>NZ_JAAGLY010000100.1 GCF_010548375.1 Streptomyces sp. SID13726
GGTGGCTCACCCTGCCGTTCGCCCTCGGCCTCGTCCTGCTGCTGCCGCAGTTCTGGGGCGACCCTGGCCTGCGGGTCGCGCACGGCGTCCTGCTCGGCGCCGGCTGCGCACTCCTCGCAGTGGTGGCGCTCCGCGAACCACGCCCCTGACCGCTCCCGAGCACGACCCCGATCGCTGTCGAGCACGACGTCGGTGTCGTTATCCCACGGATAACGACACCGATGTCGTGCTCGGCGGGGTGGCGGAGAGCGTCAGCGGGCGGCGACGAAACCCAGGAGGTCGTGGCGGGTGAGGACGCCGACCGGGTCGCCGTCCTCGACGACGAGCAGCGCGTCGGCGTCGTGCAGCGCGGCACGCACCGCCTCGACGCCCTCGCCCGCGCCGATGAGCGGGAACCGGGGCTCCATGTGCTGGTCCACGCGGTCGGCGAGGGACGCGCGGCCGGAGAACACGGCGTCGAGCAGCTCGCGCTCGCTCACCGACCCCGCGACCTCGCCGCTCTTCACCGGCGGCTCGGCCCCCACGACCGGCATCTGCGAGACGCCGTACTCGCGCAGGATCTCGATGGCGTCGCGCACGGTCTCGCTCGGGTGGGTGTGCACGAGGTCCGGCAGCCGGCCGTCCTTGGCGCGCAGCACGTCGCCCGCGGTCACGCCCTCCTCGTCGGGCAGGAAACCGTACGACCGCATCCAGGCGTCGTTGAAGATCTTCGAGAG
>NZ_JAAGLY010000101.1 GCF_010548375.1 Streptomyces sp. SID13726
TCTCGCGGACCCGCGCGCGATCAGCCTCTACGGGCCGACACTGCCCTTGCGCGACGACTGGATAGAACCACCTGACGGCTGGACGATCGCCCCCAACCTGCGCGACGCCGGACCTGATGCGTGGGGGCAGCGCGTCATCCTGGACCGGCTGCACGGTCACCGCGGCTCGACGGCGGACGTCACCGACATCGACGAGCTCACCTACCTCCTGCTGTCGAGCTCGAACCGGATCGGCGGGCTCGACTTCCAGGAGTCGTCGCGCCAGTACGTCCCTCGTGACGAGACCGCTGCGCTGGACGAGCTGTTCGACGCAGCGTCCGCCCTGGAGCGCGGCCAGGAGCTCACCCCCGCGCTGCGTGCCGCACTCGAGTCAGGAACCGGCATCGGCGGCGCGCGGCCGAAGGCGAACCTCGTCGACCACGGTCGCCAGCTCATCGCGAAGTTCACCTCCTCCTCGGACACGTTCCCCGTGGTCCAGGCGGAGGCCGTCGCGATCCACCTCGCCCGTTCGGTCGGCATCGTCGTACCCCGGGCGGACGTGGTCAGGTCCCGGGGCCGGTGGGCGCTCGTCGTCGAACGGTTCGACCGAGATGCCCTCGGTGCGCGCCGGATCGTCGTCAGCGGCCTGACCTTGACCGGCCTCACCGAGTCGACCGCGCGCACCGGGACCTACCCCGAGCTGGTCGACGTGCTCCGCGCCCAGGGGGCCGGCGCC
>NZ_JAAGLY010000102.1 GCF_010548375.1 Streptomyces sp. SID13726
TGCGGGCGCACCAGGTCCACCACCGCGTCCTTGACCCGCGGATGCGTCAGCAGGACCTCCTCGACCTCGCCCGGCTCGATGCGGTGCCCGTGCAGCTTGATCTGGGTGTCGATCCGGCCCGCGAACTCCAGGCCGTCGTCGCCCTCCGTCCAGCGCACCAGGTCGCCCGTCCGGTACAGCCGGGCGCCGTGCCCGCCGAAGGGGTCCGGTACGAACTTCAGCGCGGTCAGCCCCGGCCGGTTCAGGTAGCCCCGCGCCAGGCCAACGCCGCCGATCAGCAGCTCGCCGAACTCGCCCGGCGGCTCCGCGCGCCCGTCCGGGCCCACCACGTGCGCCTCCAGGTTCGGCATCGCGTCCCCGATCAGCGGCTTGGGCCGGCCCCGCTGCGGCTCGTGCCGCTGCTCGGTGCAGGCCACGGTCGCCTCGGTGGGCCCGTACTCGTTGGTGACCACGGCGCCGGGGAAACGCGTCCGCCACTGGTCCAGGACCTCGGAGGTGAGCATCTCGCCGCCGATGACCAGGTCCCCGGTGGGCGAGTACGCCTCGGGCAGCCCCAGCAGGATCGGCAGGTGGCTCGGGGTGACCTTCAGCAGGGACAGCCGCCCCTCCCCGCCCGGCAGTTCGTCGGTGCGGCCGTCGAGGCCGCCCAGCACGATCCGGCCGCCCGCGGTCAGCGGCCCCAGCAGGGTGGTCACCGACAGGTCGACGGAGACCG
>NZ_JAAGLY010000103.1 GCF_010548375.1 Streptomyces sp. SID13726
ACAGGCCCGGCACCGTCGCCGTGGTCCCGGTGACGGTGGAACGTCGCGTGCCGTCGACGTAGACGTCGTAGCCCGCGATGCCGTTCGCGTCGCTGGAGGGGTCCCACGCGAGCGAGACGGTGGTGCTCGACCGCGCCGTCGCGCGGAGGCCGCCGGGCGTCGTCGGCGGGGTGGTGTCGTCCGCCGGGTCGAGCGTCGTCACGGTCACCGGGGCGCTCGGGGCCGACGCGTTGCCGCGGGTGTCCGTGGCGCGCACCGTGACCGTGTACGGCGTGCTCGGGCTGCGCCCGGTGAGGACGACCTCGGTCGAGGTCACGGACGTCTCGACCGTGCCGTCCACGAGGACCTCGTAGCCCGCGACCGGGAAGTCGGCGGCCGTCGCCGCGGTCCAGGAGAGCGAGGCCGTGGTCGTGGTGCGGCCGGTCGCGGTCAGGCCGGTCGGCGCCGACGGCGGCTGGTCCGCGGACCCGTCGCACTTGAACCCGTTGATCCGGCAGTTCAGCGGTGCCGCGCCCGAGCCGTAGGCGATGAACCAGGGGCTCCACGTCGTGGTGCTCCCCCCGGCGGGGATGCTGCCGTTGTAGTGGGCGTTGACCACCTTCACGTGGTTGCCGGTCTGCGTCGCCGTGCCGTGGTAGAAGCCGCCCATCGTGACGCCGGGCGGGAGGTCGAACTCGAGGGTCCACTGCGTCATCGCGGTGGACGTCGGGTT
>NZ_JAAGLY010000104.1 GCF_010548375.1 Streptomyces sp. SID13726
ACGAGCGCCGTGGGGTCGAGGTCACTGCTCATCGACGGCCGGGGCCTTCCCACGCACGGCGTGCCACCACAGCGCGACGTCCAGCAGCCGCAGCGGCTCTTCGTCGAACACGCACACCAGCCCCTGGAGCTCGGCTGCCGCACGTGCCCGGGCGAGTGCGGTGTCGATCGCGCCGGCCACCACCGCGTCGGACACCAGGGCCCGGATCACCTGCAGCTCCAGACGTCCGTCGCGGTAGGACTCGAGGCCGAGCACTCGCCGCACCTCGTTGTCGCGTACGGGCAGCAGCCGCGGCCGCTTGCGCGCCGCGAGCTTCGCCGCCGTCACCCACGGGTCCGAGCGCTTCGCGCGCGGGTTCGCCAGCGCCGCCTTCACCGCGGCGTAGAGCGCCCACGCCAGCTCGAGGTCGTGCTCGCCCGCGGAGGCGAGCGGCACGTCGGACGGCACGGCGCGCAACGCGGCCAGCACGTTCTCGCGGTGCGGGCCGTCGTCGAGCAGCCGGCGTGCGGCCGGCGGGTTCACGTCCACGCTCAGCAGCGTCACCGCGAGCAGGTCGCCCGTCGTGATGTCGCCGGGCACGTTGCCTGACGCCGAGGCGTACGGCGCGCCCGAGTATCCGCCGGCGACGTCGTAGTACG
>NZ_JAAGLY010000105.1 GCF_010548375.1 Streptomyces sp. SID13726
CTCGGGTCGGCGCTGAAGACGTTGGCGATGTTCACCGTGCCGGCCACGAGGTCCTGCACGGTGGTGTCGCCCGTGGCGACGAAGGAGACGTCGACGCCGTACACGTCCTTGAGACCCTGCGGGCCGTAGGGGCGCTGCTCGAGCTCCGCCGGGCCGCCGAGCGTGAGCGGCACGTCGAGCCCGGCGAGGTCCGCGAGGCTCGTGAGGTCGTGCTCCGTGGCGAAGGCCTCGGTGACGTTGTACGAGTCCTGGTCGGTCGCGCTCGACTGGTCGAGGACCGTGAGCCCGTCGGGCAGCGCCTCCTGGAGCGCCGCGTAGACGTCGTCGGGGGACGTCGCGGTGGTCTCCGGGTCGAAGAACTGCAGCAGGTTGCCCGTGTACTCCGGGAAGAGCTGGATCTCGCCGTCCTCGAGCGCGGGCATGTAGGCGTCGCGCTGGCCGATCGAGAAGTTCCGCTCGACCGTGAAGCCCTGGGCCTCGAGAGCCTGGGCGTAGATCTCGGCGATGATCTCGTTCGAGTCGTAGGCCTGGGAGCCGATGACGATCGTGTCGGACGAGGCGTTGCCGTCGGACGCCCCCGTATCGGCGTCGAGCGGGTCGGACCCGCCGCCGCAGGCGGTGAGCGTGAGGACGGCGGTCGCTGCTGCCGCGACGAGTGCGGCGGTGCGTCGGGTGCTGCGCATGTGTCTGCCTTTCTGAGGGCCGTCCCG
>NZ_JAAGLY010000106.1 GCF_010548375.1 Streptomyces sp. SID13726
GTCGTAGAGGCCGTTGATGAGGTGCAGGTTGCCGGGGCCGCAGGAGCCCGCGCAGGCGGCGAGCCGGCCGGTGACCTGGGCCTCGGCACCGGCGGCGAACGCGGCGGTCTCCTCGTGCCGGACCTGGATCCACTCGATGCCGCCGGTCCGGCGGATGGCGTCGACGACGGGTTCAGGCTGTCGCCGACGACTCCGTACATCCGGCGCACGCCGGCGCGTACGAGGATGTCGACGAACTGCTCTGCCACGTTCTGCTTGCCCATGGAACGGCGCCCTTTCGTTGCCTGCCGGCTACGCCCGTCCATCCATGCACACTCCGCGCCGTCACGCCTCCCAGACGGCGGCGGCCGTCCGGTCGTCGGCGTACCCCTTGAGGCGGAGCTGGGTGTCCGCGAGGAAGACCGCGAGGCCGGGGGGTTCCCGGTCGGCCCAGCGGGCCGCGAGTTCGGCCGGAAGGAGGCCCTCCTCGCGCATGGGGTCGGCGAGCCCGCCGGAGCACAGGAGCAGGGTGTCGCGGGGCCGCGCCATGGCGGCACGGAACCGGAACCCATCGGCGCCGCTCTCGGCCGGCTCGGACCGCTGCGGCTCCAGGTCCTCCCAGGTCCCGCCGCGGAGGCGGAACAGGCCGCCGGCGCCCGAGCCGAAGCAGACCCGGGTCTTGCACTCGGGATCGATGGGGAGCAGCAGGACGCGCAGACCGGCG
>NZ_JAAGLY010000107.1 GCF_010548375.1 Streptomyces sp. SID13726
CCGTATCTGCACGCGGCCGCGGGGCCGAACTCTTGGAAGACGAGCGAGGCCACGGTCAGCGCGAGGACGAGCAGGATCACCAGGCCGCCACCGCCCGCGCCGAGCGACCACGCGGCCTGCTCGGTGACGTCGACGCGCGTGTCGTCATGACCGACCGGACGGCCGGTCGGCTCGCCGCCGACGGACTCCTGCGGGGGTGCTGCGCTCTCGGTCACGGGGGCCGTCCTCTCCTGCGGCCGGCGGCCGCGCGGTGTGTATAGCAAAGTGATATCACATTATTGAACCCTCGAGCGACCCCCGCCTCCGCCCCCTACCCCCTGTCGAGCACGACATGAGGGCCGTTATCGGCCGGAAAACGACCCTCATGTCGTGTTCGGCGGGGACGGGGGGTGGCAGGGTGGGGGTGTGACGACGACCGCCGAACCCGCACGCTCCGGCAACTGGGCCGGGAACCTCACCTACTCCTCCGTCGAGGTCGTGCATCCCCGGACGCCCGAGGCACTGGCCGACGTCGTGCGGCGCTCGCCGCGCGTCAAGGCGCTCGGGTCCCGGCACTCGTTCGGGGACGTCGCGGACACGACCGGCACGCACGTCGTCCTCGACCGGTACGACGACGGCCGCCCGCCCGTCGTGGTCGACCCCGCCACGGGCGTGGCGTCGGTCGCGGCGGGGCTGCGGTACGGCGACGTGACGCGGCACGTG
>NZ_JAAGLY010000108.1 GCF_010548375.1 Streptomyces sp. SID13726
GACGGCGTCGGTGCGGGACGTCCGGTCGGCGTCGTGCTGGTCGTGGCCCGCGACGCCCGCGTCGAGACCGAGGCCCGTGAGGAGGACGCGGCTGCCGCCGACGCGGAGCGCGTCGGGCCGCAGGGCGAGGTGGTGGCCGCCCCGCCTGCGGGCCACCTCGAGCGCGGCCGCTGCCTCCCCGACGATCGCGCGGGCCTGCTGCGGGTCGACGATGCCGCCCGCGACGACCTCGCTCAGCGTGATGCCCGTGTAGCGCTCGGTCACGACGTACGCGACGCCGTCCTCCGTCCCGACGTCGAGGACGCGCGTCAGGCGCGGGTCGACGACGAGCGCGGCGCGCCGGGCGGAGTCGAGGGCGTCGGCGACGTGCGCGCCGGAGACCAGCGAGATCCGTACGGGCCGGTCGAGGATCTGGTCGTGCGCCGACCATGCGGTGACGTCCGACAGGTCGGACGCGAGCTGCTCGTCGAGCCGGTAGCGCGCGACGAGCAGTGTTCCTGGGGCCACGCCGTTCACCGGACCTCCTCCGTGGGACTCGTGGTCGACACACCATGGTACGCGGGCCCTGATTGCCCGCGTATCACCCGATTGGTTCCGGGTGGTCGGGCGGCGCTCACCGTCGCACGAGCCGTCGGACGCGGCCCACGACCGGACCGCCGAGCTGGTCGAGCTCGCGCACCCGCATGAGCTTGAGCCCGCC
>NZ_JAAGLY010000109.1 GCF_010548375.1 Streptomyces sp. SID13726
AGCTGGAATCGCTGCTGAGCTCGCTCGGCATCGGGGACAACTACATCCTGTTCGGCCAGTCCTGGGGCGGCCTGCTCGTCACGCAGCACGCGGCGACGCGCCCGGCCGGGCTGCGGGCACTGGTCATCGCCAACGCCCCGGCCTCCTACCCGCTGTGGCTCCAGGAGATGAAGGTCCTGCGCGACCAGCTGCCGCCCGGGGTCAACGAGACCCTGCTCGCGCACGAGGCCGCCGGCACCACCGGCAGCCCCGAGTACGAGGCCGCGCTCATGCCGTTCTACCAGCGGCACGTGTGCCGTCTGCGGCCGTGGCCCCGCGACTTCCTCGCCTCGATCATGGAACTCAACAACGACCCGACGGTGTACTCCGTCATGAACGGGCCGAGCGAGTTCCACGTGATCGGCACGCTCAAGGACTGGGGCGTCATCGATGCCTGCCCCGACGTGGCCGTGCCGACCCTGCTGATCTCCGGGCGCCACGACGAGGCCACCGAAGTGACCGTCCGGCCCTTCGCCGAGCTGATCCCGGACGTGCGTTGGGAGATCTTCGAAGAGTCGAGCCACATGCCCCATCTCGAGGAGCCCGAGCGCTTCGCGGAGGTCATGGACCGGTTCCTCCAGGGCCTCGGCTGAGCCCGGCCCCGCGCCCACACTTTAGGAAGGATTGGAATGTCCCTTCTGACCCCCAGCTTCATCGAAG
>NZ_JAAGLY010000010.1 GCF_010548375.1 Streptomyces sp. SID13726
TTCGGCCGCCGCGAGGTCGGCGGCCGGGTCCGGGAGCCCGGCGGCGCGCAGCACGGTGAGGCTCGGGCGGGCGGCGGCGCTCGCGGTGAGCAGGGTGCGCAGGGCCGGTTCGGGCAGGGCCCGGGCCGGGTGCAGGAGTTGGGCGCGCAGTCGCGGAGGTATCCCGCCGCCGTGCCGGGCCGCCCGGCCCAACTCCCGCGCGTACAAGGGGTTTCCGGCGGCCGTCTCCTGGACCGTCCGCAGCGCCGCCGGGGGCAGGTCGGTGCCGAGGTCGGCGCGGACGAGGTGGGCCACCTCCTCGTCCGTCAGGGGCGGTACGGGGAGTTCGAGGGTGCCGGGCGGGCAGCAGCGCAGGCGTCGCGGCTGCTCGCCGTCGGGTACGCGCTCGGCGGCCAGCACGCGGATTCCGAGTCCGTCGAGCCGGCGTACCGCGAAGGCGAGCACCTCGGTGGTCGGGTCGTCCAGCCACTGGAGGTCGTCAAGAGCCAGGAGTACAGGGCCTGTTGCCGACAGGGCGCGCAGGGCGTCGAGGACTCCCAGTCGCAGTGCGAGGCGGTCGCGGCCGGCCTCCGGTTCCCGGCCCCGCAGCAGGGCCGCCTCAAGTGCCGCCCGGGGCTCGGGTGTCAGGGACCCCAGGCAGTGCTCCGGCACCCGCGCGAACAGGTCCACCAGCCCGGCGAACGGGAGCCCGGCCTCCTCCTCGGTGGGCGCGCAGCGCAGGACCGTACCGGGCGCGGCGGCGGTGAGGGCGGTGAGGAGCGTGGACCTGCCGATCCCCGCGGGGCCGTGGAGGAGTACTCCGGGCTCCGACCCGACGGCGTCGAGAAGCGCTCGGCGCCCGGTCAGCGGGTGGGTTCCCATGGGGTTCCAGCAGGTCGGAGCATGTGTTCATGACAACTCCGCTGGATCGCGGTTGTCAATGACTCAGGTCACCCCGCCGCGTCGGCCTCCGCCCTGCGCGTCGGCGCCCCCAACGCCCAGAACAGGACGCCGAGAAGCATGAACCCGGCGAGCGGGACGGCCTCGGTCAGCAGGTACTTCCAGCGTTCGGCGTGGGTCCAGCCGTCGGGGGCGTAGTCCGCGCCGAACCAGTGGTCGCCGAGGCCGGGGGCGATCAGCTGGACGCCGGCGAAGAGGACCAGCAGGGTGAGGACCGTGCTGATCGTGCGGGGGAGCGGTGCTCGGTAAGGGCGGGGCGTCTGCGGGGACGGTACGGGTGGGATCCGGCCATGATCTGCACCACCGCGGGAGGCCACAAGCGGTCCTGTACAAGTCTTGACCATCACTTTTCCGCACACTTGTCCGACCGGGCGGGCGCCGGAGGCAGGACCGGGCGCCGGAGGCGGGACCGGGCGCCGGGCCCTATGCGGGACGTCAGGCGCAGGTGCCGGTGAAGACGTCCACCTCGTCGGCGCTGCTGCTCGCCACCACGAGGTCCTGGACGCCGTCGGAGGTCAGGTCGGCGGCGTCGGCCTCGTAGGCGCCCGCGGCGGTGAGTTCGGTGACCTCGGCGCCGTCCTGGTAGACGGTGACCGAGCTGCCGCTCAGGGAGGAGACGAGCAGGTCGTCGGTGCCGTCGCCGTCCAGGTCGGCCGAGTTGACCGAGACCGGCAGGGCGGGGGTGGTGAGGTCGGTGGGGTCGCCGAAGGTGCCGTCGCCGTTCCCGGCGTAGATCTCCAGGGTGTTGGAGCCGTTGCTGACGGCCGCCAGGTCGGTCTCGCCGTCGCCGTCGAAGTCGCCGGAGGTGAGGGAGTAGAGGCGGGAGACGCTGTCGTACTCGGTGACGTTCCCGAAGGTGCCGTCGCCGTCGCCGAGGGCCACGCTGACGCCTCCGGCGCTCGCCACGCTCGCGGTCGCGATGTCCAGGTCGCCGTCGCCGTCGAGGTCGGTCAGGACCAGGCCGTGCGGGCGGGACACGGTCACGGTCTCCAACTCCGTGGTGAACGCGCCCGATCCGTCGCCCAGCAGCAGGCTGACCCCGCCGCCGGACTCCTCGGCCACCGCGATGTCGAGGTCGCCGTCGCCGTCGACGTCACCGGGGACGAGGGAGCGGGCGCCGGCGCCGACGGTGTACTGCGTGGCCGCCGCGAAGGTGCCGTCGCCCGCGCCGAGCAGCACGCTGACCGTGCCGCCGTCGAAGTCCGCGGTGGCCAGGTCGGCGTCGCCGTCGCCGTCGAAGTCGGCGATCACGGTCTGGTACGGCTTGTCCCCGACGGCGTACTGCTTCGCGTCGGCGAAGGTGCCGTCGCCGTTTCCGAGCAGGACGGAGAGGGTGTCGGTGTCGTTGTCCGCCGCTACGACGTCCTCGGCGCCGTCGTTGTCGAGGTCGCCGGTGATCACGTGGCGGGGGTTGTCGCCGACCTGGGGCGCGGTGTCGGAGAGGGCGTAGGAGCAGGTGGCGTCCGCCGTGGACCGGTCGGACTGGGATGCGGAGGCCGCGGCCACCACTCCGGCGGCCAGGGTCAGGGCGCCTGCGGTGGAGAGGGCCAGGACGTGCCGGGTCCGGTGCTTCCTGTGCTTGCTCATGGGCGGGTGGAGGTCCTTCCGTGGACGGTCGGCGGCGGACGGCACCGGGGTGGCACCGGTCGCCGCCGACGGCGGGCGGTTTCCCGTCAGAGCAGGGGAACTTAGGAGCCCGGGCTGTGATTCACGTGTCACGGGACCGTGGTTTCGCACAGGGAATGCGGGTTTCGCGTGGAGAAAGTCGGTCGGGCTCGGTGGGTCATGCCGTGGGGAGTTCGGCGCGCAGGGTGTCGCGCAGGTGGCGCAGGTCGTCCGCGGGGCGGCCCAGGCCGTTGAGGCGCAGTCGGGCCGCCTCCGTGCGGGCGACGGGGTGGACCGTGAAGGCCAGGTTCAGCGAGGTGCGGAGCATCCACAGGTCGTAGGCGAGGAGACAGGCCGCGCGGGTCCGGGCCGCCGCCAGGTCCGGGTCGGGGAGCCGCAGGTCCTGGAGCCGGGTCCGCAGCCGGTGCAGCGCGATGCTCTGCCGCCCGCAGTCCCGGGCGGTGCCGCGCGACACGGGACCGGGTTCACCGCACGCGGCGACCGCCTCGTCGGCGGGGGTCTGCGCGGCTACGGCCTCGTCCAGGACGGCGATCAGGGCTTTCAGCTGGTCGCGGCGGGAGGGGTGGGTGGGGTCGGCGGGGCCGCCGGGGCCGGTGGGGGGTGGTCTGCGGGGTGGACGGAGGCGGCGACGGAGGTGGCGACGGAGGGCGGTCAGCCAGGGGGTGGGGAGGGTGGGCATGGGGGCTCTTCGGGGTCGGCGTTGGAGGGGGCGGGGCGGGGTGCCTGCCGGCGTCCGAGCGGCGCGTTCCTCCAGTGTGCGCCTCGCTCTCCGACCCGGATCCGCCGTGGTGAGGCTTGATCGGGTGTTCCCAGGGGTAGTTCTCCTCCCCCGGGAGTAGCGGGAGAGCGGTCTCTCGTCCTGGGGAGGCAGGGCAGGTGTCTCCGTGGGCACGATGTGCGGCGGACCTGTGCGGGACAGGCTGGTTGGTGTCGGGGAACAGATGTCCAGGCCCGAGGAGGGCGTCATGAACCGTCAGACCCGTGTTCGCGTCATCCGTCGGCCCTCCTCCCGTGACCCGCGGCTGCCGGACATCGACCGCAGGACACCGTCGGGGCGACTCCTGCCGTATTGATGGGGACCGCGACCGGTCAGTGCAGGCACCGGTCGATCGCCGTCCGCAGGGCCGCCCGGAGTTCCGGCGAGGGGCGCGGCCCGCTGTCGCCGACGTCGGCCGTGACCATCGCCGCGACCTTGCGCAGCTTGGTGTTGGAGAGCTGGGAGGCCTCGCGCAGCACGTTCCACGCCTGCTCGGAAGAACAGGTGTGGGTGGCCATCAGAATCCCGCGGGCCTGGTCTATGACCGGCCGGGTGACGATCGCCCGGCGCAGTTGCGCGACCTCCGTGCGCAGCAGGTCCAGCTGCTCCGCGTGCTCCAGGACGGCCACGGAGGGCGCGGGCTCCGGAGGGGAACCGGGAGCCGCGCTGTGCAGCGGGTCGTCCGTGTCGAGGCCCGCCATCTCCAGGACGCGGCGCGGCTGTCCGTTGAAGCGGGTCGCCCGCACCGGCACCCGGTTGCAGTGCCCGTAGCTGTCGAGCAGCTCCAGGAACTGAAGCCCCGCCGTGTCCATGAAGAACACCCCGACCATGTCCACATCGACCCGGCTGGTCCCGTCCGGCAGTTCGGACAGGCTCCTGGCCAGGGTGTCCGCGCAGCCGTGCACCAGCTCCCCGCGCGGGACGAGCACGGCACGGTCCTCGACCGTCCGGCCGTCGATGGTCAGGGTGTTCAGTCGCCCTGCGAGCGATGTGTGTGCCGCTGAGCCCATGTCCGCCTCGCTGCTCCCCACAGTCGTCACGACATCGAGTCACCGGTCCCCCCCGAACCGCGGCGGTGAACGTGACCGCCCGGGATCCGGCGATGCTGGAGTGCGCCTGCCCGCCCCGCCGAGGACTACACCCGGCGCATCGGGGAATGACGCGGGCCCGCCGGGGGTAAACGCGGTCTCGTCGGGACGAGTGCCTGTGTCGGGACGAGTGCCCGCGGCAGGACGGGCGACCGTGTCGGGATGAGTGCCTGTGTCGGCACGGACGACCGCGTCGGGACGAGCGCCCGCGTCGCGCGTCGATCGCACAGTCGGCGCGGGAGACTTTTCGGGAGGGGAGACGTATCGGAACAGAGACCGTCCGAGCAACAGTGGGGAGTCGGTGTGGACCTTCGGCACCAGGCGCCGCGGCGCGGGCCTTCGGCGAACCGCGACGGGGTGAACCCGCCGTGAGCGCCGGACACTTCGCGCACCCCGCCCTGTTCTACCGCGACGAGCGGGAGTACCTCGCCGGCGTCGTGCCCTTCGTGCGCAAGGCGCTCGCCGCCGGGGAACCGGTGACCGTGGCCGTGCCCACCGAGAACCTCCGGCTGCTGCGCGAGGAGATCGGCGCCGACGACGCCGTACGCTTCCTCGACATGCGGGAGGCCGGGCGCAACCCCGGCCGGATCATCCCCGGTGTGCTGCGCGCCTTCGCCGACGTCCAGCCGCCCGGCACCCCGGTGCGGATCGTCGGCGAACCGGTCTGGGCCGGGCGCACCGCCGCCGAGTACCCCGCCTGCGTCCAGCACGAGGCCCTGATCAACGCCGCCTTCCAGGGCCGTACGGCGACGATCCTGTGCCCGTACGACACCCGCCGCCTCGATCCCCGGGCCGTCGCGGACGCCCACGCCACCCATCCCGTGATCGTCGACGCGGGTTCCGGGCGGGAGCGGGACAGCGACGCCTACGACCCCGAGGGCGTGATCGCGCGCTACAACACCCCCTTGCCGCCCGAGACGGACGCCCTTTCCGCCCTCCCCGCCCTCTCCGTCACCTTCGCCGCCGAGGAACTCGGCGAGGTCCGGCACCTCGCCGTCGGCGAGGGCGCGCGGCACGGACTCGGCCGGCCGCGCCTCGACGACCTGGCGCTGGTCGTCGCCGAGCTGACCACCAACAGCGTGGTGCACGGCGGCGGTTCGGGCACGCTGCGGGTGTGGGCGGCGGACGGGCACGTGCTGTGCGAGGTGCGCGACAAGGGGCACCTCACCGACCCGCTGGCCGGGCGCAGACCGCCCGTCCGGGACCGGTGCGGCGGACGCGGCCTGCTGATGGTCAACCTCCTCGCCGACCTCGTCCGCGTCCACACCGGGCCCGAAGGCACCACCGTCCGCTGCTGGTTCGCCCGCTGACCCGGGCGGTGTCAGGGGGGACTCAGGGGCTCCCGGACACCGCCCGGCGCGCCTACGGTCGTGACGTCCCGGCCGCGGCGGAGAACGGGGAGACATGGACGCCGTACGCAACGAGATGGACGCCGTACGCATCGAACAGGCAGCCGCGCGACCCCCCGAGCGGCCGGTCCGGCACCTTGAGCGGCCGGCCGCGGACGCCCCGCACATCACCGGCACCACACGCCTGTACGCCGTGCTCGGCGACCCGGTGCGCCAGGTCCGCGCGCCCGCGCTGCTCAACCCCGTGTTCGCGCGGCTCGGGCAGGACGCGGTTCTGGTGCCCGTCGAGGTGGGGGCGGCCGAACTGCCGTACGTGATGCGCGCCTTGACGGCCGTACGCAATCTGGACGGGCTCCTCGTCACCGTGCCGCACAAGCAGGCGTGCCACCAACTCGCCGACTCCGTCACCGAGTCCGCCGCGCTCAGCGGGTCGGTCAACGCGCTGCGGCGGCGGCCCGACGGCGGCTGGGAGGGCGCCAACTTCGACGGCGAGGGGTTCGTACGGGCCCTGCGCGGCGCCGGACACGAACCGCGCGGCACGACGGTGTGCCTCGCCGGGGCCGGTGGTGCCGGGTCGGCGATCGCGGTGGCCCTGCTGCGGGCCGGCGCGCACCTCACCGTGTGGGACGCCGACGGGCCCCGCGCGAGCGCCCTCGCCGCCCGGCTCGCCCCGCACTTCCCGGACCGGATCACCGCCGCCCCCGGGCACCTCGACGCCCGGCTCGCCGTCAACGCCACCCCGATGGGCCTGCGCCCCGAGGACCCGCTGCCCTTCAACCCGGCCGCGCTCGCGGCGGGTACGACCGTCGCCGACATCATCATGAAACCGCGCGAGACGGCACTGCTGCGGGCCGCCGCCGAGGCCGGCCTTCCGGTGCTGTACGGGGAGCCGATGCTGGCCGAACAGATCGCGCTGTACGAGGAGTTCTTCCAGCTCGGCTGAGGCCCGCCTGCGATGGTGGGCCCCCGGTTACCGTCGAGTGGCCCGGTGCCGGGTCCGCGCTGCCTACCGTCCTGCCCATGCCTCCACTCATACAGACCACCGGACGCACCACCGGCGGCGCCCCGGCCGCCGTACTGCCCGCCGCCGTGGCCGCACGGGTCGACGACGCGCTCGCCAGGCCCGCCGCCCAGCAGCCCGCATACCCGGACCCGGCACGGGTCGACGAGGTGCGCTCCGCCCTGCGGCGGCTGCCCTCGCTGGTCCTGCCCGGCGAGGTCGACCGGCTGCGCCGGCGCCTCGCCGACGTCGCCCACGGACGGGCCTTCCTGCTGCACGGCGGGGACTGCGCCGAGACCTTCGAGAGCAACACCGAGGACCATGTGCGGGCGAACATCCGCACCCTGCTCCAGATGGCCGTCGTCCTGACCTACGGCGCGAGCCTGCCCGTGGTGAAGGTCGCGCGGATCGCCGGGCAGTACGCCAAGCCCCGTTCCAAGCCCGCCGACGAACTCCAACTCCCCGTCTACCGCGGCGACATCGTCAACTCCGCCGAACCGACCCCGGCCGCCCGGGTCGCCGACCCCGGCCGGATGCTGGAGGCGTACGCCCACGCCGGCGCGAGCCTCAACCACGTCCGCGCGATGACCGAGTCCGGCCTCGCCGACCTGAGCCGGGTCCAGGGCTGGAACCAGGACTTCATCCAGGCATCCCCGGCCGGGGAGCGCTACCGCGCGCTGGCCGCCGAGATCGACAGCGGGCTGCGCTTCATGAAGGCCTGCCGCGCCGACCACCGCGCCCTGCACACCACCGAGGTCTACGCCTCCCACGAGGCACTGCTCCTCGACTACGAGCGGGCCCTGCTGCGGGACGTCCCCGACGAGGACGGCGGCTCGGCGCTGTACGGGCTGTCCGGGCACTTCCTGTGGATCGGCGAGCGCACCCGTGACCTCGACGGCGCCCACATCGCGCTCGCCGCGCAGCTCGCCAACCCGGTCGGGCTGAAGATCGGGCCGGGCACCGCGCCCGAACTCGCCGTCGAGTACGTCGAACGCCTCGACCCCGACCGGGTCCCGGGCCGGCTCACGCTGATCTCCCGTATGGGGCGCGAGCGGGTCCGGGACGTCCTGCCGGGGATCGTGGAGAAGGTCACCGCGCTGGGGCACCGGGTGGTGTGGCAGTGCGACCCGATGCACGGCAACACGCATGAGACCGCCAGTGGTTACAAGACCCGGCACTTCGACGACATCGCCGACGAGGTGCGGGGGTTCTTCGAGGTGCACCGGGAGCTGGGGACGCATCCTGGTGGGCTGCACGTGGAGTTGACCGGGGATCCAGTCACCGAGTGCCTCGGCGGGGCGTGCGAGCTGGACGACTCTTCGCTCGTGGCCCGGTACGAGACGTTGTGCGATCCCCGGTTGAATCCTGAGCAGTCCGTGGAACTCGCCTTTCTTGTCGCCGAGTTGATGAGGGGGTGACGTCCCGCCGTGGGGCTAGCGGATCTCTGTCGGCTGAAGCGCCGTCGTGGCTGGTTGCTGCGCAGATCCCCGCGCCTCTGCGGGGCGCTTCTTGCGGCCCCAGTACTTCATTGCCGGCGTCTCCACACAGGCGTACAGGAACCAGCCCGCCAGCAGTGTCGCCGCGAACATGCCCAGCATGACCAGGACCGCCACCGGGGTGCTGTACGTCGCGTTGCCCAGTACCGCCTGGCGGCCCCAGAAGATGACCACTCCCTGGCAGAGGTAGAAGCCGAAGGAGACGTTGCCGAGCCAGACCATGATCTTGCCGGACAGGTGGGTGCGGAGGCCGCGGACGTCC
Source organism: Streptomyces sp. SID13726 (assembly GCF_010548375.1). Lineage (GTDB taxonomy): Bacteria > Actinomycetota > Actinomycetes > Streptomycetales > Streptomycetaceae > Streptomyces. The sequence continues at coordinate 8,518 of NZ_JAAGLY010000010.1, forward strand.
GCGTCGGCGACCGCGGCGATGGTGACGCCGAACGGGACGATGGTCGTGGCGACCATGTTGAAGGGCGCGGGGACATACGTCGCCGCCACATAGCCGGCGACGAGCAGCGCGGCCACCCACACCGCGCGGACCCGCGGCCAGCGGTTCGCGATGACGATCCGGGCGAGCAGCATGCCGAGCACGAACTCGAACATCCGGGTGGGCGGGAACGTGTAGTTGAACCAGTTCTGGGTGGGGGAGAGCGGGATGTAGGCGTTCCGCGGGGTGTCGGGCAGCAGGTACACCGTCACCAGGCCGACGCCGACCGTCGCCGCCACGGTCGCCCCGGCCCACCACCACAGCCGCTCGGCCTTGATGCGCCGTACGCCGAGCAGCAGCAGCGGGAAGGAGAGATAGAACAGCAATTCCGCGCAGAGCGACCAGGACGGCGCGTTCACGCTCATCTGCGTGGTGAAGTCGTTGATCCATGAATTCACCAGGAACAGATTCGGCAGCCAGGTCCGCATCGGCGTATAGGCGGACGCGAAGAGAATCATCGCCGCCGCCCACATCACCACATGGTTGGGGAAGATCTTCACGAGCCGGCGCCGCCAGTAGGCGGTGACCTTCTCCCCGGGCTTCACCGACCAGGTGATGACGAATCCGCTCAGCAGGAAGAAGAAGGAAACCCCGAGATATCCGGCCGGCAGGAAGAACTTCACCAGGCCCTGCGCCAGGTCCTGGTCGGCGAACGGATTGACGGGCCCGCTGGGGTCGACCGGCCCGATGGGCTGGAGCGAGTGGATGAAGAACACGAGGAGCGCGGGGAAGAAGCGCATGCCTGTCAAGGACGGAAGCGGTTTCCGGGTGTGTATGTGCGGGCCGGAATCCACATCCGGCATGGTAGCGGTCACGGTCTTCTCCTGATTCTCCCTGATGGTGAATTCGTCGCTCGGAGCCTAGACCCGGCCGTCGCCGAGGGGCACCCGTACATTCCCGCAGGGGCCGTTGACCCGTGAAATCAGGGGGTGGTTAGGGGAATTCAGTGGAGCCTCGCAGCCCATAGCGTTCTCGCGTATTTAACGCGGAATACCGGAGGAAACATGCTTGATCGAAGGAACCTGCTCCGCGCCGGTGGTGTCCTCGCCGCGTCCGCGGCGACGGGCGCGGCCGCCGCCAAGTCGGCGTCCGCCGCCATCCGTGCCACCGGCTCCGCGCCCGACTGGGCGGGGCTGCGCGCGGCGCTGACCGGTGACGTGGTCCTGCCGGGCGATGCCGCGTACGAGTCCGCGAAGCAGCTGGCGATCGGCGAGTTCGACGCGCTGCTGCCGCAGGGTGTCGTCTACGCCGAGACCGCGCAGGACGTGCAGAAGGCCGTCCGGTTCGCCGCCGACAACGGCGTCCGGCCGCGGGTGCGCAGCGGCGGCCACAACTTCCTCGGCTGGTCCTCCTCCGAGGACGGCTTCATCCTCGACGTGCGCCGGCTCAACCACGTCACCGGCGGCGGCTCGCCGACCGTGCACGTGGGCCCCGGCACCTGGAGCATCGAGGCCACCAACGCCCTCAAGGCCCACAACCAGCAGCTGGTGACCGGGACTTGCCACGACGTGGCGGTCGGCGGCTTCCTCTCCGGCGGCGGACTCGGCTTCCAGAGCCGCGGCTTCGGCATCGGCTCCGACCGGGTCGTCTCCGCCAGGGTGGTGCTCGCCGACGGCCGTCTGGTCACCGCGAGCGACATCTCCAACCCCGACCTGTTCTGGGCGCTGCGCGGCGGTGGCGGCGGCAACTTCGGTGTCGTCGTGGACTTCGAGGTCCGCCCGATCGAGGCCCCGCGCATGGTCTTCTACGAGCAGGTCTGGGACTGGGCCGACGCCGAGAAGTTCCTCACCGCCTGGCAGCAGTGGTACGTGAACACCCCGCGCCGCTCCAACGGCCAGGTCATCGTCATCCAGCCCGACGCCGGCTCCGGCAACCCGCCGATCGTCCTCCAGCAGGGCGCCTACTACGGCACCAGGGACCAGGCCGACACCGGCCTCGCCGAACTCGCCGCGCTCGTGGGGGCGAAGCCGGCCACCAGCCGCGTCCTCGACCTCCCCTTCAGCGACGGCATGCAGTACGTCTACGGCCTCGCCGAGGGCGGCTCCCACCCGCGCACCCAGTGGCAGCGCATGCGGGCCCGCCTGGTCAGCAAGCCGCTCGGCAGCTCCGGAACGGCCGCCGCCCTCAAGGCCTTCGAGGCCGACCCGCGCGCCGGCCAGACCCGCTACCTCAGTTTCATGGGCCTCGGCGGAGCCGTCGGCGACCTCGCCCCCGGCGCCACCGCCTTCGTGCACCGCAGCGCCCTCTTCCACATCGGCTACGGCGTCGCCCTGGCCAGCGCCAAGCCGGCCGCGGAGGACTCCGGTGCCGCCGTCGACTGGGCCACCAAGGGCTTCACCGTCATCGACCCGCTGTCCGACGGCGAGTCGTACATCAACTTCCCCGACAAGTACCTCGGCGGCTGGCAGCACGCCTACTACGGCTCCAACCACGACCGCCTCAAGGCGCTCAAGCGGGCCTACGACCCGTGCCGCCTCTTCGACTTCCCGCGCGCCATCGGCAACTGACGATCCATCAACTCCCCGTCACAGAAAGGGCGACCCTCCCATGACGGTCACCGACGACCACGCGAACACCGAGTCCGGCCAGGCCGCCGTACCCCCGCCCGGCTGCCCCATGCACCAGGTCATGCAGTACCCCTTCGGCGAGCCCGTCGCCACCGACCTGCACGAGCGGTACGCCGAGGTGCGCGAGGAACAGGCCCTCACCCGCGTCGACATGAGCTACGGCGGCGAGGCCTGGCTCGCCACCCGGCACGCCGACATCAAGCTGGTCCTCGCCGACCCGCGCTTCAGCCGGGCCGCCACCGTCGGCAAGGACGTGCCCCGGGTCCGCAAGGCGTTCGAGGAGCAGAACATCGTCTCCATGGACGACCCCGAGCACGCGCGGCTGCGCAAGCTCGTCGCCAAGGCGTTCACCGTGCGCCGGGTCGAGCAGATCCGCCCGCGCGCCCAGGAGATCGCCGACGAACTCCTCGACAAGCTGCTCGCGTCCACGGACAACACCGGTGACCTGGCCGCCCAGTACGCCTGGATGCTGCCCATCACCGTGATCTGCGAGATGCTCGACGTGCCGCTGGAGGACCACTACAAGTTCCGCGGCTGGATCGACACCTGGCTGACCATCGGCGACGAGCACACCCTTGAGGAGATGAACGAGGCACGCTTCGAGAAGCTGCCCGAGTACATGTCCGCGCTGCTCGCCAAGCGCCGCGCCGAGCCCGGCGACGACCTGCTGTCCGCGCTGGTCGCCGCCCGCGACGAGGAGGACCGGCTCAGCGAGGAGGAGCTCATCACGATGTCGATCGCGCTCCTCGCGACCGGCCACCACACCACCGCCAACCAGCTCGCCAACCACCTGTACATCCTGCTCAGCCGCCGCGAGGAGTGGGAGCGCCTGGTCGCCGAGCCGGAGCTGCTGCCGACGGCCATCGAGGAGCTGCTGCGCGTCACCCCGCTCAGCCCCTACTCGGAGAACACCCGCATCGCCCTGGAGGACATCGAGGTCGGCGGGCAGCTGGTCAAGGCCGGCGAGGGCGTCATGGTCTTCCCCGCGGTCGCCAACCGTGACCCGAGGGTCTTCGAGCGCCCCGAGGAGCTCGACCTGACCCGCTCCCACAACCCGCACATCGCCTTCGGCCACGGCATCCACCACTGCCTGGGCGCCCCGCTGGCCCGCCTCGAACTCCAGGTCGCGCTCGGCACGCTGCTGCGCAGGCTGCCCGGTGTGGAGCTCTCGGTGCCGGCCGAGGAGGTGCCGTGGAAGCGGGACCACGTGGTGCGCGGTGTCGCCGCGCTGCCGGTGCGGTGGTGACGCCGTGAGCTGGCTGATCGAGGTCGACCGGCGCGCCTGCATGGGCGCCGGGCTGTGCAACGGCTCGCTGCCCGACCGCTTCACCCTCGTGAGCGGCAAGGCGCAGCCCGTCGAGTCCCGTATCGAGCCCGACGACGACGTGCTCGACGCCGCGGACTACTGCCCCTACCGGGCCATCAACATCATCGACCAGGCGACCGGCCAGTCCCTGGCCGCCACGGACTGACCCGGCCCTCGGGGCTCGGGGCGGACAGGAGTACGGCGTGACGATCACGACGACGGACCGGGGGCGGCCGTCCCCGGGCGGGCCGGGGGAGGACTCGGCCGCCGACGGCCAGGAGGCGGGGCCGCGGTGGTGGCGGCGGCCCTGGGTGGGGCCGTTGGGGCTGGTGGTGGCGGTGTTCCTCGCCATGGGGATTCCGCGCTATCTCACCTTCGATCCGGCGGATTCCAAGATCCCGGCGAACCCGCAGTACCCCTGGCACTACCCGGTGCTGGTGGTGCATGTGCTGTGCGGCACCGTCGCCATCGTGACCTGCTGTCTCCAGGTGTGGCCGGCCCTGCGGCAGCGGTATCCGAAGGTGCACCGGGTGAGCGGGCGGCTGTACGTGGCCGCCGGCGTGCTGCCGGGCGGTGTCGCGGGGCTCGCGGTGGCGTACGCCAGTCCCTCGGGGCTGTCCATGCAGATGAGCACGATGACCACGTCGGTCCTGTGGATCGGTACGGCGGTGGTGGGGCTGCGGATGGCTCGGCAGGGGCGGATCGCGGACCATCGGCGGTGGATGGTGCGGAGCTTCGCGCTGACCATGTCGATCGTGGTGAGCCGGGTGCTGGGGGTGGTGTACGACCACACGATTCTGCCGCCGCCGGGTGCCGGGGCCGATATCCCCTCGTTGATCGCCTGGGGGCAGGAGCGGGCCGGGTTGGCGTCCTGGCCCGGGTGGATTCTGCCGCTGTTGATCGCCGAGTGGTGGCTGGTGGAGCGGGAGGCTTCGGCTCGGCATCGGGCGCGGGTCCGTCGTGGCTTGTCGCGCCCACGCGGCGGAGCCGCACATTAGATACGGCCCCGCGCCCCTGAAAGCCCGAAGAGGCCGTCTCCTCAAGCAGGAGGCGGCCCCTTCGGGTTGCCCGATCAAGGCAGGATCACTCGGCTGCCCGTCTTCGCCGACCTCTTGATCGCGTCCAGCAAGTGATGGGTGCGGGCCGCCGTCGAGAAGTCCGGGCCGGAAGAGGTGCCGGTGCGGATCGACTCGGCCAGGTCCTTGTAGACCTGGGCGACGTTGCTCACCGGGGACGGAGTGCCCAGCAGGGGGCGGTACTCCGCGGGGACCGTCAGCGGGGTCGCCGGTGTGCCGTTCGCCGTCTCGTGGGTCAGGGTGAACCGGGGTCCGACCAGGGAGTCGTCGGAGGAGACCAGGACCAGGCGGCCCTCGCGGCCGTGGACCTCGATGCGGAAGCCGTCGCCGCGGGGGCCGCCCGTCATGAAGTGGGCCGAGCCCGTCGCGCCCGTGTCGAGGAGGCCGTTGAGGGCGATCTGGTCGGGGGAGGTGACGTCGAGCGGGGAGCCGGTCTCCTCCATCGTGATGCGGTCGATCCTCGTCGTCAGGGTCGCCGAGACCTCGGTGAACCGGCCCACCGCGTACTGGAACATGTCCAGGGAGTGGCCGCCCACCACGGCGACGTGGTTGACGCCCTTCGTCTCGTCGAAGAGGGCCGCGTACCGCTGCGACCAGACCTCCGGAGTGGAGAGGGAGTACAGCAGGGTCGCCGACAGGACCTCGCCGATCAGCTGCTGCGCCAACAGGTCGCGCAGCAGCCGTACTTCGGGGTGGTGGCGGCTCTGGAGGCCCACCGCGTGCCGTACGCCCGCCTCCCGCGCCGCGCGGGCGAAGCGCTCGGCGGTCGGTGCGTCCAGGGCCAGCGGCCACTCGCTGTAGACGTGCTTGCCCGCGGCGATCGCCGACTCCACCAGGCCGTCCCGGGAGGGGAGTTGGACGGCGATCGTGACGAGGTCGACGTCCGGGTCTGCCATCAGGGCCGCCGCGTCGTCGTACGCCCGGTCCGCGCCCCAGACCCCGGCCGCCGCCCGCGCCGAGTCCATGGTCCTGCCGGCCACCGCCGTGATCTCGAAGTCGTCCAGCGCCGACAGGGCCGGCAGATGGATGTTGCGGCCCCACCCCCGCTCGGCGTGTGCGCCGACGACTCCCACTCGGATCCTGTCCGCCACGTCAATTCCCCTTGAGTGCTCTGAGTTTGCGTACACAAGTGTCGGAGCGCGACCGGTCGTCCCGGTCACGCTCCGACGGGTTGGTGAGCTGCCGGGTCAGATGTGTCCGACCGTGGGCGCCGCCTCCGGCGCCACCTCGGCCGCCGGTGCCCCGGCCTGCTCCGCCGCCGGCTGCTTGGCGTCCCGCAGCACGAAGAACGTCACCAGCCAGGCCACGAACACGAACCCGGACGCGCACACGAACGCCAGACTGTAGCCGTCGCGCAGCGCCTGGATCTCCGGACGGCCCTCGTCCAGCAGCGAGTTGCTGTGCGAGGTGGCCACCGTGGCGAGGACCGCGAGGCCCACCGCCGCACCGGCCTGCTGGGCGGTGTTGTTGAGACCGGAGGCCAGGCCCGCGTCCTCCGGCTGCGCGCCCGACATGGCCCGCATGATGACGGCCGGGACCGTCAGACCCATGCCGAAGCCCTGGACGACCAGGGTCGGTGCCACATGGACCCAGTAGTCGCCGTCGACCGGGGCCATGCTCAGCCACAGCAGACCGACACCGAGGAACAGCAGACCGGTCAGCAGGACCCGGCGGGTGCCGTAGCGGGCGACCAGCTTCGCCGTGAAGAACAGCGACATCGTGCCGATGACCACCGGAGCCGGCAGGAACGCGAGGCCGGTCTGCATCGAGTCGAAGCCCAGCACCCGCTGGAGGTAGAGGGCGTTGAGGAACTGGAAGCCGAAACCGGCCGAGAACACCAGCACCACCGCGATGTTGGCGCCGACGATCTCCTTGCTGCGGAAGATCCGCAGCGCCAGCAGCGGACGCTCGGCGGTGGCCTGCCGCCACACGAACCCGGCGAGCAGCGCCACCGACACCGCGCCGTACAGCGACAGTTCACCGGCGCTGAACTTGTCCTCGGACACCTGCGAGATGGTGAAGACGCCCAGGGACAGACCGGCCGTCACCAGGACCGCGCCGATCGCGTCCGCGCCCGCCTTCAGACCGAGACCCGGCTGCTCGGCGAGCAGCCTGAGACCGAACAGGAGGGTGACCGCGCCGATCGGCAGGTTGATCAGGAACACCCAGTGCCAGCCGAAGGTGTCGGTGATGACACCGCCCGCGATCAGACCGAGCGCGCCGCCGCCCGCGGACACGAAGCTGTAGATGCCCATGGCCTTGGCCTGCTCGTTCGGCTCCGGGAACAGGCCGACGATCATGCCGAGCACCACCGCGGACGCCAGCGCGGCGCCGACGCCCTGGAGGAAGCGGCCGGCGATCAGCATCTCGGAGCTGCCGGCGACACCGCACACCAGGGAGGCGACGGTGAACACGATCAGACCGGTCAGGAAGACCTTCTTGGTGCCGATCAGGTCGCCGAGCCGGCCGGAGAGCAGCAGCAGTCCGGCGAAGGCGATGAGGTAGGAGTTCACCACCCAGGACAGGCCGCTCTGGGAGAAGCCGAGCCCGTTCTGGATGGTCGGAAGAGCGACCGTGACGATCGTCCCGTCAAGGATGATCATCAGCTGCATCGCGCAGAGGATGGTGAGCGCTAGACCTCGCGGGGTGCGGGCCTGTGCTGTCGGGGGGGTCATCACTCACTTCTTTCGTCGTCACATCGTGTTCGGGTCTCGGACTGTGCGCTCGCTGCCGACGCCAGGTCTTCGCGCCCGCGCGTGGATCAAGTACGCCACGCCGGTGGCCACCGACCGGCAACCGAGCGGTAATCGTGCAGGTGGGAAGGGGTGTGGGGGTGTTCTCGCGGGTCCTCCCCGAGGTCGTTTCACACGGCAGCCAGAGCGGGCCGGAGACAGTCGCGCAGGGCGTCCACCAGGGCGCCGGTCGCGGGGCCGCCGGAGGTCGCGCCGAACACATAGGTGTCGGGCCGCACCAGCACCCCGCGCGCCCCGACGTCCTCCAGATAGCCGCCCAGGGTGCCCTCGGTGTCGACCACCGAACCGGGCGGCACGCTCGCCGGATCGGTGCCCGCCGGCAGCAGCCGTACGAAACGCGTCCCCAGGGAGTCGAGGAACGCCGACTGGCCGGCGTCGAGGTCCTGCCGGGGATCGTCCAGGGAGACGAACACGAACCCGCGGCCCACCGCCTCGTCGAACAGGCCCGACCCGGTCGGTGCCGCGACCCTGGGCTGCGGGGCCTGGTCGCCGGCGCCCGGACGCCTGCGGCCCTTCTCGTCCCGCCACACCAGGCCCTTGGTCAGCGGCTGGAACGGTGACTGCTGCGGGCGGGCCAGCTTCCGCTCGCGGGCCGCGATCATCACCGCGTCCCGGTCGGCGGCGGCCTTCGCGTCGGTCTGGCAGATCACCTTGCCGAGGTTCACCGACATCCCGATGGCGTGCTGCACATGGGCCCGCCGCTCCTCGGCGTAGGAGTCGAGCAGCGCCTCGTCGCACCGCCCGGCCAGCACCAGATCCAGCTTCCAGGCCAGGTTGGCGGCGTCCCGGAACCCCGAGCTCATGCCCTGGCCCGCGAACGGCGGCATCAGATGCGCCGCGTCACCGGCGAGCAGCAGCCGCCCGTCCCGCCAGTGCCGGGCGGTCGCGGCCTGGAAGGTGTACACCGCGTGCCGCTCCATGATCCCGTCGGCCGGCGTGACGCCGTACCACTCGTCGAGCAGCCGCCAGGCGGTCTCCCGGGTGTCCATGTCCGCCTTGCGCTCGCCCGGCAGCAGCATGAACTCCCAGCGCCGGTGCCCTGGCCCGGCCGACACCTGGGTGCGGGGCCGGACCGGGTCGCAGATCTGGAGGTTGTTCGGCACGAACTCGCGCCGGTCGTGCAGCACCAGGTCGCAGATCAGCCACTCGTGGTGGAAGCCCAGGTCGTCGAAGTCCGAGCCGATCGAGCGCCGTACGAAGCTGTTCGCGCCGTCACAGCCCACGACCCACCGGGCCCGCAGCCGCCGCCGTACGCCCTCGCCGTCCTCGACCTCCAGCTCGGCCCCGTCAGCGGTCCGGGTCAGCGCCGTCGCCACGTGGCCGCGCAGCACCGTCAGGTTCGGCAGCCGCTTTCCGTACGCGATCAGCGCCTCCTCCAGGCCCGGCTGGTACATGGAGGTCGACTCCGGCCAGCCGTTGCGCCCGTGCACCTCGGCCGCGTCGATGGAGACCAGGTCCAGGCCCGCGCCGTTGCGCCAGGTGTAGTCGCCGGACGGCTCGCCGAACGACGCCAGATGGTCCGCGACCCCGGCCGCCGCCAGGATCCGGGCCGCCTCGCCGTCGAAGGCCACCGCGCGCGGCATCGTGTACGGCCGCGGGTGCCGCTCCACGACGACCACCCGCCGCCCGCGCCGCGCGAGCAGGTTCGCCAGCACCTGGCCCACCGGCCCGTACCCCACGACCAGCACATCGGCCGTCCCGTCCGGCCACCAGTGCGGCCCGGCCGTCGCCTCGCTCATCGTCCGCCCTCCCTCAGGCGGCCGCGGGCGCCGGGGCCCGCAGCAGGATGTCGTCGAGTACGGCCTCGAAGTCGTCCTTCTTGACCAGCACCCGCACCCGCTCCACGCCGTCCTCGACGATCAGCAGCCGGCGCCCGGTCAGGGTCATCTGGCCGTTCTCCAGGGCCCGTCCGCGGATGAACGTCACATGGGCGGCGAGCATCTCCGCGTACGCGTCCAGCGTCGGGTTGTCCGCCTGGAGCCACTCCGAGAACTCCCGCGGCCGCAGCAGGAACCGGTGGATCACACCCCACTCGCCGCCCCGCGCCCTGCGCTCCAGGTAGTGGAAGCCGTCGTCGCCCGCCAGCACCCGGAACTCGCTCCCGTACTGCTCCTGCGGCTCGGACGACACCCGCACCGGCTCCAGGAGCGAGGGACCCGAGTAGCCGACGTCGGCCAGGTACCAGTCGCCGTCGATCCGCACCCCGTTGAACAGGTGCTCCATCTCCGGCCCGTACGACCCGTCCGGCCCCCGCACCCCGGCCGAGAACACGACGACCTCGAAGCCGAGCCGGGTCAGCAGCGCCCGGAACAGCCCGTTGAGTTCGTAGCAGACGCCACCGCGCCCACCGATCACGACCTCCTTGTAGACGGCGTCCAGGTCGATGTCGACGCCGTCCCAGATCGCCGTACCGCGCGCCTCGTTGAGGAAGTTGTCGAACGGCAGGGCCATCATGTGCCGCTTGTGCAGCACCCTCAGGGTGTCGAGGGTCGGCTCGGGGCGGGGGCCGGTGTGACCGAGCCTCGCCAGGTAGTGGTCGATGTCGAACATCGGTGAAGTCCTGTCTGTGAAAGGGCAGTTGATGGGTGGGCGGCGGCTGGGTCAGGCGGCCACGGTCAGTTCGCCGAGCAGATAGTCGGCGACCATCCCGGCCGTCGGCTGGTCGAACAGGAGCATCACGGGCAGCTCGCGGTCGAGCGCCGCCCCGAGCCGGTTGCGCAGCTCCACCGCCGTCAGCGAGTTGAAGCCGATGTCGAAGAACCCCTCGTCGCTGTCGATCGCGTCCGCCGTGGCGTGCCCGAGCACGGCCGCTGCCTCGGCGAGCACCAGATCGAGCAGCGCCCCGTGCCGCTCACCGGCGTCCAGCGCCGCGAAACGGTCGAGGAACGAGTCCTGGTCCTGGGGGTCGGTCGCCATGTCGCTCTCCTGGTAGAGGGTTTCGAGGTCGTCCCCGTCCGCGGGGCCCGTCGGCCGGAGCTGCTTCAGCCAGTAGTGGCGGTGCTGGAAGGCGTAGGTGGGCAGCCCGGCCACCGGCCGTGCCGGCGCGCCGAGCACCGCGCCCCAGTCGACGCCGACACCGCGGACGTGCAGCTCGGCGAGCGAGGTGAGCAGCCGGGCGGGGGTGTCGTCCCCCCGGCGCAGGGTGCCCACGACGACGGAGGGGGAGCCCGGCCGGGTCTCGGTGGCCTGGGTGAGGGGGGTGGTCAGGACCGGGTGGGCACTGACCTCGACGAAGGCGCGGTAGTCGTCCGCGATGAGCGCTTCGACGGACTCGGCGAAGCGCACCTGGTGGCGGAGGTTGTTGTACCAATAGCCTCCGGTGAGCGGGGTGTTGTCGTCGAGCCAGGCCGCCTGGTACGTGGAGTACATGGGGATGGCGGGAGCCTGCGGGGCCAACCCCTCCAGCAACTCGGCGAGTTGACCCTCGATGCGTTCGACGTGGCTGGTGTGGGAGGCGTAGTCGACGGGGATCTTGCGGGCCCGGACACCGGCTTCGTTGGCCGTCTCGTACAGGTCGTCGAGGGCGTCCGGGTCACCGGCGACGATCGTGGACGCGGGACCGTTCACCGCGGCGATCTCGATACGGCCGTCGTATTCGGAGATACGGTCCTGGGCTTCGGCCAGCGGGATGGGCAGGGACATCATGCCGCCGAGCCCGGCGAGGTGCTGTCCGATGGCCTGGGAGCGGAGGGTGACGATGCGGGCCGCGTCGTCGAGGGTGAGGGCTCCGGCGATGTGGGCTGCGGCGATCTCGCCCTGGGAGTGTCCGATGACGGCGTCGGGGCGGATGCCGTGGTGCTGCCACACCCGGGCGAGGGAGACCATGACGGCGAAGGAGGCGGGCTGTACGACGTCCACGCGGTCCAGGCCGGGGGCGTCTTCGAGTTGTCGTACGACATCGATGAGCGACCAGCCGACGTACTTGCCCAGTGCCTCGGCGCAGGAGCGCATCGACTCGGCGAACACGGGCTCGGTGTCGAGGAGTTGGGCTCCCATCCCGGCCCACTGGTGTCCCTGGCCCGGGAAGACGAACGCCACCTTCCCGTCCACGTCCGCCGTGCCGGTGACGAGGTGGGCCGCCGAGGCGGTCTCCGTCAGGGCCTTGAGACCGGTGGCCAGGTCGCCGGGGTCCGTGCCGATGACGACCGCGCGGCGGTCAAGGTGGGCGCGGTGGAAGGCGAGGTCGCGGGCCACGGGGAGCGGGTTCTCGGTGAACGGGATCAGCTGCTCGGCCTGGGCCCGCAGGGCGGCCTGGTTCTTCGCGGAGAGGAGCCAGGGGACCGTGGTGGGGGTCCGGGCGGGGGTCGGGGTCAAGTCCGGCTGGTCGGGGGCCTGTTCGATGATGACGTGGGCGTTGGTGCCGCTGACGCCGAAGGAGGAGACGGCGGCCCGGCGGGGGCGGTCGGTGGTCGGCCAGTCGCGGGTCTCGGTGAGGAGTTCGACCGCGCCTGCGTTCCAGTCGACCTTGGTGGAGGGCTGGTCGACGTGGAGGGTCTTGGGGAGGATTCCGTGGCGGATGGCTTCGACCATCTTGATGATTCCGGCGACTCCGGCGGCGGACTGGGCGTGGCCGATGTTGGACTTCAACGAGCCGAGCCACAAAGGCTGTTCAGCGGCGCGTCCCTTGCCGTAGGTGGCGAGGAGTGCCTGGGCCTCGATCGGGTCGCCCAGTGTCGTGCCCGTGCCGTGCCCCTCGACCGTGTCGACGTCGGCGGGGGAGAGACCGGCGTTGGTGAGGGCGGCGCGGATCACCCTTTGCTGGGAAGGGCCGTTGGGGGCGGTGAGGCCGTTGGAGGCGCCGTCCTGGTTCACTGCCGAACCGCGGACCACGGCAAGGATCGGGTGGCCCAGGCGTTCGGCGTCCGAGAGGCGTTCCAGGGCGAGGACTCCGACGCCCTCGGCCCAGCCGGTGCCGTCGGCGGCGTCGGCGTACGCCTTGCAGCGGCCGTCCGTCGAGAGGCCGCGCTGGGTGGAGAACTCGACGAAGACACCGGGTGTCCCCATGACGGCCGCTCCGCCCGCGAGGGCCATGTCGATCTCGCCGCCGCGCAGCGCCTGCATGGCCAGATGGACGGCGACCAGGGAGGAGGAGCAGGCCGTGTCGACGGTGACGGCCGGGCCCTCAAGACCGAGGGTGTACGAGACCCGGCCGGAGGCCACGCTGCCCGAGTTGCCCGTGCCGAGGAAGCCCTCCAGGCCCTTCGGGGAGAACTCCAGGCCCGGCGCGTAGTCGTGGTACATCACGCCCGAGTACACGCCGACCCGCTCGCCCTTGAGCCGGGTCGGATCGATGCCGGCCCGCTCGAAGGCCTCCCAGGACGTCTCCAGGAGGAGGCGCTGCTGGGGGTCCATGGCGAGCGCCTCACGGGGCGAGACCCCGAAGAAGGAGGCGTCGAACTCGCCCGCGTCGTGCAGGAATCCACCCTCGCTGACGTACGACGTCCCGGTGCGCTCGGGGTCCGGGTCGAAGAGGCGTTCCAGGTCCCAGCCGCGGTCCTCGGGGAAGCCGGAGACCGCGTCACGGCCCTCGGCGACCAGCCGCCACAGCTGATCAGGGGTGGTGACCCCGCCGGGCAGCCGGCAGGCCATGCCGACGATCGCGATCGGCTCACGGGCGGCCCCCGCGATACGCCGGTTCTCCTGCTTGAGGCGTTCGTTCTCCATGAGCGAGGCGCGCAGCGCCTCGACGAGCTTGTCGCTGGGCGTCGTACCCATCGAATCCTCCACGGTCGCGTGCGGTAGGGGTGGTCAGTTGCCGACGGCGCCGAGGGCGCGGGCGACGAGGTCGTCGGTGTCCATGGCGGCGATGAGGTCCAACGCGCCGTCGTCCGCGGGCTCTTCGGGAACCAGGCCCGCGGGAGCCGTCGCCTCGGACGCCCGCTCGGGCTCGGGAAGCAGCTCGGCCAGCAGATGGCGGGCGAGCACGGCCGGGGACGGGTAGTCGAAGATCAGCGTGGCGGGCAGCCGGACGCCGGTCGCGGTCGCGAGGCGGTTGCGCAGTTCCACCGCGGTGAGCGAGTCGAACCCGACGTCCTTGAAAGGCTGTTCGGGTCGGACCGGCACATCGCCGAGCACGGTCGAGGCGTGCGTGCGCACCAGGTCGAGAACCCGTCGACGACGGTCCTCCTCGGGCAGCGCGGCCAGCCGGTCGGCCAGGGACTCCTGCGACTCGGACACACTGTGCGCGGCCTTTCGGGGCGGGCTGACAAGTCCCTTGAACACCACGGGCAGTTGACCCTCGGCGGCGGCAGCCCGCAGCGCCGGGAAGTTCATCCGGCTGGTCACCAGCGCGGCCTCACCCGACCCGATCCCCGCGTCCAGCAGCGCCATGCCCTCCTCGGCCGACAGCGCCAACGCGCCCTGCCGGCTCATCCGGCTCTGGTCACCGCCGTCCAGGTGCCCGGTCATCCCACTGGCGTCCGCCCACAGTCCCCAGGCGAGGGAGACGGCGGGGACGCCCTGGGCGCGGAGTTGGTGGGCGTAGGCGTCGAGGGCGGCGTTGGCGGCGGCGTAGTTGGCCTGTCCGGGGTTGCCGAAGGTGCCCGCCGCCGACGAGAACAGCACGAAGGCGGCGAGGTCCTGATCCTTCGTCAGCTCGTGCAGGGTGCGGGCGGCGTCCGTCTTCGGGGTGAGGACGGTGTCCAGATGCTCCGGGGTCTGCGCGGTGATCACCGCGTCCTGGAGCACCCCGGCGGTGTGGATCACGGCCGTGAGGGGATGCGCCGGGTCGATCCGGTCCAGTACGGCGGCGAGTTGGGCCGGGTCCGCCACGTCGGCCGCACTCACCGAGACCTGGGCACCGAGCCCGGTCAGCTCCTCGACGAGGCTGTCGGCTCCGGGCGCGGCCGGACCACGGCGGCTGACCAGGTGCAGATGCCGGATGCCGTGGTGGGTGATGAGGTGGTGTGCGGTGAGGGCGCCGAGGGTGCCGGTGCCGCCGGTGATGAGGGCGGTGCCGTGGGGGTTGAGGGGTGTTGTTGTGGTGGTCGGGTTGGCTCGGGTGAGTCGGGGGGTGGTGATGGTGCCGTGGGTGAGGGTGAGTTGGGGTTCGCCGGTGGCGAGGGCGGTGTTGAGGAGGTCGCGGCTTTGGGTGTCGGTGTCGATGAGGATGATGCGGTCGGGGTGTTCGTTCTGGGCCGTACGGATGAGTCCGTGGACGGCTGCGTGGGCGGGGTTGTGCTGGGCGTTGGTGGTGAGGATGACGAGGCGGGTGTTGTCGGGTTCGGTGGTTCCGGCGAGGTGTGTCTGGACGGCGGTGAGTACCTCACCCGTGAGTTCGCGGATGTCGGCGTTGGTGCGGTCGGTGAGGTCGAGGACGGGCCAGTCCTGTGTGGTGACCGTGTCCGGGGTACGGACCGGCTGCCACTCCAGGCGGAAGAGGGCGTCAGCGATACCGCCGCCCGCCAGCGCTGTCGGGTCCACGGCCCGGAAGGAGAGGCTGCCGACCGAGACGACCGGGGCGCCGGTGGTGTCCGCCGCGTGGAGCGAGACGGCGTCGGGGCCGGCCGGGGTGAGACGGACACGCAGGGCGGTGGCGCCGGTGGCGTGGACGGTGACGTCGTTCCAGGCGAAGGGCAGCAGGGTGCGGTCGTCCGGGACCTGCCGCTGC
Organism: Streptomyces sp. SID13726; assembly: GCF_010548375.1. Taxonomy (GTDB): domain Bacteria; phylum Actinomycetota; class Actinomycetes; order Streptomycetales; family Streptomycetaceae; genus Streptomyces. Next base: position 23,907 of record NZ_JAAGLY010000010.1, read on the forward strand.
TCTCCGAAGGCGGCCGTGTGCAGGGCCGAGTCGAGCAGTGCTGGGTGCAGGGCGAAGGCCGCCGCGTCCTGAGCCGCCTCCGTGGCGAGGGCCAGCTCGGCGAAGAGCTCCTCGCCCCGGCGCCAGACCTTGCGGAGGCCCTGGAAGACCGGGCCGTACTCGTAGCCCGCCACGTAACGCAGATCGTAGAAGTCCGCGACGGACAGCTCCTCGGCGCCCGGCGGGGGCCAGGCCGTGAGGTCGGCGGTGTCGGGGGCGGCGGGGACGGCCAGGAAGCCGGTGGCGTGACGGGTCCAGCCCTCGGCATCCGTACCGCGCGAGTGCACGGTGACGGACCTGCGGCCCAGCTCGTCCACCGCACCGGCGCTCACCTGGACCCGGACCGTCCCGGCCGACGGCACCACCAGCGGCGCCTCGACGACCAGCTCGTCCACCGCACCCGCGCCCACCCGCTCACCGGCCTGGACCGCCAGCTCGACCAGGGCGGCCCCGGGCACCAGAACCGTGCCGGACACGGCGTGGTCGGCCAGCCACGGGTGCGACTTCAGCGACAGCTGCGCCGTCATCAACACGCCGTCGGAGTCCGGGAGTTCCACGACGGCGCCGAGCAGGGGGTGGTCGGCGGAGTCGAGCCCGGAGGCGCCGAGGTCGCCCCTGGGGGACGGGGTCTCCAGCCAGTAGTGCTTGCGCTGGAAGGGGTAGGTGGGGAGATCGGTGTGGGGCTGCGCGGGGAGGTGCCAGGCGAGCGCGAGGCCACGGGTCTGCACGGTGGCGAGGGAGGTGTGGAGACGGGTGGGGGTGTCGTCACCGCGGCGGAGGGTGCCGGTGGTGACGGTGGGGGTGTCGGCGTGGGTGTCGAGCAGGTCCTGGACGGCGGTGGTCAGCACAGGGTGGGCGCTGATCTCGATGAAGGCGCGGTACTCCTCGCCGATGAGGGCTTCGACGGACTCGGCGAAGCGGACCTGGTGGCGGAGGTTGTTGTACCAGTAGGCGCCGGTGAGGGGGGTGTTCTCGTCCAGCCAGGCGGCCTGGTAGGTGGAGAACATCGGGATCTTCGGAGCCTGAGGACTCAACTCCCAGAGAAGTGTGGCGAGTTGGTCTTCGATGCGTTCGACGTGGCTGGTGTGGGAGGCGTAGTCGACGGGGACCTTGCGGGCGCGGATGCCGGCTGCGTTCGCGTTGTCGTGCAGGTCGTCGAGGGCGTCGGCGTCTCCGGCGACGATGGTGGAGGTGGGTCCGTTGACGGCGGCGATCTCGATACGGCCGTCGTATTCGGAGATACGGTCCTGGGCTTCGGTCAGCGGGATGGGCAGGGACATCATGCCGCCGTGGCCGGCGAGGTGCTGTCCGATGGCCTGGGAGCGGAGGGTGACGATGCGGGCGGCGTCGTCGAGGGTGAGGGCTCCGGCGATGTGGGCTGCGGCGATCTCGCCCTGGGAGTGTCCGATGACGGCGTCGGGGTGGATGCCGTGGTGCTGCCAGACGCGGGCGAGGGAGACCATGACGGCGAAGGAGGCGGGTTGTACGACGTCGACGCGGTCCAGGCCGGGGGCGCCGTCGAGTTGTCGTACGACATCGAGGAGCGACCAGTCGACGTACTTGCCCAGTGCTTCCGCGCAGGAGTGCATCGACTCGGCGAACACGGGCTCGGTGTCGAGGAGTTGGGCTCCCATCCCGGCCCACTGGTGTCCTTGCCCCGGGAAGACGAACGCCACCTTCCCGTCCACGTCCGCCGTCCCCGTCACCAGCTGTGAGGCGGGCTGTCCCGTGGCCAGGGCCCGCAGGCCGCTGTCGTAGCCCTCGGGTGAGTCGGCGATGATCGCGGCCCGTTCGAGGAAGGTGGGGCGGCTGGTGAGGAGGGCGTGGGCGACCTGGCCGGGGTCGGGGGTGGGGTGGGTGAGGAGGCGTTCGGCCTGGTCGCGCAGGGCGCCCGGGGTCTTGGCGGAGAGCAGCCACGGTGCCGTGACCTCGGACGCGGGCGCCGGGTTCTCCTGGTCCGGGGCCTGCTCCAGGATGATGTGGGCGTTGGTGCCGCTGACGCCGAAGGAGGAGACGGCGGCCCGGCGGGGACGTTCGACGGTGGGCCAGTCGCGGGCCTCGGTGAGGAGTTCGACCGCGCCGGCGTTCCAGTCGACCTTGGTGGAGGGCTGGTCGACGTGGAGGGTCTTCGGCAGGACTCCGTGGCGGATGGCCTCGACCATCTTGATGATCCCGGCGACTCCGGCGGCGGACTGGGCGTGGCCGATGTTGGACTTCAACGAGCCCAGCCACAACGGCTGTTCCGCTGAGCGGTTCTTGCCGTAGGTGGCCAGCAGTGCCTGGGCCTCGATCGGGTCGCCCAGTGTCGTCCCCGTGCCGTGACCCTCCACCGCGTCGACATCGGCGGAGGTGAGACCGGAGTTGGCGAGGGCGGCGCGGATCACCCTTTGCTGGGAAGGGCCGTTGGGGGCGGTGAGGCCGTTGGAGGCGCCGTCCTGGTTGATGGCCGAACCCCGTACGACCGCCAGCACCGGGTGGCCCAGGCGCCGTGCGTCCGAGAGGCGCTCGACCAGGATCGTGGCGACGCCCTCGGCCCAGCCGGTGCCGTCGGCCGCGTCGGCGTACGCCTTGCAGCGGCCGTCGGTGGCGAGGGCGCGCTGGCGGGAGAACTCCACGAAGACACCCGGGGTCGCCATGATCGCGGCGCCGCCCGTGAGGGCCATGTCGATCTCGCCGCCGCGCAGGGCCTGTATGGCGAGGTGCAGGGCGACCAGGGAGGAGGAGCAGGCGGTGTCGAGGGTGACGGCCGGGCCCTCCAGGCCGAGGGTGTAGGAGATGCGGCCGGAGGCGACCGCGCCCGCGGTGCCGGTGCTGAGGTAGCCCTCGACCTCGGGCGGGGCGTTCTCCATGTCGGGGGCGTAGTCGTGGTACATCACGCCCGTGTACACGCCGACCCGCTGGCCCTTGAGCCGGGTCGGGTCGATGCCGGCGCGTTCGAAGGACTCCCACGAGGTCTCCAGGAGGAGGCGCTGCTGGGGGTTCATCGAGAGGGCCTCGCGCTGGTTGATGCCGAAGAACCCGGCGTCGAACTCGCCCGCCCCGTGCAGGAATCCGCCCTCCCGGGTGGCGGAGGTACCGGAGCGTTCGGGGTCGGCGTCGAAGAGGCGTTCCAGGTCCCAGCCGCGGTCCTCGGGGAACCCGGAGACCGCGTCACGGCCCTCGGCGACCAGGTTCCACAGTTCGTCGGGGGTGGTGACCCCGCCGGGCAGCCGGCAGGCCATGCCGACGATCGCGATCGGCTCGGCCCGCGCGGCCTCGAACTCGCCGAGCCGTTCCTTGGTCTGCTTCAGGTCGACGAGCGCGCGCTTGAGGTAGTCGCGCAGCTTCTGCTCACCGGCCGAACCGGCGTTGGGTGTCACGTCGTTGGACATGCTGGGTCTGCCCCTTCAAGGCGTCTTCAAGGCGTTGGCGGTGGATGGGCCGGCTGCGGCGGTGGCGTCAGGACAGACCCAGCTCACCGTCCATGAGCTGGAAGATCTCTTCGTCGGTGGCGGCGTCGAGGTCGAGGGAGTCGCCCGTCCCGGTGGTGAGCGTGGTCGTGGCGGCGGGTGCCGCGCCGAGCCGTGCCGCCAGGTCGAGCAGCCGGGCCCCGACCTGGGCGCGGGCGCCCTCGTCGGCCGGGGACAGGGCGGCCAACGCCTGCTCCAGCGAGTCGAGTCCGGCGGTCGCCGCTTCTCGTGCGACCGAATCCTCCTGGCCCGCCTCGCCGGTGATGCCCAGCTCCTCGATCAGCCGGTCCGCCAGTTCGGCGGGGGTCGGGTGGTCGAAGATCAGCGTGGCCGGGAGGCGGACGCCGGTCGCGGTGGCCAGGCGGTTGCGCAGCTCCACGGCGGCGAGCGAGTCGAAGCCGGCGTCCTTGAACGCGGCCTCGGCGCCGATCGCCCGTGCGGTGGCGTGGCCCAGTACGGCCGCTGCCTGGGTGCGCACCAACTCGACGACGGTGTCGAGCCGTTCGGCCGGGCCGAGGGCGGCGAGCCGGTCGGCGAGGGACTGCTCGGCGGTCCCCGAGGCGGCCCGGGTGGCCTTGCGCGGTATCCGCACCAGCGCCCTGAGCAGCGCCGGCACCTCGGCGTCCGAACCGGCCCTGGCGCGCAGTCCGGCCAGGTCGAGACGGGCCGTGACCAGCGCGGCCTCCTCGGAGCGCAGGCCCGCGTCGAGCAGGGTGAGGGCCAGCGCGGTGGGCATGGCGGCGATACCGGTACGGCGGCCACGTTCCAGGTCGGCCGTGCCGAGCTCGCCGGTCATCCCGCTGGCCTCCTCCCACAGCCCCCAGGCCAGCGAGATCGCCGGGGTGCCCTCGGCGCGGTAGCGGTGGGCCAGCGCGTCCAGGGCGGTGTTGGCCGCCGCGTAGTTGGCCTGCCCGGGGTTGCCGAGGGTGCCGGCGGCGGAGGAGAACAGCACGAAGGCCGCCAGGTTCTGATCCTTCGTCAGTTCATGCAGGGTGTGCGCCGCCTCCGTCTTCGGGGCGAGGACCGCGGCCAGGTGTTCGGGGGTCTGGGCGGTGATCACCCCGTCCTTGATGACACCGGCCGTGTGGATGACCGCGGTGAGCGGATGGGCGGAGTCGATCTCACCCAGTACGGCGGCGAGTTGGTCCGGGTCGGCCACGTCCGCCGCGCCGACGGTGACCCGGGCGCCGAGCCCGGTCAGCTCCTCGACGAGGGCGTCCGCTCCGGGCGCGGCCGGGCCGCGGCGGCTGACCAGCAGCAGGTGCCGGATGCCGTGCTCGGTGACCAGGTGCCTCGCGACCAGGGCGCCGAGGGTGCCGGTGCCTCCGGTGACCAGGGCGGTGCCGTCGGCGTCGAGCGGGCCCGGTCCTTCGGGCACCTCGGCACGGACCAGGCGCGGTACCGCGATCGTGCCGTCGGCCAGGGCGAGTTGGGGCTCGCCGGTGGCCAGCGCGGCGCCCAGCAGGGGGCGGCTGACGTCGTCGCAGGCGACCAGGACCAGCCGGTCCGGGTGCTCGTTCTGCGCGGTGCGCACCAGCCCCCACACCGCCGCGTGGGCCGGGTCCAGGCGGGTGTCCCGGGTGAGGACGACCAGCCGGGCGTCCGCGGGGCCGTCCGACAGGTGGGCCTGCACGGCGGCCAGGACCTCGGCCGTGAGGCCGTGCACGTCCGTGTCGCGGGCGAGGAGGGCGCGGCACGAGAGGTCCAGGACCGGCCAGTCGGCGCCGGCCGACTCCTCCGGCGTACGGATCTGCTGCCACTCCGTGCGGAACAGCGAGTCGCGCAGCAGCCCGTCCGCCGTCCCCAACTGCCGTGGGTCCACGGCCCGGAAGGACAGCGAGCCCACCGTCACCACCGGCGCGCCCGTGGCGTCGGCGGCCGTCACGGACACCGCGTCACCGCCGAGCCGGGTGATCCGCACCCGCAGGGCGGCGGCCCCGGTCGCGTGCAGGGTGACCCCGTTCCACGCGAACGGCAGCAGCACCCGGCCGGGTTCGGTCTCGGCGACCGCGCCGAAGCTGGTGGCGTGCAGGGCCGCGTCCAGCAGCGCCGGGTGCAGCCCGTAGGCGCCGGCGTCCGGGGCGGTGCCCTCGGGCAGGGCGACCTCGGCGTACGTCTCCTCGCCGCGCCGCCACACCTCGCGCAGGCCCCGGAAAGCGGGCCCGAAGTCGTGTCCGGCGGCGGCCTGGCGGTCGTAGAAGCCCTCGATGCCGACGCGCTCGGCGTCCCGCGGCGGCCACGCCGTCAGCGGGGCGCCGGTCCCGGTGGCGGGGGAGGGGCTGACGGACCCGGCCGCGTGCCGGACCCAGTCGGCGTCCTCGCCGGTCCGGGAGTGGATGCTCACCGGTCGCCGCCCGGCCGTGCCCTCGGCGGCGCCGACCTGGACGCGCACCTCGACACCACCGCGCGGCGGCAGCACCATCGGCGCCTCCAGGACCAGCTCCTCCAGATGGTCTGCGCCCGCCCGTTCCCCGGCCCGCGCCGCCAGTTCGACCAGCCCGGTCCCCGGCACCAGCACGGTGCCGGACTTGGCGTGGTCGGCGAGCCAGGCGTGCGCGGCCGTCGCGGCGGAGAGCCGGGCGGTGGCCAACACCCCGCCGCCGTCCGGGAGTTCCACCACCGCGCCGAGCAGCGGGTGCCCGGCGTCGGCGAGCCCGAGAGCCGTCACGTCGGAGGCGCCCGCGCTCATCTCGGCCCAGTAGCGCTCCCGTTGGAAGGCGTACGTCGGCAGGTCCACCCGCCGCGCCTCCTCGACCGGGCCGGTCAGACCGTCGGCCGCGCCCCGGACGTACAACCCGGCGACGGCCGCGAGCAGCGTCGCGGGCTCGGGGCGCTGCCGGCGCAGCCCGGGCAGGAAGGCGACGGAGCCGCCCTCGCCGAGCGCGTCCACCGTCTCCCGCGCCATCGCGGTCAGCACGGCGTCCGGCCCGATCTCCAGGAAGTGCCCGGCACCGCGCCCGCGGACATGCCGTACCGCGTCCGCGAAGCGCACCGCCTCGCGCACATGGCGCGACCAGTAGTCGGCGGAGCCCAGCTCGGCCGGGCCCGCGTCCGCGCCGGTCAGCGTCGACACGACGGGGATGCGCGGCTCGTGGAAGTCCAGCGTGGCCGCTACCGCCCGGAACTCCGCCAGCATCGGCTCCATGCGCGCCGAGTGGAACGCGTGGCTCACCCGCAGCCGCTTGGTCTTGCGGCCCTGCGCGGCGAGCGCGTCGACGACCGCGAGGACCGCGTCCTCGTCGCCCGACACCACGACCGCCTCGGGCCCGTTGACCGCCGCGATCCCGGCGCCGCCGTCGGTCGGCAGCAACGGCCGTACGTCCGCCTCGGCGGCCTGTACGGCGACCATCGCGCCGCCCTCCGGCAGGGCCTGCATCAGCCTGCCCCGCGCGGCGACGAGGCGGGCCCCGTCGGCCAGCGAGTACACGCCCGCCACATGAGCGGCGGCCAGCTCGCCGATGGAGTGCCCGGCCACGAAGTCCGGCCGCACGCCCCACGATTCGACCAGCCGGAACAGCGCCACCTGCACGGCGAACAGCGCGGACTGCGTGTACACCGTGCGATGCAGCAGTACGGCCGCCTCGGTGCCGTCGGCCGCGAACACCACCTCCCGCACCGGCAGCGGCACATGGCCCGCCAGCTCCCGGTCCAGCTCCGCGCAGGCGGCGTCGAAGACCTCGGCGTACACCGGGTACGTCTCGTACAACTCACGGCCCATTCCGGCCCGTTGGCTGCCCTGCCCGGTGAACAGGAACGCCGTGCGGCCCGACGCGGGACCGCCCGTGACCACCGCGCCCGGTGTCTCGCCCGCCGCCAACGCGTCGAGTCCGTTGAGGAGTTCGTCCCGGCCGTCCGCGATGACGACGGCCCGCTCGTCGAGCGCCGCCCGCGAGGTCAGCAGGGAGTGCGCGAGGCCGCCGAGGTCCGCCGACCCGTCCCGCACCCACTGGGCGAGCCGTGCCGCCTGTCCGGCCAGCGCCTCGGGGGTCTTCGCCGAGAGGGCGTACGGCAGCACACCGCCCTGCGGCACGGCCTCCGACTCCGGCTGTTCCGGGGCCTGTTCGATGATGACGTGGGCGTTGGTGCCGCTGACGCCGAAGGAGGAGACGGCGGCCCGGCGCGGACGCTCGACGCCCGGCCAGTCACGGGCCTCGGTGAGGAGTTCCACCGCGCCCGAGTCCCAGTCGACCTTGCTGGACGGCCGGTCCACGTGCAGCGTCCTCGGCAGCACCCCGTGCCGGATCGCCTCGACGACCTTGATGATGCTCGCGGCACCGGCCGCACCCTGGGTGTGCCCGATGTTGGACTTCAACGAGCCCAGCCACAAAGGCTGTTCTGCTGAGCGGTCCTTGCCGTAGGTGGCGAGCAGCGCCTGGGCCTCGATCGGGTCGCCCAGCGTCGTCCCCGTGCCGTGCGCCTCCACCAGGTCCACCTCGGACGCGGCGAGACCGGCGTCGGCCAGCGCGGCACGGATCACCCGCTGCTGGGAAGGGCCGTTGGGGGCGGTGAGGCCGTTGGAGGCGCCGTCCTGGTTGACGGCCGAGCCGCGCACCACCGCCAGCACCGGGTGCCCGAGCCGCTCCGCGTCCGACAGCCGCTCGACCAGCAGCAGGGCCACGCCCTCCGCCCAGCCGGTGCCGTCGGCCGCGTCCGCGAACGCCTTGCAGCGCCCGTCCGACGACAGCCCGCGCTGCCGCGAGAACTCCACGAACGCGTCCGGCGTCGTCATCACCGCGACCCCGCCGGCCAGCGCCATCGTCGACTCGCCGCCCCGCACCGACTGCGCGGCCAGATGCAGCGCGACCAGCGAGGACGAGCAGGCCGTGTCGACGGTGAGGGCCGGGCCCTCCAGTCCGAGCGTGTAGGAGATGCGGCCCGAGGCGACGCTGCCGGAGGTGCCGGTCAGCCGGTAGCCCTCCAGTTCGCCCGCGCCGTGCTGCAACCGCAGTGTGTAGTCACGGTCGTTGACCCCGACGAACACCCCGACCCGCTCACCGCGCAGCCCGGTCGGATCGATCCCGGCCCGCTCGAACGTCTCCCACGTCGTCTCCAGCAGCAGCCGCTGCTGCGGGTCCATGGCGACGGCCTCCCGCGGCGAGATCCCGAAGAACCCCGCGTCGAACCGCGTCGCCGTGTCCAGGAAGGCACCGTTGCGGGCGTACGACGTCCCCAGGTGCTCGGGGTCCGGGTCGTAGATCCCCTCCAGGTCCCAGCCGCGGTCCTCGGGGAAGCCGCCGATCACGTCGACACCGTCGGCGACGATCCGCCACAGCTCCTCCGGCCCGTCGGCGCCGCCCGGGAACCGGCAGCCCATCGCGACGATGACGATCGGGTCCTCGTCGTCCCCGGCCGCCCGCGCCACGACAGCCTGCTGTACGGCGCTCTCCTCGCCGCCGACCAGGTCCGCGAGCAGCTTGAGGGCCAGGGCGGACGGCGTCGGGTAGTCGAAGACCAGCGTCGTGGGCAGGGTCAGTCCGGTCCGCTTGCCGATCCGGTTGCGCAGTTCCACGGCCGTCAGCGAGTCGAACCCGGCGTCCTTGAACGCCCGCCGCTCGCCCACCGCGTCCGAGGAGTCGTGCCCCAGGACGGCGGCCGCCTCGCTCCGGACCAGCTCCACGAGGGTCTGCTCCCGCTCGGCGGCCGGCAGCGCGGCCAGCCGCTGGGCGAGGGTGCCGCCCCCGGCCGCCGGCTCGTCGCCGCCGCGCGCCGCGGCCCGCCGCAGCGGACGCACCAGCGACCGCAGCAGCAACGGCACCGGCTCCGTGGCCGACCGGGCCCGCAGCCCCGCGAGATCGAGCCGCGCGGTCACGAACGCCGGCTCGTCCGACCCGATGCCCGCGTCGAGCAGGGCCATACCGGTCTCCGCCGAGAGCCCCAGCATCCCGTCCCGCCGGTGCCGACGCAGCGCCGTCTCGTCCAGGTGCGCGGTCATCCCGCTCACGTCGGACCAGTAACCCCAGGCGAGGGAGACGGCGGGGACGCCTTCGGCGCGGAGTTGGTGGGCGTAGGCGTCGAGGGCGGCGTTGGCGGCGGCGTAGTTGGCCTGTCCGGGGTTGCCGAGGGTGCCTGCCGCCGAGGAGAACAGCACGAAGGCGGCGAGCTCCTGCCCGTTCGTCACCTCCCGCAGATTCCGGGCCGCGTCGATCTTCGCCCGGAACGCGGTGTCCAGGCGCTCGGCGTTCTGCGCGGTGATGATCCCGTCGTCGAGGACACCGGCGGTGTGGATGACCGCGGTGAGCGGGTGCTCGGGGTCGATCTGCCCCACCGCGGCGGTGAGTTGACCGAGATCGGCGGCGTCCGCCGCACTGATCGTCACCTGCGCGCCGAGCCCGGTCAGCTCCTTGCGCAGACTCTCGGCACCCGGCGACTGGAGCCCCCGCCTGCTGAGCAGCAGGAGGTGGCGGATGCCGTGGTGGGTGATGAGGTGGTGTGCGGTGAGGGCGCCGAGGGTGCCGGTGCCGCCGGTGATGAGGGCGGTGCCGTGGGGGTTGAGGGGTGTTGTTGTGGTGGTCGTGTTGGCTCGGGTGAGTCGGGGGGTGGTGATGGTGCCGTGGGTGAGGGTGAGTTGGGGTTCGCCGGTGGCGAGGGCGGTGTTGAGGAGGTCGCGGCTTTGGGTGTCGGTGTCGATGAGGATGATGCGGTCGGGGTGTTCGTTCTGGGCCGTACGGATGAGTCCGTGGACGGCTGCGTGGGCGGGGTTGTGCTGGGCGTTGGTGGTGAGGATGACGAGGCGGGTGTTGTCGGGTTCGGTGGTTCCGGCGAGGTGTGTCTGGACGGCGGTGAGTACCTCACCCGTGAGTTCGCGGATGTCGGCGTCGGTGCGGTCGGTGAGGTCGAGGACGGGCCAGTCCTGTGCGGTGACCGTGTCCGGGGTACGGACCGGCTGCCACTCCACCCGGAACAGCGCGTTGCGCAACTCGTCGGTGTCAGCCCCGAGTTCGGCGGGATCGACCGCCCGGAACGACACCTCGCGGACACACAGCACCGGTGAACCTGAGGGATCGGAGGCCGCCACGGACACGGTCCCGTCGTCCTGCGGCATGATCCGCACCCGCAGGATCCGCGCGCCGGACGCGTAGAGCGAGAAGCGGCGCCAGGTGTGCGGCAGCAGCACCTTGCCGTCCTGCCGGGCCCGGCCCAGCGGCCCGAACGCGGCTGCCTTCAGGACCGTGTCGAGCAGCGTCGGATGCAGCGCGAAGTCCGCCCCGTCGGGCCCGACCTCCGGCAGCACCGCCTCCGCGTACACCTCGTCGCCGTGCCGCCACAGCTTCCGCAGCCCCTCGGGGAGCAGCTCGGCCGCGACCGCGTCGGCGCCGTGCGGCCGCCGTACGGTGAAGTCCCCGACGAAGGCCGGAGGCTGGGCGGAGAAACGGCCCGCAGCGTGCCGCGTCCACTCCTCGGAGCCGTCGGCACACGCGTGCACGCTGACCGCCCGGCCACCGTTGGAGGCCGGCCCGGACTCGGGCGCCCCGACCTGCACGCGGATACGCACCGAGCCGGACACGGGCAGCAGCAACGGCCGCTCCACGACGAACTCGTCCAGCACCCCCGCACCCACCTGGTCCCCGGCGTGCACGGCCATCTCGACCAGCGCCGACCCGGAGACGGCCGACTCCTCCTCGTCCGCCAGCAGCCACGCATGCGTCTTGCGCGAGAGCCGTCCGGTCGCCAACACACCCCCGGTACCAGGGAGTTCGGCCACGGCGGCGAGCAGCGGATGCTCGTCGGCCGCCAGCCCCAGGGCACCGGCGTCGGTACCGCCGGTCGGACCCTCCAGCCAGTAGCGCTTGCGCTGGAAGGGGTAGGTGGGGAGATCGGTGTGGGCCTGTACGGGGAGGTGCCAGGTGGTCGGAACCCCTCGGGTGTGGAGAGTGGCGAGGGAGATCAGCAGACGGGTGGGGGTGTCGTCGCCGCGGCGGAGGGTGCCGGTGGTGACGGTGGGGGTGTCGGCGTGGGTGTCCAGGAGGTCCTGGACGGGGGTGGTCAGGACGGGGTGGGCGCTGACTTCGATGAAGGCGCGGTAGTCGTCCGCGATGAGGGCTTCGACGGATTCCGCGAAGCGGACCTGGTGGCGGAGGTTGTTGTACCAGTAGGCGCCGGTGAGGGGGGTGTTCTCGTTCAGCCAGGCGGCCTGGTAGGTCGAGAACATCGGAATCTGGGGTGTCTGCGGGCTCAACCCGTCGAGCAGTGCGGCGAGTTGGTCCTCGATGCGTTCGACGTGGCTGGTGTGGGAGGCGTAGTCGACGGGGACCTTGCGGGCCCGGATGCCGGCTGAGTTCGCGCTGTCGTGCAGGTCGTCGAGGGCGTCGGCGTCTCCGGCGACGATGGTGGAGGTGGGTCCGTTGACGGCGGCGATCTCGATACGGCCGTCATAGGCGGCGATACGGTCCCGAGCCTCGGCCAGCGGCACAGGCAGGGACATCATCCCGCCGAGCCCGGCGAGGTGCTGTCCGATGGCCTGCGAACGGAGGGTGACGATGCGGGCCGCGTCGTCCAGTGAGAGTGCTCCGGCGATGTGGGCTGCGGCGATCTCGCCCTGGGAGTGGCCGATGACGGCGTCGGGCTGGATGCCGTAGTGCAGCCACACCCGCGCCAGCGACACCATCACGGCGAAGGAGGCGGGCTGTACGACGTCCACGCGGTCCAGGCCGGGGGCGCCGTCGAGTTGTCGTACGACATCGAGGAGCGACCAGTCGACGTACTTGCTCAGTGCCTCCGCGCAGGAGTGCATCGACTCGGCGAACACGGGCTCGGTGTCGAGGAGTTGGGCTCCCATCCCGGCCCACTGGTGTCCCTGCCCCGGGAAGACGAACGCCGTCTTCCCACCGACATCCGCCGTCCCCGTGACGACCTGCGCCGCCGAGGCGCCCTCGGCCAAGGCCTTGAGGCCGGTGGCGAGTTCGTCGTTCGTGGCGCCGATCACGACGGCACGCTCGGTGAAGGAGGCGCGGGTGTGGGCCAGGGCGTGGGCGGCGGGGACCGGGTCGAGGCCGAGGGCGTGGGCGAGGAGGCGTTCGGCCTGGGTGCGCAGGGCGTCGGGGGTCCTGGCGGAGATCAGCCAGGGGACCGTGCGGATGTCCTCCGTGTCGGGGGTCGGGGCCAAGTCCGGCTGGTTGGGGGCCTGTTCGATGATGACGTGGGCGTTGGTGCCGCTGACGCCGAAGGAGGAGACGGCGGCCCGGCGGGGGCGGTCGGTGGTCGGCCAGTCGCGGGCCTCGGTGAGGAGTTCGACGGCTCCCGCGTTCCAGTCGACCTTGGTGGAGGGCTGGTCGACGTGGAGGGTCTTCGGCAGGACTCCGTGGCGGATGGCCTCGACCATCTTGATGATTCCGGCGACTCCGGCGGCGGACTGGGCGTGGCCGATGTTGGACTTCAACGAGCCCAGCCACAACGGCTGTTCCGCTGAGCGGTCCTTGCCGTAGGTGGCCAGCAGTGCCTGGGCCTCGATCGGGTCGCCCAGTGTCGTGCCCGTGCCGTGGCCCTCCACCGCGTCGACGTCGGCCGCCGTCAGGTGGGCGTTGGCCAGCGCCTGGTGTATGACGCGTTGCTGGGAGGGGCCGTTGGGGGCGGTGAGGCCGTTGGAGGCGCCGTCCTGGTTGACGGCGGAGCCGCGGACCACGGCCAGGATCGGGTGGCCCAGGCGTTCGGCGTCCGAGAGGCGTTCCAAGGCGAGGACTCCGACGCCCTCGGCCCAAGCGGTGCCGTCGGCGGCGTCGGCGTACGCCTTGCAGCGGCCGTCGGCGGCCAGGGCGCGCTGGCGGGAGAACTCCACGAAGGAGGTCGGCTGGGCCATCAGGGCGACACCGCCGGCGAGGGCGAGGGTGCACTCGCCGTTCCGCAGGGACTGGGCCGCCAGGTGCAGGGCGACCAGGGAGGAGGAGCAGGCGGTGTCGACGGTGAGGGCGGGGCCCTCCAGGCCGAGGGTGTAGGAGACCCGGCCGGAGGCCACGCTGCCCGCCGTGCCGATACCGCGATAGCCCTCCAACTCCTCGGGGACGCGGGCGATCTGGGCGCCGTAGTCGTGGTACATCACCCCGGAGAACACGCCGACCGGGGCGCCGCGCAGCCCGGAGGGGTTGATGCCGGCGCGCTCCAGGGCCTCCCAGGATGTCTCCAGGAGGAGGCGCTGCTGGGGGTCCATCGCGGTCGCCTCGCGCGGCGAGATCCCGAAGAACTCCGCGTCGAAGTCGGCGAGTTCGTGGACGAAGCCGCCCTCACGGACGTAGGAGCTGCCGGGGCGGGCGCCCTCGGGGTCGTAGAGGTCGTCGAGGTTCCAGCCGCGGTCCTCGGGGAAGCCGGAGACCGCGTCACGGCCCTCGGCGACCAGCCGCCACAGCTCGTCCGGGGTGGTGACCCCGCCGGGCAGCCGGCAGGCCATGCCGACGATCGCGATCGGCTCGTCGGAGCCCGCGACCTCGGGGCGCAGTTCCTCGGCGGGCCGCTCCACGCCGGTGACCAGGGTGTCGAGGAGTTCGGCGACGGCCTGCGGGGTGGGGTGGTCGAAGGCGAGGGTGGCGGGCAGGGACAGGCCGGTGGACTCGGTGAGCCGGTTGCGCAGGGCGACGGCCTCCAGGGAGGTGAAGCCCAGATCCTTGAAGGGCCGGGTGGGGCCGACCCGGGAGACCCCGCCGACGTCACGGACGCGGGCGGTCTCGGTGCGCACGGTCTCCAGCAGGATGCGCAGCCGGTCCGCCTCCGGCAGCGGGGCCAGCCGGTCGCGCAGCGCCTCGGCGACGGACAGGTCGGCGGGGGCGGACGCGGCGGAGACGTCGATCAGGCCGGAGAGCAGCGGGGACAGCGCCGACGGCTTCGAGGAACCCGGCACCCGGGCGGCGCTCGCGGCCAGGGCGGCGGTGTCCAGGGCCAGCGGCAGGCAGTGCACGGCCCCGGTCAGACGGGCCGCGTCGAACATGGCGAGGCCCTCGGCGCGGGTCAGGTCGCGCACACCGGTGACCTGCTCGCCGGTGCCGTCGACGACCGAGGTGGGCTCCCAGGGGCCCCAGCTCAGCGACAGCGCGGGCAGGCCGCGGTCGGCGCGGTGCCGGGCGAGCGCGTCCAGGAAGGCGCCGTAGGCCGCGCGGTCCGGGTCGGTGGGGGAGCCCAGCAGGGCGTCGGCCGGGGAGCAGACGACGAACTCCGTCAACTCCTCGTGTCCGCGCGAGAGTTCGTGCAGGTTCAGCACTGCTGCCACGGCCGCTTCCAGGGCGCGGTCGGGGCGGTGGGCCAGTGCGGTCTGCCAGCCGTGGGCGTGCACGATCGCGGTGAGCGGGTGTTCGGCGCGGTCCAGGGCGGCGGCGAGGGCCTTGCGGTCGGCCGGGTCGCAGGCGGCGGCGGTCACCGTGGCGCCGTGGGCGGCGAGTTCGGCGCGCAGCGCGGCCAGGGGCGCGTCCTCGGTGTCGTAGGCGCCGAGGAGCAGCAGGTGGCGGGCGTGGTGGCCGGTGACCAGGTGCTGGGCGAGGGCGGCGCCCTGCGCGCTGTCGGCACCGGTGACGACGACGGTGTGCTCGGGGTCGATGTCCCGGCCGTCCCGCGCGTCGGTGGTGGCCGCGACCCGGGCGAGCCTGGGCAGCAGCAAGGTGCCCGCGCGCAGGGCGAGTTGGGGCTCACCGGTGGCGAGGGCCGCGGGCAGGGCCTCCCGGGAGGCGGGCGTCTCGTCCAGGTCCACGACGGCGATACGGCCCGGTTGGCGGGCCTGGAGCGAGCGCAGCAGGCCCCACACCGGGGCGTGCGCGATGTTCTGCGCGCTCTCTCCGGCCCGGGCGGTCACGGCCCCGTGGGTCGCCACGGCCACCCGGGTCCCGGCCAGCCGTGCGTCGGCCAGCAGCCCGGCCAGCTCGTCGGCCAGCCCGCGCACGGTCCGCCGTACCCCTGCCGCGAAGTCCGCGGCGGGCGCGGCCCGCGGCACGTCCAGGGCGAGTACGACGGTCCCGGGCGCCGGCTCGCCACGGCTGAGCCGTGTGTCGAGGGCGGCGGTGAGGGCGGCGGGGTCGGGGGCGGTGAGCAGCCAGGTCCCCGCCGGGTCCGGGGCCGTGGGCAGCGTGCCCGGCACCCAGTCCACCCGCAGCAGTGAGTCGAAGTGGGTGCTGTTCGCCGCGCGCAGGCGGAGCGGGCCCTGGAGGAGGCGGTGGCGGACGATCTTCCCGGACGGGGTGCGGGGGATCAGGTCCGTCTCGTACAGCTCTTCGGGGACCTTGTAGTAGGCGAGGCGCTCGCGGCAGGTGTCGTAGACGACTTCGGGGTCCAGGCCCTCGGGGCCGGGGACCAGGAAGGCGACCGGGACCTCGCCGAGGACGTCGTGGGGGCGGGCGACCACGGCGGCGTCGGCGACCCCTGCCACCTGGCGCAGCACCTCCTCGATCTCGCCGGGGTGGATGTTCTCGCCGCCGCGGATGACCAGCTCCTTGAGGCGGCCGGTGACGGTGAAGTGGCCGGACTCGTCGCGGCGGGCCAGGTCCCCGGTGCGGTACCAGCCGTCGCGCAGCGCCTCCTCGGTGGCCTCGGGGTCGTTGTGGTAGCCGGCCATCACGTTCGGCCCGCTGACCCACACCTCGCCGTCCTCGCCGGCCGCCACGTCCGCGCCGGTGTTGGCGTCGACCAGGCGCACCTCGACCCCCGGCACCGGGAGCCCGCACGAACCCTCCACGCGGGGTCCCGACGGGCGGCCCATGGTGATGGAGCCACAGGTCTCGGTGGAGCCGTAGGCGTCCAACAGGTGGGCGCCGTAGGCCTGTTCGAAGGCGGAGTGCAGGGACGCCGTCGTCACCGCGCCGCCGACCAGGCAGACCCGCAGCCGCGGCGCCTCGAAGTCCTCCCGGGCCGCGGCCCGCACCAGCTGGTGGTACATCGTCGGCACGCCCGCCAGGAACGTGGCGTCCTCCGCGCGTACGGCCCGCAGCACGTCGTCCGCGTCGAAGCCGTCGACCAGCCGCACCGAGGCGCCCACGGCGGTGGCCGCGACCACGCACACGATGTGCGACAGGCTGTGGAACAGCGGCAGCGGCCACACCATCCGGTCGTCCTCGGACAGCCCCGGGATCGGTACGTAGCTCGCGGCGACCGACCACAGGGCGTTGCGCTGGGTCGAGCGCACCCCCTTGGGGCGGCCGGTGGTGCCGGAGGTGTAGAGGATCCACGCGACCTCGTCCAGACCGAGGTCGTCCCGGGCCGGGACCGGCGGCTCGGTGGTGGCGAGCTTCTCGAACGACACGGTGCCCGGGGGCTGTTCGGGGCCGGTCACCACGATGCGGACGGGGTCGCCGCCCGTCTGGAGGGTGCCGAGGACGCGCCGCACCTGGTCGAGGTGGACGCGGTCCGTGACGACCAGCCGGGCACCGCTGTCGTCGAGCAGATGGGTCAGTTCCGCGTCCGTGGAACGCGGGTTGAGCGGTACGCCGATCGCCGCCGCCCGGACGATCGCCAGGTAACTCTCCACCGTCTCCACGGAGTTGCCGAGCAGGATCGCCGCCCGGTCGCCCGGCTGGAGTCGCAGCGCCGCCAGATGTCCCGCCAGGTTGGCGGTCCGCCGGGCCAGTTCGGCATGGCTGACCGAGCGCCGCGCGTCGCGGTAGGCCACCTTGTCCCCGAAACGGTACGCGTGGGCTGCGAGCAGCTTCGGCAGCGGTTGGATCAGCTCGGTCCGCAGCATGTCCATACACCTCTCGGTAACACGGCGACAACGAAATGCGGTGGGGCGTCGGTCAATCGGTACCGCCCACATTCCCTCAGCGCACTTCGTTCCGGTAACCCCAGTCAGCCCCCCTAAGAGAGCCCTCATTACGGACGTGGTGCAAATCATTGCGGCTCGGGGCGGGAGTGGGTTATCCGGCGCCTCTAGCATGGGCAGAAGCCCGTTCCGTACGCACCATTCCGTCGTTCACAGAACTGAGGCAATCCACATGAATCTCCAGTTCACCCATGCGCGCGTCGGCGCGCCCGAGATCACCGGGGCGGACGGCGTCACCCGCCCCCGACCTCCTGAAACCCTGCTCGACCTGGTACGCGACCTGCGTGCCGTGGAACCCGCGAGCCGCTGGTTCTTCCACTGGACGGAAGTCGCCGAGCGGCCCGTGATCGACCTGTGGGCCGGTGTTCCGGCAGCGCTTTCCCCTGAGTTCTCCGGGCATTTGGCGAACCTGCTGGAACCGATAGGGGTGCCCCCCGAAAACTCCCCTACGCCCGGCGAATTCCCGTCCATCGAATTCGACGACGACGTCGCCATGGCGTCCAGCGAACTCGCTCTCGCCGTCGCCGGGGAATCAGCCCTGGACTACCGGACCCAGCTCGTTCTCGCCGTCTGGCATCTGCGCCATGTCGTCGCGCTGATCGAGGAGTCCGGGCGGCGCGGATTCCTGTTCCGCTGCTGGCAGCACCACACCGCCCGGCTGACGCCCGCGCAGCGCACCGAGCTGTGCGCCCGCAGCGCCGACGGCGCGGACGTGCTGCGGGAGGGCCTGCCGGCCATGGGGCCCGACACCGAGCGCGGCTGGGACGGCTACCTGCGCACCCTGCGCCGCAACGCCCGCGCCTGGGCGGCGGAGGGCGCACCGGTCAACTACCTGCTCTTCGAGCACGCCCACCTGACCCTGCGCCGGCTGCGTGTCCCGCCGTCCGTCGAGGCCCTCGCGGCTCGCACGGTACGGCTGTCCCTCACCCCGTCCGGCACGGACCCGGGGCCGCTCGCGGTGCCGGGTGCCGTGCTCTCGACGGTATGAGGGGGGAGGCTGTCATGAGCCAGTCCATGGCGGGCCGGTCCACGGCGGGCCGGTCCTTGGAGGGCATGGCCCCCGTGTCCGGCCCTGCGGCGACACACCCCCTGGTGACGGACGCGGCGCAGCACCACCGCGTCGACGTCGACCTCGGTGACCGCACCTACCCCGTGCACATCGGCCCCGGCGTCCGCGCCCTGCTGCCCGAGCTGGTCGCGGCGACCGGTGCCTCGCGTGCCGTCGTCGTGTCGGCGCGGCCGGCCGGGGTGCTGCCCCCGCTCGGGGTGGACACACTGTGGCTGGCGGCGCGGGACGGGGAGGAGGACAAGACGCTCGCCACCGTGGCCGAACTGTGCGAGAGGTTCGCCGAGTTCGGGCTGACCCGCTCCGACGTGGTGATCTCCTGCGGCGGCGGCACCACGACCGACACCGTCGGTCTCGCCGCGGCCCTCTACCACCGGGGCACGCCTGTCATCCATCTGCCGACCTCGCTGCTGGCCCAGGTCGACGCCAGTATCGGCGGCAAGACGGGAGTGAACCTCCCCGAGGGCAAGAACCTCGTCGGCACCTACTGGCAGCCGCGCGCGGTGCTCTGCGACACGGAGTTCCTCGCCACCCTGCCGGAACGCGAACGCATCAACGGATGCGGGGAGTTGGCGCGCTGCCACTTCATCGGCGCACCGGGCCTCGGCAGCCTGCCGCCCGCCGAGCAGATCGCCCGCAGCGTCGGGCTGAAGGCGTCCGTGGTCTCCCGCGACGAACGCGACCAGGGTCTGCGCCACATCCTCAACTACGGCCACACCCTGGGCCATGCCCTGGAACGGGCCACGGCGTACGCGCTGCGGCACGGTGAGGCGGTCGCCGTCGGCACCGTCTTCGCGGGCCGGCTCGCCGGTGCCCTGGGCCGTATCCCGGAGTCCCGGGTCGCCGAACACCAGGAGGTGGTCGCCTCGTTCGGACTACCGACCGCGCTGCCCGCCGACGTGGACCATGACGCCCTGATCGGCTACATGCTCCGCGACAAGAAGGCGGAGGGCCACGGGCTCACGTTCGTCCTGGACGGGCCCGACGGCCCCGAACTGGTCGCGGACGTCCCCGAGGCCGTCGTACGGCGGCAACTGGCGGCCATGGCGCGGTCCGCGGATCCGCTGGGGGCGGAGGCCCCGCGGCCCGCGGCGCCGGTGCCGGGCGCGACCGGCTGAGAAAGGGGCCGTGGGGTGCGAACCCCACGGCCCCGCACGGCCGTTGGGTCCGGCTGCGAACCGCCGCCCCAGCACATGACGGAAGGCCCGGACGGTGAGGCGTCCGGGCCTTCTGGTGTCACCGGGTCCTGCTACGGTGTCGCCGCCACCGGCTCCGCGACCAGTTCGAGCAGCTCGCCGGGGGAGTGGAGCACGACGTCCGGGGACTCGCGCAGGAGAGGGGCCGGGTCGACGCCCGCCCACAGTGCCGCAGCCGCCGCGACCCCCGCCCCGCGGGCGCTGTGCAGGTCGGTGACGGCGTCGCCCACCATCACCGTCTCCCCGGGACGGACCCCGAGCACC
This sequence comes from Streptomyces sp. SID13726, assembly GCF_010548375.1. GTDB lineage: Bacteria > Actinomycetota > Actinomycetes > Streptomycetales > Streptomycetaceae > Streptomyces. The sequence goes on from NZ_JAAGLY010000010.1 coordinate 43,644, forward strand.
GACACCGCCAACTCCACCATGTCCGGCGCCGGTTTGGGCCGGATCACCTCGTCCGAACCGATCACCACCTCGAACAGGTCGAGCAGCCCGAGCCGGCCGAGCAACGCCCGGGCCCGCTCACCGGCCTTGCCCGTGGCGACCGCCAACGGCACCCCGCGCCCGTGCAGTTCACGCAGCAGCTCCGGAATCCCCGGGAACACCTGCACCAGCGGCGCGAGCCGGTAGCTCTCGCGGACGAAGGGGCCTTCCATCTCCAGCGGCAGCCCCATGATCCGCATGATGTCGGGGAAGTACCGGCCCAGATGCCGGTTGTACTCGGCGAAGGGCGCCTCCCCGACGCCCACCACCTCGTCGTAGGCGATGCTGAACGCCTCCCGCATCACCTCGAAACTGTCGACGAGCACCCCGTCGAGATCGAAGACGACAGCCCGCACCCCGTGGTGCGGACGGCCGTAGTCGCCCCCACTGTCAACCATGCCGGAACCTCTCCGAGTCGAGTAGCGTCGATGCCGGCACCACCCGGGCCGCCCTTGTGGAGCGCGCCCCGATCCGTGCCCGCCGGGCCGAGCGGTAGATGCGCTCGATCACCGCGATGGTGCGACGGACCTCGTCCACGGTCCGCCCCTGGGACGCCGGATCCACCAGCAGCCCCGGCAACTCGTCGAGCTGCCGCAGGTATTCGGCGCCGATCTCCTCCTCGGGCAGGGGGATCTCGGTCGTCGTCCCGTCCCGCACCAGCACCAGGGAGGACCCCTTGCGCCGGTTCGGGCTGAAGCCGAACGTGCAGCGCAGCGTCGCGCTGCCCGCGCTGCCGTCCACCCGGATACGGGTCGTGTCGTACGGCTCGTGCGAGGCCCAGCTCGCCCGGATCGCCACCGACACCCCGTCCTCCGTGACCAGGAACCCGCGCGCCGTGTCCTCCACGTCGCCCGCGCTGTCCTCCGGGCGGGGCGCGTCCTTGCGCCAAGCCGCCCCGGAGGACTGGTCGTTGACGAAGTCGTCGGAGACCGTGCCCACCGCCTGGTCGAACCCGACCGGGCCCAGGATCGGCCCGACGGTGTCCAGCAGATGCCAGCCCAGGTCGACCAGCGCGCCACCGCCCGCGAACTGCCGCTGGGTGAACCAGCCGCCCGCGCTCGGCACGCCACGCGCCCGCACCCACGACAACTCCACGTGCCGGATCTCGCCCAGGTCCCGCTCGATGACCTCGCGCAACGCGGTCACGTCGGCGCGGTAGCGGGCCGCGCTGCCCGCGAGCAGCACCGCACCCCCCTCGCGCTCGGCGGCGGAAAGCTGCTCCGCCTCCGCCGAGTTGAGGCAGACCGGCTTCTCCAGGAACACCGGGATGCCCATGCGCAGGATCCGGCAGGCCACCACCGAGTGCAGATGGTTCGGTACGGCGACGACGGCCAGGTCGACCGCGTCCGCGCTCAACTCCGTGACATCCGCGAGGAGTCGGGTACCGGTGCGGTCCTGCGGGATGTCCGCGCGGGCCGCCGGACTGGGGTCCACCACGGACGTCACGGCGAAGGAGGGGTGCTGGCGCAGCCGCGGCAGCCAGATGGACTTCGCCGCCCACCCCAGACCGACCACGCTGGTTCGGACCGGGGGGTCGCCCGATCCCCGTGCGCTCACCCTTGTGTTCATGCCCGCGCGACCTCTTCCGCCACGACCTCGGCCACGGCGTGCATCTGCTCCTCGGTGCCGAGCAGGGTGCGGTGGTGCAGCCAGACGCAGTCCGCGTTGATGGCCTCGGTGACCGGGTTGCGCTCGGCCAGCTCCTCGACGGTGGCGGCGGGCGGCGCGTACTCCCAGAAGCCCTCGGAGCGGTAGATCGCGCGGAACGCGATGAACGCCGGCACGCCCCGCTCCACCAGCCGGTCCACCAGCGCGTTGCGGTCGGCCTCGGCGATGCCCGGGATCCGGAACATCTGCATGTAGTGCGGGTGGTTGGTGATGCGCTCGTCGCGGGCCTGCGGGACCACGCCGGGGATCTTCGCCAGCAGCCCGGCGATCAGCGGGGCGCGCAGCTCGCGGGTGGCGATCTGCTCGTCCAGACGGCCGAGTTGGGCGCGCAGGACGGCCGCCGAGAACTCGTTCATACGGAAGTTGGAGCCCGACGTCTGGTGGTGGTACTTGCGGTCGGTGCGCGGCCGGCCGCAGCTGTGCCGCAGGAAGCCCTCCTGGTACGAGGCCTCGTCCGGGAAGGTCACCAGGCCGCCCTCGCCCGCCGTCATCAGCTTGCCGTTCTGGAAGCTGAAGGCGGCTATGGAGCCCAGCTCACCGGCCTTGCGGCCGAGCCACTCGGCGCCGTGCGCGTGCGCCGCGTCCTGGATCAGCGGCACCCCGCTGTCCGCGGAGACCTTGCCGAGGGCGTCCATGTCGGCGAAGTGGCCCGCCATGTGCACCGGCATGATGGCCGCGGTCCGCGGGGTGAGCGCGGCCCGCACCGCCTCGGGGTCCAGGCAGTAGGTGTCCGGGTCGACGTCGACCGGGATCGCCACGGCGCCGAGCCGCTGGGCGGCCTGCGAGGAGGAGATGAAGGTGAAGGCGGGCACGATGACCTCGCTGCCCTCGCGCACCCCGAGGACCTGGAGGGCGAGTTCCAGGGCGTGGGTGCCGTTCGTCACCGCCAGGGCGTAAGGGGCGCCGTGCCGGTCGGCGAACTCCCGCTCGAACGAGTCGACTTCACTGCCGCCCATGCGCCACCACTGGCCCTGGTCCAGGGCACGGATGAGACCGGTGCGCTCCTCGTCGCCGTAGCGCGGCCACACCGGGAGGTCCGCGAGGAGTTTCTGCGCCTGATCATTCATGACGATCCATTCCTGTTCCACCGAAGATTGAGGGAAGAACCCACCCCGGAAAACCGGCCGGAATACGGAGATCCGGCGACGGGGAATATCACGCTACCGCGCGTATGGCATCTGTTCCCATCCCCTACCGGGACCCCGGAAACCCCCCTATATGAACGGCCTTTCACCCCTCAAGTGGAAACCGATCCCCGGAGCTCCGCCACAACCGTCGAACACGAGAAAGAATGGAATGCGAATGGGCCGCCGAAGAACCGGTCCCCGAACCGCAGTTGTGAGGTGAGTCATGAGCGCGATACTCCTGCTGAACGGCCCCAACCTCGGGATCCTCGGTCAGCGTGAGCCCGAGGTGTACGGCACCGACACGCTGGCCGACATCGAGCGGGCGGTCGGGGAGGAGGTCGCCGGGATGGGCTGGCAGGTCATCTCGTTCCAGAGCGACTCCGAGGGAGACCTGGTCCGTGCCGTGCACGCCAACTACGGCACCGTCGGCGCGATCGTGAACCCCGGCGCGCTCATGGTCGCAGGCTGGAGCCTGCGCGACGCCCTCGCCAACTACCCGCGCCCCTGGATCGAGGTGCACCTCTCCAACGTCTGGGCGCGCGAGCAGTGGCGCCACGAGTCGATCATCGCCCCGCTCGCCTCGGGCGTGGTGGTGGGCCTCGGCTCACTGGGCTACCGACTGGGCGCGCGGGCCCTGTTGGCGACGGCGGCGGGGTCCCGGCCGACGGCGGCGCCGAACGGTGCCGAGACGGCCGTAGGAGCGCAGGCAGCCGTGGCGAACGGTGCCGAGACGGCCAAAGCGAACGGTGTCGAGGCCGCCGTAGGACCGCAGGCGCCCCTGCCGAACGGCGCCGCGCCGGCCGCAGGCCCGCAGCCTGCCGCCCCGACGCTCGCCGCGACCGCCTAGGAGAGCCGATGAACACGACGACCGCGGCCTGCTCCCAGCAGTGGATACGCCGCTACCACCCCAAGCCGGACCGTCGCATCACCCTCGTCGCCCTGCCGCACGCCGGTGGTTCGGCGAGCTACTTCCACCCCCTGTCGGCGGCGCTCGGCGAGGAGGTGGAGGTCCTGTCCGTGCAGTACCCCGGCCGCCAGGACCGCAGGCACGAACCCCTCGTGGCGGACGTGAAGCAGCTCGCCGAGCAGATCACGCGCGCGCTGCTGCCCTGGGCGGGCCCGGTCGCCCTGTTCGGCCACAGCATGGGCGCGACCGTCGCCTACGAGGTGGCCCGGCGCCTTGAGCAGGACGGCTCGCCCGCTGCCGCGCTGATCGTCTCGGCGCGCCGGGCCCCGTCGGTGGTGCGCGCGGACGCCTTCCACCGGCTGACCGACGACCAGCTGCTGTCGGAGGTGCGGGCGCTGGGCGGCAGCGACGCGGCGCTCGCCCTGGACGAGGAGCTGATCCGGCTCACCCTGCCGGTGCTGCGCAACGACTTCGAAGCGGTGGCGAATTACCGCTGCACGCATACGGAACCCCTGCGCAGCCCGATCACCGCGCTGGTCGGATCGAGCGATCCGAGAGTCACGGTGGGGGAGGTGGACGAATGGCGCCGACACACCGAGGACGAATTCTCCCTCCATGTCTTCGAGGGCGGCCATTTCTATCTTGCGGAACACAGTGCGGCCGTGACCGACCTTCTGCGTACGGCGCTCTCCCCGCACCTGGCCAAGGAAATCTAGACGCGAGGAGTGAATTGCCGTGAGCCGTCTGGGAATCGACATCGGCGGCACCAAGGTCGCACTGCGGCTGGAACGCAGCGGTGCGGCGATCGACGCCCGGCCCTGGCAGAAGGTGTTCCCCTGGCCGGAGAGCGGGGGAGTGGCGGCGGACCTGGCGGCGCTGGGCAAGTCCCTTGCGGAGCTGCCCGGTTCGGCGGGCGACCCGGTGACCTCGGTGGGGGTGGCGCTGCCCGCGGCCCTGGACACCGAGGGCCGGGTGCGGGGGTGGCCCAACCGGCCGACCTGGCAAGGCCTGGATCTGTCACGGCAGTTGGAGGCGTTCCTGCCCGGCGCGCGGATCCGGGTGGCGGACGACGGCGACCTGGCCGCGCTCGCGGAGGCGCGGGCGGCCGGCTGCCGTGACCTGGTCCATCTCGGCGTCGGCACGGGCATCGGCGGCGGGGTGGTCCTGGACGGCGTGATGCGCCCGGGCACGGCACGCGGCTCCTGCGAGGTGGGCCACGTCATCGTCGACCACCGCGCGGGCGAACCGTGCGACTGCGGCCGCAGAGGCTGTGTCCAGTCCCTGTCCTCGGGCCGGGCGGTCCTGCGCCGTGCGTCCCGACTCCGCGGCGAACAGGTGGACTTCCCCGCACTCCTGGCCGCCTGTTCGGCGACCACCCCCTGGGCCACGACTCTGATCGACGAGAGCGCCTCCGCCCTGGCGGCAGCCGCGACCTCCCTCGCCGAACTGACCCACCCTGACATCATCACGATCGGCGGCGGCTTCGCGACATCGGTCCCCGGCTACCTCACCCGAGTGACCACCCACTTCACTTCCCTGCACCGCCCCAACGGCCCCACCCCCGAACTCCGCCCCGCAGCCCTGGGCGCCCTGTCCTCACTGGACGGAGCGCTGCTGCTGGCGCGGGGGGTCGGGGTGAGCACACCGGACACAGCAGGGGGCTGACGGCAGGCGTGGGGGTACGGCTACGGGAGGGGGCCGGCGAGACGTCCGACCCACCGGAGCGGGGCGCCGGCTCACCGGCCGTGTCCTGTGCTGTCCCGCCTTGCTGTACGGGCATCCGCTGGTCGGCGCCGGGGACGGGCCGTGGTGATTCCGGGGCCTGCGAGCGCTGGGCGAGGCAGGGTCACGGGCTGGTCCCGAGCCGCCGGAGCGCCCGGCGGCCGACCGGTGCCGAGCCGAGAGGGGCGGGCGATGGAGGACCGAAGACTTCGGAGGGCGCCGGGTACGGCAGGAGCCGTAGGCCGACTCCGAGCCGCCGAAGCCCTCCGGGCAGCACCCTGTACTTGTGCCGCAGCCGGGTCACCACCCGTGCCCCGGCGCCCTCCCGCCCAGCCGCCCGAGCACCCACCAGGCAGGCACTCGCCGGCCGGTGCCGAGGGTGGCGGGTGATGGAGGACCGATGACCCCGGGAGCGCCGGGCACGGCAGGAGCCGTAGGCCGACCCCGAGCCGCCGGAGCCCCCCGGCACCCCCTCCCTGCCTACCCGTGCCGCCGTCGACTCATCGACTGGGCTCCCCTTGCCATCCCACCCCGCCCCGCCGTGATGCGTTCGCAGCGGCGGACTCCCGCCGGGCGGGGGATCGTGCGGCGCCAGCGGGGCTCGGTGTCCTGGGTCAGGGACGGGTCGTGGTTGAGGACGGCCACTTCCAGGGCGCGGAGTTCATGCCCGGGGTCGAGGCCGAAGTTGTCCAGCAGCGCGGCCCGGGTGCGCTGATACGCGGCCAGCGCGTCATGCTGGCGCCCGCAGCGGTACAGCGCCACCATCAGCAGCCCGCACATCCGCTCCCCGGTCGGCTCGGCCGTCGCCATCTGCTCCAGCTCGCCGAGGATCTCCTGGTGCCGCCCCCGGTTGAGGGCCTCCTGCGCGTAGTCCTCGAAGACCGACATCCGCAGCCCCGCCACCGCGCTGAGCTCCGGCCAGGAGATCCCGGCCTCGGTCAGGTCGGCGAGCGCCGGCCCACGCCACAGTCGTAGCGCGGCCCGCAGCTGTTCGAGCCCCGACTCCCGGTCACCCGTGGCGAGTTCGGCCCGGCCGGCCTCCGCCAGCCGGCGGAAGTGCCACAGGTCGACGTTGCCGTCGGTGACGGTCAGCCGGTACCCGGGGGCCGTCGTCGTGAGAGTGACCGTCCCCGCGGGATACGCGTGCCGTTCGATGATCTTGCGCAGCCCGGACACGGCGTTCTGCACCATTTTCCGGGACGTCGCCGGAGTGTCGTATCCCCACAGCGCGTGCATCAATTTGCTGGTGGGCACGACTTCATTGGCGTGCAGCAGAAGAAATCCCGCGGTGGCCCGCTGATTGAATCCCCCGAGGCCCACCGGGTCGTCTTGGGAAAACGCTTCCAACGGGCCGAGCAAATTGAACCGCATGCGGCTCACCCCCAGTCGAAGTCGAGGCGGACAGCCGCCTCCACGAGGTACCCCTACAGTAAACAAACCAATCGACCCGTTTGTCAAACGGTATGGCCATGATCGCCGAAGAAAATTTTCGGAGCTTGGAATCCGCAGGTCAGGAGGGTGTAAGAAGTGATCTTCCGGCGACCCGAGATCTCGCCCCTCATCTCGCTCACTTACGGAACATGCCATTCCGAGCCCGCTTCCCGACCCGCCCACCCCGATGGGCGGACAGTTGCCGTCCGGTGAGCGCGGAGAAACCCGGGTCCCCTGAGGGGTTGCTAGCTTCGGCCCGGTCGAACCCCTCAGGAAATCGTTCGTACGGGAGGTGGCCAGTGAAACTGGTCGAACGTGCCGAGCAGGAAAAAGAACTGGAACGAATACTCACCGAATGCTGCGCGGGAAAGGGCGCCGTCGTACTCCTCGACGGCCCCGGCGGCAGCGGAAAGACGGAACTGCTGCACCGGGCCGCCGAGACGGCCGAGCGACGCGGCGCCCTGGTGCTGCGCGCCAGCTGCTCCCGGGCCGAACGGGCCCTGCCCTTCGGCGTCCTGGGCCAGCTCCTGAACACCGTCCCCACCACCCGGGAACCCGGCGCCCGACTCCACGCCCTCCACCGCCGCCTGACGGAGACGGCCCCCGGAACCACGCCCTCGCCGTCACAGTCGCCCTCACCGTCACCGTCCCCCGCCGGCATAGGCCCCGAACTCGCCCTCCTCCTCAACGAGGTGGCCGCGGCGATCCTCGAACTGGCCGAACCGGCCGAACTCGCCGAACCGGCCGAGACACAGCCGGCCGACGGCAGCCACAGGGCGGCTGCGGGGGCGGCAACGAAGCCGACCGCGGACGCAAGCCAGAACGCCGTCGCAAGCCCGACCGCCGACGCGAGCCAGAACACCGACCCCGCCTCCGCCCCAGCCCCCGAACACGCCCCCCACCCCCCAACCCCCCACCTCCTCCTAGCCATAGACAACCTCCGCCACGCAGACCCCGCCTCCCTCGACTGCCTCCTCTACCTCGCCCGCCGCACCGCCGCCGCCCGCATAGTCCTGCTCCTCGCCGACGACGCCACCGACGACGCCGTCGCCCAGGCAGGCCGCTCGCAGTTCCGGACCGAGTTGCTGGACCAGCCGCACACCCGCCGTATCCCCCTGGCGCCGCTGACCGAGGAACAGGTCGCCGCGCTGCTCGGGATCCATCTGGACGACCCGGCCGCGGCGGAGCGCCTCGCGCCGGAGTTCCACGCGTGCAGCGGCGGCAACCTCCTGCTGCTGCGGGCCCTGCTCGACGACCACGACCTGAGCGGCGGGGTCCGCAAGGAGGGTTACGGCCGTGCCGTGCTGCGGCAGCTCGGGCGGCTGGACGCGCCGGTCGTCGCCGTGGCCCGCGCGCTCACCGTGCTCGGCGGCGCGAGCCACCCGGAGCGGCTGGCCCGGCTCGCCGGTGTCGACACCGGCACGGCCGAGACCGCGCTCGGCATCCTGGAGTCCGTCGGCCTGATGGACGGCCCGGTGCTGCGCCACGACCTCACCCGGCAGGCCGTACTGGACGACCTGGCCCCCGAGGAGCGCGACCGGCTGCGGCGGACCGCGGCCTCGCTGATGTACGAACAGGGCTGCCCCGCACCGGAGATCGCCCTCCAGCTCACCGAACTGGAGCGCCCGGACGGCGACTGGAGCGTGGACGTCCTGCTGGAGGCGGCCGAGCAGGAGCTGTTCGCCGGCCGCACCCACCGTGCCGTCGCCGCCCTGGAGGCCGCGCTGCGCGCCCGGGGCGAGGGGGAGCCCGGGCGGCCCGCCATCGAGGCCCGGCTGGTGCAGGTGCGCCGCCTGTTCGACCCGGCCGCCGCCGAGCACCACCTCGCCGCCCTCACCGCCGCCGCCCACGCCGGTGACCTGGACCCGGCGCACACCATCGACCTCGTACGCCAACTCCTGTGGCAGGGGCGCCCGGTGGAGGCGGCTCCGCTCCTGGAGCGGCTGCGCGAGGCGCGCCCCGAGCCGCACAGCGAGGTCGCCGCGCAGCTGGAGGACACCGAACGCTGGCTGGCGTGGACCCATCCGACCCTGGCCCGCCGCACCCACCGCCCGGCGCCCGGCGACGGACAGCGGCAGCGCCCCGGCACCCCGCCCCGCCCCACCGCCTCCTGGTCCCGGCCCACCGCGCTGCTCGCGGACGCGCTGGTCGGCGGCCGGGCCCACGAGGTCGTCGGCCAGGCCCACCAGGTGCTCAAGGACCGGGGTCCCAGCTACGACCTGACCTGGCCGGAGGAGCCCGCGCTGCTCGCGCTCGGCGTGCTGCTGTGCACCGATTCCCCGGACACCCCGGCCTGGTGCGACCGGCTGCTGCGCGAGGGGCACACGCCGTACTCGCCGACCTGGATGGGCCTGCTGTCGGCCACCCGTGCCGAGGCCGCGCTGCGGCTGGGCGATCTGACCGGCGCCGTCGAACACGCCCACCAGGCCCTCAACCACATCAGCCCGAACGCCTGGGGGGTCGCCGTCGGCGCCCCGCTCGGCAGCCTGGTGCTGGCCACCACCCGCATGGGCCACTACGACGAGGCGGGCGCGTATCTCACCAGGACCGTCCCCAAGCCCGTGTTCGACACCCGCTACGGGCTGCACTACCTGCACGCCCGCGGCCAGTACCACCTGGCCACCGGCCACCACCACGCCGCCCTCGCCGACTTCCTGGCCTGCGGCGACCGGATGCGGGCCTGGGGGATCGACGTCCCCGGTGTCGTGCCGTGGCGTACCAGCGCCGCCGAGGCCTGGCTGGAGCTCGGCAACCGCGAACAGGCCGCGCGCCTGGCCTACGACCAGCTCGGCCGGCCGGGGTCCAACGGCGCCCGCGCCCGGGCCGCCGCGCTGCGGGTGCTCGCCGTCGGCGGTCCCGCGACCAGGCGGCCCCAGATGCTCGCCGAGGCGCTCGACCTGTACGAGCGCTGCGGCGACCGGTACGAGCAGATCCGCGTCCTCGCCGACCTCGGTGCCGCCTACCACGAGCTCGGCGACAACCGCCGGGCCCGCACCCACGTCAGGCGCGCCCGTCATCTGGTCGCGCTCTGCGGGGCGGCCCCGCTCAGCGACGGGCTGCTGTCCTTCCCGGACGACGCGGAGGAGCCGGTCCCGATGCCGGGTGCCCCGGGCGGCGACAACGGTCTGCTGACCGACTCCGAACGCCGGGTGGCCGCGCTGGCCGTCGGCGGCTACACCAACCGGGAGATCGCGGCGAAGCTGTTCATCACGCCGAGCACGGTCGAGCAGCATCTCACCAGGGTCTACCGGAAGTTGGGGGTGCGCTGCCGCAAGGACCTGCCGGTCGAGCTGGCCACGAGCGGCTCCGAGGCGGTCCTGGCGCAGGAAGCGTGACAGGGCGGGGCGGACCCCCTCCGGGTCCGCCCCGCCCTGTGCCCGGCCGTCGCTCAGACCACGCGCGTGTTCGCCAACTGCTTCCGGTACCAAGGCAGTCCGGCCACCAGCCCGGCGCCGAAGCCGGGCCCGGGCTCGATGCCGAGGCGCTCCCAGACCCGACCGCTCTCGTAGTAGTGGTCGTCGGTGAGCAGCGCGTGCTGATGGTGCGTCAGCTCCGGCAGCACACGCGAGCACAGCTCCCAGTGCGCGGACCGCGGCAGATCCGCCGAGGGCGCCGGCAGGCCGAGCCCCCGGCACAGCTGGGTGCTCATCGAACGCGCGGTCACCGGACGCGGATGGTTGACGTGGTAGACGGTGCCCCGGTCGGCGTCCGTCCACCCGGACCGGGTGAACTCCCCGACGATCCGGGCGAGTTCCTGGACGCTGACCAGCGAACTGCGGGACCGCCCGCCCTCCGCCCACACCGGGACCTTGCGCAGCAGCCGCAGCAGCAGCGGAACGAACCAGCGGTCGCCGGGGCCGTAGACCAGGTTGGGCCGCAGCACGATCCCGCCGCGTTCCCGCACCGTCTCCTCGGCCCGCAGCCGGGACGCGCTCGCCGCCGAGGCCGGGGCCGGGGTCAGCCGGCCCTCCGGGACCCCGCGGTGCGGTCCCGTGCCGTAGACCGAGGCGGTCGAGACGTACAGCAGCCGGGAGCCGCGGGCCGCGCGGGCCAGGGCCCGGGTGCCCTCGGCGTTCACGGCCTCGCACAGGGCGGGGTCGCGGCCGACGTAGCTGGCCAGATGGAGCACCGTGTCCGCGCCCTCGGCGCAGTCGCGCAGGCTCTCGGGGTTCATGAGGTCGCCGGGTATCCTCCGCGCACCCGCCGACGTCATCCACCCGGGAAGCTCTCGCCGCGACAGCACCGTCAGGTCGGCGGCCGGGGCTCCCGTCGCGGTCGGTCTCAGCAGCTCCCGTACGACGGCGCCGCCGATGAATCCGGTACCGCCCACGACCAGTACGGCAGGCCGTCCGCTCACCGTGTCAGACAGCAAGGATCTGCACCTCGCAGGTGGCGGCCGTGGCGCCGCCCTGGTTGAAGCTGACGGAGACCGCGCGCGGGCCGGTGCCGGTGGCGGGGCGCGGGGTGGCGGTCACCAGGCAGGCGCTGTCGAACTCGACGTACTTCTGGTAGGCCGAGTCGCAGGCGACGATCAGACCGTCGGCCTCGCCGAGCACGGCGAGCGCGGACTGGCGGGCGGCCTCCATCAGCACCATGCCCGGCACGTGGTCGACCGGGTGGTCGAAGAGGACCGGGTGGTCGTGGTCGTAGCGCAGGGTCCACACGCGGTCCATGTTGGTGACGCCGAGGACCACGTCGAAGGCCGAGGTGCGGCCCACCAGCCGGGGGATGACGGAGTCCGGCACCGGCAGCACGGGCTCGTTGCCGGCCCGCTCGCCGCGCAGTCTGCGGTAGGCGGCCTCGGGCACGCACTGCGCGGAGATCGCGCCGGAGCCCACCAGTTCGCCGTCGCGCACGCAGTCGACCTCAAGGTCCATCGCGCCGATGGTGCGTCCGCGCCGCTTGATGTTGCGGCACCGGATGTCCAGCAGAATGTGCGCGGGACGCTCGGTGAGCCGGGCGCCCCGCGGTTCTATGCGGTAGTCGAGGCTGCTGGAGAGGAACTTGTGCCCCATCGGCACCTCGTACTCCTGGTGGGCGATCACCAGGAGCGCCTGACGGATCGATTCGGCGAGCAGCATCGGGTCGTGCCAGCGGCCGGCGACCCGGCCGTAGTAGGAGTGGCTGCGCGGCCACTGGACGCCGACCTGGAAGTGGTCCTCGCCCACCCGGCGCAGTCCCGTCGCCAGTACTTCGGAGACGGCGGCACGGTGGACGATGGTCCGCGGAACGGACTGGAGAAAGAGCTCGGGAGCGTCGAACGACGCGGAATCCTTCTGGTCAAGGAGCGGGGAAACGCGCATGATTGCCTCCTGAGAACGTGTTTGAGCAGGACAAACGTCGAGCTGGACGAACTAGAGGCCCGGTAGGGCGCCGCGGCAAAACAGTACCAGTTAGTTGGTTTTTTGTGAGGGGGGAAGGCAAACTGGTACGGGTTACGGAGCGAAGGGGTTGAATGCATGGCCAGGCAGGAACGTGCGGAGGTCACTCGGGCGGCCATTCTCGACGGGGCGGCACGCGCCTTCGACGCCGAGGGTTACCACGGGACGACGCTCGGTGACATCGTGAAGGAGGCGGGGGTGACGAAGGGCGCGCTCTACTTCCACTTCGCCTCGAAGGAGGAGCTCGCCCAGGCCCTCATCGACGAGCAGTTCTCGGTCCTCGACCCGTCGTCGGGCGACGAGAAACCCGGGGTGCAGACCGTCATCGACACCCTGCACACCATGGCCAGGCAGCTGGTGGAGGACGTCCGGGTGCGGGCCGGTATCCGGCTGGTCATCGACCAGAGCTCCAAGACGGGCATCGTCAGCGAGCCCTACACCCGCTGGATCGAGCTCTTCCGGGGCTGCCTGGTGCAGGCGCAGGAGCGCGGGGACGTGAAGGCGGACGTCGACCCCGGCCGGGTGGCCCGGCTGATCGTCGGCTCCTGGACCGGGCTCCAGCTCAGCTCCCAGGTGCTCAGCGGACGCGCGGACCTGAGCGAGGAGACCACCCTGATGTGGGAACTGCTCCTGCCCAGCATCGTGCCACCGCGCCGACTGGTCCGCTTCCGCCCGGAGGGCAGCGTGCGCACCGGTACGCGTGAACTGGTGGGTGCGGAGTAGCGGTTGGGGCGGGTGAAGACGGCTTCCGGGACCTTGGGGTTGCCGTCAGGTGTCCCTATGGTGCGGTCGTGGCGCGCCGGTCATCGCGCCGCGCGGGCTGGCGGACTTCCGCCCGGAGGGCGGCGCGCGCACCGGTACGCGTGAACTGGTGGGCGCCGAACAGCAGTCGGGACGGGCGGAGACGGCCCCGGGGGAACCCCGGGGCCGCCGTCACGTGTCACCGCGCTCGGCCATGGCTCGGCGTGCTCGGTCACGTGTCACCGCGCTCGGTCATGGCTCGCTGTGCTTGGTCGCGGCTCAGTCTGCTCGGTTACGGCTCGCCGCGCTCGGTCGCGGCTCACCATGCTCCGTCACCGCTCACCGCTCACCGCTCACCGCTCACCACTCACCGCGCTCTGCCGCAGCTCACCCTGCCCCGTCGCGGCGGGCGGCCCGGTCACCGCACCTCGCAGGGCGCCGGTTCCCGGGTCCGCAGCACCGGCCCCGCCGTCCCCGTGGCGACCGCCGCGAGCAGGACGTCCCACAGGTCGGTGACCTGCTGGGCCGTCTCCGGCCGCCGGATCCCGCGCACGGTCAGCGACTCGACCGAGAACAGGGTCACCATGGCGACCACCCGCTCCGCGCCGCCCGGCACCTCGTCGCTCAGCTCCCCGTGCTTGGCCGCGTCCCCGAGCAACCGCCCGACCGCGCCGTACCAGAGCGCGTAGTGGTCGAACTCCGGCTCCCGGCCCGGCCATTCGCGGTGGAACCGCAGCGCCGTCCGCACCGTCGGCTCGCTGTGCAGCAGCCGGTTGAGCCCGTGCGTGAGGTCGATCAGCCGCTGCAACGCGGGTTCGTCCGGCAGCCCGGACGAGTCGATCAGATCTTCGAGGAGCCCCTGCGAGTGCTCCATGACCGCGTCCGCGACCTGTTTCTTCGACGCGAAGTGGAAATAGAACGCGCCCTTGGAGACGCCCGCGGCGCGCGTGATGTCGTCGAGGCTCGTCCCGCTGTACCCGTTCTCCTCGAACCGGTCGGCGGCGGCCGAGATGATCCGCCGCAGTGTGCGCTCCGCGCGCTCCTGCTTGACCATCCGAGTACTCCCTCGCTCCGTGTCCCCCGTCTGCTTCTGGTCCCACACCGACCATTGTAAAACCGGTCGACTGGTATGAGATCCCCTGGTGGCTCAACTGTATTCACTCCGGGGCGAGTAGGGCCACACGGACGCGCCACGGATTGTCGGGGATCCTGTTCAGGATCCGGCCCCGACAACCGTCCGCACGGCCGACCCGGGTGCCACCGCCGACTTGAGCGCCACCTCCGCGTCCGCCACCAGCGCCGGATCGACCGGGGTCGCCCCGGTGATCAACCGCCTCCCCTGGGCAAGGTCGCGCGGCCGGTCCACCGTCAGTACCGCTGTCACACGATCCCCGCGCAACCAGCACACACTCCACCCGCCGGCCCCGTCCGGCACCCCGCGCCGCACCACCGCGTCCCCCGGCCCGTGCTGCCCGGCGTACTGCACGAAACGGCCGAACTGCTCCGACCAGAAGTAGGGCACGGGATCGTACGGCGCGCCCTCCCCGCCCGCCACGACCTGCGCGGCGACCGCCTGGGCGCCCTGGAGCGCGTTGTCCCAGTGATGCACCATCAGCCGCTGCCCGTAGCGCCCCGACGGGAACGACACACAGTCCCCGACCGCGTACACCCCCGGCACCGACGCCCGCAGGAACGCGTCGGCCAGCACCTCGCCCCGCGCCCCGAGCGCGACCCCGGACCCCGCGAGCCACCCCGTGGCGGGCCGCGCGCCCACCCCCACCACGACCGCGTCCGCCCGCACCAGGCTCCCGTCCGCCAGCGACACCCCGCCGCCCCCGATCCCGGTCACCCGCACCCCGGTCCGCAACTCGGCCCCGGCCTCCGCGTACCACCCGGCCATCGGCGCGGTCACCGCACCGGGCAACGCCCCGGCCAGCGGCCCCTCGCCGGCCTCCACCACGGTCACCCGGCACCCCGCCTCCCGCGCCGCCGTCGCGAACTCGGCCCCGATCCACCCGGCCCCGATCACCACCACGTCCCGCCGCGCCACCAGCACCTCACGCAGCCGCTCGGCGTCGTCCAGGGTCCGCAGCACGTACGCCCCCTCGTCGCCCGGCAGCCGCACCGCGTCGGCGCCCGTCGCGATCACCAGCGTCTCGTACGGCAACTCGCCCGCCGAAGTGACCAGTTGCCGTTCCCCGGTCCGCAGCCCCAGCGCCGTGACCCCGGCCCGCACCTCGATGTCCAGGCCGGCGAAGTCCACGTCGAAGACCACGTCCGCCCGCCGCCCCCGCCCCCGCCGCCGGGCCTTGGACAACGGCGGCCGGTCGTACGGCCGGTGCGGCTCACCCCCGACCAGCGTCAGGCGTCCCGCGTACCCCCGCTCCCGCAGCGCCACCGCGCTCTGCACCCCGGCGGCCCCCGCACCCACGACGACGATTCCCACGGCCCTCGACCTCCCTGCCTCGGCTTCGACTCCCGGGCCATGGTGGGCGATCGACCCCCGCCGAGTCGCGATCGCGGCACGGATTCAAGGGACTGGTAGGGGTTGGTCCGGATCAGGGCCGTTTCTAGCATCGAGGCGCCGGAGCGGCTGGAATGGATCACCGAACCCCGAGGGCGGGCAAGCAGTCATGACACATGACCCTGAGGCCGGGCCGCCCGACGAGCCGACGTGCGCCGGCTTCGGTACGGCGGTGGGGTGGAACGCCCGCTTCAAGCAGCTGATCGCCCACGGCACGACGGCGCTGTCCGTCACCTTCGACCTGCCGACCCGCACGGGCCACGACTCGGACACCCCGGCCGCGCGGGGCGAGGTCGGCAGAGCGGGCGTGGCGGTCGACTCGATCGACGACATGCGGGTGCTGTTCGGCGGGATCCCGCTGGGCGAGGTGTCGACATCGATGACGGCCGACGCCCCGGCCGCGGTCCTGCTGCTCCTGTACCAACTGGTCGCGGAGGAACAGGGAGTTGCCGCCGACCGCCTCACGGGCGCGATCCGCAACGGCGTGCCGTGGGGCCCGTACATCTTCCCGCCCGAACCCTCCCTCCGGCTGAGCGACGACCTCTTCGGCTACTGCCGGGCCGAGATCCCGGGATGGCGCACGATCACGGTCCCGCGGACGGACCCCGGTGGACCGGAGCCGTACGAGCCCTTCCACGTGGACCCCTCCGTCGGGACCCAACAGGCCGAGCGGCTCTGCAAGTTGCGTGCCTGGCGGGAGCAGTCGCAGGTCGACGCGGCGCTCGCGCGGCTGAGGAAGGCGGCGCTGGGCGCGGACAACGTCCTCTACCCGATGAAGGACGCGCTGCTGGCCCGGGCGACGGTCGGTGAGGTGTGCGGCGCGCTGCGCGCGGTGTGGGGGACGTCCGCCCGCAGGTCCGGCCCGACACCGGTCCTCACAGCGGGGACCGCCAGCTGACCGTCGTACCGGAAACGGCCGTGGGGGAGGGGCCGTCGTCGTGCACGGTCAGGCGTACGCCGTCCCGGCCGTCCGGCAGGCGGGCCGTCACGTCGACCGTGACCTCGATGCGGGAGACCCCGGGGCGGCGGGACGCCTCCGCGAGGGCGCGGCGCAGGGCGGTCAGGAGGTGGCCGGCGACCTGGTCGGTGACGAGGGTCTCGACGGCGCCGGTGAAGCGGGCGGACGGCTGGAAGCCGAGGACGGCGGCGGCGCCCGCGGTCTCCTTGAGGACCTTGCCGCGGAAGGTGGTCGGCGCGTCGGCGGGCGGCTGCTGGAGCGTGAAGATCGCTGTGCGGACCTCCTGGATCGTCGACTGGAGCTCGTCCACCGCCCGCCCGAGGGTCCCCTCGACCTCGTCCTCGGCGGCGGGGCAGCGGCGCTGGGTCGACTCCAGCATCATGCCGGTGGCGAAGAGCCGTTGGACGACGAGATCGTGCAGGTCACGGGCGATCCGGTCGCGGTCCTCGTACACCGCGAGCCGCTCCCGGTGGTGCCGGGCGTCGGCGAGGACGAGGGCGAGCGCGGCCTGCGAGGCGAACCGCACCGCCATGTGCCGCTCGACCGAGGTGTACGGCCGGTCGCCGCGCCGCCGGGGGAGCGCGAGGGTGCCGATCAGGGTGCCGTCGGCCTGGAGCGGCAGCATCATGCTGGGCCCGAACCGGTGCCGTACATGCGTGGTCATCCGGGGGTCGGTCGCCGAGTCGTCGATGAACACCGGTTCCCCGCCGAGGAGTTGCTCCAGGACCGCGCTGCCGGGCGCGATGGTCGTGCCGACGATGTCGCCGGGATCGTCGTACGTCGACGCCGTCACGATCTCCATGCCGCCCTCCGGAGTGCGCTGGAGGACGACGCCCGCGGAGGCGTCGGCGAGGATGCGGGCCTGCTCGGCGACCGTCATCAGGGCGTCGGCCGCGCTCTCCCCGGTGAGCAGCGCGGTGGTGACGGCCGCGGCGCCCTCGATCCAGCGCTCGCGCTGCCGGGCGGCCTCGTAGAGCCGGGCGTTGCCGATCGCGATGCCGGCCTGCGCGGCAAGGACGTGCAGCAACTGTTCGTCCGCCGCGGTGAAATCCCGCCCGCCGGAGAGCCGGAGGGTGCCGAAGACGCCGTCGCGCACCGGGATGGGTACGTCGATCCCGCTCGCCGAGCGTGGCGCGGGCCCCGGTGTGCGGATCGCGCTGAGCCCGTCCTGCCCGGGGTCGGTGGTGTCCAGCGCCGCGTACCGGGCGCCGGTCAGCTCGGCGGCGCTGTCCACGATGTGCTGGAGGGTGGTGCGCAGTTCGAGATCGGTGCCGAGGCCGAGGACGGCTTCGAGGAGCGGCGGCAGCGGGGCCTCGGGCATCCCCCGCGGCTTCAGGTGGCCAGCGGGTCGAGCGTGATGGGCTCGATACGGCCCTCCAGCATGTACCCCAGTCCCTGTACGGCGCAGACGTCGGGCCGCTCGGCGATGTGCACCGGCATCCCGGTGGCGTGCCGCAGCATCTGGTCGAGCCCGGGGAGCAGCGCGGAACCGCCGACCATCATGATCCCGCGGTCGGCGAGGTCGGCCACCAGGTCGGGCGGGCAGTTGCGCAGCACCCGGCCGATACCGTCCAGGACGGCGGTCAGCGGGGTCTCGATCGCGTCCCGGACGGCGGCGGTGTCGACCTGCACGGAACGCGCGAGCCCGGTGGCCACGTCCCGGCCGTGGATCTCGGTGGAGGCGGGGCCCTGCGGGGTGAGCCCGTTGCCGGAGAGAGCGAGCTGCAACGGTCGTACGGACTGACTGGGCAGCATCAGCTCGTGCTCGTGGCGCAGGTGCTGCACGATCGCGTGGTCCACGGCCTCGCCGCCCACCGGAATCCGCTCGGCGGTCACGATCGAGCCCAGCGAGAGCACGGCGACCTGGGTCGCGGCGGCCCCGCACACCATGATCATGGTGGCCTCGGGCCGCTCGACCGGCAGTCCGCAGCCGACGGCGGCGGCGATCAGCGTGTCCACCAGCTCCACCCGGCGCGCCCCGAGCCCGACGAGCGTCTCGATGGCCGCGCGCTGGGCCAGCGGGTCGGCGTCGTGCGGGGTGCAGGCGGCGGCCCGCAGCCGCGGCTTGCGCCGCAGTGTCCTGCGGATCTTGTCGCCGAGCAGGTGCCGCAGCATCCGCTGCGCCATCTCGATGTCGACGACGGTCCCACCGGAGACGGGCCGCACGACCCGGATGTAGTCGGGCGTACGCCCCGTCATCTTCTCGGCGAACTCGCCGACCGCGATCAGCGCGCCGGTCTTGGTGTTCACGGCGGCGGCCGACGGCTGGTCGACGACGAGCCCGGCCCCCTTCACGTACACCCGCGTCCTCGCCGCGCCCAGGTCGACGGCGAAGTGGCAGCGGCGCAGCTGCTCCAGACTGGCGGTCATGGCAGGTCCTCCCGAGAGCACAGACCGTGGGCCGCGTCGAGTGACGGGCCTAGTGGCATCGTGCGGGGGTTGGGGGAGGGGGCGCCTTTATTAGGGGGCCGGGTGGGGTGCGGCTGAATGGGGGTTTTTGTCTGTTATGCCCGATATAAGTCTGGCGTAAATGTTCTGACGTGGGGTCACACCTATTCATCGGCCGAGGGACGTGCCACGCTCCGGACCACCCCCAGCTCCACCAGGTCCTGCGGCTGGATCCGCAGCTGGTCCGCCGTCACCTCCACGTCCCGCGGCGGGCGCTTCAGGATCGCGGCGGCGAGTTCCGGTGCGATGACGGAGAAGTAGCTGTCGGGGGTGGCGTACGTGTTCCCGGGGGCCGCCAGGGCGAGCGCCCCGCCGGAACCGCCCTCGCCGATGAGGAGGGTGGTGATCGGAGTGCGGGCGGCGGCCACCGTGACGAAGAGGTCGGCGATCGCGGCACCCGCGCCCTGGCGCTCGGCCTCGGCGTCGTTGGCCGCGCCCGGGGTGTCGACCAGCGTGAGCACCGGGATGCCCAGCCGCTCGGCGAGGCGGATCAGGCGGGTCGCGGTGCGGTAGCCGGCCGGGCGGGTCGCCGTACCGGCCTGCGCCGCGTACGCGACGGTACGACCGTCCCGCTCACCGAAGCCGCAGAGCATGCCCGGGTCGGTGCCGCCGCAACGGTCACCGGAGATCGCGGCGCGGCGGGTGAAACAGGCGTCCAGGTAGGCCTCGGCACGGGGCCGGTCGGGGGAACGGGCGCGGAGGACCGCGTGCCATCCGGTGGTGGGGAGGTCGATGGTGGCCAGGGAGGAGGGGACAGGAGTGGGGACGGGGGCGGGGGCGGTGATGTGCGTAGTCGTATGCGTGGCTCTGGCCGAGCCCGCGCCCGGTGCTTCCCCTCCCGCCGCCCTCGCCCTTTCGCCCACCCCCGAGGACAGCAGCCGCAGCCACAACCCCAGCGTCGTCCGCAGCTCCGCCGCGGGCACCACCGCGTCCGCCGCCCCCGCCGCCACCTGCGCCTCCGCCGTGTACGCCGACGGGTCCGCGTCCGGGGGACGGACCCGGGAGCCGGCGAAGCCCACCTGTGCTCCGGGGAGCGCAAGGATCACGTCCGCGCCGGCGCCCAGCGTGGCCCAGCCGCCGCCCGTGGTCGGGTCGCGGAGCACCGCGATCTGGGGGAGCCCGGCCTCCCGGGTGAGCGCCGACTGGCGGGCCACGCGCTGGAGTTGGGTGAGGGCGAGCATGCCCTCCTGCATCCGGCTGCCGCCGGTGGCGACCAACGGCACGACGGGGAGCCGGTGTTCACGGGCGTACGTGTACGCCGCCTCCAGCCGGTCGCCGGTGCGCTCGCCCAGGGAGCCGCCGAGGTAGCCGAACTCGAAGGCGATCAGGACGGCTTCGGTGCCCTCGACGGTCGCTGTGCCGCAGACGACCGACTCCTCCTCGCCGGTGCGTTCGGCGGCGCGGGCGCGCGAGGCGTCGTAGCCCTGCCAGCCGAGCGGGCCGTCCGGCTTCGACTGCCGTGCCGGGTAGGGGATTTCGGCGAAGTCGTCGGCGACCAGCGCGACCACCTCGCGTGCGGACGGGCGCTCAGGCATGCAGCGCCCGCTTCATGATCTTCCCCATGTCGTTGCGGGGCAGGGCGGTGAGATGGTGGACGACCCGGGGGCGCTTGTGCGGGGCGAGACGCGCGGCCACGTGGTCGGCCAACTCCGCGAGCTGCGGCGGCGATTGGGGGGCCGCCGGGACGATCCACGCCACGATCCGCTCACCCAGGTCCGGGTCCGGCTCCCCGGTCACGGCCGCCTCCCGCACCTCGGGGTGTTCCAGGAGCGCGTTCTCGATCTCGCCCGCCCCGATCTTGTAACCCCCGCTCTTGATCAGGTCGGTGGCCTTCCGGCCGACGATACGGACGTAGCCGTCCGGATCCCGCACGGCCATGTCCCCGGTACGGAACCAGCCGTCCGCCGTGAACGCCGCCTCCGTCGCGTCCGGCCGGTTCAGGTACTCGGTGAACAGGTTGGGTCCGCGCACCTGGATCTCACCCACCGTCTCGCCGTCGTACGACGGGATCGGCGCTCCGTCCTCCTCCACCAGCCGCAGCTCCACCCCCGGCAGCGGCACGCCCACGGTCCCGGCGCGCGGCTCACCGTCCGCGCGCACACTGGTGTTCATCAGGGTCTCCGTCATGCCGTACCGCTCGACGACCCGGCGTCCGGTCGCCGCCGCGATGCGCTCGTGGTCGTGCACCGGAAGCGCCGCCGAACCGGAGACGAGGAGCCGGGCACCGGCCAGCGCCTTCGTCAACTCCGGTTCCTCGGACAGGGATTCGGCGATGCGGTGGTACATCGTCGGCACACCGAAGAGCATGGTCGCGCCGTCGTTCAGCTCCCGGGCCACGCCCTCCGTGCTGAACCGGCCGAGGTGACGGACCGAGCCGCCGCGCCGCAGCGGGCCGAGGATGCCGAGGACCAGGCCGTGCACATGGAACAGGGGAAGGCCGTGCACGAGGACGTCCCGAGAGGTCCACTGCCAGGCGTCGGCGAGGGCGTCCAGCGTGGTGGCGACGGCACGGCGGGGGATCACCGCGCCCTTCGGCGGGCCGGTGGTGCCGGAGGTGTAGACGACGAGGGCGGGGTCGGCGTCCTGCGCCGAGGTCTCGGGCGCGATGCCTCCGGTGCCGTGCACGTCGATGTCGACGCGCTCCAAGTCGGCCACCGCTGCCTGCAGTTCGGCGCCCGGTGCCGCGAGCAGCAGGCCGGGCGCGCTGTCGCCGAGGATGTGCCCGAGCTCCTTCTCCCCGGACTTCGGGTTGAGCGGCACCGCGGCGACACCGGCCTCCAGCGCCGCCACCACGGCCACCGCGGTCTCCAGTTCCGCGGTCGCCCACACGGCCACCCGGTCGTACGGCGCGATACGGGCCGCCAGGGTGCCGGTCGCCGCCGCGAGCTGCGCGTACGTCAGGGAGCGGTCGCCGAACCGCAGGGCGACCCGCCCCGCCGAGTCACCGGTCAGGGCCGGGAAGAGAGAGGACACGCGTCGAACTCCTTAACTGTCGTTGCCGTGCTGCCGCCGAGGGCCACCCGTCGGTCCTACCCGAACCCGGGCACGACCATGACCAGCCACACCACCGCCGGTACCACCGCGACCACGATGCCTCCGTAGATCATCAACTGCCGGAAGAAACGCTCGCGGTCCACGTCCGGTGCCGCGGCCAGCACCAGCGCGCCGTTCGTCGAGAACGGGCTCACGTCCACCACCGTCGCCGACACCGCCAGCGCCGCCACCATCCCGACCGCGCCGATCTCACCCTGCGCCAGGAACGGCACCGCCAGCGGGATCAGCGCGCCCATGATCCCCACGGACGAGGCGAACGCGGAGACGATCGCGCCGATGTAGCACAGCAGCACGGCGGCCAGCAGCGGGACCCCGATGCCGCCGACGCCCTCACCGGCCCACTTGATCGTGCCCATCTCGTCCAGCACGCCCACGTAGGTCAGGACACCGCAGATCAGCAGCACCGTGGACCAGGCGATCTGCCCGACCGCCGTACGGCTGTCCTCCGGCCACGCGGCACTCAGGATCACCGCGAGGGTGATCGAGGTGAGGCCCGCGTCCAGGTCGAAGGCGAGCACGGCGACGACGAGGGCGACCAGGGCGGTGAGGGTGGCGATACGGGCGGGGGTGAGGCGGGGGGGGGCGGGGGAGTCGGGCCGGTCGGCTACGGCGGTGGTTGTGGGGCTGGTGGTGCCGGAGGTGCTGGTGGCCGGGGTGGTTCCGGTGGGCTTGAGGCTCGTACCGGAGGCACTGGAGGCACTGGAGGCACCGGAGGCGCTGGAAGTGCCGGAGTTGCCGGAGCAGCCGGCGTCCTCCGGGCCACCACCGTCCCCATCCACCGGCACCGCCCCCTGAGACCACAGCTTCAGCCCCCCGAACAGCACGAACATCACGCCCGCGATGACCAGGTTGACGATGAGCGAGGCGAGGAACAGGAACACCTCGTTGCCGGGGAGGCCCTCGCGCTCGACGATCCCGTTGACGATCGTGCCGTAGATGCTGATCGGCGAGAAGCCGCCGCCCTGGGCGCCGTGCACCACCATCGCGCCCATCAGCAGCGGGCTGATCCCGTAGCGGACGGCGAAGCTCAGCGCGATCGGCGCGACGATCGCCACCGCCGCCGGGCTGACCGCGCCGATCGCCGTCAGCGCGCCGGTGAGGGCGAACATCACCCACGGGATCAGCGCCACCCGCCCGCGCACCAGCCGGATGGCCGCGTGGACGAGCCAGTCCGTGGTGCCGTTGGCCCGCGCGATGGCGAACAGGTAGGTCACGCCGACCAGGACGACGAACAGGTCGCCGGGGAAGCCGGCGAAGATGCCGTCCGCGTCGAGGTCGGCGACCAGCTCGCCCACGGCGAAGGCGGCGGCGAAGGCGAGGGCGCCCATGTTGACGGAACGGGTGGTGGCGATGACGAACACCACGACGAGGACGAGGATCGAGATGAGTTCGGGGGACATACGGGCTCCCGTCGTTGGGCCCCGGAGCGGTTGAGTGGATGAATGGCTCGGTGGTGAATTGGCTGAGCCACTCAGCCACATGGGGGGATGGCTGGTTAGCGTGCTGGGGACTGTGCGGCGCGTCAAGGGATCGCGCAAAATTGGCTGAGCCACTTAGCCAATTGACCACTCAGCCACTTGTCCACAGGCGCCTCCCCAGCCGCCGCACCGGCCGCCCCACCCGGTGTTACTCTCCCGACGAACGAGAGGGGGACCCGTGACCGACGCCCTGCGTCCCATGACCAAGCCACGCCTCTACGAGCAGGTGCTGGACCGATTGCGCCAGTACGTCGGCGAGGCCGGGCTCCAGGCCGGCGACCGGCTCCCGCCCGAACGCGACCTCGCCACCCGCCTCGGCGTCAGCCGCGCCTCCGTGAAGCAGGCCATCGTCGTGCTGGAGGTGCAGGGACTGGTCGAGGCGCGGCACGGCGGCGGGACGTATCTCGTCCGGGACAGCCTCGACGTCGAACCCGTCGACAGGATGGTCGAGCGGCGCCGGCGCCTGCCCGATGTCCTCGACGCCCGCGAGGCGCTGGAGACCAAGCTCGCCGAACTGGCCGCCGAGCGCCGCACGGACGAGGACCTGACCGAGATGCGGATGGCGCTCGCCCGGATGGCCGGGGAGATCGAGGACGGCGGCCACGGCATCGAGGGCGACCGCCTCTTCCACGCGGCGGTGACGGCCGCCGCGCACAGCGCCCTGCTCGCGGAGTTCATGCGCTCCATCGCCGACCAGATCGCCGAGAGCCGCACGGAGTCGCTGCGCCAGCCGCACCGGCCCGAGCGTTCGCTCGCCCAGCACCGCGCGATCCTCGACGCGATCACCCTGCAACGCCCCGGCCAGGCGGCCTCGGCGATGCGCCGCCATGTCCGCACGGTGGCGAAGGTACGGCTGCTGGACTGGGAGCCGGACGAGGAACAGTAGCGGAGCGGCGCGCGCGGCAAGGAGGCCCAGGCCAGGCCGCTCCAGCCGCCCGCCCCACCCCCGGACCGCCCGCCCCACCCCCGGACCGCCCGCCTCACCCCCGGGTCGCTCGTCTCACCCCCGGGCCGCCGCGAGCACCCCCTCCACCACCGCCCCCACCGACCCCGGGTGCAGGAACAGGAAGAGGTTCGGCTCGACCAGCTCCAGTTCCATCACCCGCGGCTGTCCGTCCTCCCCGTCGACGAGGTCCACGCGCGCGTACAGCAGCTCCGGCGCGTTCGGTACGGCGGCCAGGGCCTGCTCCGCGACGGCGAGTTCGGCCGGGGCCGGGGTCCACTGCTCCAGGCCCGGGTGGGCGACCTTGTCCGCGTCGAAGGCCGTGCCGCGCGCGAGGACGGCCCGCTTGCGGCTGGCGTGCAGCAGTCGGCCGCCGAAGAACTGGAGCGCCCGTTCGCCGCCCGCGTCGATGCCCCGCATGTACGGCTGCACCATCGCGGTCAGCCCCTCGGCGTGCATGCGCTCCAGATGTCGTACGGCACTGTCGTGCTGCTCGGACGTGTAGCGAGCGGCGTACCGCGCGCCCGCGCCCGAGGTGGGCTTCACGACGTACTCCCCGTCCGGCAGCGCGACCGGGTCGCCGGGCGCGAGGTACCGGGTCGGCACCACCGGCACCCCGGCCTCGGCGAGCTCGCCGATGTACCGCTTGTCAGTGTTCCAGCGCACGACGTCCGCGGGGTTTGCGAGCCGGGTGACCTTGCCGCACCGCTCTGCCCACGCCACGAACTCGGCGGCCCGCCAGCTGTAGTCCCAGGTGGAGCGGATGACGGCGAGGTCGTAGCCGGCCCAGTCGACGTCACCGTCGTCCCAGCACACGGCGTCCGCCTCGGCCCCGGCCTCGCGCAGCGCGGCGACCAGCACGGGCAGGTCGGCGTCCTTGCTGGGCTCGGGACGGGGGTCGTAGGTGACGAGGGCGACTCGGGGCACGGCGGTTTCCTTCCGGTACGGCTGCGACCCGCAGGCTAACCGCCGCCGGGGAAACCGTGGCAACCCCCTTTACCTTCCCCCACGGTGAAGCCCCACCATCGGGAACGAGGAACGAAGGAGGCCGCATGGAGTGGCTGACGATCGGCGCCTTCGCGCGCGCGTGCCGCCTGTCACCGAAGGCGCTGCGGCTCTACGACGAGCTGGAGCTGCTGCGTCCGGCACGCGTGGACCCGGAGACCGGCTACCGCTACTACAACCGGGACCAGTTGGAGCGGGCCCGTCTGGTGGCGTGGCTGCGGCGGCTGGGCATGCCGTTGGCCCGTATCCGTACGGTGTCCGCCCTCCCGCCCGCCGGGGCCGCCGCGGAGATCCGCGCGTACTGGGCACAGGTCGAGGCGGAGACGGCCGTACGACGGGATCTGGCCGCGTTCCTCGTCGACGAACTGACGACGGAGCCCAGGAAGGACACCCCCGTGCTCGAACTGCGCCACTTCGCCCACTCGGACCCCGGCCGGGTCCGCCCCGCCAACCAGGACACCGCTTACGCGGGCGCCCGTCTGCTCGCGGTCGCCGACGGCTACGGCCCGGCGGGCGCCCCGGCGAGCCACGCGGCCGTCGCCGCCCTGCGCTTCCTGGACACCGGCGAACTCCCGGCCGGCAACGTCCTCAACCTCCTGGAGGACGCCGTGCGGGACGCGAGCGAGGCGGTACGGGACGTGGCCGCCGGCACCGACGAGAACGGCACGACCCTGACCGCCCTGCTCTGGACGGGCTCCCGCCTCGCCCTGGTCCACATCGGCGACTCACGCGCCTATCTCCTGCGCGACGGCACCCTGTTCCGCATCACCCATGACCACACGGTGGTCCAGTCACTGATCGACGAGGGCAGACTGACAACGACGGAGGCGGCCTCCCACCCGCAACGGACCCTGCTCCTCAAGTCCCTCACGACCGGCACCCCCGACCTGAAACTGCACGACGCGGAACCGGGCGACCGCTACCTCCTGTGCTCCGACGGCCTCAGCACAGTCGTCCCGGACCCCACCATCCACCACCTCCTCACCTCTTCCCCCGCCCCCGCCACAGCCGCCCACCACCTGATCGACACAGCGAACACGGCCGGCGGCCCGGACAACGTCAGCTGCGTGGTGGCGGACGTGGTGGAGACGGCGGCCTGAACCGGGCGCATCCTCCGGCGCCGGTCAGCCGTTGCCGTTGCCGTTGAATGAGCCCAGCCTGCCCATCACGTCGTAGACCTGCTGCTTGGTCGGTGGGGCGGTGGGCAGGGGGCCGTGGGCGGCCTCGGTGCGCAGGCCGTCGAGGAGGAACGCGACGCCGCGGCGCCAGGCGCCCGGGACGGCGTCGGAGGCGGCGCGGACCAGCAGGGCGTTGGCGGCGAGGGTGAACGTCAGGTCCTCGCCGGTGAAGTCGGGGCGCAGCGCGCCGGACTCCCGGGCCCGCTCCAGGATCCGGTGCGAGGCCTCCTGGGCGCGGCCGCACACGGTCATGAGGCGCTCGGTGCCCGGGAAGCGGCCGCTGACGACGTCCGCGAGCGCGGGGTCGGTGGCCTGGAGCTCGCAGAGCTTCTCGATGTAGTACGCGAACCCGTCCCAGGCGTCCTCGCGGGCCAGCGCCTGCTGGGCGACCTCGTCGAGGCGCTCGGCCGCCAGGTCGGTCACCACCTCGTCGATGAGCGCCTCACGGCTGCCGAAGAGGTTGTAGAGCGTGCCGTGGCTCACCCCGGCCCGCCGGGCGATCTCCTTCAGCGGCACATGGAGCCCGCGCTCCTGGAAGAGCTCGGCGGCGGCAGCCCGCAGCTTCTCCGCGTTCCGTTGCGCGTCGGCCCGCATCCGCTCGCTCCTCCCGTTCCTGACGTGGCGTTCCCCATGGTCCCATCCTCCCCGGCGACGCAACTTGACCCATGGGTCAAGTTCCATGTTACGGTCGTCCGTAAGTTGACCCTGCTGTCAAGATAACTGGAGCGCAGCCATGTCCAAAGTCATCGCCGTCTTCGGAGCCGGTACCGGTCTCGGCCTGTCCGTCGCCCGCCGCTTCGCCCGCGAGGGTTTCCGGGTCGCCCTGGTGGCGCGCCGCAAGGAGCGTCTGGACGGGCTCGTCGAGCAGCTCACCGCCGAGGGCGTGGAGGCGGCCGGCTTCACCGCCGACCTGTCCCGGCCCGCCGAGATGCCGGCCCTGGTCGCGGCCGTCCGCGAGCGCTTCGGCCGTATCGACGTGATCGAGTACGGCCCGATCGGCAACGACCAGACCTTCACCCCGGCCGTCGAGGTGGACGCCACCGTCCTGGAGAAGGGCATCCCGCTGTTCCTGCTCACACCGGTGGAGGTCGTCCGCGCCGTACTGCCGGAGTGGACCGAGCGCGGCGACGGCGCCTTCCTGCTGACCACGGGCGCCTCGGCCGCCCACCCCATGCCCCGGCTCAGCGGAGTCGGCCCGGTCATGGCGGCAGCCCGCAACTACCTGTACTCCCTCAACGCCGAACTCGCCGACGCCGGCATCTACGCCGGCAGCCTCTCCATCGCCGCGATGATCTCCCGCAGCGAGATGGCGGACCTGGCCGAGCAGGTCACCGACCCCGAGCTGGCCGCGGCGTTCCCGGTCGTCGACCCCGACGATCTCGCCCAGCTCTACTGGGAGATGTACACAGAGCGGGACCGCGTCGAGCTGGTCCACCCCGGCGTGCCGGCCCTGTAGGGCACGCTCCGGCGGGGTCGTACCCCTGAAAGAGCGGGGGTGCTCAGCGCACCGTCACCCGTTGCAGCAACCCCCAAGTGAACTCCGCCACCACCTCCCGCCCCGCCCCCGTCCCGTCCGGTGCCGTGAACGTCAGGCCCCAGCGGGTCGGGGCCGTGCCCTCCAGGGGGCGGGCCGGGGGGAAGGCCCGGGCCGCTTCGTCCACCGTGCAGGACCACGGGGTGAGGTCTTCCAGGGTGCGTAGTTCGGGGCCCTCGGCGTCCGGGGACCGGACCAGCCATTCGTTCCACACCGTCGAGCCGTTCGGGGCGAGCAGGGCCTCGAAGCGGAGGGTGGGCCAGAGGGGGACCGGCCACAGCCAGGCCTCGCACTCCAGGTCGCCGATCTTGCGGGTGAGGACCGTCTCGGGGGCCCCGAGGATGGAGCGGTAGCGGGATGCGGCGGCCCGGGCTCGCGGGGACCGCACCATCGCCTGCCACCGCTTGTTGGCCTCGCGCATGTCCGCGATCGAGGCACCCAGGGTCTGCCGGGCGTCCGCCACCAGGTCGGGGTTGTGGTCGGCCATGCGGCGCAGCAGGACCAGCTGGAAGTCGTGGACGGTGAAGGGGCTAGCCGGGGGCTTTCCGGAGGACATGCTCCCCATCGTCCCCCACCGCACTGACACCGGGACTGCGCCCGTCGGGCAGGAAGAGCACCGAGTTGATGTACCGGGGACGGCGCAGGAAGGGCAGCACCCGGCGCAACAGCCCCTGCGTGACGACGTACGACGCCCTCTCCTGATGCGCCTCCAACGGGAACGCGGCGAGCGGGACCCAGGTCGTGCGGGGCAGCACCCAGCCCTCGTAGCCGAGGAGGGAGAGATAGGTGACGACCGGGCCGATCGGCTGGATCCGGGACTCCAGTTCGACGAAGAGCGCCGGCCGGTCACGGGCCAGGATGCCGGTCGCCCCGCGCAGCACGGCCAGCTCGCTGCCGTCCACGTCGATCTTGATGAACCCGACGTCCTTCAGGGCGAGTTCGTCCAGCGTGACACAGCGCACGTCCAGCGCCCGGCCGTGGATGTCCCGCCGGACCAGCGAGGACACCCCGCGGTCGCCCTCGTCGCCGGGCGGCAGCCACAGCCGGGCGATGCCGGGGCGGTCCGCGGCGGCGGCCTGCACGACCCGGACGTTCGCCGGGGCCGCCGAGGTCAGCAGCCGCGCCAGATGGGGCACCGGCTCGACGGTCACCACCCGCCGCGCCCGCCCGGCCAGCCGCCGCGTCCACGGCCCGTACCAGCCGCCCACGTCCACCGCCGTCCCGCAGTCCGGCGGACACAGGTCGGCCAGCCGCGCCAACTCCGGTTCGAAGCGCGGATACACGGCCCGCGCCGCCGCCGCGACGAGACGGGTGGGCAGATAGGGGGCCACTCTCGCCGCCCAGGTGCGCGCGGGTCCGGTCATGGAGTCGCCCCGGGAGTGCGGGGAGAACCCCCGGCGCAGCGCTTCAGCAGATCCTCGTGCTCGTCGTCCGTCACCTGCTCACCGGAGGCCGGCAGCAGCTGCGGAATGCCGTCGACGATCGGGTAACGGCGGCGCAGCCGCGGGTTGTAGAGGGCCTCGTCCGGCGGTACGAGGTGCAGGGGGCCCTTGTCGAGCGGACATGCCAGGATCCGCAGCAGCGGGTCGTCGGGGTTCATGGGGGTGTCAACTCCTTGGCACCGAGGGAGGGTTGAGGCGCCGGATCATGCTTGGGCATGCTCAGCAGTACGGCGACGGCGAGCACCGTGCCCGCGAGGCGCAGCGCGAGCCGCAGCGGGTCGTGGGGCAGGGACTCGCCGAACGAGAGCGTGCCGAGCACCGCCGTGTAAAGACAGGTCACCGTCGTGCACACCGGCACGATCAGCGAGGCCCGGCAGCGTTGCAGCGCCGCCTGCGACATCACCAGGCCGAACGCCCCGGTGAACAACAGGAGATACGGATACGGCGACCCCAGCAGCTCAACCACCGCACTGCCCAGGCCACTTGAGGTCAGGTAGCTCGAAACACCCTTGATCGCCAGCGAGCTGACCCCGTACAGCAGACCCACCGCCACGCCGTACTCGACGCCGGTCGTCGGCATGCGGTGCCGGTGCCGGGTGCGCCGCTCGGCGGACCCGTACAGCCACACGCCCGCCACCAGCGACGGCACGCACACCAGCAGGATCAGCGGATACGGGGCGTCCCGGCTGACCCGGTCCGAACCCTCCTTCAGCGACAGCACCACCATCAGCAGCGCGGCGAGGATCGCGCCCAGCGCGTACCGCTCCCGCCCGGTCGTCTCCTCGCCCAGCAGCCGCGCCGACAGCAGCACGAGCAGCACCAGACCGGAGACGAAGATGCCCTGCGCGGCCGCGATCGGCAGCGTCCGGTACACCGCGAGCTGCGCCCCGAACCCGGCCGCCAGCGAGAGCGAACCCCCGATCCAGAGCGGGCTGCGCAGCACCAGCCCCAGCAGCTTCAGGGGTTGACGGATCGTCACCTCCGGCAGGGAGCTCAACGCCCGTTTCTCCAGCACGAATCCGAGGCTGTACAGGGTGTTCGCCAACAGGGCCGCCGCCACTCCCCACCACATGGTCCACGCCCCCTAGGTCTTCCGCGCGTGCAGCAGCAGGATCGACGCGAGCGACGGTCTGGCACACGCCATCCGGTCCAACGCGCGCAGCGGACGCGGCACGCCGTGGAAGGGCGCCCCCTCCAGCCGTACGACCTCGAAGCCGGCCGCCGCGACGAACTCCCGCAGCGCACGCGCCGTGTACAGCCGCAGATGCCCTACGACCTCCCGCCCCGGCCGCCCGTGGACCGCCCGCAGACTCACCTCCGAGAACACCGGCTGGACCCCGGCCAGCAGCAGCCCGCGGTTGTACCAGGCGGCCAGGTTCGGCGTGGACAGCATGAGATGACCTCCGGGACGCAGGACGCGGCGGATCTCGTCCAGCGCCGCATCCGGGTCGACGAGATGCTCGACGACCTCGCTGAACAGCACGGCGTCGACGGAGGCGGCCGCGAACGGCAGCCCGGGGCCGGTGAGTTCACCGCGCACGGTGTACGACAGCCTGGTGCGGGCCCGTCTGAGGGCGTCCTGGGACCAGTCGACGCCGACGATCCGGTGACCGGCCAGCAGCGGGGCGGCGGTGGCGGCCGCGCTGCCGTCGCCGCAGCCGATGTCGAGAACGGTGCACGGGGTGTTCCCGGGGGCGCCGAGCGCTCCGGCCAGCATGCGGGCCTGGCGCAGGGAGCGGGGCGTGCCGGAGGCCACGGGGACCTCGGGGTTCTCGTAGAAGTCTCTGAGGCCGCCGCGGCGCGGGGGCGCGGTCGTGTTCACGGGGCCACCTCCGTGGTGTGCAGATAGTGCTCGAACAGGTCCCTGAGATGGGCGCCGTCGCCATGGCTGAGCAGGGCCCGTGACCAGCGCAGCGCCAGGTGCAGCCGGCCCGCGGTCGAGGCGGTCGTGACCGTGAGGCCGCGGGGCATCCTGGCGGGCGCCGAGAACCACACGGCGTGCGCGCGGCCGGCCTCCTCGCCGAAGTCCAGGGGGTACGGGACGCGGCCGATGTTGCTGAGCAGGGTGGTGGAGGTCCAGGGGGCGGCGGCCCTGCGGAGACCTCGGGTGAGGGCCGCGCGCCAGGCGACCGGGGTGACCGGGGCGGTGAGGAGGCTCGCGCCGTGGCCGAGTTGGGGGCGGGGGAGGGACTTCAGGGCTCGCGTGCGTTGTGCCGTGCGGCGCAGGAGCGGGGGCATGTCGTCCTCGCTGGTGATCAACTCGGCTGGTGTGAAGGGGACTTCCACCAGGCGGGTGCCGTTTCCTATCGGCATCGTGGTGTCCCTGGGGCGGTCGTCCACGGGCATGGTGATGCGGAGGGGGCGGGGGGTCTCTCCGTGTTCCCTGTTCCAGTGGGCGATGGTCAGGGCTGTGGTGACCATGAGTTGGTCGTTGACCGTGTAGGGGGAGCCCTTGGGGCGGTGGGGGAGGGGGAGTTCGGTGACGAGGAGGCCGTTGCCGGGGGAATTCTCCGGGGTGCCGGGCGCTACGCGGGCTGGGCGGGTCCAGTTGGAGGGGGTGTCCTCTGAGAGTGGCGGTGGTTCTGGGGTGCGGGTGGGTGCGGGCGCGGGGGAGTTGTCCCTGCCGCCGTAGATTTCGGCTGCTGTGGCGAGTATGCGTAGGCAGGCTGGGCCGTCCAGGGCTGTGTGGTTGATCGTCAGGAACAGGACGGTCGCATGTCGGGTGCGGGCCGGTGGGGGCTTGTCGCGCAGTTCCCCGCGCCCCTTAAGAGCAGGTGGGTTCAGGCCGACCAGGTCTGTTGCCTCGCTGCCCTCTGCCTTGCCCGCTCCCTCCACCACCTCCAGGCGGATCGGTGGGGACAGCGACAGGGAAGGTGCCTCCGTCAGGGCTCGGGTCCGGGCGGCCCGTAGAGCGTTGCGGCCCGGCTCGGGGAAGCTCACCACCTCCACGTCCGGCTCCGCCGTCAGCTCCCACTCGTAGCGGCGGCGGTACCAGCCGCCCCCGGCCTCCCGCATCAGGATCCGTGGATGGCGGTGCAGGGCCTCCAGGAACGCCTTCCGGAGTCGGGCCTGGTCCAGCCGTCCCGGCAGATGCACCTCGATGTGGACCGTTTCCGGCTCCTCCTCCTGGAGGCAGTGGCGGGAGACCTCGTCCACGACCGGGAACGGGATGCGTTCGGGAACCGTCATGAGGGTTCGCCCCTCCGCTCCGGCAGGCTCACCAATGCCGCGAACAGCCCGATCAGCGCCAGCAGTTGGGCCGCGTGGCCGAAGGCGCCCTCCGACATCCCGACCGGTTCGCCCGCTCCCGTCGCCGCCGCGATTCCCGCTCCGGCCAGTGCCACGAGGGCGATCGGCACCAGCCAGGTGTGGCGGCGGTGGGCGAGCAGGGCCAATGCCGGGACCAGCAAGGCGAACCAGCCCGCGATCACTACGGCCACCAGCGTGAGTGCCACCGCTCCGAGCCACAGTCCCGGTTCCGGCGGTACCCGCTGTGGCTCGTCGGGGTTCGGGGAGCGCCTGCGCCACAGGACCAGGCCCACCAGGACCGCCAGTGCCGCTCCGCTGCCGATCAGTGCGCCGTCGTACGTCGTCGCCGGTCCGTACGACAGCTTCACGGTGCCGCCCGCTCCGGCGGGGACGCGCCAGCCCTGCTGCCAGCCGTCGAGGCGTACCGGGGACAGGGACTTGCCGTCGAGGGTGGCCCGCCAGCCGTCGTTGTAGTTCTCGTAGGTCGTGAGGTAGGAGGCCGCTCCCGAGCCCACGGTCACCGCGCGCTTGTCGCCCAGCCAGTCCTGGACGCGCAACTCGCGGTCGAGCGCGGTGGGTTCGGCGACCGTGCCCCGGGTCAGGGTGAGGTCGGTCAGCGCGAGCGGGCCGGCGTCGCCGCCCTCGACGACGTGCTCGCCGGAGGCGAGGGACAACTCTGGGTCGGGGGAGCCGCCCTGACAGAGTGTCACCTTCAGTTCCCGGCGGTCGGTCAGGTCGCGGATCTGGCCGGAGACGTTCGTCGGGTACAGCTTGCCGTCGACCGCGACCGTCGGGCCCTTCCCGCACGGCAGCGTGAACCTGCGGCTCTCCTTGGGCTGCGGGGTCCGGTACTGGTCGAGGGCCGGGATGTACGCCTCGGTGAGGCCCACCGGGAGTTGGAGGTCCTCGTCGGCGACCGGGTTGTGCAGGGTCAGCGGGGCCGTCCTGGTGATCGTGATGTCGAGGCGGTCGGTGGTGATCGCGGGGAAGCGCACCGCGCCGTTCTCGTCGACCCCGGCGATCGTGGCGCCGTCGGGCGAGCTGATGTCGACCTCGGTGGGGCGGGTGGAGAGGCCGCCGGCGGGCGCCAACACCACTTCCCCGACGGGCTGTTTGCCGTTCCAGCGCAGATGGATGGTCGGGCGGTCGCCCGCGATCCACGCCGTGGTGAGGTCGCCGTCGGTGAGGTTGCGGGCGGACAGGCCGGTGCCGAGGGCCGCGGTGGAGTCGGCGGTCGCCGTGATGCGGTTGCGCTGGTCGGGGGCGACCTCGTACAGCAGCTTGTCCAGTTCCTCGCCGGTCACCGGCACCGCGCTCGCCTGCACCGAGTACGTCCCCGCGCTCGCCGTGTCGAAGCGGCGGTGCAGGCCCGCCTCGGTGCCGGTCGGGGAGATCCCGGCCGGGTCGGGCACCCGGTGCAGGGAGACGATCCCGGCGGGCGCGTCCGAGGCGTCCGCGTCGGTCGGCAGCCGCAGCAGCCGGGTCACCTGGACGTGCGGCAGGCTGATCTCGGAGAACCCGGCCCCGGCGAGCCCGGTCCGCCTGGCCACCGACTCGGTGATCGTCAGCTTCATCCAACCCGTCGCGCCGGGCGGCGACTTGACGCTCTGCGTCGATCCGTCGGCCCGCAGGAAACTGGTCCGCGACCCGCGCTCCGTCTCCACCCGCACCTCGGTCGCCGCCGACCGCACGCTCTCCTGCGGCAACGGCGTCACCTTGAACGACGAGGGCATGTCGTACGCGGGATCCGAGAACCCGATCCGCAGCCACTGGCCGTCCGGCGAGCCCGCCACGCCTTCGGCCCACGCGGTGTCCGGGTTCCCGTCGAAGGCGTTCACCGGGTCGAACTGCGGGAGATGGAACAGCCAGCTCCCGTAGGACGACGCCGTCACCGTGCGGGCGCCGCGCAGTTCGGCGACCGTCTGGTGGTCGAGGCCCTTGGCCGGCAGGATCTGGTGCGGTTTCTCACCGGCGTCCTGGGCGGCCCCGGAGGCGTTGCGCTCGTCGGCGGTGTACGTGTACGAGGTGTTCGCGTTGACGAGCCCGAACCGGGTGTCCGCGCGCCGCAGTCCGTCGCCGACGATCTGGAGCGGCGGGGTGCCGAGCCCGGGATGGTTGTCGCCGGTCAACACCGTGGCCCGGCCCCGCAGTTCGGTCGCCAGCGGCAGCAGGGACTCGGGCCCGCCGGACACCTGGGCGGTGTCGGCGACCGGCATCAGACCGGCCTGTCCGGGCCGGGGCACGTCCTCGTCGGCGGGCCGGAAGATCTCCACTGCCCGCTGCCTCGGGTACAGGCCCTCGATCTGGAGCGGGGTGTCGTGCGCGATCCTCCCGACCGTCATGACCGGCCCGAGCCCGGTGACCCGCTCGTAACCGGACTGCTCCAGGGCCCGCTTGACGACCGAGGACGACACCGTGCCGATCTGGTCCGGGTCGAGGTCGTTGCGGACGACGACGTAGTAGACCCCGGCCCGGCTCAAGTAGTCGGCCAGGCCCGGGATTTCACCGCCGGTCATCAGCGCCTGCTCGACCGCGTCCGTGGCCCGCCGGTTGCCCGGGGTGCCGAAGGGGACGTAGTCCCGTTGCGCCCAGCGGGACTCGGCGAGCACGTCGAGCGGCTGGTCGATGGGGGAGCCCCAGGTGTAGATGCCGTGCGCGGTCGCGGGGACCACGAGGGCGCGTGAGTCGGGGGAGTACTTCTCCAGCCAGTCGGCCGTGGTGTGCCAGTACTTGGGCAGCTCCTGGAAGGAACCGGGGCTGAGGATCGAGCCGTTGAGGTACGGCCACATCAGCCCCGGCAGCACGAGGACCGCCGCGACCAGCGGGGCGTACCGGCGTCCTCTGATCTCCCGTGCCCCGCGCGGCTCGGCGGCCACGCCCACCAGATGGGCGAGGCCAAGGACCAGCGCGAGCGCGAGGCCCGGCTGGAACTTGTAGATGTTGCGGAAGGGGGCGAGACCGCCGTTCAGCCAGTCCTGCACCAGCCCGTGGAAGGGCGCGCCGAACGCGCCGCCGTACCCCGCGAGCAGCACCAGGACGGCTGTCAGCACGGTCAGCACCAGCCAGCGCCGCTCCGGCATGTCCCGCCGGGCGAGGCCCGCGAGGCCGAACCCGGCGGCGAACGCCGAGCAGAGGATCGCGATCACCGAGGAGGCCACGGTCCAGCCGGCCGGCAGCCACGCCTCTCCCAGATGGAGATAGGCCACCCAGTTCCCGGCCCCGCGCAGGGCCTCCGTCGCCGACATCGTCTCGGTCGTGGTGCGTGCGCTCTCGACGTACGGCAGGAAGTTCTCGCCGTAGAACCCGAGCAACAGCAGCGGGATCACCCACCAGGCCGTCGCCAGGATCACCCCCGGCACCCACCAGGCGATCAGCTTGCGCTGCCGTGGTCCGGGCGGCCGGGAGAGCAGATACAGCCCGACGGGCAGCAGACAGGCCAGCGTCGAGGCCGCGTTGACCCCGCCCATGAACGGGATGATCAGCGCCGAGCGCAGGGCGGCGATCCGGGCGCTGTAGCGCTCGTTCGTCAGCGGCAGCAGCACCCAGGGCAGGAACGCGCCGGGCAGCGCGGCGGCCGAGGTCGAGCCGACGACGATCGTGAAGGTCGGCCACAGCGCGTACGCGACGGCGGCGAGCAGCCTTCCCGATCCGTTGCCGACGCGCAGCCGTTCGGCCAGCCTGAGCGCACCCCAGAACGCCACCGACACGACCAGCGACAGCCACAGCCGCTCCACCAGCCACACCGGCAACTGCACGGCGTGGCCCAGCCAGTAGAACGGCAGCATCGGCCACAGATAGCCGACGTACTGGTCCTGGATCCCGCCGAAGGACCCCTGGTCGTGCCACAACTGCCCGAGATCGGCGAGGAATCTGCCCGGATCGACGGTCACGCCGAGCTTGGTGTCGAAGGTCTGCCGGCCCGGGTGCACCGCCAGGATCAGCACGAACACCACGGCCCAGAACC
The DNA here is from genome assembly GCF_010548375.1 of Streptomyces sp. SID13726. Classification (GTDB taxonomy): domain Bacteria; phylum Actinomycetota; class Actinomycetes; order Streptomycetales; family Streptomycetaceae; genus Streptomyces. The sequence continues at coordinate 80,476 of NZ_JAAGLY010000010.1, forward strand.
CGAGCAGCCAGCGCCGCGACCGGGGGCCCTCCGGCGGCCCCGACATGATCGCGGTGCCGGCGGCGGCCGCCGGAGGAGGAGCCTGGACCGTGGACGTCGTCATGGTGGACACCGCCGGAGAATGAGGAGGAGGTTCCAGGTGGCCACCTCACGGATGCCGGGAGCCCGTACGACGGTCTCCGCGAGGAAGGGCCAGTAGCGGGAGCGCGCCGAGACGACCGTGACGTCGTCCCGGGCACGCACCTGCCGCAGGGTCGGGCCGATGTGCACGGCGAACAGGTTCTCGCCGAGGGTGTGCTTGGCGGCCTTCCCGGTACGCCGCCGGTACCGGGCCCGCGCCCGCTCGGCCCCCAGGTAGTGCCAGGGCGCCCACTCGTGACCGCCCCACGGGGACAGCCAGTTGGTGAACGACACGTAGATCAGCCCACCGGGCCGGGTCACGCGGATCAGCTCACTGAGAAAGGTCTGCGGATCGGCCACGTGCTCAAGGACGTTGGAGGAGAACGTGACGTCGGCGGACCCGTCCTGGAGGGGCAGCAGATAACCGTCGGCGATCACGGTGGAGTCGGGCGGTTTGTCTCCGAGTTCGGCGGGATCGGGCTCGAAGAGGTACGCGTCCGCCCCTCGCCGCCGGAACTCCTCGGTGAAGTACCCGCTGCCACCACCGACGTCCACGACGGTACGCCCGGCGAGGGGACCGTCGTAGGCCTCGACTTGATTGACGGCATCGCGAGCGAGGAGTGCATAGCAGGACTCCGGATCATCCTGTTCACGGAGAAAGGCCCGGAAGAGCGCAAGGGAACGTCGAAACGAGGGGTCCTTGATTTCTTGGGGGCGCGGGGCAGCGCTGGATATGCGGCTACCGCCGCGCGAGCGCGACAAGCCACGACGCACCCGAGGCCGCCTCACGACCCCCAGCCCCTCACCGCCTCGGAGGCAACCGCCCGAAACTGTCTGACAGTCCGATGCCAGCGATACCGAGCCGCCCGATCCCGAGCAGCCTTGCCCATCAACTCCCGCCGGTGCGAGGACAGAGCCAAGGTGCACCAGGACGCGGCGAAAGAAGACTCCCCCCGCGCCAACACCCCCGTCTCCCCGTCCATGACGGAATCCCGCAGCCCAGGCACGTCGAACGCGATGGTCGGCGTCTGACGGGTCGCGGCTTCGGTCACCACCAGCCCCCACCCCTCCACCGCGGACGGATGCAGCAGCAACCACGCCTCGCAGAGCAGCCGGTGCTTCTCCGCCTCGGACACATGCCCGGCGAACTCCACGCCAGGACCGGCGAGTTGCTCCAGGCGAGCCCTCTCGGGCCCGTCCCCGACGATCACCAGCCGACCTCCGGTCACCGGCCGCACCCGCTCCCAGAGCCTCAGCAGCAGATCGATCCGCTTGTACTCGACGAGCCGGCCCACGGCCACGAACAACGGTTCCGGTGAGCGCCGCGCCAGTGGCCCCGGCTCCTCGACCCCGTTGTGCACGACCCGGATGCGGTCCCGCTCGACACCGATCGCCCGCAGCGCGTGAGCCGTGGACGGAGAGACGGCCACCAGCAGGTTCCGATGCCGGGCGGCGCCCGCCAGTGCCCAGTGTTCGAGTCTTCGGCCGATCCGCGCGGCCGGGGCCAGCGCCCCGCCGAACCGCATCTTCCACAGATCGGTGTGCACATGGTTGACCAGGCACAGGGTGGGCCCGCGGTGCCAGAGGTTCGCGAGGTACGGCATGCCGTTGCACACCTCGACCAGCAGGTCGGTCTCGCCGACCTGGCGGGTGAAGGCCGTACGGGCCCGCAGGTAGTGGCCGAACTCGCCGCCCGCCGACACGACCCGGTAGTCCCGGTAGGCCGCGGGGCCGCCGCACAGCAGGGTCACCTGGTGACCGAGTCCGGTCAGGCCCTCGGCGAGCCGGTCGACGAGCAGCTCGGAGCCGCCGGCGGCCGGGTTGCCCAGGTCACGATGGGCGAGAAAGACGATACGGCGCGGAGGTGGGGGGAGCGCCGGAAGATGGTGCGGTGAACCGTGCTGTGCGGGGTGTCGCTGGGCCGGCTGGGGAAGCCCGGCGTGCAGCGGGTGGTGCACGTGCTGGGGCATGGGTGCTCCAACTCGTCTCAGGGTGCGGAACTCAGCGGTGTCTTTTCGGCTGGTTGTGGGGGGACTGAGCGTTTCCTGGGAGGGGGTTGTGGGCGGGTTGTGCTCGGGTGGGGTGGCACAGTTTTCGCCGACCCGTTCGCCGTGGCTACTCACGCACGTGACAATTTCCGGCGTTATTAGAGCTGACGTCCAGTCACATCGTGAGAACGGGCTGGGGTTTGTCGCCCATATCGGTCGACTCGGGACGCCTGCGCCCCCGCACCACCAAAACGCCCCCTATGACCGCCAGTACGAATCCGGCCACAGCGGTCCCGATCGGCAACGTCTCGCTCACGGCACGCAGTTGTCCGCTGTCCCGCTTCGCCAGCCGTACCGCCTCCTTCTGGGTCGCGGTGGTGAACGCGATCCTCCGGCTGTCCAGGAGGACGACCGCGTCCTTCTTCGCGCCCGGGGCCCGCAGGGTGCGCTTCGGGCCGACCTGCGCGTAGATCACCCGGCCGGTGCGCTGGTCCACGACCAGCTCGATGCCGTGGTTGGAGTACCACTCCTCGGCCAGCACCTGCGGCCGGCCGGGCTCGTCGACGATCGTGCCCGGCACCAGCCGGGTCCCGGTCCTCGCCGGGGGGACCGTGCCGGCGAACCGGTAACCCGTGTACCCCTGAACCTTCTTCGTACCCCGGTAGTGCAGAGTCACCGTCGAACCCAAGGAGTTGTCCCACCACTGGTAGGAGCGTCGCTGCACGTCGAAGGGGAACTTCAGATAGGCCTCGCCCTCGATGTACGGCTTCTCGCCGCAGCAGTGCACCGGCCTGGTGGTCTTCCGGTCCATGACCCAGCGGTGCGGGACGAACTCCAGGGCGTCGTGCGGGTCGGCGGCCGGCAGCGTCTTGTCGGTGTCGACGGTGGTGGTGACGTCCCACACCGCCGCCCGGCCGCTGCGCTCGCTGTCCTCGACGTCACCGCGCACCCGCTGGGTGACGGTGATCCGCTGCCCCGGAACCGTCTCCAGCTCCTCGGTGTCGAAGACGCTGCCCGTGCCGCGGTACACGGCGGTCTGGTCGATGTCGATCGGGTTCACGGCGGCCCGTGGCGTGACGTACCACGCGAGCAGCGGCGCCAGCACCAGCAGAAACGTGCCGAGTCCCAGCAGAATCAGGGAGATTGGAGAGGCTGTACGGCGCATCCGGACACTCCTGTGTCGTGAGGTGACGGAGTTCGGGCCGCTCTATGGGCCGGAGACCGTAGGCGTCTGGGCACGGGGTGTCAATGTCTTGACGGATTGTCAATGTCCTGTCGACACTGGGCCGACAGGCAGGTGGGTACCGGGCCGGGCCCGGGTGGGGACGTACGCCGGATCGAGTCGCTCGAGAGAGGCTGCCCCTGCGATGTCCAGACTGCTCGCCGCCGCACTGACCATGGTCGCCGCCGCTCTGCTCGCCGTCGGTGCCGCGCTCGGCATCGTCGCGCTCCTGGAGGCGACGCCCGAGCAGCCCAACACCCCGTTGATCACGTACGAGCAAGCGGACCAGGGGAGTTGACCGGTGGCCGCCCGTCCGGCAACCGTGAACTCCAGGACCCGCTCGGCCTGGCGCGACGTCCCCCGGGTCCAGGTCCGCCGGTTCGCGGCGATCGCCATGGCCGAGGCACCGGCCCTCGCGGAGGAGATCCTTCAGGAGATCCGCCGCGAGTACCCCCAACTGCCGGTCGTCCTCGACGAGTCGGGCGAGCCGATGGCACTGGTCGGCATCCGCCGGGCGATCGAGGTCTTCGTCCAGCACCTGGAGACCGCGGAGGGCCGGCCGACCGTCCCGCCGGGCGTCTTCCAGGAGTTCGGCCGGGGCGAGGGCCTCAACGGCCGCAGCCTGGACTCCCTCCAGGCGATCTACCGGATGGGCGTACGGCTGGCCTGGCGCCGTTTCGCCGAGATCGGCCAGCGGGTGGAGATCCCGCCGCCGGCGATGTACGAGCTGGTGGACGCGGGGTACGAGTATCTCGACGGCCTGGTCGACCAGTCGGTCCGCGGCTACGCCGAGGCGGCGGCGCGCGAGGCGGGCGAGCGGCTGCGGCTCCAGCGCAGGCTGATGGAGCTGCTGCTCGCCGAACGCCACCACGGCGACCCGGCCGACGCCCTCACCGAACGCGCGGCCCGGATCGGCTGGCCGCTGCCCGGGAAGGTCGCGGTGGGCGTCCTGCTGCGCCCGGCCCGCGAGGCGATGGCCCCGGCGGTCGGCCAGGGCGTCCTCCTCGACATGGACTACGAACAGCCCCGCATGGTCGTACCGGAACCGGACGCGGCCGGCCGCCCCGAACTGCTGCACCGGGCCCTGGCCGGCTGGGCGGGCGCGATCGGACCCCCGGTCCCGCTGCCCGACGCGGCGAAGTCGCTGCGCTGGGCGGAGGCGGCCGTACGCCTGATGGAACGCGACCTGCTCCCCGCCGGCGAGGTCCTGTACTGCACGGAACACACCGAGGCGCTGGTCCTGCTCCAGCCCGAGGAGCTGATCGACGACCTGGCCCTGCGCTGCCTGGCCCCCCTCTCCCACTGCGGCCCCACCCACGCCCGCCGCCTCGCCGAGACCCTCCTGGCCTGGCTGGAGACGAGAGGCGGAGCCCCCGAGGTGGCCACCCGCCTCGGCGTCCACCCCCAGACCGTCCGCTACCGCCTCCGCCAGATCCGGGAACTCTGGGGCACCGGCATCGACGACCCGGACCGCCGGTTCGAGCTGGAGCTGGTGCTGCGGGCACGGCGGTTGCGGGGCGAGCTGGGGGAGCGGTGAGCCGGGTTCAGAGCCGGACGACCACGCCGGTGTAGAAGCGGTGCACCGCGTCGTCGACGCTGCGGATGAAGCTGGTCTCGGCGTTGCCGCGGCTGCTGCCCATGTTCTTGAAGAGGGACAGCCGGAAACCGGTGATCCGGGTGGCGCCGCCCTTCGGCAGCATGTCCGCCGGTTCGGGGCGCAGCCGCTCCAGGGTGCCCCGGGGACCGCCGGTGCCGCCTTCCACCAGGGTCTCCACGTGCAGGTCCGCCGGTGCCTCGGCGAGCTTGCGGACCAGGCGCTTGGCCCAGGTCAGCGGATAGCCCTGCTCGGGCGCGGGGATCTCGATGGAGGTGCGCAGCTTCCCGGTGCGCAGATCGGCGCCGATGGTGAGCAGACCGGGCGCCTGCTCGACGCGGAGTTCCGCCTGGAGCCTGCCTTCCGCGCACAGCCGGTCGGCGAGCCGCACCCGGCGGGTCCCGGGGTCGCTGCCGCGCCGGGCGCGCTGGGCGGGCAGCACCTTCTGCCCGAGTTCGCCGCCGAGCCTGAGGCACACCTGGCGGACGAGGCGCTCCCAGCTCTCCACCACTTCGAGGGCGCGCGGGTCGCCCTGGCACAGGGTCTCGTCGTTGATGCCGTTGCGTACCGGCACCCAGGCCGAGCCCATGTTCTGGAAGCCGTGGCACCCGGAGTTCTCGTGCCGCAGATAGTGCAGCAGTTCCTGGAGCAGCCAGGTGCGCGCCGCGTTGCCGACCCCTTCGTGCTGGATCAGCAGCTGTGCCTGGTGGGCCACCTCCGCCCACGACAGGTGCCAGAGCGCCACCTGGTGCTTGCGCCGCCGGTCGATCTTCACGTCGACCAGGGGGCTGCCCTCCAGCGCCACGTCGTTGGACAGCGTGATCACGGCTTCGTAGCCGCGCCGGGCGGCGATGTCCATATAGGCCTGCACCTGGTCGGCCTTGAGGGCGTTGCCGTTGGTCTTGGTCTCGACGAGCGCCGTCCACAGCTTGCCGGCCCGCTCGATGCGGATCACTCCGTCGGGACGCCGGGGTGTGTCGCCGTGCGGCAGCGAGACCTCGGTGAACGTCTCCATCCGGCCGGACGGCGCCCCGAACGCGGCGGTGAGCCGTCTGCCGAACCGCGGCACCTGGGTCATCACCGACAACAGCACCGAGGTGGCGCGCATCTCCCGGTCCCGGTCGCTCTTGAGCGCGGAGACCGGGAAGAGCCTTGCGGGCTTCCAGGAGTCGTTCTCCGCCAGGGACTTCGGCGGCGCGGCGGGCGGGGCGGCCCGCTTCTTGGCGGTGCGGGGCCGGGCGGCGGGCTTGCGCGGGCCGCCCTCGTCGGCGGACCGGCGGGGCCCCGGCACGGCGTTCAGCGCGGCGTTCAGTGCGGCGGGCGGGGCCGGCTCGGGGGCCGGGTCGAGCGGTGCGCCGGCCGGACCGGCGTCCCCGGCCCGCTCCGGCACGAGGGCGGCCACCGCGCTGTCCACGGCCTCGGCCACGGCTTCCTCGTCGGCCACCGAGCCGTCCACGCTCTCGGCGACGGCTTCCTCGTCGTCGTCGATGTCCACGCCGAAGTCCGTCGCCAGCCCCGCGAGGCCCGAGTCGTACCCCTGGCCCACGGCCCGGAACTTCCAGTCCTCCCCGCGCCGGTACAGCTCGCCGAAGATGATCGCGCTGACGGTGCCGGGGTCGCTGATGGGAAAGCGCAGCAGGTTCTCGCCGACCGCGTCGGAGAGGGTCACCCGGAGGTCGTCCAGTTCCCCGAAGTGCGCCCCGCCGTAGCGGCTCGCGGCGACGACGGCGCGGTCGACCTCGGGCGGGACGGCGGTCAGGTCGAAGCTGATCCGGTCCTCGTCGCCGTCCTCCGTGGGCGTCTTGTCCAGCAGATGCACGCTGCCGTCGGCGGCCACCGGGTTGTTGTAGAAGTAGAAGTCCGCGTCGCTGCGCACCTTGCCGTCCGGGCCCAGCAATAAGACGGACACGTCCGCGTCCCCGTCACCGGCCGTACTGCTCCAGCCCAGGCTCACGATCACGGAGCCGACGTTCTCGCTCAGGGCCGACAGGGCAGAGTTCGACCCCTTGGTCATTTCGTGCACGAGATCCCCCCAGGAACCGCATCCCCCAGGACACGCACGCAGTGTGACGTGTCGCACACGACCACAGTAGTACCGGCGGCGCACACCCGTACCCTTCCTGCGGAAACGGAACGGATACGGAGTTCGTGCCCCGCATGCCCATTGCCCGAGGAAACGGCCTGTCGCTAGCCTGTGTTCGTCATGCCGATCGTCTGTTGAAATTTCGAACGCAGACGCCTTAGACGCAAAGGGAGGGGGCCGGTTGTGGGACGCCTCGTACCTGCCGTGACCCGGGCTCTCGACATTCTCGAGCTCTTCCTCGACGGGGACGGGACGCTCTCCGCCCCCGACATAGTGCGCAGGCTCCAGCTGCCGCGCACCACCGTGCACGAGCTGGTGACCACGCTCGCCGCGCGGTCGTACATCGTGCAGGTGCCCGGCCAGCCGGGACGCTACCGGCTCGGGGTCCGGCCCTACCAGCTCGGGAGCCGGTACGCCGAGCAGCTGGACCTCGCCGCCGAGGGACAGCAGGTGGCCCGGTCCGTCGCGGAGACCTGTGACGAGACCGTGCACGTGGCGATCCTGGAAGGCACCGACGTCATCTACATCGCGAAGGTCGACTCGACGCACGCGGTGCGGATGGTCTCGGCGGCGGGGCGCCGGCTCCCGGCCCACTGCACCTCCGTCGGCAAGATGCTCCTCGCCTCCCTCCCCGAGCCGCAGCTCGCCTCCCGCATCCCGGAGGACGGCCGGCTCGTCGCCATGACCCCCAACAGCATCACCGACCCCGGCGCCCTGCGCGAGGCCCTGGACGAGATCCGCCGGCGCGGTGTCGCCGTCGAGAACCGGGAGTCCAACCCGGACGTCTCCTGCGTGGCCGCCCCGGTCCGCGACCGCACCGGGCAGGTCGTCGCCGCGCTCTCCATCTCCGTGCCGATGATCCGCTGGAGCGACGAGCGCCGCGTCGAGCTGGAGCAGCTGGCCGCCAAGGGCGCCGCCGAACTCTCCGAGCGCCTCGGCCACCGGAGCGTGGCATGACCAGGTTCAGCGGCTACGAGGTCGCCGTACGGGCCGAGGCCACCCTCGGCGAAGGGCCCACCTGGGACGGCGCGGGCCACCGGCTCCTGTGGATCGACATCCTCGGCGCCCGCCTGCACACCTACGACCCCGTCTCGGGCCACCGCACGGTCCGTACCCTCGACCAGCACATCGGTGCCGTCAAGCCGCGCACGGGCGGCGGGCTCGTCCTCAACCTGCGGGACGGCGTGGCCGTACTGGACCCGGACGGCGCCTTCCACTGGCTGCACCACGAGCCGGTCCCCGGCCGCCGCGCCAACGACGCCGCCGTCGCCCCCGACGGCTCGCTGTGGGCCGGCACCATGCGCTACGACGAGGCGCCGGGCGGCGGCACCCTGTCCCGGCTCACCCCCGACGGCACCCACACCACCGTCCTCGACGACGTGGCCGTCAGCAACGGCACCGGCTGGAGCCCGGACGGCCGGCTCATGTACTACGTCGACTCGCCCACCCGCCGGGTCGATGTCTTCGACCACCACGACGGCCACATCGAGAACCGCCGCACCCTCGTGGAGATCGAGGACGGCGCCGGGTTCCCCGACGGGCTCACGGTCGACGCCGACGGCTGTGTCTGGGTCGCGCTGTGGGACGGGGGAGCCGTACGGCGGTACACCCCCGACGGCGAGCTGGACCGGGTGATCACCCTGCCGACCCCGCGCGTCACCGCGTGTGCGTTCGGCGGCCCGGACCTCACCGACCTGTACATCACCACGGCCCGGGTAGGCCTGACCGCACCGCATCCACTGGCAGGCTCCCTGCTGGTGGTACCGGGCGCAGGGAAGGGACCACAGCAGCCGGCATTCACAGGCTGACTGCACCCACCCCCAGGGGCGCGGGGCGGTGCTGAATCTGCGGCTACCGCCGCGTGAGCGCGACCAGCCCCCACCGGCCCGCAGGCGACGTGCTACTGAAGCCCCGCCTTCTTCAACTCCTCGGCAGTCAAAGGAGGTTCGGACAAAGTCGGTTTCAACGGCCCCATCACAGCCGCCAACCCCACCGTCGGCGACAACAGCACCTCCGCCCGCCGCTCCAGCGACGTCACGTCGGTGACGCGGCGGGCGATCCGCCCGTTCCCCGTGGCCGTGTACATCAGCCGGGACACATACGCGGCCACGAGCCGGTCCCGCGAGGTCGGTCCCTCCTGCTCCGACTCCGTGTAGAACACGTCCTGCCCGGTCGCCAGGTCCCACGCCGCCGCGACCGGCCGGGCCACCGCCTTCTGGACCCGCCGGGCCAGCCCGGGCGCACCGAGCCCGTGCCGCCGGGTCAGGTCCCGCAGGATCAGCGCGCTCTGGGCACCCACGGCGAGCCCGTGGCCGTAGACCGGGTTGTAGGCGGCCAGCGCGTCGCCGAGGACCGTGAAGTTCTCGGGCCAGGCCCGCGTCCGCTCGTAGAAGTACCGCCGGTTGACGGTCGTACGGGTGAAGGCGACGTCGGACAGCGGTTCGGCGCGGGCGATCAGGTCGCCGATGAGGGGATGTCTGAGTTCCTTACGGGCGAAGCGGACGAAGTCGTCGCCCGAGGCGTTGGCGGCGGAGGGCTCGCCGCCGCGGGTGCCGTTCAGGGTGACGATCCAGCGGCCGTCCTCGATCGGCAGCAAAAAGCCGGACCGGCCGGGGCCGGGCTCCCGGGCGTCGGGCTGGACGCTGACGACGGGGAAGCCGTCGCGGGCCTGCTCGGGCGCGAGGTACAGGCGGCTCGCGTACGCCAGTCCGGAGTCGACCTCGCGCTGCTCCGGCGCCGGCAGCCCGAGCTCCGCCAGCCAGCGGGGTGCTGCGGAGGCCCGCCCGGTCGCGTCCACGACCGTCCCCGCCTCGATGGTCCTCTCGCGGCCGTCGGCCTCCCGCACCCGGACCCCGGTGACCGTGTCCGCGGTGCCCACCAGCCCTAGTACCTCCGTGCCGCCGAGCACCTCGACCCGTTCGTCCGCGAGGACCCGGGCCCGGACCGTGGCGTCCAGCAGGTCCCGGCCGGCCAGGATCACGTGGTGGGACTCCGGCCAGCGCCGGAACCAGCCGTGGGCCGAGTAGACGACCATGTCGGTGGTGACCGGCGCCCTGCGCGCCCCGGCCGCCAGGAGCGTGCCGGTGATGCCCGGCAGCAGCTCCTCCATCGCCCGTACGCCGCCCGACCAGAGCATGTGGGCGTGCCGGGCCTGGGGCAGCCCCTTGCGCGGTGCGGGACCCTCGGGCAGTGCGTCGCGCTCCACCACGACCACCCGGCCGGCGAGTCCCGTCAGAGCCGCCGCGGCGAGCATGCCGGTGTGGGATCCCCCGAGGACGACGACGGGTCTCGCGGGGGAGGGGCTTTCAGTCATGCGTGGACATGCTCTCTGCCGGGACGGCCGCGCGGGCGCGTACCGCCTTGATCTCGTCGGGGCTGCGCAGGACCTCGGACACGGCCGCGATCTCCTGGAGCAGGTACGTGGTGTCGGGGTCGCCCTCGCCCCCGGTGCCCGGCGCGTGCCGCCCGGCCTCGACGGCGTCCAGGATCGTCACGGCGGCGGCGAGCGCCTGGGCCCGGCCGCGCTCGAAACCGAGGGCGAGCGCGGTGTCGTGGGCGCGGACCCGCAGGTCCTCGTCGATGAACCGGGACAGCTGGAGCAGCGCGTCCCGGATGTACGTCTCGCGGCGGATCAGCCGCATCTCGGCGGTGGCGCGCAGGGCCAGCGGCTCACGGCTGCCCGCGACGGTCCGCAGCAGCCGGGACAGGGCCCTGAGGTCGCGGTGGCGGCGGCGGACCAGCCAGCGCTCGTGGAGGTACTGGCCGGCGTGCGGCACGATGAAGCCGATCGCGACCAGGGTGGCGGCGACACAGGCCGCGGCCGGCGCGATGTTGGTGTTCAGCCAGTCCAGGTCGTGCCCGGTCCAGCGGGCCACCACCGCCGTGAGCTTGGCGGCGCTGAAGAGCAGGTTGGTGGCGAAGCCGACGCCGAGGAAGCGCAGCCCCCAGCGCAGCCAGCCGTCGAGGCCGTCGGTGCGGATCCAGTTCCACACCAGCCCGGACGTGATCAGGCTGGCCACGGTGTGCGCGAGCAGGTAGAGCAGGATCAGCTCACGCATGAACGGGGTGCCGGCGTAGTAGGTGTCCAGGTCCCGGATCCGCTCCACGGGCACGTCGGCGAGCGCGAACAGCACCCACATCGCGACGACCACCCCGGTGTACACGCAGACCACCCACCGGGTCGCCCGCCGGGTCCTGGCGTAGTGTTCGCTGCGGCCGTCGCGCCAGTGCACGACCAGCAGCAGCCAGGACGCGCAGAGCGCGGTGAGCAGGGAGTACACCCAGGGCGCGGCGATGTTGGGGACGCCGGTGACCCGGTTCGTCCAGGCGATGGTGCCCGGGGCCGCGAACAGGAACACCGCGCAGGCGAACAGCAGCAGACCGCCCACGGCACGCAGCAGCGGGTCCCGCCACAGCTTGACGATGCTGGGCAGCTTGATCGCCAGGGCCGCCCCGAGGACCAGGCCAGGGAGCCAGTAGGGGATGTACAGACCGGTGAGGGACCCGACCGTCCCCTCGGCCAGGTGGGGGTGGGTCACCGCGCTCCGCCTCCGCGGTAGCCGAGGGTTCTCTGGACCGCGCCGGGCCGGGCGCCGGGGCCGGGCCCGGCGCCGTGACCCCGGTCCGGCACGTACGGCCGGAACGCCGCCGCGAGCCGGTGCCCGAAGTCGTCGGCCTCGGCCTCGTCCGCCTCCCGGGAGCCGTTGCGGGCGGCCACCGTCAGGGCGACGGAGTCCCAGCCGGGCCGGCCGGCCAGCGCGTTCGCCGCGGCCGCGTGGTGGTGGGCGTGTCCGGCGTGCAGATGCCACAGCTCATGGCCCAGGATGACCAGCTGCTGCATCGCCTCGGCCCGCTCCTCCACGATGACGAGGTCGAAGTCCTGGAACTCCACCCACAGCCCGGTGACGGCGATCTCGTCGGGGAAGCGCTCGAAGCGCAGGTCGACGGGGCGGCCGCCGCGGCGGGCGCTCATCTCCTGGCACAGGGCCCGGCACAGCTCGGGCACGTCGGCCGGGGGACGGGGTCTGGCCCGGACCGCGGTGGTGAGGTGGGAGACCAGATCGCGCATGGCCGAGGTCGCACGGGTGCGCCGCAGCGCCGAGGCGATCCGGGCCGCACTCCTGCGCGCGCCCGCGATGTCCATCCCACCCCCTGAACTCGCCCGTCGCCGTAGGGCGGGCTGTTCGAGGGTACGCGCCCTGAACTGTCCCCGTCACGCGATCGGGTGACCGGTCCCCGCCGGCTGTTCGACCGGTGGACAGAGCGCTCGATTTTGCTGCGTACCCCATTGACTAGAAAGCGCTTCCTGCCTACGGTCCCGTTCGAAGTTACGAGCGCAATTCGAGATCTCGAACAGTAAGGGCAGGCAATGGGACGACCTGACCTGAGTCGCAGGAAACTTCTCACCGCGGCCGGCGGCCTCACCGTCGCCGCGAGCTTCGGCTTCGCGGCCCTCGGTACCGGCGCCGACGCGCTCGCCTCCGGCGCGGACACCCGGGTGCGCTACTGGAACCTCTTCAGCGGCGGCGACGGCGCCAACATGATCGCGATGCTGGACGCCTTCCGGAAGGCCAACCCGGACATCGACGTGAAGGACTCCACCCTCCAGTGGGGCAACCCCTTCTACACCAAGCTCGCCATGGCCGCGGCCGGCAACCGCGCCCCCGACCTCGGCGTCATGCACATGGGCCGGGTCACCGGATTCTCGCCGGGCCGCCTCCTGGACCCCTGGGACGTCGACCTGCTCGCCAAGTACGGCGTGCGCGAGCAGGACTACAACCCCGCCCTGTGGAAGCGCGGTGTCATCGACGGCAAGCTGTACGCCCTCCCGCTCGACATCCACGTCCAGCTCTGCTTCTACCGCAAGGACGTGCTGGGCAAGGCGGGCCTGCTCGGCGACGACGGCCGGATGATCCCGGTCACCTCCACCGACGAGTGGTTCGACGTCCTCAAGAAGGCCAAGGCCGTCCAGAAGAAGGGCCTCCAGACCATCGGCCTGTGGACCAACGACCAGAACTTCCAGTGGTGGTTCTTCGTCGCCTTCTACACCCAGCTCGGCGGGAAGTGGTTCAACGACGCCGACACCGAGGTCCTCTTCGACACCGACAAGGCCACCCAGGTCCTGGAGTTCCTCCGCAAGCACGTCACCGACGGCTACGTCATCCCCGGCGCGCCCACCGGCGAACAGTTCATCAACGGCGCCCCCTTCACCTGGGAGGGCAACTGGTCGGTTCCGGTCTTCTCCGGAGCGAAACTCGACTACGGCGCGACCCCGCTGCCGCCCGTCTTCGGCAGACAGGCCACCCACGCCGAGTCCCACGCCTTCGTCCTGCCCCACCAGGCGGACCGCGGCGGCGCCACCGACGAGGGCGCCCACGAACTCGCCGCGTACGTCGTCACGCACGCCCTCCAGTGGGCGGCCGGCGGACACATCCCCGCGTACACACCGACGCTGTCGACGGCGGCGTACAAGAAGCTCACCCCGCAGAACGAGTACGTCAGCGCCATGGACCACCAGGCCACCGAGCCGAAGGTGTGGTTCGCGGGCTCCACCGGCGTCCTCGCCCAGGATCTCGGCCCGGTCGTCGTCTCCTCGACGATGGGCTCCGCCAAGCCGGACAAGGTGGCGCGGACGATGAAGAGCCATCTCACCAAGCTCCTCGCCTCGAAGAACCCGATGGACGGCAGGACCGCCGCGCAGGGAGGTGCGGTCGTATGACGACCAGCGCTCACATGACGACCGGAGCCGTCGCCGCACCGGCCCGCGCCAGGACCGCGACCGCCGTCGCGACCGTGCGCCGCAAGCAGGGCTTCCAGCACGGGGGCTGGTTCGTCGCGCCGTTCCTGGCGCTCTTCGTGCTGTTCGTGATCTGGCCGCTGCTGCGGGGCGTCTACCTCAGCTTCACCGACGCCAACATCTCCGGCGACAGCGCGCACTTCATCGGCTTCGACAACTACCGCGACGCCCTGAACGACACCGCGATGTGGGACGCGCTCGGCCACAGCGCCTACTTCACGCTCCTGGTCGTCCCCTGCATCACGCTCCTCGCCTTCCTCCTCGCGATGCTGGCCCATCACATCGAGCGCGGGAAGTGGCTGTGGCGGCTGTGCTTCTTCGTGCCGTTCCTGCTGCCCTCGACGGTCGCGGCCAACCTGTTCCAGTGGCTGTTCACCCAGGGCATCGGACTGATCAACCAGACCTTCGGGCTCGACACGCCCTGGCTGACCGACAAGTCGTACGCCATGCTCGCCATCGTCATCGAGACCCTGTGGTGGACCGTCGGCTTCAGCTTCCTGCTCTACCTCGCCGCCCTCCAGGGCATCCCCGGCCACCTCTACGAGGCCGCCAAGCTGGACGGCGCCAACGCCTGGCACCGCATGGTCCACATCACGCTGCCGATGCTGCGCAACATCACCGGGCTGGTGATCGCGCTCCAGATCCTGGCCTCGCTCCAGCTCTTCGACCAGGCCGTCGTGATGATGGACTTCAGCCCCGGGCCCGAGCTCTCCACCCGCTCCTTCGTGCAGTACACCCTCGAACAGGGCTTCACCAGCTACCGGGTGGGCTACGCCTCCGCGATGTCCATCATCTTCTTCGTGATCATCGCAGTCGTCGCGCTGGCCCGCATGTGGCTGCTGCGCAACCGTGAGGAGAGCGCCCGATGACCACCGCCGTACAGCCCCGCAAGGAGCCCCGCAGGCCCTGGACGCCGAGCCAGATCGTCCTCACGGTCCTCGGAGCCGCCGTCTCCGCCGTCTTCGTGGCGCCGATCGTGGCGGCCCTGCTCACCTCGCTGAAGTCCGAGGCGGAGGCGGCCGAGATCCCGCCGCACTGGCTGCCGGAGATCTGGACGGCGCAGGCGTGGAAGGCGCTGTGGGAGACCGGCAACATCACCAACTGGTTCGTCAACTCCCTGGTGGTGTCGGTCTGCGTCACCACCGTCGTCCTCACGGTCAGCGCCCTCGCCGGATACGGCTTCGCCCGCACCGAGTTCCGCGGCAAGAAGGCGCTCATGGGTGTCGTCATGTCGGGCCTGATGGTCTCCCCCGCGGTCCTCGGCGTCCCCCTGTTCACCACCGTCCAGCAGATGGGGATGGTCGACACCTACTGGGGCATGATCCTGCCCCAGTGCGCCCCCGCCGCGATGGTCTACATCCTCTACAAGTTCTTCCAGGGCATCCCGCGCGAGCTGGAGGAGGCCGCCTTCATCGACGGCGCCGGCCGCTGGCGCGTCTTCTTCACCATCGTCCTCCCGCTCTCCCGCCCCTCCCTGGCGGCGGTCGGCATCTTCACCTTCATCGCCTCCTGGAACAACTTCCTGTGGCCCTACATGGTGACCAACAACCCCGACCTCATGACCATGCCGAACGGCATCGCGACCGTCATGAACTCCTACGGCATCCAGTGGGCCCAACTCATGGCCGGCGGCCTCATGGCAGGCCTCCCGCTGATCATCGTGTTCGTCTTCTTCCAGCGCCAGATCGTGGCGGGCGTGGCCCACACCGGGTTGGCGGGGCAGTGAGCGCGCGCAGAGCGATGACGGCCATGGCGGCGGGGCTCCTCCTGGCCGTCCTCCCCCACCCGGCTCTGGCCCAGGGGAGTTACCCCGACCCCCTCCCCATCACCGGCCAGCAGATCATCCACGACCCGACCGTGCTCCGGCTGAAGTCCGGGCAGTACGTGGCCTACTCCACCGGCGGTGTGATCGGGGCGCGGCTCTCGAAGGATCTGCGGAACTGGGCCGACGCGGGGAACGCCTTCGCCGAGCCGCCGGAGTGGTGGTTCGAGTACAACGGCACCGGTGATCCCTGGGCGCCCGACCTCTCCTACCGCGCGGGCCGGTACTGGCTCTACTACGCCGTCTCCTCCTGGGGCACCAACCACTCGGCGATCGGCGTGGCCACCTCCCCGAGCGGGCTGCCGGGCACGTGGACCGACCACGGCAAGGTCTTCGCGTCCGAGACCACCGACACCTGGAACGCCATCGACCCGGCGATCACCCGGGCCGGCGGCAGGCTGTGGATGTCCTTCGGGTCGTACTGGACCGGCATCCGGATGGTCGAACTCGACCCCGGGACCGGCAAGGCCCTCGGGGGCGCGACCGTCCACCACCTGGCCACCCGCCCGGACGCCCCGTACGCCGTCGAAGGCCCCTCCCTCGTGCGGCACGGCCGCTACTACTACCTCTTCGCGTCGTACGACGCCTGTTGTGCGGGAGTGAACTCCACGTACAAGATCAGGGTGGGCAGATCAACGGCGATCACCGGCCCGTACACCGACAGCACGGGCAAGCCCCTGCTGGAGGGCGGCGGCGACCTGCTCCTGGCCGGACACGGCCGCTACGTCGGCACGGGAGGCGAGTCGGTCTTCCGGACCCGTGGCCAGGACTGGCTGGCGTACCACTACTACGACGCAGAGGACAACGGCACACCCAAGCTGGGCCTGAACCGGCTCGGCTGGGTGCGTGACTGGCCGGTTGTCAAGCAATCCCGTTCCTGAAAGGTCCCCATGAGCAAGTCCACCGCCCGCTTCACCCTCGACCCCGCGTTCAGGATCGGTGAGGTCAACCCCCGGCTCTTCGGCTCCTTCGTCGAGCACCTCGGCCGCTGCGTCTACACCGGCATCTTCGAGCCCGGCCACCCCACCGCCGACGACAAGGGCCTGCGCCAGGACGTCCTGGACCTGGTCCGCGAACTCGGCGTCACCGCCCTGCGCTACCCCGGCGGCAACTTCGTCTCCGGCTACAAGTGGGAGGACTCCGTCGGCCCCGTCGAGGACCGCCCCCGCCGCCTCGACCTCGCCTGGCGCTCCACCGAGACCAACCGCTTCGGCCTCTCCGAGTACATCGACTTCCTCCGCAAGGTCGGCCCCCAGGCCGAGCCCATGATGGCCGTCAACCTCGGCACCCGGGGCGTCGCCGAGGCCCTCGAACTCCAGGAGTACGCCAACCACCCGGAGGGCACCGCGCTGTCCGACCTCCGGGTCGCGCACGGCGACAAGGACCCCTTCGGCATCAAGCTGTGGTGCCTGGGCAACGAGATGGACGGCCCCTGGCAGACCGGCCACAAGACCGCTCAGGAGTACGGCCGCGTCGCCGCCGAGACCGCCCGCGCCATGCGCCAGATCGACCCGGGCGTCGAACTCGTCGCCTGCGGCTCCTCCAGCCAGTCCATGCCGACCTTCGCCGCCTGGGAGGCGACGGTCCTGGAGGAGACGTACGACCTCGTCGACCACATCTCCCTGCACGCCTACTACCAGCCCGAGGACGGTGACCTCGACTCCTTCCTGGCCTCCGCCGTCGACATGGAGTCCTTCATCGAGAACGTGGTCGCCACCGCCGACCACATCGGCGCGAAGCTGAAGTCGAAGAAGAAGATCAACCTCTCCTTCGACGAGTGGAACGTCTGGTACATCTCGGAGTGGCACGAGATCGAGAACTCCGGCGCGCGGGACTGGGCCGAGGCCCCCCGTCTCCTGGAGGACAACTACAGCGTCATGGACGCGGTCGTCTTCGGCTCGCTGCTCATCGCGCTGCTGCGGCACGCCGACCGCGTCACCGTCGCCTGTCTCGCCCAGCTGGTCAACGTGATCGCCCCGATCATGACCGAGCCCGGCGGCCCGGCCTGGCGCCAGACGACGTTCTTCCCGTTCGCCCAGGCCTCGCGGTACGGCCGCGGCGAGGTCCTCGACGTCCGGGTCGACTCGCCGAGGCACGACACGAAGAAGTACGGCGAGACCGACCTCCTGCACGCCACCGCGGTACGCGCCGAGGACGGTTCGGTGACCGTGTTCGCCGTCAACCGCAGCCGCACCGACGCGCTGCCGCTCGAAGTCGCCCTGAACGGCCTCGACTTGACGAACGTCGTCGAGCACAGTGTCCTCGCGGACGCCGACCCCGACGCCCGCAACACCCTCGCCGAGCCCGAGCGGGTCGCCCCG
This sequence comes from Streptomyces sp. SID13726, assembly GCF_010548375.1. Lineage (GTDB taxonomy): Bacteria > Actinomycetota > Actinomycetes > Streptomycetales > Streptomycetaceae > Streptomyces. The sequence continues at coordinate 98,422 of NZ_JAAGLY010000010.1, forward strand.
CACCCGGCCGAGGGCACCGCGCTGGCGGACGGCACCCTCACCGCCGTACTGGAGCCGCTGTCCTGGAACGTGATCCGGCTGGCGTAGCCGGATCAGCGGCCGGGGGAGTCCACCGGGGTCACCGGTACTCCTCCGGCCGAGGCGCCCATCGGCGTCAGCCGGACGTCCTTCGGGCCCGAGTCCGTCGTACCGTCCGAAAGGACCGCCAGGGCAAGGGTGTTGACGCCCCGGGAGCGCAGGATGCCGTTCGGGAGGGCGAAGGTGTGCTGTGGGCCCACGTCGTTGACGTACTGGCCCAGGTTCCAGCCGTTGAGGAAGATCTGGACGCGGTAGGCGCGCTTCGGGTCGTCGTCGAGGGTGAGGCCGACCGAGGCGTCGATGTCCGCGTCCACGGCGAGCCGGAACGTCGTCCGGTACCAGGTGACGCCCTGGCGCCGGTCGGCGCGCGGGAGTTCGGCCGGCTCCCAGCCGTCGTCGGCGAGGCCCGGCAGGTGCCAGCCCTCACGCTCCCCGTACAGGCCGCCGTTGTTGAGCGGCCCGCGCACCGGGTCGGGAGCCGTCTCGCCCTGGATGCGCCAACTCACCTTCGGCGAACCGCCCTTGAAGGCGGCGCCGGTCAACCCCCGGGCCACCTTGTGGGAGTCGGCGGACCGGCCGTCCATGTCGTGCGCCATCCGCCGTACGAGCACGGACAGCACCCGCGAGTCGGGGATCTCCTCGAAAGGCTCCGCCGAGGGCACCGCGAAGGTGGCCGTCGCCGCCCAACTCCCCTTCCGTGCCGTCCCTTTGTCCGGCACCGGCATCCGGTGCGTGCCCAGCGGCTCCCCGTCCAGCCACGCCATCAGCAGCCCCTGGGTGCCGGTGCTGTAGGCGAGGGACACCGACTCCAGGCCGGCCGCGTCCGTGAGGCGGCCGCGGTACCAGACGTCGCCGTAGTGGAAGCCGTAGTCGTCGGCGAAGAGGACCGGCTGTCCCTTCGGGACCGGGGTGATGCTGAACGAGCCGGTGCGGTCGGCCTCCGTCCAGCGGGAGTCGTCGAAGTCCGGTGCGGACTCCGGGTTCTCGGTACGGCGCCGCCAGCCGCCCAGCGCGGGCAGCCGCACCTCGCGCACCGCGGGCAGGGGGAGCTGTCCGGGAGCGGGCAGCGCGGCCCGCAGACTGCCCGGGGCGGTGATCTCGGTGCGCAGCGGGGTGCCGTTCCAGGTGATCTGGCCGATCCCGCGCGGCCCCCACACCTCCAGGCCGGTCGCCTCGACGGTGTCGCCGGTCAGCTGGACGACCATGCCGTCCAGGGTGGCCTCGCGCACCAGCTTCGGGCCGTACACCAGCACCGGGCCGGTCGGGGTGTCCAGCCGGAACAGCCGCAGCGCGGTCGCGTCGTCGGCGAAGAGCAGCAGCAGCGGGGTGGTGCTGCCGCCGCCCTCGACGCGGACCCGGGCCAGCCCACCGACGCCCGAGGGTACCGTGATCCGCAGGACTCCGAGGTCGTAGTTCCACGCGGGCTCCGCGTCGCCCCGGTAGACCAGCGGCTCCTCCGGGCAGTCGAGGAGCACCTGGGCCATCTCGCCGTGCGGGGCGGTGAACACGGCCACGTCCAGCCGCCCCACCTTGAGGAACATCATGGGCTGCGCGGTGGCGAACTTCAGGGTGCGCTCGCCCAGTTGGAGCCCGGTCGCCAGCAGCCGCGCGTCATGGGCGGCGACGGTGAAGGCCACGTCGATCCCGGCGTCCGGGACCGTGGTCGTGATCGGCGCGTCGGTGTCGTTGCGCGCCACGTACACATGCGAGCCGGTGTCCGGGTTGGTCAGGTGGTACACCTTCAGCCGCTCGTCCTCGGCCCGCACCGCGTCCGCCCGGTCGAGCTTGGCGAAGTCCGGCACGGTCTGGAGGAGATGGCCGAGCTGATGGGTGGGCGCCAGCTTCGGCGTCTGCCTGCGCGCCTCGTCGAGGGCCGCCCCGTAGTCGTACGACGTGTAGACCTGCGGCGCGGGCAGCCAGCCCCACGAGGTGCCGCCGAAGGTCATGTAGACGTTGTGCACGGTGATGCCGTTGGCGAGGTTGGTCAGCTGGAAGCGCCGCTCGTAGGCCGCGTCCCTGCTGTACCGCGCCTCGGCGTACCCCTTGCCGCCGAAGGTGACCCCGCCCCACGGGTCGAACCAGCCGCCGCCGAACTCCGGGACGAACCCGGGAGTGCTGGGGCTCGCGGTCGCCCCGCCCTTCAGCCCGCCCTGCCCGAAGTGCCCCCAGTCCGGCGGTACTTCGGCCGGGTCGGGATAGCCGTCGAAGCCGTAGAGCCAACCGTGCTCCTGGCCACCGGTGTTGAAGGACCCGGGCGTCCAGTAGCCGTTCCTGCCCTTGTCGTTGTGGAACAGCGGTACGTCGATCCCGTCGGCCCGCACCTTCTTGTACAGGTGGGACATGTAGTCCCGGCCGAGGGGCTCGTCGGTGAAGGCGTCGTACTCGTTCTCGATCTGGTAGAGCAGGACCGTGCCGGTGCCCCGGGTGAACAGGTGCCGGGCGACGATGGCGTCGACCTGGGTCAGCCACTCGTCGACGTACGACAGATAGACCGGGTCGGAGGTGCGGGCGCGGCCCTCGGTCGCCGTCAGCCAGCCGGGGAAGCCGCCGCCGTCGACCTCGGCGTTGATGTACGGGCCCGGGCGCACGATGACGTAGAGGCCGGTCTCCGCGGCCGTGCGCAGGAACAGGTCGAGGTCGCGGACGCCGGTGAAGTCGTACTGGCCGGGGCCGGGGGAGTGGTAGTTCCAGGCGACGTACACGCTCACCGCGTTGAAGCCGTGGGCGCGCATCTTCTGGAGCACGTCCCGCCACAGCGAGGGGCTCGGCAGCCGGAAGGGGTGCATCTCGCCCGACCACAGCACCAGGCGCCGGCCGTCGACCAGCAGCGAGTACTTGTCGTAACCGACCTGGTGCCGCGCCCGGTCGGCGGCGGCGGCGCCGGGCGCGGGTCCGGTGGGCACGCTGTGGGAGGCGTACGCCCGCGTCGTCTCGCCACCGCTGCCGCTCAGCGCGAAGCCGAGCGCCGTGGTGCCGGCGAGGGCGCTGAATGTACGTCTGCTCAGCTCCAAGGGAGCGCCTCCTGGTCGCGCCGTTCCGTCCGCGGTGTGCGTGGTGATCGCTGTGGTCGGTGTTCGCTGTGCGTGGTGTTCGCTGTGAGCGGTGTGTTCATTGTGGCGTGGCCATTCTCTACTGCCGGACGCAGCACAATTGTCGTATGAGGATCTCTGCACGAGCGGACTACGCGGTACGGGCGGTGCTTGAGCTTGCCGTGCGGCAGGGCGGCGGGCCGGTGAAGGCCGAGGAGATCGCCTCGGTCCAGGACATTCCGCACAAGTTCCTGGAGGGGATCCTCGGCGATCTCCGGCGGGGCGGGATCGTCGACAGCAGGCGGGGCGGGGGCGGCGGTTACCGCCTCGCGCGCGAGGCCACGGCCATCACCGTCGCCGATGTGATCCGCGCGGTCGACGGCCCGATCGTCTCGGTCCGCGGCGAGCGCCCCACCGGCCTCGAGTACACCGGCTCCGCGCAACCCCTGCTGCCCCTGTGGATCGCCCTGCGCGCCAACGTCCGTAAGATCCTGGAGGGCGTCACCGTCGCCGACATCGCGGCCGACGCCCTGCCCGCCCCGGTACGGCGGCTGGCCGCGGAGCCCGCCGCCTGGGAGAACCCGTGAGCCCGTACCGGGTGCTCAGGCCGCTCTCAGGTTGACGCCCTAGGGTCCGGTCCCGTTGCTCTTTCCTACTCACCCGGTAGGAAACCTCGGAGAGAACGGGACCGACCGCATGCGCACGCTGATCCTGCTCGCCCTCGCGGGCCTGGGCGCCCAGCTCGTGGACGGCAGCCTCGGCATGGCCTACGGCGTGACCTCCACCACCCTGCTGCTGGCCCTGGGCACCGGCCCGGCCGCCGCCTCCGCCACCGTCCACCTCGCCGAGATCGGCACCACCCTGATGTCCGGCGCCTCGCACTGGCGCTTCGGGAACGTCGACTGGAAGGTCGTCGCGAGGATCGGGGTGCCAGGGGCGGTGGGCTCTTTCCTGGGCGCGACCGTCCTGTCCCGCCTGTCGACGGAACTCGCCGAGCCGGTGATGTCCCTGATCCTGCTGGGCCTCGGCTTGTACGTGATGTCCCGCTTCACCTTCAAGGGGCTGCCGAAGGACCGACTGGGTCAGCCACTGAGCCGCCGGTTCCTCGCACCCCTCGGCCTGGTCGCCGGGTTCCTCGACGCGACCGGGGGCGGCGGCTGGGGTCCGGTCGGCACGCCCGCGCTGCTGGCCAGTGGCCGGATGGAGCCGCGCAAGGTGATCGGCTCGATCGACACCAGCGAGTTCCTGGTCGCGGTGGCGGCGAGCCTCGGCTTCCTCTTCTCGCTGGGCTCGCAGGGCCTGAAGTGGGCCTGGGTCCTGGCCTTCCTGCTCGGCGGCCTCGTCGCGGCCCCGGTCGCCGCCTGGCTGGTCCGCCTGCTCCCACCGCGCGTGCTGGGCTCGGCGGTCGGCGGGATCATCGTCGTCACCAACGTCCGCACCCTCCTCAAGAGCGACTGGCTCGGCGTCTCCGGCGGGCCGGGCATCCTCGTCTACGGCGTCCTGTACGCACTGTGGGCCGCGGCTCTCGGGTACGCGATCCGGGCGCATCTCAAGGAGCGGGAGCGGGTGCCGTCGGAGGGTGCCGTCGGAGCGGGCCGGCTCCCGGACGGGGGCCGGGGCGTTGCCGCGGAGGAGCGAGGGTGACTGACTGAACGCGGTGTGGGTGTGGTGCCCCCGCCTGGGCACCACACCCACTCGCACTCAGAACCGGGCCCGGGTCAGGCGGAGTTGACCCCGACCGTGAGGGTGGCCGCGTAGCCGTCGGAGACGCTGGAGCCGAGCGCGGTCAGGGTGAGCAGACCGGAGGAGGCGCCGCCGTCGTCGTAGATGGAGTCGTCCGCGAGCAGGGTCTCCTTGGTGGTGTTCGCGGAGTACGGCGAGGTCGCCTGGACCTCCGTGTTGATGTCCGGGTCGAAGAAGAGCTGCCCGGTGTGGATGATCTCGCCGCCGGTGTACGAGTCGTCGGTGAGCGTCACTTCCGTGTGCACCCGCATATGGACGTGGACGGCCCGTGAGACGTAGTGGCCGGGCCAGATGGACGTGATGCTGCACTCCCCGTTCGCGTCGGTCATCTGACCGCCGCGCAGGAAGGTGCCGTTGTCCTCCTCGGTGTGGCCGTTGCCGCCCACGAAGCCGGAGTACTCGCCGAGGGCGTCGCAGTGCCAGATCTCGACGAGGGCGTCGGCGAGCGGCGCGCAGTCGTTGGCCTGGTCGACGACGGTGAAGGTGTACTGGACCTCGAACCCTTCCTTGTCCTCCCTGATGTCCGTGCGGACCAGGGCGCCTTCGAGCGAGTACGGCCCCTCGGTGACCTCGGCGTTCAGGGTGCAGATGCCCGAGGAGGCGGTGGCGGCGGTGTCGGCCGCCGTGGTGGACCCGCTGGTCGTGGTGGTGGTGTCGGCCGAGGCGATACCGGCGATCGCCAGTCCGCCCACCGCGGCGACGGCGCCGCCGCCGATCAGGACCCGGCGCCGCTTGACGCTGTTGTCCATCCGGTGCCTGCCGGCCTGACCGGGGTTGTCGGTGTTGCTGTCGTGGTGGTGCTCCATGTTTCCCGTCATGTGGAGGAAGTTAGGAGCCGAGCTGAAGAATTCCTTAACTTGCGGCTGTGAACGAGCTGGGGATGCTCCGCCCAACTAACCCCGTTTACACGTGAGTTAGGACATCGTAAGGAATGGCTTGAGTTCGCTCTGGTGGGGTCGCGAGGCGCTACCTACGATTCCCTCGCCGCGGTGCTTCACAGAAACCACACAGGTTCTCCACGCTTCAACATTCAGCGCGTTCAGCGCAGAGGAGAGACCCCCCATGGCAAGTGGACTGCTCCTGGGTGGCGCCATCGCCGCCCTCGTCACCGCGGCGGTGCCCGCGCACAACCCGTCCGGCGGGTTCGTCGACCCGCCCCCGGACAAGATCGTCATCAACGTGGCCACGGTGAACGGCTCCGGCTGTCCCGCGGGTACGGCGGCCGTCGCGGTCTCCGAGGACAACACCGCCTTCACGGTGACCTACAGCGACTACCTCGCCAAGGTCGGCGGCAACTCCGACCCCACGGCGTTCCGCAAGAACTGCCAGCTCAACCTGGTCGTCCACGTCCCGTCCGGCTTCACGTACGCCATCGCCAGCGCGGACTACCGGGGCTTCGCCTCGCTCCAGTCCGGCGCCAGCGCGGTCCAGAGAGCCTCGTACTACTTCCAGGGCTCCTCGCAGACGGCCTTCAAGACCCACAACTTCAGCGGCGCCTACAACGACAACTGGCAGGCGACCGACACCACCGACTGGGCCCAACTGGTCTGGGCGCCCTGCGGAGTTCAGCGCAACTTCAACATCAACACCGAGATCCGCGTCAACGCGGGCAGCTCGTCGCCGTCCAAGGTCAGCTTCATGACGATGGACTCGACCGACGGCGACATCAGCACCGTGTACCACATGGCCTGGCAGCAGTGTCCGGTCAAGTGAGGGTCGGCTAGGCATGCCGACTGGGCGTCACCGGGGCCGCGGTGACGCCCAGTCGGGCTGGTGGGCGGCTGGTCAACAGCCTTCAGCGGCTGGTCAGTTCTCGACGCCGAGGGTGAGGGTGCCGGTGTAGCCGGAGGTGGGGGAGCTGCCCAGCGCGGTCAGGGTCAGGAGGCCGGACGCGGCGCCGCCGTCGTCGTAGATCCCGTCCTGGGCGAGGGTGGTGCGGGTGACCGTGTTGGCCGAGTACGGCGAGAGCGCGCCGACCTTGGCGGTGACCGTCTCGTCGAAGAAGAGCTGGCCGGTGTGGAGTTCGGTGCCGCCGGTGAAGGAGCCGTCGGAGGTGAGCGTGACGCCGACGTGCACCTTGACGTGGATGTGGACGCAGCGGCCCCGGTACCAACCCGGGTAGACCGTGGTGATGTTGGCGACGCCGCTGGAGTTGGTGAGGACTCCGCCGCGCAGGAAGGTGCCGCTGTCGGGTTCGTCGTGGCCGTTGTTGCCGACGTAGCCGGAGTACTCGCCGAGGGCGTCGCAGTGCCAGATCTCGACGAGGGCGTTGCTGATCGTGGCGCAGGTGTCGTCGTCGACGACGGTGAGGGCGAGTTTGAGGGGGAAGCCGGTCTTGCCCTCGGTGATGTCGGCGCGGACGTACTGGCCGTCGAGGTAGTAGGGGCCCTCGGTCATCTCCTTGGTGAGCGTGCAGACGGCCGCGGCGGCGACGGGGACGGTGTCCGAGGCGTCCGCGGTGCCGGCGGTGGGGGTGGTCGCGGCGACGGTCGCGCCGACGGCGAGGGTGGCGGCGGTGGCCGCGGTGGCGACGAGGACGGTGCGTCGGGTGACGGTGTCGTTCATGGGGGTTTCTGTCATGGACACGGCACCGTAAGGAGGGTTGCTGTTGGGGGGCTGTCAGTTCGGCAAAGTGAGGGACCGTCAAGTTTCTTGCGAGACAGGTTGCGAGGCAGGTTGCGAGACGGGTTGCGCGATGGTTCGGGGTGCGCGCGGTAGCGTATCGGGGCGTATGCCAACAAGGAGGGTGAATGGGGCTTACCGTGCGGGTCGAGCGGCGTATCGCCGAGGACTTCCCCGGCCGGGAGGGCGAGGTGGTCGGCGATCTCCTCACCGAACTGGTCAACCACCTGACCGACCGGGGTGACCAGGAGGACAAGGAACGCATCGCGGCCGCCACGCTGGTCTGCGGCCGGGGCCGGGTGGACCGCCTCCTCGACGCCGTCCAGCTGGCCAAGGAGGACTGGCGGGACGTGCTGGTGGGGGCGGGGTTGGCGGATGCGGGGTGGAAGGAGCGGCTGGAGGCGGATTTCGGCCCGGAGGGATGACGGCACCCTGACCGGCCCTCGCCACCGGATTCCGTCCGCCGCGCTGTGACGCCGGTCCGTACCGTCTGTGAGGGTGACAGGTCGGGACGGGCCGGCCTCGGCCCGCTTCTAAGCCTTGGTCGGTGTGGCTGGTCCCGCGGCCTGTTCGATCTTTGCGCGGTGGGCCGCGCGGGCTTTCTCGTCGATCGGTGTTTCGTGTTCGGCGCGGAGTCCGGTTCGGCCGTCGAGGCCTTCGCGGAGGATGTCGGCGTGGCCGGTGTGGCGGGTGGTTTCGCCGAGGACGTGGATGAGGATGGCGAACAGGTTGGTGTTCGGGTGGGGCTCCGGCCACCACGGGACGTGGCCGGGGATGTCGAGGGGGAGGGCGTCGATCGTCGCGTCCGCGTGGTCCCACGTGCGCCGGTAGAGGGCGATGATCTGGTCGCGGGTCTCGCCCTCGGTCGCCCACAGATCGCTGCCGTCGGAGTCCTGCCAGCGGGGCAGCGGTTCCGGGGAGGGGCGGTCGAAGACCTCGCCGAAGTATCTGGCCTCGACCATGGCCACGTGTTTGACCAGGCCGAGGAGGTTGGTCCCGGTCGCCGTCAGGGGGCGGCGGGTGTCGTACTCCGACAAGCCGTCCAGTTTCCAGAGCAGCGCCTGGCGGTCTCGTCGCAGTCTTCCGTGCAGGGTGTTCTTCGCGAATTCGTCGATCATGCGGCGAGCCTCCCCTACCAGTATGTCGCCGGGCCCGTGAGGACCCAGCCGGCGTCCGTGGGTCTGACCCGGAAGCCCAAGGACACCTCGATCACTTGCGCCCGGTAGGTGATCTCCACGTAGAAGCTGCTGCCGGTGCCCCAGTGGAACTCCGCGAGGTCCAGTTCACCGAGCCAGGACAGGTCCTGCTCCCAGTCGGCGGTGACGGGGTCGCCGTCCGCTTCCACGGAGCCCCTCCACAGCGACTTGAGCACGTGGCGGACCTGGCTGTGGTCGATGAACTCCTCGGCCTCGGGGATCCGCCCGGCCCGGAGCAGGTCGAAGTAGCCGCGGACGACCGCTTCCACGTCGGTCCTGGTGGGGCGCTCCGTCCAGATCTTCACCTGGTGAGGTGGGTGAGGAAGGTGGTCCAGGGGGTGGGGGCGGTGGTGAGGCAAGGGCCTTCGGGGGTCTTGGAGTCTCGGATGTGGATGGTGGTGGGGGTGAGGGCGATCTCTACGCAGTCGCCGTCACCGCTGCTGCTGTAGCTCGACTTGTGCCAGGAGAGGGCGACCTCGACGCAGTCGTCGCCGGAAGCGCTGCTGTAGCTGCTCTTGAACCAGGCCAGTTCAGAGGTGCTCATAGGTCTCCTTGCATCTGCTTCAGCAGGCTCAAGGAGTCCTTCATGCTGAGAGCCTGCGAACGCATCCTCGCATATCGACTCTGGAGCACGCTGACCACTTTCGGGTCAGTGATCAACTGACCGCTCTCCTGGCCTTCGTTGTAGGCGAACCACTTGTTTTCCGGCGTCTCCAGCAAGCGGATTGGGCCCTGTAGCCCGGCGTGCGACTCCTGTACCAGGGGCATGATCTGGATCTCGACGTTCCGTAGCTTGGAGATCTCCAACACGTGGTCGATGAGTCCGCCTGTGACCTCCACCCCGCCCGTGCGCCGTAGAAGCAGGTGCTCTTCGAGGATGAAGCTGAACGCGGTGTTCGGGCGATCCCGCAGCATCTGCTGTCGTTCCGCTCGGGCGGCCCACCGTTCTTCGATCTGGGCGTCAGCCAGTGGCGGCAGTTGATCGGCGGCCAGCGCCCCTGCATAGGCCTCGGTCTGCAACAACCCAGGAATCATGCGGCACTCGTAGGTGTACAGAGTGATCGCGATCTCCTCCAGCTGTGCCCACCGCCGAAACCACGCCGCCAACCCCGGCTGCCGAGCCAGCTTCGGGAACGCCTTCCGCAACACCCCCGTGTTGCCCAGCACCTCCTCCGCTCGCTCCACGAACACCAGGTCCGGCATCCTGCGGCCCAACTCCACCGACGCCACCGTGTGCTTGGAGAACCGCACGCGGTCGCCGAACTCCTCCCGGCTCAGTGCCGCATGCTCGCGCAACGCTTGCAGCACCGCCCCGAACGTCCGCATGCTGTCCGACGACTCCGGCTCACCGCCACCTTCGACCACAGTCGGTCACCTCCCTCGCTCATGGTCACGGTCCGTCACTCGTACTGTCCAGGCCGTGACCGCGTACGCTGCCGGAGCGTACGTGGCTTCGGCCTGGTGAAGTGGCTGGAGGGGGAGCCAGATTAGGGGCGTGACGACACCTCCCACTCCCCAATCTCCGGTGACCGTACGTACGTTCACCCAGCGGCTCAGTGCGACCCCGCGTGGCGCCCGGCTCGCCCGGCATCTCGCTCTGGACCAGCTGCGTGAGTGGGGTCTGCCGTACGACTGCCCGGTCTCCGAGGCCGTCGCCGTGATCGTGGCCGAGCTGGCCGCCAACGCGGTGACCCATGGCCGTATCCCCGGAAGGGACTTCGAGCTGAGGCTCTCTCTCGTCACCGGCAGTGTTCGTGTGGAGGTGAGCGATACGCGGGCCGAGCCCGTCGCGGTCGTACGGTCGGCAGGGCGGCTGGACGACGGTGGGCGCGGGCTTCTTCTCGTCGAGGCCCTTGCCGATCGGTGGGAGGTGGTGGAGCGGGAGTCGGGGCCCGGGAAGACCGTGCGGGCCGAGGTGGACGTGCCGGGGTGGCTGCGGCTGGCCAGACGGGCCGGTGTGATCCGGGCCGCGCTGTGATGAGTTGGGCGACCGGACGCCTGCCGGCCGGTGCGTGGTCTTGCTCTTCGACTCCCTTGGCCCACACGGCTGTTGGATACTGGGCCGCCGATCGACGTACGGGAGGGGGAGGTTCGCGTGCCGGACGGGCGTGAGGTGGGGGCGGGGGAGTTGCTGGGCGTCGCCAAGGACGAGGAGCGGGCCCGGAGTCTGCTGCGGGCGTTGCGCACGCTGAGCAAGGGGGACGATCCCAGGCTGCGGGCGATGGCCGGCGGGGTGCTGCGCGGAGACCTCACCGCCGAACAGGCCTTCACCGACCCGGAGTACACCGCCGCGCTGTTCTCCGGTGCGGACAAGGTCCGGCGGGCGGGGGAGGGGCGTTCCGAGGCCGAGGCGCGGGAGGCCGGTGAGCGGTTCGGGGCCTGGCAGGACGCGCGTCGCGAAGGGGAGGGGGACGCCGGTGGCCGGGATGAGACACCTTCCGGCGCCGACCGTCGTGCGTCCTCCCGGCCGTCGGACGGACCCTGGCGCAACAGCGGCCTGGGCGGCTCCCGGCCGTAGCGGTCGGGCTTCTCCGACCACTTCCGTATCCCCTGCAAATCCCTTCCCCCGTAGTACAGTTCGGGCCGTCGTACGCCTGACCAGAAATGGTCCTGCCAAGACAAAGGGGGAACGCGCATGGGGGTCGTGCTGCCCGACGAGGCGGCCTGGGTACTGGATCTCATCGGCGTCGAGTGGCCCAATGTCGACGAGGACGACTACCGCGACATGGCCGACAACCTGCGCTCCTTCGCCTCCCAGATGCGCAGCGGGAAGGACGCCACGGCAGGTGTCGTCCGGGAGTTCCTTGAGGGGAACGAGGGGATCGCGACCGCCGCCTTCCAGCAGCACTGGGGCAAGGTCAGCGACGTACACCTGGAGCGTCTCGGGGAGGCGGCCGATCTCGGGGCCATGGCTCTCGACGGCGCGGCCGTGGTCGTGGCCGGGGCCAAGGTGGCCGCCATCGTCCAACTCGGCATCCTCGCCGCCGAGATCATCGCAGCCCAGGCCGCCGCGCCCTTCACGCTCGGGCTCTCCGAGGTCGGCGCGCTCGGTGCCACCCAGGCCACCCGGCTCATCGTCCGGCGGCTGCTCAAGGAGGCCGAGCAGATGCTCCTGGAGGAGCTCATGTCCGTCGCCATGGGCCCCGTCTACTCCGCGCTCGGCGACATGGCCGCCGACCTCGTCATCCAGGTCGGCGCCAACGCCGTAGGACTGCAAGACGGTTACAGCCCCGGCAAGACCCTGCACGCGGGCGGCGAGGGATTCCAGGAAGGGCTCGACGGCACCACGGGGACCTTCACCCAGAAGGGCGGCGCTGCGTGAGCGACACCGTACGCAGCGACAAGGACCTCCACGACCGGCTCGCCGACCGGATCACCTCCCAGGCCGACGAGCACGAGTCCGGCGCCCGTCCCCATCTGCGCAGCAGCCGGGCCGGGTTGAACCGCACCCGCGGCAAGGGCGCGCTCGCCGCGGCCGTCGAGACCGGCGCGGAGAAGATCCTCAAGGCCATCGAGGAGGCCGAGGACCAGCTCCACAAACACCTCCAGGACGTGTCCAAGGGCGTACGCGCCATGGGCGACAACCACGCGCGCAACGACAAGAACATCGAGACGATGCTCCAGAGCATCGTCAAGCGCTCCCGAGACCAGGACACGGTCCGGGACGGCGGCGGGATCGGCAAGGACCGGCCGGACACCGCCAAGGACCCGCACACCGTCACCCTGGAGTGGAAGCCCGGCATGCCCAAGCAGGCCTTCGAGCGGAAGGCGCGGGCGCTCCAGCGGCTCGGCGAGGAGGGCAAGCTCTTCAAGTTCAAGGGCAGGACCGAGGACTACCGCGACAAGAAGATCACCGCGGACTACAAGGGCGCGCTGGAGGCCCTGATCCGCCGGAACCACAAGGACGACCCCGACTTCGCCGAAGAGGCCGCGGGGGCCGCCCGTAAAATGCAGCCCGACCACGTCAACGAGCTCCAGACCGGCGGTCCGGACGCGTGGCGTAACCTGCGGATGCTCGACCGGACGACGAACTACGACATCGGAACGCAGCAGATCCGCCCGCAGATCAAGGATCTTCCGGACGGCAATCCGATCAACATCGACATCAAGTGGTGGCCAGATGACTAGCGCGAGCCCGACGCCGTCCCGTCTGATCGCGACCGTGGATGACCTGCGGACGGCGTTGGCGGAGAGCCCGGACGTCCTGTCGTTCACGCTCGGCGGGACCGTCGACGAGGAGACCGCGGCCGACGCGGAGGCCGACGGGGTGCCGCGGGAGTACCTGGACTTCTGCCGGGTGCTGGACGGCGCGAGCTGCGGCCCGTCCGTGCAGATCTTCGGCCTGGACGAAGCCGACGAGCACCAGTTCTACTGCGAGCCGGTGCCCGACTCCCCGCTGCCGCTGTCCCCCGAGAAGCTCTACTGCGTCGGGATGATCCAAGAGGCCCCGCTCTTCGTCGACCGGGCGAGCGGCGACCTCCTCGGAGCCGTCGAGGAAGGGCCTGACTGGCCCGACGCGGAACGCTTCGAACGGCTGGCGCCCGGGGTGGCGACGTTCTTCCTGGAGCGGCTGGTGACCCCCGCTGAATACGCCCGACTCGCGCTGATCGACGACGAGTCGCTGGAGCACGACGACTGGCTGAAGCTGCTGCGGCGGGCCGGCCTCGCCGGCTGAACACACCGAGCACGAGGGGAAGCAGAGGACGCATGGCCACCCATGACGAGATGACGGAACTGTTCGGCGCCGACCGCGTGGTCACGCTGGACCGTGCCGTCGCCGAGGAGCGCGGACTGTCCGAGGCCGACGCCGAGGTGCTGTGCGAGGTCGGCGTGCCCGTCTTCGTCGACGTGCTGTTCACCCTCGACACCGCCGACGACGGGCCCGATCCCTTCACCGTGGTGCCGGTCGCCGCGGGCGGCGAGGAGACCCGCATCCTCGTGCTGGGCGGCCCCACCGACGACCCCGAGATGCGGTACTGCCTCGACCTGGACCGCGGCTACGTCATCCTGCTGTCCTTCGGCGACGACCCCCGCGCCGAGATCGTCAACCGCACCCTCGCCGACCTCGTCGAGTTCCTGTACCGCTTCGCGCTGCGCACCCGGCACCTGGAGCGGGCCGCCGACCAGGACCGCGCCCCGTACACCGACAAGCTCGTCGAGTACCTCAAGTCCCGCGACCCGTACGCCTTCGCCCAGCCGGACAGCTGGTGGTCGATGGTCTTCGAGCAGGTCGGCTGAGGTCTGCGGCACTCAGGTCCGGGTGTCCCAGAAGTCCCGCAGGGCCGCGTTGACGTCGGCGGGCCGCTGGGTGTGCGGGTAGTACCCGGGCAGGCGTACGAGGCTGCCCCCGAGGGAGTCCGTGAGCGACTCGGCCACGGCGACGAGGGGGAGCCCCACGTGCTCGCGATAGGCCGCGGGCGCGTCCTCCCAGGTCCCGCAGATCACCAGCACCGGCACGGCGGCGTCCCGGACCGGCTCCAGCGGGATCTCCGCCTCCCAGACCGGTCGCTCCCGCATCGACGTGTCGACCGCGCGCAGCCGGCGTGGCGTCGGTTCCGGCATCCTCATCCCCAGCCCCTCCGTGGACGCCCGCAGATACTGCTCCGGCGTGACGTCGCCGCCCCGGACACCGGAACGCACCCGGGCCAGGAGATCCGCGACCACCGGACGGTCCGCCGCCGCGGTGAACGCCGAGGGCTGGATCAGCGCGAGGGAGCGCACGAGGTCCGGCCGGCGCGCGGTGGCCAGCAGCGCGGCGACGGCGCCGTTCCCGTGTCCCACCAGGTGCGCGCCCTCGCCGAGCACCTCCACCACGTCCCCGGCGTCGACCTCGAAGTCGCTGCGCGCGGTGTCCGGGCTGTCGCCGTACCCCCGCCGGTCCATCAGCAGCAGTCGCCGGCCGGCGGCCAGGGGACGCTGCCAGGCGAAGCCGAACTCGGGGTCGTCGCCCCACGTCATGATGTTGTGGACGAAGACGGCCGGGGGCGCCTCGGCGGTCCCCTCACGGTCGTCCCACTCGGTCACGTGTACGGCGGTCATCGATCCCCTCACAGATGTCGCTCAGGAACGCTTCGGCACGGAGTCTGCTGCCCGTGCACGCACACCGACCCCGTACCCCCGAAGGGGTGAGGCTGCGCGGACCATTGACGCGCAAGGTGTTCGATTCTACGGTCCCGTCCGAAGCTCTGATCGATGATCGACCTGTCGAACATCCCCCCACTCAAGGAGCGTCAGCATGCGTCGCATCTCGTTTCTTGCGATTCCCGCAGCCTTCCTCCTGGCCCTGATACCGGGCACGGCGTCGGCGTACCCCAACCCGGGGACGGTCACCGGCGCCACCACCATCCACGACCCCACCATGATCCGTACGTCGGCGGGCCGTTACCTCCTCTACGGCACCGGCGGCGGCCTCGGCTACCGCACCTCCACCGACCGGATCGCCTTCAGCGCGGGCGCCGACGCCTTCAGCACCAAGCCGGGCTGGTGGTCGTCGTACGCCACCGAGGCCTGGGCGCCGGACATCTCGTACCAGGGCGGCAAGTACCTGCTCTACTACGCCGTCTCGACCTTCGGCTCCAACAAGTCCGCGATCGGCCTGGCCACTTCGAGCACCGGCCTGCCGGGTTCCTGGGCCGACCAGGGCACGGTGTACACCTCCACCACGTCCAGCGACTACAACGCCATCGACCCGAACCTCTTCGTCGACGGCGACGGCAAGTGGTGGCTGTCCTTCGGGAGTTGGTGGACCGGCCTGAAGATGATCCAGCTCAACCCGAGCACCGGAAAACAGCTCTCCACCAATACCACCCGCTACTCGATCGCCGCCCGCCCCACCGGGACCAAGGCCGTCGAGGCGCCGTACATCGTGAAGCGCAACGGCTACTACTACCTCTTCGCGTCCTACGACACCTGCTGCGCCGGCACCAGTTCGACCTACAAGGTCAAGGTCGGGCGTGCCACCAGCATCACCGGCCCCTACGTCGACAAGAACGGCGTCGCGATGACCAACAACGGCGGCACACCGGTCCTGGAGTCCCACGGCCGGTACATCGGCCCGGGCGGCCAGTCCATCATGAACGACTCCGACGGCGACCTGATCGTCTACCACTACTACGACGGCAACGACAACGGCACCCCGAAGCTGGGCATCAACTTGCTGAACTGGTCATCAGGTTGGCCTGTCGCAACTTAGGGCCGCCGGCATCACCCAGGCCCGCCTCGCGACCGCGTTGAAGACGACGACTCAGTCGGTGAAGAACTGGGAGAACGGCCGCGCGGAGCCGAAGTCGCCGCGCCTGGTGCCTACCAGCGGCTGCTGAACGGGTGGGCGGCAAAGCATCCCGCACCGGGTGCGGCCTCGGCTGCCGCGACGCCACAGGCGGCTTCCAGTACACCGTCCGTGTCCGAGGTGGAGGCGGCAGACTGACGTTTGCCCGCGACCTTGGACACTCGTCGGTTGTGCCGCGAGGGCGTGTTGATGCCGCTGCCGGGTCTCGGCCGGGGTGAGGTAGCCGAAGGTCTTGTATTTGCGCGGGGGGCGACGGTTGTAGAAGGTCTCGTGTAGAAGGTCTCGATGAAGGTGAAGAGCTCGGCGCGGGCGGTATCCCGGTCGGGCCAGATGCGGGTGCCGATCTCTTCCTTGAGCAGGGCCCAGAACTCTCGGCGGCCGCGTTGTCGAAGCATGATCCGGTGCGTCCGCAGCTGCCCGTAGCCCCAACTCGCTTATTTGGGTGGTGAAATGGGCCGAGGTGTATGCGCTGCCGCGATCCGAGTAGAGCACGCAGCCCGGCTGAAGATCTCCTCGGCCGTGGACCATGTCGAGGGCGTCCAAGACGAGTTCTGCGCGGTGGTGATCGGCCATGGCATAGCCGACGACCTCGCGGGTGGCCAGGTCCAGCCGGCAGGCGAGGTAGAGCCAGCCCTCCGTGGTCGGCAGGTAGGTGATGCCGCCACCAGTTTGGTCCCGGGCCGCTCGGCATGGAAGTCGCGGCCGATGAGGTCGGGGGCCGGCTTCGCCTTCTTGTCCGGCCGGGTCAACGAGCGACGCTTGCGCCGGGTGACGCCCCGGGTGGCGCGCTCACGCATCACGGGCGACGCGCTTGCGGTTCACCCGCCGCCCCAGACGGCGCAGTTCGGTGTGGATGCGCGGGACGCCATAAGTGCGGCGGGAGGCGATGTGCAGCACCGTGATCTTGTGCGCAAGCGCGTCGTCGGCGGCCTGCCGGGCATCACGGGCGGCTTCGCCCTCGCGCCACGCGTAGTAAGAGGAGCGGGCCACATGCAGAACCCGGCACAGCAGAACTCAATCGTCTGCTGCTGTTCGCGGTTCTCCCGCCGCAGCAGCTTGAGCTCCTCGCGTTCGTCACCGCTCAAGTCGCCGGGAGTGCCCTCGCCCCGGTTCGCCTGGGCCTTGCGATACCTGCCACGCAGGGACTGGGAGCTGATGCCGAGTTCCCGGGCGACCGCCGTGACCGTCTTTCCCGAAGAGTCGACGAGCGCGATCGCGTCCCGCCTGAACTCATCGGTGTACCGCTTCGTGTACTTGCTTCCCACCTGGTGCTACTTCCTCTGGAACCTCAAGATCCCAGTCTCCAGGTGTCCAAGATCCAGGGGAAGCTTCAGTCTTGGCTGATCAAGGATTCTGTTGCGCGACTTGGGAGCAGCGTTCGTCGGCAGTGTGCGCGGTGATGTTCGCGCTGAGGTGTCGGCCCTCGTTCAGTTCGAATATCACGGTGAAGCAGCGGTCGACCGTTGCTTCGGATGAGCCGAACAGGACCAGCGAGCGCTCGTAGGAGCGGGTGAGCTGTATGACGACTTCAGTACGGCTCTTGGTGGGCTCCATCGAGAAGAGGAGGCCGTTTTTGTTGTCTGTGGAGGTGTCCAGAGCCGTTTGGATGTCCTGCCGTTCGGTGGGCAGGGTGTTGCGCTGGGCGACGACGCTGTCGGCGAAGCGCTGCGCATCCGTTCGGGTCGCCTCGAAGGCTGAGTGTTCGCGGTCGGTTTCCCGCGAGCTGCCGATGCTGTAGGCGACGATGATGGCCGCGAGCAGGGCAAGAAGGACCGCCCCTAAGGCTTTCGCCCATGGGGCGGTCCGTCCGGTCTGACTGGTCGTCATCGCTGCCTAGAGGTTGTTCACCGCACGGCGGAACGCCTGGGCGTATGCGGAAGTGCCTACGCCGTTGGGATGATAGCTCTCACGGCTGATGCACCATGTTTGCCCGAGGGTGCAGGTGAAGTCGCCGTCGCCTTGCTGAGCCTTCACAATCTTGTTGATGCCCTCGTTGGAGTCGCAGGCCCGCTTACCCTCGAAGTCGCTGTCGGGTGACTCGAAGCTCACAGGCAGCCCTTGTGCCTTGAGTGTTTCGACCAGTTGCTTCTGTTGGGCGGTCATGTAGTCGCCCATGTAGTTCAGCCGGTTCATCCCGGCTCCTCCGACGCCGCTGATGCACGTGGTGGCGCTGGCGTTGAAGAGCCGTGGATACCCCATCAGAACGATCTTGGCGTTGGGTGCGGCTGCTTTGATCTCACGCAGCACGCTTTCAACCCTGGGGATGGTGTTGTCGATGTCACGCTTGACGTCAGCTTCGGCTGGACAGCCAGTCGTGGCACACATCTGCATCACCACCGGGAAGCCGGCGTCGTTGCCGCCGATGGTCAGAGCCACGAGGGTGGTGTCGGCGCTGAGGATGCCGGAGTCGATCTGAGCTTTCTCGCGGAAGTTGCCGTCCCGGCCCCACGGGGTTGGGTCACCGGGTGTGACTCGATTGGTGAAGGCGCCGGAGCAGGAGACGTTTTGCATGTCGAGAGAGGCGTCGTAGGAATCGGTCAGCTGGCCTATGGTGGAGGAGTACCCGGGCAGGGTGGTCTTACGGGCCCAGGAGTTCTGGCTGCGTCGGCAGGCGTTCCATTGGCGGTCACCGTTGGGGTCGTAGTCCTTGTTGCTTTCTGCGGAGTAGACGCCCGCGCCCTCGCCGGAGGTGTAGGAGTCTCCGAGGATGGCGACGGACTGCTTGGGTTTGCTGCCGATGGGCTGGAATGCGACAGCGTCCCAGGCGACGTCATCGTCGCCGGTGCCGTCGCTGGCCTGGCTGGCCAGCTGGACGCGAGGAGTACCGCTGATCTTGTAGACGCCGAGTGTCACCCAGGTGTTGGCACCGTATTCCTGCCCGATGTAGCGGTGGCGCGTGAAGGCACCGGTGCCGGTGTCGATGTCATAGCGGGCTTGCTGGGTGTGGGCCCCGTGGTCGGGGGTGTGGACCATGATACGAACCCACTGGTCAAGGGTGCGGCCAAGTGTCCAGGTCCCGGTGGTCTTCAGCCGATCTCCGTCGGTAGTGCCGTTCGGACGGGTGTGGGTGAACCAGAAGTGGTTGCCGTAGCCGGCACCGATCTGATGGAGGTCGATCTTGCCGGGATAGGTGCTGTTCCAGGCGGTGAAGTCGAACTTGAAGGTGCCCGCCGAGGAGATGGCGCCGCACGTATGGCCCGATGTTCCGGCTGGTCTAGTTCCGTTGGGGACGTCGTCGACGACGAGGGCGCCCGTGGGCAGGCCGGAGTTGGAGGCGCAGCGGGCCGGATAGGAGGCGTCCTGGTTGGGCTGCTCGGGGTAGTCGGTGTCGTTGAAGCGGTGGATGGGGTTGCCGCATGCGGCAGCCGCGTCACAGTCCTTCCACTTCACGGCCTCATGCCACCAGCACTTCAGGTACAGCGGGTCGGTTTCGCTGGGGTCTCCGGGCAGCTTGCACGGACCCTTGCCGGTCTGGTTCGACGCACCGTCACTGATCTTGGAATTGTCGCAGTCGTTCGAGGTGGTGCAGAAGATCATGATGGGCGGCTTGGCCTGGGTGCGAGCCTGATTGTTGTTCCACCAGGCGGCCCGGTAGCCGGGCTGCATGTCGCCAGGCTTGAACATGGCGGAGATCGGCCGGGCGGCCCAGCCGATGACCTTCTCCTGGTAGGGCCAGTCCTGCGGATGGGCGGCGTGGCTGTAGTCATCTCCGCCGCTGGCTGATTCGAGGAAGGGCAGCCGGTTTTCCTTCCACAGCGGGTTGGCCGGGTTGTTGGTCCAGCCCACGCCCCACTTGCCGCTGTTGCTGGAGGCCGCGGACTTCGGGTGGTAGCCGGAGTTGTAGGCCCATAGGGCGAAGAACCAGTTCTCGATGTACTTCGGCTTGCCGCCGTTGACGATCAGTCCGTCCTTGCGGGTCTCGTTCCACTTCGAGGTGAGGATGTCCGCGCCGTAGGCGATGTTCGCGGTGTAGTCGAGGGCCGCGGCTTCCTTCTGCTCGTTCGACAACGCGGTGCTGGACTTGCGCATGCCGTCGGTGACCTGGGTGATGCCGTATCCGCAGTCGGATGAGGCCCAGTTGATCGCCCATGGGTCGCCCTGGCTGCCGTCGGCGGCGTACTTGATGCCGTAGTAGTTGCCGATCAGCGAGTTCCCGGTCAGGCCGGGCACCACGGTCCGGGCGGCCTGCCACATGTTGGATTCCTGGGCGGTGATGCCGAGGAGGACCTGCGAGGGGATGTGCCACTCGTCCGCGCGGTCGATCACCCCGTTGGGATCGCCTTCGAGTACGTGCAGCGGGAACAGACGGCTCTGCGGACTGTAAGCGATCATGCCGGTGCCGTTCCAGTTCGCCGGCCGACTGATCCAGTTGTCCAGTTTGTTGATGACGGTCTGGTTCACGGCCCACTCCACCTGCCGCGGAGTGGGCTGCAGGGCCTGCTTGGTGAGGCTTCCTCGCGGGACGGCACAGGTGCGTTCGTCCTCGACCGGGTTGTTGGGGTCGGCGGCCAGCAGGTTCGCCTGGGGAGCAGGCGCGGGTGCCTTAAGGGCAGGTGAGATGGCGGCGCCCTGCCGTAGGCGCGGCGCGGACACGGGCCGGGCGCCGGGGGTCGTGGTGAGGCGAGTGCTGTGGCCGGTGGCAGCGGTGTCGATCTGGGTCGTCACCGGACGGGTGGCGAGGATGTCGGTGCCTTTGGGCGGGCGCTTGGCGTGTTGCCACTGTGTGCGCACCAGGGCCTCGCCGTGGGTGGATGCTGTTGCGTCCTTTGCGGCACCGGAGTTCTTCACACTGCCCGGCAGGAGGGCGGTGATTTTGGCCTTGCCGGTGATGAAAACGGTCCCGTCAGCCGAAGCCGTCAGGTCCATGTCCGCGAGCCGGCCCTGGGCCAGGGTGGTGGTCTTTCCGGCGTGGGCCCGTTTGACGCTGCTCCTGTCGCTGGCAGTGCGGTCCAGGAAGACCAGTCCGCCGTCGCGGTCGCTGCGCAGCTGGAACGGCACACCGGATGCGGCAGCGAGTGGAGCTCGTTTGCCGTCTGGGCTCACCTTCACTACGCGGTAGCCGTCGGCCGCAGCGATCCCGTCTTGGTACGGAATGGCGGAGGTGACCTGTCCGTCGAGTCTGAGGGGGCGGCCGGCGGTGCCGGCGAGGGCATCGACAGCGACCAGCCGTGTGGCGTTGTGGGCGGAGCTGTCATCGGTGAACTGCGAGACGACGGCCTTCTCACCGCGACCGCAGCCGGGTGAGAAGTAGGCGAGGGAGGACTGCACCGCGAGCTTGGTGACCTTACCGCTGGTCAGGTCGACGATCGCAGTGAAGGCGCCGCGGGTCATGAGCTCGGGCTCGTTGGTGAAGGTGCGTGGCGCGTAGACGGCGATGGCCCGCTTACCCGAGGCGGTGACGCAGGCGTTGCCGATCCACGCGTCGGCGTCGAAGCCGGGCTCCGACAGGGTGGCCGCGGTCTTCCACGTGTAGCCGGTCTTCTTGTCGGCGGTGAGGAGGTGGAAGCCGTTCGCGTCCGAACTGGTTGTCCACACGCGGTCGGTGGAGGATTCCCAGTTCTCGCCGAGTACGTCCGCCCTTTGTCCGCGGGGAACGGCTGGCGGCGAGTCGGTTGTGCCCTGGCCGGTGGGTGCAGGCGCTGTTGCTGCTGGGGAGGGGAGGCTGTCAGCCACGGCGGCGGTCTGAATGAGCCCGGTCAGGACGGCGGCGGCCGCGAGGCCGGCCACCCCCGCGCGGGCAGGTCTGAGCACTCTCAACGGGACTTCCCTCTCGCATCTGGAGACGCTGGACAGGGCATATCGCGGTCGGCCGCCGCAGGGTGTACGGGAATCTTGCGGCGGTCGGCCGCAGGGCAGAGCCGCCGGCGCGAATGGCAGCAACCGAGCGTCAGCGGCTAACCGATGGCGCGCCAAGGCATGCCGCCTGCCGGTGCTGCTGCAGGTTCACCGGCAGGCGGCGTAATAGTGCAACCGAGAGATCTAGCGGTCGGCGGCCTTGGCCTTGGCCACGGCCTGGGCGGTGGCGGCCTTCACGTCGTCGAGTTCGTCCTGGTGCTGGGCGATTGCCGTCTGCTGCAACTTGGCCTCGGCGTCGAACCAGACCTTCTCTACCTGGTACTTGTCCCGGCAGGCGACATCCGCGGTGGCCGTGGCGATCTCCGTGCTGCTGATCGTGTAGGGGTCGGCGAAGGCGGGGTCGTCGTTGGCGTCCATGGGCTTGGCGTACGTGTAGCCCTTGGCCTTCATACAGGACGCCCACTGGTTGAAGACGGCCACCACATTTGTGGCCTGATCGGCCCCGCGGAAAGCGTCGCCGCTGATCTGCTGGACCAGATCGACAACTGGACTCGCCGGTGCCACCCCATCGACCTGGGAGACGCAGGCGCGCACCGCGGAGTCGTCGGCACCGGACTTGTCGACGGCGCCGACGCTAGCCGCCTCGTCGTAGGCGGCCTGCTGCGCCGGGTCCGGGTGGTAGCCGTTCTTGGCCGCGAGAGCGGCGTCGTGGATGCCGTAGCGCCAGTCCGTCAGAGTCTTACCGCCCACTACGGGCAGGTCCGGCGGCGGCGTCCAGGCGGGGTAACCGGCCTTGTCCATGCACGCGTCCAGGAGGTCATCGCGCGTTCCGGAAATCAGACGGGTCTGGGCCTGCGTCGGCATGTACGCCTCGATGGGCAGCCTCCACGTCGCAGGGTCCTCGGGGTCAGCGGCCACGGCCTGCTGCGGGGCGGCCTTCGGGGCGGATCCCCCGCTCGGCGGCTTCGCAGCACGGGTGGGCGAGGTGTCCGGCAAGCTGGTCGAGAATGCTACGGCGCCCACTGCGACGGCGACCAAAGCGGGAACTCCGGCCTTCGCGAGGGTCCTCATTCGTGCGTTCATGCTGCTTCCCCCCGGCCTCAGCTCGTCCACTGGAAGGACGCGTTCTCGTTGTAGACATTACGGAAACGGTCGATGTACTGGTACGGGGCCATCACGTCCTGGGCGCCCTTGTAGCCGCTGTTGAAGTACACATGCGCGGTGTATCTCGGGTGTGTGTTCTCACCCGAGGCGGCGTTGTTCTTGATGCGCGTGCCAGCCCCCGCCGGTGGGGTGCTCGCTGAGTCTGTCAAGCAGAACTTGAGCTGATAGGTGCCCGGGTTGCTGCCGCCAGGCCGCAGTACGTCGAAGTTGTAGACGCGGTACCCGATGTTCCTCCAGGCACCCTTCTGCACGGAGTTGTAGTAGATGTGGAACTTGAAGGCAGATTCCTCGGGAAACTTCGAGCAGGCCTCCACGCTCATCAGGTTTTCGTCGTCCCACTCGTTGTCATCCGCTGTAGCCTGGGGCATGGCCAGGCACAGTAATGCCACGGCTCCCGCCACGCTTCCTAACGCTCTTCGCAATGTTCCTCCTGTCGTTGCGTGCTCCAAATGCGGAGCACGGATGAGAAGCCAGAAGAGCCCTCACCGGCAGCTTTGGCTGCCCTTGCCACATCTAGCACAAGGGGCTCCCTGGTACGCGTGTATCTGGTGTCTGGCTACGGCATCGGCTTGGACTGGCTCAGAGTCATCGGCTTGAACTACACCGAATCCGCTCGAGCGTTGCAGGCGTTTCGGCCGGAGGTGAATAGACCCAGCTCTTGGGCTCGAGCGCCCAGCGCTACACGGCCCGTGGCGCCGAGATGGTGCATCAGGTTACCTACGCGCCGCTGAACGGTCCGATGCCCGATACCTAACTGACGTGCAACCACAGCATCGTTGAGTCCTTGATGCAGCAACTCAAGGATCTGGTGATCAATTTCCTCGATGTGCGTCCCCGTGGCACCCAAACATCCCCCTCATCAAGTAGCCGTTTGCCGCTACTTGATGAGGATTCTATTAATATCACACAGGAAACAACAGCCCATCAAGTCACACCAAATCAGACAGATAGGAGGATCGGGTGTGGCGTATTTGCGCCATACCGGCTACCGGCGCATGGGTGAGTACATCGAGAGGAACGGAGAAATCCCTGATCAAGCCGCGCGTGAGGCTGGCACCTGAATTCATCCTAGCGAGTCAGCCGCTTTGGCACTGTGCAAATTTGCGCCGTCCGGAATGGCCAATTCCTAGTGATAGTCCCGGCGTGATTCGGGGGTGCGCCGTCAGGCACCGTCCTGGTGGAGGATCGTCATGACATCCCCGGATGTGACGGTCTGCTCGCCTTCCGGCAGATGGACTGTGACGGGCTTGCCGACATCCTTGAACTGCATCGAGAATGACCGGCCCCCCTCGACCTGGTACTCGGCAAGCACGGCCTTCGGGCTGCCCTGCGCCGGGACATAGACCCGGATCGTCACCGGCCCCTTGGTCTTGGAAAGAGAACGCAGACGTTGCCCGTCGCGCACTGTCACCGGCCCGGAGGTCACGTCGCCGACGGCCGTCGCGGCACCTGCGAGCAGCAACCCTGTCTGGCACACCGGCGCGATACCTTCCGTCTCCGGCACGTCGCCGGGCAGAGTGGTGACCATGTACGCGCCGCGCAGCAGCTCGGTCGCAGCCCACTGCGGGTCCTGCGTCAGGTCTGCCGCGGGATCGACTACGGCGACCTCCGAGTCTCCTGCCAGCCTGCTCACGGCCTCAGGCAGCGCGCTGTCGGCCCAGCGGGTCCATACCTGCTTGCCGACCAGGACACTCTCCGCGCCTCCGACTGTTCCCGCGCAGCCTCTGCGGCCGTCGAGGGCTGCTTCGAATCGGACTTTCGCTCCGCCGGAGCTGTGAAACTCCCCAGTCATCCGGAACGACTTCGCCTGATGCAGTGGCTGAAGCGCGTCCTCGAACGCCTGAACCTCCCTGCTGCGCCCGTCGACTGTGCACGATGCCGCCAAGGCAACCGCTGACGCCACTGCCATAGACACCCGGCCACCACGCACCATGCGCACCTGCATCTCCCCGCCCTGACGACCCATCGCACTCAACTCTCCTACAAGACTGCACACTTCACTACTTCGGCCTGTTTTAGGAAGCGGCAGCCCTGCCAGCTATGCGACGGCGTCTGTCGGAAGAGGCGGCGGTGCCGTGTGGCCTGCGCTCATCCAGTTCTCCCTGGAGGTCGTCCATTCACCGTCGTGGCAGACAGGGATCTGGGGCTAGCCACAGCAAAAGAGACGGGCTTGACTGCAGCGGCAGTTGTATGCCGAGGGATGCCGCTCGGGTGGCAACCGGTGGATAGGCCGTGGCGACCGGAAATGCCCTGGCCTCGGCAGCCCGTGTCGGTGTCAGGGCCCTGTTGCTGGTGTGGTGGTTGGTGTCATCCCGTCAGCGCGGGTGGTTAAAGTGCAGATCGGTGCTATGTCGGGTCCCGTTATTGGGTATCGTCTTGTCATGGAAGTTCAGATCACACGTAATGTCGCCCGTGTCCTGAAGGTGTTCACCGAGGATCCGGGCACGCCCCGCTTCGGCATGGAGCTCATGAAGTTGATGGCCATGTCGAGCGGCACCCTGTATCCCATCCTCACCCGTCTGGCCAAGGCCGGATGGATCGACGCACACGATGAGGACGTCGACCCGAGCACCGCCGGACGGCCGGCCCGCCGCTATTACACGATGACCGGCGAACAGGCCCGACAAGCTCGGCTGGAACTCGCCCAGTTCACTTCCGAAATCAGCCCCTACCCCGCGCGGCCTCTGGGATGGACTCCCGGTGCAACCGACGTCACCGGAGGCCTCCGGTGACGATGGAGAACACGATGCCGGGCTACCTCTCCGCCGCAGCGGCCACGGCTGAAGGCGGCCCCACCTTCCTGGGCGAGGACTGGACGGGCTGGAGGACCGCGTTGATCGCGGCGGTCGTAGCGGCCCTCGCCTACGAGGCCACCCTCGCCTTACTGCGCGTGTTCAAGCCCCGAGCTGTCCGGTTCGTGACGCTGCGCCTGCCGTTCCTGCTGCTTGCGACGGCCCGGCTCACCGTGCCGCCAACCGCGTGGAAGGAGCTCTACGGGCCGTTGAAGGCCGACCTGTGGGACGTCCTCGACGACGGCGAACGCAGCGCCATAGGCCGTTTCGCAGCTGGTATGGCCTTCTCCGCCTCGCTCGTCTTCGGCGGCGCGGTGCGCACGGCCCGGGCCATGGACATCACGAAGCCGGAAACCAAGGCGAAAGGGCAGTCCCCGCGGACTCGGGAAAGCTCACGGAGGGCGCGACGCCTCGCCATCGGCACCGCCGTCACCGTCGCCCTTGCCGGCATGAACGGCCCCTGGCTGTACAGGTATCTCAGCCAAGACGACGGGTCCTTCTTGGGGACGCTTCTCCTCATGGTCAGCGTCGGGGGAGCCGTTGTCACCGCTGTGACGGCAATGCTGTCTGCACGGAGCGCCCTTAAGACGGCCAAGCTGATCTCAGCTGCTGACAGGCTGGAATCGGCTCGACGCGTACCTGAAGACCAGCCGAAAAAGTGAGCCGTGTCCTCAACCTGGAGGCGCCGTCGTCCTTCCAGGCCGGGGACACTCCCGAGTCGGTAGCACCAGGTGAACCGGACCGCTCCGAATTTCTGGAACAACCCGGACTGCAAATCCGCCGCTGCTGCCGCGCACATGAAGCGCTCCGGGTCTGGTGGAGGCTCCGGACTGTCCTGAGTTGGGTGGAGTCGAGGTGCTTGGTTTCAAGCTGGTGGGGTGCGGAGTTCGTACTCCACCGGGCTGAGCATGCCCAGTGCGGAGTGTCTGCGCTGTCGGTTGTGGAAGATTTCCAGGTACTCGAAGAGCGCGGTGGACAGCTCCAGACGGGTCCGCCATCGTCTGCGGTTGAGTAGTTCAACCTGGACTCGGGCCCAGAAGGACTCCATCATCGCGTTGTCCACGCAGTCCCCGATAGAGCCCATCGAGGGCAGCAGGCCGGAGGCCCTCGCGCGCTGGGTGAACGCCCAAGATCCGAACTGCACTCCGTGATCGGAGTGGATGATGGTGCGGCCCGGTCGCGGGGAGCGGTTGCCGCGGGAGTCGTACGCCTTGTCGGCCCGCCCCCGGTCCGGCCGCTTGCGCGGCCTGCCGAGCCCCACCCTCGGAACCCAGATGGCCTCCAGGACCGCTTCGAACTGCAGGGAATCGCTCCGCTGCCCGGCCGTGATCACGACCGACAAGGGCTTTTGCCCCTGCTCGACCGCGAGGTGGATTTTGCTGGTCAGCCCGCCGCGGGCGGGATCGCTTTTGCCGTCCTGTCCGCTTTGTTCCTCGGACGTTCCCCCCTTTTGTGAGACCGCCTCCTCCAGCGCCGCCAGGGTCTGTTCGCTGACCCGCATACCAGCCGCATCAAGATGGGCCCGTGTGGTGGTGGAGTCCGCGCTGACAGGGAGATGTCGATCTCGTCCTTGCGGGTGGCCTTGGCGATCGCCTCTTCCAGCAGGGCCACAAAGACGCCCGCGTCGCGCCCACGCATGAAACGGTTGTAGACGGTCTGCCAGGCGCCGAACCGCTCGGGGTACGGGCCGAGCCTGCCTACCGGCAGAGACGGCCCGATGAACTCCCACTTGCTGTCGGTGAGTTGCGCACGCGTCCCAACACAGTCCTAGGGGAACTGCGGGATCAGCCCCACGACCCGCAGTCGCCCATCAGCCGACTTGCCCCATACCTGCGGCGTTGGGCCAACTCTGCGCATTCGGCCACCCGGTGGCCGGCGCAGCGGAGAGCTCCTCCGGGGCTCCCGGCGCAGGGGCCGTCATCCCCCGGACCTGCGCGGCCGTGAGCCCCCCTCGGGCCGGAACTCCCGGCGGAGTGGGCCCACTCGGCGTACCGAAGGGCATCTGGGCCGGAGCGGGCGGGGCGGGTGCGGGCATCTGCATGGGGGCGGGAGCCGGGACCGGGGCGGGCGCCGGAACCGGCGCCGGCATCTGGGCCGGCATCGGCATCCCCGCTCCCATGGACTGCGCGCCCATGGAAGGCGCCGCCATCGCCACCGGCTGGGCGACCGGCATCGGAGCGCCGACGCCACCGACCATCCCCCCGCCGCCTACGGCCATCGCCGCGAGGCCCTGCATACCGGCGCCGTTGGTCTGGCCGACCAGCCGGTCCACTGCCGCCGTACCCGAGCTGTAGCTGGTCCCTTGAGCGAGCTCGGGCACGGCGGCTCCCCTCCTGGTCCCGTAGAGCACCTGTTCCAGGCCGGACACCAGGCGACGCACGTCCACCTGGGGGCGCACCACGAGCCGCAGGAAGCGGCTGGAGGACCCGATCTTGTTGCCGCACTCGCGGACGAGGATCCGGTGCTCGGTGAGCATCCGGTCCCGGACCACGGTGCCCTCGGCGCCCACGGGCAGGCGCACGAAGAGGAAGTTCCCCTGCGAGGGGTAGACGGTCAGACCGGGCAGCGCGGCGAGCTGGCTCGCCATGTCGAGCCGGTCCCGGCGGACCTGGTGGAGGCTCTGCGCGTACTCGGCGCCGTGCTCCTTGAGCATGAACACCACGTACTCGGCGAAGGCGTTGAGGTTCCACTTCGGCAGCATCGAGCGGACCCGGCCGGCCAGCGAGGGGTTCGCGACCATGTAGCCGAAGCGGATGCCGTGCAGGCCGAAGTTCTTGCCGAGGCTGCGCAGCACGATCACGTTGGGCCGGATCATCGCCTCCTGGACGACGCTCGGCTCCTGCTCGGCGTCCGCGAACTCCAGGAACGACTCGTCGATGACGATGAGGTCCAGGTCGGCCATGGCGTCCATGAACTGCACGAGCGCGTGCTTGTGGAGGAAGCCGCCGTCGGGGTTGTTCGGGTTGCAGATGACCGCGACCCGTGTCCCCCGGGTGCGTATGAACTCGGCGTACTGCGCGAGGTCCAGGGCGAATCCGCTGGACTCCTGGAGCGGGAACATGTCGACCCGCTTGCCGGTCTCCATCGGCTGGTCGGTCCAGCGGCCGAAGGTGGGGACCGGGACGGCGAGGGACTCACGGACCAGCAGGTGGTCGATCCAGGTGATCAGTTCGGTGGAGCCGTTGCCCATCGCCACGGCCTGCGGCGGGAGTTGGAGCAGATTGCACAGCTCCGCGGTGATCGTGTCGGCACTGCTGGGGTAGTAGGTGATGATGTCCTTCAGCCGCGCGGCCATGGTGTCCATCATCGCCGGAGTGGGAAAGTAGGGATTGCAGGGGATACAGAAGTCCACCGGCCCCGTCCCGTCACCGCCCTCTCGCGCCAGCGCCGCCATGGACGGGCTGTGCGCAGTGGTGCTGCGGAACAACGAGGTGACGTTGTCGGCCATCGAACCTCCGTATGGGGCGGGCCCGGCGGGGACGACCGGGCCCGTCGTCATTGGGTGGCCCGCGCGGGGGAGCACGGGCCGCCCTTACATACGGATGCCTGCGTGGCGCTGTTCAACGGGTGTGAAAGAAGTGTGAGTTCGGGAACCCCACGCCCGATCCCGACGTCTCAGCAGGTCAGGCGCCGAACGAGTGGACCGTCGTCGTCCTGTACGTCTGTCCCGGGCGCAGCACCGTCGAGGGGAACGACGGGTGGTTCGGCGAGTCCGGGAAGTGCTGTGTCTCCAGGCACAGGGCGTCGCCCTGGCGGTAGGTGCGACCGCTGGTGCCGGTGAGGGTGCCGTCGAGGAAGTTGCCCGAGTAGAACTGGAGGCCGGGCTCGGTGGAGGCGATCTTCAGGGTGCGGCCCGAGCGCGGGTCGCGCAAGGTCGCCACGTGCTCCGGTTCGGCCGTGATCCCCTTGTCGAGGATCCAGTTGTGATCGAAGCCCTGGGCGGCGAGGAGCTGGGGGTGTCCGGTGCGGAGGTCCCGGCCGATCGGCTTCGCCTCGCGGAAGTCGAACGGCGTGCCGCTCACGGAAGCGAGTTCACCGGTCGGGATGAGGCCCGCGTCGGTGGGGGTGTAGCGGGACGCGGCGATCTCCAGCTCGTGGTCCTCGACGGTGCCGGTGCCCGCGCCGCCGAGGTTCCAGTACACATGGCTGGTGAGATTGACGACGGTGGCCCTGTCGGTGGTGGCCTCGTAGTCGATGCGCCAGTCGCCCCGGTCGGTGAGGGTGTACGTCACCTTCACCCGGAGCGTGCCCGGGTACCCCATCTCGCCGTCGACGGACGTGCGGGAGAGGTGCAGGCCGACGTCGGAGCCCTCGGTGAACGGCTCGACGTCCCACACCCGCTTGTCGAAGCCCTGGGTACCGCCGTGCAGGCTGTTGACGCCGTCGTTGACGGAGAGCTGGTGGCTCTCGCCGTCCAGCGTGAACCGCCCCTGGGCGACGCGGTTTCCGTAGCGGCCGATCAGCGCGCCGAAGTACGGGGACCGGGTGGCGTAGTCCTCGATGGTGTCGAGGCCCGCGGAGACGTCGGCGTGGTGCCCGTGCCGGTCGGGGAGTTCCAGGGACTGCACGACACCGCCCCAGGACAGGACCTTGAGCCGGGTGCCGCCGTTGGCCAGCGACCAGATGTGCACCTTCGTGCCGTCGGTGAGGGTCCCGAAGAGCCTGCTCGACGGTGTGGGGGTGCGGGCCCCGCCGGTCGTTCCGGCGGGGCCCGACAGGTGCGTCATGAACCGGACTTGCGCTTGTTCCACACGTCGAAACCGACCGCGGCCAGCAGGGCGAGACCCTTGATGACCTGCTGCCAGTCGGTGCCGACGCTCAGGAGGTTCATGCCGTTGTTCAGCACGCCGAGGACCAGACCACCGATGATCGCGCCGAGGACGGTACCCACGCCGCCGCTCATGGACGCGCCGCCGATGAACGACGAGGCGATGGCTTCGAGTTCGAAGTTCAGGCCCGCCTTCGGGGAGGCCGCGTTCAGCCGGGCGGCGACCACCAGACCCGCCAGGGCCGCGAGCACGCCCATGTTCAGGAAGACGAGGAAGGTGACCTTCTTGTCCTTGACGCCGGACAGCTTCGCGGCCGGCAGGTTGCCGCCGATCGCGTAGATGTGCCGGCCGAAGACCGCGTTGCGCATGACGTAGCCGTAGCCGACCACCAGCGCGCCGAGGATGATCAGGATGATCGGGGCGCCCCGGTAGCTGGCGAGCAGCATCGTGACGGTGAGGACCGCGGCGGAGATGGCGACGAGCTTGATCAGGAACAGGTTCCTGGGCGCCACCTCCAGGGAGAACTCCTGCTGACGCTTGTGGTCCCGGATCTCCTGGAGGAGCACGAAGGCCAGCACGACGAAGCCCAGCAGCAGGGTGAGGTTGTGGTAGTTGGTGTCGGGGCCGACCTCCGGGAGGAAGCCGTTGCCCATCTTCTGGAGGCCGTCGGGGAAGGGGCCGAGGGTCTGGCCCTTCAGGAAGATCTCCGTCAGACCGCGGAAGATCAGCATGCCCGCGAGGGTCACGATGAAGGACGGTATGCCGAAGTAGGCGATCAGGAAGCCCTGTGCCGAGCCGGCCACCGCGCCCACGGCCAGGCACAGGAGCAGTGCGACGGGCCATGGCACATGGTGCTGCACCGTCAGGACGGCCGCGAAGCCGCCCACGAACGCGGTCAGCGAACCGACCGACAGGTCGATGTGGCCCGCGATGATCACCAGCATCATGCCGATCGCGAGGATCAGGATGTAGCTGTTCTGGAGCACCAGGTTGGAGACGTTGCGCGGCAGCAGCAGGTCGCCGTCGGTCCACACCGCGAACAGCACGACGATCAGACCGAGCGCGATCAGCATGCCGTACTGGCGCATGTTGCGGCGCAGGCCGTTCAGCATCAGCTGGAGCAGGCCGTCGGAGGCCGAGTCCCCGCTCTTGCCGGGCGGCGCCGAGGCCGGGATCTTGGTCACATCGGTGCTCATCGCGTTACCTCTTTGTCCTTCGTCATCTGGCGCATCAGCACTTCCTGCGTGGCCTCCGCCCGCGGGACCTCACCCGTCAGCCGCCCGGCGGACATGGTGTAGATGCGGTCGCACATGCCGAGCAGCTCCGGCAGCTCGGAGGAGATGAAGACGACCGCCTTGCCCTCGGCGGCCAGCTGGTCGATGACCGTGTAGATCTCGTACTTGGCGCCCACGTCGATACCGCGCGTCGGCTCGTCCAGGATCAGCACGTCGGGACCCGCGAAGATCCATTTGCTGAGGACGACCTTCTGCTGGTTGCCGCCGGACAGCCGGCCCACCGTCTCGAAGACGGTCGGCGCCTTGATGTTCATGGACTTGCGGAAGCGCTCGGCGACCTTGCGCTCCTCGTGCTCGTCGACCACACCGCGCTTCGCGACCTTGCCCAGGGCGGTCAGCGAGATGTTGCGGTTGATGTTGTCGATGAGGTTGAGGCCGTAGTGCTTGCGGTCCTCGGTGACGTACGCGATGCCGTGCTCGACCGCCTCGGCGACGGTCTTCGTACGGATCTCCTCGCCGTCCTTGAAGACCTGGCCGCCCGCGTGCCGGCCGTAGGTGCGCCCGAACACGCTCATCGCCAGCTCGGTGCGTCCCGCGCCCATGAGTCCCGCGATGCCGACGATCTCACCGCGGCGCACGTGGACCGACACGTCGTCGACCACCTTGCGGGTCTGGTCGATCGGGTGGTGGACCGTCCAGTTGCGGATCTCAAGGGCCGGGGCCGCGTCCGACTCGCCCTCGTAGGGGGTGCGGTCGGGGAAGCGGTGGTCGAGGTCGCGCCCGACCATGCCCGTGATGATCCGGTCCTCGGTGGTCTCCGGGGCCTTCACGTCCAGGGTCTCGATCGACTTCCCGTCGCGGATGATCGTTACCGAGTCGGCGACCCGGCGGATCTCGTTGAGCTTGTGGGAGATGATGATCGAGGTGATGCCCTGCTTCTTCAACTCCAGGATGAGATCCAGGAGTTTGCCGCTGTCCTCGTCGTTCAGAGCCGCGGTCGGCTCGTCGAGGATGAGCAGCTTCACCTTCTTGGACAGCGCCTTGGCGATCTCCACCAGCTGCTGCTTGCCCACGCCGATGTCGGCGATCCGGGTCTCCGGGTGGTCGCTCAGACCCACCCGGCGCAGCAGCTCGGTGGCGTGCTTCAGCGTCTCGTTCCAGTTGATGAACCCGCCCGAGGCGTGTTCGTTGCCGAGGAAGATGTTCTCCGCGATCGACAGGAACGGCACCAGGGCCAGTTCCTGATGGATGATCACGATGCCGTGCTGCTCGCTCGCCCGGATGTCCTTGAACGAGACGACGTCTCCCTCGAAGAGGATGTCGCCCTCGTACGTGCCGTGCGGATGGACGCCGGAGAGCACCTTCATCAAGGTGGACTTACCGGCGCCGTTCTCACCGCAGATGGCATGGACCTCGCCCTGACGGACGGTCAGAGTGACGTCCGACAGCGCTTTGACGCCGGGAAAGGTCTTGACGATCGAGCGCATTTCCAGGACGGGTCCCGCCATGGTCGTGCCTTTCAATCAGGGGGATGGACCGACAGGGGAGGGACCGGCTAGTTGAGCTCGCTCGCCTTGTAGTAGCCCGTGTCGACCAGTTCCTTGGTGTAGTTGCTCTTGTCGACGCTCACCGGCTGGAGCAGGTAGGCCGGGACGACCTTGGAGCCGTTGTCGTACGTCTTGGTGTCGTTGACCTCGGGCTTCTTGCCGTTGAGGACGTCGTCCACCATCGTCGAGGCGACCTCGGCGAGCTTGCGGGTGTCCTTGTAGACGGTCTGCGTCTGCTGGCCCGCGATGATCGACTTCACCGAGGCGAGCTCGGCGTCCTGGCCGGTGATGACCGGGAGCGCCTTGCTGCCGGAGCCGTAGCCGTCCGACTTGAGCGCGGCGAGGATGCCGATGGAGATGCCGTCGTACGGCGAGAGGACCGCGTCGACCTTGGCGCTGCCGTAGGTCGAGGTGAGGATGTCCTCCATGCGCTTCTGGGCGGTCGCCCCGTCCCAGCGCAGGGTGGTGACCTGGGTGAGCTTGGTCTGGCCGGACTTGACGACGAGCTTCTTGCTGTCGATGTACGGCTGGAGCACGCTCATCGCGCCGTTGAAGAAGTACTTGGTGTTGTTGTCGTCGTTGGAGCCGGCGAACAGCTCGATGTTGAAGGGGCCCTTGCCGCTCTTCAGGCCGAGCTTGTCGACGATGTAACTGGCCTGGAGCTCACCGACCTTGGTGTTGTCGAACGACGCGTAGTAGTCGACGTTCGGCGTGCCGAGGATCAGCCGGTCGTAGGCGATGACCGGGATCTTGGCGTCCTTGGCCTGCTGGAGCACGTTGTTCAGCGACTTGTTGTCGATGGCCGCGACGATCAGGCCCTTGACGCCCTGGGTGATCAGGTTCTCGATCTGCGAGACCTGCTGGTCCGGGTCGTCCTCGCCGTAGACCAGCTTGGTCTTGTAGCCCTTGGATTCGAGGTTCTTGACGACGTTGTTGCCGTCGGCGATCCAGCGCTCGGAGGACTTGGTCGGCATCGCGATGCCGATCGTGCCCCCCTTCGAGCTGCCGGTCGACTCCTTGCTGCCGCCCTCGCTGTCCTGGCCGCAGGCGGAGAGGGTGAGGGCGAGGGAGGCGGCGCCGGCTATGGCGGTGAGTGCGGCTCGACGAGTGCGCATGATCATCATCCTTGATGTCGTGACCGAGAACAGGTGTGTGGGATTGTGTGCGGCTGCGTCTGCTTCTGTGAAGAGGCGTTGCCTGGAACGTTATGAGGGTGTTCCGAACCGTTGCAGTGCGCCCGGCAGCCGGGAGCCGAGCGGCGCCATGTCGCCGTCCGCTCCGTGCCGCGCGAGCAGGTCCAGAGCGAGCCGCCCCCGCCGCACCCGTTCCCTGGCCGTGTTCAGGGTCAGGTCGCGCATGTGGTGGCCGTAGGGGTAGATCCCGGGAGCCTTGGACAGGCCGAACTTCAGGTAGAGCGGTGCGCCGCGCCGGATCAGCTCGGCGACCTCGTACATCCGCACATAACCGCCGAGGTCGTCGGGGGCCTCGATGTACATGTCCATCGGGGCGGCCGACACCCGCCGGATCTCGGTGAGGTGATCGAGCGTCAGATCGCTGGGCACGTTGATGGAGTCGGCGCCCAGGTTCTCGTAGACCGCGAACGAGACCGGGTTGACCGGACCGACGAGCGCGCTCAACTTCAGTGTGGTGTCGGCCGGGATGATGCCCGCGGCGCGCGCCCGGTGCAGCGTCCACAGCACGCCCTCGTCGGCGACGAGCAGGCACTGGACGCCCAACTCCGTTGCCCGGACGGCGTCTTCGACACATCCGGCGACCGCGTCGTGGCCGCGGGCCCGCAGGCCGCCGCCGCGCGAGTCGGTCCGGACCGAGCCGCCGATGTCCCAGGTGCCGCGCGGGCCGGTGAACAGGCAGAGCTCGATGTCGCGTTCGCCGGTCGCCTCGACCATCTCGGTGATCTCGGCGTCGGTCAGCATCCACACACCGCTGCCCTGGCTGATCCGGTGGATCGGCACATCGAGCCGCGAGGCTTCCTTCAGGACGACGGCCAGCGCTTCGGGACCCTCGCACGAGGGGATCTCGGTGCGCCACTTGCCGCCGCCGGGGAAGGTGTGCGGCGAGGCGTCGGCAGGGTCGAGGGCGGGCGCGCCCAGGCCGAGCGCGGTGAGGGCCTGCTCACCGGGTCGGCGGGCCTCCGTGGCGGAAGCGTCGGTCGTCACAAGGTGTCCTTCGGGTTCGATATTTCGGACAAGGTTCGCGGCCTGATGTGTGCGGGGCTTGGGGTACGCCGGTACGGAGTGGTCAGGACACCCCGTACCGGCGTACGTCTAGGGGCGGAGCAGTACCTTGCCCACCTTCGGATCACCGGACCCGACCAGCTCGATCGCCTCCGGGAACCGGTCGAGCGCCAGCTCGTGCGTGACCAGCGGCAGCGGGTCGAGCAACCCGGCGCCGAAGACCCGCACGGTGTGCGCCCAGGCGTCCGGGGGTGCCCCGAACACGGTGTGCACCTCCAGCTGCCGTACGACGAGGTCCGTCGGGTCCAGGCCCTCGGCGCCCGGCGCCGGGATGCCCGTCAGGACCAGACGGCCGCCGCGCCGGAGCAGGGAGGCCGCGGTGCGCGCGGCGGACGCGGACCCGGCGGTCTCGATCACGACGTCGAAGTCGTCGGGGAGCTCCTGGTCCCGGGTACGGAAGTCCGTGGCGCCGAAGGCCTTCGAGAGCTCCGCCCGGTCGGGCCGGGTGCCCACCACGAGCAGTTCGGACGGCGAGCCCGCCTTCAGGAACTGGACGGCGAACATCCCGAGCGTCCCGGTGCCCACGACGGCCACCCGCTCGCCGGGAACGGCGTTCGCCTTGAGCGCGGCGGCCGCGATGCAGGCGGCCGGCTCCAGCAGGGCCGCGGCGGTCAGGTCCGCGTCGTCCGGCAGGACATGGAGCAGGCGCGCGGGCAGCGTGAGCGTGCCGGCCATCGCGCCCGGCTGGGTGAACCCCGTCTCCTCGTACCCGGAGGTGCACAGCGTCGTCTCGCCCGCGTGGCAGCGGTCGCACACCTGGCAGTTGCGGAAGCCCTCACCGACGACCTTGCGGCCGACGAGGGTGGTCGGCACACCGGTGCCGACCGCCTCCACCGTCCCGGACCACTCGTGGCCCGGCGTGAGCGGGTAACGGACGTACCCCTCGGGCCGGTTGCCCTGGTAGACCTCGCGGTCGCTGCCGCAGATGCCGACGGCGTGCACGCGCACCAGCGCCTCGCCCGCCTCCGGCTGCCGAGGGTCGTGCGGGTCCAGGCGATGCTCGCCCGGCGCCTCGATGACGACTCGTGTGCTCACTGGGAGCCCTTCGGCTTGCGCTGCTCCCAGCCCTCGGCCCACAGGTCGAACCGGGCCTGCTGCTGCGGGAACTCCGCCGCCGCGTCCACGTCCAGCTCGACGCCGAGGCCGGGCGCGTCGGAGAGGTGGAAGTAGCCGTCCACGACCTCGGGCGCCCCCTTGACCACCTTCTTGATCTCCGCGTCCGCGAAGTCGTTGAAGTGCTCCAGGATCTTGAAGTTCGGGGAGGTGAAACCGACCTGGAGCGAGGCGGCGGTCAGCACCGGGCCGCCCACGTTGTGCGGGGCGACGAGCACGTAGTGCGTCTCGGCGGTCGCGGCCAGCTTGCGGGTCTCCCAGATGCCGCCGATGTGGCCGACGTCGGGCTGGATGATGTCCACGGCCTGGCTCTCGAAGAGCTCGCGGAACTCGATCCGGTCGTGGATGCGCTCACCGGTGGCGACCGGGATGTCGACCTTGGCGGCGACTTTCTCCAGCGCCTTCAGGTTCTCCGGCGGGCAGGGCTCCTCCAGCCACGCGGGCTTGAAGGGCGCGAGGTCCTTGGCGAGCCGCACGGCGGTGGCGGGGGAGAAGCGGCCGTGCATCTCCAGCATCAGCTCGGCGTCCGGGCCGATGGCGTCGCGGACGGCCTCGATCAGGGAGACGGCGTACAGGCTCTGCTCGTGGTCCAGCTCGAAGTGGCCGGTGCCGAAGGGGTCGATCTTCAGCGCCTTGTACCCGCGCTCCATGACCCCCTGAGCGGCCTTGTGGTACGCCTCGGGGGTGCGCTCGGTGGTGTACCAGCCGTTGGCGTACGCCTTGACCTTGTCGGTGACCTTGCCGCCGAGCAGCTGCCAGACGGGGACGCCGAGGGCCTTGCCCTTGATGTCCCAGCAGGCCATCTCGATGACGGCGATGCCGGACATGACGATCTCTCCGGCCCGGCCGTAGTCGCCGTACTTCATCCTCTTGACGAGGTCCTCGACAGCGAACGGGTCGGAACCGAGAATGTGGTTGGTCTCGGCCTCCCGCAGATAGCCGAGCAGGGCGTCGGTGTGGCCCAGCATGCGGGTCTCGCCGACGCCGGTGAGCCCCTCGTCGGTGTGCACCTGGACGTAGGTCAGGTTCCGCCACGGCGTCCCGACCACGTGCGTGCTGATTCCCGTGATGCGCACGGTACTCCCTAGTCCTCTTTGGATTGTTCGAGATTTCGTCACTTGTTCGAAATGCTGTCGCGACAGTAAGGAGGACCGGGCGGGGGTGTCAATGGTCCGGACGTAGAACCCTGTGGGTGTCTTGGACGGCCGCCGTCCGTTCCCACATCGCGGGGCGACACCCCTGTCACCCTTTGTCTGCCGCGTTATCCAACCGTGACGGCCCCCTTCGCGCAGCCCTCTTGACCGCCGTTGATTGTTAGCGCTCACAATGACGTCCGCATTCGCCGGTCGTCACCGGGCGACAACCTGAGGGGGTCGATGGCGAAGCAACAGCGGTCCAGACCAAGGGACTTGTCCGCAGCCGAACGTCAAGGGGGTGCAGCCGTGGGCCACTTGCAGACCGATGTACCGCAACGGCCGCCCACCATGGCCGATGTGGCCCGGCTGGCCGGGGTGTCCCACCAGACCGTGTCCCGGGTGCTGGGGGACCACCCCAACGTGCGGGACGAGACCCGGATCCGGGTGCAGCGCGCGATCGAGGAGATGGGCTACCGCCGCAACTCCTCCGCCCGTGCCCTGGCCACCCGGCGCACCCGCACCCTCGGGGTCGTCGCCTCCGACACCACGCTCTACGGGCCCGCCAGCACGCTGTTCGCGCTGGAGGAGGCGGCGCGCGCCGAAGGGTACGTGGTCTCGACGGTCGGTCTGCGCAGACTGACGGTGGAGACGGTGGCCGAGGCGCTGGACCACCTCAGCGAGGGCGGGGTGGAGGGGGTGATCGCCCTCGCCCCGCAGCGCTCCGCGGTCGAGGCCCTCATCGAACTCCGCCGGCCCTTTCCGGTGGTGGCCGTGGGGACCGGCTCCGGTGTGGAGATCCCCAGCGTCAACGTGGACCAGTGCGCCGGCGCCCGGCTGGCCACCGGCCATCTGCTCGCCTCCGGCCACCGCACGGTCTGGCATCTCGCCGGGCCGGAGGACTGGCAGGAGGCCGTGGACCGGGCCGACGGCTGGCGGGCGACCCTCGAAGAGGCGGGTGTCGCACCGCCGGTGCCGCTGGGGGGTGACTGGAGCCCGCTGTCCGGCTACCGTGCGGGCCAGGAACTGGCCGGCTGGGTGGGCCGCGGTCTCACCGCCGTCTTCGTCGCCAACGACCAGATGGCGCTGGGGGTGTTGCGGGCGCTGCGGGAGGCGGGGGTGCGCACCCCCGAGGACGTCGCGGTGGTCGGCTTCGACGACATCCCGGAGTCGGAGTTCTTCGCTCCGCCGCTCACCACCGTCCGGCAGGACTTCGCGACGGTGGGCAAGCGGAGCATCGGCCTCCTCCTCGACCTCATCGAGGGCCGCACGCCCGACGAGTCCTCCCGGATCGCCATCGAGCCCCAACTCGTCGTCCGCGCCAGTACTTTCCCGTACCTCCCGCAACCGGGCACCGCTCCCGGCTGACCCGGCACCACCGGCACCGACTGATCGACTTCCCCTCCCGTATGTCCGATATCTCGAACGATGATCGACAGGCTGGACGCAGTGCGGCCGGTCCCATCGAGCACCAGTGGTCCGGCCCCGGACCGGCTCTTCAAAGGAGAAGAACATGCTCAGCAGAAGGAACTTCCTCACCGCGGCGGTCGGCGTGGCGGCGGCGACGGGCCTGGCGGCCTGCGCCAAGGAGGACGACAGCTCCTCCACCGGCTCCGGCGGCAGCAAGGCGCTCGTCCTCGGCTTCTCCCAGGTCGGCTCCGAGAGCGGCTGGCGCAGCGCCAACACCGACTCGGTGAAGGCCGCCGCCAAGGACGCGGGCTACACCCTCAAGTTCTCCGACGCGCAGCAGAAGCAGGAGAACCAGATCTCCGCGATCCGCAGCTACATCACCCAGGGCGTGGACGTCATCGCCTTCTCGCCGGTGGTCGTCACCGGCTGGGACGCGGTGCTCAAGGAGGCCAAGGCCAAGAAGATCCCGGTGGTCCTCACCGACCGCTCCGTCGAGACCTCCGACGAGTCCCTGTACGTCACCCTGGTCGGCTCCGACTTCACGGACGAGGGCCGCCGCGCCGGCAAGATCCTGGAGAAGGTCATCGCGAAGGCCGGCCTCAAGGGCGACGTGAAGATCGCCCAGCTGGAGGGCACCACCGGCGCCGCCCCCGCGATCGAGCGCGCCAAGGGCTTCAAGGAGGTCATGGAGGCCGACCACGCGGACGACTGGAAGATCGTCGTCAGCCAGACCGGTGACTTCACCCGCGCCGGCGGCAAGCAGGTCATGGCCGCCTTCCTCCAGTCCAACCCGGACATCAACGTCCTCTTCGCGCACAACGACGACATGGCCATCGGCGCCATCCAGTCCATCGAGGCGGCCGGCAAGAAGCCCGGCAAGGACATCCTGATCGTCTCGATCGACGGCGTGAAGGACGGCTTCGTGGCCATGTCCGAGGGCAAGATCAACGCCATCGTCGAGTGCAACCCGCTGCTCGGCCCCCAGCTGATGGAGGTCGTCCAGAAGGTCAAGGACGGTCAGTCGGTCGAGCGCTGGATCAAGACCAAGGAGGGCGACTTCATGCAGGACCAGGCCGCCGCCGCCCTCCCCACCCGCAAGTACTGACCGACCGCGTTCATCCCGGGGAGTCCCCACGCACGGGGGCTCCCCGCGGGCCTGAACCAGATCCAAGATCCAAGAGGAGCGCTGCCATGGCAGAGCCGCGGCCCGTCCTGGAGATGACGGGCATAGTCAAGGAGTTTCCGGGGGTACGGGCTCTGTCGGGTGTCGACTTCCGGCTCTTCCCCGGCGAGATACACGCCCTGATGGGCGAGAACGGCGCCGGCAAATCCACCCTGATCAAGGTGCTGACCGGCGTCTACTCGCTGGACGGCGGAACCGTCACCCTCGACGGGAAGTCCGTCCGCATCGCCAGCCCCCTCCAGGCGCAGCAGGCCGGCATCAGCACCGTCTACCAGGAGGTGAACCTCTGCCCCAACCTCTCGGTGGCGGAGAACATCTTCATCGGCCGTGAGCCGACCCGCTTCGGCCGCATCCAGTGGAAGCAGATGCGCAAGGAGGCCGCGGAACTCGTCGACCGCCTCGGCCTCGACATCGACGTCACCGCGCCGCTGTCCTCGTACCCGCTGGCCGTGCAGCAACTGGTCGCGATCGTACGGTCGGTGGGCACCGGCGACAGCGACGGCGCCGGAGCCGGCACCAAGGTGCTGGTCCTCGACGAGCCGACCTCCAGCCTCGACCGCGACGAGGTCCTCGAACTCTTCCGCCTGATGCGGCAGTTGAGGGACGAGGGCGTGGCGATCCTCTTCGTCTCGCACTTCCTCGACCAGATCTACGAGATCTGCGACCGCATGACCGTCCTGCGCAACGGCACCCTCGTCGGCGAGCACATGGTCAGCGACCTGGACCAGGTCGGCCTGATCCAGCTGATGATCGGCAAGGCCATGGACCAGCTGGAGGGGCTCCACGAGCACCAGCTGCACGCCGAGGTCGGCGAGCCGCTGGTCCGGGCGGACGGTCTCGGCAGGAAGGGCGGCATCGACCCCTTCGACCTGGAGGTCAACAAGGGCGAGGTCGTCGGCCTCGCCGGTCTCCTCGGCTCCGGCCGAACCGAACTCGCCCGGCTGCTCTTCGGCGCCGACCAGCCCGACAGCGGCAAGGTCACCATCGACGGCAAGCAGGTCTCGATGAGCGCCCCGAACGACGCCATCGGCGCGGGCGTCGCCTTCTGCTCGGAGAACCGCAAGACCGAGGGCCTGGTCCCCGACCTCACGGTGCGGGAGAACATCATCCTCGCCCTCCAGGCGGCCCGCGGCTGGACCCGCCCCATCCCGGCCGCCCAGCGCGACGAACTCGTCGCCAAGTACATCAAGGCCCTCGACATCCGCCCCGCCAACCCGGAGGCCCGAGTAGGGCAGTTGAGCGGCGGCAACCAGCAGAAGGTGCTCCTGGCCCGCTGGTTGATCACCCAGCCGAAGCTGCTGATCCTCGACGAGCCGACACGCGGCATCGACGTCGGCGCCAAGGCGGAGATCCAGAAGCTCGTCGTCTCGCTCTCCGAGGACGGCATGTCCGTGCTGTACATCGCGGCCGAGCTGGAGGAAGTCCTCCGGCTCAGCCACACCATCGGCGTGCTGCGCGACCGCAAGCTGGTCGCCCGGATCGCCAACGGGCCGGAGATCACGCCCACCCGGATCCTGGAGACCATCGCGAGCGGAGAGCACCAGTGACCACCACGCCCCGTTGGCGAGCGCTGACGCAGCACCACCTGTTCTGGCCGGTGGCCGTGCTGGTCCTCCTGCTGCTGATCAACGTCCCCTTCACCCCCGACTTCTTCGCGATCAAGATGACGGACGGCCACCTCTACGGCAGCCTCGTCTCCATCGTGCTGTTCGGCTCGCCGCTGATCCTGGTGGCGGTCGGCATGACCCTGGTCATCGCGACCGGCGGCATCGACCTCTCCGTCGGCGCGGTCGTCGCCATCACCGGCGCCCTGACCTGCTCGTACATCAGCGACCAGTCGGACCAGGGCGCCCTCGCCGGAGTCTTCCTGGCGATGGGCATCGGCCTGGTGGCGGCGGTGGTCTGCGGTCTGTGGAACGGCTTCCTGGTCGCCCGGATGGGCATCCAGCCCATCATCGCCACGCTGATCATCATGGTCGCGGGCCGCGGTGTGGCCCAGCTGATCACCGACGGCCAGATCATCACCATCAACAGCGAGCCGTACAAGCTGATCGGCGGCGGCTACTGGCTGACCCTGCCCTTCTCCATCTTCGTGGTCGCCGCGGTCGTCGCCGTCACGGTCGCCCTCACCCGCAGGACCGCCCTCGGCCTCCTCGTCGAGGCGGTCGGCGGCAACGCCGAGGCCAGCCGTCTGGTCGGCATCCGCTCCCGCCGTATCAAGATCATGGTGTACGTCTTCTGCGCCCTGTGCGCGGGCATCGCGGGCCTGATGATCAGC
Source organism: Streptomyces sp. SID13726 (assembly GCF_010548375.1). Classification (GTDB taxonomy): domain Bacteria; phylum Actinomycetota; class Actinomycetes; order Streptomycetales; family Streptomycetaceae; genus Streptomyces. The sequence goes on from NZ_JAAGLY010000010.1 coordinate 141,053, forward strand.
TCCAACACCTCGGCGGCGGACGGCAACAACGCCGGCCTGTGGATCGAGCTGGACGCGATCCTGGCCGTCGTCATCGGCGGTACGTCCCTGCTCGGCGGCCGGTTCTCGATCGGCGGCACGGTGGTCGGGGCCCTCGTCATCCAGACCCTGACCACCACGATCTACACCATCGGCGTACCGACCCAGACCAACCTGGTCTTCAAGGCCGCCGTCGTCATCGTCGTCTGCCTGCTCCAGTCCCCGAAGTTCCGCGCGAAGGTCTTCGGCGCCAGGTTCGGCGCCAAGGGCGGCGGCAAGCCGTCCGCCACCCCGACGGACACCACCCCTTCGACCGCGACGGCCCCCAAGATGGAGGTGTCGTGATGAGCACGGCCACCCAGACCCCCACGGCCACCGACAGCGGTCGTACGCCGTCCAGGGCCACGCGGCTGCTCGGCGACCGGCGCCTGCCCGTCCTGGTGACCGCCACGCTCTTCCTCGTGATGTACGGCGCGGGCCTGAGCCGCTACACGAACTACGGCTTCGGCGAACCCCAGGTCTTCCTCAACCTGTTCATCGACAACGGCTATCTCCTGGTCGCCGCCGTCGGCGCCACCTTCGTGATCCTCTCCGGCGGCATCGACCTGTCGGTGGGCTCGGTGATCGGCTTCACGACCATGCTCACCGCATGGCTGGTGGAGAAGCAGGGCCTGCCCATCCTGGTCGTCGTCCCCATCGCCCTGGGCGTGGGAGCCTTCGGCGGCTTCCTGATGGGCTATGTGATCCACAACTTCGAGATCCAGCCCTTCATCGTGACCCTCGCGGGACTCTTCCTCTTCCGGGGCCTGTGCCTGGTCATCAGCAAGGAGTCGATCTCCATCGGCGACTCCACGGTGAGCAGCCTGGCGCAGGCGCAGGCGTCGCTGGGGGTGGGCTTCCTGTCGGTCGGCGCCATCGTCTCGCTCGTCGTCCTCGCAGTCGCCTTCTACGTCCTGCACTACACACGCTTCGGACGGCGGGTGTACGCCATCGGCGGCAACGAGCAGTCGGCCCTGCTGATGGGCCTGCCGCAGGGCGGCACCAAGATCGCCGTGTACACGGTGAGCGGCTTCTGCTCGGCCCTGGCCGGGCTGCTCTTCACCCTGTACATCCAGTCCGGCGACCCGCTGCACGCCACCGGCATGGAACTCGACGCGATCGCCGCGGTCGTGATCGGCGGCACGCTGCTGACGGGCGGCTCCGGCTATGTCCTCGGCACCCTCTTCGGCGTCCTCGTCCTGGGCCTGATCAAGAGCATCATCCAGTTCGAGGGCACGCTCAGCTCCTGGTGGACGAAGATCGCCACCGGTGTGCTGCTGTGCGCGTTCATCCTGATCCAGCGCGCCATGACGGCCCGCAAGAAGACCTGACCCGGACCGGAGCGGTCGCTCGCGGAGTACCCGCGCGAGCGACCGCTCCGGTGCGTCGGGAGGGAGATGGTGCGGAATGGTGCGCCTTGACCTCAACTGCGCTGACGCGAACCGCCAGTTCCGCACCGAACCTTCACGGGAATCCCTAGGTGCGCTCCCTGAGCGGAACTTATTCTTCCCGCGTCATGGACTACTGCCACCCGTGCCGACGGCACCTCAACGGCGCCCTCGCCTGCCCGGGGTGCGGCACCTTCGCCGAGCAACTGAGCACGTACGCGGCCCAGCCCTACGTGCCCGCGCAGGCTCACTACCAGCCACAGCAGGTACTGCCGACGCCGGTACCGGTCGGCACGGGCGGATACGCCGACGGGGCTGTCCCGTACAACGGCCACGAGGTCGTCCCGTACACGGGCGTGCCCGAACAGCGCGGACCGGCGGAGATCCAGGTCACGGGGAGCGGCGCCGAGATCCGGGGTCACGACGACGTCCGGGGTTACGACGACTCCGCGGGCCCCGGCGACGGGGGAGGCGGCGACGACGGCCGGGGCGGTGGCCACGGCAGCGGCGGCGGCGGTGGCGGTGGCGAGGGCCGCGACGATCACGACGACTTCGACGATGACGACCCGGACGACTCCGACGACCCCACGGCGGGCGCGAGCCGACGTGACCGCAAGGCCGCGGCCCACCGCCGCCGCCGTCGCAGAACCCTCCTGGTGGCCGCCGGATTCGTCCTCGCGGCGGGCGGCCTCAGCCTCGCGGAACTCGGCATGGACGCACCGGGCAGCTCCACCAAGCCGGCCGCGGCGGGCGACGACACGACCGAGGACGACGCGAGTTCGACTCCGAGCAAGTCCGCGGAACCGGTCTCCGACCCGAGCGGAATCGTTCCGTCGACCTCCCCCGACGGGGAGCCTTCGGAGTCCCCGTCCCCGTCGGCCTCGAAGAGCGAGGACGCGGACAAGGTGAACGCCACCAGGTCCCCCCAGTCGGCCCCGACATCAGCCGCGTCGACCCCGACCGGCACGAACACCCCCACGACCGCACCGACTTCGGCATCCCCGACCCCGGAGCCTTCGCCGTCGGAGACGTGTACGCAGTTCCTGTGGTGGTGCAGCTAGGGCGCCATGACGGGTGAAGGCCGCTGCGCAGCAGCGCCTTCAGGGGCGCGGGGCTGTGTCGATTTGCGGCTCCGCCGCGGGGCGCGACCAGCCACGACGCGGCCGCAGACGAAAACGGAGTTCAGCGAACGCTCACGCCTCCAGCATCCGCCGCAAAAGATCCCGCAACGACTCCTGCTCGCCCCGCGACAACCCGGCCAGCGGCTCACGGGCGAACCGCAGCCCCTCCCGCAGCCCGCGCGCAACGGCCCGCCCGGACTCCGTCGCCGCCGCCACCTTCACCCTCCGGTCCGCCGGATCCGGCCGCCGCTCCACGAGCCCCCGCGCCTCCAGCCGGTCCACGATCCCCGTGACGTTCGACGGCTCGCACCTCAGCTTCCGGGCCAGCTTGCGCATGGGCAGCGGCTCCAGGGACAGCAGACTCAGCAGCCGCGCCTGCGCCCCGGTCAGGGCGTGCTCCGCGGCCGCGTCCTCGTAGTCCGAGTAGAAGCGGGCCACCACATCGCCGATGAGTTCCACGACTTCCATGGTCAGCGCGTCCGGCCGGGTCTTGTGAGGAGTGGACATGGGCTCCAGGGTACCCCGTTACTTGACAACCTGAAATATTCAGAGGCATGGTTGTTTCAGGTACTGAAGTAAATGGAAAGGTCCAGGCATCATGATCAACCGCGAATGGCACCTCCTCTCCCGCCCGGTCGGCGTGCCCAAGCCCGAGGACTTCGCCCTGGTCGAAGCCGAGGCCCCGACCCCCGGTGAGGGCCAGGTGCTGGTCCGCAACAAGTACCTCTCGGTCGACCCGTACATGCGCGGCCGTATGAGCGCCGCGAAGTCGTACGTCGCCCCCTTCGAGCTCGGCAAGGTCATGCAGGGCGGCGCGGTCGGCGAGGTCGTGGAGTCCAACGTCGAGGGCATCGCGCCCGGCGACCACGTCCTGCACTTCCTCGGCTGGCGCGAGTACGCGGTCGTACGCGGCGAGAACGCCGTCAAGGTGGACGCCGACGCGGCGCCCCTGTCGACGTACCTCGGCGTCCTCGGCATGACCGGCCTCACCGCCTACGCCGGCCTGCTGCGCACCGCGTCCTTCAAGGAGGGCGACTCGGTCTTCGTCTCCGGCGCCGCGGGTGCAGTCGGCGGCCAGGTCGGCCAGATCGCCAAGCTCAAGGGCGCCTCCCGGGTCATCGGCTCGGCCGGCTCGGACGAGAAGGTCAAGCTGCTCGTCGAGGAGTACGGCTTCGACGCGGCCTTCAACTACAAGAACGGCAAGGTCAGCGAGCAGCTGCGCGAGGCGGCCCCGGACGGTGTCGACGTCTACTTCGACAACGTCGGCGGCGACCACCTGGAGGCCGCGATCGGCCAGCTCAACCAGGGTGGCCGGATCGCGGTCTGCGGCATGATCTCCGTCTACAACAACACCGAGGCCGCGCCCGGTCCGCGCAACCTCGCCCGGCTGATCCAGACCCGTGGCCGCATCGAGGGCTTCCTGGTCGGCGACCACTACGACCTCCAGCCCGAGTTCGTCGCCGAGGTCGGCCCGTGGGTGGCCTCCGGACAGCTCAAGTACCGCGAGACGGTCGTCGAGGGCATCGAGAACAACGTGGAGGCGTTCCTCGGGGTCCTGCGCGGCGACAACACCGGAAAGATGATCGTCAAGCTGTAGCCCTGTGCGAGATTTCCGACATGCGGTAACTTCTTTCCGAATTCCGTCGTCGATCGTGGGCGCGAGTCGCGGCGGACCGAGAAGGAAGACAACCGCATGCCGGAAATCCAGCAGTCCGACGTCCTCTACACCGCCGTCGCCACCGCCGAGAACGGCCGCGACGGCCGGGTCGCCACCGATGACGGCCGACTCGACGTGGTCGTGAACCCGCCCAAGGAGATGGGCGGCAACGGCAACGGCACCAACCCCGAGCAGCTCTTCGCCGCCGGTTACAGCGCCTGCTTCCAGGGCGCCCTCGGCGTCGTCGCCCGCCAGGAGAACGCCGACATCTCCGGCTCCACGGTCACCGCGAAGGTCGGCATCGGCCGCAACGACGACGGCTTCGGCCTGATCGTCGAGATCTCCGCGACCCTCCCGAACACCGACGCGGCCACCGCCAGGGCCCTCCTTGAGAAGGCCCACCAGGTCTGCCCGTACTCGAAGGCGACCCGCGGGAACATCTCCGTGACCCTCGTCTGACGGAGCCCGCCGGTCGCACCGGACGGAGGCGGCACCCCTGGACGTGGGGTACCGCCTCCGTCTCCGTCATTCGGCCGGAGCCGTTTCCGTCATACGGCCAGAGCCGCCTGGTGCACGGCCCGCACGAACCGCTCGTTCTCCGGCGCGGCCCCGCCCGGGAACGCCATCCGGCGGCGGGTGTAGCCGTAGGCCAGGCCGCTGCGCGGATCGGCGAAGGCCTGGGAGCCGCCCGCGCCGCTGTGGCCGAAGGCCCCGGCGCCGAGGAACGGGTACCACATGTCGGCCGTGGCCTGGAAGCCCAGGCCGTACGACTTGTGGGCGCGGGCCACCAGGTCGTGGCCGATGGAGTGGATCTGGCCCACCTCCGCGATGGTGTCCGGCTTCAACAGGGGCGGCCGCTCGGCGACTTCGCTGATCGCCGCCGCGTACATCCCGGCGAGCCCCCGAGCCGCCGCGACCCCGCCCGCCGACGCCGGGCCCTTCGCCCGTACGGCACGGGAGTTGGCGTAACCGACGAGGTCCCCCGGATTCGGCACCTGCTGGTTGAAGGCGATCGAGGCCAGGGTGTGCGGCCCGGTCGGCACCGCGTCCAGCAGGGCCTGCTGCTTGGCCGTCGGAGCCATCGGCTGCACCGGGCGGTAACGCGGTTCGAGGGACTCGGGCAGGCCCAGGTGGAAGTCGAGGCCGTACGGTGCCCGGATCCGCTCCTCGTACACCTCCTGGAGGGTGCGGCCCGTCGCGCGCCGCACGATCTCCCCGGTCAACGCCCCGATCACCAGGGCGTGGTAGCCGAACGCCGTGCCCGGACGCCAGAACGGCCGCTGGTCCGCGAGCCGTTCGGCCATCGCCCGGTCGTCCGTCAGCTCCTGCGCGGTGAAACCGGAGTCGAGCCCGACCACCCCGGCCCGGTGCGCCAGCAGATCACGCAGGGTCAGCTGCCCCTTGCCCTCGGCCCCGAACTCCGGCCAGTAGTAGGTGACTTTGCGGTCCAGCTCCAGCGTGCCCTCCTGCACGAGGAGCGCGACCACCAGATGGGCGGCACCCTTGGTCGACGAGAACACGCCGTGGAGGGAGTCCGGTCCGGCGCCCTCGCCGGCCCACAGGTCGACGACCTGCCTGCCGTTCACGAACGCGCTCAACTGCCCCTCGTAGTCGGGCCGTTCGCCTGCCACGAACGCGGCGAACTCCTCGCGCGCCGCTTCGAAGCCGTCCGCGACGGTGCCGTGGATCTCCTGCGTCATCCGCTCTCCTCAACTTCAGCCGCTGCTCGCGTGTGCCATGGTGAACAATGCCCGCCCGACCTGGGCGAACTCCCCTTTCGGATGGTTCCGGAAGAGAGGCTCGGTACCGAACAGGACGGCTCGCGGACCGCTGATCACAGAGGCCCGCCCGGCCGCCGCCGAGGGCCCGCCGGAGCCGTCCGGCAGGGGCCGCCAGTGCCCGGAGACCAGCGGGTTCCCGGTGGCGTACGACTGCTCGACCCGCACCCCCGGGCCGAGACCGGTGAACCAGACCGGCGCGTAGACGAACCCGTGGTCCGGGGCGCCGTCGGTCACCGGGCCCGAGTTCCGCACCCGCACCACCCCGTTGGCGTCCCCGTTGCCCTCCACCGCCGTAGCCGCCAACAGACCCGTGGCGGCGCTCAGTTCGGCACCCACGCTCCCGCGCCCGACGAGCCCGTGCCCGGCGCCCAGGAAGGCGTCCAGGGCCGTGCGGGCGCCCGTGGTGAGGGAGTCGCGGTCGAGGCCCGCCGACACGAACAGCACGTCCACCGCCGACCAGTCGAAACCGGCGTTCAGGACGGCCGTCGACACCGGCACGGCCTCGAAGCCCATCTCCCTGAGCGCGAACAGCTCCCCGGAGGTCACGGCGGCGGCCACCCGCGTGCGGCGGAACTCCGCGGTGCCCTTCTGCCGCGTCGCCTCGAACACCACGTCGTGGACGCGAGCGGCCTCGGCGGCCAGGGCGCGCGCGGACGCGGGCACGACCGCACTGCCGTCGGCGGCCCGCCGTACCGGAACACCCTGCTGGAGAAGGGAGTTGAGCGCCGCGATCTCCTGCGGGTCGGTCAGCCGCAGCCGCAGGTCCCCGCGCGCGGCCACCCGCCCCACGTCCGAGGCGGCCCGGACCGGCCGCAGCGGCACCCCGGCCAGGCTCCCGGACGGCACCGGCGTGACCTTCGCGCCCCACAGCCGGCCCAGGCTCCAGCCCGAGATGTCGTACATCACCGAGACCTTGCCGCTGATGTCCCGCCCGTCCGCGAGCAGCGAGTTGGCCAGACCCCGCTTGGGCTGGCGCATGTCGACGACGTACGACCCCTTCGCGTACGACCGTCCGCCGAGCCGGAAGTCACCGGCCGCGCGGCTCACACGGACGTCGTCGGCGATCAGGTGGTCGACGAGCCGGGCGGCGGCGGTGTCGTTCCCGCCCGCCGGAATCACGTACGCGCGCGGGAACTCGGTGGTGTACACGTCCTCGGGCCCGATGCCCGGCACCCCGGGGACCGTCGCCTCGGACACCGGCACCTGGGCGGCCCCCGCCGCACCGCGCCGGAAGACCTCGATCTGGTCGGCGATCAGCGAGGTCCGCCGCTTCCGCACGAAGTCGAGCGTGGCGTCGACGGCCGCGCCCGCCACGGCCGTGTTGATCGCGGACCGCCGCCGCAGCTCGGCCACGGGCAGGCTGTCGTAGAGGGAGTTGTTCACGGCCAGCGGGATCTCCACGGTGTGCGCGGCGACCGTGCCGTGGAAGGCCGCGTACTGCGGGGTGAAGATCGGCGGCCAGTCGTCCCAGCCCTCCTCCTGGTCCCGGAAGGGGATCTGCGCGGGCTCCACACCGTCCTTCGCGGGCGTGTAGTCGAGGCCGTTGACGGCGGACTCCATGCCGAGCGCGTTGGCGTAGGTGTTCTTCAGGAAGAGGTCGTACTCGTAGTTCTCGCCGTGCGGGGGAGTGGTCGGCTCGATCAGGGTGCCGTTGACGTAGCCGTGCAGGTCGAGCAGCACGGCGGGCTGCTTGTCGATCTCGATCTGCCGCATCGCCCGTGTCTCGGGCTGCGAGGCGGTCACGAAGTCCCGGTTCAGGTCGAAGCCGTTGGCGTTCGCGCGGGTCCCGGCGATCCGGCCGTCCGGGTTCGCCGTGATGTTGAAGTACAGCCGGGAGTGGGCGAGAAGATCCTCGGTGCGGGCGTCCGTCGCGGTCGCGAGCCGCTCCACGGCCTTCAGGGAGGCGTCCGTGCCCTCCCACTCGTTGCCGTGGATGTTGTTGTTGACGAAGACCGGCGTCTTGTAACCCGCCCTGATCTCCCGGGACTTGGCGGCGGTCGCGGGCGCGTTCTCGATCAGCTCGCGCATCCGCTCCTGGGCGCGTGTCTGCGCGGTCGTCTCCGGTGCGGTCACGGTGACGAGGTAGAGCCGGTGCCCGCCCGCCGAGCGCCCCGCGACCTCGACGCTCACCCGGTCGCCGAGCCGCTGGAGGGCGTTGAGTCTCGGGGCGATCGAGTGGTACGGGGTGAGGCCCAGCTTGATGGACCTGTCGGCCGGGTTCTCCGGGTCGGGGGTGAGCACCTGTTCGCGCGGATAGCCGCGGGTGGTGCCGGTGAAGCCGGTGGCCGGGGCGGTGAGCGCTCGTAGCGCCGCGCTCTCCGGGGCCCGGGCCGGGCCTTGGTCGCCCGCCCTCTCACGGGTGGGGGGTTCGGGGTCCGCGGTCGCGCCATTCGGGACGAGCAGCAGCGAGCCGGTGAGGGCGATGAGCAGGACGGGTCTCGCAGAAACGGTTCTCGTGGTGTGCACGCGTACCTCCTCCGGAGCTTCCTGAGATCGGTACGGCGAGATGTACCTGTTCGACTCAACCGCAACAAGAGGGAGTTCGTGGCGCGGATGCCCCGGATGGCGCATCTCGTGCCGCCCGGACGGGGCATGCTGAGGGGGTCGGAAGCGGGCGGCGAGCGATTCCCACAGCGATTCCACAGGAGAAGCCCATGGCCACGATCCCTTCGCTCCCCAGCAGGGACGACGTCCTGCGCATGGCACGCAGCACCACCGACATCACCGGCCAACTCCTCGACACGGCCGGGAACATCACCAGGATCGCGATCAACACCCTCGACCCGCGCGACGGTTCGGGCGCCGAGGCGCTGCGCGTGCTGCGCGAGACGACGGCGGAACTGGCCGAGGCGAGCGCCTCCCCGCAGGCCCAGGAGGCGTTCTACCGGATCGTCGACACTCTCACCCGCCTCGGCACCACCGGCGCCCCGCTCGCGGTGCACCCGGTGAGCGAACCGGCCCAGGCCCTGCTCGCCGCCCTCGGCGACAGCCTGCTGCCCGTCCTGGACGCGGTGGAACCCGCGGTCGAGGAGTTCGCGACCGCGCTCGGCGAGCTGGTCGAGGCGACGTCACCGCTGCTCCCCGCGGCGGCGGGCGTGGCCGCCGGAGCCCTCCTCGCCCTCACCCCGCTGATCCGTGCCGCGACCGGGGTGCTGGAGGACTCCACACCCGAACTCCGCCGGGTCGCCGACGCGTTGACGGCCGCGCTGGCCCCGCTGATGCCCCTCCAGGTGGCGCTGGCCGAGCGTGCTGCCGCCGCCGGCGCCGGGGTCGTACGCGCGACGCTCCCGCCGCTCGCCGACCTGACGGACGCGGCGGCGGCCACCGCGAAGGCGGCCCGTCCGGTGCTGATCGCCGGTGAGGAACTGTTCGTGTCGGGCCTGGAGCGGCTCCAGCCCGCGCTGCTCGCCGCCGCCTCCCGCACCGGCGGCGTGGCCCGGGCGGTGGCGGTCAGGGTGTCCGCGGCGGTGGCCCCGGCGGCGGACCGGGGGGTCGTGGTGGCCGTATCTCCCGCGTGACGGGCACCCGATAGGGTTCTGGCCATGCGTGATCTTGCGGCGGGCTTCCAGTACCTCCTGAAGGGCCAGCGCTGGGTGGCCCGGCACGGCAGGCAGTACGGCTTCGGCCTGATCCCGGGCCTGATCACCCTCGTGCTCTATGTGGCGGCCCTGGTGGCGCTCGCGACCTGGGGCGGGGACGCGGTGTCCTGGGCGACGCCGTTCGCCGACGACTGGTCGAGCCCGTGGCAGGGCCTGTTCCGCGGCTTCCTCACGGTCGTGCTCTTCGCGCTGGCCCTCCTCCTCGCGGTGCTCACCTTCACGGCGGTCACGCTCCTGATAGGGCAGCCCTTCTACGAAAGCCTCTCCGAGCGGGTCGACCGGGACGTCTCCCCGGACGGCACGGCCCCCGAGTCCGGCCTCCCGCTCTGGCGCGACCTGTGGATCTCCGCGCGGGACAGCCTCCGCATCGTGATCCGCGCCCTCCTGTGGGCCGTGCTCCTCTTCGCCCTGGGCTTCGTCCCCTTCGTCGGCCAGACCGTGGTCCCGGTCGTCGGGTTCTTCGTCACCGGCTTCTTCCTCACCGAGGAACTGACCGCGGTCGCCCTCCAGCGCCGCGGTGTCGACCTTCGCGCCCGCCTGACCCTCCTCCGCTCCCGCAAGCCCCTGATCTGGGGCTTCGGCACCCCGCTCGGCCTGGCCTTCCTGGTCCCCTTCGTGGCGGTCTTCCTGATGCCGGGCGCGGTGGCGGGAGCGACACTGATGGCCCGCGACCTGCTGGGGGAGGAGACGCAGGACGAGGAGGACCCCGAGCAGGAGCCGACCCCGGACGAGCCGGCTCCCGGCTGAATCCGTAGCACGCCCTAGGCGTCCGCCCCCAGCGCCACCGCCACGATCGCCCGCACCTGCGCGATGATGTCCACCCGGTTCCTCACGAACCCCGGATCGGTCACCGTCCCCGTCGCCGGGTCCGTGTTCCCCGCCCCGAACTCCAGGACAGGCGTGTGCACATGGCCGCCCGGCAGCACGTCGTGCAGCCCGAGCCGGTCCCGCAGCAGCGTGGCCCGGTAGGCGATCTCGTTGGACAGGTAGTCCCCGCCGCCCCCGGCCCGCGCGGCGGACCCCTCGGTCGGTCCGTCCGGCTGCACGACGGGCTGTGTGCCGCCCGCCGGGATCTCGGTCACACTCGTGTGGTCGTACACCGGGAACCGCCCGGTGCCGGCGGCGACGATCTTCTCGTACGGCAAGGTCGTGGTCGTCCACTGCGGCTGCGAGGCCGGGTCGGAGACCGGCACCAGGCCCGTCACCCCGACGTTGTCGTTGTCCGGGAACCCGCCCCGCCAGGCCCCGTTGGTCCGCTCCACGTCGAAGCGCCCCACCCGTCCCTGACTCACGGTCGTGAAGAGGTCCACCTGCTTCAGATACGGCCGCAGCGCCCGCTCCACCGTCCCGTCGGTGAAGTCCCGCCACCGCACGGGGAACACCACGGTCTCCACCCGGGCGGGCCCCGCCGCGGTCTCGACGACCGTTCCGTCGAGCGCGAGCGCGGTCGCCCCGGACGGGTTGGAGATCCGGATGTCCCGGTCCAGCGTGAACGGATCGAACCCGGTGACGAGCACCCGCTTCAGCCCGTGCCGGTGCGGGAAGCGCACCGAGGTCTGCCCGCGCGAGGTCCGCTCCAACTCGTCGAGCAGGGCGGCCCGTTGGGGGGCCGACAGCCCGAACGACGGCTCCCAGGTGCGCACTTCACGGGTCATCGTCAACCGCGCCCAGTACAGCGGCCGGTCGTCGTCCCGGCTCAGGTCCCCACCGGCGGGCCCCCGCCCCTGCGCCCGGTCGACGGCCCGCTGCCACAGCCCGGCCCCCTGCCGTTCGACGACCTTCCTGGCCTCGGCGTACGACCCGGCCGCCCCGAGCGCCCGGCTGAAGCGGAGCGTCACGGCGTCGAACCCGGACCGCTCCAGGATCTCCCGCGGTACGGCCTTGTCGAGCCGTTTCTCCTCCACCGTCGGCGAGGGCGCGGCCGTGGCGGCGGCTGCCGGGGTCACGGGGGCGGCCAGTCCCGCCAGCAGGGCCAGTCCGAGGAATCCGATCCGAACGCGTAGGGATCTCAAGGCAGTTCAGGCCTTCCGTCGCTGTGGGGCGCGAGTGGTGCCGGACGACCGCAGTATCGCGTGGGGAAGTGGTCTACGCCAGCGTGGCGGGCGTGCGCGGAATCCGCCCCGCCGCCTCCCGCAGCGCCCCGACGAACGCCTCCGCCGCCGGTGGCAGGGACCGCCCGCGTACCGTCGCCGCGTACACCGCCCGCGCCGGAGCCCCCTCGTCCAGCACGGGGAGCAGCGCGATGTCCGGCCGTACGGACTCCGCGGCCAGCGCCGGGACGAGGGCCACGCCGAGCCCGGCGGCGACGTACCCCTGCTTGGCGGTCCACTCGCCGACGACATGCGCGATCCGCGGCCGGAACCCCTGCCGCAGCGCCGCGTCGAGCAGCGTGCCCTCGGGCCGCGGGCTCCCGGAGATCCAGTCAGCGCCGGCCAGCCGCCCGAGCCGCACGGGACCGCCGCCCGCCAGCGGATGCCCGGCCGGGACGGCGACGTACAGCGACTCGTCGAGCAGATGGCGGAGTTCGTACGACGACAGCGGCGCGCCGCTCGTCGTGGAGACGACCGCGAGATCCAGCCGCCCCTCGACGAGCCGGTCCAGCAGCGCCGGCGTGAGCCCCTCCTCACGGGACACCCGCACCCCGGGGTGGCGGCTCCCGAAGACGCCGAGGGCGTGCGGGACCAGCGCCGCGTCCGCCGTCGGGAACGCCCCGAACCGCAGCCGCCCGCCCGCGAGTTCACGCAGCGCCGCCAGCTCGCGCGCGGCCGTGTGCAGGGCCCCGGTGACGGCCTCGGCATGCGGCACGAGCGCCCGCCCGGCCTCCGTCAGCCGCACCCCTCGCGGCAGCCGGTCGAACAGCGGCGCCCCGCCCAACGCCCCCTCCAGCGAGGAGATCTGCCGGGACACCGCCGACTGCGTCCAGCCGAGCGCACGCGAGGCCACGGTGAACGAGCCGTGCCGGGCGACCTCCAGGAACACCCGCAGCCAGACGGTGGACAGGTCGGGGACGTCGGTGCGATGCGGATTCGGCATGCCGCCCATGCTGGACATTCGCTTGTCGCATCGCAAGCGCGGACCTAGCGTCGACGGCATGCGGATCACCCTCGACAACCCCGCCGGCGCGCCCCGGCCGCTGAGCCCCTACTACTCTCAGGTCGCCCGGGTCGAACAGGCCGACGGCAGCGCCCTGTTGTTCGTCTCCGGCCAGATCGCCGAGGGCGGCACACTCGCCGACCAGACCCGCGCAATCTTCGAGACCCTCACCGCCCTCCTGGCCGCCCACGGCGCGGCCCTGTCCCATGTCATCAACATCCGCACCTACCTCACGGACATCTCGGAACTGGAGCAATACGGCACGGTGAGAAGGGAGTTCCTCACCGGCACCCCGCCCACGAGCATGACCTTCGAGGTCCCCCGCCTCTTCCGCCCGGAGGCCCGGATCGAGATCGAGATCGTGGCGGCGGTCCCGGCGGCCGGGTGATACTGCCGTCCATGAAGGCAGTCAACCTGGGCGTTCTCTTCCTCGTCGAGCTGGGCGCTCTGGCGGGCGCCTCGTACTGGGGTTTCACCCGGCACGTCGCCACCCCGCTGACCTGGTTGCTGGGCCTGGCCGCCCCCGCGCTGCTGATCGCCCTGTGGGCGCTGTTCGGGGCGCGGAAGGCGCCGTACAAGACGCGCGGTCTCGCCCGGGTCGGCTTCGAGGCGCTGTGGTTCGGGGCCGGGGTGCTCGCGCTGGTGGCCGCGGGGGACACCGGCGGGGCGGTGCTGCTCGGGGCTCTCGTCGTGGTGAGCAAGAGCCTGGCGGCGGTCTGGAAGCAGTGAGTTGACGGGCCGTCAGTCCGTTGGTTCGCCCAGCAGGTGCAGGAAGTCGCGGAACGCGCCCGGCATGTCCACCGACTCCGGGTCCAGGAGCCACTGGTACTGGAGTCCGTCCATCACGGCGACGAGCAGCGGGGCCGTGCGCTCCGGGGTGAGGCCGTTGGGGAGGCGGTCGCCGTACTCGGAGCGCAGGGCCAGGGCCATCGTGTCGCGGACCCGGGTGTAGCGGTCGGTGAAGTACGCACGGGCCGGGTGGCCCTCCGTCACGCTCTCGCCGAGGAGCGCCGAGAAGGTCTGGATGATGCCGGGCCGCATGGCGTTGTACTCGACCAGCGAGGCGAGCAGATCGATCCGCCAGCTGCCGTCCGGCACCGCGTCCCACTTGTCCCGCTCCTCCAGGACCGCGACCAGCAGCGCGTCCTTCGTCGGGAAGTGGTGCAGCAGCCCCTGCTGGGTCAGCCCGACCCGCTCGGCCACCGCCGCCAGACTCGCCCCCCGGTAGCCGCGCTCGGCGATGACCTCCAGGGCCGCCCGGACGATCTCCGCCCGGCGCTCCTCGCTTCTGGTCCTGGTGCTCATGGCGTCACCGTACGGCATCCCGACGAGCCAAATATAACGGCAGAATAACGAAACCTACCGCTCGCCAGGTAAACGATGCACGATGAGACGAGAGGACCGCACGGACTTCAACGAGGAGGCACCGCCATGGCGGAACCCGAGGCACCCCAGGGGACCACCCCCGCCGACCAGGCCCGCGAGGCCGCCGTGGAGACGGCCCTCGCCGCGCTCGACCTGGACGCCAAGGCGGGCCTGCTGTCCGGCCAGGACATGTGGACCCTGCCCGCGCTCCCGGAGATCGGCCTGGCCTCCCTCGTCATGTCCGACGGCCCGATCGGCGTCCGGGGCGTGCGCTGGAGCGCCGACGACCCCTCGATCGCCCTGCCCTCCCCGACCGCGCTGGCCGCCACCTGGGACCCGGAACTCGCCCGCAGGGCCGGCCGGCTGCTCGCCCAGGAGGCCCGCCGCAAGGGCGTCCACGTCCTGCTCGCCCCCACCGTCAACCTCCACCGCTCCCCGCTCGGCGGCCGCCATTTCGAGGCCTACAGCGAGGACCCGTACCTGACGGGCCGGATCGGCGCCGGGTACGTGAACGGCGTCCAGGAGGGCGGAGTCGGCACCACCGTCAAGCACTTCGTCGCCAACGACGCCGAGACCGACCGCTTCACGGTGAACAACCTGGTCTCCGAACGCGCCCTGCGCGAGCTGTACCTGGCGCCCTTCGAGCACATCGTCGAGAACGCCCACCCGTGGGGCATCATGACCGCCTACAACACGGTCAACGGCACGACGATGACCGAGCACCACTACCTCGTCAACGAAGTCCTGCGCGGCGAATGGGGCTTCGACGGCTACAACGTCTCCGACTGGATGGCCGCCCGCTCCACCAAGGCCGCCGTCGAGGGCGGCCTCGACGTCGCCATGCCCGGCCCCCGGACCGTCTACGGCGCGCCCCTCGCACAGGCCGTGCGCGACGGCGACGTCGAGGAGTCCTCGGTCGACACCGCCGTACGCAATGTGCTGCGGCTCGCCGCCCGCGTAGGCATCCTGGCCGGCGCCGAACCCGTCGTCACCGAACTGCCCGAGAGCGTCGACGGCATCGGACTGGCCCGCGAGATCGCCCGCCGCTCCTTCGTCCTGGTCCGCAACCAGGGGGCGCTGCCCCTGCGGCAGGGCACGGTCGCCCTCACCGGCGCCGCCGCCCGCGACGCCCGGGTCCTCGGCGGCGGCTCCGCCACCGTCTTCCCGGACCGGATCGTCTCCCCGCTCGAAGGCCTCACCGCCGCCCTCCCCGAGGGCGCCCTGACCTACACCGTCGGCGCCGATCCCAACACCGAACTCGCCGTCGCCGACAAGGGGTTCGGCCTGAGGGCGGTCTGCCGTGACGCGGCCGGCACCGTCATCGGCACCGCCTCCGCGCCCAACGGCCAGATCCAGTGGATGGGTTCGGACCTCCCCGAGGGTGTCACCCACGACCGCCTGCACTCCGTAGAGCTGACCGGCACCTTCACCCCGCGCGAGACCGGCACCCACACCTTCGGCACCAAGGGCCTCGGCGCCTTCCGGTTGGTGGTCGGCGGCACCACGTACTACGACGACGTCCAGACCACCGACGAGGACGACCCGTTCGTCTCCTTCTTCGGCGCCCCCGAGCCGCGCGCCCGGGTCGAACTGACCGCGGGGGAGCCGGTCGAGGTCTCCCTGACGCACACCGTGGTCTTCCCGGACGACGTCCCGATGAAGGTCGTCGGCTTCTCCCTCGCCCACCAGGAACCGCGGCGCGACCCCGACGAACTGATCGCCGAGGCCGTCGAGTCGGCACGCGGCGCCGACACCGCCGTCGTCGTGGTCGCCACCACCGACCGCGTCGAGTCCGAGGGCTACGACCGCAAGGACCTGACCCTGCCGGGACGCCAGGACGACCTGGTCCGCGCGGTCGCCGCCGTCAACCCGAACACCGTCGTGATCGTCAACTCCGGCTCCCCGGTGGAGCTGCCCTGGCGCGAGGACGTCGCCGCCGTCCTGCTCAGCTGGTTCCCCGGCCAGGAGGGCGGCGCGGCCCTCGCCGACGTGCTGACCGGCGCCGAAGAGCCCGGCGGCCGCCTCCCCACCACCTGGGGCACCCTGGCCGCCGCCCCGGTCACCCGGGTCACCCCCACCGACGGCCAACTCCCTTACGAGGAAGGCGTGTTCATCGGATACACCGCCTGGGAGAAGGCGGGCCGCGCTCCGGCGTACCCCTTCGGCCACGGCCTCGGCTACACCGACTGGACCTATGAGTCCGTCGAGGTCCAGGGCGCCACCGTCCGGGTCCGGCTGCGCAACTCCGGCACCCGCCCCGGCCGCGAGGTCGTCCAGGTCTACCTGGCCCCCGCCGAGCCCGACGCCGAGCGCCCGGCCCGCCGGCTCGCCGGGTTCGCGGGCGCCGAGGCCGGTCCCGGCGACAGCGTCGAGGTCACCGTCGAGATTCCGCGCAGGGCCTTCGAGATCTGGGACGAGAAGACCTCATCGTGGTCGTATGTGAAGGGTTCGTACGAAATCCAGGTCGGACGCTCGATCGAGGACCGTCGGGTGACCGCGACGATTAACGTCTGATCCCAGAGGGCACAGCCCTCGCACAAGCAGCCCCGGCCCGGGACCTGACCCCTGGGCCGGGGCTCGTTTCTTTCACCGGCCGCAAAGCCCTGCCGGCAGGAAGCCCTACCAGCTGGAAAGCCCTACCGGCTGGAGAACCCGTACACCGTCTCCGAGCGGTAGACCTCGCCCGGCCGCAGCACGGTGCCGGGGAACTCCGGGCGGTTCGGGGAGTCCGGGAAGTGCTGGGTCTCCAGCGCGATGCCGTCGCCGGGCGCGAAGGGCTCGGTCAGATGGTCCGCGGTGTACAGCTGGAGCCCCGGCTCGGTGGTCGCCACCGTGAGCACCCGCCCGGACGCGGGGTCGTACAGCTCGGCGACCTCCAGGGCCTGCTGGGTGACCCCCTTGTCGAGCACGAAGTTGTGGTCGTAGCCCGCCCCGGCCTTCCGTGCCTCGCGGAAGTCGAAGCGCGTGTCCGCGACCTCCTCGACACCCGTCGGGATCAGGTCCGCGTCGACCGGCGTGAACCGCGAGGCGTCGATCCGCAGTTCGTGCCCGCCCGCGTTCCCGGACCCGGCCAGGTTGAAGTAGCTGTGGTTGGTCAGGTTCACCGGGGTCGGCGCGTCGGTGACCGCCTCGTACGCGATCCGCAGCGCCCCCGACTCGTCCAGCGAGTACGTCCCCGAGACCTCCAGCCGCCCCGGGAAACCCTCCTCGCCGTGCTCGCTGACCCGGCTCAGCCGCACCCCGAACTCCCCGGCGGGCGCCATGTCCCAGACCCGCTTGTCGAAGCCGTGCTCGCCGCCGTGCAGGGAGTTGGGCGCGTTGTTGGGCGCCAGCGCGTACGTCAGCCCGTCCAGCTCGAAGCGGGCGCCCGCGATCCGGTTCGCGTACCGCCCGATGAAGGCGCCGAGATACGGACCGGAGTGCTCCAGGTACCCCTCCAGGTCGGCGAACCCCAGCACCACGTCGGCCGTACGCCCGTCCCGGTCCGGGACCTCGACGGACTGCACGATCCCGCCGTACGACAGAATGCGCACCCGGACACCGGCGCGCTCCAGCGTCCAGCGGTGGACCTTCGTGCCGTCGGAGAGTGTGGCGAAGAGTTCGTTCATGTGCGGAACTTTAGGTCACGGACGTGATCCGGCGATACGCGATCTCGGCCAGCCGCGCCTGTCCGTCCACACTCGGATGGAACCAGTCCCAGTGGCTGAGCTGGTCGGTGCCGAACCGGTAGTCGTACACCGCGCCGCCGTCGTACCGGCACCGCTCGTCCTTCGCGCACACCGCCTTCAGTACGGAGTTGTAGGCCTCCACCCGGTCCTGCACGGTGTCCCGGCGCGCGGTCGCCGCCGCGTCCAGGGAGTCCGCGTCGGCGAGCATCGACGGACACAGGCCCAGCTTCCACACCTGCTTGCCCACCGGGTTGGTGCGCCCCTCGGACCACAGCCGCTTGAGGTTCGGCACGCTCGCCACGTACACCTGCGCCTTGGGCGCCTTCTCGCGCAGCACGCTCAGCGCGTCCTCGAAGCCGGCCCGGAAGTCGGCCACCGAGGTCATCGCCGCCGTGGAGTCCCGGCAGGCGTCGTTGGCGCCCGCCATCACCGTGACCAGACCCGGCGCGCGTGAGGCCGCCTGTGCCATCTGCGTGGACAGGTCGGCCATCCGCGACCCGGACACCGCGTAGTTCCAGCTCCGCTCGGCCGCCTTCGCGCGCCCCAGCAGCCGTACGGCGAGCGAGTCGACCTTGGTACTGGCGCCGGTCGCCCAGGACACCTCGGGGCAGTCGGTGAGCACCGAGCAGGCGTCGAAGCCGCGGGTGATGGAGTCGCCCACCGCGGCCACCGAACCCGGGCTGCTGTCCCACGCGGGCGTCGGCCTGGCCGAGGGACTGGGCTTCTGGGTGGGGCCCGCCGAGTCGCCCCCCACCGCGTCGCAGCCGGCGACGCCCAGGAGAGCCGCGGTCAGGACGGCGACGCCGGCCCGCGAGCGGTGGCCCTGCTTCCGCATCCGTGGTGATCCCCTCGTGAAATGGTCGTCCTCCTATGACAACGCACGGGAGTTCCCGACGGCCCCGAGGGAACGATCGGGACCCGTACTAGCGTCCTGCCGGGTGAATGGCGGGCGTTTCGGGGCATCGGGACCGACGGTACGTCACACTCCTTGCGCCGCCGCACGGTAGCCTCGCCATCAACGTGGCTGCCTGCCATCGCCGCCATGCCAGCCAGCAAGACTTGTCCCGCTCTGCCCGGAGGTCCCGGTGACGACACGTGGAGTTCTGTACGTGCACTCCGCGCCGCGCGCGCTGTGCCCGCACGTCGAGTGGGCCGTCGCCGGGGTGCTCGGCACGCGCGTCAACCTCGACTGGATCCGGCAGCCGGCCGCGCCCGGCACCTGGCGCTCCGAGTTCTCCTGGAAGGGCGAGGTCGGCACCGCGTCCAAGCTCGCCTCCGCCCTCAGAGGCTGGCACCTGCTCCGCTTCGAGGTCACGGCCGAGCCCTGCGCCACCGCCGAGGGCGAGCGCTACAGCTGCACCCCCGACCTCGGCATCTTCCACGCGGTGACGGGCATCCACGGCGACATCCTGATCCCGGAGGACCGCCTGCGCGCCGCGCTCACGCGCTCACAGCAGGGCGAGACCGACCTGGAGTCGGAACTGTCCAAGCTGCTGGGCAAGCCCTGGGACGACGAACTGGAACCGTTCAGGTACGCGGGCGAGGGCGCTCCGGTCCGCTGGCTGCACCAGGTCGTCTGAGTCTCCCGGTCGTCCGAGTCTCCCGGGCATCCGAAGGGCCCCCACCGACCGGTGGGGGCCCTTCAGTTGCGTACGGACGATCCTCAGACCGTGCGGAACGCCAGCACCACGTTGTGCCCACCGAAGCCGAACGAGTCGTTCAGCGCGGCGATACGGCCCTCCACGGGCAGCTTGCGGGCCTCGCCGCGGACCACGTCCGCGGCGGCCTCGGCCTCGGGGTCGAGGTTCTCGACGTTGATGGTCGGCGGAGCCACCCGGTGGTAGAGCGCGAGCACGGTCGCGACCGTCTCCACGCCACCGGCACCACCCAGCAGATGGCCCGTCATGGACTTGGTGGCCGAGACCGCCATGTGGTCGGCGTCGTCCCCGAACACCTTGCGCAGGGCCTTCAGCTCGGCGATGTCACCGGCGGGCGTCGACGTCGCGTGCGCGTTGACGTGCACGATCTCCGCCGGGTCCAGGTCGGTGCGGTCCAGCAGGTGCTGCAGAGCGGCGGAGATGCCCCGCCCCTCCGGCTCCGGCTGCACGATGTCGTGGCTGTCGGCGGAGATGCCCTGACCGACGGCCTCGGCGTACACGCGGGCCCCGCGCGCCGCCGCGTGCTCCGCGGACTCCAGGACGATCACACCGGCGCCCTCGCCCATGACGAAGCCGTCACGGCCGACGTCGTAGGGGCGCGAGGCGCCCTCGGGGTTCTCGTTGTTCTTGGACATCGCCATCATGTTGCCGAACGCGGCGATGGGCAGCGGGTGGATCGCCGCCTCCGTGCCACCGGCGACGACGACGTCGGCCCGGCCGGTACGGATCATCTCGATGGCGTAGCCGATGGCCTCGGCGCCCGACGCGCAGGCGGAGACCGGGGTGTGCACACCCGCGCGGGCGCCGACGAGCAGACCCACGTTGGCGGACGGGCTGTTGGGCATCAGCATCGGCACGGTGTGCGGGGAGACCCGGCGAACGCCCTTCTCCTTCAGCACGTCGTACTGGTCGAGCAGCGTCGTCACACCGCCGATGCCGGAGGCGATGACGGCGCCGAGGCGGTCGGGGTCGACCTTCTCGTCGTCACCGGCCTTCGCCTCGAAACCGGCGTCGGCCCACGCCTCCTTGGCCGCGATCAGCGCGAACTGCGCCGAGCGGTCCAGACGGCGGGCCTGCGGCCGGGGAATGACCTCGGAAGGTTCCACGGCGATCTGTGCGGCGATGCGGACCGCCTGATCGGCGGCCCACTCCTGCTCCAGGGGCTTGACGCCGGACTTGCCGGCGACGAGACCCTCCCAGGTAGAGGCTGCGTCGCCACCCAGCGGTGTGGTTGCGCCGATACCGGTGACGACCACGGTGCGATTGGTCGGGCTCACGGGAAATCTTTCTCCAACGGTACGAGGATTAAGCGGCGCCACCGCCGGGTGGCGGGGCCGGTCAGCGTCCGGCCCAAGCAGTGGCTCAGGCCTGGTGCTTGAGGATGTAGTCGGTCGCGTCGCCGACCGTCTTGAGGTTCTTGACGTCGTCGTCCGGGATCTTGACGTCGAAGCGCTCTTCGGCGGCGACGACGACCTCGACCATGGACAGCGAGTCGACGTCCAGGTCGTCGGTGAAGGACTTGTCCAGCTGGACGTCCTCAACCGGGATGCCGGCGATCTCGTTCACGATGTCGGCGAGACCGGCGACGATCTCTTCCTGAGTGGCGGCCATGTTGGCGCTCCTTCGTTTTCTTATCCAGAGGGTTGGCAGTGCTTCCCGCACCGGACCGGGTGATCCGGCACGGAGTGCCTAGGGGAGGGTAACGACAGTGGCGGCGTAGACGAGACCCGCCCCGAATCCGATGACGAGCGCGGTGTCGCCGCTCTTCGCCTCGCCGGTCGCCAGGAGCCGCTCCATCGCGAGCGGGATCGAGGCGGCCGAGGTGTTGCCGGTGGTGCGTACGTCACGCGCGACCGTGACATGCTCCGGCAGCTTCAGTGTCTTCACCATCGAGTCGATGATCCGCTCGTTGGCCTGGTGGGGAATGAAGACGTCCAGGTCGTCCGGGCTGATCCCGGCCGCGTCCAGCGCCTGCTGGGCGACCTTCGCCATCTCGAACACGGCCCAGCGGAACACCGCCTGGCCCTCCTGCGTGATCGCGGGGAACTTGACGTTGCCCTCGCTGTCCAGCGGGAGCTTGGAGACGTCGCCGAGCCGGAACTCGTTCCACGCCACCGTCTGCTTGATGGTCTCGGACTTGTCGCCCTCGGAGCCCCAGACGGTGGGGCCGATGTGCGGCTCCTGCGAGGGACCCACGATCACCGCGCCCGCGCCGTCCCCGAACAGGAAGGCGGTGGCCCGGTCCTCCAGGTCGGTCAGGTCGGAGAGCCGCTCCACGCCGATGACGAGGACGTACTCTGCCGAGCCCTCGACGATCATGCCCTTGGCGAGGGTGAGCCCGTAGCCGAAGCCCGCGCAGCCCGCCGAGATGTCGAAGGCGGCGGCCTTGTTCGTGCCCAGCTTGTCGGCGATCTCGGTCGCGACGGCCGGGGTCTGCTTGAAGTGCGAGACCGTCGAGACGATCACGCCGCCGATCTGCTCGGCGGAGATCCCGGCGTCGGCGATCGCCTTGCCGGACGCCTCGATCGACATGGCGGCGACGGTCTCCTCGTCGTTCGCCCAGTGCCGGGTCTGGATGCCGGAGCGCGAGCGGATCCACTCGTCGGACGAGTCGATCGTCTCGAGGATCACCTCGTTGGGCACGACCCGGGTCGGACGGTAGCCGCCGACGCCGAGGATGCGCGCGTACGCGGCGCCCTTGCTGGGCTTGATCTTCGACATGCTCTCGTGCTCCTTCTCAGGCACCGTGCTCGGCGATGAGCTCGCGAGCAGCGTCGAGGTCGTCGGGGGTCTTCAGGGCCAGCGTCGGTACGCCCTTCATCGCGCGCTTGGCGAGACCGGTGAGCGTGCCGCCGGGGCACACCTCGATCAGCGCGGTCGCGCCGAGGGCGGTGAACGTCTCCATGCACAGGTCCCAGCGCACGGGGTTCGCGACCTGGCCGACCAGCCGCTCCAGCACCTCGGCACCGGTCGCGACGGTCTGCCCGTCCTTGTTCGAGACGTACGGGACCGTCGGGTCGCCCGGCGTCAGACCGGCGGCGGCCTTGGCGAGCACGTCGACCGCGGGGGCCATGTGATGCGTGTGGAAGGCGCCGGCGACCTTGAGCGGGACGACCTTGCGGACGCCCTCGGGCTTGTCGTCGTTCAGCACGGCGAGCTGCTCCAGCGTGCCCGCGGCGACGATCTGCCCCGCGCCGTTGACGTTCGCCGGGGTCAGCCCCAGCTTCTCCAGATGCGCGACGGAGACCTCGGGGTCGCCGCCGAGCAGCGCCGACATCCCGGTCTCGGTGATCGCGGCGGCGTCGGCCATGGCCAGACCCCGCTTGCGTACGAGGGTGAGGGCGGCGGTGTCGTCCAGGACACCCGCGAACGCGGCGGCGGTGATCTCGCCGACGGAGTGCCCCGCGACCGCACCAGGAGTGACGGCACCGAGTGCCGAGGCGGACAGGAGCCCGGCCGCGACCAGCAGCGGCTGGGCCACGGCGGTGTCGCGGATGGCGTCCGCGTCGGCCTGTGTGCCGTAGTGGGCGAGGTCCAGCCCGATGGCGTCGGACCACGCGGCGACGCGGTCCGCGGCACCGGGGAGTTCGAGCCAAGGGGTCAGGAAGCCGGGCGTCTGGGCGCCCTGGCCGGGAGCGACGAGTACGAGCACTCTCACACTCTCTCTTGAGGGCGGCCCTGGCCGCCCGTGGGGACAGGGACGAAGAACATGAGGGGGTTTTGTGGGCCCCCGACAAAAGCCTAGGGCTGGAGATCTCCGTCGGCCAGACGCCCCAGGATGAGCGCGATCCGCAAGGTGAACGCCGAACGTACATCGGAGGGCGACCAGCCGGTGACGTCAGTCACACGTCGAAGCCGGTAGCGCACGGTGTTCGGATGCACGAAGAGCATCCGGGCCGCGCCTTCCAGACTGGACGCCTGTTCGAGGTAGACGGAGAGTGTCTCCAGGAGCGCGGAGCCGGCCTCCTCCAGCGGTCTGTAGATCTCCTCCACCAACTGCTCGCGCGCGCTGGGATCCCCGGCGATCGCGCGTTCCGGAAGCAGGTCGTCCGCCAGGACCGGGCGCGGGGCGTCCTGCCAGGCCGAACACGCCTTGAGCCCCGCGGCGGCGGCCTGCGCGGACCGGGTCGCGGCCAGCAGATCGGGTACGACGGGACCGGCGACCACGGGTCCGGCCGCATACGGCCCGATCAGCGACTTGGCCACGGCGAGCGGGTTGTCGCTGCCGCCCGCGATGACGACCAGCCGGGTCCCGAGCACTCCGGTCAGGACCTGGAGCTTGGCGTGCCGGGCGGCCCGGCGGATGGCCTCGACGGTGAGCTCGGAGTCCCCGTCGGGGGCGGTGCCCAGCACCACGCACACATGCTCGGGCGCGTTCCAGCCCAGCGCCGCGGCCCGGCTCACGGCACCCTCGTCGGCCTCCCCGCTGAGCACGGCGTTCACGACGAGGGACTCCAGGCGGGCGTCCCAGGCACCGCGTGCCTCGGCGGCCTGGGCGTACACCTGCGCGGTGGCGAAGGCGATCTCACGGGCGTAGACGAGCAGCGCCTCCCGCAGCACGGACTCGTCACCGGGGGCGGCGACCTCGTCGATCGCGGACTCCATGACCTCGATGGTGGTGCGCACCATCTCCACGGTCTGCCGCAGCGTGATGGCCCGGGTCAGCTCGCGCGGAGCCGTCCCGAACACGTCGGTGGAGATCGCCTGCGGGGCGTCGGGATGCCGGAACCACTCCGTGAAGGCCGCGATGCCGGCCTGTGCGACCAGCCCGATCCAGGAACGGTTCTCCGGGGGCATGGCCCGGTACCACGGCAGCGTCTCGTCCATCCGCGCGATGGCCTGCTGCGCGAGAGACCCGGACGACTTCTCCAGCCGCTTCAGGGTCGCGGAGTGGGGATGGGCACCGGGTGCGGTGGGATCGGACTTGCGGAGTTCGGGTTCGGGCACGGGGACAAGACTGCCTTATCCGGACGTCAGTGCGCGCCGCCGGGTACCGACTGCACCGCCACCCGCGGCCCGTCCCGGGACTACGGTGGTCCCGTGACGGACGTACGGCGCGCGGCGGAGCGCTATCCAGGCGGGGACCCCGGGGCGGGCATCGAGTCGTGGCACGCCTTCTCGTTCGGGCCGCACTACGACCCCGACAACCTCCGGTTCGGCGCGCTGATCGCCTGCAACGAGGAGCGGCTGCTGCCCGGCGCCGGGTTCGACGAACATCCGCACAGCCACACCGAGATCGTGACGTGGGTGGTCGAGGGGGAGCTGACGCACCGGGACTCCACGGGCCGCGCGACGGTCGTACGGGCCGGTGACGTCCAGCGGCTCAGCGCCGCCGCGGGCGTCCGGCACGTCGAACGCAACGACGCCGGCACCCCCCTGACCTTCGTGCAGACCTGGCTCGCCCCCCTGGAGCCCGGCGGCGAGCCGTCGTACGAGATCGTCCGCGGCATCGCCGACTCGACGCCGTACGCGATCCCGGAGGCGGGCGCGATGCTCCACGTGCGCCGCCTGACCGCGGGGGAGCGGACCGCGATCCCGGACGCGCGGTGTCTGTACGTCCATGTGGTGCGCGGCGAAGTGCGGCTGGACGGCGAGGAGTTGGGGCCCGGTGACGCGGCCCGGATCACCGGCGCCAAGGAACTGGACGCGGTGACGGCGACCGGGGCCGAGCTGCTGGTGTGGGAGATGTCCTAGAGGCCGGCGAGTACGGCGTCGGTGAAGGCCGGCCACGCCTCGACCGCCCACGGGCCGAAGGCGCGGTCGGTCAGTGCCACGCAGGCCGCTCCCGCGTCCGGGTCGGTCCACAGGAACGTGCCGGACTGGCCGAAGTGGCCGAAGGTCCGGGGGGAGGACGAAGAGCCGGTCCAGTGGGGGGACTTGGAGTCGCGGATCTCGAAGCCGAGGCCCCAGTCGTTGGGGTTCTGGTGGCCGTAGCCGGGCAGGACGCCCTTGGTGCCCGGGTACTGGACCGTCATCGCCTCCGCGACCGTGCGCGGGTCCAGGAGGCGCGGGGCCTGCACCTCCGCCGCGAAGCGCAGCAGGTCCTCGACCGTGGAGACGCCGTCCTTCGCGGGGGAGCCCTCCAGGGACGTCGACGTCATGCCCAGCGGCTCCAGGACCGCCTGGCGCAGGTACTCCGGGAACGGGATGTCCGTGGCCTTCGCGACATGGTCGCCGAGCTGCTCTAAGCCCGCGTTCGAGTACAGCCGGCGCTCCCCGGGCGGTGCCGTCACCCGGTGCTCGTCGAAGGCCAGCCCCGAGGTGTGCGCGAGGAGGTGGCGGACCGTCGAGCCGGTCGGCCCGGCCGGTTCGTCGAGCTCGACCGCCCCCTCCTCGTACGCGACGAGGACGGCGTAGGCCGCGAGCGGCTTGGTGACCGAGGCCAGCGGGAAGCGGTGGGCCGTCGGGCCGTGGGTGCCGAGGACGGTGCCGTCGGCACGCACCACGCCCGCCGCGGCGGTGGGGACCGGCCAGTTCTCGATCAACACGAGGCTCTGCAAGGACATGGCGTCGAGCCTAAGGCGCTCAGAGCCTCAGAATCATCGTGGGGTCCGGCTTGTGGACGAAGCCGAGGTCGGCGTAGAGCGGCTCGGCCTCGGCGGACGCGGTCAGCATGACCTGGCCCGCGCCGCGCTCGCGGAACCACTCCAGGAGTTCGTCCATGCACGCGCGCGCGTACCCGCGCCGCCGTGCGGCCGGGTCGGTGGCGACGCTGAAGACGTATCCGGAGCGCCCGAGCGGGCTGCCCGCCTTCCCGATGCGGTAGTCGATCGTGCCCACGACGAGCGCGCCCAGCGCTCCCGGCCGGTCCGGGTGGTCGACGACGAAGGCCGCGAAGTCCCCGTCGGCCTCGCCGAGCCTCTCCCGCAGGGCCGGCAGCGCCTCCGTGTGCCAGGCCCTGGACGGGTCCCCGCCCGGCAGCGAGTCGATCATCACCTGGCGCAGCCGCAGCACTTCAGCGGCGTCCTCGGTCGTGGCACGGCGTACGAGACTCATGGCCCGCACGCTAGCGACCGCGCCCGCCCGGCGTCCTGGGGATTTCTTACCGGTTCCGCTTGCTTGGAGTGCACTCCAAGGCCATAGCGTTGGGGTCATGACGGTGATGGAGACCACGGGTACCAGGACCGACAGCTGCGCCGCCCCGCCACACCCCCACCGGCGCCCTGCGGGCCAGGACAGCTACACGATCAGCGAGGTCGTCGCCTTCACCGGCCTGACCGCGCACACCCTGCGCTGGTACGAGCGCATCGGCCTGATGCCGCACATCGACCGCTCGCACACCGGCCAGCGCCGCTACAGCAACCGCGACCTGGACTGGCTCGACTTCGTCGGCAAGCTCCGGCTCACCGGTATGCCGGTCGCCGACATGGTGCGCTACGCGGAGCTGGTGCGCGAGGGCGACCAGACCTTCGGGGACCGTTTCGAACTGCTGGAGGCGACCCGCCGGGACGTACTGGCCCGGATCGCGGAGCTCCAGGACACACTCGCCGTGCTCGACCACAAGATCAGCTTCTACGCCGAGGCGGGTCGGGCCGACTGGGAGAAGGAGAAGGCCGGATGACCGACAACAGGATCGCCACCGCACGGCTGGGCGACACCGGCCCGGAGGCCGGCGTCCAGGGCCTCGGCTGCATGGGCATGAGCTTCGCGTACGGCCCCACGGACGCGAACGCGTCCCGGGCCACCCTGGAGCGGGCCCTGGAACTCGGCGTCACGCTGTACGACACCGCGGACGCCTACGGCAACGGGGAGAACGAGAAGTTCCTGTCGCCGTTCTTCAAGGCCCACCGCGACGAGCTGGTGATCGCCACCAAGTTCGCCCTGGCCATCCCGCCGGAGGACCCGACCCGGCGGATCATCCGCAACGACCCGCCCTACATCCGCCAGGCCGTCGAGGCGAGCCTGAAGCGCCTGGACGTCGAGGCGATCGACGTCTACTACATGCACCGGCGCGATGTGAACGTGCCGATCGAGGACTCCGTCGGCACCATGGCCGAACTGGTGCGCGAGGGCAAGGTCAAGCACCTGGGCCTGAGCGAGGTCACCGCGGCGGAGCTGCGCGAGGCGCAGGCCGTCCACCCCATCGCCGCCGTGCAGTCCGAGTGGTCCCTGTTCAGCCGGGACATCGAGGCCCAGGTGGTCCCGGCCGCCCGTGAACTGGGCGTGGCCCTCGTCCCGTACTCCCCGCTCGGCCGGGGCTTCCTCACCGGCTCCTTCACCAACGCCGACAAGGAGCTCACCGCCGACGACTTCCGCCGCCAGCAGCCCCGCTTCACGGGCGACAACGCCACGGCCAACGCGGCCCTCCTGGCCCCGATCCGCACGGTCGCCGAGGCCCACGGCGTCTCCCTGGGCCAGATCGCCCTGGCCTGGGTCCAGCAGCAGGCCGAGGTCCACGGCCTCCCGGTCATCCCGATCCCCGGCACCCGCAAGCCGGGCCGGGTGGCGGAGAACGCGGCGGCGACGAAGATCGAGCTCACGAAGGAGGAGCTGGAACTCCTGGAGCCGATCGCCGGGCAGGTGGCGGGAGACCGGTACGCGGACATGCGGTTCTCGTCGGCGGGCCGGGAGTGAGCTAGAGCTCCGCCAGCAGCTCCGCCTTCTTCACGGAGAACTCCTCGTCGGTGACCAGTCCGGCCTGGTGCAGCTCCCCGAGATGGCGGATCCGCTCGGCGATGTCGGCGGGGTCCCGGCGCGGCGCGGTCGCGGCCGGGACCGCTGCCGCGCCGGGACCCCGCTGCCGTACGGCGGCCAGGACCGCCGCCGCGAACGGCAACGACTCGTGGACGGGCCCGTACCCCAGTCCGAACACGACGGCAGCAGGATCCTGGTCTGCCTGCGCAGGCCCCGACTCCCCGCGCAGCAGCCGCAGATGCCCCTCGAAGACCTCCGGCGAGCGCCACTCCACACCCGTCAGCTCGGACACCGGGAAGCTCTGGTCGCCGGCCTTCCACTTCGCCGAGGACGCCCCCGTCCAGAACCAGCGGAAGTTCACGGTCCGGCCGTCGAAGGACGCCTTGCCGTCGTACGCCTTGAACTGCAACGGCACCTCGGGCGCGGCCACCAGGAAACGTTCCGCCGGTTCGGCGTCCTCCTTCAGCAGCGCGCGCAGCTCGTCCGCGTAGTACTCGGCGAGCGTCTCCTTGTCGGCCGGCAGCACCAGCCGGTACGGATCGCACCCTTCCTTCAGCTGCCCCGCCGCCGCCTCCATGAGCGGATCCGCCCCGGGCCGCGGCTCGGCGTGCAGCACCACCGTGCCCCGCTTGCCGGGCGTCAGCGTCACCCCGGCGATCGCCTCCAGGGGGATCCGGCGTTCCCCCAGCCCCTGGAAGAGCTTGGGTGTTCGAATCCCTCGTTCGTAGCGGATGAGCACGGAGTCGGACTCGAACTCCCAGGCGGCATGAAATCCGGCCAGTACGTCACCCATGCGGCTCATCGTATGCGGCACGAGCTCCTTCGTCCCCTCCCCGCGCAGACCGCAGTTCCTGCAGTCTCTACGCGCGTCCGGCCGTGGCCGTGCCGGACAAACCGGCGCGGCAGGCTTCGTCCTCGTGGGCGCAGTGCACCGAGCGGTATGCGCCAATGCCGATCTCGGCGAAGTTGAGCAGACTCTCCGTTCCGGGTTGGAAGTAGCCGGCGTGGCCGTCGGCGCCCCGCGCGGACAGCACGCGCGCGCCGAACGCGGCGGAGACCGGGTCGGCGCCGTGGCCGAGCCCGCCCACCTCCAGGTACGGCACGTCCTGGATCCAGTCGTCGGTGTCCCGCATCGCCCACACCCGGGCGGACGTCCGCAGGTGGGCGGCGTTCGCGACCCGCATCCCGGGGCTGCCGGCCACCGCGATGTCGGCCACCCGGCCGGGCAGCGCGTGCGCGGCGACCCCGCACACCACGGAGCCGTAGCTGTGGCAGAACAGGGAGACGGGCGCGGCGCCGGGCAGCGCGCGCACCAGCGCGTTCAGCCGGACGGCGCCGTCCTCGGCGCGCATCGCGGTGGCCGAGTCGATGCCCAGTCCGGCGGGCGCGGTGTAGTCGGCCCAGGCGATGACCGCCGTACGCGTCGAAGGGCTCGCCTCGCGCTCCGCCTGGTACAGGGCCTTGGCCATGCCGACCGGCGCGGAGTAGCTGCGGTTGGTGCGCTGGAAGGTCAGCACGTCGGTGTCGACGCCCGGCACGACGACGGAGACCCGCTCCGCCGTGCGCAGGTCGCCGAAGACCTCGGCGACCCGTCCGGAGCCGTCGGGGTCGAAGGCGAGGATGTGGCGGTCAGGGGTCGTGAGCGACTCGAAGCGGTGCATACGGCGGCCCGCCTCCTGCTGGCCGGCGGGCGTGAGCCGGGCGTCGTGCATGCGTTTGCGCTCGACGGTGCGGGCCTGCATCAGCGCCAGCCGGTTGGCCTGGTAGCGCAGTCCGACGGGGGCGCCGTTCATGTTGCCCACCGCCAGCGGGTAGCGCTGGGCGAGCCGGACGCGCTCCGGCGAGGTGAGCGAGGCGAAGAACCGGGCGAGCAGGGCGGGGGAGGCGTCCGGGTCGGGCAGCCGGTGTCCGTGGACCCGGCCGTGCGCCCAGGAATCCAGGGAGGCCTGGAGCGGGGTGGCCTCCCGCTGGTTGCGCAGCGCGGTCCAGCCGGTGGTCGCCAGCATCACGAACACGACGGCCAGCGCGAGCAGTGCGCGCCAGACGTTCAGTTGCGGGGAGGTGTCGAAAGAAGTCACTGAAAGGACACACTAGGAGAACGGGACGGTCTCGGGTTAATCGAGTGACACGGATCACGTTTTGGTGTAAGGAGCCCAGTTGCCGGTCAGCGCGGGACCGAGCAGTTCGAGGTACGACACCGTCAGCTCGCGCATCGCCTCCAGGCTGAAGTCCCCGTCCGTCAGCCACTGGCGTTCCGTCACCCGCATCACCCCGCTGAAGACGGCCACCGTGAGCCGTGGACGCGGGTCGGTGGCCAGGTCGAGCCCCTCCCGGTCGGCGAGCAGGCGCGCGAGGATCTCCTCGACCTCCACGGAGCGCCGCAGATGCGCTGCGAGCAGCACGGGCGTCGACTCGATCACCCGGTACATGCCCAGGAACCGCTCCACCGGCACGACCGACTCCACGACCTCGTGCAGGGTGTCCCAGCCCTGGAGCACGGCCTGGCGCAGCGCCTCCAGCGGTGCCTCGTGCGGCGGGCGGGCGCGGACGGCGTCGACGAAGTTCGCCACCGTCATCGCGTCCAGGGCGAGCGCCGCCTCCTCCTTGCCGGCGAAGTACCGGAAGAAGGTGCGCTGAGAGACACCGACGGTGTCGGCGATGTCGTCGACGGTCGTCCGCTCGTAGCCCCGGGTGGTGAACAGCTGGATGGCGGCCCGCAGCAACGCCTCGCGGGTGCGCTGTTTCTTGCGTTCGCGCAGTGTTTCCATTGGTGTCAGTTACCGACTTGTGAATTGGTTTGTCAATTGTCAGTGGCTGTCATTAGCCTCGATCGCATGACTAGTCAGACGATCGACACGACGGGGTCGGGGGACCGGGCACCATCAGCCCCGTCGGATCAGCCGCCCGCCTCGGGGCTGCGCGGCCACCCTTGGCTCACCCTCCTGACCGTGGCCGTCGGGGTCATGATGGTGGCCCTCGACGGCACCATCGTGGCCATCGCCAACCCGGCCATCCAGGCCGACCTCAAGGCGAGCTTCGCGGACGTCCAGTGGATCACCAACGGCTACTTCCTCGCGCTGGCCGTCGCCCTGATCACCGCGGGCAAGCTCGGTGACCGCTTCGGCCACCGCCAGACCTTCCTGATCGGTGTCGTCGGCTTCGCCGCGGCCTCGGGTGCGATCGGCATGTCGAACAGCATCGCCGCGGTCGTCACCTTCCGCGTCTTCCAGGGCCTGTTCGGCGCCCTGCTGATGCCGGCCGCGCTCGGCCTGCTGCGGGCCACCTTCCCGGCCGAGAAGCTCAACATGGCCATCGGCATCTGGGGCATGGTCATCGGCGCCTCCACCGCGGGCGGCCCGATCCTCGGCGGTGTGCTCGTCGAGCACGTGAACTGGCAGTCGGTGTTCTTCATCAACGTGCCGGTCGGCATCCTCGCCCTCGTCCTCGGCGTCCTGATCCTGCTCGACCACCGCGCCGAGAACGCCCCGCGGTCCTTCGACCTCCTCGGCATAGCCCTGCTGTCCGCCGCCATGTTCTGCCTGGTGTGGGCGCTCATCAAGGCCCCGAGCTGGGGCTGGGGCGCCGGGCTGACCTGGAGCTTCATCCTCGCGTCGGTCGTGGGCTTCGTCCTCTTCGCCTTCTGGGAGACGAAGGTCAAGGAGCCCCTGATCCCGCTCGCGCTGTTCCGCTCGGTGGCGCTGTCGGCGGGTGTGGTCCTCATGGTCCTGATGGCGATCGCGTTCATGGGCGGCCTGTTCTTCGTGACGTTCTACCTCCAGAACGTGCACGGCATGAGCCCGATCGACGCCGGTCTCCACCTGCTCCCGCTCACCGGGATGATGATCGTCGGCTCGCCGCTCGCGGGCGCGATGATCACCAAGCTCGGCCCGCGCATCCCGCTGGCCGGCGGCATGGCGTCCGTCGCGATCGCCATGTTCGGGATGTCCACGCTGGAGACGGACACCGGCAGCGGTGTGATGTCGCTCTGGTTCGCCCTCCTCGGCCTCGGCCTCGCGCCCGTCATGGTCGGCGCCACCGAGGTCATCGTCGGCAACGCGCCCATGGAGCTGTCCGGGGTGGCCGGCGGTCTCCAGCAGGCCGCGATGCAGATCGGCGGCAGCCTCGGTACGGCCGTCCTCGGCGCCGTGATGGCCTCCAAGGTCGACGGCGACCTCGCGGCCAACTGGAAGGACGCGGGGCTGCCCGCGCTCACCCCGGCCCAGCTGGACCAGGCCTCGGAGGCGGTCCAGGTCGGTGTGGCGCCGGTCGCCAAGGGCACCCCGGCGGAGGTCGCGGCGAAGATCGCCGACGTCGCGCACGACACCTTCATCTCCGGCATGAGCCTGGCGTCCCTGGTCGCCGCCGGGGTCGCCGTCGTGGCCGTCTTCGTCGCGCTGCTCACCAAGCGCGGGGCGAACGCCGAGGCCGGGGCGGGTGTGGGCCACATCTGACCGCTGACGGGACGTCAGCGGACTTCGCCTATCAGGGTGAAGGGGCTAAAGATTTCTCGCCCTCGGTACGCGCCGCAGGTCACAGTGGGTCAAGTCCTCCGCACGGAATGGGAGGACGGATCGGCGCTGCGGCGCGCTGCCGGAGGGGGGCGGCGCGCCGCAAGGCCGGAGGATTAACCGCCGGTACCGGGGTACTCGCATCGTTGAACCCGAGACGAACCCAACCAACCAAGGGTGTCAGGGAGTTGATGATGACGGGCTTCGGACACGGAACGCGCAGGTACCCCCGCTCGCGTGGCCGGACGTGGTCACGGACCGGGCCGGATCGCGCGACGCTCGGGATCATCGGAGTCATCTGCGCGGTAGCGGGCTTCTTCGTACTGGGCATCATCCTGGGCCCCGTGGCGATCGTCTGCGGCTGGCTGGCCATGGGCCGCACCTGGTCGGGCGGCAACCGCGCCTGGCCCACACTGGTCGCCTTCGTACTGGGCGCCATAGACACGCTCCTGGCGATCATCTGGATCGTCGGAGCGTCCTCCCCGGGCGGCGGTCTGTTCTGACCCGGGGCGCGTGAGGGGAAGGGCCCCCGGTGGGACGACCGGGGGCCCGTCCGCGTCGTCAGCCGCTCACGGATGTCCTGCGCAGGGCCGCCACTTCCGCCCTCAAGGCCCGGACCTCCTCCGTCAGCGCCCGGATCGCCTCCGTCTGCTGGCGTTCCTCGACGTCGTCCTTCTCGAAGCGTTCGATGAACCAGGCGGCGATGTTCGCGGTGACGACACCGAGGAGGGCGATGCCCGACAGCATCAGGCCCACCGCGATCATGCGGCCCAGGCCGGTCGTCGGGGCGTGGTCGCCGTAGCCCACGGTCGTCATCGTCGTGAAGGACCACCACACCGCGTCACCCAGCGTCCGGATGTTCCCGTTCGGGGAGTCCCGCTCCACCGAGAGCACGGCGAGCGAGCCGAACATCAGCAGCCCGACGACCGCCCCGCCGACATAGGTCGTCACCCGGATCTGCGAGGCCATCCGGGCCCGCCGCCCCACCAGCATCAGCGTGGAGACCAGCCGCAGCAGGCGCAGGGGCTGTATCAGCGGCAGCACCACCGCGCACAGGTCCATCCAGTGCTGCCGTACGAATCCGCGGCGGTCCGGAGAGAGCGACAGCCGCATCAGGTAGTCGACGGCGAACACCCCCCACACCACCCACTCGGCCACCGTGCACGCCGCCGTCAGCGAGTGGCCCGCCGAGGTGTCCACGATCGGCACGGCGTAAGCGACGGCGAACAGCACCGCGAGCGCCAGAAGGGGCCGCTGAGTGTGCTGTTCCCAACGGGCCTGCGCCGACAGTTCTTTCATGCCCGCATCGTAAGGAAACGGTGAAGGGCAGGGGAGCCGAGGCCCACCTGCCCTTCGTTCGTCCGGGTCGGCCGCAGTGGTCAGGCGTCCCCGCCGGCCGCACCGGGATCAGCGGCGGACACATCCAGCAACTGGTACCGGTCGATCGCCTGCTTCAGCACCGACCGGTCCACCTTGCCCTCCCGCGCCAGCTCCGTCAGCACCCCCACCACGATCGACTGCGCGTCGATGTGGAAGAACCGCCGGGCCGCCCCCCGGGTGTCGGCGAAGCCGAACCCGTCGGCGCCCAGCGACTGGTACGTCCCCGGCACCCAGCGCGCGATCTGGTCCGGAACCGCCCGCATCCAGTCGGACACGGCCACGAACGGCCCCTGCGCCCCGGCCAGCTTGCGCGTCACGTACGGGACCCGCTGCTCCTCCTCGGGGTGCAGCAGGTTGTGCGTCTCGCACTCCACGGCCTCGCGCCGCAGTTCGTTCCAGGAGGTCGCCGACCAGACGTCCGCCTTGACGTTCCACTCGTCCGCGAGGATCTTCTGCGCCTCCACCGCCCACGGCACGGCCACACCGGACGCCATGATCTGCGCCGGGATCGACCCGGAGGTGCCCTCGGAGTAGCGGTGGACGCCCTTGATGATGCCCTCGGCGTCCACGTTCTCCGGCTCGGCCGGGTGCTGGATGGGCTCGTTGTAGACGGTGAGGTAGTAGAAGACGTCCTCGCCGTGCGGGTGCTCCTCGGAGCCGCCGTACATACGGCGCAGCCCGTCCTGCACGATGTGCGCGATCTCGAAGCCGAACGCCGGGTCGTACGCCACACAGCCCGGGTTGGTCGACGCGAGCAGCTGCGAGTGGCCGTCCGCGTGCTGAAGGCCCTCACCGGTCAGAGTCGTACGCCCTGCGGTCGCGCCCAGGACGAATCCGCGCGCCAGCTGGTCCGACATCTGCCAGAACTGGTCGCCGGTGCGCTGGAATCCGAACATCGAGTAGAAGACGTAGACCGGGATGAGCGGCTCGCCGTGCGTCGCGTACGCCGAACCCGCGGCGATCAGCGAGGCCGTGCAGCCCGCCTCCGAGATGCCGTCGTGCAGCATCTGGCCGGTCGGCGACTCCTTGTACGCGAGCAGCAGTTCACGGTCCACCGACTCGTACTGCTGGCCGAGCGGGTTGTAGATCTTCGCGCTCGGGAAGAACGAGTCCATGCCGAAGGTGCGGTACTCGTCCGGCGCGATCAGCACGAAGCGCTTGCCGATCTCCTTGTCCCGCATGAGGTCCTTGAGCAGCCGTACGAACGCCATCGTCGTGGCGATCGACTGGTGCCCGGAGCCCTTCTTCACGGTCGCGTACGTCTTGTCGCCCGGCAGCGCGAGCGGCTTGGAGCGCACCACGCGCGTGGGGACGTAACCGCCGCAGCCCTTGCGGCGGTCGTGCATGTACTGGATCTCCTCCGAGTCCCGGCCCGGGTGGTAGTAGGGCGGCGCGCCCGACTCCAGCTCCTTGTCGGAGATCGGCAGGTGCAGCCGGTCGCGGAAGCCCTTGAGGTCGGCGACCGTCAGCTTCTTCATCTGGTGCGTGGCGTTGCGGCCCTCGAAGTTGGGACCCAGCGTCCAGCCCTTGACGGTCTTCGCGAGGATGACCGTCGGCTGGCCCTTGTGCTCCACGGCCGCCTTGAACGCCGCGTAGATCTTCTTGTGGTCGTGACCACCGCGCCCCAGGTGCAGGATCTGGTCGTCGGTCATGTTCTCGACCATGGCGCGCAGCCGCTGGTCGTCGCCGAAGAAGTGGTCGCGGATGTACGCGCCGGACTCGGTCGCGTACGTCTGGAACTGGCCGTCCGGCGTGGTGTTCATCCGGTTGACGAGCAGGCCGTCGCGGTCCTGCGCGAGCAGCGGGTCCCAGGAGCGGTCCCAGATCAGCTTGATGACGTTCCAGCCGGCGCCGCGGAAGACCGACTCCAGCTCCTGGATGACCTTGCCGTTGCCGCGCACCGGGCCGTCGAGGCGCTGGAGGTTGCAGTTGACGACGAAGGTGAGGTTGTCGAGGCCCTCGCGCGCGGCGATGGTCAGCTGGCCGAGCGACTCCGGCTCGTCCATCTCGCCGTCCCCGAGGAACGCCCACACGTGCGACTTGCTGGTGTCCGCGATCTCGCGCGCGTGCATGTAGCGGTTCATCCGGGCCTGGTAGATCGCGCCGATCGGGCCGAGGCCCATCGACACGGTCGGGAACTCCCAGAAGTCCGGCATCAGCCGCGGGTGCGGGTACGAGGACAGGCCGTGCGGCGCCTTCGACTTCTCCTGGCGGAACGCGTCGAGGTTGTCCTCGCTGAGGCGGTCGAGCAGGTACGCGCGTGCGTAGATGCCCGGTGAGGCGTGGCCCTGGAAGAAGACCTGGTCGCCGCCGTCGCCCTCGTCCTTGCCGCGGAAGAAGTGGTTGAAGCCGACGTCGTAGAGCGAGGCGGAGGACGCGAAGGTGGCGATGTGGCCGCCGACGCCGATCCCGGGACGCTGGGCGCGCGAGACCATCACGGCCGCGTTCCACCGGGTGGCGTTCAGGATCTTGCGCTCGATCTCCTCGTTGCCGGGGAAGAACGGCTCCGCCCTGGTCGGGATGGTGTTCACGTAGTCCGTGCTGCGCATCTCGGGCACGGCCACGCGCTTCTCACGGGCTCGCTCGATGAGCCGGAGCATGAGGTAGCGGGCCCGCTCCCGGCCGCGCTCGTCCACGGCGGCGTCGAGGGAGTCGAGCCACTCCTGGGTCTCCTCGGGATCGAAGTCAGGAACCTGACTCGGAAGGCCGCCAATGATGATCGGGTTGCGATCGGATCCGGAAGCCACGCTGTTCCTTACCTGTCAGAGGGCCTTATTTCTGTATGTCTGCACCGCTCCCCATCGTGTACCTCGGGGGGCCAAACGTCATCTCTACTCCGGGGTAACCCGGGGGTGAGCGCCCGGGTATGGTTCCCAAACACGCAAAGGGGGCAGAAAGGTGTGGCATGTGTCACCCGGAGGCCGTGATGATGTGTCTGGAGTTGCGGTGACACCGTCAGGAACGTCACCGTTTCGGCGGTCTGAACGGCCGGGTACTTGCGCGATCCGCCCCGCCCGTGTGGACTACGGCCAATGCTTCGCGCGTGCGCGAAGCTGAGACACTCATCAAGACATGATCAGGAGGCAACCCGTGAGCGCGACCGCGGACCACGCGGAGACGAGCCCTGCCGTGAGGCTGGGGTTCCAGCCCGAGCAGGTGGTCCAGGAGATCGGCTACGACGACGACGTAGACCAGGAGCTCCGCGAGGCCATTGAGGAAGTCATCGGCAGCGACCTTGTGGACGAGGACTACGACGACGTCGCCGATGCCGTGGTGCTCTGGTTCCGCGACGACGACGGCGATCTGACCGATGTACTGGTGGACGCCACCACGTACATCGAGGAGGGCGGCTCGATCCTGCTGCTGACGCCGAAGACCGGCCGTGACGGCTACGTGGAGCCGAGCGACATCTCCGAAGCCGCGACGACGGCAGGGCTATCCGCCTCCAAGAGCGTCAGTGTGGGCAAGGACTGGAGCGGCAGCCGGCTGGTGACGCCGAAGGCGGCCAAGTCCAAGAAGTAGCCCCGTGGACGGACGGGCCGGCGCGAACCGGCCCGTCCGCTTCTCTGCGGTGATCGCTGCGTAGGGTGGTTGCGTCACCCGAACAGCCCCCGAAGGGACATCCACGCGATGGCGATCCAGGTCGGCGAAAAGGCCCCCGGCTTCGAGCTCAAGGACAACCACGGCAGGACCGTGAAGCTGTCCGACTTCCGCGGCGACAAGAACGTCGTGCTGCTCTTCTACCCCTTCGCCTTCACCGGCGTGTGCACCGGTGAGCTGTGTGAGCTGCGTGACAACCTGCCGCAGTTCTCCGACCGTGACACCCAGCTGCTCGCGGTCTCCAACGACTCCATCCACACCCTGCGCGTCTTCGCCGAGCAGGAGGGCCTGGAGTACCCCCTGCTGAGCGACTTCTGGCCGCACGGCGAGGTCTCCCGCGCCTACGGTGTCTTCGCCGAGGACAAGGGCTGCGCGGTGCGCGGCACCTTCGTCATCGACAAGGAGGGCGTGGTCCGCTGGACCGTCGTCAACGCCCTGCCGGACGCCCGTGACCTGAACGAGTACGTGAAGGCGCTCGACACCCTGTGATTGTTCGGGCCCAGGGACTGCGTGGGCCGGGAACCCGTCACTAGGATCGAATCGTTGATCCGGCAGCATCTTCAAACAGCAAACCTATGGAGGACTCGTGGGAGTCAGCCTCAGCAAGGGCGGCAACGTATCGCTGACCAAGGAGGCCCCGGGCCTGACCGCGGTCATCGTCGGTCTGGGGTGGGACGTCCGCACCACGACCGGCACCGACTTCGACCTGGACGCCAGCGCACTGCTGCTGAACTCGGCCGGCAAGGTCGCCAGTGACGCGAACTTCGTCTTCTTCAACAACCTCAAGAGCGCCGACGGCTCCGTCGAGCACACCGGTGACAACATCACCGGCGAGGGCGAGGGTGACGACGAGCAGATCAAGGTCAACCTCGCCACGGTCCCGGCCGACGTCGACAAGATCGTCTTCCCGGTCTCGATCTACGACGCCGAGAACCGCCAGCAGTCCTTCGGCCAGGTACGCAACGCGTTCATCCGCGTCGTGAACCAGGCCGGCGAGGCGGAGATCGCCCGCTACGACCTCTCCGAGGACGCGTCCACGGAGACGGCGATGGTCTTCGGCGAGCTGTACCGCAACGGCGCGGAGTGGAAGTTCCGTGCCATCGGCCAGGGCTACGCCTCCGGCCTGCGCGGTATCGCCCAGGACTTCGGCGTCAACGTCTAGGACCACCCTGCACACCTCGTCCGGCGCCGCGCGGTTTGCGTGCGGTGCCGGACGTGCAGGTACAGCACAGAAGCACACTCTCGGGGAGGGAACAGCACATGGGCGTCACGCTCGCCAAGGGAGGAAACGTCTCCCTGTCCAAGGCCGCACCCAACCTCACCCAGGTGATGATCGGGCTCGGCTGGGACGCGCGCTCCACCACCGGAGCCGACTTCGACCTCGACGCCAGCGCCCTGATGTGCGCCGACGGGCGGGTACTGGGTGACGAGTACTTCGTCTTCTACAACCAGCTCAAGAGCCCGGACGGCTCGGTCGAGCACACCGGCGACAACCTCACCGGTGAGGGCGAGGGCGACGACGAGTCGATCCTGATCGACCTCTCCGCGGTGCCGGCCCGGTGCGACAAGATCGTCTTTCCGGTCTCCATCCACGACGCCGACAACCGCGGCCAGACCTTCGGCCAGGTCAGCAACGCCTTCATCCGGGTGGTCAACCAGGCCGACGGCCAGGAACTCGCCCGCTACGACCTCTCCGAGGACGCCTCGACCGAGACCGCGATGATCTTCGGCGAGGTCTACCGCTACCAGGGCGAATGGAAGTTCCGGGCGGTGGGCCAGGGCTACGCGTCGGGCCTGAGGGGCATCGCACTCGACTTCGGAGTGAACGTCTCATAGCGCGATATGAGCAAAAGCCGGGGCCTGGTGGGGTGCGGAGGCCGCCGGACTACACTTCGCTTCAAAGTTTCGTAAAGCCGAGTGCGGCACGGGGGCACCCCGTACACGTACGGATTGGGTAGCCAGTGGTTCTCAAAACCTTCGGCTGGTCGTTCGCGGTCACCGCGCTCGGCCTGGTCGCCGCCGTCTTCTACGGGGGGTGGGAGGGCTTCGGCATCGTGGCGATCCTCTCCATCCTCGAGATCTCCCTGTCGTTCGACAACGCGGTGGTCAACGCCGGAATCCTGAAGAAGATGAATGCCTTCTGGCAGAAGATCTTCCTCACCATCGGCGTCCTGATCGCCGTGTTCGGCATGCGGCTCGTCTTCCCCGTCGTGATCGTCGCGATCAGCGCCAAGATGGGGCCCATCGAGGCCGTCGACCTCGCGCTCAACAACAAGGACCACTACCAGGAGCTGGTCACCGACGCGCACCCGGCGATCGCCGCGTTCGGTGGCATGTTCCTGCTGATGATCTTCCTGGACTTCATCTTCGAGGACCGGGACATCCAGTGGCTGCGCTGGATCGAGCGACCGCTGGCCAAGCTCGGCAAGGTCGACATGCTGTCGGTCTGCATCGCCCTGGTCGTCCTGCTGGTCACCGCGTTCACCTTCGCGACCCAGGCCCACCAGCACGGCGGGACCCATGTCGACAAGGCGCAGACGGTCCTGATCTCCGGTATCGCGGGACTGATCACCTACATGATCGTCGGCGGTCTCTCCGGCTACTTCGAGGACAAGCTCGAAGAGGAGGAGGAACGCGAGCACGAGGAGGAGGAGCGCGCCGAGCGTGAGGGCAAGCCCAAGTCCGCGGTGCTGATGGCCGGCAAGGCCGCGTTCTTCATGTTCCTCTACCTGGAAGTGCTGGACGCCTCCTTCTCCTTCGACGGCGTGATCGGCGCCTTCGCCGTCACCAACGACATCGTGCTGATGGCCCTGGGCCTCGGTATCGGCGCGATGTACGTGCGGTCGCTGACCGTGTACCTGGTCCGCCAGGGCACCCTCGACGACTACGTCTACCTGGAGCACGGCGCCCACTACGCGATCGGCGCCCTCGCGGTGATCCTGATGGTCACCATCCAGTACCAGATCCACGAGCTCATCACGGGCCTCGTAGGTGTCGTCCTGATCGGCTGGTCCTTCCTGTCCTCCGTCCGCCGCAACAAGGCACTCGCGGCCGCGGAGGGAAAAGCCGAGGGCTCGGACGAGAAGACTGAGGTCTCGTCCGGGGTGTGACACCCTTCCTGGTGAGGAACGCTCTGAGCGGGGCGGCCGGCCTCCGGCCGCCCCGTCGGGCTTTTCATGAGTGGACGTGGGGGCGGGAATGGGCTTCTTGGACGGACTCCGAGGCGGCCGCGAGGTCGACTTCGACTCGGGCAGCGCGGCCAGCAACGCGATCGAACTGACCAAGCGGCACAACCGGGTCTCGCTCACCAAGCAGGGCGCGGCGACCGGGAACCTGCGCGTCAACCTGACCTGGCGGATGCGGACGTCCGACATCGGGGGCTCACAGCGGGAGTCGCTGCTGCGCCACCCCTTCAAGGCGCTCAAGCCGCCGGAGGTCATGGGGCACAGCCAGAGCATGGTCAACGTCGACCTCGACCTCGGGTGCCTGTACGAGCTGGCCGACGGCACGAAGGGCGTCGTACAGCCGCTCGGCGGGCTGCTGGGGGACGTCAACGCGCCACCGTACGTGAAGCTCAGCGGGGACGACCGGTTCGGGTCGGCGTCCGGCGAGACGATGTACGTGAACCTCGATCACCGGGAGCAGATCAAGCGGCTGCTGGTCTTCGTGTACATCTACGACCAGACGCCGGCGTTCGACCGTACGCACGCGATCGTGACGCTGTATCCGAGCAACGGACCGCGGATCGAGATAGGTCTCGACGAACGGCATCCGCAGGCTCGGTCCTGCGCGGTGGTGATGATCGAGAACGTGAAGGACGAGCTGATCGTGCGGCGCGAGGTGCAGTTCGTGTACGGGTTCCAGGGGGAGCTGGACCGGTTGTACGGGTGGGGGTTGCAGTGGGGGCGGGGATACAAGGCGAAGGCGGACAGGTGAGTTGCCGACTGTCGGTCGTCGGTGGCTGGTCGCGCCGTTCCCCGCGCCCCTGAATGTCCCTACCGTCCGATGAACTGCGGGCCTTGCGGGGGCATGCGGAACTCTCCCGCCGGGACCGGGACCGGGGCCAGCGGAGGGGGGTAGCCGTAGCCCGATGCCGGGGCCGTGGCCGGTGGGGTGGTCGGCTGGGGGTAGCCGTAGGCCGGCTGGGTCGGGACCGAGGTGGCCGACTGGGCGGGCTGTTCCGGGGGGAGGGGCATGGACGTGGGCTCGGGGTCCGCGGGCTCCGTCTCGTCCACCGTGATGCCGAACTCCGTGGC
This sequence comes from Streptomyces sp. SID13726, assembly GCF_010548375.1. Taxonomy (GTDB): domain Bacteria; phylum Actinomycetota; class Actinomycetes; order Streptomycetales; family Streptomycetaceae; genus Streptomyces. The sequence goes on from NZ_JAAGLY010000010.1 coordinate 182,818, forward strand.
GAGGCCCTGGAGGCCGTCCAGGTAGCCCTCGCCCAGGGCACGGAACTTCCAGGACTCGCCGCGGCGGTACAGCTCGCCGCAGATCAGGGCCGTCTCCTCGCCGGTCTCCGGCTTGATGTCGAAGTAGGCCAGCGGCTCGCTGCCGGCGGCCGTGGCGTCGTACAGCAGGATGCGCAGGCCCTGTACGCGGTCGAAGGTGACGCCCTCCGCCGAAGCGACCAGGAGAATCTGGCTGACGTCGGGCTCGACACCGGTCAGATCTGTCTGGATCGTGTCGGTGGGGCCCTCGGCGACGCGTTTCTTGCCGAGGAGCCAGACCTTGCCCGAGGGGTGCCGGGGCTGGTTGTAGAAGACGAAGTCCTCGTCGGAGCGCACACGGCCGTCGGGGCCGAGGAGCAGCGCCGAGGCATCCACGGCCGGGACCCCCTGCCCGGGCGCCCAGCGCAGCACGGCGCGTACCGTGGTGGCCTTCAGCGGGACGTTGGACCCCTTCTGCATCGCGTGCGTCATGCGGTCATCCTGCCCTCTCGGTCCTGGTCACGACAACGCGGGGGTGGCGGTCGCCGGTTCATGTCGTACCGGCGTCGACATGGCCGTGTATGTCTGCGTTACCTGAAATTCATGCCCGGTGGGAACCTCGGACATGGGTCTCTACGTACTATTACCGGCCACCTGTGAACCGTTCACAGGTTGCACCGCAGCCACGGGGGAGTCATATGCGTCATTTCGGGCACGTAGCCCCTGAGGTGCGTCAGCGCCTCTTCCACCAGGAGCCCTGCGCGTTCACCGCGGACTCCCCGGCCCGGCTGCTCTCCGCGGCCCTGGGCGCCACGCTCTACAGTCCGGCGACGCGGCCCCGGCTGGCCGACGACATCGTGAAGCAGACCGAGCGCGGCGTGGTCTCGATGGTGCTGTGCCTGGAGGACTCGATCGGTGACGACGACGTCGCCGAGGGCGAGGAGAACCTCGTCCGGCAGTTCGCCGACCTCGCGGAGCGGGCGGTGGACCTGCCGCTGCTCTTCATCCGGGTCCGTTTCCCCGAGCAGATCCCCGATCTCGTACGACGCCTCGGTCCCGCCGTCCGGCTGCTGTCCGGGTTCGTGCTGCCGAAGTTCACCGAGGAACGCGGCATCCCCTTCCTGGAGGCCCTCTCGGCCGCCGAGGCCGCGAGCGGACGCCGGCTGTTCGCCATGCCCGTCCTGGAATCCCCGGAGCTGCTGTACCGGGAGACGCGCGTAGAAACCCTGGAGGGCATCGCCCGCGCGGTCGACAAGTACCGCGACCGGGTCCTCGCGCTGCGCCTCGGCGTCACCGACTTCTGCTCCTCCTACGGCCTGCGCCGCGCCCCCGACATGACCGCCTGGGACGTCCAGATCGTCGCCTCCGTGATCGCCGACGTGGTGAACATGCTGGGCCGCGCCGACGGCACCGGCTTCACCGTCACCGGGCCGGTCTGGGAGTACTTCCGGGTCCAGGAGCGCATGTTCAAGCCGCAGCTGCGCCGCAGCCCCTTTTTGGAGGGCCAGGCCGAGGAGCTGCGCGAGGCGCTCATCGAGCACGCCATGGACGGACTGCTGCGCGAGATCACCCTCGACCAGGCCAACGGCCTGCTCGGCAAGACCTGCATCCACCCCTCCCACGTCCTGCCCGTGCACGCGCTGTCCGTGGTCAGCCACGAGGAGTTCAGCGACGCGCAGGACATCCTGCGGCCGGAGCGCTGCGGCGGCGGTGTGCTGAGGTCGCAGTACACGAACAAGATGAACGAGGTGAAGCCGCACCGGGCCTGGGCCGAGCGCACCCTGCTGCGCGCCGAGGTCTTCGGGGTGGCCAACGAGGACATCGGCTTCGTGGAGCTGCTCGCCGCCGGAATACCCGGCTGACCGATCCGTGGACACCAAGGGACGCATGAACAAGGCAGTGAACGACGGGACACCGGGCGAGGTCTGGTCGGGGACGTGGGTCGCCGACCGGCTCGGCGTCGAACTCGTGGGCGACGCCCGACTGACCGACCTGCTGGGCCTGGCCCTGCGCCGCAACCCCAAGCGAGCGCATCTGCTGGTCTCCAACGTGCTCGGCAAACACGTCCCGCAGTCCCCGTCGGTGGTCTACGGCCAGGGCTTCGCGCTGGGCCGAAGGGTCCGTGACCTGCTCGGCGACGAGGAGGCGGCCCGCGCGGTCGTCCTCGGCTACGCGGAGACGGCGACGGGACTCGGCCACTCGGTGGCGGACGGCATCGCCCTCGCCCCCTACCTCCACTCCACCCGCCGCCCCGTCCCCGGCGTGGCCCCCGCGGGCGGCTTCGAGGAGTCCCACTCCCACGCCACGAGCCACCTCCTGCTCCCGGAGAACCCCGCACTCCTCGCCGGCGAGGGCCCCCTGGTCCTGGTCGACGACGAGTTCTCGACGGGCAACACGGTCCTGAACACCATCTGGGACCTGCACGAGAGGTATCCCCGGGACCGCTATGTCGTGGTCGCCCTGGTGGACATGCGCTCGGAGGCGGACACGGGTCGGCTGGAGTCCTTCGCGCGGGAGATCGACGCGCGGGTGGACCTGGTCGCGGCGGCATCGGGCACCGTACGCCTGCCGGAAGGCGTGCTGGAAAAAGGGCAGGACCTTGTAGCGAGGTATGAGGACGCCGGCCTGGGGGCGCGGGGCTGTAGTGAATCTGCGGCTACCGCCGCGCGGGCGCGACCAGCCCTCACGCACCCGCACCCGGCAATCCACCGCGTAGACCTGATGTGGCCCCGGGACCTCCCCGACGGCGGTCGCCACGGCTTCACCCCGGCACACCGAATACGCCTGGAGAACGCCCTCCCCGCAATGGCCGCCCGCCTGGCCGAAGCTCTCCCGGCCGATGCGGACCGCGTACACATCCTCGGCTTCGAAGAGCTGATGTACGCCCCGCTGAGACTCGCCCGCGAACTCGAACAGGTCGCTCAGGACACCGAGTTCACCTACTCCACCACCACCCGCTCACCCGTGCTCGCCGTGGACGACCCGGGTTACGCGATCCGCACCCGCCTCACCTTCCCCGCCCACGACACCCCCGCGGACGGCCCCGGCGACCGCTACGCGTACAACGTCGCCGGCGCCCGCTTCGACGCCGTGGTCGCCGTCGTCGACGACACCGCCGACACTCCCGAACTGCACGCCCCCGACGGCCTGTTGGCGCAGCTCGCCGAGCACGCCCCGCACGTCGTCCTCGTGGTGGTCCCCAGCCACACCCCCGAAAGGCCCCCCATGCTCCCCGAGCCCCTACGCGGCCCCGCGTTCTCCTCCTACGCCCCGGAGGACGTCGGCTGGCTGCTCCAGGACCTCTCGGACGTGACGCTGGAGGCGCCGACCGAGGAGCGCGAGGAGGCCATCCAGAGCGGCGGCGCGCACTACGCGGAGTCGCTGCCGGTGGAGTACCAGCCGAGCGACCACTACCAGGAGCTGTTCCAGGCGGCCCTGACGGAGTCCTCCGCGAGGCTCGCCCAGGCCGTCGGCGCGGTCACGGAGATCGTGCTCCAGGAGCGCTCGCCGCACCCCGTCCTCGTCTCCCTGGCCCGCGCGGGCACCCCCGTCGGTGTCCTGATGCGCCGCTGGGCGCAGTTCCGCCACGGCCTCGACCTGCCGCACTACGCGGTCTCCATCGTCCGCGGCCGCGGCATCGACGCCAACGCCCTGCGCTGGCTGGCCGAACACCACGACCCCGCCGACGTCGTGTTCGTCGACGGCTGGACCGGCAAGGGTGCGATCACCCGCGAACTGACCGAGGCGATAAGGGAGTTCGAGGCGCAGGGCGGCCCCGTCGGCTTCGACCCGGAGATCGCCGTACTGGCCGACCCGGGTTCGTGCGTGCGGACGTACGGCACCCGGGAGGACTTCCTGATCCCCTCCGCGTGCCTCAACTCCACGGTGTCGGGTCTGATCTCGCGTACGGTCCTGCGCGCTGACCTGGTCGGTCCGGATGACTTCCACGGCGCCAAGTTCTACCGCGAACTCGCGGGCGCGGACGTGTCGGTGGACTTCCTGGACGCCGTGGCCGCCCGCTTCCCCGAGGTCGTCGAGGCGGTCGGCGCGCAGGCCAAGGAGCTGCTGGCCGGGGACCGGGAGCCGACCTGGGAGGGCTGGGCGGCCGTCGAGCGGATCAGCGAGGAGTACGGCATCCACGACGTGAACCTCGTCAAGCCGGGCGTCGGCGAGACCACCCGGGTGCTGCTGCGCCGGGTGCCCTGGAAGATCCTGGCGCGGGCCGGGGCGGGCGCCGACCTGGACCATGTACGCCTGTTGGCCGAGCAGAGAGGTGTCCCGGTGGAAGAGGTCGCCGAACTCCCGTACACCTGCGTGGGGTTGATCCACCCCAAGTACACGCGGGGCGCCACCGGCGCCGACGGCAGGGCGGTGGCCCTCTGATGTCCGCCCAGGCCCCGGTGCTCGTCGCCAGCGACCTCGACCGCACCCTCATCTACTCCGCCGCCGCCCTCGCCCTCACCATGCCCGACCCGCGCGCGCCCCGGCTGCTGTGCGTCGAGGTGCACGAGAGCAGGCCGCTGTCGTACATGACGGAGACGGCGGCCCAACTGCTCGCGGATCTGGGGGACTCGGCGGTCTTCGTGCCGACGACGACCCGTACCCGCAAGCAGTACCAGCGCATCAACCTCCCCGGCCCCGCGCCGACTTACGCGATCTGCGCGAACGGCGGCCACCTGCTCGTCGACGGCGTCAGCGACCTCGACTGGCACGCCCGGGTCACGGCCCGGCTCGCCGACGAGTGCGCGCCGCTGGACGAGGTGCGTGCCCATCTGGAGGAGACGGCCGATCCGTTGTGGCTGCGCAAGCTCCGGATCGCCGAGGACCTCTTCGTCTACCTCGTCGTCGAGCGCGAACTGCTGCCCGAGGACTGGGTGAAGGAGTTCGCGGTCTGGGCCGAGGAGCGCGGCTGGACGGTCTCGCTCCAGGGCCGCAAGATCTACGCCGTCCCCAAGCCGCTCACCAAGAGCGCGGCCATGCGCGAGGTGGCCCGGCGCACCGGGGCCTCCCTGACGCTGGCCGCGGGCGACTCCCTGCTCGACGCCGACCTGCTGCTCGCCGCCGACCGGGGCTGGCGGCCGGGCCACGGCGAGCTGGCGGACGCCGGCTGGACCGCCCCGGCGGTCAGCGCGCTGCCCGAGCGGGGTGTGCTGGCGGGGGAGCGGATCCTGCGGGAGTTCCTGCGGGGGGCGCGGCAAGGGGCGGTCTGAGGGGTCTGAGCGTCCGGGGGCCTGGCGTACGCCGGGGGACGGTGGCTGGGGCTGGGGCTGGGGCTGGGGCTGGGGCTGGGGCTGGGGCCGGGGCCGAGGGCTGGGTTCCGGTCCCTGGGCCCGTCCGCCTACGACACCGGCTCCACGGACTCGCGTTCACGCCCCGCGTCCGTCGCCCCCGCCGCGCCCGCCCTGCGCCGCCCCGTCCCCGGGCGCCGGGACAGCCGTACCGCGACGAAGACCGCCACGGCCAGGACCGCCGCCACGAGAACCACCTTCGAGTACGCCGACACGACCTCGGTGACCTGGGCCCAGTTGGCGCCCAGGGCGTGGCCCGCGAGGACGAACGCCGTGTTCCACAGGGCGCTGCCCAGGGTGGTCAGTGTCAGGAACACCGGCAGCGGCATGCGTTCGACGCCGGCCGGTACGGAGACCAGGCTGCGGAAGACCGGGATCATGCGGCCGAAGAACACCGCCTTGGTGCCGTGCCGCAGGAACCAGGCCTCGGTCCGCTCGATGTCCGAGACCTTCACGAGGGGCAGCCGGGCCGCGAGCGCCACCGTGCGGTCACGGCCGAGGAGTGCGCCGACGCCGTAGAGCGCGAGGGCGCCGATCACCGAGCCCGCCGTCGTCCACAGCAGCACGGCGACCAGGCTCATCCGGCCGGTGCTCGCCGCGAAGCCCGCGAGCGGCAGGATCGCCTCGCTCGGGATGGGCGGGAAGAGGTTCTCCAGGGCGATGGCGACCCCGGCGCCGGGCGCGCCCAGCGTGTCCATGAGGCCGTTGACCCACTCGATGGCTGACATGGGCCCACGCTAGGGAAGCGGACCTGAAGCCAACCTGAAGAGGCTTTCGTACGGCGGTCAGCCGCAGCAACCGCCGCCGCAGCACCCTCCGCCGCCGCCCGCCTGCGGGGCCGGAGCCGACGCGGACGCCGAGCCGCCCACCGCGACCGTCGACAGCAGCTTCACCGTGTCGTCGTGGCCGGCCGGGCAGTCGGCGGGGGCGGAGGACTCGGCCATGGGGCGGCTGAGTTCGAAGGTGTCGCCGCAGGTCCGGCAGCGGTACTCGTAGCGAGGCATGGGGACAGGTTAGCCGTGCGCGCCGCCGCGCTCCTCACGGATCTGGGAGACCACCCGCGCCACCGACTGCCGTACCGCCTCCGTCTCGGTCAGGAAGTGCCAGTAGTCGGGGTGGCGGCCCTCCAGGGAGGCGACCGCCCGGTCCAGGCGGGCCACCGAGTCGTCCAGGGGGCGGGCATGCCGTGGGTCGGGGGTGTTGCGGCCGCTCATGGCGAGGCGCTGGGCGTCCCGGATGGCGAAGCGGGTGCGGTCGATCTCCTGCTGGGGGTCCTTCTGCACGGCGTTGAGGCGGCGCAGCCGGTCGCCGGCGGCGGAGACGGACTCGTCGGTGGTGTTGAGCAGCGCGCGGACCGTGGAGAGCAGGGAGGTCGCGTCCGGCCAGCGCTGTTCGTCGCGCGCGGTCCTGGCCTCGCGGAGCTTCCGCTCGGCCTGCCGGACGTTCTCCGCGGCCTGGTCCGGGACGTGCTGGAGGTCCTGCCAGCAGGCGGCCGTGAAGCGCCGGCGCAACTCGCTGAGCACCGGGTCGACCTGGCCCGCGCGCGTGGTGAGGGCCTCGGCGCGGGTGCGCAGGGAGACCAGCCGGTGGTCGATCTCCGCGGCCCGCTCCGGCAGCCGCTCGGCCTCCACCCGGATCGACTCGGCCTCCCGGGCGACCCGCTCGGCCCGCTCCAGGGTCGTCGGCACGCCGTGCTGTCCGGCGCCCTGGTTGAGCTTGGTCAGCTCGGGGCCCAGGGCGGCCAGCCGGGCGGCGAGGCCGTCGGCCTTCAGCCCCGACTCCCGTACGGCGTCCAGGGCGTTGGAGGCCGCCAGCAGACCCTGCCGGGCGCGCTCGACGGCCGGGGCGAGCCGGGCCAGCTGGGTCTCGGCCTTGCCGAGGAGCGGGCCGAGGCTGTCGCCGAAGCGGTCCAGCTCCTTCTTGACGTTGCCCAGGTCGTCCTTGGCCTGGGTGAGTTCGGTGCGCGCCTGGACGGCGACCGAGGCCTCCAGGTCGTCCCGGTCGAGGTCGTGGGCGTCGACGGCCTCGATGTAGCGGTGGCTGGCCTCGTCGATCCGCCCGCTGACCGCCGCGAAGTCGGCGACCGCCCGCCGGGCGGCGGGGGAGTCGTCGACGGCCGTGATGGTCTCTATCGAGATCCGCAGGTCCCGCTGGGCGGTGTCCAGTTCGTAGAACGCGGCCGCGGCGGCGTCCTTCGCCGCCTGCGCCTCGGCCCGCTGGCTCTCCGCCCGGCCGCCGAACCAGCGCCGGGTGCCGCCGCCGGCGAACGCGGCCGGCAGCGCGAGCGCGGCGAGCAGTGGCAGACCGACGAGGGTGAGGGTGTCCTTGAGCGCCCGGCGCTGTGCGCGCGGCACCGATGACGAGTACGGCTGCGATGGAATCGCCGTCACATCCCTCTCCCGTGCTGTGTTCCGTCCTTGCGGTGCCCGGTGTCATTCTCCCACCGGTGAAGGACGAACACACGGGCCGGTCAGTTCGCGGTTCGCACCGTGACCTTCCCGTCTCCGCTCTGGGCGGACACGAGGTGGTCGCTGGAGTCGGAGCGGGGCACGGACACGTCGACGCCGCCGTCACCGGTCTTCGTGTCCACGCGGTAGGTGGCCTTCGGCAGCTCGACGGTCACCGAGCCGTCGCCGCTGCGGGTCTCCACGCGGTCCGGTACGGCGGCCAGGCGCAGGTGGACCGAGCCGTCGCCGGTGCGGGCGGTGACCTGGCGGGAGGTGACCTCCGCGCGCATCGAGCCGTCGCCGGTGCGCAGCTTCAGGGGGCCGCTGGAGTCGGTGACCCGCACGGAGCCGTCTCCCGTGCTGATGTCGAGCGGCTGGGTGAAGCCGCGGGCCCGCACGCTGCCGTCGCCGTCCTCGACCTTCACGGCGATGTCCCGGGGCACCTCGATGCGGTGCTTGGCGGCGCAGTCGGCTATGACGCCGCTGCACTTCATCCGCAGCTTGAGCCGGTCGCCCCGCATCGACCAGGTCACCTCGGGATCCTTGCCGACCGCGACGGTGCCCTGGAACCAGCGGGTGACCTCGACTGTGCCCGACTTGTTCGAGTCGGCGGCGACGATCTCCAGCGCCGAGTCGTCGGAGTCGATGGTGAGGGTGCGGCCCTCAAGGGCGAAGGACTTGTGGTCCGGGGTCTTGTCGTCCCCGGCGGAGGCACCGCAGGCGGTGGCCCCCGCGACGACGAGCGCGACGACCCCGGCCGCGGCGGCGGCACGTGCGGGAACGGAACGGACCATGACGATCTCCCCCTGATCTGGGCCCCGGACGGGGCCGGTCGCGGGCACTCCGCGACCCTTGCTCCGACCCTAGGGACCGGGGCGGTGACCGGGGATCCGGGTCGCTCCCGGATTCGGGGTGGGGTTTTCCCCCGTACCGACCCTGAGTCCGCCCGGACCCCCGAGTAAGGGTTTGCAGGACAGGGCCCAGGGCAAGGTAGGCTGTCGACTCGTCTCGGGTGCGTAGCTCAGGGGTAGAGCGCCTGCCTTACAAGCAGGATGTCGGCGGTTCGAAACCGTCCGCGCCCACACCGAAGAGGACCCCGGCCGATCTCGGCCGGGGTCCTTCGGCGTTCACCCGGTCCGCTCCTCCCGGGGTTCGTGCGCGTGCTTCAGGCTGCTGCGGGCTTCGACGCGCTCCGGGTCGGCCACGTCCGTCCAGAAGCGGTGGGTGGTGACGAAGACCGCGAGTTCGTGTTCGCGCTGCCGGAGCTTCTCCACCTCGGCCTGTTCGTCCGGGGTCCAGCCGGGGGAGGCGGGGCGCTCCACCTTCCGCCAGCCGTTGGTGTCGCTGAAGCCGTCCAGGGGCGCGACCGACCAGGGGAGCCGCTTGAGCAGGGCCGACAGCTCGGCCCGGACCTGATGCAGCTCCTCCTGACCGGCGAGGAGGTCACTCGGAAAGTCATAGGTCTTAGCCACGCCACAATGCTACGCCTGTTCGATTTTGGGTTGCGAGTGTCTTCTGGAGGTTCATGCGAACGGACGGCACCGCCCGGCTAGCGTGGCCCCTCATGACGCACTCGGAGATCGAGATCACCGCGGAACTGGTCCGGGAACTGCTCCTCGAACACCATCCCGACCTGGCCGGACTCCCGGTGCGGCTCGGTGCGCGGGGCTGGGACAACCAGGTGTGGCGGGTCGGCGACGATCTCGCCGTACGGCTGCCCTGGGCGACGCCCACCGCGGACGAACTGCTGCGCAAGGAGCACGCCTGGCTGCCCGTGCTCGCCCCCGGGCTGCCGCTGCCGGTTCCCGTCCCGCGCCGCCTCAGCGAGCCCTCCGAGCGGTTCCCGCGGCCCTGGACCGTCACCACCTGGGTGCCGGGCACGCCCGCCGACCTGGCGCCCGCCACGCGCGCGGAGGCGGCCGCCGACAGCCTGGCCGCGTTCCTGACGGCCCTTCACCGGCCCGCCCCCGACGGGGCACCGGTCAGCCGTGACGGCCGGGGCGGGCCGCCGGCCGAGCACGCCGAGGGGTTCGCCCGGGGCCTGGCCGCGGTCACCGAGGCGGGGCTGATCCCCGACCCGGACGCCGTCCGCGCGGTGTGGGAGGACGCCGTCACCGCGCCCGTGTGGACGGGCCCGGCGATGTGGTTGCACGGCGATCTGCACCCGGCCAACGTCCTCACCGCGGACGGCACCTTCTGCGGGGTGATCGACTTCGGCGACCTCTGCACGGGCGACCCGGCCTGCGACCTCTCCGCCGCGTGGAGCCTCCTGCCGGACGGCGCCGTCGACCGCTTCCACGCCGCGTACCGGCCGGCCCCGGACCCGGCGACCCTGCGCCGCGCCCGCGGCTGGGCCGTACTGCGCGCCTTCGGCGGCCTCCTCATCGGCGAGGCCGGCCGCAAGGGCCGACCCGGAGGCAAGCCGACATGGGGTCCGCCCGCCGAGGCCGCGCTCAGGAGGCTTGTCGGGACGGCCCGTGCGGTCGGCCGCTGATGGGTGCTCGGGGTGGTGGGGGCGATGGGGGCGCTCGGGGCGCTCGGGGCGATGGGAGTGGCGGGTCGGCGGCGTCGGGCGGACCGGACGAGCCCGTGTCCGTCCATGGCGGTCCCATGCCCGTCCATGGCGGGTTCGTGTCCGTCCACGGCGGGCTCGTGTCCGTCCACCGCGGGCTCGTCGTGCTGGTCGGTCCGCCCGCCTCCGGCAAGACCGCCTTCCGCCGTGAGCTGGTCGCCCAGGGGCGGATCGACCCGGAGGCCGTCGTCTCCAGCGACGACATCCGCGCGGAGCTCTTCGCCGGTTCGCCCTCCGCCGACCCGGAGGTCTTCGACGAGCGGGACCGGCGGATCGGCGCGAGGCTCGCGGCCGGGCTCGTCGCCGTGGCCGAGTCGACGAACGTCACCCCCGAGGCACGCGCGCGACTGGCGGCCCTCGCACGGCGGTTCGGGGCCCCGGTGACCGTGCTGCGGTTCGCCCAGGACGAGGACGTACTGCTCCGGCAGCACGAGGAACGGGCGCGGGACGACATGTCCGCCGCGGACGTCAGCGCGTACGCCGCGGTCATGCGGCGGCACGCGAGCCGGGACCAACTGCTCGCGGAGGGCGCGGCGTTCGTCCACGACGTGCCCGGACGCGGCCAGGGCGTCACGGCCGCGGAGGCCGCCCGGAGGTTCACCTTCGGACGGCCCTAGGACACGGGGCGGCGGGCGGGCACGGTCAACGACCAGGTCTGGTCAACGAGCAGGCCCGGTCAGCGGCGGCCGCCGAACTCCCAGTCGTGCACCTCGACCGCGGCGTACCGGACCGGATCGAGGACGGCGCGGGCCCGCTCCGGTCCCGGGGCCCGGACCAGTGCCGCCGTGCCCAGCCAGGTGTCGCCGTCGTCGGAGAGCAGCGGGCCGAACGCGATCAGGTCGTCCCGGTCGGACGGTACGGCGAGTTCGGCGGGGTGTGCCGGGCCGAGCCCCAGGACCAGGTACCGGTCGCCCCCGGTACGGCCGCCCGGGAAGTCCCACATCGTGCGGCCCAGCAGATCGCGCCAGCGCCGCAGCAGCACGTCCCGGTACGCGCCCGCCTGGTAGTTGGGCTCGTCGAAGGCGAACGCCCGCGCGGCGGCGGGATCGGGCAGCTCGACGATGTGCACGCTCCCGGTGGGCGTCTCGCCGTCGGCGCCGAACGTCGGCCCACGGGCGATCAGTTCGGCCTCGTAGCCGTCCATGTAGGACCAGTGCGCCTCCCCCAGCTCCTCGCGCAGCGGCAGCGAGCCGGGCCGGTCACGGTGGTAGCAGAAGAACTCCATGACCCCAGAGCCTCGTCCACCGTACGACGGCTTCTCAACGGCATTTGGCGCAGCCTTCGTCCAAGTGCCGCCGTTCCTTTGTCCATGGACCCGGTGCGCCGCCGGGGGCGAGGGTCGGTGCATGAGCGTGGATCTTCAGAGGCACCGTGCGTAGGCGGGCGTACCGTGCGTAGCCGAGCACACCGTGCCTAGGCGGGCGGCCGGGCGGAACCCGATGCCGGCCGGGCTCTTCGCGCTGGCCCTCGGCGGGTTCGGCATCGGCCTGACGGAGTTCCTGATCGCCGGGCTGCTGCCGCAGGTGGCGTCCGGCTTCGGGGTGTCCGAGGCGGCAGCGGGGCGGCTGATCTCCGGGTACGCCCTGAGCGTCGCCATCGGTGCGATCGCGTTGACGGCGGCCACGGCACGGCTGCCCCGCAAGCGGGTCCTGGTCGGACTGGTGGGCCTGTTCGTCGTGGGCAACCTGCTGTCCGCTGTCGCGCCGAACTATCAGGTGATGCTGCTCGGGCGGATCGTCGCGGCGCTGTGCCACGGCTCGTTCTTCGGCATCGGCTCGCTCGTCGCGAGCGGACTGGTCGCACCGGAGCGGAGGTCCCGTGCCGTGGCGGTCATGTTCGCCGGACTGACCCTCGCGAACGTCCTGGGCGTGCCGTTCGGCGCGCTCGTCGGCGAACGGTGGGGCTGGCGGGCGGCCTTCTGGGCGGTCACCGCGATCGGCGTGCTCGCGCTGGTGGGGATCGCCGCCCCGGGGGCGGTGGGGGCGGGCGGGACGGCGCCGACAGGGGGGTCCGCCTCCGGGCTGCGGGCCCAGCTCGGGGCGTTCCGGTCCGGGCAGGTCTGGCTGACGCTGGCGGCGACCGCGCTCGGCTACGGCGGGATGTTCGGGGCGTTCAGCTACCTCGCCTACACCTTCACCGAGGTCGGCGGATTCGCCCCGGGGGACGTCGCCTGGCTGCTCATGGTCTACGGCGTCGGCCTGGTCGTGGGGAACCTGATCGGCGGGCGCGCAGCCGACCACGACCGGGACCGCGCGCTGGTGCTCGCGCTGGCCGGTCTCGCCGTCACCCTGGCCGTGTTCGGGCTGCTGGCGGGGAGCGCTCCGGCGTCGGTGGTGCTGGTGTTCCTGACCGGGTTGTTCGGGTTCGCCGGGGTGCCCGGCATGATCACCCGCGTCACCGACCACGCCCGGGGCGCGGCCCTGGCCGCCAGTGCCAACGTCTCCGCGTCCAACATCGGCAACGCCCTGGGCGCCTGGGCCGGCGGCCTCGCGATCTCGGCGGGCCTCGGCTACACCGCACCGCTGTACGTCGGTGCCGGGATCGTCCTGGCGGGCGCGGCCGTCATGGTCGTAGCGGCGAAGCTGGTCCCTTCCAGCGATGAGTTTCCGGCGCGGGCGGGGTCGTACGAAGGGTCCTACGAGGGACCAGGAGTGTGACCGGAGAGGGTTGAACATGGCCGCAGGACAGGGCACGCGGCGGGTCGGCACGGGGTTGCCGGAGCCGGAACCGCAGACCGCCGCAGGCAAGCTGCTCTGGCACTTCACGATGTCGCTGGACGGGTTCGTGGCGGGGCCGGAGCACGGGATGGACTGGATGACGGGGTGCTCGTTCCGGGACGGGCTCGTCGAGGAGTACGCCGGGACGACCGGGGCGATCCTCGGCGGCCGGAACGGCTGGGACGCCTTTCCCGACGTCAGCGGCGTCTACGGCGGTGCCTGGCAGGGACCGGTGTTCGTCCTCACCCACCACCCCGAGGACGTCGGGCCCACGACCGGCGTGACCTTCCTCGACTGTGACGTGGCCGAGGCCGCCCGGATCGCCCTGGAGGCCGCCGCCGGAAAGAACGTCGAGGTGTTCTCCGCCGACGTGGGCCGCCAACTCCTCGACCGCGGCCTCCTCGACGAGATCGACCTGCACATCGCCCCGGTCCTCCTCGGCACCGGCGTCCGGCTCTACGACAACCCCGACGGCACCCCGGTCCGCCTGGAACTGCTCAACGGCGGCGACCGGACCGCCGCCGTGAGCGTCCGCTATCGGCCCGCTCCGAGGGACCCCAGCCAGTCCGTGAGGTGACGGTTCACCTCCTCGGGACGCTCCTGCTGGATCCAGTGCCCGCAGCCGTCCAGGAGATGGGCGGCGTACAGGCCCGGGAGGGTGTCGGGGAAGGCGTCGATCGCGTCGGCGAGCCAGGTCGTGGAGGCGTCCAGGGTGCCGCCGAGGAAGAGCGAGGGCTGCCGGACGGGCGCGCCCGCGTGACCGGCCAGGTCCTCCCAGTCCAGGTCCATCGCGCGGTAGCGGTTCAGGGCACCGGTCAGCCCCGTGCGCTCGAACTCCCCGGCGTAGACGTCGAGATCGGCGTCGGTGAGCCAGGTGGGGAGGCGGTCGGTGGGGAAGCGGTCGCGGAGGCGGGCGCCGGGGGTGACGAAGTGGGGGTCGGGGAGCTGGGACCGCTGGTCCGCCGTTCGGCGGGGGTCGCCGGGCAGGGCCTGCCGGTCTGCCTCCCGGTGCGGTTCGGCGGGCATCGATCGCAGGTCGGCAGCTGGGCGCGTGTCGGGGGAGAGGGCCGTGTAGAAGCCGGCCAGCCAGCCGCGTACGTCCGGTTCGATCTCGCGCTCGGCGCGGCCCGGCTCCTGGAAGTAGGAGACGTAGAACTCCTCCTCGCCGCCCATCCGCGCGAAGACCTCGCTGGGGCGGGGGCCGCCGGGCGGGGTGTACGGCACGCTCAGCAGGCCGACCGCGTGGAAGACGTCCGGCCTCAGCAGCGCCGAGTGCGCGGCGATCGTGGCACCCCAGTCGTGCCCGACGACCACCGCGGAACGCTCGCCGAGTGCCTCCACGACGGCCACGTTGTCCGCCACCAGCTCGGTCGCCCGGTACGCCGACACCGCCGCCGGCCTCGATGAGCGGCCGTATCCCCGTACGTCCACCGCCACCGCGCGGTACCCGGCCGCGGCCAGCACCGGCAGTTGGTGGCGCCAGGAGTACCAGGACTCCGGGAAGCCGTGCAGAAGCAGGACCAGGGGCCCGCTGCCCTGCTCCACGAGATGGATCCGGCCGGCGGGACCGGGGATCAGTCGGTGGGTGGGGTGGGGCATGTGTCCTCCCTGCGTACGGCTGGTGCGCTACGGCGATCCTGTGCCGTACGGCGGCGCGGCGCGAGGTGTGTTGCCGGTTCGGCAACAAGGGGTGTGCCGCGGGGGCGGGGAGTGGGCCTCCACGGGGCCCGCATCGGGACCGGGGCACTGTCGGACCCGGCGTCTACTGTGGCGGTATGGATGAGCAGACGGTGCGGCTGGTGGGGTGGGGCGAGGAGGACTTCTGGCTGTTGGAGAGGGTCAACAGTCCGGAGATGACCGAGCACTTGGGCGGGCCCGAGAGTGCGGAGAAGCTTGTCGCGCGGCATCGGCGGTATGTCGAGCCGGGCTCGGGGCGGATGTACCGGGTCACGCTCGCGGAGGGCGGCGAGACCGTCGGGTCGGTGGGGTTCTGGGAGCGGGAGTGGCGGGACTCGCTGGTGTGGGAGACCGGGTGGGGGATCCTGCCGGAGTTCCAGGGGCGGGGGCTGGCCGCGCTGGCGGCCCGCGCCGTCGTGGTCGAGGCGCGGGCCGCTGGGGAGCACCGTTATCTGCACGCGTTCCCGAGCGTGGAGCACACCGCGTCGAACGGCGTCTGCCGCCGGGCCGGTTTCACGCTGCTCGGACAGGCCGAGTTCGAGTACCCGAAGGGGCACTGGATCACGTCGAACGACTGGCGGTTCGATTTGACCGACGGCCAGGGGTGAGAGGTGAGGGGTGAGCGGTGCCCTCGCCCTCGGGGCCCGTCAGCTGTCGTCGGCCGTCAACTCCCGTACCACCCTGGTCGTTACCGGTGCCGGCACGCCGTGCCGCTGCGCCGCGCGCAGCAACGCCCCGCCGATCGCGTCCAGTTCGAGCGGGCGGCCCGCTTCCGCGTCGCGCTGCATGGACGACTTGGTCCCGGGCGGGAAGGCGTCGTAGCGGGCGAGGGCCTGGGCGGGGTCGGAGGGGCCGCCGTTCGCCGCGCTGACCGCGGCCGTCTCCTCGACCAGGGCGGTCAGCTCCTCGCGGTGGTGCGTGCGGACGTCGCCGAGGGGGAGGCGGTGCAGGGTGGTCAGGAGGGCGAAGGGGGCGAGGAACGACATCTTGGCCCACAGGGTCGCGGACTCGTCGTCCAGGACCCGGGTCCTCGGACCGGCCGCGGTGAGGGCGGCGGCGAGGGTGTCGAGGCGGGCGCGCGGGACGGTGTCGCCGGTGAGGTCGATCTCGGCGAAGGGGCTGCCGTGTTCGATCACGCCGGGGGACACCCGGGTCGACTCGACGCGGATCACCGCGGGGGCGACCTGGTCCGGGCGGTAGCGGGCGCGGAGGGTCGCGGGGTGTTCGACGCCGTTCAGGAGCGGGACGAGCAGGGTGTCGCCGAGGGTCTTGGGCGGGACGCGGTCGAGGGCCTGGTCGAGGGTGGTGTGCTTGACGGCGATCACACAGGCGTCGACCGGTCCGCGGAGTTCGGTGTCGGCCTCGACGGGGGTGGTGAAGTCGCCGTAGAGGCCGCTGCGGAGGTGGATGCCGGTGGTGCGGAGCGTGGCCGCCGTCTCGTCGCCGGCCAGGCAGATCACCCGGTGGCCGGCCCGTGCGAGGAGTGCGGCGAGGAGGCCGCCGGTGCCGCCGGGGCCGAGTACGGCGACGGTGAGCTGTTCTTGTGCCAAGTCGTGCGTCATGCGCGGGTGTTCCTCTCGTGGGTCGGCCCCCGTGGTGGGTGGCCGCCGCTGAAGCAGGGGCGAGTTCTCTCTCCCGGAGGCAGACTTGTCGTCATGTGCCGAAGTATCAAGACGCTCCGTCCGCCCGTCCTGCCCGAGGAGGCCACGGAGGAGGAGATCCGGGCCGCCGCCCTCCAGTACGTCCGCAAGGTCTCCGGCTTCCGGGCCCCGGCCGCGCACAACCAGGAGGTCTTCGACCGAGCCGTCTCCGTCATCGCGGAGGCCACGGCCGAACTCCTGGCGGGGCTGGAGGTCCGGGGGACTCCACGCCGCGAGGCAAGCTGACCAGATCAGATCTGGCCTGCCTGACGTGTGCTCGGTGCCGAGGCGGCCCGGGGTCGGTTCCGCCCGCCCGCACCGGCGCGGCGCCACTTCCATAGGCCGCGAGCAGCGCCACGACTGCCCGCGGCTACGGCGGCATGTCGACAACCGGCGACCTCAACCCACCCAGGGGCGCGGGGAACGGCGCGACCAGCCACGACGTACCCGCAGAGGCGCGAGAACCGGACCCGGCACTACCACCCTGCCGCCGCCGACACCCGCACCCGCACTACCTACCCCGCCACCGGCCGCCGCCGCATCACGAACGCCGCCCCCGCCACCGCCCCGAACAACGCCGCCACGGACACCCCCGTGGCCAGCCACGTCGCTCCCAGCCAGTGCGCGCCGAAGTAGCCGAGGGCGACGCTGTACGCCGCCCAGGAGAGGCCCGCGAGGGCGGACCAGGGGAGGAAGTCACGGGCCCGGCGGTGGGCGGTGCCGGCCAGGAGGGAGACCACGGAACGGCCCGCGGGGGCGAAGCGGGCGAGGACGACCAGCGCCCCACCACCCGCGGAGAGCGCCTCGCCGAGACGTTCCTGCGCGGTGGTGAGCCGACGGGAGCGCGCGATGGCCCGGTCGAGCCGTTCACCCCCGCGCCAGGCGAGCCGGTACGCGGCCAGGTCACCGAGCACGGACGCCGTCGTCGCGCACAGGATCAGCGCCATCACGTCCGGCACCCGCCCCGTCGCCGCACCTCCGGCCGCCGCACTGCCCGCCGCGGCGGCCGTCGCGGCCGTGATGACCAGCACCCCGCTCGGCAGCAGTGGCACGAACACGTCGAGGAGCACCGACAGCGCGACCATGGCGTAGATCCATGGACTGCCGGTCAGCGACCCCAGATTCTCCAACACCGCGACTCCCCGTGCATTCCCCCGTAGACAGCCATACAGCGTACGCCTGGGGTGGGACAGGAGATTCACGGGGGGCTCATGGGATGGGCGCGACATGTTCACCCGGCTGGCGCGTCCCGGGGGCGGCCAGGGGGCTCGTCCCGTAGCACGGAGAACGGGCGATCACCCGACCGTCCCACCCGCACGCGAACGCAAGGGACGGTACAGATCATGGTGGCAGGCATATGCGCGAGCGCCCTCGCCGCGGCCGTACTCGCAACAGGCCCCTCCGGACCGGACGGCTACTGGATGAGGACCGACGCCCGCTTCGCACCCCCCACCGCCCTCCTCCCGTCCGCCGCCGTCACGTACGACATGGACCTGGTCCCGGCCGCCGCCTGGATCGAGGTGAGCCAGCGCACCGAGGAACAGGGCGCGACCACCGTGCGGCTGAGGGTGGCGGGACTGCGGCCCGGTCACGCGTACGGCGTCCACGTGCACCAGAAGCCCTGCGCCGCCGACCCCGCCGCGGCGGGCGGCCACTACCAGCACCGCCCCTCCACGGACCCCGCCGACGTCAACGCCGACAACGAGGTCTGGCTCGACTTCACGGCCGACGACGACGGTGCGGGCGAGGCGAGCGCCCGGCACGGCTGGGGTTTCCGCCGGGGCGAGGCGTCCTCGGTCGTCGTCCACGACATGCCCGGCACCCACGGCACCCGCGTGGCCTGCTTCACGGTCCCCTTCGGCTGGACCGCCGGCACCTCCTGAACGGGACCGGACACACCGGTGCCCTCCCCACGAACGCGGAGGAGGGCACCGTACGCGATGGACTCGGACGGCCACCGTCTCAGACAGCCACCGGCTCCGCCGCCGGCCTCCGCTCCCGCACCGCCCGCTTCACGAACAGCCGGTCCAGGCCGAACGCGCCGGAGCCGGTGAAGACCAGCAGCAGGAAGGCCCAGCAGAACATCGCGGAGGCCTCGCCGCCGTTCTCCATGGGCCACAGGCCCATCGGCTGGTGGACCTTGAAGTACGCGTACGCCATGGAACCCGAGGCGACGAACGCGGCGGCGCGGGTGCCCAGGCCGAGCAGGACGAGGCCGCCGCCGACGAGCTGGATCACGGCGGCGTACCAGCCGGGCCAGGTGCCGGCTTCGACGGTGCCGCCGTCGGTGCCCGCGGCGCGGCCGAGGACGCCGAAGAGCGAGGCGGCGCCGTGACAGAGGAAGAGCAGGCCGACGACGATGCGGTAGAGGCCGAGGGCGAATGGCTGGGCGCTGTTGAGGCGTCCGGTCATGTGGGGGACTCCTTCGGTCGGCCGGTCCCATAGGGGTCACCTAGAGCGTGTCTCTTTGATGGGTTGGTCGGTTGATCGGATATGCCTGTCCGGTTAGTGATCACTGATGCGATGTGGGACCGGATCGAGCCGCTCATGCCGGCCGATCCGGCCCGGGGTCGAAGGTGGGCCGACCACCGTCGAACCCTTGAGGCCATCGCATGGAAGTACCGCACCTGCTCCCCATGGCGGGATCTTCCCTGTGAGCTGGGCTCGTTCCAGACCGCGCATAAACGCCTGCTCAGATGGGCCGTTGACGGAACCTGGGAACGGATTCTCTCGGCAATTCTCGCCGCAGCGGACGCCGGTGACGACGTGGGCTGGACGGTGTCGGTGGACTCAACTATCTGCCGGGCCCACCAGCACGCAGTCGGTGCCAGGAAAAGGGGGCAGCCGAACGATCAGAACCTCACGATCATGCGCTCGGACGCTCCCGCGGTGGCCTGAGCACGAAAGTCCACCTAGCCAGTGACAGCCGGGCGCGGCCGTTAGCCCTGCACGTCACCGCTGGACAGGCCGGTGACGCCCCGGCCTTCGAGGCAGTCATGGCCAGAATCCGGGTTCCAAGAACGGGACTTGGCAGACCGAGGACTCGACCGGCACTCGTCCTCGCCGACCGGGCCTACTCCTCCCGCGCAATCCGCACGCATCTCCGCCGCCGCGGCATCCGAGCCGTCATCCCGCAGCCTGCCGACCAGATCGGTCACCGCCTCAGGCGAGGCCGCGCTGGAGGCCGTCCACCAGGCTTCGACGGCGAGGCATACAAAGAACGCAACAGCGTCGAACGCTGCATCGCGCGCCTCAAACAGTGGCGGGGCCTGGCCATGCGGACCGACAAACTCGCCCTTGCCTATCAGGCCGCACTTCACCTTGCCGCCATCCTCATCTGGACCAGCAGCTGACCTCCGACGATTACGGGAACGCCTCACAGAGGCGGACAACGGCGCGCGAAGATGAGCGCATGGACGACCTCCTGAAGTTCCTCCGTGCTCGCATCGAGGAGGACAACCACGCCTACGCCTACGTCGCCCAGACGTTCGGCGGCGAAGCACTGCTCGACAGTCACCTGCCCATGCTCGACCTAATCGACATGCTGGTACGGGACTACACGGCCATGGATCCTGAAGACCCGCGTCACGAGGGCCTCACCTATGCGATTCGTCTCCTTGCCCAGTCGTATGCCGAGCACCCCGCCTACCAGCCGGAGCGGCACTCTTAGAAATCTTCGAGGAGACAGGCCCTAGGGGGGTGGGACCGGATGAGCCATCCACGTTAGGCAGGCCTAATCAACGCTTGCAAGTTCAACATTCGGCCATGAGTTCGCCTCAGGTTTCCCCTCCGTCCCGGCGGTGGCCGCACGTAGAACCGCTCTCGCCACCGCGTCCGCGTCCGAAAGTGTGACCGAATCCACGCCCGGACGGGCGCCCGCCGCGGTCACCCAGTGCACGCCCTCCGTGGGCACCCCGAACGCGAACCGCCTTGTGTGGGAACGTCCTTGACGGTCTATCAGGTGATACGGGCGCCGGCTGACGTCCAGTCCGCCGGTCTCGTGGCCGTCCACGGTGTGCGGTCGGCACTGGCCCGTCTTCAGCAGCCGGGCGAGCAGGTCGTCGGCAGTGCGGCGCAGGTCGGGCTCCGGGAGCCGGGCCTCGACGAGGGTGGTCACGCGTACGGCGGACCCCGGCACCTCGGGCGACCGCGCGAGCCAGCCCCCGTGCTCCTCGCGCACCTCCAGGCGGGGGCCCAGCACCTCGACCACGCCCGCCTCGACCAGCGCGGCCAGCTCCTCGATCCGGCGGCGGGGCGGGCCGATGGAGAGGAAGGCGTTGAGCGGGGTGTACCAGCGGTCCAGGTGGTCCCGGCGGGAGGGGCCCGCGAGGCCGCCGTGGTCGACGATCCGCCGCAGTTCGTTGCGCAGGTCGCGCAGCACGTCGAGGGCGGCCTTCAGCGGGCCGTCGACATTGCCGCGGGCGGCCTCGGCGGCGTCCTGCCGGAGATGGCCGAGCAGCCAGGTCCGCCAGCCGTCCGGGTCCGTGAAGACCTGTCCGGCGTACGGCCGTGAAATCCGGTCCCAGGACCAGCGGTCGGCGTGCGGGACGCCGAACTCGTCCAGTACGGCGGCCTCTTCGGGACCGCGGTGGTCCGCGGCGAGGAAGCGGTCCCGGAACTCCCCTTTCCTCACCAGGGCTTGGTAGTAGACCGTCTCCACCTCCTTCGCCACCAGCGGCCATATCTCCGTCAGGAAGTCGGGGGCCTCGCCGGAGTCGGCGCGTTTGCGGAAGCGGGCGATGGTCTCCTCGGTGAGGACGAGGGGGAGGTGGCGGCCGTAGGGCCCCTTGGTGTTGTCGCCGCGCGCCTGGTACGGCACGCCACGGCGTGAACCGGCGTACAGGCGCGGCTCGTTGCCCGAGGGGAGGTAGCGCGGGGCGCCGGTGGACGAGCGGACGAAACGGCCGCCGCGGCCGGTCGTGAGCAGGGCCATGTGGTCGAAGAAGTTCAGGCCGAGGCCGCGCAGGAGCACCGGCTCGGCAGGGCGGACGCGGGACAGGTCCACGTCGGCGGGGTTGGCGGGCGGGACGTGCAGCAGGCCGTGCCGCTCGGCGTGGGCGCCGTGCCGCCGCTGCGCCGCGTCGGCGACGACCGGCAGATGCCCCTGGGCGAGCACCACGGCGGACAGGCCGCCCAGCACGCTCCCGTCGTCCAGCGTCAACTCCTGCCGTCCGTCGGGCCGTTCGTCGAGCCGTACGGCCCGCGCGGGGTGCGTCCGAACCGCCACCGTCCCGGGCGCCTCCGACACGACCCGAGCGAACACCCACTCCAGGTAGCGCCCGTACCGGGCCCGCGTCGGATAGTCGTCAGGCCCCAGCCGCCCCTCGCACCCCAGCCGCCCCTCCGGCTCCCCGCGCGCCCACTCCCACAGGCTCGGCCCCGGCCGTACCGGTCCCGAGCAGTCCACGCTGTCGTCCGTGAACAGGGTCACCTGGGAGGCCACCGTGTTCATCAGCAGGTCGGGGGACTGGGCGGGGCGCCACACGCGGCCGGGGCCCGGTGGGGACGGATCGACGACATGGACCGTCAAGTGGGTGCCGGGCGGGAGGAGTTCGGGGGCGGAGGCGCAGAGGCGTTCCAGGACGCTGGTGCCGCGGGGACCGGCGCCGACCAGGGCGACGGAGACGGGCACGGGGTCCGGAGTCGGTGCGGGCAAGGGGAGGACTCCCGGGCGTGTGGGGCGCGTGGCGGAGCCGTGGAGCTTCGCCGGAAGCGGACGGTCCGCCTCATCATGCCGTCGGGAGCAGGGGGTGCCGGGGCCGGGGCGCGGGGCTGTGGGATGCGTCACGAGCATCCCGTGCCACGGGCACAGCAAAGGGCCGGAACAGGTCGATCAGCGGGTGATTCGGGACTTCTTGTGCCCGCTCTCACCGGTGAGTTCGGACTCGGAGACGGTCCGCAGCCGTACCCGCCCGTCCGTCTCACGGGCCTGTTCGAGCCGCAGCCGGGCCGAACGCCCGCTCAGCGTCAGGGTCATGAGCTGGTTGCCGAACCAGGGGCCGCCCGTGTGCCGCCAGGACACCGGCGGTCGCTCGCAGCGGCCGTGCCGGGCGAGCCGCCGCCCGAGCGCCCGGGCCGTCGCGCTCCAGCCGAAGCGGAAGCCGAACCGTATCCAGCGCGGCACGGAGTTGTGGACGGGGGAGCAGGTGAGCTGGAGGACCCGGGCGTCGGGCCCGCCGGTGTACCACTTCGGCTCGGCCACGTACGCGTGGTGCACGTCCCCCGACAGCACCAGGACCGTCGCGGGCGCCTCGGGCCCGGACCCGGCCTCGGCGATCAGATCCGCCAGTGCCGTGAAGGACTTGGGGAACGCCGCCCAGTGCTCCAGGTCCGCCTTGCGCCGCAGGTCCTCCCCGAACCGGGCCCAGCGCGCCCCGCGTTCACCCCGGCACAGCGCCGCGTCCCACGCCTCGGCGTCGTGCACCAGGTGCGGCAGCAGCCAGGGCAGGGAGGTGCCGATCAGGAGGTGGTCGTAGGAGACGCGGTCCGCCAGCACCTGTTCGCGCAGCCACTCGGCCTCGCCGGGGTCCAGCATCGCGCGGTTCGCCTCGTCGAGGACACGGGCCGCGCGGGAGTCCACCATGAGCAGCCGCACCCGCCCGAAGTCGCGCCGGTAACTCCAGCGCACGGCGGCCGGGTCGGCGTCGGCCTTGCAGGCGAAGGCGCGCAACTCGTCGGTGCCGTCGGGGGATTGGCGTACGGCGGCGTAGAGCGGGTCGGTGGCCAGCTCGGCCGGGGCGAGGTTGCCCAGGTGCTGGTAGACCCAGTACGACATCAGGCCGCTCAGCAACCGCTCCCGCCACCAGGAGACGGCGCGCATGTCCTCGACCCAGGACGCGGAGGTGTTCCAGTCGTCGATGATGTCGTGATCGTCGAAGATCGCGCAGCTCGGCACGGTGGACAGCAGCCAGCGCACCTCGGGATCGAGCCAGGACTCGTAGTAGAGGTGGGTGTACTCCTCGTAGTCCGCCACCTGGTCGCCCGGCGGCTCGCGCAGATCGCGACGGGCGGCCAGCCATGCGCGGGTGGCCGGGGAGGTCTCGTCGGCGTAGACCTGGTCGCCCAACAGCAGGAGCACGTCCGGGCGTTCGCCGTCCGGGTCGGCGGCGATCCGGGCCGCGAGGGTGTCCAGGGCGTCGGGTCCGACGGGGTCCTTCTCGCCCTCGGGCGGCGCGGCCCAGCGGCAGGAGCCGAAGGCGACACGGACGGTGGCGTCCGCGGCGGGGGTGTGGATGACGGACGGCGGGAAGGGCGCGTCGGGCAGCGGCCACACGCGGGTGCCGTCCAGGAAGACCTCGTACGACCGCTCGGTGCCCGGGGTGAGGCCGTCGACCGGGACGAGGGCGTAGTAGTGGCCGGCGACCTGGAAGGTCCGGGCCTCCCCGCGCACGCCGTCCGAGCAGCGCACCTCGGCGGCGCACGGACGGCTCGTCTCGACCCACACGGTCGCGGACGAGCCGTCGACGTACCTCAGCAGTGGGCCCAGTCGCAGATCCGCCACGTGATCCTCCTCCGTCGCCCCGTACGGTACGGAACGACGGAGGTCCGCGGGGAGGTTCCGTTACTGAATCGTCAGCAGTTGGCGAGGTAGCCGGTGAGGGCGCTCTTCTCCGCCGAGTCGACCGAGAGGTCGTAGTAGTACTTCACCTGGACCCAGGCGCGCACGTAGGTGCAGCGGTACGAGGTGAGGGACGGCATCCAGGTCGCCGGGTCCTGATCGCCCTTGGACTGGTTCACGTTGTCCGTGACGGCGAGGAGCTGCGGGCGGGTGACGTCGTTGGCGAAGGCCTGGCGCTGGGCGGTGGTCCAGGCGCTGGCGCCGGAGTCCCAGGCCTCGGCGAGCGGGACCAGGTGGTCGATGTCCACGTCGGAGGCGGCGGTCCAGGTGGCGCCGTCGTACGGGGAGTACCAGCTGCCGCTGGTCGCGGTGCAGGCGGAGTTGGTGACGACGTTCGAGCCGTCGCGCTTGAGGATGTACTCACGGGTGTTGCAGGTGCCGCTGATCGTGATCCACGTCGGGAACAGGTCGCGGTCGTAGCCGGTGCGGCTCTCCGTCGCCACGGTGAGCTGCGAGAGGTAGCTGCGGGCGGTGGCCGCGCTGACCGGGGTGGGGAGGGCGGCGGAGGCGGACGGGCCGTTGAGGACGGCGACGGAGGCTATGAGGGCGGTCAGTGCACCGAGTATGCTGAGCCGTCGACGCGCGTAGAACTTCGACATGCGAACTCCCTTGCGGGGTGGGGGTGTTGGAGCGCGGGCGAAGGAATGCTCGCCGCGCCGTGTTGCCGGGAGGTGTGCGCCCGGTAAGAAGTTAGTGACGCGTACATGACACGACAAGGTTTATCGCGAAACGATCACGTAGACTGGTCGGAGTTGAAGGGGAGTAGCTCTTCGCCGGACCGTCGACATACTGCTCAGCTCGTCTGAGCCGGCGCCCGGAGGCGGACCCGCGTGACGGGGGTCGGCCAGCGAGACCTTCGGCAAGCAGTGCACGCCCGTGCCACCCCTAGCTCGGGTGCCGTGTGTGCTGCCGTGCCGAGGTGTCTTCGTGTGAGGTGCAGCACTCTCGGTGGGGCAGCCCGACCGATTGAGGACCCTTGATCAGCTTCACCGTGACGGCCGTCGTGTTCGGCGTCGTCTTCCTCGCCGAACTGCCCGACAAGACCGCGCTCGCCGGCCTCGTCCTCGGCACCCGCTACCGCGCGTCCTACGTCTTCGCGGGCGTCGCCGCCGCCTTCGCCCTCCATGTGGCGCTCGCCGTCGCGGCCGGCAGCGTGCTGACCCTGCTGCCCCAGCAGATCGTCCAGGCGCTCACCGGTGTGCTCTTCCTCGGCGGCGCGGCCGTCCTGCTCCTGAAGAAGGACGACGGCGACGAGGAGATCCGCAAGCCCGAGGACCAGTCCTTCTGGAAGGTCGCCGGGGCCGGGTTCATGCTCATCCTGGTCGCCGAGTTCGGGGACCTCACCCAGATCATGACGGCCAACCTCGCGGCCCGTTACGACGATCCGCTCTCCGTCGGCCTCGGCGCGGTGCTCGCGCTGTGGGCGGTCGCCGGACTCGGCATCGTCGGCGGAAAGGCCCTGATGAAGCGGGTCCCGCTCAATCTCATCACCAAGGTCGCCGCCCTGCTGATGCTCGCCCTCGGACTGTGGAGCCTCTGGGAGGCCGTGGCCGGCTGAGCTGAACGGTGAGTGAACTGTTCCGGGCGGATCCCGGGGGCGGTGGCGGAAACCCGTCCCGGTTTTGTACCGTAGAGAAACAAAGTGGCTCCCGCCCGTTCTCCCTGACCGGCGGGCGGGGCCGCCTTGTCTCTTCCGTCCCGCCCTTGGAGTTGCCGATGCCGGCCCCCACCGTGCTCACCGCCCGCGCCCTCCTGCTCGACATGGACGGCACCCTCGTCAACTCCGACGCCGTCGTGGAGCGCATCTGGCGCGGCTGGGCCGAGCGGCACGGCCTCGACCCCGACGAGGTCATGAAGGTCGCCCACGGCCGCCAGGGGCACGCCACGATGGCCGCCCTGCTCCCCGACCGCCCCGTGGAGCAGAACCTCGCCGACAACACCCGCATGCTCGCCGAGGAGACCGCCGACACGGACGGCGTCGTCGAGATCCCCGGCGCCGCGGCCTTCCTCGCCTCCCTGCACGGACTGCCCCACGCCCTGGTGACCTCCGCCGACGTCCCGCTCGCCACGGCCCGCATGGCGGCCGCCGGCCTCTCGCTCCCCGAGATCCGCATCACGGCGGAGTCGGTGGGCGCGAGCAAGCCGGACCCGGAAGGCTTCCTTAAGGGCGCGGCGGAACTGGGCGTGGCACCGGCCGACTGCGTGGTCTTCGAGGACTCGGGCGCGGGGATCGCGGCCGGAAAGGCGGCGGGGATGCGCGTGGTCGGCATCGGCCCGCGGGCGGGCTTCCACGGCCCGGACGTGACCGTGCGCGACCTGACCCAGGTGAAGGTGGAAGCCGGAGCGGACGGCACGATCCGGCTCCACGTGGGGTAAGTGCCTTCAGCGCCGCGGGGAGCGGTGCGACAACCCTTTACGGGTCCCGCACCCTACGGCTCCGTCGTCTCGGACTCCAGCCGCTCCCGGGTCACCAGGTCGTACACCCCGTACTCCGCCGGCTGAATCCCCCGAGCCCACTGGTACCGGCTCACCGCGTCCTCGACACCCTCGTTGTAGTGCCCGCTCGCCTTGCGCGTGTACAGCTGCGGCTGAGTGACCTGGGCGAGCCGCAGCTCCAGCTCCACGACCTCGGGCCCCTCCGACCCCCGCCGAAGAGCCGGCGGTACGGCCTCCCGCTCCGCGTCGGACTGGCTGGCCGGACCCTCCGTCGCGCTGGACGCCGTAGGAGTCACGGAGGGCTCGGCCGACAGGGACGGCGTGGGCGAGGCGCCGGACGGGGATGGGGACGGCGAGCCCGACGGACCGGCGCTCCCGGCCGCCGACGGCGACGCGGAGGACGGTGACACGGGCGCCGACGGCACCACGGCCGTGGACGGGGAAGCCGAGGCAGCGGTCGTGGTCATGTCCGGCACCGCGGGCCGCAGATCCCCCGGCCCGGCGGAGTCCCGGGACGGCGGCTCGTAGGCGAACAGCCCACTGGCGAACCCGGCCGCCGCGACCACGGCGACGACGGCTCCGGCGGTGGCGGCGAGGAGCAGCCCGCGCCGCCGAGGACGCTTCTCGCCGGAGAGGGGTGCTGCTTCCGTGTCGAACGGGCTCGGATCGACGGAAGCGGGCGGAGCGGGGACGGCACGCAAAGGCATGGTGGCGTCGGAGACGACGGGCACCACGTCCGTGGCCGCGGGCGCGGAGTTCTCGCCCTCCAGCTCCACATAGGGCCGTATACGCAGCGGATCGAAGTCCTCCGCCGCGGCCGCCTCCGCCGTACGCGCTTCCCGCAGCGCGTCCGACGCGCGCTGTGTGCACCCGCAGGACGGGGTGTTGTCGGCGCCTCTGGGTGCCCCGCACTCCGGGCACTGATGGCCGTTCGTATCCGCCATGTGTTCGTCCCTCCCCTCGCAAACCCCAGAGATTATGCAGAACCCCTTCACAGGCATGGTGAGGAAGCCCCCGGAATACCGGCTTCCAATGGGACTCGACAGGCCATAAACGGTCACACCGACCACGATGGAAAGGTAACGAGAGCCCCGGGAGGTCTTCATGACCGCGGATGCGCACGGTATGACGGGGAATGTGCGAGACACGCGAGATCCACAGGTGTCCGGCAACGTCCTCGTCTCGATCGGGGCCCTGCTGCTCGGGATGCTGCTGGCCGCGCTCGACCAGACGATCGTGTCCACCGCGCTGCCCACCATCGTGAGCGACCTCGGCGGCATGGAGCACCTGTCCTGGGTGGTCACCGCGTACCTCCTGGCCTCCACAGCGGCCACACCGCTGTGGGGCAAGCTCGGCGACCAGTACGGACGGAAGCGGCTGTTCCAGACCGCGATCGTCATCTTCCTGATCGGGTCGGCGTTGTGCGGAATGGCCCAGGACATGACCCAGTTGATCGCCTTCCGGGCTCTCCAGGGCCTGGGCGGCGGCGGGTTGATGGTGCTGTCGATGGCGATCGTCGGCGACCTCGTGCCACCCCGTGAACGCGGGCGCTACCAGGGCCTGTTCGGCGCGGTCTTCGGCGCGACGAGCGTGCTCGGTCCTTTGCTGGGCGGGCTGTTCACCGAGCATCTGAGCTGGCGGTGGGTGTTCTACGTCAACCTGCCGGTGGGCGCGGTCGCGTTGGCCGTGATCGCCGTGGTGCTGCGGATTCCGCGCAAGTCGAAGAAGCATGTCATCGACTACCTGGGAACGTTCCTCATCGCCGCGGTGGCCACCTGCCTGGTCCTCGTGGCATCACTGGGCGGCACGACATGGGGATGGGATTCGCCCCAGATCATCGGACTGTCTCTGCTGGGAGTATTGCTGGCGGTCGGGTTCGTGTGGGCCGAACGCCGGGCCGCCGAACCGGTGTTGCCCTTGAAACTGTTCCGGGTGCGGACCTTCGCGCTGTCCGCCGTGATCAGTTTCATCGTCGGTTTCGCGATGTTCGGCGCGATGACCTACCTCCCGACCTTCCTCCAGGTGGTGCAGGGCGTCTCACCGACGATGTCCGGCGTCCACATGCTGCCGATGGTGTTCGGACTGCTCCTCTCCTCGACGGTGTCCGGGCAGATCGTGAGCCGCACCGGGCGGTGGAAGGTCTTCCCGGTGGCGGGGACCGGGGTGACGACACTCGGCCTGCTGTTGCTGCACCGGCTCGACGAGAACAGTTCCACGTGGGTGATGAGCGCGTACTTCCTGGTCTTCGGGCTGGGACTCGGCCTGGTCATGCAGGTGCTGGTGCTGATCGTCCAGAACGCCGTGTCGTACGAGGACCTCGGCGTGGCCACGTCCGGCGCGACCTTCTTCCGTTCCATCGGGGCGTCGTTCGGAGTGGCCATCTTCGGAACGGTCTTCGCCAACCGGCTCGGGGACAAGCTCGCGGAGGCACTGCGCGGCACCCAACTCCCGCCCGGCGTCTCGGTGTCCGGCATCGAGTCGGACTCCCGGGCACTGACGGAACTCCCCGCCGCCCTGCGCCCCGCGGCGCTGCACGCCTACGCCTCCTCCATCACCGACGTCTTCCTCTACGCCGCTCCCGTCGCGTTCCTCGGCTTCGTGCTGGCGTGGTTCCTCAAGGAGGACCGTCTGCGGGGTTCCGTCATGGCCCCCGACGTCACCGAGACCCTCGCCTCCAACCCCGTCGAGCGGTCGTCCTACGACGAGGTGTGCCGGGCGCTGTCCCTGCTGGGCACCCGGGAAGGACGGCGGGAGGTCTACGAGAAGATCACCCTCCGCGCGGGGTACGACCTGCTGCCGGCGGCGAGCTGGCTCGTACTGCGCATGCGCAAGTTCGGCTGGGTGGAGCCCGCGCTGCTCGCCGAGCGCACGTCGGTCCCGGTCACCGTGATCATCGAAGGTGCCCGACAACTAGAGGAACGCGGCCTCGCCGAACGCACCGGCCTCGAACTCCTCCTCACCGCCCGCGGCCGAGAAGTCGCCACAGACCTCGCTTCGGCCCGGGAAGCGTCTCTGGCCGAGCTGTTGGGGGACTGGTGGGGTCCGGATCGACCTACCGATCTGACGGATCTGGTACGCGAGCTGAACGACGAGCTGTGCGGGTCTGATCGGGAGCGGCCGGGTGGGGGGAGTGTGGCGCGGTTGTAGGGTGCCGGGTTCGGTTGTTTGGCGTGTGCGGGTGCGTCGTGGCTTGTCGCGCAGTTCCCCGCGCCCCTGAGGAGTTGCAGCTGGCCTGCGCCGATACACGCTCCCCTCGACCGCGGCGCCCCACGCGCGCCACCACGGGCCGCTGGTCGCCGACGGCGCGCAGGGGACGGGGTGGGGGGTGTCCGCCCGCAGCGGCCGGCGTCCATAACCGAGCACCTCTTTGAGTGACCGAGCCGCCGGACCGAGGACGGATACCCCCCACCCCGGCCCCGACCCCACCACCGGACCGAACGCGCTACAGCAGGCCCCACCGGGGCCGAGCGGGCCGCCGCAGGCCCCAGGGGCGCGGGGAACTGCGCAAAACGCCCGCCCCCACCGAACCCGCAGACACAGACGCGTACTTGTCGGCATGGCCCGATTCTGGCGCACACACATGCGGAGGCGGTTTGAATAAATTGTTCAGGGCAACCCGGCAGACATGTCAACAGGCCTGATCATCGCTTTGATCGTGATCGTGGCGGCCGTCCTCGTCGTGGCGGCCGTAATCACCCTACGCACCCGCCACCCCCAGCACGGCCGCAGCCTGAAGCGCCGCTTCGGACCCGAGTACGACCGGACCGTGGCCCGGCACGACGGGGACGAGAAGGCCGCCGAGCGCGAGCTCACCGAGCGCGTGGAGCGGCACGGATCCCTGCGCGAGCAGCCGCTGGAGCCGGCGGAGCGCCAGCGGTACGAGGCCCGCTGGACCGCCGCCCAGGAGCGCTTCGTCGACTCCCCGAGGGAAGCCGTCGCCGAGGCCGACCGGCTGCTGGCCGAACTCGCCGAGGCCCGGGGTTTCCCAGGCGGCGGGAAGTACGACGAGCAGTTCGCTGCGCTGTCCGTCCACCACGCACACCATGTGCACGGGTACCGGAGGGTGCACACGGCTGACGGCGGGACGGAGACCGAGGACATGCGCGCCGCCATGGTCGAGGCACGGGCCCTGTTCGAGGACCTCGTCGGGGCGCCGGGCAAGCGCGAGGAGTCCCGTACGCCCACCGACGGGGCCCATCCGGACGCGGGCCAGCCGCGAGACGGTCGCAGCGACAGTCGGGGCCATCTGCCGTGGGCATTCAACAGGCGTCAGGCGAAGGGAAGTTGAACGGCATGGCCGACAAAGCCACGGAAGGACACAGCCCCCTGGTGACCCCCACCCAGTCGGAGGCCCCCACCACCGCCCGCGAGACCGAGACCGCACCCCCCGGCCGAACCCCCTTCGGCAAGGAGACCGACCGACACCACGACACCCCGACGGGCAAGGGCACCCGCACCAACACCAACACACCCACCGGAACCCCCGACCACACCTCCCCTCTCCTCCCTCACGACGAGTCCGACAAGCTCACCACCCGCCTCCACCAAGCCGTCGCCACCTTCGTCGACGAACCCCGAACCGCCGTGGAGGAGGCGGACCGCGTCCTGGAGGAAGCCGCCACCCGCTTCGCGGACGCGCTGAAGCAGCGCCGCGGCACCCTGCGCACCTCCTGGGAGACCGGCAACGACAAGGCCGCGACGGCCGCCGACACCGAGCAACTGCGGCTGGTCCTGCGGGACTACCGCGAGCTGGCGGAGCGGCTGCTGCGCGGCTGACGTACACCGCACGTGCGACCGGCTCGCCGCCCTTGGGGAGGCCGCGGGCCGGTCGTACACGTGCGTTGGCGCCGGACACCGCCGGACACCGCCGTGCCGGGCGATTTATCATGCGGCGGCGGTGGTCCAACGGGGGCGCCGCGCAAGGAACGTTCAGGAGGAGCGCACGTGCTCGAACTCACCATGGCCGTCGTCACCGCGGCGGAGGAGGGTGCCACGGCCGGGATGCAGATGGCCGAAGCGCCCAGTGACCCGGGCACCGTGCTGCGTGTGGGCCGGGACCAGTCCGTGTGCCGGCTCTCGACGCCGGACGACTGGCTGTTCGTCTCCAGAGTGCATCTGGAGTTCCTGTGCGGCCCTGAGGGTGTCTGGCAGGTGACCTGGCTCCAGGGCTCGCAGCCCGATCCCTCGTCCGAGGTACAGCTGGTGGCCGGCGCGTACGCGCAACCGCTCGTCTACGGCGGCAGCGTGACCCTGCCCCGGGGCGGCAACGGCGAGATCATCATCCGCGACCGCACCGCCCCGCGCAGCGTCAACGTCGGCTTCTATCACGAGACCTGACCGGGAACCCCGACCACGAGACCTAGGCCAGCACCCGCGCCAGCGCAAACCCGTCGTACCCCTTGCTGCCCACCGTCTGGATCGCCGTGGCGCTCAACTTCGGGTGGCGGCCGATCAGTTCGAGGGCGGTGCGGGTGCCCTGGACGTCGGTGGCCGGGTTGGCCGGGTCGGCGACCCGGCCGCCTCGTACGACGTTGTCCACGACGATCAGGCTGCCCGGAGCGGTCAGCTTGATCGCCCACTCCAGGTAGTGCGGGTTGTTGCCCTTGTCGGCGTCGATGAAGACGAGGTCGAAGGGCGGCGGGTGCTGCTCGGCCAGGCGGGGGAGGGACTCCAGGGCCGGGCCCACCCGTACCTCGACGACCTTGTCGAGGCCGGCGCGGGCGAGGTTGCGGGTGGCGACCTCGGCGTGGACCGGGCTGTACTCCAGGGAGACCAGGCGGCCGTCGGCGGGCAGGGCGCGGGCCAGCCAGATGGTGCTGTAGCCGCCGAGCGTGCCGAGTTCCAGGACCGTGCGGGCGCCCTGGATCTGGGCCAGGAGCTGGAGGAGCTTGCCCTGGGGCGCGGTCACGGCGACGGGCGGCAGCCCGGCGGCCTCGCTGTCGCGGACGGCCGCCCGCAGCGCCTCGTCCTCGGGTGCCAGGTGGGTGGTGAAGTAGTCGTCGACGTCGTCCCAGAGCTGCGACTCGCTCATGCGCCTGCGCCTTTCGTGTGGCCGGCCACACCGGTAGTTAGGTCAGCTAACTAGTGGCGCTGACGAATATAGCCCGGCGGTCACCGCTGCGGGGGCGAACCGGGCAGCGGCCGTCCCGCCGACTCCGTCATGAACCACACCGCCACACCGCCGATCACGGCCGCGGCCATCATGTAGTAGGCGGGCATCATCATGTTCCCGGTCGCGCCGATCAGGGCCGTCACCACCAGCGGGGTCGTCCCGCCGAAGAGGGACACCGAGATGTTGAAGCCGACCGACAGGGAGCCGTAGCGCACCCTGGTCGGGAACAGGGCGGGGAGCGCGGACGGCATCGCCGAGGTGAAGCAGACCAGGAGCAGGCCCAGCGCGCCCATGCCGAGCGCGATGGCGAACAGGCTGCCCTGGCGGATCAGCAGCAGCGCCGGGACGGAGAGGCACAGGAAGCCCGCGCAGCCCGCGGCGATCACGGGACGGCGGCCCACCCGGTCGGTCAGTGCGCCCGCGAACGGCTGGACGATCATCATCAGCGCCATCACGGCGAGGACGACCAGCAGGCCGTGCGTCTCGTCGTACTTGAGTTCGCTGGTCAGATAGCTCGGCATGTACGACAGCAGCATGTAGTCGGTGACGTTGAAGACCAGCACCAGACCGACGCAGAGCAGCAGCGCCCGCCACTGGCCGGTGATCATCTCGCGCAGCGGGACCTTCGGGCGGCTCGTCTCGGCCTTCTCGACCTCGGCCGCGAACGCCGGGGTCTCCTCCAGGCGCAGCCGCAGATAGAGGCCCACGACGCCCATCGGGCCCGCGATCAGGAACGGGATCCGCCAGCCCCAGGACACCAGGTCCTCGGTGGACAGCAGGGCCGTCATGAGGGTGACCAGGCCCGCGCCGCCGATGTAGCCGGCCAGCGTGCCGAACTCCAGCCAGCTGCCGAGGAAGCCGCGCCGCTTGTCGGGGGCGTACTCGGCGATGAAGGTCGACGCGCCCGCGTACTCGCCACCGGTCGAGAAACCCTGGACTAGACGGGCCAGGAGCAGCAGCAGGGGCGCTCCGACGCCGATCGTGGCGTACGACGGGATCAGGCCGATCGCGAAGGTGCCCGCCGCCATCATGATCATGGTCAGCGCGAGGACCTTCTGGCGGCCCACGCGGTCGCCCAGCGGGCCGAAGACCAGGCCGCCGAGCGGGCGGACCAGGAAGGCCGCGGCGAAGGCGCCGAACGTCGACAGCAACTGCGCCGTCGGGTTGCCGGACGGGAAGAAGACCTTGCCCAGCGTGACGGCGATGTAGCTGTAGACGCCGAAGTCGAACCACTCCATGGCGTTGCCCAGCGCCGCCGCCTTCACCGCGCGCTTGACGAGCGCGGGGTCGACGACGGTGGGTTCGGGGGTGCGGACGGGGGGCGCGAGGACCGGAGCTGCCGGCAAGGCTGCGCTCACCTGCCTTTCGACGGGGACACGGACGGTGGTGCCGTGTCCGCCTGCCCGGTGACCGGTCGGGAATGCGTCTTTCCTGGCCACATGTGATCCATCTCGCGCCCCGGGTGCGGGACGACTCTCCTGGGCGGACTATCGTCATTCGGACAAAAGGTAGGCGGCTGTCAGGTGAAGCGCGGGTTTCCCGCGTCTCACCCCGGGGACGCGTACCGAAGCGAGCGGGAGGCCGACGCGGCGTGGCTAATGCGGAGCACAGTGGGCGACCGGTGACGACTGTCCAGGCGCGGCTGCGCGCGGCCAGACTCGTCCTGTGGCTGGTGGCGGCCGTCCTCGCCGCGAGACAGCTGGCCGTCGTCCTCAGGACCCCCGAGGGCGACCGGCTGACGGACCTGGAGACCTGGGTCGGCCCGGACGGCGTCCTGCACGTGAAGGGGGCGCTGTACGACACGACGGAGTTCACCGGCACCCCTTTCGGGGGACTCGTCCTCAAGCCGCTCACCCGGGCCGCCGAGCAGGCCCTCGGCTGGGGCTGGACCTTCGGCACGCTCCTGCTGGTCGTCGCGCTCGGTCTCGTCGTCGCCCGCGCCCTGCCCCAGCCGGTCACCCGCCGGGCCTCGCTGCTCGCCGCGCCCGTCGCGCTCAGCCTCCTCATGCTGTCGCTGCCGGTGCGCAACACGCTCTACCTCGGGCAGACCAGCGTCATCCCGGTCCTGCTGGTCCTGGTCGCCTGCTTCACCGTCCGCGGGGAGCGGCTCAGCGGTGTGCTGATCGGCCTCGCCGCCGCCCTCCAGCCGACAGTCCTGCTCTTCGCGCCCCTGCTCTGGTTCACCGGCCGCCGCCAGGCCGCCCTCACCACGGGGGTGACCTTCGCCGCGAGCACCGCGCTGGCCTGGGCCGCGATGCCGCACGACTCGTACACCTACTGGGTGCACCACATCGCCGGGACCGGGCTCGGCGGCTCCGCCGACGACCTCGCGAACCAGTCGCTGCACGGCCTGCTGCTGCGCCTCGGCGTCTCCGGGCCGCTGGAGATCGGGCTCTTCCTGGCCCTCGGCGCGGGCGTCGCCGTGCTGGGCGTGCGCCGGGCCGTGCGCTACGCGCGCGACGGACAGCTGCTGCTCGCCGTCGCGATCACCGGGTGCGCGGCGATCGCCGTCTCGCCGACGACCTGGCAGCACCAGCTGCTGTGGGTGCTGCTCGCGGTCGTCGGGCGGGTCGGCAAGCGGGCCTCCGACCGGCTGGTGTGGCCGGTCGCGGTCGTCGTGGTGATGACCCTGCCGGCGAAGATGCTGCTGCCGCACATCTCGGCGCTCTACACCCTGCGGGACAACGTGGTGCTGCTGGCCGCGCTCGCCGCCGCCACGGTGATCCCGTTCCTGTCCCGGACCTCCCCGTACTACCGGACGCCGATCCCCACGGAGTACGCCGCCCCGGTCCCGGCGCGGCTGCGCTGGGTGCCGTTGCTGCCGTTCCTGCGGCGGGTGCTGACGCGTCCGAACCTCCTTCTCGAGTTGATGCTTATTCGTGTCACCTACGCCGCGTACCAGCAGGTGCGGCTCGCGGCGACCGGGGGCAGCAACTCCGCGGGGCGGCTGACCGCCGAGAAGCACGGCCACCAGATCCTGGACATCGAGCGGTGGCTGCACATCGACATCGAGCACTGGGTCAACCACGCGGTGGTCAAGGTCGACTGGCTGCGGAACTTCTTCGACTTCTACTACGAGTCGTTCCACTTCGTGGTGCCGCTGAGCGTGCTGGCCGTCCTGTACTGGCGGCGGCCGGTGGACTACCGGTGGGCCCGGGCGTCGCTGGGGTTCACGACGCTCCTGGCCCTGGTCGGGTTCTGGCTCTATCCGCTCGCCCCGCCGCGCCTGATGCCGGAACTCGGGATCATCGACACCGTGCACGGCGTGCAGGACTTCTCGAAGCCGGACTACGGGACTCTGACCGCGCTGACGAACCAGTACGCGGCGATGCCCTCGCTGCACTTCGGGTGGTCGCTGTGGTGCGGGGTCGTGATCGCGGTCATCGCGCCCAAGTGGTGGATGAAGGCGCTGGGGTTGCTGCATCCGTTGTTCACGGTGTCGGCGATCGTGGCCACCGGGAATCACTGGGTGCTGGATGCGGTGGGGGGTGCGGTGGTGGTTGCCGGGGGGTTCGGGTTGTCTTATGTGTTTCAGGGGCCTCGGGCTCGGTCGGAAGGTGCGGCGCCGTCGTGGCTTGTCGCGCAGTTCCCCGCGCCCCTAAAAGACAAAAGACAGAAGACCTCAACTGAGCGTGACCTGTAGCTCCTTGACCCCGTTGATCCACGCCGAGCGCAGGCGGCGGGGGTCGCCCGCCGGGCGTAGGTTCGGCATGGCGTCGGCTATGGCGTTGAAGATCAGGTCGATTTCCAGGACGGCCAGGGACTTGCCGAGGCAGTAGTGGGGGCCTCCGCCGCCGAAGCCGAGGTGGGGGTTGGGGTCCCGGGTGATGTCGAAGACGTCGGGGTCGGTGAAGACCTCGGGGTCGTGGTTGGCGGCGGCGTAGAAGATGCCCACCCGGTCGCCCTTCTTGATCTGCTTGCCGCCGAGCTCCGTGTCCTGGGTCGCCGTGCGCTGGAAGGCGTTGACCGGGGTGGCCCAGCGGACGATCTCCTCCGCCGCCGTCGAGGGGCGTTCGGACTTGTAGAGGTCCCACTGGTCGGGGTGGGTGAGGAAGGCGTGCATGCCGTGGGTGATGGCGTTGCGGGTGGTCTCGTTGCCCGCCACCGCCAGCATCAGCACGAAGAAGCCGAACTCGTCGGAGTTCAGGTTGCCTTCGTCCTCCGCCGCCACCAGCGTGGTGACGATGTCCTTCGCCGGGCACTGCTTGCGGTCGGCCGCCATGTTCATCGCGTAGGCGATGACCTCCATGGCCGACTCCTGCCCGACCTCCTCGCTGATCGCGTACTCCGGATCGTCGTACGAGATCATCTTGTTGGACCAGTCGAAGATCTTCGCCCGGTCGTCCTGCGGGATGCCGATGAGCTCGGCGATGGCCTGGAGGGGCAGTTCGCAGGCGACCTGGGTGACGAAGTCGAAGGAGTCGCCGGGGTGCGCACGGGCCGCCTCGACGATCGCGTGGGCGCGGTTGCGCAGGCGTTCCTCCAGGGCGCGGATGGCCCTCGGCGTGAAGACCCGCTGGACGATCCCGCGGACCCGGGTGTGCTCCGGCGGGTCCATGTTCAGCAGGATCAGGCGCTGCGCGTCGATCGCGTCCCGCTCGATACGGTCGTTGAAGCGGATGATCGCCGTGTTGAGGTACGACGAGAAGATCTCGGGGTGCGTCGAGACGAACTTGACGTCCGCGTGCCGCGTCACCGCCCAGTACCCCTCGTCCTGGAAGCCGGCGAGATTGCTCGACTGCGGGATCCAGCGCACCGGTTCGGCCCGGCGCAGTTCGGCGAACTCCGGCAGCGGCACTCGGCTCTGGAGCAGGTCGGGGTCGGTGAAGTCGAATCCGTCGGGGAGCGCTGGACAGGTCATCGGCAACTCACTCCAGCTGTCTGGAAGCTTTCTGACGATCCATCAGGAACAGAGCTGCCGTGAAGGTAGTAACGGGTTCTACAAGAGGCAAGGGGTGCGGAGACCCCAATTGCCTGCAAGACCCTTGCGGTGGTGGCCGGATCGTCAGCAGACTGCAAGCAACGCGCTAACTAGAACACGTACTAGTTCCAGGGATCCGTTCGGAGGAGAGGACCCGCACCCATGGCCGCCGAACCCGTGATCGTCGAAGCCGTCCGCACCCCCATCGGCAGGCGCGGCGGCGCGCTCGCCAATCTCCATCCCGCCTATCTGCTGGGCGAGACCTACCGTGAACTCCTCGGC
This sequence comes from Streptomyces sp. SID13726, assembly GCF_010548375.1. Classification (GTDB taxonomy): domain Bacteria; phylum Actinomycetota; class Actinomycetes; order Streptomycetales; family Streptomycetaceae; genus Streptomyces. The sequence goes on from NZ_JAAGLY010000010.1 coordinate 220,546, forward strand.
CGCACCGGCATCCCCGCCGACGCGGTCGAACAGATCGTCGGCGGTACGGTCACGCACGCCGGCGAACAGTCCATGAACCCCGCGCGCACCGCCTGGCTCACCGTCGGGCTGCCCTACGAGACGGCGGCGACGACGGTCGACTGCCAGTGCGGCTCCTCCCAGCAGGCCTCCCACATGGTCGCCAACATGGTCGCGGTCGGTGTCATCGACGTCGGCATCAGCTGCGGTGTCGAGGCGATGTCCCGGGTGCCGCTGGGGTCCGGCTCCAAGCACGGGCCCGGGAAGCCGTTCCCGGACGAGTGGAACGTCGACCTCCCGAACCAGTTCGAGGCAGCCGAACGCATCGCACGGCGCCGGGGGTTGACCCGGGAGAACGTCGACTCGCTCGGGCTCATCTCCCAGGAGCGGGCGGCGGGCGCCTGGGCGGAGGAGCGGTTCAAGCGGGAGACGTTCGCCGTCCAGGTGCCGACGACCGAGGACGAACAGCGGGCCGGACAGGGCATGTGGCGGCTCGTCGACCGGGACGAGGGGCTGCGGGACACGTCCATGGAGGCGCTGGCCGGACTCAAGCCGGTCATGCCGACGGCGATCCACACGGCGGGCAACTCGTCCCAGATCAGCGACGGCGCCGCGGCGATCATGTGGGCGTCCAAGCGGATGGCGCGGGCGCTGAAACTGAAGGCACGGGCCCGGATCGTCGCGCAGGCGCTGGTGGGGGCCGACCCGCACTTCCACCTCGACGGACCGATCGACGCGACCCGTGCGGTGCTGGGCAAGGCGGGGATGTCCCTCAAGGACATCGACCTCGTCGAGATCAACGAGGCTTTCGCCTCGGTGGTGTTGAGCTGGGCCCAGGTCTTCGAACAGGACCTGGAGAAGGTCAACGTCAACGGCGGTGCGATCGCGCTCGGGCACCCGGTGGGGTCCACCGGGGCCCGGCTCATCACGACGGCCCTGCATGAACTGGAGCGCGCGGACAAGGAGTTCGCGCTGATCACGATGTGCGCGGGCGGCGGACTCGCCACCGGCACGATCATCCAGCGCTTGTAGACGTCCAGTTGACGAAGGTGGTGAACATGGCGGGGTCGATCGTGAGGATCGGTCCCGCCGGGGTCTTGGAGTCGCGGATGGCTACGGTGGTGGTCGCTTCGGCCACCTCTACGCAATCGCCGCCCTGGTCACTGCTGTACGAGGACTTGTGCCAGGAGAGGTCTCCGAGTGGCATGCATTCGACGCACTCGCCGCCCTGGTCGCCGCTGTAGCTCGACTTACGCCACTTGCTCGCCATATCGGTCCTCCATCACGCGCCGCATCAACTCCGCCGAGTCCTTGAGGGATAGAGCGGCGGCCCGGAGATGATCGTAACGGAGTGAGCAGTCCTTGACGCTGTCCGGGTTCGCGGTCGGATGCCCGCTGCTGTACCCCTCGGTGTAGACAATCGTTGGGTCGCTGGAGAAGCGGAAGAGGGTGAACGAGCCTTGCAGGCCCGCGTGAGAACCGACCGAGAACGGCAGCACCTGGACGTTGATCCGGGGGTTGTCCTCGAAGGCCAACAGGTGTGCCAGTTGACCCCGCATGGTGTCCTTGCCGCCGATCTCCTGGTAGAGCGCACCCTCGCTGATGACCATCCAGAAGATGGGCGGCTCCTCCTTCTCGAAGATGCGCTGGCGGGCCAGTCGTACGGTGGTGCGGTCGTCAAGGTTGGTCCGGTCGAGCGCGCCGAGCACCCCGCGGGCGTAGTCGTCGGTCTGGAGCAGACCGTGGATCATGTGGGTCTGGAAGGTGGAGATCTCGATGGCCCGTGCCTCAAGCTCCGCAACTTGCTGAAACCAGCCCGGCAGTTGGCTCCGCAGCACCAGCTGGACGAGTCGCGACAGTAAGCCGTCCGACCCCAGCGCCGCGTCCGCCCGGACGCTGAACTCCGGTGTGGGGATCTTCCTCGCCGTCTCGATCTGGCCGACCATCGAGGCCGTGTAGTTGACGATTCCGCCTAGTTGACGCTGTGTCAGATGGGCCGACTCGCGCAGTCGTCGCAGTTCGTAGCCGTAGTAGTCGAGCGGGGACGCGCCGGGGTCGAGTGCGTGGATACCGGTCATGTGAGGTCCCCTCTCGGGCGGGTGGAGCGGACTGCCGCACGGGTTGTATCTGTTCGGTAGCCCAGGGTAGTTCTGGCAGATCAGGCTCGTCCCGTGAACTCATACATTTCCCACTGGCGCCTGGCGCTCACCGCGGGCGCCCACTCCGCCTACCACATCCGCCGTATCGTCCGCTCGCTGCTGATCGAGTGGGAGCTGGCGGAGCTGTCCGAGGCCGCCGAGCTCGGTGTGACCGAGCTGGTCGCCAACGTCGTACGCCATGTTCCGGACCGCAGGTGTGTGGTCGTACTGCTGCGGCTGCCCGGCGGAATCCGGGTGGAGGTGGGGGACGACCACCCTCAACTGCCGCTCATGGCATCCGAGTTGTCTCTGGAGTCGGAGGGCGGCCGGGGGCTCGCGCTGCTGGACGCGGTGGTGGACAAGTGGGGGGTGGGGCGGCGGTCGGGCGGGGGCAAGACGGTGTGGTTCGAGTGCGCGGGGAGTCCGTTGCCGGAAACACCCGGGCGGGGATGAGTACGCGCACTCATGCCGGGGCGTGCGCGCCGGTCCATCGTGAGGGGCATCGACCCGGACCGACCCGAAGGACCACCGATGCCGAACTCCCTCCGACCGCAGCTGCGCCGCCTGTTCGCGCTCGCCACGGACAACTGGCTCGCCCGCGGCTATCTGGCCGTGGTCGCCGGTTCCGTCCTGGTCATGCTGCTCTTCCCGGACAGCGTGCTGGCGCCGGGCCCGCTGCTGCTCACGGCGCCGCTGTCCTTCGTGACGGTGATGTTCCCGTTCGGGCCGGGCACCGAGGGCGGCGGGGCTGCCGAGGTGGCGGCCGTCGCCTTCTGGGTCGTATGGCTGCTCGGGTGCGCCTTCGTGAACGCGGCGGTGCTCGGGGCGCTGGCGGCGAGGTCGACGACCGCCGCCGCCCGGCCGCGGGTCCGGGACACGGGCCGGGACGCGGGCCGGGTGCGGACGTTGCTGGCGCCCGCCGTGGACAACTGGCTCGCCCGCGCCTACCTCGCCGTGGTCGCGGTGGCGCTGGGGTTCTTCCTGGTCGCGGTGTACGTGCTGCCGGACCCGGGGTTCGCCGGGATCTGGCCGCTGATGGCCACGGCGCCGTTCAGCTTCGTCGCGTTCCTGGTGTCGATACCCGGCGAGTACTCCTCGCTGGACTGGCTGAACACGGTCGTCTTCACGGTCGGGTCGGCGCTGTCCGGGCTCTTCAACGCCGTGCTGATCGGCCGGCTCGCCCACCGGATGCGGCCCGAGGGGGGTGCCGGGGCGGCGGTCGTACCGGCTCACCGATGAGTCCGGCCGGGGCACCGGCCCGGTCGATGCCACGGCCGGTGCCCCCGCTGATGGTGTAGCGGGCTACACCCGGAGTCCGGGAGCGCGGTCCATCGTGGCGGCGGGCGCGGGACGGGATGGTGGATCACGGATCGAAAAGGTCCGTCCTCCCAGGTCATCCCACCGTTTCCCACCGTTAAGGAAGATCCCGTGTCCTCTGCGCTCGCCTCCGTGAAGTCCTTCCTCGCCGACCTTCTGCTGTGGACCTTCTTCGTCGCCGGCCTCGCCGCGAGCGGCGCCGCGGGCTCCGTCCTCGACGGCACGCAGAAGGACGTGGCGACCTACGCAGGCGGTGTCGTCGCCCTGATCGCCGGATCCCGGATCGCGAAGAAGCCCAGGATCAAGGCCTTCCTGTCCCGCCCCGGCACCCTGTGGTTCCTCTTCCTCTTCAACGGCGCCATGGCCGTCACCCTGTACTTCGCCCTCGGCGGCGTCGAGGGCGTCATCGCCGCCTCCGCGATGGGCGTGGTCTCCCTGGGCGCGGGCGGCGGCCTGATCGCGGGCCGACGCAAGCGGGCGGAGGAGGCGGCGGCGACTCGGCGGTCGGCTCCTGAGGCTCCTTGGGCCTGAGGTCCGCGTGACGTCCGCGTACTCGTCCGTGTACTCGTCCGCATGCTCCTCCCGTACGACTCCCGTACGACTCCCGTGCGACTCCCGTACGACGACGAGGCAGGGCCTGTCCGGCCGGCGGGGACTGGGACCGGACAGGCCCTGGGATTCGGGGGCGCCCGCTACACCGCGAGCCAGGCCGCCTGGTCCGGGGCGAGGCGGCCGTCCTGGACGGGACCGCTGGTCAGCAGGACCGAGGTGTGGCTGGGGAGCGGGTACGGCTCCGACGACAGGTTGACCACGCACACGAAGCCGGGCTCGCGGCGGAGGGCGAGGACTCCGGCGGGGGCGTCCAGCCAGGTGAGGGTGCCGTCGCCGAGGGCGGGGTGCTCGTGCCGCACCCGGAGAGCGGCCCGGTAGAGCTCCAGCATCGAGGTCTCGTCACCGGTCTGGCGCTCCACCGTGCGCGGTGCCCAGTCGGTGGGTTGCGGCAGCCAGGGTGAGGTCGCGGAGGCGTCGGGTGCGTCGGGTGTCTCGGGTGCGTCGGGGCTGAAGCCGTACGGCGGGGCCTCCCCGGACCAGGGGAGCGGGACACGGCAGCCGTCGCGGCCGCGGTCGGTGTGCCCGGAGCGTTCCCAGACGGGGTCCTGGAGCACGGCGTCGGGCAGGTCCTCGACCTCGGGCAGGCCCAGCTCCTCGCCCTGGTAGACGTAGGCGCCGCCGGGGAGGGCGAGGGTGAGGAGGGCGGCGGCGCGGGCGCGCCGGGTGCCCAGGGTGAGGTCGCCGGGGCCCGCCGGGACGTAGGACTCGTTGGCCACCCACTTCCTGGCGGCTCTACGGCCGTAGCGGCTGACGTGGCGCATGACGTCGTGGTTGGACATGACCCAGGTGGCCGGGGCGCCGACCGTGCCGAGCGTCGCGAGGGTGTCGTCGATGACGGCCCGCAGGTCCTCGGCGTTCCAGTCGGTCATGAGGTAGTCGAAGTTGAAGGCGGTGTGCAGGCCGCCGGGGCGGAGGTAGGCGGCGAGGCGTTCGGGCGTCTCCGTCCACGCCTCGGCGACGAAGGCGCGGTCGCCGGGGTACTCGTCGGCGACCTTGCGCCAGGCGCGGTAGATGTCGTGGACCTCGTCGCGGTCCCAGAAGGGGTGCGCGCCGCCGATCCGGCCCGCCAGGTCGGGCAGTTCGGGGTCCTTGACCAGCCCGTGGGCGACGTCGATGCGGAAGCCGTCCACGCCCCGCTCGAACCAGAACCGCAGGACGGACTCGAACTCCCCGTGGACGTCCGGGTGCTGCCAGTTGAGGTCCGGCTGCTGAGGCGTGAACAGGTGCAGGTACCACTCGCCGTCCGCCACCCGGGTCCAGGCCGGGCCGCCGAAGCGGGAGTCCCAGTCGTTGGGCGGCAGGGAGCCGCCGGGTCCGCGCCCGGGGCGGAAGACGTAGCGCTCGCGCTCGGGGCTGCCGGGGCCCGCCGTCAACGCCGCCCGGAACCAGGCGTGTTGGTCGGAGGAATGATTCGGGACGATGTCGGAGACGATGCGGATGCCGTGCGCGTGCGCCTCCTCGACGAGCCGTTCCGCCTCGGCCACCGTGCCGAAGAGCGGGTCGATCTCGCGGTAGTCGGCCACGTCGTAACCGTGGTCGGCCATCGGGGACTTGTACCAGGGGTTGATCCAGAGGGCGTCCACACCCAGGGACTTGAGGTACGGCAGCCGGGAGCGGATGCCGGCGATGTCGCCGACCCCGTCACCGTCGCCGTCGGCGAAGCTGCGGATGTAGACCTGGTAGATGACGGCGCTGCGCCACCAGGGGGCGGTGGGAGACACGTTCGTATCGCTCCTCGGGCGTTCTGAGGTGGGGGAGTTACTGGGCCGGGCCGGTGGTCAGGGTGTGGCGGCCCTGGCTGTCCGTGCTCGGTGTGAGGCCGTGGTAGATCCGCGGCGCGCCGTCGAGGGTCAGCGTCACGCTGCCTCCGGTGACGGGGAGTTGGCGGCTCCGCCCGACCGCGTCCACCTCCTTCACGGGGGCGCTGGCGGCGGCCACCAGCGGGGTCTTGGTCGGCCAGGGGTCGGTCCACATCTCGGGGGCCGGGAAGTGCCAGTCGGCCCGCTGGCCCTGGGTGTTGAGCAGATAGCCGTCGGCGCGGTTCCACAGCACGACCGCGGGGCCGTCCGGGGTGTCGAACCACAGGCCGAAGGTCTTCGGGTCCGGGAAGGTCAACCAGCCCTGGAAGGTGGCCTGGTCGAGGGTGCGGGCCGCGGTCGCGTAGGCGAGGAGCGACGGCTTCGGGCTGAGGTCGCGGTTCATCAGGCCGTAGTGGTACTCGACGTTGTCGGGGTCGGCGACCTGCGGCATGCCGAGCACGCTGTCGTGGAACTGGTACCAGCACACGCACCGGACCCCCTCGGCCTTGGCCAGCGCGAGGGTGAGGAGCACGTTCTCGGCGGCGTGCCGGTAGGTGTCGTGCCACCAGCTGTTGGGCTTGGTCGGCGCGTACGCCTCGGTCAGCCAGATCTCCTTCGCGCCGTGCGCGGCCATCAGCGTCTTCAACTGGCGCAGACCGCCGTAGAAGTTCCAGTAGGTGCCGTCGCCGTCGGTGGTCCAGGTGTCGCCCGGCGGTATGTAGTCCGGGGTGAAGTTGCCGCGCCCCGGGTGGTAGGCGAAGGCGTCGATGAGGTCCCAGCCGCCGGCCGCGACGAAGTTCTCCACCCACGGCTTGTCCATCCCGGCAAGGCCGTTGTTCATCAGCTTGACGGTGTCCCCGGTGACCGCCCGCCGGTCGAAGACCGGCCGCAGCGCCTTGTCCAGGTACGCCTGCGCGGCTGTGCCGGTGTTGAACGGTCTGTTCAGTTCGTTGCCGACCTCGAAGTAACCGGCACCGGCTCCGGCCGCCACCGCCAGATTGTCCGCGGCCCAGGTGGCCGCCTGGGTGTCGCTGACGGTCAGCGAGGGCTGGAGCTCGATGTTGTGCCGCATCCCGCGGGCGTCGAAGGCGGAAGGCGGCAGCCCGGGACCGCCGTCGTAGGCGATCCGGACCAGGCCGATGCCGACCTTCTGCCACAGGTCCAGCAGCGCGTCGGCGCTCGGGCGTTGCAGCCAGGGGTAGTTGGCGATCCCGAACATGCTGTCCGCGCCCGCCTGGTAGTCGTACGGCGGCAGCACCGCGAGGTTGGTGCGGGCGAACGCCTCGTCGTCGCCCGAGCCGACGACCACTTCGGCCAGGGCGATTCCGGCGGCGGGGGCGGTCAGGGTGAAGGTGTGCTGCCAGGTACCGGCCGCGGGGACGCTGCCGGTCACCGTCGTGGCGGCCAGTTGCGTGCCGTCGAAGTCGCGTGCCCACAGGGCCAGTTCGACCGACTTGGCGGTGCTGCCGCCGTTGGCCACCAGGGCGGTCAGCGCCATCGGCTCGCCGGGGGAGTCGTACAGGTTGAAGTCGCTGTCCGTGGTGAGTTCGAGACCGAGTTCGCGGCCCGTGCCGATGGTGGCGGTGGCCGATGGGCGGGTCTCGGAGAAGAAGAAGTCGGCCCGGCTGGTCCAGCCGCCGGCCGGGTCGACGACACCGGGCGAGTGGATCCAGGTCGCGTTCGTCCAGGCCTGGCGGGAGCGGTCGAGCAGGAACAGGCCGTGCAGCGCGCTTCCCCACGTGGAGGTGTGGGCGACGCCGAGGGTGTCCTCGTAGGGGATGCCGCCGCCCGCGTCGCGGACCCACTCGGTGATCGCCACGTAGTCGTCGGGCGCGGTCGGCGCCTGGATGGCCCGGCTGAACAGGAACCCGTCCGGGACCAGCGTGTCCGCGCCGGTGACCCGCCACTCCAGTACGGCGTGGGAGGTGCCGACGCTGAACCAGCCGGTGACGGTGGTCGCCCCGGCGGCGGAGTCGAAGGTGTAGTCCATGCGGATCGCCGGGGTGCCGTCCGCGAGCGCGCTCAGCGTCGGGGTGCCGCCGGTGGAGACGTGGATGCCGGTGGCGCTGTCCTTGACCTGGAACTTCGACCCGGCCGACCGGGTGACACCGGCCGCGTCCCGGATGGCGAGCCTGCCGCCCACGCTCGCCAGCAGGCTGATCCCGCCGCCGGTCAGGGTGACATCGCCGGCCGCCGCGTGCGCGACGGTCGGGGCGGACCCGGCGACGAGCACGACACCGGTGGCGAGGGCCGCGCCCAGGAAGTTCCGGCGGTTGGGGGTGGGGCGTGAGAAGGCCTCGGAGGTCATGGTCCGCTCCTGTCCGGCACTCATGGGCGCCGTCTCTGATAATGCCTATCTTCAACTCCGTGAACGACACGTTTCCAGGCCGCTACTTTGATGTCAACGGGTACTTGCCCTGTCGACTCCCATGGATTACGGTCATCGCTCAGAGATGAAGATAGGCATTATCAAGATGGCCAGTCATGATGGAGGAGCGATGTCGTCGAGACCTCGCCGTGTCACGCAACGCGAGATCGCGGAGCTGGCGGGCGTCAGCCAGACCACCGTGTCGGTGGTGCTGAACGACCGCGACGGCTCGAACGTACGGGTCCCCGAGGCCACCCGGGCGCGGGTCAAGCAGGCCATGGAGCAGCTCGCCTACGTCGCCGACCCCGCGGCCCGCCGGCTCGCCGGCCTCGACAACCAGATCATCGGCGTCTTCACCTACGAGGCCGCGCTGTCCCCGGAGAGCATGGACTTCTACGGCCCACTGCTCAACGGCATCGAGCGGGCGGCCGAACAGATCGGCTGGGACCTGCTGTTCTTCACCTCCTCGCCGGTCGAGAACGGCACGCGGAGCCTCTTCCACCGCAAGACCCGGCTGCGGCTGACCGACGGCTGTGTCCTGCTCGGGCAGCAGATGGTCGCCTCTGAACTGGAGCGGCTGGTCGCCGAGCAGTTCCCGTTCGTCGCCATCGGCCGCAGGGACGAGACCTCGGCCGCGGTGCCGTATGTGGCCATCGACTACACCACCCCGACCACCGCGCTGATCGACCAGGCCGCGGCCGACGGGCACCAGCAGGCGCTGTACGTCCACCGCGGCCGGGACACCCCGACCGCGCGGGACCGGCGGGACGCGGTCGAGTCCGCGTCGGCGGCGGGCCGGCTGGCCTTCCTGCTGGTCGGCGAGGAGCGCATCGCCGATCTGGCCCGGCTGGCGCGGGCGACCGAGGCCACCCTGATCATCGCGGAGGACGCGTTCCTCGCGGAGGACGTCGCGCACGCGCTGTCCGGCGCCGGGGTCGCCGTACCGGAGGAGATCTCGCTCGCCGCCCTCGGTGAGGTGCGCGGGCACCGGGTGGAGGGGCGGACGCTGGCCGGATTCCACGTCCCGAGGCAGCGGTTGGCGGCCGAGGCGCTCGATCTGCTGCAACTCCTGATCGGTACCGAGCCGCAGGAGTGGGGCGGTCTGGAGAGGGAGCGGTTGCTGGTGGCCGAGGTCGAGCCCGGGGACACGATTGTCGCGCGGACGGAGTCGGGGGCATGACTGATCGGCGCACGGATGACCGGCTGTCGGGAGGCCGGCTCACCACCGAGGTGGCGATCGTCGGCGGCGGCCTCGGCTCCGTCGCCGCCGCGCTGGCGCTCCTCGAGCGGGGCCGTCGTGTCGTACTGACCGAGGAATTCCCTTGGCTTGGCGGGCAGTTGACCTCGCAGGCCGTGCCGCCTGATGAGCACGTCTGGGTCGAGCAGTTCGGTGTCACCGCGCGCTACCGGGCGCTGCGGGAGGGCATCCGCCGCTACTACCGCGACCACTACCCGCTGACCGCCGCCGCGCGCGCCGACCGGGAACTCAACCCGGGCCGCGGCCGGGTCAGCAGACTGTGCCACGAACCCCGGGTGGCCGACGCGGTGATCACCGCCCTGCTCGCGCCGTACCGCTCGACCGGACGGCTCACCGTCCTCCAGCCCGCCGTACCCGTCGCGGCCGAGGTGCGCGACGAAGTGGTCCGGTCCGTCACCGTCGCCGACCCGCGCACCGGTGCCGAGACCGTGATCAGCGCCGAGTACGTCATGGACGGGACCGAGACCGGAGACCTGCTGCCGCTCACCGGGACCGAGTACGTCGTAGGGGCCGAGGCGCACTCCGACACCGGGGAGCCGAGCGCGCCCGAGAGAGCCGATCCGGCCAACGTGCAGTCCATCGCCTGGTGTTTCGTCTTCGACCACGTCAGCGGCGACCACACCATCGCGAGGCCGGACGACTACGACTACTGGCGCTCCTTCGAACTGCCCTACTGGGGCGCGCCGATGCTCTCCTTCACCGCGCCGAACCCCCGCACGCTGGTGCCGGAGGAACGGACCATGAACGTCAACCCGGCCGCCGACGTCACCGGGGACCCACGGTTCGACGCGGGCGACCAGGACCTGTGGCAGTTCCGGCGGATCGCCGCCCGGCAGAACTTCGCCGACGGCTTCTACGACAGCGACATCGTGCTGGCCAACTGGCCCCAACTCGACTACGTCGGCGGCTCGATCATCGACACCGACGACCGCCGGCTTCACCTCGCCGCCGCCAAGGCCCAGTCCCGTGCCTACGTGCACTGGCTCCAGACCGAGGCACCCCGCCCGGACGGCGGCCGGGGCTGGCCCGGACTGCGGCTGCGCGGCGACCTGGTCGGTACGGACGACGGGTTCGCGCAGGCGCCGTACATCCGCGAGTCCCGCCGGATCAGGGCGCTCACCACCGTGCGCGAGCAGGACATCTCGGTGAAGGCGCGCGGGGACGCCGGACCGGCCCGGTTCGAGGGCTCGGTCGGGGTCGGCATGTACCGCATCGACCTGCACCCCTCCACCGGCGGCGACAACTACATCGACGTCGAGTGCGCCCCGTTCGAGATACCCCTCGGCGCCCTCGTCCCGGTGGCCACCCGGAACCTGGTCCCGGCCGCCAAGAACATCGGCACCACCCACATCACCAACGGCGCCTACCGGCTGCACCCGGTCGAGTGGAACGTCGGTGAGTCGGCCGGGGAGTTGGTGGCGTACTGCCTCGAACTCGGCCTGAGCCCACGGCAGATCGCGACCGACGACCACCTGGTCGACCGGCTCCAGGGCAGGTTGACCGAGGCCGGGGTCGAGCTCCATTGGCCGCGGATCGTCGGCTATTAGCCCCAACCCCGAGGCGCGGTACGCGCCTAGAGTGCGAAGGAACCAAGCACCATGAACAGAGCGAGAAAGCTGGTCGGCGCCCTCGCGCTGACGACCGCGCTGACGCTGACGGCGGCCTGCGGGGCGTCCGGCGACGGGGCCGGGGGGACCGACGCCAAGGACGTCAAGCTGCGGATGACGGTCTGGACCTCGAACGCGGACCAGCTCAAGTTGTTCGACTCGATCGCCGCCGCGTACCGGGCCAAGCACCCCGAGATCTCCTCGATCACCTTCGAGAGCCTGCCCTTCGAGGACTACAACACCACCCTCACCACCCAGATCGCCGGCGGCAACGCCCCCGACCTGGCGTGGATGGGCGACCTGTCCAGGGACCTCATGGCCTCCGACGCGCTGGTCGGCCTCACCGACAAGCTGAAGGCGACCGCCGGTTGGCAGTACGACGACCTGGAGGCCAGCGCGACCAAGGAGTTCAGCGAGGACGGCACGCTGTACGCCTACCCGTTCTCGACCTCGCCGTACGCGCTGTACGTCAACACCGACCTGCTGGCGAAGGCCGGTCAGAAGATCGACCCGAAGAACCTCACCTGGGACCAGGTCGCCGCGGCCGGCGCGGCCGTCCACGCGGACACCGGGAAGGCCGGTTTCGTCGTCCGGGACTTCGACTACAAGTCGTGGAACATGCTGGCCACGGTATGGACCGGCTTCGGCGCGACCGCCTGGAGCCAGGACGGCAAGACCTGCACCTTCGACAGCCCCGAGATGCAGAAGGCGTTCACCTTCCTGCACGACTCCGCGTTCAGGACGAAGGCCATGCCGGGCCCCGGCACGACGGCCGACTTCTTCGCCGGTGACGCCGCCTTCACCGTGGCCCAGGTCTCCCGCGCCTCGCTGCTCACCGACAAGTTCAAGTACGCGCTGTACCCGCTGCCGGCGGGCCCGGCCGGCAAGTACTCCGTCATCGGACAGGCCGGCGTGGGCGTCCTCGCCGCGGGCAGGCACAAGACCCAGGCCACCGACTTCCTCGCCTATCTGACGAACCCGGCGAACTCCGAGAAGCTTGCGCGGTTCTTCCCGCCGCCCCGCAAGTCGATGCTCACCGGCGCGAAGCTCGCCGCGGGGAGCAAGGTGCTGACCGCCGCGCAGCTCCAGGAAGCCGTGGTCGACCAGCTGCCGAACGCCGTCACTCTGCCCAACCACACCAGCCCGGCCGAGATCGCCCAGAAGGGCAAGACCGCGCTGGACGCGATGTGGAAGGCCGACGCGGACGTCCCCGCCGTACTGAAGTCGGTCTGCTCCGCGATCGATCCGATCCTGGCCAAGTGACCATGGCCACCCTCACGAAGGCCCCCGCCCGGGAGGAGGCCAGGACCCGGGACACCTCGGGCCCGCCGTTCTGGACGACCCGGCGCCGGGACGTGCTCGCGGGCTATCTGTTCATCGCGCCGCAGCTCATCGGGGTCGTACTCTTCGTGCTGATCCCGGTCGGACTGGCGGTCTGGTACAGCCTCAACGACTGGAACGTCTTCTCCGGCGAGCAGACCTTCGTCGGAGCCGACAACTACAAGGCCCTCGCCGACGACCCCCAACTCCCGTCCGTACTGGGCGCGACCGCCCTCTTCTGCGGCGGGGTCGTGGTCCTGAACATCGGCCTGGGACTCCTCCTGGCCGTCCTCCTCAACCGGCGCTTCCGGGGCGCGACCTTCTTCCGCACCCTGTTCTTCTCCCCGGTCGTCGTCTCCGTGGTCGCATGGACCCTGGTCTGGGGCTTCCTGCTCCAGGACAACGGCGGCGTCAACGCCGTGCTCGACACGGTCGGCATCGACGGCCCGAACTGGCTCCAGCACGGCGACACCGCGATGATCTCGGTGATCGTCACCCAGGTGGTCCGCAGCGTCGGCGTCAACATGGTGCTGTTCCTCGCCGCGTTGCAGGGCGTGCCGGCCCAACTCTACGAAGCCGCCCGGCTCGACGGCGCGGGAGGCAGGGTGGTCTTCACCCGGATCACCCTGCCGCTCATCTCGCCCACGGTGCTGCTGACCGCGATCATCACCGTCGTCGGGGCGTTGCAGTCCTTCGCGCAGATCGCCGTACTGACCAGCGGCGGCCCGGAGTTGAGCACCACCGTGCTCGTCTACTACGTCTTCCAGCAAGCCTTCGAGTTCAACCACATCGGTTACGGCTCGACGCTGGCCCTGATGCTGCTGTCCTTCGTCATGCTGCTCACGCTGGTGCAGTGGCAGTTGCGCCGTAAGTGGGTGTTCCATGAGGAGTGAGTCGCGTCCCGTCCTGCGGCGGGTGTCCCTGCTGATCGCGCTCGGCGTCCTGGCGATCCCGTTCGTGGTGCCCACCGTGTGGATGGTGGCGGCCTCCGTCAAGCCGCTGCCCGAGATCTTCAAGTCCCCGCCGACGCTGTGGACTTCGGACCCCACGCTGTCCGCGTACCGCGAGGCGTTCAGCTTCCAGCCGTTCGCCCGGCAGTACGTCAACAGCGTCTACATCGCCGTCCTGGTCACCCTGATCACCCTGCTGGTCTCCAGCCTCGCCGGATACGCCTTCGCCCGGATCCGCTTCCCCGGCGCGAACGCCCTCTTCCTGGTGGTGCTGGTCGGCCTGCTGGTGCCCAGCGAGGTGACGATCGTGCCGCTGTTCCAGATGTTCAAACGCGCCGGGATGATCAACACGCACTGGCCACTCATCCTGGTCACTGCACTGGCCGGGCCCTGCGTCCTGGCCACCTTCATCATGCGGCAGTTCTTCATCGCGCTGCCGGCCGAACTGGAGGAAGCGGGCCGCCTGGACGGCCTCGGCCGCCCCGCCCTGTGGTGGCGCATCTTCCTCCCGCTGGCCAGACCGGCGCTGTCCGCCGTCGCGATCCTGACGTTCCTCACCTCCTGGAACCTCTACCTGGAACCGACGGTCTACCTCACCTCACCGGACCTGTTCACCCTGCCCCAGGCCCTCACCCGCTTCACCGACTCCTACGGCGCCGAGATGTGGAACACCCAGCTGGCCGCCGCCACCATGACCGTCCTGCCGGTCCTCGTCGTCTTCGTCATCGCGCAACGCCAGTTCGTCGAGGGTCTGGCTCATTCGGGGCTCAAGTGAGTCCCGAGCCGGACGCCCGGAGATCCACTGGTAGTCACCCGAGCCGGACACGATGACTCCCATGACTCCTATGACTCCCATGACTCCTGTGACGATCACCCCGGGCACCGTGTCCCCGCCCCCGCGCAACTCCCTCGTCGCCCTCGCCCGGGGAGTCCTGACGGGAGGGGTCGTTGGGGCGTCGCTTGCCGCCCTCGTCGTCGGCGCCCTCATCGAGAGCGTGCCGCTGTTCGTCACGGGCCTGGTCCTGCCCGTCGCCTACATCCTGCTCGTCCTCCTGGCCGGGGTGCCGAGGCTGGCCCGGGAGTCGGCGATCGCCCCGCTCACGGCGCTCGCGATGATCGAGAGCCGGAAGGCCGTCGGGGGCGAGGCGACGAGCGACGTGGCGGTGCGGTTCGACCTCACCGTCGCGCCGGACGACGTACCGGCCTACCGGGTCGCGTTCACACAGGACATCAATCTCGTGGACCTGGCCCACTACCCGCCGGGTGCCGTCGTGGTGGTCCAGTATCCGCCGGACCAGCCGTGGCGGGTGAGGATCGTGCAGCCTCCGACACCCCCGTGGGAGGAACGGGTGGCCGGCGCACGCCTCGACTCGGCGCCCGGTCCGGTCATGGTGAGCGAGACTCCCAAGAGCTGTGCCAGAGGTCTCGTCATGCTGGCGGCCATGCTGCTCGCCGCGGCCGGTGTGGTGCTGGGCTTCCGCACCGAGCTGTTCGACGAGGCCGCCTCGGACCGTCCGTCCGTCTCCTCCACCTCGTCGACCACGGTGGTGTCGTCGGCCTCCACCACGGTCACCCTCGGCCCCGGCCAGTCGTTCCTCGACAAGGGCGAGCTGCGCAAGGCCGTCGGCTCGCTCCCCAAGGGCACGGACGCACGCACGGCGCTCACCGTCGTCGTACGGGAACGGCAGCTGTCGGTCGTGTACGCGCCCACCGGTTCCCAGGCACCGACGTTCGCCCTGGACTCCCTGCCGTACGACCGTCTCCCCGCCCTGGTCGAGGAGGCGAGGACCGGCCTGGGCACCGGCTCCCCACAGACCTGGCAGATCACGGTGGAACGCCTCACGGGCACGCTCACCGTCAAGGTGGGGGTGACGGGGCCGGAGGGGGCGGGGTCGTTGGAGGCGGACGGGGACGGGAACGTGGTGCGGCGCACGGGTGCTCGCTGAGGGGCGCTGAGGGGCACTGAGGGTCACTTAGGAGAAGGGGGACGGTCGGGCCGGCACGGACACCAGCACCGGCCAGGAGCCGTTGTTCCGCACCTGCTTCACCGAAGTGGCCGCGCTCGCCGGGCTCAGGCGAGCTTCTTCAACTGCGCTTCGATGATGTCCACGGGGATGATCGGGGGCTGGAAGGGGTTGAGGGACGTGAAGGTGGCGATGGTGGAGCCTTTGCGGACGACCAGGACGGTGACGGGGATGCTGGGTCCCCCGGAGCTGACGAACTGGGTGGCGTCGAAGGCGAGAGCTTCGTCCCCGTAGTCGGAACCCGGTCCGGGCCGGGCATCGGAATACCCCAACCCGGCACCGGGGTTGGCGGCGGACGGACGCATCTCGGCAGTGGCGCACTTCGGCAGTGCTGCCCGCAGTTCGGTCATCACCGTCCGGGCGTGGGCGGGGGCGTAAGACGTCAGGCTGACACTCGCGTGCTGCCCGAGATCGTCGGAGGTGGACACGATGTCCTGGCTGACACGGGCTGTGAAGTCCTGCAGGCTGCCCAATTGCGCGGCCGCGTAGACGGCTCGGCAAGGAGCGGGCGTGACGGCGCGGTAGGTCGCGAGATCGTCGTGAGTCACCGGCTCTCCCTGGCCCGTGACGGCGTTGACCGTGTAGCCGTCGACGTCGCGTGCGGTAAGCGCCAGACCGTCGAGCTCCTTCTGGGCGAGACCGGTCCCGTCCGCAGAGGTCCGACTGCTCCCGCTGCCCTCACTGCTCCCGGCGGCCTCCCCACTGTCCCTGCCGCACGCGCTGGTCAGTGCCAGCACGGACAGGACGGTCATCGCCGCGGCGACGCATCTCCCTGCCCTGGAAGCACTCGTCACTCGCCCATCCCCCTTACTTTCCCCAACTTGCCGAAGTTGGCGGGGAGCTTAGCGGAGACCGGCGAACTGCCTTTGTGCTGCTGTGATGTGAGAGGGAATCTGATCGCCAGGCAAGACGCCTTTGTGAAGTACATCACTCAACAAGTTGGCTTCATTGCCCCCATCTGTAACTTACGTACACCTGTGAGTCCCTAGTAAGAAAGCTGTGAATGTCTTACGTTGCGATCCGATCGCCGGACTGAACACGTTCGTCCGTGGTCCAACTCATCTTCATACGGGGGCAGTTCGCATGAGTCTGTACGGGGGCGGACGAGGGCGTCGAAGAGTCGGCGTCGCACTCGTCACGGTCATGGCGCTAGCCGCAGGAGTATTCGGCGCCACAGCAGAGGCGGCCACGGCGAAAGCCGGCAACCCGGCCGCCGACGCCACCGGCGCTGACGCCACCGCCGCCGACGCGCTCGGCGGCGCGGCCGAGACCGGTGCGGGGGCCGGAGCAGGGGCTGGAACGGGCGAGGACGCCCAGGCGCTGGCGGAGGCCGAACGCACCGGCAAGCCTGTCGAGATCACCTCGCTGCGCGGCGAGAGCAGCGAGGTGTTCGCCACGCCTGAGGGGACGCTGGAGGCCCGGGAGCATCTGCGTCCGGTACGGACCAGGGTGGACGGCGAGTGGCGGGACATCGACACCAGTCTGGTCAGGAGAGCGGACGGGACGGTGGCCCCCGCTGTCACGGCCGTCGGCCTCGCGTTCTCGGGCGGCGGGTCCGCCCCGCTGGTGCGGATGACGAAGAGCGGCCGTGCACTCGCGCTGTCCTGGCCCGGGCAGCTTCCGTCTCCTGAGCTGAACGGGGACACGGCCACTTATCCGGACGTACTCCCCGGGGTCGACCTGCGCATGACGGCGCAACAGGACAGCTTCACCCAGCTTCTGGTCGTCAAGTCGGCCGAAGCCGCGGCGAGCACGGAACTGAGCGAACTGCGTCTCGACCTGGATGCCGACGGCATGCGGGTGGAAGAGACCGCCGACGGCGGCCTGGCGGCGATCGACGAGGGCGCGGGCAGCCCGGTCTTCGAGGCGCCTCGTCCCATGATGTGGGACTCCAGCACCCGGACACCCACGGGCACCGCCGAGCGGTCGGCCACCGCCAAGAGCACCGCCAGGAGTTCCGCCGCGGTGACCGTCGCGGCTGCGGGCACCGAGGCCGGCGCGAACTCCTCCGAGGCGGCAGCCTCCGAGTCCGCCAACATGGCCCCGGTCGGCGTCGACGTTCCTGCCGCGCAGAATGCCCTGGTCCTCACACCCGACAGCGATGTGCTGCGCGGCGAGGACACGGTGTACCCGGTGTTCATCGATCCCCAGTGGTACTCCCCGAAGGCCACGGCCTGGACGATGGCCTCCAAGTACTGGGCGTCCTCGCCGCAGTGGAAGTTCAACGGCGACTCGGACCAGGGCATGGGCTACTGCAACTGGTCCTACTGCGCGCCGCACGACACCAAGCGGCTCTTCTACCGCATCCCGACCTCGAAGTTCGCGGGCCGCAGCGTGATCCAGGCGGAGTTCGTCGTCCGCAACACCTGGTCGGCGTCCTGCTCGGCGCGGAGCGTGGAGCTGTGGCGCACCAAGGGCATCTCCTCCTCCACGACCTGGGACTCGCAGAACGCGAGCGGCTTCTGGATCGACCATCTGCGGACCGAGTCCTTCGCCTACGGCTACACCGGATGCGCCGCGAAGGACGCGGAGTTCGACGTGAAGTCCGCGGTGCAGCAGGCGGCGGACAAGAAGTGGTCGACGATGACCTTCGGCCTGAAGGCGTCGAGCGAGACCGACGGGTACGGGTGGAAGCGGTTCTCGGACGACGCCTACCTGCGCGTGGAGTACAACCGTCCGCCGCCGCAGATCAAGATGTCTCAGCTGACCATGGAGTACGGCGGCACGTGCAAGAAGCCCGCCTCCGCCGCACGGGTGCGCACCCTGGGCAAGATCTACGCGAATGACGTCACCGACCCGGACGGCGACTCGGTGTCGGTGGAGTTCTGGGCGAGCTGGGACGCCGGTGACGGCAAGGGCTTGATCACCCGCTGGAAGTCGGGACGGACGACGGCGAAGAAGTCCGGCTCGGACTTCGCGATCAGCCTGCCGTCCTCCATTCCCGCGAAGAAGACGGTGAATTGGTACGTCCGTTCCTACGACGACGCTCAGTACTCGCCGTGGTCCCACGCGGGCGACGCGACCGCCTGCTACTTCGTGTACGACACGGATGTACCGAAGGCGCCCACCATCTCCTCGGCCATCTATCCGGCGAAGAACGCCGAGGACCCTGACGACCCCTGGTACGACGGAGTCGGCCAGTACGGCGACTTCGTGATCACCGGCGCTGTCTCCGACGTCACCAAGTACTGGTTCGGCCTCAACAACGACCCCGTCTCCACCAACACCGTCACCACGTCCGGCGGGGCTGCCAGAACCGTGCCGGTCCTGCCGGTCAAGCCGGGCCTGAACACCTTCACGGCGCGGTCCTTCGACGCGGCCGGCAACGCCTCCGAGATCCACACCTACCAGTTCCGCGTCAAAGCCGGACAGCGCGAACGCGCCGCCTGGTCCATGGACGAGACGGCGGGTGCCACCCAGGCCGCGGGCAGCGCACCCGAGCAGACCGCGACCCTCCACAACGGCCCCGTCCCCAATGCCGCGGGCAAGTTCGGCACGGCGGTGCAGTTCGACGGCGTCGACGACTACGCCGCCACCGATCTCGCCACCATCAACACCGACGTCAGCTTCTCGGTGTCCGCCTGGGTGAAACTCTCCGCGCTGCCGTCCGGAGCGGCGGTCGCGGTCTCCCAACGCGGCAACCATGCCCCGGGATTCGAGCTGTACTACTCCAAGGGCTACGACCGCTGGGTGTTCAACCAGTACAGCTCCGACAGCACGGACGCCACCCCGGTCCGAGCCATGCAGGCCGCCGCCGGCGGGGTCAAGGCCGGGGAGTGGACGCATCTGGTCGGCATCTACGCCGCCGGTGAGAAGCTGCTGAAGCTGTACGTCAACGGCGCGCTGGCCGGGACCACGGCGTACAGCACGGCGTGGAACGCACGGCGTGGCATGACGATCGGCGGCAGCTTCCTGGACGGGGCGGCTGTGCCCACCTCGCTCTTCCCCGGCGCCGTCGACGAGGTGAAGACCTTCGAGAAGCCGCTGTCGGCGACCGAGGTCTCCACCCTCTACGGTTCCAACACCATCGGTGGCGGCCGCCCGGCCCGCGCGGTCTTCTCCATGGACGACGCCGCCGACGCGACCGCGCTGAGCGGCCGGGCCGATGTGAACCCCGCGGTCCTCAAGGGCGGCGCCGCCACCGGCTCGGCCGGGATCGACGGCAACGCGCTCACCCTGGACGGCACCGACGACTACGCCACCACCGGCGGCCCGCACATCAACACCTCCTACAGTTTCGCCGTCTCGGCCTGGGTCAAGCTGCCGAAGACGAAACCGGCCCACGCGGCGACCGTCGCCTCACAGATCGGCACCACGGTGACCGGGCCGGAGCTGTACTACTCCAACAGCTACGACCGCTGGGTGTTCAACCAGCACAGTGCCGACACCGCCGACTCCACGGTGGTGCGCGCCATGCAGCCCACCGGCACCACCGCCTACGGTGGTGAGTGGACACACCTGGTCGGCGTGCAGGACACCGTGGCGGACACGCTCGCGCTGTATGTGAACGGGAGCCTGGCCGGCACCGTCGCCCTGCCCTCCACCTGGTACGCCGGGGGAGCGGTGCAGATCGGCGCCAGCGCGTTCCAGGGCGTGGCCACCTCGTTCTTCCCCGGACAGATCGACGACGTACGGCTCTTCGACCGGCCGGTGTCCGCGGGCGAGGTGCAGCAGCTGTTCAAACAGCGCGCGGTGGTCAAGGGCCGGTGGAAGTTCGAGACGGCGAGCGGCTCCCCGCTGACCTCACCCGACGCCTCGGCCTCGGGCAACGCCATGACCCTCTACAACGGCGCCGCCGCGGGCTCCGGCCTGGTGGACGGTTCCATCGACGGTGCCGTCGTCCTCGACGGCGTCGACGCCTACGCCGCCGCTCCCGTCGTACCGGTCGACACCAGCGCCAGCTTTACCGTCAGTGCCTTCGTCCAGACGGCGGCTGTCCCGACCGGTCCTGTCACCGTCATCAGCGCACCCGGGGCAGCGAAGAGCGCGTTCGCGGTGCGCTACGAACCCAGTGCCGACCCGGCCGCCGATCCGGGCCGCTGGCGGATCGCCACGGCCGACACCGACAGCGCCGGCGCCACGGTCTCCGACATCGGAAACGGGCTGTTCTTCGGCCCTACCGAGTGGAACCACCTGGCGCTCGTCTACGACGGCTTCTCCAAGGGGATCAGCCTCTACGTCAACGGCCAGCTCCAGGAGACGGCCTGCGCCGACACCGACGAGGACGGGACGCAGGACGACGCGAGCTGCGCCGAGACCGTCTCGTGGTCCGACGACGTGCTGATGTACAAGGCCACCAAGACCCTGCAGCTGGGCCGGGACACCGTCGGGTCCACGCCCGGCCGGTACTTCCCCGGTGCGCTCTCCGACGTCTGGGTGTTCCAGGGCGCGCTGACCGAGACACAGATCGCACACCTCTCCGCAGGCATGCCCGGTGTGGAGACCTCGGTCCCCAGCGGCGACTGACCGGCACGGCAGCCGGGGACGGTCAGGCCCGTCCCCGGCCCG
Organism: Streptomyces sp. SID13726; assembly: GCF_010548375.1. Classification (GTDB taxonomy): domain Bacteria; phylum Actinomycetota; class Actinomycetes; order Streptomycetales; family Streptomycetaceae; genus Streptomyces. Next base: position 241,465 of record NZ_JAAGLY010000010.1, read on the forward strand.
CTCACTTCACCGCGCGAGGCGCGGTTCCCCGCTGCCGCGGAGCACTCAACGGGAGGAAGACGAACGCACATGAAGACCAGATCCCGCTCCAGAGCGATCCGGCCGTGGCGCACGGTCGCCGTCACCACGGCCGCCCTCCTGACCGCGACGCTCCTCCAGACGGCGGGGGCGCCCGCCGTCGCCGAGGGCTGGCGGATGCCCGCCGTGCCGCAGGCCGAGTCGCCCGTCCCCAGCGTCCCGGTGGGCAAGGTGGTTCCCCGCAAGGTCACCAAGGGCCCCCGGACGCCCGCCGAGGCACCGGCCACGGACTGGCCGAAGGCAGCCGAGACGAAGGTGACGCTCCATCAGAAAGCAGCCAGGGTAAAGGGATCGCCGCTGACCCTGGCCGCCGAGCGGGACACCACGACCTACACCGTGCGCACGCTGTCGCGCGAGGCCTCGCGCAGGACGGGTGTGGACGGACCGGTCTTCACGCTGAGCCCCCGCGAGGACACCGCCCAGCGGCCATCGAAACTGCGTGCCGGACTGGACTACTCCTCGTTCGCAGGCCTGTACGGCGGCGGCTACGCCTCCCGGCTGACCCTGGTCAGTCTCCCGGAGTGCGCGCTGACGACCCCGCAGAAGAAGCAGTGCCGTACGGCCACCCCGGTGAAGACCGTCAACGACACCGAACGGCAGACGCTGACCGCGAACTCGGTTCCCCTGAGCGCGAGTTCGGCGACCGTGCTGGCGGCGACCGCCGCGGCGAGCAGCGACAAGGGTGACTACAAGGCCACCTCCCTGACCGCCTCGTCGACCTGGAACACGGACCTGAGCAGCGGTTCGTTCGCGTGGTCGTACGCCATGCCGGTGCCTCAGGTGCCCGGCGGGCTGACCCCGCAGGTGGGGCTGTCGTACTCCTCCGGCGGTGTCGACGGTCGCACCGGCGACACCAACAACCAGTCCTCCTGGGTCGGCGACGGCTTCGACCTGGCGCCGGGCTTCATCGAGCGCAAGTACAAGAGCTGTGCCGACGACGACGTCACCAACGCCGACGGCAAAGAGCCGGCTGATCTGTGCTGGGCGTACGACAACGCCACGCTGTCGCTGAACGGTTCGGGCGGGGAACTGGTGCCCGACGGCACCAACTCCTTCAAGCTGCAGAACGACGACGGCACGAAGGTCGACCGGATCTACGGCAGTTCCTCCGACGTGCGCTCCAACGGCGCGCGCAACGACGAGTACTGGCGGGTGACCACCCCCGACGGCACCCAGTACTACTTCGGCTACAACCGGCTGCCGGGCTGGGCGAGCGGCAACGAGACCACCGACTCGGCCTGGACGGTGCCGGTCTTCGGCGACGACTCCGGCGAGCAGTGCAACGCCTCGACCTTCGCGGCCTCCTGGTGCCAGCAGGGCTGGCGCTGGAACCTGGACTACGTCGTGGACCCGCACGGCAACGCGGTCGCGTACTACTACGACAAGGAGACCAACTCCTACGGCCGGAACCTGACCGCCGCCGACGACACGCCGTACGTACGCGGCGGCACCCTGGACCGGATCGAGTACGGGCTCAAGTCCAACGCCGTGTACTCGGCGAAGGCACTGGCCAAGGTCGACTTCACCAACAGCGAGCGGTGCCTCCCCGACAGCGCGACCACCTGTTCGTCCATCTCCACGGACGCCCAGTACTGGTACGACACTCCGTGGGACCTGAACTGCGCGGCGGGCACCGACTGCGACAACGGCCGTTTCTCCCCGGCGTTCTTCACCCGCAACCGGCTCACCTCCGTCGCCACCCAGGTGCTGGTGTCCGGTTCCTACAGCAACGTCGACGGCTGGAAGCTCGCTCACCGCTGGGGCATGGCCGACACCGACTACCAGCTGCTGCTGGACTCCGTCCAGCGCACCGGCTACGGCACCGGTGGCACCTCGATCACCCTGCCGAAGGTCACCTTCGGCTACACACAGTTGGCCAACCGGCTCGACAAGACCGGCGACGGCTACGCCCCGTTCATCAAGTCCCGGCTGTCCGGGGTCGCCGACGAGTCCGGCGGCCAGATCGACGTCGGCTACTCGGCCTCGGAGTGCGACTTCGCCGCGCTGCCCACCCCCGAGACCAACAAGACCCGCTGTTTCCCGCAGTACATCGGCGGCAGCACCAGCGCCGACCCGGACCTTCAGTGGTTCAACAAGTACGTGGTCGCCACGGTCACCGAGACCGACCGCACCGGAGGCTCGCCCGACCAGGTCACCAGGTACGACTACCTCGACGGAGCCGCCTGGCACTACGACGATGACGACGGGATGACCAAGGAGAAGTCCAAGACCTGGTCGCAGTGGCGCGGTTACGGCCATGTCCGGGTGCGCACCGGCGGCCAGGGCGGCGCCTCGGCGATGAAGTCGCAGGAGGACACGTACTTCCTGCGCGGCATGGACGGCGACCGCAAGAACTCCTCCGGCGGAACCAAGAGCGTGTCCGTCACCCTCGACTCCGGCGAGGGCGAAGCGATCACCGACCACGAGTCGCAGTCCGGCTTCGCCTACAAGACGGTCACCTACTCCGCCCCGGACGGCAAGGTACTGGCCAAGACCGTGAACCGGCCCTGGTACCAGCAGACCGCGAAGAAGGTCCGCGACTGGGGCACCGTCACCGCCAACCTCACCGGCAACGCCTCCAGCAAGTCCTGGACCTCGCTGGACGACGGAGCGGGCAGCAAATGGCGTACCACCTCGACGGCCGACACCCACGACACCACCACCGGCCTGGTCACCCAGACCAACGACCTGGGTGACACCGGCACCGCGGCCGACGACCGGTGCACCCGCACCACCTACGTTTCCGGCAGCGTCCCGCAGGGTGCTCCGGCTCGGGTCGAGACCGTCGCCAAGGCGTGCGACGCCACCACCAGCCGGCCGGACGACGTCGTGTCCGACGTCCGTACCGCCTACGACGGCGGGGCCTACGGGGCCGCGGCCACGAAGGGCGATGTCACCAGGACCGCGAAGCTCAAGACCTACAGCGGCACCAGCGCGGTGTACCTGGAGAGTTCGTCCACCTACGACGGCTACGGCCGGGCGCTGATCACCACCGATCTGACCGCCGACGTCACGGCCACCTCCGCGGGCGCGGTCACCAGGGCGGTCCGCACCGACGGACGGGCCACCACCACCGCGTACAACCCGACCACGGGCTTCCCGGCCGGCAGCACGGTGACCACACCACCCGCCACGCCCGGGACGAGCACGACCGCGCAGACGTCGACCACCGCCTACGAGACCCTGCGAGGACTGCCGCTCACCGAGACCGACACCAACGGCAAGGCCACGAACTACGCGTACGACGCACTGGGACGCACCACCAAGGTGTGGCTGGCCGACCGCCTCACCGGCCAGACCCCCAGCTACGAGTTCGGCTACACCATCACCGACGATCAGCCGGTCGTCGTCTCCACCAAGACGATCGGGAACTCGGACACCCAGGACACCTCGTACGCCTTCTACGACGGTTTCCTGCGCCCCCGCCAGACCCAGGCCCCCGGTCCCGAGGGCGGAACCCTGCTGGCCGACACCTTCTACGACGAACGTGGCCTGGTCAGCAAGGAGTTCGCCACCTACTTCACCAAGGACACGGCACCCTCGACCACGCTCCTGAAGCCTGAGAACGCACTGAGCGTGGAAACCCAGACCCGGCACACCTACGACGGCCTGGGCCGCGAGACCGAGGTCCGGCAGATCGCCGGAAACGGCGACGGCGGCACTGTCCTGGGTATCACGAGGACGATCCACGGCGGCGACCGCACCACGGTCATCCCGCCGGTGGGCGGCACCGCCCGGACCACCGTCACCGACGCCCGCGGCAACACCAGCGAACTGCGTCTGCTGCACACCCGCGCCCCCGAGGCCGCCTACGACACCACCACCTACGGCTACAGCCCCCGCGGTGAACTCACCAAGGTCACCGATCCGGTCGGCAACGCCTGGACCTGGACGTACGACCTCATGGGGCGGCTCACCGACACCACCGACCCGGACAAGGGAGCCACCCACAGCGACTACGACGACCGCTCCCAGCTGACCAGCACCAAGGACGCCCGGGACACCGTCCTCGCCTACACCTACGACGGACTGGGCCGCAAGACCGAACTCAGAGACGGCTCGGCCACCGGCCCGCTGCGCGCCAAGTGGGTCTACGACACCGTCAGCGGAGCCAAGGGCCACCTCGCGTCCAGCACCCGCTACAGCGGGGGCCAGGAGTACACGTCGAGTGTCGTGTCGTACGACCGGCTGTACCGGCCGTTGCGTACCCAGGTGACCATCCCGGCCAGTGAGGGCAAGCTGGAGGGCGCGTATCTGTCGGTGGCCGCCTACAACACCTCGGGAACGGTGCGGAGCGTCGGCTACCCCAAGGCGGGTGACCTGGCCGCCGGCACCGTCGCCTACACCTACGAGGACCGGACGCAGCGGCCCGTCAAGGTCAGCGGCCCCCTCAACCTGACCGCGACCACCGCCTACAGCTACGTCGGCAAGCCGCTGCAGTACGAGATGTACGCGAACGGTGGGAAGACCACCTACGAGAACAACACGTACCAGTGGGGCACCCAGCGGCTCGCCACCTCGACGATGGGCCGCCAGGACGTCGCGGGAACCGACCAGGAGAACACCTACTCCTACGACGAGGCGGGCAACGTCCTGTCCGTCTCGGACACCTCCCGCTCCGGCACCGACAACCAGTGCTTCACCTACGACTGGCTCGGCAGGCTGACCGAGGCCTGGGCCCAGCCGTCCAAGGTCTGCGCCACCACCCCCAGCACCGCCGTACTGGGGGGCCCGGCCCCGTACTGGGCGTCCTACTCCTACGACAAGGTGGGCAACCGGCTCACCGAGACCCAGCACGCCACCGGCGTCGGCGCCTCGGACACCGAGCGCAGCTACCACTACCCGGACCCGGGCGCGGTCCGGCCGCACACGCTCACTTCGGTGGACACCACCACCGGGACGGTGAAGTCCACCGACAGCTTCGGCTACGACAAGGCGGGCTACACCCACACCCGACAGCTCGGCGACGGCACGTCCCAGACCCTCGACTGGGATGCCGAGGGCCATCTCGCCAAGGTCACACAGCCGGTGGAGGGCGGCAGCGACAAGGTCACCGAGTACCTGTACGACGCCGAGGGCAACCGTCTGATCGGCCGTACCCCGACGGAGACCACGCTCTACCTGGGCTCGACGGAGGTCACTCTCGCCAAGGGCGCCACCAGTGCGAAGGGCACCCGCTATTTCGACCTCGGCGGCGGCCACCAGGCGGTCCAGTCCAACAACGGAAGCATCGCCTTCAACCTGGCCGACCATCACGGCACCGCCCAGCTGTCCGTCAACGCCGACACCCAGGCACTGACCCAGCGCCGCACCCTGCCCTTCGGCGGACTGCGCGGCGCCGAGCCGAACTCCTGGGCCGGCACCAGGGGCTTCGTCGGCGGCACCGCGGACACCGCCACGGGTCTCACCCACCTCGGGGCGCGTGAGTACGACCCGGCGACCGGACGTTTCCTATCGGTCGACCCGGTCTTCACCGCGGCCGATCCGCAGCAGATGCACGGCTACAGCTACGCCGACAACAACCCTCTGACCTATTCCGACCCGGCCGGCACGGAGATCGGCTCACGGCCCAACTCCTGCCAGTACTCCCTGGCGAACTGCAGCAAGCACACCCAGAAGGAAGTCGGCTACGACGCGAAGACCGGTACGACGGACTACCGGCGCGGGAACATCTACAAGCGCTCCCAGGCGGCGAAGAAGCACTGGGTCGCCGCGTACACCCCGGTCACGAACGACGTCGACACGTTGTCGGACTACTTCTCCAGAAGCATGATCGGGGAATTCTCGGGCGACTTCTGGGACAACCCCGTCTACGAGAACTCGGGGGCGGGTCAGGCATGTTACGGCCGAGAAGGCTGCCGCCAGGCATACCTCTACATCCTGGGCAAGGACAAACGAGGTGAGGTCGCCGACGCCGGGGTCGCCAAGGAGATCGCGGCCACCTACTGCGTCTACAACGCGGACGAATGCAGCGAGAAGGCCGAGGAGGTCGCCCGCGGCGGCAGGATCCGGGACGCCTTCAACTCGGCGGTTCTCGGCCTTCTGACCGGCGGGGTCGGGGCGAGATCCTGCAACAGCTTCGTTCCCGGTACTCAAGTCCTGATGGCGGATGGCACGACCAGACCCATCGAGGATGTCAGGACCGGCGACAAGGTCCTCGCCACCGACCCGAAGACCGGCCGCACGACTGTCAAGACAGTCACCGCTGAGATCCTCGGCAAGGGATTGAAGAAGCTGGTCAGGATCACCCTGGCCACCGAGGCCGACGGCAAGAAGCACACCTCTGTCATCACCGCGACGGATGGCCACCCGTTCTGGGTCCCGGAGATCGCGGCCTGGGTGGATGCCACGAACCTGTCCAAGGGCGAAGAACTCCGCACGCCCAGCGGGGAAGTGGTCCGCATCACCGAGGTGCGTCGCTGGACCGAGTCTGCGATCGTGCACAACCTCACCGTCGCCGACTTCCACACGTACTATGTGCTGGCAGGCGATGCGCCGGTTCTGGTTCACAATGCCACGCCCACTCCGCCGCCCGGTGTCGTCTACCTTCGTACGGATTTGACCACCGGACTGGAGTACGTCGGCCAGGCGAAGAGTTGGAAACGCTATCTGAAGAGACAGGCCGAGCATGCCAAGAGCAATCCTGGCTCTGCGTACACTTTTGAAGTACTTGGCCGGGCAAAGCCAGGAACTGACTTGGATGTACTGGAAGAGAGCTGGATGCGCGCCGGTGGTGGAAAGTACATCCTGGAGAACAAGCGCGTTCAGATGAGTGATGCTCGCTACAGAGCAGCTGGAGGTACCGTCTCGTGCCCGTGAAGTATCGACAAGGTGACGTCTTTTCCATCCCTGTAGCGGACGGGATGCCGGCCGCAGGGCGTGTTGTCCTGAAAATGCGCGGGGGAAATATCCTGGTGGCCGTGTATCCGGAGCGTTCGGAGACGGTCGACAGTGTCGACCTGGAGCGGCTTTCGGTTTCTCGGCCAGTTTTTACCGTTGAAACGATGGATCTTTTCATCAAGAACGGTAACTGGCCGGTGCTGGGAAAGTGGGCGCCGGCCGTGGAGTCGCCCATTCCGGTGTACAAGACCCAATTCGAGCCGGGTGGCCCCTTCTACGAGCAGCACATCGACGGGACCATCGGTGGTCAACTGACCGATGAGGAGGCCGTTCACCTCAAGAGGCAGAAGTCCTTCTCGCCGGCTCTCGTGGAGAAGGCTCTCCGGGCGCTTCAAGGTCTTGAGCCATGGCTCCCTGTCTTTGACGAGATGCGATCCGGTGAGGCTGTGTGAGGTCAGAGAATGTGGCAGTCATCGGTCGAGATGTTCGATCGCTGTCCTCGTCTCCGTCGCCGCTGCCAAGTCGCCCACGGCCAGGAACAGTTCGTGTGCCCGGGTGAAGTGGGTGTGCGCCTCGGTGAGTTCGCCGGAGTTCTTCAGGGCCGTCGCGAGGCCCGTGAGGGTCTGGGCGTGGAGGCGGTCGAGGTGGGCGCGGGCGAGGGGGGTGGTGACGGTTCGGTAGGTGGCGATCGCCTCCGGCCAGCGGTTCAGGGCCAGTAGGTCGTTCGCTATCTCGTGGCGGAGGAGGACCTGGACGAGCTCGTTGAGGCCGGGTACGTCTCCGGCGTGGAGGTCGAGCAGGGCCCGGTGCAGGCTCAGCGCCTCCTCCGCGCGGCCGGACTCGCGGAGTGCCTTGCCGAGGACCCGTTGGGCGACCGCCCTGCCCGCGGTGTCGTCGATCGACTCGAAGAGCCGGGCCGCCCGGGTCGCCGCCTCCGCCGCGGCTTCCGGCTGCCGTCGGCTCATGCAGGCTCCGCTGATGTACGACCACGACCACGCCTGCTGGCCCGGGTCGCCGGTCTCGGTCGCCAACTTCAGGGCCTGGCGGGCCAGTTCCTCGGCGTGGTCGTACTCGTAGGCGCCGACCGAGTGGGCCCAGGCCAGGCAGTTGAGCTGTTCGGCCTCGGCGGTCCGGTCCCCGAGGGCCGCCGCGGACCGGGCGCCGTGCGAGAAGAGGGTGCGCCACTCGGGCCACTGGTTCCAGCGGTCGGAGAACCAGTACAGGGTGCGCGCGGTGTGCAGGATCTCCTCGTGCCGGTCCGCCGCGAACAGCACCGGCAGTGCGCCCGCCCAGTTCGCGCGCTCGGCGGTGAGCCACTCCTCGGCCTCCTCGGTGGAGCCGGGGGTGAAGGCGTCGGGTTCGCCCGGCCACGGCTGAGGAGCGCCGGGCGCCTCGAAGAGACGGCCTGCCGCGGACGCCGACCGCAACAGCCAGTCCGCCATGCGTAGTTGGACCTCCCCGACGTCGGCCCCGGCCGCCGTCCCCGGCTCCTCCGCCTCAAGGCGCTCGCGCGCGAAGAGCCGTACGAGATCGTGCAAGGCGTACCGACCCGCCGCCGTCTCCTCCAACAGGCCCCGGTCGACCAGGAGATCGAGGGAGTCCTCGGTGGTGAGCGGGTCGGCGTCCGTCAGTACCGCGGCGAGGTCCGGGCCGGTGTCGTGGCCCGGCAGCAGGGGGAGGCGGCGCAGCAACAGGCGGTGCGAGTCGGTGAGTTGGCCGTAGGAGAGGGCCAGGGCGCTGCGGACCGCCAGATCACCCGCGACCAGGCCGCTCAAGCGGCGCTCCTCGTCGGCCAGTTGGCCCACAAGGCGGGCCGGGGTCCAACTCGGGCGGCTGGAGAGGCGGTTGCCCACGATCCGCAGGGCCAGCGGGAGATGGCCGCACAGTTCGGTCAGCCGGGTGATCGCCGCGGACTGGCCGTCGGTGCGCGGGGCGCCGAGGATGCGCTCCAGGAGCCGCGCCGACTCCCCGCCGCTGAGCCCGCCGAGCCTGATCCGCCGTACGCCTTCGAGGCCGGCCAGCGGGCGTCTGCTGGTGACCAGGACCAGGCTGCCCTCGGCGTCCGGCAGCAGCGGCCGGGTCAGGGTCTCGTCCGCCGCGTCGTCCAGGACGACCAGGGCGCGGCGGGTGGCGAGCGTGGCCCGGTACACGGCCTCGCGGGCGACCGGGTCGACCGGGATCCGGTCCGGCGGATGGCCGAGCGCGGTGAGCAGCAGGACCAGCGCCTCGGCGGCCGGCACTGGCGAGTCGCTCATGCCGTGCAGCTGGACGCAGACACAGCCGTCGGGGAAGGCTCCCGCGAGCCGCCGTACCGCCTCCGCCGCCAGGGTCGTCTTGCCCTGTCCGCCCGGCCCGAACAGCACCACCGCCCGGGTACGGCTGCCGGTGGCGAGCGCCTCCAGCTCCGCCAGTTCCTGCTCCCGGCCGGTGAAGTCCGGGACGGTCCGCAGGAGATACGGCGAGGGCGGCGCCCCGTCCCGCTGCGCCCCACCCCGCTCCCGGCCGGCGTCGGCCAGCCGCTGGAGGCGCTCGCGCTGCTCTGCGTTGAGCCGGAGAGCGGCGGCGAGCGCGTCGACCGTACGGCGCTGCGGGCCACGGCTGCGGCCACGCTCCATGTCGCCGAGCGCGCGGACACTGACCCCGGACGCCACGGACAGCTCCTCCAGGGTCAGGCGGGCGGCCCGGCGCAGGGAGCGGAGGGTGACACCGAAGGGGGTGGTGGGGCAGGGGGTTCGACTGGTCATCACGACAATGAGAACAAGCGTCGGCCGCTCGATACTTCCGCCTGCACTTCTGCCTGGCGGCAACCGCTCCCCGCTGGTGTGCTGGAGTCTCCGACCCAAGTCCGGCCCAAGTCCGACCCAAGTCCGACCCATGGAGGAAGAACCGACATGCCGTACATCACCGTTGGCGAAGAGAACTCCGCGCCGATCGAGCTCTACTACGAGGACCACGGCACCGGACAGCCCGTCGTCCTGATCCACGGCTACCCGCTCGACGGCCACTCCTGGGAGCGCCAGGTCCCGGCCCTGCTGGAGGCCGGCCACCGGGTCGTCACCTACGACCGGCGCGGCTTCGGCCGCTCCTCGCAGCCGACCACGGGCTACGACTACGACACCTTCGCCGCCGACCTCGACAAGGTGATCGAGGAGCTGGACCTGACCGACGCGGTCCTCGTCGGCTTCTCGATGGGTACCGGCGAGGTGGGCCGCTACCTGGGCACCTACGGCTCGGGGCGGGTCGCCAAGGCCGTCTTCCTGGCCTCGCTCGAACCCTTCCTGCTGAAGACCGACGACAACCCGACCGGCGTCGACCAGTCCGTCTTCGACGGCATCCTGGCCGCGGTCACCAAGGACCGGTACGCCTACTTCAGCGCCTTCTACCAGGACTTCTACAACCTGGACGAGACGCTGGGCAGCCGGATCAGCGAGGAGGCCCTGCGCAACAGCTGGAACGTGGCCGCCGGCTCCTCCGCGCACGCCTCCGTGGCCTGCGTGCCGACCTGGATCACCGACTTCCGGGCCGACGTCGCCAAGGTCGACGTACCGTCGCTCATCGTGCACGGCACCGGCGACCGCATCCTGCCGATCGACGCCACCGGGCGCCCCTTCCGCACGCTGCTGCCCTCCGCCGAGTACGTCGAGATCGAGGGCGCCCCGCACGGGCTGCTGTGGACCCACGCGGAGGAGGTCAACGCGGCGCTGCTGGCGTTCCTCGCCAAGTAGCCGCCGCCAGTAGTCGCCGCGAGGAGCCACCGCCAGTAGTTGCTGCGAGGAGCCACCGCCGGTAGTCACCGCCAGTAGTTACCGGAGGCGGTCACCCGAAGGCAGGACTCACTCGCGCCCCGAGGCGACCACCGCCAGCACCGCCACCAACCCCGCCGCGACGGCCAGCGGAATCCCGAGACCGTGATGGAGCACCAGCCACGCGCCCAGCGCGGCCCCGGCGACCATCGCGATCACGGACGCCGTACGGCGCGGGGAACGGGTGCCGGGGCCGCCGCCCGCCCTGGAGTCGGCGGCGAGGCCGGTCAGCGTCATGGTCAGCACGGTCGTCGTCAGGTCAGGGACGCCGAGCCTGCGGACCGTGGCGTTGCGCAGGCCCATCGCGAAGGCGGTGACCGCGATCAGGGTGTACACGGTGACCGTGGCACCGGGCGCGGCGAACGCGACCACCGCCGAGGCGCCCAGCAGCAGCGCCTCGGCGGCGAGCGTGAGCCGGGCCCAGGTGCGGCGGGAACCCCCGCCGAGCCGTACGGCGACCCGCCCGCCCGCGACCGCGCCCACCACGAAGGACGCCAGCGAGGTCAGGGTGTGCGCCACCGAGAAGCCGGGGGCGCCGGCGGCGGCGAAGCCGAGCACGACCACGTTCCCGGTCATGTTCGCGGTGAAGACGTGCTCCAGGCCGAGATAGCTGACCGCGTCGATCAGTCCGCTGACCACAGTCAGCCCCAACAGCACGGCCACCAGGCGCAGTCCGCGCCCCTCGCGGTCGTCGGCTGCCTTCGTGTCGGCGCTGCTCTGTTCGCTCATCGAGTCTCCGGGCGGCCGGACGGACGGGGTGCACTCAAGTCCACCACGGATGCGGGGGACTCTCGGATGTCGGCACGACCCGCGCGTCCTTAGCGTCGAGGACATGAGTGATGAGACGCGCAAATCCCATGAGAAACGGGCGAGTTGGCGGACGCGCAGGGGGCTCGCCGGAGCGGCGGCCCTGGTGCTCGCCGGGCTGACCGCACTCGCCGTGACCCCGGTGGCCGCCGCTGAGCAGACCTGGCAGCCGCGACGCGGCGACCTGGTCTCCGTCACCCCGGTCGCCGACCGGAGCGCCGGGCAGGTCAGGTCGTTCCTGAGCGGGCGGGACGTCGCCGCGGACCCGGTGCGGTACGGCGTACGGGCGTACCGGCTGACGTACCGGACCGTCGACCTGTACGGCGGCCCCACCACCGCGACCGGCCTGCTGACGCTCCCCAAGGGCGGCGCCCACCGCCTCGACCTGGTCTCCGACACCCACGGCACGATGGTCGACCGCGACTACGCGCCCTCGGCGAGCGAGGACTTCGGGCGGATACCGTCGTATCTCCATGCGAGCGCGGGACGTGCCGTGGCCGCCCCCGACTACCTCGGCCTCGGCGAGGGCCCGGGGCTCCACCCCTATATGGACACCGCCTCGTCGGTGACCGCCTCGCTCGACATGCTGCGCGCGGCGCGGACGGCCGCGGACCGGCTCGGCCGCCCGCTCACCGGCGACCTGTACGCGACGGGCTTCTCACAGGGCGGCCAGGTCGCGATGGCGCTCGGCAAGGCGCTCGACGCGGGCGCCGACCGGCACTTCCGGCTGCGGGCCCTCGCGCCGGTCAGCGGCCCGTACGACCTGGTGGGCCAGGAGACGCCCGCGCTGTTCGACGGCCGGGTCAACGACGTCAGCGGGGTCCTCTACATCTCGTACTGGCTGGTCGCGCAGAACCGACTGCACCCGATCTACCAGGACCCGTCCGAGGTCTTCCGCGCGCCCTACGCGAGCCGGGTGGAGGGCCTCTTCGACGGCGGCCACGAGCAGGAGGACGTCATCAGGCAGCTCGCGCCCTCGGTGCGGCAACTGCTCACCCCCGCGTTCTACGACCGTCTGCGGCACCCGTCCGGAGCCGTGCTGGACGCGCTGCGCGCCGCCGACCGCACCTGCGCCTGGAAGCCGGACGTGCCGGTGCGGCTGTACGCCGGCGCGGGCGACACCGACGTGCCCCTCGGCAACACCCGCACCTGCGCCCGCACCCTCGCAGGTCAGGGGGCGAGGGTGCGGGTGGTCGATCAGGGAGCCGTGGACCACTTCGGTTCGCTGGTGGTGTCGGCCCCGCAGGTGGTGCGGTTCTTCGACGGCGTACGGCGGTGAGGTGCGTCGGCGTAGGGCGGTGATCGGTACCGCGTACGGCGGTGATTCGCGCGGCGGCTCAGTACCAGCCGTTGGCCTGCCAGAAGGCCCAGGCGCCGGTCGGGCTGCCGTAGCGGGAGTTCATGTAGTCGAGGCCCCACTCGATCTGGGTCGCGGCGCTGGTCTTCCAGTCGGAGCCGGCGGAGGCCATCTTGGAGCCCGGCAGGGCCTGGACCAGGCCGTAGGCGCCGGAGGAGGAGTTCGTGGCGTCGACGTCCCAGCCGCTCTCGTGCTCGACGATCTTGCTGAACGCGGCGTACTGGGCGGCGTTCGGGATCATCTTGTGCGCGATGGCCTTGGCGGAGGCGGACGAGGTGGTGGTGGCCGCCTGGGCCGGCGCCGCGGTCAGGACCAGGCCGGCGGTGGCGGCGGCCATCGCGACGGTGGTGATGGCCTTCTTGGGGGAGGAGATGCGGCGGGCGATGCGGGAGACGGACACGAGGAACCTTTTCGTCGGGGACAGTGCTGTCGCTCGCGGTCCCGGGGGACATGCGTCGGCGCCGAGGCCCGTGGGCTTGTCGGCGCCGTGCGACGTCGTCCAGAGAAACAGGCTCGCAGCGTGTCCGCAATGACCCCTTTTACTAGTTATGGTCGCATCTGGGGTTGGCCGGTGCCGTGTGACCTGGCTCTCAAAGTGCAGGTCAGGGTCATGATTGGCGTGGACATGGCGTCCGTTATGCACTACTAGGGTGACTAGTGGGTGATGTGGGTCATGTGGGGTGGTTCACCGGTCAACGAGGCTCGAATGTGACCGCGGTCTCGAAGGCCGCCCGCCGGGTCGCTCTGCGTAGCGCCCTGAGCACGACCGGGCCGAGGGTGAGGGTGAGGACGACCGTCACCAGGGCACGGCCCAGGTCCCAGCCCAGGGAGGTGGCGAGGCAGTACGCGACGAAGCGGGCCAGATTGGCGGGGACACCGGCGTCCGGGTCGAAGGCGATGTTCGAGGCGAGCGCGCCCATGAAGGGCCAGCCGGCCAGGTTCATCGCGGTGCCGTAGGCGAAGGCGGCGAGGAAGCCGTAGACCGCGAGGAGCCTGACCTCGGTACGGCCCCGCCCGTCCCCGGGGACCGGCAGCAGGCCCGCGCCCATCGTGAACCAGCCCATCGCCAGCATCTGGAACGGCATCCACGGGCCCACCCCACCGGTGAGCAGCGCCGACGCGAACATCGTGACGTTGCCGAGCACGAAGCCGAAGCCCGGGCCGAGGACCCGGCCGCTGAGCACCATCAGGAAGAACATCGGCTCGATCCCCGCGGTGCCCGCGCCGATGGGCCTGAGCGCGGCGCCGGTCGCGGCCAGCACGCCGAGCATCGCCACCGCCTTGGGGCCCAGGCCGGACTCCGCGATCGCCGCCGCGACCACCGCGACGAGCAGGACGAGGATGCCGGCGAAGAGCCAGGGGGCGTCCTGGGTGTGGGTGCCGACCTGGGAGGTGGGCGGGGCGAGGAAGGGCCAGCCGAACGCGACCACGCCCACGGCGCTGACGAGGGCCAGGGTGAGGAGGGAGCGGGGGCCCAGGCGTACGGCGTGGGTTGTTCCAGTCATGCGAGGGCCTGCTCGACCTGGGAGACCGTGAGCCACGGCTGGGGGGCGAGGATCTTGCTGACCTGCGGGGCGAAGGAGGGGGAGGAGGTGATGACCTCCGCCGCCGGGCCGTCCGCGATCACCTCTCCCTCGGCCAGGAGGATCACCCGGTGGGCCAGTTCCGCCGCGAGTTCCACGTCGTGGGTGGCCAGGACGATCGCGTGGCCCTTCGCCGCGAGACCCTGGAGGAGGTGGACCAGGCGGGCCTTCGCCGCGTAGTCCAGGCCCCGGGTCGGCTCGTCCAGCAGCAGGAGGGGCGGGCGGGCGGTCAGGACCACGGCCAGGGCGAGCGCCAGGCGCTGGCCCTCCGAGAGGTCCCGGGGGTGGGTGTCGTCGGTCACGCCCGGGAGCAGGTCGTCGACCAGGGCGCGGCAGGTGCCGGGCTCCGCGGTGGCGTCCTTGTCGGCGGCTCGGCATTCCGCGGCGACGGTGTCCGCGTAGAGGAGGTCGCGGGGTTCCTGGGGGACCAGGCCGACCCTCTTGACGAGGTGCTGGGGGGTGGTGCGGTGCGGGGGCGTGCCGCCTGTCTCGACCGTGCCGGTGGTGGGTTCGGTGAGGCCCACCAGGGTGTTGAGGAGGGTGGACTTTCCGGCGCCGTTGCGGCCCATGAGGGCGATGGTCTCGCCCGGGGTGATGGTGAGGGTGACGTGGTTGAGGGCCTGGATCCGGGCTCGGCGGACGGAGAGGGCGTCGGTCCGGGCGAGGTGGTCGGGGGTGGGTGCGGTGGGTTGCCGGCGGAAAGGCCGCCTGCGGCGGGCCTTTTGGCCGTTCCCACCCGCACCACCCGTTTCGCTTTCACGGTCGGGTGCGAGTGGCCCCTGTGGGGCGTGATCGCCGTCGGCGGCCGCGGGCAGTCCGTCGGGGGGTTCGGGTACCGGCAGGATCGGTGCTGTCGGTACCGCCGGTGCCGTCCGCGCCGTCGGTGGTGTCACCGCCGCCAGCCGTCCCCGGAGTTCCCCCGCCCTGCGCCTCGCGTCCCGGACCGTCAGGGGGAGCGGGGTCCAGGCGGCCAGGCGGCCCAGGGCGACCACCGGGGGGTACACCGGGGACACGGCCATCATCTCGGCCGGGGTGCCCAGCAGTGGGGGTGTGCCCGGGGCGGGGAGGAGGGCCACCTGGTCGGCGTACTGGATGACTCGTTCCAGGCGGTGCTCGGCCATGAGGATCGTCGTGCTGAGGTCGTGGACCAGGCGTTGGAGGACGGCCAGGACCTCCTCCGCCGCCGCGGGGTCCAGGGCCGAGGTGGGTTCGTCGAGGACCAGGGCGCGGGGGTGCGGGGTGAGGACCGAGCCGATCGCCACGCGCTGCTGCTGGCCGCCGGAGAGGGTGGCCAGCGGGCGGTCGCGCAGGGACGCCAGGCCCAGGAGGTCCAGGGTCTCCTCCACCCGGCGGCGCATCACCGTCGGGGAGAGGCCCAACGACTCCATGCCGTAGGCGAGTTCGTCCTCCACCGTGTCCGTCACGAAGTGCGACAGCGGGTCCTGGCCCACCGTGCCCACCACGTCGGCCAGTTCGCGCGGCTTGTGCGTGCGGGTGTCGCGGCCGGCCACCGTGACCCGGCCGCGCAGGGTGCCGCCGGTGAAGTGCGGGACCAACCCGCTGACCGCGCCCAGGATCGTGGACTTGCCGACCCCCGACGGGCCCACGAGCAGCACGAGTTCACCCTCGGGCACCTCGAAGTCGACGCCCCGGACGGTGGGTTCGGCCGCCCCGTCGTACGTCACGGAGACATCCTCGAAGCGGATCACGACGACTGCTCCTCGCGGAGGGAAGGGGCGGAACGGGCAGAGGGGACGGCGGGGGCCGGTGCCAGGAAGGCCGGCAGCAGGCCCAGGAGGATCGCCGCGCCGGGCCAGAGGGGGAGCGTGGGCGCGACCAGCGGGACCACACCGGGGTGCAGGGCCGCCGGATCGGCGGCGCCCGCGACGAACATCGCCGCCGCCACGGCCGCTCCGGAGACGGCGACCAGCACCGAACGCGGGGTCCAGCGGTCCGGACGGTACCGCGTACGCGGGGTACGGCGGCCGCCGAGACGCAGGCCCGCGAGCGCGGCGGCGAGTCCGGCCAGCAGGACGGGCATGCCGTACGTGCCGCCTTCGGCGGTGAGGAGGCCGTACGTTCCCGCGCAGACGCCGAGCAGGCCGCCGAGGGTGAGCGCGGTGGTCGTACGCCGGACCCGGTCCGGGACCTGTGCCGTACGGCCGTAGCCGCGGGCGTCCATCGAGGCGGCGAGGGCCACCGATCGCTCCAACGCCCCCTCCAGGACCGGGAGTCCGACCTGGAACAGGCCTCTGACGCCGGAGTCGGGGCGGCCCCGCAGACGGCGGGCCGCGCGCAGGCGCTGGACGTCGGCGATCAGGTGGGGCGCGAAGGTGAGCGCCACGACCACGGCCACGCCGAGTTCGTAGAGGGCGCCGGGCAGGGACTTGAGGAGACGGTGGGGGTTGGCCAGGGCGTTCGCCGCGCCCACGCAGATGAGGAGCGTGGCCAGCTTCAGGCCGTCGTAGAGCGCGAAGACGAGCGATTCGGCGGTCACCCTGCCGCCGAGGCGGATGCCCTGGGCCCAGTCGGGGAGCGGGAGTTCGGGGAGGGTGACGACGGTGTGGGTGCCGGGGACGGGGGAGCCGAGGGTGATCGCGAAGAGGAGGCGGATGAGGAGGACGGCGAGGGCGAGCCTGACGAAGGCGGAGTAGGAGCGGGACCAGGGGGTCGGGTGGCGGCAGGTCGCCACCACGTACGCGGAGACGGCGATGAGGAGGGCGAGCAGCAGGGGGTTGGTGGTGCGGGTGGCCGCGGTGCCGAGGGACAGGGACCAGAGCCACCAGGCGCCGGGGTGCAAGGGGGTGCCCGCCGGCCCACTCGGAGTGCTACGACTGCGCATTTCGGCGCCGTCGCGTCTGCCACACCGCTGCCGCGCCCAGCGCCGCGACGGCCGCCACGCCCGCGAACAGGCCCACGGACGGGCCTCCGCCGTCCGAACCGCTGTCCGAGCCGCCGTCCTTGGCGCCGGGCTGCTGCGAACCCGTCTCCTCCGAACCGGCCTCCTTCGAACCCGTCCCCTTCCCCGCCACCTGCTCCCCGCACCCCGTCTCCGGGTAGCCCGCGATGGCGCACAGCAGGGCGTTCGTGTCGTAGCGGAGGGGCTTCGCGACCATCGCCAGGGCTTCCGCCGTGGTGGCGTCGCCGGGGACCGACGCGCACGCGGTGCGCACGGGCGGCGGTCGCTCGCCGGACGGCGCGTCCGAGGCGGTGCCGAAGTCGAGGACCAGGGCCACGCGCTTGCGGTTCGCCTTCGACGGCGTGCTCCCGCAGATCTTCGCGAACGACGCCTCGCCGCGCGGCTTCGTCGCGTCCCCCGAGTCCTCGCTCACCGCGAAGCGGAAGCCCTGGACGTCACCGTCGGAGGGGACCGCGGTGGACGGGCCCTGCGTGGCGTACGTCCAGGCCGTGCCCGTGCGGTCCCAGAAGGACCAGTAGCGGTACCCGGTGGCCTGGGCGGCAGGGGCCGTGAGGATCAGCAGGGCGCCGGTCAGGAGGGACAGGAACGTCACCGCTCGGCGGGGCGTCACGGCTGCCGCTTCTTCTTGTTCCGGGCGCTGATGAGGAAACCGATGCCCGCACCGGCGGCGAGACCCGCGCCGACTGTCCACCACACGGAGGTGCCGGAGCCGTCGGAGTCGTCGTCCTCGGACGCCTTGGCCGCCTCGGACGCCTTGGCCGGTGCCGGGCCCGACGCGGTCAGCCGCTTCACCAGGTCCGTGCCGCCGAAGTCGCTCGGGTCGGCGCCGCCCGCGTCGGCGGCGAGGATCAGTTGGGCGTACGCCGCGGGACCGCCCTGCGCGGCCCACTTCGCGGAGTTCCGCTCCAGCCAGTCCAGGGGCCCGCGCGCGGCCTCGGTGCCGCCCTGCACGGCGAGCGCCACGACCGCGTCGGCCGTGTTGCCGTAGTCGGGCTGGTTCTCGGAGCCGGGGAGCGTGGAGATCAGGTGGCCGTTCTCGGCGACCGCCTTCGCCAGGTAGGAGGCTCCGTTGGCCGCGGCCCGCGCCGGGGTGAGGTCCGGCGCGTCGGCGCACGTGCTCTGCCCCCGGTCGCCGGCCCGCGCCGTCAGGGAGCCCATCCCGGACGCGGCGACGACCGCTGCCGCCGTCGCGTCCGCGTTGGCCGTGAGCTTGCCCTGCTTGTCGGGCTGGTAGGCGAACGCGCCCCCGTCGGCGCACGGCAGGGAGAGCTTCAGCAGGGCGTCGTAGGGCGACTTTCCGCCGGTGCGGATCTTCGGCACGGGGGTGTCCTGGGTGACGAGCGCGCCGATCACGACGGACGTCGAGTTGGCGTCGCTGGCCCCGCCGGGCGCGTAGCCCCAGCCGCCGTCCTTGTTCTGGACGGACCTGAGCCAGGCCACCGCCTTGGTGACCGCGCCGCCGTGTCCGCCGGCCGCGGCCAGGGCGTGGACGGCGACGGCCGTGCTGTTGGTGTCGACCATGACCTTGGCGTCGCAGGCCTTGGCGGGGGCCGCCCGGAACGCCGCGAACGCCCCGCTCGCGCACTGCTGGCCGGCCAGCCAGTCGACGGCCGCGGCGGGCGGCCGCACGTCCACCCGGTGCTGGGCGATCAGGGCGAGGGACTGCCGCCACACCCCGTCGTACGTGGGGTCGCCGCTGCCGTACAGCGCGGAGGGCAGGGATGGCGACGGGGAGGGGGACGGTGAGGCGGCGACGGCGGGCGCGGCCGTGCCGATCACGACGGTGGCGGCCAGGACCGCGGCGCTGCGGCGGACGTACATGATCGGCGGTTGCCCTTCTCCCTGCGGAGAGCCGGGCAGCACGGGAGGACCCCCGGGCGGCTCGGCTCCGTATACCTCGACGGTGCCGCGCACCGGCCGGTCGCCGATGCACGTGAGCCGGTCACGAACCGTACGGGGCAGTCCGGCTCACCGCCTCTTGGGCGGTTTACGGTTGCGGGTCAGCGCCGGATTTGCACCGGCTTCCCCCTGTACGGGTGTGATACGACCTGGCCACTCTACTCGCCCGTACGGAACCGGCTGTGAGCCGCCCGTGCGCTCAGACCGCCACGTACGTCACCGGGTCGCTGCCCGGTACCGCCTCCGCGCGGCCCAGCTTCACCAGGCGGCGCAGGTGGGCCTCGGCCTCCGAGACCGCGATGTTCCTGGAGCCGTAGGGGATCTGCTCCCAGGGGCGGTTCCACTCCATGCGCTCGGCGAGCTGCCAGGGGGTGAGGGGCTCGGCGAGGAGGGAGCGCAGGTCGGTGAGGCGCTCCTCGTGGTGGTCGAGCAGCTCCCGCACCCGGGCGGGCGCGTCGGTGAAGACGTACTGGTGGGCGGGGAGGACCTCGGCGGGGGCGAGGCGGCCGACGCGCTCCAGGGAGTCGAGGTAGTCGCCGAGCGGGTCGGTGACGGTGGCGTCCTCGGGGTCCTCGTACAGGCCGATGTGCGGGGTGATCTCGGGGAGCAGGTGGTCGCCGGAGAACAGGCGTCCGTGGCCCGGGAGTCGGGCGGGGTGCTCCTCCTCCAGATGCAGGCAGACATGGCCGGGGGTGTGGCCCGGGGTCCAGATCGCGCGGAGCCTGCGGCCGGGGAGGTCGAGGAGTTCGCCGGGGACGATCTCGCGGTCGGGCAACGCGGGGGAGAAGCCCGGGAGTTCACGGCGGCGCGCGGTGCGCAGCGGGGCCACGTGCTCCTCGGGGGCGCCCGCGGCCACCAACTTGGCCGTCATATAGGTGAACCAGCGCTCGGCCCGGGTCTCGCGGGTGCGCCGTACGATCGCGGAGTCCGCCGCGTGCATCGCGATCCAGGCGCCGGACGCCTCGCGCACCTGCCCGCAGAGGCCGTGGTGGTCGGGGTGGTGGTGGGTGACGACGACCCCGTGGATCTCGCTGACGTCGGTGCCGCACGCGGTCAGTCCCTCGGCGAGGGTGTCCCAGGAGGCCGGGTCGTCCCAGCCGGTGTCGACCAGCACCGGACCCCGGTCGGTCTCGACGACGTACACCAGCGTGTGGCCGAGGGGGTTGTCGGGGATCGGCACCTGAACGGACCGGACACCGCCGCCGTGGTCGTACACCTGCGCCATGAGCTCCCCAATCCCCGCGTCCCGGCCACTATAACTAGAACGGGTTTCGACGGTAGCCCGAGGTCACCAACAGCCGTGGTGTGCGGCCCGTGGACTCCTCCGAGTGGAACTGGTATCAGTTCCGTATCTGATGGATCGTCAGTAAGCCGCCCCAGGGAGGCAGTCGCCATGGCCGAGCTCGTGGAACACGGACAGCTGTTCATCGGCGGGGAGTTGACCGACCCCCTGGGCAAGGACGTCATCGAGGTGATCTCCCCGCACACCCAGGAGGTCATCGGACGGGTCCCGTACGCCTCCCGGGCGGACGTGGACGCGGCCGTCGCCGCCGCGCGCACCGCCTTCGACGAAGGCCCCTGGCCGCGCATGTCGTTGGACGAGCGCATCGAGGTCGTCACCAGGATCAAGGACGCCATCGCGATACGGCACGAGGAGATCGCCCGCGTGATCTCCTCCGAGAACGGCTCCCCGTACTCCTGGAGCGTCCTCGCCCAGGCCCTCGGCGCGATGATGGTCTGGGACACGGCGATCACGGTCGCACGCGACTTCACCTACGAGGAGCAGCGCGACGGAGTCCTCGGCCGCATCCTCGTGCGCCGTGAACCGGTGGGGGTCGTGGCGGCCGTAGTCCCCTGGAACGTCCCGCAGTTCGTGGCCGCCGCCAAGCTCGCGCCCGCGCTGCTGACCGGCTGCACGGTGGTGCTCAAGCCGTCGCCCGAGTCGCCGCTGGACGCGTACATCCTGGCCGAGATCACGAAGGAGGCCGGGCTGCCGGAGGGCGTCCTGTCCATCCTCCCGGCCGACCGCGAGGTCAGCGAGTACCTGGTCGGGCACCCGGGCATCGACAAGGTCTCCTTCACCGGCTCGGTGGGCGCGGGCAAGCGCGTGATGGAGGTCGCGGCACGCAATCTCACGCGCGTGACACTCGAGTTGGGCGGCAAGTCGGCCGCGGTCGTGCTGCCGGACGCGGACGTCGAGGCGGCCGTGGCCGGGATCGTCCCGTCGGCCTGGATGAACAACGGACAGGCCTGTGTGGCCCAGACCCGCATCCTGCTGCCCCGCTCCCGCTACGACGAGTTCGCCGAAGCCCTTGCGGCGGCGGCGAGTTCACTGGTCGTGGGCGACCCGCTGGACCCGGCGACCCAGGTGGGCCCGCTGGTCGCGGAACGCCAGCAGCGGCGCAACCTCGACTACATCAGGATCGGCCAGGAGGAGGGCGCGAAGATCCTCACGGGCGGTGGACGCCCCGCCGGTCTGGACCGCGGCTGGTACGTCGAGCCGACGCTCTTCGGGGACGTCGACAACTCCATGCGGATCGCGCGGGAGGAGATCTTCGGCCCGGTGATCTGCCTGCTGCCGTACGGCGACGAGTCCGAGGCGGTGAAGATCGCGAACGACTCCGACTACGGCCTCTCCGGCAGCGTGTGGACGGCCGACACGGCCCACGGCATCGAGATCGCGAAGCAGGTCCGCACCGGCACGTACTCGGTCAACACCTTCAGCCTCGACATGCTCGGCCCGTTCGGCGGCTACAAGAACTCGGGCCTGGGCAGGGAGTTCGGCCCGGAGGGCTACGGCGAGTACCTGGAGCACAAGATGATCCACCTCCCGGCCGGCTGGGAGGCCTGACCCGATGGGAGACCGCTGGCACATCGAGGTCGACCGCTCCCTCTGCATCGGCTCCGCCCAGTGCGTCCACACCGCCCCGGACGGCTTCCACCTCGACACGGCCCGCCAGTCCCACCCCGCGGACGCGGAGACCGACGCCAACGAGAAGGTCCTGGCGGCCGCGGAGAACTGTCCGGTCGAGGCCATCATGATCTCCCTGCTGGGGAGCGGGGAGCCGGTGTTTCCGCCGGAGGAGTAGGGGGAGCGGTCTTGGGCGGTGCCCGGCGGGGGACCAGGGTGTGGGAATGACGGACCATCGATCCTCCGCCGCACCAGCCGTAGTGCGGCTCCCTCAGTACACGAAGGCGGACCAGGAGCAGATCCTCGGCGACGGCGACGATCCCTTCGGCGTCACCTCGGCCGGTCTGACCTGGCTGCCGAAATCCGAACACTTCGGCATCTTCCGCGCAGGCCGGCTCGTGGCGCCGTGTCCATCGACCAGCCCGAGAGCGGGAAAATCGGCGAGCGCGCCCTTTCCCCCACGCACCGCGGCCGGCACTCATCGGCACCGGCAGGCTGTACGCGTCGGCAGGCGCACGGCATCGTCCTGGCCCGGCGCGCCGAGGAGGCCACCGGCCCGGCACGTCATCCCACCGGACCCACGGACCCGGTCGACGCCCTGGACGGCAGCTAGGGTGGCAGACGTGTCGTACGCAGGCCCCGACTTCGGTCCTCCCCAGCCCCGCCGCTCCCGGCGCCGCCCGCTGACCGTCGCCCTCGCCGTGCTCGTGCCGGGCGCGCTGCTCGGGTGGCTCGTCTACGAGGGGGTGGGCGGGGCGGCCGACGGCAGCGGGTCGCCGGCCGGCGCTCCCCCGGCCGTCTCGCCGAGCGCTCCCCCGACCGCCTCCTCGACCACCGCCGACGACAAGGAACCCGCCACCCCGCTCAAGGGCAAGGTCGTCGTCATCGACCCCGGTCACAACCTCACCAACTTCGAGCACACGGCCGAGATCAACCGCAAGGTGGACATCGGCACCAACCGCAAGGAATGCGACACGACCGGGACGTCCACCAACGCCGGTTACGCGGAGGCCGCGTTCACGCTGGACGTGGCCCACCGGCTGCGCGCGCTGCTGGAGAAGCAGGGCGCGACGGTGCGGTTGACGCAGGACGGCGACCGGCCCTACGGCCCCTGCGTGGACGAGCGGGCCCGGATCGGCAACAACGCGAAGGCCGACGCGGTGGTGTCGATCCACGCGGACGGGGCGGGTGCGGGCCAGCGCGGCTACCACGTCATCCTCCCGGGCCGCGTCCACAAGGGCATCGCCGACACCCGCCGCATCGTCGCCCCCTCCGCCACGCTCGGCAGGCTCGTCGCGACCGACTTCGGCCGCGCGACGGACACCGAACCCTCCAACTACATCGGCGACGGCACCGGACTCGTCACCCGCACGGACCTCGGCGGCCTCAATCTGTCAACGGTCCCCAAGGTGTTCATCGAGTGCGGCAACATGCGCGACAGCAAGGACGCCGCCCAACTCACGAGCGGCGCCTGGCGGCAGAAGGCCGCGCAAGGAATCTCTGAGGGAATCGTGAGTTTCCTGCGCGGGTGACGATCAGCGTTCTGATCCCGTCGTACGCTCCGCAAGGGCGGACGATAGGGTCTACCGACGACGAGACGACCTACGAAGGATCTGAAGTGAATATCCGCTCCCTCACTCGAGGTGACGGCGTGCTGATCGGGGCAGCGGTTTTGCTGTTGATCGCGTCGTTCCTCGACTTCTACTCGGTCGACGGGGCCTCCGACGACGCCGATCTCCCCAGCGCCTGGGCGAGCGGTCCGTTCGTGATGGGGGTCATCCTCGCGGGCCTGATCGGCACCGCCCTCGTCGTCGTGTCGCGCGGCATGCCGCAGCTGCCCAAGCCGGCCGGGCTCGACCTCGGTCAGGTGGGCACCGCGTTCACGATGTTCGCCGCCTGGAGCGCGCTCGGGAACATCTTCGACCCGCTGAGCGCCGCCGACTACGGCTCGAGCTCGGACACCATCAGCGCGGGCATCGGCCTGATCCTCTCCTTCGTCGCGACGCTCCTCATGGCCGGCGCCGCGGTGGCCACCCCCCTCGTGCCGGCGCTCCAGGCAGGTCTGGTGCCGGCTCCCAAGCCGCCCCAGCCGCAGCCCTACGGCGCCCAGCCGCCCACCGGTTACGGCTACCCCGGTGCCCAGCAGCAGCCGGGTCAGCCCGGGCAGCCGGGGCAGCCGTACGGTGGACAGCCGCAGCCCGGGCAGCCGTTCGGGGCGCAGCCGCAGGCACCGCAGCCGCCCGCGGCGGAGTTCTCTCCGTTCTGGTTCGCCGTGCCGGTGCCGCGGCCGCTGTTCGCGGAGGACGGTTCGCCGACGCCGATCGCCGAACTCGCGCCGGGCACCTGGTACTTGGCCGTCGAGCAGCGCGGTCCGGGTCTGGTCGCCCAGACGCAGGACGGGCGCCGCGGGGTGCTCCAGGACACGAGCGGCATCCAGCGCGGCTGAGCGCCTTCGAGGTCGTACGACGGCCCCTCGCCCTTCCGGGTGAGGGGCCGTTGCCGTACATTCGCGAACCCCGGTGGCTGACACACCGTCAGGAGGCGTCGTGCGACTCGGTCTTGCGCTCGGTTACTGGGGCCGTGGCCCCTCCCCCGACCATGTGCCGCTGGCCCAGGAGGCCGAGCGGCTCGGCTATCACTCGGTGTGGACGGCCGAGTCGTGGGGCTCGGACGTGTTCACGCCGCTCACCTGGATCGCGGCGCGGACGTCGACGATCAGGCTGGGTACGGCGGTTGCGCAGATGGCCGCCCGATCACCGACCACCACCGCCATGCACGCGCTGACCCTGGACCATCTCTCCGGCGGCCGGGTCATGCTCGGCCTCGGGCTGTCCGGGCCGCAGGTCGTGGAGGGCTGGTACGGCCGTCCGTTCCCCAAGTCCCCGCTGACCGCGACCCGGGAGTACGTCGAGGTCGTACGGCAGGTGCTCAGGAGGGAGGGGCCGGTCGCGCTGGACGGCCGTTTCCACTCCCACCCCTACCGGGGCGCGGACGGCACCGGGCTCGGCAAGGCGCTCAAGCCGATCACACACCCGCTCCGTGCCGAACTGCCGATCCTCCTCGGCGCCGAGGGGCCGAAGAACATCGCCCAGACGACCCGGATCGCCGACGGCTGGCTGCCGTTGTACTGGTCGCCGAACCGGCCCGAGGTCTACGAGGCCTCGCTCGCCGACGCCCCCGAAGGCTTCCTGGTCGCACCCATGGCGCAGGTGCGGGTGTGCGACGACGTCGCCGAAGGGCTGCTGCCCGTCAAGACGATGCTGGGCTTCTACATCGGCGGAATGGGCCACGCGGCCCGCAACTTCCACGCCGATCTGATGGCCCGCATGGGCTACGAGGAGGAGGCCCGCCGTATCCAGCGGCTCTTCCTCGAAGGCCGCCGCGAGGAGGCCGTGCTCGCCGTTCCCGACGCCTTCGCCGACGAGATCTCGCTGGTCGGCCCGCGTGAACGGATCGCCGAGCGGCTCGAGTCGTGGCGCAAGGGCCCGGTGACGGACCTGCTGGCGCTGGCGCCCGATCCGCACAGTCTGCGGGTGCTGGCGGAGCTCAACGCGTGACAGCGGGACGTGACGGCAGGTTTCGACGGGGAATTCGGGGCCATTCGAACACCATGTCCACTGAATCTCGCCGTGGTGCCAATTCCGCCGGGACGGTCATCGCGATCGTCGCCGACATCATGGCCCTCATCCTGGGCCTGTGGATCCTGATGTACCTGCTGGACGCCAACCGTGCGAACGACTTCGTGCAGTTCATCCACGACGCCGCCCGCTGGCTCGCCGGCTGGTCCTACGACCTCTTCACCTTCGACGAGGCCTGGGCCCGAGTGGTGGCGGGCTACGGTCTGGCAGCGGTGGTCTACCTGTTCGTCGGCCACGCCATCGCGAACCGGGCGCATCGTCATTGAGGAGTGCCACACCCGACCCGCACCCACCGACGTACCGACAGGACCGTGTTCTCAGGCGCAGCAGTCCGGGTCGAGCCCGGTCGGCAGACGATCGCCCCCGAACACCGCACAGGTCGCCTCGTGTCCCCCCAGCGCGGCGACGGCCAGCAGCAACGACCCCGCGGTCCACGTGGTCAGCTCCCGCGGCCAGATCGCGGAGTCCTCGAACACGAACCCGGTCCAGTACAACCCGCTGTCCGCGTCCCGCAGATGCTGGATGGACTGGAGGATCTCCAGCGCGCGGTCCGACTCGCCCATCGCCCAGAGGGTGAGGGCGAGTTCGGCCGACTCCCCGCCCGTGACCCACGGGTTGGGGACGACGCAGCGCACACCGAGACCGGGCACGACGAACTGCTCCCAGCCTTCCTCGATACGGGACTTGGCCTCCGTGCCGGTCAACGCGCCGCCCAGGACCGGGTAGTACCAGTCCATCGAGTAGCGGTCCTTGTCGAGGAAGCGCTCGGGGTGGCGGCGGATCGCGTGCCGCAGGGCGCCGAGGGCCAACTCCCAGTCCGGCTGCGCCTCTTCACGCTGTTCGGCGATGGCGAGCGCGCACCTCAGCGCGTGGTGGATCGACGACGAACCGGTGAGCAGCCCGTCGGGGACGTCCCTGCCGTCGTCCTCCCGCTTCCACCCGATCTGCCCGCCCGGCTGCTGGAGCCCGAGCACGAACTCCGTCGCCGCGTAGACCGCAGGCCACATCCGGTCGAGGAACGTGTCGTCGCCGGTGGAGAGGTAGTGGTGCCACACTCCTACGGCGATGTAGGCGACGAAGTTGGTCTCGCGCCCCCGGTCGGTGACCTCCGCGAAGTCCCCGTCCTGGTAGGCCGCGTACCAGGAACCGTCGTCGTTCTGGTGCCGGGCGAGCCAGTCGTAGGCCCGGTCGGCGGCCTCGTGCTCGCCCGCCGCGTCCAGGGCCATCGCGGCCTCGGTGTGGTCCCACGGGTCCAGGTGGTGCCCCCGGAACCACGGGATCGCCCCGTCCTCCCGCTGCACGGCCAGGATCCCGGCGACGGTCGCGGCGGCCTGCTCGGCGGTCAACACCCCGGGCAGGACCAGGTGTTCGGTTCGCGGAGTCGTCACCGCGCGTCCACGGAGGACACGGCGGACACCGCGGAGACGGCGGGCAGGTGCGGCTTGGTCGCGTACGCCACGAAGCTCTTGCCGATCAGCGGGTTGAGCGCCTGCTCGGCGACCCTCGTGGCCAGCGGCTTCTTCATGATGTCCCAGACCAGCAGCTTGTGGTACGCCTGCACCGGCAGCGCCTTGTCGTTGTCGACGCCGAACGCGCACTTCAGCCACCAGTACGGCGAGTGCAGCGCGTGCGCGTGATGGGTGCCGTACGGCTTCAGCCCGGCCTCCCGGATCTTCGCGAGCAGTTCGTCCGCCTTGTAGATGCGGATGTGGCCGCCCTCGACCTCGTGGTAGGCGTCGGAGAGGGCCCAGCAGACCTTCTCGGGGCCGTAGCGCGGGACGGTGATGGCGATCCGGCCGCCGGGCTTCAACACCCGGACCATCTCGGCGAGTACGCCCTTGTCGTCGGGGATGTGCTCCATCACCTCGGAGATGATGACGACGTCGAAGGACTCGTCCGGGAAGGGAAGGGCGAGCGCGTCCCCCTCCATCGCGGTGGCGGTGGCACCCTCGGGCGCCTCACCGGCCTCCTTCATCGCCGCGAACCACTTCGCGACCTCGCGGATTTCGTCGGCGTTCTGGTCCAGGGCCACGACCTGCGCACCACGCCGGTAACACTCGAACGCGTGCCGGCCGGCCCCGCAGCCGAGGTCCAGAACGCGGTCACCCGGCGCGAGCGGGAACCGGGAGAAGTCGACGGTCAGCACGTGGCCCTGCTTTCGGGATAGACACCGGTGTCACTGGTGGAGGCTGCGGGGGCAGCGGTCTTAGAGGTCGCGGAGGCGGCGGCACCCGTCTCCCCGACACCCCCCACGGCTTCCGCCTCCCGGCCTCCGGGGGCGGCGGAACGGCCGTGGCCGGGAAGCGGGTTGCGGGCCGGGTCTGCGTCCGCGCGGCCGTGGTCCTGGAGGTGATGGCGGGCCGGGGCCGAGGCCGTGAGCGGGTCGGCGTCCGGGGTCGCGTCCGGGCGGCCGTGGTCCGGCACCGCGCCCTGGACCGGGGTCGGGCCCGCGAGCTGGTTGCCGGTTGGGTCCGTGTCCGTACCGCCGTGGTCCGGGAGTTGGCTGTGGGACGGGGCCACGAGCTGCATACCGGTCGGGTCCGTGTCCGCACGGCCGTGCTCCGACACCCCGCCCCGAACCGGAGACGGGCCCGTGAGTTGGTTGGCGTCCGGGGTCGCGTCCGCACGGCCGCCCTCCGGCACCGCGCCCCGGACCGGAGCCGCGAGCTGATTGCCGACCGGGACCTCGTCCCCGCCGCCGTGGTCCGGTACCGCGCCCCGGGCCGGGACAGGGAGTTGGATGCCGGCCGGGACCTCGTCCGCGTCGCCGTGCTCGGGTACCGCGCCCCGGGCCGGGACCGGAAGCTGTATGCCCGCCGGGGCCGCGTCCGTGCCGCCGTGGCCCGGGACCGCCCCCCGTCCCGGCGCCGTCGCTCGGCGTGCGGACCCCGTCACCGTTGCCGCGATGGCCTCCCGGTACCGCGCCGCCGTTCCCTCGGCGGCGCGGGCCCAGGTGAAGTGGGCGAGTACGCGGGCGCGGCCCGCCGCTCCGAGACGGGAGCGGAGGTCCGGGTCGCCGAGGAGGCGGCCGAGGCCCACCGCCAGGGCGCCGGAGTCGCCGGGGGGCACCGCGAGGCAGGTCTCGCCGTCGCGGCCGGCCACCTCGGGGATCGCGCCGCCCGTCGTCGCGACCAGGGGGGTGCCGGTCGCCATGGCTTCGGCGGCCGGGAGGGAGAAGCCTTCGTAGAGCGACGGTACGCAGGCGACCTCCGCCGAGCGGACCAGGTCGACCAGTTCGGCGTCCGAGATGCCCTTGACGAAGTCGACGGCGCCTTCGAGGCCGTAGCGCTCGATCGCGGCGGCGACGGGACCCTCGGTGGGTCGCTTGCCGACGACCACGACATGCGCGCCGGGGTGTTCGGTGCGTACCTTCGCCAGCGCCTCGACGAGGAAGACCAGGCCCTTGAGCGGGACGTCGGCGCTGGAGGTGGTGACGATCCGGCCGGGTACCACCGGCACCGACGGATCCGGCTTGAACAGGTCCGTGTCCGCGCCGATGTGGACGACGTGGATACGGCCGTCACGGACCCCGAGGTGGTCGACGATCTCCTGGCGGGAGGTGCCGGAGACGGTGAGCACGGAAGGCAGCCGGCGGGCCACCCGCTTCTGCATGCGCGTGAAGGCGTACCAGCGGCGCTTGGACAGCCGCTGCTGCCAGCCCTCGGCCGCGTCCAGCTCCAACTGCCGGTCCACGGTGATGGGGTGGTGGATGGTGGTCACCAGCGGGGCGCCGACGTCGCCCAACAGGCCGTAGCCCAGGGTCTGGTTGTCGTGCACCACGTCGAACTCACCACGGCGGGCCCGGAGATGACGTCGGGCCCGCAGGGAGAAGGTGAGCGGTTCGGGGAAGCCGCCGGTCCACATCGTGGCGACTTCGACCGCGTCGATCCAGTCCCGGTACTCGTCGCGTTTCGGGGTCCGGAAGGGGTCCGGGGAGCGGTACAGGTCGAGGCTGGGCAGCTCCGTGAGCGGTACGCCCTCGTCGAGGACGGGGTACGGCTGGGAGCCGATGACCTCGACCCGGTGGCCGAGGCGGGCCAGTTCGCGCGAGAGGTGCCGTGTGTAGACCCCTTGGCCCCCGCAGAACGGGTTCCCCTTATAGGTGAGGAGCGCGATACGGAGCGGTCGCTCGCCGTCAGCGGCCAGGTCCTCGGAAGACCCCGCCTGACTGGCCTCAGCGGTCACTCTGGGCCCCCTTCTGCCTGCACTGTCCCGCGAGATTACGCCGGGACGCTAATCTAGAACAAGTTTCAGACTTGATCGTCCGGGAGGCTCTGAATCTACCGGCAGGTAGGACACCTGTGAGCAGTGGATCAGGTGATTCACGCCACGGCGCACGCCCTGCCATGCTGAGTGATCACACGTGATCACACCCCCTCACCGACTGTCACGGAACCCAAGGTGGACAAGGTGTCCAAGCCGCCCAGAGTGGAAGCCAGTACCCCGCGACCCGACTCCGCGCCGCTGACCGAGCGGCAGGAGGCGCGGCGCCGCCGCATCCTGCACGCGAGCGCGCAGCTGGCGAGCCGGGGCGGGTTCGACGCGGTGCAGATGCGGGAGGTCGCGGAGTCCTCGCAGGTCGCGCTCGGCACCCTGTACCGGTACTTCCCGTCCAAGATCCATCTGCTGGTCGCGACCATGCAGGACCAGCTGGAACACATGCACGGCACGCTCCGCAAGAAGCCGCCGCAGGGCGAGACGGCGGCGGAGCGGGTCGCGGAGACGCTGATGCGGGCCTTCCGCGCGCTCCAGCGCGAGCCGCATCTCGCGGACGCGATGGTCAGGGCGCTGACCTTCGCGGACCGCAGCGTGAGCCCGGAAGTCGACCAGGTCTCCCACCAGACCACGCTGATCGTCCTGGACGCGATGGGCCTCCAGGACCCGACCCCCGAGCAGCTCTCCGCGGTCCGGGTCATCGAGCACACCTGGCACTCGGCCCTGATCACCTGGCTCTCCGGCCGCGCCTCGATCGCCCAGGTGAAGATAGACATCGAGACGGTGTGCCGGCTGATCGACCTCACGGAGCCGGACGAGTAATCGGGTCGCCGGCGGTAGGGGCTCCATGACACGGGCCCTACGGCACGGGCCTTACGGCACGGGCCTTACGGCACGGGCCTTACGGCATGGGTTCTACGACACGGGCCCTACGGCATGGGTTCTACGACATGTCCTCCACGACCGCGAGCCCGCTCCAGCTCCGTCCGCCCGCCGCCTCCCCCGCCCACCGCTCCAGCAGTCGCCGGGCCTCCTCCTCGGGGGCGGCGAGGGAGACCTGCTGGGCGCCGGCGCCGGCGCCGACGCTGCGCTCCTGTTCGTGGGTGCCCTCGCTGCAACAGGCGCACAGCATGCGGACGCTGCTCGCGGGTTCGGCGCCGAAGTCGTGGTCGGTGAACAGTTCGACGAGGGCCTCCAGGTCGGCCGCCTCGCCCGCGGTCACCGTGACTTCCAGGGTGGGCAGTTCGGAGGACTCGAAGAGGAGGAGTTCGTCGAAGACGGGGTAGGTCGAGCCCTCGACCACCCGCTCGCCCTTGGGTTCGCCGTCGTGGACGACGACCTCGCCGTAGCGCCGGCCGCCGGTGACGGGCACGTTGACGATCCGGCCGCGGGTGGGGCACAGCCGCTCGATCCATACGACCTCGCGCTCACCGCCGGTGTCGAGCCGCACACAGGCCTGCCCGAACCCCCCGTCGATCTGCCCCTCCCCGTCCGGGATCCGGATCCCGAACCCGCTCCAGGCGTCCCGCGCGGTGGCCCAGTCCCGCTGGATGGTCGCGGCGATGCCGAGATTCCAGTACGCCGGATCCCCCTCGCCCCGCGGTGAGCGGGCCGCGGCCTCCCGCCCCAGCTCGTACGCCTTGGCCCAGTTCCGCAGGAACTTGTGCGCGAGCGCGGCGTCGTACCACCACACCGCGCTCACCTCCAGATCCGGGAAGTGCGCAAGCACCCGCTCGTACAACTCGGCGGCCCGCAACCACTCTTCGGCCTCCCAGGCACCCCGCGCCCGCTCGACCAGCTCCCGGGCCTCAGCCTTCTCCACGCTTCCCCACTCCCACGACCTGCACGACAACCGCAGGAGCCTAGGCGCCGGCGCGGCCGGCGGGAACACCGGCTCCCGGTCTCGGCCGGCCGCGAGATCTGCGCTCCGACACCGCAAGTCAACCGCTGCGTCGGGTCTTTCTCGCCCCCACAGGCAGGAAGGGGGGTCTGGCAATACCTGTATCACCAGGGTCTCCCCGACGTTCCCCACGCCTGTCAACCTGCTTGAGTCGAAAGCGCCGACAACAATCCATGGAAACGCACCGCAGCTTTACCGTCATCATTAAATTCAGCTGCCTCGAATACGCGACCGTGTCGGCGCATTCTTTTACCACGGAAGGGACGGAGAGCAGTGGCGGAGAATCAGTTCACCACTCACACGGAACTTTTTGACCTGAGGGGAAAGCGCGCCCTCGTCACTGGCGGCACCAGAGGAATTGGGATGATGATTGCGCGCGGCCTTCTCCAGGCGGGCGCCCGCGTCGTCATCAGCTCACGCAACCCGGACACGTGCGCGGAGGCGCAGCGTCTACTGTCCGAATTCGGCGACGTACGAGCATTCCCCGCCGACCTTTCCAGGCACGACGAGTGCCGGCGACTCGCTGACCTTGTCCTGGCAGACTCGGAACGTCTGGACATCCTTGTCAACAACGCGGGAGCGATGCGGCGCGAGCCGCTGGCGACGTTCCCGGACGAGGCCTGGGACGCAGTGCTCGACCTCAACCTCAAGTCGCCGTTCTGGCTGGTGCAGGCACTGCTCCCGGCACTTCGAAAGGCGGGCACCGCCGATGATCCCGCACGGATCATCAACATCGGCAGCATCGCCGCCATCCACGTCGCCCAGTCGCCCAACTACTCGTACGCCGGCAGCAAAGCGGCACTCCATCAACTCACCCGGGTACTTGCCAGGGAGCTGGGCCCACAGCACGTCACGGTGAACGCGGTAGCACCGGGAGTGTTCCCGTCGCAGATGATGGACTCCACGCTCGATGCCATCGGCGACACGATCGCGGCGTCGGCCCCCCTGCGCCGGCTCGGCCGCGACGACGACATGGCGGGTGCCGCCGTGTTTCTCGCCAGCCGGGCCGGGTCCTACCTCACGGGCGCCATCATCCCGGTGGACGGCGGTACCGCAACGACCGCATCGGGCATCCATTAGGCTGCGGGACGGCCTTACGGTGAGGAGATGACCGTGATGGATCTACGCACCGAGATCCGGGAGTTCCTCAGCTCACGTCGCGCCCGCATCGCACCCGAGCAGGCGGGCCTGCCCGCTTACGGCGGCAACCGCCGGGTCAAGGGTCTGCGCCGCGAGGAGGTCGCCCTACTGGCGGGGGTATCGGTCGACTACTACGTACGCATGGAACGCGGCGGCCTCGCCGGTGCCTCCGACGGCGTGCTCGACGCGTTGGCCTCCGCCTTGCAACTCGACGAAGCCGAGCGCGACCATCTGTTCCACCTCGCGCGCCAATCCAGGGCGCCCCGCAGCCCACGCCGGCGCAAGCCCGCCATGACGGTGCGCTCGACGCTGCAGCAGATGCTCGACGCGATCTCCGGTGCGCCGGCCTGGATCGGTAACGGCCGCTATGACGTGCTCGCCATGAACCAACTCGCTCGCGCGCTGTATTCACCGGTGCTGGCCGACCCGCGACGGCCCGCGAACACAGCGCGGTTCGTCTATCTGAACCCCGAGGCGGCCAGGGATTTCTTTGTCGACTACGACCAGGTGGCCGGTGACGCGGCCGCGAAGCTGCGCATGGCAGCCGGCCGCAGTCCGCACGACGAGGAGCTGATCTCCCTGGTCGGCGAACTGTCAACGTGCAGTGAGCTGTTTCGGCAGCGGTGGGCGTCTCAGGACGTGCGGCTGCACCGGTCCGGACGCAAGCGGGTGCACCATCCGATCGTGGGCCGGCTCGACTTGGACGTCGAGTCCCTGGAACTGCCCGCCGAACCAGGCCTGCACCTCAACGTCTACACCGCGCCCGCGGGCACGCCGACCGCTGACAATCTGACGCTCTTGGCGTCATGGGCGGCCACCCGACAGACACCGACCCTTCAGCCGTACCAGGGTCCGGGTCCGTCTCCCTGACCAGCGATCAGGTTCGGGTCAGCCGTGTCGCTCGGCGGCTCCGAGCCCCGAGTGCGCTCAGGGGCAGTGCTCCCCGTACTTGACCGCGGTGAATTCCACCGGCTGGCCCGACAACTCGGTGTCCGCCTTCGGGCTTTGGGTGCACACCTGCCAGTTCGACTCCACGAGGACCAGCCGGTCGTCGCCCGTTGCGTCCTTCACCGTGATGGAGGTACTTGAGTCGAGCGCGGCACGGGCGGCTTTGACGGACTTCCCCTTGAAGTCGGGCATCGCCGCGCCGGCTGCCGTCGGTCCGTTCTGATCCTTCGCGGGGCAGTCCTCCTCCAACTTCACCGCGCCGAAGTCCAGTCGGGTGTCCACCGGCACCGTCTTCCCCGCCGCGAGGTTCTGCGAGCAGACCTTCCAGTTCCGGTCGAAGGCCTGGAAGCGGTCGCGGCCGAGGGCGTCGTGCGAGGCGAGGTTGTAGAACCCGGCGGCCTGCGCCTCGTCCTGCGCGGACTGAAGGCCCTTGCCGACGAAGCTCGGGACGGTCTTCTTCTCGGCCGGTGCGCCTGCTGCGGTACTCGCGGTCGGCGTGCCGGTGGTCGTGCTCGTGCTTGTGCTCGTGCTCGGGGTTGAATCGGCCCCGCTGCCCGTGCTGTTGTCGGGTCCGCAGGCGGTCGCGGTGCCGCCGATGACGAGCACGGCGGCCGCGATGGCCCCGACGAGTCTCCAATTGGCCATGATTGCTCCCCCATTGGTGCAAGACGTGATGGAGGGGGAGCGTACGGTCGGATGCCGCCATGCGTGAGGTATCTGGTGGGTCTGTGACCTGAACGGGTGGCGTGAGCAGCAGGCGGAGTGGGCGCTGCGTTCAGTCCTGGCGTGAGGATACGGGCGGGGTGGGAGGCGTCGGCCAACGGTCTCTCAGATCCCCGCCCCCACCCGCCGCAGGACACGCAAGGAGTCGGTCGCCGAGACCTCCGTGAACGCGTCGGACGCGAGGGCTCGTAGGTAGATCCGGTAGGGGGCCTGGCCGGTGAACTCGTCCTCCGGGTCCGGGAACACGTCGTGGATGACGAGCAGGCCGCCCTCGGCGACGTGGGGCGCCCAGCCCTCGTAGTCGGCGTTGGCGTGCTCGTCGGTGTGGCCGCCGTCGATGAAGACCAGGCCGAGCGGCGAGCCCCAGACCTTCGCGATCTGCGGGGAGCGGCCGACGACGGCGACCACGTGCTCCTCCAGCCCGGCCCGGTACAGCGTCCTGCGGAAGGTCGGGAGCGTGTCCATCACACCGAGCTCGGCGTCCACGGTCTCCGGATCGTGGTACTCCCAGCCCGGCTGCTGCTCCTCGCTCCCGCGGTGGTGGTCGACGGTCAGCGCCACCACCCCGGCCTCCCGGGCCGCGTCCCCGAGCAGGATCGCGGAGCGGCCGCAGTACGTCCCGACCTCCAGCAACGGCAGCCCGAGCCGTCCGGCGTCCAGGGCCGCTTCGTACAGCGCCAGCCCCTCGCCCAGGGGCATGAACCCCTTCGCGGCCTCGAAGGCGGCCAGGATCTCGGGCTTGGGTGCCGCGGCCATGGGGTTCCTCTCGGTCGTACGTGCGGGTGGGCGTCGTACGGCCGTCGTCTCGCCGTCGTGTCCCGCGCCCTTCCGGAGAGCCCATGCTGCCGCACGGTCCTGCGGAGGGGGACAGGGGGTGGGCGGATGGCATGCCGGGGGCACCGGCGGTCTCGCGAGGGCGGCAGCCCGGGTTCGGCGACCGCGAGCCGCACGCCCGGCCCCCTGCCCTACGGTCATCCTCGCGCCCCACGCGACGCGCCCCCGCCCTCGATCCGGGGCGGGGGCGCGTCGGCTGTGGACCGGTCAGGCCGTGACCGTCTCGCTCGGGAGCGCCAGGTCCAGGTCGATCGGGCGGTTGTCGCCCGTGTGGGTGGCCGAGGAGGCCAGGGGGCCGTGGCCGGTGGCGCGGGCCGCGAGGACGTAGGCGCCCTCACGGGGTACGCCGAGGACGTAGGTGCCGTCGGTGTCGGAGAGCGTGGCCCCCGCCTGCCGGCCGCGCCGGTCGATCAGCGTGACCTTGGCGCGGGCGACCGGGGCTCCGGAGGCGTCGAGGACGCGCCCGCGGAAGCCCCGTAGGACCTCCTCGGCGTGGGCCAGGTTGGCCTCCTCCTCGCTGCTCGCGCGCAACTGCGGCGCACGGTTCGGCTTCGGCAGGAACAGGGCCATCAGGAGGCCGACGGCGACCGCGCCGGTCGCGATCAGGAAGGAGACGCGGAAGCCGTGCATGGTCGGGATCGCGACGCCGCCCACGTTGTTCGCCGTGTTCGCCAGCACCATGCCGATCACGGCGCTCGACACGGACGTACCGATGGAACGCATCAGGGTGTTCAGGCCGTTCGCCGCGCCCGTCTCCGACGCCGGTACCGCGCCCACGATCAGGGCGGGCAGGGAGGAGTAGGCGAGGCCGATGCCCGCGCCGAGCACCACGGCGATCACGAGGCTCTGCCAGGCCGCGCTCATCAGGCCCAGGCCGGCGCCGTAGCCGATCCCGATGATCAGCATGCCGAGGATGAGGGTGACCTTGGGGCCGTACTTCGCGGAGAGGCGGGCGTACACCGGTGCCGTGAACATCATCGTCAGGCCCAGCGGGGCGACCAGGAGGCCCGCGGTGACCATCGACTGGCCGAGGCCGTAGCCGGTCGCCTTCGGGAGCTGGAGCAGCTGGGGAAGGACGAGCGAGACGACGTAGAACGAGACACCGACCATGATCGACGCCAGGTTGGTGAAGAGGACCGCGGGGCGGGCGGTGGTGCGCAGGTCGACCAGCGGGGCCTTCAGGCGCAGCTCCATGACGCCCCACAGGACGAGGACGACCGCGGAGGCCGCGAAGAGTCCGAGCGTGGTGCCGGAGGACCAGCCCCAGTCGCTGCCCTTGGTGATCGGCAGGAGGAAGAGGACGAGTCCGATGGAGAGGCCGATCGCGCCCAGGACGTCGAAGGTGCCCTCCGCGCGCGCGGGAGACTCCGGTACGACGAGGAGGGTGAGGACGATCGAGAGCGCGCCGAGGCCCGCGGCGCCGTAGAAGAGGGCGTGCCAGTCGGCGTGCTGGGCGATCAGGGCGGCGAGGGGGAGGGCGAGTCCGCCGCCGACGCCGATCGAGGAGCTCATCAGGGCCATCGCCGAGCCGAGCTTCTCGCGGGGCAGCATGTCGCGCATCAGGCCGATGCCGAGCGGGATCGCGCCCATGGCGAAGCCCTGGAGGGTGCGGCCGGCGATCATCGTGAGGAGATCGCTGGTCAGGGCGCTGACGAGGGCGCCGACGACCATCACGGCGAGGCTGAGGATCAGCAGGCGGCGCTTGCCGTAGAGGTCGCCGAGGCGGCCCATGATCGGGGTGGCGACGGCGCCCGAGAGGAGGGTGGAGGTCAGGACCCAGGTGGCGTTGCTGGGCTCGGTGTCCAGCAGTTGCGGCAGGTCCTTGATGACCGGGACGAGCAGGGTCTGCATCACCGCGACCACGATGCCCGCGAAGGCGAGCACCGGGACGACAGCGCCGGACGCTCTCCGGGTGGGCTGGTCGGTCGGCGTGTGCGTCATGTGAGGGAGGCCTCCGGGCCTGGAGATCGGGATGGGTGCTGCACCGGGATGTGCGCTGCGTGGACTCTGGTTACGTGTGTCCTGAACTACGTATGCATGGGCAACTATTCCGATGCTTCGGCGTACTAACGATTTCTTTATATTCTCTTGGGGAAGTCGGCCCGGGTTGAGACCATGACAGCCATGCTCGAAGCCACCGGCGTCACCCACGGATCCCGTCGTACCGGCCTGCGTCCGCCCGCGTGGCTGGTGGTGGCGCTGGCGTGCGCGGGCCAGTTCCTGGTCGTGCTCGACGTGTCCGTCGTCAATGTGGCGCTGCCCTCCATACGCACCGACCTGGGCATGAGCCAGTCCGGCCTCCAGTGGGTCGTGAACGCCTACTCGATCGCCTTCGCCGGGTTCATGCTGCTCGGCGGCCGGGCCGGTGACCTCTACGGCCGCAAGCGGATGTTCCTGGTCGGCCTCGGCCTGTTCACGGCCGCCTCGCTGGCCGGCGGCCTGGCCCAGCAGGGCGGCGAACTGCTCGCCGCGCGGGCCGCGCAAGGGCTCGGCGCCGCCGTACTGGCCCCCTCGACGCTCACCATCGTGACCTCCGCCGTCCCGGAGGGCCCCGCGCGGGCCCGGGCCATCGCCACCTGGACCGCCGTGGGCGCGGGCGGCGGCGCGGCCGGCGGCTTCTTCGGCGGCCTCCTCGTCGACACCCTGTCCTGGCGCTGGGTCCTGCTCATCAACGTGCCGGTCGGCGCGGTCGTCCTGCTCGGCTCGCTCCTCTGGCTGACCGAGAGCCGCAACGGCGACGGACGGCGCCTGGACCTGCCCGGCGCCCTGCTGGTCACCGGGGGCCTCGCGGTATTGGCGTACGGCATCTCGCAGACCGAGGCCGAGGGGTGGACGGCGGCTGCCACCCTGGTCCCGCTGGCCGTCGGGCTCGCGCTCGTCGGCGGCTTCCTGCTCGTCGAGTCCCGTACGGCCGCCCCGCTGATGCCGCTCGGACTGCTGAAGGTGCGGGCCGTGGCGTCGGCGAACGCGGCGATGTTCCTCAGCGGCTCCGCCCTGTTCTGCACCTGGTACTTCATCACGCTCTACGCCCAGAACGTCCTCGGGTACTCCCCGCTGGACGCCGGACTCGCCATGCTGCCCAGCTCGCTCGCGATCGTGCTCGGCTCCAAGCTCGCGCCCCGCCTCATGCACCGGCTCGGGGCCCGCCGGGTGGCGGTCCTGGGGACACTCGTCGCGCTCACCGGGTACGGCTGGCAGTCGACGATGAGCGCGGACGGCGGCTACGTCACCTCGATCATGGGTCCCGGGATCCTGATGATGCTGGGCGCGGGCCTCGCCTCGACCCCGCTCGCCTCGCTGGCCACCTCCGGGGCGGCGCCGGGGGAGGCCGGGCTGGTGTCCGGGCTCGTCAACACCTCCCGCACGATGGGCGGCTCACTGGGGCTCGCGGTGCTGTCGACGCTGGCCGCGGCCCGGACGGGGGGCGGAGGGTCGGCGGCGGCGCTGACGGAGGGGTACGCGCTGGCGTTCCGGGTGGGGACCGGGGTGCTGGTGGCCGGGGTGCTGCTCATGCTGGTGTGGCTGCCACGGAGAATTTCGGTGATGTGAGGCAACGGTCCGGGCCGCTCATGGACTCCTTTAGACATCTAGGAGGTGCCCATGGGGGATCGGAAACAGGCTCGGGACGAGGAGTTCCAGAGCTTTGTCATCGGCCGCTGGCCGCGGCTGATGCGGACGGCATTTCTCCTCACGGGGGAGCAGCACGCCGCGGAGGACCTCGTCCAGTCGACGCTCGAACAGGCCTATGTGGCCTGGCGCAGGGTCGGCTCGGCGGACGATCCGGAGGCGTACGTACGGCGCGTGATGATCAACGCACACGCGCGCAAGCACCGCAGGCGGCTCAGGGAGTTCCTGGCGCCCAAGGACGACTCGGGACTGGCGCGCGAGATCGCCGACACCGGTGACCGCATCAGCCAGGCCGAGGACCGCAGCGCTCTGCTCGGAGCGCTGGCCCAACTGCCGCCCCGGCAGCGGGAGGCGGTGGTCCTGCGGTACTGGGAGGACCTCACCGAGACCCAGACGGCCGAGGCGATGGGCTGCTCGGTCGGCTCGGTGAAGAGCAACGCGGCCAAGGGGATCGCGAAACTTCGCGCCATACCCGGACTGGCCGACATGGTGACGCAGGGAGGGCGGAAGTGATGAGCGCGGACCGGGAGAACCACGACATGAGCAACGGCGACATCGCCCTCCTGCTGGCCGACGCCGCCGACGAGGTTGAGATCGGTATAGCCCCCTACGAGTCGGTGATCCGCGGCGGCCGCAGGCGCCGGGCCCGTCGCTGGGCCGTCGCGGCGGCCACGGCACTGGTGCTCGCGGGCTCCTCGGCGACCCTCGCGGTGGCGGGGCTGCCGGGCGGGGACGGGGGACGGGTGGCACCCGCGGCCACCCAGCCGGGTACGCCCCTGCCGGACGGCTTCGAGACCAGGCCGCACCGCACCACGCTGGCGTCCGGCACCGACGACGGCAAGCGGTGGCGGGTCGTCATCGACGTCTGGGACGCACCTCGCGACCGGAAGGAGGCCGATTCCCAGCGCGCCGCGATGGCCGAGCGCGGCGAGTCCCCGGAGATCGGCAAGGCCTCCGAACTGGTCGGCAAGATCAGCTACTTCGTGTACCGCGGCTACGGCGACGAGACGACGAAGGTCATGGAGAACACCGTCCCGAAGTCGGACACCATGACCGGCACCGACCTCATCTCCGGCTCCCTGCCCCTCCGGCCCGACGCCAAGGCGGACGTACGTCTCGTCATCGGGTACGTCGCCAGGACCGCCGAGCGCGTCAACTGCACCTGGACGAACGAGACGGCGACGGTGGTGGAGCGGGCCCCCGCGGGCACGGAGACGGCCTCGGACGACCCGGTGATCCGCACGCCGGACGGCTCGCCCTACGACTGGTTCGTGTGCGTGGCGCCGAAGGGAGCGGAGTACAAGTCGGCGGAGGTGATCAAGTAGGGGCGATCAGGCAGGCGGGGCTGAGGGCGATCAGGGCAGGGCCGAGGGTGATCGCGGCAGGCGCTCACAGCCAGCCCTGCTGCCGGGCCTGGCGGACGGCCTCCATGCGGTTGCGGGTGCCGGTCTTGCCGATGGCGGAGGAGAGGTAGTTGCGGACGGTGGACTCCGAGAGGTGCAGCTTGGCGGCGATGTCGGCGACCGTCGCGCCGTCCGTGGACGCCTTGAGGACGTCGCACTCCCGGGCGGTGAGGGGGTTCGGGCCGGCGCTGAGGGCGGCCGCGGCGAGCGCGGGGTCGACCACCGTCTCACCGGTCAGCACCCGGCGGATCGAGGCGGCCAGCTCCTCCACGGGGCCGTCCTTCACGAGGAAGCCGGCGGCCCCCGCCTCCATCGCCCGGCGCAGATAGCCGGGCCTGCCGAAGGTCGTCAGGATCAGCACCCGGCAGTCCGGCGCCTCGTCCCGCAGCTCGGCGGCGGCGTCCAGACCGCTCTTCCCGGGCAACTCGATGTCGAGCAGCGCCACGTCCGGCCGGTGCGTGAGAGCGGCGTCCACGATCGCGTCCCCGGCGGCCACCTGAGCCACCACCTGGATGTCCGGCTCCATACCGAGCAACAGGGCGAGCGCGCCCCGCATCATGCCCTGGTCCTCGGCGAGCAGCACACGGATGGATCTGGAGGGGCGGTGATCCCGGGGCATCTCGTTCACGGGCCAAGAGTAGGGGGCCGGGGGGTGCGGGGCGGTGTGGCGCGGTGTGCTTGGAGCGCGTGGTCCTTGAGAACTGAAGAGTGGGGGAGTGCGGGTGTGCGGAAGTGCTGGTGGTGAGACTCAGTGACGGAGTGGGCAGGGCCGTCGAGTCGGTGGTCCTTCCCGGGTCACCCCGCCGCGTCACCGGCCCGGACGCCTCGACCGGCTCCCACCGACTCCTCGCCCCTCGCCGGCTCCACCGACTCGACCGGCAGCTCGGCCCGCACCACGAACCCGCCCCGTGGACCCGGCCCGGCCTCCAACCGCCCGCCCGCCGCGGCCAGCCGCTCGGCGAGACCTTTGAGACCGGTGCCGCCGATTACGGGGGACGGGGGGTCGGTGCTGTCGTACTCGTTGGTGACCGTTTGGGCGGTGGGTGTGGTGGGTGGGGGGGGTGCGGTGGGTGCGGTGG
Source organism: Streptomyces sp. SID13726 (assembly GCF_010548375.1). Classification (GTDB taxonomy): domain Bacteria; phylum Actinomycetota; class Actinomycetes; order Streptomycetales; family Streptomycetaceae; genus Streptomyces. The sequence goes on from NZ_JAAGLY010000010.1 coordinate 283,170, forward strand.
ACCCGGTGGACTCGTAGGACCTGGTGACCGCGGCCGGCCCCGCATCAGTCCCCTCCGCCGCCTGAGTGACGGCAGCTGTCCCCAAGAGCTGCCCCGAACCCACCACCGGCTCCGAACCCACCACCGGCTCCGCCCCCACCCCCCGCCCGTTGTCCCAAACCCGCAACCGCACCCGTTCCGCCGACCCCGCCACCGAGATCTCGCACCGCCCCGCCCCGCTGTGCCGCACGGTGTTCGTCACCGCCTCGCGGACCACCCAGCCGAGCAGGGTCTCCGTCTGGGCGGCGAGGGGTGGGCCGGAGCGGTGGACGGTGGGTTCGATGCCGGCGGCGCGGAGGGCCGAGGTGGCTCGGTCGAGGTCGGTGGTGAGGCTGCCCTCGCGGTAGCCCGTCACCGCCTCGCGGATCTCCGTGAGGGCCTGGCGGCCGACGGACTCGATGTCGGTGACCTGGAGGAGCGCCGCGTCCAGGTCGCGCGGGGCCAGCCGGCGGGCCGCCTCGGACTTGACCACGATCACCGAGAGCGTGTGGCCCAGCAGATCGTGCAGGTCGCGGGAGAAGCGGAGCCGCTCCTCCTCCACCGCACGCCGGGCCAGTTCCTCACGGGCCTCCCGCAGCTGCCGTACCGCCTCGGTGAGGGACATGATCGCGGCCGTCACCATCGTGGAGATCCATGTGGCGTACGCGGTGTCGAGGCCGCCCCAGCCGTCGCGGAACACGGAGGCTGCCCCGGCGACCACGGTCACCACCATGCCGACCCAGCGCAGATGCGGCAGCCGCACCACCGCACCGGTCGCGAGCCCGAACAGCGGGAAGAACAGCAGCCAGTTGCCGCCGTATCCCAGGGCCAGAGCGCAGGTCACCAGCCCCAGCACGACCAGCGCCACCCGGGTGGAGAGCGCATCCCGGGTCTTCTGGTGGAAGGCGCGGAAGGCCACGTAGATGTAGAGCGAGTTGAAGGTGAGCAGCCCGAGGCCGCCGATCCAGGCGTTCGGGGTCTCGCCATGGAAGAGGTTGGAGAAGGCGCCCATCCCCAGCAGCAGCCACGGCAGCAGGCCGAAGCCGTTGCCGCCGACGACCGCGTTCGCGGGGATCTCCCCGGCCTTCTGCGCGGCCTTGTACTCGGCGTTGAGGCGCTTCTTGTTGGCCTTGTAGTACCGCTGGTGCTCCCGCGCCGCGCGGACCGCCTCGCGGGTCTCGTCCACGCGGCACGAGAGCTTGCGCGACCAGGACATGACGTTCCTCCGCTCAGAGGTTCCCGGCGTGGCGCCGGTACGACAGAACAGCGTACGAACCGAACAGCAGCAGCCACACACCAAGGACCAGGACCGCGCCGGCGGTGGGCGCGTGGCCGGTCGCGACCGAGCCGCCGAGCTGGGCGAAGCGGTTGGTGGGGGTGTACGCGGAGAGCGTGCGCAGCCAGTCGGGGAAGAGGGTGACGGGGAACCACAGGCCGCCGAGGACCGCGAGGCCCAGGTTGCAGATCATGTTCGCCACGCCGGTGGTCTGCCCGGTCAGCCGGTAGCCGTTGCCGAGGCCCAGCAGGGTGAACGGCACCGAGCCCAGCCACAGCAGCACCGCGAGCGCCGCCCACTGCCACACGGCGAGCCGGACGCCGTTGACCAGCCCGCCCGCCGCGAGCACCGCCACGATCGCCGGAAGGACGGTCACCGAACCGGTCAGGGCCCGGCCGAGCACCACCTGGCGCGGCGGCATCGGCGTCACCCGCAGCTGCCGCAGCCAGCCGATCGCCCGGTCCTCGGCGACCCCGCCGCCGGTGTTGAGGGCCGAGCCGACGGCACCGTAGGCGGCCATGCCGACCATCGCGCCGGTCTTCCAGCCGGACTCGTCGCCGCCGAGGTTGGTGAAGAGGAGGTACATCATCACGGGCATCGCGATCCCGCCGATCACGAACCCGGTGTCCCGCAGGGTCCGGCGGATCTCCAGCCGTATGTAGTCGAGCATCACACCGCCTCCGCGACCCGTGAGGTCAGCGCCAGGAACGCGTCGTCCAGGGAGGCCGGAGCGACCTCCAGGCCGCGGATCGCCCCCAGTCCGGCCAGGGCGACCACGGTGGCGTCGGAGTCGTCGGTGCGCAGCCGGGCCCGCCCGCCCCGCACCTCCATCGACCGCACCCCCGGCAGCAGCGCCAGGCCGTCGGCGTCCCGCCCGGCCAGGTCGACGACGACCAGGTTCCCGCCGGCCGACCGCCTGAGCTGCTCACCCGTGCCGTCCGCGATGATCCGGCCCCGGTCCACGACGAGGATGCGGTCGGCGAAGGCGTCGGCCTCCTCCAGGTGGTGGGTGGAGAACAGCACGGTGTGGCCGCGCAGCGCGTAGCCCCGCATGGAGGCCCAGAAGGCGTGCCGTGCCTCCACGTCCAGGGCGGCGGTGGGCTCGTCCAGGACGATCAGCGAGGGGTTCCCGGCGAGCGCGACGGCGAACCGCACGCGCTGGGTCTGGCCGCCGGAGAGCCGGTCCACGCGGCGGTCGGCCAGTTCGGTGATGCCGGCCAGCTCCAGGGCCTCGGCGACGGGCAGCGGCGCGGGGTAGCGGCCGGCCACGAAGGCGACCAGTTCGCGCACGGTGACCCGCGGGACCGCCCGGGCCTCCTGGAGCATCGCGCCCACCCGGCCGGTCCGCACCGCCTCGGAGGGGGCCGCGCCGAAGAGCCGCACCGTGCCCGTGTCGGGCTCGTTCAGGCCGAGCAGCAGGGAGATCGTCGTCGACTTGCCGGCGCCGTTGCGGCCGAGCAGGGCGACGGTCTCGCCGGGGGCGATCTCCAGGTCGATGCCGTCCACGGCGCGTACGGCGCCGAAGGTCTTGACCGCGCCGCGGAAGGCCACGGCCGCTTCCGTCCCCTGGCTCATGCCGATGTCCTCCGTGTCGTGACCGAAGTCCCTCGTGTCGTGGCCGATGTCCCCCGTGCCGTGACCGAAGTCCTCTGTGCCGTGGCCGATGTCCCCCGTGTCATGACCGAAGCCCCCTGTGTCGTGACCGATGTCCCGTGTCATACCGACGACGCTACGAACCCGCCCCGCCCGCCCGGCAGATGCGCTTGTACGCAATCCGGCAGGACAAATGTCACGGGTGCCGGAACCGGGAGGGACCGGCCACCGGACACCGTCACCTGACACCGCCACCTGACACCCCGTCAGGAGCCTTCACAAGTGCGGTGCGCTGGGCTATACAGAGGGCGCCGGACTGGAACGCGTTCTAGATCGGCCCGCGACGACCTCGGTGCGGCCGACGGTGCGGACGGCCGTACCGGGGTCTTGACTCCGCCACTGTCAGGAGCCGTATGCCCATCGACGCAGCCAAGGCCCTCGCCGCCGAGCCCCGGACCGGTGAGATCTCCTGGAACTCCAAGGACGTCCAGCTCTACCACCTCGGCATCGGAGCGGGCGTTCCCGCCACCGACCCCGACGAACTGCGCTACACCCTGGAGTCCCGGCTGCACGTCCTGCCCAGCTTCGCCACCGTCGCGGGCTCGGGCTCGCCGGGAGTGATCAGCGGACTGTCCATGCCGGGCATCGAGGTCGACCTCGCCAAGGTGCTGCACGGCGGCCAGGCGCTGACCGTGCACCGGCCCCTCCCGGTGACCGGCACCGCGACCGCCACCAACCGGATCGCCGCCGTGTACGACAAGGGCAAGGCGGCCGTCCTGGTCCTGCGGACCGAAGTCGTGGACGCCGAAGGCCCGTTGTGGACCAACGACGCCCAGATCTTCGTACGGGGGGAGGGCGGCTGGGGCGGCGACCGCGGCCCCTCCGCCCGCCTCGAACCGCCCGTCGGCGAGCCCGACCGGACCGTCGAGCGCCCGATCCGCGAGGACCAGGCCCTGCTCTACCGCCTCTCCGGCGACTGGAACCCGCTGCACGCCGACCCGGAGTTCGCCAAGGTCGCCGGGTTCGAACGGCCCATCCTGCACGGGCTGTGCACCTACGGCAGCACGCTCAAGGCGGTCGTCGACACCCTGCTCGGCGGTGACGTGACCCGGGTGAAGTCCTACGTCACCCGGTTCGCCGGGGTGGTCTACCCGGGGGAGACCCTGCGCATCCGGATGTGGCACACACCGGGCACGGCACCGGGCAGCACCCGGGTCGCCGTCAGCGCCGTCGAGCGGGACGACGCGCCCGTCCTCGCCGACACCGTCGTCGAACACTCCTGAGAACCCACCTGAGAACCCGCCCGAGATCACTCTGAACCAGCACGCCGTACGAGGGGAGCCGCACCATGCGCGCAGCCGTACTGCACGAGATCGGCCAGGAAAAGCTCGAAGTCCTCGATGACGTCGAGGCGGTGGGGTTCGGGCCCGGCAGGGTGCGGATCCGGGTACGGGCCACCGGGCTGTGCCACTCGGACCTGTCCGCGATGAACGGGGTCCTCCCGCAGCCGGCGCCCTTCGTGCCCGGACACGAAGGCGCGGGGGAGATCGTCGAAGTCGGCGAGGGCGTCAGCCACTTGAAGGCGGGCGACCGGGTCGTGGTCTGCTGGCTGCCCGCCTGCGGCACCTGCGCCGCCTGCAAGCGCGGCCAGACCGAGCTGTGCCTGGCCGGGTTCATGAACGCGGGCACCCCCAACTTCCGCCGCCCCGGCGGCGATGTGTTCGGCTTCGCGGGCACCGGCACCTTCACCGAGGAGGTCGTCGTCGACGCGGGCTGCGCGGTGCCGATACCCGACGACGTGCCCTTCGACATAGCCGCCCTGATCGGCTGCGGGGTCACCACCGGACTCGGCGCCGCCCTCAACACCGCTGATGTGGAGGCCGGTTCGTCGGTCGCCGTCATCGGCTGCGGGGGCGTGGGCATCTCGGCGATCCAGGGCGCGCGGCTCAAGGGCGCCGCCGAGATCGTGGCCGTGGACCCGGTGGCCTCGCGCCGGGAGGCCGCGCTGGAGTTCGGCGCCACCCGGGCCGTCTCCCCGGACGAACTGGCCGACGCCAAGCAGCAGGTGACCGCGGGCGAGGGCTTCGACTACGTCTTCGAAGTCGTCGGCAAGTCGGCCACCGCCAGGACCGCGTACGAGACCACCCGGCGCGGCGGCACCCTCGTGGTCGTCGGCGCGGGCGCCATGGACGACAACCTCCAGCTCAACATGTTCGAGCTGTTCTTCGACGAGAAGCGCATCCTGCCCTCCCTGTACGGCGGCGGGGACGTGCTGCGCTCCTACGAGCGGACCATCGCCCTGTGGCGGGCGGGCCGCGTCGACCTGGACGGCCTGATCACCCACCGGGTGCCGCTGAGCGAGATCAACGAGGCGCTCGACCAGATGCGGACGGGCACCTCGCTCCGCACCTGCATCGAGATCTGAGGGCCCCGGATGACTGAGGCAGGACTGCCCCTGGAGGGGCTCGCGGCGATCGTCACCGGCGCGGGCCGGGGCCTCGGCCGGGCCGAGGCGCTGGAGCTGGCCCGGCTGGGTGCGGCCGTGGTGGTCAACGACTACGGACAGCCGGGCCGGGACGGTTCGGGCGAGGCCTCCGAGGGCCCCGCCGAGCAGGTCGCCGAGGAGATCAGGGCCGCGGGCGGCCGGGCGGTCGCCCACACCGGGGACGTGGCCGACCACCAACAGGCGGGAAAGCTCGTCGAGTTGGCGGTCGAGGAGTTCGGCAGGCTCGACGTCCTCGTCAACAACGCGGGCATCCTGCGCGACCGCATGGTCTTCTCCATGACCGAGGGCGAGTGGGACGCGGTGATCCGGGTCCACCTCAAGGGTCACTTCAACACGACCCGGTTCGCGGCCGCACACTGGCGCGAGCGGTCCAAGGCGGCGGGTGCGCCGGTGTACGGCCGTATCGTCAACACCTCCTCGGAGGCGTTCCTCGCCGGGTCCGCCGGGCAGCCCAACTACGCCGCCGCGAAAGGGGGAATCGTCGGGCTCACCACCTCGACGGCCCTCGCGCTCGCCAAGTACGGCGTCACCGCCAACGCCATCTGCCCGCGCGCCCGTACCCGGATGACCGAGGACGTGTTCTCGGGAGCCGGGTTCGAGCAGCCCGAGTCGGGGCTCGACCCGCTGGCCCCCGAGCATGTCGCCCCGCTCGTCGGCTACTTGGCCTCACCGGCCGCCGGGCGCGTCAACGGCCAGCTGCTCGTCGTGCACGGAGGGATGGTGGTCGTCGTCGAACGACCGCGGGTGCAGGCCAAGTTCGACAGCAAGCAGGACGCGTTCACCTACGACGAGCTGGACGCGCTGCTCACCCCGCACTACGCGCGGCGGCCGGAGGGGGAGACCTTCGCGGCGGCCGAAGTGCTGGGGCTCAAGCGGGAGTAGACGCGCGACGGCCCCGCCCCTCAGGTGAGGGGCGGGGCCGTGTCTCCGCTGCCGTCAGGCCGCGGCCTCGGTCTGCTCGACCGACTTGCGGTGACGGCCACGCGGGGCCGTCTCGCTGTCCTGGACCGAGACCGGGCCCCGGTGCTTACCGTGGCCAGTGGACTCCTGGACGTCGGCAGTCGGCTGGTTCGTGCTGGCGTCGCTCATCGGAAGTAATTCACCCCGTCAACATGATCTTTCTTACAGCGGGGCGAGTTTAACCGGCGCACCACGGGGCGGATCCAGACGGCCGGGCCAACCGGCACTAGTTCGTTACAAGATTGCCCAACGGGGCTTGCTGCAAAGGCACCGGACGGGCCACGACAGGCTCCGGAGGATCCGATTCCGGCGACCGCGCGGTCCTGCCGCCGCCCTCCGGATCCTCCGGGCCCGCGTCCCCCGCCCCCGTGCCCCCCGTGCCCCCCGTGCCCCCCGTTTCCCCCGGGCCCCCCGCTTCCCCGAAGGGGGCCCCGTCCCCGGGAGCCGCCGTCCACCGCACCACCCCGCACGGCGCGTCCGCCGTGGCGTACGGCAGCAGCAGCTCCCCGTCCTCGGTCCACAGCCCGGCACCCGCCAACCACCCCTCGGGCGCCGGGAGATGCTGGACCTGCCGGGCGGCCGGCCGCCACACGCCGACCCAGCTGCCCATCGGGCCGTCGATCCGCAGCGCCACCCCGCAGCTCTCCGGCATCAGCACCTGCCCCGGCTGGATCGCCAGCGGCGTCACCGCGCAGTCCGGCACCCGCAGGCACTCCGGGAAGCGGATCGGCAGCGTGCTGCCCAGCACCCCCCAGCCCAGCCGCTCCCGGCCAGGCGACGCCGCGTCCGAGGAGATCAGCAGCAGCCCGCTGTCCGGGTCGGCGAGCAGCAGCCGGTCGTCGCTGTCGTCGGCGATCTGGAGCAGCGGCGAGACCTCGCCGCCCCGCTCCAGATCGACCACGATCGCCTTCGTACGGCCGCCGACCTCCCGGTCGAGCACCAGCATCCGCCCGCTCCGGTCCAGCCACACCCCGCCCGAACAGCGCCCCGGGATCTCCGCGAGATGCTCGGGCCCGAAGGCGCCGCCCGCCACCAGCCACACGGCACTGGAGCGCCGCCCCACGGCGAGGGCGTACGCCTTGTCGCCGCCCGGCGCCGGCGGCAGCAGCCGTAGCGTCGTCCCCCGGTCCGGGCACTCGACCGCGCCCAGCGGCAGCTCGCCGGTCTCGGGGCCGGTCGGGTAGAGCAGCGAGAAGTTGTGCCGCCCGTCCGCGAACCGCCTGATCAGCACCCGTCCGTCAGCCATGGGGTGCACCTCGGTGCCGGGCTCCTCGGGCTGGTTGCCGGGCAGCGGCACCGCGTACGGCTCGGGGCCGTCCAGGGTCCAGCGCTCCGGGAACCAGGAGTCCCCTTCCCGGGCGAGACGGGCCGCGTAGGAACCGTCGACGGTGATCACGCACTCCGTGCGCGGGCTCTCCCCGTCCGCCTCCGTGCGCCGGCTCTCCCCGTCAACCTCCGTGCGCGGGCTCTCCCCGTCCGCCTCCGTGCGCAGGCTCTCCCCGTCCGCGTCACCGTCGCCGTCCTCGTCCGCCGCCGTGGGCTCGATGGCACAGGCCGTCATCGTCTGATCACCTCCGGCGACGAAACTAGTTTTCGCACGCACGGTCGTGGGACGGGCGGGCTTCCGCTTCACACAAAGGGGTGGCCCAGGAACGATTCGCCTGAGGAAAACGGGGCGACTGTGCTGAGCGGGACGGCCGTGGGCGGCTCAGGTTCAGCCGGACAGACCAGGCAGGTAGCCTTTCCCCGTGCCCCGTCTGTCTGAAGTCATCGCCGCGCTGGAGAACCTGTGGCCCGCCGCGCGGGCCGAGTCCTGGGACGCGGTCGGCACCGTCGTGGGCGACCCCGACCAGGAGGTCACGCGGGTCCTGTTCGCCGTCGACCCGGTCCGGGAGATCGTCGACGAGGCGGTGAAGCTGGGCGCGGACCTGCTGGTCACCCACCACCCCCTCTATCTGCGCGGCACGACGACCGTGGCGGCCTCCCACTTCAAGGGCCGGGTCGTGCACACCCTCATCAAGAACGACATCGCGCTGCACGTCGCCCACACCAACGCGGACACCGCCGACCCGGGCGTCTCCGACGCGCTCGCGGGCGCGCTGGACCTCCGTGTCGTACGGCCGCTGGTGCCGGACCCGACGGACCCGTCGGGGCGCCGGGGCCTCGGGCGCGTGTGCGAGGTCGATCCCCCGCTGACCGTCCGCGACCTCGCCGCCCGTGCCGCCGAGCGCCTGCCCGCCACCGCGCAGGGCATCCGCGTGGCCGGCGACCCCGAGGCGCTCGTCCGCACGGTCGCCGTCAGCGGCGGCTCCGGCGACAGCCTCTTCGACCAGGTCCGCGCGGCCGGTGTCGACGCCTTCCTCACCGCCGACCTGCGCCACCACCCGGTGTCCGAAGCGGTCGCCCACAGTCCCCTCGCGCTGCTCGACGCGGCGCACTGGGCCACCGAGTGGCCCTGGTGCGAGCTGGCCGCCGCCCAGCTCGACGAGATCTCCGACCGCCACGGCTGGGACCTGCGCGTGCATGTCTCGAAGACGGTCACCGACCCCTGGACCGCCCACGCGGCGTCCAACCCGACCTCTAGCGCAATGGGAGCCCCCAACTGAACGCCGCGCCCGCCGACCAGATCCGACTCCTCGACGTCCAGGACCTCGACGTCCGCCTCCAGCAGCTCGCGCACAAGCGCAGGTCGCTGCCCGAGCACGCCGAGATCGAGTCGCTCACCAAGGACGCCACCCAGCTGCGCGACCTGCTCGTCGCCGCGCAGACCGAGGAGAGCGACACCGCCCGCGAGCAGACCAAGGCCGAGCAGGACGTGGACCAGGTGCGCCAGCGCGCCGCCCGCGACCAGCAGCGCCTGGACTCCGGTGCCGTGACCTCCCCGAAGGACCTGGAGAACCTCCAGCGCGAGATCGCCTCCCTCGCCAAGCGCCAGGGCGACCTGGAGGACGTCGTCCTGGAGGTCATGGAGCGCCTGGAGTCCACGCAGGAGCGGGTCGCCGAGCTGACCGGGCGGGTCACCTCCGTCCAGTCGAAGATCGAGGACGCGACCGCCCGCCGGGACACCGCCTTCGGGACGCTCGACGGCGAGATCGCCTCGGTGACCAAGGAGCGCTCGGTCATCTCCGGCTCTGTCCCCGCCGACCTGCTCAAGCTCTACGACAAGCTCCGCGAGCAGCAGGGCGGCATCGGCGCGGCCAAGCTGTACCAGCGCACTTGCCAGGGCTGCCGCCAGGAGCTCGCGATCACCGACATCAACGAGATCCGCGCGGCCGCCCCCGACACCGTGGTGCGCTGCGAGAACTGCCGCCGCATCCTGGTGCGCACCTCCGAGTCCGGCCTGTAAGGAGCGTTCGGCGTGCGGGAGTTCATCGTCGAGGCCGACGGCGGCTCGCGGGGCAACCCCGGCCCGGCCGGGTACGGCTCCGTGGTGCTGGACGCGGCGACGGGGGAGACGCTGGTCGAGGCGTACGAGTACCTCGGCGTCGTGACGAACAACGTCGCCGAGTACCGGGGCCTGCTGGCCGGGCTGCGCGCCGCGCACGACCTGGACCCCGCCGCGCGCGTCCACGTCCGCATGGACTCCAAGCTCGTCGTCGAGCAGATGTCGGGGCGCTGGAAGATCAAGCACCCGGACATGAAGCCGCTGGCCCTGGAGGCGGGGCGGGTCTTTCCGCCCGGCCGGGTTACGTACGAGTGGATCCCGCGCGAGCGGAACAAGCACGCGGACCGGCTGGCGAACGAGGCGATGGACTCGGCGGCGTCGGCGAGTTCGGTGCGCAAGCCGACGCCCGCAGCAGCCGAGGCCGACACCGAAACCAAGTCCAAGGCCGACGCCGGGACCAAGGCCGAGACCAAGGCCGAGACCAAGGCCGAAGCCGACGTGCGTGCCGCGACAGCCGTCGCCAGTCCCGGCTGGGCCCCGGCCGACATGGGCGCTCCGGCCACCTTCGTGCTGCTGCGGCACGGGGAGACCCCGCTCACGCCCCAGAAGCGGTTCTCGGGGAGCGGCGGCACGGACCCCGCGCTCTCCGAGGTGGGCCGGGAACAGGCGGAACGCGCGGCGACCGCGCTGGCCAGGCGCGGCACGATCCAGCACGTCCTCGCCTCGCCGCTGACCCGTACCCGGCAGACCGCGGCCGCCGTCGCCGACCGGCTCGGGATCGAGGTCACCGTCGAGGAAGGGCTCATCGAGACCGACTTCGGCGCCTGGGAGGGCCTCACCTTCGGCGAGGTGCGCGAGCGCTACCCCGACGACCTGAACACCTGGCTCTCCGACCCCGAGGCCGAACCCACCGGCGGCGGCGAGAGCTTCGCGGCCACCGCGACCCGGATCGCGGCGACGAGGGACCGGCTCGTGGCGGCGTACGCGGGCCGCACGGTCCTGCTCGTCACCCACGTCACCCCGATCAAGACGTTCGTACGCCTCGCCCTGGGCGCCCCGCCCGAGTCCCTGTTCCGCATGGAACTCTCGGCGGCCTCGCTCTCGGCGGTCGCGTACTACGCCGACGGCAACGCGAGCGTACGGCTCCTCAACGACACCTCACACCTGCGGCCGTAGCCGGGACGCCTCGCGGGCCAGCTTCTCGACCCGCTCCCAGTCCCGGGCGGCGAGCGCGTCGGCGGGCAGCATCCAAGTCCCGCCCACGCAGCCGACGTTGGGCAGGGCGAGGTACTCGGGCGCGTTGCCGGCCCCGATCCCGCCCGTCGGGCAGAACCGCGCCTGCGGCAACGGCCCGGACAGCGACTTCAGATACGCGGTACCGCCCGCCGCCTGGGCCGGGAAGAACTTCATCTCCGTGACGCCCCGCTCCAGCAGCGCCACGACCTCCGACGTGGTCGACACCCCGGGCAGGAACGGCACCCCGGACTCCCGCATCGCCGCCAGGAGTACGTCCGTCCAGCCCGGGCTGACCAGGAAGCGGGCGCCGGCCGCCACCGAGTCCCGCACCTGCTCCGGCGTGATGACGGTCCCGGCCCCGACCACCGCGTCCGGCACCTCGGCGGCGACGGCCCGTATCGCGTCCAGCGCGACCGGCGTCCGCAGCGTCACCTCGATCGCCGGCAGCCCGCCCGCGACCAGGGCGCGGGCGAGCGGAACGGCGTCGGACGCGTCCTGGAGGACGACGACGGGGACGACGGGCGCGAGGTCGAGGAGCGAGGCGTGCGAGGAGGGGGCCATGGCGTCATCCTGCCGAAGGGGTGCGCTGGGCGCAAAGGCCGTTGCACACCCTGCAACGCAACCTCAGTGGATCTCGTCCACCAGCACATCCAACGCCCACGCCTGCCCCGCCTTCGCGGGCGCCTCCGCCTCCACCACGTACCCGAGCCCGCGCAGCGCCTCCACCAGCTCGGCCGGGCTCTTCGGCGCGAGGCCCGACGTCAGCAGGCCGCGCACCATCCGCCCCTTCGTCGCCTTGTTGAAGTGGCTGACGACCTTCCGGGTCGGCGCGTGCAGCACGCGGACGGTCGCCGTCCGCCCGGCGACCTCGCCCTTCGGCTTCCACGCGGCCGTGTACGCGGAGGACCGCAGGTCGAGCACGAGCCCGTCCCCGGCCGCCTCGGTGAGCACGGAGGCCATGGGCGCACGCCAGTGCGTGCCCAGCGCCCCGAGCCCGGGCAGCTTCACGCCCATCGAGCACCGGTAGGAGGGAATCCGGTCGGTCACCCGCACCGCCCCCCACAACCCCGAGAACACCAGCAGCGAACGGCCGGCACGCCGCTTCGCGGCCGTGTCCAGGGAGGCCAGGTCGAGGGCGTCGTAGAGCACACCGGTGTAGATCTCCCCGGCGGGCCGCGCCCCGGCCGTCCTGAGCTCGACGTTCTTCGCGACCTCGCCCCGCAGCCCCTCGCTCAGCCCGAGCACCTCGCGCGCCTTCTCCTCGTCCGCGGCGCACAGCTCGACGAGCGCGTCGAGGACCGCCTCCCGGCCCTCGGTGAGTCCCGGCAGCGACAGCGACTCCAGCTTCAGCGGGGCGCCACGGCCGGAGGACGCCTTGCCTTCGGAGGGAGGCAGCAGGACCAGCACGGAAGATCTCCTTCTGTTGAGCTCCGCCACAGCGTACGGCGTGCCCACCGGTGAGCCCGGACCTACGCTCGCTGTATGCCCCGCCGCCACATCCGGGTGACCGGCGTCCCCCTCGCGGACGCCTTCACCGCCCTGCGCACCGAACTCGGCGTGCCGTCGGACTTCCCGCCCGAGGTGCTGGCGGAGGCGGCCGGTACACCCCCGCCAAAGGCGTACGACGACGCCACCGACCTGCCGCTCTTCACCATCGACCCGCCCACCTCCATGGACCTCGACCAGGCCATGCACCTCTCCCGGCGGGGCACCGGCTACCGCGTCCGGTACGCCATCGCCGACGTCGCCGCCTTCGTCGTACCCGGATCGGCGCTGGACGCGGAGACGCACCGGCGCGTGATGACCCTGTACTTCCCGGACTCCCGCGTTCCGCTCCATCCGCCGGTGCTCGGCGAGGGTGCCGCGAGCCTGCTCCCGGACCAGGTGCGTCCGGCCGCGCTCTGGACGATCGACCTCGACGCGGACGGCCGTACGGTCGCCGCCGACGTCCGCCGCGCCCTGGTCCGCAGCCGGGCCAAGCTCGACTACGAGGGTGTGCAGCGGGCGATCAACTCCGGTACGGCCGAGGAACCGCTTCTCCTGTTGAGGGAGATCGGCGAGGCGCGGGAACGGCTGGAGGCCGAGCGCGGCGGCATCTCCCTGCGGGTCCCCGAGCAGGAGATCGTCGAACGGGACGGGACGTACGAGCTGACGTACCGCGCCGGGGTGCCCGCCGACGGCTGGAACGCCCAGATCTCCCTGCTCACGGGCATGGCCGCCGCCGACCTGATGCTGGCGTACGGCACAGGGGTGCTCCGCACGCTCCCCGCGGCCCCCGACGGCGCGGTGGGCCGACTGCGCCGCACCGCGCACGCCCTGCACATCGACTGGCCGCACCATGTGTCGTACGCGGCGCTGGTGCGTTCGCTGGACCCGCGCGAACCCCGTCATGCGGCCTTCCTCCAGGAGTGCACGACCCTGCTGCGGGGCGCGGGCTACACGGTCTTCCGCGACGGCGTGCTCCCGGCCATCACCACCCACGCGGCCGTCGCCGCCCCCTACACCCACTGCACGGCCCCGCTGCGGCGGCTGGTGGACCGCTACACCTCGGAGATCTGCCTGGCGGTGTCCGAGGGCAAGGCCGTACCGGAGTGGGTGCTCGCGGCTTTCGAGGCGCTGCCCCGCGAGATGTCCGAGGGCGGCCGGCTCGCCGCGAAGGCCGAGCGGGCGTGCGTGGACATCGTCGAGGCGGCGCTGCTGAAGGACCGGGTGGGGGAGGTGTTCGAGGGCTGCGTGGTCGAGGTGGAGGAGCACCGGCAGCCGGACGTGGGGACCGTGCAGCTGGAGTCGCCGGCGGTCATCGGGCGGATCGACGGGGAGGGGCTGGTGCTGGGGGAGCGGCTGCGGGTGCGGGTCGTCCGGTCCGACCCGGGTACGTCTGCGGGGGTCGCGAAGGTGCGCTTCGCGCCTGCTTGATCGCCTGTACGAGGCGGTCGGCGTCGTCGGCGTGGAAGCGGACGGTGTGGATGTCCCGGCGGCGGCCGAGGAAGGTGAAGTGGGCGACCGGCTGGGCCAGTTGGAGGGTGAGGGAGGTCTGGGAGCCGACGGGCAGGTCGAGTTCGCCGGTGCCGCGGGTGTCATGAGTGGCGCGCAACTCCCGTCGTACGCCCTGCACTTGGTGGAGCGGAATCCGCAGGTCGACGTGCACACCCCGCCGGATCCGCAGCTCCTCGGCGTCCAGCAGATGCGGCCGGACCACGTTCGCCGCGTGCAGCCCGACGACGAACGCGACGGTGTACACGTCCAGGAAGAGCACGACCCGGTGCACGGCCGGCAGATCACGCAGCAGCACGGACATGGTCAGCGTCTCGACCAGGCACACGAACGCGAACCCGAACATCACCGGGCCCTGACCGCGGGCGTACCCGAAGGCGGTCCCGCCCTCCGTCCCATGCGACCTGCGGGCCATCCAGAGACCGAGGCTGACGAACAGCCGCAGCTCGTGCCGGAGGAGAACGCAAGCGGTCCTCACGGCTGTCGCTGCCTCTGCACGAGAATCCGCAGCGCACGCCGGACCGCCTCCGCCTGGGCGGGGGCGAAGTCCCGTGCATCCGGCAGGAGTTCGGGCGGGGTGAAGTCGGCGAGACGGCTGGCGGCCCTGTCGATGCGGGGGTCGTCCAGGGGCGCGTCGGCTAGGGCGTCGAGAAGGCCGTAGACCTCGTTGGCGCGGGCGACGCCTTCGGGGGACCGGGCGACGGCGTGCAACGCCGCCATCAGGCGCTCGCGTTCCGCGGGCGAGGCGGCGGTCTCGATGAGTGCGAGGACCTCGCGGTCCTTGGTGGCCATGGGGGAGTCGGAGAGCGGCGTCAACTCGCTGAACAGAATGGCGAGTTCAGGCGACACCGGCCCCTCGGCGGGCAGCGGGCCGGCCGCCAGCAGTGCTCGCAGCCGACTGCGCCGCTCCCGGATGGCGGCCTCCTGCCGGGCGAGATCCTCGTCCAGCTCGCCGAGCACCTCGACGAGATCCTTCCCGGCGTCCTCGGCGAGCACGTCCTTGATCTCGGCCAGCCCGAGCCCCAGCTCCGCCAGCCGTCGGATCCGGGCGAGCGTGACGGCGTGCCGCAGCGAGTAGTCCCGGTAGCCGTTGCTCAGCCGCTCCGGTTCCGGCAGCAGCCCCTGCTGGTGGTAGTGGCGCACGGCCCGCGTGGTGACGCCGACGGTGGCGGCGAGTTCTCCGATCCGCATGGGGACAGTAGAGACGTTGACGTTGCGGCAGGGTCAAGGGGCGGGGGCGGTGGGCGGGGTCGGCGGGCACCCTTCCCTTTGGAGGCCGCGGATGGAGGCCGAGGACTTTCTCCGGCCGCCGAGGCGTTGCACCCTGAGGACGAGGGACAGGGGGCGGCGGGCGCATGGAACAGGCACTGTGGACGAGGGCGCGGCTGGGGCGCTGCGGTCCGCCGCTCGATCTCCTCACCGCCCGCTTCGACCGCCACGTCTACGCCCCGCACGCCCACGACGAGTACACGATCGGCGTCTGCGTCGGCGGGTCGGAGGTCATCGACTACCGGGGCGGGCACATCCGTACCGGTCCGGGATCGATCGTGGTGCTGGCTCCGGGGGAGATGCACACGGGCGGTCCGGGGACGGCGACGGAGGGGTACGCGTACCGGGCGCTGTACGCGGCGCCGGCCCTGCTGACCGATGCCTCTCCGGTCGCTCCCCATTTCCGGGACCCCCTCCTCGACGACCCGGAACTGGCCGCGGCCCTCGTCTCCGCCCACTGCGAACTCAGCGTCTGCCCCGACCCGTTGGAGGCGGAGTCCCGCTTCCCCTGGCTCCTGGCGGCCCTGGCCTGCCGCCACTCGACGGCCCGGGTGGCGACCTGCGTGATCCCCGGAGCGGAGGCCGTGGCGAGAGCCGTACGCGACCGCCTGGCCGACGAGTTGCTGTCCCCTCCCGCCCTCGCCGACCTGGCCGCCGACCTGGGGTTGTCCCGCTACCAACTCCTCCGGGCCTTCCGTACGACGATGGGGATACCGCCGTACGCCTGGCTGGCCCAGTACCGGGTCGGCAGGGCCAGGGGGCTCCTGGAATCCGGTCTGCGCCCCTCGGAGGTGGCCGCCCTGGTGGGCTTCGCGGACCAGGCACACCTGACGCGCTGGTTCCGCCGTGTGCTGGGGGTGACCCCGGCGGCGTACCGCAACAGCGTTCAAGACGGAAGCCGCTGACTCCGCCGACGATGTCCGCATGACTGCACGCGGCTGGTTCCTGTTCTCCCTGATGGGAGTGGTGTGGGGCATCCCCTACCTGATGATCAAAGTGGCGGTGGACGCCCCGCTGTCGGCCCCGTTCGTGGTGTTCGTACGCTGCGCCGTGGGCGCGCTGCTCCTGTTGCCGTTCGCTATCCGTCAGGGTGGTCTGTCCTCGACCGTACGGTCGCACTGGCGCCCCATGCTGGCCTTCGCGGTCATCGAGATCATGGGTCCCTGGTACACGCTGACGGACGCCGAACGGCACCTGTCCAGCTCGACGGCGGGCCTGCTGATAGCGGGCGTACCGATCGTCGGGGTGGTCCTGGCCCGCTTCTTCGGGGACACGGAGCGGCTGGGCGTGCGGCGGGTGACGGGCCTGGCGCTGGGCCTGGCGGGCGTCGGCGTGCTGACGGTCCCGCATCTGACGGGAGGGGACGCGAAGTCGATGGCGGAGGTGCTGGTGACGGTGGTGGGGTACGCGACGGCGCCCCTGATCGCCGCGCGCCACCTGAAGGACGTACCGTCCCTCCAGCTCACGGCGCCCTGCCTGGCCCTGGCGGCGCTGGTGTACGCCCCGGCGGCGGCCGTGACCTGGCCTTCTTCCGTCCCCTCGGCCTCGGTCCTGGCGTCGCTGGCCGGTCTGGGGGTGATCTGCACGGCGGTGGCGTTCGTCGCCTTCCTGGAACTGATCAAGGAGGTCGGCCCGACGAGGGCGACGGTGATCACGTACGTCAACCCGGCGGTGGCGGTGGTGGCGGGGGTCCTGTTCCTGGGGGAGTCGCTCACTGTGAGCGTGGGCCTGGCCTTCGCCCTGATCCTGACGGGCTCGGTCCTGGCCACGGCGGGCCCGGTTCGCCTGACCGCCGAACCGTCCTGCCCCGAGTCCCCGGTAACATGGTCCGCACGGCAGACGAGCCGGGCGGGCGGCCGCGTGGAATCCCCTCACGGGGGACTCCCCGAGGAACGTCCGGGCTCCACAGGGCAGGGTGATGGCTAACGGCCACCCGGGGTGACCCGCGGGACAGTGCCACAGAAAACAGACCGCCGGGGACCTCGGTCCCCGGTAAGGGTGAAACGGTGGTGTAAGAGACCACCAGCGCCTGAGGCGACTCAGGCGGCTAGGTAAACCCCACCCGGAGCAAGGTCAAAAGGGAGCGCCTTGGCGCTCCTGCGCGGACGTTCGAGGGCTGCCCGCCCGAGTCCGCGGGTAGACCGCATGAGGCCGGCGGCAACGCCGGTCCTAGATGGATGGCCGTCGCCGAGGGGTTCGCGAGAACCCCCCGGAACAGAACCCGGCGTACAGCCCGACTCGTCTGCCGCTCTTTATTTCCGCAGGTCAGAGGCCATGTTTTCTCGCTGAATAAACTGGCCGGCCCGAATCCGGGTCGAATTCGGGCCGTTCGGCTGGGTGACAGTGTGGCGATATACGGCTCGTATTGTCCATCCTGTACGGCAGATAAGGGGCGTGGTGGGCATATGGGGCACCTGTCGGGTGCAGGGTGCGACCCCTAGTCAGTGGCCAGCGAGTTGGGACGCTTCGAACGTCTTCGAAAGTATCGTCCGGTGTGTCTCCCTGCTGGCGGGACTGGGTGCAGGTTATTCCGTCCGCTGTGACTCGCTGGTGGATCCGCTTTCTGGGGGTGCTTGCTTCACGCGTTGTGCTGTGTCGAGGTTTACCTCGATCGTCAGGTTCTCGCGGTTGTCGTTGATCCTCGCGGCGAGTGCCTGGATGGAGGTGGCGTCGAACCGGTATCGCGGTGGCCAGTCGAGTATGGGATTGGCCGGCGGCCAAATCGGCACGACAGAACCGTGAAAGTCCTCTAGGGGAGCGAGGTCTCCATCGAGGAAGGGGATGAGGACCTGGAACGCGACCTTGACCACTGAGAAGGTGACGCACAGGCCGAGGAAGTCGTCACTTGAATCGTTCATCGGCATGTAGATCGGGCGCGACACCACAGCCAGCGGGTTTACGTCGTGGTACGCGGCGATCCAGACCCGCATCCCGTGGTGCGGTTGGCGGAAGACCTCCAGGCTCTGCCCGGCGCCGTGAGGAACGATGCTGCTGCCTATCGCATCAAAGAGGATGGCCATCTTGGCGGCCCACAGGGCGAGCCGGCCTTGGGCGTGCTCGTCCAGCGATCTCACGTGGAAGAACATCGGGACGAGGATGTCCTTGACGTCGTTCTCCAGCGTTGACATCCAAGTGTTGTTGCAGTGTTGGCAGACAGGTGTTGTCGGCCAGTTGATACGCCGCCGATGGGGATCCGAGCTCCGCACGCCGTGGCGCTTCATCTCGCGCACGAGCCACTTGGGGTAGATGTCCTCGTCGGTGGGCTGGGCGTGTGGGTCCTGGCAGAAGGGGCAGCGGCCTGGTGGGGCCATCCAGTTCGTGTGGGCCTGGCCTTCGAGAATCGTGTCGATATCCATCGTGGTCAGGATGTCGGCCAGTTGGGCTCTGCCCGCGCGGAGGAGTTGGACAGCCGTTCCGAGGCAAGCGCGGTGAGCCGCCCCCAACATATAGAGCGGTTCGTCGTTCGGTGGTGGAAGGGGATCCGAGAACATGCGTCCTATGTCGACGCGTGTTCCGATCAACCAGCTCCCAGAGCGCGTGCCGCCGATCTCCACCCATGAGTCGCGGGCGCGCTTGACGAGCTCGCCGCAACCAGCGAGGCAGTCCAGCCTGCGCCAGTCCCAACTCCATGAATTCCATGCAGTCGCCATGGCTAAGCGTGACAGGGGTTGAGCTGATCTGTCCCGAAGATTTCTGCTGACAGCATTTGCCCGCAAGCCGAATCCGAAAGGCGGCAGAGCTTCAGTGCCTGCCAGCAGCGGTGTGGGGCAGTCGACACCTATCGGCAGCCGGGCGTGGTGCCAAGGTCGCGTAGCTGGCGGCGAGGTAAGCGGCAGGGATGGGACATGCCCAGAATTGCTCGGACGTGACCCACCGGCTGGCGCTTGGTAGTTAGTGATCGGGTTTTTGACGCCGCTCAGTGAGCCTTTTCAGCGGTGCCGCTCCAGGGTGAGGATGGCGGCTGCGATTGACGACATGCGGTTGGGACTGCACCGGGCTTTGCGGAAGATCCGCCAGGACTTCAGGCGTGCGACGCCGCGCTCGACCGGGGCGCGTGCTGCCGACAGCGCGTGGTTGACGGTGTGCTGGGTTGGTGTGAGGCCGCGGCCTGGTGGGCGTCTGCGTGGTGTTGTCACCCATGGGCCGGCTCCGATGTAGGCGCGGTCGGCGAGGATCGGGATGCCCTGGCGTTCGCAGATTCGGATGATCCGGTGAGTGCGGGCCGCGGTCAGGTCGTGCGCGCGGCCGGGCAGTGCGGGCGAGATCCACAGCAGTCGTCCGGTCGGATCGGTCACCACCTGCACGTTCACGCCGTGGCGTCGGTGTTTTTGGGAGAAGTCGGCCCGGCTGTCGCCCACCCGGTCGCACTCGGCGAGGGTGCCGTCCAGCAGGACGTAGTCGGGGTCGGCCTCGCGCAGGCTCCGCAGGAGCCCGGGTGCGCGGTCGGCGAGCAGGCTGATGACAGCTGCCGTGTAGGCGTGGGCGGTGCCGACGGAGATGCCGAAGCCCGCCGCGAGTTGGGCGAGGGTGTCGTGGCGGCGCAGGTACACCAGGGCGACCAGCGCACGCTGGTGCGGCGGGAGTTTGCACCGTCGGTCACCCTCGCGGGTGACGATGAGCAGGGTTACCCACTCGACCAGGGCGTGCGGCAGGTCGAGTGCGGCATGATACGGAACCAACGCGGCTCCTGTGCCTGTGGGTTGAGACTTCGAACACCTCCCCCAACGGCACGGGAGCCTCGTGCGTTGCGCACGCCACCCGCGTCACCCGATCGATGGCCGAGCTGAAATGGCTCACTGGCTGCACATCCTCACCGAGATCAAGAACCGCGGCGTGAGCGATGTGCTGATGCTGGTCTGCGACGGACTCAAGGGCCTGCCCGAGGCGGTGGAGACGGTCTGGCCGCGGACGATCGTGCAGACCTGCGTGGTCCACCGAAGCCGTAAAGAATCAACTCGTTGCTTTCATAGGACAAGATCGTTGCTCTGGTATGAGCTTCGCCGCCGACGTTCTGGATCAGCTTGCACTGCGGTTCCAGGTCGTGTTGCCGCACCTGAACGAGCGTCAGCGGCGTCTGACGCTGGGGCAGGAAGCGCGACTGCTCGGACACGGTGGAGTACGGGCCGTTGCGCGGGTGGCCGGGGTGAGCGAGAGCACGGTTCGCAACGGTGTGTTCGAGCTGGAGGCCGGTGAGGATCCGCTGCCCAACGGCTGCGTCCGGCGCCCAGGGGGTGGCCGCAAGCCCGCCGAAGAACAAGATCTTTCCCTGGTTCCGGCGTTGCTGAAGCTGGTGGAGCCGGACGAACGGGGTGATCCGATGTCGCCGCTGCGCTGGACCACCAAGTCCCTGCGCAACCTCGCCGAGGAGCTGACCAGGCAAGGGCACCCGGTCTCCGCTCCGACCGTCGGCCGGCTGCTGAAGGGACAGGGCTTCAGTCTGCAAGCCAGCGCCAAGACGCTGGAGGGCAAACAACACCCCGACCGGGACGCGCAGTTCCGCTACATCAACGAACAGGTCAAGGAGCACCAGGCGGCAGGACAGCCGGTGATCAGCATCGATGCCAGAAGAAGGAGCAGCTGGGTCAGCTGCCGAACCCCGGACGGCAATGGCGCCCCGCCGGAGATCCGGTGCAAGTGGAGGACCACAGCTTCTACTTCATCGGCCCCGACGTCGACGTGGCGATACCCTTCGGCATCTACGATCTGGCCCATGACAGGGGCTGGGTGAACGTCGGCACGGATCACGACACGTCGGTTTTCGCCGTCGAGTCGATTCGCCGCTGGTGGCACGCCCGGGGCCGGGTGGACTACCCAAATGCCGACCAGTTGCTGATCACCGCGGACTGCGGAGGGTCCAACAGCTACCGCTACCGGTTGTGGAAGGCCGAACTCGCCGCGTTCGCCGCCCAGACGGGCCTCACGGTGACCGTCTGCCACTTTCCGCCGGGCACCTCGAAGTGGAACAAGATCGAGCACCGGCTGTTCTCCCACATCACCCTGAACTGGCGTGGCAGGCCCCTGACCAGCCACGAAGTCGTGGTCAACAGCATCGCCGCGACTCGCACCCGCACGGGCCTGCGCGTTCACGCCGAGCTGGATACCGGGACCTACCCGGTGGGACTCTCCGTCAGTCGCGAGCACCTGCGCTCACTACCGATCACACCCCATGACCGGCACGGATCCTGGAACTGCACGATCGCCCCGGCCGGTGCCACCGGCGACTGCGTGATCAGTACCAGCGACCGTGATCACACCAGGTCCCAGGTCCTGGCGATGCTTGCCGACCCGCGCCTGAGCGGCATGACCTCACCCGAACTGGACGCGCTGTGCGCCCAGTTGGCTCCCGCGCAGGCTGCCCGGGCCGAACAGCGCAAGTTCCAGCAGCGCGGCGGCCGACGCCTGAAGGCCCCCCGGAGCACACGGCAGGCCCCTGCTCTCCAACGCCGACCGCATCCTGATCACGGTGATCTACCTGCGCCGCATCTGCTCGCAGAAGGTCCTGGTCGACCTGCTCGCCATCAACCCGGTCACGATCGGCCAGGTCATCGGCGAGACCCGCACACTCATCGACGCGCAGAAGATCACCGTCTCGCAGACCGCGCACTATTTCTCCTCCACCCAGGAGCTGCTCGCCTGGGCGCAGGACGGCGCGACCACCAGTCGAATGAATCTCTCCCAGACCCTGTCCCACCCCGCACTCACCGGCATGTCCCGACCGGACTTCCAGGCGCTCATCGACCGGATCACCGTGCCCTACCAAGCCACGATCGAACAACGCCGCCATCGCAAACGCGGTGGCGATCGGCGCCCGGGAACCCGTGGCGGCATCTTCCGTCAAAAGATCACCGACGCCGACCGGATCCTGGCGACGGTCCTTTCTCAGCGAAATCTGTGTGACCAGCAGACTCTGGCCGACCTGTTCGGTGTCAGCCGCGGCACCATCCGCAACGCCATCGAGGACGTCCGTCCCCTCCTCGAACAAGACCCGTACATCCCGACGCTCGCCCAACGACGCTTCACCACGGCCGCCGACGTACTCGCATCCGTCGCAGAAGACAGCGAAACACCATGTTGAATCCTTACGGCTTCACCTGCTGCGGAACTCCTTCCGCTATGCCGCCCCCCCTGAGCTGTACTGAGATTTGTGGAGTCCCTGATGCCAGGGTTACGGTCCTGGCGAAGGAGAACCACATCAGTGCCGGCACCACGGAAGTACCCCGACGAGCTGCGTGAGCGCGCGATCCGCGAGGTC
>NZ_JAAGLY010000110.1 GCF_010548375.1 Streptomyces sp. SID13726
GACGACAGCTCTGGTCCGCCGTCGACGAGGTCCTCGCGACCCTCGACTCCTGAGCGCGCGCTCGCCTGACGCGGCCGCCTCCCCCTGAGGTAGAACCTCCGGTCGTGAGAGAGCTCGCCGTGTTCTACGTCGCGACCGGAGGCTCTACCTCGCGACGGCGTGGTCGGCGCCCCGACAGACAGGACCCCGTGACCGGTGCCGGTCACGGGGTCCTGTTCGTCGGGTCAGGGAAGGCGTGGGAGCGCCTGGGTGTCATGCGTCGAGCTTCAGCCGGGCACCGAGGGCGACGGCCGCCACGACGGCAGCGCCGGCGACGAGCACGAGGTCCTTGAGCACGTACTGGCCCAGGAGGGTCATGCCGTGACCGAACAGCTCGCCGGCGAAGAGCACGATCGGCGACAGGATGCCGGCCATCGCGACGGCGAGGGCGACCAGCCCGGCTCGCAGGAGGCGGCCCGTGAGGAGGGTCAGGCCGATGAACGTCTCGAGGAGCGCGGTGAAGAGCACCGCCGCGGTCCCACCGACGAGGCCGAACGTGAGCGTCTCGACGGTCCGCGCCGCGATCGACTCCGCCGGGCTCGCGCCGGGGAAGAACTTCAGGACGCCGAACCCGAGGAACACGAGGCCGAGGGCGACGTGCAGCGCGGGGACGGACCAGCGCGTGAGGAAGCGCGCGGTGGCGGCGACGGCGGCGTCGA
>NZ_JAAGLY010000111.1 GCF_010548375.1 Streptomyces sp. SID13726
AATTCAGAAGACGCATGAATTCCGCGCGGAACCGAAACGAACCAGGCGAGCCGGTTCCCCCGGCCGGATTCCAGGAAAGGCCTCAGCACGTGCGCAATGGGAAGTGCAAGAATAGATGACTGCGATCGAACGACTCTGGGAAGACTTCGAGCTCCCCATCACAGACGCGCTCCACTACGCCGACGGGCACTCGTACGACGTCGCCCTCGCCCCCGACACGCCCACGGGCTTCGCGGTTCTTGCCTCCTTCGATCTCGACGAAGTGCTCGAAAGCGATCCGTCCTGGGTGTCTTCCGTCGATGGACTCGCCGCCGTGGACCTGGGCGAGAACGGGCTGCTCTGGGGCGGCGAGGGCTCGTACGGATCAGAGGGGTTCGTCGCACGTCTGACTACGGACCGGTCCCTGATGTGGGCGATGTTCTTCGCGGAATCCAATCCATTCAGCCGGATCCGGCTGTCGGGAACCGTCGCTACCTTCACATCGACCTCGGGGTTCGAGGTGTCGGTCGACATCGACGACCCACGCTCACCGGTCCCCGGACCTGCATAGGGGCCGAGCGGCATAAAGGCCGGATGCCTCGGGCGTAGGGGCGTGGCGGGAACGCTACCGCGGGTGTGTGGTCGTCCCGCGCCGGATCACGGCGCAGGACGACCGCAGAAGAGGTCCGGACAACGACGCAGGGGCGGCTTCCAGCA
>NZ_JAAGLY010000112.1 GCF_010548375.1 Streptomyces sp. SID13726
GAGCGCCGCCCACAAACGAGAGCACCGCTCTTGCTTCGGGCGCCGGCCCGTGCGATGCTCCTCGACGAAGCGAGAGCACTTCTCTCGGAAAGGAGACCTCATGACCAACGCACCGTCCTCGTCCGACCGGCACGTCGTCGTCGGCGCCGGGCCCGTCGGCCGGCACGTCGCCGCCGAGCTCGCGGCCCGCGGGTCGTACGTCACCGTCGTCACCCGCAGCGGCCGGGACACCGGCGGTGCGGGCGCCACGCACCTCGCTCTCGACGCCTCCAACGCGGACGCTCTCGCCCGCGTCGCCGAGGGTGCCGACGTGCTCTACAACTGCGCCAACCCCGGCGACTACACGCAGTGGGAACAGGTCTGGCCGCCGCTCGCCTCCGCGCTGCTCATCGCCGCCGAGCGCCCCGGCGCCGTCTACGCGATCACCGGCAACCTCTACCCCTACGGTCCCGTCGACGGGCCGATGACCGAGGACCTGCCCGATGTCGCGACCGACCACAAGGGCGTCCTGCGCGCGCGGCTGTGGGCCGACGCGCTCGCGGCGCACCGTGCCGGTCGCGCGCGCGTCGTCGAGGTGCGCAGCTCCGACTTCGTCGGGCCCGGTGTCGGTGCCAACGGGCACGTCTCGCGCGTCGTGCCGGCCGCCCTGCGCGGGCGCGCCGTGACGATGATCGGGCGCACCGACCTGCCGCACA
>NZ_JAAGLY010000113.1 GCF_010548375.1 Streptomyces sp. SID13726
CTGTTCCAGGAGCCAGCCGGGAAGCTCTGCCTGTTCGGCGACCACTGGATCGTTTCCCAGACGGAGGTGGATCAGTCCCCGCGGGCCTGACCGAGCCCGGTTGCGGAGCGCTTCCGCCCCTCGGGCAGGGGCAGGACCGCCAGTGCGGTGTCTGCAATGTTCCGCAGCGTTTCCGGAGGCAGACCGGCCTTGGCCACCGCCTCGATCCCTCGGACCACCGTCAGCAGCAGTGCCGCCAACCGCTCCGGATCCGCGGCACTGTCGATGTCGCCGCGGCGCTGGGCGGCGCTGATGTCCGTCGCCACCAGGGTGAGCAGTGCCGTCATGGTCTCGGCCGCCCGTTCGGCGACCGCCGGATCGTGCTGGGCCAGTTCCGCCGCGCCCTTGGCAAACAGGCACCCGCGGCGCTCGGTCTCACAGGCGGCGTTCTCCGCCATCAGGTGCACGTATCCCGACAGCCGGGCCCATGCCTCTGCGTCCGGGCCGCCTGCAAGCCGCCCTTCGGCCACCTCAACGACTGCGGTGCACCAATCGCCGAACACCCGGTGGAACAGCTTGCCCTTGTCTCCGAAGGCGCCGTACAGGCTGCCCTTGCCCAGGCCGGTCGCCTGGGCGATGCCGTCCATCCGGGTGCCTGCATAACCGGTCGCCCAGAACTGTTCCCGGGCCCGCTCCAGGACTTCGCGTTCGTCG
>NZ_JAAGLY010000114.1 GCF_010548375.1 Streptomyces sp. SID13726
CCGATGATGCGCCAGGCCAGTCCCGACGGCGGAGCCGGCTGGTGGCGCAGGCGCCAGCCCAGCTCCAGCAGGTGCCGGTCCGCCTTGACGTGGTTGCACCGCCGGCACGCGGCGACCACGTTGTCCCACACGTGCTGCCCGCCCCGGCTGCGCGGGATCACGTGGTCGACGCTGGTCGCGACCCCGCCGCAGTACATGCAGCGCCCTCCGTCACGGGCGAACAGTGCGCGGCGGGTGAGTGGAACGGGCCCCCGGTAGGGGACCCGCACGAAGCGCTTGAGCCGGACCACGCTGGGCGCGGGGACGGCTTTCGTCGCGCTGTGCAGAAAGGCGCCGGATTCTTCCAGGGAGACGGCTTTGTTCTCCAGGACGAGGACGAGCGCGCGGCGGAGCGGTACGACGCCGAGCGGCTCGTACGACGCATTGAGGACCAGGACGTGCGGCACGGACTGCCTCCTTGTACGTCGGCGGCGCGTGGCTCGCGCCGGGACGATCGGCTCTCCAGTCTCCCCTTACGGCTGGTCGAAGCGCCACCACGCGCCCGTAACGGGTCCGAGGTGTTTTCAACCACACCGGGTTCATCCCCAGGTGAGCCCGGTCTCTCCCTCGAACACGGCAACGGGGTCACGCGAATGCCCCGTTAGTGTGGATGGCCTGCCCCGCACACCCCTTTCCGCGGGCGGACCGCTAT
>NZ_JAAGLY010000115.1 GCF_010548375.1 Streptomyces sp. SID13726
CCCGCCGTAAGCATGCGCGGCCACCTGGCATCGCGGCTACCGGGCTGCACGGGCTGGACAAGCAGCCAGCGGCGGAGGGGGATCGGTGGGTGGCTGGCCGCCGGGCGAGCGCCGGCACCGAGTTGAGCGCGGACCGTACCCCCGCCGTCGACCCGAACCGAGCGTGAGGCGACCGCACCGCCCGGTCGCGGCTGATGGGGGGCAGCAGCTGCCGCGCTCCGTCTGGGCCCGCCATGGTCCCTCCGGGTCGGTGCACCTCTCGCTGTGGCTGATGAGCGCGTCGTCCAGAGGCGGGGACTACACGCCGTCCTGCTCCTGGCCCTCGAAGAGGGTGGCCTGCTGCTGCCGCTCATCGTCCGAGTCGAAGGCCCGCAGCCATCCCCTCGGATCCACATCCGGCCGCGCTCCGTCCGCCGGCACTCCCCGCTTCTCCCAGTACTCCAACCGCTCGTCCCAGTCCGGCTCCGGCAGCGGTATGGCCGACGCCGTCATGCCAACGCGTCGGCGCCCGGGCTTGAGCAACGGCACCGGAGCAGGCCCAGGGTGCACGACCGGCTCGACCGCCGGCGGATCGGGCAGCGGAGCAGGCGCCGGAATCGCGGGGGTGACCTGCACTGATTCCATTTCGTCAACTGACGTTTTCGGGTGGGGGATCCGATTGTCAGTTGACGAAATGGGGCGATTGTCAGT
>NZ_JAAGLY010000116.1 GCF_010548375.1 Streptomyces sp. SID13726
GTCCTCACCGTCCTCACCGTCAACTCCGGCATCGCCGTCGGCGTCGTGACAGCGCTGCAGTTCGCGCCCGTGCTCGCCCTGTCCGCGTGGGCGGGCCTGCTCGCCGACCGGCTCCCGCGCCGCCGGCTCCTCATGGCCACGCAGGGCGCGATGGGTGTGCTCGCCCTCGGCCTCGGTGCCCTCGTCCCGTCCGGGCGCGTCGAGCTCTGGCACGTCTACGTGTTCGCCGGGCTCCTCGGCGTCGTCACCGCGTTCGACAACCCGGTG
Organism: Streptomyces sp. SID13726; assembly: GCF_010548375.1. Classification (GTDB taxonomy): domain Bacteria; phylum Actinomycetota; class Actinomycetes; order Streptomycetales; family Streptomycetaceae; genus Streptomyces. The sequence continues at coordinate 268 of NZ_JAAGLY010000116.1, forward strand.
CGCCAGACGTTCGTCGCCGAGATGGTCCCCGCCGACAAGCTGTCCAACGCCGTCGGGCTCAACAGCGCGTCGTTCAACGCCGCGCGCCTCGTGGGGCCGGGCGTCGCCGGTCTGCTCATCGCGGCCGTCGGCTCGGGCTGGCTCTTCATCCTCAACGGCGTGACGTTCGGGGCGACGATCCTCGCGCTGATGTACATGCGGACGCGCGAGCTCCACGTCCTGCCCAGCGCCCCGCGCGAGAAGGGGCAGATCCGCGAGGGCATCCGGTACGTCCGCAAGCGCACCGACATCATCGTCATCATGGTCGTCGTCGGCGTCGTGTCGACGTTCGGGCTCAACTTCCAGCTCACGTCCGCGATGATGGCCAAGGTCGAGTTCGGCAAGGGACCGGGGGAGTACGGGATCCTCGGGTCGATCCTCGC
>NZ_JAAGLY010000117.1 GCF_010548375.1 Streptomyces sp. SID13726
CACGGCGATCGGCCCGGCCCACGCTCACGACGGCGGACCGGACATTGCCGCTCAGCGGTGCTCCGGTGACCATTTGCCGAAGAACGAGCAAACGTCGATCCGTGAATATGGCCCAGAAGCGTCCCGACGGACGGATCGACGGTCCAGCCCATACCGTGCGCAGACACAGGAGCATCCCTCTCGCCCGTCGAACCATTGGTCATAATTCACCCGGTCAACCGTGTACCGGTCAGCCCAGCGACACCTCGGCCCCGCCCGAGAACATCGAGTCGTGGAGCTCGATCGAGGTGGGGACGGCGTCCGCGGGGACGTCGAACACGACGGTGCCCTCGACGCTGTTGCCAGGGTTGACGTCAGTGAGGAACGAGTTGGCGTCGCCGAGGTAGATCGCTGCGCTCGAGTCGGCGGAGTGCTCGCGGCCGGCGGAGTCGAGGAGCTTCTGGCTGCTGCCGTCGAACATCTGCGCCCGGTCGCCGATGTTCGTCACCGTCATGTGCACGAGCACGAACTGTCCCTGCGCCTGCGCGTTGAGGTACTCGTCGCCGACCGTCGCGACGCCCGTCTCCACGGACGTCACGGTGAACTCGAACTTGCCGTCGCGCACGGCGATCCCGATGCCCGGCGCGGCCGCCTCCTCGGGCGCCGGCTCCTCGGCGGCGGGCTCCGCCTGCGCGTGGTCGCCCTCGGGC
>NZ_JAAGLY010000118.1 GCF_010548375.1 Streptomyces sp. SID13726
TCCGCTCGGGCATCGCGACGTACCCGTACCAGTAGGTCTCGTCCGCGGTCTCGTCGGCAGTCGTGCGCAGCAGGCCGAACTCCGCGTGCGCCCCCCAGTACTGCGTGAGGGCCTCCGCGCCCCAGGCTCCGGGCGTGATCGCGCGCCAGCTCGAGTAGCCGCTGTACACGGGCACGCTCCCGGGGAACAGCGCCGCGCGGACCGCGCTGCGCATCCCGTCCGCGCCGACGACGAGGTCCGCCTCACGACCGGCGACGACGGCGGGCGCACCGTCGGGGTCGCCGGGATCCAGCGAGGTGACCGGCGTCCCCGTGACGACCTCGACGCCCAGGTCGACCGCCCGGCGGTGCAGCGCCTCGTGGAGCCGACGCCGGTGGACACCGATCAGCCCCACGGACGCGCGCACCTCGGGGGTGCCCGGCAGCGTGAGGATCGGGTCGCCGTGGAGGTCCCACGTCCCGCCCGCCCACGTCGCGTACCCGAGCCGGGCGACGGCGTCGTCGTCGGGCACGGCACGATCGACGGCCGCCAGGTGTGCGTGTACTCCCAGGACTTCACGGTGTTCGGCGGGAGTCTCGGCGAGGTCCACGGCCAGAAGATCACCAAGGTGCAGGACCTCGCGCTGCGCACGGGCGTGCCGCTGATCGGCATCTCCGACGGCGGCGGCGCCCGCATCCAGGAGGGCGTCG
>NZ_JAAGLY010000119.1 GCF_010548375.1 Streptomyces sp. SID13726
GGCGGCGACGCGACCGTGCGCGTCACGTTCGACGAGTCGACCCACCGCATCGCGCTCACGCCGCTCGGGCTCGCGGGCGGCTACGACGAGGCGCAGGACGCCGACCTCGTGGTGCCCCCCGTGCGCCAGCCCGGGTCCGACGAGCGCTTCTACTTCGTCATGACCGACCGGTTCGCGAACGGCGACCTGTCGAACGACACCGCCGGGCTCGGCGACGACCCGCTCGTGTCCGGGTTCGACCCGACGAACAAGGGCTTCTACCAGGGCGGCGATATCGCGGGCCTGCGGCAGAACCTCGACTACGTCGAGGGCCTGGGCACGACGGCGATCTGGCTCACGCCGTCGTTCAAGAACCAGCCGGTCCAGGGCACGGGCGCCGACGCCTCGGCGGGCTACCACGGCTACTGGATCACCGACTTCACGCAGATCGACCCGCACCTCGGCACCAACGCCGAGCTCGAGGCGCTCATCGACGAGGCGCACGACCGCGGCATCAAGGTCTACTTCGACATCATCACGAACCACACGGCCGACGTGATCGACAACGAGCAGAAGCAGTACTCGTACGTCGACCAGGCCACGACGCCGTACCGCGACGCGGAGGGCACCGCGTTCGACCCGGCGGACCACGCGGGCACCGGCGACTTCCCGGCGCTGGACGCCGCGACGTCGTTCCCGTACACGCCGG
>NZ_JAAGLY010000011.1 GCF_010548375.1 Streptomyces sp. SID13726
GGCGCTGCTCGCGGAGTGCGCCGAGCGGCCGCTGGCGGAGGTCGGGGTGGCCGCGCTGGTGCGGCGGGCCGGGGTCGGCCGGGCGACCTTCTACGTCCACTACGACGGCCTGGAGGCGCTCGCCGTCGACGCCTGCGCGGATGTCGTACGGGACGCGGTGGAGGCGCTGCACGCCTGGCGGGGGCGGCCCGACCCGGTGCACGCGCCGCCCGCGCTCGCGGAGTTCTTCGCCTCGCTGACCCCGCACGCCGCCCTGTACCGGTCCCTGCTGGCGCCCGGTGGCGGCGGGCCGCTGGGCCGGGTCCTGCACCGGGACCTGCGCGCCTACAGCCTGCGCGAACGCCATCTCGCGGGCGCCGCCGACGCCCCGCTGGTCGCCTCGGCGGTCGCGGCGACCTTCGCGGGCGTGCTGGGCGACTGGCTGCACGGCCTGCTGGACGCGAGCGCGGCCGACATCGCCGACCAGGTCTGGCAGTTGCTGGTCGCGCTGCATGCGAGCCGGTGAGGTCCGCTCACTCGCAGGCCAGGGTCTCCACGTACGTCCGTGCACTCCTTTCGAGGACACGCACGTCCCGCCGACCTCAGGGGTCGTCGCCCAGGTGGGCCCCCCGCACTCCAGCGCCCGGCCCGGCCGGTACCTCCCGCAACGTCAGCGTGCCGCCGTCTGGAACGTCCGCCGGTACGCCTGCGGGGACACCCCGATCGCGGCGTGCAGGTGCTGTCGCAGGGACGCGCCGGTGGCGAAGCCGACCTGGCCGGCGATCTGGTCGACCGACAGGTCGCTGGACTCCAGGAGGTGCCGGGCCCGGACCACGCGCTGCTGGATCAGCCAGCGGCCGGGGCTGAGGCCGACCTCGTCGTTGAAGCGGCGGGCGAAGGTGCGCAGGCTCATCCGGGCGTGGCCGGCGAGGTCGGCCAGGGCGAGGGGCTCGTCGAGGCGCTCCAGGGCCCACATCCGGGTCCCGGCCGTGCTCGCGGCGCCCGGTTCGGGGACGGGCTGGGCGATGTACTGGGCCTGGCCGCCGTCCCGGAACGGCGGGACGACACAGCAGCGGGCCACCCAGTTGGCGAGTTCCCCGCCGTGGTCCGTGCGGACGATGTGCAGGCACACGTCGACGCCGGAGGCCGCCCCGGCCGAGGTGAGCATCCGGCCGTCCTCGACGAAGAGCACGTCCGGGTCCAGGTCGACGCGCGGGAACATCCGCCGGAAATGATCGGCGACGGCCCAGTGGGTGGTCGCCCTGCGGCCGTCGAGGAGCCCCGCGGCCGCGAGCACGAAGGCGCCCGTGCAGATGGAGACGACCCGCGCGTCGGGGCGGATCAGCTCCAGGGCCGCCCGGACGGCGTCCGGCAGGTCTCCGCTCACCCGGGAGGGGTCGACGGGGGCGATCACCACGGTGTCCGCGGTGCCGAGGATCTCGGGGCCGTGGTCGACGCCGATGGTGAAGTCCGCGTTGCTGCGCACCGGACGGCCGTCGACCGTGCAGGTCAGCACTTCGTACCTGCCGTCGGCGGCGTTGAAGATCCGGGCCGGGATGCCCAGTTCGAAGGGGTAGACGCCGTCCAGCGCCAGGACCACCACTCGTTCCACATGTGCCATGGCACGATTCTATCGGATGTTGGCAATCATGCCATTTCCCCGTCGGGCGGCCCCCGGCAGGCTGAACAGCATGAGCACTGTGAACACGATTCGAGTCATCAGCCAGGACGTCCTCGGCGGTCCCGAGGTCCTGAAGGAAGTCGAGGTGGAGCGTCCGCAGCCGCGGCCCAACGAGGTGCTGGTGCGGGTGCGGGCCGCCGGTCTCAATCCCACCGACTGGAAGCACCGCGCGCTCGGCCTCTTCCTGGGCGAGCCGCCGTTCGTCCTGGGCTGGGACGTGTCGGGCGTGGTCGAGGCGGTCGGGTTCGGCGTCGCGGACCTCGCGCCCGGCGACGAGGTCTTCGGGATGCTGCCCTACCCGTACGGCCACGGCTCGCACGCCGAGTACGTCATCACCCCGGGCCGCGCCCTGGTGCACAAGCCTGCCACGCTCAGCCATGTCGAGGCCGGAGCGCTCCCGCTGGTCTCCCTGACCGCGTGGCAGGCCCTGGTGGAGCACGCCGGCCTCCGGCCGGGGCAGCGGGTCCTGGTGCACGCGGCGGCCGGTGGCGTCGGGCACGTGGCCGTCCAGATCGCCAAGGCGCGGGGCGCGTACGTGATCGGTACGGCCAGCGCGGGCAAGCACGAGTTCCTGCGCGGGCTGGGCGCGGACGAGCTGATCGACTACCGGGAGAGCGACTTCGCCGAGGCCGTGAAGGACGTCGACGTGGTCCTCGACACCCTGGGCGGCGACACCGCGCTGCGCTCGCTGCGGGTGCTGCGTCCGGGCGGTCTGGTGGTGTCGATCCTGCCGGTGGGCGCGGACGGGTTCCGCGAGGAGGTCGAGCGGCTCGGGGTGCGGGCCCTCAACATGCTGGTGGACGCCGACCGTGCCGGGATGAAGGCGATCGCGGAGCTGGTGGACGCGGGGAAGCTGCGCCCCGCGATCGCCGGCACCTTCCCGCTGGCCGCTGCCGCCGAGGCACACGCGCTCGGCGACACCGGCCGCACCACGGGGAAGCTGGTCCTCACGGTCGACTGACTCAGAAGGTCAGGACCGGCTTGATGGCCTTGCCCGCTCCCATGTCCCGCACCGCCTGGTCGATGTCCGCGAACGGATAGGTGCTGATCAGGCGGTGCAGCGGGAGCCGCCCCTCCTTCACCAGGCGGACCAGGGCGGGGATGAAGCTCTGGGTCTCGGCGTCGCCGAGGGTGAGGCCGACGACCTTCTTGCCGCCGAGCAGCCCGTTGACGTCGAGGGAGACCTCGGTGCCGAAGGGCGGGGCGCCCACGACGACCACCGTGCCGCGGGCGGCGAGCGCGTCGACACCCTGGCGCAGGACGCCGACGTTGCCGGTGGTCTCCACGATGCCGTCGGCACCCTGTCCGCCGGTGATCGCGGCGAGCGCCTCGCCGAGGTCCTCCTCGCCGGCGTTGACGGTGCGGGTGGCGCCCAACTCCCTGGCCAGTTCGAGGCGTTCGGCCACCCGGTCGACGGCGACGATCGTCGTGGCGGGGGTGAGGGCGGCGGCCATGACGGCGGAGAGTCCGACGGCTCCGGCGCCGAGGACGGCGATGGTGGACCCGGTGCCGGGCTTCAGTACGTTCCACACCGCGCCGACTCCGGTCTGCACTCCGCAGCCGAGCGGGGCGACGGACTCCAGCGGTACGTCCCGGTCGACCTTGACGAGGCTGCGCTCGTCGACCAGGGCGCGCTCGGCGAAGGAGGACTGGCCGAAGAAGTGGCCGCCGAGCGGCTCGCCGTCCCGGCTGATGGTGCTGGTGCCGTCCGCCCGGCGACCGCCGAGGAGGTTGAGCGGCAGCCAGGTCGCGCAGTAGGCGGGGTGGCCGCCGTCGCAGTTGCGGCAGTCGCCGCAGGACGTGAAGGACAGCACGACGTGGTCGCCGGGGGCGACGCCGGTGACGGCGGGGCCGACGGCCTCGACGACTCCCGCGCCCTCGTGGCCCAGGACTCCGGGCAGCGGGAAGGGGAGGCCGCCGCTCGCCACGCCCAGGTCGGTGTGGCACAGCCCGGTGGCGACCATGCGGACGACCGCCTCGCGCGGTCCGGGCTCGTCGAGGGTGACGTCGGAGAGGGTGAAGGGCGCGCCGCCGGACTCGACGACCGCGGCACGGGTGGTGATGGACATCGGTGGAACTCCTCTGGAAGCGCTCAGCCGAGCGAGACAACGACGGACTTGACCTTGGTGTAGGCGTCCAGCGCCTCGGGGCCGTACTCGCGGCCGTAGCCGGAGTCCTTGACCCCGCCGAAGGGCACCGCGGGGTCGAGCATCGCCCAGTCGTTGACCCAGACGATGCCCGCCTGGAGCCGGTCGGCGACCCGGTGCGCACGGGCCAGGTTGGTGGTCTGGACGCCCGAGGCCAGGCCGTACGGCGTCGAGTTGGCGAGGGCGACCGCCTCGTCCTCGGTGTCGAAGGGCTGCACGGTGAGGACCGGCCCGAAGATCTCCTCCTGCACGACCCGGGAGTCGTTGGAGAGGTCGGCGATGACGGTGGGCCGGTAGTAGTAGCCGCCGTCGAGGTCGAGGCGCTCACCGCCGCAGACGATCCGGCCGCCCTCCTTGCGGGCGAGGTCGACGTACTCCTCGACCTTCTTGAGGTGCTTCTCCCCCGCCATCGGCCCGACGACGGTCCCCGGGTCGCGCGGGTCGCCCACCGGCACGCCGGGGACGGCTTCGGCGAGGATGCCGAGCAGCGTGCTGAGGACGGGTCGGGCCACGAGGAGGCGCGGGCCGCCCATGCAGAACTGGCCGGTGTTGAAGACGAACGCCTTGATGATCGCGCCGACCGCCTTCTCCAGGTCGGCGTCCTCGAAGACGAGGTTGGCCGCGTTGCCGCCGAGTTCCATGGTGACGGGCTTGAGGGCCTCGCCGGCGGTGGCGGCGACGTGCCGGCCGATCGCGGTGGAGCCGGTGAAGGCGACCTTGTCGATGCCGCGGTGGCGCAGCAGGGCGTCACCGGCCACCGGTCCGGCGCCGGTGACGACGTTGACCACGCCGTCGGGTACGCCCGCCCGCTGGAGCAGCCCGGCCATGTAGAGGGCGCTGAGCGGGGTCTCGTCGGCCGGCTTGTGCACGACCGTGTTGCCGGCCGCGAGCGCGGGGCCGATCTTCGAACCGGCCAGGATCAGCGGGAAGTTGAAGGGGGTGATGGCGGCGACCACGCCGAGCGGCTCGCGCTTGGTGTAGGCGAGGGCGTTCATGGGCGTGTCGCGGACGGCGCCGTCCAGGGAGTGGGCGAGGGCGGCGAAGTGCTCGTAGTCGTTGGCCGCGTTGGTCACGTCCACGGCGTGGCACAGCGAGATCGGCTTGCCGACGTCGAGGCTCTCCAACTGGGCGAGTTCATCGGCGTTCTCGCGGATCAGCTCGGCGACCCGGTACAGGATCCGGCCCCGCTCGCGGCCGCTCAGTCCGGACCAGGTGCCTCCGTCGAAGGCCTCCCGGGCGGCGCGCACGGCCGCGTCCACGTCGGCTGCGCCGGCCTCCGCGACGGTGGTGAGGGCCACGCCCCGGGACGGGTCGACTACCTCGGTGCGGGCGCCGTCGGCGGCCTCGCGCCACTGGCCTCCCACGAACAGCCGTCCGGGTTCGATCTCGATGGGGGACATCACCGCTCCTCAGCATCGTCGCCAAGATTTCAACTAACAGGATTCCTGTTGGTTCGCAGTCTCTTTACAGACAGGTTTCCTGTCAATGCTCTAGCCTGAACCCATGCTCGACACACAGGTGACCAAGGCGCCCCCGTCGCTCCTCTACATGGTGAAGCAGGTGGAGCTCGTTGTCCGCTCCCACCTGGACGAGCTGGTCAGGCCGTCCGGGATCACCGCGCTCCAGTACACGGCCCTGACCGTCCTGGAGCGGCACGACGGGCTCTCCGCGGCGCAGCTGGCCCGGGACTCCTTCGTCACCGCCCAGTCGATCGCCGACCTGGTGCGCTCCCTGGAGACCCGCGGACTGGTGCGCCGCGAGCGCAATCCGGCCAACCGCCGGGAGCTGCTGATCCTGCTGACCGACGCGGGCCGCGAGCTGCTCGCGCGCCACGAGAACGCCGTGCGGGAGCTGGAGGAGCGGATGGTGCGGGACCTCACCACGCACCAGACCCAGCAGTTTCGCCAGGCGCTCACCAAGGCCTGGCACGCCCTGTCGTGAGCCCGGCGTGAGCCCGGCGCGACCTTGTGACAAAACGGCGGCCACAATTCAAAGACATATGTCAATCGAACATGCTCAAATTCACTCCATCGAGGGTAACTTGCAGGGCGGGGAAGGGATTTGCGCGCACCCCGGGCACGGTGACACGTCTACGCTCACAGCACGTCGTCACCCCGGCCCCCGGTGACCTGCACCCTTTGCCGTCCGTGGAGCCGGTTGGAGGCGATGTCGTCGTGCAGCAGGAACCTGCACCGCTGTCCCGGCATCTGCGCGTCCACCAGGACCGCGGTCACACGGTCCTGGAGTTCCGCGGGGAGATCGACATCGCCGCGGCCATGGAGGTCCTGCCCTATCTGGACCGGGTCACCGGTCGCCCGGAGCCGCGGCTGGTGATCGACCTCAGCGGTGTGGAGTTCTTCGACTGCTCCGGACTGCGGCTGCTGTACCGGGCTCGGGCACGCGTCCTCGACAACGACGGCCGGCTGCTCCTGGTCTGCACCCACCCGCTCACCCTGCGGATCATCCGGGTGACCGGTCTGTCCCGGCTGCTGCCCCCGCAGCCGTCGGTGGACGCGGCCCTGGAACAGCCCGAGGCCACGTCCGAGACGTTATGACCCCGCTCGGCATGCATGGTGGTGCCGCAGCCCGAAGTTCTCCCCGGCCCGCCCCTGCACACCCGTCTATTCGCTCCGCGGCGCGTCGAACAGGGCGCTGACGGACTCACCGTTGTGAATGCGCCGTACGGCCTCGGCGAGCGCCGGGGCGATGGACAGGATGCGCAGCTTGTCGGTGCGCTCCTCGTCGGGGACCGGCACGGTGTTGGTGCAGACGATCTCCAGCACGTCGGGCTGCTCGCCGATCCGCTTGAGGGCACCGTCGGCGAAGAGCCCGTGCGTACAGGCGACCCGGATCGAGCGCGGCCCCAACTCCCGCAGCCTGCCCAGCAGTTCGAGGACCGTCGAGCCCTTGGCGATCTCGTCGTCCAGCACGATGACGTCCCGCCCTGCGACCTCGCCGATGACGTCGCTGATGCTGACCCGGTCGTCCGCGAACCGCTGCTTGGCGCCGGCGGCCACCTGGGCGCCGATCAGCCGGGCGAAGGCGGCCGCCTCCTTGGCGTTGCCGAGGTCCGGGGAGACGACGGTGGTGCGCGAGAGGTCGTACTGCCGGAAGTGCGCGGCCAGTTCACGCAGTGCGTGCAGGTGGTCGACGGGCACCGAGAAGAAGCCGTGGACCTGCGGCGAGTGCAGGGTCATGGCCAGGACACGGCTCGCACCGGCCGACACCATCAGGTCGGCGACGAGCCGCCCGCCCAGCGAGATGCGGGGCGCGTCCTTCTTGTCGGAGCGCGCGTAGGAGTAGTGCGGCATCACGACGGTGATCCGGCGCGCGGAGGCACCCCGCGCCGCGTCGCACATCAGCAGCAGCTCCACCAGGTGCTCCTGGACCGGCCTGACCAGCGGCTGGACGAGGAAGACGTCCCGTTCCCGGCAGTTGGCCTGGAGCTGCACCTCCAGGCAGTCGTTGGCGAAGCGGCTGACCCGGGTGGGGCTGAGCGGCACACCGAGATGCGCGCAGACCTCCGCCGCCAGCTCGGGGTGGGCACTACCGCTGAACACGGCGATGTCTCGCACGGATCCGCTCCTCGGATGATCATCTCGGGCTGCCGCGGTCATGCTACTGGCCGCCGAAATTCGGTTGCGGTCCCCCGGAGGCGGGGCGCCATCATGGCGGGGTCCGAGCCCCCTCACGTCAGGACCCCTCGCATGCGCCGACTCCTCGAAGTCACCCAGTGCCCCCTTCGGCCCACGGCTTCCGAGGACTCCATCCCGTATGCGCACCCTGAACATCGGCATTCTGGCCCACGTCGACGCGGGTAAGACCAGCCTCACCGAGCGGCTGCTGTTCGACCACGGCGCGATCGACCGGCTCGGCAGCGTCGACACCGGCGACACCCGCACGGACGACGGCGCGATCGAGCGGCAGCGCGGCATCACCATCCGCTCCGCGGTCGCCTCCTTCACCGTCGGCGACACCCGCGTCAACCTCGTCGACACCCCGGGCCACTCCGACTTCGTCGCCGAGGTCGAGCGCGCCCTGGAGATCCTCGACGGCGCGGTGCTGCTGCTGTCCGCCGTGGAGGGCGTCCAGGCGCAGACCCGTGTCCTGATGCGGACCCTGCGCGGGCTGCGGCTGCCCACGCTGATCTTCGTCAACAAGATCGACCGGGCGGGCGCCCGCGACGAGGACCTGCTCGCCGACATCCGGCGCCGGCTGACGCCGTACGTAGCCCCGCTGACGGAGGTGATGGGTCTCGGCACGTCCGAGGCCCGCGTGACGGCCCGCCCCACCGGGGACCTGGCCGAGGCCCTCGCCGACGTGGACGCCGGCATCCTGCGGGCGGTCGTGGACGGCCCCGAGCCCACCCCGGACGACCTGCGCAAGGCACTCGCCGCACGCACCGCCGACGCCTCCTTCCACCCGGTGTACTTCGGCTCCGCCCTCGGCGGCCAGGGCGTCCCCGACCTGGTGGAGGGCGTCACCCGGCTGATCCCGCCCGCACCCGTGACCTGCGGGGGCGCACCGCGCGGGACGGTGTTCGCCGTACGCCCCGGCCCCGGCGGCGAGCGCACCGCGTATCTGCGGCTCTACGACGGTGAGGTGACGGAGCGTCAGCGCCTCACCTTTCTCCGGCGTGAGGCCGAGGGCGTCACCGGCCGGGTCTCCGGACGGGTCACCCGCCTCACCGGTCCGCTCGGCGCGGGCGGCATCGCGGCGCTCACCTTCTCCTCCGCCCTGCGCGTGGGCGACCGGCTCGGCGAACTCACGGACCGCGCACCGCAGTTCGCGCCCCCGACCCTGGAGACCCTGGTCACCGCCCGCCGCCCCGGCCAGGCGGCCCGGCTGCGCTCGGCGCTGCTGGCCCTCGCCGACCAGGACCCGCTGATCCACGCCCGGCCCGAGGCCGGGGGTGCCACGTCACTGCTCCTGTACGGCGAGGTCCAGATGGAGGTGCTCGCGGCGACCCTCGCCCAGGACTTCGGCGTCGAGGCGGACTTCACACCGGCCCGGGTCCGGTATCTGGAGCGTCCCGCCGGCACCGGCGAAGCCTGTGACGAGCTGCCCTGGCACGAGCGCGTGCGGTACTGGGCGACGATCGGGCTGCGGGTGGAGCCGGGCGAGCGCGGTTCCGGCGGGGTGTTCGCGTACGAGACGGAACTCGGGGCGCTCCCCCGGGCGTTCCACCAGGCCGTCGAGGAGACGGTGCACCTGAGCATGCGGACCGGGCTCACCGGCGCGACGGTGACGGACTACCGGGTCACGCTGATCCGCTCCGGCTTCGTCGGGCCGCTCAGTACCGCCGCCGACTTCCGCGGGCTGACGCCGATCGTGCTGCGGCGGGCGCTGGAGCGGGCGGGGACGCGGGTGTTCGAGCCGTGCCACGCGTTCGAGGTGGAGGTGCCGGTGGACGCGTTGGCTTCGGTCACGGCTCGACTCGCCTCACTCGGCGCCTCGTTCACGGGCACGTCGGGCGGGGACCCGGCGTGGGTGATCACCGGTGAGCTGCCTGCCGGGCGGGTGCGGGAGATCGAGGTGCGGTTGCCGGGGCTCACGCGCGGGGAGGGGGTGTGGTGGTCGAGGCTCGGTGGCGACCGGGAACTCGACCAGCCCTCACCAGGACACCGGTAGCCGCCGCGGCCCCCGTGTCATCCGGCCCTCCCGCCACTCGATCGTCTCCGGGGTGAACTCCGCCCGCAGCCCCGGGAAACGGACCGCCAGGCGGTGCAGGGCCAGGCCGAGTTCCAGTCGGGCCAGCCACGCGCCGAGGCAGTGGTGGGGGCCGGCGCCGAAGACCACGCTCGGTGTCGTCAGAGGGGCGAACAGGTCGGTCTCCTGCGGCTGGGGGAAGACGTCCGGGTCCCGGTTCGCCGCGTTCGTCTGTACGGCGACCACCGCGCCCGCCGGGATCGTCACCCCGCCGATCTCGACCTCCTCGACGGCCCGGCGGATCAGGCCGGGCAGCACCCTGCCCTCGCTCAACGGGATGGTCCGCAGCAGCTGTTCGACCGCGGTCTCGGCCGCTTCCTGGCTCTGGGCGAGGCCGGGCCAGGACGCCCGTCCGTCGGTGAGGAGGTGGACGACGATGTTGCCGAGGGCCGTCATGGTCGTCTCGTGTCCTGCGACCACCAGGCCCAGGACCAGGATGACCAGTCGCGGTTCCTCGATGCCGAGGCCGTCGCCCGTCACGACCAGGGCGCTCACCAGGTCGTCGCCCGGATTCTCGCGCCGCTCGGCGACGAGTTCCGCGCAGAACAGGCCGAACTCCCGCATGGCCGCACCGACCTCCGCGGCGGTGTGGGCGCCGCCGGACAGGGCGTGGTCGGCCCAGTCGCGGATGCGTTCCCAGTCGGCGTGTTCCAGGCCCATGAGCCGGGAGATGACCGACACCGGCAGGCGGCGGGTGAAGCCCTCGACGATGTCGGTGGGGCGCGGCTGCCGGGCCAGGTCGTCGAGGAGGGTCTCCACCACGGCGGCGGTCCAGGGCCGCCAGCGGGCGATCGCGCGGGGCGTGAAGGCCCGCTGGACCGTGCCGCGCAGCAGTTGGTGGGGCGGGCCGTCCTGATTGAGGAGGCCGTCCGGGGAGTCCAGCAGGTTCGGGACGACGAGCAGCGGCGGGGCGTCCGCGTCCTTGAGGGACCTCCTGTCGAAGCGCGGGTCCATGAGGACCTGGCGGACCTCGGGGTAGCGGGTCACGAGCCACACCGGGGTGCCGGTGGCGAGGGTGGTGAGCCGGGGCGGGCCGGACTCGGGGAGGGGGATGCGGTGCATGGGACGAAGGGCCGGGGACGTGTGGTCTGCGCTCATGCGGGTCTCCAGACACGCCGGTACGGAGAGTCGTCCACGCTAGTGCGCCGCTCGCGCCTCCGGGAGTGTCCCAATCGGTCAACAAGAGGGACCGGCAAGGCTTTTGGGAGTCATCCCTGGGCATCCGTGCATCTAGGAAGGAGGGCCGTCGCATGACGACTCCCATCAGGCGCGTGTCCAGGCGCATGCCCGGCTGGGCGAAGATACTCACCGCCGTCGTGGTGGTGCTCGTGGTGTTCTTCGCCGGTATCCGGTTCAGTGTGCTCCCTGGCCTCAAGGACCTGTTCGGCACCGAGACCCACGACCGTTCGGGTCCCGCACTTCTGGAGTCCATCCAGGACATCAGCCGTTACGACGCGGCCTCCGGCAATTTCCAGGTCGTCGTGGACCTGGAGAAGGACACCAAGTACCTGCCCGACGCGATCCGCGGCTCCCGCACCCTGTACGTCGGGGCGGGTGCCGTCGACGCCTATGTCGACCTCGGCAAGGTCGCCAAGAACGACGTGACGGTCAACGGGGACCGCACGGCCGCCACGCTCCATCTGCCGCACGCCCAGCTGGGCAAGGCCACGCTGGACGCGGACCGCTCCTACGCGGTGTCCAAGCAGCGCGGTCTGCTCGACCGGCTCGGCGATCTGTTCTCCGACAACCCCAACAGCGAACAGGCGGTGCAGAAACTGGCGGTGAAGCACATCACCGAGGCCGCGAAGGAGAGCGAGCTGACCAAGCGGGCCGAGACCAACACCACCAACATGCTGAAGGGTCTGCTGGGTTCCCTCGGCTTCAAGAAGGTCGAGGTCACCTACGGCACCTGATCAGCCGCCGAGCATCCCGGGCAGGGTGAGGGCACCGAGCACGGTGGTGCCGACCAGTATCCATGCCACATAGTCGCCGACGTGCCCGGACTGCAGGCGCCGCAGCCACAGCGCCCGGTCCGGTGCGGCGAACGGCTCCGGGTGGGTGACGGCGAGGAAGGCGAGGGCCCCCGTGAGCAGCACCGCGGGCACCGCCGTCATGGTGTCCGGAATCCGGCTGACCCGGTGCCGGGTCTCGGGCCGCGGTCCGAGGCCCAGGAACACCCGGGCGGCGACCTCAGCACTGCGGCGGCGGTCACGGCGGACGCGGCCACGTACAGCACGGTGAGCGGACCGCCCACCGCCTCCTCGGCCAGGGACTTGCCGAGCGCCGTGCCGAAGGGGGGAAGTCCCGCGAGGCCCAGGGCTCCCAGGGTGAACAGCACGGCGAGGACGAGAGTGCCGACGGGGCCCAGCAGGGCGAGGACCAGGGCGAGATCGACGTAGGAGGGACGGTCGTAACCCTGGGAGAGCAGCAGGAGGGCGGGGCAGGCGAACGCGGTGCACAGGTTCTGGGCCACGACCCGGCGGCGCAGCGGGCCGGTGGCGACGCCCCACACGGTGGCGCCCACTCCCCCGGCGAGGAGGCCGGTCGCGGTGAGCGCGGCCCACCAGGTGAGGAGTTCGGCGGTGGCGAGGAGTGCGGGACGCCTGTCCATGCGCCGCCTCCTCCGGGTTCCGACCGCGTGGCTCGTCCGACGCGGGCCATCCAAACACCGCGCCGGGGGCGTGCGGTGGCGACGCGCGCGGTTCTCAGCCCGGAGTGCCCCGACCGTACGAAGAGAAACGCGAGGAGACGGTGGGGCGGCGGCATTCTCGGGCTGTTCAGGGGTAACCGCCCTACGACACAGGGAAGTTGAAGAGTGGAGGAACCAATGGCCTGGGTGCTCTCACGTTCGCGGGCGAGGTCGGACGCCGGCACCGCCAAGACGGAACCCGCGGCGAAGCCCACGCCGAAGGCCGCCGCCCGGCCCCGGCGCAATCCGCTCTCCCTCGTCGTCCGTTTCGTGGCGATGGTGTTCGCGTTCGCCTTCATGGTGGCGTTCGCCGTGGTGCTGGCCCGGCTGACCCTGGAGCCCTCGCCGGCGTCGGTGGATCTGACCCACACCAACCTGCATCCCGGCGCCTCCCTCAAGGCCTATCTGGACCAGCCCGAGATGCGGGACGCGGTCAAGCAGATCGGCGGGAACATCGTGCTGGGCGTGCCGTTCGGGATCCTGGTGCCGATCGTGGCCCCCAAGACCCGCGGGCCGCTGCGGATCCTGCTGCTGACGGCCGTGGTGATGCTGCTGGTGGAGTTCGCGCAGGGTGCCCTGGTGGAGGGGCGCGCCTTCGACATCGACGACGTCATCCTGAACACGTCCGGAGCGCTGATCGGCTATCTCCTGCTGGGGCGGCGGCTGAGCCGGGCCGTGCACAAGCCGGCGAAGAAGTCGTAAGGAGGCGGGACTTCGCTCCACTTCTGGTCTGTACCAAAGTATTGACGACCCCTTAGCTCACTTCTTAAATCAAGAGGCGACACCTTCACCCCCCACCTCGGAGGAAGAGCCGTGGCCGCCTCACGCCTGCTGCGCAGATGTCTGCTCGCCGCCCTGTCCGCGGTACTGGTCTCGTCCGGTACCGCGGCGGCCGACCCGCCCTCCGTCTCCGCCGCCGCGGTGACCTTCTCCGACTCCTTCGACGGGCCCGCCGGAGCCGCCGTCGACTCCTCGAAGTGGCAGATCGAGACCGGCGACAACGTCAACAACCACGAGCGGCAGTACTACACGGCGGGCAACAGGAACGCGGCGCTGGACGGCCAGGGGCACCTGGTGATCACGGCGCGCAAGGAGAACCCGGCCAACTACCCGTGCTGGTACGGCACCTGCCAGTACACCTCGGCCCGGCTGAACACCTCCGGGAAGTTCACCGCGCAGTACGGGCATGTCGAGGCGCGCATGAAGATCCCGCGCGGGCAGGGCATGTGGCCGGCGTTCTGGATGCTGGGCACGCCCGTGAACTGGCCGGACTCGGGCGAGATCGACGTCATGGAGAACGTCGGCTTCGAGCCCTCCACCGTGCACGGCACGATCCACGGCCCGAGCTACTCCGGCTCGGGCGGCATAGGCGCCGGCTACTCCCTGCCGAACGGCCAGGCCTTCGCGGACGCCTTCCACACCTTCGCCGTCGACTGGGCGCCCGGCTCGATCACCTGGTCCGTGGACGGCACCGTCTACCAGCGGCGCACCCCCGCCGACCTGGGCGGCCGGACCTGGGTGTTCGACAAGCCGTTCTTCCTGATCCTCAACCTCGCCGTCGGCGGCTACTGGCCAGGCGACCCGGACGGCTCGACGGCCTTCCCGCAGCAGCTCGTGGTGGACCACGTGTCCGTGACCACCGGCGACTCGGCCACCGGGACGGCGATCCGGGGCCTCGCGGGCAAGTGCGTGGACGTCGCCGGAGCGAACCCGGCGAACGGGACGGCCGTACAGCTCTACGGCTGCAACGGCACCGCGGCCCAGCAGTGGACGGTCGGCGCCGACGGCACGGTCCGCGCGCTCGGCAAGTGCCTGGACGTGACGGGCGGCGGCACCGCGGACGGTACACCGGTGCAGCTCTACGACTGCAACGGCTCCGGAGCCCAGCGGTGGACCGTCACGGGCGCGCGCGACATCGTCAATCCGCAGGCCGGCAAGTGCCTGGACGTGACCGGCAACAGCTCGGCCGACGGCACCCGGCTCCAGCTGTGGACCTGCACGGGCGGCGCCAACCAGAAGTGGACGGTCGGCTGAGCCGCCGCGTCAGTGCCGGGTCCAGGTGAACTTGTCGCCGCCGACCCAGCGGACCACGTCCGGGTCGTCCAGGTCGTGGACGATGATCCCGAAGGCGGCGGCCGCCTCCAGGACGTCGGTGACGGTCTTCGCCTCGCCGACGACCTGACCGTCGATCTCCACGATCCGGAAGGGCGGTGTCGTCGGCTGGACCCCGAGCACCATGATCCGCGGGTTCGAGATGTGCGGGCTCGCGATTTCGGTCATGGATAGAGCGTAGAGCGCATCCCGCGGGAGGGAGAGTCGTACGTCCTCCGCCGAGCCGTCCGCGCTCCGCGGCCGGTCCGCTCCCCCGCCGTGCGGCCCCCGTCGCCCTGGGGAACCCTGGAGGAGGAGGTGGCGATGGATCCCGTCGAGGCCCTGGAGCGAATCGCCTTCCTGCTGGAGCGGTCCCTGGCGCCGACCTACCGGGTGCGCGCCTTCCGTACGGCGGCCCGGGTGCTGACCGGGCTGCCCGCCGACGAGGTGCGCGAGCGAGCGGGGAACGGGTCGCTGGAGTCCCTCAAGGGGATCGGCCCGAAGACGGCCCAGGTGGTGCGGGAGGCGCTGGCCGGGGACGTGCCCGGCTATCTGGAGAAGCTTGAGGGCGAGTCGGCCGCGCCGCGGCCCGAGGGCGGCGAGCGGCTGCGGGCGCTGCTACGCGGTGACTGCCATCTGCACTCGGACTGGTCGGACGGCGGCAGCCCGATCGAGGAGATGGGCCGCACCGCGGCGGAGCTGGGCCACGAGTGGGCGGTGCTGACCGACCACTCGCCCCGCCTGACCGTGGCCCGGGGGCTGTCCCCTGAGCGGCTGCGCCACCAGCTGGACGTGGTGGCGGAACTCAACGACACCTGGGCGCCCTTCCGCCTGCTGACCGGCATCGAGTGCGACATCCTCGACGACGGCTCGCTCGACCAGGAGCCGGAACTCCTGGAGCGCCTGGACGTCGTGGTCGTCTCCGTGCACTCCAAGCTGCGCATGGACGCCCGCGCGATGACCCGGCGCATGGTGGCCGCCGTACGCGATCCGCACGCGAACGTCCTCGGGCACTGCACGGGACGGCTGGTGACCGGGCGGGGGCGGCCGGAGTCGGAGTTCGACGCGGACGAGGTGTTCGCCGCGTGTGCCGAGTCGGGCACGGCGGTGGAGATCAACAGCCGCCCCGAGCGTCTCGACCCGCCGCGCCGGCTGCTGCGCCGGGCCGTCGAGGCGGGCGTGCTGTTCTCCGTCGACACCGACGCGCACGCGCCCGGGCAGCTCGACTGGCAGATCCTCGGCTGCGCCAGGGCCCAGGAGTGCGGGGTGCCGGACGAGCGGGTGGTGACCACGTGGAGCAGGGAGGAGCTGCTGGGCTGGTCCCGGGAAGGGTGGGTGCCGTCCCGAGTGGCGGGCGCCTGACGTGGTACTCGTGCCGCACGACAGGAAAGGGGAGGTTCATGGCACGGGCGGCAGTGTTCGACGTCGACGGCACTCTCGTCGACACCAACCATCTGCATGTGACGACCTGGTGGGAGGCCTTCCGGCAGGCGGGGCACCGGGTGCCGACGCACGCCGTGCACCGGGCCGTGGGGCTCGGCTCCGACGACCTGATCGCCCGGCTCCTCGGCGAGGACCGCGACAAGGACCGGGACGCCGAGCTGAGCGCCGCCCACAAGACCCTGTACGCGCAGTACTTCGACCGGCTGCCCCCGTTCGAGGACGCCGGACGGCTGCTGCGCCGGCTCGACCGGGACGGCTGGCGGGTGGTCCTCGCGACCTCGGCGGGCGGCGCCGAGCTGTCCGCGCTGCGCCGGGCGATCTCGGCGGACGACGCGATCACGGCCACCGCGAGCGCCGACGACGTGGAGCACGGCAAGCCAGCCCCCGAGCCCGTCGAGCGCGCCCTGGAGCTGGCCGGGGTGCCCGCCGGGCACGCGGTGTTCGTGGGCGACACGGTGTGGGACATGAAGGCCGGGAGCCGGGCCGGGGTGCGCTGTGTGGGCGTGCTGTGCGGCGGCATCCCCCGCGCCGACCTGGTGGCGGCGGGCGCGCAGGCCGTCTACGACGATCCCGCCCAGCTGCTGGCCTCCCTGGCGGACAGCCCCCTGGCGTGACACCGGCGATGTCCCGGGGCACGCGAACCGTACGACGGCGGTCCCGGGCCGCGCACGCCCTGCGGCAGGAGGCCGGTGCGGTCGGCAGGGCCGCCGGGGCCGCCTGGCGCGGGCCGGGGCGTGAGCGCGATCTGGTGGTGCAATCGCTGAAGGCATCGGCCGCCGCACTGCTGGCCTGGCTCGTGGCGGGCGTGTGGCTGGGCGATCCGATGGCGCTGATGGCGCCCTGGGTCGCGGTGGTGCTGATGCAGGCGACCGTGTACAGCTCGCTGATGCAGGCCGCCCGGCAGTTCGGAGCGATCTGCTGCGGGACGCTCCTCGCCTCCGTGGCCCTCGCCGTCACCGGGAACACCCTGGGCGCGGTGGCGCTGTCCGTGCCCCTGCTGGTGCTGCTGGCGAACTGGCCGCGCTTCGGCGACCAGGGCATCCACGGTGCCACCACGGCCCTGTTCACCCTGGCCACCGGCGCCGCCGGGCTGTCCTCCGCCGGCCATCGGATGGGGCAGGCCGCGCTCGGGGCGGTCATCGGTGTCGCCGTGAACGCGTTCGTGCTGCCGCCGATCCATCTGCGGGACGTGCGGGAGAACCTGGCCGCGCTGGCCAGGGAGGCGGGGGACGTCCTGCACGCCGTGGCCGGGGATCTCCGGGACGGCGCGTGGGACACCCCGGCCTGGTCGGCGGCCTCGGCGCGGCTGGAGCACCGTCTTGAGGCGCTGCGGTCCGCGCGGGGCTGGAGCCGGGAGAGCCTGCGGCTGACCGCCGCCCCGCTGCGGGCCGTACGGCGGCCTCCCGGGCCGGCCCCGCCGGAGCGGGACGACGAGCGCTGGAGCCGGGTCACCGGGCACATCCGCGCGCTGACCCGGACCCTGGCCGTCGCGGCCGACGCCGACCGGGCCCCCGTACCGCCCTCCGATCCGGTGCTGGAGGCGTACGCCGGGCTGCTGGAGCTGGTCGGCGACGCCTGCCGCGCGGAGAGCCGCCGGCTGCTGGGGTCCGGTGACGACGCGCTTCCGGACGAGGCGGCCGAGGCGGCGATGCGGGAGCTGCGCGGGCGGCTCCAGGACGGGCTGCGGGAGCACGCCGGGCAGGGGGCCGCCGGTACGGCGGTCCTGGGGACCCTGCTGCTCCAGGCGGAGAACCTGTGGAGCGAGACCGTTCCGGCCGGTCGGAACGCGTGACACGTATCACCCCGCAACGCCCGCCGTGGAGGAACACCACAGGGCGGTTGCCCGTTGAACAGACCGTGGGTACGGACGGGACAGTGTCCCCGGGCCTCACCTTTTGCCCACAGGGACGATCGTTCGGCTGAAGCCCTGTGGAGCCTTTCGCCGAGAGGCGACCGCCGTCCGTGCCCACCACAAGACCGCCCCGACCGTGATTCCCCCGTCCGGTCGGGGCTTCCTCATGTCCGGACCGGACTTTGGGCCGGGCCCGCGGGCCGGGCTTGACTTGGAGTGCGCTCCAATTCGTAGCGTTCCCGTCATGAGCACTGCACAGCACAAGATCGGTTCGGGGTTCGGCGCCCACAGCACCGCCGACGAGGTCCTCTCGGGCATCGACCTGTCCGGCAAGCTCGCGATCGTCACCGGTGGCTACTCCGGGCTCGGCCTGGAGACCACCAGGGCCCTCACGAAGGCCGGCGCCCGGGTCGTGGTCCCGGCCCGGCGCCCCGACACCGCGAAGGAGGCCCTCGCCGGCCTCGACGATGTCGAGCTGGACGAGCTCGACCTCGGCGACCTGGAGAGCGTCCGCGCCTTCGCCGACCGCTTCCTGGCCACCGGCCGCACGGTCGACCTCGTCATCGACAACGCCGGGATCATGGCCTGCCCCGAGACCCGGGTCGGGCCCGGCTGGGAGGCGCAGTTCGCCACCAACCACCTCGGTCACTTCACCCTGGTCAACCGGCTGTGGCCGGCCATCGAGCCCGGCGGCGCCCGCGTGGTCTCGGTGTCCTCGCGCGGCCACCACAACTCCGGTATCCGCTGGGACGACGTCCACTGGCGACAGGGCTACGACAAGTGGCAGGCGTACGGCCAGGCGAAGACGGCGAACGTCCTGTTCGCCGTCCACCTCGACCGGCTCGCGAGGGACCGTGGTGTGCGCGCCTTCTCACTGCACCCCGGCGGCATCCTCACCCCGTTGCAGCGCCACCTCACCAAGGAGGAGATGGTCGAGCGCGGCTGGATCGACGAGCGGGGTGAGCTTCGGTACCCCGACCTGTTCAAGACCCCGGAGCAGGGCGCGGCCACGCAGGTGTGGGCCGCGACCTCACCGCAGCTCGCCGGGATGGGCGGTGTCTATCTGGAGGACTGCGACATCGCCGAGCCCGCCGTCGACGGCGACCAGAGCAACGGTGTCCGCGCCTGGGCGACCGACCCGGAGCAGGGGGAGCGCCTGTGGACGCTGTCGGCACAGCTCACGGGCGAGAACGCGTTCGCCTGAGCCTGCGGCGGCTAGAGCGACGCCGGAGCCGACGGCGGCTGGACCGACGCCGCTTCCTTCGGCCCGTACAGCGCGGCCGGTGCCCCGGTCTCCAGCGCCCAGTAGCGGTCGCCGTACGACCAGTGCCACCACTCGGTCGGGTAGTTGACCAGGCCCGCCGCGCCCAGGGCCTCGCCCAGCACGGTGCGGTTGGCCTTCGCCTCCTCGGTGATGTTCCCGGCGCCGGTGTAGCAGGCGCCGTCGCTCTGCTCCGGGTTGGCGTTCATCGCGGTGCCCAGGTCGAGTTCACGGCCGTCGGCGTCGGCGAGGGTCAGGTCGACGGCCGCGCCGGCGCTGTGCGGGGCGATCTCCGGCGGGGAGACGTACCGGCTGGCCGCGGTGCGGATCCGGTCGGCGGACCAGTCCGGGTTCGCGGTACGCAGCTCGTCGGCGTACTCCTCGAAGTAGTGGCGCTGGAGCGCGGGCGGGCGGTACCCCTCGACGAAGAGCAAGCGCAGTCCCGCGGGCAGCAGGGCCTCGGCCGCGAGCAGCCGGTCGAGGACGCCCCGGCGCAGCAGGATCTCGGCGCCCAGGGAGTCCTCGTGCTTGCGGCCGTCGACGAGGAGGTGGTCACGGACGTCCACGAGGGGTTCCCCGTTCTCCTCGACGGGAACGGCGGCCACGCGGTCGTCGGACATCAGGATGATCTCACTCATGGACCGATGATCTCGCGGCCGGCGACCGCGCCGGGCACCGGGTGCATCACCGGGGGCCGGGCGCGACGCCGGCGGCCGACGTGGGCGTTCCAGCCGACGCACGACCCGGCGGCGACCTGGCGCACCAACGTCCTCGGCTCCATCCGGGTGTTCGAGGCGGTGGCGGCGGCCGAGGTGCCGGCCCTCGTGCACGCCTCGTCCGTCGGCGCGTACTCGCCGGGCCCGAAGGACCACGCGGTGGACGAGTCCTGGCCGACGCACGGCTGGCCGGACGCGGCGTACTGCCGGGAGAAGGTGTATCCGGAGCGCGCCTGGACACCTTCGCCTACCGGCTCGCGCTGCGCTCGGATGTCCGCGGCGCCTTCAACCTGGCCGGTGAGCCGCCGGTCGACGCGGAGATGCTGGGCGAACTGCTCGACGCCCGTCCCGTACGGCTCCCCCGCACCGCGGCCCGTTCGGCCATCGCGGCCGCCTGGGGCCTGCACCTGCTGCCCGCGTCCCCGCACCTCTTCGACGCGGTCCTGCGTCTGCCCCTGATGGACTGCACGCGTGCGCGTACGGAACTGGGCTGGCGC
Organism: Streptomyces sp. SID13726; assembly: GCF_010548375.1. Taxonomy (GTDB): domain Bacteria; phylum Actinomycetota; class Actinomycetes; order Streptomycetales; family Streptomycetaceae; genus Streptomyces. The sequence continues at coordinate 20,066 of NZ_JAAGLY010000011.1, forward strand.
CCGGAGCACTCGGCGGGCGAGGTCCTGGAGGAGTTCCTGCGCGGGATGCGGCAGGGAGCGGGGGCGCGGACCGTGCCGATGGCGGGCCGCAAGGTCGGCTGAGCCGCGCCGCCGGTGCCTCAGCCCGTGGACTCCTCGGCTCCCGGGTGCTCGGGGTGCACGGTGTCCGACCGCGGCGCCCCCTGCCGGCTCGTCCCCGCCTCGTCGGTGTCGGGGACGTCGTCGGACTCGGAGGCCCCGTCGTCCGGGTCGCCCGGCACGGTGGCGACCTCCCACGGGTCCTCGCCCTCGCCCTCCTGCTGGTCCGGCAGATCCCGCGGGACGGGGTCCCCGTTCTCACCGGGTCCTTCGTGACGGTGCTCCACCACGGCCTCCCTTCGCGTTCTCGGCCTCTCGGCACTCGGCTCTCTCGGCGGGAGCGCGAGTACCTCCGGCCAGGTCGGCGAAACGTCAGTGCGGGGCGCGCTCCTCCAGGGCCGTCCGCCAGGCGGGTGCCGGTCCCTCGGGTGCCGGGGAGGGGCGCCGGCCGCCGCGGGCGAAGAAGTCGGCGAGCGGGAGGATGGCCGCGCCGACGGTGACCGCGTCGGGGCCGAGGCGACCGAGGTCCACGGTGACCTTCTGGGCCGGGTACCGGAGCGCGTACGACGTCGCGTGGCGCCGTACGGCGGTCAGGAACCGCGCGCCCAGCTGGAGCCCGGCCCAGCCGCCGACGATGATCCGCTCGGGCTGGAAGAGGTTGATCAGGTCGGACAGCCCCGCGCCCAGGTACTCGGCGGTCTCCTCCAGGACGGCGAGGGCCACCGGGTCGGCCGAGGCGTCGTCGGCTGCCGTGTCCTCGTCCGGGTAGGCGGCGGCGAGCATCGCGGTGAGCGCGGTCTCCTCGTCGGCGCCCTCGGGCGGACGGCCGCCCTCCTCGCGCCAGCGATCCAGCAGGGACTCGGCGCCCGCGTAGGCCTCCAGGCAGCCCAGCGCCCCGCAGCGGCAGCGGCGCCCCCTGACCCGTACGGTCAGATGCCCCCATTCGACCGCCCGGCCGTGCTCGACCTCGGGCGTCACCAGACAGGCGCCGACGCCGGAGCCGAAGAGGACCACGACGGCGTTGTGGGCGCCGCGTCCGCCGCCGAACCACATCTCGGCCTGGCCGAGGGTCTTGGCGCCGTTGTCGATGAAGTACCGGGCGCTCTCGGGCAGCGGGGAGCCGGTGCGCAGCAGGGCTTCGAGGGGGATCGCGTCCCAGCCGATGGTCTGGCCGTGCACGACCGCCCCGCTGTGGGGGGTGTGCTCGACGATGCCCGGCACCCCGATGCCGACGCCGAGCAGCCGCTCGGGCGCGGTGCCCGCGGCGGCGAGCACTTCGGCGATGCCGTCGCGGATGTGCTCGACGATGACGTCGACGTCGTACCGGCGCCCGGTCAACGGCCTTTCGGCGCGGGCGAGTTCGGTGAGGGTGAGGTCGAACAGCTCGATGCGCACCCGGGTCTCGCCGACGTCGACGCCGATCATGTGGCCGCTGTCGGGCGCCACCCGCAGCAGGGTGCGCGGACGGCCGCCGTCGGAGTCGACGCTGCCCGCCTCCTCCACCAGCCCGTCGGCGACCAGGTCGGCGACGACGTTGCTGACCGAGCCGGAACTCAGCCCGGTCACCGGCCCCAGCTCGAAGCGGCTGAGGGGGCCGTCGAAGTAGAGGCGCTGGAGTACGGCCGTGCGGTTGGCCCGTCTGAGGTCGCGTACCGTGCGCCCGTTCCGCTCCGTCATGCGGCTCCCTTCCTCGAACCCTTAATTCACACTATGAGGTAAGGGGTGGTCGATTCAAGGGCGATCACGGACCGGCGGTGAGGGCCGCGATCTCGTCCAGGGCGGCCACCAGGTCCGGACCGACCGTCTCCTGGACCCAGCGGACCCGGTCGGCGTCGTACGCGCGGGGGATCGTCTCGGTGATCATGATCAGGTCGAGGTAGGCCCGGTAGAGGGCCAGCCGCAGCCGGGCCGAGTCGTCGAACTCGGCGTGGCCGCCGGCCTCCCGGTAGCCCGCGAGGAACGCCTCGTCCTTCCTGATGTCGCCCAGCAGTGCGAGGGAGACGAAGTCGGCGAGGGGGTCGCCCCAGAACATCCGCTCCCCGTCGATGAGCCCGCCGATGCGCGGCTCCCCGCCGTCCGGGCGGTGCAGCAGGATGTTCCCGTCCCACAGGTCGAAGTGGACCAGCGCGGGCACCGTGACGTCGTCGAGGGCGGGGAAGGCGGCGGCGAGGGTGGCGGCCACCCGGTCGAGGGGGCGGGGCAGTCGGGGGCCGTAGTCCCGGGCGTCGTCCAGGACGGCTCCGACGAGGGTGGTGAACGCGGTCCGCCAGTCCGGGGCGAGCGGGCCGAGGGCGCCGGACGGGTAGCCGTAGCCCGGTCCGGTCACGGTGTGCAGCCGGGCCACCTGACGGCCCAACTCCCGCCGCAGCGGCCCCTTTTCGCCCTCGGTGACCGAGGCGTCCCACGGCTCTCCGGGGCACGCCGTCATCAGCAGGTGCGGTACGCCCCCGTCCTCGCCGACGGCCACCACGCGCGGGGCGGCGACCTCGGCGGCGGTGGCCGCGCGGTAGAACTCCACCTCGGAGACGAGGAGTTCCCGCTCGTGGCGCAGGCCGGGGACGGTGGACGGGGGCGGGACCTTGAGGATGTACCGAGTGCCGTCGGCGAGGAGGAGTTCCTCGACGGTGTTGTAGGTGCCGCCGGTCAGGGCGCGCACCCCGGCGAGCAGGCCGGGTGCGAGGCCCGCACTCTCCAGAACGCGCTTTCCCCGTTCCCAGGAGTCCACCAAGGCCCCGCCCCTTCCCTCGCGTTCGCGCGGATCAGCCCGCGGCGTACACGTCCTCGACGTAACGCCCGTCCCGCACCAGTCCGTCCAGCCACTGCTCGGCGGCCGTGTCGTCGGCGTCCGGCGTGTGCTCCCGGAACAGGGTACGGAACGCGTCCCGCACTCCGGGTGCCATTCGCGATCCGTCTCCGCAGACGTACACACGGGCGCCCGCGTCGAGCAGTTCCCAGACCTCGGCGGCCTCGGCGGCGATGCGGTGCTGCACGAAGGTCACCGGGCCCTCGGGCGCCCGGCTGAAGGCGGGGCGGAGCCGGACGGCGCCCACGGCCTCCGCGGATCGCAGCTCCTCGGCGTGCAGATAGTCGGCGTCCGGGGCGTCGCAGCCGAAGTAGCAGAGGGCGGGCGGGAGTTGTTCACCCCGGCCCAGGGCGGCGACCCGGTCGGCGACCGCACCGCGGAAGGGGGCGAGGCCGGTACCGGCCGAGATCATCACGACCGGCGCGGAGTGGTCGACCCGGAAGGCCTCCCGGCACGGCTGCACACGGGCCAGGACGGTGTCGCCGGGCTGGACGTCGACGAGGTGTCCCGAGCCGGTCCCGCGGTAGGTGCCGTTGCCGGAGCGGGCGGGCGCCTCCAGCAGGGAGACCATGAGGTCGAGGTGGCGGGGGTCGGCCTGCGGTGACGAGGACACCGAGTAGTGGCGCGGGCGCAGGGGTGTCAGGAGGTCGAGCAGGGCCGGCCAGCCGAGGGCGCCGCGCAGCGCGGGGTGGGTCTCGAAGATCTCGACGAGGGTGCGCGGGTCGTCGGACAGGGCAGCGAGCCGGGCCTTCTCGGGCGGGCAGGGGTTGGCCTCGGCCAGCGCGGTGAGCTGCCCGGCGGTCGGGCGCTGGCGCAACTCGACGTGATGGGTGAGGAGTTGGCGCACGGTGAGGGGCCGGTCGACGGCGAGTCCGTCGCGGCGCGGGCGGGCGGCGCGGATGTCCAGTACGGCGTCGAGGTCGACGCCGAACGCGTCGGCGGCCCGCTCGACGAGCACCTTGTCGTTGACCGGGAGCACGGTGACGTGGTCGGCGGTGCGGTAGGTGACGCCCTCGGGCAGGGCGAGCCGTACGAAGCGCTTCAGGCGGGGGTGGCCGGGTGCGGTGAGGTCGTGGGCCTCGGTGACGGTCATCGGGACCAGGTCATGGCGTTCGGCGAGGGCGTCGAGGGGACCGCCGGTGAGGGTGCGGACCTCGTAGGCCGCGGCTGCCTGCTCGGGCTCGGCGCCGGTGGCGTCCGGGTCGCCGTACGCCTGGAGAAGCGCGGTGCGCAGGTCGCCGGTGAAGGTGCGGACCGTGCCGGTGAGGTCGCCGGAGGCGTCGGCGGCGGCGCGGTCCAGGAGGCGGGTGGCGCCGAGTTCGGCGAGGCGCTCGTCGACGCGGGTCGGGAAGTGCTGGTAGGTGGCAGCCCAGTTGCGGTCGCCGACACCGAGGACGGCGCAGGAGACGCCCGTGAGGTCGTGGTCGCCATCCAGCCAGGCCGCGAACTCCCGGGCGTCGTCGGTCGGTTGGCCGTTGTAGGAGGCGGCGGTGATGACGACCGGGCGGTCGGTGGGGAGGCCGTCGGCATAGGCGTCGAGGGGGGCGACCTCGGTGTCGCAGCCGAGCGCGGCGGCCTCGTCGGCGAGTCCGGCCGCGAAGTCGCGGCAGGTGCCGTAGTTGCTGCCGTGCAGGAAGAGGGCACGGGTGCCGGGCAGGACCCGCGCGGGCAGGGTGCTGTCGGCGGTCGGGGCGGCCGTGTTCTGCGGCACGGCACCGGGCAGGGGCGTGTGGGCGCGGTCGGCCGGGGTGCGGGGGGTCAGTTCGAGGGTGAAGCCGTCGGGCTTGAGGGTGAGCGCCTCCTTCACCGTGAGCCGGTAGTCGGCGTGGTCGTGCAGCCGGTAGCGGTGCACGAGGAGCGCGAGCAGCATGGTCGCCTCGTGCAGGGCGAACTGCCGCCCGATGCAGGCGCGTTCGCCGGTGCCGAAGGGCTTGAAGGCGTGCGGGGAGCGGGCGGCCTCGGCCTCCGGGGTGAACCGTGAGGGGTCGAACAGCTCGGGGTTGTCGCCCCAGACGGGCTGCCGGTGGAGCATCGGGGCGACCACGGTGAGGGCCTGTCCGGCGCGCAGCGGGATGCGCCCGCCGAGCAGGGTGTCCTCGCGGGCCTGGCGGCTGAAGGCGGCGGCCGTGGGCCAGAGGCGGAGCGCCTCGTTGAGGACCTGGCGGGTGCAGGTGAGGCGTCCGACCTCGTCGAAGGTGGGCTTCGGGTCGGCGGTGTCGCCCCACAGCCCGTCGACCTCGCGCCGGACGAGGTCGAGCACGGCCGGGTGCTTGGCCAGGTAGTACATGGCGAAGGACATCGCGCCCGAGGTCGTCTCGTGGCCCGCGATCAGGAAGGTGATCACCTGGTTGCGGATGTTGGTGGTGTCGAGCGTGGTGCCGTCGGCGGGGTGCGTCGCGCTGAGCATGAGCCCGAGGAGGTCGTCGGTGCCGTTCTCGCCGGACGCCCGGCGTGAGCTGATCACGTCGTCGACGACCTGCGCCAGATGGCCGGCGTCGGCACGGAATGCCTCGTCGGCCGCGCTGTAGTCGCCGCCCGGGGTGCGGGCGAGCCGGGTCATGGCCCACTCCAGGCAGCGCACCATCGACTCGACGAAGGGGTGCGGCTCGTCCCGGCCGAAGGAGCCGAAGTCGTAGCCGAACCCGGCGAGTCCGATGGTGTCGAGGGTCATCCGGGTCATGTCGTCGGCGATGTCCACCGGCCGTCCGTCGTGGGCGGCGCGATCCCAGGAGCCGATGAGCCGCCGGGCCACCCGCAGCATCACCGGGTGGTAGGTGCGCATCGAGCCCAGCGCGAAGGCGGGCATCAGGATGTCGTGGGCCTTGGCCCAGTTCGGCTCGTCGTTGTAGGCGGTGAAGAGCCCGTCGGCGGCGAACTCCCGGACGTTCTCCAGCGCGGGCCCGATCGCCTTGGCGAACCGGGTCTCGTCGGCGAGTTCGGTGACCAGGTCGAGATCGGCGACGAAGGTGACGTCCCGCCCGTGCAGCCGCCGTACGAGCAGCGGGCCGTGCTCGCGCATCAGGCCCATGACCTGCTGGAGCGGGGTGCGGCCTGGGCCGGTGGCGGTGATGTCGACGACGGGGAGGCCGGTGGGGGTGGTGGGCTGCGCGGTGGGGGGCATGGCGCGACAACTGCCTTTCGCGGTACGGGAGTACTGCGGTCAAGCCTGGTCCCCGGGTCCCGGCCGCCCGGCCCCGCCCCCTACATGATTGTGTAGTGCACGTACGCGTGTGGCGCTTGCGTGCGACGGCTGGAGGTGCTGGTGGACCGGTCCCACCCGGAGACGGTGGTGTGGCGCAACCGTGCCCTGATGCTCTTCGACCGGGTCTCGGTGCCGGTCGCGGTGTGCGATGTGTACGGCGCCGTCCTGCTGGCCAACCCGGCGATGGCGGCGGAGTGCGGTACGACTCCGGGGCGGCTGCGCGGCGAGGACGTGCTGGAGTTGTTCCGGCCGCAGGAGGCCACGCAGGTGGAGCGGATCGCCGAGGCGCTGCGGCTGCGGCACCGGTCGCGCTATCAGGTCTCGGTGTGCTGGCGGGCGCCCTCGGGCGCTGAGCGGTTCGGGGAGCTGACGGCGGACCCGGTGAGCGACACCGCCGGGGAGACGCCCTCGCTGCTGGTGATGCTCAGGGTCGAGGGCGAGCGGGAGCACTCTCCCGCCGAGCCCGTGCCGGTCACGCCGGTCGAGGCCCGCGTCCTGGCGCTGCTCGCGGGCGGCGCGACCACCGCGCACGCGGCCCGGGAGACCGGCCTCACGGTGGACGGGGTCAACTACCACCTGCGGCGGCTGTCGGCGCGGTGGGGCGCGGGAAACCGTACGGAACTGGTCGCCCGCGCCTACGCGCTGGGGATTCTGGCCACCGGCGTCTGGCCGCCCGCGGCCGCTCCCCCGGTCCCTCCCTCGGCCGCTCCCGCGTAGGCGGTCCCCGCGCCCTCCGGCGCCCCGAATCGCGCCAGCGTGTGCCAGACCTTCTTCAGGTCCTGGAGTTCGTACCGGCCGGTCCGTGCCGCGTCGCCGATGATCCGCGGGTCCACCAGCCCGTCCTCGGCGACGGCCGCGCCCAGGTCGGCGTACTCCTGGCCCCGGTAGTCGGCGTGGGCGCGCAGTTCGGCGACGGTGATCCGGTAGCCGGGGTGCCATTCGACGGGGACGGGCAGCAGGCGGGCCGCCGCCTCGACGGGGGTGTTCCGGTAGCTCGCGTCCAGGACGAGGGCCTCGACATGGCGGGCGAGGTCGACACCGCCGTGCACCTGGGCCTCGATGTAGTCGTCGAGGGCGTCCCGCTGGTCCGCCTCCGCACGGGCGATCAGGGACATGCCGGCGGCGACCCCGAAGTGGACCGGCTCGGCCGCGCTGTCGGGGTAGCAGAAGGTGGTGCGGGCGAGGGGCTCGCCGGTCAGCCGGAAGTGCGAGGAGCCGAACCTCGGGGCCGCGCCGACCACTTGGCGGCGGAAGTTCAACGCGCCGTACACGGGCCGCTCGTGGGCGTCCGCGTCGTCGTAGGCGCCCCCGAAGATCCGGCTCTCCCAGCGCGTGCGGTCTCCGCCGGGGTGCGCGGTCAGCCCGCCGTTGCTGGTGCCGGTGACGAACTGCGAGTGGTAGACGCCGTCCTGGGCGAGCGCCTCCAGGACGGTCAGGCCGCGGGTGCGGCGGTCCGGGTGGAAGTTCAGCGTGACGCGCAGGCCGGGGGCGACGGCCGGCCCCTCCGAGACCGCGGCCACATGACGCAGCGCCGCACGCGCGCGTGCCGACTCGACCGGACTCATCTGCTCCCCCTCCTCGACGGCTCACTGGATGATCACCCGTCGAGGAGGGTGCCCGCATCTCGTTTCCGGGGCCGCTACGCCTCTCCCTCTCCGAAGCCCGGCACGGCTACGCCTCCTCCGCTCCGGCAGCCAGCACGATCTTCCCCCGGTTGTCGCGCTGCTCCAGCCGTTCGTGGGCGGCCCGCGCCTCTGTCAGGGGTACGACGGTCTCGACGGGCACGCGATAGACGCCGGCGGCGACCCGGTCGGCCAGTTCGCGCAGGTCGGGGCGGGGGTCGTAGCCGTGTATCTGGAGGTTGGTGAGCTGGAAGCCGAGGATCGACACGTTCTTGGGATAGAAGTCGCGGGTGTCGACGGTGCTCGGCGCGAGGGCGACGTTGGCGAGGGAGACGACCCGGCCGCCGTGGCCCACCTGGCGCAGGCTGCGCGCGAAGGCGGCTCCGCCGACGGTGTCCAGGACGACGTCGGCGCCCCGGCCGTCGGTGAGCCGCAGCACCTCCTCGACCTCGGCGTCGTCGGGGTGGGCGGAGGTGTCGACGGTGACCTGGGCGCCGAACTCCCCCGCCCAGGCTGCCTTTTCCGCCGAGCCGGCGAGCGCGATCACCCGTGCCCCGGTCTCGGCGGCGATCTGCACGGCGGCGCTGCCGACCCCGCTCGCGGCCGCCTTCACCACCACGGTGTCGTCCTTGCCGACGCGGGCGAGGTCGCGCAGGCAGTACCAGGCGCTGAGCCAGGCGATCGGCAGGGTGGCCGCCCTGGTCAGGTCCAGGCCGTCCGGGAGTGCGACCAGCTGGGTGGCGGGCACGGCCGCCAACTCGGCGTAGTAGCCGGGTGATTTGGCGCCGTTGAGGGCCATGACCCGCTGCCCGGGCGCGAAGCCGGTCACGCCGTCCCCCACCGCCTCGACGACCCCTGCGGCCTCGATCCCGGGGATCAGCGGCGGGCGTCCGGCCGCGTGGTAGACGCCGGCCCGGAGCAGGGCGTCCGCCCGGTTCACCCCGGCCGCGACGATCCGCACCAGCACCTCGCCGGGGGCGGGCACCGGGTCGGGCACCTCGACCGGCACCAGGACCTCGGGTCCGCCGAACTCGTCGATCCGTACCGCACGCATACCGCACCCGCTCTCTGCCACAGCCGCCCGAAGCGACTGACACCTGTTGAACTGGTGTCACCATCGGACACCACCTCAACCGGTGTCAAGGGGGCTCACGCCCGGAGTCGACACCGGATGAACCGGTGTACGCTCGACGGCATGACCGGCAGCCCCGCCCCCGCCGACCCGGCGCTCGCGTTCCCGTTCGTCGGCGGTCGCCCCTGCCTGGACTTCGTGGCCACGCTGGGCAAGCGGCACGCCACCCCCCTGGAGCGGATCCCCGACGCCGGGGCCCTGGCGCGCTGGTTCACGGAGGCGGAGCTGACCGCCGCCGACACCCCGGCGCGGGTCACCGCCCGCGAGCTCACGGACGCCCGCCTGCTGCGCGAGGCCCTGTACGGCCTGGTCCGCGCGGCAATGGCCGGGCAGCGGCCGGACCCCGCCGACGTGGAGCGGGTCAACGCCGTCGCCGCCCAGCCGGACCTCGCGCCCCAGCTGGGCCCGGTCCGCTGGACGGCGCGCACTCCGGCCCGCGCGGCCCTCTCCACGGTGGCGCGGGACGCCGTACTCCTGGTGCGGGGGCCGCTCCTGGAGCGGGTCAAGGAGTGCGAGAACCCGGACTGTTCGCTGCTGTTCCTCGACGACTCGCAGGCCCGGCGCCGCCGTTGGTGCTCGATGGACCGCTGCGGCAACCTCGCGAAGATCGCCGGGTACCGGTCCCGCAGCCGGGCCGCGTCCGGCCGCTGAAGCGCGGGAACTCCCTTCCCCCGGGGCAACTCCGGGTGTCTGCCGTCACTGTCCCGGCCCCTTGCCGTGGACCGGCCGCACCCCACAGTCTGGGCACGCTTGCGGACAGTTACGGTCCGCAAAGAGTGCACCGGACGCTTCTGTGGAAGAGGAACACCCTGAGGATGCGAGATGTACGTGAGTGGACGGCGTCCCTGGTGCGGTTCGTGAAGCGGCGCCGGGACCCTGTGGTCGTGCGGACGCTGCGGTCGGCGGCCGCGGCGACGATCGCGTACGTCATCGCGCTGCGGCTCAGCCCCGAGGCGGCCCCGCTCACCGCACCCCTGACCGCGCTGCTGGTCGTGCAGGTCACCCTCTACGCCACGCTCACCACCGGCATCCGCCGGGTGAACGCGGTGGTGGCGGGGGTCCTGGTCGCCATCGCGTTCAGTCTGCTGGTGGGTCTGACCTGGTGGAGCCTGGCCCTGCTGATCGTGGCCTCGCTGGTGGTCGGACGGCTGGTGCGGGTCGAGGAGTTCGTGCCCGAGGTGGCGATCAGCGCGATGCTGGTGCTCGGGGTGACGGCCGTCGGGGACACGGCCTGGGCCCGGGTGGTGGAGACCCTGATCGGCGCGGTGGTGGGCCTCGCCTGCAATCTGCTGTTCGCTCCCCCGGTGTGGGTCGACGAGGCGGGCGAGTCGATCGAGGGGCTGGCCCGCCGGGTGCGGAAGCTGCTGCTGCGGATGGGCGAGGAGGCCGCGGGCCGTACGCCCGTGGAGATCGCGACGGCCCGGCTGTACGAGGCGCGCGAGCTCGACCACGACATCGTCGAGGTGGACGCGGCCCTCCAGCAGGCCGAGGACAGCCTCAAACTCAACCCCAGGGTGAAGGAGGGCCTGCTGCACCGGGTGGTCCTGCGCACCGGACTGGACACCCTGGAGATCTGCACGGTGGTGCTGCGGGTCCTCGCCCGTACCCTGACCGACCTGGCGAAGGAGCGCGATCCCTTCGCGGACGAGCCGGACCCGCTCGACGAGGGGCCGGACCCCGAGCCGCTGTTCGGTCCGGAGACCGGACGGGCCGTGGAGCAGCTGCTGTCCGAGATCGGGGACGCGGTGGTCAGCTTCGCGGTGCTGGTCACCACCCATGTCAGCGTGAGCGCCGAGTCCGCGGAGGCCCGGCTCACCGCCGAGCTGCGCCAGGCCACGGCGACCCGGGACAAGCTGGCCCAGCTGCTGCTCGAAGAGGTCCAGCGCGATGCCCGGCACTGGCAGCTGCACGGCGCCGTGCTCACCGAGGTCAACCGCATCCTCGACGAGCTGGACACCGAGCACCGCTCCCGCCGGCTCCTGGAGGAGCTGGACCGGGCCGCCCGTGAGCAGCGGGAGCGGATGCCGCAGCTGACCCGGCTCCAGGAGCGGTGGGGCCGGAACCGTCCGACACTCGCCCGTCGTTCCAAGTGAGACAGACGCGACGACCAAGGGGGCGGTCCGATGACCGACACGACCGTGCGGATCGACGGGAACACGCTGCGGCTGCCGGGCGGTGCGGCGGTGCGGTTCGTCCGCACGCTGCGGCTGCCCGAGACGGGCACGCATCCGCTGCCGCCGGGGCTCGGCGAGTTCCCGGTGCGCCGGGTCTCCGACTACCCGGACACCGTGCCGGAGCGGTGGCGGGCCCGGGGCGGGGTGATGCTGCCGGTGTATCTGCGGGAGGCGATGTGGCTGAGCTTCGGCGGCACCACCGAGCCCGCCGCGCTCCAGGTCGGGGTGGGCAAGGTGTGCGCGGTCTCGGGGAAGCCGTGGAGCGACCGGCTCGCCGTGATCCGCAGAACTACGTGGTGCTGCCCCGCCAGCCGTGGCTGGACGGCATCAACTCCGGCAAGGGGACGGTCCGCCAGTTCGTGGCGGTGCCGCTCGGGCTCGGCGCGACCGTCGAGGGGCAGGTCACCGGCGAGGAGGTCTGGGGCGGGGTGCAGCTCCAGGCCTTCGGGCTGGTCGAGGAGCGGCTGGCCGAGTGGCGCGAGGCGCAGCGTCGGACACGGTCGGCGGGCGGGCCCGCCATGGCCTACGGCGCCGCCGTGCCCATGGCGATGGCGGCGCCCCCCGCTCCGACCGCCGCGCCGCGCAGTGCTCCGGCGATGGGCCTCGGCGTCGGCGGCTCCATGCGCCAGGAGGTCTACCAGGACGACCGGCCCCTGTCCGACTGGGCCGGCACACCGGCCGGTCGGGTCTTCGTGCACCTGGTGACCCCGCCGGAGTGGCGCCGCATCACCGGCGAGGCCCCGCCGCCGTCCCCCGTGGACCGCGCGGCCTACACCAGGGCGGGACTGCCCTGGTTCGACTACTACGACCAGGACGCCGAGGATCTGGCCCCCACGGACGCGCTGGAGGGCGTGAAGCCGGTCGGCGAATGGCTCGGGGACGACCACGAGCCCTGGCAGGCGCCCACGTCACAGCAGGTCAAGCCGCTGGGGGACGCGCCGGGCAAGCCGGTCGAGGACGGGGACTGGTAGCGGGGCGCCGGTGCCCGGGTTGCGTCGGCCGGGTGATCCGGGCGAAGGTGGCTGTTCACGACCGCGACGATCGATCACCGGAGTGCGCAGGGATGGGCAGTACGAACGGCGGCTGGAGCAGGCGCCGCTTCGTCGGCGTCCTGGCGGGAGCGGCGGCGGGTGTCACCGGCTGCTCGTCCTCCGGAGGTTCCACGGCGGCTCCGCCACGGTCCCCGGCCCCGTCGGCCACGTCACCCGGCCCGGCCGGTACTCCCTCCGCGGCGGCCCCGGCCGGCCCCCGCCCGCTCTACCTCGGCACCTACACCTCCGCCGAGGGCGGCGGCACCGGCATCGGCCTGGCGACCTACGACGCCACGAGCGGCCGTATCACCGGCAAGGGAACGATCACCGGCGTCGTCAACCCGTCCTATCTCGCGCTGCACCCCGACGGCCGCACCCTGTACGCGGTCGCCGAGCAGGACTCCGGTGCCGTGACCGCCGTACGCCTGTCCGACCGGGAGGTCCTGGGGAGCCGGAGCACCGGCGGGGCGGGGCCGTGTCATCTGTCGGTGCATCCGGGCGGGCGCTGGCTGCTCAGCGCGAACTACGCCGACGGGAGCGTGGCCGTGCACCCGATCGGTTCCGACGGCACGCTCGGCGAGCGCAGGGAGTCGGTCACGCACTCCAGCCCCGCGCCCGGGCCGGGCCAGGAGGGGCCGCACGCCCACCAGTTCGTCACCAGTCCCGACGGCGGCCATGTGCTCGCCGTCGACCTGGGCACGGACACGGTCTACAGCTACCGCCTCAACGAACGGACTGGGGCGCTCACGGAGGTCTCGCGGGCGCACACCCGGGCGGGGGCCGGACCGCGGCACCTCACCTTCCACCCCGGCGGCCGGTACGCGTACCTGGCCAACGAGGTCGACAACACGGTGGCGGTCTGCGGCTACGACCCGAGGACCGGCCGTCTCTCCGTCGGGGCGGCGCAGTCCACGGGTACGGGCTCGGGCACCAGCTACCCGGCGCAGCTCCTGGTCACCGCGGACGGCTCCTACGCCTATCTCGCCAACCGGGGCCACAACAGCCTGACGCGGTACGCGGTGGAGGCAGACGGGGCCCGGCTGCGGCTGCTCGACACCGTGCCGGTGGGTGGTGACTTCCCGCGGCAGATCGCCTTCTCGCCTAAGGGCACGCTGCTGTTCGCGGCGAATCAGCGGTCGAGCACCGTCAGCGTGTTCCACGTGGACCAGGCGAGCGGTGAACTCCGGCGCGCCGCGGAGCCGTTCGCCTCACCCGTCGCCGTCTGTGCGCTGCCGCTGTAGGGCGCGCGGGCAGGACGCCGCGCTCGCCTGGGTGAGCAGGACGTGCATGCGCTCGGTGAGCCGTGCGACGTCGTCGGCGGGCGCGTGGAAGGGCAGGCGTACGTCGCCGTGGGCGCGGGCGCGTTCGATGCGCAGTGTCAGTCCGTGCCGGTCGACGGCGAGGGGCTGGACGCGGACCGCGCCGTGCAGGCTGTCGGAGTCGACGAGCCGGGTGAGCCGCTCGATCGCGTCGGGGTGGCAGTCGGCGAGGTGGGTGAGCAGACCGGCCTCGGCGGTGGCGAGCGGGTCCGGTGCGGCGGCGGCGAAGTCGTCGAGGTCGATGACGACGGCCCCGGAGGGCCTGCGCAGCACCACGCGGGTGGCCTTGAACTCCAGGTGGCCGTCCCCGGGGACGAACCAGCCGGCGATCCACAGCCGGGCGCGGATCCGGCCGCGCACGGGGACGGGTGCCACGTCGGCGAACTCCAGGACGGCGGACGGCTCGCCGCGGGGCGCGCAGATCGCGGCCGCGAGCAGGGTGCTGTCCTCGGGCACGTGCAGCAGCACCCGCCCGTCCTCGGCGACGGTGTGCGCGCCGACGAACTCCTCGCGCCCGCCCTCCGCGGTCACCGCGCAGGACCACGCGGCGGCCAGCACCGACCGGGCGTGTTCCGCCGCGGAAGGCGCGGCCGTCCAGGTTTGGCTGTCACCCATCCATTGCCTCCTTAGGTAAGCCTTGCCTAACCTATCGAAGATCGGCGACGAAGCCAACCTCGGTGGGGACAACGGACGGGTGAATTCCGATCAGGGCCTGAGAACGCCCAACAGGGCCCGGGCGCACAGGTCCCGCACCTGCTCCCGAGAGAGATCCTGGCCGCGCAGCCACTCCAGGCAGACCGCGGTGGTGAAGGCCAGCCAGCCCCGGACGGCGAGTGGGAGGTCGGGGCGCTCGTCCGCCGCCGGCCCGAACTCCGGGTCCGCGGCCAGCGCCGCGAGGATCTGCCGCTCCTGTGCGGCCAACGCCCGCTGATAGACCCGGCGCACCGCCTGGTCCCCCGCGGCATCGGCGCGATGGAAGGCGCGGAAGCCGTGTGCGTGCGCGTGGACGTACTCCAGATATGTGTCGAGGCCCGCGGTGAGCTGCTCGCGCACCGGGATGCCGGGCACGGCCGCGGTCATGGCCAGCATCCGCTCGCTCTCCCGCTCGACGACGGCCGCGAAGAAGTCCCGCTTCGTCGGGAAGTAGTGGTAGAGCAGTCCGCGCGAGACGCCGGCGATCTCGGCGACCTGCTCGATCCACACGTCGTCGTACGGACTCTCCGAGAACAGCCTCGCCCCCACCGACAGGAGCTGCTCGCGGCGCTCCCCGGTGCTGAGCCTGCGGCGCGTGCGCTCGCCCTGCTTCCCGGCCATGCCCGCACTTTACTTGACGTCGGTTCAACAAGGGGACCAGACTGAGCCGCGCTATTGAACCCACGTACAACGCGCTGAACTGCCGCTGGACCAAGGGAGATCGCGTCATGGCGGAGACGACGACGGCCACGCGGCCGAGGGGATTCCGCAGTGCCGAGCTGGGCTGGCCGGAGCTGGACCGCATTCCGCATCCGCCGCGCCGGCTCCCCCTGCTCGGTGACGTCCTGGGGGTCGACCGGGCCACCCCGCTCCAGGACTCCCTGCGGTTCGCCCGCCAGTTGGGGCCGATCTACCGGCGCAAGGCCTTCGGCCGGGAGTTCGTGTTCACCTGGGGCGCCGATCTGGTGGCGGACCTCGCGGACGAGTCACGGTTCGCCAAGCACGTGGGCCTCGGGGTCGCGAATCTGCGGCCGGTCGCCGGGGACGGCCTCTTCACCGCGTACAACCACGAGCCGAACTGGCAGCTGGCGCACGACGTGCTCGCCCCGGGCTTCAGCCGGGAGGCCATGGCGGCCTACCACCCGATGATGCTGGCCGTGGCCGGCCGGCTGACGGACGCCTGGGACCGCGAGCAGGCGGCGGGCCGGTCGGTGGACGTCCCCGGGGACATGACCAAGCTGACCCTGGAGACCATCGCGCGGACCGGCTTCGGTCATGACTTCGGCTCCTTCGAGCGGGACCGGCCGCATCCCTTCGTGACGGCGATGGTGGGCACCCTGTCCTACGCGCAGCGTCTCAACTCCGTGCCGTTCCCCGCTCTGCTACGACGTGCCGCGCAGCGCAACGCGGACGACATCGCCTACCTCAACCGCATGGTCGACGACCTGGTCCGGACCCGGCGTGCGGCCGGCGGGGACGGTGATCTGCTGGACCGGATGCTGGAGACGGCCCACCCGGAGACCGGTGAGCGGCTGTCGCCGGAGAACGTCCGCCGACAGGTCATCACCTTCCTGGTGGCGGGCCACGAGACCACCTCGGGCGCGCTCTCCTTCGCCCTGCACTACCTCTCCCACCACCCCGAGGTCGCGGCACGCGCGCGTGCGGAGGTGGACCGCGTCTGGGGCTCCACCGCCGTGCCGGACTACGACCAGGTCGCGAAGCTGCGGTACGTGCGCCGGGTGCTCGACGAGTCGCTGCGGCTGTGGCCGACCGCGCCCGCATTCGCCCGGGAGGCCGTCGAGGACACCGTGCTGGCCGGCAGGCACCCGATGCGCCGCGGCGCCTGGACGCTGGTGCTCACGCCGATGCTCCAGCGCGATCCCGGGGTGTGGGGCGCCGACGCGGAGCTCTTCGACCCGGACCGCTTCGACCCCAAGGCCGTACGGTCCCGGCCCCCGCACGTCTTCAAGCCGTTCGGCACCGGGGCACGGGCCTGCATCGGACGGCAGTTCGCGCTGCACGAGGCCACGCTGGTCCTCGGGCTGCTGCTGCGCCGCTACGAGCTGGTCGCCGACCCCGGCTATCAGCTCAAGGTGACGGAGCGGCTGACGCTGATGCCGGAGGGGCTGCGGCTGAACCTGGAGCGACGGGAGGCCCGGGGTGCCGAGGCCGCTCCCGGAGCGGACCTCGACGAGACCTCGCCCTCAGGGTCGCGCTGCCCAGTGCACGGGGTGGGTGACTGAGCCCGGCAGCCGGGTGCCCGCACTGCCCCTGGCCGCGTTCAGCTGGGGCTGAGTGAGGAAGAACGCGCCGGTCAGGTCCGCGTCCGTGAGGTCGGCGTCCCGCAGGTCGGCACCGATGAGGTCCGCGTCGCGCAGATCGGCGCCGGTGAGGTCGGCGGCGATGAGGTAGGCACCGCGGAGCGTGGCCCCGCGCAGATCGGCGCCCTTGAGGCGGGCGCCCATCAGGTCGGCGCCCCGGCGGTTCCTCTTCCTGCCCTTGGTGCCGGTTCCGGCCCGCGCCAGTTCGCTGGTCCTCAGGAGCAGGACGTTGGCCTCCTGCCGGTGCGCGGGCACGTCCAGCGCGGTCAGCTCCTCAGGCGTCCCCTGAGCCAGCGCCTCGGTCCGCTCCCGCAACCGGCGCAGGTCGGCGTGGACCGGGCGGGCCGCGGGCAGGGTCAGGGCCTCGGTGAGGTACCAGAGCAGTTCGTGGAGCTGGCGCACCACGGGGAACACGTCGGTCATGAGCCGGGCCTGCTCGGGGGTGCCGGTACGCCAGTCCCGGCCGCCGAAGGTGACCTGCGAGACCCGCTGTCCGGCGCCGAAGCAGTCGTAGACCGTGCATCCGCTGAAGCCCTCGGCGCGCAGCCTGGCGTGGATGCCGCAGCGGTGGTCGCCGCGGAGGTTGGGACAGGGCTTGCCGGCCGGCTTGTCGAGGGCGAAGTCCGCGGAGGCGGTGAAGGGCAGGGCCACACAGCACAGTCCGAAACAGCGCTCGCAGTCGCCGCGCAGGTCGGTCACTTGTTCAGGCATCACCGCAAGCCTAACGGGCCGCCGGAGCCGGACTCACCGATGAGTTCGCTGCGATGTGGGGGTCTGCACATACGACGGAATACAGGCTCGGCTGCCCCGGAGACAGGCCGTAGGAGGCAGGAGCCGACCGTACCGAGGAGACGTCATGTGCACCCACCAGCCCCCGTGCCCCACCGTCGACCGTCCGGCCCGTCGCGCCGCGGTGGTCGTCTCGGCCCATCCCGAACAGGGCTGGAGCCTGCTGTGCGACGGCACCATCGTCTTCGACGACACCGGCGAGCTGCGGCCCGACGGACGGGTCGTGGGCCCGCACCGGACGCTCGGCGCGCTGGCCGTGGCCGCCTGAGTCAGCCGGTGCCCGGCAGCCGGAGACGGGCGAGCCGGTCAGGGTCGGCCAGGACGTGCAGGGCGGCGATCCGGTCCTCGGTGACGGTGACGCCCACCACCGACAGCGGCCTGCCCTCCGGGACGTTCACGACCCCGACCCCGCCGTTGACCCGGGCGAGCCGCGCGCTGTGGGCGAACTCCGGGAACAGCAGGGCCTGTTCGGCCACCGCTTCGGCGCCGCGCACCACCCTGGAGGCGGCGGCGCCGGTCGGCACCCCGGAGTCGGCGCGCAGGACGACGTCGGGGTGGAGCACGGCGATCAGGGCCGCGAGGTCGCCCGCCTTGGACGCGGCCAGGAACTCCTCCAGGATCGCGCGCTGTCTGCCCAGGTCGGGCTCCGTGGCCGGAGCGGCGCCCCGGACCCGGCTGCGGGCTCGGCCGGCCAGTCGCGCGGTGGCGGCCGGGGTGCGCCCCAGGATCGGCGCGACGGCGGCGAAGGGCACGGCGAACATGTCGTGCAGCACGAACGCGAGGCGCTCGGCGGGCTCCAGGTCCTCCAGCGCCACCAGGAGCGCGAGGCCGACCGCGTCTGCGTGCGCGGCCTCCTGTTCCGGGTCGGTCCAGGACAGCGGGCCGATCACGGGGTCGGGGACGAAGGCGTCCCCCTGGGAAGCCTCAGGGGCCGAGGTGCGTGAGCGCAGCCGGTCGAGGCAGATCCGGCCGACTGCCGTGGTGAGCCCGGCCCTCAGGTCCTCGCTGCGCTCCCCCTCGTCGCGGTCGAGTCCGAGCCAGGTCTCCTGGACCGCCTCCTCCGCCCCGCTCAGCGAGCCGAGCAGCCGGTAGGCCACCGCCAGCAGATGCTCGCGGTGCTCCTGGAAGCGCTCCGCGAGCGGTTCCGTTCCGTTCACGCCACCCCCGTGTCGTCCGTGAAAGCGAGACGATCACATCATGCACGGCGACGGTCAATAGCGTTGTGCCTTCGCCAGCTTGGGTGTCAGCACCGAGTCTGCGGGCTTGCGGCTGACGGCGACGGGCTGGGCCTTCTCCCCCGGCTTCAGGTCCTCGGCGCCGACGTACCGGGTCTCCACGGTCTTGCCCGAGGAGTCGAGGAAGTCGACCTGGACGGCGTACGAGGCCGTGCTGTCGGTCTTGTTGGTGATGGTGACGACCACGGCGAGCAGCCCGCCGGTCTCCGAGCGCGGCTTGCCCGTCATGGTGACGTCGGACATCGCGTTGCCCTGCCCGTCGACCTCGGCCAGTTCGGTCCGCGCCGCCTTGTTGGCACGCTCCACCTCGGCGGAGACGGAGGCCTCGAAGGCGGAGGCTGCCGCCGAGGCGGACGCGGCGCGCTCGGAGACCTCCGCGCGCACCGAGGCCTCGGCCGACGCAAGGGCGGAGGCCGCGTTGCCGGAGAAGGACGCCGTGGCCGGGGCGGTGGGCGTCGCCGAGGGGGTCGAGGAGTCGCCGGAGTCGTCGTCGCCACCGCACGCCGTCAGGGTGAGCGCGCTCGCGGCGGCCAGGGCCATGGCGAGGGCGGTGATCCGGGACCGTCCGTGGGGTGACGGTGTGCTCATCGGGTGACGTCCTCTCGGCCTCCGGCAGCGACACAAGGTCGAAATGAACCATATGCCGGAATGCCGGGCGGGGCATGTCGTCGCCCGCGGGGCTATCTGGCGAAGACCTCGAAGGCCACGGCCGGCTTTCCGCCGAACCGCTCCCCCGTCGTCGTGGCGTGTCCGGTCAGGAAGGTCCGGACGTACGTCTCCGGGTCCTCGTCCGTCAACACCTCGATGTAGGTGCGGTGTTCGAGCAGCGAGCGCACCGCCCGCTCCAGCCCTGGGGTCGCGTCGACCGCGTGGGTGGGGGTGGCGGAGCCGGCCACGGCGACCCAGCGGACGCCGTCCCACGGCTCCAGGCCCTGTTCCGTCAGTTCCGGGAAGATCCACCGGTTGCCCGCGTCCCCCGCCGCGTCCAGAGTGGCCCGGCCCACGGCCACGTGGTCGGGGGTGTTCCAGGCGACGCCGCCCCAGGTGTCGCGGTGGTTGAGGGTGATGACCAGCTCCGGCCGGTGGCGGCGGATCGCGGCGGCGATGTCCCGGCGCAGTGCGGTGCCGTACTCGATCACTCCGTCCTTGTGGTCGAGGAACTCCACGGCCGACACGCCCACCACCGCGGCGCTCGCCCGCTGCTCCCGCTCGCGCAGCGGGCCGCACGTCGCGGGGTCCAGGGTGTCGATGCCGGCCTCGCCGCGGGTCGCGAGGACGTAGGTCACCTCTCGCCCCGCGTCGGTCCAGGCGGCGATCGCCGCCGAGCAGCCGTACTCCAGGTCGTCCGGGTGGGCGACCACCGCGAGGGCGCGGTGCCAGTCCTCGGGCATGGGCTGAAGCGGGGTGATGCGCGGCTCGGTCATGTCCCGAGACTAGTCCGGGCCACTGACATCAGGCCTCGTCGCGGGTGAGGGCGAGCAGCCGGTCCAGGACCCGGGGGCCGCCCGCGCGGACGCCGTCGTGCTCGAACTCGTCCGTCACCCAGCTGCGCAGACCGCGGACGGTGCGGGCCGTGCGCAGGGAGTGGACGGTGTCGACGTACATGTCGTCGTGGTAGACGGCGGCGGCGACCGGGACCTCGTTGGCCGCGAGGCGGGCCGAGTCGTACAGGGGCTGCCAGTCGGTGCGGGCGGCGAGCAGTTCGGCGGTCTCGCGCAGCGGGCGCAGGGCCGGGTCGCATTCGAACGTCCAGGGGTGGACGGACTCGCCGGTGAACAGCAGCGGCTCGTCGCCCGCGAGCGCCTTGGCCGCGTCGAACTGCGGGAACTCGGCGCGCACCCGCTCGGCCGACCAGTCGGTGGGGCGCTCGTCCTGGGCGTAGATGATCTCGTGGACGAGGGCGTAGAGCGGGTGGGCGGCGTAGGAGAGGAGGCCCTGGATCTCCTCCTGGAACGCGTCGGACAGCTCGTGGCCGCGCGGGGTGCGGACGAAGGCGTCCTCGAGGAGGTGGTGCAGCCGGTGCGTGCCCTCGCTGCCGCCGAGGAGGATGCCGACGGACTGGAAGGCCTCCGCGGTCAGGCGGTAGCCGTTCGGCAGGGTCACTTCGCGGGTGAGGAGATGCTCGGCGATCCGGCGGGCCCGCTCGACGTCCATCGGGTAGCGGGCGTAGTGCGCGGCGACCTTGCGCTCGACGCGCGGGTAGGCGGCCCGGTAGACGTCGTCGGCGTGGGCGTCGAGGGAGGGCAGGCCGCCCGTGATGACGGCGGCGGCGAGGCCCTCGGGGGCCAGGGACAGATAGCTCGTCGCGCAGAAGCCGCCGAAGCTCTGGCCGAGGACGGTCCAGGGGGCGCCGCCGGTGACCTGGGCGCGGATCGCCTCGCAGTCCCGGACGATGGAGTCGCCCCGGAAGCGGCTGAGGTAGTCGGCCTGTTCGGCGGGTCCGCCGCGCAGCGGGAGCGTCTGGCGGTTGGCGGGGCTGGAGTGGCCGGTGCCGCGCTGGTCGAGCAGCAGGACGCGGTACTCCTTCAGAGCACGGCCGAACCAGGCGCCCTTGCCGATGAAACGGTTCGCCCCGAAGCCGGGACCGCCCTGGAGATAGACCAGCCACGGCAGGTTCTGGCCCGCCTTGTCGCTCGCCACGGCCTCACGGGCGTAGAGCTCGATGGTCTCCCCGGCCGGGTCGGCGTGGTCGAGGGGGACGGTGAAGCGGCGGTCGGTGAGGACGAGGCCGGGCTGGCGGTAGGTCGCGGTCAACAGGGCTCCCGGGACGGACGGATTTTCGGACGCGTCCCAGTTCAGCACAGGTTCGTCCGCCGTCCGACCCCTTCGATCATGTAATCCTGCTGAATCCCGGATCAGCGGGCCGCGAGGCTGGAGCGCCGGACCACCAGTTCGGGCTGGAGCACCACCCGGCGGTGTTCGTGCCGCTTGCCGGTGGTCTCCGCCTCGGTCTCCTCCAGCAGCAGCTCGGCGGCCAGCGCGCCCATGGTGACGGCGGGCTGGCGGACCGAGGTGAGCGGGACGGCCGCGGCGGCGGCGAACTCGATGTCGTCGTAGCCGACGATGGCGAGGTCGTCGGGGACCGTGATGCCGGCCGCGTACATGGCCTGAAGGACGCCGAGGGCGAGCAGGTCGTTGGCGCAGAACACCGCGGTCGGGCGGTCCGCGAGGCCGAGGAGGCGGGCACCGGCGTCCCGGCCGGCGGCCACGTCGAGCCGTTCGGTGGGCAGCTCGCGCAGGTGCTCGGGGCCCAGCCCCGCCTCGGCCAGCGCGTTCAGGGCGCCGGTACGGCGGTCGCGGACCTGGTTGAGTCCCGGCGGGCCGCTGACGTAGGCGATGGAGCGGTGTCCGGCGTCCACGAGATGGCGTACGGCCAGGGCGCCGCCCGCGACGTCGTCGACGGAGACCGAGCACTCGGTGGTGCCCTCGGCGACCCGGTCGACCAGCACGAAGGGGATGCCGTGGCGCCGGAAGGTCTCGATGTTGCGGCCGGTCGCGTCGGCCGGGGTCAGCAGCACCCCGCGGACCCGCTGCTCGGCGAAGAGCGAGAGGTACTCGGCCTCCTCGCTCGCGCTCTGGGCGCTGTTGCAGACCATCACGCCGAGTCCGTCGTCGCGGGCGGCCCGCTCGGCGCCGCGGGCGACGTCGACGAAGAACGGGTTGCCCATGTCGAGGACGAGCAGCCCCATGATCCGGCTGCGCCCGGCGCGCAGCTGGCGCGCGGACTCGCTGCGGACATAGCCGAGCCGGTCTATCGCGGACAGCACGCGCGCCCGGGTCTCGGTGGCGACGGAGTCCGGGCGGTTGATGACGTTCGAGACCGTGCCGACGGAGACTCCGGCGGCGCGGGCGACGTCCTTGATACCCACCGACTGGGCCATCGGGCAGGGACCTCCAGGTAGACGAGGGGGCGGCCGGACGGCCTTCACATTATCGTCAGGCCGCCCCCACACCGATTTCCGGTCAGGCGGGCAGCGCGAAGTCCACGACGTGGAGCGCCGAGGGGGTCGTACCGCTCGACTTCTCCTGGTACATGAACGACAGCACGTTGTCCTGCGCGATCCGCATCTCGTCGATGACGACCTCGCCGAAGGCGTTGAGGCCGCTGCCGTCGAACAGGACCGTCCAGTCGGTGTACCCGGACGCCTTGGAGGCGCCGGCGATCCGGCCGAACGGGAAGATCGCGTAGGCGTTGTCGTACTTGTCCAGGATCAGCTTGGTGCGCTGGCTGGAGCCGAGCACGACGGGGATCTCGGTCTTCTGCCAGGTGCCCGAGGAGTTCTTGCGGACGTGGAAGGCGCGGCCGTTGGCGGTGCGGTCGGCGACGTAGTTCGTCGTGCACTGACCGAAGCGGCCGGGGACGTAGCTGATGATCGCGTGCGGCAGGCCCGAGGAGTCCGTGAACTGGCTCTCCTGGTTCATCAGGGAGTGGTCCGGGTTCAGGGAGTCGATCACCAGACCGCTGTCGGTGACGGCGACCTTGTCGGAGCCGCCGGTGGTGCCGACGACGGTCCCGGCGTTGTTGCGCCAGGTGCGGCCGCGGTCGTCGGAGTAGACGTAGCCGGTGTCGTGGTTGGTGATGCCGCCGCTGTTGCACATCACGGCGCCGCTCTGCTCACGCCAGGTGAAGAAGGAGTGCAGCCGGCCGTTCTTGTCGTAGTCGATGCCGTGCAGGTACATGTTGCGGGCCGTCGAGGAGCCGTGCTCGCTGGTGTAGGTGCCGGTGGCGCTGGACCACTCCCCGAGGTTGGTCCAGGTCGAACCGTCGTACTCCGCCAGGGCGTTGCGGCCGTTGCCGGATATGGCGACCCGGTAGCTGAGCTGGAGCCTGCCGTCGGGGGTGGCGACGAACTGCGGGTAGGTGAACTGCGAGGTGAGGGCCACGCCGTCCAGGCTCGTCTGTACGGCGCCGAAGACCGCCGAGGTCCAGGACGTGGACGCCGGGTTGTCGACGAGGCCCGCGATCGACTTCACGTAGAAGTAGCCGTCGCTGTGCGAGTCCATGTTGAGGTGCAGCCGGCCGTCGACCTTGGAGACGCCCATGGAGATGACGTTGTGGGAGTCGCTGGACTTGAGCACGTGGGAGAGCGTGACCTTGGACCAGGTGGTACCGCCGAGGACCCGGCGGCCTACGACCGCGTTGCCGGTGGAGGTGTACCAGACGGCGTACTGGTAGCCCTTGTAGGTCAGCAGGCCGTTCTTCTGGAACGAGTTGTTGTTGACCAGGCCGTCGTAGGAGACGAAGAAGATCGCCGTGCTGTCGAGCGTGGTGGTTCCGGTCCGGGTGACGGAGGGGCCGGGGTCGGCGGCGCGGGCCGTGCCGCCGGTGAGCGCGGAGGTGGACATGGCGGACACGATGGCACCTGCCAGCAGGGTGCGTCTTCTCATGGATGCGGCTCCTGATGTCCTGATGGGGAGGGTCAGGCGAGGTGGAACACCTCGGTGAGCGGTTTCATCGCCTCGTCGGGGCGGGCTCCGTCGAGGGACTCGAAGAACTCGCCCATCTCGGCCTGCCAGCGGGCGTTGACCTCGGTGGCTTCCATGCCGGCCTGCGCGGCGGCGAAGTCCTCGGTCTCCAGATAGCCGACGAGCAGGCCGTCGTCGCGCAGGAAGAGCGAGTAGTTGTGCCAGCCGGTGGCCGAGAGTGCTTCGAGCATCTCGGGCCACACGGCGGCGTGGCGTTCGCGGTACTCGGCGAGCTTGTCCTGGCGGACCTTGAGCAGGAAACAGACGCGCTGCATGAAGTACCGCTCCCGTACTAGAAGTTGAACTGGTCGATGTTCTTGGCGTTGAACACGGTCGGCTTGCCGAGGTTGATCACGCCGTCCTTGCCGATGGTGTACGTCGTGCCGCCGGCCTTGAAGGTCTCGCCCTCGGCGCCGGTGATCTGACCGGAGGACAGGGCGACGGCGGTCTGCGCGGCCAGCGCGCCGAGCTTCGCCGGGTCCCACAGCTCGAAGGCGTCCACGGTGCCGTTCTTGACGTACTTGCGCATGTCGTTGGGGGTGCCGAGGCCGGTCAGCTTGACCTTGCCCTTGTACTTGGAGCCGGAGAGGTACTGGGCGGCGGCCTTGATGCCGACCGTGGTCGGGGAGATGATCCCCTTCAGGTTCGGGTACTCCTGGAGCAGGCCCTGGGTCTGCTGGAAGGACTGCTGGGCGTCGTCGTTGCCGTACGCGACCTTGACGAGCTTGATGTCCTTGTACTTGGCGTCCTTCAGCTCGTCCTTCATGAAGTCGATCCAGGTGTTCTGGTTCGTCGCGGTCTGCGCGGCGGACAGGATCGCGATCTCGCCCTTGTAGCCGATCTGCTCGGCGAGCAGCTGCACCTCGGTACGGCCGAGGTCCTCGGCGGAGGCCTGCGAGACGAAGGCGTTGCGGCACTCCGGCTTGGTGTCGGAGTCGTAGGTGACGACCTTGATGTCGTTGCTCATGGCCTGCTTGAGCGCGGTGCACAGGGCGCCCGGGTCCTGCGCGGACACGGCCATCGCGTTGACCTGCTGCTGGGTGAGCGTGTTGACGTAGGAGACCTGACCGGCGGTGTCGGTGGCGCTGGAGGGACCGACCTCCTTGTACTTGGAGCCCAGCTCCTTCAGGGCCGCCTCGCCGCCCTTGTCGGCGGAGGTGAAATACGGGTTGTTGACCTGCTTGGGCAGGAACCCGACGGTCAGGCCCTTCTTGGTCGCCGCGTTCGGGTCGGCCTTGGCGGTGGAGGCGGCCGAGGCGCCGTCGTTCTCCACGTCCTTCTTGGTGGTGCCGCCGCAGGCGGTCAGGGCGAGGGCGAGGGAGGTGCCGGCGGCGAGGGCCGCACAGGTACGGCGGAGCGATGACTTGCGCATGACGGAACTTCCTTACGAGGTGAGCGGATACGAGGTTTCCTTGTGCGCCCGGCCTACGCGGCCGGTGTGGGCGCCTTGGACGCCGGCGTCGAGGCGGCCCGGCGGCCGGCCCTCGCAACCGAGATCTGCCGTGCGACCCGCGGGCCGAGCACGGAGAGGACGAGCAGGACGCCGGTCACGACGATCTGCGACTGTGCGGAGACGTCCTGGAGACTCATCACGTTCTGGAGGGCGCCGAGCAGGAAGACACCGGCGATGGCGCCGCCCAGGGTTCCCTTGCCGCCGTCGAAGTCGATGCCGCCGAGCAGCACCGCGGCGATGACGGAGAGTTCGAGACCGGTGGCGTTGTCGTAGCGGGCGCTGGCGTAGTGCAGGGCCCAGAAGATGCCGGTGAGCGAGGCCATCAGGCCGGTCACCGTGAACAGGATCAGCTTCTGCCGCTTGACCCGGATGCCGGCGAACCGCGCGGCCTCCTCGCTGGCTCCGGTCGCGAACGTGGACCGGCCGAACGGCGTGGCGTGCAGGACGACCACGGCGATCGCGAAGAGCACCAGGAACGGCAGGAAGGCCTGCGGGAGGAACGTGTCCCCGATCCGCCCGGCCGCGAAGTCCAGGTACTGCGTCGGGAAGTCGGTCACCGCGTCGGAGCCCAGCACGATCTGCGCGATGCCCCGGTAGGCGGCGAGGGTGCCGATGGTGACGGCGAGGGAGGGCAGCCCGAGCCGGGTCACGAGCAGCCCGTTGACGAGACCGCAGACCACGCCAAGCAGCAGGCAGATCGGGATGATCGCCTCGATCGTCAGGCCCTGGTTCCACAGGGCGCCCATCACCGCTCCGGACAGACCGGCGGTGGAGGCGACGGACAGGTCGATCTCGCCGGAGACCACGAGCAGGGTCATGGGCAGGGCGATCAGCGCGATCGGCAGGGTGTTGCCGATCAGGAAGGACAGGTTCAGCGCGTTGCCGAAGCCGTCGACCGTGCCGAAGGACAGCAGCAGGACGACGATCAGGAGCGCGCCGACCACCGTGTCCCAGCGGATCGCACGCGTCAGGGAGTCAGGCATGGCGGGCGTTCCTCTTCTTCAGGGCGGAGGCCACCCGCAGCGCGACGACCCGGTCGACCGCGATGGCGAGGATGAGCAGGATGCCGTTGATCGCGAGCACCCAGACCGAGCTGACGCCGAGAGCGGGCAGCACACTGTTGATGGACGTCAGCAGGAGGGCGCCGAGGGCCGCGCCGTAGACGCTGCCGGAGCCGCCGGTGAAGACGATGCCGCCGACCACGACCGCGCTGACGACGGTCAGTTCGTAGCCGTTGCCGGTCCCGGAGTCGACGTTGCCGAACCGGGCGAGGTACATCGCGCCGGCGAGTCCTGCGAGGCCGCCGCAGAAGGTGTAGGCGGCGAGGATCCGCTTGCGCACCGGGATGCCGGCGAGCCGTGCGGCCTCGGGGTTGGAGCCGAGCGCGTACAGCTCGCGTCCGCTGCCGAAGTGCTTGAGGTAGTAGGCGGTGGCGATGAGCACCGCGAGTGCGATGAGGGCCAGGTAGGGCACCGCGGAGATGCCGCCGGAGCCGAAGTCGACGAAGCCGTCGGGGAGGTCGGCGGCCGTGATCTGGCGGGAGCCGACCCAGATCGAGTCGATGCCGCGGATGATGTAGAGGGTGCCGAGGGTGACCACGAGCGCGGGCACCTGGCCGAGGCTGACGAGCAGGCCGTTGAGCAGGCCGAAGCCGATGCCCAGCAGGACCGCGAGGAGGATCGCGACGACCGCGTTGCCGCCGCCGTGCAGATAGGTGCCGGCGGCGAAGGCGCTGATGCCGAGGGTGGAGCCGACCGACAGGTCGACGTTCCTGGTGATGACGACCAGCGACTGGCCGGTGGCCACCAGGACCAGGATCGTGGCGTTCAGCAGCAGGTCCTTGATGCCCTGCTCGGTGAGGAAGTCGCTGTTCCCGATCTGGGTGACGACGATCATCACCAGGAAGACGACCAGGATGGCCAGCTCGCGCATCTTGAAGACACGGTCGACCAGGCGGGTGCCGCTGGACTTGGGTACGTCGGTCACAGGGGCCTGGTTGGGAGTCGTCACCGTCATGCGGCGGCCCTCCCGGTGGCTGCGGCCATCACGGTTTCCTCGGTGGCGTCGGAGCGCGGGATCTCGGCGGTGAGGCGGCCCTCGTGCATCACGAGCACGCGGTCGGCCATGCCGAGGATCTCGGGCAGGTCGGAGGAGATCATCAGGATGGCCACCCCGTCGGCGGCCAGCTCGCTGAGCAGCCGGTGCACCTCGGCCTTGGTGCCGACGTCGATGCCTCGGGTGGGCTCGTCGACGATGAGCACCTTGGGGCCGGTGGCCAGCCACTTGGCGAGCACGACCTTCTGCTGGTTGCCGCCCGACAGGGTGTTGACGGTGTCGGCGATCCGGGCGTACTTCACCTGGAGCTTGACGGCCCAGTCGAGGGAGCGGCTGCGTTCGGCGCCGCGGTCCATCAGGCCGGCCTTGACGGTCGTACGGAGGCCGGTGAGGCCGATGTTCCGCTCGATGGACATGTCCATCACCAGGCCCTGGGCGCGCCGGTCCTCGGGGACCAGGGCGAGGCCCGCGGCCATCGCGGTCGAGGGGGCGCCGTTGACCAGTGTCCTGCCGTCCACGGAGACCTCGCCGGCGTCCCAGCGGTCGATGCCGAACACCGCTCGGGCGACCTCGGTGCGGCCCGCGCCGACGAGCCCCGCGAGTCCGACGATCTCGCCGCGCCTGACCTCGAACGAGACATCGGTGAAGACGCCCTCCCGGGTCAGCCGGCTCACGGTGAGCGCGACCTCTCCGGCGCGTACGTCCTGCTTCGGGTAGAGCTCTTCGAGATCACGGCCGACCATGCGGCGGACGAGGTCGTCCTCGGTCATGCCGTCGATCGGCTCGCTGGAGATCCAGGCGCCGTCGCGCAGGGTGGTGACCGTCTGGCAGATCTGGAAGATCTCCTCCAGGCGGT
The DNA here is from genome assembly GCF_010548375.1 of Streptomyces sp. SID13726. Classification (GTDB taxonomy): domain Bacteria; phylum Actinomycetota; class Actinomycetes; order Streptomycetales; family Streptomycetaceae; genus Streptomyces. The sequence continues at coordinate 48,295 of NZ_JAAGLY010000011.1, forward strand.
GCGAGATGAACAGGATCGCGGCGCCCTGTTCGCGCAGGGTCTTGACGACGCCGAAGAGGCGGGCCACCTCGCTGCCGGTCAGGGCCGCGGTCGGCTCGTCCATGATCAGGACGCGGGCCTCGAAGGACAGCGCCTTGGCGATCTCGACGATCTGCTGGTCGGCGATGGACAGTCCGCGCGCCGGGCGGTCGGGGTCGAGCTCGACACCGAGGCGCTGCATCAGGGCGAGGGTCGCGGCGTGCGTGGCCTTGTGGTCGATCCGGCCGAGGGCGCGCTTGGGCTGGCGGCCCATGAAGATGTTCTCGGCGATCGACAGGTCGGGAAAGAGCGTGGGCTCCTGGTAGATCACGGCGATGCCGGCGTCGCGGGCGTCACCGGGACCGTGGAAGGCGACCGGCTCGCCGTCGAGCAGCACCTGGCCGGCGTCCGGCCGGTGCACTCCCGCGAGGGTCTTGATGAGGGTCGACTTGCCCGCGCCGTTCTCGCCGGCGATGGCGTGCACCTCCCCGGGAAACAGCTCCAGGGAGACGTCCCGCAGGGCGCGAACCGCGCCGAAGGACTTCGAGATGTCCCTGAGCGCGAGAACCGGGGCCGGACCCGTGGTGGACGGGTGGGTCATTGGGGGCTCCTCGACGACGCCGGCGGGACGGCCCTCACGGCGTCGTGAAAGGTTTCAACTTGGTTGCCGGGACGTTAGGCATGGAGCGCATGTCACGTCAATGGGTCCGTGTCGAAAATCTTTCGATGAACTCAGGTCACAGCCGGGTCACGAGCAACAGCCTTGGTCGCAGGGGTTGACACCCTTGCCGGGTCCTCATATTTTCCCGTCTTGAATCGTTTCACAGAGAAGCAGTTCACACAGCCCTTCGGACCCGACGTCACAGGAGCCCTCAAGTGACCGAGCTCGCCGCGGTGAAGGCCGCGCTCAAGACACAGGCCGTCGAGACGCCGTCGTGGGCGTACGGGAACTCGGGGACCCGCTTCAAGGTGTTCGCCCAGCAGGGCGTACCGCGTACCCCGCAGGAGAAACTGGAGGACGCGGCGCAGGTGCACGCGTTCACCGGCGTGGCCCCGACCGTGGCGCTGCACATCCCCTGGGACAAGGTCGAGGACTACGCCGCGCTGGCGAAGTTCGCCTCCGAGCGGGGCGTGAAGCTGGGCGCCATCAACTCGAACACGTTCCAGGACGACGACTACAAGCTCGGCAGCATCTGCCATCCGGACGCCGCGGTGCGCCGGAAGGCCCTCGATCATCTGCTGGAGTGCGTCGACATCATGGACGCGACCGGGTCCCGGGACCTGAAGCTGTGGTTCGCCGACGGGACGAACTATCCCGGCCAGGACGATCTGCGCGCCCGGCAGGACCGGCTCGCCGAAGGTCTCTCCGAGGTGTACGACCGTCTGGGTGACGGACAGCGGATGCTGCTCGAGTACAAGTTCTTCGAGCCCGCCTTCTACTCCACGGACGTGCCGGACTGGGGGACGGCGTACGCGCACTGCCTCAAGCTCGGCGAGAAGGCGCAGGTCGTCGTCGACACCGGGCACCACGCTCCGGGGACCAACATCGAGTTCATCGTCACCACGCTGCTGCGGGAGGGGAAGCTCGGCGGGTTCGACTTCAACTCGCGGTTCTACGCCGACGACGACCTCATGGTGGGGGCGGCTGATCCGTTCCAGCTGTTTCGGATCATGTACGAGGTGGTGCGTGGGGGCGGGTTCTCGTCCGACGTGGCGTTCATGCTCGACCAGTGCCACAACATCGAGGCGAAGATTCCGGCGATCATCCGGTCGGTGATGAACGTGCAGGAAGCGACGGCGAAGGCTCTGCTGGTCGACCGGGATGCTCTTGGTGTGGCTCAGCGCGAGGGGGATGTTCTTGAGGCGAACGCGGTGTTGATGGACGCGTACAACACGGATGTGCGGCCGCTGCTTGGCGAGGTGCGTGAGGAGATGGGGCTCGATGCCAACCCCATCGCTGCGTACAAGCGGTCCGGGTGGGCCGAGAAGATCGTGTCCGAGCGAGTGGGTGGACATCAGGCCGGTTGGGGGGCGTAAGCGTCTGCCTCGTCCTGAAGTCTGCGGGCTGCCGGCCGTCTGTGGCTGGTCGCGCAGTTCCCCGCGCCCCTAAAGGCATATCCCCGCCCTATCCCCAGTAAGGAACCGAAATTCATGGCAACCCATCCCGAAGCCGCCGCTCTCCTGGCACGTTCCCATCGGCTCGGCTCCGATGCCCGCAACACCAACTACGCCGGTGGCAACGCGTCCGCCAAGGGCACCTCCGTCGACCCCGTGACCGGGGGTGATGTGGAGCTGATGTGGGTCAAGGGGTCCGGCGGGGATCTCGGGACGCTGACCGAGGCGGGGCTCGCCGTGCTGCGGCTCGATCGGATGCGGGCGCTCGTCGATGTGTATCCGGGTGTGGAGCGCGAGGACGAGATGGTCGCCGCGTTCGACTACTGCCTGCACGGGAAGGGGGGTGCCGCTCCGTCCATCGACACCGCCATGCACGGGCTCGTCGAGGCGGCTCATGTCGATCATCTGCACCCCGATTCCGGTATCGCGCTCGCCTGTGCGGCCGACGGGGAGAAGCTGACCGCCGAGTGTTTCGGGGACACCGTGGCGTGGGTGCCGTGGCGGCGGCCCGGGTTCCAGTTGGGGCTGGACATCGCCGCGATCAAGGCGGCCAACCCGCAGGCGATCGGGGTCGTGCTCGGCGGACACGGGATCACCGCGTGGGGTGACACGGCCGAGGAGTGCGAGAAGAACTCGCTGCACATCATCAGGACCGCCGAGAGGTTCCTGGAGGAGCGCGGCAAGGCCGAGCCCTTCGGGCCGGTCGTCGAGGGGTACGGCGCCCTCGGCGAGGCCGACCGGAAGGAGCGGGCCGCCGCGCTCGCGCCGTACGTCCGGGCCATCGCCTCCCAGGACAAGCCGCAGGTCGGGCACTTCAACGACTCCGCGCCGGTCCTTGAGTTCCTGGCCCGTGCCGAGCACCCGCGGCTCGCCGCGCTCGGTACCTCCTGCCCGGACCACTTCCTGCGCACCAAGGTGCGGCCGCTGGTCCTCGACCTGCCGCCGACCGCTCCGCTGGAGGAGGCCGTCGCGCGGCTGGACGCACTGCACGCCGAGTACCGCGAGGAGTACGCCGCCTACTACCAGCGGCACGCGCTGCCCGACTCCCCCGCCATGCGCGGCGCCGACCCGGCGATCGTGCTGATCCCGGGTGTCGGCATGTTCTCCTTCGGCAAGGACAAGCAGACCGCCCGGGTCGCGGGTGAGTTCTACGTCAACGCGATCAACGTGATGCGGGGCGCCGAGGCGGTCTCGTCGTACGCGCCGATCGAGGAGTCCGAGAAGTTCCGCATCGAGTACTGGGCCCTTGAGGAGGCCAAGCTCCAGCGGATGCCGAAGCCCAAGCCGCTCGCGACGCGGGTCGCGCTCGTGACCGGGGCCGGCAGCGGGATCGGCAAGGCCATCGCGCAGCGGCTGGTCGCCGAGGGCGCGTGTGTCGTCGTCGCCGATCTCAACGCCGAGAACGCGGCCTCGGTCGCGGAGGAGCTGGGTGGGTCGGACAAGGCCGTCGCGGTGACCGTGGACGTGACGGACGAGGAGCAGATCGCCTCGGCCTTCAAGGCGGCCCTGCTCGCGTTCGGCGGGGTGGACCTGGTCGTCAACAACGCCGGTATCTCCATCTCCAAGCCCCTGCTGGAGACTTCGGCGCGCGACTGGGACCTCCAGCACGACATCATGGCGCGCGGTTCGTTCCTGGTCTCGCGTGAGGCGGCCCGGGTGATGATCGCGCAGAAGCTGGGCGGCGACGTCGTCTACATCGCCTCCAAGAACGCCGTCTTCGCCGGCCCCAACAACATCGCCTACTCCGCGACCAAGGCCGACCAGGCTCACCAGGTCCGGCTGCTGGCCGCCGAGTTGGGTGAGCACGGCATCCGCGTCAACGGGGTCAACCCGGACGGCGTGGTGCGCGGCTCGGGCATCTTCGCCGGCGGCTGGGGCGCCAAGCGGGCGGCCGTGTACGGCGTGGAGGAGGAGAAGCTGGGCGAGTTCTACGCCCAGCGGACCATCCTCAAGCGCGAGGTGCTCCCCGAGCATGTCGCCAACGCCGTCTTCGCCCTGACCGGTGGGGAGTTGACCCACACCACCGGTCTGCACGTCCCCGTCGACGCCGGCGTCGCGGCCGCCTTCCTGCGATGAGCGGGTCCGTGAAGTCGTACGCCGCGGTCGACCTCGGCGCGTCCAGCGGACGTGTCATGGTCGGCCGCGTCGGCCCGGACAGCCTGGAGCTGTCCGAGGCGCACCGGTTCGTGAACCGTCCGGTGCGCCTCCCGGAGGGGCTGCGCTGGGACATCCTCTCGCTCTACGGCGGTGTCCTGGACGGGCTCAGGGCGGCCGGGCAGGTCGACTCCGTCGGCATCGACAGCTGGGCCGTGGACTACGGGCTGCTGGACGCGGACGGCAGGCTGCTCGGCAACCCCGTGCACTACCGCGACTCCCGCACCGAGGGCGTCGCGGAGAAGGTGTGGGCGTCCGTGCCCGCGCCGGAGCTGTACGGGGCGACCGGGCTCCAGTACGCGCCCTTCAACACCCTGTACCAGCTCGTGGCCGATCAACTCGCGGGCGCCGAGCGGCTGTTGCTCGTCCCCGACCTGCTCACCTACTGGCTCACCGGCGAGCAGGGCACGGAGCTGACCAACGCCTCGACGACCCAGCTGATCGATCCCCGGACGCGCGAGTGGTCGTACGGGATCGCCGAACGGCTGGGCATCGACCTGGAGTTGTTCGCGCCGCTGCGGCAACCGGGCGACCCGGCGGGGCTGCTACGGCCCGAGGTGCTGGAGGAAGCGGGTCTGCGAGGGCCCGTCCCGGTCACGGCCGTCGGTTCGCACGACACCGCCTCCGCGGTGGCCGCCGTGCCCGCGGTCGGTGAGCGGTTCGCCTACATCTGCACCGGCACCTGGTCCCTCGCCGGACTCGAACTGGACGCGCCGGTGCTGACGGAGGAGAGCCGGGCCGCCAACTTCACCAATGAGCTGGGGCTCGACGGCACGGTCCGGTATCTGCGGAACATCATGGGGCTGTGGCTGCTCCAGGAGTGCGTACGGGCCTGGGGCGACCCGGATCTGGGCGAGCTGCTGCTGGAGGCGGCCAAGGTGCCGGCGCTGCGGTCGGTGGTGGACGCGGGGGACGCGGCCTTTCTCGCACCGGGCCGGATGCCGGAACGGATCGCCGAGGCGTGCCGCGCCTCCGGGCAGCCGGTGCCGCGGACGCCCGCCGACGTCACCCGGTGCATCCTCGACTCGCTGGCCCTCGCTCACCGCAAGGCCGTCGAGGAGGCGCAGCGGCTGGCCGACCACCCCGTGGACGTCGTGCACGTCGTCGGGGGCGGGACGCGCAACGCGCTGCTCTGCCAGCTGACCGCCGACGCCTGCGGGCTGCCGGTGGTGGCGGGGCCGACCGAGGCCGCCGCGCTCGGGAACGTCCTGGTCCAGGCGCGGGCCCACGGGCTCGTCGGCGACCTCGCGGGCGGGCGCGAACTGCTCACCCGGACCCAGCCGCTCACCCGGTACGAGCCCCAGGGCGACACCGGGCGGTGGCGCGAGGCGCAGGCCCGGCTCGCCGGGGCCTGACCGGGGTCTCCCCCGGGCCTCGCCCCCGGACTACGCTTCACTCATCCGATGATCGACCACAAGGAGCCGCGATGCGTGTCGCCCTGTTCCTGACCTGTGTCAACGACACGCTCTATCCGGACACCGGGCGCGCTGTGGTGAAACTGCTGACCAGGCTGGGCGTCGACGTGGACTTCCCGATGTCCCAGACCTGCTGCGGGCAGGCGCACTACAACACCGGCTACCGGCATGAGGCGGAACCGCTGGCCCGGCATTTCTCCGATGTCTTCCGGGAGTACGAGGCGATCGTGACGCCGTCCGGTTCGTGCGGGGCGATGGTGCGGGAGCTGTATCCGCGGATGGGTGAGCGGGCCCGGGCCGAGGGGCGCGGGGAGAGCCTCGCGGCGACGCTGGCGCCGGTGGTGCCGAAGACGTACGAGCTGACGGAGTTCCTGGTGGACGTGGTGGGGGTGACGGACGTCGGGGCGTACTACCCGCACACGGTGACCTACCACCCGACCTGTCACGGACTGCGCGGTCTCGGGCTCGGCGACCGGCCCCGGCGGCTGCTCCAGGCGGTCAAGGGGCTTGAGCTGAAGGAGCTTCCGGGTGCCGACGAGTGCTGCGGTTTCGGTGGCACCTTCGCACTGAAGAACTCCGATGTCTCGGCGGCGATGGGCGCGGACAAGGTGCGCAACGCCGAGTCGACGGGCGCCGAGGTGCTGTGCGCGGCCGACAACTCCTGCCTCATGCACATCGGGGGCACGATGGGCCGGCTGGAGTCGGGCATGCGGCCGGTGCACATCGCGGAGATCCTGGCGAGCACGGAGGAGGAACCGGCCGTATGAGCGGAACGTTCGTAGGGATGCCGGCCTTCCCGAAGGCCGCGCACGAGGCGGTCAGCAACCAGACGCTGCGCGGCAATCTGCGCCATGCCACGCACACGATCCGCGCCAAGCGGGCGAACGCCGTCGCCGAGGTCTCCGACTGGGCGGAGCTGCGCGAGGCGGGCAAGCGGATCAAGGACCACACGCTGGCCCATCTCGACCGCTATCTCGTCCAGTTGGAGGAGTCGGTCGTGGCGGCGGGCGGCACGGTCCACTGGGCCGCCGACGCCGACGAGGCGAACGAGATCGTGACCCGGCTCGTCAAGATGACCGGCGAGTCGGAGGTCGTCAAGGTCAAGTCGATGGCCACGCAGGAGATCGGGCTGAACGAGGCGCTGGAAGAGGCGGGGATCCGCGCCTACGAGACCGATCTCGCCGAGCTGATCGTGCAGTTGGGCAAGGACCGGCCCTCGCACATCCTCGTCCCCGCCATCCACCGCAACCGGGGCGAGATCCGGGACATCTTCGAGCGCGAGATGAGCGAGTGGGGCCGCCCGGCCCCCGAGGGCCTGACCGACACGCCCGCCGAACTGGCGGAGGCGGCCCGGCTGCACCTGCGGGAGAAGTTCCTGCGCGCCAAGGTCGGCGTCTCCGGCGCCAACTTCATGGTCGCCGACACCGGGACCCTGGTGGTCGTGGAGTCCGAGGGCAACGGTCGGATGTGTCTGACCCTGCCCGAGACGCTGATCTCGGTCGTCGGCATCGAGAAGATCGTGCCGACCTGGCAGGACCTGGAGGTCTTCCTCCAGACGCTGCCCCGCTCCTCGACGGCCGAGCGCATGAACCCGTACACGTCCACCTGGACCGGCACCACGGACGAGGACGGCCCGCAGAACTTCCACCTCGTCCTGCTCGACAACGGCCGCTCCGACACCCTCGCCGACGAGGTCGGCCGCCAGGCGCTGCGGTGCATCCGCTGCTCGGCCTGTCTGAACGTCTGCCCGGTGTACGAGCGGGCGGGGGGCCACGCCTACGGCTCGGTCTACCCGGGTCCGATCGGCGCGATCCTGAGCCCCCAACTCCGGGGCACGGCGAGCGAGATCGACGCCTCCCTGCCGTATGCGTCGAGTCTGTGCGGGGCCTGCTACGAGGTCTGCCCGGTCGCCATCGACATCCCCGAGGTGCTGGTGCATCTGCGGGAGCGGGTCGTGCAGGGCGGGCCGGTGGTCCGTGAGGGCAACAAGGTGGTGCTGAAGCCCGCCAAGGGGCACGCGGCCGAGCGTGCGGCGATGCGGGCGGCCCGCTGGGCCTTCGCCCGCCCCGGTGCCCTGCGCACCGGGCAGCGGATGGCCTCCCGCACCCGGCGTCTGCATCCGCGCACTCTGCCGGGACCCGGCAAGGCCTGGAGCGGGACGCGGGATCTGCCGCCCGTGCCCGCGGAGCCGTTCCGCGACTGGTGGCAGCGGACCGACGGCGGCCGATCCGAGAAGGGGGGCTCGAAGTGAGCAGCAGGGAGCGGATCCTGGGCCGGGTGCGGCGCGCGCTGGCCGACGCGCCGGGCGAGGACACGCCGTTCGAGCGCGCGTATCTGCGGGAGCACGGCGACCGGAGCGTCGAGGAGACGGTGGAGCTGCTGGCCGAGAACCTCGCGGACTACCGGGCGATCGTGCACCGCTGCACGACGGCCGACCTGCCAGCGACCCTCGCCGGGATGCTGGCGGCCAGGGGTGCCGGGACGGTCCTCGTGCCGCCGGGCCTGGAGGCGTCGTGGCTGGCGGAGGCCGACGCGGAGCAGGTCCCCGACCGGGCCGGGAGCACCCCGCACGAGCTGGACCGGATCGACAGTGTGGTCACCGCGTGCGCGGTGGCCGTCGCCGAGACCGGCACCATCGTGCTGGACGGCGGCCCGGACCAGGGCCGGCGCCGGATCACCCTCGTCCCGGACCACCACATCTGTGTCGTACGGGTCCCCGATCAGGTCGTGTCCTCGGTACCGCAGGCCCTCGAACGCCTCGACCCGGTACGCCCGTTGACGTGGATCTCCGGTCCTTCGGCGACCAGCGACATCGAGCTGGACCGGGTCGAGGGGGTGCACGGTCCGCGCACCCTGGAGGTGGTGCTGGTGGCGGATCAGGCCAGCGACGAGGTCACCTCGTAGCTGCCCGAGGGGAGTTCGTACGAGGCGACCCCTGCCTCGAAGCCGAGGTAGCGCACTCCGTCCACGTGTGACAGGGGTGTGCCGCCCTCGCGCACCGAGTCGGGGTCGGCCGTGGGGACGCCCAGGGTCGCGGTGCTGCCTGCGGGGACCGCGACCCGGTGGGTGAACTCGCCGTCCCGCACCGCCCATTCGCTGACGATCTCGCCGTAGGGCGACAGGTGCGAGGAGGCGACCCGGGTGATCCTGCCGGTCGGGTCGAGGTGCGGGCGCAGGTGGAAGCGGCGGAAGCCCGGATGTGCCGGGTCCTTGGCGATGCCGGCCATGGTCTCGTACATCCACTCCATGATCGCGCCGTAGGAGTAGTGGTTGAACGAGTTCATCTCGACCGGCCCGAAGCCGTTCTCCTTCGAGTAGGAGTTCCAGCGCTCCCAGACCGTGGTCGCGCCGTTCTTCACCGAGTACAGCCAGGACGGCATGGCGTCCTGGTACAACACCTCGTAGGCCAGGCCGACTTGGCCTTCCGCGGTGAGGACCGGAGCCAGGACGTTCACGCCGAGGAAGCCGACCGAGAGGGTGTTCTCGGCGTAGCCGACGCGGGCGCTGTCGGGGTGGGCGGCCTTGTAGGCGGCGGAGTTGCCGATGTTCTCGGCGAGCAGCCGGACGAGCCCGCGCCGCTGGTCCTCGGTGTCGTAGAAGCCGAGTTTGAGGACCCAGAGCAGGGCGGTCTGGGTGTCGTCCTCGGGCTTGGCGGGGCTGTCGCCGGGGGTGAACGGCGGCGGGTCGCCCAGGCTGGAACGGACCGTGAGGCGGCCGCCGTCGGTGCTCAGGTACTTGGCGACGAACGCCCTCTTGATGTGGGCGAACAGCTCCTCGTAGGCCCGGGCCTCGGCGGTGCGGCCGGTGCCGCGGGCCATGTCCGCCATGAGCAGGGCGCTGTAGCCGTAGTAGGCGTCGCTGATGAGCTGGGTGCTCGTGACCTGGAAGGCCAGCCAATCGCCGAAGACCGCGCCCTGGCCGGCGTAGGTGTCTCCGGTGCGGGCGCGGATCCAGTCCATGTAGGCGGTCATCGCGTCCCAGCTGCGGTCGACGAGGGTGGCGTCGCCGCTCATCTGCCACACGGTCCAGGGGACGACGACCCCGCAGTCCGCCCAACCGCTCGCCGGGACGGGCTCGTTGTAGCGGGAGCCGGGCGCGATCCAGGTGAACTGGGCGCCGTCGGTGCCGTAGGTGCGCTGCGACTCGATCAGGATGTCCTGGAAGTGGCTCAGGAAGCCGACCGCATCCGCGTTGTAGAGGCCGGTGTTGGCGAAGAGCTGGGTGTCGCCGCTCCAGCCGAGGCGCTCGTCGCGCTGGGGGCAGTCGGTGGGAATCCAGAGGTAGTTGCCGCGCTGGCCCCAACGGACGTTGCTGATCAGCTGGTTGACGTCGGGGTCGTCGGTGGTGACGGTGCCGATGTCGCGGAGGGCGGAGGTGGCGACCCTGCCGGTCAGTTCGGTGAGGGTGACGGTCTCGGTGGTGGTGACGCAGACGTGGCGGAAGCCGTAGAAGGTCAGGGAGTCCTGGTGGGTCTCGCCCTCGGGGTCGCCCTTGAGGATGTAGGTGCTGGTGGCCCCGGCGCTGCGGAGATTGGCCCGGTAGACCGAGCCCTCGGGGCCGTCGGCGCCCGCGCTGGTGTCGTTGAGCATCTCCCCCGGCTTGAAGGTGACTTGGGCGCCCGCCGGGCCGCGCAGGGTGTAGCGGGGGACGCCGACCAGGTTCTGGCCGAGGTCGATCACGACGGTGTCGCCGGGGTGCAGAGTGACGGTCGCCGTGGCGGCCCGGGCCGGTTCGGTGACCGTGCGGGCCGGGTCGAGGACGAAGTCGTCGCCGCCCGTGTACACGGTGACCGACTGCGGTACGCGGTCCCACTCGGGCATCAGCCGGGCCGACTCGCCCGGGTAGGCGACCAACCGGGAGCCGGGGAACCGGGTGGTGAAGTCGTGTTCCTCGACTCCCGCCCAGGCCGAGGCGTCGAAGCCGTTCGCGGTCCAGCCGGGCAGCTCCGCGCGGGCGTCGTAGGTCTGGCCGTCGTAGATGTCGTCGGCGCGGTAGGGCCCGGTGTCGGTGGCACGCCAGTCGTCGCCGGGGGCCGTCACGACGGTCTGTGTCGAGCCGTCCTCGTAGCGGATCAGGAGCCGGGCCTTGAGGGCGAGGCGGTTGCCTGCCTCGGAGTAGTAGACGCTGTGCTCGGAGACCCGGCCGTTGTACCAGCCGTTGCCCAGCACGGCCGCGAGGGTGACCTGCCGCTCCCCCGCGAGCAGATCCGTCACGTCGTAGGTGAAGTAGCTGACGGTGGTGTCGTAGTTGGTCCAGCCCGGGGTGAGCAGTTCCTGGGTGGTGCCGCCGTCCTGGGGCACGCCGACGCGGTGGCCGTTGACGTGGACGTCGTACACGCCGAGCGCGGACACGTACAGCCTGGCTTCGCGGACGCCGTCGTGCGTGAGTTCCGTCTGGTTCCGCAGCAGGGGTGCGCCCGCGCTGTTGGGTGCCTTGCCCGCCATGGTGATCCAGCGGGCGCCGTCCCAGCCGTCGACGCCGTCGGTGCCGAGCAGGCCGGTCTCGAAGTGGGCGGGCGGTGCGGCCGGGAGCCGGTGGTCGTGTTCGTCCCAGAGCTGGACCGTCCAGTGGTAGCGCGTCGAGGCGTGCAGCTCCGGGCCCGCGTAGCGCACGGCCACGGAGTCCGCAGAGTCGACGCGGCCGCTGTCCCAGACGTCCGCGCCGGCGTCGGTCAGGCGGTCGGGCGAGGAGGCGACCAGGAGGCGGTACGCCGTCTGGCGGCGGCCTCGGACCCGGGAGGCGGTGCGCCAGCCGAATCTCGGGCGGGGTTCGTCCACGCCGAGCGGGTCGACGCGGTGCTCCACGGTGAGGCCCTCGACGGCGGTGCGGTCGACTGCGTCGGTCATCGCGTTGTCCCTTCGGCCGGTGCGGGTTGTATCGATTCAGCACGGTCGGCGGTCGAAGCTAGTGGCCTGCCTGACACGTGTCTACGGGTTCGGCAGAAGAATTCGCCGCGGGGCGTGCGTTGAAACCGTTCACCGGCGGATCCCCGGCCGCGCCAGCCGGTGGGACCCCGTTGATGGGCGGGCCGGGGGCCACGCCGTTAGCGTGAGGACATGATCCGGTTCGAGCAGGTCACCAAGCGGTATCCGGACGGTACGACGGCGGTGGACGACCTGAGTTTCGAGGTGTCCGAGGGTGAGCTGGTCACCCTCGTGGGCCCGTCGGGCTGTGGCAAGACGACGACGATGATGATGGTCAACCGGCTGATCGAGCCGACCTCGGGGCGGATCTTCGTGAACGGCGAGGACATCGCCGGCGTCGACCCGGTCCGGCTGCGGCGGCGCATCGGCTACGTCATCCAGCAGGTCGGGCTCTTCCCGCACCGCACGATCCTCGACAACACGGCGACCGTGCCCTCCCTGGTGGGCTGGAAGCGGGCGAAGGCGCGGGTGCGGGCCGCCGAGCTGCTGGATCTGGTGGGCCTGGACCCGAAGACGTACGGGCCGCGCTATCCGGAGCAGTTGTCGGGCGGTCAGCGGCAGCGGGTCGGGGTGGCGCGGGCGCTGGCCGCCGATCCGCCGGTGCTGCTGATGGACGAGCCGTTCGGTGCGGTGGACCCGGTGGTGCGGGAGCAGTTGCAGGAGGAGTTCCTGCGGATGCAGGCCGCGGTGCGCAAGACGGTGTTGCTGGTCACGCACGACATCGAGGAGGCCGTGCGGCTCGGTGACCGGATCGCCGTGTACGGACAGGGGCGGATCGAGCAGTTCGACACGCCCGGGGCGGTGCTGGGGCGGCCTTCGACGCCGTACGTGGCCGAGTTCGTCGGTGCGGACCGTGGGCTGAAGCGGCTGTCCGTCACGGAGATCGAGCCGGACGATCTGGAGCAGCCGCCGGTCGCGCGTCTGGACGAGCCGGGTGAGCGGGCGGCGGAGCGGTTGCGGGCCGAGGGGGCGCGGTGGGCCGTGGTGCTCGACGCGCACGGTGATCTGCACGGGTGGGTGGGTATCGACGATCTCGGTGCGGGTGCGTCGGTGGGTGACCGGGCGCGGCGGATGAACGCGTGGGTGCCGGTGGGGGCGCCCTTGAAGCAGGCGTTCGGGGTGATGCTCCAGCATGACGCGGGGTGGGTGGCCGTGGTGGACGGTTCGCGGTTCATGGGGGTGCTCACGCCGGCGAAGCTGCATGAGGCGCTGAGGCGGTCGGTGGACGCCGACGCGTTGGGAGTGGCGCGTGGGGAGGTGCCGTTCGACTCGGTCGCGGACGCGTAGGCGGGCATGCGTCGCCGTCACACAGTTGCTGCGCCGTCGTAGCTGGTCAGTGGCGTACGGCGGATCACGGGCATGCGGCGGAGCCGCACGGCACGGCCCCGCTCAGGTGCTCCCTGTCCGCTTGCGAGGTGTGTCCCGTCGGAGGATTCCGAAGGCCCACCGCTCGTTGAAGCCCGCGACGAAGCCGATGGCGCACCAGAAGGACCAGAACCGGGTGCCCGGGACGGCCTGTCCGGCCGGCAGGCAGACGTCGGCCGCCGTGGTCGGGATCTCGACGACCGGCACGATGCCGCCGCTGAGCACCAGGTAGACGGCCGTCGCGAGGATCCAGCCGACGAACACGCGGTAGACGCCCTCGTGACGCATCCGCCGGGCCAGCTGTCGGGCCGGTACCTGTGCGCTTCCCGGTCCTGTCGCCTGACGGCACGCCAGTTCCTCGGCACTGACCCTCAGCCGGACGAGCACGCTCAGCACCGCGCCCAGGGCGCCCACCCCGCCCGCGGCGAACACGCCCAGCAGGCCCCAGCGGTCGCCGCAGCCGAGGGTGACGCCGAGCAGGTGGAGGGCGGGCACACCGGCCAGGAGCGGGACGGCCAGCAGCAGCACCCCGGCGAGGGCGCCCAGGCCCAGGCCGACGTTGAGTCCCCGGGCCACGGCGGTGGCCCGGTCCTGCTCCAGCCAGGCGTGCACGTCGGCGAGTTCCTGGTCGAGGTAGCCACGCACGTAGTCGGCGGACTTCGGGCCGCTGTCGTCGAGCACGTTGCGCAGGGCCCTGGTCAGGGTCTGCCGCACGGCCTGGCGGGTCGTGCGGTCGAACGCGCACTGCGAGGTCCCGAGCGCCCGCTCCATCCCCAGGTGCTGCGCCGGGTACGCCTCGCAGAAGGCCTTGTAGGCCACCTCGTCGTCGGGTCGTCGTACCAGCTCCGCCAGCCGCACGGGCCGCCGCTCGATCTCCGCCCCGCCGAACATCTCTCTCGACCGACGCCACCATGGGCGCCGTCCCCCGTGGTTGTCCCCCATGAACCGGGTGTACCGGCCGCGCCCCGCCCCGTGAAGCCCCGTCATCGCACCAGTACGGTCACCGGCGTCACGGAGTCGTCACGTCAGCTGTAGACGATCGGGCAGCCGCGGCGCAGGGAGTGCTGGGCGGCACGCAGGTACACGGCGACGTAGAAGGCGGTGTCCAGGTCCTCGCCCCACGGTCCGGGCCGGGCGGCGGCCACCCGCTCGGCGTCGCCTTCGAGGAACCAGAAGGTGAGGTCGAGGTTGTCGCAGGTCTCGGGTATCTCGTCCAGCGGCAACCGCACGGCCTCGGCCAGCTGTTGCGCCAGGCCCAGGATCTTCGGGGCTCCGGCGATCACCGTGGTGTCGGAGTAGGGGGACTCCACCGGCAGTTCGATCTCCGTGTCGAGCGGCACCGGCACCAGTACCGACCAGTCGAGGAGGGACTCCGGCTCGCCGGGTGCCAGCCGTGCACGGGCCAACTCGAGGAAGCCCTGCATCGACGGCACCAGCTTCTCCTCGAACCGCTGCCCCGACCCGCGGTCGAACTCGGTCGCCTCGGGCACGGACTCGTACGGCGGCAGCCCCCGGCTGCGCAGCTCTTCGTTCAGCCCCGAGGCGACGGCCCCCCGGCCCTCCTCCTCGTCGGCGTCGAACCACTCCTGCGCGGCCACACTCACCAGATAGATCCCCATGCCCCGAAACGTACAGGGCAGCACTGACAACGCCCCCGCGCGTCACTTCAGCAGGCCCTTGTCCTCCAGGTAGTTCCGGGCCACGTCCGACGCCAACCGCCGCCAGCTGTCGACCTGTTGGTTCATCGACGCGAGGTCGGCCGTGGTCAGGACGTCGTTCAGTGCGCCCAGGGCCCTGGTGACACCCTCGGCGCCCGCGCGGGAGCGGTTCACCACCGGGACGACGTAGTCGGCGTTCTGGAGGTGCTTGTCGTCGGCCAGCAGCACCAGGCCGAAGTCGTCCAGCGTGGCGTCCGTCGTGGTCGTCAGCACCATCTGGTCCTGGCCGCTCTGCACGGCCCGTTTGGCCTGGGTCGTGCCGACGCCCTTGGGGTCGACACCGGTGACGTCGATGCCGTAGGTCTTCTTCAACCCCGGTTCGCAGTACGGCCGTTGCACGCACTCGTCGCCCGCCGCGAGCCGCACCTCAAGCCCCGAGGCGCCCAGGTCGCTCAGCGTCCTCAGCCGGTGCTCGCGGGCGTAGGACGCGCTCACGGCGAAGGCGTTCTGGTCGACCGCCCGGCCCGGGTCGAGGACGGTGAGGCCGCGCGGGGTCGCCAGTTTCCGCAGGGCCTTCATGGTGGCGTCGAGGTCAGGTGAGCCGACCGGCGGTGCGTCGGCGCCGTTGGTCTTGGCGTTGAGCCAGTCGGCGAAGGTGGCCGCGTACTCGGGCACGACGTCGATCTGACCGGACTCCAGGGCCGGTTCGTACAGTTCGCGGTTGGCGACGGTGAGCAGGGAGGTGTCGTATCCGGCCCGCTCCAGGAGCTGGGAGTACATCTGGGCGAGCAGGTCGCTCTCGGTGAACCCGGCGGACCCGATGGTCAGATGGTGGCTGTCGCCGGGCGGCGCGGTGACCTCGCCCTGGGTCTCCAGGGACGGGCCGGTCGAGCAGCCCGTGAGGAGCAGTGCGGCGGCCAGGGCTCCGGCGGCGCGTCTCATCGTGCCCCTCCCCTGGTCCACCGGGGCGCCAGGCGTTCCGCGGCCTCGAAGACCCCCTCCACCAGCAGCGCGAACAGGGCGACCAGCACCGCGCCGGCCACCACCTGGGGCGTGCTGGCGAGGTTGAAGCCCGCCGTGATGATCCGGCCCAGTCCGCCCCCGCCGGCGAGTGCGGCGATGGTGGCGGTCGCGACGAGCTGGACGGCGGCGATCCGGACGCCGTTCAGGACCATGGGGAGCGAAAGGGGCAGTTCCACGTGAAACATCACCTGTCGCCCGGTCATCCCCATCCCCTTCGCCGCCTGCACGGTGCTGCGGTCGACCTCGCGCATGCCGACGTAGGCGTTGGTGAGCAGCGGCGGCACGGCGAACAGCACCAGCGCCACGACCGTCGGACCCTCGCCCCACTTGCCCACGGGGGTCAGGAGCAGCAGCACCAGGACGGCGAAGGTAGGGACCGCGCGGCCGATGTTGGAGATGTTGACGGCGAGCGCGCCGCCCTTGCCCAGATGGCCCAGCACCAGGGCGACCGGCAGTGCGATCAGACAGCTGATCACCAGGCAGACCACGGTCAGGACGAGGTGCTGGAGCAGCCGGTGCCAGATGCCGTCCTCGCCGGCCCAGTGCGCGGAGTCGGCGAGCCAGTCCCAGGCGTCGGTCAGGGTGTCCATCGGCTCCCCCTGTTCATCGGCGTCGCCCCGTTCGTCGGCGTCGCCCTGCTCATCGGCGTCCCCTTCTTCATCCGCGCCCCTCGCTCATCCGCGCCCCTCGCTCATCCGCGAGCCGCCCTGGTCCACGGCGTCAGCAGCCGCTGTACGGCGAGCAGCAGGAGGTCGGCCGCGATCGCGATCACCACGCACAGCACCGACGCGGTGAGCACCTGCGCCTTGAAGTAGGTGTTCATGCCGGAGTAGATGAGGTTGCCGAGGCCGCCGTAGCCGACGATCGCGCCCACCGTGACCAGGGAGACCGCCGAGACCATGGCGATCCGCAGTCCGGCCATCGCGGCGGGCAGCGCGAGGGGCAGTTCGACGGTGAGCAGGAGGCGGATCGGGCCGTAGCCCATGCCCCGGGCGGCCTGCCGGGTCTCCTCGGGGACGGCGCGCAGTCCGGCGAGGATGTTCCGGACGAGCAGGGTCAGCGAGTAGAGGACCAGTCCGGCGACGACGAGGCTCGCGGAGAGGCCGTAGACGGGCAGGAGCAGGGAGAACATCGCCAGGGACGGGATCGTGTAGAGGATCGTCGTGACGGCGAGGACGGGTCCGGCCGCCCAGCCCCAGCGGCGGGCCAGCACCGCCAGGGGCAGGGCGACTACGAGTCCGAGGAGCACCGAGACCGCGGTCAGCTGAAGGTGCTGGAGCACCGCGTCGAGGAGGATGTGACGGCGGGAGCTCAGATACTCGCCGCAGATCCACTCGTTGCGCGCGAGGCAGTCGTCCGGGGGCGTGGTCACGCCTCCATTGCATCCGGCGGAACTCGGCGTCGGCGCGTTGTGGTGACCCGTACGAGGGTCACTCCTCGGTCAGCAGGAGCGTGGGGAGTGTCCCCTCCAGGATCGGCCGCCTGGGCAGGGTGAGACCGAAGTGCTCCTCAAGGATCTTGAGCGAGGCCCGGTGCACGGCACGGCGGTCCAGGTCGCCGTCGGGCAGTCCGGCGGCGGTGAGCCGTTCCCGGACGGCGGAGGAGACCGCCGGGTCGCCCTGGGGACTGCCGTGCGCCCAGCTGCCGTCCAGATACAGGTTGAACTCGCACACCAGGTTGTCGTCGTGGCGGTAGGCGAAGCGCGGGGGCACCGGCCTGCCGTTCTCCTCGTCGTACTCCAGGTGGTAGACGTGCAGGCCACCACGGTCGACCGGCCGTCCTCCGTGGCCGAACTCGCCTTGCCAGCCGCCGTACTTGATGACGTACGACCACTCGTCGAGCTCGCCGTGCCGCAGGGCGAGTCCCTGGAAGACGTCGTCGTACAGGCCTTCCAACAGGTCGTGCACTTGACGGCCGGTCAACTCCCCGATCGGGCGGGGCCGGTACGGTCTGCGGGCGGTCTCGACGATCCGTCTCGCCAGTGACTCCGATTCGAGGTCGGGGGCGATCACCACGCTGTAGCCGCCGTAGGCGATGGACTGGGGTTCGGCGAGCCAGGCTATTCCGTCGGTCATGGCGATCAACCCTGCCGTATCCGCCGGAGGGTGTCACTGAGTACACCCCCGAAGACGGGTTCTGCGCCCAATGTGCCCTGCCCGCCCGCTCCGTAGCTTCTTCAGCGAGGCACACGGAGTGCCGGACGAAGGGGGCGACGATGTTTCGCACAGGCTCACGACGCGACCACGACACGGGACCCGCCGCCGAGGCGCTGCGGCTGGTCAAGGTCAGCAGGGCGTACGGCTCGGACGACAGTGCCGTGACCGCGCTGGACGGGATCACGCTGAGCCTGGCCCGGGGCACCTTCACGGCGGTGATGGGGCCGTCGGGCTCGGGCAAGTCGACGCTGCTCCAGTGCGCGGCCGGGCTCGACCGGCCGGACAGCGGGATCGTACGGGTGGACGGCACGGAGCTGACGGGCGGCGGCGAGGCGGAGCTGACGCGGTTCCGGCGCGGCCGGGTCGGGTTCGTGTTCCAGCAGTACAACCTGCTGGAGACGCTGACGGTCGCGCAGAACACGGTGCTGCCGCTGAAACTCGCGGGGCGCGAGGTCGACCGGCGGCGGGCCCGGGAGGTCCTCACCTCCGTCGGGCTCGGGGACCGGCTCGGTCACCGCCCCGACCAGCTCTCCGGCGGTCAGCGGCAGCGTGTGGCGATCGCCCGCGCGCTGGTGACCGACCCGCGGGTGATCTTCGCCGACGAGCCGACGGGCGCCCTGGACACCCGCAGCGCCCGGGACGTGCTGCGGCTGCTCCAGGAGGCGGTGCGGGTGCACGGCAGGACCGTGGTGATGGTGACCCACGACCCGGTCGCCGCCTCCTACGCCGACTCGGTGCTGTTCCTGGCGGACGGCCGGCTCGCGGGCCGGATGGACGCCCCGACGCCGGACGCGGTGGCCGAGCGCCTCGCGCACCTGGGCGACGACATGACGGCGGGGGTGTGAACGATGTTCATGCTGGCGATGCGGTCGATACGGCAACGGCCCGGACGGTTCCTCGCGACCCTGCTGGCCGCCTTCCTGGGCGCGGGGATCATCATGACGTTCAACTCGCTGTACGACACGGCGGCCCGGCCCGGTGTCGACCCGGTGAGCGCCGGGACGCTGACGACCTCGGCGAGCGTGGTCGGCGGCTACGGCACCCTTCTGGTGTTCTTCGCCGTGGCCTCGACGCTGACGGTCAACGTCCGCCAGCGGGCGGGTGAGTTGGAGCTGCTGCGCTGCTCGGGGGCGACTCCGGGGCAGATCAGGCGGATGGTCGTGGGCGAGGCCGTGGCGGTGGCCCTGGTCGGGGCCGTGCTGGCGATCGGCCCGGCGATGCTCGGCGGGCGGGCCCTGCTGGACGCCTTCCAGGACAGCGGGCAGGTCGCTCGGAGCGTCGACCCCTCCTTCGGGCTCGTCGCGCTGATGTCGGGCGTCGACATCACCCTGGTCGCGGCGGCGGGCGCTGCCTTCCTCGCCGTACGACGGGCCACGCGCGGGCCGCGGCGGCGGGGGCGGGCACGGACGTTTCTCGCATACGGCGCTCTCGGCCTCGGTGCCGTGTCGGTGACCTCCACGTTCGCGTTCTCGGCGACGGACGAGGCGCTGATGGCGACACCGGCGTACGGGGCGATCCTGCTGTCCGTGGGGTTCGCGCTGCTCGCGCCGCGGCTGCTGAAGGCGGTCCTGGACCGGCTGCCGCTGACCGGTGCGAGCGGCTGGCTGGCCGTGCGGAACCTGCGCCGGCGGGCGGACCACCTCTCCGGGATCCTGATGTCGCTGATCCTGTTCACGGCGGTGTCCGTCGCGACGCTGTACATGCAGGGCGTGGAGAGCGACGCCGTGCGGGCCTCGGGCGCGGTGAAGAGTGTCGACGCGAAGAACCTGGAGACGCTGAACCTCACGGTCGTCGGGATCATCGTGGTGTTCGTCTGCGTGATGCTGGTCAACTCGCTGTACGCGGCGACGACTTACCGCGCCAGGGAGTTCGGGCAGCAGCGGCTCGCGGGGGCGACGCCGGGTCAGGTGCTGGGCACGGTGGGCGCGGAGGGGCTGATTTTCACGGCCGTCGGCATCTTCTTCGGTACGGTCGCGGCGCTGGCCGGGATCATTCCGTTCACCGTCGTCCGCACCGACTCGGTACTGCCCGACCAGGGGCTCGGCGTCTGGTGGGCGGTGGTGTCGGTCGCGGCGGCGGCGACGATCGGGACGAGCCTGGCCACGGCCCACCGGGTGCTGCGCGCTCCGGCGGTGACGGCGGTGGGGCTGGCCGCGTAGGAGGCGACCGGGCCCGGCGTGAAAGGTCCGAGGGCAGCCACCGACAGGTGGCTGCCCTCTCGTCATGCCACCCCGGCCGCGTCCAGCAGGGTCGTCACGGTCGCCGTGGTCAGTCCGTCCAGCGTCTCGATCCGGGCACCGGCGCGGGCGCTCGCCCCGTCGAAGACCAGCATCAACTGGCGTGCCAGGAAGTCGGGTTCGCGTGCGCCGCCCAGTTCCGCCTGGGCGCGGAACGCCTCCTGGAGTGTCCCCTTGGCAACGCGCGCGACCCTGCTCGCCGGATGCTCGGGGTCCTTCAGCTCGACCAGTGCGGCCAGATAGGGACAGCCCTCGTAGTCGGGCTCGGCCGCGAGCCGCTCCACGCGCCAAAAGACGTGCAGGATGCGCTCCCTCGGTGTGCCGGTCTCGTCCAGGCCTGCGGTGAGCCGGGCGGCATAGCCGGGAGCGCTGCGCTCCAGGCTGGCGGCGAGAAGTTCGTCCTTGCTCGCGAAGAGCTGGTACATCGACCGCTTGGAGACCCCGGCCGTGCGGCACAGCGCCTCCACGCCGATGGAGACGCCGTCGTGGTAGAAGAGCTCGGACGCCGCGTCGAGCAGCCGGTCTCTCGGGGACGCCTTGTCTGTCATGGCCATACTCGCGAGGTTACCTCCGCGGCCACCCACATGGAAACCGATCGGTATACCACGTGCCCCCGGCTCCGGAACCACGTGACAGATCGGGTGAACAAGCGCTTAGATAGTTGACGGATACGAGTACGCGCACCGCGCTGGAGGCCCCGTTGCTGTTCACATCCGTCGACGACGTCTCCGCGCGCCTCGCCGAGACCGGCTACCTCGCCTCGCCCGCGGTCGCCACGACCGTCTTCCTCGCCGACCGGCTCGGCAAGCCGCTCCTGGTGGAGGGCCCCGCCGGGGTCGGCAAGACGGAGCTGGCCAAGGCGGTGGCCGAGGTCGCGGGCGCCCGGCTGGTGCGACTCCAGTGCTATGAGGGCGTGGACGAGTCCCGGGCGCTGTACGAGTGGAACCACGCCAAGCAGCTGCTGCGGATCAGCGCGGGCCGGGACGAGACCTGGGACGAGGCCCGCACGGACATCTTCAGCGAGGAGTTCCTGCTCTCCCGGCCCCTGCTGACGGCGATCCGCGGCGACGAGCCCAAGGTCCTGCTGATCGACGAGACCGACAAGGCGGACGTCGAGGTCGAGGGCCTGCTCCTGGAGGTGCTCAGCGACTTCCAGGTCACGGTCCCCGAGCTGGGCACGATCACCGCGTCCCGCCGCCCCTTCGTCGTCCTCACCTCCAACGCCAGCCGCGAGCTGTCGGAGGCCCTGCGCCGCCGCTGTCTCTTCCTGCACATCGGGTTCCCGGAGGAGGAACTGGAGCGGCGGATCGTACGGCTGAAGGTGCCGGGCCTCGACGAGATGCTGGCCAGGTCCGTGGTGCGGGTCGTGGGCGCGCTCAGGGCCATGGACCTGCGCAAGGTGCCGTCCGTCGCGGAAACCATCGACTGGGCCCGCACGCTCCTCGCCCTCGGCGCGGACCACCTCGACGAGACCGTCGTACGGGACAGCCTGGGCGTGCTCCTCAAGCACCAGGACGACATCCTCAAGGCCGGGGCCAAGCTCGACCTGGACGCGGTGTGAGCACCGCCGAGCGACTGACCTCCCTGGTCGGCGCCCTGCGCGCGCACGGGGTGCGGATCGGCACGGGCGAGACCGTGGACGCGGCACAGGCGGTCGAGGCGCTGGGCCTCACGGACCGGGAGCTGCTGCGGGAGGGCCTGGCGGCGACGCTGCTGCACGGCACCGCCCAGCGGAAGGTGTTCGACCCGGTCTTCGACCTGTACTTCCCGCGCGGGGTCGGCGCGCCCGAGGAGTCCGCCGGGGACCGGGACGATCTGCGCGAGCGCCTGGCGAAGGCCCTCGCCGCGAACGACGAGACCCTGATGGGCCGCCTCGCGGTGGAGGCCGTCGACGGGTTCGGCGGATACGGCAACTCCCCCGCCTCGGACGGCTGGTCGTCGCACCAGACGCTCGACCGGCTGCGCCCGCAGACACTGCTCGCGCGCGTCCGCGACGACGTGCGGGGGCGGCAGGGCATGTCCGGGTTCACCGACCGGCTGCTGGAGGACGAGATCCGGCGGCGCATCGAGGCGTTCCGGGTGCTGGTGGCGGCGGAGGCCCGGCGGCGGGTCGCCGAGCGACGCGGCACGGACGAGATCGCCCGGCGCGCGGTCGCCCCGACCACCGACCGGGTCGACTTCCTGTTCGCCGGGAAGGACCGGCTGGCCGAACTGCGGCGCACGGTCCAGCCGTTGGCCCGCAAGCTCGCCACCCGGCTGGCGGCCCGCCGCCGCCGTGCCTCGCGGGGCAGTATCGATCTACGGCGGACTCTGCGCGGTTCGCTGTCGACGGGCGGGGTGCCGATGAAGCCGGTGCTGCGCAGGCGCCGGCCCGCCCGGCCCGAACTGGTGCTGCTGTGCGACGTGTCGGGCTCGGTGTCGGGGTTCTCGGACTTCACGATGCTGCTGGTGCAGGCGCTGCACGACCAGTTCAGCAAGGTGCGGGTGTTCGCCTTCGTCAACCGGCTCGACGAGGTCACCCGTCTCCTGCGGCACGGCGCGGCCGACCCGGAGGGCCTCGGCGCCCGCATCCGCGCCGAGGCCACGCTCACGGGCTGGCACGGCAGCAGCGACTACGGCGTCGCGCTCGGCGAGTTCACGTCCCTGTACGGCGACGCGCTGAGCCCGCGCACGACGGTGTTCGTGCTCGGCGACGCCCGCACCAACATGAGCGACCCGAACCTGTCGGCCGTACGGGAGATCACCGAACGGGCGCGCCGCGTCTACTGGTTGAACCCGGAGGCGTGTGCGCAGTGGGGCACGGGCGACTCGGCGGCTCATGACTACGCGGAGTTGGTGGAGATGCACGAGTGCCGCAATGTCGTGCAGCTCAGTGCGCTGGTGGGGCGGCTGCTGCCGATCTGACGGGACGCGCTGGACGCCGTCCGCGCCGGGCTGAGAGAACCCGGCCGTCCGCGAGGGATGCTGCCGGCCGCACGACCATCTGGTCGACACCGAGTCGATGCGCGAGCTCACCGCCATGGCCGACGACCCCGACGCCCGGGTGCGGATCGCCGTCTTCCACGCACCGGCCTGCGACCGGTGCAAGGGTGCTACCTGCGCGCCTGGCGCCGAGCTGGTTCCGGAGCCCGCGTCGCGGCACCCGGCCGATGATCCCGATCCGCGGGCGCGGGCCGGGGCTGCCGAACCGGTGGGGAGGTTCGCCCACACCGACCCCGCACCGACCCCCGCACCGACCCCCGTGCCGTCGCCGCGCTGGAGGCCGGCCGTGCCGGGGACCCGAGTCCGGCGGTGCGGAGGAAGGCGGGCCGGTACGCGCCCGGCGGGAGCATCCACCGGCGGACCGCGCCGCCCGCGTCCAGGTGGGTCAGACCGCCAACTGCGGGTACAGCGCCCCGAGATCGGCGGCGAGACCGGCCTTGACCTGGCGGGTCAGGTCGTCCGCGAGCACCTCGAAGGCGCCGGACTCGATGCCGTCGAGGGCCTGCGCGGCGACGCTCTCGGGCGTGACCTTCGGGGCGTCGATCTCCGCGGCCATGTCCGTGTCGACGTATCCGACGTGCAGGCCGGTGACCTCGATGCCGCGCGGCCTCAGGTCCAGGCGCAGGGAGTTGGTCTGGGACCACAGGGCGGCCTTGGAGGCGCTGTAGGACCCGGCGACGCCGAGCCAGGAGAGCACCGAGTGGACGTTCAGGATGTGGCCGCCGCCGTTGCGCTCGATGACCGGGACGAAGGCGCGGGTCACGAGGAGCGGGCCGTAGAAGTTGGTCTCGAACTCGCGGCGCACATCCTCGACGGGGGCGTCCAAGAAGCTC
Source organism: Streptomyces sp. SID13726 (assembly GCF_010548375.1). GTDB lineage: Bacteria > Actinomycetota > Actinomycetes > Streptomycetales > Streptomycetaceae > Streptomyces. The sequence continues at coordinate 72,175 of NZ_JAAGLY010000011.1, forward strand.
GCCTTCACCGACGCGCCCGCGTTGTTGATCAGCAGGGTGACGTCCTGGGCCTGCTCGGCGGCGGCCGCGACGGAGGCGGGGTCGCTCACCTCCAGGGCCAGCGGCACGGCGTCAGGGTGGGTCACGGTCCGCGGGTCGCGCGCGGTGGCGTACACCTTCTTCGCGCCGCGCTCGTACAGGGCGGCCACCAGGGCCCGGCCGATACCACGGCTGCCGCCGGTGACGAGGGCGACGGAACCTTCGATGGTGGTCATGCGAGTCTCCAGGAACGTCGAAAAACCGATCGGTTTACGTACGTTCCACAGAGTAAACCGATCGGTTTCAGGTGGCAAGGCCGACGCCTTTCCCTACGCTCCGCAGTGACGGAGGGGGGTCCCATGAAGGCGGTCGTCCAGGACCGGTACGGCTCAGTGGACACACTGGAGTTGCGGGAGGTCGAGCAGCCGGCGCCGGCCGCCGGGGAGGTGCTGGTACGGGTGCACGCGGCCTCGGTCAACGCCTACGACTGGCACTACCTGCACGGCGACCCGAAGATCGCCCGGCTGGCGTTCGGGCTGCGCGCGCCGAAGGTGCGCATCAGGGGGCGGGACTTCGCGGGCCGGGTCGAGGGCGTCGGCCCCGGCGTCGAGGGACTGCGCCCCGGTGACGAGGTGTACGGCGAGACGGACGGCAGCTTCGCCGAGTACGTGTGCGCCAAGGACAGCGAGACCGACCTCAAGCCGGCCCACCTCACCTTCGAGCAGGCGGCCGCGATGCCGCTGGCGGCGAACACCGCGCTCATGGGGCTGCGGGACGTGGCGGGCCTCAAGGCGGGGCAGTCCGTCCTGGTCAACGGGGCGTCGGGCGGTGTGGGCACCTTCGCCGTGCAGATCGCCAAGGCGTTCGGCGCCGAGGTGACCGGGGTGTGCAGCTCGCGCAACGCCGAACTCGTCGGATCGCTCGGGGCGGACCAGGTCGTCGACTACGGCCGGGAGGACTTCACCCGGGCCGGACACCGCTACGACGTCCTGCTGGACCTGGTCGGCAACCGGTCACTGCGCGACCTGCGGCGCGCGACGGCTCCGACGGGCACGATCGTGCTGTCCGGCGGGGGCGTGTTCGAGGGCGGCAGCGTACTGGGCCCGATACGGCTGGTGGCACGGGGACAGCTCGCCTCTCCCTTCATCCGGCAACGCGTGGCCCAGCTCCCGGCGAAGGCGAGCAAGGAGAACTTCGCGACACTCCGAGAACTCGCCGAGGCGGGCAAGATCGCCCCGGTCGTCGAACGGACCTACCCGCTGACCGAGACGGCCGAGGCCATCCGTCACCTGGAGGTGGAGCACGCGCGGGCGAAGATCGTCCTCACTGTGTGAGCGTCACCGCATGAGAGTGAGCGTCACCGCATGAGACGCCCCGCGTGACTGAGACACCCGGGTGCGCGACGAGCGTGCCCCAGGGTCGTCCCAGGCGCACAGCCGCCCCCGCGCCTCACCTCTCCTTCGCGTAGTCCTTCGCCATGCCACCGGCGAAGTCGTAGACCACGCACTGTTCGTCGCCGACGACCCAGGCGTCGTGTCCCGGTGCCGCCACGAAGATGTCGCCGGGGCCCACCTCGCCCTCGCCGCCGTCGTCCATGACGATGTGCATGCGGCCCTGGACCACATAGCCGTTGTGGTGGACCTCGCAGCTCCTGGTCCCCGCGATGGGGGCCACCGACTGGGACCAGCGCCAGCCGGGCTCGAAGGTGCCCACGGCGAAGTCCAGTCCCGTCATGTGGACCGCTTCGAGATGCCCCTTGGGGAAGTCCCTGCGTTCGTCCGGCTTGTCCAGCGTCTTCACCTCGAGCATGACGGCTCTCCCTTCCGGCCGTGTCCGTCACGGCCGGGGCCGGTCTCCGTCTCCCGCCCGTCGCGGGCGGCACCGGCGGGGTCCGAGCCCCACCACTCCATGGTCCGCCTGTCCAGTCGGCACTGCCATTCGAGTGAACGAGCCGGCTCGTTCGGCCCGGTCAGTCCTCGCAGGCGCACAGCCGCGCGAACCGCTCCGCGTCGACGTTGCCGCCCGAGACGATCACCCCGACCCGGTCCGGCAGGTCGCTCACCCGGCCGCTGAGCAGGGCGGCCAGCGGGGTCGCGCCGCTCGGTTCGACGACCATCTTCAGCCGCTCGAAGGCGAACCGCATGGCCGCGCGGATCTCGTCGTCGGAGACCAGCGCGATCTCGTCGACCAAGCGCCGGTTCACGGAGAAGGTCAGCTCGCCGGGCGTGGGCAGGGCCTGTCCGTCGGCGATGGTCTTCGGCACCGGGACGCTGACGCGCCGCCCCGCCTCCAGGGACCGCCTGGTGTCGTCACCGGCCTCGGGTTCCACGCCGATCATGCGGATGCCCGGGTGCGCGCCCTTGGCCGCGGTCGCGCTCCCCGCCATCAGCCCACCGCCCCCGACCGGAGCGAGCAGAGCACCCAACTCCCCCGTTTCTTCTAGGAGTTCGAGGGCCGCCGTACCTTGTCCGGCCATCACGTGCGGGTGATCGTACGGCGGGATGAGCGCCAGGCCCCGCTCGGCGGCCAGGGCCCCGGCGATGGCCTCGCGGTCGCCGGTGTAGCGGTCGTAGGTGACGATCTCGGCGCCGTAGCCCTCGGTGGCCACCCGCTTGGAGCGCGGGGCGTCCTCGGGCATGACGATCACGGCGGTGGTGCCGAGCTCTCGGGCGGCGAGGGCGACGGCCTGGGCGTGGTTGCCCGAGGAGTACGCGGCGATGCCCCGGGCCAGCTGGTCCGGGGTCAGCCGGGAGGCCGCGTTGTAGGCGCCGCGGAACTTGAAGGCGCCGACGCGCTGGAAGTTCTCGCACTTCAGAAAGGTCTCGGCGCCGACCAGGGTGTCGAGGGTCCGCGAGCGCAGCACGGGTGTGCGGTGGGCGACGCCCTTGAGCCGGGCGGCGGCGTCCAGGATGTCGTCCAGGGTGACCGGTGGGGTGGTGGTCGTCACGAGGGTCCTCCGGAGTGCGCCTGTTTGCGGGACTGGGCCAGATAGCTGTAGGCGGAGGCGCGGGAGATGCCGAGCCGGCCGGCGACCTGCTCGATCGCGCGCCGCACCGCGAACACCCCCCGTTCGTCCAGGCTCCGGAAGAGGTCCAGGCGCCCCGCGCGGTCGAGCAGGGCCCACGACTGGTGCCGGTGGGTGTCGAGCATGACGTCGACGACGGAGTCGATGTCGTCGCCGAAAGTGGTGACGGGAGGTTCGGCGGGGGTCGCGCCGATCCCGGCCAGCGCTCCCAGCAGGGCGTGGACCTCGCTCGCCGCCCCGATGTCGACGTTGACGCACAGGGCACCGAAGACCGCGCCCGAGGAGTCCCGCAGCGGCATCGTCGACGACTTGACCAGCTTGCCGGTGTCGGTTCTGGTCACGTAGTTCAGCTCGTCGCCCGCCTCGTCCCCGCGGGCGACCATCCGCAGGCCGATCTGGCTCATCGCCCCGCCCACCGCGCGCCCCGTCACCGAGCCGGCGATGGCCACGACCGACTTCTCCGGGTTCCGGTAGTCGTGGAGCACCACCTCGCACACCGGGCCGAAGGTCGCCACGATGCCGTCGACGACCGGTGTGAGCGCGGCGAGGATCGCGTCCCGCTCCGCCTCCATCACATCCTCCCGTCTCCAACCGTCCGACCAGACTAGCAATCCATCCGTTGGACCACCAGTCCAATCCCGTCACCCCTTCGGGTGTTTGTCCATGGATCTTGACGGCCCGGATGTTACCGGTAACATTCATGTTCATGTCCTTGCTGACGGCACCGCACGGTCCGCGACCGGGACCCCGTCGCCGTGCCCCGCAACGGCATGACGGTCTGTCCACTGTCGGCGTCCGTCAGGGAGTTGGCGCCCCACTTGTCCGCCGGTACCGGTCTGTTCACTTCGAAGGGATGCCCGCATGCCCGCTCTGACGACGTCCTCCGACGGTTTCCTCCTGCACGGCGAGCCGTTCCGGATCATCTCCGGGGCCATGCACTACTTCCGCATCCACCCCGACCAGTGGACCGACCGGCTGCGCAAGGCCCGGCTGATGGGCCTCAACACCATCGAGACCTATCTGCCGTGGAACCTCCACGAGCCGGAGCCGGGCACCCTCGTCCTGGACGGTCTCCTCGATCTGCCGCGCTGGCTGCGGCTGGCCCAGGACGAGGGACTCAACGTCCTGTTGCGCCCCGGCCCGTTCATCTGCGCCGAGTGGGACGACGGCGGTCTGCCGGCCTGGCTGCTCGCCGACCACGACATCCGGCTGCGCAGCAGCGACCCCCGCTTCACAGCGGCGTTCGACGGCTATCTCGACCAACTGCTGCCGGTGCTGCGGCCGTTCATGGCGGCGCACGGCGGTCCGGTGATCGCCGTGCAGGTGGAGAACGAGTACGGGGCCTACGGCGACGACACCGCGTATCTCAAGCACGTCCACCAGGCGCTGCGGGACCGGGGCGTGGAGGAGCTGCTGTACACCTGCGACCAGGCCAACGCCGAGCATCTGGCGGCCGGTACCCTCCCGGGCACGCTCGCCACGGTCACCTTCGGCAGCCGGGTCGAGGAGAACCTGGCCGCGCTCCGCGCCCATCAGCCCCAAGGTCCCCTGATGTGCTCGGAGTTCTGGGTCGGCTGGTTCGACCACTGGGGCGGCCCGCACCATGTGCGCCCGGCCGCCGACGCCGCGGCCGACCTGGACCGGCTGCTGTCGGCGGGCGCCTCGGTCAACATCTACATGTTCCACGGCGGCACCAACTTCGGCTTCACCAACGGCGCCAACCACAAGCACGCCTACGAACCCACCATCACGTCCTACGACTACGACGCCCCGCTCACCGAGAGCGGTGACCCCGGCCCCAAGTACCACGCGTTCCGCGAGGTCATCGCCCGCCGCACGGGCGTACCCGAGGAGCCGGCCCCGGCGCCCGCGCCCAAACTCCCCGTCACCGACGTCGACCTGGACCACCGGGCGCCGCTGCTGCCGTACGTCCGCGGGCTCTCCGCGGTGAGCACCGAGGCGCCGGTGACGATGAACGAGCTGGGCCTGCACACGGGTTACGTGCTCTACCGCACCACGCTGCCCGGCTCGGGCGACGGCCTGCTGCACTTCCCCGGCGGGGTCGGGGACCGCGCCCAGGTGTTCGTGGACGGCGCCGCCGCCGGCGTACTGGAGCGGGAACGGCACGACGAGACGCTGTCCGTGCGGGTGCCGCATGCGGACGCCGTGCTCGAAGTGCTCGTGGAGAACATGGGCGGGGTCAACTACGGGCCGCGGATCGGGGCGCCCAAGGGGCTGCTCGGACCGGTGTCCTTCCGGGGCGACGAGCTACGGGGCTGGGAGGCGCGGGCGGTGCCGGTCGACGACCTGGCCGGCGTGCCGTTCGGGCCGTCGGACGCGGCCACGGACTCCGTGCCCGCGTTCCACCGGGGCACCTTCGAGGTGGACACCCCGGCCGACACCTTCCTCGCCCTGCCCGGCTGGACGAAGGGGCAGGCCTGGGTCAACGGCTTCCACCTGGGCCGCTACTGGAACCGGGGCCCGCAGCACACGCTGTACGTACCCGCCCCCGTCCTGCGCCCCGGCGCCAACGAACTCGTGCTCCTGGAACTGCACGCCACCACCGCCACGCGCGCCCAGCTCACCGACACGCCCGACCTCGGACCGGAGACCGACTGATGAGCCGCCCGCACCACCTACGTGTCCCCTCCCCCGCCGGGCCTCCGCTGACCGGGCATCTGCCCTTCACGGACGCCCCGGGGGTGCCCGACCCGATCGAGGTCACCAGCCGCTGGCTCACCCGTGGCGGCCGCCCCTGGTTCCCGGTCTCCGGCGAGTTCCACTACTCCCGCCACCCCGCCGGGGAGTGGGAGGAGGAGCTGCTGAAGATGAAGGCGGGCGGGGTCACCGCCGTCGCGAGCTACCTCATCTGGATCCACCACGAGGAGGCCGAGGGCCGGCTCCGCTTCGACGGCGACCTCGACCTGCGCCGCTTCGCCGAACTGTGCGCCCGGCACGGCCTGGACTTCATTCCGCGCGTCGGCCCCTGGTCGCACGCCGAGGTGCGCAACGGCGGCCTGCCCGACTGGCTGATGGCCCGCGACTGCGTGCCCCGCACCGACGATCCCGCCTATCTGGCGGCCGTACGGCCGTGGTTCGCGGCGATCGCCGAGCAGTTGAGCGGCCTCGACCGGGCGCACGGCGGCCCGATCGTGGCCGTCCAGATCGAGAACGAACTCTACGACCAGCCCGGCCATCTGCTGACGCTGAAGCGCATGGCCCAGGAGGCCGGACTCAGCGCACCCCTGTGGACCTCGACCGCCTGGGGCGGGGTCCGACTCCCGCCGGACGAACTGCTTCCGCTGTACGGCGGCTACACCGAGGCCTTCTGGACCGAGGCCGACGGCGGCTGGCCCGACACCTGCCGCAAGCACTTCTTCTTCACCCACCAGCGCGACGACGAGGGCATCGGATCCGACCTGCGCCCGACGACCGTGCGCGGCAGCGAGCCGGACGCCTTCGCGGACCGGTTCCCCTGGGCCACCTGCGAGTTGGGCGGCGGCATGGCGGTGTCGTACCACCGGCGGCCGTACGTCGACCCCGACGACATCGGCGCCCTCGGCCTCACCAAGATCGGCTGCGGCTCGGTCTGGCAGGGCTACTACATGTTCCACGGCGGCACCAACCCGGCGGGCGAGCTGAGCACCCTCCAGGAGTCGCACGCCACCGGCTACCCGAACGACCTGCCGGTCCTGACGTACGACTTCCAGGCCCCGCTCGGCGAGTACGGCCAGTACCGGCGCACGTATCACGAACTCCGGCTCCAGCACTTGCTGTTGGCGGACTTCGGGGAGCTGATCGCGCCCATGGGGTCGGCGTTGCCGGAGGTCCGGCCGGACGGGCAGTCCGACCGGGACACCCTGCGGTGGGCGGTGCGCGGTGACGGCGCCTCGGGCTTCCTGTTCGTCAACAACCACCAGCCGCACGAGCCGCTTCCGGAGCACCGGGACACCTCATTCACGGTCGAATTCACTGACGCGCAGAGCGAGTTGACCCTGCCCAGTACTCCCGTCACGGTCCCGTCCGGCGCCTACTTCTGCTGGCCGCTCCGGCTGGAGGTGGCCGGGCTGCGGCTGGAGTGGGCCACGGCCCAGCCGGTGTGCACGGTCGGCGTGGACGGCCGTACGGTCCTGGTGCTGGCCGCGACGGACGGCATCGCGCCCGAACTCGCCCTGGACACGGGCACGGTGGCGGCGGTCCGCACTCCCACCGGCACCGTCACCCCGGTCGGCGACCGGCTCCTGGTGACGGGGCTGCGCCCCGGCACCGACGCCCTCGTCGAGGTGGACACCGCGGACGGTGGCCGGGTCGGCCTGCTGGTGCTGGACGCGGCGACGGCCCGTACCGTCTACCGGGGCGAGGCGTGGGGTGCCGAGCGGCTGGTGCTGTGCGGGGACGGGGTGGTCTTCGACCGGGACGAGGTGCGGCTGCACGGCTCGGGGGCGGCGACGTCGTTCGCCGTGCTGCCCGCGCCTGAGCGGGTGCCCCTGGTGGACGGGGTGGCTGCGGAGGCGGTCGCGGACGGGGTGTTCACCCGTTACGCGGTCCCGGCGGACGGTGTGGACTCCGCCGTCGGCATCGCCCTCGTCCGGGCCGCCGGTCCCGCGCCCGAGACCGTGACCGGTGTGCTGGGCCGGGCGAGCGCGCCCGACGGCAAGTACTTCGACACCGTGGCCGCCGAGTACCGCGTCGAGGTGCCGGACGACCTGCCGCCCGGGACGCTGCTGCGGCTGCGGTGGAGCGGGGACGTCGGGCGGGCGTACGTGGGCGACACGCTCGTCGCGGACCAGTTCTTCGCGGGACGGGTCTGGGACATCGGCATGGACCGGCTGCCCGCGAACACCCCGCGCACCGAGGGTCTGCGGGTGCGGGTGCTTCCGCTGCACGCGCAGGCGCCGGTGTACCTGCCCGAGCAGGCGGACGGTGAGCGGGGGCAGGCCGTCGTCACGCACGCCGAGTGGGTCACCCGGCGCACCTGGTCGGTGCGGGCGGGCTGACCTGCCGAGAGACCCGGTGCCGCCGCCGGGTCCTCGCGACCGGCCCGCCTATGCTGTGCCACCGGGCGGGCCGGGACCGCCGTAGAACCGTCACCCCCCATGTCGAGGAAACCGCCACCATGACGCCAAGCGCCGCCGAGGGAGCCGTGCCGAAGGGGCGCAGCCGCCGCAACTTCGCCGGTGCGCGTCCGGTGATGGACGACGTGGCCCGGCTGGCCGGGGTCTCCAAGCAGACCGTGTCCCGGGTGCTCAACGAACATCCGTCGGTCCGCCCCGAGACCCGCGAGGCGGTGCTGACGGCGATGCGGACGCTCGGCTACCGGCCCAGCCGCAGCGCGCGTTCGCTGGCCAGCGGACGGACCCGGATGGTCGGGGTCATCTCGTTCGACGCGGCCCGCTACGGCCCGGCCGCGATCCTGACCGCGATCAACACCGCGGCCCAGGAGGCGGGTTACCTGCTGAGCTCGATCTCCCTGGACACGGCCGAGCGGGACACGGTGGTCGAGGCGGTCGACCGGCTGTCGGCCGAGGGCGCGGACGGGGTGATCGCCATCGCCCCGCAGCTGTGGGTGGGCCACACCCTGGCGGAGACCCGGATCGACACCCCGCTGGTGGTGCTGGAGAACGGCTTCGATACGGAGACCGAGCAGGTCACCGGCGACTCGCGGGCCGGGGCGCGCAAGGCCACCGAGCATCTGCTCGGGCTCGGGCACCGGACCGTCTGGCACATCGCGGGCCCGAGCGGCTGGACCTCCGCCGACCACCGGCTGACGAGCTGGCGGTCCACCCTGGAGGCGGCCGGCGCTCCGGTGCCCGAGCCGCTGTTCGGCGACTGGAGCGCCGACTCCGGCTACCACCTGGGCCGCCGACTGGCCCGGCGGACGGATGTCAGCGCGGTGTTCGTCTCCAACGACCAGATGGCCCTCGGTGTCCTGCACGCCTTCCACGAGGCCGGCCGTTCGGTGCCGGGCGAGATCAGCGTGGTGGGGTACGACGACATCCCCGAGGCCGCGCATCTGCTGCCGCCGCTGACGACCGTGCGCACCGACTTCGCGGAGATCGGCACCCGGTCCCTGCGGCTCCTGCTCAGCCGTATCGACGAGAACGCCGAGCCCCCGGGGCCCGAGTCGCTGGTCCCGGTCGACCTCGTGGTCCGCGCGAGCAGCGGCCCGGCGGCCGGCAACTGACTTCCGGGCCTCCCCGCGCTACATCCCCGTGGAGGCCCGCACGATCATGTCGATGGGCAGGGTGCGGGTGGTGCCCGGTGGGGCCTCGCCGGAGAGGATCTCGCACAGCAGCCGGGCGCATTCCGCGCCCATTTCGCGTGGCCGCAGGTCGAGCGCCGTGATCGGCGGTTCCGCGGTCCGCATCGCCTGGCTGTCGACGCAGGACGCCAGGAGCAAGTCCGCGCCGACCGTGCGGCCCGCGGCCCGGATCTCGGGCAGGACGGCCGCGGCGGCCCCGTCGGCCGCGCACAGGATCGCGTCGGTCTCGGGTGTGTCGGCGAGCATCTTCCGTACGACGCCCCGCAGCACCTCCGGCGTGGAGCCGAAGGGCGCCTTGCCGAGGTGGCGGGGGATGCCGTGCCCGGCGCACCAGCGGGTGTAGGTGCGCTGGAGGGTGAGGGACCAGTCGGAGGTGGTGTCGGAGGCGACGAACGCCGGTCTGCGCGCCCCCGACGTGCGCAGATGGTCGAGGAGTCCGGTCATGGACGTCTGGTGGTCGGACCGGACGACGCCGGTGGGCGGTCTGTCGCCGATGTAGCGCTCGGCCGTGACGACCGGCAGACCGGTGTTCATCAGCTGGTCGACGACCGGGTCCTCGGCGACCGGGTCGCACAGGACGAGCCCGTCGGCCTGCGGGACCGTGCCGCGCTGCGGGAGCCGGCCGGAGGAGACCAGGGTGACGTTGAGGCCGGCACGGGCGGCCTGTTCGGCAACGCCGAAGACGAACGACATGTAGTACTCGGCGCTGGTGAGGAACTCCGGGATGTGCAGCGCGATGGTGTCCGTCACGGAGGTGCGCAGGCTGCGGGCGCTGCGGTTCGGCGCGTATCCGAGGCGCCGGGCGGCGTCCAGGACGGTCCGCCGGGTCGCGTCGGAGACCCGGCCGTGGCCGCGCAGCGCGTCCGACGCGGTGGTCTTGGCGACGCCGGCCGCGCGGGCGACGTCGGCGATGGTGGCGGGCGCGTCCGGTCCGGTCGGCGGGCGGGGAGTCCTGGACGGCCGCACGGGTCACCAGCCGTAAGTCAGCACGTCGTCCAGCGCGGCAACGAACACGTCGGCGCTCTCCCTGGTCAGGCACAGCGGCGGCTTGATCTTCAGTACGCACTGCCGGTCCGAGGTCGGCTGGACGATCACCCCGAGCTCCCGCAGCCGGTCGCAGATCGCGGCGGTCTCCTCGGTGGCCGGCTCCAGGCTCTCGGCATCCCGCACGAACTCGACGCCCAGGTAGAGGCCGGAGCCGTGCACGGCACCGATCAGCGGGTGCCGGACGGCGAGTTCCTCCAGCCGCCCCTTCAAGTACCCGCCGACGTCAAGGGCGTTGTCCTGGAGCCGTTCGTCCCGCAGGACGTCCAGCACGGTCAGCCCGACCACACTGCTGACCGGGCTGCCGCCGGCCGAGGAGAAGAAGTAGCCCTGGCTCCGGTAGGCGTCGGCGATCTCGCGCCGGGTGATCACGGCCCCGAGCGGATGCCCGTTGCCCATCGCCTTGGCCACGGTGACGATGTCCGGCACTACTCCCTGCTGCTCGAACCCCCAGAAGTGGGTGCCGAGTCGGCCGTATCCGACCTGTACCTCGTCGGCGATGCACAGCCCGCCGACGGCACGCGTGGCTTCGTAGACCTGGCGGAGGTAGCCGTCCGGGAGGGGGATGCCGCCCGCGTTGCCGTAGAAGGGTTCGCAGATGAACGCGGCGGGCCGGTGGCCCTGTTCGGCGAGTTCGGTGATCCGTGCGGCGGCCTCGGGGCCGTACCGTCGCGCCTCCGTGCCTCGGTGCCGACCGCGGTAGGAGTTGGGGGCGGTGACCGTGTGGACCCAACTGGGCCGTGATGAGGGGGCGTTGGGGTTGTCGGCGATCGAGGTGGAGACCGCGTCGCCGGCGTACGTCCAGCCGTGGTACGCCTCCTCGACCGCCACCGTGTCCTGCCGTCCGGTCGCCGCCCAGGCCAGCCGCAGGGCGAGGTCGACCGCCTCGGAGCCGCTGTTGACGAGGAAGACGGTGTCGAGGTCCCGGGGCAGCAGTGCGGTGAGCCGTTCGGAGAGGTCCACCACCGAGCCGTAGTGGAAGCGGGAGTTGGTGTTCAGGCGACGCCACTGGGCGTGCACGGCGTCGCTCAGCGCGGGGTGTCCGTGGCCGAGGATTGTCACGTTGTTGAGCATGTCGAGATAGCTGCGGGCGTGGGTGTCGACGAGGTGGTGGCGCCAGCCGCGCTCGATGCGGGGCGGCTGGTCGTAGTAGTGCTCCTGGACGGTGGCGAAGGCGTGTTCGCGGCGGGCCAGGAGGTCGCCGTCCGTCGCCGGTTCCTCGTCAGGGGCCGTCGCCGGTTCCTCATCAGGGGCCTTGGTGACGAACAGGCCGGTCGGGTCCGGGCTCACCGCGAGCCAGCCGTCGGACAGGTCCGGCCGGACGAACCTCGGCGGGCGGTGGTCGCCCAGCGTGCACAACTGGAGCCCGAGCGCGTGCTCGCCGTACGACTCGGCGACGGTACCGAGCAGTTCACCGGCGGCGACCGGGCCGGGGGCGACCCGGCTGTCCACGTCGTGGACCCAGAGGGTGTGCCCCTCCCCCGACAGGGCCAGGGTGCCGTCGGTGTCGCGGGAGAGCGTGCCGGACCAAGGCGCGTGGACGTCCAGCGGGCCGGGCAGGTACAGCTCCACTCCGAGGGCACAGGTCGCCCCGCCGGTCGTGGTGTCGACCGCCGTCCGGGTCAGGCGGTGTTCGCCGTGCCGGGTGCGGACGGCCGCCCGCCCGGAGGCCAGGACGGCGTCGGCCAGGGCGACTTCGGCGCCGGGGTCGAGCCAGCGGCCCGTGTGCAGCTCCTCGTTCTCCGGCGAGAGGTCGAGCGCGGGTATGTCGTCGGGCAGGTCCGGCAGCATCCGGTGGGCGGGCACGATCTCCGCCCGGGGCAGGGGCCGGCCGAGTGCCGACGCGAGCTGGGCCGCCATGACCTGAGCCGGTACCGAGACGGCGGACTCGAACATGGCCCACTCCCGGTCCAGGGCGGCGGACGCGTAGCCGTTGCCGGGGTCCTGGAGGACGTCGTACTGCCCGCTGACCACCATGACGGCCGAGCGCAGCACGACGAGCGGCCACAGTACGACCAACTCCGCTTCCGTGAGCGGGCGTTCGGCGTCGAAGGCGCGGACCGCGGGGAGGACGGACGCGGGCCCGGCGCCGTGGTGATGCAGTACGGAGGTGCAGGTGACCGCGAGTTCGGCGACGGTCCAGCCGGTGCCGAGGTCGCCGAAGTCGATCACTCCGACGGGCATCCGCCGGCCGTCCCTCGCCCTCTCGCAGACGACGTTGTTGTCGGTGACGTCGCCGTGGACGAACTGCACCGGCAGAGCGTCGGCATGGGGTTCCACCAGCGCGTACGCACTCCGGGCCGCGGTCAGGACCTGGTCGGCGCGGACGCGGTCGGGCCACTGCGGGGCGAGCGTCTCGACGACCGCGAGGGCGTTGCGCAGGTCCCAGGGGCGGAAGCGGTCGGTCTCCGGCGCGGTGAAGTCGGCGAGGCCCGCGGCGATCCGACCGGCGAGTCCGCCGAGCCGGGCGACGACGGCGGGCGCGAGATAGCGGCTGTCCATGATCGGCTCACCCGGCACGAACTCCAGGAGCCGACAGGAGAGTTGGGCGCCCTCCGCGGCGAACGGCTGCACCACGTCACCGTCGGTCCCGGGCCGGGCCAGGGGCAACCGCAGCTCCGGCAGCGCGGCGGCGAGGTGCTCGACGACAGCGCACTGGGCGCGCAGTTCGGCGGGCCCGGTGGCGGGGTTGGCGACCTTGAGGACGTACTCCCCCGTCTCCCCGCGCACCCGGTAGTTGCGGTCCTGTTGGCTGCCCAGGTCCCGCAGGGTGCCCCGCACCCCGAACCGGTCCGCCAGCACGGCCGCCGCGGCGCCCTCGTCGATCGGTGCGACCGGCCGCACCAGCCAGTCCGTGGACGGAAGGCCCATGACTCGCTCCGCTTCCGCGGCGACGCGCCGCTCCCCTGCCGGAACGTTCCGGCACGCTGTTCGACGACGGTAGGCGGCTGTGTGGGGTGTGGTCAACGGCCGGTTCGCCGCACCCGCGGTGTGGTGGGAGGGGTGCGGCTCGGTCAGACCTGCGGTGGGGTGGAAGGGGTGCGCCCCGGTCAGACCTGCGGTGTGGCGGGAGGCGTACGCCCCGGTCAGTCCTGCGCGACCGGCCCTTCGACCGGACTACGTCAAAGCCAGAGGCACCGTGATGGTGAGATGGTCGTCGGTGGTCGGCAGAGCAGTGGCACGTGCGTTCATACGCGCTGCGAGATGCCCGATCACTCGGCTGGTCAGCTCCTCGTCCCACTCGGCCGTGCCTTCGGGTGGCAGACGCATCTCCTCCCCGGTCGGCGGGTTGTCACCGAGGTAGCGCGCTGTGTCCATGTTGACGACCCAGCAGGCCAGCGCGATCTTCACCTGCCCGGGCGCCGCCCACTGCGCCCGTACGTGGGCGCACATGCGGAAGTCGTCGCCGCCGAACGTGACCGTCGTGGAGAACGGCCTGCCCCGCGGGTACTGCCGTATCAGCTCGCGCACCGCCGGTTCCACCACGGCTCGCGCCATCGGTTCCGTGTACATCCGCCGCCCCCCTGTCCAGTCGGCCTTCAGCATCCCAGACGGGGCCTGTCACGGACAGATCGGCTGCCGTCCCGGCCGTTTCCCCGGCGTGGGCGAGATCCCCTTGTCATGCCGAGTCCGGCGCGCCGACCAGGTTCCGGTAGGCGCCGAGCACGAGTCCGTGGAAGTGGTGCACGCCGTGCTCGGAGAGTCCGGTTCCGGAGGGGTCGTAGACGATGCGGCCCTGGTCGAAGACAGGCGTCCGCATGCCGCGCTGCACGCTCTCGACGAGGGTGATGTCCTGCTGTTGCAGCACGTCGTCGATGTACTTCACGGACTCGGCCTCGGCGGGGGTGAGTTCGGCCGTCTCGAAGTAGAAGTCCCAGGTCTCCAGGGTCAGTTCGGGACCGGCGGGCTGGATCTGGAGGACCATGAAGTTGCCGCGCCCCGGGTAGCGCAGGAGGCAGGTGTTCGGCCACAGCCACCACACCGCGTGCTGGTCGACCGTCGCGCCCGAGACGTCGTAGGCGGAGTTCTCGCCCTTGCCGGCCTCGGCGAAGTGGCTGGACCAGATGCCGTGGGTCCGGACGTCGTAGGTCCTCATGTCGACCAGGTCGACGAACTCCTTGTGCGCGATGTGGCAGTGGTAGCACTCCAGGAAGTTGTCGACGACGTTCTTCCAGTTGCTGCGCAGTTCGTACGTCAGGCGCTTGGCGTGCGTCAGTTCCGCGATGTCCGGGGCCCAGTGGGCGATCTCGGCCGCGAGGTCGGGGGCCTGGCGGGCGAGGGGTTCGGCGGCCGGGTCCAGGTTGACGTAGACGCAGCCGCCGAACTCCTCGACCGGGACGCGGTCCAGGCAGATCCGCGACTTGTCGAAGGTCGGCATGGCGTCGGCGCGCCGGGCCGACCGCAGTTCGCCGGCGAGCGTGTAGGTCCAGGCGTGGTAGGGGCAGACGATGTTGCGTGTGGTGCCGGAACCCGAGAGCAGTTCATGGGCGCGGTGTTTGCAGACGTTGTAGAAGGCCCGCAGGGTTCCGTCGCGGTCCCGGACGACCGCGACCGGCATTCCGGCGACGGTCGCGGACACATAGCTGCCCGGTTCCCTGAGTTTCTCGACGTGACAGATCCATTGCCAGGTGCGCGCGAAGACGCCCTTCATCTCGGCGTCGAGCCATTTCGGGTCCACGTAGGCCTCGGAGCGAAGCGACATGGAGAGCGCGGGATCTTCGTGATAGCCCGCGGCGATGCTGCGCACGTCATCGATCGTGACGGGAATCATGGCGCGAGATTACGGCCGATTGGACGTTCGTTCAACCCTGCCCGCCTTGATCCGCATGGCAGTTGCTCGGGTGCGGGTGCACTACGGCGCCAGTGCGATCTCCTCGCAACGCGTCACCGCGCGCCGCAGCGAGGCCCGGTCCAGTCCGAGGAGCGCGGTGAGCCACATGCCGTTCTGGACGACGTCGATGTCGGCCGCGCGCCGATTGCACTCCCGGCGGTCCAGGTCGGGCCGGGCGGCGTGGATGAGTTCGGCGAGACCGGAGCGGTAGCGCTTCTGTGCCGTGGTGTTGATCGCGGCGAAGTCCTCGTGGGCCTGGGCGAGGGACCACAGTTGCAGCCGTAGCGACAGATACTCCGTGGTCAGGAACTCCGGTGCCGCCACCCGCCGTAGCGCCGCGCGCAGTTGGCGTTCCGGCGACGCCCCGGGGCCCGGTCTGACGAGGGCGACGTCCTGCTCCTCGATGCAGCGCAGGGCGGCGGAGATCAGTCCGGTCTTGTCCTCGAAGTAGTAGTTGACCAGCCCGAGGGCGACACCGGCCTCGCGGGCGACGGCACGCATGCTGACGCCCGAAATACCGTGCCGGGAAAGGAGGGTGAGCACGGCGTCGAGGATGCGCTCCTGCCGGTCTTTCTCCGGGACTTCGACAGGGGGACGGGGCATCACGGCAGCATAGCCGGAGGGCTGTGTCGCCCTGGGGGCACCATCCGCTCCCCTCCCTCGCCCGGCGGCACGGAGGGAACCGTTCCGGCGCCGTGGGACATCTGGCCCGGCGTGGGTCTGATGATGTTGTTCCTCGGGTTGATGTTCATGGGGGCGTGGGCGGCGGCCGGCGGCGCGCTGGTGTACTCCGCCATCACTTTGGCGCGCGTCTGGCCGGCGGACTGGATGCGCCGTGCCGGGAGCCCGGCCGTACGGCTGCTGATGCCGACGCCCGCGTACCTGCGCTTCGACAAGTCCCTCGCGGTGGCGGCCCTCCTGGCCGACCTGTGGCTGGTGTCGACCGCCGTCGTGTTCGGGTCGGACGGCATCTTCACCGAGGACTGGATGGGCTACCCCGGCATGATGGATCCCAACGGACAGGGCTACCAGGCGGGAGTGGTCAGCGCCCTCCGCGCGACGGCGTGGTGGACCTTCGGGATCGCGGCGCTGGGCCGCTGCTGGATCACGGCCGGCGTCCAGGTGTGCGTCCTGCCGCTGGCGGCGTGGTGGATCGGATCGTTCGACACCTACTACAACTGACGCCCGGCGCGCGCTCCAGCCGCCCACTTGCCTGCCAGGAAAGTCAAAGATAACTTTCCCAGTAGGAAAGTGAAGCAGCGACGGAGGGGCGAGCCCGTGGGCACACCGGTGGATGCCGAACAGGCATGGCGGGATCTGCAACGCATCCGGGTTCCGCAGGAGCGGGTGTACGACGAGGTCGAGCGGTCCGCCGCGGGCGGCTGGGGCACCACCTGGGCGACGGCCACGCTGATGTGGCTCTTCCTGGCCGGCCTGGGCCTCGACCTGCCCGGATGGGGCGTGGCCCTGGCCATCGCGGGGTACGCCGCGCTGCTCGGCGCCCTCGCCGTGCTCCAGAACCGCCGGAGCCGGGTACGGCTGCACCACACCCGCGTCACCCGGCGGATGCTCGGCACCTTCGTCGCGGGGGCGTTGGTGGTCGGCACGACGACCCTGCTGTCCGGACGGCTGCTCGATTCGCTGGAGCCGATGTCCGCCGGCCTGCTCCAGGCCACCGTCTCGGCTGCGGTGTTCGTGCTGTTCGTGGGGCCGTCAAGCCGCTGGGCGGCCAGGTCGGCGCGGCGCGGCGCGGCGGACACGGGAGCGGCGGAGGCGGGCCGATGAGCACCCCCGCCGGTTTCGACGAACTGATCCATCCCGCCACCCGCCTCTCGGTGGTCGCGCTGCTCGCCGCGACGGAATGGGCGGACTTCGCGTTCGTCCGCGACAGCCTCTCGCTCAGCGACTCCGCGCTCTCCAAGCAGTTGCACACCCTGGAGGAGGCCGGATACCTGGAGCTCCAGAAGGAGGGCGGCGGCCGAAAGCGGCGCACGAAGGTGCGTCTGACGGACCGCGGCCGTACCGCCTTCGAAGGCCACGTCGCGGCACTCCGGGCGATCGTCGAGGGCGCCGGTCCCTCCGCGACGACCGCAACCACGCCACAACAGCCCCGCCCGGCGGGAGCAGGACGATGACACCGAACCGCATGCCCGCCCAACCCGTCGTCCACGTACGCGACTTGACCATGGCGTACGGCGGTCTCGACGTCCTGCACGGGGTCGACCTGGATATCCACCGCGGAGAGGTCTTCGCGCTGCTGGGTCCCAACGGTGCCGGGAAGACCACCACGGTCGAGATCCTGGAGGGTTTCCGACGGCGTTCCGGTGGCGAGGCGAGCGTCCTCGGCACGGACCCGGAGCGGGGCGACGACGCCTGGCGCGGCCGGATCGGGCTGGTCCTGCAGTCCTGGCGGGACCATCGCCGCTGGCGGGTCGCCGAGTTGCTGACCCATTTCGCCATGTACTACCCCGATCCGCGCGACCCGGCCGAACTGCTGTCCCTGGTGGGCCTGACCGACCAGTCCGGCCGTCGGGTGGACCGGCTGTCCGGCGGGCAGCGCAGGCGGCTGGACGTCGCGCTCGGCATCGTCGGACGCCCCGAACTCCTCTTCCTGGACGAGCCGACGACCGGCTTCGACCCGGAGGCGCGCCACGAATTCCACGTCCTGGTCGAGCGGTTGGCCCATGACGAGGGCGTCACCGTCCTGCTCACCACCCACGATCTGGCGGAGGCCGAGCGGCTCGCCGACCGGATCGCCATGCTGGTCGGCGGCCGTATCCGGGCCTCCGGCACGCCTGCGGATCTGGCCCGGCGGGCCGCCGCCCGGGCCGAGGTGCGCTGGACGGCCGACGACGGCACGCCCCGCCGCGAACGCACAGAGGACCCCTCACGGCTGGTCTGGGAACTCCACCGACGCGCGGACGGTCCGATACCCGACCTGGAGGTCCGCCGCCCGACGCTGGAGGACACCTATCTGCACATGGTGCACCAGGAGACCGACGGCACGGACGGGGCCGTGGACGAGGAGGTCGAGGCAGCGTGAACAGGGCACTCATGACGCACAGTTGGCGTGCCGGGCTCCAGCGCGGCGGCATCGAGCTGCGGCACCTCCTGCGCAACGGCAAGGAGTTGTCCGGTCATCTGACCAACGTGGTCGTCGCGCTGCTCGTCGCCGGTTACGTCAGCGACGAGGTGCCCGGCACCCGGACCCCCATGTCCCATCTGGTGCTGGCGGGCTTCGCCGCCTATCTGCTTTTCCAGATCGGGCTGATCAGCCTCCCGCAGATCCTGGTGACCGAACGGGAGGAAGGCACCCTGCTGCGACTGCGCGCCACACCCGGCGGGATCCCGGCCTACCTCGTCGCCAAGTGCCTACTGGTGACCGTGGTGGCGGTCGGCACCCTGGCACTGCTCCTGGGAGCCGCTGCCCTCCTGGTGGACGGACCGCTGCCGCACGGGCCCGGCGACTGGCTGACCCTGCTGTGGGTCACGACGCTCGGACTGCTCGCCGTCGTCCCGCTGGGAGCGGCCGTCGGAGCGGTACTGCCCAACCCCCGCGAGGCGTTGGCGTTGCTCATGCTGCCGACGATGGGGCTGCTGTTCATCTCCGGGACGGTGTACCCGATCACCTCGCTGCCCGTGCCGGTCCAGCAGGTGGCCGCGGTCTTCCCGCTCAAGTGGACGGCCCAGGGGCTGCGTTCGGCACTGCTCCCCGACACGGCACGGACCGCCGAGGCCGCCGGCTCCTGGGAACTCCCCATGGTCGCCCTGGTCCTGACCGCCTGGACGGTCCTCGGTTTCCTCCTCGCCGTACCCCTCCTGCGCCGCGCCGCCCGCCGCGAGTCCGGCTCCCGTCTGTCCGCGCGACAGCGCAGGGCGGTCGAGAGCGGCGCACCGCCGATGTGAGTGGCCGCACAAAGGCCCGTCACGCAGGCATATTTCGCTGGCCCCGCCATGACGGCGGCACATAAGGTCACCGCGTCCCAGGAGGTGAGGCCGTGAGCACTTACGGCACGATGTTGATTCCCCTGCCGCTCGAAGAAGCGGCTCCCGTCCTGCGCGAGGTCTGCGCGTCCGGCTACGCGATCTCCGCCGGACCGGGCTTCTGCCTCCTGCATCCGGACCGGTTCACCGACGACAACGGCGTCTTCGAACTCGCCGGGCCCGTCAGTGCCCGGTTGCCCGTTCCGGTCCTGGCCACCTTCCAGTACGACGGAAACTGGCTGAAGTTGGAGGTCTGGCGCGACGGCGTGCGCGCCCACCGCTACGAATCCGACCCGGACCGGGACGACCAGACGGACAGCGGGCCCGAGGGCGCGGAGCCGGCCGCGTTCCTGGACTTCGCCGCCGGCCCCGTGGACCACCACCGCCTGGCCTCCGCACTCGCGGACATCCCGACCGACCCACGGGACATGGATGTCGACGGCGATCCGGGCTACGTCTGGGCCCAGGCCCTGCACTGGGACGTACTGGGCGCACTCGGCCACCCCGACCAGGTGATCCGGCGCGCGCAGTGGGACCACTGCCACATGCGCCGCGATCCGCAGCTGTACGGGAAGGCACTGGACGGCACCGCGCTCGTAGTCCTGGGCGTGTCCGAACCCCTGTCCTGAGACCGGGAGTTCCAGCGGGCGGACCTCCCGGGTCCCGGGACCCGGACGGGGGTGCGGCGCCTCGGGCTCAGGTCACACCCAGCGGCCGTCCGCCGTCTTCGTCATACCGCTGAGGGCGATGGCGGTGGTGAGGGTGCCGGTCTTGGCCATGACCTTTCCGACCGCGCGGGTGACGACGATCCCCGGAAGGTGCGGGCGCTGTTCACCCACCTGGGGGACGATGCGCTGGCGCACTTGCGGCGGTGAGGGACGAATCCTCGCGATGCCAGAGGGCGTGAACGCTGTGCATAGTGAGTGCTGCGTCCCCGGGCGGACGCGTACGGAGGGGGAGACTCGTGGTGCGCTACGTTCACCACCAACTGATGACTGTGGTTGAGGTAGGGGCCGCCGTGGCCGTCTCCGCGCCTGTCGCCTTCGGCGTGCGTGGACTGCCGCAGCTCGACAGCGCCAAGGTGGCTGCCCTGCTGTACTTGGCAGGGGCCAGCGCCTTCTTCGGTCTGCTGGCGGTCTCGACCCGGTTGAACTGGCTGGGCGGCGAGAAGGGGGATTTCGAGAGTGCCGTCCCGCTGACTGCCCCCGAGGCGATACTGCCCTCGCCACGTAAGTCCCTGCTCCGAAGCTTCGACGTGGCGTTCGTCGTCATCGTCACCCTGCCCTCCCTGGCCTTCGGACTGCTCTGGAGCCCCTGGGGCATCGGTTGGCTGGTCTTCTTCGTGCCGGAGCGGATCGTCAAGGGCGTGTACGCGCTCCTGTGGGAGCGGCGCCACGACGTACTCCTATGGCGTGGCTCGGTAGCGGAACAACCCCTGGGCAAGGGCCAGTTCCTCTACTCCTCACCGCGGACCGCGATGCCCGGATGACGGCGCGCTGTGCGTCGTCGCGCCCCGTCCGGCGGTACGTCCAGATCATGACCGACCGCCGTGCGTATCCGAGGGTGAGGAGTTGGGGGCGGCCGATCAGCCGGGGAAGTGAAGCAGGGCTCTTTCGTCGAGGTCGGGCTCGTTACGTCTGAGGGTGGGCCGCGGAGAAGGCACGGGTCATGAACTTGCGGCACAGCCGGGGGCGTCGAGGACGTCGTAGACCTGTCCCGGCGGTCTCAGTTCGCGCCGCTGGACGTCGCCGTCCTGTCGAGAACAGGGGGCTCAGCCTGGAGCCGGCGAAATGCGGGCGCGTGGGGTGCGGCGGGGGCCAGGGTGTAAGTGACGATGGTCAACCCGGGGTCCGCGGGGACCTCGAGGGCGTCGTAGTCGAGGTCGAGATCGCCGACGGCGGTGTGGTGGAAGTGCTGCTGTCCGCTGCGGTAGTACTCGACGTCGTGCGCGTCCCAACGCATCGCGAACTCGGGGCTGTGGGTGACGAGTTCGTCGATGAGGTCGGCCAGGTCAGTGTTGCCGGGTGTGCGGGCGGCTTCGGTGCGCAGGCTGCCGACGGCGGCATGGGCGATCTGCTCCCAGTCGCGGTAGAAGCGGCGGGCACGCGGGTCGCAGAAGACGAAGCGGGCAAGGTTGGGCGGCTGCTCGGTGGTGTCGAGCGCGTCCTGGTACAGGGCGCGGGCGAGCTGGTTGGTGGCGAGCACATCCAGGTGGGCGTTGCGGGCGAAGGCGGCGGCGCCGGTCATCGCGTCGAGGATCTGCTGAATGCTGTCGCGGACGTGCGAGGTGCCGCCGTCGCGGTCAGGGGCGCGGTGCGGGGAGCCGGCGGCGCGGACGAGGGCAGCCAGATGGGCGCGTTCGACGTCGTCGAGTTGGAGGGCGGTGGCGAGGCTGTCGAGGATCTCGTCGGAGACGCCGCCGACGTTGCCGCGTTCCAGGCGGGTGTAGTACTCGACGCTGATCGCGGCGAGCTGCGCGACCTCCGAGCGTCGCAGACCGCTGACCTGACGGCGCCCGCCGAAGTCCGGCAGACCGGCCTGCCGCGGGGTGAGACGGGCACGGCGGCTGGTGAGGAAGTGGCGGATGTCCTCACGGACGGTGTCGGCTGGCACGCCTTCAGCGTAGGACACGGCCTCCGTCGGAGGGTCCCTGCCAGTGCCCCTCCTGACAAGGACTCCCTGTTCAGATGAGGTGCGTGGTTCTGTGAAGAGGTGACCGGGCCGCCATGGCCGACACCGTTCCTCACCCTGAGAACCCTCAGAACCCTGAGAACCCTGAAAAGGATCACAGACCGTCATGCCTCCCACCACCTCACCGCACCGGTCGCAGGAGACGGGCGCGCCCGAGAACCGTCGGCACGCCACCGCGACCCTAGCCGCCGCCGTCCTCGGCTTCTTCGTGATCACCCTGGACGCGACGATCGTGAACGTCGCCCTGCCCTCGATCGGTGACGCGCTGGGCGGCGGGATCACCGGCCTGGAATGGGTCGTCGACGCCTACACCCTGATGTTCGCCGCCCTGCTGCTGTCCGCCGGGGCTCTCTCGGACCGGGTCGGGGCACGCCGCGCGTTCGCCGGCGGCCTGAGCCTGTTCATCGTCGCGTCGGTAGCCTGCGGACTCGCTCTTTCGGAGCCGGCCCTCATCGCTGCCCGTGCCATCCAGGGCATCGGCGCGGCCGTCACCATGCCGACCTCGATGGCGCTCGTGCGCCAGGCGTTCCCCGACCCGGCCCGCCGGGCGCGCGCGGTGGCCGTGTGGGCGATGGGCGGTGCCGTGGCCGCCGCGGCGGGCCCGGTGCTCGGCGGCCTGCTGAGCCTGGCCTCCTGGCGCATGATCTTCCTCGTCAACGTGCCGGTCGGTCTGATCACCCTGTTCCTGCTGCACCGTACCGAGCCCTCGCCGACCCGGCCCTCCCCCTTCGACTGGATCGGCCAGATCACCGCGGTCCTGGCGATGGGCGGTCTCACCTTCGCAGCGATCGAGGCGGGCGCTGCCGGGTTCTCCGCGCCGCAGGTCCTCCTCTCGCTCGGTGTCGCGATCGCCGCGCTGGCAGCGTTCGTCACTGCGCAGGCCAAGGTGGCTCACCCGATGGTGCCCCCGGCCCTGTTCCGGTCCCCGACCATGGTCGTCGCCACCGGCATCGGCTTTGCGTTCATGGTCGGCTTCTACGGGCTGCCGTTCTTGTTCTCCCTGTACTTCCAGCAGCACGGCCTTTCGGCGCTGGGCGCCGGGCTCACGTTCCTGCCGATGATGCTGTTCAGCGCCTGTCTGACGCCGTTGTCCGCCCGGATCGCCGAGCGCACCGGTCCCCGCGTGCCGGTCATCGCCGGACTGGTCCTGCTCGCGGCCGGGGCGATCGCCCTCGCGCTGGTGCCCGCCTCGCTGCCGGTGTGGGCGAGCGCGCTGCTGCTGATCCCCGTCGGTACGGCAGGACCGCTGGTGATGCCCCCGACGACCGCCCTGCTCCTGGAGCACGTGCCCGCCGAGCAGACCGGCACCGCCGGCGGCGTGTTCAACACCAGCCGCCAGATCGGCGGCGCCCTGGCCGTGGCCGTCTTCGGCGCACTGGTCTCCACCCCGGCCGGCTTCCAGCACGGTCTGCGCGTCAGCCTCACCCTCGCCGCCGTCGTCGCCCTGATGGCCGCCCTCGCCGCTCCCGGCCTGGGGCGCAGCAGGGCAGCCTGACGGCCGCGCCGATCCGACACGCCCTCGGCTGCGCCGGGGCCGGGATCGGTCCGGCGACGGCCCGCGCCTTCGCCGCCGAAGGCAACCAAGCACTGCCGGACGTCTGCGACTTCACCTACGACAACACCGGCGTGCAGACGCCGAACGCGGAGACCGCCGACACCGGGTTCAACCGCGTCCAAGCCATCACCCCGCGCGACGTGTGGGACTGCGTGAAGTACGAGCGGCAGCAGCTGCGCAACCCGTGACCTCTGAATTCCTCCCCGCACCACCCTGAAGACCAGCAAGGAGCCCCCGCCATGCGTGCAGCCATCCTCTACGGCCCCGGCGACGTCCGCGTCGAAGAACGCGACACCCCGAAGATCCTCAAGCCCACCGACGCCGTGATCCGCACCCTCGCCACCTGCGTGTGCGGCTCCGACCTGTGGGACTACCGCGGTATCAACCCCGCCAAGGACCCCGCCCCCGTCGGCCACGAATACGCCGGCATAGTCGAAGAAGTCGGCGACGAGGTCACCGACGTACGGCCCGGCCAGTTCGTCGTCGGCTCCTTCTTCGCCGGCGACGGCACCTGTCCCAACTGTCGCAACGGCTACCCCAGCAACTGCCTCGACCGTGAGTTCGTCGGCGGCTGCCAGGCCCAGTACATCCGTATCCCGTACGCGAACAGCACCCTCGTCCCCACCGCCGAACTGCCCACCGACGCACAGGTGCCCGACCTGCTCGCCTGTTCCGACGTGATGGGCACCGGCTGGTGGGCCGCAATCGCCGCAGGCGTGCAGCGTGGCGACACCGTCGCCGTCGTCGGCGACGGAGCCGTCGGCCTCTGCGCCGTACTGGCCGCCCGCGAGCTCGGCGCGGAGCGCATCATCGCCATGTCCCGCCACATCAGCCGCCAGCAGCTGGCCCGCGCCTTCGGCGCCACCGACATCGTCACCGAACGCGGCACAGAGGGCGCGGCCCACATCAAGGACATGACCGGCGGTATCGGCGCCGACCGCGTCCTGGAGTGCGTCGGCACCGAGCAGTCCAACCGACAGGCCCTGGGCGCCACCCGCCCCGGCGGAGGCATCGGCATCGCCGGCGTCCCCCACGGCGTCCAGATCGACGGCGCCGCCCTGTTCCACTCCCACGTCAGCGTCCAGGGCGGCCCCGCCCCCGTACGCCGCTTCCTGCCCGACCTCGTCGACCGCGTTATGGCCGGACAGATCAACCCCGGCCGCGTCTTCGACCTCACCCTGCCCCTCGACCAGGCCGCCGAGGGCTACCGGGCCATGGACGAACGCCGTGCCGTCAAGGCGCTCCTGCGCCCTTGACACCTCAGATGGGCCGCCTGTAGGCGTGCCAGCACGGCACGCCGGCCGCGTTCCGGGTACGCAGCCTCCCCACGGACGGGGCCCACCGTTTCGCAACCCGCCTCAGGGCGAGGTCACCGCACCCTCCCCCGCGGCTTCAACGGCAGCGCCGGCAGCTGGGGAGCCGACAGCACATCTCTACAAGATCCGTTACCGGGCGGTGGGCGGGGACCAGCGGGAGGACTCGGGGTTCGCGACCCAGGACCGGGCGACCGAGCGGCTGTTGGATATCTACAACGCGAGGAAGGCAACGCCGCGCAGCCTGGGGCCGGCATCGGTGAGGCACCTGGAGTCGCTGCTGGACATCCATCTGCTGCCGCAGCTGGGCAGTCGGCGGATGGAGAGCTTCGACAACACCGCGGAGGAGGCCGAGCGCATGGCCGCCGCCGCGCAGGCCGCCGCCCGGGCCGGCGTCCCGTCGATGGTCGGCTTCAACAACCGGCGTGTGCCCGCACTGGCACACGCCGCCCGTCTGATCGCCGAGGGCCGGCGAGGTGCGGCACGTCAGGGCCCAGTACCTCCGGGACTGGATCGTGGACCCCGAGTTCCCACTGGTGTGGCGGCTGCGCAGGGAACGGGCCGGTTCCGGCGCCCTGGGGGACCTCGGGTCACACGTCATCGACCTCCTCCAGCATCTGACCGGAGAACGACTCACCGGAGTGTCGGCGACGCAGACCACGTTCGTCACCTGAGCACCCTTTGCCCGCTCGTTCCAGTGGACTCTCCGCGCGGGCGGGCAACCGGCGTGGCCGGGTGACCGTCGACGATGCGACGGCGTTCACCGGTCGGATCACGGTCCGGTCCGGCGTTCACCGGGCGCGCGCCGCAGGTGACGTCCTTGGCCGGAAGACGGCCGGTGGCCAGGTAGGCGTTGACCGTAGCGTCGACACACGGGGCGCCGTAGACACCGTAGACCGCGTGCTGGTCGGCTCCGCGCAGGGTGACCAGGCGGGAGGAGGGCCATGTCCGGCGCACCGCTGTGGCGCCCTCGTAGGTGGTGCGCGGGTCTCCGGTGGCGTTGACGAGCAGAGCGGGGAGGTCACGCCTGATGGTGGTCGGGCGCTCGCTCGGCGGATTCCAGAACGCGCAGGGGGTGAGGTTGTTCGTGACAGGGCCGAACAGCGCGTCCCGCACGCGGGCGTGCTGGATGTCGCGCCAGTAGACCTCAGGATCACGCGGGGCGGCGATGTCACCGCACACGATCGCCATCTGGACGCTGCCGTAGTGGGAGTCGGCCCCGGTCAGCATGAACGTGAGAGCCTCGGCGAGCCATGGGGACGGGGTGACCCTGTGTCCGTCGGCCGCGCGCAGCATGTCCCGTACCCCCTGTGCGAAGTCCCCGTAGGCGGCATCGTTGTCCTGCGAGAGGCCGTTGAAGACGACGAGGGGCACTGTGTGCTCGTCCACCCGGTGGGTGCCGAGCCGCAGTGGAGCGCGGGTGGCGGCGGCCCGGACGTGGTCGACGGTCGCCAGCACCGCTCCGCGAGTGCGGCCCAGGCCGTAGGTCGTGTCACGGGCGGCGGCCCAGGAGGCCCAGCCCTCCAGTGCGTGGCGGTTGGCCTTCTCGGTCCCCCGCAGCAGCCGGGGACTGTAGCGGTCCGGGTCTATGACACCGTCCAGGACGACCCGATCGGTGTGGCCGGGGAACATCGTGGTGTACACCTCGCCCAGGTAACTGCCGTACGAGTAACCCAGGTAGGAGATCCGCCGCTCGCCGAGCGCGGCGCGGATCACGTCCAGGTCGCGCGCGGTGTTGCGGGTGGTGACGTACGGCAGTACGTCACCGGCGTGCTGCCGGCAGCGCTGGGCGAGGTCCTGGGAGAAGGTAGTCATGCGGTCGAACCCGGCGCGGTCGACGCCGGCGCTCCGGAACGCGGAGCCGGTCGGCCAGTGACAGTCCAGCGGGGTGCTGCGGCCGACGAAGCGGGGATCCACGCCCACCACGTCGTACCGTGCGCCGACGTCCTGCATGGCCTGGCGCACCCACGGCGGGTCGCCGATCGTCCGCCCGCCGGGGCCACCACCGTTCAGCAGCAGCGGGCCGACGCGGTGGGCGGTGTCGGTGGCGCGGATCCGGGAGATCGCGACGGTGATCGTCCGGCCGCCGGGGTCGCTGTAGTCCAACGGCACGGTCACGTCGGCACATCGGGCGCCCGCCTGCTCCAGCTCCTTGCCGGTCGCGTCGTCCGGGCCGAGCACGCAGCTCTTCCAGTCGAGGCTCTGATGGTGGTAGCGGGCGAGGGGGTCGGGAGCGGCCTGGGCCGGGAGAGCTGTGGCGGGCAGCGCGGTGAGGGCGAGAGCGGTGGCGGCCAGGCCCAGGGCGGCCTTTCTCACCGTTCCGGGAGCGCCCTGCGGCGAGGAGGGTAAGCGGATCACTGATGTTCCCCATCTGTTGGTTGTGGTCCTTCGGAAGGCGGGTCCTCGCAGAAGGCGGTCTGCACCACGTCGAGGAAGTCCTGTTCGACCTGGAGCGTGTCCGGTATTTCGTTGAGCGCGACGGCGACGCTCCGCCCACCGGGGCCTACGGCGGTCAGCGCCCGGTGGCCTCCCGGCACGGTTCCCGCATGGCCCCACCACAGGCCGCCGCAACGCAGCGGGGAGGCGATCAGGCCGAGTCCGTAGCGGGCGCCGGGCCATAGCCGGTCGGGGTCGGCGGCCACCGTCCGCCGCATGTCGGCCAGTTGGTCGGTGGGCAGCAGACGGCCGCCGAGAAGCGCGGTGATGAACCGGGTCAGGTCAGCGGGCGTGGAGATGAGGGCGCCACCGACCCCGCCGAAGGTCATGTTCCAGGCGGTGCCGTCGGCGAGGCGGCTGTCCTCGGAAGTGAAGTAACTGCGTGAGTGCGGTCCGTGGATGCGGGTGTCGTCCCCGGGCCAGTATGTGTCGCGCAACGCGAGGGGCCGGATCACACGGCGGGTGATCTCCGCCTCCGGAGAGTGGCCGGTGACCTCGCGGATGATCAGGCCCGCGATGAGGTAGTTGGTCGTGGCGTAGTGCCACGCACCGCGCGGACGCGGCAAGTCGAGGGCGCGGGCGACGAGTTCGCGCGGCTCGAAGTGGCGATACCGGAGGCGTTCGGGGTGCTCCCACTCGGGTGCGTCGAGGTAGTCGGGCAACCCGCTGGTGTGCCGCAGCAGCTGTCGTACGGTGATCCGGCGGCCGTCGTAGCCGTCCTGCCGGATCAGACCGGGCAGATACCTGTCGACGGGATCGTCGAGAGCGATCCGGTGCTCGGCGGCGAGCTGGAGCACGACCGTCGCGGTGAACGTCTTGGTGACGCTGCCCGCGCGTAATCGGTCGGTGGCGTTCATGGGGCGGCCCGTGCTCAGGTCGGCCGTCCCGGCGGTCTCGGTCCGGCTTCCGCAGGACGCGCCTGTGGTGGGGTCGGTGATCAGGACCGCGGCACCGGTGATCCCGTCGCGATCGGTGAGCGTGCGCAGAGCCTGACGCAGCTCGTCGTGCGGTCCGCAGTCGGCGTGCTGCCGGGCAGCGGGCGGCTGTGCGGCAGCCGGAACGACGGGCATGACCAGGGCCGTCAACAGAGCCGCCACGCCTGTGCGTCTGCCCAGCGTCGAGGTGAGGAGGGAGGATGCCATGCGTCACAACGCTAGACACGCGCCACAGCGGGAGCACTCCGGCTGGCAGCCGTTACGCGGGTGGGGGCAGCCACAGCCCGGAACAGGGGGCGTTCCCCCGGGGGAAGACCGACCTGTCCCGGTCACCGTGCCTTCCCCGGTTCGATCCGTTGAGGCCTCTCCAAGCCGGCCTCGTTCCTCGGCCTCTTGCACCGATCGTCCGATCGCGAGGGTCGACCGGCCGTTCCGCTCATGGGTTCACGTACGACGGTCGTCGCGAGCGAGGTGATCCGAAGTGGGCAGACGGACGGTGTTGTTCTTCTCCGGCGCCGTTCGGCTGCGGAGCGCCGGACGGAGTGCCAGCTGGGCGGCACACAGAGCCGTTCCGGCGACCGCACAGGCCACTGCCAGCCCTGTACGCCCGACATGGCTGAGCAGTGTGGTGCCGACCAGCGGGCCGAGCATGGCACCGATATTCCACGTGGCGGAGGCGACTCCCATGTACCCGCCGCGCAGGCCCGCTGGTGCGAGGTCGGCGAAGGTGGTGCCGAACATGACGGCGATGCCTGTCTGGCCGAGGCTCCAGACCAGGACCGATACCGCGTAACCGGAGTTGCTGTGCACGATGGAGTTGGAGCCGACACCAGCACCGACCATGAGCATGGAAAGTGCCAGCACCGTGCTGGGGTCGCGGCCCGCGAGCAGTCGTACCGCCAGTGGCTGACCTGCGACGATGAGGAGGCCGTTCAAAGCCAGCATCGTGCCGTACGTCGCAGCGCTGTGGCCGTCCGCCGTCATGGCCAGCGGGGTCGTCGTGAAGGTCTGCAGGAACAGCGTGAAGTAGGCGACGTGGACCAACACCATGGCGATCATCAGCCGGTCACGCAGGAGTGTCGGCAGAAGTGCCCGCCGGGTCTGCTTGAGGGTGCGTGCACGGGTTTCGGGGACGCGGCGCCAGACGATCAGCGCCGCGATGACCGCGGCCGTCGCGTTGATCCAGAACAACAGGCCATACCCTCGCCGGGCCAGGATGCCGGCGCTTGCCGTGGCGACGGAGAAGCCGAGGTTGGTCGCCCAGAAGAGCAGCCCGAACGCTCGGATCCGCTGCTGCGGCGGGAGGTCGGCCACCGCGGCCGACCCCGCGGGGCGGAACAGGTCCCCCATCAGCCCGACGCAGGCCGCCGCCGCCCAGATCGTCGGCAGCGTGTCGGCAGATCCGAGTCCGACGAGCGCCACCGCGGTCCCCAGGAACCCTGCGAGCATCGTGTGGCGTCGGCCGATCCGGTCGCTCAGCCAGCCCCCGAGGATCTGGGAGCCGATACCTCCGGCCCCGACCGCTGCTACCACCGCGCCCGCGGTCGTCGGTGTCAGACGCTGCTCCTGGGTCAGGTAGAGCACGAGGAAGGACTGCACGGCTCCGCCGGCCCGGCTCACGAAGTGCGTGGCCGCAAGGGCCCACACCAGGTTGGGCAGATCCAAACGCAGGTGGGAGGTCACGCGACCGGACCTCGTGCTGTTCGGAGTGGGTGTCAGGGAGGTCGTCATGTCGGTGACCCTAGAGACGCTGCAGCATTAAGAAAAGCGATGAATTCCGATGAAGATAATCGCTAATCGATATGCTTGATGCCATGACCGATGTAGAGCTGCGCCATCTGAGGACCATGGCTGCCATCGCTGATGAAGGAACGTTCGGGGGAGCGGCGGGGAGGCTCGGCTACACGCAATCGTCTGTGAGCCAGCAGATCGCCGCGTTGGAGAAGGCCGTCGGGGGCGCGGTCTTCGATCGGCCTGGGGGACCCAGGCGGGTACGGATCACCCCTCTTGGTCAGGTCGTTCTGGCGCACGGTCGCGATCTGCTCACGAAAGCGGGAGCGCTGGCAGACGCCGTCGACCGCTTCAGGGCGGGCAACGGCCGGATCGACATCGGCACGTTCCGGGGCGCGACCAACACGATCCTGCCGACCGTCGTGCGCCAGTTGCTGAGCGAGCACCCTGGCTGCGACATCAGGCTGTCCGAGGCGGAACCGGAGGACCCGAGGATCGGAGATCGTGATCTCTTGTTCCACTACGGTCAGCTCGAAGGCGACGTCGAGCATGTCGAGTTGCTCGACGAGCCGTATCTCTTGGTGGCCCACGCCGGCACGTTCCCCGACGGGCCCGTGTCGGTGAAGCTGCTCAACAACGCTCCGATGGTCGCCTGGGCGGCCGGCCCGCACCAGACATGGCTGGAGCGGACCCTCGCCAGAGCCGGAGCGAGGCCGCGCATCGTGTTCAGAACCGCAGGCCACGAATCCATCGTGTCCATGGCGCGGGCGGGCATCGGTTCGGCGGTGCTGCCCGCACTCGCCCTCCACGGATCCGACGCCTGGTCCGACGACCGGCTCAGTATCCACCGACTACAGCCGTCGCCCACCACCACGTGGTACCTGTACTGGCCGACCGGACGCACCCAGTCGCCGCTCGCCGCGCGGGCCATCGCCATCGCCCGTGAAGCCGCCGAAGAGCTTGTCGGCCAGATGTGACATCGGACGAGGCTCGACTGGTGGATCGTGCCCGTTTGCCGGCGCGAGCGCACTGCGCGGTCATGCGCACCGGATTCCGCGCGCCCAGCTCATTGAAATCGCCTCAGGCGATTAATTTGATCGAAATCAATCACTTTTTATGATGTTCCGACTGACCTAGCGTGGTGCCCATGACCGATCACCTTTCGAACGGCGAGAAGCTCTTCAAGATCAACGATGCCGAACTGTGCGTCGAGACCTTCGGGAACTCCGCGAACCCGGCCGTCCTGCTGATCGACGGTGCGAGCGCCTCGATGCTGTGGTGGGAAACCGAGCTGTGCGAACGGATCGCGCTCGGCGGCCGGTTCGTGATCCGCTACGACAACCGGGACACCGGCAGATCCACCAACTACCCGCCGGGCCGGCCGAGCTACGCATTCACCGACCTGGCCGGGGACGCGCACAGCATCCTGGACGCCCTGCACGTCGAACGCGCGCACGTCGTGTGCCGGTCCATGTCAGGCGGCATCGGGCTCATCATGGGCGTGGACCACCCCGACCGGGTGGAATCGCTGACATTCGTCTCCACCTCCACGGGCGAGGACGGACTCCCGTCGGCGTCGGACGAGCTCACCAGCGGAATCCCCGAGAACCCGGACCCCACCGACTCGGGCGCGGTGGTGGACTTCGTCGTAGCCTCGGCGAAGGCGTGTTCGGGGGGCTCGCCCTACTTCGACGAAGCCGCCACGCGCGTGCTGGTCGAGCAGGACGTGGCCCGCACCCGCGACATCGCGGCCACCCTCGTCAACCACTACACGATGTCCTTCGACGGATCGTCCCGCGATTTCGCTTCCATCAAGGCGCCGACCCTCGTGGTGCACGGCGACCACGACCCGGTTCTCCCGCTCCCGCACGGACACGCGCTGCACGAGGCGATTCCCGGCGCCGAGCTGCTGATCCTGGAAGGGGCCGGGCACGACCTGCCAAGGCCCCTGTGGGACACGTTCGTCCCAGCACTGCTCCAGCACACGGAAAGGGGTCGACGATGACCCGCCTGCGTTCTGCGCTCTGGCTGCCGCTCTTCGACGGTCTCGCCGACCCGATGGCGGTCGCCCGGCTGGCTGCCGAGGCGGAGGAGGCGGGGTGGGACGGCGTGTTCGTATGGGACCACCTGCGCTGGCGGGCGCCGGTCGGGCATGTGGCAGACCCATGGATCACGCTGACTGCGATCGCCACCGCCACCGAACGCCTCCGGTTCGGCCCCATGGTCACCCCTCTGGCACGCCGCCGACCGGCCAAGGTCGCCAAGGAGACCGCGACACTGGACCGGCTCAGCGGCGGACGCCTCACGCTCGGCGTCGGACTCGGCAGCGACCGCTTCGCCGGCGAGCTGAGCGCGACCGGCGAGGAACTCGATGACCGGCTCCGGGGTGAGATGCTCGACGAGTCACTGGAGATCCTCACCGCCGCGTGGTCCGGCCGGCCGGTGCACCACCACGGCCGGCACTACACCGTCGACGGCGTCTCCTTCCTCCCCCGACCGGTTCAGCTGCCCGGCGTGCCCGTATGGGCAGCGGGTTTTCCGGGCAAGGCCAAACCGATGCGCCGTGCCGCCCGGCATGACGGCTTCTTCCCGGTCAATCTCGAACACCCTGACCAGCTCGCCGACGTCGTCGCCACCCTCACGGATCTCCGCCGACAGGAGACGACCCCGTACGACGTCGCCGTCCCCCTCCCACCCGGCACCGACCCGACGCCCTTTGCCGAGGCGGGCGCCACTTGGTGGCTGGCGGAGTTCGATCCGGAAGAAGTGTCACTGGATCAGGTACGAGGTGTCATCCATGACGGTCCCGTCGATATCGCTGTCGAGCAGATCCGTTGACCAGGATCTCCAGCCTGTCCGACCACGAAGCGGAACCACGCCTGAACAACGAACACCTCTGTTGCGCCGGCCGCGTCGCCCCGCGATCGGACGCTCGGCATCGGTTGCGGCACAGGTCCGCGCGCATCGCCGAGAGAGGGACGGGCACGACCCACGCCTAGAGATTTGCGCTGGTCAACGCACTCGCCCACGCGGCTTCAGCGCCACAGGCGGCAGTTCCGGCGCCGCGAGCGGAGCCCCGTCGTACCCCTTCACCTCTCCGAACCGCGACCCTTCCATCCAGTCCCGGCGAGCCTGTTCGATCTCCGCCTGCGACCGCCCAATCCAGTTCCAGAACATGACGAGCTCCTCCTCGAACGGCTCACCCCCCAGCAGCATCAGCCCCGCGTCCGACTCGGCGCGCAGCGGGAGTTCGGTGCGGCCGCAGCCGAGGTAGAGCATCGAGCCGGGCAGGAGGGGGACGCCGTCCACGTGGGTCTCGCCGGACATGGACAGGACGGCGTACTCGAAGTCCGGTTCCAGGGGCAGGCGTACGTCCGTGCCGCCGGTGACGGCCGCGTCGGCGCCGACGATCGGGGTGTACGCCGTTCCGGGTGAGCGTGCGCCGTCGAGGTCGCCTAGGATCAGCGTGGCCGTGAGGCCGAGGGCGCTGATCTGCGGCAGCTCGGCGTGGTGCTCGAAGCGCGGGTCGGTGTGGCGGTGGCTGTCCGGGAGGGCGACCCACAGCTGGGCGCCGTGCAGGAAGCGGGCATGGGACCTCGGGCTCTCCTCGGAGTGGCTGATCGCGCGGCCGGAGGTCATCAGGCCCAGCTCACGGGGGCGGATCGTCTGGAGGCTGCCGGTGGAGTCGCGGTGCAGCACCTCGCCCTCGTGCAGCCAGCTCACGGTCTGGAGGCCCATGTGGGGGTGCGGGGGCACCTGCATGCCTGGTTCGTCGGCGATGTCGTCGGGGCCGTAGTGATCGACGAAGCACCAGGCGCCGACCATGCGCCGGCCCAGGTTGGGCAGCAATCGGCGCACCTCGGAGGACTCGCCGAGCTTGACCCGGCGAGGGCTGAGGAGTTCCCGCACGGGCTCCGCGACGACGAAGCCGCGGCCGCCGCACAGGGCGGGAACCGCCTCACGATCAAGATTGCTCATGTCGCCCAACCTAGCCCCGGGAAGCGATTCCCGTCAGGCCGTACCCCGGCTCCGTGACGGGCGCTTCTCGCACACTCCGCATACCCCGCATACTCCGCATACCTCACGGCCAGACACGACGATAATAACCATGTATCGTATCCGGCATGAGTACGGCACACGAGGGCGCCACGCCCGGTTTCCTGGTCTGGCGGCTGTCGATGAAGTGGCGGGTCGCGGTCGACCGCGCGGTGGCACCGCTCGGGCTGACGCACGCCCAGTACTCGCTCGTCGCCTCGCTGTACGGCATGCAGCGCGCCGGTGAGCGGCCCAGCCAGCGGCGCCTCGCCGACCGGACCGGCCTGGAGGCGCTCTACGTCTCCAAGCTGGCGCGCTCCCTGGAGAGCGCCGGGCTCCTGGAGCGCACCCGGGACCCGCGCGACCCGCGCGCGGTGCAGTTGGCGCTCACCGAGCAGGGCCGCGAGCGGACCCGGCAGGCCGTCGAGGTCGTCCAGGACCTCCTGGAGCAACTGCTCGCGCCGCTCGGCGGCCTGGGCAGCGACCGCACGCGGGAGTTCGAGCGCGAGCTGTCGACCCTGCTCGACGCGCCTCTCGACCCGTTCGTCATGCACAGCGATTCCGACAAGGAGCAGTCATGACCACCACCACTCCCCTGCTCGACCCCCGGGTCATCGCCCTGGCCCACTACGCCGGCCGGGCCCTCCTGGAGCGGGTGCTGGCCCGCCACGGCGTCACCTTCCAGCAGTCCGTCACGCTCCGGCTCGCCGCCGTCGCCGAGGGGCCGGTCGAGCGGGACCGTGTCGTCGAGGGCGTGGTCGGCGCGCTGAAGATCGACCCGGCGGAGGCGCAGGGCGTGGTGGACGAGCTGATCGCCGCCGGACTGCTGGCCCCTCAGGAACCGTCCCGGGTACGGATCACGGACGCCGGACGGGAGCTGTACGCCCGCACGTCCGCGGAGACCGCCCCCGTCTCCGCCCGGATCTACGCCGGTATCCCCACGGAGGACCTGGCAGTCGCCGGGCGCGTGCTGAGCCTCATCACCGAGCGGGCCGACGCGGAGCTCGCAGTTCTCGGCAAGTAGCGTCCGCAGAAAGGCGGTTGGGCCCGGTTCCGCACAGGAACCGGGCCCGCACGCGTCCCTCAGGCCGCCGCCGTCTCCTTCCCCTTCCGGTGGGCTATCTCGCCGAGGATCACGTCCGCGACGATGAAGCCGGCCAGCGGTATGCCGAACAGCGGCACGAAGTAGCCGAGGACGGCGACGAGCACCACGCCCGGCACCAGGATCTGCGGCGGCACCTGCTGCCAGGCGCCTCGCGGGACCGGCCGCCCGAAGGCGGAACCCCGGCCGCGCTGCCACCACATCCGGTAGCCCCACACGATCAGCAGGACCAGGGCCAGCGCGAGCAGCATCAGGGCGATCTGGTTGACCAGGCCGAACAAGACGCCGGTGTGCAGGTCGATGCCCCAGCGGGTCAGCTTGGCGAGCAGCGGGTAGTCGGCGAACCGCACGGTGTCGGTGACCTCGCCTGTGCCCGGGTCGACGGCGACGGAGTCCTGCTTCTCGGGCCAGCTGCGCTGCACCTGTCGTACGACATAGGCGGACGAGGCGTCGGCGGGCGGCACGATCTCGACCGGGTCGCCGAGACCTTCGGCGCGGGCGGCGGCCAGCACCTTGTCGAGGCCGACGCCGTGCTCGGCGTCCCCGGCCGAGGCGGAGGCGCCGTGGCCCGAGTGGTCGCCGCCCGCGGCCGCGGAGACCGAGGGGGTGGACTGGCCGAGGGAGGTGCGCAGTTCGTCGATGTTGGCGCCCGCGTACGTCGACCAGGTCAGGCCGGTCGCGGACAGGAAGAAGAACCCGGCCGCGGCCCATACGCCGACGCTGCCGTGCAGTCCGAGGGTGCGGCGCCGCCCGCTGGTGCCGCGGACCTTGCGCAGGGCGCGGCGGCGGGAGAACCACAGCACCAGGCCGCCGCCGGCGATCACCGCAAGCCAGCTGGCGGCGAACTCGCTGTAGAGACGGCCGTTCTCGCCGAGGTGGAGGTCGCGGTGGAACTCGTCGATCCAGGTGCGCAGCGGGAGCGCGCCGGTGGAGCCGTACTGTTCGAGGGCGCCGCGGACCTTGCCGGTGTAGGGGTCGACGAACACGGCGAGCGTGTGGTTCGGGTCGACGCCCTTCACCCCGGACAGCATCACCCTGGTGGTCGCGTCGTCGTCGGGCGAGGGGCGGACGGCCGAGACGGTGCCCTCGGGGTGTGCCTTGCGGGCCGCGTCCACCTGCTCGGAGATGGGCAGCTTGCCGTCGCCGACGGCGGCGACGGTCATCTCGTCCCGGTAGACGATCTTCTCGGCCTGGAAGGCGCCCGCGTACAGGAAGCCGGTCACGGCGGCCACCAGCAGGAAGGGCGCGACGAACACACCGGCGTAGAAGTGCAGACGCAGCACGAGCTGACGCAGCGGCGGGGCCCAGCCGCGGGAGGGCGGCGCCGGAGCGGCCGCCTCCGGGGCCTCGTCCGCGGTGGTTGAGGGAGCGATGGACATCGGCGGCTTCTCCGAGGGCTGGGGACGGTAGCGGTCCAGTAGTCGGAGAGAGGGGCCGCCGAGTTCCCGGCACTCCAAGTGACCTGCGTCACACGCCAGCGCGGAGGTCCGCCCGGGCCGCCGTGGCATCCTGACGCGATGGCAACTCCGAGTCATCGCGCGCCCCTTGCCGAGCTGGTCGAGGCACTCCTGGCCACGGACGGTCCGCTGCCGATCGTCGCGGCCGGCGATCCGGTGCTCCGGCAGGGCACCGAGCGCTACGACGGTCAGCTCGACGCCCCGCTCCTGTCCCGTTTCGTCGAGGCCCTGCGCGTCACCATGCACGCGGCGCCCGGTGTCGGTGTCGCCGCCCCGCAGGTGGGGGTGCCCCTGCGCATCGCGGTGATCGAGGACCCGGCGCCCGTGCCGGAGGAGGTGCGGCTGGCGCGCGGGCGGGTTCCGCAGCCCTTCCGGGTCCTGGTGAACCCGTCGTACGAACCCCTCGGCGCGGAGCGGGCCGCGTTCTTCGAGGGCTGTCTGAGCGTGCCGGGGTGGCAAGCGGTGGTGGCGCGGCCCGCCGAGGTGCGGCTGACGTGCGAGGACGAGTACGGCCACGCCGTCGACGAGGTCTTCACCGGCTGGCCCGCGCGGATCGTCCAGCACGAGACGGACCA
Organism: Streptomyces sp. SID13726; assembly: GCF_010548375.1. Classification (GTDB taxonomy): domain Bacteria; phylum Actinomycetota; class Actinomycetes; order Streptomycetales; family Streptomycetaceae; genus Streptomyces. Next base: position 109,169 of record NZ_JAAGLY010000011.1, read on the forward strand.
CCTCGACGGCATGCTCTACCTCGACCGCGCCGAACTGCGCTCACTGTCCTCGAACCAGGCGATGGCGGAGCGCTGGACGCAGCCGACGCCGGAGCGGGCGGCCACGTCCCTCGGTTTCGAGCTGCCCTAGTTGTCCCGGTAGGTCTCCAGGAGCCGCAGCCACACCTCGCTGATCGTCGGATACGACGGGACCGCGTGCCACAGCCTGCTGATGGGGACCTGGCCCACGACCGCGATCGTCGCGGAGTGGATCAGCTCGCCGACGCCGGGGCCGACGAAGGTGACGCCGAGCAGGATCTCGCGCTCCAGGTCGACGACCATGCGGGCGCGGCCCCGGTAGCCCTCGGCGTAGAGGCCGGCGCCGGAGACGGACCCGAGGTCGTAGTCGACCGCGCGGACCCGGTGGCCGGCCTGTTCCGCCTCGGCCAGGGACAGGCCCACGGAGGCCGCCTCCGGGTCGGTGAAGACGACCTGGGGCACGCCCGCGTGGTCGGCGGTCGCGGCATGGGCGCTCCACGGCTCGGCCTGGACCGAGGTGCCGGACGCGCGGGCCGAGATCGCGGCGCCCGCGATGCGCGCCTGGTACTTGCCCTGGTGGGTGAGGAGCGCGCGGTGGTTGACGTCGCCGACCGCGTAGAGCCAGTCGCTGCCGGTGACGCGCAGGCTGTCGTCCACCTCCAGCCAGGAGCCCGGCTCACGGCCGACCGTGTCGAGGCCGATGTCGTCGGTGCGCGGGGCGCGTCCGGTCGCGAAGAGGATCTCGTCGGCCTCGATGCGGTCACCGGTGCCGGTGACGACCACGACGGTGCCGTTCTCCCGGGTGACCGACGCGACCGAGGTGCCGGTGCGGACGTCGACGCCCGCCTCGGTGAGCGCTTCGGTGACGAGTTCCCCGGCGAACGGCTCCATGCGGTTGAGCAGGCCCTTGCCGCGCACCAGGAGCGTGACCCGGGAGCCGAGGGCCTGCCAGGCGGTGGCCATCTCGGTGGCGACCACTCCCCCGCCGACCACGACCAGGCGTCCGGGCGCCGCCTTGGCGCTGGTGGCCTCCCGGCTGGTCCACGGCTTGACCTCGTCGAGGCCCGGCAGGTCGGGCAGGACGGCCCGGGTGCCGGTGCACACGGCCACCGCTTGCCGGGCGGTGAGGACCTTCCGCGAGCCGTCGGGGCTGGTGACCTCGACCGTGCGCTCCCCGGTGAGACGGCCGTGGCCGCGGTGCAGGTCGGCACCGATGCCGTCGAGCCAGCCGACCTGGCCGTCGTCCTTCCAGTTCGAGGTGAAGTAGTCCCGGCGGGCGAGGACGGCGGCCGTGTCCAGGGGGCCCTGTACCGATTCGCTCAGGCCCGGCAGGCGGCGCGCGTCCGCCTGGGCGATCACCGGCCGCAGCAGGGCCTTGCTGGGCATGCAGGCCCAGTACGAACACTCTCCGCCGACCAGCTCGCTCTCCACGACCGCGGTGGAGAGGCCGGCCGCACGGGTGCGGTCCGCGACGTTCTCCCCCACGGGTCCGGCACCGAGCACCACGACGTCGTAGGCGATGTTTTCCGTTTCCGTCATGGGGCCAGTCTGGTGGGTGGTGTGCGCTCGGGCCACCAGGGGTACGCGCGCCGCATACCGAGTGCACACAGCCGTGGAATACCCGGCCGACCGGCCGTGTTGTGCCGACGGCTTCGCCCCGAGACCCAGGAAGAGGGATCACGTCATGAGCAGCACCGTGGAGCTCACCAAGGAGAACTTCGACCAGACGGTCACGGACAACGAGTTCGTCCTGATCGACTTCTGGGCGGCCTGGTGCGGTCCGTGCCGCCAGTTCGCGCCGGTCTACGAGAAGGCCGCCGGGGACAACCCCGACCTGGTGTTCGGCAAGGTGGACACCGAGGCGCAGCCGGAGCTGGCCGCCGCCTTCGGCATCCAGTCGATCCCGACGCTGATGATCGTCCGCGACCAGGTCGCGGTGTTCGCCCAGCCGGGCGCGCTGCCCGAATCAGCCCTGACGGACGTCATCGGGCAGGCCCGCAAGCTGGACATGGACGAGGTCCGCAAGGCCGTGGCCGAGCAGCAGGCCCAGACCGAGCAGAACGGCCAGTAAGGCTCCGGATCAGAACCGGATCAGAACCGGATCAGAAGGGGTACTGCGCCACGTCCGCGCGTACCGTCGTCCAGCGCACGTCGGTGAAGGCCTCGACATTGGCCTCACCGCCGAAGCGCGCGCCGGTGCCGGACGCGGCGATGCCGCCGAAGGGCGCGACCGCCTCGTCGTTGACCGTCTGGTCGTTGATGTGCACGATGCCGGTCGGGATCCGCTCCGCGAGGTCGAGCCCGCGGGCCGCGTCCCCGGTGACGATACCGAGCGAGAGGCCGTACGGTCCCGCCGAGGCCAGGGCGGCGGCCTCGTCGACGGTGCCGAAGGACCGTACGGGAGCGACCGGTCCGAAGACCTCCTCCGCATAGGCGGGGGTGCTGTCGTCGAGTCCCGCGAGGACCGTCGGACGGTAGAAGAGCTTCTCGTGCGTGCCGCCGGCGGCCAGCTTGGCGCCCTGGGCGGTGCTCGCCTCGACCAGACCGCGCACCTTGGCGAGCTGGTTGTCGTCGATGATCGGGCCGAGGTGGACCTGGTCCACGTTCGGGTCGCCGACGGCGAGCGAGTCGGCCTTGGCGGCCAGGCGCTCGACGTACTCCTCGTAGAGCGAGGCGTGGACGAGGTGGCGGCCGGTCGTCATGCAGATCTGGCCCTGGTGGAAGAAGGAGCCCCAGGCCGCCGTGGAGATCACCGCCTCGATGTCGGCGTCCTCCAGGACGATCAGGGCGGAGTTGCCGCCGAGTTCCAGGTGGGCGCGCTTGAGGTGGCGTCCGGCCGCCTCGCCGACGGCGCGTCCCGCCGCGGTGGACCCGGTGAAGGAGATCACGGGCACGCGCGGGTCGGAGACCAGGGCCTGGCCGACGTCCGGGCCGCCGGGCAGGACGTGGAAGAGGCCCTCGGGCAGCCCCGCCTCGGCGAAGACCGCGGCGAGCGAGAGTCCGCCGCAGACCGCGGTGCGCGGGTCCGGCTTGAGGATCACGCCGTTGCCCAGGGCGAGGGCCGGGGCGACCGAGCGGATCGAGAGGATCAGCGGGGCGTTGAAGGGCGATATGACGCCGACCACGCCGACCGGGACGCGTCGGGTGTACGACAGCCTCGGCGCCTCGCTGGGCAGCACCTGGCCCGCGGGGCGCGAGGCGAGGGCGGCGGCCTCGTAGCACTCCTGGGCGGCCACGTGCAGTTCGAAGTCGGCCTTGCCGGGAATGGACCCGGACTCCCGGACGATCCATCCGCGCAGTTCGTCGGCGTGCGCGGCGAACAGGTCACCGGCCTTGCGCAGCACCCCGGCCCGGACGAAGTGCGGCAGCCGGGCCCACTCGGCCTGGGCGGCGCGGGCGGCCTCGGCGGAGCGTGCCACGTCCTCGCCGGTGGCGAGTGTGACGGTGGCGAGCGTGTCGCCGGTGGCGGGCTCGGTGACGGCGTACTCAGGTCCCGAAAGGGGGTGGGACTGCCAGCTCTTGGGGTCGAGCAACGACATGACGGCTCTCCGTTCGATCACCGGTGGGACTTCACACGGGGAGCGGTGGTCCCGTGTAGTTCGCGGCCAGTTCGGCGGCCGCGGGGCGGGATGCGGTGATCCGGCGCAGCCGTGCGAGCTGCATCCGGCTCTCGAACGCATCCCCGTTTGGTTGAGCGTGCAACATCCTAGTCATGTCGTAGGAGAAGCGCGTGGCCTGCCACACACGAGAAAGACACAACTCCGAATATCTGTCGATCAGTTGTGTCGATCCGGTGCGGTGCAACTCGGTCAGTGCCCGGGCGAGGACGGATACGTCCGACACGGCGAGGTTGAGCCCCTTGGCCCCGGTCGGCGGCACTATGTGCGCGGCGTCGCCGGCGAGCAGGAGGCGGCCGTGACGCATCGGCTCGTGGACGTGACTGTGCATCGGCGTCACGGACTTGGCGGTGATCGGGCCCCGGGCGAGGGTCCAGTCGGCGTCGATCGCGAACCGGGCGGCGAGTTCGTCCCAGATCCGCCCGTCGGACCAGTCGTCCGGGTCGGTGCCGTTGGGCACCTGGAGGTACAGCCGCGACACGGTCGGCGAGCGCGTGCTGTGCAGGGCGAAGCCGCGTTCGCCGCGCGCGTAGATCAACTCCTCGCAGGACGGCGGGACTTCGGCGAGGATCCCGAGCCAGGAGTACGGGTAGTCATGCCCGTACGTCCGGCTCGTGGCCGTCGGGAAGGCCGCGCGGGCGACGCCGTGGGAGCCGTCGCAGCCGGCGATCCAGTCGCAGGTCAGCGTCTGTTCACGGCCCTCGTGCAGGAACCGCACCACCGGGGCGGCGCTCTCCGGCTTCTCCACCGCCAGGGCCTCCGCCTCGAACAACAGCGGTGGCCCGTCGGCGAGTTGGAGCGCGACGAGGTCCTTCACGATCTCGGTCTGGGCGTAGATCGTGACGGTGCAGCCGCCGGTGAGGGCGGGGAAGTCGATGTGGTGCCGCTCCCCCGCGAACCGCAGCTCGATACCCCGGTGGACGAGTCCCTCGGCCTCCAGGCGATCGGCCGCGCCGCACGCGCGCAACGCGTCGACCGTGCCCTGCTCCAGCATGCCGGCGCGCTGGCGCTGCTCGACGTACTCGCGCGTCCTGCTCTCCAGAACCACGCAGTCGACACCGGCGCGGTGCAGCATTCGGGCGAGGAGCAGTCCGGCGGGGCCGCCGCCGATGATCCCGACCGTGGTGCGCATGGCAGGCCTCCCTGCGTCCGTCAGCTGGAGTCGCGATGGACCACCGTGGCTCCCAGCACCGTGTGCGTCTCGGTGGCCGCGGCCGGCTCGCGCACCGCGCGGTCGACCAGTTCGGCGAGGTCGCGGCCGGACGGCAGCTCGATGTGGACGGTGCTCAGCCGGGGCCGCAGCAGACGTCCGATGAGCAGGTCGTCGGCGCCGATCACCGCCGTGTCCTCCGGGACGCGCACACCTTCGTCCTGGAGGGCGCGCATTAACAACATCGCGTACTCGTCGTTGTACGCGAACACCGCGTCGAGGTCGAGGTCCCGCCAGCGGGCCGCGAGCTTGATCGCGGCCTGTTCCTCGTAGGCGAGGGGCAGTTCGGTCAGCGTGGCGTCGGTGTCGCGCAGGGCGCGGCGCACCCCGGCCAGGCGGGGCAGCGAGAAGGCCTCCAGGCCGGCCTCCTCGGGGACCACGACCCCGATACGGCGCCGGCCGCGGGCGAGGAGGTGGGTCCCGGCGCAGTGGCCGACGCCCTCGTGGTCCATGAGCAGGGCATGGGCGCCCTCGACCGCTTCGGGGGCGAGGGTCACCACGGCCCGGGCGCCGGAGCGCCGCAGCAGGGACACGCCCTGCGGGCCGAGTCCGGCACCGGGCACCAGGACGGCGACCGGGCGCAGTTCGGCCCAGGCGCGGGCGGCTTCGTCGCCCTGGAGGCCGACGCTGCCGTACTGCACGACGGTGTAGTCCAGGCGGCCCAGGGCCCACTGGAGTTCGTTGATGAACTGGCTGTAGAGCGGGCCGACCGGGATCGACGGGGCGGGCATCAGGACCATCCGGCTGTGTCCCGCGCGCAGGCTGCGGGCGGCAGCGTGCGGGACGTATCCGAGTTCCTTGGCCGCCGCGTGGACCCGGCGGCGGGTGGGCTCGCTGATCCGGACGGCACTGGTGTTGTTGAGGACGTAGGAGACGGTCGCGCGCGAGACGCCGGCCAGACGGGCCACATCGGCACTCGTGGGAACCGAGCGCGTCGCCGGGGGAACGGGCGCGGGCGTTTTCGGTATCTGCACCATGACGGTCGTCATCTTTGCAGAAGCTGTGAGGGTGTATCGGACCGGGGCGCGGCCCGGCCCTACTGTGACGGATCGGTGCAGGTGAGCCGGGCGACCAGGTCGTCCCAGCCCTTCTCCAGGCGCTCCAGCGGCATGGCGCACCTCCGGGTGAGGTGGTGGACGGTGGCGGGGTCGAGGTAGCCCATCAGGGCCTGGGCGAGCAGTTCGCAGTCCGCCTCGGGGCGGGCCTGGCGCAGCAGCAGGGCGACATGGCCGTGGTGCACCCGGCGGGGAGCGGGCGTGAAGCGGCGGTCCGGGCTCGGCTCGGCCGCCAGCAGCAGGTCCATCTCGTCGCCGGACCGGCGCAGGATGGCGTGGCCGAAGGCGCGCAGCCGGTCCTCGGGCGGGGCGCCGGGGCCCAGCGGGGCGGGGCCGCTGAGGAAGGCCGCCTGGAACTTGCGCTCGGAGTGGTCCAGCAGCGCCGTCAGCAGTCCGGTGCGGTCGCCGAAGCGGCGGAAGACGGTGCCCTTGCCGACCGAGGCCGCCGCGGCGACCGCCTCCATCGTGACCGCTGCCGCGCCGTGCTCCGCGACCAGGCAGGCGGCCGCCTCCAGGAGCCGGGCCCGGTTGCGCGCCGCGTCCGCGCGCAGGCAGGGCTTGTCCTCGGGGAGGCCCAGCTGAAGCAGCTCGGGCTGTCCCGTCGGGTCCGGGGGTATCGGCAGGGGCGGCAGCGGCGGCAGGACGGCGGACATGAAAACAGCGTAAAGCAACGGGAAGAAAACTGGACCGAGGTCCGGTTCTAGAGGTACAACTTTAAACGGACCCCGGTCCGGATCATTACGGCAATGTTTCATCCCCCTTGGAGTTCGCATGTCCGTTCGCATTCTCGCGCTCGTCGGAAGCCTCCGTGCCGGCTCGCACAACCGACAGCTCGCCGAAGCCGCCGTCAAGCTCGCACCCGAGGGCGCCGACGTCGTGCTCTTCGAGGGCCTGGCCGACATCCCCTTCTACAACGAGGACATCGACGTCGAGGGGAGCCTGCCCGACGCCGCGGCCAAGCTGCGTGAGGCCGCGCTGGCCACCGACGCCTTCCTGTTCTTCTCGCCCGAGTACAACGGCACCATCCCGGCCGTGCTGAAGAACGCCATCGACTGGCTGTCGCGTCCGTACGGCGCGGGCGCCTTCGGCGGTAAGCCGGTCGCCGTGGTCGGCACCGCGTTCGGCCAGTACGGCGGTGTGTGGGCCCAGGACGAGACCCGCAAGGCCGTCGGCATCGCCGGTGGCAAGGTGCTCGAGGACGTCAAGCTGTCGATCCCGGGTTCCGTGGTCCGGTTCGCCGAGACGCACCCGGCCGACGACGCGGAGGTCGCCGCGCAGCTGACCGAGGTGGTCGCGCGACTGCACAGCACGACGGGTGAGGTGGCCGCGGCCTGAGCCCGCGGTACGGAAGGGGGGTCGCGGATTTCTGTCCCGGCCCCCTTTTGTGTCGCCTGTGGGCCGGTGGGGGCTTGTTATGTCGCCTGTGGGCCGGTGGGGCTAGTTGCGTCGGCTGCGGGCCGGTGGGGGCTTGTCGCGCCGTTCCCCGCGCCCCTGAAGGGGAGCCTCACGCCACCGCAGTGCCTACCAGCGCCCTCAGTTCCTCCATCGCCGCCGCGACCGCAGGGCGTTCCCCCGCTCCGGCGCGCGTGCAGGTGAGCAGCTTTCGGTGGGGGTTGCCCTCGCAGTGGAGCCTTGTGATCGGGAGGTCCGGGGTCAGTCGGGCCAGGCGGGGGATCAATGCCACGCCCAGGCGGTGGGCGACCAGGTGGGCGGTGACGTTCCAGTCCCGGGCGTGGTGGACCACGCTCGGGGTGAAGCCGGCCCCGCCGCAGGCCGAGACGATGTGCGTACGGCAGGGGCTGTCCGCGAAGGGGGCGATCCACTCCTCGTGAGCCGCGTCCGCGAGGGACACGTGGTCGCGGGCGGCCAGCGGATGATCCGCGGGTACGACCAGGTCGAACGGGTCGTCCAGCAGGGGCTGTTGGTCGTAGCGAGGGTCGCTCATGGGCGGGTTGTGCGGGGTCGCCTCCACGACGGCCAGATCGAGCTTGCCCTCGAAGAGCAGGTCGAAGCTCTCCGGGATGTCCGTCTCCTGGATGCTGACGGTCAGCCGGCGGTACCGCTCGCGCAACCGCACGGCCATGGGGGCCAGCAGCACCGGCACGGACACCGGGAGGCCGCCCGCTCTCAGTGGTCCGGCGGGCTCGGTGCGGTCGGCGCGCAGATCGAGTTCGGCCTGTTCCCAGCGGGCCTGGATGGCGTCAGCGTGGGCGAGCAGGCTCTCGGCGGCCGGGGTGAGGCGGACCCCGCGGCCCTGGGGTTCCAGGAGGTCGACGCCCAGGTCGCGGGCGAGCTGGCGGATCTGCTGGGAGGCGGCGGACGGGGTGAAGTGCAGGGCGCGGGCGGCCGCGGTGACCGTGCCGTAGTGGGCGACCGCCCTCAGGACGTGGAGCCGGCGCAGATCAATCATGAAGCCCACGCTTCAAGGTGAGGTCCACAAAGTCAACCTGGACGTGAACGAAGGCTCCGCACCATCCTGGGCTGTGTCGCGACGGCCGCCATCAGCCACGAGGAACTGGGAGTGACCATGACCAGCACGACCCGCGCCGTCTGCCCGCACTGCGGCTGGCCGGACGACGCCGAGCCCTTCCAGGTGGTGTCCCGGCACGGCACGGCCGCCGGCCGCACCGAGTGGACCCGGTGCGGCTGCGGCTCCTTGCAGGTCCGGGTGGTCGACGGCGGCGGCACACGGATCGTCTCGCGCAGCCGACCCGCCGTCGCCTAGGGCCTGTCCGGCGGTTCCGCTCAGTCCAGTTCAGCGAGTCGCCGTACGGCGGGGGCCGCGAAGCGCTCGATCCACTCGGCCGGGGCGCCGATGCGCGGGGAGAGGATGACCGTGTCGATGCCGAGCTTGGTGTAGCCGTCGATGTCCCGGGTGAAGGCGTCGAGGTCGCCCTGGTCGGCCGCCTCGCCGGAGTAGGCCACCGTCTTGCGGATCTCGGCGTAGTCCCGGCCCTCGGTGTCGCAGTGGCCGCGCAGCACGTCGAGCTTGTGCGCGACCTCCTCGGGCGTGGTGGTGAAGAGGTTGCAGGCGTCGCCGTAGCGGGCGACCAGGCGCAGCGTCTTCTTCTCGCCGCTGCCGCCGATCATGATCTCGGGGTGCGGGGCACTGATCGGGGCCGGTACGCAGAGCGTCTCGGCGAGCCGGTAGTGGGCGCCTTCGAAGGGGCCGTTGGACGCCGGGTCCCACATCTGGAGACAGATCCGCAGGGTTTCCTCCAGCCGTTCGAAGCGCTCCGCGAGCGGCGGGAAGGGGACGCCGAGCCCCGCGTGCTCCCGGTCGTACCAGGCGGCGCCGATGCCGAGGGTGGCCCGGCCGCCGGAGAGCACGTCGAGCGTGGTGGCGATCTTGGCGAGCAGTCCGGGGTGGCGGTACGTCACTCCGGTCACCAGCGCGCCGAGCCGGACCGTCTCGGTGTGGGCCGCGAGGTAGCTCAGCGTGGTGTACGCCTCCAGCATCGGGGCCTCGGCGCCGCCGTTGAACTCCATCTGGAAGTAGTGGTCCATCACCGACAGCCAGCTCACCCCGGCCGCCTCCGCCGCCCCGCCCGCGGCGGCGAGCTCGGCCCCGAGGGCGGCGCCGCCCCCGGGGTGGTCGAACCGGTTGATGTGCACGCCCACGCGCATGTCGGTCTCCGTTCACGGGTGTTCGCCGATGCTGGTGACGCTATGACTTGGAGTGCGCTCGAAGTCAAGGGCGGAGGGCGCGCCTCACGCCGTCCGCTCCACCTCCGCCTGTTCCTGCTTCTTCGCCGCCCGCAGGCTCGTCAGCGTGGTGATCGTCAGGACGAGGACGATGAAGCCGAGGGAGAAGGGGATGCTGATCTCGGGGACGTGGACGCCGGACTCGTGCAGCGCGTGGAGGACGAGTTTGACGCCGATGAAGCCCAGGATGATCGACAGGCCGTAGCTGAGGTGGACCAGCTTCTTCAGCAGGCCGCCGATGAGGAAGTACAGCTGCCGCAGGCCCATCAGGGCGAAGGCGTTGGCGGTGAAGACGATGTACGGGTCCTGGGTGAGGCCGTAGATCGCGGGGATGGAGTCCAGGGCGAACAGCACGTCGGTGGAGCCGATGGCGAGCATCACGACCAGCATCGGGGTCATGACCCGCTTGCCGTTCTCCTCGATCCACAGCTTGGTGCCGTGGTAGCGGTCGGCCACGCCGAACCGCTGCTCCACCATCTTCAGGAGCTTGTTCTCCTCGTACTCCTCGTCATGTCCGTCCTTGCGCGCGTCCTGGACGAGCTTCCAGGCGGTCCAGATCAGGAAGGCGCCGAAGATGTAGAACACCCAGGAGAACGCCGAGATGATCGCCGCTCCGGCCGCGATGAAGATCGTGCGCAGCACCAGCGCCATGACCACGCCGACCATCAGCACCCGCTGCTGGTACTGCGAGGGCACCGCGAACTTCCCCATGATCAGGACGAACACGAAGAGGTTGTCGACGCTCAGGGACTTCTCGGTGATGTACCCGGCGAAGAACTCCCCGGTGGGCTTGCCACCACCGAAGACCAGCAGTCCGAGGCCGAAGAGACAGGCCAGCACGACCCAGACGACGGTCCAGATGCCGGCCTCCTTGACCGACACGTCGTGGGGTTTGCGGCCGATGAAGAAGTCGGCTCCGACCAGGACGCACAAGGCGACGATGGTCAGCAGCCAGACGCTGAGAGAGACGTTCACTGGTTCTCCTGGTACATCGGGGGCATCGACAGCGTTGTCACCACCGGTGATCCCTTCCACCTACGACAGGTGAACAACAGGTCACGCGATGGCAAGGAAGCGCAGGTCATGCCGGATCATGGCTGATTCTCGCCTATCACCACCCGCCGTACGGCGGGCAGGTTCCGCCGGACGGCGGCGCCCCGGACGGTCACCGCTGCCCCGATCATGACGCCACGAGCCGCCGCGTTCCGCACGAGGAGAAGCCATGACCCATGTCCCGCCGCCGTTCGACCCCGAGCTCAGCGCCGCCCTGGATCTCATCAAGGAGATGATCTCGCCCGGCCTCACCCTGGACGAGCTGGACGCCGTGCGCCAGGGGCCGGGCGTCCAGATGCTGGCCGACCTGGACCTCACCCTGGACGGGTTCTTCGAGGTGGCGGACCGGTCGGTGCCCGGGCCCGAGGGCGCCCCGGAGATCTCGCTGCTGATCTGCCGTCCCGTCGCCCCGGCCCCCGCCGGCACCGGCCGTCCGGTGATCTACCACGTCCACGGCGGCGGCATGGTCCTCGGCAACAACCGCTTGGGCGTGGACGGCCCGCTGGCCTGGGCGAAGGAGCTGGACGCGGTCGTGGTGTCGGTGGAGTACCGGCTGGCGCCCGAGCATCCGCATCCGGCGCCGATAGAGGACGTCTACGCCGGGCTGGTGTGGACCGCCGCGCACGCGGAGGAGTTCGGCGGGGACGCCGAGCGGATCGTCATCGCCGGAGCGAGCGCGGGCGGCGGGCTCTCGGCGGCGCTGGCCCTGCTCACCCGGGACCGGAAGGGCCCGCGGGCGATCGGCCAGCTGCTGATGTGCCCGATGCTGGACGACCGCAACGAGAGCCCGTCCACGTACCAGATGGCGGGGCTCGGCGTCTGGGACCGCACGGCCAACGAGACGGGGTGGACCGCGCTCCTCGGCGAGCTGCGGGGCGGTCCCGACGTACCGGCGTACGCGGCGGCGGCCCGCGCCGAGGACCTGTCGGGACTGCCACCGGCCTTCCTCGACGTGGGCTCGGCGGAGACGTTCCGCGACGAGGTCGTCGCGTACGCGTCGCGGATCTGGCAGGCGGGCGGGGTGGCGGAGCTGCATGTGTGGCCCGGGGGGTTCCACGGCTTCGACGGGTTCGCTCCGCAGGCGGCGCTGTCCCAGGCAGCGCGGGCTGCGCATGTGGGGTGGCTGCGGAGGTTGTTGGGGAGCTAGGTCGGGGGCGCCACGCGGGGGCGGGGTATGCGGGGGCGGGGGCCGCGCATCGAGGCCGTCCCCCGTACCCCGTCCGTACCCCGTCGCCGGTCACTCGTCGCCTGGCCGCCGCTCGGCCGTGGCCGGTCGCGTGCCGTGGCGTGCCTTCCGGGACGTTGCCGCAGTGTGTGCCGCTGCGGAGGCGGTGCTGAGCCGCTACGAAGCTCGTACGGAGCCGGTACTGAGGCGGCGCACCACAATCGTCCGACCCCCGCGAACCCGGCCGGGGCCTCCTCTCAAGCCCTCCCATGCCGCACCATGGACGTATGAAAGAGCTGGCCGGGCGGCTCACCGCGCTCGATCCTGACGCCGGTGCCGCCGTTCGGGTGATCGCCTACTTCGACCGGCTGTCCGAGTCCCGGGCGGGGCTGGAGGCGCTGGTGCGCGGGGCCGCGGTGCTGTCCGGGGTGCCCGCGCGGCTGGTCGACGTCGAGCGGCGGGTGCGGGTCCGGGTCGAGCCGGACGGGACGCGCAAGGACTCCGGGACGACACCCGACCCGGCCTGGCCGTCCGCCGCCCTCGCGCCCGGCGGGGCCGCCGCCCTGTGGCTGGAGCGGGCCGCGGCGGCGCCGAGTGTGGTCGACGCGGTGATTCTGGAGCGGGCCGCGGGAGCCGTACGGCTGGTGCTGGACCGTACCCGCGGACGGGCCCCGGCCGACGATCCCGCGCTGGTCGAGACGGTGCTGGACGGGTCCGCGCCGGAGGCGGCCCGGGTGCACGCGGCGCGCGGACTCGGGTTGGACACAGCGGGGGCCGCCCGGGCGCTGGCCCCGCTCGACGGGCGGCCCCGGATCATGGCCGGGCGGTCGGACGCCGAACTGCCCTCAGGGCGGGTCGGGGTCGGGCCCGCGGTGCCCGTGCTCGACCTGCCGCGATCCTGGGCGGACGCCCGCGTCGCCCTGCGGTTCACTGCGGAGGGCACCGCGCAGGACCCCGGACCGAGGATCGTGTACGCCGAAGAGCTGGGCGGCGTCGCGCTGTTGGCCGGCCTCGTCGCACCGGGCGCGGAGCCGCCCGCCGACGTCCAGGCGCTGGAGGCGGCGGGGGCGACCACGCCCTGGCTGCTCGCCACCCTGCACGCAGTCGTCTCGACGGCGAGCCTGCGGGCGGCCGCCGCCGAGATCAACGTCCACCACTCCACGCTCCAGGACCGGTTGACCCACGCCGAGCATCTGCTGGGCTGGCCGCTGCGCACACCGCAGGGCCGACTGAGGCTGCAACTGGCGCTGGCGATGCGGCACTTGGCCCGGCCGTAGCGGGACGCCTCGTACATCGCTCGGGCACAGCGTCCGACCCGGCCTCGAACCGGGTCACGCAACCGGCGCCGTCGTGCTCGACGTTCAGGTCGCGGGCGATCCCGGGAGGGCGAAGGCCGCCAGGCGATGCCACTCCGTGCCGGTGTAGGTCACGAGCTCGACCTCCGAGACCCGGGCGGAGAAGGGGAGTTCGGTGCGCAGGGCGGATTCGGCTTCCTCCAGCAGCACTTCGTCCTGGACCTGTGCGACCGTCAGATGCGGATGGGGCTCGTACTTCCCGCCGTACGGCGGGGCCTCCGGCCAGCGTGCGACGACCGCCTCCGTGAGCCAGCGGAAGGGCGTGTCCGGGACGGGGGCGAGATAAAGCAGGCCGGGAAAGCGTCCGCAGCCCTCGAACCGGATGTCGAAGGAGGGGTGGCCTCCGAAGATCTCCTCCAGGGCGGCGTGGATGCCGGCGTCGACGCGGGACGCGGGCAGGAAGGGGAAGAGCACGGTGATGTGGGCCGGGACGCCGGCTCGGGCCGCCGGGTCGAAGCGGTCGCGCCAGGCCCGTACCGCGGGCTCGGCCTCCGGGACGGGGACGACGAGTGCCGTCTGGCCGCTGACGAACGGGGCGGATGAGTCGACTGCCATCCCATGGGTGTACCAGTCGGCCCACGGGGACCGCGAACCGGCACACCTGAACCGGCACACCTTGCATGCACGCACAACCGGCTCACGCCGACTATTTCGGCGATGACCTATTCTGGATCCCACCACTTCGGGACGGAGGCCCAGGCCCATGACCGCGACAGACCCGGCACTGACCGCTCTCGCCCAGGGCTGGTGCGCGCTGTCCCTGCTGCACGGCCGGATCGAGGCCCACATCGAGCGCGCCCTCCAGTCCGGGCACGACCTGAGCGTGCGGGAGTACTCGCTGCTGGACGTGTTGAGCCGCCAGCACAGCGGTGAGGGCGGGCACCTCCAGATGAAGCAGGTGGCCGACGCGGTCGTGCTCAGCCAGAGCGCCACGACGAGGCTGGTCACCCGCCTTGAGGACCGCGGCCTGCTGACGCGCTACCTGTGCCCCACCGACCGCCGTGGCATCTACACCGACGTCACCGACAGCGGCCGTACGCTCCTCGAAGAGGCCCGCCCCACCAACGGGAAGGCGCTGCGCGAAGCCCTCGCCAAGGCCGCCGCCGACCCGGAACTCGCCCCCCTCGTGCGCGCCCTGGAAAGCCTCGGCGTACCCGCCTGAGTCAGACCCGGTTCATCAGGGTGAGCGCCTCGTCGGCGGCCGTGGTCACGATGCCCGGCGACGCCCCGGCCGCCGTGGCCACGTCCGTCAGCAGCCGGACGTCCTTGCGCAGCAGGGGTCCCGCGTGGGTGGCGATGCGGTCGAGGGTGCCGCCCGCGGAGGTGACCCGGTCCAGCGCGAAGCTCGTGCCACTGCCGTGGGACACGACCCGGGCCAGGGCCTCGGGGTCCACGGCGAGGTCGCGGCCGAGGGCGAGGGTGTCGGCGGCCGTGGCGAGGTTGGCCGTGAACAGGACGTTGTTGAGGAGCTTGGCGACCTGTCCGGTGCCCAGCGGGCCCATGTGGACGACGGGGTCGGCGTAGGTCGAGAACACCGGGCGGCAGTAGGCGACCGTGCCGGGCTCCCCCCCGGCCATGACCACCAGGCGGCCTTCGGCCGCCGCCGATCCGCCTCCGCTGACCGGCGCGTCGATGAGGGTGACCCCGCGGGCGCGGGCCCGGTCGGCGAGGCGCCGGCAGGTGTCGGGGTGGACGGTGCTGTGCACGGCGATCACCCCGCCCTTGCGCAGCCCGGTCAGTACGCCCGCTTCGCCGGTGACGACCTCCTCGACGTCCGCGTCGTCGACCACGCAGACGCACACCAGGTCGCTGACGGCGGCCAGGTCGGCGGGTGAGGAGGCGCGTTTCGCGGCGGTGTCGGCGAAGGGCACGAGTGTGGCGGGGCGCCGGGCCCACAGCGTCGTCTCGTACCCGGCGTCGACGATCCGGCGGGCCATGGGGGCGCCTTGGCTGCCCAGTCCGATGAATCCGACCCTCATGACAGGACCTCCTCCTTGACGGGCACGGGTTCGGGACGCCAGCACACCGCCAGCAGCCCTGCCGTAGCCACCATCCCCACGCCCAGTGCGACGCCTCCCCCGGCCCAGCCGGTCACCGCGATGCCGGCCGCCTCGTCCACGGAGACGTCCCCCGGGCCGAGCAGCGCCAGTGCCAGCGCGACGACGGCGAGCGTGAGGACGTACTCGTAGCCCTCCTTGAAGACGAAGAAGCCGTTGGGGCGGTGCGCGAGCAGGCCCGCGACGAGCATCACCGACATGACCGCCGCGCAGGCCAGCGGGGTGAGCAGACCCAGCAACAGCAGGGCGCCCGCGCCGACTTCGGTGAGGACGCTGAGCCACGCCTGGAGGGTGCCGTGGCGCAGGCCGAGGCCGGTGAACCAGCGGGCGGTGCCCGCGATACGGCCGCCGCCGCGCCAGTGGTTGAGGCCGTGCGCGATCATGACGGCGCCCAGGACCAGGCGCACCAGCAGCAGCGCGAGTGTGTCGGAGTCGCTCATCCCGCTCTCCCCTCTCTCGCCTGCGCGCAGGCGTTCTCCCTGGTCACCGCGGACTCCTCGGCGAACGACAGCACTTTGAGGTGGTAGGCCCGGGCGGAGTGGCCAAGGCTCAGGTTGTGCCCGCTGTCGGGCTGTTCGTTGACGCGGACCCGGGGCGAGGCGGTGAAGAGGGCGGCGATGTCGGCGAGGGCGTCGGGCCCCGAACTCCACACCTCCTCGTGGTCGCCCAGGCTGTACTGGACCGGTATCCGTACGCGGGCGGCCAGTTCGGGGAGTTCGTAGCGCCAGTGGCGGGCCGCGGACTCGTAGGGCGGCGACTCGGCGGCGATGCTCGCGCCTCCCGCCACCTCGGGCGGGTACAAGTGGCTCGGTCCCCACAGGACTTCACGCAGGCGGGCGCGTGCGCGGCCCGACCGGCGCAGGTCGTCCTCGGGGCCGAACTCCAGGAAGTTCAGGGAGCGCGGGTGGTGGTGGCGGCCGGTGCCGGCGATCTCCAGGCCGAGCAGGTCGTGTCCGCGCGGGTCGGCGGCCATCCGCACGGCGAGTTCGCAGCCCGCCGAGTGCGCCAGCAGGAACACGCCCGCGCCTCGTGGCCGGTCGGCGAGCAGGCGGTCGAGCGCCGCGTAAGAGAGGTCGACTCTCCTGGCGGGGTCGGTGAGTTGGGCGGCCCGGTCCAGCGAGGCGCCGTACCCCGGGCGGTCCAGGGCGAGGACGCCGAAGCCGAGGTCGGCGGCCGTGCGCAGGAGCGAGAGGCGCGGCAGGTCCGGGCAGTCGAAGTACGTGGAGGTGGTGGCGCCGCCGTGCAGGGCGAGGACGACGGCACGCGGCTCCCGTACCCAACTGGCCCGATAGGAAAGGGAGATGCCGTCGACCTCGACGACTTGGCTCTGTGTCACGTGTCCGTCCTGAGGAGCAGGACCCCGCTGGGCGCGAGGCCGCCGGTGCTGACCACGGCGACCCGGGCGCCGGGCACCTGGCGCTCTCCCCCGTCGCCGCGCAGCTGGACGATCGCCTCGTGGACCAGGCCCATACCGTGGGTGCGGCCGTGGGAGAGCTGGCCGCCGTGGGTGTTCAGGGGCAGTACGCCGTCTCTGGCGATGTTCTTTCCTCCGTCCAGGAAGTCCTTCGCCTCGCCGATGCCGCAGAAGCCCAACGCCTCTATCCAGGAAAGGCAGTTGAAGGTGAAGCCGTCGTAGAGCTGGGCCACGTCGACGTCGGCGGGGCGCAGGTCGGTGCGGGTCCAGAGGTGGGCGGACTGGCCGAGGGTGTGGGGTTCGTGGGTGAGGGTGCTCTGGTCCCATTCCATGCGCTCGGTGATCTGGGTGCCGACGGCCTCGACCAGGACGGGCGGCTTCGCGAGGTCGCGGGCCGCGTCCACGGCGGAGACGATGACGGCGACGGCTCCGTCGCAGGGGACGTCGCAGTCGTAGAGCCCGAACGGGGTGGTGATGGGCCGGGCTTCGAGGTAATCGTCCATCGTCAGCGGGTCGCGGTAGATCGCGGTGGGGTTGAGGGCGGCGTTGGCGCGCTGGTTGAGGGCGATCCAGCCGAGGGTCTCGCGGGTGGTGCCGTAACGGTGCATGTGGCGCTGGGCGTTCTGGGCGAGGGTGTGGGCGGCGGAGGACGCGCCGAAGGGCTTGAGCCAGCCCGCGTCGCCGCCGGCCGGGACCGGCAGCCTGCCCTGCTTGAGCAACTCGCCGTGGCTCGCCTCCCACAGGGTGCGGAAGCACAGCACGTGGCGGGCGAGGCCCCCGGCGACGGCGAGCATGGCCGCGATCAGCGAGCCGCCGGGGCCGAAGGTCTCTCCGCCGCCGTTGTACCAGGTGGGCCGGATGCCGAGGGCGGACTCCAGGGCGGTGACGCCGCCTTCGGAGAAGCCGCCGTAGGGGCCGGGTCCCGGGTAGGTGGCGAGTCCGTCGATGTCGTCGAGGGTGAGTCCGGCGTCGGCGATGGCCGCCTCGCAGGCCTGGAGGGTGAGGGAGATCGGGGGGACCATCAGCCGGCGGCCGAGCCGCGAGCTGCCGATGCCGGTGAGCGCGACCTTGTCCTCGAACTTCTCCGTGGTCGCCATGGGCCGGACCACGGGCGCGGTGTCGTCCTCGGGCAGCGGTGCCGGTTCGCCCTGCTCGGCGGCCGGGCGGAACAGCGGCAGCCATACGTCCCCGGACTGCTCGAAGACGACCTCCATCCGCATGCCGAGGGCGAGTTGGTCTGGGTCGCACTCGACGGCGTTGGTGGTGAGCCGTACCCGGGGGTCCTCTTCGAGGGCGACCTGGGCGACGACGTACCGCGGCGGGAGTCCGGGTGCGGTGAAGCGGTGGTTGACGGTGAAGCCGATGAGGGTGGCGTGGCCGGAGACGGCCCGTGGGGCCAGCTCATGTCCGTGGCAGTACCGGCAGACGGGCTGCGGTGGGTGGATCAGGGCCGTGCACGAGCGGCACTCCTGTATCCGCAGCCTGCCGTCCGCCCCCGAGGTCCAGAAGAAGGCGTTCTGGTCGGTGAGTTGGGGCTGGGGGCGGCCCGGGGTTCCGGCCACGTGGGTCCCTTTCGTCGTCAGCGGGTGATGCGCGCCCGGCCCGGTCGTACGGTGACCGGCTCGGCGAGGCGCTCCTCGTCGCAGGCCTTCTGGAGGATCTCCAAGGTCTCGTCGAGGGAGGGGCCGAGGCGGGTGCCGGGTGTGAAGGTGGCCGGGAGCCGGCGCATGCCCTGGATGATGCCGATCGTCTCGTAGTGGACGGTGGCGTCGGGGTCGCAGCGGAAGTCGGGCATGCGGTCGAGCACGGCCGTGACCATCCGTTTGAACACCGTGCGGGCGACGTTGGAGCCGATGCAGCGGTGGATGCCGAGGCCGAAGCTGCTGTGCCGGTTGCCCTTGCGTTCCATGTCGACCCGGTCGGGGTCGGGGAAGACGGACGGGTCCCGGTTGGCCATCGCCCAGGACAGCCACAGCCGCTCGCCCTCCTCGAACCGCTGGCCGGCGATCTCGCAGTCGGCGGAGAACGTACGGCCGTCTCCCGGCGCCGGTGTGAAATAGCGCAGGAACTCCTCGGTGGCCGAGTCCAGCAGGGTCTCGCGCTCGCGGCTGAGCCGGTCCCGCTCACCGGGATGTTCGGACAGCCACTCCAGGGCGTGCGCGGTGAGCGCGGTCGTGGTGTCGAAGCCACCGCCGACGAGCAGGGCGAGGACGCCGGTCAGCTCCTCGTCGGAGGGGTTCTTCCCGTCGATCTCGGCATGTACGAGGGCGTCGATGAGGCCCGGCCTGGGCTGCTCGCGGACCTTGAGGATGGACATGTAGAGGGCCATGCCCATGTTCCGGCCGAGCTCCGAGACCCGGGGCATGTCGGGTGAGTTGGGCGGGGTGTAGACGGAGGCGTGGGCCGGTTCGTTGTAGACGGTCCAGTCCTTGAGGGGGATGCCCATCATCGCCAGGGTGAGGACGGCCGGGACGATGTTGGCGAGGTCGTCGACGAAGTCGATCCGCCCGTCCTCGATCCTCTCGTCGATGCAGGCGCGGACCACCTCGTCGACGAAGGGGATCCAGCGGCTGACGGCGGCCGGGGAGAGGTAGGGGTTGAGGGTCTGGCGGTAGTGGCGCTGGCCCGGCGGGTCCATCTCCAGGAATCCGCCCTGCTGTTCGCGGGCGCGGGGCGGCGAGGGGATGGTGATGCCCTTGTAGCCGCGCCGCTCGCCCTTCACGTCGTGGTCGTTGGAGAGGTACTCGGCGGACCGGGCGAGTTCGAAGACCTCGTGGTGGCCGCTGGCGACCCAGTGGCCGCCGTGGGTGTCGGTCCAGGCGATGGGGCACTTGCCGTGCAGTTCGTGGGTGATCTCCTCGAACTGGTGGCGGTACTCGGGGGTGTGGCGGTCGAAGTGCACCTGGTGCTTCTTGCGGTCCTCGGCCTCGCTCATGAAGTCGCCCTCCTTTCAGAACAGTTGGATGGCTCGTTCCGGGCAGGAGTGCGCGGCCTCGCGCACCTCCTCCTCCTGGTCGGCCGGGACGTCCTCGCCGACGGCGGTGGAGTGCCCGTCGACGTCGTCCAGTTCGAAGGCCTTCGGCGCGATCATGGCGCAGAGCGTGTGGCCCTGGCAGCGCTCCGGATCGACTCGCACCTTCACGGATTGCCTCCCTGTCACGGTGGGGTTCTCGCTGCTCAGCGGTGCCAGTCGTACCACTTGACGTATCCGCCCGCGTCCACCCGCAGCTGGGTCCCGGTGATGAAGCGGGCCTCGTCCGAGGCGAGGAAGAGTACGGCTTCGCTGATGTCGCGCGGCTCGACGTACCGGACGGGCATGGCCTGCTGCACCGCGAAGGCGGGCTCGGCGTCCTCGCGGGTGGGGTTCTCCAGGTCGGGCCGGAACGACTTGTACATCGGCTCGCTCTGGAGCATCCGGGTGTTCACGTTGGTGGGGTGGATGACGTTGGCGCGCTGGTTCAACGGTGCCAGATTCCGGGCGAGTTCGTGTACGTACTCGGACAACGCCCGTTTGGCGAAGGCGTATCCGGCGCCCCCGGGGTTGGCGCCGGGGTCCTGCACGATGCCGTGGTCCATGAGGGCCGCGGTAGAGCCGGTCGCGATGACGGAGGCGCCCTCGCGCAGGTGCGGGAGCGAGAGCTGGATGGCGTTGATGGTGCCGATCAGGTCGACGTCGATCGCGTCGCACCAGGCCTGGAGCTTGGGTTCGCCGCGCAGCGGGGCGATGCCGGCCTGGGCGACCACGATGTCCAGGCGGCCGAGTTCGGCGAGGCCCGTGTCCAGTGCGCCGCGCAGCTGCGCGGTGTCCCGTACGTCGGCCTGGAGCGCGACGATCCGGCGGCCCTGCTCCTCGACCAGGCGGGCCGTCTCCTTGAGGTCCTCGGGTGTCGCCATCGGGTAGCCGACCGTCTCGTAGTCGCGGCAGATGTCGACCGCGATGATGTCGGCGCCTTCCTCGGCCAGCCGCACGGCGTGGCTGCGTCCCTGTCCGCGTGCCGCGCCGGTGATGAACGCGACCTTGCCTTCGACTCGTCCCATCGGGGTGTCCCTTCGTGTTCAGTGCTGCTGTCCGGGGGCCGCCGCGTCCAGCACGGCGGCCAAGGCCCCGAGGTCCGCGCCGAGTTGGTCCGCGACCGCCCTGACGACGTCCAGGTCCTTGCCGAGGAATCCGGCCGTGGACCGGGCGAACTCCGCGACCGAGCCGCGGCGTACGACTCCGGCGAGGGCGCGGCTCGCGGCGCTGCCGTGGGTGAGGGCGTCCAGGAGGACGGTCTCGTCGATTCCGAGCTGCCGCCCCAGGCGTGCCGCGTGGGACAGCAGGCCGATCTGGGCGGCGAAGAGGGTGTTGTTGACCAGCTTGACCCGCTGTCCCGTGCCCAGTGGGCCCACGTGCAGCACGGGGTCGGCGTAGCTGCGCAGGATCGGCCGGACGCGGGCGACGGTG
Organism: Streptomyces sp. SID13726; assembly: GCF_010548375.1. GTDB lineage: Bacteria > Actinomycetota > Actinomycetes > Streptomycetales > Streptomycetaceae > Streptomyces. Next base: position 130,262 of record NZ_JAAGLY010000011.1, read on the forward strand.
TCGTCGGCGCCGCCCACGAAGAGGGTGACGCGACCCGCGGCGATGTCGTGCGGGCCACCGCTGACGGGGGCGTCGACCACGTCGATCCCGCGTGCCGCGACGGCCTCGACGGTGTCCGGATGGCCGGTGGTGTGGACGACGAGGACGGCTCCGGCCGGCATCGCGTCCAACAGCCCGCTCTCCAGGCAGACTTCACGGACCTGGTCGTCGTCGTACACGCACACCAGCACGGCGTCGGCACCCTCGGCGACCTCGGCCGTGTCGGCCACGACCCGGGCCGACTCCCGGTCGAGGGCACGGCGGGTCTCGGTGCTCCGGCCGAGCACCCGCACGTCATGGCCTGCCTCGGCGAGCCTGCGGAGCATCGGGCGGCCCATTCTCCCGGCGCCCACGACACCGATCACAAGAATCTCCCTTCCGAATGCGAGAACCATACTTTCATCGAGGCGTCGATCGGAAGTCCCGTGTCTTGACTTCATGTCACTGCATGACAAATGGAAGGAGCACACAGCCGAGGTCGTGACGGGCGCCAGGGGTAGGGGTATGGTTCTCAGCGAACTGGACACTGGATCTCTCTTTCAGAGAACCACATTTCCACAGCCGGGAAGGGAACGGGATGCCACTCCCGCACACACGACGGCTGCTCGTCGACGGACAACTCCTCGACCCGGAGCGGACGTTCACCACGATCGACCCCGCGAGCGGCGACGTCCTCGGCGCCGCCCCGGACGCCACGCCCGAGCAGGCCGAGGCCGCCGTCACGGCTGCCCGCCGCGCCTTCGACACCACGAGCTGGCCGACGGACCGGGAGTTCCGGATCCACTGCCTCGACCAGCTCCACCGGGCGCTCACCGAACACCTCGAAGAACTACGGGAGTTGACGATCGCCGAGGTCGGCGCGCCCCGCATGCTCACCCACGGCCAGCAGCTCGACGAGCCGGTGGAGCTGGTCCGCTACTACGCCGACCTGCTGCGCACCCACCCGCTGACCGAGGATCTGGGCGTGGTCGAGTACCAGGGGCAGCGCCATCACCGCTGGGTGGAGAAGGAGGCGGGCGGGGTCCTCGCGGCGATCGTGCCGTACAACTACCCCGTCCAGCTGGCCCTCGCCAAGCTCGCCCCCGCACTGGCCGCCGGCTGCACGGTCGTACTCAAAGGTGCCCCGGACACCCCGCTGATCACCCTGGCCCTGGGCGAGCTGATCGCGGAGCACACCGACGTCCCGCCGGGTGTGGTGAACGTCCTGACCGCGTCGGACACTGCGGTCGGAGAGCTGCTCACCACCCACCCGGCCGTCGACATGGTCAGCTTCACCGGTTCCACCGCGACCGGGCGCCGGATCATGGCCGCCGCGAGTTCCACGGTGAAGCGGGTCTTCCTCGAACTCGGCGGCAAGTCGGCCCTGATCGTCCTGGACGACGCCGACTTCACGGCGGCGGCGCGCTACGCGGCGTACATGATCTGTCTGCACGCGGGGCAGAGCTGCGCGATCACCTCCCGGATGCTGGTGCCGAGGAACCGGCACGACGAGATCGTGGAGCGGGTCGCGGGCGCGCTCGACCGGGTGCGGTACGGCGATCCCGCGCACCCCCGCACCTACATGGGCCCGCTGATCAGCGAACGGCAGCGGGACAAGGTCGACGGCATGGTCCGGCGCGCCGTCGCCGCGGGCGCCACGCTGGTGACCGGCGGCAAGCGTGTCGACCCCGGCTTCTTCTACACACCCACCCTGCTCACCGGCGTGGACCCGAGGAGCGAGCTGGCGCAGGAGGAGGTCTTCGGGCCGGTCCTCGCGGTCCTGCCGTACGACGACGAGGACGACGCGGTGCGGATCGCGAACGACTCGGTGTACGGGCTGTCCGGCGCGGTCATGGGCGCCGACCGGGAGCGGGCCCTGGCGCTGGCACGGCGGATCAGGACCGGCACGTTCAGCGTGAACGGCGGCAACTACTTCTTCGCCGACACCCCGTTCGGGGGCTACCGACAGTCCGGGATCGGCAGGGAGAAGGGCATCGACGGACTGGAGGAGTTCATGGAACGCAAGACCTACGGCGAGGTGGTCGCATGAGCACCGGACCGCTCGACGGCATACGGGTCCTCGAAGTCGCCATGTACGGCTTCGTGCCGTCGGCCGGTGCCGTGCTCGCCGACTGGGGCGCCGACGTCGTCAAGGTCGAGCACGCCGTACGCGGCGATCCACAGCGCGGACTGCGGCAGACCGGGGCCTTCAAGGTGGAGGGCGACCCCAACCCGAACGTCGAGCACGCCAACCGCGGCAAGCGCAGCCTCGGCCTCGACATGGCACGCCCGGAGGGCCGGGAGGTGCTGTACGACCTGGTCAGGCGCTCGGACGTGTTCCTGACCAGCTTCCTGCCGGACGCGCGGCGGAAGTTCGGCATCGACGTGGACGACATCCGCGCACTGAACCCTCGGATCGTGTACGCCCGGGGCAGCGCGCTGGGCCCGCGCGGCCGTGAGGCGGACAAGGGCGGCTACGACATGACGGCCTTCTGGGCCCGGGCGGGCACGGCGGCGAGCCTGACCCCGCCCGGAGTGGAGGGCATGATCCCGCCTCCGGGTCCGGCGTACGGGGACACCATCTCCGGGACGAACCTCGCCGGGGGGATCGCGGCCGCGCTGCTCAAGCGCGAGCGCACCGGTGAGGCGCCGGTCGTGGACGTCTCCCTGCTGGGCAGCGGGGTGTGGGCCCTGGGCCACGGCGTCGCGCTCTCCGTGCACCTCGACAAGCCGATGGTCGCGCCGCCCCTGGGCGGTCACGGCTCCCCCACCAATCCGCTGTCCGGCCTGTACCGCACCTCCGACGACCGCTATCTGGCCTTCGTCATGATGCAGCCCGGCAAGTTCTGGGCCGATGTGTGCCGGCACGTCGACCGGCCCGAACTGGCCGAGGACCCGCGCTTCGCCACCGCCGAGGACCTGGCCGCGCACACCGAGGAGGCCGTGAAGATCCTCCGCGAGGTGCTGTCCGGCCGCACGCTCGCGGAGTGGACCGAGCGGTTCGCCACGCTGGCGGGACCCTGGGCTCCCGTCCAGGACTCCCTCCAGGTGGGCTCGGACGCCCAGGTCCGGGCGAACGAGTACCTGCTCCGCGCCGGTGAGCTCGAACTCGCCGCGAGTCCCGTGCAGTTCGACGTCAGCGCCCCCGCGCTGGACCCGGCACCGGAGTTCGCCGCGCAGACCGAGGAGGTCCTGCTGGAGCTGGGCCTGGACTGGGAGCGGATCGCACAGCTGAAGGCCGCGGGAGCGGTGACCTGAACGCACGAGAGGACCCGTACATGGCAGTCACCGTCACCGAACTCACCCCGACGACCGGTGTCGAGATCACCGGTCTGTCCGGCAGCCGCCTGGTCGACAAGGCCGTGGCGGAGGAATGCCGGTCCGCGCTGGAGCGGCGCGGGGTGGTGATCTACCGCGAGGCCGACCTCGACGACGACGATCTGGTCGCGTTCAGCAGGCTGCTGGGCCAGGTCGTCCCGCTGCCGATGGGCGGTCACCCGACCCACCAGGAGATCCAGCGCATCACCCGGGACCCCTCCAAGAGCCCGCTGGCCGCCTACCGGGAGAGCACCTTCCACTGGCACATCGACGGGACGACGAGCGAAATCCCCGACCGGGCAACGCTTCTGACGGCACGCCAGATCTCGGACGAGGGGGACGGCGACACCGAGTTCGCCAACACCTTCGCCGCGTACGAGGCGTTGACGGACGACGAGAAGCGGGAGCTGGAGGGGGTGCGCGTGGTGCACAGCTTCACGGCCTCGCAGCTCCTGGTGACCCCGGACCCGTCGCCGAAGGAACGGGCCGCCTGGGACCGCAATCCGGCCCGCGAGCACCCCCTGGTCTGGACGCGCGCCGGTGGCCGCAAGTCCCTTCTGATCGGCGCGACCGCGGGCGAGGTCGTGGGCCGGCCCGCCGACGCGGGGCGGGCGTTCCTCGACGGTCTCCTGGAGCGGGCCACCCGGCCGGAGTTCACCCTCCGCCACCGCTGGCGCCAGGGCGACCTCGTCATCTGGGACAACACCGGGATGCTGCACCGGGCCCTGCCGTACGGCAAGGCGTCCTCCCGGCTGATGCACCGCACCTCACTGGCGGGCGAGGAGGCGGTGGCATGAGCGAGCGGCGTACGGCGGTCGTGACGGGCGGCGGTTCGGGCATCGGGCGCTCGATCTCCCTGAGGCTGGCCGAGGACGGGTTCGCCGTCGCGGTCCTGGACCTCAACGAGGAGTCGGCGGCTCAAGTGGCCGACGAGATAGGGCGGAAGGGCCACGAGGCGGTCGCGTTCGGGGGCGTCGACGTGTCCGACCGCGCCCGGGTCGACGAGGCCGTGGAAGAGGTCCGGAAGGTTCTCGGCGGTCCGGTGTCGGTGCTGGTCAACAACGCCGGGGTGGCCCGCACCGAGGGGTTCCTGAAGATCACCGACGAGTGGTGGGACCGGATCATGGCCGTGAACCTGAGCGGCCCGTTCTACTTCTGCCAGGCGGTCGTGCCCGACATGAAGGAGGCCGGCTGGGGGCGGATCGTCAACATCTCCTCCTCCAGCGCACAGTCGGGCCAGCCGTACATGACGCACTACGTGGCCTCCAAGGCCGGTCTCATCGGCTTCACCAAGGCCCTGGCCCTGGAGCTCGGCCCGTCGGGGATCACGGTGAACACCATCCCGCCCGGCTTCGTCGACACCCCGATGCTGCGCGCCTCGGAGCAGCGCGGGCTGCTCGGCGGCTCGGTGGACCACCATGCCGAGCTGACTCCGGTACGGCGGCCAGGGCGCCCGGAGGACATCGCGGCCGCGTGCTCGTTCCTGGTGTCCGAGGAGGCGGGCTATGTCACCGGGCAGGTGATCGGGGTCAACGGCGGCCGGAACACCTGAGGTTCACTCGGTGCCGCTTCCCAGCCGGCCGAGCAGCTGTGCCGGAGCGTGGTTGTCCCAGCCCGTCTCCGGCCAGTTGAACCAGCCCGAGGAGGCGTGGGTGCCGCCGTCGGGGTGCAGGGTGGTCCCGGTGACGTACGCGGACAGGCCCGAGGCGAGGAAGACCACGCAGTTGGAGACGTCGGCGGGCTCGCCGACCCGGCCCATGGGGATGGCGACGCGGATGCCCTCGGGGTCGTGCCGTACGCCGAACTTGCGCATGTTCGGCGTGGGAGTGAGGTCCGGGGCCACGTTGTTGACCCTGATCCGCTCGGGGGCGAGTTCGACGGCGAGGGTGCGCGCGAAGTGCTCGACCGCCGACTTGGCCGCCGCGTAGACGGCGAAGCCGGGGGCCGCGCGGTGGGCCTCGACGGTGGTGAGGTTGACGATGCTGCCGCCCCGGCCGCCGGCGCGCATCCGGGGCACCGCGAGGGAGCAGGCGTGCAGGACATGCGTGAGGTTGGTGCGCAGGATCGCGTCCCAGCCCTTCGGGGTGGTGTCGGTGAAGGGCGCGCGGAAGGTGCCGCCGACGACGTTGACCAGGGTGTCGAGGCGGCCCCAGCGGCGGTCGACCGCCTCGAACAGGGCGCCGAGAGCGTCGGGTTCGCGGGCATCGCCGTGATGGGCGATCAGGTCGGGGCCGGACAGCTTCCCGACCGCCTCCCCGTCGGTGTCGATCACCGCCACCCGCACGCCGTTCGCGGCCAGGTCGCGGGTGACGGCCGCCCCGAGTCCGCCCGCCCCGCCGGTGACCACGGCGACGGTCCCCACCAGCCCCGCCCGCTCCTCGAACCAGCCCGTCCCCATCCCCGTCACCGCAGGCAGGCCGCGCCGAAGGACTCCAGGAACTCCAGCGTGGCCGAGGCCGACCGTGCCGGGCAGGACACGACCACCCAGGTGACACCGGCCTTCTCCAGCTCGGCGAAGGCTTCTCGATGACGGTCGGCCTCGCCGGGCTCGGCGTCCCGGTAGGAGTACACGACGTCGATGTCAGCACCCAACTCGGCTATCTGTGCGGCCAGTTCGCGCACCGATCCCAGTTCGGGCGTCCGCGCGGTGGTGCTCAGCTGCGCTCCCCCGGACATCGGCATCCAGCCCTGCGCCCGCTCGACGGCCCGCCTCCGGCTCAGCCGGGAGTTGCCGCCGATCCAGACGGGGACGGGCCGCTGCACCGGCCGTGGCAGCGCGACCACGTCCCGTGCGCTGAAGTGCCGTCCCTCGTAGCTGAACGGCTCACCGCTCCAGTGCAGCGGCAGCACGTCGAGCACCTCGTCGAAGAGGGCGTTGCGCTCGGCCATGTCGACGCCGAGGGAGTGGAACTCGCTCTTCTGGTATCCGGCGCCGAGCCCGAGGATCAGCCGGCCCCCGGAGAGCTTGTCGAGGGTGGCGGCGGCCTTGGCGAGGAGGAAGGGATTGCGGTACGGGGCGACGGCGAGGTAGGTCAGCAGCCGCAGGCGTTCCGTCGCGGCGGCCGCGTAGGCGAGGGCGACGAAGGGGTCGAGGGTCTGGTGGCCGCCCGAGTGGAGCCAGCGGGCGCCCGGCGCCGGGTGCTCGCTGAACGACAGCCCGTCGAAGCCGTGCCGTTCGGCGGCCGCGGCCACTTCGTGCAGGGGCCCGGCGTCGAGGAAGTCCCCGTCGGGGCCGCCCGTCTCCGGGTAGTGGAAGATGAAACGCACCGCCGCCTCCTGTCGCTCACCGCTGGTGGGACGTCGCCGTGTCGTTCACTTCGTGCGCGACATCACCCTGTCCGCCGCCTCCCAGTGGGCGTCCGCCGCCCAGAGCCGGGCGAAGGCCTGTACCGCCTCGTGCGCCGAAGTGCCGCCCGAGACCACGCGCTTGATCTCCGCGGCCGGGGCGTGGGCGAGGGAGCGGGCGAGCGTACGCCATCCCTCGTCGAACGCGGCACGCGGCAACACCTCGTCGATCAGGCCGAGTTGCTGTGCCCGCACAGCATCCAGGACGGTGCCCGAACCCGCCAGCATCAGGGCACGCCCCTTGCCGACGAGTGCCGCGAGCCGTTCCGCGCCGCCCCACGCGGGCATGATCGCGAGGGTCACCTGGTTGAAGCCGATCCTGATGTCGTCCGCGGCCACCCGGATGTCGGCGGCGACGGCGACCTCTGCCCCGCCGCCCAGGGCATGGCCGTTGAGCGCGGCGATCACGGGGGCCGGGAAGGCGGCGATCCGGTCGCAGACACGGCGCATCCGCCATGCCATGTCCGCCGCGTCCACCTCGGTACGGATCGCGGCGAGTTCCTTGAGATCTCCGCCGGAGACGAAGGCCCGGTCACCGGCGCCCCTGATCACCAGGGCTCGCGCTCCCGCCGCCGCGTCGAGCGCCTTCTCCAGCTCGTCCATCGTGGCGAGCGAGATGGCGTTGCGCGCGTGCGGGCGGTCGATGGTGACCACGGCGAGGCCCTGGTCCACGTCGAGGTCGATCACGCGATTCCCCCCGAGGGATATTGGCATTCTCCAAAACGGAGAATAGCGTATGCGCCGCCGACCCGCAGCACTGGAGGTAGCACTCTCATGCGAAGGATCCCCGCAGATCTGGTCGAACGCTATGAGTCGGAGGGCTGGTGGACCCGGGACACGATCGGGGATCTGCTCACCCGGGGCCTCGCGGCGGCCCCCGACACCGAGTTCCGGGTCCATTCGGCCGTCCGCCCCTGGTCCGGCACCTTCGCGGACGTCGAGCAGACGGCACGCCGACTGGCCGCCGGGCTGCACGAGCGGGGCGTGGGCCCCGGTGACACGGTCGCCTTCCAGCTGCCCAACTGGATGGAGGCGGCTGCGGTGTTCTGGGCCTCGGCGATCCTCGGGGCGGCCGTGGTGCCGATCGTCCACTTCTACGGCCGCAAGGAGGTCGGCTACATCCTCGACTCCGTGCGGCCCCAGGTCTTCGTCGCCGCCGAACGGTTCGGGCGGCTGGAGTTCCAGCCGGACCTGTGCGCCGAGGTGCCGGTCGTGGGGGTGGTGGGCCGTGACTTCGAGCAACTGCTCGCGGACAAGCCCCTGTTCGGGACCCTCCCCGTCGATCCGACGGCCCCGGCCCTGATCGCGTTCACCTCGGGCACCACCCGCGACCCGAAGGGCGTCGTGCACAGCCACCAGACCCTCGGCCACGAGACCCGCCAACTCGCCGCGAGCTACCCGCCCGACCGGGGCGACCAGCTCACCGCGGCCCCGGTGGGCCACTTCATCGGCATGGTGAACGCCTTCCTGATCCCGGTCCTGGACGGCACCCCGGTCCACCTCACGGACGTCTGGGACCCGGGCCGGACACTGGAGTTGATGGTCAGTCACGAACTGCACGTCGGGGGCGGGGCGCCGTACTACATCACGAGCCTGCTGGAACATCCCGGGTTCGTCCCCGCCACCCATCTGCCGTACATGAGGTACGCGGGCCTGGGCGGCTCCTCGGTCCCGGCCGCCGTGACCACGCGGCTGGCCGGCCTCGGCATCCACGTCTTCCGGGCGTACGGCAGCACCGAGCACCCCTCGATCACCTCGTCCCGGCACGACGCACCCGAGGCGAAGCGGCTGTTCACCGACGGGGACCCGCTGCCCGGTGTGGAGATCCGGCTGGCCGAGGACGGCGAGATCCTCAGCCGGGGCCCCGACCTGTGCCTCGGCTACACCGACCCGGCCCTGACCGCCAAGACCTTCGACGAGCAGGGCTGGTACCGCACCGGGGACATCGGCGTGCTCGACGAGGACGGCTATCTCGCGATCACCGACCGCAAGGCGGACGTCATCATCCGCGGCGGCGAGAACATCAGCGCGCCCGAGGTGGAGGAAGTGCTGCTGGGGCTGCCCGGGGTGGCGGAGGCCGCGGTGGTGGCCGCCCCCGACGCACGGCTCGGCGAGCACGCGGCGGCCTTCCTGCGCATGCTGCCCGGTCAACCCCTGCCCACGCTCGACGAGTTGCGCGTCCACTTCGAGCACGCGGGCCTGGCCCGGCAGAAGTGGCCCGAGGAACTGCACGGCGTGGACGACTTCCCGCGCACGGCGAGCGGCAAGGTCCAGAAGTTCCGGCTGCGGCAGGACATTGCCGTACGCAAGTGAAGAGAATACGATTCTCTCAGAAAGCAAAGGAGGGTCTCATGTCGTCGCCTCGCGCGCTGCCGTATCCGCTCTTCGACGCGGACAACCACCTGTACGAGACCGAAGAGGCACTGACCAGGTACCTCCCCAAGCAGTACGAGGGAGCCATCGAGTACGTGCAGGTCCGCGGCCGTACGAAGATCGCGATCCTGGGCCAGATCAGCGACTACATCCCCAACCCCACCTTCGAGGTGGTCGCCCGTCCGGGCGCGATGGAGGAGTACTTCCGCGTGGGCAACCCGGACGGGAAGTCCCGCCGGGAGATCTTCGGCGAGCCGATGCGCTCGATCCCCGCCTTCCGCGAACCGGGGCCGCGTCTGGAGCTGCTGGACGAGCTGGGCGTACAGCGCACGCTGATGTTCCCGACGCTCGCGAGCCTCATCGAGGAGCGGATGCGGCATCACCCCGAGCTGATCCACGCGGTGATCCACTCGCTCAACGAATGGCTGCTGGAGACCTGGTCGTTCAACTACGAGGACCGCATCCTCACCACCCCGGTGATCACCCTCCCGATCGTCGAGAAGGCCATCGCCGAGCTCAACTGGGCGGTGGAGCACGGCGCCAAGGCGATCCTCGTACGGCCGGCCCCGGTGCCGGGGTACGGCGGTTCGCGCTCCTTCGCCCTGGAGGAGTTCGACCCGTTCTGGAAGCGGGTCGTGGAGACCGGGGTGCTGGTCGCGATGCACTCCTCGGACAGCGGGTACGCCAAGTACGCCGCCGACTGGGAGGGCGGCGGCGCGGAGATGCTGCCGTTCAAGTCGAACGCCTTCCGGCAGGTCAACGAGTGGCGGCCGATCCAGGACGCGGTGGCGGCCTGGGTGTGCCACGGCGCGCTGTTCCGCTTCCCGGAGCTGAAGATCGCGCTGATCGAGAACGGCTCGTCCTGGGTGGCCCCGCTGCTCGACCAACTCGCCGACGTGTACAAGAAGATGCCGGAGCAGTTCCTCGGGAACCCGGTCGAGGCCATCAAGAACAGCATCCATGTCAGCCCCTTCTACGAGGAGGACCTGGGAGGACTCGTCGACCTGATGGGCGTCGACCGCATCCTGTTCGGCTCGGACTACCCGCACCCTGAGGGGCTGGCCCAGCCGACGTCGTACGTCGAGGCCATCCAGGGGCTGAGCATCACCGACCAGGCCAAGATCATGGGCGGGAACCTGTCCAGGCTGATCCCGGCATGACGTCGAAGTCCGCCGGTTCTCCGGTGACTTGGGACTCGGTCCCGGCGATGGTGCTGAGCGCGGCCGACCGCTTCGGTGCCGCCGAGGCGGTCGTCGACGGTCCGCTGCGCCTCACCTTCGCCCAACTCGTCGAGCGGGTGAGGGTCGCGGCGGGAGCCTTCGCGGAACTGGGGGTGGAGAAGGGCGACCGGGTCGCGGTCTGGGCGCCCAACTCCGCCGAGTGGATCGTCGCCGCCTTCGGACTGCTGACGGCCGGCGGGGTGCTGGTACCGGTCAACACCCGGTACAAGGCGGACGAGGCCCATGACATCGTCCGGCGCAGCGGGGCCAAGGCGCTCCTCGTCCAACAGGGCTTCCTCGGGCTGGAGTTCACCGGTCCGCCCGGCGTCCCGGTGATCGACCTGAAGTCGGACTTCCTCGCGAGCGGGAAGCCGTTCGCCCGCGAGGTGAGCGGGACCGACGTCTGCGACATCATCTTCACCTCGGGGACGACCGGGCGGCCCAAGGGTGTGCTGATGAGCCACGCCCAGAACCTCCGGCTGTTCTCGGAGTGGTGCGATCTCGCCGATCTGCGGGAGGGCGACCGCTATCTGATCGTCAACCCGTTCTTCCACATGTTCGGCTGGAAGGCGGGCCTCATCGCCTCGCTGATCCGCGGCGCCACGATCCTGCCGGTGCCGGTCTTCGACGCGGACGTCGTCCTCGACCTGGTGGAGCGCGAGAAGGTGACCATGCTCCCCGGGCCGCCCACGCTGTACCACTCGCTCCTGGAGGCCCACGGCCGCCGGGACCTGTCCTCGCTGCGGGCGGCGGTGACCGGCTCCGCGGACATCCCGGTCGAGCTGATCCGCCGTATCCGCGAGGAGCTGCCCTTCCGGTCGATCATGACCGGCTACGGCCTCACCGAGGCGGGCACCGTCACCGCCTCGCGGCCCGGCGACTCCTTCGAGGACATCGCCACGACGGTCGGCACCCCGTGCGACGGCGTCGAGATCTCCCTCGCGGACGACGGCGAAGTGCTGGTCGGCGGCTACAGCGTGATGCTCGGCTACCTCGACGACCCCGCCGCCACCGCCGGGGCGATCGGCCCGGACGGCCGGCTGCACACCGGTGACCTGGGCACACTCGACGACCAGGGGCGCCTCAGGATCGTCGGCCGCAAGAAGGACATGTTCATCGTCGGCGGCTTCAACGCCTATCCGGCCGAGATCGAGGGCTTCCTCCTGGAGCACCCGGCGGTGGCGCGGGCCGCGGTGGTCGGCGTGCCCGACGACCGGCTCGGCCAGGTGGGCAAGGCGTACGTGGTGCGGCGCGCTCCGGTGACCGAGGCGGAACTGCTCGCCTGGAGCCGGAAGCGGATGGCCGGGTTCAAGGTGCCCAGGGCCGTCGAGTTCCGGGAGGAATTGCCGCTGACCGCCACGGGCAAGGTGTTGAAGGACCAACTGTGAAGGAACGCGCCGCGTTGTGCGCGGAAGAACCGCGTTTCGCGCCGGAGAACGGAGATTGAGCGTGACGACGAACCAGGCCACCGCCCCGGGGGAAGACATGTCACTCACTCGGATAGAGCGGCTCGACGAGGAGATCATCGCGCTGCTCGCGCGCCGGCGCGAGATGGCCCAGGAACTCCCCGCCCCGGCCCGGGCCCGCGCCGTCGACCCCGGCTTCGCGGAGACCGTACGGGAGATCACCGACCGCTACCGCCAGGAACTCGGCGGCGCCGGCGAACTGGTCGCCCGCGCGGTGCTGGTGCTGTGCACTCCGGGTCGGCAGAACTGACCGTCCGCGATACAGCCGTACAAAGCCGCCGGGAGTGATCCGCCCGACATCCGCCGGGTGGCGAAGAGCACAGGTCGTGGGGGTACGGCGGCCGTTGACACCCTCTTGGATTTGGCCGTACAAATGGCCGCATGAGCGTGCCTCAGCTTCCCCTGTCCGGGGTCACGGTGGTCAGCCTGGAGCAGGCCGTGGCCGCGCCCTACGCGACCCGCCAGCTCGCCGACCTCGGGGCCAGGGTGATCAAGGTGGAGCGGCCGGGCGACGGCGACTTCGCCCGGCGCTACGACACGACCGTGCACGGCCACTCCAGCTATTTCGTGTGGCTCAACCGGTCGAAGGAATCGCTCACGCTGGACCTCAAGGACCCGCGCGGGCGCGAGATCCTGGACCAGCTCCTCGACGGTGCCGACGTGTTCGTGCAGAACCTGGCCCCGGGCGCGGCGGACCGGCTGGGGCTGTCGACGGACTCCCTGGCCGCCCGGTGGCCGCGCCTGATCCCGTGCACGATCTCCGGGTACGGCACGGACGGACCGTGGGCCGACCGCAAGTCGTACGACCTGCTGGTGCAGTGCCAGACGGGCCTGGTGTCGCTGACCGGGACCGCCGAGGAGACCGCGCGGGTGGGGATCTCGGTCGCCGACATCGCGGCCGGGATGTACGCCTACAGCGGCATCCTCACCGCGCTGTACACCCGCGCCACCACCGGCAGGTCCCACCCGGTGGAGGTGTCGCTCTTCGAGGCACTGGCCGAGTGGATGAGCCAGCCGGCCAATTACACCCGCTACGGCGGCAGTCAGCCGCCCCGCCTGGGCACCCAGCACGCCACCATCGCCCCCTACGGCGCCTTCACGGCCGCCGACGGCAAGGACGTGCTCTTCTCGATCCAGAACGAACGCGAATGGATCAGCCTCTGCGCCAATTTCCTACGACAGCCCGAGCTGGCCCGGGATCCGCGCTTCGCCACCGGTTCCGACCGGGTCGCCCACCGCGCGGAGCTGAACAGCGTGGTCGCCGAGCGCGTCGCGCGCTCCACCGCCGCCGAGGTGTTGCGGGACCTGGAGGACATGGGGATCGCCTGTGCCGGGGTCAACGACGTCGCCGCGTTCCTCGACCACCCGGTCCTGGCCGCCCGCGGCCGCTGGCACGAGGTGGCGGTCCCCGGCGGGGCCACGGTGGAGGCGCTGCTGCCCCCGGCCGACCTCGCGGGCCTGCCCGCGCGCATGGACCCGGTACCCGCGGTCGGCGAGCACACCACGGCGATCCTCACCGAACTCGGGCGCGGCGACGCGGACATCGCGGTGCTGCGCGCCGACGCGGTCGTCTGAGCACCGGGCCGCACAGGAGACACCATGGCCGAGCGGACACAGCGGGACAGCATCTATCTGCGGCTCGCGCGCGAGCTGCGGGCGGCGATCCTGCGGCACGACTTCCCGGAGGGGGTGCGGCTGCCCACGGAGGCGGAGCTGGCCGACCGGTTCGGGATCAGCCGGCAGACCGTACGGCGGGCCTTCCAGGACCTCGTCGCCGAGGGTCTCGTCCACCGGGTGCCGGGACGCGGCACCTTCGCCACTCCGCGCGAGGAGCAGTATCTGCGCCAGTTCGGCTCGGTGGACGACCTGATGAGCCTGTCCCTCGACACCCGCATGGACGTCGTCACACCCCTGCACCGGCGGGTCGACGTGGACGCGGCGGGCCGGCTGGGTCTGCACACCGACCAGGTCCACCAGGTCGCCTTCCTGCGGCTGCACGAGGACACGGCGTTCTGTCACACCTCCGTGTTCCTGCCCCCGGAGGTCGGCCGGCTGCTGGAGTCGGTCCCGGAGCTGGCCGCACCCGGCACCTCCAGCGCCTCCACCGTCATCGGCCTGCTCGACGCGCGGCTGCCCGAGCCGATCGCCGAGGCCGAGCAGAGCATCACGGTCGCGGCGGCCACCGCCGAGATCGCCGAACACCTCGGCTGTGAACCGGGCCGGGCGCTGCTGCGCATCGACCGGGTCTACCAGTCGGCTGACGGACAGCTCGTGGAGCTGGCCGTCGGTCACTTCCTGCCCGAGCACTACTCGTATCGCGTACGGCTGCGGCGCAGCGGGCGCTGACGTCGTCGCACACGCAAGAATCAGGAGAAGGCCTTGAGCTTGAGGATCGTTGTCACCGTGAAGTACGTGCCCGACGCCACCGGCGACCGGCATTTCGCCGATGACCTGACCGTCGACCGCGACGACGTGGACGGGCTGCTGTCCGAGCTGGACGAGTACGCGGTCGAGCAGGCGTTGCAGATCGCCGACAACGCGGACGACGCCGAGGTGACCGTCCTGACCGTCGGTCCCGAGGACGCCAAGGACGCGCTGCGCAAGGCCCTGTCGATGGGTGCCGACAGGGCGATCCACGTCGAGGACGACGACCTGCACGGCACGGATGCGATCGGGACCTCGCTGGTGCTGGCGAAGGCGGTCGAGAAGGCGGGGTTCGACCTGGTGATCTCCGGGATGGCCTCGACCGACGGCACGATGGGTGTCGTACCGGCGCTGGTCGCGGAGCGTCTCGGGGTCCCGCAGGTCACGCTGCTGTCCGAGGTCTCCGTCGAGGACGGCACCGTGAAGGGCCGCCGCGACGGGGATGCCGCCTCGGAGCAGCTGGAGGCCGCGCTGCCTGCGGTGGTGTCGGTGACCGACCAGTCGGGCGAGGCGCGTTACCCGTCCTTCAAGGGGATCATGGCGGCGAAGAAGAAGCCGGTTCAGTCCTGGGACCTGTCCGACCTGGACCTCGACGCCGGGGAGGTCGGCCTGGCGGGGGCGTGGACGGCCGTCGACTCCGCCGCCCAGCGTCCCGCCCGTACCGCGGGCACGATCGTCAAGGACGAGGGCGAGGGCGGCAAGCAGCTCGCCGAGTACCTCGCGAGCCAGAAGTTCATCTGATCCAACCGTCCTTGATTTCACAGGAGTTGCTGTCCCATGGCTGAAGTTCTCGTCTACGTCGATCACGTGGACGGTGCCGTCCGCAAGCCCACCCTGGAGCTGCTGACCCTGGCCCGCCGCGTCGGCGAGCCCGTCGCCCTCGCGCTGGGAGGCGGCGCCGCCGACACCGCCGCCGCGCTCGCCGAGCACGGCGCGGTCAAGGTCCTCACCCACGACGCCTCCGAGTACGCCGACTACCTGGTCGTACCGAAGGTCGACGCCCTCCAGGCCGCCGTCGAGGCCGCCTCCCCGGCCGCCGTCCTGGTCCCCTCCTCCGCCGAGGGCAAGGAGATCGCCGCCCGCCTCGCGCTGCGCATCGGCTCCGGCATCATCACCGACGCCGTCGACATCGAGGCCGGCGCCGAGGGCCCGGTGGCCACCCAGTCGGTGTTCGCCGCCTCCTTCACCACCAAGTCCCGTGTCTCCAAGGGCGTTCCGGTCATCACCGTGAAGCCCAACTCGGCCGCCGTCGAGGCCGCCCCGGCCGCGGGCGCGGTCGAGGCCCTGTCGGTGTCGTTCTCCGCGCAGGCCACCGGCACCAAGGTGACCGGCCGCACCCCGCGTGAGTCGACCGGGCGTCCGGAGCTGACCGAGGCCGCGATCGTCGTCTCCGGCGGCCGTGGCATCGGCGGCGACTTCACCGTCGTAGAAGCACTCGCCGATGCCCTGGGAGCAGCGGTCGGCGCTTCCCGGGCGGCCGTCGACGCGGGCTGGTACCCGCACACCAACCAGGTGGGCCAGACCGGCAAGTCCGTGTCCCCGCAGCTGTACATCGCGAACGGTATCTCCGGCGCGATCCAGCACCGCGCGGGCATGCAGACCTCGAAGACGATCGTGGCGGTCAACAAGGACGCCGAGGCCCCGATCTTCGACCTCGTCGACTACGGCGTCGTCGGCGACCTCTTCGACGTCGTCCCCGCCCTCACCGAGGAGATCAACTCCCGCAAGGGCTGAACGTGTTGAGGGGCTGCCCGGTTCAGTAGGACCTGGGCAGCCCGAGCACGTGCTGGGAGACGTAGTTGAGGACCATCTCCTGGCTGATCGGGGCCAGTCTGAGCAGCCGGGACTCACGGAAGTACCGCTCGACGTGGTACTCGCGGGCGTATCCCATGCCGCCCAGGGTCTGCACGGCTCGGTCGGCGGCCTGGAAACCGGCGTCCGCGCACAGGAACTTGGCCATGTTGGCCTCGCGTCCGCACTCCAGGCCGCGGTCGTACCGCCAGGCGGCGTTGCGGGCCATGAGGCGGGCCGCGTCGAGCCGGGTCAGGGCTTCGGCGAGGGGGAAGGCGATGCCCTGGTTCTGGCCGATGGGGCGGCCGAAGACGATCCGGTCGCGGGCGTAGCGGGTGGCCGCGTCGAGGGCGGCCCGGCCGAGGCCGAGGGCTTCGTGGGCGAGCAGGATGCGCTCGGGGTTGAGGCCGTCGAGGAGGTAGCGGAAGCCCTCGCCCTCCTCGCCGATGCGGGCGGTGGCCGGGACCCGCAGGCCGTCGATGAAGATCTCGTTGGACGCGACGGCGTTGCGGCCCATCTTGGGGATCGGCCGGATGTCCATGGCGGTGCGGTCGACGTCGACGAGGAAGACGGAGATGCCCTTGGTGGGCTTGTCCACCTGGTCGCGCGGGGTGGTGCGGGCGAGGAGCACCATCTTCTGGGAGTCCCCGGCCTTGGTGATCCAGATCTTGCGGCCGTCGATGACGTAATGGTCGCCGTCGCGGCGGGCGAAGGTGGAGATGCTGGTGGTGTCGGTGCCGGCGTCGGGTTCGGTGACGCCGAAGCAGACGTGCAGGTCGCCGGAGGCGGCGTGCGGGAGGACCTCGCGGCGGAGGTGTTCGCTGCCGTGCCGGG
The DNA here is from genome assembly GCF_010548375.1 of Streptomyces sp. SID13726. GTDB lineage: Bacteria > Actinomycetota > Actinomycetes > Streptomycetales > Streptomycetaceae > Streptomyces. The sequence continues at coordinate 147,051 of NZ_JAAGLY010000011.1, forward strand.
CGAGGACGTTGAGGCCGAAGATGGTGAGGTGCATGGTGCTGCACCCGTTCATGCCGGCGCCCGAGGCGGCCACCTCTTCGAGCAGCAGCGAGGCCTCCAGGACGCCCAGTCCCCCGCCGCCGTACTCCTCGGGGACGGCGATGCCCAGCCAGCCCGCCTTGGCGAAGGCGTCGTAGAAGCTCCAGGGGAACTCGGCCCGTTCGTCCTGGGCCGCCCAGTACTCGGGGCCGAAGGAGGCGGCCAGTTCGCGGACGCCCGCCCGGATGTCCTCCTGCTGCTCGGTCAACTCGAAATCCACGGCGCCTCCCTGGAGAATGAGGTTTCCCTGTAAGTAGAATAGCGTTCGCGTCCGCCGAGAAAGGAAGACCGCCTTGAACATCGCGACGCTGCTCGACATGGCCGTGGCCGGTGATCCCGACCGGGTGGCGATCGGCCCCCTCGCCTCCGGGACGACCTGTGCGGAACTGCGGCGGACGGCTGCCGGGGTCGCCGCCGTGGTCCATGCCTCCGGTGCACGGGAGTTGGTGTTCGCCGGGGTCAACGGGCCTGTGTTTCCGGTGATGTTGTTCGGCGCCGCGTTGGCCGGGGTGCCGCTGGTGCCGGTCAACTACCGTCTGTCGCCGGACGCGTTGACCGCTCTGCTCCGGCACACCGAGCGGCCACTGGTGGTCGCCGACGAGGCCTTCGCGGGCGCCTTCGAGGAGGCCCGAACGCCCGAGGACCTGCTCAAGGAAGCCATGTCCGTCGCACCGGCCTCCGGTTGGGAGGGCTCGCCGGACGACCCGGCGGTGCTGCTCTTCACCAGCGGGACCACGGCGGCGCCCAAGGCGGCGGTGCTGCGGCACCGGCATCTGAGCAGCTACGTCCTCCAGACCGTCGAGTTCGCCTCGGCCGGACCGCAGGACGCGGTCCTGACGAGCGTGCCGCCGTATCACGTGGCGGGGGTCGGCTCGGTGCTCAGCAACCTCTACGCCGGGCGCCGCATGGTGCATCTGGGGGCGTTCGAGCCGGAGGCGTGGCTCGCGCTGGTGCGCGCGGAGGGGGTCACGTCCGCGATGGTCGTGCCGACGATGCTGGCCCGGATCGTGGAGCATCTGGACGGCCGGCCGGCCTCGGTACCCACGCTGCGGTCGCTGGCGTACGGCGGGGCCCGGATGCCGCACACGGTCCTGGAGGCGGCGTTGCACGCCTTCCCCGACACGGGCTTCACCAATGCCTACGGTCTCACCGAGACCAGCTCGACGATCGCCCTGCTCGGCCCGGAGGACCATCGGACGGCGCTGGCGTCGGACGACCCGGCGGTGCGGGCGCGGCTGGGCTCGGCGGGCCGGATGGTGCCGGGGGTGGAGGCGGAGATCCGAGGCACTCGATCTCCAGGCCTGGCAGGTGAGTTGTGGGTGCGGGGGCCGCAGGTCTCCGGTGAGTACAGGGGGGCGGACGCCCTCCTCGACGCGGACGGCTGGTTCCACACCCGCGATCTCGCCCGCTTCGACGGCGACGGCTATCTGTTCATCTCGGGGCGGGCCGACGACACGATCATCCGGGGCGGCGAGAACATCGCTCCGGCCGAGATCGAGGACGTCCTGCTGGGGCACCCCGCCGTGCGTGAGGCGGCTGTCGTCGGGGTGCCCGACGAGGAGTGGGGCGAGCGGATCGCCGCGTTCGTCGTCGTCCACGAGGGGGCGGTGACGGACGCGGAGACGCTGCGCTCCTGGGTACGCGCCCGGCTGCGGGGCTCGCGTACCCCCGACACGGTCGCCTTCCTCCCCGAACTCCCCTACACCCCCACCGGAAAACTGCTGCGCCGGCAGCTGCTGGACACCCCGAGGAAAGGCTGACGCGCGTGACTTCCTTCGCCGAGCTGCACGACCTGACGGGCAAGGTGGCGGTGGTCACCGGCGGTTCGCGCGGGATCGGCCGGTCCATCGTGCAGACGCTGGCGGAGGCCGGTGCCGAGATCGTCGTAGCCTCACGAAAGCTCCAGGCGTGCGAGGCGGTGGCCGGGGAGGTGCGGGCGTCGACCGGGCGTCGGGCTGTGGGCATCGCCTGTCATGTCGGCCGGTGGGACGACTGCGAGCGGCTGGTCGCCGAGACCCTCGGGCACTTCGGGCGCCTGGACGTGCTGGTCAACAACGCGGGCATGTCCCCGATGTACGACAGCCTCGACACGGTCAGCGAGGAGCTCTACGACAAGACGCTCGCCGTGAATCTCAAGGGGCCGTTCCGTCTCGCCGTCCTCGCGGCGAAGCACATGACGGATCACGGGGGCGGGTCGATCATCAACATCGGGACGGCGGGGTCCTTGCTGGCGAGCGTGCATGAACTGCCGTACGCCTGCGCCAAGGCGGGCCTCAACGCCCTGACGGTCGGCTTGGCGGAGGCGTACGCGCCGAAGGTGCGGGTGAACGCGATCCTGCCGGGGCCGGTTCTGACGGATGCTCACCAGGCCTGGGCGGCGGCCGACTTCGACGCGTCGTTCGTTCCGCTGGGCCGCGTCGGGCGGCCGGACGACGTGGCCCCGCTGGCGCTGCATTTCGCGAGTGCGGCGTCGAGTTTCACGACGGGGGCGATCGTGCGGGTGGACGGGGGGATCACGCGGAAGGTGTAGCGGGGCCGACGTATGTCGCGGTGTCTTCCGCCTCCAGTGTCTCCGGCCCGGCTTCCTCGCCCGCCTCGGGAGTCGCGGCCAGTTCCCGAAGGTACTCCTCCGGGCTCTGCGGCCGGGTGTCGGCGTCGCGCGACAGCATCCTGCCGAGCAGGGCACGCAGTTCCTCGGACACCGCGAGGGCGTCGACGGGTACGTCCCTGTGCACGATCTCGTAGATGACCTGATGGTCCGAGGAAGCGCTCCAGGGCAACGTCCCGGTCAGACACTGGTACATGAGGATGCCGAGCGTGTAGAGGTCCGTCCTGATGTCCGAGGGATTGCCCAGCGCCTGTTCCGGGGCCATGTACCCCGGTGTCCCGATCACCATCCCCACGATCGTGACGTCGTAGTCCGCGACCGAGGGACGGGCGATGCCGAGGTCGATGACGACCGCACCGCGCTCCGGATGCAGCAGGACGTTGCTCGGCTTCAGATCGATACGGGAGACACCCATGGTGTCGATGAACGCGAGCGCTTCACCGAGTTGCCGGCCGATGCGCGCGACCAGGCCCACGGGCAGCGCGCCGCGCTCGTCCAGAACCTCTTGCAGGGAGGGCCCCTCCACCAGTTCCATGATCAGCGCGGGTTCCGTGTCCGGTCCGTCCAGGGCGTCGAGGGTCCGGACGATCTGCGGATGGTTCAGCTGGCGGCTCACCTCGGCCTCTCGCCGGAACCTGCTGAGCATCTGCTCGTCTTCGCGCAGCCGGTGGTGCAGCACCTTGACGGCGATCTGCCTGCCGGTGAGCAGATCCCGGCCTCGGTAGACCGCGCCCATGCCGCCCTGTCCGAGGAGACTGCTCATCTCGTACCGCTCGGCCAGTACCGCGACCGCCGGCGTGATCACCGGCGCGCCGGCGCCGGGTGCGCCGTCGGCCGCCGGCGGTGGTTCGGCGGGCGTGCTCCTGGCGCCGATCATGGTGGAGCCGTACAGATCTGGGCCGGGTGGCGGGGTGGCGATCCCCAGGTCTGCGCGCTCGCTCTCGCTGCTCCGGACGAAGCCGGCCAACTGCCGCTTGTAGGCGTCCGACAGCTTGTAGTAGGCCAGTGCGGACTCGGCGCCGCCGTAGCGGGTGACGTCCGGTCGTCCGGGCTCGCTCACCAGGTCCAGTACGCCGGCCCGCACCAGGTGCCGCAACAGCCGCTCCACCGCGGGCGGCGTCATGCGCAGCAGGGAGTCGAGCCCCTGGGGGCCCGTCACGTCGGTGGAGGTGAACGGTCTGCCTTCGCTGCGCAGGGTCCATTCCACTACGTGGTAGCCGCCCAGGAGGCGCCGGTCGTCGTCGATCAGCACGCCCGCGGATCCGTCGGGCGTGCTCGCCGTCATCGTCTCGGACACCACGTCCTCCAGGCGCGCATAGAAGTCGACGCGTGCCCATACCTCCTCGTTCACGCTCAACGAGGGCAGCCCGTCCTCCCACACCACGAGGGAGTTGAACTCCTGCAGCAGCCGTCGCGGAACGCCACGCGCCTTGAAACGGAGGTAGGCGATGAATCGGGCCAGCCGCAGGTCGTCCGGGGTCGACCTGGGAATGGTGTACGTGGACTCGGGCGAGTACGTGACGTACGTACCGGGGCCGGGGGCGTTCGCGCCGTACGGTCCGAGCGGGCCGTACGGGGCGGCAGGCGGGCCCCAGGCCGATGGCGTGTCCGGTTGTGGCCGGCCGCTCCGCACGAGCCCGTGCACCAGGCGTCCGGGCGCGTCCCACAGACACGGGACGTACATCCGCCACCCGAAGACGCTCTCGTACACCCCGTTGCCCCGGTCGGAGTCCTGCAGCGCCCGGTCGTAGAGGTCGGGGCCGGCGACCACGATGAAGTGTGCGCCGCGTGCGGTGAGCACGTTCTTGATGCGGCCCAGTAACGCCTCGAAGAGGGCGATCGCCTCCGCGTCGTTGTCCGTGAGCTTGTCGACCTCGTCGAGCACGATCACCGGATGTACCCGGATCCGTGTGGCGTCCCGCCGGTGCCGCCTGCGCAGGAGTCTTCGGGACCGGCGTACCGGATCGGGGCGGCCCTCACTGCCGTTGAGCAGTTGGACGATGCGTACCAGGTCGTGCTCGACGTCCGTCTCGGAGTACGCGAGGAACGCGGCCTCCGTGGCCTGCGACCGGGTTCTGCGACCGCTGAAGCTCATGGTGGGCGCGAGCCGGTGCTGTGGGGCGAGCCCCAGAGTGGTACCCCTCTCGGTGCTCTCGGACTGTGTCTGGGTGAACGACAGCGATGTCCGCGAGTAGGCGAGCAGCAACGCACGCTGCACTTCGCGCGGAAGGCGCGCCAGCAGATCACGGTCGTCGAGGCTCTCGAAGATCCGCCGGACCACCGCGAACAGCAGTTGGTCCGTGGTCATGGAACGGGCGACGTTCAGGTGCACGACCAGCATGACGTCCCGGTCGCCCCACAGGGCGGAGGTCTCGGCCAACGCCCGCAGCACCAGTGTCGACTTGCCCACTCCACGAAAGCCGCTCACCAGGAAGGCACCGCCGTGGGAGTACGTCAGCCGTTCCTTGAGCGTGTCGACCAGCGCTTCGTGACCGAGCACCGGAATGGCGCCGTCACCGGCCGGCAAGGGTTCGTGGATGTACCGGAACTGCCGGTGAAGCGGCATGTGCAGCACGACATCGTCCCCCAACGGCTCTGTGCGTGCTGCCAGCCTACGGCCTCGCCCTCAGCTGCTGCCGCCCTCGTGCCGGTACACCTCCCCACCCTTCATCACGAACCGCACGTCCTCCGTCACCCCGATGTCCGTGAGGGGATCGCCGGGTACCGCGATGATGTCGGCCAGGAGGCCGGGCTCCAGGCGGCCCCGGTCGTCGGCGTCGATCAGGTCGGCGGCCACCGTCGTCGCGGAACGGATCGCGGCCAGGGGGGTCATTCCGCGGTCGACCAGTGCGAGGAGTTCGCGGGCGTTGCGGCCGTGCGGGATCGCCGGGGCGTCCGTGCCGCAGGCCACTCGGACGCCGCGTTCGATCGCCCGGCGGATCGTGGCCTTCGCCCGGGGGAAGACCTCCGCGGCCTTGGCCTGGAGTTCCGGGGCGGCCTTGGAGACGTCCATGCCGTCGGCGATGTAGGTCGTGGCCACCAGGAAGGTGCCCCGCTCCACCATCAGGTCCAGGGTCTCGTCGCCCGCGAGGAAGCCGTGCTCGACGCAGTCGATGCCCGCCGCGAGGGCGGCTCGGACCGCGCGGTCGCCCATGCAGTGGGCCGCGACCTTGCGGCCCGCGCGGTGGGCCTCGTCGACGATGGCCCGCAGCTCCTCGTCGGAGTACTGCTGGGCGCCGGCCGGGCCGGTGTGGGACATGACGCCGTTCGAGGCGCAGACCTTGATGACCCGGGCGCCGTGCTTGATCTGGTAGCGGACGGCCTTGCGGACCTCGTCGATCCCGTTGGCGATGCCCTCCTCGACGGTGAGGGGCATGATGTGCGGCGCCAGCGCCTGGAACATCGTCGGGTCCAGATGGCCTCCGGTGGGGGTGATCGCGTGTCCGGCGGGGACCACCCTCGGGCCCTCGATCCAGCCCAGGTCGATCGCCTTCTGGAGCGCCACGTCCAGGAGGAGACCGCCCGTCTGCACGAAGAGACCCAGGTTGCGTACGGTCGTGAAGCCCGCCCGCAGCGTCCGGCGGGCGTTGGCGACCGCGCGCAGGGTGCGGACGGCCGGGTCGTCCTGGACCGGGTTGAGGGGGCTGCGGTGGTCGGGGCCGCCGAGCAGCAGGTTGACCTCCATGTCCATCAGCCCGGGCAGGAGGGTCACGTCGCCGAGGTCGATCACCACCGCGTCGGCCGGAACCGACGCGGGGGCGACCTCGACGATGTGCTCGTCCTGGATCAACAGGTCGCCCGGCTCGACCAGTTCGCCCTTGGTGACGTCGAGCATGCGGGCGGCGCGGAGGTGGACGGGCGGCTGCGGTGCGCGCGGTCGTGGCATCAGACGGCCGGTTCCACGACCGCGTCGATGGCGGCCGCCCCCGTGTCGGGGACCTTGGGCTGGCGCCAGGCCTCGACCGGGAAGGCGACGGTCACCAGGGCGCAGAACAGCCACAGCAGGTGCTTGTCCTCGTCGGAGATGCCCTCCATGGAGACCTGCTGGAGGTACTCGGTGCCGTTCGCCAGCAGCGGGAACGCCGCGCTGTAGAAGGTGTCGAGCTCGTCCATGGTGGAGGCGATCCGCTTGGCGTAGCGGGCCTTCTCGGTCGGTACGGCCCAGTCGGCGAAGGGCTCCAGGGCGGCGAACTCGGGTGGGAACACGGTGGCCATGGGTCCTCCTCGGGTCAGGACGAGCGCTGTGCGTGGTCGCGGACGTACTGGCGGGCGGTGCTGTGCAGATGCCGCAGCAGCACTTCCTGGTCGTTGAGCGGGAACTCCCTGACCGCGCGGGATTCGAGCATGGTCTGGGTCGCCTCCAGGGTGTTGCCGTCCTGGAGGCCGTACTCCTTGAACGAGACGACGGCCAGCTCCTGCTGGAGCCGCTGGAAGGCGTTCTCCGGCGGCACGAAGTAGCAAGTGGCCTCGAAGATGTGGGAGTTGTAGGCCGTCGGCCAGTAGTGGTACGTCAGCACCCAGTTCGGCCGCCAGATCAGCAGCATGAAGTTGGGGAAGAAGACGAAGGAGTCCATGCCCCACCGCTTGTCGCGGGTCGGGTTGATGGCCGGGGGCAGGTCCTCGGTGGCCACGCCGACGTCCGGGAACTCCCACGGTCCGAACAGGCCGCTGCGCAGGGCGCCTTCGATGGGCTTGACCATGGCGCGGTCGTGCGGCGGGGCGATGCCGCCCCAGGAGGACACCATGCTGTGCGGGCCGTCGATGTCGTAGTGCAGGGCTTCGTAGCCGTACTTCTGGATCTTGCGGGCCTCATCCGCCATGTACTGGCCGGAGTGCAGGATCGGCGCGTGGTAGAACTCGGCGAACGCGTCGATGAACAGCTTCCAGTTGGCGCCGATCTCGGCCCGGTACTTGTGGGCCTGGGTCATCTTGTGGAACGGATAGCCCTCGATGCCCTGGGCGAACTCGCCGAGGAACTCCCTGAGCGGGGTGGTGTTCTCGGGGTCGAGGTTCACGAAGATGAACCCCTCCCAGACCTCGGTCTGGACGTGGCTGAGTCCGTACTTCGACTTGTCGAGGTCGAAGAACTCCTGCTCCTGCTGGACGAAGACCAGCTTGCCCTCGAGGTCGTAGCGCCAGGCGTGGTACTTGCAGGTGAACTGGCGGCACACCCCGCTGGTCTCCTCGCGCGGGAAGTCGTTCCACACCAGCTTGTTGCCGCGGTGCCGGCACACGTTGTGGAAGGCCCGTACCTCGTCGTCCGTGCCCCGGGCCACGATCACCGAGGTGCCCGCCGCGTCCAGCTCCTTGGTGAAGAAGCTGCCCCGCTTGGGGAGTTGCTCGACGCGGCCGACGTTCAGCCAGGTCCGCCGGAAGATCGCGTCCCGCTCCAGCTCGTAGTGCGCGGGCGAGATCGAGTCCTCGTAGGAGACCGGCTCGGTGTCGATCTTGAGGTGTTCGGTCCAGCTGCCCTCATCGGGCTTCTTGAAGTGCGCCATGGGGTCTGGTCCTCCAGTCGGCTGTACGGAGGATGCGATAATCTCAGTCTCTCCGTATGAGAATGCTATTCTCGCTCGCGATCGACCGTCAAGAACCCGCCCTCAAGCGCCCTCCGTGAACGGGAAGATCCGAGTGAAGTCGGCACCGGGTTCGGCCGCCGCGAAGCTCTCCCAGACCGCGCCCGCCGTCCGGCCCAGGTCGGACGGTCCGCCCTGCTCCGCCACCTCGCTCAGATAGAGACGTACGTCCTTCGCCATCAGGGAGTTGGTGAAGCCGGCGGCATACCGGCCGGTGAGGACATGGCGCGGGAACTTGTCCTCGGTGGCGGCGCTGCGGCCGCTGGAGGTGTTCAGGACGTCGAGCATGGTGGCCAGGTCGAGCCCGGCGGCGAGTCCGAAGGCGACGGCCTCGCTGGTGGCGGCGAGGGTGGTGGCGGACAGGAAGTTGTTGGCGAGCTTGAGCGCCTGGGCCATGCCGGGGCGGTCGCCGACCCGGTGGCGGCGGTCGCTCAGACCGGCCAGCACCGGCTCGACGCGGGCGCAGGCGTCGTCGGCGCCCGCGTACATCACGGTCAGGGTGCGGGCACGGGCTCCGGCCACCCCGCCCGACACGGGGGCGTCGACGTAGCCGACCTCGCCTTTCGCGAGCAGCTCGGCGATCGTCCGCGCGGCCCCCACGCCGACGGTCGAGGTGTCGACCACGCACCGGACCCGGCGTTCGGCGACGGCGAGGACCTCACGGGCCACCTGCTCGGACGCGGTGCCGTCGGGAAGGCTGAGCACCAACACCTCGGCACGGCGGGCCGCTTCGGCCACATCGCCGACGTGGAGAGCGGACGAAGGGGAGCGCGCCGGGCCCGCGGCGTCGTGGGTGACCAGCGGGTGGCCCGCGTCCGCGAGGTTCCCGGCCAGCACCGCGCCCATGTTGCCCAGTCCGACGAAACCGATCACCGCTCGCCCTCCGGTCCCGGCCTTACGGCCCGTACGCCCCGTACCGATCACCGCTCACCCTCCCGCCCCGCCCGTACGGCCCGTACCGAGCGGCGGGCCGCGCTGCCGGCCGGCGCCCCGCAGTACGCGGTGATCTGGAAGAGGAGTTCGTCGACCTCGGCGTCGGTGACGCCGACGCGCGGGCCGCCGTCCAGGTGGAGGCGGAACTCCTCCATGCGGCCGAGCGCGGCGGTCATGGCCAGCACCAGCAGGCTGCGGTCGCGCGGGCTCAGGGCGCCGCCGCGGGCCCAGACCCCCCAGGCCGTGGTGGTGAGGTAGTCCTGGAACTCGGCACCAACCGCGTCGAGTTCGGTGGCCCGGCCCTCGGCATGGGTGTCGCCGAGCACCGCCAGCCGCATGGCGCGCGCAGAGCGCAGTTCCTCGGTCTCTTCGGTCTCTTTCATGGGTCTCCCGTGGGGTCCGGACTGCGAGAATGACGCTCTCATAAACGTACATCCAAGATTCCAGACAGCGGAGAATTGTGCTACCGTCCCACCCCGTCAGGGCCGCCGCCGGAGGGAGATCGGCAGATCGTGGACGACTTCGAGAGCATCGACTTCTTCCGGGACGAGCGGCTCGTCGCGGACCCGTATCCGTACTTCGACGCCCTGCGCGGGCAGTGCCCGGTGCGCCGGGAGAGCCACCACGACGTGATGATGGTGACGGGGTACGACGAGGCGGTGCAGGTCTACAACGACACCGAGACCTTCTCCTCGTGCCTCTCGGTCAGCGGCCCCTTCCCCGGGTTCCCGGTGCCGCTGGAGGGCGACGACGTGAGCGCGCTCATCGAGGAGCACCGCGACGCGCTCCCGATGAGCGACCAGCTCCCCACCCTCGACCCGCCGAAGCACACCGATCACCGTGCCCTGCTGATGCGGCTGATCACTCCGAAGCGCCTCAAGGAGAACGAGGCGTCGATGTGGCACCTGGCCGACAGCCTCCTGGACGGTTTTCTCGCCCCGGGCGAAGGGGAGTTCATCGGCGGCTTCGCCGGGCCCTTCACCCTGCTGGTGATCGCCGACCTGCTCGGCGTGCCCGAGGAGGACCGCGCCGAGTTCACGGACCGGCTCCAGAACCGCCCGTCCACCGAGGCGGGCGTCGGAAGCACCGGCGACGACAGCATGCACCACTCACCGCTGGAGTTCCTCTACGGCCGCTTCGCGGAGTACATCGCCGAGCGCCGCCGGGAACCGCGCGGTGACGTCCTCACCGGACTCGCGAGCGCGACCTTCCCCGACGGCTCGACGCCCGAGGTCGCCGATGTCGTACGGGTCGCCGCCAATCTCTTCGCCGCCGGTCAGGAGACCACGGTCCGGCTGCTGAGCACCGCGCTGCGGATCATCGCCGAACAGCCGGACGTGCAGCGGCTGTTGCGCACCGAGCGGGACCGCATCCCGAACTTCGTCGAGGAGGCGCTGCGCGCCGAGAGCCCGGTCAAGGGCGACTTCCGGCTGTCGAGGGTGGCGACGACCGTGGGCGGGGTCGACATCCCGGCCGGGACCACGCTGATGGTGCTCAACGGCGCCGCCAACCGTGATCCGCGCCAGTTCGAGGACCCGGGCGGCTTCGACGTGCGCCGGGCGAACGTCCGCCGCCATCTGGCCTTCGGCCGTGGGGTGCACACCTGTCCGGGGGCGCCGCTGGCCCGCGCCGAGGCCCGGGTGACCATCGAGCGGATCCTGGACCGTACGACGGACATCCGGATCGCCGAGTCCGTCCACGGGCCCGCCGACGCCCGGCGCTTCCAGTACGTGCCGACGTTCATCCTGCGCGGCCTGACCCACCTCAACCTGGAGTGGGGCGAGGTCCGTTGAAGGTCACCGTCGACGACGACCGGTGCCGGGGACACGGGGTGTGCTGCACACTGTGCCCGGAGGTCTTCGACCTGAGCGACGACGGCTACGCCGTGGTGGAGACCCCCGAGGTCCCGGCCGAGTTCGAGGACGCGGTGCGCTCCGCCGCCGGGATGTGTCCCGAGCGCGCGATCACGATCAGCTGAGGAGAGCCATGCCCAAGGGCTACGTCATCATCACCGAGGCCATCAGCGACCCGGCGGGCATGGCCGCCTACGGCCGGGCGGCCGCTGCCTCCATCGCCGAGAGCGGGGCGAAGGTCCTGGCCGCCGATCCCCGGCCGCGACTCCTAGAGGGCGAGTGGCACGGCGACCAGACCGTCGTACTGGAGTTCCCGTCGGCGGAGGCGGCCCGCGCCTGGTACGAGTCGGCGTCCTACGAGAAGGCGAAGCCCTTGCGGCAGGCGGCGGCCGAGTGCCGGGTCGTGATCGTGTCGGGGTTCGAGATGCCCACGCCGGGCGACTGAACCGCCTGCCCCCCCGGTGCGGAGACTGAGTCGCCTGCCGCCGAGCCACGACCGGGCCGCCCTCCTCCGAGCCACGGCTGAGCCGCCCGCCCCGCGCCGTGACCAAGCCACCCGCCCCGCGCCCGTCACCCGAGCCCCGCCAGCACACCCCCGTCGACGAGCACGTCCACGCCGGTGAGGAAGGACGCCTCCTCGGACAGCAGGAAGGCGACCACGGCCGCGAGTTCCTCCGGGCGGCCCTCCCTTCCCAGCGCCGACCGCTCGACGAGCGTCCTCATCGACGGATGCCCGGCCGCCTCCTGTCGCCCCTGCGGTGTCGCCACGATGCCCGGCGACACCGAGCAGACCCGGGCCCCGAGCGGGCCGAGCCGCATCGCCTCCCGCTGCACGAAGCGCTGGACTCCGCGCTTGGCCCAGCTGTAGGCGACGCCCGGCTCCTCCACTGCGGGACCGAGGGCGTCACGGAGCCGGTCGGGGAGGTCGGCGTCCAGCGGGGCGTCGAGGGCCTCGTCGGCGGCGGGGTTCGGCTCGGCGGCGCCCAGCCGGGCCGCCATGGAGGCGAAGCACACCATCGCCGTGCCGTCGCCGGCCAGCGGTCGCAGCGCCTCGGCCAGCAGGGCCGTACCGACGAGGTCGACCTGGAGGATGCGCCGCCAGTCGGCCATGGTCGGGGAGATGCCGGCCGCGTGGGCGACTGCGCGGAGGGTGCCCGACGCGGCGACGCGGGCGGCGAGTCGGGCCAGACCGTCGCGGTCGGTGACGTCCAGGACGAACGGCTCGACGACGGCCCGGTGTTCGCCGGCCGACAGCTCCTGGGCCGCCGCGGTCACCGTCGCCCCGTCGAGGTCGACCAGCAGCAACCGGTCCACCCTGGCGGCCAGTCGGCGCGCGCACTCCAGTCCCATCCCCCGGCCCGCGCCGGTGACGATCCCCACGCCGGTCATCCGTTCCTCCCGCCGGTCGCCCAGTACCGTTCCAGGACCGGTTGCAGCTCCCGGGTCACCAGCTCCACGCGTGCTCCTCCGGCAGCGCGGTGGAACGCCCAGTACGGAGTGCCGTCGGGCCGTCTGCCCTGGGCCTCCAACTCATGGCCACGACCGGCGAGTTCGGCGGAGTCGGCGGCCACGTCGTCGGACCAGTAGCCGAGGTGGTGGACGCCGGAGTCGGCGGGCTGCCACAGCGTCCCCGGCACACTCCGCACCAGCTCGACGCGGGGCGTGGACTTCGAGTACACGGACCTGAGGTCGAGGACGGCGTCCCCCTCCGGCAGCCGCACCCGCGTCGAGCCGCCCATCTCCGCGCACCACTCGTATCCGAACAGGGCCGTCAACTCGGCGGCGGCTGCGGCGAGATCGTCGACGACGATCCCGGCATGGAACTGATCGCTCGGCTTCACTCGTACGCTCCTCGGGGTGCGACCGTGCGCAGACAGAACCGGGTGATGTGGTCGACGTCGGCGCCCGTCGGGGGCGTGCGGCGCCACAGGTGGTCCGCGAGCCTGCCCATCGTGGCGTGGGCGGCCAGGGACGCGTCCAACTCGGGGTTCTCGCTGCCGAGTTCGCCGTACGGCTCGCGCAGCAGCTCCGCCAGCAGGCCCGCGGTCGAGGGCGGGCCGGACAGGAACCCCTCCCCCACGCTCTGGGCGTTCCACATGACGGCGAGCGTGGTCGCCGCCGTCTCCTCGTCCATGGCCTGGGACAGCACGCCCTCGACCCAGCGGTGCACCTTGTCCTCGGGCGCCGGCTCCTTGGCCATCCGGTGGGCGAGGTAGCCGCACAGTCGCGCGGCGCCGTCCTCCAGGATCGCGGCGACCAGGGCGTCCTTGGACCGGAAGTGCCGGTAGAACGCCTCGTTGGACAGCCCGGACGCCGCCACGATGTCGGCGACCCGCGGCCGTGAGGCGGTGCCGCGGCGCCGCATGACCTCCAGAGCCGCGTCCAGCAGGGCGCGCACCTCACCGGCGTACCGGGCACCGCGCCCGGCCAGTGCCTGGCGGGCGATGCGCTCGGCCAGGTCCTCCGACTCTTCCATAACGTCGTTCCGCGTCAGGGGAATTGTGTTCTCTTTCATGAGAACGCTATTCTGGCAGCCGCCGGAAGGAGACACAATGCCGTGGGACTTCGAAACCGAACCGGACTACCAGGCGCAGCTCGACTGGGCCGCCCGGTTCGTGCGTGAGGAGGTCGAGCCCCTCGATCTCCTGTGGGACGGCCTCCAGTTCACCCCGCCCGACGAGAACCTCCGCCGCGTCCTGGACCCGCTGAAGAAGGAGGTGCGCGCCCATGGACTGTGGGCCACGCACCTCGGCCCCGAGCTGGGCGGCGAGGGCCATGGCCAGGTCAAGCTCTGCCTGCTCAACGAGATCCTGGGCCGCTCCTCCTGGGCCCCGATCGTCTTCGGCTGCCAGGCCCCGGACACGGGCAATGCCGAGATCCTCGCCCACTACGGCACCCCGGGGCAGAAGGACCGCTATCTGCGCCCGCTGCTCGACGGCGAGATCTTCTCCTGCTACTCGATGACGGAGCCTCAGGCGGGCTCCGACCCCAAGGAGTTCACCACCCGGGCCGTGCAGGACGGCGACGACTGGGTGCTCAGCGGCTGGAAGTACTTCTCGTCCAACGCGCGGACCGCCGCCTTCTTCATCGTGATGGCGGTGACCGACCCGGACGGCGACCCGTACAGGAGCATGTCGATGTTCCTGGTCCCCGCCGGCACACCGGGCATCGTCATCGAGCGCAACGTGGCCCTCGCCGGTGAGCCGGAGGAACGCGGTTCGCACGCGCTCGTGCACTACGACGACGTACGGGTCCCGGCGGACGCGCTGCTCGGCGGCGAGGGCCAGGCCTTCGTGATCGCCCAGACGCGGCTCGGCGGCGGGCGGATCCACCACGCCATGCGGACGATCGGCCTGGCGGGCAAGGCCTACGAGATGATGTGCGAGCGGGCCCTGAGCCGGCGGACCCAGGGCGAGCGGCTCGCCGACAAGCAGTTCGTGCAGGGGCACATAGCCGACTCGTACGCGCAGCTCACGCAGTTCCGGCTGGCCGTGCTGCACACCGCCTGGAAGATCGACAAGCACAACGACTACCGCAAGGTCCGCAAGGACATCGCGATGGTCAAGACCCAGCTCCCGGCGGTGCTGCACGACATCGCCCACCGCGCCGTCCAGGTCCACGGGGCGCTCGGGGTCAGCGGTGACATGCCGCTGTTCCGGATGCTGCTCGGCGCGAGCGTCCTCGGCATCGCCGACGGCCCGACCGAGGTCCACAAGGTGACCGTCGCCCGTCAGGTGCTCCGCGACCACAAGCCGAGCGAGGACCTGTGGCCCAGCGCCTACCTGCCCAAACGGGTGGCGGCGGCGCGCGCCAAGTACGCCGAGTTCCTTCCCGACGAGGCGGGTACCCGGTGATCGACGTCGAGCGACTGGCCAACTGGCTGGACCAGTCCGGGCTCCCCGGGAAGGGCGAGCCGATCGAGCACCGGTACGTCTCCGGCGGCGCTCAGAACGAGATCTACGAGATCCGGCGCGGCGACCTGCACTGCGCCCTGCGCATCCCGCCGCCCACGGCCCCGGCCGCCCGGGACGAGGGGATCCTGCGGGAGTGGCGGATCATCGAGGCGCTGAACGGCACGGACGTCCCGCACACCGAGGCGGTCGCCGTCTGCACGGACCCCGCGGTCCTGGGCCGCACCTTCTATCTCATGGAGTTCGTCGACGGCTGGTCCCCCATGGGCGTACGA
The DNA here is from genome assembly GCF_010548375.1 of Streptomyces sp. SID13726. GTDB lineage: Bacteria > Actinomycetota > Actinomycetes > Streptomycetales > Streptomycetaceae > Streptomyces. The sequence continues at coordinate 162,285 of NZ_JAAGLY010000011.1, forward strand.
GGCTGGGCGGCCCCCTTCGACACCGACCTCAGCGCGCGGGCCGGCCTCGGGTACCGGCTCGCGGAGGGCATCGCCCTGCTCTCCAAGGTGGACTGGCGGGCGAAGGGCCTGCACGACCTGGGCCGCCCCGACGGCTTCCACGAGCGTCAGGTCGACCGCTGGACGCGCTACCTGGACCGGGTGAAGGGCCGCGAGCTGCCCGGCTTCGACGAGGCCTCCGCCTGGCTGCGCGCCCACAAGCCCCTCGACTACGTCCCCGGCCTGATGCACGGCGACTACCAGTTCGCCAACGTCATGTTCCGGCACGGCGCTCCGGCCCGGCTCGCCGCGATCGTCGACTGGGAGATGGGCACGGTCGGCGACCCCAAGCTGGACCTCGCCTGGATGCTGCGCGGCTGGCCCGAGGACACCAGCACCCCCGAGGCGGCCACCGCCCTCTACGTCGACCTGACCGGCATGCCCGCACGGACCGAACTGATCCGGCACTACGCCTCGGTCTCGGGCCGCCAGGTCGACGACATGGACTACTACGACGTCCTCGCCCAGTGGAAGCTGGCGATCGTCCTGGAGCAGGGCTTCCAACGGGCGGGCGACAACGAGAAGTTGCGGGCGTTCGGCCCGATGGTCCTCGACCTCATGCGGAGCGCGGCGGAACTGGCGGAGACGACGGGCTACGGAGTCGCTGCCCCGTAGACGGTCGTGGCGCCGAACTCCCTCACAGGCCCAGCGACTTCGCGATGATGACCTTCATGACCTCGCTCGTGCCGGCGTAGATCCGGGTGATCCGGGCGTCGGTGTACAGCCGGGCGATCGGGTACTCCGTCATATAGCCGTAGCCGCCGAAGAGTTGCAGGCACCGGTCGACGACACGGGCCTGCATCTCGGTGCAGAACAGCTTCACCTTCGCCGCGTCGGAGCCGGACAGTTCACCGTCGACCAGGGACAGGACCGCCCGGTCCAGCATGGCCTGCGCGGCCTCGATCTCGGCGGCGACGGCGGCGAGTTCGAACTTGGTGTTCTGGAAGGACGCGACCGTCCGTCCGAAGACCTCGCGCTCCTTGACGTAGTCGATCGTGGTGTCCAGCGCGGCCCGCGCCTGGGCGACCGAGCCGACGGCGACCGTCATCCGTTCCTGCGGGAGGTTGTGGCCGAGGTAGCGGAAGGCTGCGCCCTCCTCCCCCAGCCGGTTGGCCACGGGTACGCGCACGTCGTCGAAGGCCAGCTCGACGGTGTCCTGGACCTTGATGCCCATCTTGTCGAGGACGCGCCCGCGGGTGAACCCGGACATGCCGTCCTCGACGATCAGCAGGGTCAGTCCGGCCCGCCGGTCGTCGGGGTCGGTGGCGGTGCGGGCGACGACGATCACCAGGTCGGCGAGGAGTCCGCCGGTGATGAAGGTCTTGGCGCCGTTCAGGACATAGGTGTCCCCGTCCCGGACGGCGGTGGTGCGGATGCCGGCCAGGTCGGATCCGGTGCCGGGCTCCGTCATGGCGATCGCGGTGAGGAGCGTGCCGGCCGCGAGTCCGGGCAACCAGCGTCGGCGCTGGTCCTCGTCGGCGTAGGCGAGGAAGTAGGGCAGGACGACGTCCAGTTGGGTGCGGACCGTGCCGAGGGTAACGAGGGCGCGGGAGGACTCCTCTTGGAGGACGACGTTGTACCGGTAGTCGTCGAGTCCCGTGCCGCCGTACTCCTCGGGGATCGACATGCCCAACAGCCCGAGCTCACCGAGCTGTTCGAAGAGCGAGCGCGGCAGGCGGCCCGCCTTCTCCCAGTCGGCGTAGTGCGGGACGACCTCCTTGGCCACGAACTCCCGGACCAGTTTGCGGAATTCCTCGTGGTCGGCGTCAAAGACGTCTCGGCGCACGGTCCCCTCCTTCAGGAAACGAGTTCGAGGAGGGTGGCGTTGGCCGTGCCGCCGCCCTCGCACATGGTCTGGAGTCCGTAGTGGATGCCGTGGTCGCGCATGTGGTGGATCATGCGGGTGGCCAGGACGGCGCCCGAGGCCCCGAGCGGATGCCCCAGGGCGATGGCACCGCCCAAGGGGTTGACCAGCGCGGGGTCGGCTCCGGCCTCGGCGAGCCAGGCGAGCGGCACGGAGGCGAACGCCTCGTTCACCTCGAAGACCCCGACCTCGGCGAGACCCACACCCGTTTGCCGCAGTACCTTCTCGGTGGCCGGGATCGGGCCCGTGAGCATGAGCACGGGGTCGGAGCCGGTGACGACTCCCCCGCGACAGCGCACGATCGGCGTCAGCCCCAGCTCCCTTGCCCGCTCCGGAGTCGTCACCAGCAGGGCGGCCGCCCCGTCGGAGATCTGGGAGGCGTTGCCCGCGTGGATCACCCCGTCGTCCAGGAAGGCGGGCTTGAGGGCGGACAGCCTCTCGACGGTACTGCCCCGCCGTATGCCCTCGTCGGCCGTGACCGCGCCCACCGGCACGATCTGCGCGTCGAAGGCACCGGCGTCCTGGGCGATGGCGGCCCGTTCGTGGGACAGGGCCGCGTACTCGTCCAGGCGAGTACGCGAGAGCCCCCACTTCTGCGCGATCTTCTCGGCGGAGACACCCTGGTTGAAGTCGAACCCCGGGTATCGGGCGAGGACTTGGGGGCCGTACGGCATCCCGGTGGCCCGCGCCGAGCCGAGCGGCACCCGGCTCATCACCTCGACCCCGCCCGCCACGACGACGTCCTGCCGGCCCGACATCACGGCCTGCACCGCGAAGTCGAGGGCCTGCTGGCTCGATCCGCAGGCCCGGTTGACGGTGGTGCCGGGGATCGTCTCGGGCCAGCCTGCGGCGAGGACGGCGTAGCGGCCGATGTTGCTGGACTGGTCGCCGACCTGGGAGACGCAGCCCCAGACGACGTCGTCCACGATCGCGGGGTCGATGCCGGTCCGGCGGGCCAGCTCACGGAGGACCAGGGCCGAAAGGTCGGCGGCGTGGACCTCCGAGAGACCTCCGTTGCGTTTGCCCACCGGCGTCCGGACAGCCTCGACGATCACTGCTTCACGCATGGGGGTCCTCCGAGGTCGGGGATCGGTACCAGCGGCCGGTGAAGTGGGGCTCGCGCTTCTCGGCGAAGGCCGCGTAGGCCTCCTGGGCGTCCGTGGTAGCGAAGTTCGCCGCCTGGGCGCGCGCTTCCGAGGCAAGTGCCTCGTACAGGGTGCTGCTGGTGGCCTCGTTGAGGAGCGCCTTGGTCTGGGCGAGGGCGACCGGCGGACCCGCCGCGAGCCGCCGCCCCAGGTCCGCGACGAACTCGTCGATCTCCTCGGGCGGCACCACCCAGGTGACGAGCCCCAGCGCCCGCGCCTCCTCGGCGTCGATCGTCTCCGCCAACAGGGTCAGCCGCTTGGCCTGTTGGAGTCCGACGAGTCTCGGCAGCAGCCAGGTGCCGCCGCAGTCCGGGGAGAGCCCGCGGCGCGTGAAGATCTGGGAGAAGCGTGACTCGGGGGTGGCCACGACGAGATCGCAGCCGAGCGCCAGGTTCCAGCCCGCGCCGACGGCCACGCCGGTCACCTTCGCGACGGTGGGGAAGGGGAGTTCGTGGAGCAGGACCGCCACGTCGTTCAGGTCGCGGACCTTGTCCAACGGGTGCCGGGAGTCCCCCGACTTGAGATCGGCACCCGAGCAGAAGGCTCCACCGGCCCCGGTGAGGACGAGCGCGCGGACACTCCGGTCCCGGGTCACGGCGGCCAGCGCTTCCCGGAGCGCCTGCCACAGCTCGGGGTCGGCGGCGTTCCTGCGGTACGGCCGGTTCAGCGTCAGGGTGCGCACGCCGTCGGCGTCGCTGGACAGCAGGACGGTCACGCACCCCTCCGCAGCTCGCGCAACTCCTCGTCGGACAGGCCCAGTTCGGCCAGCACCCGGTCGGTGTGCGCACCGAGCGCCGGAATCGCGCCCATCGGTGGGTCGTAGCCCGAGATGACCGGGGGCGGCAGCAGCGCCGGTACCGGCCCGGACGGTGTGTCGATGTCACGCCAGCGGTCGCGGGCCGTGAGGTGCGGGTGGGCGAGGACATCGCTGGGGGTGTTGTAGCGGGCGTTGCCGATTCCGGCCTCGTCGGCGCGCCTCTGGATGTACGACAGTTCGTGCCGAGCGCACCAGGCGGCCAGCTCCGTGTCGAGCAGGTCGCGGTGTTCGACCCGGCCCGGGTTGGTGCGCAGGCGTTCGTCGTCGACGAGGTCCGGGCGTTCAAGCAACTCCCTTGCCAGGCGCTGCCATTCGCGGTCGTTGGTGGTGCCGAGGACTACGGTCTGGTCGTCGGCGGTGCGGTAGGCGCCGTACGGGGAGACGGCCGGGGAGCCCATACCGCGGGGCTGTTGGTCGACGCCGGTGTGGCGGGTGTGGTGGAGGGCGTAGCCCATCAGCTCGGTCATCGTGTCGAAGAGGCTGACCGTGACGGACCGCCGCTCACCGGAGTACAGCAGGGCCACGATCGAGAGGGCCGCGTACAGGCCGGTGCTCGCGTCGGCCATCGGCGGGCCGGGTTTGGCGGGCGCGCCCGGGGTTCCGGTGATCGCGCAGGCGCCGGACTCGGCCTGGACGAGGAGGTCGTAGGCCCGCTTGTGGGAGAGGGGGCCGCCCCGGCCGTAGCCGTCGATCTCGACGGCGATGAGATCGGGGTGGCTGCCGGCGAGGTCGTCGGGGGCGAGGCCGAGCTTGGCGGTGGTGCCGGGGGTGAGGTTGGAGACCAGGACGTCTGCGCGGTCGAGGAGGCGGTGCAGGGTGCGGAGACCGGCCTCGGTCTTGAGGTCGAGGGTGACGGACTCCTTGCCGCGGTTCACCCACACGAAGTGGGCGGAGATCCCGCCGACCACGTCGTCGATGTACCGGGCCGAGTCGCCGCCGGCCGGGTTCTCCACCTTGATGACCCTGGCGCCGAGGTCGCACAGGGTGCGGGTGCACAGCGGCGCGGAGACGGCCTGTTCGAGGGCGACGACGGTGACGCCGTCCAGTGGGCCCATCAGATCACCAGGCCACCGTCGACCGGCAGGACCTGGCCGGTGACGAAGGAGGCCGCGTCCGAGGCGAGGAACACGAAGGCGCCCGCGACCTCCTCGGGTTCGGCCCAGCGGCCGAGCGGGATGCGGGCGAGCATGGTCGCGGCGAACTTCTCGTTGGTGCGGATGGTCTCCGTCATGGGGGTGGCGGCCAGCGGGGCGAGGGCGTTCACCTTGATCTGGCGGCGGGCGAGTTCGCGGGCCAGGGACTTGGTCATGCCGATGACGGCGGCCTTGGCGGCGGAGTAGTTGACCTGGCCGAGGGTGCCGGTGAGCCCGGCGGACGAGGTGACGTTGATGATGCGTCCCGTGCCGTCGGTCGGCAGAAACGGGAGGGCGGCCTGGGAGCAGGTGAAGGTGCCGAGGACGTGGATGTCGAGCAGCTTGCGGAAGGTGTCCTCGTCGAGGTCGGGGAACATGGCCGGGGCGGTGACACCGGCGTTGTTCACCACGATGTGCAGCGTGCCGTCGGTGAGGGCGGCGGCCTTGGCCACGGCGGTTTCCGCGGCGGAACGGTCCCGTACGTCCAGCGGCGCGCTGTCCGCCGTACCGCCCGAGGCCCTGATCTTCTCGGCGACGGCAGCCGCGGCCGACCCGTCGACGTCGGTGACGAGGACGGCCGCTCCGGCACCGGCGAGTGCGTGGGCGACGGCGGCGCCGATGCCGCCCGCGGCTCCGGTGACCAGTGCGGAGCGGCCGGTCAGGTCGAACAACCCGTTGATCATGTCGTCCTTCGTGTAGGGGCCTGGGCCGGTTCAGTCGGAGGCCGGGAGCGGCTTGGCCGCCTTGAGGGTCATCGGGACGCCGTCGCAGGCGAGTTGGCCCGCTCCGGCGCTGGTGCACAGCACTTCGAGGGTGTCGGCGGCGTCGACGTACCGCTTGCCGAGGAGGGTGACCGGCTCGGCGCCCGACGCGGGCACGGCCGGAGCGCCCGTGGTGGGGATCATCGGGGTGCCGCCGCAGGTCAGGGCCGGGGCCCGGTCGGCGGGGACGCGGACGACGACCACGCGGGTGGTGCAGGCGGTGCCGGCGAGCTGGTCACCGGGGCGCAGGGTCGGTGCTGGCGAGGTCATGGTTGAGGTCCTTTCCGGCCGGGGGTGCGGGGATCGTCTCCCGGGAGGGCGCGGCGCGGCGGCGGCCGGCGAGCACGGCGAGGTCGTACGACTGGCGGGCCATCCAGAACCGCAGGAATCCGGTGAGCGAGTAGCGCAGGAAGAGGGCCGCGCCGACGACGGTCGCGGCGATCCCGCCGAGGCCGAGGGCGAGTCCGTCGCGCTGGTCGAGGGGGTTCTGGGTGGTGTGGGTGACGAGGTAGGCGGAGGCGGCGAGGGCCAGGCCGAGGACCATGAGCGTGGCGCCGAGGCGCAGCCAGAGGGTGGTGCGGGCGGCGGCCGGGTCGGGGATCCTGAGCTCGGCCAGCTCTCGGACGAAGCGGTCGGCCCGTGGTTCACCGGACATGGATGTCATGCGGAACTCCCCAGGTAGAGGGCGGACAGTTCGTCGCGCAGACCGCCGTCGGGCGGGCCCTGCCGTTCGACCCGGCCGCGCACGAGGACGGCCGCGTGGTCGGCGATGCCGAGGACGGCCGCCGCGAACTGTTCGACGACCAGGACCGCCACGCCCTGCCGGGCGATCTCGGCGACCTGGTCGTAGAGCTTGGCGACGACCAACGGGGCAAGGCCCATGGACAGTTCGTCGAGGAGCAGGACGGCGGGGTCGGTGGCGAGGCCCCGGGCGAGGGCGAGCATCTGCTGTTCGCCGCCGGAGAGGGTGCCGGCGGCCTGCCCGGGCCGCCGGGCCAGGACGGGGAAGCGGGCGTAGGCGATCTCCTCGATCTCGGCGCGGCTGCGGCCCGTGAAGGTCATCATCAACAGGTTGTCCCGGACCGAGAGGTTGGGGAACACCCCGCGTCCTTCGGGGATCAGGCAGACTCCCGCGCGGGCGAGGTCGCGGGGGTCGGCGCCGGTCACGTCCCGGCCGCCGAGGAGCAGTCGGCCGGACCGGGCGGGGTGCAGACCTGCGGCGACCCTCAACGTGGTCGTCTTTCCGGCGCCGTTGGGGCCGAGCAGCGCGACGACCTGGCCCGCGCGGACGTCGAGGTCGACGCCGTGCAGGACGGTGATGCCGTCGTGGGCGGCCCGGATGTCGCGCAGTGCGAGCAGTGGGTTCACGCGTCCCCCAGGTAGGCGGCCAGGACCGTCTCGTCGGCGCGGATCACCTCGGGCGGGCCGACGGCGATGACCTTGCCGAGGTCGAGGACGTACACCTCGTCGCACACGCCCATGACCAGGCCCATGTCGTGTTCGACCAGGACGACGGCCGTCCCGTCCTCGGCGAGCGAGCGCAGCAGGGCCGCGAACCGCTCGGTCTCGTCGCCGTCCTGCCCGGCCGCGGGTTCGTCGAGGAGGAGCAGCCCGGGGCGTACGGCGAGGGCGCGGCCGACCTCGACGAGGCGGGCCACTCCGGTGGGCAGGGTGTCGGCACCGGACTCGGCGATGCCGGCGAGGCCGAGCCTGTTGAGGAGGGCGTCGGCGACCTGTGCGGCCCGTCGTCGTTCGGGGCCGAGTTCGGCGGCGACCAGGAGGTTGTCGCGGACGCTCAACCGGCCGAAGAGTTCGAGGCGTTGGAAGGTGCGGGCCAGTCCGTGCCGGGACCGGCGCGCGGGGCCGTACCGGGTGACGTCCCGGCCGCCGAGGACCACCCGTCCGGCCGAGGGCCTGCGCAGTCCGGACACGACGTCGAACAGGGTTGACTTTCCGGCCCCGTTGGGTCCGATGAGCCCGGTGACCCGGCCGCGCTCGGCGTTGAGTCCGACGCCGTCCAGGGCGCGGTTGCCACCGAAGGCGACGGTCACTCCGCTAACCTCCAGCAGTGCCACGGGCGAGCACCTCCTCGTCCTGCGGGCGCCAGGGACGCCGTATGCCCCACCACTCCACCGGTACGTCCGGCTCCTGTCGAGACCGTGACGCGTAGGCGCGCTGGGCGTAGGCGGCGACGAGTGAACCGAGCAGCAGGGTCCAGCCGTTGACGACGTCCGTCAGGCGCAGGACCCAGCCGAGCGCGAGTACGCCGATCAGGGCGGACAGTGCGGTCCGGTCGCGGCCGAGGGGCTCCCACTGGCCGCGGAACCGGGAGATGAGGCCCTGCGGACTGTGACCGAGGCCCATCCCTGCCAGCGCGGGAAGGACGCTGACGATGTTCTGGGTCCAGGAGGCCAGTCCGATCAGGATGTTCGGGCCGATGAAGGCCGTGCCGGCGAACAGCCCGTTGCCCACCGCTCCGAGGCCGCCGATCACCGCGACGAGGAAGATCGGGAGTCCGGCTATCAGGTTGAACTGCTCGGCGGTGACGGCCTGTTGCTGCATGCCGTACAGGGCGCCGCCGAGGCCGGCGATCCCGGCGGAGAGCGCGAAGACGAGCACCTTGGCCACCAGGAGGTTGCCGCCGAGTGTCGCGTACGCCGCCTCGCTGTCCCTGAGCGCGATCAGCCGGCGTCCGAAGCCGCTGCGCCGCAGCCAGGCCACACCGAGGGAGGCGAGGCCGAGGAGGACGGATGCGAGGACGGTCAACTCGGCTGTGGAGTCCAGCCGTAGACCGAAGAGATCGGGGCCGACCATGTCGACCGAACCCTGGTCGAAGAGGGAGATCCGCACCCCGAAGACGTCGAAGGACGGCAGGGTGAAGATCCACCGGTCGAGGACCACCGCGAACGCGGCCGTACCGAGGGCCAGATAGACGCCGGAGAAGCGCAGCGCGGGCACGGCGATCAGCGCTCCGGCTGCGGCCGAGACCCCGATCGCGGCGGGCAGCGCCCAGAGTTGGCCGTGTGCGCCGAGGTGTCCCCAGACGACCGCGCCGATGCCCGCCATGCTCAGCTGGCACAGGGAGATCTGTCCGGCGTACCCGGCGAGCGGGACGTACGACAACGCGACGATGCCGAGGGAGAAGATCGGGCCGTACGTCACCAGGTCGGCGTCGCCGAGCACGGTGGCCAGGACGAGCGCGAAGGCGACGACGGACGCGGCGAACACGGCCGTTCCCCTGAGGGAGGGCGCCGGGACCCGGACCAACCGCCGTTCCCTGCCGCGCAGTCGGGGGTGGCGGAAGACCAGCAGGGTCAAGAAGAGCAGCAGGGCGGGGGCGGCGAGGCGCAGGCCGGGGAGGTAGTCGTTCTGCGGGAGGTAGCCGGTGAGGTAGCTCTCCACGCAGCCGACGACGACCGCGCCGAGGAAGGTGAGGGGCAGGCTGCGCAGCCTGCCGAAGACGGCCGCGGTGTAGGCGCTGACGATCAGGAGGGAGAGCTGGGAGGCGTCCAGGGCGACGGTCGGGGCGATCAGGATGCCGCCGATCGCGGCGAGTTGGGTGCCGAGGATCCAGGCGGTGCGGCCGGCCCGGGTGGGGTCCGCGCCGGTGAGGCGGGCGAGTGCCGAGTCGTCGACGGTGGCCCGCATCTCGGTGCCGGTGCGGGTGCGGTTGAGCAGGAACCACAGGCCGGCGGCGACCGCGAGGGCGACGGCCATGGTGAGGGCCTGGTGCCAGGTGACGGTGGCCGGGCCGAGGTGGAGGGGGTCGCGGTCGGCGAGGAAAGTGCCCAGCGGGCGGGGGACGTTGGGGTCCCAGATCCAGCGGGCGGCGGCGATGGCGCCGCTGAGCAGCGCCACCGTCATCACCAGCCGTTCGGCCTCGCCGAGGTGTTGCACGGGCCGCATCAGGACCCGTTCGACGGCGAGGCCGAAGCCCGGGGCGAGCACCAGCAGGACCAGCGCGAGGGCGACCGGGACGGGCCAGCCCCAGCCGACGGTGAACTGCCAGTAGCAGAACGCCGCCAGCATGCCCGCCGCCCCGTGCGCGAAGTTGAACACGCCGGTGGTGACGTAGGTGAGCACCAGTCCGCTGCCGATCACCGCGTAGATGGCGGCGGTGCTCAGGCCCACGATCCCGAAGGTGAGGAACTGCTCCATCTATTTCACATCGCTCAGGGATTTGCCCACGTCGGCGAGGGTGAGCGGCTTGCCGTAGCTGCCCTTGAACTTGTAGGCCGGCGCGTCACAGCGATAGGCGCCGTCGTTGGGGGCGAAGTCGGCCGGTTCCCAGCCCTTGGAGGTGGCCTTCTCGATGTTGAAGCAGGTCAGCGGGGCGTCCGACTTCGAGAGGTCGACGGGTGCGAGCAGGCCGCCGCCCGTCCACGCGGACTCCTTGCGGGCGGCCTCGTAGACGCACTTGCGGGTGAGGTCGTCGCCGCAGCTCGATGCCGACTTGGCGAAGAGCAGCCAGGCCGCGAAGCCGCGTACCGCGGGCAGGGTGACCTGGGCCTTGGGCGCGTACTTCTCGAACAGGTCGACGAGTTGCTCGGTGGCCGGGTTGTCCGCGGCCTTCTCCAGCGGGTACACCCCGCTGAGGTCGGCGAGGTTGTTCTGGAAGTCGAGTGACTTGCCCGCGAGTTGGAGGAAGGCCGGGCCGTAGGCGTTGTTGTTGGCGTCGATCCAGTCGAGTTTGTAGCCGATGCCGGTCAGGACCTGCTCCAGCTTGGACAGCTGGACGAAGTCGCCGTTGAAGATGAGGCCCTTGACGCCCTTGCTCTTGATGGACTGGGCGTACGGCGTCCAGTCGGAGACACCCTGGGCGGGGTAGAGGTCCTTGTAGGCGATCTTCGCCCCGGCGGCCTCCAGACCTTCCTGCGCCTCGGCGTTGATGACCTTCGTGACGGGGGCGTCACCACCGATGAGACCGACGGCGCTCGCCGAGTCGGGGTAGGCCTGCTTGAGCAGCCAGTCGTAGTAGCCGGCGTAGCGGTTGTACGACGCCCCGCCGGTGGCGTTGAGTTGCAGGTCGGAGCCGTTGTTCTGGATCTGGCTCACCTGGGCCGGGAAGTCGGGCAGCAGGCAGTTCAGGCGGTCCTTGACGCCGAGGGCGTCGAGGGCGGCGCCGCCGCCGACGAGGGCGAAGTCCTCCTTGCAGGCCTCCAGCATCCGCTGGCGGACCTCCATCAGCTTGGAGTCGCGGGTGGTCGCGGTGAGCTTGCGGCCGTCGATGCCGCCGGCCGCGTTGCACCAGGAGGTGAACACCTTGGCGGCGTCCACGAATTCGGACTTCTTGGTGAAGCCGACGTCGGAGAAGACACCGAGTTCGATGGAGTCGGCGGTGACGCCCTGAGCGGAGGCCGTCTTGGCGTCGCCGGGGCCGCAGACCTTCTTCAGATCGCCGAAATCGGCCGCGGCGGCCTGCTGGGCGGCCTTGGTGGGTGCCCCGTCGTCGGCGCCCGTGCCGGTGTCGTCGTGGCCACCGCAGCCGGCGACGGCGAAGAGCGCGACCGCCGCGAGGCCGGCCGGAATTGCCTTGGTTCTCACGGGAGTTCCCCTCGTCGGTGGTGGCTACTGCTCCGGTACGGCGAAGGTCTTGAGCTCCAGGAACTCCTCCAGACCCGCCACACCCATCTCCCGGCCGATGCCGGACTGCTTGAACCCGCCGAACGGGGCGTCGGCCGCGAAGAAGTTGCCCCCGTTGATGCTGAAGGTGCCGCTGCGGATGCGCCGGGCCACGGCGACGGCGCGCTCGTCGTCGGCGCCGAGCACCGCGCCGGACAGCCCGTAGACCGAGTCGTTGGCGATCCGGACGGCGTCGTCCTCGTCGTCGTAGGCGATGACCGCGAGGACCGGTCCGAAGACCTCCTCCTGCGCGAGCTCGGAGCTCGGGTCGACGTCGGTGAGCAGGGTCGGCTCGTAGTAGAAGCCCTCGCGGTCGGCGGGCCTGCCGCCGGTGACCAGGCGGGCCCCGGCGGCGACCGCGCGCTCGACCATTCCGTGCACCTTGGCGCGCTGCTTCTCGCTGATCAGGGGGCCCATGTGGGTCTTGGCGTCGGCGGGGTCGCCGTAGGAGACCTTGCCGAGCATGGCAGCGACGAGGGGCACGATCTCGTCGTGCCGGTCGCGCGGGACGAGGAGGCGGGAGGTGAGCGCGCAGCCCTGGCCGGAGTGGGAGCAGATGGTGAACGCGGCGAACATCGCGGCGTTCCTGAGGTCGGCGTCGTCCAGGACGATCATCGCGGACTTGCCGCCGAGCTCCAGGAACACCCGCTTCAGGGTGGCCGAGGCGGCGGCCATGATGACCCGGCCGACCGGGGTGGAGCCCGTGAAGGTCACCATGTCGACATCGGGGTGGGTGGTGAGCAGTTGGCCGGTCTCGGGGCCCGAGGAGGTCAGGACGTTGACGACACCCGGGGGGATGTCGGTCTCCTCGGCGATGATCCGGCCGAGCGCCAGTGTCGTCCACGGGGTGTCCGGGGCACCCTTGAGGACGACGGTGCAGCCGGCGGCCAGTGCGGGGACGAGCTTGGCGAGGGCCAGCTGGTTGGGGAAGTTGTACGCCACGATGGCGGCGACGACTCCGGCGGCCTCCTTCTCCACCCAGCGGCGGTGGTTCCGGCCCCGGACCTCGGCGGTGCCCAGCTCCTCGCGGAAGTCGTAGTGTTCGAGCAGGTCGGCGTAGTACTTGACCATCTCGACCGGCTCGTCGAGCTGTGCTCCATGGGTGAGCTGGCGCGGGGCGCCCACCTCGGCGATGGTCAGGTCCCGCAGTTCCTCGCGGTGCCGGTGCAGTCCGTCGTAGAGCTGGCGCAGGCAGCGCAGCCGCAGATCGCGGTCGCGCATCCAGTCGGTCGTGTCGAAGGCGCGGCGGGCAGCGGCCACAGCCGTCTCGGCATGGCCGGTGTCCGCGTCGGAGGCCGTGCCCAGCACCTTGCCGGTGGCCGGATCGAGTGTCTCGAAGCTGCGGTCGGCGCGCACCAGCTCGCCGTCGATCAACAGCCGGTCCTCATGGAAAAGACTCACGGCTCCCCATTTCCTCCGGGTTCGCAGGGTCCTGCTTGCCACGGTCCTGCCTGCGGTGGAAAGTAGCTTCTCACTAAAGGAGAAGCAACCATTCGCGCAGGAGAATTACGCATTCACGCAGCAGTGGGAGGAATCGTGCCCGGTCAGCGCAGGGGTACCGCCATCGCCATGTCGGACAAGGAGCGAGACGCCTTTCTGCACAGCAGCCCCGTCTGCCGGGTCGCCACCGTGGGCCCGGGTGGCCATCCGCACAACGGCGCCCTGTGGTTCGTCTGGGACGGGACCGCGCTGTGGCTCAACTCGCTGGTGCGCAGCCAGCGTTGGACCGACGTGTCGCGTGACGGCCGGGTCAGCGTGGTGGTGGACGAGGGAGGGTTCGACTTCCTGCGCCTGCGGGGCGTCGAACTCCTCGGCACGGCCCGGACGGTCGGCGAGGCTCCCCGCACGGGCGAGCCGGTCGACGAACTCCGGGCGCCCGAGCGGCTCTTCGCGGAGAAGTACGGCGACTTCCGCCACGACGGCCGACACGGCTGGCTGCGACTCCGGCCGGAGAAGATCGTCAGCTGGGACTTCGGCAAGCTGCGCGTCAACGGTTGACGTCCGGGTGAGCGGCATGGAAACCTTCAAGCCGGATGATGAGAATGCCATTCTCGTACCGTATGACCAAGCCTTCCGACCGTATGGCCAAGCCTCCCGAGGAGCCCGCATGCCCCAGCGCCTGCCGCCGCTGCCGGACGAGGAGTGGGACGACCGGACCCGTCAGGCCCTGTCCGCCCTGCTCCCCCGCAGGCTCCGCAACGAGCAGGGCGCCGGTCCCGCCATCGGCGCCCTGGCCCGGCACCCCGATCTGGCCGAGGTCTTCCTCCCCTTCAGCACCTACGTGCTGTTCAAGTCCTCGCTGTCACCGCGGCTGCGCGAGATGGTGACCCTGCGGGTGGCCCGGCGCCGGGACTGCGCCTACGAGTGGGCCCAGCATCTGCCGCTGGCGCGACAGGCCGGTCTGTCGGACGCCGAGATCGAGGCGGCGGCCCAGGGCAAGGCGGCCGATCCGCTGGAGAGTCTGGTGCTGGAGGCGGTCGACGAGCTGGAAATCGACTCCACGCTGTCGGACGCCACTTGGGACGCGCTCGGTGCGCGTCTGGACGAACGCCAGCGGATGGACCTGGTGTTCACGGTCGGGACGTACGCCTTGCTGGCGATGGTCTTCAACGCGTTCGGCGTCCCGGCCGAACCGGAAGGAGAAGGTCATGACCACTGACGACCTGGTGGAGATCCAACAGCTCCTGGCCCGTTACGCGGTGACCATCACCCAGGGCGACCTCGACGGTCTGCTAGCGGTGTTCACCCCCGACGGCAGCTACAGCGCCTTCGGCGACACCTATCCCCTCGCGGAGTTCCCGGCGCTGGTCGCGGCGGCCCCCAAGGGCCTGTTCCTCACCGGCACCTCCGTCATCGAGGCGTCCGACGAGGACACGGCGACCGGCACGCAGCCGCTGTGCTTCGTCGACCACGCCACGCACGACCTGCGGATCGGCTACTACCGGGACACCTACGCGCGCACCGCCGACGGCTGGCGGCTGCGCACCCGGGCCATGACCTTCATCCGCCGCAGCGGGGCGCACGACTCGGGGCGCCCGCACGCCTTCGAGCGTCCCGCCGTATGAGCCCGGAACCGCTCCCCGTACGGACCGTCCCGGAGTTCCGCTCCGCGCTCCAGGCGTGGCTCGCGGAGCACGACCTGTCCCCTGGCCCGGACCGCTCCCTCGACGCCCAGGTCGCTCAACTCGCCCGGGTCCGGAAGGAGTTGTTCGAGGCCGGGTGGATGCGGCACGGCTGGCCCGTCGAGGTGGGGGGAGTCGGCGGGCCGGCCGTGTTCCGCGCGGTCCTCGGCGAGGAGGTCGCCACCCGCGGCCTCGCCGAGCCGGGCATCTGGTCGATGGTCGAGGTCCTCGTCCCGACCCTGATCTCCTACGCCCCGCCCGAACTGGCCGCCGAGATGGTCCCGTTGCTGCTCGGCGGCCGGGAGCAGTGGTGCCAGGGCTTCTCCGAACCGGGGTCCGGCAGCGACCTCGCGTCCCTCACCACCCGTGCGGTGCCCCGCGAGGACGGCAGCTGGGCGGTCACCGGGCAGAAGGTGTGGACGAGCCTCGCCCAGTACGCGGCCCGCTGCGTCCTCCTGACCCGCACCGCTCCCGGCCACGACGGCATCACCGCCTTCCTCGTCGACATGGACACCCCGGGCATCACCGTCCGGCCGCTGCGCACGCTGCACGGCGTCGACGAGTTCGCCGAGGTGTTCTTCGACGACGTCGTCGTCCCCGCCGACCGGATGCTGGGCCGCCCCGGCGACGGCTGGCGGCTCGCGATGGACCTGCTCCCGCACGAGCGCTCCACGTGCTTCTGGCACCGGATCGCCCATCTGTACACCCGCCTGGACCGGCTGCTCGACGAGACGGCGTCCGACTCGGGCTCAGATCTCGACACCGGCTCAGGCGCAGGCTCCGGGTCCGGGTCCGGGTCCGGGTCCGGGTCATGGTCCGGCTCCGGCCCCGGCCCCGGCCCCGAAGACACCGCCCTCGGCTCCGCCTACCTCGCCCTCCACACGGCCCGCTGCCGCTCCCACGCGACCCAGCGCCGCCTCGCGGAAGGGGCGAGGCTCGGCCCGGAGACCTCCGTGGACAAGGTGCTCCTCGCCACGTCGGAGCAGCAACTCTTCGAGACCGTACGGGACTTGCTGCCCGGTGTCCTGGAGCTGACCGAGTCGCCCTGGCGGAGGGAGTACCTGTACGCGAAGGCGGCCACGATCTACGGCGGCACCGCCGAGATCCAGCGGAACATCATCGCCCGCAGGCTGCTCGACCTGGGGAAGGAGTGAGCATGGACGCGGCCGAGGTGGAGCTGCTCTCCGAGACCCTGCGCAAGACGATGACGGCCGCCTCGGGGCCCGCCCTGGACACGGCGCTGACCGAGCTGGGGTGGCCTGAGCTGCTGGCGGAGTTTCCCGAGGTGGCGATCCCGGTGGTGTTCCGGCTGCTGGGCGAGACGGGGGCGCAGGCTCCGGTGCTGAACGACGTGGTACTGGGGGCTGCGGGGCTGCCGCCCGGCGGGGCGCCGGTACTGCCGTACGCGGGCGGCCGGTGGGTCGTATGGGAACGGGTCGGTGCGGGCGGGACCCTGGACCCCGAGCTTCCGCTGCGACAGGCCCCCGCGGGGGATCCGGTGCCGCTGGACGCGGGACGGCGGGCGCTCGGGTGGTGGCTGCTCGGCAGTGGGCGGGCGATGTTGGTGCTGGCCAGGACCCATGTGCTCGACCGGGTGCAGTTCGGGCGTCCGCTCGCCGGCTTCCAGGCCGTACGGCATCGGCTCGCCGAGACCTTCGTGGCGCTGGAGGGTGCCGAGGCCGCGCTGGTCGCCGCCGAGGACTCCTTCGGGTCGCTCCTGGCCAAGGCCGCCGCCGGGCAGGCCGCGCTCACGGCCGCCCGGCACTGTCAGCAGGTGCTCGGCGGGATCGGCTTCACCGCCGAGCATCCGCTGCACCGGCATGTGCGGCGGGCCCTGGTCCTGGACGGGCTGTTGGGCAGCGCGCGGGAGCTGACCCGGGAGGCCGGGGCACGGTTGCGCGCGGAGGGTGCGGCGCCCCGGCTGGTTCAGCTGTGAGCCGTGCGGTGCCGGGTCACCAGGGCAGCGGTCCGTCGACGTCGAAGTAGCCTCCGGTCGGGCCGTCCGGGGCGACCTGCGCCATCCGTACGATGATCTCGGCCCCCTCGGCGACGGTCTGTGTGCCGGTGTTGCCGTTCAGGTCGGTCTTGGTGAACCCGGGTTCCACGGAGTTGATCCGCATCGCCGGGAAGGCCTTCGCGAACTGCACGGTGAGCATGTTGAGCGCCGTCTTGGAGGTCGGGTAGGCGATGCCCGGGTAGAAGTGGGCGTGGTGGCCGGGGTCGGAGAGGTTGGTCAGCGAGGCGAGGCCGCTGCTGACGTTGACCACGACCGGCGCGGCCGAGCGCTCCAGCTGCGGCAGGAAGGCGTGCAGCACCCGGACCACGCCGAAGACGTTGGTCTCGAAGGTGGTGCGCATCTGGTCGGCGGTCACGGTCGCGGCGACCGGCACGCTGTTGTCCTCGGTCCGGGTCTCGATGCCGGCATTGTTGATCAGGACGTCGATACCGCCGGCCGCTTCGAGGGTCTTGGCCGCGGCCTCGACCGAGGTGTCGTCGGTGACGTCGAGCTGGACGAACCGGGCGCCCAGCTCGTCGGCGGCGCGTCGGCCGCGCTCGATGTCACGGGCTCCTACATAGACGGTGTGACCTGCGGCGACGAGCTGTCGGGCGGTTTCGAGGCCGAGGCCCTTGTTGGCTCCGGTGATGAGAGTTGTCGTCATGCCGTCCAGGTTGCTGCGGCGCGTCGAGGGCAGCCAGCAGTCCCTGCTTCCCAGGACTGGCGGTACCAGGCACATCGGCGGCCGGGGGTGTTCACTGAGGGCATGGCGGTGACGGAACTGGGACAGGCCCTGCGGCGCTGGCGCGACCGGGTCTCCCCGGACGCCGCCGGGCTGCCCCTCGGCGGCCACCGGCGCGCGGCCGGACTGCGGCGCGAGGAGCTGGCGCTGCTGGCCGGGATCTCGGTCGACTATGTGACGCGCCTCGAACAGGGGCGGGCGGCCAACCCGTCCGTGCAGGTCGTGGAGGCGCTGGCCCGGGCGCTGCGGCTGACGGGGGACGAGCGGACGTACCTCTTCGGGCTCGCGGGACTGGTGCCGCCGGGCCCCGATGTCGTACCCGGGTTCATCACGCCCAGTGTGCAGCGGCTGCTGGACCGGCTGGTCGACACCCCCGTGGCGGTCTCCGACGCGGCGATGACGCTGCTGTTGGCCAACCCGATGTACGCGGCGCTGATGGGTGATCCGTCGGTCCTGCGGGGCTTCGAACGCAACGGTGTGTGGCGGAACTTCACCGGTGTGCCGAGCCGGGTCCGGCATACTCCGGAGGAGCGGCGGGTCTTCGAGGCGGGCATGGTCGCCGAACTGCGCTCGACGGCCGCCCGCTATCCCGCGGACCGTCAACTCCTCCGGCTGATATCGGAGTTGCGTGCCAGGAGCGCGCGGTTCGCCGAGCTGTGGGACGCGGGGGTGGTGGGCCGTCTCGCCGCCTCGCACAAGACGATCGAGCACCCGCAGATGGGCCCTCTCACGCTGGACTGCGACCTGCTGCGGGTGGAGGAGAACGACCTCCACATCCTCGTTTACTCGGCGGAGCCCGGCACCGAGGCCGCCGAGAAGCTGCGGCTGATCTCGGTACTGGGCACGCAGAGTCTGCTGGAGAAGGGCTGACGGAGAGGAAATGGCGGAGAGGAGCTAGCGAAGCTTCTCCTTCATCTCGTCCAGCTTGGCCAGGATCGGATAGCCGCTGACGCTGAGCGCGTTGCCGTGCCCGGTCTGGTGGACGTCGAAGACGGACTGGATCGCCGCGTAGAAGCCCTGGACGTCCAGGGTCTGGTTGACGGCACGCTTGGCCTGGCGCAGTCCGAAGGCGGGCATCCGGGCGATCTGCTCGGCGAGTTCACGGCTCGCGCTGTCCAACTCCGCACGCGGGACAACCCGGTTGACCATGCCGACCTTCTCGGCCTCCTCGGCGGTGAGAGGGCGGCCGGTGAAGAGGATCTCCTTGGCCTTGCGAGGGCCCAACTCCCAGGTGTGGCCGTGGTATTCGACTCCGCCGATGCCCATCTGGACGACGGGGTCGGAGAACAGGGCGTCCTCGGCGGCGACGATCAGGTCGCAGGGCCAGCAGAGCATCAACCCGCCCGCGATGCAGCGCCCTTGGACGGCGGCGACCGATGGTTTGGGGGTGTTGCGCCAGCGCAGGGTGTACTCCAGGTACCGGCGGTTCTCGGCGCGGTAGATCCACTCCAGGGTGATCTCGCCCGGGCCGGGCCAGCGGTCCTTGAGGTCGTGGCCCGCCGAGAAGTGCTTCCCCTCGGCCCGCACCACGATCACCTTCACCTCCTCGTCCTCGGCGGCCCGCGTCCAGGCGGCGTCGAGTTCGTCGAGGAGGGCCATGTTCTGGGCGTTGGCCACCTCGGGGCGGTTCAGGGTGAGGGTGGCGATGTAGTCCTTGACCTCGTACAGGATGTGCACGGACCTCTCCTCAACGTCGGGGCAGACCGAGCACGCGCTCGGCGATGATCGTGCGCTGGATCTCGGACGTACCGCCGGCGATGGTCCCGCCGAAGCTGCGGGCGAAGCGGTTGAACCAGCCGGCGAAGTCGTCGTCGTAGCTCATGTGGAAGTACGGCGCGGTGGTCGCCGGATGGTCGAGGCCGTCCGGTCCGCACGCCTCCAGGATCCGTTCCAGGGCGTGCTGCGCGGCCTCCGAGCCGAACACCTTCAGCACGGACAGCGCGGGCACGTCCTGTTCGCCGCGCGCGGCCCGGGCCAGGGCGGCCGAGCCCAGCAGCCGCAGTGCCTGGAGGTCCATGACGAGGGTGGCGTACCAGTCCTTCTCCAGGGCGTTCGCCGGCCGGAAGTCGCGCAGGGCGGCGTCCATCCGCTCGGCCTCTCCCAGCCACATCAGGGTGCGTTCATGGCCGAGGGAGCCGTTCGCGACCCGCCAGCCCTGGTTGAGGGGGCCGACCAGGTTCTCTGCGGGGACGCGGACGTTCTCGAAGAAGACCTCGTTGAAGTCGCGGTCGTCCGGGCGGGTGTACGAGGCGAAGGGGCGCCGGGTCACGCCGGGGGTGTCGGTGGGGATGAGCAGGACGCTGATCCCCTTGTGCTTGGGGGCGTCGGGATCGGTGCGGACGAAGGTGAGCAGGACGTCTGCGTCGTGGGCGCCGGAGGTCCACACCTTCTGGCCGTTGACCGTGAAGTGGTCGCCGTGGGGTTCGGCGCGGGTGCGCAGGGAGGCGAGGTCGGAGCCGGCGCCGGGTTCGCTCATGCCGAGGGCGGCGGTGATCTCGGCGCGCAGGATGGGCACGGCCCACCGGCGCTTCTGCTCCTCGGTGCCGAAGGAGAGCAGGGAGGCGGCGATGATGCCGACGCCCTGCGGGTTGAAGCTGTGGTAGATCCGGCGGCGGGAGAGTTCCTCGCGGTGGACGTACTGCTGGATGACGGTGGCGTCACGGCCGCCGAACTCGGGCGGGTTGCCGGGCAGCAGCCAGCCCTCGTCGAACTGGAGCCGCTGCCAGCGCCTGGCCCACTCGGGGATGTGGGCGGTGGAGCGGGAGCGCTCGGTGGCCTCGGCCTCCGTGGGAAGGTGCGCGTCCAGGAACGCGGCGAACTCGGCGCGGAACGCCTCGACATCGGCGTCGAACGACAGCTTCATGACACCTCCTCGGCGATCCACTCGTCGGCTATCCACGCCCGGTGCTCGGCCGCCCCGCCCAGCAGCAGCTCGCCCGCCTTGGCCCGCTTGACGGCGAACTGGAGGTCGTTCTCCCAGGTGTGCCCCATCGCCCCGAACAGCTGTACGGCGTTACGGAACACCAGGGCCTGGCACTCGCCGGCGCCCGCCTTGGCCATCGCGGCGGCGAGCGGGCGGCGCGGATCGTCGGCGGCGATGGTCAGGGCCGCGTAGTAGGCGAGCGCGCGGGCCCGCTCGACGGCGACGTGCATGTCGGCCGCCTTGTGCTGCACGGCCTGGAAGGAGCCGATGGGGGCGCCGAACTGATGGCGGGTGCGGACGTGGTCGAGGACCAGGTCGAGCGCCCGGCGGCAGGCGCCGACCATCGTCAGGGCCATGCCGGTCAGGGCGATGTGCCGGGCCCGCCCGGGGTCGGCGTCGCTGCGGGCCCCGATGCCGACCCGCACCCCGTCGAAGGTGACCTCGGCGAGGTGCAGTACGGGGTCGAAGGCGCCCGTGCGCACGACGGCCGCCTCGTCGGCGGGTACGACGAACACGCCCGCGTCCGTCACCACGGCCAGCCGGTCGGCCCGGTCGCCGTCGAGGACATGGCGGGCGGTGCCCTCCAGGACCCAGCCGCCGCCGGCCGGGCGGGCGCTCACCCCGTCGTGGACGGCGGCTCCGGCCGGGCCGGGCTCGAACAGCCCGTCCGCCAGCGGGGCGAACTGGGTGAGGGTCGCCAGATAGGGCGTCGGATCGGTGGCGTACCCCAACTCCTCCAGCACGATCGCGAGTTCGACCGCGTCGGCGGGGTCGGTCAGCTCGGTCCAGCCGAGCTCGCCGTAGCGCCGCCAGAGCGGGGCCGGGTCGGCGCCGGCGTCGACGACGGCCCGTACCAGTGCCGGAGGGCATTCCTTGGCCACGGCCTTGTGGACGGTGTCCTGCCACAGGCGCTGCTCCGCGTCGAACTCAAACAGCATCACGGCTCCCCAAGTCCCGCTCCGAGTTGATGAGAACATAATTCTTGTAATTGGAAATCGCCAGTCTCCTCCAAGACATCCGAGGTGTCCAGGCTGGAGGCGAGGGCTTGCCGCTAAAGTGCAGTAATGTTCTCCCCATGACACAGAAGGCGGACCAGCCCGTGAGCAGCCAGAGCGAGGAACCGGCCTGGAAGCAGCGCGCCGTCGAGCGCTCCACCCAGGCGGCCAAACGCCGGGCCGAGCAGCGGGTGGAGCGGTTCCTCGACGCGGCTCAGGCGATCATGGCGGAGAAGGGCACCACCGACTTCACCGTCCAGGAGGTCGTCGACCGGTCCCGCCAGTCGCTGCGCAGCTTCTACCAGCACTTCGACGGCAAGCACGAGCTGCTGCTCGCCCTGTTCGAGGACGCCATGAGCAAGTCGGCCGACGAACTGCGCACCACCGCGGCCGCGGAGTCCGGCCCGCTGGACCGGCTGCGGGTCGTCGTGCAGACCCTGTTCGACAGCTCACGCCCGGACCCGACCGGCAAGCAGGCCCCGCTGTTCACCGACTTCGCGCTGCGCCTGCTGGTCTCCCACCCGGCCGAGATGCGGGTGGCCAACGCTCCGCTGCTGACCCTGTTCACCGAGCTGATGACGGAGCTGGAGGAGGCCGGCCTGCTGCGTCCGGGCTTCAAGGCCCGCCGGGTGGCGGCGCTGACCATGCAGACCGTCATGTTCAACGCCCAGTCCAGCGGCCAGGAGGGGTCCCACCCGCTCACCTCCGAGGAGATCTGGGACTTCTGCGCGAAGGGGTTCACGCTCAGCTGAGGCCGGGCGGGACAGGTCCGAGAAGTTCGAGAACCCCATTCTCGTAGTCGTAAATTTGACTTACGCTCGGGGGTATGCCGCTTGCCTTGAGTGAACTCTGGGACGACCTGCTCGCCTGTCTCGACCTACGCGCGCACCCCGCGGACACGCCCCTCACCTACGAGGGGCGCAACCAACGACTGGGCTATCACCGGCTGTTCGGCGGTCAGCTGCTGGCCCAGTTCGCCAGGGCGGCGCACCTGGTCTGCCCGGACAAGACCGTGAAGTCCCTGCACGCCCTGTTCGCGCGGGCGGGCCACCCCGAGGAAGCCGTCCGCTACGAGGTGGAGCGCCACCACGAAGGCGGCTCCTTCGCCACGTTGACGATCGTGGCCCGGCAGTCGAAGGGCGTGGTTGCCACCGCCTCGGTGTCACTGCACGCCCCGGAGGACGGCCCGGCGCACCAGTCGGTCGCCGCCGTCCCCGCCCTGCCGGGCCCCGAGGACCGCAGGGACCTCCATCCGCTCCCCTGGGAGACCCGCACCACGGCCGACCTCGACTCCCCCGGTGCCGAGTCCCCGGAGTTCGACCTGTGGATGCGCACGCCGACCGCCATGGCCGAACTGAGCCCGGCCCTCACGGCGTACGCCACCGACCTGACCCTCATCGGGACGGCTCTGCGCCCTCTCCCGGGCCTCACCCAGCAGGACGCCGGCAAGGCGTTCACCTCCGCGGTCACCTCGCACACGGTCTGGTTCCACCGGCCCTACGACGCCGGCGACTGGCTGCTGCTGCGCCAGCACAGCCCGGTCCTGGCCCACGGCCGCTGCTTCGGCCGGGGAGACGTGCTCACCGAGGACGGCTCGCTGGTCGCGTCCTACGCGCAGGAGGCCCTGCTGCGGTTCAGCGCGGGGGTGGCGGGATGACGGCGCTCCGGGTCGTCCAGTGGGCCACCGGCACGATCGGGGCGCGGTCGCTGCGAGGTGTCGTCGAGCACCCCGGGCTGGAGCTGGCCGGGGTGTACGTGCACTCCGCGGACAAGGCGGGGCGGGACGCGGGTGAGCTGTGCGGGCTCGGTGCGGTGGGGGTGACGGCCACGCGATCCGTCGAGGACGTACTCGGGTCGGGCGCGGACTGCGTGCTGTACATGCCGCTGCTGTGCGATCCGGACGAGGTGTGCCTGCTGCTGGAGTCCGGGGCCAACGTGGTCACCACGCGCGGGGAGTTCCACCATCCGGCGAGCATGGATCCGGTGGTGCGCAAGCGGGTCGAGGCGGCGTGCGAGCGCGGCGGGACCTCGATCCACAGCACCGGGAGCAGCCCCGGATTCATCACGGAGGCGGTGCCGCTGGTCCTGACGTCGATCGCCCGACGACTGGAGTCGGCGACCATCGACGAGTACGCCGATCTCTCCCGACGGCCTTCTCCTGAGCTGCTGTTCGGGGTGATGGGCTTCGGCTCGCCGCCCGCCGACTTCGACGAGCGTCGCCTGACCCACGCCCGGACGAGCTTCGGTCCTTCGCTGCGTCTGGTGGCCGAGGCGCTGTCCCTGCCGCTCGACTCCCTTGAGGCAGGCGGTGAGTTGGCGACCGCCCGGCACCGGACCCGTATCGCCGCGGGCGAGTTGGCCGCCGGGACCGTCGCCGCGCAACGGCTCACCGTCACCGGCATGCACGCCGGGCGCCCGCTGCTCCGCTTCCGCGCCACCTGGTACTGCACCACCGACCTCGCCCCGAACTGGGACCTCCACGACACGGGTTGGCACGTCTCCGTCGACGGCGACGCCCCGCTGGAGGTGACCCTCCGGATGCCGGTGCCGCTCGACCGGATGGCCGCGGTGAGTCCGTCGTACACGGCGAACCGTGCGGTGAACGCGGTGCCGGTCGTGTGTGCGGCGGAGGCGGGGATTCGTACGACGGTGGATCTGCCGCAGATCACGGCGAGGCTGGGCTGAGAGCCGGGCGGGCTTCAGGCGTGGTGGCGAACCTCAGACGAGATCGGGGCGCAGCCGCCCGCCATTGCCCGCCCCACCGCAACCCCTTCGCCCGGCATCCGCCCTCAGCCAACCGCCCCCGGCACCTCCACCACCATCGCCGACCCCATCCCGCCGCCCGCGCACATCGACGCCACGCCGATCCCCCCGCCCCTGCGCCGGAGTTCGTGCACGAGCGTGACCAGCATGCGGGCGCCCGTCGCGGCGACCGGGTGGCCGAGGGAGCAGCCGCTGCCGTTGACGTTGACGTGGTCCGGGTCGAGGTCGAGGAGGCGTACGGCGGCGACGGCCACGGAGGCGAAGGCCTCGTTGATCTCGAAGAGGTCGACGTCGGCGGTGGTGAGCCCGGCGCGGGAGAGCGCCTTGGGGATGGCCTTGACCGGGGAGAGCCCGGTCTCGGCGGGGTCGACGCCGACGTTCGCCCAGGACCGCACGACGGCCAGCACGGGCAGGTTCAAGGAGCCGGCCACGGCATCGCTCGCCACCGCCAGGGCGGCGGCGCCGTCGTTGCCCCCGCACGCGTTGCCCGCGGTGATGCTGAAGCCGTCGATCTCCGGATGCAGCGGCTTGAGCGCGGCCAGTTTCTCCAACGAGGTGTCCCTGCGCGGGTGTTCGTCGACCGAGAACCGTCCGTGAGCCGTCTCGATCGGCACGATCTCGGCGTCGAAGCGGCCCTCGTCGATGGCCCGGACGGCGTTGCGATGGGACCGCAGCGCCCACGCGTCCATCTCCGCGCGGCTGACGTCCGCCCGCTGGGCGACGTTCCAGCCGATGGTGATCGACATGTCGGCGTTGGGGGCGTCCGGCCGGTCGGGATGGGTGGGCGGCATCCAGGGCTCGACCCACTCGCCGTCGACGCGGAAGCTCGACCTCGGCGCGGTGGAGGCGGAGTTGACGCCTCCCGCGATCACGAGGCCGTCCATGCCGGAGCGGATCGTGGCGGCCCCGGCGGCGACGGCGGACAGGCCCGCGGCGCAGTGCCGGTTGACCGCCTGGCCGGGGATCGAGGTGAGCCCGGCGGTCAGGGCCGCGTGCCGGGCCAGGACTCCGCCGCCGTACAGGCCCTCCCCGAGGATCACGTCGTCGACCCGGTCCGGGTCGAGGCCGCGTGCCACGGCGCCGACGATGTGTTCGGCCAGGTCGAAGGCCGTGGTGTCGCGCAGGGTCCCCTTGCGGGCGGTGCCGACGGGGGTGCGCAGGGCGGACACGATGACTGCCTCGGGCATGGACGTCTCCAACCAACTCGGCGGGCCGGACAGGATCACAGCACCGGATGAGAATGCTACTCTCGCAAAATCAGAACGTGACTCGCAAGGGGGCTGTCATGCAGATAGCGGGGTCGTCCGCGCTCGTGGTCGGCGGGGCCGGAGGTCTGGGCGAAGCGACGGTCCGCCGGCTCCACGGGGCGGGCGCGACGGTGGTCGTGGCCGACCTGGCCGACGAGAAGGGCAAGGCCCTGGAGGCGGAGCTGGGGGTGCGGTACGTCAGGACGGACGCCATCTCCGAGGACGACGTACGGGCGGCCGTCGGCGCGGCGGAGGACCTCGGTCCGCTGCGGATCTCGGTGGACACGCACGGCGGCCCCGCGACCGGCGGACGGCTGATCGGCCGCGACGGCGAACCCCTCGACCTGGACGGCTTCCGCCGGACCGTCGACATCTACCTCACCGGCGTCTTCAACGTGATGCGGCTGGCCGCGGCCGCCATGGCCCGCCAGGAACCCCTCGACGACGACCAGGGCCGGGGTGTCATCGTCAACACCGCGTCGATCGCGGCGTACGAGGGCCAGATCGGGCAGCTCCCCTACGCGGCGGCCAAGGGCGGGGTGACCGCCATGACCCTGGTCGCCGCCCGCGACCTGTCCCCGCTCGGCATCCGGGTGGTCACCATCGCGCCCGGCACCTTCCTGACCCCCGCGTACGGCAAGGCGGGCGACCAGCTGGAGGCGTACTGGGGGCCTCAGGTCCCGCACCCCCGGCGGATGGGCCGCTCGCCGGAGTTCGCCGCCCTCGTCCAGCACCTGTGCGAGAACGACTATCTCAACGGCGAGGTGGTCCGCCTCGACGGGGCGCTGCGGTTCCCGCCGAAGTAGCAGCGCCGTTGTCGGTGCCCTGTGGCAGCCTGGCGGTGTGCCGAAGGACACCTATCGCGTGAGACCGCTGGACGAGACCAGCTGGCCCGACTTCGCCTCGCTCGTGGAGCGGAACAACGGCGTGTGGGGCGGCTGCTGGTGCATGGGTTTCCACTCCGAGGGGGTGGGCCGCCACAAGACACCGGAGCAGAACCGCGCCGAGAAGGAGCAGCGGGTCCGGGAAGGCCGGGCGCACGCCTCGCTGGTGTACGACGGCACGGTGTGCGTGGGCTGGTGCCAGTTCGGGCCGACCGGCGAACTGCCCCGCATCAAGCACCGGCGCGTCTACGAACAGGGCCTGCAAGCCCTGCCCGACTGGCGCATCACCTGCTTCTACGTGGACAAGGGCCACCGGCACCGGGGCGTGGCGGCGGCCGCCCTGGACGGCGCGCTACGGGAGATCGCGCGCCTCGGGGGCGGGACCGTGGAGAGCTATCCCGAGGACGCCGAGGACCGCTCGGTGTCCTCCTCGTTCCTGCACAACGCCACGGTGGCGATGTTCGAGCAGCGGGGCTTCGCGCGTGCGCGGCAGATCGGCAAGCGGCACTGGGTGGTCACGCGGACCGTCGAAGGCTGAGCGTCGGAGGCTGACCGTCGGGGCCTACGCGTCACCGCCGGTCAGCCGCGTGACGATGGCCCCGAACTCGTCGGTCCGGAAGGACTGCTCCTCGGCGGTCATGGCGTAGTCGAGCGTGGCCAGCACGGCTCGCTCCACGTGGATGTTCAGGACCCGTTTCGTGCTCTCGACGGCCTGCCTCGGCAGCTCCGCCACACGTTTCGCGCAGGCCGTGGCCTCCGCCAGCGGGTCCTCGACCACATGGTTGGCCAGTCCCATCGCGGCGGCCCGCTCGGCGGGGATGCGGGCGCCGGTGAGGGCATACTCCTTGGCCAGCAGGAGGCTGGTGTGCAGGGGCCAGGTCAGCGGTCCGCCGTCGGCTGCTACCAGGCCGACCTGGACGTGGGGGTCGGCGAGGTAGGCGGACTCGGCCATGTAGACGACGTCGCTGAGCGCCACCAGGCTGCAACCGAGGCCCACCGCGGGGCCGTTGACGGCGGTGACGACGGGGACCCGGCAGCGTGCCATGCCGAGGACGATCTCGCGGCCGTCGGCGATGGTCCGGGCCCGCAGGTCGTCGTCGCTGCGGAGCTCGGCGAGGTAGGTGAAGTCACCGCCCGCCGAGAAGGCCCGGCCCGCGCCCGTGAGGACGGCCGCGCGGGCGTCCCGGTCCTCGCCGAGCCGGGGCCACAGCTGGGCGAGGCCGTGGTGGAGGGGGTCGTTGACGGCGTTGAGGGCGTCGGGGCGGTTGAGGGTGATGATCCGCAGCGGGCCGTCCGCCCTGACCTGGATCTCCTCGGGCATGCCGTACAGGTTCTCCGTCATGTCAGACTCCCAGTCCCAGGATGCGCGAGGCGATGATGTTCTTCTGGATCTGCGAGGTCCCGCCCATCACGCTCTGCGCGCGGCTGTACAGGTAGGCGTTCAGCAGTTCGGGGTCCTCGGTGCCGCCGACGGCCAACGCGGCGTGTCCCACGGCCTGTTCGGCCCAGGTCATGAGCAGTTTGTCGAGCGAGCCCTCAGGGCCGTGCGAGACGCCGTCGAGCTGTTCGGAGAGCCGGCGGCGTACGTGCAGCCGCAGCATCTCGGCCTCCACCGCGGCCCAGGCCAGCTCGGGAGGGGGCGTCGATCCGCTTGTCCTGGCGGCGAGTTGACGCACCAGCTTGCCGTAGCGGGCGGAGAAGCCCAGCGTGGCCGGTTCGCGTTCGTGGCCGACGACGGTCATGGCCAGCGCCCAGCCCTCCCCCGGCGCGCCCACCATCTGGTCGGCGGGGACCCGGGCGCCGTCGAAGAGGACCTGGCCGAACTCCTTGGTGACTCCGCTCATCATCTTCAACGGGCGCTGTTCGACGCCCAGTTGGTGCATGTCGACGACGAAGGCCGAGATGCCCTTGTGGCGGGGCACGTCCGGGTCGGTGCGCGCGAGGAGCAGACACCAGTCGGCCACGTCGGAGTAGCTGGTCCAGATCTTGTGGCCGTGCACGACATAGGAGTCCCCGTCGCGGACGGCCCTGGTGGTGAGGGAGGCGAGGTCGGAGCCCGCTCCGGGTTCGCTGAAGCCCTGGCACCAGCGTTCGGTGCCGTCGATCATGCCGGGCAGGAAGCGGCGGCGCAGCTCCTCGCTGCCGTGCCGGCCGAGACCCTGGACCAGGTAGCCGAGGCTGGGCCTGGGCGGGGCTCCGGCGCGGGCCAGTTCCTCGTCGAGGATGACGTCGTGGACCGGTGGGAGTTCGTGGCCGCCGTACGCCTTGGGCCAGGAGAGGCCGAAGAAACCCGCCGCGTGCAGGGCCCGGTGCCATTCGCCCTGCCGGGCCCAGTACTCGTCGCCCGCGGTCGGGAAGGTCCCCGCCCGCTCGGCCAGCCAGGCCCGCAGCCGGTCCCGGAAGGCGGCCTCCTCCGGTGCGTCACGAAAGTCCAAGGTCGATCTCCTCCAGGCGGACGGGGAACAGCTCGATGGACGTCAGGGCGCGGCGCAGGTGGACGTGGGCGAGGCAGTCCCAGGTGTTGCCGATGCCGCCGTGCACCTGGACGGCCGTCTCGCAGACCGTGCGGGCGGCGCGGGCGGTGTAGAGCTTGGCGATGCGGGCGGCCCTGATCGCCTCGGCGGGGGTCAGTTCGTCGACGGCCCAGGCCGCGTGCCGCAGGACGCTCACCGATCCCTCGATGAGGGCCAGTCCTTCGGCGAGGAGATGGGCCACGGCCTGGTAGGAGCCGATCGTCCTGCCGTACTGCTCTCGTACGCGCGCGTAGTCGCAGGCCAGCGTGTGCGCGCCGCGGGCCGTGCCGACGAGGTCGGCGCAGGTGGCGACGAGCGCCAACGCGTTCCAGCGGTCGGTGAGTTCGGAGGGCAGCTCGGCGATCTGCCGCTGTGTGCCCGTGAGTTCGGCACGGCGCCGGGTCAGGTCCGCGCCGGCGTCTGCCGTCCCCACCTCGGCGGACAGGACGCGGCCTCCGTCGAGGGCGAGCGCGTACCGTCTACCGCTCGCGTCGAGCGCCAGGGAACCCACTGCCACGGTCGCGGCGGAGGTGTCGTGGTCGCAGTGGCGCCCGAGGTCGTCGGCGAGCAGGGGGCCGAGCAGGGGCACGTCGACCAGCGCGCGCCCGAACTCCTCGACGACCAGGGCCACTTCGACGCCGGAGGCCCCGTCCGAGCGCAGGGTGCGCCAGCCGGTCGACTCGACCGCCTTCTCCAGGCGGGCGATCCGGCTGCGGTCCTCCAGGTCGAGCACGGAGCCGGGGCCGAGGTCGTCGGCCAACCTGGCTGCCGCGTCCCGGAGTTGACGCTGTTCAGACGTCAGACGTACGTCCATCACGCTCCTTGACGAGTTGCCGCTCGATGAACCGCTCCTTGAGGACGCGCCGCAGCGCCTTGCCCGACGGCAGACGGGGGATCGCGTCCACGAACTCCACATGGCTCGGCCGCTTGTAGGAGGCCAGCCGGTCGCCGACCAGGGCGACGAGGTCGTCCGGGGAGACCGGCGCGCTCGTGCGCACGACGGCCACGACCGCCTCCCCGTCCGCCGTGTCCGGGACGCCGAAGACCGCGCAGTCGGCGACCGCGGGGTGGCCGTGCAGCACGGCCTCGATCTCGGCGGGCGCGACCTGGAAGGCCCGTACCTTGATCATGTCCTTGGAGCGGTCGGTGAGGCTGATCCAGCCCTCGGGGTCGACGCTGCCGACGTCCCCGGTGCGGTACCAGCCGTCGTGGTAGGCGCCCACCGTCTCCTCGGCCGGCAGATAGCCCGCCATCAGGGACTCCGCGCGCACCTCGATCTCGCCGGTCTCGCCCGGCCCGAGCGGATTCCCGGTCTCCAGGGACACGACCCGCACCCGCACGCCCGGCACCGCCCGCCCCGGAGTGTCCAGACGGGCGCCGACGAGCGGGTTGCAGGCGATCACGGGGAGTTCGCTGGCCCCGTAGGCGGGCAGCCAGCCGACCCCCGTGCGCCGGGTGACGGTCTCGGCGACGCTCGGGGTCACCGGGGTCGCGCCCCACATGATGTAGCGCAGCGACGACAGGTCGTACGACTCCAGCTTCGGGTGGGAGGCGAGGGCGAGCGCGATCGGCGCGACCGCCATCTCGACGGTGACGCGGTCGAGTTGGATGTGGTGCAGCATCCGGTCGAGGTCGAACCGCCGGTGCAGCCGCAGCCAGGCGCCCGCCTCCAGGGCGGTGACGATGTTGAGCAGGCCGAGGATGTGCGAGGGCGGGGTGGTGATCTGGATCCGGTCGGCCGCGGTCAGGCCCAGCGCGTCACGCCAGTGGTGTACGGCGGCGGCCAGTGAGGCGTGGGTGTGGCGGACGGCCTTGGGCATGCCGGTGGTGCCCGAGCTGAAGACCAGCACGGCGTCGGACCCGGGATCGGGCCCCGCGAAGGGCACCCCGGTCGCGGCCGGGATCGGCTCGTCGAGGTGCAGCATCGGCATCAGGGCGGCCAGCACCGGGTGATCGCCCACCGCGTGGGCCGGTTTCGTGATGTCCAGGGCGTGTTCGACCTCGCCGCGCTTCCACGCGGGGCTGAGCAGGACCACCGCCGCGCCGAGCCGCCACAGGGCCTGTACGGCGATCACGAACTCCGGCCGGTTGGAGGACATGAGCGCGACCCGCTCCCCCGCCCGCACACCCCTTCGCTCCAGCCGTCCGGCCAACCCGTCGGCCAGAGCGTCCAGTTCGGACGCGGTGTACTCGCGATCCTCGAAAACCAACACCCCACGCATTGAGAGGGTCCCATCTGCCAGGCGAGAATAGTATTCTCGCAGCAACAGAACCTTGATACCAGAGCCCGAGGAGGGCGTCCATGGCGATCCCGGCCCTGTTCCAGCGCGCGACGGTCGTGAAGGTCGTCGAGGAGACCGAGGACGCCAGGACGTTCGTGCTCGACCCTCACCAGGGCCCCTTCACCTACCGGGCGGGCCAGTTCTGTGTGTTCCGGGTCCGGGTCGACGGCCGTGATCTGCTGCGGTCGTACTCGATGTCGAGCGCCCCGGAGACCGACGCCGAGCTGATGACGACCGTGAAGCGGGTGCCCGGCGGCAAGGTCTCCAGCTGGCTGCACGACCATGTGGCCGAGGGCGACGAACTCGAACTCACCCTGCCCCGGGGCCGGTTCTGCCTCCGCCCGGCCACGACTCCGCTGCTCGGCTTCAGCGGCGGCAGCGGGATCACCCCGATCCTCTCCCTCGCCAAGAGCACGCTGGCGACCACCGACCGGAGCGTGCGGCTGCTGTGCGCCGACCGGGACCGGTCCTCGGCGATCTTCGAGAGGGTGCTGGCGGACCTGGCCGAGCGCTATCGGGGGCGGTTGACGGTCGTACGGCACCTGGACGCGGAGAGGGGCTTCCTCGACGCCGACGCGGTCGCGGAGTTCGCGCGAGGGGGCGGTGACGCGTACGTGTGCGGTCCCGAGCCCTTCATGGAGCTGGTGGAGAACTCGCTGCCGGGCCCGGGGCGGGTGTTCAGCGAGCGGTTCGGTGCGGCGGTGCCGCCGTCAGCGGCCGCTGACGCACCACAGCCCGAGGGCACCGTCACGATCCTGCTCGGCACCCAGCGCGCCACCGTCCCCAAGCGCTCCGGCGAGACCCTGCTCCAGAGCGCCCGCCGGGCCGGGCTCACCCCGCCGTTCTCCTGCGAGGCGGGCAACTGCGCCACCTGCATGGCGAAGCTGACGGAGGGGACCGCGACCATGCGGGTGAACGACGCCCTGACGGAGGACGAGGTCGCCGAGGGGTACGTGCTGACCTGCCAGGGCATTCCGGACGAGGGATCGGTGACGGTCCACTACGAGTGACCGTGCTCCCCCAGCCCGGGCGCCGGACGGTACGACGGCTCGTATCCGGCGACCCGGATCGGGCCGGCGACCAGCCGATGGTCACCGGCCCTCACGATCATCTCCGGGGCCGCGTCCAGCGCCTCCGGCAGTGTGCGTACGGCCGCCGCCGGTACCCCGAGCGGCCGCAACCGCGCCTCCCACCCCCGGGCCGTGTCGGCGCCGAGGGCCCGGGTGACGGCACCGAGCACCTCGTCCCGCCGCGCCGCACGCTCCGCCATGGTCGGGAAGCCGTCGATCCCCGCCTCGGCCGCGAAGCTCTTCCAGAAGCCGTCATGGGTGACGAAGAGCGCCAAGTGCCCCTGGGCCGTGGGGAAGAGCTGGGCCGGCACATAGTACGAGTGGGCCCCGTTCGGCAGCCGCCGAGGCTCGGTGCCCTCGTTGAGGTACGCCGAGGCGCGGTAGTTGAGCTGCGCCAGCATCACGTCCCTGAGCGCGACCTCGACCTGCCCGCCCCGCCCGGACACGATCTGCGCGAGCAGCCCCAACGCGGCGGTCAGGGCGGCGGAGTTGTCGACCGAGGAGTAACCGGGCAGCATGGGCGGCCCGTCGGGATCGCCGGTGAGCGCGGCCACGCCGGTCGCGGCCTGGATGACGTAGTCGAACGCGGGGTCGTCGCCCGCGTCGAGGCCGTATCCGGTGACGGCGACGCAGACGATCCGCTCGTTCCGGCGGCGCAGGCTGTCGTACGTCAGCCCGAGCCGCCGTATCACCGACGGCTTGAGGTTGACGAGCAACGCGTGGGCGTCCGCGACCAGTTCACCCAGCCGTGCCTGTCCCGCCTCCGTCGTGAGGTCGAGGCAGACGCTGCGCTTGTTGCGGTTGAGGCTCGCGAAGTAGGCGTCGGAGACCTGGCGGGAGAGGTCACCGCCGGGCGGCTCGACCTTGGTGACGTCGGCGCCGAGGTCGGCGAGGAGCATGGTGGCGAAGGGGCCCGCGAGGATGTGGCCGACTTCGAGGATGCGGATGCCCGAGAGAGGCCCCGGTGTCATCGGAAGCTCGCGGCGAGCGAGGCGATCATCTCTCGTGTACGGCGCTTGGAGGCGACGAGTTCGTCGCGGCCCTCGCCGATCGGCAGGAGGCGTACGGACAGGTCGGTGACCCCGGCGTCGGCGAACCGCTGGAAGCGGGCCGCGATGGCGCTCTCGTCGCCCGCCGCGCACAGGTCGCCGACGTCCTCGGCGTCGCCGTACTCCAGCAGGCGCTGGTAGTTGGGCGAGATCTCGGCCTCGCCGAGGATGCGGTTGGCGCGGGTGCGGGCCGCGTCGACCTCCGAGGGGCGGCACAGGCAGACCGGGATACCGGCGACGATCCGGGGTGCGGGGCGTCCGGCGGTCTCGGCGGCCTTGGTGATGCGCGGGACGACGTGGTCGGAGACGGCCTTCTCGTCGGCCATCCACAGCACGGTCCCGTCGGCCCGCTCCCCCGCGAGGGCCAGCATGACCGGGCCGAGGGCGGCGAGCAGGACGGGCAGCGGGGCGACGGGGGCGAGGTCGAGGGGGTTGTGCACGGTGTAGGTGCGGTTCTTGACGTCGATGGGGCCGGGGCCGTTGCGGGCCGCGTCCAGGATGTCGAGGTAGTCGCGGGTGAGGCCGGCCGGGCGTTCGTAGGGCAGGCCGAGCATGTCCTGGATGATCCAGTGGTGCGAGGGGCCGACGCCGAGGGCGAGCCGTCCGCCGGTGGCGGCCTGGGTGGACAGGGCCTGCCGGGCGAGGGCGATCGGGTGCTGGGCCTGGAGCGGTACGACGGCGGTGCCCAGCTCGATCCGGCTGGTCGCGGTGCCCATCAGGGCGACGGCGGTCAACGCGTCGAAGTCGGTGGGCACTTGGGGTATCCAGGCGGTGTCCATGCCCGCGGACTCGGCCCATTCGACGTCCGCGATCATCCGGGAGGCCTTGCGCGCGGAGTCGCCGCGCTCGGGCCCGATCATCACTCCGATGCGCATGTTCTTCCCTCCAGAGTCAGGGCGCGTACGTCCGTCACCACGACGTCGAGCGGTGTCCCGGTCGGGAACACGGCCGCGGCGCCGGCGGCCTTCAGGCGGGGTACGTCGGCGGGCGGGATGGTGCCGCCGACGACGACCGTGATGTCGCCCGCGTCGGCGGCCCTCAGCCCCTCCACGGTCCGTGCCGTGAGGGCGAGATGGGCGCCGGAGAGCATGCTCAGGCCGACGACCGCGACGTCCTCCTGCACGGCCGTGGCGACGATGTCCTCGACGCGCTGCCGGATGCCGGTGAACACGACCTCGAAGCCCGCGTCGCGCAGCGCCCGCGCGACGATCTTGGCGCCCCGGTCGTGGCCGTCGAGACCGGGCTTGGCGATGAGGATGCGGGTGCCCATCAGAACACCACCGGCTGCTGGAACTCGCCCCAGACGTCCTTCAGCGTCGCCACCATCTCGCCCACCGTGCAGTAGGCGTTGGCGCAGTCGACGAGCGGCCCCATGAGGTTGTCGTCGCCCTCGGCCGCGCCGACGAGGTCGGCCAGGCGCGCGCGTACGGCCGCGGGGTCGCGTTCGGCCTTGACCCGGGCCAGGCGTTTCAGCTGCACCTCGCGGCCCTTGGCGTCGAGTTCGTAGGTGGCGATGTCGGGCGGCGGTTCGTCGGCGTCGACGTAGCGGTTGACGCCGATGACGGGGCGGGTGCCCGCCTCGACCTCCTGGTGCAGCCGGTAGGCCTCGTCGGCGATGAGCCCTTGCAGATAGCCGTCCTCGATCGCCCGGACCATGCCGCCGTGGGCCTCCAGGTCGTCCATGATCTCGGCGATCCGTTCCTCGGTGGCGTCGGTGAGCGCCTCGACGAAGTACGAGCCGCCGAGCGGGTCAGCGACCCGGGTCACGCCGGTCTCGTGGGCGAGGATCTGCTGGGTGCGCAGGGCGAGGGTCGCCGACTCCTCGCTGGGCAGGGCGAAGGGCTCGTCCCAGGCGGCGGTGAACATCGACTGGACTCCGCCGAGTACGGAGGCGAGGGCCTCGTAGGCGATCCGGACGGTGTTGTTGCGGGCCTGCGGGGCGTACAGCGAGGCGCCTCCGGCCACGCACCCGAAGCGGAACATCGCCGCCTTGTCGGAGCCCGCGCCGTACCGCTCGCGCACGATCGTCGCCCAACGCCTGCGTCCGGCACGGTACTTGGCGATCTCCTCGAAGAAATCGCCGTGCGTGTAGAAGAAGAAGGAGACCTGCGGGGCGAACTGATCGATCGTCATACGGCCGCGCGCCAGCACGGTGTCGACGTAGGTGACCCCGTCCGCGAGCGTGAACGCCATCTCCTGCACGGCGTTGGCGCCCGCGTCCCGGAAGTGCGCGCCGGCGACGGAGATGGCGTTGAAGCGGGGCACCTCGGCCGCGCAGAACTCGATGGTGTCGGCGATCAGCCGCAGGGACGGCTCGGGCGGCCAGATCCAGGTGCCGCGGGAGGCGTACTCCTTGAGGATGTCGTTCTGGATGGTGCCGGTGAGCTTGACCCTCGGCACCCCGCGCTTCTCGGCGGCGGCCACGTAGAAGGCGAGCAGGATCGCCGCCGTGCCGTTGATGGTGAAGCTGGTGCTGATCCGGTCCAACGGGATGGAGTCGAACAGCACTTCCGCGTCGGCGAGGGTGTCCACGGCCACGCCCACCCGGCCGACCTCCTCGCTCACCTCCGGGTCGTCCGAGTCGTAGCCGCACTGGGTCGGCAGGTCGAGGGCGACGGAGAGGCCGGTTCCGCCCTGGTCCAGGAGATAGCGGTAGCGGCGGTTGGAGTCCTCCGCGGTGCCGAAACCGGAGTACTGGCGCAGCGTCCACAGCCGTCCCCGGTAGCCGGAGGCGTAGTTGCCGCGCGTGAACGGGAACGCGCCCGGCGCGGGCGGCTCGACAGCCCGGTCCTCCGGTCCGTAGACCGGCTTGAGCGGGATGCCGGACGAGGTCAGGGCGAAGGTCTGGGCGTCGTCATTCATCGTCGGATACGGTACTTGCACAAAATGAGAATGCCAATACCGTATCCGTCGACAGATGTTCTCCCAACCGGGGTCAGTCCTCCGTGAGCACCTTCACGTCCCAGGGGCCGAGCGGCACCTCCTCGGTGTACGCCGTGTCCGACAGCGCGTCCCGGACGGGCGCCGGCACCGGGACCGTCACCTCGTCCCACGACCAGTTGTGCAGGAAGCGCACCCGGCGGCCGTCCCGTGCGGTGGCCGAGGTCGCGGTGACGGCGGGGTGGGCGGGACGCCACTCGGCCGGGACGGCCCATTCGAACAGGGCCCGCGCGAAGGCGGGGTCGGGGACCGTGCCGACGTAGGTGATCCGGCCCTCGCCGCAGCTCCGGGTGGTGGCGGCTGGCCAGCGGCCGAAGTGCGGGTGCGCGTAGGTCGCGAGCGCTTCGGCGCCCTGCGGCTGGAGTCCGTCGGCCCAGTGCAGGGCGTGCGCCTCGGGCGGCAGCGGCAGTACGGCCGTCCCGGTCACCTTCAGGGGCCAGCCGAGGTTGCTGAACTCGTCGTACATCACCCCGGCCGCCTCGGACAGCCGCCCGGGCTGCACGTCGGTACGCGCCCGCGCCTCGGTGTCGCCGTACCCGGTGCGCGGACCCAGGACCAGGTGGCCGCCCGCCTCGGCGTACGCCTTCAGCCGCTCCAGGATCTGGTCGTCGGCCGCGTAGTAGGCGGGTACGACCAGCACGGGAGGCAGGTCCTGCCCGGCGAGCTGCCCGGGGTGCAGGATGCGGGACTGCGCGCCCGCGTCGAAGGCGCCCCGGTAGAAGGCGTCGAAGACCGTCTCGTACGACCGCCCGTCCGGGCCCCCGTCCGCCAGGGCGAGCGGCGGATGGCCCTGGAGCGCCCACTTGCTGGGCCCGTCGTACAGGAAGGCCACGTCGGCGTCCGGGGTCAGGGAGGCCGCGAGGTCGCCCGCCTTCTCCAACTCCGCGCCGAGCACGGCGAGTTCCCGGTACACCCGGCCGGGCCTGCCGTTGTGCGGGAGGACGCCGCCCCAGTAGGTCTCGGCGCCGAAGTGCAGGGTGTGCCAGTGCCAGTACTCGATCATCGAGGCACCACGGGAGATCAACGCCCAGGCGGCCTGGCGCCATTGGCCGTCGTAGGCGGGGCGGTTGTTCCACGGGTAGCTGATGGCCTGCGCGTTGGTCTCCGTGACGAGGAAGGGTTCCTGGCGGGAGGAGTACATGCGGTCGGCGCTGCGGTACAGGGCCCAGGTGCCGTTGGTCGTCCAGTCCTGGCCGTCCCGGCCGCGGTCGGGCAGTTCGAGGGCGTCCTGCATCGTGTAGTACGGGTTGCCCGCGGTGACGTCGAGACGTTCGGTGAGCTTGTCGTCCTCGACGCCGGGGCGGTCGTAGGAGATGCAGGTGGTGACGAACTGCCCGGGGCGGGCGTACTCCCGGACGATGTCCGCCTGCCAGCCGATGAACTCGGTGACCAGCCGGGCCTGGAAGCGCCGCCAGGCCAGGTCGTACTGCGGCTGGACGTTGCCGTCGGGGGTCCACAGGTCGGCCCAGGTGGACAGCCGGTGCGACCAGTAGACGAGGCCCCATTCGCGGTTCAGGGTCTCCACATCGCCGTAGCGTGCCCGGAGTTCGTCGGTGAAGCGCTGGAACACGCCCTGGTTGTGCAGGAGATGGAGGCCGGGTTCGTTGTCGACCTGGTAGCCGATGACGGCCGGGTGGTCGGCGTAGCGGGCGATGATCCGGCGGATGACCCGTTCGGCGTGGAAGAGGAACGCCGGGTGGGTGAGGTCGACCTCCTGCCGGGCACCCCAGCCGATGCGCTCACCGGTGCGCGACTCCCCGGCGATCTCCGGGTACTGGCGGGCCAGCCACGAGGGTACGGCGTAGGTCGGGGTGCCGAGGATCACCGAGATGCCGCGCTCGTGAGCGCCGTCGAGGACCGGCTGGAGCCAGTCGAGGTCGAAGCGGCCGTTCTCCGGCTCCCAGGTCGACCAGACGGACTCGCCGACCCGGATCACCGTGAAGCGCGCCTCGGCCATGAGGTCGAGGTCGTCCTTCAACCGCTCGTACGGCTGGTACTCGTGGTAGTAGGCGGCGCCGAACAGGACCCGGGGTGGAAGCTGGAACATCCTTCTCCAATACGGTGGTTGAGTCAGCCTTTGACGGCGCCGGTGGACAGCCCCTCCAGGAGCTGCTTGCGCAACAGGACGAAGAGGGCGACCGCGGGCACCACGGCGATGACGGCTCCGGCGAGCACGAGGTCGTACTGCCGTTGCTCGGAGACGAAGAGGGTCTGGAGGCCCAGTGGCAGGGTGTACTGGGAGCTGTCGGAGACCAGCACCAGCGGCCACAGGAAGCTGTTGTAGCTCTGGAGGAACTGCCAGACGGCGAGCGCGCCGAGGGAGGGCCGCAGCAGGGGCAGCACGATGGTGCGGAAGATGCCGAACTCACTGGCCCCGTCGATGCGGGCGGCCTCCAGGACGGAGTCCGGGACGGACTGCACGATGTACTGCTGCATCATGAAGATCCCGAACGCGGGCGCCACCCACGGCACGATCAGCGCGAACCACGGGCTGCCGAGGCCGGACTTGACGAGGATCACGAACAGCGGGACCAGGATGACCGCGAACGGGATCGACAGCGAGCTGAACATCACCCCGAACAGCAGCCGTTTCCCGGCGAAGCGGAACTTGGCGAAGCCGTAGCCCGCCAGGGCGCAGACGAACACCGAGACCGTGGTGGCGACGAGGGCGACGACCGTGCTCATCAGGAACCAGCGCCAGAACGGCTGCCCGGAGAACAGGCGTTGGTAGTTGTCGAGCGTGAACGGGTCGGGGATCAGCCGGGGCGGGTAGGCGAAGATGTCGCCGCGCGGCTTGAACGAACCGCTGAGCGCCCAGAGCAGCGGGGCGAGGAAGGCGAGGAGCAGCAGGACGAGCGTGCCGTACAGGGGTATGCGGGTGCGCATCATGCGGACGCCCTCCCGATGCCGAGGAGCCGGTTGAAGAGCTGGCTGAGGCCGAAGACCAGGACGAACAGCACGACGGCTGCGGCTGCCGCGTAGCCGAACTGCTGGCGCTGGAAGGCCGCCCGGTAGATGAACATCGTGACGGAGAGCGTCGATTCGGCCGGTCCGCCGCCGGTCAGCAGGTAAGGCTCCTCGAAGATCTGGGCCGCGCCGATGAAGGAGGTGACAACGACGAACGCCGTCACCGGCTTCAGCGCCGGCAGGGTGACGGTGGTGAAGGTGCGCAGACGTCCGGCGCCGTCGAGGGCGGCGGCCTCGTACAACTCCTTCGGCACGTTCTGGAGTCCGGCGAGGAAGAACACCGTGAGGTAGCCGGTCCAGCGCCACAGCATCACCACCGCGATGCTCACCTTGGCGAGGCTCGGATCGCCGAGCCAGTCGACTCCGCCGGTCCCGAACAGGGCCCGCAGGACGGAGTTGATCAGGCCGAACTGCCGGTCGAAGAGCAGGCCGAAGATGAGGGCGACGAGGATCGGCGAGACCACGATCGGCACGAAGTAGGCGGTGCGCCACAGGTCACGGGCGCGCAGGCCACGGGTGTTGAGGGCCTGCGCGATCAGCAGGGCGAGCGGGACGACGACACAGACGGCGACGAGCACGAAGACGCCGGTGTTGCCGAGCGCCCGGTGGAAGCTGATGTCGGTGAGCAGGTTGCGGTAGTTGCGCAGGCCGACCCAGTGCGGGGCGCCGAGACCGACCCACTCGGTGAGGCTGAGC
Organism: Streptomyces sp. SID13726; assembly: GCF_010548375.1. Classification (GTDB taxonomy): domain Bacteria; phylum Actinomycetota; class Actinomycetes; order Streptomycetales; family Streptomycetaceae; genus Streptomyces. Next base: position 201,894 of record NZ_JAAGLY010000011.1, read on the forward strand.
CACAGCGAGACGGCGATCGGGATCAGCATGAACAGGACGTAGAGGAGATAGAAGGGCGAGATGAAGAGGTACGGCGCCCAGGAGCCGCGGGGGCGCCGCGCGGTGCCGGGCTCGCCGGTGCGTTCGTCGGTGGTGCGGGCGTGGCCCGCGACGGCGGTGGTCACAGCAGGGCCTCCTAACGTCCGGCCTGGTCGCGGTAGTCGGCCGCGGTCTGCTTGAGCGCCTGGCGTGGGCTGACGTCACCGCGGTAGGCGCGCAGGAGGTTTCCGGCGAGGACGTCGAAGAGGATCGACTGGTCGGGGCTCTGGTGGAAGGCGAGGACGTCGGGCAGCAACGACCGGTACAGCCTGAAGAGTTGCTGGCCGCCGCAGAAGTCGTCCTTCGTGGCGTTGAGCGCCGGGTCCTCGTAGACCGAGCGGCGGGTGGGCAGATAGCCGGTCTCGGTGAAGCGGCGGACCTGGCCGTCATGGGTGAGCCAGGTGTTGAGGAGGAAGTCGACGGCCGCCCCGGTGTTGGCCTTGTCCTTGACGACGCCGAAGCCGGTGCCGCCGAGCGCCGCGGTCCCCCCGCCGCCCTTGGAGAACCGGGGCAGGTCACGGACCCGCCATCTCCCCTTCTGTTCGGGCACGTTGGGGACCAGGCCGTAGTTCTTGTACCAGATGGCCATGGGCAGTCCGACGACCTTGTCCGTCTTCAGGGCGGTCTGCATGGCCGCCCCGTAGTAGTCGGAGATGTCGATGACGAAGCCGGTGCGCAGTCCCTCGCACAGGAAGCGCAGGGTCTCCTCCGCCTCCGGCGAGTCGAGGGTCAGCTCTCCGTCGGCGTCGAAGAAGGCGCCGCCGCGCTGGTAGAGGAGCATCTGGAAGGACTGGACGACCTGGCCGGTGTCGCTGCCGATCGTGGAGACGACACAGAGGGAGGCGCCGTGGTCCTGGTGCACACGGGCGCCGAGTTCGGCGTACTCCTCCCAAGTGGCGGTGTCCGTGGGGAGGTTCCACTTGGAGAACAGGTCGTCGCGGTAGTAGTAGACGACCATCGGGGTGTCGGAGTCGAGCGCGTAGAGCCTGCCGTCCTTGCTGTAGGGGGCGAGGCGGGCGGGCAGCAGGTCGTCCTTGAGGCCGGGCACGGCGGCGATGTCGGCGGTGAGGTCGTGCAGCAGGCGCGGGGCGATGTCGCCGCGCAGCATGCGGGGGAAGCTGCCGATCTCGAAGCCGATCGTGTCGGGGGTGCCGCGCCCTGCGACGGCCTGGGCGAGGAGCTTGGTGACGAGGTCGGCCGGGCCCGCACGGGTGACGTCGAGGTGGTAGCGGAAGTCGGTGAGCCGGTCGGCCTCCGGGATGCCCTTGCGGAAGAAGTCCTCGTATCCGGGGTCGTGGGTCCACAGGGAGAGGGTGACGTCTCCGGAGGTGCGGGCGGTGGTGCCGGCGCCTCCGCAGGCGGTGAGGGCGGCGGCGGTGACCAGGGCGAGGGCTGTGCGCAGCAGGGCGCGGCGGGTCGGGGGTGCTGGGGACACACGTGACTCCTCACGTGGCGCGGCTACGAGGGGGCGGGTGCGGCCGTCCCGGGCGGCACTCGCGGGCAGGGCGGACCGGCCCGCGGCGAAGGTGCCCGGGCCGTCGCGCCGACGGTTCAGCGGAGGGGTGGTGCGGGTTCGCGTACCGGGCCGCTGGAGGCCCGTACGGTCAACTCGCCGGTGATGCCGTGGTGTTCGGTCGGTGCCGGGCCGCCTTCGATGAGGGCGATCAGTACCTCGACGGCCCGGTCGGCGACGGCGGTGAAGTCCTGGCGGACGGTGGTCAGGGGCGGGGAGAGATAGGCGGCCGCGGGGATGTCGTCGTAGCCGACGACGCTGATGTCGCCGGGGACGGACAGGCCGGCCTCGGCGAACGCCCGGAGCGCGCCGGTCGCCATGTCGTCGTTGGCGGCGAACACCGCCGTGACGTCGGAGAGTCGGGCGAGCTGGCGGCCGGCCGCGTACCCGGAGGCGGGACTCCAGTCGCCCTCGACCGGTAGCGGGGGTTCGGGGGCACCGGCCGCGGCGAGGGCCTCGCGCCAGCCGCGTGCACGGTCGCGGGCGGCCCACCAGTCGTGGGGTCCCGGGATGTGCCAGACCGTGCGGTGCCCCAGGGACAGCAGGTGTTCCGTGGCGGTGCGGGCGGCCGCGACCCCGTCGACGCCGACGACCGCGCTCGGCGCCTGGCCGGCGTCGACGCCCTCGCCGAGGCTGACGACCGGTACGTCCGCACTGAGCCGGAGCGGGGTGCCGTCGTCGATCGGCTCGGACAGCACGATCCCGTCCACGCCCTGTTCCAGCAGCGCCTCCACGGCGACCTGGACGGGCTGGCCCTCCAGGGTGCCGGCCAGGGCGAAGGAGTAGCCCGCCCGCTGCATGGCCCGTTCCAGGGCGAGGAGCAGGGTGGCGGGGCCGTAGAGCGCGCTGCCGAGGGAGACGACCCCGATCCGCCGGTACCGGCCCAGGAGCAGGGCGCGCGCCGCGTTGTTCGGGCGGTACCCCAGTTCCTCCACGGCCCGCAGGACGCGGTCGCGTACCTCCGGGCTGACGTGCGGCTCGCCGTTGACGACCCGTGACACGGTCTTCTGCGAGACCCCGGCGGCCCGGGCGACCTCGGTCATGCCGGGGCCGCGCCGGGGACGTCCGGTTCCGGGTGTCTTCATCTGGCCTCCTGTGGACTACGTAGTCATCTGACTCCTGGGTCTGGCCGCTGAGCTCGCTGACTACGTAGTCAGGAGAGTGACACCCTTCTCTGGACCACGTCAATGGTCCGTGCGTGATCGATCAGTAGCCGTAGCGGTTCTTGAGGTGGCGCCAGAAGTCGCGCAGCATCCACTTGTCGAACTCGGTGATCTGGGTCGCGCTGCCCGCCTTCATCAGGAAGCAGCACTGGCCGGTCGGGGTCCAGTCGTAGAAGTCGTCGAGGCCGAAGGTGTGCCCGACCTCGTGGAGATAGATGTGGATGTTCTCCTGGGCGAGGGCCCCGGTGAAGTACTCCTGGCCGACGCGCTGGCCCCAGTCACCGCCCGCGCCGCCCTGGAAGCCCTTGGTCAGCCAGAGCGACTGGTCGTAGTGGCGGGCCGCTCCGCCGGGGCACTTGGAGTAGTTGCCGTCCTGGTGGAAGAAGCGGCCGCAGTCGGGGGCGCACTGCGGGGCGCCGCCGGAGTCGAGGTTCCCGGCGTAGATGTCGACCGAGTTGTCGGTCCACTGGAGGGTGGAGCGGTTCTTGACCGCCCAGCCGACGATGTTGACGGGCACGGTGGTGTAGGGCCAGGCGTTGGTGCCGGTGCCGTTGTCGAGCATGGCCGACATCCATTTGCCGAACTGCTTCTTCACGGCCGCGTGCACCTGGTCCCGGAGGGCGGCGCTGACCGGGGCGTCGGACTCCCAGCGGACGCAGTAGTTGACGCTTCCCTTGTTGGCGACGACCTGGTCCCAGCCGTAGTTGCGGAAGCCGTACAGGTTGGGATAGGTCGACTCGACGTGGTTCCAGACCTCGCCCAGGGGCTGTACGAGCCCGGCGGGCGGGTTCCAGTTGTCCGCGGCCTGCGCCGGGGTCGCCGTGACGGCGGGCGCGGCACACACCGCGAGCAGGGCGGCGAGGACGGTCATGAGACGCACGATGCGAGTGCGCATGAAGTGAACTCCCTTCGTGGGGGCGGGATTTCACTCCTAGGTCGCCGCCGGTCGGGCCCGGGTTGCCCATCTTCGACGCACACGGCAGCGGTGTGCCGTCATGGGTGTGGGCGGGCGGTGAGCCCATATGCGGATCGGGGGTCACTACCGCTTGGCGGAGAGCGTCGGCCAGGACGGTACGGGGCGGGACGGGACGGGACGGGACGGGACGAGTGTGGCGAGCCCGTGGCGAGGTGCCTGAACGGCCGGTCGCCGTCGAGGAGTTGCATCCAGAGGGACCGGGCACGGACGCCGACGCGCGCACCCGCCGGGAGCGTGCGCTGCGCGAGGCGAGGGTCGGTGCGTGCATCGACCGTCCCGGGGTCGCCCTCGCGGGAGCGGACCATCGCCGAGCAGCGCCCGCCGGGCGTGAGCGAGACGGCCAGGGTCACTCTCGCACCGGCCCAGGCACTGCGCCGGGTCCACGAGGCCGGGGTGCCGCACCGGGACGTCGAGCCAGGCAACGTCCTGCTCGGCCCCGCCCGCCGGGTCGTCCTGACCGGCTTCGGGATCGCCGCCCTACAGGACACCCAGGGTCCGAGACCCCGGGTCGAGCCTCCGACTGGCGGTCGCTGGACGCCACCCTGCGCACGCCCCCGACCGGCCGCTCCCCCTCCTCACCCGCGACGACGACTCCCTACGAGTCGAAACCGAAGCGGAATGTGACCCACCCCACAATCGAAACGCTCACGTTTCGATTGCCCCGGAGTTACGCTGACCCCCACGAGAACGAAACCGTTTCGTTCAGCATATTGCCCGCTGGGCGAGGATGGAGCACGCCCCCATGACCACCGTCCTCATCGCCACCGACCAGGCGCTTCAGCGCGTCGGCCTCCGTATGCTCCTGTCGTCCCGGCCCGACCTGACCGTCGTCGGCGAGGCGGTCGGCGGGGCGGAGGCGGTCCGCCTCAGCGCCGCGCTCCGGCCGGACGTCGTGCTGCTCGACACCCGCACGACCGGCACCGACACCGCCGAGACCGTCCGCCGCATCACCCACACCCCCGACGGACCGCCCACCCCGCACGTCCTGCTCCTGACCACCGACTCCGACGGCTACCCCTACGGTGCCCTGCGCGCCGGAGCCGCCGGGCACCTCCCCGAGGACGCCACCCCCGACGAACTCGTCGCGGCGATCCGGGTCGTGGCCGCCGGTGACGTCGTCGTCTCGCCGGGGCTGACCCGGGCGCTCATCGACGCCGTCCGCAGCGAGCGCGGCACAACCGTCCCCGGGCCGGGCAACCGCCTCGACACCCTCACCGGGCGCGAGCGCGATGTGCTCAGCGCGGTCGCCACCGGTGACTCCAACGCCGAGATCGCCGACCGGCTGTCCATCGCGCCGACCACGGTCAAGTCCCATGTCAGCAACATACTCACCAAGATCGGCGCGCGCGGCCGGGTCCAGGCGGTGGTCTTCGCCTACGAGTCCGGCCTGGTCCGGCCCACCCAGCACGTGCTGCACGCCTGAGGGCCACGGCACAGGCGCTGGACACCGAGGGCCACGGCACACGTTCCGCACGCCTGGAGCCGACGGCCGGGCGCCCGGCCCGGCACACCCGAGTGCCCTGGCCGGGCGCCCGGCCGTCGGCTCCGGTCAGGCCGCGGTGTAGCCGAGCTGGCGCCTCATGTAGGGCGTCATGAGCGTCTTCGCCTTGGCCAGGGTCGTGGTGCGCCCGCCGAGCACCGCGGTCTCGCCGCCCGGCACCGGCAGCATGGTCACCCCGTCGGCCGGGCCGAAGGGCACGATCAGCGGGGTGCGGTGGACGGGCCGGTAGAAGCGCGGCTCCTTCCGGTGCCGGCCCGAACTGTTCAGATGGGCGCGGATGTTCCAGGCCGCGAGGTCCGCCTGGGCGAGCGCGGCCGGGGTGATCTTGTGCTCGGTGGCGTCGTTGACGTCGCCCACCGCGAAGACGTCCAGGTGGCCCTCGGCCCGCAGCGCGCGGTCGACCTTCACGTGCCCGGACGGGTTCAGCCAGTCGCCGTGTCCGGCCAGGCGCAGCCAGAGCGTGTTGGGGGTGGTGCCGGTGGCCCAGAAGGAGAGGTCGGCGGCGATGAGCCCGCCGTGGGCGTCGCGGTAGGTGCCGAAGTCGTTGCCCGGGGACATGAAGGAGTCGAGCCGTACCTCCACGTCATGGGCCTCCAGCCAGGCGAGCGCCTTGCGTCCGGCCCGTTCGCTGCCCGTGTTGCTCAGCAGCTTGGAGCCGGAGTGCGCGAGCGTGACCCGGGCCTCGGGCCGGGCCAGCCGGATCTCGGCACTGAGCTCGACCCCGGAGGGACCGCCGCCGACGACCAGGACATGGTCGGCGGAGGCGATCTTCGTCTGGTGCTCGTTGAAGGACTTCACCGCCTCCTCGGTGGTGGTGCCGGCGAAGCGGGCCGGTGCCGGGTAGTCGGCCCCGGTCGCTATCACCACCACGTCGTACGGCAGTCCGGTCCCGTCGGCCAGCACCACCCGGCGCTCGGCGGTGTCCACGGTGACCACCTTGCCGACGACGACCCGGCCGTGGCGCAGCAGCCGGTCGTAGGGGATGAAGGGGGTGACGGTCCACTCCCTGCGCACGCCCGCCCGGAGGGAGGAGATGCGGTGGAAGAAGACCTCCTTGCGGTCCACCAGGGTCACCCGGGCCGTCGGGTCCAGCCGCTTCGCCAGCCGGACGCCCGCATAGCCGCCGCCGATCACCACTACGTCGCCGTCACTCACGCCGAGTCTCCTGAAACCGTGGGGGGAGGGAGCGCCATGACGGACGAGCCGCTCCCCCGAGCACTCGGATGACGGCGAGCGTAACGCTTGAAACCTCAAGTGTCAGGCGGGTTCTGTGTGATTTTCGTGAAGTTGTCAGACACCTCCGCCCAGTTCGTAGTCGAACCAGATCCGATGGGTGCCGTCGGTGTCCACTCCGAGACCGCCGGTGCCGGTGATTCCGGCCAGGTCGCCGGTGCCGCTGGAGGGGACCACGGTGAAGAACTCGGCGGTGCGGTCGCTGCCGGTGGTGGTCGCCGAGTGCACGAAGTTGAAGGCGCCGGACCGGTCGTGCAGCGAGCCCTCGAAGGACTCCATGGCCACATAGGTCCGACGCCGCTCTCCTGGTCGTACGCGGCCGTGAACAAGGTCGCCGCACGGCCGGCGACCTCGCCCTCGAAGTGCTTCTCCATCGTCGCGACACCGACGGGCAGCCCGGTGGCCACGGCGGGCTCGGGCTTCAGCTCGGTCGGGACGAACGCCTTGACGCTGAAAGTTCCGTTGGCTCTCATGCGCCGAAGGTACCGACCGGGACTGACAACGGGCCGCCCGCGCGCCCCTACTCGGGCGGGGTCGGCGTGTCGTGCGTCCGGTACATCGCCTGCACGTCGAGCTCCAGCTGGACCGTGGGACCCACGACCGCGATGCCCCGGGCCAGCATGGAGCGCCAGTTCAGCGTGTAGTCCTCGCGGTGCAGCTCGGCCGTCGCCAGGGCCGCACAGCGCAGTTCCTCGCCGTAGCCGCCGTTCACCGTGCCCAGGTAGGTGGTGTCCAGGGCGACCGAGCGGCTGACGCCGTGCATGGTCAGGGAGCCCTGGAGGGTCCACTTGCTGCCGCCCCGGTAGGCGAAGCGGGTGCTGACGAAGTCGATGTGCGGGAACCGCTCGACGTCGAGGAAGTCACCGGAGCGCAGATGGTTGTCGCGGGTGGAGTTGCCGGTCGTGATGCTGGACGCGTCGATGCGGACCTGGACCCGGGTCTGGGACATGTCCTGCGCGACCTGGATGCCGCCCTCGAAGCGCTCGAAGCGGCCGTGCACATGGGCCATGCCGACGTGCTTGGCGATGAACCGGATCGCGGTGTGCGGCGGATCGAACAACCAGACGCCGGGCGTGGGCAGTTGGAGCGCGGCGGCCGGCTGGAGCCAGACCCGCTCGGCGGGCGCCACCGCGTCCGGGACGACCTCGACCGTCTCGCGGTGCGGCTGGAGCCCTTCGGCCGCGGCCAGCAGGCTGTAGCGGCCCGGAGGCAGTACGGCGAGGAAGAAACCGTAGGGATCGACCGTCCCGCGGGCCGCGACCCGGTGCGTGTCCAGCGCGGTGACGGTGACGTCCGCGCCCGCCAGCGGCGAGCCCATCGGGTCGACTATCTCGCGGGCCACGGCGCCCGCGCCGGGCGGGAGGGGGACGGAGAGGCCCGCAGCCCCGGCATGGGCAGCCTTGGACCGCCGGCGCCTGAGGAGTGCGAGGGCCATGATGTTCACCTTTCCTAGGGGACTTGCTGTGGTGCTGCGGTACTCACGGCCGGCGTCCTTCGTAGGCCGCCTGGAGCACCGCCCGTACCCCGTCCGCGGTCACGGGACGCGGGTTGGCGTACGGCTGTCCCGCCACCTGTTCGGCCGCCTCCGCCAAGTCGGTCTCCTTCAGACCGAGTTCGGCGAGCGAGCGCGGGGCGCCCAGGCGTCCGGCCAGGCCCCACAGGGCTTGTGACGGGTCGTCGGCATCGAGTGCCCGGCTCAGTGCGCTCAACGCGCCGGGAACGGCGGGGGCGTTGTACGCGAGGGCGTGGGGCAGCACGACGGTGTGGGTCTCGGCGTGCGGCAGTCCGAAGGTGCCGCCAAGGACGTGGCACAGCTTGTGGTGCAGGCCCATGGTGGTCGCCCCGAGGCACGCCCCGCACAGCCACGCGCCGTACAGGGCCCGGCCGCGCGCGTCGAGGTCCGCGGGTTCCGCGGCCAGCAGGGGCAGCGCCTGCGCCATCGCGCGTACGCCCTCCTCGGCCATCAGCGCGATCAGCGGTGAGGTGTCCGGGGCGTACAGCGCCTCGACCGCGTGGGCCAGGGCGTTGACGCCGCTGGTCACGGTGAGCGGGACGGGCAGGGAGAGGGTCAGCTCGGGGTCGTAGACGACACTGCGGGGCTGGACCTTCGGGTCGCGGCCGGTGCGCTTGACGCCGTTCTCGGTCAGGCCCCACACGGGGGTCATCTCGGAGCCCGAGTAGGTCGACGGCACGGCGATCAGCGGGAGTCCGGTGCGCAGGGCGATGGCCTTGCCGAGGCCGACGGAGGAGCCGCCGCCGACCGCGACGATCCCGTCGGCGACGGCGGCGTGGGCGACCGCCACCGCCCGCTCCGCGTCCTCGGCGGGGACATGCATACGAGCCTCGGCGTGCAGTCCCGCGCAGGAGTCGCCGAGCGCGTCCGCGACCTTCCGCGCGACGGCCTCGCCCCGGCTGCCGCAGACCACCAACAGCCGTCGCAGGCCCAGGTGTTCGGCCTCGCCCGGCGTCGCGGTGACGGCGGCGCCGGGCCGGAAGACGACCCGGCCGGGCCGGCTCTCGTAGGTGAAGTCGCCCTGGAACGTCATGCGTCGCGCTCCAGCACCAGGTCGAAGCGGGCGTGCCGGAACGGGTTCGGGACGCCGAACTCGGCGGCCAGGGACGGGTCGTCGGTGGCCGCGAAGTCCTGCACCAAGCTCTTCTTGACCGCGAAGACGGCGTCGGAGTCGAGGTAGTCGCTGCCCGCGACGAAGATGTGCGTGGTGACGGGGATGTGCCCTTCGGCACCGGCGATGAAGTGGATGTGCGCGGGCCGGTAGGGATGCCGGCCGGTCGCGCGGAGCAGGTCGCCGACCGGGCCGTCGGTGGGGATCGGGTAGGGCGCCGGGACGCAGGTGCGGAACCAGAAGCGGCCCTCGGTGTCGGCGGTGAACAGTCCGCGTCCGTTGCCCGCGGGCTGTGCGTCGGGCTGCTGGACGTCGTAGAAGCCCTGGTCGTCGGCCTGCCAGACGTCGAGGACGGCGCCGGGCAGCGGGGTGCCGTCGGCGGAGCGGACCCGGCCGCTGACCACACAGGGCTCGGTGCCGCCCACCAGGTCGATGTCGTCGCCGAGTTCACGCACGGGCGACTCGGTCATGTGGAAGGGGCCGAGCACGGTGGACTCGGTGGCGCCCTGCACCCGGTCGCCGTTGACCGTCTCGACCAGCATGGAGAGGCCGAGGACGTCCGAGAGGAGGATGAACTCCTGCCGGGTGTCGGTGCAGGTCTGCCCGGTGGCCGTGAGGAAGGCGATGGCCCGCTCCCACTCGTCCTGGGTGAGACGGGTCTCGCGCACGAAGTCGTGCAGATGGCCGATGAGTCCGGCGAGCAGCTCGCGCAGGCGTGGATCGGCGGTCGCGTGGAGGCTGGCGACGGCCTCCTCGGTGACGCTGGTTCCGATCGCGTCGGTGGTCATCCCGGCTCCTCGTGCTCGACGGCGTTCCGCTTCTGCCATGGTCGCGCGTTATCGGGCGTGACCGAGGATTCGCCGCAGCGCGTCCGTCAGCAGCGCCTCGGCGTCCGGGGCCGCGGTCGCGTGCCGGAAGGCGACGAACCCGTCGGGCCGGACGAGCAGGGTGCCCGCGTCGGAGATCTCGCTCAGTCGCGCCCAGTCGCCGTACGGGTCCTCGTACTCCTGACCGGGCCCGACGACCACGACGGCGATCTCGGTGTCCTGGGCATCGGCGGCCAGGATCCAGTCCTCGCCGCCGATGCCGGTGAGGAGGGTGAAGCGGCCCTTGCCGACGGTGTCCAGCGTCGACAGGGTCCGGGTGCCCGAGGTGATCCAGGCGTGCGGGACGCGGGCGCCGGGGCGGGAGGTGGGCTGGTGGTGGAGTTCCGGGTCGCGGGCGAAGGTCTCCGCGCCTGACCCGTCCGGGACGACCGCGTCCGAGACGTAGCGCTGGTTGAGGTCGACGCCGTGCGCGTTGAACTCGTACACCTTGAAGGCGATGGCCTCGCGCAGCTTCGCCCGCTGCTTCTCGGCGGCCTCGGTGGCGTCCTTGCGGGCGGCGATGTTGGCCCAGAGCTGTTCGGGGGTCTGCGGGGAGAGTCCGTCCAGGGCGTCGAAGATGGGCGCGGTCTCGCCGATGGACTGGTTGGCGCGGGTGACGACCTGCTTGCCGATCGGGGCGCGTTCGGCGGTGTAGGTGTCGAGGAGCTTCGGGGAGGCGGTGCCGTCGAGGACGAGTTTCAGCTTCCAGGCGAGGTTGTAGGAGTCCTGGATCGAGGTGTTGGAGCCGAGCCCGTTGGACGGCGGGTGCCGGTGGGTGGCGTCGCCGGCGCAGAAGACCCGGCCGTCGGAGTAGGTCTCGGCGTACATCTCGTTGACGGTCCAGGCCGAGGACGACTTGATGGTCACCGGGATCCCGTCGTCGCCGACCAGCTGGCGTACGACGGACTCGGCGTACTCGGTCGTCAGGTCGGGGGCGCCCGCCTCGACGTCGTAGCCCCATACGATCAGCCACTCGTTCCACGGCCGCACGCAGCGTACGAGTCCCGCACCGATGCCGCCGACGGTCGCGCCCGGGGCGAGGACCCAGTAGAGGGTGGACGGGCGGTGGGCCGTGTACTTGCTGAGATCCGCCTCGAAGACGATGTTGATGCTGCCGGCCACGCCCATCTGGCCGCCCATCGGCAGCCCGGCGTCCTCGGCGACCTTCGAGCGGCCGCCGTCGGCGCCGATCAGGTACTTCGCGCGGATCTCGTACGTGTCCCCGCGCAGCCGGTCCCGGACGGTGGCCGTCACGCCGTCGGCGCCCTGGGTGTGGGAGAGGTACTCGGTCTCGAAGCGCAGGCTGGTGCCGCGGGCGACAGCCGCGTCGACGAGGACCGGCTCCATGAGGTGCTGGGGCATGTCGCACATGCGGGTGGGGCTGGCGAGTTCGTGGGCGGCCTGGACCAGGGGGTCGTTGCCCCAGGAGCGCACGCGGCCGAGTTCCTCACCGGCCAGGCTGGTGCAGAAGGTCGTGTTGCCCATCAGGTGCTGCGGCGTGGCCCGCGCGATGACGTCCTGTTCGACGCCGAGGTCGCGCAGAACCTCCATCGTGCGCTGGTTGGTGATGTGCGCGCGGGGGGTGTCGGCGAGGCTCGCGTAGCGGGTGACGACGAGGTTGGGCACGCCGTAGGTGCTCAGGGCGAGCGCGGCCGAGGCTCCGGCCGGGCCGCTGCCAACGATCAGGACGTCGGTCTCGACGACGGTGGGCACGAGGAGGCTCCTGGCGGGGTGACACGGACACCGGACAGTAATGATCATGGTGCGGTGTGCCGGACCACGGGTGTCTCATTACGAGACACCCGCGCGAGGGGGCGTCAGGGCAGCCAGTCGGTGCAGCGGGTGGGGGCGAGGTGCGCGCCCTTGTCGGTGACGACGCCGCCCTTGGCCACGGCGAACATCCCGGCGGCCGGGTCGGTGACGACCTGGGACCCGGTCAGCCCGGTGCCGCCGGTGACCGCGAACCTCATGACATGCCTTTCGCCGGGGATGGTCGTGGTTCGCCCTCCTGATCACCATCGACAAAGGTGACGGTCTCGGGCAGCGGTGCCCGGCCCGTGCGGGGGTGGACCACCGCGCTGTCCTCGAACCCGATGGACATGCCGCAGAAGAGAACGAGGCCGTCCGGGGGCGACAGGACCTCGGCGACCGTCCTGCGGTACACCGACCACGCCATCTGCGGGCAGCTGTGCAGTCCCTCGGCACGGAGCAGCAGCATGACGGTCTGGAGGTACATGCCGACGTCGGCCCACTGGGCGGCGCCCATGTCACGGTCGATATAGCAGAACAGGGCGGCGGGCGCGCCGAAGCAGTCCCAGTTGGCGGCGGCGGCCCGCTGACGTGCCTCCCAGTCCTCGCGGCCGATGCCCAGCGCGCCGTAGCGCTGCGCGCCGAAGGCCGAACGCCGTTCTCCGTAGGGGGACTTCAGCACGGGCGGGTACATCTCGTACTCCCGCTCGTCCCACGGGTCCTGCGCGGCCACCCGCTCACCGGCCCGCTTCTTGAGCTCGGCGAGCGGTGCTCCGGTCAGCACGTAGGCGTGCCACGGCTGGATGTTCGATCCGGACGGCGCCCAGGCCGCGGCCGCGAGCACACGCTCCAGCGTCTGTCTCGGAACGGGCCGGTCGGTGAACCCGCGCACCGCTCGTCGGCTCGTGACCGCCTCGTAGACGTCCAAGATCTTCTGCCTCCTCGGGCCTCTTGGTTACGTTCGAGAAAGTATCACTCGATACCATTGCAGAACGCAAATCGGCCTGGGAGGCGGACTCGCCCGGGCGGGGCTACGCCTGGTCGACCTCGGGGTGGGCGAACCGGGTCAGCAGATCCGCCAGTCGCTCCGGCTCTCCGGGCGCCAGCCCGGCGACCAGGCGCTCGGCCCGCGGCCCGGCCGCGACATGCGCCGCGTCGAACAGTTCCACGCCCGCCGGCGTGATCTCCACCGCCCGCACCCGCCGGTCCCCCGGCACGGGCCTGCGCACGGCGAGGCCCTTGCGCTCCAGGTCGTCCACGACCCGCATGATCCCGGCCTTGTCCGAGCCCGTCGCCGTGACCAGGTCGCGCTGCGCGGTGGGCCCGCGGTCGACCAGCACGATCAGCACGGCGAAGTGCCGCAGCTCGACGCCGAGGGGCTTGAGCGCCTCCTCCATCACCGCCGCCGCGCGCCAGTGCGCCCGGCGCAGCAGCAGCCCGAGCGCGAAGGGCGAGGCGTCGCCGGGGCGGTCGGTCAGACGCGGGACCGCGGTTCCGGCGGTTCCGGCGGTTCCGGGGGCGGCGTCGGGGGCGGTCATGGGGTCACCGTACAGTCGCCGTCGCGTTCGAGAACGTCTCGACCGACACCGCGCGCGATCCGCCACGCACGGCTGGCCCCCGCACGACTGGTCCCCGCACGTCCGCTCCACGCACCGCTCACCCCGGGGGCACTGGTTGTCCATTCAACCGAACCCGCTACGGTGGACCCGTCGTGACCACCACAGAGCACTCCCCCGCGGTCCACGCGCTCCCACCCCTGCGAGTGGCGCGTGAGCGCTTCCTGGCCGGGCGTCCGCTGCCCGACGGGGTGCCGGAGGAAGTCCTGGCGGCATGGCGGCGGGCTCGGTTCTTCGGTGTGCCGCACGACCTCAAAAAGCCTGCGGCTCCGCCCCGGCCGGTCGGTTCGGCGCTGCTCGGCGCCGCCCGCCCGGTGCTGGAACGGATCGCCCCCGCCCTGGGCACGGGCCGTTCCGTCCTCGTCCTCACCGACGCGCGGCTGCGGGTGCTGTGGACGTCCGGGAGCGCGCCCGGCATCGCCCCGTGCCCCGGCCTGTCGGAGCAGGAGGTCGGCCACAACAGCGCGGCCCTCGCCCTGCGCAACCGGTGCCGGGCCGAGGTGCACGGGCCCGAGCACTTCCTCGACGTCTGGCAGGACGTGTCGGCGGTCAGCGTCCCCGTCCTCGCGCCCAAGCGCGGACACGCTCTCGGCACCCTCACCGTCGCCTCCCACCTGTGCGGCGGATGCCCACCGCACCCGCAGGCGGGGCTCGCCGAGGCGGCCGCGATGGCGGTGGAGGCGGAACTGCTGGCCCGGGCCGGACGCCCCGAACAGGTCCTCCTGGACGCCTACTTGCGCACCGCGCGCGGCGAGGACCGGGCGGTGGTGGCACTGGACGGCCGCAACCGGCTGGTCAGCGCGGCGGCGGAGCGGCTGGCGACCCCGGAGGCGCTGCGGGCCCTTGAGCGTACGGCGGTGGCGGCACGGCAGACGGACGCGCCGGCGCCCGTCGAACTGCCCGAGGGGGCCGGGTGCACAGCCCGGATCGACGTGGTGCGGCAGGAGGGCGCGGTCATGGGGATCGTGGCCGTCCTGGAACCGCGGGACGAGAGCGCGCCCAGGCCCAGACCGCGACCGCTCCCCGCCCTGTCCGGCTCCTCCCTCCCGTGGCGGTACGCCGTCGAGCGCGCCGCCGAACTGGCCCGCGCCCCCGAGCCGTTGCTGCTCACCGGCGAACGTGGAACCGGGAAGACCTCCCTGGCGAGGGAGTTGCTGGGCCCGGCCGCCGTCCAGGTCGTCGACGCGGCCGAGGACGGTTCTCCCGAGGGGGACTTGGCCGGCTGGGCCGTCGGAGGCCCGCTGCTCCTGCGGCACGCCGAGCGCCTGACGCAGCCCGCCGTGGCCACCCTCAACTCCCTGCTCGACGAGCACCCGGACGCCCGGCTGGTGATCACCCACACACCCGGCACCCCACCGGGACCGTGTCTGCAACGGCTCCTCGACAAACTGGCAGCGCGAGCCGTCGCTCTGCCGCCGCTGCGGGAACGCGCCGAGGACATCCGGGAGTTGCTGGCCTCCCTCACCCCGCGCCCGGCACCGGGCAATCCGCCGCTGACCTGGTCCCTGGACGCCCTGCGCGCCCTCGAACAGCACCCGTGGCCCGGGAACGTCACCGAACTCGCCCATGTCGTACAGGCGTTGGCGGAGCACCGGCGGATCTCCGGGCCGGTCCGCCGCGCGGAACTCCCGGACGCCGTGCGCGAGGGGCCCGCCGTCCGGCCTCTCAGTCCGATGGAACACGCCGAGCGCGCCACCATCCTGGAGACCCTGCACCGCCACGGAGGCAACAAGTCCAGCGCGGCGGCGGCCCTGGGGATCGGCCGGGCGACGCTGTACCGCAAGCTGCGGGAGTACGAGGGCTGAGGTCCACCAGGGAGGGCTGAGGGCCACCGGGAAGGACGGAGGTCCACCGCGGAGAGCTGAGGGCCACCGGGGAGGGCTTCGACGGCGTGGCCACCGCGTGCGTCTTCGGCTGGGAGGAACGGGCCCTGGATTCCTCGGCGTTCATGCCGGACCGGATCACCAGGGAACTCGGTGGGTAGCCCGACGGGGCCGGCTCATCCACCCCGTGGATGAGCCGGATACGGGATTCGGATCGCGTGGAGGATGGCGGCGGGCCGCCGGGACCGCCCATAGTCGTGCCAGCCCGCACGCCGCCGTCCGGACCACCGCCGGTGTGCGGACCTCACCGGCATGCCGTGCGCCGTCGCAGGCGCACCGCTCACGGCATGCCCGTCTCCCGTACGCCGTCCCCTGGAGTCGTCATGCCCGGATCCGTGCCCCCGTCCCCCGCCGCGGTGGACACCACCGCCGTCGAGCCCGTCCCCGTCACGGGCCCGGCCCATCTGCTGCGGGTGACCCTGCTGATGGCCGGCAGCTGTCTGCCGATCCTCGGCGCGGTCCTCATCGCCCCCGTGCTGCCGAAGATGCAGGACCACTTCGCGTCGGTACCGGGGGCGAAGGCCCTGGTGCCGCTGGCGCTGACCGTGCCCGCGCTGTCGCTCGCGCTGCTGGCGCCGTTCGCCGGGGTGATCGTGGACCGGCTCGGGCGCAAGCGGCTGCTGATCGTGGCGACACTGCTGTACGCCGTGTTCGGTACGGCGCCGCTGTGGCTGTCGTCCCTGGGGGCGATCATCGTGAGCCGGGCGCTGGTCGGGGTCACCGAGGCCGCGATCATGACGTGCTGCACGACCCTGATCGGGGACTACTACTCGGGTCGGCGGCGGGTGAAGTACCTGGCCCTGCAGACGATGTGCGCGTCCGCCTCAGCGACCGTGTTCTTCGTGCTGGGTGGGGTCGCGGGGGCGGCCGGGTGGCGGGTGCCGTTCTGGGTGTACGCCGTGAGTCTGGTGCTGGCCCCGCTGATGGTGGCCGCGCTGCCCGGCCCCACGGTCCGCGGCGCCACGGCCCTGACCCCGGCCACGGCTCGACGGCCCTTCCCCTGGCGGCAGTTGGGCGGCGTCTGCGGGCTCACCTTCTTCGGGGCGATGGTCTTCTACACGGTGCCGGTCGAGATGTCGTACCTGCTCGACGACCTCGGGGTGTCCGACTCCGGGATGATCGGACTGTCCACTGCCGTCGCCAGCGCGGCGACCGTGGGCGGGGCGGTCGCCTTCGCCCGGCTGAAGCGGGCGCCCGATCCGATGCTGCCCGCCGTGTTCGCGGTCTGCGCGGCGGGGTTCGGGGTGATGTTCCTCGCGGGGAGCGCGCCGCTGCTGGTGGCCGGTGCGGTGATCAACTGCGTGGGTACGGGCATGTTGTTGCCGGCGCTGCTGACCGGTGCGATGTCCCGGCTGGCGTTCGAGGATCGCGGGCGTGGGACCGGGCTGTGGATGGCGGCGTTCTTCGGCGGGGAGTTCGTCTGTCCGCTGGTGCTGCTCGCCGGGGAGTCCGTGGTGGGGAGTCTGGCGGGGGCCGTGGGGGTGCTGGGGGTGACCTCGCTGCTTGTCGCCGTGGGGCTGACCGCCGTACGTTCTCGGCCGCTTTCCGAAGACGTGGTCTGACCGCATCGGGGGCTTTCCTTCAACCGCGAAGCCGCACATCCGTACGACCCCGCGCCCCTTCAGGGTGCTTGCGCGCCCGTCGGACCCGCGTCTCCCGTCAGGGTCGCTCCCACTTCCTGGGCCTTCCGGCGCAGCCAGATGTGGGCCGCGTCCTGGGTGTGGACGGGGTGCCACCACAGGGCCTGCCGGACCGGGACCGCCTCGAAGGGACAGGGCAGGACGCGGACGGCGGCGGAGCGGACCGCTCCGCGGGCCAGGCGCTCCTGGATCATGGCCACGCGGCGGGTGCCCTCGACCATGTGGGGCAGGAGCTGGAAGGTCTGCACCGACACCTCCACCCGGGGGCTGATGCCGATCATGCTGAGCTGACGGGCCGCGCCGGCGTCGTAGGGACGCTGGTAGACCGCCCAGGGCAGGCGGGCCAGCAGGTCGAGGGTGAGTTCGTCGCCGACCTCGTGGTTGTCGTCGGCGACCAGGAACAGCCAGCGGTCCTGGTAGAGGTCGACGCCGGGGAAGCCGTCGATGACGCCGTGCGGCATCAGCAGTCCGTCGACCGTGCTGAGGACGGTCGCGGTGTTCTCCACGATGGTGGGCGCCGGGTGCTGGAAGGTGACCCGGATGCCGGGTGCCTCCTCGTGCAGGGCGCGGGAGAGCGGGGCGCCGAACGCTGCCGCGCCGTAGTCCGAGGCCAGCAGCGTGAACTCGCGGGTCTCGGCGGCCGGGTCGAAGTCGGCCTGGCTGGCGAAGACCCGCTCCAGGAGGTCGCAGGCCGTCGCGCTGCGGTCGCGCAGGGCCGCGCCGAGCGGGGTGAGTTCGTAGGCGTTCCCGGTGCGGGCGAGCAGTTCGTCGTCGAAATGGCGGCGCAGCCGGGACAGGGCCGCGCTCATGGCGGGCTGGCTGAGTCCCACGCGTTCGCCGGCCCGGGTGACATTGCGTTCCTCCAGGAGGGCGCGCAGGGCCACGACCAGGTTGAGGTCGAGTCGGGACAGGTTCACCGGCACCACCGAGCAGCTCGGAACGAGTATCCACGCCGTGGATTCACCGAATCCACAGGATTGATTTCCGTGATTGACACATCGAGGTCAGAGTAGACCGCAACCCAGCGGGAGGAAATCTCATGGCCACGCTCGCGCAACCTGCCGGCCCGTTCGCGCTCGGCACGTTCTCCGCCCCCGATGGGGCGCCCTTCCCCGGTCTCCTGGCCGGGGAGCGGGTCCTCGATCTGAGCAGGGCTCTCGACTGGGCACCGTCCGGCATACGTGCCGTCCTGGAGCGGTGGGAGGAGATCCTCCCCGTGCTGCACTCCCTCGCCGACGACCCCTCGCTCGACCGGCGGCCGCTCGCGGGCCTGCGGGTGCACGCCCCGGTCGAGCCCCGGCAGGTCTTCCAGTCCGGCGCCAACTACCGGCAGCACGTGATCGACCTGGAGGTCGCGCACCGCTCCCCCGACGATCCCCGCACGGTCGAGGAGGCGCGGGCGGAGATCGCCGCGGTGATGGACCGGCGGGCCGCCGAGGACCTGCCGTACGTGTTCATCGGGCTGCCGAGCGCGATCACCGGCCCCTACGACGATGTCGTGCTGCCCTCCTGGGCCGAACAGCCCGACTGGGAGCTGGAGTTGGCCGTCGTCATCGGGAGGGTCGCCGAGCGGGTGCCGGTCGAGGAGGCCCTGGAGTACGTCGCCGGGTACACGATCGCCAACGACCTCACCGACCGGGCCTCCGTCTTCCGCCGGGACATGAAGGCCATCGGCACCGACTGGCTGCGCAGCAAGAACGCGCCCGGGTTCACCCCGCTCGGGCCGTGGATCGTGCCGGCCGGGTCGATCGCCGACCCCGGTGACCTGCGGGTCACGCTGAAGCTCAACGGGGACACCATGCAGGACGAGTCCACGAAGGACATGCTGTTCGGGGTGGCCCGGCTGGTGTCGTACATCTCGCAGACCGCCGAACTGCTGCCCGGTGACCTGGTGTTGACCGGCAGCCCGGCCGGGAACGGCATCCACTGGGGCCGGTTGCTGCGCGACGGCGACGTGATGGAGGGGTCCGTCACCGGGCTCGGTGCCCAGCGCACCCGCTGTGTGGCGGAGGCGCTGTGAACCGCCGGGACCCCGAGGGCGCGATCGCCGAGGCCGCCAAGGCGTACTCGAACTGGGGGCGTTGGGGCGCGGACGACGTGCTGGGCACGCTGAACTTCCTCGACGAGGCCAAGCGCCGCGAGGGTGCCGCGCTGGTCCGGCGGGGTACGAGCTTCTCGCTGTCGCAGCGGTTCGACATGGACGGCCCGCAGAAGGGCTGGCGGCGGCGCACCAACCCGGTGCACACCATGCTGGACACGGGCACCGACGCCGCCCTCGGCAACCAGGGCTTCCCGCACGGCATCGGCGGCGCCGACGACGTGATCGCGATGCCGCTCCAGTGCTCCACGCAGTGGGACGGGCTCGGGCACATCTTCGACCACGGCAGGGCCTGGAACGGCCGGGACGCCGCGACCACGGTCACCTCGGACGGCGACCTCGTCACCGGCATCGAGCACATGGCGCCGTACGTCGCCGGTCGCGGGGTGCTCCTGGACGTGGGCCGCGTGATCGGCACCGACGGTGAGCTGCCCGACGGTTTCGCCGTCACCGAGGAGCATCTGACCGCGACCGCCGAGGCGAACGGTGTGGCCGTCGGGCGCGGCGACATCGTGCTCGTGCGCACCGGGCAGCTGGCCCGGGTGCGGCGCGGCGGCTGGGGCGACTACGCGGGCGGTCCGGCACCCGGGCTGTCCTTCACCACGGCCGGCTGGCTGCACGCCCGCGAGATCGCCGCGATCGCCACCGACACCTGGGGTTTCGAGGTCCGGCCCAACGAGTTCGACGACGCCTTCCAGCCGCTGCACCAGGTCGTCATCCCCAACATGGGCCTGCTGATCGGCGAGATGTGGGACCTCGACACGCTCGCCGCGGACTGCGCGGACGACGGTGTGTACGAGTTCTGGCTCACCGCCGCTCCCCTGCCGATCACCGGCGCGGTCGGCTCCCCCGTGAACCCGGTCGCCGTGAAGTAACCGCCCGGCTCCCGGCTCCCGGCCCTTCCCCGCCCACGCCCACGCCCACGCCCACGCCCCGGAACCGTCGCCCTCCCCGGACCCCACCGGCGCACCCGCTCCGCACCCGTCCCCCCGTCCCCACCCCTGATCCGCATCCCCGTCCCCACCCTGGCCCGCTCCCCCGGCGGGCGAGAGCCGCATCCCGCCGCCCGAAGTCGCGCGGCCCGTTCCCGGGAGTTCCCCGACATGGCTCACAGCACCGACAGATCCGTCCTGGTCATCGGCGGAGGCACCTCCGGCAACGCCCTGACCGTCCTGCTCCGCCGGGCCGGCATCGCCGTCGACCTGGTCGAGGCGAGCCCCGACTGGAAGGCCTCGGCAGGCGCTGGGATCACCCTCCAGGGCAACGCCCTGCGGGTCCTGCGCGAGGTGGGCGTCCTTCCGGGCGTCGAGGAGCACGGTTACGCCGCGGAAGGCGTCGCCCTCCTCGCCCCCGACGGCACCGTGCTGCAGGCCCACGAGGAGCTGCGCACCGGCGGGGACGACCTGCCCGCCCACATCGGCATGGAGCGCCCGGTGCTCCAGCGGCTCCTCATCGACGCGGTCCGCGGTTCGGGCGCCGACGTCCGCCTCGGCACCACGGCCACCGCCTTCGCACAGGACGACAAGGGCGTCGAGGTGACCTTCTCGGACGGCACGGACCGGCGCTACGACCTGGTGGTGGGCGCCGACGGGCTGAACTCCGCCACCCGCCGGGCGATCGGGATCACCGAAGGACCCGAGCCGGTCGGCATGGGCATCTGGCGGGCTCCGGCGCCCCGCCCCGCCGGTGTCACCCGCACCGAGATGATCTACGGCGGCCCGTGCTTCATCGCCGGGTACTGCCCGACCGGCGAGACCACCGTGTACGCGTATCTCGTCGAACGGGCCCGCGACCGGGCCTCCCTGGACCTGGGCGGGTACGCCGACGAGATGCGGTCGCTGAGCGAGGGGTACGGCGGGGTGTGGCCGCAGCTGCGTGCCGCGTTCACCGATCCGAAGGCCGTCAACTACACGTGGTTCGACCGGCACTTGGTGGAGGGCGCCTGGCACCGGGGCCGGGTCGTGCTGGTCGGGGACGCCGTCCACGCCTGTCCGCCGACCTTCGCCCAGGGCGCGGCGATGTCCCTGGAGGACGTCCTGGTCCTCGCCGAGCTGCTGGCCGCGGCCGGCTCCGACGACTGGGGCCCGGCGCCCCTGGACCGGCTCCTCACCGGCTACCGCGCCCGGCGGATGGCCCGGGTGCGCATGGTCGTCGACGCCTCCGTGCAGCTCGCCCGGTGGCTGCTGGACGGCGAGCGCGACGCCGACGTGCCCGGGCTGATGTTCCGCACCCTGAGCGTCCTGAAGGAACTGCCGTGACCGATCCCACCCCGACGATCGACGTCCACGCCCACCTGCTGCTGCCCGAGGTCGAGGAGGCGGTCGCCGGTCATCCCGGTCTCGCCGAGGCCCGCGCCCTGGACGCGCGCCGCAACGGCCCGGCGGCGCTGGCCGTGAACGGGCCCATGGTCGGCGCGCGGGTGCCGAGGCTGACGGACGTCTCGGTGCGGCTGGCGGCGATGGACGCGCAGGGCGTGGACGTACAGCTGGTGAGCCCGTCGCCGTCGCACTACCACTACTGGGCCGGACCCGAACTCGCCGACCGGATCTGCCGGTCGGCCAACGAGACCACGGCGGCGCACTGCGCGAAGGCCCCCGACCGGCTGCACGGCCTGGGCCTGGTCCCGCTCCAACACCCGGACCTGACGGCCGAGTTGCTCGACCACGCGCTGGACCAGGGGCTGCGGGGCGTGGAGATCTCCTCGCACGCGCCCGGCCGCGAACTGTCGGACCCGGCCTACGAGCCCTTCTGGACCCGGGCCGCGGAGACTGGCGCGCTCGTCCTCCTGCACCCCTTCGGCTGCACGCTCGACGAGCGCCTGGACCGGTGGTACCTGTCCAACACGGTGGGCCAGCCCGTCGAGAACGCCGTCGCCCTCTCCCATCTGATCTTCTCCGGCGTCCTGGACCGGCATCCGGGCCTGAAGCTGATCGCGGCGCACGGCGGCGGCTATCTGCCCACCCACATCGGCCGCTCCGACCACGCCTGGCGGGCCCGCCCCGACGCCCTCGGCTGCGCGCGGGAGCCGAGCAGTTACCTGCGGCGGCTCTACTTCGACTCCCTGGTCCACGACCCGTACGTACTGCTGGAGTTGATCCGTGTCGCCGGGCCGGACCGGGTCCTGCTCGGCTCCGACTTCCCCTTCGACATGGGCACCGAGGACCCGCTCGCCGCACTGCGCGCCGCGGACCTGCCCGAGCACCACTTCCACGCCGTACGGGGCGGCAACGCCGCCGCCCTCCTCCGGAAGGACTGACACCATGGGCGCACGCCTGCTCACCCACCTGCGGCACGTCGACCTGGCCGTGCCGGACTACGACAAGCAGCTCGACTTCTACGCCGGCGTCTGGGGCCTGACCAAGGTCGCCGAGGACTCCGGGATCTCCTTCCTGGCCGCCGAGGGCAGCCCCGAGCAGTATGTGATCCGGCTGCGCAAGGCCGAGGAGAAGCGGCTCGACCTGGTGTCCTACGGCGCCGCGAGCGCGGCCGACGTGGACACCCTCGCCGAGCAACTGCTCGCGGGCGGAGTGCAGTTGATCTCCCGGCCGGGCAAGGTCGACACCCCGGGGGGCGGTTACGGCTTCCGCTTCTTCGACGTCGACGGCCGGACCATCGAGGTCTCCGCCGACGTCGAGGTACGGCAGCACCGCAAGATCGAGGAGAAGGAGGCCATCCCGGTCAAGCTCTCCCATGTCGTCCTCAACTCGCCGGACCTCGACAGGACCCGGGACTGGTACGCGACGCACCTCGGCTTCCGGCTCTCCGACACCCTGCACTCGCCGCGCATGGGCGAGGTCATGCACTTCATGCGGATCAGCAATCAGCACCACTCGATGGCGCTGGCGAAGGGTCCGCACACCTCGCTGCACCACGTCTCCTTCGAGATGCGCGGGCTGGACGAGTACATGCGCGGTTCGGGGCGGGTGATGCGGGCGGGCTTCAAGAAGGTCTGGGGGCCGGGCCGGCACATGGCGGGCAACAACACCTTCACGTACTTCCTCGACCCGCACGGCAACACGGTCGAGTACACGACGGAGTTGGAGGTCCTCGACGAGGACACCTGGCATCCGCACGTCTACGACTTCTCCCGCCCCGAGGTCACCGACCAGTGGGGCACGGCCAACCCGATGAACGAGCTGGTCGCCAAGGAGTCCTTCAACGACGTCGACCGGGGCGTGTTCGTCGCCCCGCCGGTCTGACCCCGCCTCCACCACAGGATCCGCCATGCGCTTCGCAACGTACGAACACCGCGGCCGGCACCAGGTGGCCGTCGTCGACGAGGACGACCGCCTCCGTCCGCTGCCCGGTGTCCGGTCCCTGACCGCTCTGCTCGCCGAGGGAGGCGGGCTGCCCGGACCGCCCGACGTCCCGGCCGGCCCCCATGTGTCCGAGGTGCGGCTGCTGCCGCCTCTCCAGCCGCCCACCGTGCGGGACTTCGTCACCTTCGAGGAGCATGTCGAGGGCGTCCGCCGGTCCGTGGACGGTGCGGCCGGGGTGCCGGAGCAGTGGTACGCGGCGCCGACGTTCTACTTCACCAACCCGTACGCGGTGTACGGCCCCGGTGACGACATCCCGGTGCCACCGGGGTCGGCCGTGCTCGACTTCGAGCTGGAGGTCGCCGCCGTGATCGGCAGGGAGGGCCGCGACCTCTCCCCCGAACAGGCGCGGGAGCACATCGTCGGCTACACGGTGCTCAACGACTGGTCGGCCCGTGACCTCCAGTCCGCCGAGATGCGGGTGGGCCTCGGCCCCTGCAAGGGCAAGGACACGGCCACCACGCTGGGCCCGTACCTGGTCACCGCCGACGAGCTGGAGGGGTACCGGGACGCGGACGGGTTCCTGCGGCTGGCGCTGACGGCCTCGGTGAACGGTGCGACCGTCGGCGAGGATCTGCTGTCCCACATGAGCTGGACGTTCGAGGAGATGGTCGCCTACGCCTCACGCGGGACCTGGGTGCGCCCCGGTGACGTCCTCGGCTCGGGCACCTGCGGCAACGGCGGCTGCCTCGCGGAGCTGTGGGGGCTGCGCGGCGAGCAGGACCCACCGCCGCTGAAGCCGGGCGACACGGTCACCCTGACCGTCGAGGGCGTCGGCAGCCTCACCAACACGGTGGTGGAGGGGGTGGACCCGGTGCCGGTGCCGCGCGCCCGGCGCCGTACCGAAGCTTCGACCCAGCGTGTTTGAAACTTCAACCTAGGGCGGGGCGGCGCGCGGGCTCACAGCGGAGCTGCATACCGTAGAGGGAGATCACCACCTCCCCGGGAGCACGCATGACCGGTATTCGCCGCAAGAGATCCGGCGAGGCCTTCGACACCATCGAGCCTCCGGGGAACACCCAGCTCGTCGCCTCGGTGGTGACGATCACGGGCGTGGTGGAGCTGCTCGGCGCGCTGTCCGGGTCCGAGGTGTGGCTGCTCGGGCTGCTGGTGTTCCTGCCCGGAGCCGCCTCGGCGCTGGGCACGGTCCGCCAGACGACGTTCGTCGCCGTGTGGACCACGGTCGTCGTCACCGCCAGTGTGCTGCTGCGGGACCGGGACGCGGGCCACTGGTTCGACCGGCTCCTGCTGATCCTTTTCACCCTCGGCCTGGCCGCGACCTCCGTCTACGGCTGTCACCGGCGGATCAGGCGCGAGCACGCGATGCTGCGCCTGCGCTCCACCGCCGCGGCCATGCAGCGGCACATCCTGCACCCGCTGCCCCTGCTGACCGACGACGTCCTGGTCAACGGCGTGTACGAGCCGCTCCAGGAGGACCGGCTGGTCGGCGGCGACATCTACGACGTGGTCGACTCGCCCTTCGGGACCCGGGTGCTGATCGGGGACGTGCAGGGCAAGGGGCTGACCGCCGTGGGGGCCGCGTTCGCCGTCATCGGCGCCTTCCGCGAGGCCGCGCACCGCGAGCCGACCCTCACCGCGCTCGCCGACGCCCTGGACGCGGCGGTCGTGCGGCACAACTCCTACGCCACGCACACCGGCGACGACGAGCGCTTCGTCACCGCCCTCGTCGTCGGGGTCGACGCGGAGACCGAGGTGCAGGCCGTCAACTGCGGACACGTCCTGCCCTACGTCCTGTACGACGGCGAGGTCAGCGTCCCCGACCTCGACACCGGTGTCCCGCTGGGCCTCGCCGAACTCGCCGACGAGCCGACGACCGTGGGCTGGTTCGACTTCCCCGACGGCGCGACGCTGGTGCTGAGCACCGACGGTCTCACCGAGACGCGCTCCGCGGACGGCACCTTCTACCCGGTCGACGAGCGGCTGGCGAAGTACGTGGCGCTCTCCGCCAACGATCTGCCGCAGACCCTGCACGACGACGCCCGCGCCTTCGCCGACCGCGGCGGCCCGCACGACGACGTGGCGGTCCTCACGGTCCGCCGCTCCCGACGCCACTGACCCACCACTTCACCACTTCACCACTTCACCAACGGCCACTGTTTCCTCACAACATTCGACAAAAGCCGAGCCCCAAGTGAACTCACGGTGCTAGGAATTGGCCGAAGATGCTCGTGTTGCGCACCCTCCCTCCGGATCGGTCACCGAGTCGATCTGAACAACTTCCCATGGGCGACACGTTGAGAGAGTGCAGCAACGCGAACCGTGACCGTGAGGACGATCGTGTCGAAGACCTCATCCGCTCCCCGCCGGGGACTCGTGACCCGCAACTGGCGTGTGGCCAGAAAGCTTCAGGCCATCCTGCTCATCCCGGTGCTCGTCGCGCTCGTCCTGGGCGGCGTGCGAGTCAAACGCTCCGTGGACACCTGGCAGGCCGCCGACGACGCGGTGCGGGTGGCGGAGCTGGTGCAGGCGGCGAACAAGTACGCCAGCGACGCGATCAACGAACGGGACGTGTCGGTCATCCCGTTGGTCGACGGCGACCGGACGTCGAGCGTGGTCACCAAGGCCCGGGCGGTCACCGACGCGGACGCGAAGGCGTTCGACGCGGCGGTGGCCCGGATGCCGCGGACCCCGGGCCTGCTGCGCCGCGTCGAGCTGGTCCGCGCGGGCGAGAAGCAGCTCGCCGCGGTCCGCGCCGACGCCTTCACCGCGAAGCTGACCGGGGTGCAGACCGAGGAGAGCTACCACGCCGTCCAGCACCCGCTGATGGAGATCTCCAACGAGCTGGGCTTCGGCAGCACCAACCAGGCGAGCTTCGGCCGCAGTCTCTACGCCGTCTCCCTGACCCAGGCCGCCGAGTCCCTGATCCGGGCCATCGGCACCCACCTCCTGGTCGAGGACCGCGACAAGCTCGCCCAGGGTGAACTCCAGTCCCAGCTCGGCTCGTTCAGCTCCTACGTCTACCTCGAACAGGTCGCGCTCCAGGAGTACGCCGGTGCCGGCACCGATGCCGACATGGCCCGGCTGCGCAAGGCGCTGACCGACGCGGAGAAGCAGGGCAAGGAGCAGGTCCAGGCGGCGAAGGAGCGGGCCGAGGCGGCCGGCAAGACCTTCGTCGCCCCGCCGGACCTGGACACCATGGCCGCCGAGATCGCCTCCGGGAAGACGGCCACGCAGCTCGCCGCGCGGGGCATCACGGCCGAGACCTTCTTCGCCGCCTCCACGCTGAGCTTCGACGCGTACCGCGGTGTCGAGGTGTACCTCACCGACACCGCCCTCGCGGACGCCCACGACATCGCGGACGACGCCCGGCGGGACGCGATCGTCAACGCCGCGCTGGTGGTCGCCGCGGTCCTCGTCGCCTTCCTGCTCGCCGCGTGGGTGGCCAGGACCATGAGCAGCAGCATGCGGAGACTGAGCGCCTCGGCCCACGAGATCGCCGGACAGCGGCTGCCGGCCCTGCTGACGCAGCTCACCCGGGACATCCCGGGCCGGGTCGACCCGCTGGTGGCGCCGATCCCGATCACCACCACGGACGAGATCGGCGAGGTCGCCCGCGCCTTCGACCACGTGCACCGCGAGGCCGTCCGGCTGGCCGCCGAACAGGCCCTGCTGCGCGCCAACATCAACACGATCTTCGGCAACCTCGCCCGCCGCAACCAGTCGCTGATCGAGCGCCAACTCGCCCTGATCACCGGCCTGGAGGGCAAGGAGGCCGACCCGGACCAGCTGGCCAACCTCTTCAAGCTGGACCACCTCGCCACGCGCGTGCGGCGCAACGGCGAGAACCTCCTGGTGCTGGGCGGCGAGACCCCCGCCCAGCAGTGGGACCAGCCGCTGCCCCTGGTCGACGTGATCCGCGCGGCGTCCTCGGAGGTCGAGCAGTACGAGCGGGTGGAGCCGTCGGGGGTCCCGGAGGCGGAGATCCACGGCCGTGCGGTGACCGACCTGGTGCATCTGCTCGCCGAACTCCTGGAGAACGCCACCACCTTCTCCTCCCCGCACTCCCTCGTCCGCGTGACCGCGGCACGGCTGCCCGACGGCCGGATCATGGTGGAGATCCACGACCGGGGCATCGGGCTGCCGCCCGAGGAGCTGGCGGAGATCAACCACAACCTGGCGAACCCGCCGACCGTGGACGTGGCGATCTCCCAGCGCATGGGCCTGTACGTGGTCGGACGCCTCGCGGACCGGCACGGCATCCGGGTCCAGCTGCGCCCGTCCGACGAGGGCCAGGGCACGACCGCGCTGGCGATGCTGCCCGACACCATCACCTACCGGGGCGCGGGAGCGCAGAACGACGACGACACCCTGGCCCTGGCGGCCTTCGCGGACGGCGGCTTCCCCGAAGGCGGTCCCGGGCGCGGTTACGAGTCGTGGGACGAGCAGCCGGCACCCCGGCCACGGTCCTGAGCGGCACCCGGAACCACTGCTCAGGGCATGCCGATGTGCCCGCGCCGGAGCATCACGGGCAGGACGGCTCCGGCACGGGCACGCTTGTCGGGGCCGCTTCCTAGCCGCCGTACTGGTGCTTGAGGAAGGCTCCCGACCACGCCATCAGGTCGGCGGGGACGTAGTAGCCCTTCTCGTCGTTGATGGCGTCCCAGTTCCCGGCGACGTCCTCGATCGAGGCGGGTCCGCCCTCGTGGGCGTAGCCCTCGGTGGAGCCGATGAACAGGCGCGCGAAGCGGCCCGCACCGGCGGTGTAGATCTCCCCGCTGACCGGGCAGCTCTCGTGCGCGAGGTAGGCGACCATAGGCGCGACCGCGTCGGACGGCATGTACGGCTGTCCGGGCGCGGCCTCGGCGGGCTCCTCCTCGGGGCCGCCGCCCATGCGGGTCATCGCGGCCGGTGCGATCAGGTTGACCTTGATGCCGTGCGGCTCCCCCGCCAGCTTCGCGCTGCGGGCCAGGCCGATGGTGCCGCCCTTGGCCGCCGCGTACGACAGGTTGTTCGGCAGCCCGAGCACTCCGCTGGACGTGGTCAGCACGACCCGGCCGTAGCCCTGTGCCACGAAGTGCGGCCAGGCGGCCCGCAGGGTGTTGAAGGAGCCGAGCAGGTGGACGGCGAGGTGGCGTTCGAGGTTGTCGAGGTCGACCTCGGGCAGGCCCGCCCAGCGGATGATGCCGGCGTTGTTGACGAGGACGTCGATCCGGCCGAAGTGCTCGATCGCGGAGTCGACGATCGCCCGGCCGCCCGCCTCCGTGGACACGTCGTGGGTGTCGGCGACGGCCTCGCCGCCGGCCGCCCTGATCTCGTCGACGACCTGCTGCGCGGGCCCGGTGTCGGTGCCCTCGCCCTCCATCGAGCCGCCGAGGTCGTTGACGACGACCTTGGCGCCCCGGGCCGCCAGCAGCCGGGCGTGGGCCCGGCCGATACCGCGGCCCGCGCCGGTGACGACCGCCACGCGTCCGTCGAAGCTGAACTCGCTCATGGTGACTCCGTACGTTCTCGGGCGGTGTCCGGCGGCTCCGGGCGCCCTGGGCTGAGGGGACCTACCAGGTGACCGGCAGCTCGCTGATCCCGAAGGCGAGCGCGTCGGACGGGCGGAAGTCGAGGTCGTCGCGGTCGACCGCCAGGCGCAGGGTCGGGACGCGCCGGTAGAGGGTGCCGTAGACGACCTGGAGCTCGATGCGGGCGAGCTGCTGGCCGAGGCACTGGTGGATGCCCCAGCCGAACGCGTGGTGGTGGCGCGCGTCCCGGGTGAGGTCGAGTTTCTCCGGCTCGGGGAAGGCGTCCGGGTCCCAGTTGCCGGCGGGCAGCGGTACGACGATGCCGTCACCGGCCTTGATGTCCGCGCCCTCGAACTCGAAGTCCTCGGCGGCGATCCGGCGCTGTCCGAACTGCGCGACGGTGAGATACCGCAGGATCTCCTCGACCGCGGGAGCCACGTCCTTGGAGTCCTCGATCTGCCGCAGCGCGCCCAGCTGTTCGGGGTTGTCCATGAGGAGCGCGGTGCCCACCGTGATCATGGTGGCGCTGGTCTCGTGCCCGGCGATCAGCAGGATCATGGCGAGCAGGGTGGCCTCGGGGAGGGTGAGGTCACCGTCCTTGACGCGTCCGGCGAAGTCGGTCAGGACGTCCTCGCCGGGCTCCTCCATCTTCTTCTGGAGGAGTGCCGCGAGGTAGCCGCCGAGCGCCGCGTTGGCCTGGTTCTGCTCCTCGGTGGTCTTGTCGCTGCGGGTGGCGAAGGAGGCGTGCTCGTGGAAGAACTCGTGGTCGTCGTACGGCACTCCGAGCAGCGCGCAGATCATCAGCGAGGGCAGGGGGAGCGACACGGCGTGGACCAGGTCGACGGGGTTCGGGCCCGCGAGCATCTTGTCGATGAGGTCGTCGGTGATGCGCTGGATCTCCGGCCGCAGCGCCTCCATGCGGGGGCGGGTGAAGGGGCGCGTCATCATGCGGCGGATGCGCGTGTGGTCGGCGCCGTCGGCGTTGAAGATGGTGAGCGGGTGCAGGTGGGCGCTCTCCGCCATCGGCCGGTTCGGGAAGGGGAACCCGGGCAGCTTGTCGTCGGAGCTGACCCGGGGGTCGGACAGGATCGCGCGCTGCGCCGCGTGGCCGGTGACGAGCCACGGGGTGCTGCCGTCCCAGATCCGGCCCCGGGTGACGGGCGAGGTGTCGTTCAGGGCGCGCAGTCCGGGCGGCGGTGCGAACGGGCACTTGGCGTCCCGGTCGTCCTGGTAGTCGTAGATCCGCTCGTCGGGAGCGGGGTGGGTGGCGGCCTCGGCCATGGGTCTTCCTCCAGCTGTGGGGGGGGCTCGGCGGTCTATTCCTCGATGCGGATGGCCAGCGCGGGGCAGACCGCGGCCGCGTTGCGGACGTCGTCGGCCAGTTCCGCCGGGGGGTTCTCGTCGAGGACGACGACGATGCCGTCGTCCTCGCGCTGGTCGAACACGTCCATGGCGGCGGACACGCACTGTCCGGCGGCGACGCACTTCTCCTCGTCGACGACAACCTTCATGGGTCTCTCCTGGTCGTTCAGTGGGTGGGGGCGGGAGCGGTCTCGAGGGCGTCGACGACCTCCTGGCGGCGCAGCCGGGTCTGCTTCGGCATGTTCCAGCCGAGGACACCGGTGACCCGGCCGTCGACGCGGTACCGGGCGACGAAGCGGCGGGCCGCCAAGTCGCCCTCGACGACGTCCACTTCGGCGTCGGCGGGCAGGAAGCCGTGGACCTGGAGCTTGGCGTCGAACTGGTCGGTCCAGAAGTACGGGACGGGCAGATAGGGCCGTTCGTCGCCGAGGATGCCGGCGGCGACGGCCATGGCCTGTTCGGTGGCGTTCGTACGGTTCTCCAGGCGGACCAGCCGGCCGAGGTGCTCGTGGTGCCAGCGGGCCACGTCGCCGACGGCGTGGATCCCCTCCCGGGCCCGGCACCGGGAGTCGCACACCACGCCGTTGTCCAGTTCGAGCCCGCTGTCCGCGAGCCAGTCCGTGGCCGGTACGGCGCCGATCGCGACGACCACGACATCGGCCGGGAGCACCTCGCCGGTGCCGAGTTCGACGCCGGTGACCCGGCCGTCCGCGCCGGTCAGGCCCGTGACTCCGGTGCCGAGCCGCAGCCGTACGCCGTGTTCGGTGTGGAGTTCGGCCAGCACGCCCGAGACCAGCGGGCCCACCTGGAGGGCCATGGGCGCGGCGAGCGGTCCGGTGAGGGTGACGTCGAGGTCCAGCCTGCGGGCGGTGGCGGCGATCTCGGAGCCGAGAACGCCCTCGCCGACGACCACCAGCCGCGAGCCGGCCAGCAGGTCCGCGCGCAGGGCGAGCGAGTCGTCGAGAGTGCGCAGCACATGGACTCCGGCCAGGGCGTCCTGACCGGGAAGCCTGCGGGCCCGTACCCCGGTGGCGATGACGATCGCGTCGGCGCTCAGCTCGTGCCCGGCCTCGGTGCGCACGGTCCGGGTCGGCACGTGCAGCGCGGCCGCCCGGTCGCCGAGGCGGAACTCGGCGTCCAGTCCGGCGAGGAAGTCACCGGGGCGCAGTTGGGCGCGGGCCGGCTCCCAGTCGCCGGCGAGGACCTGCTTGGACAGCGGCGGGCGGTCGTAGGGCGCGTGCGGTTCGTCGCCGAGGACCGTGAGCGCTCCGGTGTAGCCCTTGCGCCGCAGCGCCTCCACCGTGGCGAGTCCGCTCGCGGACGCGCCCACCACCAGGATGTTCTCCGTGCTCATACGAGGTAGCGCCCGCCGTTCGTGCTCAGCGTCTGGCCGGTGACGTAACCGGCTTCCTCGGAGGCCAGGTAGGCCACGGCGTGGGCGACGTCCTCGGGGGTGCCGGCCCGCTTCATCGGCATGGTGGCGGCGATGGCCTCCACGTCGACGGGCCCCTGGCGGACCAGCGGGGTGTCAATGAAGCCCGGCGGCACGTGGTTGACGGTGATCCCCTTGTCGATGTACTCGACGGCCAGCGCCCGGGTCAGTCCGATGACGCCGCCCTTGGAGGCCGCGTAGTGGGCCATGGCGGGCGCGCCGGTCTGCGCGGACGAGGAGGAGATGTTGACGATCCGGCCCCAGCCGGCCGCGACCATGTCGGGCACGAGTTCCCTGGTGACCAGGAACGGTCCTTTGAGGTTGATCGCCATCATGCGGTCCCAGGCGTCCTCGGCGATGTCCGTGAACGGTTGGTAGGCGGTCGTCCCGGCGTTGTTGACGAGGACGGTGACCGGCCCGAGCTCCGCGCGGGTGCGGGCCGCCGCGGCGGCGATCTCTCCGGCGTCGGCGGCGTCGACGCCGACGGCGATGGCATTGCCGCCCGCCTCGTTGATCGCGGCGGCGGTCTTCTCGGCGCCCTCCGCGTTGAGGTCCCATACGGCGACCGCGGCGCCCTTGGCCGCCAGTACGGTCGCGATCCCCTGGCCGATGCCGCGGGCGCCGCCCGTGACGACCGCGACCTTTCCCTGAAGTGTCATGCGTGCTCCTCGTGTGCCTGGGGCGCTATCCGGCCAGTGCGGCGCGGGCCGCGGTGCGGGCGGCCGTCGCCCGGGGGTAGCCGGCGTATCCGGCGGAGTGGTAGATGACCTCGGCCAGTTCGTCCTCGGTGAGGCCGTTGGTCAGGGCGATCCGGAAGTGGGTGCGCAGTTCCGTCTCGGCGCCGAGCGCGATCAGGACGCCCAGGGTGACCAGGCTGCGGTCCCGGCTGCCGAGCCCCTCGCGGGCCCAGAGGGCGCCGTACACGGTCGTCAGACCGATCTCGACGAGGTCCTCGCCCAGCTGCCCGTCCCGCAGGTCGATGTCGCCTTCGGGGAACACGCCGGGCAGCGCCTCCCGCAGGGCCTTGAGGCCCGCGGCACGCAGATCGGGCCCGACCGCGGGCTCCAAGACGTCGTTGTCGGTCATACGCGGCTCCTGCTTCGCGAGAAGGCGTCCATCGCCCTGAGCGAAAGTTAGTTCAACCGGTCGGTACAATCAATACCTATTGATCGAGCCCATCGGCTCATCTACTCTCGCTCTCAATATTCGACCGACCGGTCGGACAAATCATCCGGGAGCAGCAGCCCCTGTCACATTGGAGGGCAGATGAACGGATCGACCGAGGTCGACGTTCTGGTCGTCGGAGCCGGTGTCACCGGCATCTACCAGCTGTACCGGGCCCGCGAGGAAGGCTTCTCGGTACGGCTGATCGAGGCCGGCACCGGCGTGGGGGGCACCTGGTACTGGAACCGCTACCCCGAGGCCCGCTTCGACTCCGAGAGCTACACCTACGGCTACCTGTTCTCCAAGGAGCTGTGGGAGGAGTGGGAGTGGTCGGAGCGGTTCGCGGGGCAGCCGGAGATCGAGCGCTACTTCAACCACGTCGTCGACCGCTTCGACCTGCGCCGGCACATGGTGTTCGGCGCCAAGGTGACCTCGGCCGTCTTCGACGAGGCGGCCGGCGCCTGGACCGTGACGACGGACGACGGCACCGAGCACCGCGCGCGCTACGTCGTCGCGGCGACCGGCATCCTGTCGGTGCCGTTCGTCCCGGAGATCCCCGGGCGGGCCGACTTCCGCGGCGACCAGCACCACACCGGCCGCTGGCCCAAGGAGCCGGTCGACTTCGCCGGCAAGCGGGTCGCGCAGATCGGCACCGGCTCCAGCGGGGTGCAGATCGTCCCGGCCATCGCCGACGAGGTCGAGCGGCTCACGGTGTTCCAGAAGGTCGCCGACTGGGCCACGCCCCTCAACAACGCCCCGATCACGCCCGAGGAACAGGCCGGTCTCAAGGCGGACTTCGAGTCGATCCGCGACACGCTCAACACCTCGGTGAGCGGGTTCCTGCACCAGATCACCATGCGCTCGGGCCTGGACGACTCCCCCGAGCAGCGCCAGGAGTTCTACGAACAGCGGTGGAACGGCCCCGGGTTCACCAAGCTGTCCGAGCACTACTACGACATGACGACCAACCCGACGGTGAACCAGGAGTGGTGCGAGTTCATCGCCGCCAAGATCCGGGGCATCGTCGAGGACCCGGACACCGCCGAGAAGCTGATCCCCAAGGACCACGGCTACGGCGGCCGCCGACCGCCCTTCGTGACCGGCTACTTCGAGGCGTTCAACAAGCCGGGCGTCGAGCTGGTCGACATCAACGAGACGCCGATCATCCGCATCACCGAGACCGGCATCGAGACCGGTGACGGCACGCGGGAGTTCGACGTCATCATCTGGGCGACCGGCTACGACTTCGGCACCGGCGCGCTCAACCGGCTGGGGGTGCGCGGGCGCGGGGGCCTGCCGCTCGAGGAGTACTGGAAGGACGGCCCGTCGACGTACCTCGGGGTCGCGGTCGCCGGCTTCCCCAACTTCTTCTTCCCCGGCGGTCCGCACGGCGCGCTCGGCAACAACCCGCGCTACTCGGGCGACCAGGTGGACTTCGTCACCGACGTCCTCGTGCACGCCCGTGAGCACGGCCATGACGTGGTCGAGGTGACCGACGGCGCGGAGCGGGAGTGGACCGACCTGGTCAACGACAGCTCGGGGCAGTCGTCGTTCCTCAAGAGCAGCTACTTCTACGGGGCCAACATCCCCGGCAAGCCGGTCCGTCAGCTGCTGAACCCCACCGGGCGGTGGAAGCTCCAGGAGCTGATCAAGGAGGTCGGCGCGAACGGCTTCGACACCTTCGGCTTCTCCAAGGCAGCCGGGCAGGACGCCTGAGCGCCGTCGCGGGGCCCCGCCGGGATCGGATGTCCGTCCCGGCGGGGCCCTGTGCTGTCCGTGCGGTTACTGGAGGAAGGTCGTCACCCGCTTCCGGAACCGCCAGACGCCGTCACGCCGGGTCAGCGTGTCGTCGTAGCGGCCCACGATCTGGACCGCCCAGCCGGCCTCGCCGCGCTGGAGGAAGGCCAGGTCGCTCACCGCGCTGACCTCGTCGTCGGTCACCTGGGTGACCACGGTGTTGGCCGTCAGGTGGAGTTGCGGCTGACTCGGTGCGAAGGCGGTGTAGCCCTCGCGGATGGCCTCGCGGCCCTCGAAGGTGCCGATGCCGGCTATCTCGGCGACGCCGTCGGGCCAGAACAGGTCGGCCAGGTCGGCGAAGCGGCCGGTGTCCAGCGCCTGGGCGTAGGCGCCGACGGCGGCCTGGACGTCGGCCGCGGCCGACGCCTCGATCGAAGTGCTCATCTCGCTCCCGAGGGTGGGGGTCGGCTACTGGAAGGTGGTGCTGCGGCGGTGCAGGCGCCAGGCGCCCTCGTGCAGCCGCAGGGTGTCGTCGTAGTGGCCGACGAGCTGGACGGCCCAGCCGGTCTCGCCGCGCTGTAGGAAGGCCACGTCGCTGGTGGCGGTCGCCCCGCCGTCGGCCGTGGCGGTGACGACGGTGTTGGTCACCAGGTGCAGCTGGGGCTGCGCCGGCTCCCACGCCTTGAAGGCCTCGCGGAGGGCGTCATACCCCTCGACCGGTTCCATGCCCGGCAGTTCGAGCACGGCGTCGGGGGTGTACAGGGCGACGATGTCGTCGGTGCGGCCGGCGTCCTGCGCCTGGGTGTGCGCGCCTATCACGGCCCGCACACCGGCCGCGACCCACGCCGCTGTGGATTCGCTCAATTCGTCCTCCAAGATCGAAGCATCTTTCGACCACTCAGTCTATTATCAATCGAGAGATTTGTTGACCGTTCGGTCCAATCTCAATAGCATACTGACGGCTGTCAACGGGGACCGTCGCACGAGGAGGCAACATCGTGAGCAAGCGTTGGAAGCAGCGTCCGCCCGGTTCGACCTGGGGCGAGTTCGGCGAGGACGACGAGCTGGGGCGCATCAACCTGCTGACCCCGGAGAAGGTGCTCCAGGGGGTGCGCGAGGTCGAGCACGGCGTCACGTTCAGCCTGAGCCTGCCGCTCGACTATCCGGGCGGCACGGCCCTGAACCAGCGCCGCTACCCGCCGATCCTGCGGCCCACCGAGGACCTCCAGCACAACCAGGACGTCTTCTACAACGTCGTGGCCCGGGACCGGATCGACCCCTCGCTCATCGACGTGTGGTCCGACGACGTGGTCACGCTGTGGCTCCAGTACTCGACCCAGTGGGACTCGCTGGCCCACCAGGGCGCGGAGTTCGACGCGGACGGCGACGGCGAGGCCGAGCCGGTCTACTACAACGGCTACCGGCCCGGCACCGACCTGGTCGGCCCGCGGGAGGACGCCAAGGGGGACGGCAGCGGGAGCGTGAGCTTCGCCCGCCACCTGGGTCTCGAGCACATGGCGCAGCACGGCGTGCAGGGCCGGGGCGTGCTGATCGACCTCGCCCACCACCTGGGCACCGGCTACCAGCCGGTCGGCTTCAAGCAGCTCCAGGAGATCATGGCCGCGGACGACGTGGTCGTGGAGCCCGGTGACATGGTCCTGCTGCACACCGGCTTCGCCACCCAGGTCCTGGCCTGGAACAAGAACCCGGACCCGGTGGCCATCCACCAGACGGCCGCCTACCTCGACGCGGACGACCCGGACATCCTGAAGTGGATCGCCGACTCGCAGATGTCGGCGCTGATCGCGGACAACTACGCGGTCGAGGGCGTGGGCGTCACCCGGGCCGAGGGCCGGCACACCCTGCTGCCCATCCACCACCTGTGCCTGTTCAAGCTGGGCGTGCCGCTGGGCGAGCTGTGGTACCTCCACGACCTCGCGGCCTGGCTGCGCGAGCACGACCGCAGCCGCTTCCTGCTGACCGCTCCCCCGCTGAACCTGCCCGGCACCCAGGGCAGTCCACTGACGCCGGTCGCCACGGTCTGACGTATCGACGCGGAAGGGGCCCTCCGAGGAGGGCCCCTTCCGCGTGTGCCTCAGACGGCCGCGATCCGCCGTACCGTCGCCGCGATCGTGTCCCTGGACGGCAGCCATGTCCGCTCCAACGAGGGCGCGTAGGGCGCCGGGACCGGCGGCGGGGCCACCCTCGTCACCGGTGCGTCGAGATGCCAGAACCCCTCGTCGACCGCGAGGGCGGACAGCTCGGCGCCGACGCCGAAGTCCTTCACCGCCTCGTGCGCGATGACCAACCGGTTCGTCCTGGCCAGGGAGTCGAGCACGGTCTCGCGGTCCAGCGGGGCAATGGTGCGCAGGTCGATCACCTCGACGCTCACCCCCTCACCGGCCAGGGTCTCGGCGGCGGCGAGGCAGTCGTGAACCATCCGGGACCAGGAGACGAGGGTGACGTCCGTGCCCTCGCGGACGACCTTCGCCTTCCCGAGCGGGATCAGGTGGTCCGCGTCGGGGCGGGGGCCCTTGAGGCCGTACTGGAGCCGGTTCTCGACGAAGATCACCGGGTTCGGGTCCCGGACGGCGGCGCGCAGGAGGCCGTAGGTGTCGGCCGGGTTGGAGGGCATCACCACGGTCAGGCCGGGGATGTGCGCGAGCAGGGCCTCCAGGCTCTGGGAGTGCTGGCTGCCCGAGGAGCGTCCGGCGCCGAACTGGGTGCGCACGACCAGCGGCAGGGAGGCCCGGCCGCCGGTCATGAAGCGGAGTTTGGCGGCCTGGTTGAGCAGCATGTCCAGGCAGACACCGATGAAGTCCATGTACATGATCTCGACGACCGGCCGCATCCCGGCCATGGCCGCCCCCACCGCCGTACCGATGACGGCGCTCTCGCTGATCGGGGTGTCGCGCACCCGGCCCGGGAAGGCGTCGGCGAGGCCGCGGGTGAGGCCGAAGACGTTGCCTCCGGCGCCGACGTCGATGCCGGCGACGAACACGGAGGGGTCCGTCCTCAGTTCGTGCTCCAGGGCGAGGCGTACGGCGTCCATCGAGCGGAAGATCTCGCCGGAGGCGGAGGCGGAGGCGGGAGCGGGTTCCGGTACGGCGGTGCGCGGGGCGGAGACGAAGTCGTACAGCGTCTCCGGGGCGGGCTCGGGCAGGGTGCGCGCCCACTGGACGGCCGCCTCGATCTCCTTGTCGATCTCCTCGTCCACGGCGTCCACGAGGGCGCTGTCGACGCCGGCCCCGGCGAGGTGGCGGCGGGCGACGATCAGGGGGTCGCGCTCCTTGGCGGCGGCGACCTCCTCGGGGGTGCGGTAGCGCTCGGGGTCGCCCTCGTAGTGGCCGTGCCAGCGGTAGGTCTCGGCCTCGACGAGCACCGGGCCGCCGCCCTCGCGCAGGCGTTCCACCACGTCGGTCATCATCCCGGCGACGGCCAGGACGTCGTTTCCGTCGACGTGGGCGTAGCCGATGCCGTATCCGGCGGCGCGGGCGGAGAGCGGGGCGCGGTGCTGTTCGGAGGCGGGCGAGAACTCCGAGTAGTGGTTGTTCTCGCAGAGGAAGACCACCGGCAGGTCCCACACGGCGGCCAGGTTCACGGCCTCGTGGAACATGCCCTGGGCGACCGCGCCGTCGCCGAAGAACGCCACGACCACGTCCCCGGCCGCGCGCAGCTTGGCTGCCGTGGCCACCCCGGCGGCGATCGGGAGGCCGGCGCCGACGATGCCGTTGGCGCCGTAGATGCCGAGACGCGGGTCGGCGATGTGCATGGAGCCGCCGCGGCCGTGGTTGGTGCCCGCCTCCTTGCCCATCAGCTCGGCCATCATCGACGCGGTGTCCAGGCCCTTGGCGAGGACGTGGCCGTGGCCGCGGTGCGTGGAGGTGATGCCGTCGCGCTCGCCCAGCGGCCAGCAGGCGCCGACGGCGGTGGCCTCCTGGCCGATCGACAGATGCAGGAAGCCGGGGATCTCCGTCGCCTTGTACAGCTCGGACGCCCGCTCCTCGAAACGGCGGATCCGGCGCATCCGCCGGTACATTTCCAGGAGTTGTTCCGCGTGCGCGGATCGGGTCCCCGTGCCCGCGTCGATGAACTGCGGTGCCTGAGTCATGGGCGTCCTCGCAATGCTCGCGCGGACGGCGCGCCCCGCGCCGTCCGAGTCCGTCTTTTAATGTACCGTTTGGTCTAGCAAACTAGAGTGACGACATCCCGGGGACCGCTGTCCCCCCGGACGCCCCCGCAGCGCCCGGTGCGTGCCCCGGGGTTGGGTCGGTTCGACCCGTCGTCTCGTCAGGGGAGAGATGCGATGCCACGACCGCCAGGCCACGGGCCGGACTTCGAGGTCCGGCGCCAGAAGATCATCGACACGGCCGCCGAGCTGTTCGCCCGCCAGGGCTACGCGGCGACCTCCGTCAACGACTTGGGCCGTGCCGTGGGGCTCGCCAAGGGAGCGCTGTACTACTACATCGGCTCCAAGGAGAACCTGCTGATCGAGATCCAGGGCCGGGTGATGAGCCCGCTGCTGTCCCGGGCCCGCCAGATCGCCGAGCTCGACGTGGATCCGCTGGTACGGCTGCGGCTGCTGTCCGAGTCGCTGCTGACGATCATCTTCCACCGGCTCGACCACATCTGGGTGTACGAGCACGACTACCGCAGCCTCACCGGCCCCGAGCTCCAGACCCTGCTGGGCCAGCGCTCCGACTTCGAGCACCTGATCACCGGGCTGCTGATCGACGCCGCCGAGCGGGGCAGCTTCCGCGTGGTCGAACCGCGCCTGGCGACCCTTCAGTTCCTCAACCTGCACAACCACACTTACCAGTGGGTCAGGCCGGGGGGCCGCTGGGACCCGCCCTATCTGGCCCGGGAGTACTGCGCGACCCTGTTCCGCGGCTTCGGGGCGACCGAGGACGCCCTCAAGGACACCGAGGCGAAGGCCGCGCAGTTCACGCGGGACCGGCCGGAGCTGCCGCTCGACCCCGAGGCGGTCTGGGAGCCGGCCGCGGTCGGGAGCTGACCGGGACCCGCGGTGCGCTCCGGCGCACCGCGGGACACTCGTCATACGCCCTTCACCAGGGCCCGGGCGATGACGTTGCGCTGGATCTCGTTGGTGCCCTCGCCGATCTCCAGGATCTTGGCGTCGGCGTAGAACCGGGAGATCTCCGACTCCCGCACATAGCCGTAGCCGCCGTGGATCTGCACCGCCTCGGAGGCGGCCCGGTTGGCGACCTCGGAGGCGTAGAGCTTCGCCATGGCGGCCTCGGTGCTGTGCGGCCGTCCCCGGTCTGCGAGCCAGGCCGCCCGGTAGACCATCCAGCGGGCCGCCTCGACCTCGGTGCCGATGTCGGCGAGCTTGTGCGAGACCGCCTGGAAGTCCGAGAGCGGGCGCCCGAACTGATGGCGTTCGGTGGCGTGCTTGAGGGCCAGCGCCAGGGCCGCCTTGGCCAGCGACAGACCGAGGGCGGCGACGCTGATACGGCCCTTGTCCAGCACCGACAGGAACTGCCGGAGCCCGCCGCCCTCCTCGCCGATCAGATGGTCCTCGGGGATCCAGCAGTCGTCGAAGACCAGTTCCCGGGTGTCCATGGCGTGCCAGCCCAGCTTCTTCAGCTTGGGGCCGCAGCTGTAGCCGGGGGTTCCGGTGGGGACGTAGAAGGTGGCGTAGCCCTTGCGGCCGTCCGCGCCCTTGCCGGTGGTGGCGAGCAGGGTGACGCCCTGGCTGATGTCGGTGCCGGCGTTGGTGATGAACATCTTCGTGCCGTTGAGCAGCCAGCCCCCGTCCGCACGGCGGGCCGTGGTGGCGATGCCGGCGGCGTCGGAGCCGGCGTCGGGCTCGGTCAGGCCGAAGGCGCCTATCGCCTCCCCACTGGCCAGTGGGGTGAGCCAGCGCCGCTTCTGGGCCTCGGTGCCGTAGGCGAGCAGTGGCAGGGTGGCGATCGTCGAGTGCGCGTTCCAGGAGGAGGCGACCGACTGGTCGGCGGCGCCGAGTTCCTCCATGACCGCCACGTAGGAGACGGTGTCGGAACCCGCTCCGCCGTACTCCTCGGGCACCAGCATGCCCATCAGGCCGAGTTCGCCGAGCTTGGTGAAGACGTGGGTGGGGAAGTGCTCGTTCTCGGACCACTCGGCCGCGTGCGGGCTGATCTCCTTGGCCGCGAACTCGCGGACCATGTCCTGGAGGTCCCGGGTCTCCTCCGGCAGGTCGAAATCCATGTCACAGTCCCTTCGGGGTCAACAGAACCTTGAGGTGGCGGGCCCGGTCGGCGGCCAGGTCCGCGAAGACCCCGGCTCCCTCCGCGAGCGCGAAACGTCCGGTGATCAGAGGTGCGGCGTCCAGGCGTCCGGTGCTCATGAGGTCGATCACGCGGGGGATGTCGTGGTGGTAGCCGAGCGTGCCGAGCACGGCTCGCTCGTAGAAGACGAGCTGCCCCATGTCGAACTCGACCTTGCCGTGCCCGACACCGGCCAGAACGACCCGTCCGCCACGACGGACGGTGGCGACGGCCTGCGCGGCGAGCGCGGGCACGCCGGTCGCGTCGATGACGACGTCAGGACCGATGCGGCCGGTCTTGAGGAACAGCTCCCGGCGTACGTCGGTCTCGCGCGGGTCGTAGGCCTCGGTGACGCCGAGTTCGAGGAGGCGGTCCCGGCGCTCCTTCAGGGGTTCGCTGACGTGGAGACCGGCGGCGCCCGCGAGCTTCGCGGCCAGGACCACGGCGAAGCCGATCGGGCCGCCGCCGACGACCAGGACGTTGTCGCCGGGGCGTACTCCCCCACGGGTCACCGCGTGCAGGCCGACGGCGAGGGGTTCGGCCACGGCCGCCGACTCGTCGTCGACGTTGTCCGGCAGGCGGGTCAGGCCGGCGATCGGGACGGTGACGCGGTCGGCGAAGGCGCCGGGGGAAGCGAGGCCGACGGAGCCGCTCCTGGGGCAGATGTGGTACTCGCCCCTGACGCACCAGTAGCAGACTCCGCAGCGCCATACGGGGTCTGCGGTGACACGGTCCCCGACGGTGATGCCGGGTACTTCTGCGCCCAACGCTCTTACTGTGCCGCTGAGTTCATGGCCGAGGGCGAGTGGGGGGCTGGCCCCGGTGAGGGGGTGGGGCCCGTTGCGGATCATGTGGGGGCCTTCGAGGTACTCGTGGAGGTCGGTGCCGCAGACTCCGCACCAGGTCACGTCGATGACGGCTTCGTGGGGCTGTGGCTCGCGCGGGTCGGGGAGTTCCTCCAGCCGCAGGTCCCTCGGGCCGTGCCAGCGCAACGCCTTCATTTGTCCGTCCCCTTCGTGTCGTACGCCTTGTGTGAGTGCCGCGGATCGCCGTCTGCCGGGTGCGGGCTCTTCGTGGCCGGTCGCGCAGTTCCCCGCGCCCCTACAGGGCCCCTTCGGGGCCCCTGAAGTTCGCCTTGCCCGGGCCGTGCTCCAAGAAGGAGCTGATGCCGTGGGTGGCGTCCTGAGTGGCGAACACACCTGTGAACAGGGAGCGTTCCAGGGCCAGGCCGGTCGACAGGCCGGTGTCGGCACCGTGGTCGACCGCTTCCTTGATGGCCTCCAGGGCTGCCGGTGGGCCCTCGGCCAGGCGGTGGGCATAGGCGAGGGCGGTGTCGAGGAGCGTGTCCTTGGGGACCACCTCGTCGACCAGGCCCAGTCGCAGGGCCTCCTCCGCGTCCACCCGGCGGCCGGTCATCAGGAGGTTCTTCGCCCGGGACGGGCCGATCAGGCGGACCAGGCGCTGGGTGCCGCCCGAGCCAGGCATGATGCCCAGCTGCACCTCGGGCTGGCCGAGGACCACGTCGTCCGCCGCGACGCGGTAGTCGGCGGCGAGGGCCAGCTCCAGGCCGCCACCGAGGGCGTAGCCGGTGATCGCGGCGATCACCGGCATGGGGAGCCGGGCGACCTCGTCGAAGGTCCGCTGGAGCGCGCGGTTCCAGACACGCACCTCCTCGGGGTCCATCAGGGACAGGGCCTTGATGTCCGCGCCGGCCGCGAAGAGCCGGTCCCCTCCGTGCAGGACCACGGCACGTACGCCCCGGGCGTCCGCCAGTTCGCGCGCACGAGCGGCCAGCTCGTCGCGCTGGCGGTCGTCGAAGGCGTTCATGGGCGGGTTGTCGAGGCGGACCGTGACGACGGGTCCGTCGGTGTCGAGGCGGATACGTGGCACGAGGCCCTCCTCCGCGGGGAGCGGCATCGCCGGTGGTCGGACGGGTTGTCGCTCGACGCGCGTCGTCGTAGAGTGCGATCAGGTTTTATAGACCAAGAGGTACACTAAATCTTGGGAGCGAGCAACCGACCGGTCGGGACATTCCCGGCCGCCGAGCCGAGAGAGTTGCCGTGCACAATTTCGCCAGCATCCTCGATTACCACCTGTCACAGCGGCCCGAG
Source organism: Streptomyces sp. SID13726 (assembly GCF_010548375.1). Classification (GTDB taxonomy): domain Bacteria; phylum Actinomycetota; class Actinomycetes; order Streptomycetales; family Streptomycetaceae; genus Streptomyces. Next base: position 244,696 of record NZ_JAAGLY010000011.1, read on the forward strand.
GCCGTGGTCGTCGTACAGGAAAAGCAGCGCCTGACCGTGCGGGAGCTGCACGAGCGGGTGAACCGGCTGGCCGCGGGACTGGCCGAGCTGGGCGTCCGGCGCGGTGACGTCGTGGGACTGCTGCTCTACAACCAGCCGGAATTCCTGGAGCTGGTGTACGCGGCGGGACGCCTCGGCGCGGTTTTCCTGCCGCTGAACTACCGGCTGTCCGAGGAGGAATGGCGGTACATCCTGGGGCACGCGCAGGCGAAGGTCCTCGTGACGGAGCCGGAATTCGGGCGGGCGGCGGACCGGATCGCCGCGCAGCTGCCGGATCTCGAGCACCGGATCCAGGTCGGCGGCGAGAGCGTCGCCGAGCCGTGGACCGGGTACGAGGAGCTGCTCGCCCGGCATCCGGGGGCCCGGGTGGAGCCCGTGGAGACGGGGCCCGACGACCTCCAGCGGCTGATGTACACCTCCGGGACCACGGCCCGCCCCAAGGGGGTGTGCGTCACCCACGGCAATGTGCAGGCGAAGAACCTGGCGCACATCGTCCACTTCGGGCTGACCGCCGCCGACACCACGCTGATCGGCGGCCCGCTCTACCACGTGGGCGGACTCGACATGCCGGCCCTCGGCGTCCTGTACGCGGGCGGACGAGTGGTCCTGCAGAGAAAGTTCGACCCGGTCGGGGCGCTGCGCTCGATCGAGGAGCACCGCGTGACCAATGTGTGGCTGGCGCCCGCGATGGTCAACGCCGTCCTGGAGGTGCCGGATCGGGAAGGCTACGACACCTCCTCCGTGCGCTTCGTCCTGGGCGGCGGCGAGAAGACGCCCGAGCCGGTGCTGCGGCGCATCATGACCGCGTTCCCGAACGCCTGGTTCGCCGACGCCTACGGGCTGACCGAGACGGTCTCCGGCGACACGTTCCTCGACCGCGAGCACGCTCTGGCCAAGCTGGGCTCGGTCGGGCGTCCGGTGCCGCACACGCGCGTGCGGATCGTCGACGACACCGGCAAGGAGGTCCCGGCCGGGGAGCTGGGCGAGATCACCCTGCGCGGGCCGAAGGTGTTCGCGGGCTACTGGCGGGACGAGAAGGCCACTTCGGCCGCGCTGCGGGAGGGCTGGTTCCACACCGGGGACATCGGCCATGTCGACGAGGAGGGCTTCCTCTACATCGACGACCGCAAGAAGGACATGATCGTCTCCGGCGGCGAGAACATCGCGACCCCCGAGGTGGAGCGGGTGCTGTACGAGCACCCCGCGGTGCTGGAGGCCGCCGTGGTGGGGCTGACGCACCCCCGCTGGGGCGAAGTGCCGCGCGCCTTCGTGGTGTTGCGGCCGGGGACGGACACGGGGGCTGCGGAGCTTCGGGAGTTCTGCCGGGCCCGGCTGGCCAGGTTCAAGGTGCCCGCGCGCTTCGACTTCGTCGGCGAACTCCCCCGTACCCCCTCGGGCAAGGTCCTCAAGCGGACCCTGCGCGACCTTCCCGCCGAGGAGCCCTCGTGAACGACCTGCGCCTGGACCGCAAGACCGTGTGGGTGACCGGGGCCGGAAAGGGACTCGGCCGGGCGATCGCCGTCGCCCTGTGCCAGGCGGGCGCGGCGGTGGCGGTGACCGCGCGCACCGCGTCGGACCTGGCGCGGCTGGAGTCCGAACTCGCCGGGGACGGCGGCAAGGTGCTGGTCGTGCCCGGCTCGGTCGCCGACTCCGACGCGGTGCGGGACATGGTCGAGCGGATCACGCGGTGGTCGGGCCGGCTGGACTCGGTCGTCAACTGCGCCGGGATCAGCCCGCACTTCACCCGCAGCGAGCACGTGACGGACCAGGACTGGCGGCAGGTCATGGACGTCAACCTCCAGGGCACGTTCCACTGCTGCCGCGAGGCCGGCAAGGTGATGCTGGAGCAGCGCTCCGGGTCGATCGTCAACGTCTCGTCCGTGCACGCGAGCACGGGCTTCGAGCGGATCGCCGCGTACGCCGCGAGCAAGGGCGGCGTCGAGGCGCTGACCCGGGCCCTCGCGGTGGAGTGGGCCGACCGGGGGGTGCGGGTCAACTCCCTTGCCCCCGGCTACTTCCACACCGACCTCAGCTCCGGGCTGCTGGACAGCCGCTGGGGCGAACGGATCGTGCGCTCCACTCCGCTGGGCCGGGTGGGCAGCCCCGACGAGCTGGGCGGGGCCGCGGTGTTCCTCGCGTCGGACGCGTCGCGGTTCGTGACGGGGACGACGGTCACGGTGGACGGAGGGTGGTCGGCCTGGTGAGCGAGGGGGCGGGGGGGCTGAGGCTGCGCAGATCGGGGTCGGCTGCACCCGGGAAGGCCGTCTCCACGGCGCCACACCTCGCCCACGACCTCTCCAGCCGTACGACGGGACGGGTGCGCTGCTCCGGATGGACGGCGGGCTCTACCGAGCGTCGCCCGTGACCTCGTCGACGAGCCCCCAGGCAAGGGCCTCGTCTGCTGTCAACTCTCCGCCGGACAGGGCGAGACAGGCCGTGCGCTCCCGCCCGATCCGCACCGGGAGACTCGCCGTGCCGCCCGCGCCCGGGATCAGCCCCATGCCGACCTCGGGCAGCCGGACCACCGTGTCCGGCGCGGCGAGCACCCGGCCCGCGAACGCCGAGAGCTCGATGCCCGCGCCGACACAGGCGCCGTGCAGATGGGCCGTCACCTTGGGGGCGCACCGCTGGAGGAGAGCCGCGGGACTGCGCCCGACGCGCACCAGGTGGGCCAGGGCGGGGTCATGGGACGTACCGAACTCGGCGAGGTCTCCCCCGCTGCAGAACGCGGGGCCGTTGCCGCGCAGGTCGACCCGGGTGAGCGTCGGGTCGGCGACCGCGAGGTGCAGCGCCTCGCACAGGGCGTCGCGGGTGGCGGCGTCGAAGGCGTTGCGCACCCAGGGCCGGTCCAGGGTCACGGTCAGCCGTGCGCCGTCCCGCGCCAGCCGGACCGGTTCGGTGGCGGGACGCGGGGTTCGGCGGGGAGCGGCGGCGAGCCAGTCCCGGAAACCGCTGCCGCCCTGGAGGGTCGAATAGGCGAGGGACTCAAGGACCAGCTGGTCGGGTCCGGTGAGCCGGGCGCCCATGCGCAGCACCTGGACCAGCGCGAGGGCCGCGGCGGGCTGGGCCGTGACGACTTCCTCCAGTCGACGGGCGGTGGCGTACGGGTCCGCGCAGGACACCCACGGTCGGGGCGGGTCGGAGGCGCCGGTCAGCAGGATGTCGAAGCCTTCCGGCGGTTCCCTGCGGTCGCCTGCCACACCCACCAGCACCCGGTCCTGTGGCTCGCCCACGCTCGGTGGCGCTGTGCGGTCCAGGTCGACCAGCAGGAAGGGCGGCTGCATGAGCACCGGAGTGTAATGTGAAACCGCCTGCGCGGAGAAGGGCGTTCACTTGCTGAAGAATGCTGCTCTCGACCACTGGCTGGAGCCGGTGGAGCCGTTCCTCGCCCCGCTCGCCGACGCGGCACACGACTTCACCGAACTGACCGGCGTACCGGTCGACCTGCCCACAGTGCTCTTCCTGCGCGCCGAACTGATGGGCCACCCGCTCCCCGGCCGGACCTCGGCGGGCGGCTCCTGCCGGCTCCTGCGGACGGCGGACGGCTGGGCGGCGGTCAACCTGGCCCGGCCGGACGACACGGCCGCCGTCCCCGCGCTGGTCGCGCTGCTGGGCTCGCCGGACGCCGAACTGTCCGACGCCGCCGAGCGGGTCACGGCGGCCGAGGTCGCCCGGAACGCACAGCTGCTCGGCATCGCGGCGGCGGAACTCGGCTCGGCCCGCGACGGCCGCGCACCTGTCCTGGTCGAGCGCCTGGGGCAGCCTCGGCATCGGCCTCGGCATCGGATCGTCGACCTGTCCGCCCTCTGGGCGGGGCCGTTGTGCGCCCGGCTGCTCGGGCTCGCGGGGGCCGAGGTCGTGAAGGTGGAGAGCTCGACCAGGCCGGACGGGGCGCGCTTCGGCTCTCCGGAGTTCTATCGCCGGCTGCACGAAGGCCACGAGAGCCTGGTCGTGGACTTCCCGTCCGAGGCGCTCACCGAACTGGTCGCCGGGGCCGACGTGGTCATCGAGGCGTCCCGGCCGCGGGCGCTGCGGAGGCTCGGCATCCACGCCGAGCGTTTCCTGGCGGCCCGGCCCGGGCGGGTCTGGGTCGGCATCACGGGCTACGGCCGCGCGGACGACCGTATCGCCTTCGGGGACGACGCGGCGGTGGCCGGCGGTCTGACGTCGGCCGACGCCGACGGAGACCCGCTCTTCCTCGGCGACGCGCTCGCCGACCCTGTCACCGGCGTCTTCGCCGCCCACGCCGCCGCGCGTTCCCTGGCCCGGGGCGGCGGGGAGTTGCTGTGCGTGTCGATGGCGGCCTGCGCGGCGGCCCTCGCGGACTCCGCCGCGGGGGAGCGCCGACCGTGCTGATCAGGAACGTCGAGGTCGAGGGCCGGGGCCTGGTGGATGTGCGCGTCGAGGAGGGGCGGGTCACGGAGATCGGGGCGCGGACGGCGGGGCGGGGTGCGGAGACCGGGGCGCGGGCGGCGGGGCGGGGTGCCGCGCCTGCGTCCCTGTCCGAAGCCGCAGACCGCCCTCGCGACAAGGACCTCACCGAACTCCACTCCACTGAAGACGAGTTGGACGGTCGAGGCGGCGCCCTCCTCCCCGGTCTGCACGATCACCACATCCACCTCGCGGCCCTCGCCGCCGAGGCCGCGTCCGTGCGGGTGGGTCCCCAAGAGGTGCGCGGTGTCGAGCAGTTCGCGGCGGCGCTGCGAGGTGGCGTGGCCGGGGCGTGGGTGCGGGCCGTCGGGTATCACGAGAGCGTCGCCGGGGAGTTGGACCGGCGGGTGCTGGACGAGATCGCGCCGGACAGGCCGGTGAGGGTGCAGCACCGGACCGGGGCGCTGTGGGTGTGGAACAGCGCGGCGCTGCGGGCGGCCGGGTTGAGGGCTGAGGGAGACGGGCGGTTCTGGCGGGAGGACGAACGGCTGCGGGGGTTCACCCCGCCGGTCCCGCTGGATCTGGAGGGCCTGGGACGACGGGCGGCGGCCCTGGGGGTCACCGGGTTCACCAACGCCGATCCGCGTCCCGGGCCGGGGCTCACCCAGCTGCTGTCGGTGCTGCCACAGCGCCTGGTCGTGATGGGCGTCGACCCGCCGGTGAAGCTGATGCTCGACGACACGACCCTGCCGACGCCGGACGCGCTCGCGGCGACCATGGCGGCCGTACGGCCCCGGCCGGTCGCCGTGCACTGTGTGACCCGGGTGCAGTTGCTGGTGACCCTGCTCGCCCTGGACGAGGCGGGCCCGGTACCCGGCGACCGGATCGAGCACGGCTCGGTGATCCCGGCCGAGACGATCCCCTGGCTGCGGCGGCTCGGTGTGACCGTGGTGACGCAGCCGCACTTCCCGGTGGAGCGGGCGGCCGCCTACGCGACGGACACCGACCTCGACGACCGGCCCCACCTGTACCGCTGCCGCACCCTGGCCGAGGCCGGTGTCCCGGTCGCCGCCGGGACCGACGCGCCGTACGGCACCGCCGACCCCTGGGCGGTGATGCGCGCGGCCGTGGCCCGCGACGACGGCGAGGCGATCACCCCACGGACCGCACTGGGCCTGTTCCTCGGCGAGCCGGGGCGGCCCGCACGGGCCCGCACGGTCGCCGTGGGTGCGGCCGCCGACCTGTGTCTGCTCCGGGTGCCCCTGCGCGAGGTCCTCGCCACGCTGTCCGGCGAGACAGTCCGTACCGTCCTCGTCGGCGGACGACCGGTGTCCTGACGTCCGCGTCCCTTTCCCTTGACGCACGGAATCGAGAAGGGTACATCTGATTCCATCAATTGTGGAACGACCGGTCGGTACTCACAATCAGCTCGGAGAGAGGTACGACCCGTGTTCAAGGAATTTGTCGTGTCGGGGGACTCGCACATCATCGAGCCGGTGGACCTGTTCAAGGACCGGCTCCCCAGGCAGCTGCGTGAAAGGGCCCTCTGGGAGGAGGAGTTCACCCTCGACGAGCCGATCGTGGAGGGCGGGCACACGGAGTTCAAGAAGCTCCACACGATCGGCTTCGACGGCTGGACCATTTCCAAGTACCGGCAGCACGGCGGTGAGACCCCGGACGGCGAGCCGGACCACATCATCCGGGACATGAACCTCGACGGTGTCGACGCGTCGGTGATGTTCCCCAACCTGTCGCTGTTCGTCCTGTTCACCGACGACCACGAACTGTCCATGGCACACGCCCGCGTGTGGAACGACTACATCGCCGAGCGCTTCCTGCCGTACAGGGACCGGCTGCGTCCGACGGCGGCGATCCCGCTCACCGACATCCCCGAGGCGGTCGCCGAGATCGAGCGCTGCGCACGGCTGGGCCTGGGCGCGATCCTGCTGCCGGAGACCCCGCCGGCGCCGTACTACTCCCCGGTCTACGACCCGGTGTGGGCCGCCGCCCAGGCGCACGGGATGCCGGTGTTCTTCCATGTCGCCACCGGCGGGGTGATGGTCAAGGAGGCCGTGTCGGAGACGGCGGTCACCGTGCGGGGCATGATGACGGCCGTCAACATGGGCAAGGGCCAACTCACCGACGACATGGTGTCGGGCCGGCTGCTGGCCGGCGGGGGCGGCGACGGCGGCCCGCGCCGCATCGTCGCGCAGCTCGTCGGCGGCGGGGTCTGCGAGCGGTTCCCCCGGCTCCACTTCAACCTCATCGAGTTCAGCGCCGGCTGGCTGGTCTCCTACATGGGCCACATGGACAAGGCCTGGCGGACCGGCACCGGCCAGGACCCCGACTGGTGGCTCGGGTTCTGGGACGACAGCCGCTCACCGAAGGACCAGCCCGCGATGGGGCGGCTGTTCACCGTCAACGACAAGTGGCCCTACCCGCTGAAGCCCAGCGAGTACATCCAGCGCCAGATCCACGTGCAGTTCGCGGACGACCCGACGGCGGTCAAGGCCCGTCACATCACCGGGCTTTCGACGATCATGTGGGGCAACGACTACCCGCACGCGGAGGGCACCTTCCGCAGCAGCGCCGAGTGCATCGCGGAGAACTTCGACGACACGGTCTCCGACGAGGACCGCGCGGCGATCCTGGGCGGCACGCTGGCCGACGTCGTGCACTTCGACAAGTCGAGGAAACTGGCGCCCGCGCAGGTGACGGAGGACGCCTGACGGAGCGGACGGGTGTCGAGCCCTCGGCGCGGCACCCGGGAGATCGCCGCGCCACCCGTACGTGTTCGCCATGCGCCGAGAGCAGCGGGACCGGACCCCAACTCCCGCCCCGCATAAGGCCGTCGCGTACCCGAGGTCCCGCCGTGGCCACAGTGGGCCGTCCGGAAAACCGCTTGGGTGCGGGGCCCGGTCACGGCAGGATGATCGCGCGATGTCGGCCGGACGAGGGGAACGGTGGATGAGGCGGAACCAGCTGGGGACGACCGGGGTGCAGGTCACGGAACTGGGGTTCGGCGGTGGGCCGTTGGGCGGCCTCTACGCGCCCTTGGACGACGAGACCGCCGCGGGTGCCCTGGAGGCGGCCTGGGACAGCGGGATCCGGTACTTCGACACCTCGCCGCACTACGGCATCGGCCACTCCGAACGCCGTGTCGGCGCCCTGCTCCAGGACCGGCCGCGCGAGGAGTTCACGCTGTCCACGAAGGTCGGCCGGCTGCTGGTCCCGCAGGACCCCGAGGGCCGCATGGACGAGAGCTTCGCGGTGCCCGCCACCCACCGCAGGGTGTGGGACTTCACGCGGGACGGCGTGCGGCGCAGCGTCGAGGACTCGCTGGAGCGGATGGGCGTGGACCGGGTCGACGTGCTGTTCCTGCACGACGCGGAGGGCCGTTTCGAGGACGCGCTGCGCGAGGGTTTCCCGGCCCTGGCCGAACTGCGCGCGCAGGGCCTGGTGGGCGCGATCGGCGCGGGGATGTACCACCCGGGCAAGCTGACCCGGCTGGTCAAGGAGACGGACGTGGACGTCGTGATGCTGTCCGGCCGTTACACGCTGCTGGACCAGAGCGCCCTCGACGAGTTCCTGCCCGCCTGCACGGACCGCGGGGTCTCGGTGCTCGCCGCGTCCGTCTTCAACTCCGGTCTGCTCGCCACGGCCCGCCCCGCCGAGGGCGCCACCTTCGACTACCTGCCCGCGGCACCGGAGTTGGTGCGCCGCGCCCACCGTGTCGCCAACGTCTGCGAGGCGTACGGCGTCACGCTCCCGGAGCTCGCGATGGCGTTCCCGCTGCGCCACCCGGCGGTCGCGGGCATCGTCGTCGGCATGCGCACCGCGGACGAAGTGCGCCGCAACACGGCGGTGTTCGGCACGGACATCCCGGACCAGGTCTGGGACACCCTGCGCGAGGAGGGCCTGCTGGACGAGCGGGCGCCCGTCAGCCGCTGAGCATCAGACAGAACTCGTTGCCCTCGGGATCGGCCAGCAGGACATGCCCGGGGTGACGGGCCAGGACCGTCGCGCCGAGCGCGGTCAGACGCCGGATCTCCGCCTCGGGGTCCGCGGCGGTCAGGTCCAGGTGCACGCGGTTCTTCACGGTCTTGGCCTCCGGCACGAGTTGGAAGAACAGCCGGGGCCCGCCGCCGTCCGGCACAACGAGCACGGTCGGGTCGTCCTCGGTGTCGGTGATGCCGAGGGCGCGCAGCCGGGCCAGTTCCTCGTCGTCGTAGGGCGCGACGGCGTGGCCGTCCAGGACGGCGGCCCAGAAGCGGGCCGTGGCAGCGGGACGGGCACAGTCGAAGACCAGGTCGTGGAGTCGCGCCATCCCCCCATGCTGCCCGCCCCGCGCAGGGCGGTCACCCTGTTTTCGGCGCGGGCGGACGGAAACCGTGCGCCAAAAGTGGCGTCCAGTATGCACAAGGGAAAATCCGGTTCATCAGTCCGCAAATCGATCACTGGATCGGTGTAATCGGCACAGAAGTCGGGGCGCTCGGCGATCTAGCGTCGAAGCACACGGGGCCGCCCTGACCAGAAAGGCATCGAGTCACTCATGCCCAGCACGAACACCGACGTCATGCCCGCCACCGAGTTCGACACCCCGACCATGTCGCCCGGCACCGGGCACTCGCCCGCCGACGCCCTCCTGCTGCCGGTCGACGAACTGCCCGAGTCCATGTCGCCGCCCGATCTGGTCGGCCGCCGGGTCCGGGACGAGCTGATGCTCGACGGCAACGCCCGGCTCAACCTCGCCACCTTCGTGACCACCTGGATGGAGCCGCAGGCAAGGGAGTTGATGGCGGAGACGGCGGAGAAGAACCTCGCGGACCGCGCGGAGTACCCGCAGATCACCGCGATGGAGGAGCGCTGCGTCCGGATGCTCGCCCGGCTCTGGCACGCCCCGCGCCCGGAGCAGGTCCGCGGCTGCTCCACCACCGGCTCCAGCGAGGCCGCCATGCTCGGCGGGCTCGCCCTCAAGCGCCGCTGGCAGGACCGCCGCCGCGCACAGGGCAAGGACGTCTCCCGCCCGAACCTCGTGATGGGCGCGAACGTCCAGGTGTGCTGGAAGAAGTTCGCCAACTACTTCGAGGTGGAGCCGCGTTACGTCCCGATGGAGCCGGGCCGCTACCACCTCACGCCCGACACCCTCACCGCCTACTGCGACGACAACACCATCGGTGTGGTCACCGTGCTCGGCTCCACGTTCGACGGCTCCTACGAGCCCGTGGCGGACATCTGCCTGGCCCTGGACGGCTACCAGGCCGCCACCGGCACCGACATCCCCGTGCACGTCGACGGCGCGTCCGGCGCGATGGTGGCGCCGTTCCTCGACCCGGGCCTGATGTGGGACTTCCAGCTGGAGCGGGTCGCCTCCATCAACACCTCGGGCCACAAGTACGGGCACGTCTTCCCCGGTCTCGGCTGGGCCCTGTGGCGGGACGCCGAGGCCCTCCCCGACGACCTGGTCTTCGAGGTCGACTACCTCGGCGGCAGCTCCCCCAGCTTCACCCTCAACTTCTCCCGCCCGGGCGCCCATGTCGTCGCGCAGTACTACAGCTTCCTGCGGTACGGCTTCGAGGGGCTGCGCAACCTGGCGGCCCAGAACCGTACGACGGCCCGTGCGCTCGCGGGCCGGATCCGGGCCATCGGCCCCTACGAGCTGGTCACGGACGGCTCCGAACTCCCCGCCTTCGCCTTCCGGCTGACGCCCGGCGCGCCAGGCTTCACCGTGTTCGACGTCTCCCAGGCCATGCGGGGCCGCGGCTGGCACCTGCCCGCCTACACCTTCCCCGCCCCCTGCGACGACGTCTCCGTGCTGCGCCTGGTCGTCCGCACCGGGTTCACCGCGGAACTCGCCGGCATGTTCATCGCCGACCTGACCGAGGTCACCCGGCAGCTCCACACCGACTGGGCGCGCTAGCCGCTCCGGTCCCCCGAGCGAGGGCCGGGACGGCTCCCCGGCCCTCAGCCGCCCTGGGCACCGCACCCGCCCTGGCACCACACCCGCCACACCAGGGGCCCTCTCCCCGAGTCCCCCGGGTCTTGACCCGGCTTCCGTCGGCGCGTACAACATTCCCCAGCAGAAAACGTTTACTCCCTACGCCGCCCCTCACTCGGATCGAGCCGCGCCCCGCCGCGGCCCTCAACGGAGAGGTCCCCCGCCACGATGAGAAGTCCAGAGGTCCGGGAAGAGCCCACGCCGGACGGAAGCGGCGCCCCGGGTACGCCCGCGCGCCGGGTGCTCCTCAAGGGCACGGCCGCCACCGTCGGCCTGCCCGCGACGGGACTCGGCGCCGCAGGCCAGGCCCACGCGGCCGGCGACCGGACCGCGCCGAGACGCCCGGTCCGCGCGACCGCGCGCATGGGCGGCAACACCGTCACGCTGTCGGTGGTGGACGGAGCCCTGCGCTGGTCCGTCCACCATCGCGGCAGGACCGTGGTCGACACCTCCGTCCTGGGCCTCGGACTGGCCGACGGAACCGTCCTGGGCGCCGACGTGACGGTCACCCGGAGCCGGTCCAGGACCACCCGCTCCACCTGGAACCCGGTGTACGGGCGCGCCGCCACCGTCACCGACCACTACCAGGAGCAGCGCTGGGACCTGCGGGACAAGGCATCGGGGACGCGCTTCGGCGTCGAGGTCCGCGCGTACAGGACGGGAGTGGCGCTGCGTTACGTCCTGCACGGCCCGGGCTCCGTCACCGTCGCCGACGAACTGACCACGTTCGCCTTCCCGGACGGCACCACCGTCTACAGCGCCCGCGACGAGGACGCCTACCTCCCCGTGGCGCCGGGCTCCATACCGGTCAGCGGCACCGCCACCACGGACAACGGCCCCCTGACCGACCTGCCGCTGACCGCCGACCTCACGGAAGGTCTCCTCGCCTGTGTCTGCGAGTCCGCGCGGCTGAACTTCCCGCGTCTGATGCTCCGTTCGGCCGACGGGCAGCCCGGCGCCCTGTCCGCCTACCTGATGGAACACACCGCCCGCGGCACCGGCCCGGTCGAGACGACCAGCACGGTCACGGCGCCGTTCACCACACCGTGGCGCGCGGTGGTCATCGGCTCCACCCACGCCGAACTCGTCGACCACGCCGACCTGGTGCTCAACCTGGCCCCGCCCAACGCCCTGGCCGACACCTCGTGGATCAGGCCGGGCAAGGTCTTCCGCTGCGAACTCACCACGGCCGCGGGTCTCGCGGGCGTCGACTTCGCCGTGGACCGGGGCCTGGAGTACATCGAGTACGACGCCGGCTGGTACGGCCCCGAGTTCACCACCCCGGACGCGACCACCCCGATCGCCGCGATCGACCTGCCGTCGGTCATCGCGTACGCCACGAGCAAGGGCGTCGGCGTCTTCCTCTACGTCAACCGGCTCGCGCTGACCGACGCGGACTCCCTCTTCGGCCTCTACAAGAGCTGGGGCGTGCGGGGCGTCAAGCTCGGCTTCATCAACGACGGCACCCAGTCGATGACGAACCAGATCACCGACTGGGCGAGGACCGCCGCCGAGTACGAGCTGCTGATCGACATGCACGACGACGTCCGGCCGTTCGGCCACGAGCGCGCCTACCCGAACTGGATCAGCCTGGAGGGCGTCCGCGGCAACGAGCAGTTCCCGACGGCCACGCACAACGTGACGCTGCCGTTCGCCCGCAACATCGGCGGCCCGATCGACTACACCATCTGCTACGGCCAGTCGCGCGACAGGACGACCAACGCCCACCAGATGGCGATGGCCGCGGTGTACTACCAGCCCCTCAACTTCCTCTTCTGGTACGACAAGCCGTCCAAGTACGCCAACCCCGCGAACTGGCCGGGCCTGCCCTGGTTCAACGCCGTCCCCACGACCTGGGACGAGAGCCGGACGCTGGCCGGGGCGATCGGCGAGTACGTGGCGGTCGCCCGGCGCGACGGCGACACCTGGTACCTCGGCGCCATGACGAACGAGTCGTCCCGGACGCTCTCGCTGCCCCTGTCGTTCCTGGGCCGCGGCACCTGGACGGCGACCGTCTACGGCGACGGCACCCCGGGCGCGAACCCGTACCAGACCCCGGTCGTGGTCGGCACCCGGACGGTCACCGCGCGGACCACTCTGGACGCGGCCATGGCCCCGGCGGGCGGCCAGGCGGTGATCCTCAGGCCGAGCTGACCGACGTCAGCCGTCGACCGCCCAGCCGGCCAAGGTCCGGACGGTGCGGTCGACATGCTCCTCGTGCAGATAGTGCCCGGAGTCCCGCCAGTGCTCCACGCGGGACCCGGGCACGTGCAGCGTGCCGCGCTCCCACGCGGCCGCCTCCGCCGAGGTCCACACGGTGAGCGCCGGCCGGGTGCGCAGCCGCAGGTACGCCTCGCTGTGCGGGCGCACGCCGACCGCGCCGGGGTCGGTGTACATGCCGGCGTACGCCTGGGCGACGACGTGGTCGGGGGTGCCGAGCATGGTGCGGACGTGGGCCGTGCGCAGTCCCGCCGGGGCGTCCGGGGCGAACGCGCCGGCCACGAACTCGGCGGCCTCGCGGGCTCCGCGCTCCCGGTACGCGGCGAGCCGGTCCGGAATCCCGTCGACCTCGGCGCCGTGGGCCCCGTGCGCGGGATCGAGGGCCACCACCGAGCGGACGCGGCCGGGATGTCGTACGGCCAACAGGTTCACCACCTGCCCGCCCATGGAGTGCCCGACGGCGGTCACCGGCCCGGTGCCCAGCTCTTCGACGAGCGCGGCGAGGTCGTCGGCCATGGCCACGGGCGTGTTGCCCTCGTCCGGTACCGGCGAGCGGCCGTGCCCGCGCAGGTCGGGGACGACGACCCGGAACCGTCCGGCCAGGGCCTCCGCGTGCGGCGACCACTCCCTGCCGTCCCCGCCCCACCCGTGCACCAGCAGCAGGGCCGGGGCACCGGTGGGGCCGAGTGCGGTGTGGAACAACGGGATGCCGTGCGGGTACGGCTCGTTCATGGGCGTCCTTGTCACTCGTCGTCACTCGTCGGTGAGCGTGGAGGCGATTTTCCGGCATGCCAGGGGCCGGTGCGGTCCCTCGGGGAGCCGCACCGGCCCTGGTCGTGGTCAGGTCGTGGTCAGCCCCGGTACAGCACCAGGGTGCTGAGCGGGCCCAGCCTGGGCCGTTGTCCCGCGCCGATGTTCTTGCCGGTGGCGAGGTCGCGGGCCGGGCCGAAGTCCTGGCGGGCGGGCAGGGTGACCGTCTTGTCGGTGCTGGTGTTCATGGCGATCAGGTAGTCGCCGTACTCGCACAGATAGAAGGGCGCGCGGCCCACGAGCATGGTCTCGACGCCGTCGAAGTGGACGCCGAGGGTGGGGTCGGGGATGTCCGCGGGGACGGGGGCGAGGTGGTAGACGTCCCCTTCGAGGGCCTGGTGGAGGGGGTCGCCGGGGGGCGGGAAGCCGCCGGGCGGGATGTGGGAGGCGCCGGGGTCGTTGATGGCGTAGTCCCACAGGACCCAGTCGCGCGCGGTGAAGGTCTCGTTGGTGGTGCCGGCGGAGCGCTCGCGGACGGTCGCCGAGCGCTGGTCGACGGGGGTGACGTGGTGGACGCGGGCGTAGTTGTTCACGCCCTGGCGCGAGCGGAAGTACAGGGAGGCGAAGAGGAGTTCCTTCCCGTTCTTGATCGCGACACAGCCGTTCTGCTCGTCGGTGACGACGAAGTCGGGCCGGTCCCAGTCGGTGGGGATACGGCCGGGGCGGGCGGGCAGGGCCTGGAACTCGGGGTAGTCCCGGGAGAGGAACCGCAGGGCGTTGAGGCCGACGCGGGTCCAGGTGTGGGTGGCCTGGAGGTGGAGCTGGGGGTAGAGCTGGCCGTCGGCGACCATCTCCTGGGTCCAGCCGACGATGTCGGGGTCCTTGAACACGGCCGCCGACATCACGGGGTTGGAGTCCCAGGCGGTGCGCGAGGCGTACGCGGTCTCGCCGGGGTAGACCTCGTTGCGCCAGCCGATGACGGTCTCGATGCGGGAGATCCGGTGGTGGTCCTTGTCGACGTCGACGACCCGGAAGCTGCCGCGTGCCTTGGTCATCCTGACCATGTGGTCGCGGAGTTCGGGCGCCTCCTGGCCCTGGTGGCCGCGGGTGACGGACTCGTACATCATGACGAGCCAGTCGATGACCTCGCCGTAGCTGCCGACATAGCCGAGTTCGCGGGTCAGGCCGGTCCGGGTCACCTGGTAGTAGCTGTCGCCGAGGGGTTTGGTCGGGTTGCCGTCGGCGTCCTCGGGGCCGAGGTAGGGGACCGTGCCGATCGACTGGTAGAGGTAGTCGCGGGCCCTGGCCTCGGGCAGGGCCTGGTCGGGGGCAAGCAGGCGGAGGCCGCGGTTGGTCTGGTAGAGGCCGATGGCGCAGATCTGGGCCTGGTTGCTGTAGTGCGGGAAGTGCCGGCGCCAGTAGTCGCGGCTGGACTTGAGCATGTCGACGTAGGCGTCCCTGCGGACCGGCGGCACGGGGGTGGTGGTGTCGGCGGGGACGACGAGGGTGACGTCGTCGAACCAGGCGGTGCCGGGGCCGGACAGCCGCAGGTGCATCTCCATCTGGGTCGCGCCGGCCGGGGTGTCGAAGACGAACTGGACGTACTCCCAGTCGTGGGTGCCCTTGCTCGCGTACACCTTGTGGTCGCTGCCGACGAGCTTGCCGTTCGCGTCGTAGAACAGCGGGTCGATGTGCGCGCCGAGGCCGGTGACGCCGTCGGTCCTGATCCAGGCGCCGTAGGTGTAGGTGCCGGTGCCGACCTTCACCCTGACGGTGGAGTTGACGTAGCTGTAGCCGTTCGCGGTCCCGGCCTGGAGCCTGAGCGAGGCCGTGCCCGAGCGGTGGACGGTGGTGTCACGGGCCCAGGTGCCGCCGCCGGCGGTGGCCCAGCCGGGCATCTGCCAGGCGGTCGGGGTGTCGGCGCCGGTCTCGAAACCCGGGTTCGTGAGGGTGTACGGCGATCCGGTGACCTGGATGTCGAGCCGGTCCCCCAGGTGTTCCCAGAGCAGGGCCAGCACCAGGCCGACCCGGCCGAAGCCCTGCCACTGCTGGTCGGAGCCGGTCATGACGGTGGCGTCGGACTTCCAGGCCATGTAGCGGCCGTCGATGGCCTGGAGGACCCGGTCGACGGCGGCGTCCTGCTGATACGCGGGGCTGCCGGACCACAGATAGCCCTCGGCCAGCGACTGCATGGCCCAGCCGTCGAGGGTGGCCGGGTTCGCGTTGGTGAGGAGGTCGTTCTGGTCCTTCAGCACCCGGGCCCTGATGGCGTCGACGACCTCCTCGCCGCCGGTGCGGGCGGTCGCCGTGGGCGCGGTGCCCTGGACCTCGCCCTTGGGCGGCACGAAGTACGGGCTGGTGTGGGTGTAGAGGCGGTAGATGCCGCGCGAGGGCGTGGTCATCTTGTAGTAGAGCTGGTCCGCGTTCTGGCCGTAGGACCAGATGCGGCCCATCGCGCGGATCTCCAGGGTCACCTTCCTCCTGCCGGCGGTCATCCTCTCCGGCAGCGGCAGGGTGTGGAAGAAGAAGCGGCCCGGGGTGCGCGGCGCGGTGTCGAGGATGTCGAGACTGTCGACGGCGCCCTGGTCCTCGTAGCCGACCTGCTTGCCCTCGCAGAAGAGCTGGAGGCGCCACATGTTGGTGCCCGAGGCTGCCTCGTCGGAGGTGTCGTCGTGGTCGTCGCCCCAGAGCCGGACGGTGACGTAGGTGGTGCCGGTCGGGCAGACGGCGACCTCGAACTTCAGCGTGCCGCCCCAATAGGTGGCGGGTTCGGTGGGGTTGAGGACGCGGGCGCTCTGGCCGAGGCCGCCGGTGACCGTGTCGGAGAGGGTCGGGGTGAGGTGGTGGGCGGTCTCGGAGGCGGGGTCGCCGAAGACAACGATGTCCAGCGGGGCGGGCACGTGTCTTCCGGGAGCGGCTGCCGCCACGGGGGCCGAGGGCAGTCCGACGGCGACGGCGGCACCAGCGGCCCCGGCGTACTTCAACAGCTCACGACGTCTTGGGGAGTTGGGCATGGCGTTCCTTTACTTGAGGCTGCCCATGAGGATTCCGCTGCGCCAGTACCTCTGGAGCGCGAACATGAACACGGCGAGCGGGACGATCGACAGCAGGGATCCGGTGAGGACGAGGGTGTTCATGTCCCGGGAGGTCTGCGCCTGTTGGACCCAGGAGAAGAGGCCCAGGGTCACGGGGAAGGAGCGCTCGCCGTTGAGCATGAACAGGGGGAGGAAGAAGTTGTTCCAGATGTTGACGAAGTCGAGCATGAAGATGGTGATGCCGCCGGTGCGCATCAGGCGGAGCGCGATCGAGGCGAAGATGCGCAGTTCGTTCGCGCCGTCGATGCGGGCCGCCTCCATCAGCTCGGTGGGCATCGAGGTGTCGGCGTAGACCTTGCCGAGGTAGACCCCGAAC
Organism: Streptomyces sp. SID13726; assembly: GCF_010548375.1. Lineage (GTDB taxonomy): Bacteria > Actinomycetota > Actinomycetes > Streptomycetales > Streptomycetaceae > Streptomyces. The sequence goes on from NZ_JAAGLY010000011.1 coordinate 261,485, forward strand.
GGGTTGATGAAGTACGGGATCAGCACCGCCCAGACGGTGTTGGTGAGGCCGATCTCCGCGAAGACGAGGTAGAGCGGGAACGCCAGCAGGGTACTGGGCAGCAGCGAGGCGCCGACGATCATCCCGAACAGGGCGCCGCGGCCCCGGAAGGCGAACTTCGACAGCCCGTATCCGGCGGCGAGCGAGATCAGGGTCGAACCGGCCGCGCCGACCGTGGAGTAGAGGACGGAGTTGAGGATCCAGCGGCCGAAGACCCCGTCGTGGTAGTCCCAGACGGCGTGGAAGTTGTCGGCGAGGTGGTTCGAGGAGAACCACAGGCCGAAGGTGGAGTACAGGTCGGTCTGGCTCTTGGTGGACGACACCAGCAGGAACCAGGTGGGCGCCAGGGAGTAGAGCAGGAAGACGGTCAACAGGCCGGTGGTGAGGGCCACCGCGCGGCGGGTGGGGCGGGCGCCGCCCCCGGAGGCGGCGGTGGCCTTGGTCGGCCGGACGGCCGTGGCGGCGCTGCTCATGACATCTTCCTGTTCGTGACGCGGTAGAAGACGAAGGCGAGGATGCCGGTGACGGCGGCCAGGACCAGCGACTCGGCCGCCGCGTACTGGTAGTCGCCGGTCTTGAATGCCCGGTCGAAGATCTCCAGCATCGGGGTGAAGTCGGTGCTGATGGACTCCGGCGCCACATAGCGCAGGAACAGCGGCTCGGTGAACAGCTGGAGCCGCCCGATCAGGGAGAACATGCCGGTCAGCACCAGGATCCCGGTGATGTTGGGGATCTTGACCGACCAGGCGATCCGCCACTCCTTCGCGCCGTCGAGGCGGGCGGCCTCGTACAGCTCGCGCGGGAGTGCCTGGAGCGAGGCGGAGATCAGGATCATGTTGAAGCCGATGCCCTGCCAGGTGAGCAGATTGCCCAGCGAGACATAGGTGTTGAGGCCGCCGAAGAAGTCGAAGTGCAGGCCCGCGCTGTCGGCCATGTCGAGGATGGGGCTGGCGGTCGGGCTGTAGAGGAACAGCCAGATCAGGGTGGAGACGACGCCGGGGATGACGTACGGGATGAGCAGTCCGGCGCGGAAGAAGCGGACCGCGCGGGCGGCGATGCCGTCGAGGAGCAGGGCCAGCAACAGGGAGATGCCCAGCATGACGGTGATCTGCGCGCCGCCGAACAGCAGGGTGCGCAGCATGCCGGCCCAGAAGGTGCCGTCGGAGAGGATCGCGGCGAAGTGGGAGAAGCCGGTGTAGACGGTCTTCGTCGGGCCGAAGCCGATGCCGCTGCTCTTCTTCTCGTGCAGGCTCTGGCTGAAGGCGTAGGCGATCGGGATGACGTAGGTGAGGACGAAGCCGAGCAGGAAGGGCAGCAGGAACAGCAGGCCCTTGTAGGCGCCCCGGTTCCCGGCCCGGCGCGGGGAGGGCCGCCGGGCCGGGGAGTCGGGGACGGTCTTCGGCGGTCGTGTGAGGGTGGACAAGGCAGTCTCCCGATCAGCCGGCCGCGACGGCCTTGACGCCCTTGTTCTTCAGGTCGGCGAGCACCCACTCCTGAAGACCGGTGAGCATCGCCTTGACGGTGAGCTCCTTCTTCATGACCTTGCCCCACTGCTTCTGCATCTCGGAGTACATGGCCGCGTAGTCGGGCCCGTACTGCCACTGGTCGCCGACCCGGGAGGCGGCCGTGGTGATCACCTTCGCGCTGTCGGACCTGCCGTTGAACATGTCCGTCGGGATGATCTTGTCGACGTACGGCGAGACGTCCTTGACCGCAGGGAAGAGACCCGACTTGGAGGCGGGGTCGGTGAGCGCGGTCAGCGACTCCTTGCTGCTGGACAGCCAGGCCGCGAACTGGGCTGCCCGGTCGGGGTACTTGCAGCCCTTGAGGACGGCGGTGACGTCGAAGTTGCTGGAGGTCCGCGGGTCGGTGGTGTCGAAGACCGGCGCGTCGGCGAGCTGCCACTTGCCCTTGGACTTGGGGAAGTTGGTGTCGTAGATCGGCAACTGCCAGGTGGACGTGGTCATCAGGACGGTCCTGCCGAGGTCCCAGGTCTTGAAGACGCCCGGGTCGGCGTAGGAGGCGTTGGAGGCGAGGTCGTTGTCGACGAGCTGCTGGACGATCTCGCCCGCCTTGAGCGCCTCGGGCGAGGTGAAGCCGATCTTCCAGTGGTCGCCGTCGATCCCGTACCACTGCGCGCCGGCCTGCCAGGACAGGTCGACCAGGGTGCTCGGGTCCTCGCCCGCCATGTTGAAGATCTTGACGTTCTTGTCCTTCTTCCGCACGGCCTTGCCCGCGGCGATGAGGTCGTCCCAGGTGGTGGGCGCCTCGACGCCGTACTTCTGGAAGAGGTCCGCCCGGTAGGCGGTGAACAGCGGGGAGGAGCCGGTGGGGATGCCGTAGGTGGCGCCGCCGGGGCTCACGGCGTTCCAGGCGGGCGTGGTGTAGCGGGACTTGTACGGGGCGGCGATCCCGGTGATGTCGGTGAGCAGTCCGTCGGCGGCGAAGTTCGCCAGGTTCATCCCGTCCATCTTGGAGAGACAGGGCGCGTTGCCCGAGGTCACCGCCGCGCGCAGCTTCTGGTAGACGGTGTCGCCCGCGGCGTTGACGAACTTGACCTGGGTGTCGGGGTGCGCCTTGTTCCACACCGCGACCTGCTGCTGGATGCCCTCGGTCCAGCTCCAGAACTCCAGCTGCACCTTGCCCTTGGTGGTCTTGGCCGCCGAGTCGGTCCCGTCGCCGCCACCGCAGGCGCTCAGGACGAGGGAGAGGGAGAGGGCTGCGGCCGCACCGGCCACGGCTCTCGTACGCATGGTGCTCATCGGTCCTCCGGGGAAGGGCGGGGCAGCGCCTGCGGTGGGGAGAAGGGCGCGGGCGGCTGGAGAAGGGCAGCGGGTGCACGGTCACCTGTTGTGTGACCGTGTTGTGTAACCGTTTGCTGTGGGACGGTAGGACTCCTGGGCGGCTTTCCACAAGAGGCAGGGGCTCGCGTGTTTCGTCGGGCTTTCCCGGAAGTAACGAGACACCCACTCCGACCTGGGATTTCCGCGCATGTCTCGATTTGACGGCGCGCGAGGACGACTCCCGGACATCCAGTGCCGAGCATTGACCGACCGGCCGAACTGTCTCTAGCGTGGAATACGTTTACCGAAACCGTCCCCTGAGCCGGAGATCCCTGCCCATGTCGCAGCTGCCCCGTGCCGTGTTCGCCATGAACCCGGTGCACCTTCCCGAGCTCTTCCCGCCCCGGCTCATGGCCCGGCTCGGCTCGCTGGCCCGCACCGATCCGGCGCTGGTCGTGCGGGACTTCGCCGATCCCGCGGCCGCCGGCGCCCTGGCGGAGGCGGAGGTGCTGATCACCGGCTGGGGCTGCCCGCCCGTCGACACGGCCGCGCTGGCCGCCGCACCCCGGCTGCGCGCCCTGCTGCACGCCGGCGGCAGTGTGCGCGGCTGGGTCGGCGACCCGGTCTGGGAGCGCGGGATCGCCGTCTCCAGCGCGGTCGACGCCAACGCCCTGCCGGTCGCGGAGTACACCCTCGCCGCGATCCTGCTGGCCGGGAAGGACACCTTCCGGCTGCGGGAGCGGTTCCGCGCCGAGCACGTCTTCCCGGCGAACGGCGACTACGCGACCGTCGGCAACGTCGGCCGACGTGTCGGGATCATCGGGGCCTCCCGGGTCGGACGCCGTGTCCTGGAACTGCTGCGCCCCTTCGATTTCGAGGTCTCCCTGTACGACCCCTACGTCGACCCCGCCGAGGCCGCCGCGCTGGGTGCCGTGCCCCTGCCGCTGGACGAGCTGCTGCGCACCGCCGACATCGTCAGCCTGCACGCCCCCGACACCCCCGAGACCCACCGCATGCTCGACCGGCGGCGGCTCGCGCTGATCCCCGACGGCGGAGTCCTCGTCAACACCTCACGGGGCGGGCTCGTCGAACCCGGCGCACTCCAGGACGAGTTGGTGAGCGGACGGCTCAGCGCGGTCCTCGACGTCACGGAACCGGAGCCGCTGCCCGCGCAGTCGCCGCTGTACCGGCTCCCCAACGTCTTCCTCACCCCGCACATCGCCGGCTCCCTCGGCAACGAGCTGGAGCGGCTCGGGCGCACGGTCGTCGAGGAACTGGCCCTGCTCGGGGCGGGGTTGCCGCTCGCGCACGGGGTGCGGAGGGGGGACCTGGTCAACAGCGCCTGAACCGCGTGTCCGGTGTCCCGCGGTCGCGCGAAGTCGCCCAAGTGACGTGTCCTGTGGGCGACTTCGCGCGTCCGCGGGACACGTCACTTGGCGGCTCGGACGGCAAGAAGCCGTCGTGTGCCTCAGGTGCCCGTCACTGTGTGGCGGTCAGACGCCACAGGGACGTGGTCTCGGCGCTTCGTGCCGCGTGGAGGGGGTCGGTGGTGTCCCTGGAACGCGGATGCCGGGGCCTGGTGTCGATCCTGTCGACGACCCGGAGGTGCGCCGCCCGGATGGTGTCGAGCAGGTCCCCGCGGGTCCGCAGTCCGAGGTGTTCCGCCAGGTCGGAGAGGATCAGCCAGCCCTCGCCGCCGGGTCGGAGGTGGGCGGACAGTCCGGTGAGGAAGTCGCGGAGCATGGTGCTGTCCGGGTCGTAGACGCCCTGCTCGACGGGGCTGGTCGGACGGGCGGGCAGCCAGGGCGGGTTGCAGACGACGAGGTCGGCCCGGCCGTCGGGGAACAGGCCCGGGCCCGACACCTCGACACGGTCGGCCAGTCGGAGCCGGTGGACGTTCTCCCGCGCGCAGGCCAGGGCGCGGGGGCTGATGTCGGTGGCCACGACACGGTCGAACCCGCGACGGGCCAGGACGGCGGCGAGAACGCCGGTTCCTGTGCCGAGGTCGAATGCGGTGTGGGGAGTGGGAGCGTGCGGGCGCTGGGGTGACAGGGATGGTTGGGGTGGCAGGAACGCCTGGGGCGGCAGGGGTGACAGAGGTAGCAGAGGTGGCATCGGAGTATGCGCGACCAGGTCGACGTACTCGCCTCTGACGGGCGCGAACACGCCGTAGTGCGGGTGGATGCGGGCGCCGAGCGCCGGCACGTCGACCCCCTTCAGGCGCCACTCGTGCGCGCCGATCACGCCCAGCAGCTCCCGGAGTGAGACAGCCGTGGGTTCCGTCGGAGGGCCGTAGGCCTCCCGGCACGCCTGGCGGATGTCGGGGGCTCGGCGCAGGTTCAGGGTGTGGTCGTCGTCCAGCAGTACGAGGAGTTTCCCGAGGACACGGGCGCGGTGGCTGTTCGCGCGCCGGTGCAGGTGGAAGGACTCGTTCGGGGATGTGCCGGAGTTGGACTGCTTGCGGTCGATGCGGCGGCCCATGGCCTGGAGCAGGTGCCGGGCGTTGTGGAAGTCGCCCCGCCAGAGCAGGGCGGTTCCTTCGCAGGCGTGGCGGTAGGCGTCGTCGGCCTTCGTCCGGTCGTCGGCGACGACCGTGCGGCGGGGAAAGGGGGCCGCGCTCTCGGAATGCCAGCGGGCAGAGCGGTGGGTGTGGTCTTCGGTCCAGTGGATGGTGGACACCACGTACTCCTCGTGGTCGAACGTGCGGGGGCACGAAGAGCACTTCGACGAGGAGCAGGCCGAACCCACGCCGGTCCGTCGGACGGGCGTGTGCGCAGGGGCAGTTGGCTGTTACCGCTCTCGCGTCGAAGTGCGAGAGCGGACGTCCCAGACAACCATGCCGAGCATCGGGATCAGCCCTTTCGGAGGAGTGGGGGCAGGTTCGCACAGGTGCGACCGGGGCGCCAAAACACCGGCTCCGCGGGGTTCTTCGTCGGCCGGCCGAGGTGGGGCTTTCGGTCGGCGTACGGTCCGGCGCTCAGCTTGTCTCTTAGCTTCTGAGGCTATTGCGTTGACTGCTCAGGAGCAGCCATGTCCTCCAGTCGGCCGATGTTGCCGCTGAGGGGTGAGCCGATGTGCTCGCCCGTGACGAGATCCCACGCCCGAACAGTCCCCTCGTCCATGGTGCTGATCCTCCGACGGCGGCGCGGGCCGGACACCTGGGCGGCACATCAGGCCTTCGACTGGGACAGCACCGGCTCTGACACAGCTTCCTGTCCTGGAGCTCGCCGACGCGCTGCTGTGCGCGGACGGGCCGGTGACCTCGCCGGTGGACCTGACGCTGAAGGCCGAGCACCCGCGCGGGCGCGGCGGGATGTACGAGGCGCTGGACCACGGGAGTGTGGACGTGCCCCGATGCGCCGACCAGCGCGGACCGCCTGTTCCGCGACTTCTACGGCCGCAGCGGACGCTCCTCGGACCAGTTCGTCCCCGGCCGGCCGTACCCCTTCGTCGCCGCACTCGAATCGGGCCGCACCTCCTGGTGCCGGGTCCTGGACGGCGTCGGCGAGGTCACCGCGGCGCAGCTCCGCCGGGTGGTCGCGGACCTGATCGAGAGGGGCCGCCGTCACGTCGGTGACCGTGGCGCCGCAGCCCCCGCCGGAGCTGCATCGCGGGGCCGGATGGATCACTTGGACCCGTCGCGCAGGAGAAGCATCTCGCCGCCCGCGTTCAGGGCTCCGTCGACAAAGGCCGGCAGCTTGGTGGCGAGGAGCCACTCGACTTCCTCGGCGTCATCGTCGTCACCGTTGGGGAGCAGCTCGTAGTCGTCGTGGATCCGGTCGGTGTCGAATCGGGCGAGTTCGGCGCGGATACGGTCCAGGTCGGCCTTCGACGCGAGCATGGGAAAGGGCCAGGGGTCCGCGTCGGGCGCCGTGTCACGCCACGGAAATGCCCAGCACCGCCCCCACAGGTCGGCGAGTGCTGTCAGCTGCCAGGCGCGGAACGCCTCGTCGAGCCGGTGCCATCCGCGTCCCGGCAGGGTCAACGCGCCCAGCGGGGTGCCGAGGGCGGGGCCGAGGAGTTCCAGCAGCCAGGTGTACCCGCCGGGACGGGACGGGTCGAGGCGTCCGGTGACGATCTCCCGTAGCGCGTGCTCCACCTCGGTTGTCTCCGTGGCCCGCATCAGCTTGTGGGCTTTGGCGAGTTCTCCGATCCTGCCGAGGGCGGTACGGACGAGCGTGTCGTCGGAGCCGACGATCCCGGCGAAGACATCCGCGTTGATCGCGTACGCCGACAGGTACTGCTCCGCCATCTCGCCATCTCTTTCTGGTGGGATCCACCGGGCCCCGCGACCGCTGCCCACGACCGGCACTGCAAAAGGCTCCACCGCTCCAGGGCATCAGTGGAACTACGGAGGAACCTGCCTCCGTGGTGGCCGGCCACGTCAGCCCTCTCCAGCGGCGCCCGCAAAAGCCACCAGCACTCCCGTCGCGCAGGACAGGCCCACGCGAAGGACCCGTGCCCGGTCGTCCCAGTCGAGCGACGGTCCGGTGCCTGTGGCGAACAGCGTCCTCGGTCCCCGGCCCTCCGGTATCCAGGGCAGCGGCACTGTCACCTCGTCCGGCGCCCCCTCGCGGCGGCACAGAGCCAGGAGGGTCGAGTCGTCTGCCAGGGTCAGCGCGAGGGCGGTCCAGCCGTCGCGCCAGCCGGGGAGGCCCAGGGGCCAGTGCGGGTGTGCCGTGGGGAGGAGGTGGCGGTAGGTCCTGTACGTGTCCAACGCCTGTCGTACGACGCCCAGTTGCCCCTCGTCGAGCAGGTCGGGACGGCCGCTGAGGTGGACGCGGCCGAGCAGGGCCGACGTCATGACCGTGCCGAGGTCGGCGTCGGTGTGCTCGGGCAGCGGGTAGGCCCAGATCGCGCCCTGTTCCGGTGTCACGGCCGTCGGTGCGGCGGCGGCGATGGCGGGCAGCAGCCGGAAGTCCTGCTGGTCGGTGACCGAGTGGACGGGCAGCCGGCACAGGGTCGCGTGGTCAGTACGGCTGCCGCCCGCCGCGCAGCTCTCCAGGACCAGGCCGGGATGCCGGTCGAGGACTCCGTCGAGCCAGTCGAGGTAGGCACGGTTGTGGCGGAGCAGACCGTCGCCCGGGCTGGCCGTCCCTTCGCCGTCCGTGCCCGCGCCGATGTCGATGTTGTAGTCGAGCTTCAGATACCCCACCCCGTGGTCACGCACCAGCCGGTCCACGACCACGTCGAGATGGGCCCGCGCCGCCGGGTGCGTCAGATCGAGCTGATGACGGCCCCACTCCACGACCCGTACACCGCCCCGGCGGAAGAACGCCTCCTCTGGGAGCGAGGCGGCGACCGGACTGCGTACACCGACCACCTCCGGTTCCAGCCACAGCCCCGGCACCATGCCCACCTCGCGGACCCGGTCCAGCACTTCCCGCAGTCCCCGGGGGAAGCGGGTCGCCGACTCCTCCCACTCCCCCACCGCGTCCCACCACCCCGGCACCCCACCGGGGCCGACGGTGCCGGGCGGCTCGTTGTCGTACCAGCCGGCGTCGACGCAGAACACCTCGGCGCCCAGCGCGGCGGCGGTGTCGACCAGGGGCAGGAGAGCGTCCGTGCTCGGCTCGCCCATCAGGCTGTTCATGAAGTCGTTGAAGACGACGGGGAGTCGGTCATGGTCGGGGTGGGCGCGGCGGGTGGCACGGCGGTGGTCGGTCATCGCCCGCAGTGCCGCCCCGAAGCCGCCCTCGGGCACCAGGGCCACCGCGACCGGGACCGTGCGGAAGGAGTCGCCGGGGGCGAGACCGCGGCGCCACTGGTGTTCGCGGTCCGTCGGTCCGGACAGGGCCAGGTACACGTCGTCGAAGCGGTCGGCGAGTTCGGCGTGCCAGGAGCCGTTGTGCTCGATCTGCCACAGCAGGGCACGGCCGGTCGCCGTGTCCTCCACGCAGCCCATCGGCAGCTGCTCGGACGTGGACCAGGACCCCGTGCTGGTGACGGCGATCCGGTTCTTGGAGCCGGTCTGCCCGAAGCGGACCATGCCCACGTCGTACAGACCGCGCGCGCCGAGCGTGGCCCGCGACCAGCGGAACTCCCCGCTCCAGGGGTTGGCGGCAAGCCACAGGGACAGCCCGTCCTCCCAGCGGGTCCCTTCGGGGAGCAGGCGGGCGAAGTTGGCCAGGGTGAGGGAGGAGACGTATTCGAGCGTGATCGGGCCGTCCCCGGTGTTCTCGACGCGGACCTCGGTGTGGAGGACGGGGACGCGGTCGCGCAGGGTGTAGGAGACGGTGGCGCGCAGGCCGGTGGCGGTGGTGGTGGCGTCCGACAGGTGAACGAGCAGGGTGCTCGCCCCGCCTTCCCGTCGCTCCTCGTGCCCGGCGTACCGGAGGTCTCGTGCCACGGCTCCGTCCACATGGCGTTTGCCGGACGTGCCCAGCCGACCGCTGCCCGTGGCCTGTATCTCGACGAGCGGCAGCGCTGACCGGGCGAGGCGCGCACAGAGGTCCGGCTCCCGCTCCGGGTCGGGGAGGGCGGACGTCTCTCCCACGGCGAGGAGTCGGGGCGGCTGCGCCGGGTCGTGGGCGATGAGCAGCGACAGCTCGTCGTTGCCCCAGCGCAGGTGGGTGGCGGACATGGCGGCTCCGGGGCGTGAGAGGGCGGGGGGGATACAGCATTCAGTAAACGTTTACTGACTCTCGAGAGCGTACTTTTCGCACCCGTGGACTCACAAGACAGGACCGTGCAGTAACGTCGGAGCCGTGACGGACGAGGAAGCGGGCCCCTCCAGCGCCCCGGAGAAGAAGCGGCCGAAGCGGAAGCGAACTGCCGCCGACAGGCCCAGCACTATCCGGGACGTCGCCGCGAAGGCCGGTGTTTCCGTAGCAACCGTTTCCCGCACGCTGGCAGGCAACTACCCGGTGTCCGCGGAGACCCGGCAGCGGGTCATGGCCGCCGTCGACTCCCTGCACTACGTCGTGAACGTCCACGCCAAGGCGCTCTCCGGGCGGGTGGCCGGACCCGTCGCCCTCGTCCTGCGGGACATCACCGGCCCGTCACTCGCCCATGTCGCCGCGGGAGTCGAGGAGGAGGCGGGCAGCCGGGGCCGGCTCAGCCTGGTCTGCTCGACCAAAGGCGACATCGGCCGGGAGGACGACCTCGTCCAGCTGATGCGGGAACAGCACGCGGCGGCGGTCGTGCTCGTCGGCGGCACCATGACGGACGACGCCTATCACCGCCGTATGGCGGGCTACGCCAAGGCGCTGGACTCCGCCGGCTCCCGGCTGGTGCTGTGCGGCCGGCCGCCGCTGCCGGACGGCGTACCGGCGACGGTCGTCGACTACGACAACCGCGGCGGCGCCTTCCAGGCCACCGCGCACCTGCTGACCGCGGGCCACCGGCACGTCCTGTTCCTCGGCGGCGCCCCGGGCTTCAGCAGCGCGGTCCAGCGTCACCTGGGCTATCAGGACGCCCTGCGCGCCCACGCCGTGCCGTGCACCGCGGAGCTGGACACGACCGGGGACTACACCCGCAAGTCGGGCTATCTGCGCACCCGGGAGGCGCTGCGCGCCAGGGTCGAGTTCACGGCGGTGTTCGCGGGGTCGGACGTGGTCGCGCTGGGGGCGCTGGCCGCCCTCCGCGAGGCCGGGCTGCGCGTCCCGCAGGACGTGTCGGTGGTCGGCTTCGACGACGTGCCGTTCGCGGCCGATCTGACCCCGGCCCTCACCACGGTCCGTGTCCCGTACGAGGAACTGGGGCGCACCGCCGTACGCCTCGCCCTGGAGCGGGAGGTCGGGTTCGGGTCCGACAATCACGTCGTGCTGAGCACCCAGCTGGTGATCCGGGAATCGGTGCGGCCGCTCGGATGAGGGCGGGCGGCTGAGGGCGGGCGGCTGAGGGCGGGCGGGTCCGGCACACGCGGAACCTCTTGCACGAGGGCGCGGGATCGCCGTACCGTGGCAGTAATCGTTTACTACGCCCCGGCACTCCCCTGCCCCGCTCCTCTCTCCCTCCCGGAGGCTCCCCTGTCCACACCATTCACCGGGCCGGTCCGTCCCCGCGCGGACTCCGCCGCAGCGCTCCGGCCCGTCTCCGTCGCCCGTGTCACGGGTGGTTTCTGGGCGGCGCGCCGCAGGACCAACGCCGAAGTGTCCGTCCCGGAGGGCCCACGGCGGCTGGAGGAGGCCGGGAACCTCGCCAATCTGAGGGCGGCCGCGGATGTGGGCGCGGCGCCGGAGTTCTCGGGGGACTTCCAGTTCCAGGACTCCGACGTCCACAAGTGGCTGGAGGCGGCTTCCTGGCAGCTGGCCGACGCTCCCGACCCGGCTCTCGCCGAGGAGGTGGCGCGGATCGTCCGGCTCGTCGCGGCGGCCCAGTTGGAGAACGGCTATCTCCAGACGTACTACCAGCTCGGCGGCGGCAAGCCGTGGACGGAGCTGGGCTGGGGGCACGAGCTGTACTGCGCGGGGCACCTGATCCAGGCCGCGGTGGCCCATCACCGGGCGACCGGCGGCCGTGAACTGCTGGACGTGGCGGTCCGGTTCGCCGATCACATCGAGTCCGTCTTCGGGCCCGGCAAGCAGGTCGACGCGGTGTGCGGGCACCCCGAGGTGGAGACGGCGCTCGTCGAGCTGTACCGCACCACCGACGACCGGCGTCATCTGGAGCTGGCCCGCTATTTCGTGGAGCGGCGCGGGCACGGTCTGCTGGCCTCGGGCGCCGACCGCGGCCACGACCGGGACCCCGGGCCGGAGTACTGGCAGGACCACACCCCGGTGCGGGAAGCCCAGGAGGTGACCGGGCACGCCGTACGCCAGCTCTACCTCCTCGCGGGAGCCGCCGACCTGGCGACCGAGACCGGGGACGCGGAGCTGCGCCAGGCGCTGGAGCGGCTGTGGGCGGACGCGGTCGCCACGAAGACGTACGTCACCGGCGGGATGGGCTCGCGCCACGACTGGGAGGCCTTCGGGGACTCCTACGAGCTGCCGTCCGACCGGGCGTACACCGAGACGTGCGCCGCCATCGCCTCGGTCCACTTCAGCTGGCGGATGGCGCTGCTCACCGGCGAGACCCGCTACTCGGACCTCGTCGAACGCACCCTGTTCAACGGCTTCCTCGGTGGCGTGGGGCTCGACGGGCGCACCTGGCTGTACGTCAATCCGCTGCAACGGCGCGCCCACGCGCACGAGCGCCCCGGCGACCAGACCTCGCGGCGCACGCCCTGGTTCCGCTGTGCCTGCTGCCCGCCCAACGCGATGCGGCTGCTGGCCGCCCTGCCGCACTTCTTCGCGAGCGCCGACGACGGCGGACTGCAACTCCACCAGTACGCGACCGGCCAGTACGCGGGCGGCGGTCTCACGGTCCGGGTGGCCACGGAGTACCCGTGGCACGGCACGGTGACCGTCACCGTCGAGGAGGCTTCCGGCCAGGAGCGCGTCCTGTCGCTCCGGGTGCCGGCGTGGTGCGAGCAGTTCCGGCTGAGCGTGAACGGCCTGCCCGCCGCGGAGCTGCCGGAGCACGGCTGGCTGCGTGTCCGCCGGATCTTCCGGCCCGGCGACACCGTGCGGCTCGAACTCGCCCTGCCCGTGCGCCGGACCCACCCGCACCCGTATGTCGACGCGGTGCGCGGATGCGTGGCACTGGAGCGCGGGCCGCTGGTGTACTGCCTGGAGGGGGCCGACAACGGCGGCGATCTCGACGGTGTCGTACTGGACGCCTCCGCGGCGCCCGAGGTGCGCGAACGCCCCGATCTCCTCGGCGGTGTCACGACCGTGGTCGTACCGGGCCGGCGTCTCGTGACGGACGACGGCGGGTGGTGGCCCTATCGGACGGGCTCGGCGCCTGCCCGGCGCGTGGACCTGCCCGTCGAGCTGACCGCGGTGCCCTACTACGCCTGGGCGAACCGTGATGCCGGCGCCATGCGCGTGTGGATACCGCGGCAGCACTGACGCCGATCACCGTCACCCGCCGCCCAACAGCCGTCAGGCGATCCGCGCTCCCGCACCCCCGACCCGGACACGCGGGTCGCCGGTCCGCAGGGTCACGGTGAGTTCGCCGGGGCGGCCCAGGTCCTCACCCTGGTGCAGGGTGAGGACGGTGTCCTCGGGGACCAGGCCGAGCTCCCTGGCGTACGCGCCGAAGGCGGCGGCCGCGGCGCCGGTCGCCGGGTCCTCGACGACACCGCCGACGGGGAACGGGTCGCGGACGTGGAAGACCGTGGCCGACTCCCGCCACACCAACTGGACCGTGGTCAGGTCGAGTCGGTGCATCAGGGCTTCGAGGCGTGCGAAGTCGTAGGAGAGGTCGGCGAGCCGGGCGCGGGTCGCCGCCGCGAGCACGAGATGGCGGGCGCCCGCGAACGCGACACGGGGCGGGAAGGCCGGGGCGAGATCGGCGGCGGGCCAGCCGAGCGCGGCGAGCGCCTCCGCGAGGTCGGTGTCGGCGATCCCCTCGGTGTGCGGCTCGACACTGGTGAGCGTGGCCCTGACCGTCCCGCCCTCCTCGGTCACCGCCACCGGGACGGTCCCGGCGCGCGTGGCGAACACCAGCTCCCCGGGGCCGATCCGCTCGGCGAGGGCGACCGCGGTGGCGACGGTCGCGTGGCCGCAGAAGGGGACCTCGGCCTTGGGGCTGAAGTACCGGATGGTGAACACCCGTCCGGCCGGGCCGTCGAGGTCTTCCGGCGGCGCGGTCAGGAACGCGGACTCCGAGTAGCCGAGTTCGGCGGCGACGGCCAGCATGTCGCCGTCGTCCAGGCCGGTGGCGTCGAGGACGACACCGGCGGGGTTCCCGCCCTCCGGGGAATCGGAGAAGGCGGTGTAACGCAGTACTTCGGGGCGCGGCGCGTTCGTCGTCATGGCCGGGCAACGCGGCCCGCGCCGCGAGCTATTCCTGGGCGGCGGCCCGGTTCACCCGTCCTCGTGGACCGCGATGGCCCCGGCCGGACACATCGCCGCCGCCTCACGGGCGCCGTTCGCCTGGTCGGGGGCCGGTTCGGCGGCGAGCAGTACGACCGTGCCGTCGTCCTCGCGCTGGTCGAAGACCTCGGGCGCGGTCAGGACGCACTGCCCGGCACCGCAGCACCTGTCGGCGTCCACGTCGATCCTCATCGTCATCCTCCTGCCTCCCCTTCTCCTTCTGATCCTGATCCTGCTTCTGCTTCTGCTTCTACGGCCCCTGCGGTTGCCGTCACCACCGGACGGGCACGGTGGTCAGGCCGCCCACCAGAAGGCCCTCGATGAGCTGCAACTCCTCGGCGGGTACGGCCAGTTCGAGCCCGGGGAGTTTGCGCAGCAGGACTTCCAGGACGATCTGGAGCTCGGTGCGGGCCAGTGCCTGGCCGAGACAGGAGTGCGGGCCCGCGCCGAAGGTGAGGTGTGGGTTGGGCGAGCGGGTGAGGTCCATCTCGTCGGCGCCGGTGAAGGCGTCCTCGTCGCGGTTGGCGGCGGGCATGCTGCACACGACGGTGGTGCCACCGGGCAGGGTCTCGCCGCCGACCTCGACGTCCTCGGTGAGGTAACGCCGCATGCCGAAGCCGAGGTTGGTGTCGAAGCGCAGTGCCTCCTCGACCGCGGTGCGTACCAGGGCGGGGTCGGCCAGAAGGCGCTCCCAGCGGTCGCGGTGGGCCAGCAGCATGGCCACCATCTTGCCGATCATGTTCGCGGTGGTCTCGTGTCCGGCGACCAGCAACCCCATGGCGGTGCCCAGCAGTTCGGTGTCGGACAGCCCCTCGCCCTCCCCCTCGCTCTCCTTGATCAGCATGCTGATCAGGTCGTCACCGGGGTGTTCGCGGGTCGCGGCGATGTGTGCCGACAGGTACTCCATGAACTCGGCCTGGGAGGCGGCGCTCTGCTCGCCGGTGTACCGGGTGACGTTGAGGAAGGCGTCCGACCAGTGGGAGAAGCGGTCGCGGTCGGTGGCGGGGACGCCGAGGATGTCGCAGATGACGTAGACGGGAAGGGGGAAGCCGACGGCGGCCTTGAGGTCGCCGGGCTGTCCGTGCGCGACCATGGCGTCGACGAGGTCCTCCGCCGTGCGGGTCATCCCGGGGCGCAGCGCGGTCATACGGCGGGCGGTGAAGTACTTGCCCACCTGCCGGCGCCAGCGCTGGTGCGGCTCGCCCTTGTCCGGGAGGTTCAGAGCGCCGTCCCCGTCGGCGGCGGGTCCGCCCGCTCCCCTGGGCGCGATGCGGGCGGCGCCGTCCGCCGCGTTGGGGCGGGAGAAACGGGGGTCGGAGAGGAGGGCCTTGACGTCGTCGTACCGGGTCAGGAGCTTCGCGCGGTCTCCGCTGGGGAGTTCGACGGTGGCGACCGGACACCGGCGGCGCAGCCCCTCCCATTCGGCCGGGGGCTCCAGAGGGCTGTCGCTGGGCATGGGCAGTCGCAGGACCTGTTCGCCGTCGGTCATGTGACGTCTCCTCATGGGGGTCGGAGCTGATGGGGGGCGGAAGTCGGTGGGGGTCGGAGCCGGTGGGGGGACCGGTCACGTCGGCGGGGGCGGGGGCAGGGGCGGGCAGGGCGCCGCGTGCCCCGAGAACCCGCACCGACGCCGACCCCGACGACGCTATCGACGTCGTGCATCATGCAACAAGAGTGCATCGTGCACTTCGCCGGAATGGCGCATTCCGACCGTAGGGTGGGGCGACATCGTCGTCCGGACACCGAGGTACGAAGGAGAGCGCGGCGTGGATGCCCAAGAGGCGGGCCGGCGCATCGAGCGGGAGATGCTGATCCTGGCGCGGCACCAGGAGATGAGGGCGCCGAGGGGCGCGCGCGGCGGGGATCTGCTGGACCGCAGCGCCTATGTCCTGCTCAGCCGGCTGGAGGTGCAAGGCCCCATGTCCATCCCGGACTTCGTCGAGGCGTTCGGGCTGGCCCCCTCCACCTTCACCCGCCAGACCTCGGGGCTGCTGCGCCACGGACTCGTGGAGCGCATGCTCGATCCGCAGGGCGGGGTGGCCCGCAAGTACCGGATCACCGAGGAGGGCAGGAAGCGTCTCACCGAGCAGCGCGAGGAGGTGGTGACCGGCCTCGTCCGCGTGGTCGGCGACTGGACGCCCGAGCGTCTCCAGCGCTTCATCGACGACCTGAACCAGTTCAACACCGACATCGAACGGCTCACCGGCCGCCCGTGGCCACGACCGGAACGCCCCGCCCCGGAGAGCTGAGCCGTTCCGATCACCCTTGCGGTCTGTGACGCAAGCCGCACCCACTCAAACAGGTATCCAAGATGTGTATTTGTTAGTGTCGTGGCGTGCGGTTGACGAAGTTCACCGACCTGGCGCTGCGTGCCGTGATGCGTCTGGCGGTCTCCGAGCAGGACGAGTCCCTGACCACCCGGGAGGTGGCCGAGGCGATGGACGTGCCCGCCACCCACATGGCGAAGGCGATCACCAGGCTCCAGCACCTCGGCGTCCTGGAGGCCCGCCGGGGCCGGGGCGGCGGGCTGGGACTCACCGAGCTGGGGCGGCGCGCCTCGGTCGGCTGGCTGGTGCGGGAGTTGGAGGGCGAGGACGAGGTCGTCGCCTGCGACGGCGATCCGCCCTGCCCCCTGCGCGCCGCGTGCCGGCTGCGCCGGGCGCTGCGCGAGGCCCAGGAGGCCTTCTACGCCACGCTCGACCCGTTGACCGTGGCGGATCTCGTGACCTCCCCCACCGGGCCCGTACTCGTCGGACTGGTCGGCCGCCGCCCCGAGTGAGCCATGCCCGGGCGCCCATCGGTGCCCGGCTCACTCATGTTTTTAAATACGCAGATCATTTACCACTTAGGAGTCGTCGTGCTGTCCGAGCAGTCCACCCCGGTCGTCCGTGCCACCCTGCCCGCCGTCGGCGCCGCGATCGGCGAGATCGCCGAGGTGTTCTACGGCAGGCTCTTCGCCGACCGTCCCGAGCTGCTGCGCGATCTGTTCAACCGGGGGAACCAGGCCAACGGCGAGCAGCAGAAGGCGCTGGCGGGTTCCATCGCGGCCTTCGCGGGTCTGCTGGTGGAGCACCCCGACTCCCGGCCGGACGCGATGCTGGCCCGGATCGCCCACAAACACGCCTCGCTCGGCATCACGTCCGACCAGTACAAGCTCGTCCACCGGCATCTGTTCGCCGCGATCGGTGAGGTCCTGGGTGACGCGGTCACTCCCGAGGTGGCCGCCGCCTGGGACGAGGTGTACTGGCTGATGGCCAACGCCCTGATCGCCCTGGAGGCCCGGCTCTACCAGGAGCCCGGCCCGCCCGAGGGCGGCACCTGGCGGGAGCTGGAGATCGTCGGGCGGCACGAGGAGACGCCGGACGCGGTCTCCCTCCTCCTGCGCGGCCCCGACGGCACGCCCGCGGGAGCCTTCCGGCCGGGCCAGTACGTCAGCGTCCAGGCCGAACTCCCGGACGGCGCCCGCCAGATACGCCAGTACAGCCTGTGCGGCGCGCCGGACGACCCGCACTGGCGCATCACCGTCAAGCGGGTCCGGGGCGGCGCGGACCCGGCGGGCGAGGTGTCCTCCTGGCTGCACGAACACGCCCGCCCCGGTGACACGCTCACCGTCTCCGCCCCGTTCGGCGACCTCGTACTGCCCGACGGCGACGGTCCGTTGCTGCTGGCGTCCGCCGGGATCGGCGTCACCCCGATGCTGTCGATGCTCCACCACCTGGCGGCCCGGGGCACGACCCGCCAGGTGCTGGTCCTGCACGCCGACCGCACCCCGGCCGACCACGCCCACCTCGACGAGCAGCGCCGGCTGGTCGCGTCCCTGCCGGACGCCCGGCTGCGGCTGTCGTACGAGGAGGCGGGCGCCGGTCTGCCCGAGGAGGCATCCGTCGGCCTGGCCGATGTGAGCACGCTCGACCTGCCCGCCGGGGTGACCGCGTACCTGTGCGGCCCGCTGCCGTTCATGCGCGGGGTCCGCGGCGACCTGCTCCGCCACGGACTGCCCGCGCACGCCGTGCACTACGAGGTGTTCGGCCCTGACCTCTGGCTCGCCGGCGAGTAGCGCCAGCGGCCCCGGCGGGTCGCCTCCGGTCTAGTCGAGCAGTACGTCGGGGTTGAGGATCCCCTCGGGGTCGAAGGCGTGCTTGACGCGGCGCATCAGGGCCACCTTCGCGGGGTCCTCCAGCGTCAGGAAGTGCTCCTTCTTCGCCTGACCGACCCCGTGCTCGCCGGAAATCGCCCCGCCGACCGCGATTCCGGCGGCGAAGACGTCGTGCAGGAGGGCGTGCCGCCGCTCGGGGTCCTCGCAGAACACGGCGAGGTGGACGTTGCCGTCGCCCGCGTGTCCGCAGCCCAGGACGCGGGAGTCGGCCGCGGCGGCGAGTTCGCGGACGCGGGCCAGGAATTCCGGCATCCGCGAGCGGGGTACGACGACGTCGATCAGGTCGTGGGCGCCGATGGCCTTGACCGTCCAGAACGCCTTCTCCCGCGCCTCGACGAGCCTGCGGGCCGAGCCGCCTTCCAGGACGTAGACGGCCGCCGCGCCCAGGTCGTCCAGCAGTGTGCCGGCGTTCTCGATGTCTCCCCGGAGCCGTTCCCCGTCGTGGCTCTCCAGGCCCACCACCAGATACGCCGGGTCCGCCTTCCTGATGTCGTCGGGGACGCCGAGTTCGAGTTCCTGGATACGGCAGATCGCGTCCATGGTGGGCGTGTCGATGTACTCGAGGATGCTCGGGGCCAGTCCGCTCGCGACGAGCCTCGGCACGGCGGCCATGACCTGGTCGAAGTCACCGAACGGGACGAGGAGGGTGGCGCCGTGCGGCGGGCGCGGGACGAGTCTGACGGTCACCTCGGTGACCAGGGCGAGGGTGCCCTCGGAGCCGACGATGAGCTGGGTGAGGTCGTAGCCGGTGGAGACCTTGGAGGTCTTCCCTCCGGTGCGGACGATCTCGCCGGTGGGCAGGACCGCCTCGATGCCCAGGACGTTGTTGCGGGTGACGCCGTGTTTGACGGCCCGCATCCCGCCCGCGTTGGTGCCGACGTTGCCGCCGACGGTGGCGGACAGCTCACCCGGGTAGACGGTGTAGGCGAGCCCGACGGCCGCGGTCCGTGCGTCCAGTTCGGCCAGGGTCACACCCGGCTGGACCACCGCCACCTGGTTGTCGGTGTCGATCTCCAGCACCTTGTTCATCCGCTCGAAGGAGATCAGCAGACCGTCCTCGCGGGGGCGGGCGGCGCCGGAGAGCCCGGTGCCCGAGCCGCGCGCGGTGACCGGCACGCCGTACTCGGCGGCGACGGCCAGCAGCCCGGCGACCTCCTGCGCGGTGGCGGGCCTCGCCACGTGGGCGGGTCTGCGGGGCGGCCACGACAGGGCTTCGTCGTGCGCGTAGTCGTCGCCGACCGCGTCACCGCTCAGCAGGTTGTCCCGGCCGACCGTCTCGGTGAACCGTGCCGTGGCGTCCGCCGTACCGGCCATCTTCTTCTCCCAAGTTCTGTGCGATGCCAAGTTCTGTGCAATGCCTGTGCAATGCCAGGTTCTGTGCGCTGACTGCTGGGGCGCCGCACTGCCCGGTGCGACGCGGACATCCGCTCACAGTCGGCGGGCGAGCCGTGCGAACGTGGCCGCCGCCGGTTCACGCCTGGCCTCGCGGTGGCCCGTTCCGGCCCACAGGTGGATCAGGCGGGTGTCGCCCGCCGCGGTGGCGGCCTTGCGGAGGGGGCCGGTGAGGTGGTGCAGGGCGGGGTAGCCGGCCGGTGCGAGCGGGTCGTAGCCGTCGGTGAAGTGGTTGCGCAGCGCGCGTGCCGGGCGCCCGGTGAAGGCGCGGGTGACGACGGTGGTGTCGAAGGCCGGGTCGACCAGGGCCGCCTGGTGCGGTGCGGAGGCCCCGCTCTCGTGTGTGCGCAGCAGGACGGTGCCGACCATGACGGCTTCGGCGCCCGCGTGCAGCGCGGCCGTCACGTCCGTGGCCGTGGCGACGCCACCGGTGCCGACGACGGGCCGGGCTACCGCGCGCCGGACCGCGGTGACCAGGTCGGGCAGCGCGATCGGGGGGAGCGGCCGGGCCGGGGTGAGGGTCGCGGAGTGGCCGCCCGCCGCCGGGGCCTGTGCGATCAGGGCGTCGGCGCCGGACTCGGCCGCCCGCAGCGCCTCGTCGACCGAGGTGACCGTCTGCAGGACGACGGTCCCGGCCCGGCGCAGCGCGTCGACGACCGCCCGGTCCGGGATTCCGAAGGTGAAGGACACCCAGGGGACGGGGGCCGCGGTCAGCAGGTCGATCTTGTCGGTCCAGTGGTCGTCGTCCTCGACCGGCTCCTCGGGCAGCACGACCCCGTGCCGGTCGGCCTCCGCGCGCAGCTCACGGGCGTAGCGCCGGTAGGCGTCGGCGGCGACGGGGACCGGGTTCGGGACGAACAGGTTGACGCCGAAGGCCACGTCCTCCGCGCGCAGGGTGTGGATCTGCCCGGCGAGCGCCTGCGCGGTCTTGTAGCCGCCGGCCAGGAAACCGAGGCCACCGGCCCGGGCGGCGGCGGTGACCAGCGCGGGCGTGCTCGGTCCACCGGCCATCGGGGCCGCGAGGACCGGTAGATCGGCTCCGAGTTCGGACAACAGGTCGCTCACGTCGGCTCCTTCGTGGATACGGGCGTCAGGTACGTCGTGGATTCGGCCGTCAGGTACGTCGTGGATACGGTCGTGAGGCGCTTCGTGGATACGGCCATGAGGTGCTTCCAGGACACGGCCGTCAGGCGGTCGCGGGCGCGCGGTGCCCGGCGTGTCCGCCCTGGTGCGGTCGCGTGGCCCGCGCTCACGCTAGGCAGCGGTGAGTGGGCCTGTGAAATGCCGGTTAGGCTGCCGCTATGCACGGCACGCATGGATGCCGGAAAGGGACGCGATGAGCATGGACGTCGAACTCCGTCACCTACGGGCCTTCGTGTCCGTGGCCCGGCACCGCTCCTTCTCCCGGGCCGCCGAGGAACTGCTGATCACCCAGCCGGCGCTGAGCCGTACGGTCGCGCAGCTGGAGGCCCGGCTGAGCGTCCGGCTCCTGGACCGTTCCTCACGGCACGTCGAACTCACGGACACCGGCGCCGAGTTCCTGGTGCACGCCGAGCGGGTCCTCGCCACCTTCGACCAGGCCCTCGCCGTCACACAGCACCGTGTCACGCTGCGGCTCGGCTTCAGCTGGCTGCTGCCCGACCCGTGGGCGCAGCGGACGGTCGGCCGCTTCGAGCAGGACACGGGGGCGACGGTCGCGCTGACCCGGATCGACGACCCGCTTCAGGCGCTGCGTCAGCGCACCCTGGACATCGCGGTCGTGCGGGGTACCGGGGAGGTGCCCCGCGGTGCACGCACCCTGCACCTGTTCGACGAGCCGCGTATCGCGGTGTGTTCCGAGCACTGCGATCTGACCCGGCTCGGCCATCTGGACTGGACGGACGTCCAGTACTGGCCGCTGGTCGTCAACACGGTCAGCGGGACGACCGGCCCCTGGTCGTGGCCGGCCGGTCAGCGTCCGGAGCGGATCATCGAGACGACGAACTACGACGAGTGGCTGGAGTCCGTCGCGGCCAACCGGGGCATCGGGATCGTCCCCGAGGTCGCGCGGCGCCGTACCCAGCACCCCGCCGTCCGCTTCGTCCCGGTCACCGACGCGCCGCCCAGCCCGGTCGGTCTCGTCTACCTGCCCGACGCCCACCCGTCCCTGATCCGGCGCTTCCTCGACGCCGCCGTACAGGCCGTCGACACGGAGCTGCCGCGGACACCGGTGCCGTGACCAGAATCTATGCCCGGCATTCATGAATGGGGCGCCGGAGGCATTTCCCCCCGGCCCGGATGATCATTAGCGTCGACGGTGTGATGGAACCGATCAGGACCCTTCGACGAGGGGCGCTATGAGCACCGAACTGCCCCGCCAGGAGTGCGCGGTCACCGTTCTGGGCGGCCCGACGGCCGTCATCGACGTCGGCGGTCTGCGGATCGTCAGCGACCCGACGTTCGACGCCCCCGGGCCCCAGGGCTATCTCACCAAGACGGCGGGACCGGCCGCCGACGAGCAGGCCGTCGGGCCGGTCGACCTGGTCCTGGTGAGCCACGAGGCCCATCCGGACAACCTCGACACGCGCGGCCGGGCGTTCGCCGAGGCCGCCCCGCTCGTGCTCTCCGGTCCCCGCAGCGCGGACCGCCTCGGCGGGCCGGCCCTCGGGCTGGCCCCCTGGAGCAGCCACCGGCTGCCGCGCCCGGACGGCGGCGGTGACCTGACCGTGCTGGCGGTCCCGGCGGTCCACGGGCCGCAGGACGGCGAGCGGGACGCCGACGGCAACGTCAACTGCGAGGTCATCGGGTTCGTCCTGTCCGGTACGGGGCTGCCCACCGTGTACGTCAGCGGTGACAACGCCTCACTGTGCACCGTCGCGGAGATCGCCCGCAGGGTGCCCCGCATCGACGCGGCCGTCCTGCACGCGGGCGCGGCCCGGGTCCCGGCCAAGTTCGACGGCCGGCCCCTGTCCCTCACCGGGCAGGGTGCCGCCGCCGCGACAGCCGTCCTGGGCGTGGGTACGGTGATTGCGGCCCAC
>NZ_JAAGLY010000120.1 GCF_010548375.1 Streptomyces sp. SID13726
CGAGCCGACGGCGGCGGCGGTCCCGGACACGTTACTCCCCGGTACGTCTGCGCGGGTCGAGCGCCCAGAACCGCGAGGGAGAGCCCCGGTCCTGCGAGGTAGAGGCGTGGTCATGACCACGCCTCTACCTCGGCGGACCCGGGCTCTCCCTCGGTGCAGCGGGCGCGGGTCAGACGGCGGTCGCGTCGTACGCGGCGACGTACCGGTCGAGCTCGGCGAGGAAGGCGGCCCGCTGGGAGTCGCCCAGCCACGACGCCTCGAACGAGTTCCGCGCGAGCTGCACGACCTCCTGGGTCGTCAGGTCCGCCGCGTCCGCGAGCGCCACGTAGTTGTCGGCTACGTAGCCGCCGAAGTACGCGGGGTCGTCCGAGTTCACCGTGACGCGCACGCCCGAGCGCAGCAGGCCCGCGATCTCGGTCGCCTTCATGTCGTCGGTGACGAACGAGTTCGAGACGGGGCAGCACGTGAGCCCCAGGCCGCGCTCGCGGACGACGTCGACGAGCGCCGGGCCGGGCCGGTGCAGCGCGTCCTGGAGCGCGCGGCGCAGGTCCTTGGGCTTCTCCACGCGCACGGCGGGGATGCCGATCGCGTTCGCGACGGCGGCGTAGTCGACCTGGGGCGACTCGGTGCCGAACATCGGCAGCCCGTCGACGAGCATCTCGAGGCGCACCATGCCCAGGC
>NZ_JAAGLY010000121.1 GCF_010548375.1 Streptomyces sp. SID13726
GACGCCGCTGCCGCTACCACCTACTTCACCACGTACCGTGTTGACGGCTACAGCGAGGGCCTCGTACCGCCGCGGGCCCCGGTTCAGGTGGGGCACTACGAAGACACGTTCCGCAAGGTGGACGACACCTGGCTGCTCACCACGCGGACTCTCTTCCTCTCCTTCGCCGGTCCCACGGAACGCCTCGACGGGCCTGGCCAGTCATAAGCGCGGCTCCCAGACGACCGGCCGTCAAGGGTTCGCCGCTGCGGGGAGCGACACTCCACAGAACTTGAGCCAGAGCCGAATCTCGTGAACAAGGCCGTCATCGTCGTAGTCGGTGAGGTCTTCGTGCTGCAACGCATACTGCACCCACTCCTGCAGAGGTGCCTGAAGGTGCTCGGGCACCGCACCTGTCCGCAGTGTGACCAGTGGGCGCTCGGCTCGGCCGTCCGCGTACGCAGCGACCCGGCGGTGGCAGCCCCCATACCCGGCAATAACCGGTTGGTGGCATGACGAACACGCTCTGGTCACAGTCATCAGCGAATGCTGCGACCAGCACTTTCACAACAAGCTAGGCGTGGCCCTGACTAGTTCAAGATCCCCCGAGCGTCCGTGATCACGTTCGTGGACGTCCCGCACTGTCCGTCGTGGCGCGCGAAAGCCCGGCATTTTGGCGGGACTTCTCTGTCCGGGCACGT
>NZ_JAAGLY010000122.1 GCF_010548375.1 Streptomyces sp. SID13726
CGCGACCACGAGCCCGACGCGTCGCGCGCCGACGAGCGTGAGGGCGACCGCTGCGAGCCACAGGGCCCACATCAGCGCCGTCGGGACGGTCGCCACGAGCGGCGCGCTGCCCTCCGGGCCCAGCATCGCCCGGACGATCGCGGCGGCGAACGCGACGACGCGTGCCGCCATGACCACGAGCACGGCCGGGAGCAGCACGAACAGGAGCCCGGTCGCCGCCCGTCGTTGGCGCGGCGTCGAGCCCAGCGGCGCGAGCAGCCACTCCCGGGCGGCGGCCCGCACCAGGTCCGTCCGCTCGGCGCGGGTCGGGCGCGACTGCCCCAGCTGCGCGCCGTCGAGCAGGTGGCCGAGCATCTCGGCCTCGTGCGCCCGCCGGTAGGTGTACGGGAAGAGCCGCAGGAGGCGGCGGTAGTCCCGGACGAGGACGGGAGGGACCGGCGGCTGCGCGACCGAGGTCGGGGCGTCTGCCGCGGTCATGCGGCCACCGCCGTGCCGGGACCCGACGCCGCCAGGAGCGCGCGGTGCGCGGCCCGGGACGCGGCGAGCTCGTCGAGGCGGTTGACCACCCACCGGGCCACGAGCGTGACGACGACCGACAGCGCGACCACCCCGAGCACGTTGCCCAGGTTCACGGCCGTGGTGTCGAGCGCGCCGGACCAGAAGACGTCCGAACCGCT
>NZ_JAAGLY010000123.1 GCF_010548375.1 Streptomyces sp. SID13726
GCAAGGTCGCGCTCTGGGTGACGGTCATCTTCGGCGTCGCGCACGCGTCGAACCTGATCACCGAGGGCGTCGGGGCGTTCGCGCAGGTCCTCGCGACGATCGTCGCGGGCTACTTCTTCTACCTGATCCGCCGACGCACCGGCGGGATCCTCGTCCCCGCGCTCGTGCACGGCGCCTGGGACTTCTCCCTCGTGTCCAACTTCGTCGTCCCCGGCGAGACCCGGCTCCTGCCGATGGTCGCGATCCTCACGATGCTCGTCCTCGCGGTCGTCGTCCTCGTCGGGCGCAGGAAGATCGAGCCCGCGGCGGCCGTGGCCTGACCGGCCGTGCGGACGCGCGGGTGCCCGGTCGTCAGGACCGGCGCCCGCGCAGCGCGATGACGGGTCCGGAGAACAGCGCGATGCCGAGCATGAACCCGACGTCGTACCAGTTCCCGTTGTTGTCGACCTCGTAGATGCTCACCGTGTCGGTGAAGAGGGACACGATGAACGTGATCGGCAGGATCATCCCCTGCCACAGGCCCCACCAGAACCCGTAGCCGCCGGGGCTCGCGGCGACGTTCGGCCCGGCCGCGCAGGCCCCCAGGAGCAGGATCACCGCGACGGCGAGGGCCGCACCGGCTCCTCGTCGCATCGTCGTGGACATGACGCTCACCTCCGTGTACCCGTCAACGGC
>NZ_JAAGLY010000124.1 GCF_010548375.1 Streptomyces sp. SID13726
GAACTTCAACGCCGCGGTGGCAGCCCGCACGGTCCCCGGTGGGACGGGAGCTGGGGGCAGGGACGCCCGACCCGCTCGATCCACCGCGAACAGCGGCTCCGGAAGAACTCCCCCTCCGGGATGTGCCACAGCGTCTCGTCCTGCTCCCGCTCCCACGTGGAGGGCTGTTCGTCCGTGCGGACGACGTCGCCCGGGGCCAGGCTCAGCTCCACGCCGGAGTCGAAGGTGACGCGGTACGGGAATGGCGTGACGTACTGCCGGACCACAAGCACGCGTCCGAGCGCCCCGGCGGGCACGTCGTACGGCTCCCGGCAGTCCTCGCCATCCGCCTCCAGGTTCTCGTCGAGGTGCCACCCGCGCAGCCGGCGGTCCGCCACCACCCGGTCGCCGCCCCGCAGGGTCAGCGCCCCGACCCGTACCCGGCGGACGAGCTCCAGCCGGTCCTCCAGCGAGAGCGTGCCGAGGACGTCGTCGAGCGTTGAGGTCATGGCGCCCACCCTAGGGGGCTCCGCTCCCCCGGATCTTTCTCCGGGATAACCTCACATATGCGGGATAAAGAAGCTACAAACAACGGTACGAACAAAGGTGCGTGACGGATCATCATGGAGCAGACCGAGACGAGTACGGACGTTCGACCCATCGTGACGCCCACGCTCATCCTCCCCGGCGCCGCCG
>NZ_JAAGLY010000125.1 GCF_010548375.1 Streptomyces sp. SID13726
GGCCGTCCTGCACGCGGGCGCGGCCCGGGTCCCGGCCAAGTTCGACGGCCGGCCCCTGTCCCTCACCGGGCAGGGTGCCGCCGCCGCGACAGCCGTCCTGGGCGTGGGTACGGTGATTGCGGCCCACTACGACGGCTGGGCCCACTTCTCCGAAGGACTGCCCGAGCTGGAGCTGGCCTTCCACGAGGCCGGACTGTCCGCCCTGCTGCGTACCGCGCCCCACGGCACCTGGGTCCCGCTGACCCCCTGACAGCTAAGGAAGCACAGCCATGCCCTTCGTACGCATCGACCTCGTCCGCGGCCGCCGCCCCGAGGACATCCGGGCCATCGCCGACGCCGCCCACCAGGGCATCCTGGACGTCCTCCAGGTCCCCGCGCGGGACCGCTTCCAGGTGATCACCGAGCATGACGCGGACCATGTCATCGCCCTGGACGCCGGCCTCGGCTTCGAGCGCAGCGACCAGCTGGTGATGATCCAGATCTTCACCCAGTCCGGCCGCACCACCGAGGTCAAGCAGCAGCTCTACCACACCATCGCCAAACACCTGGAAGCCCTCGGCATCCGCGGCGAGGACGTCTTCCTCAGCATCATCGAGAACAACCCGCAGGACTGGTCGTTCGGCTTCGGACGCGCCCAGTACATCGAGGGCGACCTCGCCGTCCCCGGC
>NZ_JAAGLY010000126.1 GCF_010548375.1 Streptomyces sp. SID13726
AGCTCGCCGAGCTGCGGACCGCGGCCGAGCGCCGCGTCGAGGAGGTGCAGGGCGACCACCGCCGGCTCGAGGCGCAGTTCGAGGCGCTCTCGCGCAAGGTGCTGGCCGCGGGCACGGAGCAGTTCCTCGTCCAGGCGGAGGAGCGCCTGCGCCGCAGCCAGGAGCAGGGCGCGGCCGAGCTGGAGCGCCGCGAGGAGGCCGTACGGCACCTCGTGGAGCCGCTCGCGGGCGCGCTCGAGAAGGTGCGCGCCGAGGTCGCCGAGGCCGAACGCGCACGGCTCGCGGCGCACGGCAGCCTCGCCGAGCAGGTGCGGGGGGTCCGCGACGCGTCGGAGCTGCTGCGCGCCGAGACGTCGCAGCTCGTCACCGCGCTGCGGTCGTCGCAGGTGCGCGGCGCGTGGGGCGAGCTGCAGCTCCGCCGCGTGGTCGAGGCGGCCGGCATGCTTCCCCACGTCGACTTCGTGGAGCAGGACCAGGTCGCGACGGACGACGGCGCGCTGCGCCCCGACATGGTGGTGCGCCTCGCCGGGGGCAAGCAGGTCGTCGTCGACGCCAAGGTCGCGTTCCTCGGCTACCTCGACGCGCAGGGCGCCACCGACCCCGCGGTGCGCGCCGACCGGCTCGCCGCGCACGCCCGCCACATGCGCAAGCACGTCGACGACC
>NZ_JAAGLY010000127.1 GCF_010548375.1 Streptomyces sp. SID13726
GAACCGGTCGGCGGGCGAGACGCCTGGCAGCAATCCCCGCCGACCGGTACGGCCCACCAGATGGATGGAGATGACCGTGGACGACATTGTCGCAGCGGCCCGGCAGGGCCAGGACCAGAGCGGCAGTACCGGCCGGAACGACGAGAACGGCAAGAGCAGTGAGAGCAGCCCCTTCGAGCAGGGTCACGCCCTGCCCGGCGGGGTGACGAATGGCGGGAAGAGCAGCGCGCTCGCCCAGGTTCTGGCGCAGATGCAGGGCCGCGAGCAGGGCGTGCAGGGCTCCATGCAGGTCGTGTTCGACCTGAAGGCGTTCGTGGAGCAGCCGGAGCAGGTGCAGCAGACGCTGATGGGGCTGCTCCTGACCGGCTCCGCCGCCGAGATCAGCCTCCGTGACGACGTTGCGGCGGGTGAGTGAGGATGCCGGTCTGGATCCTCCTCGTCGGCGCCCTGGTGCTCGTGGCCCTCGTGAAGGGCGGGGCCGGCCGGAGCGAGCGGCGCCTGGCGAAGGCCATAGCGCACCAGCAGATGCCGATGCAGGCCGCGGACGCCCCGGCGTGGATGCCCGGGATGTGGGCGCACGGCCGTAAGCGCCACTGGATCTCCCTGGTGCCTCGCTGGGCCCTGATTCTGGGCCTGGTGGTGCTCGCCGCTCTGGTGGTC
>NZ_JAAGLY010000128.1 GCF_010548375.1 Streptomyces sp. SID13726
GTCGTCGTGGACTCTGGTCGGGACAGCACGACGGTCACCGGAAGCGCGAACCTCACCACGGCGGCGTGGGGCGGGAACGTCGAGCTGGCGGTTGCCCTGCACGGCCGCACCGCCGACGTCGGCGTGCGCGCGACGCTCGACGGCGCCAAGGACGTCCCCGGCCTGGAGAAGGTGCTGGACCCGTTCGCGCCACGTTCGCCCGAGCCGGTCGTCGACCCCGCAGAGTCCACCGTCCTCGACATCGACGACTTCCACCGGCGGCTCGCGGCATCCGGCCTGCGCGCCACTCTCACCACGGACATCGATGACACGGACCTCGCCGACGGCGACTCCGCGGCGAGCCTCGTCGTCGGGACGCAGGGTCTTCCCGAGCCGGTCCCCGGTGCCACCACGGTCACGTGGCCGGTGACCCTTCACTCCGACCTGCACGCACGCGAGCTCCACGAGGGAGCCGACGTCGCGTGGCAGGACCTGAGCCTCCGCGCCGTCACGCCGTTCTTTGCCGTCGAGACGACGGCCGGGTCGGGAGACGAGCGCGCGACACGGCGCTGCGTCGTCGTCCTCGGCCTGGACGGCGACGTCCCCGAGCGACGGCACTCCGCCGTCCGCGACGCGCTGCGCAGCCGGGACGACGTCGCGCGCTACCTCGCGTTGCTCC
>NZ_JAAGLY010000129.1 GCF_010548375.1 Streptomyces sp. SID13726
CGCCTGGCTTCGCGGGCTGGCACGAACCGCGCTGGCCCCGGCGGCCGGCAGCATCGCCGCGATGTGAGATCAGTCGCCACCGGGCATGCCGACGCCGCCCATGAGGTTGCCCCGGGCCGCGGCCGGTCACTCCGGGTTCGTACTCACCGGGCAGGCGGGACGCGTCCGGAGCCAGTACGAGTGGGCCGCTACGGTCAGGGCGATGCCGTAAACGGCGAAGGCGACCATCCCGACCCATCCGACCAGCAGCGCGTCGCCCGAGGAGTGGAAGTCGCCGCGCCGGATCGTCACCACGCCGGCTGCGGCCAGGGTCAGGTATCCGGCCCCCACGACGCCGTACGGGGCGAGCGTGGCGGCGCCGAGCAGGGCCGGGGCGAGCGGGAGCCAGCGTGGCACCCGTCGGCCCCGCAGGAACAGCGTCCAGCGCGGGAAGACCTGCCCCCACGGACGCACCAGGCCCCACAGCAGGAACACGCCGAGCGCGGCCAGCAGCGCGGTGGGGTCCAGGCCCCAGGACTCCCGGACCCGGCCGACGCACCGGACGTCGGACACTCCGCGCTACTCGGGCCCGAAGACCGTGAGCACGTGACCGGTCGCTCCCGCGATACCGGCGAGGTCGAACGGCGGCGCCGTCGCGCACCCGGGCAGCAGGCG
>NZ_JAAGLY010000012.1 GCF_010548375.1 Streptomyces sp. SID13726
GGCCGGGAGCGGCCGGGGCGGCGGGAGCCGCGGGCCTCTCGGCGGCGGCCGGCTTGGGGGCCGGCGGGCGCGGGGCGGCCGGACGGGCAGCCTGCGCCGGGGAGGGGGCTGCCGGCTTGGCCGGGGCAGCCTTGCGGGCGGAGGCGGGCTTGCCGCCTCCGTTGCCCTGCTGGAGGGCGTCCGTCAACTTACGGACGACGGGCGCTTCGATCGTCGAAGACGCCGAACGGACGAATTCACCGAGTTCTTGGAGCTTGGCCATGACGACCTTGCTCTCAACCCCGAACTCCTTGGCGAGTTCGTATACCCGGACCTTAGCCACTTCGCTCCTTTTAGGTCCGGTTGCGTCCGGACCGTCGCTACTTCATGGGCGTACTCATCGCGTGCTCATCGAGTGCTCATCGCAATCTCGACCTACTTCCAACTCGCGGGGTACCAGGGCCGCACGGGGGTTCCGCACGACGCTTCTTACGGTGTTGCCTGCTCAGCAACTGTCTGTCTGCTCGACGTACCGGCGCAACGCCTTTGTGTCGAGCGCTCCCGGGGCGCGCAGCGCCCGCGTGAACGCCCGGCGGCGTACCGCCTGGTCGAGACAGACCAGGGCGGGGTGTACATACGCACCCCGGCCGGGCAGCGTACCGCGAGGATCAGGGACGCACTCGTCCTTGATCGCCACGATGCGCAGCAGATCGGTCTTGGCCGCTCGCTGCCTGCACCCCACACAGGTGCGCTCAGGGCATGCGCGGGCGCGCGTCCGGCCAGACACTCTTAAGTCTACCTCCCCGTACCGACCTCACCCCTTCGGGGCAGGGATCGAACGGTTGTTGTCGTGATCCAAGCCATCGACGGCTTGGATCTATTCCCCAGCCTGTACCGCGGGCCGGTTCGGGGCCCTATTCCGCGGCCTGCTCGGTGTCCGGACGGATGTCGATCCGCCAGCCCGTGAGCCGGGCCGCGAGCCGGGCGTTCTGCCCTTCCTTGCCGATGGCGAGGGAGAGCTGGTAGTCGGGGACGGTCACGCGCGCGGAGCGGGCGGCCATGTCCACGACCTCGACCTTGGAGACCCGGGCCGGCGACAGCGCGTTCGCCACCATCTCGGCCGGGTCGTCCGACCAGTCGACGATGTCAATCTTCTCGCCGTTCAGCTCGCCCATGACATTGCGCACCCGGCCGCCCATGGGCCCGATGCAGGCGCCCTTGGCGTTCAGGCCCGAACGGGTGGACCGGACGGCGATCTTGGTGCGGTGACCGGCCTCGCGGGCGATGGCGGCGATCTCGACGGACCCGTCGGCGATCTCCGGCACCTCCAGGGCGAAGAGCTTCTTCACCAGGTTCGGGTGCGTCCGGGACAGCGTCACGGAGGGACCGCGCACACCCCGCGCCACCCGGACGACGTACGACCGCAGCCGCATGCCGTGCGGATACGTCTCGCCCGGGACCTGCTCCTGCACCGGCAGGATGGCCTCCAGCTTGCCGATGTCCACCAGGACGTTCTTCGGGTCGCGCCCCTGCTGCACGACACCCATGACGATGTCGCCCTCGCGCCCCGCGTACTCGCCGAGCGTCGCGTCGTCCTCGGCGTCGCGCAGCCGCTGCAGGATGACTTGCTTGGCGGTGGTGGCGGCGATCCGGCCGAAGTCGGACGGGGTGTCGTCGAACTCCCGCGGCTCCTGGCCCTCTTCGAGCTCGTCGGGGTCTTCCTTCGCCCACACGACCACATGGCCGGATTCCCGGTCGAGCTTCACGCGCGCGTGGCGGTGGCTCCCGTCGGTGCGGTGGTAGGCGATGAGGAGGGCCGACTCGATCGCCTCGACCAACAGGTCGAAGGAGATCTCCTTCTCCCGTACCAGGCCCCGCAGGGCACTCATGTCGATGTCCACGGCTACGCCTCCTCTTCGTTCTTGTCTTTGCGGTTGAACTCGACCTGCACGCGCGCCTTGTCGATGTCGGAGAAGGCAAGTCTGCGGGCGGTGGCCTTGCGGCCCTTCACGCCGGGCACTTCGAGGTCGAGGCCCTCGTCGTCGACCGTGAGGATCCGGGCCACCAGCTCGTCGCCCCCGGTCAGCTGGAACTTGACCAGCCGGCTCACGGCGCGCTCGTAGTGGCGGTGCTCCTTGAGGAGGCGCTCGGCGCCCGGGGTGCCGACCTCCAGGGTGTACTCCCCCGCGCCCATCGCGTCGCCCTCGTCCAGCTTCGCCGAGAGCGCGCGGCTCACATCGGCGATCTGGTCCAGGTCGGCTCCGGTGTCGGAGTCGACGACGACGCGCAGCACTCGCTTCCGTCCGACGGAGTCCACTGCGATCTCTTCGAGATCCAGGCCCTGGGAGGCGACGAGCGGTTCCAGGAGCTCTCGCAGCCTCTCGCTCTGGGTGGTGCTCATCCGGGTGACTCCTCGGCCGCGTGTGCTGTTGTGGGTAGGTCGCGTGTCTGGTCAAAGGGTATCCGGTCGCAGGGGGTGTTGCCGTCCAGGTGACCTCGGATGCGCGGGTACCGTGATCGCCGGCGGGCCCGACCTCCCGCCCGTGTGTTCGTACGAGCTTCCCGAGGACGTCAGCCGTGCCGTACCCCCCGCCGCCCAGCACCCCCTCGGGGCCGCGCCGAAGGTCCCTGCTCGCCTCGGTCGCCGGGGGCGCCCTGTTGGTGGGCTGCTCCGACGGGAGCGGAGGTACCGAGGAGGGCACCGCCGGCAGCCCGTCCGTCGTCGAGCGGGCACGCGTGCGTGCGGCCCGGGACAGCCGGGGGATCGTCGAGCGCTACGACGCCGTCCTCGCCGTCCATCCGGCGCTCGCGGGACGGGTGGAGCCGTTGCGGGCGGAGGCGGTACGGCATGTGGAGGCGTTCGGGGGGTCGGTCGCCAAGGCCGGGCCCGGCGCTTCGACCAGCGCCTCTCCCTCCGCGTCGCCCTCGGTCACCGTCCCCACGACCGAGAAGGACGCCCTCGCGCAGCTCGCCGCCGCCGAGCGGACGCTCGCGGACCGGCGGGCGAAGGACCTGCTGGACGTGCCGGGCGAGCTGGCCCGGCTGGTGGCCTCGGTCGCGGCGGCCGGTGCGGCCCACGCCTATCTGCTGACGGAGAGTGCCCGGTGAGCGAGAAGCAGGAACTGGCGGCCTTCCAGAAGGTGCTGGCCGCCGAGCACGCGGCGGTGTACGGCTACGGCGTCGTCGGCGGCCGTATCCGCGAGGGCCGGCGCGCCGAGGCCAAGGCCGCCTACGACGCCCACCGGGCCCGCCGGGACGCCCTCGTGCGCGAGGTGCGGGACCTGGAAGGGACGCCGGTGGCCGCGTCGGCTGCGTACGCCCTGCCCTTCCCGGTGCCGGACTCGGCCGCGGCGGTACGGCTCGCCGCCGAGCTGGAGGACCGGGTGGCCGGGGTCTACTCCGACCTGGTGCGGGCCACCGGGGGCGGGCGACGGGGCACGGCCGCCGAGGCGCTCAGGGAGGCCGCGGTGCGCGCGGTGCGCTGGCGGGGCGAGAGCGTAGCCTTCCCTGGGCTCGCCGAGCGGGCGGCCACGACATCGCCGACGGCATCGCCCGCGGTGTCACCCACGACCTGACACGGCACGGAAGGGAACACCTCGCGCATGGCTTTCGAACCGCCCCAGCGGCTGGTGCGGGCGCTCGGCGAGAGCGCTCCGGACGGTGACGAGTGGGTGGAGAAGCTGCCCGGGACCGCCCAGGAGGCCGTCGCGCAGCGCGAGTTGACCGTGGAACGGGTGCAGGTGCCCGGCGGGCGCAGCAGCCTCGTCGTGCTGGTGCGGCGGGCGGACGGGACGCCTGCCGTGCTCAAGCTGGTGCCGCCCAGGTCCCGGCCGGAGAGCGAGCGGGCGGCCCTCGCGCACTGGGCCGGGCGAGGGGCCGTACAACTCGTGGAGCCCTTCGTCGCCGAGGGCGCGCTGCTGCTGGAGCGGCTGCATCCGGATGTCTCCGTGCGGTCGTTGCCGGAGGCGAAGGCGCTGCTGGAGGCGGCGGGGACGCTGCGGCGGCTGTGGGTGGAGCCGCCCGGGGACCATGTCTTCGAGACGGTGGCCGAGCGGACGGGGCGGCAGGCCGAGGCGATGCGGGGTGCTTCCGCGGAGGTGGGGGCGCTGGTGAGCGCGGCGCTCGATGTGCGGGAGTCGTTGCTGGCCGCGTCTGTGGAGTCGCGGTTGCTGCACGGGACGTTTCGGCAGAGCAAGGTGCTGGCCGGGGAGCGGTCGCCGTGGCTTGCGGTGGGGCCGGATCCGGTGGTGGGTGAGTGTGCGTTCGATCTCGCTCGGCTGGTGCGGGACCGGGTGGAGGATCTGATCGGCTCGCCGTCGGGGGCGGCGATCGCGCGGCGGCGGGTGAAGCGGCTGGCGGAGTCGTTGGAGGTCGATCAGGAGCGGTTGCGGGGGTGGACGTTGTTCCGGGCCGTGGAGTCCGGGGTGCGGGCGTTGCGGGTGGGGCGGCCGAAGGATGCCGAGTTGTTGCTGGAGTTCGCCGGGTGGCTTTGAGGGTGCGTTGTCGGCTGCGGGGCGGTGGGGGCTGGTCGCGCAGTTCCCCGCGCCCCTGGGTGGGTCACCTCGCCGCCAGTTTCAAGGCGAGGACCGGGCAGTCCGCCGCTGCTCTGCGGGCTCGTTTCACCGTTCGCGTGGGGACCGGATCGTCCCCGACCATCGGGTAGCCCCACTCGTCCAGTGCCACGTGTTCCGGGAGGAGTTCCGCGCACAGGCCGTGGGCCTTGCAGGAGGTCCAGTCGATGGTGATGCGGTGGTCCATGTCAGGACTCCTGGGGGACGGGGAGCAGGGGGGTGGGGTCCGTGGCCGTGCACAAGCCCCTTGCGTGGGCGTCGAGTTCGGGGGCGAAGGCGGTCAGGGCACTGCGGACCAGGCGGGTCGTGCCGTCGGGGTGGTGGCAGGCGCCCCGGCCCTCGACCAGGCCGGCCCAGCGGGAGAGGTCCTCGCGGGTGGTGCCCTGGGGGCCCGGGGTCGCCAGGGTCCGGAAGGCGGTGGCCATGCGGGGCAGGCCGTTGAGGCAGGGGCCGCACTGGCCGGCCGACTGGAGGGCCAGATAGCGCAGGACCCGGGCCGTCTCGGCGAGGCCGCAGCGGTCGGTGGGGAGGGCCGCGAGGACTCCGGCGCCCGCCGTCGAGGCGTCCAGGGTCAGGCCCGCCACCTCCGTCGCCGGGATCCAGGTGCCGTGGTAGCCGCCGAGGAGGACTGCCTGGACGCCGTGCGGCGGGAGCAGCCTGCTCAGCGGGATGCCGAACGGCGCTTCCACCACCCGGACTTCGCGTCCCGGTACGTGGACCGTGCACAGGGCGCTGCCGGGCTGGGCCGGGGTCCCCGCCGTACGGAACCAGTCGGCGCCGTACCGGGCGATCAGCGCGAGGTGGGCCAGGGTCTCCACGTTCTGGACGAGGGTCGGGGCGCGGCCCACTCCGCGTTCGCGGACCGGTGGGTCCTGGTGGGCGGGGAGGGCCGGGCCGCCGCCGACGTACCGGGCGAGCGCCGAGGACTGGCCGGACAGGAAGCTCTTCGGCAGCCGTACGACCTTGACGGGAACGGGGTCCCGGCGCTGGGCCAGGGCCTGCTCCAGCCAGGACGCGCCGTCCTCCACGGCCAGGTGGGCCTCCCCCGCGCCGATCGCCGCGGCGGCGACCTGGATGCCGTCCAGGACGAGGTGCGGTGAGAGGCGCAGCAGCGTCTTGTCCTTGCGGGACGCGGGTTCGCCCTCGGCTCCGTTGGCCACGACCACCGGCCCGCGTCCGGTACGGCGGCCCGCGTCGGCGACCGACACCAGCTTGCGGAACACCGGGAACGCGCCACCGCCCCGCCCGGTGAGCCCGGACTCGGCGACCGTGCGCAGGACGGCGTCGGGATCGCCGTACGGCAGCGGGCCGTAGCGCTGCTCGTGCGTGGTCAGGTCGGCCGGGCCGCCGCCGGGGGCGAGCAGTCGGGGGGACATGTGGACGTCGGGGAAGGTCATGGTCACGGTCGGACTCCTTCGGCCGTGCGGAAGAGGGCCACGGAGGCGCGGATGCCTGTGGCGGTGAGGACGGTCGCCACGCAGGTGATCGTCAGCCAGGTCATCCAGTCGGTGCCGGAGTCGGTGCCGATGCCTATGCCGTGGATCAGGGCGATCGGCCAGCAGGCGTAGGCCAGCCAGTGGACCGCTCGCCAGGTGCGGTGGCCCACGCGCTGCCTGAACAGGCTGGTGATCAGGACCGCGAGCATCAGGTCGAGGGCGACGGTGCCGAGGCCGAGCCACAGGGGCTGGTAGTCGGAGACGAAGGGGACGAGCGCGTCCACGGCCGTGATGTTCACGTAGTCGTCGAGGACGGCGAAGGCGATGTGCAGGGCGAGGAAGGCGGTGGCGGAGAGGGAGAGGGTGCGGTGGAGGGAGACCGTGCCGAAGCGGGGGAGGCCGGGGAGTCTGCCGCGCAGGCGGACGGCGATGCCGAGGAGGACGACCAGGGTGAAGAGGATCAGGCAGATCGCGCCGGTGGCTCTGTTTGCGTACCAGAGGGTTTCCGAGGTCATGCGGCTGTCCCCCGGTGGGGGTTGGTCGCGCGGTTCCCCGCGCCCTTGGCGGTGTTCGGCCAGCCCGGTGTCGTGATGACCAGGCCCTCCTTGGTGACCAGGCGGGCGGGCAGACCCAGCTTGGTGAGCCAGTGCTCGGCGCCTTCGGCCTTGACCAGGGCCGCCGTGCTCGCCGTGTTGGCTTCCGCGCAGGTGGGGGCCGCTACGGAGATCGTGCGCCAGGGGGTGCGGGCCGGGAGGCCTGTCCGGGGGTCCAGGATGTGGTGGAGGTCGTGGCCGTCCCGGCGCCAGGTGCGGGCCGCCGTGCCCGAGGTGGCGAGGCCTCCGCTGTGCAGGCCCACTGTCGTGTACGACCCCTGCGGCGGGGTTTCGTCGACCGTGCCGGTGACGTCCTGGACGCGGATCTGCCAGCCGTCGGCCGGGGGTTCGCCGGCGACGGCCGTGTCGCCGCCCAGGCTGACCAGGACTCCGCAGCCGGCGGTCTCGGCCAGGAGGGTCGCGGCGCGGTCGGCGGCCCAGGCCTTGGCGGTGGCGCCGAGGTCCAGGCGGATTCCGGGCGGGACAGTGACCGTGCCGGTCTCGCGGTCCAGGTGGATCCTGCGCCGGCCGGGGGCGCGCCTGACGGTGAGGCGGATCGGGCGGTCGTCCTCGCGGACCAGGGTGAAGTCGCGGTCGTAGCCGATGGCCTCCATCGCCGAGCCGACCGTGGGGTCGACGGCGCCGTCCGTGGCCTCGGCGGCGCGCAGGGCGACGTCCAGGGCCTCGGCGAGCAGGGGGCTGACCCGGACCGGGCGGCCCTGCGCGCCGTCCAGCGCGGCCAGTTCGGAGTCCGGGCGGAAGCGACTGCACGCCGCGTCGACCTCGGCGAGGTGCCGGGCCAGGAGCAGGTTGCAGGAATCCAGCAGGGCCGGGTCGGTGACGACCAGGCGGACGCTCGTACCGAGGGCGCGCCATTCGGAGGCCGCCGTGACGCGGGTCTGGAGGGTCGCGGCCATCACGACGCCCCCGACGTGGAGTCGGTGGAGCCGCCGGAGGAGGAGGTCAGGCCGGAGGAGGCCGTCGAGGACGAGCTGCTGGAGTTGCTGGAGCTGCTGGAGTCGGTTGAGCTGCCGGAGTCCGTGGTGCTGCTGGAGCTGCCGGTGTCCGTGGTGCTGCTCGAACTCGACGTGCTGCTCGCCGAGGTGTCGGCGTCCGCCTGCATCGTGCCGATCAGGGCGAACATCCCGGCCGCCGCCGCGAGCGTGACCGCCGCGGCGGTGGCCGCCGTGCGCCGGGCGCCTCTGCGCACCAGCGCGGCGGCGCTCCGTTCCGTACCTCTGGTCATGGCCGTACCCCTCCGTAGCCGTGGTGACGCTGTGTCACCCACTACGGTCGGGTACGGCCCTGAGAGAAGTCTGTGAGATCCCTTTAGGGCCCCAAAGACGTTTCTGAGGAGTTCCTTTAGGCGCTCAGGCGGTCAGGCGGGCGATCGCCTCGTCCACCGTCAGCTCCTCGCGCTCACCGGTACGGCGGTCCTTGAGCTCCAGGACGCCCTCGGCCGAACGGCGGCCCGCGACCAGGATCTTGGGGACGCCGATCAGCTCCGAGTCGGTGAACTTCACGCCCGGGGAGACCCCGGCGCGGTCGTCGACGAGGACCCTGAGGCCCGCCTCGCGCAGCTTCTCGGAGACGTCGAGGGCGAGTTCGATCTGGAGGGCCTTGCCGGCGGCGACGACGTGCACGTCGGCCGGGGCGACCTCGGCGGGCCAGCACAGGCCCTTGTCGTCGGCGGACTGCTCGGCGAGGGCGGCGACCGCGCGGGAGACGCCGATGCCGTAGGAGCCCATGGTGACGCGGACCGGCTTGCCGTGCTGGCCGAGGACGTCGAGCTTGAGGGCGTCGGCGTACTTGCGGCCGAGCTGGAAGATGTGGCCGATCTCGATGGCGCGGTCCAGCTTGAGGCCGGTGCCGCACTTCGGGCAGGGGTCGCCCTCCTGGACGACCACGACGTCGACGTACTCGTCGACCTCGAAGTCACGGCCCGCGACGACGTTCTTCGCGTGCGTGTGCTCCTTGTTGGCGCCGGTGATCCAGGAGGTGCCGGGGGCGACGCGCGGGTCGGCAATGTACTTGACCTTCTCGCCCAGGCCCTGCGGGCCGACGTAGCCGCGGACCAGGTCGTCGCGGCCGACGAAGTCCTCCGCCGTCACCAGCTCCACGGCGGCGGGCGCGAAGTGCGCCTCGACCTTGCCCAGGTCGACCTCGCGGTCGCCGGGGACGCCGACGGCCACGATCTCGCCGTCGACCTTCACGAGGAGGTTCTTGAGGGTGTCGGAGGCCTGGACGCCGAGGTGGGCGGCGAGGGTCTCGATGGTGGGGGTGTCCGGGGTGGGGATCTCTTCGAGGGCGGCGAGACCTTCGGCGGCCACCGGCTTCAGCTCGTACGTGATCGCCTCGGTGTTGGCCGCGAAGTCGCAGTTCGGGCAGTCCGCGAAGGTGTCCTCGCCGGCCTCGGCGGGGGCCAGGAACTCCTCCGACTTGGAGCCGCCCATCGCACCCGCGGTCGCCGCGCAGATGCGGTAGTCGAGGCCGAGGCGCGTGAAGACCTTCTGGTACGCCTCGCGGTGCAGGGCGTAGGAGGTGGCCAGGCCCTCGTCCTCGGTGTCGAAGGAGTACGAGTCCTTCATCAGGAACTCGCGGCCGCGCAGGATGCCGGCGCGGGGACGGGCCTCGTCGCGGAACTTCGTCTGGATCTGGTAGAGGATGACCGGCAGGTCCTTGTAGGAGGACGCCTGGTCCTTCACGATCAGCGTGAAGATCTCCTCGTGGGTCGGGCCGAGGAGGTAGTCGCCGCCCTTGCGGTCCTGGAGGCGGAACAGCTCCGGGCCGTACTCGTCCCAGCGGCCGGTGGCCTCGTACGGCTCACGCGGCAGCAGCGCGGGGAGCAGCACCTCCTGGGCGCCGATGGCGTCCATCTCCTCGCGGACGATCCGCTCCACGTTGGCGAGGACCTTCTTGCCGAGCGGCAGCCAGGTCCACACACCGGCGGCGGTGCGGCGGACGTAGCCCGCGCGGACCAGGAGCTTGTGGCTGAGGACCTCGGCGTCCGCCGGGTCGTCGCGCAGCGTCTTCGCCATCAACTGGGACATGCGCTGGACCGGTGCGTTCGCCATTGTTCTCGTACTCCTGCCGGGAAAGGGTGATGGCAGGAGGTTAGCCGGGGGGCCTGTGCCCGTGGAAATCGGTCAGCGGCGGCGCAGCGGGAGGGGGGCGCCCATCACGGCGTACGGCTTCGGGGCGCTGGGGAAGAGGACCTGGCGGGCGAGGTCCTGGTAGCCGAGGGAGTGGTACAGGCCGCGGGCCGGGCTGTCGGTGTCGATCGCGGAGAGGATCGAGCGGGGTTCGTCGGCGCCGTCGGTGATCGTGGTGATCAGGGTCCTGCCGATGCCCCGGTTCTGGTGGTGGGGATGGACGTGCAGCTCGGTGATCACGAAGGAGTCGTCGAGCCAGAGGTCGTTGTGCCGGGCCCGGAGGTAGGGCTCCACGACGGTGGACCACCAGTGGGTGCGGTCGTTGGGCATGCCGTACACGAACCCCGCGAGGTTGCCGTCGACCATGGCGCCGAGGGCCCGTGCGCCGGGGTAGGTCATGTGGCGGAGGACGATCTGGCGGCGGACGGCCACCTCGTCTGCGGCGAGGCCGAACGCGATGGCCTGTACTGCCAGGGCCTCGTCCACGTGGGCGGACAGGTCCAGGGGGCCGATGACGAGGTCCATGCGGGGAGCGTACAGGCAGGCGGCTTCAGAACAGGACGCTCATGAAGGCGCCGACCTCCTGGAAGCCCACCCTCGTGTACGCCCTTCTCGCCGGGGTGTTGAAGTCGTTGACGTAGAGGCTCACCACCGGGGCCACGTCGGCGAGGGCGTAGCGCAGGACCGCCGCCATTCCCGGTGCGGCCACTCCCCTGCCCCGGTACTCGGGGGCCACCCAGACGCCCTGGATCTGGCAGGCGCGGTCCGTCGCGGCGCCGATCTCGGCCTTGAAGACGACCTTGCCGTGTTCGTCGAGGCGGGCGAAGGAGCGGCCGGAACCGACGAGTTCGGCGACGCGCGCCTGGTAGAGGAGACCGCCGTCACCGGCCAGCGGGGAGACGCCGACCTCCTCGGTGAACATCGCCACGCACGCCGGCATGATCGTCTCCATCTCGTCCTTGCGGATGCGGCGGACGTACGGATCAGGGGCGATGTCGGTGGGCATGCGGTCGGTGACCATGAGGGGCTGATGGGCGCGGACCTCGCGGGCCGGGCCCCAGCTGGGCTCCAGCAGCCGCCAGAGCTGGGTGGTGGCCTCGGCGGGGCCGACGATCGAGGAGCACCGGCGGCCGGCCCTGCGCGCCCGGTCGGCGAAGGCGCGGACGGCCCTCGGAGTCGCGCAGATGGGGACCAGGTTGGCTCCGGCGTAGCAGAGCGACGTCAGCATGCCGTCCTCGTACCAGCCCCACATCTCGCCGCCGAGCCGCCACGGGTCGAGACCGGCCACCTGCACCCTCGACGTCACGAAGGCGTTCGCGACCGGCTCACGGTCCAGGACGGCGAGCGCGGCGTCCAGGTCGCTCGGTTCGAGGACCCGGGAGGTCGTCTGGGTCAACACGGGCGGGGCCTCACGGTGGGGTCTGCTGATCTCCGCACTGTACCTGCGGAAGCTGAGCCGTGCCGACCGGTGTTTGGGTGCCGTTTCCCTTCGGTGACCCTTGGCTTGTCGCGCCGTCCCTGGGGGCTGCGCCCCCAGACCCCCATCGGCCCGAAGGGCCTCGTCCTCAAACGCCGGACGGGCTGAAGGTACCTGGACCGGCGCCGACGCGGCCCGGCTCATCGTCCGGCGGCCGTCATGCCGCCGGCCGCCACCGTCCGAACCGACGGGCGGTCCCCCGCGTCCGCCGCCGCCGGGACAGGCAGGGACGGCGGGGCGAGGGAAGATCAGCCCGCCACCGACACCGACGGCTCGCCCGACTCCACACCCGCGTCCTGCATCTGCTCGGCCAGCTTCATGGCCTCCTCGATGAGGGTCTCGACGATCTTGGACTCGGGGACGGTCTTGATGACCTCGCCCTTGACGAAGATCTGGCCCTTGCCGTTGCCGGAGGCGACGCCGAGGTCGGCCTCGCGGGCCTCGCCGGGGCCGTTCACGACGCAGCCCATGACGGCGACGCGGAGGGGGACGTCCATGCCGGTCAGGCCCGCGGTGACCTCCTCGGCCAGCTTGTAGACGTCGACCTGGGCGCGGCCGCAGGACGGGCAGGAGACGATCTCCAGGCCGCGCTGCTTGAGGTTCAGGGACTCCAGGATCTGGTTGCCGACCTTGACCTCCTCGACCGGCGGGGCCGAGAGGGAGACGCGGATGGTGTCGCCGATGCCCTGGGAGAGGAGCGCGCCGAAGGCGACGGCCGACTTGATGGTGCCCTGGAAGGCCGGGCCCG
Organism: Streptomyces sp. SID13726; assembly: GCF_010548375.1. GTDB lineage: Bacteria > Actinomycetota > Actinomycetes > Streptomycetales > Streptomycetaceae > Streptomyces. Next base: position 11,957 of record NZ_JAAGLY010000012.1, read on the forward strand.
CCTCCGTCACGCCGAGGTGGAGGGGGTAGTCGCACTGGGCGGCGAGCTGCTTGTACGCCTCGATCATGACGACCGGGTCGTTGTGCTTCACCGAGATCTTGATGTCCCGGAAGCCGTGCTCCTCGAAGAGGGACGCCTCCCACAGGGCCGACTCGACCAGGGCCTCGGGGGTCGCCTTGCCGTACTTCTTGAGGAGGCGGCTGTCCAGGGAGCCCGCGTTCACGCCGATGCGGATCGGGGTGCCGTGATCGCGCGCGGCCTTCGCGATCTCCTTGACCTTGTCGTCGAACTGCTTGATGTTGCCGGGGTTCACCCGGACCGCGGCACAGCCCGCCTCGATCGCCGCGAAGACGTACTTGGGCTGGAAGTGGATGTCCGCGATCACCGGGAGCTGCGACTTGCGGGCGATCGTCGCGAGGGCGTCCGCGTCGTCCTGGGTGGGGCAGGCCACGCGCACGATCTGGCAGCCGGACGCCGTCAGCTCGGCGATCTGCTGGAGCGTCGCGCCGATGTCGGACGTACGGGTCGTGGTCATCGACTGCACGGAGACCGGGGCGTCGCCGCCGACCGCGACGGTGCCCACCTGGATCTGCCGGCTCTTGCGGCGCTCGGCAACCCTGGTCGGAACGGACGGCATGCCGAGAGAAATCGCAGTCATCTGCTGTGCAACCCCAAGTCGTGGATCAAGGCCCAGGTCCCGTCAGCGGCGGGCTCCAGGCTTCGAGATTACGGCACCGGCGCGGACCCGGGCACATCGGCGAGGTCAAACCCACCCAATCGAAGGCGGCCCGGCATGGAGCACACCGGGCCGCCTCGAACGCCGTATGACTAGGAGATTCTGACCGGGTTAACCACGCGTGCGCCGAATGAGACGGCCGGCTGTGCGTCGGTGACCGGCCCCGAGCGGATGGACAGTTCCGGAGCGGTTCCATGGCTCAGCACCGGGGTGCCCTCTCCCTCCTCGCCGAGGATCTCCACGATCTCCTCCCACACCCCGTCCGCCAACCAAGTTCGCTGCCGGAGCCGAACCTTTCGAAAGTCGCCGAAACGCTCCGGAAGATCACGCCAGAGGATCCCTGTGCGTAGACGATGGAGCATCCCCGTGAGGGCAGCTCGCAGGTCGAGCGGCGAACGGAAGTGGTGAGGTCGGTACCTGGAGCGCAGCAGCTCGTCGATGCGAGCCCACAGGCGGTCTGTGGGCTCGGGAGGTACGGGGGCCCCTGTGTGCTCATGCCACTGGATGGTCAAGCACTTCGTCCCCTCGCGATACCTGAATTCAGGGTCCGTGATGTCGACTCGCACGTTGAGCTGCTCGATCAGGCGCCGTTGTTCGGAAGGTGGCAGAACCTGGCTGTCCGGTGCGGCTGCCCCCAGGACAGCAGTAAGCCGGGCATCCCTGCCGACTCGGGCCTCCAGCTCCGCCAGCCAGTCCTGCGCATGGACAAGGACTCGTTCCAACGCCCTCTTGTCAGCTTCGAGCTGCCGCAGCGCAGCGGCAACGACACGACTGTGGGGGTCCTGGCGCCGGAATCCGTCCAGTTCCTCCGCACACTGCGCGACAAGCCGCTTCAGGGACCCCAGCCGCTCGGCATGCTGGATCAGCCGGGTCTGCGCCTCAGATGAGACCGACAGCATCGGCCGATTGTGAGGGGGCATGGATGCCAGCAAGGCATTGACGTGTCGCGTCACCAGTTCCTCTACGTGCTCAGCACGCAGAAAGACACAGCCGCAGGAGACAGCTGCCTGCCATCCCGAACAGCGATACGTCCGCACCCCGTCGCCGCTGCGGAAGCACCCGACATAGGGCCGTCCGCACGGCCCGTGGATGCGCCCGGTGAGCGGATACTCCCCCACGGGAATCCTGCGCGGCCGTGCGAACTCGGCCAGTGCTTGCCGAACAGCGCGGGTCTGATCCGCCGGGAGGATCGGAGGCAGCGGGATCGCCACGCTGTCGCCGTGCAGGGGCCGCCCGGAGCCGTCAAGCCTGGTGCAATGGCCACCCCACTGCTGATCAGACCGACGAAAGACAGCCTCTCCGAGAAAGGCTGCGCTCTTCAGCCGTCGATGGAGGTTCGTCGCTGTCCAGCGCTTTCCGCTTCGGGTGAGAATCCCACGTCGGTTCAGTTCCTCGGCGATGCCGGTGACAGTGCGGTCGCCCTCGATGACCAGATCGGCCAGAAGCCTCACCACGGCCGCCTCCGCTGGATCGACTTCGAGGATCGAGCCAAAGGCGCCCTTCCCTCTGATCCTGTATCCGTAGGGAGCCGGGCCACCTGGCCAACCGCCGTCGACTGCTTTGAGCTGCCGACCAGCCTGCGTGCGCGCGACAATGCGCTGGTAGTCGGCTTCCACGGTCTGCGCGAGCCGGTCGATGGTGAGCCACTTGTCCAGACCCGGTTCCCCCAGAACCTGGTTGCAGCAATCGATCTCTGCCCCGGCATCTTGGATCTGCCAGATGCAACGCCAGATGGCGGCTTCGGTCCGTCCCAGACGGTCCAGGCTATGCACGACCACGGTGTCTGCCCGACCTGCGGAGATCTCCACGAGCAGCTCATCGAGCCCAGGCCTGGAGTCCGTCGACCCCGATTCGCCAGGGTCCACCCACGAACCTACGAGTCGCCATGTCGGCCGCTTTCCCAGGAACGCCTCAATGGCATCGGCCTGGGCAGGAATTCCGTACTTGCCCCTCTGTTCCGCTGTTGAGACCCGCATGTACGCCGCGACGGCGATCGGCTTGGAGTCCCTGCCGTTGTCTTCTGCGCAGGGCGCAGTACCTTGCTGCATGTCAGTCCCTTCGAGACTGGCCAGACCCCAGGGTGTTGGCGCACCGCTGGGGTCACCCATGAACAGCAACAAACGTACGAAGTCCGCATCTGCGTGGTACCGACAAGACGCGCCTTTCACTCGTGCGAGGTACACGAGCGAAAGGCGCGACATTTATCCCACGTGACAGAAAATGACAGATTCTCAGCTGAGCCTGACCGGGTTAACGACATCCGCGATCAAGACCAAGATCGTGAAGCAGATGAAGATCCCCGCCACCACATAAGCCACCGGCATCAGCTTCGCCACGTCGAACGGTCCCGGGTCCGGGCGCTTGAGGACCTTCGCCAGGTTGCGGCGCAGGGACTCCCAGAGGGCGCCCGCGATGTGGCCGCCGTCCAGGGGCAGCAGCGGGAGCATGTTGAACAGGAACAGGGAGAGGTTGAAGCCCGCCACCAGCATCAGCGCCATGGCGAGTTGCTGGGTCGGGGGGATGTCGAGGGTGAAGATCTCGCCGCCGACGCGGGCCGCTCCGACCACGCCCATCGGGGAGTCCGGCTCGCGCGGGGCGTCGCCGAAGGCCGCGTTCCACAGGGCCGGGATCTTGCCGGGCAGGGCGGCGAGGGAGTCGACGGCGTCGCCGACGCGATCGCCCATCCACACCACGGAGTCGCCGAAGTCCTGCTTGACGATGCCGGTGGCGGCGCTGAAGCCGAGGAAGCCCGCGGTGACGTACTCGCCCTGGACGTACTGGCCGCTGGAGTCCTTCTTGGCGACCTGGTTGCTGGCGATCTTCGCCGTCAGCGTGACGTCCTTGCCGTCGCGCTCGACGACGATCGGGACCGTCTTGTCGGGGTTGGCGCGGATCAGGTCGGAGAGCTTGTTCCAGTCGTCCGTCTTCACGCCGTTGAACGAGAGGATCTTGTCGCCGGCCTTGAGGCCCGCGGCCGCGGCCGGGGAGGCGGGGTCGGAGGCCTTGCAGTTCTCGCGGTTCTGGCTCTGGGCGATCACGCACTTGGAGACCGAGCTGACCGTGTTGGTCTGCTGGGAGATGCCGAAGCCCATGAGGACGGTGAGGAACAGCGCCGCCGCGAGGACGAGGTTCGCGAACGGGCCCGCGAACATCACGATGACCCGCTTCCAGGGCTTACGGGTGTAGAAGAGGCGTTTCTCGTCGCCGGGCTGGAGTTCCTCGAAGGCCGCCGAGCGGGCGTCCTCGATCATGCCGCGCCAGGGGGAGGTGGAGCGTGCGCTTATGCGGCCGTCGTCACCAGGGGGGAACATGCCGATCATGCGGATGTAGCCGCCGAACGGGATGGCCTTGATGCCGTACTCCGTCTCGCCCTTCTTCCGCGACCAGACGGTCGGGCCGAAGCCGACCATGTACTGCGGCACGCGGATGCGGAAGAGCTTGGCGAAGGACAGGTGCCCCAGCTCGTGCCACGCGATCGACACCAGGAGGCCGAAGGCGAAGAGCCCTATGCCGAGGATGAACATCAGGGTCGTCATGCACGGGCCTCCGCCGTCTGTGCCGTCAGTTCCCGGGCCCGGGTCCGCGCCCAGGTCTCCGCTTCGAGGACGTCCGCGACGGTGAGCGAGGTGCCGCGGCGCGGGGTGCCGTGCTCGTCCACCACCCGGGTCACGGTCTCCATGATCCCGTTGAACGGCAGCGCGCCGGCCCGGAAGGCCTCCACGCACTCCTCGTTGGCGGCATTGAACACCGCCGGGGCCGTGCCCGCGAGCTGCCCCACGTGCCGCGCGAGGTTCACCGAGGGGAAGGCGTCGTTGTCGAGCGGGAAGAACTCCCAGGTCGACGCCTTGCTCCAGTCGAAGGCGGGCGCCGCGTCGGGGACGCGCTCGGGCCAGCCCAGACCGATGGCGATCGGGCCGCGCATGTCGGGGGGCGTCGCCTGGGCGATCGTGGATCCGTCCGTGAACTCAACCATCGAGTGGACATACGACTGGGGATGCACGACCACCTCAATGCGGTCGAAGGGAATGTCGTAGAGGAGGTGGGCCTCGATGACTTCCAGCCCCTTGTTGACCAGGGTCGCGGAGTTGATCGTGATGACCGGGCCCATGGCCCAGGTGGGGTGGGCGAGGGCGTCCTCGACGGTGACGTTCGAGAGTTCTTCCTTCGTACGGCCGCGGAACGGTCCCCCGGACGCCGTGACGACCAGCTTCCGTACGTCCGCGCGCGTCCCGGAGGCCAGCGACTGGAAGAGGGCCGCGTGCTCGGAGTCGACCGGGATGATCTGCCCGGGCTTGGCGAGCGCCTTGACCAGCGGGCCGCCCACGATGAGCGACTCCTTGTTGGCGAGCGCGAGGGTGCGGCCCGCCTCCAGGGCGGCGAGGGTCGGGGCGAGGCCGATGGAGCCGGTGATGCCGTTGAGCACGGTGTGGCAGTCGGAGGCGGCCACCTGGGTCGCCGCGTCGGGCCCGGCGAGGATCTCGGGAAGCGGTTCGCCGGTGCCGTACAGACCACTGAGCGCTTCGCGCAGCTGCGGTACGACGTCCTCGCGGGCCACCGCCACGGTCCGCGCCCTCAGCCGGTGCGCCTGCTCGGCGAGCAGCGCGACCCGGCCGCCGTTGGCGGAGAGCCCGGTCACCCGGAACCGGTCGGGGTTGCGCAGCACGAGATCGATGGCCTGGGTGCCGATGGAGCCCGTGGAGCCGAGGATCACCACGTCCTTGGGGCCGTCGCCCGCGAGGGGGTCGTAGACCAGGTGCGGGTCGGCGAGAGGGGCTGGACTGTCGCTCATCCCTCCATTGTGGCCGTAAGGGCGGTGTAGGAGGACAGCGCGTCCCCCGTCGGGGGACGCGCTGTCATGAGACCGTCACCGGATCGGGCGGTGGACGTTCTCCCGTTCGCTCGGGCCGGGGGTCGCGTCCGCGATCCAGACGCCCTCCCCGGAGGGGTCGACGATGCCGTCCTCCAGCCAGGTGTAGGTGCCGGACATGACGCCCTTGACGACCTTGCGGTCCTGGTCGTCGGTGTTGTTCCAGAGGCGGCCGAAGAGTTCCTCGATCCGCAGGCGGGACTGGCGGCAGAAGGCGTCGGCGAGCTGGTACGCCTCGCGGCCGTGCGGCTCGGTGGTGCGCAGGAGTTCGGCCCGGACGCAGGCCGCGCTCATCGCGAACAGCTCGGCGCCGATGTCGACGATCCGGCCGAGGAAGCCCTGCTTGGTCTCCATGCGGCCCTGCCAGCGGGACATGGCGTAGAAGGTGGAGCGGGCCAGCTTGCGGGACGTGCGTTCGACGTAGCGGAGATGCGTCGACAGGTCGACCTCGCGCTTGAACTCGGCGTACGACGACGGGAGTTGTCCCGGTCCAGCCACCAGCTTCGGGAGCCACTTGGCGTAGAAGACGCCGGCGTTCGCGCCCGCCTTGGCCTTGTCGCCGAGGGACTTCTCGGGGTCGATGAGGTCGCCGGCGACGGAGAGGTGGGCGTCGACGGCCTCGCGGGCGATCAGCAGGTGCATGATCTCCGTGGAGCCCTCGAAGATGCGGTTGATGCGCAGGTCTCGCAGGACCTGTTCGGCGGGGACGGCCTTCTCGCCGCGGGCCCGCAGGGACTCGGCGGTCTCGAAGCCGCGGCCGCCGCGGATCTGGACGAGTTCGTCGGCGACGAGCCAGGCCATCTCGGAGGCGTAGAGCTTGGCGAGGGCGCCCTCGATGCGGATGTCGTTGCGGTCCTCGTCGGCCATCTGGGAGGACAGGTCGAGGACGGCCTCCAGGGCGAAGGTGGTCGCCGCGATGAAGGAGATCTTGGCGCCGACGGCCTCGTGGTGGGCGATCGGCTTGCCCCACTGCTCGCGGGCCGCGGACCACTCGCGGGCGATCTTCAGGGACCACTTGCCGGCGGCCACGCAGGAGGCGGGCAGCGAGAGGCGGCCGGTGTTGAGGGTGGTCAGGGCGATCTTCAGGCCCTGGCCCTCCTTGCCGATGAGGTGCACGGCCGGGACCCGGACCTGGTGGAAGCGGGTGACGCCGTTCTCGATGCCGCGCAGGCCCATGAAGGCGTTGCGGTTCTCGACGGTGACGCCGGGTGAGTCGGTCTCCACCACGAAGGCGGTGATGCCGCCCCGGTGGCCCTCGGACTTCGGGACGCGGGCCATGACGACGAGGAGGTCGGCGACCACGCCGTTGGTGGTCCACAGCTTCACGCCGTCGAGGACGTACTCGTCCCCGTCGGGTACGGCGGTGGTGGCGAGGCGGGCCGGGTCGGAGCCGACGTCCGGTTCGGTGAGGAGGAAGGCGCTGATGTCGGTGCGGGCGCACCGGGGCAGGAACTTCTCCTTCTGCTCCTGGGTGCCGAACAGCTTCAGCGGCTGGGGTACGCCGATCGACTGGTGGGCGGAGAGCAGTACGCCGATCGCCGGGCTCGCGGAGCCGGCCAGGGCCAGCGCCTTGTTGTAGTACACCTGGGTGAGGCCGAGGCCGCCGTACTTGGTGTCGATCTTCATGCCGAAGGCGCCGAGCTCCTTGAGCCCGTTGATCACGTCGTCGGGGATGCGGGCCTCGCGCTCGATGAGCGCCCCGTCCACCTTGGTCTCGCAGAAGTCGCGGAGCTGGGCGAGGAACTCCTCGCCGCGCCGGGCGTCCTCGGCCGGGGGCATCGGGTGGGGGTGGATGAGGTCGAGCCGGAAACGTCCGAGGAACAGCTCCTTGGCGAAGCTGGGCTTGCGCCAGTCCTGCTCCCGGGCGGCCTCCGCCACCTCGCGCGCCTCGCGCTCGGTGACGACGGGCTTCTTGGATGGTGCGGACATGAGGCTCACCTCGCCGCGAATCGGGATCTTGTGGCCGATGTGTTACTCATCGGTGCTACTCGATCGTATGTACCCGATCCCGGGCGGGGCCACCACCCTTCGCGCGGCCGTTCGGCCAAACTCGACGGAATCACGGGGACCCGGCGTGGTAGGGAGGGAGTCACGCCCCCGCCCGAGAGTCGTTGTCGAAGCGCTTCGACAACCTATGGACACCCACTCCCGGGGGAGCTACTGTCGAACCACCCTCACCCGCCGTTGTACGCACTGCGCACTGTCGAAGCGCTTCACAAAGCTTGGAGAGCTGGATGGTCACCCTCGCCGAGGTCGCCCAGCACGCCGGAGTCTCGGCGAGCACGGTGAGCTATGTCCTCAGTGGCAAGAGGTCCATCTCCACGACCACCCGGCAGCGGGTCGAGCAGAGCATCCGCGAACTCGGCTACCACCCGAACGCGGGCGCCCGCGCCCTCGCCAGCAGCAGGTCCAACATCATCGCGCTGATGATCCCGCTCCGCACCGACATGTACGTGCCGGTGATGATGGAGATCGCCATCGCGGTGGCCACCACGGCACGGAACCACGGGTACGACGTCCTGCTGCTCACCGGCGAGGAGGGCCCCGACGCGGTACGCCGGGTCACCGGCAGCGGCCTGGCCGACGCGATGATCCTGATGGACGTCGAACTCGACGACGAGCGGCTGCCGTTGCTGCGCGGCACCGACCAGCCGTCCGTGCTCATCGGCCTCCCCGCCGACACCTCGGGCCTGACCTGCGTCGACCTCGACTTCCGGGCCACCGGCGCGCTGTGCGTCGAGCACCTCGCGAAGCTCGGCCACCGCGACATCGCTGTCATCGGCGAGGCCCCCGCGGTCTACGAACGCCATACCGGTTTCGCCGAGCGCACCCTGGACGGACTCCGGTCGCGCGCCCTGGAGTTGGGCGTACGACTGCTGCACCGGCCGTGCGACGGCGGGTACGACGCGATGGCCGTGACCCTCGCCCGCATCCTCGACGAGCGCCCTTCCACCACGGGCTTCGTCGTGCAGAACGAACAGGCCGTGGAGCCGCTGCTCGCCCTGCTGCGCCAGCAGGGCCGGGCCATCCCCGAGGACGTCTCGGTGGTCGCGGTCTGCCCCGAACAGGTCGCCGTCCAGGCCTCGGTGCGGCTCACCTCGGTCGCCATCCCGGCCCAGGAGATGGGCCGGCACGCGGTGGAGCGGCTCGCCGCCAAGCTGGAGGGCCGCGGCGAGGACGAAGTCGTCCTGATCGAACCCGAGTTGACGGTCCGGGCCAGCACCGGCCCCGCCGCCTCCTGAACAAGGCTCCACCCCGACACCTCCCGCACGGCCCCTGCCGGGGCCTGGGCACCCCCTTGTCTGTCCTCCCCGTCAGGAGCACCCTCCGTGACTCACCCTGCCGAAATCCAGCCCAAGGTCAGCCTCGCGCAGTCGTCCCCCACCGTCGGCACCTTCCGTGAGCGGGACGGCGCGCTGGAGTGGAGCGGCCGCCAGGAGACCGTACGTGTCGAGCCGTGGGGCCCGGACGCGGTCCGGGTGCGCGCACGGCTCGGCGGACCGATCCTCGAAGGGCTGCCGGGCGCCCTGCTCGACGAGCCACCGGCCACCGAGAGCACGGTCAAGATCGGTGACGGGGAAGCCCAGTTGACCGTGGGCGCGCTGACCGTCCACGTCGACGCCGAGGGGCAGCTCCGCTTCCTGCGCTCCGAGGACGCGTCCGAACTCCTCGCCGAGGCCCGCGCCCACTTCTGGTGGCCCGGCTCGCGCCTGTACACCGCGGTCGGCAACGGCCACCACCGTCTGGAGCAGCGCTTCGCCGCCTACGACGACGAGAAGCTGTACGGGCTCGGCCAGCACCAGCACGGCAAGCTGGACCAGAAGGGCCTGGTCCTCGACCTGATCCAGCGCAACGCCGAGGTCGGCATCCCGGTCCTCGCCTCCAGCCGCGGCTACACCCTGCTGTGGAACAACCCGGCGATCGGCCGCGTGGAGCTGGCCCACAACGGCACGCGCTGGGTGGCCGACTCGGCCCGCCAGATCGACTACTGGATCACCGCGGGCGAACTGGCCGACGGCCAGCGGCGCTACAGCGCGGTGACGGGCCGTACGCCGATGCTGCCGGAGTGGGCGGCGGGCTTCTGGCAGTGCAAGCTGCGCTACCGCACCCAGGACGAACTCCTCTCCGTGGCAAGGGAGTACAAGCGCCGGGGCCTGCCCATCTCGGCGATCGTCTGCGACTTCTTCCACTGGACGCACCTCGGCGAGTGGAAGTTCGACCCGGCCGAGTGGCCCGACCCGGCGGCGATGGTCCGTGAACTGGAGGAGCTGGGCATCAAGTTGGTGGTCAGCGTCTGGCCCTCGGTGTCACCGCTCAGCGAGAACCACGCCCTGATGGAGCAGCGCGGCTATTTCATCGGCACCCAGTACGGCCCGATGGCGCACGCCGACTGGCCGGACAAGGGGGTCGCCTCCACCGTCCAGGTCGCCTTCTACGACGCCACGAACCCGGAGGCCCGGGAGTTCATGTGGTCGCGCGTGAAGGAGAACTACCTGGAGCCGTACGGCATCACGGCGTTCTGGCTGGACGCCTGCGAGCCGGAGCTGAAGCCGGGGTTCCAGGAGAACCTGCGGTACTGGGCGGGGCCGGGTCTTGAGGTCGGCAACAGCTACCCGGCCGAGAACTCCCGCACCTTCCACGAGGGCCTGACGGCCGCCGGCGAGGAGGTCATCACCCTCAACCGCTCGGCCTGGGCGGGCAGTCAGCGCTACGGGGCCGCGCTGTGGTCCGGTGACATCGGCACCGACTTCCCGACCCTGCGCGAGCAGATCGCGGCCGGTCTCAACACCGCGATGTCCGGGATTCCCTGGTGGAACACCGACATCGGCGGCTTCCACGGCGGGGACCCGGACGATCCCGCGTACCGCGAGGTCATGGTCCGCTGGTTCCAGTTCGGTGCGCTGTCGCCCTTGATGCGGCTGCACGGGTTCCGCGACCCGGGGATGCCGCTGGGGCCGGACATGACGGGCGGCCCCAACGAGGTGTGGTCGTACGGCGAGGAGGCCGGGGCGATCCTGGAGAAGTACCTGCGGCTGCGGGAGCGGTTGAAGCCCTATGTGCTTCGGGTGATGCGGGAGGCGCACGAGGAGGGGCTGACTCCCATGCGGCCGCTGTTCCTTGAGTTCCCCTCGGATCAGGCGGCCTGGGACGTGGACGACGCGTATCTCTTCGGGGCGGATGTGCTGGTCGCGCCTGTGCTCACGGCTGGGGCGACGGCTCGTACGGCGTATCTTCCGGCGGGTTCGTCCTGGACCGACGCGTGGACGGGTGTCACGTACGAGGGCGGGACGACCGTGACCGTCGACGCCCCGCTGGACCGGATTCCGTTGTTCCTGCGGGATGGGGCGCGGTTGCCGATTCAGGATGTGCCGCGGTAGGTCGTCGGTCGGTTGCGGGCCGGTCGTGGCCGGTCGCGCAGTTCCCCGCGCCCCTGAAAAGCCCCTGTTTCTCCGTCAGTCGCGGCAGACGGAGGGCAGGGCGCGGATCAGCGCGCGGGTGTGCAGTCCGTCCAAGTGGTCCTCGTGGTGGATCTGGACGGCCGCCAGGGTCAGTTCGGGGCGGCACTCGAAGGTGCCACGTTTCCGGGAGGTGTCGGCCAGGGACTGGACCAGCGCGCCGGTGATCCGGTTGATCTTCTGCCGTACGACATTCAGGTCCGGCTTGGTCGTCGGGGCCTCGTCGGGATGGGCGGTCCAGCGCTGGAACAGGCCCCGTTGCACGACCTTGTTCGCCTCGATCTGGTCGCGGAAGATCACGCGGATCTCGGCCGGGTCGGCGCCGATCTGCTCGGCCTGTGCCGCCACGGCGTCCAGGACCTGTTGTTCGCGGGCCGGGTCGTCGATGGGGCTGTCGGTGCCCCACTTGGCGGCGGCCACGAGGTCGGCGGTGGCGAGGCGTTCCGCGGAGAGGTCGGCCACGGTGTGGAGGGACTGGGTGGGTGCCGCCGCCGCGCTGCCCGGCACGACGAGCAGTGCGGCGGCGGCGATCAGGGGGACGGCGAGGGGGGTGGAGTTGCGCATGGTCCCATCAAACCCCACCCCGTTCGGTCAACTGCTGCTGACACTCTCGCTGTTGACCGCGAAGTCCAGTCCGCCGGAGGAGGAGGTGATCTCGAAGCCGAACTGGAGGTCGCCGATGGTGACGTTGCCGAACCAGCCCTTGGTGTCCTTGATCCACTTCAGGATGGGCAGGACGTTGACCGTGCCGGACGACGAGTTGGAGGTGCGGATGAACGAGAACACGTCGTTGGAGCCGTTGTTGCCCTTGTAGACGGTCCAGGTGTGACCGCCGAGCGTGACGTTGCCCTGCGAGGTGCCCAGCGGACCGACGGCGCCGGTCTTGTTCATCCAGAGCATGATCTCGTAGTCGTAGTTGGTGTCCCAGATGTCGTACGACGTGTTGTACGACCCCGACGACGGGACCGTGACGTTGTAGCTGCTGGAGAGCGAGCCCAGCGAGGTGATCGACTTGTTGATCACCTTCTTGGCGTTGGGGTAGGACTTGATGCCGCCGGTGTTGGGGTGGTTGGCGTTGACGCCCCAGTTGGTGCCGGAGTTGGCCCAGATGCACTGGGCGCCGGCGCCGGAGCCCCAGATGTTGTTGTAGAGCGTGTAGCCGTTCAGGCTCGTGTTGCCGTACTGGGCGCAGCTGCTCCAGACGGCGGCGGAGGCGGGGGCGGAGGCGAGGCCGACAGTGGCGCCGATGGCCATCGCCGGTGCCAGTACGGCCATGGTGACCTTGCGCAGTGCGGTCGTTGCCATGGTGTCCCTTTCCATGGGTGGGGGGAGGTGCGGGGGTGTTACCACGCCTCCAGACGGAGGACGTGGTCTTCTCCGGCGACGAGGTCGAGCGGCTCGGCGCCGGAGGAAGTCCGGAGTTCGACGCGGTGGGTCCGGGTGGGGCGGAGCACCGCGGTCGCTTCGTGAGGGTTCCAGGTGAGGTCGAGTTCGGCCCCGAACCGGGTGCGGACGCCCCGTAGTTCGCCCTGGGGGAAGGTGGCGGGCAGCGCGGGCAGCAGCACCAGCCGGTCCGGCGTCGACTGCACGAGCATCTCGACGAGCACGGCGGGCAGGGTGTGGGCGGCGTCCGCGTTGTAGACGTCCCGGTTCGGGTAGTGCGCGCTCATCAGCGAGTCGTGGAAGAAGTCGCCGCCCAGGACCTGGCCGAGGGCGTGCGCGACCCGTTCCCCGTCGCGCAGCCGGGCCGCGACGAGGGCGTGGTGGAGATGGCCGTGGGCCGAGTCGTTCTCGGCGCCCCGCAGTTCGAGGGCCCGGTGGGCCGCCTCGGCGAGTTCGGGGGTGTCGTAGGGGGTGATCTCGTCGAGCGGCCAGACGCCGTAGAGGTGGCTGAGGTGCCGGTGGTCGTAGGTGTCGTCGAGGCCGGGCCAGGCCCATTCGGCGAGGGCTCCGTCGGAGTTGATCCGGTGCGGCGGGAGCCGGTCCGCGAGGGCACGCCAGGCATCCGCCCTCTCCGGGTGGTACGCGGCCGCGGTGAGCAGGGCGTGGCGGGCGGCGGAGAGGTCCATGGCCGCGTTGAGGGCGCCCCAACTGGCGTTCGCCGGACGGTTCTCCGGTGAGTAGGAGGGCACGACGACGAGATGGCCGTCCTCGTCCGTGCGGGTGAGGAAGTCCTCGTAGAACAGGGCGACTTCGGCGAGGGCGCGGGCGGTGCGCGGGTCCTGTTCGCCGCGGGTCTCGTCGTGGTCGACGAGGGGCTTGAGCAGCCAGTCGGCGCCCGCCGTCCACAGGTGCAGCGGGTACTCGCGGCTGAAGTGGTACGTCAGCCCGGACTCGCCGTCGGAGTGCGGCGGGGCCACGACACCGCGGGCGCCGAAGATCTCACGGGCGTTGTCCCGCCAGTCCGGCAGCTGACGGTCGATCAGGGAGGCGAGAGCGGCAGTGACTTCAGGGAGGGCCGCGCCCGCCGCCGACGCGGTCTGGAGGTTGACGTTGGCGTCGTTGGTGAACGCCCCCGCCCACGCCGTGTCCCAGTCGCCGGTCCACAGGCCGGTGAGGCGGGGCGGGAAGAGTCCGCCGGCGGAGAGCAGGTGGTAGCGGCCCGCGGCGAACAGCCGCTCCAGGAGGGCCGGGCTGTCGGTCCGCTTCAGCAACTCCGAGCCGGGCAGGGCCCGTTCGGCGGGATCGGCGCCGAGGTCGAGGGTCACCCGCCGGTAGGCGGTGCGGTGCGGCTCGGTGTGGCGGGCGAGGAGACGGCCGTACGGGTCGTCGTGGCCGTCGGGCAGCAGCTCGCCCAGGGCGCGGGCCTCGGCGAGGGCGTCCGGCTCGTCGGCGTGCCGCAGCACCCGGGTCAGGAGCAGGACGGAGTCCGCGCCGGTGATGCGCAGTCCTGGCGGGGTGAGGGTGGTACGGCCGCCGGTGACCACGACGAGGGTGACGCCGGTGTAGGCGCGGTCGCTGCCGGGGTAGCGGGCGCGCAGGGTGAGCAGGGCGCCGTCGGGGGTGAGGACGGCGCCGTGGCCCACGGCCAGGTCGTGGGGTGCGTTCGGGAGCCGGTGGTCGAGCGAGATGTCCAGGTCGGGAGCGGTGACCTGCTGGACGATCACGTCGTCGGCGCGGGACACGAAGACACGGCTGTGGCAGCCCTCGTACTCGCTCTGCGCGACGCCGGTGGTGAAGTCGACGGAGCGGCGGTAACCGGTGCTCCCGTCGGTGGCCGGCCGTCGCAGCCGTATCGCGAAGGCCGGGTGGAAGGGCTGCACCCACTGGAGCGGGCGCCCGTCCGTGAAGCGCTCGGCGGCGTCGAGCTCGCCCGCGAGCAACCGGTCCTGGAGCGCGGGGAGTTCGGCGGCGAGGCGGGGCGGGCGGGCGTGTTCGGCGCCGTTGGGGCGGACCAGGGTGTGGTGGGTGACGACGACCCGTTCGTCGTCCGGGGCGCCGAACGCGAGGGCGCCGTGGTGGCCGTTGCCGCTCAGGAAGCCGTCCTCCCAGCGGGTGGCGGGGCGGGGTTCCCAGGTGCCGTCGGTCATGGTGCGAGCACCGCCGCTCCGTAGCGGCCCAGCGTCACGCGGTCCGTGCCGGACTCCCCCGTCAGCAGGTCCCGGTGGGTGCCGGGCACCTCGACGGTCACCGACTCGCGGCCGTGGTTGAGGACGAACAGCAGGTCGCCGCGGCGGACCGCCTCGACCCGGTCGGGCAGTCCTTCGAGGGCGGGGCGCGCGCCCGCGTCGTGGGCGATACGGCCGAGCAGCTCGCGCAGGGCGTCCGGTTCAGGGAGCGTCGAGAGGTACCAGGCGCGGCCCCTGCGGAGCACGGCGGGCAGCCCGTCCAGCTCACCGCCCTTGTAGGCGGCCTGCGTTGTGGCGTCCTCGGTCTTCTCGATCTCCTCCGACCACAGCGTGCCGCGGAAGCCTTCCGCCTCGGCCTTCTCCCCCGCGTCCAGCGGCCACCACTCGTGCAGGACCCGGATGCCGAACAGTTCGCGCAGCCGGGCGTCCATGCCGCCGGGGCGGACCCGGTCGTCCTCGTCGGCGACGCCGGTGAGGAAGCCGGAGACGAGGGTTCCGCCCTGGTCGACGTAGGCGAGGAGGTTGTCGATCGCCGCGTCCGTGAGGGCGTACAGCTGGGGGACGACGACCAGCTTGTAGGCGGTGAGGTCGTGTTCGGGGTGGGCGAAGTCGGTGGTGAGGTGGGCCTCCCAGAGCGCGCGGTGCCACGCCTTGAGCACGTCCGGGTAGTCGGCCTCGCTGGAGAGCCGGCCGTCCTGGGCGCCGGCCCACCAGGAGTGCCAGTCGTGCAGGACGGCGATGTCGTTGGCGGTGTGACGGCCCGTCACCTTGCCTGCGATGGCGGCGAGTTCGGCTCCGAGCTGCTTGACCTCCTGGTAGGTGCGGCCCTCCTCCCCCGCGTGACTGACCATCCCGGAGTGGAACTTCTCCGCGCCCTGCCGGGACTGGCGCCACTGGAAGTAGCAGACGGCGTCGGCACCGCGGGCCACGGCCTGGAGGGACCAGAGGCGGTTCAGGCCACGCGGTTTGGGGTGGTTCACACCCCGCCAGTTGACCGGTCCCGCGGCCTGCTCCATGAGCATCCAGGGACCGCGCGCCTGGGAGCGGGTCATGTCCTGCACGAGGGCGCCCTGTTGGGCCCCGAGCGGATCACGCGGGTCGGGGTAGAGGTCGACGGAGACGACGTCCTCCTCCTCGGCCCAGCGCCAGGCGTCCTGCCCGAACCACAGCGGCATGAAGTTGCTCGTGACCGGGATGTTCGGGGTGGCCCGGCGGACGATGTCCCGCTCGGCGAGGTAGCACTCCAGGAGCATGTCGGAGGTGAAGCGCCGGAAGTCCAGGACCTGGGTGGGGTTCTTCAGGTAGTGCGCGTGGCGGGGCGTGTGCACCTCGGCCCAGTCGCCGTAGCCCTGGCTCCAGAAGGCGGTGCCCCAGGCGGAGTTGAGGGCGTCGAGGCCGCCGTACCGCCGCTGGAGCCAGACCCTGAACCGGGCGGCGGCCTCGTCGCTCCAGTCGAAGGTGCAGTACTCGTTGTTGATGTGCCACATCGTGAGGGCCGGGTGGCCGCCGTAACGGGCGGCCAGGTCCTCGGTGATGGCGGCGGCGAAGCGCCGGTAGGTGGCGCTGGAGTGCGAGAAGTGCTGGCGCCCGCCCCAGTACTCGGTGCGGCCGTCCTCGGTGACGGGCAGGGTGTCGGGGTGCAGGTGGCCCATCCACGGCGGCGGCGAGGAGGTCGGGGTGGCGAGGACGACCCCGATGCCGTTCGCGTGCATGAGGTCCATCAGCCGGTCCAGCCAGCCGAAGTCCCGCTCCCCGGGCCGGGGTTCGAGTTTGGCCCAGGAGAAGACGCCGAGCGTGACGGAGTTGACGCCGGCGGCCTTCATCAGCCGGACGTCCTCCGGCCAGGTCTCCTCGGGCCACTGCTCGGGGTTGTAGTCGCCGCCGTAGAGGATGCGGCCGCGGGTGGCGTCGCCCAGGTGCGGCATCAGACGGGCTCCCCGTACTGGATGCCCCGGCCGTTGGTGGCGATGTAGACGCGGCCGTACAGGCGCGGGTCGGCGGCGATGGTCGCGCCGATCCAACCCCACTGGTGCTGGTCGTCGTTGACGCGCACCCAGCTCTTCGCGCCGTCGTCGGAGCGGTACACGGCGGTGATCGTCTCCGTGGAGCCGACCTGGTAGACCGCCGGGTAGTCGGCACCGTCGGCGGCCTTGCCGAAGGCGAGGGTGTAGGAGGCCCAGCAGCTGGTGAGCTTGGTGAAGGTCCCGCCGCCGTCGGTGGACCGGTACAGACCGTTCCACTTGGTGCTCAGCCACAGGTCGCCGGAGCGCCCCGGAGCGGCGGCCAGCTGGAACTGGCTGTCACCGGAAGGCAGTCCGTTCGCGCGCCCGGTGAAGGTGAGCCCGCCGTCCGTGCTGGCGAACAGGGTGCCCGTGTCGGTGTCGTACGCGTAGAAGCGCTTCGGGTCGGCCGGGTCGGCGAGCGGGGTGGCGCCCTTGGGGTAGCCGGCGACCTCGGCCCAGGTGGCGCCGTTGTCCGTGGAGCGCTGGGCCGGGTACTTGGTGCCGTCCCAGTGCACGAAGGTCCACAGCAGCACGCTGCCGTCGCTGTTGGTGGCGATCGGCCCGGGCGCGTCCTTGGCGAGGGCGGGCTGAGCGGCAAAGGGCGCCCAGGACTTGCCGCCGTCGTTCGAGTAGGCGCCGTTTCCGTGGTCGCCGAAGCCCGTCCGGACGACGTACGACGGCTTGGCGGCGGCCTGCGCGAGTCCGGTCGCCGATCCGAACACGGGGTTCGAGGCCATACCGCGCGAGGGCGAGGCGGTGAGCCGCTCGTGGTACATCACGCCGACGTCCCCGAGCCCGCTGAGCAGGTGCGCCTCGCCGGTCGGCGGCGAGATCAACTGCCGTACGGAGGTCTCCTCCAGGCCCCGGATCTGCGGGGCCCAGTGCTTGAGGTCGCGGGTGCCGTAGAGGGTGGCGCCGGTGCCGTAGACGATGTGCTTCGAGTCGTACGGGTCGACGGCGAGGGCCTGGATCCACCAGCCGAACTTGGGCGCGTCGGCGCCGAAGGTGAGGAACGGCGTCTCGGAGACGTCGAGGACCGCGGAGTCCTTGAGGGAGGTCCAGGTACGGCCGCCGTTCGTGGACCGGTACAGGGTGTCGACGGCCGCCCAGCGGTTGTTGGTGGAGACGACGACGGTGCCGGGGCGGCGGGCGTCGACGGAGACTCCGCCGTACCCGAAGGTGTCGGAGGAGCCGTCGCTCGTGGTCCCGCCGGGCTTCACGGGCGTGACGTCGGTCCATGTGCCGCTCGCCGTGGCCAGCTTGTGCACGCTGCCGTCGGACTGCCCGTTCGGGCCGGGCGCGTTGGCGTAGGAGACGTACAACTCCCGGGTGTGGCAGTCGTACGCGGCCCGGATCGGCACCTTGGCGGAGGTGCCGGAGGGCTGCGCGGGGACGGTTTCCCAGGTGGTCCCGTCGGAGGTGCGGTAGAGGTTGGCGGAGGTCCCGTCGGAGTCCCCCCACCCGGCGTACAGCACCCGCCCGGCGGCGACGAGCAGGGTCACACCCTGGCCACCGCTGCCGGGCACCCCGGGGAACCCGCCGACGGCGGCCCAAGTGGCGCCCCGGTCCGTGGACTTGAGCAACCCGTCATGTCTGGTCCCCAGCCACAGCGTGTCACTGTCCCGGGGATCGACGAGGAGCCGCTCCCCGGCCCCCCGCCCGTCCTCGTTCCCCCCGAGCTTCACGGAGAGATCGGCCCGCTTCCAGCTCGCCCCCCGGTCCTCGGACCGCAGCACGGCACCGTTGCCGGCCCAGGACTGCGCGTAGGTGCCGAGCGCGAGGTAGACCCGGTTCGGATGCGCCGGGTCGACGGCCATCGCCTCGACCCCGAGCAGGTTCCAGTCGTCCCAGCCGAGGTCGTCGTTGAGCGGGGTCCAGCGCGCACTCCGGTCGTCCCACCGGTAGGCACCGCCGATGTCGGTACGGGCGTAGGCGAGACCGCGCACGGAGGGGTGGAAGAGGACACCGGTGACGAATCCGGTGCCGCCGATGGCTACTTGGCGCCAGCGGTAGGAGGGGGTGGCCGCCGCGGCGACTCCCGGGAGGGCCGGAACAACGGTGACTGCAGCAGCAGCCGCGGTCCCCACAAGCACGGCACGCCGGCTAATCCTGGACGAAAGCATGACAAACCTCGCTCTGAACTAAGGGAAAGTGAGCCCACCCAGGGGCGCGGGGAACTGCGCGCCCAGCCACGAACAACCCGCAGCCGCCGTCCGTCAGAACCACCCCTCCGGGATGGCGAACGGTCAGCCCTTCACCGCACCCGTCAACATGCCCTTCTTGAAATGCCGCTGCACGAACGGAGAAGCCACAGCCACCGGAATCAACGCCAGCACCATCACGGCCATCTGCAACCCCAGCGCCGACAACTGCCCCGTACGCACCGCCTGCTGCAACCCCGTAGGAGCCTCCGTGTTCTTCTGCACCAACTGGATCAGCACATTCTGGAGCGGCATCATCGACTGATCACTGAGATAGATCGACGCGTTGAACCACGCACTCCAGTAACCCACCGCGTAGAACAGCGAGATCACCGCCAGCACAGCCCGCGACAACGGCATGATGATGGTCAGCAGAATCCGCAGATCCCCCGCCCCGTCGATCCGCGCGGACTCGGTGAGTTCGGGCGAGATCCCCATGAAGAAGGCCCGCAGCACAAGGATGTTGAAGACACTGACCGCGCTGGGCAGGATCAGCGACAGATACGTGTCGGTCAGTCCGAGCGACTGCACCAGCAGATAGGTCGGAATGAGCCCGGCGCCGAAGAACATCGTCGCCATCATGGCCATCAGGAAGAACCGGTGCCCGAGACTCCCCGGCCGGGACAGCCCGTACGCCGCCAGCACCGACACGGCCATCGAGAACAGCGTGCCGAAGAGCGTGACCCCGACCGAGACCATGATCGCCCGGCTGACCTGGCCGCCGCTGAGCAGTTCGGTGTAGTTGACGAAGGTGATGCCCTGGGGGATCACGACGAGCCCGCCGACCCGGTCGATCACCGGCTTCGGGGAGAGGCTGGTGACGATGACGATCCACAGCGGACCGATCACCCCGAGACAGCACAGGAGCAGCAGACCGCTCTTCGCGGTGATTCCGGCCTTGCTGGGCTCTTCCTCCCACACCGGCCGGGCGGGGGCCTTGAGGCTGCGGACGAGCTGCGTGTTGAGGCTCACTTCTGGTACACCCCCTGCTCGCCCAGCAGATGCGCGAACTTGTTCGCACCCAGGACGAGACACACTCCGATGGCTCCCTTGACGAGGCCAACCGCGGCCGCGTAGCTGAAGTCGCCGTTCTGGATACCCATGTTCCACACGTAGGTGTCGAGGACCTCGCTGGCACCCACACCGACGGCGTCCCGCTGGAGCAGGAACTGCTCGAAACCGACGCTCAGCGCGTCACCGACCCGGAGGACCAGGAGCAGTGCGATCACCGGGCGCAGCGCGGGCAGCGTCACGTGCCACATCCGGCGCCAGCGCCCGGCGCCGTCCATGGCGGCGGCCTCGTACAGGTCGGTGCTGACGGCGGCGAGCGCGGCGAGGAAGACGATGATCCCCCAGCCGGCGTCCTTCCAGACGGCCTGCGCGGTGACCAGGTACTTGAAGAGGTCCGCGTTGGTCATCAGGTCGAAGCCGCTCCAGCCGTGGTCCTCCAGGGTCTGGGCGATGATGCCCGCGCCGCCGAAGACCTGCTGGAACACGGTGACGACGAGGACCCACGAGAAGAAGTGCGGCAGATACATGATCGCCTGCGCCACGGCCCGCACCCGGGGCCTGATCACGCTGTTGATGAGCAGCGCGAGGGCGATCGGGATCGGGAAGAACAGCACCAGCTGGAGCACGAACAGCACGATGGTGTTCTTCGCGGCGTCCCAGAACAGCGGGTCGTCGACCATCCGCGAGAACTGCTCGACCCCGACCCAGGGGCTGTGGAAGATCGCGGTGATGCCGTTGCTGGAGATGTACGGGTCGTAGTCCTGGAAGGCGACGACGTTGCCGAGCAGGGGGACGTAGTTGAAGAGCAGGAGCAGGACCATGACGGGCAGCGTCATGAGGATGAGCGTGCGGTCGCGGCGCAGCCGAATCCTGAAGGGGATCTTGCCCGCCTTGCCCGCCCTGCCTGTCTTGCCCGCCCTGCCTGTCTTGCGCGCCGTCCGCTCCTCCACCGAAGCGCCCACCGCGGCGGCGACCGCGGCCGTCGGTTCCTCGACGGCCGCGGGAGGTCGGGTCCCGTCGGGCCTGCTCCCGGCCGTGAGAGACATCAGTTGCCGCTGCCGTTCTTGTCGATGAGCTCCTTGTACCAGTCGCGCAGCTTGTCGCCGCCGGAGGACTTCCAGGTGGAGATGGCCGCCTGGACGTCGGAGAGCTTGCGGTTGCCGCGTACGTAGTCGATCTCCAGCTGCTCGAACTGGCTGGAGAGGTTGGCGTAGCGGGTCGGCTCGACGATGTTCATGCCGTACGTGGACGTCTTCTTCATGAAGGCGCCCATCCGCTGCTGCCACTCGACCTGCTTGCGGGCGACCTCGGGGAAGTCGGGGTGGGCGAAGTAGGCGGCAGGCGCGGCCAGCATCACCCAGGCGTTGAGCACCTCGGAGTTGCCCAGGTCGTTCTTGACCGGGACGCCGTCCTTGACGGTGTAGTGGGTGCCCTCGACGCCGTAGTCGACGAGCATCCGCTCCTTGGTGCCGTAGGGGGCGGCCGAGAAGTCGGCGGCGGCCAAGGCGTTCTCGATCGTCGTCTTGGAGGCGCCCTTGCGAATCAGCGACCAGATGGTGGCGGGCGAGGAGGCGTACAGCTTCGGGTTGCCGCCGTCCGCGCCGAAGAGGTCCATGGCGTCGATCCGGAGGTCCGGGTTGGACTGGGCCTGTTCGGATACCTTGCCGTACCAGTCGGCGATGTTGGTGTTCCAGACCAGGATCTGCCCGGCGGTGAAGCGCTGGCCGGCGTCGCCCGTGCGGGCCTTGTCGTCAGGGTGGACCAGGCCCGCGTCGAACACCTTGCGGACCCACTCCAGGGCTTCGAGGTACTCGGGCTGTTCGATGCGGTACGTCACCTTGCCGTCGGACCCCATGTCCCAGCCGATCGGCCCGGAGCCGCGAACTCCGAAGAAGCTCCACGCCGACCAGGTCAGGTTGCCGTCGCAGGCCCACACCTTGGCCTTGGAGCTGGTGGCCTCCTTGGCCCAGCTCATGAACTCGTCGGCCGACTTGGGTACCGCGTAGCCCTTCTTGTCAAAGACGTCCTCGCGGTACAGCGGCGCGATCCAGTTCGCGGTGGCCGCCGGCATCGGAATCCCGCGCAGCGCACCCCCGAAGATGCCCATGCGCCAGGCGTCGGAGGGGATCGCGGCCAGGTTCGGGTACTTCTTGACCTTGTCGCCCGCCAGGTAGGGGCCGAGGTCCATGAACTTGGCGGTGACCGCGTTGGAGATCTTGCCGACCAGCTCCCAGCTGGGCACGACGACCATGTCGGGTATGGAGCTGGAGGCGAGGACCGCGCCGAGCTTCTGGCCGTAGGTGTTGCCGTCCTGGTTCTGCCAGTCGATCTTGGTGCCCGCCGCCGCGTCGAGCGCGGTGTAGTAGGCGCAGCCGGCCTTCGGCGGGGAGCCCCAGAACGGGGACATGATCTTGAAGGAGGCGCCGGTGCCGAGCTTGTCCGGGACCGAGGTCTTGAGGGCCGCGAGGTCGACCTTGCCGGTGAATCCGGCGGCCGAGCCGTTCTTCGACGGCAGGTCCGGGTTCACGACCGTGCTGGCGACGAACGTCGGGAGCAGCTTGTCCGCGGCCTTGCCCGACGTGGTTCCCTCGCGCTCGCCGCCGCCCGACCCCCCGCAGGCGGACAGCAGCGGCATCCCGCCCGCCACCGCGGCGGTGGCGACCGCCGTCGAGGCGAGGAAGCTTCTCCGGCTCGGCCCGGAGGAGGCGGAAGCGGCGTTCGGCGTCATTGCGTCAACCCTTCATGGCGCACCAGGACACCCGGCGGTGGAGCCGTCGGCTGCGGTGTCTTGAGTGGAACTGGCTGAGCTGAAGCGGTGATTCGACCGTCGCGACGGAATCCGTAGTCGAAGTAGTCGAAGCGCTTCGATGTTGCTGTGAGGTTAAGTGAACACCCAGGGGTGCACAAGGGTCGTTCCCAAGATTCCTCCGAGGTGTAAGAGGTGACCTTTTCTTATGCACCGCTTGAAGTGACGGTGTTGATCTCTTGACACCCACCCCTGTGTCGAATGAGCATCGAAGCGCTTCGAAAGCATCGAACCGATCCATCGCAAGGGGATCCCCACGTGACCGCACACCCGCCGCACACGCCGCCATTTCGCGATCCGCATCTGCCGTTCGCGAAGCGCATCGACGATCTGCTGTCGCGGCTGACCCTCGACGAGAAGATCGGATTCCTGCACCAGTTCGCACCCGCCGTCGAACGGCTCGGCGTCCCCGAGTTCCGCACCGGCCAGGAGGCCCTGCACGGCGTCGCCTGGATGGGCCCGGCGACGGTCTTCCCGCAGGCGGTGGGTCTCGGCGCGACCTGGAACACCGAGCTGGTGCGCCGGGTCGGCGAGGCGGTGTCCAAGGAGGTCCGGTCGATGCGCGCCCACGACGACCGCGTGGGCCTCAACGTCTGGGCGCCGACGGTGAATCTGCTCCGGCATCCGCTGTGGGGCCGTAACGAGGAGGGCTACTCCGAGGACCCCGGGCTCACCTCCGCCATCGCCACCGCCTACACCCACGGGCTGCGCGGCGACCACCCGACGTACTGGCGCACGGCCCCGGTGCTCAAGCACTGGCTCGCCCACAACAACGAGACGGACCGCGCCACTTCGTCCAGCTCGGTGCGTCCGCGCGTGCTGCACGAGTACGACCTGCGCGCCTTCCGCGGGACGGTCGAGGCGGGCGCGGTGGCCGGGGTGATGCCGGCGTACAACCTGGTCAACGGCCGCCCCAACCACGTCTCGCCGTACCTTCGCGAGCAGTTGCGCGCCTGGACCGAGGAGGAGCTGCTGGTCTGCTCGGACGCGGGCGCGCCCTCCAACCTGGTCGACCACGAGCACTACTTCGACACCCACGAGGAAGCCACCGCGGCCTCCCTCCGGGCCGGCGTCGACAGCTTCACCGACCACGGCACGGACAGCTCGCAGATGGTCGGGCGGATCCAAGGGGCCCTGGACCAGGGCCTGTTGACCGAGGCCGACATCGACTCCGCGGTCCGCCGCCAGCTCTCGGTCCGCTTCCGGCTCGGCGAGTTCGACCCGCACTACGACCCGCACGCGGGCGCCAAGGACTTCGACACCCCGGCACACCGCGCGCTCGCCCAGGAGGCCGCCGAGCAGGCGATCGTGCTGCTCAGGAACGACGGTGTGCTGCCGCTCGCCCCGGACACCCGGATCGCGGTGGTCGGGCTGCTCGCCGACGAGTGCAAGCTCGACTGGTACAGCGGCACCCTCATCCACCGCTCGACCCCGCTGGAGGGGCTGTACGAGC
This sequence comes from Streptomyces sp. SID13726, assembly GCF_010548375.1. Taxonomy (GTDB): domain Bacteria; phylum Actinomycetota; class Actinomycetes; order Streptomycetales; family Streptomycetaceae; genus Streptomyces. The sequence continues at coordinate 36,059 of NZ_JAAGLY010000012.1, forward strand.
GGTTCGGCGCCGAGCGCGTGGAGTTCGCGGAGGGGGTGGACCGGGTACGCCTGAAGACCTCCGCCGGGACGTTCCTGCACGTCCCGGCCGCCGAGGGCGCCGAGGACGAGGTGCGCGGCGCCGAGGGCGCCCTGGACCCGGCGCTGCTCGCGGGCCGCACGGACCTGCCCCCGCTGACCACCGACGCGACCGGCACCGAGTTCGCGCTGATCGACTGGGACGAGGGCGTCCTCACGCTGCGCGCCCCCGACGGCCGCTATGTGTCCGTCGCCGAGGACGGCTACCTGCGCGCCTCGGCCGACCAGCCCGGGGGCTGGGTCGTCCAGGAGACCTTCCGGCTGGAACAGCACGGCGGCGGTCACCTCCTCAGGCACATCGGCACGGGCCGCCACGTCACTGTCGCCGCGGACGGAGTGAAGGTTGCCGACGAGAATCCGGAACCCGAGGCGAAGCCGGAAACCTTCACGCTGATCATCGTCGAACGCGGCGAAGACGCAGTGACCCGCGTCACGTCCGAGGCGGACGTCGTCCTGGTCGTCGCGGGCAACGACCCGCACATCAACGGCCGCGAGACCGAGGACCGCGTCTCCCTGCGGCTCCCCGCCCACCAGGAGCGCCTGCTGCGCGCCGCCCGCGCCGCGAACCCCCGCACGGTCCTGGCCCTGGTCTCGGCCTACCCGTACGCCGTGGACACCTCCGCCCTGGCCGCGGCCCTGTGGACGGCCCACGGCGGCCAGGCGGCCGGCACCGCGCTGGCCCGCGTGCTGGCCGGCGACGTCTCCCCCGCGGGCCGCCTCCCGCAGACCTGGTACGAGAGCGACGCCGACCTTCCGGGCCTCCTCGACTACGACGTGATCGGCAGCCGCCAGACCTACCTCTACTTCGAGGGCACGCCCCTGTTCCCGTTCGGCCACGGGCTGTCGTACGCGTCCTTCTCGTACGGGGACCTGGCCGTGCGGACCGACGAGGACGCGGCGCACGTCTCGTTCACGATCACGAACACCGGTGACGTCACCGCCGACGAGGTCGCCCAGCTCTACACCCGCGCGGTCGACCCGGCGCTCCCCCGCCCGCGCCGCGAGCTGGTGGCCCACCGGCGCGTGACCCTCGCCCCGGGCGCCCGCGAGGAGCTGTCCTTCGAAGTCCCGTTGCGGGCCTTCGAGTTCTGGGACGTGACGCGGGGCGGCTGGCGGCTGGAACCCGGTCCGTACGACCTCCTGGCCGGCGCCTCCAGCGAGGACATCCGGCTGCGTACGACCGTGCTGCTCGACGGCGAGTCCGCCGCACCGCGTCCGGTGCTCCAACGGGGCCTGGAGGGCGCGGACTTCGACGAGCAGAGCGGGGTCGAGATCGTCGACCGGACCAAGGCGGCGGGCGACGCGGTCACGGCGACCGAGGGCCGTACCGGTGAACTCGTCTACCGGGACTGCGACTTCGGCGACGGGGTCACCGAGGTGACGGCGCTGGTCTCCGGCGAGGGCGCGGTCGAGCTGTCCCTGGACGGGGGCGCGGTGCTCGCCGTACTGGAGATCGAGGAGTCCGACTCGGGGCCGTACGACTACACCACGCTCGGCGCCGGAATCGTCGCCGAGGGCGTGCACGACGTGCACCTCAGGCTGCGCGGCCCGCTGCGGCTCGCGCATGTCGGCTTCTCCGGTTGAGGGTCCGGAGGAACCGGCACAGATGAAGGGGCCCGGCACCGGAAGGCATCGGTGCCGGGCCCCTTCGGGGCGGCGGGTCAGCGTCGCTGTGCCGACTCTATATGAAAATGGTTCCCATTAGCTAGTGGAATCCATCACGGGTTTCGGAGCGCACGGCTTTCTCGGAGCGCTCGGGTCCTCAGAGCGCGAGCCCCGTCAGCACCAGCACCCGCTCGTACGTGTAGTCGTCCATCGCGAACTTCACGCCCTCGCGGCCCACACCGGACTGCTTGGCACCGCCGTACGGCATCTGGTCGGCGCGGTAGGAGGGGACGTCACCGACGACCACGCCGCCGACCTCAAGGGCGCGGTGGGCGCGGAAGGCGGCCTGGAGGTCGTGGGTGAACACCCCTGCCTGGAGGCCGTACTTGGAGGAGTTGACGGCGGCGAAGGCGGCGGCCTCGCCGTCCACCTTCTGCACGGTGAGGACGGGTCCGAAGACCTCCTCGCAGGAGATCGTGGTGTCGGCCGGGACGTCGGTGAGGACGGTCGGCGCGTAGGAGGCGCCGTCGCGGTCGCCGCCGGTGAGCAGGGTCGCGCCCGCCTCGACGGCCTCCTTCACCCACGCCTCGACACGCCTGGCCGCGTCCTCGCTGACCAGCGGGCCGACGTCGGTCTTGTCGTCGCTCGGGTCGCCGGTGCCCTGGGCCTCGACGGCGGCGACGATCCGGGGCAGCAGCCGGTCGTACACGGAGGCGTCCGCGATGACCCGCTGCACGGAGATGCAGGACTGGCCGCCCTGGTAGTTGGAGAAGGTCGCGATGCGGGTCGCGGCCCAGTCGAGGTCGGTGTCGGAGGCGAAGTCGCCGAGCACGACCGCCGCGCCGTTGCCGCCCAGCTCCAGGGTGCAGTGCTTGCGCGGCACCGAGTCCATGATCGCGTAGCCGACCTTCTCGGAACCGGTGAAGGAGATGACCGGGAGGCGCTCGTCCTGGACCAGGGCGGCCATCTTGTCGTTGGCGACCGGGAGGATGCTCCAGGAGCCGGCGGGCAGCTCGGTCTCGGCGAGCAGGTCGCCGATGATCAGCCCGGAGAGCGGGGTGGCCGGAGCGGGCTTGAGGATGATCGGCACGCCGGCCGCGATCGCCGGGGCGATCTTGTGGGCGCAGAGGTTGAGCGGGAAGTTGAAGGGCGCGATCCCGAGGACGACGCCCTTGGGGAAGCGCCGGGTCAGCGCGAGCCGTCCCTGGCCGCCGAGGTCGGTGTCGAGGCGCTGGGCCTCACCGCCGTTGAACCGCCGGGCCTCCTCGGCCGCGAACCGGAACACGGAGACGGCCCGGCCGACCTCACCGCGCGCCCACTTGATCGGCTTGCCGTTCTCGGCGGAGATCAGCCGGGCGATCTCCTCGGTGCGCTCGACGAGCCGGCGGCTGACGTGGTCGAGGGCGGCGGCGCGGACGTGGGCCGGGGTGGCGGCGAACTCGTCCAGTACGGCGTACGCGGCGGCCACGGCCTCCTCGGTCTGCGCGTCGCTCGGCACACTCACCGTGCCGACCAGCCGGCCGTCCCACGGGGAGGTGACGTCGAAGGTGTCCTCGCCGGTGGCCTGGCGGCCGGCGAGCCAGAAGGCGGTGGTGGAAGTCATGCCCCCACGGTAGGGCGGCGGGGAAGGAGCCGCGTTTGTCCGAGTCGTAGTGGTCGGCCTCGGGCATGCGCCTCTTTGTCGTACGGCTACTCGGTCGAGGTCGCCTTCAGCGCGAGCCACAGCTCCATGCGTACGTCGGGATCGTCCAGGGAGCGGCCCAGGATCTCCTCGACCCTGCGCATCCGGTACCGCAGGGTGTGCCGGTGGACACCCAGGTCGGCGGCGGCCGCGTCCCACTGGCCGTGCCGGGAGAGCCAGGCCCGCAGGGAGGCGACCAGGTCGCCCCGGCCGGTCGCGTCGTGTTCGTACAGCGGGCGCAGCAACCCGTCCGCGAACGCCTTCACCGCGTCGTCGGCGAGCAGCGGCAGCACGGACCCGGCGGCCAGCTGTTCGTGCTCGACGTACATCCGGCCGCGCCGCCGGGCGACCGAGAGGGACTGCTCGGCCTGCTTGTACCCGGCCGCCGCCGCGATCGGCCCGACCGGGGCCGACACCCCGATCACCAGCTCGTCCTCGTCTCCCACCGGCTCACGCTCCGTCGCGGCGTGGCCTGCTCCGGCCTGCCCTGCTCCGGAGTGCGCCGCCCCGGAGTGCGGCACCCCGGTGTGCGCCGCCGTGGCCCGCGTCGCCCCTGATCGCACCGCCTCCCGCGCCGCCGCGTGATCCGCGCACGCGGTCACCGCCGCACCGCCGTCCGTGGCCAGCACCACCAGCCGCCGCCCCTCCCCGTCCCGCTCGGGCACGACCAGTACGGCCTCCCCGGCCCGGGCGGCGGCGGACTCGACGGTCTCGGCGAGCGCGGTGAGCGGATCGCCGTTCGCGAGCCCGGCGCCGGCCTTCCCCGCACTCGCCTGCGCGGCCCGGGCCTTCGCGGCGGCCTCCAGATGGGCGTGCGAGTCGACGGACATCCGCGCCGCCGCGGCCGGCTCGGCGACGATCAGCCGGAAGGGCGCGTCCAGCAGACCGCCGTACAGGTCTCCGGCCACGGTCCGCGCGTGCTCCGGCTCCCCCGCGAGCAGCATCCGCAGGACGGCCGCCCCGATCCGCTGCTCGGCCGCGTGCAGGGAGCGGGACCGTTCGGTGGTGAGGGTGAGGAGCGCGATCGCGGAGTGCACGGCGTACCGCTCGGCCGTCCCGAGGGCCGAGGCCGTGCCGACGGCCAGCGCGGCGCGGGGCCGTCGGCCGGTGCCGAGGGAGTGGAGCTCGACCCGGTCGTCGTTCTCTGGGCCGCCGACCACGGCGGAGGCGGGCGCGGGCCGCTCCCGCAGCCGTTCCACGTCGGCGACGATCCGCGCGGCTCGGCGGCCCGCCCACTCCGGGGCGGTGGCGACGACGGCGCCCGAGGCGTCGTAGAGCGCCGTCCAGCCGTCCACCTGGGAGGCGAGCGCGGCGAGCAGCCCCTCCGGGCCGTCGGTCAGGGCCTGCCTGGTCAGCTCGCGCTGGGCGGCGAAGCCCGCGGTGACGGACCGGTACTGGTCGGCCGCGATGGCCGCGGACACGGCCTTGCTGATGGCGAGGAAGGGGGTGCGGCGGGGCACTTCGAGCAGCGGCAGCCCCTCGTCGCGGGCCGCGTCGAGGAGCGCCCGCGGGATCTCCTCGTAGTTGACCCCGACGGCGAACCCGAGCCCGACGACCCCCGCCCCGGCCAGCCGCTTCACATACCGCCGCATGGCCTCCGGATCCTCCGCGTCCAGCTTCAGCGCGGTGATCAGGAGCAGCTCGCCGCCCTCCATGTAGGGCACGGGATCGGCGAGCTCGCTGACATGCGCCCAGCGCACGGGCACGTCCAGCCGGTCCTCGCCCGCGCGCACGGTCAGCTTGAGCGCGGAGTGGTGGACGAGCGAGGCGAGGGTGGGAGGCATGAGGCCTTCAGGGGGAGCGGGTGATCTTTTGGCCGCCGTGTATGAACGGCCTGTGACGATTCTGCCTCACCGTACGGTCCCCGGCTCACGTCATCCGCGCAGATCCACCAGCAGCGGCGGGGCGTGCTCGCCCTGCACGCTCGTCAGGGACAGCACCGCGTGCCCGGCCGGCACCCCGTGCGCCAGCTCGGACGCGGACCACCGCTCCCGCTCGACCTGCCGTACGGTCACCGCCCGCGCGGTGGGCGCCTTGCCGGTGATCACCCTCCTCACGGCATGCAGCACCTTCCCGGCCGGGGTCTCCGCGATGATCTGCCGGTCGGTGACGTCCCGGGCCTCGATCCACTCCTTGCCCCACACCTCGGCGAAGTCCTGCCCGTCCCACGGGGTGAGCCCGGCCAGCGCCATCCGGCACCCGGCGGCGCCGAGCAGCGGCCCGCGCAACGGCCTCGGTACGTCGTCCAGGGTCCGCAGCGTCAGGACGACCCCGGCGTTGCCGGACCGCAGCCGCTGGACCGCCCGCACGGCCTCGGGTGTCACGACCCCCGTGGCGTCGTCGATCACGAGACACGCGAACAGCGACCGGTCCTCCCGCACCGCGACACTCGCCGAGAACTGCGCGAGCACCAGCCGCGCCAGCATCCGCGAGGCGTCGGCGTGCCCGCGCTGGGGCAGGTCGATCCGTACCCGCACGGGGTGGTCGAGCGCCTTCAGCGAGAACGGCCGCGACTGCCCCGACGTGTCGAAGAACCCGGCGAACGCGGGCCGGTCCAGCAGCGCGATCCGGTCCGCGAGGATGCCGCCCACGTCCCCAGGATTGCCCATCTGCCGCTCCCGCGCGTCCAGTTCACGCAGCAACGACTCCTGCCCGGAGTCCTCAAGACCCTTCCGGAGCACGGCCAGCGGCCCGGCCGTGCCGTCGAGCAGCTGCCGCAGCTCGGGTACGGAGGGGAAGCGGCCGTGCACCGCCCTGAACGGTCCGAGAAGCTGGGCCAGCACGGTGGTCGAGCGCCGGGTGTCACCGCCCTGATGCGGCTCGGCGAGATCCCCGACCAGCGCCTCGGCGAGCACGGCCGCGGCCTCGTCCGGGTCGGCCGTTCCTCCGTACAGGTCGAGGTCGTACACCGATTCCGGATTCCCGATCTGTACGACGACGTCGTACCCGTCCGCCGGGCCGAGCCCGGCGCCCGCCGCCCCGACCACCACGACGGCGGCCCGCCCGGCGAGCGCGTGCAGACACAGCGACTCGGCGAGCGGCCGCACCACGGTCCCCGTCTTCCCGGACCCGGCGGGCCCGACGGCCAGCAACGACGTCCCGAGCAGCTCGGGCCCCACCCCCAGCCCGGTCCCCCGGTACGCGTACGGATTCCGCGCGTCGTCCGCGGTGGTCCCGAGCCGCACCTGCCCGGTCACCAGATCATGCCGGGCCACCCGCCCGGGCAGATCCCGGGCCCCGGACGGATGCAGACAGGCCGCGGACCCCTCCGTCAGCACCGCCCCACTGAACGCGGCCAGACTGAACCGCCCACTCCGCACCCCCTGCCACGCCCGCCCGATCCGAGCATGATCAACATCCTTCATCAGCCCAGCCCTGGCCTCAGCAGCAAGCCGCTCAGCGACGTCGACGGCTCCGGCGGCGCGGAGGTGGGGGTATTCGGCGGGGTCTTCGGCAGGCGCCGGGGCCGCCTGCTGCCGTTGCTGCTGAGGCTTGCGGCGCAGATGCGGGAGGACGAACCGGCGCCACACCTCGCCCCAGCGGCCGAGCCGGCCGACGACGATCATGATCGTCAGCGCGACGAGCAGCTCGTACCCCTCGTACACGAGGTAATTGCCGACGTCACTGCCACTGCCACGCCACGAATCGGGGATGAGCAGCTTGAACGGAAGGAGCCACCACGCGCCGACGTAGCCGTTCTGGAGCAGGGACCAGACGAGCCAGCCGACGAGGAACGCGATCAGTGCGCCGCTGATGAGCTGACGGGCGGGGATGAGCTCCGGTTCGACTTCCGGCCGGGGCTGGTGCCCGAACCGCCACACGCCGGGCAGGGTCTCGGGCCGAGCCGTCCGCAACCAGGTCAGAAACGCCGAACTGTCCGGAAGCGGCGGCACCGCCGGCGCGTCCGTGGGCCTCGGAGGCACGACGGAGCGTGCTCGTGGCACAGGATTCGCATGCGTACCCCGCGCGTCCCGCGTCCCGTCGCTGTCCATCGCCCCTGCTCCCTGACCAGCCGTTCCATCCACCGTCAGCGGCCAATCTAACGCGCCCGCAAAGGGAGTTCACCGATTGCGCGGCCGAGGCGTCACACCGTCCCGGGAACCGGCTATGTCCACCACGGACAACCCGCCCCTCCGACAACGCCCACATGGAGCATGCCCACCCCTCCTCCCCCGCCCTAGCCTGCGAGAAAAGACTGGACAGAGTCCGCGAGATCCCCGCCCGCACCACCCCAGGAGCCCCTCATGAACGCACTTCCGCAGGAGCGCCGCCTCATCACCCCCATCCCCGGCCCCAAGTCCCAGGCGCTCCAGACCCGCCGCCTCGCCGCGGTCGCCCAGGGCGTCGGCTCCGTGCTCCCCGTGTTCACGGCACGCGCGGGCGGCGGGATCATCGAGGACGTCGACGGCAACCGGCTCATCGACTTCGGTTCCGGCATCGCCGTGACCAGCGTCGGCGCCTCCGCCGAGGCCGTCGTACGCCGCGCCTCCGCCCAGCTCGCCGACTTCACCCACACCTGTTTCATGGTCACCCCCTACGAGGGCTACGTGGAGGTCGCCGAGGCCCTCGCCGAGCTCACCCCGGGCGACCACGCCAAGAAGTCGGCCCTGTTCAACAGCGGCGCCGAGGCCGTCGAGAACGCCGTCAAGATCGCGCGGGCGTACACCAAGCGACAGGCGGTGGTCGTGTTCGACCACGGCTACCACGGCCGCACCAACCTCACCATGGCACTGACGGCGAAGAACATGCCGTACAAGCACGGCTTCGGCCCGTTCGCCCCCGAGGTCTACCGCGTCCCCGTCGCGTACGGCTACCGCTGGCCCACCGGCCCCGAGAACGCCGGCCCCGAGGCCGCCGCCCAGGCCATCGACCAGATCACCAAGCAGGTCGGCCCGGACAACGTCGCCGCGATCATCATCGAGCCGGTCCTCGGCGAGGGCGGCTTCATCGAGCCCGCGAAGGGCTTCCTGCCCGCGCTGAGCGAGTTCGCCCGGGCCAACGGCATCGTCTTCGTCGCCGACGAGATCCAGTCCGGCTTCTGCCGTACCGGCCAGTGGTTCGCCTGCGAGGACGAGGGCATCGTCCCGGACCTGATCACCACCGCCAAGGGCATCGCCGGCGGCCTCCCGCTCGCCGCCGTCACCGGCCGCGCCGAGATCATGGACGCCGCGCACGCGGGCGGCCTGGGCGGCACCTACGGCGGCAACCCGGTCGCCTGCGCGGGCGCGCTTGGCTCGATCGAGACGATGAAGGAGCTGGACCTCAACGCCAGGGCGAAGGCGATCGAGGCCACGATGAAGACCCGCCTGACCGCGATGGCCGAGAAGTTCGACGTCATCGGCGACATCCGGGGCCGCGGCGCCATGATCGCCATCGAGCTGGTCAAGGACCGTACGACCAAGGAGCCGAACCCGGAGGCGACCGCCGCGCTGGCCAAGGCCTGCCACCAGGAGGGGCTGCTGGTCCTGACCTGTGGCACCTACGGCAACGTCCTGCGCTTCCTGCCGCCGCTCGTCATCGGCGAGGACCTGCTGAACGAGGGGCTCGACATCATCGAGCAGGCCTTCACCCGCATCTGACGTCACAGGAACGACGCAGCAGGTCGGAAGCGGACTCATACCTTCCCGCACCAGCCGCCCCAGCCCTGACATACCTTGGGATTCCGGGGCTGCGGTGGCGAACGGCAGAGGGTGTGAAGAAGGTGTGCGAGGTGGTTGTGAGGATGCGATTCCGTCTGTCGTACGCCGTCCCCCTGCCGTAGGTTCTACCCAGATGAGAGATACACCCCGCCCACAGGGGACTGTGGGCGACATCAGGACGGGGCCTCCCCAGCTTCGCCCTGGTCGTGCCCTCGCGCACACAACTGGAGCCTCCGGCTCCGGATCTCCTCACCGATCGGACAGTCGCCCGCCCCAAACCCCCCGGGGCGGCCGACGATCCGATCTGATCGGCCGCCCCGGAACCACCCCCCCTGTTCCGGGGCGGCCGGCCTTCTTCACCCTCCTTCTCGGAATTCCGGCCCTCCTCTTCGCCCTGATCACCTGGCAGGTCGTCGAGGACGGGCCGCTTCTGCGTGTCGACGAACGCGTCAGCCGCGCCCTGATCCACCCGGACCGCATCGGCGGCGGCCTCTCCGACCTGGGCAATGTCCAGGTAGCCGTACCGCTCCTGCTCCTGGCCCTCGTCTACGTGACCCGGCGCCACCGCGCCATGGGTACAGACCGCTGGTGGCTCCCGGCCACCGCGGCGGCCCTCCTCATGGCCCTGGTCCCGGCGATCGTCGTCCCCCTCAAACTCTGGACCGCCCGCTCCGGCACCACGGTCGCCGCCCCCGGCACCGGCTACTACCCCTCCGGCCACACCGCCACAGCAGCCATCGCCTACGGCACCGCGACCCTCCTCCTCCACCCCCTCCTCCCCACCCCCCACCTCCGCCGCGCCCTGCTCCTCCTCTACGCCCTCCTGATCCTGGGCGTCTCCTACGGCCTGGTCCGCCGCGGCTACCACTGGCCACTGGACGTGGTGGCCAGCTGGTGCCTGTGCGCGGTCCTGCTGCCGGGGTGGTGGCTGATCCTCGACCGGGTTCGGCCTCGACCCCGATCGCAGCCTCAGCCGAAGTAACCCTCGAACACCCCCCGGAACTCCCCGTCAGAGAACCGGTCCCAGTTGATCGACCAGGTCATCAGGCCGCGCAGGGACGGCCAGGTGCCGTGGGTGGGGTAGGAGCCGCAGTTCGTCTTCTTCGTCAGGCAGTCGAGGGTCTTGGTGACCTCTGCCGGGGACACGTAGCCGTTGCCGGCGTTCACCGAGGCGGGCATGCCGATGGCGATCTGGTCGGGGCGCAGGGGTGGGAAGACGTTCGCGGGGTCGCCGGCGACCGGGAAGCCGGTTAGGAGCATGTCGGTCATGGCGATGTGGAAGTCGGCGCCGCCCATGGAGTGGTACTGGTTGTCGAGGCCCATGATCGGGCCCGAGTTGTAGTCCTGGACGTGGAGCAGGGTCAGGTCGTCGCGGAGGGCGTGGATCACCGGGAGGTAGGCGCCGCATCTCGGGTCCTGGCCGCCCCACTTGCCGGTGCCGTAGTACTGGTGGCCCATCTGCACGAAGAAGGTCTCCGGGGCCATCGTCAGCACGAAGTTCGCCCCGTACTTCGCCTTCAGCGTCTTCAGCGCCGAGATCAGGTTCACGATCACCGGCGTCTTCGGGTTCCTGAAGTCCGTGTCGTCGGCGTTCAGGGAGAGCGAGTGGCCCTCGAAGTCGATGTCCAGGCCGTCGAGGCCGTAGGTGTCGATGATCGAGGAGACCGAGGAGACGAAGGCGTCCCGGGCGGCCGTGGTCGTCAGCTGGACCTGGCCGTTCTGGCCGCCGATCGAGATCAGCACCTTCTTGCCAGCCGCCTGTTTCGCCCGGATCGCCGCCTTGAAGTCGGCGTCGGACTCCACGTTCGGGCACTCGGTGACCGGGCAGCGGGTGAAGCGGATGTCGCCGGAGGTGACCGAGGTGGGTTCGCCGAAGGCCAGGTCGATGACGTCCCAGCTGTCGGGGACGTCGGCCAGGCGGGTGTAGCCGGCGCCGTTGGCGAAGCTCGCGTGGAGGTAGCCGACCAGGGCGTGGGTGGGGAGGTCCGTGGAACTCCCGGCCGTCGTCGTCACGTTGAGAGATACGGACCTCGCCGACTCACCCGTGTCGTTCACCGCCGCGACCTGGAAGCCGTACGCCGTCGAAGGCGCGAGTCCGCTCACGGAGGCCGAAGTCCCGCTCACCGTCCGGACTTTGACGCCGTCCCGGTAGACGGCGTAGCCGGTGGCACCCGTGACCGCCGTCCAGGACAGGGCCACGTCGGACGAAGTGACCGTGCCCGCCTTCAGGCCCGTGGGCACGGCGGGTGGCTGTCCGGCCTCGACGCCGGGCCCCGTGAGGGACATGTCGTCCGCGTTGTACGCGCCCGTCCCGTACCAACCGTGCGTGTAGATCGTGACCTTGGTGGTGGACGGGCCGGTGCGGAAGGTCATCGTGAGCCGCTGCCAGGCCGGGGCGGACTGGGTCCAGGTGGAGACGTCGGTGGTGCCGGTGCCGCTCGCGCCGAGGTAGACGTAGGAGCCGCGGACGTATCCGGCGAGCGTGTACTGCGCGTCGGGCCGTACGGTCACGGTCTGGGCGCACTGGGCGTAGTCGCTGCCGGCCGGGGTCGCCTGCAGCGCCGAACTCCCACTGTGCACAGGGCTGTTGACCGCCGTACCCGAGGAGCAGGTCCAGCCGTCGAGTCCCGCTTCGAAGCCTCCGTTCCTCGCCAGGTCGGCGTCGGCCGCACGGGCGGCCGACGAGAGCGCGGTGATGCCGGGCAGGGCCGGCGCAGTGGCCGTCAGCGCGGCGAGGACGGGTCTGTTGCGTCGGGTGCGGTCCACAGGAGCCTCCGGGCATGGGGGAATCGGAGGGTGGAGCGCGCCCAACTGGGTCCAGACCAATCCGGGTTGTCAGGACCTCCCGTCGCGGTTCGGGACCCGCCGCTCAGCCGTCGCCCTGCTCCGTCGCCAGCCCCGCCGCCGCCTCGTGCATCGCCAGCTCCAGCAGCGCCGGGTCGGTCAGGGTGCCCGAGCCGTCCGGCGGGACCAGCCAGCGCACCCCTCCCCCGGCCACCCGGCCCGGGTACGGCACCACGATCCAGGTGCCGGCGCCCGCTGTACGGATACCGGTGCCGAGCCAGCGGGCCGCGGTGCCGGGCGGCACGAAGAAGCCCATCCTGGCGTCGCCGAAGTCGACGAGCACCGGGCCGAGTTGATCGAGGATGCGGGTGAGGACGTCGAGTGTCGGATAGCCGAGATCGCCCGGCAGGATCAGTACGTCCCAGGCCTTGCCCGCCGGCAGCAGCGCGACCCCGAGGGGGTTGCGTTCCCACTCCCAGCGGCAGGCCTCGGGATCCGGTGCGACGGATGCCAGCCACTCGACCGCCGTCTTCGCCCCAGTCATCAGAGGACCTCCCTCTCGCTCGTCGACGCTGGTCGCGTCACGAGGGAGAGGGAGGTCTCCTGGCAGGCATTACGCGGGTTCTGACCACCCGTTGGAGTGAACCAGATCACATACGATCATTTCAGCTGTCGAATCCGAGGCCGAACCGGTCCATGGTCCGCAGCCACAGATTCCGCCGCCCGCCGTGCGAATCCGCCCGGGCGAGGGACCACTTGGTGAGGGCGATGCCGGTCCAGGCGAAGGGCTCCGGTGGGAAGGGCAGCGGCTTCCTGCGGACCATCTCCAGCCGTGTGCGCTCCGTGTCCTGCCCCGCCAGCAGGTCCAGCATCACGTCCGCGCCGAACCGGGTCGCACCGACCCCGAGGCCCGTGTACCCCGCCGCGTACGCCACCCTGCCCTGGTGGGCGGTGCCGTAGAACGCGGAGAACCGGGTGCACGTGTCGATCGCGCCGCCCCACGCATGCGTGAACCGCACCCCCTCCAGCTGCGGGAAGCAGGTGAAGAAGTGCCCGGCGAGCTTGGCGTAGGTCTCCGGCCGGTCGTCGTACTCGGCGCGCACCTGGCCGCCGTACTGGTAGACCGCGTCGTAACCGCCCCACAGGATGCGGTTGTCGGCGGAGAGCCGGAAGTAGTGGAACTGGTTCGCGGAGTCCCCGAGCCCCTGCCGGTTCTTCCAGCCGATCGACGCGAGCTGCTCCTCGCTCAGCGGCTCGGTCATCAGCGCGTAGTCGTAGACCGGGACGGTGTACGACCGCACCCGCTTGACCAGGTTCGGGAAGATGTTGGTGCCGAGCGCGACCTTGCGTGCTCGCACGGAACCGTACGGAGTGCGTACGGCCATTCCCGCGCCGTACGACTTCAACTCCAGGGCGGGCGTGTTCTCGTAGAGCCGGACACCGAGCCGCAGGCACGCCCGCTTCAGACCCCAGACGAGCTTGGCCGGGTTGAGCATGGCCACGCCCCTGCGGTCCCACAGTCCCGCCTCGAAGGTCGGCGAGGCGACCTGTTCGCGCACCTCGTCGGCGTCCAGGAAGTCGACGCCGTCGGCGAGGCCCTTCTCCTGGAGCTCGTCATACCAGTCGCGCAGTTCCCACGCCTGGTACGTCTCCGTCGCCACGTCGATCTCGCCGGTGCGCTCGAACTCGCAGTCGAGGTCGTGCCGGGCGACCGCCTTCTCGATCTCGTCGAGGTTGCGGGCGCCCAGCTCCTGGAGCTTCACGATCTCGTCCGGCCAGCGGGTCAGCCCGTTGGGCAGCCCGTGGGTGAGGGAGGCGGCGCAGAAGCCGCCGTTGCGACCGGAGGCGGCCCAGCCCACCTCGCGGCCTTCCAGCAGGACGACGTCCCGTTCCGGGTCGCGCTCCTTGGCGTTGAGCGCGGTCCACAGTCCGCTGTAGCCACCGCCGACGACCAGCAGGTCGCAGGTCTCGGCGCCGGTGAGGGCGGGCTCGGGGTGCGGCCTGCCGGGGTCGTCCAGCCAGTACGGAACCGGCTGCGCTTCGGAAAGTGCCTTTGTCCAACGGCTCATGGCGCTTGGGGCCATGATTTCAACTCCCTACAGAGGGTGCGCGAAAAGGCTTATGCCTTTTGCTTGTTACGGCGGTTGCTGATGACCATGGAGGCCAGCACGAGGAGTACGGCGACCAGGAACATGCCCGTACCGATGACATTGATCTGAACGGGTGTGCCGCGCTGTGCCGAGCCCCAGACGAACATGGGGAAGGTGACGGTCGAGCCCGCGTTGAAATTGGTGATGATGAAATCGTCGAAGGAGAGCGCGAAGGCGAGCAGCGCACCCGCCGCGATTCCGGGGGCGGCGATCGGCAGGGTGACCCTGATGAAGGTCTGGAAGGGACCGGCGTAGAGGTCCTGGGCCGCCTGTTCGAGCCTCGGGTCCATCGACATCACGCGCGCCTTGACCGCCGTGACGACGAAGCTGAGGCAGAACATGATGTGCGCGATGAGAATCGTCCAGAAGCCCAACTGTGCGCCCATGTTGAGGAACAGGGTGAGCAGCGAGGCCGCCATGACGACCTCGGGCATCGCCATCGGCAGGAAGATCAGCGAGTTCACCGCGCCCCGCGCGCGGAAGCGGTAGCGGACCAGCGCGAAGGCGATCATCGTGCCGAGGACGGTCGCGCCGATGGTCGCCCAGAACGCGATCTGGAGGCTGATGGAGAGCGAGCCGCACATGTCGGCGACCCCACAGGGGTCCTTCCAGGCGTCCAGCGAGAACTGCTGCCATTCGTAGTTGAAGCGCCCCTTCGGTTTGTTGAAGGAGAACACCGTGACGACGACGTTCGGAAGGAGCAGATATCCGAGCGTGATGAGTCCCGCGATGACGACGAGATGGCGCTTGAGCCAGTTGACGAAGGCCATTTAAACCAGATCCTCCGTCCCGGACCTACGAATGTAGAGGGTGACCATGAAGAGAATCGCGGCCATCAGGATGAAGGAGAGGGCCGCGGCCGTCGGATAGTCGAGAATCCGCAGGAACTGCGTCTGGATGACGTTTCCGACCATACGGGTGTCCGTGGAGCCGAGCAGGTCGGCGTTGACGTAGTCACCGGCCGCCGGGATGAAGGTCAGCAGCGTCCCGGAGACCACGCCGGGCATCGACAGCGGGAAGGTGACCTTCCGGAAGGTCACCCAGGGCTTGGCGTACAGATCGCCCGCCGCCTCGTGCAGCCGGCCGTCGATGCGCTCCAGGGAGGTGTACAGCGGCAGGATCATGAACGGCAGGAAGTTGTACGTCAGACCGCAGACCACCGCGAGCGGCGTGGCCAGCACCCGGTCACCGGCGGTCCAGCCGAGCCAGTTGGTGACGTCCAGGACGTGCAGGGTGTTGAGGGCGCCGACGACCGGGCCGCTGTCCGCGAGGATCGTCTTCCAGGCGAGGGTGCGGATCAGGAAGCTGGTGAAGAAGGGCGCGATCACCAGGATCATGATCAGGTTCCGCCAGCGTCCCGCGCGGAACGCGATCAGATACGCCAGCGGATACCCCAGCACCAGACAGAGGATCGTCGCGGCACCGGCGTACAGGATCGAACGCAGGAACTGCGGCCAGTACTCGGACAGCGCGTCCCAGTAGGTGGCGAAGTGCCAGGTGACCTTGTAGCCCTCCTCCAGGGAGCCCGTCTGCACGGACGTGGAGGCCTGGTAGATCATCGGCAGCGCGAAGAAGACGACCAGCCAGAGAATGCCGGGCAGCAGCAGCCAGTACGGCGTGAAGCGGCCCCGCTTGCGCGGCGGCTTCTTCTCGGGCGCGGTCGGGGTCAGAGGCGGTGGCGCCTCGGTGAGGGTCGCCATCAGACCGTCGCCTCTTCCTGGATGCCGGCGTCGATGTCCTGGGCGGCGTCCAGGCCGAAGGTGTGGGCCGGGTTCCAGTGCAGGACGACCTCGGCGCCGGGCACGAGGCGGGCGTCGCGGTCGATGTTCTGGGCGTAGACCTCGAACTCGGGGCAGACGGGGCTGTCGATGACGTACTTCGTGGAGACCCCGATGAAGGAGGAGTCGGCGATCTTCCCGCTGATCCGGTTGCGGCCCTCGGGGATCTCCCCGGCCTCGTCGGCGTGCGCGAGGGAGATCTTCTCGGGCCGGACGCCGACGAGCACCTTGCCGCCGGTCGCCGCGGGCCCGGAGTAGCGCGCCTCGGGCAGGACCAGCTTCCCGCCGCCCGCCTTCAGCACGATCTCGCCGCCGCTCTTCGAGTCGACCTCGGCCTCGATGAGGTTGGAGGTGCCGAGGAAGTTGGCGACGAAGGTGGTGTTCGGGTTCTCGTACAGGTCGGTGGGCGAGCCGAGCTGCTCGACGCGGCCCGCGTTCATCACGGCGACCGTGTCGGCCATGGTCATGGCCTCCTCCTGGTCGTGCGTGACGTGCACGAAGGTGATGCCGACCTCGGTCTGGATGCGCTTGAGCTCCAGCTGCATCTGGCGGCGCAGCTTGAGGTCGAGGGCGCCGAGCGGTTCGTCCAGCAGCAGCACCTTGGGCGTGTTGATCAGCGCCCGCGCCACGGCCACCCGCTGCTGCTGGCCACCCGAGAGCTGGTGCGGCTTCTTACGGGCCTGCTCCCCCAGCTGTACGAGCTCCAGCATGTCCTCGACCTGCTTCTTGACGGACTTGATGCCACGCCGGCGCAGGCCGAAGGCGACGTTCTCGAAGATGTCGAGGTGCGGGAAGAGGGCGTAGGACTGGAAGACGGTGTTCACCGGCCGCTTGTAGGGAGGCAGCCGGGTGACCTCCTGGTCGCCGAGGTGCACGGTGCCCGTGGTGGGTTCCTCCAGGCCCGCGATCATGCGCAGGGTGGTCGTCTTGCCGCAGCCGGAGGCGCCGAGCAGGGCGAAGAAGGACCCCTGGGGCACGACCAGGTCCAGCGGCTGTACGGCGGTGAAGCCGTTGTCGTACGTCTTGCTGATGCCGGAGAGGCGGACGTCTCCGCTGGTGTCGGTGTTCTTGTCGGTCACGGTGATCACGCCCCAGTCAGCTTCGCGAACTTCTCTTCAAAGGCCGTCTCTTCCTTCGAGCTCAGCGAGCGGAAGGCGTGGGACTTCGCGGCCATGGCCTTGTCAGGGATGATCAGCGGGTTGTTCGCCGCATCCGGGTCGAGCTTCTCCAGCTCGGGCTTCACACCGTCGACGGGAGAGACGTAGTTGATGTACGCGGCGAGCTCGGCGGCCGGCTTCGGCTGGTAGTAGAAGTCGATGAGCCGCTCGGCGTTCGTCTTGTGGCGCGCCTTGTTGGGGATCAGCATGTTGTCGGTCGACGTCATGTATCCGCTCGCGGGAATGATGAAGTCGATGTCCGGGCTGTCCGCCTTCAGCTGTACGACGTCACCGGCCCAGGCGACACAGGCCGCGAAGTCGCCGCTGGTCAGGTCGGAGGTGTAGTCGTTGCCGGTGAAGCGGCGGATCTGGCCCTTGTCGACGGCCTTCTGGAGCCGCGCGATGGCCGCGTCGTAGTCGTCGGCGGTGAAGTTCGCCGGGTCCTTGCCCATGTCGAGCAGGGTCATGCCGATGCTGTCGCGCATCTCCGACAGGAAGCCGACCCGGCCCTTGAGCTTGGCGTTGTCGAGCAGGTCGGAGATCGACTTCACCTCGACGCCGTCCAGCGCCTTCTTGTTGTAGGCGATGACGGTCGAGATGCCCTGCCACACATAGGAGTACGCCCGTCCCGGGTCCCAGTCGGGATCGCGGAACTGTGCGGACAGGTTGGCGTACGCGTGCGGCAGGTTGGAAGCGTCCAGTTTCTGGACCCACCCCAGCCGGATGAGCCGGGCGGCGAGCCAGTCGGTGAGCACGATGATGTCGCGCCCGGTGTCCTGCCCCGCCGCGAGCTGCGGCTTGATCTTCCCGAAGAACTCGACGTTGTCGTTGATGTCCTCGGTGTACTTGACCGAGATACCGGTCTGCTTCTTGAACTGTTCGAGCGTGGGGTGGTGCTTCTCGCTCTCGTCCACGTCGATGTACTCGGTCCAGTTGGAGAAGCTGACGGTCTTCTCCTTGGCCGAGTGGTCCTCCGCGGAGACGCCGCCCTGGGTGTTCCCGGCCGCGGGGATGCCGCAGGCGCTCAGCGCGCCGAGGCCGCCGACCGCGAGCGCGCCGCCCGCGGAGGCACGCAGCAGGGACCGCCGGGTCATCGCGGCCCGGCCATTGCGGAAGCTGCGCCGCACGGCGGCCACTTGGGCCGGCGACAGGCGGTCGGGCTCGTACTGCTCCATGCGCTGATGCCCTTTCGGGAAAGTGGGCGGCCGCTGGTCAGGCGGCCTGAACAACGGCTATCGGTCCCCGAAGATCGTGCGGTGCCAGTCCTTCGCGGCCACCGCGGTGTTGTCGAACATGACGTGCTTGATCTGCGTGTACTCCTCGAACGAGTACGAGGACATGTCCTTGCCGAAGCCGGACGCCTTGTACCCGCCGTGCGGCATCTCGCTGATGATCGGGATGTGGTCGTTGACCCACACACACCCGGCCTTGATCTCCCGGGTGGCACGGTTGGCCCGGTAGACGTCCCGGCTCCAGGCGGAGGCGGCGAGCCCGTAAGGCGTGTCGTTGGCGAGCCGAATGCCCTCGTCATCAGTATCGAACGGCAGCACGACCAGCACCGGCCCGAAGATCTCGGACTGGACGATCTCGCTGTCCTGGGCGGCGTCGGCGACAAGCGTGGGCTTGTAGTAGGCACCCTTGGCGAGCTCCCCGCCCGGCGCCTCCCCTCCCGTCACCACGCGCGCGTAGGCACGCGCACGGTCGACGAACCCGGCGACCCGGTCCCGCTGGACGTGCGAGATCAGCGGCCCGAGATCGGTACCGGCGGCGAACGGGTCCCCGAGCCGGACGGTCTCCATCAGTGCGGCGGTGCGCTCCACGAACGCCTCGTACAACGGCCGCTGCACGTACGCGCGCGTGGCGGCCGTGCAGTCCTGCCCGGTGTTGATGAGCGCACCGGCGACGGCCCCATGGACGGCGGCTTCGAGATCGGCGTCGTCGAAGACGACGAACGGCGCCTTGCCGCCCAGCTCCAGATGGAGCCGCTTGACGGTGGCGGTGGCGACCTCAGCCACCCGCTTGCCCACCGCGGTCGACCCCGTGAACGAGGTCATGACCACATCGGGATGCCCGACCAGATGCTCGCCGGCCTCCTTCCCGGTCCCGGTGACGATGTTGATGACACCGTCGGGAATCCCGGCGTCGGTGGCGGCCTGGGCGAAGAGAAGCGAGGTGAGAGGAGTGATCTCGGCAGGCTTCAGCACGATGGTGTTACCGGCGGCGATGGCCGGAAGGATCTTCCAGGCGGCCATCTGGAGCGGGTAGTTCCAAGGTGCGATGGACCCGACAACCCCAATGGCCTCACGCCGCACATAAGACGTGTGATCCCCGGAGTACTCACCCGCGGACTGCCCCTGAAGATGCCGAGCGGCCCCGGCGAAGAACGAAGTGTTGTCGATGGTCCCCGGAACGTCGAACTCCCGGGTCAGCTTCAGTGGCTTCCCGCACTGGAGGGACTCCGCGCGGGCGAAGTCCTCGGCACGCTCGGCGAGCACGGCGGCGAACCGGTGCAGAGCGTCGGAACGATCACCGGGAGTGGCCGCCGCCCACCCGGGGAAGGCCTCACGAGCAGCGGCGACGGCCGCGTCGACGTCCTCGGCGCCCGCCAGCTCGTAGGTGAAGACCTCCTCACCACTGGCGGGATCCACGACCGAGTGCGTCCGCCCGGAGGTCCCCTTGGTGAGACGCCCTCCGATGAACTGCGCCCCTTCGGCGAACCGCTCCTGGGCCGGGAACCGGTCCGGGATGGCAGTGCCCGGATTGTGCATGTCGCTCTCCTCCGCCGTCATCCCTCGTTCCCCGAGGGCGGGTGGCGTAGCTCCAGCTCGATTTGAGTGCCGATCCTGACAGAGCAATGACACTCCTACAAGTGATTCCGTTGTTGCCTTTCGGTTACGCGACGGAATCTGTCGACCAGGTGTCGAGTCGTCCCCGAAAAGGCAGGACGGAGTGTCAGTGGTGCCTGTCAGACTCGCGTGCATGGGGAAGATCACGGGGAAGATCGATTCACAGGATGCCCTGGTCAAGCAGGTCAGGGCAGGCGCTCACATCAAGTATCTGCACTTCTGGGGCCACCGCCCGCTGCCGGACGGCCGAATCGGCGCGAGCTGTCTGAGTCAGTGGTGGCCGTCACCGTTCGTGGTGGACGGAGTGACCTATGCGACCGCCGAGCACTGGATGATGGCGGGCAAGGCGCGCCTTTTCGAAGATCAGGAAGCCGAACACCGCGTCCTGGCCGCCGGCCACCCCTCCCAGGCCAAGAAGGCGGGCCGCACGGTCCGCGACTTCGACGAGCAGACCTGGCGACGAGAGCGCTTCGGCATCGTCGTCGAGGGCAGCGTCCACAAGTTCACGGCCCACGACGACCTACGGCGGTTCCTCCTGAACACCGGCGACCGCGTCCTGGTGGAGGCGAGCCCGGTGGACCGGGTCTGGGGCATCGGCCTGGCGGCGACGGACGAGGCGGCGCACGCCCCGGAGCGGTGGCGGGGCCCGAACCTCCTGGGCTTCGCGCTGATGGAGGCGAGAGACACCTTGAGAAACGCGTAAGGGGCGGACCAGGGCCCGCCCCTCCTGCTCTTCTCTTCTCGTCTTGCCCCTAGGCGACAGCGCCGGCGACGACCGCGAGGGATCCGTCGTAGTAGTCGGGCTCGTCGTTCTCCGAGTTGATCGCGGCAGTGATGCCGATGGCGAGCAGCACGATCACGGCGACGCCGAGGATCGTCCCGATGATGCCCATGATGAAACCGGCCTGCGCCTGCCCGTGGTTGGTCGCCTCACCCCGCTCGGCCCGCTTGCGTCCCTTGATCCCGAAGACGATGGCCAGCACACCGAGGACCAGCGAGAGGATGCCGTACATGCAGAACAGGGCACAGGACAGGATGCCCAGCACCATCGCGGCGACGCCCATACCGTTCTGCGGCGGCATCGGCGGGGCGGGCCAGCCGCCGTACCCCTGCGGGTAGCCGGGGTAGCCGTATCCGACGGGCGCACCGGGCCCGCCCGGCGCGATGGGAGGCGGTGGCACGGACCCCATGGGCACGCCCTGCTCCGGCGCCGGGTACCCGTACCCCGGCGGCCCCTGCACGGGCCCCGCGGTCCCGGGCGGCGGAAACCCGTACCCACCACCGGGCACGGACGTCACGGTCGCCTGATCATGCACGGTCGGCGGCTGCGGCCCCTTCTCCAACGAGGGCCCACCCTCCGGCGGCGCCCACGGATCCCGCTCCCGCTGCACCTCGTCGTCTGCCATGCGCATGTCCCCCCGCTAGTCGTACGTGCGGCCATGTTACGGCCCAGTGCGAGGTGAGTTCGGGCCGGGCGCCTATGGGGGTGCCGGGTTCGGTTGTCTGGCGGGTGCGGGAGCGTCGTGGCTGGTCGCGCAGTTCCCCGCGGGCAGCTGCGCTGGGCTTGAACCGGGCGCCTATGGGGGTGCCTCGCGGTGTGGTCTGGCGGGTGCGGGTGCGTCGTGGCTTGTCGCGCAGTTCCCCGCGCCCCTGACGAGCTACACCTACCCTGCGCCGATACGTGCCCCCCTCGACCGCGGCGCCCCGCGCGCGCCACCACGGGCCGTTGGCCGCGTACGGCGCGCAGGGGACGGGGTGGGGGGTGTCCGCCCGCAGCGGCCGGCGTCCGTTACAGAGCCCTGTTTCGATGGACCGAGCCGCCGGACCGAGGACGGATACCCCCCACCCCGTCCCCGCCCCCACCACCGGACCGAACGCGCTACAGCAAGCCCCACCGAAGCCGAGCAGGCCGCCGCAGGCATCCAGGGGCGCGGGGAACTGCGCAAAACGCCCGCCCCCACCGCACCCGCAGACGACACACCCACCCGACCGACAACCACCCCCGCCTAACATGTTCCGCATCGATCAGCCGATCACCCGGGAAGGCCCCCATGACAACACCCGACCTCCACCCCTTCATCGCCACCCTTCCCAAGGCCGAACTACACGTCCACCACGTCGGCTCAGCCTCCCCCCGCATCGTCTCCGAACTGGCCGCCCGCCACCCCGACTCCAAGGTCCCCACCGACCCCGAAGCCCTCGCCGACTACTTCACGTTCACGGACTTCGCCCACTTCATCGACGTCTACCTCAGCGTCGTGGACCTGATCCGCACCCCCGAGGACGTACGGCTGCTGACCTACGAGGTGGCAAGGGACCTCGCCCGCCAGCAGGTCCGCTACGCCGAGCTGACCATCACCCCGTTCTCCTCCACCCGCCGCGGCATCGACGAACGCGCGTTCATGGAGGCGATCGAGGACGCCCGAAAGGCGGCGGAGTCGGAGTTCGGCACGGTCCTGCGCTGGTGCTTCGACATCCCCGGCGAGGCCGGCCTGGAGGCCGCGGAGGAGACGACGAGGCTCGCCACGGACGACCGCCTCCGCCCGGAGGGCCTCGTGAGCTTCGGCCTCGGCGGCCCCGAGATCGGCGTACCCCGCCCGCAGTTCAAGCCGTACTTCGACAGGGCGATCGCGGCAGGCCTGCACTCCGTCCCGCACGCCGGTGAGACGACGGGCCCGGAGACGGTGTGGGACGCCCTCACCCACCTCCGCGCCGAACGCATCGGCCACGGCACGAACTCCGTCCAGGACCCGAAGCTCCTCGCGCACCTGGCCGAGCACCGCATCCCGCTGGAGGTGTGCCCCACCTCCAACATCGCGACCCGGGCCGTCCGCACCCTCGACGAGCACCCGATCAAGGAGTTCGCGAAGGCGGGCGTCGTCATCACGATCAACTCGGACGACCCCCCGATGTTCGGCACCGACCTGAACAGCGAGTACGCGGTGGCGGCAAGGCTCCTGGACCTCGACGAACGCGGCCTGGCGGAGCTGGCGAAGAACGCGGTCGACGCGTCGTTCCTGGACGAGGCCGGCAAGTCCAGGATCAGGAACGAGATCGACACGTACACCGCCTCCTGGCTCGCCTCCTGAGCCCACCACAATGGACGCATGCAGAAGCTGACGGCCGTGGCACACCGCGGCGACCCCTACCGCGTCCGTGAGAACACGATCGACTCCCTGCGTGCCGCGCTCGACCGGGGCGCGGACGCGGTGGAGACCGACGTACGGCTCACCAAGGACGGCGTCCCCGTCCTGTTGCACGACGAGACGCTGAAGCGCCTGTGGGAGCACGACCGTCCGCTGCTGTCCCTGTCCGCGGCCGAGGTGCGGGGCCTGACGGACGGCAGGGTGCCGACGCTGGCGGACGCTCTCCAGGCCACCGACGGCCATCGCCTGATGCTCGACCTGCCCGGCACCAGGGAGGTGCGGGTCGCCCGCCGCGTGGTGGACGTGGTCCGTGAGCACGGCGCCCAGGACCGCGTCTACTACTGCGCCGACGCCACCGCGATGCTCGCCGTACGCGCGGCCGACCCGGCCGCCGAGATCGCCCTCACCTGGACGAGCCTCGCACCCCCGCGCCCCGCCCTCCTGGACGCGGTCAAGCCCCGCTGGCTCAACTACCGCTTCCCCCTGCTCGACGGCGCCCTCGCCGATCGCATCCACGCGGACGGCTACCTGATCTCCGTCTGGACCCCCGACACCCGCCGCTCGATGCGCCGCCTGACCGCGATGGGCGTCGACTCGATCACCACGAACCGCGTGGACGTGCTCTGCGCCCTACGCGCAAGCGCCAACGGGAACGCCAACGGGAACGCGAGCACGAACGGGAACGCGACCTGAGAGCCCCACGGCACCGCTACACCCGCGACCCCTGAGCCACGGTCGCCGCGTCGGCGGGAGTCGACCTGGTGACGTACTGCGGGACGGGGGTGTCGTCCGTGCCGGTGTCGCGGACCAGGCCGTAGCGGATCGCGCCGTTCGGGGGGCCGTAGTGGACGTCCTTGTCGACCGCGTCCCAGGTCGACGGGAACACGCTGAGGCCGTAGTCGGCGCCGCGTTCGTTCTGGACGAGGGTGACGCTGCCGTCGACGTAGAAGTACTCGTTCTGCCACATCTGCTGGGTGCCGGCGGGCGGGACGGCGTAGCCGGTGGTGGGGTCGCCCATGCCGGTGGAGGCGGTGTCGGCGGGGTTGAGCGGGTCGTCCATGCGGCGGCCGCCGCCCGAGGCGACGTGGAAGAGCTTGCCCTGGAGGCCGGTCCAGGCGGGCATGACCAGGCTGCCGGAGCGGGAGAGCGGTGCGATCTGCCAGCGGACGAGGACATAGCCCTTGCCGGTCAGGGTCACGCTGTCGCCACGGTGGTTCATGACGGCGTGCGCGCCGCCGGTGCTGGTGATGCCGGTCTCGGGGCGGTGCGGCAGGGCGGCGGGCGGGGTGTCCGGGTCAGGGGCCCGGTCGACGGCGTCCACGACACTGCCGTAGACGACGGTCTTCCGCCGGGTGGCCGAGGGCGACGGGGACGGGGTGGGCGAGGCCGAGGGCGTGGGCGTGGGGGACGCGGTGGGCGAGGGCGGCCGGTGGGTGCTGGCGGCCGTCGGCGAGATCGCCACGCGGGGTGCCGGGGTGTCCGGGGTCTGGGTGACGACGTACGCGCCGCCCGCGACGATCGTGGCGCCCGCGGTGGCCGCGACGACCGGCTGGGTGAGCGCGCTCATCACCTTGGCGGACCAGCTGACGGAGGCGACGGCGGTGGCGGCCGCGGCCGTCTTGCCGCCGAGGGCGAGGGACAGGGTGAAGCCGACCGGGACGGGCACGAGGGCGATCCCGACCAGCAGCCGCTCCGCCGGTACGACGGTCTCGCGGGCGTCGCCGCAGTAGCCGCAGCCGCGGATGTGCCGGGCGAGCCGCTTGCGCCAGACCGAGTCGGGGCCGCCGTCCCAGCGGCCGGTGAGTTCGCGCAGGTCGGGGCAGGCGCCGTCGAGGGCGCGGACGATGCCTCGGGAGGTCTCCAGGCGCTCCTTCATGCGCTGGACGCGGACGGCGGCGTGCTGGCGGCTGATGCCGACGGCGGCGGCGAGTTCACGCCGGGTGAGTTCGCCGGCGACCTCCAGCCACCACAGGGACAACAGTTGCCTGTCCTCGTCGTCGAGCCAGCGCACCGCCTCCGCGACCTCGCGCCGCTGTCCCTCCAACTGGAGCCGGAGCACGGTGAGTTCGGCGAAGTCGGCGGCCTCGCGCGCGGCCGACTCGTCCAGCGGGGCGGGGGTTCTGCGGCGGGCCCGGTCACGTATCTGGCGCATGGCGATGGCGACCAGCCAGGACCGGAAGCTGTCCGGGTCGCGCAGGCTGCCGAGGTTGTCGACGGCCCGCAGCATGGTCTCCTGGACGACGTCGTCGACGTCGGCGTGGCCGTTCAGGGCGCGGCCGACGATGTTGTACACCAGCGGCAGCCAGCCCTCGACGAGTTCGTCCAGCGCGCGCCGGTCGCCGTCCTGCGCCGCCGCGATGGTGTCGCGCCACTGCCGCGTGTCCACGTCGTCCTTTCCGGCCGGTGCCCCTCCGTGCGTGTTCGTGCGTGGAGACGGAGTGAAGGGCTCCGCGATAACACTTTTTTCGTCCCCTAGGGGGCCTCCCTCCACAACTCCCCTACGCTCAGCGGGAGTTGCTCAGGGTGAGACCAGGGTCGGGGCCCTCCTCGCCAACGATCCCGCCGCCTCGACGGCCCCGCAGGATGATCACACATATCCCACATCCGCAGGAGCCGCCCCATGCGTGACATCCGTCGCAGAAGCATCCTGACCGGCGCCCTCGCCGTACCCCTGAGCGCCGCCCTGCCGGTCTCAGTAGCACAGGCGCACACCACCGCCATCCCCACCGCCCCCGCGCCGGGCGCCGAGGCGCTACGCGCCGCCATCGCCGGACTCCCGGACGCGGACGCCACCGCGGCCCTCGTGCGGGTCGGTGGCAGCGGAGGCGGGTGGCGGGGCAGTTCGGGCGTGCACGACCTGGAGAGCCGCGGGCCCGCCGATCCGGCCGCGCGGTTCCGGGCCGGTTCGACGACGAAGGTGGTGACGGCGGCGGCCGTGCTGCGGCTGGCGCGGGAGGGGCGGATCGACCTGTGCCTGCCGGTCCAGCACTATCTGCCCGGTCTCCTCGGCAGGCGCTTCCGGCCGGTCACCGTACGGCAGTTGCTGAACCACACCAGCGGCATCCCGGCGGGCGACGGCCTCGGCACCACCTTCGAGGAGGTGTACGCCCACCGCTTCGACACACTCACTCCGCAGCGGGTGGCCGCGTCGGCGGGTGCGAAGGAGCCGGAGTTCCGCCCGGGCGGGGGCCAGCACTACCTCAACATCAACTACACGTTCCTCGGCCTGCTGATCGAGCGGGTGACCGGGCGGCCGTACGCCTCCGAGGCCACCCGGCTGGTGCTGGCGCCGGCCGGGATGCGGGACACGTACTTCCCCGGCACCGACCCGCGCATCCGGGGCCCGCACAACCGGGGCTACCAGGCGGTGCGGAGGGCCGACGGGACGACGGAGTTCCTGGACGTCACCGAGTGGAACCAGGCGGACCGGTTCGCCGCCGGGGACATGATCTCCACGACCGCGGACCTGGAGCGGCTGCTCACCGCCCTGTTCCGGGGCCGGATCGTGCGCGGTCCGCAGTTGGCGGAGATGTTCACGGTCCCCTCGGACGTCCCCGGCGCGAGCTACAGCGCGGGGCTCCAGCGTTTCGCGTCCGAGGGGAAGGTGTTCTGGGCCAAGTCCGGTGGCCGGTACGGCTACAACTCGGCGATCGCCGCCACCCGCGATCTGAGCCGCACCCTGGTCTGCTCGGTCAACTCCACCGACGCGAAGAGCCAGGACGCGAACCCGGTCGTGGTCAGGATCGTCACGGCCGCGCTCAAGTAGCGGGTACGGCGAGGGAGCCGGCCGGGGTGAGCGCCTCCAGCCGCTTGATCTTCCTGCGCACGACGTACAGCGGGATCACCCCGAACACCCCGAAGGCCATGTCGATCACGCTCCACCAGACCGGGATGCCCCGGATCGGTCCGCAGATCAGGGCGAGCGGGACGATCCCCGCGCAGGCGATCATGCCGAACTCGACGACCCAGATGTTGCGGACCGGGTCGCGGTAGGGGCCGTAGAAGGCGACCGCGATGACCAGGTGGGCGAAGGCCAGCCAGTCGGTGCCGTAGAGGAGGAAGGGGTAGTCGGAGTCGGCGGTGTCGAGGCCGCGCCGCACGCGGGTGATCCAGTCGGTCAGGGCGTCCGGCGCGGGGAGGTGCCGCAGCAGGTCCTCGGTCCAGCGCAGTTCGTGGACCAGCGGGAAGGCCGTGGCGCCGCTGAGCACCAGGCAGACGACGAAGAGGGCCAGCCACGCGCGGATGCCCCTGAGTTGGGCGGCTCTGTCGCTCATGGCAGCAGCGTACGCCTGGAGTTGAACACGTTCAAAAGAGGTTTCCGGTGGTGTGAGTCACCCTCCGATGTGGATCACCCTTCTGCGTGGGTCATCCTTCTGCGTGGGTCGCCCTTCTGCGTCGGTCACCCTTCCGCGTGGGTCACCCCCCCGCCACGGACCGCCGACGGCTCGTTCGACGGCGCCCGGGTCGCGGACGCCACGGCGGAGTCCGACGAAGCCGTGCGGGTGGGGGTCGGGTCCGACGGGGTGGCGCGGACGGCGGACGGGACCGTCGAGTCGGACGGGGCGGTGCGCGGGGCCTTCGACGGCCGGTCGCTGGGGCGCCGTTCGCTGGGCACGGGGCTCGGGGTGGGGGACGCGGACCGCTCGGGCGCGGGGCTGGTCACCGGCGGCGGGGCCATGGGGACGGTCGGGGCGCGGTGTGTGTCGGTGGCGGACAGACGCAGAGGCAGTACGGCGAGCGCGGCGACACCGACGGTCAGCGCGGCCCCGGCGGCGGCGCGCAGCAGCTTGCGGCGGGCGGCGCCGCGGCGGATCGCCTCGTAGTGGCCGGGCGGTGCGCCGAGGTAGTCGGCCGGTGGGCGCAGGAGGACGGTGAGCGGGTCGTCGGGGTCGCGGTCCGGGCCCTCGTCAGAGTGTGTGATCAAGGCTTCTCCTCAGATGGGCGCGGAGCAGTTCACGGGCCGCGTGGAGGTCGGCCTTGACGGTGCCCTCCTTGCGTCCGGTCAGCACGGACACCTCCCGGATCGGCATGTCAGCGTAGTAGTGGAGCAGGATCGGCACGCGCAGCCGTTCGGGCAGGGACTGCACGAGCAACCGGACCGAGGGGTCCGTCTGTTCGGTGGGCGGGCTGATCGCCGCCTCGGTGGTGGCGCGGCGCACGGCCTTGCGCTCGCGCTCCAGCTTGCGCCAGTGGTCGCGGACCAGGTTGGCCGCGGTGACGTAGAGGAAGCCGCGTGGTTCGTCGACGCTCGTCCAGCGGGCCCACAGGCGGGTGAACGCCTCCGAGGCGATCTCATGGGCGGTCCCGTCGTCGTCGACGAGCCGCCTGCACCAGCCGGCGAGGCGCGGGTAGAGGGCGGCGAACAGCTCGGACGCGGCCTTCTCGCTGGACCGTTTCAACGTTCTCCATAGGGTGGTGGCGTTCGCGGAGGAAGACCCCGGACCGGCGGGAGGGGTTCCCGCGCGGCCCGGGGCACGGACGCCGTCAGGGCTTCGCGGAGCGCAGGGCCGCGAAGACGATCACGTTGTCGAGGTAGCCGTCACCGGTGCGGGCGCCGCCGCAGGTGATCAGCCGCAGCTCCGGCCGGTCGACATCGCCGTAGACCTCCTCGGTGGGGAAGTCCGCCTTGGCGACCGTGCGCACCTCGGTGACGGCGAACACCGCCGACGTGCCGTTCTTCAGGCGCGTCACGATCTCGTCGCCCTTGCGCAGGTCCGTGAGGCGCCGGAAGACGCCGTCGCCGTAGGAGCCGACCGTGACATGGCCGAGGATCACCGACGGGCCCTTCTGCCCGGGGGTCGGCGAGTGCTCGTACCAGCCGGCCCGGTCGTGCGCGACGATCGGCGGCACCTGCACGCTGCCGTCCTTCGCGAGCCCGAGCCTCATGAGCGGGGTGTCGACGCCGATGGCCGGGACACTGAGCGCGACGGGGACCGAACGGCCCACGCCGGTACCGGACTTGGCGGCGGCGGTCGATCCACCGGCGGAGATTCCGCTCACTTCGCTCTCCCGCACGCCACTCCCGTCGGAGCCGCCCGGCCCACCGCAGGCGACCGCCAGCAGGGCCAGGAGGGCGACGAGGAGGGTGCGTACGGCCGCGGTGGCGCGGGTCCGCCGTGGCGGTGCTCCGACGGCAGCCCTCGGAGTGGTCCCGCCCGGCGTTCCGACGGCAGCCCTGTTGCCGGTCACGCCTCGTTCGCGCGCCGGCGACGGAGCAGCACGACCGTGCCGCCGCCCAGGAGGACGGCCGCGGCGGCGCCCCCGCCGATCAGGGCGCCGTTGGAGGAGCCGGAGGAGGTCGGGACCTCACCGGTGTTCGGGGCACCGCTGGGGACGACGGCGACCTGGCCCCGGGAGTCCGAGGGCACCGCGCTCGGAACTCGGGTCGGCTCGGCGACCTTGGACGGGACCGGGCTCGGCGCGGTGGTCGCGCCCGAAGCGTCCGAGGTGGCGGAGGGGACGGCGCTCGGGGAGTCGGACACCCCGTCGGCGAACGCGGGCATCGCGCCCGCCAGGACGGCGGTGCACGCGAGGGCCAGGGCACTGAGGCCGGTTCGACGCATGGATCGTTCTCTCTTTCGTCGTTCGCCCCACCGGCGCGGCCGGGGGGCGGTGGCGTTGATCGAGCGGAGAGACGACCCGGCCGGGAGCCAGGTTGTAAAGAGAAGGCAAAGACACGAGGGCCGTTCGCGCGGGCGAGCGGATACGTGGAACTGGCCCAAGACGCACGGCGCACGTCGGTGGCGCAGCGTCACCTGTTCGTCGACGCCGCTTCCACCGTCGTACCGGCCGTCCGCAGGGCCTGTCGCCGGTAGTCGCCCGGGGGTACGCCGTGCGCGGTGCGGAAGGCGCGGCTGAAGTCGGCGGCG
The DNA here is from genome assembly GCF_010548375.1 of Streptomyces sp. SID13726. Taxonomy (GTDB): domain Bacteria; phylum Actinomycetota; class Actinomycetes; order Streptomycetales; family Streptomycetaceae; genus Streptomyces. Next base: position 65,791 of record NZ_JAAGLY010000012.1, read on the forward strand.
TGCTGGAAGCCCCAGCGGGCGCCGAGGGCGTGGACCGGGTGGTGGCGCAGCAGCGGGTCGGCGAGGTCGGCCCGGGCGCGCTCCAGGCGCAGATGCCGTATCCAGGCGGCGACGGTGAGTTCGCGGTGCCGGAAGAGCCGGTGCAGATAGCCCAGGGATATGTGGTGGTGGGCGGCTATCACCGCGGGGGTCAACTCCGGGTCGGCGAGGTTGAGTTCGACGAACGCCTCGATCCGCGCGAGCAGCGCCTGGCGCCGGGTCTCCGGGGACAGCCGGTCCTCGGCGTCGACGTACGAGGCCAGGGTCGCGGCGGCCAGGTCGAGGGCCACCTCACCGAGCCGCCCGACCTCGCGCTCGCCGACCTCTCCCCGTCTGACGGCCCCGGCGACGCTGACGAGGTAGCGGGCGAAGACCGCGCTCATCCCGGTGGCGCCGGACATGGCGCGGGCGAGCAGCGGGTACAGCCGTTCGGGGCGTAACGGCAGCGCGGTCCTGGGCAGTTGGAGCATCACCATCTCTCCCCGCCCGGCGCCGGCGTGCGTCTCCAGGGGCTGGGAGGTGTCGTGGAGCAGCAGGTGGCCCGGGGTCAGCCGGGACTCACGGTCCCGCTGGGCGAAGCACAGGTCGTTCGCCATGACGACACTGAGTCCGTACCGCTCCGGGTCCGACCGGCGCACCAGGGCCGGCGAACGCACGGAGTGCAACTCCGGGTAGTCCAGCGCCGTCAGCACCACCGGCCCCAGCTCCGCGACGGTCACCACGGACCGGAAGTCGTCGGCGTGCGGGCTGCTGACCATCGACGGCACGATGTCCTGTGCCATCTGCTCACACCACCACGGAAACCGGTCGGCAGGCGGCAGATCCTCACTGCGCATGGTCACTATCACGTACTGTCCTCCCCCGGAAAGTCTCCGAAAACAGGACAGCACAGCAGTTTCAACGCCCTGTCATGGAATCCCCAAACAGGACCTTCACTCTCGCAACCACTGGGTCAACTCACCTGGCTCTTACGTCCCGTGGACCCCGGCCGCCTAAAGCCCCACGATCGCGTTCCACCGCTTCGCGTACCCCACCCGCTCCTTCGACGTGATGTCCCGGGCGATCACCAACCGCTTGCGCATCTCCGAGTCCGGGAAGATGAGCGGGTTCTCGGCGAGGGCGGCGGTGTCCTCGTCCTTGGAGGCGGCCAGGACGGACCGGGCGGCCGGGACCGGGCAGACGTAGTTGACCCAGGCGGCGAGTTCCGCGGCGACCTCGGGGGCGTAGTAGTAGTCGATCAGGCGCTCGGCGTTGGCCTTGTGGAGGGCGCGGTCGGGGATCATCAGGGAGTCCGACCAGAGCTCCGCGCCCTCCTCGGGGACGACGAAGCGGATGTCGGGGTTGTCGGCCTGGAGCTGGATGACGTCCCCGGAGTAGGCCTGGCAGGCCAGGACGTCGCCGGTGACGAGGTCCTTGGTGTAGTCGTTGCCGGTGAAGCGGCGGATCTGGCCGTTCCTCACGTACTTCTCGACCTGGTCGCAGACCTCGTCGAAGTCGGCCGCCGTCCACTTGGTGATGTCGACGCCGTTGCCCTGCATGAGCAGCGCGAACGCCTCGTCGAGACCGGAGAGCAGGGTGACCCGGCCCTTGAGGTCGCTCGCCCAGAGGTCCTTCACGTGCCGGATCTCGCGGCCCAGCTTCTTGTGGTTGTACGCGATCCCGGTGATCCCCGACTGCCAGGGCACGGTGTACTTGCGGCCCGGGTCGAAGGCGGGCGAACGCAGCAGCGGGTCCAGGTACTTCGTGACGTTCGGCTGGTTCGCCCGGTCCATCTCCTGGACCCAGCCCAGCCGCACGAACCGCGCGCACATCCAGTCGCTGATGACGATCAGATCGCGGCCGGTCTGCTGGTGGTTCATCAGCGCCGGACTGATCTTGCCGAAGAACTCGTCGTTGTCGTTGATCTCCTCGACGTAGTCGACGGAGATCCCGGTCTTCTTCTCGAAGGCGTCCAGGGTGGGTCGCTTCGTCGAGTCGTCGTCGTCCGTGTCGATGTAGAGCGGCCAGTTCGCCCAGGTCAGCCGCTTGTCCTCGGCGGACCGGTCGGTGACGGCCCGGTCCCCCGCATCCACGTACGCGGCGGGCACCCCGCACCCGGCGAGCCCACCCAGCACCGCCCCGCCGCCGAGTGCGCGCAGCAGGGTCCGACGGGAGAGCGGGGACGTCCGCGGTGTGAGTGGCATGGCCGCAGCATGCCGCCCCGCACCCCGGGCCGACAATCGACGCAGCGTCGAGCGGAGCGGGGTGGGGCGGACACCCTGTCGAGCGCGGCCGCACCCACCTGCCGGCGCGGGGCGCTGCACGACCGGCCCCCGCTCACCCGCGCGCAAAAGACCTACGCGTCCAACGAAGTCATCACATGCTTGATCCGCGTGTAGTCCTCGAACCCGTAGCCCGAGAGATCCTTGCCGTACCCCGACTTCTTGAACCCCCCGTGCGGCATCTCCGCGACCAGCGGAATGTGCGTGTTGATCCACACGCACCCGAAGTCCAGCTTCTTGGACATCCGCATGGCCCGCCCGTGGTCCTTGGTCCACACCGAGGATGCAAGCGCGTAGTCGACGCCGTTGGCCCAGGACACGGCCTGGTCCTCGTCGGAGAAGGACTGGACGGTGATGACCGGCCCGAACACCTCGTTCTGGATGATCTCGTCGTCCTGCTTCAGCCCGGAGACGACGGTCGGCGCGTAGAAGTACCCCTTCTCGCCCACCTGGTGACCGCCCGCCTCGACCTTGGCGTGCGCGGGCAGCCGCTCGATGAACCCGGAGACCTGCTTGAGCTGGTTCGGGTTGTTGAGCGGGCCGAACAGCACGTCCTCGTCGTCCGGCTGGCCCGTCTTGGTCTCGGCGGCGGCCTTCGCCAGCGCGGCCACGAACTCGTCGTGGATCGAGGACTGCACCAGCACGCGCGTGGCCGCCGTACAGTCCTGCCCGGCGTTGAAGAAGCCCGCCACGGAGATGTCCTCGACGGCCTTGGCGATGTCGGTGTCCTCGAAGACGACGACCGGCGCCTTGCCGCCCAGCTCCAGGTGGACCCGCTTGAGGTCCTTGGACGCCGACTCGGCGACCGACATGCCGGCCCGCACCGAACCGGTGATCGACGCCATCGCCGGGGTCGGGTGCTCGACCATCAGGCGGCCGGTGTCACGGTCGCCGCACACCACGTTGAAGACGCCCTTGGGCACGATCGAGCCGATGATCTCGGCGATCAGGACCGTGGAGGCGGGGGTGGTGTCCGAGGGCTTGAGCACCACGGTGTTGCCGGCCGCGAGCGCGGGGGCGAACTTCCACACGGCCATCATCATCGGGTAGTTCCAGGGCGCGACCTGCGCGCAGACCCCGACCGGCTCGCGGCGCACGATGGAGGTGAGGCCCTCCATGTACTCACCGGCCGAGCGGCCCTCCAGCATCCGCGCCGCACCGGCGAAGAAGCGGATCTGGTCGACCATCGGCGGGATCTCCTCGGACCGCGTGAGCCCGATCGGCTTGCCGGTGTTCTCCACCTCGGCCGCGATGAGCTCCTCGGCCCGCTCCTCGAACGCGTCGGCGATCTTCAGGAGGGCCTTCTGCCGCTCGGCCGGGGTCGAGTCCCGCCAGCCCGGGAAGGCCTCGGCGGCGGCGGCCATCGCCGCGTCGATGTCCTCCTGCCCGGACAGCGGCGCGGTCGCGTACGCCTCACCGGTCGCGGGGTTGACCACGTCCGTGGTCCGTCCGTCGGCGGCGTCCCGGAACTCACCGTCGATGTAGTTGCGCAGACGACGCAGCTCGGTGCTCACTGCCGGCCTCCTGAGGGTTGGAACTGTCCACTGGCTGAGACACCCACCCTAATCGTCAGCACCACGTTTTCAACACCCCCGATCGCGCCAAGGCTGCGAAATCCGCAGGTCCCAGTAGCGTAAACAACGGATTTCATCGCCCCGGCCTTGCGGAAGTGTCGAGACGTCGTGCACAGTGACGTCGTGGCCAGTCGAAGCGCAGACCCCAGGGACTCCCGTGAGTCCAGGAACGGCACCAGCCCCAATCTGGACGCCGTCTCCCTCGCCATCATCGAGCAGCTCCAGGAGGACGGCCGCCGTCCGTACGCCGCGATCGGCAAGGCCGTGGGCCTGTCCGAGGCGGCCGTGCGCCAGCGTGTCCAGAAGCTGCTCGACCAGGGCGTGATGCAGATCGTCGCCGTCACGGACCCGCTCACCGTGGGCTTCCGGCGTCAGGCGATGGTCGGCATCCACGTCGAGGGCGATGTCGAGTCCGTGGCCGACGCGCTGACCGCCATGCCCGAGTGCGAGTACGTGGTGATGACGGCCGGCTCCTTCGACCTGATGGTGGAGATCGTCTGCGAGGACGACGACCACCTCCTGGAGGTCATCAACCGCCGCATCCGGGCCATCCCCGGAGTGCGCTCCACCGAGAGCTTCGTTTACCTGAAGCTCAAGAAGCAGACCTACATGTGGGGAACCCGATAACCGTGAGGACCCGATAACCGTGAGCTCCAAGGACCTCAGCCAGACCGCGTACGACCACCTGTGGATGCACTTCACCCGCATGTCCTCGTACGAGAACTCCCCGGTCCCGACGATCGTCCGGGGCGAGGGCACCTACATCTACGACGACAAGGGCAAGCGCTACCTCGACGGTCTCGCGGGCCTGTTCGTGGTCCAGGCCGGCCACGGCCGTGTCGAGCTCGCCGAGGCCGCCTTCAAGCAGGCGCAGGAGCTGGCGTTCTTCCCGGTGTGGTCCTACGCCCACCCGAAGGCCGTCGAACTCGCGGAGCGCCTCGCGCACCACGCGCCCGGCGACCTCAACAAGGTCTTCTTCACCACCGGTGGCGGCGAGGCGGTCGAGACCGCCTGGAAGCTGGCGAAGCAGTACTTCAAGCTCACCGGCAAGCCCACCAAGTACAAGGTCATCTCCCGCGCGGTCGCCTACCACGGCACCCCGCAGGGCGCCCTGTCGATCACCGGCCTGCCGGCTCTGAAGGCCCCCTTCGAGCCCCTGGTCCCGGGCGCCCACAAGGTCCCGAACACCAACATCTACCGCGCCCCGATCCACGGCGACGACCCCGAGGCGTACGGCCGCTGGGCCGCCGACCAGATCGAGCAGCAGATCCTCTTCGAGGGCCCGGACACGGTCGCCGCGGTCTTCCTGGAGCCGGTCCAGAACGCGGGCGGCTGCTTCCCGCCCCCGCCCGGCTACTTCCAGCGCGTGCGCGAGATCTGCGACCAGTACGACGTCCTGCTCGTCTCCGACGAGGTCATCTGCGCCTTCGGCCGCCTCGGCACCATGTTCGCCTGCGACAAGTTCGACTACGTCCCGGACATGATCACCTGCGCCAAGGGCATGACCTCGGGCTACTCCCCGATCGGCGCCTGCATCGTCTCCGACCGCCTGGCCGAGCCGTTCTACAAGGGCGACAACACCTTCCTGCACGGCTACACCTTCGGCGGCCACCCCGTGTCGGCCGCGGTGGGCCTCGCCAACCTCGACCTGTTCGAGCGCGAGAACCTCAACCAGCACGTGCTCGACAACGAGTCCGCCTTCCGGAGCACCCTGGAGAAGCTGCACGACCTGCCGATCGTCGGCGACGTCCGCGGCAACGGCTACTTCTACGGCATCGAGCTCGTCAAGGACAAGGTGACGAAGGAGTCGTTCAACGACGAGGAGACCGAGCGCGTCCTGTACGGCTTCCTCTCCAAGGCGCTCTACGACAACGGCCTGTACTGCCGTGCCGACGACCGCGGCGACCCGGTCGTCCAGCTCGCCCCGCCGCTGATCTCGAACCAGGAGACCTTCGACGAGATCGAGCAGATCCTGCGCGCCACCCTGACCGAGGCCTGGACCAAGCTCTAGCCCCCGGCAGTTCAGCCGCTTATACGGCCCGGAGTGCGCCCGTCCGAGTGACAGGCACGCACCCCGGGCCGTGTGCTGTACGGCGTTCCGCCCCCGTCTCCTTAGCGTGCCTGGTAACCGATCGGCCCTGCTTTCGTTCCCCCGCACGGGGGATGGCAAGGCACAACGGACCAGAACGAGGTGTACGCCCATGGAGGCCCCGCCGGACAACGATGTGCTCTGGGCACGCTCCCTGCACTTCACCCACCGCGACGGCTCGCCGGCGCTCCAGGGCGTCTCCCTGGGCGTGCGCGAGGGCGAGATCCTCGCCGTCAGCGGCCCGCGCGGCAGCGGCAAGACCGCTCTGCTGCGCTGCCTTTCGGGGCTCGCACCGGCCCAGCGCGGTGAGGTCTGGTTCAACAGCGTGCCCGTGCACACCATGGGTCCGATGACCCGTGAGCGGCTGCGCCGGGACCGCTTCGGCTGGATCGACCCGGCCCCGGTGCTCGTCCCGGAGCTCAACGCCTGGGAGAACGCCGCGCTCCCCCTCATGCTGCGCGGCACCAGCCGCCGCCGGGCCAAGACGGCCGCGCTGGAGTGGCTGGAGCGCCTCGACATCGGCGACCGCACCCGCAGCCGCCCGCACGAACTGACCCGCTCCGAGCGCCAGCGCGTCTGCGTCGCCCGTGCCCTCGCCCCGGCCCCGTCGGTGCTGTTCGCCGACGAACCGACGGCTCCCCTGCACCGCGCGGACCGCGGCCATGTGCTGCGCACGCTCACCACCGCGGCCCGCTCGCACGGCATCACCGTGGTCCTGGCGACGCACGACCCCGACACCGCGGCCCTGGCGGACCGCACGGTCACCCTCCTGGACGGACGCCGGGTGCACACCGTCCACCTTCCCCCGATGGCCGACCCGGAAGGCCGCACCGCGTGCTCGCTCTCCGTCTGACCTGGGCCGCCCGTCCCGCCGTACAGCTGCGCCGCCTGCTGGTGGCCATGGCCTCGGCGGGCACGGGCTTCCTCCTCCTGTGCACCCTCGGCTACGCGATCAGCCACCCCGAGGACCCGTCCGGCGCGCTCCTGCGGCTGGCCTGGTGCCTGACCCCGTTGGCCGCGACGGTCTACTTCACCCTGGCGGTGGCACGCACCGACCCCGGCACCCGCCCCCGCCCGGGCCTCGCGGCGATCGGTCTGGGCCCGGCCCGGCTGATGGCCGTCTCGGCGGCGACGACGGCCCTGTCCTGCCTCCTCGGCTCGATGCTGGCGCTCCTCTTCTTCCTCCATCTGAGGGGCGACCTGACCGGTATGCCCTTCGACGGAGCGGCGGCGGACTTCCTCGCCGCGGACTCCCCGCTCCCCCTCCCGGCCGCCCTGACCCTCCTGGGCCTGGTCCCGGTGATCTCGTCGGTGACGGTGGCCCTGGTGCTGCGCCCCCGGGACGACAGGTCGGCGTCGGCGAAGCGGGAGGCACGGTCGTACGGCCGCTTCGGGGCGTACGGCAGGACGACGGCGAGGGAGCCCTTCGGGGCGTACGGCCGCTTCCGGGCACGCCGGACGACGGGCGAGCGCGCGGGCCCGGCCCCGGGCACCGACGAGGCCACCGCACCCCCCGCCGACGGGAACCCGGAGCCCGGCCAGGACACCGGTCTCCCGCCGGCACCCCGAGAAGCCCCCCGCGGTCTCCCCTGGGGCATCGCCGTCCTCGCCGCGGGCCTGGCGGTGGAGGCCTACGCCAACCGCGAGGGCACCGGCTCCGCCACCCCCCTCCCCGGCGGTCTCGCGGGCACCCCCTCCGTCCTGATCGGCTGGCTCCTGACCGCCGTGGGTCTGGCGGTGGCGGGTCCCGGCCTCACCCACCTCTGCGGCCGCCTCCTCCAGTCCGCCGCCCCGGGCGCGCTGCGCCTGCTCGCGGGGCGGGTCCTGATGACGGAGGCCGACCGGATCGGGCGCCCGCTCGGTGTCGTCTGCGCGGTGGCGTCCGGGGCGTACGCCATGACGACGCTCTACGACCCCACGGGCCCCGACGTCGGTCCGCTGACCACCCTCGGTCTGCTCCTGGTGACCTGCTGCACGCTCGCCACGCTGTTCACCGCCGCGGTGGAGGCCAGGCAGGCGAGGTCGGACACCACGGAGGCGCTGCTGCGCCTGGGCGCCCCGGCGGCCATGCTGCGCAGCGCGGCGGCGATCCGCGCCGGCGCCCTTCTCGCTCTCTTCGGCCCGCTCACCCTGGTCGTCGCCGAGCTGGCCGCCCTGCCCCTGACCCGCTGAGAAAAATCCGCGCGCACCGATGAGTTCCGCGCGGACCCCCGGTCTACCTCACCGAACAGCACGCATCCGACAGGGAGAGACCGCCATGACCGCGACCCAGTACCAGCAGATGATCTTCGTGAACCTGCCGGTGAACGACCTGGCCGCCTCGAAGAAGTTCTACACGGACCTCGGCTACACGCTCAACGAGCAGTTCAGCGACGACAACGCGGCCTCCGTCGTGATCAGCGAGACCATCGTCGCGATGCTGCTCACCAAGCCGTTCTACTCGACCTTCACCAAGAAGGAGATCGCGGACGCGACGAAGACCACCCAGGTGCTGCTCTGCCTGAGCGCCGAGAGCCGCGCCAAGGTGGACGAGCTGGTCGAGAAGGCGGTCGCCGCGGGCGGCACCGCCAACGACGACGTCCAGGACCAGGGCTTCATGTACGGCCGTTCCTTCGACGACCTCGACGGCCACGGCTGGGAGGTCGTGTGGATGGACCCGGCGGCCGTCCAGGGCTGAGCCACGGGCCCGCGGCACGGCGTGCAAGCATGGGCGGGTGCAGACGAGTCCCGCCCATGCGGCACACCACGACGACCGTGAGATCGAGACCGTCGAGGAGTTCGACGCGGTCGTCTCGGCCCGCGGCACCCTCACCGGCTTCCGCGTCCAGGCCGTCGATCTGACCGACCGGACAAGGGAGTTGCTCGCCACCGACACCGCGGGCGCCGTCTTCCTCGGCTGCCCCATGCGGGAGAACGCGGCGGCGAAGATCCGTACCGACGGCGCCCTGGTCTTCCCGCCCGTCCCGGGTCTCCCCTTCGACCCGTACCGCGGTCTCCTCTACTCCCCCGACGAGCTCTTCGACGGGCTGGAGAAGGGCTACGAACAGACCCCGGACGCCCTCGCGTACGCCTGGTTCCAGCGCACCAAGGCCGACCGCGACATATACGCCTCGACGCTGCGCGCCGTCCACGACGACGCCGTGTCCGACGCCCTCGACGAACTCCTGGGCGCCACCAGGGTCGTGGGGGTCATGGGCGGCCACGCGATGGCCCGCGGCACCGAGGCGTACGCCGGTGCGGCACGGCTCGGCCGTGAACTGACCCGTGCCGGGCTCACGGTGGCCACCGGCGGCGGCCCGGGCGCGATGGAGGCGGCCAACCTCGGCTCCTACGCGGCCCCCTTCGAGGACGCGATGCTCGACGAGGCGTGCGAACTCCTCGGCGGGGCACCGTCGTTCACGCCCTCGATCACCGACTGGGCGCGCGCCGCCTTCGAGGTCCGCGCCCGCTGGCCCCGCGGCGGCTGCTCGGTGGGCATCCCGACCTGGTTCTACGGCCACGAGCCGCCGAACGCCTTCGCCTCGCACATCGCCAAGTACTTCGCCAACGCCACCCGCGAGGACGGCCTGCTCGCCCGCTCCAGCGCCGGGGTGGTCTTCCTGCCGGGCGCCGCCGGGACCGTACAGGAGATCTTCGACAACGCGACGCCCAACTACTACGAGTCGCGCGGCGAACCGACACCGATGGTGCTCGTGGACCGCGCGCACTGGACGGAACGGCTGCCGACCTGGCCGCTGCTCCGGGCGCTCGCGCGGGAGCGGTCGATGGAGGCCCGAATCGCCCTGGTTGACCGGATCGAGGAGGCTCCGGAGGCGCTGAAACGTCTCACACCTTAATAAGAATGCAAAGCCAACGGTTGTAGGGCGCCTACACGTTGACACTTCTTATGCAGCGCTTATAGACCTGTGAGACTCCTGGGGATGGTGATGTCACATCACCACCCTCTCAGCCCCCCGCATTTGCGCATCCCGTGAAGGACGAACGTGGCATTCATGCCCATATCCCGCCGCACCTCCCGCGCCGCGCGCTTCCTCGGCGTCGCCGCCGCCTCGACCGCCATCGCGCTCGGCGCCTCCGGTAACGCGTTTGCCTGCAACATCAACGAGTTCTCCGCCGAAGCCAAGTGCGACGGCACCCAGGGCGTCATCACCGTCACCGACATCGACAAGTCCGGTGTCGAGGCGACCGTCTCCGTGTTCCTGGAGAGCAACGGCGCCGACGAGAAGAAGATCGGCGAGCAGACGGTCAAGGGCTCCGCCGACGGCACCACCATCACGTTCAACGAGGACTGGAAGCCCAACGCGGAGTACCGCATCCACGTCGTCGCCCTGCCCTACATCAAGGGCAAGGACATCACCCCGAACCTGACGACCCCGGCGACCGCCTGCAAGACCGAGGACACGCCGACCCCGACTCCCACCCCGACCCCGACCCCGTCGGACTCGGCCAGCACCCCGGCCGAGGACACCCCGACCCCGACGCCCTCCGAGAGCGACAGCACCGCTCCCGCGACCGTCGAGAGCAACGCCCCGTCGCCGGCCACCGGTGACTCCAACCTCGCCGAGACCGGCGCGAACTCCAACACCGGCCTGATCGCCGGTATCGCGGGCGCGCTGGTCGTCGTCGGCGGCGGCGCCGTGTTCTTCGGCATGCGCCGTCGTGGGGCGAGCAGCAACCGCTGACGCCACACCCGTACATGAGTCGTGGCCCGTCCCGGGTTCGGGGCGGGCCACGACCATGTCGGCGTTCAGCCCAGGACGACGATCTCGGCCGCGTCGAACTGCACCCCGACCGCGTCCCCGACCTCCGGCGCCTCCCGCAGCGCGCACGCCGCCTCCAACCGCGGCCCGTCGTCGGCGGGTTGCAGACGTACGGCGACATGGGTGCCCCTGAAGGTCCGCGCGGCGACCGTGCAGCGCAGCCCCTCGTCGGCCGCCACGAGCCGCACGCCCGCGGGCCGCACCAGCACGCTCCGGGCGCCCTGGGCGGCCCCTGAGGGCACCGGGACCTTGCCCCAGACGGTGTCCGCGGCCTCGCCCGTCACCGTCCCGTCGACGACGTTCTCGAAGCCGAGGAAGCGGGCCACGAACTCGTCCGCCGGACGCTGCCAGACCTCAAGGGGCGTACCGGACTGGGCGATCCGCCCGTCCCGCATCACCACGACCCGGTCGGCGAGCGCGAACGCCTCGCCCTGGTCGTGGGTGACCGCGAGCACGGTCGTGCCCAACCGCCCGAACAGCTCCCGCAGTTCGACGACCAGCCGCTCCCGCAGCGAGCGGTCCAGCTGCCCGAGCGGCTCGTCGAGCATCAGCAGCCGGGGCCGGGGAGCGAGCGCCCGGGCCAGTGCGACCCGCTGCTGCTCACCGCCGGAGAGCGCGCCGACGGCCCGGCGCCCGGCACCGGGAAGCCCGACCAGATCGAGCAACTCCGCGACCCGCTCGCCCTGTCGGGCCTTGGAGGCCCCGTGCATCCGCAGCCCGAACGCCACGTTGGCGCCCACGTCCCGCTGCGGGAACAGCTGATGGTCCTGGAACATCAGGCCGACGCCACGCCGGTGCGCGGGCACCCCCGCCTGGTCGAGCCCGTCGAGCGACACCCGCCCCTCGTCCAGCGGTTGGAGCCCGGCCACCGCCCGCAGCAGCGTCGACTTCCCGCTCCCGCTCGGCCCGAGCACACACACGATCTCGTGCTCGGCGACATCGAGCCCGACCGCGTCGAGCACGGCCCGCCCACCGAACCGTACGGTCGCGTCCTCAAGGCTCAGCAGCATCTAGAACTCCCCGGTCCGATCGGTCCGCAGCCGCTCAAGGACCAGCAGCGCCACCGCGCACACCACCATCAGGAACGTCGAAAGGGCCATCGCCTGGCCGTAGTTGAGATCACCGGCGCGGCCGAGTAGCCGGGCCACGGCGACCGGCAGCGTCGGGTTGTCGGGCCGTGCGATGAACACGGTCGCCCCGAACTCCCCGAGCGACACCGCGAAGGCGAACCCGGCCGCGATCAGCAGCGCCCGCCGCACCATCGGCAGGTCGACCTCGCGCCACACCCGCCAGGGCGAGGCCCCGAGCACGGCCGCCACCTCCCGCAGCCGGTGGTCCACGGCCCGCAGCACGGGCAGCATGGTCCGCACCACGAAGGGCACCCCGACCAGCGCCTGCGCGAGCGGCACCAGGATCCAGGACTGCCTGAGGTCCAGCGGCGGTTCGTCCAGCGAGATCAGGAACCCGAACCCGACGGTCACCGCGGACACCCCGAGCGGCAGCATCAGCAGCGCGTCGAAGCCCCGTACGAAACGCCCCGCGTCCCGTCGTGTGAGCGCGGCCGCCGCGAGTCCCCCGATCACCACCGCGATGGCGGTCGCGGCGAGGGCGTACTCCAGCGAGTTCCCGATCGCCTCGATCGGCGCGACCAGGAAGACCCCGCCGTCGCTGTGGGTCAGCGCCCGGTAGTAGCCGAAGTCGGGGGCGTCCAGGGACCGTTGGACCAGCACGGCGAGCGGCAGCAGCAGGAGTACGGCGACGCTGCCCACGACCCCGGCCAGCAGCCCCCACTCCCCCGCCCCGCGCGGCCGCCGGGCGGTGCCGGAGGCGTCCACGAGCCGGAGCGCGGTCTCCCGGCGCCGTACCGTCCACGCGTGCAGGGCGAGCACCGCGCCCACCGCGGCGAACTGGATCAGCGTCAGCACGGCGGCCGTGGAGAGGTCGAAGATCTCGGAGGTCTGCCGGTAGATCTCCACTTCGAGGGTGGAGAAGGTCGGCCCGCCGAGGATCTGGACCACGCCGAAGGAGGTGAAGGTGAAGAGGAAGACCATCAGCGCCGCGGCGGCCACGGCGGGCGCGAGCGCGGGGAGCGTGACCGAGCGCCAGGCCCTGAGCCGGGACGCCCCGAGCATCCGCGCGGCCTCCTCCTGGCGCGGGTCCAGCTGCGCCCACAGCCCGCCGACCGTCCGTACGACGACCGCGTAGTTGAAGAAGACGTGCGCGAGCAGGATCGCCCACACGGTGGTGTCGAGCCGTACGCCCCACAGCTCGTCCAGCAGTCCGCCCCGGCCGACGAGCGCCAGGAAGGCCGTACCGACGACGACCGTCGGCAGCACGAACGGCACGGTGACCACGGCCCGCAGGAGCTGCTTGCCGGGGAAGTCGAAGCGCGCGAAGACATACGCGCCGGGGAGCGCGACCAGCAGCGTGAGCGCGGTGGAGACGAGCGCCTGCCAGGTGGTGAACCACAGGACGTGCCGGATGTCGGCCTGCGTCAGGACGTCGACGATCCGGCCGAACCGCCAGCTCCCGTCCGTCTCGAGTCCGCGCCGGACGATCGCGGCGACGGGCCAGGCGAAGAAGACGCCGAAGAACGCGACGGGCCCGGCCAGGAGACCGAGCCGGGCCGCCGCGCCCCTGCGCGTCACTTGAGTACGAGCGAGGTCCATGACTTGACCCAGTCGTCACGGTGCTCGGCGATCTTCGCCGGGTCCATGGTCTCGGGATCCTTGGCCTGCGGGCCGTACTCGGTGAACTCGGCGGGCACCGAGGCGCCCTCGACGACCGGGTAGACGAACATGTTGAGCGGCATGTCCTGCTGGAACTCCTTGGTCAGCAGGAAGTCCAGCAGCGCCTTGCCGCCCTTGGTGTTCTTCGCGTTGCTCAGCAGCCCCGCGTACTCGATCTGCCGGAAGCAGGTGCCGTCGGCGACCCCGGTGGGGGCGGTCTTCGGCTTCGGGTCGGCGTAGATGACCTCGGCGGGCGGCGAGGAGGCGTACGACACGACGAGCGGCCGGTCCCCCTTGGCCTTCTTGCCGCCGGCCGACCCCGAGAACTCCTCGTTGTAGGCCTGCTCCCAGCCGTCGACGACCTTGACGCCGTTGGCCTTGAGCTTCGTCCAGTAGCCCTCCCACCCGTCGTCCCCGTACTGCGCGGCGGACCCGAGCAGGAAGCCGAGGCCCGGCGAGGAGGTGGAGGCGTTCTCGGTGACGAGGAGGTTCTTGTAGGCGGGCTTGATCAGATCGTCGTACGACGTCGGCGGCTGGAGCTTGTGCTCGGTGAAGTACGCCTTGTCGTAGTTGACGCAGATGTCGCCGGTGTCGATGGGCGTGACCTTGTCCCCGTCGACGCGGTACCCCGACGTGATCGTGTCGGCGCCCTTCGCCTCGTAGGACTGGAAGAGGCCGTTGTCGAGCGCCCTGGACAGCAGGGTGTTGTCGACGCCGAAGAAGACGTCTCCCTGCGGGTTGTCCTTGGTGAGGATGGCCTTGTTGACGGCCTGCCCGGCGTCGCCGTCCTCCAGGACCTTGACCTTGTAGCCGGACTTCTTCTCGAAGTCGGCGAGGACGTTCTTGGAGACGGCCCAGGAGTCGTGGCTGACGAGCGTGACGCTCTTGTCGGCGCTTCCGGAGCCCTCCGCACCGGAGGACGAGGATCCGCACGCGGACAGCGTGACGAGGCCGAGGCCCACGACGGCAGCAAGAAACTTCTTGTTGTTCACGGTGATGACCGAACTTCCTACCCAGAATGACCTGGGCGAGGTTCAGAGGGTCTGCGGCCCGGTCGCCGCACTCTCAGCGCTGTTGCGCTCCCCTGTCGGATATGAAGATGTACGTCCGTCAGACTACCGCTCGGTGGCCGCGAGCTGTCCGCAGGCCCCGTCGATCTCCTGACCACGGGTGTCCCGGACCGTCACCGGCACACCATGGGCGGCGATGGCCTCGACGAACGCCTTCTCGTCCTCGGGCCGGGAGGCGGTCCACTTGGACCCGGGAGTCGGGTTCAGCGGAATCAGGTTCACATGCACGGGCTTGCCCCTGAGCAGCCGCCCGAGCCGGTCCCCGCGCCAGGCCTGGTCGTTGATGTCCCGGATGAGCGCGTACTCGATGGAGAGCCGACGCCCGGACTTCTCGACGTACTCGAACCCGGCGTCGAGGACCTCGCGCACCTTCCACCGCGTGTTCACGGGGACGAGGGTGTCGCGCAGCTCGTCGTCGGGGGCGTGCAGCGAGATCGCGAGCCGGCACTTGAAGCCTTCGTCGGAGAACCGGTGGATGGCCGGCACGAGCCCGACGGTCGACACGGTGATGCCCCGCTGCGACAGCCCGAGCCCGTCGGGAGCGGGGTCGGTGAGCGCCCGAATGGACTGCGTCACCCGCTTGTAGTTGGCGAGGGGCTCGCCCATCCCCATGAAGACGATGTTGGAGAGCCGCGCGGGGCCCCCGGGCACTTCCCCGTCCCGCAGCGCCCGCATCCCGTCCACGATCTGGTGGACGATCTCGGCGGTGGACAGATTCCGGTCAAGACCGGCCTGCCCGGTCGCACAGAAGGGGCAGTTCATCCCGCACCCCGCCTGCGAACTGATGCACATGGTCACCCGGTCCGGATACCGCATGAGCACCGACTCGACGAGCGTCCCGTCGAACAGCCGCCACAGCGTCTTGCGCGTGGCCCCCTGGTCCGTCGACAGATGCCGTACGACGGTCATCAGCTCCGGAAGCAGCGCCTCCTGAAGCTTGCCGCGCGCCCCGGCCGGGATGTCGGTCCACTCCGCCGGGTCGTGCGCGAACCGCGCGAAGTAGTGCTGCGACAGCTGCTTGGCACGAAACGGCTTCTCCCCGATCCCGGCCACGACCTCCTTGCGCTCGGCAGGAGTGAGGTCGGCGAGATGCCGCGGCGGCTTCTTGGCTCCGCGGGGGGCGACGAAAGTGAGTTCTCCGGGTGCAGGCATAACCCTTCTAGTGTGGCAGATCATCACCGGGGGCCCGGGCCGGAGTGGGGTGGGGATGGTCACCTGGTGGTCGCCTGCGGGTGCGGACTGTCGGCGCCGGTCGGCTTCGGACGGTCCAGGGACGGCCCAGGACGGCCCGGAAGGCGTGCTCCAGGGGTGGGACATGCGCGGTGTCGTAGGTCATTCCGGGCCCGTGGTCAGAAGATCCACACACCGAAGGCGGCGACCGCCAGGCCGATCACCACGAAGATGCCGCCGGTCAGGGTGACCGGGAGGGTCTGGCCCCGGCGCCGCGCGAGCGCCAGGCCGCGCCAGGTGCTGATCGCCGCGTACAGACCGATGAGAGCGATCGCACAGCCGATGACAAGGGCGAGGACGCCGAAGAAACCGGACCAGGTGGAAGGGTGGTCCGGGTCAGGGGTGGAGACCGCCGCGAGGATCACTCGCTCTTCCACCACTGCCCTCTCCTAGAGCAGCGCGACACCGGCGTACCCGATCGCGAGCCCGACAGCGAGGATGAACGGTCCGATCACGAACGAACCCCACTTCCTCTCGCCGGGGCCGCGCAGCAGCGTCACCGTCGCGAAAGCGCCGGTGACCGTGATCGCGCCTCCGAACACCAGCAGGAGGAACCCGAGGAACATGGCCCAGGTGTAGGGATGGTCCGGGTTCGGGGTCCACACCGCGGCAAGCGTCACGTCGCTCAGAGCCCTCACTGGTCCTTGTCGCCCTTCGCCAGTTGTTGAAGATCTGCCTCGATGCCGGAGCCCGCGGCGTAGACGGTGGTGTTCAAGGTTGTGCCGACCGTGGTCGTGAAAGCGTCGTCGGCGAGCTTGCCCCGGTCACTGAGGTGCTCGCCGCCCAAGCTGCCGTGTTGCTCCAGAGCATGGTCGACGCCGTGGTTCTGGGCGTTCCCGAAGGCCCCCGTGGCCGCGTTCGTCAGCGCGTCCTGGGCGGACGTCGAACCACTCGCACCGCCCACGGTGTCGGCCGTGTAACCGCCCGCCACGTTGCCGACCGCACCGTTGAGGGTGGTGCCGAGGAGCCCCTCCCCTCGCAGAAGGTCGCCCGCCGTTCCCGTGAGACGGGCTCCGACGGCTCCGGCAACCCCGCTGAACGCGGCTGTGCCGGCCGCGGCCCGGCTGCCGTAGGTGAGGTCGTCCCCGACGGTCACCGGTTGCCCGTGGACCGACTGGTTCAACATCATGCTGCCCGAGTCGGCGACGAAGTTGGTGGCGAAGGTCTGCGTGAACTTGGCGGTGAAGCGCCCGAGCCCGGAGAGCAGCTTCGCCAGGTTCGCCGCCTTTTCCGCGCTCATCGCGTCGCAGCGCTCCAACAGCCCGGCCACCCGCTCCGCCGCCGACGTGAACAGCCCGACCAGGTCCACGACCTTCGCTACGCGCTCCGCCACCGCCGTGTTCGCGACGAGGTCGGAGATGAAGCCCGTGAAGAACGACAGCGCGACCCCGGCGATCTCCATCTCCGCGATCTCGACGCAGATGTCGATGATCTCCTTGTTGATCCCGTCGATCTCGTCCGCGTAGGACCGCAGGCCGTCGGCGACCTGATGGAAGTTGGCGGCGACGTCCTGGACGACCTTCCTCTGCTCGCCCCAGTGCTTCTCGAAAGCGTCCCGTGCGGCCCCGTGCCAACCCTGCTTGTCGACCCCGGCGATCGCGGAGTCCACGGCCCGTACAACATCCGTCAGTTCGGTGCCGGTGGCGTCCCAGGAACGGGCGACGGCCCGCAGGGTGTCGCCGTCGCCGCCGGGGAGTTCCACACCGGCGGCCTGGAGGATCTCCAGGACCTTGCCGTCGATCCACTCGTCGACGCTCACGGACGGCCGGCCGAGGCCGCGGCGTGCAGATGGCCGAGGGCGGTCCGGTCCGAGTCCGTGTAGTGGGTGACGTTCAGCCGCAGCCGCTCGCCGTCGCTCCTGAGCACCTCCGGGAGATGCCCGAGCGCCCTGACCGTGTTCTCCAGCAGCTGCCGGTACTTCTCCGACGCCCCGTCACAGATCCCCAGCAGCCCGAACGCCTGCCCGATCTCCGCCGCGCTTCCCGAGAACGCGCTGATGGGCCCGGCGAGCCCCGCCGCCTCCCGGTCGAACCGGCCCGCCAGATCCGTCAACGTGTCGGGGTCCACCCCGAACTGCCCGCTCATCCCGCTCCCCCGTTCGAAAACCGACGCGATGGTCAGCATCCCGGACAAGATCGCGCAGAAACGGCTCCTTTTACGTATGCGAAGCAGGGTCTGACCCACAATTTGCGTCGCTCTGGCCTGAGTCAAGCCCGTCTTTGCGCAACGCAAAAGGGCGACAGCCGTCGCTGTCGCCCCTCGCCCGCAGTCGTACGTCAGCCGCTGCCCACGAACAGCACCAGCAGCAGCCACACCACCGGAGCCGTAGGCAGGAGGGAGTCCAGCCGGTCCATGATGCCGCCGTGTCCCGGCAGCAGCGTGCCCATGTCCTTGATGCCGAGGTCGCGCTTGATCATCGACTCGCCGAGGTCACCCAGGGTGGCGCTGGCCGCGACCGCGAGGCCCAGGAGCAGGCCCTGCCACCACGTGCCGTCGTCGATCAGGAACTGCATGCACAGCGCGCCCGCGGCCATCGCGAAGGTGACCGCGCCGACCAGCCCCTCCCGGGTCTTGCCGGGGCTGATGCGCGGGGCCAGCTTGTGGGTGCCGAAGCGCCAGCCGACGGCGTAGGCCCCGGTGTCGCTGACCACCGTCAGGAGCAGGAAGGTGAGGACCCGGGCCGCCCCGTCGTCGGCCGTCAGCATCATGGCGACGAAGGTGGCCAGGAACGGGACGTAGAACGCGGCGAAGACGCCCGCCGTGACGTCCTTGAGGTAGCCCTCCGGCGGTTCCGTCATCCGCCAGACGAGGACGGCGAGCGCGGTGAGCGCCATGGCCACCCAGGCACCCTCGGCACCCCGGACGTACCCGGCGACGACCATCGCGGCCCCGCCGAGCGCCAGCGGCACCAGCGGCGCCTTGATGCCCTTGCGCTCCTGGAGCCTGCTGGTCAGCTCCCACAGACCGACGACGACGGCGACCGCTATCACGCCGACGAACACGGCCTTGACGAAGAACAGCGACGCGACGATCACCACGCCGAGCCCGACCCCGACCCCTATGGCCGCACCCAGATCCCGCCCCGCGCTCTTCTTCTGCGGCGCGGGAGCCGGCTGCGGGGCGTCGGGCATGGGCTCCGGATTCTGCGTCTGCGGCGCCGCCGGGTAGGGCTGCGCCGAGCTGGTCTGGTCGTGGAACGACGTCGTCCCTTCGCGGAACGTCTCGTCCCGGAACGTCTCGTCCCGGAACAAGGGACCGCTCAGCCGAGCGGCCCCCCGGTCGTCATCCTGGCCGTCGCCGAAGCGGGGTACGGCGGGTCCGTCGGGCACGATGGGCATGGGGCGAGTGTGCTGCGCGTCATGCGCATCGTACGCGGGACCCGCCGGGGCAGCCCCCTGGACAGGCCCCTGGTCGGACGGCCCCCAGTACCCGGCGTGTGGCGGAGTCGCCCAGGAAGAGTCGTTCATCAGACCTCGAGCAGCTCCGCTTCCTTGTGCTTCAGGAGCTCGTCCACCTGGGCGACGTACTTGTGCGTCGCGTCGTCGAGTTCCTTCTCCGCACGGCGGCCCTCGTCCTCGCCGACCTCGCCGTCCTTGACGAGCTTGTCGATCGAGTCCTTGGCCTTGCGGCGGACCGAGCGGATGGACACGCGCGAGTCCTCCGCCTTGCCCTTGGCGACCTTGATGTAGTCGCGGCGGCGCTCCTCGGTGAGCTCGGGGAACACCACCCGGATGATGTTTCCGTCGTTGCTCGGGTTGACGCCCAGGTCGGAGTCGCGGATGGCCTGCTCGATGTTGCGCAGGGCCGTCTTGTCGAACGGGGTCACGACCGCCATGCGCGGCTCCGGCACGGAGAACGAAGCCAGCTGGTTGATCGGCGTCGGCGCGCCGTAGTAGTCGGCCACGATCTTGTTGAACATCGCCGGGTGCGCACGGCCGGTGCGGATCGCGGCGAAGTCCTCCTTGGCGACCACGACGGCCTTCTCCATCTTCTCCTCGGCCTCGAGGAGGGTCTCTTCGATCACCACTTGCTCCTGCGTGTCTTGAGTAGGCCCGGCTGCTGTTCCGTATGCGTGGGGGCGGCGGCCGGCTGCGTCGCGTCTTCTTCCTGCACGGTTCCCGACCGGCAGGACATTGTCCATCCCCCGGTCAGGGACCGGGTCCATCTCGGGTCAGTCCCGGCTGCCCTGGTCACCCACCAGCGTGCCGATCTTCTCACCCTTGACGGCGCGGGCGATATTGCCCTCCGCCAGGAGCTCGAAGACCAGGATCGGGAGCTTGTTGTCGCGGCACAGTGTGACGGCGGTGGCGTCGGCGACCTTGAGGTCGCGGGTGATGACCTCGCCGTAGCCGAGGGCGTCGAACTTGACCGCGTCGGGGTTGGTCTTCGGGTCAGAGTCGTAGACCCCGTCCACGCCGTTCTTGCCCATCAGCAGCGCCTCGGCGTCGATCTCCAGGGCGCGCTGGGCGGCGGTGGTGTCGGTGGAGAAGTACGGCATGCCCATACCGGCGCCGAAGATGACCACGCGGCCCTTCTCCAGATGGCGCACGGCACGCAGCGGGATGTAGGGCTCGGCGACCTGGCCCATGGTGATCGCGGTCTGCACGCGCGAGTCGATGCCCTCCTTCTCCAGGAAGTCCTGGAGGGCGAGGCAGTTCATCACGGTGCCGAGCATGCCCATGTAGTCCGAGCGGGCCCGGTCCATGCCGCGCTGCTGGAGTTCGGCGCCGCGGAAGAAGTTGCCGCCACCGATGACGACGGCGATCTCGGCACCGTCCCGGACGACGGCGGCGATCTCACGGGCGATCTTGTGCACCACGTCGGGGTCCACGCCCAGGCCCCCGCCACCGGCGAACGCCTCTCCGGACAGCTTCAGCAGAAACCGGCCGCGTACTTTGCCGTCGTCGCTCTTCTGGGCCTTGGTGGTCATGGAGATCCCGCCTCTTTCACGTGTTGCACATACGAAGAAGGCCACTGCCGGTTGGGAACTGGTTCGCATCCCATGCGCGGCAATGGCCTCCTCGTCAGATCTGCTGTCGTCCGCCACGCGCGTGCGTGGCGGCGTACCGGACGACTGCTGACGACCCTATCGGGCCCGCGCGTCGCTCGCGGTACGGACTCAGATGCCGACCTTGATGCGCGTGAAGCGCTTCAGGGTGACACCGGCCTCGTCCAGAACCTTCTGGACCGACTTCTTGTTGTCCAGCGCGTACGGCTGACCGAGCAGCGTGGCGTCCTTGAAGAAGCCGTTGAGGCGACCCTCGACGATCTTCGGCAGGGCGGCCTCGGGCTTGCCCTCGGCGCGGGTGGTCTCCTCGGCGACGCGGCGCTCGGACTCGACGACCTCGGCCGGCACGTCCTCCTTGGAGAGGTACTTCGGCGCGAAGGCGGCGATGTGCTGCGCGACACCGCGGGCGACCTCGGCGTTCGGCTTGTCCAGCTCGACGAGGACACCGATCTGCGGGGGCAGGTCGGGCATCGTGCGGTGCATGTACGCGGTCACGAAGCCGTCGGCGAACTGCGCGAAGCGGTCCAGGACGATCTTCTCGCCGAGGTTGGCGTTGGCCTCGTCCACGAACGCCTGGACGGTCTTGCCGGCCTCGATCTCGGAGGCGAGCAGCGTCTCCAGGTCGGCCGGGGAGGTCGCGGCGACGTGCTCGGCGATCTGGTGGGCGACGGCCTGGAACTTCTCGCCCTTGGCGACGAAGTCCGTCTCGCACTTCAGCTCGACCAGGACGCCGGAGGAGTTGTCGTCGGCGATGATCGAGACCACGGCGCCGTTCTCGGCGGAGCGGCCCTCGCGCTTGGCGACGCCCTTCTGGCCCTTGATCCGGAGCGCCTCGACAGCCTTCTCGACGTCGCCCTCGGCCTCGTCCAGCGCCTTCTTGCAGTCCATCATGCCGGCGCCCGTGAGCTCACGGAGCTTCTTGACGTCGGCGGCGGTGTAGTTCGCCATGAGTCTGTGAATCTTTCTCGAAGTCTGGAAGATCGAAGATCTACGGGGTCTACGGCCCCCATCTAGCCCGGGGCCGCCGACTCTCCGCTGACCTACGGGTGAACGGCGGGAGCGGAGTTGATGCCTCCGCTCCCGCCGTCACCCCTGACGCTGACGGGTCAGGCCTGCTCGGCGTCCGCGGCCGGAGCGGCCTCGGCGGGAGCCTCGGCGGCCGGAGCCTCGGCCGCGGGGGCCTCCTCGGCGGCCGGGGCCTCGGCGGCGGGAGCCTCGACGGCCTCCGCGGCGGGAGCCTCAGCAGCCGGGGTCTCCTCGGCCTTCTTCTCGCCCCCCTCGAGCAGGTCGCGCTCCCACTCGGCGAGCGGCTCGCCGGCGGCCTTCTCGCCCTTGTCACCGGTGGCGACGCGCGAGCGGCTGATGAGGCCCTCGGCGACGGCGTCGGCGATCACACGAGTGAGCAGGGTGACGGAGCGGATCGCGTCGTCGTTGCCCGGGATCTTGTAGTCGACCTCGTCGGGGTCGCAGTTGGTGTCGAGGATCGCGACGACCGGGATGTTGAGCTTCCGGGCCTCGCCGACCGCGATGTGCTCCTTCTTGGTGTCCACGATCCAGACGGCGCTGGGCACCTTCTGCATCTCGCGGATACCACCGAGGGTCTTCTCCAGCTTGGCCTTCTCGCGCGAGAGCACGAGAAGCTCCTTCTTGGTCAGACCCGAGGCGGCGACGTCCTCGAAGTCGATCTGCTCGAGCTCCTTGAGGCGCTGCAGACGCTTGTAGACGGTCGAGAAGTTGGTGAGCATGCCGCCCAGCCAGCGCTGGTTGACGTAGGGCATGCCGACGCGGGTGGCCTGCTCGGCGATGGCCTCCTGCGCCTGCTTCTTCGTGCCGACGAACATGACCGTGCCGCCGTGGGCGACGGTCTCCTTGACGAACTCGTAGGCGCGGTCGATGTACGACAGCGACTGGAGCAGGTCGATGATGTAGATGCCGTTGCGCTCGGTGAAGATGAAGCGCTTCATCTTCGGGTTCCAGCGACGGGTCTGGTGACCGAAGTGGACGCCGCTCTCCAGCAGCTCCCGCATCGTGACGACGGCCATGGCCGTTCTCCTTGGTTTTCTCGGTTGTACCGCGGGTACCGGTGGGCACTCGCGCCTGACGCCCGCGACGCGCCTTGCCACAAAGGACCGAGAGGCGCTGACACCGACCGCTTGGCGGCCTGATGTCGGGGCGTGCGAAGTCGACCCGGTGACCCGGATCGCCAGAAGAAGTGTACGGGACCCGCGGGGTACCGGGTGACGCCGCTGTCCACAACCGGCCGGTACTCCACAGGCCCCGGCCACGACCGCCCCTGCTGAGGGACGGTTCTCGCATGCGAGTGATGCGATGCGGTACGTGGCTGGCGCTGGGGTTGCTCTGTGCGCTCCCCGTGTTCGCGCCCGAGCGCCCCCTGGTCCCCCTCACCCCGACGGCCACGGACACGTCGGTACCGGCCCTGGGCCGCACCTGGCCCGTGGGCGCCCGCCCGGCGGTCCTGCGCGGCTGGGAACCCCCGGCGACGGTGTACGCCCGCGGCCACCGGGGCGTGGACCTGGCGGCACCCGCCGGAACCCCGGTACGGGCGGTGGCGGCGGGACGGGTCTCCTTCGCGGGCCGGGTGGCGGGCAAGGGAGTGGTCTCCGTGGAACTCACCGGCACAGACCTTCGAACGACCTACGAACCGGTGACGGCGTCGGTGGAGAAGGGCGACGAGGTGGGGGCGGGTGAGGTGGTCGGAACGGTGGACCCGACGGGCTCCCACTGCTCGACGACGTGCGTCCACTGGGGCCTGCTGAGAGGCGAGACCTACCTGGACCCGCTGTCGCTGCTACCGCCGTGGCTTCTGCACAGGGGCCCGTCGAGACTGCTGCCCGTACTGGGCGTCCCCCTGCCCCAGCCGCCGTCGGCCACTGCCGTAGCTGCGGGCACTCGTGCCGCAGGGCGGCACGGGTGGGCGCAGCGGCACCCGGCAAGCGCCGGCGAGTGAAACCCACCCCGCCCGGCCCCGACACGCCTCAGCCCCGCACACCCCGCAGCGCCATGGAAACCGCAGCCTCGGTGATCACGCCGGGCTCCTCCGCGGCCCCCAGCTCGATCCGCCGCACAGCCGCGTCCACGACCCCCTGCACCAGCATCGCCGCCAGCCGGGGCTGCTCGTGCCCCATCTCCCCGAGCGCCGAGACGATCATCGCGACGAGCCCGCCGTGCGCCGCCCGGATCTTCTCCCGGGCCCCCGCGTCCAGCTCACTCGCGGAGATGGCGACCACGGCCCGATGCCGCCGGTCCCCGACCAGCGCCAGCTGCTGCCGCACATACGCCTCGACCTTGCCCTCGGCCGTGGACGCCCGCTCCATCGCGGCCGAGACGTCCGCTGCCCACACCGGGAAGTCGACCTCGCACAGCTCCTCGACCACGGCGGCCCGGGACTTGAAGTACTCGTACACGGACGACCGCGCGAGCCCCGTCCGCTCGGCGAGAGCGGGGAAGGTCAGCGCCTCCGTCCCGCCCTCGGACAGCAACGACCGAGCCGCGTCCAGCAGGGCGGCTCGCTGCATCGACCGGTGCTCGGCCACGGAGGCCGCTCGAATCCTTGGCACGTCAACCACTGTACGGACGCACCACTCGCAGCGGGAGTCACTCCACCCGACCAGCCCCCACCAGCCGGTCATCCGGCCAGGTCAGCGGCCGAAACTGGCCAGCTTCGCACGCAGCTGGAGCACGGACTTGGTGTGGATCTGACTGACCCTGCTCTCGGTCACCCCGAGCACGTTCCCGATCTCGGCGAGCGTGAGGCCCTCGTAGTAGTACAGGGTCACGACGGTCTTCTCCCGCTCGGGCAGCGTGTTGATGGCCCGCGCCAGGAACCGCCTGAGCTCCCGGTCCTCGGCGACCTCCACGGGGTTGTCCGCGGCGGTGTCCTCCAGCGTGTCCATGAGGCTGAGCCGGTCGCCGCCCTCGCCCCCGACATGCAGCAGCTCCTCCAGCGCCACCACGTTG
Source organism: Streptomyces sp. SID13726 (assembly GCF_010548375.1). GTDB lineage: Bacteria > Actinomycetota > Actinomycetes > Streptomycetales > Streptomycetaceae > Streptomyces. Next base: position 90,529 of record NZ_JAAGLY010000012.1, read on the forward strand.
GCCAGCGACAACTGGCTGAAGACCGCGTGCAGATCGTCCACCGCGATGCCCAGCTCGCCGGCGACCTCGCCCTCCGTCGGCGTCCGCCGCAGCCGCGCCTCCAGCGTCGCGTACGCCCGCTCGACGTTGCGCGCCTTCTGCCGCACGGACCGCGGGATCCAGTCCAGCGCCCGCAACTCGTCGATCATCGCGCCGCGGATCCGGGTGATCGCGTACGTCTCGAACTTGATCTCCCGGTCGATGTCGAACTTCTCGATCGCGTCGATCAGCCCGAAGACCCCCGAGGAGACGAAGTCCGCCTGCTCGACGTTGGGCGGCAGCCCCACGCTCACCCGCCCGGCGACGTACTTCACGAGCGGTGAGTAGTGCAGGATCAGCTGCTCGCGCAGCCGCTCGTCTCCCGTCGCCTTGTACGACCGCCACAGCTCGTCGAGCGTCGAGGGAGCGGGCGGCCGCACGCAGCCACCGTCACGGGCGGCTGGGGGGATCGCCGCCCGGTCGGACCCGGAGGTGTGCTGGGGCATTCGTCGCCTTGTGCCGTTCTGCCGTGAAGTACGCGTTGTGTGTGAAGTGCGTCGGAATCCCCGTGAGCGTAGCGTGACTGAAGAGTCGCAGTGCGCAAAGGGCGGGGCGGCACCCCTGCGCAGACGCGTTCCCCCGACACTCCGGGGAGTCGACGTCGACCACTGTGCGTGATCATCAGAATGCGCCAACTGCGGGAATTCCCAAGGGCTTCGAGGTTCCCCCGGACGGCCGAACACGCTCGGTCAGCACGGACCGCGACCGCCCCGGACGGAGATCATCGCCTGGCGTGTCAACTTCCAGCCGTCGCCGTGTCGTTCGACGTAACCAAGTGAGCGGAGTTCGTATAGTCTGGCGATCGCGTCGTCCCGCGTGGTCTGCGCGCCGCGTGCGATCTCGGCCGCATCCGCCTCCCTCCACCCCGGCAGCGCGGCCAGCACTCTCCGGGCCGCAGGGTCCAGCAGATCCCGCGGCAGCACCGGTCCGCGCCGGTCCGGTGCCAGCTCCCCCATGTCGCCGACCAGTTCGACGACTTCCGCCGCGTCGGTGACCAGCGTGGCGTCCCCGCGCAGCAACTCGTGCACTCCGGCGGACAGGCTGCTGGTGGCCGGCCCGGGCACGCCCATCGTGTGACGCCCGAGCCGCTGCGCCGCCCGCGCGGTGACGAGGGAGCCGCTGCGGTGGGCGGCCTCGACGACCACGGTGCCGCGGGTGAGGGCGGCGATCACCCTGTTGCGCAGCACGAATCTGCTGGGCGTCGGATGATCGCCGGGCGGCAACTCCCCGATCACCAGGCCCTGTTCCGCGATCCTGGTGATCAACTGGGCGTGTCCGCGCGGGTAGGGCCGGTCGACCCCGCAGGCCAGGACGGCGACGGTGGCACCTCCCGCGCCGAGGGCCCCGCGATGGGCGGCGCCGTCGACGCCGTACGCGCCGCCGGACACGACCACCCACCCGCGCTCGGCGAGACCCGTACCGAGGGTGGCGGCCATGTGGGCCCCGTACTCGGTACAGGCGCGGGCGCCGACCACGGCCACCGATCTCAGCGCCCACATCCGCAGGCCGGCCCGTCCGCGGACCCACAGTCCGATCGGCCGCGCGTCCCCGAGGTCGTCGAGCTGCCCCGGCCACTCGGCGTCCCCGGGGGCGACGAACCGCGCCCCGGCCTCCCCCGCGACCTCGAGATCGAACCGCGCGTCGGCCACGAGAGCCCGGGCTCTGAGCCCGCCCCACCGCTTCTCACCCACCCCGGGCAACGGCTCCCCACCGCCCCGCAACCGCGAGGCCACCTCCCGCACTCCCCACTCCCGGATCCACCGCCCCCCGACCTCGTCCCCGGGCTCGATCACCCGAGCCAGGAAGACCCGCTCGATCAACTCGTCGTCGGGTCCGCCGCCGCTCACGTCAGCGCCCCGAGGGCCATCGGCACGCCCCGTGGCACTCCGGTGCGCAGTTGCAGTGCGAGGGCGACGTCGGTCGCGTCGGGGCGGTCGTGGCCGACGAGGTCGGCGACGGTCCAGGCGACCCGCAGGACTCGGTCGAGTCCGCGCGCGGTCAGCACACCGCGTTCCAGATTGCGCTCGGCGTCGTCCATCGCCCCGGACACGGCGTGCCAGCGACTGCGCAGCTCACGCCCGGGCACCTCGCTGTTGGTCCGCCAGGGGGTGCCGGCGAACCGCGTCGCCGCCCGTTCCCTGGCCGCCCGCACCCGGTCCGCGACCACGGCGGTCGACTCGCCCCGGGCACCGCGTCCGGCCAGCTGGTCCCGGGTGACCCGGTCCACCTGGACCCGCAGGTCGACCCGGTCGAGCAGCGGGCCGGAGAGCCGGGCCTGGTAGCGCCGGATCGCCGAGGGCGGGCACTCGCAGAAGTCGTCGTTCTGGGAGAAGCGCCCGCAGGGACACGGATTGGCCGCAAGCACCATCAGGAACTTCGCAGGGAACCGCACGACCCCCGCACTGCGCGCGATCACCACGTGCCCCGCCTCCAGCGGCTGCCGCAGCGCGTCCAGGGCCTGGGTGTTGAACTCGGGTGTCTCGTCCAGGAAGAGGACGCCCCGGTGGGACAGCGACACCGCCCCGGGGCGGGCGATACCGGGTCCGCCGCCGACGAGGGCCTGCATGGTGGCCGAGTGGTGCGGGGCGCAGTAGGGGGCGATGTCCACGAGGGGCTTGCCCGGCGGCAGCAGGCCCGCCACCGAGTGCACCGCCGTCACCTCCAGCGACTCCTCCCGGGTCAGCCGGGGCAGCACGGCGGGCAGCCGCTCGGCGAGCATCGTCTTGCCGGCACCGGGTGGTCCTTCGAGGAACAGATGGTGGCCGCCGGCCGCCGCGACCTCGACCGCCGTGCGGGCGGAGAGCTGCCCGACCACGTCGGCCAGGTCGTGTCCGTGGTCCTGCTGTGCGGCGCCCGCGCTGTGCATCCCGGTGGCGGCACCGGTGCCGGGCACCCGCAGTCCGGCCAGCAGCGGGTCCGGGCGGCCCGGGTCGTCCGGTTCCTCGTCGGGCACCGGCTCGTCCGCGAGGACGGCGATGAGCTGGCGCAGGCTGCGCACGCCCAGCACGGAGACCCCGGGCACGAGGGCCGCCTCGGCCGCGGCGCACTCCGGCACGACGACCTGTTCGTAGCCGGCGTCGGCGGCGGCCAGCACCGCCGGCAGGATGCCCCGGACCGGACGCACCCGCCCGTCCAGGCCCAGCTCCCCGATCATCACGATGTCGGCGAGCACCCGCGGGTCGATCCGCTCGGAGGCGCCGAGCACGGCACACGCGACGGCGAGGTCGAACCCCGAGCCCGCCTTCGGCACCGACGCCGGGCTCAGCCCCACCGTGAGCTTCTTCTGGGGCCATTCACCGCCCGAGTTCACGACGGCCGCCCGGACCCGGTCCCGGCTCTCCGTCAGGCTCTTGTCCGGCAGCCCCACCAGCGTGAACGCCGCGACCCCCGGCTCCAGATCCGCCTGGACCTCGACCACGACCCCTTCGACGCCGACCAGCGCCACCGAGCACGTACGAGCGAACCCCATCTCAGGCCACCCCCCGCGCGTGCTCGACCACGGGTGCCCCGCGCTGCGGCAGCACCACGCCCACCAGGTCGATGCGGACGCCTCCCGGTGGCGCCCCTCCGTGGGCGTGGATCCAGGATGCGGCGAGGCACCGCAGGCGCTCCGCCTTCTCGGGGGTCACCGCGGCCATGGGGTGCTCGAAGGCACCGGCCCGCCGTGTCTTGACCTCGCAGACGACCAGGACCTCTCCGTCCCGCGCCACGATGTCGATCTCGCCGGTCCTGCCACAGCGCCAGTTGCGCTCCAGGACCGTCATCCCGGCCTCGGTCAGCCGCCGCGCGGCCAGACTCTCGCCGTACTTGCCGAGTGCACTGCGTGCGTTCATGTCGGCACCACCTCCGGCACCGACGATCACGCAATCCCGCCCACCGAGTTGATCTTGGTGGACTACTCAGCGGTTGTGGAGAACTCCGTCACCCACACGAGCGAAAACGCCCTGACCGGGTCACCCGCCCGGCAGCTCCAGATCGCTCTTGTTCAGCTCCTCGATGTTCACGTCCTTGAACGTCAACACCCGGACCTGTTTCACGAAGCGAGCCGGCCGATACATGTCCCACACCCACGCATCCGCCATGGACACCTCGAAGAACACCTCACCCTGGACCGAGTGCACCTGCATCTCGTAGTCGTTGGTCAGGTAGAAGCGCCGCTCGGTCTCGATCACGTATTTGAACAGACCGACGACATCGCGGTACTCCCGGTAGAGCTTGAGCTCCATCTCGGTCTCGTACTTCTCGAGGTCCTCGGCGCTCATGGCATGTTCCCCTTCAGCCGTGCGATCCCACTATTGTGCGCCAGTCCCGTCAGCCCCTAGACGATTTCCGTGTCCAGGGTCACGGGCCGGGCCGGGGGACCTTCGTCGAGCAGCCTGCGCAGCAGCTCGGCGAGTCTGGTCGGATACACCGTCTCATGTGCCCGGGTCAGTTCCTGACACGTCCACCAGCGCGCTCCGGCGACAGTGCGCCGCTCCAGCTCGGTGAGGCCCGTCGCCTCGGTGGCCGTCTGCGTCGTACGGGCCAGGTAGTACCACTCGTCCTGGTCCCAGCGACGGCCCGCGAACGGGAAGGAGCAGGTCCGCCGCCAGAGCACCGGACCGAGCTCGACCTCGGTGATGCCGGTCTCCTCGACGAGTTCCCTGAGCGCGGCCTCTTCACGAGTCTCGGCGCCCTCGACTCCGCCGCCCGGTGTGAACCACCAGTCGTCGGCCGGGTCGTCCGGCTCGTGCCCGTGCAGCAGCAGAATGCGGTCCTCGGGGTCGAGCAGCACCACCCGGGCCACCCTGCGCAGTCCGCCCTCGTACGACTCCCCGGAGGCCGCCGACGCCTCATGCGGCACCGACGGGCTCCGTCCGGGCCCGGGAGCGCCCGCCGAGCCGCTTGGCCACCGGCCCGTACGCCCCGCCGCCCAGCACCAGCACCGCGCCGACGACGATCAGGGCGATGACGATCCGCAGCGGCCCCGGCGAGGAGAGCGTGCCGAGCGCCTCGAAGCCGGTGGGGCGCTCCAGCATGCCCTTCATGGGCCACACGACGGCGTCCACGCGCGCGTTGACGGCCGAGACGGCGACGGTGCCCTGGGCCGCGTCGGTGAGGTGGGCGGAGGAGTCCAGCGAGCCCTGGCGCTCGTCACCGAGCAGGAACAACCGCCCCTTGGGCACCTTCACGGTCGGGATGGTCTTGTCCTCGACCGGGCGGCCCTTGAGATAGCCCTCGTCGATCTGCTTGCCGTTGACGGTCAGCTTCCCGTCCGTGCAGCAGGAGACGGTGTCCCCGCCGACCGCGACGACCCGCTTGACCACGGGGGCGTTGGTCACCCAGGTCGTGTCGGTGAAGACAACGACGTCACCCCGGCGTATCTCGTCGCCGTCGACGCGCTGCGCGAGCACCCGGTCGCCGGCGTCGATCGTGGGCGTCATCGAGCTGGTGGGCACGGTGTACGGCCGGTACAGCACCGCTCCCCAGGCGAATCCCCCCAGGAACAGCACGATGCCCAGTGCGACGGCCAGTCCGGACAGTCGCTGTCCGGTCCGGCTGCCCACCGGGCCCGTGCTGGTGCTCCCGCCGCGCGGGGCCGTACGTGCAGTGCTCTCGCCACCCATGGACCCGCACCCTACCCGGCGGTACCTGAGCGGGTCAGCCCCTCCTGCCCGGCCACGGCGACAAGCTCCGCAAAGCTTTCACCAGGCCCGTGGCATCCCGGACGGCCGGAAGTCTCAGCGAGTGCGTTCCGCGGCGATCTTCCTGCGACGCCACAGCGCCACCGGCAGCACACCGACGAGGGCGATCCCCTGCGGCGCGACGGACAGGACCGCGGACGCCGAAGCCTTGTCGTTGATGCCGGACTGGTCGAAGGTGTCCGGCTTCGGCAGCGTGCCCCAGCGGTTGATCGGCCAGGCCTTCACGATGGCGCGACCGACGACGTCGTCGACCGGGACCATGCCGTGGTGCTTGTCCGACTGGTTGTAGCGGGAGTCACGGGAGTTCTGCCGGTGGTCGCCCATCACCCAGATGTAGCCCTTGGGGACCTTCACGGTGAACTGGCCGCCCTGGTCGTCCTGGCTGCACGGGGTGTTGCCGGCGTAGACGTACGACGACTCGTCCAGTGCGTGGCCGTTGACCTTCAGCGGGCCGGTGCCCTCGCAGGAAATCGTGTCGCCGCCGACGCCGATAACGCGCTTGATGAGGTCCTTCTCCTCGGCGGAGGGCATCAGGCCGATCCAGGAGAGGAACGTCTGCACGGCGTTCGGGTCGGCCGTCGGCTCGCCCGCCAGCCAGTTGTCGGGGTCGTGGAAGACGACGACCTCGCCGCGCTCGGGCTCGGATCCGAACCAGGGGGTGAGCTTGTCGACCAGCACGCGGTCACCCTGCTGGAGGGTGTTCTGCATCGAGTCGGAGGGGATGGAGAACGCCTGCACCAGGAACGTCTTGATCAGCAGCGCCAGCACGAGGGCGATGACGACCAGGATCGGCAGCTCCTTCCAGAAGGAGCGTGGCTTCTTCGCCCTGGGGGCCGCGTCGCCCGGCCCGTCTCCCTGCACCTCCGTCGCCGTACCGTCCTCGGTCGCCCCGGAGTCACTCCCGGAGGTCACGGCGCTGTCCGTGGCCGGGTCGGCTTCGCCCACGGGGCGTCCGCGGTGCTCCTCGCCGTCGTGCCCGGACCGTGCGCCAACCGCCACATCCCCCACGCCAACTCCTTACTCTGTGCCGCCGCCTGCTCCGGATACGGCGCAGGCCCACCACTCCCATAACGAGCGGGAGTTCCGCAGGGCTCGGGAGTTGGATCGTTTCGTTCGGATCGTCGTGAGCAACCCTAAGCGACGGCTGGGAAGCTGCGGTCGCCCCGGATGCCGAGTCGGCAACGGAAGAGTAAGTTTTCGGTTCGTTCAGCGAGGTCCAGTGCCCGAAGGGCCACGCGATGACCCGGGCCCGTCCCACGACCGAGTCCAGGGAGACGGTGCCGCCGTAGTCGGTGTCCTGGTGCGCGCGGGAGTCCGCGGAGTTGGCGCGATGGTCGCCCATCACCCACAGCCGCCCCTTGGGGACGGTGATGTCGAACTGCTGGGTGGACGGGGCGTTCCCGGGATACAGGTAGTCGGTCTCGCTCAGGGGGACGCCGTTGACGGTGACCCGGCCCTGGGTGTCACAGCACTTGACGCGGTCGCCGCCGACGCCGACGACCCGCTTGATGAGGTCCTTCTCGTTGTCGGACGGCAGCAGGCCGATGAAGGTGAGCCCTTCCTTGACCTGCTTGACGACGACAGGGTCGTCCTTCCTCGTGGTGGTCTGCTCGTCCTGGAGCCAGCCGCCGGGGTCCTTGAAGACGACGACGTCGCCGCGCTTCGGCTCGGAACCGAACCACGGCGTGAACTTGTCGACCAGGACGCGGTCGCCGATCCGGATCGTCTGCTCCATCGAGCCGGAGGGGATCACGAACGCCTGGACCAGGAAGGTCTTCAGGACGAGGGCTATGAGGACGGCCACGCCGACGAGGAGCGGTATCTCCTTGACCGCGCCGCGCCTTCTGCGCCGCTTGACCTTGCGCTGGAGCTTGCGCCGCTCCGCGCGCGAGCGGCCGCTGGAGGAACCGGAGGCGCGCCGGACGCCGGTGGGCAGCAGCTGGTCGGCCGCGGTGGTCGGCACCCCGCGTGGTTTTCCACGGTTACCCATGCGCGCCCTCCACCGCGGGCACGCGCGCGTAGGCGCCGGTACGCGGCAGCCGGGTCGCGTGGCCGGCGGGCCAGACGATCCAGTCGGCCCGGCCGAGGACGTCGTCGACGGGGACCATGCCGCCGCCGGGCGAGCCCAGATGGTCACGGGAGTCGCTGGAGACACTGCGGTGGTCACCGAGGACGAACAGGCTGCCGTCGGGCACCTCGACGTCGAAGGGCACCGTGGACGGACTGTCGCCCGGGTACAGGAAGCCCGACTCGTCGACCGACCGGCCGTTCACCTGGATCCTCCCCTTCTCGTCGCAGCAGACCACGTGGTCTCCCCCCACACCCACAACGCGCTTGATGTAGTCGCCGTCCCCGAAATACCCAGTTCCGTCGAAGACCACCACATCGCCGCGCCGCGGCTCGGCACCGAAACGGTACGCCAACCTATTTACGAGAACGCGGTCACCGATCCTCAATCCGTTTTCCATGGATCCGCTGGGAATCTGGAAAGGTCTGACCACGAAGCTGCTCAGCAGCAGCAGAAACACCAGGCAGACCAGCAGGGCCAGGGTGATCCGGCCGCCGGGCAGCCACTCGGTGATTCTCGCCACCAACGCGAAACGCGACCGTCCCTCCACGGCCCCTGGTGCAGGGCGGGAGGAGCGGTCGCGCTCCGTCGGCTGTGCTTCGGTGTCCATCGGGGCCAGATGCTATCCGGCCCCGCTGTGACGCCCGGAAAGCGCTCAGTTCTCGCGCTTCTCCTTGATCTTCGCGGCCTTGCCGCGCAGCTCGCGCAGGTAGTACAGCTTCGCGCGACGCACGTCACCGCGGGTGACGAGCTCGATCTTCTCGACGATCGGGGTGTGCACCGGGAAGGTGCGCTCGACGCCGACGGAGAAGGAGACCTTGCGGACCGTGAAGGTCTCGCGGACACCGGCGCCCTGGCGACGGATGACCACGCCCTTGAACTGCTGCACACGGGAGCGGTTGCCCTCGATGACGCGGACGTGGACGTTGACGGTGTCACCCGGGCGGAAGGCCGGGATGTCGCTGCGCAGCGACGCGGCGTCGACGGTGTCGAGCAGGTGAGACATTTCGTCTGCTTTCTTCGCTGATGCCACAGGTCATCAACGGCATCTAGGTGTTCAGGTGAGAGTGGCCGTACGTGTCGGGACGGGCGTCGTGTCCCCCTGTGGCAGGGGCGCACACCGGACAGCGCACAACAGCGGCCTATTCTTCCATGCCTTCCGGCCTGCGCCAAAATCGGCCGTACGACTCCCCCGCGGGGTCCGGCGCCCAGCCCAGGATGGAGAGCATCTCGCGGTCCTTCTTGTCGAAGACCTTGGGATCGCAGCGCTCGACGAGGTCGGGCCGGTGGGCGGTCGTACGCCTGAGCGCCTCGTCGCGGCGCCAGCGGGCGATCTTGCCGTGGTGCCCGCTGAGCAGCACGTCCGGGATGCCCTGGCCGCGCCACTCGGGCGGCTTGGTGTAGACGGGCCCCTCCAGGAGGTTGGCCATGGCTCCGGGCGCGAAGGAGTCGTCGCGGTGCGACTCGGCGTTGCCGAGGACACCGGGCAGCAGCCGGGCCACGGCCTCGGTGATCACCAGTACGGCCGCCTCGCCGCCGGCGAGGACGTAGTCGCCGATGGACACCTCGTAAACGGGCATCCGGGTGGCGTACTCGTCGATCACCCGGCGGTCGATGCCCTCGTAGCGCGCGGGCGTGAAGATCAGCCAGGGGCGCTCGGAGAGCTCCACGGCGAGTTCCTGGGTGAAGGGACGGCCGCTGGGCGTGGGCACGATGAGGGCGGGCCCGTGGGAGCCGGTCTCGTAGCCGTCGGCGAGCGCGGAGTCCAGGGCGTCGCCCCAGGGTCCGGTCTTCATGACCATGCCCGGGCCGCCGCCGTACGGGGTGTCGTCGACGGTGTTGTGGCGGTCGTACGTCCACGCGCGCAGGTCGTGCACGCACACCTGGAGCTGCCCACGCGCGCGTGCCTTGCCGACCAGGGAGACGTTCAGGGGTTCGAGGTACTCGGGGAAGATCGTGACGACGTCGAGGCGCATCTTCTACGACTCTTCCCGCGAGGAGGCGATCTCGGCCCGGTCGTCGATCAGCCCGGGCGGCGGGGTGATGACCGCCTTCTGCTCCTCCAGGTCGATCTCGGCGACGATCTCCTCGACGAACGGGATCATCACCTCGCTGCCGTCGGGCCGCTCCACGATGAAGAGGTCCTGGGAGGGCAGGTGCGAGATCTCGGTGATCCGGCCGACCTCGATGCCGTCGGCGGTGACCACGTCGAGGTCCATGAGCTGGTGGTCGTAGTACTCGTCCTCCTCCTCCGGAAGTTCCTCCGGGTCGACCTCGGCGATGAGGAGGGTGTTACGGAGGGCTTCGGCGGCGGTGCGGTCCTTCACGCCCTCGAAGCGCAGGAGGAGCCGGCCGCTGTGGACCCGGCCGGTCTCGATGGTGAGCGGGCCGGTCGAGGCGGGGTCGGTCGCCAGCACGGCGCCGGGCGCGAGCCGGAGTTCCGGCTCGTCGGTACGGACCTCTACGGTGACCTCGCCCTTGATGCCGTGGGCGCGGCCGATCCGAGCGACTACGAGCTGCACTTTCCAAGATCTCCTGTGGTGAGGACCCTTAACCAACGACTACGGGCCGGGGACGGCCAGGCGGCCCTCCCCGGCCCGTGCCGGTGCTGTGCTGCGTCAGCGGACGTGGTCCACGTCGACGAGGTCGACACGGACACCGCGGCCGCCGATTGCGCCCACGACGGTACGCAGGGCACGTGCGGTGCGGCCGTTGCGGCCGATCACCTTGCCGAGGTCGTCGGGGTGCACCCGGACCTCGAGCACCCGCCCGCGGCGCAGGTTGCGCGAGGCGACCTGCACATCGTCGGGGTTGTCGACGATGCCCTTCACGAGGTGCTCGAGAGCCTCCTCGAGCATGCTCAGGCCTCGGTCGACTCGGACTCGGCGGCGGCCTCGTCCTTCTTCTCGGCCTTCTTCTTCTGGGTGATGGCCTCACCCTTGCCCTCGTCGTCGCCACCGAGGGCGTCGAACACCGGGCGCGTGGCCTTCGGCTCGGCCACGAGCAGCGGAGCCGGAGCCGGCAGGCCCTTGAACTTCTGCCAGTCGCCGGTCAGCTTGAGGATGGCGAGAACCGGCTCGGTCGGCTGCGCGCCGACACCCAGCCAGTACTGCGCACGCTCGGTGTCGACCTCGATGCGCGAGGGGTTCTGCACCGGGTGGTACAGGCCGATCTCCTCGATCGCACGGCCGTCACGGCGGGTGCGGGAGTCGGCGACGACGATGCGGTAGTGAGGCGAACGGATCTTGCCCAGACGCTTCAGCTTGATCTTGACTGCCACGGGAGTGGGTTCTCCTGGTTTTGACGTGGTTGGGCACGGCGAGATTGCCGCGTGGGGTTGCGGTACCCGAGTGCCCGATGGACGCGTCAGCCGGAGGCGAGAGGGTTCCTGTGCGGCTGTCGAGTACAGCTAGCCATTGTGCCACACCCCGCGGCTCCCCTCGGACCGAAGGCCGCGCACGCGCATGCCTGAGGGGCACCCGGCACACCGGGTGCCCCCGGGCAGGAGCGCGACTGCCACGAGCAGCCGCGATCTCAGCCCGCCGCGGCGCCCACGATCTCGGGGATCCGGAACGGCTTCCCGCAGCCCCCGCAGACGATCGGCGCCTGGGCGAGGACCGACGGGACGACCCGTACGTTGCGCCCGCAGTCGCAGACCGCCTTGACCCGGACGCCGCCCCCGGAGGAGCCGTGCCGGGCCGCCGGGCCCCGGAAGGAGCGGGCGGTGTCCGCGGAGGTGGCCGCGGTGTGGGCCTTCAGCGCGCGCTGGAGCCGCTCGATGGTCGGGCGGTAGCGGCGCTTGGCCTCGGGGGTGAGCGTGACCAGGGAGAAACCGCTGCTCGGATGCGGCTCCTCCGGGTGGTCCAGGCCCATCTCCTCGGCGATCGCGAGGAATCTGCGGTTGTGGTAGCGGCCGGCGCGGGAGGTGTCGCGAATGCCTCGCGCGGCGGCGATGCCGTGGACTGCCTCGTGAAGCAGTCGCTCGAAGGAGAGCTCGTGACCGCACGCGGACGACGACTCCCCGATCAGGGACTCTGGCGCGGCAAGGTCCGGCAGTTCGGGGTGGTACCGCTGAATGTCGGCCCACGCCTCTGCCAGCTCTGCGGCGAGAACAGGTGGTGTCTGTGTCGTGCTCACGTAATGACAACGAGCCAGAGTGCCGCTGTGTTCCTATTCCGGGGCATCCCAAATAATTTGCACGTACCCGTCAGTTGCCGCTGATGCGTGGAGACGAGGGCGGGTGCGCTGATCTGCGGAGAAGCCTCACAGCTCGTACCAAGCTGGTGCGTAGTGTGAGGTACGCCCCGGCGCGTAGATCGTGTCCACGCGCCGGTGCGGCTGTGATCCGCAGGTGCGCAAGAGGCGTTTCGGTCGCTCTCGCACCGGAAGGGCCCTGTCTCAGTAAGCGCGCGCGACAACTGCGACGTTACCGGGGGCGTCATCGGTTCCCGGCACCGACCCGTCCTCCGCGACCAGACACCGTACGGTCACCCCGTGCTCACCCAGCCTGGCCTCGCCTTCTTCGCCGAGCACCGCCCACGGAACCCGCGCCCAGCCGCCGCCGACCGCGGCCTCGACGGCCTCGTCGAACGTCGACACGTCGGCGGTACGGGACACACGGCGCTCCCGGGACTGGGCCAGCAGCAGCGCCTGGTCCTCCTCAAGGAGCCCGGGGAGCAGGGCCGCCAGGGAATCCAGCGCCACGGCCTCCTTGCCTCCCGGGATCCGGCGGGCCACCATCGCGGTGCCGTTCTCCAGGTCACGGGGCCCGACCTCGACCCGGACCGGCACGCCCTTGAGCTCCCAGTCGACCGCGCGGCGGCCGAAGGGGGTGTCGGTGCGGTCGTCGACGTGGACGCGCAGACCCGCGGCTTTCAGCTGATCGCCGAGCGCGCGGACCTTGGCCAGAACCGCTTCGTCGCCCTTGATGGCGAGTACGACGACCTGGGTCTGCGCCAGCCGCGGCGGGACCCGCAGGCCGTCGTCGTCGCCGTGCATCATCACCAGGGCGCCGATCATGCGGGTGGTCGAGCCCCAGGAGGTCTGCCAGACGAGTTCCTGGGTGCCGTCCTTCGACAGGTACGTGGTGTTGAAGGCCTTGGCGAAGTTCTGGCCCAACTCGTGGCTGGTGGCCATCTGGAGGGCCTTGCCGTCGCCCATCATGCCTTCCAGCGTGAGGGTGTTGACGGCACCGGCGAACCGCTCCTTGACGGTCTTGCGGCCGGGGACGACGTCCATGGCGAGGACGTTCGTCATGAAGTCCTCGTAGACCTCACGGTGGATGTGCGAGGCGAACGCGCGCGCGTCCTCCCGGGTGGCGTGCGCGGTGTGGCCCTCCTGCCACAGGAACTCCGTCGTACGCAGGAACAGCCGGGGCCGAAGCTCCCAACGCACCACGTTGGCCCACTGGTTGATCAGCAGGGGCAGGTCGCGGTAGCTCTGCACCCACTTCGAGAAGTAGTCGTTGATGATCATCTCGGAAGTGGGGCGGACGACCGCGGGCTCTTCGAGTTCCTTGCCGCCGCCGTGGGTGACGACCGCGAGTTCGGGCGCGAAGCCCTCGACGTGGTCGGCCTCGCGGGTGAGGTACGACTGCGGGATCAGCAGCGGGAAGTACGCGTTCTGGGTGCCCGTCTCCTTGATGCGGGCGTCCATCTCGGCCTGCATCCGCTCCCACAGCCCGTACCCGTACGGTCGGATGACCATGGTGCCGCGCACCGGACCGTTGTCGGCCAGTTCGGCCTTGGTGATCAGATCCTGGTACCAGCGCGGAAAGTCGTCCGCCCGGGGCGTGAGAACAGGTGCCTTTGCCATAGCGGGATGCTACGGGCACACGTTGCCGTCATGTGAATTCTTTTCGCCCGCGTGGCCGAGCCGCAAGCCGGGGCCCACACCCTCTGGACGAGCGGTCGAGTGCGGAGTTACCTGGCATACGGGGGGAGTGCGAGCGCACGTCACGGGGGCCACGTGATCGGGCACAGAGGCAACTCTCGGCGGATTGGGGCGCTTATCCATGACACCTACGCTCGTGCGGCAGCACCTGCCCTCGGCGGGAGACACCTCCCGCGCGGACCCCGGTGCACGCGCGCGTGACTGGTCCGAGATCCAGGAGCGGATGCTGGTTCCGCTGTACGAGGCCGTCTACGAGCGACTGGAAGTGGGCCCGGAGACACGGCTGTTGGGCCTCGGCTGCGGCAGCGGACTCGCCCTGCTGATGGCCGCCTCCCGGGGCGCCGCGGTCTCCGGTGTCGAGTCCTCCGCACCCGAGCGGCTGGCCCTCGCGAGAGAGCGTCTGCTGCCGGACACGTGGACCACGCGCGCGCGTGGCGGGACCCGGCTCGTCGACGGACCGCCCGAGGCCACCACGGGCGCCGGCACTCCCCCGTACACCGTCGTGACCGCCTTCGAGCCGATCGGGTGTCTCGCGGGCGACGCGGAGGGCCTGGAGGAGCTGCTCGGCTCGGCGACTCCGCTCGCCGCGCGGGGGGCGCCCGTGGTGCTCGCCGGCTGGGGTCCGCCGGAGCGGTGCGCCACGTCGTCCGTGCTGCGGGTGGCCACCAGGCTGGCGGATCCCCTGCGCAGCACGGGCAGTTGGCGCCCGGCCCTGCGCGACGACCTGGAGGAGGTCGCCCAGCGGGCCGGGCTCAGGCCGGACGGTTCGGGGCGGGTGTCCTGTCCCTTCGGGTACGCCGATCCCGACAGCGCGCTCAGGGGGCTGCTGTCGACCGGGCTCTTCGACGCGGCCGCCGAGGCGACCGACCAGGCCCAGGTGGACAAGGAGTTGGCGGAAGCCCTGCATCCTTACCAGCGCCGGGACGGCACGGTGTGGATGCCGAACGTCTTCCGGTACCTGATCGCGAGAGTTCCCTGAGTCCGCTCAGGAGTCCTTCGTCAGCCGCGTGACCCCCGCGATCCGGTACGCGTCCGCCTCCTCCAGCGTCTCGTTCTCCAGCAACGCCTGGGCCAGCGCGTCCAGTTGGCCCCGGTGCTCGGTGAGCTTGCGGCACGCCTCGTCGTAGCACTCGTCGACGATCCGCCGCATCTCGCCGTCGATCACGTCGAGGGTCTGGGGCGCGGCGGCGAGTCCGTACGCCTGCTGGACGTCGTTGGGGAGGGCGGACAGACGGCCCACCCGCTCGCTCATGCCCCACCGCGCGACCATCCCGCGCGCGATGTTGGTGACCTGTTCCAGGTCGCTCTCCGCGCCGGTGGTGATGACGCCGTAGACGACCTGCTCCGCCGCCATGCCGCCGAGCGCGCCGATGATCCGGCCGCGCAGGTACTCCTCGGTGTACGCGTACTTGTCGGCGTCCGGCGTCGAGAGCGTGACGCCGAGGGCCCGGCCGCGCGGGACGATGGTGATCTTGCGGACGGGGTCGGCGCCGGGCTGGAGCATGCCGAGGAGGGCGTGTCCGCTCTCGTGGTAGGCGGTGCGCCGGCGCTCCTCCTCGGGCATCACCAGGGGCCGTTCCGCGCCCAGTTGGACCTTCTCCAGGGCCTCCGAGAGGTCGGTCTGGGTGACCTGCTCCTGCTTGCGCTTGACCGCGAGGAGCGCGGCCTCGTTGGCGAGGTTGGCGAGTTCGGCGCCGGTCATGCCCGGAGTCGTACGGGCGACCTGGGCGAGGTTCACGTCCTCGGCGAGCGGGATCTCGCGGGTGTGGATCTCCAGGATGGCCTCGCGGCCGCCGCGGTCCGGGGGCGAGACCATGACGACCCGGTCGAAGCGGCCGGGGCGGGTCAGGGCCGGGTCCAGGACGTCGGCGCGGTTGGTGGCGGCGATGACGATGACGCCCTCGGACCCGGAGAAGCCGTCCATCTCGGTGAGGATCTGGTTGAGGGTCTGCTCGCGCTCGTCGTGGCCGCCCATGCCCGAACCGCCGCCCCGCGCGCGTCCGATGGTGTCGATCTCGTCGATGAAGATGATCGACGGGGCCACCTTGCGGGCCTCGGCGAACAGCTCACGCACGCGTGAGGCGCCGACGATCATCTCGATGAACTCGGACGCGGAGGCCGAGAAGAACGGCACCCCGGCCTCTCCGGCCACCGCGCGCGCGAGCAGGGTCTTGCCGGTGCCGGGCGGGCCCGCGAGGAGCACACCGCGGGGCATCTTGGCGCCCATCTTCCGGTACGCGTCGGGGTTCTTCAGGAAGTCGACGACGTCGTTCAGCTCGCCCTCGACCTCGTCGATGCCGGCCACGTCCTCGAAGGTGGTGCGCTTCTTGCCGGGCTCCAGCTCGACCGGTTTGGGCGGGGTCTTGCGGCCGAGCATGCCGCCCGCGCCGCCGAGCCCCGCGCTCATCCGCCGGGCGATGAAGATCCACAGCACCACCAGGAGCAGCATCGGGGCCAGCGCGATCAGCAGGTTGGCCAGGAAGCTGCGGTGCTGGACGACCGGCTCCGCGGTGACCGTGACACTGTGCTTGGTCAGGTCCTCCCAGAGCTGGTCGTCCGCGAAGGTCGGCCGCTCGGTGTTGAACTTGGTGTAGGTGCCGTCGCCCTCGGGGTTGTCCTGCTTCTTCTTGAGCTGGCCCTGGATGGCGTCGCCCTTGGCGTAGATCTTGCTGACGTTGCCGGCGTCGACCTGCTTGCTGAACTCCGTGTAGGAGATCGTCGGCTCGTCGCCCTCGTTGAAGAAGGACAGCACGAGGTTGGCGATCAGGTACACGACCAGCGCGGTGACGATCAGGCTCCACCAGCCGCCGCGCGGCCTGCGCCCGCCTGAGGGCGGCTTCGGCGGCTCCTCGGGGGTGCCCTCGGTACGCCAGGGCTGCTCGGGAGACTTGCGCGGCGGGGCGGGGTTGGTCATATCCGGACGTTACGACATGGGCCAAACCCCGGCACCCGCAGCGGTGAACTCAGCCCATGAACTTCTTGAACTCGTCCGGCAGCTCGAAGTCCTGCGGGGCCTGCTGGCCGGGCACCCCGAAGGCGCTGCCGCCCTGGGCCGCCTTGCGCGCGGCCTCCTCCTGCTCCTGCTGCTTGCGCTTCATCGGGTTGCCGGAGCGCTGCTTGCCCTTGGCCTGCTTCGGCTGCTTCTTGGTCCGGCCGGGGCCGCCGCCCATGCCCGGAATCCCGGGCATGCCCGGCATCCCGCCGCCCTGGGCCATGCGGGACATCATCTTGCGGGCCTCGAAGAACCGCTCGACGAGGTTCTTCACCGCGCTGACCTCGACGCCGGAGCCCCTGGCGATACGGGCGCGGCGGGAGCCGTTGATGATCGTGGCGTCGGCGCGCTCGGCCGGGGTCATCGACTTGATGATCGCGGCGGTGCGGTCGACGTCCCGCTCGTCGATGTTGTTGATCTGCTCCTTGATCTGGCCCATGCCGGGCATCATCCCGAGGAGCTTCGAGATGGAGCCCATCTTCCTGACCTGCTCCATCTGGGCCAGGAAGTCGTCGAGGGTGAAGTCCTGGCCCTTCTTGGAGGCGAGCTTGGAGGCCATCTTGGCGGCCTCTTCCTCGCTGAACTCCTTGCCCGCCTTCTCGAACAGGGTGGCGAGGTCACCCAGGTCGAGGATGCGGGAGGCCATCCGGTCCGGGTGGAAGACGTCGAAGTCCTCCAGCTTCTCGCCGTTCGACGCGAACATGATCGGCTTGCCGGTGACCGAGGCGATCGACAGGGCCGCGCCACCGCGGGCGTCGCCGTCGAGCTTGGAGAGGACCACACCGTCGAAGCCGACGCCGTCGCGGAAGGCCTCCGCGGTGTTCACGGCGTCCTGGCCGATCATCGCGTCGACGACGAAGAGGATCTCGTCCGGAGAGACCGCGTCCCGGATGTCCGCGGCCTGCCGCATCATGTCCTGGTCGATGCCGAGGCGGCCGGCGGTGTCCACGATCACGATGTCGTGGACCTTGGCCTTCGCGTGCTGGACCGAGTCCTTGGCGACCTTGACCGGGTCGCCCACGCCATTGCCCGGCTCCGGGGCGAAGACGGCCACGCCGGCGCGCTCGGCGACGACGCTCAGCTGGGTGACCGCGTTCGGGCGCTGGAGGTCGGCGGCGACCAGAAGGGGCGAGTGGCCCTCTTCCTTGAGGTGCTTGGCGAGCTTGCCCGCGAGAGTGGTCTTACCGGCACCCTGGAGACCCGCGAGCATGATCACGGTCGGCGGCTGCTTGGCGAAGCGCAGGCGACGCGTCTGGCCGCCCAGGATGGTGACCAGCTCTTCGTTGACGATGTCGAGGACCCGCTGGGCGGGGTAGCGCGTGTTGGCGAGCTCGGGGCCGAGGGCGCGCTCCTTGACGTTCTTGATGAACGCCCGCACGACGGGCAGGGCCACGTCCGCTTCGAGCAGCGCGATCCGGATCTCGCGCGCGGTGGCGTCGATGTCCGCCTCGCTCAGACGCCCCTTGCCGCGGAGGTTCTTGAAGGTCGCTGAGAGGCGATCGGAGAGAGTATCGAACACGGCGGCGTCGGTCCTCGGAGTCGGGGGCAGTGTGAGCGTCTTCCAGGGTATCCCGGCTCGGTGCTGAGCCGGGATCCCGTGTCAGCCCCGCAACGTCTCCTCTAGTCTCCGCGCCACGGAAGCCGCGTCCCCGCTCGCCAGCGGGGCGTCCTTGCCGTCGGTCACGTAGAACGCGTCGACCGCGTTGGCGCCCAGCGTGCTCACATGCATGCTGCGCACCCGCACCTCCGCGTCCTCCAGCGCCGATCCGATCCGGAAGAGCAGTCCGGGGGCGTCCTGGGCGCGTACCTCGATGACGGTGGCGTGCCGGGAGGCCGCTGGGGCGACCGTCACGCGCGCGGGGGGCGCGACGGCGCCCCGGCGTCTGGGGTAGGCGGCGTCGCGCTCGGCCAGCCGCCCGGCGATGTCCAGCGAGCCGTCCAGGGCCCGTACGAGGTCGGCGCGCAGCCGGGCGGCCTGCGGCAGCGAGCCGTACTGGGCGGCGACCCGCCAGTTCAGCAGGAGCACGGCGCCCTCGACGCCGTCGGGCAGGTCCAGGGCGCGCAGTTCCGCGGTGCGCACGGTCAGGCGGTGCATGGCCAGCACTCCGGCGACGGCGGGGAGCACGCCCGGCTGGTCCGGTACGGCGATGAGGAGTTCCACGCCGAGCGGCTCGGGGTCCCCGGCCGACGCGCCCTCGGGGGCGGCGGGCGGCTCGGTCTGCGCGCGCAGGGACAGCACCGGGCCGCCGGTGGCGACCGCCTCGATGGCGAGCCGCTCCTGTTCGGCGGTGGGCGCTGCGGCCTCGGGCTCGTCGAGGTCGTCCCCGGCGAGCACCGCACCGACCCGCTTGACCAGGTCGGCGACGAGCGAGCCCCGCCAGGACGACCAGGCGGCCGGCCCGGTGGCCAGGGCGTCCGCCTCGGTCAGCGCGTGCAGCAGCTCCAGGGTGCCCTGCGACCCGACCGCCTCGGCGACGGAGCGCACGGTGGCCGGGTCCTCCAGGTCACGCCGGGTGGCGGTGTCGACGAGCAGCAGGTGGTGCCGTACGAGAGTCGCCAGTACGGCGACGTCGTCGCGGTCGAAGCCGATCCGTCCCGCCACGTCGCGCGCGATGATCTCGCCGGCCACCGAGTGGTCGCCCGGCCAGCCCTTGCCGATGTCGTGCAGCAGCGCGGCGACCAGCAGCAGGTCGGGGCGGTGGACGCGCCGGGTGAACTCGGAGGCGCGCACGGCCGTCTCGATGAGGTGCCGGTCGACGGTCCAGATGTGCACGGCGTTGCGCTGCGGGCGGCACCGGACCCGCTCCCAGTCGGGCAGCAGCCGGGTGATCAGGCCCTCCGCCTCCAGCGCCTCCCAGACGTCGACGGTCGAGCGTCCGGAGCCGAGCAGGGTGACGAGCTGTTCGCGGGCCTCGGCGGGCCACGGGGTGGGCAGGGCGCGGGCGTTGGCCGCCATGCGCCGTACGGCATGCAGGGAGAGCGGGAGCCCGGCCTGGGCCGCGGCGGCCGCGGCGCGCAGCGGGAGCACGGGGTCGCGGTCGGGGCGCGCGGCACGGGCGAGCACCACCTCGCCGTCCTGCTCGACGACCCCCTCGGCCAGCGGAGACCTCTCGGCCACCGGCTTGCCGCCGCCGAGCATGGCCCGCAGCCGGGGCCGTACGGAACGCGACCTGAGCACGCGGCCGACCTCGCGCCAGGTGACGTCACTGGCGTACGAGATGACGCGGGCCGCTTCGTAGACCTGGCGCAGCAGGGTGTCGGCGTCCAGGAGGCCGAGTTCGGCGGCGACCTGGTCCTGCTCCTGGAGGGCGAGCCGGTCGGTGGCGCGGCCCGTGGTCAGGTGCAGGGCGTCCCGGACGTCGAGCAGCCGGCGCCGGGCGTCGTCGAGGCCCTCGCGCGGGGCGTCGGCCAGCCAGGAGGCGGCGACGGCGCGCAGGGCGGTGGCGTCCCGGAGTCCGCCGCGGGCCTCCTTGAGGTCGGGTTCCAGGAGGTACTGGAGCTCGCCCTGGCGCTCGGCGCGCTCGGCGCACAGCTCCTGGAGTTCGGGGAGCCGCTTGGGCGCCTGGTTGCGCCAGTCCGCGAGGACCGCCGTACGCAGTCCCGCTGTCAGCCCCAGGTCGCCGGCGATGTGACGGGCGTCCAGGAGACCGAGTTGGACTTTCAAATCCTCCCCGGCCGTCTTGCGCGCCTCCATAGGGGTGCGCACGGAGTGGTCGAGGGCGAGGCCGAGGTCCCACACCGGGTACCAGATGCGGTCGGCCAGGGCGGCGACCGCGCCCGAGTCGCTGCCGTCGTGGAGCAGGACCAGGTCCAGGTCGCTGCGCGGGGACAGCTCGCCGCGGCCGTAGCCGCCGACGGCGATCAGGGAGACCCCGCGCAGCTGCTCGGCGCCCGCGGTGAACAGCCCCGAGAGCCAGTCGTCCGTCAGTTCGGCGAGGGCGGAACGGCGCGGCGGCCCGGACCGCGCCCCCTCCTGGAGGAGGCGCAGCCGGGCCGCCGCGTAGCCGCTGGGTCCCGAGTCCTCTACGTCCTTGTGCACGTCCGTGCTCGTCACCCAGCAGCTCCTGTTCTGTTCTTCGGTCAGAGCGCGTCCGGGCCGCGCTCGCCCGTCCGGACCCGTACGGCCGTCTCGACCGGCAGGGACCAGACCTTGCCGTCACCGATCTTGCCGGTTCGGGCCGCCTTGACGATGACGTCGATCAGCTGCTCGGCGTCGTCGTCCTCGGCGAGGACCTCGATGCGGATCTTCGGGACCAGGTCGACGGTGTACTCGGCACCGCGGTAGACCTCGGTGTGGCCCCGCTGACGACCGTAGCCGCTCGCCTCGGTGACCGTCAGGCCGTGCACCCCGAAGGCCTGGAGGGCTTCCTTGATCTCGTCGAGCCGGTGCGGCTTGACGACGGCGGTGATGAGCTTCATGCGTCCACCTTCTTGCTCGCAGCGGCGGGGGCCGCGGCGGCGGTCCGGGCGGCGCCGCCGCCGGCACCGCTGAAGTCGTATGCGGTCTCGGCGTGCTCGGCCTGGTCGATGCCCGAGATCTCCTCGTCCTCGTCGACCCGCATGCCCATGGTCTTGTCGAGCAGGAAGGCGAGGATCGCGGAGGCGATCAGGGAGTAGGCGAGGACCGCGAAGACACCGGCGCACTGCTTCCAGAACTGGTCGAGGCCGCCGCCGTAGAAGAGGCCCTCGACGTCGGACTGGCCCTTGCCGCTGGCGAAGAAGCCGATCAGCAGGGAGCCGATGACACCGCCGACCATGTGGACGCCGACGACGTCCAGCGAGTCGTCGTAGCCGAACTTGTACTTGAGGCCCACGGCCGCGGCACAGGCGACACCGGCGATGGCGCCGACGCAGATCGCGCCGATCGGGGTGACCGCGCCGCCCGAGGGGGTGATGGCGACCAGGCCGGCGACCGCGCCGGAGGCGGCGCCCAGGGTGGTGAACGCGCCGTGGCGGATCTTCTCGTAGATGAGCCAGGCGAGCATCGCGGCCGCGGTGGCGATCTGCGTGTTGACGAACATCAGGGAGCCGACGCCGTCGTCGTTGCCGAGCCACGAACCGGCGTTGAAGCCGAACCAGCCGAACCACAGGAGACCGGCGCCGAGCATGACCAGCGGGAGGCTGTGCGGGCGCATCGGGTCGCGCTTGAAGCCGACGCGCTTGCCGATGACCAGGATCACACCGAGCGCCGCGGCACCCGCGTTGATGTGGACCGCGGTACCACCGGCGAAGTCGATCACCCCGAGCTCGAAGGCCCAGCCGCCGGTGCCCCAGACCCAGTGCGCGACCGGGAAGTACACGACGGTCGCCCACAGCACGACGAAGACGGACCAGGCGGAGAACTTCACGCGGTCCGCGATCGCGCCGCTTATCAGGGCGGGCGTGATGATGGCGAACATCATCTGGAAGACGGCGAAGGCGAAGACCGGGATCGTGTACCCGGACCAGATATCGGCCTTGTCGATGCCGGTCCAGCCGACGAAGTCGGACTCCCAGCCGATGAGCGAGCCGTGGTCCGTGCCGAACGCCATGGAGAAGCCGTAGAGCACCCACAGGATGGTGATGATGCCCATGCTGATGAAGCTCATCATCAGCATGTTGAGCGTGCTCTTGACGCGGACCATGCCTCCGTAGAAGAAGGCCAGGCCCGGGGTCATGAGAAGCACCAGGGCGGAACAGATGAGCATGAAGCCTGTGTTGGCCACAGACAGCTTGTCTGCGGCGAGCGTGATGGCTGGTGCCATCGGCGTCTCCTCGTCGTAGGTACGGCCCCGTGCGGGCGAAGCCAGAGCGGATTGAGGGGTGGGCCGGTTATGCGCCATGAGATTGGCGCAGCGCGGTTTCGGTGGAAGCCCCTCGTTGTTTCGCCGGGGTGACGAAGACGCCGTGCGTGTTACGCGTCGATGAACTGGCAGATACGGGCCGCCTCGATCGTTATCGTGGCGCAACCTTCATAGAAGGAGAAAAACCGGCCGCGGTCGGCCTTCCGATGACCTGGCATGGGGGAGCCGAGTCGGGCAGTTCGGGAGGGCCGGCCGCGGCCGGGGTTCTGGGGATTCAGACGGCTTCCGCGGTCTCCGGAAGCTCCACCGCGAGCTTCTCGGTGAGATCCACGACCTCGGCGAGATCACCGAAGTCGCGTACGGCGGTGTCGACCGTCTTTCGAATACGAGTGCTCACCCGCTCGGAGCGGACCTTCTTGGCGATGTGCATGGCCTGTTCCGCCAGGATCGTGCTCTGCTCGGGCTCGCGCTGGAGCAGGTGCACCGTGGCCATGCCGATGAGATTGAGTGCGTACGACCGCTGGTGCTCGCCGTCCTCCGCGAAGAGCTCGACGGCCTTCTGCATGAGGGGCTCGGAGAGGGAGGCGTAGGTCGGGCTGCGACCGGCGACGTAGGCGAGGTCGCGGTAGGAGTGGGAGTTCTCGCCGTACAGCTCGGCCTCGGAGAAGAAGCGGATCCAGTCGGGGTCCGGGTCGTCCCACTCGTCGGCGTCGGCGAAGGTGTCCTCGGCCATCCGGACCGCCCGCTTGCACTTGCCGGGCTGGCCCATGTTGGCGTAGGCGCGGGCCTCCATCGCATACAGCATCGACAGGGTGCGCGGGCTCGCGCAGTCCCGGCT
This sequence comes from Streptomyces sp. SID13726, assembly GCF_010548375.1. Taxonomy (GTDB): domain Bacteria; phylum Actinomycetota; class Actinomycetes; order Streptomycetales; family Streptomycetaceae; genus Streptomyces. The sequence goes on from NZ_JAAGLY010000012.1 coordinate 113,864, forward strand.
GCCGTACTGCGCGAGGTGGATCAGCTCCAGGGCGTCCTCGGGCCGCCCTAGGTGGATCATCTGGCGGCTCATGCTGGACAGGACGTAGGAGCCGAGCGGCTTGTCGCCGGCCTCCTTGGCCGCGTGCAGGGCGAGGACGAAGTACTTCTGGGCGGTGGGCTGGAGCCCCACGTCGTACGACATCCAGCCCGCCAGCTCGGCCAGTTCGGCGGCGACCTTGAACAGCTTGCGGGTGGTGGCCTCGGGCTGGGGTTCCTGGAGGAGGTCGGTCACTTCGTGCAGCTGGCCGACGACCGCCTTGCGGCGCAGGCCGCCGCCGCACTGGGCGTCCCACTGGCGGAACATCACGGTCGTCGACTCGAGGAGGTCCAGCTCGGGTTTGGAGAGCCGGCCCACCCGGCGGGAGGAGGCGGGCTCGGGCTCGCGGTGCGGGGTGGCGGGTCCCGGGACGAGCCAGCGCTGCATGGGCTCGATGAGGGACGGGCCCGCGGACAGGGCCAGCGAAGTCCCGAGGAAGCCGCGCCGCGCCAGCATGAGGTCGCTGCGCGAGAACTCGCTGAGCAGGGCCACGGTCTGCGGGCCCGTCCAGGGCAGGTCGACCCCGGTCGCGGACGGCGACTGGCGGGCGGCGCGCAGTCCGAGGTCCTCGACGGAGACGACGCATCCGAACCGCTCGGAGAACAGCTCGGACAGGATCCTGGGGATGGGTTCGCGGGGGTTCTCGCCGTCCAGCCAGCGGCGCACCCGCGAGGTGTCGGTGGAGATGTGGTTGGCCCCCAACTGCCGGGCCCTGCGGTTGACCTGGCGGGCGAGCTCGCCCTTCGACCAGCCGCTGCGCACGAACCAGGAGGTGAGCAGTTCGTTGGGGCGCTTGTCGGACTGCGCGGCGCTGCCGGCGCCCGTCCCGCTTCCGCTGTTGCCGCCCACTGGAACGCCCCCATCCCTGAGACCACTTGTCGCCGAGTGCGCCAAGCCTTATCAGAATGCCGGTAAATACGGCCGTCCGTCCGGCGGTTGTCAGCCTTCGAACGGGGAACCGACTTGCCTCCGGCATACCCACAAGTGCATGTGCCCCCAGGACTCGTGCACTCAAAGTAATCCTACGATCACCCGTCCAGCCATGGCGATCCCGGAAACGCCACCATTCGCCACCCCTTCGAATGAACTCACGGTCGCCTCCACACGATTCACTTGACATAGACCGACCGGGGGTGGGCGGAGCGGTGCACTCAGGGGCGCACGCGGCCCGGCGCACCACCCGGGGCACTTCCGAGCGCCCACACCGCCCGGAAGAGGAAACGGAGAGTGACCGGCCGCGTCCGTCTCGTAACCACCGGCGCGGTGGACCCGTTGGAGGGGGCATGGGCTTCACGATCGGCGGCATTCGGGAGATCCGTTCCGGCACGCGCAGGCGCGGCCGCTCCTCGGAGTGCACCGCCGTCGCCGAGTTCACCGGACTCTGGGGCTGGGACGTGGTCCCGGGCGCGCGGGCCGCGGCGGGCGTCTGCTCCTGCGGTCGCGCCGACTGCCGTCAACCGGGCGCCCACCCGCTGGACTTCGCGCCTCCGGTCCCGGCCGGTGCCACGCTCGACGACGTGACCAAGGCGTGGGCGGAGTTCCCCGGCGCCGCGGTGATGCTGCCGGTGGGCCGCGCGTTCGACGTCATCGAGGTGGCCGAGCCGGCCGGGCGCCGCGCACTGGTCCGCCTGGAGCGCATGGGCCTGCCCCTCGGCCCGGTCACGGCGACCCCCGAGGGCCGCGCCCAGTTCTTCGTCGCCCCCGGCGCCGCGACCGACCTGAGCGAACTCCTCTACCGCATGGGCTGGGACGACGCCGCCTCCCTCGACCTGCGCGGCCTGGGCCCCGGCACCCACATCACCGCTCCCCCGTCGGACCGGGGCGGCCTGGGCCCGGTCCAGTGGCTCCGGTCCCCGTCCCTGGACACGGCGACGAAGCCACCGGCGGCCCGGCTGCTGCTCGGCACCCTGGCGTACGTGGCGCACCGGTCGCGCGCGTAGGCGTACGAAGACGCGCAGGCGTACGAAGAGACGTACACAGCGAAGCGCCCGCTCCCAACTGCACCTTGGGGGCGGGCGCTTCTTCGCATCTGCCGATACCGATGCGGGGACCTGATCCCTACTCGCCGATAAGCGCATCCACGAACGCCTCCGGCTCGAACGGCGCCAGGTCGTCGGCGCCCTCTCCCAGCCCGATCAGCTTGACCGGTACGCCCAGTTCGCGCTGGACCGCGATCACGATGCCACCCTTGGCGGTGCCGTCCAACTTGGTCAGGACGATGCCGGTGATGTCGACGACCTCGGCGAAGACGCGGGCCTGCACCAGGCCGTTCTGCCCAGTGGTCGCGTCGAGGACCAGCAGCACCTCGTCCAGCGGCGCGTGCTTCTCCACGACCCGCTTGACCTTGCCGAGTTCGTCCATGAGCCCGGTCTTGGTGTGGAGGCGGCCCGCGGTGTCGATGAGGACCACGTCGACCCCCATCTCCTTGCCCTCCTTCACCGCGTCGAAGGCGACGGAGGCGGGGTCGCCGCCCTCGGGCCCGCGCACGGTGTAGGCGCCCACACGCTCGCCCCAGGTCTGCAACTGGTCGGCGGCGGCGGCCCGGAAGGTGTCGGCGGCACCGAGGACGACGGTCCGGCCGTCGGCGACGAGCACGCGCGCGAGCTTGCCGGTGGTGGTGGTCTTGCCGGTGCCGTTGACCCCCACGACCATCACGATGCCCGGCTTGCGCTCCTCGGGCTCGGTCTTGACCGTGCGGTCGAGCTCGGTGCCGACCAGCTTGAGCAGCTCCTCGCGCAGCAGGCCGCGCAGCTCCTCGGGGGTACGGGTGCCGAGCACCTTCACGCGCTCGCGCAGGCCCTCGACCAGCTCCTGGGTGGGGGTCACGCCGACGTCGGCGGTGAGGAGGATGTCCTCGATCTCCTCCCAGGTGTCGTCGTCGAGATGCTCGCGCGACAGGAGCGCGAGCAGCCCCTTGCCGAGCGCGTTCTGCGAGCGGGAGAGCCGGGCGCGCAGGCGGACCAGGCGGCCGGCCGTCGGCTCCGGGACTTCGATCTCGGTCGGGGGGAGCTCTTCTGCGACGGGCGGCGCCGAGCCGTCCGGGAGATCGACCTCCTCTATGGTCCGGCGCGGTTCGTCGCGCGGCGTCTCGGCCTCGTCGCCGATGTGCGGCTCGGCCGGAGGGGCGGTGATGTCGGGCGCGGCGGGAGGTGGCGGGGGCAGCGACTTCTTGCGCCGGCTGCCGACGACGAGCCCGCCGAGCACACCGAGCACGACCACGGCGATGACTACAGCAAGGATGACGGTTTCCATAACGCGTCCAGTATCACAGGCCCTCCACCCGTGTCATTTCACCCCATATATGGTGATTAACCATGAGCTCCCTCGAAACCCACGGCCTGGAACCGGTGCCCGAGCGGGAGCGCACGGCCCGGACCCGCGACCTGTTCCCCACGTGGGTCGCCGCCAACATCACCGTGCTGCTGCTGACCATGGGAGCGGGCCTCTCGGTGGCGTACGGGCTCAGCTTCTGGCAGACCCTGGCGGTCGGCGTCACGGCGCCGACCGTGTCGTACGGCCTGGTCGGGCTGATCGGGATCGCAGGCAGACGGGGTGGCGCCCCCGGCATGGCGCTGTCCCGCGCGGTCTTCGGCCAGCGGGGCAATCTGCTGCCCGGGACGCTGATCTGGGTCGCCCGCTGGGGCTGGGAGACGATCAACGCGGTGACCGGCGCGTACGCGCTGCTGACCGTGCTGGACATCCTCTTCGGGGTCGGGAGCAGCACCGCCCTGATCGTCGTGACCCTGCTGCTCTTCGTGGTCACGACCTTCGTGATCTCGGGTCTGGGCATCGACGCCGTGCGGAGGTGCTCCCGATGGGCGTCCTGGCTCTTCGGGGCCTTCTCGGTGCTGGTGCTCGCGCATCTGATCGCCGAGACGGACTGGGACCGGGTCTTCGGCCGGGCCGCGGGACCGGCGTCGGCGATGATCACGGGCATCGGCCTGGTCGCCGCCGGCGGGATCAGCTGGGTGCCGACCTCCCCCGACTTCACGCGCTCTCTGCCGAGGTCGGCGTCGGCCGCGGCGATCGTACGCAACACGGTGGGCGGCGCCGGGATCGTCGTACTGCCGATGCTTCTCATGGGCATGGTCATGGCGTCCACGACCCCGGACCTGGCCACCGCCCCTGACCCGGTCTCCTTCCTCGGCGCGGTCCTCCCGCGCTGGCTGGCCGTCCCGTACCTGCTGATCGCCCTGGTCGGCACGCTGCTGATCAACTCGATGTCCATGTACTCCGCGGGCTTCACCGCGCAGACGCTCGGCCTGCGGGTGCCGCGGCACTGGGCGGTCTCGGTCAACGCGGTGATCTCGCTGGCCCTCGGCGGTGTCCTGATGCTGGCCGCGACGAGCTTCATGGGCACGTTCCTGTCCTTCCTGTCCCTCCTCGCGGTGACCTTCTCGGCCTGGGCGGGCGTCTTCGGCGCGGACATGCTCCGCCGCAGGCGGTACGACGCCGAGGCCCTCCTCGACACGAGCCGCGCCGGCGCCTACTGGTACCGGGGCGGCTTCGCCCCGGCGGCCGTCACCGCGTGGGCGGCGGGGCTCGGCGCGGGACTGCTGTTCACCAAGTCCGACTGGTTCACCGGGCCGCTCGCCGCCGGCAACCCGGTCGGCGAGTACGGCCTCGGCTGGGCGGCGACGATCGCGGTCTCGGGCCTGCTGTACGCGGTGCTGCCCAAGCCGCCGGTCGCCGTACCCGCATCCGACGAACCCCCGGCCATGGCCATCTGACGCCCCGTCAGCTACCGTCCCCCGCACCACCCGCCCGGTGAAGGGGGACCCCCATGCCCGTCACGGTCGTCCGTTTCAACCTCGTCGAGCCCGGCGCGACGCCCGCCTCCCTAAGCGCCCGCTACCGGGCCGCCCTGGACATGGCCGCGTACGCCGACGAGCACGGGATCACCACCGTGCAGACCGAGGAGCACCACGGCGTCGACAACAACTGGCTGCCGTCGCCGTTCGCCTTCGCGGGCGCGGTGTTCGGGGCGACGAAGCGGATCGCGGTGACCGTCTCGGCCGTCATCGGCCCGCTGCACGACCCGCTGCGCCTGGCCGAGGACATCGCCGTACTGGACCTCCTGAGCGGCGGCCGGCTGGTGACGGTCGCCGGGATCGGGTACCGGCCGGAGGAGTACGCCCAGTTCGACGTGGAGTGGAAGCGCCGGGGCAGGTTGCAGGACGAGCTGCTGGAGACCCTCCTCAAGGCCTGGACCGGCGAGGAGTTCGAGTACCGCGGCCGTACGGTACGGGTCACCCCGCGCCCCTTGACCGACCCGCACCCCCTGCTCCTGGTCGGCGGCTCCTCCGAGGCCGCCGCCCGCCGGGCCGCCCGCCTCGGCCTGCCGTTCTTCCCCAGCGCGCATCTGCCGGAGCTGGAGGCGTACTACAAGGAGCGGCTCGTCGAGTACGGCACCGAGGGCTGGACCATGATGCCGACGGCCGAGACACCGCTGCTGCACCTCGCCGAGGACCCGGACCGGGCATGGTCGGCCTACGGCGGGCACTTCCTCCACGAGGCCCGCACGTACGCCTCCTGGCAGTCCGGCGACATCCGCTCGGCGGTCCGCTCGGCGGCCACGTCGGTGGACGAACTGCGCGCGGAGGGCGTCTACCGGATCCTCACCCCGGGCGAGTGCGTGGAGCAGGGGCTCGACAACCTGGTCCTGCACCCGCTGGCCGGCGGGATGCCGGTGGAGGAGGGCTGGCGGAGTCTGCGGCTGTTCGCGGAGCAGGTGCTTCCGGCGCTGGAGGGCTGATCTGGCCCGGTCGAGCCCGGCGGTGGTCCACTGGGCCCATGAGTCTGTGCGTGGATGTGTTCGTGCGGGACGCGAACGGCCTGTGGGAGGTCCTCGACGTCCCCGAGGGCGCCGGCGACTCGGCCGGGTTCGAGTCCTGGCGCGAAGAGGTGTGGGGCTCCGGGACGGTGCGTTCACTGGGCGCCCGGTTCCTGCCCGCGCTCGCCGGGGGCGATCTGTACGTCGAGACCCACGACGTGGCGGACTTCCTGGCGGAGATCGCGCTGCTGCGGGCGAACCTGGACCTGATCGCCGCGACCACCGTGCGTCCACGGTCGATCGAGGAGCACCGCGGCGGGATCGAGCGGCGGCTGGACAACATCGAGGCGGCCGCGCTGCGTGCCCGGGACCTCGGGGCCGGGGTCCTCATCTGGTGAGACACCGCGGACCGGACAGGACACCGCCGCCCCCGGTCCTGGCGGTTGCCTGACCGGGGGCGGCGGAGGGTTCGGGGAGAAGGGCGGCGGGGTGTTGGCCCCTCCCCCCGGGCTCGTGGCGGGCCGTCAGCCCATCTCCTCCAGCGCCTTGCCCTTCGTCTCCTTGACGTACTTGAGGATGAACGGGATGGAGAGCGCGGCGAAGACCGTGTAGATCACGTAGGTCGCGGAGAGGTTCCAGTCGGCCAGCGACGGGAAGCTCGCGGTGATGGCCCAGTTGGCGATCCACTGCGCGGAGGCGGCCACTCCGAGGGCGGCGGCGCGGATCCGGTTCGGGAACATCTCGCCGAGGAAGACCCAGACGACCACACCCCAGGACAGGGCGAAGAAGAGGACGAAGACATGGGCCGCGATCAGCGCGGTCCAGCCCTGCGCGGCCGGGAGCTTGCCGTCGACCAGGTCGAAGGAGAACGCCCACGCCTCCAGCGCGAGTCCGATCACCATGCCGACCGAGCCGATCAGGGCGAGCGGGCGGCGGCCGATGCGGTCCACGAAGATCATCGCGATCACGGTGCCGACGATGTTGATGATCGACGTGGTGAAGGAGTAGAAGAACGAGTCCGTCGGGTCAACGCCGACCGACTGCCACAGCGTCGAGGAGTAGTAGAACGCGACGTTGATGCCGACGAACTGCTGGAAGACCGACAGGCCGATACCGACCCAGACGATCGGCTTGAAGAAGAACGAGCCGCCGAGCAGGTCCTTGAAGGTCGACTTGTGCTCGCTCTTCATGGCGTTCTCGATCTCGGTCACCCGCGCGCCGAGGTCGATCTTGTCGCCCTCGACCTCCTTGAGGATCTCCCGGGCTCGCTCGTGCTTGCCGACGGAGATCAGGAAGCGCGGGGACTCGGGGATGGCGAAGGAGAGCAGGCCGTAGAGGACGGCCGGGACCACCATGACGCCGAGCATGACCTGCCAGGCCTCGATGCCCATCAGCTTGCCGCGCTGGTCGCCGCCGGCCGCGTTCAGCAGGCCCCAGTTGACGAGCTGCGAGATGGCGATGCCGATGACGATCGCGGCCTGCTGGAAGGAACCGAGACGGCCGCGGTAGGCCGGCGGGGCGACCTCGGCGATGTAGGCGGGGCCGATGACCGAGGCCATGCCGATGGCGAAGCCGCCGACGATCCGCCAGAACGCCAGGTCGTACAGGGCGAAGGGGAGCGCCGAGCCGACGGCGCTGATGGTGAAGAGGACGGCCGAGATCTGCATGCAGCGGATACGGCCGATGCGGTCCGCGATCCGTCCGGCGGTCGCCGCGCCGATCGCACAGCCGATCAGGGCGATGGCGATGACCTGCGCCAGGGCCGCGGAGCCGATGTCGTAGCGGTCCCGGATGGCCTCGACGGCGCCGTTGATCACGGAGCTGTCGTAGCCGAAGAGGAACCCGCCCATCGCGGCCGCCGCCGCGATGAAGATGACGTGCCCGAGATGATCGGGGTGAGCCGTCCCGGCTCCTGACTGTGGTGCCTGCGCTGTGCTGGTCACGTGTACTCCTCGGGCCACCGGCAACGCTGCCGGCTGGGGGCGACCCTTCCAGTGGCGCATAGCTTGCCGCCGACCACCACCTGAAGGTAAGTGCAACATGCACGAGACTATGCCTTCAAGTTTCGAAGTCAAGGGTCGGTTCGGTGTGAGAAAAGAGGCACAGGTGACCGGCATGTGTTCAAGTCTTGAAGAATTGAAGACCGGTCAGCGAAGTCGCTGCGAAATCACCTTCGACACGCCGTCGCCCTGCATGGAGACGCCGTACAGCGCGTCGGCGACCTCCATGGTGCGCTTCTGGTGCGTGATCACGATGAGCTGCGAGGCCTCCTGCAGCTCCTGCATGATGCGGATCAGCCGCTGGAGGTTGGTGTCGTCGAGCGCGGCCTCGACCTCGTCCATCACGTAGAACGGGCTGGGCCGCGCCTTGAAGATCGACACCAGCAGCGCTACGGCCGTCAGCGACCGCTCGCCGCCGGACAGCAGGGAGAGCCGCTTGACCTTCTTGCCCGGCGGCCGGGCCTCGACGTCCACGCCCGTGGTGAGCATGTTGTCGGGGTCGGTCAGGATCAGCCGCCCCTCGCCGCCCGGGAAGAGCCGGCTGAAGACGCCCTCGAACTCCCGGGCCGTGTCCCGGTAGGCCTCGGTGAAGACCTGCTCGACCCGCTCGTCGACCTCCTTCACCACTTGAAGGAGGTCGGCGCGGGTCTTCTTCAGGTCCTCCAGCTGCTCGCTGAGGAACTTGTGCCGCTCCTCCAGCGCCGCGAACTCCTCCAGGGCGAGCGGATTCACCTTGCCGAGCTGCTGGTACGCCCGCTCGGCCGCCTTGAGCCGCTTCTCCTGCTCGGCCCGGTGGAACTGCTTGGGCTGGTTGCGCGGATGCTCCGGGTCCTCCGGCAGCTCCTCGCCCTCGGCCGGCAGGGAGGGCGGGACCAGCTGGTGCGGGCCGTACTCCTCGACGAGCCCCGCCGGTTCGACCCCCAGCTCCTCCAGCGCCTTGGTCTCCAGCTGCTCGATCCGCATCCGCTTCTCGGCACCGAGCACCTCGCCCCGGTGCACGGAGTCGGTCAGCTTGTCCAGCTCGGACTTGAGGTCGCGGCCGGTGGTGCGGGCGGCGGTCAACTCCCGCTCCCTGAACGCCTTGGCGGCGTCGGCGGCGGTGCGCTCCTCGTCCGCGCGCGCGAGGGACACCTCGACGTGCGCGAGGAGCTGCCGGGTACCGGACGCGACGGCCTCCGCCACGGCCGCCTCGTGCCGCAGCCTCGCCCGGCGCTGTTCGGCACGCGCGCGTGCGTCGCGCTCGGCGCGGGCGGCGCGGTCGAGGGAGTCGGCCCGTCCCGCGAGCCCCTTGACCCGCTCCTCGTGGGTGCGGACCTGGAGGCGGGCCTCCATCTCGGTCTGGCGGGCGTTGGCGCCGTCGGCGGCGAGACGGTCCCGTACCGACGTGTCGGGCTCCTCCTCGACCGGCATCTCCTCGGCCACGGCGAGGCGTTCGGCCAGTTCCTCGACCTCTTCGAGGGCCCTCTCCAGCGAGTCCTGCGCACGGGCGGCGGCCGCGGTGGAGCGCTCGGCCTCACCTGCGGCGCCTTTCGCCTGGCCGGACAGACGGCCGAGCTGCTGGGCCACGGAGGACTTCTCACGGTCCGCGGCCCGGCGGCGCTCGCCCAGCTCCTCGACCCGGGCGGCGGCGGCTCTGCGGTGCTCCACGGCTGTGTGCTGGGCCTCGGTGAGTTCCTCGCAGCGGATCGCCAGGTCTTCGAGTTCGGCTGCGGCCTCGTCGACCGAGGCCTGTACTTCGAGGAGACTCGGGGCGCCCGCGGAGCCGCCGTGGGCGAAGTGGGCGCCGAGGAGGTCGCCTTCGGCGGTGACCGCGGTGAGGTGGGGGTTGGCGTAGACGAGGTCTTCGGCGTCTTCGAGGGTGCCGACGATGACGATGCCGTGGAGGAGGCGCCTTACCGCGGCCACGAGGTCGGAGGGAGCGCGGACCAGATCTGCCGCGTGCTGATGGGTGGCGTCTGCGGGTCCGTTGTGGCTGGTCGCGCAGTTCCCCGCGCCCCTAGGTGTGTCTTCGGGAGCCCCAGCCAAGAGGAGTGACGCCCGTCCCGCGTCCTGTTTCCGCAGCAGGCGGATCGCGTCCGCCGCCGCCGCCGGTGATGTCACCGCCAACGCGTCTGCCGCCGCGCCGAACGCCGCCGCCAGAGCCACCTCGTGGCCCTGCGTCACCGTCAGGAGTTCCGCCGCCGGGCCCAGCAAGCCTGTCAGGCGGTCCTTCGCGCCGAGCAGCGCTCCCGTGCCGTCCTTCCTTCGCAACCCCATGGCCAGCGCCTCATGCCTCGCCTGCGTCGCCGCGCGCTTGCGTTCCGCTGCCGTGGCCGCCTCCCGGGCAGCCGTCAGTGCGGACTCGGCCTCGGCGAGCTGTCGCTTGGCCGCCTCATGCTGCTCGGCCAGCTCCGCGTCGCCCGCGTCGAGGCCGTCGACCTCGGCCTTGAGCGTCTCGTACTCCTCCTGCGCGGCGAACGCCCGCTCCTGGGCCTCGTCCCGCGCGGCGGCCAGCCGGTCGATCTCGGCCTGGGCGGAGGCGGCGCGCGAACGGGCCGCGTTGACCTGGCCGTTGAGGCGGGCCAGTCCCTCCCGGCGGTCGGCGATGGCGCGGGCCACGTCCTTGAGGCGGCGTTCCTCCTGGATGAGCGAACGTTCCAGCTCGGCGCGGTGCGCGACCGTGTCCTCCAAGGCGTGCTCGGCGGCCTCCAGGGCGGCTTCGAGCTCGGCCTCCTGCTCACGGATCCGGGCGGCCTCGCGCTCCATGTCCTCGGGGTCGCGGCCCCGGCGCTCCTCTGGAGGTGCCGAAGTCGCGCTCTTCACGCGCGCGTCGGCCAGCGAGATCGTGCCGCGCACCCGCTCGGCGAGCTGGGAGAGGTCGTACCAGGTCTGCTGGGCGCGCTGGAGCCGGGGAGTGAGCTGCCGTACCTCGTCCTCCAGAAGGGCCTCGCGCTGGAGGGCCTTCTTCAGCTCCTGCTCGGCGGCCTCCTTGCGCTCCTTCAGCGCGGCCTCGTCCGCGACCTCGGTCCGCAGTGCCTGGCGCAGTCGTACGAGATCGTCGGCGAGCAGGCGCAGCCGGGAGTCCCGCAGATCCGCCTGGATGACGGCGGCCCTGCGCGCCACGGCCGCCTGGCGCCCCAGCGGCTTCAACTGCCGCCGCAGTTCGTCCGTCAGGTCCTGCACGCGCGCGAGGTTGGCCTGCATCGCGTCCAGCTTGCGGAGCGCCTTCTCCTTGCGCTTGCGGTGTTTGAGGACACCGGCGGCCTCCTCGATGAAGGCGCGGCGGCCGGTGGGGTCGGCGTGCAGGACGCCGTCGAGCTGGCCCTGGCCGACGATGACGTGCATCTCGCGGCCGATGCCGGAGTCGGAGAGCAGGTCCTGGATGTCGAGGAGGCGGCAGGTGTCGCCGTTGATCTGGTACTCGCTGCCGCCGTTGCGGAACATGATCCGCGTGATGGTGACCTCGGCGTACTCGATAGGTAGGGCGCCGTCGGAGTTGTCGATGGTCAGGGACACCTCGGCGCGGCCCAGCGGGGGGCGGCCGGTGGTGCCGGCGAAGATGACGTCCTCCATCTTGCCGCCGCGCAGCGACTTGGCGCCCTGCTCGCCCATCACCCAGCTGAGGGCGTCGACGACGTTGGACTTGCCCGAGCCGTTGGGCCCCACGACACACGTGATCCCCGGCTCGAACCGGAGCGTGGTCGCCGAGGCGAACGACTTGAACCCTCGGAGGGTCAGGGCCTTGAGGTGCACGCCGCTGGACTCTACCTTCCGGGGGTGTCTCACTCCATGAACGCGCTGTCGCCCGCGGTTTCACCGTTGAACGTGCAGGGCACACCAAACGTTAAAGAGGGTGGGAGAGCGCACGGGGACAAGAAAGAAGGGACGCCGAAGCGTCCCTTGCAAACTCTGACAACTTAGCGGTTGATACAGGCCGCCCAACCACTGCGTGAGCTGTCGTGGAGCGATGCAGTGATCAGGTGAGCGCAGGCTCCGCCTGGTGTGCGTCGATGCTCTCCAGGAGACTTTCGTGAGAAGCGGCAGCCGCGAGCGCGTCGTTCTCGGCCTGGATCCGTACGAGCTCGGATTCCAGGTCCTGGACGCGCTGCTGGAGCCGTCGCATCTCGGCGAGGAGTCGAGGGTCGGAGCCGCCGACGTAACCGAGAAGCGCCTTTGCCATGATGGATGGTCCTCCACACTGAGTGACCGACCGAAGCGGTGTGGGTCGTGAGGGATTCGCACCCGCGGTGCTTGACACTCTTGAGTTCGTGCTGCCGTTCATCCATGCCAAACAGCTAAGGTGCGCGGGGTGCTTTCAGCGTCTCACCAAAAAGTTTGACGGTCAACACGATCACACCCCGTATTGGCGGGCGACCCGGGCCTGCGCGGCCTGGAACGGCGGCGGTGCGGCTTTCCCGGGGCTCTCGGGGCGTGACGATCATTCTTAGGTGCGGAGCCTGCCACGGAGCATCGTTCTTGGCAACCACCAGCGCCTTTCTGCTGCGGGCAGGTGCCGGTGGCATGTCCCTCCGCTTCCGCCTGGGCGGTTTTACAGAAACGGCTCATCGGATGGCGAAGCCGTCGTAACCCCCGCGAGGTGTGTCCCAGATCTCGGTGACGCCGTCCACGCGGCCGGGCGTGTCGTCACCCTGGAGCCAGTCGAGGAGTCCTTCGCAGCCCTTCCGCGGCCCTTCCGCGACCACTTGGACGCGTCCGTCGTCCAAATTGAGAGCAAAACCACTCAGGCCGCCGATCTCCAGGGCCTTGGCCCGCGTGAACCAGCGGAAACCCACACCTTGGACGCGTCCTCGCACCCAGGCGACCAGTCGCACATCCTCGCTCATGGGTGCAACCTAACCGGCCAATGTCTCTCTGGGCACTCCCTCCTCTGGCGCCATGCGGTACTGTCCGCTGCCAATGAATCTCATACGAAACTCACTCGATCGTGTGGGTTTTGTGACTTGGTTGACCGGGGGGACGCGTCGACCTCACGAACAGACGAGGAAGGCAAGGACATGGGACGCCACCGACGCTCCGCCGCCGGCCGCGCCGCCACGGGCCGCGCCACGGGGGTCACAGAGACGCACAGCTCCCACGGGGGCGCATTCGACCCACAGGACTCGTACAACTTCACCTCGGTGGGCGTCGCCACCTACCGGGGCCAGGAGGAGCCGGACCCCTACGCGCGCAGTGACGCCTACCTGTTCGCATCGGAGGAGGAGTACGCCCTCTACCGCGGCGAGGGCTACACGCCCGCCGACGGCCCCCGGCGCGGCGGCTCCCACCGCCGCCGCAAGCGGAACCTCGTGACGCCGGTCAAGACCGGTCTGCTCGGGGTCTCGGCGGCCGTCGCGATCGGCACGGTCGCGGTCGCCACGGGTGTCGTGCCCGGCCTGGACAACTACAAGCTCGGCGGCGGCACCAGCACCGGCGGCGACGTCCAGGCGGCCGGCTCGCCCACCAACTCCCCGGCCGAGCAGGGTGGCACGTCCGGCAGCGCCGAGAACCGCGAGGACGGCTCGTCGACCAGCCGGGACGCCGAGCGCGCCTCCTCGCCCACGCCGGCCCCCTCGACCTCGACGGCCGCGCCGACCGAGAAGCCGACGGAGAAGCCGGCCGCCACCCCGAGCGAGAAGCCGGAGACGACTCCCTCCCAGAAGGAGAAGGAGCCGGCGCAGCAGGAGACCACTGCGCCGGTGGAGGTCTCCACGGAGGCCGCCGCCGCTGCCGAGGTGCTTCAGCTCGTCAACGTCGAGCGGGCGAAGGTCGGCTGCAGCCCGGTCGCCGCCAACAGCGCGCTGGCCGACCTGGCCGCCGCCTTCAGCAAGGCCATGGCCGACCAGGGCTTCTTCGACCACACCGACCCGAGCGGCGCGACGCCGTGGGACCGGGCCGCGCTGGCCGGCATCACCAGCCTCGGCGGCGAGAACATCGCCCGGGGCCAGTCCGACCCGGCGGCCGTCATGGAAGCCTGGATGAACAGCCCCGGCCACAAGGCCAACATCCTGAACTGCGACTTCAAGACGCTGGGCGTGGGTGTTGTCTTCGGCGCGGGCGGCCCCTGGTGGACGCAGGACTTCGGGTACTAGACACCGACGGCACCACGACGTGGACACCGGCGGCACCACGACACCGGGCTTCGGCATCGATCGCGGTCGCACTAACTTCCGGTTAGTGCGACCTGTCGGTTAGTGCTGTATTCCAGTACGCTCGTGATATGGACACCACACAGCCGCCTCTGGAGGCGCAGGACCTCCCGTACGACGTGTTCGCCAAGGCCTGCCCCTCGCGCGGCACGCTGGAGCACGTGACGGGCCGCTGGGGCGGACTGACGCTCGGCGCCCTGTACGAGGGCTCGCTGCGCTTCAACGAACTGCGCCGCCGGGTCGACGGCGTCAGCGAGAAGATGCTCTCCCAGACCCTCCAGGCCCTGGAGCGCGACGGCCTGGTGCACCGCGAGGCCCAGCCCACCAACCCGCCCCGCGTCGACTACGAACTGACCCCGCTCGGCCGTGACGTCGCCGAGCGACTGCTCGGCCTCATCCATTTCGTGGAGGGCCGCATGGACGACGTACTGGCCGCCCGCGAGCGCTACGACGTGACGCGCGGCGCCCGCTGACACCGCGGGCAGAAGTAGCTGGACCGGTTCATCCACGGCCGCCGGCGCATCGGCGTACCGCACCTCTTGCACGGCAGCCCCTCACGGCCGTACGCGTCGAGAGACCGGTCGAAGTACCCTGACTCGCCGTTCACGTTGACGTACAGGCTGTCGAAGCTGGTGCCGCCGACGTCCAGGGCCGCGTTCATCACATCCCTTACGTGGCCCAGGAGTTCGGCCGTGCGCGGGCGCGTGAAGCCCGCCGTGGGGCGCTCGTAGTGGATGCGCGAGCGCCAAAGGGCCTCGTCCGCGTAGATGTTGCCGACTCCGCTGATCAACGACTGGTCCAACAGGGCCCGTTTGACGGTGCTGCGCTTGCGGCGCAGGGACGCGTGGAAGGCGTCGTCGTCGAAGAGCGGGTCCAGGGGGTCGCGGGCGATGTGCGCGATGACGTCGGGCAGTCCGTCGGGGGTGTTGTCGTGCAACGACAGTCCGCCGAAGGTGCGTTGGTCGACGAAGCGCAGTTCGGTGTCGACCTCGTCCGCGAACCGCACCCGGATCCTGAGGTGCTTCTCGTCGGGCGCCGCGGGCGGCTGGACCAGCAGCTGACCGCTCATCCCGAGGTGCGCGAGGATCGACTGGCCGGTGTCCTCCAGCGGCAGCCACAGGTACTTGCCGCGCCGGCTGGGCGTCCCCACGCGGTGCCCCTTGAGCCGGTGCGCGAAGTCGTCGGCACCGGCGAGATGCCGGCGCACCGCACGCGGGTGCAGCACCTCGGCATCGACGACCGTACGGTGGGCGACCCACCGCTCGAGACCCCGCCGTACGACCTCGACCTCGGGCAACTCGGGCATGGGGCTCCCCCGTCACAGACCGGTGTAAGAGCCGAGCGCCCGCCCCGGTGTACGGGGCAGGCGCTCGACCGCGCTGTTCTTCCGGACGCGCTGTCGTCCCAGCCGCGCTCTGTTTCAGGGCGCGCTGTCGCTCCAGGCGTCAGGCGGAGACGGACGACGGACCTTCGTCGTCGTCCTCGGCGGCTTCGACGGCTTCGACAGCCTTCTCCGCCGCCGCCTTGGCGCGCTCGTCCGCGGCGGCCCTGATGGACCTCCACGCGGACTCAGCGGCCTGCTGCTCCGCCTCCTTCTTGCTGCGGCCGGTGCCGGTGCCGTACGAGACGCCTCCGACGCGGGCGGCAGCAGTGAAGGTCTTCTCGTGATCGGGGCCGGTCTCCGTGACCAGGTACTCGGGCACGCCGAGTCCTTCCGTCGCGGTGAGCTCCTGGAGACTGGTCTTCCAGTCCAGGCCGGCTCCGAGGTTCGAGGACTTCTCGATCAGCGGGTCGAACAGGCGATGCACCAGTTCGGAGGCCGCGTCGAGGCCCTGGTCGAGATAGACCGCACCGATCACCGCTTCAAGGGTGTCGGCGAGGATGGATGCCTTGTCCCGGCCGCCCGTGCCCTCTTCACCCCGGCCGAGCCGGATGAAGGAGCCCAGTTCCAGTCCGCGACCGACCTCCGCCAGCGCACGCGAGTTGACCACCGCGGCCCGCAACTTGGCCAGCTGGCCTTCGGGCAGGTCGGGGTGGGTGGTGTACAGCGTGTCCGTGACGACCAGACCGAGCACGGAGTCCCCGAGGAACTCCAGCCGCTCGTTGGTCGGCAGACCGCCGTTCTCGTACGCGTAGGAACGGTGGGTCAGCGCACGCACCAGAAGGGCGGACTCGAGTTTGTACCCGAGCCGCCCTTCCAACAGCGTGTGGGACGAGGCCTGGTTGTCGCCCGAGTTCTTCTTCGGCGTGGACACAGTGCCTCTCACCAGCCGCTCAGACCTCGAGGACCTGGCGCTTGTTGTAGGTGCCGCAAGACGGGCACGCGATGTGCTGCAGCTTGGGCTCGTGGCAGCGCTCGCACGCAACCAGGGTGGGGACCGCAGCCTTCCACTGCGACCGGCGGTGGCGCGTGTTGCTGCGCGACATCTTCCGCTTCGGAACAGCCACGGCTACTTCTCCTGCTTCTCGTCGACGCCCGCTTCCGCGTCAGCGCCGCTGATCTCGTCCTTCTCGCCGTCTCCGAGTGAACCGGCGAGTCCCTGCAAAGCCGCCCAACGAATGTCGACGGCATCATGGTGGTGGTCCGGGTCGTCCGTGAGCCGCGCTCCGCACTCGGAGCACAGGCCCAGACAGTCGTCCTGGCACACCGGCTGCATCGGCAGTGCGAGCACCACCGCATCACGCAGCACGGGTTCGAGGTCGAACAATCCGTCCTCGATGAAGAGCCTGTCCTCGTCTTCCTCGGCGTCGTCGGCCGGTTCCGCCGCGGGGCGGCCACGGTCGTCGGCGTCAGGGTACGAGAACATCTCCTGGAAGTCCGCTTCGAGCGCCAGCTCAAGCGGCTCCAGACACCTTACGCACTCCCCCTTGGCCTGTGCACGGGCGGTGCCTGTGACAAGCACCCCTTCCATGACCGACTCAAGGCGGAGGTCGAGCTCGACCGGGGCGCCTTCCGGCACTCCGATCACTCCCTGGATCCCGAGATCCTTGGGAGCGTCGATCTCACGGGTCAGGCGCTGGAGCGCGCCAGGACGCCGGCCCAGCTCGTGTGTGTCGAACACGAGAGGGTTGCGGTGGTCGAGGCGGGCGTTCAGAGCCATTCCTGCTTTCGATCTTCGAACTCAGAGGGACGCTGCCCTTCGGTGTTCCCGGGCAGCGTTGATCGCGGACGTACACGCGACCGAAGAGCCAGGATACTGGACCTTTCGCTCACGGCCCAATCCGGTGGTCCCTTACTGGCCGCGACCCTGCTCGTACGCCCTCAGCTGCTCCGGCGTGATCATGCCGGTGTCGAAGAGGCTGGTCTCGTCCAGGGCGTAGCTCTGCTGCGCCTGGTGAGCCTGCTGTTGCTGCTGGGCCTGGTGCGGGTCGTACCCGGCCTGCTGCTGGTCGTAGCCCTGGTAGGCGTAGGGATCGGCCTGCTGGTAGCCGTACTGGTCCTGCTGCGCGTACGGATCGGGCTGCTGCTGGTAGCCGCCGTAGACGTCGGTCTGCTGCTGATAGCCGTACGCCGCCTGCTGGGCGTACTCCGGCTGCTCGGCCGGGGTCTGCTGCGCCCGGGCCGCGGCCCGGCTGTCCTGCTCGGCGAGGGCCGCGAGGTCGGCCAGGTAGTCGGCGTCGCTGGAGTGCTGGACGGTGGAGGTGTCGTCGGCGAGGGCGCCGAGGTCGTCCGAGGCGATACGGCCGTGCAGCTTCTGGCGGCCGCGGCCGACGGCCTCCAGGGTCTTGGCGAGGACCGCCTCGAAGGCGCCGAGCTTGGCGTCGACGTAGGAGTCGGCGTCCTTGCGCAGGGTCTCGGGGTCGTGGCTGCGCTCGGGGGCGTCCTCGTCCTCGTAGCCGTTCTCGTCGAGGCCGGGACCGGTGCCGAGGAGCTTCTCGCGGCCGCGGCCGACCGAGCCGAGGGTCTTGGTGAGGACGACCTCGAAGTTGGCGAGCTTGGAGTCGACGTAGTCGTCGGCCTCGGCGCGGACGTCCTCGGCCTCCTGACGGGCCTCGTTGAGGATCCGGTCGGCCTCGGCCTGGGAGCGGCGGGCGACCTCGGTGTCGGAGATCAGCGAGCCGCGCTCGGCGTGCGCCGTGGAGATGATCCGGTCGGCCTCCTGGCGGGCCTGCTCGACCATCTGCTCACGGCCGCCGATCAGCTCCTGGGCCTGCGCGAGGGAACCGGGCAGGGCCTCGCGCACCTCTTCGAGCATCGCGAGCAGTTCGGCGCGGTTGACCATCACCGAGGCCGACATGGGCATCGACCTGGCGCCGGAGACCGAGGCCACGATCTCGTCGAGCTTCTTCTGCACGTCCACCTGTGCTCGCCACTCTCTACAGCTGTGTTGGAGACGGACGGGACGACTGTAGCCCCATCAGGCTTGGTGGAGGCGCTCGTTCAGGGCTTCGAGGACCCGTGGGGGAACCAGGTGGGAGACGTCTCCGCCCCAGGTCGCGACCTCCTTGACGAGCGAGGAGGACAGGAAGCTGTAGGTGGGGTTGGTCGGTACGAAAAGCGTCTCGACACCGCTCAGGCCGTTGTTCATCTGGGCCATCTGGAGCTCGTAGTCGAAGTCGCTGACCGCGCGCAGGCCCTTGACGATGGCCGGGATGTCGCGCTGCTTGCAGTAGTCGACGAGGAGGCCGTGGAAGGCCTCGACGATCACGTTGCCGTACTCGGCGGTGACCTCGCGGATCAGGTCGATCCGCTCGTCGATCTCGAACAGGCCCTTCTTGGACTTGTTGATCATCACCGCGACATAGACCTCGTCGTACAGTCTGGAGGCGCGGGAGATGATGTCGAGGTGTCCGTTGGTGATCGGGTCGAACGACCCGGGACAGACGGCGCGGCGCACTTGAGATCCCTCGCTCTCCGGTCCGGTCATCGTGCGTCTTCGCACGTAGAGGCGTTGTCGCCCGTGGCGGCGCGACCGTACCAAAACGTTCCCTCGCCGTAACGACGGGCCTTGACCGGCTCGAAGCCGGGCGGCCAGCCGAATTCGCCGCCTCTGGTGCTGCGCTCCACGGTGACGAGGGCCTCCGGCGCGAGCCAGTGTTCCGTGCGGAGTGTGAGGAGAATCTCGCGAAGATCGTGATCTGTGACTCGGTAGGGCGGGTCCAGGAAGACGAGGTCGTACGGCTGTGCGGGCGCCCCGGTCCGGATGATCTGTTCGGCCTTGCCCGCGCGGACCTCGGCGCCCGGGAGGCCGAGGCTCTTGACGTTCTCGCGGATGGTGCGGGCGGCTCTGGCGTCGGCCTCGACGAGGAGGGTGTGTCCGGCGCCCCGGGAGAGGGCTTCGAGGCCGACCGCGCCTGATCCGGCGTAGAGGTCGAGGACCCGCTCGCCTGCCAGGGGGGCGCCGAGCAGGGACTGCCAGGTGGAGAAGAGACCTTCGCGGGCGCGGTCGGAGGTGGGACGGGTTCCGTTTCCCGGCGGGACGGCCAGGCGGCGTCCGCCGGCCCTGCCCGCGATCACGCGAGTCATCTTCGGTCCTTGTTCGGGGATGGTTGCCGGTCCATTTTCTCAGCCCTTCTCCAGGTACTGCTCCCTCTCCTCGTCCAAAAGCGCGTCCAGGGCCGTACGCAGGCCGGGGAGGTCCGTCAGCTCCGGGTCGGCCTCCACCACAGCCGTCGCCTCCTCCCTCGCCTCCGCGATGATCTCCTCGTCCTCGATGACGGCGAGGACCCGCAGGCTGGTCCGGGCGCCCGACTGGGCCTGGCCCAGGACGTCGCCCTCCCTGCGCTGTTCCAGGTCGATGCGGGAGAGCTCGAAGCCGTCCAGGGTCGACGCCACCGCGTTCAGGCGCTGGCGGGCCGGACTCGCCTCCGGCATCTCCGTGACCAGCAGGCACAGGCCCGCCGCCGAACCCCGGCCGACCCGGCCGCGCAGCTGATGGAGCTGGGAGACGCCGAAGCGGTCGGCGTCCATGATGACCATCGCCGTGGCGTTCGGGACGTTGACGCCGACCTCGATGACGGTGGTGGCGACCAGGACGTGGGTGTCGCCGGCGGCGAAGCGGCGCATGACCGCGTCCTTGTCGTCGGGGTGCATACGGCCGTGCAGGACCTCGACGCGCAGGCCGTTGAGCGCTCCCTTGACCAGCTGATCGGCGATCTCCAGGACCGCGAGCGGCGGACGCTTCTCCGCCTCGTCCTCGGGGGACTTCTTCTTGCCGGCCTTCTTCGGGTCGTCCTCCTCGTCGCCGATGCGGGGGCAGACGACGTACGCCTGATGGCCGTTCTCCACCTCCTCGCGGACCCGCTCCCAGGCGCGGCTGAGGAAGTGGGGCTTGTCGGCGGCGGGGACGACATGGCTGGCGATCGGGGAGCGGCCGGCCGGGAGCTGGTCGAGGACGGAGGTCTCCAGGTCGCCGAAGACCGTCATGGCGACCGTGCGAGGGATGGGGGTGGCCGTCATGACCAGGAGGTGCGGGGGCTGTTTGCCCTTGCCGCGCAGGGCGTCCCGCTGCTCGACGCCGAACCGGTGCTGCTCGTCGACCACGACCAGGCCCAGGTCCTGGAACTGCACCTTGTCCTCGATCAGCGCGTGCGTGCCGATCACGATCCCCGCCTCACCGGTGACCAGGTCCAGCATCGCCTGCCTGCGCGCGGCCGTCCCCATCGAACCGGTGAGCAGCACCACCTTGGTGGCGTGCTCGGACCCGCCCAGCATGCCGCCCTCGGCCAGCTCGCCCATCATCTCGACGATCGAGCGGTGATGCTGCTGCGCGAGCACCTCGGTGGGGGCCAGCATGGCGGCCTGCCCGCCCGCGTCGACGACGGCGAGCATGGCGCGCAGGGCCACCATCGTCTTTCCCGAACCGACCTCTCCCTGGAGCAGGCGGTGCATCGGGTGGTCCGTGGCCAGGTCGTCGAAGATCTCCTTCGAGACCTTCTGCTGGCCTTCGGTGAGGGTGAAGGGGAGGCGGTCGTCGAAGGCGGTCAGGAGGCCGTCCGGGGCGGGTCTGCGCGGGACCGCCGGGAGTTGGGCGTCCGCGTGGCGGCGGCGGGCCAGGGCGACCTGGAGGACGAAGGCCTCGTCCCACTTGAGGCGGGCGTGGGCGTCGGCGATGTCGGCCTTGGTGTGCGGGCGGTGGATCTTGAGGAGGGCCTCGGGGAGGGGGACCAGGCCACGGCCCTCGCGCAGGGACTCCGGGAGCGGGTCGACGGCCTCCTGGGCGCTCGGCAGGACCGTCTGGAGCGCCTTGCCGATCTTCCAGGACTCCAGCTTGGCGGTGGCGGGGTAGATCGGGATCAGGGCGCCCGCCCAGGTCTCGACCGTCTCCTCCGCGTCCCCCCGCAGCAATTCGTACGCCGGATGCGCCAGTTGGAGGCGGCGGTTGAAGAGGGAGACCTTGCCGGCGAACATCGCGCGGGTGCCCGGCAGGAGTTCCTTGTGGGGCTTGTGCACACCGCTGCCGAAGAAGACCAGTTGGAGGCGGCCGCTGCCGTCCGTGATGGTGACCTCAAGCCGCTGCCCCTTGCCGCGCGGCGCCTTGGCGGAGGCGAAGCTGTGCAGGCGGGCGTCGGCGACCTGGGCGACCACGGTGACGTGTTCGTCCAGGGGGAGGTCGGCGAGGTGGGTGAGCTGGCCCCGCTCCTCGTATCTGCGCGGGTAGTGGTGCAGGAGGTCGCCTACGGAGTGCAGGCCGAGGTGCTCGGCCATCACCTTCGCGGTGGCGGGGCCGAGCACCTTCTTCAACGGTTCTTCCAGTGCGGGCACGAGATCCATTGCACACCACGCCACTGACATTGCCGTATACATACCGGGAAACCCCTGGTCAGACGGCTGGTTGGGGACTTAGGATGACGCGCTCCGGCCATCCCCCGCGGTCACCGCCCCACCCGGGACCGCCCGACCCCGCGCCGCGCGAACGTTCCTCCCACCGGCGCTGCGACGATGGATTCCCAGACCTCACAGTCATCACAGACACCCCAGGTACCTCAGCAACCTCATACGTTCCAGGTCGACCTGCGCGGTCTGGTGGACCTCCTCTCCCATCACCTCTACTCCAGCCCCAAGGTCTATCTGCGCGAGCTGCTGCAGAACGCCGTGGACGCGATCACGGCCCGGCGGGCCGAGCAGCCGGACGCTCCGGCGAGAGTGCGGCTGTACGCCGAGGAGGGCGCCCTGCGGGTCGAGGACTCCGGGGTCGGGCTCACCGAGGAGGACGTGCACGACCTGCTGGCCACCATCGGGCGCAGCTCCAAGCGGGCCGAGGGACTTCAGGAGGTCCGCTCCGACTTCCTCGGGCAGTTCGGCATCGGGCTGCTCGCCTGTTTCGTGGTCGCCGAGCGGATTCGCGTGGTCAGCCGCAGCGCCCGTACGCCGGACGCGCCGCCCGTGGAGTGGACGGCGAGCGACGACGGCTCGTACCGGGTGCGGACGCTGCCGGACGAGGCCCGTCCGGAGCCGGGCACCACCGTGCACCTGGTCGCGCGGGCGGGCGCGGGCGAATGGCTCACCCCTGAGCGGGTCCTCCGGCTGGCCCGGGACTTCGGCTCGCTGCTGCCGTACGACGTCCGGGTCGGCGACGAGGCGGTCACCGATCTGCCGGCGCCCTGGGACCGGCCGTACCCCTCCCCCGCCAACCGCAGGGTGGCCCTGTCCCGGCACTGCCACGACCTGTTCGGCTTCACCCCGCTGGACTCGATCGAGCTGAACGTCCCGCTGGCCGGGATCCGCGGAGTGGCGTACGTCCTCCCGTCGGCGGTCAGTCCGGCGCAGCGGGCCACGCATCGCGTGCACCTCAAGGGCATGCTGCTGACCGAGCGGGCCGAACAGCTGCTGCCGGACTGGGCGTTCTTCGTGCGCTGCGTCCTGGACACCGACAGCCTGCGGCCCACGGCCTCGCGCGAGTCGCTGTACGAGGACGAGACGCTGGCGGCCGTCCGGGAAGCGCTGGGGGAACGGATCCGGTCCTGGCTGACCGGGCTGGCCGTCGGTGACCCGGAGCGGCTCGCGGCCTTCCTGTCGGTGCACCACCTGGGCGTGAAGTCGCTGGCGCGGCACGACCGGGAGATGCTGCGCACGATGCTGCCGTGGCTGCCCTTCGAGACGACCGACGGACGGCTGTCCCTGGAGGAGTTCGCGCAGCGGCACCCGGTGGTGCACTTCACGCGGACCGTCGAGGAGTACCGGCAGGTCGCGCCGATCGCGTCGGCGCAGGGTATCGGCGTGGTCAACGGCGGTTACACGTACGACAGCGACCTGGTCGAGGCGCTGCCCTCGGTGCGGCCCGGGACGGTCGTCGCCGAGTTGGACGCGGACACCGTGACCGCCCATCTGAACCTGGTCGACCCGGCCGAGGAACTGGCGCTGGCCGGCTTCCTGGCGGCCGCGCGGGCCAAGCTCGACCCGCTGGGCTGTGACGTCGTCCTGCGGGCGTTCCGGCCGCTGTCCGTGCCCGCGCTGCACCTGGACGACCGGGACGCCCGGCACGAGCAGGCCCGCGCGGACGCCGAGGAGCAGGCCGACGACCTGTGGGCGGGCATCCTCGGCTCGCTGCGCGGCAGCGCCCCACGCGCGCGTCTGGTGCTGAACCAGCTCAACCCGCTGGTACGGCGGATCGGTTCGCTGGGCGATCCGGAACTGATCGGCACCGCCACCGAGTCCCTGTACGGACAGGCGCTGCTGATGGCGCAGCGGCCCCTGCGGCCCGCGGACTCGGCGCTGCTGAACCGGGCCTTCATCGGACTGCTGGAGTGGGCCACGAACGGCGAGGAGGACCGCTGATGAGCGGAATCGACGGGACCGCCGGAATCACCGACTTCGACGCGCTGCGCCGGGCGATGGCCGAGAACTCCGAGGAACCGGAGGGGCCCGGCCGCAACGCGCGCGCGGAGCAGCTGCTCGCCGCGGCCGAGGAGCTGAACATCCCGCTCGCGGTGATCGAGGCGCTCGGCCACCAGCTGAAGGTCTACAACTACAGCTCCGAGAAGGACAAGATGTTCGTCCCCTTCGCGCGCCTGCTGCGCATGTGGGACGAACACCCCGAGGACTTCGACGAGTACGAGACGCACTCCCTGCACTGGGTCTTCAAGTGGATGACCACCGGCATGCTCGACCAGCCGCACATCCCGCTCGCCGCGATGGAGAAGTGGCTCGGCGAGATGGAGCACCGCTACCGGCTCGCCGGGCACTCCGAGCGGGCCGTGCGCAGCGCCGAGTACAGCGTGGCCGCGCACGTGGGGGACCTGGCGCGGGCCGAGCGGGCGTACACCTCCTGGCTGGCGGCCGACCGGGACACCATGGCGGACTGTCACGCGTGCGAGCTGCACGAACAGGGCTCGTGGCAGTCGCAGCGCGGCCGGGACGCAGATGCGCTGGAGCTGTGGGCGCCGGTCCTGGCGGGCGAGTTCACCTGCGCCCACGAGCCGCACGCGGCCCTCGCGTCCTCCCTGACGCCGCTGCTGCGGCTGGGGCGGCCCGACGAGGCACGCGCCAACCATCTGCGCGGCTTCCGGCTCGTGCGGTCCATGGAGAGCATGCGGGGCGCCTACGCGGACCACGTCGAGTTCTGCGTGCTGACCGGCAACGAGGCGCGCGGTCTCGAACTGCTCGCGGAGCGGCCCGCATACTTCACGGACGACGGCCATCCGCGCAGCAAGCTGGACTTCATGTCCGTGGTGGCCCTCCTCATGGACCGGCTGACCGCGCTCGGCCTCGGCGGGCAGTCGGTGCCGGGCCCCGCTAGCCGGTCCTGGACCGCCGCCGAACTCGCCGCCCACGCGCGTGAGGAGGCCCTCGCGCTGGCCGCCCGCTTCGACGAGCGCAACGGCACGGCCCACGTGAGCGAGCGGATACGCGCGCGCATGGCGCAGCGACCGCTGGTGGAACGGCTGCCGCTCGGAGTGCGGGCGGTCCGGACGGTCACCGCTCCCCCGGCGACCGTCCCCGTGACGGCTCAGGAGCCCGACCTTCCCGCGCTGATCGCCGAGGCCCGCCGTCTGTCGGACACCCTCCGGCCGAACGCCGTGGAGGCGTGGGCGGCCGTCGGACGGGCTGCCGAGGGCGTCGAGCTGGAGCCGCGCGACCGAGCCGAGATGGCTGACCACGAGGCGATGGACCTGGGCCCCGAAGGGCTCGAACTGTTCGAGCTGGCCGCCGAGTTGTACGCGGAGGCGGGTGACCCCGGCGAGGCGCTCGCGGCACGCACGCGTGCGGCGTACGTACGCGCGCTGGCCGGTGAGGTGGACGAAGCACTCGCGGCGGTCGCGGGGCCGTACGACGAGGTCCTCGCGCTCTACGCCGTGGACGGCACGGGCGTGCCTCAGACGGCCTCGGTGCTGATGTCCCGGGCGCGGATCCTGATGCGGCGGATGCACGAGGGCGACGACGAGACGTTCCCGTCCGACGCCGAGTCGGCCGTACGGGAGGTGCTCGCGCTCGTCGAGGGGCGCACCGGGGACGACGTACGGCTCGCCGCCCGGGTCGCCGAGGCGCGGGCGATGCTGGCGGAACTGGCCGCGCGCGGCGGGGACGTGGAGGCGGCGGCGGAGCTGTTCACGCGGGCGGCGGCGGGGTTCGTCGACGCGGGGCTGCCGTGGTTCGCCGTGGAGTACGAGGCCCGGCTGGCGGGACTCCGGCACCACCTGGGCGACCCGGCCGGGACGGAGCGGGCGCTTCGGGCGGCCCTGGAGCACGGCGGTCCGCACCTGGAGGCGGTCGGGCGGGCCCAGCTGCATCTCCAGCTCGCCGAGGTGGTCGGCGGCGCGGGACGGTCCGAGGAGGCCGCCGAGCACGCCCTGGAGGCGGCGCACTGGGCCGACGCGGCCGGTCAGGGTCCGGCGCTCGGCGCCCTGGCCCGGCACCAGCTGGGCGGGTTCCTGCTGCGGCAGGGCCGGTGGGCCGAGGCCGCGGAGGTGCTGGAGTCGGCGCTGCCCGACCTGAGTGCGGAGACCCATGGTGACGGCGCGGTCGTACAGGCCCAGTGGTGGCTCGGCGACTGTCTCAGCGAGCTGGGCGAGCACAGGGAGGCGGCCGAACGGCGTCTTCAGGCCGCCGAGATCGCCCGTCACTGGCCCGAGCAGCACGACCACGCGACCCTCGCCCACCTGGCCGCCGAGTCCCTCGGGGCGGCGGGCCTGCCGGCCGAGGCGGACCGGGCGTACGCGCGCGCGGGCGGTCTGTGGCGCGAGCTGGGCAACGTCCACGGCCTCATCCGCTCCCTGCGCGCCCGCGCGTGGCTCGCACTGCGCGCCGAGGACGACGGGGCGGACGCGGCGCGGGAGTTGATGGCGGACGCGGTCCGGGAGTGCGAGACCGCGCTGGAGGCCGCCCGGGACGACGCGGAGGCGCGGCAGCGGCTCGTCGGTGAGCTCGGGCACACCCACCGGCAGTTCGGGGACCTGCTGGCGCGGTCCGTGGCCGAGGACGCCGAGGACGACTCGATCCGGGCGGTGCTGGAGGAGGCGCTGGCGCAGATGACCGAGGCGATCGTGGTGTTCACCTCGGTCGGCGAGGACGCCCTGGACGCCCGGACCGGTGCCGAGCTCGCGGCGGGCTGGCTGGCGGCGGACCTGAGCCGGCCGGAGGAGGCCGCGGCGCGGGCGCGGGCGGTGCTGGCGGCCTATGGTGGGGGCGGCGACGACGGGACGGAACGGGATCGTCGCGACGTCGGCGATGCGACGGAACAGGTTCGTCCCGACGTCCGCGACACGACGCGACAGGATCGTCCCGACGCCCACGACACGACGGCACAGGCCCGTCGCGCCGAGGCCCGGCAACTGCTCGGCCTCATCGAGGAAGAGGCACAGGAAGGCTGACCGCTCCCGGCACCGCCGAAGACACCGGCACTCACTCGACCCCGATGAGCAGCAACGCCCCCTGCCGCCCACCCCGGTACACCACCGTGTCCACGGCAAGGTAGGACTCCCGCACCCGTGCCTCCAGCCGTTCGGCGACAGCCTCGGGAGCCTCGTCGCCGAGGACGAGTGTGACCAGTTCGCCGCCCGCCGAGAGCATGCGGTCGAGGACGGTCTCGGCGGTGACGGTGACGTCGGAGCCGATCACGGCCACGTCGCCGTCGATGAGGCCGAGGACGTCACCGGCCTGGCAGATGCCGGCCATGGTCCAGGACTGGCGTTCCGCGACGACGACCTCGGCGTGACGGGTCGCGCCGGCCGCGGAGGTCATCTGGACGACGTCCTCGTCGAACCGGCGCTCCGGCTCGTGCACGGCGAGCGCGGCGATGCCCTGGACCGCGGAGCGGGTGGGGATGAGGGCGACCCGGATGCCCTCGGTGCGGGCCTGCTCGGCCGCGGCGGCGGCGGTGTGGCGGAGTTCGGCGTCGTTGGGCAGCAGTACGACCTCGCGTGCGTGGGCCCGTCGTACGGCCTCCACCAGCTCCCCGCTCGCGGGCGGCTCGCCGGGGCGCGCGAGCACGGTGGTCGCGCCGGCCTCGGTGTACAGCCCGGCCAGGCCCTCGCCGGGCACGACGGCGACGACGGCCCGCTGGGCGCGCTCGCGGGGCGGCCGTTCGGCGCCGGTGGTGTGCACGTCCTCGACGCCGAAGTGGGTGATCCGGATCCGGTAGGGCCGGCCGGCCTCGACGCCCGCCTCCACGGCGGCGCCGGCGTCGTCGACGTGGACATGGACGTTCCACAGTCCGTCGCCGCCGACCACCACGAGGGAGTCCCCGAGCCCGTCGAGCCGTGCCCGCAGCCGGGCCACGGCGCTGTCGTCGGCCTCCAGGAGGTAGATCACCTCGAAGGCGGGGCCACCGGTGTCCGGGGCGTCGGCGCACTCTTCCGGGGGCGTCACGGGGGAGGTCCCAGCCGTGTCGTCCGTCACGCGCGCGTGCCCCGCGCCCGCCGCCACGGCGACCTCCCGGGGCATCTCCCCGGTGAACGTCTCCACCAGCGCCCCCAGCACCGCCACCAGTCCTCGCCCGCCGGCGTCCACCACTCCCGCGCGCTCCAGGACCGCCAGCTGCCCGGGTGTCTCGGCCAGTGCCGCCCGCGCCCCTTCGTAGGCGGCTCGGGCGACCGTCCCGCAGTCGCCGTCCGCTCCCCCGGCGGCGTCGGCGGCGGCCGCGGCGACGGTGAGGACCGTGCCCTCGACGGGGTGGGCCACGGCCTGGCGGGCGGAGTCGGCCGCGTGCCGCAGGGCGAGCCGCAGGCCGTCGCCGTCCGTGTGGGTGCTCTCGTCGTCGGCGGAGAGGACCTGGGCCATGCCGCGCAGCAGCTGGGCGAGGATCGTGCCCGAGTTGCCGCGGGCGCCTATGAGGGCGCCGTGCGCCATCGCGCGCGAGGCGTCGGCGAGCGTGGGCTTGCCGGAGTCGTGGGCGCCGTGGGCCTCGAAGACGGCCTCCACGGCGGCGGCGGCGGACTCGGCCGTCAGATACAGGTTGGTGCCGGTGTCTCCGTCGGCGACGGGGTAGACGTTGATCGCGTCGATCTCCTCGCGCGCCCGTCCCAGGGCCCGGAGCGCGAGACCGCACCAGGTGCGCACCGCGAGAGCATCGAAGAATGTCTGCGGCACCTGCGCCACCTGCGCCTCCTCGGGCTGCTGGACTGGACGCAGCGTAGACCCCGGGCGGGTGTCCGCCGGAAGAGGGCTGGGAGCGGGGGCCTGATCAGCCATGGTAGTTTCGTTCTACTGGCGCAGTCGTTGTATGCTGCTCCGGTTGCCCGATGCAGATCGGGCCATTCCCCTGGCAGCGCCACTCAGATCTCTGATCCTACGATCTCGATCCCGGCCCGCCGGGATCCAACCGTAAGTGCATCTGAAGTCTTTGGAGTGACCCGTGGCTGCCAACTGCGACGTCTGCGGCAAGGGGCCGGGCTTCGGCAACAACATCTCGCACTCGCACCGCCGTACGTCTCGTCGCTGGAACCCGAACATCCAGCGCGTCCGTACCGTGGTCGGCGGGACGCCGAAGCGCGTGAACGCTTGCACCTCGTGCATCAAGGCCGGCAAGGTCTCGCGCTGACGCACAGCTAAGCGCGCGGCCACTGCTGGTTCGCTGCACTGAGCCGGTCCACCTCGGTGGACCGGCTTTTTGCTGTGCCCTGCCGGGTGGGACGTTTCGCCGGGATGGGCCGGGAGGCCCCGGCCGCCCTCAAGGCCCTGGAGGAGGGGTGGCAGAAGATCTCGGGGAACGCGGGCCCGTTCGTCGCCCCGGCGATCGAGTGGCGCATCCGCGGCCGGGACCGGATGTACCGGGTCCTCGGCTCGCGTCCACCGGCGCCCGTTTCTGCAAGCGGCTGACCGAGAAGGCGGCCACCGGCGTCAAACTGCGGGCGTACCCGTTCTGAGCGCCCAGGCGTGGTCCACGGGCCCGATCCCGCCGCCGAGCGCGAAGCCGGCGGCGATCGCCCCGGTGACGTACTCCTTGGCGGCCGTCACGGCCTCCGGCACGGTCCGCCCCTTCGCGAGCTGCGAGGCGATCGCGGAGGCGAGGGTGCAGCCCGTGCCGTGGGTGTGCCGGTTGTCGTGCCGGGGCGCGCGCAGCCAGTGCTCCTCGGTGCCGTCGGTGAGCAGGTCGACGGCGTCGCCGGGGAGATGGCCGCCCTTGATCAGCACCCATCGCGGTCCGTACGACAGCACGGCCGCCGCGGCCTCGGGCAGCTGCTCCTCCGACTCGACGCGTACGCCGGTGAGTTGGGCGACCTCGTCAAGGTTCGGGGTGGCCACGGTCGCGGCCGGGAGCAGTTTCGTGCGCATCGAGTCCAGCGCGGACACCGCCAGCAGCGAGTCCCCGTGCTTGGAGACGCCCACCGGGTCGACGACCGCGGGGGCGTCGGTGGCGGCGATCAACTCGGCGACCGCCTCGACGAGTTCGGCCGAGGCGAGCATGCCGGTCTTCACGGCCTGTACGCCGATGTCGTCGACGACACTGCGGTACTGCGCCCGCACCGCCGCCACGGACAGCGGCCAAGCCCCCTGCACGCCCAGGGAGTTCTGCGCGGTGACGGCGGTGACGACGCTCATGCCGTGCACGCCGAGCGCGAGCATCGTCTTCAGGTCGGCCTGGATCCCTGCCCCGCCACCGGAGTCGGAGCCCGCGACGGTGAGCACGAGGGGCCTCACGACTCGATGTCCCCGCCGAAGTGGTCCCAGCCGCCCTTGCTCGTCCAGGGCGCCCCGTCGACCGTCACCTGGGGCAGCGCCGAGGGGTTGAGGACCTCGCCGATGACCTTCCAGCGGGCCGGGAGCTTCACGTCCGGCGAGAAGGTCGCCACGATCGCGTGGTCCTCTCCCCCGGTCAGCACCCACTGGATGGGGTCGACACCGACGGCCTGTCCGATGTCGTTCATCTGGGTCGGGATGTCGATCGCGTCGGAGCGGATGTCGATGCGGACCTTGCTGGCCTCGGCGATGTGTCCGAGGTCGGCGATCAGCCCGTCGCTCACGTCGCACATGGCGTTCGCGCCGAGCGCGGCGGCGGCCGGGCCCGCGTGGTACGGCGGTTCGGGGCGCCGGTGCGCCTCTACGAAGGCGCGGGGCGAGCGGAAGCCGCGGGAGAGCACCGCGTACCCGGCCGCGGACCAGCCCAGCCAGCCGGTCACCGCGACGAGGTCGCCGGGCTGGGCGCCGGCCCGGGTGACCGGCTCCTGGCCCCGCAGATCGCCGAGGGCGGTGATGGAGACCATGATGGTGTCGCCGCGTACGACGTCGCCGCCGACCACGGAGGCACCGGCGACCTGGCACTCGTCGCGCAGGCCGTCCATGAGCTCCGAGGGCCAGGTGACGGGGAGTTCGGCGGGCACGACCAGGCCGAGCAGCAGGGCGGTCGGCACGGCTCCCATGGCGGCGATGTCCGCGAGGTTCTGCGCGGCCGCCTTGCGTCCCACGTCGTAGGCCGTGGACCAGTCACGGCGGAAGTGCCGGCCCTCCAGAAGGATGTCGGTGCTCGCCACGACCCTGCGGTCGGGCGCGGCGACCACCGCGGCGTCGTCGCCGGGGCCGACCCGGACCGCGGGGGTGGTGGTGAGACGGGAGGTGAGCTCCCTGATGAGCCCGAACTCCCCGAGCTCACCAACAGTGCCCTTCATTGCCCTTACGCCCCTTCTGTGCCTTGCCGTGCCCGGTCGCGCGTCACCAGTGTCCTCGATACGGTCGAGGGGACCGTCAACTTCTGTCGCCCCGCCCCGGCGCGGGTGTCCGCGCCCCCGTGGGTCTCCCCGCGGCGAGCGGCGACGCGATACCGTGGCGTTCCTTTTCCCCACATGATCCTCGTGGCCGCCCTGGAGGTTCCGTGGTACAGGCGTACATCCTGATCCAGACGGAGGTCGGCAAAGCGTCGACCGTCGCCGAGACGATCAGCAAGATCCCTGGGGTGATCCAGGCCGAGGACGTGACAGGACCTTATGACGTGATCGTCCGCGCACAAGCCGACACCGTGGACGACCTGGGCCGGATGGTGGTCGCGAAGGTCCAGCAGGTGGACGGCATCACCCGCACCCTGACCTGCCCGGTCGTGCATCTGTAGCCCCCACTACCCTTGGCCGGTGAACTTCTTCCGTCACCGGCGCCTTGTCGTCCTCGGGCCGCCCGCGCTCGTCCTGCTGATCACGGCCGCGGGCTGCTCCTCGGCAGACGACGATGCCCGGGCCGCGGTTCCCAGTCCGGGCGCGCGGGTCGCCGGACTGTGCCAGAAGCTGGACAAGGCGCTGCCGTCCGAGGTCGACGGCCAGG
Organism: Streptomyces sp. SID13726; assembly: GCF_010548375.1. Classification (GTDB taxonomy): domain Bacteria; phylum Actinomycetota; class Actinomycetes; order Streptomycetales; family Streptomycetaceae; genus Streptomyces. The sequence goes on from NZ_JAAGLY010000012.1 coordinate 145,466, forward strand.
ATCGCCGGGATCCCGAACCCGCGTCGAGGCTGACCGCGGGCTGGGGGAACCCGGCGATCATACTGCGCTGCGGCATCGACCGGCCCACGAAGATGAACGACCCGAACGCCGACGGGGTCGAGGTCGACGGGGTGGGCTGGCTGCTGGAGAAGCAGGACGACGGGTCGTTCCGGTTCACGACGACACTGCGCAAGGCGTACGTCGAGGTGACGATCCCGAAGGGCCGCACCGGGGACGGCATGGCGCCTCTGGTGGATCTGGCGCCGGCGATGAAGAAGGCGATCCCCGAGGGGATCGCCGACTAGCGACCACCGACTAGCGACCAGCGACCAGCGACCACCGACCGCCCGCTACCGAAGTCCCGCTACCGAAGTCCCGTCCGCCTGCGCAGCGCCGCCTGGATCAGCAGGTCCACCAGCACCGGGTAGTCGATCCCGCTCTTCTCCCACATCTGCGGGTACATCGAGATGGGCGTGAAGCCGGGCAGCGTGTTGATCTCGTTGATCACGAACTCCCCCTCCTCGGTGAGGAAGAAGTCCGCGCGGACCAGGCCCTCGCAGGAGGCCGCGTCGAAGGCGTCCACCGCGAGCCGCTGGACCTCGGCCGTCTCCTCGGGCGTGAGCGGCGCCGGCACGATCCCCGGGGTCGAGTCGATGTACTTGGCCTCGAAGTCGTAGTACGCGTGCTCCTGCGGCGGCGGGATCTCCGCGGGCACCGACGCGCGCGGGCCGTCCTCGAACTCCAGGACGCCGCACTCGATCTCACGGCCGCGCAGGGCCGCCTCGACCAGGATCTTCGGGTCGTGGCGCTGCGCCTCGGCGATCGCGTCGTCGAGGCCGGAGAGGTCGTCGACCTTGGTGATGCCGATCGACGAACCCGCGCGCGCGGGCTTCACGAAGAGCGGCCAGCCGTGCTCGCCCGCGAAGTCGACGATCCTCTTGCGGGCGCCGGACTCGTCCGACTCCCACTCGCGCGGCCGGATCACCACGTACGGGCCGACCTTGAGCCCGAAGGAGGTGAACACCCGCTTCATGTACTCCTTGTCCTGGCCGACGGCCGAGGCGAGCACACCCGAGCCGACGTACGGGACACCGGAGAGCTCCAGGAGGCCCTGGAGGGTGCCGTCCTCGCCGTAGGGGCCGTGCAGGACGGGGAAGACGACGTCGACCTCGCCGAGGGCCTTGGGCACCGATCCGGGCTCGCTGTAGACGACTTCGCGGTTCGCGGGGTCGACGGGGAGCACCACGCCGCCCTCGTGCGACTCGGCGAGTTCGTCGACGTTCGGCGTACGGCGCTCGGTGATCGCCATGCGGTCCGGTTCGTCGGCGGTGAGCGCCCAGCGGCCGTCCTGGGTGATGCCGATCGGCAGGACGTCGTACTTGGTCCGGTCGATGGCCTTGAGGACGGCGCCGGCGGTGACCACGGAGATCCCGTGTTCGGAGCTGCGCCCGCCGAACACGACGGCCACGCGCGGCTTGCGAGCGGGCTGCTCAGGGCTCTGGGGGAGGTTCTCGGTGCTCATATCGCGTTGAGAGTACCCGTTGGTAGTGCCCTGAGACAGCGTCCGCCCCCGCGGCGTACGGGGCAAGGAGCGAGGTCGTGGCTCAGCGTCGCTCGGGCTTCGCGCTGCGCGACATCAGCTCCTTGACTGCGACCACCGGGGACTTGCCCTCGTGCACGATGCCGACGACGGTCTCGGTGATGGGCATGTCGACGCCGTGCCTGCGGGCCAGATCCAGCACGGACTCACAGGACTTGACGCCCTCGGCGGTCTGCTTGGTGACCGCGATGGTCTCCTGCAGGGTCATGCCCTTGCCGAGGTTGGTGCCGAAGGTGTGGTTGCGCGACAGCGGCGAGGAGCAGGTCGCCACCAGGTCGCCGAGACCGGCGAGTCCGGAGAAGGTGAGGGGGTCAGCGCCCATCGCGAGGCCCAGTCGGGTCGTCTCCGCGAGACCGCGCGTGATGAGCGAGCCCTTGGCGTTGTCGCCGAGTCCCATGCCGTCCGCGATGCCGACGGCGAGGCCGATGACGTTCTTCACGGCGCCGCCCAGTTCGCAACCCACCACGTCCGTATTGGTGTACGGGCGGAAGTACGGTGTGTGGCAGGCCGCCTGGAGCCGCTGGGCCACCGCCTCGTCGGTGCAGGCGACCACCGCGGCGGCCGGCATCCGGGCGGCGATCTCGCGCGCGAGGTTGGGTCCGGTGACCACGGCGACGCGGTCCTGGCCCACCTTGGCGACGTCCTCGATCACCTCGCTCATCCGCATGGCGGAGCCGAGTTCGACGCCCTTCATGAGGGAGACGAGGACGGTGTCGGGGGCGAGCAGCCCGGTCCACTCGGCGAGGTTGGCGCGCAGGGTCTGCGAGGGGATCGACAGCACCGTGAAGTCGGCCCCGGCGGCGGCCTCGGCGGGGTCGGTGGTCGCCCTGACGCCTTCCGGGAGTTCGACGCCGGGAAGGTAGTCGGGGTTCGTCCGGGTGGAGTTGACGGCCTCGGCGACCTCGGGGCGTCGCGCCCAGAGGGTGACCTCGCAGCCTGCGTCGGCGAGCACGACACCGAAGGCCGTACCCCATGAACCGGCGCTGAGAACCGCCGCCTTGACGGGCTTGCTCACTTGCTCTTCTCCCCCTCGTGGCCGCTCTGGGACTGGGTCCGGCGGCGCTGTTCGATCCGCTCGCGGCGCGGGTCGTACGCCGTGTCGGGTGCCTTCTCGCCCCGGATGTCCTCCAGCAGGACGGTGACGGCGGCCATGATGACCTCGGTGGCCTCCTTCAGGAGGTCCGGGGTCATCTCCCTGTCGTAGAACGGCGACAGGTCCACCGGAGGTCCCGCGAGGACGTGCGAGGTCTTGCGCGGAAGGACGTTGAGCTTCTTGGCGTACGGCGGCAGCAGTTCGTTGGCGCCCCACTGCGCGACCGGGACCACCGGGCACTTGGTCTGCAGGGCCACGCGCGCGGCGCCGGTCTTGGCGGTCATGGGCCACTGGTCGGGGTCGCGGGTGATGGTGCCCTCGGGGTAGAACGCGACGCATTCGCCGCGCTCGACGGCGTCGATGGCGGCCCGGAAGGCGCTCAGCGCGTCGGTGGTCTCGCGGTAGACGGGAATCTGCCCCGTGCCGCGCATCATGGCGCCGATGAATCCCTTGTTGAAAAGACCGCTCTTGGCGAGGAATCGCGGAACGCGCCCGGTGTTGTACTGGAAGTGCGCGTACGCGAAGGGATCGATGTGCGAATTGTGGTTGACCGCGGTGATAAATCCGCCGTCGGCCGGAATGTGCTCCATTCCACGCCAGTCCCGCTTGATCAGAACCACGAGCGGCGGTTTGGCGATCACCGCTGCGAGGCGGTACCAGAAGCCGATTCTGCGGCGGGGCACGCGGACACCTTCCTCTTGGGCCTGGCGGGCCGCACAAGTGTCGCCCCAGGCCGACGGTCTGTCGAGAACACCGTACGCCCCGCCGCCGACACCGCCAGATGGACCGTATGACGACTGAGTGACAATGGCCGCGAGAAGACAAGGACGGAACCCTCGTGCAGTGGACGTTGGTCATCCCGCTGAAACCCCTGGCGCGGGCCAAGAGCAGGCTCTCGGACACCGCCTCCGACGGGGTGCGCCCGGGACTGGCCCTCGCCTTCGCCCAGGACACCGTGGCGGCCGCGCTGGCCTGCCCGGCGGTCCGGGATGTGGCGGTAGTCACGGACGACGCGCTGGCCGCCCGCGAGCTGGCGGCCCTGGGCGCCCGCATCGTCCCGGACGAGCCCGCGGACGGCCTGAACGCGGCTCTCGCGCACGGAGCGGCCGCCGTACGGTCTTTGCGCCCCGAAACCCCCCTCGCGGCCCTGAACGCCGATCTGCCGGCTCTACGGCCGCTGGAATTGGCCCGGGTCCTGGACTCGGCGACGGAATTCCCGCGCGCTTTCCTCGCGGACGCGGCGGGCATAGGTACGACTCTGCTGACGGCCGGGGAGGGTCAGGAATTGCGTCCCGCTTTCGGCCCGCATTCCCGGCGGCACCACCGCTCCTCGGGAGCCGCGGAACTCCTCCTCACCGACGTCGATTCCGTACGACAGGACGTGGACACCGGCGAGGACCTGCGGGCGGCGCTGACGCTGGGAGTGGGAAGGCACACGAAGGCGGTCGTCTCGGCGATGGACCAGGCACCCGCCACGGATCGCCCGCGCCCGGCGCCGAGTCAGCCACTACCCTGACCGCCATGCAGGCAACCGCGTACACCTACGACCAGGAGAGCCGCAGCGGCCAGGTGCTCCTGGACGACGGCACGCCGCTGCCCGTCGACGCCCCGGCCTTCGACGCGGGCGGTCTCAGGCTGCTGCGCCCCGGACAGCGCGTCCGCATCGAGATGACCGGTGACAAGGTCACGCTCGTCACTCTCCAGACCTTCTGAGGGCCTTGCGTCGCACCCCCTGAACACGCCGCGGGCCGGACTCCGTCACGGAGTCCGGCCCGGCGCGTGAGTGCCCTGCGCCCTTACCTCTTGCGAGCGGTGGCCTTCTTGGCGGTGGTGGTGCGAGCGGCCGACTTCTTGGCCGGCGCCTTCTTGGCGGTGGCCTTCTTCGCCGGAGCCTTCTTGGCGGTGGCCTTCTTGGCCGTCGTCTTCTTGGCGGCGGCGGACTTGGCGGTCGCCGTGGTCTTCTTGGCGGGCGCCTTCTTGGCCGTGTTCTTCTTCGCGGCGGCCGTGGTCTTCTTGGCCGTCGTCTTCTTCGCCGTGGTCTTCTTCGCGGCGGCGGTCTTGGCGGTGGTCGCCTTCTTCGCGGCCGCCTTCTTGACCGTGGCCGAAGCCCCGCCGGTCAGGCTGCCCTTGGGCGCCTTCTTGACCGCGACGTCGTTCTTCGGGAGCTTCTTCGTGCCGCTCACCAGGTCCTTGAAGCCCTGACCCGCACGGAAGCGCGGAACGGAGGTCTTCTTGACCCGAACCCGCTCGCCCGTCTGGGGGTTGCGGGCGTAACGGGCCGGGCGGTCGACCTTCTCGAACGAGCCGAACCCGGTGACCGAGACCCGGTCACCCGCGACCGTCGCGCGGACGATGGCGTCCAGGACCGCGTCGACCGCCTCGGCGGCCTGCTGACGGCCACCGACCTTGTCGGCAATCGCTTCTACGAGCTGCGCCTTGTTCACGTCTTCCCCTTCGGAGACATTGCCGGAACGAAACTGTTCAGGCTTTTTCGCACGTTAGGCAGATATATACCGCAAATCAAACACGAAACGGGCTTATCACCCTTGTGCCGCAACGAACTCGGCTGCCCTGGACTTGTTCAGCGCTCCTCTTCCGGGATTCGACCCGCGTCGAGGTCAGCGGTGAACCGCTCCAGACGCCTTGTCGCTTCGACGACGTCGTGCTTGGCCGCGGCCGTTATGACCAGCAGCTTCCGGGTCAGCGCCATCCGTACGCCCTCCGGGACTTGCAGTGCGCGCACCCTTGCGTGCGCTTCCTTCAGTTGGTCCGCGACTGCCGCATAGAGCTCGAGTTGGCCGTCGTGTTCCATGCACAGATTGTGCCATCTGGGGCGAGTTGTCGCCTGCCAGGGGGGCAACTGCCACCTCAGACGGCCATCCGGGCATGTGCGAAAGCCACGGTCACAGGATCCGCGTACCCCCGCAACACCCTTTGTAACGTGGGAAGTTGAATGAAAGCCAGTGCCTGTGCGAAGACGTTCGGGCGCAGACACGGCTGTACCCCCGATCGGGCTGATCGGGGGTACAGAAGGGGGTTCGCGTGGCCGAAACTCGACCTGTTCAGTTGCTCCGAAGGAGGGTTCGGGTCACCCGGAGGGCGACCCCGGGGTCACGTCTGGAGCGTCCGGGGCTTGTACGACGGCCGCTTGGCCTCGTACGCCGCGATGTCGGCCTCGTTCTGGAGGGTGATGGAGATGTCGTCCAGCCCGTTCAGCAGCCGCCAGCGGGAGTTCTCGTCCAGCTCGAAGCTCGCGGTGACGCCCTCGGCGCGGACTTCGCGGGCCTGGAGGTCGACCGTGATCTCGGCCTCAGGGTCCTTCTCGCTCAGCTCCTGGAGGGCCTCCACGATCTTCTGGTCCAGAACGACCGTGAGCAGGCCGTTCTTGAGCGAGTTGCCGCGGAAGATATCGGCGAACCGGGACGAGATGACCGTCTTGAAGCCGTAGTTCTGGAGCGCCCACACGGCGTGCTCACGGGAGGAGCCGGTGCCGAAGTCGGGGCCCGCGACCAGGACCGTGGCGCCCTTGCGCTCGGGCTGGTTGAGGATGAATTTCTCGTCCTTGCGCCAGGCCTCGAACAGTCCGTCCTCGAACCCGTCCCTGGTCACCTTCTTGAGCCAGTGAGCAGGGATGATCTGGTCGGTGTCGACGTTGGAGCGGCGCAGCGGGACGACCCGGCCGGTGTGCGTGGTGAATGCTTCCATGGCTGATCAGACTCCAGCGGGCGTACGGGCGTCGGCGTCGGACAGGTCGGCGGGCGAGGCCAGGTGGCCCAGCACGGCGGTCGCGGCGGCGACCTGCGGCGAGACCAGGTGCGTACGACCGCCCTTGCCCTGCCGGCCCTCGAAGTTGCGGTTGGAGGTGGACGCGGAGCGCTCACCGGGGGCCAGCTGGTCCGGGTTCATGCCCAGACACATCGAGCAGCCCGCGTGCCGCCATTCGGCGCCGGCCTCCTTGAAGACGACGTCCAGGCCCTCGGAGACGGCCTGGAGACCGACCCGCGCGGAGCCCGGGACGACCAGCATCCGTACGCCGTCGGCGACTTTGCGGCCCTTGACGAGCTCGGCCGCGGCACGCAGGTCCTCGATACGGCCGTTGGTGCACGAACCTACGAAGACGGTGTCCACCTTGATGGAGCGCAGCGGCTGCCCGGCCTCCAACCCCATGTATTCCAGGGCCTTTTCGGCGGCGAGGCGCTCCGAAGCGTCTTCGTACGAAGCGGGATCGGGGACGTCCGCCGAAAGCGGCGCGCCCTGGCCGGGGTTGGTGCCCCAGGTGACGAACGGCGACAGCTCGTCGGCCTTGATGACGACCTCGGCGTCGAACTCGGCGTCCTCGTCCGTCCTCAGCGTCTTCCAGTACGCGACGGCCGCGTCCCAGTCCTCGCCCTTGGGGGCGTGCGGACGGCCCTTGAGGTAGTCGAAGGTGGTCTGGTCGGGGGCGATCATGCCCGCGCGGGCACCGGCCTCGATCGACATGTTGCAGATGGTCATCCGGGCCTCCATCGAGAGCTTCTCGATGGCGGAGCCGCGGTACTCCAGGACGTAGCCCTGGCCGCCGCCGGTGCCGATGCGGGCGATGATCGCGAGGATCAGGTCCTTGGCGGTGACGCCGTCGGGCAGTTCGCCGTCGACCGTGATGGCCATGGTCTTCGGGCGGACCAGCGGCAGCGTCTGGGTGGCCAGCACGTGCTCCACCTGGGAGGTGCCGATGCCGAACGCCAGGCCGCCGAAGGCGCCGTGCGTGGAGGTGTGGGAGTCGCCGCAGACGACGGTCATACCCGGCTGGGTCAGTCCGAGCTGCGGACCCACCACGTGTACGACACCCTGCTCGACGTCGCCCAGCGGGTGCAAGCGCACACCGAACTCGGCGGCGTTCTTGCGCAGCGTCTCCAGCTGGACCCGGGAGACCGGGTCGGCGATGGGCTTGTCGATGTCGAGGGTCGGGGTGTTGTGGTCCTCGGTGGCGATGGTCAGGTCGAGCCTGCGCACCGGGCGACCGCTCTTGCGGAGACCGTCGAAGGCCTGCGGGCTGGTCACCTCGTGCAGCAGGTGCAGATCGATGAAGAGGAGGTCGGGCTCGCCCTCGGCGCGCCGGACGACATGGTCGTCCCAGACCTTCTCCGCGAGTGTCCTACCCATCGCTTTCCCTCCGGTCGGCCAAAGGAGCGCCGACCCAACTAGAAGATCTTGTGGAGGCGACGCCCGTGGCCCCTGTTCCCGGGCACCCGCCGCCAGGCCCGTTGATCCGCGGGCCGCTGTGCCTACAAGGGTTGCGCGTCTCACGAAAAAAGGAACTTGCGTTTCACAGAGTGAGACGTGAGTATCGTTGCATGGACAACAGTAGCGGCGTCGGCGTTCTGGACAAGGCAGCCCTTGTCCTCAGCGCCCTGGAGTCCGGTCCGGCCACCCTCGCGGGCTTGGTCGCGGCGACCGGACTGGCACGACCCACGGCCCACCGGCTGGCCGTGGCTCTGGAACACCACCGCATGGTGGCACGCGACATGCAGGGCCGTTTCATTCTCGGCCCTCGTCTCGCCGAGCTGGCCGCGGCCGCCGGCGAGGACCGCCTCCTCGCGACGGCGGGCCCGGTGCTCACGCACCTGCGGGACATCACCGGCGAGAGCGCGCAGCTCTACCGCCGCCAGGGCGACATGCGCATCTGCGTCGCCGCGGCGGAGCGCCTGTCCGGCCTCCGGGACACCGTCCCGGTCGGCTCGACGCTCACCATGAAGGCCGGCTCCTCGGCCCAGATCCTGATGGCCTGGGAGGAGCCGGAGCGCCTGCACCGCGGTCTCCAGGGCGCCCGCTTCACGGCGACGGCCCTGTCGGGCGTACGGCGCCGGGGCTGGGCCCAGTCCATCGGCGAGCGCGAGCCGGGCGTCGCGTCCGTCTCCGCACCGGTCCGCGGCCCCTCCAACCGCGTCGTGGCCGCCGTCTCGGTCTCCGGCCCCATCGAGCGCCTGACCCGCCACCCGGGGCGCATGCACGCCCAGGCGGTCATCGACGCGGCGGCCCGCCTCTCCGAGGCACTTCGCCGCACGGGCTGAGGGCGCGTGTCCCTGGCGGTCCAAGGCCGGCCTCAACGCCGCGGCAGGCTTTGAACCAACGGGGAGATGCCTTCCCCAGGGGCGCGGGGAACTGCGCGACCAGCCCCCACCGGCCGGTCAGTCGACTGACCCACCGCCGTGGCTTGTCGCGCCCGCGCGGCGGAGCCGCATATCGATACAGCCCCGCGCCCCGAGCGGGTCACCTGCCCCCAGCCCGATGAGCGAACCTCTCCTTCGCGTACCGCCCGCGCGCAGCGACCGGCACCTGTCCGTGCGCCGCCGCCAGCCCGAACGCCGGCATGTCGGCGTAGATCGACTCGTACGACCCCTCCGGCACCACATACGTCTCGTGCCACAGCCCCACGTGCTGCCGGACCTTCCCCGCCTTCTCCTTGCGGTTGATGATCGACCAGGCGCGGTGGTGGAACATCTCCGGCGAGTGCGCGTACGCGTACAGCTTCTCCTTGGACTCCCAGTACTGGACGACGTAGTACGTCCGCGGTGACGCCGTCAGCAGTACGTGCGAGAGCAACCCACGCTCCGGCGCCCGCGACAGCTCCCGCAGCATCCGTGGCATGGCCAGCAGCACCGGACCCCAGTGGTGCACGGCCCAGAAGTGGTTGATGCGCATGCCGATCAGCAGCACCACCGCCTCCCCCTCCACGGACGCGGTGGTACGACCGGCGGCGACCTTCTTCCCGAACATGGGACCCCCTGGTTGGTGAGCGGCACTGTCCAAGTGCCGCATGCTTGGATAGTGCCGGTATCCGAGAGGGGGTGCAAGACATGCGGCTGGCCGAACTCAGCGAACGCAGCGGGGTGTCCACCGCGACGATCAAGTACTACCTGCGCGAAGGCCTGTTGGCGCCGGGCCGCCAGGTCAACGCGACCACCGCGGACTACGACGAGGAGCATCTACGACGACTGCGGCTGGTGCGCGCGATGATCCAGGTCGGCGGGCTGCCCGTGGCCACGGTCCGCGAGGTGCTCGGCCACGTCGACGACGACTCGCTGGGCCGGACCATCAGGATGGGCGCGGCCCTGTGGGCGCTGCCGCAGGTTCCGGAGCCGGACGAGCAGGACGAGTACGTGCGGGCGGCGCACCGTGAAGTGGCCGAGCTGCTGGAGGAGTTGGGCTGGACGAACGCGCAGGCCCTGGTGACGATCTCGCCCGCGTACCGCTCACTGGTCGTCGCGGTGGCGGCCTTTCGCCGGCTCGGCTACGACTGGACGTCCGAACGGATGCTGCCCTACGCGGAGTTGATGCACCGGGCGGCGGTCCTCGACCTGGACTTCGTGGAGACGCACACCTCGGAGGCCGAGAAGGCGGAGGTCGCGGTGATCGGTGCGGTGCTCGCCGAACCGATGCTCCAGGCACTGCGCCGGCTGGCCCAGGAGGAGGAGTCGGCGCGGCGGTACGGCTTCGAGTGACCTACGGCGGACGGCCCCCGGAGACGGAGAAAGGCCCCTCGCCGAAGCGAAGGGCCTTTCCTCTACGTACCCCCGACCGGATTCGAACCGGCGCTACCGCCTTGAGAGGGCGGCGTGCTAGGCCGCTACACAACGGGGGCATGGAGCCTGCAAGCGTTGAATACTACACCGCCGCAGGTCCGAGCTGGTCTACCTGGACTCGAACCAAGACTAACTGAACCAGAATCAGTCGTGCTGCCAATTACACCATAGACCAATGTGGTTTAGACCAGTGCGTACCCCCGACCGGATTCGAACCGGCGCTACCGCCTTGAGAGGGCGGCGTGCTAGGCCGCTACACAACGGGGGCCCTAGCGATCCTGCATGAGAGTCAGCGGGTGCGACCCTGACTGACCCTCCGGGAAGGATCTGTACCCCCGACCGGATTCGAACCGGCGCTACTGCCTTGAGAGGGCAGCGTGCTAGGCCGCTACACAACGGGGGCTTCGCGGAGTTGATCTCCGCCTTTGCAGATGAGCTCTGCGAGCTGGCCTACCTGGACTCGAACCAAGACTAACTGAACCAGAATCAGTCGTGCTGCCAATTACACCATAGGCCACTGGAACGCAAGCCCCTGCGGGGATCTTGTTCTAGTTTTGCTCCTCCGGTTCCGGCCTTTCGGCCCGCTCCCCGGCGGCGCAGGAAGAACATTACCCGAAGGTGGACGGGGCTCCAAAACGGGTATCCGCGCCGAGGATCGCGGGGAGTTCGGCGAGCGAGGCGATCCGGTGCGGCCCCGCGGGCAGGGCAGCGCCCGTGTGCACACCGCCCTCGCGATCGATCCAGACCGACAGCAGTCCGGCCTCGGCGGCGCCCCGGCCGTCGATCTCCGGGTGGTCCCCGACGTACGCCACCTGGTGCGGGGCCAGCTCCAGGGCGTCGCAGGCCGCGAGGAAGGCGCCGGCCTCGGGCTTGGAGACGCCCAGCTCGGCGGCGCACAGGATGGCCTCGAAGCGGTCGTGCACCCCGAGGACGCGGAGTTTGTGGTCCTGGACCCGGATGCTGGAGTTGGAGAGCACCGCGTGCCGGTGGCTGGCGGCGAGGGCGTCCAGGACGGGCAGCACGTCGGGGAACAGGGCCCAGGCGGTCTCGTAGTGCGCGATGTACCGCTCGAACCAGGCGTCCGCCTCCGCGTCGCTCAGCTCCTCCCCCAGGAACACCCGCACCCGGTCCCGCCGCTGCCCCTGGAAGTCGACCTCCCCCGCCGAGAACCGCGCCCACTGCGCGTCGGTGACCGCCCGCCACCGCGCGATGGCCTGCTCGACACCGTCGTACGCCGCCATCAGCCCCTCGGCCGTCAGATGCAGGCGCATGCCGATGCGGTCGGCGCCGGTGTAGTCGAAGAGGGTGTCGTCGACATCCCATACCACGGCTTGGATGCTCATGTACCCGACGCTATCGGAGGCTGGCACACTGAAGACATGAACGAGTACCGAGTCCAGTTCACCGTCGAGGCCCGTGCGGCCTACGACGGTCTGCCCGGCGAGCGTCGAGCCCAGCTGGACAGGGCCGTACGGATACTGGCACGTGACCCCTACCGCAAAGCCGCGACCGCGCAGCTCGGCCCCGACGAGCATCTGCGGAAGGCGTACGTGGCCCCTGGCGTGATGCTGGAGTACATGGTCGCGGGGGCTGTCATGGTCATCGTCGTTCTGGAGATCTTCGACGAGTTCGCGTATCTGATCGACGAGAGCGACGCGGTCTGAGACATGCCTGAGGGGCGGTACCCGGAACTCCGGGTACCGCCCCTGCGTACGTGCGTGACCTACGCCGTGAGCTTCTCCAGCGCCGCGTCGATCCGGGCCAGGGTCGTCTCCTTGCCCAGGACCTCCAGGGACTCGAAGAGCGGGAGGCCGACCGTGCGGCCGGTGACGGCGACGCGGACCGGGGCCTGGGCCTTGCCGAGCTTGAGGCCGTGGGTCTCGCCGGCGGCCAGGACGGCCTCCTTCAGGGACTCCGGCGAGGTCCAGTCCGCGGACTCCAGCTTCTCGCGGGCCGTACGGAGCAGGGCGTCCGAGCCCTCCTTCATCGCCTTCGTCCAGGAGGGCTCGTCGAAGACCGGCTCCGCGAGGAACAGGAAGTCGACGTTGTCGGTGATCTCCGACAGGACCTTGAGGCGGGTCTGGGCGTGCGGGGCGATCGCCTGCCACTTCGACTCGTCGAAGTCCTCCGGGGCCCACGGGGCGAAGGGGGCCCGGAGCCAGGGGGCGCAGCGCTCCGTGAAGTCCTTCACGTCCAGGAGACGGATGTGGTCGGCGTTGATCGCCTCGCACTTCTTCAGGTCGAAGCGAGCCGGGTTGGGGTTCACGTCGGCGATGTCGAAGGCCGCGATCAGCTCGTCGGTACCGAAGATGTCCTGGTCCGCGGAGAGCGACCAGCCGAGCAGGGACAGGTAGTTGAGCAGTCCCTCGGGCAGGAAGCCGCGCTCGCGGTAGAGGTTGAGCGAGGCCTGCGGGTCACGCTTGGAGAGCTTCTTGTTGCCCTCGCCCATGACGTACGGCAGGTGCCCGAAGGCGGGCACGGTCTTCGCGACGCCCAGCTCGATCAGCGCCTTGTACAGGGCGATCTGGCGCGGGGTGGAGGAGAGCAGGTCCTCGCCGCGCAGGACGTGGGTGATCTCCATCAGCGCGTCGTCGACCGGGTTCACGAGCGTGTAGAGGGGCGCGCCGTTGGCTCGTACGATCCCGTAGTCCGGCACGTTCTCCGGCGTGAACGTCAGCTCGCCGCGGACCAGGTCCGTGAAGGTGATCGTCTCGTCGGGCATGCGGAAGCGGACGATCGGCTCGCGGCCCTCGGCGACGTACGCGGCGACCTGCTCGTCGGTGAGGTCGCGGCAGTGGCCGTCGTAGCCGGAGGGCTTGCCGGCGGCGCGGGCGGCGTCGCGGCGGGCGTCGAGCTCCTCGGTCGAGCAGTAGCAGCGGTACGCGTGACCGGCGTCCAGCAGTTTGGCGGCGATGTCCTTGTAGAGGTCCATCCGCTGCGACTGGCGGTAGGGCGCGTGCGGGCCGCCGATCTCGGGGCCCTCGTCCCAGTCGAAGCCCAGCCAGCGCATCGAGTCGAGCAGCTGGTCGTAGGACTCCTCGGAGTCGCGAGCGGCGTCGGTGTCCTCGATGCGGAAGACGAGGGTGCCCTGGTGGTGGCGGGCGAAGGCCCAGTTGAACAGGGCGGTGCGCACCAGGCCCACGTGGGGGTTGCCGGTGGGGGAAGGACAGAAACGTACGCGTACGGGTGCGCTAGCCACGCTTGACAACCTTGTTGGTGAGAGTGCCGATGCCTTCGATGGTGACGGCGACCTCGTCGCCGACGGTGAGCGGCCCGACGCCTGCCGGGGTGCCCGTGAGGATCACGTCGCCGGGGAGCAGCGTCATGGCCTCGGAGATGTTGACGATCAGATCCTCGATGGAGTGGATCATCTCGCTGGTGCGGCCGAGCTGGCGTTGTTCGCCGTTGACCGTGAGCTGGATCGTCAGGTCGGACGCCGTCTCCAGGTCCAGGCCGGTCTCCACCCAGGGGCCGAGCGGGCAGGAGGTGTCGAAGCCCTTGGCCCGGGCCCACTGCTTCTCGCGCTTCTGGACGTCGCGCGCGGTGATGTCGTTCGCGCAGGTGAAGCCGAAGATCACGTCCTTGACGCGGTCGCGCGGCACCTCGCGGCACATCCGCCCGATGACGACGGCCAGTTCGGCCTCGTGGTGGACGTCCGCGGAGAAGGAGGGGTACTGGATCTCGTCGCCGGGGCCGATCACCGAGGTGGAGGGCTTGAAGAAGGCGAACGGGACGTCCGGGACGTCGTTGCCCAGTTCCTTGGCGTGGTCGGCGTAGTTACGGCCGTACGCCACGACCTTGTTGGGGAGCACCGGGGGCAGCAGCCTGACCTTGCTCAGCGGGACCTTCGTACCGGAGAGCTCGAAGTCCGCGAACGGGATGCCCTTGATGATGTCGAGGACGAGCTCGTCCGGCCTGTCGCCCTCGACCGCGCCGAAGGCGACGTTCCCGTCGATGGAGAATCTGGCGATGCGCACGGGATCTGGGCGCCCCTCTACTCGGCCGGTGGAGACTGACGCTCCAGGCTAACGCGGTGAGGGGTGCCCCGAGGCGCTGGGCCGGGTCGGCGAGCGGTGTCCGGTGGGTGCGTCGCCGGGCGGAGGGGCTGTGTCGTCAGCCGCGGCGCGGCGGGCGTCGGGGGTCTGCATCCGGAGCCTCGGGCGCCCTCGCAGGCTCACGCGATACGCCCGGGTCACCCGCCCCGAGGGCGGTGATCCGGGCGCGCTACGGTTACTTGGCTGCGGAGACCGGGATCTCCATCAGGACCGTGCGGCGGGGGTTGGCGGTCTGGGCCGGGAGGTCGAGCGTGTGCTCCGGCTGCTGCGGGGCCTCCAGCGCGTCGGCGCCCTCGAGGTGCGCCAGCGTGGTGCGCCGCGGGTTGGCAATGTTGCGGAACATCATCGTCGTCTTCACGGTTGTTCTCGACCTCAGCGGTGGTGGGTTGGGCAGAAGCGGCCTTCTTGTAAAGCGCCAGGCTAAACATGCCATTCCCCTCCCAGGCCGTGGAGACCTCATGATCGGCATGTGAGTTTCCTCACTGACCTGTGGGCAAACCGGACAATTACGAGTCTCAACTCACCCCAACGAAACGGACATTGACTCCCTGAAGCCATCATTCCGCTCCTGATCATGGCGACTGGGACACCCTTGACCGCGGGGTGACTCGCGGGGCCATGTCCGTTATCCACCGGAAAGCTTTCCACGGCCGGTGACTCGGCCCTCACGTGGTGTCACGTAGGTCACGGTCTGACCCATGGACCTTGTTGGAGATCCGGCACTGTGCTGGAATTCCACGGACCGCCGCGGGATCGAGCCGGCGCACAGGGGGCGCAGAGAAGCGCCGAGCGGCGGTGAGAAGGGGGAGCCAGCGCCGGTCACTCAGATCACCCGGGGCGCGCATTCAGGGCGCTCCCCACAACGCCGACACCGTGCTTCTCCGTCCTGCGGAGGGGTGCCTGGTCCAGAGGTTGCGACGCTAGTGCAGGGACGTTTCAAGAGGGATGGCAGCGCTTCGGCCGAGCCGGAGCAGCACGGCGGGACTGGCCCCCATGTCGGCAGTTCCTCGCCCCAGCACGCCCAGAACCCGGGCCCGGCCCAGTCCGTCGACGGCGGTGAGCGCCCCGGGCGCCTCGGCACGTCGGCGTCCGGCCCCTCGGGAACCGGCGGCCCCACCGGTCCGGCCACGCCGTCGGTGAAGCCCCCCAAGGGTCCGAGCGGACCGGGATCGCGAATAGCTCTGCGCAACTGGCGCATCTCCACGCGTCTGGTGTCGCTGCTCGCACTCCCCGTCGTCGCGGCGACCTCGCTGGGCGCGCTGCGCATCAACGACTCGATGGACGACATCCAGCAGCTCGACAACATGAAGCTGCTGACGGAGATGACCAAGCAGGCCACCGAGCTGGCCGCCGCCCTCCAGGAGGAGCGCGACCAGTCGGCCGGTCCGCTGGCCCACAACTCCACGGCGAGCGACATCACGGTCAAGGGCTACCGGGACAAGACGGACCGGGCCGCGACCAACTTCATCAACGCCGCCGAGGACATCGACACCTCCAGCAAGGACGGCAACCTCCAGGGCGTCCGCGACAGCCTCGTCGGCCTGGTCCGCGACCTGGACACGCTGAGCAAGATCCGCAGCGACGCCTACGAGTCCAAGGACAACTCCACCCAGACGGTGGAGTCCTACCACCGGCTGATCACCCACCTGCTGGACCTCTCCCAGGACATGGCCGAGGCCACCAGCAACCCGGACATGATCCAGCGCACCCGTGCCCTGGCGGCCTTCTCCTCGGCCAAGGAGTACGCCTCCATCCAGCGCGCGGTCCTGGCGGCGGCCCTGCCCGCCAACAACACGACCACCGGCACCATCAGCGACAACGACCGGCTCTACGCCCAGGGCGCTCTCGACAGCGAGGAGTCCGAGCTCAGCAGCTTCCGGAGCATCTACGGCGACGAAGGCGCCGAGGAGCTCCTCAAGCCCATCGAGAACGGCAACTCCACCATCGAGGCCACCGACACCTACGCCGGGCGCGCGCTCGGCCGGTCGGACGGTCTGGCCACCCTGGACAAGCGGTCGTACAAGGACTGGGTCGACGACAGCTCGACCAAGATCCAGCAGATGGGCAACATCGAGCACACCCTGCTTGAGGACATGGAGCAGAAGGCCCGCGAGCTGCGCAGTGAGTCCGAGCGCGAGGCGATCATCTCCGGTGCGCTGATCCTGCTCGTCCTCGGTGTCTCCCTGGTCGGCGCCTTCGTCGTCGCCCGGTCCATGATCCGCTCGCTGCGCCGCCTCCAGGAGACCGCCACCAAGGTCGCCCAGGACCGGCTGCCCGAGCTGGTCAAGCAGCTCTCCGAGTCCGACCCGCAGGACGTCGACACCTCCGTCGAGTCGGTCGGTGTGCACTCCCGGGACGAGATCGGCCGGGTGGCCGCGGCCTTCGACGACGTGCACCGCGAGGCCGTCCGCCTCGCCGCCGAGCAGGCCCTTCTGCGGGGCAACGTCAACGCGATGTTCACCAACCTCTCGCGCCGCTCCCAGGGCCTCATCCAGCGTCAGCTCTCGCTCATCTCCGAACTGGAGTCCCGCGAGGCCGACCCGGACCAGCTGTCCTCGCTCTTCAAGCTCGACCACCTCGCGACCCGTATGCGCCGGAACGGCGAGAACCTCCTCGTCCTCGCGGGTGAGGAGCCCGGCCGACGCTGGACCCGCCCGGTCCCGCTGGTCGACGTGCTCCGCGCCGCCGCCTCCGAGGTGGAGCAGTACGAGCGCATCGAGCTGGCCGCCGTGCCGACCACCGAAGTGGCCGGGCGTGTGGTCAACGACCTCGTGCACCTGCTCGCCGAGCTGCTGGAGAACGCGACCTCGTTCTCCTCTCCGCAGACCAAGGTCAAGGTCACCGGTCACGCCCTGCCCGACGGCCGCGTCCTGATCGAGATCCACGACACCGGCATCGGCCTCTCCCCCGAGGACCTCGCGCAGATCAACGAGCGGCTCGCCTCGCCGCCCACCGTGGACGTCTCGGTCTCGCGCCGCATGGGCCTGTTCGTGGTCGGCCGGCTGTCCCAGCGCCACGGCATCCGCATCCAGCTGCGCCCGTCCGACTCCGGTGGTACGACCGCGCTGGTCATGCTGCCCGTGGATGTCGCCCAGGGCGGCAAGAAGCCCCAGCCCAAGCCCGGTCAGGGTGTCCCCGGCGCCCCCGCCGCGGCCCAGGCCGCCGCCGGTGTGGCCGCGGCCCGCCGTGGCAGCGGAAACGGCCAGGGCGGCGGTGCCCTCGGCGGCGCTCCCGCCGGGGCCGGCGCGGGGGCCCTCGGCTCCGGTGCTCCCGCGGGCGGCCGGCTCAACTCCGGTCAGGGTCCGCGGGCCGCACTGCCCGGCAGCGGTCAGGGCGGTCGTCCCGGTGGACCGGGCGGACCGCGTGGACCGCAGGGTCCGGGTACGCCTCCGCAGGGCCGCCCCGCTCCGGCGGGCGCCGGCTTCGGCGGCCAGGCCCCGGGTGCCCCGCAGGGCCTCCAGGCCGCGGGTACGGGCATGCCGGGCCAGGACGCGTTCAGCAGCCAGGACGCCTTCGGTGGTGGTCAGGACGCCTTCGGCGGCCGGAGCCAGACGCCCCCGCAGTCGCAGCCCTCGAACCCGAACCAGGGCTCCGAGCAGGGCGGCAGGCGCCGTCGGCCGCAGCTGCCGGGCCGCGGTGGTCCGCGCGCCGAGCTGCCGGGCGGCAACGCACAGCCCCGCACGCCCAGCTGGAGCGACGAGAACGCCCAGCCGCCGGTGCCACGCGCCTCGCTGGACACCCCGCGCGGTCACGACGAGGACCCGGCCGCGACGTCCCGGATGCCGCGCATCGACGACCACCGGAGCCCGGCGGCCACGTCCGAGTTCCCGCGGCCCGACTTCGACGCGCCGCAGAACACGGGCCAGTTCCCGCGCCCGGACTTCGACGCACCGCAGAACACCGGGCAGTTCCCGCGGCCCGGTGGGAACGGCCCGCAGCAGACCGGCCAGTTCCCGCGGCCGGGTGCGAACGGCCCCCAGGACACCGGCGAGTTCCCGCGCCCGGGTGCGAACCCCCCGCAGAACACGGGCCAGTTCGTCCGCTCGGACGTCTTCGGCACCCCCGGCGGGCAGAACGGCAGCTCGCGGGAGACCGGGCAGTTCACCGGCCCGGGCTCCTACGACGCCAACGCGACGGGCCAGTTCTCGGTACCGGGCTTCGACGGCAGCTCCACCGGGCAGCACTCCCTGCCGGGCCGTCAGAACCCGTCGTCCACCGGCCAGTTCGAGCGGCCGCAGAGCAACGGCGCCGACTTCGGCGCTCCCCGTCCGCCCATGCCGCCGCGTCCGCAGCGGCCGGCCCGCCAGGAACCCGAGGCGCTGCCTCCGGCCTCGGGGCCCGGCGACGGCCGTACGCCGCTGTACGACACGCTGGAGACCAACTGGTTCCACGGCGCGGGCCAGGGACAGCCGGCCAACGGCAACGGCTCCTCGGCCCCCCGTACGCCCCAGCAGCCGCAGCAGGCTCCTGCGGCCCCACAGAGTTCCGCCGCCGCTCCGCAGCGTCCCACGGCCTCCGCGGCCTGGCGCTCCTCGCCGAACGACGACCTCGTCCGGCAGGCGGAGCGTGTCCGGCAGCCGGCGGCGGGCGGTGTCACCACCTCCGGTCTGCCGCGCCGGGTCCCCAGGGCGAACCTCGTCCCGGGCACGGCTCAGCAGCAACAGCACCAAAACGGTCCGCAGGTCTCGCGTTCGCCTGACGACGTACGCGGCCGGCTGACCAATCTCCGTCGGGGTATCGCGCAAGGTCGTCAGGTCGGCGGCAACGGCCAGACGGGCAGCTTCCCGAACCCCACTCACCAGCAGGAGCGTTAGTTGAGCCCGATGAGCCAGGCGGCACAGAACCTCAACTGGTTGATCACCAACTTCGTGGACAACACCCCCGGGGTGTCCCACACCGTCGTCGTGTCCGCCGACGGCCTTCTGCTGGCGATGTCCGAGGGTTTCCCGCGCGACCGTGCCGACCAGCTGGCGGCCGTCGCGTCCGGACTCACCTCACTGACCGCGGGCGCCTCCCGGATCTTCGAGGGCGGCAACGTGGCGCAGACCGTCGTGGAGATGGAGCGGGGATTCCTCTTCCTCATGTCCGTCTCGGACGGTTCGTCGCTGGCGGTCCTCGCCCACCCGGAATGCGACATCGGCCTCGTCGGCTACGAGATGGCGCTGCTCGTCGATCGCGCGGGCGCCGTGCTCACGCCCGACCTGCGAGCCGAGCTGCAAGGCAGTCTGCTCCACTGACCCGCCCGGTTCCACCCGCCTCACCAAATCACCGTCCGGCCGCCACAATCCCCCCACCGGCCTCTTCAGACGGCTTGCCCGACCGACTTGCTGTCCCGCCCGGAGGATTCATGACCCCGCCCACCGCCTCTCATGATCCGTACGCGGAGCCGTACGAGGATGAGGGCGACCAGCCGCTGGTACGTCCGTACGCGATGACCGGCGGCCGGACCCGGCCGCGCTACCAGCTCGCCATCGAGGCCCTGATCAGCACGACGGCCGACCCGGCGGCGCTGATGGGACTGCTCCCCGAGCACCAGCGCATCTGCCACCTCTGCCGTGAGGTGAAGTCGGTCGCCGAGGTCTCGGCGCTGCTCGCCATGCCGCTCGGCGTGGCCAGGATCCTCGTCGCGGACCTCGCCGAGGCGGGCCTGGTCGCCATTCACCAGCCGGGCGGCGACGAGAACAACGGCGGCGCTCCCGATGTGACGCTGCTCGAAAGGGTGCTCAGTGGACTTCGCAAGCTCTGACGCGGGGCGGGCCACCACCT
Organism: Streptomyces sp. SID13726; assembly: GCF_010548375.1. Classification (GTDB taxonomy): domain Bacteria; phylum Actinomycetota; class Actinomycetes; order Streptomycetales; family Streptomycetaceae; genus Streptomyces. The sequence continues at coordinate 165,542 of NZ_JAAGLY010000012.1, forward strand.
CCGCGAAGATCGTGGTGGCGGGCGGCTTCGGCGTGGGCAAGACCACGTTCGTGGGAGCGGTCTCCGAGATCAACCCGCTGCGCACGGAGGCCGTGATGACGTCCGCCAGCGCGGGCATCGACGACCTCACCCACACCGGGGACAAGACGACCACCACGGTCGCCATGGACTTCGGCCGCATCACCCTGGACCAGGACCTGATCCTGTACCTCTTCGGTACCCCCGGACAGGACCGCTTCTGGTTCATGTGGGACGACCTCGTACGCGGCGCGATCGGCGCCGTGGTGCTGGTCGACACCCGCCGGCTCGCGGACTGCTTCCCCGCGGTCGACTACTTCGAGAACAGCGGCCTGCCGTTCGTCGTGGCCCTCAACGGCTTCGACGGACACCAGCCGTACGCTCCCGAGGAGGTGCGCGAGGCCTTGCAGATCGGGCCGGACGCACCGATCATCACCACGGACGCCCGGCACCGGTCGGACGCCAAGAGTGCCCTGATCACCCTGGTCGAGCACGCCCTGATGGCGCGCCTGCGGTAACGCCCCCGAGGCGTGTCGACCAGCTCCCAAATCAACAGCGTCATACGGCAGTTGTCGTAGATGTACCGGAGCCGGCTGTGGTCTTTGACACGGTCGGCCCCGGTGTTCATAACGTTTCGGCAGAGGAATCGGGTGGTACGGCCACGCGTGGTTGCCAACCGGTCTCGCTGCGCTCACAACGGCCCCGTCTTTTGACGGGGCTCGCTCTTTATGACCGTTTTATCTAGGGCTTACATCACTCGTAATCCCCGCGTACCACTGTTTGGAGGTGCGCAGGCCGTCGTGCTGGAATGCCTGAACTGCCCAATAGTCAAAGACGTACTCACTAGTCGATGGCGTACTGGGCTCTGAGAGACTGCGGCACAACGTAGGTGCCGACCCCTCCGAGAGGTTGTTGGTCGAGTGAGGCGAAGCAAGAACGGTCCCGAGCCGTCGGCCCGGGGCAACTTCACCCCGCCGCCGCGCGGAGCGGCGCCCACCCCTGTGCCCGGTTCGGAGCCGACGCCCGCGCCGGCGTCCAGCGGTGGCCGCTTCTCCCCGCGCAACTGGCGCGTGCCGACCCGGCTGAACGCGATCCTGCTCATACCCGTGATCGTCGGCCTCGTCATGGGCGGCTTCCAGGTGAAGAGCTCGATCGACACCTGGCGGGAGGCCGAGGACGCGGAGAACACCGCGCGTCTGGTGCGGGCCTCCCTCAGCTACGCCGACGCCCTCTACAACGAGCGCGACAGCACCGCCGCCCCCCTGCTCAGCGGGGAGGGCCAGGACAACGCCACGGTCGTCGCCGCTCGCAAGAAGACCGACGAGGCCGCCGCGGCCTTCGACGAGGCCGCCCAGAACATGCCGCAGAAGGCGGGCCTCCAGCGCCGCCTCAAGCTGTTCAGGGACGGCGAGGGCGGTCTCCAGACGCTGCGCGCGGGCGCCTACACCTCCTCCAAGTTCACCGGGGTGAAGACCGAGGAGGGCTACACCCAGGTCGCGCACCCGCTGACCGAGTTCGCCAACGAGCTCGGCCTCGGCACCGGAAACATCACCAGCTACGGCCGCACGGTCTACGCCATCGAGCTCACCAAGGCGGCCCTGTCGCTCCAGCGCTCCATCGGCATGCACCTGCTGATCAAGCCGGGCCCGGGGCTGAGCAGTTTCGCCAGCCAGAAGGTCGCCCTGTCCTCGTACGCGTACCTGGAGGGCATCGCCGTCGAGGAGTACGTCGGCGGTGGCACCGAGGCCGACGCCGCGAAGCTCGAGACCGCGAAGAAGCAGATCCAGACCGAGGGTGCCGCGCTGGCCAAGCAGGCCGCCACCGAGGCCGCCGCCAAGGGCCAGACCTACGTCCCGCCGCCCTCCGAGCCCACCGAGATGGTCACGAGCCTCGCCCAGCTGCCCTCCATGGACGACAGCGCCCGTGAGGCGCTCGCCAAGGACGGCATCACCGCCGAGAACTGGTGGGCGGTCAACACCCTCAAGTACAACGCGTACCGGCAGATCGAGACCGACTTGGCCGACACCGCGGTGAACGAGGCCGCGAGCATCGCCGACGACGCCAAGCGCGACGCGTTCATCGTGGGTGCCGCCGTCGTGGTCGCCCTCCTCCTGGCGTTCATCCTGGCCGGTGCGGTCGCCCGGCAGATGTCCCGCTCGATGCGTCAGCTGCGCAACGCCGCCTTCGGCATCGCCGAGCAGCGCCTGCCGATGCTGGTCGACCAGCTCTCCCGCACCGACCCCGGCCGGGTCGACACCCGGGTCGCGCCGATCCCCATCAACACCAAGGACGAGATCGGCGAAGTCGCCCGCGCCTTCGACCAGGTCCACCGCGAGGCCGTACGACTCGCCTCCGAGCAGGCCCTGCTGCGGGGCAACATCAACGCGATCTTCACCAACCTCTCCCGGCGCAACCAGTCCCTGATCGAGGGCCAGCTGACCCTGATCACCGACCTGGAGAACAACGAGGCCGACCCGGACCAGCTGGAGAACCTCTTCCGCCTGGACCACCTCGCGACCCGTATGCGCCGCAACGGCGAGAACCTCCTGGTCCTCGCCGGCGAGGAGCCCGGCCGCCGCTGGGACCAGCCGGTCCCGCTGGTCGACGTGCTCCGTGCCGCCTCCTCCGAGGTGGAGCAGTACGAGCGCATCGAGCTGTCCGGCGTCCCCGAGGCCGAGATCCACGGCCGCGCGGTCACCGACCTCGTGCACCTGCTCGCCGAGCTGCTGGAGAACGCGACCACGTTCTCCTCGCCGCAGACCAAGGTCCGCGTCACCGCGACCCGTCTCCCCGACGGCCGCATCATGATCGAGATCCACGACAAGGGCATCGGCCTCACCGCCGAGGACTTCGCGGACATCAACCACAAGCTGGCCAACCCGCCGACCGTGGACGCCGCGATCTCCCAGCGCATGGGCCTCTTCGTGGTCGGCCGGCTCTCCGACCGGCACGGCATCCGCGTCCAGCTGCGCCCCTCGGGCGAGCAGGCCGGCACCACCTCGCTGGTCATGCTGCCCGACGCGATCACCCACGGCGGTGGCGGCGAGCACCAGCCGGCCAGCGACGAGTTCACCGTCTCGCAGATCATGCCGGAGCAGCAGTACCAGGGCGAGGACTTCAACAACGGTCTGCCCATGCGTACGGCAGCGGAGCTCGGCTTCGACGACAGCCGCTACTCCGAGGTCCCGGACGACATACGCGAGCTGGACCCGGTGGGCCGCTCCCTGATGCGTGAGGAGCGCCGCGCGGCCCTGGAGGCCCAGCACCAGGACGAGCCGGCCGCTCTCCAGGGCCCGGAGACGCCGTCGTACGCCGACGCGTTCGACGCTCCCCACAACGCCCCGCAGACCGGTTACGACAACGGCCACCCGGGCTACGCCGAGCAGCAGCCCGCCTCCTACGACCAGCAGACGTCGTACGAGGAGGCGCAGCAGGCGCCGTACGAGGAGCAGCGGCAGACGTCGTACGACGAGCCGAAGCGCCCGGCGTACGAGGAGCCGTACTTCGCGCAGAACGGCGGCCTGCCGCAGAACGACACGTTCTCGCCGAACGGCGGTTACCCGGAGCCGTCGTATGCGGAGCCGGTCCAGGAGGAGCCCGCGGCGGTGCACGCGGCCGCGCCGGAGACCTTCTCGGGCTTCGAGGAGCGCCGCTACCAGGATGACTGGCCGCAGCCGGACAGTTACCGGGGCGGCTACCCGGACCAGTACGCTCCGGAAGCGGAATCTGCGCAGGCCGCTGACGTGAGTGAGCGTGACCGCGTAGGCTTCGACCGTCCGGGACCGGCCCCCGCCTCCGTGGGTCACGAGCTGACCGATGCCGGCCTCCCCCGCCGCGGATCCACCGCGGCCGGCGCGAACGGCTCGAACGGCACGCGGCACGCGAACCAGGAGCCGGCCACCTCCGCTCCCGAGAGCAACGGCGGCGACATCTGGCGCTCCTCCAACGACGAGCGGTGGCAGCAGGCCTCCCAGCTCCGCAAGCCCAAGGCGGGCGGGGTCACCTCCTCCGGTCTGCCGCGGCGGGTGCCCAAGGCCAACCTGGTCGAGGGAGCCGCCGAAGCCACCCCGCAGGGGGGCCCGTCGGTCTCCCGCGCTCCCGAGGACGTCCGGGGCAGGCTGAGCAATCTGCGTCGCGGGGTCCAGCGGGGCCGCAACGCAGGCAGTGAAACGAACGGTCAGGGCTTCGGTTCTGACAGCACCTACAACCAGGAGCGTTAGTGTGAGCCCGATGAGCCAGGCGGCACAGAACCTGAACTGGTTGATCACCAACTTCGTGGACAACACCCCCGGGGTGTCGCACACGGTGGTGGTCTCCGCCGACGGACTCCTTCTGGCGATGTCCGAAGGCTTTCCCCGCGACCGGGCCGACCAGCTGGCTGCCGTCGCGTCCGGTCTGACCTCGCTGACCGCGGGTGCCTCCCGCATCTTCGAGGGTGGGGCCGTGAACCAGACAGTTGTGGAGATGGAGCGGGGATTCCTCTTCATCATGTCCGTTTCCGACGGTTCGTCGCTCGCGGTTCTCGCACATCCGGAGGCGGACATCGGCCTCATCGGGTACGAGATGGCCCTTCTGGTGGACCGTGCCGGTTCGGTCCTGACGCCCGATCTGCGTGCGGAGCTCCAGGGCAGCCTGCTCAACTGACAGACAGACGGTGCGTTTTGGCGTCCCGGGGCCGTAAGGTTTCGGGACGCGGCTCCACAGTGATGGGTGCCCGGCACAGTCGGAGGAGGAGAGAAAGTGGCAACACCCCCAGGTGGTTCATCTGGCAATTGGTCGTACGGCCCTGGCCAGGGCCAGAACGACGGTTCCCAGAACCCGAACCGCTACAACTTCCCCTCCGCACCGAGCCAGCGGCGCCAGCAGCCGTACGCGCCCCAGGGTCCGCAGGGTCCCGGGCCGTCGCCGTACGACCAGCCGCCGGCCCCGCGCATCCAGCCCGTGCAGCCGCAGCGACGCTCCGAGCCGGCGCCCGCCGGGGCGTCGAACAACCCCCTGGTGCGTCCGTACGCCATGACCGGCGGCCGGACTCGCCCCCGCTACCAGCTCGCCATCGAGGCGCTGGTGCACACCACCGCGCAGCCGCACCAGATGCAGGGCCAGCTGCCCGAGCATCAGCGGATCTGCAACCTCTGCCGTGAGATCAAGTCGGTGGCCGAGATCTCGGCCCTCCTCACGATCCCTCTCGGCGTGGCCAGGATCCTCGTCGCCGACTTGGCGGAGGCGGGACTGGTCGCCATTCATCAGCCCGGCGGCGACGAGAACGCCGGCGGCCAGCCAGACGTGACACTGCTCGAAAGGGTGCTCAGTGGACTTCGCAAGCTCTAGCGGCGGTCCTTCCCGCTCCACCACCTCGGCGAAGATCGTGGTGGCGGGTGGCTTCGGCGTGGGCAAGACCACGTTCGTCGGGGCCGTCTCGGAGATCAACCCGCTGCGTACCGAGGCCGTGATGACGTCCGCGTCCGCGGGCATCGACGACCTCACCCACACCGGGGACAAGACGACCACCACGGTCGCCATGGACTTCGGCCGCATCACCCTGGACCAGGACCTGATCCTGTACCTCTTCGGTACACCCGGACAGGACCGCTTCTGGTTCATGTGGGACGACCTCGTACGCGGCGCGATCGGTGCGATCGTCCTGGTCGACACCCGGAGGCTCGCCGACTGCTTCCCGGCCGTCGACTACTTCGAGAACTCCGGTCTCCCCTTCGTCATCGCCCTCAACGGCTTCGACGGCCAGCAGCCGTACAACCCGGACGAGGTCCGCGAGGCGCTCCAGATCGGCCCGGACACCCCGATCATCACGACGGACGCACGCCACCGGGCGGACGCGAAGTCGGCGCTGATCACGCTGGTGGAGCACGCGCTGATGGCGCGGCTCCGGTAGGACGCACGCGAGAGACGGCCCCCGCGCCTCCTTCGGGAGGTACGGGGGCCGTTGTGCTGTGTCGGGGCAGAAGGGCGGGAGGCAGGGGCGGGGGGCTACCAGAGTCCGGCGGGGTCCCGGTCGGCGGCCCTGCGGAGGATGTCCCGGACGGAGCCCATCCCGTACTTGTCCTCGTCGCTGGAGAGAGCGGCCACCTCCAGCAGGAGCGGGCGGATGTCGACCCCCGCGTCCCGGGCCTGCGCGCACAGGTCGTTCAGCAGGACCATCTCGTCCCGGGTGTCCTTGCCGTGGTCCCGCGCGGACAGGTGGAGCAGCTCGCGGCGGAGGGAGTCCCCGGACACCGGCCGGGACGGCAGGCCCGTGACCGCCGAGAAGTCGGAGCAGCGGTTCAGCAGGGCTCGTACGGCGGCCCGGGTGGGCTCGTCCCCCTGGTCGTAGCAGGCGAGCAGCGCGCGCAGTCCCGTTTCGGCCTCCGCCCGGACGTGCGCCTCGTCCAGCGGATGCGGCGCCGCGCTCACCTTGGCCATCCAGTCGGGGTCCCGCATGTCCACCTCCCGGAGGGAGACGGATCGGAGCAGCTCGTCGACGCGCTCGACCTCGGCCGTCAACTCGCCAGGCACACCCATCGGTTCCCCCCTCCGTCGCGGTCGGTGGCATCACCGTACGCGTACGAAGGCCCCGGCCGCCCTCTCGGCGGCCGGGGCCTTCGTCACGTGCTGAAGGCGCTGGAGGTGCTCAGTGCCAGCTGTGCGGGGCCCGGAAGCCGCCCTCGCGCTCCAGGCGGCGCCAGCCGGCCTTGGGGCGGCCTCGGTGGGTCGGGGTGGACGACGGGGCGGCCGCGGCGCGAGCCAGGAGGATCGCCGTGATGGCGGCGACTTCCTCGGGCTCGGCGTGGCCCTTCTCGACGCGGATGTCAGGGGTGTTCATAGGTCACAGTCTCCGTGAGAGAGGTTTCCGCGAGGGTGTCGCGGAGGGTCCGCCGGGTTACTGCGGGGGGTTGCCGTGCTTACGGGAGGGCAGGTCGGCGTGCTTGGACTGGAGCATCGCGAGGGACTTGATCAGGACCTCGCGGGTCTCCGCCGGGTCGATGACGTCGTCGACCAGACCGCGCTCGGCCGCGTAGTACGGGTGCATGAGCTCGGACTTGTACTCCTTGACCATGCGGGCCCGCATGGCCTCGGGGTCCTCGGCCTCGGCGATCTGACGCCGGAAGATGACGTTGGCGGCACCTTCGGCGCCCATCACGGCGATCTCGTTCGTCGGCCAGGCGTAGGTGAGGTCGGCGCCGATGGACTGGCTGTCCATGACGATGTAGGCCCCGCCGTACGCCTTGCGCAGGATCAGGGAGATCCTCGGCACGGTGGCGTTGCAGTAGGCGTAGAGGAGCTTCGCGCCGTGGCGGATGATTCCGCCGTGCTCCTGGTCGACGCCCGGGAGGAACCCGGGGACGTCCAGGAGAGTGACGATCGGGATGTTAAAAGCGTCACACATCTGGACGAAACGTGCAGCTTTTTCCGACGCCTCGATGTCCAGGACACCGGCGAGCGTGGAGGGCTGGTTCGCCACGATGCCGACCACCTGGCCGTCCAGGCGGGCCAGCGCGCAGATGATGTTGCGGGCCCAGCGCTCGTGGACCTCGAGGTAGTCGCCGTCGTCGACGATCTCCTCGATCACCTTGGCCATGTCGTAGGGCCGGTTGCCGTCCGCCGGGACCAGGTCGAGCAGCACGTCGCCGCGCCGGTCGGCCGCGTCCGTGGACTCCGCCCGCGGCGGGTTCTCCCGGTTGTTCTGCGGGAGCATCGCCAGCAGGTAGCGCACCTCGGCGAGGCAGGTCTCCTCGTCGTCGTAGGCGAAGTGGCAGACGCCGGAGGTCTCGGCGTGCACGTCGGCGCCGCCGAGGCCGTTCTGGGTGATCTCCTCGCCGGTCACCGCCTTCACGACGTCCGGTCCGGTGATGAACATCTGCGAGGTCTCGCGGACCATGAACACGAAGTCCGTGAGGGCGGGGCTGTAGGCCGCGCCGCCCGCGCACGGGCCGAGCATCACCGAGATCTGCGGGATGACGCCGGACGCCTTGGTGTTGCGCTGGAAGATGCCGCCGTAGCCGGCGAGCGCCGAGACGCCCTCCTGGATACGGGCGCCCGCGCCGTCGTTCAGGGAGACCAGCGGCGCACCGGCCGCGATGGCCATGTCCATGATCTTGTGGATCTTCGTGGCGTGGGCCTCGCCCAGCGCGCCGCCGAAGATGCGGAAGTCGTGGGCGTAGACGAAGACCGTACGGCCCTCCACCGTGCCCCAGCCGGTGATCACACCGTCGGTGTACGGCTTCTTGGCCTCCAGGCCGAACCCGGTCGCCCGGTGCCGGCGCAGCTGCTCGACCTCCTGGAAGGAACCCGGGTCGAGGAGCAGCTCGATGCGCTCCCGTGCGGTCAGCTTGCCCTTGGCGTGCTGCGCCTCGGTCGCCTTCTCGCTGGGGCCGGCCAGGGCCGTCGCACGGATCTCGTGCAGCTCGGCCACCCGCCCGCGCGCGTCCGTCGGCTCACCCGTCGACTCACCCGGCGCCTCATCCAAAACGGTCATGTAGCGACCTTACGAAGACCCGCGAGGAAAGCGAGCCGTCGACTCCGTACAGTCTCCGGCCCGTTTTCCTGGTGCCACTGAACAGAACCCGGCAGGCATGCAGGCGTTCCGACTGCTCAGGGGGCCTGCCGCTTGTAGGGGTCGCACAAAGTCAGGGTGTGAGAGCCAGCTCACACTCATGCGAGGCGCAGGCCGTTCCGGGAGTGACGCGCAGGTGCAGCAGGCGGCCGGTGGCGAGCACCTCGACGGTGTCGTCGGCCCGCAGGACCGCGCGCACCGGGTGGTTCCAGACGATCTCCAGCGGTTCACCCGTTCGAGGGGGTTCGCTCACGCAGAGCGTAGCGGTCCGGCCCCGGCGCCGGACCAGCACACTCGCCCCCGCCGAGGCGGTGAACGGACCCGCCGTTCCGGCCCGCCAGAAGTTCGCGGCGGTGAGGCCGAGGCGGTCGACACGGACCGCCTGGCAGGCGCTGTCGTTGGCGAGGACCGACAGCCAGTGGCGGTCGGCGGCCCGGGCGGCGACGGTACGGCGGGAGGCGCCGGGCAGCAGGACATAGGCGTACGTGGCGTCCACCGGGTCGGTGCCGTGGTCGAGCCAGAGGGTCTGCCACCGGCGGGTACGCCGTTCGTCCGTACTGGTGGTGTTGATGTCGGACCAGGCGCCGGTCCGGTCCTCGCGCAGGGCCCGCAGCCCCTCGGGGACGAGCCAGCCGCCGTGTCCCTCCAGATGGGCCCAGCCCCTTCCCCGTACGAACGTCCGCGTGCCGTCCTCCCCCAGGTTGCGGTTGTCCACGACCGTCTCGACCGGAACGCCGTCCGTGCAGGTGATGCCCGCGCCGAGGCAGATCACCGCGTCCTCGGCGCAGAACCACGACTTGCGGGCCTGGAGCGTCGATGCCAGGCCCTTGAGATGCTGGCCGACCGCCGCGTACTCGCCGTCGGTCGTGCCGCCGACCCAGCGGACGTCCGGCTTGGGCTCGCCCCACTCGCCGCCCGCCCGGTCGGGCAGGCGCCCGGTGGAGACCGTCGTCCCCGGGAGGCGGTACCAGTCGACGGTGGGCCAGTACCAGTCCGTGTACTGGTCGCCGCCGCCCGGCACCCACCAGGAGAGCATTCCTGCGCCGGTGTGCCAGCCGCGCGGGTTCTCGCCGTTGCCGCACTCGTAGTGGGCGATGCGGTCGCTGGCCATGGCGATGTTCGCGACGAATCCGGGGCGGCGGTGGACGGCCCGGTCCATGGCGGCGAAGAGGTGGTGGCCGACGGGCTCGGGGGCGGCCGGGACCGGCGAACCGGCCACCGTGTGCAGCCGGGCGAGGTCGGCCACGCCGAACTGAGGGGCCGTCAGGACCGGGGCGACGGTGTCCCGTTCGATCCAGCCCTTCACCATCCCGTACCAGCGGTCCCGCTCCCCCGCGTCCGCCCCGCCCGCGAGCAGCGCGACGGCGGCGATGATCCCCTGGCCGTGGAAGTGGTCGCTGCGCATGACGTGCCGGTCGTCGCTCTTCAGGTAACCCCGGCTGACGGCACGGCCGTTGACGCTGTCCATCACCAGCCCGTCGTGGATCAGCGGGGCGTAGGCGCGCTCGACGCTGTCGAGGACGATCCGCCTGGCCGGGTCGGTCACCTCCCACGCGGAGCCGGCGAGGAGGGCGAAGAGGCGGCCGAGGCCGTCGAGCATGACCTGGCCGTAGGTGCCGGAGTAGGCGACCCAGGTGTGCTGGACGAAGGACCCGTCGGCGTAGAGGCCGTCGCCCTTCGTGACGTACGGGAAGACCGGTGAGAGCGCGTCGCGGGCGAGGGCGATCCGGTCGGGGGCGGCGCCGAGGATGCCGCGCAGGGCGACGGAGCGGCACAGGTCGACGCGGTTGGCGCCGGTGGAGGTGCCGGAGTAGTCGGTGAGCGCGGTGTCGGGGATGAAGTGGTCCACGGCGGCGCAGGCCGCCTCGACGCGCCGGGCGCCGAGGTGGTCGTAGAGCGCGATCGTGGTGTCCATGAGGAGGCGGGGGCTGCCGATCTGCCATTCCCACCAGTTGCCGTAGCGGGTGGTGGCGGGGTGGTAGACCGTGGCGGAGAGGTGGTCGAGGCCGCGCAGGACGTCCGCGAGGAGGGTCTCGTCGCCGGTCGAGCCGGTGCCCTGCTGGAGGTAGGCCTGGGTCATGGTCCACAGGCGGCTGTAGCTCTGGGTGATGCCGGTCGGGGGGTCGTAGGGGAAGCCGGGCCACAGGGAGGCGGAGGCCGGGGTCATGGTGGCGCGGAAGGCGCGGGCGAGTGCGCCGGTCTCGGCGAGGCGGGCGGCGTAGGGCTCGGCGGTGGGGTCGTAGCCGGTGCCGAGGGCGATGTCGAGCCAGCGTCGGCGCAGGACGGCGTAGGGGTCGGCCGCCGCGGAGGCGGGCGCGGGGGCCGCCGCGGCGAGGAGTGCGGCCGCGATCAGAACGGCCCGGCGGGTGGGGTGCGGGTGGGCTCTGCGCTGCGGGTTCATATCGGGGCGTGTACCACCGGGAGACCGTCGGGCCAACACTTCGCGGATGATGTTGAAAGGCCCGCGGAATAGGTCTACGGTCGTTCGCGTTGAGTGGTTCAAGATTCAACATACTCACCTCTAGGGAGTCTCGTCATGGCGAACACCGACCTGACCGCACTGACCGGCGACTACACGATCGACGCCGCGCACTCCACGATCGGCTTCACCGTGCGCCACGCGATGGTGACCAACGTCAAGGGCAAGTTCGGCGACTTCAGCGGCTCGCTGCACCTGGACGGCGGCGACCCCGCCGCGTCGACGGCGTCCATCGACGTCAAGATGGACAGCATCGACACCGGTTCGGCGGACCGGGACGGCCACCTCAAGAGCGCCGACTTCTTCAAGATCGACGAGTTCCCGACGATGACCTTCCGCTCCACCAAAGCGGAGGCGCTCGGCGACGAGGACTACCGCATCACCGGTGACCTCACGATTCTCGGCACCACCAAGCCGCTCACCATCGACCTGGAGTTCAACGGCGCCGCGAAGGACCCCTTCGGCAACGAGCGCGTGGGCTTCGAGGGCAAGGCCGAGATCAAGCGCTCCGAGTGGGGCCTGACCTGGAACGCCACGCTGGAGACGGGTGGCGTCCTGGTCTCCGACAAGATCAAGCTGAACTTCGACATCTCGGCGATCAAGAACGCCTGATCCCCCGTCAGCAGGTGCGCCGGTACGGCAGATCCGGGAGGTACGTCTTCCAGGCGGCCTCGGAGAGACCGGAGCCGGCGCGCTCGCAGACCTCGCCGGCCAGCCGGTCCGGGGTCAGTTCGTAGCGCTGCACGGGCACGTTGGTGCCGGTGGCGTGGAGCGTGCCGTCGGGGCCGAACGCGAGGGCGAGGATCTGGTCGCCCGGGGTGGGCAGGGCAGTGCCCAGGGGCCGTTGCGAGGCCAGGTCCCAGAGTTGCAGGCTGCCCTGCGATCCGGCGACGGCGAGGGTGCGGCCGTCGTGCGAGAACGCCAGCGCGGTCACCGAGCCGGTGGTGTCGGACGCGGTGCCGTCGAGCACGCCGAGCCGTTTGCGGGCCCCCGCGTCCCAGAGCGTGACCCGGCCCAGGACGTCACCGACGGCCAGCCCGCTGCCGCCGGGACCGTAGGCCGCGGTGGTGATCAGGTCCTCGCCGAGCACCCGCGGTTCCATGCGCCCGGTGCGGAGGTCGGCCAGCAGGCCCTCCTGGGTCACCAGACTCCGGCCGTCGGGGCGCAGGGCGAGGCGTTCGCCGTCCGAACCGGAGGAGACGACGTCTGCGGCACGGACGCTGCGCGCGGTCCGCACGTGCTTCTCCTCGCGTACGTCCCACACCTCGACGGTCGAGCGTTCCGCCGACCGGTACACCAGCAGGGTGCGGCCACGGTCGTCCAGGGCCAGGCCGTCCATCGTGGAGGTTCCGTCACCTCCCGCGGCCAGGGTGGCGTGCACGCGACGGGCCCGGATGTCCCACACGGTGACCCGGTCCTCCGCCCCCTTCCGGCCGGCGTACGGGCCGGGAGTCGTCGCCAGGTATCTGCCGTCGCCGCTGAGCGCCATGAGACCGGCGCAGGACTCGGCGCCGGGGCACGGTCGCGCCGGCGTCTCGAAGAGCGGGTGTCCGTCGCGGGTGTCCAGCACCTGCGTCCGCTGCTCGCCGTCGCGCCGCACGGAACGGGCCAGGACCCGGCCGTCGCCGGAGAGTTCGGCCCGGTACGCCGAGAGGTCCTGCCAGCGCGCGGTCGTCGCGGTGCCGAGGGTCAGTGAGCGCACGACCGTGCCGGACCCGCCGAGATAGCGGACGGCGCCCGCGCTCCCGTCGTAGGCGACGTCGGACCACTCGTCCGAGACGATCCGCCGGCTCAGCACGGGTGTCTCCGGATGGGCCGCCCGCCACACCAGCAGCCGGTGCGGTCCGGTGCCGACGAGAAACGTGCCGTCCCCGCCGGACCACACCTGCGTCAGCCCCTCGGCCTTCAGGGACCGGGTCGCCCGCCCGGTGCGTACGTCCCAGCCGTGGACCCCGTCGGCGGTGGCGACGGTCAGGGTCCGGCTGTCCGGGGTGAACGTCACGGAGTGGTCGCGGCAATCGGCGGCCCGTGCCTTCTCCAGCCAGGGCGCCTCGGCCCTACGGCGGTGCGCGAGATCCCAGAGTTCCAGCCGGTGCCCGCCCGTGCACAGGGCGAGCCAGCGGCCGTCGGGGCTGGCGGAGAGGCCGCTCACACCGCCGTCCGGTGCGGGGACGCGCAGCGTCGGGCGTCCGTCGCGCGGGTCCCAGGCGTGCACCGAGCCGTCGTCCCAGTCGACGGCGGCCAGGGCGCGGGCCGTGAAGGTGAACGGGGTCTGCATGGCGTCCACGCCCCGCAGGGTCCGGATCACGTGTCCGGTGCGTACGTCCCACAGGTCGACGCGGTCCCCGGCCAGCAGCGCGAGCGTCCTGCCGTCCGGTCCCACGGCGACCGGGACGCCGTCCATGAGCTTGCCGGGGCCGGGCTCGGAGAGGGTGAGGCGCCGTGTCCTCAGGTCCCAGATCCGGACGCGGTCCGCGGTGACGGACACGACGGATGCGCCGTCCGCCGTCAGGCGCTGCGCGTCGTTGTCCGAGCCGTCGAAGCCGGCGTCCGCGCCCGGTACCGCGAACACGTCCTCCTCCCGCTGGGCCATCGCGCCGATCAGCGCCGAGCGGGTCTCCGTGGTGTCGGCCAGCCGCGCGGCGGCGACGCTGAGCCGCATCGCGGTGCGCGGGTCGGAGTACCGCATGCCGTCCGCGACGGCGGCGACCCGGCGGGCCTCGGCCTCCACCTGACGCCGGTCGCTGGTGCGGCTCTGCTGCCAGGCGGTGGCCCCGGCGACGAGCGCGAGCACGAGGAGCACGGCGAGGGCGCCGACGAACCCGCGCCGTCTGCGCAGTTCGGCCCGCCGCGCACCGCTGCTCGCCGTGAGGAACGCCCGCTCCGGCGGGGTCAGCGAGGCCCCGGCCAGCTGCTCCTCCGCCGCGGCCAGCCGGGTCCCGCGGTACAGCGCGCCGGGGTCCCGCCCGAGGTCGTCCCAGACCCGGGCCGCCTCGGTCAGCCTCCGGTGCGCCCGCAACTGCTCACGCTCCTGGTCGATCCACCCGGACAGCCGGGGCCAGGCGGTGATCAGGGCCTCGTGGGCGAGGTCCACGGTGCCGTGGTCGAGGGTGACGAGGCGGGCTCGGGCGAGTCGGTCGAGGACCAGGTCTATGTCGGGGGTGGGGTTCGGTGGGGTGGGGTTCGATGGGTCGGGGTTCGGTGGGGCGGAGGGCGGGCCTGGGGTGACGCGCTGCTTCGGCGGGCGCGGGGGGTCGGTGGGGTCTGTGTGGTCGGTGGAATCTGTGAGGTCGGTGGGATCTATATGGCCGGTGGGATCTGTGTGGTCGAAGGGGTCTGTGTGGTCGAAGGGGTCTGTGTGGTCGGAGGGGTCCGTGGAATCCGTGGGACCGCCCCTCTCCCGGCCGAACGGCCCACCGGAACCCGTCGATCCGAAGTCCAGTTCCCCCCGCTCCACAGGCCGACGGGTGTCCTGTGACCCCTCCCCCGGAGTGATCAACCGCAGCAGCACCAGGCGGGCCACTTCCGCGTGCGCGGTGGAGAGGCCGGACCAGACCTCCTCCGCGCTCTGGGCGATGGCCCCGTGGACACCGCCCGCGGCCTCGTACGCCTCCTCGGTCAGTGCCCGGCCCCGGCGGCGGCGCCAGGTCTCGCGCAGCACGTGGGACAGCAGCGGCAGGCCGCCGGGCTCGTCGGCGATCTCGTCGACCAGGCGGGCGGTCAGGGTCCGTTCGACTATGTACCCGGCGCTCTGGGCGGGCTTGACGATCGCCTCGCGCAGCTCCGCCGGGTCCATCGGACCGACCAGCAGCCCGGCCTCCCCCAGCGCGTCCGCCAGACCCCGGTGCTCGGCGCAGCGGCCGTAGAAGTCCGCCCGTACGGCGATGACGACCCGCAGTCCGCTGCCCGGTTCGCGCGCGGCGAGCAGCAGGTCGAGGAAGGCACGGCGTTCGTCGGGGTCCCGGCAGAGGGTGAAGACCTCCTCGAACTGGTCGACGACGATCAGGGTGTCCCCGGCCCCGACCGTGCCCGTGCCTTTCCCCACCGGGGCCGTGTCCGTACCCGTGCCCGCCGGTACCAGCGCGGCACCCGGCGTGCCCGCAGGAACCAGCGCCGCACCCTGCGTCCCCGCAGGTACGAGCACAGCCCCATGCGTCTCCGCAGGAACCAGCACGGCCCCATGCGTCCGCGCCGGACATGCCCCCGGCGTCAGCACCCGGATCGCGGCCAGCTCCCCCTCGGCGCGCAGGACCGGGATCAGTCCGGCCCGCAGGAGTGAGGACTTGCCGCTGCCGGAGGGGCCGAAGACCGCGGTGAAGCGGTGGTCCCTGATCCGCTGGCGGAGTGCCGTGACGAGTCGGTCGCGGCCGAAGTACCGGTCGTGGTCGTCGGGTTCGAAGCGGGCCAGGCCCTGGTACGGCGGCTCCACGTCGTCCACCTCGCGGGCGGCGCCCGCGCGGACCTCCCGGTCGGCCTCCTGCCACCGGCGCTCCCACTCGTCCGGGTCGCCTCCGCAGGCCCCGGCGTAGGCCAGGGCGACCTGGAGCGAGGGCAGCTGATCTCCGGCGGCTGCCTGGGAGAGCGCGGTCACGGAGAAGTGCGCCCGGCGGGCGAGTTCGCGGTAGGTCGGGCCGCCGGCCTCCTGACGGAGCTTGCGGAGTTCGTACGCGAACCTCGGCACCGGTCCCGCGGCCGGATCGACCGGAGTCTCCCGACGGCCCATGTGCGCTCGTCTCCCCCGTGTCCGCCCCTGCCGGGTGGCGTGGACGCCTGTTCGCCGTCGCCACCCTAAGGAACCGTCCGGACCGCCCGCAAGGTTCCGCCGCGCCCACGACCAGGCACTTTGTTTTGTTCAGAGTGGCGGGCGGTGGCTGCTGAACAACGCGCGGGCCGCTGGACTCGTGGTCACGGCCCTCGCTCCGGGGGCCGCACCGCATCGGGCGGTTCCTGCGCACGGAGGCCACGAGACACCACATGACCCTCACGAAGTGGGCGGCTTCTCCGCCCTCGCGCACGGCCCGAGGTGTCCTCACGGGGGTGGGACACCTCGGGCAGGCCGTTCCCCGGGTGCGCCGGGCGTGGCTGTACTGGCTCGGGTGCGCGGCCTTCGCGCTGGTGCTGGCGCTGACGACCGGACTCGGCCCGCACCGGGTCTGGGGGACCTGCGCGGCGGCGGGATACGGCGCGGCGGCGCTGCTCGCCGCTCCGAGCGGGCGTGTCTGGCGGCGGGCCGCGGCGCCGGTCGCGCTCCTCGGGGCGGTCCTGGTGCCGCTGGCGCTGCTCGTCGCGTCGGGCGCGGCCCAGTCCGAGGTCGGTGTCGTCGAGCGCTCCGGGGACCTGCTGCTGCACACCGGCAGCCCCTATCTGCCGGACCCGCACCGGACCGTGGAGTACAACCCGTACCTGCCGGGGATGGCGCTCTTCGGCGTCCCCCGCGCGCTGCTCGGCGACAACCCGCTCGCCGACGCCCGCGTCTGGTTCTGCCTGACCTTCCTGATCTGCATGTTCTTCGCGGCGAGACGGACCGCGGAGTCCGGGCGGACCCTGTCGGTGCTCGCCGGCTTCCCCGCGGTGGCGCTGCCGCTGGCTGTCGGAGGGGTGGACCTGCCGGTGGTGGGGCTGATGTGCCTGGGTCTGGCGCTGGCGGGCCGGCGCGGGTCGGGTACGGCGGCCGGGGTCGCCATGGGCGCGGCGGCGGCGTTGAAGTGGACGGCGTGGCCGCTGCTGCCGGTGGGGCTGGTCCTGCTCGCGGTCACGGCGGGCCGCCGCGCGGCACTGCGGGCTGCCGTGGCCGCGCTGTCGGTGGCGGCCTTCGCGGTCCTGCCGATCGCCCTGGCCGACCCGCACGCCTTCCTGGAGCACGTGGTGCTCTTCCCGCTCGGCGAGGGCGGTCTCCGCTCCCCCGCGACGAGCCCCCTCCCGGGCCGCCTCCTGGCCGAACACGTCCCGGGCGGCGCCGCGCTCGCCACCACCGCGCTGGCAGCGGCCGCCACCGGCATGACGGCCTCCCTCCTGATACGCCCGCCCCGAACCGTCCGCACGGCGGCGAACCGCCTGGCCCTCGGCCTCACGATCGCCATCTGCCTGATCCCGGCGACCCGCTTCGGCTACCTCGTCCTGCCCCTGGTCCTCGCGGGCTGGTTCCGCTACACGGCACAAACCACCGACTCCGCCGCCCCGGCCCCGGCCGGCCTGCCTCCGTGTCCGGCCCCGAAGCAGAGTTCATGCTGGCCGGTCTGGTGCCGGACATCGCACGGGAGTTGGGGGTGTCCGTCGGTGCGGCGGGCGCGCTGACGTCCGGTTTCGCTGTGGGGATGGTGGCCGGGGCGCCCCTGATGGCAGGGCTCGCCCGCCGATGGCCGCGCCGGGGAGCCCTGTTGGGGTTCCTGGCGGTGTTCCCGTCCGCGCATGTCGTCGAGGCGTCGACCGACGGCTTCCGGGTGCAGCCCTTGGCCCGGCGGCACTGCGATCGACTCCGGGGCGGGGTACCGGTCGCCGGGCTGGTCGGGCGGGCGCTCGTGACCATGGCGGCCGTACGGCTCAAAGGGCGTGCGCGGCACGGCCCTTCGCCCGCATCATGGGCCGTATGACCCCCGCTTGGATCACTGTCGTGACGTACGAGAACATCGGCCGCCGGCCGACTCCCCGGGCCGCGCTGCGGGGTTGACTGCGGGAGCGGGGGATCGACTGGATGCCCTTCGACACGAGGGCCGAGGTGCGGTTCGGTCTCGCGTGCGGGCCGGGGGCCGACGGGCGGTGGCGGGGGTGGTTCCGGGTCGAGGTGGCCGCGGGGGCGCTGTGGCGGCTCGGGTTGCATCCGGATCAGCCGTCCGCTGTCGTCGGCGGCCCCTCACCGCCCGGATGGTGGCATGCCGCCGCCGAGCGGAACGCCCTCGGGTGACGGCTGCTGTGGACCAATTCCCTTGCGGCGTACGGCGTTCCGCAGCGGCCCGCGTCGTCTCGGGACCGGCAGCAGCCACCACGCCGACGCCACCGTGAGGACCGCGCCGACCGCGATGGCGGCGAGCCGCGTGGGGAGGAGGCTGGTGGCGTCCTGGCCGAAGTAGCCGAGGAGGAGGGAGAGGGCGGTGGTCATTCCGGCCGCCCAGTAGGCGTAGTTGAGGGGGCGCAGCCACAGGGCGATCGCCAGGACCGTGAACATGAGGGCGACGGCGGTCCGGCCGGTGACGCCCGCCGCCGCGACTCCGGTGGCCAGCAGGGTGCCCGCGGTCGCTCCGATCAGGCGTTCAATGCCCTTGCGCAGTACGTCCGTTCGGCCGCGGTTGCCGCTCGCGGCGACGTACGCCGTCAGGACCGCCCAGGGCCAGTGGTCGTCGAAGAGGAGCCTGCCGAGGACGAAGGCGGCGGCGATCGCGGCGGCCATCTGCAAGGCCATCCGGGTGCTCGGGCGGGGGTGGAGGCGGGACGCGCGGTGGGCTGCGGCGGGCTGGGTCTCCGGGTCCGGGCGCCAGGGGCCGTAGCGGTCGGCCAGCCCCTGCACCAGCCAGACGCTGCACACCGCCAGCACCCCGATCAGCGCCGCCCAGGCCCAACTCACCAGTCCGCTCTGCGCCTTGGGCGGCAGCGCGGGGCCGGGGACGACCAGGAGGGCGATGAAGGGCAGGGTCATCAGCGTGCCCGCCTTGGCCGCGGCCCGGCCGTAGCGGCGGATCCAGATCGGCACCGCCATCCCGGCCGTGAAGACCGCCGCGCCGAGGAGGTAGTGCGCGCCGATCAGCCGGCCGACGAGGATCGAGACCGCCGCCGTCGCGGGCAGCAGGACCAGCGCGGTGAGGCGGCGGCCGGTGTCCGCGGTGCGCTGGGTTCCGGCCAGGGTGAGGGAGAGGGCGACGGCGAGGACGAGGACGTCGGTGTGGAGTCCGGCGACCGTCTCCAGGCAGAGGGCGGCGGCCCAGGAGAGCAGTACGGCCGTCGTCGTCAGAGCCGCTTCGTACGCGTTGCGTATGGATGTGGCGGGCATAGTGGCGAGATTACGGGCATCAAGCCGGGAGAGGTAGTAAGGGGATGCGTACGATATCCCCATGGATCACCTCCCCTCCGCCGCCCGCATCCGCCGTGGCATCGTCCGGCTGAACCGTCGGCTCCGGCAGGAGCGCGGTGACGGCAGCCTCTCCCCCAGCCGGCTGGAGGTGCTCGGGCATCTGCACCGGCACGGGCCCGCCACCCCCGGCGAGGTCGCCGCGGCGCTGCGCCAGCGGCCCCAGTCGCTCACCCGGGTCTTCGCCGAACTGGAGGCGGACGGGCTGGCGGCGCGCACGGCGGGGACCGTGGACCGGCGGCAGTCGGTGCTGTCCCTCACCGAGGCGGGATGGCGCGCGCTGGAGCG
Organism: Streptomyces sp. SID13726; assembly: GCF_010548375.1. GTDB lineage: Bacteria > Actinomycetota > Actinomycetes > Streptomycetales > Streptomycetaceae > Streptomyces. Next base: position 184,934 of record NZ_JAAGLY010000012.1, read on the forward strand.
GGACATGGCCGACCGGGACGCCTGGCTGGCTCGGGCGCTCGCGTCGCTGAGCCCGACGGAGCGGGGTGTGCTGGAGCTGGCCGCGGAGTTGATGGAGCGGGTCGCCGACACCGAGACGCTTGGCTGATTCGCACCCCTTGTGCGCCGCATCACAGGGTTCTCATAATCCTTCAACAGATTTGACCGGCCCATGCCAGAACTTGGGCATTTCTTTGATGCCCGTCTTGGCATGGACTCGTCAGAGCCACCCCCCACCCCGGAAGGCATCACGTTGAAGAGATTCGTCACGGCCCTCAAGAGATGTCTGGCGGTCGGAGCAGCCGCGCTCGCGATCGCCAGCCTCCAGCCCGTATCGGCCGCGCAGGCCGCCCCCTCGCCCGTCGTCGGCGGCACCCGTGCCGCGCAGGGAGAGTTCCCGTTCATGGTCCGGCTCTCCATGGGCTGCGGCGGGGCGCTGTACACCCAGCAGATCGTGCTGACCGCCGCGCACTGCGTGAGCGGGACCGGTGCCAACACGAGCATCACCGCGACCGCCGGGGTCGTGGACCTCCAGTCCACCAGCGGGCGCGTGCAGGTCCGGTCGACGTACGTCTACCGGGCCCCCGGCTACAACGGCGACGGCAAGGACTGGGCCCTGATCAAGCTCGCCTCGCCGATCAACCTCCCCACGCTGAAGATCGCGACGACCACGCAGTACAACACCGGGACGTTCACCGTCGCCGGGTGGGGTGCCGCCACGCAGGGCGGTGCTCAGCAGCGGTATCTGCTGAAGGCGACCGTGCCGTTCGTGAGCGACGCGACCTGCCGGTCGTACAGCGGTTACAGCGGGCTCATCGCCAACGAGGAGATCTGCGCGGGGTACGCCTCGGGCGGGGTCGACACCTGCCAGGGCGACTCCGGCGGCCCGATGTTCCGGCGTGACTCCGCGAACGCGTGGATCCAGGTCGGCATCGTGAGCTGGGGCATAGGCTGCGCCCAGCCGAACGCGCCCGGCGTGTACACCGAGGTGTCGACGTTCGCCTCGGCCATCGCGTCCGCGGCCGCGTCGCTCTGAGGTCCGGTTCCTTTCGTACGGTCTTCCGCGGGTCCGGTGTGTGGTTGCCGGGCCCGCGGTTCAGAAGCCGCCGCCCCCGAAGTCGCCCCCACCGCCACCGCCGAAGTCCCCTCCGCCCCCGCCGAAGTCGCCCCCGCCCCCGAAATCACCGAAGTCCCCGGAGTCGAAGTCCGAGCCCGACAGGTCGCCGCCGGTGAAGTCGCCGTAGCCGGAGCCGTAGTCGGCCGCGTAGGCAGGGGTGGACATCATGCCGCCGAGGACCGTGCCGAGGAGGAGGCCCGGGAGGATGCCGCCGCCGAAGTAGCCCCCGGCCCAGGGACCGTAGGCCGGGCCCGCGTCCCAGTAGGGGCGGCGGCCCTGGTCGGTGTCGACCTCGCGCATGACCGGGTCGCGGCCGTCGGCGAGGCGGGTCGCGTCGGCCGCGCAGACCGGGACCTCGCGCGGGGCGCCGCCGGGCGGGGTCCAGGCGGCGTCGGTGACGGAGGGGCCGTGGCGTGGATCGAAGAAGCAGGGGACCCGGCGCTCCGGGAGCGGGCGGCCCTCACGGCGGGCGGCCAGCTGGGCGAGGGAGAAGCGGCCGTCCTCAAGAGCCTGGGTGACGGCCCGGACGTCCTCCGGTCTCGTGGCCGCCGCCATGAGCGACTTCGCCTGTTCGTAGGCGTCCAGCGCGCGCTCGTAGTCCGCACGCATCGCGTCGTCGGCGCCGGCCTCCGCCGGGTGGAAGTCCAGCCGGTCCAGTTCCTCGCCGAACGCCGTGATGTCCTCGTCCACCACCACCCGCAGCTTCTCCAGCGCGGCCCGCTGCTCCTCCGCGTGCCGTCGGCGGTTGCGCCGCACCAGCGTGTACGCGCCCGCGCCGCCCGCGACCAGCACCGCGCCGACCGTGATCAGCGCCGTGCCCGACACCCCGCCCCCGTCGTCCGACGTGCTCCACGTGGACGGCGCCGAGCCGCCCATGTTGGTCACCGCGGCGGCGGTGAAATCGGTCAGCTGGGCCCGGGTGTCCTCGCCCCGGACGGTGGTTACGAGGTTCCGTACGGCCGCGCGCGGCAGCACCGAGGAGTCGGCGCGGGCGTCGAAGGCGTCGCCGAGGCGGACCGCGTACAGGCCCGTGACGCCGGTCGCGGTGCGCAGCTTCGTGAACAGGTCCTGCTTCGGGTAGTCGGCCGGCAGCACCGCCACGAACAGCGGCTTGTCCGCCTTCGCGATCCGGTCGGCCAAGGCGTCCGCGTCCTTCGCGGACAGCTGGGCCGCGGCGGCCGGATCGACGTAGACCGGGCTCTTGCGCAGGGCCTGGCCGATCGCCGAGACGCTGGTGACACCGGGCGCGGCGGAGACAGGCGGGGCACCCGCCGCCAGGACGGCCAGCGCCGCGACCACCAGGGCGAACAGCAGCCCTGGAAGACTTCGGGTCCGTACGGCGGCCTGTGCGCTGCCCTTCATACCTCGACGCTACCCGAAGCCTCCCAAAAGCCGCCTCTCAGTTCACCCGGCACCCCTTGAACTCACACCAGACGACCTTGCCCGGTTCCCGCTCCCTGACGCCCCAGTCGTCGGCCAGCGCGGCGACGAGGAGCAGACCCCGGCCGTTCTCGGAGTCGGGATCGGCGTCCGGGATGCGGAGTTCACCGGGGCCGCTGTCGTGGACCTCGACACGGAGGACTCCGTCGGCGGTGAGGTCCAGGACGAGCCGGAAGCAGCGGTTGGGCGGGACGCCGTGGAGGAGGGCGTTGGTGGCGAGTTCACTCACGCAGAGCAGGACGTCGTCCTGACGGTGGGTCATCCGCCAGTCGGCGAAAGTCACGCGTGTGAAGTCGCGGGCGACGGCGACCGACCTGCGGTCTCGGGGGTAGAGGGCGATGCGGTTCACGGGGTGAATGTCACAGGGGGTGACTATCGTGGGGCAGTGAGTGAGGTCGTAGTTCTGATTACTACGACCTCACTACGAGGGCTGCGCGTATGCACGGGGGAAGAGGTCGACCATGGCGAAGAAGGTCGGGGCATGGCAGGCGGTCGGTGCGCTCCTGGCGCACTATCGGAAACTCGGCGGTCTCACACAGGAGCAGTTCGCGGAACTGGCGAACATCCACGTCGACACGGTGGGATCGATTGAACAGGGGAGGCTGGCGCTTCAGCCGGATCGGGCGGATCAGTTCGACGAACTGCTGGAAACCAAGGGTTCGTTGACGTTACTCGTGGAGCGGATGCCGGTGCGGGAGAAGGTGGTGCAGTTCGCGCAGTCGTTGGTGGACCACGAGCAGGAGGCGCTGAGCGTCTTGTCGTACGAGAGTCTGGCGGTGCCCGGACTGCTTCAGACACAGGATTACTGCCGTGCCGTTTTCGACTATCGGTATCCGGCGATCGGCACGGAGACTGCCGAGCAATGGGTAAGCGCCCGCATGGAACGGCAGTTGGTACTGCAACGGGAACGGCCTCCTGTGTGCCACTTCGTTCTGGAGGAGAGCATCCTCCAGCGGCCCGTCGGCGGTCCGGAGGTGATGCGGGAACAGTTCCGCCGGATCTTGGAGTACACCGAGCCCATCCACATGAGCTTTCAGATCATGCCCACGTCCGTGGCACCACACGCAGGGCTCGGCGGGCCCATGGTGCTGCTGGTGACGCCTCATCACGATCGTCTGGCCTACCTGGAAGTGCAGAGCGCCAGCTTCCTCGTTGAGGATCCCAACGAGGTCAGCGACTATGAACTGAAGTATGGAATGCTGCGGTCACAGGCCCTCTCACCGGATGAGAGCGTGCGCCTCGTGCACAGATTGCTAGGAGACCGATGAGCACCGCACTTCAGTGGTTCAAGTCCAGCTACAGCAGCAGCGAGGGCGGCAACTGCATCGAGGTCGCCCACACCTGGCGCAAGTCCAGCTACAGCGGCAGCGAAGGCGGCGACTGCATCGAGGTCTCCGCCCACCCCGTCGCCATCCACGTCCGCGACTCCAAGGCCACCGGCCCCAACTTCACCGTCTCCCCCGGTACTTGGTCCGCTTTCCTCGGGCTCGCCCGCGATCACGCGTCCAACGTGTAGACGCACCCGTTCTCGCAGGCCACATGGACGAGGCCCGCGGCCACCACTAGGGACACCGTGCCGTCGGACAGCGCGGGCGCGGAGCGGATGTCGCTGTCGGCGGCGGCACGCCAACGCTCTTCGCCGGTGGCCGCGTTCAGGGCGTACAGGTGGGAGTCGCCGGCGACGTAGAGGGTGTCGCCCTGGATCGCCGGGGTGGCCCTGAAGTCGGAGCGGGCCTGCTGGGGCCGGACCGACCAGCGCTGCTCGCCGGTGCCGGCGTCCAGGGCGTGGACCTCGGGGCGCACGCCTCCGCCCAGGTACAGGGTGCCGTCGTGGACCAGGGGCGTGCCCGTCGAGTGGGCGGAGGTCGGCCGCTGCCAGTGGACGGCGCCCGTGGCCGGGTCGAGGGCCCAGACGGTCGACCGGTCGTCGACGGCGTAGAGCGTGCCGTCGGCCAGTACGGGTCCCGCGAGGTTCACGCCCGGGCGCCGGTATCTCACCCGCCGCCTGCGCTGTCCGGTGGCCGCGTCGAAGGTGCTGAGGTGGCGGCCGCCGTCGACGTGGTGGACCAGGCCGTCCGCGACGGCGGGCGGTGTCAGCGAGACCGAGGTGGTCCGCCTGCGCCAGCGGACCCGGCCGTCGGCGGTGTCGAGGGCGAAGAACCTGAACCCGCCGTATCGGCCCTCGCCCGCGAGGTGGACGGTGTCACCGGACACCGTGGGTGAACTGAGCCGTCCCACATCGCCGTTGTGCCACCGGTGGGTCCCGTCGGCCGCGTCGAAGGCCCAGGTACCGAGGCCCACGGCGTACACGGTCCCGTCGTGGACGTACGGCGCCGAACCGATCGGGCCGACCCACGCCCACCAGCGCACGGTTCTGGTTCGTGTCCTCATCCGAGCCCCCTCCGTCAGCCTGTTCCGGTACACCGCGGCGGGAGCCCGCGCCGAACGCGGACCCCCGCCCGAGCGACGGACTACTCCGCGGGTTCCACCCCGGCCCGCAGCAGCCCGTAGGCGTAGGCGTCCTCAAGTGCCTGCCAGGACGCGGCGATCACGTTCTCCGCGACGCCGACCGTCGACCACTCGCCCGCCCCGTCCGACGTGGAGATGAGGACCCGGGTCGTGGACTCCGTGCCGTGCACGCCCTCCAGGATGCGGACCTTGTAGTCGACGAGGTCGAGCTTGGCGAGCTGGGGGTAGATCTTCTCCAGGGCCACGCGCAGGGCGCGGTCGAGGGCGTTGACGGGGCCGTTGCCCTCCGCGGTGGCGACGATCCGCTCGCCCTTGGCGAAGAGCTTGACCGTGGCCTCGTTGGCGTGGGTGCCGTCGGGGCGGTCCTCGACGATCGCGCGCCAGGACTCGACGGAGAAGTACCTCAGCGGCTTGCCCTCGACCTCACCGCGCAGCAGCAGTTCGAAGGAGGCGTCGGCGGCCTCGTACGTGTAGCCCCGGAGCTCGCGCTCCTTCACCCGCTCGACGACCCGGCCGACCAGCTCGCGGTCGCCGCCCAGGTCCACGCCCAGTTCCTTGCCCTTGAGCTCGATCGAGGCACGGCCCGCCATGTCGGAGACCAGCATCCGCATGGTGTTGCCGACCTGCTCGGGGTCGATGTGCTGGTACAGGTCCGGGTCGACCTTGATGGCGGAGGCGTGCAGGCCGGCCTTGTGGGCGAAGGCGGAGACGCCGACGTAGGGCTGGTGGGTGGAGGGGGTGAGATTGACGACCTCGGCGATGGCGTGGGAGATCCGCGTCATCTCGCGCAGCTTGCCCTCGGGCAGGACCTTCTTGCCGTACTTCAGCTCCAGGGCCGCCACCACCGGGAACAGGTTGGCGTTGCCGACCCGCTCGCCGTAGCCGTTCGCCGTGCACTGGACGTGGGTCGCGCCCGCGTCCACGGCGGCCAGGGTGTTGGCGACCGCGCAGCCCGTGTCGTCCTGGGTGTGGATGCCGAGCCGGGCGCCGGTGTCGGCGAGGACCGTGGCGACGACCGCCTGGATCTGGGCCGGGAGCATCCCGCCGTTGGTGTCGCAGAGGATGACGACGGAGGCGCCGGCCTCGTGGGCGGCCCGTACGACGGCCTTCGCGTACTCGGCGTTGGCGCGGTAGCCGTCGAAGAAGTGCTCGCAGTCGACGAAGACCCGGCGGCCCTGCTCCTTGAGGAAGGAGACCGTGTCGCGGACCATCTCCAGGTTCTCGTCCAGGGTCGTCCTGAGCGCCAGCTCGACGTGCCGGTCGTGCGACTTGGCGACCAGGGTGATCACCTCGGCGCCGGAGTCCAGGAGCGCCTTGACCTGCGGGTCCTCGGAGGCCTTCGCTCCAGCCCGGCGGGTCGCGCCGAACGCCACCAGCTGGGCGTGCTTGAAGTCGATCTCCTGCCGGGCGCGGGCGAAGAACTCGGTGTCCCGCGGGTTGGCGCCGGGCCAGCCGCCCTCGATGAAGCCCACGCCGAAGTCGTCCAGGTGCCGTGCGATGGCCAGCTTGTCCGCGACGGTGAGGTTGATGCCCTCCCGCTGGGCGCCGTCGCGCAGGGTGGTGTCGAAGACGTGGAACTGATCGTCGAGCTCGCTGGTTGCGGTCATGGTCAAGGCTCCTGAGGATTGGATCTCGGTCGTACCGGAATGACCGGCTCCACCGCCCCCACATACTCCCTCGCGCTCTCGCCTCCGGCTGCGGGTGGGCCAGAAAAGCGAAAAACCCCTCGCGGGTGCGAGAGGTCTGCGCGCGGGTCGAGGACGACGGTGTCCGCCCGTACCTGGTCGTACGTGGCGGTCACTGCGGACCGGCGCGCCTGCTGCCAATAATCATGGCGAACGAGAGCACGGGGGCAGTCTGGCACAACCCCCGTGCCTCGCTCACGGTTGTCTCAGGATTCGGTCGATCACTTCAGGTGACGGACGAACACATGGGTAGTGAAGTCGGTCTGCCCGGCGTCCTCGGGCACCAGGTCGTTGGACCAGCTGCTGAAGGCGACCGTACGGCCGTCCCGGTCGACCACCGGGAAGTTCGCGGCGTTGTCGGCGGCCGGGCCGCCCTCGACCGAGGGGCTGGCGAGCACCGTGCGTCCGGTCCGCAGGTCGCGGACGTACACCTGGTAGGGGTGGTCCGGGTCCGCGGCGGCGACGTAGACGAGGTGCCGGCTGTCGGCGCTCAGCCCCGGGTACACGGTGGAGCCCGTCGGGGCGGCCGCGTCGATCCGGCGCACCTGTCCCGTCCGCAGGTCCCGCACGAAGACGTTGTGCCCCTTGTTGGTGTCGTCCGGGGTCAGCTGTGAGTCGAGCGAGTTGAAGACCATGTACCGGCCGTCCGCGCTGACCTGCGGGAACTCGGTCTGCGCGTCGGAGACCTTGCCGTCGGGCGCCTTGTCGGCCTGGATCAGCCCGCCGGTGCGCACGTCACGGACGTACGCGTCGCTCCAGTCGCCCGAGGTGGGGTACGGCACGAAGAACTGGTAGCCGATCCGGTTGCCGTCCGCGCTGATGGTCGGGTGGGCGGCCGAGGACTTCCGCGCCCCCTCCCCCGGCACCTGGCTGACGCGGACCCGCTCCCCGGTGACGCGGTCGAGGCGGTAGATCCGGGTCCAGCGGTCACCCTCGGGTCCGTCGAAGCCGGTCTGCGCGGAGGAGAAGGCGAGGTAGCGGCCGTCGGCGCTGAGCACGGGCTCGCCGGACGCCGTGTAGCCCGCCCCGGGGTCGACGGCGTCGTCGATCCGCTGGACGGCGCCGGTCTTGAGGTCCTTGACCCAGACGTGGTTGTCGGCGGTGTCGTAGGTGGGGTTGACGGTGAACGCCAGATACCGGCCGTTCGCGCTCAGGGACGCGTCCAGCACCTTGCCGTCCCCGGCGGTGCTCGCCAGGCGTGTGGTGCCGGTCCTCAGGTCGCGCACGAAGGCGTCGGCGGTGCCGTCGGTGTCGCCCGCGACGAGGTTGTCGGCCGCGGAGACGAAGGCCACGTGGCGGCCGTCCGCGCTCAGGGACGGTCCGCCTGCGGAGGCGTTGCCCTCCGTGCCGTCCGGAGCCACGCTCACCTTCTCGGTGGACGGGGCCCCGGGCCCGGCGCTCGCCGTGGGTGCGGTGAGCGCCACGGCGGCGACGGCGAGCGCCACCAGGAGTTTCTTGCGGTGCATGGTTCTTCCCCCGTGATCGGTTGTTGTCATTGCACTGTCCGCAGGAACACGTCCGACACCCCGTCGGAGTCCCCCTCCACCAGATCGGGTGACGCCGACTCGAACGCGACGACCGTGCCGTCCGCGTTGACGGAGGGGTGCGCGGCCGGCCGGTCGTTGCGGCCGCCCCAGCGGTCGACACTGACCAACTGGCGCTTTCCTGTGGCGAGTTCGACGAAGTACACGGAACGGCCCGAGGTGTACGCGAGAGCCGTGCCGTTCCCGGCGAGCGAGGGCTGGGTGCCCCTGACGCGGGTCGTGGTGCCGGTGTCCAGGTCGCGGACCACGGCGTACCGGCCCTGCTGGTAGGCGACCTTGCGGCCGTCCGCGGCGAGCGAGGGCGCCTTCGCGTGCGCCGCCGCCTTCTCCAGGGTGCCGGTGTCCAGGTCACGGACGTACACGGCATCGCCCTGCTCGAAGGCGATGTACCGGCCGTCGTAGTCGATGGACGGGTTCCCGGCGGGCTCGCCGGTGGGCGCGCTGACCACGTCGGTGTCGCCGCCGTTGAACTTGAAGCGGTAGACCCGGGGTTGGGGCGACGGGTCGGCGTCGGTGGCGGGCAGGGTCGCCGCGTAGGTGATCCACTGACAGGTGGGGTCCACCACGGGCTGCCCCATCCAGGTGAAGCGGACGCCCTGGTAGGAGTGGAGCCTGGAGAGCTTGCCGACCGAGCGGTTGCGGATGTGGACCTCGGGCCCGCCGTCGGTCTCGGACAGGGCCACATAGCCGACCATGCGTCCGCTGTAGCAGGGCGTGCCTTCGGAAGAGGGCTTCTGCGTACCGGAGTTGACCTGGTACTGAACACCCCGGACGCTCACGAACACGTCCCCCTCCGAAGTGAAGGCGACGTTCTTGTCCTCCCCCATGACCGGGTCGTACGACGGACCCGTCCTGGCGATCCGCTCGGTGACGGACGCCATCGGCGCCGGGTGCCCGCTCAGCTCGCCGGAGAAGGCGAACACGTCCGTCTCCAGGTTGGTGTCGCCCGGCACCAGATGGGACTCGCGGGCGCTGAAGACCACCGTGCGCCCCTTGTCGGCCAGTCCGCCCTCCGTGACCTGGGCGGTCGGCGGCAGAGCGGCACCGTGACGCCCGGTCCGCAGGTCGCGCACCCGCTGTCCGTCCTCGCCCGCGACGAGGGCGTACCGGCCGTCCGCGGTGGCGGTGAACACCCTTCCGTCGGCCACCCGGCGCGATGTGCCGGTGCGCAGGTCGTGGACGTACAGCCCGCTTTCGGCGTCGAGGAGCACCCGGCGGCCGTCCGCGGTGATACGGATCAGAGAGGCCGCGCCGAGGCCCTTGTCGACCTGGGTCCGCTCGCCCGTCGCCCGGTCGAACACGAAGACGTCGTTCGGGTCGCTCGCCTCCACGTCCCCGCGGATCGAGTAGGCGACCCGCTCGCCGTCACCGCTCACCGAGGCGCCGCCCTTCTGGCCCTCCTCGGCGGGCGAGATCAGCGTGTCGGCGCCGGTCTCGGTGTCGCGGACGTACAACAGCCGGGTGTTCTCGGGGGCGTTGCGGTTGCCGATGGTGTACGCGACATGCGTGCCGTCCGGGCTCATCGACTGCACCCGGCCCAACTCGTTGAATCCGGGCGGGTCCTGGGGCCACAGCTTCTCCGCGCGGCCGGTGGCGCGGTCGTACAGGTAGGGAGCCAGGAACCGGGTGCCGGCGGAGAAGGCGACACGGCTTCCGTCGGCGCTCGGCGTGGGTGAGCTGTAGAGGTTTCCGCTGCCGAGGTCGATCCGCCGGACGGCGCCGGTCTTCAGGTCCTTCACCAGCAGACAGGGCGTGACGCGCCCGCAGCCGAGGCTGGGCGCGTCGGAGACGAACGCGACGGTGCGGCCGTCGGCGCTGATGGCGGCGTCGTCCGACGACCCGTCAGCCTGGCCGCCGTCGGCGGCGGTGCTCACGCGCTGGGTGTGCGGCCTGTCCGGGCCGGACCGGGCGTGGGCGGTGGTACCGGCCAGGGCGAGGACAACGGCGGCCCCCAGCAGGGCTCTTGGGAGGCGGGACATCAGCGGGACCTCCACCGGAACACGTCGTACACGCCGTTGGTGTCACCGGGGACGACGTCCGCGTCCTCGGAGGACCACACGACCGTGCGGCCCTGGGCGGACACCGATCCGTCGGCCGCGCTGCCGTGGCCGACGCGGACCCGGTGGCCGCCGTGCAGCAGCCAGAGGTCCGACTGCGCGTCCTGGAGCAGGAGTCGGCGCCCGTCGGGGCTGACGGCCCGCACCTTGTCGCCGGGGAAGTGCCGGACGCCACCGGTGCGCAGGTCGCGTACGTACGAGCCGTCCGCCGAATCCATCACCAGGACACGGCCGTTGACGCTCAGCTGCACGACGGTCGAGGGTGTCCCGTCGTCGGCCTCGGTCCGGGTGCCCGTCGCACGGTCGGCGACCCACACGTCACCGGTACCGCCGTCCTGGTAGGCGACGAGGCGGCCGTCGCCGCTGATCGACGGGTTGGCCATGTCCCTGGTCGAGTCGGCGGGGCCCTCGCTGACGGTCTCGGTGGTGCCGGTGACCCGGTCGTAGAGGTCGATCCGGGTCGGGAACTGCGGGTGTCCCGACCACTGGTAGGCGATGTAGCGGCCGTTCGCGCTGATCTCCGGGGAGCCCGCGGTGTCCTGCGCGTCGCCCCCGATCCGGGTTCTCGTGCCGGTCGTCAGGTCGGTCAGATAGACGTTGATCTTGCGGATGCCCCAGTCGGTGTACGTGGCCCAGCGGCCGTCGGCGCTGAGCCGGGGCGTGCTCAGCGCGTTCTCCATCTTGGTGGTCGCGCCGGTCCGCAGGTCGCGGACGTACGCGTAGGTGCCCGGGTGGGTGATGCCCTCGGGCACCAGGTTGGTCGCCGACGAACGGAACGACACATAGCGGCCGTTGGGCGTGGTGAAGGCCGCGCTGGAGGCGCCGTCGCCCTGGGTGCCGTCGGCGGCCGTGCTGACCCGGTCGGTGTGCGGTGCGGCTGATGCGGTGGTACCGGTGAGCGCGACGAGCAGGGCCGCGCCTAAGAGACATGCGGTCGCTCTCTTCATGTTTCCCCCTGTGGTCCCCGGTTGACGCACTGCCCCCGGCCCCGCGCCGAGGGCTCCCCACGAGGCAAACGCACCACCGGCCACAGGGTCAATCGGCCTTATTGCGTACAACCCGGGCGCGAGGTCACGCGTCCGCGAGAAGGCCCTCGTCCAGGAACTCCCGTACGTGGCCGAGAATCGTCCCCCGGTCCGTGCCGCGCAGTCCGATCGCCACATGGATGGAGAACCCGTCGAGCAGCGACCGCAGCCGGGCCGCGAACCGGTCCGGGTCGACCGCCCTGAACTCCCCGCGCGACACCCCCTCGGCGAGCAGCGCGACCAGGTCCCGGTGCCAGGCGCCCTCGATCGCGGCCTGCCGGTCGCGGGCCTCGTCGTCGGCGTTCTGCGAGCGGTTCCAGACCTCCAGCCACAGGGTCCAGTGCGGATCGCGGTGGCCGTCGGGGACGTACAGGTCGACGTACGCGTCGAGCCGTGCGCGGGCCGTCGCCGTACGGGTGAGCAGCCGCCCCCGCTCGGCCCCGAGCCGCCCCTCGCTCCACTCCAGGGTCTGGAGCAGCAGTTCGTCCTTGGAGCGGAAGTAGTAGAGGAGGTGCCCGCTGCTCATGCCGACCTCCCGCCCGAGAGCCGCCATGGTGAGCTTCTCCAGCCCGCGCTCGGCGATCATCTCCATGGCCGCGCCGAGGACTTCCTCACGGGGCGGGGCCTGTCTGCGCCCACCGGCCATGTGTCGCTCCTCGGACTAGATACTCGGCTGCTGCTGGGTGATGCAGTGGATGCCGCCACCGCCCGCGAAGATCGTACGGGCGTCCACCGGGGTCACCGTGCGCTGCGGGAACAGCCGCCGGAAGATGCCGGCCGCGAGTTCGTCGCGCGGGTCGTCGAAGGCGCAGAGCACGACACCGCCGTTGCAGAGGTAGTGGTTGATGTAGGAGTAGTCGACCCAGTGCCCGTCGGCCTCCAGGACGGTCGGCGCCGGCACCTCGACGACCTCCAGCCGCCGCCCGCGCGCGTCGGTCGCCGACCTCAGCAGTCCTACGACCTCCTTCGTCACCTCGTGGTCCGGGTGCGCGGGGTCCGGCTGGACGTGGGCCACCACGACACCGGGCCCGGCGAAGGCGGCGACGATGTCGACGTGGCCCTGGGTGCCGTAGAGGCCGTAGTCGGAGGTCAGGCCGCGCGGGAGCCAGATCGCCCTGCCGGTGCCGAGCCTGGCGTGGATCTCCGCCTCGACCTGCTCCCGGGTCCAGCCGGGGTTGCGGCCCGCGCCGAGCTGGACGGTGTCGGTGAGCAGGACGGTGCCCTCGCCGTCGACGTGGATCGCGCCGCCCTCGTTGACCAGGGGGCTGCTCAGCACGGGTACTCCGGCGAGGTCGGCGACCTGGCGGGCGATCTTGGAGTCGTGCTCCCAGCGGGCCCAGTCCTGGCCGCCCCAGCCGTTGAACACCCAGTCCACGGCGGCCGGCCTGCCCTGCTCGTCCGTCACGAACGTCGGACCGATGTCACGCATCCAGGCGTCGTCGAGCTCGCGCTCCACCAACTCGACGTCAGGGCCGAGCAGTTCGCGTGCGGTGGCGCCCTGGCCCGGGCCGTGCACCATCGTCACCGGCTCGAAGCGGCGGACCGCGCGGGCCACGGCCGCCCAGGCGGCGCGGGCCTCGGCCAGCTCCTCGTCGTCGGTGAAGGTCGGGTTGGGGCCCGGCCAGGCCATCCAGGTGCGTTCGTGCGGGGCCCACTCGGGGGGCATGCGGTAGGTCATGGCGGGTCCTAGAGGAAGTACAGGCGGTTGAGGGAGACGGACTCGGCGGGTTCGGAGCGGATCGGCTCGCCGTCCAGCGTCACCAGGCCGGTCCGCTGGTCCACGTCCACCGCTCCGGTACGGGAGTTGAGGCGCAGGTCGGCGGGGCCGATGCCCCGGGTGCCGCGCACGGCGACCCTTCTTCTGCGGGTCGGCATGCCGTCGTCGCCCTGGTCGAGGGCGGCCCGGGCGACGAACGCGACGGATATCTCGGCGGGCGTGGCACCGTGCGCCCCGAACTGCGGTCCCAGGACCAGGGGTTCACAGGTGTCGGTGGCCGCGCCCGGGTCGCCGACGACGCCGTAGGCCGGGAAGCCGGACTTGAGGACGAGCTGCGGCTTGGCCCCGAAGTACTCCGGCCGCCACAGCACGAGGTCGGCCAGCTTGCCCACCTCGATGGACCCCACCTCGTGCGAAAGCCCGTGGGCGATGGCCGGGTTGATGGTCAGCTTGGCGATGTAGCGCAGGACGCGTTCGTTGTCGTGCCCGTCGGTCGGCGCGCCGAACTCGGCCTTCATCTTCCCGGCCATCGCGAAGGTACGGCGGACCGTCTCCCCCGCCCTGCCCATGCCCTGCGCGTCGGACGAGGTGATGCCGATCGCGCCCAGGTCGTGCAGTACGTCCTCGGCGCCCATGGTCCCGGCGCGGATGCGGTCGCGGGCCATGGCGGCGTCGCCGGGCAGATCGGTCTTGAGGTCGTGGACGGAGACGATCATGCCGTAGTGCTCGGCGACGGCGTCCCGGCCGAAGGGCAGGGTGGGGTTGGTGGAGGAGCCGATGACGTTCGGGACGCCGGCCATCTTCAGCACGTTCGGGACGTGTCCGCCGCCGCAGCCCTCGATGTGGAAGGCGTGGATGGTACGGCCTTCGAGGACGCGGAGGGTGTCCTCGACGGACAGGCATTCGTTCAACCCGTCGCTGTGCAGGGCGACTTGGACGTCGTACTCCTCGGCGACCCGGAGGGCGGTGTCCAGGGCGCGGGTGTGGGCGCCCATGTCCTCGTGCACCTTGAACCCTGAGGCGCCGCCCTCGGCCAGGGCCTCGACCAGAGGGGCCTCGTGGGACGACGAACCCCGGCCCAGGAAGCCGATGTTGACCGGCCAGGCGTCGAACGCGCCGAAGGCGTGCCCCAGCGCCCAGGGCGAGTTGACCCCGACGCCCCACACCGGCCCGAACTCCTGGCCGATGATGGTGGTCACCCCGGACGCCAGCGAGGCCTCCATGATCCGTGGAGACAGCAGATGGACATGGGTGTCGACGGCTCCGGCGGTGGCGATCAGCCCCTCGCCGGACACGATGGACGTACCGGTGCCGACGACCACGTCGACCCCGTCGAGGGTGTCGGGGTTCCCGGCCCGTCCGATGCCGCAGATCCGCCCTTCCCGAATCCCGATGGAGACCTTCCGGATCCCCTGCACGGCGTCAATCACGACGACATTGCTGACGACGACGTCACAGGTCTCCCGCACGGCGGCCGCCTTGAGATGCAGCCCGTCCCGCGCGGTCTTCCCGAACCCGGCGAGGAATTCATCGCCATACCGCTGCGAGTCCTCCTCGACCCGCACCACCAGCCCCGAATCACCGAGCCTGACCCGGTCACCGGCGCGGGGGCCATGGGCGGCGGCGTACTCATGGGGACTGAGCCGCCGCGCTTCGGCGGGATGCGTTCCGGGACGACTCATCGGATGGCCTCCTGTGCTCGGGCGGCCGGGTGACGGACCTGGCCCGGACGGCTCATGGGACGCTCGTCCCCGCGCGAACGGCCACGCGGACCTCGGCACCACAAGTCACCCGGCACCCCCTCCGACACAGCCGGCTCCGGCCGCCCGACCCGCGGCCCAGCCCCCACACCGCGCACAGCCACCCCCGCGACCTCACCCGAACGCCCACCCGACCCGGCCGACCTCATCGCGCCGCCTCCCCGTCCCGCGCACCCAGGTACCCGCAGGCCGCAGCCCTCCGCAGTGCCTCTTCCCGTGTGCCCGGCGCGTCCAGTGGGCCGTCGACCAGGCCCGCGAAGCCGATGGCGATGCGGTCGCCGCCGATGGGTACCAGGCCGACCTGGTGGGACTCCCCCGGTCCGAACCGCACCGATGAGCCGGCGGGCACCGCGAGCCGCATGCCGTAGGCCTCGGACCGTGCGAAGTCCAGCCGGGGGTTGGCTTCGAAGAAGTGGAAGTGGGAGGTGACGGACACGGGGACGGTGGCCGTGTTGGTGACGGTCAGCCGTACGACCGGTGCGGGCTCCTCGTGCTCCGGGCCCGGCAGCAGCGCGCCCGGGGCCGTGTCACCGAGCCGTCCGCCGATCGGATCGGTCACGACCGCGAGCCGTGAGCCGTCGTCGAAGACCGCCTCGACATGCACCTCGGTGACCACGTCCGCGACACCGGGCAGCACGTCGTCGGGCCCGAGCACGGACCGCCCGGCCGCGACGGCCTCCGCGAGCCGCTGCCCGTCCCGGGCGGCCTCGCACACGGTGTCCGCGATCAGCGCGGTCGCCTCCGGGACGTTCAGCCGCAGCCCACGGGCTCTGCGCGCCCGGGCCAGCTCGGCCGCGCCGAAGAGGAGCAGCCGGTCGCGTTCGGTGGGGGTCAGCCGCATGTCATTCCCTCCTTTAGAGCAGCACTCTAAAGGAGAGGCGTAAGCAAGGAAAAGGCCCGCTTCCATCGGGCACATCACATCGAGCGTCGCTCAAACACACGACGGGCCCGCCCGGACATCGTCCGAGCGGGCCCGTGGCACGTCCGTGGGCGTCAGCCCAGCTTGTGCATCCAGCCGTGCTTGTCGTCCCGGACACCGCGCTGGACGCCGAGCAGGGCCTCGCGCAGCTTCAGGGTGACCTCACCGGGGTTGCCGTCGCCGTGGGTCCAGCCGTCGGTCTTGGTCTTGACGTGGCCGATCGGGGTGACGACCGCCGCGGTGCCGCAGGCGAAGACCTCGGTCAGGGCGCCGGAGGCGGCGTCGGCACGCCACTGGTCGAGCGTGATCACGCCCTCCTCGGCGGTGTACCCGAGGTCACGGGCGACCTGGAGGAGGGAGTCACGGGTGATGCCCTCCAGGATCGAGCCCGTCAGCGAGGGGGTGACGATCCGGTCGCCGTAGACGAAGGCGATGTTCATCGAGCCGGACTCCTCGACCTTGGTGCGGGTCACCGCGTCGAGGTAGACGACCTGGTCGCAGCCGTTCGCGGCGGCCTCGGCCTGCGGGAGCAGGGAGGCCGCGTAGTTGCCGCCGGTCTTCGCGTCACCGGTGCCGCCGGGGACCGCGCGGACGTAGTCCTCGGAGACCCAGATGGTGACCGGCTTGACGCCCCCGGCGAAGTACGCGCCGGACGGGGAGGCGATCAGCATGAAGAGGTACTCGTTGGCCGGGTGGACGCCGAGCGCCGCCTCCGTGGCGAACATGAACGGCCGCAGGTAGAGGGACTCCTCGCCGCCGTGCGGCGGCACCCAGTCGGCGTCCTGGCCGATCAGCGCGTCGAGGGCCTCCAGGAACAGTTCCTCGGGCAGCTCGGCCATCGCCATCCGGCGGGCGGAGTTGCGGAAGCGCCGGGCGTTGGCCTCGGGCCGGAAGACGGCGACCGAGCCGTCCGCCTGCCGGTAGGCCTTGAGCCCCTCGAAGATCTCCTGGCCGTAGTGGAGCACGTGGGTGGAGGGGTCGATGGAGATCGGGCCGTACGGGACGAGCTGCGCGTCGTGCCAGCCGCGGCCCTCGGTCCACTTGATCGTCACCATGTGGTCGGTGAAGTGGCGGCCGAACCCGGGGTTGGCCAGGATCGCCTCGCGCTCGGCGGCGGCGAGCGGACTGGCGGAGGGCTTGAGCTCGATCGTGGGCGTCGTCATGAGTGGTTGTCCTTCACCGGTTGTGTAGTGACGGGCCGCGCTCACGCCCTTTTACTGTCAGTGACCAGTGCTAGGACGTCCGAGCATTCCCTCATTCCGCGGCTCCGCGTTCGATTATCGCAAGCGGGGAGCCGGGGAAGAAAACGGCGTGAAATGCGACCCAGGGGATGATGGTGACACCCGGCGGGGGACATGCGAAAGCCGCCGGGTGCGAGTGACCCGGCGGCTTCGAATGCTTTTCGAGTAGGCCGCCCGGTCAGCCGGCTACTCGTACGGCCAGCGCGTCGCCGATCTCGGCGGTGCTGCGGGCGGGCTTGCCGGTGCGCTCGGCGAGGTCGGCGGAGACCGCCTCGTCGATGCGGGCGGCCTCGGCGTCGTAGCCGAGGTGGCGCAGGAGCAGGGCGACGGACAGGACCGTGGCGGTGGGGTCGGCCTTGCCCTGGCCCGCGATGTCCGGGGCCGAGCCGTGGACGGGCTCGAACATCGAGGGGAACTCGCCGGAGGGGTTGATGTTGCCGCTCGCGGCGACGCCGATGCCGCCGGAGACGGCCGCGGCGAGGTCGGTGATGATGTCGCCGAAGAGGTTGTCGGTGACGATCACGTCGAACCGGGCCGGGTCGGTGACCAGGTAGATGGTCGCGGCGTCGACGTGGATGTAGTCGGTGGTGACCTCGGGGAAGTCCTTCGCGACCTGGTTGAAGATGTTCGTCCACAGGTGACCGGCGAAGGAGAGCACGTTGTTCTTGTGGACCAGCGTGAGCTTCTTGCGCGGCCGGGCCTGGGCCCGGGCGAAGGCGTCCCGGACCACGCGCTCGACACCGAAGGCCGTGTTCACGGAGACCTCGGTGGCGACCTCGTGCGGGGTGCCCTTGCGGATGGTGCCGCCGTTGCCGGTGTACGGGCCCTCGGTGCCCTCGCGGACGACCACGAAGTCGATGGCGGGCTCGCCCTTCAGCGGTGTCTCGACACCGGGGAGCAGCTTCGACGGACGCAGGTTGACGTGGTGGTCGAAGAGGAAGCGGAGCTTGAGCAGGAAGCCGCGCTCCAGCACACCGGACGGGACCGACGGGTCGCCGATCGCGCCGAGCAGGATCGCGTCGTGCTGCTTGAGCGCGTCCACGTCGGCGTCGGTGAGGGTCTCACCGGTCGCGTGGTAGCGCTTGGCACCGAAGTCGTACTCCTTGGTCTCCAGCTTCACATCCTGCGGAAGGACGGCGGAGAGGATCTTGAGACCTTCGGCCACGACCTCCTGGCCGATGCCGTCACCGGGAATCACTGCGAGATTGATGCTGCGAGACATGCGGGAACCCTACTCCGCGTCCCATGGGATGACACGCCCTGTCCGCGATACGGACAGCCGCGCAGGGACCGGCGTCAGCCGTTCGATCCTCGTTCACCCTTAGGTGTGGCGGGCGTTGGTGTCCGCTGGGAACTTCACGGACATGGACCTTCCCGACTTCGGCATCCCGCCGCGGCTCGCACGCCGGATGAGCATGGCCGAGCAGCACGAGTACCTGCGGACGAAGCTGTCCCGGCGCCGCACGCTGGTGACCGCGGGCGCGGTGGCCGGCGGCCTGCTGACGGGCTGTTCCGCCGAGGGGGCGTCCACCGCCGTCCCCTCCCCCACCCCCACAGCCACCGGCTCGGTGCACGGCTCCGTCGTCTCCCCCTTCGGCCGCCATCTGGCCTTCGGCGCGGACCCGCGGAGCCAGCTGCGGATCTCCTGGCAGGTGCCGCTCGCGGTGAAGAGGCCGTACGTCCGGGTGGGCCTGAAGCCGGACGACCTGAGCCGCAAGATCGAGGCCGAGGTCCGCGATCTGCACACCCCGGGGCAGACCGGCGTACGCCTCGCCCTGGACCAGTACTACCTGCACGCCGCCCTCGACGGACTGCACCCCGGGACGACGTACTACTACGGCGTCGGCCACGACGGCTTCGACCCGGCGGACGCGCGGCACCGCTCGACCGTCAGCAGCTTCCGCACGGCCCCGGCGCGCCCGGAGAAGTTCGTGTTCACCGCCTTCGGCGACCAGGGCGTGGGCACGGCGGCGGCCGCCAACGACAACCTCCTGCTGCGCCAGAAGCCCGCCTTCCACCTGCACGCGGGGGACATCTGCTACGCCGACGGCAGCGGCCGGGGCCAGAAGTCGGACGGCTACGACCCGGGCTTCTGGGATCTGTTCCTCAAGCAGAACGAGCCGGTCACCCGGACCGTGCCGTGGATGGTGACGACCGGCAACCACGACATGGAGGCCTGGTACTCCCCCGACGGCTACGGCGGCCAGCTGGCCCGCTGGTCCCTCCCGGACAGCGGCTTCGACCCGCGCTCGGCGCCGGGCGTGTACTCCTTCGTGTACGGCAACGTCGGCGTGGTGGCGCTGGACGCGAACGACGTGTCGTACGAGATCCCCGCCAACTTCGGCTGCACGTCCGGGAAGCAGACGAAGTGGCTGGCCAAGAGGCTGGGTGAGCTGCGGGCGGCGAAGGACGTCGACTTCGTGGTCGTCTACTTCCACCACTGCGCGTACTCGACGTCCTCGCACGCCTCCGACGGCGGGGTGCGCGCGGAGTGGCTGCCGCTGTTCGAGAAGCACCAGGTGGACCTGGTGATCAACGGGCACAACCACGTCTACGAGCGCACGGACGCGATCCGCGGCGGCGAGGTCGGCCGGAAGGTGCCGGTCGGCGGCGCCACGGATCCGACGCGGGACGGGATCGTGTACGTGACGGCGGGCGGGGGCGGCCGGGATCTGTACGGCTTCCCGTCGGGCGTGCGGGAGAGCTACGAGGGACATGTGCACGACCACGAGTCCGTCGAGAGCTTCCACTGGACGGAGTCGCAGCAGTCGGCGAAGGAGACGGTGGAGTGGTCGCGGGTGCGCTACCGCGGGTTCTCGCTGCTCTCGGTGGAGGCGGAGAGCGGCACCCGGCCGCGGCTGACGGTGTCCGCGCTCGCGCAGGACGGGAAGCGCGTCGACCATTTCGAGGTGCGGCGCGGCACGTGAGGCCGCGCCGCACCCCGAGCGGGGCGGCTCCCGGCTCTGGGTTTCCGGCTTCCGGTTTCCGGCTTCCGGCTGGAGCAGCTGCTCAGTGGCCGGTCGAGCCGCCGTTGTCACGGCGGTCGAGGGCGCGCTGGAGAGCGGCTGCGGCGTTCTTGCGGTCGTTCTCGCTCGTACGGGAGATGTGACGGACTCGACGGCGGGCGGTCGTCTCGGCCATGAGGAATCGACTCCTTCGAACAAAAGGGAAGGGGACAACGAGACGCCGGAAGGGGCGGGGAGCGATGGGCCGCAGGGGTTGCCTGCACGGGCCCGGCTCACGACCGCCATTCGCTTGATCGAGCGAGACGTTCGGCTTCTACCAAGCTAAGCGAGGACAGCCGGTCTGTCTCCACAATTACTCGGACTTCCTACTATCTGAGACGGCACCACGAAGGGGCCGGGCTTCAGCCCGGCCCCTCATGACAGATTCCCGCAGGTCAGCCCATGTGTGGGTACGGGTAGTCGGTCGGCGGGACCAGGGTCTCCTTGATGGCGCGGGTCAGAGTCCAGCGCTGGAGGTTCTGGGGGGCACCGGCCTTGTCGTTGGTGCCGGAGGCCCGGCCGCCGCCGAAGGGCTGCTGGCCGACCACGGCACCGGTCGACTTGTCGTTGATGTAGAAGTTGCCGGCCGCGTAGCGCAGCTTCTCCATCGTGTACGCCGCCGCCGCGCGGTCGCCCGAGATCACCGAGCCCGTGAGCGCGTAGTCGGAGGCCGACTCCATCTGGGTCAGCATGTCGTCGTACTTCTCGTCCTCGTAGACGTGGACCGCGAGGAAGGGGCCGAAGTACTCGGTGGTGAAGACCTCGTTGGCCGGGTCCGTGCACTCGACCACGGTCGGGCGGACGAAATAGCCGACCGAGTCGTCGTACGAACCGCCCGCGACGATCGTGCAATTCGGGTCCGACTTGGCACGGTCGATGGCGGCCTTGTTCTTGGCGAAGGCACGCTCGTCGATGACCGCGCCGATGAAGTTCGACAGGTCGGTGACGTCACCCATGGTGATGCCGTCGACCTCCGCGGCGAACTCCTCGCGGAAACCGCTGTTCCAGATGGAGGCCGGGATGTAGGCGCGGGAGGTCGCGGAGCACTTCTGGCCCTGGTACTCGAAGGAGCCGCGGGTCAGGGCGGTCTTGAGGATCGCGCGGTCGGCGCTCGGGTGGGCGACGACGAAGTCCTTGCCGCCGGTCTCGCCGACCAGGCGCGGGTAGGTGCGGTACTTCTCGATGTTGGCGCCGACCGTCTTCCACAGGTGCTGGAAGGTCTTCGTCGAGCCGGTGAAGTGGATGCCGGCGAGGTCCCGGTGCTCCAGGGCGACCGCGGAGACGTCGAGGCCGTCGCCGGTGACGAGGTTGATGACGCCCTTGGGCAGGCCCGCCTCCTCCAGGAGCCGCATGAGCAGCACGGCGGCGTGGGTCTGGGTGGGGGACGGCTTCCAGACGACCACGTTGCCCATGAGCGCGGGCGCGGTGGGCAGATTGCCCGCGATGGCCGTGAAGTTGAACGGCGTGATCGCGTAGACGAAGCCTTCGAGCGGGCGGTGGTCGAGGCGGTTCCAGACGCCGGGGGCGTTCGCCGGGGGCTGCTCGGCGAGCAGGTCACGGGCGTACTTGACGTTGAAGCGCCAGAAGTCGATCAGCTCGCAGGGCGTGTCGATCTCGGCCTGCTGGGCGGTCTTGGACTGGCCGAGCATGGTGGACGCGGCGAGGGTCTCGCGCCAGGGGCCCGCGAGGAGTTCGGCGGCGCGCAGGATGATCGCGGCGCGGTCGTCGAAGGCCATCGCGCGCCAGGCGGGCGCGGCGGCGAGGGCCGCGTCGATGGCGTCCTGGGCGTCCTGCCGGGTGGCGTTGCGGTAAGTGCCCAGCACCGCCTTGTGGTTGTGCGGCTGCACGACCTGGAAGGCCTCGCCGCCGCCGAGGCGCTTCTCGCCGCCGATGGTCATCGGCAGGTCGACCGGGTTCTCGGCCAGCTCCTTGAGCTTCGCCTCCAGCCGGGCCCGCTCGGGCGAACCGGGGGCATAGCCGTGCACCGGCTCGTTGACGGGGGTGGGGACCTGGGTCACAGCGTCCATGGGTTCCGTAACTCCTTGCACTTGAGCGGGTGTTCGGGCTCAGCCCTTGCTGATCATGCTGCGCGCGAAGAAGCGCAGGTTCGCCGGCTTCTCCGCGAGCCTTCGCATGCTGTGCCATCCCGGGGGACAACCCCCGGACCCCCGGCCGAAGACGCGGCACAACCTCGTTTCCTCAGCCATGCGAGATCATGCTCCGGACGAAGAAGCGCAGGTTCGCCGGCTTCTCCGCGAGCCGTCGCATGAAGTAGCCGTACCAGTCGGTGCCGTAGGCCGTGTAGACGCGCATGCGGTGGCCCTCGGCGGCGAGGCGGAGGTGCTCGTCGCCGCGGATGCCGTAGAGCATCTGGAACTCGTACTCGTCCGGCTTGCGGCCGGCCTTGCGGGCGAGTTCCTGGGCGATGGAGATCAGGCGCGGGTCGTGGGAGCCGACCATCGGGTAGCCCTCGCCCTCCATGAGGACGCGCAGGACCCGGACGTACGCCTTGTCGATCTCGTGCTTCTGCTGGTAGGCCACCTCGGCGGGCTCCTTGTAGGCGCCCTTCACGAGCCGCACCCGGCTGCCGGCCTCGGCGAGCCGGCGGGCGTCGGCCTCGGTGCGGAAGAGGTAGGCCTGGATGACACAGCCGGTCTGCGGGAAGTCCTTCCGCAGCTCCTCGTGGATGGCGAACATCGAGTCGAGGGTGGTGTGGTCCTCGGCGTCGAGCGTGACGGTCGTACCGATGGCGGCGGCGGCCTCGACGACGGGCCGGACGTTGGCGAGCGCCAGCTCGTGCCCGCCGGGGAGCGCCTGGCCGAACATCGACAGTTTCACGGACATCTCGGCCCTGGTACCCAGTTCGAGGTCCTTGAGCCGTTCGATCAGCGCGAGATAGGCGTCCCGGGCGGCCTCGGCCTGCTCGGGCGTGGTGATGTCCTCGCCGACGACGTCCATCGTCAGCTCCAGACCACGGTCGGTCAGCTCGCGCACAATCGGCACGATCTCGTCGACCGTCTCGCCCGGGATGAAGCGGTCGACGACCTGCCTGGTCACCGGGGCCGCCGAGATCAGGCGTCGCATCCGGTCGCTGCGCGACGCGGCAAGAATCACGGGACCCAGCACGGGGCACCTCCACAGACCAGCAGACAGAACCACCGTGAAACCTAAGGATCGCTTCGATCGTCGACCATCGACAGCTGTCACGCATCCGTGCCGCAGATCTCAGACAGATGTATGAAGGGGCGCGGAATTGCGGGAGAATGCCCGGGTGACGTCCGATGCCGCATCTTTCAGCCACGCAGGTGACTACCAGGAGCTGGTCGACGAGATCTCGGAGCTCCTGGGCGTCCCGGCGACCCTGGAGAACCGTGACTTCGAGCTGATCGCCTTCGGTGCGTACGACAGTGAGGGCGACCTCGATCCCTCCGCCCTGGACCCCGTCCGCACCCGCTCGATCCTGACCCGGCGCTCCACGGCCACGGTCCGGACCTGGTTCGAGGGCTTCGGCATCACGCGGGCGACCGCCCCCGTACGCATCCCGCCGACCCCGGAGGCAGGGGTGTACCGGGGCCGGATCTGCCTTCCCGTACGGCATCGCGGAGTCGTCCTCGGTTACGTCTGGCTCCTGGACTCCGACCCCGGCCCGACCGACCGGCAGCTCGACGCGGCCATGCGGGTGACCACCCGGATCGGCGCCCTCCTCGCGGACGAGGCCCAGCACGGGGCCGACCTCAGCCGGGAACTCCGGGCCGTCCTCACCGCCGAGCGCGGCTGGCAGTCCGACATGGCGGTGGCCGCCCTGCGCACGGCCCTCGGCTCCCGCGCCGACGGCCCGTACGCGGTGGTCTGCGTCGCCCCCTGGCCCTCCCCCGACCCGGACGACGCCCCGTCCGCCCGCACGCTCCCCCACACGACGGCCCTGTGCACGGTCCCGTGGGGCACGGCAGGCCAGTCCCTGGCGGCCCTGGTACGCCTGCGCGCGACGGACACCCTGACACCGGCGACGTCTGCGGCGACACGGCTGCTGGAGCGGGCTCGGGGGGCCGGGGCCGGGAGCGGGGTCGAGGGGCGGGCTGCGGAGTACAGCGGCGCGGTGGGGGCGGGTGCCGGGAGGTATGGGGTGGGCGGCGAGATGGGTGAGGGGCGAGGCGAGGGCAGGGGCGACGATCGGTCGGGGAAGGGGCGGGGGCCGGGGGGCGGCACGGTTGGGAGCGGGAGGCCGGGGGGCGCGAGCAGGAGCGGGGAGTCGGGGGGCACGGGCACAGGTGGCGGGCCCAGCGGCACAGGGGGAAGCGGGAGGCCGGGCGGCGAGGGCAGAAACGATGGGCCGGGCGGCACAGCCGGAGACGGGAGGCCGGGCGGCACGGTCACGATTGGCGGGCCGGGCGGCACAGCCGGAGACGGAAAGCCTGACGGCACGAGCACAAGTAGCGGGCCCAGCGGCACAGACACAAGTGGCGGGCCCAACAGCACAGCCGGAAGCGGGAAGCCCAGCGGCGAGGGCAGAACCGATGCGCCCAGCGGCGCAGCCGGAAGCGGTAAGCCGGGCAGCACGAGCACGAGTAGCGGGCCCAGCCACACAGCCGGAACCGGGGCACCGGGCGGCACAGCCGCGACCGGGCAACCCGGCGCCTCAGCCGGAACCGGGAAGCCCGACGGCACAGGCACGAGCGGCGGGCCCAGCCGCACAACCGGAACCGGGGCACCAGGCGGCACAGCCGCGACCGGGCAGCCGGGCGGCACGTCAGGCAGCGCTCCGATCAGCGGTACGCCGAGAAGGGCGGCGGCGCCAGGACCCGTGCCTCTCCCCGCGCCCCCGGAGACGGCGGCCGCCGGTGTCGCCGCCGCGCGGGTGGGGCTCGCCGAGCTGGCCGCCGCCTGGCAGGAGGCGTCGGCCGCCGCGAGGGCCGCGCTCGCGGAGCCCGGGTTCGGCCCGGTCGCGGAGTGGTCCCGCATCGGCCCGTACCGCCTCCTGACCGCACTCCCCCCGGAGACGGCCCACGACCCCGCCGTACGCCCCCTCCTCACCCCGGCCCACCGCGACCTCGCCCGCACCGCCGAGACCTACCTCGACTGCGCGGGCCAGGCCACCCGCACCGCCACCGAACTCGGCATCCACCGCCAGACGTTGTACTACCGGCTGTCCCGGGTGGAGCAGCTCACGGGCCTGGACCTGGACGACGGGGAGGACCGGCTGCTGCTGCACATGGCGCTGAAGGGGGCGCGGCTCTCCAGCCGTTGACGGACCTGCACGATCCGCTACTTCGTCAGCAGCGAAGGCAGCCGGGTTCTTCTGAAGCACGGCTCCGACACCGGCCCTTGGCGCCCATGTTCCGATCGGACGGCGCCGTGGTTCAAGCGTGTGCCGTATCGATCTTCCTAGGCTTCGACGGCGGAGGGGACCCGATTTTCCCTGTCCCTTCGGCACATGATCGGCTCCTCGACCGTCGAGGAGCCGTCTTTCTGAATCCGGCTGGTCGGGCAAGGCTGCCGTGGGAAGCGGAGACATGATGGGCAATCGTCCTTACGACTGTGTCGTGGTGGGAGGGGGCACCGCGGGATGCGTGATCGCCTCCCGGCTCTCGGAACGCCCCGGCGTGCGGGTGCTGCTGCTGGAGGCGGGAACCCGCGACGCCACCGAGGCCATGGCGTCTCCCTGGGGTTTCCTGCAACCCGATCCGGCATCCCTGTGGCCGGGTGTCTCGACCGTGCAGGCCGGTACGGGCAGCGCCGTGGACCTGCGGCGCGGCAAGGCGCTCGGCGGATCGTCGAGCGTCAACGGCCTCCACCACCTGCGGGGACACCGTTCCGGTTACGACGTCTGGCCCGGCCTCGGCGCTCCGGGCTGGGGTTTCGACGATCTGCTGCCCTATTTCCGCCGCAGCGAGAGCGCGCCCGGCCGTGACGCCTCCGTGCGGGGCACCGACGGGCCCGTCGTGGTCGCCCCGGTCCCGGTGCCCCATCCTCTGACCGCGGCGGGCGTCGAGGCCGCGGTGGAGACCGGGTTCGCACGCGCCGACGACATCAACAGCGGGCTGGAGACCGGGTTCGGGTGGAGCGACATGAATCTGCCCGGAGGCGCCCGCCAGAGCGCGGCCGACGCCTACATCCGTCCGTTCCTCGACCGGCCGAACCTGGATGTCGTCACGGACGCGACCGTGCACCGGCTGCGCACCGCCGAGGGCCGCTGCACCGGCGTCGAGTACACCGTCGGCGGCGAGCACCGGTCCGTCGACACCGCCGAGGTGGTGCTGACCGCGGGAGCCATCGGCTCCGCACACCTTCTGATGCTGTCGGGGATCGGCCCGGCACGGCACCTGGAGGAGCACGGCATCGACGTCGTCGCCGACCTGCCGGGCGTGGGCTCCCACTTGCAGGACCATCCGCTGGTCGGCGTGGTGTACGAGGCCGTCCAGCCCGTACCGTTTCTTCCCGCCAACCCGCCGAGCGAGATGATGGGCCTGGTCCGCAGCGATCCCGGCGCGGCCCGGCCGGACCTTCAGATCTTCTTCGTGCCCGCACCGCTCCCCTCGCCCTGGGGCGGGCTCCCGGCCAACGGCTACACCATCTGTTTCTCCGCGGTGGCTCCGCACAGCAGCGGCACCGTGCGCCTGTCCGACGCCCGGCCCGGCAGCGCTCCCGTCGTCGACCCCGGCTACCTGAGCGACGAACGCGACCTGGAGGTCATGCGCAGGGGTCTGGTCCTGGCGCGCCGGATCGGACAGGCCGACGCACTGGCCGAGTGGCGCAAGCAGGAGGCGGTTCCCGGCTCCTGGACGCGCCGCGAAGCCGAGGACGACTACATCCGCAGGTCCCTCGGCGCCTACTTCCACTTCACCGGCACCTGCCGCATGGGGCACGGCCCCGACACCGTCGTCGACCCGGCGGACCTACGCGTCCACGAGATGGCCGGCCTGCGGGTCGCCGACGCCTCGGTGATGCCGTCCATCCCCTCGGCCAACACCAACGCGACCGTCTACGCCATCGCCGAACGGGCCGCCGAACTGATCGCCTGAACCCGCTTCAGCGCCCACGGCGCGTCCATGACTCGCTCATCCCCGGCGCGTTGACCGCCGTGCGGCTGGTCTGAGCCCTTCGTCCGGCCGCAGGGCATCCCGCTCGCCTCCCAGGAGTGTCTACGGCCGGTTCGGCGCATCCGGGTCCGTTCCGGTCGAGCGGACGTACTCGGAGGGAGTCCGGCCGTAGTACTTCTTGAAGGCCCGGGTGAAGTGGCTGCCGTCGGCGAACTGCCAGTGTGCCGCGAGTTCCGAGATGCTCAGGCGGCCGGACGGTGCGGTGAGAGCGAGCCGGGCCTCTTGCAGCCGCCGTCGGCGGATGTAGGCGGTCAACGGCTCGCCCGTCACGCTGAAGGCCCGCTGCAACGTACGGGCAGAGGTGTGGAGTTCACGCGCGAGCATCGCCGGAGACAGCTCGGGATCAGCGAGCCGACTGTCCACGAGGTTCCTGGCCGCCTGGGCGAGCGCGGGAGCCAGCCGAGGTTCCACGTCGTCGAACCGGCCCCGCGCCACCGCCTTGGTCAGCTCGATCAGCGTGCTGTGGGCGGCTTCCACCCCAGCCGGGCCGAGATCGGCCACGGTTGTGTGGATCATGTCCGCGAAGGCCGTCAGCAGGCGTGTCTCGGCCGCGTCCACCGGCCCGGTGATGATCCGGTTCCCGAGCAGGGGTTTGAGCATCGCGGAGGGCAGGACGAAGAACTGTGCCCTGATGTGCGGCGCCGTCTCGAACGCCGACTGGCGCCCGGCGTGCCGGAGGAGGAACTGCCCGGCCGACACGGTCCGTTCGCCGCGATCGGGCGGGCCGCCCAGGGTCCATGCGCCGTGCCGCACCACGTACATCTCCACCAGGTCCTGATCGCCGCCCGGGGCGTCCGCGGTCCGGGTGGCCGACGCGGCATGGAGATCGGCGATCGCCGCTCCGCGCACCTTGGCGACGCGGCCCTTGACCCGGAAGTCGGCGGCCGTGTCCGGGCTGTAGGCAGGCAGCTTGAAGACGTCGTCGCCGATATGCGTCTCCCACCCGCGCCGGAAGGCGTCGGCTCCTCGCGGTGCGGCGTCCGGGAGCGTCGAGTCCGGCAAGAACACCCCGCGCGACCCGTCGGCCTCCGCGACAGTGCTGTTCATCGCTCTCCGATCCCTTGGCGTCCAGTGGTTCAACGCCGTCCTGTGACAGTCGAGTTCCATGGTGACCGCACGAAGTCGCGGATCCCGCAAAGTCGTTGACAGACCGCGGGCATGCTCGATCCCGAGCAACATCACCGCCGTACCGACCGCTTCCCGCCTCGCCCGCCCCCGGAGACCGCCGTGCCTCTGCTGATGATCGATCTCGACAACACCCTCGTCGACCGCGACGCCGCCTTCCGTGCGGCCGCGGCCGCATTCCTCGCCGAACACGGCCTGCCCGAGGCGGACTTGGACTGGGTGACGGACCTCGACGGGAGCGGTTACACGCCGAGGCCGGAGGTCGCGAGGGCGTTGGCCGAGCGCTACGGCGGCATCGACACCCGGGGTTTCCTCGACCACGGCACGGTCGAGCGGATCGGCCTGGCCGAACCGGTGCGCGGGGCGCTCGTGGAGGCCGTCGCCGGTGGCTGGTCCTGTGTGATCGTGACCAACGGGCGGACCGTCCAGCAGGAGGGGAAGATCCGCAACTGCGGTCTCGACCGGCTCGTCCACGGCTGGGTGATCTCCGAGGCCCTCGGCTGCAAGAAGCCCGCGCCGGAGATCTTCCACGCGGCGGCGGACCTCGCCGGAGTCCCGCTCGACGGCTCGTGGATGATCGGCGACTCGGCCCCTGCGGACATCCGCGGGGCGCTGGGGGTCGGGGCGCGGAGCGTGTGGGTGTCGGGCGGCCGGACCTGGGCGGAGACCGGCTACCGGCCGACCGCCACCACCCCGGACACGGCGTCCGCCATCCGGCACGTGACCAGCACCTGAGAACAATTACTGAAAACGATTGTCATCATGCTACGGTCGGCGCACCGACTCTTGACCACCCCTTTACCCGGAGGGTCCCGTGCGCCTGCCCGCCCGCCACCTGCTCCCGGCCGCCCTCGCGTCCACCCTGCTCACCGGCTGCTTCTCCGGGACGTCCGCCGAGTCCGGCGACCACGGCAAGCGCGTCCGGGTCGCGATGATGCAGCCCCCGCGCTCCGGCCTGTCCCCCCTCTCCGACGACGCGTTCAAGCTGTCCCGCTGGTCGGCCGCCGAGACCCTGGTCAAGCTGGACGCCGACGGCGACGCCGAGCCCGCGCTCGCCACCAAGTGGCAGCAGCAGGGGCGTACTTGGACCTTCGAGATACGCGACGGCGTGACCTTCCACGACGGCACGAAACTGGACGCCGAGGCCGTCGTACGCTCCCTCACCCGGGCCGCCACCGCCGCCCCCAAGCCCCGCATCCTGGACGGCGTCGAGCTGACCGCGAAGGCCGTGGACACCGGCACGGTCAGCGTCACCACCGCCGTGGCCGACCCCCTGGTCCCGCAGCGGCTCAGCTCCCCGCAGCTGTCGATCCTCGCGGCGAAGGCTTACACCGGGAAGACCGTGGACCCGGTCGGCGCCGGCACCGGCCCCTTCGAGCTGACGCAGGTGAACGGCACCGCCTCCGCCACCCTCGACCGCTACGACGGCTACTGGGGCGCCAAGGCCAAGTCCCCGGGAATCGACGTGAAGTTCGTGCCCGACGGCACCGCCCGCGCCGCCGCCCTGCGCAGCGGCGAGGCCGACATCGTCGAGGCGGTCCCGGTCTCGCAGGCCGCCGTCCTCGACCAGGACCTGATCACCGAGGTCCCGATGCCGCGCACCAACACGCTGTACCTGAACACCGGCAAGGGTGCCTTCAGGGACGCCTCGCTGCGTGCCGCCGCCCGCGAGGCGATCGACGCCGAGGCGCTCGTCGAGGGCGTGTACGAGGGCCGGGCCGATGTCGCCGAGGGGCTGCTCGGACCGGCGCTGCCCTGGGCCGCCGAACTGCGGTCCCCCGTACGGCACATCGAGGCCGGTGAGCCGAACGGCCGGACCGTCACCATAGGCACCTACACCGACCGCGCCGAACTGCCCGAAGTCGCGGCGGCGCTGCAACAGCAGCTCCAGAAGGCAGGGTTCAGGGTGAAGCTGGACGTCCGCGAGTACGCGAACATCGAATCCGACGCGCTGGCAGGGGAGTTCGACGCGTTCGTCCTCTCCCGGGCCACCGTCCTGGACTCCGGCGACCCGGCCGCCTACCTCTACAGCGACTTCGCCTCCGACGGCACCTTCAACCTCTCCCGCTTCTCCGACCGCACGACCGACACCGCGCTGAAGAAGGCCGCCGACGCCCCGGTCGGCGACACCCGGCGCGCCGCGGTCATCGCCGCCGAGGCCGCCGTACTCGCCGCCGACGCGGCCGTCCCGATGCTCCACGAGCGGGTGATCCAGGGGGACTCGGCCGCGGTCGTGGGCGCCGCGCACGACCCGCGCGAGCGTGAGCTGGTCACCGCCGCCACCTATGTGAAGTGAGGCCCACGTCCGCCGGGTCGACCCGGTTCCTGAGCCTGCTCGCGGTCGTCGCCGCCGTGGGACTGCTGCCCTGGCTCTCCCACCGGGACCCGGCGCTGACCGTGCTGCGCGCCCGGTCGGCCGAGCAGGAGGCGACCGAGGAGGCCCTGTCCGCGATCCGCGCGGACCTCGGCCTGGACGCCGGTCCCCTTCGGCTGCTGGGGAGTTGGGCCACCGGTCTGCTGCACGGCGACCTCGGCACCTCCTGGGTGTCGGGACACGACGTCCTGCCGTCCGTGCTCGCCGGGCTCCAGGTGTCGCTGGCCCTGATGGGCGCGGCCCTCTCCGTGGCGGTGCTGCTGGCCGCCGCGCTGGTGGCGCCGGTGCTGCTGCGGGGCCGCGGCTCGGCCGGTGCCTTCGCCGCGATGCTCGCCGCGGTGCCGGAATTCCTGCTGGCCACCGTCGCACTGCTGGTCTTCGGGGTGTGGCTGGGCTGGCTGCCGACGTCCGGCTGGGCGGGCCCCGCGTACCTGGTGCTCCCCGCGCTCGCCCTCGGCGTACCGGCGGGCGGCCTGCTCGGCCGGCTGGTCGCGGACGCGCTGCCCGCCGTGCTCGACGAGCGCTGGGTGGAGCTGTGGCGGGGCGCGGGAGTGAGCCGTACGAGGATCTCGGCGGCCGCCCTCAGGCGTGTACTGCCGCCGCTGGTACCGCAGTTCGGCATGGCCGCGGTGGGCCTCGCGGGCGGCGCGGTGGCCGTGGAGCTGGTGTTCGCGGTGCCCGGCATCGGGCGTACGGCCCTCGGCGCGGCCCGCTCCCAGGACCTGCCGCTGCTCCAGGGCTCGGTGCTCGCCCTGCTGCTGCTCGGCCTGGTCGCGGGCGCGGTGGCGGCGCTCGCCCGGCGCCGGCTGCTGGGCCCCGCCCTGCGGGACGCCGGTCTGGCCCTGCCCCCGCCCCGCCCGGTCCGCACCCACCCGGCCGTCCCCGCGGCCCTGTTCACCGTCCTCGCCGTGACCGTCGGCTGGGGCCTGCTGCGCGACCCGTACACCGTGGACACGGCCGCCCGTCTCACCGCCCCCTCCTGGGCGCACCCGCTCGGCACCGACGCCCTCGGCCGTGACGTGCTCGCCCGGCTCGGGCACGGCGCCGCGTCGACGGTCGGCACGGCGACGGCGATCTGCCTGTTCAGCCTGGTGACGGCGCTGGTGCTGGGCTTCCTGCCCGGTGTGGCGGCGGGCGCGGCGGACACCGCCAACGCCCTGCCCCCGGTGATCGTCGGCATCCTGGTCGCCGCCGCGACCGGACCCGGCACCAGCGGCGCGGCCCTCGCCGTCGCCCTGATCTCCTGGCCCGCCCTGTCCGCACACGCGGCGGCCCTCGTCCAGGAGGTCCGGGCGTCCGCCTTCCTCACCGCCCAACGGGCCATCGGCGCACCGCCGTTGTGGATCCTCACCCGGCACGTCCTGCCCTCGGTCGCCGCCCCGGTCGCCGACCACGCCCTCCTGCGCCTCCCCGGCATCGCCCTCGCCCTCGCCTCCCTGGGCTTCCTCGGCCTGGGCGCCCAGCCCCCGGCCCCCGAATGGGGCCTGCTCCTCGACGAGTCCCGCGCCTACGTGGAACGCGCCCCGTGGGCCGCCCTCGCCCCGGCCGTGGCACTGGCCCTGCTGGCGGGGCTGGCGGTGTCGGGGGCGTCGTACGCACAGGGGCGGAGCACTCGAAGCCCCCGGAAGTCCAGGAATCCCCGAAGCACCCGAAGCACCCGAAGCACCCGGAAGGTGGCCGGAGTTGGAGCCTGAGGTACTGCTGTCGGTGCGCGACCTGCGGATCTCCTTCGCCGGAGCCGTCGTCGGCCAGGCAGCCGAGGCCGTGCGCGGAGTGTCCTTCGACGTCCACGCCCGCGAAGTGTTCGCCCTGGTGGGCGAGTCCGGCGCCGGCAAGAGCCTGACGGCACGCGCGCTCCTCGGCATGCTGCCCAGGGAGGCCACCCGCACCGGAACGGTCGACCCCGACCTGTCGGGCGCGCGGGGCCGACAGATCGCCCTGGTCCCGCAGGACGCCCTCTCGGCGCTGTCCCCCGTCCACCCCGTCGGCGACCAACTCGCCGCCGCCGTACGGTCGGTACGGCGCGTGGGCCGCCGTGAGGCCCGTGCCGTCGCCGTGGCCGCGCTGGAGCGGGTGGGCATCCCGGACGCCGCCCGCCGGGCCCGCGCGTACCCGCACGAGTACTCCGGCGGGATGCGTCAGCGGGCGGTCGTGGCGATGGCCACCGTCAACGAACCGGACATCCTGGTCGCCGACGAACCGACCACCGCCCTGGACTCCGACCACCGCGAACTGGTCCTCCAACTCCTCGCCGAACAGCGGGAGTCGAGAGGGACGGCACTGGTGCTGGTCACCCATGACATGGACGCGGTACGGCAGCACGCGCACCGGGTGCTGGTGATGTACGCGGGGCGCGCGGTCGAGACGGGCCCGGCACGCGAAGTGCTGACGCGCCCCCGGGCCCCGTACACCGCGGGCCTCCTCGCCTCCCTCCCGGAGAACGCCCACGGACGCCGTCTCACCACCCTCCCCGGATCGCCCCCGGCCCCGGACTCCCTGCCCCCGGGCTGCGCCTTCGCCCCGCGCTGCCCGCTCGCGACGGACCTCTGCCACCACGAGGACCCGGAGCCCCGGCGGGTGGAGGACCGGCTGGTCGCCTGTCACCACGGGGAGAACGTGTGAGCGCGCCCCTTCTCGAAGTCCGCGACCTGGTCGTCCGCTACGGCACGGTCACCGCCGTGGACCACGTGTCCTTCTCCCTGGCGCGCGGCGAGACGCTCGCCCTCGACGGCCCGAGCGGCTGCGGCAAGTCGTCCACCGCCCACGCGGTACTCCAGCTGCGCCGCCCGTCCGGCGGCGAAGTCCGCTTCGAGGGACGGGAGTTGACCACCCTCACCGAACGCGAGCTGCGCCCCCTCCGCCCCCGTATGCAGCCCGTCCTCCAGGACCCGTACGGTTCCCTGAGCCCCCGCCACCGCATCCGGGACGCGGTGGCGGAACCGCTGCGGCTCAGAGGAGTGCGCCCCACGCCCGCGCAGATCGCCGAACTCCTCGACCGGGTCGGCCTGGACCCGTCGTACGGCGACCGCCGCCCGCACGAGCTCTCCGGCGGCCAGTGTCAACGCGTGGGCATCGCACGGGCGTTGGCCTGTGAGCCGCGCCTGCTGGTCCTGGACGAGCCGGTGTCGGCCCTCGACCCCTCCGTGCGGGCCGGCGTCCTCAACCTCCTCGCGGACCTCCAGGACGAGCTGGGTCTCGGGTACCTGTTCATCTGCCACGACCGGGCGGTCGTACGGCACTTCGCGGACCGGGTGCTGGAGATGCGGGACGGGCGGGTCGTCAGCCCTTCCTGACGCCGTCGACCACCCGGCGCAGCCCCTCGGTGAGCTGTGTCGCGTCCGTCGCCGTCTCCGGGTTGAAGAGCCACTGGACCATGAGCCCCTGGAGCAGGGTCTGGTAGAAGCGGCCCTCGGTGTCGACGACGTCCTTGCCCTGCTCGTCCTCCGGGACGCCGTTGAACAGGGGCAGCAGTCCGGAACGGCCCTGCTCCTCCGCCTCGACGAGCATCCGGCGCACCTCGGGCATCCGGTCGCCCTGGATGATCAGTTCGAAGCTGAGCATCCAGATCGCCCGTGACTCGCCGACCGCGCTCACGATGTGCGTCCACACCTCCTGGAAGCGCTCCAGCGATCCGGGGGCCGTCTCCATGGCCCGCTCCCCCGCCCCACCCGGGTCGAACCGGTCCCCCGTGGCCTCGACGAGCGAGACATAGGCCTGCACCAGCAGCGCGTCCTTCGAGCCGTAGTGGTAGCCGATCGACGCCAGGTTCGTGCCCGACTCCTTGACGATGTCCCGCGCGGTCGTGCGCAGGAACCCCTTCTCCAGCAGGCAGCGCTTGGCGCCTTCGAGCAGATCCTCGCGGTGTCCCATGCGCTCAGCCTATCTAGACAAGCGATTTATACAAGCGTCATAGACAAGCGTTTAAGACGCTCGTATAGTCACCGTCATGACGAACCCGACGAGCACCACCACCCCGTCCGGCCGCGCCGGGCGCCGCGAATGGACCGCACTCGGCGTGCTGATGCTCCCGCTGCTGCTGGTCTCGATGGACGTCTCGGTCCTCTACTTCGCCATCCCGGCGATCAGCGCCGATCTGGAGCCGAGCGGCACCCAGCAGCTGTGGATCTTCGACATCTACGCCTTCGTCCTGGCCGGTCTGCTGATGACGATGGGCTCCCTGGGCGACCGCATAGGCCGCCGCAAGCTCCTCCTGATCGGCGCCGCCGCCTTCGGCACCGCCTCCCTGCTCGCCGCCTACGCGAACAGCGCCGAGACCCTGATCGCGGCCCGCGCGCTGCTCGGCATCGGCGGCGCGACCCTGATGCCGTCAACGATGGCGCTGATCCGCACGATGTTCACCGACCCCGGCCAGCGCGCGAAGGCGATCGGCATGTGGTCCGGCGTGATGACGGCCGGCATCGCGCTCGGCTCGGTGATGAGCGGGGTGCTGGTCGAGTACTTCTGGTGGGGCTCGATCTTCCTGGTCAACCTGCCCGCGATGGCCCTGCTGCTGGTCCTCGGCCCGCTCCTGCTGCCGGAGTCCCGCGACCCGGCCCCCGGCCGCTTCGACTGGCCGAGCGTCCCCCTGTCGATGGCCGCCGTGCTGCCCGTCGTCTACGGCCTGAAGGAGATCCCGTCCGAGGGCTGGCACGTCGGATACGTCGTCTCGATCACCGTGGGCCTGCTCTTCGCGACCCTCTTCGTGCACCGCCAGCGCACCACGGCCTCCCCGATGATCGACCCGGCGCTGTTCCGGGGCCACGGCTTCGCCCCGTCGGTCGCCCTCAACCTCATCGCCTCGTTCGCCATGATGGGCTCGGCCTTCTTCACCACGCAGTACCTCCAGTCGGTGCTCGGCAAGAGCGCGCTGGAGGCGGCCCTGTGGGCCCTGCTCCCCTCGGTACCGATCGGCGCGGCGGCCCCGACGGCGACCGCGCTGGTCCAGAAGGGCGTCAACCGCGCCTACGTCGTCACCGCGGGCTTCGTGATCGGCGCGGCCGGCTACACCCTGCTGACCTTCGCGGACACGCACTCCCTCTGGCTGGTCCTGGTCGCCTGCGGAGTCCTGGCCTGCGGAATCGTCGTGGTCATCTCCCTGATCATGGACCTCGCCCTCAGCAGCGCCCCCGTGGAACGAGCGGGCTCGGCCTCCTCCCTGATGGAGACCGCGGCGGAGTTCGGCGGCGCCCTCGGAATGGCGGTCCTCGGCTCCATCGGCACGGCGATCTACCGTCACGACATTCCGAGTTCGGCCCCGTCCCCGGCCCGCGAGACCCTCGGCGGAGCGCTGGCGATAGCGGACCGGGTACCGGGTCTGGCGACGGCGGCGAGGGAGGCGTTCACGAACGGTATGCAGGGGGCGGCGATCGCGGGTGCGGTGCTGCTGGTGGGAGCGGCCGGGTTGGCGGCGATGACGTTGCGGCGAATCCCGGTGCACAGCAAAACGCCGGACGAACCGAGTTCACTCAGCCCCTCCGGCGTTTGAGGACGAGGCCCCTTCAGGGGCCGACGCGGGGGCCTGGGGGCGGCAGCCCCCAGGCCCCACAGCAACCTCAGACCAGGTTCACCGCACGCGCCGACGTCGCCCCGATCTCCTCGGCGGTCTCGGCCAGCACCCCGGCAGGAACCGTGTCGTCCACCGTCAGAACCGCAAGCGCCTCACCACCCGCGACGGCCCGGGAGACCTGCATACCGGCGATGTTGATCCCGGCCTCACCGAAGATCCGCCCGACCGTGCCGACGACACCGGGACGGTCCTCGTACCGCAGCACCACCATGTGGTCGGCGAGCGCCAGGTCCACGTCGTACTCACCGACGGCGACGATCTTCTGGAGGTGCTTCGGACCGGCCAGCGTGCCGGAGACCGACACCTCCTCGCCGCTGCCGAGCGTGCCGCGCACGGTGACGACATTGCGGTGGTCGGCCGACTCGGAGCTGGTCGTCAGCCGCACCTCGACACCGCGCTCCTGCGCGAACAGCGGGGCGTTGACGTACGACACGGTCTCGTCGACGACGTCCTCGAAGACACCCTTGAGGGCGGACAGCTCCAGCACCTTCACGTCGTGCTGGGTGATCTCGCCGTACACCTCGACGTCGAGGCGGACGGCGACCTCACCGGCGAGCGCGGTGAAGATGCGGCCGAGGCGCTCGGCGAGCGGGAGGCCCGGCTTGACGTCCTCGGCGATGACACCGCCCTGGACGTTGACCGCGTCGGGCACGAGCTCACCGGCGAGGGCGAGACGCACCGAGCGGGCGACCGCGATACCGGCCTTCTCCTGGGCCTCGTCGGTGGAGGCACCGAGGTGCGGGGTGGCGACGACCTGGTCGAACTCGAAGAGCGGGGAGTCCGTGCAGGGCTCCTTCGCGTACACGTCGAGACCGGCACCGGCGACCCGGCCCTCCTTGAGGGCGGAGTACAGCGCCTCCTCGTCGACGATCCCGCCACGGGCCGCGTTGACGATCCGCACGCTCGGCTTGACCTTGCGCAGCGCCTCGTCGCCGATGAGGCCGACGGTCTCGGGGGTCTTCGGGAGGTGCACGGTGATGAAGTCGGAGACTTCCAGCAGCTCGTCCAGCGACAGCACCTTGACGCCCATCTGGGCGGCGCGGGCGGGCTGGATGTAGGGGTCGTAGGCGACGACCTTCATGCCGAAGCCGGACATGCGCTGGGCGACCAGCGCGCCGATGCGGCCGAGGCCGACGACACCGAGGGTCTTCTCGGCCAGCTCGACGCCCGTGTACTTGCTGCGCTTCCATTCGCCGTTCTTCAGCGCGGCGTTGGCCTGCGGGATGTGGCGGGCGGTGGCGACGAGGAGACCGCAGGCCAGCTCGGCGGCGGTCACGATGTTCGAGGTGGGGGCGTTGACGACCATCACGCCGGCCTTGGTGGCGGCGGAGACGTCGACGTTGTCCAGGCCGACGCCGGCTCGTGCGACGACCTTCAGCTTGCGCGCGGCGGCGATGGCCTCGGCGTCCACCTTGGTGGCGGAGCGGATCAGGATCGCGTCCACGTCGGCGATGGCGGGCAGCAGCTCAGCCCGGTCGGCGCCGTTGCAGTGCCGGATCTCGAAGTCCGGACCAAGCGCGTCCACGGTCGCGGGCGACAGCTCTTCAGCGATGAGTACGACAGGTTTCGAGCTCACGTGAGTCCTCACAAGTCCAGTGCGTGCGGACGGCCGTCCCGACGGCCGCAGGCGGTGGAGGGTACTGACCGCGTGGAAGACGCACGACGCTGTGGGCCTGACGCGAATGGTTGTCCGCCAGTGTAGTGGCGCTGCGAAGGCCGTATCGCGCCTCCGCGGAAGGATCACCCGGACGTGATCCGCCAGGTTGGACAA
The DNA here is from genome assembly GCF_010548375.1 of Streptomyces sp. SID13726. GTDB lineage: Bacteria > Actinomycetota > Actinomycetes > Streptomycetales > Streptomycetaceae > Streptomyces. The sequence continues at coordinate 222,864 of NZ_JAAGLY010000012.1, forward strand.
CGGGACCGGAGCTGACCGCTCCGGCCCCGTCACCTGAGACTTACGCCTCTTCGTCGACCCAGCTCATCAGCTTGCGGAGCTGCTTGCCGGTGGTCTCCAGCAGGTGCTCGGAGTCCGCGGTCTTGTACTCGTTGTACTTCTTCAGGCCGCCGTGGTACTCGGCCATCCACTCACGCGCGAAGGTGCCGTCCTGGATCTCGGCGAGGACCTGCTTCATCGTGGCCTTGGTCTCGTCCGTGATGATCCGCGGGCCGGTGACGTAGTCGCCCCACTCGGCGGTCTCGGAGATCGACCAGCGCATCTTCTCCAGGCCGCCCTCGTACATGAGGTCGACGATGAGCTTCAGCTCGTGCAGGCACTCGAAGTACGCGATCTCCGGCTGGTAGCCTGCCTCGGTCAGCGTCTCGAAACCGGCCTTGACCAGCGCGGCCGTACCACCGCAGAGAACGGCCTGCTCACCGAACAGGTCGGTCTCGGTCTCCTCGGTGAAGGTCGTCTTGATGACGCCGGCGCGGGTGCCGCCGATGCCCTTGGCGTACGACAGCGCGAGCGCGAAGCCATTGCCGGTCGCGTCCTGCTCGACGGCCGCGATACACGGAACGCCGCGGCCCTCCTCGTACTGGCGGCGGACGAGGTGGCCCGGGCCCTTCGGGGCGACCATGCAGACGTCGACGCCGGCCGGGGGCTTGATGAAGTCGAAGCGGATGTTCAGGCCGTGCCCGAAGAACAGCGCGTCGCCGTCGTTGAGGTTGTCCTTGATGGACTCCTCGTAGACCTGGGCCTGGATCGGGTCCGGGACCAGGATCATGATGACGTCGGCCTCGGCGGCGGCCTCGGAGGGCGTCACCACACGCAGGCCCTGCTCCTCGGCCTTGGCCTTGGACTTGGAGCCCTCGTGCAGACCGACGCGCACGTCGACACCCGAGTCACGGAGCGACAGCGCGTGGGCGTGGCCCTGGCTGCCGTAACCGATGACCGCGACCTTGCGGCCCTGGATGATGGACAGGTCGGCGTCGGCGTCGTAGAACAGCTCGGCCACTTTGGGTTCTCTCCTTGTGTGCAGGTGTTGCGTCCCACCGTATGACGGCGGGGTGACATGAAGTCTTCGGGTCTCGGCATACGGGCGGCCGACGACCGCCCGTGCACCACTACAGCCTTACGCGCTGCGGTCGAGGGCGCGCAGCGAGCGGTCCGTGATCGAACGGGCCCCGCGGCCGATCGCGATCGTGCCGGACTGGACCAGCTCCTTGATGCCGAAGGGCTCCAGCATCTTCAGCATCGCGGACAGCTTGTCGCTGCTGCCGGTGGCCTCGATGGTGACGGCCTCCGGGGAGACGTCCACGGTCTTGGCGCGGAACAGCTGGACGATCTCGACGATCTGGGAGCGCGTCTCGTTGTCGGCGCGCACCTTCACCAGAACGAGTTCGCGCTGAACCGCGGAACCCGGCTCCAGTTCGACGATCTTCAGGACGTTGACCAGCTTGTTGAGCTGCTTGGTCACCTGCTCCAGCGGCAGTTCGTCGACCACGCTGACCACGATCGTGATCCGCGAGATCTCGGGGTGCTCGGTGACACCGACCGCGAGCGAGTCGATGTTGAAGCCGCGGCGGGAGAAGAGGGCGGCGATCCGGGCCAGGATGCCCGGGGTGTTCTCCACCAGGACGGAGAGCGTGTGCTTGGACATGATCTTTTACGTCTCTCTCGCTCAGTCGTCTTCGTTGTCGCCGAAGTCGGGGCGGACGTCCCGGGCGGCCAGGATCTCGTCGTTGGAGGTGCCGGCGGCGACCATCGGCCACACCATGGCGTCCTCGTGGACGATGAAGTCGACCACGACGGGGCGGTCGTTGATGGAGTTGGCCTCCGCGATGACCTTGTCCAGGTCCTCGGGACGCTCGCAGCGCAGGCCCACGCAGCCCATCGCCTCGGACAGCTTCACGAAGTCCGGCACCCGGGTGCCCTTCGCGTCCGGGTTGACGTTCTCGGGACCGGAGTGCAGCACGGTGTTGGAGTAGCGCTGGTTGTAGAAGAGGGTCTGCCACTGGCGGACCATCCCGAGGGCGCCGTTGTTGATGATGGCGACCTTGATCGGGATGTTGTTCAGGGCGCAGGTGGTCAGTTCCTGGTTGGTCATCTGGAAGCAGCCGTCGCCGTCGATCGCCCAGACGGTGTTGCCCGGGGCGCCGGCCTTGGCGCCCATGGCGGCCGGGACCGCGTAGCCCATGGTTCCGGCGCCGCCGGAGTTCAGCCAGGTGGAGGGCTTCTCGTACTGGATGAAGTGCGCGGACCACATCTGGTGCTGGCCGACGCCCGCCGCGAAGATCGTGTCCTCGGGGGCGAGCTGTCCGATCCGCTCGATGACCTGCTGCGGGGAGAGCGAACCGTCGGCGGGCAGGTCGTACCCCAGGGGGTACGTCTCGCGCCAGCGGTTCAGGTCCTTCCACCAGGCGCTGTAGTCGCCCTGGTGGCCCTCGCTGTGCTCCTTCTGGACGGCCTGGACCAGGTCGGCGATGACCTCGCGGGCGTCCCCGACGATCGGCACGTCGGCGGCGCGGTTCTTGCCGATCTCGGCCGGGTCGATGTCGGCGTGGACGATCTTGGCGTGCGGGGCGAAGCTGTCCAGCTTGCCGGTGACGCGGTCGTCGAACCGGGTGCCGAGGGCGACGATCAGGTCGGCCTTCTGCAGCGCGGTGACGGCGGTGACCGCACCGTGCATGCCCGGCATTCCCACGTGCAGCGGGTGGCTGTCGGGGAATGCGCCGAGCCCCATCAGGGTGGTGGTGACGGGGGCTCCGGTGAGTTCCGCGAGGACCTTCAGCTCGGCGGTGGCGCCGGACTTGATGACTCCGCCGCCGACGTAGAGGACGGGCCGCTTCGCCTGGGTGATCAGCTTGGCGCCCTCGCGGATCTGCTTGGCGTGCGGCTTGGTCACCGGGCGGTAGCCGGGGAGGTCCATGACCGGCGGCCAGGAGAAGGTCGTCTTCGCCTGGAGGGCGTCCTTGGCGATGTCGACCAGGACCGGCCCTGGACGCCCGGTGGAGGCGATGTGGAAGGCCTGCGCGATGACCCGGGGGATGTCCTCGGCCTTGGTGACGAGGAAGTTGTGCTTGGTGATCGGCATGGTGATGCCGACGATGTCCGCCTCCTGGAAGGCGTCCGTGCCGATCGCCTTGGAGGCCACCTGGCCGGTGATCGCCACGAGCGGCACCGAGTCCATGTGGGCGTCCGCGATCGGGGTCACCAGGTTGGTGGCACCGGGTCCTGAGGTCGCCATGCAGACGCCGACCTTGCCGGTGGCCTGCGCGTATCCGGTGGCCGCGTGGCCCGCGCCCTGCTCGTGACGGACCAGGACGTGCCGCACGCGGGTGGAGTCCATCAGCGGGTCGTACGCCGGAAGGATGGCACCGCCGGGGATACCAAATACCGTCTCGGCGCCGACCTCCTCGAGAGAGCGGATGAGGGACTGCGCGCCCGTGACGTGCTCGGGGGCGGACTGCTGTCCTCCGGATCGGGGCCGCGGCTGCGGATGGGCCCCGGTGGCCTGCTCGGTCATCGTCATTCTCTTCTCGATGCTGAGGGTGAGGGTGTGAAGCTGAGGTGAGGAAGCTGGGCAACAAAAAACCCCTCGTGCCATAAGGCAAGCGAGGGGAGCGCGCCGGGTGGGGATCGCTGAGCGGTCTGGGGCTCAGCGTCAGCCGACGCGCTTTCCAAGTACGAGAATTCGGGTGCGCATGAGACTGACCCTCCCCCCGGCACGCACCCACTGTCAAGTGGGTGGGACGGGAGTCTCATTATGTGAGCGGAGGGTCGTCCCACCACCGAGTACCGCCGTCATGCTTCCGGTGTACACCCCCGCGCCGCCGCCCGCGAACGCGGGCTCCGCCGGGCAGTGCGGCACCGGATAGCGGCCCGAGGCCAGCGCCCTGCGCAGCCGGTACTCGTCCAGCGGCCCCGAGAACGCCATGCCCTGTCCATGGGTGCAGCCCATCGCGCGCAGGGCGACGACCTGCTCGGGCAGATCCACGCCGTCGGCCACGGACTGCAGCCCGAGGTCGCCGGCGATCCTGAGCAGACCGCTGGTGATCTTGTGCAGCCGGGCCGACTCCACGACGCCCTCGACCAGACTGCGGTCGATCCTGAGCACGTCCACGGGGAGTCTGCGCAGTGCGGTGATCGCCGCGTACCCGCTGCCGAACCCGTCCAGGGCGATGCGTACGCCGACCCGCCTGATCGCGGCCAGCCGCCGCTCCAGCTCGTCCAGGGAGACCCGGGGGTCGGTGTCGGAGAGCTCGATCAGCAGGGAGCCCGACGGCAGCCCGTGCCGGGTCAGCAGCGCCTCCACCGAGCCCAGCGGCAGCGAGCGGTCCAGCAGCCGCTGGGCGCTCATCCGGACGGCCACCGGCACGGTGAGCCCGCTCGCGGCCCGCTCGGCGGCCTGTTCCACGGCCTCCTCCAGGATCCAGCGGCCCAGCTCCTGCGTCTTGTCGCTGTCCTCGGCCACCCGCAGGAACTCGGCGGGCGTGAACAGCACCCCTTGCGAGGACCTCCAGCGCGCCTGGGCGGTGACCGAGGTGATCCGGCCGTCCTCCAGGGACACCACGGGCTGGTGCAGCAGGGCGAACTCGCCGTCGTGCAGCGCCGCACGCAGGCGCGTGGCCAGCTCCGCCTTGCGTACGACGTCCTGCTGCATCTGTGGCGCGTACAGCTCGACCCGGCCCTTGCCGCCCGCCTTGGCGCGGTACATCGCGAGGTCCGCGTTGCGCAGGATCTCGCCCGCTCCGAGGCCCGGTTCGGCGAAGGCGACGCCGATGGAGGCGGCGACCCGGACATCGTTGCCGTCGATGAGGTAGGGCTGCGAGAGGGTGACCCTGAGGCGGTCGGCGAGCTCCAGGATGTGGCCTTCGCGGGCGGTGCGGTCGCGGGTGCCGTCCCCGACGATCAGGGCGGCGAACTCGTCCCCGCCCAGCCGGGAGGCGGTGTCCCCGTACCGGACCGCGTCCTGCAGTCTGCGGGCGGCCTGGACGAGCAGCTCGTCCCCGGCCTGGTGCCCGATCGTGTCGTTGACGGCCTTGAAGCCGTCCAGGTCGATGAAGAGGACGGCCGTGCCCCGGTCGGAGGACCGGCGGCCGGACAGGGCCTGCTGGACGCGCTGGGTGAACAGGGCGCGGTTGGGCAGGTCGGTCAGCGGGTCGTGCTCGGCGTTGTGCTGGAGCTGTGCCTGGAGGCGGACCCTCTCGGTCACGTCCCGGCTGTTGAAGATCAGGCCGCCGTGGTGGCGGTTGACGGTCGACTCGACGTTCAGCCAGCCGCCGTCGCCCGAGCGGAAGCGGCACTCGATGCGGGTGGTGGGTTCTTCGAGGGGGCTGGCGACGAGGAAGCGGCGCACCTCGTGCACCACGCAGCCCAGATCCTCCGGGTGGATGAGACCGGCCAGTTCGGTGCCCACCAGGTCCTCGGCGGAGCGTCCGTAGACCCCGGCGGCGGCCGGGGAGACGTACCGGAGGATGCCGTTGGGCGCGGCGATCATGATGACGTCGCTGGAACCCTGCACCAGAGAGCGGAAGTGGTTCTCCTTCTGCGCCAGTTCCTGGGTGAGGGTGATGTTGTCGAGCAGCATGATGCCCTGGCGCACCACGAGGGCGAGCACGACGGTACCGCCGGTCAGGAGCACCACGCGGTCCACGCTGCGGCCGTTGAGGACGTTGTAGAGAATCCCCAATGTGCAGACGGCGGCGGCGAGATAGGGCGTGAGGGCGGCCAGCGAGCCGGTGATGGGCCGGGTGGCCGGGTACCGGCTGTGATCACCGCCCTGCGCGGGTGCGTGGTGGTGGACTCCGGCGCGCGGCCTGGGCAGGTGTTCGTGCACCACGCGCGTGTGCCCGGCCGGGTGCCGCCGGTCGTCGTCGTGGTGCCGGGGTGTGGCCCAGGGGGCGTAGGCGAGGAGCAGGGAGCCGGCGAACCAGCCCGCGTCCAGCAACTGGCCGGAGTGGTAGTTGTTGTGGAGCAGTGGAGAGGTGAACAGGGCGTCGCACATCACGGTCAGGGCGAGCGCGCCGATCGCGGTGTTCACCGCGGTGCGGTTGACCGCCGAGCGCCGGAAGTGCAGCGCGAGCACCATGCTGACCAGCGCGATGTCCAGCAGCGGATACGCCAGTGACAGCGCGGTGTGCGCCACGCTCGGCCCCTCGGACTTCGCCGCCTGGGCGAGGGCGAGGCTCCACGAGAGCGTGAGCAGGGAGCCTGCGATCAGCCAGGCGTCGAGGGCGAGGCAGATCCAACCGGCCTTCGTCACCGGCCGCTTGGCGAGGACCAGCAGACCCACGATGGCGGGCGGCGCGAAGCACAGGAAGAACAGGTCGGCGTAGCTGGGGCTGGGCACCGGCAGTCCGAGGACGACTTCGTACCACCCCCAGATGAGGTTGCCGAGAGCCGCCATCGCCGAGGAGAGCGAGAAGAGCAGCCAGGCGGGTCGAAAGCGGATGCGGCGGTTGCGGGCGTAGAGGAAGCACGAGACGGCGGCGGTGCCGGCCGCGGCGCTGAGCCCGAAGTCGCCCATGATCAGGGCGGCTTCGCGCGACCCCCAGCCGAGCGCGGAACCGACGGCGTATCCCGCGCAGACGACGGCCAGGAGGAGCTGGTGGACCAGGTGCGGCGAACCGCTGCCGGGAGCCGGCCGCCTGGAGGGCAGCGCCCCCCGGGCAGGCTGGGCCCGCAGCGCTCCGTCGAGGGTGGTCGCGGGAGACGGGGGCGAGCTCACCGGGCCCTCCCGGTCCGCGCCGCTCCGGGGTCCCGGGGGTCCGGGTGCGCCGGGTGCGCATGCCTCCTGCGGCTGCTGTGCCTGCGGTGATGGTGGGTGTGGTGACCGCCGTGACCGGCGTGGTGACCGCGTCTGCGCGCGGCCGTGTGCCAGGGTCGCCGTCGGCGGCCTCGCCGCGTCGGATCGTTCGTCCATAGGCCGTGCATCGCCCGTCGCCCCCCTCACAGTCTGCAATGTTCATCCCCTGCCGCCGAACGGTGCGCGGCGCAGCCCCTGTCGGGACGATACACCAGTCTCGTCACTCAGGGACATAGTTCCTCTACGCTCCGTGACGACCAGCGGCGATGCGGGCACGGACCGCGTCCGAAAAGTTGCGGAGGGTACCGGAAACGGATTACACGCCCGTTGCGCGCCCGCGCCCGACAGTGCGCTCGGTGCGGATCACGCGCCGGTGTCACCCGTCGTAAGGATCACGTTGCGCAAGGGCTTCCGGTTCACGAAACGGTTCAGCTGATCCACCAGCAGGCGCTTGGCGCGCGGCAGGAACGCGGATGTGGGTCCGCCGACATGGGGACTGATGAGCACGCCGGGCGCCTGCCACAACGGGTGCCCCTCGGGCAGCGGTTCGGGGTCGGTGACGTCGAGGGCCGCGGTGATGCGGCCGGTCTCCAGTTCCGCGAGCAACGCCTTGGTGTCGACGACCGGGCCGCGGGCGACGTTCACCAGGAGCGCGCCGTCCTTCATGCGGGTGAGGAAGTCGGCGTTCGCCAGGTGGCGGGTGGTGTCGTTGAGGGGGGTGATGAGGATGACGACGTCGGCCTCGGGGAGCAGGGCGGGCAGGTCGGTGAGCGGGTGCACGGGCCCGCGCTCCGTCGTGCGCGCCGAGCGCGCGACCCGCACCACCCGCGCGACCTCGAAGGGAACGAGCCGATCCTCGATCGCGGACCCGATCGAGCCGTAGCCGACGATCAGGACGGTCCGGTCGGCGAGCGCGGGCCGGAACCCGCCGCGCCACTCCCCCTTGTCCTGGCCGCGCACGAAGTCGGGGATGCCGCGCAGCGAGGCCAGCGTCAGGGTGAGGGCCAGCTCGGCGGTGCTGGCCTCGTGCACCCCGCGCGCGTTGCACACGCGCACACCGGCGGGCAGGTCCTTCAGGCCCGGTTCGATGTTGTCGATGCCGGCCGACAGCGTCTGCACGACCTGTACCGAGCTCAGCCGGGACAGCGGCCGTACCGCGATCCCGACGGGCTGCATGTAGGGCACGACGTAGTAGGCGCAGTCGGCCGGGTCGGCGGGGAAGTCCTCCTCACCGTTCCAGAAGCGGTAGTCGGGGCCCTCGGGGAGCCCATCGATCTCGTCGGGCGGGATGGGAAGCCACACGTCAGCACTCATGCTCCGGAGGCTATGTCAGGCGCCCGTGACCGCAGAGGTTAGGTTGGGGGCCGGGAGAGGGAGGGTCACGAGCAGGTGGAGCGCAGGACGATCGGCGCGGCGGCGCTCGCGGTGGGAGCCGTCGGACTCGGGTGCATGCCGATGAGCTGGGCCTACAGCGGGTCGCGGCAGCGGGGCGACGAGTCGGTCCGGGCCGTGCACCGGGCGCTCGATCTGGGCTCGACGCTGCTGGACACGGCCGACATGTACGGCCCGTTCACCAACGAGCTGTTGCTGGGGCGGGTGTTGAAGGAGCGGCGCGCGGACGCGTTCGTGGCCACGAAGGTCGGTCTGCTGGTCGGCGAGCAGCACATCGTGGCCAACGGCCGCCCCGGCTATGTGAAGCGGGCATGCGACGCGTCGCTGCGGCGGCTCCAGACGGACGTGATCGACCTCTACCAGCTGCACCGCGAGGACCCCGAGGTCCCGGTCGAGGAGACCTGGGGCGCGATGGCGGAGCTCGTACAGGCGGGAAAGGTACGGTCGTTGGGGCTGTGTGCGATGGCGGCGCGCGGCGGCCGGCGCTCGGGGGCGCGGCTGCACGACGCGACGGTCCGTCAGCTCCAGCGGGTCCAGCAGGTCTTCCCGGTGAGCGCGGTGCAGGCCGAGCTGTCGGTGTGGTCGCCGGAGGCGCTGGAGACGCTGCTGCCGTGGTGCGCGGCCCGCGGGATCGGCTTCCTCGCGGCGATGCCGCTGGGCAACGGCTTCCTGACCGGCACGCTCACCCCCGGCGAGGGCTTCGAACCGGACGACGTCCGGGCCCGCCATCCCCGCTTCACCGGCGAGATGATGGCCGCGAACCAGCCGATCGTCGTCGGCCTGCGCCGGGTCGCGGCCCGCCACGGCGACGGGGTCACCCCGGCCCAGGTGGCCCTGGCCTGGGTCCTGGCGCAGGGCCGGCACGTGGTCCCGGTGCCGGGCACGAAGCAGGAGCGCTGGGTGACGGAGAACGCGGCGGCGACCGGCCTGCGCCTGACGCCCCAGGACCTCACCGAGCTGGCGGAGCTGCCGGTGGCCCGGGGTTCGTGGGACTGAACCCCGGCGGGTCCGCGCACGAGACACCGGCCCACCCGACCCGCGCCACCCCACCACCCCCACCACCCCCACCACCCCTACCACCCCCGCCCGCACGGCCGACTCCGACCGGCTCCCCGCCCCAGGTCACCGAGCCGGCCCCGCCCGGTCGCGCATCGGGTGGCGGAGATCGGGAACCTGTGGGGCGCGAGCGGTGTATGACAGGTAGAACCCGCCGCTTCGAAGGGACCAAGATCGTGCATCGTCGAGCTGTGACGGCCGTACTGGCCGCGACCACGCTCCTGCTGACGGCCGGCTGCTCCTCCGACGGCGACGGAGGGTCGTCCGCGACCGGCTCCGACAGCGCCGCGCCGAGCGGCGGTACGCCGTCCGGGTCCACCCCCACCCAGCAGGCCGCCGAGGCGACCCCGCCCGCCAAGGGCTCGGTGAAGGTGGTGCGGACCGTGGCCACCGGTCTGAAGACCCCGTGGGGCCTCGCCCCGCTCCCCGACGGCGACCTGCTGGTCTCCTCGCGCGACGAGGGCACCATCAGCCGGGTCGACGGGAAGACGGGCCGCAAGACGGAGCTGGGCCAGGTGTCCGGCGTCTCCGCGGCCGGCGAGGGCGGCCTCCTGGGCATCGCCCTGTCCCCGGACTACGCCTCGGACCACATGGTCTACGCCTACTTCACCTCGGCCTCGGACAACCGCATCGCGCGCATGGTCTACGACGAGCGGAAGCCGTCGGGCGACCAGCTGGGCGCCCCGGACACCGTCTTCAAGGGCATCCCGAAGGGCTACATCCACAACGGCGGGCGGATCGCCTTCGGCCCGGACAAGATGCTCTACGCGGGCACCGGCGAGAGCGGCAACACCGGCCTGTCCCAGGACACCAAGTCCCTCGGCGGCAAGATCCTGCGCCTGACCCCGGAGGGCGACCCGGCCCCGGGCAACCCGTTCCCGGGCTCCGCGGTGTACTCCTACGGCCACCGCAATGTGCAGGGTCTCGCCTGGGACTCCAAGCAGCGCCTGTTCGCCTCGGAGTTCGGCCAGGACACCTGGGACGAACTGAACGCGATCAAGCCGGGCGGGAACTACGGCTGGCCGGACGCCGAGGGCAAGTCCGACGACAAGAAGTTCCAGAACCCGATCGACCAGTGGCACACCGACGACGCCTCCCCCAGCGGCATCGCCTACGCCGAGGGGTCCGTCTGGATGGCCGGTCTCAAGGGCCAGCGGCTGTGGCGCATCCCGCTGAAGGGCACGGAGGAGTCCGCGGACCCGCAGGACTTCCTGAAGGGCGAGTACGGCCGGCTGCGCACCGTGGTCTCGGCGGGCGGCGACAAGCTGTGGCTGGTCACCAGCAACACCGACGGGCGCGGCAGCCCCCAGCAGGGGGACGACCGGATCCTGGAGATACAGGTCAGCTAGGCCGGGGCCGTCACTCGGGGGCGATCTGCGCGGAGCCCGCTGCGTCCGCGCCCGAGCCGTCCGCGCCCGAGCCGTCCACAGTCGAGCCCTCATCCGTGTCCGAGCCCTGATCCGTGTCCGCATCCGTGTCCGGCTTGGGGCGGCGGACGACGACCTTCCCGGACGTGAGGTCTATCGGCCCGCGTCCGGGGTCGCCGTCACCGACGTCCTCGCGGGTCAGCTCCAGCCGGTTCTGCTCGTCCTGGGTGTGCTTGCGGCCGGGTGCGAACAGCTCCTCGAACATGTTGAACATGCAGCCTCCCCTGCCGGTCTCCTACACCGTACGCCTCACTCTGTGATCGGCGCGTGGAGAGCCTGCGCCGGGAACAGCCCCAGCCGGTGTGCCACGGCCGCCGCCTCGCCCCGTCCGGAGACCCCGAGCTTGGCGAGGATGTTGGAGACATGGACGCTGGCGGTCTTCGGGGAGATGAAGAGTTCCTCGGCGATCTGGCGGTTGCTCCGGCCGAGGGCGACCAGGCGCAGGACGTCGCGTTCGCGGCCGGTGAGGCCGAGGGCGGCGGCCGGGTCCGTCCGGGCGGGGGCCGGGGCCGCGGTCAGGCTGAGGCGGGCACGCCGGGCCAGCAGGGCGACGGCGTCCGCGAGGGGCCGGGCGCCGAGGTGGTCGGCGGCCGCGTGGGCGAGGCGCAGGAGTTCGGTGGCCCGGTCGCGGTCGGACTGCTCGGGGCCACCGGGTGCGGAGAGCAGGGCCTGGGCGAGCCGGTGGCGGACGCGGGCGAGGTCGTAGGGGCGTTCCAGGGGCTCGAAGGCGGTGACGACCTCGCACCAGTCGTCGGAGGTGTCCGCGCTCTCGGCACGCAGCAGTTCGGCGCGGACCCAGCGTTCGTGGGCCAGCCAGACGGGAGCGTTGGTGGTGAGGGTGCGGGCGGTCTCGCGGAGGCGGGCGAGGATCTTCGCGCGGTCCTGTTCGGCGGCGGGCAGGCCGAGGGCGTCGGCCTCCATGGTGGCGGCGGTGAGGAGCAGGGGCCAGGCGTAGCGCTGGGTGCCGAGCGGGAAGCCGGTGTCCAGGACCCGTTCGAGTTCGGCTCGGGCGTCCAGGAGGCGGCCTTCGGCGGCGGCGATGCCGATGGCGAGTTCGGTGAGGGGGAGTTCATGCTGGGGGGCTCGGTCGTGGGTGCCGAAGTAGCCGCGTGCGGCGCCGAGTTGCCGGGCGGCCTCGGGCAGGTCGCCGCCGGCGAGGGCGAGGGCGGCGCGGTTGCCGGCGTGGAAGCCGCGGGGCTGGGCGCTGCGGCCGACGAGTTCCGCCCGGGTGGCGGCTTCGGCGGCCCGGTCCCAGCGGCCCAGGGAGTACAGGGACTCGGCGAGGTTGCCCCAGATCCAGGCCTCCTTGTCGGAGAGGCCGAACTTCCGGGCGTAGTCGAGGCCCTCCTCCAGGATCGGCACGGCCTCCCGGGAGCGGCCGATGGCTTCGAGGGCGTTCGGCAGGTTCACGTAGACCCGGCTGGCGACGGCGGAGATGCCGTCCTGGAGTGTCTGCCGCAGGATCTCGAACATGTCGGCGAGCCCGGTCTCCACTCCGCCGGACTCGACGACGAGGCCCGCGTAGGTGAGGCGGGCGTTCATCTCGGTCTCGCGGGCGCCGACCATGCAGGCGTACTCGACGGCGCGTTCGGCGGCCGAGACGGCGTCGGGGCCGGGCACATGGACCATCGACCAGTGGGCGACGTTGGCGAGGACCTCGGCGTGCACCTCCGAGGGCGGCAGTCCGCGGACGAGTTCCTCGGCGGTGGCGAGTTCGCTCCAGCCGTCGCCGCGGGCCAGGGACTGCAGGAGATGGGAGCGCTGGAGCCAGAACCAGGCGGCGCGCAGCGGGTCGCCGTCGTCCTCCAGGAGGTGCAGGGCCCGCTTGGTGATCTTCAGGGCGCGTTCGCGTTCACCGCCCAGGCGGCCGGCGACGGCGGCCTCGGCCATCAGGTCGAGGTAGTGCAGCGGGGTGGTGGCGGGGTCGCAGCCGCAGGGCGGGTAGACCTCGGTGAAGTCGACGGGGCGCAGGGCGGCCCTGACCTCCTCCGGGGCGGTGTCCCACAGCTCCATCGCGCGTTCCAGGAGCCGCAGTTGCTCGGAGTAGGCGTGCCTGCGGCGGGCGGTGACCGAGGCGTCCAGGACGGCGGGCAGGGCCTTGGCGGCGTCGTGGGCGTGGTACCAGTAGCTGGCCAGCCGCATGACCCGGGCGTCGGCGGGGACCAGCGTGGGGTCGGCCTCCAGGGCCTCGGCGTAGCGGCGGTTGAGGCGGGAGCGTTCGCCGGGCAGCAGGTCGTCGGCGACGGCCTCGCGGACCAGGGAGTGCCGGAAGCGGTAGCCGTCGCCGTCGGGCGCGGGGATGAGGATGTTGGCGTTCACCGCGGCCCGCAGCGCCTCGATGAGGTCGTCCTCGGCGAGCCGGGCGACCGCGGCGAGCAGCCGGTACTCCACGGTGGAGCCGCCTTCGGCGACGACCCGGGCGACCCGCTGGGTGCTCTCGGGCAGACCCTCGACGCGGACCAGGAGCAGATCGCGCAGCGAGTCGGTGAGTCCTCCGGTGCCGCAGCCCTCGGTGGCGCAGACGGCGAGTTCCTCGACGAAGAAGGCGTTGCCGTCGGAGCGCCGGAAGATGTCGTCGACCTGGGCGGGGTGGGGTTCGGCGGCGAGGATGCCGGCTATCTGGCGGCTCACCTCGTCCCGGTTGAAGCGGCCGAGTTCGACGCGGCGGACCGTGCGCAGCCGGTCGAGTTCGGCGAGCAGGGGGCGCAGCGGGTGGCGGCGGTGGATGTCGTCGGCGCGGTAGGAGGCGAGGACGACCAGCCGGCCGGTGCGCAGGGTGCGGAAGAGGAAGGAGAGCAGATGCCGGGTGGAGGCGTCGGCCCAGTGCAGGTCCTCCAGGGCGACGACGACGGTGTGCTCGGCGGCGACCCGCTCCAGGAGGCGGGCGGTGAGTTCGAAGAGCCGGGCCGTGCAGTCCTCGTCGTGCCGGCCCGAGCCGTGGGAGGGGACGGCCTCGTCCAGTTCGGGCAGCAGCCGGGCCAGTTCCTCCTCCTGGCCCGCGGCCGCGGCGGCCAGTTCGGCGGGCAGTTCGCGGCGCAGGGCGCGCAGGGCGGTGGAGAAGGGGGCGAAGGGCAGTCCGTCGGCGCCGATCTCCACACAGCCGCCGAGGGCGACGACCGCGCCCTGCCGGCAGGCGGCGGTGGCGAACTCCTCGATGAGCCGGGTCTTGCCGACGCCCGCCTCACCGCCGAGCAGCAATGCCTGCGGCTCGCCCGCGGCAGCGCGGGCGAGCGCGTCGTTCAGGATGTTCAGTTCTTCTGCGCGGCCGACGAACACCGGACTGACGGACCTGGTCTCCACAGGCCCGAGCATCGCACGCGGGTCCGATGGCGCGGCACCCGTTTTCGGGGCGGGCCCGGCCGCCGGGCCCGCCCCGGTCACCGGGAGGACGGCCGCGGTGGTGACCGCGGGGACGGACAGGGCCGTACGGCCGTCCTCCCTCCCCCCGGCGCTCACGCCGTGCGGAGGAACCGGTGCCGCCGTGGGCGGCCGGTATGCGAATCGGCCTCCGCGGTGCGTTCGGCGGCCTCGCCGAGGGCGGCGCGGCGACCACGCAGGGTCGCGCGGACCAGCCGCTCGTGCTCGGCCTGGCGGATGAGTTCGGCGGAGCGGTACTGCGAGAACTCGTACTCGGCATACATGGCGTGGTCCTTGTCGGAGTCGGTTTCGGGCTTCGCTTTCTGCGATGCCTCTACCTTCGTCTCCAAGGCGGGTGCGCCACATCGGGAGAGTTCCGCATCTTCGGGGGCCGTGGGGGCCTTAGACGCGCGGGAGGGGCCTCAGGTCGTCCGTAAGGTGCTCACGGACGCCCTAAGACCCCTCGGGACCTGCGGTGATTCAGGAGGCCGCCGGCAGGCTGACCAGCACGTCGGTGTACTTGAGTACGGCGATCAGCAGCCCTACGACACCGAGCGCGACGCCCGCCCAGGCGACCGACTTGATCCAGCCGGCCTGCGGCTTGCCGGGCGCCCCGAAGGCGGGCCGGACCAGCACGAGGACACCCGCGAGCAGGGCGAGGAGGGCGAAGACGCCGGCGTACACGGCCTGGACGTTCCAGACGTCGCCGTAGCCCTCCTTGAGCAGCGTGGCGACGCTGGAGCTCTGCGAGGAGTTGTGGAGCTGGCTGAGCAGGCTCTCCTTCTGGGCGGCGACGGTGCCGATCCAGCCGCCGGTGAGCGACACCAGGCCGAGCGCGGCGGAGACCACGGCGCCCGCGCCCTGGCCGACCCCGGTGGGGCCCTCCTCCTGGGCGGGTTCGAGCAGCTCGTCCTCGGCGTCGAGCTCGTCGTCGGCGGTGTCGGCGGTGTCGGCGGACGTGCCCTCGGCGTCCTCGGACGTGCTCGCGGACCCGGCCTCGGGCGCCTCGTCGGTCTTGGTGACGTCCACCTTCTCCTGGTCGGTCACGGCCTCGGTGCCCGTCTCGGCACCGGTCTCGTCAGCTGTCTTCGTTCCCATGTCGGGCACGGTACGGATCCTGTCTGAGAGGTTTCTTAATGATCGTTCCGGGCTGCACGCGCGCGTGCCTCACGCCATTCGGGGGCGAGAATCGACCACACCTCGAGGTCGTGCCGTACGCCACGATAGGGGTGCGCCTCCCGGTGGACTCCGTCGCGGGTCATTCCCAGGCGCCGGGCGACGTTGATGCTGGGCGTGTTCCCGGCGGCGGCGATCCATTCGACGCGGTGCGCACCGCGCTCCTCGACCACCCAGTCGATCAGCACCCGCATGGCCCGGGTGATCAGTCCGCGGCCGGTGGCGGCGGGCTCCAGCCAGCAGCCGACCTCGCAGTTGCCGCGTTCGGCGTCGAAGTTGAGGGTGAGGACCCCGCCGACGAGTTTTCCGTCCAGCCAGATGCCGTGGTAGCCGCCGGTGTCGTCGGCCCGCATCTGCGCGTACCGGCGCAGGGTCTCCCGCGCGGAGGCCACGTCGACGGCCTGGGAGCCGAAGGGGATGAACTGTCCGATGAAGTCCCGGCCCCGCTCCAGGTTCGCCAGGAACTCCTCCGCGTGCCAGGGCTCCAGCGGCCGCAGTTCGGCGCCGTCGTCACCCAGGGATATCGCGTACATCCTCGTCCCGCTCCCTCTGCATCTGCTCCACGACGTCCTGCTCCAGGACATCGGTGAGCCTCTCATGGGCGGCGCGGCACTCGGGGGGTTCGATGCTGATGCGGGGCATCCGGCGCTCCAGCCAGCCCGGTAGCCACCAGTTGGCGCCGCCGAGCAGGTGCATGAGGGCGGGGACGAGCAGGGTGCGCAGGACGAAGGCGTCGAGGGCGACGGCGGCGGCGAGGGCGATGCCGAACATGGCGATCACGCGGTCGCCGCTGAGGACGAAGGCGAGGAAGACGGAGATCATGATGACCGCGGCGGAGTTGATGACCCGGCTGGTCTCGGCGAGGCCGACACGCACGGCCCGCCGGTTGTCGCCGGTCTCCAGCCACTCCTCGTACATCCGGCTGACCAGGAAGACCTGGTAGTCCATGGAGAGCCCGAAGAGCACCGAGACCATGATCACGGGCAGGAAGGGCTCGATCGGCCCGGCGCGGCCGAGGCCCAGCAGCTCGCTCCCCCAGCCCCACTGGAAGATCGCCACGACCACTCCGAAGGCGGCGGCGACCGCGGCGACGTTCATCGCGGCGGCCTTCAGCGGGATGCCGACGGAGCGGAAGGCGAGCAGGAGCAGCAGACAGCCGAGGCCGATGACCACACCCACGAACAGGGGCAGCTTGCCGACGATGACGTCCGCGAAGTCGTCGTACGACGCCGTCATCCCGCCGACGTGGATGTCGAGGGAGGTGCCGGTCTCGGCGCGCGGCAGCACCTCGGTGCGCAGCCGGTCGACGAGTTCGCTGGTCTGCTGGGACTGCGGGGCGGACTCGGGGACGATCGTGAAGTAGGCGAGGTCGCCGCCGGTGTCGTAGGTGACCGGGGTGGTGGAGACGATGCCCTCGGTGGTGCGGATGGTGGCGTCGAGGTTGTCGAGGAGGAGCTTGTCCTCGGCGCCGTCGACACGAGTCACCAGCGTGAGGGGGCCGTTGACGCCGGGACCGAAGCCCTCGGCGAGGAGGTCGTAGGCCTGCCGGGTGGTCGAGGAGCCCGGGTCGTTGCCCTGGTCGGAGGTGCCGAGGCGCAGGCCGAGGGTGGGCAGGGCGAGGACGGTGATGACCAGCAGGGCGAGGGCGCCGAGCAGCTTGGGGTGGCGCTCGACGAAGGCGGACCAGCGGTGGGCGAACCCGGTCGGCAGCTCCGGCTCGGGGCCGTGCTCGGCGAGGCGGCGGCGCTCGCGGCGGCTCAGGGCGCGCATGCCGATGAGGGAGAGCAGGGCGGGCAGCAGGGTCACGGAGGCGGCGACCGTGAGGACCACGGTCAGGGAGGCCGCTATCGCGACGCCGTTGAGGAAGCCGAGCTGGAGGATCAGCATCCCGAGCAGGGCTATGCAAACCGTGGCACCCGCGAAGACGACGGCGCGTCCGGTGGTGGTGACGGCGTTCTCGACGGCCTCGGCGACACCGAGCCCGCGTTTCAGCCCGCGTCGGTGCCGGGTGACGATGAACAGGGCGTAGTCGATACCGACGCCGAGCCCGATCAGCATGCCGAGCATGGGCGCGAAGTCGGCCACGGTCATGGCGTGCCCGAGGAGCACGATCCCGGCGTACGCGGTGCCGACCCCGACCAGCGCGGTGGCGATGGGCAGCAGCGAGGCGGCGAGCGAGCCGAAGGCGAGGAACAGCACGAGAGCGGCGACGAGTACGCCGACGATCTCGGCGACATGCCCGCCCGAGGACTCGGTCAGGGCGACGGCGCTGCCGCCCAGCTCGACCTGGAGCCCGTCGGCCTCGGCGTCCTTCGCGGTGTCGACGACGGCCCGCGCCTCGGACTTGTCGATGTCCTCGGCGGAGTGGGAGAAGGTGACGGTGGCGTACGCGGTGTGACCGTCGGAGCTGATCAGGCCGCTGCCCGCGGAGTCGTAGGGACTGACCACGGCGGCCACACCGGGCAGGTCCGCGATCTTCTCCAGGGTGTCCGTCATCGTCTGCTCGACGTCGGCGGCACGGACGGTGCCCGACTTCACGTGCCAGACGACGGTGTCGGTGTCGCCGCCGAGGTCCGGGAAGCCGTCCTGGAGCAGCTGGGTGGCGCGGCCGGACTCGGTGCCCGGGACCTCGTAGTCGTTGGAGTACGCGGACCCGGCGACGGCGGCGCCCGCGCTCACCCCGCCGAGGGCGAGGAGCCACAGAACGACGACGACCAGGCGTCGTCGTACACACCAGCGTGCGAGGGCTGCCACGAACGTGCTCCCAGGGGTGGTGAATTGTGGATCTTTGACCGGGAACAGTCGTTCATGTCGTGAACGGCCCGCAAAGAACGCATGAGCAATGCGTGGACCACTCTTGCAGGCGAAAGTGATCGTTTATCGCGATCGTGCGTTTATTCACAGGAGTGGGAGGCAGATCACAGGACAGTAACGGCCACTCTGTCACATCAGTCGAACTGGTCGCCCAGCGCCATCACCATCACGCCGGCGATCAGCAGCCACAGCGCTCTGCGGGTGCGGCCGTGGGAGCCCAGGACCGCCGCCAGCGCACAGACGGCGGCGCCGAAGGCGTAGGCGGCCGGGACCAGGGCGGGGGCGGAGCCGCTGAGCCGGAGTGCCGACGCGGCCAGGCCGGCGAGGGCCAGCAGGGCCCCGGTGCCGGACGCGGTCCAGCGGGCCCGCCGGGCGTCCAGCGCCTGGTCGTCGTACTCCTCCTGTATGTCGGATGTCTCGGAATTCCCAGGACCGTTCATGGCGGGCGAGCGTAGCCTGTCCGCCTGTGTTTGAGCGTCCGGCCGAGCTCCTCCGTATCCCTCTCCGCCTCTCAGGACTCAAGGAGCCCCTTCACCGATGCCAGACGATCTCGCCCGGCGGCTGACCCAGGACCGCTACCCGCGCAGCAACAGCTACGACGCCCGCTGGGTCGTCGAGAACCAGATGGGCCCGAACGCGCTGTGGCTCCTGGAGTGGCTCGCGCCCGCCCTCGGCCTGGACACCCTGCGGCCCTGCGCCCGGGTGCTCGACCTGGGCTGCGGCCGGGCGATGACCTCGGTCTTCCTGGCCAGGGAGTACGACGTCCAGGTCACCGCGGCCGACCTGTGGGTCAAACCCGACGAGAACGCCAAGCGGATCGCCGAGGCCGGTTTCGCCGACCGGGTGCTGCCGGTGCGCGCCGAGGCGCACGACCTGCCGTTCGCCGAGGCGAGCTTCGACTCGGTCGTGAGCATCGACGCGTACCAGTACTTCGGCACGAACGACCTCTATCTGCCCACGCTGACCCGGCTGTTGAAGCCGGGCGGGCGGATCGGGATCGTCGTACCGGCGCTGCGGGAGGAGCCGGACGGCACCGAGCCGCCGGGGCATCTCGCGAAGTGGTGGCAGCCCGACTACTGGTGCTTCCACTCCGCCGACTGGTGGCGCCGCCACTGGACGCGCAGCGGAGCCGTCGAGGTCGAGGCGGCCGACTGGCAGCCGGACGGCTGGCGGGACTGGCTGCTGTGGTGCGACGTGATCGCCGAGGAGAGTCCCGAGGAGTTCCATCGCACGATGGCCCGCGAGGTCGGCGAGATGGTCCGGGCCGACGAAGGGCGGGCACTGGGTTTCGTACGGCTCGTGGGACGCCGTAAGTAAGCAGCGGTACGGCCCCGGAGGGCATCCCGTCCGGGGCCGTACGCGCGCGTGTGCTCAGCCCTCGCTGACGCCCAGCTTCTCCAGGATCAGCTCCTTGACGCGGGCCGCGTCGGCCTGGCCTCGGGTGGCCTTCATGACCGCGCCGACCAGGGCGCCGGCCGCGGCGACCTTGCCGGAGCGGATCTTGTCGGCGATGCCCGGGTTGCCGGCGATGGCCTCGTCGACGGCGGTGCCGAGGGCGCCGTCGTCGGAGACGACCTTCAGACCGCGCTTGTCGACGACCTCGTCCGGGGTGCCTTCGCCCGCGAGGACGCCTTCGATGACCTGGCGGGCCAGCTTGTCGTTCAGGTCGCCCTTCGAGACCAGCTCGGAGACCCGCGCGACCTCGACCGGCGTGATCGACAGCTCGTCCAGCGCCTTGCCCGACTCGTTGGCGCTGCGGGCGAGTTCGCCCATCCACCACTTGCGGGCGGAGGCCGCGTCGGCACCGGCGTCGATGGTGGCGACGATCGGGTCCAGGGCACCGGCGTTGAGGATCGCCTGCATGTCGAGGGCGGTGATGCCCCACTCCGCGACCAGGCGGTTGCGGCGGGCCAGCGGCAGCTCGGGCAGCCCGGCCCTGATCTCCTCGACCCACTCGTGCGAGGGGGCCACCGGAACGAGGTCCGGCTCGGGGAAGTACCGGTAGTCCTCGGCCTCCTCCTTCACACGGCCCGAGGTCGTGGACCCCGTGTCCTCGTGGAAGTGCCGGGTCTCCTGGATGATCGTGCCGCCCGAGTTCAGCACCGCGGCGTGGCGCTGGATCTCGAAGCGGGCGGCGCGCTCCACGGAACGCAGCGAGTTGACGTTCTTCGTCTCGCTGCGGGTGCCGAACTTCTCGCGGCCGTGCGGGCGCAGCGACAGGTTCACGTCGCAGCGCATCTGGCCCTGCTCCATGCGGGCCTCGGAGACACCGAGCGCCTTGATGAGCTCGCGCAGCTCGGCGACGTACGCCTTCGCGACCTCGGGAGCGCGCTCGCCGGCGCCCTCGATCGGCTTGGTGACGATCTCGATGAGGGGGATGCCGGCGCGGTTGTAGTCGAGGAGCGAGTGCGAGGCGCCGTGGATACGGCCCGTCGCGCCGCCGACGTGCAGCGACTTGCCGGTGTCCTCCTCCATGTGGGCGCGCTCGATCTCCACGCGGAAGGTCTCGCCGTCCTCCAGCTGCACGTCGAGGTAGCCGTTGAAGGCGATCGGCTCGTCGTACTGGGAGGTCTGGAAGTTCTTCGGCATGTCCGGATAGAAGTAGTTCTTCCGGGCGAAGCGGCACCACTCGGCGATCTCGCAGTTCAGCGCGAGACCGATCTTGATGGCCGACTCGACGCCGATCGCGTTGACGACCGGGAGCGCGCCGGGCAGGCCGAGGCAGGTGGGGCAGGTCTGCGTGTTGGCGTCCTGACCGAGCTCGGTCGAACAGCCGCAGAACATCTTGGTCTTGGTGCCGAGTTCGACATGGACCTCAAGGCCCATGACGGGGTCGTACGACGCGAGTGCGTCCTCGTACGACACCAGGTCGGTCGTGGTGGTCACGGTGGAAGTTCCCTCTCAGCCCAGCAGGACGTCGTCGTCGCCCAGCCGCTTCAGCTCGCGGTACAGGATGGCGAGGCCGGTGACGATCGCGACCGCGGAGACGGTGGCGTCGATCAGCCGGAGCGTGTCCTGGTCGGCGCGGGCCTTCTTGATCTGCTTGGCGACACCGAGCGCGCCGAACGCGGTGGTGGCCATCGACAGGTACGTACCGGACTTGGACTTCTTGAAGTCCTTCGCCTTGGTCAGCTTGCTCACAGCGACGGTGCCTCCTCGAGGAGCGGGTGCCCCCACTTTTCCACGAAGGCGGCCTCGACGGCGGCGCCGACCTTGTAGAGCCGGTCGTCCTTCAGGGCCGGGGCGATGATCTGGAGCCCGACCGGGAGGTTGTCCTCCGGGGCGAGACCGCAGGGCAGCGACATGGCCGAGTTGCCCGCGAGGTTGGTCGGGATGGTGCACAGGTCCGCGAGGTACATCGCCATCGGGTCGTCGGCACGCTCGCCGATCGGGAAGGCGGTGGTGGGCGTCGTCGGCGAGACGATGACGTCCACCTGCTCGAACGCCTTCTCGAAGTCGCGCGTGATGAGCGTACGGACCTTCTGGGCGGAGCCGTAGTACGCGTCGTAGTACCCGCTCGACAGGGCGTACGTGCCGAGCATGATGCGGCGCTTGACCTCGGGGCCGAAGCCCTCCGCGCGGGTCAGCGAGGTGACCTCCTCGGCGGAGTGCGTGCCGTCGTCACCGGTACGACGGCCGTAGCGCAGGCCGTCGAAGCGCGCGAGGTTGGAGGAGCACTCGGACGGCGCGATCAGGTAGTACGCCGACAGGGCGAGGTCGAAGGACGGGCAGTCCAGCTCGACGATCTCGGCGCCGAGGTCCTTCAGCAGCGCGACCGACTCGTCGAAGCGCTGGATGACGCCGGCCTGGTAGCCCTCGCCGCGGAACTGCTTGACGACACCGACGCGCATACCGGCGACGCTGCCGTTGCGGGCGGCCTCGACGACCGGCGGGACGGGCACGTCGATCGACGTCGAGTCCAGCGGGTCGTGTCCGGCGATGACCTCGTGGAGGAGCGCCGCGTCCAGGACCGTACGGGCGCAGGGGCCGCCCTGGTCGAGGGAGCTGGAGAAGGCGACCATGCCGTAGCGGGAGACCGCGCCGTACGTCGGCTTCACGCCGACCGTGCCGGTGACGGCGGCCGGCTGGCGGATGGAGCCGCCGGTGTCGGTGCCGATGGCGAGAGGCGCCATGTGCGCGGCCAGCGCGGCGGAGGAGCCGCCGCCGGAGCCGCCGGGGATCCGGGTGAGGTCCCAGGGGTTGCCGGTCGGCCCGTAGGCGCTGTTCTCCGTCGAGGACCCCATGGCGAACTCGTCCATGTTGGTCTTGCCGAGGATGACGACGTCGGCGGCCTTCAGCTTCTTGGTGAGGGTCGCGTCGTACGGCGGGATCCAGCCCTCGAGGATCTTCGAGCCGACGGTCGTCGGGATGCCCTCGGTGGTGAAGATGTCCTTCAGCGCGAGCGGGACACCGGCGAGCGGGCCGAGCTTCTCGCCGCGCTCACGCTTCTCGTCGACGGCACGGGCCTGCGCGAGGGCGCCCTCGCGGTCGACGTGCAGGAAGGCGTGCACCTTCTCGTCGACGGCCTCGATCCGGGCCAGGTGGGCCTCGGCGACCTGCACGGCCGTGAGCTCACCGGAGGCGATCCTCGCGGCGGTCTCGGCGGCGGTCAGCTTGATGATGGTGACGTTGTCCGTCATGGCGGTTAGTCCTCCCCCAGGATCTGCGGCACCTTGAAACGCTGCTGCTCCTGGGCCGGGGCGCCGGAGAGCGCCTGCTCGGGGGTGAGCGACGGACGGACCTCGTCCGCCCGCATGACGTTGGTCAGCGGGAGCGGGTGCGAGGTCGGCGGTACGTCTTGGTCGGCGACCTCGCTGACGCGGGCGACCGCGCCGATGATGTCGTCCAGCTGTCCCGCGAAGTGCTCTAGCTCTTCGGGCTTCAGCTCCAGACGCGCCAGCCGGGCGAGGTGGGCGACCTCCTCGCGCGTGATGCCAGGCATGCAGCGATCCTCTGGGGTGAGTGTGGGTGGTTCGGGGCCCAATCCTATTGCGCCGGGGGGTGTGGCCGTTAAACGGATTCCCGGGCATGTGGTTCGGCCGTCAACCGACTGCGGGCCCGCTGTGGCTGATCGCGCAGTTCCCCGCGCCCCTACGGGGCGCTCACTCCGCCGCCGGGAGCGCTGCCCTCGGCCTCTGCCAGCCCCTTGAACCCCTTGCCAGCAGCCACGCCGTCGTCTCCTCCGGGGGCATCGCCGCCGCCACCAGCCAGCCCTGTACGGCGTCGCAGCCCATGTCGCGCAGGCGCTCCCAGGTCTCGTCGTCCTCCACGCCTTCCGCCACGACCAACAGGCCCAGGGAGTGCGCCAGATCCACCGTGCAGCGGACGATCTCCGCGTCCTCGGTGTCGACGGCCAGCTTGGCCACGAAGGAGCGGTCGATCTTCAGTTCGCTGACGGGGAGGCGGCGGAGGTGGACCAGGGAGGAGTAGCCGGTGCCGAAGTCGTCGAGGGACATCTTCACGCCGTGCCCGGTCAGCGCGGCGAGGGTGTCCGCCGCGCGGGAGGGGTCCTCCAGGAGGACGTGTTCGGTGATCTCCAGTTGGAGCGCTCCCGCCGGGACTCCGTGCCGGGCGAGGCGGGCGGCGACCGAGCCGGCGAAGCCGGGGGTGTGGACGTCACGCGGGGAGACGTTGACCGCGACCGGGACGAACAGGCCCTGCGCGCGCCACTCGGCGACCTGCGCGAGGGCCGTGTCCAGGACGTACTCGGTGAGATGGGGCATCAGTCCGGACGACTCGGCGATCGCGATGAACTCGTCCGGCGGCACCTTCCCGCGCTCGGGGTGCACCCAGCGCACGAGAGCTTCGAGACCGGCGACCTGTCCGTCGAAGCGGACCTTGGGCTGGTAGTGCAGCTGCACCTCGTGGGCGTCCAGGGCCCGGCGCAGATCGCCCAGCAGGCCGAGGCGGTCGGGGGTGTTGGAGTCCCGCTTGGACTCGTACACCTCCACTCCCGTACGGTCCCGCTTGGCCTGGTACATCGCCACGTCCGCCCGCCGCAGCAACCCCTCGGCGTCCACGGCGTGGTCGGGGAAGACGGCGACCCCGGCGCTGGCCTCCAGGACGAGGGTGAGTCCGTCCAGGTCGAGCGGGGAGCTGAGCGCGGAGACGAGGTTGCGGGCGACCCGGGTCGCGGAGGTCGTGGAGTCGGCGACCGGCAGTAACACGGCGAACTCGTCGCCGCCGAGCCGCGCCGCCTCCGCCCCGCGGGGCAGGGCGATCCGCAGCCGGTCGGCGATCTGGAGGAGCAGCCGGTCACCGGCGAGATGGCCCAGGGTGTCGTTGACCGAGCGGAAGCGGTCGAGGTCGATGAGCATCAGGGCGGCCCGGGCGCCGATGCGCTCGGCGTCGTCCAGGGCGGTCCAGATGCGCTCCAGGAGCCATACCCGGTTGGGCAGTCCGGTGAGCGGGTCGCGCAGTTGCTCCTCGGCGCGGGCCCGGGCCATCCACAGGGTGGAGTCGAGGGCGACGAGCGGGATCGCGAAGAGCGGGAGCAGCAGGGGCTTGGCGACGGCGACCACGCAGACCAGCGGGGCGATGCCGAGCAGCGCGACCGCGACCAGGCCCTGTCTTACCAGGGCGGTGCGGGCCATGGTGGGCAGTCCCGCGTGGCGCGAGGAGTGCAGGTACCAGCCGAGGGCGCGGGTGACGGCGAGATAGGCGGCCGCGACCAGCACCACCTCGGGGGCGGTGTAGAACGTCCAGGTGTCGGGGTTCCAGGGGTTCTCGACGGACGGCACCCGGCCGAACGCGCCGAGCACCAGGGCGCCGGTGGCTATGCCGAGGATGTCCACCGCGCCGTGCTGGATGCCCTGCCGCCAGCGGTGGCGCCGGGCTATGCCGACCAGCAGGACGACGGTGAGGCTGACCATTCCGGCGGGCACCCAGCCGTACAGCAGCAGGACGGCGAGGGTGAGGGCGGCGCCGGAGCCGGTGCCGCCCCACCAGCGGGCCCGGCCGAGGGCGACCAGGTGGCCGACGATGACTCCGGTCAGCACGGCCAGCGACCAGCCGACCGTGCCCGACGGGAAGAGGGCGTGGCTGCCGGTGAAGGCCCGGTAGAAGCCGGCGCCCAGGACGAACCCGGCCGCGGCGATCACCGCCGCGGGCAGCGCGGGCCAGGACGGCTGTCGGTCGGGGTCGGGGCCGGAGCCCGGCAGGCCGGGGACCTGCTCGACGGTGAGCCGGTCCGCGCCGAGACCGCCGGCCGCAGTGTACGGCCCCGCGACGCGTCCCTCCGGGTCCGTGTGGTCCGAAGGCCGTCCGGTCCACCGGGGCGTGCGCCATGCGCCGGTGAGCCGGCGCAGGCGTGAGTCCGGGGCGGCGCTCTCGGTCGGTTCCATTCCCGTCCCTCTCACAGCCGGCGGTGCCCACGCCACGCGGCTCGTTCGCCCGACAAAAACCCTCGACGGCGCCGCGTTGGAAAGCCCTTCCCCTTGCTCATCAAGAGCACGGGGATGCCCCGACCGCAGCTGGGCACGGCAGGCGCACATCTCAACAGTAGGCCGCAGAAGGCTTCCACGGGCAGCGGTCGTCGACGGTTGCCCGAATGCGCCCCGGCCACCCGTATGCATCTGGTATGCGCCGATCGGGTGGCCTTCAACCGCCGCTCCCCGCTACTCCTGTGTCGAATCCTCCGCCGGACCCGCTGCCGGTTCCGCCGTCGGCTCCGCTGCCGGCTCCTCGGTCGGAAGCGCGACTTCGGCCGCCGCCTCGGGTCCCTGTTCCAGCAGGACGTGGAAACCGTCCTCGTTCAGAACGGGCACCTTGAGCTGCATCGCCTTGTCGTACTTCGAACCAGGATTGTCACCCACAACCACGAAAGACGTCTTCTTCGAAACCGAACCGGTCACTTTCGCTCCCCGGGTCTGGAGCTCCTCCTTGGCCCCGTCCCGGGTGAAGTGTTCGAGGGTGCCGGTCACGACGACGGTCATGCCTTCGAGGGGGCGCGGGCCCTCGTCCTCGCCGGAGCCCTCCTCCTCCATGCGGACGCCCGCGGCCTTCCACTTGCGGAGGATCTCCTGGTGCCAGTCCTCCGTGAACCACTCCTTGAGGGACTTGGCGATGATCGGGCCGACCCCGTCGGTGTTCGCCAGCTCCTCCTCGCTCGCCTGCTCGATGCGGTCGATCGAGCGGAAGTTGCGCGCCAGCGCCTCGGCGGCGACCGGGCCGACATGGCGGATCGACAGACCGGTCAGCACCCGGGCGAGCGGGCGCTCCTTGGCGGCCGCGATGTTCTCCAGCATGGCCACGGCGTTCTTCTTCGCCTCGCCCTGCTGGTTGGCGAAGACGGTGGCGATCTTCTCCTCGCCGGTCTTCGGGTCCCGCTTGGGCAGACCGCTGTCCTGGTCGAGGACGTACGCCTTGATGGGCAGCAGCTGCTCGATGGTCAGGT
The DNA here is from genome assembly GCF_010548375.1 of Streptomyces sp. SID13726. Taxonomy (GTDB): domain Bacteria; phylum Actinomycetota; class Actinomycetes; order Streptomycetales; family Streptomycetaceae; genus Streptomyces. The sequence continues at coordinate 249,313 of NZ_JAAGLY010000012.1, forward strand.
CGAACAGGTCGCCCTCGTCGGTCAGCGGCGGGTCCGCGGGCTCCAGCGGCTTGGTGAGCGCGGCCGCGGCGACGTACCCGAAGTGCTCGATGTCCAGCGACTTGCGGCCCGCGAGGTAGAACAGGCGCTCCCGCAACTGGGCCGGGCAGGTGCGGGCGTTGGGGCAGCGGAGGTCGATGTCGCCCTCCTTCATCGGCCTCAGCGGGGTCTGGCACTCGGGGCACTTCTCCGGCATGACGAAGGGCGTCTCGCTGCCGTCGCGCAGGTCGACCACCGGGCCGAGGATCTCCGGGATGACGTCACCGGCCTTGCGCAGCACCACGGTGTCGCCGATGAGGACGCCCTTGAGCTTGACGACGTCCTGGTTGTGCAGGGTGGCGAACTCGACCTCCGAGCCGGCCACCGTCACCGGCTCGACCTGGGCGTACGGCGTGACACGGCCCGTACGGCCCACTCCCACACGGATGTTGATGAGCTTGGTGTTGACCTCCTCCGGCGCGTACTTGTACGCGATGGCCCAGCGCGGGGCGCGGGAGGTGGAGCCGAGTCTGCCCTGGAGCGGGATCTCGTCGAGCTTCACGACGGCCCCGTCGATCTCGTGCTCCACGGAGTGCCGGTTCTCGCCGAAGTACGCGATGAACTCCCGCACGCCGTCGAGTCCGTCGACCACCCGGTTGTGCTTGGCGGTGGGCAGGCCCCAGGACTTGAGGAGGTCGTAGCCCTGGGAGAGGCGGGTCATGCCGTCGAAGCCCTCCAGGGCGCCGATGCCGTGCACGACCATGTGGAGGGGGCGGCCGGCGGTGACGCGCGGGTCCTTCTGGCGCAGCGAACCGGCCGCCGCGTTGCGCGGGTTGGCGAAGGGCTTGTCGCCGGCCTCGACCAGGCGGGCGTTGAGCTCCTCGAACTTCTCCATCGGGAAGTAGACCTCGCCGCGGATCTCCACGAGGTCGGGGACCTTGTCGCCGGTGAGGCGGTCCGGGATCTCGGCGATGGTGCGGACGTTGGGCGTGATGTCCTCGCCGGTGCGGCCGTCGCCGCGGGTGGCCGCGCGGGTGAGCCTGCCGTGCTCGTAGGTGAGGTTGACGGCGAGGCCGTCGACCTTGAGCTCGCACAGCAGGTGGTAGTCGGTGGTGCCGACGTCCTTGGCGACGCGCTCGGCCCAGGCCGCCAGCTCCTCGTCGCTGAAGGCGTTGTCCAGGGAGAGCATGCGGGAGCGGTGCTGGACCGCCGTGAACTCCGTCTCGTACGCCCCCGCGACCTTCTGGGTCGGGGAGTCGGGCGTGCGCAGCTCGGGGTACTCCTCCTCCAGCGCCTCCAGCGTGCGCAGGAGCTTGTCGAAGTCCGCGTCGCTCACGACCGGGGCGTCGTTCACGTAGTACCGGAAGCGGTGCTCCTCGATCTGCTCAGCGAGCTGCGCGTGCTTCTCCCGCGCCTCCGCGGGCACCGTCGTCTCCGCTTGCTTGTCGCCGGCCACCGTGTTGTCCTCCCGTTACTCTGGGTTGTCCGCGAGGGATCTCGCCGCCTGGACGCAGTGGGCGAGCACCCTGCGGGCGTACTCCGGGGAGGCCCCCGCGAGTCCGCACGCCGGGGTGACGGTGACCGCCTCCGCGAGAAGTCCCGGATGCAGCCCCAGCCTGCGCCACAACGTCCTGACACCCATGACGCTACCGGCAGGGTCTGACAATGCCGTGTCCGTGCCCGGCACGACACCGGCGAAGAGCCTCGTGCCCCCTTCCACCGCCTCGCCGATCGCGTCGTCGTCACGCTCGGTGAGGAGCGAGAAGTCGAAGGAGACCGCCGTCGCACCCGCCCTCCGCAGCAGGGCGAAGGGGACGTCCGGTGCGCACGAGTGGACCACGACGGGGGCGTCCGCGTGAACCCCGACGACGTCCCGGAGCGTGGCCTCGACGAGCTGCCGGTCGACGGCGCGGTGGGTGCGGTAGCCGCTGGCGGACTTCACCTGGCCCCGGAGGACGGCGATGAGGGAGGGCTCGTCGAGCTGGAGGACGACCTGCGCGCCGGGCACGCGCCGCCGGACCTCCTCCAGGTGCAGCCGCAGCCCCTCCGCGAGCGAGGCGGCGAGGTCCCGGCAGGCGCCGGGGTCGGAGAGGGCGGCCTCGCCGTTCCTCAGCTCCAGCGCGGCGGCGAGCGTCCAGGGCCCGACGGCCTGGACCTTGAGCTGTCCCTCGTACCCCTGGGTGAACTCCTCCAGCGCGTCGAGGTCCTCCCCCAGCCACGACCTCGCCCGCTTGGTGTCCCGGCCCGGCCGGTCCCCGAGCCGCCACCCGCTGGGCTCCACGCGCGCGTACAGCTCGACCAGCATCCCGGCGGTCCGGCCGATCATGTCGGCGCCCGGTCCGCGGGCGGGCAGTTCGGGCAGGAACGGGAAGTCCTCGAAGGAGCCGGTGGCGGTCTTCACGGCTTCCCTGGCGTCGCCGCCGGGGAGCGAGCCGATGCCGGTGGCGGGGGCGAAACTGAAGTCTGCGGTCACGTGCGAAGCCTACGTAGGTGACCGCGGGCCGCCGCCCGCCCCCAGTCCCTCAGCGCCCCGGACGCACCGTCAGGTCGTTGATCTCCGCGTCCCTCGGCAGGTCGAGCGCGGTCAGGATCGCCGTGGCCACCGACTCCGGGTCGATCCAGCGCGAGGCGTCGTACTCCTTGCCCTCCTGCTGGTGGACCTTGGCCTGCATGGGGCTGGCCGTGCGGCCGGGATAGACCGAGGTCACGCGGACTCCGTTGCCGTGCTCCTCGTGGCGCAGGGAGTCCGCGAGGGCCTTCAGGCCGTGCTTGGTGGCCGCGTACGCGGACCAGCCGGCGTGGGCGTTGAGGCCCGCGCCGGAGTTGACGAACAGCACATGGCCCCGGGCCGCCCGGAGCTGGGGCAGGAAGTGGCGGGTCAGCTCGGCCGGGGCGATCAGGTTGACGTTCAGCTGGTGGCGCCAGGTCTTCGGGGTCAGGTCGCCCACCGGGCCCAGGTCGACCACGCCCGCGATGTGCAGCAGGGAGTCCACCTGGTCCGGCAGCGACTGGTGCGAGAAGGCCCAGGAGAGCTTGTCCGGGTCCGCGAGATCACCGACCAGCGTCCGCGCCCCCGGGAACTCGGCGGCCAGTTCCTTGGCCCGGCCCGCGTCCCGCGCGTGCAGCACGAGTCCGTCCCCGCGCGCGTGCAGACGGCGGGCCACCGCCGCGCCGATGCCGGAGCCCGCTCCGGTGATCACATGTGTAGCCATGCCGTCATGCTCGCACCACGCCGTCACGCGGTACCGAGCGACTCCTCCAGGTACGCCAGCGCCCCCACCGGCTCCTCCGCGAAGAACACCAGGTCGGTGAGCGGGCGGGGCAGGAAGCCCTCGTCCTCCATGCGGCGGAACTGCTCCTTGAGGCCGTCGTAGAAGCCCGCCGTGTTCAGCAGCACCACCGGCTTCTCGGTGTGCCCGTGCTTCTTCAGCTCCAGGATCTCGGTCGCCTCGTCGAGCGTGCCGGTGCCGCCCACCATGACGACGACGGCGTCGGCCTTCTCCAGGAGCAGCTTCTTGCGCTCGGCGAGGTCGGCGGCGATCACCATCTCGTCGACGCCTGGACGGACCTTGGACGCCAGGAACTCCACCGAGACCCCAACCAGGCGCCCGCCCGCCTCGTGCACCCCGTCGGCCACGACCTTCATCAGGCCGACGTCCGAGCCGCCCCACACGAGCGTGTGCCCGCCCTTGCCCAGCAGTTCGGCGAACTCGCGCGCGGGGCGCGTGTAGCGGTCGTCAAGGTCGGCGGCGGAGAGGAAGACGCAGATTCGCATGAGGTCACCGTACGCGGGAAGAACCGGGGGCCCGCGAGCGCTTCTCCGGTATGGCAGACGGACACACGATCACCATCGAGCAGATCGAGCGGCACGTGCGCGTGGTGCACGGCGACCAGGTCCTGGCGGAGAGCGAACGGCCGCTGGTCCTCAGGGAGACCGGCTCCCCCGTGCGCTACTACCTCCCCGCCGAGGACGTACGCCTCGACCTGCTGACCCCCTCCGACACCCACACCTACTGTCCCTTCAAGGGCACGGCGTCCTACTGGTCGGTGCCGGACGCGCCCGACCTGGTGTGGTCCTACCCGGACCCCAAGCCCGCCGTCGCGGAGATCAAGGACCACCTCTGCTTCTACGAGGTCGAGGTCGACGTGTCCTGACCGATGAGTTCCGTGTTCTGCGGCAGTCTCCTCAGGCATGGACAAGAAGACCCTTTCCCATGACGGCACCCCGATCGCGTACGAACACTCCGGGCAGGGCCCGGCCGTCATCCTCGTCAGCGGCGCGATGTCCACGGGCGGCACGGTCGCGCCCCTGGCCGTGCCGCTGTCGGAGCGGTTCAGCGTGCTCGTGTACGACCGCCGCGGCCGCGGCGAGAGCGGTGACACGGCCCCCTACGCGGTGGCCCGCGAGGTCGACGACCTGGCCGCGCTGATCGGGGCGGCGGGCGGCGAGGCATGTCTGTTCGGCGTCTCGTCGGGCGGCGCGCTGGTCCTGGAGGCCGCGGCGAGCGGGCTGCCGGTCCGCCGGGTCGCCGTCTACGAGACGCCGTACGCCGACTTCCTGGACGGCGGCGCCGAGCAGAACGCCGAGTACACCGAGAGCCTCACCGCGGCGCTCTCGGAGGGCCGGAGCGGGGACGCAGTGGAGCTGTTCCTGCGGCTCACCGGCATGGGCGAGGAGATGATCAGGGGCGCCCGCAACTCCCCCATGTGGCCCGGCATGGAGGCCGTCGCACCGACGCTCGCCTACGACAACTCGGCCATGGCCGGCGGCCTGGTCCCCCGGGAGCGGCTGGCCTCGGTCACGGTCCCGGTGCTGGCCGTCGCGGGCGGCGCGAGCCCCGGGTGGATGCGCGAAGGCACCAGGGCAGTCGCGGACGCGGCGCCGACGGGGTCGTACCGCGTCCTGGAGGGCCAGACCCACATGGTCGACCCGGCCGCCCTGGCACCGGTTCTGGCGGAGTTCTTCGCCCGGTGACGCGGCCGGGTCCCGTGAGCCAGGTGGCTCAGGCCACCCCGGCCGTCGCGCGCGTGGTCGACGCGATCGTCGCCGAGCCCACCACGCGGGTGCCGTCGTACAGGACGATCGCCTGGCCCGGGGCGACCCCGCGGACCGGCTCCGTGAACGACACGCACAGTTCGCCGTCGACCAGCTCGGCGGTGACCTCGGTCTCGCCGCCGTGGGCGCGGAGCTGGGCGGTGTAGGTGCCGGGGCCCTCGGGGGCCGTGCCGCACCAGCGGGGCTTGATGGCGCGCAGCCCGGTGACGTCCAGGGCCGCGGCCGGGCCGACCGTCACGGTGTTGTCGACCGGCGAGATGTCGAGGACGTAGCGCGGCTTGCCGTCGGCGGCCGGGGTGCCGATGCGCAGCCCCTTTCGCTGGCCGATGGTGAAGCCGTACGCGCCCTCGTGGGTGCCGACCTTCGCGCCCGCCTCGTCGACGATGTCGCCCTCGGCCTTGCCGAGCCTTCGCGAGAGGAACCCCTGGGTGTCGCGGTCGGCGATGAAGCAGATGTCGTGCGAGTCGGGCTTCTTGGCGACCGCGAGGCCCCGGCGCTCGGCCTCGGCGCGGATCTCGTCCTTGGTGGTGACGGTGTCGCCGAGCGGGAACAGGGCGTGCGCCAGCTGCTTCTCGTCCAGGACGCCGAGGACGTACGACTGGTCCTTGGCCATGTCGGAGGCGCGGTGCAGCTCACGGGAGCCGTCCTCGTCCACCAGGACCTTGGCGTAGTGGCCGGTGCAGACCGCGTCGAAGCCCAGCGCGAGCGCCTTGTCGAGCAGGGCGGCGAACTTGATCTTCTCGTTGCAGCGCAGACAGGGGTTGGGGGTGCGGCCGGCCTCGTACTCGGCGACGAAGTCCTCGACGACGTCCTCGCGGAAGCGGTCGGCGAGGTCCCAGACGTAGAACGGGATGCCGATGACGTCGGCGGCGCGGCGGGCGTCGCGGGAGTCCTCGATGGTGCAGCAGCCACGCGCGCCCGTGCGGAACGACTGCGGGTTCGCGGAGAGCGCGAGATGGACGCCGGTCACGTCATGACCGGCTTCGGCGGCGCGGGCGGCGGCTACGGCGGAGTCCACTCCACCGGACATGGCGGCGAGTACACGAAGAGGGCGCGGCGTGGTGTCAGTCATAACCCTTCAAGAGTACGGGGACTCGGGAACCGGGGCCGCCGGGTATCCGTTGACGATCACATGGGGGCGACAGAGGGTTCCAGGGACGGCGACCGGCGCATCGGGCGCCGGGCGCTGATCATCGGCGGGACGGCGGCCGCGGTGGGCTCCGCGGTGCTGGCCCGTGACGAGCTGGCGCGGCTGTGGTGGCGGACGCCGGGGGTGGAGAAACCGCGCGTCGCGGGCGCGGTCGACTTCGCCGGCGCGCGGTGGGTGGCGGCCTCCGAAGCGAACTGGCGGCGCGCGGACCGGCCCTACGACTACGGCGTGGACATGGTGATCATCCATGTCACGCAGGGCAGTTTCGCCAGCGCGGTGAAGGTGTTCCAGGACCCGGGACACGGTGCGGCGGCGCACTACATCGTCCGCAAGGACGGGCACATCACCCAGATGATCCGCGAGCTGGACGTGGCGTACCACGCGGGCAACCGCTCCTACAACGAACGCAGTGTGGGCATCGAGCACGAGGGATTCGTCGACCGGCCCGAGGACTTCACGGACGAGATGTACGCGGCCTCGGCGCGGCTCACCGCCCGGATATGCGCGCGGTACGACATCCCCGTCGACCGCGAGCACATCATCGGCCATGTGGAGGTGCCGGGGACGGACCACACCGACCCGGGCAGGCACTGGGACTGGGACCGGTACATACGGCTGGTGCGTGAGGCGCGGAGTACGTCCGCCTAGCCAGGTATGAAATTCGGGCGGGAATCGCGCGCCCGACATGTCCCGCGCGCCGATCATGACCTGCGGAGCGTCAACTTGGCTTTTCTTCAGGGCAGTTGACCGGACACCGGCTTCACAGGTTCCCGGGCTCGCACCTAGTTTCGGCTCAGTGTGCCCACAGGCCGTGGCCTGAGGCTCCCGGCCATGACACACACCACAGAGCCGGACAGAGGCGCGCACGCGCGCGACGGCAGCACAGCCAAGAGCGAGCACTCCAAGGAGGTCAGGGGCCACAAGAAGGGCCTGCACCGGCGGAAGTTCCTCGGCGGGATGGCCGGGGTGGGCCTCGGGGCCGTGGCGGCGGCGGGGGCGACGTTCTCACTGCTGACCGACAGCACCCGCAGCAAGGCGGCCGCCGCGACCGACGGCACCCTCACCATCCCCGACCTGCTGGAGGGGACCACCACCGACGGCACCACCACCTTCACCCTGGCCGCGCAGACCGGCACCGCCGAGGTGCTCAGCGGCGTCACCAGCACCACGGCCGGCTACAACCAGTCGTTCCTCGGCCCCACGCTGAAGTGGACCAAGGGCGACGCCGTCCTGCTGAACATCACCAACAGCCTCAGCGAGGACACCACCGTCCACTTCCACGGGGCCCATGTCCCGCCCAAGATGGACGGCGGCCCGCAGAACGCGTTCTCCGCCGGGACGGTCTGGTCGCCGACCTTCACCGTCCTGGACGAGGCCAAGACCCTCTGGTACCACCCGCACGCCCTGGGCACCACGGCCAAGCAGGCCACCCACGGCCTGGCCGGGATGATCATCGTGGAGGACGACTCCGACACGTCCGCGGCGCTGCCCGGCGACTACGGCGTGGACGACATCCCGCTCATCTTCCAGTGCCTGGCCGTGGACAGCGCCGGGGACATCAAGTACGACCAGAGCGGCTATCTCAGCTCCGGGCTGAGCTTCCCGGTGCTGGTGAACGGCGAGAACGTCGACGACACCACCCTCGCGTTCGCCGCCACCAAGACCCGCAACCGCTTCCGGGCGCTCAACGCCTCGCCGTCCGACATCATCACCATCCAGCGCAGCGACGGCGGCACGCTGACCCAGATCGCCACCGACCAGGGCTACCTGGCGGAGGCGGCCGAGGTGACCACGATCCGGCTGGTGGCCGGCGCCCGCGCCGAGTTCGTCATGGACGTCACCGCGGACGTCACGCTCCAGGTGGTCATCACGACCGGCTGGATCCGCGGCGGCTCCGGGACGTACGACTTCCTCACGGTCACGGCGGGCGGCACCGACACCCCGGACGACCTGCCGAGCACGCTCAACACCATCGAGCGGTACGACACCTCCGACTTCACCGCCCGCACCATCACCCTCAGCAACACCGGCGCGACGATGAAGATCAACGGCTCGGCCGGACTCACCATGTCCAGCATGGCCATGATCAGTACGACGCTGGGCGCGAAGGAGATCTGGACGATCGCCAACGCGAGCCAGCTGGAGCACTCGTTCCATCTGCACGACGTGCCCTACCAGTTGATCTCGATCAACGGCGAGGACCCGACCGGGGTCGACCTCGGCTGGTACGACACGTTCGAGGTCGTCGGTGGCGGCACGATCCAGATCGCCATGGAGTTCACCGACTTCGCCGACGACACGTACATGTACATGCTCCATTGCCATCTGCTCCAGCACGAGGACGAGGGAATGATGGCTTCCCTCATGGTCACGGAGAGCTGACCGGAACAGACGGTCAGCCCAGGCCTCATCAGCAGGCTGCCGCCGGCAGTGGAAGTGCCGGCGGCAGCCCCCGGCCCGAAGTGCCTGGGCCAGGTCTGTGTGACCCCGGAAGGTAGTCCATCAAGCCGTCAACTGTCGACAGCTGGCCTTAATTTCAGCCGTAGTTGAGCATTGAGCGCAATTCTGTCGACACTAGAGAACAGCGGCGGCCAGAAGAGCCAGCACCGGCGGCAGCCCCTGGCCGAGCGCCCCGCGCCACAGTCGCGGAAACGACGCGGCGAAGGCGAGCGCCGAGACGACGAGGAACGCGCACAGGCCGAGGACCAGCGTGCGGCCCGCCGTGGGATCACCGGCGTGCAGTGCGACGACCCCGGCGACCAGACCGAGGCCGAGCAGGATGTTGTAGACGGCGACGCCCGAGCGCCACAGGGTGACCTCGGGGGCGTCGGCGTCGGACGTGGTCAGGAAGACACGGACGGCCGCACGGTCGTAGAAGAAGCGTTCCAGTGTGCCGACGACGAGATGGATCACGGCCGCGAGCAGGGCGAGGACCTGGGAGGCAAGGTTCACGCCCGGAGTGTCCCGCCGCCCGGGTGTTACGTCAGCCCCGCCGCGCGGGCGCGTTCCACCGCGGGCCCGATCGCCTTCGCGACCGCCTCCACGTCCGCCTCGGTGGAGGTGTGCCCCAGCGAGAAGCGCAGGGTGCCGCGGGCCAGGTCCGGGTCGGTGCCGGTGGCCAGCAGGACGTGGCTGGGCTGGGCGACCCCGGCGGTGCAGGCGGAGCCGGTGGAGCACTCGATGCCCTGGGCGTCCAGGAGGAGGAGCAGGGAGTCGCCCTCGCAGCCCGGGAAGGTGAAGTGGGCGTTGGCCGGAAGGCGGCCGCCCGGCGCCGGGTCACCGCCGAGGATCGCGTCCGGGACCGCCGTACGGACCGCGTCGACCAGGCTGTCGCGCAGGGCGCCGATCTCCGCGGCGAACCAGGCGCGTTGCCCGGCGGCGAGCCGGCCGGCCACCGCGAAGGAGGCGATGGCGGGGACGTCGAGGGTGCCGGAGCGGACGTGCCGCTCCTGGCCGCCGCCGTGCAGGACCGGGACGGGGGTGTGCTCGCGGCCGAGCAGCAGGGCGCCGATGCCGTACGGGCCGCCGACCTTGTGGCCGGAGACCGTCATCGCGGCGAGTCCCGAGCCGGCGAAGTCGACGGGCACCTGACCGAAGGCCTGGACCGCGTCGGCGTGCAGCGGGACGCCGAACTCGGCGGCGACGTCGGCGAGTTCACGGACCGGCATGACGGTGCCGATCTCGTTGTTGGCCCACATCACGGTGGCGAGGGCGACGTCGTCGGGGTCGCGGGCGATCGCCGCGCGCAGGGCGTCGGGGTGCACGCGGCCGAACTTGTCGACGGGGAGGTACTCGACGGTGGCGCCCTCGTGCTCGCCGAGCCAGTGGACGGCGTCGAGGACGGCGTGGTGTTCGACGGGGCTGGCGAGGACCCGCGTCCTCGCGGGGTCCGCGTCGCGCCGGGACCAGTACAGGCCCTTCACGGCGAGGTTGTCGGCCTCGGTGCCGCCGGAGGTCAGGACGACCTCGCTGGGGCGGGCGCCGAGCGCCTCCGCGAGGGTCTCGCGGGATTCCTCGACCGTGCGGCGGGCCCTGCGGCCGGATGCGTGGAGGGACGAGGCGTTGCCGGTGGCGCCCAGGTGCGCGGTGAGTGCCTCGACCGCCTCGGGGAGCATCGGGGTGGTCGCGGCGTGGTCGAGGTATGCCATGGTGACGCCGATTCTACGGGGCGTGTCCGGACCGCCTCGGGCCAGGACCGTCCGCCGACGGCCGGCTCAGAAGCTCCAGGACAGCGTGGAGTCGACCTGCACGAAGGCCAGCAGGACCAGGAGGTCGGCCACTCCGAGGCCGAGGCCCAGGTAGGCGCGGCCCCGGCGCTGGGTGCCGCGCCACAGGGCGACGGAGGCCAGGACGATGGCGATCGGGCCGAGGAAGACGTTCAGGACGAGAAGGCCGACGAGGCCGAGGATGAAGGACGCCACGGCCATGCCGTCGGCGTCACGGGCACCGGTGCGGGGGGTGGCCTGCGCGGTGAGCTGCATGGTGATCAGTGCTCCTGGGGACGGTGGGGCGGGTTCAGTGGACCGAGCCGCGGCGGCGGGCGTGGCGCTCGCGGAGCGCGAAGACGCCCAGCCAGGCGGCGATGACGGCGGCGGCGACGGCGGTGAAGGCGAACGGCGCGTGGGCGACGGTGCCCAGGACGACGCCGAGCAGCATGAGTGCGGCGACGAGGAACAGCATGGGACGGATCCCCCTCCGGTACGGCTGTCGTGACGTGGGTCGTTACTTTTGGGTGAACAGTTGTGGTTACAGTTGTTCACTGACTCCAGAGTCTAGCGCGCCGCACGGCTTTCCAATTACGGAGAACAGTTGTTAACTGGATGACATGAGTCACACCCTCGGCATCCGGCAGGCACAGAAACAGAAGACCCGGCAGTCGCTCCTGGACGCGGCGCTCGGACTGCTGGAGGAGCAGAGCCTGAGCAGCCTGGGCCTGCGCGAGGTCACCCGGGAGGTCGGCGTCGCCCCGACCGCCTTCTACCGGCACTTCCGCTCCACCGCGGACCTCGGCGTGGCCCTGGTCGAGGAGGCGCTGGGCAGCCTGCACCCGATGATCCGCACCACCGTGTCCTCGACGGAGGGCAGCGACCGACGCATCGAGCGCGCCGTCGAGTTGATCGCCCGTCACGTGGAGACCCACCCCGCGCACGTCCGCTTCATCGCCCGTGAGCGGCACGGCGGGGTCCAGCCGGTCCGCGAGGCCATCCAGGACCAACTGGCCCGGTTCGGCGAGGAGGTGCGCGACCAGCTCGCCAACGACCCGGAGTCCGAGGGCTGGAGCGGCGACGACCTCCTCATGCTGGCCAACCTGTACGTCGACCAGATGCTGATCACCGCGTCCCTGTTCCTGGACGCCCAGGACGCCCCGGAGCCGGAGCGCGAGCGGATCGCGCAGGTGGCACAGCGCCAGATGCGGCTGATCAGCGTCGGCCGCCGGCACTGGCTGGACTGAGCGAGGACCGACGCGCAGGGGCGGCACCCCCGTTCACCGGGAGTACCGCCCCTGCCGTACGACGTCCCGCGACGCCGCACCGGCGTCCGCTACGACGCCCCGTCAGCTCTTCGTGGCCGCCGCGCTCGGCGCCCCGCTGGGCGCGCCGCTCGGGGCCGCGCGGTCCTGGCCGGCGCCG
>NZ_JAAGLY010000130.1 GCF_010548375.1 Streptomyces sp. SID13726
CGCACCGCAGCCTTCTTCGACCTGGACAAGACGGTCATTGCGAAGTCAAGCACTCTGACGTTCAGCAAGTCCTTCTACCAGGGCGGCCTGATCAACCGCCGCGCCGTGCTGCGCACCGCCTACACCCAGTTCATCTACCTGGTCGGCGGCGCCGACCACGACCAGATGGAACGGATGCGTGAGTACCTGTCCTCGCTCTGCAAGGGGTGGAACGTCCAGCAGGTGCGGGAGATCGTCGCCGAGACCCTGCACGACCTGATCGACCCGCTGATCTACGACGAGGCCGCCTCCCTGATCGAGGCCCACCACACCGCCGGCCGTGACGTGGTGATCGTCTCGACGTCCGGCGCCGAAGTCGTCGAGCCCATCGGCGAGATGCTCGGCGCCGACCGGGTCGTCGCGACGCGCATGGTCATCGGCGAGGACGGCTGCTTCACGGGTGAGATCGGGTACTACGCGTACGGGCCGACCAAGGCCGAGGCGGTGCGGGAGCTCGCGGAGTCCGAGGGGTACGACCTCGCGCGGTGCTACGCGTACAGCGACTCGGTGACGGACATCCCGATGCTGGAGGCGGTCGGGCACCCGCACGCCGTCAATCCCGACCGGGCGTTGCGGCGGGAGGCGGTGGCCCGGCAGTGGCCGGTGCTCGC
>NZ_JAAGLY010000131.1 GCF_010548375.1 Streptomyces sp. SID13726
GGACCAGCGGGATCAGCACGGCCACGCCCGCCGCAGCACTGCCCGCGAAGGCCTGCACCCAGCCGACCCCGTGCAGGACGGGGGCCAGCACCAGCGTGGAGACCAGGTTGCCGGCCATGCCGACCAGCCCCGCCAGCTGCGCCATCAGCGGGCCGCGCCGGGCCGGGAACCACCGGGTGCCCAGCCGCAGCACGGAGATGAAGGTCATCGCGTCGCCGCAGCCCAGCAGGGCGCGGGCCGCGAGGGCCATCCCGTACGAGGGCGAGAGCGCGAAGCCGATCTGGCCGGCCGTGAACAGGACCGCGCCCAGCGTCAGCACCTTCTTGGTGCCCAGCCGGTCCACCATCAGCCCCACCGGCACCTGCATGCCCGCATACACCAGGAGTTGCAGGATGGAGAAGGTCGAGAGCGCGGAGGCGTTCACGTGGAAGCGGTCCGCCGCCTCCAGTCCGGCGACGCCCAGGCTGGTACGGAAGATCACCGCGACGAAGTAGACGGCCACGCCGATGGACCAGACGGCCACCGCCTTCCGGCCGCCCGGAGGATCCCGGAAGACGCCGTTCCCCGTCACCGTCCCGGTCCCCGTCACCGTTCCGGTCCCCGTCCCCTGCCCGCCCACCGGTCCGTGCCCGCTCACCGGCCCGCT
>NZ_JAAGLY010000132.1 GCF_010548375.1 Streptomyces sp. SID13726
TGGTGGTCGGTGGTGCTCCCGTCGCCGGCCAACGTGGGCCGAAGGGGAACCACGGTGTTGTCCGTGGCGGCGGAACGAATCACGCCGCGACGGTCTCCGCTGGGTTCGTTTCGAGCGGCCAGGCTGGGACCCATCACTCCACCTTCTTCCGGCTGGCTTCTGGGGGTTCACACGGTCCGACCGCCGGTGGCCGCCGTGCCGAGCCAGGGTGTCAAAGATCTCTGTCCCTGTGCCAGAGGTAACCAGCCAAGTTGACGCCATAGTGATGTTCCAATAGCGGCTTCTTGGACAAGATCCGGACTAAATGGGCGGCGCCCCCACGTACTGAGCCGCGTCCGATGTTGCCGACAAAGAACACGCACAGCCGTACGAAGGGGCGCCAGAGACCCACCAGGAGGGTGCGCACACCCCCCGGTGACACCGCGAGTGTATCGCGCGTTGGTTGCAACCAACAGCAAGATCGGACGTGGTGATTGCCCCGCAATCACTTCACCGAACTCCCACCCGGCTGTCCGGAGTGATTGCGGCGCAATCACTCCGAGCCCGGGGCCCAGAAACAGAGCAAGGGCCC
>NZ_JAAGLY010000133.1 GCF_010548375.1 Streptomyces sp. SID13726
CGTCGTCGAGGCCAAGGCCGGCGCTGCCGGTCGCCTCTTCGGTGCCGTGACGACGGCGGACATCGCGTCCGCCGTGACCGCTGCGGGCGCGTCGGTCGACAAGCGCAAGATCGAGATCGGTCAGCCGATCAAGGCGACGGGGGACTACACGGTCTCCGTCCGCCTCCACCCGGAGGTCTCCGCGACCCTCGCGGTGAAGGTCGTCGCTGCCTGATCTGCTGCTGAGCAGTCCTCGAAGGCCCGGTCCCTCCTCGGAGGGGCCGGGCTTTCGTGCTGTTCACGCCGCCCCGGTGACCATCCAGGCGCTGCCCCGGGCGCGCAGGCCCGTGGTGACGGCACGGGCGGCCATGAAGACCCCCGCGAAGGCGAGCCACAGCCACGCGAGGCCCGCTGCGCCGTCGGGCGCCCACTGCCGGACGGCGAGGGCGAACGGCACGTAGACCACGAGCGTGAGCATGCCCGCCCAGGCGAGGAACCGGCCGTCCCGGGTGAACACCGGGTTCTCGTCGTCGAAGGGGCCGTTGGTGACGTCCACGACCGTGCGGGTGCCGGGGCCGGCGATGCGGGCCATCTTGATCTGGCGCAGCGGGCGTCCGATGCCCGGGTGCGACCAGGTCAGCGAACAGCCGTCCGGGCTGAAGGCGAT
>NZ_JAAGLY010000134.1 GCF_010548375.1 Streptomyces sp. SID13726
CTACCGCACCGGCGTCGGCTCGCCGCCGACCGTCCCCGGCGCGACGAGCTCTCCTCGCGTCGAACCCCCGCCTGCCGGAGGCTCCGGCGTGCCGGGCAGCGTCAGGCCCGACGACCCCGGGAACGGCACTCCGGGCGCGCCCGGGAACGGCGTGCCCGGCGCCCACGGGGGCGTGAGCGACCGCGGGACCGCCAGGTCCCCGATGCAGAAGGTGGTGTCGGGGTCGGGCACCAGGCGCGCCTCGTAGACGAGGGGCGCGTCGGCCACCCCGTCGAGCAGCCGCTCGACGTCGGACAGGTGCTCCTCGAGCCCCCGGTCGCCCACCTCGACCGCGGCGTCCAGCACGTCCTGGTGGAAGTGCACGCTGTGCGGAACCTCGATCGGGGGGCCGCCGTCCGGAGCCGGCAGGACGCCGGTGACCGTGACCTGGTCGGGCGTCGCGGGGTTCTCGGCACCGTCGGTGTCGGAGACGCCCTCACCCTGCGTCTCGATGTGCGTGGCCTTGATCCCTGGAGGCAGACCGTGGTTGGACACGGGCGACCCCGCTGTCACGACATGGCGCACGGTGTACGTGCCGACGTTCGCCGCCACGACCGTCGTCGCGACCATGCCGCCCTGGCTATGCCCCACGAGCACGACGTCGTC
>NZ_JAAGLY010000135.1 GCF_010548375.1 Streptomyces sp. SID13726
TGAGCAGTCCGGCGGCGAAGCGGTGGTCGCGCAGGTGGAGACGGTGCGCGATCCGGTGGAGGGCCAGTCCGTGCCAGGGCGAGTGGAGCAGGGCGTCGCGCAGGCGAGGGCGGGAGGGGTCGCGGGCGACGACCGTGTCGAGGTCCTCGCGGATCTGCCGCAGGACGGAGGTCCGCCGCGGGGTCGCGCGCTCGGCGCCCTTCACGGCCGGGCCGCCGCGGCGTGCTGGGAGTGCCTGGTGTGACGCGAGGGCCTGGCGTGCTGGGTGTGCCGGGTGTGCTGGGAGTCGAGCCGGTTGATCCGGTACATGGTGCGCTGGAACAGGTCCTGTGCGGTCAGCGCCGGGTACCGGTCGGCCTCGCCGTCGGCCGTGCAGCCGCGGAGCGTGGAGAGCACCGTCCACGGGGTGGGGTGGCAGAACTGCACGATGGAGAGCCGGCCGCCGCTCTGGCCGGGGGCGGCGACGACCCGGTGGACGGCGGCCCGGGCCCGGCCGCCGGTGAGCCGTTCCAGGACCATGCCGACGTTGAGCACGGTGTACCCGTCGGGTGCCTCGACCGGGGTCCACTCCCCGTCGATGAGGACTTGGAGGCCGCCGGCGGTGGCCCGGGGCAGCGCGGTGATCAGGTCGAAGTCCTGGTGC
>NZ_JAAGLY010000136.1 GCF_010548375.1 Streptomyces sp. SID13726
AGGCGGCCTTCTTGTTCCCGTTGCCGTCGAACAGCAGCGGAGTGCCGGTCGCGCGCCACGAGTCGGTGTCCCGCACGCCCCAGACGGTGATGCCGGTGCAGCGCGACACGGCCATGCACGCCTGGACGACGCCGCGGTACTGCTCGGCCTGGGAGGAGCCGGAGCCCTCGATGTCGAGCTCGGTGATCTGCACGTCGACGCCGAGGTCGGCGAAGTTCTGGAGCGTGGTGTGGTAGTTGCTCGGCACCGGGTTGCCCGAGTTGAAGTGGGCCTGGAAGCCGACGCAGTCGATCGGCACCCCCCGCTCCTTGAAGTCCCGGACCATGGTGTACACGGCCTGCGTCTTCGCGTGGCTCCAGTTGTCGGTGTTGTAGTCGTTGTAGCAGAGCTTGGCGCCCGGGTCGGCGGCGCGGGCCGCCCGGAACGCGGCCTCGATCCAGTCGTTGCCGGTGCGCTGCAGGTTCGAGTCGCGGCGCGCGCCGGAGCCGCCGTCGGCGAACGCCTCGTTCACGACGTCCCACGCGTAGATCTTGCCGCGGTAGTGCGTCGCGACCTGCGTCACGTGGTTGAGCATCGCCTGGCGGAGCGCGGAGCCCGACATGTTCTGCATCCAGCCCGGCTGCTGCGAGTGCCAGGCGAGGGC
>NZ_JAAGLY010000137.1 GCF_010548375.1 Streptomyces sp. SID13726
TCGCCTTGAAGGAACCGTGGGTGAAGTACCGGTGGAAGCCGATGGTGATGCCGTGGCAGGCCAGGAAGTACATGAACACCATCAGGCCGAGGTCCAGCCAGCTCACTCCCCAGCCCCAGACCAGCGGGACCGCCGCCAGGAGCGCCAGGAAGGGAACGACGATGAACAGCAGCAGGGCGATCTGTTCCACGGACCGCTTGTTCTCGCCTCCGAGCGTCGCGGAGGGCACGGGGGAAGCGGAATCGGAGGTCGCCGAGGCGGCCTCGATCACTTCGGGACTGGTGGTCATGAAGGGTCCCCTGGGGGGTGAGGAATCGGCGGGGCGCCTGGGCGCCGGCCCTGGCTACGGATCCGTAACCTACGGCAACGTAAGTATGGCAAAGGCGCGCCCCGGGGCAAGGGGAGCGCGACCGGGCCCGAGGCGCTCTCGGGGGCGCTCGCGGCAGCCCGCGCGCCGCCTGGTGAGACGTTTAGCGAGGCACGAGGCCCGGACACCTATCCTGGTGTCGTCGGACAGCGCGGTCCGCACGGGCAGCCGAGCTGCGCATCAGGTGGGGGACACCCCCCTGGCCCCTCCCGGCAACGGCCGGGAAGGAGTCCAGACGCCCCCGCGCATCCCGGAGCCCACCTCCCAGTAGCGC
>NZ_JAAGLY010000138.1 GCF_010548375.1 Streptomyces sp. SID13726
CGACGAGGAACTCGCTGGTGTCGATCGACCCGATGACCTTGCGCGGCTCGATGCGCCCCGACGCGAGCAGCGCCGGCGTCCCCACCGGGCCCCAGCCACCACCGCCCGTCGCGTCGACGAAGCCGGCGACCAGGCCGAGCGGGGCGAGGAACCGCTTGCGCAGCGGGAGGCCCTGCCGACCCTTCGGCAGCCCGACGAACGTGAACCGCGACAGCACGTACACGCCCAGCGCCAGGAGGAGCAGCGACATGACCGGCGCGGCGAGCTCCGTCGACAGGTTCGACAGGAACGTCGCGCCCGCGAACGCGCCGATCGCACCGGGGACGCCGATCCGCACGACGACCTTCCAGTCCACGTTCCCGAACCGCCAGTGCGCCGCACCCGACGCGAGCGTCGTCCCGATCTCCGCGAGGTGGATCGTCGCCGACGCCGCCGCGGGGTTCGTCCCGATCGCGAGCAGGAGCGTCGTCGACGTCACGCCGTACGCCATGCCGAGGCTGCCGTCGACGAGCTGTGCGCCGAGACCCACGAGGGCCAGCAGGATGAGGGTCCGCACCGCGTCCTCCGTGCTCGGGATGGGCCGGGGCAGCCCCGACGTGTCCCGACAAGGTTGATCGAACGAGTCCAGTATGTGAAGCGC
>NZ_JAAGLY010000139.1 GCF_010548375.1 Streptomyces sp. SID13726
GCAGGCCCGCGCCGCAGCAGCCGGGCTCCTCGACACCCTCCAGTCCATGCCCGAGGTCCAAGCGCTCTACGTCCTCTCCTCCTCTGCCGACGCGCCCAACAACGTCACACGGTTCAGCACCGACTCCGACTTCGACCTCGCCATCGTCCTCGACGTCCCGCTCAAGGAGGACGAGTGGAGGCCCTCCCCGGCGGACACGTACGCCCTGGTCCGCGAACGGCTCCCTGCCTGGGCCCCCGAGTTCAGCTTCTACCTGCCGGTTCCCTGGGGGCGCATGGAGGTCAACGTCCACCAGCTCCTGTTCCATTACGAGGCCGACCCGCGCACGACGTGGAACAGCGACAAGTGCGACGCCTACGCGAACAAGGGCGAACCGCTGCTCGACCGCGAGAACGCCTTCGAGGCGCTGATCCTCCGCAAGACGAGAGAGCAGCTCTGGCGGCTGGAGGGCGAGACCCAACGGCTCCACAACCGGATCACCTGGGACGTGCGCGAGATCCCCCTGCGCATGGCGCGCCGCGTCGGGGCGCCCACCGGGCACTTCGTCCTGTCGGGCGCCCTGGACGAGATCGTGGACTGGCTGTACGCCCGCTCAGGCCGGCTGCTGCCGAACATGAAGTGGAAGCTCCACTC
>NZ_JAAGLY010000013.1 GCF_010548375.1 Streptomyces sp. SID13726
GTCACCGCCGACGCCGAGGGCCCACCCGCCTCACTCTCCCCGCCGAACCACCACCCGCCTCACTCTCCCCGCCGAACCACCACCCGCCTCACCCTCCGCGCCAAACCACTACCCCCGCCAAGCCACTACCCCCGCCGAACCACCACCCCCGCCAAAGCCCCTCCCCACCGAGATCAGCCCACCCCGACCGACTCCCGCCGCTCCCGCCCGTCCCGCGACACCATCCGCGCGGTCAACGTCGTCCCCGTCACCACCGCCGACGCCGCCACGACCCCCGCCGCAAGCACCGCCCAGTCGCCCAGGAAGGTGCAGCAGATCACCAGCAACGCCGTCACCGGCAGCACCAGTTGCTGCGCGATGCCCACCTTGAAGTAGCGGGAGTGCAGCACCCAGACGGTGAGCAGATAGAGCGCGGTCGGCAACGTGACCGCGGCGGACGCGGCCAGCGTCGAGATGTGCGCCTTCCCGACGGCCTGCTCCACGGCGACCTCTAGCCCCGCACCGATCGCGGCGGCCGAGGCGAAGACCAGGTAGTGGCCGTAACCCCACAGGAACGCCTGCCGGTTGGAGCGCAGGTGTCCGTGGATGGGCACCACGAAGTAGATCCACCAGGCGGCGAAGATGATCAGCAGCCCGCCCACGGCGATCGGCAGAAGCTCGTCCAGCGCGTCGTTCTCGTCGATGCCGGACTTCACCGCGACCGTGGCGGCCGCAATGGTCTCGCCGAGCACGATGATCGTGAACAGCCCGTACCGCTCCGCAATGTGGTGCGGATGCCACGACGTCGGGTGGTCCTTCTCCGCGTAGAGCGGCACACACATCTCCAGCAGCGCCATCACCAGGAAGACCCAGGGCCGCCCGCCCTCCGGCAGCACCACAAGCCCCAGCCAGCCGACCTGGCACAGCAGCACACCACCGGCGTACCGCAGAGCCATCGTCCGCTCCGAGCCCTCGCTCGAACGCGCCACCCGCAGCCACTGCGAGATCAGCGCCAGCCGCATGATCACATAGCCCAGCAGCACGGCCAGGAAGTCGTGGTCGTCGAACGCCCGGGACACCCCGGCCGCCAGCACCAGGACCCCGGCGATCTGGATCAGCGTGACGACCCGGTAGAGCACGTCGTCGTTGTCGTACGCCGAGGCGAACCACGTGAAGTTCATCCACGCCCACCAGATGGCGAAGAAGACCATCGCGTAGTTGAGGATCCCCTCGCCGGCGTGTGCCTCGGCGACGGAGTGCACCAGGGCGACGCCCGCCTGGGCGATGGCCACGACGAAGCACAGGTCGAAGAAGAGCTCCAGCGGCGAGGCGACCCGGTGAGCCTCGTCCCGGCCGCGGGCGGTGAGTCTGCGCAGCGGACTTTGAGTCGGACTGGACGTCATGGACCCAAGCACAGCAGAATCCGACCGGAAATTCTTTTGAACGCGTTCACAATCCGCAGGGGTGGGGGAGCTGCGTCCCACGGGCCACCGGAACGGCTGCCGTACCCTGGACCCGTGAGTACCGTCCCCGACCCCACACCCTCCGAGCCGAGGGCCGCGCTGGTCTTCGACGACCCGCTGGACCAGCAGTCCCCGGACGACACCGACCGGGGCTGGGGCGATCGGCCGCGCACCGAGAGCGACAGCGCGGCCGACCTGAAGCGCTTCCTCGACGAGAAGCCGCCCCACCACATCTGAGCGACCCGCGCCGCCCGGACCGCTAGCGCCCGTCGTGCCCGGAACCCCGCTGCGCGACCAGCGCGTCGCGGATCTCCTTGAGGACCTCCAGCTCGGTCACCTCGATGACCTCGTGCGTCCCCTCCTTCGCCTTCCTGCGGGCCTCCGCCCGGGCCAGATACTTCGACATCGGCAGGACCATCAGGAAGTAGACGACGGCCGCGGTGATCACGAAGCTGAGAGTGGCGCCGAGGACCGAGCCCCACATGATCGGGATGCCGCTCTGCACGGTGCCGTCCGCCGCGACCTTGCACGGGTCCTCTAGACACGAGCTGTAGCTGTCGAGGTTCTTGGTCCCGATCGCCCCGACCAGCGGGTTGATCATGCCCTTCACCACCGCGTTCACGATGTTGGTGAAGGCGGCGCCAATGACCACCGCGACTGCCAGATCGACGACGTTCCCGCGCATCAGGAAGGCCTTGAAGCCCTCCCAGACGCTCGGCTTCTTCTCGCTCACCCAGAGGCCTCTTCTCGCACGAACAGCTTGTGGAACAAACAGCTCCGCAACCTACGTCAACGCGAGGCGACCCTGTCCAATTGGGTAGCTCGAAAGGGGGACTTGACACAAGCGTGCGCAAGAGGCGCACCACACGGCTCAACACAGCGTCACCGCCAGCCGTGCCGTGGTGCTCGCGCCCGCGAGCCGGGCCGCCGTCGACCGCGGCACCGAGAGGACGACCAGCGCCCCGCTCCCGGACACGCCGTCCACCGCCTCCGGCACCCTGGTGACCCGCGCCCCGCGTGCGACCACCTCGGCGTCTCTGCCCAGGGCGGAGTCCTCAGCGGCGATGACGTCGACCCGGTCCCCGGGACGCAGCAGCCGGACGGTCTCCCCGTCGGCGATCCGCACCGGCGCCGACACCGTCTCCACGGCCCGGTGCTTGCGTACGGGCTCGGCGACGGGATGTCCCCGCGCCCCGTCGTCGCCGCGCGGCCCCGCCGCCACCAGCGCGGCAGCGGTGACGGCGAGCCCGACCGCCACGGCACGCCTCCGGTGCCGTACGAGCCGTTGGAGCTGATACCGCCCACCACGCACCCGCACCGGCGCGAAGTGCGGGACCTCGCAGGTCGGGGGAGCGTCGCCGCCGGGCGGGCCGGGGACGGGGGGAGCGGAGGAAGGCGCGGGGAACGGGGTGAGGGACATGACGGGCACCACCTGTGACGAGGGATCGGACTGGCCTGCCCTGCCACGATGAAGCCTCGCGCCGATCCCCGCCGGGCCCCGTGGACTACCCACGGGTTGTGGATAACTCCCTCACCCGAACGGGAGATTCCGCTCCAGTCGATCAATCAGCCGACCGACTACGGCAGTTCGAACCCCGGGTCCATCCCGCCCAACGCGTTCACGCACAGACAGTCCCGCTCCTCGTTCGCCGGCAGCGCGGCCACCGCGTCGAACAGCACCCCCCGCAGCCGGTCCACGTTCGCCGCGAAGACCCGCAGGACCTCGTCGTGCGAGACGCCCTCGCCGGTCTCGGCGCCCGCGTCGAGGTCGGTGACCAGGGTCAACGACGTGTAGCAGAGCTCCAGTTCACGGGCGAGCGACGCCTCCGGATGACCGGTCATGCCCACCACCGACCAGCCCTGCGCCTGGTGCCACAGCGATTCGGCGCGGGTCGAGAACCGCGGGCCCTCGATCACGACGAGCGTGCCGCCGTCCACGGCTTCCCAGTCCCGTCCCCGGGCGGCCTTCAGCGCGGCGGCCCGCCCGGCGGGGCAGTACGGGTCGGCCAGCGACACGTGCACCACGTTCGGCACCCCGCCGTCCGGCAGCGGCAGTCCGTCGAAGTACGTCCCGGCCCGGGACTTCGTACGGTCGACCAGCTGGTCCGGCACGAGCAGCGTGCCCGGGCCGTACTCGGGACGCAGCCCGCCCACGGCACACGGACCGAGGACCTGCCGCGCCCCCACCGACCTGAGCGCCCACAGATTGGCCCGGTAGTTGATGCGGTGCGGCGGCAGATGGTGACCGCGCCCGTGCCGGGGCAGGAACGCGACCCGCCGGCCGGCGATCTCGCCGAGGAAGAGGGAGTCACTGGGCGGTCCGTAGGGGGTGTCCACCTGGACCTCGGTCACGTCGTCGAGGAACGAGTAGAAGCCGGAGCCGCCGATTACGCCGATCTCTGCGTTCGCCATGCCCCGTACGCTATCCGGCGCCCAGAACCCACGGCGGCCGGCTAGGGGAACGCAGAGGACCCGGCCGTCGTACGACGACCGGGTCCTGCGAAGCCAGACCTACGCGGCGGAGCTGCTGCTGGACGAGCTGCCCGAGCTCGACGACTTCGAGTCCGAGGAGGACGAAGAGGTCGGGGAGGTCGAAGAAGAGGACGACGCCGAGTCGGACGACGTGGACGTCGACGACTTCGAGGACGCCGGGGAGCTGCTCGACGAGGAGCCGCGGCTGTCGTTGCGGTAGAAGCCGGAGCCCTTGAAGACGATGCCGACCGCGGAGAACACCTTCTTGAGGCGGCCACCGCAGCTGGGGCACTCGGTCAGAGCGTCGTCGGTGAACTTCTGCACCGCCTCGAGGCCCTCGCCGCACTCGGTGCACTGGTACTGGTAGGTCGGCACTTGTCTTCCTCCTGGCACTCTCACTCAGTGAGTGCTAACGAGGGTCCATAGTGACGTATTCCCGGGGATCAGTCCACTGCCACCGGCACTCGGTGACCGATGCCACGTGCGACGGTACGGCTCCGGGGCCGTCCCGTGAGCCGTGAACGCAGCGCCAGCAGGGTCGCCAGGGCGAGCAGCGTGCCGCCCATCGGGACCAGGAACCCGGCGCCGCCCCAGAAGCGGTCCTCCAGCTGTCCGGCGACCGTGACGGCGGCCGCCTGGCCCAGTGCCACCGCGCCGGTCAGCCAGGTGAAGGCCTCGGTGCGGGCGCCGGCCGGGACGAGGCTCTCGACCAGGGTGTAGCCGGTGATCAGGGCGGGCGCGATGCACATGCCGACCAGGAGGCCGAGGCCGGCCAGGACCGGCACGGAGTGCGCGGCCCACAGGCCGGAGGCCGTCAGGGCGAGGGCGCCGTATCCGACCATCAGGCGCCGCTGCGGGGCCACCTTCCAGGCGATCGCTCCGCAGACCAGGCCGGAGATCATGTTGCCGGCGGCGAAGACGCCGTACAGGACGCCGTTCAGGCCCGGTTCCCCGATCGACTCGGTGAAGGCGGCCAGCGAGACCTGCATGCCGCCGAAGACCGTGCCGATGCCGAGGAAGGTCACTATCAGGACCCGCACTCCGGGGACGCGCAGCGCCGAGGCGTGCTCCACGCGCGTGTGCGTGCCGGTCGCGACGGGCGGCTGCGTGCTCTTCTGCGCGGCGAAGAGGAGGCCGCCGAGCAGCGTCAGCGACGCCTCGGTCAGCAGACCGGCGGCGGGGTGGACGGCGGTGCACAGGGCGGTGGCCAGCAGGGGGCCGAAGACGAAGGTCAGCTCGTCCGTGACGGACTCGAAGGCCGCCGCGGTGGTCATCAGGGGCGAGCCCTGGAGCTTCGTGCCCCAGCGGGCGCGCACCATCGGGCCGACCTGCGGGACCGAGGCACCCGTGGGCACGGCCGCCGCGAACAGCGCCCACAGGGGCGCGTGCGAGAGGGCGAGGGCCGTCAGGGAGAGGCCCGCCAGGGTGTGCACGAGGACGCCGGGGACCAGGACGGCACGCTGTCCGTAGCGGTCGGCCAGGCGGCCGCTGTAGGGCGCGAACAGTGCCATGGAGACACCGGTGACGGCCGCCACGGCGCCCGCCGCGCCGTAGGAGCCGGTGGTGTGCTGCACGAGCAGCACCAGGGAGAGGGTGAGCATCGCGAACGGCTGGCGTGCCGCGAAGCCGGGGAGCAGGAACGTCCAGGCGCCGCGTGTGCGCAGCAGCTGTCCGTATCCGGGGCGGGAGGAGGTGACCGTGGATGCCACGGCCCGTGCCTTTCTGCCGCCTGGTAGCGCGGCCCTCTTGCGAGGGACGGCGCCGAGAGCTGTCCTCTTGCGCGGACTGCGGTAGATGCCGAAGCCCACTGCTAGGGGATGTCTCGGCCGCCATACGGTCGCGCCAGCTCTGCGTCAGGCAGAGTTGGTTCGATCAAGTGCGCCATCATCGTACAGGCAGTGCGTAACACAGTGTTAACGCTTGTTGTCGATCTCACCCGTGCCGAGCCAGCCGGCCAGCTTGCCGCCGTGGCCCACCGCGCGCAGCCGCTGTTCCGCCGCGTCGCGGACCGGGTCGGTGGCGACGACGAGCAGTTCGTCCCGGTGGCGCAGCACCGTGGTGGGCGACGGAACGAACGATTTTCCATCGCGGACGACCAGGGTGACGGCGGCCCCGGCTGGCAGCCGCAGCTCATTGACCTCGACGCCGTGCATCCGGGAGCCGTCGGGGATCGCGACGGACAGCAGATGGCCGCGCAGCCGCTCCAGGGGCGCCGACTCGATGCCGAGGTCGGCGGCCTCGGAGTCCCCGCCCAGGCGCAGCTTGCGGGCCAGCCACGGCAGTGTCGGCCCCTGGACGAGTGTGTATACGACGACCAGGACGAAGACGATGTTGAAGATGCGGCGGCTGCCCTCGACGCCGCTCACCATCGGGATCGTCGCCAGGATGATCGGCACGGCGCCGCGCAGCCCGGCCCAGGACATGAGTGCCTGCTCCTGCCAGGGCACCCGGAACGGCGTCAGGCACAGGAACACGCTCAGGGGCCGCGCGACCATGGTCAGCACCAGCCCGATGACGAGCCCGGGTAGTACGTCGTCGCCCAGTTCGTGCGGGGTGACCAGCAGGCCGAGCAGGACGAACATGCCGATCTGGGCGATCCAGCCGAGCCCGTCGGCGAAGCCCCGGGTGGCGGGCCAGTGCGGCAGCTTGGCGTTGCCCATCGCCATGGAGGCGAGATAGACGGCGAGGAAGCCGCTGCCGTGGGCCAGCGCGCCCGCCGCGTACGCCGTGACGGCGATCGCCATGACCGCGATCGGGTAGAGGCCGGAGGCAGGCAGGGCGACATGGCGCAGTCCCCAGGAGCCGAGCCAGCCCACCGCGATGCCGATCGCGGCGCCGATGGCCAGCTCCAGGGTTATCTCGGCGATCAGCGTGTACCAGTGCTCGACCGGACCTGACTGGGAGAAGGCGACCACCAGGATGACCACGGGGGCGTCGTTGAAGCCGGACTCGGCCTCCAGCGTGCCCGTCACGCGCGCGGGCAGCGGGATCTTGCGCAGCACCGAGAAGACCGCCGCCGCGTCCGTCGAGGAGACGACCGCCCCGATGATCAGCGCCTGGCGCCACTCGAGGCCGATCAGGTAGTGCGCCGCCGTCGCCGTGACCCCGACGCTCACCGCGACCCCCGCCAGCGCCAGCGCGGTGGCGGCGGGCAGGGCCGGCTTGATCTCCTTCCACTTCGTGCCGAGACCGCCCTCGGCCAGGATCACGACCAGGGCCGCGTACCCGATGACCTGGGTCAGTTCGGCGTTGTCGAAGTGGATGTCGCCGACGCCGTCCTGGCCCATGGCGATGCCGATCCCCAGGTACACGAGCAGGCTGGGGAGCCCGCTGCGCGAGGAGATCCGGACCGCTGCCACGGCGACGAGCAGGACGAGCGAGCAGACGAGCAGGAGCTGGTTGAGGTGGTGGACAGTCAGCGGCCGTTCCCTTCCCTGGCTCACACCGCGTCACGCGCGTGAGCTCACGTACATAGGACACGAAGGGTGAGGACTCCGCATCCAAGTACTTCGTTACCTTACCTAACTCTTGACGATTTCTTGACGCTCGGCGAGGCATGATCGAACGCCCGTCCGCGCCGGTTCCCGACTCCGCGTCAAGTCGCGCCGAGCCCTGCGCCTATGGTTGCTCCAACGCGCAGAGCCTGCGTCACATACCCGGCCGGACGCCGCGCGCTGATCCGGCCGGGTATGTGACACAGGCTCTCCGTCAAAAGCACAGCCCGCCCTGCCGCTCGCGTTAGGACAGCAAGGACAGCGATGCCCCCCACCACCACCGCCTCATCGGGTCAGCAGCCCGGCAAGTCCGGCAGGAAGAAGGGGCGCAGAGCCCGTCTGATCGTTCTCGTGCTCGTACTGGCCCTCGTCGGCGCTGTCGCCTACGGCGGGTACTGGTCGGTGAGCACCGTCCGGGCGTCCTTCCCGCAGACCAAGGGCTCGATCTCGCTCAAGGGGCTGTCGGGCCCCGTGGACGTCAAGCGCGACGGCTACGGCATCCCGCAGATCTACGCCTCCTCCGACGAGGACCTGTTCATGGCGCAGGGCTACGTCCAGGCGCAGGACCGGTTCTACGAGATGGACGTGCGCCGGCACATGACCTCGGGGCGCCTGTCGGAGATGTTCGGCAAGGGCCAGGTCGACAACGACGCCTTCCTGCGCACGCTCGGCTGGGACCGGGTGGCGAAGGAGGAGTACGACACCAAGCTGTCGGCCGCCACCAAGAAGTACCTCCAGGCGTACGCCGCGGGAGTCAACGCCTACCTCCAGGGCAAGAGCGGCAAGGAGATCTCCCTGGAGTACGCGGCGCTCGGCTTCACCAACGACTACAAGCCCGAGAAGTGGACCCCGGTCGACTCGGTCTCGTGGCTGAAGGCGATGGCCTGGGACCTGCGCGGCAACATGCAGGACGAGATCGACCGCGCGCTGATGACCAGCCGCCTCGGCCCGAAGCAGATCGCCGATCTGTACCCGCAGTACCCGTACAGCCGCAACCAGACGATCGTCCAGGAGGGCCAGTACAGCGAGCTGACCCAGTCGTTCGAGCAGAACGGCGGCTCGTCGGGCAGCGGAACCTCCGGCACCGGAACCTCCGGCACAGGGACCTCAGGCACCTCAGGCACCGGAACCTCCACGAGCGGTACCACGGGCACCACGGCGTCGTCCTCGTCCTCGACCTCCGGCTCGGCCTCCTCGGCCCTCCAGAGCCAGCTCACGGGCCTCTACAACGTCCTGGACGACGTCCCCACGGCCGTCGGCGTCAACGGCCAGGGCATCGGCTCCAACTCCTGGGTCGTGGCGGGCTCGCACACCATCACCGGCAAGCCGCTGCTGGCCAACGACCCGCACCTGTCGGCCTCCCTGCCGTCTGTCTGGTACCAGATGGGCCTGCACTGCCGGACCGTCTCCAGCAAGTGCCAGTACGACGTCACCGGCTACACCTTCGCGGGCATGCCCGGCGTGATCATCGGCCACAACGCCAAGATCGCCTGGGGCATGACCAACTCCGGCGTCGACGTCACCGACCTCTACCTGGAGAAGCTCTCCGGCGACGGCTACCTCTACGACGGCAAGGTCAAGCCCTTCACCACGCGCGAGGAGACCATCAAGGTCGCCGGCGGGGCGTCCAAGAAGATCGTCGTCCGGGAGACGAACAACGGCCCCCTGCTGTCCGACCGCGACGACGAACTCGTGAAGGTCGGCAAGAAGGCCACCGTCGACAACGCGGCACCCGACCGGGGAGACGGCTACGGCGTCGCGCTGCGCTGGACCGCGCTCGACCCCGGCACCTCCATGGACGCCGTCTTCGCGATGGACAAGGCGTCGGACTGGAGCGACTTCCGCCAGGCCGCGACCCTGTTCGACGTGCCCTCGCAGAACCTCGTCTACGCCGACTCCGAGAACATCGGCTACACCCTGCCCGGCCGCATCCCGATCCGTTCCAAGGGCGACGACGGCTCCCTGCCGGCACCGGGCTGGGACTCCAAGTACACCTGGACCGGCAAGTACATCAAGCAGGACGAACTGCCCTACGAGTACAACCCGGAGCGCGGCTACATCGTCACCGCCAACCAGGCCGTGATCGACAAGGACAAGTACCCCTACACGCTCACCACGGACTGGGGCTACGGCACCCGCAGCCAGCGCATCACCGACCTGATCGAGCAGAAGATCAAGGGCGGCGGCAAGATCTCCACCGACGACATGCGCCAGATGCAGCTCGACAACAGCAGTGAGATCGCCAAGCTGCTGGTGCCCAAGCTGCTGAAGATCGACATCGCCGACAAGGACGTACGCGAGGCGCAGGAGCTCCTGGAGGGCTGGGACTACACCCAGGACGCCGACTCGGCGGCGGCCGCCTACTTCAACTCCGTCTGGCGCAACATCCTCAAGCTCGCCTTCGGCAACAAGCTGCCCAAGGAGCTGCGGGTCAAGGGCCAGTGCCTGTGGGTCGACCCGGTCAGCACCACCGGGCCCGCCGACGAGACGGACAAGGTCCGCGAGTGCGGCCAGCGCGACGCCGACCAGGCGCAGCCGGACGGCGGCGACCGCTGGTTCGAGGTCGTGCGCAACCTCATGGACGACCAGAACAGCGACTGGTGGAAGACCCCGGCCGGGGTGGGCGACCGCCCCGCCGCCAGCAACCGCGACGAGCTGTTCGAGCGCGCCATGATCGACGCCCGCTGGGAGCTGACCGCCAAGCTCGGCAAGGACATCGACACCTGGAGCTGGGGCCGGCTGCACCGCCTGTTCCTGAAGAACCAGACGCTCGGCACCGAGGGCCCCGGCTTCCTGAAGTACATGCTCAACCGCGGCCCCTGGAAGCTCAGCGGCGGCGAGGCCACGGTCAACGCGACCGGCTGGAACGCGGCGGGCGGCTACGGCGTCGTCTGGGTCCCCTCGATGCGCATGGTCGTCAACCTCGGCGACCTCGACAAGTCGAAGTGGATCAACCTCACCGGCGCCTCCGGGCACGCCTACAGCGCGCACTACACCGACCAGACCGACAAGTGGGTCAAGGGCGAACTGCTGGACTGGGCCTTCTCGGACGCCGCCGTCGACAAGAGCACGAACGACACCCTGGTCCTGAAGCCGTAGCCCTCGGCGGCAGGTCCATGACGGAGCCCCCGCCACGCGCATGCGTGGCGGGGGCTCCGTCACGCGCCCGCGGGGAAGCGGCGCACACCCGACGGCGTGACCACCGCGTGCACCGGGCGGTCGTGCGGTTCCTCCGGGACATGGGCCACGACCTCGGCGTCGTACAGCAGGACCACGAGCGCCGGTCGCGCGCCCGCGCGCTCCAGGCGCGCGAGCGCCCGGTCGTACGACCCCCCGCCGCGCCCCAGCCGCATCCCGCGCCCGTCCACCGCCAGACCGGGCAGCAGCACCGCGTCGGCCTCCGTCACGGCGTCCGGGCCCAGACGTTCGCCGGAGGGCTCGAAAAGGGCCATTTTTCCGCCGTGTTGGACGCGCGCCAGCGAGCCTTCGCCTGTGTAGGAGCCCCAGTCGAGGTCGTTGTCGGGCAGGAGCGCGGGGAGCAGCACGCGCACGCCCCGCTCGCGCAGCGCGTCCAGCAGCGCGAGGGTGCCGGGCTCGCCGCCCACGGAGACGTACGCCGCCACCGTGCGCGCGTCCGCCAGTTCGGGCAGGTCGAGCGCCCGGTCGGCCAGCGCGGCCGCGGCTTCCCGCACGTCATCGGCCGTCAACCTGTTCCTCACCGAGAGGAACTCCCGCCGCAACGTTCGCTTGTCAGACTCGGCCGGACGTCCGGCGTGACTCAAAGGTTGCACCCGTACCCTTCCTAATACGCTCATATGAGAGCTTATTAACCGGAGCCACAGATTCCTCGTAAAGGCACCGGATAAGGTTGCGGACATGACTCAGTCGCACCCTCGGATCAGCAAGGCTGTCATCCCGGCAGCCGGTCTCGGCACCCGCTTCCTGCCGGCGACCAAGGCCACTCCCAAGGAGATGCTGCCGGTCGTCGACAAGCCGGCGATCCAGTACGTGGTCGAGGAGGCCGTCTCCGCTGGTCTCGACGACGTCCTCATGATCACGGGGCGCAACAAACGCCCCCTGGAGGACCACTTCGACCGCAACTACGAGCTGGAATCCGCCCTTCAGAAGAAGGGCGACGCCAGCCGGCTCGCGAAGGTGCAGGAGTCCAGCGACCTGGCCACCATGCACTACGTCCGCCAGGGCGACCCCAAGGGCCTCGGTCACGCCGTCCTGTGCGCGGCCCCGCACGTCGGTCACGAGCCCTTCGCCGTCCTCCTCGGTGACGACCTGATCGACCCGCGCGACCCGCTGCTCAAGCGGATGGTCGAGGTCCAGGAGCGGCACGGCGGCAGCGTGATCGCGCTCATGGAGGTCGCGCCCGAGCAGATCCACCTCTACGGCTGCGCGGCGGTCGACGCCACCGAGGACAGCGACGTGGTCAAGGTGCACGACCTCGTCGAGAAGCCGTCCGCGTCCGACGCCCCGTCCAACTACGCCATCATCGGCCGCTACGTCCTCGACCCGCACATCTTCGACATACTGCGCAAGACCGAGCCCGGCCGCGGCGGCGAGATCCAGCTCACCGACGCCCTCCAGCAGCTCGCGGCCGACGAGAAGGTCGGCGGCCCGGTGCACGGCGTCGTCTTCAAGGGTCGCCGCTATGACACCGGGGACCGCGGCGACTATCTGCGTGCCATTGTCAGACTCGCGTGCGAACGTGAAGACCTGGGCCCGGAGTTCCGGACCTGGCTTCGCAGTTTCGTAGCCGAGGAGATGTAGCGATTTGAGCAGCGCCGCGACCCGCCCCGCCGGCCAGGACCACCTCTGGTCGGTGGACGAGCACCTGGAGGACATCCTCGCGACCGTCCGCCCCCTGGAACCCATCGAGCTCCAGCTGCTCGACGCCCAGGGCTGCGTTCTGGTCGAGGACGTCACGGTGCCGTTGTCCCTGCCCCCCTTCGACAACAGCTCGATGGACGGGTACGCGGTGCGGGTCGCGGACATCGCGGGTGCGAGCGAGGAGTTCCCGGCCGTCCTGGACGTCATGGGGGACGTCGCGGCGGGCCAGTCCGAGCTGCTGCACGTCGGCCCCGGACAGGCCGCCCGCATCATGACCGGCGCCCCGCTCCCGCCCGGCGCCGAGACCGTCGTCCCCGTCGAGTGGACCGACGGAGGGCTCGGCGAGGGCCCGGTGACCGGTATGCGCGCCCGCGCTCTCGCCCCCGAGGGCGCCGAAGGGCACGTGCACGTGTACCGGCCCGCCGAGGCACGCGCGCACGTACGCGCGAAGGGCAGCGACGTCCGGGCCGGCGACCGCGCCCTGGACGCCGGCACCGTCCTCGGCCCGCCGCAGATCGCCCTGCTGGCCGCGATCGGCCGCGGCACCGTACGCGTGCGCCCGCGCCCGCGCGTGGTCGTGATGTCCACCGGCAGCGAACTCGTCCAGCCCGGCGAGGCCCTCGGCGCCGGCCAGATCCACGACTCCAACAGCTTCGCCCTCACCGCGGCCGCCCGGGACGCCGGCGCCATCGCCTACCGCGTGGGAGCCGTCGCCGACGACGCCGAGACCCTGCGCTCCACCATCGAGGACCAGCTCGTCCGCGCCGACCTCATGGTCACCACCGGCGGGGTCAGCGTAGGGGCGTACGACGTCGTCAAGGAGGCGCTGTCGCACGTCGGCGACGAGGACGAGGCGGGCGCCGGCATCGACTTCCGCAAGCTCGCCATGCAGCCCGGCAAGCCCCAGGGCTTCGGCTCCATCGGCCCCGACCACACCCCGCTGCTCGCCCTGCCCGGCAACCCGGTGTCGTCGTACGTCTCCTTCGAGCTGTTCGTCCGCCCCGCCATCCGCGCCCTGATGGGCCTCGACGACGTCCACAGGACCCGCACCAGGGCCACCCTGAGGACGGACAAGGCGCTGACCTCGCCCAAGGGGCGCAGGCAGTTCCTGCGCGCCACCTGCCGTGACGGCGAGGCCGTTCCCGTCGGCGGTGCCGGGTCCCATCTGGTCGCCGCCCTGGCCCAGGCCGACGCCCTGATCGTCGTACCGGAGGACGTGGAGTCCGTCGAGCCCGGCACCGAGGTCGAAGTGGTCCTGCTCGGCTGAGCACCCCTGGTTGGCGGTACCGTGTCGCGCACAACAGGCCGGACCGGGAGCGCCGCACAACCATGAGTACGCAGGACCGACTGACCCACATCGACGACGCGGGAGCCGCCCGCATGGTCGACGTATCCGGCAAGGACGTCACCGCCCGCACCGCGCGCGCGAGCGGACGCGTCCTCGTCTCGCCCCGTGTGGTCGAGCTGCTGCGCGGCGAGGGCGTCCCCAAGGGCGACGCGCTGGCCACCGCGCGGATCGCGGGCATCATGGGCGCCAAACGCACCCCGGACCTCATCCCGCTGTGCCACCCGTTGTCGGTGTCGGGTGTGAAACTGGACCTGTCGGTCGCGGACGACGCCGTGGAGATCCTCGCCACCGTGAAGACCACGGACCGCACGGGTGTCGAGATGGAGGCCCTCACCGCGGTCTCCGTCGCCGCGCTCACCGTGATCGACATGGTCAAGGCGGTCGACAAGGGGGCGGTCATCACGGACGTGCGGGTGGAGGAGAAGACGGGCGGCAAGTCGGGCGACTGGAGCCGGGCATGACGTATCGAGCACTGGTGGTCACGGCCTCCAACCGGGCCGCCGCCGGGGTCTACGAGGACAAGGGCGGCCCGCTGGTTGCCGACGGCCTCGCGGGCCTCGGCTTCACCGTCGAGGGCCCGCGGGTCGTCCCGGACGGCGACCCTGTGGAGGCCGCTCTGCGCGCGGGCGTGGACGCGGCCTACGACGTCATCGTCACCACCGGCGGCACCGGCATCTCGCCCACCGACCGCACCCCCGAGGCCACCCGCGCGGTGATCGACCACGAGGTGCCGGGCATCGCCGAGGCGATCCGGGCGTTCGGGCGGGAGAAGGTGCCGACCGCCGCGCTCTCCCGGGGTCTCGCCGGGGTGGCGGGCGGCACGCTGATCGTCAACCTGCCGGGTTCCAGTGGCGGGGTGAAGGACGGACTGGCCGTCCTGGAGCCCCTGTTGAGGCATGCCGTGGACCAGATCCGCGGCGGCGACCACCCGAGACCCGGCGCCGGCAGTGGGGGTGCGAGCTGAACAGCCCGTCATGGCCCGTCGTACTGGCGGACGGCGATGTCGTCCTGAGGCCGATAAGAATGCGCGACCAGCGGACCTGGCGTGAGGTCAACCGGCGCAACCGGGACTGGCTGCGCCCC
Source organism: Streptomyces sp. SID13726 (assembly GCF_010548375.1). GTDB lineage: Bacteria > Actinomycetota > Actinomycetes > Streptomycetales > Streptomycetaceae > Streptomyces. The sequence goes on from NZ_JAAGLY010000013.1 coordinate 14,679, forward strand.
TGGGAGGCGACCATTCCGCCGCCCACGCCGAGCGGGCCGATCGCGCACCGGCCGACCTACCGTCAGATGGTCCGTCACCTCAGGTCCGAGGCGAACGCGGGGCGGATGCTGCCGTTCGTCATCGAGTACCGGGGGCAGCTGGTCGGGCAGTTGACGGTCGCCGGGATCACCTGGGGCTCGATGTGCTCCGGGCACGTGGGCTACTGGGTGGACCAGTCGGTGGCCGGGCGCGGGGTGATGCCGACGTCCGTGGCGCTTGTCGTGGACCACTGTTTCCGCACCGTCGGACTGCACCGCATCGAGGTCTGCATTCGCCCGGAGAACGGGCCCAGCCGGCGGGTCGTGGAGAAACTCGGATTCCGCGAGGAGGGCCTCAGGCCCCGCTATCTCCACATCGACGGGGCCTGGCGGGACCATCTCGTGTTCGCGCTCACCGCGGAAGAGGTGCCGGACGGGCTGCTCAGGCGCTGGCAGCGGGCACGCTCCGGGAGCACACCGCACGACAATCCCGCGTGACCTCTGAAATGGAATAGGTGTTCGAAAATGATCGGTGCATGACCGCCTCAGGGCATTGAATTCGCGACTGAGGCGGCCCGCTGATCGGATCGGTCACAAAAAAAGCTCGAAATATCAGCCGGATCGTGCGACACACCGACTCAATTGGCGGATGGCCTCACGCAAACCCCTCTACCGTGTGAGGCGTGAGCAGCAGCGGCCTCATCTACGCAGTCATTGTCGGGGCCTGGGCCGCCTACCTGGTGCCGATGTGGCTCCGTAGGCAGGACGAGCTGAACGAGGCCCGTCCGACGGAACGCTTCAGCACCGCCATCCGATTGCTGTCCGGAAGGGCGGGGATGGAGCGTCGGTACGCCAAGGACCTGCGCGCGCGTTCCACCGACGAGGAGGAGCGCGGCGCCGACGAACCGGATGCCGTCACCGACTCGGTGGACGTCCGGGCCTTCGCCATGCCCCCGACCCGTCCACAGACCCAGGCGCCGGTCCAGCCCCCGGCGCGGAAACAGGCACCGGCACCGGCCCAACCGCCGGCCCAGGTCCAGGCCCAGGCCCAGCCCCAGGCACCGTCCCAGCCCCAGGCACCAGCCCCCCGGCGCTCGCCCTCCGCGGAAGCGGCAGCGGCGCGCGCCCGGCGTACGAAGGTGCTCGCGCGCCGTCGGCGTACCACGGTGATGCTCTTCGTCGCCTTCACCCTCGGCGCGGTCGTCGCCGCGGTCGGCGGGCTCGCCTTCCTGTGGGCGCCCGGGGTGCCCGCCGTGATGCTCAGCACGTACATCGCGTATCTGCGCACCCAGGAACGCCGCCGCTTCGCCTACCAGATGGACCGGCGCCGGGCCGAGGCCGCCGCGCAGCGGCTGCGGGAGCGGGCACGCCAGCCGCGCCGGCGCGCGTCCGTCGCCACCGGGGTGGACGCCGACGAACCGGACGAGGGACCAGAACCGGAAACGGATCCCGGGCTGTCCGCGCTCGCCGCCGACCGCCGTGCCCTCGTGGAGCAGACCGACCACGCCGAGTGGGTCGACCAGCAGCGCGAACGGCAGCGCAGGCCCGGGCACGGGGACAGCTGGGACCCGGTGCCGGTGCCGCTGCCGACGTACGTGACCGCGCCGGTCGCGCCGCGGGCCACCGCCGACGTCGACCTCGGGGCGCCGGACGCGTGGAGCTCCGCGCGGTCCAGTGCCGTCGCGCCGGAGCACTCCGGCCAGGACGCGGCTCCCGTCGCGGAGGACGGGGGATCGGAGGAGCCCTCCGCCGACGCGGAGGACAAGCCGGCGGCGGACGGCCGCACCGACGCCCGCCGCGCCGCCTCCGCCCGCCGCGCCCGCGAGCGCGGCCGCACCCCGCTCTTCGACCAGTACGAGGACGGCGAACGGCCGCGCGCGGCCAACGAGTGAGACCCGGGGACGGGATCGCAACCCCCGTCCCTGACCAGCCGGGAACGGATTTCCAAGCACCCCGACGGGGATGCTAGAGTTTCACTCGTTGCAAGGGCCTGTGGCGCAGTCTGGTAGCGCACCTCGTTCGCATCGAGGGGGTCTGGGGTTCAAATCCCCACAGGTCCACGCATCATGAAGACCCGCTCCTGATTCAGGAGCGGGTCTTCTGCCGTTCGGTCGCTATGCGGTCCGAGGGCTCACAGCGGCTTCGCGAAGCATCTGCTCGCCTCGTGGTGGCGGTAGTAGCCGAACTTCTCGCAGGGTTCGTAGCCGCTGGAGGTGTAGAGGGCTATCGCCTCCGGCTGCTTGGTGCCGGTCTCCAGGACCATGCGCAGGCGGCCCGCCGCGCGGGCGTCCTCCTCCAGGGCGGCCAGCACGCGGCGGGCGAGGCCGCGGCCGCGGACCTGCTCGGTGACGTACATGCGCTTGACCTCGGCGTCGCCGTCCTGGTTGCCCTCGCCGTTGGTGTCCTGGGCGCGCCAGCCGCCCGTGGCGACGGGGGCGTCCGTCTCGTCGTACGCGATCAGGTACACGCCGTTCGGGGGCTCGAAGTCCGTCGGGGCCAGCTCGGTGGCGTCGCCGCCGTCGCCGTAGCGGACGTGGTACTCGGCCTGGACCTCGTCGTTGAGCTTGACGGCGTCGGGGTGGTCGAAGGGGACGCGGCGGATCATCATGCCCTCCAGTGTGCCGGTATCGTGCCGGGGTGCTCACTGTGACCTCCGTCAACGTCAATGGACTGCGTGCCGCCGCGAAGAAGGGCTTCGTGGAGTGGCTCGCGGACACCTCCGCCGATGTGCTCTGCCTCCAGGAGGTGCGCGCCGAGCCGGAGCAGCTGCCCGAGGGCGTGCGGGCCCCCGAGGGCTGGCACGTGACGCACGCGCCCGCCGCCGCGAAGGGTCGCGCCGGCGTCTCCCTCTACAGCCGCCGTGAGCCGGACCGGGTCCAGGTCGGCTTCGGATCGGCCGAGTTCGACGCCGGCGGGCGCTACGTCGAGGCCGATCTGCCGGGTGTGACGGTCGCCTCCCTCTATCTGCCCTCCGGCGAGGTCGGCACCGAGCGGCAGGACGAGAAGGTCCGCTTCATGGACGAGTTCCTCGCCCACCTCAAGGAACTGCGCGTGCGCGCCGCCGCCGACGGCCGCGAGGTCGTCGTCTGCGGCGACTGGAACATCGCCCACCAGCAGGCCGACCTCAAGAACTGGCGCGCCAACCAGAAGAGCTCCGGCTTCCTGCCGGAGGAGCGGGCCTGGCTGAGCCGGGTGCTCGACGTGTCCGACGGCGGCTACGTCGACGTCGTACGGTCGCTGCATCCGGACGTGGAGGGGCCGTACTCGTGGTGGTCCTACCGGGGACGCGCCTTCGACAACGACACCGGCTGGCGCATCGACTACCAGATCGCCACCCCGGGGCTCGCCGCGAAGGCGGTCAAGGGGTACGTCGAGCGCGCGGCGACGCATGCCGAGCGGTGGTCGGACCACGCGCCGGTGACGGTTGTGTACGAGTAGGGGTTCGGGCGACGAACGTCACAGAGCGATGGCCAGGGGCGGCTGGTAACGAACCGGTGTGCATGGAAAGACTCACTCCTGGAGGACGGTGCTTACCGGTCGGAGGGGTGACGCGTGCGAGGGCAGGGGCAGAGCGGCCGCAACGAGCTGAGCGGTGGCGTCGTGCATGGTCCCAGCATCCAGGCGTCGGCCGTGTACGGCGGTGTCCACTTCCGCACCGGTGACACCCCGGACCGGGAGCGGCCGTGGCAGTTGCCCCAACCGGTCTCGCTGACGGATCGCACCGACGAGGTTGCCTACCTTGACGACCTGCGTGCTCGTGCCGTGCGACAGGGGCATGCCACATTGGCCACGGTCAGCGGCCTTGGCGGGGTCGGCAAGACCGCGCTGGCGCTGGCCTGGCTCCATAGGCTGCGCTCCGACTGCCCGGGTGGGCAGTTGTACGCAGATTTGGGTGCCCAGTCGGCGACCGGGCCGGCCGATCCGGGCGAGGTGCTCGGCGGCTTCCTGCGCGGGCTCGGTCTGCAGGCGGAGCAGGTGCCGTACGGCATCGGGGAACGTGCCGCCCTCTATCGCTCGCTCACCGCGGAACGCCGGATCGTGGTGCTGCTCGACGACGCGGCCACGGCAGCTCAGGTGCGGCCCCTGCTGCCGGGCGGCCCGAACGTCACATTGGTCACCAGCCGTCGCCGGATGTCGGGGCTGGCCCTCGAAGGCGGCCGTCAGGTGCACCTGGAGCCGCTGGCCCCGGACGCGGCTCTCGAACTGCTGGCGGCCACCCTCGCCGACGACCGGGTGGCGACCCAGTCGGACGACGCCCGTGCCCTGGTCGCACTGTGCGCCGGACTGCCGCTCGCGGTGCGGATCGCAGGGGCGCGGCTCGCCGCCCGGCCGCGGCGGCGGATCACCACGATGGTCCAGGCGCTGACGGCGGAGCGGGGACGACTGGACGCGCTGACCATCGATGGTGATCAGGGGGTGCGGGCTGCGCTGGACCTGTCCTACCAGGGTCTGCCGTCGGAGGCGGCACGGCTCTACCGGCTCCTCGGGCTGCACCCGGGGCGGGAGTTCGGGACGGCGGCGGGCCGGGCGCTCTTCGGCGGGGCGGGCACGGACGCGTCGGTGGGAGACTTGATCGATCTCCTGCATGACGCCAATCTCCTCATCGAGACCGGTGAGGACCGCTACCGGTTCCACGACCTCGTGCGGCTGCACGCCGCGGGCCGCGCGGAGGAGGACGAGCCCGCCGAGCAGCGGGCGGCGGCGTTCCGGCGGTTCGCCGACCACTGCGTGGCCACTGCGACCCGTGCCGAGACGGCCATCGACCCCCGACATCCGCTGCGGGAACGGTCGTTCGGACCCGGGCCGGTGGTCACGGAGGACTTCGGCGAGGGGACGCAGGCCGCATTGGACTGGCTGGAGAGGGAGTTGCACACCTTGATGGCAGTGATCCGCCGGGCGGGGGCGGCGGGTGTCGCGGAGGCCGGCTGGCAACTGGCGGACGCGCTGGGGCCGTTCTTCATCCGGCGCAAGCACTACGACCACTGGTGCGCCGCGTATCGTGACGGGCTGGCCGCCGCGCGGGAGTTGTCGGACACCGCGGCCCAGTGTCGGATGCTCACCTCCGGCGGACTGGGCGAGCTGGGGCGGGGCGACCACGCGTGCGCCCTGGAGATGTTCGAGCTGGCGGCGGAGCTCTTCGCCGCCGATGGAGACCGGCTCGGTCACGCGCGTACGTTGAACTACCGTGGGCTCGCCGAACACCGGCTGGGCCGACTGGATGCGGCGGCCGAGCTGTTCGCCCGCGCGGCGGCGGAACTGCCCGGTTGCGGCGACCACCGAGCCGGTGCGCTCGCTCGCCTCAACGCTGCCGACATCGCCCTGGCCCAGGGCCGGCTGGAGCAGGCCGATGCCGACGCCGCCGGGGCCCGTGCGGGGTTGCTGGCCGTCGATGACTCGTACAACGCCGCGCGGGCCATGATCCTGTTGGGCCGGATCTGTCTGCGCCGGGGCCGACCGGGAGAGGCTGAGGAACGGCTCTCGAGTGCGCTGGCCGTGCTGCGGGAGGTCGCCGCGCACTACGAGGTGGCCCGGGCCCTGGAGGTGCTGGGCGAGGTAGCGGAGCGACAGGGCCGACGCGACCTCGCCCGGGACCGGTACCAGGAAGCGCTGGACCTCTATGTCGTGGTGGGCCGTCCGGTGCCGGCAGCCGAGGTGCGTGAGCGGTTGCGGGCGTGGGGAGAGGACGAGGGACCCGGTGCCGGTACGGGCCGCTGAGCCCGGTGTGGACCGGCGGCGCGTACCCGTAGCCGTATCACCGTCTGTCCCGCTGTCTCTGGCAGATGTGCCGGCGACAGCCCCGCGACCAGCCAGGCGTGGGCGAGCGAGGCCCAGGCCGCCCAGGAACGCAGGGCGGCATGCTGTGCGGTGAGGGTCAGCCGTACGACGTCGGCGGGGCCGAGGTCCGGTCCGAGACGTAGCCAGCAGACGCTGCCGCAGTGCACGGCCACCACCGCCGCGCCCGGATGAGTGGAGGCCAGCCGATCGGCCACGCCTGCGTGTGATCCGGGTGTCACCAGGACGTCGGCGAGCAACGGCCAGGGAAGCGGGGCGGGGAGAGCGACGCGCAGGTGCCGGTCCACCACGGTGCGACCGGGGGCTGGATGGGCAAGGACCAGATGGGCTGTGACGAGGTGTGCCGGGACCGGATCGGCCGCTGCGGGAGACGGCGCTTCGGCCGATGTGCTCGACTCGTCCTCGCTGCCGTACAGGCGCGCCGTTTCCTGTGGAGTGGAGTTCATGAGCCGTCGCACCTCACCGTCAACGGTGTGACCGCTCGCTGGGCGACGGTGCGGGACACCGGTGGGCGCAGACGGAGCCTGCGGTAGATCAGGGCACGCATCAGCGTCGCGAAGCGACCCGGCTCCGAGCTGAGACGGGCGGCGACGGGGGCATACTGGCCCGTTCGGTAGGCGGCGGTGCTGCTGCGCAGTTGGCGACGTACGGGACAGCCGCGGCGGATCCGTGGTGCGAGGGTGCGGAGTTCGGCCATCGGGGAACCGGGGTCGAGGTCGGTGTCGGGGGAACCCGCGGTCAGTATGCGGGCACCGGTCATCGTCGCGTACAGGGAGACGGAACCGTGGTCGCCCACGACATAGTCGGCGGCGATCACCGCGCCGGACCAGTCCGCGTGCTGACTGACCAGGACGACACCGGCACGTGCGAGACCGGCGAAAGCGCTGCGGATGTGCCATTCGCTGTGCGCGTTCCAGACGTGCGAGTGCAGCATCACCACGATGCGGAACCGCTCCCGGGGCAGCTCGGCCACCAGGCGTTCCAGCAGGCCCCATTGGCGGCCCAGGAGGGAGTCGGGACCCCAGGTGGAACAGACCAGTACCAGTTCCTGGCCCGGGCCTGTACCCAGGGCCTCCCGGTACAGAGCGCGGAACGGCAGGCTCGCCGCCACACGGTCGTAGCAGGGATCCCCGACCACCTCGGCGACCGGCAGCGCCTCGGGGCATTGCCGGCCGAGCTTGACGCGGTCCTCCTCGTGCGCCAGAGCGATCGCGGCGGGTACGACCACCCCGTCCCGGACCAGCCACTGCCTGCCCAGTCCGTACACCTCGCGCGGTGCCGTACTGCGCCCGCGCGGGCCGCCGGGCACCGAGATCCGCTTGTTGTACGAGGCCCCGTGCGGGAGCACGACGACCGGGACGTTCAGCTCGTGCAGACCTCCGTGGCTCGCGGCCAGCGCGAGGTCGAAATGCGTGTGGAGGGCCTGGCTCCAAGGCGTCACCAGAGCCCGGATGCTCTCCAGGAACGGCTCCACACCGTCGTTGAAGACGTCGTTCGCCATGGTGAAAACCACCTGGATCCTGGGGTCGCCCTCCAGTAATCGGACCGCTTCGAGCAGACGCTGCGCGGAGGTCACCGTATGGACCACGGCGAGCACCCGCCTGCGGATCCTGAAGGTGGCCCAGCGCTCCACATCCAGGCGCAGCGGTACGGCAGGGCGCCGGTCGGTGTCGGGTATCAGCAGGCTCATACGAACTCCCCCGTGGAATCCATGAGTTGACGGACAGGGTGGATGGGGCCGGCAACGGCCACCGAGCTGTATCTGCCCACGGGTATGGACGGTGGCCTTGCAGAAACCTTGCAGAAAGTCAGAGGCCTGGCGTGAGGCTCTCATGCGCCCCTCGCGCGTCAGTGCGCCCCGCTCCGCTCCCCCCACCCCTACTCGCCGAGCAGCAACAGTGAAAGGTGAACAGGTGTCTGCGCGTGCGAACCACCTGGGGGATGCGGTGGACCTTCTTGCGCTGGGGCCGCTCGAACTGTGGCACCAGGGGCGCCCATACCGGCTTGGATCGGTCAAAGAGCGTTGCGTATTAGGTGTACTGCTCTACGCGCGGGGAGACCCGGTCTCCGTGGACACGCTGGTCGAGCGGGTGTGGAACGGCGAGGACCCGCCCCCGACCGCTGTGGACACGCTGCGGACCTATCTCTCCAGGACCCGCACCCGGCTCGACCGCGCGGTCGGCGGCCTGGCCCAGGTCGAGCGCATCGCGCCGCGCCGTTACCGGCTGCGTGTCGAGAACTCCGATGACGTGGACCTCGTACGGTTCCAGCGGCTGCGCGCCGACGCCCGGGCGGCGGCCGGACGCGGAGAGCGCGAGCACGCCGTCGGTCTGCTGCGCACCGCCGCGGCGCTGTGGCGAGGGGAGCCGTTCGCGGAGTTCACCGGCGAGTGGGCGGCCTCGGCGCGCGCCCGGCTGACCGAGGACCACCGCCGGGTGCGGGAGGAGCGGATCCGGCTGGAACTCGAACTCGGGCGGCACGCCGACCTGGTCGGCGAACTCCACGAACTGGTCTCCCAGAACCCGCTCGCCCAGCAGTCCGTGGCCGCGCTGATGCTGGCCCTGCACCGCTCCGGCCGGGACGGCGAGGCACTCGCCCTGTACGGCAGCACCCGGCACCGCCTGAACGACGAACTCGGCATGGACCCGGGCGCCGAACTCCAGGACCTGCACGTCCGCATCCTCGGTCAGGACCCGGCGCTCAGGGACACATCGGTGCGAGAGGCCGGTGCGGCACCGTCCGTCTCTCAGCCGGATCTGCCGGAGTCCGGCAGCGGCAGCAGTCTGCCCAGGGATACACCGGACTTCACAGGCCGAGCAGGAGAACTGGAACTCCTGCTCGCGGACCCCGCTCCTGACGGCCGCGGCACCGCACTGCCCCTGACCGTCGTGCACGGAATGGCCGGAGTGGGCAAGTCCGCGCTGATTGTCCATGCCGCGCACCGTCTGTACTCCAGCTATCCAGATGGCATTTTTTATATAGATTTACGGGCTTATAGTGATCAGTCGCCGTACGAGCCCGCCGACGCCCTGGCGTTTCTGCTGCACACCGTCGGCGTGCCTGATCCACTGCCCGCCACGCTCGACGAGCGGACGGCGCGCTGGCGGGAGTGGACCGCGCACCGCCGTGTCCTGGTCCTGCTCGACAACGCGCGCGACGCCGAGCAGGTGCGGCCGTTGCTGCCCGGTTCGTCCCGCTGTCGCGCGATCGTTGCCAGCCGTAACGCGCTCACGGAACTGGACGGGGCCGCCTTCCTGCCGTTGGACGTGCTGTCCGTGGCCGAGGCCGCCTCACTGTTCGCCCGGATCGCGGGCGCGGCCCGAGTGTCGGACATGCACTCCTTGCGTCGCGTGGTTGAGATGTGCGGTTGCCATCCGCTCACGGTGCAATTGCTGGCCGGCCGTTTCCGGCACCGGAACACCTGGGACCTGGAGTATGTGGCCGACCGACTGGCCCGGGCCGACGACCGGCTCGACGAGTTCGACGAGCGCGTGGCCGCCGCCCTGTGGCTCTCCTGCGCCGATCTCGACGTGGCGGCTCGGCGGTTGTTCCGCCGCCTGGCGCTGCACCCCGGTCCCGACATCACGCTGGCGGGGGCGACCGCACTGTCAGGGGACGGTTCCCCGGAGACCGTACGACGGGCGGCGGACGTGCTTCTCGACCGGCACCTCTTAGACGAGCCGGTCCGGGACCGCTACCGACTGCACGACCTGGCGCGCGCGTTCGGTGCCCGGCTGGGGCGGCGCGAGGACGCCGAGTCGGTACGCTCGGCCGCTCTGCGGCGACTGGCGGCGTACTACCTGACGACCGCCGACCGTGCGGACCGCCTGGCCTATCCGCGCCGTCGCAGACGGCAGGTCCCGCCGGAACTCCGCTCCCCGCACGCCACCGACTTCGCCGCGTCCCCCGATGCCGGGGCCGCGGTCGACGGGGCCTCTGTCTGGCTCACCGTGGAGCGCGCCAACCTGCTGGCCGTGGCGCGTACGGCGGCGGCCGGCCTGCCGGATTTCGCGGCGCTGTTCCCGCATGTCCTCGCCCACTCTCTCAGGCGCTGGGGTACCCACGAGATCACCGCCGAACTGCACGAGGCCTCGCTGAGCGCGCACCGCTCGTGCGGCGACCGGTCGGGGCTGGCCCAGACCCTGGTGGAGCGGGCGAGCGTACTGGCCCGCGAGAACCACACCGCGGCCCTCGCCGCCGCGACCGAGGCGCTGGGTCTGTTCGAATCCCTGGACGACGACCGGGGCCGGGCGGACGCCCTGCTGGAGATCGGCCGCTCCCACCTGGGCGCGGGGCGGGGCGAGGTGTGCCTGCGGGAACTGGACCGGGCGCTGGATCTCTACCGCCGAGTGGAGGACCGGCACGGGATTGCCGCCGCGCTGAACGTGCAGGGGACGGCGCTGGTGCATCGGGCGGAGTACGGGGAGGCGATGCGGCGTTTCCGGAGCATGCTCGACATTCACCGGGAGCTCGGAGACGTCTCGGGTGAAGGGGTCGCATGGAACAACATGGGGGATGTGTGGCTTGGTCTAGGGCGATATGAGGAGGCTCGTGACCATTACCAGCAGGCCCTGAACCGTCTGCTCCTGGTCGGTGGGAAACGTGAGGTCTCGATCATCCAGACCAATTTGGGTGCCGTGTACCAGGTCATGGGTCAGTCGGAGCGCGCGCTGGTCTTCTATCGTCGGGCGCTCGTCGGGCATCGCTCTGTCGCCGATGCCATCGGAGAGGTGACCACGCTGATACGGCTCGGTGAGACACATGCGGCGGCGGGGGCGACGGAGCAGGCTCTGGCGCAATTCGCTTCGGCGGAGGAAATTTCTCGCCGAATCGACAATTCGTATGAGCTTCAGCGAGTTCTGCTCGCCACCGCGGACACCCAGTACGGGGCGGGGCGACTGGGCGTCGCGCTGGGGACGTATCGGAGTGCGCTGGAGATTGCTGACGAATACAGCTACTCACTGTGTTCGGCGCGGGCGCTGGCGGGTATCGCCCGGACGTATTTCCGGATGCGGAATGTCCGGGAGGCGTGTGCCCACGCCGAACGAGCGCGGGGGATCTACAGCAGGCTGGGGGTCGTCGCCGAGGTGGACGAGCTGGACAAGCTGCTCGTCGACTGGGTTGCCGCGGGCTCCTGAAGGTCCTTGTGGGATACGGGAGCCGAGGCTTCTCTGTTCCAGATGCAGTCGCCCGGCCGGGCGACTATGGCCGATGTCATGGCCATGGTAATTACGGTCACGGCAAGGGCGAGGGAAATGCGACTAGGCACGGCTCTCCGTTGGTGAACGTGCGTCTCCAAAAAATGGAACGCCTACTCGATGTTTCCGCGTGAAGGTACTCCTTGCGGGTGATCTTGTCGAAGAACGCGCTTACTGGCGGGAGGGAGGTGCTTCGGTGCCCCTCCGCAGCCGTCGGTCCAGCGCCAGTGACAGCTCCGCCTCCACCACGCTCCGGGCCAGTGGGCGCAGGCGTTGGAGGTCGTTCTCGCTCGTGTGGCGGAGGACGAGTTCGGCGAACATCTCGGCCAGGTCGTCGACGTGCTGGCGGACGCGCTTGCCGGCGGAGAGGACCTCGGCGAGGGGGATGCCCTCGCGGACGAGGTCGGAGGAGACGTCCAGGAGGCGGCGGCTGATGTGGACCACGAAGTCGCCGTCGGTGCCGACGTAGCCGAGTTCCATGGCGAGGGCGAGGTTCTCGGTGGTGATCTCGCCCTCGAAGCGGGCGGCGAGTTCCTCGGGGGTGAGGCGGACCGGTTCCTCCTCGGTCGGGGTCACCCCGAGGACGTCGGCGACGTCCCGGCCGTGGTCGAGGGCCTCGGCGAGTTCCGCGATGCCGGTGAGGGTGTGGCCGCGGTCCAGGAGCGCCCCGATCGTGCGCAGGCGGGCCAGGTGGTGGTCGTCGTACCAGGCGATACGGCCCTCGCGGCGAGGGGGCGGGATGAGTTTGCGTTCGCGGTAGAAGCGCAGGGTGCGCACTGTGATGCCGGCCAGGTCGGCCAGTTCCTCCATGCGGTATTCGCGCTTGTCCGTCACGGCCGCAGCCTATGTCGTACTCGCGGTAACTTTCCTTCCCCCCGACCCCTACCCATCAGTACGGAGCTGCTCTACGCTCCCATTGCGCCAGTGTTCACTGGCAGAGTCGGGCAGGGAAGGCATCGGCATGGCCGAACACGAGCATGTGCGGGTGGCGGTGGTCGGGTCCGGGTTCGGTGGGCTGGGGGCCGCCGTACGGCTGCGGCGGGAAGGCGTCACCGACTTCGTCGTGCTGGAGCGGGCCGGCAGCGTCGGCGGCACCTGGCGGGACAACAGCTATCCGGGGTGCGCCTGCGACGTTCCGTCCCACCTGTACTCCTTCTCCTTCGCGCCCAACCCCGAGTGGCCGCGCACCTTCTCCGGCCAGGAGCACATCCGCGCCTATCTGGAGCATGTGGCGGACGTCTTCCGGCTCCGGCCGCACATCCGCCTCAACTCCGAGGTCCTGAAGATGACTTGGGACAGCGAGAAGCTGCGGTGGGACATCGAGACCAGCAGCGGAAAGCTGTCGGCCGATCTCGTCGTCTCCGCCACCGGGCCGCTCTCCGACCCCAGGATCCCCGACATCCCGGGGCTCGACTCCTTCCCGGGCAAGGTCTTCCACTCCGCCCGCTGGGACCACGACCACGACCTGCGCGGCAAGCGGGTCGCCATGGTCGGGACCGGCGCCTCCGCCATCCAGATCGTGCCGGCCATCCAGCCGCTCGCCCGGAAGGTCACCCTCTTCCAGCGGACCCCGCCCTGGGTCATGCCCCGCATGGACCGCGCGATCAGCGGCGCCGAGCGCTGGCTGCACCGGCAGCTGCCCTTCACCACCCAGGCCCGGCGCGGACTGCTGTGGGGCATCAGGGAGTTGCAGGTCCAGGCGTTCACCAAGCACCCCAACGAGCTGGGTGCCGTGGAGCAGTTGGCGAAGCGCAACATGGCCCGTGCGATCAAGGACCCGGCCCTGCGCGCCAAGCTCACCCCCGACTACCGCATCGGCTGCAAGCGGATCCTGCTGAGCAGCACGTACTACCCGGCGATCGCCCAGCCCAACGTGGACGTCGTCGCGAGCGGGCTCAGCCGGGTCGACGGGTCGACCGTGACCGCGGCCGACGGCACCGAGGCCGAGGTCGACGTGATCGTCTTCGGTACGGGATTCCACGTCACCGACATGCCGATCGCGGACCGGGTCGTCGGCGCGGACGGGCGGACGCTCGCCGAGGCCTGGGAGGGCAGCGGCATGGAGGCCCTGCGGGGCGCGTCCGCCGCGGGCTTCCCCAACTGGCTGACGATCATCGGGCCCAACACCGGCCTCGGGAACTCCTCGATGATCCTCATGATCGAGTCCCAGCTGAACTACCTGGCCGACTTCGTACGGCAGCTCGACGTGCTCGGCGGACGCGCGGCCCTCGACGCCCGCCCCTCCGCGGTGCGGGCCTGGAACCACCGGGTGCAGGAGCGCATGAAGCGCACAGTGTGGAACACCGGCGGCTGCACCAGCTGGTACCTGGACGCGAAGGGCCGTAACACCACCGTCTGGCCCGGCACCACGACCGAGTTCCGGCGGGCCACCCGGCGCGTGGACCTCGCCGAGTACACGGTGCTGCGGCCCGCCGGGCCCACGCCCGCCGAGCCGGGGCGCGCGGTCGCCGACGCGAGCGCGGGAGCGGACGAGAGCGCGGAGGCCGCCGTATGAGCCGGCTGACGCATGTCACTTCCGGGCCGTACGCCCCACCCGCCCCGGCGCGCGAACTCACCGCCGTCTCCGCCGACGGAGCGCGACTGCACGTCGAGGTGCACGGGTCCGCGACCGCGCCGCCCGTCGTCCTCGCGCACGGCTGGACCTGCTCCACCGCCTTCTGGGCCGCGCAGATCCGTGAACTCGCCGTCGACCACCGGGTCATCGCCTACGACCAGCGCGGCCACGGACGCAGTCCGGCGAGCCCGGCGTGCAGTGCGGACGGGCTCGCCGACGACCTCGAAGCCGTGCTGGAGGCGACCCTCGCGCCCGGTGAGAAGGCGGTGGTCGCCGGGCACTCCATGGGCGGGATGACGGTGATGGCGGCGGCGGAACGCCCGGGGTTCCGGGCGCACGCGGCGGCCGTCCTGCTGTGCAGCACCGGTTCCTCGCGGCTGGTCGCCGAGTCGACCGTCGTACCGATCAGGGCCGGACGGCTGCGCACCTGGCTGACCCGGCACGTGCTCGGGGCGCGGGCGCCGCTCGGGCCGGTCACACCGGTCGCCCGGCGGATCCTCAAGTACGGGACGATGGGCCCCGGTTCGGCCCCGCACATGGTGGAGGCGTGCGCGCGGATCGTGCACGCGTGCCCGACCAGGGTGCGGCACGCCTGGTCCCAGGTGCTCGACCTGCTCGATCTGGACCACGGCGTACGGCGGCTCGCCGTGCCCACGGCCGTCGTCGTCGGTACGGCCGACCGGCTCACCCCGCCCGCGCATGCCCACCGGCTGGCCGCCGCGCTGCCGGACTGTCTCGGGGTCACCGAGCTGCCCGGTCTCGGCCATATGACGCCGATCGAGGCACCCGAGCTGGTCAGCGCGCGGATCCGGGAACTCGTCACCACCTACGTGCAGGTCAAGGAGGGCGCATGAGCAGGGTCGGACTCGAAGGACAGGTCGCGGTCGTCACGGGGGCCGCGCGGGGCGTGGGCGAACTGCTCGCCCGCAAGCTGTCGGCGCGCGGGGCGAAGGTCGCGCTGGTCGGCCTCGAACCGGACGCGCTCAAGCAGCTCTCCGAGCGGCTGCACGGCGACAGCGACCACTGGTACGCCGACGTCACCGACCACGAGGCGATGGCCCGGGTCGCGCAGGAGGTCAAGGCGCGGTTCGGGAAGGTCGACATCGTGGTCGCCAACGCCGGGGTCGCGACCGGCGGGCCGTTCGTCGACTCCGATCCGCGGGCGTGGCGCCGGGTCATAGAGGTCAACCTCATAGGGTCGGCCGTCACCGCGCGGGCCTTCCTGCCGGTGCTCATGGAGAGCCGGGGGTATCTGCTCCAGATCGCCTCCCTCGCCGCGATCACCCCGGCGCCGATGATGACCGCGTACTGCGCGTCCAAGTCCGGTGTGGAGGCGTTCGCGCACAGCCTGAGGGCCGAGGTCGGGCACAAGGGCGTGCGGGTCGGGGTGGGTTACCTGTCCTGGACCGACACCGACATGGTGCGCGGGGCCGACCAGGACGACGTCATGCGGGAGTTGAGGCAGCGGCTGCCGTGGCCGGCCAGCAAGACCTACCCGCTGGGCCCGGCCGTCGAGCGGATCGTGGCCGGGATCGAGCGGCGGTCGAGCCATGTGTACGGGCAGGGGTGGCTGCGCGGGATGCAGGGGATGCGCGGGTATCTGCCGGGGCTCATCGGGACCGTCGGACAGCGGGAGATGCGGCGGTTCGGGCAGCGGTTGGAGGGCATGCGGGTGGGGCTCGTCGGCGCAGGTGGGGCGGCGGACGAACAGGCACGCGCTACGCAACGTGACTGATCGAAATGCGCGCTCTGTCCCCGCGTGTGAATCTGGTCGAGGCCCCGGACCGGGGCTCTTCCCCTCACCCCCACGGGAGTGAACCCACATGGGTATGAAGGACCAGTTCCAGGACAAGTCCGAGCAGTGGCAGCAGCAGGCCAAGGAGAAGGCCGAGCAGGCGCGGCAGCGCGGGCAGCAGCGGGACGAGGAAACTGAGCGGAGTCAGCAGGAGGAGCAGGACCGGCTGGACCAGGACTACGACATGTAGGTGCTCGGTCCTTCGGCATGGGGTGCCCTGTTCTTGTGGGCGCCCCATGCGTCGTTCTTCGGGTGCGGGTCCGGTGGGGGCTGGTCGCGCAGTTCCCCGCGCCCCTAAGGGCAACTCACCTGGGCGGAAGTTTTGGCCGCGACCTGTTCGGTACGTCCCGGTAGTCCGGCGGTGTCGCCGGCGGGCTCGTCTCCAGCAGGTCCAGCGCCAGCTGTACCGCGTCGTCCAGTTGGGCGTGGCGGCCCTCCGCCCAGTCCAGCGGGGTGCGCAGGATCTCCAGGTCGGGGGTCACGCCCTGGTTCTCGATGGACCAGCCGTAGGCGTCGAACCAGGCCGCGTTCATCGGCACGGTGATCACCGTGCCGTCGCCGAGCTGGTGGCGGCCGGTCATGCCGACGACCCCGCCCCAGGTGCGCTGGCCGACCACCGGGCCGAGCTTGAGCAGCTTGAACGCGGCCGTGATCATGTCGCCGTCCGAGGAGGTCGCCTCGTCCGCGAGGGCGACCACCGGGCCACGCGGGGCATTCGAGGCGTACGACACCGGCTGCGCGTTCCTCGTCAGGTCCCAGCCGAGGATCGTGCGGGTCAGCTTCTCCACCACCAGCTCGCTGATGTGGCCGCCCGCGTTGCCGCGTACGTCGACGAGCAGGGCGGGGCGGGAGACCTCCATGCGCAGGTCCCGGTTGAACTGGGCCCAGCCCGAGCCGCCCATGTCGGGGATGTGCAGATAGCCGCAGCGGCCGCCGCTCAACTCCCGTACGACGGCCCGGCGTTTGGCCACCCAGTCCTGGTAGCGCAGCGGCCGCTCGTCGAGGAGGGGGACCACCGCCACCCGGCGGGACCTGCCCTCGCCCTCGGCCGGGGTGAACGTCAGCTCCACCGTCGTACCGCCCGCCGCCGCGAGCAGTGGATACGGGCCCGCCGTCCCGTCGACCGGGCGGCCGTCCACGTGGGTGAGGACCGCGCCCTCGCGGATGCCGGTGCCGGCCAGCGGGGAGCGGGCCTTGGAGTCCGAGGAGTCGCCGGGGAGGATGCGCTTGACGGTCCAACCGCCGTCCCGCGGTACGAGGTTGGCGCCCAGCAGGCCCTGGCGGCGCTGGTAGTGGGGCGGGCCCTCGTTGCGGCGGGCCGCGGTGACGTAGGCGTGCGAGGTGCCCAGTTCGCCGAGGACCTCGCGCAGCAGATCCGCGAACTCGTCGGGGGAGGCGACCCGTTCGACCAGCGGGCGGTACTGGGCGAGGACCGCGTCCCAGTCGATGCCGCACATCCCCGGGTCCCAGAAGTAGGCCCGGATCAGACGGCCCGCCTCCTCGTACGACTGGCGCCACTCGGCGGGCGGGTCGACCTCGTGGAGGATGCGGCGCAGGTCGATCCAGACGGTCGAGTCGCTGTCGCCGGACTCCGTCGAGGGCGTGGCGCGCAGCTCGCCCTCGTCCACGACGACCAGCCGTGAGCCGTCGCCGCTGACCGCGAACCAGTCGAGGTGCTCGACCAGTTCGGACTTCTTCGCCTTGCTGATGCCGAAGTGTTCGAGGGTCGGGCGCTCGGAGGTGTCGTCCGGGTTGACGAAGGTCTCGCCGAGCGCGCCCGAGATCGGCCAGCGCAGCCAGACCAGTCCGCCGCCCGCGACCGGGTACAGCGCCGAGTACTTGGAGGCGGGGACCGGGAAGGGGGTGACCCGGCTCTCCAGGCCCTCGATCTCGACCGTGACGGCACTGCCGTCGCCGCCCTCGTCGTCGGAGGCCGGGTCGAGGCCCCCGGCGGCGGGTCGGCCCTCGGGGTTCAGTGCGAACGGTGAGGGGGTCGCCGAGGACAGCGGGACCAGGTAGGGGCGGCAGCCCAGCGGGAAGGACAGGTCGCCGGTGTGGACGTCGTAGACCGGGTCGAAGCCCCGCCAGGACAGGAAGGCCAGATAGCGGCCGTCGCGGGTGAAGACCGGGTTCTCGTCCTCGAAGCGGCCGTTCGTCACGTCGACGATCAGGCGGTCCTTCATACGGGCCATCTTGATCTGGCGCAGGGAGCGGCCGATCCCGGGGTGCGACCAGGTCAGCCACGAGCCGTCGGGGGAGAAGGCGAGGTCCCGGACCGGGCCGTTGACCGACCGGATCAGTTCCGTGACCTCCCCGTTCGAGTCCTCCGTGGCGTCGATCAGCAGGACGCGGCCGTCGTGCGCCGCGATGGCCAGGCGCTCGCCCCTCGGGTCGGAGACCAGCTCCAGGACCCGGCCCAGCTCGCCCGAGGCCAGCCGCCGGGGCTCGCGGTCGCCGGTCGCCCGGGGCAGATAGGCGACCTCGACGGCGTCCTCGCCCTCGGCGTCCGTCACGTACGCGACCTGGCCGACGGAACCGAGCATCTCCGGGAGCCGGACCCGTACCCCCGGAGTGTCCGTGATGGTGCGCGCCGGGCCGTCGCGGTGGGTCAGCCAGTACAGGCTGCCGCGTACGACGACGGCGCTCGCGCGGCCCGTCTCGTCGACCGAGATGCCGTCCACGTGCTGGGCGGCCGGCACCTGGTACGTACGGCGTCCCGCGCGCGGCCCGCTGAGCCGTACGTCCAGCTTGCGGGGCTGCGACGAGGAGAGGTCGTCCACGATCCACAGGTCGCCCCCGCACTGGTACACCACCCGGGTGCCGTCGCTCGCCGCGTGCCGGGCGTAGAAGGCGTCGTGGTCGGTGTGGCGGCGCAGGCCGGAGCCGTCGGGGGCGCAGGAGTAGAGGTTGCCGACGCCCTCGTGGTCGGAGAGGAAGGCGATCCGCTCGCCGACGAACATGGGGGAGTGGAGGTGGCCGGCGAGATCCGGGAGCAGGCGTTCGCCGTGCAGCCAGAGCCGGCCCGTGGCGCCGCCCCGGTACCGCTTCCAGCCGGCCGGTTCGTGCGGCGGGGTGCCGGTGAGCAGCAGGGTCCTGCG
The DNA here is from genome assembly GCF_010548375.1 of Streptomyces sp. SID13726. Taxonomy (GTDB): domain Bacteria; phylum Actinomycetota; class Actinomycetes; order Streptomycetales; family Streptomycetaceae; genus Streptomyces. The sequence goes on from NZ_JAAGLY010000013.1 coordinate 33,156, forward strand.
GTCGGCGACCTGGATGTCGGAGACCGGGCCCCAGGGGAGCTTGCGGCCGGGGGAGCCGTCGGTGGGGACCTTGTAGGCCCAGGTGAAGTAGGAGAAGGGCTCGCCGTGGGAGGCGACGGCGAGGATCTCGCCGTTCGGGGTCCAGCCGGTGACCTGGGTGTCGGTGGAGCCCCAGTAGGTGAGCCGTCGGCCGGGACCGCCGTCCACGTCGGCCAGGTGGATCTCGGGCACGAGACTGCGCCAGCTCGTGTACGCGATACGGGTCCCGTCGGGCGAGAAGCGGGGGTGGCCGACCTTGGTGCGGTCGACGGTCAGCCGCCAGGCCCGGCCCGGGCCGTCGAGAGGGGCCAGCCAGAGGTCGTCCTCGGCGACGAAGCACAGCAGGTCGCCGCTCAGATGCGGAAGGCGCAGATAGCTCACCTCCCCATGCTTTTCCGGGGGATGGACCGGAGCAACTTATGAAAAATCACCCGGCCATCGGACCGGGTGACCCACAACACGAACGAAACCGTTTCGTTTCGCTGGCGAGTGCGCTACATTCGTGTCGTACGAAACGTCGTACGAAACCGTGTCGTTCAAAGTCCGGATCGGGAAGGGTGAGAGGCATGACCGAGGTCACGACAGCACGTCGCAGCCGTATCACCCCCGAGCGCGAGGCCGAGTTGTACGAGGCCGTGCTCGACCTGCTCCGGGAGGTCGGCTACGACGCCCTCACCATGGACGCCGTAGCCGCGCGCACCCGGTCCAGCAAGGCCACGCTCTACCGCCAGTGGGGCGGCAAGGCCGAGTTGGTGGCGAAGGCGGTGCGGCACAGCAAGCCCGGCGGTCTCGGCCTCGACGAGGTCGACACCGGATCGCTCAGGGGCGACCTGCACGCCCTCACCCAGCGCTCGGACGACTGCGAGATGGAGCAGAACTCCGCGCTGATGCGAGGGCTGGCCATGGCGGTCCACGGCAACCCGGACCTCCTCCAGGCGTTCCGCGCGCACCTCATCGAACCGGAGCTCGCGGAGTTCCACCGAGTGGTGCAGCGGGCGATCGACCGGGGCGAGGTCCGTGCGGACAACCCGGCGATCAAGTTCATGATGCACATGATGCTGGGCGGTTTCGCCGCCCGGACGATGATCGACGAACTGCCGCCGACGCAGGAGTTCCTCCTTTCGTACATCGACGCCGTCGTCCTCCCCGCCCTCGGCATCACCAGCGACTGACCCCTCCCCGCAACTCCCTCACCTGACGTACCCGCTCACGTCGTCGGGCCGATCACCCCTGCCACCCACCGGGTTGATCACCCCTGCCGTCAACGACCAGTCGCTAAGGCGACGGGCTTGCACAGCGGGCGCCACTGGCTGTGGTGCTGCGCTTGCGTCCGGTCCCGCCCTCGGGTGTCGGGGGCGGGTCTGGGGCGGTTGACTGAGCCCCGCGTCGCCACAACTCTTCCGCACGGGCGCGGATGTTGCGGGAGCCGTTCCGGTCCGCATGGTCAACGAATCCGCAGGACCGGCATGCGAACCAGGCCTGTGAGACCCGGTTCGCCGTGTCGGTGTGGCCACACTCGGCGCAGGTGCGCGAGGTGTACGCCGGATCGACGTACACCACCGGCACCCCCGCCCGACGGGCCTTGTACGCGATGAACGCTCCGAGCTGGGCAAAAGACCAGCTGGAGTGGGCGGCCCGTTGGGGCTTTCGAAGCCGTACCCGCTCGCGGATGCCCGTGAGGTCTTCGAGGGCGATCCCGCGACCGGTGCGTTCTGCCTCGGCCACCACATGCTTCGCGATCTTGTGGTTGATGTCCTTGGCCCGTCGTGCCTCCTTGCGCCTACGTTTCTTGAGGCGGCGTTTGGCGGACGGGGTGTTCTTCTTTTGCAGCTTGGTGCGCAGCGTGCGTTCACGCAGCCGTACCCGGTTCAGGGCGCGACCAGCCATGATCTGCCCGTCCGAGGTGGTGGCGATGTTCACGATGCCCAAATCGATACCGAGGAAGCCGTCCGGGTCAGCGTTCGGCTCGGCCTCGGGGACCTCGCAGGTGGCCAGCAGGAACCACATGCCGTCCCGGTGCAGCAGGTCGGATTCGCCCTTGCGATACCGAGCCAGGCGGGCCAGCTGATCCGGGGCGGCGGTGAACGCCACGCCCTTCACCCGCCCGGACAGGGTCCAGAGGGAGACGGTGCGGTCTGTGATCTGCCAGGACAGCATCCGGTCGTCGTAGGGCTGTGCACCCTCGGGCCGGAACGTGATCGGGTTCTCGGCGGCCCGCCGGTACCGCTTGGACCCCGGCTTGCCCAGGTTCCCGGCCTTCAGGTTCGCCTTGAGGGTGGTGTACGCGTCACAGGTCTTCTTGATGACGTGCTGGGCTGCCTGCGCGCCCAGGCCCCACCGCTGTTTGATCTCGGAGTAGGTGTGCTCGCGCAGCGCGAAGTTCCGCGTCACGCCGGTGGCGAAGGCGACCTCGGATGCCCAGGACGCGGCCTCGTTGCAAGCAGGCAGGGTCGCCTCAAGCGCCGCCGTCTGTACGGGCGTTGGCAACAGCTTGACCTGCACCACCAGCTTCATGACACGTGAACCTACTTGGTCATCCGTACGAAGAGACGATTTCCGCACACCCGTCCCACCATTCAGCGACCCGCCGACCACGCGTTCGACATGGTCCGCCTGCGCCGGACCGCCTGCGCGTGCTCCGCTCCTCTATTGACTCGGCCGCCGCGCCTGGTGGCTGCCGAAGTGGCTGGACCGCGCGCTGCCCAACGTCGACGTCGAGGGCGAGGGACTGCGCGCCCACGACGAGAAGGACACGGACCCCGACGGGGACCGGGAGCTGGTGCGCGTCTGAGACACGGCGTGTGAGGCAATGCCTCGGAGAAGGACGAGCCGGTGAGGGTGCCCCCTCACCGGCTCTCCGCTGCCGTGGGGCGGCCGAGATAGGTGACGGGTCCGGCGTCCGGTACGGCGATCTCGTGGAAGCCGAGACGGTCGTAGAAGGCGCGGGCGGGGGTGTTGGCGGAGACCATGCACAGGTGTACGGCGGCCACGCCCCGCTCGTGCAGCGCGCGGAAGAGCGCCGCCATGAGCGCCCGCCCGTACCCCCGGCCCTGCCACTCCGGCAGCAGATCGATGTGCAAGTGGGCGGGATATCCGGCGACTTCGGGCACCAGCATCCGCTCCGGGCGGTGCAGCAGCGCGACGATCTCCTCGTCCGGGGTCCGCGGCGGGCGGCCGGGCTCCGGATACCGCTCGGCTGCCAGCGGGAGCCACCGCGCGCGGTACTCCTCGACGAACCGCCACGTGTCGGCGGTCCCCACGACATACCCGACGGCCCGGCCCTCCCCGTCGTCCAGCACGAAGGCGAGCTCCGGCTCCAGATACGCGTACGGCGCCGCGAAGGCCGCCGGGAAGACCCCGGGGTCGACGTAGTGCGGCCGGCTGTCCTGCCCCAGGTGCGCGGTGCGCACACAGATCTCGTCGAGGGCGTCACGGTCCTGGGGGCCGTAGGGGCGTATGGCGGGAGAGGGGGTCATCGCAGCATCGTGCACGAGGGGGATCGGGTCGGGCCAGAGGGCGGCGGTCCTCACGTCGACCCGGGTTGCCGTGGCTGTTCGGGGAGTTGGCGGGGCAGGGCGGTGCGGTGGAGCGGGGGCTTGCCGCCGCTGCCGGACGGCCCGCGGCCGCGGTAGCCGGATGTGCCGTGGGTCGAGAACTCCGTCGCGTGCCCCGTACACCCACCGCTAGCGTGGCGGCATGACGACACCGGACGCCGCGCACCCCCGATTCGCCGAAGCCCTGCGGGAGATGGGGCTCGCTCATCTGGGCGGGCGGATCCGGCGGTTCCCGGACGCCACCAGGACCGCCGCCGAGGCCGCCGCGGCGATCGGGTGCGAACTCGGCGAGATCTGCAAGTCGTTGATCTTCGCGGCGGACGGGGTGCCGGTGCTGGTGCTGATGGACGGGGCGTCCCGGGTCGATGTCGAGCTGGTGCGGCGGGAGCTCGGGGCCGAGAAGGTGACGCGGGCCGAGGCCGAGGTGGTGCGGGAGACGACGGGGTACGCCATCGGGGGTGTGCCGCCGTTCGGGCACCGGACGCGGACCCGGGTGCTGGCCGACCGTTCGCTGCTCGGGCACGACATCGTGTGGGCCGCCGCGGGCAATCCGCACGCCGTGTTCCCCATGGCGCCCGGGGACCTGGTGGCCCACGCCGGGGCCGTGCTGGTGGACGTGCGCGAGTGACCCCCGTCGTCACGGCGGCCGTCCTGCTCGCGGCCGTCACGCACGCCGGCTGGAACGCCATCGCGCACCGGATCACCGACAAGCTGGTCGGGTTCACGCTGATCTCGGGCGGCGGGATGCTCATCGGCCTGGCGTTGATCCCGTTCACGGCGGTGCCGGCGGCGGGCGCGTGGCCGTATCTCATCGCCTCGTCCGGTATCCACATCGCCTACTACGCGCTGCTGATGACGTCGTTCCGGCTCGGGGACTTCGGGCAGGCCTACCCGATCGCGCGCGGCACCGCGCCCCTGGTCGTCACCCTCCTGGCCGCGCTCTTCGCGCACGAGGTGCCCGACGGCTGGGCCGCCGCCGGAATCGCCCTGTCCTGCGCGGGACTCACCGGCGTCGCGCTGTGGGGGCTGCGCGGGCGCAAGCCCGACTGGGCCGCGATCGGGGCCGCCTTGGCGACCGGGCTGACCATCGCCGCGTACACCGTCGTCGACGGCCTCGGCGTCCGCGCCTCCGGCTCCTCGCTCGGGTACATCGCCTGGCTGATGGCGGTGCAGGGGGCGGTGATCCCGGTGTACGCCCTGCGTCGGTGGCGCGGCCGGTTCGCCGCCGAGCTACGGCCGTTCGCCCGGGTCGGCCTCCTCGGCGCCGCCCTCTCCGTGACGGCGTACGCCCTCGTCCTGTGGGCCCAGACCAAGGCGGAACTGGCACCGATCGCCGCGCTGCGCGAGTCCTCGATCATCGTCGGCGCGGCCATCGGCGCCGTCTTCTTCAAGGAGCGCTTCGGGGCACCGAGGATCGCCGCCGCGGGGCTTCTGGTCGTGGGGATCGGGCTGATGCTGCACGCCGGTTAGGGCCCTTGCCTACAAGGCCGCCCGTACCGCCCGCACCAGCGCCTGGGCCCGCGGGTCCGCCGTCACCGTCTTGCGGAAGCCGTTGGTGACGTAGCCGAAGGCGATGCCTGACTCCGGGTCGGCGAAGCCCAGGGAGCCGCCGCGGCCGGGGTGTCCGAAGGAGCCCGGGGCGAGGAACGGCGACGCGCTGCCGTGCAGCATGAATCCGAGGCCGAACCGGGTGTTCACCACGAGCACCCGGTCCGGGCCCGCCGACTCCTCGGTCCGGGCGAGTGCGACCGTCGCCGGGTCGAAGAGGCGTACCCCGTCGACCTCGCCGATCAGCGCCGCGTAGACCCGCGCCAGCCCGTCGGCCGTGGCGATCCCGTTGGTCGCGGGCAGCGCGCTCGCCCGGTACGCCGGGTCGTTCTGGTCGGGGAAGGGCGTGATCGCGGCGAACGCGCGGCGGGTCAGGGAGTCCGGATCGTCGTAGGCCTCGGTGACGGACCGCTTGGGACGGGCCCGCAGGCCACCGGCGGGTTCCGCTCCTTCGACCCGGCCCACCCGTCCCGTCCGCCCGGCGGCCTCCTCCTCCGCGGGCAGCCCGAGCCAGAACGCGGCCCCGAGCGGCCCGGCGATCTCCCGCGCGATCCACGCCCCGGCCCCGATCCCGGTCACCCGGCGCACCAGTTCGTCCAGCATCCAGCCGTACGTCAGCGCGTGGTAGCCGTGGTCCGTGCCGGGCTCCCAGACGGGTGCCTGTGCGGCGACCGCCTCCGGGCCCTTCAGCGGGTCGAGGGACTCCTCGGGGGTGAGCGGCCGGTCGAGCAGCGGCAGCCCGGCCCGGTGGTTCAGGACGTGCCGGACCAGCACCCGTTCCTTGCCGCGCGCCTTGAACTCGGGCCAGTACTCGGCCACCGGCGCGTCCAGGTCCAGCTCCCCGCGCCGGTGCAGCAGCAGGGGTACGACGGCGGCGACTCCCTTGGTCGCCGAGCGCACGATCTGTGCGGTGCCGCGCCGCCAGGGCTCGGTGCCGTCGATGTCCCGGGTGCCGGCCCACAGGTCGACGACCTTGTGCCCGTCCCGGTACACGGCGAGCGCCGCGCCCCGGTCCCCGAGCGTCTCGAAGTTCCGTGCGAACACGTCCCTGACCGGCTCGAACCCCTCGGCGACCGCACCGTTCACGTCCACGCCCGTACTCCTCCTGCCGCTGCTCCGTACCTCTCTCAGCCAAGCAGAATGGTCACGTCGATGTTCCCGCGGGTCGCGTTGGAGTACGGGCAGACCTCGTGGGCCGCGTCCACCAGCTTGGCCGCGAGGTCCGCGTCGAGGACCGGCAGGGAGACGCTGAGGGCGACCGCGAGGCCGTAGCCGCGGTGCTTGTTGGGGCCGATGCCGACCTTCGCGGCGACCGTGGAGCCGGTCAGGTCGTAGCCCTCGCGGTTGCCGACGAGGATCAGCGCGTTGTGGAAGCACGCGCTGTAGCCGGCGGCGAAGAGCTGCTCCGGGTTGGTGCCGTTGCCGTCCCCGCCGAGCGCGGGCGGCATCGCGACCTTCAGCTCGATCTGGCCGTCCTGGCTGGTGACATAGCCGTCCCGGCCGCCGTGCGCGGTGGCCTCGGCGACGTACATGATCTTCGTCGGACGGGTGTCGACGACGGTGTCGTCACTCATGGCTGGCCCCCAAGGAACGAGTGCGCGCAAGTACATCGTGCACAAGGTACCGGCCAGTAGGTCGCTGCTGGGTTACCAGGGGGTAGTGACTGGGGGTAACAGGAGGTCAGTGGGGGCGCTCGGCCGCCGCGTCAGCCCGTTGCGCGAGCCGCCGCAGCTCCTCGCGCAACCGCGCGGCCTCCGCGCCGTCGAGCGCCGTCGCCGCGAGCAGCGCGCCGGGCACCCGGGCCGCGCGCTCCCGGAGCTCCTCGGCGCGCCCCGTGCACGCGACGAGGACCGAGCGCTCGTCGCTCGGCGCGCGCTGCCGGCGTACCAGGCCCGCGCTCTCCAGCCGCTTGAGCAACGGCGAGACCGTGCCGTAGTCCAGGCGCAGGGCCCCCGCGAGTTCCTTCACGGTGGTCTCGCCGCGCTCCCACAGCACCAGCAGCACCAGGTACTGCGGGTAGGTGAGGCCGAGTTCGTCGAGGAGCGGCCGGTACGCGGCGGTCACCGCGCGCTGGGCGGCGTACAGCGCGAAGCACAACTGCTCGTCGAGCAGCAGTGATCCGGGGTCCTCTTCGTTCGTCACGCGCCCATTGTCACGGACGGCCGAGGGCCGCCGCGGCGGAACGGGGATCGAAGCCGAACGGCAGCTCCAGGCGATGGGCCCGCATCAGCTCGTCATCGGCCAGCAACCCACCGGTCGGACCGTCCGCGGCGATGGTGCCCTCGCTCAGGACCAGCGCGCGCGGGCACAGCTCCAGGGCGTACGGCAGGTCGTGCGTGACCATCAGGACCGTCACGTCCAACGAGCGCAGGATGTCGGCGAGTTCACGGCGCGAGGCCGGGTCCAGATTGGAGGACGGCTCGTCGAGGACCAGGATCTCCGGCTCCATCGCGAGCACGGTCGCCACCGCCACCCGGCGCCGCTGGCCGAAGGAGAGGTGGTGCGGGGGCCGCTGCGCGAAGTCCGCCATGCCGACCTGCTCCAGGGCGCCGCGCACCCGCTCCTCCAGCTCGGCCCCCTTCAGCCCGGCCGCCGCCGGCCCGAACGCCACGTCCTCGCGCACGGTCGGCATGAAGAGCTGGTCGTCGGGGTCCTGGAAGACGATGCCGACCTTGCGCCGGATCTCCGCCATGTGCTGCTTGCCGACGGGCAGCCCGGCCACCCGCACCGAGCCCACCCCGCCGCTCAGGATGCCGTTGAGGTGCAGCACCAGGGTCGTCTTGCCGGCGCCGTTCGGGCCGAGCAGGGCGACCCGCTCGCCGCGCGCGATCGAGAAGTCCACGCCGAAGAGGGCCTGGTGCCCGTCGGGGTACGCGAAGGCCAGTCCGGTCACTTCGAGGGAAGCAGTCACAGGGTCCATCCCAACACGCAGACGGCGAGGGCGGCCACGGGGAGCGCGAAGGCGTACGACCACTGCGCCCGGGACGCGGTCACCTCGTCGATGACCGGCATCGAACCGGCGTAGCCCCGGCTCACCATGGCCAGGTGCACCCGCTCGCCGCGCTCGTAGGCGCGGATGAACAGGGCCCCGGCCGACTTCGCGAGGACGCCCCAGTGCCGGACGCCGCTCGCCTCGAACCCCCTCGACTCCCGCGCGATCCGCATCCGCCGCATCTCGTCGGTGATGACATCGCCGTAGCGGATCATGAAGGACGCGATCTGGACGAGCAGCGGCGGGAGCCTCAACCGCTGGAGGCCCAGGAGGAGTTCGCGCAGTTCGGTGGTGGAGGCGAGGAGGACCGACGCGGCGACGCCGAGCGTGCCCTTGGCGAGCACGTTCCAGGCTCCCCACAGGCCGCTGACGCTCAACGACATCCCGAGCACCTCGACCCGCTCGCCCTCCGCGACGAACGGCATCAGCACCGCGAACGCCACGAACGGCACCTCGATCAGCAGCCGCTTCAGCAGGAACCCGGCGGGCACGCGGGCGGCGTACGCGACGACGCCCAGCAGGACGGCGTACAGGCCGAACGCCCACATCGCCTCGCGCGGGGTCGAGACGACGACCACCACGAAGGCGAACACCGCGGCGAGCTTGGTGTGCGGCGGCAGGGCGTGCACGGGCGAGTGCCCGTGCCGGTAGAGCCGGTGAGCGTGCCCCGCACCCATGTCAGACGCTGCTCGTGCGGACGGGCGAGACGTCGGCCGTACGACGCCTGCGGACCGCCCAGAACACCCCGGTGCCCGCGACCACGGTCACGCCGACGCCGATCACGCCCGCCAGCCCCCCGGACAGGCGGGCGTTCTCGACGTCCTTCACGCCGTAGTCCGCGAGCGGCGAGTCCGCGGTGGCGTGCTCCTCGGTCTTCGCGTCGATGCCCTTGTCGGCGGCGACCTTCTCCAGGCCGTCCGGGTTCGCGGAGGCGTAGAAGCTCACGAACCCGGCGAGGACCAGGGAGGTGACGAGACCGGTGATCCACACCTTGCGGTGGGAACGGGCGGCGGCGACCGGCGCGGTGTCCGGTACGTCGACCAGCTCGTCGCCGACCCGCAGCTTGAGCTTCTGCTGGAGCCCTCGCGCGCCGTACACCAGGTCAGGGCGTACGGCGACGACGGCGCCGACCGTCAGCGCGGTGATCGCGGCCTCGCCGACGCCGATGAGGACATGGACGCCGATCATCGCGGTGGCGACCTTGCCGATGGAGACGTCGGTGGTGCCGCCGATCGCGTAGATCAGGGTGAAGGCGACGGCGGCGGCCGGAACGGAGAGCACGGCGGCCACGAAGGAGGCGGCCGTGATCGAACCGCGCCTGCGCGGCAGCACCTTCACCAGTCCGCGGAAGACGGCGTACGCGACGACCGTGGTGACCACGGCCATGTCGGTGATGTTCACGCCGAGCGCGGTCAGGCCGCCGTCCGCGAAGAGGATGCCCTGCATGAGCAGGACCACGGAGACACAGAGGACCCCGGTGTAGGGGCCCACCAGGATCGCCGCGAGCGCGCCGCCCAGCAGGTGTCCGCTGGTGCCCGCGGCGACGGGGAAGTTCAGCATCTGCACGGCGAAGATGAACGCGGCGACCAGCCCGGCCAGCGGCGCGGTGCGCTCGTCAAGCTCACGGCGGGCGCCGCGCAGGCTCACCGCCACGGCGGCCGCGGCGACCACTCCGGTCGCTGCCGAGATGGGGGCGTCTATGAATCCGTCAGGCACATGCACCGTTAGATGATGTGGCTTGTTGCGAACCTTTTGCAAGAGAGGTGTGACACGAACAGCAAGTCGCAGGCTTCCGGCTCCGGGGGCGGGATCCGGGAAATGTGCGACGCTGGGAGCAGAATGGATGCACAGCTTCCGCACAGGTTACGCAGCGTGAGAGGTTCGTCACGATGTCTGTAGTCGAACAGTACGCACGAGCCCACATCGTTTCGGACGCGGACATCGCGGATGACGCGGCCGTCCCGGTCGTCCTGCGCTACGACCCCGAGGCCGACCCGCGCTCGGTACGGGTCGGTCTGCCGGGGACGGACGAATGGACCTTCTCGCGCGCCCTGCTGGAGCAGGGGCTGCGTGCGCCGGTCGGCAGCGGTGAGGTCCGGGTCTGGCCGTGCGGGCGGGTGCAGGCCGTGGTCGAGTTCCACTCCCCGCACGGGGTGTCGGTGGTGCAGTTCGAGCAGAAGGCGCTGCTCAGGTTCTTGCGCCGTACGTACATGGCCACGGCGCCGGTGCGGGGCTGACCGCGTCTGTCCGTGGCCGACCGCTGTGGGTGGTCAGCCGCCCATCTTCAGCAGTGCCGCCACGATCGGGCCCGCGGTGTCGCCGCCGTGGCCGCCCGCCTGGGCGACGCCCGCGGCCGCGAGGTCGCCGCGGTAGGCGGTGAACCAGCCGTTGGGCTTCTTCTGGCCGTCGACCTCGGCTGAGCCGGTCTTCGCGCCGACGTTGCCGGTGACCCCGGACATCGCCTCGGCCGCCGTGCCGTAGCCCGCCGTGTACGCCATCAGCTCACGCAGCTGTGACAGCGTGCCCGCGGACATCGACCGGGAGGCCGTGGCCAGGGTGCGGTTGTCGACCGTGGGGGAGACCAGGTAAGGCTGCTTGAAGGTGCCCGACTCGACGGTGGCGGAGACCGACGCCATGTTCAGCGGGTTCATCCGGACCCCGCCCTGGCCGATCAGCGAGGCCGCCTTCTGCGCGGCGCTCTGCACCGGCACCGAGCCGTCGAAGGACGGGACGCCGATCGCCCAGTTGTCCATGGAGAGACCGAAGACCTGCTGGGCCTGCTTGGTCAGGCTGTCGTTGTCCAGCTTGCCCGCCTGGCTGATGAAGGCGGTGTTGCAGGAGCGGGCGAAGCTCGCCTTGAAGGTGCCGCCCTTGATCTCGAACTTGTCGTCGTTCTGGAACTTCCAGCCGCCGTACGTGAAGTACTTGGGGCACGGGTGCGCCTTGTCCGCCGAGGCGAGGTCCTTCTCGATCAGCAGCGAGGAGGTGATGACCTTCATCGTGGAGCCCGGGGCGAGGGAGCCCTGGAAGGCGGCGTTGAAGCCGGGGTTGGCGTTGGCCACGGCGAGGATCTCGCCGGTCGAGGGGCGCAGGACGACCACGGAGGACCGGGCCTGCGTCTTGACCTGCCGCTCGGCCGCGGCCTGGAGCGCCGGGTTCAGTGTCGTCTTCACGGTGCCCGGGGTGCCCTCGCTGAGCTCCACCAGCGTCTTGTCGGAGTCCTTGGACTTGGCCGACTCGGCGCGGATCACCCGCAGTTCGACGCCCGCCTTGCCGCCGGCCTTCTTGCCGTACTTCTCGCGCAGCCCGTCCAGCACGGTACCCAGGGACGGGTACTTGGCCGCGGTCAGCTCACCGCCGTCCCGGTCGACCGCCTTGATGGGCGGGGTCCCGGACTCGCCGGTGACGAGGGTGTCGCCGTCCTTCAGGTCCGGGTGGACGATCGCCGGGGCCCAGTCGACCTGCGGCTTGCCGGTGTCGGTGTTGCGGACCACGGTCAGTGAACTGCTGTACGCCAGCGGCTTGCTGAGGCCCTTGTACGCCACCGTGGCCTTCACTGAGAAGGGCACCTTGCCGCCGGTGCGGGTGCCGGGGGTGAGGGTGACGCCGGTGATGTGGGCGTCCTTGGTGTAGCCGGTGAGCAGAGCGGTGGCCGCCTTGGTGTCGCTGGTCGCGGCGGCGGCCGTGCTCACCTTGCCCTGCTGCCAGGAGGTCAGGAAGGCGGTCGCGGTGGAGGTCACCTCGGCCGTGGACAGCGGGCCCGTCTTGACCTTCGGCTTGTGGTCGGCCGACGCGGACGTGTTCTCCGTCCGGTCGTCGGCCGCGGCCCCGCCGCCGTAGAGCGCGTAGACGCCGAAGCCGGCGCCGCCCACGACCACGGCGATCATCCCGCCGACCACGGCGGGCTTGGTCTTCCGTCGCTCGGCGACGCGCCTTCTGTTACCCACGACTTACGCTTCCTCCGCGCTATCCCAGGGTCCCCGTTGCCCTCATGCATCCCAACGACGCCAACAGCCTAGAGTCCCTGTCCTGCACGGGTGACTTCAGCCGGCAGCTCGTAGCACAGCTGCGACAATCGGGCCCGCCGCGTCGCCGCCGTGGCCGCCCTCCTCGGTCATGGCCGCCGCCGCGACGTCGTTGCGGAAACCGGTGAACCAGCTGTTGGAGACCTGCTGTCCGTCGACCTCGGCGGAACCGGTCTTGGCGCCGATGTCGCCGCCGAGCCCCGCCATCGCCTTGGCCGCGGTGCCCTGGGTCGCCGTCAGCCGCAGCATCTGCTTGAGCTGGGAGGCGGTGGTGGACGGCAGTCCCCTGGCGGTGGCCAGTTCACGGCCGTCGAGCTCGGGGGAGACCACGTAGGGCTGGCGGAAGTCGCCGGTGATCGCGGTGGCCGTGATCGACGCCATGTTCAGCGGGTTCATCTGGACCTGGCCCTGGCCGATCGCGCCCGCCGCACGGTCGGGGCCGCTGACCGCGGGCACCTTGCCGTCGAAGGAGACCACGCCGGTCTTCCAGTCCTCGCCGATCCCGAACCGGTTCTGCGCCTCCAGCGTCAACGACTCGTCGGTGAGCGGCTTCTCGTCGATCAGCTTGATGAAGGCGGTGTTGCAGGACCGCATGAAGCTGTTGGCCAGCGAGGCACCCTCGTTGGGCTGCATACCGGTGAGGTTCTTGAAGGTCTGCCCCTGCCAGACGGCGTCGGCCGTGCAGGGCGCCGGGCCGTTCATCGACGTCACGCCGTTGTCGATGAGCATCGCGGCGGTGACGATCTTCATCGTGGAGCCGGGGGCCTTGGTGCCCTCGAAGGCCGCGTTGAAGCCGTCCTCGCGGTTGTTGGCGACGGCCAGCACCTCGCCGGTGCTGGGCTTGACGGCGACCAGCGACGACTCGCCGTACAGCTTCACGGCCTTCTCGGCAGCGGCCTGCGCGGTCGCGCTGATCGTGGTCTCCAGCCTGCCCGCCTTGCCCTCGGCGAGGGTGAGCAGCGAGGTGTCGGGCGTGCGGTCGGGGTGCTTGACGACCAGCTCGATCCCGGGGGTGCCGCCGGCCTTGTCGCCGTACCGCTCGCGCAGGGCGTCCAGGACCGGGCCGAGCGAGGGGTACTTCTCCTTGGTCAGCACCTTGCCGCCGCGGTCCAGCGCTTCGACGGACGGGTTCGCGGACTCGCCGGTGACGAGCCGGTCCTCGTCCTTGAGCTGCGGATGGACCACGGAGGGCTGCCAGTCGACCAGCGCCTTCCCGGTGGTCACCCCGCGCACGACGGTCAGCTTGCTCCGGTACGCCAGCGGCTTCGACTTCCCGTCGTACGACACGGTCGCCTTCACGGCGTACGGCACGGTCGCGCCGGTCGCCTTGCCGGGCGTGACGCGCACGTCACCGATGTGCGCGTCCGTACCGAAGTCCGTCAGCAGCACCTCGGCCGCCGTGCTGTTGTTCGTCAGCGCCGCCGCCCGCGCCGCGTCGCCCTTCTCCCAGGCCGCGAAGAAGTCCCGCGAGGTCTTCTCGATCTCGTCGGCGTCGGGCGGTCCGCTCCGCTTGACGCTCGCGCCCCCGTCGTCGCTGAGCGCCGACACGAAGTTGTACGCCCCGTATCCGGCCCCGCCGACCATCACGGCGAACACCGTGCTGACGACAGCGACCTTCACCCCCTTGGCCATGTCCGGCCCCCTCCCCGATTACCCCGTTGCTGTGGGCACTCTAAGCGGGTGGTGTGACAACCGGGGCAAGAGTTTCCCGATTGGCCGGAGCAGGTGCTCAATCACATACGTGAACCTCGGCCCCCTAGACCCAGGTGTCGATCCACATCCGCGACCGCCAGTCGTCGATCGGGATCGAGGTTCCGGTGTACAGCGGCCAGAAGTAGATGAAGTTCCAGGCGATCAAGAGGACCAGGACACCCGCTGCCGTGGCGCCCGCCACGCGGCGGGTGTCGGAGGCCCGGGGCGGGCCGATGAGGGCGCCGACGAGCATGGCCACCGCCAGGCAGAGGAAGGGGACGAAGACGATCGTGTAGAAGAAGAAGATCGTGCGTTCCTGGTAGTGGAACCAGGGGAGGTAGCCCGCCGCGATACCGCAGGCGATGGCGCCCGCCCGCCAGTCACGGCGGAAGAACCAGCGCCACAGCAGGTACAGGACCGCGAAGCAGGCGGCCCACCACAGCAGCGGGGTGCCGATCGCCAGGACCTCGCGGGCGCAGTTCCCGCCCGCGTCGGCGGGGCAGCCGTCGGTGCCGGGTGCGGGGGACTCGTAGAAGAAGGAGACCGGGCGGCCGTCGACGAGCCAGCTCCAGGGGTTGGACATGTAGGTGTGCGGCGACTGGAGGCCGATGTTGAACTTGTAGACCTCGTGCTCGTAGTGGATCAGGCTGCGCCACCAGTCGGGCAGGAACGTCCAGCTGCCGCCCTTGCCGTCGGTCGCGGCCCAGTTGCGGTAGTAGCCGCCGGTGCCGTCCGCGGGGGAGAGGATCCAGCCGGTCCACGAGGCCAGGTAGGTGACCGCCGCGACCGGCACCATCGCCACGAACGCGATGCCCGTGTCGTACTTGAAGGCCGCAGCGTAGGGGTTCCTGGCGCCCGCCACCTTGCGGGAGCCCGCGTCCCACAGCACCGCCATGATGCCGAAGGCGACCAGGAAGAACAGGCCGTTCCACTTGGTGCCCATGGCCAGGCCGAGGAGCACGCCGGCCAGCCAGCGGTAGGGGCGCCAGCCGAGGCGCAGGGTGTCCCCGACGAGGGCGTCGGGACGGACCCGTCCCGTCTCGTCGGCCGGCAGCGCCGCCGCGAGTTTCCGCCGCGCTCTGTCACGGTCGATGACCAGGCACGCGAACGCGGCCAGCACGAAGAACATCAGCACGCCGTCGAGCAGCGCCGTGCGGGCCATCACGAACGCCAGGCCGTCCACGGCCATCAGCGCGCCCGCCAGACAGCCCAGGAAGGTCGAGCGGAAGATCCGCCGGCCCACCCGGCACACGATCAGGACGGACAGCGTCCCCAGCAGCGCCGTCATGAACCGCCAGCCGAACGGATCGAACCCGAACATCAGCTCGCCGAGCCCGATGACGTACTTGCCGACCGGCGGATGCACCACGTAGGCGGCGTCCGTCGGCAGCGGGACATTGCCGTTCGACGACAGGATCAGCTTGTCGACGTTCTTGTCCCAGCTGAGCTCGAAGCCGCGGTGGACGAGCGCCCACGCGTCCTTCGCGTAGTACGTCTCGTCGAATATCACCGCCTTCGGCCTGCCCAGGTTCCAGAACCGCATCACGCCCGCGACCAGCGTGACCAGCAGCGGACCGAGCCAGCCCGACCAGCGCGTGATCCGGTCGGCGAGCGCCCCCGGCACGCCCAGCACCTGCCACATCCGCGGACTGGGCGCGGCGTACGGCGGCACCAGGCGCTCGCGCACATCGACTCTGTCCGGTGCGGTGTAGCCGAAACGGCGCAGCCTCTGCTGCCACGACGGCCGCCGGTCCTGGGGGGCCTGCTCATGCCGGGTGTCCGTGGAGGACGCGGTACTGGTCACCGCGCCATCGTAGGGAACCGTGCTGTGTGCGTCCCGTGCATGGGTGGTAGAGGTGCGGATGCGTCCCGATCCGGTGGCCCCTGGGAGGATGGGGGCGTGACTGGAACCCTTGTCCTGGCGGGCACCCCTATCGGCGACATCGCGGACGCTCCTCCCCGGCTGGCGGCGGAACTGGCGGGAGCCGAGGTGATCGCGGCCGAGGACACCCGCCGGCTGCGGCGCCTCACCCAGGCGCTGGGCGTGACGCCCAAGGGCCGGATCGTCTCCTACTTCGAGGGCAACGAGGCCGCGCGGACCCCCGAACTGGTCGAGGAACTCCTCGGCGGCGCCCGCGTGCTGCTCGTCACCGACGCGGGGATGCCGTCGGTGTCGGACCCCGGGTACCGGCTGGTCGCGGCCGCGGTGGAGAAGGACGTCCACGTCACCGCCGTACCGGGGCCGTCCGCGGTGCTGACCGCGCTCGCGCTGTCCGGGCTGCCGGTGGACCGGTTCTGCTTCGAGGGGTTCCTGCCCCGCAAGGCGGGCGAACGGCTGTCCCGGCTGCGGGAGGTCGCGGCCGAGCGGCGCACCCTCGTCTACTTCGAGGCGCCCCACCGGCTCGACGACACCCTCGCGGCGATGGCCGAGGTGTTCGGGGCGGAGCGGCGGGCCGCGGTCTGCCGGGAGCTGACCAAGACGTACGAGGAGGTCAAGCGGGGGGCGCTGGGGGCGCTCGCCGAGTGGGCCGCGGAGGGCGTCCGCGGGGAGATCACCGTCGTCGTCGAGGGGGCGCCGGAGAAGGGGGCCGAGGAGGTCTCCGACGACGAGCTGGTGCGGCGGGTGCGGGTGCTGGAGGAGGCCGGGGAGCGGCGCAAGGAGGCGATCGCCGCCGTGGCCGTCGAGGCGGGCGTTCCCAAGCGGGTGGTGTTCGATGCGGTTGTCGCGGCGAAGAACACCGCGTCCCGATGAGCCGCATGAGGTGGGTCACACCCCCTCTGAGCAGGGCGCATGGCTTTTGAGCGTGCGCCCCATGTGCGTGCAAAGCGGCGTCTTGGAATGCAAAGCCACAGGGCCCGCGGCGAGGCGGTTTGGCAAGGAACGTCCAAATCGGCTCCAACAGTCGACAGGGTTGTCGCCATCGTGCTCGTGGAGGCGTCCACTGGGGTGAGGGACGTACCCGTCCCTCGATCCAGCGGACACACAGGAGCTGGCATGAGCGAGATCGCAGGGCACCCGGGTGCCACGGCAGTCGTCAACGAGTCCTACTCCTTCGCCTGCATGCGCTGCGGGCACGGGTGGGAGCAGTCGTACGAGATAGAGCACCACGTCGACGGTGACGGCCGGGAATTCGTGCAGTACGTGGTGAACGGACAGGTCGTGCCCTCCCCGCTGTCCCGGCCCACGTGCGCCAACTGCGACAACCACGTCGTACGGATCATGCGGCCCGGCCGGGTCGCGTCCGCCCGCGACGCGGCGCACCGGCAGCACCGCACCCCCGCCGCCGGACCCGTGGCGTTGCCGGCGAGCGCGGACGGGGCGCCGGAGCCGGGCGAGCAGCACCACTGGCATCTCTCCGACCTCCTGCACGTCTTCCAGCGCAAGGCGAGCTGACCGGAGTCCGGGTGGGCGTGCCCCTTTCGTAGGATCGGGGCATGCCTTCGAACAGCCCCCGCGAGAAGAACGCGGCACCGCCGCTGCCGGAGCCCCTCAGGGTGCCGGTCGCCGACTCCCACACCCACCTGGACATGCAGGACGGGACCGTGGAGGAGGCCCTCGCGAAAGCCGCGTCGGTCGGGGTGACCACGGTCGTCCAGGTCGGCTGTGACCTGCGCGGCTCGCGGTGGGCGGCCGAGACGGCGGAGCGGTACGACGCCGTCCACGCGGCCGTCGCCCTGCACCCCAACGAGGCGCCCCGCATCGTCCACGGCGACCCCGACGGCTGGTCGCGCCAGGGCGCACGCCGGGCGGGCGGCACGGCGGCCCTCGACGAGGCGCTCGCCGAGATCGACCGGCTGGCCGGACTCCCGCAGGTCAAAGGCGTCGGCGAGACCGGCCTCGACTACTTCCGCACCGGGCCCGGGGGCAAGGAGGCGCAGGAGAGCTCCTTCCGCGCCCACATCGAGATCGCCAAGCGGCACGGCAAGGCCCTGGTGATCCACGACCGCGACGCCCACGAGGACGTGCTGCGCGTCCTGAAGGAGGAGGGCGCCCCCGAGCGCACCGTCTTCCACTGCTACTCCGGCGACGCGGAGATGGCCGAAGTGTGCGCCCGCGAGGGCTACTTCATGTCCTTCGCCGGCAACGTCACCTTCAAGAACGCCCAGAACCTGCGGGACGCGGTGGCGGTGGCCCCGCTGGAGCTCCTCCTGGTGGAGACCGACGCGCCCTTCCTGACGCCGGTGCCGTACCGCGGACGGCCCAACGCCCCCTATCTCGTTCCGGTCACGGTGCGCGCCCTGGCCGCCGTGCGCGGCATCGACGAGGACGCGCTGGCCACCGCGCTCGGCGCCAACACCGCACGCGCCTTCGGGTACTGACCCCACTCGAACGTAACTCCGGGTAGCCGCGTCGCTTTGGAGAGTGACGGTCGCTCCGCTAGGTTCTGTGGGCCCGATCCGGACCCCTCTGGACCCCT
The DNA here is from genome assembly GCF_010548375.1 of Streptomyces sp. SID13726. GTDB lineage: Bacteria > Actinomycetota > Actinomycetes > Streptomycetales > Streptomycetaceae > Streptomyces. The sequence continues at coordinate 51,424 of NZ_JAAGLY010000013.1, forward strand.
CGGCCCCTGGAGCGTGTCGGCGTGAGCAGCCCGCAGTACTCGCAGTACGGGACGGCGTACGAGCCCTACGGCCCGACCGAGCCGTACGACCCTCCGCCGTACCCCGCGCCCGGTACGGCGCAGTCGCCGTACGGCGACCTCCACCACGAGGACACCTACCGCCCCGCCTACGAGACGCCCGGGTCGACGCTGCCGCACCAGACGGTCCCCGACGCGCGCGCCCTGGCGGGCCGCCGGGCCGCGCGCCGGCGCCGGACGCGGTACACCGAGCGGCCGGACAGCGCGATGCGGCGGCTGCTCCCGCAGGCACTGGTGGTGGCGTTCCTCGCGGGCGGCACCAGCGCCTTCGTCGCCAAGGACAAGGCGATCGAGCTGACCGTCGACGGCACCCCGCGCACGCTGCACACCTTCGCCGACGACGTCACCGAACTGCTCGCCCAGGAGGGCGTGGCGGTGGGGTCGCACGACGTCATCGCGCCCGCGCCCGGCGAACGGCTCTCCAGCGGCGACGAGGTCGCGGTGCACTACGGCCGTCCCGTGCGGCTCACCCTCGACGGGCAGCGGCGCGAGGTGTGGACCACCGCGCGGACCGTGGAGGGGGCGCTCGAACAGCTCGGCGTGCGCGCCGAGGGCGCATACCTCTCCACCTCGCGCTCCCGGCGGATCGGCCGCGAAGGGCTCGCGCTCGACGTGCGCACCGAGCGCTCGGTGACCGTCATGGCGGACGGGCGGGCCCGGACGATCCGCACGAACGCGGCGACCGTCGGCGAGGCCGTCGAGGAGGCCGGCGTCACCCTGAGCGGCATGGACACGACCTCGGTGGCCCCGGGCAGCTTCCCGCGCGACGGGCAGACCGTCACGGTGCTGCGGATCACCGGCACCAAGGAGATCCGCGAGGAGCGCATCCCCTTCCGCGAGAAGCGCGACGACGACCCGTCCCTGTTCAAGGGCACGGAGGTCGTTGAACAGGCGGGGGTGCCGGGCGTCCGCCGGGTCACCTACTCCCTGCGCACCGTCAACGGCGTCAGGCAGAAGCCCCGCCGCATCCGGACCGAGGTCGTCCGGGAGCCCCGCGACCAGGTGGTCAAGGTCGGCACGAAACCGATGCCCACATCCGTACAGGGCGCCGACCACCTCAACTGGCAGGGCCTGGCCCACTGCGAGTCGGGCGGCCGCCCGAACGCGGTGGACCCGTCGGGGACGTACGGCGGCCTCTACCAGTTCGACACGAGGACCTGGCAGGGCCTGGGCGGCTCCGGCCGCCCCCAGGACGCCCCGGCGGCGGAGCAGACGTTCAGGGCGAAGAAGCTGTACGTACGACGGGGTGCGAGTCCTTGGCCGCACTGCGGAACCAGGCTGCACGGACCCACCTAGTGAGCTGGTCTGGAGATTCGTGTGCAGTAGCGGCAGATGCGGTCGATGATCTGGTCGGCGGTCTTGGTCCAGTGGAAGGGCCGGGCGTTGATGTTCCAGGTCTTGATCCAGGCTTCGAGTGCGGCCTTGAGCTCGTCGAGCGAGCAGAATGTGCCGCGCTCCAGGCAGCGTCGTTCCAGCTCGGCGAACCACCGCTCGACCTGGTTGATCCAGGACGAGTAGGTCGGGGTGAAGTGCAACTGCACGCGGGGATGTTCGACCAGCCAGCGGTGCACCACGGGCGCCTTGTGGGCCGAGAGGTTGTCGCAGATCACGTGGATCGCCGGGCCGGGCCCGGTCTGGCGGTCGATCTCGTCGAGGAAGTCACGGAAGTCGACCGCCCGGTGCTGCGCGGACAGATGACCGATCACCTTGCCGGTGGCCGTGTTCAGCGCGGCGAACAGGTCCACCGTGCCGTGCCGGACGTAGTCGAAACTGCGCCGCTCGGGCGTGCCGGGCACCATCGGCAGCACGGGCGCGGTCCGCTCCAGCGCCTGGATCTGCGGTTTCTCGTCCACCGCGAACACCGCGGCATTCGCCGGCGGCGCCAGATACAGACCGACCACGTCCCGGATCTTGTCGAGCAGCAGCGGGTCCGGGGAGATCTTGAAGTCCTCGACGCGCCACGGCTGGAGGCCGAACGCCCGCCAGATGCGGTGCACGCTGGTCGGTGAGATCCCCACCCGCTTGGCCAGTTCCCGCTTGGACCAGTGCGTCGCGCCCTCGGGGACTTCTTCCAGGGTGCGCACCACCACCTCCTCCACCTGAGCGTCGGTGATGGTGCGCGGCACTCCGGGACGCGGCTCGTCCGCCAGGCCATCCAGCCGGTCCCGCAGGAACCGGGCCCGCCACGTGTTCACCGTGGAACGGGCCACCCCCAAATCCCGTGCCACGGCACTGTTGGACTGCCCCGTGGCACACGCCAGGACGATCCGCGCCCGCTGGGCCAAGCCCTGAGCGGTCTTCCGGCGGTTCGCCCATCCCTCAAGCATCTGCCGCTCGTCCTCAGACAGCACGAGCGGGTCTAACCGCGGTCCAGGCACACACCCATCAGACCGCAGAACTCAAGACCAGGACACTAGGGGCGCGGGGCCGTATCGAGGTGCGGCTCCGCCAGGTGGGCGCGCTCGACCCTCACCGGCCCGCAGCTAGGCTGTCCACGTGACCAGCCCCTCCTCTGACGCCCTCCTCGGTGCCGCGGACATCCGCGAACTGGCGGCAGCTCTAGGCGTACGCCCCACCAAGCAGCGCGGCCAGAACTTCGTGATCGACGCGAACACGGTCAGGCGAATCGTCCGCACCGCCGAGGTGAAGCCCGACGACGTCGTGGTGGAGGTGGGCCCGGGTCTCGGCTCACTCACCCTCGCCCTCCTGGAAGCGGCGGACCGGGTGACCGCGGTGGAGATCGACGACGTACTCGCCGGAGCGCTCCCCGCCACCATCGCCGCCCGCATGCCCGACCGCGCGGACCGCTTCCAGCTGGTGCACTCCGACGCCATGCAGGTCACCGAGTTGCCCGGCCCCGCGCCGACGGCACTCGTCGCGAACCTCCCCTACAACGTCGCCGTCCCCGTCCTGCTGCACATGCTCGCCACCTTCCCGAGCATCGAGCGCACCCTCGTCATGGTCCAGGCGGAGGTCGCCGACCGGCTCGCCGCGGCGCCCGGTTCGAAGGTGTACGGCGTCCCGTCCGTGAAGGCCAACTGGTACGCCGAGGTCAAGCGGGCCGGGTCGATCGGCCGCAACGTCTTCTGGCCCGCGCCGAACGTCGACAGCGGGCTGGTCGCGCTCACCCGCAGGACCGAGCCGATCAGGACGACCGCGTCCAGGGACGAGGTGTTCGCCGTCGTGGACGCGGCCTTCGCCCAGCGCCGCAAGACGCTGCGGGCCGCGCTCGCCGGGTGGGCCGGTTCGGCGGCGGCGGCCGAGAGCGCGCTCGTCGCGGCCGGGGTCTCGCCCCAGGCCCGCGGGGAGGCGCTCACCGTGGAGGAGTTCGCGCGTATCGCGGAGGCCGCGTCGTCCGGGGGACAGGCCCCCGCGTCCCCGAAGGAGCCGGTCGAGCAGTGAGCGTCACGGTCCGAGTCCCCGCCAAGGTCAACGTCCAGCTCGGGGTGGGCGCCGCCCGCCCCGACGGCTTCCACGACCTGGCCAACGTCTTCCTCGCGGTCGGCCTCTACGACGAGGTGACCGTGACGCCCGCCGACGGGCTCCGGGTCACCTGCGCGGGGCCGGACGCCGGTCAGGTCCCCCTCGACCGTACGAATCTGGCGGCCCGCGCGGCGATCGTGCTCGGCGAGCGCTACGGCATCGAGCCCGCCGTGCACCTCCACATCGCCAAGGACATCCCCGTCGCCGGCGGGATGGCGGGCGGCAGCGCGGACGGCGCCGGTGCGCTGCTGGCCTGCGACACGCTGTGGGGGACCGGCGCCTCCCGGGAGGAACTGCTCGACATCTGCGCCGAGTTGGGCAGCGATGTGCCCTTCAGCCTGGTCGGCGGGGCCGCGCTCGGGACGGGCCGGGGCGAGAAGCTGCGCGCCCTCGACACCGGCGGCGGCTTCTCGTGGGTGTTCGCGATGGCGGAGCGGGGGCTGTCGACCCCGGCCGTCTTCCGCGAGTTCGACCGGCTCACCGAGGGCCTCGACGTCCCGGAGCCGGTCGCCTCGGAGGAACTGCTCGACGCGCTCGCGAAGGGCGACCCGGACGCGCTCGCCGCGGCCGTCTCCAACGACCTCCAGCCCGCCGCCCTCTCGCTCTTCCCGGAACTCGCCGACACCCTGGCGGCAGGAGGCGCGGCGGGCGCCCTCGCCGGGCTCGTCTCGGGCTCGGGGCCGACCACGGCGTTCCTCGCCCGTGACGCCGGTTCGGCGACGAAGATCGCGGACGCGCTGCGGGCCTCGGGGACGTGCCGGACGGTGCGTACGGCGGCGGGGCCGGCGCCGGGTGCGACGGTGATCGGCGGAGCCTGAGCGGGCGTCCTCCGCCGCGGGGAGCGGGCCGGACGGACGCGGGGCGCGGGGACGCCCGTGCGCCCGACTACCCTGGAGGGTCGATCGATCCCCCTGGGCAGGAGCAAAATGGCCGTCAATCTGGTCAATGTCGAGAACGTCAGCAAGGTGTACGGCACCCGTGCCCTGCTGGACGGTGTCTCGCTCGGCGTCTCCGAGGGCGATCGCATCGGCGTCGTGGGCCGCAACGGTGACGGCAAGACCACCCTGATCCGCATGCTCGCCAAGCTGGAGGAGGCCGACACCGGGCGCGTCACGCACTCCGGCGGACTGCGGCTCGGGGTCCTCACCCAGCACGACTCCCTGGACCCCACCGCCACCGTCCGGCACGAGGTCATTCGGGACATGGCCGACCACGAGTGGGCCGGCAACGCCAAGATCCGCGACGTGCTGACCGGACTCTTCGGCGGGCTCGACCTGCCCGGCTTCCCGCAGGGCCTCGACACCGTCATCGCACCGCTCTCCGGTGGCGAGCGCCGCCGTATCGCGCTGGCCAAGCTGCTCATCGAGGAACAGGACCTGATCGTCCTCGACGAGCCCACCAACCACCTCGACGTCGAGGGCATCTCCTGGCTCGCCCGGCATCTGCGCGAGCGCCGCTCCGCGCTCGTCTGCGTCACCCACGACCGGTGGTTCCTCGACCAGGTCTGCACCCGCATGTGGGACGTGCAGAAGGGCGACGTCTTCGAGTACGAGGGCGGCTACTCCGACTACGTCTTCGCCCGTGCCGAGCGGGAGCGGATCGCCGCCACCGAGGAGACCAAGCGGCAGAACCTGGTCCGCAAGGAGCTGGCGTGGCTGCGGCGGGGCGCTCCCGCCCGTACGTCCAAGCCGCGCTTCCGCGTCGAGGCGGCCAACGAACTCATCAAGGACGTGCCGCCGCCCCGGGACAGCAGCGAGCTGATGAAGTTCGCGTCCTCGCGGCTGGGCAAGACCGTCTTCGAGCTGGAGGACGTGAGCGTCCAGGCCGGGCCCAAGGTGCTGCTGAAGCATGTGACCTGGCAGCTCGGTCCCGGCGACCGGATCGGTCTCGTCGGGGTCAACGGCGCGGGCAAGACCTCGCTGCTGCGGGCCATGGCCGAGGCCGCGCGGAGCGAGGGGGAGACGCAGCCGGTGGGCGGGAAGGTGGTGGTGGGCAAGACCGTCAAGCTCGCCTACCTCTCCCAGGAGGTCGCCGAACTCAACCCCGCGCTGCGGGTGCTGGAGGCCGTTCAGCAGGTCCGGGAGCGCGTCGACCTCGGCAAGGGGCGCGAGATGACCGCCGGGCAGCTGTGCGAGACGTTCGGCTTCAACAAGGAGAAGCAGTGGACGCCGGTCGGCGACCTGTCCGGTGGTGAGCGGCGGCGGCTCCAGCTGCTGCGGCTGCTGATGGACGAGCCGAACGTCCTCTTCCTCGACGAGCCGACCAACGACCTGGACATCGAGACGCTGACCCAGCTGGAGGACGTCCTCGACGGCTGGCCCGGCTCGATGATCGTCATCTCCCACGACCGGTTCTTCGTCGAGCGGACCACCGACCGGGTCTTCGCGCTGCTCGGGGACGCGAGCCTGCGGATGCTGCCGCGGGGCATCGACGAGTACCTGGAGCGGCGGCAGCGGATGGAGGAGGCTGCGGCCGCCTCTTCCCCGGCCCCGGTGAAGGCCGTACCGGAGAAGAACGCCGCCGATCAGCGGGCCGCGAAGAAGGAGCTCCAGAAGATCGAGCGGCAGCTGGACAAGATCTCCGACCGGGAGGCCAGGCTGCACACGCAGATCGCCGACAACGCCACCGACTTCGCGAAGGTGGCCACCCTCGATGCCGAGCTGCGGGATCTCGTCGGGGAGCGGGAGGAGCTGGAGATGCGGTGGTTGGAGCTTGCCGAGGACGCGTAGGTGGTCGGTGGGGGGTGTGGGTGCGGGTACCGGGGAGTGCGGGTGCGGGTGCCGGTGTGTGGAGGTGCCGGTGTGAAGGTGCCGGTGTGTGGAGGTGCCGCACATCGGCCTCGAACTACAGGAAAGCCGGGAATTCAGCTCTTCCGGGACACTTCTCACCGGTAGGGGAAGCGCAACGTCGAACTAGCGTGTAGCTTCCGGGGGCATGAAGGGCGGGGCGCTGGGAGAGGGCCTCTGTCCGTGCGGATCAGTGGGCATCCATAGTGGGGCCTTCACACGGATCCATGGGGGGACTGGGGGGTTGCTCGATGGGAGTTCGGCTCATGGTGGTCGACGACCACCGATTGCTCGCCGAGGCGTTGGCCTCGGCGTTGAAACTGCGCGGGCACCGGGTGCTCGCGGCGGCGGCGCCTGCCGCGGGGGCGGCGGAGCTGGTGATCAGCCGGGCACCCGAGGTGTGCCTGCTGGGGACGGCGACTCCGGCCGAGCCGGGGATGTTCGACCCGGTCGTGAAGATCAAACGGGAGCGGCCGCAGGTGGCTGTGCTGGTGCTGGGTCCGGTGCCGAGCCCTCGGGGGATCGCGGCGGCGTTCGCGGCGGGGGCGTCCGGGTATGTGCGGCATGACGAGCGGATCGAGGGTGTCGAGCGGGCGATCATGAAGGCGCGGGCGGGGGAGGCGGCGGTTGCTCCGCAGTTGCTCCAGGGGGCGTTCAGCGAGCTGCTGAATCCGGCGGCTCAGCCGGATGACGAAGGGCAGCGGTTGTTGCAGATGCTGACGCCTCGGGAGGTCGAGGTGCTGGTGCGGGTGGCTGACGGGGAGGACACGCGGTTGATCGCCGCCGGGATGGGGATAGCGCCGTCCACTGCTCGGACGCATGTGCAGCGGGTGTTGATGAAGCTGGGGGTGGGGTCTCGGTTGGAGGCGGCGGCGTTGGCTGCTCGGACGGGGTTGTTGGATCGGGCGTCGGCCTCCGGCGGTTGAGCCGTATTCGTCTGCGGGTTCGGTGGGGGCGGGCGTTTTTGCGCAGTTCCCCGCGCCCCTGGATGCCTGCGGCGGCCTGCTCGGCTTCGGTGGGGGCTTGTGTAGCGCGTTGCGTTCGGTGGTGGGGTCGGGGCCGGGGTGGGGGGTATCCGTCCTCGGTCCGGCGGCTCGGCCACTTGAGAAGTTCTCGGTAACGGACGCCGGCCGCTGCGGGCGGACACCCCCCACCCCGTCCCCTGCGCGCCGTACGCGGCTTGAGGAGCGTCCACATGGCCCACCCAGGGGCGCGGGGAACTGCGCGACCAGCCACGACGGAGCCGCACCCGCCCCACGACCGAACCCGGCATCACTCCTCCGCAGGACCCTCCGACCGCACCGGCGCCGCAGGCCTCAGCTTGAGCCAGAGCAGGAAGAAGATGCCCAGGGCGAGCATCCCCAGGCCGGTCCAGAGGTTGATGTTGACTCCCTCGGCCTTGGAGAGCGTGGCGTCGGAGGGGTTGATTCCGGCGATCGTGACGATGATGCCGTAGAGGACGAAGAGGCCGCCGATGATGCGGCGCAGGTCGAAGATGCGGGCCGCCGTGGCGGACTTGGCCTGGAGTTCGGTGACTTCGCGCTGGACGTCGTGTTCGGACATGGTGGGTCAGGCCTCCGGGGTCAGAACGAGAACGGGATGTAGCAGGCGGCGGCCAGGACGACCGCGCCCCAGCCCAGCAGGGCCGGCCTGCGGTACCAGGCGTCGTCGCCGGCGGCCGGTGCCTCGGACATGCCGGGGGACGTCGTGCCGTAGACCAGGCCCTGGAGTTCCTCGGCGGGCTTCGGGGAGGTGAAGAGGGACACGGCCACCATGACGACGGCGCCGGCGACGAAGCCGACGATCGCCGAGACGAAGTTGGCGCCCTGGTCGGTGGGGATGCCGATGACGCCCTGCTTGTAGATCCAGAAGTAGTTCACCATCGCCGCGACCGTGCCGGCGAGCAGTCCCCAGAAGCCGGACTTCGCCGACGCGCGCTTCCAGAACATGCCGACGACGAAGACGACGAACATCGGCACGTTGAAGAAGGAGAACAGGGTCTGGAGGTAGCTCATGATGTTGGAGAAGGAGGAGGCCAGGAAGGCGGTGCCGACCGAGGCCGCCACTCCGATCACCGTGATCAGGCGGCCGAAGCGGACGTAGTACTCGTCCTCGCGGCCCCGGACCACGTACCGCGACCAGATGTCGTTCGTGAACACCGTGTTGAAGGACGAGACGTTGGCCGCCATGCCCGCCATGAAGGCCGCGAGCAGGCCCGTCACCGCGATGCCCAGGACGCCGTTCGGCAGGAGCTGTTCCATCAGGTACGGGATGGCGTCGTTGTACTGGTAGCCCGACTCGGTGGTGCCGAAGCCCGGGATCAGGGCCGCCGCCGTCAGGCCCGGGATCATCACCAGGAAGACGATGAAGATCTTGGGGAACGCCGCGATCAGGGGCGTGCGCTGGGCCGCGCTCAAGTTCTTGGCCGACAACGCCCGTTGGACCTCCGCGAAGTTCGTCGTCCAGTAGCCGAAGGACAGGACGAAGCCGAGGCCGAGCACGATCGTCAGCCAGTTCGCGCCCAGCGGGTTCGCGCTGCCGATGCCCGTGCCGCCCCACGCCGTCGTGAAGTTCGCTCCGTGTTCCGCCGTCAGTCTGTCCGTCAGGCCGTCCCAGCCGCCGACCTTCTTCAGGCCGAGGACGACCAGGGGGATCAGGGCGGCCAGGATCACGAAGAACTGGAGGACCTCGTTGTAGATGGCGGAGGAGAGGCCGCCGAGGGTGATGTAGGCGAGGACGAAGGCGCCCGCGACCACGATGGCCACCCACTGCGGCCAGCCCAGGAGGGCCTCGACGACGATGGCCAGGGCGTAGAGGTTGACGCCCGCGATCAGGATGGCCGCGAGGGCGAACAGGGCCGAGCTGAGGAGGTGGGCCCACTTGTCGAAGCGCAGGAGGAGCATCTCGGGGACCGAGCGGACCTTGCTGCCGTAGTAGAAGGGCATCATCACCAGGCCGAGGAAGACCATGGCCGGGATGGCGCCGATCCAGTACCAGTGCACCGTGTAGGCGCCGTACTGCGCGCTGTTGGCGGCCATGCCCAGGATCTCCGTCGCGGCCAGGTTGGCCGAGATGAAGGCGAGACCCGTGATCCAGGCCGGCAGGGAGCGGCCGGAGAGGAAGAAGTCCAGGCTGGTCTTGACCGAGCGGCGGGCCGCGAAGCCGATCCCGAGGACGACGACGAAGTAGATGCCGAGGATCGTGTAGTCGAGCCAGTTGGTGGGGAGTCTCAGCTCTGCCGCGAGGTCTGAGGGATATGCGATGTATGCACCTTGTGTGGGGGTTTGCATAGTCAGCAATTGAACACCTCGACTGATGCGCTTTGTTTGATTCTGATGTTGACGTCGGTGGGGGGTTATGGTTACTTGTGTTTAGTTATGTTTGAGTGAAGGAGTCCAGCGGTGAAGAAGACCTCGACCCGGCTGGCCGACGGTCGCGAGCTCATCTACTACGACCTGCGGGACGACACCGTCCGCGACGCCGTGGACCGGCGTCCGCTGGAGCGGACTGTCACCACGTCCGAGGTTCGTCGGGATCCGCTGCTCGGCGACTCCGTGGCCATCGCCTCGCACCGGCAGGGGCGCACCTACCACCCGCCCAAGGACGAGTGCCCGCTCTGCCCGTCGCAGGGTGAGCGGCTGAGTGAGATCCCGGACTCGTCGTACGACGTCGTGGTGTTCGAGAATCGTTTCCCCTCGCTGGCCGGCGACTCGGGGCGCTGCGAGGTCGTCTGCTTCACCTCCGACCACAACTCCTCCTTCGCGGATCTGACCGAGGAACAGGCGCGGCTGGTGCTCGACGCCTGGACCGACCGGACTTCGGAGCTCTCGCATCTCCCTTCCGTCGAGCAGGTGTTCTGCTTCGAGAACCGCGGTGCCGAGATCGGTGTAACCCTGGGTCACCCGCACGGCCAGATCTACGCCTACCCGTTCACCACTCCGCGCACCGCGCAGATGCTGCGCTCTCTCGCGACTCACAAGGAGGCGACCGGAGGCGAGAACCTCTTCGACGCCGTCCTGGAGCGCGAACTCGCCGACGAGCGGGTCGTCCTGGAGGGTGAGCACTGGGTCGCCTTCGTGCCCTACGCGGCGCACTGGCCGTACGAGGTGCATCTGTATCCGAAGCGCCGGGTGCCGGACCTGCTCGGCCTCGACGAGGAGGCCCGCACAGAGTTCCCCAAGGTCTATCTGGAACTCTTGAGGCGCTTCGACCGGATCTTCGGAGAAGGTGAGCCTCCTACGCCTTACATCGCCGGCTGGCATCAGGCGCCGTTCGGTGCGCTGGAGGAGTTCGAGGGCGTCAACCGTGACGACTTCGCGCTCCACCTGGAGCTTTTCACCATTCGCCGTACGTCCGGCAAGCTGAAGTTCCTCGCGGGCTCCGAGTCGGGCATGGACGTCTTCATCAACGACATCCGACCGGAGGCCGCGGCACAGCGACTGCGAGAGGTAGCGAGTTCATGAAGTACCTGGTGACAGGTGGCGCGGGGTATGTCGGCGGGGTCGTGGCCCAGCACCTGCTGGAGGCCGGCCACGAGGTCGTCGTCCTCGACAACCTCTCCACCGGCTTCCGCGAGGGGGTGCCCGCGGGCGCCACTTTCATCGAGGGCGACATCCGCGACGCCGCCAAGTGGCTCGACTCCTCCTTCGACGGCGTGCTCCACTTTGCCGCGTTCTCGCAGGTCGGCGAGTCGGTCGTGAAGCCCGAGAAGTACTGGGACAACAACGTCGGCGGCACCATGGCCCTGCTCGGCGCCATGCGCGAGGCCGGTGTGCGCCGACTCGTCTTCTCCTCCACGGCCGCCACGTACGGGGAGCCCGAGGAGGTGCCGATCGTCGAGTCGGCGCCGACCCGGCCCACCAACCCGTACGGCGCCTCGAAGCTCGCCGTCGACTTCATGATCACCAGTGAGGCGAACGCCCACGGGCTCGGTGCCGTGTCCCTGCGGTACTTCAACGTCGCCGGGGCGTACGGCAACCAGGGCGAGCGGCACGACCCCGAGTCGCACCTCATCCCGCTGATCCTCCAGGTCGCCCAGGGCAAGCGGGAGGCGATCTCCGTCTTCGGCGAGGACTACCCGACCCCGGACGGCACCTGCGTGCGCGACTACATCCACGTCGCCGACCTCGCCGACGCCCACCTGCTGGCCCTGACGGCCGCACAGCCCGGCGAGCACCTCATCTGCAACCTCGGCAACGGCGAGGGCTTCTCGGTCCGCCAGGTCATCGAGACGGTCCGCGAGGTCACCGGGCACCCGATCCCCGAGGTCGTGGCCCCCCGCCGGGGCGGCGACCCGGCCACCCTGGTCGCCTCCGCGGCCACCGCCCGCGAGAAGCTGGGCTGGAACCCGTCCCGCGCGGATCTCGCGGGGATCGTCGCGGACGCCTGGGAGTTCGCTCAGCACATCGCAAGGGAGCAGTAGTGGAGCAGGTGCAGCGCGGTTTCGTGGAGCTCTACGGAACCGAGCCCGAGGGCGTCTGGTCGGCGCCGGGGCGCGTCAACCTCATCGGTGAGCACACCGACTACAACGACGGCTTCGTGATGCCCTTCGCGCTGCCGCACACCGCGGTCGCGGCCGTCTCCCGGCGCGAGGACGGCGTCCTGCGGCTGCACTCGGCCGACATCGAGGGCGGAGTCGTCGAGCTGCGACTGGACGACCTCGCCCCCGAGACCGACCGGGACTGGACCGCCTACCCGGCCGGTGTGGTCTGGGCGCTGCGCGAGGCCGGCCACCCGGTCACCGGCGCCGACGTCCACCTCGCCTCCACGGTCCCGGCGGGCGCGGGCCTGTCCTCGTCGGCGGCCCTGGAGGTCGTGATCGCCCTGGCGCTCAACGACCTCTACGAACTGGGCCTCCAGCGCTGGCAGCTGGCCCGGCTGTGCCAGCGCGCCGAGAACGTCTACGTCGGCGCCCCCACCGGGATCATGGACCAGACCGCGTCCGCCTGCTGCGAGACCGGGCACGCCCTGTTCCTGGACACCCGGGACCTCTCGCAGAAGCAGATCCCCTTCGACCTCGCCGCCGAGGGCATGCGCCTGCTGGTCGTCGACACCCGCGTCAAGCACGCCCACAACGAGGGCGAGTACGGCAAGCGCCGCGCGGGCTGCGAGCGGGGCGCGGCCCTGCTCGGCGTCGACGCCCTGCGGGACATCCCCTACGGCGAGCTGGACGCGGCCCTCGCGCGGCTGGGCGACGACGAGGAGGCCGTACGCCTGGTCCGCCATGTCGTCACCGAGGACGAGCGGGTCGAGAAGGTCATCGCCCTGCTGGAGTCGGGCGAGACCCGGGCGATCGGACCGGTGCTGGTGGCCGGCCACGCCTCGCTGCGCGACGACTTCCGGATCTCCTGCCCGGAGCTGGACCTGGTCGTCGACACCGCCCTCGCCTCCGGCGCCCTGGGCGCCCGGATGACCGGCGGCGGCTTCGGCGGCTCGGCGATCGTGCTCGCCGAGGCGGCCGACGTGGACACCGTCACCAAGGCGGTCGAAGAGGCGTTCGCCGCCGCGGGGTTCACCGCTCCGCGGGTGTTCGAGGCGGTGCCCTCCCCGGGGGCCCGACGCCTGGTCTGAACCCCGGCCGACCCCTGCTTTGCCCGGCTTGATCCGATCTTGGGGAAAGCCGGGCCTCTCCCTGGCAGACGCCCCAGTAGCGTCGGAGCGTGAGTCGAGGGCACCACCGCATCCTGTCGGCGATCGGCATCGGCTGTTATGTCCTCGCCGCGATCGCCGGCCTGTTCCTGCTGGCGGACGACCACGGCTACGGCCTCCTCGTGCCCCTGTGGATCGCCCACGGCGTGCTCCTCGCCGTACTCCTGACCAAGCTGTGCGCGGGCGAGTCCGGCCTGCCCGCCGCGCTGTTCGTGGTGGGCGCCTCCCTGACGGCGGTGTACTTCGCCGACCTCGTCCACGACGACCTCACCCTGGAGCGCCGCGGCGAACGCGTCAACGCCACCGTCGTACGGGAATGGCGCGCCTCCGACCAGGGACAGCAGGAGAACACCTACGACTACGCCCTCGCCCGCCGCGACGGCACCAGGATCGCCGGACCCGCCCTCCAGACCCGGTCCGGCCGCTTCGCCGTCGGCCAGCGGATCACCGTGCTCGTGGACCCCGAGGGTCTGCTGCGCCCCAGGACGCCCGGTGACGCGGACGCCACCGCGGGGGTCCTGGGCGTGGGCGCGTTCGCGCTGGTCGCGCTCGGCATCGTGGCCGGGACGGCCCGCCGGGGCGCGGTCGCCGCCCGGCGGCGCGAGGAGCGGATGCGGCTGGACGAACAGGAGCACACGCTCCGCGAGGCCCTGCGCACGGCCGCCGCCGACCCGAACGGCTTCGTCGAGGTGCACCCCGAGCACTACCCCGACGTCTCCTACCGCCGCGCCGCCGGGATCGCCCGGGAGATGGGCCTGGAGGAGGGCGACCCGGGCTCCTGGCGCTTCAGGGGCTGACCAGCCGCTTGGTCAGCGTGTACTCCGTGACGCCCGGCGGGTAGTCCGGGATCACGCACACCACCTCGTACCCCTGCTTTTGGTAGAACCCCGGCGCCTGGAAGTCCCAGGTCTCCAGGCGTACGGCGGTGCAGCCCCGGTCGCGGTGCGCGAGCCGTTCCGCCGTCGCGAGCAATTGCGAACCGAGCCCGGTGCCACGGTGGCGTCCGTCGACCCAGAGGTACGTGACATGCAGCCAGCTCGTCCAGGTGTGGCCGACGAGTCCGCCCGCGAGATCCCCGGTCGGGCCCAACGCCCAGACGTGGAGCGGAAGTTCGCGTTCACCTGGGGTTCCGCGCAGCGCGCGGAGCACCGGGGAGGCCGCCGTGTTGGTCTCCAGCAGACGTTTGCGGAGCAGATCTTGCCGGGCTTTGTCGACTTCTGTCTCCAGACGAAACATGCGGCTCACCATAAACGCACCGGACAGCCAGTTCTGCAAATAACCTTCCGCTCCTGCCCCCCGGCCGTACCCTGATGAACAGCACCGGTGGGGGCCGGTGCTGATCAGGGGGCGAGACAGTCGGGTACGGCGCCCGAAGTGGGGGTAGCAGTTCTTGCGCGGCGGCGGCCGTGCGGCCATCGTGCTTCGGGCGTCGTACCCGCGCCGGTGTCGTCTCCCGAGTCGTCCTCAGACGAAGACGATGGGGTATCCCCTGCTCTTCGAGAGCTTGGGGAAGGGGGTTTCGTGGTTCGCATCCGAGTCCTGGTCGTCGACGACCATCGCATCTTCGCCGAGTCGCTCGCCGCCGCGCTGGCGGCCGAGCCCGACGTGGAGGTCTCCGCGGCCGGCAGCGGTCCCGCCGCGCTGCGCTCGCTGGAGCGGGCGGCAGCCGAGGGGCGCCGTTTCGACGTGCTGCTCGTCGACGCCGACCTGGGCGGCAACGTCCAGGGCATCAGGCCCGCCGTGTCCGTGCCGGACAGCGGCGAGGACGGGCTGGTGGACGGCATCTCGCTGGTCGCCGGGGTCCGTACGGCACAGCCCGCGGTCCGGATCGTCGTGCTCGCCGAGAAGGACGACCCGCGGCGGGCCGCGCTCGCCCTCCAGGCCGGCGCCTCGGGCTGGGTCGCCAAGGACTGCTCGCTGTCCCGGCTGCTCACGGTCATACGAGGGGTCCTGCGCGACGAGACCCATCTGCCGCCCGCCCTGCTCACGGGCGTACTGCGGGAGCTCACCGCGGCCCGCAAGCACCGCACCGAGAGCGAGCGGCTGGTGGAGTCCCTGACACCGAGGGAGCGCGAGGTCCTGCGCTGCATGGTGGCGGGGCTCGGCCGCAAGGCGGTCGCGGAGAGACTGTTCCTCTCCCCGCACACCGTCCGCACCCACATGCAGAACGTCCTCGGCAAGCTGGGCGTCCACTCCACCCTGGCCGCGGTCGCACTCGCGCGCCGCGCGGGCGTGGGCCCCGTCGACCTGGCGGGGGATGTCGTCGAGCGGGGCGGTCAGCTGGCGTAGGGGGGCGACGGTGACGCCGTAAGGGGCGCGGGGCTGCATCAACATGCGGCTCCGTCGCGCGGCTCTCCCCGCGGAGCGCCTAGCCGGGGATGTTGTCGAACGGCGCGGTCAACTGGCGCAGCAGACCGGCCAGTTCCCCGCGCTGGGCGCGGGACAGCTCGGCGAGGATCGCGCGTTCCTGTTCCAGCAGACCGGCGAGGGCCTGGTCCGCGCGGTCCTTGCCGTCCTCCGTGAGCCTGACCAGCACGCCCCGCCGGTCGCTCGGGTCGGGCAACCGCTCCACCAGGCCCTTCTTGGCCAGCCGGTCGATGCGGTTGGTCATGGTGCCCGAGGTGACCAGGGTCTGCGTCAGCAGCTGTCCGGGGGAGAGCTGATACGGCGTCCCCGCGCGCCTGAGCGCGGTCAGCACGTCGAACTCCCAGGGCTCCAGGCTGTGCTCGGCGAAGGCCAGCCGGCGTGCCCGGTCCAGGTGCCGGGCCAGTCTGCTCACCCGGCTGAGTACTTCCAGCGGCTCCACGTCGAGGTCCGGGCGCTCCCGGCGCCACGCAGCGACCAGCCGATCGACCTCGTCCTCCATGACGATCAGTGTAGTGGTTGTGTCGACGTGAAGTCTCTTGAAGTCGAGTCTCTTGACATCAAGATAAAATCAGGGGGACAGTGGGTCCCATGACGACCTGGGACCCCGCTCAGTACCTCCGCCACGCAGGACACCGCGCCCGCCCCTTCACCGACCTCCTCGCCCGCGTCCCCGACCTGCCCGGCGAGCGGCCCGTGATCGCCGACCTGGGCTGCGGCCCCGGCAACGTCACGGCGGTGCTGGCCGAACGCTGGCCCACCGCCCGCATCACCGGCTACGACAACTCCGCCGAGATGCTCGACAAGGCGCGGGTCGAGTACGCCGGCCCCACCCCCGGCGGCGGCAGCCTCGACTTCGCCCACGCGGACGTCCGCACCTGGGCGCCCTCACAGCCGTACGACCTCGTCGTCAGCAATGCGACGCTCCAGTGGGTCCCCGGGCACGTGGACCTCTTCGCCGGCTGGATCGCCGGGCTCGCCCCCGGCGGCACCTTCGCCTTCCAGGTGCCCGGCAACTTCGACTCCCCGAGCCACCGCCTGATGCGCGAACTCGCCGGGTCCGCGGGCCTCGCCGGCACCCTGCGCCACGCGGACGCGGTCCTCGCGCCCCAGGACTATCTGGCCGCGTTGGCGGACCTCGGCTGCGAGGTGGACGCCTGGGAGACGACGTACGTCCATGTCCTGCCCGGCGAGGACCCGGTCCTCGACTGGGTCAAGGGAACGGGCCTGCGCCCGGTCCTGACCGCCCTCGCCGACGACCCGGCGGCCCGCGAGGACTTCCTGGCCCGGTACCGGGCGGCCCTGCGCGAGGCGTACCCGGCGGGCCCGCACGGTACGGCCTTCCCGTTCCGCCGGATCTTCGCGGTGGCCCGGAAGGCGGCCTGATGCTGCTCGCCGTGGACCACGTCCAACTGGCCGCCCCACCGGGCTCCGAGGACCTGCTGCGGGCGTACTACACCGACGTCCTCGGCATGACGGAGATCCCCAAGCCGCCGGAACTCGCGGCGCGGGGCGGGTGCTGGTTCCGGGCCCGGGGCGTGGAGCTGCACCTCGGCATCGAGCAGGACTTCCGCCCCGCGCGCAAGGCCCACCCCGGGCTGCGGGTCACCGACATCTCGGCGTACGCCGCCCGGCTGGAGGCGCACGGTGCCGCGGTCGAGTGGGACTCGGCGCTGCCGGGCCGACGGCGGTTCTACTCCCACGACCCGGTGGGCAACCGGCTGGAGTTCCTTGTTTGACCGGAGCCGCCCGGGTCACCCGCAGTGATGACAGCGGAGTCGCAATCGCTGGGAGTGAGAACGGTGGCAGGAGACCAGAAGGCCAAGGCCAAGAAGGAACAGGCCAAGGGCAAGGCCAAGGAAGCCATGGGCCGTGCGGTCGGCAACGAACGCATGGAGGCCGAGGGGCGCGCCCAGCAGTCCAAGGGGGACGCCCGGCAGGCGAAGGAGAAGGCGAAGGACGCGTTCAAGCACTGATCATCAAGCAACTGATCGTCAGGCACTGATCGACGTCACAGGGCGCCGCGGGACTCAGCTCTTGCGGCGCCCTATCAGTCGCGGTTTCGCCTCCAGGCCGTCCAGGCCGTGCCACGCGAGGTTCACCAGGTGCGCCGCCACCTCCGCCTTCTTCGGGCGGCGCACGTCCAGCCACCACTGGCCGGTCAGGGCGACCATGCCGACCAGGGCCTGGGCGTACAGCGGAGCGAGCTTGGGATCGAAGCCGCGCCTCTTGAACTCGCGGCCCAGGATGTCCTCGACCTGGGTGGCGATGTCCGAGATCAGCGAGGCGAAGGAGCCCGTGGACTGGGGGATCGGGGAGTCGCGGACCAGGATGCGGAAGCCGTCCGTGTACTCCTCGATGTAGTCGAGGAGCGCGAACGCCGCCTGTTCGCATAGTTCGCGGGGGTGGCCGGCGGTCAGACTGCTCGTCACCATGTCCAGCAGGCGCCGCATCTCACGGTCCACCACCACCGCGTACAGGCCCTCCTTGCCGCCGAAGTGTTCGTACACCACCGGCTTGGAGACCCCGGCCTTCGCGGCGATCTCCTCCACCGACGTGGCCTCGAAACCCTTTGCCGCGAAGAGCGTGCGACCGATCTCCAGAAGCTGCGCGCGGCGCTCGGCACCCGTCATCCGGGTGCGCCGGGGACGCCGCGCCTTCGCCTCGTTGCTCGGGGTACTGCTGGAGTCGGTCGCCACGGCGTCCATCATGCCGCCTCGACGGTCTCCGTCCCGCGTCGGGAGCCGTCCCCGTCCGTGTTCCGGCGGGAATCGATACGTGAGCGTGACGGCCAGCGCACGTCGTACGCCCAGCCGGCCAGCTCGAACCAGCGGATCAGCCGCGCCGAGGAGTCCACCTGCCCCCGCATCACCCCGTGCCGCGCCGACGTCGGGTCGGCATGGTGCAGGTTGTGCCAGGACTCACCGCAGGACAGCACCGCCAGCCACCACACGTTGCCCGAGCGGTCCCGCGACTTGAAGGGCCGCTTGCCGACCGCGTGGCAGATCGAGTTGATCGACCAGGTCACGTGGTGCAGGAGGCAGACCCGGACCAGGGAACCCCAGAAGAAGCCGGTGAACGCGCCCCACCAGGACATCGTCACCAGACCGCCGATCAGGGCGGGCAGGGCGAGGGAGAGCATCGTCCACAGGAGGAACTGGCGGGAGATCGCCCGGATCGCCGGGTCCTTGATCAGGTCCGGCGCGTACTTGTCCTGCGGGGTCCGCTCCTCGTCGAACATCCAGCCGATGTGCGCCCACCACAGGCCCTTCATCAGCGCCGGGAGCGTCTCACCGAAGCGCCACGGCGAGTGCGGGTCGCCCTCGGCGTCGGAGAACTTGTGATGCTTGCGGTGGTCGGCGACCCAGCGGACCAGCGGGCCCTCGACCGCCATCGAACCGGCGAGCGCCAGCGCGATCCGCAGCGGACGCTTCGCCTTGAAGGAACCGTGGGTGAAGTAGCGGTGGAAGCCGATCGTCACACCGTGACAGCCCAGGTAGTAGAAGAAGACCAGCAGACCGAGGTCCAGCCAGCTCACGCCCCGGCCCCAGGCCAGCGGTACCGCCGCGAGGAGGGCCAGGAAGGGGACGACGATGAAGACGAGAAGGGCCAGCTGCTCGATGGACCCTTTGCTGTCGCCGCCGAGGGTCGCCGAGGAAGTGGGGGTGTCGTCGGGCGCCTTCGGGGCGTCTGCGATCACATCGGAGCGCGTGGTCATGGGCGTCCCCTGTGGGGTTCGAGGGTTGAGTCAGGTGCCGGGCTGCGGGAATCCTGCCCGGGTTCCGTTACAGCGGACCCTACGGTTCCGTAACCTACGGCGTCGTAAGTATGGCAGTGCGTCGCCGTCTCACGGCAAGAGCCCAAAAGTCTGCGCGTCCGCATCGACACCTATCCTTGGAGTCGGTCGGACAGCGCGGTCCGCTCTGTTTTCTTCCCGGATGTCCGGCCCGTATGCGGCGGCTGCCGCACGACCGGCCTCCGGGTTCCCTCCAGACGAGCTTCAACACTGCAAGGAGCCGCACCTGTGAGCAGTGCCGACGACCTGACCACGAGCGCCACCTCGACCAGTAGCGAGCTGCGTGCCGACATCCGCCGGCTGGGCGACCTCCTGGGCGAGACCCTCGTCCGCCAGGAGGGCCCCGAGCTGCTGGAACTCGTCGAGAAGGTCCGCCGTCTCACCCGCGAGGACGGGGAAGCCGCCGCCGAGCTGCTGCGCGGCACCGAACTGGAGACCGCCGCCAAGCTGGTGCGTGCCTTCTCCACCTACTTCCACCTGGCCAACGTCACCGAGCAGGTGCACCGAGGCCGTGAGCTGCGCGCCCGCCGGGCCGCCGAGGGCGGTCTCCTCGCCCGTACGGCCGACCGCCTCAAGGACGCCGACCCCGAGCACCTGCGCCAGACGGTCGCCAACCTGAACGTCCGCCCGGTCTTCACGGCTCACCCCACGGAGGCCGCCCGCCGCTCGGTGCTGAACAAGCTCCGCCGGATCGCCGCCCTGCTGGAGACGCCGGTCATCGAGTCGGACCGGCGCCGCTACGACACCCGTCTGGCCGAGAACATCGACCTCGTCTGGCAGACCGACGAGCTGCGGGTCGTACGCCCCGAGCCCGCCGACGAGGCCCGCAACGCCATCTACTACCTCGACGAGCTGCACGCGGGCGCCGTCGGGGACGTCCTGGAGGACCTCACCGCCGAGCTGGAGCGCGTCGGCGTCCGGCTCCCCGACGCCACCCGCCCGCTCACCTTCGGCACCTGGATCGGCGGCGACCGCGACGGCAACCCCAACGTCACCCCCCAGGTCACCTGGGACGTCCTGATCCTCCAGCACGAGCACGGCATCAACGACGCCCTGGAGCTCATCGACGAGCTGCGCGGCTTCCTGTCGAACTCCATCCGCTACACCGGCGCCACCGAGGAACTCCTGGAGTCCCTGCGCGCCGACCTGGAGCGGCTGCCGGAGATCAGCCCCCGCTACAAGCGCCTCAACTCCGAGGAGCCGTACCGCCTCAAGGCCACCTGCATCCGGCAGAAGCTGGAGAACACCAAGACGCGCCTGGCCAGGGGCATCCCGCACGAGGACGGCCGCGACTACCTCGGCACCTCCGAGCTGCTGCACGACCTCACCCTCATCCAGACCTCGCTGCGCGAGCACCGGGGCGGCCTCTTCGCGGACGGCCGGATGAACCGCACCATCCGCACCCTGTCCGCCTTCGGCCTCCAGCTCGCCACCATGGACGTCCGCGAGCACGCCGACGCCCACCACCACGCCCTCGGCCAGCTCTTCGACCGGCTCGGCGAGGAGTCCTGGCGGTACGCGGACATGCCCCGCGAGTACCGGGCCAAGCTGCTCGCCAAGGAGCTGCGGTCCCGCCGTCCCCTCGGCCCCACCCCGGCGCCCGTCGACGCGGCCGGGGAGAAGACCCTCGGTGTCTTCCAGACCGTGAAGCGGGCCCTGGAGGTCTTCGGGCCCGAGGTCATCGAGTCGTACATCATCTCGATGTGCCAGGGCGCCGACGACGTCTTCGCGGCCGCGGTGCTGGCCCGCGAGGCCGGACTGCTCGACCTGCACGCCGGCTGGGCGAAGATCGGCATCGTGCCGCTCCTGGAGACCACCGACGAGCTGAAGGCCGCCGACACCATCCTGGAGGACATGCTCTCCGACCCGTCGTACCGCAGGCTCGTGGCCCTGCGCGGCGATGTGCAGGAGGTCATGCTCGGCTATTCGGACTCCTCCAAGTTCGGAGGCATCACCACCAGCCAGTGGGAGATCCACCGGGCGCAGCGGCGGCTGCGTGACGTCGCCCACCGCTACGGCGTACGGCTGCGCCTCTTCCACGGCCGCGGCGGCACCGTCGGGCGCGGTGGCGGCCCCTCGCACGACGCGATCCTCGCCCAGCCCTGGGGCACCCTGGAGGGCGAGATCAAGGTGACCGAGCAGGGCGAGGTCATCTCCGACAAGTACCTCGTGCCGTCGCTGGCCCGGGAGAACCTGGAGCTGACGGTCGCGGCCACCCTCCAGGCCTCCGCCCTGCACACCGCCCCGCGCCAGTCCGACGAGGCGCTGGCCCGCTGGGACGCGGCGATGGACGTGGTGAGCGACGCCGCCCACGCGGCCTACCGCAAGCTCGTCGAGGACCCGGACCTGCCGACGTACTTCCTGGCGTCGACCCCGGTGGACCAGCTCGCCGACCTGCACCTCGGCTCACGGCCCTCCCGCCGCCCCGGCTCGGGCGTCTCCCTCGACGGACTGCGCGCCATCCCGTGGGTGTTCGGCTGGACCCAGTCCCGGCAGATCGTGCCCGGCTGGTTCGGCGTCGGCTCGGGTCTGAAGGCCTTGCGTGAGGCAGGCCTGGACACGGTGCTCGACGAGATGCACGAGCAGTGGCACTTCTTCCGGAACTTCATCTCCAACGTCGAGATGACGCTCGCGAAGACCGACCTGCGCGTCGCCCGCCACTACGTCGAGACCCTCGTCCCGGCCGAGCTCCAGCACGTCTTCGCCGACATCGAGGCCGAGCACGAGCTGACCGTCCGCGAGGTCCTGCGCATCACCGGTGAGGCCGAACTCCTCGACGCCACCCCGGTCCTGAAGCAGACCTTCGCCATCCGCGACGCCTACCTGGACCCGATCTCCTACCTCCAGGTGACCCTGCTCAAGCGCCAGCGTGACGCGGCGGCGGCCGGCGAGCCTGCCGACCCGCTGCTCGCCCGCGCCCTGCTGCTGACGGTCAACGGCGTGGCGGCCGGTCTGCGCAACACCGGCTGACGTCACGCGCGGTGATCTGGCCGGACGGTCAGATCACCGCGAAGGCCGCCGTGAGCAGCGCGACCCCGGCCCCGGCCAGCACCCACGCGGCCCGCGTCCTGCGCAGCCCGCCCGCCACCACCACGGAGGCGAGCAGCAGCGCCCCGCCCATCGGCACCCAGGAATACAGCACACCCGCGGGCCCGGACCGTACGACGTCGTCGGTGCCCGGCTTCACGACCACCGTGTAGGTCCGGCCCTGCCGCACCGCCACCGACTTCTCGATGACGGCCCGCTCACGCGCCTCGGAGCCGTGGGACAGCGGGGTGTACGGGCCGCTGCACTCGTCCGCCGAACAGCGCGCCACCTCGATAGTGCCGCGCTCCCGGCCCTTGGTCAGCATCACGTACTGCGCGCTGCCCCAGGACGCCCACACCCCGGCGATCAGGATCAGCACCGCGACCGTGCCCATCGCCGCCAGCCGTCCGAACCGCAGGGCGGCGGCCGAGGTCTGGCGGGAGGTGGTGGCAGGCATGGCCGGGATCATTGGCCATGGCGCTGCGCGGGGTCAACTCGGGCCCGTCCCGGTGGGCTGACAAGTCAGGAGTTGTACGTGCTTTGCGCCCGCTCCAGGCCCTCGGTCACCAGCGCCTCGACGGCGTCGGCCGCCCGGTCCACGAAGTAGTCGAGCTCCTTGCGCTCGCTCGACGAGAAGTCCTTCAGCACGAAGTCCGCGACCTGCATACGGCCCGGAGGGCGCCCGATGCCGAACCGCACCCGGTGGTAGTCCGCGCCGAACGCCTTCGTCATCGACTTCAGGCCGTTGTGGCCGTTGTCGCCGCCGCCCAGCTTCAGCCGCAGGACGCCGTAGTCGATGTCCAGCTCGTCGTGGACCGCCACGATGTTCGCGACCGGCGCCTTGTAGAAGTCCTTGAGGGCGTTCACCGGCCCGCCGGACAGGTTCATGAACGACATCGGCTTGGCCAGGATCACCCGCCGGTTGGCCGGTCCGGGCGGACCGATCCGCCCCTCGACGACCTGCGCCTGCGCCTTCCCGGCCCGCTTGAACCGGCCCCCGATCCGCTCCGCGAGCAGATCGGCGACCATGAAGCCGACGTTGTGCCGGTTGGCCGCGTACTCGGGCCCCGGGTTGCCCAGGCCCACGATCAGCCAGGGCCCGTTGGCATCGGTCGTCACGTCCGTGTCTCCTTCATGAGCGCCGGCCGCCGCCCCCGGAGGGAGCGACGGCCGACAACCGGGATTCCGGGGTGGATCAGGCCTCGGTGGCCTCGGCCTCGCCGTCCGCGGGGGCCTCCTCCGCCTGGGCGGCCAGGACCTGGAGGACGACCGCGTCCTCGTCGGTCACCAGCGTGGTGCCCTTGGGCAGCGGGATGTCCTTGGCGAGGATCGAGGCGCCGGCCTCCAGGCCCGCGATGGAGACGGTGACCGACTCCGGGATGTGCGTGGCCTCGGCCTCGACGTTCAGCGTGCTCAGCACGTGCTCGAGCAGGTAGGCGCCCGGCGCGAGCTCGCCCTCGGTGTGGACGTAGACCTCGACGTTGACCTTCTCGCCGCGCTTCACCAGGAGCAGGTCGACGTGCTCGAGGAAGCCCTTGATCGCGTCGCGCTGCACGGCCTTCGGGATCGCCAGCTGGGTCTTGCCCTCGATGTCCAGGGTCAGCAGGACGTTCGGGGTGCGCAGGGCGAGCTGGAGCTCGTGGCCCGGCAGCGTGATGTGGACCGGCTCGGCACCGTGGCCGTAGACCACGGCGGGAACCTTGCTGTCACGGCGGATGCGGCGGGCGGCGCCCTTGCCGAACTCGGTGCGGGTCTCGGCGGCGAGCTTGATGTCGGCCATGGTCACTCCTCGTAGAACAGTCGGGGAAGGTGGTCACCCGGCCAAACAATCGGCCTGCTACGAAGAGCGCGTCGATAACGGAGGCGTGGCCTCCCTCGCCGAGCAACTCAAGGAGTGTACTCGGCGGCGGAGGCCACTGAAAAATCGATCATGCAGAACCGTTTTGCGACCTACTGCTCGTCGAAGAGGCTGGTCACGGACCCGTCCTCGAAGACCTCGCGCACCGCGCTCGCGATCGTCGGGGCGATCGACAGCACCGTGATCTTGTCCAGGTCACGGCTCAGCTCACCCGGCGTCGGCAGGGTGTTCGTGAACACGAACTCGCTCACCCGGGAGTTCTTCAGCCGGTCGGCGGCGGGACCCGACAGCACACCGTGCGTGGCGGTCACGATGACGTCCTCGGCGCCGTGCGCGAACAGGGCGTCGGCCGCCGCGCAGATGGTGCCACCGGTGTCGATCATGTCGTCGACCAGCACACACACCCGGCCCTTGACCTCGCCGACCACCTCGTGGACGGTCACCTGGTTCGCCACGTCCTTGTCGCGCCGCTTGTGCACGATCGCGAGGGGCGCACCGAGCCGGTCGCACCAGCGGTCCGCGACCCGCACCCGGCCCGCGTCGGGGGACACCACCGTCAGCTTGCTCCGGTCGACCTTCGCGCCCACGTAGTCCGCCAGCAGTGGAAGCGCGAAGAGGTGGTCGACGGGGCCGTCGAAGAAGCCCTGGATCTGGTCCGTGTGCAGATCCACCGTGAGGATCCGGTCCGCACCCGCCGTCTTCATCAGATCGGCGATCAGCCGCGCCGAGATCGGCTCACGGCCACGGTGCTTCTTGTCCTGCCGCGCATAGCCGTAGAACGGCACGATCACGGTGATCGAGCGGGCCGACGCGCGCTTCAGGGCGTCGATCATGATCAACTGCTCCATGATCCACTGGTTGATCGGAGCCGTGTGGCTCTGGATCACGAAGCAGTCCGCACCGCGCGCCGACTCCTGGTAGCGGACGTAGATCTCGCCGTTCGCGAAGTCGAAGGCCTTGGTCGGAACGACCCCGACCCCCAGCTGCAGGGCGACCTCCTCGGCAAGCTCGGGGTGGGCGCGGCCGGAGAAGAACATCATCTTCTTCTCGCCGGTCGTCTTGATCCCGGTCACAGCACTGTCTCCTCAGAGGTGTCTACAGCGGGGTGTGCACTTATCACGGTACGACGACTTTGGCGCACCTGTTTCCGGTCAGTCCTCGCGCTCCTGCTGGCCAGCGGCCGCCTCGGCGGCCTTCGCCGCCGCGCTCCCCGGACGCTTGCGGGCCACCCAGCCCTCGATATTCCGCTGCTGGCCACGGGCCACGGCCAGCGAACCGGGCGGCACATCCTTGGTGATCACGGACCCCGCCGCGGTGTACGAGCCGTCCCCGACCGTGACAGGAGCCACAAACATGTTGTCCGAACCCGTACGGCAATGCGACCCGACGGTGGTGTGGTGCTTGTCCTGTCCGTCGTAGTTCACGAACACGCTCGCGGCACCGATGTTGGTGTACTCGCCGATCGTGGCGTCCCCGACATAGGAGAGGTGCGGGACCTTCGTCCCCTCGCCGATCTGCGCGTTCTTCGTCTCGACGTACGTCCCGATCTTGCCCTTCGCACCCAGCCGGGTACCGGGACGGAGATAGGCGTACGGCCCCACGGAGGCGCCGGCCCCGACATGGGCGCCGTCGGCGACGGTGTTGTCGACCCGGGCCCCGGCCTCGACGACCGTGTCCTTGAGGCGGCTGTTGGGGCCGACCTCCGCGCCCTCGCCGACATGCGTGGCGCCGTGCAGCTGCGTGCCCGGGTGCACGACGGCGTCCCGGCCGAAGGTGACGGTGACGTCGACCCACGTGGTGGCCGGGTCGATCACGGTGACCCCGGAGAGCATCGCGTCGGTCAGCAACCGGTCGTTGAGGATGCGCCGCGCCTCGGAGAGCTGCACCCGGTTGTTGATCCCGGCGATCTCACGGTGGTCCCCGGCGACGGACGCGCCCACCCGGTGCCCGGCCTCGCGGAGGATGCCGAGGACGTCCGTCAGGTACTCCTCGCCCTGGGAGTTGTCGGTGCGCACCTTGCCGAGCGCGTCGGCCAGCAGCTGCCCGTCGAAGGCGAAGACACCCGAGTTGATCTCCCGGATCGCCCGCTGCGTCGCGGAGGCGTCCTTGTGCTCGACGATCGCGGTCACGGCACCGGAGGCGCCGTCCCGCACGATCCGGCCGTACCCGGTCGCGTCCGGCACCTCGGCGGTCAGCACGGTGACCGCGTTGCCGTCCCCGGAGTGCGTGGCGGCAAGGGCGTTGAGGGTGTCGCCGGTCAGCAGGGGAGTGTCCCCGCACACCACGACGACGGTCCCGTCGACCGGGCCCCCCAGCTCCTCCAGGGCCATCCGTACGGCGTGCCCGGTGCCGTTCTGCTGCGCCTGCACCGCGGTGCGCACCCCGGCGTCCACGTCGGCGAGGTGCGCGACGACCTTCTCCCGGGCGTGCCCCACCACGACGACGAGGTTCTCGGGGTCCAACTCACGGGCCGCGGCGAGCACATGCCCTACCAGGCTGCGGCCGCACAGCTCATGCAGGACCTTGGGTGTGGCCGACTTCATACGGGTGCCCTCACCCGCTGCGAGAACGACGACGGCGGCCGGGCGAATGGCGCTCACGGGATGCCCTTCGGCTGTGGAGGGGGTGGGGTGACATCCGCAGGATACCGGGGCGTTTCGTGGGGGACATGAGAGCGGGCCCTGACAGTGCTGTCACTGTCAGGGCCCAACCGAACAATTGCTCCCGGGGGAGGACTCGAACCCCCATACTCTGAACCAAAATCAGACGTCTTGCCCTTAGACGACCCGGGATTACCGCTATGCCCGATTTTGTCGATCGGATGCGGTTGCAGCACCTACTATGCCGTACCACCAGCCTTCGATGCGACGGTACAGGTCTGCGCTCTGCCGCACGGTGACTGCGAGGCATCCCTGGTAACTGTCCCCGGTGTTCTTGCGCACGGTCTTCGGGTTGTGTCGCTTCAGGGTTGTCTTGCCGAAGGAGTGGCGGTCCGCTTCCACCAGATCCGCCCAGTAGTTCTCCGCTGCTGCGACGTCGGCCGATTCGTGGATCATCACGTGGAACCGGATGTGGGGTTTGTCCTTCGTGCCCTCGGCCCAATAGAGGCCGACCCCGACGAGGAATAACTCTCGGTCGGTCATGACGCCGATCTCCGCGCCGGCCTCGGCCTTACGTTGCTTGCGCGCCTCTTCCCGGGTGCGCAGCGTGGCTTCCCAACCTCGCCGGGCGATCGCTGCTGCTTCTTCGGATGTGCGCTTGCGTTCCGGCTTCGGCAGGTCCCTTACCCACAACGAGATCGAACTCTTGGAGCACCCCAACTCCACCTGGATCTGGTCGTACGTCCAGCCCTGGAGGCGGAGTTCTCGTGCCTTGTCTCTCAGGTCGTCCTTCGAGTTCGGTCGTTTCGTCCACTCCGGAGGGGGCTCGCCCTCCAGGAGCCGATTGAGGATGTCGTTGTTGTCGACGTGTAGTCGGTCGCGGATCTGGCGTCGGCTCAGGCCGGCCCGCCGCAAGGCGAGCGCCTGTTCCCGCAGCCCCTCGAAATCCGCGTACTTGCCAGATGGATGTGCCATGGACATACCGTCCGGACGGAATTGGATCTTCCGGGGTCGAACGGCGTGCGATTCAGTAGTTCGAGGGATGCCGGGTGGTTTCGTGGTCGGTCGGTCACGGGATGTGGTGTAGGCCAGTCGTCGAAAGTCACCGGAAATCCGGCGCGGGCCGCCCGTAGGCTGGAGGCATGACCACGACGGGGGAAGACACCGCGGCGGCCCGGCCAGGGCCGTGGTGGTGGACACGGTGGCGCAGTGCGGTACTGGACGTCGGGCTCGCTTCGGCGTCCGCGGTGGAGTGCGCGTTCGAGGGGATCCGGTTCGCGGAGGACGCCGGGATCCCGATGGCCGCGGGGATCGTGTTCGGGGTGCTCGCCGGTTCGGTGCTGGTCGTCCGGCGCAAGTGGCCGATCGCCGTCGTGCTCGTCTCGATCGCGATCACCCCGGCCCAGATGGGCTACCTCATGGGCATCGTCGGTCTGTACACCCTGGCCGCCTCCGAACTGCCCCGCCGGATCATCGGCTCGCTCGCGGGCATGTCGCTCGTCGGGATGCTGATCGTGATGTTCGTCCGGGTACGACAGGACATCTCACGCGGCGAACTGGACCTGGGCGACTGGTTCGTGCCGTTCGCGTCCATCACCACCGCGATCGGCATGACCGCCCCGCCGCTGCTGCTCGGGCTGTACGTGGGGGCCAGGCGCCGGCTCATGGAGAGCCTCAGGGAGCGGGCCGACAGCCTGGAGCGGGAGCTCCAGCTGCTCGCCGAGCGGGCCGAGGAGCGCGCGGAGTGGGCGCGGAACGAGGAGCGGACCCGGATCGCGCGGGAGATGCACGACGTCGTCGCGCACCGGGTGAGCCTGATGGTCGTGCACGCGGCCGCGCTCCAGGCGGTCGCCCGCAAGGACCCCGAGAAGGCCGTGAAGAACGCGGCCCTCGTGGGGGACATGGGGCGGCAGGCGTTGACCGAGCTGCGCGAGATGCTCGGGGTGCTGCGCAGCGGGGACGGGTTCGACCGGCGGGAGCGGGCCGCGGTGCCGCTGGTCGCGGTCGGGGTGGCCGCCGCCGCGGCTGCCTCGCGGGCCGTGGAGGAGACGGACGGGCCGTGTCTGGAGGACCTGGACACGCTGATCGGGCAGTCGGCGGCGGCCGGGATGGTCGTGGACCTGTCCGT
Source organism: Streptomyces sp. SID13726 (assembly GCF_010548375.1). Classification (GTDB taxonomy): domain Bacteria; phylum Actinomycetota; class Actinomycetes; order Streptomycetales; family Streptomycetaceae; genus Streptomyces. Next base: position 80,192 of record NZ_JAAGLY010000013.1, read on the forward strand.
CGAGGGGGACGCGCGCGCGTACGCCGCGGAGATCGAGCAGACCGCGTTCCGGGTGGTGCAGGAGGCGTTGACGAACGTCCACAAGCACGCGGCGGGCGCGAAGACGCACGTACGGCTGGCGCACCGGGTCTCGGAGATCGCCATGCAGGTGGAGAACGACGCCCCGCCGGAGGTCCCCTCCCTCGCCTCGGCCCGCCTGCCCTCGGGCGGCAACGGCCTGGTGGGGATGAAGGAGCGCGTCTCCGCCCTGGGCGGCGTGTTCGTGTCGGGGCCCACGGAGGCGGGGGGCTTTCGGGTGTCGGCGGTCATTCCGGCGGCTTGAAGGCGGGGAGTGGCTGCGGGCGGGGGGTGATGTCGGCTTCACGCCTCTCCGGTCTTTACGCCTCTCCGGCTTCGCGCTTTTCCGGCTTCACGCCTCTCCGGCTTTGCGCCTCTCCGACGCCCCGGCTTCTGCGCGCCGGCCGTCTGACCCGTCCCGTCAGCCCGCGGTGAGGCGGGTCGGTTCGATGCCGGAGACGAGGGCGGCGAGGGCCTGGTCGATGTCGGGGCCGAGGTACCAGTCGCCGGTGTGGTCGAGGGCGTAGACCCGGCCCTCGGTGTCGACGGCGAGGAGCGCCTGGGTGTCGGTCTCGGCGCCGAGGGGGCAGACCTCGGTGCCGAGGGCGCGGCCGAGGTCGCCGAGGGTGCGGGCCATGTGGAGGCCGTGCAGCGGGTCGAGGTGGAGGTGGGCGGGGGCGACCTGGCGGCCGGGGCCCGTGGGCGCGAGGTGCAGTCCGCCGAACTCCGCCCAGACCTCGACCGCGGCCGGGAACACGCTGTGCCGGTGACCGGCGGGTGAGGTGTGGTCGCGCAGGGTGTCGGCCCAGATCTCGGCCTGCTTTATGTCCCAGCGTCCGGGCTGCCAGCCGGCGGCGCGCAGGGCGGCGTCGACGGGGACGGGGAATCGGGTGCTGTTGGTGCGGTCGGGGTGCATCTGCCCTTCGCGTTCGTCGAGGTCATGGGGCGGCGGCACGGTGGCCGTCGGGGAGTTGCCCGGTGCTGCGGGGGGTGGGGGTGGAGGGGGCTCAGCCGTCCTCGGTCGCCGGATCGACGACGCGTACGCCGAAGTGGGCGCTGAGCGCGGTGCAGGCGCGGCAGGGAGCGGCGAAGCTGCCGTGCAGCGGGTCGCCGTCCTCCCGGATGCGGCGGGCGGTGAGTTTGGCCTGCTTGAGGGCGCGGCGGGCCTCGCCGTTGGTCATGGGCTTGCGCGCGGCGCGTTTGCTGCGGGCGGCGTCGGCGGCGGCGATGTGCCGGGATATGAGCATGGTCTCGGCGCAGCGGCCGGTGAAGCGGTCGCGTCGGTCGCTGCCGAGGGTGTCGAGGAAGTCCTGGACGAGCGGGTGCAGTTGCGGTGCCTCGTCGCCGCGGGCGGCGGTCGAGGTGAGCGTGGCGCCGCGGACGGAGAGCGCGGCGGCGACGGTGGGCAGTATGCCGTCGCGGCGGTGCTGGAGGGCGGGCACGTGAGGTCTCTCGGCGCTGCTCCAGCCGATGCGGGGATCGCCGCCGAGACCCGTGTGCGGGTGGCCGTTCGCGCCGGTGCCGGCGCCGTTGTGCGGCCCTGAGTGCGGTCCCGTCCGCGTCGTGTTCATGATCGTCATCCCCTCCCGTGCATCCCCCCGGACGTCACAGACTGCCAAATGGCGTGGCTGGTGCGGAAGCTGGGGCGGTGCGACACGCCCGGGTCCGGGCGGGCCGTCACAGCGGGGTGACGGCTGGTCACGGAAGCGGACGGGGGCTGACCGGTGCCCGGTGACCGGTGTCGTCGTACCGCATAGGCTGTCGGCACCGCGATCCAGGCGGCGGCCGCGATGCGCGCGGTTGACGCGTGGAGACGGACGAGACAGTCGATACGGTGCGTGACGGCCCCGCCCTGTGCGGGGGCCCGCCGCGGGCCGTACCAGAGCGCCGCAGGGGGCTTCAGCGATGACGACAGGTCGGCTCGGGCAGAAAGCCGCGCCGCCGAACGCGGCCTATGCCGGGCAGGTCGTGCATTTCCCGGATCCGGTCCGGGCCGCGCGTCATCCCAGAGGGGTGCGGGTGGACGAGCGCGGCTACCCCGACTTCTCGCCCTACGCGCGCGCCGCCGCCGAGATCGCCGAGCCGCCGGAGGGCTTCGGGGTCGACGAACTGCGGCTGACGGACTACGTGTCGGCCAACGCGGCCCTGTCGGCGACCGGCCACGACCTGTGGGACACGGTGCCGCCGGTGGCGACACCGCACGGCTGGACCTGGCACCACGTGGTGGGCTCGCGCCGTCTCGAACTGGTCCCCGTCGAGGTCAAGGCGCTGCTGCGGCACCACGGCGGGATCGCGACGACGCGCGTCGACCAGAACAAGCGCGGCACGCGGCCGCTCCAGGAGACCCGCCCGGCGCACTTCGGACTGCCGAAGTCGTCGGTGGCGGTCACCGAGTCGCAGGTGCAGGGGGTCGAGGAGGACCTCGGCTACCGGCTGCCGGGCGCCTACCGGTCGTTCCTGAAGGCGGCGGGCGGGTCCGCGCCGGTGGGGGCGGCGCTGGACGCGGAGCTGGGGCTGCTGGTGGACCAGCCGTTCTTCACCGTGCGGGACGAGGCCGCCGTCAACGACCTCGTCTACGCCAACAAATGCCTGCGCGACCACCTCACCAAGGACTATCTCGGCGTCGGCTTCGTCCAGGGCGGACTGCTGGCGGTGAAGGTGAAGGGCGAGGAGATCGGTTCGGTGTGGTTCTGCGCCTACGACGACGCCCGCGACGTCGATCCGACGGTGCCGCCCGCCGACCGGGTGCGGCGGCTGCTGCTGCCCTGCGGCGCCGACTTCGACGTGTTCCTGTCCCGACTGGCCGGTAATCCACCGGAGTTGGAGACGGTGGCGAACCTGATGGTGGACGGCGGGTTCGCGCGGTCCGTGCCGGTGGCTGGGGAGTGAACTGACCGATGGTGACCTTCGCGCAGGCGCAGGAGCGCGCGGAAGAGTGGATCAACGGGGACGTTCCGTCGTACCAGCACCGTGAGGTGCGGGTACGGGAGTTCGACCTCGGGTTCGTGGTGTGGGCCGAGGACCGCGCGGACGGACCGCGCGGCGACGGCGGCGCACAGCGGCTGGTGATCGCCCGGGACAGCGGGGAGGCCACGCTGTGGCCCTCGCTGCCGGTGGGCGAGGTGATCCGCCGCTACGAGGAGGAGTACGGACGGGACCCGGGCCCGGAGGACGCGGCGCCGGCGCCGGCGGCTCGGGTGGACCTGAACCAGACGTCGTTTCTGCTGACTCCTCCGGAGTGGTTGCAGGACGCTGCGGACAAGTTGGGGATCGGGGAGGGGCGGGGGGAGTCCGACGGCGGCTCCTCCGGCTCTGGGTCCGGCTCGGGTTCTGGGTCGGGTTCTGGGTCCGGCTCTGGTTCTGGCTCCGGTGGGGATGGTGCGGGTTCCGCTGCGCGGCCGTGGACCGGGACCGATACCAACGGGGGTGAGGACCTGTCCGTGGCGTTGCCGGACACGGTGTTCTCGGCGCCGGTGAACGGGGTTGAGGATGCGGTGCCGTCGTCGTCGCCGTCTCCGTCGTCGTCTGCGCCGGATGGGGCAGGGGCCGGTGGTTCGGCGTACGGCTATCCGCAGACGGTGGGTGGGCCTGGGGTGGGGGCTCCGCCTCCGCCGCCTTCGGATGCGTACGGGTACCCGCAGGGGCCCGGTGGTTCCGGTGGTCCCGGTGGTCCGGAGACGCCTGTGCCGGGTGTGCCGTCCTACGGCTATCCGCAGGCTCCGGCGCCCGCGCCGAGTGCCGGGGACATCGCCGATCTCGCCACCAGCAAGTTGGCGCCTCCGGGGCCGGGGCCGGGGCGTGGTGCGCAGGGCGGGGGCTCGACTCCGCCGCCTGCGCCTGGTGGGCCCGGGGTGCCTGGTGCGCCCGGTGGGCAGTCGGGGAGCACGACTCCTCCGCCGCCGCCCGTTCCGGGGGGTGGGTACGTGCCGACCCAGTTCGTGTCGGCACCGGGGGTCGAGGGGCCCTCGGGCTCTGGCGCACCGGCGGTTCCGGGGGTCGGGGCTCCGCCTCCGCCTCCGCCGCCGGGTGGGCAGGGGTTCCCCGGCGGTCCGGGGGGACCGGTGTTCCCGGGTGCGCCGGGTGCGCCCGGTGGTCCGGCGTTCCCTGGTGCTCCACAGGGGCCGAGCGCGGCGGGTGGGCCCGCGTTTCCCGGTGCGCCGAATACGAGTGGTGGCCCGGCATCCCCCGGCGCCCCGCACGCGTCCGGTGGTCCGGAGCTTTCCGGTGCTCCGCAGGGGCCGCACGCGCCCGGCGGACCGGCGTTCCCCGGCGCTCCGGCGGCGCCGAATGCGACAGGTAGCCCTGCGTTCCCCGGCACACCAAATACGAGCGGCGGACCGGCATCCCCCGGCGCCCCGCACGCGCCCGGCGGACCGGCGTTCCCCGGTGCCCCAGCGGCACCGAGCACGACCGGTGGCCCCGCGTTCCCCAGTGCCCCTGGTACCCCGGGCGCGTCTGGCGCACAGGGATTCCCCGGCGCAACGGGCACTCAGGGCAATCCGGGTGCCCCTGGTACTCCGGGTCCGCCCCCGCCGCCCGGAACTCCGGGCACCCCCGGTCCGCCCCCGCCCCCCGGCACCCCCGGCGCCGCACACGTTCCCGGCACCCCGGGAACGCAGGGTCCCCCCGGTGCCCCGCACCCTCCCGGCGCCCCCGGCTTCCCCGGCGGCGGTACGCACGGCGCCGTGCACCACGCGGAGACCGTGCTGTCCACGCCTCCGCCCGCCCCACCCGGAGCCCCCACGCCTCCGCCCGCCGCCCCCGGAGCCCCCACGGCACCACCCGCCGCACCTGGAGCCCCGGGCGCCCCCGGCATGCCCCCAGGCGCCCCCCAGCCCATGCCCCCCGGCGCGACACCACCCCCGCCTCCAGGCGCCGTAGCACCCCCTGGTGTCGTACCGACGAACCCTCCCGGCCCCATGGCACCCCCACCAGGCCCCGTCCCTCCCTCCGCGCAGCCCCCGGCGTACGGCTATCCGCAGCAGTCTCAGCCGACCGTCGGGCCCGGTTATCAGGCCGTTCTCCGGTACCGGTTGCAGGACGGGTCGGAGCAGCAGTTGATCCGGCGTTCCGCGCCCGGTACTCCGCACCCGGAGTGGCAGATCTTCCATGAGCTGCGCGGTATGAACGTGCCGCCGGACCAGGTGCTGGAGCTGCACACCGAGTTGGAGTCGTGCGAGCTGCCGGGGGCGTACTGCGCGCGGATGATCCGGGAGCAGTGGCCGCAGGCGCGGATCACGAGCATCGCGCCCTACGGCACGGACCACGCGAGCCGGCAGCAGGGCATGCGGCAACTGCTCGTTCACCAGGGCGAGTTGCACCAGGTGGCCGACGGTCCCGCCCGCCCGGCACCGGTACGCGCGCCCCTGCCCCCCGTGCAGGCCGCGCCGCCGATCCCGCCGGAGGGCGTGGCGCAGGAGCTGGCGTCGGCGTTCGGGCCGGGGGTGTTCCGGTTCGAGCAGGCCGCCGTGTCCCGCCAGGGCGTGCCGCCGGTTGTGGCGCACTCGCTGGTGGTGGCGGGGCTGCCGCTGGACATGGGCCCGTTCTTCTGGGCGCAGGCCCAGCCGGGGCGGCCGGTGCCGACGCTGGCGGAACTGGCCACCGAGCGCGCGGTGCAGCCGGCGTCGGACGCGGGGTCGTACCTCGTCATGGGCAGCGACTTCGGCAAGGCGCTGTGTGTGCAGTACGGGACGGCGAACATCGTCGCCGTACCCGTGGAGGCGGGGCCGGGCGGGGCGCCCGTACCGCCGCAGTTCGTGAACACGGGGCTGCCGGAGTTCCAGCGCTGTCTGGCGCTGCTCGGCCGGATGTGGCGGCTGCGGTTCGGGCTGAACCAGGAGCAGGCGGGCCGCTGGACCGTCGACTTCCAGGCCCAGCTGGCCTCGCTCGACCCGGCGGCACTGGGCTCGCCGGAGAGCTGGTGGTCGGTGCTGCTGGAGGAGATGTGGGACGGGCTGCTGTGACGCCCCGCCGCCGCTGACCCACGCGCGCGTGGAGGGCCGGACCCGGTCGCCGACCGGGGCCGGCCCTCTGCTGTGCGGGCTCATCGCGGGTGACGACCGTGACCTGTACACGGAGTGTCGCGTTATGAACATTTCCGTCCGATACATCAAGATGTGCGCGAAATCATCATTTCGGGTCCGTTCGTGTCGTTTCGGCGGAGAGGGTTTCCAGGATGAGCAGCGCACCGGTGTCGCCCCAGGGGTTCGTGGCCGTACGGGGGCGTGGGTACCGTCCCGAACAGGTCGACGCGTTCGCCGCCGCCCTGTCCCGCGACCGCGACGCCGCGTGGGAACGCGCCGCCCGGCTCACCGTGCTCGCCAGGGACATGGAGGCGGAGGCGGTCCGGCTGCGCGAGGTCGTGGCCGCGCTGGCCCCGCAGACGTACGAGACGCTCGGCGAACGCGCCCGCCGGCTCTTCGAGTTGGGCCAGGAGGAGGCCACGGCCGTCGGCGAGGGCGCCCGGCAGGCGGCGCGGACCCTCGCGGAGGAGGCGGGGGCCCACGCGGACGGCGTACGGGACGCCGCGCGGGCGCACGCCGACACCGTGCGCTCCGACGCCGAGGAGCGCGCCCGTCACCGGCTGCTCGCGGCCCGGTCCGAGGCCGACGAACTCCGCGTCGCCGCCCGGCGCGAGGTGAAGGAGGGGCGCGGTGAGGCGCTCGACGCCCTGCGCGACGTACGCCGGCGCACCATCGCGACACTCGCCGAACAGGCCAAGGAGCACGCGGAGCGCTGGGCCGAGGTCGAGCGCGCGCAGGAGCGGCGCGCCGCCGAGGCGGACGCCCTGACCGCCGAACGAGTGGCCCGCGCGGAAGCGGCCCTCTCCGACGCGAAACGCGACTTCGCCGAGGCTGAGGCATCGGTGGTCCGCCGCGACGAGGAGGCACACGCGCGTGCGGGCGAGATCCTCGCGGAGGCGCGGGCCCGCGAGGAGCGGATCGCGAGGGAGACGGAGCGGGTGCTCAGGGAGCACGGGGAGCGCTGGGACGAGGTGCAGGCCCAGATGGACCACGTACGGAGCAGCCTGACGGCGTTGACGGGGCGGGCGGCCCCGCTGGAGTGACGGCCGACCGCGCCCCCCTGCACCTCAGCCCCTGCGGACCGCTCCCGCCAGGATCCACCCCTCCACGGCCTCGTACTGCCGCCGCTGTTCCTCCGCCTTGCGGCGTCCGGACACCACCGTCCCGAGCCACCCGAACAGGAACCCTGCCGGGACGGACACCAGTCCCGTCGTGGTGAACGGCAGCCAGTTGAAGTCGGCTTCGGGGAAGGCCGACGCGGGTGAGCCCGAGACGAGGTTCGTCCCCGGCATCAGCGCCAGCACGGTGACCGTCCCGCCGATCAGCGTGCACAGCAGCCCCGTCCGTGTGTACCGCCGCCAGAAGAGGCCGTACACCAGCGCCGGTGCCAGGGCGGACGCGCCGACGCAGAACGACAGGATCACCAGCGGTTGCAGGCTGCGGTGCTGGAACAGCGCGGCGAGCAGGATCGTCGGGACCCCGACGGCCAGCGCGGACAGCCGGGCCAGCAGGATCTCCCGGCGCGGTGGCATCGACGGGGTCCGCGCCGCGAACACGTCGTGGGCGAGGGAGTTGGCGCAGGCGAGGATCATGCCGGCGACGGAGGCGAGCAGGGTGAGGAAGATCGCCGTGGTGACGGTGGTGAAGAGGAACGTCTCCGCGGTGGAGACGTCCGCCCCGAACGCCGCCCGGGAGCCCAGCAGATAGGCCGTGTTGCCCTGTGGATCGGCCTGGGCGATCGCGGCCCGCCCGACCAGCGCCGTGGCCCCGACCCCGACGACCGTGATGACGAGCACGAACAGCACCACCGCCGACACCGCCCAGGACATCGAGCGCCGTACCTGGCGTGCGCTGGAGGCGGTGTACATGCGCATGGTGACGTGCGGCAGACACGCCCCGCCGATGACGACGGCGAGCTGTGAGCTGATCATGTCGAGGCGCGGGTACGGCCCGCCCGAGAACTCCAGCCCCGACCGCAGGAAGTCCGGCCCCACCCCGCTGCCCGCGGCCGCCGCGTCGAAGAGCGCGCCGGGGTCCCAGGCGAACCGTTTCAGCACCAGTACGGCGACCACGGCGCCCGAGCCGAGCAGCACGACCATCTTCAGGATCTGGATGAGGGCGGTGCCCTTCATGCCGCCGATGGCCGCGTAGCTGATCATCAGGACGCCGAGCCCGATGATGAAGCCCGTCTTCAGCGAGTCGCCGGAGAACCCCAGGACGAACGCAAGCAGTTGGCCGGCCCCCGCGAGTTGCACCAGCATCAGCGGCAGCAGCGCGGCGAGGGTGACCAGGCACGCGGCGATCCGCACCGGGCGCCCGGGCATCCGGCGGGCCAGTGCGTCGCCCATGGTGAACCGGCCCGCGTTGCGCAGGGGTTCGGCCAGCAGGAACATCAGCAGCATCAGCGACAGCGCCGTGCTCAGGGCGAGGACGACGCCGTCGTAGCCGTAGAGCGCGATGACCCCGCCGGTGCCGAGGACGGTCGCGGCGGAGATGTAGTCGCCGGCGATCGCGAGCCCGTTGCGCACGGGGGACAGGGAGCTGTAGCCGGTGTAGAACTCGTCGAGGTCGTCGCCGTCCGGGCCGGTCATCACGCACAGCAGCAGCGTCACGGTGGCGACGGCGGAGAACGCCACCAGGGACATCGCCTGCGCGGAGTCGCTGAAGCCGGTCATCGTGCGGCCGCCCCGCGCCGTGCGTCCACCTCGGACTGCTTGCGGATGCGGTCCGCGAGCGGATCGACGTAGTGGCGTGCGGTGTGCTCGTACAAGGCCACCGCCAGCCAGGTGACGGGCAGTTGGAGCAGCGCCAGCAGCAGCCCGGTGGGCAGTCCGCCGCCGACGCTGCCCGACATGAAGGACGGCGCGTAGGCGGACAGCACCAGGAACAGCGTGAAGTACCCGAGCGCGGTGAGCGTGGCGGTCCGCCGCTGCCAGCGATAGGCGCCGCGCAGGATCCGCAGATCGCTGTGGTGCCCGATCGGATCGCGGTGCCGCGCGCGCCGGGGAGCCGGTTCGGGCGGCGGGGCGGGCGGTTGCCAGGGGTAGGTGGGGTACGGCTGCGACGGGCGCTCGTGGGACATCCCGGTGCTCCTTGGGTGAGCGGAGCCCCGCACGTTACTCGCCGGTTCGACGTTGCACATCCCTTTCGCCAAACTGATCGGTCGGTATGCGCTTACTTCTCTGACCTGCGGTGTTACCCCCGTTAACTCAGACTTTTGGCCTCACCGGAAGGCCGGATCCGTCGGCATCGTCAAACAGGGCGCTCCGCAGGCGCCGTTGAGCCATCATGTATTCACTCTCTGTGGTGCGCGGGAAGCAAGGGGGAGGCCACATGAGTGAGGCGTCGTCGCCTGTGCGGGTGTTCATCTCGTACGCCCATGACGATCAGAAGCACATGGACCGGGTCCGGGAATTCTGGGTTTTCCTTCGTTCCTGCGGGATCGACGCGGAATTGGATCTGCCCGCCGACGAACGCCGTCAGGACTGGTCCCTGTGGATGCTGCGGGGAATCCGGGACAGCCGTTTCGCGCTGGTGGTCGCTTCGCCGCAGTACAAACGACGTGCGGACGGCGATGCGGAGGCGGGTGAGGGTATGGGGGTGCAGTGGGAGACCGGGCTGCTGCGAAGACTCGTCTACGAGGACCCGGCCAGGGCTCTCGACCGGATCGTCCCCGTGGTCCTGCCCGACGGTTCGGCGACCGACCTGCCCGCCTGGCTGGGTGGCGCAACCACCACCTACTACCGGGTCGAGGACTTCACCGTTCCCGGCGCGGAGCGACTGCTGCGGCTGCTGACCGGACAGCCGTTCGAGACCGTGCCGGAGTTGGGTCCCGTGCCCACACTCGCAGCGCGCGACGAAGTCGCGCGGCAGCCCCTGAAGTTGCCCGACCCGGTGACGGAGCCCGCTCAGGTCCCGGCTCCGCGGCCGCCCCGAGCCACCTTCAGGTTCCCCGACCAGGGGGCCCTCGTCGACGCCCTCCTGGCCTGCAGGGACATCCACATGCTGGCCGTCCGCAACGAACTGGTGCTGCTGATGGGGGAGCACCTCGGCCTGGGCCATGCGTTCCCCGCCCCCGAAAGCCCGGACACCCGCACGCATCTGCGGTCCCTGGTCCGCTCCGTCAGCCGCACCCCGACCCGTGACGCGGCCCTGAAAGCCTTGTTCGTAGCCCTGGAAGAGATCGCCCCGGACGACGTGGGCACGGCGGGCGTGCGGGCGGTGCTGACCGCCGCCGGGCTGGACCTCGGGGAGGAGTGAAGTGGGCCGCCGACGCCCGTGGTCGCGCCGGGCAGGCTCCTGGGTGCCCCGTCATCCATGGCGGGACGACCGACTGTTGGCGGCCATCCTGGTCGACATCCCGAGACTCCAAGCGCTCCAGAACCGCCTGGACCTCGTCTATGACGTCGGACCCAAGATGAGGGATGTCGTACAGCACAGCCGGCCCCTGGAGCACCTGACGGAGATTGTGCGGACCAGCCGTCGCGTCAGAGTGCTGCCCGAGCTGCGGGACGTGCTGCTGAAGGCCGAGCGGTACGACATCGGTGCTCACTGGTTCGCGCTCGCGGTCACCGTTCTCACCGTGCCCGGCCCGTTGCCCGTCGGGTACATGCTGAGTCTCATCGACGAACTGAGGCAGTTACCGCCGGAGTTCGGCATGCACACCGTCGACCGGTACGTGATCGAACAGCGCAGAGCGGACCAACCGCTGGACGCCGACGGACTCCCCGCCGCGCTGTTGGCGCTCTACGACAGCCAGGCGGCCCCCGCCGAACCGGCCACGCGCCATGCCCGGATGGTGTCCTTTCTCGACCTGCTCGCGCAGGAGGCACAGGCCCACGAGCAGGGGGAGCGGCTCACCGGGCTGCTCGCACGTGTCCCGGGCCGGCGCGGCGAGCCTGCCGGACTCCCCGCACAGGAGAGGCTCCCGGAGGGGCAGGAGAGCCGGGCCATCATCCAGATACGGGTCCAGGAGGCAGGCCCACCGGTCGAGCCGCATCTGCCGTTCACCCGGCGCACCTACTTCCTGCGCGGCTTCCGCTACGACGACACGGGCGCCGGCGAACCGCGCTTCCGTCGGGCGATGGACCCCACCGAGGTCTTCCCGGGTGCCGAACTCGACCGCCGGGGAACGGAGTTCCTGCTCGCCTGGCAACAGCACGTGGAGCCCGGCGAGGGCGGCGTTACGCGGTACGAGTTCCTGCTGCCCGACGAACTGCTGGGCCATCCCGTCGAGTTGTGGCCGAGCAGCTCCGGGGTTCCACTGAGCTACGGCTGCCAGGTCGTCGTACGGTCCCTGACCCGGTACGACGACAACCTCGTCCATCAGCAGTGGGCTCGCCGCTGGGACGCGCTCGACCGTGACTGTGCGCCGGGCGACGCGTTGAAGCGCATCGGCTGGATGAGTCCCGAGGCCACGAACTCCCCCGATATGAACCGGAGTTGTCCGCCGGGGCGATACCCGCCACTGCTGCTCGCCGACGGCGCCGACGTGGAGGACTGGCTGCGGGACCACAAGGACCTGGCCTGCCTGGGCCTGGTGGCACCGTACGAACCGCACGACCCCCTCATTCGGGACGCGGTACGCGATGCCCTGATGTACGACGGGATCCCCGTCATCGTCTGGCGGCGTGACGCAGGCGACCCCGGCCTGCTGCTGGACGCTTTGCGTGACAGCTGCCCGCCCGCCCTGCTCGCCCAGCTGCCCGAAAGCGTCCACGGGGCGCGACAGCGCCGTCGCCGCGATCCGCTGAACGTGGGCAGGCACATCACCCTGCTCTGGGACGACCCGACGTGTGTCTTCGTGAACCAGAACAGCCAGCTGCCCGGCACCCGCGGGGCCGGAACCGGTGGAGGAGCAGCATGACCGAGCCGCAGGACTGGTGGGTCTACCGGGGCACCGGTGTCCCGCACGAGGGCATCCGCCGACTGCCCGAGGCCCCGCCCTGGCGTGCCTTCCGGCACGCGGGCGCCGTGCCCGCCGATCTGCCCGAACCACCGACAGCCCCCGACGACGACGCCGTTCAGCGACACCTCGGCCGCCAGGGACAGGGCGCTGCCTACCAGGCCGGCGAACGTGAGATCCACCTCGTCAACCTCGCCCTGCACCTGCGCCGCCCCCTGCTTCTGACCGGCAAACCCGGCACCGGCAAGTCCACGCTGGCGTACGCCGTGGCACACGAACTGAATCTGGGGCCGGTGCTGCGCTGGCCGATCACCAGCAGGTCGACCCTCAAGGACGGGCTGTACGAGTACGACGCCGTGGGCCGCCTGTACGACGCCGGACTACGCAACGCCGGACTGCGGGGCGACCTCGGCGGCCCGGTTCCGGAACCGCCCGACATCGGCCGGTACATGTGGCTCGGTCCGCTGGGCACCGCACTGCTGCCCTGGCGGCGCCCGCGGGTCCTGCTGATCGACGAGATCGACAAGAGCGACATGGACTTCCCCAACGACCTGCTGAACGTCTTCGAGGAGGGTGAGTTCGTCATCCCCGAACTGGCCAGGCTGGGACACGGAGCACAGCGGGTGATGACCTCGGATCGCAGGCCTGTCGAGGTCGTCGGCGGCGAAGTGGCCTGCGCGGAGTTCCCGTTCGTGGTGCTGACCAGCAACGAGGAGCGGGAGTTCCCGATGGCCTTCCTGCGGCGCTGCATTCGGCTGGAGATCGGCACTCCGGACCCGAAGCGACTGGCCGGCATGCTCGCCGCCCATCTTGGCGGGGCGGATACCGCGGGCGGGGCGCGGGCCGAGCTGATCGCCGAATTCCTTTCCCGGCAACGGGAGATGGGGGCACTGGCCAACGACCAACTGCTCAACGCGCTGCTGATGGCGGAGCGCGGGCTGTGGGACGGGGAGACGGGGCGGGATCTGGTGCGGGACCACTTGTTGCGGCCGTTGGACCGGGGGTGAGGGGCGGTGGCCGGGGCTGAGTGGGCAGGTCCTGCCGGGTACGCGCGGCCGGTGGACTCCGAGGGCACCTCGCCGACCCGGCCGAACCCGGATCCACGGCCCTCCGTCCCGGACGGCGTCCTGCGAGAGGAACTCGCCCGACTCCTGAACCCGGACGGCCGCCCGGACGCGGGCGACGCTCTCGACGTCCTGTGGATCGCCAGGCTCAGCGGTATCGGCCCCCTGGACTGGGCCAGGATCGGCGACGGCACCGACCCGACCGCCGGTGCGCGGGACACCGACCCGCTGCCGGCTCCTCCGCCCGAACCCCGTCCCGCACACGACTCCGGTCCGCGGGCCCCGTCGGCCCGCCTGTACCTGCCCGGTGGCACCGGCACGGCGCCACCGCGTCCTGGCGGCGCACACGCCGTCCGTGTCACCCAGCCGCACGCCCTCCCCGACGCCCTGTCCCTGGCCCGCGCCCTGCGCCCGCTGCGCCAGAAGGTCTCCTCCACCAGGACCCGGGTCCTCGACGTCGAAGCCACGGCGGCCGCCTCGGGTGACACCGGACTGCTGCTGCCGGTCCTGCGCCCGGCGAGCGAACTCCGCTTCTCCGCCGACCTGTTGATCGACACGGGGACGACGATGGGTGTCTGGCACCGGCTCGCGGACGAATTGCGCACCCTCTTCGCCCGGCACAGCGCCTTCGCGGAGGTACGCGCCTGGGCACTGCACACCGACGATCCGGAGCCGCGCCTTGCGCCCTTCCGGCGAGATACGCGGGCCGTGTCCCCGACGCGCCGCTGGCGTGAGGCCCTGGCCGACCCCACCGGCTGCCGGGCCGTCCTCGTCCTGACCGACGGCGTGGGCCCGGCCTGGTACGGCACCGACCTGCCCAGGACGCTGGCCGCATGGTCCCGCGAGCGTCCCGTGGCCGCGTTCCAGGTGCTCCCCAGCCACCTGTGGCACCGGACGGCCCTGCGCACCTCGGCTGTCCGTGCTCGCGGTACGGAGGGGGCCCGCGCGACGATCGAGGTCAGTTCCTCCGGTCCGCTGCCCGGCATCGTCCGAGGACGTGCGGGAGCGGCCGACCGGGCCCGGATCCGCTGGCTGCCGGTGCTGGAGGTCTCCGGCCCCTGGCTGGACCCGTGGGCCCGTCTGGTCGCGGGCCGCGCCACGGACTGGACCCCGTTGCTGGCCACCCCGCTCACCGTGGCCGACCGCCCCGCCCCAGCCGCCGACCGGCCCGACGGCAGTACCACCCCGGCCGCGTGGATCGAACGCTTTGAAGAGGGCTACTCCCCGGAGGCCTTCCGCCTCCTGCGCCTCCTCGCTGCGGCCCCGCTCAGTCTCCCGGTGATGCGGCTCGTCCAGCAGACGCTGCTCCCGTCATCGACGCCCATGCACCTGGCCGAGATCTTCCTGTCCGGCCTCCTGGTCCGCGCCACACCGGCCGGCCCCGGCGAGGACCCGGACACGGTCCTGTACGACTTCCGGGACGGCATTCGCGAGACGTTGCTGGACCGCCTGACGCGCACGGAGTCGCTGAGGGTGCTCCGGGAGGTGATGGCGGGTGCCGGCGAGCGGGTCTCCCGGACACTGGGTGGGGTGACAGACTTCGCGGCCCTGGTGGCAGCGGGCTCCGGGGCGGGACTCGACGGGGTCGAACTGCCGCCGGAGAGCCGGGCGTTCGCGGAGGTCGCCTTGGCCGTTATCAGCCGGGCGGGAGGCGACTACGCGGAGCTGGCGGCGCGGTTGGGGGGCGATGGCGGGGGCGGGGAGCTGGTGCGGGACCGAGAGGACGCCGAGGAGGTTGGGCGGCGGAGCCGTCGAGGGTGGTCGCTTCCGTGGCGGCGACGGCGTGGTGACCGTCCTGGCGAGGAGCAGGGCTCGTCGGCGGGGCTGTCGAACACGATCCCCGCGCTTCCGGAGCACTACCTCCCGCGGGCGGAGACCGGCCGTGTCCTGGAGGTCCTGCGCAGAGGAAGCCGCTCACGCGGAAGCCGCACCAAGGGCCCGAGCATCGTCGTCATGACGGGGCGTCCGGGCACCGGGAAGACTTCACTGGCCATTGCCTGCGCACGGGAACTGGCCATGGACTTCAAGACGGTCCGATGGGTCAGAGCGCACAGTCGCGAGGTCCTGGAGGAGGATCTCGTCAGCTTCGCCGTCGACGCTGACGTCATTCGCGCCGGCGAGTCGATCTACGCGGACTCCCTTCTGGCGGACGTCTATGCCTACTTCGCGAGAAACCCTGACGTGCTGCTGATCCTCGACGGAGCCACGACGGAGACTCTCGCCTTCGTGGATCGGCTGCCGTTGCTGGCGAACTCGTACAACAGCATGCTGGTGACCTGCTCCGGGGACCCGGGGACGGTGGTCATGCCTCACGAGCGGCTGGAGTTGGAGGACTTCACTTGGGGCGAGGCCTTGGAGTACGTCACGCTGTCGCTTGGTCCCCCGGGCCGGTTCTGGGTGAGCGATTCTGAGCTAGCCGAGTTGGTCGAGGTGACGGGGACGAATCCGGGTGCGCTCGGGCACGCTGTGACGGCGATCAGGACGAAGGACATGTCGGTCCGTTTCAGGGTTATGCGGGAGCTGGCGAGCAGCGAGGGGTTCCGGCGGATTGAGCCGTCGCTCGTGTGGATCACCCGCGATGGGGAGTTCATCGGAACCGGGATTGTCGTCGGAACCGACACGGTGATGACCGGTGTCGTCGACACAACCCCGGGCGGCGTCCTGCGTGTGCATCGACTGCTCGGCCGGGGTCTCGACGTGACCGGAATTCGCGCATTTGGTGTGCCAGGGCAGACGCTGCTGCGCGTTCCTGATGAGCTGCCCCGGGAAGTGGTGGCTGAGGTGAGCGGCCTTTTCAGCCCCTTCGCCGCAGTTTGGTTCCGGGACCCAGGAAGTGCGGGAACACCGGGTCTCCAGGTGCGATCCGTCTCAAGGAGGCTGAACGACGGCATTCCGGGTGCGGTGGTGTTCGACGAGGGCGGACGGCTCTGTTCTGTGGTGTGGGAGAACGCCGGCGGCGGGTTGACGGCGTCTAGGATCCATCCCGAACTGCATGAGCTGTTCTCGGTCTCCAGGCCACAGCCCGTGCCGACCCGAGGGCCGCTCTTCTATCTGAGTTACGCCCACACACCGTCAGCCGAATCTCGGGACCACGACCTGGAGCAGCGCTTTTTCAGAGACCTGAGCACGGACATCTGGCAGCTCACCACTCTGGAATCGTCGGACGTGGGCTTCATCGACGCGGAGATTTCCCCAGGGACAGAGTGGCGGGCGACGACGATGAGGGCCTTGGCCGAGGCACAGGTGCTCGTACCCCTCTATTCACCCCGCTACTTCAAGAGCGAATGGTGCGGGAGGGAATGGGCGGCATTCAACTGGCGTATGGAGAGGGAGTCCTCTTCCGGCAGGAGCCCTCTGTCGGCCATCGTGCCGGTGATTTGGCTTCCCACAGACGGCGAACAGCTGCCGTCGGCCGTACGGAACATCCAGTACGGGGAGGCGGCGCTGGGCAACGCGTATTTCGAAGAGGGACTGCTCGGCCTTCTGAAATCCGGCCGCCGCCGCGAGTACCGGGAGGCGGTTTTCCGGATCGCCATGTCCGTAGCGGAAGCGGCCAAAGCGGCTCGACTGCGGCCCTGCGACCCTAACGACTTGGCGGACCTGCCCAACGCCTTCGAGGATGTTCAGCCCTGACGTACACCGGCGACGAAGGCGGACCAGGCGGGGCCCCTGAAGACAAGCACCGGTCCACCAGTCCGCTTGCTGTCGCGGACCGGCACCAACGGCCAAGCAGCGTCGGCCACTTCGAGGCAGTCGCCGCTGCTTCCGCCGCTGTAGCTCGACTTGCGCCACGAGGTCAGGGCGGAGTCGTCAGAGATGTTGTGCTCGTTGTGCTTCATGCTCGTAATCCTCTGCGACTGACTTGATCAACGCCAGGGAGTTGCGGTGCGACAGAGCGTCGCCCAGCGCATGATCGTAGGACACCTGGCACTCCCGGACCACGGACGGGAGTTCCAGGATCCGGCCCGACTTGAGGCCTTCGGCGTAGGCGAGGGGCGGCAGGTCCTCGAACCACATCAGCGAGACGAAGCCCTCCATCAGGGCGTGGTAACCGACGGAGAAGGGCAGGACATGGACGCGAATGCGGTTGCTCTCTCCCAGGGTCGCGATGTGCCGGAGTTGTTCGCACATCACCTCTGGCCCGCCGATAGGGCGCCGAAGTACCGCCTCGTCGAGCAGGATCCACACTTTCGGCGAGTGGAAGTCGTCGAGGATGCGGGCGCGTTCGAGGCGGGTGACAAGGAGCTTGTCACGTTCCTCGTCGCTCCTCGGTGACGCGCCCGAACTGAGCACCTCGCGTGCGTAGGCCGGGGTTTGGAGGATGCCAGGCACCAACTTGGGGGCGTATTCCCGGATCTCCGTCGCCCGCCCCTCGAACTCCAGCGCCTCCGCGAAGTGTTCCGCCACCCTGCGGCCGTCCAGCGCCGGAAGGAAGTTCTCGAAGAAGCCGCCTGTCTCCAGCACCTGGTCCAGCCGCCGCGCGTCCTCCACGTCCGGCCTGCGCCGCCCCGCCTCGATGTGTGCGATGTGCGTGCGCGACATGACCGCACGCATGCTCAGCTCCTCCTGCGTGAACCCGGCTGCCTCCCGTCGCCGCTTCAGCTCGGTGCCGTACTGCTGACGCGTCAGCGGGTTGTCCTCGATCGCCACCGGTCAACTCCCCCTCGTGCAGACCACGTTGTCACGCTCAGCTACCTTCCGAGCGTAACCGGCGCCACGTCACTCTGTGCAGGAATCGGCACGGAAAGTGAAAGGCGACAGGGTGGAACTCTCGAAAGAGCAGGAAGACGGGCTTGTCGGGGCGAGCATCACCCTTCAGGTCTCACGCGACGGCGGCCGGAGCTGGGGACCCACAGTGACGTACAGCCCGTCCCGCAAGGACGCTCCGATCGACCTGGCGGGACGTTTTCCGCCCTGCCGGTGTCCGAGGTGCACGCGCGCGTAGCTCACTGCTCCTCCAACACCGGAAACCGCCGAGGCGCCCACACCAGCAGCACCACGAAGGCCACCGCCGCCGCGCACCCCGCCCCCAGATACACCGCGTGCACCGCGTCCGCGATGGCCCGCCGGGTCGCCTCGGGTGCGGTGCCCGCGGAGAGGGCGCGGGTGACGGAGTCGAGGTCGTTCGCGCCGCCGAGGCGGGAGGCGAGGACTCTGTTGGCGACCGCGCCGAAGACGGCGGCGCCGATGGTCTGGCCGGTCTGGCGGCAGAACAGCACGGAGGCCGTCGTGGTGCCGCGTTCGGCCCAGCCGACCGTGGACTGGACCCCGACGATCAGGGGGAGTTGGAAGAGGCCCAGCGCGGCGCCGAGGAGCAGCATCAGCAGGGTGGGCTGCCAGGCCGCGCCCGGGTAGGGGAGGAAGGGGAACGCGAACAGGATCAGGGACGCCGTGCCGATGCCGAGCATCGCGGTGTTGCGGAAGCCGATGCGCCGGTACACGTGCTGGCTCAGCGCGGCCGATACCGGCCAGCTCAACGTCCAGACGGACAGCACGAATCCGGCGGCGACCGGGGCGAGGCCGAGGACGGACTGGGCGTACGTGGGCAGGAAGACCGTAGGGGCGACCATGAGGAGTCCCAGCGCGCCCAGGGCCAGGTTCACCGCGGCGATGGTCCTGCGGCGCCACACCCACCCGGGGATGATCGGCTCGGCCGCCCGGCGCTCCACCAGGACGACGACGGCCACCAGGGCGAGTCCCGCGCCGAACAGCCCCAGCGACGGCGCCGAGAGCCATGCCCACGCCACCCCGCCCTGCACGAGCGCCGTCAGCAGCACGCCCCCGCAGGCGAACACCGCGAGCGCGCCCGCCCAGTCGACACGCGCGCGCGTGGAGCGCGCTTCGCGGGCCGGCTCGTGCAGATGGCGGGCGATCAGCCACAGCGCCACCGCGCCGATCGGCAGGTTGACGAGGAAGATCCACCGCCAGTCGGCGTAGGCCGCGAGCACCCCGCCGACCCCCGGGCCCGCGACCGCCGCCACCGCCCACACCGTGGAGAGCCTGGCCTGGATCTTCGGGCGTTCCTCCAGCGGGTACAGGTCGGCGGCGAGCGTCTGGACCGTGCCCTGGAGCGCGCCGCCGCCGAGGCCCTGCACGATCCGGAAGGCGATCAGCGCCCCCATGTTCCACGCCACCGCGCACAGCAGTGACCCGAGCAGGAACAACGCGGCCCCCGCGACCAGCACCGGCTTGCGCCCGAAGGTGTCGGAGAGCTTGCCGTACAACGGCAGCGTCACCGTCACGGCCAGCAGATAGCCGGAGAACAGCCAGGAGAAGACCGAGAAGCCGCCGAGGTCCCCGACGATCTGGGGGACGGCCGTGGAGACGATGGTGGCGTCCAGGGCGGCCAGTGCCATCGCGAGCATGAGGGCGGCCACGACGGCCCCCCGGCGGCGGGTCTCCCGGTGGGGCGCGGACTCACGTATCGCCGGCCTCGTGTCGTCCACGCGGATTCCTTCCCCCTGCATCTATCTGCCGGACGACAGCTTCCCACTTGACCCTCACGCGGCGGCAGGGTGCAGCCTGGCTGCGCCGGAGGGTGGAGCCGACCCCTAGATCGCCTCCACCTGGAGGTGGACTGCCCCTAGGGGTATCTCCGTACCTGGGCTCGGGGAGGGTTCGTACCGCCGGAGGACGAGACGGGCCACGGTCCGTCCTTAACCTGGCTTTACGCCGTTGGGGAGCGGCGGGGGGAGGTCGACCGGATCGGCGGGGGTGGGGTTTTCCCCCGTAGAAGACGGTGCTGAGCACCAGCGCGGCGGACCCTCTCGCGGGACCAGACTGAACGCCGTACCCAAGCAATCGCACCGGTCGCCCCGGCGATCGGCGGTTCAATCGCTGCTCATTCGATGACCGACATAGGAGATATACCGTGACATCGGCTGTAACCATCACCAGGCACGGGGGCACTGGAGGGCGTACGGCCGTTGCCGCGCGGGCGCGGCAGGTCGTCAAGGCGTACGGGTCCGGCGAGACCCGCGTCGTCGCCCTTGACCATGTGGACGTGGACATCGCTCGCGGACAGTTCACCGCGATCATGGGCCCCTCGGGGTCCGGCAAGTCCACCCTCATGCACTGCCTCGCCGGACTCGACACCGTGACGAGCGGTCAGATCTACCTGGACGACACCGAGATCACCGGCCTCAAGGACAAGAAGCTCACGCAGCTGCGCCGCGACCGGGTCGGGTTCATCTTCCAGGCGTTCAACCTGCTGCCGACGCTCAACGCGCTCGAGAACATCACGCTGCCCATGGACATCGCGGGCCGCAAACCCGACAAGGAGTGGCTCGCCAGGGTCGTCGAGACAGTTGGACTTTCGGACCGACTCAAGCACCGGCCCACCCAGCTCTCCGGCGGCCAGCAGCAGCGCGTCGCCGTGGCCCGCGCCCTGGCCGCCCGGCCGGAGATCATCTTCGGTGACGAGCCCACCGGAAACCTCGACTCGCGCGCGGGCGCCGAGGTGCTGGGCTTCCTGCGCCGCTCGGTCGACGAGCTCGGGCAGACCATCGTGATGGTCACCCACGACCCGGTGGCCGCCTCGTACGCGGACCGGGTGCTGTACCTCGCCGACGGCCGGATCGTCGACGAGATGTACAAGCCGACCGCGGACGCCGTCCTGGACCGCATGAAGGACTTCGACGCCCGGGGGCGTACGTCATGACCGTCATGAAGACCTCGATGCGCAACTTCTTCGCGCACAAGGGACGCATGGCCCTGTCGGCCGTCGCCGTCCTGCTGTCGGTCGCCTTCGTCTGCGGGACGCTGGTGTTCACCGACACCATGAACACCACCTTCGACAAGCTCTTCGCGGCCACCTCCTCCGACGTGACGGTGAGCGGCAAGGGCGCCTCCGACAGCGGCGAGACGACCTCCGACAACGGCAAGCCGCCGGTCATGCCGGCCTCCGTGCTGGCGAAGGTCCGCGAGGCGCAGGGCGTGAAGTCGGCGGAGGGGACCGTCTTCTCGACCTCGGTGACCGTCGTGGACGCCGACAAGGACAACCTCTCGCCCTCCAGCGGCGCCCCGACCATCGTCGGCAGCTGGAACGCCAACGACGCCCGCACCATGAAGATCACCTCCGGTGCGGCCCCGAAGAACTCCGGCCAGATCATGGTCGACGCGGACACCGTCGACAAGCACCACCTGAAGCTCGGTGACGAGATCGGCGTGATCAGCGCGGTCGGCACGCACACCGCGAAGATCTCCGGCATCGCCGACTTCCAGGTCACCAACCCCGGCGCGGCGATCTTCTACCTGGACACGAAGACCGCCCAGGAGGCGCTGGTCGGCGAGACCGGCGTGTACACGAACGTCAACGTCACGGCCGCGCCCGGCGTCACCGACGCGCGGCTGAAGCAGAACGTCGCGGCCGAGGTCGGCGGCGGCTACAAGGTGCAGACGGCCAAGGAGACCGCCGACGCCAACCAGAAGGACGTCGAGAGCTTCATGAGCGTCATGAAGTACGCGATGCTCGGCTTCGCCGGGATCGCCTTCCTCGTCGGCATCTTCCTGATCATCAACACCTTCTCGATGCTGGTCGCCCAGCGCACCCGTGAGATCGGCCTGATGCGGGCGATCGGATCGAGCCGCAAGCAGGTCAACCGGTCCGTGCTGGCCGAGGCGCTGCTCCTGGGCGTGACCGGGTCGGTGCTGGGGGTCGGCGCGGGCGTCGGACTCGCGGTCGGACTGATGAAGCTCATGGGCTCCATGGGCATGCATCTGTCGACCAGCGATCTGACGGTCGCCTGGACCACCCCGCTGGTCGGCCTGCTGCTCGGCGTGGTCGTCACCGTCCTGGCCGCCTGGCTTCCGGCCCGCCGCGCGGGCAAGGTCTCCCCGATGGCCGCGCTGCGCGACGCGGGCGCCCCGGCCGACGCCAAGGCCGGTGTCGTACGGGCCGTGCTGGGCCTGGTGCTGACCGGGGGCGGCGGCTACGCCCTCTACCTGGCATCCGCGGCCGACAAGGCCAAGGAGGGCTCCCTGTGGCTCGGCCTCGGCGTGGTGCTCTCCCTGATCGGCTTCGTCGTGATCGGCCCGCTCCTCGCGGGCGGTGTGGTGCGCGTCCTGGGCGCGGTCGTCCTCAGGGTGTTCGGCCCGGTGGGACGCATGGCCGAGCGCAACGCCCTGCGCAACCCGCGCCGTACCGGGGCCACGGGCGCCGCCCTGATGATCGGCCTCGCGCTGGTCGCCTGTCTGTCGGTCGTCGGCTCGTCCATGGTCGCCTCCGCGACGGACCAGCTCGACAAGACCGTCGGCACGGACTTCATCATCCAGTCCGACAGCGGGCAGCTGGTCACCCCGGCCGCTGTGAAGGCCGTCAAGGACACCCCCGGCCTCGCGCGGGTCACCGAGTACCGGATCACGGAGGCCGACTACACGACCCCCGACGGCAAGACGCTCAAGGACACCGACATCACGGCGGCCGACCCGACGTACGCGACCGACCTCCAGACCAAGACAGTCGCCGGCAAGCTCGCCGACGCCTACAAGCCCGACTCGATGTCCGTGCACGAGAAGTTCGCCGAGGCGCACGGCATCCACCTCGGCTCGAAGATCAAGGTCGCCTTCAAGGACGGCGCCACCGCGAACCTCACCGTCCGCGCCATCACCAGCAGCGACGTCGTCATCGACGCCGGCTCGAAGTACATCTCGACCGCCACGCTCGCCAAGTACGTGCCGGCCGACAAGATGCCCCTCGACCAGCTGGTCTTCGCGTCGGCCAAGGAAGGCCAGACGGACGCCGCGTACAAGTCCCTGAAGTCGGCGCTGCACGACTACCCGCAGTACACCGTGCGCGACCAGTCCGACTACAAGCAGGCCCTCAAGGACCAGATCGGCCAGCTCCTGAACATGATCTACGGCCTTCTGGCCCTCGCGATCATCGTCGCGATCCTGGGTGTCGTGAACACCCTGGCGCTCTCGGTGGTCGAGCGGACCCGGGAGATCGGCCTCATGCGGGCGATCGGCCTCTCGCGGCGCCAGCTGCGGCGCATGATCCGCATGGAGTCGGTCGTCATCGCCCTCTTCGGCGCCCTGCTCGGCCTCGGCCTCGGCATGGGCTGGGGGGCGACGGCCCAGAAGCTGCTCGCCCTGGAGGGCCTGAAGGTCCTGGAGATCCCCTGGCCGACGATCATCGCGGTCTTCGTCGGATCGGCCTTCGTGGGCCTGTTCGCCGCCCTGATCCCGGCGTTCCGCGCGGGCCGGATGAACGTCCTGAACGCCATCGCGACCGAGTAGCCACCCTGACGGGGGAACGGGGAACGGGGAACGGGGAACGGGGAACGGGGAACGGGGAACGGGCCCGGTGCCGGAGGAACCAGCCTCCGGCACCGGGCCCGTTCCCGTGCTCAGAAACTGCCCCGCTTCAGCAGGACATAGCCGCCGGTCACGCCCACGACCGTGTAGGCGGTCCGCGGATGCAGCCGCCTGACGTACGACTCGGCGTACTCCTGGGTCCGGTTGCCGAACGCGACGTAGTCCGGGGACAGGCCCTGGGTGTTCCCGATCCAGAACACCCGGCAGCGCGCGGTGAGCCGGCTGATCGGACCGATGTTGGCCTCCACCGTCGCCCCGTCCGGCACCCGCGCCAGCAGCCCCTCCACCGCGCTCACGCGCGCGGGCTCGCGATAGGTGTCCGCCTCGGTCAGCCCCGCCAGCGGAAGCGCCGTGGTCAGCGCCAGCGCCGCCGCGACGACGGCGGTGGGCAGCTGCCTGCCGTACGACCGCAGCCAGGGCCGCGGGCTCTCCCGTACGGCGGTCAGGGCGTCGGCGAACGCCAGCGTGACCACCGGCATCAGCACCGCGCTGTAGTGCCAGTCCGTGCCCCAGTAGTGCGCGTCCGCGGACACGAACCGCCAGCCCAGCGTCGGCAGCACGACCAGGACCAGCGGGGAGCGCAGGGCGAGCAGTCCGCCGGTCGGGATCAGCAGCCAGGCGAGCGTACGGATCTTGGTGTCGAGGCCGTCCAGGGGGCCGCCGGACCCGCTCACCTTCTGCCAGTAGCCGTAGTCCCCGGCTGTGTTGAAGGCCGGTATGACGACGGTGAGGGTGACGACCGTGGCCGCCGCGCACAGCACCGCGACGCCCAGCGCGTACCGCACCGCGCGCGGGGACACGCTCCGCGCCCGGATCGCGACGACCACGGCGATCGCGGCCGCCGTGAGACCCAGGTCCTCCTTCACCAGGACCAGCGGCAGCGCCCAGCACAGAGCGCGCCGCCAGCGCTGCGCGAGGACCGCCTCCAGGGCGAACGCGATCATCGGGACGGCGAAGCAGATCTCGTGGAAGTCGAAGTCGACGGCCCTCTGAAGACCCCAGGACAGTCCGTACGCCACCCCCAGCGCGAGTCCCCGGCGCCGCCCCAGCAGTGCGGCCGCCGCGCGGGTGACCGGCACCGCGGACAGCGCGAACAGCGCGGCCTGCGCCACCAGGAGCGTCACGGGGGAGGGGAAGACTCGGTACACGGGCGCGAGCAGCGCGGTGACCGGGCTGAAGTGGTCGCCCAGGATGTTGAACCCGGGGCCCTTCAGATCGGCCACGGGCGCGCGCAGATGCGCGTACGCGCGGATCGCCTGCTCGAAGATGCCGAGGTCCCAGGAGCGGTTCGCCAGGTGTCGGTAGCGGGAGACGGAGACGACCGCGTACGCGACGAACAGCAGCCCGGCCAGCAGCCAGGGGTCCCAGCGGGGGCCCGGCGGACGCCGGTCACGCGGGGGAGGCGTGACCGGCCCCGGTATGACGGGATGCGAGTCCGTGGACGGCGGGGCGGGAGGGGGCATGTGGCGGGCCTCGGGGGTGGGGTTGGGGGTTGGGGTGGGGGCCGGTGGGGTCTGGTGGCTGGTGTGGCTTGGGCTGGGGGCCGGCGGGGCTTGGGTCGAGGATTGGCGGGGCTCGGGCCGGGGGTGTGCGGGGCTTGGGCCGGGGTGTGCGGGCTTCGATGCCTGGCCCTCGATCATGTCTGGTGGTCCGGCGGCCGCGGTGACCGGCCCCGGGCGGACGCGTGTGGAGGGCCTTGGCCTGCGGGGACTGTGGTGGTGCGGTGGGGGCGGCTCTCGGTTGTCCGGGGTAGTCCGGTGGGGACGGCGTTCGGTTGTCCGTGGTGGTCCGGCAGGGCTGGCGTTCGGTTGTCCAGGGCTGTCCGCAGGGCGCGGCGTTCGGTTGTCCGGGGCTGTCCACAGGGGTCGGCGCTTGGTTGTCCAGGGCTGTCCACAAGGCCGGCGTTCGGCTGTTCGCGGTTTTCCACAGGGCCGGTGCTCGGGGGCCTGGAGTTGTCCACAGGCCCCGGCGTCCACGAGCGTGGCGTCGTAGGCTGGAGACCCCCCGGCCGGTCACCGCGTCGGGCGATTCGCGTTGCCCGCCCCCGGCCGATCCCACCGGCCGCTCCCTCCGCCGCCAGCCAAGCCCCCCGGACGAAAGCCGCCCCGAATGAGCCTGCACGGTCTGCTCGACGCCGTCGTCAAGGACCCCGCCCTCGCGGAAGCGATCGCGGCCGCCCAGGACAGCAACCGCATGCACGTCGACCTGGTCGGCCCCCCGGCGGCCCGCCCCTTCGCGGTCGCCGCGCTCGCGCGCGAGGCCGGCCGGCCGGTGCTCGCGGTGACGGCGACCGGCCGCGAGGCCGAGGACCTGGCCGCGGCCCTGCGCTCCCTGCTCCCGCCCGAGGGGATCGTGGAGTACCCGTCCTGGGAGACCCTTCCGCACGAGCGCCTGAGCCCCCGCAGCGACACCGTCGGCCGCCGCCTCGCCGTCCTGCGGCGGCTGGCCCACCCCCGCCCGGACGACCCCGAGACCGGCCCGGTCTCCGTGGTCGTCGCACCCGTGCGCTCCGTGCTCCAGCCGCAGGTCAAGGGCCTCGGCGACCTGGAGCCGGTGGCCCTGCGGACTGGTCAGAGCGCCGACCTGAACACGATCGTGGAGTCCCTCGCGGCAGCGGCCTACGCGCGCGTGGAGCTCGTCGAGAAGCGCGGCGAGTTCGCCGTCCGAGGCGGCATCCTCGACGTCTTCCCGCCCACCGAGGAACACCCCCTGCGCGTCGAGTTCTGGGGCGACGACGTCGAGGAGATCCGCTACTTCAAGGTCGCCGACCAGCGCTCCCTGGAGGTCGCCGAACACGGCCTGTGGGCGCCCCCGTGCCGTGAACTCCTGCTCACCGACGACGTACGCGAACGCGCGCGTGCCCTCGCCGAGCAGCACCCCGAGCTGGGCGAGCTGCTGGGCCGGATCGCCGAGGGGATCGCGGTCGAGGGCATGGAGTCCCTGGCCCCCGTGCTCGTCGACGACATGGAGCTGCTGATCGACGTCCTGCCCAAGGGCGCCATGGCCGTCGTCTGCGACCCGGAGCGGGTCCGCACGCGCGCGTCCGACCTCGTGGCCACCTCGCAGGAGTTCCTCCAGGCGTCCTGGGCGGCCACCGCGGGCGGCGGCGAGGCGCCCATCGACGTCGGCGCGGCCTCCCTGTGGTCCATCGCCGACGTCCGGGACCGCGCGCGCGAGCTGGACATGATGTGGTGGTCCGTCTCGCCGTTCGCGGCCGACGAGGAACTCGACGCCGACACCCTCAAGCTCGGCATGCACGCCCCCGAGACCTACCGCGGCGACACCGCCAAGGCCCTCGCCGACACCAAGGGCTGGCTCGCCGACGGCTGGCGCGCGGTCTTCGTCACCGAGGCCCACGGCCCGGCGGCGCGTACCGTCGAGGTGCTGGGCGGCGAGGGCATCGCGGCCCGCCTGGACGCGGAGCTCGCGGCGATCTCCCCCTCGGTCGTGCACGTGGCGTGCGGCTCGATCGAGTACGGCTTCGTGGACCCTTCGATGAAGCTCGCCGTGCTCACCGAGACCGACCTGACCGGGCAGAAGGCGGCCGGCAAGGACGGCGCCCGGATGCCTGCCAGGCGCCGCAAGACCATCGACCCGCTCACCCTGGAGGCGGGTGACTACATCGTCCACGAACAGCACGGCGTGGGCCGCTACATCGAGATGGTCCAGCGGACCGTGCAGGGCGCCACGCGCGAGTACCTCGTCGTCGAGTACGCCCCCGCCAAGCGCGGCCAGCCCGGCGACCGCCTCTACATTCCCACCGACCAGCTGGAGCAGATCACCAAGTACGTCGGCGGCGAGGCACCCACGCTGCACCGCCTCGGCGGCGCCGACTGGACCAAGACCAAGGCGCGCGCGAAGAAGGCCGTCAAGGAGATCGCCGCCGACCTGATCAAGCTGTACAGCGCGCGCATGGCGGCCCCCGGGCACACCTTCGGCCCGGACACCCCGTGGCAGCGCGAACTGGAGGACGCCTTCCCGTACGCGGAGACCCCCGACCAGCTCACCACTATCGCCGAGGTCAAGGAGGACATGGAGAAGTCGGTCCCCATGGACCGCCTGATCTGCGGCGACGTCGGCTACGGCAAGACGGAGATCGCCGTACGGGCCGCCTTCAAGGCCGTCCAGGACGGCAAGCAGGTGGCGGTGCTCGTCCCGACGACCCTGCTGGTGCAGCAGCACTTCGGGACGTTCTCCGAGCGCTACTCGCAGTTCCCGGTCGTCGTGAAGGCGCTCAGCCGCTTCCAGACCGACACCGAGGCCAAGGCCGTCCTGGAGGGCCTGCGCGAGGGCTCCGTGGACGTCGTCATCGGCACCCACCGGCTGTTCTCCTCCGAGACCAAGTTCAAGGACCTCGGCCTGGTCATCGTCGACGAGGAGCAGCGCTTCGGTGTCGAGCACAAGGAGCAGCTGAAGAAGCTCCGCGCCAACGTCGACGTACTGACCATGTCCGCGACGCCCATCCCCAGGACGCTGGAGATGGCGGTCACCGGCATCCGCGAGATGTCGACGATCACCACGCCCCCGGAGGAGCGCCACCCGGTGCTCACCTTCGTCGGACCGTACGAGGAGCGGCAGATCGGCGCGGCCATCCGCCGTGAACTGCTGCGCGAGGGCCAGGTCTTCTACATCCACAACCGCGTCGAGTCGATCGACCGCGCGGCCTCGCGGCTGCGGGAGATCGTCCCCGAGGCGCGCATCGCGACCGCGCACGGCCAGATGTCGGAGTCGGCCCTGGAGCAGGTCGTCGTCGACTTCTGGGAGAAGAAGTTCGACGTCCTCGTCTCGACCACGATCGTCGAGTCCGGCATCGACATCTCCAACGCCAACACCCTGATCGTGGAGCGCGGCGACAACTTCGGCCTCTCGCAACTCCACCAGCTGCGCGGGCGGGTGGGCCGTGGCCGTGAACGGGGTTACGCCTACTTCCTGTACCCGCCGGAGAAGCCGCTCACGGAGACGGCCCACGAGCGGCTCGCGACCATCGCCCAGCACACCGAGATGGGCGCGGGCATGTACGTGGCCATGAAGGACCTGGAGATCCGCGGCGCGGGCAACCTCCTCGGCGGCGAGCAGTCCGGGCACATCGCGGGCGTCGGCTTCGACCTGTACGTCCGCATGGTCGGCGAGGCCGTCGCGGACTACCGGGCCTCCCTGGAGGGCGGTGTTGAGGAGGAGCCGCCCCTGGAGGTCAAGATCGAGCTCCCGGTCGACGCACACGTCCCGCACGACTACGCGCCGGGCGAGCGGCTGCGTCTTCAGGCCTACCGCGCGATCGCCTCGGTCAACACCGAGGAGGACATCAAGGCCGTACGCGAGGAACTCGTCGACCGCTACGGCAAGTTGCCCGAGCCGGTCGAGAACCTGCTCCTGGTCGCCGGTCTCCGGATGCTGGCACGCGCGTGCGGCGTCGGCGAGATCGTCCTCCAGGGCACCAACATCCGCTTCGCACCGGTGGAGTTGCGGGAGTCGCAGGAACTGCGGCTGAAGCGGCTGTACCCGGGCACCGTCATCAAGCCGGCCGTCCACCAGGTGCTGGTGCCGCGGCCGAAGACGGCGAAGGTGGGCGGGAAGCCGTTGGTCGGGCGGGAACTGCTGGGTTGGGTCGGGGAGTTCCTGACGTCGATCCTGGGGTCGTGAGGCGCCGCCGGGGGACACGCGGGGTTGAGTGAAGTCCTCTCGGCGGTACTGCCCGGCGTTCCCTTCCGCTGCCACGACGACGGCATGTTCTACGGGGGACGGCGGCAGCGCAGGGCGTGGCTCGCGGGAGTGACGGCGGTGGCCGTGCTCGCGCTGGGCGTGGGGGTCGTGGCGCTGCGCCCGTGGGCCGGATCCGAGCCTGACCTCGGCGGGGTGGCGGGGTGGCGGCCCGGTTGCCCGGTGACCGGGGCGTGCGGTGGTGGTGAGGGTCCGCGTGGTGGCCCGCGCAAGGCCGGTCGTCGGGTCAGGTTCCGGGGCGGAACATCGTGGTCGCCAGGGTTCTGAACGCCTCCTCCGGGGCCTGGTCGCCGAGCGGGTCGTCCAGGTTGTGGCTGAGGAGCAGCGCGGCGAAGCCGTGGGCGAAGGACCAGGCGGCGACTCCGGCGAGGCGGCTGTCCAGGCCTCCCGTGTGCGCGGCCGAGACCGGGGTGCGCAGGGCGTCGGTGGCCAGGGCGCGGGCCGTGGTCAGTTCGAGGTCGTCGGCGCGCAGCAGTTCGGGCGCGAACATCACCTGGAAGTGGGCCGGGTGCTCGCGGGCGAAGCGTACGTAGCGCACGCCCGCCTCCTTGAGGTCCGGGGCCTCCGCCAGGGTCGCCGCGAGCAGCGCGAAGCCTTCGGCGGCGATCGCCGTGAGGAGGCCGGTGCGGTCCTTGAAGTGATGGGCCGGGGCCGCGTGCGAGACGCCGGCGCGGCGGGCGAGATCACGCAGGCTCAGTGCGCCCGGGCCGTCGGCCGCGATGACGTCGAGTGCGGTCGTGAGGATCGCGTGGCGGAGGTCGCCGTGGTGGTAGGGGCGGTTCGGTTGCTTGGGTTCTTGCTTGGCTTCTTGCTCGGGTTCCGCGGGTGCCATGGGAACAGCGTACGTGGAATCTAGCCATTGACAAGTTGGAGGGGATGGGGCAATCTTGTCGATGTCAAGTTGAGGTGGGTCCGAGGGCTCTCGGGAGGCATGTCATGTCTGAGTACGACGGCACGGCGGCGGGGGAGACCGGCGTGGGCGGCGGAGGCGTGGAGCTGACCCGGGTGCGGCAGCTCTGGCATCTGCTGGAGCCGCTGCACGCGGTGCTCTACTACGCGCCGGAGGCCTTCGAGGAGGCGAAGGCGCTCGGGTACGGCACGCGGGAGCGCTGGCCGAGCTACTTCCCTTACCGTGCCGCGCCGTTGGGGGCGGCCGATGCCGAGCGGGTGGCCTCCGCGTTCTACAGCTTCAGCCCCCGCATGGTCGCCGAGCACATCGACCCCGCGTGGGCGATCGCCGAGCCCGAGGCGGTGCTGGCGGCGAGGCTGCGCGGGGTCGACCGGGCCTACCGCGCGATACTGGGCGACCGTGTCGACGGCCCCGAGCTGGCGGAGGCCGCCGCCCTCGCCCGGCGCGCGGCCGAGGCGGCGAACACCGCGGGCCGTCCGCTCGCCGCGGCCAACGCCGGACTGGAGTGGCCCGAGGCCCCGCACCTCCAGCTCTGGCAGGCGGCGACGATCCTGCGCGAACACCGGGGTGACGGCCATGTGGCCGCGCTGCTCGTGGCCGGCCTCGACCCGGTCGAGTCACTGGTCTCCTTCGCCGCGATCGGTGCCGCGTCCGTGGAGCGCTTCGAGAGCCGGGGCTGGAGCGCGCGGGAATGGGCGGCGGCGCGTGAGCGTCTGACGGCCCGTGGACTGGTCGACGAGCACGGCGAGGCCACCGGCGCGGGCCGCGACCTGCGGCACAGTGTGGAGCACCGGACCGACCAACTCGCCGCCGCTCCCTGGCAGTTGCTCGGCCCAGCCGACACCGACCGCCTCGCGGACCTGCTCGGCGACTACTGGGTCGCGGTCCTGTCCTCCGGGCTGCTGCCGTCGGAGACGACACTCGGCATCGGAAAGGTGTGACCGTGACGGACAGGCAGGCGCCGGGGCGGCTCCCCCTCGATGAGCAACTGGACGAACTCCGCGCCGTGCTCGCACGGAACGACACCCTGACCGAGGTGCTGACCAGAACGGCGACCCTCGACCTGCCCGGCTGGTACCTGACGGCGGGCTGCCTGTTCCAGACCGTGTGGAACGTGGTCACGGGCAGGCCCCCGGAGCAGGGCATCAAGGACTACGACATCTTCTACTTCGACGCCACCGACCTCTCCTGGGAGGCCGAGGACGCCGTGATCCGCGCGGGCCGCGAGGTGTACGCGGGACTGCCCGCCGAGGTGGAGATCCGCAACGAGGCCCGGGTGCACCTCTGGTACGAGCAGAAGTTCGGAGTCCCCTGCCCGCCGCACGACTCCACCGAGTCCGCCATCGACCGCTTCGCCGCGACGACGTGCTGTCTGGGGGTGCGGTGGGAACCCGGCGGCGCCTGGCGTGTCTACGCGCCCCACGGGCTGTCCGACGTGTTCGACCTCGTCGTCCGCCCCAACCCGGTGCTCGCGCCGCGGGAGGTCTACGAGACCAAGACCGCGCGTTGGAAGGGGGAATGGCCGGAGCTCACGGTGCTGCCGTGGCCTGCCTGACCGCTGCGGGTTCAGGCCGCTTCGGGCGCACACCGACCGAGGCCGCCCGCGGGAGACGGGGCTCCGCGGACGGCCTCGGACGCGGTGTGGGGTGGGAACCCGGTGCCCGGTCGGGCCCTGCCCGACGGGTCCCTGTCCTCCGTGGGGTCTTCGGGCCTACGGCTGTTCGGGCCTGTCGCGATCCATGCCGAGCGACCCTTCGATCTTCTGCTGTGCGTCGTCGACCTGGCTCTCGTACTTGTTGCCCGTCTTCTCGTTGACCTTCCGTTCCGCCATGTCGGACATGTCCTTGGCCTTGTCCTGCATCTGGCGGTTGCTCTTGAACCTGTCGAAGATGCCCATCCAGAGCTCCTTCCGGAGGCGACTCACGAACGACGATACGGCCGTTATGTCTCTGATGCCCACTCGAACGGGTGGTGGTCTGGACCTCCTGAATGCCGCGGTGCGCCCGCTCGCTACGGTGTGCGCGGCGCCGTACAAGGGAAGGCGCTCCCTGCGGGGGCGGACCGGGTTTGCAAGGGGAGGGGCGCACGTGATGCGTCTGAGGGGCGGGGCTGCGGCCGCCGTCGTGCTGGTGTTCGCCGTGGCCGGGTGCAAGGCGGAGACGACCACAGGGTCCGGCGGACCGGAGGAGACCGGGGGTTCGGGCGCGGCCCTGACCGCCGCGGAGTCGCTCACCGTGAAGGGGCGGGCGCCCAAGACGGGTTACTCCCGCGACAGGTTCGGTACCGCCTGGGCGGACACCGACTCGAACGACTGCGACACCCGCGACGACATACTCAAACGCGACCTGGAGGACGTGAAGTTCACCGGCGGGGACTGCAAGGTGTCCTACGGCGTCCTGGAGTCCGACCCCTACTCGGGCAAGGACGTCACCTACCGGCGCGGCCGCAGCCAGGTCGACATCGACCACATGGTGGCGCTCTCCGACGCCTGGCAGAAGGGCGCCAAGTACTGGGACGCCGGCAAGCGCATAGCTCTCGCCAACGACCCCCTCAACCTGCTGGCCGTGGACGCGAGCACCAACCGTTCCAAGGGGGACGGCGACACGGCGACCTGGCTGCCGCCCAACAAGGCGTACCGCTGCACCTATGTGGCCGCCCAGGTCGCCGTGAAGAAGAAGTACGACCTGTGGGTCACGGCCGCCGAGAAGTCCGCGATGGAGAAAGTCCTCTCGGGCTGCCCCGGCCAGAAGCTGCCGACCGGCGGCAACCCGACGGCGGCACCGCCGAGGTTCCACGCGGACTGAGAGCGGACTGAGAGCGGACCGAGAGGGCCGGCGTGGGCCGTCGTGGGCGGGAAATGCGCTTTCCGGTCTGCGGGCCCGCGCCTACGTTGAGGGCATGGAGCTGAAGGTATCGAGTCTCGCCGAGCGTCCCGAGATGCGGGAGCGTGTCCTCGACATGGCCGACAGCTGGCCGGAGTTCGTGACCCAGGACCCCGTGGGCAACGCCCACTACGGCCGGATCTCCGCCGAACTCCCCGAGTACGTGCTGTTCGCCGAGGACGAGCGGGGCGAGGTCGTCGCGCACGCCCACAGCGTGCCGTTCGCCCTGCGCGCCGAGGACCGCGGTGAGCTGCCCGCCCGCGGCTGGGACGAGATCCTGGTGTGGGCCTTCGGCGACCTGCGCCGCGGTGTGCGGCCCGACACGGTCAGCGCGATCTCGGTCGTCGTCGATCCGCGCCTCCAGGGCCGCGGCCTGTCCGCCCGGATGCTCTCGGCGATGCGGGACAACGCCCGCGCCCACGGCTTCACCGAGGTCGTCGCCCCCGTCCGCCCCAGCGGCAAGCACCTGGAACCGCACACCCCGATGGAGGAGTACGCCTACCGCGTCCGCTCCGACGGCCTGCCGTACGACCCCTGGCTGCGCGTCCACGCCCGGGCCGGCGCCGCGGTCCACGCCGTGGCACCGGCCTCCATGACGGTCGCCGGCTCACTGGAGCAGTGGCGCGACTGGACCGGGCTGCCCTTCGACACCCGGGGCGACATCGAGGTGCCCGGGGCGCTGGTGCCGGTGCGGTGCGAGCCGGAGCGCGGGTACGCGGTGTACGTCGAGCCCAACGTGTGGATGCGGCACGCCCTTTGAGCGTGCCGCATCGGTGCCGTGGGCCCCTGCCGCCCGGTCAGCCGCCCAGCGCGTCGAGGTCGAGGATCTCCCCGGTGGGCTTCTGCGCCGGGACCGGCTCGTCGAAGTCGCTGAAGACGACCGAGCCCTGGTCCGCCCCGGCGGTGCTGTCGATCCGCAGCAGATACGGCTTGCCCTCGGTGGCGACGTACAGGGTGTAGCGCTCCTTGCCGTCCTTCTCGTGCAGCACGATCGCCGGGGCCCCGTCGACGGTGGCCGTCTTCCCGCGGCTCGCGTCGGAGTCGGTGTCCTCGGCGCCGGCGAGCACCGTGTCCAGGTCGCAGAAGTCCGCGAACTCCTTGGCGTCGTCGCCCGTCGCCTTCGTCTTGGTCCACTTGCCGGCCAGCATGGCCACGGCCGCCTCGGTGTCCGACTTCGACTCGCCCTCGCTCTGCTCGCGCAGGAACGCCTCGTCGAACTTCATGTAGACGGTGTCGCCGGTCTTGATCAGGTCGGCCTTGCCCTTGCCGCCCATACCGATCGTGCCGGCGCACTCGCCCTTCCTGTTCAGGGCCACGTCGAGGGTGATGGTGGCCTTGCTCTCGTCGTCGGGGATCTCGCCCTTCATCCGGAGCGCTGAGGCGCCGGTCGTCGCCTTCGTGGCGCGGTCGGCTATCTCCCCGCCGGTCAGTCCGGCGAACGGCTCCTTCTTCTGGGCCGGCTTGCTCGACCCGGCGGACGTGCCGGCCGCGCTGGTGTTGTCCGCGTTGTCCTGACCGGGCTGGCAGCCGGTGAGTCCCACGGTGGCCGCGGCGGCGATGCAGAGAGCGGCAAGTGCGGTGCGACGCATGGTGATTCCTTGATGGGGAGGCGGTGAGGCGTGGCGCGGGGCGCCACGGCGGGTGCGCCGAGGTGGCGCGCGATGCGCCGAGAGGGGCGCGATATACCGAGGGGGCGTGCGGTGTGGTGCCCCGGGCGGCTGTGGGCGGGGCGGGCCGGAGGGTGCGGGCCCGGCGGGATCAGCCGGTCTTCTTCCAGTCCTTGCAGCCGGTCGTCTTGAAGTAGGCGTCCGAGGCGCCGATCTTGACGACGGCGGTGCCGTTGACGTTGTCGTTCGCGACGATCGAGTCGATTCCGTGCTCGGCGTCCTTGGCGCGCTCCCAGTAGCAGGAGTCGTCGGCGTTTCCGGCGGACCGGTAGGTGCCCGGGGCGATGTCGGCGCCGACTCTGAACATGCCGCCGTCGCCGGACATCCTGGCCGCGGGGGAGCCCTTGGACTTCGTGTCGACGGCCTCCCAGTCGTTGCAGTCGCTCGACTTGAAGAGCTTGTCGGTGGCCTTGACGGTGACGTAACTGGTGCCGGTGACATTGTCGTTGGCCAGCAGCGAGTCCATCTCGCCCGAGGCGTCCTTGGCCCGCTCCCAGTAGCACATGCCGTCGCTGTTGCCGGTGGTGCGATAGGTCCCGGGCTTGACGTCCGAACCGACCTGGAAGTCGCCGTCCCCCGAGAACGCGGCCTTCTTCTCCGCGACCTCGGTCTTCGCCGAGCCCTTCTCGCCCCCGGACTCGCGTTCCGCGGACGCCGAGGAGCCGCTGCCACCGGAGCCCTTGGAGCCACCGCTGCCGCCGTCGTTCCCGTCACTCCCGCCGCTCCCGGCGTTCGCCGAGACGGCGCCGATGACGACGAGTCCCACGACGGCGCCCAGCGCCACCCTGCCCTTCATGCCCATGGCTGTGTCCCCTCCCGAAGCGGTGACCGCCGCCCTTTCGGCGGTCGCTCGTTCGCTGGGTCAATAAGAGCAGAGGCTGTGAACCGAGTCAACACGATTCACGAAGCCTCTCGTGTACACGGCCGTGAATGGGTAGATCTTGCGTACGTCGGTATGCTCGGCGTCACAGGCGACGCGCAGGGCCTGTGCGGCACGACGAGGGGAGCGGGCGGGTGCAGGACAACGCGACTGAGGTGACCGCCGCCGGTATCGCACGGCTGGCCGGTGTCGGCCGCGCGGCCGTCAGCAACTGGCGCCGTCGGCACGCCGACTTCCCGAGGCCCGTCGGCGGCACCGAGACCAGCCCCTCGTTCGCACTCGCCGAGGTCGAGTCCTGGCTGCGCAAGCAGGGGAAACTTGCCGAGGTACCCCTCCGGGAGCGCGTCTGGCAGCAGCTCTCCGGCCACCCCGACGGCCCGGTCACCGCCCTCACCCACGCGGGCTGCGTCCTGCTGCTCATCCACGACCGCCCGACGATCTGGCTGGACATGAGCGCCGGCTCCGACGAGCGCCTCGCGGGCATGCTGCCGGGGGAGCTGGGGGTGGTGCTGACGCAACGCTTCGGGGAGGCGGCGGGCGTGAACACCGCGGCGGGCGTGAGTATCGCGGCGGCCGTGAACTCCTCGACCGTCGTGAACGCGCCGGTGGCTGTGAACACCGCAACAGCCGCCGAAGCCCCGGCCGACGTGAACTCACCCGCGACCGTGAACTCACCTGCGGCTGTGAACACCTCCCACCCTGTTCACACGCCGTCCGACCCTGTTCACACGCCGTCCGACCCGGCTCACCCCTCCCCCGTGAACACGCACCCCCCCGTGAACACCCACCCCGCCGTTCACACCCCCACCGCCGTCGAACTCCTCCCCTCCACCCCCCTCCTGCGCGGAGTCGTAGAGCTGGCAGCAGAGCTGGGTGCCCGGCAGACCTTCGAGTTCCTGCTCGGCCGGCACCTGGACGCCAACCCGCGCCAGTACACGCTCACCCCCGCCGACCTGGCCGGACTGATGGCCGACCTCGTGGGCCCGGTCCGCACCGTCCTCGACCCGGCCTGCGGCACCGGCGCCCTGCTGAGGGCCGCCGCCACCCGCCCCGAACAGCAGCTCCACGCCCAGGACAGCGCCCCCGAACTCGCCGCGCTCACCACGCTCCGGCTCGCCCTGCACACCTGGTCCACCGTGCACGGCGCCGCCGGCGACACCCTGCGCGCCGACGCCTTCCCGCAGCTGCACGCCGACGCCGTCCTGTGCCACCCGCCGTTCAACGAACGCAACTGGGGCCACGACGAACTCGCCTACGACCCGCGCTGGGAGTACGGCTTCCCGGCCCGCACCGAGTCCGAGCTCGCCTGGGTCCAGCACGCGCTCGCCCGCCTCAAGGACGGCGGCAGCGCGGTCCTGCTCATGCCGCCGGCGGCTGCCTCGCGCCGCTCGGGCCGCCGTATCCGCGCCGACCTGCTGCGCCGCGGTGCCCTGCGCGCCGTGATCGCCCTGCCGGTCGGGGCGGCACCGCCGTACAACATCCCGCTGCACCTGTGGGTGTTGCGCCGCCCCCACAAGCCGCCCGCGCAGCCGGAGGTGCTGCTCGCCGACGTGGGCAGGTTCGCCGGGGAGGGGCGCGGCGGGCCGGACTGGCGGGCGGTGCGCGAGGCCGTTCTGGACGCCTGGCAGGCGTTCGCCGGGCCGGGCAGGTTCGCCGAACGTCCTGGTCTGGCCCGCGCGCTGCCCGTCATCGAACTCCTCGACGACGACGTGGACCTCGCCCCAGCCCGCCATCTGCCGCCCCCGACGGCGGCCGACGGCGCCGAACAGCTCACGGCCGTGCGTGAGCGCCTGAACGAGACCCTGCGCCTGACCGCCGACCTCACCCCGCCCCGCGCGGACGCGGCGCAACCCGCGCGGTGGCCGCTCACCACGATCGGCGAACTCGCGCGCGGGGGCGCCCTGCTGCTGCGCACGGGCGGCAACGGCGGCCACGCGCGCGTGCCCGTCCTCACCGACCACGACGTCCTCTCCGGGGCCGACCCCTCCGGGACGCTCCCCGAGAGCGACGAGGAGGCCGTGCTGACCGAGCCGGGCGACGTCGTCGTACCCGTGCTCGGCGGCGGTTCGGTGGCCCGCGTGATCGATACGGCGACCGGGGGCGCCGCCTTGGGGCGCAATCTCGTGCTCCTGCGCCCCGATCCCGCCGCGCTCGACCCCTGGTTCCTCGCCGGGTTCCTGCGCGGCACCGCCAACAACCGCCAGGCGAGCAGTTACGCCTCCACCGCGACACGCCTGGACGTGCGCCGGCTTCAGCTGCCCCGGCTCCCGCTCGACGAACAGCGGCGCTACGGCGAACGCTTCCGCGCGCTCGACGAGTTCGAGCGGGCGCTCAGGCGCGCGGGCCGGCTCGGGGAGCAGCTCGTGCGCGGGATGTACGACGGGCTCACCGGCGGGACGGTCGCGCCCGACTGAGGCGGAAGCCGCAACTCCGCGCGACCTGCGCGGCCGTGGGAAGTGATCAGCTCCACAACGGTTCGGTACAACCCGGGAACGCATGTCCGTGTCGGCCTATACGCTCGAACTCCGTCCCCATCGGCTTCACCCGGTCCAGGAGCAGTCATGTACGGCCACGGCGCGGTGCCGCCCGCCCGCAGCGCAGGCACCGTCATCACCCTGCGCGTGCTGATCGCCGCTGCCGGTTTCCTCTCGTGCGGCCTGCTGGCGGGCGTCCCGCTGTTCCGGGTCGCCTTCCTGCGCGGCCGCTCGGTCGACTGGGTGCTGGCCTGGGCGAGTCTTCCGTTGTCCATCGCGTGCTTCGCGGTGGTCGGCGGGCTGCCGGAGGAGGACCCGAGGACCGACGTCGCCATGGGGATCGTGCTGCTCCTCGGGCTGTTCAGCAGCGTGTACTTCCTGGTGATGGACATCCGGGTGCACCAGCGGATGCGGTTCGCCGGCTTCCCGCCGCCCCAGGGCCCGACCGTCCACACCGGGTACGGCTATCCGCAGCAGCCCGCGCCGCCGCCGTACACGACACTCGTGCCCCAGCCCCAGCCCCAGCCCCAGCCTCAACCGCAGCCCCAGCCGCCCGTCCAGCAGGGCCCCGGCGCCGGTGTCGTGCCGCCCCCGCCGCCCCAGCGCCCCGCCCCGGCCCGTATCGACCAGGTGCGCGCCGAACTCGACGAGCTCAGCGACTATCTGCGCAAGCACGACGGCAACACCGAAGGCGGCAGGTGACCGTGGCGACAGGACGGGTCGTCTCCGGCCGCTACGAGCTGTCCACGCTCATCGGACAGGGCGGCATGGGACAGGTGTGGACGGCGTACGACCAGCGCCTGGACCGACGGGTGGCGGTGAAGCTGCTGCGGCCCGACAAGGTGGCCGGACAGGAGGCGGACGAGCTGCGCCGCCGGTTCGTGCGCGAGTGCCGGGTGACCGCGCAGGTCGACCACCCGGGGCTCGTCACCGTGCACGACGCGGGCAGCGAGGGCGAGGAGCTGTTCCTCGTCATGCAGTACGTCGACGGCGCGGACCTCTCCGACCATCTCGCCGAGCACGACCCGTACCCCTGGCAGTGGGCCGTGGCGGTCGCCGCGCAACTGTGCGCCGTCCTGAGCGCCGTGCACGCCGTGCCGATCGTCCACCGCGACCTCAAGCCGCGCAACGTGATGGTGAAGCAGGACGGCACGGTCACCGTCCTCGACCTGGGCGTCGCCTCCGTCATGGATGCCGACACCACCCGCCTCACCCACACCGGCACCCCCATCGGCTCGCCCGCCTACATGGCGCCCGAGCAGGCGATGGGCGGCGCGGTCGGCCCGTACACCGACCTGTACGCGCTCGGTGTGCTGCTGCACGAACTCCTCAGCGGGGACGTCCCGTTCGCGGGCTCCACGGCGCTCGGCGTGCTGCACCGCCATCTGTACGAGCCCCCGCTGCCGGTGCGCCGCACCCGCCCCGAGGTCCCCGAGGCGCTGGAGGCGCTGGTCCTGCGGCTGCTCGCGAAGGACCCGCAGCACCGCCCGGCCTCCGCGCAGGACGTGTACGAGGAGCTGGCGCTGCTCCTGCCCGCGCGCGGGACGCCCACCGGGGCGCCCCTCAACCCGACGCGCCCCTTCCTGCGCCCGCACGCCCCCTGGCCGGACCGTGCGCGGACGCCCGCACCGCAGCCCGCCCCGGTCTCGCCCGTCCCCGAGAAGGCCGAGAAACCGGACGTCGCGCGCGCGGTGGACGAGGTCAAGCGGCTGCTGGGGGAGGGCCGTATCACCCAGGCCGTCGACATCCTCGGCGCGATCCTGCCCGCGGCGGCCGAACAGCACGGCGTGCACTCCCCGGTCGTCCGCACCCTGCGCAAGCAGTACGCCGCCACCCTCATGGACGACGGCCAGTACCGGCGCGCGCTGCCCGAGCTGCGCCGCCTCGCCGACGAACGCGCCGCCGAGGCCGGCCAGGCCGACCCGCAGTCCCTGCGCTTCCGCTACGACGCCGCCCAGTGTCTGGAACAGCTCGGCGAACCGGCGGCGGCGCTGGCCGAATACCGCGCCCTGCTGCCGTACTACGAGAACCAGTACGTGGCCGGCGGCCCCGAACTCGCCCACGACGTCCGCCGCCGGATCGGCCACCTCCTGCTCGCCCTCGGCGACCGCCCGGCCGCCCACGACACGCTCGCGCGGCTGCTGCACGACGTGGAGCGGCTCCAGGGCCCCGCCCACCCGCTCGCCGCGGACATCCGCCGGACGCTCCAGTGGCTGGGGCAGGTGCGCGGCTGACGAGCCCGGACTTTGCCGGGCCCAGAGGGAATCTTGTGACCTTTGGGGGGTCGCGTTTCCGAAAGGCTGATCGGGGCCGGATAGCTTTGCGATTCGTTTCAGCCAAGCACAGCACAACCAGGGGTGGGGTCGGCATGTCCAGCCATCGTCAGTCGAAGAAGCGCAGATACGTCACCTGGGGCGTCGCCGGTGCCGCCGTGGTCGCCGGCGCGGGCCTCGCCGCGCAGTCCTCGATGGCCGCGACCGCCTGGCCCGCGCAGAAGACGTACACGGGACGCGCCTTCGACACCTGCGCCGCGCCCTCCCTGTCCGCGATGAAGGCCTGGCACGGCGGCCTCTACGGCGCCGCCGCCGTCTACATCGGCGGCAGGAACCGGGGCTGCGCCCAGCCCAACCTCACCGCCTCCTGGGTCAAGTCGGTCGGCACGGTCGGCTGGAAGCTCATCCCGCTCTACGTAGGCGCCCAGCCGTCCTGCCAGACCGGCTCCAGCCCGGAGAAGCTCACCGCCTCCACCGCCGCCTCCCTGGGCGCGAAGGACGGCGCGGACGCGGTCGCCAAGGCAGCCGCGCTCGGCATGAAGGCCGGCAGCCCGATCTACCTGGACATGGAGTCGTACGACATCA
Organism: Streptomyces sp. SID13726; assembly: GCF_010548375.1. Lineage (GTDB taxonomy): Bacteria > Actinomycetota > Actinomycetes > Streptomycetales > Streptomycetaceae > Streptomyces. The sequence goes on from NZ_JAAGLY010000013.1 coordinate 120,944, forward strand.
CGAACAAGGCGTGCAACGACGCCGTGCTCACCTATGTGCGCGCCTTCGGCAAGACCCTGCGCGCCAAGACGTACCGCGCGGGCTTCTACGGCTTCACCAGCTCCAGCGCCAAGGCGATCGCCAACGCGACCGACAAGACCGATCTGCCGGGCAACCTCTGGTACGCCCTGTGGGACAAGCAGAACACCACCACCGCGGACTGGCCGTTCGGCGCCAAGCAGTACACCGACCACAGCCGCGGCCACCAGTACCTGGTGAACAGCAAGGAGTCGCGCGGCGGCTACACGATCACCGTGGACCGGGACGCGTGGGACGGGCCGGTGGCGATCACCGGCTGACGCGCACACACGTGCGTGGCCGCCGTCGCGCGGTGCGGGCGGCGCGGCGGTGCCCGAAGTCCCGGTGAATCGTTGGTCGAATGGGTTGGCCAGAGCCGGTCCCCTGCCTACCATCGATCACCGCAAGACTTTGTGCACCGCCGCACAATCTCCTCGGGAGGCTTCCTTGCACCGCCGTCGTCGCACCGCGCTAGTCCTCTCCGCCGCACTCGCCGCCGCGGTTCCCCTCCTCTCCGCCTGCGGCAGCGACGCGCATCCCGGCGCGGCGGCCGTCGTCGGCGGCCAGCGGATCACCGTCGCCCAGCTGGAGAACCGGGTGACCGAGGTGCGGGACGCGCAGCGGGCGGCCGTCACCGACGAGGCGCAGTACGCGCAGACCATCGCCAAGACCGGCACCCTCACCCGGGACGTCCTGCACGGCATGGTCCTCGACCAGGTGCTGCACCGGGCGGCCGAGGACGCGGGCGTGTCCGTGACCCGCAAGCAGGTCCAGGAGCTGCGCTCCGGCCTGGAGGAGCAGGCCGGCGGGGCCAAGGGCCTGGAGACGGCCTGGCTCCAGCAGTACGGCATCGCACCCGAGCGCCTCGACGACAACCTCCGCCTCCAGCTGGAGGCCCAGAAGCTCGCCGCGAAGCTCGGCACCGACACCAGCGACCCCGCGTTCTGGAGCGCCCTCAGCAAGGCGTCCAAGGAACTCGACGTCGACCTCAACCCGCGCTACGGCACCTGGGACGTCCAGAAGAGCACCCGCGTCGACGCCAAGACGCCGTGGGTGCGCGAGGTCACGGCGGCGGGTGGCGGGCAGCCGGCCTAGACCGGCCGGGTTTGCGGGGCCCTCGTTCGGGATGGCGTAACGGCACAGCACCACCGAAGGCAGAAGATCATACGATCGCACCGCAACCCCTGCCCTGTGGACAACCCGATCTCCCCGTCGACGCCGTGCGTTAGCTTCGAACTGTGAACGCAACCGGCTTCGAGCCCGCCCCCGACCAGGCGTCCGACGAGGCGTCCGACACGGCCGCCGCCCCCGGCCGCATCGTCCTGCTCACCACCAGCCACCGGGTCGCCCCGGGCCTGCTGTCCTGGCCCGCCTGGCAGGCGCTGCACGCGGCCGACCATGTCCTGTGCGCGGACGGCGCCCACCCGCAGCTGCCGTATCTGCGCGAGGCCGGGATACAGGTGGACGAGGACGCCCCGACCGCCGAGGAACTGCTCGGCGCGTGTGCGGGCGGGCGCACCGTGGTCGTGGTGGCGACGGGCGAGGGCGAGCCGGCCCTCACGGACGGTCTGGCCCGCCTCGCCGGATCCGGGCGCGTGCAGATGCCCGAGCTGGAACTGCTCCCCGCCTCTTACGACCTGCCGGGCGCCCGGCTCCTCGACCTCGTCCAGGTCATGGACCGCATCCGCGCCGAGTGCCCCTGGTCCTCCCAGCAGACCCACAAGGGCTTGGCGAAGTACGGCATCGAGGAGGCGTACGAACTCGTCGAGGCCATCGAGGAGGGCGACCGCGACGAACTCCGCGAGGAACTCGGCGACGTCCTGCTCCAGGTCGTCTTCCACGCCCGTATCGCGCAGGACGACCCGGAGACCCCGTTCTCCATCGACGACGTCGCCGGCGGCATCGTCAGCAAGCTCATCCACCGTCACCCGCACGTCTTCGGTGACGAGACGGCGACGACCCCGGAGGAGGTCAAGGCGCACTGGCTGCGCACCAAGGCCATGGAGAAGCAGCGCGACTCGGTGACCGAGGGCGTCCCCCTCGGTCAGCCGGGCCTGGCCCTCGCCGCCAAGCTCTCCTCCCGCGCGCGGACCGCCGGTCTGGAGGTGCCGCTGCCCCAAGGGGACGGCATCGGCTACGAGTTGCTGGCACTGGCCGCGCGCGCGGAGACGGAGGGAGTGGACCCGGAGGCGGCACTGCGAGCGGCGGCTCGGACGTACCGGGACGCGATCCGGCGGGTGGAGAGCGGGAGTTGAGGTCCGGTTTCCCGATGCTCCGACAGCGTGAGGCGGGGCGGTTAGCGTTGATTCACTGACGGTCGAGCGGCATGGGGGAGTACGTGCAACCGGAGTGGGAGGAGCTGGCGGCCGAGGGCAGCGCGGTGCTTCTGGCCGGGTTGGGGTCGGAGAACTGGAAACAGGTCCGGGACGCCTTCGCGGCGTGGTTGGCGGTATCGGGGCAGCCCTTCTACGCGAGTGACCTCGCCGACATCGAGGAGCGTCAGACTGAACCCGCCCGGCGGCGGGGCCTGGTCGAGCGGCGATGGCGGCGCCGGCTCGCCGAGGCGCTGGTGGAGGCACCGGCCGGCTCCGCGGTCGAGGCGGAACTCCGTGCCCTGGTCGGACAGTTCACCCTCCCTGCCCCACGGCGACGGCCCGCACCGGCCGAGGACCACATCGACTTCCGGCAGGGCACCTTCCACGGGCCGGTGATCGGGGTGCAGCACAACTACGTCCACCAGCGACCCGGCGGCGCGCTGTCCGACCCCGACAGCTGGCCGCATGTCCGGGACGCCGACCCGGTCACGCTGGGGGTGCGGGCGGGCCGGCGTACGGGTACGGAGGGGGAGTCCGCGCTTCCTCCTTATGTACGGCGTGACGCCGACCGCACCGGGGACGGAATCCTCGGCGACGATGCCCTGATCGTGATCACCGGCGGGCGCCTGTCGGGGAAGACGCGGACCGCGTGGGAGTACCTGTGCCGCCCCCTGGTCCTGCCGGAGGACACCCGCGTCCATGCCCCGGCACCCGGCACCGATCTCCGGAGCCTCCCCGCTCTGCTGCACGGCCGCGAGGGGTCGTACGTGCTCTGGCTCGACGAACTGGAGGGACACCTCGGCGAACACGGCCTGGACGCGGCGCTGCTGTCCCAACTCGCCGCCCTGCGGGTCCAGGTGCTCGCGACGATGCGGGACGACCTCTACGACGAGCACCGCTTCGGCGGCGGACCGGCGTCCCGTGTACTCAGCCGGGCGGCGACCGTCGAACTGGACTCCCGCTGGAGCCCGGCGGAACTCGGACGCCTGAAGCAGGCCGCGGCGGCCGACGCCCGCCTGGCCGACGCCGTGAGGTGGCGGGGCGAGCACAGCCTCCCCGAATACCTCGCCGTCGGACCCGAACTCCGGGACCTGTGGCGTCGGGCGGCCCGACCCGGCGGCCCGCATCCCCGCGGCCACCTCCTGGTGCGGGCCGCGATCGACCTGGCGCTGTGCGGGGTCGGCGGGGACATTCCGGGGGCGTTGCTGGAGAAGGTGTGCGGTGCGTACGGCGCCGAGGCGTCGGCGGAGGCCGAGCGGGAGCCGGTGGCGGAGGCGTTCGCCTGGGCGGCGGAGCGGCGGCACGGGGTGACGGGGCTGCTGGTGGGAGGGGAGCAGGGGCCGTGGGGGAGGTACGGGGCGCTTGTGGGAGGGGCCGAGGACAAGTGGGCGTGGCGGGCGTACGGGTCGCTGGTCGCGGACGCTGTGCGGGACTCCCGGCTGCCGGACGTGCCGGTCGCGGTGTGGCGCTGTGCGTTGGAGGGGACGGGGGATGACGCCTACGTGCACCGCAGGGTCCGCACGGTCCTGCGGGCGGTGTTCGACCCGAGGGCGGAGACCGGTGACCTCGACGCCATGCACATGATGGGCCTGCTGAGCGAGGACGCGCAGGACGAGGCGACGGCACTGGACTGGTTCCGCCGAGCCGCTGACGCGGGGAAGACGGAGCTTTCGGGACGGGTCGGTGAGTTGCTGTTCCGCCGGGGGGAGACAGGACAGGCACTCCCCTATCTGCGCACGGCCGCCGAGCACGATCCGACCGGTCATGAGGTCCGGCTGCTCGGCGAGGCCCATCTGATGCTGGCCGAGCGCTGGCTGGGGCAGGCGGCCGACCGCGGTGACGCGGACGCGGCGCACCAGCTGGGCGATGTGCATCTCGGGCGCGGTGACATCGACAGGGCGGCCTACTACTACCTGAAGGCCGAGCAGCGGGGGCACGCCCCGGTCGCGAGGAGCGCGGGACTTCTCGCGCTTCTGCGGTGCGAGGAGGAGACGGCCGAGGTGTATCTGCGGCGCGCGGCGGACGCGGGTGACGTCGCGGCCGCCGACCTGCTGGCGCTCACTCGTTCCATGTCGGGGACGTCGCAGAGTCTGGAGGGCGCCAGGACGGGCTTCCAGGAGTCGATCGAGCTGCTTCCCCTGAGCTCCGCCCACCTCGGCGCCGTACTCGAGAAGCAAGGGCTCCTCGACGAAGCCCGCACCCAGTACGAGAAGGCCTACCACCTGGGCGACCCCTACGGTGCCTACCGCCTGGCCGTCCTGCTCCACAGACAAGGCGCCCCCGAAGAAGCCGCCGCCTGGTCGCGGAAGGCCACCGACCTCGGTCACCCCGCCGCCCCGCCGGATACCGTCAGGGAGTGACCGACCAGCCCACCTCCGCCCCCACTCCCGCCTCCACCCCTGCGGCCCCCACCCCGCCGGCCCCCGAACTCTTCACCTGGGAGTTCGCCACCGACCCCTACCCCGCCTACGCCTGGCTCCGCGACCATGCCCCCGTGCACCGCACCACCCTGCCGAGCGGCGTGGAGGCCTGGCTGGTCACCCGGTACGCCGATGCCAAGCAGGCGCTCGCCGACCACCGGCTCTCCAAGAACCCGGCGCATCATGACGAGCCCGCGCACGCCAAGGGGAAGACCGGGATCCCGGGGGAGCGCAAGGCGGAGTTGATGACGCATCTGCTGAACATCGATCCGCCGGACCACACGAGGTTGCGACGGCTCGTCAGCAAGGCGTTCACGCCGAGGAGGGTCGCCGAGTTCGCGCCCCGGGTGCAGGAGTTGACGGACCGTCTCATCGACCGGTTCGCGGCGACCGGCTCCGCCGACCTCATCCACGACTTCGCCTTCCCGCTCCCCATCTACGCGATCTGCGACCTGCTCGGCGTCCCCGAGGAGGACCAGGACGACTTCCGGGACTGGGCGGGCATGATGATCCGGCACGGCGGCGGGCCGAGAGGCGGGGTCGCGCGGTCGGTGAAGAGGATGCGGGGGTATCTCGCCGAGCTGATCCACCGCAAGCGGGCGGCGCTGCCCGCCGAGCCGGCCCCCGGCGAGGACCTGATCTCCGGGCTCATCCGCGCCTCCGACCACGGCGAGCACCTCACCGAGAACGAGGCCGCGGCGATGGCCTTCATCCTGCTGTTCGCCGGGTTCGAGACCACCGTCAACCTCATCGGCAACGGCGTCTACGCCCTGCTCACCCACCCCGAACAGCGTGAGAGGCTCCAGCGGTCCCTCGCCGACGGCCGCACCGGCCTGCTGGAGACCGGCGTGGAGGAACTCCTGCGCTACGACGGCCCCGTGGAGCTGGCCACCTGGCGGTTCGCCACCGAGCCCCTGCGCATCGGCGGACAGGACATCGCGGCCGGCGACCCCGTGCTCGTCGTACTCGCCGCGGCGGACCGGGATCCGGAGCGGTTCGCCGATCCGGACATTCTGGATCTGTCCCGCCGTGACAATCAGCACCTCGGTTACGGCCACGGCATCCACTACTGCCTCGGCGCCCCGCTCGCCCGGCTGGAGGGCCAGACCGCGCTCGCCACGCTGCTCACCCGGCTCCCGGATCTCCGACTCGCGGTGGATTCAACGGAATTGCGCTGGCGCGGCGGACTCATCATGCGCGGATTGCGCACTTTGCCCGTGGAGTTCGAGCCCGTCCGGTAATCGGGGGAGAGATCCGGCGTGCACCGGCGCGAAGCCGCTTAAACATGACGCGCCCTCAAGTCTGTGATCTTCACGTGATCTACGCGGCATTAACTTGTGACAAGTGATCGAATCCCTATACGTTCACGGACCAGCGCGGTGCCCCGCATCACCCGCCGCGCGGGTCCGTGCAGTCTCGGGAAAGGTCCCCCATGCTCTCCGGGAACGGTCGTCACCGTCGCCCCCGTCAAGCCCCGGCGCTCCTCGTGGCGGCCGGTGTGACGGGATCCGCCATCGCGATCCCCCTGCTCGCGGCGACGGGTGCCAGCGCCGCCACCGGCTCCACCTGGGACCGCGTCGCGGAATGCGAGTCCGGCGGCTCCTGGAGCGAGAACGGCGCCAACGGCTTCTACGGCGGCCTCCAGATGTCCCAGGAGAACTGGGAGCGCTACGGCGGCCTCGAGTACGCCGAGACCGCCGACCAGGCCAGCCGCAACCAGCAGATAGCCGTCGCCGAGAAGCTGCTCGCGGACCAGGGCATCGCCGCCTGGCCGACCTGCGGTCTGCTCGCCGGTCTCAGCAAGGACTCCTCCTCGGCCGATGTCGACACCGGCGTGGGGAGCGAGACGCCCTCGGCATCCGGTTCGTCCGGTTCGTCCAACTCCTCGGGTTCCGACGGCTCGTCCGGCCTGCTCGACTCGCTCGACGGCTCGTCCCCGACGCCGTCGCCGTCGGCCACTCCGTCCAGCGGAGGCGACAACTCGGCCGAGTCGGGCAAATCGAACTCCGAGGATGCCGAGGGCTCCGGTGACTCCAAGAGCGGCGAGGGTTCCGCGGACTCCAAGGACACCGCCAAGCCGGACGCACAGCCCTCGGACAGCTCGCCCATAGTGAGCCCAGAAGAGGATGAAGCGGACAAGTCGTGGCAGGAGGGCGGCTCTTCGGCCCTCGTCGACGTCGGCTCCCTCGGCTCCGGCAAGCACCGCGGCGGCAGCGCCGAGGAGAATGTGACGAAGAGCGCGGACGCCTCCGCCGGCCGTCACGCGGCCCGCACGTACACGGTCCAGGAAGGCGACTCCCTCGCCTCCATCGCCGACTCCCTTGGCCTCGACGGCGGATGGCGCGCCCTCTACGCCGAGAACAAGGACCGCATCGGCGTCGACCCGAGCAACATCGTCGCCGGTCAGACCCTGGACACCGGCGCTGAATAGGGTCGAAAAGCCCAGAAAAACAGGGGTAGTTCACGTCACGCTTCGCGCCGAATGTCCGGTTTGGTGAAAGTGTGGGATGAGTCTCAGAAGCCCTGATCGTCTTTGAAATTCCGCCGAGCGCGTGTCTACGGTCATCACCGCTCGGCAACCCGAGCCCCGTCTGTCGCAACGCCGAATCCTGCCAGCGGCCGTACGGGAACAGTCGTCGCGTCAAGCGCCGTAGGCAGGAGCGGGGGACCCAAGGTAAGCGCCGGGCCCAGCAGTTCATGCTGGACCGGCTTGGGGTGAAGCCGCGCAACGGGCCGCAAGGCACCGAGCGTGGCCGGGCAACTCAACCGGCCCGAACCCGACAGCTCACCTCGCAGGCGTCGGTGAGGGGATCCACCATGCTGTTTTCCGGCAAGGGCAAGCACCGTCGTCCGTCCAAGGCCACCCGCGCCGCCGCGCTCGCCGGCGTCACCGGTGTCGCCATCGCCGCCCCGCTGATGGCGGCCGGCAGCGCCTCCGCCGCCACCGCCTCCGAGTGGGACGCCGTCGCCCAGTGCGAGTCCGGCGGCAACTGGTCCATCAACACCGGCAACGGCTACTACGGCGGCCTGCAGTTCTCGGCCTCCACCTGGGCCGCGTACGGCGGCACCGCCTACGCCTCCACCGCCGACCAGGCCAGCAAGTCGCAGCAGATCGCCGTGGCCGAGAAGGTCCTCGCCTCCCAGGGCAAGGGTGCCTGGCCGACCTGTGGCGTGGGTCTGTCCGGCGCCTCGTACAGCGGTGGCGGCTCGTCCTCCTCGAACTCCGGCTCCTCGAACACGAGCTCCGGCACCAGCAGCCGTTCGACCGACGAGCAGAGCGCGTCCCGCTCCTCCGAGCGCCCGGCCGCCAAGAAGACCGTCACCACCCCGACCGGCAAGAAGGTCAAGAAGGGCGACGGCGAGTACAAGGTCGTCAAGGGTGACACCCTCAGCGCGATCGCCGAGAAGCACAAGGTCAAGGGCGGCTGGCAGAAGCTGTTCAAGCTGAACAAGGACATCATCGACGATGCCGACTTCATCTTCCCGGGCCAGCAGCTGCACCTGAAGTGATACTCAGCTGAACCACAGCGCCCTCACATCCGTGGACCTCATACTGAAGGCCTCGTGAGGGTCCCCCCGTCCCCACGGGCTCCCCGCTCCGGTGCGTGTTCCCCCGTACGCACCGGGGCGGGGCTTTTTGTGCGCGCTTGCCGGGCCGTCTTTGTTCAGTTCAGAAACAATTTACTCTCGGTTTCGTCCACAGGTCGGTCCGCACAGTGGCCGATACCCCGGAGCCGGTTAGGCTCTAGTCGCCAGGCTCACCATCCAAGAAGGAGATGCTCGTGCCGTCGATCGACGTCGTCGTAGCCAGGGAAATCCTCGACTCGCGAGGCAACCCCACCGTCGAGGTCGAGGTCGGCCTCGACGACGGCAGCACGGGTCGTGCCGCCGTCCCGTCCGGCGCCTCCACGGGCGCCTTCGAAGCCATCGAGCTGCGTGACGGTGACCCCAACCGCTACCAGGGCAAGGGTGTCGAGAAGGCCGTCCTCGCGGTCATCGAGCAGATCGGCCCGGAGCTCGTCGGCTACGACGCCACCGAGCAGCGCCTGATCGACCAGGCGATGTTCGACCTGGACGCCACCGACAACAAGGGCTCGCTCGGCGCCAACGCCATCCTCGGCGTCTCCCTCGCCGTCGCCCACGCCGCCTCCGAGGCCAGCGACCTCCCGCTCTTCCGCTACCTGGGCGGCCCGAACGCGCACCTGCTGCCCGTTCCGATGATGAACATCCTTAACGGCGGCTCGCACGCCGACTCCAACGTGGACATCCAGGAGTTCATGATCGCCCCGATCGGCGCGGAGTCCTTCTCCGAGGCGCTGCGCTGGGGCACCGAGGTCTACCACACGCTGAAGAAGGTCCTGAAGTCGAAGGGCCTGTCCACCGGCCTCGGCGACGAGGGCGGCTTCGCGCCCAACCTGGAGTCCAACCGCGCCGCCCTGGACCTCATCCTCGAAGCGATCAAGGAAGCCGGTTACATCCCCGGCGAGCAGGTCGCCCTCGCGCTCGACGTCGCCGCCTCCGAGTTCTACAAGGACGGCAAGTACCTCTTCGAGGGCAAGGAGCGCTCCGCCGCCGAGATGACGGAGTACTACGAGGAGCTGGTCGCGGCCTACCCGCTCGTCTCCATCGAGGACCCGCTGTTCGAGGACGACTGGGCCGGCTGGAAGGTCCTCACCGACCGCCTCGGCGACAAGGTGCAGATCGTCGGCGACGACCTCTTCGTCACCAACCCGGAGCGCCTGGCCCGCGGCATCGACGACGGCGCCGCCAACGCCCTGCTCGTCAAGGTGAACCAGATCGGCTCGCTCACCGAGACCCTGGACGCCGTCGAGCTGGCCCAGCGCAGCGGCTTCAAGTGCATGATGTCCCACCGCTCCGGCGAGACCGAGGACGTCACCATCGCCGACCTCGCCGTCGCCACCAACTGCGGCCAGATCAAGACCGGCGCCCCGGCCCGCTCCGAGCGCGTCGCCAAGTACAACCAGCTCCTGCGCATCGAGGAGATCCTCGACGACGCGGCGGTGTACGCGGGCCGCAGCGCCTTCCCGCGCTTCAAGGGCTGAGCGGCTTCAAGGGCTGACCCGTACAGGGCCAAGCCTTAGCCAGTCGTACGTACGTCCCCGCACCGGTCCCGTACCGTGTGCGGGGACGTACGCACGTAGAAGGGGAGGCGGAAGAGCCGATGGCCGTGAAGGACCGGGACCGTTTCTCCACCGCGACCAGGATCAGGCTGCTCGGCGAGCAGACCGCGGCGCGTGTCTACCGCTCCCAGACCAAACGGCAGGCCCGCCGCTCCCGGCTGACCGGCCGGGCCGCGCTGCTCGCCCTCGTGCTGTGCACGCTGGTGGTGGCGCTGGCGTACCCGATAAGGCAGTACGTCTCCCAGCGCGCCGAGGTCGCCGACCTCCAGCGGGAGAAGGCACGGACCGCCGAGCGGGTCGAGAAGCTGCGCGACCTCAAGGCGCGCTGGCAGGACGACACGTACGCGGAGCAGCAGATCCGGCAGCGGCTGCACTACGTGATGCCGGGGGAGACGGGCTTCGTCGTCGTCGACCCGGACGCGGCCAAGCAGTCCCGCGCCGACCTCGGAGCCGCCGACCGCCCCTGGTACTCGAACGTCTGGGACGGCGTGGACAAGTCCGACGCCTCCGACCAGTGACCTGAAGCAGAGAGATACTTCCCGAAGCATGGATACGCCCCCGCCCTCCACCCCGCGCACCGAGCCGACCGACGCGGACGTCGAGGCCTTCAAGCAGCAGCTCGGGCGGCCGCCGCGCGGACTGCGCGCGATCGCGCACCGCTGCCCCTGCGGACAGCCGGACGTGGTGGAGACGGCACCCCGCCTCCCCGACGGCACGCCCTTCCCGACGACGTACTACCTGACGTGCCCGCGCGCCGCCTCGGCGATCGGCACCCTGGAGGCGAACGGCGTCATGAAGGAGATGACGGAGCGCCTCCAGACCGACCCGGAGCTGGCGAAGGCGTACCGGGCCGCGCACGAGGACTACATCGCCCGCCGTGACGCCATCGAGGTCCTGGAGGGCTTCCCGAGCGCGGGCGGCATGCCGGACCGGGTCAAGTGCCTGCACGTCCTGGTCGGCCACTCGCTGGCCGCGGGCCCCGGCGTCAACCCGCTGGGCGACGAGGCCATCGCGATGCTGCCGGAGTGGTGGCGCAAGGGAGCCTGCGTGACCCTCGCCGAGACCGAGGAGAACGCCCAGTGACCCGGGTCGCCGCGATCGACTGCGGTACGAACTCCATCCGCCTCCTCGTCGCGGACTGCGACCCGGCGACCGGCGAACTGGTCGACCTGGACCGCCGTATGACCATCGTGCGGCTCGGCCAGGGCGTCGACCGGACCGGACGGCTCGCCCCCGAGGCGCTGGAGCGGACCTTCGCCGCGTGCCGTGAGTACGCGGCGGTCGTCAAGGAGCACGGGGCGGAGCGGCTGCGGTTCGTCGCCACCTCGGCCTCCCGGGACGCCGAGAACCGGGACGACTTCGTACGGGGCGTCCTCGACATCCTCGGGGTCGAGCCCGAGGTGATCTCCGGGGACCAGGAGGCGGAGTTCTCCTTCACCGGGGCGACCAGGGAGCTGGCGGGCAGCGACCACCTGGCCAAGCCCTACCTGGTCGTGGACATCGGCGGCGGCTCCACGGAGTTCGTCGTGGGCGAGGACGGGGTGCGTGCCGCGCGCTCCGTGGACGTGGGCTGCGTGCGGATGACCGAGCGCCATCTGGTGACGGACGGGGCCGTGAGCGACCCGCCCACCGCCGCGCAGATCTCCGCCATGAAGGCCGACATCGAGGCCGCCCTCGACCTCGCCGAACGGACCGTCCCGCTGCGCGAGGCGCGCACGCTGGTCGGCCTCGCCGGGTCGGTCACCACCGTCTCGGCCATCGCCCAGGAGCTGCCCGAGTACGACTCGGAGGCCATCCACCACTCGCGCGTCCCCCTCACCCGGGTCCGCGAGATCACCGACTGGCTCCTGAACTCCACCCACGCCGAACGCGCGGCCGTCCCCTCCATGCACCCGGGCCGCGTGGACGTCATCGCCGCGGGCGCCCTCGTCCTGCTCTCGATCATGGAGCGGATCGGCGCGGAGGAGGTCGTGGTGAGCGAGCACGACATCCTCGACGGCATCGCGTGGTCGGTCGCCTGACGCTCCGCGCGGGCCTCTGCTGAGCAGGCAGAACAACGTATGAGCGCACCTGAGGGGCCCTTCGGGGCCCCTCTTCGACGTGCCGCCGGGAAAGTTCGTGAAGTTCTTCACAAGGAATTGGGTCCTGTCGGACGACGAATGTGACCCGGTTGCCCCTTCCGGGGGCCCAACACCCGTGTGAACACGTTCAAAACGGTGGGATGCGGACCCCGCGCGAGGGGTGCGGGAGGGGTTCGCGAGGGCCCCTCACGGAAGCCCTTCCGGCACGGAGAGGCAGCTCACGCGGCATTGACAACGGTGAGCCGCATACCCTGGTTCCCGTTCGGCACCATGACCTGGATCACGCGAGTCGCGGAGGATAGCACACACCCTCCACAAGCTTGTGAAGGGGCGCACGAGCGACCCCCCTGGGGCAGGTGGATACTCGATGGCATGAGCACCACGGAGCGTCCCAGGATCCTCGTAGTAGGCGGTGGGTACGTAGGCCTGTACGCAGCTCGGCGCATCCTCAAGAAGATGCGCTACGGCGAGGCGACCGTCACGGTCGTCGACCCCCGGTCGTACATGACCTACCAGCCCTTCCTCCCCGAAACCGCCGCCGGCAACATCTCCCCGCGCCATGTCGTCGTCCCGCTGCGACGCGTGCTGCCCAAGGCGGAGGTTCTCACCGGCCGGGTCACCACCATCGACCAGGACCGCAAGGTCGCCACGATCGCCCCGCTGGTCGGCGAGGCGTACGAGCTGCCCTTCGACTACCTGGTGATCGCGCTCGGCGCGGTCTCCCGCACCTTCCCGATCCCCGGCCTCGCCGAGCAGGGCATCGGCATGAAGGGCGTCGAGGAGGCCATCGGCCTGCGCAACCACGTCCTCGAGCAGCTCGACAAGGCCGACTCCACGAAGGACGAGGAGATCCGCCGCAAGGCGCTCACCTTCGTCTTCGTCGGCGGTGGCTTCGCGGGCGCCGAGACCATCGGCGAGGTCGAGGACATGGCCCGCGACGCGGCCAAGTACTACACCAACGTCTCCCGCGAGGACATGCGGTTCATCCTCGTCGACGCGGCCGACAAGATCCTGCCCGAGGTCGGCCCCAAGCTCGGCCAGTACGGCAAGGAGCACTTGGAGAGCCGCGGCGTGGAGATCTACCTCTCCACCTCGATGGACTCCTGCGTCGACGGCCACGTGGTGCTCAAGAACGGCCTGGAGGTCGACTCCAACACGGTCGTGTGGACCGCCGGCGTCAAGCCCAACCCGGTCCTCTCGCGCTACGGCCTCCCGCTGGGCCCGCGCGGTCACGTGGACACCCAGACCACGCTCCAGGTCCAGGGCACCGACTACATCTGGGCCGCGGGCGACAACGCCCAGGTCCCGGACCTCGTCGGCCGCAAGGCGGGCAACGAGAACGCCTGGTGCCCGCCGAACGCCCAGCACGCGCTGCGCCAGGCCAAGGTCCTCGGCGACAACGTGATCTCCGGTATGCGGGGCTTCCCGCAGAAGGAGTACAGCCACGGCAACAAGGGCGCCGTCGCGGGTCTCGGCCTGCACAAGGGCGTCGCGATGATCGTCATGGGCAAGATGAAGATCAAGCTCAAGGGCCGGCTCGCCTGGTACATGCACCGCGGCTACCACGGTCTGGCCATGCCGACCTGGAACCGCAAGGTCCGCGTCTTCGCCGACTGGACCCTCGGCATGTTCCTCAAGCGCGAGGTCGTCTCCCTCGGCGCGATGGAGCACCCGCGCGAGGAGTTCTACGAGGCCGCCAAGCCCGTGCCCGCCGCGCCCAAGCCGGAGAAGACCGAGGCCAAGGCCTCCTGACCGGCTCCGGTCGCCGATCCACCCCGAAGGACCTCCCGCCATCCGTGGTGCGGGAGGTCCTTCGGCGTTCCCGCGCCCAACGGGTGTACGTGGCCCCGGACCCCCGCTCCCTCTTCAGGGGCGGTCCTGGCACGGTCGGAACCTATCGGTCGGACCGTTCACCGGTGTTGATTCCATCAACACCCGAAGCAGCCCGGTTAGGGAGGTGGCGGCGCACCTTGCCGCTCGGGTCGTCAGCCAGTTGGGCCGCTCTGCGATCCACTTCCTGCGGGGCCAGGACACCCAGGGTGCGCCACGCCTCGGCGCGGATCCGCGCCTTGCGGTGTGTGACGAAGTCCAGCACCCGCGGCACGTCGCACGCACCCCCGAGGTCGGACAGCCCTCCCAGGGCGCCGATGACGATCGAGTCCGGCGCATCAGGGGACGCCAGGGCGTCGCGGTACACCTGTGGCGCGAGATTCGTATACCCGCGGGCATACAGGGTGGCGCGAGCGTAGTAGCGGACTCGGGCATCGCGATCGAGCATTGCGCGGCGCAGTTCCGTTTCGCCGTGCTGCTGACGTGCCCGGGCGTGCAGGGCCCGCAGACGTATGCGGGGACTGCTGCTGTTCTCCAGGCACGGCAGGAGCGCGTTCCGCTCGGCCGGCGTCAGCCGCGACGACGTGGCCACACGAGTGGCCCACCGCCACAGGGACGGGTCCCGGGACGCGAAGGCGGTCTCGACGGCCGCCACCGGCTCGATCCGGGCGAGCCACCGCAGACAGCAGGCGCGCATCAGGGGATCCGCTGACCGGGCGCCCTGCCACAACGCTTCCGTTCCGCCACGGTGGAGAAGGTCCTCCACCACGGTCAGCAGAGGACTGGCCCTGCGGCGTCTGGTCAAGCTGTCCAGGAGGGGCAGTGCCTGCACGAGGAAGGCCACATGCTCCGGGGCCAGTCGTGTGGCCAGCGCGCTCTGCGCGAGGTTCCGTACTTCCGCAACCGGATCGTTGAGCCGCAGCAACAGGAAGGGAACCGGGAAGGATTCCGGGGCATCGGCGAGCTTGGCGACGCCCTCTTCCCTGACATACCCGGACCGGTCGAACGACATCAGAGCGGCCAGGGCCACGGCGTACCGATCGGGCACGGCGTCACCAGGGGCTCTCAGCCCGAGAGAGCCGAGGCTGTAACGCCGGCTTCGGTAGTCCGATTCCAGGCGCATCAACTCAGGCGGTGTCGTCCTTCGCAGCAGGCTGTCCAGGCGTCGCGCCGCCAGGGCCGGCTCCTCGTCCCACGACAGCATGACCTGAACAACGGAACTCAAAAGAAGCGATCGATTGAATCGAATCTCCGAAGTCGACATTCCGCGCGCCCCTGCCTCTGCCTCTCGCTGTTCTCGGCCTGCTCCAGTGTTCCTGCGATCCGAGATTCCGGGGTGTACGTGGTTGCTACATCTGTTTTGCCCAGACGTGACCCGCCGGAGGGAGTGCGCACCGCCGCGTCGTTGTTTACCCAGGTGGACAATTCCGGGATCCTCGTCACGGAGGTGTGCGCCATGGCAGATGCCGCGCTGCGGCTCAGGGACCTCTTCGAACAGTTGCTGGGAGTACCGCTCCCGGTGCGCGTGCGCGCCTGGGACGGGTCGGAGGCCGGGCCGCCCGACGCGCCCGCACTGGTCGTGCGCAACCGGCGTGCCGTGCGCCGGCTGCTCTTCAAACCCGGCGAACTGGGCCTCGCCCGCGCCTGGGTCGCGGGCGACCTGGACATCGACGGTGACCTCTACACCGCGCTCGACCTGATCTCGGGGCTCGTCTGGGAGCGCGGGGAGGACAGCAGGACCCTCCTCCAGTCCCTGCGCGACCCCGAGGTCCGCTCCGCCGTACGCGGACTGCTCGCCCTGGCCGGACCACCGCTGCCGCCCGCCCCGCCGCCCGAGGAGATCCGCAGGACCCGCGGCCACCTGCACACCAGGCGCACCGACAAGCGGGCCATCAGCCACCACTACGACGTCGGAAACACGTTCTACGAGATCGTCCTCGGCCCCTCCATGGTGTACTCGTGCGCCTACTGGGCGGCGCCCGAGCCCGACGGCACCCTGGAGAGCGCCCAGCGCGACAAGCTCGACCTGGTCTGCCGCAAGCTCGGGCTCCAGGACGGGCAGCGGCTCCTGGACGTCGGCTGCGGCTGGGGCTCGATGGCCGTCCACGCGGCCCGCGAGTACGGCGTGAGCGTCGTCGGCGTCACCCTCTCCCAGGAGCAGGCGGCCTACGCCCGCAAGCGCGTCGCCGACGAGGGGCTCACCGACCGCATCGAGATCCGGGTGCAGGACTACCGGGACGTCACCGACGGGCCGTACGACGCGATCTCCTCCATCGGCATGGCCGAACACGTCGGCGCCGAACGGTATCTGGAGTACGCCGAGGACCTGCTGAAGCTGCTCAGGCCCGGCGGGCGGCTGCTCAACCACCAGATCGCCCGGCGTCCGCAGCGCGACGAATCGGCGTACACCCTCGACGGGTTCATCGACGCCTACGTCTTCCCCGACGGCGAACTCGCCCCGCTCGGCACCACCGTGACCCAGCTGGAGCGGGCCGGGTTCGAGGTGCGGGACGTCGAGTCGATCCGGGAGCACTACGCGCACACCCTGCGCCGCTGGGTCGTCAACCTGGAGGCCCAGTGGCAGCGGGCGGTCCGGATCGCGGGCCCCGGCCGGGCCCGGGTCTGGCGGCTGTACATGGCCGCCTCCGCGCTCGCCTTCGAGCAGAACCGCATCGGCGTCAACCAGGTCCTCGCCGTGCGGACCCCCGACACCGGTGCTTCCGGGCTGCCGCTGCGCGCTCGCACCTGGAACCGGGCATGAAGAACCGCGCATGAAGAACCGGGCATGAAGAAGGGGCCCGTCGCCCCCTCCGCGACGGGCCCCGACCGGTTCCGCGGCTACTCCGCCTTGATCGCCGCCAGCATGTTCATACGGGCCGCCCGCCGGGCCGGCCACAGCGCGGCGAGGATGCCGACCGTCGCCGCGAGCAGCAGGAAGACCGCCATCCGGGCCCAGGGCAGGACGAGTTCGTACGTCGCCATCTTCGCGCCCAGCAGCTCACCGGCCGCCCAGCCGAAGAACACGCCCAGGCCGATGCCGAGCACCCCGCCGAACAGCGAGATGACCAGGGACTCCAGCCGGACCATCCGCTTGATGCCCTTGCGGTCCAGGCCGATCGCACGGAGCATGCCGATCTCCTGGGAACGCTCGAACACCGACATGGCCAGGGTGTTGATGACACCGAGGACCGCCACGAGCACCGCCATCGCCAGCAGGCCGTAGAGCATGTTCAGCATCAGCGTGAACAGCTGCGCGATGGAGTCGGAGAGGTCCTTCTTGTCCTGGACCTTGATGGCCGGGTTGGAGCCGAGGGCCTTCTCCAGCTTGTCCTTGGTCGCGTCGGAGGCGCCGCCGGACGTCTTCAGCATGACCTGCATGTCGGACACGTCGCTCAGGTGCGGGGTGAGCGTCGCGGTGTCGAGCATGATGCCGCTGATCAGGTCGTTGCCCTCGTAGACCCCGGCGACCGTGAGCTTCTGCGCCTTGCCGTCCTCGTAGTGGACGGTGAAGGTCGAACCCGCCTTCCAGCCGAAGGACTTGGCCCGCTCCGCGTCCACGACCACCTGGCTGCCGCCGACCTTGAACGCGCCGTCGTCGACCTTGAGGTCGGTGAGGCCGCCGATCGCCGAGCCGTTGACGCCGGTGAGGTACTCGGTCTCGCCGTCGATGCGGGAGGCCGCGTTGCGCAGCGGGCTGACGGCGGTGACCCCGTCGACCTTCGCCAGCTTCTTCTCGACGTCGGAGGAGAGCTCGTTGCCGTTCGCCATGGAGACGACGTAGTCCGCCTTGACGGCCGCCGTCGCCATCTTGTCGATCGACTTCTGGAGGCTGCCCGCCATCACCGTCATGCCGGTGATCAGGGTGAGGCCGATCATCAGCGCGGAGGCGGTGGCGGCCGTACGGCGCGGGTTGCGCACCGAGTTCTGGCGGGCCAGCTTCCCGGAGATGCCGAACACGCGCATCAGCGGGGCCGCGGCCGCGATCAGCGGGCGGGACAGCAGCGGGGTCAGGATGAAGACGCCGATGATCAGCAGGACCGCGCCCATCCCCATGGGGGCCTGGCCGTCGGAGCCCTCCATCGTGGTGGCCGCCAGGACGACGGCGACACCCGCGCCGGAGAACAGCGCGCCCAGCGTGTTGCGCAGCACCAGCGACTTGGTGGTCGCCTTCGCGTGCAGGCTGCTCATCGCCGCGACCGGCGGGATCTTCGCCGCCCTGCGGCCCGGCAGCCAGGCCGCCAGCATGGTCACCAGGACACCGACCGCGAGGGCCGCGCCGACCGTGCCCGGCGTGATGACCAGCGGTCCGTCCGGGACGGTCGCGTCGAACATGCCCATCAGGGACTTCAGCCCGGCGCCGATGCCGATACCGGCGACCAGGCCCGTCACGGCGGCGACCAGGCCGACCACGAACGCCTCGATCAGCACCGACCGCGTGACCTGCCGGCGGGACGCGCCGACCGCGCGCAGCAGGGCGAGTTCCTTGGTGCGCTGGGCGACCAGCATGGTGAAGGTGTTGGCGATGATGAAGGTGCCGACGAACAGCGCGATGCCCGCGAAGACCAGCAGACCCTGCTTGAGCCCGCTCATCTGGGAGGCGATCAACCTGGCCTGGCTGTCGGCGAGTTCCTTGCCGGTCGTGGTCTCGACGGTGCCCTTGGGGAGCGCCTTCTCCAGAGCGGCCTGGAGCGCGGTCTGGGAGGTGCCGGCGGCCGCCTTCACGTCGATCTCGTCGTACGTCCCCGGCTTGCCGAACAGCTTCTGGGCGGTGGGCGTGTCGAACAGCGCGAGGCTGCCGCCGGCCGCGACATTGCCGTCGTCGGTGGTGAAGACGCCGGTGATGGTCGGCTTGAGTACGGGCCCGTCGACCGAGATGCGCACGGTGTCGCCGACCTTGTAGCCGGCCCGCTTGGCGGTCTCGGAGTCGATGGCGACCTGGTTCGCGCCGTGCGGGGCCTTGCCCTGGGCCAGCGGATACCTGGGGTCCTCGGCCCCGAAGTAGTTGCCGCCCTGCGACTGGAAGCCGCCGCCGACGAGCTTGCCGTCCTTGTCGGCGATGGCGGTGAAGCCGCTGACGACGCCGATCGTGCCGGCGGCGCCCGAGACCTTCGCGCTCTGTTCGAGCATCGACTGGGACAGCTCGCGGCGCTTGCCGAGCGTATTGCCCTTGTCCTCGCCCCACTTGGCGGTGACGGCGACGTCGGTCTGGTCGAAGCCCTTGGCCGAACTCTTCTGGTAGGCCTCGGAGATGGTGTTGGTGAAGACCAGGGTGCCGGACACGAACGCCACGCCGAGCATCACGGCGAGCACGGTCATGAGCAGCCTGGCCTTGTGCGCGAGTACGTTGCGCAGGGCGGTGCGGAACATCAGCTGGTGCGGCCCTTCGCGTCGAACTGCTTCATGAAATCAAGCACGTTGTCGGCCGTCGGCTTGTACATCTCGTCCACGATCCGGCCGTCCGCGAGGAAGACCACGCGGTCCGCGTACGCCGCCGCCACCGGGTCGTGGGTCACCATGACCACCGTCTGCCCCAACTCCCGCACGGAGTTGCGCAGGAAGCCCAGCACCTCGGCGCCGGAGCGGGAGTCGAGGTTTCCGGTCGGCTCGTCGCCGAAGATGATGTCGGGCTTGGAGGCGAGCGCCCTCGCCACGGCGACCCGCTGCTGCTGACCACCGGAGAGCTGGGCGGGGCGGTGTCCGAGACGGTCCCGCAAGCCCACCATGTCGATGACCGAATCCAGCCACTGCTTGTCCGGCTTGCGGCCCGCGATGTCCATCGGGAGCGTGATGTTCTCCAGGCCGGTCAGCGTCGGCAGCAGGTTGAACGCCTGGAAGATGAAGCCGATCTTGTCCCGACGCAGCTTGGTCAGCTGCTTGTCCTTCAGCGAGCCCAGCTCGGTCTCGCCGATGCGGACCGAACCCGAGGAGAAGGTGTCGAGGCCGGCCACGCAGTGCATCAGCGTGGACTTGCCGGAGCCGGAGGGGCCCATGATCGCGGTGAACTCGGCCTGCCGGAACTCGACGGTGACCCGGTCCAGGGCGACCACCTGGGTCTCGCCCTGTCCGTAGATCTTCGACAGATCCGTGGCGCGTGCGGCCACGGTCGTGGTCCGGCCGGCGACGGGTGTGGTGGTCACGGGATGGAACTCCTAGCGGGACGACATCGTTGAAGGACGTCTTCCATCGTGGGGGTCGGAGCGCGCCGTGTAGTCAGCCGCTGTTCCGGTTCCGGGGGCAGACTTCGGAGGGACCGGACGGCTCGATGTCATACCTGGGGATGACGGCGACCCCCGAGGGCGGGGCGCGTGCAGAGAACGGGTGGAGCGTCCTTGTTCGGGCGGTGAAATTCCGTCATTCCGCATGCGCCGCCGGGTGCCCCGCGTAAGGCTATTGGCAAGTGCGGATGGCCTGTTCCATGGTCTGATGCACCCTCAGACGTCAATAAAATAAGACAACATCGGTCCGCCCGTCCGCTGTTCGGGGGATGCGTCCCGATAGGCTCGGAACCTCAAACGCGGAGCCCATGACCTGCCCGGATGGTGGAATGCAGACACGGCGAGCTTAAACCTCGCTGCCCCTTCGCGGGCGTGCCGGTTCAAGTCCGGCTCCGGGCACTTCCCGCCCACGCGGAGCTCCCTCACGCGTGGGCCGGCCCCCGGCCGTCACCCTTCGTAGACGGTCAGGATGGCACCGTCGATCTCGATCCGGCGGCCCGCTCGCATGCCGTCGCGGCGCAGGGTTCTCAGACAGGTGTGGAACAGCGGCAGCTCGTCCGCGTCCAGGACGGCGGCGGCCAGTTCCATGAGTTCGGACACCGACTCGTCGGTCAGTACGCCCGGCAGCTCCCCGGAGAGCAGTACGACCGATTCACCGGCGGGCCCGCGGACCACGGCCGTGGCCGGTCCGCCATGCACGAACAACACATTCCCCCCTGGGAGCCCGGGGTCGTGCGGCTCTCGCTCCTCGGGCAGGACGAGAGAGTAGCGGTCACCGCGGGGGCCGTTCCGGCACAGTCGAATTCTTTTTCCGACTGCACGGAAGAGTGAACATCTCCGGTCGCGGACCGCCGGGACCGGCTTCCGGACGGTCACTTCTTTGGCCAGGGGTTGGGGTGGGGGTGGGGTGGTGGGGGCGGGTTTCGGAGGGCGCTCTGCGGGCTTGGACGGCTTCCGGAGGGGCGCTCCGGGAGGAGGGTCGGCTTTCGAACGGGGGCGGCCGAGTGTCCAGCGGTCGCGGCCCTGGCCTGGGCGGGCGGCTTCAGGGGGACTTGCGAGGAGGTGCCGGGCCGGCGTCACCGGACGGGCGGGTCCGTGGGGCGGTCCGGCCGGCAACAGGCTGGCCGCTCTGCGGCCCAGTCCGGCCGCGTTCCCGATCCGTCGGTTCTTGGGCGGCGCCGGGCTACGGTCACTGGACGGGTGTGTCCGCAGGCCGGCCCAGCAACAGGCCGGTCGGCGCCGGGACTTGGCACCGCCTCAGATCCGTCGACTCTGAGGCGCACCCGGCCAGCCTCGCCGCGCGAGCGTGTCCCAGGCAGGCGGCCCGGCGACAAGCTGGTCGGTTCCTGGACCCGGCCCCGCTTCCGGACCGTCGACTGCGAGGCGCGACCCCCCTCCCGATCCGGCGGCTACGAGAACCGGCCCCGCCCCCGACCCGTCGGCTCCACGCCCCCACGCCCCCACGCCCCAACCCGGCCCCCGCCCGAGCCCCCCCGCAGTCACTTCTTCGGCGTGCGGTCCAACAGTGACTCCACCAGCGCGGCCACATGCCGGCGGTCGTCCGCCGAGAGTTGCTGGACGCTGGCGATGAGGAGGTCGACCTCGGGGTCGGCCGGGTGGGTGGTGGTGGACTCGGGGTCCGGGGGGCCGTACACGTGGATGCCGCAGGCCTCCGCGGCGGCGCGGCGGACGGTGTCCAACGGGAGTTCCAGGCCCTTGGACAGGCCCTCCAGGGTGGTCGACTGCGGCATGCGGACGACGCGGTCGGTGGTCGCGAGGTGGTGGACGGTGGAGCGCGGGACGCCGCCCCGGCGGGCCACCTCGCCGTAGGACCAGCCCTTGAGGTCGAGGCGCTCACGGATCAACTGCTGCAGTGCGTTGGCCACGGGAGAGTCACTTCCTGCTCGCCGCTCGGCGGAACCGTCCATGTCGGGGCCGATTCTACGGGCGGGTACGCCCGGCGCCGAACGGGTGATTCTCCGAACGGGTTGCGCAACGCCCCCGCGAGGCCCTAGTGTCCAATCTCGTTGGACAGCACGTCCGACCAAGTTGGACAGAGTGTGGGGGGAACCTGACTCTGCCCGACCGGAAAAGCCCGTCCCTGAGGGGGAATCGACCATGATGGACGCCCACGAGCTCGAGGCCGAGTCCGCGGAACTGCTGCCGGGCCGGGAGGCCCTGGGCAAGCTGAAGTTCAGCTTCAACCGGACGACGAACGTGACCAAGCACGTCGCCAACATCGAGGCGCACAACTCGTCCCTGGCCCTCAACGACCACTCGGTCGGGTCCGCCGCGGCCTCCAGCGCCTCGCAGACCATCAGCGTCACGCAGTAGCGCCCGCGCACCACCTCCACATCCAGCACCACACCCACCACCTGGAAGGACATCCATCATGAGCATGGACATGCACGAGCTCGAGACCGAGTCCGCGGAGCTGCTGCCGGGCCGCGAGGCCCTGGGCAAGCTGAAGTTCAGCTTCAACCGCACCACCAACGTCACCAAGCACATCGCCAACATCCAGGCCGACAACCAGTCCGCGGCCGTCAACGACCACTCCGCGTGGTCGGCCGCCGAGTCGCAGGCCGGACAGACGATCTCCGTCAAGCAGTGACCCTGCGCTGACGACGGCGACGGGGGCGGACCGCACCTGTGAGCGGTCCGCCCCCGCCGCCATGTAGGGGGGCAGGACATGGGGGGAGACCACATATGACAGTGCTCGGAGAAGGGGCGCCGACGCTGTACGACCCCGGGCCGGTGCCCGGACCCGGCGGCTGGCCGGTGACGTACGAGCAGGTGGCGACGGGCAGCCTGCCGGTCGTCGAACCGCAGTTGGTGCCACGGCTGAGCGCGGGACTGCGGCTGCACGGCGAGTACCAGGGATCGGGGTTCACCGAGCCCAAGTACATCGCCCGTCGGGGGGACGGGCAGGTCGTGCAGCTGTCCCGGCTGCTGTATCTCGTGGCGTCGTCCGTCGACGGCGCCCGGGACGTCGAGTCGATCGCCCACCGGGTGAGCGCACGGTTCGGCCGCGAGGTCAGCGGCGAGAACATCCGCTTCCTGGTGGAGAAGAAGCTCGAACCGCTCGGCGTGACGGTCCCCGAGGGCCAGGAGAGCGACGAGGTCGACGCCCCGCGCTCCGACCTGCTGCTCGCGCTCAAGGGCCACCGGGTCATCTTCGACGAGCGGCGCACGGCGAAGATCGCGCGGACCTTCTCGTGGCTGCACCGGCCGGTCGTGGTGTTGGTGATGATCGCGGCGGCCGTGGCCATGGACGTCTGGCTCTTCGCCTTCTACGGGGCGATCGAACCGGTCCTGGAGGTCCTCGACCAGCCGGTGCTGATCCTGCTCGTCTTCGCGCTGACCGTGGCCTCGCTCGTCTTCCACGAGTTCGGCCACGCGTCCGCGTGCAGATACGGCGGCGCCCGGCCCGGGTGCATCGGCTGCGGGATCTTCCTGATCTGGCCGTCGATGTACACCGACGTCACCGACGTCTACCGGATCGGACGCGGCGGCCGGATCAGGACCGACCTGGGCGGGGTCTACTTCAACGTGGTCTTCATGCTCGGCATGGCCGGGCTGTACTTCGCCACGGGGGAGCCGTTCTTCCTGGCGGCCGTGTATCTCGGGCACTTCGAGATCCTCGAACAGCTGATGCCGGCCGTGCGGCTCGACGGCTACTACATCCTGGGCGACCTCGCGGGGGTGCCCGACCTCTACGGCAAGATCAAACCGATCCTGCTCGGGCTGGTACCCGGCAGGAAGGGGCGGGCCGCGCGCAAGGAGGTCGCCGGGCTGAAGAAGTCCGCGCGGACCGTGGTGGCGGCATGGGTGCTGACCATGGTGCCGCTGATCATCGGCGAGCTGGCGTACGCGCTGTGGAACCTGCCCCGGATCATCGCCACGATGACCCGGTCGATGGTCGAGCAGTTCTCCGGGACCGGATCGGCCCTCGCGGACGGGAAGATCGTCGAGGGGCTCGTGGGGATCCTCGGCTGTCTGATGCTGCTGATCCCGATGGGCGGGGTCGTCTACCTCACCGTGAAGATCGGCGGCCGGATCGTCCGGGCGGCGAAGCGGTCCACGGCGGAGCGGCCGGTGCTGCGGGTCGTGCTGTGCGCGTGCGTCCTGGCCGGACTCGCGGGCCTCAGCTACGCCTGGACCTCGGGCCTCACCCCCCAGCCCCTCCCGAAGAAACCTCCGATCGCCCCGATCCTCCAGCCCGGGGTGTCGACGGAGGAACCCCAGCCGCGGCAGGCCACGACACCGGACGGCGACGCGTCCGCGCCGGACGACGACCCGGACGGCCCGGCGGACACCGGCCCCGACGGAGCCGTACCGTCCGCGGCGGACCGTACGGCGGGCTCGGGCTCCGCGTCCCCCGGAACCTCGCCCGGCGCCTCTCCCTCCGCCTCACCGGCCAGGTCGGCGACGGCACCGGGAGCGGCGAGCGGGGGCACCTCCCGCGGTCCGGCGTCCCCGACCGCACCGGCCGAGCAGCAGCCGTCGTCCCCGGGCACGGGCGGCGACCCCTCCACCCCGCCCCCGTCCCCCGTCCCGTCGGAGAGCGTCCCGGCCTCCCCGACGGACACCCCGCCCTCGCCGCCGCCCAGCGCCTCACCGGCGACGTCCTGACCACCGGAGCGACGCCCGTCCGGCTTCCACGACACCCACCCGGGGGCAGCGGCGGAGTCCCGCCCCCGGGTGGTGCGGACCGGGGCGGGTCGCCGAGGGCGGTGACCTGTTCACCCGTACGCCCGCCCGCACTCACGCCCGCACTCACTCACCGAGGAG
This sequence comes from Streptomyces sp. SID13726, assembly GCF_010548375.1. Taxonomy (GTDB): domain Bacteria; phylum Actinomycetota; class Actinomycetes; order Streptomycetales; family Streptomycetaceae; genus Streptomyces. The sequence continues at coordinate 145,794 of NZ_JAAGLY010000013.1, forward strand.
ATCCCTTGAGCAGTCATCGAAAACCCCGTTCCACCTCCCCGCTCACCCGGCGTGCCGTGCGGGTGGGGCTGTTCGCCGCCGGGGTCGCCGGGGTGGCGACCGCGGTGCCGGCGCAGGCCGCGAGCGGAGGGCCGTCGAAGGCGGTCGCCATCGCCTCGGACCATGTGTTCAGCCGGGCCAACCGGCTCGACCACACCGAGACGAAGGACTCGTTCACGATCCGGCAGTTCGGCAAGGTGAAGAACGCCTCCGTGCGCAACCAGGCCAACGCGGTCTCGTCGGGCTGTTCCGCCGACGACGCCTGCCGGTCGGTCGCGCTGTCCTTCCAGATCGTCACGTACGCCGGTGAGCAGGCCCGGCTGAACGCCGTGAACCTCAGCGACGCCGCCAACAAGAGCTGCGACGGCTGCCAGACCCTGGCCGGCGCCTACCAGTTCGTGGTCGCCACCCCGAACCCGCTCACCCTCGACTCCGCCCACCGCCGCCAACTCGCCGACATCCACCGCCGGCTGGACGCCCTGACCCGGTCGAGGACGCCCGCGACCGAGCTGCGGGCCCAGGCCGACGCCCTCGCCGCCGAGGTCGACGGCGTGCTCAAGGACGCGGTGGCCAACGCTCCGAAGGGCGACGCCAAGCAGGACGTCACCATGCGCCGCCACCTGGACGGCTGGCCCGGCCGCTGACCCGCTTCGGCCGTCCGGCCCGCGGGAGCCTCCCGCGGGCCGGACGGCCGCGCGGACCGTTGACATCGGCAGACCCCGAGCGCAGACTCGCCCCACGCAAGTGAAATAAAGTTCACCACGCGAACAACGGCCATTGCTGCGAACAGGTCCCCGAAGGGAACACCCGATGCGTACCACCGTCGGCATCATCGGAGCCGGCCCCGCCGGTCTCCTCCTCGCCCGGCTCCTCCACGACGCCGGTATCGCCTCGGTCGTCCTGGAGAGCCGCGACCGCGCCTACGTCGAGCACCGCCAGCGCGCCGGAATCCTGGAGCAGGGCACGGTCGACGTACTGCGCGCGGCCGGCGCGGGCGAGCGCATGGACCGCGAGGGCCTGCCGCACGACGGCATCGAACTGCGCTACGACAGGAAGCGCCACCGCGTCGACTTCCCCGCCCTCACCGGCGGCCGGTCCGTGATGGTCTACGCCCAGACCGAGGTCTGCAAGGACCTCATCGCCCTCCAGCTCAAGGACGGCGGCCCGCTGCTCTTCGAGGCGGAGGCCCTGGCCGTCGAGGACGCCGGCACCGACAGCCCGCGGATCCGCTTCCGGCACGAGGGCCGCGAGGACGTCCTGGAGTGCGAGTACGTCGTCGGCTGCGACGGCTTCTGGGGCGTGGCGAGGAACGCGATCCCCGCCGAACTGACCAAGGTCTTCGAGCGGTCGTACCCCTTCGCCTGGCTCGGCATCCTCGCCGACGTCCCGCCCTCCCACGACGAGCTCGTCTACGCTCGCCACGACCGCGGCTTCGCCCTGCTGTCCATGCGCTCCCCGTCCGTCTCCCGCCTCTACCTCCAGGTCCCCGAGGGCACCGACGCCGGGAGCTGGGGCGACGAGGAGATCTGGGACGAGCTGGAGCGCCGCTTCGAGACGGACGACGACTGGACGCTGGAGCGGGGACCGATCACCCAGAAGTCCGTCACCCCGATGCGTTCCTACGTCCACGAGCCCATGCGGTACGGCCGTCTCTTCCTGGCGGGTGACGCGGCACACATCGTCCCGCCCACCGGCGCCAAGGGCCTGAACCTCGCCGTCGGCGACGTCGTGACCTTCGCGAGGGCGCTGGCGTACGAGAAGGAGACGGGCTCGGCCGAACGGCTCGACGCCTACTCCGAGACCTGTCTGCGCCGGGTGTGGCAGGCCGAGCGCTTCTCCTACGACATGACGGCCCTCCTGCACCGGGCCCCCGGCGCGACCCCCTTCGAGGACCGCCTCCAGCTGGCCCGGCTGGACCGGCTCTCCTCCTCCCGGGCCGCCGAGACCGACCTGGCCGAGGGGTACACGGGGTTCGCCCTCTGAGGGAATCGACGGACCGCGTAGCGTGTTGCGCAGCACGAGCAGGGAAAGATCCTCCCCAAGCACTAGGGTCAATCCTTTGCCTACCTATTACTCTTGAGCCAAGGCCCACACACGGTGGCCATGGAGGAGTGAAATGAGGAGCAGCAACCCGGTCTTCTCGCGACGGGGCTTCAGCCGCGACAACGGCTACGCGGGCTTCAACACCGCGCCGCAGGCCGGGGGCGCAGCAGTCGGCACGCAGGGCAACCCCTACGCCCAGCAGGCCGGCAACCCGTACGCGACCAACCCCTACGCCCAGCAGGACCTTCAGCAGGGCGCGCCGCCGCAGGCCCCGGCGGGCACCGGCCGGATGACGATGGACGACGTCGTCCTGCGCACCGGCACCACCCTCGGCATCCTGATCGTCACGGCCGCGCTCGCCTGGGCGCTGCTGCCCGTCGACGACGCCAACATCGGGCGTTCGTACGGCATCGGCATCGGCGCCGCGCTGATCGGCATGGTCCTGGCGCTGGTGCAGTCCTTCAAGCGCACGGCCTCGCCCGCGCTGATCGTGTCGTACGCCGCGTTCGAGGGCGTGTTCCTCGGCGTGGTCTCCAGCGTGGTCGACAACCGCATCGCGAGCGGCGCGGCCATGCAGGCCGTGATCGGCACACTGGCGGTCTTCGCCGCCGTGCTGGTGGCCTACAAGGCCGGCTGGATCCGCGTCAACCGGCGGTTCTACGGCTTCGTGATGGCGGCCACCCTCGGCTTCCTGCTGCTGATGGTCGTCAACATGCTGTTCGCCGTGTTCGGCGGCGGTGACGGCCTCGGCTTCCGCAGCGGCGGCCTCGGCATCATGTTCGGCGTCATCGGCGTGCTGCTCGGCGCGTGCTTCCTGGCCCTCGACTTCAAGCAGGTCGAGGACGGCATCGCCTACGGCGCGCCGAAGGAGGAGGCCTGGCTGGCGGCCTTCGGGCTCACGCTGACGCTGGTGTGGATCTACATGGAGTTCCTGCGGCTCATCGCGATCCTCAACAGCAACGACTAGTCCTCGACGGTCGTACGGCGAAGGGCCCCGGGTCACGACCTGGGGCCCTTCGGCATGTGCGCGGGCTAGAAGTACCTGCGCGCGGCCCTCCTCAGGTCGTACTCATGGATGATCGCCTTCGCGTGGCCGTACGCGAGGTTGTGTTCGTGGCGGAGCCAGCTGACCTTCTCCTCGAAGCGGAAGAGAGCCGGGCCTTCGTCGACGGTGCGGAGCCAGTCGGAGACTTCACGACCGGTGCAGTGGGGGATGCGGGCGAGCATGTTGCGGTGGGTCTCCTCGGAGAAGACTTGGGACATCGGCGCCTCCGTGCGCATGGGATGTAAGCCGGTCCTTCAGGTCACCGTGCCTGAGCGTTCGCGTGTTGGCAACAGTCCCGGTGGGACGCGTACGGTTGCGCCGTGGCTGATACCTCGCGTCTGACCCAGGCTGTGGACCACTTCGCCGACCGGCTCAGGGCCGCGCCGCAGAGCCGCTTGCAGCGGGGCGCCGCCGCTGAGGCGCTGGGGCTGGCGCGGGAGTTCGCCCGTCGGACACAGCTCCTGGAGGAGCCGGGGGTGGTCTCGCTGCGCGAGATGCCGGACGCGGGGATGTTCGCCGCCGCCGATCAAATCACCGTGGCCGTGCATGACTTGGCCCTCGTGCTCGATGACGAGGGCCAGGTTTCTGAGGCTGTGCGGTTGGTGGAGGAGGCGCAGAAGCGGGCGGGGGTCTGAGGTTCGCGGGCGGGTGCGGGCCGGTGGGGGCTTGTCGCGCCCACGCAGCGGAGCTGCAAAGAGATCCAGGCCCGCGCCCCTGAGGAGTCGCAGGTGCCCTGCGCCCCGAGGTGAGCCTCTTAAAGGCTCGCTATGACCCTGTCAGCCAGGATGTAGACGTTCTCCTCGCCGCACGCGAACGTCAGGGTGTACGCGCCCGAGATGCCCGAGCCGCCCAGCAGGACCGGGGTCTGGCCGGCGTGGAGGGCCGCGGAGAGGCGTTCGGCGGTTTCGCGGTGGCCCGGGGTCATGCAGAGGGTGGTGCCGTCGGCGAAGACGTAGACGTCGAGGGTGCCGAGGGGGCCCGGGCGGACGTCGGCCAGTTCGGTGCCGGACGCGGCGAGTTCCTCCAGGGTGGCCACCGTGCGTTCGTGGTCGCCCACCGCGGGTGACGCGACCGGCACGAAGTCCGGGTGGGAGGGGTGGCGGCGCCGGGCGGCGGCCAGTTCGGGGCTGTCACCGGCGAACTCGTCCGCGTCGGCCGAGGGCTCGGAGACCGGCTCCAGCGGCTCCAGACCCACGAAGTCGGCCTGCCGGGGCAGGAACAGCTCGCTGTCGGGCAGACCGAGCAGCGAGGGCGCGTCGGCGGCGTCCCGGGACTCCTGGGCGGCCCAGAAGGCCCGCGCCTCGGCCAGCTCGCGCTCCCGCTCCTCGGCGAGGGCCTCCGCCACGGCGGCGCGTATCTCCTCGACGTCGGTGGCGGGACGGGCGGCCGGTACGAGACCCCGTACGGGCGCGGTGTTGTTCCTGGCGAGCTCGGTGTGCAGGGCGGCGACCTGTCGGCGCAGCACCATGAGGGTGCGCAGCACGGCGACGCCCACGGCGCCCGTGGCGGCCGTGGTGACCAACAAAGCGATCGGCATGGCGCTCACTGACGTACTCCCGGTTCAAAGTCGACCCCCGACTTCCTACATCAGCTTGAAGGGCGGACTATCCAGCTGTCAGTGCGTAACGTCACGAAACGGACAGGACTTTGGGCCCGGGGTTTAGTGCGGGAAGGGTGTGACCTGCGGAAATTCTCCCGCGAGCGATATAGGTCACATCCTGGGGCAGATTGGATCACAAATCGGCCCAGAACCTTGGAGTTTCCTTGGTTCTGGGCCAAAGGGTGGCGCTGGGTTCTCGGTTGGATACGTTCCGTCAGGTCAGGCTGTCAGCTCAGGCGCTCGATGACCATCGCCATGCCCTGGCCGCCGCCGACGCACATCGTCTCCAGGCCGAACTGCTTGTCGTGGAACTGGAGGGAGTTGATGAGCGTGCCGGTGATGCGGGCGCCCGTCATGCCGAAGGGGTGGCCGACGGCGATGGCGCCGCCGTTCACGTTCAGCTTCTCCAGCGGGATGTTCAGGTCGCGGTAGGAGGGGATCACCTGGGCGGCGAACGCCTCGTTGATCTCGACCAGGTCGATGTCGTCGATGGTGAGGCCGGCGCGGCGCAGGGCCTGGTTCGAGGCGTCCACCGGGCCGAGGCCCATGATCTCGGGGGACAGGCCCGAGACACCGGTCGACACGATGCGGGCGAGCGGGGTGAGGCCGAGCTCGCGGGCCTTGGTGTCGGACATGATCACGACCGCGGCGGCGCCGTCGTTCAGCGGGCAGCAGTTGCCGGCCGTGACGAGTCCGTCGGGGCGGAAGACCGGCTTCAGACCGCCGACCGCCTCCAGGGTGACGCCGGCGCGGGGGCCGTCGTCCTTGGAGACGACCGTGCCGTCGGGCAGCGTGACCGGGGTGATCTCGCGCTCCCAGAAGCCGTTCTTGATGGCTTCCTCGGCGAGGTTCTGCGAGCGGACACCGAACTCGTCCATGTCCTGGCGGGTGACACCCTTGCTGCGGGCCAGGTTCTCGGCGGTCTGGCCCATCGCGATGTACGGGTCGGGGAGCAGACCGTCCTCGCGCGGGTCGTGCCAGGTGGAGCCCTCCTGGGAGGCGGTGGCGACGGTACGGGCCTCCGCCTCCGCGAAGATCGGGTTCTTGGTGTCCGGGAGGCCGTCCGAGCTGCCCTTGGCGTAGCGGGAGACCATCTCGACACCGGCCGAGATGAAGACGTCGCCCTCGCCGGCCTTGATGGCGTGCAGGGCCATGCGGCTCGTCTGGAGCGAGGAGGAGCAGTAACGGGTGATCGTGCAGCCCGGCAGGTGGTCCATGCCCATCTGTACGGCGACGATGCGGCCCAGGTTGTAGCCCTGCTCGCCGCCGGGGAGGCCGCAGCCGAGCATCAGGTCGTCGATGTCGCGCGGGTCCAGCTCGGGGACCTTGGCGAGGGCGGCCTGGATGATCGTGGCGGTGAGGTCGTCCGGGCGCAGGTCCTTGAGCGAGCCCTTGACGGCGCGGCCGATGGGGGAGCGGGCGGTCGAGACGATCACTGCTTCGGGCATCACGGCTCCATTGGCGTACGAGGGGTGTTCTTCCGGGGCGTGGCTGCTTGGGAAGTTACCCGGACGTATGGCCTGGGTCACGGGGGTGACGGTGTGACCTTTGTCTAAGCGCTTGCTTTGGCCTTTGGCGGTGGAGCCGACAGGGGCGCGGGTGGGCGCGGGCGGGCGCGGGTGGTCGGGGGCGGGCGTGCGGGGGCGGACGTCCTGGGGGCTGCGCCCCCGGACCCCCATCGGCCCGAAGGGCCTCGTCCTCACACGCCGGACGGGCTGGTGGGTGACGGCTCGGTCGCCTTGACCCGCCGCCTGCGCCTCCGCTTGAGCAGGGCCCACGGCCCGGTCGGACCCGTCGGCATCGCCGCCGCGACCTCCGTGCCCGCCTCCGAGGCCGCTTCCGCCGCCGCCCTCGCCACCGGCAGGAAGCCCTCGCGGCGGGAGACGTCCGGGCGTTCCTCGTCGGCCGGCCACAGGCTCAGGGCCGCGCAGACCGTGGGCAGGACCGCCATGGCCGCCGTCGCGTACCCCTCCGCGGAGGGGTGGTAGTGGTCCGGGCCGAACAGCTCGCGCGGGTTCGCCGCGAACTCCGGGCCCAGCAGGTCGCCCAGGGACACCGTGCGGCCGCCCTGCTCCACCACGCCGATCGTCTGGGCCGCCGCCAGCTGCCGCGAGGCCCTGCGGGCCAGCCACCGCAGCGGCTGCTGGACCGGCTCGATGGTGCCCAGGTCGGGGCAGGTGCCGACGACCACCTCGGCACCGGCCGTGCGCAGCCGTCGTACCGCCGAGGAGAGGTGCCGGACCGAGCGCGTGGCCGGCATCCGGTGGGTGACGTCGTTCGCGCCGATCATGATCACGCAGATGTCGGGCACCCGGCCGGGGTCCGCGAGGGTCAGCGCCACCTGGCGGTCCAGGTCGTCCGAGGTCGCCCCGGGCAGGGCGACGTTACGGAACTCCACCGGACGCTCCGCCACCGCCGCCAGCCCCGCGGCCAGCAACGCGCCCGGCGTCTGGCCCGCCCGGTGCACTCCCTGGCCCGCGGCCGTGGAGTCGCCCAGCATCACCAGCCGCAGGGCAGGTTCGCCGGGCAGCGCGTAGGCATGGCCGTACCGGCCCTCGGCCTGCGGGACGTGCGGCGTCGAGCCGTTGCTCACCTGCCGTCTCGCCAGCCGCACCTCCGCCAGCAACAGACCCACGGCCGCCGTGCCGACCAGACCGATCCCGCCGCCGCCGTACGCCGCGCCGGCCGCGATCCGTCGGGCCACCCTCGCCCTCGACATGCTCGTCATACGTCGCCGCCACCTCCGTCGTACCCGCTACACCCACTCCTTGCCCCGCACGGACCGTGGCCCAATCCCATCGAGGAGTGAACGGCCGTCATGGCGCCCGATCAGGCCATAGGCTGGCGGAACCACTACGACCACTTCTTTTGCAGCATCCGGAGACAACGGTGCAATTCCACGACTCGATGATCAGCCTCGTCGGCAACACCCCGCTGGTGAGGCTCAACAGCGTGACCAAGGGCATCCGGGCGACCGTCCTGGCCAAGGTCGAGTACTTCAACCCCGGCGGCTCCGTGAAGGACCGCATCGCGCTGCGCATGATCGAGGCGGCGGAGGAGAGCGGCGCGCTGAAGCCCGGGGGCACCATCGTCGAGCCGACCAGCGGGAACACCGGCGTCGGGCTCGCCATCGTGGCGCAGCAGAAGGGGTACCACTGCATCTTCGTGTGCCCCGACAAGGTGAGCACGGACAAGATCAACGTCCTGCGGGCGTACGGGGCGGAAGTGGTCGTCTGCCCGACCGCCGTCGACCCCGAGCACCCGGACTCGTACTACAACGTCTCCGACCGGCTGGTCCGGGAGACCCCGGGGGCCTGGAAGCCCGACCAGTACTCCAACCCCAACAACCCGCTCTCCCACTACCACTCCACCGGCCCCGAGCTGTGGGAGCAGACGGAGGGGAAGATCACCCACTTCGTCGCGGGCGTCGGCACCGGCGGCACCATCTCCGGCACCGGGCGCTACCTGAAGGACGCGAGCGACGGCCAGGTCCAGGTCGTCGGCGCCGACCCCGAGGGCTCGGTGTACTCCGGCGGCTCGGGACGGCCGTATCTCGTCGAGGGCGTCGGCGAGGACTTCTGGCCGACCGCCTACGACCGCACGGTCGCCGACGAGATCGTCGCGGTCTCCGACAAGGACTCCTTCCAGATGACCCGCCGCCTCGCCAAGGAGGAGGGCCTGCTGGTGGGCGGCTCCTGCGGCATGGCCGTCGTCGCGGCGCTCCGGGTCGCCGAACGCCTCGACGAGAACGGCGTGGTGGTCGTCCTGCTCCCCGACAGCGGGCGCGGGTACCTCTCGAAGATCTTCAACGACGAGTGGATGGCGGACTACGGCTTCCTGGAGGACGAGGGCCCCAGCGCCCGCGTCGCCGACGTCCTGAACGACAAGGTGCACGGCGCCATCCCGTCCCTCGTGCACATGCACCCGGACGAGACCGTCGGCGAGGCCATCGAGGTCCTGCGCGAGTACGGCGTCTCGCAGATGCCGATCGTCAAGCCGGGCGCCGGTCACCCGGACGTCATGGCCGCGGAGGTCGTCGGCTCGGTCGTCGAACGCGAGCTGCTGGACGCGCTGTTCACCCAGCGGGCCTCCCTGGGCGACCCCCTGGAGAAGCACATGTCGGCCCCCCTGCCCCAGGTCGGCTCCGGCGAACCGGTCGCCGACCTGATGACGGTCCTGGGCACGGCGGACGCGGCCATCGTCCTCGTCGAGGGCAAGCCCACGGGCGTCATCAGCCGCCAGGACCTGCTGTCCTTCCTGGCGACGACGAGCCGCCACTGATCCGGTACCGGCCCCGACTGCGGCGGGAGCCGCACCGGACATGACCGAGCCCCCGGCACGAGGGATCTGCCGGGGGCTGTGTCGTGCTCGCTGTCAGAGGCCTGACTTCACTCCGGCGACAAAGGCACTCCAGTGCTCGGCGCCGAAGACCAGCGCGGGGCCCTGGGGGGTCTTGGAGTCACGGACGGGAACACCGGACGGGTAGCTGTCCAGTACCTCGACGCAACTGCCCGAGTCGGATCCGCTGTAGGACGACTTGCGCCAGCCGTTCAGCGTGGAAGCGTCCGCAATGATGTGCTCAGTCATGGTGTCCGTAATCCTTCGCTGTCGCCCTCAGCAGGGCAAGTGACTCCTTCAGCGGCAGTGCATCGCCTAGAGCGAGATCGTAGGCACCCTGAATCCGTTCGACCATGGCGGGGGCGTCGTGCACCTTGCCTGTGTGCAGCCCCTCGACGTAGGCCACCGGCGGCTGGTCCTCGAACCACATCAGCGTGACCATGCTCATCAGCAGCGGATGAGCACCCAGACCGAACGGCATCACGTGTACACGTACACGCCCTGCCTCGACCAGATCGACCACATGCATGATTTGCTCCGCCATGATGTCCGGCGCCCCGACTGGCCTGCGCAACACCGCCTCGTCGAGCAGCGCCCACACCACAGGCGTCACCGGGTCGTCGAGAATCCCGGAACGTTCAAGCCGTGTGACAACCCTCCTGTCACGCTCTTCCTCGCTCAATGGAGGGAAGCCCGCCCGCAGAACGGCATCCGCGTACCTCTTGGTCTGAAGGATGCCGGGCATGTACGACAACGCGAATTCGCGAATCATCGTGGCCTGTTGCTCGAACGCGTGAGCCGCTTCGAAGTGGTCTGCGATGGCTCTGTCGTCCTTCTTCGGAAGGAAGTTGGACAGCACGTTTCCAGTGTTCAGAGCCTTGTCGAGCCGTTGCGCGTCTTCCTTTGTCGGGATGCGCCGCCCTGCTTCGATGTGCGAGATGTGGGAGCGCGTCATCACTGCGACGTCGGCCAACTGTTGTTGGGTAAACCCCGCCGCTTCGCGCTGCTGCTTTAACCAATCACCGTATGCACTGCCCATGGGTTAACTCTCCCTTGCGACAAATCAGTTGTCACCCGGTACCTACTGGCGGCCCTCCACCCTGCCGTTGAACGTTGGTCGTACACAACGTGATTGCCCGACTGCGAACGGTCGGGCACCGATGCGTACGGAGTGGGATATGGCACGGCAGGCGGAGTCAGGAGCGGCACCTCTGGAGCCCGGGGCTGTCGTCTACGACCCGGCGTCCAGAAAGGTCGGCGAGTACCGGGACAAGGCCGGTCCGTACGCCATGCTGCGGCCGGTGGGCGGTGGCCGTGAGTGGGAGGCCGACCCTGCGCAGATTCGTCCGGCCACTCCTTCAGAACGGCTCAGTGCGGGCGTCAAGGCAGCCAATGCCCGAGCGGGGCAGGGCGGGTGACCGCGCGATCGGTGATCCGTTTGGAGACATGGACGCTCACCCCGGACCGCGAGCCGGATGCGAAGCCGACCACGTACAGGATGCAGTGCGCGGTGTGTGAGGAAGCCTCGGCGGCCACGGTGGACTTCGCTGACTCGCAGGACTGGGCGCTGTCGCACTCCGGCCGGAACCCGTCACACCACACGTTTCGGGAAGTTATCACCCGCCCGTGGCGTACCTGGCGGCATTCGTGATGCGCCGCCTTCGCCGGTGACGCCCCTCTACAACTCGGCGGAGGCGGACTCCTTCCCCCCTGACAAGCAAGACTGATGAGGAGTACAGCCCATGACCACAGTCACCGAAGCCCCGGTGTCGAAGCCCTTCGCGGGGATCAACGTGCTTGAACTGGAGATCACGGGAAAGTGCCAACTCACCTGCACGCACTGCCTGTCGGAGTCCAGTCCGCAAGCCTCGCACGGGAACATGACGCCTGCGGACTGGCGGGCGGTCATCGTCGATGCTGCGGCGCTGGGGATTCCCCAGGTGCAGTTGATCGGAGGCGAGCCGACGGTCAACCCGTACTGGATCGAGTACACGGACCTGGCTCTGTCGCTGGGGCTGCGCGTCCAGATCTACAGCAACCTCTTCCACGTGCGGGACGAGTGGTGGCCGGTGTTCGAGCGGGACGGTGTCACGCTCGGAACGAGTTACTACAGCGACGACCCTGCGGAACACGACAAGATCACAGGCCGGGCGGGCAGCTATGCGCGGACCCGGTCCAACATCCGTGAAGCCCTCGTGCGCGCCATCGTCGTACGGGTCGGGATCGTCGCCGTCCTGCCGGGCCAGCGCGTCAACCAGGCGCGTGCGGAGTTGCGCTCCATGGGTGTCGCGCAGATCCAGACAGACCGAGCGCGGGCGGTCGGGCGGAGTGCTCTTCCGGGACAGACGCCGACTGTCGACGAACTGTGCGGGAACTGCGGGCGGGGACGAGCGGCCGTGCTGCCGGACGGTGATCTGTCCGGCTGCGTGCTGTCGCGGTTCCTGCCCACCGGCAACGTCCGGGAGCGGCGCCTGGCTGACATCCTGGGGAGCCCCACGTGGTCGGAGACGATCGCGAGTATCCCGCCCCGCTCGGGGTTCGCCTGTACGCCGGACGACTCGGGGGACTGCGACCCGGCGAACACCGAGGCGTGCAACCCCGCGTACGACGACTAGGAGGAGCGGCGTGGACTGGGAGCAGTACGCGGTGCGACTTGCCGACGAGGTGACCGACCCGGTCTCCCGCTGGCGTCAGCCGGTGGCGAGCACTCCGCGGCACGAACTCGTACCTTGCTGGTGGGAGCGCGCGGACGGTGGATGGAAGCTGCGCGACGGCCCGTCAGACCCGGATGGCTGGTCGGCTGCCGCGTACGCCGACAGGTCCCTGGTCACGAGCGTCGGCGGAGTTCATGCCGACCACGCGCGCGCCGACGACCGGCCGCACGGGCTGCCGACGTCGTCGGCGACGTTGCCCAGCCTGGTGGTTCGCTTCCTGCGGCACGCACGGCTTGCTGAGGGCCTGGACCTGCTCGACCTCGGTACCGGCGCGGGCGGCCTGACCGCGTACGCGGCTCGGCGCCTGGGGGACCGGCATGTGACGAGCCTGGATGTCGACCGCTACCTGACCGAGGCGGCGGCAAGCCGTCTGGCACGCATGGACCTGCACCCGCAGTTCTTCGCGATGGATGCCACACGGGCCATCCCTGGCACGTACGACCGGATCATCGCGACCGTGGCTCTGGAACCAGGGCCTGGGCTGGTCCCCGTGCTGAGCGCTCTGCGACCGGGCGGGCGCCTGGTGACCACGCTCGCCAACACGTCGCTGATCCTCACCGGGTGGAAGACCGAGGACGGCAGGGTGACAGGGCAGGTCGAGCGGGACTGGGCGGGCTTCATGAAGACCCGGCACGGAGCCGATTACGACCCCGGGCCCGAAGCGCTGCTCGCGACTGCACGGGAGGCGGAGGGCGAGGAAGTGACCCTGGGCCGGTATCCCGTCCTCGACGTGGCTGCCGCGTGGGAACTGCGCTCCATGCTGGAGATCACGACACCGGGCGTCGAGTTGGACTACACGGAGAACGGACGGCGCCGGACGTCCTGCTTGGCGCATGCGGACGGCTCATGGGCTCGCGCGTCCGCCGAATGGCTGGACCCGCCGGAGGTCCACCAGGGCGGCCCGCAGCGGTTGTGGAGCCAACTGGAACGGATTCGCCACCGCCTCAACGCAGAGGGCGGACTCCCGCTGTACGGCAGCCGTCTGGAGATCACGCCGGACGGAGTGTGCCGGCTGTCGCGCGGCAAGTGGTCGGCGACCCTCGGTGACTGATACCCGGTTGATTCCCCCTATCTGAACAAGTGCTCGCCACTGCTCGCGTCAGGGGCGGACAGCGCTGGGGCCTCGTCATGGTGCAGCGTGATGCGGCGGGCGGTCTGCCATGTGTCCCGGAAGAGGACGACGCCCCGAAACCGACTCCCCGCCTCGGCCGAACGGCCAGAAACGAGCTGCGTCCCGGCGTCCGGGGGCATGCCCCGCACGCCTTGTCGGTGAGGGGCGGCAGCCCCACGGCAACCCACTGCGGGCTGTTTCCCAGCGCGGTTTTTGCCGGGTGTCATCCCGGGAGCTGACGCGACGGCATACCTGAGTCTCACGGAACCGCCTCCCGCGTCAGCCCCGGAGCGTCGGCAATTCAGCTGATCCGCAGGACCGGCGAGAACCGGACGATGGAGAAGTCCTCAGCGGGGTGGGCCTGAACTCCCGTGTCCACGTGCTGTCTTCGGCGGTCTGTGTCCGCCGGCGAGGCCCACGTCCCGCACTGCTTCCGCCGTCGATCGGAGTCGTACCCGTGACCACCGCCTCGCCCACCGGCCCCCTCACTGTGGCCGCCCGCGCCACACAGCTCTCCAAGGTCTACGGGCAGGGTGACACCCGGGTGGTCGCCCTCGACCAGGTCAGTGTCGGCTTCGGCCAGTCGCAGTTCACGGCGATCATGGGGCCCTCCGGGTCCGGCAAGTCCACGCTGATGCACTGTGTCGCCGGGCTGGACTCCTTCTCCTCCGGCTCGGTGCGCGTCGGTGACGTCGAACTGGGGTCGCTGACGGACAGGCAGCTCACCAAGCTCCGCCGGGACAAGGTCGGTTTCATCTTCCAGGCGTTCAACCTGCTGCCGACCCTCACGGCGCTGGAGAACATCACGCTCCCGATGGACATCGCGGGCCGGACGCCGGACAAGGAGTGGCTGGACACCGTCATCCAGATGGTCGGCCTGTCCGACCGGCTCGGCCACCGTCCCGCCCAGCTCTCCGGCGGCCAGCAGCAGCGGGTCGCCGTCGCCCGGGCGCTGGCCTCCAGGCCGGACATCGTCTTCGGGGACGAGCCGACGGGAAACCTGGACTCACGTGCGGGGGCCGAGGTCCTCGGGTTTCTGCGTGACTCGGTACGGGAGCTGGGCCAGACCGTCGTCATGGTCACCCATGATCCGGTCGCCGCCGCCTACGCGGACCGGGTCGTCTTCCTCGCCGACGGGCGAATCGTCGACGAGATGTACGAGCCCACCGCGGACGGGGTCCTCGATCTCATGAAGTCCTTCGACACGAGGTTCCGGACGACCTGAGCTGAGTTCTGCCGCATTGAGTCCGGTCGAGCCGAGCTGGGCTTGGCCTGAGCCGAGTCCGGCCCGAATCGAGTCCGGCCTGAGTCGAGCTGGGCCTGCCCCGAATCGAGCCCAGCCGCTACCGAGTCCGGTCGAGCCGAGTCCGGCCTGTGCCGAGCTGGGCCCGGCCTGAGCTGGACCTGGCCCGAATCGAGCCCGGCCCGAGCCGAGCCCAGCCGCTACCGAGCCCGGTCGAGCCGAGCCGTACGAACCGAGTCGGCCGAACCGGCCCCCCACCCCCTACCCGACCCCCACTCCCTACCCGGCCCCCACCCTCCCCCCGACCCCACCAGGACCACACCACCATGTTCCGCACAGCCCTGCGCAACGTCCTCGCGCACAAGGCCAGGCTGCTGATGACCGTGCTCGCCGTCATGCTCGGCGTCGCGTTCGTCTCCGGCACCCTGATCTTCACCGACACCTACAAGAACGCCGCCACCAGCCAGACGGCCAAGAGCTACGCCCACGTCGATGTCCAGGTCGAGGAGAACACCGACTACGTCGGCGACTCCCCGGGCATCAGCCGGAAGACGCTCGACGAGGTCACCCGACTGCGCGGGGTCGCCGGCGCCGTCGGACGGGTCGACGGGCTCGCCTATGTCGCCGACAGGGACGGCGGGCTCATCGCCAGTGGGCTGTTCAACTCGGGCGCCAACTTCGCGCCGGGCAAGGACGGCAAGGACCCGCTCTACGCGTTCACCGACGGCTCCGGACCCACCGGGCCCGGACAGATCGCGCTCGACAAGGACACCGCCGACAAGGGCGGTTACCGCGTCGGCGACAGGGTGTCCGTGGCACTCAAGGGTCCGGCGAAGAGGTACGAGCTCTCCGGCGTCTTCACCACCGAGGACACCTCGGTGGCATCGGGCGGCAGCCTGGTGCTGTTCGACACGCCGTCCGCGCAGCGGCTCTTCCTCCGGCCGGGCTTCTTCGAGACCCTCACCGTCACCGCCGCCCCCGGCGTTTCGAGCACCGGGCTCGCCGCCGCCGTCGGCAAGGTGCTTCCCGACTCCGCGAAGGCCGAGACAGGTCGGCAACTCGCCGACGAGAACGCCAAGTTGGTGGAGGGAGACGCCACACTGCTCGGTGGGATCCTGTTCGCCTTCGCCGGCGTCGCGCTCTTCGTCAGCGTCTTCCTGATCGCCAACACCTTCACCATGCTGGCCGCCCAGCGCACCCGGGAACTCGCTCTGCTGCGTGCGGTCGGCGCCTCCCGCCCACAGGTCACCCGGTCCGTGCTGATCGAGGCGATGGTGGTCGGCGCGGTCGGCTCGGCCGCGGGGCTCGGGCTCGGCGCGGTCCTGGCCGCCGTGGCCCGCGCCACGGTCGAGTTCGACGGCGGGACCCCCGACGGACCGCTGATCGTCACGTCGACGACCGTCCTGGTCGCGGCCGTGGTCGGTGTCCTGGTCACCATGCTGGCCGCCTGGCTGCCGGCCCGTCGGGCCGCGAAGATCCCGCCGGTCGCGGCCATCGGCAGCGCACATCTGCCGGCCACGACCAGGTCCCTGATCCTGCGGAACTCCCTCGGCGCCGTCGCCACCCTGCTCGGCGCGGCTGTCGTCGTCGCGGGTACCGGGACCGCCGGTTCCGGAGGCGGGGCGGTCGTCGGGTTCGGAGCCCTGCTCGCGGCGACGGGTGTCATCGTGCTGATCCCGTTGCTGTCCCGGCCCGTGATCGCGGTCGTACGGCCCCTGCTGCGGCGCGGTTTCGGGGTCTCCGGCGTCCTCGCGGGCCAGAACGCCGTGCGCAGCCCGCGCCGTACCGGTGCCACCGCCTCGGCGCTCGCCATCGGACTCACCCTGGTCAGCGCGCTGACCGTGCTCGGCGTCACCCTCGGGCACTCCACGGACAGGATGACCACGGACATCGTCAAGGCCGACTACATGGTCACGGCCGATGGAGCGCGCCTGGACGCCTCGGCGGGCGCCGCCCTGCGCAAGGTCCCCGGCGTCCGGGCGGTGTCGCCCGAGCAGCCCGCCTGGATGCGACTCGACGGCGTCCAGGAGGACGTCTCCGCCGTCACCCCGGCGGACTTCGACAAGACCCTCCGCCTCCCGGTGGTCTCCGGCTCGCAGGGCACCCTCGCGAAGGGGCAGATCGCTGTCGCCGAGGACGAAGCGCGGTCCCACGGCTGGAAGGTGGGGGACACCCTGTTGGCGGTGTACGAGGACTCGGGCAAGAGCCACCGGCTCACCGTCGGCGCCGTCTTCGCCTCCAACGAGGTCGTCCGGCCGGTCGTCGTCTCCACGGACGTGATCGCACCGGACACCACCGACGCCTTCCTCTCGAAGATCTACGTCACCACGGACGGCAGCACCGACGAGAAGGCACTCGCCGACGCCCTCGCCGGACGCCCGGGGACCAGGGTCGATGACCGGCAGGACATCCGCGACGAGCTCAGCGGAGCCTTCGACACCGTGCTGGACGTCCTGTACGCACTGCTCGCGATCTCCCTGGTCATCGCGGTGCTGGGGGTGGTGAACACCCTCGCGATGTCGGTCTTCGAGCGGCAGCGGGAGGTCGGCATGCTGCGCGCCGTCGGGCTCGACCGGCGGGGCGTGACACGGATGATCCAGCTGGAGGCCGTGGTCATCGCCGTCTTCGGAGCGGTGATCGGCATCGGGCTCGGCTCCTTCCTGGGCTGGGCCTTTTGCGAGCTGACGAAGGCGGACATCCCCGGCTACGCCCTGGTGCTCCCGTGGGGACGGTTCGGGCTGTTCCTGCTGCTCGCGGCGCTGGTAGGGCTGCTGGCCGCACTGTGGCCCGCCCGCAGCGCGGCCCGGCTGAACATGCTCACCGCCATCAAGTCCGAGTAGCCGGAGCGGAACGCCGTACGGCCGCAGGCATACCGTGTCCGCGGCCGAACGCCGTACGGTCGAATGGCGGGCAGGGCCTCAACGGCCCAGTGCGAAAGGTCCGGGCAGGGCCTCAACGGCCCAGGTGCGAAAGGTCTACGAACATTCCGCACCCGCCACGGGTGTCACCACGGGAAGCGCCTCAAGTGCGAAGGCCCGAATCCGCCGACGGCATTGCCTGCGCTCGGCCGAGGGCACCTGGAGGAAGCCGTGGATCGTTCCTGGCCACTCGTCGAGGACGACGGGGACGCCCTCGGCGCGCATCCGCGTCACCAGCTGTCGCGCGTCGTCGAGCAGGAGGTCGTGCCGGCCCACCGCGACATAGGCGCGCGGGAAGTCGCGGAACGATCCGAACAAGGGTGACACTCCGGGATCGCGCGGGTCACGCCCGCCGGCGTACCAACCCGCTGCCTTCAGCAGGTGGGAGCGGGTGAGCATGTCGCGTCCGATGTTCGCCGTGGTGTTCGCGCCATCGGGAGACAGGTCCACCCAGGGGAAGACGGGCACCACGGCGGCCGGCATCGGCAACCCCTCCTCGCGCGCCTTCTGCAGGAGGACCAGCGCGAGGCCGCCGCCGGCCGACTCGCCGACGACGACCAGTCGATCGGGTCCGGCATCGCGGACGAGTTCGCGATAGACGGCCAACGCGTCCTCCACCGCGGCGGGGTACGGGTGCTCGGGTGCGAGCCGGTACTCGACGCTGACCAGGTCGGGACCGCCGTCGGCGGACAGATGGGCGGCGTTGACGCCGTCCCGGGCGCTGCCGGCCATGTAGGCCCCGCCGTGCAGGTAGAGGACGGTACCGCGGGCCCGCGCCCCGGACGACGCGCGAAGCACGGGGACGCCCGCGATCGCCTCCTGGGTCAGCCGCACGCCTCGGGGCGGGCGGGCCAGGGCCGCGAGCCGTCGCAGCAGCCGGCGGTCCGCGGCCAGGTCGGCGGGCCTGCCTTCCTTGCGGCGTGCGCGCAGGCTGAGCACCGCGCCGGCGAGCCGCATGGCGAGACTGGGCTGCTGCCGCGCTACGGGCACGGAGGCGGTGGCTTCCGGGTGGGTCACAGGGGCTCCTTGGGGGTGCGGCGGACGAATTTCGCGAGGGGGCACAGCCGTTGAGCGGGGCGCCTCGCCGACCGTCCCTCACCCGCGCCCGGCCGTGGCGGACGGTCCGTTCGGTCAGCTGCGGTCGCCGCCCGAACCGGCAGCACGGGCAGCACCCCCTCTTCCGCGACCGGACGGACGTACGTGAATGCGGACGGCTTGATGCCGACTTCGGCGGTGAGGAGGCTCAGCCGCCCGTCGTCCCGGGTTCGTCGAGCAGGCGTACGTGACGTAGGGGTGTGGTCCTCGTCCCGAGAGAGGCGGACGTCGATCCCGTGTCACTAAAGCGCGTTAGTAGCAGGTGCGCAAGTGCTGCCGGGTTCGTGGGAGCCAACGGCGGGCAGGTGTGACGAGCGCTGCGGGGCGTGCGCCCGGGTCAGACCGAGCCGCGCTCGATCACCCGGGTGACCTCGGGTCCGGCCGGTACGCTCCGGCCTTCGAGCAGGCTGGTGACCGCCTCGACGAGGTGGCGCGCGGTGTCCCGCATGTCCACCGCCACCATGGTCAGCGGCGGAGCGGCGAGGCGCGCGGCCGGGGAGTCGACGGCTCCGATCACCGCCAGATCCGACGGCGCGGTCAGCCCGTGCTCGCGCAGGCCCGCCAGGACGGCCAGGGCGGTCACGTCGTCGTGGGCGCACACACCGGTGACGGCCGCCTCCCGCCAGGCCGCGACGGCGTCGACCGCGGCTTCGGCTCCTGCCTCGTCGCCGGGAACGGTCAGGGTCACGGGGGCCGGTACGCCGTGCTCCGCGCAGGCTCGCCGGAGCGCTCTCAGGCGCATGTCGCTCGCCTCGGCCAGGCGCTCGTCGTGCGGGCGGGCGTAGCCGAGCCGGCGGTGCCCCGCCCTGAGCAGCCGCTCGACCTGCAACCGGGCGATGCTGTGCTCCCGGGCTCCCCAGATCCACTGCGCGACGGGGTCGGACTCCGCGGTGAGGGAGACCACGGCGCGCACGCCGTTGCGCCGCATCGCGGCGACGTCGCTGTCGGGCAGGTCCCATGCGAGAACGGCCACGGGCGTGATGGCGGTCCAAACATCGCCGTCGGGCTTGCGGGACCACGGGTGGATCACCGCCGTGAGCCCGACCGTCGCGAACTCCGCCGCCAGGAACTCGACCAGTGCGCCGAGGTCGGTCAGCGGCAGTTGAGGGGGCTGATAGAGGAGTACGACGTCGCTGCGGCCGCGGCTGAGCGTGCGGGCTTCCGCCGAGGGGGCGTAGTGCAGTCGTGCGGCCGTCTCGAGGACGCGCTGCCGCGTCGACTCGGAGATCGTCTGCCCCTTGGTGCCGTTGAGCACGAAGCTGACGGTGGCCCTGGAGACTCCGGCCTCCCGGGCGACGTCGGCACTGGTGATCCGGCCCCCCGGCCGAGCGGCGGCCTCGCCTGCCATCCGTGCCCCTTCTCTCCTTGTGGGTGTCCCCCCTCGGAGGTACTGTACCGTCACTCACTAACGCGCGTTAGTGATGCGGTTGGTGGATCGTCGCCATGGGAACCGCGACCTGTCATGCCGTTTCGTCGACAACCGCACGGCGGCGGCCCGAGAGGGCCCCGACAGCCGTCCGGTGCGGCCGAGCCGCGACGCCGTCCGGCCCGACTTCCTACGAGCACGGAACCCCAGGAGCTGACCATGCCCGAACCGCTGACCTTCCCCGACGGCTTCCTGTGGGGCGCGGCGACCGCCGCGCACCAGGTCGAAGGCGACAACACGACCAGTGACTGGTGGGAATGGGAGACCGACCCGGCGCCCAAGGCGCCCCTGGCGGAACCCTCCGGTATCGCCTGCGATCACTTCACCCGCTACAAGGACGACATCGCCCTGCTCGCGAAGCTCGGGCTGAACACCTACCGGTTCTCCGTGGAGTGGGCGCGCATCGAGCCCCGCCAGGGAGAGTTCGACCGCGAGGCGCTCCGGCACTACGCCGACATGGTCGACACCTGCCTGAAGCACGGCGTCACCCCGGTGATCACGCTCCAGCACTTCACGCTGCCGGCCTGGGTCACCCGTGCCGGCGCCTGGACGAACCCCGGCCTTCCCGCCTGGTTCGCGCGCTACACCAGGCACGTGATGGAGCACCTGGAGGACCGTGCTCCCTACATCTGCACGATCAACGAGCCCGGCAACATGATCACGCGCGGGTATCTGGGCACCTTCCCCACTCCGCCCTTCGTCCGGAACCTCGACGCGTTCGACACCGCGGCGGCAGGAGTGAACGCCGCGCATCGCAGCGCCCGGGAGGTCATCCGTGAACTCGCGCCCGGGGTCAAGGTCGGTATGGCACACGCGCTCCAGGACTGGCACGCCAACGAGGGCGGCATGCCCGCCCTGCGCTGGGCGAGGGAACTCCACGAGGACCGGTTCTTCGCCGAGACCGCCGAGGACGACTTCCTCGGCGTCCAGACCTACACCCGCCTCGATGTCAACGCCCCCCGGATCCTCCGGCACGTCAGCGCGGCACTGCTGCGCAATCGCCGTCTGACGCAGGCGCTCGCCCTGCCGTATCTGCACAGCCAGGCGGTGGCCGCCGTACCGGTGGAGGGAACGCCCGACGACGGGATCCGCCGCACCCTGATGGGCTACCGGTGGGCACCGGAAGCGGTCGAGGCCACGATCCGGCGAGTGGCGCACCTCTTCCCCGGCAAGGAGATCGTCATCACCGAGCACGGTGTCGCCACCGCCGCCGACGCCGACCGGGTGGAGTACCTGCGGGCGGGGCTGCGGGTGGTGCACCGGCTGATCGGCGACGGACTGCCCGTCACGGGATACGTCCACTGGTCGCTGCTGGACAACTTCGAATGGTGGGACGGCTACCGGCCCACGTACGGGCTCGTGGCGGTCGACCGCACGACTCAGGACCGGGTCGTCAAGCCGTCGGCCCACTGGTACGGCGATGTCGCCCGGACCAACCAGGTGCCCGCGTGACCCGATGCCCGGCGACGGGGATCGGCCGGGGCGCCGGGTCGCTCCCACTCTCCTTCCTCACCACCACACCGACAAGGAGTTCTCATGTCGTTCCGCTGGGGCATCGCGGGCACCGGCGCCATCGCCAACGGCTTCGCCGACGCACTGGGCCGCCTGCCGGACGCGCAATTGGTCGCCGTCGGCTCTCGCAGCCGGGAAAGGGCTGACGCGTTCGGCGAGAAGTACGGCGTCGCACCCCGGCACCGGCACACCTCGTACGAAGACCTGGCCGCCGACGACGGCGTCGACGTGGTCTACGTCGCCTCGCCGCACTCCCATCACCACGAGCACACCTTGCTGTTCCTGAACGCGGGGCGCCCGGTGCTGTGCGAGAAGGCGTTCGCGCTGGACGCCGGGCAGGCCGCCGACATGGTGGCGGTGTCCAGGAAGCGGGGCCTGTTCCTGATGGAGGCGATGTGGAGCCGGTTCCTGCCGGCCTACGTCAAGGTCAGAGAGCTGCTCGCCGAGGGCGTCATCGGCGAGGTCCAGTCCGTGGAGGCGGACTTCGGCCTCCGGTTCCCGGCGGATCCCGCACACCGGCTGTTCGATCGCGCGCTGGGCGGCGGTTCCCTGCTCGACCTGGGTGTCTATCCCCTGTCGCTGGCCAGCATGGTGCTGGGCACGCCCGACCGGATCACGGCGTACGGCACGCTCGGCCCGACCGGCGTCGACGAGCACGTCGCCGTCCTGTCCGGATACGACAGCGGCGCGGTCGCGCTGGCCCAGAGTTCCGTGCGGGCGACCCTCGGCTGCACGGCCCGTATCACCGGAACCGAGGGCTGCATCGAACTGCCGTTCCTGATGCACTGCCCGGACGAACTGACCGTTCAGTCGCGGGGCGTCACCGAACGGCTGAGCCTGCCCGCCGCACGCGAAGGCGACAGCGGCGACACGGCAGGCGGTGGCCTGCACCATCAGATCCGGCACGTCCAGCAGCGGCTCCACGCGGGGGAGACGGAGAGCGACGTCATGACGCTGGACGAGACCGTGGCGGTGATGCGCACGCTCGACACCGCGCGCGACCAGATCGGCCTGAGCTACGGGAGAACCTGACGGCACCCGTCATCGGGGGGCAGGGTCATGGCGATCGCGTGGGTCCTGTCGGACAGCGTGACCGGCCGCTCCGGGCCCTGCCGTCACCCGGTCTCGGTAGGGGGGCAGCAGGTGCCAATACCCGCCGTCGCGCCCCTCCCGCAGGCAAACCTCCGGTGAACAGGGCGTGCATCCGGCGGACTTGTCGTTCCCCACTGAAAAGGTGGACTTCGCGGAACTGGTACGAGCGCGTCACGTGCACGCAGCACACACTTAACACGGGTCCGGCACATTGGTGGGTGTCGGCAGGGCGGGAGCGGCTCCCCGCCCGGGCCGGCGCCGAACGTCCAAGGACCTCCGGAGCGGCTCCCGGACCTCCATGGACGCCGGACGTGAGACCTGGCCTGACCTGGTCGACGTCCTTCGCGGGGACCGCCGTCGTCCCGCCCCCCGGCAACGGGGGTGCGGCGGTCCCCGCGCACATCCTTGTCCAGAGGCCGGCCGGCCTCAGCCCTCCCAGTCGCTGTCCTGCGAGGACGGCCTCCCGCGCCTGCCGCCCCGGAAGAGGTCCGGGTTGACGCGCAGCGCCTGGAAGGCGTTGACGCCGACGATGCCGACCCAACTGACCAGCAGGCCGGGCAGGTGGGCGACGCCGCCGCCGATCGCCGAGAGCGGGATCGCCAGCACCAGGGAGACGATGCCGAACCCGAAGCGCTCGCCGAACGAGTCCGTCGACTTGGGCGTACGGGCGCCCCGGGCCGTCACCATCTGCTGCTCGGCGAGCTGGCGGCGCAGCCGGCGGTCCACCGCGCCGTCGATCCGCTGGTCGACCTTCTCCAGGAACGAGTCGACCAGCGCGGACTCGTACTCCTCGCCCAGTTCCCTGCGCGCTTGCAGGGTGGCGTTGAGTTCCTTCTTGAGTTCGGGGTCCCGCGCGTCCATTCCGGTCATGGGAACCACGGTAGGAGGCCGGGCCGCCCGCTGCACTGGGGTTAGCCCCCCTGTTGCGGCGGGGGTCCTTCCTAGGCCAGCCCGTGCTGCTTCGCGTACGCGTTCGCCACGTCCTCCGGGTCCTTCTTGTCCTTGTCGACCTGGCGGTTCAGCTCGGTGAGCTGGGCCGTGGTCAGGACGTTGCCGAGCCGGGCGAGGGCCTTGCGGACGGTGTCGTCGGCCTTGCGGTCGGCGATGAGGGGGACGATGTGCTGGCCCGGGATGAGGTTCTTCGGGTCGGTGAGGACGACCCAGTGGTTGGCCACGATGTCGGTGTCGGTGGTGAAGAGGTTCGCCACGTCCACGTCGCCCTTCTTGAGGGCGCCCTTCACCAGCGGGCCGGAGGAGTCGAGGGACTTGAACTCCTTGAACTCCACGCCGTACACGTCCTTCAGGCCGACCACGCCCACCTGGCGCTTCTTGACCTCGGGCGCCGCGCCGATGACCAGCTTGCCGTTCTGCTTCCGCAGGTCGGCGAGGGAGGTCAGGCCGTACTTCCGCGCGGTCTCCTGGGTCACCACGAACGCGTCGGAGTCCTCGGCCATGCCGTACGGCAGCACCTGGAGGCCGGCCGGGAGGGCGACGGTGAGGGCGTTCTGCATCGCGCCCTCCTCGGTGGCCGTCGCCTTGGGGTCGAGGTAGTGCAGCAGGGCGCCCTGGTACTCGGGCAGCAGGTCGATGTCGCCGCCCTTGAGGGCCGGGATCAGGATCTCGCGGGTGCCGAGGTTGGGGCGGACCTTGGTCTTCACGCCGGCTTTCTCCAGCACGGCCGCGTACAGGTAGCCCAGCACCTGGTTCTCGGTGAAGTTGGCGGTGCCGATGGTGACCCCGCCCTTGCTGGAGCCGCCCCCGCCGGAGGCGCTCCCGCCGCCGTCGAGCGAGGTGATGCCGCTGGAGCAGGCGGAGAGGGCGGGCACGGAGGCCGCCGCGAGGAGGCCGCCGAGGAGAGTGCGTCGGTTCATCTGAGGGTCCCTAGGCAGTGCGGTGGCGGAAGAGGAAGCGCTGGAGGGCGGAGAGGAGGAGGTCGAGGGTCACGGCGACCACCGCGACCAGCACCGCCCCGCCGAGCACCTGCACGAGATCGCGCTGGGCGAGGCCGTCGAAGACATAGCGGCCGAGGCCCCCGAAGGAGACGTAGGCCGCGATGGTCGCGGTGGCCACGACCTGGATCAGTGCCAGGCGCAGGCCGGTCATGATCAGGGGGAGGGCGAGCGGCAACTCGACCTGGAACAGCACCTGGTGGCCGCGCATGCCCTGGCCGCGGGCGGCGTCCTTGACGTCCGGGTCCACCGCCGACATGCCCGCGTAGGTGTTGGTGACGATCGCCGGGACCGCGAGGGCGACCAGGGCGACGTACACCGGCAGCATGGACAGTCCGCCGGCCAGGAAGACCAGCACGACCAGGCCGACCGTCGGCAGGGCGCGGCCGAAGGACGCGAGGTTGATCGCGACGAAGGCGCCCTTGCCGGTGTGGCCGATCAGCAGGCCGAGCGGGAGGCCGATCGCGGCCGCGATGAGCGTCGCGAGCAGCGAGTACTGGAGGTGCTCGGCGAGCCGGTGGGCGATGCCGTCGGAGCCCGCCCACTGGGAGCCGCTGGTCAGCCAGGAGCCGAGGTTCTTGAGGAGTTCGTACATCGCTCAGGCTCGCTTCCTGCGCCACGGGGTCAGGACGTACTGGAGGGCCACCAGCAGGGCGTCCGCGACCACGGCGAGCAGGATCGTGAGGACCACGCCCACGATCACCGGGGTCGGGAAGTTGCGCTGGAAGCCGTCGGTGAAGAGCTGGCCGAGGCCGCCGTCGCCGATGTAGGTGGCGACCGAGACGAGGGAGATCGACATGACGGTCGCGATGCGCACGCCCGCCATGATCACCGGCAGCGCGAGGGGGAGTTCGACGGTGAGGAGCGTGCGCAGCGGGCGCGTGCCCATCGCCTTCGCGGCCTCCTTGGTCTTCGCGGGCACCGAGTCGAGGCCCTCGACGGTGTTCCGCAGCAGCACGACCAGCGTGTAGACGGTCAGCCCGATCACGGTCGTGGTCCGGGTCAGTCCGCTGACCGGCAGCAGGAGCACGAAGATCGCGATGGACGGGATCGTGAACAGGACGTTCGAGAGCCCGAGCAGGAAGCCGCGCAGCGGGCGGATCCGGTGGGCGACCACGGCCAGCGGGAGGCTGATCAGCAGGCCGAAGAAGACCGCGCTGAGGGCCGCCTGGAGGTGCGAGATCGTCAGGGTGGTGAGGTCGTCGGTGTGGCCGGAGATCCACGACCAGTCGATGGTCATACGGCCACCCGCGCATCCGTGTGCGCCTTGCCCGCGTGGGTGTGGATGTCGTCGCGGGACGAGACGCCCGTCAGGACGCCGTCGGCGTCGACGCGGGCGACCAGGCCGGTGGGGGAGGCGACGCACTCGTCGAGCGCGGCCAGCAGGGAGTCGCCGTCCGTGAGGGGCCGCACGGGGAGTTCGGTCTGCTGCGAGGCCCAGTGCAGGGGCCTGCCGGTCTCGTCGCAGACGAGGGTCCAGGTGTCGCCCTCCGGCGCAGGGCCCTGCGGGACGGCCGCCAGCGTCGTCAGAGAGAGCAGCTTCAGGCCGCGCTCGGCGCCGAGGAAGTCGGCCACGAAGTCGTCGGCGGGGCGCGCGAGGAGTTCGGCGGGCGGGGCGCACTGCACGAGGTGACCGCCGGTGCGGAAGATCGCGATGCGGTCGCCGAGGCGTACGGCTTCGTCGACGTCGTGCGTGACGAAGACGATGGTCTTGTTCAACTCCTTCTGGAGCCTGAGCAGTTCGTCCTGGAGCTGGGTGCGCACCACCGGGTCGACCGCGCCGAACGGCTCGTCCATGAGGAGCACCGGCGGGTCGGCGGCGAGGGCGCGGGCGACCCCGACGCGCTGCTGCTGGCCGCCGGAGAGCTGGTGCGGGTACCGCTTGCCGGCCTCGGCGGTCAGGCCGACCGTCTCCAGCAGCTCGGCGGCCCGGGCGCGGGCCTTCCTGCGCCCGTGGCCCAGCAGGAGCGGGACGGTGGCGATGTTGTCCAGCACCGTGCGGTGCGGGAAGAGGCCCGACTGCTGGATGACGTACCCGATGGAGCGGCGCAGTTCGGCCGCGTCCTGGTCGGTGACGTCCTTGCCGCCGACCTTGATCGTGCCGGAGGTCGGCTCGACCATACGATTGATCATCCTGAGGGTGGTCGTCTTGCCGCAACCGGAGGACCCGACGAGGACGGTCACGCCGCCTTCAGGCATGTCGAGGGTGAGGTCGTGGACTGCTGTCGTGCCGTTGGGGAAGCGCTTGTGCACCGCGTCGAACTGGATCATGAGTTGTCCCTTGCCCGGCTGTATAACGTCATGCAGAGTTCTCGGTAGCTGAATGGATTGTCAACGGTTCGGTGTTAATCCGAGGTAACGGATGTCCGTCAGGCAAGATCGAATGTCCGGATTGATGGGAGTTTCCACCTAATGTCGTCTCGGATCGTGGACACGCCGGATGCCTTCTCGATCGGTCACACCGGCCTGGTGGTCCTCGACGGAATCGGCCTCGGTGTCGCGGACGTCGTCCGCCTCGCCGACGGCACCGCCCGCCCGGTGCCCGGGACCGACGGGATGAAGCGGGTGACGGAGTCCTGGGACGCCGCCCGCCGGATCGCCGCGACCGGACGCGTCTACGGCCGCTCCACCGGCGTCGGCGCCAACCGGAACGAGGCCGTGCCCACCGAGGCGGCCGCCGAGCACGGGCTGCGCCTGCTGCGCAGCCACGCCGGCGCGATCGGCGAGGAACTCCCGGCCCGGCAGGTCCGCGCGATGCTCGCCGTCCGCGCCAACCAGCTCCTCGCGGGCGGCGCCGGACTGCGGCCGACCGTGGTGACCGCCCTGTGCGAGGCGCTGGAGAACGGCGCGTACCCGGTCGTCAACGAGTTCGGCTCGGTCGGCACCGGGGACATCGCGGCGCTGGCCCAGGCGGGCCTCGCGCTCGCGGGGGAGCACCCCTGGCGGGACGGCGGCGGGGGTGCCCCCGACGTGCTTGAGGCTGTAGGGAGGGGGAGGCCCGGCGCGGGTGGCCTCGGCGGTCCGGTCAGGCCGGCCGGCGCCCCCGAACCCCAGCCCCTCGACAACAACGACGCCCTCGCCTTCATCAGCAGCAACGCCCTCACCCTCGGCCAGGCCGCCCTCGCACTGCAGGAACTGCGCGGGCTGATCGAGGCCACCCAGGTCGTCGGGGCGCTGTCACTGCTGGCCGTGGACGGGTCGCACGAGGCGTACGCCGCCCCCGTGCACGCCGCCCGGCCGCACCGCGGGTCCGCCGAAGTGGCCCGCCGGATGCGGGAGTTCATCGGCGCCGAGGACCGGCCCACCCCACCGCTCGGGCGCATCCAGGACCCGTACGGCTTCCGCTGCCTGCCCCAGATCCACGGGCCCGCCCAGGACGCCGCCGACGCCCTGGAGGAGGTCCTCGCCATCGAGATCAACGCGGCCGCCGAGAATCCGCTGATCGACGCCCAGGACATGGCCGCCTACCACCACGGCGGCTTCTACCAGGCCCAACTCGCCCTCGCCCTCGACCACTTCAGGCTGGCCCTCACCCAGGTCGCCCGGCTGTCCACCTCCCGGCTCTCCACCCTCAACGAGCCCGCCTTCACCCGCCTGCGGCCCTTCCTCGCCGACCCGGAGCCCGCCTCCTCCGGCGTGATGATCCTGGAGTACGCCGCCGGAGCCGCCCTCGGCGATCTGCGGGCCTTCTCCGCGCCCGCCTCACTGGGCCACGCCGTACTCTCCCGGGGCGTCGAGGAACAGGCCAGCTTCGCCTCGCTCGCCGCCCGCCAGACACTGCGCGCGTGCGGCGCGTACCGTCTCGTCGTCGGCTGCGAACTCGTCGCCGCCGTACGGGCGCTGCGCCAGCGCGACCTCAGGCCCGACCCGGAGCTTCCGGTCGGCCGGGCGCAGGAGCTCGCCGAGTCGGTCCTCGACGAGGACCCGGCCGACCGGCCGCTCACGGACGACGTGACGGCGGCGACCGCGCTGCTCGACCGGTTCACGGAGATCTGGAGGGGGAACGAGGCATGAGCGAGATCGGTGGGGTGGACACCCCGGCGGGACGGCTCCAGGCGCTGTTCGAGGGGCACCGGCTGACACCGACCCAGCGGCGGATCGCGCACAGCATGGTGCGGCGGGCGGCCGACGTGCCGTTCCTGTCCAGCGTGGAGCTGGCCGAACTGGCCGGGGTCAGCCAGCCCTCCGTCACCCGCTTCGCCGTCGCCCTCGGCTTCGACGGCTACCCCGCCCTGCGCCGGCACCTGCGCGAGGTAGCGCCCGCCGAGCAGTCGGCCGCCTCGGCGTCGTACAACGAGTACCAGCAGGCCGTCGAGGCCGAGATCGAGAACCTCCGGCACCTCGCGGAGGTCCTCGCCGACCCGCGCCCGGTGCAGCGGGCCGGGCAGCTGCTCGCCGCCTCCCGCCCGCTGCCGGTGCTCGGGCTGCGGGCCGCCGCCTCGCAGGCGTACGGCTTCGCGTACTTCGCCGCCAAGGTCCATCCGGACGTACGGCTGCTCGACGAGGGCGGCACGATGATCCAGGACCGGATCGACGCCGCCGTCCGCGCGGGCGCCACCGCCCTGCTCTGCTTCGCGCTGCCCCGGCACCCCCGCGAGGTCGTGGACACCCTCGCTCACGCCAGGGAGGCCGGGCTGACCGTCGTCACCGTCGCCGACTCCGCCTTCGCGCCGGTCGCCAAGGTCTCCGACCTGCTGCTGCCCGCCGCCGTCGGCACCGGCCTCGCCTTCGACACGGCCTGCGCGCCGATGCTGCTCGGCCGGGTCCTGCTTGAGGCGATGTGCGACGACCTGCCGGACGCGCAGGCCCGCCTGGAGGAGTTCGACGCACGGGCGGCGGCGCGCGGGCTGTTCGTGGAGTAGGAGCCCGTTTTCAGACTCGTCTCACGTTGCCTCGCTAGCGTGCCTCGCGGATGCCGCACAGACACGAGACGGGAGACGGACGTGGCACGCGGAGGACAGGGACTGGTGCGGGTGGCCGTCGTCGTACGGGCCGGAGCCGCACCCTTGTGGTGGGCCGGGGTGTTCGCGGCCGGTGTCGGGCTGCTGGTACCGGGCCTCACGGGACGGCGGATCGGCGTCATGGCAGGAGCCGCGCTGTTCATCGTCGCGGCGGGCGTGGTGTCGTACAGCCGCCGCAAGCGGTACACGGCACTGGGACGCGCGGCCGCTCGCGCGGGCAAGCACGACGTGCTCCAGGACCGTGCGGTCGGGGTGCGCAACTGGCGCCGTGGCCACCGCTGGTGGCTGCTGCTGGCCTGGCTGCTCGCGCTGGGCTGCAACTTCGCCGTGCCCGTCGCGGGCGGCCTGCTGCTCGCCGGGTGCGGTACGGGCCTCTGGCTCAAGGCCGCCTGGCTCGGGCGCCGCGAGCGGGCCGAGGACGCGCTGCTGTGGGTGCGGGTCGACTGGCTCGCCGCGAACGGCGGACGCCCGGCGGGCAAGGCCGTCAAGGCGTACCGCGGCACGGGTGTCGCGGCGGGCGACGCGGCCCCGGGTGGGGCGCGCCGCCGCACCGCGGCACTCGTCTAGAACGGGTCGTACGGGGTCACACCTCCAGGTCGTTCTCGATCTGGCGCAGCTGGTGGCGGGCCATCGCCAGGTTGGACCTCTTGGCGTCCAGGACCAGGTAGAGGAAGAGACCGTTGCCGCCGCGCCCGGCGATCAGGCGGATCAGGTGGTACTGGTCGGACAGGGTGATCAGGATGTCCTCGATCTGGCCCTTGAGGCCGAGGTGCTCCATCGTGCGCATCTTGGCGCGGACCACGTCGGTGTTGCCCGCCGCGGCCACGTTCAGGTCGAAGCCCTTGCTGCCGCCCATCGTGCCGAGCGCCATGCCGCTGGTGTAGTCGACGAGCGCGACGCCGGTCGCGCCCTCGATGGAGGCGAGGGCCTCCTTCAGTGCGGTTTCGGTGTTGGCCATGACTGTGTCTCCTCGGTTCTCTCAACTTTCGGTGGTGGTGCGGGCCACCGTCGGTGCGGTGGCCGTGGCGCGGGTGTCCGCGGGCTTGGCCCGGGGCGTGCGGGCCGCTCTGGTACGTGCCGGAGCGGCCTTGGCGGGCGCCTTCGTGGTGGTCTGCGGGGTCTGCGCGGCCCCGGTGGCGGCGGCCGTGTTGGCCGCGGTGGCCGGTACGTCGATGAGCTCCCCGATCCGCGCGCCCGCCCGGCGGCCCTCCAGATGGAGCCGGCCGACGTTGACCCGGTCCTGGGCGAGCAGGGTGACGACGGCGGCGGGACCCGCCGGGTACGTGGCGACATAGCCGTACACCCCGCGCACGAGCAGTTCGCGCAGCTCGCCCTGGCCGGTCTCGTCCGCCAGCCGGCCGGCGAGCGCGAGGGTGGTTTCGGTGAGCGCGGCCACCGCCGCCGGATCGACACCCGGGGTGTCCTGGGCCAGGACGAGACCGTCGGCATCGGCCGCGAGGGCGCCCGTGAGCTGCGGCACCCGGGCCCGGAGCCGGCGCAGCTCCTCCAGGATCCCGTCCTGAGCTGCTGCCATCAGGTCTCTCCTCTCGGCGCGGAACCGCTGCCGCTCAAAGGGCCTCCAGCGCATCCCTGAGCCTCTTCAGCAGCGTGATGTGGGGGTCGGCGGACTCGACCGAGGTGCCGGCGCCCACGGGACCGGGAGGCTCACCGGGCAGCGCCGGCGGACACGGCGCCACCACCCCGGCCGCCATCAGCCGCCGTACGTCCACCAGGGTGTGGAAGGCCGGGCGGCCCAGCTCGCGCGCGATGTCCGACGCCGTGCGGACGCCGTCCACCCGGGCCAGCACCGCCTGCCGCCGGGCCGGGATCGACGGGGCCGCCGGGCGGTACTCCCGGGTCAGCGGCGTTTCGTCGGGCAGTGCGTCGGGCCAGATGCGGTGCAGCAGGTCTCGGCGGCGCAGGGTCTCGCGCTCCAGGTCGGCGACGGGCACCGGGCGCAGGGTGCCGGGGCGGTCGTCGGGTGCCTCGCCGGGGCCGTCGTCGAGGCCGTCCTCGGTGCCGTAGCGGAACCGGCCCGGGGCGCTGCTGGGGGAGAGGGCGAAGTACGCGGCGTCGTACAGCGCGGTCAGCCGGCACATCTCCAGGGCGCCCGGCGTGAGCAGCCCGCCCGCGACCAGCCGGCGGCCCGCCTGCTGCACGGCCTCCGCCCCGGTGAGGCGGCGGGTGCCGGTCCCGGC
The DNA here is from genome assembly GCF_010548375.1 of Streptomyces sp. SID13726. Lineage (GTDB taxonomy): Bacteria > Actinomycetota > Actinomycetes > Streptomycetales > Streptomycetaceae > Streptomyces. The sequence continues at coordinate 177,078 of NZ_JAAGLY010000013.1, forward strand.
GTTCCCGAGGCTCTGGACGCTCTCCGCGAGGGCCTCCCGCCACATCGCGGGATCGAGGGTGCCGTGGGCCGCGAGCAGGACGTCGGCGCCGGGGGCGGCCGGGCTGTCGGCGTGCACCACCTTGCCGTCGGCGAGGTGCAGGGTGCCGCGCTCGCGCACCAGGACGCCGGTGGCCCGCTCGGCGGCGAGCCGGGTCAGCATGGGCGAGACGCCGCCCCAGCCGCGGTCCGTGGCGGCGGCCTTGTCGCGCACCGGCAGCCGGGGCGGCGGGGTGGCCGGAGTGGTCTTCACCGTCGTCATCCGAGCACCAGCCGTCCGGCCATCTCGCCGAGCCGGATGCGGGCCAGCGCGAGGTTGCCCTCCGCGCGGGCCAGCCACAGGTGCAGGAAGACGCTGCTGTCGAAGGACGTCGGCACGAACCGCAGCACGTGGTAGCTGTCCCGGTTGCTGAGGATGAGGTCCTCGACGGGCGGATCCGGTTCCTCCCCGGCGGCCCCCGCCCCGGTGTCGTCGGACCGGTCGGAGGCGAAGGCGCGCTGCTCGGCGGCGAGCCGGGCGAGCTCGGCGGCCTCGGCGGCGGCCGCCTCCTGGTCACCGCCGGGGGACTCCCCGACGGCTCCCAGCGCCAGCCCGCTCGTCCAGTCGACCAGCGCGGCGCCCCGCGCACCCGGCAGTCGCATGGCTTCCAGCAGGCACTCGTCGATTCCCTGCACCGTGGCTCCCCTCCCGCCTGGGGTTCGGCTGAGTGACGCCGAAACTACGCAACGTGTGCGCGAGGGGTGAGGGATCTGGCATTTTCCGGTGGAACATGCTCGGGGTGACTAGAGTGGGTCGACTTGCCTAGTTTTACAGCCTCTTTGGTGAGCGATCCGGCCCGTCCGCGTCAACGGCTCCCAGGTGCGCGCAGGGTGGTGAGAGCGGTCGCGTGCGCCCCTCCGGACTCGGCCACGATCTCGGCGAGCGTCTGCGCCTCCCGTACGGTCGCGAAGGCGACACCCCCCGCGTGGCCGGGCGCGAAACCGTGGATGCCGGGCCGGGCGAGCGAGTTGTACGCGTAGTGGTGCGCGAAGTAGTACGCCCCCGTGTCCAGCGCCGCCGCGTAGTCCCCCTGCTCCAGCAGCGGCAGCGCGCGCCCCTCGGCCAGCAGGTCGCCCGCGAAGCAGGCGGGCCCCGCCACGTCCTGGACCACCTCGGGCCCGCTCTTCGGCCGCCCCTTGCCGTCGTACGCCGCGATCCTCAGCGGCCACGACCCCGGTACGTACACCGTCCGCGTCGCCACCTGCACGCCCGCGTGCGTCACCGCGACCGGGCGCCCGCCCGCGCTCTTGGCGTACTCCACCCGCGCCACGATCGTGCCGTGCTTGGCCAGCAGCGACCGCCCGAACTCCGTGACCAGCCCGTACCGCCCGTCGAACAGCCCCGGCACCGCCGCCTTCAGCGCCCGCGCGTACTCCGTGTACGTCGGTGCCGTCGCGTCCGAGCCGAAGTTCACCGGCAGCCCGCCGCCGATGTCGACCGTGTCGATCTGCGGCCGCCCGATCCGCCGGTTGATCTCCTCGGCCAGCGCGTACGTCTCCGCGACCCCCTGGGTCATCAGGGCGAGCGGGATGCCCTGCGAGCCGGTGTGCGCGTGCAGCCGGGACAGCCAGGGGCGGTCGGCGTAGGCGTGGATCACCCACTCGCGCGCCCCCTCGTCCCGCAGCGCCACCCCGAACTTCGAGGTCGCCGTGGCCGTGGAGGTCGCCCCGATGGAACCGCCGCCGACCTGCGGGTTGACCCGGATGCCGAGCGGGGAGCGGCTCACGGCCGACCGCACCAGGGCGTCGATGCGCTCGAGCTCCTGCGGGTTGTCCGCGTTGACGGCGATCCCCAGCGCCAGCGCCTCCCTGAGCTCGGCGGGCGTCTTGGCGGGCGAGTCCAGCACGGTCCGGGCCGGCGGCACCCCCGCGGCCCGCGCCAGGGCCAGTTCGCCCGGGCTCGCCACCTCCGCGCCGATGCCCTCCTCGCGCAGCAGCCGCAGCACCGGGACCAGCGGGGTCGCCTTCACCGCGAACGCGTGCAGTACCGGGGTGCCCGGCGCGGTGACCTCGTCGAACGCCGTGCGCAGCTCCGCCGCCGACTCCTGGATGCCGGTGACGTCGAGCAGTCCGACGATGGGGGAGTCCGGCCCCAGCAGGCCCTGTTCCACGGCCGCGCGCACCGCCTCGTCCCGGCGGGCGGCCCGTCCTTCGCCGGTGTTGCCGTACTCGTCCACCACGTCTCCCGTCCCGTCGTCCCGTCGTCGGCTGTGTCTCGCGTGTCGCGTCTCGCGTGTCCAGCGAAACATTCCTGCCTCACTGACGCTGACGCGAGAACGTATTGACTAGTTCTATTCAGGAAGTCAGGATGTGAATATCGAGAGCAACAACCGGCACGCGGCCATCCGCAGCAGAGTCCCAGGAGGCAGACCATGTCAGGACCCCGCCCCGTACGAGCGCCGCGCGGTACGGAACTGAGCGCCCTGGGATGGCAGCAGGAAGCCGCCCTGAGAATGCTCCAGAACAACCTCGACCCCGAGGTCGCCGAGCACCCCGACAAGCTCGTCGTCTACGGCGGCACCGGCAAGGCCGCCCGTGACTGGCGCTCCTTCGACGCCATGGTCCGCACCCTGCGCACCCTCAAGCAGGACGAGACCATGCTGGTCCAGTCCGGCCGCCCGGTCGGTGTCATGCAGACCCACGAGTGGGCCCCGCGTGTCCTCATCGCCAACTCCAACCTCGTCGGCGACTGGGCCAACTGGGAGGAGTTCCGCCGCCTGGAGGCCCTCGGTCTCACCATGTACGGCCAGATGACCGCAGGTTCCTGGATCTACATCGGCACCCAGGGCATCCTCCAGGGCACCTACGAGACCTTCTCCGCCGTCGCCGCCAAGAAGTTCAACGGCACCCTCGCGGGCACGATCACCCTCACCGCGGGCCTCGGCGGCATGGGCGGCGCCCAGCCCCTCGCCGTGACCATGAACGACGGCGTCGCGATCTGTATCGACGTCGACCCGCGTGCCATCGAGCGCCGTATCGAGCACCGCTACCTCGACGTGCGGGCCGACAGCCTGGAGCACGCCCTCCAGCTCGCCGTCGAGGCCCGTGACGCCCGCCGCCCGCTCTCCATCGGCCTGCTGGGCAATGCCGCCGAGCTGCTCCCGCGCATGCTCGCCGAGGGCGCCCCCATCGACATCGTCACCGACCAGACCTCGGCCCACGACCCGCTGGCCTACCTCCCGACGGGCATCGCCTTCGAGGACATGGCCGACGCCGCCGCCAAGGACCCGGCCGGGTTCACCGTGCGCGCCCGGGAGTCCATGGCGAAGCACGTCGAGGCCATGGTCGGCTTCATGGACGCGGGCGCCGAGGTCTTCGACTACGGCAACTCGATCCGCGGCGAGGCCCAACTCGCCGGGTACGACCGGGCGTTCGCCTTCCCGGGCTTCGTCCCCGCCTACATCCGCCCGCTCTTCTGCGAGGGCAAGGGCCCCTTCCGCTGGGCCGCGCTGTCCGGTGAGGCCTCCGACATCGCCAAGACCGACAAGGCGATCCTGGACCTCTTCCCGGAGAACGAGTCCCTCGCCCGCTGGATCAAGATGGCCGGCGAGCGCGTCCACTTCCAGGGCCTGCCCGCCCGGATCTGCTGGCTCGGCTACGGCGAGCGTGACAAGGCCGGCGAGCGCTTCAACGACATGGTCGCGAGCGGCGAGTTGGCGGCCCCCCTCGCCATCGGCCGCGACCACCTCGACTGCGGCTCCGTCGCCTCCCCGTACCGCGAGACCGAGGCCATGCTCGACGGCTCCGACGCGATCGCCGACTGGCCGCTGCTGAACGCCATGGTCAACGTGGCCTCCGGCGCGTCCTGGGTCTCCCTCCACCACGGCGGCGGCGTCGGCATGGGCCGCTCCATCCACGCCGGCCAGGTCTCGGTGGCCGACGGCACCAAGCTCGCGGGCGAGAAGGTACGGCGGGTGCTGACCAACGACCCGGGCATGGGCGTCATCCGGCACGTCGACGCCGGGTACGACATCGCGGAGTCGGTCGCCGACGAGCGGGGCGTGCGGGTGCCGATGCGTGAAGGTGAGACGGCGTGACGGAGAGCGGCAACTCCTCGGCGGGGGCACGGCCTGCCGGGGGTGACTCCTTCCACACCATGTGGCGCGACCTGCTTCCCCTCGGCCGGCACCCCGACTCCCGCGGCTACCGCCGCTTCGCCTGGACCGGCGCCGACTCCGACTGCCGGGCCTGGTTCAGGGAGCAGGCCGAGGGGCGCGGGCTGGCCTACGAGGTCGACCGCAACGGCAACCAGTGGGCCTGGCTCGGGGACCCGGCCGCCGGGGACGCCGTCGTCACCGGGTCGCATCTGGACTCCGTGCCCGACGGCGGCGCCTTCGACGGCCCCCTCGGTGTCGTGTCGTCCTTCGCCGCACTCGACGAACTCCGGGCCAGGCAGGTCGAGTTCGGCAGGCCGCTGGCCATCGTCAACTTCGGTGACGAGGAGGGCGCCCGCTTCGGGCTCGCCTGCGTCGGCTCCCGGCTGACCTCCGGACAGCTCACCGTCGAGCAGGCGCACCGGCTGACCGACGGCGAGGGGATCACGCTCCCCAGGGCCATGGAGACCGCGGGCCACGACCCCGACGCCATCGGCGCCGACCCCGAACGCCTCGCCCGCATCGGCGCCTTCGTCGAACTCCACGTCGAGCAGGGCCGGGCCCTGGACCTCAGCGGCGACCGGGTCGGCATCGCCAGCGCCATCTGGCCGCACGGCCGCTGGCGGTTCGACTTCCGGGGCGAGGCCAACCACGCCGGCACCACCCGCCTCGTGGACCGGCGCGACCCGATGCTGTCGTACGCCGAGACGGTGCTCGCCGCCCGCCGCGAGGCCGAACTCGCCGGTGCCGTCGCCACCTTCGGCAAGATCTCCGTCGAGCCGAACGGCGTCAACGCCATCCCCTCCCTGGTGCGCGGCTGGCTCGACTCCCGGGCTGCCGACCAGGAGAGCCTGGACCAGGTGGTCGGCGGGATCGAGAAGGCGGCCCGGGAGTACGCGGAGGCCCACGGCATCGACCTCGACATCGTCCGGGAGTCCTTCACCCCGGTCGTCGAGTTCGACCACGCCCTGCGCGACGAACTCGCCCGCATCCTCGGCACCGGCTCCGACCTCAGGGTCCCCGTCCTCGGCACCGGCGCCGGACACGACGCCGGAATCCTCTCCGGGACCGTCCCGACCGCCATGCTGTTCGTGCGCAACCCCACCGGTGTCTCGCACTCCCCGGCGGAGTTCGCCGCCGAGGACGACTGCGTGGCCGGTGTCCTGGCGCTCGCCGACGTACTGGAAGGGCTGACCCGCAGGTGACAGCGAAGACGTACTGGCTGGAACACGCCTGGCTCGACACCCACGTCGAGCCGGGCGTGGCCGTGGACGTACTGGACGGCCGCATCACCGCCGTCCGCCAGGACCTCGACACCCCGCCCCCCGGCGCCGAGATCCTGCGCGGACTGACGCTCCCGGGCCTGGCCAACGCGCACTCGCACGCCTTCCACCGGGCCCTGCGCTCCACCGTCCAGGTCGGCTCCGGGACCTTCTGGACCTGGCGCGAGATCATGTACTCCTTCGCCGACAAGCTGACCCCCGAGCTGTACCACGCGCTCGCCCGCGCGGTGTACGCCGAGATGGCGCTGGCGGGGGTGACGGCGGTCGGCGAGTTCCACTACGTCCACCACGCCCCCGGCGGCACCCGCTACGCCGATCCCAACGCCATGGGCGAGGCGCTGATCCAGGCCGCCGCCGACGCCGGGATCCGCATCACCCTCCTCGACACCGCCTACCTCTCCGCCGGCTTCGGACAGCCCCCCACCACCCACCAGCTCCGCTTCTCCGACGGCGACGCGGACACCTGGGCCGAACGCTGTTCAGTTCTCAAGGACCGGGATCACGCGCGGATCGGTGCGGCGATCCACTCCGTACGGGCCGTGCCCGCGGGCCAGTTGGCGACCGTGGCACGCTGGGCCGAGGAACGGCGGGCCCCGCTGCACGTCCACCTGTCCGAGCAGACCGCCGAGAACGACGCCTGCCGCGAGGCCCACGGCCGCACCCCGACCCGCCTCCTCGCCGACCACGGTGTCCTGGGCCCCCGCACCACCGGCGTCCACAACACCCACCTCACCGACGAGGACATCGCCCTGATCGGCGACAGCGGCACCGGCACCTGCATGTGCCCGACGACCGAGCGGGACCTGGCCGACGGCATCGGACCGGCGGTCGCCCTCCAGAAGGCGGGCTCACCGCTCTCCCTCGGCTCCGACAGCCACGCCGTCATCGACCTCCTCGAAGAGGCCCGCGCGATGGAGCTCAACGAGCGCCTGCGCACCCGCACCCGGGGTCACTGGACGGCGGCGGCCCTTCTGCGCGCGGCCTCGGCCGACGGCCACGCGGCCCTCGGCTGGGACGGCGCGGGCACCCTGGAGCCGGGCGCGCTCGCCGACTTCACCACCATCAGGCTCGACTCGGTCAGGACGGCAGGGCCGCTTCCGCGGCTCGGGGCCGAGACGGCCGTATTCGCCGCGTCGGCAGCGGACGTGTCGCACACAGTGGTGGGTGGTCGGCACGTCGTACGGGACGGGGTACACGCGCTCGTACCGGATGTGCCGAAGGCCCTCGCCGACGCCGTCGCAGCCCTGCGCGGATGAAGCGCGAGAACCCGGGCAGCGAGCCCCCCGCCCCCACCGCAGACCAGGCCACCGAGGACGCCATGAGCAACGCGACGACCGTCAGCCCCGCCCACTCCGCGAGCACCGCGAGCACGCTCATCACCAACATCGCCGCCCTGGTCACCAACGACCCCTCCTCCGGTGACGGTTCCCCCCTCGGACTGATCCAGGACGCGGCCGTCGTCATCGAGGGCGACCGCGTCGTGTGGACCGGTGATCAAATAAAAGCACCCGCCACTGACAACCGGGTCGACGCGGGAGGCAGGGCGGTCCTGCCCGGCTTCGTCGACTCCCACAGCCACCTGGTCTTCGCGGGCGACCGCACCCAGGAGTTCAACGCCCGCATGTCAGGCCGGGCCTACAGCGCGGGCGGCATCCGTACGACGGTCGCGGCGACCCGGGCGGCGAGCGACGCCGACCTCGAACGCAACCTCACCCGCTATCTCGCCGAGGCCCTGCGCCAGGGCACGACGACCTTCGAGACCAAGTCCGGCTACGGCCTGACGGTCGAGGACGAGGCACGGGCGCTGCGCATCGCCGCCGCCCACACCGACGAGGTCACCTACCTCGGCGCCCACATCGTGTCCCCCGACCTCGCGGACGACCCCGCGGCCTACGTCGCCCTCGTCACCGGCGAGATGCTCGACGCCTGCGCGCCGTACGCCCGTTGGATCGACGTGTTCTGCGAGAAGGGCGCCTTCGACGGCGACCAGGCCCGCGCGATCCTCACGGCCGGCAAGGCGAAGGGCCTGCACCCCCGCATCCACGCCAACCAGCTCACCTACGGCCCCGGGGTCCAGCTCGCCGTCGAACTGGACGCGGCCAGCGCCGACCATTGCACCCACCTCACCCCCGAGGACGTGGACGCCCTGGCGAACGGCCGTACGGTCGCCACCCTGCTGCCCGGCGCCGAGTTCTCCACGCGCGCGGAGTGGCCCGACGCCCGCCGCCTCCTGGACGCGGGCGTCACCGTCGCCCTCTCCACCGACTGCAACCCCGGCTCCTCCTTCACCTCCTCCGTCCCCTTCTGCGTGGCCCTCGCGGTCCGCGACATGGGCATGACCCCGGACGAGGCGGTCTGGTCGGCCACGGCGGGCGGCGCGGCGGCCCTCCGCCGCGACGACATCGGCCACCTCACCCCCGGCGCCTACGCCGACCTCCTCTTCCTGGACGCCCCGAGCCACGTACACCTGGCGTACCGCCCCGGGGTGCCGCTGGTCACCGAGGTGTGGCGGCGCGGGGCACGCGTGGCCTGATCGGAAGGGCGCGGTTCAGTGGGTTCAACCGTGGTATTCAAATGTATTCTCTCGTTATGGCTGACACCACGATCAAGATCAGTGAACCCATAAGGGACCGCTTGCGCATGCTGGCGGAGGAGCGCGGCATGAGCACGAGGGCGTACGTCGAACGCGTGGTCGCCGCCACGCCTACCGAGGTCGAGCGAGCCGAGCGGACGGCCCGGGCCGTGGCGTATGTGCGCGCTCACCTTCGAGAGGACTTCACCGAGGACGACGTGCGGGAAGCCCAGGAATGGCGGGCGGCAATTGCTTCCGGCCGGGTGGGCACTCGCCGGTGATCATTCTGGATCACACCGCGGTCCTTGCCCTCTGCCGCGGGCACCGGTTGCTTTCCGGGCTTGCTGTTGTGGAGGTCGACGATCCCGCTCAACGAGCGCATGTCCCCGCCTTGTGCCTGGTCGCGGCCGGCCTGGAACGTCCTGGTGTGGCAGCACACGTCGGAGCCTTGCCGGGGCTGGAGTTCCTGCCCCTCGACTTCGCCGGAGCGGCCACCGTCGAACAGGTGGTGTCCGCCGGTCTGGAGTGGCCGTTCAGCCATGCGGTCTACGCCGCTGCCTCCGGCGCCGTCGAAGGGCAGATCCTGACCGCCACGCCAGAGGCGTATGACGGCACGGGGGTGTGGGTGGTGGACATCGGCAAGCCGTGACGGCTCGAAAAGGTCCGCTACGACGCCCCCGCCCGCCACCGTTGGTCCGCGCCCCCGGTCAGCGGTTCCAGTGACACGGCGTTTCCGCCGGCCGGTGTCATGCCCGTCGCGATGGCGATCTGGGGGCGGATGACGCCGTCGGGGTCGACGGTGAAGCGGAGGTTGTCGCCGTTGCGGCCCTCGACCGAGTCGCAGGTCCAGATGCCGAGGCCCTTGTCGACGTCGCCGCGGCTGTCGAGGCAGTAGTCGGGGTCGGCGGCGGACTGGAGGACACCCCGGCCGGTGTCGACCCGCCAGCGCTGGGCGGAGCCCGAGGCGCAGGGGGCCGTGACCACGTCCGTGCCGTCGGTGAAGTCGCCGGAGACGTCCAGGCAGCGGCCCGTGGAGACGTTGACCACCTGCGCGTAGCCGCCGCCCGGCGCCCGGAACGGCGGCGGGCTCGTCCTGCGGGGCGGCGGGGAACTCCTCGTGGGGGAGGGCGAGGAGGCGGAGGGCGACGGCGCTCTGCTCGTCGACGAGGCCGACGGGGACGGGGAGGGCGACGGGGAGAACGTCTCCGGCGGTGTGATCCGCGGCGGGCCCGGCAGCGTGGCCGTCGCCGAAGGAGAGGCCACCGGCGCGTCACCGCCCCGCGAGACCAGGAACAGCAGCAGCGGCGCGAGCGCCACCCCCAGCGCCGCCGACGCCAGCACCAGCCGCCGCGGGCGCGGCCAAGTGCCGGAGGGCATACGGGACTTCACGCCCGCCACCGGGTCCGGCTCGTCCGCGCCGCGCGTCACGTACGCCGTCCCGGCCCACGGCAGCAGCCCCTCCGCCAGCGCCGCGCGCGGAGCGTCCCGTAACGCGCACTGCTCCTCGTGGGCCGCCGTGCAGTGCGGGCAGAGCGCCATGTGGGCGTACAGGTCGGCGTTGTCGCGCCGGCTGTCCGGTCGTACGGCCTCCTCGATCAGGCGGCGGAAGTCGGCGCAGCGGGGGTCGTCGGAGGCGGCGAGCCGGAACCGCAGACAGGCCTGTGCCAGCGCACCGAGGGCGCCCTCGGTGCCGTAGACCACGTCCTCGCGGGTGAGGCCGAGGTAGCCCGCCGTGCGGGGCTGCGGCTCGGCCTCCACCAGGCCGTACCAGACGAGGCCCTGGCCGCGGTCGGGCAGGGACTGGAACGCGGCCAGCATGGGCGGCACCGGGCCGCCGGGCGGTGCCGTGTTCAGGGTGAGCAGGAGGCCCGGGTCCAGGCCGGCCGAGCGGGCGTCCCCGGCCCACACCGCCGCCGAAGCCGCAGCCAGCAGCAGGAGCCGGTGGCGCCACGGCAGGCCGGGGTCGACCCCGCGGGCCGTCTCCCGGGCCGCCAGCGTGAAGGTCTGCGCGGCCAGCTGCCGGGCCGCCGCGTCACCGGCCGTGCAGAGGCGGGCGTAGGCCAGGACCGCCGGCTGATGGCGGGCGCGCAGCTCCAGCAGGGCCGGGTAGGCCGTGGCCGGGGCAGCGCGCAGCAGCTCGGTGAGCCGGGCGTCGGACGCGCCCGCGTGCACCCCGCCCCCCGTCCCGTCGGCCCGCACCATGCGCACCCTCCTCCTGACGTACCGGCCAGTCTGTGCGGGACCATAGTGAGGGAAGTGAACCCTTGGGGAAAGAGTTTCTCCGAGTAACCGAGAGCTGTCCCGAACGCACGGCGCCCGGCGTCCCCCAGGACACCGGGCACACGCGCAGGTCAGTGCGGCCGACGCGTCACTCCTCGACGGTCAGGCCCTTCCGCAGTCGCACCAGGGTCCGCGACAGCAGCCGTGACACATGCATCTGCGAGATACCGAGTTCGTCGCCGATCTCCGACTGGGTCATGCCCGCCACGAACCTCAGGGAGAGGATCTGACGGTCCCGGGACGGCAGTTCGGCGATCAGCGGCTTCAGGGACTCGACGTACTCGATGCCCTCCAGGCCGTGGTCCTCGTAGCCGATCCGGTCGGCCAGCGCGCCCTCGGAGTCGTCCTCCTCGGGCTGGGCGTCCAGGGAGGAGGCGGTGTACGCGTTGGACGCGGCCATGCCCTCGACGACCTCGTCCTTCGACAGCCCGAGGCGCTCGGCGAGCTCGCCCACCGTCGGCGCGCGGTCGAGCCTCTGGGCCAGTTCGTCGCCGGCCTTCGCCAGGTCGAGCCGGAGCTCCTGGAGTCGGCGCGGTACGCGCACGGACCACGAGGTGTCCCGGAAGAAACGCTTGATCTCGCCGACGATGGTCGGCATCGCGAAGGTGGGGAACTCCACACCGCGGCTGAGCTCGAAGCGGTCGATCGCCTTGATCAGGCCGATGGTGCCGACCTGGATGATGTCCTCCATCGGCTCGCTGCGCGAGCGGAACCGGGAGGCGGCGAACTTGACCAGCGCGAGGTTCAGTTCGACGAGCGTGTTGCGGACGTACGAGTACTCGTGCGTGCCCTCCTCCAGCGACTCCAGCCGTGCGAAGAGGGTCTTGGAGAGGGCTCGTGCGTCCACCGGCCCCACCTCTTCGTACGGGGGGATCTCCGGAAGCCCGGCGAGCAAGTCGCCTGCGCCGTCCTGCTCGATGGGATCCAGATGTTCCGGGGGGGATGTCGACGTCGCCTCTTGGGTATGCGATGCGTCGAGCCGGGGTGACATGATGTCCTCCATCGTTCTCGGCATAAGGCTGCCGAAGCCAATTCGTGCACTGCGGTGTGCGGCGCCTCCAAAGCCGGCCGTGTCGAGTTCGTGTCTCTACTAGCCCTACCCGTAATCCGGAGTCGACCGCAAGTGTCTTATGTGCGGTTATGTCCGTTTGTGAGTGATTGTTCGGGTGTCGGAGGGTGTGGAGAAGGCGTAGTGTTCGAGGGCGTCAGTCAGCAGCCACGACGTCGGGAGAGAGAGACGGCATGGACCGCGGGACGGTCGGCAGCGCACAGTCTGGCCGGCTTCTGGTTGAGGTGCGCGAAGAGGGCTCCAGTGCCGTCGTGACACCGGCGGGTGAGTTGGATCACCACACCGCCGATCTGTTGCGTGAGCCACTCGACGACTGCCTCGCCAAGGGAAAGAGCCGGCTTGTCGTCGACTGCACACGGCTGGAGTTCTGTGACTCCACCGGACTGAATGTGCTGCTGGGGGCACGGCTGAAAGCCGAGGCGGCGGGGGGTGGCGTACATCTCGCGGGGATGCTGCCGGTCGTGGCGCGGGTCTTCGAGATCACGGGCGCGGACGCCGTCTTCACGGTCCATGACACGCTCGCAGCGGCCCTGGCGGACGAGTCCGGCGGCTGAGGCGGTTCGCCTCGCGGCCGGCGCCCGTCGGGTGTTGCACCCCTCGTGCCGGACAAACGTCCCGAATGCAGGGGTGTTCCGTCGGTCCGCTCGGGCAGGAGACATCCGTACTGACTGTTCGGTGAGCGACCTTGCAGTGACGTTCTGAATCGTGAACCGGTGAATCGGTGAGGTGAAGCGCTGATGAGCACCACCCGGCCCTACTCGCCGGGCGACCGTGACCCGGAGCCCGGCGCGGAGCCCGGCGGCGAAGCCGAGGTCCCGACCGGGGGGCAGGCCCGCCGACTGAGCTTCGACGGGGAGAGCGGGGTCGTTCCGCTCGCGCGCGACTTCACCCGGCAGGCGCTGTACGCGTGGGGGTGGCTTCCGGCGGCCTCCGCGGACCAGCGCGCCGCCGCCGAGGACGTGCTGCTGGTCGTCTCCGAACTGGTGACCAACGCGTGCCTGCACGCCGAGGGCCCCGACCAGCTCTGGATCTCCTGCGACAACAAGGTGATCCGGGTCGAGGTCTCCGACCGCGGCGCGGGCCAGCCGGCCCCCCGCACCCCGCACCGCGCGGGCCGCCCCGGCGGCCACGGCATGTTCATCGTGCAGCGCCTCTGCCTGGACTGGGGAGTCGTACGCTCCCCGGGGGCGGCCGGCAAGACGGTGTGGGCGGAGCTGGGAGCGCCGGCGTAGGGCCTGATCCACCGGACGGGCCCCGGCGCGGTCCGCACAGTTCCGACACTTACTTTCTCTTCCTTCCTCTCGTACCCCGGCGTACCTTGACGGCCGATCTGATGTGCCGTCAGGAACGAGTAAGGGGAGCGGAACCGTGTCGTACCCGAAACGAACCGCCGCGCTCGCGTCCGTCGCGGCTCTGGCCGGCTCGGCGGTGCTGCTGACCGCCCCCGCTGCCCGTGCCGAGGTCGTGAACGTCAACTACCAGTGCAAGACGCCGATCGGTGACAAGAGCGCCGTCTCGCCCATCGACATCGAGGGCGTCAAGAGCGGCAGCGGCTACAAGATCACCATGTCCTGGCAGAAGGGCGTCTCCTCCAGCCCGGTCGACCTGGGCAAGGGGGCGATGAACCCGAGCGCCACCATCAAGCTGGGCGGCGCCGACAGCGGGACCATGGCGGTCTCCGGGCCCGCCAACCAGGCCGTGGTCCCGGCCAACACCCCCATCAAGATCAATGACCTGACCGGGACGTACACCCCGAAGAAGTCCGGCAAGGTCACCTTCACCGCGGGCGTGCTCACCATCAAGGCGCTCGGCACGACCACCACGTGCACGCCGACCAACAGCCCCGGCGCCTCGCTGACCCTGGACGTCACCGCGGCGGGCGGGAGCGGCACCACCGGCTCCACCCAGAGCGGCGGCACCACCGGCTCCGGCGCCGAACTCCCGCAGACCGGCCCCGAGGACTCGGCGATCGCCCTCGGCACCCTCGGCGGCACCGTGCTGCTCGCGGGCGCGGCGGGCGCCCTGTGGCTGACCCGACGGAACCAGACGGTCCGCGTACGCCGCTGAGCGGCCCGACCGGTCCCGTACGACAGCTGGAGCCGCCCATGCCGTCCACCGCCCGTGTCCCGTACCTGCTCCCGCCGGTGCTGTCCGTGCCGTCCGTGCCGCCGGGGTCCGGTCCTTCCGCTCGCGCCTTCGCCGGGGCCGCCCTGTTCGCCGTACGGCGTCGAAGGCGTCGTACGGCCGACCGCGTGCCCGGAATCCCGCGCACGGAAGCCGAGTCGACGGGAGCGATGACGTGAGCCTGTGCTGGAGTCCGGGCGGCCGGGCGGTGCGGTCGGCGGTGCTGGTGACGGTGTTCGCGCTGCTCCTGCTGGGGCCCGTGGCCGGGACGGCGGCCGCGGCGGACGGGCCGAGTGTGAAGGTGTCCAAGTCTCAGGCCGGCACCGGGAGTTCGATCACCGTGACCGGCGCCGGCTGGCGGCAGCGGGCGCTGTTGATGATCCTGATCTGCGGACAGGCCGTGCCGTCGCGCGGGGTGCCCGGGGGCACCAACTCCTGTGCCAACGCGGACGGCAGGGCCGTCACCACCGACGCCGAGGGCCGCTTCAGCAAGCAACTGCCGGTCTCCGAACCGCCGGTGCCCTGCCCCTGTGTGGTGCACGTGGCCACCGTGACCGGGGCGAAGGCCGACGCGGACGCGATCTTCCAGGTGGCCGGGCACGCCGTGGAGCCGCTGCCCGCGGACACCTCCGGCGGCCGGATCTCCGTGCTCTCCGACACCCGACTCGACGGCTCCGGGGGCCTGTTGACGTGGTTCGGGTCCCCGCCCGCGCGCACGCTCGTCCTCACCGTCGGCAACGTCGGCACCTCCGACGTCAAGGACCCCGTCTTCCAAGTCGGCACCGCCCACGGTGTGTTCGCCCCGCAGTGGGACGAACAGCAGTGGCGCGGCACGATCAGGCCCGGCGGCAAGGCGCGGATCGAGCTGCCCGTCGAGCTGACGGGCGGCGCGCACGGCGACTACACGGTGTCCCTGAAGTACGGCGGCAAGGTGCTCGCCGAGCAGCCCTGGGACGTGGGCCGGCCCTGGGGCGTGACGCTGTTCTGGATCCTGGTCTGCCTGGTCGTGCCGGCGGCGCTGTTCCGTATCGGCATGGCGGTGGTGGACCGGGTCCGGCCACGGCCCGCCGGAGGCGTCCGGCACCGCGGTCTGCGGCTTCCCGAACTCGCCCTGCGGCTACCGGGGTTCAAGCCCTCCAAGGCCGCGCACGCGGCCCCTTCGACTTCCACCCTGCCGTGGTTCACCCCGGACGCCGATCCGGGCGCGGCCGGTGGTCGGCTCTCCGCACCGCACGACGACAGCCCGACGAGTCCTACGACTCCCACCAGAGAGGGAACCACGTGAGCATGCGAAGGAGAGTCACACCGGCCGGGGGGCCGAGAAGAGCGGGCGCGGCGGGACTCGTGCTGGCGCTGACCGGGGCGGGCGTGGTGCTCGGCCTCACCGCCGGGATCGCGCAGGCCGCCGAGGTGTCGTTCGCGACCCGGTGCGTGCCGCCCGCCGGCGTCGGGCTCGACCCCGTCGACGGCACCACCAAGGTGACGATCACCGCGCCGGCCACGGCGAAGGTGGGCGACCAGATCGACGTGGTGTGGAAGTTCACGCAGGCCGCGTCGAAGAATCCCAACATCATCGACCTGCCCGCGAATTCGGTGCAGCCGACGGGCACGCTGAAGGCGACGGGCGCGCAGACCGCGGACATCGCGATGACCGGTCCCCGGGAGAACCCGGCGATCCCCAAGGGCGGCGACATGGTGCTGTCCGACATGAAGGGCACGCTGAAGCTGACGGCGGCGGGGTCGCTGACGCTGACGCCGGGGCCGTACACGGTGAACGCGCTGGGGACGAACACGGTGTGCACGCCGACGGCGACGGTGCCCGCGGCGGCGACGGTCAACGTGGCGGCGGGGGACGGGACTTCGACGCCGGACCCGACCGACAGCGCGACGCCGACACCCACGCCGACGCCGACTCCGACGCCGAGTTCGACTCCCAGCTCCACGCCGAGCGCCACGGAGTCCTCCGGTGACGGCCAGACCGACTTCACCGGCAAGGCCGTCGACATCCCCTACACCTGCCAGTCGCCGCTCGGGGAGAAGAAGGCCACCTCCACGATCCAGATCAACGCCAAGAAGGACGGCGGCAGTTACGGCCTCACCGTGCAGTTCAAGAACTCCCCGATGGACAGCCCCGCCGACATCCCCGCGGACTCGGTGAAGCCGTCCATGGAGGTGGCCCTGGGAGGCGACGACAAGGGGTCGGTGCACGTCGAGGGACCCACCAACTCCGAGGCCATCAAGTCGGGCGACCCGATAGAGATCCCGGACATGACGGGCACCTACAAGCCCGGCGCGACAGGCGAGTCGACCCTCTCCCCGGGCGTCCTCACGATCGAGGCCCTGGGCACGACGACCACCTGCAAGCCCGACAGCACAGAGGTCTCCCTCACCCTGACGACAGAGGAACAGGAGGGCGGCGCCTCCGGCGGCTCATCGACCTCGGGCGGCTCGACCACCGGCTCGTCGACCACCGGCGGCCTGGCGGCCACGGGCTCGGACGACCACGGGGCGCTGAAGGCGCTGGGGTTGGTGGCGGGGACGGCGGTGCTGCTGGGGGCAGCCGTGTTCACATTCATGCCTGGCCGAAGGGTGCGCTGACGATCTCGTCGTTTCACCTGATCGGTGGCCGTATGGCATTCTGCCGTTCGCGCAAGCAAGTGCGCGATGACGATGTGTGTCCTGCATCGGGACAGCTCAGAGGCGACCAACTCTGGCTGTTGCCCGGCAGAAGAAGGAGAAGCAAATGATCTGGGGGAAGAAGGCGGCCGCGGGCGCCCTCGCGGCCGTCCTCATGGCGACCGGGACGGGTCTGGTCGCCGCGGGTACCGCGGAGGCGGCCGGGGCCAAGTACAAGTGCAAGGCGGAGGTGCATCTCGACCTCGGTCGCCCCAAAGGCACGTCCTCGTGCAAGAAGTCCGCGTCGGGCAAGGGGATCGGCAAGCATCGCGTCAAACTCGTGTGTGACGTGGTGCGCGGTCGTGGCAACCCGCACGACATTTCGGTGACGCTGTTCGGTCCGTGGGTGAAGCCGGGAAAGAAGTCGACCGTGATGTGCGGCTTCAGCAGCTTCACCCGGTCGTGGTCGGTCGAGACGAAGGCCTGACACAGGAGGCGTGAGAAAGGGCCGCCGCACCGTACCGGCGCGGCGGCCCTTCACCGTTGGGGGCGGGAGGGTCAGCGGACGTCGCCCATCAGCGACTTGACCTTCCGCCGGTACATCCACACCGCGAACCCGGCGAGCACGGCCAGTGCGGCCTCACCGAAGACCGCTGCCGTGCCGCTGAGGTCGACTCCGGCGATGGCCGGGTTCGAGAGCAGGCTGGTGATGGAGTCGCCCGCGGTGACCGCGAGGAACCAGACGCCCATCATCTGCGAGGCGTACTTGGCGGGAGCCATCTTGGTGGTCACCGAGAGGCCGACGGGGGAGAGGCACAGCTCGCCGACGGTCTGGATGAAGTAGATGCCCACCAGCCACATCGGGCTGACCGCGGTGCCGTTGGCCGCCATCCCCAGCGGGATCAGGAAGAAGAAGAACGAGACACCGACGAGGACCAGGCCCATCGAGAACTTCACGACGGTGCTCGGCTCCCGGCCCTGGCGGTTGAGCCAGACCCAGACGAACGCGAACACCGGCGCCAGCGCCATGATGAACAGCGGGTTCAGCGACTGGTACCAGGAGGACGGGAAGTCGAAGCCGAGCAGCGAGCCCGCCGCCTTGCCCTCGCCGAACGCCTGGACCGTGGACGCGCCCTGGTCGTAGATCATCCAGAACACGGCGGCCGCGACGAAGAACCAGATGTAGCCGGACATCTTCGACTGCTCGGCGGCCGAGAGGTCCTTGTCCCGCTTGATGCGCAGCAGGACACCCGCCGGGACGATCAGCCCGATCACGGTGAGCGGGATCATCGCCCAGTTCAGCGTGAAGTGGCCGGTGAACCCGACGACGCCGTAGAAGACGGTCGCGGCGATCACCCACAGCAGGCCCTTGCGCAGCCAGGCCGCGCGCTCCTCGGCCGCCAGCGGCTTGGGGACGGTGCTGCTCTGCGGGCTCAGCGTGCGGGTGCCGATCAGGAACGCGGCGAGACCGATCGCCATGCCGACCGCGGCCATGCCGAAGCCGAGGTGCCAGCTGACCTTCTGGCCGACGGTGCCGATGGCCAGCGGGGCGAAGAAGGCACCGGCGTTGATGCCCATGTAGAAGATCGTGAAGCCGCCGTCGCGGCGCGGGTCGTCCGGGCCGTCGTACAGGTGGCCCACCATCGTGGAGATGTTGGCCTTGAGCAGACCGGAACCGGCCGCGACCAGCGCCAGACCGGCGAAGAACGGTGCCTGGCCGCCGGGCAGAGCCAGCGTCAGATGGCCGGCCATGATCGTGACGGCCGCGATGGCCACCGTCTTGCGCGGACCCCAGAGGCGGTCGCCGAGCCAGCCGCCGGGCATGGCGAGCAGATAGACCATCGCCGAGTAGACCGAGACGATCACTGTGGTGGTCGCCACGTCCATCGCGAGGCCGCCGCCCATGCTGCCCTTGCCGGCGTCGGGGCCGCCGGAGAGCAGGTAGACGGTGAGCAGGGCCTTCATGCCGTAGTAGGAGAACCTCTCCCACATCTCGGTCATGAAGAGTGTGGCCAGTCCGCGGGGGTGGCCGAAGAAGGCTGTGTCGGAACCGGGGGTGCCCGGAGTCGCCGAGTCCTTCGTCAGGCTGGACGCCATGGTCGTTCCTTGCTGGTGGGGATTACCGCACACAAAAGAGACCTTCAGCGACGGATACGCGCCAAAGGTCCCCACGATGCGACAGGTATTGATTCACCATACGGCAGGATACTGCCGGAAATGAAAGGACTTGAGACTTGAATCACAGGTGACCGTGGAACCGTACACCCGGTTTCCAAGGTCCCTACAGGATTGGCACCCCACAGTCACAGGTTCGCCCAGGTTCCGCGAAAGGTAAGAATCACGGGGTTGCGATCACACTCCAGCATCTGTCATGAGCGGTCTACCATCACCTCATGACCCGTGTACTGCTCGCTGAGGACGATGCGTCCATTTCGGAGCCGCTGGCCCGCGCACTGCGCCGGGAAGGGTACGAGGTCGAGGTGCGCGAGGACGGTCCCTCCGCGCTCGACGCCGGAATGCAGGGCGGTATCGACCTGGTCGTCCTCGACCTGGGTCTGCCCGGCATGGACGGCCTGGAAGTGGCCCGCCGGCTGCGTGCCGAGGGCCACGCCGTACCCATCCTCATCCTGACCGCGCGCGCCGACGAGGTGGACACCGTCGTCGGACTCGACGCGGGCGCCGACGACTACGTGACCAAGCCCTTCCGGCTCGCCGAACTGCTCGCCCGGGTCCGGGCGCTGCTGCGGCGCGGCGCGGCCGAGCCGGCCCAGCCGCCCGCCACCCACGGGGTGCGGATCGACGTCGAGTCGCACCGCGCGTGGATGGGCGACGAGGAACTCCAGCTCACCGCCAAGGAGTTCGACCTGCTGCGGGTGCTGGTGCGGGACGCCGGACGCGTGGTGACCCGGGACCAGCTGATGCGCGAGGTCTGGGACACCACGTGGTGGTCGTCGACCAAGACGCTCGACATGCACATCTCCTGGCTGCGCAAGAAGCTGGGCGACGACGCGGCCAACCCGCGGTACATCGCCACCGTGCGCGGTGTCGGGTTCCGGTTCGAGAAGAGCTGAGTGCGGATCGTCGTGAGTGGTCTCACCGGGTGCGCGACCGGTCTCCGTCGTGGGCTGAAGGGGCGCTGACGTGCGTCGTCGTCTCATTCAGTCCACGCTCGCCGTCGTGCTCGTCGTCATCGCCGTGTTCGGGGTCTCCCTCGTCATCGTCGAGACCCGGACCATCAGCAACAGCGCCCAGGAGCGGGTGGACTCCGAGGCCATCCGGCTGGCCGGCATCGTGGACAGCCGGCTGTTCGCCGCGGAGGACGTGACCGCGGAGATCCTGCGCGACCAGGTCGGCCCCGACCGCTACGCCGTGATCCGGATCGCCGGCGAGAAGCCGATCGAGGTCGGTTCCAAGCCGTCCGGCGAGGTCATCAGCTCCACCGAGACGGGCGAGGAGGGCGAGACGGTCACCGTGCAGGAGCCGCGCTCCTCGGTGACCCGCGAGGTCGGCCGTACGCTCCTGATCATCGGCCTGGTCGCGCTGCTCGCCGTGATCGCCGCGGTGCTCCTCGCGATCCGCCAGGCCAACAAGCTGGCCTCACCGCTCACCGACCTCGCCGAGACCGCGGAACGCCTCGGCTCCGGCGACCCCCGCCCCCGGCACAAGCGCTACGGCGTCCCCGAGCTGGACCGGGTCGCCGACGTCCTGGACTCCTCGGCCGAGCGCATCGCCCGCATGCTCACGGCGGAACGGCGCCTGGCCGCCGACGCCTCCCACCAGCTGCGGACACCGCTGACCGCGTTGTCGATGCGCCTGGAGGAGATCACCCTCACCGACGACCCGGACACGGTGAAGGAGGAGGCGAACGTCGCGCTCACCCAGGTCGAGCGGCTGACGGACGTCGTCGAGCGGCTGCTCACCAACTCCCGCGACCCGCGCGCCGGAAACGCCGTCACCTTCGACCTCGACGAGGTCATCCAGCAGCAGCTCGCCGAGTGGCGGCCCGCCTACCGCAGTGCGGGCCGGGCGATCGTCAGCTCCGGCAAACGGCACCTCACGGCCGTCGGCACCCCCGGCGCGGTCGCCCAGGTCCTGGCCGCGCTGATCGAGAACTCCCTCATGCACGGCGGCGGCACCGTCGCGCTGCGCACCCGCGTCACCGGCAACCAGGCCGTCATCGAGGTCACCGACGAGGGCCCCGGCGTCCCCGCCGACCTCGGCGCCCGCATCTTCGAGCGCACGATCAGCGGACGCAACTCCACGGGCATCGGCCTCGCGGTCGCCCGGGACCTCGCGGAGGCGGACGGCGGCCGCCTGGAGATGCTCCAGGCCCAGCCCCCGGTGTTCGGCCTGTTCTTGTCCCGCACCCCGCTCAAGGCGACGGCGCTGGACGACGACGAGCCGATGGTGCGGTGAGCCGCGCGGGCTGAGCGGGGAGGCCGGTCGGCGTGCGCGGGCCGATCGGCGTCCGTGCAGGAGGGTCAGAGAACCCGCTGCTTCGCCGGAGGCTCCTGCTCGGCCTCCTCCAGGAAGGACTCCGCGCTGGCCACGGCCTCCCGGGCCGGGAGGGTCTTGAAGACCCAGGTGCGGTAGGACCAGAAGCGGAACAGGGTCGCGATGCCGATGCCGAGGAACTTGAAGACGTTGCTCTGCAGCGGGCTGTCCCAGCCGAAGCCGTAGGTCGCCGCGTACAGGACGCCGTTCTCGATGACCAGGCCGACCACGCTGAACAGCAGGAACAGGGTCAGTTCCTTCGTACGCCCGCTCTTGTCGCGGTCGCGGTACGTGAAGTAACGGAACCCTATGTAGTTGAAGACGATCGCCACCACGGTGGCGACGATGCTCGCCCGGACCACCGGAAGCTCGGTGAGATGCCGGACGAGGTTGAAGACGACGAGGTTGACGAGGAGACCCGCTCCGCCGACCGCGCCGAACTTGGCGACCTCGCGGAAAATCCTTCGCAGCCCTGAGGAACCATGTCCCATGGTCGTACAGGCCCCCAGTCGGGTCGGTCAGTCGGGTGATTTCGTCAACTCAGCCATGCTAACCATCCCCCTTGCCCAATGCCTGTGGATGAACTCACACACTGGGAAACAAGCTGGTAAGAGGACCGGTAAGAGGCGCGGAATCCGGCCGCCGTGGCGTGACCGATACCCTGGGGTCGTGACGTTCCCGGTAGTCGGCATGGTCGGCGGTGGCCAGCTCGCTCGTATGACACACGAGGCAGGCATCCCGCTCGGCATCAGGTTCAAGCTCCTCAGTGACACCCCGCAGGACTCCGCGGCGCAGGTCGTGAGCGATGTCGTCATCGGCGACTATCGCGATCTCGACACGCTGCGGGAGTTCGCGCGCGGGTGCGATGTGATCACCTTCGATCACGAACACGTACCCACCGAGCACCTCCGGGCCCTGGAGGCGGACGGCATCCCCGTGCGCCCCGGCCCCGACGCGCTCGTGCACGCCCAGGACAAGGGCGTGATGCGGGCGCGGCTCGACGCGATCGGCGTGCCGTGCCCACGGCACCGGATCGTGAGCGACCCGGCGGATGTGGCCGTCTTCGCAGAGGAGGGCGACGGCTTCCCCGTCGTCCTCAAGACCGTCCGCGGCGGCTACGACGGCAAGGGCGTCTGGGTCGTCGACTCCGTCGAGGAGGCCGAGGACCCCTTCCGGGCCGGCGTGCCCGTCCTCGCCGAGGAGAAGGTCGACTACGTCCGCGAGCTGGCCGCCAACGTCGTACGCTCGCCGCACGGCCAGGCCGTCGCCTACCCGGTCGTCGAGTCCCAGCAGGTGAACGGCGTCTGCGACACGGTCATCGCGCCCGCCCCCGACCTGGACGAGTCCCTCGCCCTGCGGGCCGAGGAGATGGCCCTGTCGATCGCCAAGGAACTGGACGTCGTCGGCCACCTCGCCGTCGAGCTGTTCCAGACCCGCGACGGCCGCATCCTCGTCAACGAGCTCGCGATGCGCCCGCACAACTCCGGGCACTGGTCGATGGAGGGCGCGATCACCTCGCAGTTCGCCAACCACGTCCGGGCCGTCCTGGACCTCCCGCTCGGCGACCCGCGCCCCCGCGCCAAGTGGACCGTCATGGTCAACGTCCTCGGCGGCGACTTCCCCGACATGTACTCCGCGTACCTGCACTGCATGGCCCGCGACCCCAAGCTGAAGATCCACATGTACGGCAAGGACGTGAAGCCCGGCCGCAAGGTCGGCCACGTCAACACCTACGGCGACGACCTGGACGACGTTCTCGAACGCGCACGTCATGCTGCCGGCTACCTGAGAGGGACCATCACCGAATGAGCCCCGTTGTAGGCATCGTCATGGGGTCGGACTCCGACTGGCCCGTCATGGAGGCCGCCGCCCAGGCCCTCGACGAGTTCGAGATCGAGTACGAGGTCGACGTCGTCTCCGCGCACCGGATGCCGCGCGAGATGATCGCGTACGGCGAGCAGGCGGACGGGCGCGGGCTCAAGGTCATCATCGCGGGGGCGGGTGGCGCGGCCCACCTGCCGGGCATGCTCGCCTCCGTCACCCCGCTCCCCGTCATCGGTGTGCCGGTGCCGCTCAAGTACCTCGACGGCATGGACTCGTTGCTGTCGATCGTGCAGATGCCGGCCGGTGTGCCGGTCGCGACCGTCTCCGTCGCCGGGGCCCGCAACGCCGGACTGCTCGCGGCCCGGATCCTCGCCGCGCACGACGAGGAACTCCTCGGCCGGATGCGGGAGTTCCAGCAGGAGCTGAACGACCAGGCCACCGAGAAGGGCAAGCGCCTCAGGGCCAAGGTCGAGGGCTCCAACGGCTTCGGCTTCGGCAAGTGACGGCCACGGACCCGCTGGAGACGGCCCGGGAACTCCTCGCCGAGTTCCCGGTCGTCGACGGCCACAACGACCTCCCGTGGGCGCTGCGCGAACAGGTCCGCTACGACCTCGACGCCCGTGACATCGCCACCGACCAGTCGGCCCACCTGCACACCGACCTCGCCCGGCTGCGGGCCGGCGGCGTCGGCGCCCAGTACTGGTCGGTGTACGTCCGCTCGGACCTGCCCGACGCGGTGCCCGCGACACTGGAACAGATCGACTGCGTACGGCAGTTGCTCGCGCGGTACCCGCAGACGCTGGCCCCCGCGCTGACCGCCGCCGACATGGAGACGGCGCGCCGGGAAGGCCGTATCGCCTCCCTGATGGGCGCCGAAGGCGGCCACTCGATCGCCAACTCCCTTGCCACGCTGAGGGCGTTGTACACGCTCGGCGTCCGCTACATGACGCTCACCCACAACGACAACGTGGCCTGGGCGGACTCGGCGACCGACGAACCCGGTGTCGGGGGACTGTCGGCGTTCGGCCGCGAGGTCGTGCGGGAGATGAACCGCGAGGGCATGCTCGTCGACCTCTCCCATGTGGCGGCGACGACCATGCGGGACGCGCTGGACACGACGAGCGCGCCGGTGATCTTCTCGCACTCCTCGGCGCGGGCCGTCTGCGACCACCCGCGCAACGTCCCGGACGACGTGCTGGAGCGGCTGCCGTCCAACGGCGGTGTCGCGATGGTGACCTTCGTGCCGAAGTTCGTCCTCCAGGCCGCCGTCGACTGGACCGCCGCAGCCGACGAGAACATGCGCGAGCACGGCTTCCACCACCTCGCCACCACCCCCGAGGCGATGAAGGTCCACCGTGCCTTCGAGGAGCGGAACCCGCGCCCGGTCGCCACGGCCGCGACGGTCGCCGACCACCTCGACCACATGCGCGAGGTCGCGGGCGTCGACCACATCGGCATCGGCGGCGACTACGACGGCACGGCCTTCACCCCCGACGGCCCCGGCGACGTCTCCGGCTACCCGAACCTCATCGCCGAACTCCTGGACCGCGGCTGGTCGAAGCCCGACCTCGCCAAGCTGACCTGGCAGAACGCGGTACGGGTGCTGGGCGCGGCGGAGGACGTGGCCCGCGACCTTCAGGCCACCCGGGCGCCGTCCAACGCGACCCTCACCGAACTCGACGGCGCCACGGGCTGAGCGTCCAGGGCGGGGTGGTCGGTGCAGCCGTCGGCCCCGCCCCCGTACATCAGACACCGGTCGCGCAGCGGTTGAGGGGGCCGTTTCTCACCGTTGCCCTGGCCCGAACGACGGGCCCCGGCGAGCCCGGTCCATCCGGTAGCCGAGGCCGCGGACCGTGTGGATCAGGGAGCGGTCGTGGTCGTCGAGCTTGCGGCGCAGGGCGTGGACGTACGTCTCCACGATTCCGGAGTTCCCGGGGAACTCCGCGTGCCAGACCCGGTCGAGGATCTGGCTCTTGGTGACGACCTGGCCCGCGTTGGCCATCAGGTAGGCCAGCAGGTCGAACTCGCGGGACGCCAGCGGGATGCGGTGGCCGTCCCGGCGGACCTCGCGGGCGGCCGGGTCCAGGGTCAGGGGGCCGTTGCGCAGGAGTCCGGTGTCTTCGCGCTCGGTGCGGAGCAGGGCGTGGACGTCGTCGAGCGTCTCGGCGAGCGGGCGGTCGGTGAGCAGGAGCACCGGAGCGCGCGGGCCCAGGTCGGCGGAGTCCGGGAGCGCCGGGCACAGGACGACGAGATCGGGCCGTACGGTCCCGCCGATCCGGGCCGCGTACCGGCCGCGGTTCGCCGCGTAGACCTCCATGCCGAGTTCGCCGAGCGCCGCGATCAGCGGCTGGGCGCAGTGGTCGGCGTCCACGACGAGGATGCGTGGCGCCGTGCCGGGTCTGTGAACCTTCACATACTGGAGGACGTGGTTCCGGGCGGGTGCGTGCCCGGTCCGGAGGAATCAGGACCCCGGCGGCACTGTGATCTCGCCCACGGAGGCACCGGGCGGTACCCCCGAACGCCCCTCCCACCAGGAAGCCCCCCGCACCCCGTGCGACGGTGACCGTACTGCGATCACGACGTAGATCACGACGTACGGAGCCCGCCATGGCAGACCTCCAGGACGAACTGCACACCACGGCCGAGGTCGGCGCGCTCGACGACCTGCCCGACCCCTTCGAGCCCGGCCCGGAACCCCGTGTCCCGGTCTCCGACCCGGACACCAGCCCCCTGGAGCGCGCCCACGCCATCCTTGCCGCGCACCCCGTCGCCGACGGCTACAGCGGACTGCCGTGGGCCCTCAGACACCTGCCCTGGTTCGACCTGGAGCTCGGCGAGAGCGCGGTGGACACGGACGTGCCGCGGCTCAGGGAGGGGCACGTCGGCGCGCTGCTGTGGTCGCTGCACCTGCCCGAGGGGCTCGACGGGGACCGTGCCGTCGGCGCCACGCTGGAACAGCTCGACCTGGTGAAGACGGTCGTACGCAACCACCCCGAGGGCCTGCGCCTGGCCTGCACCGCCGGCCAGACCACCGACGCCCGCAACTGCGGCCGGGCCGCGGTGCTGCTCGGTCCCGCCGGAGCCGCCGCCCTCGGCGACTCGCTCGGCATCCTGCGCTCCCTGCACGCCCTCGGCCTGCGCGCCCTCACCCTGTCCGGGGCGACCTGGGCGAGCGAGACCGGGCTGACCCGGTTCGGCGAGGAGGTGCTGCGCGAGATGAACCGGCTCGGTGTCCTCGCCGACCTCTCCGGCGCCTCCGAGGACACCATCCGGCGGGCCCTCGCGGTCTCCAAGGCACCCGTGCTGTTCACCCGCTCCGCCGCCCGCGCCCTGCGCCCCCACCCGGCCAACCTCCCCGACGACCTGCTCACCGAGCTGGGCGCCGCCAAGGGGCTGTGCATGGTGCCGATGACCGCCGAGCAGACCGGGGCGACGGTCCGGGACGTCGCCGATCACCTCGATCACGTACGCCGGGTCGCGGGCCGTGAGTGCGTCGGCCTCTCCGGCACCTACGACGCCGGCACCGCGCATCCGCAGGAGCTCGGCGACGCCTCCTGCTACCCGCACCTGATCGCCGAGCTGCTGCGCCGCGGCTGGGACGAGGCCGACCTGGCGCTGCTGACCTGGGGCAACGTCCAGCGGGTGCTGCGCGGGTCCGACTTCACCGCACGGGCGGCGCAGCAGCGGCGGGAGCCGTCGACGGCGAAGATCGCGGAGCTGGACGGGTAGCGGGCCCCGGAAGGCTCCTACATCGGGTCGATCCGGCAGAGGCAGAACGGGTGCCCTGCCGGATCGGCGTACACCCGGAAGTCCTCCTTGTCCTCGGCGTGCAGCAGCCGCGCGCCCAGCTCCAGCACCTTCGCCTCGGCCGCGTCGATCTCCTCCCAGGTGGTCCCGGCGTCGAAGTCCAGGTGGAACTGCTGGGAGTTGCGGTCGGCGCGCGGCCACTCCGGCGGGGTGAGCCCGGGCGCGCTCTGGAAGGCCAGCCGGGGGCCGTCGGGGATGCGCAGGACGACCCAGTCGGGGTCCGCGTCCTCCGGGGTGCCGCCGAGCGCTCCGGCGTAGAAACGGGCGAGCGCGCGGGGGTCGGGGCAGTCGATCACTACGGAACGGAAGCGGGCGACGGTCACGGGGATCTCCTGATTCGGACGAGGGGCTCGGTGGTCGTGGGTGTCTCCGTGGGCGTGCTTTCGGCGGCCGTAGGCGTCTCAGCAGGCGCAGAGGCAGAACGGGTGCCCCGCCGGGTCCGCGTACACACGCCAGGTGCGGGAGCGGTCGCCGGTGTCGAGGGGCTTGGCGCCGAGTGCGAGGACCTGGGTCTCGGCCGCGTCCAGGTCCGGGACGGTCAGGTCCAGGTGGAACTGCTGCGAGGCGGTGGCCGAGGGCCACTGCGGGGGCTGGTGTCCGGGAGCGGCCTGGAACGCGAGCGCCTGTCCGCCCGGGACCTTGAGGTCCACCCAGTCGCCCTCGCCCTCGACGGAGCCGCCGAGGACACCGGCGTAGAAGTCGGCGAGCGCGCGGGGGTCGGGACAGTCCAGGACGACGACTCCCAGTTCGGCGATGGCCATGGCTTCCTCCTTGAAGCGCGGTTACCTGTACAAGCGAGTATCCAGTAACGGTTACCTCATGCTGGCTCATTGGGAGTAACGTCGCAAGGGAATTGACGAGAGTAGGTAGCGTGCAGCCATGAGTGAGCGATCGCCCGCGCCCGGAGGGCTGGCCCTGGTCGAGTCCCTGGTCAACACGGTGGACCTGGAGTCGGGCGCCGACTCGCTGGACACGGCGGAGGGCCGGGAGCGGTTCGGGCTCGGGCAGGACGAGGTGGCGGGGGCGCGGGAGCTGCGCGAGTCGCTGCGGGTGACCCTGCTGGCGCACGCCGGGCATCCCCCGCACACAGCGGTGACACCGCTGGGAGAACTGCTGGCGGCGGCCCCGCTGGTGCTCACGGTGACCGAGTCGGACGGCTCGGCCGCCCTCGCCGCCGCCGACGACCGCCCCCTCCTCTCCCGCGTCGCCGCCGCCGTCGCCGGGTCCCTGGTCGCCGGCACCTGGGACCGCCTCAAGGCCTGCGAGGCGGTGGACTGCCACTGGGCCTACTACGACCGCAGCCCGGCGGGACGGGGGCGGTGGTGCTCGATGCAGGTGTGCGGGGCGCGGGCGAAGATGCGGCGGTACCGGGCGAAGGGCTGAGGGATGTTCCCCCGCTCTCGATCTCGCGCAAGGCAGCCCGGATTCCTTGTCCCAGCTTCTGGAAAGCGGTTCCCCAAGTGTGGCGAGGATGTGGAGAATGGGTCTTGGACACCGTTCCGGCCGGCTGAGCCCCGGCCGGAACGGTGTCTACCTGACGAGCCGTCCCACGACCGCTGCCGCGTCGCCCGGCCGGGCAAGGGCCTCTACGTGTACGAGCTGCCCGTCGACCGCGACCGGCCGGTCGCGGAGCAGGTACGGCGGCTCGCCGCCCGCGTCCTGGCGGACGACCCCCGGGGGCTCGCCGACCGCGCGGGAAGCTGAACGCCGACGGAGAGCCGACCGCCGACCGCCGACCGCTCAGGCCGTGGGCCGCCCCATGGCCCGGTACGTCCACCCGGCCTTCCGCCACAGCACCGGGTCCAGCGCGTTCCGCCCGTCCAGGACCACCTTCGCCGCCGCGACCTCGCCGAGCGCCGCCGGGTCCAGCTCGCGGAACTCCCGCCACTCCGTGAGATGCAGTACGACGTCGGCGCCCCGTACGGCGTCCACGGCGGTGTCGGCGTAGCCCAGGGTCGGGAAGAGGCGGCGGGCGTTGGCCATGCCCTTCGGGTCGTAGACGGTGACCTGGCCGCCCTGGAGGTGGATCTGGCCGGCGACGTTCAGGGCGGGGGAGTCGCGGACGTCGTCCGAGTCGGGCTTGAAGGTGGCGCCGAGGACCGCGACGCGCTTGCCGAGGAACGGCCCGCCGCCCAGTATCTGCCGGGCCAGTTCGACCATCTGGCCGCGCTGGCGCATGTTGATCGAGTCGATCTCGCGCAGGAAGGTCAGCGCCTGGTCGGCGCCCAGCTCGCCCGCGCGCGCCATGAAGGCGCGGATGTCCTTCGGGAGGCAGCCGCCGCCGAAGCCGATCCCGGCCCGCAGGAACTTCCTGCCGATCCGGTCGTCGTACCCGATGGCCTCCGCGAGCTTCGCGACATCGCCGCCCGCGGCCTCGCAGACCTCCGCCATCGCGTTGATGAAGGAGATCTTCGTCGCGAGGAAGGAGTTCGCGGACGTCTTCACCAACTCGGCGGTCGGGAAGTCGGTCACCACGAACGGCGTGCTCTCGGCGAGCGGAGTGGCGTACACCTTGCGCAGCAGCTTCTCGGCGCGCTCGCTGCGCACACCGACCACGATCCGGTCCGGGTGCAGGGTGTCGTCCACCGCGAAGCCCTCGCGCAGGAACTCCGGGTTCCAGGCCAGCTCGGCGTCCTCCCCGGCGGGGGAGTTCTCGACGAGGTACCGGGCGAGGCGGTCGGCGGACCCGACGGGCACCGTCGACTTGCCGACGACCAGGGCCGGGCGGGTCAGGTGCGGAGCCAAGGACGCGATCGCGGAGTCGACGTACGACATGTCGCAGGCGTACTCGCCGTGCCGCTGAGGTGTGTTCACACAGACGAAGTGGACGTCACCGAAGGCGCCGACCTCTTCCCAGGACATGGTGAAGCGGAGCCGCCCGGTGGAGCCCTCGATCCCGGCGACATGCTTGCGCAGCAGGTCCTCCAGCCCCGGCTCGTACATCGGGACCTCGCCCCGCTGGAGCATCTCGATCTTCTCGGGGACGACATCGAGCCCCAGCACCTCGAACCCGAGCTCGGCCATGGCCGCGGCGTGCGTCGCGCCGAGGTAGCCGGTGCCGATCACGGTGATCTTGAGGCTCATGGGGTCTCCAGGGAGGTCTGCGGTCATGCGGTGCCCGAGCATAGTCGGGGCGTGTGACGGGCAACTTTCCCCCTGTCGCCAAGCTCACGTATCACTCCCGTGGGCGGGCCCCTAAAATTTGAGTTACTTAACGGTAATTAGCACAGGCACCGCAGCGTCCTTGGAGCGTGAGAGACCTTGGCCGGATCGGCTGATTTCGACCTGTACCGCCCGTCCGAGGAGCACGACATGCTCCGGGACGCCATCCGCTCGCTGGCGGAGGCGAAGATCGCGCCGTACGCCGCCGCGGTCGACGAGGAGGCCCGCTTCCCGCAGGAGGCGCTGGACGCCCTGGTCGCCAGCGACCTGCACGCCGTGCACGTCCCGGAGGAGTACGGCGGCGCGGGCGCCGACGCGCTGGCCACGGTGATCGTGATCGAGGAGGTCGCGCGCGTGTGCGTCTCGTCATCCCTGATCCCCGCGGTGAACAAGCTCGGCTCGCTCCCGGTGATCCTCTCCGGCTCCGAGGACCTGAAGAAGAAGTACATGACCCCGCTCGCCAAGGGCGACGCGATGTTCTCGTACGCCCTCTCCGAGCCGGACGCCGGCTCCGACGCGGCCGGCATGAAGACCAAGGCGGTCCGCGACGGCGACCACTGGATCCTCAACGGCGTGAAGCGCTGGATCACCAACGCGGGCGAGTCCGAGTACTACACGGTGATGGCCGTCACCGACCCCACCAAGCGCTCGAAGGGCATCTCCGCCTTCGTCGTCGAGAAGTCCGACGAGGGCGTCTCCTTCGGCGCCCCCGAGAAGAAGCTCGGCATCAAGGGCTCCCCGACCCGCGAGGTCTACTTCGACAACGTCCGCATCCCCGCCGACCGCATGATCGGCGACGAAGGCACCGGCTTCGCCACCGCGATGAAGACCCTGGACCACACCCGCATCACCATCGCCGCCCAGGCGCTCGGCGTCGCCCAGGGCGCCTTCGACTACGCCAAGGGCTACGTCCAGGAGCGCAAGCAGTTCGGCAAGGCCATCGCCGACTTCCAGGGCATCCAGTTCATGCTGGCCGACATGGCGATGAAGATCTCCGCCGCCCGCGCCCTGACCTACCAGGCCGCGGCCGCCTCCGAACGCCTCGACAAGGACCTCACCTTCCAGGGCGCCGCCGCCAAGTGCTTCGCCTCCGACGTGGCCATGGAGGTCACCACGGACGCGGTCCAGCTGCTGGGTGGGTACGGGTACACGCGGGACTATCCGGTGGAGCGGATGATGAGGGACGCCAAGATCACACAGATTTATGAGGGCACGAACCAAGTTCAGCGGATCGTGATGGCGCGGAACCTGCCGTAGCGAGTGAGCCGTTGAAGCGGACCCGGCCCGGGCGGGCCGGGTCCGCTTCGGTTCTGTCCACGTCACCGTACGAGGAGTTCACGCTGCTCCCCTCTGATCAGCCGAATGTGCCCGGGGTGCGATCACCTTACGGGGCAAGGCAGTTCGGGTCTCGAGCGATTCGGGGAGCAGATCACCACGGCCAGATGCAGGTAGGAGGGACGTTCCAGATAGAAGCCGTACGATACGTCGGCACCCGCATCCAGCCGTATGGCGGCGTCGCGGACAAGCAAGGCCGGCCGGCTCACGTCTCGGTCGTCCCCGGAGGCGAACCGATGCCCGTACTCGGCCGACCGCTCCCCGAGCCAGGCCGCAGCGTCCTTCGCCTCGTCCCATGTGCCGCGCACCAGAGCGCGGGGCTTGACGAGCCAGTACGCCGTCTCCAGCGGCGGTAGGTCGACGACCGGGAACTCGGCTGCCACCTCGCGGTAGCGCTGGATCAGTTCGGGTCTGCTTCCGGCCGGAGGAGGCTCAGGGTGCGGAGGGCGCCGCAACGCCTCTTGATCGAAACGCTCCTTGGGGCCGGCCCACAGATAGCCGTGATGGTGCACCAGAGCCTTTCACCGGGTGTCGAAGGACGGGGACGACAGGTCCCGGCTCGACGAGGAACCGGGACCTGAGGGAGGAGGCGGATCAGATCTTCAGACCGAACCGCGCCGGGTCGATCCCGGGTCACGCACCCCTCGCTGCAGGGGCCGCCGCACGCCTTCACGAAGGAGGCGCCGGCGATGTCGAGTGCGTACAGGTTGGTTCCGTCCAGCATCAGATACACCTTCCAGCTCAGCTGATCGCGGCCATGGCTGACCGCCGCCGCCCTTGTGGGCGGGAGTTCAAGAGCGGGGCCAGACGGCTGTGAGCAGAGGCCGTGGATCAGCGGAGGCGTTCACGGTTCGCTCGGGGCCCCAGGTCCGGCCGGAGTCATGAGAGACCCGAATGGTCATGAGCGGCCGGTCGGCTGAAAAGCGCGAGTCCGGTCGCTCGCTCACCATGAGTGGACCTGAGCTCTCGCGATCCGGCCGTGGCCGCCCTGCGACTTCTGCCTCTTCATACGCCGTCTCCACCGCTGATCGGTTCTCGGTGCAACGAACGTACGAAGCAGGCGAGTTGCCGATCCATGGACTTGCGCATGCTTGCGCGGCGATCACCCGATGGTGTCGATGGCGGCAGTGATGAGGGACCTGGCCTGTGCGCCGTACACGGCGATGGCGGACAACTCGGCGAACGTCCTCGCGTACTCAGCGATCTCGCCCGGTTGGGTGACGGTCAGATGCGCGGAGACGAGTTCGACGTTGACCTGTGCGTCGTCGTACATCGTGAACGACTCGACCGGCCATCCGGCTCCGCGTGGCGTACCGAGCGGGATGATGCCCAGGCTGACAGCGGGCAGCGAAGCGACCGAGATCAGATGGCCCAGTGCTCCGGCCATGGTGTCGCTGTCGCCGATGACCGTGCGCAGCACCCACTCCTCGACGAGCATGGCGAACCGGTGGTCGCCGGCGTGCAGGATGCGCTGCCGGTCCAGGCGGACGGCCACGGCGTCGTCGACGTCGTCGCGTACGTCTCGGAGGTGTGCCACGGTGCTCAGTACGGCGCGGGTGTAGGCGGCCGACTGCAGCAGGCCCGGGATCACCCAGGACTGGTAGACACGAAAGCGGCGGGTGCGCTCGAAGAGCGGTGCCACGGACTGCTGGACACGCCGGAGACCTGCCCGCTCCATGCGTCGCCACTGGACGTACGCGCCCTCTATGCCGCGTGCGGTGGCGATCAGGTCCGCGGTCTGGTTCTCGGCGGCACAGAGTGTGGTGTACGTCCGGATGTCCACGTCGGACGGGAGTGCGCGCCCGTTCTCCAGTCGCGAGCACTTCGACTCGTGCCAGTCGGCGCGCCTGGCCATCTCCCGTGCCGTGAGGCCGGCGTCCTTGCGGATCTCGCGAAGACGCCGGCCGAGGGCCTGCCGTGCCTGCTGCACACTGGATGACGTCACGCTGGAGATTGTGGATCAGGCCGGCCGGTAGTCCACATGCGGCACTGCCAGGGCCCAGACCGCTTCGAAGGCGTCGGCGCACAGTTTCACCACAGCCGGATCGTCGTTGAACTCCTCGTCGTCCGGTGCGAGTTCGCCGTCACCGGCGAAGTGGTGAAAGACCACTGAGCTGTCGTCGAAGAGCCAGAAGTCGTTGCCGGGCAGGGCCAACGCGGATGCGAGGCGGCGAGGCAGCCAGCGCACCTGTTCCCCCGCCTCCACGGTGGGGCCGGTCAGGTGGTGCTCGAACCGGATGTACTCGGAAACCGGCTCCGACACGATCCGAGCCCTGCGCACCTCGACGCCCTGATCCACGA
Organism: Streptomyces sp. SID13726; assembly: GCF_010548375.1. Lineage (GTDB taxonomy): Bacteria > Actinomycetota > Actinomycetes > Streptomycetales > Streptomycetaceae > Streptomyces. Next base: position 210,116 of record NZ_JAAGLY010000013.1, read on the forward strand.
GGTCGGCGATGAGACGTAGCCAAGGCCGACGCCCGGGGTCGCTCTCCGCAGGATTGTCCCGGACGCCGTTCTGCCAGTCGGTGAACCGGGGGTCTGAGCGCATGTATCCGTCGCGCATCTCCAGATGGACTGCGGAGCGCGTGCAGCGTCGCAGCCGGTCCTCAAGAGTCGGCACCGCCACCGCTCTTCACCTCCGGGAAGAACCGCACCATGCGCTGGGGAATCTCGATCACATCCTCGTGGTCCGGAAGGTCCAGCTGGGCGCGCCGGGCCGCGTCGACCACCTTCCACCCCTGCACCAGGTAGGTGCCCTTCTCGTCGTCGAGGTAGAGGGTGGGTGACTTGCCCTCCGGGCTCTCGGGATCCTGACCGAGTTTGATCAGAGCCATTGCTGCCTCCCGCTTGTCGGGCCTGTGCTCGATCTTGTGCCCGGCTCCAGGCCAGGGGCCAGGAACTTGCGAGAACTTGCGCGCGGACCGATCTCCCGCCCTCGTACTCAGTGCCCCGCGTCCGCCGTGTGTGAGAGAAAGACCGTCCAGGTGGTGGGTTCAAGGGTGGGGTGAGGGCCGCTGGGGTTCGGGCCCGTGTCGACCGCCGGGGTGGCTGGTCCCTCGCGGACGGTTCGTTCGGCCGCCGTGCCGGAATGCTGCTCTGGTTCGCGACGGGCGGATGAGAGCACTGCCCGAGGGGACTCAGTCCTCGAACCCCTCCGCCGCCCGCTTCTCCCGCAGCTCCATGATCGCCCGCCGGCGCGCCAGCCGGTGCGTGCGGCGGATCTGGGCCTCCTGGTAGCGCCGCTCGTCCTTCTCCGTCTCCGGCAGGACCGGCGGGACCCGGCGTGGCTTGCCGTCGGCGTCCACCGCCGCGAACACCAGGTAGGCCGAGCCCACCTGTGTCGCGGGCGTCGATTCGTTCCAGCGCTCGGCGAGGACCCGCACCCCGACCTCCATCGAGGTCCGGCCGGTCCAGTTGACCTGGGCCTTCACATGGACCAGGTCGCCCACCCGGACCGGCTCCAGGAACGCCATCTCGTCCATGGAGGCGGTGACGGCGGGCCCGCCGCTGTGCCGGCCGGCCACCGCGCCCGCCGCGTCGTCCACCAGCTTCATGATCACGCCGCCGTGCACGGTGCCGAGGAGGTTGGTGTCGGCCTGGGTCATGATGTGGCTCAGCGTGGTGCGGGACGCGGAGGTGGGCTTGCCCGGGATCTCCGGAGTGCCCGGTTGCGAGCGTTCCGACGTGCCTTCCGGGGCCGTGGCCTGGTCTGTCATGGCCTCCACCTTATGCCTGATGACAATCCGGGAATTTGTGTCAGCTTGGCAACAGCGCTGCCCTGATTTTCCGACGACCCTTGTATAGGGCACAGCAGGTACCTGCACACTGGGCCCCATGAACGATTGGCCCGAGGGATGGTCCGGCGACAACCGCGCCGACCGGTACGGACGCGGCAGCGCGAGCGCACAGCCCGAGAGCGCCCGCGTGATGCGGCAGGTCCGCCGCGGTCAGGCACCGCCGTACGGCGGCGGCGTGCCCCCGCAGCAGCAGTCGTACGTCAACGGCCAGGGCCATGGTGACTACGACGGCTACGACAGCGGCTACAACACCGGGCAGGTCTACGGCAGCCCCGGCGGCGGCGACCAGGGGGGACCCGGTGATCCGGTCCGCAGCCGGGGTCCGCGTCCCGCGCCGAACTGGCGCAAGCGGATCAAGTGGACCGCGATCGTCGTGATCACCGGGCTGGTCGTGACGACCGTCGGCACCTACTTCTGGGCCGATTCCAAGCTCAACCGCGAGGTCGACCTCTCCAAGGTCATCGACCGGCCCGAGCAGGGCGACGGCACCAACTACCTCATCGTCGGCTCCGACAGCCGCGCCGGGCTCTCCTCCGAGCAGAAGAAGCAGCTGCACACCGGCTCCGCCGAGGGCAAGCGCACCGACTCGATGATGATCCTGCACGTCGGCGGCAACGGCGACACCCTCGTCTCGCTGCCTCGTGACTCGGACGTGGAGATCCCGACCTTCGTGGGCTCCGAGTCCGGCAAGACCTACAAGGGCACCGGCCGGCACGTGAAGCTGAACGCCGCGTACGCCGAGGACGGGCCCGAACTGCTGGTGCGGACCGTCGAGTTCAACACCGGGCTGCGCATCGACCACTACGTCGAGATCGGCTTCGCGGGCTTCGCGAGCATCGTGGACGCGGTCGGCGGTGTCGAGATCGACATCGACAAGGGGTTCAAGGACAAGTACTCCGGCGCCGACTTCAAGGCGGGCAAGCAGACCCTCAACGGCGACCAGGCGCTCGCCTTCGTCCGTACCCGGCACGCGTTCGCCGCGTCCGACCTTCAGCGCACCAAGAACCAGCAGAAGTTCCTCGCGGCCCTCGCCCACCAGGTGGCCACCCCCGGCACGATCCTGAACCCCTTCAAGCTCTACCCGACGCTCGGCGCCGGCCTGGACTCGCTCATCGTCGACAAGGACATGGGCCTGTACGACCTGGGCTCCATGTTCTTCGCGATGAAGGGCGTCAACGGCGGCGACGGCACCTCGCTGAACATGCCGATCTCCGGGTCCAGCGGCGGCAACCTCGTCTGGGACAAGGCGAAGGTGAAGCAGCTGGTGCAGGAGCTGAACAACGACGAGAAGGTCACGGTCTCGGGCAACTGAGAGCGGCGGACGTGAGAAGGGCCGGTCCGGTGGACCGGCCCTTCTCGTGCGCCGGCGGGCGGCGGGGGTCTCACATCGCCATGCCCGCCGTCGTCCGGCAGGTCTCCGCACAGCGGCGACACGCCTCCGCGCAGCGCATCAGCTGGGGATCGTCCGGCATGGACATGCACGCCTCGGCGCACATCTCGCAGGCCTTGGCGCACATCGCGCACATCTCCGCCGACAGGGGCGAGCGGCGCATCATCATGTCCGCGCACATCCGGGTCAGGTCCGCGCAGTCCATGAGCGCGCGCATGACCCTCATCTGCGCCTGCCCGCCCATCTGCATGACGGAGCTCATGGTCTCCTCGCACACGCTGTGGCAGTCCATGCACGCCGCCACGCAGTCCTGCGTCTCCTTGCTCATCGCGGACATGCTCTCGGCCTGGGTCATGGCTCCTCCTGAGGGACGCGGGAGCCCGGGGCGGGCCCCGTCGCCTTCCGTCCTACGCCCGTCCGGCCCCGTCCGCCACGGGGCTGACACACATCGGGCGGAACCCGGCCGGAGCCTGGCTCAGCCTGGCTTCTCCCCACACCGGCGCCGAGCCGGCCCCCGCTCCGCTCGGCCCCGGTCCGTCAGCTCCTGGGCGCGGACAAACAGGAGCCGGCCGGCGACGCGGAGGGCGGCCGGCACAACCGCCGCCCGGCCGACCCCGGTCACCCGGTCCCCGCTACGCGCACCCCACCTCGTCCCCCGTGACCACCCCGGACTCCCCCTGGCTCTCGTCCTCGGCGCGTACCTTGCGGACCTTCTCGAAGTCCGTGCCCGCGATCACCTTCAGTACGGCGCCCTGGCCCTTGACGGCCCGCAGCTCGCTCCCGGGCAGGGCCGCCGCCAGTGAGCGGGCCGAGCGGTCCCAGCGGGGGTCGTAGGAGACGACCGTGCGTGTGACCGTGTGCTCGGTGGAGGTCGCCGGGTTGCCCGTCGTGCGGAATCCCGTGGACGCCAGCGCCGCGTCCACGCGCTTGCCGAGCCCGCCGGTCGCCGTGCCGTTCTCGACCTGGACGCGGATCTGCTGCGGGGCCACGGGGACGAGCAGCGCCTTGCTCTGCACCTTGTGCGCGGCCAGCGGCTGGTCCTCGCGCAGGGCCCCGAACAGCCGCGAGGACTTCACCGGGTCCCACTTCAGGGTCGAGCCGACGCCCTTGACGACGTATCCCATCTGACCGATCGGCACGGTCGTGAACTCCGACGACGAGGGGGAGAAGTTGCGCATCGCGCGGCCCAGGTCGAGCAGCTCGTCCGTGCCGAAGCCCTTGTCGGCGCGTACGGAGCCGAGGACGGCCCGGGTCACGTCGCGGAACTTCATGGGGTTCAGGAGGATGCCGGACGAGGTCGCCCGGTCGATCAGGGCCGCGAGGAACCGTTGCTGCCGCTTCATCCGGCCGAGGTCGGAGGACCCGTCGGCGTGCCGGGAGCGGACGTACTGGAGGGCCTGGCCGCCCATCAGCAGGTGGCGTCCCGCGGCCAGGTCGAGACCGGTGTAGGAGTCCTTCAGCGGGTCGGCGTTGCAGATCTCCACCCCGCCGAGGACGTCCACCGTCTTCATGAAGCTGGTGAAGTCGACCTCCAGATAGTGGTCGATCTTGACGTGGGTCATGGCCTCCACGGTCCTGACCGTCAGCTGCGGACCGCCCTCCGCGTACGCCGCGTTGATCTTGATGGGGTGTCCGTGGTGCCGTTCCCCCGTGGTCTCGTCGACGTGCGCGGGAGTCATCGCGTACGAGTCGCGCGGCAGGCTCACCACGCTGGCCCGCTCCCGGTCCTCCGAGATGTGCACGATCATGATCGTGTCGGTGCAGTGGCAGGGCGCCCCGCCGAGCCGGTACTTCTGCCGCTCTGCCTCGGTGATCTTGTCGCGGCCGTCGGTGCCGACCAGCAGGACGTTCATGCCGTGCCCGGCGCGCGGCCGGTTCTTCATGTCCTTGAACGGGTCCACGCGCGCGATGTCCGCGTCGAGGCTGGTCACCACCGCGTGCCCGATCCCGGCGGAGGCGAGCACCACCACGGACAGGGTGGTCGCCGCCCGCATGGCCCAGCGCGGGCGCTTGCGTCGTACGGGTGGCCGGGAGGGCCTGCGCTGCGGTGGGCGGGGGCGGGGGGCGGAGGATCTGGGCGGCGTGGCGGGCATGGGGGACACCTCCGCGAGAACAGCCGAACGAGGGATCCTGAGCACCGTAGGCCCATACGATCTGCCGCCCGGTGCACCGCCCCCGGCGGCGCGCAACGCTGTCCCCCGTTCGCGGTAACGTGAGCCCCCTATGAACGCCAAGCCCGACGTGCAGCTCCCCGCCGTGTCCGTGATCATGCCCGTCCTCGACGAGGAGCGGCATCTGCGCGGAGCCGTCCAAGCGATCCTCGCGCAGGAGTACGCCGGCGAGATGGAGGTCGTGATCGCCCTCGGTCCGTCCAAGGACCGTACGGACGAGATCGCCGCCGAGCTCGTGAGCGAAGACCCGCGCGTCCACACCGTCCCGAACCCCACCGGCCGCACCCCCGCCGCCCTCAACGCCGCGATCAAGGCCTCCCGCCACCCGATCGTCGTCCGCGTCGACGGGCACGGCATCCTCTCGCCGAACTACATCGCCACCGCCGTACGGCTCCTGGAGGAGACCGGCGCGCAGAACGTCGGCGGGATCATGCACGCCGAGGGCGAGAACGACTGGGAGCACGCGGTCGCCGCCGCCATGACCTCGAAGATCGGCGTGGGCAACGCGGCCTTCCACACCGGGGGAGCGGCCCAGCAGGCCGAGACCGTCTACCTCGGTGTCTTCCGGCGCGAGGCCCTGGAGCAACAGGGCGGCTACAACGAGGAGTTCATCCGCGCCCAGGACTGGGAGCTGAACTTCCGCATCCGTGAGGCGGGCGGGCTGATCTGGTTCTCGCCGGAGCTGAAGGTGTCGTACCGCCCGAGGCCGTCGGTGAAGGCCCTCGCCAAGCAGTACAAGGACTACGGCCGCTGGCGGCACGTCGTCGCCCGCTACCACGAGGGCTCCATCAACCTGCGCTACCTCGCCCCGCCGACCGCGGTGTGCGCCATCGCGGCCGGCATCGTGGTCGGCGCCGCGCTGACCCCGCTCGGCTTCGTGATCCCGGGCGGGTACCTCGCGGCGATCGTGCTGGGCTCGCTGCCCGCCGGCAAGGGGCTGCCGCTGAAGGCCCGCCTCCAGATCCCCGTGGCGCTCGCCACCATGCACATGTCGTGGGGCTACGGCTTTCTGACCAGCCCCCGTTCACTGGCGAAGCGGGTCATCGCCTCGCGGCGCCCGGCGGTGCTGAGCGAGGCGTGAGTCAGCTCACCAGGTGAACCCCGGGTTCACGTGCATACAGGCCGACTCGTCCGCCCCGTTGAGGGCTTCAGCCGTCTTCGGGGTGGTGTCGTCCTGCTTGGCCGCCTTGTACGCCGTACCCTCGCGCCAGTCGGCGCCCACGACGAGCGTGACCCCTGAGACATCGGTCGACTTCTTCACCGAACTCGTGGGAATCCCCAGGGACTTGGCGACCGCGAGGGCATCCGACTCCAGCTCCGCGCTCGGGTAGCGGACGAGCGTCTTCGCCTCGCTGAGGGACGCGGAGCGGTCGGAGGACGCCTTGGTGTAGCCCTTCTCCACCAGGAGCCCGGCGACCGTGCTCGCGCGGCCGCTCGCCGCGGCCAGGGTGTCGGTGCGGGTGCCGTTCTGGACCAGGACCCCGATCTCGTCCTTGTCCTCGGCGGCGGCGGGGGTGGCGGACGCCTCCGCGGTCTTCTGCGCGGTCGCCTTCTTCGCGTCCTTGCCGTCCAGCGCGATGTCCTCGCGCACCAGCCGGAACAGCTGCTCGGCGTCCTCGGTGGGCTCCACGCGGGCGCCGACGTAGCGGTTCGGCATGGTCGTCATCGTGATGCGGGACGGCTCGACCTTGCGCAGCTCGTTGCTGAGGTCGTAGAGCTTCTTGACGGTGCCGAGCCCCGAGTCGACGGTGATGGCCCTCGTGGCCTGCTCGGCGAGCTTGCGCAGCTTGTTCGGGCTGGAGAGGGTGGCGTTCTCGCGCAGCTCGCGGACCATCGAGTTCATGTACATGTGCTGGGCCTTGGCCCGGGCGAGGTCGCTGCCGTCCTCGAAGCCGTAGCGGGTGCGCAGCCACTGGAGCGCCTGCACGCCCTTGACCGGGTGCGTGCCCTTCTCCAGCTTCAGCCCCGAGCCGTGCCCCTGGCTGTCGCGCGAGTGGATGTTGGCGTCCACGCAGACCGGGACCCCGCCGATGGCGTCCGCCATGGAGACCACGCCCGAGAAGTCGACCATCATGAAGTGGTCGATGCGGATGCCGGTCAGCTCCTGCCAGGTGGCCACCGTGCAGCCGGGACCGCCGTGGCCGAGGCTCTGGTTGGTCATCACCCGGCCCTCGCTGGCCGCGTACACCTTGCCGTCGTCCGGGTCGGTGCACTTGGGGATCTTGACGAGGGTGTCGCGGGGCATGCTCACGACCGACAGGTTGGAGCGGTCGGCGGACAGGTGCAGCAGCATCTGCACATCCGCGAGCGGAGTGGAGCCGAAGGTCTCCCGGGCGCCGCCGAGTTCCTGGTTCTCCTTGCTGTCCCGCGCGTCCGAGCCGATGACCAGGATGTTCAGCGGGGTCTGCCCGGCCGCGTTCGGTGTCGGCCCGGCGACCTTGTTGTCGCCCAGGTTCAGGTCGTCCTGCTCGATGTTGGCGTTCAGGTGCCGGTAGTAGAGGTAGCCGGTCCCGGCCACCGCGAGTATCAGCACCGTGAGCGTGGCCGCGGACCATCTCAGCACCCGGTGCTTGCGCGGTGCCCGAGTGCTGCCCCCACCGTCCCCCGCGGTGTCCGGCGCGACGTCCTGCACCCTGTATTGCGTTGTCAACGTTCCCGTCCTCCCACCCCACCCACCCGGACCCGCACGCCATGCAGCGGGCCCGCCGCACGTCTTAGACATACGACGGGCCCGCGAGGTTGCCCCATGAACCTGTGCGAGACCTGGGAGTTGCCGTTCGTGTCAGCCCGGCACCGAGAGGCGGCCCGGCCCCGCCGTACCCCTCAGCTCGCGCACTGCACCTTGTCCGCCGTGGACTTCTCCACGTTCGACGCGGCCGGCGCGGAGGAGTTCAGCTTCACGCCCGCGCCCTTGAAGTCCTTGCCGAGGGTGAGGGTCATGGCCGGGAGGCCCTGGGCGTTGGTGACGCTCTTGCCGGGCTTCAGGGCCGCGCCGGACAGGCCCATGATGTCGGCGAGACGGCGGGCCTGGTCGGCCTGGTCGGGGTCGTACTCCAGGGTCGTCTTCGCGAGGTCCGCCTCGGCGTTGCCCGCGTTGTCGGACTTGGTCACGCCCGCCTCGGTCTGGAGGTACGCCAGCTGCTGCTGGGCGCTGCCCGCCGCGGCACCGCCGTTGAGGATCTGCACCCGTACGTCGGCGGCGGCCGACTTGGTGCCCTTGAGCCGCGCGGCGACCTCCGCCTTCTCCTTCTTCTCCTGCGCCTTGACCTCGGTGAACGAGACGTCGCCGGTGATGGCGTCGAAGATCTCCGGAGCCCGCGTCTGGTCGACGACCACCGTCGCCTTGACCGTCTCGGCGGGGTTGTCGACCACCGGGATCGTCATGAAGCTGATGTTCTTCGTCGGCACCTTCTTCAGCTCCAGGGCGATGTCCTTGAGCGTGCCGACCTTGCCGATCGCGCTGTCCACGGTGAGCGCGTTGGTCGCGGCCTCCGCCAGCTTCAGCAGCTTGGTGGGGCTGGTGAGGGTGTCGCCCGAGGTCATCTGCCGCATCAGCGAGCCCAGGAACTGCTGCTGCACCTTGATCCGGTCCAGGTCGCCCTGGTTGCCGAAGGCGTGCCGGGTGCGGACGAACGCGAGGGCCTGCTCGCCCTCGACGGTCGACTTGCCCGCGGGCAGCTTGAGCTTGGACTGCTTGTCGTCCACGGCCTTCTCCACGCACACCTCGACCCCGCCCACCGCGGAGGTCAGGGTCTTCACCGCGTTGAAGTCGGCCATCACGAAGTGGTCCGGCTTGATCCCGGTGGCCGCCTCGACCGTACGCATCGTGCAGCCCGCGTCCCGGCCGTCCTGTCCGAGGCTCGTGTTGAAGCGGACGTCCTCGGTGCCCGCGACGACCTTGCTGGTGCCGTCCTCCTGCTTGGTGTCGCAGTCCGGCACGTCCACGATCAGGTCGCGCGGGATGCTGAGCGCGGTCGCGTTCGTCCGGTCCTTGGAGACGTGCAGCAGGATGTTGGTGTCCGCGTGGCCCACGCTGCCCGCGTCGCCGTAGCCCTCGTTGCCCTCACCGGTGCGCTTGTCGGTGCCGATGATGAGGATGTTGAAGGCCTCGTCCTTGCTGAAGCTGCTCGCGGCCGCGTCACCGACGTCGGTCGTGCCGACGTTGCCCTCCAGGTGCTTGAGGTAGAAGTAGCCGCCGCCCGCCGTGGCGACCAGCGCGAAGGCCATGGTGCCGCCGGTCCACAGCAGCACCTTCCTGGCCTTGGACTTCTGCTTGACCGGCCGCCGCCCGCGCCGCCCCGGCAGCGGCTCCTCGGGCACGCCCCGGCGCCTGCGCGGCGGCGGGACGTCCCGGCCGGGGGCCACGGGGGCCGTCGTACGACTGCCCGGGACGCCCGCGCCGACCCTGCTCGGGGAGGGCGCCGATCTACGCGGTCCGGGAACGGCCGACTGCGGTGCGGAAGGGGTCAGTCGCAGTTCGTATTCACCGGTGTTCGGATTGAGCACCCACTGGTCTGCGGGATCGACGTTGTCCGCCCGCCCACGGCCTTGTGCGTCCACGGCTGTCCGAATCCTCCGTCAGGGCCACGCGGCGCCTCCCCCGGAAGCGCACGGGTGTTGGTCAACACAGTGCTCGACCCCTGGGCAGACGTGTGCCCGGGGGTCCCTGGATCGCTCACACTAGCCGCCCGGTCGGGCTTTGAGCGACGTGAGTTGTTCCTGTTCCGATTCTGTAAGTATGTACGTACGCCCGGGGCGTACCGTTCGACTACCAGCGATAGGGCGCGTAGACGTCCATGCACTGCTTGGTGTCGGAGCCGTTGATGGCGTCCGAGTTCCCCGGCAGGTCACCGGCCTTGGGCTCGGACCGCTTCGGATACGCCGTCCCGTTGCGCCAGTCGGCGCCCACGACCAGCGTGACTCCTGACACATCGGTCGACTTCTTCACCGAACTCAGCGGAATCCCCAGGGACTTGGCGATCCGCTGGGCGTCGCCCTCCAGGTCGGCGCTGGGGTAGCGCACCACCGTGCGGTCCTCGGAGAGGCCGGTCGTGGCGTCCTTGGAGGCCTGCGAGAAACCTTTCCGCACGAGCTCCTCGGCGAGCGCGCCCGCGCGTCCGCTCACCGGGCCGAGCGTGGAGGTGGCGGTGGCGTTCTGCACGACGACACCGATCCGGGCGTCGGGAGCGGAGGGGGCCTTCGTGCTCTCCGCGGGCTTCTTCCCGCCGGACGACCTGCCCTTGCCGCCCTTGTCGTCGAGGGCCACGTCGTCGCGGAGCATCTCCCACAGCTTGTCGGCGTTCGCGCCGTCGGGGACGACGTGGTCCCGGTTCTGCGGGTCCTCGACGTTCGGCATCGTCACGGAGGTGATGCGGTCCGTCGGCACCGACTTGAGCTGGGTGCCCAGGTCGTAGAGCTTCTTGACGGTGCCGATCTCCTCGGACACCTGGAGGGACTTCGTGGCCGCCTCGGCCAGGTCCATCAGCCGCGGGGTGTCGGTGAAGACGTTCTGCCCCTTCAGCGTGCGGATCATCGAGTTCAGGTACATGTGCTGGGCCCTGGCCCGCATCAGGTCGCTGCCCCAGGCGTGCCGGGTGCGCAGCCACTGCAGCGCCTCCTTGCCCTGCACCTTGTGCGTCCCGGCCCGCATCTTCAGCCCGGAGCCGCCGGGCACCGCGGCCGTCGGGCGGTCCCACACGTTCTGCCGTACACAGACGTTGACGCCGCCGATGGCGTCCGCCATCCGCACCACGCCCGAGAAGTCGATCGTCATCCAGTGGTCGATGTAGACCCCGGTGAGGTTCTGCCAGGTGGCGAGCGTGCAGCCGGCCCCGCCGCGGGCCAGCGAGGTGTTGATGATGTCGGTGGTCGCCGGGTAGGTCCTGCCGGTGTCCGGGTCCTTGCACTCGGGTATGTCGACCCGGGTGTCGCGCGGGATGCTGACCATCGCGGCGCTCTTGCGGTCCGCGGAGAGGTGGATCAGCATCTGCACGTCGCCCAGCGGCGGGTTGCCGCGGTTGTCCCGGCTGCCGCCGAGCTTGACGTTCTCGTCGGAGTTACGGCTGTCCGAACCGATCAGCAGGATGTTCAGCGGGGTCTGCCCGGCCGCGTTGGCCCCGGTCCTGCGCGCCTTGGAGTCGCCGCTGCTGCGCTCGCCCTTGCGGATGTTGCCGTTGAGATGCTCGTAGTAGAGGTATCCGGCGCCACCGGATCCGAGTATCAGCACGGCGAGCGTGGCCGCGGACCATCTCAGTACCCGGTGCTTGCGCGGCCCGCGCCGCCGCCCGTGCCGCCCGCCGCCGTCCAGGCCGGATTCCGGCGGCTCCGGCGCTGGAGCGGGCCGGGAATCCGGCCGCGCCCCCTCCTCGTGCACATCGCTGTACGCCATCCCCTGTCTCCCCACCCTCACACCGAACCAACGAAAAGACCTGCCGTGCGACTGGTTAGACGCACGACAGGCCCCTCAGGTCACCGCGGAACCGGCGGACAACGTCCCGCCCGCACCGCTGCGCCCGGCACACGGGCCCGAGAGCCCCGGCCGAGGGGACGCTCCGAGACCGTGCGATCACCGGCGGTGGGCGCACAACGGCACGCCCCCGGACCTCACTTGGCGCACTCGACCTTGTCGGCCGTGGACTGCTGCACCCCCTCCGGTGCCTTCGTCGCCGTGGTGAAGGACACCCCGGCGCCCTTGAAGTCCTTGCCCAGGGTGAGCGACATGGTGGGCAGACCCTGGGAGTTGGTCACGCTCTTGCCGGGCTTGAGCTGCGCCCCGGACAGGCCCAGGATGGCCGCGAGCCGGCGCGCCTGGTCGGCCTGGTCGGGGGCGTACTCCAGGGTCGTCCTCGCCGGCGACGCGTCCGCGTTGCCCGCGTTCTCCGACTTCAGCACGCCCTCCTCGTTCTGGAGGTACTCCAGCTCGGCCTGCGCGCTGCCCGCCGCCGCACCGCCGTTGAGGATGCGCACCCGTACGTCGGCGGCGGCGGACTTGGTGCCCTTGAGCCGGGCCGCCTCCTCGGCCGCCTCGGCGCTCTTCGACGCGCTGGCCTTCTTCTTCACCTCGGTGAACGACACGTCGTTCTTGATCATGTCGAACACGGTGGGCGCCGTGGAGTCGTTGAGGACGACGGTCGCCTTCACCTTCTCCGCCGGGTTGTCGACGACCGGCACGGTGGTGAAGGTCAGGTTCTTCACGTTGAGCTTGCCCAGCTCCAGACCGAGGTCCTTCAGCTTGGAGATGCTGTCCAGCTGCGAGTCGACGGTCAGTGCCTTGGTGCCCGCCTCCGCCAGCTTGATCATCTTCGCCGGGTTGGTGAGCGTGTCGTTCGACTTCAGCTTCCGCATCAGCGCGCTCAGGAACTGCTGCTGGAGCCCGATCCGGCTCAGGTCGCCGCCGAAGCCCACCGAGTGCCGGGTGCGCACGAACGCGAGGGCGTCCTCACCCGAGATGGTGTGCTTGCCCTTCGACAGCTTGAGCTTGGAGTCCTTGTCGTTGATGTCCTTCGCCAGGCAGACCTCGACCCCGCCGACCGCCGTGGTCAGCGTCTTGACCGCGTTGAAGTCGGCCACCATGAAGTTGTCGGCCTGGATCCCGGTCAGCTCGGTCACGGTCCGCACCGTGCAGCTGGGCGTACGGCCGTCCTGTCCGAGGCTGGTGTTGAAGCGGACGTCGTCGGTGCCCGCGATCACCTTCGTCGAGCCGTCGTCCTGCGTGGTCGGACAGTCGGGGACGTCCACGATCAGGTCGCGCGGGATGCTGAGCGCGGTCGCGTTCGTCCGGTCCTTGGAGACGTGCAGCAGGATCGTGGTGTCCGCGTGGCCCACGCTGCCGGAGTCGCCGTAGCTCTCGTTGCCCGCGCCGGTGCGCTTGTCGGTGCCGATCAGCAGGATGTTGATCGCCTTGTCGGTCTGGAAGCCACCGGTGCTCGCGCCGTCGTCGGAGACGGAGGTGATGTTGCCGTTGAGGTGCCGGATGTAGAGGTAGCCGCCGCCCGCCGCCGCGACGAGCACGAAGGCCATGGTGCCGCCGGTCCACAGCAGCGCCTTCTTCGCCTTCGACTTCTTCTTGGCCGGCCGGTGCCCGCGTCGGCCCGGCAACGGCTCCTCCGGTGCGCCCCGGCGCCTGCGCGGCGGCGGGACGTCGCGGCCGGGGGCCACGGGCGCGGCCGTCCTGCTGTCCACGGCGGGCGCCGACCTGCGCGGTCCGGGAACGCCCGACTGCGGTGCGGAAGGGGTCAGTCGCAGTTCGTATTCACCGGTGTTCGGGTTGAGCACCCACTGGTCGGCTGGATCGATGTCGCCCGCCCGTCCACGGCCTTGTGCGTCCACGGTTGCTGAATCCTCCGTCGGCCGGATGCACCGGAGCGCTCACACTAGCCGTCCGATTCGCCGACAGGTTACGGCGGTGACAAATTCCACGTCCCTACAACCGGGCAATCCGCCCATTTGCCCGGACACCGCTGCACGCCCTTGGTGAATGCTTTACTCGCAGGTGTCCTCGGCGGCCGTGTTGCCGCGGAAGGCGGGCACTCCACCGCCGTTCTCAGTTTCTCCATAGCTTTCTTCGCGGCGAGGTCGATGAGAAAGTTCTGAAACTTTCGGGGCTTTCTCCGTCACCTTCACCGGTGCGTCCTTGCGCAGCCGTTCGAAAAGCCGTTGGGCCTCCGGCTCCACGAGTTGATCGCGATTGGCGTTGTAGACGTACGACTCCCGCGGCACGGTCAGGAATTGCACCCGCCCGGCGGGGATGTCCCGCAGCCCGCGCACGAGTTCGTAGAGCCCGCGCAGGCTCGCGAGGTCCGGGTCGGTGGTGAGCGAGGAAGTCGCCGCGTCCAGCACCGGATAGAGCTTCACCGGATTCAGCAGTACGTCATTGCTCTGCACCTTGTTGACCAGCGCCCCGAGAAAGCGCTGCTGACGGTCCATCCGGTCGGTGTCGCTGCCGTTGCCGAGGGACTTGCGGGCCCGCACATAGCCGAGCGCCTCCTCACCGTCGAGCGTCACCCGGCCCGACGGAAGCCGCAGCTTGGCGGCCTTGTCGTGGATCGGTTCGGCGAGGCAGACGGCGACTCCGTCGACGGCGTCCACCATGTCCTTGAAGCCGTGGAAGTCGACCACCATGTGATGATCCACGCGAATGTCCGTGAGTTTCTCGACGGTTCGGATCGTGCAGGCCGAACCGCCCTTCTGAAAGGCGTAGTTGAACATCGCGAACATGGGCTCGCTGCGGGTGCCGTCAGGCCGCAGACACGCGGGCACGTCCACCATCAGGTCGCGGGGCAGCGAGACGGCGGTCGCGGTGCGTCGCCCGGCGGCCAGATGCAGCAGGATCGTGGTGTCGGACCGCTCGGTCCCGGAGTCCCGCCCGTACCGGGCGTTGCCGTCCCCCGACCGTGAGTCCGATCCGATCAGCAGGATGTTCTGCGCGTCCTTGACCAGCGAGGTCGGCCGCTCCTTCTCGTACCGGGCGAGCTCGGCGGCGGCCGCGTCGTCGGGCGTGATGTTCCCGTCGAGCTTGGCGTAGGCGGCCCACCCGGCACCGGCAAGCGCGGCGGCGACCACGCCCAGGGCGAGCCCTCCGTACCGGACCCGCCTGCGCCGACGCCGCCGTATGAGCCCCTTCCCGCTCGCGGACGACCCCGCGCCGGGCCCGAGGGTGCCTGCGCTGTCGGTCACGGCGGGTGCCCCCTGGTGTCGTAGGAGTCTCGTCCTACGACCATGGCGCGACCTGGGAGCGGGAAGCGTCCTGGGCTGGGCCGTACGGGTGACTGGTCCGGCCAGGGGTGCGGGGCTGTGTCGATGTGCGGGTCCGTCGGGTGGGCGCCACCGGCCACGACGGGCTGGTATCCGCCGAGTGTCCCCGTCACCGCGCTCTCAGCGGCGCACCACGGCCACCCTCTCTTAGCGGCGCACCACGGCCACCCGCTCGCTCTCGATCCGCTTGGCCAGCCCCTCGTCGCCCAACTGATCCAGATGGCGGCACAGCACCACGGACCCCCCGGTGGCGAGCGGCCCGTACAACCCGGCGTTCAACCCGTCCCAGGTGTCGTAGGCCAAGCCGGACAGCACACGGTCCCCCGTCCCCTCGGCCCGAGCCCGCTCCACGACCTCCGCCCCGCTGAACTCCCGCCCGCCCACGACCAGCGCGGGCTCCTTGGGATCCACCGGAGAGAACGGCGCGAACCGGTCCCCCTGGCTCGGCACCTCGACGGCGTAGTCCACGAACCCGTCCGGGGTCCGCGGGAACCGCCCGCCCAACGGCCGCAGCGCGAGCGCGACCCGTTCCCCGGAGCACGCGAGAGCCGCCTCCAGGGAGTCCGGCCCGCTCACCACCACGTCGGCGGCCTTCGGGTCCCCGCCGACGTCGGCGACGACCCCGACCGACGCGCACGCCAGCAGCCAGACCGCCGTCTGCCAGTGCGCCGGCAGCAGCAGCGCCACCCGGTCGCCGGGCGCGGCGGCGAGGTCGCCCTGGAGGAGGTTCGAGGTCTTGGCCACCCAATTGGCGAAGGTGGCCACGGACAATTCGACACGTTCTCCCGTGGCGTCGTCGTAGAAGGTCACCAGGGGGCGTCCGGGATCCGCGGCGAGCGCGGATCGCAGCAGGTCGGCAGGGGTGCGATCGGTGGCGTTCACCCGGGAAAGCGTACGCGGGCGCGTGGGTGCGCACCGCCGCGCCGGGCCACCGGTTCGGCGCAACGGGACCCGACGGCCCGTCAGTTCCCCGATGGACAGATTTATATGACTATGTCCAAGATCAGAAGCATGCGCGGATTTCTTGCTTCCTCGATCGGTGTCACCTGTGCGGCCGCTCTCGCCCTGCCGCTCACCCCGCCCGCGGTCGCGGCCCACCAGGCGCCGGTGACGGCGTCGAGACCGGCGCCGAGCGCGGAAGTCCTGGGCGGCACCCAGTCGTTGCCGCTCGCGCCCGTCGCCCGCGACCGCACCCTCGCCCCGGCCGGCGAACAGGGCGTGTCCCGCCGGGACGTACGGCACTTCTCCCTCGTCGGAGTCGTCTGGGACGACCCGGACACCGCCCTGCACGGCAGCGTCCAGGTCCGCACCCGCGCGGCCGGCACCGACACCTGGTCCGGCTGGCAGGACCTGGAGACCCACAACGACGACGCCGCCGACCCCGGCACCGCCGAGCGCACCTCCGGCCAGGTCCGCGGCGCCACCGCACCCCTGTGGGTGGGCGACTCGGACGGGGTCGAGGCCCGGGTCCGCGCGGAGACCGACCGCACGGCCGAGGACGAGGCCGACGGCTCTCGTACGACGGTGGCGGCGGCGCCTCTTCCGACGGGGCTGCGGCTGGAGCTGGTGGACCCGGGGGAGGCGGCCGAGGGGGAGGTCGCCCGGAGCGGTGTCGACCGGCGCGGGGTCGCCCGGCGCGGGGTCGCCCGGCGTGGCGGAACCCACCGCTCCGCCCCCACCGCCGAACCGGTCGCCGCACTCGCCGCACTCGCCGCGACCGACGCGTCCGCCGCCAACGCGGGGCTCGGCGTCCTCGGCGCCACCGAACTCCCGGCGCTGGACCGCAAGCAGACCGAACAGGAGCTGTTCGCCCTGCGCGCGGGGGAGTTGACGGAGCAGCAGCGGGTGAAGCCGTACATCGGACCGCGCCCGCGGATCGTCACCCGGCGCGGCTGGGGCGCCGACGAGAAGCTGCGCGAGAAGAAGTTCGTCTACACGAAGAAGGCCAAGGCGGCCTTCGTGCACCACACGGCGTCCGGCAACGGGTACAGCTGTGCGCAGGCTCCCTCGCTCATTCGCGGTATCTACCGGTACCACGTCAAGAGCATGGGCTGGCGCGACATCGGCTACAACTTCCTCGTGGACAAGTGCGGAAACATCTACGAGGGCCGGGCCGGTGGCGTGGCGAAGCCGGTCCTCGGCGCCCACACCCTCGGTTTCAACACCAACAGCGTGGGGATCGCCGTCCTCGGCAGCTACGAGTCCACCAAGCCGTCCGCCGCCGCGGTGAAGGCGGTCGCCCGGCTCACGGCGTGGAAGCTCGGTCTGTACGGCGCCAACCCGAGCGGAAAGACATATCTGAAGTCGGGGGGTGGGAATCTCTACCGAAAAGGTAAGAATGTACGACTGAACGTGATCTCCGGTCACCGGGACGGCTTCAATACGGAGTGCCCCGGCCGGCTGCTCTACAGCAAGCTCGGCTCGACCCGTTCCACCGCGGCCCGCTACCAGGGCCGCTGAGGGTCTCGCCGCATCGCAGTTCACCGCCGTCGGGGGGCAGGCGCGGAATGCCGCACGGCCGTCGAAGGCACCGCACAACGGTCTGCATACACTGGCCGGTCGAAAGACAGTTCGGGCCGGTCCCGGCAGGAAGCGGAGACGACAGGTGACAGAAGCGATCCTCCTGGTCGGGGGCAAGGGCACGAGGCTGCGACCCCTGACGGTCCACACCCCGAAGCCCATGGTCCGCGCGGCCGGGGTGCCCTTCCTCACCCACCAGCTGGCCAGAGCGAGAGCGGCCGGCGTCGACCACATAGTCCTCGCGACGAGCTATCTCGCCGAGGTCTTCGAACCGCACTTCGGCGACGGCTCGTCGCTGGGCCTCCACCTCGAGTACGTCACCGAGGAGGAGCCCCTCGGCACCGGCGGCGCGATCCGCAACGTGGCCTCGCGGCTGCGCTCGGGCCCCGACGACCCGGTCCTGATCTTCAACGGTGACATCCTCACCGGCCTGGACATCAGGGCCCTGGTCCGCACCCACGAGACCACGGGCGCGGACGTCTCCCTCCACCTCACCAAGGTCACGGACCCCCGGGCCTACGGCCTGGTCCCCACCGACGCCACGGGCCGGGTCCTGGCCTTCCTGGAGAAGCCCCAGACTCCCGAGGAGATCGTCACCGACCAGATCAACGCGGGGGCGTACGTCTTCCGCCGTTCGATCATCGACACGATCCCGCAGGGCCGCCCGGTCTCGGTCGAACGTGAGACGTTCCCCGAACTCCTGTCGGCCGGAGCCCACCTCCAGGGCATGGTCGACTCCACCTACTGGCTGGACCTCGGCACCCCCGCCGCCTTCGTCCGCGGCTCCGCGGACCTGGTCCTCGGCCGCGCCCCGTCCCCCGCGATCCCCGGCCGCTGCGGCGACCGCCTCGTCCTCCCCACGGCCCGCGTCGCCCCCGACGCCAAGCTGACCGGCGGCACGGTGGTCGGCGAGGGCGCGTACGTCGCGGAGGGCGCCCGGGTCTTCGGCTCCACGATCCTCCCGGGCGCCGTGATCGAACCGGGCGCGGTGATCACCGACTCCCTCATCGGCACCCGAGCCCGAGTCGGCGAACGCTCCGTCCTCACCGGCACGGTGATAGGAGACGGCGCGGTCATCGGCCCCGACAACGAACTACGGGACGGCATGAGGATCTGGTGCGACGCGAGGATCCCGGCGGGGGCGGTGCGGTTCTCTTCGGACCAGTGAATCCGACTGAATCCAGCTGCATTTCAGATAAATGCGGCTCAATTCGGCCAAATTCAGCCCCTCCGGCGTTTGAGGAGCGGGGGTCCAGGGGGCGGCGCCCCCTGGGCGGGGTCGAAGGGGCGGCAGCCCCTGGGGATGGGACGGGTAGGGGCGGCGGGGGCGAAAAAACCCACAGGGCACCCCCACGTCACAACCGCCCGATATCCCCCCGAGTCATCCGAGGCGCCCGCCGCCCAGGAACCCGCCCACTCAACAAGATCAACCGAGCCGCCCGATGCCGCTGGCCCGCATACGGCTCCAGCAACGACAACATCACCGCATCATCCGCGTCCCGATCCCCCGCGAGCGCGAACCCCACGATCCCCGGCAGATGCAGATCCCCCACAGTCACCGCATCCGCCGCCCCATGACTCCGCTGCACCACCTCCGCGGAAGTCCACGGCCCCACCCCCGGCACCACCTCCAACCGCGCCCGCGCCGCATCCGGAGCCATCCCCACCGCCTCCTCCAGCCGCGCGGCCACCCGCACACACCGCAGAATCGTCGAGGCCCGCTTGTAGTCGACCCCCGCCCTGTGCCACTCCCACGACGGAATCAACGCCCACCCCCGAGGCGAGGGCATCACCCACAACCGCCCACCCGCGGCGGGCCCCGGCGCCGGCTCCCCGAACTTCCGCACGAGCAACCGCCAGGCCCGATACGCCTCATCGGTCGTGACCTTCTGCTCCAGCACGGAAGGAATCAACGACTCCAGCACCAGCCCGGTCCGCGTCAGCCGCAACCCCGGCCGCCGATGCCAGGAATGCGCGACGACCCGATGCCGAGGCACGAACGCCGCGGGATCGTCCGCGGCCCCGAGCAACTCCGGCAGCCGCGAGAGCAGCCACTCGCCCCCCGGCCCCCACGCCTCCCCGCGCACCTCACCGCTGCGGACCGACACCCGCAGGGTCCCGGGCCCGGCCGGCGTACGACTGGCCCGCCACACGGACCCGTCGGGCAGCGCCCGGAACGTCGGATCCCCCGGCCCCCGCCGCAGCGCCCCGAGCACCAGCCCGAGATCGACGGGCCACCCGGGCACCCAGGTCCGCACCAGCCCGCCCGCGTCCCCCGACCCACCGGGCCGGGGGGTGGGCACGGCGACTTCCCCACCGCGCACAGTCGTACGGGTAGGCCGCGGAGCGAAACGTCCTGCCACGAATGAAGTCCTGGGGTGTCAGAGGAACCGGAGGGAAACCCACGAAACCACGGGCGCTTCAGCGCACCTCGATGAAACTCCCCGCCTCCCGCTCGGGCCGCGGTCGCGGTGCCTCCGCCGGGTGCCCGACCGCCACGGCCCCCATCGGATCCCACTCCTCCGGCAGCCCCAGCGCCTCCCGGACCACGTCCCGGCAGAACATCGTGGACGACACCCACGCCGACCCCAGCCGCTCCCCGGCCAGCGCGACGAGGAAGTTCTGCACCCCGGCGCCCGCGGCGACGACGAACATCTCCCGCTCGGCCCCGTCCCGCCGCCCGTCGCCGTAGGTGTGCGACCCGTCCATCACGAGACAGGGCACGACGAGATACGGCGCGTTCCGCAGCACGTCCCCGCGCCGGACCCGCTTGGCGATGGACTCCTCGGACTTGCCGTCCCGCCGCAGATCGGCGATCCAGGCGTCCCGCATCGCGTCCAGCAGTCCGGTCCGCGCACCCTCGGACTCCAGCAGCACGAACCGCCACGGCGTGGTGTGGTGCGGCGCCGGCGCGGTGACCGCGAGCGCCACCGCCCGCCGCACGGCACCGGGGTCGACGGGCTCGTCGGTGAAGGCCCGTACGGTACGACGCTGGGCCACCGCCTCCCGTACCGCCTCGGAGGTCCCCAGCCGGAACATGTCGTCGCGCGCCTCGCGCACCATGGCCCGCGCCCCCTCCCCGTGCTCCGCGGCCACCACCTGCGCCAGCCCGCGCACCACGGCGACGGGCAGCCCGGCGGCCTTGCCCTTGACGAGATCACCGGCGGCGGCCAGTTCGTCGGCCGTCGCCACGACGGTCGCGCTCAGCGGATTGCCGTACGCGTCCGTGCCGCCCCGCAGGTCGTCGAGGACCCGCACCCCGGCCGCCCCGATCGCGACATCGGTGAGCCCGGCACGCCAGGGCCGCCCGAAGGTGTCGGTGACGACGACGCCGACCTCGACGCCCAGGGCGTCCCGCAGCCCGTCCCGGATCGCCTGCGCGGACGCGTCCGGGTCCTCGGGCAGCAACAGCACGGTCCCCGCGGGGGTGTTGGAGGCGTCCACCCCGGCGGCGGCCATCACGAGCCCCTGCCGGTTCTCCACGATCCTCAGCGCCCCGCGCCGCGCGACCACCCGCACCGTCTCGGCGTCGATCGCGGCCTCCCGGTCGGCCGCCTCGACGACCCGCCCCTCCGCCTTGGACACGATCTTCGAGGTGACGAGCAGCACGTCCCCGTCCAGGAGCCCGGGTTCGGCGGCGGCGATCACCTTGGCCAGGTCGTCCCCGCGCTGCACCTCGGGCAGGCCCGGCACGGCCCAGACCCGGTAGCCGTCGGCAGCCGTCCCGCTCAAGAGGCCCGCACCTCCTCGGCGAGCTCCAGCGCCTCCCGGGCCATCCGCGCGGTCGCGTCCAGGTCGCTCATCATCAGCGGTACGGCCCGGCAGCGTATGCCGGCCGACTCGATCCGCTCCACGGTGCCCGCGTCGACGGTGTCGACCAGCCAGCCGTCCAGCAGCCCCGAGCCGTAGTGCTCGGCGACCGCGGCGGCCGTGGACTCGACGCCGACCGCGGCGAGCACCTTGTCGGCCATGCCGCGCACGGGCGCGTCCCCGACGATGGGGGACAGGCCCACGACCGGCACCCCGGCCTCGGCGATGGCCTCACGGATACCGGGCACGGCGAGGATGGTGCCGACGGACACGACGGGGTTGGACGGCGGGAACAGCACGACGTCCGCCTCCGCGATCGCCTCCAGCACGCCCGGCGCCGGCTTGGCCTGCTCCGCGCCCACCGGCACGACCGCGTGGGCCGGCACGGACGCCCGCAGCCGCACCCAGTACTCCTGGAAGTGCACGGCCTTGCGCTCGCCGTCGATCTCGACCGCCACATGGGTCTCGACCCGGTCGTCGGTCATCGGGATCAGCCGCACCCCCGGCTTCCACCGGTCGCACAGCGCCTCGGTCACCGCGCTCAGCGGATACCCGGCACCGATCATCTGGGTGCGCACGATGTGCGTGGCGAAGTCCCGGTCCCCGAGCCCGAACCACTCGGGCCCGACGCCGTACGCCGCGAGCTCCTCCTTGAGGTGGAAGGTCTCGTCGGCCCGCCCCCAGCCCTGCTCCTCGTTGATGCCGCCGCCGAGCGTGTACATCACTGTGTCGAGGTCCGGGCAGACCTTCAGCCCGAAGAGGTGGATGTCGTCCCCGGTGTTGCCGATGACCGTGACGTCCGCGTCCGGCGCGGCCTGCTTCAGACCACGCAGGAAACGGGCACCGCCGATGCCGCCTGCCAGAACCACGATTCGCATGGGAACCAGTCTTGCAGGCGGGTACGACAACGCGTCATGAGGTTACGGCGACCACCTCGTCGTGGGCCTCGCGGGCGGTGCAGGTCGTGTGCATCGGCATCTCGGTCAGACCCGGGTAGTAGACGTGCAGGCTGACCGCCGGCTCCAGCGCGTCGTTGACGACCTCGTGGACGTACCCCGGCGCGAACACCCGCTGGGCCCCCGCCTCCAGCGCGCGCGTGCCCCGCTCGGTCCGCTCCGTCAGTGTGCCCTCCAGGACGGTGAGGACACCGGAGGAACGGCCGTGGTCGTGCGACCCGCTGCCCTGTCCGGGCACCCAGGACAGCAGCCACACCTCGTAGCCGGGGCCGGTGCGCAGCCGGTGGTACCAGCGGCTCGTCGCGTCGTACCGGACGAGGTGCGCCCACTGCGAGCGGTCGGCGGCGACGGAGCGGGCCAGGCCCACGAAGTCGGCGACGGTGGCCGGGTGCTCGGGCCGGGGCTGGAGGAGGTGCGGGACCTCAAGGAGGTCGCCGGCGATCTGGAGGTCGTTGTCGTTGTTCATGGGGTGCGGTGGTTCCTCAGTGAAAATCAGTGGAGCGAAGGTCAGAGGGAACGTGGACCGAGTCCCGCCCGGGTCACGGACGACTCGGCCGACAGCTGGAGCAGGATGGGCTCAACAGCTGGAACAACAACAGCTACAGCGAGCGCGGGCAGCACCGTGGGACCCGGCGGTGCGGGTCGAGGTGAGTGCCAAGTTCGCGAGCATGCCCACAAGGACATCGGTTCACACCTTCACTGTCAACTCGACACCCGGTATGTGGGACAGGTTTCACCTCATCCGGTTCATCTGTCTGGTGAAAGGTTTGTTCATGCGCCTACCGGGACACATGGCGCACAACCGGGCGCACGGGCCGCGACCTCCCCGCGACCTCCACACGCGCGTACGGAACGAGATCGAACTGATGGGCGTCCTTCCCCGTACAGGTCCGCACGGCTTGCCGCGGGGTCGGTGACCCTCCCGGACCTCGTCTGCTTGTCAAGGTTTATGCCGATTTGAACACTTTCCGCTAGGCCTTGGTTCCGCAGAGTGAATAAGGGGCCCAATAGCAGATCTCGGCTTGACTCGCCCGGAGCAGCACACTTGTAATTTCACTCGTGTCGTTCAGCCGACATCGGTAACGGCTACATCACGGGGACGCGAAAGACAGACGAGGGGCGCACATGACCGAGACGGTGCAGCAACTGCTGGTCGACGACGCGGACGAGGAACTCGGCTGGCAGGAGCGCGCGCTGTGCGCCCAGACCGACCCCGAGTCCTTCTTCCCGGAGAAGGGCGGCTCCACCCGCGAGGCCAAGAAGGTCTGCCTCTCCTGCGAGGTCCGCTCCGAGTGCCTCGAGTACGCCCTCGCCAACGACGAACGCTTCGGCATCTGGGGCGGACTGTCCGAACGCGAACGCCGCAGGCTGAAGAAGGCCGCCGTCTGACGCGAGGCTCTCTTCGCGGCACTTCTCGCACGCAACCGAACGGCCCGTCGCACGTGGGTTATCCACAGGCGGCGGGCCGCTGCCATGCCCAGCCGATAGTGTGGGCGCTCGTCCGAGACGCCTCGCCGCCCCCACCGGGCACAGGCGTCCACCGCAGTCCACCGAACCGGGGCCCGTACCTCGATGTCCGTGCACAGCCACACGGCAGCCCAAGAGCACGCTGCCACTCCTGAGTTCCCGCGTCATGTGGTGACCGCGGTGCTCGTCTCCCACGACGGCGCCCGCTGGCTGCCCGACGCGCTCGCCGGGCTGCTCGGCCAGGAGCGCCCCGTGCAGTTCGCCATGGCCGCCGACACCGGCAGCGCGGACGACTCCGCCCAGCTGGTCACCGACGCCCTCGGCGACGACCGGGTCCTGCACCTCGCCCGGCGCACCGGCTTCGGCCAGGCCGTCGAGGAGGCGAACCGCACCGCCCCGGTCCTCACCCCGGACGAGCTGCCGTACCTGAAGCGGCCCAGCGGCTGGGACCCGGTCACGCGCACGTGGCGCGACGACGCCTACGACATGCCGGAACTGCCGCACGGCGAACCGGTCCAGTGGCTGTGGCTGCTGCACGACGACTGCGCCCCCGACCCCGACGCCCTGGCCCAGCTGCTGCGCGTCGTGGAGAACGAACTGGAACTGGGCCGGGACGACGTAGCCGTCGTGGGCCCCAAGCTCCGCGGCTGGTACGACAAGCGGCAGCTGCTTGAGGTAGGCGTCTCCATCGCCCACTCCGGCCGCCGCTGGACCGGCCTCGACCGCCGTGAGCAGGACCAGGGCCAGCACGACCACGTCCGGTCCGTGCTGTCGGTCTCCACCGCCGGCATGCTGATCCGCCGCGACCTCTTCGAGCAGCTCGGCGGCTTCGACCGGCGCCTGCCCCTGATGCGCGACGACGTCGACCTGTGCTGGCGCGCCCAGGCCGCCGGCCACCGCGTCCTCATCGCCCCCGAGGCCGTCGTACGCCATGCCGAGGCGGCCTCCCGCGAGCGCCGGGCCGTCGACTGCGCGGGCCGCACCACCGCCTCCCCGCACAAGGTCGACAAGGCCGGCGCCGTCTACACCCTGCTCGTCAACACCCGTACCGCCCTGCTGCCCTGGGTGCTGGTGCGCCTGGTCGTCGGCACCGTGCTGCGGACCGTCGCCTACCTCGTCGGCAAGGTCCCCGGACAGGCCGTCGACGAGATCAGGGGCCTGCTCGGCACCCTGCTGCGGCCCGAGCGGATCATCGCCGGGCGGGCCAAGCGCGGCAAGCCGGTCGTCGACAAGGACGAGCTCAGGCAGCTGTTCCCGCCGCCCGGCGCGACCGTGCGGGCCACCGTCGAACAGGTCGCGGGCGACTTCTTCGGCGGCTCCGACACCGAGGCCGCCACGGCCGGCCGCCACGGCGGCGGCATCGAGTCGGGGCCCGGCGGCGACGACGCGGACTTCCTGGAGATCGAGCAGTTCGCCCGCCTCAAGCGCGTCGCCCGCAACCCCGGCCCGATGCTCTTCCTGGGCCTGCTGCTCGTCTCCCTGGTCGCCTGCCGCAACCTCCTGGGCGGCGGCGCGCTCGCGGGCGGCGCCCTGCTGCCCGCCCCGGGCGAGGCGAGCGAGCTGTGGTCGCGCTACCTGGACTCCTGGCATGCGGTGGGCGCGGGCGGCACCCCGTCCGCACCGCCCTACCTGGCGGTCATCGCGGCGTTCGCCTCCGTCCTGTTCGGCTCGACCGGGCTCGCGCTGACCGTCCTGCTGGTCTGCTCGGTGCCGCTGGCCGGATTCACCGCCTACTTCGCGTCCCGTCCGCTCGTCGAGTCCCGCCTCCTGCGCGCGTGGGCGGCCGTCGTCTACGCCTTCCTGCCCGCCGCCACCGGCGCCCTCGCCGGCGGCCGCGTGGGCACCGCCGTCCTCGCCGTCCTGCTGCCGCTCATCGCGCGCGCGGGCGTCTCGGCCGCGGGCCTGACGAACACCACGGGCGCGCGTGGCAGTTGGCGCGCCACCTGGGCGTACGCCCTGCTGCTGACCGTCACCACCGCGTTCACGCCGATCATCTGGCCGATCGCACTGCTCCTCGGCATCGGCGTGCTGGCCGTGCGCCGCACCGACCTCACCGGCTACGGCCCGCGCTTCCTCGCCCAGTTCGGCACCCCCCTGCTGGTCCTGGCGCCCTGGTCGCTGACGCTGCTCCCGTTCGGCTTCTTCCAGCAGGCGGGCCTCGCGTACGGCTCCTCGTCCGCCTCCGCCCTCGACCTCCTCGGCGCCAGCCCCGGCGGCCCCGGCACCGTCGACGGGCTGATGCTCATCGGCATCGTGCTGGCCGCGCTCGCCGCCCTGCTGCGCTCCGAGCGGCAGTTCGGCATCTGGGCGGCCTGGGCGGTGGCCCTGACCGGCCTCGTCTTCGCGGTCCTGTCCAACGGTTCGACCTGGGCGGGACCCGCCACCCTCGTCTACGGCCTCGCCCTGCTGGCCGCCGCCGTGCTCGGCGCCGACGGGGCACGCGCACGCGTGGCCGAGCAGAGCTTCGGCTGGCGCCAGCCCGTCGCCGCGCTGATCGCCTTCGCGTCCGCCGCGGGCCCGCTGCTCGTCGCCGCGGGCTGGATGATCGGCGGCGCCGACGGACCGCTGGAGCGCCGCGACCCCGTGCAGGTGCCCGCGTTCGTCGCCGAGGAGCTCGGCACCCGCGACCAGGCCCGCACCCTCGTCCTCGACAGCGACTCCACCGCTCACGTCGGCTACATGCTGGTCCGCGGCTCCGGCGCCCGCCTCGGCGACGCCGAACTCGCTGCGGCCGACGGGGAGAACACCAGGCTCGACAAGGTCGTCGCCAACCTCGTCGCCGGCTCCGGCGCCGACCAGGCCAGCGAGCTCGGCGGGTTCGCCGTGCGCTACGTCCTCGTCCACAAGGGCGCGCCCCGCGAGGTCACGCGCGTGCTGGACGCCACCCCCGGTCTGTCCCGGCTCAGCCAGCAGGACGGCAGCGGTCTGTGGCGGGTCGACCAGGAGGTCGCGCGCGCCGTCATCGTCGCCAAGTCCGGCTCGGGCGCGGCACAGCCGGTGGCCGCGGGCCCCGTCGACATCCACACCACGGTCCCGGCCGGCGCGTACGGCCGCGTCCTGCGCCTGGCCGACAGCGCCGACGAGGGCTGGACGGCCACCCTGGACGGCAAGCCCCTCACCCGGACCACCGTCGACGGCTGGGCCCAGGGCTTCGAACTCCCCGCCTCCGGCGGCACCCTGGACGTCACCTTCGACGACCCCTTCACCCACACCCTCTGGCTGTGGGTCCAGGGCTCCCTCGCCGTCGTCCTCGTGGTGCTGGCCCTGCCCGGCCGCCGCCGCGACGTCGACGACGACCTCCCCGAGGAGCAGGCGATCCCCGCCCAGGCCGTGGCGGGCGAGGGCCGCCGAGCCCGCCGCCTGCGCGCCCAGGCCGAGGCCGACTCCGAGGAGACGGGCGGGACCGAGGACTTCCCTCCTCCTCCGGAGGAGGCCCCCGCCCCCGCCGCCGTCCCGCAGCAGCAGCCCTACGGCGACTGGGACGCCCCGAGCTACGCGAACGCCGAGTACGGCGGCTACACCGGCGACCAGTACCAGGGCACCGCCGAGCAGTACCAGGCCTCCGGCTACGACCAGCAGCCGTACCAGGCGGACCCGTACCAGGGCGGCCAGTACGACCCGTACGCCTACGGCGGCCAGAACCAGCAGCAGTACGACCAGACGTACGGCGGCCCCTACGAGCAGCAGTACGACCAGGGCTACGACCCCGCGTACGACCCGGCCAGGCAGCACCCGGGCGCGGCCGGCAGTGAGCGTCCCGACGGGAGCCAGCAGTGAACCGCACCACCCTGTCCTTCATCGCCGGCGTCGTTGCGCTCGCCGCCGTCACCGGGTTCGCCACGCTCGACACCCCGGACACCAGGACCACCGCCGAGGCGGCCGCCGAACTGCCCGTGGAGCGCACCAGCCTGCTGTGCCCGGCGCCCAGCACCTCCGACATCGCGGAGACGTCGTACACCTCCTTCACGCCCGTCACCAAGGACGCGAGCGGCGAGGGCAAGGCCGAACTCCGGGCGGCCGGCGAGGAGTCGGACGGCAAGAGCACGGGCAAGAAGGCCGCCAAGCCGGTCCTCGAACCCGGGGAGCCCGGCAAGCCGGCCACCGGCGACACCTCCGGCGGCGACGCCTCGGCCCTGGTCGGCACCGCCGAGGGGAAGTTCGCGCCCGGCTGGACCGTCCAGGAGACCACGGAGGTCGCCGCGGGTTCCGGACGCGGCCTCCAGGGCGTCAACTGCTCCGCTCCCGACACCGAGTTCTGGTTCACGGGCGCGAGCACGGCCGCCGACCGCACCGACTACGTCCACCTGACCAACCCCGACGACTCCGCCGCCGTCGTCGACATCCAGCTCTACGGCAAGGACGGCGCCCTGGACTCCACGCTGGGGGAGGGCATCACCGTCGCGCCGCACTCCAGCGACCCGATCCTGCTGTCCACGCTCACCGAGGAGAAGCAGGAGAACCTCACCCTCCATGTGAACGTCCGCAGCGGGCGTGTGGGCGCGGCCGTGCAGGCCCTGGACGACAAGCTCGGCGGCGACTGGCTGCCCGCTGCCACCGACCCCTCCGACCGCCTGGTGCTGCCGGGCATCCCGAAGGACGCCACCGCGGTGCGCCTGATCGCCTTCGCGCCCGGCGACGACGACGCCGACCTGACGGTGAGGCTCGCCTCGCCGTCAGGCCAGATCACCCCGGCCGGCAACGAGACACTGCACGTGAAGGCGGGCATGACCGCCGCCGCCGACCTCGGCGACGTCACCCGGGGCGAGGCGGGCTCGCTGGTGCTGACCTCCTCCGGCGGCTCGGTGCCGGTGGTCGCCGCCCTGCGGGTCGTCCGCGGCAAGGGCGACGACCAGGAGACGGCGTTCATCCCGGCCACGCGGCCCATCGCCACGCGCGCGACGGTCGCCGACAACAGCGCCAAGGGCACCACGCTCGCCCTGACGGCGCCCACCGGAGCAGCCACCGTCAAGGTCACCGCGTCGGCGGGCAGCGAGGGCGGCGAGCCGGTCACGAAGACCTTCACCGTCAAGGCAGGCACCACCGAGAACGTCGAGGCCCCCACCCCGACCGGCCTCAAGGGCACGTACGCCCTGACGGTGGAGCGCGTCTCCGGAGGCCCGGTCTACGGCTCCCGGATGCTGGCGGCGACCGAGGAGGGAGTGCCGGGCTTCACGATCCAGAACCTCCCGGACGACCGGGGGACGGTGTCGGTGCCGGAGGCCGACGAGGACCTGTCCGTGCTCCAGAAGTAGCCGGGTTCAGTCCTCGCCGTAGCGGGGGTCCACGGTCTCCGGGGTGAGTCCGAGCAGTTCGGCGACCTGCTCCACGACCACCTCGTGCACCAGCGCCGCCCGCTCGTCGCGCCCCTTGGTGCGGATCTCCACGGGCCGCCGGTAGACGACCACGCGCGCGGGACGCCCCTCGCGCGCGGCGATCGTCCCGCCGAGCGGCACCGCCTCGTCGTTCCAGGCCTGCCCGGGACCGTCCAGCCGCGGCACCTCAAGGACCAGGAAGTCGATGTCGGCGAGCTGCGGCCACCGCCGCTCCAGGCGCTCCACGGAGTCCTGCACCAGATCCGCGAACGCCTCGGCCCTGCTGGCGGCGAGCGGCACCTGCGGCGGGGCGATCGGGCCGCGCATGCCGCGTCCGTGGCGGTCACGGCGGCGGGGCCCGGGGCCGGTGGCGCGGGGCGTTACGGGGTTGTCCATCACTGGTGAAGCGTAATCCTCGCCGCGGTCCGCCGCCCGGCCCCCACGCGGTACCCCGGGCGCCGCACGGAACGGCGTGCGATCGTCTCGTACGTCATGTCGCCGGATGACCATTCCAGCCAAGGTTGGGCTCGTTTCCGTATCTCTCCAAGACCGTCGAACTCAAGGCAATTGACCTGCTTTGCACCAAGTAGTGACCGGGTCCAGGTCTGTTCGGCCCCTCGAAAACGGGTGTCCGTGCAGGTCATCGCGGTGTGGGCGGAGTGGCGTGTGGGGCGTTTCACAGCACGACACGGTGGAGTGACCTGGGGGAGAGTCGTCGCGGCCCGCTCAAGAGTGCGGTACCGTCCAACGTCGTGAGCCCTGTACGTCGCTGTTCGCGCACCGCTTGCGGCCGTCCCGCCGTCGCGACGCTGACGTACGTCTACGCCGACTCGACCGCGGTCCTCGGCCCGCTCGCCACCTACGCCGAACCCCACTGCTACGACCTGTGCGCCGAGCACTCCGAGCGCCTCACCGCGCCGCGCGGCTGGGAGGTCGTCCGGCTCGTCGACGGCTCGGCTCCGGCCCGGCCCAGCGGCGACGATCTGGAAGCGCTTGCCAACGCCGTGCGCGAGGCGGCCCGTCCGCAGGAGCGCGCCGCCGAGGCCGGTGGCGGGGCCCGCCGGGCCGACCCGATGGAGGTCGCGCGCCGCGGCCATCTGCGGGTGCTGCGTTCTCCCGACAACTGACCTGTCTCCTGTGCGCGTTCGGTGCGCGTTTCGCTCAGTGACGCACGGCCATTGACGTCCGGTTGGCGCGGACACGACCATTCCGTAAGCCGAAGTGAGAAATCGCTTTCCGCATGACGGAATCGGGGAGGCGCCCGTGTACGTCCAGGAACTCGAACCCGTCGCCGACTCACTGGGCCTGTCCGCCCTGGTCGCGGCCCTGCCCCTGGTGATCGTCCTCGTCCTGCTCGGCGGAGTGCGCCTGAAGGCTCATCTCGCGGGCCTCACAGGGCTCCTGGCGGCCGCTCTGGTCGCCTGGCTCGCCTACGGCATGCCGCTGGGCCAGACCGTCTCCAGCGCCGCCCAGGGAGCCGTCTTCGGGCTCTTCCCCATCCTGTGGATCGTCGTCAACGCCCTGTGGGTGTACCGGATGACCGTCCGCACCCGGCACTTCGACATCCTGCGCCGCTCCTTCGGACGGCTCTCCGACGACCCCCGCATCCAGGCCCTCGTCGTCGCCTTCTGCTTCGGCGCGCTCCTGGAGGCCCTCGCCGGCTTCGGCGCCCCGGTCGCGATCTGTTCGGTCATGCTCGTCGCCCTCGGCTTCGACCCGGTGCGCGCGGCCGTCGTCGCCCTGGTCGCCAACACCGCCCCGGTCGCCTTCGGCGCCATGGGCACACCGGTCGTGACGCTCGCCCAGGTCACCGGCATCCCGCTGGAGGACGTCGCCACCGTGGTGGGCCGTCAAACGCCTCTGCTGGCCCTGGTGGTGCCCCTCGTGCTGGTCTTCCTGGTCGACGGGAAGCGCGGCCTGCGCGAGACCTGGGTTCCGGCACTGGTCTGCGGAGTCGCCTTCGCCGTCGCCCAGTTCGCGGCCTCCAACTACCTCTCCGCGCAACTCGCCGACATCGGCGCCGCCTTGGCCGGCGCGGGCGCCCTCGTCGCCGTACCGCACGCGCGCGTACCGGCCGACGAGTCCGTACGCGCGTCCGTACTGACCGGCACCCGCAGCGAGGACCTCGACCTCGACGAGAGCGACCCGCGCGGTGAAGTCCTGCGCGCCTACTCGCCGTACGCCCTGATCGTCGTGATCTTCTCCCTCGCGCAGATCCCGGCGATCAAGGACTGGCTGGCCGAGGCGACCCAGACGTACGACTGGCCCTTCCTGAACGTCGTGAACCCGGACGGCGAACCGGTCGGCGGCAACGTCTTCAGCTGGCCCGTCGTCTCCACCGGCGGCACCCTCGTGCTGTTCGCCGGCGTCCTCACCGCGGTCGTGCTCGGCGTGCACGCGCGCGTGGCCCTTCGCGAATGGGCGGCGACCGTCCACGAGTTGAGGTTCGCGATCCTGACCGTGACGTCCGTACTGGCCCTCGCCTACGTCATGAACCTCTCCGGACAGGCCGCCACCATCGGCCACTTCGTCGCCGCGGCCGGCGCCGGACTCGCCTTCCTGTCGCCGGTCCTGGGCTGGTTCGGGGTGGCCGTCTCCGGGTCGGACACCTCCGCCAACGCGCTGTTCGGCGCCTTGCAGGTGACCGCGGCCCGGGAGTCCGGGCTCTCCCCGGAACTGCTGGCCGCCGCCAACAGCTCGGGCGGGGTCCTCGGCAAGATGATCTCCCCGCAGAACCTCACCATCGCCTGCGCGGCCGTCGGGCTCGCGGGCCGCGAGGGCGACCTGCTGCGCAAGGTGCTGCCCTGGAGCCTCGGACTGCTGCTGGTGATGTGCCTGATCG
The DNA here is from genome assembly GCF_010548375.1 of Streptomyces sp. SID13726. Taxonomy (GTDB): domain Bacteria; phylum Actinomycetota; class Actinomycetes; order Streptomycetales; family Streptomycetaceae; genus Streptomyces. Next base: position 241,689 of record NZ_JAAGLY010000013.1, read on the forward strand.
TGGTCGGGCAGAGCTCACCGGTCCTGGACTGGATGCTGCCCTGACCCACCGGCGTCCTGACCTGAGGTTACGGCTGGGAGTCCACTCAGCTCCCGCACAGCCCGCTGTCAGTGGCTGCGGGTAGTTTGTGGTGACCGACAGAACTTCCAGAAGGGTTGGCCGTGGCTGATCTGTCACAGCTCGTGAAGGCGTACGACGTGCGCGGAGTCGTACCGGACCAGTGGGACGAGACACTGGCCGAGCTCTTCGGTGCCGCCTTCGTCCAGGTGACCGGCGCCACCGCGATCGTCACCGGCCACGACATGCGGCCCTCGTCCCCCGGTCTGTCGCGGGCCTTCGCGCGCGGAGCCGCCGCCCGCGGTGTGGACGTCACCGAGATCGGCCTGTGCTCGACCGACCAGCTGTACTACGCCTCGGGCGCGCTGGACCTGCCGGGCGCCATGTTCACGGCCTCCCACAACCCCGCGCAGTACAACGGCATCAAGATGTGCCGCGCGGGCGCGGCCCCGGTCGGCCAGGACACCGGCCTCGCCGAGATCCGCGCACTGGTCGAGCGGTGGAGCGAGACGGGCGCCCCGGAGACGACGGGCGACGCGGGCACGGTCACCCGGCGGGACACGCTGGAGGACTACGCGGCCCACCTGCTCTCCCTGGTCGACCTGTCCTCGGTGCGCCCCCTGAAGGTCGTCGTCGACGCGGGCAACGGCATGGGCGGCCACACCGTCCCCACCGTCTTCGCGAGCCTGCCCCTGGACGTCGTACCGATGTACTTCGAGCTGGACGGCACCTTCCCGAACCACGAGGCCAACCCCCTCGACCCGGCGAACATCGTCGACCTCCAGCAGCGGGTCCGCGCGGAGGGCGCCGACCTCGGCATCGCCTTCGACGGCGACGCCGACCGCTGCTTCGTCGTCGACGAACACGGCGACCCGGTCTCCCCGTCCGCCGTCACCGCCCTCGTGGCCTCCCGCGAGCTCGCCCGGCACGGCGGCAAGGGCACCGTCATCCACAACCTGATCACCTCCTGGTCCGTCCCCGAGGTCGTCAGGGAGCACGGCGGCACACCGGTACGCACCCGCGTGGGCCACTCCTTCATCAAGGCCGAGATGGCGAGGTCCGGCGCGATCTTCGGCGGCGAGCACTCCGCGCACTACTACTTCAAGGACTTCTGGAACGCGGACACCGGCATGCTGGCCGCCCTCCACGTCCTGGCGGCCCTGGGCGGCCAGGACGGCCCGCTCTCGTCCCTGGTCGCCCAGTACGACCGCTACGCCGGCTCCGGCGAGATCAACTCCACGGTCGCCGACCAGACCGACCGCCTGGCCGCGATCAGGACGGCCTACGAGCACCAGGAGGACGTCACCCTCGACGACCTCGACGGCCTCACCGTCACCACCCCCGACTGGTGGTTCAACGTCCGCCCCTCCAACACCGAACCCCTCCTGCGCCTGAACGCGGAGGCGAGGGACGAGGCGACCATGGCGAAGGTGCGCGACGAGGTACTGGCGATCATCAGGGCGTGAGGAAACCCGGCCCCTCCGGCGTTCGAGGAGCGGGCGCCGGGCCGGCGGGGGCGGGAAGCACCCGCCGAACCCCGGCCCCGGACCTCGTCCCGACCCCGGCGCCGCCCTCTCCCCGGCGGTACCCTGACCAGGCACATCCGCACACGCAGCCGTACCGCTCCCGAAGGGAACCCCCATGCCGCTCGAAGCCGGCCTCCTGGAGATCCTCGCCTGCCCGGCCTGCCACGCCCCCCTCAAGGAGCAGGACACCGAGCTGATCTGCACCGGCCAGGACTGCGGCCTGGCCTACCCCGTCCGCGACGGCATCCCCGTCCTCCTCGTCGACGAGGCCCGCCGCCCCGCGTAGACACGGGTCCGCCGCGGACGGGACGGCGCCAGGGCCGCCGTAGGAGACACCGCGCCCCCGCCGCCGTAGCGCAAAGCGACAACGACACAGCGACCACCGGCGTCCCGGAGACCCGGCGATCGGAGGCTGCCGCCCCATGCTCGACGAATCGCTGCTAGACACCCCCGAAGCCCTCTCGGAGGCCGACCGCCGAGGACTGCTCCGCGGCGCGGCCGAGGCAGGCGCCCGCGTCCGCACAGCGGCCCGGCACGCCACCGAGGCCGGGGTCAACGACCTCAAGCCCGACGGCCGACCCCGCGCCGTCCTCATCGCGGGCCCCGGCGCCGCCGCCACCTGCGTGGCCGACCTCCTCGGCACCCTCGCGGGCGCCGGCAGCCCCGTCACCCGCCTCAGCCCCACCGGCGTCGCCCCCGCCGCGGGCGCCCTGCGCTGGGAACTCCCGGGCTGGGCCGGATCGGTCGACCTGCTCCTGATCGCCACCCCCGACGGCACCGAGCCCGGCCTGTCGCTCCTCGCCGACCAGGCCTACCGCCGCGGCTGCACGGTCGTCGCCGTGGCCCCCGCCGGCACCCCGCTCACCGAGGCCGTCGAGGGCGCCCACGGCCTGTTCGTACCGATGGCGACGGCCCCCTACGAGCAGGACACGCCCCTCACCGCGTCCGCCCCGGGCGTCCTGTGGGCCCTGCTCACCCCGCTCCTCGCGATCCTCGACCGCACCGGACTGCTCGCCGCCCCGCCGGAGGCGCTGGAGAAGGTCGCCGACCGGCTCGACCACATCGCCGAGCGCTGCGGCCCCGCCATCGCGACCTACAGCAACCCCGCCAAGACCCTCGCCGCCGAACTCGCCGACTCGCTCCCGGTGATCTGGACCGAGGGCACCTCCGCGGGCCCCGCGGGCCGCCGTTTCGCCGCCGCCCTCGCCGAGCTCTCCGGCCGCCCCGCCGTCGTCGCCGAACTGCCCGAGGCCCTCGCCGCGCACAACGCCCTGCTCGCCGGACCGCTCGCCGCCAGCGCCGACCCCGACGACTTCTTCCGCGACCGTGTCGAGGAGCCTCCCGCGCTGCACGCGCGCGTGGTGCTCCTTCGCGACCGCCCCCTCGGCGGCCTCACCGCCGCCCCCGCCGCCCGTGACCTGGCCCTCGGCCACGACACCCCCATCAGCGAGCTGGAACCCGAAGCCGGCGGCGAGATCGAGACCCTCGCGGAACTGATCGCCGTCACGGATTTCGCCGCCGTTTACCTGGCGCTCGCCTCCGGGGCCTGACGTTGCCCAGGACGCCCTGAACGCCGTACGTACAGAAAGAGCCCGATGGACCGCCTCGACAACACCGTCCGCCCCTACGCCTGGGGTTCCACCACCGCCATCCCGCAGCTGCTCGGCGTCCGGCCGACCGGTGAGCCGCAGGCGGAGATGTGGATGGGCGCCCACCCCGGTGCCCCCTCCCGCACCGGCCGGGGCACCCTCGTCGAGGTCATCGACGCGGACCCCGCGCGCGAGCTGGGCGAAAAGGCCGTCGCCAAGTTCGGCCCCCGGCTGCCCTTCCTGCTCAAGATCCTCGCCGCGGGCGCCCCGCTCTCCCTCCAGGTGCACCCCAACCTCGCCCAGGCGAAGGAGGGTTACGACGACGAGGAGCGCCGGGGCATCCCCGTGGACGCGGGCCACCGCAACTACAAGGACGCCAACCACAAGCCCGAACTGATCTGCGCGCTCACCGAGTTCGACGGCCTGTGTGGCTTCCGCGAGCCCGCGCGCGCGGCCGAACTGCTCGACGCGCTCGGCGTGGACTCCCTCAAGCCGTACGTCGACCTCCTGCACGCCCGCCCCGAGGAGGCGGCCCTGCGCGAGGTCCTGACGGCGATCCTCACCGCCGACCGCGCGGAGATGGCCCACACGGTCACCGAGGCCGCGGCCGCCTGCGCCCGCCTCGGCGGCGAGCACGCCCCCTACGCCGACATCGCCCACCACTACCCGGGCGACCCGGGCGTCATCGCCGCGATGCTGCTCAACCACGTCCGACTCCAGCCCGGCGAGGCCCTGTTCCTCGGCGCCGGCATCCCGCACGCCTACCTGAACGGCCTGGGCGTCGAGATCATGGCCAACTCCGACAACGTCCTGCGCTGCGGCCTGACCCCCAAGCACGTCGACGTCCCCGAACTCCTGCGCATCGTCAACTTCGAGGCCGCCGACCCGGGAGTACTGCGCCCCGAGGCGTCCCCCGACGGCGAGGAGGTCTACGAGACCCCCATCGACGAGTTCCGGCTGTCCCGGTACGTCCTCGCCGAGGGCGCCGCCACCCACGACCTCACCCGTCCGTCCCCGCAGATCCTGCTCTGCACGGCAGGTTCCGTACGGACCGGGGAACACGAACTGAGCCCCGGTCAGTCGGTGTTCGTGCCGGCCGGCGAGAAGGCCGAGGTGTCCGGGGCGGGCACGGTCTTCCGGGCCACGGTCATCGTGTGACCGTGTCTTTGTGATCGTATGACCGGACCTGTGGACGGCTGGGACGCCCGAGCCGGGTGAGGCTGCAAGAATGGCCCACCGGCAAAGGACGGGCAAAGGCCTGGACGGCGTAGAGGCACTTGAGGCGAAGGGACAACGCGAGCAGATGAGCGCGTCAGGCGGAACCAAGGCGATCGTGGCGGCACTCGGCGCCAACCTCGCGATCGCGGCGTCGAAGTTCGTGGCGTTCGCGTTCAGCGGCTCGTCCTCGATGCTCGCCGAGGGAGTGCACTCGCTCGCCGACTCCGGCAACCAGGCCCTGCTGCTGCTCGGCGGCAAGAAGGCCCAGCGCGAGGCCACCCCGCAACACCCGTTCGGATACGGCCGCGAGCGCTACATCTACGCCTTCCTGGTCTCCATCGTGCTCTTCTCGGTCGGCGGCATGTTCGCCATCTACGAGGGCTACGAGAAGATCAAGCACCCGCACGAGATCGAGCACTGGTACTGGCCGGTGGGCGTCCTCGTCTTCGCGATCATCGCCGAGGGCTTCTCCTTCCGGACCGCCATCAAGGAGTCCAACCCGCTGCGCGGCGACCTCTCCTGGAAGGAGTTCGTCCGCCGCGCCAAGGCCCCCGAACTCCCCGTCGTCCTCCTGGAGGACTTCGGCGCCCTCGTCGGTCTGATCCTCGCCCTCGGCGGCGTCGGCCTGGCCCTGCTCACCGGCGACGGCGTCTGGGACGGCATCGGCACCCTCTGCATCGGCATCCTGCTCATCCTGATCGCCCTCGTCCTGGCCGCCGAGACCAAGTCCCTGCTGCTCGGCGAGGCCGCCGGCACCGACGAGGTCAGGAAGATCGAGACGGCGATCGTCGACGGCCACACCGTCACCGGCATCATCCACATGCGCACGCTCCACCTCGGCCCCGAGGAACTCCTCGTCGCCGCCAAGATCGCCGTCCAGCACGACGACTCGGCCGCCGAGGTCGCCTCCGCCATCAACGCCGCCGAGTCCCGCATCCGCGACGCCGTCCCGATCGCCCGCGTCATCTACCTCGAACCGGACATCTACAGCGAGAGCGAGGCCGCCAAGGGCGCCGACCGGGAAGCCACACCCGGGGGTCCGGCACAGCAGCCGACCGCGGGGCACTGACGGGGCGCTGAGGCAGGGCCTGCTGTACGACCTTTCGCTGACAGGCCTTCCGCTGTACGGCGACGGGGCCCGCCGATCTCTCGGCGGGCCCCGTCGGTTCTCGGTGCTCCGACGGCTACCGGTGCTCCGACGGCTACCGGATCTCGCCCAGCACCTCCAGCACCGCCCCCTCGTCCGCCGCGGCGACGAGCCGCTCCCGGAATCCCGGGTCCATCAACTTCCGCGACAACAGCGCCAGGATCCGCAGGTGTTCGTCGCCCGCGGCCGTCTCCGACACGGCGATCATGAAGACCAGCCTGGCCTTCGTACCGTCCAGCGAACCCCACTCGACGCCCTCGGCGGACCGCGCGAACCCGACGACAGGCGCGCTCACCGCATCCGTCTTGGCATGCGGAATCGCGATCTCCTCCCCGAGCCCGGTCGTACCCTGCTCCTCCCGGCGCAGAGCGGTCGCGACCAGTTCGTCCACGTCGGTCACGCTGCCGGTACGGGCCAGCAGCTCCGCCATCTCCTTGATGGCGGCCTCCTTGTCGTGGGAGGCGAGGGCGACCTTCACGGTCCGGGCGGTGAGGTAGCCGGAGAGGACTTCGTGGCGGGGCTCGGTGGCAGGGGCGACGGCTTCGGCATCGATATCGGTGCCGGCGCTCGTGCCGGCGCTCGTGCCGACGTCCGTACCGGCCTCCGCTTCGGTGCCCGCGACCTCCGCGGCCCCGGTCGGTGATGCCTCCGCAGCGGCCGTACCCGACGAGGTCACGACCCGCTGTGCGACCACGGCACCGATCGCCCCGGACCCCGCGGCCCCGGCGCCCACTCCGACCAGCTCGGGCTCCAGCGGCCCGGCCGCACCCGACACCGTCACACCCGGTCCGGGCTCCGGCGCCTCACCCTTGCGCCGCCGCTCGCCGATGTCGATCAGCGTGACCGTCGTCAGCGCGGTGGCCACCGTGCCGATGATCACGGCGATGAAGAACATCGGCACCCCACTCACCGCACCCAGCACCGCCACGATCGGCCCGCCGTGCGGCACCGCGTCCTCGACCCCAGCGACACCGGCGATCGCCCCGGCCACCGCACCACCGAGCATGTTGGCCGGGATGACCTGCGCGGGCCGCGCCGCCGCGAACGGGATCGCGCCCTCGGAGATGCCGAAGCACCCCATGAACAGCGCGGCCAGACCCGTCTCGCGCTCCTGCTCGGTGTAGAGCCGCTTCCGTATCAGCGTGGCCAGGCCCTGCCCCAACGGCATGACCGGGATCGCGGCGGCGCACATGCCCATGACCGTCTGGTTGCCGGTCGCGATGAGCCCCGCGCCGAACAGGAACGCCGTCTTGTTGACCGGCCCGCCCATGTCGAACGCGATCATCAGCCCCAGGATCGCGCCCAGCAGGATCGCGCTGGTGCCGGTCATCCCGCTCAGCCAGCTGGTGAGGTGCTCGAACACCCAGGAGATCGGCTTCCCGATGACGTAGATGAAGAACAGGCCCAGGGCCGTGGTCGCCACGATCGGGATCACGATGATCGGCATGATCGGCCGCACGAACTTCGGGACCTTGACCTTCTTGATCCACAGCACCAGATACCCGGCCAGGAACCCGGTGACGATGGCTCCGATGAACCCGGCGCCCGCCTTCGAGTCGTACAGCGAACCCGTGTTCGCGATCCAGCCGCCGATCATGCCGGGGACGAGCGCGGGGCGGTCCCCGATCGCGTAGGCGATGTAGCCGGACAGGATCGGCACCATCAGCGTGAAGCCGATGACACCGATGTTGTTGATGTCCATCCAGAAGGAGTCCTTCGGGATGACCAGACCGCCGGACGGGTCGGTGTGCCCGCCGAGCGAGAGCGAGATCGCGATCAGCAGCCCGCCGACCACCACGAACGGGATCATGTAACTGACCCCGTTCATCAGCGCCTTGTACCCGACGCTCCGCTCCTTGCCGCCGCCGGTCGCCGTCGACGCGGCCGTGGTGGCCGTGGCGGCGCCCGCCGTGTGGACCGGCGCCGACCGCACCCGCTCGATCAACTGCTCGGGATGACGGATCCCCTCCGCCACCCCCACGCTCAGCACTCGCTTGCCCACGAACCGGCTCAGGTCCACGTCCTTGTCCGCGGCGACGATGACGCCGTCTGCGGTGCTGACATCGTTGTCAGTCAGGACGTTTTCAGCCCCGATCGATCCCTGCGTCTCCACCTTCATCTCGATGCCACGGCTCTCGGCGGCCTGCGCGAGCTTCTCCGCGGCCATGTACGTGTGGGCGATGCCGGTCGGGCACGCGGTCACCGCGAGCAGCTTCACCGTCTGCCGCTCGTCGCTGCCGCCGCCCGTGGGGGGAGGCCCGGCTGGACTGGTCACGTCGATCTCCTAACGCCTTTGTCACGCGGAGACGCCGTCCCGGACGCCCCGCAAGATCGATCAGATGTTCCGATCGCTGTGCATCCTCCACCACCTGCCCAGACCGCCCAAGGACAAAAGCCCCCCGATGACCTGGTCCGTTGCCACCGGAACCACGCGGGCTCGGGAACCCCGCCGAACCCCGGCGATGTTCTCGACATCACGCTGTGATCGGCTTGATGTATTCGGAGACGGACTGGGGCGGCCCGGCCGACCGGTGTAGCTTGGGACGGAGCCAGACGTCGCTGCTGATGGCGGTCGGGCGGTCCCGACGCGGACCGACCGAGGGAGAGAGGGCCTCCGACGGACTGCGCTGCGCGCACCGGGCATGCCTGTGTCCTCTTCGGGCACCCCTGTGTCCGCCGCCGCGCAGACCAGCCGTACCCACCTCGCCCCAACCCCGAGGAGCAGCTCGCAATGACGACTGTCGACAACCGACAGGACTTCAAGGTCGCCGACCTCTCCCTGGCCGACTTCGGCCGCAAGGAGATCACCCTCGCCGAGCACGAGATGCCCGGCCTGATGGCGATCCGCAAGGAGTTCGCCGCCACCCAGCCGCTGGCCGGCGCCCGGATCATGGGCTCGCTGCACATGACCGTGCAGACCGCCGTCCTGATCGAGACCCTGGTCGCCCTGGGCGCCCAGGTCCGCTGGGTCTCCTGCAACATCTTCTCCACCCAGGACCACGCGGCCGCCGCCGTAGCCGTCGGCCCGAACGGCACCGTGGACAACCCCCAGGGCGTCCCGGTCTTCGCCTGGAAGGGCGAGACCCTGGAGGAGTACTGGTGGTGCACGGAGCAGGCCCTGACCTGGCCGAACACCCCCACCGGCGGCCCGAACATGATCCTGGACGACGGCGGTGACGCCACCCTCCTCGTCCACAAGGGCGTCGAGTACGAGAAGGCCGGCAAGGTCCCCTCCGTCGACACCGCCGAGAACGACGAGCACCGCGTCATCCTCGAACTCCTCAACCGCACCATCACCGACGGCTCCCAGAAGTGGACCCAGCTCGCCTCGGAGATCCGCGGCGTGACCGAGGAGACCACGACCGGTGTGCACCGTCTCTACGAGATGCACCGCGACGGCACCCTCCTGTTCCCGGCGATCAACGTGAACGACGCCGTCACCAAGTCGAAGTTCGACAACAAGTACGGCTGCCGCCACTCCCTGATCGACGGCATCAACCGCGCCACCGACGTCCTCATCGGCGGCAAGACCGCGGTCGTCTGCGGCTACGGCGACGTGGGCAAGGGCTGCGCGGAGTCCCTGCGCGGCCAGGGCGCCCGTGTCATCGTCACCGAGATCGACCCGATCTGCGCCCTCCAGGCGGCGATGGACGGCTACCAGGTCACGACCCTCGACGAGGTCATCGACAAGGCCGACATCTTCGTCACCACGACGGGCAACAAGGACATCATCATGGCCTCGGACATGGCCAAGATGAAGCACCAGGCGATCGTCGGCAACATCGGCCACTTCGACAACGAGATCGACATGGCCGGCCTCGCCAAGATCCCCGGCATCGTCAAGGACGAGGTCAAGCCGCAGGTCCACACCTGGAAGTTCCCCGACGGCAAGGTGCTCATCGTCCTCTCCGAGGGCCGCCTGCTGAACCTGGGCAACGCCACCGGCCACCCGTCCTTCGTGATGTCCAACTCGTTCGCGGACCAGACCCTGGCCCAGATCGAGCTGTTCACCAAGCAGTCCGAGTACCCGACCGACGTTTACGTGCTGCCCAAGCACCTCGACGAGAAGGTCGCCCGCCTCCACCTGGACGCCCTGGGCGTGAAGCTGACCCAGCTGCGCCCGGAGCAGGCGTCGTACATCGGCGTCGAGGTCGACGGCCCGTACAAGCCGGACCACTACCGCTACTGAGCCCCACGGCACAGCAGCAGCCTCCGAGGCAGGCCCCCGCACCCCCGTGTCGGGGGCCTGCCCCTTTGGTCCCGCGGCCCTTGCCGGGCCCGCGCTCCTCCGCCGTGTGACCGTCAGGCCGGACAGCCCGTCAGAACCCAGGACCCCCATGCCCCGCGGCCGCTATTCGCTCCACGATCCGCACGATCACACCCCTCTCGCCGAAGAACACTTCCAGTGCGCCCCCGGCCCGTCCGGCTGGCGCTACGTCTCTCAACTGACTACCCCCGCGGGCAGTCACAGCGGCTCGGTCGATCTCACCCTTGACGAACTCGGCCGCCCCATCCGCCTCGAACTCCACGCCGCGAGCTGGCAGGTGCGCGGTGCCGCGCTCGACGGTGTCACCTGGGTCCGCACAGACCCCACCGGGACCCACGCCACGGAAGGCAACGTCGCCGCCCACGCCTTCACCGGCACATCCCCCGCGTTCCTCGTCGCCACCACCCGTCTCCTGCGCCTCACCCCCTCCGCCTCAGCAACTCGCGTACGCCTCCTGGCCTTCACGGACCCGGTCCTCGCCCCGCGCACCGTGGACCAGTCCTGGACCTTGCTGAAAAGAGAATCACACGCCACTGACAACGGCCCTCTGACAGTGGAGGATTACCAGGTCACAGCCCTGGACACGGGCGAGCAGCACACCGTGCACATCGCCGGGGACGTGGTCCTCGCGGCCCCCGGGATCGAGCTGGAGGACCTGGAGACACCGCCGTCGGCGTTCCCCGAACCACCGCTCGGCTGAACCGACTTCACCGGGTGCCGGCACCGGCCCCCGACAGGATCACGCAGGCGGCGCGAATCCGGACGCGGGCCTGCCTCCCGGCGGCGTGGTGGGCGAGGCACCCTCGGCGTCTCCCTTCGCGGGAACAGCGGGTCCCTTAGTGGGAACACCCGGGCCCTCCACCACGGGGGCCGCTCCGGCGCCGTACGAGACAGGCGGCTGGGGCTGAGGAGAATACGGAGCCGGATACGGATAGCCGCCCGGCACTCCGACCGGCGCCGCGCCGGGCCCCGCCACCGGAGAAGGCCCCGCCTGCGCCGTACCACCGCCGAAAGCCCGCCGCGCCTCACGCGCCTGCCGCTCCTGCACCACCGCGGCCAGATACGCGCCCGGCGGCACGTCCCGCGGCGCCGGAGCCCCCGTCCGCGCCGCGAGATCGGACGCCAGCCGCTCCGCCATGGCCCCGCCGACCTGCGGATCCAGCTGGTGCATCCGCGTCAGGTACTGCCGGACGGCGAGCCACAGACCGTCGGGAACCGCGGACAGATCGAGCTCGGAGAACCGCCCGGCCAGCCACGGCGGAGGCGGCGGCACGAAGCCGCTGCGCGCGACGGGAATCCGCTCCCGGACGACCAGCGTCCCCGCGAACACGTCACCGACCCGACGCCCGCGCGCCGAGACGAGCGAGGCGATACAGGCCACGACCCCGAACGTCATAAGGATCTCGACCACACCGATCGCACCCCGCACCAGCGCGTGCCGGAACCGGATCGGCCCACCGTCGTCACGCACCACACGAAGCCCCACGGCGAGCTTCCCCAACGAGCGTCCATGACTGAGCGTCTCGACCGCGATCGGCCCACCCACCAGCACGAGCAGGAACGCGGCGATCGACAGGGCGACCTGCGCCGCATCGTCCAGAGAAGCGGCAGCGGCCACCACGGCGATGGTCACGGCGATGTACACGACCATGGCCACGATCAGATCGATCAGCACGGCCAACGCCCTGCTGGGCAGCCTCGCGGGGCGCAACTCCAGCGCCACCGCCTCGCCCGTCACCAGCTCACTCACGCCCGCCGCCCTTCCCCTGACCTGCCTTGAGAACTGCCAGTCTGCCAAGCTGAGGGCGCATCGCGCCGCAGTACGACAAGCTGAAACTCACGACGGCCCGCCGACGATCAGCCGAGGAGCAGGCAAACCGATGGACCTCGACGTCTTCGTCACCGCCCACCGAGCCGAGTGGGACCGCCTGGACGCCCTGCTCCGGCGCCAGCGCCGCCTCAACGGCGCCGAGGCGGACGAACTCGTCGCCCTCTACCAGCGCACCGCCACCCATCTCTCCCTGATCCAGTCCAGCGCCCCCGACCCACAACTCACCGGCCGACTCAGCCAACTCGTGGCACGCGCGCGTAGTGCCGTCACAGGAACCCGCCGAGCCTCCTGGCGCGACGTCACCCGCTTCCTCGCGTACGGCTTCCCCGCCGCGGTCTACCGGTCGCGCCACTGGTGGGTACCCACCGCGCTGCTCTCCACCGTCGTCGCGGCCCTCCTGGGCTGGTGGATCGGCACCCACCCCGAGGTGCAGTCCTCCATAGCGGCCCCCAGCGAGCTGCGCGAGCTCACCCGCCCCGGCGGTCAGTACGAGACGTACTACTCCAGCCATCCCGCTGCCTCCTTCGCCGCACAGGTGTGGACGAACAACGCCCAGGCCGCCGCCATGTGCCTGGTCCTGGGGGTCTTCCTGGGGCTCCCGGTCCTCTGGATCCTGTTCCAGAACATGCTCAACCTCGGAGTCGGCTTCGGCCTGATGTCCTCGGCCGGCCGACTCGACACCTTCCTCGGCCTGATCCTCCCGCACGGCCTCCTCGAACTCACCGCAGTCTTCGTCGCCGCCGGCACCGGCCTGCGCCTCGGCTGGACCCTGATCGACCCGGGCCCCCGCTCCCGACGCATCGCGCTCGCCGAAGAGGGCCGGGCCGCCGTGGGCATGGCGATCGGCCTTGCCCTGGTCCTCTTCGTCTCCGGCGCCATCGAAGGCTTCGTCACCCCTTCCGGCCTGCCCACCTGGGCCCGCATAGCCATCGGGGTCCTCGCCGAGCTGGCCTTCCTCGCCTACGTCTTCGTCCTGGGCGGACGAGCCGCGCGCTCCGGCGACACGGGGGACGTCGAGGCCGCGGAACGCAGTGCCACCGTCCCGACCGCCGCCTGATGTGCGAGTGACCGCGCTGAACTGCTACTGTCTCCTTCGCCCCACAAGAGCCGTTGACACGGCACCTGCGGGGAGGTAGATTCGAACAGTTGCCTAGAGCCGGGTTCATCCCGCTCGGCAGCAGTAAGTGTCTGTCTGCTTCTGGAAATCTTGATTTCAGAGAAGCCCCTTCCCGATGAATCGGAAACAGATGGCCGGTCAGTCCGGCCCGAAACTTCTGATAATGTTGGGACCGCCGGAAAGGGAAACGCGAGAGCGGGAACCTGGAAAGCACCGAGGAAATCGGAACCGGAAACGGTCTGATAGAGTCGGAAACGCAAGACCGAAGGGAAAAGCCCGGAGGAAAGCCCGAGAGGGTGAGTACAAAGGAAGCGTCCGTTCCTTGAGAACTCAACAGCGTGCCAAAAATCAACGCCAGATATGTT
>NZ_JAAGLY010000140.1 GCF_010548375.1 Streptomyces sp. SID13726
CGGGTACAGCGGGAAGTCGGCCGTGAGCTTCTGCACGCGGGCGCGCAGCGTGTCGGCGTCGGCCGCGGCACCCTCGCGCAGGGCGATCGCGATGATGTCGGCGACCTCGGTGAACTCGGCGTCGCCGAAGCCGCGGGTCGCGAGCGCGGGCGTGCCGATGCGCAGGCCGGACGTGACGCGCGGGGGGCGCGGGTCGAACGGCACGGCGTTGCGGTTCACGGTGATGCCGACCTCGTGCAGGAGGTCCTCGGCCTGCTGGCCGTCGAGCGCGGAGTGGCGCAGGTCGACGAGCACGAGGTGCACGTCGGTGCCGCCGGTGAGGACGGAGACGCCGGCCTGGGCCACGTCGGCCTGGGCGAGGCGGTCCGCGATGATGCTCGCACCGCGCAGCGTGCGCTCCTGGCGGTCGCGGAAGTCGTCCGAGCCCGCGATCTTGAACGACACGGCCTTGGCGGCGACGACGTGCATGAGCGGGCCGCCCTGCTGGCCCGGGAACACGGCGGAGTCGATCTTCTTGGCGTACTCCTCCTTGCTCAGGATGAAGCCGGAGCGCGGGCCGCCGATCGTCTTGTGGACCGTGGAGGAGACGACGTCGGCGTACGGCACCGGGGTCGGGTGCAGGCCCGCGGCGA
>NZ_JAAGLY010000141.1 GCF_010548375.1 Streptomyces sp. SID13726
GGGGTGACGAGGTGGCTGGTCGCGAAGACGTCCTCGGCGCAGATCGCGGAGCAGTCGACCGCGTCGACGACGGTCGTGGTCAGCACTCCCGCCTGGTCCGGGGAGACGGCGTGCTCGACCCCGAACTCCGTCGTCGAGGACGCGAGCGCGACGTCGGTCCACGCGGCGACGTCGGCGCTCGTCCCCTCCGGGAACGTCACGACCCAGGTGCTCCCGGCCTCGCCCGGTTCGGTGAGCTCGCCGCCCTCGGGCGTCGCCGCGTCGAAGAAGGCGTCGTAGCCCTCCGGCGAACGGCTGTACGCCTCCCGGGCGAGGTCGTAGCTGATCGACCGGACGAAGCTGTCGCCCTCGAGCCCCCGGGTCTCGACGCTCAGGCCCCGGACGCCGAAGTCCTTCATGGAGGTGAAGTCGATGGCCGCCGTCGTCTCGAACGCGACGCCGCCCACCGTCACCGCGGTCGTCCCGATCTCCGAGGCGTTCGAGCTCGAGTCCGCGGGGACGGCCCCCGTCTCGACGAGCGAGTTCACGAGCCAGGCGAGCAGGTCCTGCGACGTGAAGTTCTCCTCCACCTCCAGCCCCTGGCGAAAGACGCTGTCGGCCAGGACGATCCGCGTCCCGGCGTCGAGGTC
>NZ_JAAGLY010000142.1 GCF_010548375.1 Streptomyces sp. SID13726
ACGGCGTCCGCGGAGGCGGCACCCTCGGCGGGCGGCGGCTACGACGCGAGCAACATCACCGTCCTCGAGGGCCTCGAGGCGGTCCGCAAGCGTCCGGGCATGTACATCGGCTCGACCGGCGAGCGGGGCCTCCACCACCTTGTGTACGAGATTGTGGATAACTCTGTGGACGAGGCTCTCGCCGGGCACGCGGACACGATCGACGTGACGCTCCTGGCCGACGGCGGCGTCCGCGTCGTCGACAACGGCCGCGGCATCCCCGTCGCGATCCACCCCACCGAGGGCAAGCCGACGCTCGAGGTCGTCATGACGATCCTCCACGCGGGCGGCAAGTTCGGTGGCGGCGGGTACGCCGTCTCCGGCGGTCTGCACGGCGTCGGCATGTCCGTCGTCAACGCGCTGTCGACGCGCATGGTCTCCGAGGTCCGCCGCGACGGGTACTCGTGGCGCCAGGAGTTCACGGAGGGCGGCAACCCGGTGACGCCCGTCGAGCGGCTCGAGCCGTCGGACGAGACGGGGACGACGCAGACCTTCTGGGCCGACCCCGGGATCTTCGAGACCACCGAGTACGACTTCGAGACGCTGCGGGCGCGCTTCCAGCAGATGGCGTTCCTCAACAAGGGGCTGT
>NZ_JAAGLY010000143.1 GCF_010548375.1 Streptomyces sp. SID13726
TCACTCTCTTCCGCAGGTGGGTCAGGCGATGAGCAGGGCGCGTTGCCACCGCCGTGTGGGGACGCGCGCGGAGACGGTCCACAGCACTGCGGCAACACCGGCCGCTCCGCACAGGAAGTCCGGGTCGTCGATGTACTGGCCGGGGTTCTCGAAGTTCTGCACCCCGAAGGTCAGGCCCTCGGAGCAGTGCGCGAGCAGCCGCTCCGTCAGTACGGGGAGGGAGGCCCGGGCCTGGACGCTGTCCGTCGTACGGGCGAAGACCTCACAGATCGCCAGCAGGCCCGCCAGACCGTGGCAGATCGTGGGCGAGAAGTTGTGGATGTGCTCTTCGGACCGGCGCAGCGCCGCTTCGAACGCGGCGACGGCGTGGGCCCGCAGCCCGTTGTCCTCCAGTGCGTCGGCCGCCATGAGCAGGGCGGCGGCGATGCCGGGAGCGCCGTAGCACCAGGCCGTCCTGGCGGTGTGCGGGGCCTGGGTGCGGCGGCCTTCGGGATCCAGCGGTACGCCGTTCGGCCAGTTGGCCCCGAAGTCGTCCTCGATGGCGGCCGACGACAGCAGGGCGATCCCGTTGCCGATCGCCTCAAGCAGGCCGTGTCGGCGGTGGCCGCGGCCAGGGCGTCACGGCC
>NZ_JAAGLY010000144.1 GCF_010548375.1 Streptomyces sp. SID13726
GACGACACAGCAGTCTCCCGTCCCCGTCCGGTCCCTCGACCCGACCGGCCCCGAGGTGCCCTCGACCGTCCCGACGCACTGGTACAACCTCGCCGCGGACCTGCCCGAGCCCGTGCCGCCGCACCTGCACCCCGGCACGCGCGAGCCGCTCACGCCCGACGACCTCGCCCCGCTGTTCCCGCTCGCGCTCGTCCAGCAGGAGGTGACGACGGAGCGCTACGTCGAGATCCCGCAGACGGTCCGCGAGATCTACGCGCTGTGGCGGCCGTCGCCGCTCGTGCGCGCGCGGCGCCTCGAGCAGGCCCTGGGCACCCCGGCCCGGATCTACTACAAGTACGAGGGCGTGAGCCCGGTCGGCTCGCACAAGCCGAACACCGCCGTCGCGCAGGCGTACTACAACGCGCTCGAGGGCACGACGAAGCTCACGACCGAGACCGGCGCGGGCCAGTGGGGCGCGTCGCTGTCGTTCGCGGGCGCGCTGCTCGGGCTCGACGTCGAGGTGTGGCAGGTGCGCGCGTCGTTCGACTCGAAGCCGTACCGCCGGGCGCAGATGGAGGTCTACGGGGGGATCTGCCACCCGTCGCCGTCGGACCCCACGGAGGCAGGCCGCGCGATGCTCGCCGCCC
>NZ_JAAGLY010000145.1 GCF_010548375.1 Streptomyces sp. SID13726
ACGCCGTGCACGCCCAGTGCTGCGCCGCGCTCCCCCGCCCGCTCACGCCGTCGGGCGGCGAGAACGACGACGAGGCCCGCACCCCGGGCGGGGTGCGGGCCTCGTGCGGCGTGCTGACCGGTCCCGTCAGGACGGGACCGGCGAGATCACTTGAGGGTGACCGTGGCGCCGGCGCCCTCGAGGGCAGCCTTGGCCTTCTCGGCCGTCTCCTTGTTCGCGCCCTCCAGGACCGGCTTCGGGGCACCGTCCACGAGGTCCTTGGCCTCCTTCAGGCCGAGGGACGTGAGCGCGCGCACCTCCTTGATGACCTGGATCTTCTTGTCGCCGGCAGCCTCGAGGATGACGTCGAACTCGTCCTTCTCCTCCTCGGCCGGGGCGTCGCCCGAGCCACCCGCGGGGGCGGCGACCGCGACGGCGGCGGGGGCGGCGGCGGTGACCTCGAAGGTCTCCTCGAAGGCCTTCACGAACTCGTTGAGCTCGATGAGGGTGAGCTCCTTGAACTGCTCGATGAGCTCGTCGGTGCTGAGCTTCGCCATGATGGCGTTCCTTTCGGTCGGTGCTCGGCAGCGGCCCGGTGCGGGCCTGCCAGAAGCGGGGTGTGTGCTTGCGCTGCGTGGATCACGGG
>NZ_JAAGLY010000146.1 GCF_010548375.1 Streptomyces sp. SID13726
GTGCGGGCTGCGTCTTCGAGTACGTCTACCTCGCGCGCCCCGACACGTCGATCAACGGCCGTTCCGTGCACGCCGCCCGGGTCGAGATGGGCCGACAGCTCGCGCGCGAGCACTCCGTCGACGCCGACCTCGTCATCCCCGTCCCCGAGTCCGGCACGCCCGCCGCGGTGGGCTACGCCGCCGAGTCGGGCATCCCGTTCGGGCAGGGGCTGACCAAGAACGCCTACGTGGGGCGCACGTTCATCCAGCCGTCGGACACGCTGCGCCAGCTCGGCATCCGGCTCAAGCTCAACCCGCTGCGCGACGTCATCCGGGGCAAGCGCCTCGTCGTCGTGGACGACTCGATCGTGCGCGGCAACACGCAGCGCGCGCTCATCCGCATGCTGCGCGAGGCCGGGGCGGCCGAGGTGCACGTGCGCATCAGCTCCCCGCCCGTGAAGTGGCCGTGCTTCTACGGCATCGACTTCGCGTCGCGCGCCGAGCTCATCGCCAACGGCCTCTCGTCCGACGAGGTGGGGAAGTCGCTCGGAGCGGACAGTCTGGGCTACATCTCGACCGAGGGCATGATCTCGGCGACCGAGCAGCCGTCGTCGCAGCTCTGCACGGCGAGGACCACCGCGAGG
>NZ_JAAGLY010000147.1 GCF_010548375.1 Streptomyces sp. SID13726
GATCGAAGCCCAGGGGCTGCTGGCGACGTACGGCCAGGACCGGCCGGAGGACCGGCCGCTGTGGCTGGGCTCGCTCAAGTCCAACATCGGCCACACGCAGGCGGCCGCCGGTATCGGCGGTGTCATCAAGATGGTCGAGGCGATCCGCCACGGCGTGCTGCCGAAGACCCTGCACGTGGACGAGCCGACCCCCGAGGTCGACTGGAGCGCGGGCAACGTCCAGCTGCTGACCGAGGTCCGCGAGTGGGCGCGCGCCAGCGGCTACACGGTCAACGACCGCGGCCGCATCTCCCAGGAGATCCAGACGGCGTACGACGCGGCGCACTGACGCCACGCCGCACCGAGCCAAGGGCGCCCTGCCGACGAGCACCGTCGGCAGGGCGCCCTTCTCGTCCCCCCCCCGGTCGGGCAGCGGCGTCCGCCCGGGGCCGGAGGCACCCGTCCGGAGAACTAGGCTCGGGTCATGACCTCCGCGACCCGCGCCCTCTGGATCGGCACCTACCCGCACCCGGCGAACGGCGGCGCGAAAGGCGTGTGGCGCGTCGGGCTCGACGCCGACGCGGTGGCGGGGACGGGGTCGTTCGTGGGCGGGGTGCTGTCGGCCGAGACGCCGTCGCCGTCG
>NZ_JAAGLY010000148.1 GCF_010548375.1 Streptomyces sp. SID13726
GTGCCACCGCAGCTGCTCGGTGAGCTCGACCCGCTGCCCGCGGTCCGTCATGTGGGTGCACAGGCCGAGGACTTCCTCCACGGCGCCCTTGGTGATCATGACGTGCTCGGGGCGGCCGGGGCCGCCCACGATGCCGTTGCGGTTGAGGACCACGGACATCCGGCGCCGGGCGAAGTCGAAGGGGATCTCGTCGACCATCGAGAACCGGGCATCGACGACAACCTCCTCGGCCTCGTCCACGCGGTCGATGACCGCCTGGTCCATCAGGTTCTTCAGACCGGTCTGGAAGTGCGAGTTGAGGTAGCCGTACTCCAGGACCTCGTTGTCGTCGTCGCCGTGCACGTCCAGGTAGCGGTCCAGGACGATCCGGTCCTCGGTGAGGGTGCCGGTCTTGTCCGTGCAGAGCACGTCCATCGCGCCCAGGTTCTGGATCGCGTTGAGCCGCTTGACGACCACCTTGCGCTTGGACATGGCCACCGCGCCCCGCGCCAGGTTGGCGGAGACGACCATCGGCAGCATCTCGGGGGTCAGACCCACGGCCACGGCGATGCCGAGGAGGAAGGCGGCCTCCCAGTCGTCCTTGGTGAAGCCGTTGATCATGAAGACGATGGGGACCATCAC
>NZ_JAAGLY010000149.1 GCF_010548375.1 Streptomyces sp. SID13726
CGCGCGAGCAGGGCTGGACCGCCCCCGGTACCGACCAGGCCTCTACCTCGGCGGACCAGGCCTCTGCCTCGGCAGGTGGGGCAGACGCCGGAGGCGAGGGCGCGCCCGAGAAGCCGGTCACCGGCGGCGAGCAGTCGAGCGCCGATCGGAAGCCGACGACCGGCGCCGACGTCGACCCCGGCGGCAAGGCCGAGTCTCCCGGCACCCAGCCCGACCCGTCGAAGGGAGCGGACGCATGAGCGAGCAGCAGGGCACCGTGGCCCGGCCGACCCCGGACCCGCTGACCCCCGTCCTGTCGGACACGTGGGACGCGGACCGGTCCTGGACGCTGGCGTCGTACGTGGACCGCGGTGGCTACGCGGGGCTGCGCGCGGCGCTCGCCCAGGACCCGGCGGACGTCGTCGCGACGGTCAAGGCGTCGGGCCTGCGCGGCCGCGGCGGCGCGGGCTTCCCGACGGGCATGAAGTGGGGCTTCCTGCCCGCGCCCGACGGCGGCCCGCGGTACCTGGTCGTCAACGCGGACGAGTCCGAGCCGGGCACGTGCAAGGACATCCCGCTGATGCTGGCGAGCCCGCAGGCGCTCGTGGAGGGCGTGGCGATCACGTCGTACGCGATCGGGTG
>NZ_JAAGLY010000014.1 GCF_010548375.1 Streptomyces sp. SID13726
ACACCTGGAAGCCCTCGGCATCCGCGGCGAGGACGTCTTCCTCAGCATCATCGAGAACAACCCGCAGGACTGGTCGTTCGGCTTCGGACGCGCCCAGTACATCGAGGGCGACCTCGCCGTCCCCGGCCAGTGACCGTGCGGCGTGGCGTTCCGTAGATCGGGCGGCATACGGGACGCCGCGCGCTCGTGTGCGGACGCGTTCATCCGCCAACGAAAAGTTCTCTCCGTGCGATGGCTCCCATCGCAACCAATCGTTGGATCTGAACGACCGGCAATCCTAGGGTCCCCCTGACGCCGCACCGCTCGTCCCACTCCGGGCCGGGCGGACGTGACAATGCCGCACCGGCGTCGGGAAGGATCGCCATGTCCGGCTCCCAGCTCCCGCAGACCCCGCCCGCGGAACTCCGCCGCATCATCACGGCGTCCAGCACGGGCACGCTCATCGAGTGGTACGACTTCTTCGTCTACGGCAGCCTCGCCGTCGTCTTCTCCGGCTTCTTCTTCCCTTCGGGCGAGTCGAGCCTCGGACTCCTGGTGAGCGTCGCCGCGTTCGGCACCGGGTTCGTCGTCCGCCCGCTCGGCGCGGTGTTCTTCGGGAGGCTCGGCGACCGCGTCGGCCGCAAGAAGACCTTCCTCGCCACGCTCGTCGTCATGGGCGCGGCGACCACCCTCATCGGCTGTCTGCCCAGGTACGACACGATCGGCACGGCGGCCCCCGTACTCCTCGTGCTGCTGCGGCTGGTCCAGGGCTTCGCGGTGGGCGGCGAGTACGGAGGCGCCGCCACCTACGTCGCCGAGCACGCGCCCGCGGACCGCAAGGGCACCTACACCAGCTTCCTCCAGACCACGGCCACCCTCGGACTGCTGCTGTCCATCGGGGTCGTCGTCGCCTGCCGGCTCCTGCTGGGCGAGGACGCGTTCACGGCGTGGGGCTGGCGGCTGCCCTTCCTGCTCTCCGCCGTCCTCGTACTGCTGTCCCTGCGCATGCGGCTCAAGCTCCACGAGTCACCGGTCTTCGTCCGCATGCAGGCGCAGGGCACCATCTCGCGGGCGCCCGTCCGTGAGGCGCTGGGCGATCCCCGGTCCCTGCGACTCGTCCTGCTCACCGTGTTCGGCCTGACCGCCGGACTGGGAGCCGTCTGGTACACGAGCCAGTTCTACGCCCTGTACTTCCTCCAGAGCGTGCTGAAGGTGGACTTCCTCACCACCAACGTCTGCATGGCGGTCGCCCTCGTGCTCGGCACCCCGTCCTACGTCGTCTTCGGCCGGCTCTCCGACCGGTACGGCAGGCAGCGCCTCCTCGTGACCGGCCTGGCCCTGTCCGCGGTGAGCTTCCTCCCGCTGTACGCGTGGATGCGGGAAGCCGTCTCGACCGGTTCCTGGGCCCAGGTGGTCATCGCGGTGACGCTCCAGATCGTGTTCAGCGCCATGGTCTACGCCCCGACGGCGGCCTATCTGACGGAGCTCTTCCCTCCCCGCATCCGCTACACCGGGCTGTCGGTCTCCTACCACCTCGGCGCGGGGGTCTTCGGCGGCTTCGTGCCGCTCATCGCCCTCTCGCTCACCGAGTCGACCGGCAACCAACTCGCGGGACTGGCCTACCCGATCGCCGTCGCCGCCGTGTCCACGCTGATCAGCGTGACGCTGCTGCGCGGGGGAGCGGAGAACCGGTTCGTCCGCGCGGTGTGGGACCGGATGGGCACGACCGAGCCGGCCGGCTCACGGGAACCCGCGCCCACGAAGTGATCCCCGCGTCTACGCGGCGGAGGCGCGGTGCCGGTCGTCGAGGACCCGCAGATTCGCGTTGAGCAGGACGCGGACGGCGGCCGCCGCCGACACGACGGCGAGAGAAGTCCACGACGGGTCTCCCGTCAGACCGACCAGCCCCGCGCCGAGCAGGAAGTCCGAGAGCAGCGCCACCGCCGGCCGGGTGCGCCGCAGCCGGACGACGACCAGGACCGCGGTCACCACTCCCACCGCCGCGATCACGAGAGCGATCTGCGCCAGGAACGCATTCACGACGACCAGGCCGAGGAGGCCGGATGGGTGCCCGTGGTCCCTTCGACCTCCCGGCGCTGTTCCTTGATCTCCTTGCCGAGGAAGTAGTTCAGCGCGGTCCGGATGGCCGCGATGGCGGCCAGCTGGCCGATCTGCGTGAACGTCGGGGCCACCGCCGTACGCAGAATGTCCCCGGCGAGCTGGAACTCGAGCCCCAGGGCGAGGAACCGGCCGAGACCGAGGCGCACCCGGTTGAAGTCCCCGGCCGCCGCCGACTTCCCCGTCCCGGAGCGGCGGGTGGCCCGGAGGCTTTCGGTGGCGAACCCGAGGAACGCGATGATCGCGCCCACGAAGATGACGACCGCCCCGGCGAACTCGACCAGGCGGGCCAGGATCTCGACCGTGTCGTGAAGCGTGGAATCCGGCAGAAACTCCCATGCCAGCATCTACGGTCTCGCTTTCTTCTCATGCACCGCCGGGTCCGAAAGAGCCCGGATGTACCGTATCCGCCCCATCGGTCCGAAGGGCTCAGCGCCGCCGCTGTGGCCGCGGATCGGCCGCGGGTATGCTCCAGCCACCCCGGGCCCCTGTGGAGGTCGATGTGGAAGTCTCCGACCTGCGGATATTCCTGGCCGTAGCGCGCACGAACGGCATCACGAAGGCGGCGCGGGAACTGCACACGGTGCAGTCCAACGTCAGCGCCCGCGTCCACGCCCTGGAGAAGGAGGTCGGCGCCCCGCTGTTCCGCAGGCACGCCCGTGGGGTCGCGCTGACCAATGCGGGCGAGCAGCTGCTGCCGTACGCCGAACGCATCAGCAGGCTCGTCGACGAGGCGCTCCATGTCATCGGTGACGAGAGCGACCCGTGCGGGCCGCTGCGGATCGGGGCGATGGAGACCACGGCGGGCATGCGGCTGCCCGGCGTCATGGCCGCCTTCACCGAGGACTGCCCCCGGGTGGACTTCTCCCTGGTCACCGGGCCCACGGACCAGCTGATCCGGGACGTCCTCGAATACCGTCTCGACGCGGCCCTGGTCGCGGGGCCGGTGCAGCGCCCCGACCTGGTCGAGACGTCGGTCTTCGTCGAGCACCTGGCGCTCGTCACCGCGCGCCGGGTGACCGACCTGGAGAGCGTGCTGCGCGACCCGAAGATCCTCGTCTTCCGGACGGGCTGTGCCTACCGCCGCCGGCTGGAGAGCATCCTCCAGGCGCGCGGCGCGGTCGGTGTGCGCTGTACGGAGCTGGGCACGGTGGAGGGCATCCTCGGCTGCGTCAGCGCGGGCATGGGCGTCAGCCTGCTGTCCTCGGTCACGATCGAGCAGTACGTCGGGCGGGACCAACTGCGCGTCCATGAGCTGTCGGAGGACGAGGCGCGGTGCGAGACGGTGTTCGTCCGTCGCGCCGACGTACCGCCGTCCGCCGCGCTGACGCGTTTCCTCACCCACGCGCGGACGGTCGACCAGGCTCCGCCCGTCCTGCGGATGGTCGGCGGCCACCGCTGAACGCACCGAGCGCGTGACGGACGGGTCCGGGGGTTGTCGAGGGTCGAGCGAGACAATAAGTTTGAGGTCAAACGAAATCCTGTGGCGGCCCCAGGCACGCCCGGAACGTGAGGACCTCGATGACGACGACCAGCCCGCCCCGCATGCTCCTCGTCCTGAGCGAGAACTGGACGCTGACCGGCGGACGGGCCGACCTGCCCGCCGCCGTCCGGTGGGCGCGGGAGGCCGAGGACGCCGGGTTCGACTCCGTCATGGTCAGCGAGCACATCGTGCTCGGCCCGGACGCCGCCGCCGACGGCATCATGGGCAACCCCCGCGACTACGCCCTCCCCGGCAACCAGGACCCGTACACCCCCTGGCCCAACTCCCTGCTCCTGCTGGCCTCCATCGCATCCGTCACCGAGCGCCTGCGCCTGGCCGCCGCCGCTGTCCTCGCCCCGCTGCGCCACCCCCTGCTGATGGCCAGGGAACTCGGCACCCTCGACCTGCTCAGCGGGGGACGGCTGCTCGTGCAGCCCACGGTCAGCTGGAGCGAGGACGAATACGCCGCGCTGGGCGTGCCGTTCAACAAGCGGGGCCGGTTGCTCGACGAGCATCTGGAGGTCTGGGCGAAGGCCTGGGGACCGTCCCCGATCTCCCACGACAGCGAGCACTACCCGTTCCGGGACGTCTACTTCGAGCCCAAGGCCCATCGCCCCGAGGGGCCCCGGCTGTGGTTCGGCGGCCGGCACCTCCACGGACCGCTCCTGCGCCGACTGGTGCAGTACGGCCACGGCTTCCATCCGCTGGGCCGCCCCACCCCGCAGGACATGCAGACGCTGAAGACCGCCCTGGCCGCCGAGGGGCGTGACATCGCCGAGCTGGAGATGATCGGCGGCACGCAGGCCGTCTTCCCCGACGACCACTCGCCGGCGGACCTGGGCGCGGCCCTCGCGTCGATCCCCGAGCAGCTGGAACAGGGCTTCACGACCTTCTGCATCAAGCCGAACCAGTTCATCGACGACCCTGACGGCATCGGGGAGTTCTGCCGCGACGTCGTACGACGGGTCGAGAGGCGCACCGCGTAGCCGGCCTTCCGCCGACCCGACGTGTACAGCGGGTTCGCGGTCGGCGATGGCTCCCATCACAAGCAATCGTTGGATCTGAAACCCGGGCGGACCTACTGTCCTCGTAACGCAGCACCGCCTGCCGGAAGTTCACGCGGACGGTGCCCGGACCGAGGGGACTTCGCCTTGCTGAACACCCGCCTCACCCAAGCCTTCGACATCGAGCACCCCGTCGTGCTCGCCCCCATGGACCTGGTGTCCGGAAGCCGACTGGCCACCGCCGTGGCCGCCGCGGGCGGCCTCGGCATGATCGGGGGCGGCTACGGCGACGAGGACTGGCTGGAGCGGGAACTCGCCGCGGCGCACGGCACCCGAGTGGGGTGCGGGTTCATCACCTGGAGCCTCGCCCGCCGCCCTCAACTGCTCGATGCCGCCCTGGAGTTCGAGCCCGCCGCGGTCATGCTCTCCTTCGGCGACCCGGCCCCCTTCGCCGGACGCGTGCGTGACGCCGGGGTGCCGCTTCTCTGCCAGGTGCACACACTCGACCAGGCTCGTCAGGCCCTCGACGTCGGGGCCGACGTGGTCGTCGCACAGGGCGGCGAGGCCGGCGGCCACGGGGTGGGATCGCGGTCGACCTTCACCCTCGTACCCGACATCGCCGACCTGATCGCGGCCCGCCGCCCCGAGACGCTCCTTGTCGCGGCGGGCGGTGTGGCCGACGGGCGCGGGCTCGCCGCGGCACTGGCGCTCGGCGCGGACGGCGTGCTCGTCGGCACCCGCTTCTGGGCGACCGAGGAGGCCGTCGTCTCCCCGCTCGCGCACACCCGTGCCGTCGAGGCGAGCGGTGACGACACCCTCCGCACGAGCGTCTACGACATCGTCCGCAGCCACCCGTGGCCGGCCGAGTACAACGGACGCCTGCTGCGCAACCGGTTCACCGATCGCTGGCACGGCCATGAGTCGGACCTGGCCGCTCGGATGCCGGAGGCCCTCGCGGAGTTCCACGCGGCCGTGGCGCAGCAGGACTTCGACACCGCGAACATGATCGTCGGCGAGGCGGTCGGACTGGTCCACGAGATCCTGCCCGCGGGGGACGTCGTCCGCCGCATGGTGCGTGAGGCGGCCGGCCGGCTCAGCCGCTGCGCCGCGAGCACCGTCGGTCTGGGCGTCTGAGCGTCCGTCGTGACGCGGCCGGCCCCGCGCCAAAGGGCCGCACCGCTGCCCCAAAGGGCTGATCGCGCGGGTCAGAGGGCGCGTTCGTAACTCGCCCAGGCGACATGCGACTCGTGCAGCGTGACCGTGATGCCCGACAGGCCCCGCGCGCCCTCGCCCAGCGCGCCGCTGTGCACCCGCTCCGCGAGCCGGTCGGCGATGACCTTCGCCAGGTACTCGGTCGAGGTGTTGACGCCCTTGAAATCGGGTTCGTCGTCGAGGTTGCGGAAGTTCAGGGCGGCCGCCACCGCGCCGAGTTCCTGGGTGGCCAGTCCGATGTCGACGACGATGTTGTCGTCGTCCAGCTGTTCGCGCCGGAACGTGGCGTCCACCAGGAACGTCGCTCCGTGCAGACGCTGCGCGGGGCCGAAGACCTCGCCGCGGAAGCTGTGGGCGATCATGATGTGATCGCGGACGGTGATGCTGAACAACGGACGACCCTCCGGGAGTTCATGTATGTAACCCGCGTGATCCTACGTGTACGGCAGCCACGGGCATGTGCCCGTCGCCGATGGACGCCCTCGCTCCCGTCCGAACTGCGGGTGAACTCCGTGGTGCCGGCGTGAAGTTATGTAGAGTTCAAGATCTTTCTCTTTCGCTGGGAGCCTGCCTCGTAACACGATGAGAGTGATCTCGGGGGCTTGATCACTCACCGCACCACACCGCCATGCGCATGCGTCGACCGGCATGCGCGGGGGAGGATTCCCGTCTTGTCTCAACAACACGCCGGCAAGGGCCGCCGCCTCGGCCGCAGAACCGCCTCATTGGTGTCATCGGCCCTGGCCGGTGGCCTCTTCCTGGCCTGCGCCTCGCCCGTCCAGGCGGCTCCGCAGGAGAAGGCATCGTCGCGCGACGCCCAGAAGACCACTTACTTGGTCCAGCTCGCCGACCGGCCTGTCGCCACCGACCCCGACACAGCGCCCGCGCGAGGCGAGCGACTCGACACCAGGACCGAAGCCGTACGTGACCACGTCCGTGACCTGAAGCGAGAACGCGACAAGGTCCTGGACGCCGTACCGGGGGTCAGGCCGCAGTACACCTACACCTACGTGCTGAACGGCTTCTCCGCCGAGCTGACCTCCCGACAGGCGGACACGATCGCCCGCACCCCGGGTGTCGTCTCGCTCACCCGCAACGTGGCGAGCCACCCTGCCGCCACGTCCGCGTCCACCGCCACCGCCGGTGCGCTCACGCCCCCTGATGTCGCCAGGTTCCTCGGGCTGAAGGATCGCAAGGGTCTCTACTCGAAGATGCCCGGCGGTCAGGCAGAAGCCGGGCAGAAGATGATCCTCGGTGTGATCGACACCGGGATCGACACGGGCAACCCGTCGCTGGCCGCCCTCCCGGAGCCGCGCCTCGACGCCGAGGTCATCGCCAAGAAGTGGAAGGGCAGCTGTGATCGCGGCGCTGACCCCGCCCATCTGGTC
Source organism: Streptomyces sp. SID13726 (assembly GCF_010548375.1). Taxonomy (GTDB): domain Bacteria; phylum Actinomycetota; class Actinomycetes; order Streptomycetales; family Streptomycetaceae; genus Streptomyces. Next base: position 7,185 of record NZ_JAAGLY010000014.1, read on the forward strand.
ACCTGCAACAACAAGGTGATCGGCGCCCAGTACTTCAACAAGGGCGTCACCGAGCCGTCCGACACCGACTGGGCGTCGCCCATGGACTCCTCGTCCCACGGCACGCACACCGCGACCACCGCGGCCGGCGACTTCGACGTGCCTGTGAGTGTGCCCGACACGGGCATAGCCGGGCGTACGTCAGGACTCGCTCCCGCTGCCCGGATCGCGGCCTACAAGGTCTGCTGGAGCAGCGGCTGCTGGACCGTGGACATCGTCGCCGCCCTCGACAAGGCCGTGGCCGACGGAGTCGACGTCATCAACCTCTCCCTCGGCGGCAGCAACTCCGAGCCCGCGAACAGGCCGGAGTACATGGCCGAGTTCAACGCGGCCAAGGCGGGCGTCTTCATCTCCGCCGCGGTGGGCAACACCGGACCCGGTACAGCCTCCAACGGGGTCCCGTGGCTGACCACCGTCGGAGCCTCCAGCCACGATGTCGGATACCGCGCGACCGTCACGCTCGGCAACGGTACCTCGTACACAGGGGTCGGCGGCAGCGAATCCGCCCTGCCCTCCGCCCCGTTGACCGACGCGGCGAACGCCGCCAAGGCCGGGGTGGACAGCGGAAAGGCCGCGATGTGCATGCCGGGCACCCTGGAACCTGACGCGGTCAAGGGCGCGATCGTGGTCTGCGCCCGGGGAGGCGCACCCCGTCCGGCCAAGAGCGCCGAGGTGAAAGCGGCCGGCGGAGTCGGCATGGTGCTGTACAACACCAACTCCACCGACGAGCAGTCGGTCGACTCGCACACGGTGCCGAGCCTCCTGCTCGACAAGGCCGACGGTGAGGCCACCAAGGCGTACGCCGACGAAGCCGGTGCCACCGCCCGGCTGACCGCGGCGCGCTCCGGGCACCAGGAGGCCCCACAGATCCCCGGGTTCTCCTCCGGCGGGCCCGATCTGAACAGCAACGGCGACCTGCTGAAGCCCGACATCGCGGCCCCCGGCGTGGACATCGTCGCGGGCACCACTCCGGGCGGCGACGGCGGCACCTACACCGGACAGCAGGGCATCCTGTCGGGCACCTCCATGGCCGCCCCGCACATATCCGGCCTGGGACTGCTCCTGCGCCAGCTGCACCCCGACTGGTCACCCATGGAGGTCAAGTCGGCCCTGATGACCACCGCGACCACCAGGACGAACGAGGGCAGGCCCATCCGGCGCTCCGGCGGTATCACCGCCACCCCGCTCGACTACGGTGCCGGCCAGGTCGCCCCGAACACCGCCGACGACCCGGGCCTGGTCTACGACTCCACCTCCGACGACTGGACCGCGTACCTGTGCGCCATCGGCCAGCCCCCGGTGACCGGCGACGGCGGCGATGCCTGTGCGACAGCGAGGAGGACCGACCCGAGCGACCTCAACACCCCCACGATCTCAGTGGGCGACCTGGCGCGGCAGCAGACCGTCACCCGCACGGTGACCAACGTCGCCGACGAGACGGGCGTCTACACAGTCACCCTCCAGACACCGCCCGGCTACAAGGCGGCTGTCTCACCGAGGGCGCTGATCGTGCCGCCCGGCGCGAGTGCCACCTACAGGATCACCTTCACCCGCACCGACGCCGCCCCCGGAGACTGGAGGTTCGGCTCGGTCGGCTGGAGCGACAAGCACCACAACGTGCTCAGCGCTGTGGCTCTGCGTGCCGCGCAGGGCGAGGCAGGAAGGCCGTGACTCGGTAGGGGCACGGTCGATCTGCAGAACCACGGCTCCATGATCCGCTGCCCGTGGCGCCGCGGGGCGGGTGGCCCGGGATGGGGCACCCCCCCCGCGGCGATCGGTAGGCGACCGGCTGTCCCTTGAGGGACGAACATCCGCTATGAGCCGGCTGCAGGCGTCCGTACAGCCTCAGGCATGGGGGTCGACGGGGTCGACCAACGCAGAACGGCGCACAGCGCCCCGGACTCGGCGTGCTCCAGTCGCACTGTTTCGCAGCCGTCGCCGGACTGGACCGCGGTCCTCATGGCGTCGCCGAGGAACGACTGCTGCCTGAACCACGCCTCGAGGCGAGGGAGGCCGTCGGTGCCGGTCTTCTCGTCCGCGAGGGCGTTCTCGGCCCGCTCCACATAGGCCGAGAAGGTCACGTGCTGGTTGAGATCGGTCTCGCGCGACGACCACCGGAATCGATGGTCCGTCACGGACTCCTCCAGTGCGCTCGGACGTACGGGCACGGGCGGGAGCTCGGTGGACTGCTCGTCGGGTGTGAACCCCGGCGCCGGCTCGTCGAGCAGTGCCCCGCGATCGGCCCGGAACCACAGCCAGTGATGCCGTGCCTGGGCCAGAAGCAGTCCGGCGTCGTCGACGACCGAGGAGGTGTCGATGCCTCCGTAGCGGCGTGAGTGGCCTCCCCTGTCCATGGTGTAACCCAGTTGCCGTTCGTAGTGCAGCGCGAGGACACCGTCGGACATCGGTCGGTGGAGTGCTCGGGTGAGATCGAAGTAGGACACGATGGAGTGGATGCCGTGGACGGCCGAGTACTCGGCGCGCGAGCCCTCGGGCCAGATGCCTCTCGGTGCATTCGCGTGTCCCTGAGCCATGACTCGCATGACGGACGTCCACTTGAAGGTTCGGTGCTGGTCGAGATCCTCGAACGCGACGCGGTCACGCGTGTTCCAGTCCGCCATGACCGTGAGTCCTCCGTACTACGCCCGTCACAGGCATCGGTTCCATTGACTGCAGTAAATGATCACATAAGGCGAAGATGGCTGATGCAGTGGTACATGGCAGTGCAGCCGCAAGGCCCTCTTGTGTCTGTTCTCTGCGGCCGACGCGTCGGAGTCCGCATCGGCAGTGCGCTCCGTATCGCCGGCTCGCCCGTCCCGGCCGACGGACTCCGTCGGCCGGGAACAGCCCGGATACGCTGATGTCCCGGATGCCGCGCAGTGGCGTGAGTCGGCGTGCGGTGAGGGGACGGCCGGCACGGAGGGAAGTGATGGGCCATGGTCGACGGTGCGTCGCGTGGAGCCGGCCGGAGACCGCGTGTCGACCGGGCCCCGGCAGAAGGCGCGAAGCCCGTGCTCAGCCGGCGCCGTGAGCTCGGTGAGGTGAGCGCGCGGTCGCTGCTGATGACCATGCTGGGCGAGTACGTGCTGCCGAAGGGCCGGCCGGTGTGGACCTCGGCGCTGCTGGAGGCCCTGGCGATGTTCGGTGTCGAGGAGAAGTCGGCCCGCCAGTCGCTCGCCCGTACCGCGGCGGAGGGCTGGCTGGTCTCGGAGCGGGAGGGCCGCCGGGTGCGGTGGGCGCTCACCCCGCCGGGGCGGCGGCTGCTGACCGAGGGCGCCCAGCGCATCTACGACTTCGGCACCGGCGAGGGCACCTGGGACGGCACCTGGCTGGTGGTCCTGGTGTCGGTCCCGGAGACCAAGCGGGACCTGCGCCACAAGGTGCGCACCCGGCTCACCTGGGCGGGCTTCGGCTCGCCGGAACCCGGTGTGTGGATCACGCCCCGCGCGGACCGCGAGGCGGAGGCGATGGGCGTCCTGAAAGAACTCGGGCTCGCCGACGACGCGATGTCCTTCACCGCGACCTACGGCGCGATGGGCAGCGAGGCGGCCATGGTGTCCCGGGCCTGGGACCTCAGCGAGGTCGAGTACCGCTACGAGGTGTTCATCGACGAGTTCACCGGCCTGCGCCCGGCCGACGACGACGCCGTTCTGCACGCCCAGACCATGCTCGTGCACGAATGGCGCCGCTTCCCCTTCCTCGACCCGCGCCTCCCGCACAAGCTCCTGCCGGCGAACTGGAGCGGGGCCAAGGCGGTCGCCCTCTTCCACCGCAGACACGCCGAGTGGAACACGGCCGCACTGCGCCGCTGGCAGCACCTCTCGGCGGCGCACGGAGGCGAGTGAAACCTGCGCGGCACGGGGAGCCACCGCTGCCCGCCGTGGTCAGCCGGCCGGCGGGACCCGCGCGTCCTCCCCGACCAGCGGTGGGCGGCCGGTGGGCAGGGGCGGCGACGGCTCCGCCCAGGAGCCGTCGCGGACCAGGGCGCGCAGGACGTTGCGGCGGATCTTGCCCGTGGGCGTCCTCGGCAGTTCGGGCAGCGCGACCACCCCGCGCGGGCGCTTGAAGGCGGCCAGCTCCTCCCGGCACCAGGCGACCAGCGCGCCGGGATCGACCGCACGGCCGGGCCTGGCCACCACGCAGGCGACCGGCTTGTCCAGGCCGTCGGCGTCGGGCGCGCCCACCACGGCCGCCTCGGCCACGTCCGGGTGGGCCAGCAGCCGCTCCTCCACCTCGGCGGGGGAGACCCAGATACCGCCGGCCTTGAGCAGGTCGTCGGTACGGCCCATGCACGTGTAGGTGCCGTCGGCGTTGCGGACGTAGGTGTCGCCGGTGCGCATCCAGTCGCCGAGGAAGACCTGCCGGGTGGTCCCGGCCCGGCACCAGTAGCCGGTGGCGGCGGACTCGCCGCGGACGTACAGCTCGCCCGGTGCGCCGACCCCCTCCACCAACCCGCCCTCCGCGTCGCGCAGTTCCACGGCGTACCCCGGAACGGGCTCGCCGGAGGAGCCCGGGTGGACCCGGCCCGCGCGGTTGGAGACGAAGACGTGCAGCATCTCGGTGGACCCGATCCCGTCGAGCACCTCCACCCCGAACCGCCGCAGCACCTCGTGGTACATCCGCGCCGGCAGCGCCTCTCCCGCCGACACACCCAGTCGTACGGTGCCGAAGGCGTCGTCCGGGATGCCGGCGCCGGCGAGGAGCGGACCGTAGAAGCTGGGAGTGCCGAACAGGACCGTCGCCCGGTCGCCGGCCGCTCGCTCGGCGAACAGCGCCGGGGACGGTCTGGCGGGCTCCAGCAGGGCCGTGCCGCCCGCGGCCAGCGGGAAGAACATGGAGTTGCCGATGCCGTACGCGAAGAAGAGCTTGGCGACCGACAGACAGCGGTCCTCGGGGCCGATGCCGAGCACCTGGCGCCCGTAGTTCTCGGCGACGACCTTGATGTCGACGTGCCGGTGCATGGCAGCCTTGGGGGTGCCCGTGGTGCCCGAGGTGTAGAGCCACAGGGCGGGGGAGTCCGGCCAGGTGGCGTACGGGCTGTCGTCCGCGCCCGCGTCGAGCAGCTCCGGCCAGCTCAAGCCCGTTACCCGGAAAGGGAGTTGCGGACCGCCGCCCCCGGTGAGGACGGCGTGCTCGACCTCCGGCGCCTTCTGGAGCGCCGCACCGACGACCGGGGCGAACTCCGCTGAACCCAGCACGACCCGGCTCCGGGAGTCCGCGATCAGCGTGCCCAGTTCACCCCCGGTGAGCATGGTCGAGGCGGGCACGGCGACGGCGCCGATGCGGAACGCGGCCAGGATGCCGGTGAACAGCTCCACGTCGTCGGCCATGCACATCAGGACGCGCTCCTCGGGGCGCACCCCGAGGGCCGTCGGCCCGGCCGCCACCCGGCGGACCTCGTCGGACAGTTCCCGGTACGTCAGCGACCGGGTCGGGGTGACGAGAGCGGTGCGGGAGCCGTTGCCCTCCCGCAGATGCCGGTCGACCAGGTGGTCCGTCGCGTTGAACACCTCGGGCATCCCGCTCACCTCACACCAGGCGGACGTACTCGTAGTCGAACGGCTTGCCGTTGATGCCGTTGGTCGGCGGCGCGACCCACTGGGCGATCCTGCCGCGCTCGTAGACCGGCTGCATCAACGACCGGACGAACGCGAGGTCCTCGGCGGTGGGCAGCCAGTGGCTGCGGCCGAGCTCCCAGGTCCACTCGTCGACGATCGTGCCGTCGGGGGTGACACGGCGGCCCGCGGCGAGGCCGACGTGCCGGTTGAAGCCCGGGTGCGGCAGCCGCAGCCGGAAGTCGATCCCGTGCTCCTCCAGGATCCGGTTCCAGCGCTTGAGGCCGGTCTCGCAGTCCGCGATGTACTCGTCGCGCAGATCCAGGTTGAGGGCGAGCAGCGTGGAGACCTCCTCCTGGGACCAGGTGCCGTCGGCGTCCGGCCGGTCCAGGAAGGCGCTGTCGTCGGTGAGCCGGTGGTCGTCCTTGCGGCGCTCCTCCTGCCAGCGGCCCTTGAGCCCCGCCGTGTAGTAGTTCGCCGCGTTGGTGGAGGTCTCGCTGCCGAACAGGTCGAGGGAGACCGTGTAGTGGAAGTTGATGTACTTCTGGATGATGTCGAGCGGGATGCCACCGCAGGCGGCGATGTCCATCGTGTCGTGCTCGCGCACCAGTTGGGCGCTGCGGGTCACCACCCGGTCGACGCCGGTGGTGCCGACCATCATGTGGTGCGCCTCCTCCTTCAGCATGAACGAACAGGTCCGCGACAGCGGGTCGAAGGCGCTCTCCTTCAGCGAGCCGAGCTGGTACTTGCCGTCCCGGTCGGTGAAGTACGTGAACATGTAGAAGGCCAGCCAGTCGGCGGTCTCCTCGTTGAACGCCCCCAGGATGCGCGGCGAGTCCGGGCTGCCGGAGTTGCGCACGAGCAGCGCCTCGGCCTCCGTACGGCCCTCCCGGCCGAAGTAGGCGTGCAGCAGATAGACCATCGCCCACAGATGGCGCCCCTCCTCGACGTTGACCTGGAAGAGGTTGCGCAGGTCGTACAGGCTCGGCGCGCTCAGCCCGAGCATCCGCTGCTGCTCGACGGAGGCCGGCTCGGTATCGCCCTGGACCACGATCAGCCGTTGCAGGTCGGCGCGGTACTCGCCCGGCACCTGCTGCCAGACCGGTTCGCCCATGTGCTCCCCGAAGGCGATACGGCGGTCGGGGGTGGGCTCGGCCAGGAAGATGCCCCAGCGGTAGTCGGGCACCCGGACATGACCGAAGTGCGCCCAGCCGTCCCGCCCGACCGAGGTCGCGGTGCGCAGATAGACGCCGTGGTTCTCCAGGGTCGGGCCCATCTCGCCCCACCAGTCGAGGAACTTGGGCTGCCAGCCCTCCAGCGCGCGCTGGAGGCGGCGGTCGTCGGCGAGGGCGACGTTGTTGGGGATGCGGGAGTCGTAGTCGATGTTCGCGGGCATCGAGATCACACTCGCTTCCGGTCGTAGACCGGCTTGCGGCCGGTGCCGTAGCGGCGCAACGCGCCTTCGGGTCCGGACGCGCCCGGCCGGGTGAATATCCAGTTCTGCCAGGCGCTGAGCCGCCCGAAGATCTTGGTCTCCAGGGTCTCCGGGCCGACGAAACGGTGGTTGGCCTCCATCCCGGTGAGCGCGTCCGGGCTGAGCGCCGCCCTGCTCTCCAGGACGATGCGGATCTCGTCCTCCCAGTCGAGGTCGTCGGGCGCGTCGGTGACGAGACCCAACTCGCGGGCCTGGGCGGGGTTCAACGGGCGTCCGGTCTCGCGGCGCAGCCAGTCGAGGTGGTCGTCCCGGAGGTAGAAGCGGGACTGGAGCCGGGTGAGCCCGTTTCCCATGGGGAAGGAGCCGAAGTTCGCTTCGGAGAGCGTGAGATGGGCGCGCTCGTCGCTGTCCGGGTCCTCGACGGGCGGGCCGTCCAGCATGTACTGGAGGTCGCAGGCCAGCGCCAGCTCCAGCAGCGGCCCGGCGAAGCAACTGCCCGGCTCGATCAGGGCGATGAGACTGCGGCTGGTGACGTCGAGCCGCTTCAGGGTGCGCTTGTAGTAGTGCAGGATCTCGTTCGCGAGCCAGTCGTCCGCGCTCAGGAGAGCCTGCTCCTCGGCCAGGACGCGCGCCGGGTCGCCCTCGGTGCGCAGGACCCACGTGCCGAGTTCGGGCTCGTTGGTGCGCAGCCGCAGGATCAGGTCGTCGAGTTCGCGGGTGAGGGTGAGCAGCCAGTTCTCCTCGTCGCCCGGCCCCCGTACGGTGATCCGGACGAGGCCGAGCGGACGGTCGTACTCGGCGCGCACGTATCGGTAGTCGACGGCTTCCTCGCTTATCTCCCTTTCCAGCGGCGCGAGTTGAACGCCTCGTACCCCCGCCGGACGCGGACTGCGCGCCGCCGCCTCCCGGGCCCGCTGCTCGACCACGGCACGGAAGTCCCGGCGCGGCACCACCTCGTCCACCAGCCCCCAGTCCACCGCCGTCTTGCCGCGCACGCCGTCGCTGCGGGTGGCGAACAGGTCGGCCAGGTCCCTGCGGACCCGGCGCTTGTCGGTGACCCGGGTCAGGCCGCCGGTGCCGGGCAGCACGCCGAGGAGCGAGACCTCGGGCAGCGCCACCGCCGAGGAGTTGTCGTCGATCAGCAGGATGCGGTCGCAGGCCAGCGCGAGTTCGTAACCGCCGCCCGCACAGGTGCCGTTGACCGCGGCGATGAAGGTCAGCCCCGAGTGCGCGGAGGCGTCCTCCATGCTGTTGCGGGTCTCGTTGGTGAACTTGCAGAAGTTCACCTTCCAGTCGTGCGAGGAGGACGCCAGCATGCGGATGTTGGCGCCGGCGCAGAACACCTTCTCCTTGGCGCTGGTCACGACCACCGACCGGACCTCGGGGTGCTCGAACCGCAGCCGCTGGAGCGCGTCGTACAACTCGATGTCCACGCCCAGGTCATAGGAGTTGAGCTTCAGCTCGTACCCGGGGACCAGCCCGCCCCGCTCGTCGACGTCCAGCTCCAGCCATGCCACCGGGCCGTCGGTGCTCAGCTTCCAGTGCCGGTAGTGCTCCGGGCTCCGGTCGAACGTCACCACCATGACGAGCGCCTCCTCGCGCCGGCGTGGATGCCGTCGAGAAGAGCTTCTACAGAACTACGGATGCTCGTCAAGGTTCTGTAGAGTATTGACTCGGACTCACCAGAACTGCCGCAGGTTGAAGCTCCGCAGGGAGACATGGCTCGCGGGTTCGCTCGAGCTCCTGGCGTAGAGCAGGGGCATCGCGGCCCCGGCCGAGCCGTAGGCCGCGTTCCACGCGAGCCACTGGTACTTGTCCCAGCCCCGTTCCATGCCGATCCCCACGCTGTCGTTGCGCAGGGTGGTCAGTGCCAGGCGGTGGTGGAAGGCGACGTCGTAGCGCGCCCGGACCTCCAGCGGCTGTCGCTGATGACGGTCGAACCAGTGCAGCGCGGACACACCGCGCTCGCTCGGGTGCTCCGAGTTCTTGTGCACGGTGAGCAGGTGGTCGAGGTCGAGCGGTGCGTCACGCAGGAAACGCGCCATCTTCCGCTTCGCCTCCTCGACGGCGCGGTCGAGCGTCCCGCCGCGCTCCCACTGCGGTACGGCGGGCACACCGGACCCGTCCGGGCCGAACAGCTCCTCCATGTCGCGTTCGACGAGGTCGCTGAAGGGGTCGAGCGGCGAGAAGCGGAACGCCGTCTCCGAGAGGGAGTCGTGCCGCGCCAGCACCGCCCGTAAGTCGGCCGCGTGCCGATCGAGGACGCGGAGGACGTGTTCCACCCTTCCCGCGCTCGCGTAGTGCTCGAAGACAAGGGAGTTCACCGTTCCGGCCGCCCGGTCGGTGGCTGTCTGCTGAGAGACCGTGACGGTACGTCTCCTCGCGAGCGAGTTGTCCATCAGGGCACCGACGAAGGCCACCATGCGGTGTGCGGCCGCCCGGTTGATGTGCTCGGGAAGGACCGGATCGGCCACGCCGGCCCGGTGTGCGCACAGGCCGATCTCCACGTCGAGGGCGGGCCTGTCCTCCAGCAGGGTCGACAGGAAGCGCGCGCCGTCGAGGCAGCGGTTCGACTCGGGGTTGAACGACTCGCTCCGTCGGCTGAAGCGGAATCCGGCGATGACCGTGGCGACCAGTGCCAGCATGCGCGGCACGGTGAGAGACCGGCGCGCGGTCCTGGGAAGCCGGTCGAGGACCTCCCTCGCCTTGATGATCTCCTGCCGTGCGGCCACCTGACCGCTGAAGGCGTAGATCGTCGCGGCGATGGCCGCCTCCCACCGGCGGGGCTTCGCGAGCGCCAGGGGATGGATTCCCGCGATCTCCTGCGGGGCGGGAACGCTCACTTCGACGGACTCGGCGGCGCTGCGGACTCCGCACAGCGCCGAGATCTCCCGTACGTCGATCCGCGCGCCGTTGTGCCGGCTCAGCGCCTGTGATCGCGAGTAGTCCCAGAACGTGATCTCGTCAGCCATCGCCTTGTGCCCTCCGGTCGTGTTCGGTCTCTTCGCGTCGTCGTCCCGGGTGGCCGTTGCCGACGGCGCTCAGCATCGCCGTGGCCGCCCCCGCGCCGACGGCCAGCAGAACCCACGGCCACCAGGGGCCCAGGGACAACGCCCGCGTCAGGATCAGCGGGGCGATCGCCGAGCCGACGCCCCAGGACAGCTGGTGCAGGCCCAGATGGCGCCCCGGACCGTCCTCGGGGGCCATCCGGACGGCCACCGCGTCACTGGTCGGGCCGTGCATCAGCTCCGCCGCCGTGAACACCAGCACCGCGAGAGCGAGCAGCGGCAGCACCGCGCCCCCCGGCATCCCGCTCACCGCGCCGAACAGCACGGCAGCAGCCGACCACAGCACGGCGGCCGACCGAAGGACGACCAGGTGGTCGTGGCGCTCCACGCGTCGCACGACCAGGGTCTGACCGGCCGTCACCAGCAGGGTGTTCAGCGCGAACACCGCCCCGACGACCCAGGAGGGCTGGTGCAGTTGGCGTACGACGTAGAGCGGCACCAGCACCGGAAGGGCCACGCAGACGAGCACCAGCAGGGTGTTGGCCGCCACCATGGTGACGTACGCGCGGTCGGGACGGCGCGCGGCCGGACGGGACCCCGGCGCTGCCCGGGGCGGACCGGGTGCCGCGGGGGCGGGGAGCAGTGCGATCAGGACCGCGGCGATGACATAACTGACCGCGTTGCCCGCCATGACCAGCCGCAGCCCGGTCGTACCGGACCCGGCAAGGACGCCCGCCGCCAGGCCGCCGACGGCCAGCCCGATATTGCGCAGGGCGCGTTCGAGGCCGTACCAGCGCAGCAGCTCCCCGGGTTGGCAACGGCGGGCCAGGAAAGCTCGGTTGGCCGGCCAGAAGAGGTTGTCGCCCAGCGCCGCGAGGGTGGCCAGGACCAGTACGGCCGGTGTCGAGCCGACGGCCAGGTAGCCGAGGAACGCGGTCGCCCGCAGTGCGTGCGCGCACTGGACGAGCCGGCCCGGGCCCCACCGGTCGAGCAGCGGCCCGGACAGCGGCCCCGCCGCCAGCGCGACGAGTCCGGCCACCGTCAGGACGGTTCCGGCGGTGGCCGCCGGCATGTGGTCCCGTGAGATCAGGTAGAGCAGCAGGAAGGGCACCGCCAGGCCGCTGCCCGTGCTGTCGATCACCACGGCGGCGAGCAGCAGGCGTTGCCCGCGCAGCCGGGGCAGACCGAGTGCCGTGCTCAGCCTTCCGGATCGCGAGGGCGCCGACGGCGCCGTGCTCATCGCGGCCCGGCCTCCCGCCGCCGCGGAGCGGACCTCACAGCGTCGCCATCGCGTTGCCCAGGTAGTTCGGCAGCCGCACCAACTGCCCCCAGAGTTTGTCGAGATCGACCGGATAGCTCTCCCGGTAGCGCCGGGTCACGGCCTCGACCTCGGCCCAAGTGGCAGGCATGCGGCCGTCGTTGTAGCGCGGCGCCAACTGGTCGTACAGGGTGGTGCCGGGGCGCAGGAAGAGCTGGTTGAGGCCGAAGTAGCCGGGCAGGTTCGCCGCCCACTCCAGCAACTCCCCGTTCTCGCAGGCGGTGTCCTCGGGCAGGCCGATGAGCATGAAGGCGAACGGCGTGATCCCCGCGTCCTGAAGCTTGCGCACCGCCGCGTCGGTCACCCCGGGCTTGACCCGCTTGCCGACCGGTGTTCCGGCGATCCCCGGGGACTCGGCGCCCAGCCACATGCCCTTGCAGCCGGCCCGCGCCCACTGCTCGACGTCGGTGCGCAGCACCACCTCGGCCCTGCTCTGGCCCGTCCAGCCCACGTCCTGTCCGGCCAGGCCGTGGCACAGGTCCCGGTAGAACGTGGGGTGCAGCCCGAAGACGTAGTCGAGGAAGAACACGAAGTCGACGCCGCGTTCCCGCATCGCCGTGATCTCCGCGAGGGTGCGCTCGACGGCCTGCGGACGCATCCGGGTGCCGAACGGCAGATGGCAGAACGTACAGCCGTAGGTGCAGCCCCGCACCCCCAGCACCATCCCGCAGGAGCCGCGCCGCACCTGCCCGTCCATGAACACCTCGGCGGTGTAGGCGGACAGGTCGAACAGGTCGTAGGCGGGCAACGGCCAGTGATCGGGCGCCAGTTGGGGATAGCTGTCGAGCAGCGGCAGCACCGGCGTCAGGGACCGCCCGGCGATCAGGTCGTGGATCGCCTGGATCGCGGCCGAGTCGACCTCGCCGCGTGCGACGAAGTCGACGCCCAGTTCGCGGCGGGTGGCTTCGGGGAGGTGGGTGGCATGCGGCCCGCAGGCCAGCACGGTCGCCCGCGGCCACTGCCGGCGGACCCGTTCCGCCAGCACCCTGACCGGATGCAGCACGAGCGGATAGCACTGGGCCCGGTCGGCGATGGCCGTGACGACGACCACGATGTCGGGATCCTGGCCGGTGTCGGGCGGGCTGCCGGTGAGACGGTTGTCCCAGACGGACACCCCGATGTCCTCGGCACGCAGCGCCGCGCAGGCGTTGGCCACGTCGAGCGGCAGCTGGAGGAAGTCACGCTCGAACTCGTCGTCGGGGATGGCGAAGCAGACCTGGGTCATGGGGGCTCCCGGGCATAGGTATCGGCGGGTGAAGGCACAGGCAGGGGAGAGGGGCGGGTGCGGGCGTCGAGCCGCCGGACGGCAACTCCGCCGCATCGCGCCGTGGTTGGTGCCGCAGTCCCACCGCGAGCCTATGAAGATCGTCGGCGGCACCCCAGCCCCTACGGCCCCTACGACCCCCTACGGGACCGTCGTCGGCGGCCTCCACCTGGCGGTTAGGGGTCGGTAGGGGCCGTAGGGGCTGGGGCAGCGGTGGACGATCTTCATAGGCTCCCGGCGTGAGAGGGCCCACCACGGTCCGGCTGCGCTTCCCGCCCCGGACTCCCTCCCCCGCCCCCGCACGGGCCGCCGAAGCGCCATCGCGCGATCCGGCCTTGCGCTGCCTACGAGATGAGGTCGAGACAATGACTTTCACCGAACGCGACACCACGAATGTCGCCGTCGAGGACAGCACCGCGACGCACCACGCAGCAGGCCGGTACGAGATCGTCGACGGCCGTATGACACCCGACGACGTCGACGCGACCGTACGCTCGGTGCTGCGCGGGGAGGGGGTGTTACTCCCGTGCCCCACGCCCGGCGACCGCCTGATCGACCTCGACGGCACCGCCGTGCACCTGCGCACCAGGCCGGTCGCCGACCCGGCGCCCGACACCCTCGACGCCGTCCACCCGCCGGCCGGGCGGACCCAGGTGCTGCTCGCCGCCACCGGACCGCTCTCCGCGCGGGCCGAGGACGTCTTCGACCGCGTGGTCGAGGCGCTCACCCTGCGCGGCCGCTGCTACACCGGCGCGGAGATCGACTCCATCGTGCGCGGCATGCCCCTGGTCGCCCGCTACGCCACCGAGGAACCCGCCCTGCGCGACTGGGCGTTGATCTTCCGCGACCACTACGTGGAGAACAGCATCGGCTTCCTGCTCGGCATGGAGCGGGCCGGCATCGACCGGGAGTGGATCTTCGCGCTGAACAAGGGCGACCGGACCCTGCACCGCGACCGCGTCCACGCCTGGTTCCTGGACCGCGGCTACCGCAGCGACACCCTCGACAACTCGGTGATCAACGGCTCGGCCGACACCGAGGCCAAGGCGTACGCCCTCGCCGTCAACGAGCAGGTGGACGAGTTCGTCCGCCGGGCGCACGAGGCGGGCCGCAAGGTGCTGGTGGTCGACGACGGCGGCCTCCTCGCGCAGGGCTACGGAGCCGACGGAGTCCTCGACCAACACATCGACGGCGCCCTGGAGTTGACGGTCAGCGGGCTCAAGCGCATCGCGAACGCGCCCGGTGAACTGACCATCCCGGTACTGAACATGGCCCGCTCGCGCCTCAAGAGCATGCTCGGCTACAACGAGATAGCCGACTCCTGCGTCCGCCGCCTGCGCGCGGTCCTGCCCGGCGAGAAGTTCATCGGCCGCCATGTACTGCTCCTGGGCTACGGCACCCTGGGCGCCCGGGTCGCGCACGCGCTGCGCGCCCTGGGCTGCCGGGTCGCCGTGGTGGACACCGAGATCCTGGCGCTGATCACGGCCGCCGAACACGGCTACGAGACGTACACCTGCGCGGGCGAGGCCCTGAGCGCCCACGCGCCCTTCCTGGTCATCGGCAACACCGGCGAACTCGCCCTGACCCACGAGGACTTGCCCCTGCTGCCCGACGAGGTGTACCTCGCGGGCTTCGCCACCAAGGACTTCAGCCTGCTCAGCGAGGGATTCGAAGGACTGCGGTCCACCACCGTCCCGCACGTCGGTGTCCGTCACACCCTGCCCACCGGCACCACGGCCACCCTGCTGGGCGACGGCCGCTCCCTGAACCTCTTCGAGTACGAGGGGATCGCCAACCGCGGCTACGACGCCTACCGGGCCGGCACCCTGATCGCCGCGAAGACCCTGTGCCGGGAGGCCGGCCGGCTGGGGCCCGGCCTCCATCTGGACCCGGTGGACCGGGCGATCGACGACGCGGGGCTGTTCCACGCCTACTACGAGGAGTACCTGCGCTCCGGCACGCGCCGCGCCGCATCCGCGGCCGTCACGGCCCCGGTGACCCGATGACGTCCCGCGCGTCCGGCACCCACGTCTGTGTCATCGGGTACGGGGCGGCCGGGCGACTCCACCAACGCCTGCTGGGCGACCTCGGGTTCGACGTGAGCGTGGTCGACCCCGCACCCGGCGACCGGTCGAGTGCCGTCCCGGTCGTCGAGCACCCGGAACAGGCCGCCCGCCGACGCCCCGTCGACATCTGGTCGGTGTGCTCGCCGACCGCCACCCATGTGGCCGCGGTCGCGGACGTGCTCGCCGTCGATCCCGCGGCCCGGCTGCTGGTGGAGAAACCGCTGTGCCGTGCCCGGGAGATACCCGAACTGACCGCGCTGCTGGACCGCCACCCCGACGCCCGACTGGTCGTCATGGACCAGTACCGGCACTCTCAGGCGATGGCCCTGCTGCGGACACTACGACGGGAGCTGGCGCCCCGGCACGAACTGCGGGCGCTCCGCGTCGGGTTCGGCAAGGACCGGCGGGCCGACATCGCGGCCGGCCGGTTCGTCGACCACGACTACGGCGTCTTCGGCTACGAATGGCTGCACATGCTGGCCCTGGTACGCGGCGCGCTGCCGACGGGGACGTACGACCGCTACATGGGCACCGGCCCCGGTGAGTACGGCGTCCGGGTGGCGACCGACCCCGAACTGACCAGCACCGCGGCCCACGAGCACGCCGTCGCCGACGGAGTGGACATCGAGCTGTACTCGACCGTGGTCGGCCCCGATCCGTCCGGACAGGTCCCCGTGCCCTCCTGGTTCGACCTGCCTGTCGCGGAGGGGGAGAGCCGCCAGCGCCATGTCGAGGTGCTCGCCGGGCCGGTGCGCTTCGCGCTGGACCTGGACCCGGTGACCCTGCCCCGGGGGACGCGGCTGCCGCGCAACACCCACCGGCTGGCCGTGCAGGGACCGGACCTGCGGCGCGAGTGGCTGATCCACGACTCGCCCCTGGACAACGCCCTGCGCTGGTCCGCCGCCGCGCTGCTGGGCCCGGACGTCCCACCGGGCCTCGACCTGCGCGGTGTGTCCCGCATCGACGCGCTGGCGAGGACCGCCCACCCCTCCGTCCGCTCGTGAGGCGCCCGCCGATGCGCATCCGCCTGGTGGTACCCGCAGACCCGGACGACCGCGGACGCGTCCATGTCCCCCGCCAGGTACTGCGGGCCGCCGCCCGGCTCCGCGCCGACGGCCACGAGATCACCGTCCGGGACCAGCGCCTCCCGGAACCCCGGCCGGACAAGGCGGACCCCGATCTGGTGGTGATCTTCACCGCCGTGACGGGACCCGCCCGGCACTACGCCCCGGACCTCACGTCGGCGCGTGTCACGGCCGAGCGCGCGCGACAGCTCTTCCCGGCCGCCCGGACCATGGCGGTCGGCCCCCACGGCACCCACCTGCCGGGAGCCACCCTGCTGGACCTGAGGGTCGACCATGTCGCCGTCGGTGCCGCCGACTCGGCGGCCGTGCACGGTGTCCGCGACCTCACGGCAGGAACCAGGGCCCCGGTCCTCTACGGCGGTCTGCCCCGCCCGGCCGCCCCGGTGACCGTGGTGGGCAACCACCCCCGGCCCTACCCGGACCTGAGCCGGGACCGGTGGCCGCCACCGGCCTACGACCTGGTGCCGCTGGGGCGCTACACGGCCGAGGTCACCGTGGACGGCCTGCTCCGCACCGCACCGGCGGCCACCGTGTGGGCGGCGTCGTGCCCCACCGCCGAACAGGTCGTCGCCGAGGTCGAGACCCAGCACGCGGCCGGCCTGCCGGAGCTGCTCTTCCTGGACCACGCCTTCGGTGCCGACGCAGCCTTCCACGGGGAGATCCGCGACCGGCTGCGGGGCCGGGGCATCGGCTGGACCGCCCGGACACGGGCCGACATCGTCCTGGCCGCCGATCTCCGCCGGTGGCGCGAGGCGGGCTGCCAGGGCGTGTGGCTGAACTCCCGTGTGCCCGAACGGGATCTCAGGGACGCCGTACTGAGCCTGGACAGAGCAGGGATCACACCGTTCGTGTCCGTACCGGTGGGCCTGCCCGACGACGAAGCCTGCCGCTCGGACCAGTTGGTCGAGCACACGGCACGCATTCCGGCCCGCTTCAGGACACGCCGCTTCACCCCGACCCCCGGCACCCCTGAGTACGCCGATCTCGCCCCCGCTCTCAACGGCGGTACGGCCCCGGCGACTTGGCGGGAGGTGAGGGACGTGACCCGGCGATACCGGGAGGAGTACCCGGCCGACCTCGACGACCAGGAGCGCCGCCTCGCAGCGCTCCCCAACCACCTGGCCGAGGCCCCGGCCACGACCGGAAGAGAGATCTCGTGCTGAACTTCGGAGTGATCGGCTGCGGCTCGATCGGCGGCTTCCTGGCCCGACTGCTGACCCGCGGCGACGACCAACTGGCCGGCCGGGCACGCTTGGCCGCCGTCGCCGGCCGGGACCCGGAGCGCGCCGGGAAACTGGCGGCCGAGGTGGGCTGCGCCGCGACCGACGTGCCGGGACTGCTGGCCCGGGAGGACGTGGACGCCGTACTCGTGTGCACCCCCAGCGGCACGCACGCCCAGGTGGCCGAGGCGGCCCTGCTCGCGGGCAAGCACGTGCTGGTGGAGAAGCCCGTCGACGTACTGCCCCAGGCCGCCGACCGCCTGATCGACACGGCCCGCAGGACCGGGCGGACCCTCGGCGTGGTGTCCCAGCACCGTTTCGACCCCGCGGCCCGGCTGGCTCGTACGGCGATCGAGTCCGGGAAGCTGGGCCGGGTCACCTCGGTCATGACCGAACTGGCCTGGTGGCGCGCCCCCGCCTACTACACCTCCGGCACCTGGCGCGGAACGCCCGACCTGGACGGCGGAGGCGCGTTGATGAACCAGGCGATCCACGCGGTGGACCTGGTGCAGTGGCTGGCGGGACCGGTGGTGGAGGTGACCGCGCACACCGCGCGACTCGCCCACCCCGGCATCGCGGTGGAGGACGTGGCGACGGCCAGCCTCCGCTTCGCCGACGGGGCGTTGGGCACCCTGCTCGCGACCACGGCCGCCTACCCGGGGCGCACCAGCCGGATCGCGGTCAACGGCGACCGGGGCTCCGTCGTCATCGACGACGACGAACTCACCTATCTGCACCTCGCCGAAGAGGGCAACGACGCACCGGTGTACGGGGCGTTCGGCGCCGGCGACCAGTCCGCCGCGCACGCGGCGGCACTGGCGCGGGACCGGACCCGGGACGCCTGCGGCCTGCTGTACCAGCCGCACCGCGACCAGCTCCTGGACTTCTGTGACGCCGTGCGTGACGGGCGGTCGCCGTCCGTGGACGGGAGCGCCGGCCGGCGGGCGGTGGCCGTGGTGACAGCGGTGTACGCGTCCGCCAGGACCGGCGTTCCGCAGCGGGTGCACCCGGAGAACCCGCCTGTCCCGGCGGTCGGCGAGGAATGACCGAGGGAACCGCCCGCCTCGCGCAATGCCGGATGCACGCATGGCGCATTGCGCTCGAAATAGTGTATGCACGTTACAAACAAGTGGCAAAATGCTGAATCGCGGTTCAGTGTCGCCAACTGTCCCGACCTACACTCGGTCACCGATGGTCATGTGTCGGGAACGGACGGTGCGATGCAACTTGAGAACTGTGACTTAGCGGCCATTTCGTTAGGTGTCGTCATCCTGCAAGGAGGTCCGGGAACCGGGAAGACCTTCCTCCTGGAGAAGATGAAGCGAACCGCGGATGAATCCGGTTCCCTTTGCCTCAGTGTCACCGGATTCCGAGACGAACGGGAAATTCCCTTTTCCTCGGTGGAGCAGCTCGTCCATGACCCCGGAGTTCCGGATGCCGTGAAATCGGCGGTCTGGCGGCTCATCAGGCAGGCACGGACCGGAGGGCCGGACACCACCGTCCCCGTCCGGCTCGTGCACGATCTCGCCTCGGCGCTGGTGGCGGCCGCCGGAAGGACCCGGATCGTCGTCCTCGTCGACGACGCCCAGCACATGGACCCGTCCTCGCAGTCGTGCCTGCTCTATCTCGCCCGCCGCGTCCATACCTACGGCATCGCCATGGTGCTGGCCTGTCCGCGCGTCTTCGGCGACGGTACGGGCGATCATCTGGAGTTCGCCGCACTCCCCGGTGCCCGGCTGGTCGAGGCCGCCAACCTGCCGGTGGAGGGGGTGAGAAGCCTGCTGGAGGGCAAGGTCGGCGCCGACGCGGCCCGTGGGCTGGCCGCACCCGTCCACCGGATCAGCGGCGGCAATCCGGCGCTGACCACCGCGCTGGTCCGCGACCTGGCCCCGTCCGCAGCCGCCCGCACCGGCACGAACGTGCCCGTCGGAGACGGTTTCCGCACCACCTACCTGGCCGGTCTGGTCCGCCACCCCTCCCTCGCCAGGACCGTCCAGGCGTGGGCCGTGCTGGGGGACGACGCCACCGCAGCCCGTGCCGCCCGGTTGCTGGAGCGCCGTCCCGGGGAGATCGAGCAGCACCTGTCGGACCTCGAACGCGCGGGCCTGCTGGGAGCCGGCCGCTTCCGGCACCCGACCCTGCCCAACACCGTCCTTGGCGCGGTCGGCGCGGAACTGCCGGCGTTGCACCGGAAGGCCGCCACGCTGCTGCTCGCCGAGGGTGCACCGGCGCTCACCGTCGCCCGACAGCTCGTGGCCGCGGACGAGCGACCCGACCCGTCCCAGGCGCGGCTGCTGCAACACGCAGGGAAACAGCTGCTCGTGGGCGGGCACGTGGACCGCGCGATCGCCTGTCTGCGCCTCGCCGGCCGTGCCGACCTGGGTGACGAGGAGCGCGGCAAGGCCTTGGCCGCGCTGATCGGCGCGTTGTGCTACGTCAATCCGCTGGCGGCTACGGAGGAGGTGGACCGGCTGCTGGCCGCGGCGCGCGCCGGACACGTGGATCGCCGGTCGTTGCAGTTGCTCGTCGCCTGGTTCCTCTGGTTCGGCTGGCGGGACCATGCCCGAGAGGTGATGACCCGTCTGGTTGCGTCTGTCGGACCACCTCAGGGACCGGAGGGGGTCCGAGGGCTCAACGCGCTGATCGGCTGCCTGTGGCCGGACCTGCTGAACGAGCCCTCGATACGCGGCTACTTCCGGGAGGCCGGGGACGTCCCCGCTCTCGTTCCACCGGACGCGCGGGAGCCCGCTCCGGAAGGTGCTGACAACGATGCCACCGGGGCGCGGTCCACTCCGGCCGTGACGGACCCCCGCCGGTTCTGGGGGCTGGACCTCGCGGCCGTGACGGAGGTGTTACAGAAGGGCGAGTTGACCCGCGCCGACCGGCTCTGTGAGGAACAGCGGCGGCGTGCGCCCGTGGCCGGACTCCCCGCGCGCCAGGCGTTCTTCGCGGGCCTGCGTGCCCACATCCGCTGGAACCTGGGAGACTTGCGCACAGCAGTCGCCTGCGCCGCCTCCGCTCTGGCGCTGCTGCCGGACCACAGCTGGGGCGTCACCGTCGGCCTGCCGCTCTCCGCGTTGATCGCCGCGTACACGCTCATGGGAGTTCCGCACCACGCGGCCGGCTACCTGGAACGCCCGGTACCCGACGAGATGTGGGACTCGGCCTTCGGCCCGCTGTACCGGGTCGCCCGCGGCAGCTATCTGCTGGAGACGGGCCGCCCGCGGGAGGCGCTGAACGACTTCGCCGCCTGCGCTCCTCGTGGCGAGGCACAGCATGTGGACCTGCTGGGCCCCCTCGGCTGGCGCGCCCATGCCGCCGAGGCGTATCTGGCCCTCGGCGAGCCGGACCAGGCCCGCGGGATGGCCTTCGCCGAACTGGCGCAGGACGACCGGCCCACCGACGCCCGCGGCCGGGCCCTCCAGATCCTGGCCACGGTCGACGAACCGGCCCTGCGCAGAGCGCGTCTGGAGGAGGCTGAGCACACCCTGCGCAAGGCGGGCAGCAGGCTCTCGCTCGCGAAGGTCCTCGCCCGTCTCAGCCGCGCCGATCTGGAGGAGGGCCGCACACACGCCGCCCGCACCCGCCACAACGAGGCGCTGCACCTGGCCGACGAGTGCGGCGCCCCCCACCGGTCGCTCCGGTCCGCGTCCTCGCTCGACGGGCACGCGGACCCGGCCGAGCCGATCCATCCCGACGTCGACCACCGCCGGACAAGTCCTGGACCCGACTCCGCGGCGACCGACACGACCGCCACCGGCAGCTTGACGGAGGCGGAGTGGCGGGTCGCCTCCCTCGCCGCGACCGGCAGGTCGAACCGACAGATCGCCAGCCGGCTCTTCATCACGGTGAGCACGGTCGAGCAACACCTGACCCGCGTCTACCGCAAGCTCGCGGTCCGCCGACGCGGCGATCTGTCGCTTCTGCTGGGGCTTCAGACCCAGGAGTGAGAACCTCCTCGCATCGCCCGGGAGCCCATCAGGGCCTCAACGTGCGTACGGCGCCACCGAGATCCGGTCGATCAGCGGCGCGTACCGTGAGCGCAGCAGCACCCCGGGGAAGGTCTCCGAGGCGTAGGTCGTGCCGTCGAAATCGGGCAGTTCCTCGGAGCGGAAGGCGATCGTGTTCCGTCCCTTCCTCAAGGTGACCGGCACGGTCAGCTCCCAGAAGTTGTTCTCGTGGAAGGTGTGCGGGAAGCCCACGCGGTGCGCGCCGCCGCCGTTGACGCTGATGTCGGCGTGCCGGGCCAGCGGGTCCGGGTTGTAGTGGGTGGCCTCGGACTGCTCGGGATTGGAGTAGCGCACGCGCAGCGCGTACAGGCCCGCCTTGTCCGCGGTGACCGTGAACGTCGCGGTGTTGCCGTTGCCCGGGTCCCCGCCGACACCGGTGATCGCCGAACCGCCGGTGGCCAGGGACAGCGGCGTGAGCGTGGCCGTGCCCGCGAGTACGGCATCCTGCGCCTCGTAGGTACGCGTCCTGAGCGTGCCCTCGGTCGGGGTGACCGTGAGCCGGTCGACGAGGGTGGGCGACGAACCGCCGGTCACCGTCACCTTGTTGACGCCCCCGGAGAGGGAGACCGTGACGCTGCCGCGGCCCTTGGCCAGGCGCAGCACGTCGTTGCCGTTGACGGCGAGCCGGGCCCCCGAACCCCCGAGCCCGTCGACCCGGAGCGTGGCCTCGCGGTCGGCGGGGGAGTACACCCAGAACGTGGCCGTCTGCCCCTTCGCCAGCCGGACGGCACCCGAACCGGAGGACTTCGGCAGGTCGTAGACGGGCCGGGCGCCGCCGCTCGTCCAGGCCAGTTCGCCCTCGTACACCCGGGTGGCCGCCGAGGCCGACGGCAGGGACAGGGTGAGACGGTCGACGATGGCGTCACCCTTCGTGGCGCGCTTCCCGTCGGCGCTCCTCGCGGCGAGCGTCAGCGTGTGCCGGCCCTTGGTGAGCTTCACCTCGGTGTCCGTGTGGTCCCACACCACCCACTTGTAGCCGAGCGGCAGATACAGCTCCTGTTCGGCGTCCGCCCGGCCGTCCACCCGCAGGAAGACGTTGGTGGGGCCCTGCTCCTTCACCTTGTCGAAGGTGTTCAGGGAGTTGGCGAAGACGCTCAGGTCGTAGGTGCCGTCCTCGGGCACGTCCACCGTGAAGTCGAGGGCGACGTCCGAGCCGGTGCGCAGTCCGCCCACGTCGTAGCCGCCCGAGGTGTAGAACTTCGACACGTTCGAAGTCGAGCCCTCGGGACCGTTCTTGGAGTACCCGGACCCGGTGTGCGCCGCGTCCTCCGCCTCGTACGAGCCCTGCCAGCGCACCGGCGGCGACTGCGTGCTCCTCGTCCGGCCGGCCGGGCTGAGGACGATCTCGTACGCCGAGGACTCCTTGAGCGTGGGCAGGGCGCCGTCGCCGAAGTCGACGACGACCGAGCCGTCCCGCGCCACCTTCAGGTCCCTCTCCGCCAGCAGCTTCGGGCCGGAGTTGTCGCCGACCTGCCCGCTCCAGTCGATCTCCCGCACCCAGGCGTGCACCCGGTCCCCGAAGAGCTTCTTCTGGACGCCCGAGAAGGTGATGTGACCCTTCCCGGTGGAGCCGCCGAAGAGCAGCCGGGCCTGCTTCTTCTTCGGGTCGAGCGTGGCCACGCCCTGCATCGTGTAGTTCTCGCCCGGGAACGGCGGGGTCACCGTCAGCGTGTGCCCACTCATCGAGGCGTACGAATTCAGCAGCCACCACTGGCCGTTGCCGCGGTTGGACTGCACCGCGGAGTCGGAGAGGTTGCCGTCGATGTTCCAGTACGCGATGTCGGCGTCCACCTTGGACTCCTCGATCGCGGACACCCACTGGATCATCTGACCGGGGACGGAGGTGTGGTAGTTGAACGCGTACTCGTTGATGTTGACGGGCAGTCGGGTGCCCTCGCGGTCGGTGCCCCTGAACAACTCCTTCTCCCACGCCCGGTACTTGGCCACGCTCTGGCGCACCGCCTCCGGGTGGCTCAGCTCGTGCCAGGTGACGACGTCCGGGAGCGTGCCCGCGGCCAGGGCGTGGGAGAGGAAGCCCTTGACCTGGTCGTACAGGACGCTGGTGTTGGGACCGGCTATGCGGGCGGCGGGCATCTTCCCCTTGATGAGCCGGTACGCGGAGTCCCACGCGGCGAAGAAGGCGTCCGGGTCGTTCAGCCAGCTGACCTTGTCGTAACTCCACTCGCCGGTCCCGAACATGTTGCCCTCGGGCTCGTTGAACGGCACGAAGACGATGTTGTCCTGGTATTTCTTCGGCAGCTTGAGGACCTGGTCGACCTGCTTGGCCAGCTTCTCCTCGTACAGCCTGAGCTTCTCGGCGGGGGTGTCGCCGGGCCACTCGTACGGGAAGCCGCGGTGGATGTCGGTCATGTAGATGTACACGTCGCCGTCGGTGGAGTCGGCGAGCGGCTTCACCACCTCCAGCGCGTCGGCACCGGGGTGCTGCGGGCCGTCCTGGGCCTTGGTGGAGACCGTGCGCAGCCCCATGCCCTCGATGAGGTTGTTCGTGGGGACGTCCGGTCCGTACACGCCGTAGAGGGTGCCGGAGGCGCCGCCGTGGAACGCGCCGGTGTCCGAGCCCAGATCGACGGTGAGCTGGCCCTCGCGGACCACGGTGACCGTCGCCTTCACCGCGCGCCCGGCCGCGGTGCCGGCCACCGTGAACGTCCCCGGCACGGCGTACTTCCCGGACGGTACGGCGTCCCAGGCGACCGCGGTGTCACGGTCGTAGCCGTCGGAGAAGGAGGCGCGGACCGCGGCCGGGAGGGAGGGGGCCGTGCCGGTCGTCGTACGGACGTCGAAGGAGGACCGCGAGAGGTCCTTGAGGGTGGGGAGCGTCCCGACCGTGTCCGCCACCTGCTCGGGGCTGAGCGCCGAGTGCCAGACCGTGAAGTCGTCGATCGCGCCCTTGAGCAGCGGGTCCGGGTAGAAGGACTTCCCGATGTAGCCGGCGGCCGTGGCCGAACCGTCCAGCAGCTCCCTGGCCTTGACGCCGGTCTCGGCGGAGGAGACCGGCACGCCGTCGAGGTAGGTGGTGACCCGGCGGGCCGTGGTGTCCAGGGTGACGGTGACGGTCCGCCAGCCGTCGGCGGGCAGCGGGGCGTACCCGGAGACCTGGGCCTCCGCGCCCCCTCCGCCGGTGGTCACGGCGGTGCGCAGCACACTGCCGTTGGAGGGCGTGGTGAACAGGTACTCGGTGGTGTCGGTGCCCAGGTCGAAGATCCGCTGCCAGGACGACTGGTCGCCGCTCCACTTCACCCGGGCCGAAACGGTCAGGTCGCTCGCGTCGCCGAGCACCTCGCGGGGCAGCCGGACGTACGCGCCGTCGGAGGTGGCGGCCCCGCCGGGCAGGGCCAGTGCCCTGCCGTCGTCGGTGCCCGCGACCGACTGCGCGGTGGAGCCGTTCACCAGGGTCGCCGTCAGGCCGTTGCCGGAGCTGTCGGTGATCCTCCCGGACGCGAGGTCGTCCTGGTCGAAGGTGTAGTGGGCGGCGGGCCCGGGTGTCTCGGCCGCCCGCGCCGGGACGGCGGGTGCGGCCAGCAGGCCCGCGCCGAGGGCCAGCGCCAGGGCGGCCGGGGCGCGGCGGCGCGTGGATCTGTCAGCGGATGGCATGGATCGCGTCCTCAATCCTTGGGGTCGACGGTGATCGAACCGGTTCGACAATGCGGCGTCATGCGGCGCCGGACATGGCTGGGCGGTGGGGGAGATCGGCGCCGTCCGCCCGGGGAAGGGCGGACCGGGGCTCACGGGAGACGGAAGGATCACTTCATCGAACCGGTTCGGGGAAGCTAGCACCGGGACCTCCGGCCAGCAATCCCCCCGGCACAAGCTTTCGGACGGCCGGGTCAAGAGCGTAAAAGTCCGGCCGGAGGTGTTGACAGGCGTCGGGGCAGTTCCTAACTTCACTTCACGCGAACCGGTTCGACAACCGGTCGTGAGCGAACCGGTTCGACGAAGGAGCGCCCGTGAACATCGGTGAGATCGCCCGGCGGGCCGGTGTGTCGCGGAGCACCGTGTCCTACGCGCTCAGCGGCAAGCGCCCCGTCTCGGACGACACCCGCCGCAAGATCCAGGAGGTCATCGACGAGCTGGGCTACCGCCCCAACGCCAGCGCCCGCGCCCTGGCCAACGGCCGCACCAGCACCATCGGCCTGGTCTTCCCGCCGGCCGGCAACCACTACACCGGGATGCAGCTGGACTTCATCGGCAGCGTGGTCGAGGCCGCCGCGGCCTACGACTACGACGTACTGCTCTCCCCGAGCGGAGTGGACAGCGACCGCTCCTTCCAGCGGCTGCTGGGGGAGCGGCGGGTCGACGGCGCGATCCTCATGGAGATCAGACTGGCGGACGACCGGGCCGACCACCTGGCCGCGCTCGGCTTCCCCTCCGTCGCCATCGGCCGCACCGCCCACCCCGAGGGCAGCTGGTGGGTCGGCCTGGACCACACCGCGCTCGCGGCCGCCTGCGTCCACCACCTGGCGGACCTCGGCCACCGCCGGGTCGCCTTCGTCAACCGCCCCCAGCAACTGCTGCGGGCCGGCTACGAGTCGGCGCAGCGCGGCCTCGACGGCTTCACCAAGGCCGCCGCCGAACGCGGGCTGACCGTGCGGACGTACTGCTGCGGGGACGACGCGCCCTCGGGCCAGGCGTGTCTGGAGCAGATTCTGCACGACGACCCCGCCACCACTGCCCTGGTCACCCTGAACGAGGCGGCCCTGGGCGGCCTCTACCGGGGGCTAGCCCAGGCCGGCCGTCATGTACCGCGCGACTTCTCCGTCACCGGGGTCGTGGCCGCGCGCTGGGCGGAGACCATGACCCCGCAGCTCACCGCGGCGGACGTACCGGCGGAGGACATGGGCCGCCGGGCCGTCGACCTGCTGGTGGAGCGGCTCGACCACCCCGACGCGCCGCCCCGGCACCACCTCCTCACCCCGCCGATCTCACTGCGGGCCAGCACCGGGCCCGCCGGAAGCCCCGCCGGCACGGGCACCACGGCCTGACCGCACCGGCCCACGCGGATCACCTGATCCGACCTGACCTGACCCGACCTCACCTCACCGGACACCCGGACCGCTCGACAGGGCCGTTCGCCGTGCCCGCGCCTCCTCACCGACCCGTGCCCTCGGCACCCCATGCCCTCGGCGCACCCCATGCCGTCGGCGCGCCCCATGCCCTCGGCACCCGCATGCCCAGAACAAAGGACCTCCCGAGATGAACAGCTCCTCCAGACAGCGCCGTCTGACCGCCGCGGCCCTCACCGCCCTGGCCGTCGCGGTCAGCGCCACCGCCTGCTCCTCCGGCTCGGGCAGCAGCGGCACCGAGGGCGCCGACAGCGGCACGTACACCGTCTGGGACCCGTACCCGCAGTTCGCCAAGGGCTCCGCCTGGACCACCCTGCTCGACAAGTGCGGCTCCGAGGCCGGAGTGAAGGTCAAGCGCACCGGCTTCGACACCAGCGACCTCGCCAACAAGACACTCCTCGCCGCCCAGCAGGGCAACTCCCCGGACCTCCTCATCGTCGACAACCCGGTCGTCTCCACCCTCGCCGAGGCGGGCGTGCTCACCACCACCGACGAGAGCAAGCTCGACACCTCCAAGGCCGACCCCAACCTGCTCGCGGCCGGCCAGTCCGGCGGCAAGACCTACGGCACCCCGATCGGCGCCAACACCCTCGCCCTCTACTACAACAAGGACGTCCTGAAGGCGGCCGGCGTGGACATCGCCTCCGTCAAGGACTGGAACTCCCTGACGGCGGCCCTCGCGAAGGTCAAGAAGGCCGGCAAGAAGGGCATCACCTTCTCCGCGATCGGCACCGAGGAAGGCAGCTTCCAGTTCCTGCCCTGGTTCTGGGGCTCGGGCGCGAAGCTCACCCAACTCGACTCCGCGCAGGGCGTGTCCGCGCTGACCCTGTGGAAGAACTGGCTGTCCGACGGCTACGCCCCCAACTCCGTCCTCAACAACACCCAGACCACCAGCTGGCAGGAGTTCGCGAGCGGCGATTACGCCTTCGCCGAGAACGGCACCTGGCAGCTCGCCAACGCCGAGAAGGCCGGATTCCCCTACGGCGTCCTGCCGATCCCCGGCGCCACCGGAGGCTCGGCCCCCGCCCCGACCGGCGGCGAGTTCGTCACCCTGCCCGTCCAGGACGACACCGGCCGCTACGCCATCTCCCAGAAGCTGGCCGCCTGCCTGACCAGCAGCGAGAACCTCCTGGAGACCGACAACACGCTGTCCTACGTGGCCCCCACCTCCGAGGTCCAGGACAAGCAGGTCGCCGCGAACGCCGCCCTGAAGCCGTGGGTGGAGGCGGTCAAGTCCGCCAAGGGACGTACCAGCGACGATCTGGGCACCAAGTACCCGAAGATCTCCGAGCAGCTGTGGAAGGCCGTCCAGTCCACCCTCAGCGGCTCCAAGTCGCCCAAGGACGCGCTGAGTTCGGCGCAGTCCGCGGTCAAGTGACATGGGACCGACGAAGCAGACGACCCGCCCGCTGAACCAGCGGTCCGCGCGGGCCCCGGTCGCCCCGCCACCGGCGGCGGACCGCCGCGGGCGTTCCCCGCAGTGGGCCGCCTGGGCGTTCCTCGCCCCCGTGACCCTCTACCTCGCCCTCTTCTACGCCTATCCGCTGTACCGCAACCTCGACCTGAGCCTGCGCGACTACACCGTGCGCTCCTTCGTGCAGGGCAACGCGCCCTTCACCGGCCTGAAGAACTACCGGACCGTCCTGGACGACCCGACCTTCGCCCCGGCGCTGCTGCACACCGTGGTCTTCACCGTCGTGTGCCTTGCCTTCCAGTACGCCATCGGCCTGGCCCTCGCGGTCTTCTTCCACCAGAACTTCCGGCTCTCCGCCACCCTGCGCGCCCTGTTCCTGGTGCCGTGGCTGCTGCCGCTGATCGTGTCGGCCTCCACCTGGTCGTGGATGCTCAACAGCGACTCCGGCATCGTCAACTCCCTGCTGGGCGGCCTCGGGTTCGACCCGGTGAACTGGCTGACCTCGCCGTCCTGGTCGCTGGCCTCGGTGATCATCGCGAACATCTGGATCGGCGTGCCGTTCAACCTCGTCGTGCTCCACAGCGGCCTCCAGTCCATCCCCGCCAGCCTGTACGAGGCAGCCGCGCTCGACGGCGCGAACGCCTGGCAGCGGTTCTGGAGCATCACCTTCCCGCTGCTGCGCCCGGTGTCGGCGATCACCCTGCTGCTCGGCCTGATCTACACCCTCAAGGTCTTCGACATCATCTGGATCATGACCAAGGGCGGCCCTGCGGACTCCTCGACCACCTTCGCCACCTGGTCCTACCAGCTCGGCTTCGGCAACCTCCTGCCCGCGTTCGGGCCGGGAGCCGCCGTCGGCAACCTGCTGGTGGTCGCCGCGCTGGCCTTCGGCCTGGTGTACGTGCGGGTCCAGCGCAAGCAGGCGCTGTCATGAGACATCGGGTGCCGTCATGAGAAAGCGAGCGCTGTCATGAGCAAGTCCCTGAAGACGGCCCTCGGGCTCCTGCTGACCGGGATCATGCTCTTCCCGGTCTACTGGATGGTCAACGTGTCCTTCACCCGCGACCAGGACATGCGCAAGAGCCCACCGGACCTCTTCCCCACCCACGGCACCCTCGCCGGCTACCGCACGGTCCTCGGCGAGCAGCTGCCCTACCTCGGCACCAGCCTCGTCGTCGGCCTCGGCACCGTCGCCCTCACCGTGGCCCTGGCCGCACCCGCCGGTTACGCCCTGGCCAAGCTGCGCCCGCGCGGCGGCGGAGTCCTCAGCTTCCTGCTGCTGGCCGCCCAGATGATCCCCGGCATCATCATGGCGATGGGCTTCTACGCCATCTACCTCCAGCTGGGCCTGCTGCACTCCGTCCCCGGCCTGATCGTCGCCGACTCCACCCTGGCCGTGCCCTTCGCGGTGCTGATCTTCACGGCGTTCATGTCCGGCATCCCCGGCGAACTGCTCCAGGCCGCGCAGATGGACGGCGCGAGGGCCCTGCGGATCTTCTGGTCGGTCGTGCTGCCGATGAGCCGCAACGCCGTCGTCACCGTGTCCCTGTTCGCCTTCCTGTGGTCCTGGTCCGACTTCGTCTTCGCCGGCACGCTCGTCAACGGCGGTGCCCAGGAGCCGATCACGCTCGGCATCTACCACTACATCGGCAACAACAACCAGGAGTGGAACGCCATCATGGCCACCGCCGTCGTGGCCTCGCTGCCCGCCGCGGTGATCCTCGTCCTCGCCCAGCGCTACGTGGCCGCCGGTGTGACCGCCGGTGCCGTGAAGGACTGAGCCCCCCACCCTGTCACCCCGACCGGTGCCCCCTGCTCCAGAAACGAGTCACACCACATGACCGCCGCCCCCTCCGGCCCGGCCTTCGACGTCCATGACATCCCCTTCAGCACCCACGGATCCTGGTTCGACATCTCGCCCGTGGTCGCGGAGAAGACCTACGCCGACGACCTCCACCTCGTCTCGCACCAGAACGGCATGCACGCCGTCCTGCGCCTGCTCCCCGTCGACCCGGCCACCGGAGCCCGGGCCGCCACCCGCGTCGAGGCGAGCCCCGGCCTGCTCAGCTGGACCGGCGAGAACGGCCGCGTCGACCTCGCCTACGAGTCCCCGGACACCGTCCGGCTGCGGGGGAGAGGCCTGGGCCTCGGTGTCCTCGCCGCCGCCCACGCCCTGACCCCGTTCAGCGGGACCTACTTCTTCCACGACCCGGCGGCCGACGCGCACGTGTTCACCTCCTACGAGACCGGCCGCCGCTACCGCGTCACCACGCTGTCCGGCACCCTCGCAGACCCGGCCGGAGCCCAGGCCCTCGGCACGGCCGAGCGCGGGCTCACCGTGACCGCGCCGGGCGACGGAGCCTGGGAGATCGCGGTCGAGGAACTCGACACCGCCCGCCCGCCGTACACGTCGTCCGCGTCCTTCGACGACGTCACGGAGGCCGCGCGGGGCGCGTTCCGCGACTTCGCCGACGCGGTGGCCCCCTGGCGCTCGCCGGACACCCCGGCCGCCGAACTCGCCGCCTACGTCCTGTGGTCGGCGACCGTACGCCCCACCGGCCTGGTCACCCGGCCCGCCGTACTGATGTCCAAGCACTGGATGGACAAGGTCTGGAGCTGGGACCACTGCTTCAACGCCCTGGCCCTCGCGCCCGGTTGCCCCGACCTTGCCTTGGACCAGTTCCACCTGCCCTTCGACCACCAGGACGACAGCGGAGCCCTGCCGGACTCCGTCACCCACTCCGAGGTCCTCCACAACTTCGTCAAGCCCCCCATCCACGGCTGGGCCTACGGCCGTCTGCGCCGCCGCCTGCCGACCCCGCCGAGCCGGGCCGAACTGACCCTGGCCTACACCCGGTTGGCGCGCTGGACCGACTTCTGGATCACCGCCCGAAGAGCCCCCGGCGCCCGGCTGCCCCACTACCAGCACGGCAACGACAGCGGCTGGGACAACGCCACCGCCTTCGACCCCGAGCGGGTGGTCGTCACCGCCGACCTCGCCGCGTTCCTCGTCCTCCAGCTCCGCGAACTAGCCGACCTCGCAAAGGAGTTGGGGAAGACGGACGAAGCGCACCGGTGGGCGGCCGGCGCCGAGGAGACACAGACGGCACTGCTCGACGAACTCTGGGCCGACGACCGGTTCGTGGCCCGCGGAGTGGCCACCGGCGACACCTGGACCAGCGCCGGCCTCCTCGACCTCATGCCCGTCGTCCTCGGCGAGCACCTGCCCGACGACATCGGCAGCA
Source organism: Streptomyces sp. SID13726 (assembly GCF_010548375.1). Classification (GTDB taxonomy): domain Bacteria; phylum Actinomycetota; class Actinomycetes; order Streptomycetales; family Streptomycetaceae; genus Streptomyces. Next base: position 37,925 of record NZ_JAAGLY010000014.1, read on the forward strand.
CCCTCGCCGACCACATCAAGGCCCACCTGACCCCGTACGGCCTCGCCACCGAACTGACCACCTCACCGCACTACTTGGCCGACGGCTACTGGCGCGGCCCGATCTGGGCCCCGGCCACCGTCCTGGTCGAGGACGGCCTGCGCCGCGCCGGGCACCACCGCCTCGCCGACGACATCAGCGCCCGCTTCCGCGCCCTGTGCGAGGCCCACGGCTTCGCCGAGAACTTCGACGCCCTCACCGGAACGGGTCTGCGCGACCGCGCCTACACCTGGACCGCGGCCGGCTACCTCCTGCTGGCCGAGGCGCACGCCCACCGAGAGAGCCGCTGAACACCAAACCCCCGGCCCCGGGGCCACAGCGGGGCCCCGGTTCCCCCTCCCTCCCCTCCAGGAGCCGCACCATGCCCACCAACGTCCCCAGATCGACGACCCGCACCGGCCGGCGAACGCTCTCGTCCGCCGCCGTCCTCCTCGCCGCCCTGGCCACGACCCTGGTCCCGGTGACCCCCGCCGCGGCCGCCGACACCGGCGTCACCGTCGACTTCGCCACGGCGGGCGGCGCCCCCACCTACCACGCCTCCGGAACGATCTACGGCATGACGCCGAACGGCTCGCTCCCGCAGGACCACTTCTTCAAGGACATCAAGTGGCACTTCATGCGGGCCGGGGGCGCGCAGCTCAACAGCGGCGGCTACGCCACCAGCCTCGCCGACTACCGGACCCGCTGGAACTCGACGCTCGCCCAGTACCAGCGCACCGCCGCCCTCGGCGGCACCTTCGTCCTGCTGCCCCACGACCTGTGGGGCGCCGACGGCACCACCAGCCAGGGCTGGCCCGGCGACAACGGTGACTGGACGCAGTTCGACGACTTCGTCACCCAGCTCATCGGCGACGTCAAGGCCAACAACATGACCGTCCAGTGGGACCTGTGGAACGAGCCCGACGGCAGCGGCTTCTGGAAGCCCTCGCAGGCGCAGTACCTGCAGATGTGGTCGCGCTTCTACGCCAAGGTCCGCGCCGCCTTCCCGAACCAGCTCATCGTCGGCCCGAGCATCGCCGGCCAGCCCAACTCCTCCAACAGCTGGTGGACGACGTACCTGAACTACGTGAAGGCCAACGACGTCGCCCCCGACATCTACAGCTGGCACGACGAGCCCGGTGACCCGGTCACCGACGTCGGCCGCGCCAACTCCACGCTCGCGGCGGCCGGGTTGACGAACACCCGGGCGTACCAGATCAACGAGTACGCCACCTCGTCCATGCAGTCCCCGGGCGGCGGCGCCTGGTTCATCGGCCGTCTGGAGCGGGCCGGTGCCGACGGGCTGCGCGGCAACTGGGCCTCCGGCACCAACCTCCACGACTACGAGGCCGCCCTGCTCACCAAGAACAGCGCGGGCCAGTACCTGCCGCTGGGCGAGTGGTTCATGTACCGCTACTACGGCTCGCAGACCGGCAACATCGTCAACCTCGTGCCCGGCACCGGCACCGACGGCCTCGCCACCAAGGACAACACCGCGAGGAACGCCAAGATCCTGCTCGGCAGCAGCGGCAACACCGGCACCGTCACCGTGAATCTCACCGGCCTCGGCAGCACCTCGGTGGTGGAGAGCGGCAAGGTCCGTGCCGTCGTCCAGCGCGTCCCGTACAACAACGGTGCCGCGGTGGCCGGTCCCGAGACGATCTCCGACACCACCCTGACCGTCGGTAACAACGCGGCCTCCGTGAGCATCCCCTGGAGCAGCGCCAAGGACGGCTGGACCGTCACCCTGCTGCCGCCGTCCGAGACGACCGTCTCCACCGTCGCGGTCAGCCAGAACAGCGGGCAGTGCCTGGACGACACCGGCCTGAGCAAAGCGAACAACACGCAGTACCAGCAGTGGAACTGCGAGGGCGGCTACCAGCAGATGCTCGACCTCAAGCCCGTCAGCGGCAGGACGAACACCTACACCGTCGTCGACGAGCTCAGCGGCAAGTGCCTGGACGTGTCCGGGGCCTCGACCGCCGACGGCGCCGCCGTCATCCAGTACACCTGCAACGGCGCCACCAACCAGCAGTTCACCCTGAACCCCGTGACCGCCCTGGGCAACGGCAAGGACTACCAGCTGGTCGCCGTCCACAGCGGCAAGTGCGTCGACGTCAGCAACGTCTCGACCACGGCCGGGGCACTGGTCCACCAGTGGACCTGCGACGCGGCGAGCGCGCTCGGCACCAAGAAGAACCAGATCTGGCGGCTGCTCGGCAAGAGCTGACCCGACGGCGTCCCCAGGGCGCACGAACCGGGGCGGGCGGCGCAGGATCGGGGGCAGACCGCCGGGCCGTGTGCGCCCTGGTACGGCCTGCCGCCGGGCGCCTACCGTGACGGCACGGCCCTGCGACAGGGATGCGGCAGGGCGGAACCTCCTGTGGTCACCGGACGTCCGGTCCGGTCGCCGGCCGGGTGCGGTGCGGCGGCACGGGCGATGCCCCGGCGATCACGCGCGCGACAGGAACCACCCCTGAGTCCGCTCGGCCGCGCAAACCGGGAGCCCGCGGCACGAGTGTGCGTCGAGAGCTCCGTGGAGGCAGCCGTGCACCGACCCCGCGTCGCGCTGATCGCCGACCCCACCTCGCCCGAGGGCTGCCGCGAGTACCTGGCCCGGGCGGTCGAACTGCTCACCGGGGCACCGCCGGTCCGGATCGACTCCCGGCACTTCGCCGCCGGCGGCACCGGGCGCGCGGTGCCCGAGCGGGGACGGTTACGCCTGAGCGTCCCCGAACAGGGCCTGGACGTGCGGCCCGACGTGGTCGTCCTGTACGAGATCCAGCCGCACCGGCGCCGGGCGCTGGCCGGCTTCCAGCGGCTGCTGCGGCGGCACGGCGCGGTGAGCCTGGCCGGTGACCCCGAGGCGTGGCGGACGGCGACCGAGAAGAACCTGACCGTCGGGCGGTTCGAGCGCGACGGGGTCGCCCAGATGGAGACCGCCGTGCTGTCCCGGCCCGGACCCGGTGCGGCGGCGGCCGTCTTCGACCGGCTCGGGCGTGACGTGTGGGCCCGGCCCGTCGTCGGCACCGGCGGCGACGACACCTTCCACCTCACCACCGAACCGGCCCTGGAGCGGGCCGCCGCCTTCTACGCCGGGCGCGGCACCGACTGGCTGCTGTCCCGGGACGCCGGGAACGTCACCGCGGAAGGCCACCGCCACCAGTTCCGGGTCTTCGTCCTGGGTGACCGGATCGTCCACGCCCGGGAGCACGTCCAGCCCGCGCCCGACACGCCCTGCAACACCTGCCGGGGCGCGACCCCGCTGCACATCGCGCCCGCGGACCTGGACCCGCGCCTGGCCGAACTCGCCGTCGCCGCGACCGAGTCCGTGGGCCTGCCCTTCGCCGGGGTCGACCTGGCCGTCGAGAACGGCGGAGTCGTCTTCGAGGTCAACGTCCACCCGGCCTTCGTGGACGGCGAACTGTCCCTGGTGGCCGTCCCGTACATCCAGGCACACCTCGACGCACTGGCCGCCGGGAACGCACCACAGGGAATAGCTCCCCTCCAGGGAGGGGAGCTTCACCGCACCGGTCAGGCGGTCAGCTGATGCACAGCAGGTTGAGCACGCACAGCCCCGCCGGATCGGTGGCGGACGACGAGGGGGTGGTCGTCTCCGAGGTCTGAGAGCTCCCGGAACCCGTGCTCGTGCCGGTTCCCGAGTCGGTGGCGGTCGTGCCGCTGTCCGTAGCCGTCGACGAAGGGGTCTGCTCCGTCGTCGTGGACGTGGTGGTGCCGGTGTCGGCAGTGGCCGCGACCGACGCCGAGAGCGAGGCCTTCGACTGCGACCGCGAGGCGGTCGTCGCCGTCGGCGTGGGCGTGGCGGCGGAGTCCGTGTGGATCGACGAACGGCCGCTCGTGGACGCCGAACCGGCCGTCCCGCGGTGCGAGGAGACCTTCGTGCCGGGCGTCTTCGTGGCGGCCTGGTGCGCCTCGCCCGGAGTGTCCGCCGTGGGGAGCGAGTCGTCCGAGGTCGGCACCTCGGCCCCGCCCATGGCTCGGTTGTCCGGCGAAGTGGCCGCCTGGGGACGGCCGTTGGACTGCTGGCTCATCGCCGTGACGGTCAGTCCGCCGCCGACGAGGGCGACCGCGGTCGCGACCACGGCCTTGCGCTGGCTCTTGCGCCAGCGGGCCCGCTGGCGCCGCCGGGCCGCCCGGCCCTCCGTGGCCACGGGAGCGTCCGCCACGTCCTCGGTACCGGCCGGGTCGGCGCCGGGCACCGGCTCCTCGTAGCGGCCCGCTTCGTGCCACGTGGGCGCTTCCTCCCACACCGCCGCGCCCGTCGTCGCGTGGATCTGGACGGGGGGAGCGATGTCGGGGGCGTAGGCGCCGCATCCGGGGCACGCCAGCGCGCCGTTGAGATGCCGACGGCACGAGGAGCAGTAGTCCATCTGGTCTTCCTGAGTCGACAGCACCATCGGCCCGCTGGCCGTGGCCGGTCTCGTTCGCACGGGGGATCGAGCCGGAGGTAAAGCTAGCGACGCTTTCGAAAGGCAGTGTGCAGCCTGTGTGATGCTCCTGCGCAGATGTCCCAGGGGTGCGGTGGGCACGACGGCCGTACGTCGTATTCGCGCCCCTTGTCCGTCGCTCGCGCGACACCCGGCCCGCCGGCGACGTGTGGCAGCGGGCGAGCCGGGCCGGGCACGTCAGTGGTGCCGGACGGTCCAGAGGGTGGCGTGGTAGACGCCGTCCGGCTCGGCCGGATCGGTCGGCGGCAGCGCGCTGTTGCCGACGGCGGCGCCGTACCGGTCCACGTCGGACGCCGTGGAGTGGACGCCCCCGAGGGCGGGCAGCAGCGTGAACTCCCGGGTGTCGAGGCGGTAGACGTAGGCGAAGGGCCCGGGGTTGGTGTCCCCGGCGGCGAACTTCCCGGCCGCGCCGTTGACGAAGGTCCGCCCCGGCCCGGTGCCGAAGGTCGACAGGGTCTTGGAGCGCAGGTCGTAGGCGTACGCCGGGCGGGCTGTGGCCAGGACGGTGTGCCCGGTGACGACCGGGCGGTAGGACAGCTCGGGGCCCAGGTCGGACCAGACCCCGCTGTGGATGTCGTAGGCGAAACCGCGCTCCGCGGGAGTGCCGGAGGCGCCGTCCGGCCGGGGCTGGAAGGTGCCGACGACGGTGTGCCCGCTGATCGAGGTGACCTTGCTGGTGACACCGTTGTCGTAGGTGCTCAGGTCGGTCCAGGTCCGGGTGCGCAGGTCGTAGACGTAGGCGTGGCCGGTCTCGAACGGCGTGTTCGGGTAGTCCCAGGTGCCCGCGACATACCGGTTCAGGGAGCTGCCGACCGCGGAGCTGGTCCCGTCCGGGCCGACCGGTGAGTCGAGTTCGGTCAGCACGCCGGTGCGCGCGTCGTAGGCGTAGGCGTGGGTGTTCCGGTTGGCCGGGGTGGAGGCGCTGCCCACCACCGTACGGCCGCTGATGTCGGTGACATGGCTGTCGCCCTCGGCGAAGGTGCCGATGGTCCGCATCCGGCCGGTGCGCAGGTCGTGTACGAAGCCCCGGCGGTCGCTGTCCGGCCAGTAGATGTTGCCGGCCACGTACCGGCCCTCGACGTCGATCGCGGTGCTCGACGTTCCCCCGAGCGTGCCGAGGTCGGTCATCACGCGCGTGGAGCGGTCGTAGGCGAAGGCGTGTGAGTTGAAGTCGTCACCGGCGAGTGTCGAGCTGCCGACCACCGTGTCCGGGTCGAGCGCGACCGCGGAGCTGTAGGTGCCGCCGAGCGTGCCCAGGTCGAGGGCGGTGTACTGGGGCGGGGACGGCTTCGCGGGCTGGGCGAGCGCCGGTCCCGAGCCGAGTCCGAGGAGTGCGAGCGCGAGTGCCGCGGCTGCTAATCGTCTGTGTCTCATGGAGCCCCCCTGTGAGCCGACTGTGCGATCTTGTCGTTGCTACCGTCCAGCCCCTCGGGCCAACCCCCGCCCCACGGAACGTACGGAAAAACTCATCCGGGTGACGAACCCCCTGTGGACGCCGCCCGCGCCGCCCGAGCCGCCAGCGCCTCCAGGAGCAGGTCCACCGCCTCCTCGAACGAGCTGTCCGCCATCCCCGGCAGCTCCCGGCGTACGGCGGTGAGCGCCGGGTACGCCTGTGGGTCCAGGTCCTGGTAGACGTCCCGCCACGCCCGGTGATCGGCCTCGCGCTGCTGGCGGGGGAGCGCCTGGAAGGCCGCGTCGGTGGCCGCGTGGCTGAGCACGGTGTCGATGAAGGCCAGATAGAGCCGGGCGGCGGCGGCCGGTTCGAAGCCCGCCGACAGCAACAGGCCGATACCGGTGTCCACCGCGCGGATCTCGCTCACGCGCCGGGTCACCCGGTGCGCGGCCATCGCCGCCGCCCGCGGATGGGCGACGTACCCGGCCCGCACCCGCAACGCCATCTCGCGCAGCGAGGCCACCCAGTCGTCCCCCGGGACGAACCCCTCCATCGCGTCGCCGATGATCCGGTCCGCGATGGCCAGCACCAGGTCGTCGGTGTCGTGGAAGTAGCGGTACAGCGCGGTCGGATCACAGCCCAGCGCCGCCCCGAGCCGCCGCACGCTCAGCGCCTCGGGACCGTGCTCGCCGATCAGGCGCAGCGCGGTCTCCACGATCAGGTCCCCGGACAGCAGGACCCCGGAGCGGGTGGGGCGCCTGCGCCGGCGCTCCTTTGGGACACGGGTGGACATGCCGGGCTCCTCTTCGCCGGGAGCCCTCAGTGAACGGCCCCGGGCGGGCTTACGTCAACAGGGTTGACCCAATGTGGACATCGGCTGTTCCATCACCTCACCGCGCGGCTCTTCCCCGTCTCCCGTCCCCGAGGAGCCCTCCATGTCGTCCGCACCGCCCCTCCCCTCCGCACCGGGCCCGACCCTGCGCCGCTCCCTCGGCGTCGTCGACGGTGTCGCCATCGCCGCGTCCAGCACCGCGGCCACCACCAGCATCGCCATCGGCATGGGCACGATCGCGACCATCGTGGGCCTCCAGGCCCCCGCGCTCCTGCTCCTCGCCTTCCTGCCGGTCCTCGGCATCGCCACCGCCTACGCCCGCCTCAACCGCTCGGAGCCGAACTGCGGCAACGGCTACGTCTGGGTCGGCAAGGCGCTCGGCCCCTGGCCCGGCTTCCTGACCGGCTGGGTCACCCTGGTCGGCTCGATCATCTTCTGCGCCTACACCAGCGCGATCATGGGCTCGGTCGTCCTGCTCTTCGCCAACAAGGCGGGCCTGCACAGCCTCGCCGGCATCGACCTCGACCCGACGTCGACCGGTGTCACCACCGCGGTCGGCATGGTGATCCTCGTCGGCCTCACCGCCCTGGCCGTCACCGGCATCCGCTCCGCGACCCGGCTCCAGTTCGCCCTGCTGGTCTTCGAGTACGCGGTCCTGCTGGCCTTCTGCGGCTGGGCCCTGATCACTGGAGACCACGCCTTCTCGCTGTCCTGGTTCAACCCCTTCGAGATCTCCAGCGGCACGACCTTCGCCCAGGGCATGGTCCTCGCGGTGTTCTTCTTCTGGGGCTGGGACGCGGCCTTCAGCGTCAACGAGGAGACCAAGAGCCCCGGCGACGCGGCCCGCGGCGGACTCATCGCCCTGTTCGCCATGCTCGGCCTGTTCCTCTTCGCCTCCGTCGCCTTCCAGCGCGAGATGAGCCTGAGCGAACTCGTCACGAACGGCCCCCAGGCCCTGCCGTACCTCGGCGAGAAACTCGCCGCCGAACCCTGGGCCACCCTGCCCCTGGTCGCCCTGATGTTCTCCGCGGTCGCCTCCGTGCAGGCCACTCTGATCCCCACCGCACGCGGCCTGTTCGCCATGAGCCGCGACCGCACCATGGGGCCGGTGTGGACCCGCATCCACCCGCGCTACGGCACCCCCGCCGCCGGTACCGTGATCGTGATGTCCATCGCCGGGGTGATCGCCCTGCTCGCCGTCGCGATCCCCAAGCTCAGCGACATGCTGCTCGCCGCGGTCAACGCCATCGGCCTCATCGTGGCCCTCTACTACGGCCTCACCGCGATCGCCTGCGCCGTACGGTTCCGGTCCGCCCGGCACGACGGGCCGCGGGAGGCGCTGCTGGCCATCGGCGTGCCCGCGGTGTCCGGCCTGATCCTGCTGGGCCTCGGCACCTATCTCGGATACTCGTACCTGACCATGAGCGACCACTTCGAACTCAGCCCGGACAACGGCTGGTTCATGTTCTCGCTGCCCGCCGTGATCGTGCTCGCCGGCCTCGGCATGGCCGCCGTCGCCAAGTACGCGCGGCACTCGCCGTACTTCACCACCGGGCGCGGTACCGACGCCGAGTCCCTGACCCTGCCGATGGACCGTTCGGCGGCCTGACCCACCCTGGAGCCCACCTTCATGTCACTCACCGCGGACCTCGTCCTCACGGGCGGCCCCGTGCACACCGTCGATCCCGCCCGCAGCCGCGCCACCGCCGTGGCCGTGCGCGACGGGCGGATCGTCGCCGTCGGCCACGACGAGGTGCACGAGCTGATCGGCCCCGGCACCGAAGTCGTCGACCTCGCAGGGAAGTTGCTGCTCCCGGGCTTCCAGGACGCGCACGTCCACCCGCAGGGCGCGGGCCTCGAACTCGGCATGTGCCACCTCGCCGACACCGTTGACCCCGCCGAGTACCTGCGCAGGATCAAGGCGTACGCCGACCGGAACCCGGACGCCGAGTGGATCACCGGTGGCGGCTGGTCCCTGGAGGCGTTCCCCGGCGGGGCACCCACCGCGGCGGCCCTCGACGCGATCGTCCCGGACCGCCCGGTCTTCCTGCCCAACCGCGACCACCACGGCGCCTGGGTCAACACCCGGGCCCTGGAGCGCGCGGGCATCGACGCCCGCACCCCCGACCCCGTCGACGGCCGCATCGAACGCGACGCCGACGGCAACCCCATCGGCACCCTCCAGGAAGGCGCCGTCCACCTGGTGGGGAAGCTGGTGCCGGAGCCCACCCCGGAGGAGCAACTCACCGCGCTGCTGCGGGCGCAGAGCGTGCTGCACTCGTACGGCGTCACCGCCTGGCAGGACGCCATCGTCGGCACGTACGCCAACATGACCGACCCCGCGCCCACCTACCGGGCCGCCCTCGACCGGGGCCTGCTCACCGCCCGTGTCGTCGGGGCCCTGTGGTGGGACCGCGAGCGCGGTGCCGAGCAGATCCCCGAACTCGCCGCCAAGCGCGAGGAGTTGAGCGGAGGGCGGTTCCGTGCCACGACCGTGAAGGTGATGCAGGACGGCATCGCCGAGAACCACACCGCCGCCATGCTGGACCCCTATCTCACCGGCTGCGGCTGCTCCTCGGGCAATGACGGCATCAGCTTCGTCGACCCGGGGGACCTGAGGAAGTACGTCACCGAACTCGACGCGCTCGGCTTCCAGGTGCACTTCCACGCGCTCGGCGACCGCGCGGTGCGCGAGGCCCTCGACGCCGTGGAGTCCGCGCGCACGGCCAACGGATGGCGCGACACCCGGCACCACCTGGCCCACCTCCAGGTCGTGCACCCGGACGATGTCCTGAGGTTCCGGGCCCTGGGTGCGAGCGCCAACCTCCAGATGCTGTGGGCCGCCCACGAACCCCAGATGGACGAGCTGACCCTGCCCTTCCTCGGCGCCGAACGCGGCGCACGGCAGTACCCGTTCGGCGATCTGCTGCGCGCCGGCGCGACCCTGGCCGCCGGCAGCGACTGGCCGGTCAGCAGCCCCGACCCCTTCCAGGCCATCCACGTCGCCGTCAACCGGCTCGCCCCCGACGCCCCCGACGACACCCCGGTCTTCCTCCCGGAACAGCGCCTCGACCTCGGCACCGCCCTCGCCGCGTACACGGCGGGCAGCGCCCACGCCAACCACCTCGACGACATCTCCGGCAGCATCACCGTCGGAAAGTCGGCCGACCTCGTCGTACTCGACCGGGATCCGTTCGCGGGCCCGCCCGAGGAGATCGCCGCCACCCGTGTCCAGCAGACCTTCGTCGAGGGGAGGCGGGTGCACGCGGCGGGGGACGCCTGAGCGGCGGGCCGCCGACGAAGAGAGCTTGACGTATCAACTGCGGTTGTCCGGGCCGACGATGTCTCCGCGGCGTCGGCCTCGCTCAGGCCGCCTCTGCGGCGGCCGCCCGCGCGCCGACCACGGCCCGCCCGCGCTCCGACTCCGGGAAGCGGTCGAGCATCGCGCGCAGTTGCTCGGCGTCGACGTCGGCGCCGAACGGCTCGGTGCCGGGTTCGAGGCGGACGCCCTCGGCGAGGGGGCCGGCCGGCACCGGGTCGAAGCCGAGCGCGTCGACGAGGCGGGCGACCGTGGCGAGGCCGGCCGGGTCGTCACCGGCGACGGCGATCGCCTTGCGGCCCGGTGTGCCCGCGGGGCGGGCTCCGTCCTCCAGGTCGTGGTAGCCCATGTGGTTGAAGGCCTTGACCACCCGGGACCCGGACAGGTACTCCTGCACGGTCTCGCTGGAGGAGGTCAGCGGGTCGGTGAGGTCCTCGCGGATGCCGTCGACCTCCCACCAGTAGTTCATCGCGTCGACGACGAGCTTCCCGCGCAGCGCCTCGGCCGGCACGCTCCGGTACTTGCCGAGCGGCAGCGCGAGCACGACGACGTCCGCCTCCGCCGCGGCCCGCGCCGCGGTGACCGGTTCTGCGCCGGGGGTGAGCACCTCGACGGTGAGGGCGATCTTCTCGGGGTCGCCCGACCCGGCGATCAGCACCCGCAACCCGGCGGCCACCGCGAGCCGGGCCAGCACGGTGCCGACCTTGCCCGCGCCCAGGATGCCGACGGTGCCTACGGCGGTGGTGTCCATGTCGTCCTCTGCGTTCACGGGGTCAGTCGGCGAGGAGTTCGCGGACCATCGGGAGCACCTTGGTGCCGTACAGCTCGACCGAGCGCAGCCGGGCGCTGACCGGCTGGGCGCCCGTGGTGTAGATCAGGTCGAACCGGCCGACGCCGAGCGCCTTGACGGCGGCGGCCGTCTTGCGGGCGACCGTCTCAGGTGAACCGATGTACAGCGAGCCGTGCGCGATCTCGGCCTCGTACTCCTCTCTGCGCACCGGCGGCCACCCGCGCAGTGCGCCGATACGGTCCCGGATGACCTTGTAGTGCGGCCAGTGCAGCTCCTTGGCCTGCTCGTCGGTGTCGGCGACGAAGCCCGGCGAGTGCATGCCGACCGGGTGGGCGGTCGTGCCGAACTTGTCGGCGGCGCGCCGGTAGAGGTCGATGTACGGCGCGAACCGCTCCGGGCTGCCGCCGATGATGGCGATCATCAGCGGGAAGCCGTAGCGCGCGGTGCGGATCACGGACTGCGGTGAGCCGCCGACCCCGACCCAGGTGCTCAGGTGCCCGGACTCGGTCTTGGGGAAGACGTCGGCGTTCTCCAGGGCGGCCCGCTTGGTGCCGCTCCAGGTGACGGGCTTCTCCTCCAGCAGTTGGGCGAAGAGCTCGATCTTCTCCTCGAACAGGACGTCGTAGTCGGCGAGGTCGTAGCCGAACAGCGGGAACGACTCGGTGAAGGAACCGCGTCCGAGGATGACCTCGGCCCGGCCGTTCGAGAGCGCGTCGACCGTGGCGAAGCGCTGGAAGACGCGGACCGGGTCGTCGCTGCTGAGCACGGTCACGCCGGAGGCCAGACGGATGCGGTCGGTGCGGGTGGCGATGCCGGCCAGCACGGTCTCGGGGGAGGAGATCGCGAACTCCGGGCGGTGGTGCTCGCCCAGGGCTACGACGTCGACGCCGACCTGCTCGGCGAGGACGGCCTCGTCGACGACCTGCCGGATGGCCCGGGCGTCGGACACCAAAGTGCCGGAGTCGTCCTCCGGGACATCGCCGAACGTGTCCAGACCGAAGACGAGTTCAGACATGGGCGGGCTCCTTCGTGAGCAGTTCCCTGACCCGCGGGGCGACTTCGCGGCCCAGCAGGTCGATCGTGCGGGCGACGGTCCCGGGGGAGCCGACGAACAGCGCGCCCGTCTCGACCTTCGCCGGACAGCTCCTCCTGGTTGACGCGTCAAGTATTGCTCGCCATAATTGATGTGTCAACTAAAGGAGGGTGATCATCATGACGGAGCGGAGGAAGGCCTTCCCCACGGCTGAGGAGCTGCGGATCTGGCGGGACTTCATCGAGACGACGGAAGCCCTGCGCTCCGAACTCGGCTCACGGCTGCACAGCGAGTCCTCCCTCTCCCCGGGCGACTACGCCGTACTGCTGGCCCTGCGCGAGGCGGACGGGCACCGGCTGCGCTCCTCCGCGCTGGCCGCCGCCGTCGGCTGGGAGCGCAGCCGGCTCTCGCACCAGCTCGGCCGGATGGAGCGGCGGAGCCTGCTGCGGCGCCAGGAGTGCGCCACCGACAGCCGCGGCGCCGAAGTGGTTCTCACGGCCGCGGGCGCGGAGGCGTTCCGCAACGCCTCGCTGCCGCATCTGCGGGCCGTCCGCGAACTGTTCGTCCAAGCCCTCACCCCCGAGGACCTGGCCGCGGCGGACCGGATCGCGACGGCGCTGCGGGCCCGGCTCACGGCGTCGCGCAACCCTTGATCTGCGGGGATGCGGCCGGGAGCCTGTGACAGTATCGGCGGTGGACGCACGGCCACGTGCTGGGGTCGAGGGCAGAGGACGAACGACATGAACCGGCCGCCGGGAATGATGGACGTGGCACGGGAGGCCGGCGTCTCGCACATCACCGTCTCCCGCGTGATCAACGACCACCCCTCGGTACGGCCGGAGACCCGGGCCCGTGTCGAGGCCGCGATCCAGAAGCTCGGCTACCGCCGCAACAGCGTGGCCAGGGCCCTCAAGAGCCGCCGTTCCTCGACGATCGGCGTGGTGATCGTCGGCTCCGACCTCTTCGAACTGCCCCGCATCCTCCTCGGTGTCGAGACGGCCGCCAAGCAGGCCGGCTACTGGGTGAGCCTGGCCAGCCGGCAGGGCGAGAGCACCACCGGTGACCTGGTGGAGACCCTGCGCCGGCTCACCGACCAGTCGGTGGAGGCCATCGCCGTCGTCGCCGACCGGCCCGGTGTCGTGGAGGCACTGTCCGGCCTCGTCCTCGAAGTGCCGGTCGCGGTCGTGATGTCCGGCAGCGTGCCCCACCCCGAGCTGAGCTTCGTCGAGGTCGACCAGGAACTCGGCGCCCGGCTCGCCGTACGCCACCTCCTCGACCTCGGACACCGGCGCGTCGCCCATCTCACCGGCGCCCTGCGCACCTTCGACGCCCGCGCCCGCGTCGACGGCTGGCGGGCCGAACTCACCGCCGGGGGAGCGGACGGGCCCCTGCTGGAGGGCGACTTCAGCGCCGAGAGCGGGTTCCGCCTCGCCCACACGCTCTGCGACGACGAGGCCGGCCTGCCCACCGCGGTCTTCGCGGGCAACGACCAGATGGCCATGGGGGCGCTGGCCGCCTTCGCCGAACGGGGCGTCAAGGTGCCCCGGGACGTCTCCCTCGTCGGCTTCGACGACATGAAGGGCGCCGACTACCTCGTCCCCGCCCTCACCACGGTCCGCCAGGACTTCGCCCAACTCGGCGGGAACGCCATCGAGTTGCTGGTCGGCATGCTCGGCGGCGAGCCCGCGCAGCGGCAGCGGATCACACCGGAACTCGTCGTACGGCACAGCACCGCCGCGCCTCGCGCCGACTCCTGAGCGCCGATCCGAAAGTTTCGCTGCGCTTGTGGGCTGTCGCCCCCGCCGGAGCCGTCGGTAGCGTCGGCCGGGCACGCCGTGAAACGACCCTCACCGGGGACAGAACCACGGACAGCGCCACGGTCAGCACCAGGGACGGCACCGGGGAGTACGAACAGCACATGCGTTACCGCGAACTCGGCCGTACCGGACTGACCGTGTCGGAGATCGGCTACGGAGCCTGGGGTCTGGGCCAGGGCGCCTGGGTCGGCGCCGACGACGACTCCGGCGTACGCGCCCTGCACCGCGCCCCCCAGGTCGGCGTCACCTTCATCGACACCGCCCGCGGCTACGACCGCAGCGAGAGCGTCGTCGGCCGGGCGCTCAGGGAACTCCGGGACGGCGGGGACGGCGTCCACGTGGCGACCAAGGTCGGGCCCAGGGTGCCGGTGTCGCTGGCGCCCAGCGGGCTCGACGTGCCGGAGACGTTCCCGGGCTGGCACCTGCGCGCGAGCCTGGAGACCAGCCTGCGCGCCCTCGGCCGCGACCACGTCGACCTCCTCCAGCTGCACACCTGGGAGGACGCGTGGACCGGCCGCGGCGACTGGCTGGAGACCGTGGACGCCCTCAAACGGGAGGGCAAGATCAGGTCGTTCGGGATCTCCGTCAAGGACCACCAGCCCGAGAACGTGCTCGACGTCCTGCGCACCGGCGTGGTGGACGTGGTCCAGGTCATCTACAACATCTTCGAACAGGCCCCGTCCGACGCCCTGTTGCCCGCCTGCGAGGAGTACGGCGTCGGCGTGATCGTCCGTGTCGCCCTCGACGAGGGCGCGCTGACCGGCTCGATCCGGACGGGCGTCACCTTCCCCGAAGGCGACTGGCGCAACTGGTACTTCAGGGACGACCGGCCCGCCCAGGTCGAGGAACACGTCGACGCGCTCCTCGCCGACCTGGGCACCGACGCCGGTCAACTCCCCTCCACCGCCCTGCGTTTCGCCCTCGCCGGACAGGCCGTTTCCACCGTCATCGTCGGCATGCGGTCCCTGCGCAACGTGGAGCGCAACGCGGCGATCGCCGACGCGCCCCCGCTCACCCCGAAGGAGCTGTCGGTGCTCGCCGGGCACCGCTGGGCCAAGAACTTCTACAGCTGACCGCCCTCCCGCGCGGTCACGAAGAAGCTGCGGCCGCGCGGTCCCGGTGGGCGCGGATCTCGTCGTGGTGCTCGGTGGCCCACGTGATCAGCGAGTTGACGATGCCGAGAAGGCTGCGGGACAGCGGGGTGAGCGCGTACTCCACCCGCGGCGGCACCTCCGCGTACGCGGTCCGCGTCACCAGTCCGTCCTGCACCAGCTGACGCAGCGTGAGCGTGAGCATGCGCTGGGAGATGCCGGGCACCTCGCGCTGCAGATCGGTGTAGCGCAGCGGGCCGATGTCCAGTACGGCGATCACCAGCACGCTCCACTTGTCGCCGACCCGGTCCAGCACCTGCCGTACGAAGTCGATCTGCTCGGCCGGAATGGCGGCGCACGGCCCCCGGTCTGCGGCGGGAACCGATCCGTTCGTGACCTCCATGGCGCACATTCTCCTCTGACACGGACACCGATGTGCCTTTTGTACGGCCTTCCATACTGGTCCACCATGGCGCTACGCACAAACAGTAAGAATTGGAGGTGCGCCATGAGGATCGAGATCTGGGCCGAGGTCACCTGCCCCTGGTGCGGTCTGGGCAGCCACCGTCTGGACCGGGCCGTGGAACGGTTCGAGCACGGCGACGAGGTCGAGGTGATCCACCGTTCACTGCCCCTCAGCGACAGCTTCCCCACGGGCGGGACGATCAGCGTCCGGGAGGCCCTGAAGCGCAAGCACGGCCTGGGCGGTGCCCAGCTGGAGGCCACGACCCGCAGGATCGAGGCGTTGGCCGAGCAGGAGGGCCTCAGCCCGTACATCGTGCTCGACAACCAGGTCGGCAACACCGGCCTCGCCCACGAGTTCCTCGCCCACGCCTCGGCCGAGGGCAAGAACCGCGCCGCCTGGGACGCGGTCTTCCGGGCCTACTTCGGCCGGGCCCGGCCCGTCTTCGGCCTCGACGCCCTGCTCGACCTGGCCGACGAACTCGGCCTGGACCGGGAGAAGACCCGGCAGGCGCTCACCGAGGGCCGGTTCCGGCAGCAGGTGCGCGACGAGGCGGAGCAGGCGCGGCGGCTGGGCGCCACGGGCGCGCCGTTCATCGTCATCGACGGCCGGTACGCACTGCCCGGCGCGCAGGACACCGAGACCCTGCTGCGGGCGCTGCGCGAGCTGTGGGACGACTCCCACGTGGCCGCCTCGGGTGGCACCGGCGAGGTCTGCGGCCCCGACGGCTGCGCGGTCCCGGCGGACCATCCCGCCCACGCCTGACTCCCGCTCACGGGTACCGGCGTCAACTTCCCTCTCTTTTCCCCACCTTGCCATGGAAAGGCCAGCCATGTCCTACCTCCTGCACATCGACGCCTCCGCGCTGGGCGACGCCTCCGTCTCCCGCCAGGTCGCCCAGTCCTTCCGCGCCGAGTGGGACGGCCCGGTCGTACACCGCGACCTCGCGCTGTCTCCCGTGCCCCACCTGAGCGCGGCGGGCATCGCCGCCCGAATCACCGACCCCGCCCTGCACACCCCGGAGCAGGCCGAGGCCGCGGCGGTCCAGAAGGAGCTCATCGACGAGTTCCTCGGCGCGGGCGCCTACCTGTTCACGGTGCCGATGTACAACTACTCGATGCCCTCGGTGTTCAAGGCCTGGCTCGACCAGATCCTGGCCGAGGGCCGCACCCTGGACTTCACCAACGGCCCCGCCAGCACCGGCCGTCCGGCCGTGCTGATCTCCGCGCGCGGCGGCGGTTACGGCCCCGGCACCCCCAACCACGGCAAGGACCACCTCGTGCCCGCGCTGGAGACCATCCTCGGCGACCCCCACACCCTCGGCCTCGCCCTGACCACGGTGACCCCCGAACTGACCCTGGCCCCCCACAAGCCGGCCCTGGCCGCGCTCATCCCGCTCCACGAGGCGTCCCTGGCCGGCGCCCACGAGCAGGCGGGCCGCCTGGCCGAGTCGATCGGCCGGAAGACCGCCGCCTGACGACGCCCCTCGGGAGCACGACGATCCGCTGCCGCCGCCGTCTCTTCGGCGGGGGCAGCGGGGGTTGAGACCTGTGGTGGGAGGCGCTGGTACGGTCCATCCGCTGTCGTACGGGACCGAGTCGCCGTCCGCCCTGCCGGGGCCGTCTGCGGGGACGCCAATCGTTTTCTGCCGGGGTCGATGTCGGTCAGCCGTCGGTCCCGGCCTGTCCCGGGGCGTACTCGAACCACCGCACGTGTGCCTCGGCCGCGTCGGTCGTGGTCCCGCCGGTGCCGTAGAGGCCGAGGTGGACGCCTACGAACCCACCGGCTCGTTCCGTGCTGAAGAAGGACCGTTCGATGCTTCCCAGGGTTGCCCCTGTGCCTGCCTCGACGCGGAAGGTGTAGTCCGACTCGTCGCTGTCGACCGCGAGGACCACCTCGTCGTCCGTCACCGTGATCGCCGCGAGGCGGGTCGCGGTGCCCGCCTCCACGGTGGTGAGGACGACCTGCGGGGTTCCTGAGGTGTCGGCGGTGAGGGCGAGGGTGGCGTGCTGGTGGTGGTTCTGGAAGACGGCCAGGCCCGCTTCTTGGGACGGGGCGGTGGCGGCGAGGTGGACGCGGGTCCTGGCGCGCATCCGCACATGCTGCTGGCGGCGGGCGAGGAACGCGGGAGTGCCGGTGGAGGTGAGGGCGTCGGGGGAGAGGCGGATGCGCAGGCCGGCCTTCTCTGAGCGGGCCTCGCCGGTTCCACCCTCTACGGCTCCGCCGCCTCCAGACTCCAGCGACACCAGACCATCGACCGGTCCCCGCAAGCTGTTCCACTCCGGCCCCAACACGGCCCCGTCGAACTCGTCCCGCACCACACCGTCCCCCTGCGCCACGGCCACCGCCCCCGCCGTGGCCCGCTCCGACAGCCGCACCCGCCCCGCGTCCGGCGCGAACACCGGGCCCCTGGGCGTCCATTCGACCGGGACGAGGAACACCTCGCGGCCGAGCGTGTGCGTGCCGTCGAGTGGTCGTACCCCCAACACGACGGCCCAGGTCTCCCCGGCGGGCGTGTCGACGAGGTCTGCGTGACCGACGTTGTGGATGGGCTCCGCGTCCCCGCGGTGGCGGTGGGTGAGCAGGGGGCTCCTGGGGTCCGTGGAGTAGGGGCCGGTGACGGTGCCGGAGCGGGCGGCCGTCACGGCGTGGTGGTGTTCCGTGCCTCCCTCGGCGGCGATGAGGTAGTAGACCCCGTCCCGCTTGTACACGTGCGGGGCCTCCACCCAGGCGCCGCGCATCGCGCCGTACCAGAGGGCGTGTGTGGGGCCGGTCAACGCGAGGGATTCCAGGTCGAGTTCGCGCATCCAGAGTTCGCCGGGACCCGTCACCTCCGGCTCGGCGGCGTCCCGGCAGGCGGTGAACCAGCAGCGGCCGTCGTCGTCGAAGAAGAGGGACGGGTCGATTCCCTCGGCCTCCAGGTCGGTCGGGTCCGACCAGGGACCGGCGGGGTCGGCGGCCGTGAACAGGAACGTGGTGCTGCCCTGACGGCCCCGCGCCAGGGTCACGACCACGTAGAAGGTCCCCTCGTGATGGCGGACGGTGGCGGCCCAGAGGCCGTCCGAGACGTCCAGGCCGGTCAGGGACACCTGGGAGGGGCGGTCCACGACATGGCCGAGCGGTGTCCAGTTCACCAGGTCGCGGCTGTGGAAGAGCGGGAGCCCGGGGAAGTACGCGAACGACGACGTGACCAGGTAGAAGTCCTCGCCGACCCGGCAGACGGAGGGGTCCGGGTGGCTGCCGGGGAGGACGGGGTTGGTGAAGGTCGGCACGGGCGCACTCCGAAGCGGGAGGGGTGGGAGGTGGCGGGAAGAGAGGTGGGTCGGGATTCGTCGGGCGGAGACCTTGACAGCTTGTTAACGTTAACATTGCCTTGGTTCCGGGCAAGAGGACCGGCAGAAGCCGGAACGCACCCCTCTCAGGAAAGAAGCGTGCATGTCGACTGCCAGGCAGGAACCCATCGATCGGCCGGCCTTCCCCACCCACTTCCTCCTCGGCTCCGCGACCGCGGCCTACCAGATCGAGGGCGCCGCCACCGAGGACGGCCGCGGCCCCTCCATCTGGGACACCTACTCGCACACCCCGGGCCGGACGTGGAACGGCGACACCGGCGACGTCGCCGCCGACCACTACCACCGCCTCGACGAAGACCTCGACCTCATGGCGTCCCTGGGGCTGAAGGCCTACCGGTTCTCGATCGCCTGGCCCCGCATCCAGGCGACGGGGCGCGGCCCGGCCAACCCCAAGGGGCTGGACTTCTACAGCCGTCTCGTCGACGGTCTGCTGGAGCGGGACATCGCCCCGGTCGCCACCCTCTACCACTGGGACCTGCCCCAGGCCCTGGAGGACGAGGGCGGCTGGACCGCGCGCGCCACCGCCGACGCCTTCGCCGACTACGCCCGTCTCGCGGGGGAGGCCCTCGGTGACCGCGTCGCGATCTGGACCACGCTGAACGAGCCTTGGTGCTCCGCCTATCTCGGCTACGGCTCCGGCGCCCATGCCCCCGGCCGCCGTGACGGAGCCGAGGCGCTGACCGCCGTGCACCACCTGAACCTCGCGCACGGACTGGCGGTCCAGCAGCTCAGGGCGGTCGCCACCAACGACCCGCAGTACTCGATCACCCTCAACTTCCATGTCCTGCGCGGTCAGGGTGAGGGCGGCGACGAGGCCGTACGCCGTATCGACGCCCTGGCCAACCGTGCCTTCACCGAGCCCCTGCTGCGCGGCCGGTATCCGCAGGACCTCGTCGAGGACACCGCGGCCGTCACCGACTGGTCGTTCGTGCGGGACGGCGACCTCGCCCAGATCCACCAGCCGCTGGACCTGCTCGGCGTCAACTACTACGCCACCACGACCGTCCGGCTGTGGGACGGGGTGACGCAGCGTCAGAACAACGACGGGCACAAGGACATGGGCGGATCGCCCTGGCCCGGATCGCCGCAGGTCGAGTTCGTCGCGCAGGACGGCCCGCACACCGCCATGGGCTGGAACATCGACCCCGACGGTCTCGAAGAACTCCTCCTGGACCTGCACGCCCGCTTCCCTGACCAGCCCCTGGTCATCACCGAGAACGGAGCGGCCTTCGAGGACCACCTCACCGTCGGCCCCGACGGCGCCCACGCCGTCCACGACCCCGAGCGCGTCGACTACCTCCACCGCCACCTCACCGCGGCCCACCGGGCCCTCACCGCCGGCGTCGATCTGCGCGGGTACTTCGTGTGGTCGCTGATGGACAACTTCGAGTGGGGATACGGGTATTCGAAGCGGTTCGGCATCGTCCACGTCGACTACGAGACCCAGCGCCGCACCCTGAAGGACAGCGCGCTCTGGTACCGGGAACTGGCGAAGACGGGGAGCATTCCGCCGGCGCGGGTCGAGGGGCGGAGCGTTTCTCTTTGACGGGGTGGTCAGTTGATCGGACGTGTCTGTCCGATCAGCCTCGATCTGGGGGTTTCGCCGTTTTGTTGAGGTGCGCGAGGTGATGTTCGGGAATCCTGTCGGGGTACATCTGCACACCACTGCAAGGAGAGCCCCCAGTGCGCTGCCCGACCCGGAAAGCCCTCGCCGCCCTCATCGCCGCAGCCGGCCTCGCCCTTCCCCTCCTCATGCCCACACCCGCCTCGGCTGCCACCACCACGAGCCGCTTCGCGAACTACCGCTACGGTGACTGCCTGCGCGAGTCCTCCGAGACCGAGCTCGCGGGCGACCGCTGCACCACCGGACGCGGCAGTCTCCTGTGGCAGTGGAACGGCCGCCTCAACACCAACACCACTCTGAAGAACAACTTCTGGGGCCGCTGCCTCGACAGCAATGACCGGGGCGACGTCTACCCCCTGCGCTGCAACGGCGGCTCCTACCAGAAGTGGCGCACCGTCCAGCCCGCCGCCCGCAGCGCCGTCATGCTCCAGAGCGTCGGCACGGGCCGCTGCCTCTACCAGCAGGACAACGGCTACTACCGCACTGCCACCTGTGACCGAGGCGCCCAGAACCAGCGCTTCACCATCGGCTGACGGATCTCTCGACCGCTTCAGGACGCCTCTGCAAGACGCCGCCGGGCGAGCAGCGCTTCTCTTACGCGAGGGTGGAAGGCGGTCCGTCGGCCGCGCAGGCCCGGGTCCGGGCCGGAGCGAAGAAACACGCTCCGGCCCGGACCTATCGAACGCGGATGTGCACGTTCTGCTGCGGGATCTCGTGCCGTGCCGCCCGCGCCTGCAACTCCTTGACCAGGTCGGGGCCGGGCCCCAGGACGTTGAAGGTGATGGGCGGTGCGGCGCGGCGTGTCAGTTCGAAGCGGTGGGACACCGTGAACAGCCAGGCGCCGTACGTGTGCTTCATGTGGGTCACGTCCGCCCACGCCGCCGTGCCCTGCCACTGCCCGAACTGGTCGGTGAGGATCAGGCCGTCGGCGTAGAGGAGGCACCGGTTCAGGTCGAGGGCGGCGGACAGCCGGCGCCAGGCCAGTCTCAGGCCGATCCAGACGAGCAGCAGCCCGGCCAGGAACGTGATCTTGAGCAGTGCGGACGGGGGTCGCGTGACGCACAGCATGCAGAGCGCCAGGACGTTCAGGACCGCGATCGTCCGCCACGCCATCTGGCCCAGGCTGCCCAGCACTCCCGTGATGGCGTACACGCGGTGACCGCCGCCGAACCCGCTCTCCCGCATGCGCTGTTGAAGAGCGGCACGCCGTCTCTGGGACAAACTCATCTTCTCCTCGACTTGCCGCCGCCCGCCCCGACGGCCGACGGCACGGCTCACCGTCCCAGAGCTCTCCCGTGCGTCCATCGGGGAAATTACTGAAGCCACTACGCAGGCGGCGGACGCGTTCCGGCCAGGGCCTCTCGGGGAAACGGTGGTCGCGGCCACGCTCCGCGCCCCGCGAGGCGTGACCGTCCTGGCCGAACTCGATCGGTGGAAGTTGTCACGTCAACAACAGTGTGGTTCAGTTGATGTGTCAACGATAATTTCTCCTCGGAACGGGAGCAGCTGTCATGAGCGACAAGAAGGTCATCGCGGTCGCCGGAGCCACGGGTGCGCAGGGCGGCGGTGCCGCGCGGGCGATCCTGGCCGACCCGGAGTCGGGCTTCACCGTGCGTGCGCTGACCCGTAACCCCGACGCCCCGGCCGCCGAGGAACTGGCCGGACTCGGCGCCGAGGTCGTCAAGGCGGACTTCTACGACGAGCCGTCGGTGCACAAGGCGTTCGAGGGCGCGTACGGCGCCTTCCTGGTCACCAACTTCTGGGCGCACGGTTCGGCGGCCAAGGAGACCGAGGAGGTCGAGACCCTGGTCGGGGCCGCCAAGGCCGCCGGGTTGAAGCATGTGGTGTGGTCGACGCTGGAGGACACCCGCGAGCTGCTGCCGCTGGAGGACGAGCGGATGCCCGTCCTCCAGGAGAAGTACAACGTGCCGCACTTCGACGCCAAGGGCGAGGCGAACGAGCTGTTCCGGCAGGCCGGCGTGCCGACCACCTTCCTGAACACCACGTTCTTCTTCCAGGGCTTCCTGTCGATGATGGGCCCGAAGCGCGGCGAGGACGGCGTGCTGACGCTGACCCTGCCGTTCGAGGACGGCAAGCTGCTGGCCGGCGTCGACGTGGACGACATCGGCCGCACCGCCCTGGCCATCCTCAAGGACCCCGAGCGGTTCGTCGGCCACACCGTCGGCCTGGCGGGCGACCACCTGACCGGCGCCCAGTACGCGGAGAAGATCGGGGCGGCTGTCGGTGAGCCGGTGCGCTTCCAGTCGGTGCCCTACGACGTCTTCCGCGGCCTCGGTGTACCGGCGGGCGACGAGATCGCCAACATGTTCCAGTACTACGGCGACTTCGACCAGGAGTTCACCGGCGCCCGCGATCTGGGCGAACTCCGGGAGATCCACCCGGAGCTGAAGAGCTTCGACGACTGGCTGGCCGAGAACGGCCCGGACATCCAGGTCGGCTGAGAACGCCACCGCTACGGGCCGGGCTCCCGTGCCAGGGGACCGGCCCGTCACTCATTCGATGAACTGTCAACTACGCGTACACTCTCCGCATGGCAGAGACAGCGCGATGGCTGACACCGGAGGAACAGCGCGCCTGGCGCGGCTTCGTCCGGCTGCACGAACGGCTCGGCGGTCGCCTCGGGCGCATGCTCCAGTCGGAGTCGAACGTGTCGCCCGCGGACTTCGCGGTGCTGGTCCATCTGACGGACACACCGGACGGACGGCAGCGGTACCAGGATCTGGCGCGGGCGCTGGAGTGGGAGAAGAGCCGGATGTCCCACCACATCGCCCGGATGGCAGGGCGGGGCATGGTGGTGCGCGAGGAGTGCGCCGAGGACGCGCGCGGGGCGTTCGTGGTGATCACCGACGCCGGCCGGTGCGCGATCGAGGCCGCCGCCCCCCGTCATGTCGAGGCGGTGCGCGAGCTGTTCATGGACCATGTCACGCCCGCGGAACTGCGCGTGCTGACCGACATCTCCGAGCGCGTCATCGGCAAGCTGGACGAGGACCCGGCCTGAGCGGCGACGCCGCTCAGGGTGCCGCGGTCGTCAGTCGGGCACCGGCGCGGTCTGCGGACGGCGGGCCGCCGGTACCGGGTGCTTGCTCAGGATCGACACGCGGTTGAACGCGCCGATGGTGATCGCCACCCAGATCACGGCGGAGATCTGGTCCTCGGTGAGGGTGCGGCGCGCGGTCTCGTAGGCGGACGTCTGGGCGGCGGCGTCCGTGGGGTCGTTCGTCGCCTCGGCGAGCGCGAGCGCCGCCCGCTCCACGTCGGTGAACACGTCGGTGTCCCGCCAGGCCGCCAGCACCCCGAGCCGCTGCGCCGACTCGCCGGCGCGCAGCGCCTTGCGGGTGTGCAGGTCGAGGCAGAAGGCGCAGCCGTTCAGCTGGGACACCCGGAGATTGACCAACTCCACGGTGGTGCGGTCGAGTCCGGCCTCGGCGGCCGTCGCGCCCACCGCCTCCGAGGTCTCCACCAGGGCGTGGAAGGCCTTCGGGCTCTGCTTGTCGATGAAGATCCTCCGGGGTGCGGATCCATCGGCTCGCTCGTTCACTTCGTGCCTCCTTCGGGGCTGCCCACGGGACTGTACGCCAGGTGGGTGCAGTAGCCATCCGCCCGCCCCCGTGGCATGGTAGTTGATGTGACAACTAGAGCATGTGGGAGGCGGTCCCGGTGAGCAACGTGGAAACCGACCCGGCGGCACTGCGCTGCAAGGCGGCCGAGGACCCCGACCGGCCGGACGGGAGCCCCCGGGTGGAGGTGCTGTCGGCCCGCGAAGTGCCCCTGGGCGGCCCCCGGGCCCTTCAGGTGCGCCGCACGCTGCCCCAGCGGGCCCGGACCCTGATCGGCGCCTGGTGCTTCGCCGATCACTACGGCCCCGTCGACGCCTCCGCGACCGGCATGGACGTACCCCCGCATCCGCACACCGGTCTCCAGACCGTGAGCTGGCTGTTCAGCGGCGAGATCGAGCACCGCGACACGCTCGGCTCGCACGCCCTGATCCGGCCCGGCGAGCTGAACCTCATGACCGGCGGCCACGGCATCGCCCACTCGGAGGTCTCCACCCCGGACACCACCGTCATCCACGGCGTCCAGCTCTGGGTGGCGCTGCCCGAGCGGCACCGGCACGCCGCACGCGACTTCCAGCATCACGTCCCTCAAGCCGTGCGTCTCGACGGGGCCGACATCAAGGTCTTCCTCGGCTCCCTCGCCGGAACCACCTCGCCGGTGCGCACCTTCACCCCGCTGCTCGGCGCCGAGATCGTCCTCGCTCCGCGCGCGGCGATCACCCTCGACCTGGACACCGCCTTCGAGCACGGCCTCCTCGTGGACAGCGGGGACGTCCGGCTGATCGACACGGTCCTGCGGCCCGCCGAACTCGGCTACGTCCCCTGCGGCGCCGACACCCTGACCCTGGTCAACGAGTCGGACGCCCCCGCCCGCACGATCCTGCTCGGCGGACCTCCCTTCGAGGAGGAGATCGTCATGTGGTGGAACTTCATCGGCCGCAGCCACGAGGACATCGTCCGGGCCCGGGATGACTGGGAGGCGGCCTCCGACCGCTTCGGCAGCGTCGAGGGCTACCCCGGACGCCGGCTGGCCGCCCCGGCCCTGCCCAACGCCGTCATCACCCCGCGCGGCAACCCGCCGCGCCGCTGACCGCCGCAGGGAAGGCGGCTCATGGGTGAGTCCTCCGCCGTCCCCGCCCGCCGCGGCCTGGCCGCCCCGGCCGAAGGTGCCCGCGCCGGCCGCGGAATAGGCGGGTGCCGGGGTGTGTTGCAGGCGTGTAGTTGATGTATCAACAGTCAGGAGAGGTGAGGGCGATGCAGTTCGGCATCTTCACCGTGGGTGATGTGTCCACCGACCCGAACACGGGACGTACGCCGACCGAGCATGAGCGGATCAAGGCGATGGTGGCCCTCGCGCGCAAGGCCGAGGAGGTCGGACTCGACGTCTTCGCGACCGGCGAGCACCACAACCGGCCGTTCGTGCCGTCCTCGCCGACGACCCTGCTCGGCCACATCGCCGCGCACACCGACCGGATCGTCCTGTCGACCTCCACCACCCTGATCACCACCAACGACCCGGTGAAGATCGCCGAGGACTACGCGATGCTCCAGCATCTGGCCGACGGGCGCGTCGACCTGATGATGGGGCGTGGCAACACCGGCCCGGTCTACCCGTGGTTCGGCAAGGACATCCGCGACGGCGTCGGTCTCGCCGTGGAGAACTACGCGCTGCTGCACCGGCTGTGGCGCGAGGACGTCGTGGACTGGCAGGGCCGGTTCCGCACCCCCCTCCAGGGTTTCACCGCCACACCGCGCCCGCTGGACGGCGTACCGCCGTTCGTCTGGCACGGGTCCATCCGCTCCCCGGAGATCGCCGAACAGGCCGCGTACTACGGCGACGGCTTCTTCCACAACAACATCTTCTGGCCGAAGGAGCACACCCGGAAGCTGATCGAGCTGTACCGGCAGCGGTACGCCCACTACGGCCACGGCACGGCCGAGCAGGCGATCGTAGGACTCGGCGGACAGGTCTACATGCGGCACAACTCCCAGGACGCCATACGGGAGTTCCGCCCCGTCTTCGACCACTCGCCGGTCATGGGAGGCGGGCTCCCGATGGAGGAGTACATGGAGCAGACACCGCTGACCGTCGGCACTCCCGAGCAGGTCGTCGAGAAGACGCTCACCTTCCGCGAGTACGCCGGTGACTACCAGCGCCAGCTGTTCGTCGTGGACGGTGGCGGAATCCCGCTGAAGGCCGCGCTGGAGCAGATCGACCTGCTCGGCGAGGAGGTCGTACCGGTGCTGCGCAAGGAGTTCGCGGTGAACCGGCCGGCCGGGGTGCCCGACGCCCCCACCCACGCCTCCCTGCTCGCCGCCCGTGAGGCGCGGCACGCGGTGACCGCCGACCCCGCCGTCTGACACCGAACGACACAGCCCGTAGCGACGGAGGAACCATGAACGACTTCAACGCCTACCCGGCCACCGGCGGCGTCGCCCCCGACCGCTGGGCCAGCGCGCTGCACCTCTTCGACGACGGCGTCGGCGTGCCGCACGAGGAGAGCACCGTCGAGCGCTGGGAGCGGGCGCAACTGCTGTTCGAGGCGCGGGACTACAGCGGCGCCGCGAAGCTCCTCGACGCCGTCGTCGAGGAGGCGCCGGAGCAGACCGGCCCCCGGCTGCTGCTGGCCCGCGCCTACTACCACTCCGCCCAACTGCGGCGCGCCGAGGAGCAGTTGCGCGTGATCGTGGAGCGGGACCCGGTGGAGCACTACGCCCACCTGATGCTCGGGCGCACCCTCCAGCGGCAGGGGCGCCAGGCGGACGCGGAGCCCTGGCTGCGGATGGCCGGCGCGTTCGCGGGAGAGTTCCCGGACGACGAGTGAACCGCGCGGGCGGAGCGGGGTCGGCGGGCATCGGGTTGGGCCGGTGTGCGCCGCCTTGCTCCGGCGCGCTGCACAGCGGCCTGTCTGAGCGCGACTCCCAACTCCTCCACGACTACCCGGCGTTGCCCGGCGCCGGCGCGAGCTGGTACGTGCCGATGGCGCTCGCGGTGGCCTTTGCCGCCACGAACCTTTGCACCCGGGCCGCCGTCACCGTGGTCGCCCTGTCCGTCGTCAGCCACGCGATGCTCACCACGGACCGGCCCGAACTCTGCGCCCTGCTCGCCGCGCCCGCACAGCCCGACGCACACGTGATCCCGCTCCGGTCGCGCCACGCCGGGTTCGTGTGATCGGAGGTGCCGGGTGCCCTTGTGCCGGTTGGCGATGGGGCGGGCATGGGCTTCGTCGTCGTACGACTTCCTGTTCGCCGTGCCTGGGCCGGGGGCCGGAAGCCGCTGTTCGCAGGGTCGCGGGAAGGCTGAAACATGGGGTTCGAAGGGGCGGGTGTCCGGCCGGGACCCGCCCCTTCGTCGGACCTGCGCGGACTACTCCGCGTCCGCCGGGCGCGGGTGGCGCGGAATGCCCAGGGCGCACAGCGCGCCGAAGAGGACCACCGCGACACCCACCCACACCGCCGGGTGGAGACCGTCCACGAACTCCTGCGGGCTGCGCGTGCTGCCGTACGTCACGAAGACCGTGCTCAGTACGGCGATGCCGAGCGCGCCGCCGATCTCGCGGACGGTGGTGTTGGCGCCCGACGCCTTGCCCGCGTGCTCACGGCTGACCGAGCCGAGGACGACGGCGGCGGTCGGGGCGAAGACGAAGCCCATGCCGATACCGGCGACGATCATCGGGCCGACCATGGCGGAGTACGCCGTGTCGGTGTCCGCGACGAGGTTGATCCAGCCGAGGCCCACGCCCTGGAGGAAGAGACCGAGGGCCATCAGCCGGCCGCCGCCGACCTTGTCGGTGAGCAGACCCGCGACCGGCGCCACGAACATCGGCATCAGCGTCCAGGCGAGGGTGCGCACACCGGCCTCCAGCGGGGTGCGCGGGGGCACGATCTGGAGGTACTGGGCGAGCAGGAAGAGCGAGCCGAACACACCGAAGTACATGGTCGCGGAGACGATGTTGGTGAGGGTGAAGGCGCGGACCCGGTAGAAGGACAAAGGCAGCATGGGCTCGGCTGTCCGGGACTCCCAGACCACGAACACGGCCAGCAGCAGCGCGCCCGCCGCGAACGCGCCCAGCACCTTCCCCGACGTCCAGCCGTCGGGCTCGCCGTGCACGATCGCCCACACCACCGCGCACAGTCCGGCCGCCGCCAGCACCATGCCGGCCAGGTCGAGGCGGACACCGGGCAGGGAGCTCTCCCGCAGCGCGAACAGGACCAGCGGGACGGCGATCACGCAGACCGGCACGTTGATCCAGAAGATCCAGCGCCAGTCGAGACCGTCGACCACGGCGCCGCCCACGACGGGGCCCATCGCCACGGCCAGACCGCTCACCCCGGACCAGACGCCGAGCGCCATCCCGCGCAGCCGCTCGGGCACCGCCTGGGACAGCAGGGTCAGCGAGAGCGGCATGACGGCCGCCGCGCCGAAGCCCTGGATCGTGCGGAAGGTGATCAGCCCGCTGCTGGTGTCGGCGAGACCGCAGCCGATGGAGGCCAGGGTGAACACGGCGATGCCGGTGACGAAGACCCGGCGGCGGCCGAAGCGGTCACCGAGCGCCGCGCCGGTCATCAGCAGGCAGGCGAAGCTGAGGACGTAGGCGTTGACGAACCACTGGAGTTCCTGGGTGTCGGCCTTCAGATCGACGGCCAGGGTGTGCAGGGCCGTGGAGACGACGAGATTGTCGAGCGCGACCATGAACATGGGCACGCTCGCGGCGACGATCGCGAGCCAGAGGGGGATGCGTCGGCCCTCGGGGGCGGGGGCGGCCGGCTTGTCGAGGACCGGGCTCTCTTCGGACAGCGTCATGGTGGGGGAGTCTCCTGAGTGAGGGGTGTCAGGCACCGGTGCGGTCCTGTTCGGCTTCCGTTTCGGCTTCGGCTTCGGCTTCGGCATTGGCTTCCGCTTCCGCTTCCGCTTCGGCGAGCCGGCGTCGGGCGTCGGCCCAGTCGATGGGCAGGCCGGCGGCCGGGACCTGCCAGAAGGTGAAGACCGAATCCTTCATCGTGGGGCGAAGTCCGGTCATGATCGACTTGTGCGGTTCGGTCCGCGCGTACCGGTAGAGCGCGTCCCGGTCCTCCCAGGCCGACAGCGTCCAGAAGGTGCGCCCGAGCGGCTGGGCGATCAGCGAGGCGCCGTACGCGCCGGGAGCCCGGGAGACCTGCCGCCACGCGGCCAGGGACTTGAGGAAGAAGCGGGGCACGTCCTTGAGCGAGCGCACCTCCAACCGGGACGCCATGACGAATGCCTCGGCGTCGGCGGCGGGGGTGCTGACGGTGGTCCAGCGCAGGGTGGGCATGGCGACGGCCTTCTCCCGAGAAAATTGGATACCTCTACTATCTATGTTAGACAGTAGAGGTATCCAATTTTCAAGTGGCGGGACGGGAAACGATGCGTATCTCCGAGCTGAGCCGCCGCAGCGGCGTCTCCGTGACGACGATCAAGTACTACCTCCGCGAGGGCCTGCTCCCGTCCGGCCGCCAGACCTCCGCCACCCAGGCCGAGTACGACGAGGAGCACCTGCGCAGGCTCCGGCTGATCCGCGCCCTCACCGGCGTCCGGGGCCTGTCCGTCAACACCACCCGCCATCTCCTCGACGTCCTCGCCGAGCACACCGGGGACACCCACCGCCAGCTCGGCCTCGCCCTCGGCGCCATCCGGCTGGAGGAGACACCCCCGGAGGAGGTACCGGAGACGGCGGCGGTCGACGCGCTGGTCGACAAGCTCGGCTGGCGGGTGCACGAGGCGGCACCGGCCCGTGCCGCCCTCGCCGAGACCCTCGCCTCGCTGCGCTCCCTCGGCGCCCCGCTGGACTGGCACACCCTGCTGCCCTACGCCCGCCTCGCCGAGCGGACCGCCGTCCTGGACCTCGACCAACTGGACGGCATCGGCGAGCCGTTGGAGAAGGCCGAGCGCGCCCTGCTGCTGACCGTCCTCCTGGAACCCGCGCTGCTCGCGCTGCGGCGCCTGGCCCAGGAGAACGAGTCGGCACGCCGGCACGCCGACGGCGAGAGCTGAGCGCCGGTTCGCCGACGGCGAGGCCTGAACGCCGGTTCTCCGGCGGCCGGTTCAGTCCAGCTCGGCCAGAATCCGGGCCGCCGCCTCCGCCCCCGCCGAGAACGCGGCCTCGTGCGAGCCGATCAGGTCCGGGCCCAGCTCCTTGGAGTGGAAGTACGAACCCGCCAGCTTCACCCGGGTGCCCTCGTTGGCCCGGTGGATCTCCGGCTGCCGGGCCCGCAGGTCCATGTCGATCACCGGGTGCGTGTAGTCGAAGTCGGCGACGACCGTGCCCGGCGCGGGCGGCCGGGGCGGGTCCAGGGTGACGAAGTAGTCCTGCTCGGCCGAGAGGTCCTGGAGCCGGTTCAGGTAGTACGTCACGAAGCAGCGCGTCACGCCGTCCTGCTCGACCTTGCCGTAGTTCCAGGCACCCCAGCGCGACCGGTCGCCCGGCATCAGCGAGGCGTCGCGGTGCAGCGAGACCCGGGAGCTGCTGTAGCGGACCCCCTCGACGGCCGCCCGCTGCTCGTCCGTCGGGTTCTCCAGCAGGGCGAACGCCTCGTCGGCGTGCGTGGCCAGTACCGCGTAGTCGAAGGACTCGGTGCCGGACGCCGTGGTCACCCGCACCCCGTCGGCCTCCTGGCGTACGGCGGTGGCGGGTTCGGCGAGCCGCAGGTCGGGGCCGATCGCCGCGAGCGCCTTGCGGACGTAGGAGATCGAACCGCCGCCCACCGTGCGCCAGTCGACCCGCCGGCCGCCGAGACCGCCCTCGTCATGGCCGACGAAGAACGCGATCACCGTCGCCGCGGGCATCTCCCAGACCAGCTCCGGGGGCACCGACCACACGGCCGAGCACAGCAGGATCAGATACGAGTGCCGGAACTCCTCGCTGTATCCGCCCCGGTCCAGGTACTCGCCCATCGACACGTCGGCACGGCCTCGCACGAAGTCCCTGCGGCTCTCCTCGTGGAAGCGGCGCACCTCCCGCCACACCCGAGGGAAGTACGGGAACCGCGCCGCGTAGCGCTCCTCGATCGACGCCTCGTCCAGCTCCAGCTCCTCGGTGCCGAACTCCAGTCCGCTGTCGAGGTCGAAGAACTCGAACCCGCCCGGGTGTACGACGGCCTCGACGCCGAGTTCGTCGAAGAAGCCGCACAACTGCGGGTAGAAGCGGCGGTTGAAGACGATGAACGCGGTGTCCAGGCCGAGCACGCGGCCGTTCTCCTCGACCTCCACGGTGCTGGCGTGGCCGCCGGGGCGGGCCTCGCGCTCGAAGAGGGTGATGCGGGCGCGGTCGCGCAGACGGTAGGCCGCGGACAGTCCGGCGGGGCCGGCCCCGATCACGGCGATGTTCGGCGGGGTGTGCTGGGACATGGCAGGTCCTCTCGCTACGAAGTCGGGGTGGTGGGGCGGGAGTTGGAGACGGGCTCGGACCAGGCGGGCTCGTGGCGGTGGATCGTGCCGCCGCCCTCGGTCGCGACGGCCAGCAGATGGTGGGGGGACGGGCGCAGCAGCTGGAGCTGCCAGCGGGCGCCGGTGGCGGGGCGGCGCCGGTCGGTCACGGCGAACCGGCCGGGAGCCAGGCCGCGGAACTCCAGACCGCCCGGACCGCCGGACAGGCCGACGCCGAGCCCCTTGAGATAGGCCTCCGTGAGCACCCACCGCTCACTCGGGTCGCCGTCGGCGTCGGGGGCCCGGTAGGGGGTGGGTCGGCCGGTGGTGTCGGGGGCCCGGTACGGGGTGGGCCGGCCGGTGGTGTCGAGATAGGCGGTCACGAAGCGGGCCTTGTCCGCGTCGAAGGGCACCCGCTCGACGTCCACCCCGCACGCCCGGCCCCGCGTGACCACGCACACGATCAGCCCGGGGGTGTGCGACAGATTGAAGCGCAGCCCCCCGTGGTCGGGCGACGGCTCCGGACGTCCGTGCCGCCCCGTGGTGAACCGCCAGGCGTCCAGGGGCAGTTCGGCGCGGGACCCGAGGGCGATCCGGGCGAGCAGACGCCCGCCGAGGAAGCGGCGCCGGGAGGCCTGGCGGCGCAACCGCGCGAACCGCTCCCGCTCCTCCCGGCCGAGCAGTTCGGCACCGCCCAGGCGCGCGGTCAGCCCGGGCACCCGGTGCTCGGCGAGCGTCCACAGGTCGATCACCTTGGTGTCCGGGGTCAGCGGGCCGTCGCGCACCGGGCCCCCTCGGTGGGCGCGGTACGGTCCGCGAGCGTGATCGGCCAGTGCGACAGCAGCCGGTTGTCCTCGTGCAGCCGGGTCAGCACATCGAGGACCTCGTCGGCGGCGGTGGGGTCGCGATAGGGCTCGTAGGGGTGGAACTGCCGGTTGATCCGCTCCAGTTGGAGCAGCAGCAGGGCCGCGCTGGGCAGTGGGGCGGCCATCGCCTCGCACGAGTGGACGTACGTGTGCACACAGGCGGCGGCCGCGTGGACCAGGCAGTACTCCTGGGCCAGGTCGAAGAGTTCGGCCGAGGTGGCGTAGCCGCGGCCCAGCTCCGCGCGCAGGGCGGAGGCCCGGTCCTCCAGCGGGGCCAGCCGGTTGAGCAGCTGGGCCGCCACGTCGGCGGCCTGGAGCAGCCGGTCGCGGTCCTTGTCGGCGGCCCGGTCGGCGAGCACCCGCAGCCGGACCAGCGACTCGGGCGCGGCCAGCACCGCGTCGTCCAGGCCCCGGCTGGACAGCTCCTGCGCGCCGGGCCGGTAGGGCGGCAGCCCGGTGTCCATGCCGTACAGCACGGCGACCCGCCCGGCCGCCTCGCGGCGCAGCTCCGGGTCCGCCGTGCGCGCCCGCTCCAGCAGGGACGCCAACTGGTGGCCGATGTTGCGCAGGTTGACGATCGTGTTGCCGTCGGCGACGTTCGTCACCATCAGGTCCCGCAGCATCTTCTGGTGCATGCCGAACCGGGGATGCGCGCGCAGGAAGGTACGCGCCCCGAGCACCACGCTCAGCCGCGCGTGGGTCTGCTCCAGCAGCGTCGGCACCACGTACTTGGCCACCGACGACCACACGCTCACCTGCGCCGGCGACGCCTGGACACTGCGCACGGCACCCAGGCACACCGCGTCGGCGACCATCAACTCGGCGAACGACTCGGCGAGTTGCCGCGCGGTGTACGGCGACTCGACGACCGGGCGGTCGAACAGCACCCGGTCCTGGGCGAACTCCAGCGCGGTGCGCAGCGAGGTGTCCACGCCGGACAGTGCCAGGCTGAGGATCACCAGACGCGCGGTCTGGCTGGTCTTGAGGGCGATCTCAAGTCCCTGGCCCTCGGCGCCGACCAGGTCGGAGTCCGGGACGAAGACGCCGTCCATCCTGAGCCCGCTCAGATCCAGCGCCCGGACCCCGTGCAGCTTCAGCATCGGGGTCTCGCGCAGCGTCCCGGCCTCGGCCCGCCACTTGTCGACGACCAGGATCGAGTAGTCACCGGCCCCACCGCGCGGCCCGGTACGGGCGAAGACGACCATGCGGTCGGCGAAGGTGGCGTTGCCGATGGGCCACTTCTCACCCGTGACCCGGTAGCCGCCAGGCACCTTCTCGGCGACCACCTCGTTGCTGAGCAGATCACTGCCGTGCGCCGCCTCGGAGAGCCCCCAGGCGATGCTCACGCCCCGGTGGACGTCGTCGATCTGGCGCCGCTTCTGCTCGTCGGTGCCCGCGATCCACAGCGGGGTGAAGGCCGCGTTGGTCAGCCCCAGCGCGATCGCGGTCGCCCCGTCGCGCCGGGCCACCAGCCGCATCAGCGTGAACCCGGTCTCCGGGTTGCCGGCCTTCCCGCCCTGTTCCTTCGGCAGGCCGTGGTCGAGGAAGCCCCAGCGGTGCAGCATGCTGACGAACGCGTACGGGAAGCTGTCGCGCTCGTCGTGGTCCAGCACGGCGGCGAAGGACATCCGGCTCGCCGGGTCGTGCGGATCGCCGAGATACTCCTCCAGCGACTCGGCCAGTGTGGTCAACTCGGCCTGGGACATCAGGAGTTCTCCCTCGGGTGAGCGGTGCCGGACGCGAGCCGCACGGGCCGCGCGGTCAGCAGCAGGTCGCCGTCCCGGAGCGCCAGGACGGCGTCCAGGGCAGGCTGTTGGTCGGGTCCCGCGCGCCGGGGGTCGGTGCCCTCGGCGCGGGCCAGCAGGAAGGCGAGTGCCGCGCGCAGCCAGCTGGACGCGCCCGGCTCGCCGCCGTACAGCGACAGATGCCGGCTCGCCCACCACAGCCGTACGCAGCAGGCGGCCGCGTGCAGCCAGGCGTACCGCTCGGCCAGGTCCACCAGCGCGTTCGGGTCCGCACCGCGCTGCCGGGCCGCGTCGGCCCGCGCGCCGAGCGAGCCGACCGCGGAGGTCAGCCGCGACACCAGGGCGGTCGTGCGGTCGTCCGCCAGGTGCTCGCACACCGCGTCCGTGATCCCGGTCAGATCACCGAGGACCGGGTCCGCGCCCCGGACCACGAGATCGAGCCGGGCGGGCTCGTACGGCGGCAACTCCCCGTCCAGGGCGAAGACCTGGCGTATCCGCTCCGGGTCCGCCGTGGCGTCCCGGGCGACGAGCGCGGGGATCTGGGCCGCGTAGGCGCGCAGGTTGGCCAGCGGACTGGCGTCGATCACCCGCACCACGCCCACGTCCCGCTGGAGCTTCTGGAACAGGCCCCCGCCGGGCGCCTGTTCCCGCAGGACCGAGCGGGTGGCGAGGACACCGGCACAGCGCCGCAGCACCTCGTCGGTGGCCTCCGCGACGACGTGCTTGGCCGCGAGCGCCCAGACGCTGAATGCCTCCGGGGCCACGTGCACACCCCGGGCGGCCGAGAGCGCCACCGCGTCCGCCGCCACCAGCGCCGCCGACGCGACCGCCAACTCCCGGCGCGCGTAAGGCGTTTCCGCCAACGGTACCCCGGCGACCCGGTGCCGGGCGGCGAAGCCGAGGGTCAGGCGCAGCGCGGTGTCAGCGCAGCCGAGACTTCCGGCCATGCTCATCAGCCGCACCGCCTGCTGGGCGCGTACGGCGATCTCCAGGCCCTCACCCCGCCGGCCCACGAGAGCGTCCTCGGGCACCGGCAGCCCGGTGAAGCGCAGCCGGGCCAGGTCCACGCCCCGCATGCCGCCGGTCCGGGCGGCGGGCTCACGGACCAGCCCCTCGCCGTCCGGGTCCAGCAGGAACGCCGAGAACGCGCCCGGTCCGCGCGCCCCGGTGCGGGCCAGCACGTACACCGCCTCGCAGCGCATGCCGTTGCCGACCAGCCACTTCTCGCCGTACAGCCGCCCGTCCCCGTCGACACGCACCTCACCGGCGAGCAGATCGCTGCCGTGCGCGGCCTCGGTCATCGCGAACGCCACCGTGCCGCCACGCGTGAGGACGTCGGCCGCCCGGCGCCGCTGCTCCGCACTGCCGTGCAGCTGGAGACAGGTGGCCGCGATGATCCCGAACATCGTGCCGGGCATGATGTTCACGTCCCGGCGGGCCGCCGCCCGCACCAGCGTCAGACTGCGGTCGAACGACTCCAGCTCACCGCCCCAGGCCGGCGGCAGATAGTTGAGGTGGAAACCCGCCGAGACCAGCTTGCGGCACAGGTCGTCGGGGTGGGCGTCGGCCTCGTCACGGGCCACGGCGGCGGCGAAGCCGTACGGATTGTGCGGGTCCTCGGGGTCCCCGAGCAGTTCCTCGACCGCCTCGGGGGTCAGCCCGCTCATCGGGCGGCCTCCGACAGCGCGGGCAGCTCCAGCGGCACGGGGAGGTAGTCCGCCGCCGAGGGCGGCAGGGCGACCCCGGCCGTGGCCAGCTGGGCGGTGCGGGTGTGGAAGGCGGCGCCCCGCATCAGATGGTGGGCCACGTCGGCGACCGTCCGGTTCCCCGGAGTGCTCAGGTAACTCCCGGACACCCAGGCGTTGAAGCTGCCCATCGCCGGGCCGCACCAGATCTGGAAGTCGGCGGTGCGGTCGCTCTCACCCGTCACCGCCCACCGCGAGGCCATGCCCAGGTACCAGCGGAACACCAGCGCCATCCGCCGCTTCGGGTTGTCCGCGGCACGGCTCAACTGGTCGGGGTCGCGCCGGGTGAAGTACTCGACGCACTCCTGCCACACCTCCGCCAGCGGCCGACGGAACACCTGGGACTCCAGACGCTCCCGCTCGGCGGCGGGCAGCGCCTCGATACCGTCGTAGGTCTGGTAGAGCCGGTACAGCTGGGCGGCCCGCATCGGGAACATCGAGCCGCGGCGCAGGACCTGGAGCTCCACGCCCATCTCGAACATGTCGGCCGCGGGCGCCATCGCGCAGTCGGCGACGTCCGCGCGGGCCAGCAGCTCACGGGCGGCAGGGGACGTCCCGGACTCCAGACAGGCCTGGTTGACGGAGCCCGTCACCACATAGGCCGCGCCCATCGCGAACGCGGCCGCGACCGCCGTGGGAGTGCCCAGACCTCCGGCCGCGCCCACCCGGATCGGCGTCGCGTAGTGGTGCTCGCGCTGGATCGCGTGACACACCCGCTGGATCACCGGGAACAGCGCCGGAAGCGGACGGCGGTCGGTGTGGCCGCCGGAGTCCGCCTCCACCGTGATGTCGTCGGCCAGCGGCACGTGGTGGGCCAACTGCGCCTGCTCGGCCGTGATCAGACCCTCCCGCAGCAGGGAGTCCACCAGCGCGGCGGGCGCGGGACGTACGAAGCGCTCCGCGGTCTCCGGCCGGGACACCTTGGCGATGATCCGGTGACCGGCCACCACCCGCCCCGACGGGTCCCGGCGCAGCCCCGCCAGCCGGTAGCGCACGATGTGCGGCGTCAGGTCCATGAAGGCCGACGCCTCCACGCACCGCACCCCGTGCTCCAGGAACAGCGACACCGCCTCGCGCTCCAGGCGCTCCTCGCTCGGGCTGTGGATCAGGTTGACGGCGTACGGCAGCCCGGGGATCTCGGCCGAGAACCGGGCCAGCGCCCGCGCGATGTGCCGGGGCAGCAGCCCCGCCGCGCCGAAGGAGGCGAGGAAGCCCCGCCGGGCCAGCGCGATCACCAGGTCGGCGGAGGCGATCCCGCCGGCCATCGCGCCCGCCATGTAGGCGTACCGCACGCCGTGCGCGGCCCGGAAACCGGCCGACCCCAGCCGCTGCGGAGGCAGCGCGGGGACGGCGGCCAGCACGGCGGGCCCGGTACCGCCGACGGCCGCCCCGCCGCCCGCGACGGCGCCGATGCCCTGCGGCGCGGCCACGACGAAGCACGGCTCCTCGACCCGGCCGAGAACCTGCTGGACACCGGCCGGGTCGATGCTCGGGCCGCCCTCTCCGTACCAACGGAGCGGTTCTGCGGGGGAGTTCACGGAGGGTCCGTCGGTGGACGAGGTGTGCATGGGTGGGGTGCTCTTGGACTCAGGGGTGTTCATGGCCTCTGGGGTGTTCATGGACTCGACTGCTCCTCGGGCTGCGGGGTCAGCCCGCGTCGGGGCGGACTTCGACGGCGACGTCGGTGAGTTCGTAGATGCGCAGCCGCGGCTTCCACAGGCTCGCGTCGGCGATCAGCAGCAACCGGCCGGGCTCCCGGCGGATCTCCTTGACGTGCACGTCGAAGGAGAGCTCCTCGTCCGGGCGCAGGATCTGTCCCCGGTACTTCCAGGACATCTCGACGTCGGTAGCCATCGCGAACCTCGGCCGCTCCATGCCCTCGGCGAGGTTCTCCTCCAGCACGAACAGCCGCATCGCCTGGAGCACCGCCTCGACGCCGAGCGAGCCCGGCATCACCGGGTCCCGGTGGAAGTGGCGGTCGAAATACCACTCGTCGGCGCGGATCTTGCGGTGACCGTGCAGATAACCCTTGCCGAACGTGCCGCCGTCGGCGACCAGGTCGACCCGGTCCACGAGATGGAAGCGGTCCCCGGGCAACCGTAGGAAACCGCCCGCCGGATCGGTGAACGCGGGCGCCTCGTCGGGGAGTTCGATACGGCGGACCCGCTCAGCGGCCGGCCGCTCCGCCTCGATCCACGGCTCCTGGTACGCGCCCCGGTCCAGGCCCACCTGGTTGGCCAGGGCGGCCTCGCTGAAGTACCCGAACATGGACTCGCCGGTGTAGAACACCTCGCCGTCCGCGGAGAGTTCGTAGGAGAAGTTCTGGAGCACGGCACCGGAGACCACGCTCGTGCTCAGCAGCGTCGAGCGGTGCCGGACCGTCCGTCCGCGCGGGTCCACGTCCTTGACGAGGGTGGCGCGGCCGTCGAGGTTGCGGATCGCGTACTCCTCGTCCGGCTGGCGCAGGGTCGCGCCGAGGTAGTAGCCGAGGAAGATCGCGGCCTGGAGCGAGGACTCCATGTACACGAAGTTCGGCATGTGCGGGTAGGAGTTCTCGCGGTAGTACCAGGCGTCCTCGGGGGAGTCGTACTCGGTGACCATCTCCGAGCCGGGGCCGAGGTCGCCGCGCGTGCCCTTCAGGGACATGACCCGGTCGACGAACTGGAAGTCCCCGTTGGGGATGTACGGCGCCCTGCCGGTCCGGTAGATCTCGAACTCCGGGCCCATCGCCATGTCCAGCAACCCCTGGGCGGCGTGCGCCAGATGCAGCTCGTTGATCATGGCGGGCTCGCCGGCCCTGTTGCGGCGGCCCAGGAACTCCGGGACACCACCGGGGCCCGGGCGGTAGGGGGTGCCGGGCTTCTCCACGATCTGAAGACCCAGGTCCCGCATCCGCACCACCGGCTTGTCCCCGAGGTACACCAGCACATCGGCGATCACCGTGGGGCGGGGCAGCAGCGTCAGCTCGGTGACCTCGACCTCGTACCGGATCTCGGCGTCCTTCGGGGTGACCTGGCCGCGCACCTGGACGTCGATCCGGCGGCCCGTGACCGTCTGGAAACGGGCGTCGGGGAGCGTCAGGTGCAGGCCCTGGTGCATCAGATAGACCTGGAGCAGCTGGACCGCGCCCTCCGCGATCAACGAGCCCGCGAGGACCGGGTCGTCGGGGAAGTGGCAGGTGAAGTACCAGGCGTCCGGCTGGAGTCGCTTCACCGCGGTGATCAGCCCGAGCCCGCACGGGCCGCCCTTGCGGTCCACGGTGACCTCGTCGACCATCCGCAGCCGTGAATCCGGCAGCCGCAGCGCGGGGTTGAGGCCGGGGTCCTGGGCGTGGTCCGGTCCGAAGACCTCCCCGGGGCGGCCCTGGGCGAGCAACTCCAGGTCCGTGGCGTCGAGTCGGTCCTTTTGCGCGTACGCCAGCGGCTTGAAGGTCCCTCGCGGAAGCGCCGCGCGACGGGCCCTGTCCTTGTCGGTGATCACCACACCGAGCGGGGTGTCCAGCTCGGCCTTGCTGAAGAACCCGGCGCAGGCGTCCTTGAGTTCGAGGATCAGCTCGCCGTCGGCGTAGCAGAGGTAGCTGAAGAAGAAGATGGTCGTGTCGCCCTGGTGGACGAAACGGTCGATCGAGATGTCGTAGCGCAGCGTCTGGCCGGTGGTCGGCAGCCCGCCGTGGAAGATCAGCGAGCTGTCGAGCAGGCGGTAGACGCGGTCGCCCTTGTTGCGGAAGTCGATCCCGAGATAGCTCACCAGCAGCAGGTCGCACTGCCCCGACTCCACGGTCACGGCCGGCGGTACCCCGCCGTCCACGGCGTACCAGGCGTCCTCGGGGACGTCGTACTCCGTGGTGATGCGGGACGGTTCGAGAACACCGGGCTTCGCGTCGAGCGCGGTGACGCGGGTGACGAAGTGGTACGGCGGTGCGGGCAGCCGGACGCGGGCGCGGAAGCCGTCGATCTCGGCGAACTCGGGCCCGAAGACCTTGGCGACGGAGCCGGTGGCGAACTCCAGGAGGTCGGCCTCGTCCCAGACGACACCCTCGTGGATCTTCGGGGAGGGGGGTTCGGGGGTGGCGGGGGCGAGGGCCGGGGTGCGGACGGCTGCCTTCGCGGGGGGCGTGGGCGTGGGCGTGGGCGTGGGCGTGGGAATGGGCATGGCCGTGGGCGTTACGAGCAGTGCCTCGGCGCGGTCCAGTGCGGCCGACTGGAGGATCCGGTGCGTCTCCATCACCACGCCGTGGGTCGCGACGATGTCCCGGCGCAGGTCGCGCACGAGGTCGGCGGCGATGGCCGCGCGGCGGGAGGGGGCGGTGGGCGGCGCCTGGAACGGGGAGGCGGAAGGGGGACCGGACGGGGCTTCGGGGCGGGGCGACGGCGGGCGGTGCGGGGCGGGGGCGGTACGGGCGAGGACGCCCTCGGCCGGGGGCCGGGCCGCCCAGGGGAGAGCCGTGACCGGGTCCCCGTCGAAGGTGATGACCTCGGGCACCTCGTCGAGCGTGGGGTCGGCGGGCATGACGTCGGGGACCTCCGGCGGAGCGGGTGGGGTGGGGAGGGGAGGAGCGGAGCGGGCGGTCGGGACGGGGGCGCCGGGCGACGAGCCGGCTCCGATGGCGGATGTGGCGGTGGGACCGGCAGCGAGGGTGGGCGTGGCGGTGAGACCGGCCGCGCGTGCGGGCGTGCCGACGAGACCGGCGGCCAGGTCGGCCTCCCGCTCACCTTCCGCTGCCGCCGAAGCGCCCCGTCCCGCCGACAGAACCGCCGCCGCCTCGCGCGCCACCCGCACCGGAATGGGCTCGCCTCCGCCCACCCGCACCTTCGGCAGGCGACGCGGCCGTGACGCTACGGCGGGACGGTCGGTCGGTGCGGCATCGAGCAGTGCGGTCAGGTCGACCGGGAGGCCGTGGCCGACGAGACGGGCCGCCAGGTGGGCGAGGGGAGTCGTCGCGGAGGTGCCGCGGCGGTCGACACAGGCGGCCATGTGCGGGGCGTCGCCCAGGGTTTCGCGGATCCAGCGGGTGCAGGTGGCGCCGGGACCCACCTCGATGAAGTAGCGGTAGCCGCTCTCGTACGCCGCGTGCACCAGGCGCGGGAAGTCGATCGTGGAGCGCAGGGTGTGGGCGATGCGCTGCGGGGAGTCGGCCAGCCGCTCGGCGGGCAGGGGCTCGTAGTCGTAGGCGCTGAAGAGCTCCAGGTCGCCGAACGAGCCGGTCGGGTAGTCGTTGAGCGCGGCCAGGCCGGTCAACTCCGGGTCCACCACCGGGCAGTGCATGACGACGTTGACCGGCGAACGGGCGGCGGGGCAGCCCAACTCGGCGATCAGCGCCCGGCATTGGGCCGGATCGCCCGCGATCACCACTTCCCCGGGGGTGTTGACGTGCGTGAGGTGCACCCGGTCGTGGCGGGCCAGCGCCGCCATGACGGGCTCGGCGGCCGACAGGAGCACGTGGGAGGCCCAGACGTTCTCGTCGGGGACGTCCTCCGACAGCCCCCACGACTCCCGCACCGTGCGCCGGGGACCGCACAACCGGTCCTGGAACACCGGGCTTTCGGTCAGCAGCGAGTCACTGCGCCCCGCCGGGTCCCAACCCCCGGACGCGAACAGCATGCTGGCCTCGCCGAGGCTGTAGCCGAACCCGCCGTGCGCGGTGACGCCCAGGACGTCCCGCACCAGCGCGGTGTACAGGATCGCGAAGCTGGTGCCGGTGGCGAGCATGAACGGCACGTCGTCGCCCAGTCGTTCCTCCCACCGCATCAGATCGCGCCGGGTCAGGGCGGTCGCCGTACGGGGATACAGCTGGGCCGCGCGCAGCATGCGGGCCGGCTGCGTGGCCTGTGCCTCGAAACGGTCGAGCAGGGCCGGGAAGGCCCGGAAGAGATCCGCGCCGAGCCCGGGATAGCTGTTGAAGGCGCCCGGATAGACCAGGGCGACCCGCCCCTCGGGACCCAGCGGCCGGGGCGTGAAGAAGGAACCGGCCGGGGTGGCCCACTCCCTTCCCTCGGCGTACGCGCCGGGCAAGTCCCTTACTGCCGAGGCGAGTTGTCGTAGCAGGGCCTCGCGGTCGGCGCCCACGAGGACGGCCCGCAGCCGGCGCCCGTCGAGCCCGGCCGCCGCCTCCCGTGCCAGGGCCCGGGGATCACCGCCGTCCGTCAGCAGGACCCGATGGCGCTCGGCCTCCGCGACCAGCCCCTCGGGGGTGTCGGCGGCGAGCGCCAGCAGGACGGGGCCCTGTGCGCCGTACCAGTCGGCGGTGGCGCGCGGGCGTTCGGCGGCGGGCACCGAGGACAGCACGATGTGGGCGTGCGAACCGCCCGCGCCCAGGACGTCGACGGCCGCGTGGCGACGGCCGTCCTGCTCCTCCCGCAGCCAGGGGCGCGAGGCGTCGGGGACGTACAGCGCCGACGCGGCGAAGGCGTCCGCGAGCGCGTCGTCCGGACGGCGCCAGCCCCGCGTACCCGGCAGATACGCGTGCCGCACGCACAGCGCGGCCTTGATCAGCCCGGCGATCCCGGCCGCGCACACCGCGTCACCGAGCTGCGCCTTGACACTGCCCAGCGCGGTACCGCCGGGGCCCGCGCGGTACACCTCCGCCAGCGCGGCGAGCTCCGCCCGGTCCCCCTCGGGGGTGCCCGGCGCGTGCGCCTCCACACAGCCCACGTCGGCCGCGTCCACACCCGCCTGGAGCAGCGCGGCCCGCGCCGCCTCGGCGAGGGCCTTCGTCGATACGGCGGGCAGCGCGCCGTCAGCCGGCGCGTACCGTACGGCCGTCCCCGCGATCCGGGCGTACACCCGCCGCCGGGACAGCGGGCCGTCGGCGCGGGTGAGGACCAGGGCACCGGCGCCCTCGCCCACGACCCGGCCGCCGTCGCCCTCGTTGAAGGTGAGGCCCGGCGTGGAGCGGACCTCCGGGTCGAGCAGCAGGTTCTCCGCCGAACCGGCCAGGTCCACGCCGCCGACCAGGACCGCCTCCAGGTCCGGGTCGAGCAGCAGCAGCCGGGCCACCTCCAGGGCTTGGGCGGTGCCCGCGCCCTCGGCGGACAGCGTGAAGGAGGGACCGGTGAGGTTCCAGCGGGAGGAGATCCGGCCGGCCATCACATTGCCGATGTAGCTGAGCACCTCGTTGGCGCCGATCGGGTCCACCACGGCGTCCCGGGCCACCTCGGCGAGCGCCGCCCGCTGCTCCTCCGTCAGCTCCACGCCCGCCTTGTCGAACTCGCGGCGCAGGAAGGTGCCGAGCCCGTAGCGGGTCAGCCGGGCGTGCGTGTACGGCTCGATCTCCGTCACCACGACCACGGCGACCCGCCGGGACTCCGGGGCGCCGCTCACCAGTCCCGCGTCCCGCAGCGCCTCGTCGGCGACCTCGGTCATCAGCGCGTGCTGCGGGTTGTAGATCCGCAAGTCGGCGGGCGGCACCCGGAGTTCGGCCGGATCGACCTCCACGCCGTCCACGAAGGCGCCGTGCGGGGCGTCGGCGGCGAGACCCGCCCGCTCCAGAGTGCCGCCCTCGGTACGGTCCAGGCCGCGCCAGCGCCGCTCGGGCAGCGGACGCAGGTCCGGCGCACCGCTGTGCACCGCACGCTCGAAGGCGTCCAGGGAGCCCAACGAGCCGAAGTGCGCGCCGAGTCCGACGATGTCCAGGGCGGGGAGGGATGCCGAGGACTCCGGGCGGACCCTGGAGTGGGGCTCCGGGGCTGGAGCGGGGGTGGAGGGGGACTCCGTGGCGGTGGGGGTCGTAGATCCGTGGTCCTCGGCTGTGGGGGGTGTGGTGCCATGTGCCTTGTGAGGGGAGGTAGTTGGGGTGCGGTCCGGTGGTGACGACAGGACGACGTGCGCGTTCGTGCCGCCGAAGCCGAACGCCGAGACCGCTGCCCGGCGGGGGCCCGGGCCCTCGGGCCACCGGCGGGCTGCGCGGACCAGGGTGTCCGCGCCGACCTTGCCGTCCTTCGAGGAGATCGGGTCGGTGACGCCGATGGTCGGTGGGATGACGCCGTCCGCCATGGCGAGGATGACCTTGAGCAGGCTGCTGAGGCCGCCCACGGTGAGGAGATGGCCGACGTTGCCCTTGACCGAGCCGTGCGCGGGGACCTTGCCGTGGGTTCCGAAGAACTCGGCGACGGACTCCGCCTCGGTGGCGTCGCCGATGGGGGTGCCGGTGGCGTGGCACTCCAGGTAGTCGATGTCGGCGGGGCGCACGCCGGAAGCGGCGTAGGCGCGGGCGAGGGCGTCGAGTTGGCCGCTCTTGTTCGGGACCAGGGGGTGGCGTCCGGAGCCGTCGTTGGACAGGCCGATGCCGTCCACCACGGCGTGGATGCGGTCGCCGTCCCGGAGCGCGTCATCGAGTCGCCGCACCGCGACCATGCCGGCGCCCTGCCCGGTGACGATGCCGCCGGAACGGGCGTCGAAGGGCTGGCTGAAGCCGTCCTCCGGATAGGCGTGCAGATCGGAGAAGGAGAGGTG
This sequence comes from Streptomyces sp. SID13726, assembly GCF_010548375.1. Classification (GTDB taxonomy): domain Bacteria; phylum Actinomycetota; class Actinomycetes; order Streptomycetales; family Streptomycetaceae; genus Streptomyces. The sequence continues at coordinate 81,893 of NZ_JAAGLY010000014.1, forward strand.
GATCAGCGTCGGATCGGGAGCGCAGACCGCGCCCGCGAGCGCCAGGTCCACCTCCCCGGAGGCGAGATGACCGCACGCCAGGCTCAGCGCGTACAACGCGGAGGAACAGGCGGCGTCCAGGCAGTAGCGGGGGCCGCCGAGACCCAGGGCGGCGGCGGTGACCGCGGCGGGCGAACCGCTCACCCGCAGGTTCTCCGGCACGATCGCCGCCCGGTCGATCAGGCTGTACGACTCCGGGAACGCCGCCGGCTCGGGCAGCCCGGCCCGGCGCAGCCCGGCGAGCACCGCCTCCTGCGCCAGCGGGACGCTCACCTCGGCCGAAGTCGGAGTGGGGAACGAGTAGTTGCCCATCACGAGGGCTGTGCGGGCCAGGGTCTCGGGCCGACCGTCCAGACCGCAGTCCCGCAGCGCCTCGCGGGCCGCGTACAGGGACCAGTGGAAGATGCGGTCCAGCCGGGAGAGTTCGGCGGCGTCGAGTCGGTAGCCGCTCGGGTCGAAGGCGAAGTCGGTGACGAACCCGCCCCTGCGGGAGGTGAGTCGGTGGCGCGGATCGAGGTCACGCGCGTCGGGCGCGGACCCGAAGACCTCCGTACCGCCCTCGTGGCGGCTGTCCGTGCCGGCGCGGAGGTTGCGGCGGAACTCCTCGGGAGTCCGGGCGCCGGGGAACAGACACGAGATCCCGACGATGGCGAACTTGCTCATGACAGCTGTCTCCTCCAAGGTGCCGCGTCCCGGCGGGTGTTGAGGCCGTCGCGGGCGCACACCCGCCGGGACCGCGGCCGGAAATCGGCTCGGCTCGCTCAGCGGCTGGCGAACTTCGCGGCCAGCTGCGGGGTGGACACCAGGGACACACCGACCAGGCGCAGCAGCACCCGCCCGTCCGGGGCGCACGCCGTCACCGTGACCGAGGCGCCGGTTCCGGACGCCGTCTCCGGCGCGACGACCACGAGGAACGGCTCACCGCTCGGCAGCACCTCGTACAGCTCGGTCCGGCGCACCGCCATCGGCAGGGCGGCCGTGTCGAAGTGGCTGCGCATCCACACCAGCGCCGCCTGGAGCAGCAGGTCCGCGGTGGCCGGCGTGTAGCGGTCGGTTCCGAACGCCTGACCGGCCGAGGGGAGTTCAGCCAGCTCGCACTCGACGACGAAGTTCGCGGCCGTCGCGTTCAGCACCCGGCGCAGCCCGCGCAGGGACTCTCCGTGGAAGAGCGTGCCGTCGTCGTAGAAGCCCCGTGCGTCGCTGCCGCCGCCCAGGGCGGGGAGGGCGCTCTGCCGTTCCGGGGTCCGGCGGGTGCCTTGGTCCAGGACCACGGTGGCCGCGTAATGGGGGCGTACGGATCCGTCGTCGGCGGTGGAGACGATCGTGACGTTGGCGGTCGTGGAGTCGGCGGTCGCGGAGTTGGCGGTCGTGCCGTCGGCGGTGGTCGAGATGGTCAGCCGCAGTCGGCCGTCGAAGCCGCCGTCGAAGATGACGCCTTTGTGGACGGCGAAGTCGCGGACCTCGGCGACCGTGCGGCCGGTGAGGCGTTCGACGGCACCGGCCGCCCAGCCCAGCGCCGCCGCGGCGGGCAGCACGGGGGCGTCCCCGATCACGTGGTCGGCGAGCAGCGGGTCGGTCAGGAGGTCGCTCAGGTCGCGCTCCAGGACGAACGGGCCGGTGCGGACCGGGAGTTCGGGTGCCGACAGGGGAGTGGTCGGGCCGAGGACCGTGACGACGTCACCGGACCGTTCGGGGGCGAACTGCTCGGTGAACAGGCGCGTTCCGGTCTCCTCCGGGATCAGGGCGATGCCCCGCTCCTCGAACACCGCCTTGATCTGCGGCGAGACCATGCCGCTGTCCCAGGCACCCCAGTTGAGGGCGGAGACATGGGCCTTGGGGTGGGTGCGCCTGAAGGATGCGGCCCAGGTGTTGAGCACCTCGTTGGCCATCGCGTAGTCCGACTGGCCCCGGTTGCCGAAGAACCCGGCGACCGACGAGAACAGCACCACGTGGCGCAGCCGTTCGGCGGGCAGCGCGGCCGTCACCGACCGCAGACCGCCGAGCTTCACGGCGAAGACCCGCTCGATCTCGGCCGCCTTCTTCGCGGAGATCAGCTGATCGGCGAGGACCCCGGCACCGTGCACCAGACCGGTGATCCGCTCCCGGTACGGGGCGAGTGCGGCGGCGGTCGCGGCGGTGTCGGTGATGTCCACCGGGAGGTACTCGACCTCGCTGCCCGCGGCTCGTACGGCGGCCAGGGTCTTCCTGACCTCCCGCTCGCCCACGACCGCCCGGTACAGCTGCTCGACCCGCTTGGGGGTCGGCTTCTCGCCCGTCTCCCTGAGCCGGCCGGCCGCGGCGGCCTTCAGTCCGGCCGGGGCCGTCACGCCGTGCGCCCAGTCGGGTTCGTTACCGAGGGGGGTGCGGCCCAGGAGCAGGAGGCCGGGCTTGTGGGTGCGGGCCAGCTCTTCGACGCACCGGGCGGTGATGCCGCGGGCTCCGCCGGTGACGACGAGGAGGTCGTCGGGGGTGAGGGGGGAGGCGGGCTCGGTGATGACCTCGCTCTCCCTTTCACCTTCACCCAGGGTCAGCGCGACCCGTCGGACACCGTCATGTCCCACCTGGACCGGGCCGACCGCCGCGTCGTGGATCTCCGTGAGGATCAGCTCGGCCGCCTCGGCGGCACCGAGTGCGGGCGCCAAGTCGACGGCCCGGCAGAAGAGTTCGGGTGCTTCCACGGCCAGCGTCTTGGCCAGCCCGCCGATACCGCCCGCTGGCACCGCGTCCTCCGAGACTCCGCCGAGCCCGAAAGCGCCGTCCAGGCGGGTGACGGTGACGAAGGCGGCCCGGTGGCCGTCGGCGGCGGCTGCCGTCAGCGGGGCCACCAGGTGCCGGGCGACGAGCAGTTGATGTGCCAGCCGTCGCACGCCCTCGGACCACGGCAGTTCGTCCGCCGCCGTGAAGCCCACGGCCAGGTGCACCTTCTCGGTGCCCAACTCCTGGAACCGGGCGGCCAGTTCGTTGGCGCCCCAGCCGGTCAGCGGAAGCTCCCGCACCCCGGCCACGCGCTCCGGTACCCCGGCCACACGCTCCGGTACCCCGGCCTCGCGCTCCGGTACCCCGGCCACGCGCTCCGGCACCCCGGGCAGCCGCAGCGACCGCACCTGCCAGCCGGCCGCGACCAGCCGTGCCGTCACGGCCTCGGCGACCTCGCTGCCGTCGTTCACGACCAGCGCGGTCGCGGCCTGCGGGAACGCCCCCACGAGCCGGTCGGGAAGAGGCAGCTCCACCAACTCCGCCTGCCCGCGGCCGATCAGGGACGGCGTCACGATCTGCGCCGCCTCCACCTTGACCGGAGCGGTGCTGCTCGGTGCCTCGGCGACCGGCGTCCCGTTCAACCCGGTCACGAAGCCCACGATGTCGGCGAGGGTGCGGAGTTCGGCGAGGTGCTCCGGGCCGATGGGGGTGGGGGAGGGGAAGCGTTCTTGGAGGACGCCCATGATTTCGACGCGTTTGATGGAGTCGATGCCGAGGTCTGCTTCGACGTCCATGGTGAGGTCGAGCATCTCGGCCGGGTAGCCGGTCTTCTGGGCCACGACGTCGAGGAGGGCGGTGCGGACGTCGTCGGGGGCGGGGGCGGGGGCGGTTGGTGCCGGTATCGGTGTCGGTGCCGGTTCCGTTGCTGCGGACGTGGGGCCGCTGAGCTCCAGCACGAAGCCGACGATCTCGTTGAGGGTGCGGAGTTCGGCGAGGTGTTCGGGGCCTGCGGGGGTGGGGGAGGGGAAGCGTTCCTGGAGGACGCCCATGATCTCGACGCGCTTGATGGAGTCGATGCCGAGGTCTGCTTCGACGTCCATGGTGAGGTCGAGCATTTCCGCCGGGTAGCCGGTCTTCTCCGCCACCACGCCGAGGAGGGCCTTGGTGACGTCGTCGGCGTTGACGCGCGCGACCGGAGCCGAGGTGACGGCGGTCGCCCGAGCTGTCGTGCCGCCCAGGCTGAAGACGAAGCCGACGATCTCGCTCAGGGTGCGGAGTTCGGCGAGGTGCTCGGGGCCGACCGGGGTGGGGGAGGGGAAGCGTTCCTGGAGGACGCCCATGATCTCGACGCGCTTGATGGAGTCGATGCCCAAGTCCGCCTCCACGTCCATGGCGAGATCGAGCATCTCGGCCGGGTAACCCGTCTTCTGCGCCACCACGTCGAGCAGTGCCGCCGCGATGTCCTCCTTGGTGGCGGTGGCCGACGTGGGAGCCTCGGGGAGCTTGGGCGCGGGGGTTCCGGCCGGCGGGAGCGCCGCGGTCGCGGGCGGGGCCGGGGCGGGCAGGGCGGGCGGCTCGGGAGCGGCCGGAGGCGCGGCTACGGCGATGGGGGCCGCGGCGATGGCGGGCGCGGGCGCCGACGCGGCCGTCAACGGCGTTGCCGGGAGCGCGGGTTCGGCGGCCGGAGCCGTCGAGGGCCGGGTGCCGGCGGGCACTGTCGGGGTCTGGGTGCCGGCGAGTTCCATGGACGCCAGGTCCCGCAGGATCTCGCTGGCCCGCAGGTGGGTGCGGCCGATGGCCAGGCCGTGCTCCTTGACCGAGGCCACGCCCGGGGTCACCGCTTCGACGCGGCCCTGCTCGTCGGCCCGTTCCAGGAGGCCCATCATGCGGTGCGCGGTGTCCAACTGGCTGCGCAGATACTCGTCGTGCAGGGAGAGATGACCGGCGATCAGTTCGGTGAGCTGGTCGGCCGCCGGAGCGGCTGTTCCGAGGTCGTCGTGTTCCACGGGCTTGTTCTCCAGGACGTCTGTGGGGACGGAGAGAGCGACGGACGCCGGTGCGGCGGCGACGGTCGGGGTGGCCTCGGCGGGCGTGATCGTGATGCCCGGCGCGTCGGCCAGGACGGGGGACGCACCGGGTGCGTGCGCGGACCAGGCAGGTCCGTCGGAGTTCGCCACATGACGCGCCGAGGGACCGGCGGACGGCACGGCCGCGACGGGAGACACGCCTCCGCCTCCGTCACCTGAGACGGCACCGTCACCTGAGACGGCTCCGTCACCTGAGACGGCACCGACGCCCGACGCCACCGGCTCCAGCACGGATTCCCGTCCCGAGAGCGTCACCCGGTACCCGTTCTCCAGCGCCTCCCGATACGCCTCCCGACGCGCCTGCGGCACATGGTTGATGCCGTTCAGCGGCACGGTCATCCCCTTGACGGGCTCCACGGCCACCGGCTCCGCCGCATACCGGTCCGCCGTCGCCAACGGCATCCCGAGGACGAAGAGTTGAGCCACCCCACGCTTCAGGGTGAGATCCGCGTCGCCCCCGCTGCCGGGGTCCAGCTGCACCGCGTGGTGCTCCCGCTCGCCGAGGATCCGCCCGACCAGCCGGGTCAGCACGCCCTTCGGCCCGAACTCCACGAACGTGCGGAACCCCGCCGCGTACATCTCCTCCACTCGGTCGCTGAACTCGACCGGCCGCACCAACTGGTCCACCAGCGTGCGCCGGTTGGCGTCGGCGTCCGTGCCGTACGAGGCGCCGGGCGAGTTGGCGAACACCGGGCCGCGCGGCGCACGGATCTCGGCGTCGGCGACCCGGCGGCCGAACTCCTCGACGGCATGGGCGACGAACGGCGTGTGGAAGGCCGCCGACACCGGCAGCCGCAGCGCCCGCACCCCGGCAGCGCCCGCCGCCTCGACGAACCGCTCCACGGCGTCCGTGGCACCGCCGAGCACGATCTGGTCCGCCGCGTTGCGGTTGCAGACGATCAACGAGGGGTGCGCGGCGAGGAGTTGAGCGAGGCTGTCCTCGGACGCCGTCACGGCCGCCATGGCACCCGGGTCGAAGCCCGGGTCGGCGTCGGCGGGCGGCGCCATCGCCGCGCCCCGCGCCCTGGCCAGGGCGAAGTAGGTGTCGTCGTCGATGGCCTCGGCGGCCCACAGCGCGGTCAGCTCGCCGAAGCTGTGCCCGAGGAACCCGTCGGCGGTGAAGCCGAGTTCGCTGAGATAGCGGAACTGTCCGGCCGAGAGCGCGCCGATGGCGGGCTGGGCGTACTCGGTGCGGCGCAGCTCGCTGTCCTGGGCGGCGCGGGCCACCTCGTCGAAGGCGGGTGGCGGGAACGCGACCCGGGACAGCGGGAGTTCGGACTCCGCGAAGGCCGCGTTGGCCCGGTCGAAGGCCGCCCGCAGCGGAGGCAGTGCCAGCACCGCGTCCCGTCCGGGCTCGACGTACTGGCTGCCCTGCCCGGCGAAGAGCGCGGCCACCTTGCCGAGCCCGGCCGCGGACGCGCGGAAGTAGACGCCCTTCGGGTGCGACCAGGACCCGGCGGTCGGCCTGGCCCGCAGCTCGGCCACGGCCAGGGCGCGCAGCTCGGCGAGTTCGGCGTCGGTGCGGGCGACCAGCGCGAGTCGCGGACGGCCGGCCGGAGCGGGCGAGGTCGCCGACTCGGCGCCGCTCTCCAGCGCCCGCACCAGACTGTTCATGTCAGGTTCATGCCATACATGAATCCGGCTCACGGGGAACAGCACCCGCAGGTCCTCGCCGTCGCCGTGCTCCTCCAGCACCACGTGGAAGTTGGTGCCGCCGAAGCCGAACGACGAGACGCCCGCCCGGCGCCTGGGGCGGTGCGGGTCACGGATCCAGGGGCGGGTGCGCGTGCCGACGTAGAACGGGCTGTCGGCCCAGTCGATCGCGGGGTTCGGCCGGTCCACGTTGATCGTCGGCGGCAGCAGCCGGTGGTGCAGCGCGAGCGCCAGCTTGATCATCCCGGCCGCGCCCGCCGCCGCCTTGGTGTGGCCGATCTGCGACTTCACACTGCCGACCGCGGCGAAGTTCCGCTCCTCGGTGAACTCCGAGACCACCGCGGACAGCGCCGACAGCTCGGTGGCCTCGCCGACCGCCGTCCCCGTGCCGTGCGCCTCGAAGAGCTCGACGGAGGCGGGGGACACGTCCGCGTCCTCGTACGCCCGGCGCAGGGCGGTCATCTGCCCCTCCTTGCGCGGGGCGTAGATCGACTTGAACCGGCCGTCGCTGGAGGAGCCGATGCCCCGCAGCACTGCGTAGATCCGGTTCCCGTCCCGCTCCGCGTCGGAGAGCCGGCGCAGCGCCAGCATGCCGATGCCCTCGCCGATCAGCGTGCCGTCGGCGCTCTCGTCGAACGGGCGGATACGGCCCGCCTTGGAGAAGGCCGGCGTCTTGCTGAAGCACAGGTACATGAAGATGGTGTTCTCGGCGTCGCAGCCGCCCACCAGCATCATGTCGGCGCGCCGCTCCAGGAGTTCACTCACGGCGGTCTTCACCGCGCCCAGCGAACTGGCGCAGGCCGCGTCGATCGTCATGTTGGTGCCGCCCAGGTCGAGGCGGTTGGCGATCCGGCCCGCGACGACGTTGCCCAGCATCCCCGGGAAGGAGTTCTCCTCCCAGGGCGCGTACGCCAGCTTGAACTTCTCCGCGATCTCCTCCGCGTCCCGCTCCGACAGCCCGCAGGAGCGGACCACCTCCTTGAGGACCGGAGTCTGGAGCCGGGCGGTCAGCGGCTGGGTGAGCTGGTTGGCACCGGTCACCCCGAGCACCACACCGGTGCGCGAGGCGTCGTACCAGTCCTGTCCGGCGCCCGCGTCCCGCAGCAGGTCGCGGGCGACGACGAGGCTCAACAGCTGGAGCACGTCGGTGACTTCGAGGGTGTTGGGCGGCAGCCCGAACTCCAGCGGGTTGAAGGGCACGGTGGGGATGAAGCCGCCACGCCTGGCATACGTCTTGTCGGGTGCGGCGGGGTCGGAGTCGTAGTGCTCCGACACGTCCCAGTGGGTGGCCGGGACGTCCTCGATGCAGTCGGCGGCGGAGACGACGTTCGCCCAGAACTCGCGCAGGTCGCGCGACTTGGGGTACAGGGCGGACAGCCCGACGATCGCTATGGGATCGCGGGCGAGCCGGCGGTCGAGGTCATGGGGACGCGAAGCGTTCACGGCGAGGCTCTCTTGGTCGGACGGCGGGCCGGAGTGCGGCCCGGTACGGTTCGGGGCCCTGTGGGTGACGCGGGGGGCGGCGGTTTCAGGCGGCGGCGAGCAGCGGGGCGATCACACCGAGGGCGTCGGGGCGGCTGAGCATCGTGTAGTGGTCGCCCGGACAGGTGTGCAGGGCCAGCCCGTGCCGGGCCAGCGGGCGCCAGCCGAGCGTGGGGTCGCCCGGGATGAGGCTCCGCTCCGCCTTCACCAGCACCAGCGGCAGCGGTGCCGGACCGGGGCGGTGGGGCGCGGTGAGACGGTTGTTGCGCAACAGGCCGTCCACGTAGGTGTCGTAGAGCTTGCGCAGGCCCGGCAGCGGGGTGCCCGGGAGCAGGGCCCCGGCCGCGAGGGCCGCGTCGAGGACGACGGGCAGTCCGTCGTCGACGTCCCGGCCGGCGAGGGCGTCCGGGGCGAGGGCGACGGTGCGTCCCCGCTTCGCCCCGAGGTACATCGCGAACCAGCCGAGAAGCAGGGCGGGTTCGAGCGCGTCGTCGGGCTGCTGGTACTCCTCGGTGGGCGCGATGCTGTCGAGGAGCACCAGGCGCTCGGGCAGCCGGCCGGCCGGCAGCGACCGGGTCATGGCGTGCGCCAGGACCCCGCCGAAGGACCAACCGACCAGTGTCCAGGGGCCGTTCACCGGGGCCATGGCGGCGAGCAGCCGGTCGGCGAGGTCGGCCACGGTGGTCGCCGCCCGGCCCCCGGTCAGCGCGGCGTCCGCGTACTCCGCGACCGCCCCCAGGTCCAGGACGGTCAGTCCGTCCCCGTCGGGCAGCGCGTCGGCCAGGCCCTGGTGGACCACGGCCGGGAGCGCGCCAGGGTGGACGACGTACACCGTCCGCCCGCCGGGTGCGGCGGACCGGAACGGGCGGGCTACCGGGGGCCTCGTGTCACGCGGCGGCCGCACGCTCGGCGCTCTCTTCGGCGAGGTAGGCCGCGAGGTCCTTGACGGTCGGGTGGTACCAGAGGGTCGTGGTGCTCAGCTCGAAGCCGAGCCAGTTCTCCAGCTCACCCGCGAGGATCAGCGCCTCCGTCGAGTCGAGGTCCAGCTCGTCGAAGAAGACCTCGCGCGAGACCTCGGCGGGCGCCACGCCCAGTCGGTGGGCGATCTTCTCGATCAGCCAGCTCTCGGCCTCGGCAGCGGTCACTACGGCCATGACGGTCGTCCTTCCCTTACGCGCGCTCCTCCGGGGACTCCGGGGCGCGGGTGAATGGGCATGCGGGAGTGCCGTCGCACGGGCCGTCCAGGGGTGAGCGGGGGACGGCACGCGGCGGCGTACTGAGGACACGGATCCGGAAACCGACCCGAATCCTCAATCGATACTTGAGCGGTGTTCCAGTTCTGCGAATGCCGTCGAGAGCGGCGACGGCATCACGGCAGTGAGTTTCTGTCTGGTCTGTACAACTGTCGACGCCACTTCGGAGTGGCCGCCCGAAGTATGCAGGTCACAGTGTTGCCAGATGGTGGAATGCTGAACAAGCACTCTTCCGTAGAGTGGAAAGAATTCTGAGTTTACGGGCGTAGAACCGCAGCTGCCTTAACGCGCCGGCTTTGCCCTCGCCTCGTTGCGGAAAGCACCGGGCGTGGTGTTCACCCGCCGGGCGAAGAACTTGCCGAAGTTGGTCACCTCGGAGAACCCCAGCTGCCGCGCGACGGCGCTGACGGTCAGGTCCGTGTGGGCCAGGAGGCGGCGGGCCTCGAGTGCGACCCGGGCGTCGATGACGTCCTTGGCGGACGTGCCGGTCACCGCGCGGCAGGCGCGGGACAGGGCGCGGGTGCTGCAACTGAGCGCGGCGGCGTAGTCCTCCACCAGCCGGGTGACGTGGTACGAGCGGTCGAGCTCGCGGCGGAAGCGCAGGAACAGTTCGCCGTTGTCGCTGGTCAGGAAGTCGGCCTCGGTCCGCGCGTGCCGTGCGCGGCACATCTGGTCGATGTGCAGGAGCGCGACCGTGAGCAGATGCTTCAGCAGGTCCTCGCCCAGGCCCCGGTCGGTCCGCCGGAACTCCTCCTCCAGCAGGTTCAGCACCCGCTGGAACGCGCCGAACTCGCTGTCCGAGAGCTGCCAGTGCGAGGGCCGCAGGACGTCGTTGAGCATGGCCATGTGGGCGCCCATCCGCAGCGGGAACGCCTCCGTGAACATGAGGACGTCCGCCTCCATGCCGGGCCGCGGAAACGACTGGATCACCTGATCCGGCCGTACCCAGAGCAAAGTGCCCCGGCGGCAGGGATAACAGGTGGAGTCGATCGACAGGGCGCCCTCGCCGTCGGTGATCAGCAGGATCTGGTGGAAGTCGAGCCGGTGCGGAGCGGCGATGACATCCACGGAGATGTAGTCGAGGAGTTTGCTCAGGCGCTCGACAGTGATACCGAGACCAGGTCGGCAAACCGGGGTGTATGGGACGAGCGGGATCGGTAACGATGCGAAATCGACCATGAGCGTTCCGAGATCGACCTTTCTCCAGTCACTTGATACGTCAATGATAAGGGTGGCCGCCCGTCGTCAGATCACGTCTGACCTTGCTTGAAACGAGTCAGCGCGCGCCCCTGGCGCGCAGGTGAAGGGAACTCGACGGGATGATCTCCCCCCACTCCAGACCGACGGAGCGCTCTGTCGTCGACCGGACGCTCAGCATCCTCGACAGCTTCGACCGGGACCACCCGTGTCTGACCCTCAGCGACATCAGCCGGCGCTCGCGGCTGCCGGTCGCGACCGTGCACCGTATCGTCAGCAAACTCGCGGGCTGGGGAGCCCTGGAGCGCAACGCCGACGGCGCCTACCGCATCGGGCTGCGCCTGTGGGAGATGGCGGAACTGGCGCCCCGCTGCGCGTCGTTGGCCGAAGGCGCCCAGCCGTATCTGGTCAGCCTGCACGTGCAGACCTCGGCCGCGGCGTTCATCGCGATCCGCGACGGCAACGACGTACTGTGCCCGTCCTTCGTCTCCAGCGACCCGCGGGCCGCGGCGTACTTCGGCACCCGGGGCCGCCGACTGCCCGCACACGCCACCTCGGCCGGTCTGGTGCTCCTCGCGTACGGCGGTGAGGAGGTGCTCGACGCGGTGTGCGGCGGGGTGCTGCGCGCGTTCACCCCGGCCACCATCACCGACGCGGAGGTGCTGCGCAATCGTCTCTCCACCGTCAGGCGGCAGGGTTACGCCCTCGTCCAGAGCACCCTGGTCGACGGCCGTGGCTCCCTCTCGGTACCCCTGCGCGACAGCCGCGGTGCCGTGGTCGCCGCGATCGGAGTGGTGGGCCCCGTCGCGGTCATCGAGCCGATGAAGCTGCTGCCCCACGTCCGCGGCGCCGCCGACGCCATCTCACGGCACATCGAGATGGTGGACGGCTGCCGGCCCTCGGAGGTCGGTTCCTGAGGCGCGGGGCCGGGGCGGGCGGACGGCCCTGACCCGGAGACCGGGGTGGGGGCCGGTGGACGGTCCGTAGGGGGGTTCTGCGGCGGGGGCTGCTACAGCGCCGGGGCGATGCCGGCGCGGGTCCGCGTGCTGCGGGCTGCCTGTACTTCCGTCGGCTCCCGGCCGGCCCGGTCCGCGGTGCCGTCGCTGAGGGCTTTCATGCTCTACGGGCATCTGGGCTGTCATGCGCTACGGGCCGATCCGCGCTGCCGTCGACCCGCGATCGACCGGTGGCGCGCCGCCGACGGCCGCGCCGACCTTGGCTGACCTCCCCGACATCGGCGGGACGCTCATGGCACTCCGCCAGGGCCCACCGCCCCTGCCGTCAGGACGCCGGCGCCTCCGCGGCCCGCCCGGACCCGATGCCCAGCCGGTAGCCCACTCCGCGGACCGCCTGTATCGACAGGGCGTCACCGAGCTTGTGGCGCAGGGCGGTCACATGGGTGTCCAGGGTCTTCGTCGGCCCGAACCAGTTGATGTCCCAGACCGACGCCATGATGGCCTCCCGGGTCACCAGGCTGTCGATCCGCTCCGTGAGAAAGGCGAGCAGCGCGTACTCCTTGGGGCTCAGCGGGACCTCGACCCCGTCCAGGAAGGCCCGATGCGCCCGGCGGTCGACGGAGACCCGGCCGTAGGAGTCGCGCGGCGGCCGGGACCCCGCGTCGCGACAGCACTCCGGCCGCGGGCACCGGCCGTCGGGAAGGGAGTCCGTCGGACCGGGTCCGGCCGGGCGCCGACGCAGCACCGCCCGCATCCGCGCGATCAGCTCACGCATCAGGAACGGCTTCACGAGGTAGTCGTCCGCACCGGTCGCGCTGCCCGATCTGATCCAGCGACGAGAGTCGGGACAGCTCACACGCGGCGAACGCGCACTGCTGAGCCTCCTGGACATGGCAGGAGTCTCGCCCGAGGATTTCAAAGACTCCGACCAGCACGAACGACTTCTCCGCGAGCTGGAGAACTCCGGCAACGTCATCTCGGACGAGGTCTTCGAGTACTGGTCGCAGAACACTGAGCTGGAAGTCCAACTGAAGGTCCTGCCCCCCGAAACCGGGGCCCAGCCGCCCTTCCACGAGGGGCCGATCCTGCAGGTCCGCGTCTTCAACCGCCGCCACCGCGCATCGGTGCCCTTCGATGACCGCTCCCGCGGCTTCGTCTGGTTCTTCTCCTTCCTCGCCTACTTCAACGAGCTGGAGGCGGCTGGCACCACCGACCTGATCCTCCTCCTGGATGAGCCGGGGCTGTCCCTCCATGGCCGGGCCCAGGAAGACCTGCTCCGGCTGATCGACGAGCGGCTGGCCCCCAAGCATCAGGTCCTCTACACCACTCATTCCCCGTACATGGTCGACCCCGACCACCTCCAGAGGGTCCGGACAGTCATCGACATGGAGCGCGGCGGCGCGAAGGTCTCCGCTGAGATCTTCAAGGCCGATGAGGACACCGCCTTCCCGCTGCTGGCAGCGATGGGCGTCGAGATGACCCAGACGCTGTTCGTGGGCGAGCACACCCTGCTCCTCGAAGGCCCTAGCGACTTGATCTACCTCGATGTCCTCACGGACGTCGCAGAGGCGAACGGGTCCACCGGACTCGACCCGCGCTGGGTCAAGACGCCCATCGGCGGCTCCGGCAAGCTGTCCACCTTCGTGACTCTGCTGGGTGCGAACAAGCTGAATGTCGCCGTCCTCGTCGACTCCAGCACCAAGGACGTCGGAGCCGTCCAGCGACTGCGGGATAACGACCAGCTCGGCAAGAACGGGCTCGTCGAGATCAGCGAGTTCACCAACACGGCCGATGCGGACATCGAGGACCTCTTCGACCGGGACTTCTACCTCGAACTCATTAACCGCGCTTATGCCTCCGAGCTCACCAAGCCGATCACAGCCTCCGAGCTCAACGCCAAGGACCCCCGCGTCGTCCGACAGATCGAGGCGGTGTTCAAGAAGCGGAAGATCACCACGCGGTTCAACCACTACAGGCCAGCCGCGGTGCTCCTTCGCGAGCAAGCCGCGCTCGCACCGCGCATCGACGCAGCCACGATCACGCACGCCGACCAGTTGTTCACACGGCTCAACTCCCTGCTCCCCAAGCGTTGAGCTGAGTCCGGCCCGAGTGTCGCCCTGCCCAGCGTTCTCCCCACAAGTAGATCTTGACAGGCAAGGCAGCGAGTAAGAGCTGGTCACAGCCCCCCACTGCCCCGGCCAACGGCCGCCCCGGGGGGCAAGGGCACGGGGCCGGTCTTCGTCTCGCCTGAGCCCCGTCCGCTCAGGTGTCCGAGCCCATCTGGTCCTCCGCCGACAGGTGCTCCACTGTCCTCCCGGTCTCGGTGAAGGTCCGGGTGACATGGCCCGAGGAGTAGACCCACAGGATCCGCAGAGGGGTGTCGCCGACGTTTCGGAAGAGATGGGGGACCGGCGAGGGCACGTACGTCGTGTCGTACCGTTCCAGCCTGGTCACCTCGCCGTCGACCCACACCTCCGCCTCGCCCTCGAGGATCGTGACGTGCTCGTCGCAGTTGTGGGAGTGCAAGGGGGCCCCGGAGCCGACCGGGTACACGCTCATGCCGCTGGTGATCCTGTTCTCACCGCGCGCGGCCGGCGTGGTGACGAGCGGGGTCGTCACGACGGCGCCGCCGCGGTCGAGCAGGGGGACCTCGCCGGCCTTGATGATGGTGGTCATGGTGGCCGACGTTAGGTCGCCGCAGGCACGTTGGGGGGCCTCCGGCGTGCAGCTTTACCTTGCAATCCGAGAGGGGTGAGCTTCTCGGACACGGCTGTACCTTCACCTGGCACCGCACGGCTTCAGCGTCCGTGCGCCACCCCGTTCACGTTCCGCGCGGACCGCACGCCGGAAAGAGAAGGCAGGTACGGCCAGATGAGGCTTCCCGTTCTCAGCGATGAGGAAATGAACCCGCGGCAGCAGGAGCTGGCCGTCCGGATCGCCGGTCGCCGTGGTGCCGTCCGTGGGCCGTTCCGGGTCTGGCTGCACAGCCCCGAGATGTGCGAACGGGCCGAGTCCCTGGGCGCGTTTGCCCGCTTCGACTGCTCCCTGCCCAGGCATCTGCGCGAACTCGCGCTCCTGATGGCGGCCCGCAACTGGGACGCGCAGTACTCCTGGAACGCCCATGTCCACCAGGCGATCCAGGCCGGCATCCCGGAGGCCGCGGTCAAGGCCGTCGCCGAGAAGCGCGAGGCCGACTTCGACAACGAGGCCGATCAGACCTTCTACCGGTTCTGCAAGGAGATCCTCGACGAGCACTTCGTCGCCGACGACACCTTCGCCGCGGCTCTCGCGCATTTCGGCGCCAAGGGCCTCGTCGACACCATCGGTGCGCTCGGCAACTTCACCATGCTCGGCATGTGCCTGAACACCTTCCAGGTGGACCTTCAGGCCGGCAAGGAGCCTCCGTTCCCCGACATCCGCGGCTACGGCCGGGTGGCGCCCGAGGGCGGCCGACTGTGACTCCGGTGCCGCGGATCACCCCGGTGCTACGAGTACGGGGCGTCACCAAGTCCTTCGGCGGGGTCGCCGCCCTCAAGGGGGTCGACCTCGATCTGTATCCCGGTGAGATCCACGCCCTCATGGGCATGAACGGTGCCGGCAAGTCGACGCTGGTGCAGGTCCTTTCGGGGGTGCACCAGGCGGACGGCGGTACCGTAGAGGTGGATGGCGAGAAGCATTCAGGGCTGACCGTGCGCAAGGCCCGCAGGCTCGGCGTCGCCTGCGTCCCGCAGCGCCGCGAGCTGGCGACGGGGCTCACCGTCGCCGAGAACGTCATGCTGGGCGACCTGCCCACCCGTGGCCGCACCGTGCGCTGGAAGGCCGTACGGGGAGAGGCCCGCGCAGCCCTGTCCGGGCTCGGCATCGACATCGACATCGAGCGGATCGCCGGGACCCTCACGGTGGCCGAGCAGACCATGGTCGAGGTGGCCCGCGAAGTGCGGAAAGGTAGCCGCATCCTGATCCTGGACGAGCCGACGGCCTGTCTCAGCGCCCAGGACGCGGACCGGATCCGCTCACTGGTACGCGCCCTGCGGGAGGACGGTGTCGCCGTCGTCTACATCTCGCACTACATCGACGAGGTCATGGCCGTCGCCGACCGCCTCACCGTCCTGCGCGACGGGGCCGTGGTCACCAGCGCCCCGGCCGCCGAGCTGGACCCGGCTTCCCTGGTCCGCAGCATGGTCGGCAGGGACGTCGTCTCGCGGCGCCCCGAGCGGCCCGCGCCGAAGGACGAACACGGGCTTGCTGTAAGGGGGTTGACGCAGGGCCGGGCCGTCCGGGACTTCTCCGTGGAGGTCCACAGAGGCGAGATCGTCGCCGTCCTCGGGCCCGCGGGCGACGCCCAGTCGCGGCTGTTCGACCTGTTGTCCGGACGGCGGCGGCCGGACGCCGGTGTACTCCACGTCGACGGCCGTATCGTGCCGTTCGGCCGGGTCGCCGCCTCGCTCGCCAGCGGCCTGCGCTGTGTCACCGGCGACCGCCGCACCCTGGGCCTGGTCCAGGGGTTGACCCTGGACGAGAACCTGATGCTTGCCGGTGACCGTCTCGCCCGCCGCCGACTCCACCGCCGGGGTGAACTCGCCCGCCGCGCCGCCCCGTTGCGCGACAGCTACGGAGTGGTCGCCCTCACCGGCAACCCGCCCGTGGGCACGCTGTCCGGCGGCAACCAGCAGAAGGTGCTGCTCGGCAAGTGGCTGGAGACCGACCCGATCGCCTGCTTCCTCGAAGACCCGACCAACGGCGTCGACGTCGCCGCCATGGCCGACATCCACACCCTCGTCGACGACCTCGCCGCCCGCGGCGTCGCCGTACTGCTCGCCTCCTCGTCCGCCGAGGAGGTCATGCGTCTCGCCGACAGGGTCGTCGTGGTCAGCGCCGGCCGCACGGTCGCCGAGCACGACATATCCGCCATCACCCGCGACGAACTCGTCGCCACCGCACTCGGAGGTCAGCCGAAGTGAGCCTCAAGACCCCCTCGGCCACCCCGGAAACCGCGCTGGGCCACCCCAAACCCCGAAGGCCCGCAAGGGAGGTGCTGCACGCTCCGCACGGCGGACTCGTCGTCGTCCTCGTCCTGGTCGCCGTGTTCACCGCCGTGCAGGCCGACTCCTTCACCACCTCGCAGAATCTGCTCAACGTGCTCCGGCAGATCGGCGTGACCGCCGTGATCGCGGCCGGGCTCACCCTGCTGATGACCGCCGGCGGCATGGACTTCTCCATGGGCAGCAACGCGGCGGTGACGGTGTCCGTGGGAGCCACGCTCCTGCACGACGGGCGGCCGACGTCCGTCACCGTGGTCCTCACCCTGCTGCTCGCCACCCTGATCGGGCTGGTGAACGGGCTCGTCGTGACCTTCACCCGGGTCGCGCCCTTCGTTGCCACGCTCGCCTCCGCGATGCTGTTCGACGGGGTCGCGCTACTTGTCCTCGACGGCGAGTCGATCACCATCGGGCAGCGGATGTGGGCCCTCGGCAACTCCAACGTGCTCGGGGTTCCCTACCTGTGCGTTGTCGCGGTCCTGGTGCTCGTCCTGACCGGTCTGGCCATGCGGTTCACCACCTTCGGACGGGACGCCTTCGCGATGGGCGGCAACGAGCACGTGGCCCGGCTGAGCGGGATCAACGTCCCAGGACGCAAACTCGCGTTGTACGCCCTCGCGGGTGCCCTCGCCGGCCTGGCGGGTCTCATGCTGCTGTCCCGTCTCGGCGCCGCCGCGCCCAACACCGGTGGACTGCAACTTCAGTTGACCGCCGTCGCCGCGGTGGTGATCGGTGGGACGTCTCTGACCGGGGGCCACGGGACCGTCGTAGGGACCGTGCTCGGAGTTGTACTGCTGGGAGTCGTGGCCAACGCGATGAACCTGCTCCAGGTCAATAGCTACTACCAGTACGTCGTGACCGGCGGCGTGCTGCTCGTCGCCGCGATCATCAACGAGTTCCAGCGGAAGTCCGTGCCGGGACATTAGCGACGGGTTCCGTCCGCCACCCCCTCACTTCAATGACGAAGGAAGGCCCGACCCCATGAAGTCCACCACCCGCTCCCGCCGTGCGCTCGCGGTCTCGCTCGGCGGCGTCTGCGCCCTGGTGCTGTCCGGCTGCGGTTCCGAGTCTGACGCCGGGGGCACTGTCGAGGGCTCGGTCACCCTCGGGTTCGTCAACGGCGCCAACACGCACTTCCATCAATGTCTGCTGAAGGCGGTCGAGCAGACCGCGAAGTCGGAGAAGGCCACCGTCTACTCGGCCAACTCCAAGCAGGACGCCGGGACCGAGCTGTCCAACATCGAGGACATGATCGCCCGGAACGTGGACGCGCTGATCGTGCAGACCGTCAACGTCGACGCCCTGGAAGGGGACATAGCGAAGGCGAAGAACGCAGGCATCCCGATCTACCTCACCTCTGTCGCCACCTCGGACACCTCCGACGTGCTCGGGGTCGCCAAGGTCGACCTCAAGCAGGTCGGCGTGCTGGACGCCGGGTGGATCGCGAAGGACGCTGCCGGCAAGGACGTGAAGGTCGGCATCGTCGCCGGGGCTCCGGGCGCCGCATCGGACCTGCTGGTGGGCGGCTTCAAGGGCGCGCTGCCGGCGACCGCGAAGGTCGTGGCGAACCAGCCCGGCATGTTCAACCCCGCCAAGGCGCAGGACGTCGCCGAGAACATGATCCAGGCCCAGCCCGACCTCGACTACGCCTTCGTCGCCAACGAGGAGATGGCCTTCGCGGTCCGCAAGGCCTTCGAAGCGGCCGGCGCTGACGACGTCAAGATCGTCAGCGTCAACGGCACGGAGGACGGGCTCGCGGCCGTGAAGAGCGGGCAGCTCTCCGCGACCGTCGCCAACTCCGCGATGACCATCGGGCAGACGGCCGTGAAGAACACGATCGGCCTGCTCAACAAGGACAAGACCGTTGACAAGATTGCCAACATTCCTCTTGTCTTGGTCACCGAGGACAACGTGGGCGAAGCGCCGCAGTACTGCCCCGAGTAAGGAGCCACCCATGGACCGCCTGCTTCTCATGCACAGCTTCGTCACCGTGGCACAGGTCGGCAGTTTCAGCGGGGCCGCCAAGAAGCTGGGCTCCTCCGGCTCCCTGGTTTCACGGCACGTCGCCGAGCTGGAACGGCAGGTGGGCGTACGTCTGGTCAACCGCACGGCCCGCTCGGTGAGCCTCACCGAGCCGGGTCGGCGTTACGCCGAATTCGCCGCGCGGATTCTCGACGAGATCGAGGCCGAGGACGCCGGAATAGCCCAGTCGCACGACCGCGCCGAAGGCACGCTCAGCATCATCTGCCCGAAATGGATAGGCAGCCTGGACCTCGGGGACGCCATCGCCGCCTTTGCCGCGGAGCACCCCAGAATCCAGATCCGTTTCGAACTCGGCGGAATGTCCGACCGGACCTACGACTTTCTCGACAGCGGATTCGACATCGCCTTCCACACCCGCGATCTGCGCGACTCCAGCGTCCGGCTCAAGAAGGTCTCCTCGCTGCCGTTCGTGCTGTGCGCCTCCAAGGCCTACATCGACCGGCACGGCAGCCTCGGTCACCCGAACGACCTGGCGAACCACGACTGCCTGGTCCATGTGAACGACCCGGTCTGGCGCATCGGCCACGGACACGCGAGCACCCTGCACAAGATCCGCAACATCGCGTTCTCGTCCAACTCCTACATCGCGCTCCAGAAGGCCGCCGTGCACGGCCGGGGCATCGCCCTGCTCCCGCAGCGTCCGGCCTACGACGACCTCGTCTCCGGCGCCCTGCAGGTCCTGCTCCCCGACCTCGCGGTCCCCGACCGCCCCCTGTACGCGATCTACGGCCCCGGACACGACACCCCGCGCAAGGTGAGCGTCTTCCTGGACTTCCTCAGCGAGTGGTTCTCGCAGAACCCCATCCCGGTGATCCGGCCGTAGCTGCAACAAACGATTGCGCACCTCGTGCGGCTCGGGTCATTGAGGCTCTCGCGTGCCGAAACCTACGCTCACGAGGCGACCCGGAAACGAGGAGTCCATGGGAATCCAGAGAATCGAATCGGTCACCTACGGCATCGACGACCTCGGCGAGTGTGTCCGTTTCTTCGAGGACTTCGGGCTGTTCCCGGTGGAGCGGACCGACGAGCACGCCGTGTTCGAGACGCTCACCGGACAGACGCTCCACCTGGACACGGAGCTCCTGTCACCGCCTCCCGTGGAGGCGGGACCCACCCTGCGCGAGGTGGTGTGGGGCGTCGACACCCGGGAGGAACTGGAGCGACTGGTGGCCGCGGCAGGCAAGGACCGGGAGATCCGGGAGAGCGCCGACGGCGTCCACCACACCGTCGACGAGACCGGCTTCGGCGTCGGGCTGACCCTCGCCCGGCCCAGGCCGGCACCCGTCACCCCGCGCCCCGCCAACGCGCTCGGCGAGGTCCACCGCTGGAACACCGCCCTGGAGCCGCTGGGGCGCGCGTATCCGCTGCGCATGTGCCATGTGGCCCTGAACATCCCGAAGGCCGGCAAGGACGAGGCGGTCGCGTTCTACACCGAGCGCCTCGGCTTCCGCCCCACCGACGTCGTCGAGCCGATGGGCGTCTTCATGCAGGCCCCCGGCGACGACGACCAGCACACCATGCTGCTCTGCCACCGTCCCGACCGCGCGGGCGTCAACCACATCGCCTACGAGGTGCCCGGCTTCGACGATGTCGTCGAGGGCGGCAACTTCATGATCGAACGCGGCTGGCGGGAGGCCCGCAGGCTCGGCCGCCACACCATCGGCTCCAACGTCTTCCGCTTCCTGCACGCCCCCTGCGGCGGCCGCGTGGAGTACGCCGCCGACATGGACCGGGTCGACGACTCCTACGAGACCCGGGTACACGAGACCACCCCGCCGCACCACATCTGGGCCCTGCGCACCAACCGCGACCAGGACGCCCCGGCGTCCTGACCCGCACCCTCCGGCGCGGTCGGACCGCGACCCCCTAGAGCCAGCCTGAGAGGCACCCACCCATGACCACCGACCACGGCTACCCCGCCGTCCGCATGTACATCGCGGGCGAGTGGTGCCAGGGCGGATCCGGCACCACCGCCCCGATCGTGAACCCGGCCACCGAGGAGGCGATTGGCGAGGTACCGCTGGCCGCCGCGGCCGACCTGGACCGCGCCCTCGCCGCCGCCGAGGAGGGCTTCCGCGTCTGGCGCGGCACCCCCGTCGCCCGGCGCACCGAGATCCTGCACGCCGCCGCCGACCTGATCGCCGAGCGGGCCGTCGAGATCGGCCGGATCAGCACCCTGGAGCAGGGC
Source organism: Streptomyces sp. SID13726 (assembly GCF_010548375.1). Taxonomy (GTDB): domain Bacteria; phylum Actinomycetota; class Actinomycetes; order Streptomycetales; family Streptomycetaceae; genus Streptomyces. Next base: position 102,527 of record NZ_JAAGLY010000014.1, read on the forward strand.
AAGCCTCTCGCCGAGTCCACCGGCGAGGCCCGCCGCACCGCGGAGACCCTGCGCTGGCACGCCGACGACGCCCGCCGCGCCTACGGCCGGATCATCCCGTCGGCCCCCGGCACCGTGCTCACCGTGCGCCGCGAGCCGCTCGGTCCGGTCGCCGCCTTCGTACCGTGGAACTTCCCGGTCGGCGGCCCCAATCGGAAGATCTCCTCGGCCCTGTCCGCGGGCTGCTCCCTCGTCATCAAGGCCTCGGAGGAGACCCCGGCCACCGCCGCCGCACTGGTCGCCTGCTACGCCGACGCGGGCCTTCCGGCCGGTGTCCTGGGCCTCGTCTTCGGCGAACCGGCCGAGGTCTCCGCCCACCTCATCGCCTCCCCGGTCACCCGCCTGGTCGCCTTCACCGGCTCGGTCCCCGTCGGCAAGCTCCTCGCCGCCGAGGCCGGCAAGGTCATGAAGCCCTCCCTGATGGAACTCGGCGGCCACGCCCCGGTGATCGTCTGCGCCGACGCCGACCCCGTGCAGGCCGCCCGCAAGGCCGCGCAGGCCAAGTTCGCCAACGCAGGGCAGGTCTGCACCTCCCCGAGCCGCTTCCTCGTCCACGAGAGCCTCGTCGAGGACTTCACCGCTGAGTTCGTGAAGGCCGCCGAGGCGCTGGTCGTCGGTGACGGTCTGGCCGACGGCACCAGGATGGGCCCCCTCGCCAACGAGCGCCGCCTCAAGGCGATGGAACGCCTCACCGCCGACGCCGTCGCCCGCGGCGCCAAGGTCCTCACCGGCGGCGAACGGCTCGACCGCGCGGGGTACTTCTACGCGCCGACCGCCCTGACGGACGTACCGCAGGACGCGGAGGTGCTGCACGAGGAGCCGTTCGGACCGATCGCGCCGATCGTGCCCTTCGCCGATCTGGACGCGGCACTCGCCACGGCGAATCAGCTGCCCTACGGCCTGGCCGCCTACGGCTTCACCCGCTCCGCCGCGACCGCCGAGAGGCTCTCCGACGCGCTGGAGGCCGGCATCCTCTCCCTCAACCACTGCGGCGGCTCGGTCCACGAGGCCCCCTCCGGCGGGGTGAAGGACAGCGGCTACGGCCGGGAGGGCGGCCCCGAGGCCCTGGACGCCTACCTGGTCACCAAGCGCGTCTCCCACCTGCTGGTGCCATGAGGTACGCGCGAGTCTCGGTCGGCGGCCGGGCGGTGTGGGGCCGGGTGGAGGAGTCGGAGATCGAGCTGCTGTCCGACTCCCCGCTGGAGGGCACACCGGACGTCATCGGCACGGTGGCGCGCGAGGCGGCCGTATGGCTGCCTCCGGTCGTGCCCGGGGTGTTCTACGCGGTCGGCTACAACTACCCGCGCCACATCGCCCACGCCGGAGCCGACACCCCCGAGCGCCCCGAGGTCGGCTACCGCGCCAACAACGCGCTCACCGGCCACGGTTCGCCCATCGTCAAGCCCGTCGAGGTCGAGGGCCGCTTCGAGGCCGAGCCCGAACTCGTCGCCGTCATCGGCCGTACGATCCGCCACGCCACGTACGAGGAGGCGCGGAAGTCCGTCTTCGGCTGGACCATCGGCAACGACGTCAGCGCCCGCGCCTGGCAGCACCGGGACCGCACGTTCTGGCGCAGCAAGAACAGCGACACCTTCAAGCCGATGGGCCCCTGGATCGAGACGGACGTCGACCCGCTCACGCAGACCACCACGCTCCGGGTCAACGGCTCCGAGTGCGCGCGGTTCCCCACCGGCGACATGGTCTTCGACCCCTACGACTTCATCGTGGAGATGACCCGCCACCTCACCCTGCACCCCGGTGACGTGCTGTGGATGGGCGCCGAGTCGACCTGCCAACTGGAGCCCGGCGACACCGTGGAGATCGAGATCAGCGGCATCGGTGTGCTGTCCAACCCCGTACACCTCGAAGGGAATCGAGCATGAGCAAGGAACCCCGTTACATCCACCACGTCAACTTCCCCACGACCGACCCCGACCGTACGGCCGAGTGGTACACGAAGGTCTTCGGGATGAAGCGGATCATGCCCAAGTCCAACACCAAGGTGGTGCTGATGACCCGGGGCAACTTCGATCTGCACTTCACGCCCGTCGAGGAGATGGAGCGCATGGCGCCCTATCACTTCGCCGTCGAGGTCGACGACTGGGACGAGTTCATGGAACACCTGGGGGAGTTGGGCATCCGGCACACCCGGCCGATCCAACGCCCCGAGAACCAGTCGAAGTTCTGCTACATCCACGACCCCGACCACACCATGATCGAGCTGGTCTGGCACGGCAAGCGCCCCAACTGAGCACATCTGCTGAGGAGTTACCTCCCATGCCCATTGCCGACTCCGACGGCGCCTCCCTCTACTACGAGCGCCACGGCAGCGGTCCGGCGATCCTGTTCGTGCACGGCAGCGGCGGTCACCACGCCGCCTGGTGGCAGCAGGTCGCCGCACTGCGCACCGACTTCACCGTCCTCACCGTGGACCTGCGCGGCTTCGGCAAGTCCGACTCCTCCATGGACGAGTTCGACGGCCAGGACTTCCCCGGTGACGTGGTCGCCGTCCTCGACGCCGAGGACGTCACCGACGCGATGCTGGTCGGCCAGTCCATCGGCTCCGTCGCCGCCCTGCGCGCCGGCCTGCTGCGCCCCGAGCGGGTGAGCTCGGTGGTCCTCGGCCACTCCCTGGGCGGCATCAGCCACCCCGAGCTGAAGGAACTGGCCGCCGCCGACCGCGCCGAGGCCGTCAAGCTGCCGGTGATCGACCGGCTCCTCACAAAATCGTTCCAGTCGGAGCGCGCCGACCTCACCTTCCTGTTCCAGCAGATGGGCACGTTCAACGTGGCCAAGATGCAGGACCTGCGCAACCTCGACACCAACGGGCCCTCCCTGGAGGAGATCCAGGCGTCCGGAGTCCGGGTCGCCTTCCTCGCGGGCGAGAAGGACGCGGTCCTCAGCGTGAAGACCGTGACCCGCGCCCACGAACTGCTCCCCGGATCCCACCTGGAGATCGTCGAGGGCGCCCCGCACTCCATGTACTGGGAGACCCCGGGCCCCTACAACGCGGCGATCGCCCGGCTGCACCGCACCCTCACCGCACCGAAGGAAGCCGTATGACCACCCTCACCCTGGACGCCGCCGAGGAGATCATCGACGCCGCCCACAAGCGCTCCCAGGCCCTCGGAAAGGCGGTGAGCGTGGCCGTGGTGGACGCGGGAGGTTTCCCGATCGCGATCCGCCGTCCCGACGGGGCCCGTCCGCTCACCCCGGACATCGCCCGCGCCAAGGCCTACACCGCGGCGATCATGCAACGCCCCGGCACGATGCTGAAGAAGTGGCAGGAGAGCCAGCCCGTCTTCTTCGCCCAGCTCTCCCAACTCCCCGGCGCCGCCCTGCCGATCATGGCCACCGAGGGCAGCGTCACCATCAAGAAGGACGGCGAGATCATCGGAGGCCTCGGCATCGCCGGAGGCACCGCCGACGAGGACCAGCAGATCGCCGAGGAGGTCCTCCAGTCCCTCGGCTACGAGCTGGAGTTCGCCGCCTGGGGCGTCGCGGGCCGGCCGGCCGAGTCCGGAAAGGACGCATGACCCATGGCGGACACCTTCAACTACCGCATCGACCACCACGGCAGCCTGGTACGGCCGACCGACCTCGCCACGACCGGCGTAGAGCAGGCGGTCGAGAACGCGGTGGCCTACCAGCGCAAGCTGCGCTCCACCGTCGTCACCGACGGCGACTACCCCCGGGAGGACTTCCGCAGCGCGGTCCTTGACGGAGTGTCAGGTCTCCGCCGTACCGACGAGACCGGACCCGACGGTCTGGTCCGCTGGGTCGCGGAGTCCCTGCCCAAGGCGGACGGCCCCCTGGTCGCCGACTGGGCGGAGAAGCTCGCCGCACTGACGGTGATCGCGTCCAAGGTGACGCTGCCCTCCCCGGCGTACCTCGCCGCCACGACCTACCGGCCCGGCCTCGGCCCCTCCTCGGTCCGTGAACTGGGCGAGGCCCTGGCGGAGATCGTCCGGGCCGAGATCGCCCTGCTGGTCTCGAAGGGCGTACGCCTGATCCAGCTCGACAACCCGCTCCTCCTGGACGGGTTGCCCGACGACGGACTGCTGGCCGTCGACGCCCACGCGGTACGCCTCGACGAACGCCCCGAGGGCGTCCGCGTCGCCGTCTGCCCCGGCTGGCGGGCGCCTGCGGAGGTCGACCGCTCCCGGATCGAGAAGATGTACGAGGGGATCCCGGCCGACCGCTGGGTCCTCCCCTTCGACCAGGGCACCGAGGCCGAGCTCGACCTGGTCCGGACGCTGCCTGAGGACCGTGACCTGTGCCTGGGAGTGGTCGACGCGACCGTGCCCGACCTCGAGGACATCGACACGGTGCTGGCCAGGATCGACGCGGTCGGCGAGTTCAGGGACCTGGAGGACGCGGCGCTGTCGCCGTCCCGGGGCTTCGCCGACGTGGCGAGCCGCCCGCTGCTGACCGCCGAGGGCCAGCGCGGGAAGCTCGTCCTGGTGGAGACACTGGCCCGGTACGTGTGGGGCAACGAGTTCTGACGCCCCTCACAGGAGTTCGGCGAAGGTCACCGACCGCTCCGTCAGCAGCGGCCAGACCGTCTCCACGATGATCTCCCTGAAGTGGTCGGCGACCTTGTGCGCCTCGAACCCGTACTGATCGGCGTACCGCTCGTACAGCAGGAACTCACCCGGCCGGTCGACCACCGTGTGCACCTCGTACACCAGGTTGGCCGGCTCGGTGCGCGTGCCCTCCCGGGCCCTGAGCAGCGCGGAACGCACCGCGTCCGCGTCGGCGGGCTCGCAGCGGTAGTGGGCGACGACGGTGAAGGCCATGTTCTTCCTCCGGCGGAATGCGTGCTGGGACGAGCCGATTCCAGCACGAACCCCCTGATGAGCGGCCCGCGTGCCGCGCAACCAATGTCTGCCGCCCCGGGGCTGGTCCCACCCCCGCACGGTGAGGTGTCGTGAACCGTATGCGTACTCTCGAAACCCTGTCCGGCGGCGAGTGGGTGACGACCGGCGACTGGATCGACGTCCACGACCCGGCCGACGTCCGCACCCCGATCGCCCGGATCCCCGCCCTCACCGCCAAGGACGTCACCCGCGCCTACGACCACGCCGAACGCGCCTTCGCCGGCTGGAAGCGCACCAGCCCCTTCGAGCGGGCGAGGATCTTCACCGACGCGGCCCGGCTGATCCGCGAGCGGGTGGACGAGATCGCGAAGGACGTCACCGCCGAGAACGGCAAGACCCTCGCGGAGGCCAACGGCGAGACCCTCAAGGCCGCCGACTTCCTGGAGTACTACGCCGGTCTCGCCCGCCAGGGCTACGGCACCCTCCTGCACGACGTACGCCCGAACCACCGCACCCACACCCAGCGCGAGCCCATCGGCGTGATCCTGGTGATCAGCCCCTGGAACGACCCGCTGATCACCCCGGCCCGCAAGCTCGCCCCGCTGCTCGCGGCGGGCAACGCGGCCGTGTTCAAGCCGGCCACCGAGACGCCCCTCTCCGGGCTCCACTTCGCCCGGGCCCTGCACGACGCGGGCCTGCCGTCAGGGGTGCTCAACGTCGTCACCGGCCGTACGGCGGAGATCGAGGAGGCCCTCCTCGACGACCACCGGATCGTCGGCATCACCTTCACCGGCTCCAACGCCGTCGGGGGCCGCATCCGCCGCCGGCTCGCCGACCGCAACGTCCGCTTCCAGGGCGAGCTGGGCGGCAAGAACGCCTCGGTCGTGCTCAGGGACGCCGACCTGGCGGCCGCCGTGAAGGCCGTCGTCGCCGCCTCCTTCGGCCAGGCGGGCCAGCGCTGCACCGCCACCAGCCGGGTGATCGTCGAGCGGCCGGTGTACGAGGAGTTCACCCGGCTGCTGGTCGCCGAGGTAGAGACCCTGAAGGTCGGTCCGGGCAGTGACCCGGCGACCACTCTGTGCCCGCTGTCGAGCCCGAAGCAGCGGGACTCGGTGCTCGCCGACCTGGCCAGGGCCGTCGAGCAGGGCGCCACCGTGTTGGCCGGCGGCGCGGCGGACACCACGGGGGAGCGGGCGCACGGCTGCTATGTCCAGCCGACCGTCCTCGCCGGCATCACCCCCGAGACGGCCATTTGGCGCGAGGAGGTCTTCGGCCCTGTCCTCGTCGTCCGCGCCGTCGAGGACTTCACGGAAGCCGTCGACGCCGTCAACGACTCCGACTTCGGCCTGGCGGCGGCGGTCTTCACCCGTGACCTCGCGAGCGCCCACCGCTTCGCGGACGACGTCGAGTGCGGGCAGATCGCGGTCAACTCGACCACCACCGGCTGGGACGTCCACTTGCCGTTCGGCGGCTTCCGCGACTCCGGCACGGCCTACAAGGAGCAGGGCGACGAGGTGCTCCGCTTCTCCACCCGCGTCAAGACGGTCGCCGTCCACCTGGGGGAGCCGGCCCGTGGCTGACGAGACCGTCGGCATCGTGGGCGCCGGAATCGTGGGCCTGGCCACCGCCCGAGAGATCGCCCTGAGCCGCCCCGGCACCCGGGTCGTGGTCCTGGAGAAGGAGCGGGAGGTCTCGCTCCACCAGACCGGCCACAACTCGGGTGTCGTGCACGCCGGCATCTACTACAAGCCAGGCAGCCTCAAGGCCGACCTCACCGTCCGGGGCGTCTGTCTGCTCCGCGAGTACTGCCAGGACCGCGAGCTGCCGTACCGCGAGATCGGCAAGCTGGTGACGGCCGTACGCGAGGACGAACTCGGCCGGATGAACGACCTGTACGACCGGGCCAGGAACAACCACGTGCCCGACCTCAGGAAGGTCTCCCGCGAGGAGATCCGGGAGATCGAGCCGAACGCCGGCGGGATCGCCGCCCTGCACTCCCCTCGCACCGCGATCACCGACTACCCGGCGATCGCCCGCGCCTTCGCCAAGGACGTCGTCGACTCCGGCGGCGAGGTGCGGCTCGGCTTCCCGGTCACCTCCATCACCTCCGTCCCCGGCGGCATCGAGGTGGCGTCCGGACAGGAGCGTCTGCGGGTGGACCGGCTGATCCTGTGCGCGGGGCTCCAGTCGGACGTGGTCGCGGGGCTCGCGCAGGACAGGCAGGAGCTGCGAATCGTCCCGTTCCGGGGCGAGTACATGCTGCTCAGGCCCGAGCGGGCGGACTTGGTCCGGGGCCTGATCTACCCGGTGCCCGACCCCCGTTACCCCTTCCTCGGCGTCCACTTCACGCCCCGCGTGGACGGCTCCGTGGAGGTCGGCCCCAACGCCGTCCTGGCTCTCGCCAGAGAGGGCTACACCCGGACCAAGGTCTCCCCGAGGGACCTCCTCGGCCTCGCCGCCTACCCCGGCGCGTGGAGGATGGCGGGCCGGCACTGGCGTACCGGAATCAGGGAGTACCGCGGCTCCTTCTCCGCGACGGCCTTCATGAAGGACGCCCGGCTGTACGTGCCCGGCGTCACGGTGGCCGACGTCGTACGAGGAGGCGTCGGTGTGCGCGCCCAGGCGCTGGACCGCGACGGCACCCTCGTGGACGACTTCCGCATCCATCAGGTCGGCCGGGTCACCGCCGTACGCAACGCGCCCTCGCCCGCCGCCACGGCCTCGATGGCGATCGCCGAGCACATCGTCGAGGCGGTGTTCCGGAACCCGTCCGCAACCTGAGAGTTCCCTGCGTACGGCGCACTTACTGGTTGCGCTCCCGGGGACTCCGCAAGGCCTCACCGCCCGCCTAGCGTTCCTTCCGCACCACCCCACCACCTGCTCAACGGAAAGAGTTGAAGACATGTTCGTCGTCGACACCCAGATCCACATCTGGAAGGAAGAGACTCCGGACCGCCCCTGGGTGCCGGGCGCGCGGGAGCGCATCCGCCTCAACGGCCACCGCGAGGACCCCTTCTCCTACGAGGAGGCCCTGGAGCTGATGGACGAGGCCGGCGTCAACCGCGCGCTGATCCTGCCGCCGTCCTGGGAGGGCGACCGCATCGACTACGCCCTGGAGGCCTGCGAGGCGCACCCGGACCGCTTCGGCATCATGGCCCGCATCCCGCAGAACAAGCCCGAAGAGGGCAAGGCGATGCTCAAGGACTTCGCGCAGAACCCGCACGTCAAGGGGACGCGACTGACCTTCCACCGGCCGATCGACCGCAACTGGATGATCGACGGCACCAACGACTGGTACTGGCCGATCGCCGAGGAACTGCGCATCCCGACGATGGTCCACGCGCCGATCTGGAAGCGCGAGCTCGGGGAGATCGCCGCCAAGCACCCCGAACTGAAGATCATCATCGATCACATGGGCATCATGGCCCGCTGTGTCGACGACGCGATCGGATACTGGGTCCAGGAGACCGCCGACCTGGCCGCCCACCCGAACATCTACGTCAAGGTCTCCGCGCTGCCGGGCTACTCCACCCAGCCCTTCCCGAACAACAACATCCAGAAGTACGTCCGCGAGATGGTCGACAAGATGGGCCCGCAGCGCTGCTTCTACGGCACGGACATCACGCGTCTGCTGGGCCACGGCATCACCTACACCGACACGATCGAGCAGTTCACCAAGCACTGGGACTTCACGCCCGAGGAGCTTGAATGGATCATGGGCCGCGGTATCTCCGAGGTCCTGAACTGGCCGATCGAGGGCTGAGGAAGCACGAGAGATGACCGACACGACCAACTCCCCGGGCGCCGACGGCGGCGACGCTCTCGTCACCGCCTTCAACGCCGTCGGCGCCGACTACCTCTTCTGCTCCTCGGGCTCCGAGTGGGCCCCGGTGTGGGAGTCCCTGGCCCGCCGCCACCGGGACGGGCTGCCCTGCCCGGAGTATCTGGACCTGACTCACGAGACCGTCGCGGTCGGCATGGCCACCGGGTACGGCCTGGTGAAGCGCCGCCCGCAGGGGGTGCTGCTGCACGCGGCGCCCGGGCTGCTGCAGGGCTCGATGGCGGTGCACGGGGCGCTGCTCGCGGGTGTCCCGATGGTGGTCTCCTCGTCGGAGTCGACCACCTACGGGGACGGGCCCGGTCAGGACCCGGGCGGACAGTGGTACCGCAACCTGTCCATCGTGGGCGGCCCGCATGGAGTGGCTCAGCCATTCACCAAGTGGGCCACTGAGGCTGCCAGCGTCCACACGCTTCCCACGATGGTCACGCGGGCGGCGGAGCTGGCCTGGCGGGCGCCCGCGGGACCGTCGTACCTGAACATCCCGCTGGAGATCCTCCTGGAGGACTGGGACGGCCGCGAGGCCAAGCCCCTCGTCGCTCCCGGCTCCACGCACAGCTCGCCGGAGGAGGTCGACCCGGTCGCGCAGCTGATCCGGGAGGCCGTCAATCCCGTGATCGTCACGGAGACCGCGGGGCGGGAGGAGGGCGGCTTCGAGGCCCTTGTCGCCTTCGCGGAGGCCTGGAACATCCCGGTCGTCGAGCCGGACTCGGCGGTCTGCGGCAACTTCCCGCGGACGCATCCGCTGCACGCCGGGAGCGATATCGGGCCGTGGATGGACGAGGCGGACCTGATCCTCCTCGTGAACTGCCGCGCCCCCTTCTATCCGCCCTCGCGCCGGCCCTCCCGGGCGAAGGTCGTCGTCATCGACGAGGTGCCGCAGCGGCCGCACGTGGTCTACCAAGTGCTCTTCGCCGACCGGTACTTGGAGGGGAACGTCGCCAACACGCTGCGGCAGCTGGCCAAGCGGGCGAAGGACCTCGACGAGGCGGCCGTGGCAGCGCGTCGTACGGCGCAGGAGGAGCGGCATGCCGCCGAGCGGGCCGCGATCGACTCCGCCGAGACGAGGGCCGCGGAGGCCGAGGGCGTCGAGCCGGTGTTCCTCGCGGCCGCTCTGCGCAAGCTGCTCGACGGTACGGACGGGGTCGTCGTGGACGAGACGATCACGCACAGCCGGGTGGTGAAGCGGCATGTGCAGACCTCGGCTCCCGACTCGTACTTCTACGTCCAGGGCGGACTCGGGCAGGGCATCGCGGTCGCGCTCGGGGTCAAACTCGCCGCCCGGGAGCGGCCGGTGGTGCTCACCGTCGGGGACGGGGCGTTCGCCTACAACCCGGTGATTCCGTCGTACGACGCGTCCAAGGCGTATGAACTCCCGCTGCTGATCGTGGTGTTCAACAACCGGGTCTACAAGTCGATGAACCTCAACCATCGGCGGTTCTATCCGGAGGGGGCGGCTGCGGAGACGGGGGAGTGGTGGGGGACGGATCTTCGCCGGCTGCCTCGACTGGCGTCCTTCGCCGAGCCGTTCGGGATGCACACCGAGACGGTCGATACGCGGGCGGCGGTCGGGCCTGCGCTGGAGCGGGCGTTCAAGGCGGCGGCGTCGGGGACGACTGCGGTTGTCGATGTGCTGGTTTCGCGCTGAATTCATTTGTCTGCAGGCCGGTTGTCGCTGGTCGCGCAGTTACCTGCGCCCCTGAGGGGTGCTCCATGTTCAGGAGGCTTTCTCGTGATGTCCGATGCACCTCCCAAGGTTCTGGTTCCCGCAGATGATCTGCGGGTGTTCTCCGCTGCGCTGTTGGAGAAGGGTGGGTTGAGTGCGGAGCACGCTGCCACCACTGCCGACGTATTTGTCTGGGCCGCCCTGCGTGGCGTGGACTCGCACGGGATCGCCCGGGTGCCGGCCTATCTGGACCTGTTGGCCAAGGGCGTGGCCAACGCCCGGGCCGAGATGAAGGTGGAGTCCACGACCCCGGCTGCCGCCGTCCTGTACGCCGACCGCGCGCCCGGTCCCGTGGCCCTCTCCGCCGCCGCCGAAGAGGCGGTGACCCGTGCCCGTACGACCGGCATCGCCTCGGTCGGTGTGCGTGAGACGGTGCACACCGGGGCTATCGGGTACTACGTCTCGAAGATCGCCGACCAGGGGCTGGTCGGGATCGGGTTCGTCGCCGGGATGCCGAACATGGGGTACACGGGAGTGCAGGGCGTGGCCGTGGCGACGAGCCCGCTCGCGATCGCCGTACCGTCCGAGAGCCGTGAGCCCCTGTTGCTGGACATGGCCACGGCCACCATCGCTCTCGGCAAGATCCGCCAGGCGAAGGCGAGCGGCACGCCCCTGCCGGAGGGCGCGGCCGCGGCGGAGGACGGCACTCCCACCACCGACCCCGCGGCGGCGGTCATGCCCCTGCCGCTGGGTGGCGCGAAGGGTTCGGGTATGTCCCTGGCCTTCGAGATCCTCACCAGCGTGCTGGTCGGCGCGCCGATTTTCGCGGCGTTCCACGGCGACGCCCCGAACAGCCGCAAGCACCGCCAGAACGCCCTGCTCATCGCGGTGGACCCGGCGGCCTTCGGTGGCACGGAGACTTTCACGCAGGGCGTCGACGCGACCCTGAACATGCTCAAGGGCCTGCCAGTGGCGGAGGGCGCGGACGACATCTACTACCCGGGCGAACGGAGCGCCATGGTGGCCGCAGAGCGCGGCGCGAAGGGGATTCCGGTACCGGCGAAGGTGTGGCGTGAACTGGCGGATAGGGCTGCCGAGTTGGGGAGCGAGGTGCCGAGCTGAAGGGCGTTGCAGAAGGACGGGAGTGTGCAGGTCACGGCCCGCCATACGGCTGTGCTGATCACGGGGTCAGGGCGAGATTGTGCATGCGGGCGACTGCCTGGACTGCATGGTGGAGGCCCTCGCCGGGCTGGCGGGCGTCACGGAGGATGTTGTAGTTCTTCAGCCGGTCGATCGCGTGCTCGACTCGCGCACGGAGCGGGCGATGCTCCTTGTTGTCGGCTTCCTCGCCGGCCGGCAGCGGGCTGGCGGCGATGGCCCAGGGCGGAGAGTTAGTTGGGCATCGATGAGTAGATCAGTGGCTTGTTCGTCGATGTGGAAATGCCGCGGTTGCCCCCTTCCTTCTCCACGCCGAGGTGCCCACGTGAGCAGCCCGACCCCATCGACAGCTCCGCCACTGGCAACACGGCGCCGCCGCGCGACGCGCCATACGCGCACCCGCATTCTCGAGCCTGCTTTCGGGATCGGGGCGCACCGTCTCCACGCACTTCGCCGGCCGCGCTGCGCTGGTCGCGGATCTGGCTGAGGAGGCCGCGGAGGCGGTACGTCTGGCGATCGCCGCGACGAGTTCACGCGCCTTCGGCCCCCTGAGTGTCCTGGCGCGTTTCGTTCTCACCCTCTGGCCGGTCGGGGACTGCTGTCGCACACTGATCGGCCTAGCAGGCCAGAACCTCGGTCCGGACCAGGCGCGCGAGACGGTCGGCGGCATCCTCGCCGAGGGACAGGCTCAGGGCGTTTCCGCACGGTCGTCCCGTCGGGCCCGCTCAGGGCGCCATCGAGGCCCATCTGCTCGCACTCCTGGGCGCGGTCAACTCCGGGGCGTCGGCGGACGACGGCACGGGTGCCGCCACCGCCGGCCTGATCGTAGATCGAGCTGGCGGGCAGCCCGCACTTGGCGCTGACCGCCGCGATGGACGTGCTCTCGTAGCCGCGTTCGCCTGCGATCTCCAGGGCGGCGTCGAGGATCCGCCGACGCGACTCCACGCCGTTCGCGCGTGTCCTGCGGGGGCCTGTGTGTCGGCCATGAGTGGTGTCCTTCGCAAGACGTGGTGCCGGGTACTCACCCCAGTTCGGGCAGCGGGCGCCGGGCGATCTCGTGGGCGTCGTCGTGCGGGACGCCCAGCATGCGCAGGGTCATCTCGGCGAGGTTCGAGGCGGCCTCGTCGCCGTCGAGTTCCGGGCGGGCGAACCTCAGCTCCAAGAGGGAGAGCAGGGTCCCGCCCAGTGCGGAGAGAGCGATGACCGGTTCGACCCTGGTGAAGCGGCGGGAACTGATGCCGACCTGGAGGTCGCGCAGGGCCCGCCTGGACAGGCCGTTGTCGGAGTGGAGATGGCCGAGGCCGCGGTGGCGCAGCACCTGGATGAGTTCCGGGTGGGAATCGGCCATGCGGGCGCTGAGCCGGAAGCCGGCGGCGACGAGTTCCGCCGGGTCGTCGATCTCCGCCAGGTGCTCGTCGAAGGTTTGGCCGAATTCCTCCAGGGCGTCCACCACCGCTGCTTCGAACAGCTCCGTCTTGGACTCGAAGTGGTTGTAGAAGGAGCCGAAGCCGACATCCGCGCGCTCGGCGATCACCTGGATGCTGGCGCTGGTGTCCCCGGTCTCGGCGAGGATCTGGCGAGCGGCGCGGACAAGCGCCTGGCGGGTCTCGGCGCGGCGTCGCTCGAACCGGTTGCTGAACGGGGCTGACGTGGGCATGCGTCAGAGTCTAGCCGCGGAGACAAGGCTCACCACAGTTCTGATGATTCCCTCATTTTCCTTCCGGTAGGCCTATTGACGAAGTGTCTGTCAAAGTTGATGATTTCCTCAATACGGCAATGTTGCTCGGAGGGCACCATGTCTGAAACACGCGTGGCCGCAGCCGCCGTCGCGACACCTCATCAGGACCTGCACAGTGAGCAGGGCGCCCTGCGCGGCGAGCACCCGGGCCGGTCCCGGAACCCCGCGATCAAGGTCGCCGACCTGGCCTGGCTGGAGTTCGAGAAGCCCGACCTGGACCGGGCGGAGGTCTTCGCCCGCGACTTCGGCTTCCAGATCGCCGCCCGCACGGAGCGGGAGCTGTGGCTGCGGGGCACTTTCGCCGGCTCGCCCTGCATGGTGATCCGGCGCGGGCGGACCTCGCGTTTCATCGGCCCGGCTTTCCGCGCGGCGGAGTCGGCCGACCTGGGCCGGCTGGCCAGGGCGACGGGCACCTCCGTGCGGGACTCCGACGTGCCAGGCGGCGGCAGGGCGGTCGATCTGCTCGACCCATCGGGCTTCCCAGTTCGGGTGGTGCACTGCGCTGAGCGGCTGCCTGAACTGCCGGGCCAGCAGCCGCTGCTGCTGAACTTCGGAACCGAGCACCGCCGTACGAACGCCGCCCAGCGCCCGCCCCGCGAGCCGTCCCGTATCCAGCGCCTCGGACATGTGGTGCTGGAGACGCGGGTGTTCGGCCGGGCCCTGGAGTGGTACCTGGACACCCTCGGGATGATCGTGTCCGACTTCCTGTTCCTGGACGGACAGCGCGGACGCGGGCCGACGATGGCCTTCATCCGTTGCGACCTCGGCGGCGTCCCGGCCGACCACCACACCCTCGCCATGCACCTCGGCCCGGGTACGGGCTACGTCCACTCCGCCTACCAGGTCACCGACCTCGACTCGATCGCCGCGGGCGGTGAGTACCTGGGTGAGCGCGGCTACAAGCGCAGTTGGGGCATCGGTCGGCACATCCAGGGCAGCCAGCTCTTCGACTACTGGCGCGACCCCGACCACTTCATGCTGGAGCACTTCGCCGACGGCGACCTCTTCTCCTGCGACGTTGAACCCGGCTGGGCGCCCATGTCCACCAGCGGCCTCGCCCAGTGGGGGCCGCCCGCCACCCGCGACTTCCTCGGCGCCACGCCGTCGCCCGCCAAGCTGCGCGAGGTGCTGCACGCCCTGCGCGGTGACAACGAACTCGACCCCGCCCGCCTGCTGGGCCTGCTGAAAGCCGTGAACTCATGAGCACCAACGTCCTGCGCACCGCCGACGGCTGGTGGGTGGTGCGCGGCGAGCGCGCCGTCCCCATCGACACCAAGGCGACGACCACCGCCGAACTGCTCGCCGAGCGTGCCGCCGTCGCGGAGACCGCCGCCTCCGACGAGACGGGCACTCCGGTCGCGGATCTGGGCGCCCTCTCGCCCGTCACCACCCCCTGCCGGGTGGTCTGCCAGATGGTCAACTACCGCAGCCACGCGCGCGATTCGGGCTTCACCGGCGACATCCCGCCCGCCTTCTTCCGCAAGGCGTCGAGTTCGGTGAGCGGACCGGGCGAGACGATCGTCCGCCCGGAGCACGTGAAGTTCCTTGACTACGAGATCGAGCTGGGCCTCGTCATGGGGGCGCCGCTGCCGCTGGGCACCGTCGTCGAGGAGCGGGACCTGCCGTCGTACGTCGCCGGGCTGGTGATCACGAATGACGTGAGTGCCCGTGACGTACAGCTGACCAAGACGCAGTTCTACGAGAGCAAGTCGTACCCGACCTTCACGCCGACCGGGCCCCACCTGACCCTGCTGGAGCCGCACGAGTTCGAGCGTCTCCTCGACCTGCGGCTGAAGTTGAGCGTCAACGGCGAGCTGCGCCAGGACCGCACCCTGGCGGACATGATCGTCCGGCCGGCGCAGGCGCTGACCCTGCTGGCTCGCTTCCAGTCGCTCCAGCCCGGCGACCTGCTGCTGACGGGCACCCCCGGTGGTACAGCCCTGAAGGCTCCGTCGAAGCCGGTCGAGAAGATCGGCGCGCTGCTGCCGCCCGCAGTGAAGTGGAAGGCGTTCTTCAAGGCTCAGGCGATGAACCCGCACTACCTGCACGCCGGTGATGTCGTGACCGCCACCATCGCCACCCCGGACGCTCGGATCGACCTGGGCGAGCAGCGCACACCCGTGGCCGACGCGCACTGAGACCCGAAGCGAGCCGCACATGACCGTCGAGTCCCCCTCGGCAGACGTACCCGTGGTGATCGTCGGCGCCGGACCGGTGGGCGTGACCGCCGCCCTCCTGCTGGCCCGGCGTGGGGTGAGGACCGTACTCCTCGAACGCCACCACGATGTCTATCCGCTGCCCCGTGCCGTCGCCACCGACGACGAGGTGCGCCGCATCCTGCAGGCCGCCGGTGTCAGCGACGAGTTCACCGCCGTGGCCCGTCCGGCGCGCGGTCTCAGATTGCTGGACGCCCGGCACCGTGTGATCGCTGAGTTCCAGCGGTCCGCGCGGGGGCACCACGGCTTCCCGCAGACCAGCATGTTCGACCAGCCCGAGCTGGAGCGGCTGTTGCGCCAGGCGCTGGCCCGTCGTCCGGAGTGCGAGCTGCGCGGCGGCGTGGAGGTGACGGGCGTCGAGCAGTCCGGCGACGGGCCGGTCCTGGTCACCTACCGCGACGACCAGGGCGAGCACGAGGTGCTGGCCGAGGCGGTCCTCGGCTGCGACGGCGCGAACGGTCTCACCCGGGACGCCATCGGCGCCGCCTGGCAGGACCTGCGCTTCGAGGAGCACTGGACCGTCATCGACGTGACGACCAAGGCCGCCGTTCGCTGCTGGGAAGGCGTCGACCAGGTCTGCGACCCGCACCGTCCGGCCACCTTCATGCGGATCGGCGAGGACCGCTACCGCTGGGAGTTCCGGCTGGCGAAGGGCGAGGTCCTCGACGACGCGCTGCTGCGGGAACTGGTCCTGCCGTGGGTGGTCATCTCCCACGTCGACGACTTCCACGTCATCCGGCAGGCCCAGTACACTTTCCGGGCCCGCATCGCGGAACGCTGGCGCCGCGGCCGGGTCTTCCTGCTCGGCGACGCCGCGCATCTCACTCCGCCGTTCGTCGGGCAAGGTCTGTGCTCGGGGCTGCGGGACGCCTACAACCTGAGCTGGAAGCTTGCCCGGGTCCTGCAGCAGGGCGGCGACGAGTGGCTGCTGGACACCTACGAGCGGGAGCGCAAGCCGCACGCCCGGCACGTGATACGCCTCGCGGTCGCGACTGGATGGGCCATGACCGGCGGTCAGGACCGCACCGCCGCGTTGCGTCGCGCCGCTGTCGCCACGGTCTGCCGCATACCGGGTGTGACGGCCAGGGTGAGCCGGGATCTCGGCCGTCCGCTGCCCGTCGGTCCACTCGTACGTCGCGGCCGGCTCGGCGGCACCTACTGCCCGCAGCCCCGGGTGACGGCCGCCGACGGGCAGCGGGGCCCGTTCGACGACGTCCTCGGCGACTCCTTCGCCGTGCTGACCGCGGTGTCCCTGCCGCCCGGCCTGCGCACGCTCACCGACGCCCTGGGCGCGCGGGTCGTCGACGTTCATGACGTCGGCGACGACGGAACGCTCGCCGGCTGGTTGCGCGAGGGCCGTGCCGACGCCGTCCTGCTGCGCCCCGATCGCGTCGTCCTGGACGTGGTCCCTGCAGGGGCTGCCACCTTCACGGCGACTGCGGCGTGGGCGCCCCTGCTCTGCACCACCAGGTCCGCCGAACAACCCGTGTCCACCCGCCTCGCCAGGAGAGCCACTCCATGACCATGCCGTACGCCAAACCGTTCTGGACCCCGGCCCCGGAGTCCGCCGAGCTCAGCCGGATCGCGGACTTCGGGCGCTGGGCCTCCGAGAGGTGGGGCGTCGAGGCGGATCTTTCCGACTACGCAGCCCTGCACCGCTGGTCGGTCACCGACCTGGAGAACTTCTGGGGGGCGGTGTGGGAGTACTTCGACATCGACGCCGACACCCCGTACGAGCGGGTCCTGGCAGAGGAGACCATGCCCGGCGCCCGCTGGTTCCCCGGTGCCACCCTCAACTACGCCCACCACGCGCTGCGCAACCTCGTCGAGGAAGACCCGGCGATCGTCGCCCTCGACGAGACCGGCACTGGATACGAGGTGACGGGCGGGCGGCTGCGTTCCCAGGTGGCGTCCGTCGCCGCCACCCTGCGCGACCTCGGCGTGGGACAGGGCGACCGCGTGGTCGGATACCTGCCCAACACCCCGCACGCCATCGTCGCGTTCCTGGCCGCCGCGAGCCTGGGCGCGGTGTGGTCGGTGTGCGGGCAGGACTACGCGCCCAAGGCCGCCGCCGACCGCTTCGGCCAGCTGGAACCCACCGTCCTGATCGCCGCCGACGGCTACCGCTTCAACAGCACGACTCACGACCGCCGCGAGGCCACCCTCGAACTCGCCCGCGCGCTGCCGACGTTGAAGGCCACGGTGCTAGTCGACCACGTCGGCCTGCCCGGCCTCACGTCGAACTACCCGTCACTGGTCCTTCCGTGGGAGGAGACGGCCACCCGTACCGAGGAACTCACCTGTACGCCCGTGCCGTTCGACCACCCCCTGTGGGTCGTCTTCTCCTCCGGTACCACCGGCCTGCCCAAGGGCATCGTCCACGGACACGGCGGTGTCCTGCTGGAGCACCTCAAGACCCTCGGTCTCCAGTCCGACCTTGGCCCCGGTGACCGGCTGCTCTGGTACACGACCACCCACTGGATGATGTGGAACCTGGTTGCCTCCACCCTCCTCACCGGTGCCACGACCTGCACCTACGACGGCAGCCCGGCGCTGCTCACCCAGCCGGACATTCTGTGGGACCTGGCGGCCCGCCACCGCGTCACCCTCTTCGGCACCAGCCCCCAATTCCTGCTGGGCATGGCCAAGTTCGGCATCGCCCCCTCCGTCCACGACCTGTCGGCCATCCGTGCCATCGGCTGCACCGGCTCCGCCTTGCCGGCCTCCGCCCACCCTTGGGTCCGCGACCACATCGGCGACCGCGTCCAGCTCGTGTCCATCAGCGGCGGCACGGACGTCGTCTCCGGTTTCGCCGCCGGAGCTCCCACGCTGCCGGTGTGGGCGGGCGAACTGTCCGCCCCCTGCCTGGGTGTCGCGCTCGCCGCGTACGACGAGGAGGGCATGCCGGTGGTGGACCAGGTCGGCGAGCTCGTGGTCACCCGGCCCATGCCGTCCATGCCGCTGTACTTCTGGAACGACCCAGACGGCAGCCGCTACCGCGACGCCTACTTCTCCGCCTACGACGGGGTGTGGCGGCACGGCGACTGGATCACCCTCACCTCCCACGGCTCGGTGATCGTGCACGGCCGTTCCGACTCCACCCTCAACCGCAACGGCGTACGCCTGGGCAGCGCCGACATCCACGATGTCGTCGAGCGGCTACCGGAGATCACGGAGGCGCTCGTCATCGGCGCGGAGGAGCCGGAAGGCGGCTATTGGATGCCCTTGTTCGTGGTCCTTGCCGCCGGTGCGGAACTGGACGACGCCTTGCACGAGCGCATCCGCGAGGCGATCCGCACCGGTGCCTCACCCCGCCATGTCCCCGACGAGATCATCGAGGTACCGGCGATCCCGCGCACCCGCACCGGCAAGAAGCTGGAGGTCCCGGTGAAACGCCTGCTCCAGGGCGCGCCCGCCGAGCAGGTCGTCAACCCGGCCACCGTGGACCACCCCGACCTGCTCGGCCTCTACGCCCGCCTGGGCGCCGACCGCCGCGAGCAGCGGCGCGGTTGATTCCCGCCATCGTCGAGAGAGCGTCCCCGTGATCACCACTCCCAGACAGAGACGGCGCCAGGCGTCGCCACCGGCCGCGCCGGAACCCGCGGTGTCCTGTTCGCGATGTGGCTGTCGCTCGTCCTACTCGTCGCGTCTGTCTCCGCGCTCAACCTCGACCGCCTCGGACGCCGTGACGTCCTCGTCGTCGATACCGTTGCCTTCGGTGCCGCCTCGCTCGCGGCCTCCTTCACCGACTCCACCGGCACCCTCGTCGTCTGGCGGGCCATTATGGGCCTCTCGGCGCCGTGATGATCATGTCCGGCACGCTGTCGACGATCACCGCGGCCTTCCCGCTGGAACAGCGGTTCACGCGCGTGGCCACTGGTGAGGCTTCGCCGCGGACGCCATCATCGGCATGCTGGCGGCAGGCGCGCTGTTGGAGTGGTTCACCTGGCGGTCGATCTTCGTCGTCGGCACCACCGTGGCCCTGACCGCCGCCCTCGCCGCCGTTTTGCAGGCATCCAACGCCAAGGACGCCCACCCGCCCCGGCTCGACGTCGCGGGTGCCGTCAGTACCGCCCTGGCCATCGACACGCTCGTGTGCGGAATCATCGAGCGCAACGAGAAGGGATGGACGGAACCAGTGGCGATCGGCGCCTTCGCCGTCAGCGTCGTGTGCTTCGCGGTCTACGCCTACCTTGGGAGGCGCACCCAACACCCGCTGCCCGACACCGCCCTGGTCGGCATCCCTGGCTTCCGCGCCTGCATCGCGGCTCCCGTGTTCGCGGGCGGGACCACGGTCGCGGCGATCTCGGTGGCCGTGCCCCGCTCCCGCTTCAGTCCGGCCCAGTTGGCCCCCGCCGTGCGGACCTCGGCGCTGGGCCTGTCCCGGGTGCTGCGGAGTGGCGGCTGATCGTCTGCGCGGTCTCATCGGCCTCCGAGCCCGACGTCCGCTTGCGATGTCCTCCGTCCGCGGGCCAGGGGCCTTGATTCCGTCGCGCCCCGGTCCACCGGGCCGGTGGACCGGGGCTGTCCCCGGGCCGGGCCACGGGAAGCGGGCTACACCCGTGAGGCGGATCCCCCGGGCCTCGCTGTCCCACGATGCGGGAACGCGTGCGGGGCGTAACGTTTTGAAGGTGGACTTCACGCCCGACGCTCTTCTCGCCCGGGCCGCACACGACCTCAGCCCGAGGGCGGGCGAGCTGGCGTGCCAGGTGGAGGAGGCCCTGCGCAGGGACGTGCCGGAACTCTGGGAGGACCCGGAGGTGCGGGCATCGCAGAACATCGCCGAGCGGGTCGCCGGTGCGCTGTTCGCGCTTGAGTACAACATCCCGCCAGGCGACATCGAGCCACCGGCCGCCGACCTGGAACGGGCGCGTCGGCTGGCTCGGCACGGCACCCCCGTCAGCGTGCTGCTGCGGGCCTACCGCCTCGGACAGGGAGTCGTCGTCGACCGGATACTGGAGCAGATGCCCCGGCTGACGGACGATCCCCGGCTGATCTGCGCGACGACCCAGAGACTGATCGCGCGGACGACCCAGTTCCTCGACCGGACCTCCGAGCGGGGCGTCGCCGCGTACCAGGAGGAATGGGACCGTCGACTGCGGGGGCGGATGGCGACGGTGAACGAGGCCAGCACACGCATCGGGACCACTCTGGACATCGCGCGGACCGCACAGGAACTGGCGGACCTGGCCGCCGAGAACTTCGCCGACCTCGTCACCGTCGATCTGCTGGACTCCGTGCTCCCGGGACCCGGCAAGCGGGAGCCGGGAGTGTTCACCTTGCGGCGGGTCGCCCACCGGACCGGAGAGGGGGAATCACCGGTGGTCACGACCGACGTGGCGGAGGTCCACACCTGCGCACCCGGATCCCCCGAGCAGAGCGCTCTGGTCACCGGACTCGCCTCGCGGTACGACGCCGACACGTCGACGTCCGACCCAGGCCTCTCCGGCGGCGTCGCCCAGATCCACTCCATCCTGGTGGCACCGCTGTGCACGCGCGGCACGACCCTGGGAGTCGCACGCTTCTACCGCCTGCGCGCCACCGAGCCGTTCGACGACGCGGACCTGCTGTTCGTCCAGGACATAGTGGCCAGGGCCGCCACGGCCATCGACAACGCCCTGCGCTACACACGCATGCGTGCGAATGCACTCGCCCTGCAGCGTAGTTTCCTGCCTCGGCACACCACCGGACAGAACACCCTGGAGATCGCCTACCGCTACCTGCCGGCCGCGGCCGAACTCGGTGTGGGAGGTGACTGGTACGACATCATCCCGCTGTCCGGTGCCCGGGTGGCCCTCGTGGTAGGCGACGTGGTCGGCCACGGCATCCACGCCGCCGCCACCATGGGGCGGCTCCGTACCGCCGTGCGCACCCTGGCCGACATCGACCTGCCGCCGGACGAGCTCCTCACACACCTGGACGACGTCGTGATCCGGCTGTCCGCCGAGGCTGTCGCCGACGCGGACACGCAGGACGAGGGTGACCTGGGTGCCACGTGTCTGTACGCCGTCTACGATCCCGTCTCGCGCCGCTGCAACCTGGCCCGGGCCGGACACGTACTGCCCGTCATGGTGACGAGCGACGGCGTCGTCGACATGGTCGACCTGCCTCCCGGCCCGCCGTTGGGCCTCGGGGGCCTGCCGTTCGAGTCGGCCGAGATCGACCTGCCCGACGGCAGCCTGCTCGCCCTCTACACCGATGGCCTGGTCGAAGCTCGCGACCATGACATCGAGACGGGCATCACCAGGTTGCGCGGCGCTCTCGCCAGACCCTCGGACTCACTGGAGGACGCCTGTGACTTCGTGGTCAAGACCCTGTTGCCGGACCAGCCGGAGGACGACGTGGCGCTCGTCCTGGCACGCGCTGTCGGCCTGGCCGACCGTCATGTCGCCACCTGGGAGCTCGAAGCGGACCCCGCCATCGTCTCCCGAACGCGATCGGCCGTCTCCCGGCAACTGGCCGACTGGGGTCTGGAAGGGCTGGACTTCACCGCCGAACTCGTCGTCAGCGAACTGGTCACCAACGCCATCCGCTACGGCCGGCCGCCCATTCGGTTGCGTCTGATTCACGACCACGCCCTCATGTGCGAGGTCACCGACGACAGCAGTACGACTCCGCATCTACGCCGAGCAAGGGTGTTCGACGAAGGAGGCCGTGGTCTGTTGCTGGTGGGCCAGTTGGCCAGGCACTGGGGTACGCGGCACGCCCGCCACGGCAAGACGGTCTGGGCCGAACTGGACGACAGTGCGGGACTGGTGACCCTGGACCTGGATCTCGACCTGGAACTGGACCCTGTCTAGCCGTCGGGCGGGGAGCCTGCCTTCTGGGTCATTCCCTCCCGCTGTCCGACACAAGGGTGGTGAGGCGGGCAGTTGGACGCGATCAACCGGGGGAGTGCGGAGGTGTTCTTCCCGCGTCTCGCTGCCCGTGATCCGGACATGTCTCAGGACCGGGCCTCGGCCCGGTCCTGAGACATGTCCGCTGGTGCGGCCGGGTGCATCCGGTCAGGACAGCCGCAGGGTCGTGGTCGAAGAGCTGGTCTTCGGGATGTACGCCTCTTTCCACGTCCACGCGGCGCTGCCGCGCTTGTAGTGCAGCTCGATCGAGGAGTTCTTCTTCCACCAGTAGTTCCAGCCCGTGGCGCAGGTGTGCGCGTTGGCCTTCCAGACCGGTGAGTCGTCCCAGTCGTTGAACTGGTTGTAGCCCTTGATCCAGTAGTCGATCTGCACGTCCGAGTCGTTGCAGAGGGTGATTTGCACGGCGGAGGCCGAGTCGGCGCTGGCCGTCGTGGGAAGTGCCAGGCCGCCGAGGGTGGCGCCGACGGCGAGCAGGCCAAGGGTGAGTTTCCTTCTGATGTCGCGCATCGCGTCATCACCATCCTGTGAGTACTGGTCAAAATGAAGCGGGCTCAGCCGAGCAGTCGCCGGGACCGCAGCCAGGCCCGTGCCGCCGTGCCGGGGCTTTCGCCGGCCCTGACGGACGCAGCGAGCGTGGCCAGCTGTTCCGTCGTGAGGTCGGTGTTGACCCGGGAGAGGGCTCCGCGGGCGGCCAGGCCCGCGAAGGGAGCGGCGATCAGCGGGAAGACGTGTTCGGGCGGGATGACGCCCTTGGGGTCGGTCAGCACGACCAAGTGGTCCCGGGTGAGGACGGGGTCGGTGCTGGACAGGGCGAGCACGTCGGCGGTCGCCGTAGTGCCCGAGGAGACGAGGGTGCAGCCGTACGCCGCCTTCAGCGCGGACACCGAGGGGGTGTCGAGGTCGCCGGACGCGGAGCCGCCGAGGGTCAGCCGACGGCCGGGCCCGGCCAGGTCGGCGATGCTGTGCATGCCGCCGTTGAGTCCGGCGGCGGCCCGGGTGACGGCGAGGACTACGCCGTGCTGGGCGGCGGCGGCCGGCAGGGCGTCGATGCCCACGGGGAGCACCGTGCTCAGCGTCGCCGCCATGTTGCCCGGCAGAGTCTCCCCGGCCGGAAACGTGCGCAGCACAGTGGCTTCATAGGCGGGGGCGAGCGAGATCTCGCCCGCCACCACGGCCTTGGCCGAGTCGGACGGCGATGCGTACTCCTTCGGCGCCGTCCGGACCCGTTGGCCGGCTGCGGTCAGGAGCTGTCCGTACATTGCCGCTACCACCCGGCTCTCGGCGGAGCCGTCGCTGCCGATCACCGTGGGTCCCTCGTGGTCCGCGGAGGAGACCGTTGTCTTGCCTGCGGTGGTGTTGCCGCAGCTGGTCAGCAGCAGCACCGAGAGCATGGCGGTCGATATGCGGAGCCGACGACGGTTCCCTGAGGTCATGGAGCAGCTCATTCCTCGTGCGTGGGTGCCTAGCCGCAGTGCGAGGAGCGCTCGCTGGACGTCATCTTGGCGTCCTTGAAGTTGACATAACCCGAGCTCGGGTTGTCCTGGTTGAAACCGGACGACTTGTAGTTGTTGACGTACCAGATGTAATGGCCGTAGTAGCGGCTGGGGAAGTGAAGCTCGTACCAGCCCTCGGCCTGCTGCTTGGCGGTGCCGCGTTCTATCCAGCCCTTGTAGCCGGCCGGGATGTTGATCGTGTTGCTCTCGGTGTCGGTGTGCGAGGTTTCCCAGGAGTGGCCGTAGCTCAGCTCGACAGAAGCCTCGTAGACCTTCCAGAAGCCCGCGGAGGCGCTGATGGAGACACCGACGGAGTCCGTGGTGCCGGTCGTGTCCGACCAGTCGATGCGGTGCTGGTTGGTCTGGCTCGCGCAGTTGTAGGCGGTGGTGCCGACCTGGTGGTTGGGGCCCGTGTAGGTCCAGTACGTCGTGGCGTGGAACTCGCATAGGTCGACCGAGCTCGTACCGCACTTGGACAGCAGGTCCTGGGTGGTCGGACTGTCGGCGGCGAATGCGGTCTGCGGAACCGCCATCAGCGAGGCCCCCAGGGTGAGGGCCGTTGCCACGCCGGCTGCTCTGGTGAGTCGCCTGGAGGGACCGGACTTGTGGCGCGTGAGGGTCATCTATCACTCCGTTGGGTGAGTGGTGGTGCCGATGAGGCGCTCGGCGGTTTGAGCGGAACCGGGTCTTGCGGCGGCCGACGGGGTCGCCGTCGGCCGCCACCGGTCGGCCGTCGGGGGAGGGACGGCGGGCCGGCAGCCCCCACTTTTGATGGGCGGGATTTGTTGCTCAATGCAGCTCAGAGGCATAAACAACTCGCCAGCGGGCAAGTAACGAGGGCGTCACCGCCAGTGCAGCTCTCCGTAACAGGGGCTTTCCTGGCAGCGGCGGTGAAGGAGGGAGATCGCTCCCCCAGAGTGAGGTGAGCGGTAGTCACCCGAGCTAGTGCGATGGCGGGGCTCCGGCCGGGGACGTGCGCCCGTGGCGTGCGACTGGTTTCCGAGGACTGATCCAGGCATCGTCGCCCTTCCCCATCTGCCCTGCCCGGTGATGGGGGAGATCGTCTCCACAGGCGGCGTCGCGGCGGAGTCCTTCGGGTATCGAGCGGAAGCCTGCCGGTCGGCATGCGTATCCCGGCGGTCGGATGGGCGTCCCCAGCGGACGTCTCAGCGGGCCGCCGATCTGCTGCCGTTCGCGTTGGCGACTCGGGCCCGGATACCGGCCTCGGCGTTAGCCCGAGGCGCCGACGACGGCTGGGTCGGTGATGGCAGGGGCGGCGAGCAGACGTCGGCGCACGGTGGTGCGGGATCCGTGCCGGCCTTGGAGACAGGGCATACGCGCAGGTAGGGCGTTTCGGGGAAATAGGTGCGCCACCTGCTCTTGGTCAGGGTGGTACCGGCCCGCTCGCAGAGGCGGGTGACGACCGACCGGGGCTCTATGACGTACCGCTGGAGCGGGACGCGGGCGCTGCCGGCGTAGACGGAGCCGCCGTCCGTACCGAACGCGAGGGAACGGATCGCGTCGCCCGGGGTGCTGAGGCTGCCGCCGAGCGGCTGCCGGGTGGCGACGTCGAGGAGCCGCACGGCGCCGGAGTCGTAGCCCGCCGCCAGGGTGCGGCCGTCGGGGCTAAAGGCGAGGGCGGTGACCTGGGAGCAGGGGGCGCAACCGGCCGGTGCGGCGGGGAGGACCGCTGTGGGGCTGCGCACCCGGTTGCCGCGCCAGACGGTGACAGCGCCGAGTTCTCCGTCCGTCGCTGCGAGGGTGCCGTCGGCGCTCAGCGCGACGACGGCGGGGCCGTGCGGCCGGACGAGGGGCACGCCGATGTCCTGGCCGAAGGGCAGCGACGTGGCGGGCCCGCCGAATCCCGCCGCCAGCGCGGCGCCACGGGTGGCCGTCACCACGTCGGGCTGGTCCGTCAGGGTCCGGTGGGCCGTGTCCCAGACCTCACCGGTGGGTGCGTCGCCGGGCGTGAGCCGGGCGATCAGGAGTTTGCGTCCGCCGGGGGACAGCGCGATGGAGCGGATCGTGCTGCCGGGCGGTCTCGGATCCACGTCGAGGGAGGCCCGTTCGCGCCGGTTGTACACGTCCCAGACGGCGAGACGGGAGGAGACACCGGACGTGCCGTAGGAGAAGAACCGGCTGTCGGGGCTGAAGGACATTAGGGGTCCGCCGTCCGGGGACGCGACCGCCGTGGTCTGCCGCCGCTCCGGTCCCACCGCAGTCCGCGTCGGCAGCTGGGCGATGGTCCGGCCGGTCGTGGTCGCGACAAGCCGGAAGTGGTACTGGCCGCCGTCTTGATCCGCGGTGGCCAGTACCCGTCCGTCGGGGCTGAGGAGCTGGTCACCGACAGGACGATCCCGCCACGTGGCGGACAGGGGTCCGGAGATGTCGAGGGAGTGCACGGTGCCGGAGGCCAGGTAGCGCAGCACCGGTCGCCCGGGATCGAGGGCGAGATCCGTGAGTGGACCGTCGGTGAGCGGATGCCGGAACACCGGTGCGTCCGGTGTCGAGATCCGCCACAGCGACACGTCGTTCCGGCCCGCCAGGGCCAGGAATCTCCCGTCCGCGGTGAAGTCCAGATGCGCGCCGTCCGGGTGGTCGATGTCCGCTATGCGCCGTCCCGTGGCCGTGTCCCACACCCCTATTCCGTCGGCCGTGACCACGGCGAGCCGGGTGCCGCTCCGGTCGAACGTCGACGCCGCGCTCGAACAAGCCGGCATCGGGAGGGTCCGCCAGCCGCCCGCCAGTTCCCGACCGCTGGCCGTGTCCCACACCGACAGCGGATGTCCTGCCGAGCAGACGGCCACCAGCCGGTGATCCACGCTGGACACGAGGGCGTCGGCCCCGGTGGTCTCGAACAGCACCCGGTCGTCGTCGATGGCCCGCAGCCGTGCCCTGCCGTCGGGGTCGAGTACGGCGTAGCTGTCAGGGCCGGCGCCGAACCCCAGGACGTGTCCACTCACCGCTCGCCGCCCGGAGGGGAGCTGCCACAGAGCGCCCGGCGTGCTACCGCGCCCGCGGAGTGCGAACGTCTGGCCGTCGGGGCCGACCGCTGTGACCGGGGCGTCCGGCAGGCGCCCGGAACCGGTGCGGCGATGGGTGGTCACGTCCCACGACGACCAGTGACCACCTTCCATGTGCAGCAGGGTGTGCCCGGAACCGGTGAGGAAGTCCTGGGCCGTGCTCGTGCGCCGAGGCGCGGTGAAGGTGTCCAGCTCCGGATCGGTGAGCGACCCGAGCACGGCGTCGCGACTCTCCGGGAGCGGAGCCAGACGCCAGGCCGCGACGCTCAGCAGCGCTGCGGTACGCGGGTCCGTGAGGCGCATCCGGCCCGCGAGGGCCGCGGCCTGACGGGACTGGGCCTGGCGCCGTGCCTGATCGGCCAGGCCGTTCTGGTCCCAGGCCAGCACGCCGGCCACCAGTGCTCCCGCTGTGACGAGGCACAGCGCGAGCACCAGCTTTCGCAGGCGTTGGTCCGCACGGTCGGCCCGCCAGCGGTCCATGCGACAGGCCACCCGGGAGGCGCTGAGAAAGGACCGCTCCAGGCAGGTCAGGTCATGGTCCTGGCTGTGCCGGGCGAACAGGGCGTCGGCGACGGCGAGCCGGGCCCCGCGGTACAGGCCGCCGGGGTCGTTGCCGCCGGCTTGCCAGGTGAGCGAGTCCACCGCGAGGTGCCGGTGCGCGCGCAGCCGGTCCCGGTTCTCCTCGATCCAGCGGCGCAGCCGCGGCCAGCTGGTGACGAGGGCATCGTGGGAGAGCTGGACCTTGTCCTCGTCCCCGGTGACCACCCGGGCGCGGACCAGCAGTTCGAGAACCTCCGGCACGTCGGGGTCCGACCACTCGCACAGGTCGGTGCGGGGCAGCGGCCGGCACGCGTCGGCCCGGCCCTCACCGGGCCTGATCATGGCCAGGAGGATCCGCTGTGCGGTATCGGCCTGGGCGGGGGACAGCCCACGGTAGAGTTCCTCGGCGCGAGCGGCGGCCATGCCATGCACGCCGCCCAGCTCCTCGTACGCCGCCAGGGTCAGTACACCGCTGGGCCGTCGACGCCAGATCTCCCGCAGAGTGCAGGAGAGGTTCGGCAGTGCGCCCGGTTGGCCGACGACGTCCTCGACGATGCGTGTGGTGAGGGTCCTCTCGACCCGCAACCCTGACGCGGTGGCCGGCCCGACCACAGCCGCGCGCAGTTCCTGTCGGCTCATCGACGGTATCGGCACCACGGTGCGGCGCAGTGTCTCCGCGAGAGCGGGGTGCTCGGCGCACCGCGGGCGGAACGTCCCGTCCATCGCCACGAGCACCCGCAGTCTCCCCGTCGGGTCCTGGGCGCTCAGCAACAGGTCGACGAACCGCCAGCGTTCCCTGCGGTCGCGGCAGACAGTGAAGATCTCCTCGAACCGGTCGATCGCGACAAGGCGTTCGGGTCCGTCCGGCCGTGCCGCCAGCAACCCGGCGTGGGTGGCCGCAGGGGTCGGACCCGGTGTGACGACATGGACCGGGACGTCACCGCCCGCCTGCCGCAGCAGCGTCTTCAGCCTGGGCACGACACCCGCCCTGAGCAGTGAGGACTTCCCGGTACCGGAGGCTCCGGTGAGCACCGCGAACCGCTGGTCCAGAATCAGCCGGACGGCGTCCTCGACCGGTTGGCCGCGTCCGAAGAACAGGTTTTCGTCCTCCCGATCGAAGGGCGCCGGTCCCAGGTACGGCGAGTTCTCCTGGGTCGAGCCGTACTGACTGACCTGCTCGCCGGCCGCCTTCAGGCGTACCTCCCACTCGTCCGGATCCGCGCCGCAAGCTCGGGCGTAGGCGCGTACCACGGCGGCCGACGGCAGACGTTCGCCCGCCGCGGCACGCGACAGCGCCGACACCGACACGCGTGACTGGTCCGCCATCACCCGGTACGACGGCGAACCGGCTGTTCTGCGCAGGCAGCGCAGTTCGTGGGCGAAGCGCTGCACCGGACCCGCGTCGGGATCCAACGGCCGCTCGGGACGCCCGCGCTGCCCGGTCACCGGTGCCCTGCCCCGGGACGGCCTGGGCGTCGGCCGCCCGGATGCGCGGAGTGTCGACTCTTCATGGTGCGTCGCTTTCACAGACCAATGGACCAGCCGCGGTGAGCGCCACATCGTCGTGAGCGGTACGCAGAGGGTGGAAAGGGAGGGATGTCCGGGAGAGCGCGGGCGTGGAGTGCCCGCGCGTCAACGGCCTGTCACCCGCCGGAACGGGCCAGACGGGGGAAGAGGGTCTCGGCGTTGCCCCGTTCGACGGCCCGGCGCAGGTCCTCGGAGAGCGGGAAACCGTCGAGCAGCCCGGTGAAGTGGGCGGAACGTGCGGCGGGAGCGTACGGCCAGTCGCTGCCGTAGGTGATGTGGGTCGGGTCGGCGAAGGCGAGGAGGCTCGGCAGTGCGTAGGGCGAGGAGGACAGGGCGGTGTCGAAGTAGAAGCGGCGCAGCCGGGCGATGCCCTCAGCGGCGGTGCCGTCCGGTGCGCAGTGCCCGGCCAGGCGTTCGGCGGCGTACGGGAGGAAGCCGCCGGCGTGGGAGAGGATGATCTTCAGGTCCGGGTAGCGGTCCAGAGATCCGGAGCGGGCCAGGTTGACGGCGGCACGGGTGGTGTCGAGGAGGAAGTCGGCCGCGTAGGCGGGCAGCCCGGGGACCGGTTCGGCGGGGAGGGCCGAGGGATGGACGAAGACGACGGCGGAACGCCGGTTCAGTTCGGCCATCAGGGGATCGAACGCGCTGTCGCCCAGGTAGACGCCCTTGTTGTTGGCGAGGAGCACCACCCCGTCGGCGCCCAGTTCGTCGAGCGCGTGGCAGGCCTCGCGGACCGCGCCCTCCACGTCCGGGAGGGTGAGGGTGGCGAAGTAGCCGAAGCGGGCGGGGAGCCGGTCGCGCAGACTCGCGCAGAACTCGTTGAGCGCGCGGGCCATGGCGCGTGCCTCGTCCTTGTCGCCCGGCTCCACGCCCGGGGTGGACACCGACAGGACGGCGGACTCGATGCCGTTGTCATGCATCAGCGCGAGCGCGGAGTCGGGATCCCAGTGCGGGATGGGAAGGCCGCCCGCGCTGACGCCTGCGGAGGAGAGCCAGTCGGCGTAGAAGGGCGGGACGATGTGCTGGTGGGTGTCGATGCGTCGGGCGCTGGTCATGCCACGGCCTTTCGGACGGTGCGGTGGGTCTCCGGTCAGCGGAGTTCCCGCTTGAGGATCTTGCCGCTGGCGGTCATGGGCAGTTCGTTGCAGAACTCGAAGAGGCGGGGGTACTTGTAGGCGGCCATCGTCTGGCGGCACCAGTCACGGAGCGCGTCCTCGCTCAGCCGCGAGCCCGGCTGCCGGATGACGAAGGCCTTGACCTCCTCGCCGTGCACGGGATGGGGGACGCCGACGACCGAGGCGAGGCTGACCTCGGGGTGGCCGAGCAGGACCTCCTCCAGCTCCCGGGGGTAGATGTTGTAGCCGCCGCGGATGACGAGGTCCTTGGCCCGGTCGACGATGACGTAGTCGCCGTCGGCGTCCCGGCGGGCGATGTCCCCGGTGCGGAACCAGCCGTCGCGCAGCACCTCCGCCGTGGCCTCGGGCCGCCCGAGGTAGCCCTTCATCACGTTGTGGCCCCGCACCGCGAGTTCACCGGGCTCGCCCTCGGGCACGGGGTCGCCCTGCGCGTCGACCAGCCGCAGTTCCACCCCCCCCACACGGGGCCGCCGACCGAGCCCGGCTTGGGCGGCCGGCCCGGGGTCTGGAAGGTCGCCATGGGGCTGGTCTCGGAGAGGCCGTACCCCTCGTACACGTCGACGCCGAAGACCTCGCGGAAGCGGGCGCCGATCTCGGCCGGAAGCGCCGCACCGCCGGAGACGGCCATCCGCAGACGGGCGGTGATCGCCTCGCGGGTGCGGTCGTCGACGGAGGCGCCGAGGAGTTTCCAGTACATGGTGGGCACGCCCGCGAAGACGGTCACGGACTCGTCGGCCAGGGTGCGCAGCACGTCGTCCGCGTCGAAACGCGGTGCCGGCACGAGGCGTGCGCCGATGCCGAAGGCCGCGTTCATCTGGACGGACTGGCCGAAGCTGTGGAAGAGCGGCAGGACCGCCAGGTGGACGTCGTCCGGTCGGGCGTCGATGGTGCGGTGGCAGGTCAGGGCGTTCAGCACCATGTTGCAGTGGGTGAGTTCGGCGCCCTTGGGCTGCCCGGTGGTGCCGCTGGTGTAGAGGATCACCGCGGTGTCCGACTCCCGGGTGCCGACCGACTCGAAGGTGTCCGGGAGTTTCGCCAGCGCCTCCGTGAGGCTCGGGACGCCGGCCAGGGGGGACGCCTCGGCGGGATGGTCGGTGATCAGGAACAGATGCTCGCAGTGCGGCGTCTGCGCGACGGCTTCGGCGGCCGCCGCGGCCCCGGCGGCACCCGGGTTGAAGAAGAGGACCCTCGCTCCGGAGTCGGCGAGATGGTAGGCGAGTTCGCGCGGCCGGAGCATCACGTTGAGCGGCACCACGACGGCGCCCGCTTTGAGGATGCCGTAGTAGATCTGCGCGAACTCGACCCGGCTGGGGCAGCTGAGCGCCACCCGGTCGCCGGGCCGTACACCGCGGTCGACCAGCAGCCGCGCCACCTGGTTGGCCGCCGCGTCGACCTCGGCGTACGTGAGCCGCAGCGGTTCCTGTACGAGTGCTTCGCGATCAGGCTGGTGACGTGCCGTGTGTTCCAGCAGGGAGGCGAGGTTAAGCATGATCAACGTCCTCGGCTGTGCGCTATGAGATGTTGCCGGTGCGTTAAATGAACAAGGTGGCGAGCAGATTGTCAATGCATTGACTTCAATGGTGTGCCTGTCGTGCCGGAAGTCGTTCGCGGTGTGAAGGGTTCAGGTGCCCGGTATGTCCTCTGTGGTCTTCGAGGAGAGCGCGATCCGGGCGGACACCTTCTCCAGCAGGTGCCGGAGCACGGCCTGCTCGTCCGCGGTCAGGTCGCCGAACCACTCCTGTTCGAGGCCGTTTCCTGGAAACGTGTACGAAACGGAATATTCCTAGACTCCAGCCCGTGCATATGACCGTACTTGACGCCCCCACCGAGTGGAGCCGGTTCACCGAAGGCTCCCCCGAGCGCGGAATGCTGCTCGCCCTCGGCGACCAGCTGGGCACCGCGCTGCGCCCCAGGCCGCTCAGGCTGCCGGACGGCAGCCGTGTCGAGGTCGAGGGGATCGACGCCGCGGGCCGCATCCTCGTCCAGCTCGTCAGCAACCAGGGCACCTACAAGCCCGCCTACCGCAACAAGGTCATGGCGGACATGTTCAAGCTGCTGTGGCTGCGGGCCTCCGTGCCGACCGCCGAGCACACGGTGCTCCTCGTCACCGAGGTGATCGTGCAGGCGCTCGGCGGCTGGGTGGCCCGTGCCGCCGACGACCTCGGTGTGGAGGTGTACGTCTTCGGCGGGGACGGGACCGTAACACCCTTCCCTCGAACGTAACGCGCGCGCAACGCGGGAGGACAGGCCGGCGAAACGGACGGTTCCTACCGTCGAACTCAGTTAGGCGGATTTCCGCGTGGCAGTCCCGCACTCGCCACGCACGCTCTCCGACCTCCGGTACCGGGCCCTTGTGCCCGCGACATGGATGGGAGCGTGTACGTGGCTGACACACCCGCACTGGAACTGCGGTCGGTGTACCGGGTCTACGGATTCGGGGCCTCCGCGACACAGGCGCTGGACGACGTGGACCTCACGGTGCCCGCCGGACGGTTCGTCAGCCTCATCGGGCCCAGCGGCTGCGGCAAGTCCACCCTGTTGCGGCTGGTGGCCGGACTGGAGCGGCCCGACGGCGGCGAGGTCCGGGTACACGGTGTTCCGCCCGAGCAGGCGTGCGCCGCGAAGATGATCGGGCTCGTACCGCAGAGCCCCGCCCTGCTGCCGTGGCTGTCGGTGGTGCGGAACGTCACCCTCCCGCAGAAGATCAACAAAGGTGCCGGCCGACGTCGGGAACGCATCGCCCACACCGTCGGGCGGGGCGCCGCACCCACCGCCTCCGAGCTGCGGGAACTCCTGGTCAAGGCGGGACTCGGCGAGGCCATGCACAAGCTGCCGGCGCAGCTGTCCGGTGGAATGCAGCAGCGCGCGGCGATCGTCCGGGCCTTCGGGCTGCGACCCGACGTGCTGGTCATGGACGAGCCGTTCTCGGCACTCGACGAGTTCACCCGCGAAAGCCTCCAGGACCAGCTTCTCGACCTCTGGGACGAGCTGAAGACGACGGTCCTGTTCGTCACCCACTCCGTGTCGGAGGCCGTCCGGCTCTCGGACACCGTGGTCGTCATGGCACCGCGGCCCGGCCGCATCGTGGACGTCATCGACGTCGACCTCCCGCGGCCGCGCAACGAACAGCTCTTCGCGGAGCGGCGCTTCCACGAGTACGAGGACCAGATACGGGACCGGTTGCGCCGGGCCTGGCACGGCGAAGCGGCCTGAGGAGGAGCATCACGATGACCGTCGCCGACGAACGCGCCACCCCCGCCGCGAAGACCGGGCAGCCCGCGAAGCCCGCGCGCTTCGGCCCCCGCCGTCCGAGGTCCCGGACCGCCTGGATCCGCCCCGCCGTATGGGCGCCCCTCCTCCTGACCCTGGCGCTGCTCGCCGGGCTCTGGCAGTGGGGAGCCGAAAAACTGCCGTACCTACTGCCGCCGTTGCAGAAGATCGGCGATTCGCTCACCTCTCAGCTGCACTACTACGTCGACAACGCCCTGGTCACCCTCGGTGAGGCGGCAGCCGGTCTGGCCGCGGGCTTCGTCGCCGCGTTCGTGCTCGCGGTGCTGACCAGCGAGCTTCCGCTGCTGCGCAGGGCGGTCATGCCGATCGCCGTCGTGCTCAACGTCACCCCGCTGGTGGCGATCGCGCCCGCCCTGGTGGTGGCCTTCGGCTTCGGGCCCCTGCCCAAGGTCGTCATAGCCGCCCTGATCTGCTTCTTCCCGATCCTGATCAACACCGCGACCGGACTGAGGTCGGTGCCCCGGCAGGTGCTCCAGGTGTACCGGACGATGGACGCGGGGCGTGTCGAACTGCTGTGGCACGTGCGCATCCCCAACGCGCTGCCCTTCCTGTTCGCGGCGCTGCGGATCGTGTTCCCGCTGTCGATCGTCGGTGCCGTGGTGGCCGAGATGTCGGCCTCGGGCTCGAACCGGGGACTGGGCACCGCGATCAGCGTGGCCTCCTCGATGAACCAGCTGCCGGTCGTATACGCCTCGATCCTCGTCCTCGCCGTCATGGGCGTGCTGCTGCTCATGCTCGTGACACTCGTGGAGCGTCGCGTCCTGCACTGGCACGACAGCGCGACGGACTGACGGCACGGTCCCGGCACACACCGCCGCTCCCTCCCGCCGGCGGCCCTCCCGGTCCACCGATGCCACCCCCACCCCGGTCGATTCACCATGCCCCCACCCGTTCCGCGCCTTCACCACACCCTCGCCCGGCGGCCACCGCCAGTCTGGAGACACCCATGCGCATCCGCCCCCGAAGAGCCGCCCTCGCCGCCCTCGCCGCCCTGACGCTGACCGCCGCCCTCGCCGCATGCGGCTCGGGCTCCGGCACTTCCTCCTCCCAGGGCGCCCAGAGCACCGAAGGCTCCGCCATCTCGGCCGCGCGCTGTGCCGAGAACAAGGCGGCCGGCAAGATCACCTACCTGTCCGGCTACCAGTACCAGTCGTCCGTGTCGATCCTCGAATACATCGCCGCGAGCAAACTGGGTTACTTCAAGGACCTCTGCCTCGACGTCACCCTCAAGCCCGGAACCGGTGACACCGCACAGAACACCGAGCTCCTCGCCAGCGGACAGGCCACCGTGAGCCCCGTCTCCGAACAGGACGTCATCCAGGCGCGGGCCAACGGGATCGACATCACCGGCGTCTCCTCGTACTCCGACGCTGGCCTGGACGTCCTGATGACCAACAAGGACATCACCGACCTGAAGCAGCTCGACGGCAAGGTCGTCGGCCACAAGGGGTACGTACCCGCCACCGTCCGGGCCATGATGGTCAAGGCCGGCGTCAAGTGGGGTTCGCTCAAACTCGTCAAGGAGGGCTACGACCCCTCCGTGCTGCCGCGCCGACAGGGCGGGCTTGTGGCACTGACCGGATTCGTCTCCAACGAGCCCAACCAGCTGAAGGCGTCCGGCCACCCCGTCACGGTGTGGAAGCCGGTCGACTACGGCGTCCCCAGCTCGCTGGGCGCGATGGCGGTCAACCCGGCGTTCGCCAAGGCGCACCCGCACGCGGTGGAGGACGTCCTGCGCGCCGCGCTGCACGCCTACGACTACTGCGCCGCCAGTGACCAGCACACCGACAAGTGCGTGGGGTACGCGGCCGACCTGTCCGGACCGACGTACGACAAGAAGCTCAACAAGACCATCTGGAAGACCGAGACCCAGGTCGTCAAGGACAACCCCACCTCCGGAGAGCCGGCCGGCGGCCTCGACACCCGCAACATCTCGAAGATCGTCGACATGCTGCACCAGTTCGACGTCGTTCCCGCCGCGGTGACCGCGGGCCGGGCGCAGAAGTGGTTCGACGGGTCCTACGTGAAGAGCCTCTACGCCGGTGGCAAGCTCGTCTGGCCCGCTCCGTAGCGGCCATCCCACCCCTCACCTGCACCAACCCGACGAAAGGCGCCCGCAACGTGCCCGCGAAAGAGTACGGAATCTTCCTGCCCATCGGTAACGGGGGCTGGATGCTGTCCACCACCGCCCCCCACCCCGAGGCGAGCTACACCTGGAACCGGCGTGCCGCCGTGCACGCGGAGAACATCGGCCTGGACTTCGTGATGTCGATGGCGAAGTGGCGCGGCTTCGGCGGCGAGACCGACCACTGGGGCCGCTCGCTGGAGTCGATGACCATGATGGCCGCTCTCGCCGAGGCCACCAGCCGGGTCAAGATCTGGGCCACCATGCACGCCAACGTCCACAACCCTGCCGTCGCCGCGAAGATGTTCACCACGCTGCAGGACATCTCCGGCGGCCGGGCCGGCATGAACATCGTCAACGGCTCTTACGCCGGCGAGTTCGAGCAGTTCGGCGAATGGGACCCGGACCTCGGGCACGCCGAGCGCTACCGGATGACCGAGCTGTGGACCGAGGCCGTCACCCGGCTGTGGAGCGAGGACTCCGTCACCATGCGCACCCCCTACTTCGACCTGGTGGACTGCGAGTCCCGCCCGCATCCGGCGGTCCGTCCGACCCTCATCAACGCGGGGAGGTCCGAGGACGCCCGCCGCTTCCAGGCCCGGCACGCGGACGGCGCGTTCCTCTCCGCCGAGAGCCTCGACGAGATGCGCGCGCTCTCGACCGACGTCCACGAGCGCGCCAGGGCGGAGGGCCGGGTCTGCCGGACCTACTCCATGCTCACCGTCGTACAGGACGAGACCGACGAACTGGCCGCGAAGAAGGTGCGCGAGTGGGGCGCGGGCCTTGACCGGGAGGCGCTCGCCCACATGCGGCGAACCTGGGGCATCCCGGAGGAGCAGGCCCGTGCGTGGGCGGACGGCGCGGACGGCGAGGCCGCGTTCCAGACGCCGTACGTCGCCGGGTCGGCGCGCACCGTCACCGACCACATCGAGTACATCGTCCGCGAGGCCGACCTGGACGGGCTCATGCTGATCTTCCCGGAGTACGACGAGGACATGCTGCTGTTCGGCGAGACCGTGCTGCCCGAGCTGCGGGCCCGTGACGAGGTGACGGCGTGATGTCCGACCTGCGAGACAGACAGCTCGCCCACCTCACCCGGCCCGGTGCCGGACCCGCCCTGGTCGTGGTCGACGTACAGCGCGACTTCGCCGCCCCGGACCGCCTGACGGAATACGGCCTTACGGAGGCCGCCCTGACCGCGCTCGAAGCTGCCGTCACCCGGATCGGCGAGCTGGTCGACGCCGCCCGCGCGGTCGGCGTGCCGGTGTTCTGGGTGGAACTGGGCAGCGACCCGGCGCGGCCCTGGCGGGCGAGCAACTGGCTGCGCGAGGGCGGCTTCGACGCTCCGATGAGCCCCGCCGAGCCCTGCCGTCTGGGCACACCGGGCGCCGACTGGTACCGGATGAACCCCGCCGAGGGCGAGGAGCGCGTGGTCAAGCGCGGTTACAGCGGGTTCCTCGGCACCGACCTCGACGCCCGGCTGCGCGCGGCGGGCCGGGACTGGCTGACCGTCGTCGGCCTGACCAGCGAGTGCTGTGTGTACGCCACCGCCCAGGACGCCGTACAGCTCGAATGGCCCGTCGTCGTCCCCCGGGACGCCACCGCCGCCTATGACCTGGACGTCAACGACGCGGCCCTGACGCAGCTGGGCCTCAACGTGGCCCTGCTCAGCGACACCGCCGAGGTCGTCGCCCTGTGGGGGAGGGGGACGCGGTGAGCGGCATGCACATCGGCTACGACCTGTCCTTCACCCACACCGAGGGCGGCTGGGCCCGGCCGGGCTCATGGACCGGGCTGGACTTCCCGGACGTCCGCATGTTCATGGAACTGGCGCGGACGGCCGAGCGGGCCGGCGTCGGCCTGTTGTTCTTCGGCGACGGCACCGGCATACCCAGCACCTGGCGGGGCGGCATCGAACCGGCCGTGGAATGGGGCATCCAGTGGCCCCGCCACGACATGTCCCCGGTCATCGCGGCGATGTCCACGGTGACCGAGCGGATCGGGTTCGGGCTGACGTACTCCTCCACCTTCATGCACCCGTTCTACGTCGCCCGGCTCCTGAACTCGCTCGACCACGTCACCGGCGGACGCATCGCCTTCAACGTGGTCGCCTCCACCCGCGGCGCGGACGCCGCGAACTACGGCTTCGACGAGCTGATGGAACACGGCCTGCGCTACGAGCGGATGGAGGAGTTCATCGACGTCTGCCGGGCGCTGTGGGACTCCGTGGCACCGGACGCCGTCCTGCGGGACCGGACCACGGGCCGCTTCGCCGACCCGGCGAAGGTCCACCCGATCGATCACAAGGGTCGCTTCTTCGCGGTGAAGGGTCCGCTTGCCTCCGTGCCCAGCCCGCAGCACCACCCGCTGATCGTCCAGGCCGGCAACTCGCCCCGGGGGATCGCCGCCTCGGCACGCTTCGCGGACCTGGTCTTCGGCTTCGGCGGCAGCCTCGCCGCCCAGCTGCGCCACCGCGACCTGCTCGACTCGGCACTGCGCGCCGAGGGACGCGATCCGGCGGGCGTCGGCATCCTCTGGGCCACCCAGGTCGTCGTCGGCCGGACGGCGGCCGAGGCACGGGCCCGCCGCGACGAGGTGCACGCGTTCTGGAACGAGGAATCCGTCGGCACCTATCTGTCGCACAACTCGGGCTACGACCTCTCGACCCTGCCGCACTCCTTCCGCCTGGCGGAGCTGCGGGACGAGATCGCCGCCGCGAACGGGAGCCCGGCCGGCCTCGTCGGCTCCCTCGTCGCCGAGTTCGGCGAGGACCACACCATGAGCCGCGCCGAGTTCTTCGCACACGGTCGGGCCAGGGCGACCGGACTCGACCACGGCCTCGTCGGCGACCTCGCCACCGTCGCCGACGCGCTGGAGGAGAACTTCGCAGCGACCGGCGCCCGCGGCGGCTACATGTTCTCCAGCCCGCTCGCCATGCCCTCGGGCTTCGCCGACATCGGCGAACTGCTCCTGCCCGAGCTGCGCCGACGCGGCGCGCTCGGACCGGCCCGCACCGGCGGCACCCTCCGCGAGAACCTGGTGGTGTGAGATGACCGCCGGCCGCGGGCGACGCGACTGGCTCGCCCTTGCCAGCCTGTGCACCGGATTCTTCATGCTGCTGCTGGACAGCACCGTCACCTCGGTGGCGCTGCCCGCGATCATCAGCGGCCTGCACACCGGCGAGACCCGCGCAGTCTGGGTCAACAGCGGCTACCTCGTCGGCTACGCGGTGCCGCTGATCATCGCGGGACGGCTCGGCGACCGCTACGGACACCGACGCCTCTGCCAAGTCGGCCTCGCAGTCTTCACGTTCGGCTCGCTGCTGTGTGCCACGGCCCCCACCGCCGGCGCGCTCATCGCCTGGCGGGTGGTGCAGGGCGTCGGCGCGGCCCTGCTGACACCGCAGTCCCTCACCCTGATCAAGGCCCTGTTCCGGCCGCCGCGGCTCGCCGTCGCGCTGGGCGCCTGGGGCGCGGTCGGCGGCGCCGCGGTGGCCGCCGGACCGCTGCTCGGCGGCCTGCTCGTCGCCGTCGGCGGCTGGCGCGCGGTGTTCTGGGTGAACGTGCCGGTGGGGGTGGCGGCGATGGCCGCGGTACGTGCCTTCGTACCCGCCCTGCCCCGTCAGGAGGCGGCCATCCCGCTGTGGGCGGTCTGCGCGAACGCGGCCGGAATCGGCGCCCTCGTGCTCGGCGTACAGGGCACGGACCCCAGGAGCGCCTACGTGCTCGGCGTACCGCGCTGGCCGCTCGCCCTCGTCGGAGCACTCGCCGTGGCCGGTGTGGTCCGGGCGCAGCGGCACGAGGGGCTGCGGGCGCTGGTGCCGGTAACGCTGCTGCGCAGCCGCGGGTTCGTCACGGCCGCCTGGGGTGCCGCCGCCGCGTCCTTCTGCACCGGCTCGGCCATGATCCCGCTGATGCTCTATCTCCAGCAGGAGCGCGGCCTCGGCGTCGGCGCGTCGGCGCTCACCCTGGTTCCGATGGGCGTGGTGTGCGTGCTCTGCGCTCCTGTGTCCGCCCGGCTCACCAACCGGGCGGGGGCCCGCGTCGTCGCCGTGACCGGTTCCGCGGCGCTCGTGGTGTCCGTCGGGGCGTGCGCGGTGCTCGTCGCGACGGACGCGCCGGTGGCCGCGCTGACCATCGCCTTCGCGGTGTACGGGGTGGCCAACTCGTTCATCTGGTCGCCGCTGTCCATCGCCGCCGTCACCACGGTCGCGCCGGAGGAGGTCGGGGCCGCGTCGGGCACCTTCAACGCCGTGAAACAACTGGGCGCGGTGCTGGGCAGCGCGGTCTGCGCCTTGCTGCTGGCCGGTCCCGGTTACGCCGCCACTCTCGGCGGACTCACGGCCGTGGCACTGGTCAGCCTCCTCGCCGCTGTCCTCCTCCGGCCCGGCCACACCGGGGCAGGTCCCGCGGCGGCAGCCCCCACCACATCTCAACTATCAACAGGAGCCTCCTCATGAAGGCAGTCGCGCTCGTCGGAAACCCCAAGCCCGCCTCGCGTACCCGCGACGCCGCCGAACGCCTCGCCACCGCCCTCGGCCTGGACTGCGAGGTCCTCGAAGTCGCCGAACTCGGGGCGGGTCTGCTCACCTGGGGCGACCCGGCGCCCGCCGCGGCCGTCGAACGGGTGCGCTCCGCGCAGGTCGTGATCGCGGCCTCACCCACCTACAAGGGCACCTACACCGGCCTGCTGAAGCTCTTCCTCGACCAGTTCCCCACGGCCACAGGTCTCGCCGGGCGGGTGGCGCTGCCCCTCATGCTCGGCGCGGGGCCCACCCACGCGCTCGCCCCGGAACTCACCCTGAAACCGGTTCTCGTGGAACTCGGCGCGACCTGTCCCGCACAGGGCCTCTACCAGCTCGACTCCTCCTACGCCACGGACGGCTCGCTCGATCGCTGGACCGAGCGGTGGGGTCGGACCGTACTCGACACGGCACGTGCGGAGGCCGGGCGATGACGACTCCCGAAGACTTCACCACGGACCCCGACGACATGCGTCGCGCGTTCTCCGGATTCCCGTCCGGGGTCGCCGCGATCTCCGCGCGCGTCGGCGGGGAACCGGCCGTCATGATCGTCTCGTCGTTCGCCGTGGGGAT
Source organism: Streptomyces sp. SID13726 (assembly GCF_010548375.1). Lineage (GTDB taxonomy): Bacteria > Actinomycetota > Actinomycetes > Streptomycetales > Streptomycetaceae > Streptomyces. The sequence goes on from NZ_JAAGLY010000014.1 coordinate 143,089, forward strand.
CTCCTACCGCCCGCCCATGGTCTCCTTCGCGGTCCAGCAGACCTCGACGACCTGGCCCGCGCTCTCCTGCGCGGGCACTCTCGGGGTCTCCGTCCTCGGCGAAGAACACGGCGACAAGACACGGCAGCTCGCTTCGCGGGCCAAGGAGAACCGGCTCGCCGGACTCGGCACCCACGAGGAGGACTCCGGCGCGATCTTCCTGGACGGCGCTCCGGTCTGGCTGGAAGGCGCCGTCGAGCACGTCTATCCGGCCGGGGACCACGAGATCGTCGTACTGCGGGTGCTCGCCATGCTGACGCACGAGGACCGTAGCCCGGTTGTCTGGCACCGGCAGCGGCTGAGGACCCTGGTCGGCTGACCCGACCGACCTGAGCGGGGCTCCGGAAGACGCGTCGGGTACGAAGGCTCGTCCTGAGGGAGGCCAGGAGCGCTCCGACCTGTTCCCGGCATCCTCATCCCGGCTTGCGTCCGCCTCCGATGAGCGGCAGGTCTCCGCTGAACAGGTGCTTTTTGGATGCGCTCAGGCCGGCATCGCTTCTCAGGCGAACGCCAGCGACACGGTCCCGAGGGGCCCGAAGCGCGCCTTGAGTTTCTGCCCCGGGGTGACGAAGAAGGGTTGGGTGAGGGCGCCGGAAAGGATCACGTGACCGGGTTCCAGGACGGATCCACGTTCGGCCAGGACGGTGGCAAGCCAGGCGACGGCGTCTGCGGGGTGCCCCGAGATCGCTCGGCCGCCACCGGAGGCCACGGGCTCGCCGTCGACGACCAGGTCGGCCGGGACGCCGGCGAGGTCGGGCGCCTCGGCCAGGGGTGTCCACGCGCCGCACACCAGGCCGGCGGAGCCCGCGTTGTCGGCGACCCAGGCGACGACGTCGGCCCGCTCGTGTCGGATCCGGCTGTCCTGGATCTCCAGGGCGGGCGCGACAGCGCGGGTCGTCCCGAGCACATCGGAAACGGTCCCCCTCGGGCCGGACAGAGCCTTGGACAGGAGAAAGCAGATCTCCGGGTCGACGCGAGGCCGGCAGTAGCGTCCGGCGCGGATGACAGTGCCGTCCCGGTGGGTCATGTCGTCCAGCACATGGCCGAAGCTGTATGGCGCCAGGCTGTCGCGTCGTGTGCCCGGGGTCCGGTCCACCTTGTAACCGATCACGTTCGCACCGTCCGCCACATGCCAGGCGATGTTGTCCCGTTGTACGGCGTAGGCGTCAGCCATATCGAACGCCGGTATCAGTGCCGACAGTGGGTTGACCGGCGTCACCCGATAGGTGGCCTCCCGCAGCAGGGCGGCTGCTTCCTCGCGCTGTACCCAGGTCAGGCTCATGTCCGGTTCCTCGCCGCCATGTGCGCGGCAGCCTCGTCGACCATCTGCGCGTGGAACTCGAAGGGGAGCACCAGGTCGACCGTCTCGCCGCTGATCTCCCGCTGTACGAACAGGCCGTTGGCGCCTGCGACGGCGTAGGTGGTGAGGCTCTGCACGGCTTCCTCGCCGAGAGGATCAGTGATCTCACCTTCCAGGGTGAGCTCCAGGACCCGCTCGGTCAGCTGCTGCTCCGCTGATGGGCACACTCCACCGGCATCGCGACCAACTGCTTGGCGGACACGGGCGCAGGCTGCCCGGCCTGAGCGCTCTCGACGGTCCCCAACTCCGCCGCGACGTCGGTCATTTGGCCTCCTCCCATGTTCGTCGGATCCGTCGCTGGATGTGCGTCAGTGCGGTGACGCTGTCCTGGGAGCAGGACGGCCCCAGGGAGGTGTGCCGGGCCGGGTGAGCCCCCTGCCCGGCACACGTCTGTGCGATCACCGGTCTCCGGTCAGGACGGAGGCTGCTGAAGGGTGATCATGCCGGGGTACTTGGCGAGCAGAGGGTCGGTGACGGAGGACGGGGCGTCGGTGACGACCACCATCCGGTCGCTTGCGCCGTCGTAGTAGACGAACACGTTGTACGTGTTGTCGCCGTCGGGATCGATCTGGGTGTAGGCCGCCTCATTGATCTCCTTCACCTCGGCCTGCGTGAACAGCACGCTCCGGGAAGTGGTGGGAGTGGGCCAGCTGGACGGCGTCGCGCCGTCGTCGTCGGTCCAGTTGGGCGGGGGCGTGAGGTTGTCGATGTCCCCGGTGTAGTCCTTGGGGAATATGATCACGGGCCCGATCGTGGGGTCGTCGAAGTACGACAGCGCGCAGTTGTAGCCCGCCAGCGCCTGCAACTGGGTGAGCGGATCCGATATCTCGCCCGATGCGAGGGGGCCGTGTGGCGCCTCGCAGTCGGGGAGCGGTGTGGTGGGGGTGTCGGTGCTCACGACGAGTCGATCGGGATACTCACTGGTCAACGGGTCGGTCACGGACGATGGGGCGTTGGTCTGCGCCACCACCCGGTCGCTCGTCCCGTCGTAGGACAGGGACAGGGTGTACGGCTGGTCACCGTTGGGCTGCAAGGTCGCGGAGACCGTGCTCTCCAGGTCCGCGATCTCGTCGGCCGTGAAGTTGGGGCTCTTGGCGGTTGTCGGGGTCGGCCAGCTGGTGGGCGTGTTCCCGGACGAGTCCTGCCAGCCGGAGGGGTGGCTCAGGTTGTCGATGTCTCCGGAGTAGTCCTTCGGGAATATGATCACCGGCCCTATGGTCGGGTCGTCGAACGCGTCGATGGCACCGTTGTACTGGGCGAGCTCCTGAACCTGCTCCCAGGTCTCGTCGTCGGTGGACGTGGTGTCGGCCTGTGCCGGACTGGCGAGGCTCAGGGTGCCGGTGGCCACCAGCGACAGTGCGGCGAGCAGGCCTGCCCGGCGCCGCAGGGACCGCTTCTTCTTCGTCATGTGCCTGGTCTTGTCTCCGAGGTACGCGATCGCCATCAGTTGCCGCCGCCTCTGCACCGGTCGTTCGCGTTGCAACCGCGGTCGTAGGAGTTCGCGGCGACCGCGGGGATGTGCAGGTTCGACTCGTAGTCGAAGTTGGAGTGCTCGTCGGTCTCCGGGTTGTACAGGACCCGAGGCTGGATGTGGTTCGGGTTGATCAAGTACTGGCGGTAGCGGAAGGTGATCGTGCGGGTGTCGATGAGCCCCTGCGCGTTGACGCGCGCCGTCATCTGGTAGACGCGGACGCCGCGCACCGCGTAGTTCGGGATCTCGTGGACGTAGGCCCACTCCCGCTGCGAGGCGTAGTGGTTGTAGAGGTCCGCGTTGCCCCGAATCTGGTCGGGAACGTACACCGCGTTGCGCGCCCAGCGGGGGTCGATGTCGTAGACGTAGGTGTCCGCGGTCACGTCGCCGTCGATGCAACTCGACAGCAGGTACGGGCCCAGGCCCGGAATGGTGGCGTAGAACGCCCGGCGGATCGACGAGCAGTGCGGCGTGCGGGCCGCGGTCTGCAGGTTGCGCAGGCCCTGGCTGCGCGCGAACGGCTCGGCGACGCCGAGCGCGTCGGTCGTCGAGATGTAGTTGCTGTTGCCGGCCCGGTCGCCCTGGACGTGCTGGACCAGGTCGTCGTTGGCGCCCCGCGACGTGAATCCCTGCCGGAAGATGTCGTACGGCAGCCGGGAGTCGCCGCGCCACAGTCCGGCGGGGAACGAGCGCTGGCTCAACAGGTCGTCGTTGTGGAGGTTTGCGCAGGTCGTCGATGTCGAACTGCCCGAGGACGAACCCCCGGGGCAGTCCGTGTTCGACACGGCCTGTGCCGACGGGCCCGACAGGGTCTGGAAGAGCAGGACTCCGAGGACGGCCACGATGACCGCCGAGACCGCGGATCTTCTGGCTCGGGTTCGTTTCCGGGTGCGCACCGGCGTTCGCTTTCTCATGGGTTCTCCGGACGTGGTTGGGGTGGGGGGTAGCACGACAGGGCCCGGCCGAACCGGCGAGCAGGGCTGCTCAGGCGTGGTCGCAGGAACAACACGGGGACCTGGCCCGGTCGCCTCGGGACTTCGTGTCCCACCCGCAACAGCCTCGGCGTATGACCTGAACACGGCAATGAGTACTTTTACGAGGGAGGGCGTAGGAGGGACCGTATTTTTGCCAGGTACGGCGTCGGCCACGGCCCTCCTGCCGTTGACCGGGGCCCTTCTGAGAGAGAGCCGAAGCCCGGGTTACTGTTTGGCCTGAATGGCAGTGAAAGAAGGCGTATGGCCCCCATCACCTCGCGCAACGGAAACCTTCCCGCGGTCCCGTCTCTGACCCCGTTTGTGGGTCGGGGTGTCGAGATGGCGGAGATCAGCGCGCGTCTGGACGAGGTACGCCTGCTGACCCTGACCGGCGTGGGCGGCGTGGGCAAGACACGACTCGCACTGGAGACCGCCCGCGCCGTACACGAGCGCTACCCCGACGGCGTATGGCTGGTCGACCTGGCCGCCGTACACGAACCCACCGCCGTGACCACCGCCACCGCGACCGCCCTCGGCATCCCCGACCACGGCGGCCACAACACCCTCCACCGACTCGCCGCACACCTCACCCACCACCACGCCCTCATCCTCCTCGACAACTGCGAACACCTCACCGACCCCTGCGCCGAACTCGCCCACACCCTCCTCCACACCGCACCCCACCTCCGCATCCTCACCACCACCCGCCACACCCTCGGCATCCGCGGCGAGCACCTCTACCCCGTCCCACCCCTGCCCGACGACGACGCCGCCGAGTTGCTGCGGATCTGCGCCGCGGAAACCCATGGTGGCCACCGGCTCCGGGAGGCTGCCCCCGCCGCCGTCGCCCGGGTCTGCGCGCACCTGGACGGGCTGCCGCTGGCGATCCAGCTGGCGGCTCCACGGCTGCGCGCCCTGACCGTCGAGCAGCTGGCCGATCGGCTCGCGGACCGGCTGGGCACGCTGGACGGCGGCACCCGCGGCGTGGCCCCCCGCCGGCGCACGATGACCGCGGCGATCGAATACAGCTACGAACTGTGCGACCCGGCCGAGCGGCTCCTCTGGGACCGGTTGTCGATCTTCGCCGGCTCTTTCTGCCTCGACGCGGCCGAGGACGTGTGCTCGGGTGAGGGCATCGCACCCACCGAAGTCCTCGACCTTCTGGACCGGCTGACCGCCCAGTCGGTCATCCTCTCCTGCGAGATGGAGGGCCAGCCCCGTTACCGGATGCTGGAGACCATCCGTCAGTACGGGCGCGCGCGGCTGACCGGCTCCGGCCAGGAGCAGCGCCTGCTGCGCCGGCACCGTGACTACTTCCTCCACCTCGCCTGCCGCGTCGCCGACCGCTGGTGGGGACCAGGACAGGTCGCGGACCTCGCCCGGCTCCGCGCCGACCAGCGCAACCTGCTCATCGCACTGAGCTTCGAGGAAGATCCGCAGGCAACCCTTCGACTGGCCGCCGCGTTGCGCCATCACTGGTGCGCCGACGGCTTCCTCGGCGAGGGCCGCCGCTGTCTGGAGCGGGCGCTGGCGGTGGCGCCGGAACGCTCCCCGGCCCGTGCCGAGGCGCTGTGGGTCGCGGGCTGGGTGGCCCTGCTCCAGGGGGACGTCCCGGCCGCCGACACATGGCTGGCCGAGGGCGCGGAATTGGCCCGGGAACTGCGGTTGCCGGCAGTGACTGCCGAAGTCCTCGGCTTTCAGGGGTTGTCGGCGACCTTCAAGGAGAACTGGGAGGAAGCCCGGGACCTGCACGCGAGCGCGCTCTCCGCTGCCGCCCTCGGTGACGAGCGTACGAACATCCTCACGGGGTTTCGGCTGGCGTTTGTCCTGGTCTCGCTCGGGGACCAGCAGGCGCTGGGATTCGGGAGAAGAGCCCTCGCGCTCGCTGAGACGTGCGGAGAGCGGTGGGGGAGGGCACATGTGCTGTGGATGCTGGGACATGCGGCACTGGTACGGGGCGACCACAGGGCGGCCGTGGCGTACGCCCGTGCGGCCTGCTGGTTCCAGCAGGGCTTCAACGACACCGTCGGCACAGCCCTGAAGCTGGCGCTTCTCGCCTGGGCCGGGGCCGCGGGCGGCGAATACCAGCGGTCCGCACGATTGCTGGGCGCCGCCTGGGCGCTCAGGAGCAGTACCTCCTCCTCGGCTTTCGGTCCGCGGAGCGCCGAGCAGCACGCGCGCTGCGTGGAGAGACTGCGCGTAGCGCTCGGGACCGAGGGGTACGCCATGGCGTTCGCCGAGGGCGCCCGGTTGGACAGCCCGGCACGAGCCCTTGCGTACGCACTGGGCGCCGAGCGGTACGACGCGACCGTGCCGGAGCCGGCCCGTCGTCTGCTGACCCGCCGGGAACAGGAGGTTGCGGTGATGGTGGCCCAGGGCCTGAGCGACCGGAAGATCGCCGCCGCTCTCATGCTGTCCCCGCGCACAGTCGAGAGCCATGTGCGGAAGCTCCTGACCAAGATCGAGGCCGGGAACCGCGCGCAGATCGCGGCCTGGTGGGCGGCCAACCAGGCGCCCCTTCGGTAGCGGGGCCGGGGCTTGGTGCCGTCTTCTGGTCAGAGGTACGGCAGGGTCAGGATCCGCGGCGGGCGGGTCAGCGGTCCGCCACCGGGTCTGCCATCCACCAGGCGGCGATCTGCGCGCGAGATGCGAAACCGGACTTGCCGAGGATGTTCCGGATATGGAAGTCGACCGTACGGGGGGAGCAGCCGATGCGGGTGGCGATCCGTTTGCTGCTGAGGCCCTGGGCCACCCATGAGGCCACCTCCTCTTCGCGCCGGGTGAGCATGATCATCGGCGCGCTCGCCGACACGTGGGCGCCGTATGTTCGGCAGTACCTGAGAGCCTGGTCGACAGCCTGGTCCGGGCTGTCGAAGGTGACGTCCTTGGCCCGCTCTTCCCGGTAGGCGTTCGGCCCGCGATGAGGCCCGGATACCCTCTCGCTGAAGTGCACGTACGGTGTCGTCGGCGGCGGCAGGGCGTCATGCGTGGTACCCGAGCGGCGCAGGAGGAGATCCGCCACACCGGCCAGCTTCGCCGACTGCGGATGGTCCCCGCAGGAGGCGCTGAGCCGGGCGACCAACTCAAGTTTCGACGCGATCGAGATGTCGTCGCCGGAGCCTTGTGCCATCGCCAGCGCTTTCTCCGCGAAGTCCATGCTGACCTTGCGGTCGCCGCGCGTCCACGCGTCGTAGCCCAACCCCCAAAGCAGGTATGCCGTATCGCCGTTGGCCGATGACGGTTCCGTCGCCATGGCGAGATCCCCTTCGAGCCAGGGCCTGTCCGGGGCGGCCGATCCGTCGGACGCGGGGGCAGAACGCGGTACGCACGGGAGCGCTCCCGCCGGGCCGGTGTTCGGCCCCGCGCTGCACGGCGGTGAGCCGGGAAGACCACCGCGACTGCCATGACCGCTGAACTGCCGCTGGGATGGAGCCACTTGCCGAGATACCCCGTCATAGCTGTCGGCGCCGTGCCTTGCTGAATCTCGAAGGAAGTCCTGGTACCTGAGCACCAGGCGGTGCTCCTCGCCGGATTCCGCCAGCCGGAACCCGCCGAAGCTGCGGATGCCCTCCAGAAGCCGGTGCCCACCCGACGTGTTCTCCGACTCTGTGATCGTCACGACCGATTGCGTGACCAGACGGTCCAGCACGTCCATGACCTCGGACGGCGCGAGACCGGGGCCGCCCGCGCACACCCTTTCGGCGGCGTCGAGACTGAAGTCGCCGGTGAAGACCGACAGCCGGTTCCACAGGGTCCGCTCGGTCGGGTTGCACTGCGCGTAGCTGGCACTGATCGCTGCCGACAGGCTGCGGTGACGGGCCGGGACACCGCGTCCGTTCGATACCAGCAGGTTGAACCTGTCCTCCACCCGCTCCAGCAACTGGTCAACGCTCAGCGCTCGCAGCCGGGCCGCGGCGAGCTCGATGGCCAGCGGCAGCCCGTCGAGCGCCGCGCACAGCGAGGCGACCGCCGTCGGATCCGCCGCGTGGACCCGATATTCGGCGTGCACCGCCCGTGCCCGGTCCGCGAGCAGTGCCAGGGCGTCGTCGTCGGGCAGGGGTGGGACGGGGTAGAGGTGCTCGCCGCGGATGCCGAGGGTGTGGCGGGTGGTGGTGAGGATGCGGAGGTGGGGTGCGGTGTGGAGGAGGGTGTGGGCGAGTTCGGCGCAGGGGTCGGTGAGGTGTTCGCAGTTGTCGAGGAGGATGAGGGCGTGGTGGTGGGTGAGGTGTGCGGCGAGTCGGTGGAGGGTGTTGTGGCCGCCGTGGTCGGGGATGCCGAGGGCGGTCGCGGTGGCGGTGGTCACGGCGGTGGGTTCGTGTACGGCGGCCAGGTCGACCAGCCATACGCCGTCGGGGTAGCGCTCGTGTACGGCGCGGGCGGTCTCCAGTGCGAGTCGTGTCTTGCCCACGCCGCCCACGCCGGTCAGGGTCAGCAGGCGTACCTCGTCCAGACGCGCGCTGATCTCCGCCATCTCGACACCCCGACCCACAAACGCGGTGAGTTCCGGGTGGCCGACTCCCGCATCCGAGACCATGCCGGTCATGCGTGCACCTCAACCTCGATGTCCCATGGGGATCCGGTCGGCGTTCGCCGTACCTGGAAGGCGGGACGACACGCTCGTGGCACTGGTGGGCAGTGCGACGGAAGGAGAGAGCGAGTTTCCTGGGTGCGAACAAGCGGATATTAGGTACAGGTCGTGCGCGGAGTGAATCAACGGGAAGTCAAAAGGTCAGGGGGACGTTCCGTGGCTCAATCGGCCGGCCACCCACCCCGCTGAGATCACTCTCGGCAGGGCCCTCGACATACCCGCCTCCTGGAGGACGTTCCCGAGGGACTCCAGCTGCGGTCGGTCACCCTCGCCGAACACGGGATCGTCGTCAGGTCTGGCCGCGACGCGTCAGCCTGAGGTCAGCCGAGGTCGGGCAGAGGACGCCGGATGACCTCGTGGGCGTCATCCGCTGACAGGCCCAGCATGCGCAGGACCATTTCGGCGAGGTCCCCTGCGACCTCGTCGCCATCCATCTCGGGATGGGAGAAGCGCAGCTCTATCAGGGACAACAGCGTTCCGCCCAGTGCGGACAGAGCGACCGCGGGGTTGACGGAGGTGAAGCGGCCGGAGGCGATCCCCGCCTGAAGGTCACGCAGTGCCCGACGGGCCAGCCCGTTGTCCGAGTGAATGTGGCCCATTCCGCGACGGCGCAGCACCTGCAACAGCTCCGGGTGGGAGTCGGCCATTTGGGCGCTGAGTCGGAAACCGGCCGCGACAAGCTCTGCCGGGTCGTCGATGCCCGTCAGGTGCTCGTCGAAATTCTGCCCGAACTCCTCCAGAGCGTCTATGACGGCCGCCTCGTACAACTCCGTCTTCGACTCGAAGTGGTTGTAGAAGGAGCCGAAGCCGACGTCCGCCCGCTCGGCGATCGCCTGGATGCTGGCGCTGGTGTCACCGGTCTCGGCGAGAATTTGCCGGGCCGCGCGCACGAGGGCCCCGCGGGTCGCGGCGCGGCGACGCTCGAAACGGTTGGTGGGCAGGGCCGGCGTAGACATACGCAGAGTGTAGCCCTGCGGACGATTACGGTTGCAGTACTGATGAAAGCGTCACCTTGTGCCGTGAGCATCACGGACGGTGTCGCTCGGGGAGTCCATGCCTGAGATGCCTGGGCGGAGTTCGAGAAGTCCGACCTGGCCCCGATGGCGCGGGACCGTGCGGCCTGGCCCGGTGCCGGTGGCCTGAGGAAGGGCTGGGCTCCACGGGCCCCGGGCATGCTTCCTTTGTCTGGCGGTGTCAGTCGCGCTGGGCGCGGTGACGGGGTTCTAGCCAGGTCGTACGGTGGCTCGCGTTGAATCGGGGTTGCCGTAGTAGGCGCTGGGGCCGTGTTTGCGGGTGTAGTGGCGGGTCAGGAGGTGTGGGGGTGGCGGGGCTGCCGGAGAGAGGGCCATGGTGTGCAGGGCGATGTCGGCGACAGCTTCGCAGATGATGGCGTGTTCGAGGGACTTGCGGGCGCTTGAGCCCCAGGTGAACGGTCCGTGGCCCGCCACCAGCGCTGAGGGGACCTCGGCAGCCTTTTGGTCGTCCCCGCCGAGCGTGTCGACGATGACCTGGCCGGTGTTGTACTCGTAGTCCTTCGCGCACTGCTCGGCGGTGAGGTCGGCGGTGACGGGAATGGGGCCGTTGAAGGTGTCGGCGTGGGTGGTGCCCAGGACGGGTATGTCGCGCCGGGCCTGCGCGAAGGCCACGGCGTGGGTGGAGTGGGTGTGGGTGACCCCGCCGATGGAGGGGAACGCCAGGTAGAGGCAGCGGTGGGTCTCGGTGTCCGTCGATGGCCTCAGGTCCCCGTCGATGACCGCGCCGTCCGAGAGGCGGACGGTCACCAAGTGCTCCAGGGTGAGATCGGAGTAGGGGACCCCGGAGGGCTTGATGACGAAGACGCCTGCCTCACGGTCGACTCCGCTCACGTTGCCCCAGGTCAGGGTGGCGAGGCCGACCTCGGGGATGGCGAGGTTGGCTGCCAGGACTTCTTGTCGCAGGCCGTCTCGGACGGGTGGGCTCATTCGAGGGGCTCCTTACTGTGCGGGGCGTGGGTCACAGGGCCTGGGCGAGACGGTGGTAGGCGGCGTTCCAGCGGAGTTCCTTGCCGAACCGCTCGGTGGTGGTGTCCTCGTCGATGGTGAGCAGTTCGACTCCGGTCATGGCGGCGTAGTCGGTGAGGGTCTCCAGGTCGACGGCCGAGCTGAGCACGGTGTGGTGCGGTGCGCCGGCGAGCAGCCAGCTCTCCGCGGACTCCGCGAGTGACGGGCGTGGCTTCCACACGGCACGCGCCACGGGCAGTCGACGCAGAGGTTCACTGGGGGCTATGACATCGACTGCGTTGGCGGTGAGGCGGAAACGGTCGCCGAGGTCGGAGAGGCCGACGACGACGGCTGGGCCCTCTGCGGCGTTGAAGACGAGGCGGACGGGGTCCTCCCGGCCGCCGATGGACAGGGGGTGGATCTCGCAGCTGGGGCGGTCGGCGGCGATGGAGGGGCAGACCTCCAGCATGTGAGCACCCAGGACCCGGGGCGTGCCGGGGCCGAGGTGGTAGGTGTAGTCCTCCATGAAGCTGGTGCCGCCCGGCAGTCCTGCTCCCATCGCCTTCACCACGCGCAGGAGCGCGGAGGTCTTCCAGTCGCCCTCGCCGCCGAAGCCGTAGCCGTCGGCCATCAGGCGCTGGACGGCGAGGCCGGGCAACTGGCGCAGTCCGCCGAGGTCTTCGAAGTTGGTGGTGAAGGCGGTGAAGCCGCCGTCCGTCAGGAAGGCGCGCAGGCCCAGTTCCTGGCGAGCCGCGTAGACGAGGGAGTCGTGGCGGATGCCGCCGGGGCGCAGGGCGGGGATGACGTCGTACAACTCGCAGTATTCGACGGCGAGTTCGGCGGCCTGCTTGGCCTCGACCTGGTCGACGACGGCCACCAGGTCGTTGACGGCGTAGGTGTTCACCGAGAAGCCGAAGCGGAGCTGGGCCTCGACCTTGTCGCCCTCGGTCACGGCGACGTCGCGCATGTTGTCGCCGAACCGTGCCAGCCGCAGGGAGCGGGACGTGTGTCGTCCGACGGCGGCGCGGGCCCACGTGGCGATTCGGCGGATCACACGGGGGTCGGTGGCGTGTCCGGCGACGATCTTGCGGTCCACTCCCACACGGGCCTCGATGTGCCCGAACTCGCGGTCGCCGTGGGCGGCCTGGTTGAGGTTCATGAAGTCCATGTCGATGCTGGGCCAGGGCAGCGACAGGTTGTACTGGGTGTGCAGGTGCAGCAACGGCCGGTCCAGGGCGGACAGTCCGGCGATCCACATCTTGGCCGGGGAGAAGGTGTGCATCCACGCGATGACGCCGACGCAGGCGTCGGAGGCGTTGGCCTCCTGACATATCCGGTGGATCGCGTCGGCGTCGGTCAGGACGGGCTTCCACACGATTCGGACCGGCACCTTGCCAGGACGGCCGAGGGTCTCGGAGATGCTCCGCGACTGGTCGGCAACCTGACGGAGCACGTCCTCGCCGTACAGGCCCTGGCTGCCGGTGAGGAACCACAGTTCTTGCGTGGGGTAGGGGGTGCTGGTCGTTTCCATGAGGGAGTTCCTGTTCAGGAGGCGGCGGCGGAGGCTTCGGCGCGGATGCCGTGGAGACGGTGCATGACCTGGTTGGCGCCGCGGCCGAAGTAGTCGTGCAGGAGCCGGTATTCGGCGTACAGCCGGTCGTAGGCTGCGGCCCGTGCCGGGTCGGGCAGGTAGACGGCCGGGCGGGCCTTGCCCATGGCCTGGGCGGCGGCCCGGATGTCCGTGTGGGCCCCGGCCGCGACCGCCGCGTGCATTGCCGCCCCCAGAGCCGGACCCTGCGTGGAGTCGATGACACCGAGCGGACGGCGGGTGACATCGGCGTAGATCTGCATCAGCAGGTCGTTCTTCGTCAGACCGCCGGCGATGACGAGTTCCTTCACGGGCACACCGGCGGTTTCGAAAGCCTCGATGATCGTGCGGGTGCCGAAGGCGGTCGCTTCCAGCAGTGCCCGGTAGACGTCCTCCGGTCGGGTCGACAGGGTCAGCCCGACCATGACGCCGCTGAGGTCGTGGTCGACCAGGACGGACCGGTTGCCGCTGTGCCAGTCCAGGGCGACCAGACCGTGCTCGCCGATCGCCTGCTGCGCCGCGAGGGCCGTCAGATGCTCGTGCGGGCCGCGACCCAGGGCAGCGGCCTCCTCGGTGTAGGAGGCGGGCAGTCCGGTGCGCACGAACCAACCGAAGATGTCACCGACCCCGCTCTGCCCCGCCTCGTAACCCCACAGACCCGGAAGGATGCCGCCGTTGACGACCCCGCACATGCCCGGGACCTCGGCCCACTGGTCGGAACTCATCACATGGCAGGTGGAGGTGCCCATAATGGCTACCATCCGGCCCGGCTCCACAGCCCCGGCAGCCGGAGCCGTCACGTGGGCGTCGACGTTGCCCACGCACACCGCGATGCCCTCCGGCAGCCCTGTCCAGCCCGCCGCCTCGGCAGTCAACGTGCCTGCCAGATCGCCGAGTTGGCTGACTGGATGCTCCAGCTTCTCCGACACGAAGTCCGCGAACTCCGGGTTCAGGGATCCCAGATAGTCGACGGACGGATAACTGCCGTCCTGGAACTGTCCCTTGTAGCCGGCGGTGCAGGCGTTGCGGACGTACGTCCCGCACAACCGCCACACGATCCAGTCCGCGGCCTCCACCCACCGCTCGGTGCGCCGGTACACTTCGGGGTCTTCTTCGAGGAGTTGGAGAGCCTTGGCGAACTCCCACTCGGATGAAATCTTCCCGCCGTACCGCTTCAGCCACAGCTCCTTGCGTTCGACTGCCAGTGCGGTGATCCGGTCCGCCTGGGCCTGGGCGGCATGATGGCGCCAGAGCTTGACGTACGCGTGTGGACGGTTGCCGTACTCGGGCAGTTCGCACAGCGGGGTGCCGTCGGCCAGCGTCGGCACCATCGTGCAGGCCGTGAAGTCCGTGCCGATGCCGATCACTTGATCCGCCCGTACGCCGGCGGAAGCCAGCGCTTCCGGTACGGCGTGACGCAGCACGTCGATGTAGTCCGACGGCACCTGCAACGCCCAGTCGGGGGGCAGGGGAGTCCCGTCCGGCAGCTCCTGGTCGAGCACCGCGTGCCGGTAGGCGTGTTCGGCGGCGGCGAGTTCCGCCCCGTCCCGGACCCGGATCACCACCGCCCGCCCGGACAGGGTGCCGTAGTCGATTCCCACGACGTAGGAGTCGGGAGCAGTCTGCTCACAGTGCTTGGCGTTCGCCACTGGACGCCCTTCCGATCGCTGTTTCGTGCGTGCTGCGCGGTCTTGGGGGACAAGAGAAAGCAGTCCATGTGACCGGTCACAAGTGTGCGGTTATTGTGACCGGTCACATCAATGTCGTCAAGAGAGGGCGTCAGATCGTCGTCGATGCCGCCGCTGCGCAGGAGCCCCCGGCGTCGCCGCCGTGGGCCGGACGGGAACTACTCCACCTGGTTGGCGCCCTCCGGATCCGTGCCGAGGCGCAGCAGGACGGCAGTGCCGGGACGAGGAAGGGAGATGGTGAGATGTCCGTTGGCCGGGTCCCAGTCCGCGGTGGCGTCGGAGATGGCGGGGTAGAGCACGGTGGGCTGAACACGGGTGCCACGTAGGTGGGGGATGGTGATGGTGCGAGCGCCGTCGTCGGCTCCATGCGTGTGGGGCGGATGCGGAGCGTTACTTCGCCCGCTGGTGACAGGCGCCCGCCGCCACAGCGTGAGCAGCGTGGCCGAGGAGCCGCGCAGGCCGGAGGCGATCCAGGTGTCGTCCCATGAGGGGAGACCGAGCGGCCAGAATGGAAGGGCGCCGGGGATCTGTGCGCGGACGCCCTTGTAGACGGAGAGGGCCGAGCGAACGAGTGCGGACTGCTGGGCGTCCATACGGTCGAGGAAGCCGGACAGATGGATACGGCCCAGAAGGGCGCCCGTGAGGGTAAAGGCGATCTCGTCCGTGCTGAAGTGCGGCTGGGGGTAGGCCCAGACGGCGGCCTGCTCCGGGGTGACGGCGGTGGTGGCGGCGGCTGCGATGGGCGGGTAGCGCGAGGGGTCCTGCTGGTCGCTCGTGGACTGGAGCTGGGTGACGGCGAGTTGGGCGTAGTCCATGCGCAGACCGCCCGAGGCGCAGTTCTCCAGGACGAGGCCGGGATGCCGGTCGAGGAGCGAGCCGAGCCAGTCCAGGTGGGCGCGGTGGTGTCCGAGCAGGCCCGCGCCCGCGCTCTCGGTGCCGTTCTCCGTACCGGGGCCGATGTTGACGTTGTAGTCGAGCTTCAGGTAGCCCACTCCCCAGTCGTCGACGAGCCGGTCGACGACCTGGTCGAGGTGGGCCCGGGCGGCGGGGTGTCGAAGGTCCAGGTGGTGGCGGCCGTGCTCGGTGACCCGGATGCCGCCCCGGCGGAAGAACGCCTCGGGAGGCAGGGTGCGCGCCAACGGACTGCGCACACCCACGACCTCGGGCTCCAGCCACAGTCCGGGGATCATGCCGTGCCGGCGAATGGCGTCCATCACCTCCTGGATGCCACCGGGGAAGCGGTTGGGTGCGGCCTCCCACGCGCCCACGGTGTCCCACCAGCCCTGGGCGTCGTCGTCGTACCAGCCGGCGTCGACGACGAACACCTCCGCTCCGGCGGCGCCGGCCGCGGTGATGAGCGGCAGGAGCTTTTCCGTGGTGGGGTCGCCCATCAGGGTGTTCATGTAGTCGTTGTAGATCACCGGAAGCGACGCGTGGTCCGGATGGTCGCGGCGTATCCGGCGGCGGTAGGAGGTGAGTTCGCCGAACGCGGCGTCGAGGCCGCCTGCGCGTGTCCCGACCAGGACGGCCGGGACAGTGGTGAAGTCCTCGCCGGGAGCCAGGACCTGGTGCCACTGGTGATGGGCGTCATCGGGTCCGAAGAGGGCGACGTAGGCGGCGCCTTCACGTTCGCCTGTCTCGTAACGCCAACCCCCGCTGGACTCGATCTGCCAGAGCCAGGCACGCCCGGGGCCGGCGGTGAGGGCGGCCATCGGCAGATGGCGCCCCGTGGACCAGCTGCCCTGCGAGTACCGCTCGAAGCAGCCACGTCCCTCGTGGCCGTGGGCGGACCGACTCAGCGGGACGACCTGGTCCCGGAAGTCGGCTTGCCGCCAACGGCACTCGGCGAGCCAGTCGTTGTCCGCCCAGTGGAGGGTCAGACCGTCCAGGGAGCCCTCGCTGTCCACGATGCCGCCGAACGCCAGGGACGACACGTTCTCCACGCGGAGCGGGGTGTCTCCCTCGTTGGTCAGGCGCACCTGGGAGCGCAGGACGCCGGTGCCGGGGAAGGCCGTCAGGGTGATGTCGGCCGCGAGGCCGGTGACGGGATCCCCCAGCCGGATCGTCGTGCGCTGCCGCTGCTCGTCCGCCGTTGTCTCGTGGCCGAGGTAGGCCAGACGGTGGCCGATGGCGCTGTCGATGAAACGCTCACCGGACCAGGTCCGTCCGTGGCCGGTGGCGGTGATTTCGACGAGCGGAAGCATGCGGTCCCGGTCCTGGCCCGTCCGGCCCAGCCTGACGGACCCCGCGGAGTCCGCGACGACCTGCAGCCCAAGAATGTCGTGAGACCAGAGTAGAGACGCCTCGGCTGCTTCGACAGCAGTGGTCAACGCGGTTTCCCTTCTACGGGTGCGAGCTCTCGCGGGTGCCGGTCCGGTACTCGCCGCGGCACCCGACCGTGGCCGAGCGGGGGCGGCGCCTGGGATGGGCCTGGTATAAGTGGGGGGCGGACGCCAACTTCCGTCGTCTTGACGGGTGAGGTTGTGACCGCTCACAATCCTCGCATGAATGTGACCGGTCACACAAGGCCTGGTGATCAGGCAAGCCCTGCCCAGAAGCCGCGCAAGGCTGCCAGCATTCGGGACGTTGCGCAGGCCGCGGGCGTCTCGTATCAGACTGTCTCCAGGGTTATCAACCAGCACCCGAACGTCCGCGGGGAGACCCGCGAGCGAGTCGAGGCGGCCATCCAGACACTGGGATTCCGGCGCAACGCCACCGCCTTCGCGCTGGCCAGCGGAGTGACCCGTTCGGTGACCGTCCTGACCTCGAACACGACCCTCTACGGCTACGCGGCAACCCTTCAGGGATTGGAGGAGGAGGCTCGCGCCGCCGGCTACTCCCTGGGTGTGAAGGTCCTCACCCCCGAGGCGGACCTGGGCCGTACGGTCTCCTCTGCCGCGGCCGACGGGGGCGGGCTGATGATCATCGGGTTCGACCAACTCGGTGCCGCCGCCTTGAGCCGTGTCCCTGCGGATCTGCCATGCGCCGCGGTCGTCGAAGCGCCTCCACACGGCCGGACCCCTCCCCGTCCGGCCGTGTGGGCCGACGACCGTGAGGCGGCCCGCCTGGCCACCGCGTATCTGCTGGAACTCGGCCACCGGACCGTTCACTACGTGGCGATCCCGACCTCGACAGGTGCCCGGAGATCGGCCGGTCCACGAGCTCAGGGTTGGCGCAAGGCACTGGTGGCGGCCGGGATCACACCGCCCGAACTCCGCGGCGGCAAGGGCTGGGACGTGCAGGCGGGGTACGACGAGGGTCGAAGGCTCGCCGCCGATGCCGACGTGACGGCCGTCCTGTGCGGCAACGACGACCTGGCTCTCGGCGTGCTGCGCGCGCTTCACCATGCGGGACGGCAGGTGCCCGGAGATGTCAGCGTCATCGGTTTCGACGATGCCCCCCACTCCGGATTCCTCACTCCGTCGCTCACCACGGTGCGCATGGACTTCCAGGGGCTGGGACGCGACGCGTTCGGGCTGTTGCGCCGTCAGTTGGAGAGCGACTACGAGCCACCCGCCCCGACTTTCGAGGGCACGGACCTCGTCGTCAGGGAGAGCTCGGCCCGCGCCGACATCCGGTGACACGAGCGCGCTTCTGAGCCCGCCCCGGCCTCGGGACGGGCTCACGAGCGTGGCCGTCGTAGGGCGGAGGCCGCCGACACGATTCCTCACCGTGGCGGCGGCCTCCGTCGGCTCGGCCGACCCGACCGGGAACAGATCACCGCGATTCAGCGTCACCTGTCTCGGCGAGGACGTGGACGTCCCAGGGCCCCAGGTCGACGTGGTCCGCTCCCGCGTGGGTCCGGGACGACAGCAGGTCCCGCATCGTCGCCGGAACCGTGACCTTCGCCGGTTCCCAGGACCAGTTGTGCACGACATGGATCCGCGTGCCGTCCTGCGCGGATGCCGAGCTGACCCGGACCGACTCGGGCCCGCCCCATCGACGCACCGCAATTGCTGCACGCTCCGGCCTCGCCGCACCGGAGACCCGGACGGCCCAGTCAACGAGCGCCGCACCGGTGGCCGCGTCGGGTTCGGTGCCGGCCACCGTGATCCGGCCCTCGCCGTAAGCCCGGGTGGTGACGGCGGGAAACTTGCCGAAGTGCGGGTGCTGGTAGGACGCGAGGACCTCGGCGGCGGACTGCTCCCCGTCCGCGTCGAGCACCTTCAGACAGTCGATCCAGGCCTTTCCCGTGGCGCCCTCGGGAAGCTCCAGTGCCGGGATGCCGATCGGTTCTGTCGCCGCCCGGCGGAGCGGTACGGGCGAGGCCAGGTTGGAGGACTCCTGGTAGGAGACCCCGGCCGCGGCCGAAAGACGGCCCGGTTTGACGTCCGGGCGGGCTCGGGCGAACTCGTCCGCGTAACCGGTGCGGACGCCGATCACCAGATGGCCACCGGTCTCGGCGTACGCCGTCAGCCAGTCCAGCAGGAGGTCGCTCGCGGCGTAGAGAGCGGGGACCAGGAGGACGGGCAGTTCCCGCGCGAGTGCCGCTGGATCGGCGAGGTTCTCGGCCGGACCGTCGCCGTCGAGGACCACCTGGCGCTCATGGATGATCCGCGTGCTCACAGCCGCGTCGAACGCGCCGCGCGCCCAGGTGCCCACCATGCGGTCGTACGCCCGCTCCACCCTGGCGAAGAAGGAGTACGGCCCGGACGGTGTCCAGGGCGGCTGGAAGGCCAGCGCCCACTTCGACGGCACGGAGTACATCAGACCGACATCGGCGTCCGGACGCAGGTCGGCGACCGATGCGCCGGCTCGCTTCAGCTCGGTGCCGATCCGCGCCACTTCCTCGTAGACCCGGCCCGGTCGCAGGTCGTGCGGCAGGACACCCGCGTAATGCATCTCGATGCCGGTGTGCATCGAGTGCCACTGCCAGTACTCGATCATCCGGGCACCACGCGCGACGAGTGCCCAGGCCACCTGACGCCACTGGCCGTCCCAGGCGGGGAGATTGACCGACGAGTCGCCGGTGGCACCGGCGTTGGTCTCGGTCACCAGGAAGGGCGCCTGCTTGGACGCGTACATCCGGTCGGCGAGATGGACGAGGTTCCAGGTACCGGTGACCATCCACGCGGTGTCGGGGAGTTCGGCGGGCGCGGGCAACGCCAGATGGTCCTGCATGGGGTAGTACGGGTTGCCACCGGCAACGTCCAGCGGACGGTTGACCGCCACTTCGTCGACGGCGGGCACGTCATAGGCGACGCAGGTCATGACGAACTGGTCGTCGCGGCCGGCGGCGGATGCCACGTCCCGCACGATGCCGGCCTGCCAGGCGATGAAGTCGTTCACCAGCCGGGTCTGGAAGGCCCGCCAGGCCTGGTCGTACTGGGGGTGCAGATTGCCGTGCGGCGCCCACAGGTCGTCCCAGTCGGACAGGGCGTGGGACCAGTGCGCCAGCCCCCATGCCTCGTTGATGGTCCCGACGTCGCCGTAGGTCTTGCGCAGTTCCTCGGTGAACGCCTCGACGACGCCGGGGTTGTGCAGCAGCCGGAGCCCCGGTTCGTTGTCGACCTGGTAGCCGATCAGGGCGGGGTGGGAGGCGTACCGGCCGACGACCGCGCGGATGACGCGCTCCGCGTGGAAGCGGTATGCGGGGTGCGTCAGGTCCATGTCCTGACGCCCGCCCCAGGGCTGACGTCGTCCGTCCGGCTGTTCGGCGGCGATGTCAGGGTGTTTGCGTGCCAGCCACAGAGGTACCGCGTACGTCGGCGTGCCGAGGATCACGGACATGTTCCGTGCCTGGCAGCCGTCGAACACCTCCTGGAGCCAGTCGAGTTCGAAACGGCCGTCCTCGGGCTCCCACGTCGACCACACCGACTCGCCCACGCGGACCACGTTCATGCCTGCTTCGGCCATGAGGTCGAGGTCGGTCCCGACGCTCCGGTCGGGCGAGTACTCGGGATAGTAGGCCGCTCCGAACAGGACGTGCTCCGGCAGGCCCGGGGGCGTGTTCGACGCCTGCGGTCCGTTGCTCATCCCTTGACACCCCCGCTGGTCAGACCTGATTGCCAGTACTTCTGCAGATAGAGGAACGCCGCCATCAGGGGGACGACCGAGATGAATGACCCGGTGATGACCCGCGAGAACAGCGCCTGTGCTCCCGACTGCCCGCTCGCGGCCGTCTGCCACTGCGCGAGTCCGACGGTCAGCGGCAGCAGGTCGTTCGACCGCAGCATGATGAGCGGAAGAAAGTAGTTGTTCCAGGTGGCGACAAGTGTGAACAGCAGGACCGTGACCGAGCCGGGGACCAGTAGGCGCAGCGCGACGGAGAAGAAGATCCGCATCTCGCTCGCGCCGTCGACCCGGGCGGCCTCCAGCAGTTGGCTGTCGATCGTGTCCGCCGCGTACACGCGCATGAGGTAGACGCCGAAGGGGCTGACAAGACTCGGAAGGATCACCGCCCACCGGGTGTCCGTCAGGTTCACCTGAGCGAAGACCAGGTACGTGGGGATCGCCAATGCCGTGGTCGGCACCATGATGGACCCGAGGACGATCGAGAAGAGGGCCTTCCCTCCCGGGAAGTCGTACTTCGCGAAGGCGTAGCCGGCGGCGGTGGCCAGCGCGGACGCCCCCACCGCGCTGACGGTCGCGTAAAGGACCGTGTTGCCGCTCCAGGTCCAGAAGGTACCGTCCTGTGCGGTGAAGACGTCCACCACGTTCGACCACAGGTGGATGTGGCTGAACCACAGGCCGAACGTCGAGAACAGCTCACCGTTGGTCTTCGTCGATGACACGACGAGCCAGAACAGCGGCAGCAGGAAGTACGGCAGAGTCAGCAGCACGAGTACCGTCAGCAGCGGGCTGCGAGTACGGGTGCGTTTGCGGGCGCGGCGCGTCGAGCCGACGGTGGGCGCTGTCGAGGTCGCGGGCGGTTGTGTCAGAGCGGTCATGGGCGGCGCTCCCGGCGCTGCTGGAGGTGCTGAACGGCGTAGGACACGATGGCGATGGCTCCTGCCAGCAAGAAGGCAACGGCCGCGGCGTAGTTGATGTCCTGATCGGTGAAGGCCAGGTTGTAGGCGTACAGGTTCGGCGTGAACGCGGCGTCGATCGAGTTGGGCGCCAGCTTCTGCAGCAGTTGAGGCTCGTTGAAGAGCTGGAAGCTGCCGATGATGGAGAAGATCAGTGTGAGGACGAGCGCGTTGCGGATGGCGGGCACCTTGATGTGCCAGGCGATACGGAACTCGCCCGCACCGTCCAGCCGTGCCGCTTCGTACATCTCCGCCGGAACCGCCTGGAGGGCCGCGAACATGATGATCATGTTGTAGCCCACGAACGCCCACGTCGTGATGTTCATGATCGAGCCGAGCATCCACGAGGCCGACAGGAACGGCGGGACGGGCAGCGACAACTCCCTGGCGATCTGGGCGAACGGGCCGAAGTCGTGGCCGTAGAGGTAGCCCCACATGAGGGTGGCGACGACCCCGGGAATCGCGTAGGGCAGGAAGATCGACAGGCGAATGAGTCGTTGCAGGTAGAGCTTGCCGGAGTCCAGGGCCAGCGCGAACACAAGCGCCGCCCCCAGCATGATCGGAACCTGGATGACGAGGTACAGCCCGACCCTGAGCAACCCGTCCGCGAGGGCGCTGTCACCGAAGGCCCGCGCGTAGTTCTCCAGGCCCACGAAGGTCGTGCCGCCGACCAGCTGTTCCCGGAAGAGCGACAGGTAGGCGGCGTAGCACAGCGGGACCACCATCATGGCGACGAAGATCAGCAGGAACGGCGCGACGAGCAGGTAGGCCGCCGTGTGCTGGCGCCGGGCCGCAGAGGAGCGGCGCACTCGCCGCGGCACCGACCCAGTGGCCGTCGGCGCCGCGGAGGACGGGAGAGAACTCACTTGACGGTCAGCCCCTGCTGCTTGGCGTAGGCGACGAGCTTGTCCTGCCAGGCCTTCAGTCCGGCCCTCATGTCGCCCTTGTCGGCGATGGCCTTGCCGAGCGTGTCGTTGAAGGTCGTGTAGGCGTAGTCCATGAAGGGCAGCCAGCCGAAGGTGGTGGTCACGTTCTTGGACGCGTCGACGAAGGTCTTGTTCGCCTGCTCGCCGCCGTAGAAGTCGGACTTGGCGTCGGCGAAGTCGCTGCTGGTCAGGATGCTCGTCTTCGACGGGAAGAACTGCTGCTTCGTGACGAACATCGACGCGGGCTCGTCCTCGACGTTGATGAATCGGGCGAGCTCTGCGGCGGCGATGGGGTTCTTGGTGGTGTTCATGACGGCGTTGGTCGAGCCGCCCCAGTTGCCGGTGGCGTGGTCACCCGCGTTCCACTGCGGCAGTTCCGTCGTCCGCCACTTCCCGGTGGTGGTCTTGGCCGCCCCCTCCAAGAACGTCCGGCCCCAGGCCGCGGCGAGCCACGAGGCGTACTTGCCGCTGGACAGACCCTTGTACCACTGGTCGTTGAAGTCGGCGTCGGTGGAGACCTCGCCCGCCTGGATCAGCTTCTGCCAGTAGTCGACGACCTTGGTGACCTCGGGGCTCTCCAGGTCGATGGTGACCGTCTTCTTGCCGTCGAAGCCGAAGGGGTTGGCGCCGTTCTGCCACAGCAGACCGACGAACTGGCCGGGGTCGCTTCCGGGCAGGTTGGTGATGTATGCCTTGGGGTCCTTCTCGTGGAGCGTCTTCGCGGCGGTCGCGAACTCGTCCCACGTCGTCGGCGTCTTGATGCCGTACTTCGCGAGTACGTCGTTGCGGTAGATCATGCCCATCGGTGCGGTGTCCTGGGGGACCGCGTAGACCGCACCGTTGGAGCTCACCTGGTTCCAGACCCAGGACGGGAACTCGCTCTTCATGGCCTTGATGCCGTTGTACGGCGACAGGTCGAGGAGGTTCTTCGTCAAGGTGAAGCTGCTCAGGAACTGGTACTCCACCTGGGCGACATCCGGGGCGCCCTTGCCCGCACGCAGCGAGGTGCGCATCGCCTTGTACTGGTCCGTGCTGGACCCGATGTTGATGGCCTTGACCTTGATCGCCGGGTACCTCTTCTCGAAGAGGGCGATCTCCTTGTCGATGTCGGGAACCCAGGTCCAGAAGGTGAGGTTCGTCGGCGTGGACATCGCCTTGTCGAACTCCGCTTTGGTGACCGTCTTGGGAGAGCCACTGGAGCCGCTGCCCGAGGTGGAGCCGTTCCCGCAGGCGGTGAGAAGGAGGGCGGTGGCCGTGAGTACGGCCGCCGCCGCGGGGACTGAGCGGGTTCTGAGCACGAGTTCTCCCTTGTCGGTTGCTTGCAACAGGTGTGTGACCGGTCACATGCGTGGAGACAGTTTCAGCCTCGTTTCGCCATCGCGCAAGAGGTGAACTGAAGGTTTCATCAATTGTTGCGGTCGTGTTTGTGACCGGTCACATGCCGCACAGTGTGGGCCTCGACGGGGAGTCGCGCAAGGGAGAAGTGAAGATTGTCGGGGGATCGCGGCCGGGTGTCGCGGCCTCCGGCGCGGGGTGCGCCGAGCCGTCGAGATGAGACTTGGGTCCCAACTCCGTTGTGGTCGTGGCGTGTTGATCTCCGAGGTGCGGCAATTCCGAGGCTGTTCTGTGGTGTTTGCATCTACTTCGTCGAGATGAAACGGTGACGACGCGGGATGTTGACGCGAGGTCGGGTCGCGGGGGCGTGTCGTGATCCCGCCCGTGGAGGCGGATATCGGCGAGCGTCGTGACGCGGAGGCGCTCCGCCGCTGTGGCGAGCGTGGTGAAGGGTTCAGCGGTGACGCGGCCCGCAGCGGCTGTGCCGAACGGTTCCCGGGCGGCGACGCCGGACCGTGATCGTCTGCACCACGGGGGCGCGCCCCGGGGCACAGCGCGCGGCGGTTCGCTGTCTTGCCCAGGGTGGTGTGGTACTGCCCCGTTCGTGGGTCGGGGTGCGACGTACCTCGCGGTTCGTCGTGGTGGGGCTGCGGGCGGGCTCGTGGGCGACAGCGCGCGGAGACTTCCTGGCCCGGAGGGCGCCGGCGGTCACGGCCTGCTCGCCTCGGACGGACGGCGAGGTGATACGCCGATGAGGGTCTGCTGTTCGACGGCCGGCGTGAGGACACTTTCGTGGCCCGCCCGATCGCCGGCCTTCCGTCCCGTCTCCGCCGGATCCCGGTGCCCTGCCGGACGCGCACCTCGTGGCGCGCTGCCGAGTCGTTCATTCCCCGAGCCGTGCGTCGAAGGAGTGGATCGCGGTTCTCGGCGAGGGAGGCAGGCCCAGATCTCTAGGCCGTGTCCGCGAAGGCGCGTCGTTCGCCCGGAGGGCGGGGCTCGCGGCGTCCGGTGCGTGTGCTGGGGGCCTCCCCGGCTGGAGGCTGGGGGAGTGCCGCCCGGAAGTCCTCGTACTGGACGTACGTGAGCTTCCGGGCGGTGCGGCGAGCGTGCGTGCCGGGCGTCGCGAGGCGGGCGGGACTTCGCGGACATGGCCCGGGGCTCCGGGCGGGCCCAGTCATCGCGACGTCCTTCGAGGGGTGTTGGTGGGCAACCGCTCGGATCTCATTCGGTGACGTAGGTGATCGTGCTCGACGCGGGGATTGCCGGGATATGCCGAACATGATCGTTTCGTCGTGCGACGGGGCGTGGTCGGCGCGTCCGGGATCGTGGCTTGCCGCGCCGCCTCTGCCTGGAGCGGGCGATCCGCGGCTCGCCCGTTCATGGCGACTTTTGCGCGCACCCTTGCGCGTCGGCGTTGTGACCGCTCACACTCCTCCCGTGCATGTGAGCGGTCACAATTGGTCGGCCGGGTGCCGCCGGAGAATCCGCCCTTCCGGGGCGAGGTCCACCGCCCGTCAGACCAGTGCACAGGGGAAACGCCTGGTGAGGCGTTTTCCGGACCTCCGGCACCGTCAGCCTTCGCGGCGGTGAGGATTCCGAGAAAGACGAGGCACATGAATGAGGAGTTCCTCAAGACGCTGCCTGGTGCGTACAGGGCCCGCACCAGTCACGCACCCCACGGACCACAGCACCGAGACCACCCGCGGTCGCGGATCCGCCGACTGCCGGACGGGGGTGCGGGCATGAGACGCAAGGTCGTCATCGGGCTGCTCTCGCTCGTGCTCGCGGTGGGTGGAGCGCTGGTCCCTGGCACGAGCTATGCGGCGAACGCCCAGCTCGGCGTCGACCTATCGCAGACCACCGGCGACATCGCGCACAGCGCGGCGGGCACCCTGTACGGCCTGGGCAACCCAGGCGTCCCGACGGAGAACGTGCTCCAGCCACTGCACTTCCAGCAGGCCGCGCAGAAACCGCAGGGCGGCCTTCAGCATCCCAGTGGTGACGCGTTCGACGTGGCCCCCGAGTACCTGGACTCCGGGGTCAAGGACATCCAGATCTACATGCAGGACATCTACCGGTACTGGCCTTACGAGAACAACGGTCTGAGCGACTATCTGAGCAAGGTCGACGACATGGTCGCCGCGACCAAGGCCGACGCCAACTACGGCAAGTACACGTACGTCCCGTTCAACGAGCCGGACTGGATCTGGTACAGCGGGATGTTCACCAACTCCACCACGGAGCAGCAGTTCTTCTCGGACTGGAAGACGGTCTACCAGCGGATCCGGGCGCAGGACCCGACCACCAAGATCGCCGGTCCGGGCTTCAGCGTCTACAACAGCAAGACGCTCTCCGACTTCATGACGTACGCCAAGGCGAACAACGTCCTGCCGGATGTCGTGACCTGGCACGAGCTCCAGAACGACTTCTTCACCGACTACTACACCCACTACAACGACTTCCGGAGCATTGAGTCCGGTCTTGGTCTCTCCGCCCGTCCGATCGTCATCAACGAGTACACCCGTGCCTCGGGCGATCTCGGTATACCGGGCCAGCTCATCCAGTGGATGACCCGGTTGGAGAACACCAAGGTGAGCGGTGACCTGGCGTACTGGGTCACGGAGGGTACGCTCAACGGTCTGACGACCCGCAACAACGAGGCGACCGGCGCTTGGTGGCTCTACAACTGGTACGGCGAGATGACGGGCAAGACCGTCACCGTCACCCCACCAACCCAGAACGGCGCGCTCCAGGGCATCGCCACCCTCGACTCCGCCAAGAAGCAGGCGAGGGTCATCTTCGGAGGCGCGTCGGGTGACACGGACGTCGCGGTCTCGGGCTTCGGCTCGACTTCGGGCTTCGGCAGTACCGTGCACGCCGTGGTCCAGGCCACCGCGAGCACCGGCACGGATGACGCGGCGGGCAGGCCCGCCGTCGTCCTGGAGGGCAACTTCCCGGTCACCAACGGAAAGATCACCGTGACCGTTCCGGGCATGAGCGCGACCTCCGCGTACCAGATGACCATCACCCCCGCCACCAGCCTCTCCCCGGCCGACGTGCCGACCAGGTACCAGGCGGAGAACGCCGACCTCAGCGGCAGTGCGCGGGTGACCTACGGCTCCAACACGGGTTACACCGGCACGTACTTCGTGGACGGCTACCTGAACTCAAGCAACGCGAGCACCAACTTCGTGGTCTCCGCGCCCAGCAACGGGTACTACGACGTCACCCTCCGCTACTCGGCGGGTCCGGAGACCGGTGCCCCCACCGATCGCACCACCCGCGTCACGGTGAACGGCTCGAAACTCACCGACCTGGCCCTGCCCGGAACGGCGAACTGGAACACCTTCGCCACCAAGACGGTCACGATGTACCTGTCCCAGGGCATCAACCGCATCAACTACGGCGCCTACATCACCGACAACAGCGACAACATCAGCGTCGATGCGATCGACGTGACCTCGTCCACGTCCGGCACGACCGCGAGCTACCAGGCGGAGGACTCGGCCAACACCTTCGGCGGCACGGCGGCGGTCGAAACCGACTCCGCAGCCTCCGGCGGCAAGTATGTCGACTGGCTCGGCAACGGATCGGCGAACTCGCTGACGTTCAACAACGTCATCGCGGCGACCTCCGGCCTGCACCGCATGGTCGTCACCTATGCCAACGCCGACAACCGCGGCGACGGTGGCAACGACTACAACATCATCAACCGCTACGCCGACATCTCGGTCAACGGAGGCGCCACGCAGCGCGTGTACTTCCGCAACACCCGCGGCTGGTCCAACTACTGGACGACCACCGTCGACGTGAACCTGACCGCCGGCACCAACACCATCAAGTTCAGCAACAACGCGGCCTATGCCCCCAACCTCGACAAGATCCAGATCTCCTCCGCCATCGCCGGCAGCGGGACCTCGTACATCAAGCTGGCGAACCGGTCGACCGGGCTTATGGTCGACGGCGGCGGACGTACCACCAGCGGTTCCGCGGTCGGACAGTGGCCGCTTGGGTCGACCGCGAACCAGGAGTGGTCGATCGTTCCCGACGGCAGCTACATCCGCCTCAAGAACCACGCCACCGGGTTGTTCCTCGACGGCCTGGGAGCCACCTCCAACGGCGCCACCGCCGGTCAGACGACCGACAGCAGTGCCACCTCGCAGGACTGGATGGAGGTGACGGCGGGGAGCTATGTCCGTCTGCAGAACCGTGCGACCGGCCTGTACGTGGACGGCATGAACCGGACCGCCAACGGCTCTGACCTCGGTCAGTGGAGCGGCAGTACCAGCAGCAACCAGCAGTTCAGCATCATTCCGCAGTAGCCGACCGGAGTGACGTCCTTCGATCCGGCGCCGAAGTTCCAGGGCGCCGGATCGAAGGCGTCGACGGCAGTCGGTTCCTCGTCCGTTGCCGGCGAGCCGCAGCCCGACTTCGCTCGGCACGGTGTCATCGGATTCGCCCGTCTTCCGGAGTCGCCGGTCCGCACCGTTCCGGACGGCTCGACCGCCTGCGTACGCCCGGCCCGGCACAGCGTGCCGGCGGTACGGCCCCGTGACCGTACGCCGTGTCGCGACGCCCCGCCTGCACCGGTAACCGACAGCCGGTCGGCTTCGTGCCGTCGCCGGCAGCATCACCTCGGCCGACTGAGGCAGGGTCAGGCCGCCGCCGTTTACGGTGATGATCCGGCCCGTGACGAACGACGCCCTGCACGGACAACCACTCGACGCCCGATGCCCGGCTTCCTCAGGAGTGCTCGCGTGAACGACTCCACGCTCGGTGGCGCAGTCTGCGCCGTCGTGCGGGCGCCGGTTCGGGTGCGCAACGCCTGAGACCCGGTTGTGGTCCGGTGGCGGGTACAGGCGTCGCAGCGTTCACCGGGTCACAGTTCGTCCTTGTACTGGTTCGCCTTGTGCCCCAGGGCGACCATCAGCAGGGCTGCGGCCGCGGAGGCGGTGTTGATGACGCCGTAGCCCGCCAGCGTGATCGAGCTGGTGTCCTGGTCGTCGGGGACGCCGTAATGGTTGAGGTAGACGTTGCTGAGGTTCTGCCAGTTGCGGATCAGGTTGACCTGGTTGGTGTTGAGATTGAAGGTCTGCCAGCTCTGCATCGAACTCGCGATCTGCTGGCCGAGCGTGCGGAAGCGGGCTCCCTCGGCGATGACGAGGATCATGCGCAGCAGTGCGCGGGACATCTCGTTCTTCTTGCCCTGGCCTGTCTCGTCGCGCAGGAGGCTCAGACCGGTGGAGATTGCCAGCGGGTCGATGTTCACCTCGGTCAACGAGGTCTGAGCGTCCGAGGCGAGGTCGTTGTAGTTCTCCCGGCCCTGGAACCGGTAGTTGTTCGTGGTGGAGCTGGACGTGCCCGGATCGTCGGCGGTTGCCAGCGGGTAGTTGAAGGTCCGGCCGGTGCGACCGTCGATGAAGTAGTAGGAGACGACGTAGAAGTCGCTGAGGCGGATCATGAAGTGGACCGCGTCCGAATCGTCGTAGGAGACCACGAAGTCGACGAAGTCCGTGTTCGCCGCGCGGTTGGTGACGTCGACCTTGCCGCTGCTGCTGTCGTTGGTGGTGGCGGGGTCCTTGGCCTTGCGGGCCGCGTCTCGCAAGGCGTTGATCGCGGCGGCGTACCCCTTGCTGCCGCTGGTCACCTCCCAGGTCACCTGCGGGTACGCGGCGAGGTCGATGTCCTGGGCGCCGAGGTGGACCGTGCTCGTCACATGCGCGCGTGTGTGCGCCTCTCCGGCGGAGGGCAGCGACACACCGTGCAGAGCGATCGCTCCGGACAGTGCTGCGGCGATGCCGGTCGTGACGCTGACGCGGCGAAAGACACGTGCGGACATGGGGAGTTCCGTTTCTGTGGGTTTTTGTGCCGAGTCGGCTGTGCGGCGGTTGCACCGTAGAAAGCGGATGTCTCGGTAGCCCGTAGGGGATGTAACAGTTGCCCATAATTGAGTAATTAACATCTCGGCAATAGGTGGATTCAAAGGTCTGCGGTCGGTCCGGCGGTCGGCGAGGGCTCGTGGTTGGCCGAGGGGTGATGTGCCTCGCGCGCCTCGGCGTGTGTGCGGGGGCGTCGAGCGGCTCGCCGGTATGGGGCTGACCCGAGGGAACGTTTGGCTTCCGCGCGAGGCTGGAGGCCGAGGTGTTCGTGTCGGTCGTGACGGGAGGCGGCGGGTGAGCGGATGCTGGTTGCCGTTCCGTGTATCACCGTCCGGGATTTCGCCGGTGCGCGCCCTGCCGGGTGGGGTGGTTCGTGGGTGGTGGGGCTTTGTGGGTGTCTCCGGGAGTCCCGCAACTCGAATGCGCACTACCCGGGTGGCCTCGCCACGCTGTGATCTTGGGTATTGTCAGACCTGATAATTTCTTCAGTAAGTCGCTCGGGTCAACTGTCCGTCGACCTCCGCACCGATCGAGGAACCATGACCACCACCCCCCACGCCGAGCCCGGGGAGGGCGCGGAAGTCGTCGTCACGGGCCGCGCGGGCCATCGCGGCGTGCTGTTCGCGATGTGCCTGGCGCTCGTCCTGGTCGTCGCCTCCGTCTCCGCGCTCAACCTCGCGCTGCCCGACCTGGCACTGGACCTGTCCGCCTCCAACAGTGAACTGACCTGGATCGCCGACGCCTACACCGTCACCCTGGCCGCGCTCGTGCTGCCGCTCGGCGCCATCGGCGACCGGCTCGGCCGCCGCAACGTCCTCGTAGTCGGCACGCTCGTCTTCGGCGGCGCCTCCCTCGCCGCCTCCTTCGCCGACTCCACGACGACACTCATCGCGTGGCGGGCCGTCATGGGCCTCGGTGCCGCGATGATCATGCCGGGCACCTTGTCGACCATCACGGCCGCGTTCCCGCCCGAACAGCGTGCCAAGGGGGTCGCCACCTGGTCCGGGTTCGCGGCTGCCGGCGCCATCATCGGCATGCTGGCCGCGGGCGCCCTGCTGGAGCAGTTCTCCTGGCGCTCGATCTTCGTCACCAGCGCGGCCACCGCCCTCGCCGCCTGCCTCGCCGCCGTCGTCCTCGCCCCCAACACCAAGGACGCCCACCCGCACCGCCCGGACGTGGCGGGGGCGGTCACCACCGCCCTGGCCATCGGCACCCTCGTGTACGGAATCATCGAGGGCAACGAGAAGGGCTGGATCGAGCCGGAGGTGATCGGCGCGTTCGCCGTCACGGTCGTCTCCTTCGCCGCCTACGCGTTCCTCGGCATGCGCACCGCGCACCCCCTGCTTGACCCCGCGCTGTTCGGCATCCGCGGCTTCCGGGCCGGTGCGATCACCGTGCTGGTGCAGTTCATGGCGGTGTTCGGCTTCTTCTTCGTCGGCCTGCAGTACCTGCAACTCATCCTCGGCTACAGCCCGTTGAAGGCCGCGCTGGCGCTCGTCCCGGTCGCCCTGGCGGTGCTGCCCGTCTCCCAGCTCACCCCGCGACTGGTACGGCGCTTGGGCATGAAGGCCGTCATGTCCACCGGCCTGTTCCTGCTAGCCGTCGGCCTCTTCGTGATCTCACGGCTCGACGTCGACGCCGGCTACCTGCCCTTCCTCGGCGGCCTGATCCTGGCGGGCGTCGGCATCGGTCTGAGCGGTGCGGTCGGCACGTCTGCCATCACCGGGTCCCTCGGCAGGGGGCAGCAGGGCGTCGCCTCCGCGATGAACGACACGACCAGGGAGGTCGGCTCCGCTGTCGGCATCGCCCTCATGGGGTCGATCTACGGCAGCCACTACCGCGACTCCCTCCCGGCCTCGGTGGACCGGCTCCCGGCCGATGCGGCGGAGGCGGTACGGCACTCGGCCGCCGCCGGGCTCCAGGTCGGCGACCGGCTCGGTGCGCAGGGGGCCGCCCTCACGCAGGGCGTCAGGACGGCGTTCATGGACGGACTCTCCGCCTCCCTGGTCGCCGTGTGCGTCATCGTCCTCGCCGCGGCCGTGGGCGCGCTGCTCCGTGCCCCGAAGAACCCGCCCACACCGGACTGATCCGTTCCGGTCGGGCGGTTTTCTGCGCGGTCTCCGGTATGACGGCACCAGGCGGAGGCCTCGTCCCCTGTCCGCCCGAGGATAGCCTCGTCCGCGACCTCGTCGATCTCGGTGCCGGTAGAGTCCCGGTGGAACAGCCCGTCCCATCCTGCCCGGATCCACGAGGTTTTCTGTGAGCAAGCCAGTCGGCCGTGTGCCGCAGCGAAGCAATGCGCGCTCCAACCGCGCTCGCATCCTGGCCACGGCACGTGACGAACTCGGTCGCAACCCGGACGTCACGCTGGAGGAGTTGGCGCGGGCCTCCGGGGTCGTACGGCGCACGCTCTTCGGTCACTTCCCCGGACGTGATGCGCTGCTGGAAGCGCTCGCCGAGGAAGCTTCCGACGCCCTGCGCGGTGCGCTGGCGGCTGGGGCGAAGCACTTCGGGCCGGACGAGCCGGCCGACCGGGCATTCGCGTACTTCGTGTTCTCGATCTGGCCGGTGGGGGACCGGTATCGGTTTCTGCTGGTGATGGCCCGCCGTGACCTGGGTTCCGAGCGCGTGGCCCACGTGCTGGCGCCGGCCCGAGCCCAGGCCACGGCCCTCCTGGAACGCGGCCAACGCGAAGGCGTCTTCCATGAGTTCCTGCCCTCGGCCGTGCTCAGCGCCGGTCTGGAGGCGATGACAGTCGCGCTCCTGGAGGAGACCAATGCCGGGACGCTGGAGGACGACGGCACCCGTACCGCCGTCACCACGCTGATCGCGGCCGGAGTGCCGTCGGAACGGGCGCGCGCCGCGGTCGACGCCGTGGCGGCGAAGCTGATGGTGGAGGCCACGGCCGCCGAGTGATCGGCCGGTGCCGCGCTTCGTCGGGCGTACCGCCACGTTCGGGCGCGCTGGATCAGTCTCCTGAGTCGGAGACGAGGTCGGCGAGACGGCGCAGGAGCGTGACGAGTTGGACGCGCTCGGCCGGTGTGAATGCCTCGTAGGCATGAGTCTGGCGATCCCGTAGCCGGGCCCGGAGCGCGGCAAGCAACTCGGCCCCCTCGGCCGTGAGCCTGACGAGGACCCGCCGTTCGTCCTCCGGGGATCGGCGGCGCGCCACGATGCCCTTTGCCTCCAGCTGCTGGAGCATACGGGTGGCGGTGGGGACGCTCACGTCCGCGCTGCCCGCCAGCCGGCCCACCGGGATGTCCTGCTCCGAGGCGAGCGGATCGAGGAGCGCCACCTGGGCCAGGGAGAGTCCGCCGACGTTCTCGGCGCCCGCCGAACGGGCCCGTCGCATGGCGACGAAGAGTGCGTCGGCCGCCTGCGCGATCTCCTCCGCGCCCACGTCGCGTCTCTGTGCGGCCCGCTCGGTATTGCCTTTGTTGCTCATGGAGTGGTAACTTACCAGAGCAATCATTAGCGTCCTAAATATTAGGAGGCGAGAGAGTATGAGTGTGTCCTCTCCGAACCGCATCGACGTCCACCAGCACCTCATCCCGCCGGCCTACCGAGAAGCGATGGAGCGTCACAATGTGACCGCCGCCGGCTGGCCGACCCCCGCCTGGGATCCGGAGGCCGCCCTCGGGATGATGGACCGCCGGTCGATCGCGACCGGCATCCTCTCCATCAGCTCGCCCGGAACCCACTTCGGCGACGACGCCGAAGCCCGCGCCGTCGCCCGCATGGTCAACGAGTACGCGGCCGAGCTGGCCAAGGACCGCCCCGACCGCTTCGGGTTCTTCGCGAGCCTGCCGCTCCCGGACGTCGACGGCGCACTCGCCGAGATCGCGTATGCCTTCGACGAACTGCACGCCGACGGCGTGGTGCTGATGTCGAACGTCCAGGGCCGCTACCTGGGCGACAAGGACTTCGAGCCCCTGTGGGCCGAACTCGACGCCCGCGCGGCGGTCGTCCATATCCACCCCACCGCCCCGCCAATGCCCATGCTGGAGGGCATGCCCGGCCCGCTGCTGGACTTCTGCGCCGAGACCACCCGCACCGCGGTGCACATGACGCTCAACGGTGTGATGGGTCGGCACACGCGGACGAAGGTCGTCCTCTCCCACGGCGGGGGCTTCCTGCCCTACGCGGCCTGGCGGTTCACCGGCGGTGCCCAGTTCAACCCCGGCACCACGCCCATGGGCATCCTCGCCGACCTCCAGCGCTTCTACTTCGACACCGCGCTGACCTCCACGCCGTCCGCGCTGCCGTCCCTGCTGGCCTTCGCCGCACCGGGGCACATCCTCTACGGCAGCGATTTCCCGTTCGCGCCGGAGGAATCCGGCACCTTCGTCGACGCCCTGCTCGACGGGTACGAGGGCTTTGCGCCGGGGCAGCTGGATGCGATTAACCGCGCCAGTGCCGAGGCGCTCTTTCCTCGTCTCGCCGGAGCCTGATCAGGCGGCCCCGTCGCCAGGCGCCATGCGGGCCGCCGCGTCGTGCACCAGGCGTGCGTGGAACTCGAACAGGGCCACCAAGTCGACCTCCTCGCCATGGATCTCCCGGTGAACGAAGAGGCCGTCGGCCCCGGCGATCGTGTAAGTGGTCAGCATGCGGACCGCGTTTTCGTCCAGACCCGGGAACAGATCGGCGATCGCCTCGGCGATCTTCTGTCCGGCGATGTCGCGGACCTGGAGGAAAACGGTCCGGCCGCGGGGCTCGGTGGGGCGGCGTTCCAGGGCTAGCATCAGGCCCAGGCGAAGGAAGTCCGGCGCTGCGACCAGCGATCTGGCGATGTCCGCGGCCATGGCCGTGACCCGTGCCAGAGGTGTCCCGGTCTCTTTGCCGGGCAGATCCACGGCTGCCAGCCAGGTCTCGAAGCTGCGCTCGATGACCGCGGCGATCAGGTCGTCCTTGTCCTTGAAGTGCCAGTAGATCGAACTCGCCGGCAGTCCGCACTTTGCACTGACCGCGGCGATCGACGTCCCTTCGTAGCCGCGCTCACCTGCGATCTCGACAGTGGCGTCGAGGATGCGCTGGCGTGATTCCACACCGTTGGCGCGCTTCTTGCGCACCGTCGGCAAACTGGTCATGAAAACTGCCCCCTCAGGGAGTGTCGGCACTTGCACGGTATCGGAACAACGGCTTATCGTGACGGTCATTCCAATTGGAATGACCGCTACGCCAAGGTCGTGCCTGTGAACACTCCGGACGCCGTCAGCGCGGCTGCGGCCATCGACGAACCGTCAGCTCGCAGCCTGCCCCGGTGGGTGCGGCCGCTGGTGGTCACGGCACTGCTCGTCCTGTTCGGCGTCGAGCTGGTGCTGGGATGGCCTTCGCTGCGCGCGGCGTTCGCCGAGCTGCGAGCCCCTCGGCCCGGCTGGTTCGCGCTGGCTCTTGTGGCCGAGCTGGCAGCCATGAGCTGCTACGGGCGCATGCAGCGCCGACTGCTCCGTTCCGCCGGGGTCACCGCGCCGATCCACAAGCACATCGCCCTGGCGTACGCTGCGCACTCCCTCAGTGTCACGCTGCCGGGCGGCCCCGCCTTCTCCACCCACTTCAACTACCAGCAGATGCGCCGTTTCGGGGCCACGCCCGCCGTCGCCTCGTGGTGCATTGCGCTGTCGGGGTTGCTGTCCGCGGCCGCCCTGGCGGTCGTCACGACGGTGTCGGCATTCGCCTCCAGCGGCACCCCGCAATGGCGGGGCCTCGTCACCCTCGCGCTGGCCATCGCGCTGCTCACGGTCGGCATCCGGCGGATCACCCGGCATCCGGAGAAGGCCGAACCCGCCACCCGTGCGGCGCTGGCCAAGGTCAACCGGCTCCGGCACCGCCCGGACGACGAGGGACTCGACCGCGTCCGCGGCTTCGTCGGCCAGCTGCGGGCGGCCCGCCTCGAACCCGGTCACGCCGTCGCGGCGGGTGTCTACGCGGTCCTCAACTGGGTGCTCGACGCCGGGTGCCTGTGGCTGTGCTTCCGTGCCGTCAGCGACACCGGGATCGGCGGAGCCCAGTTGCTGCTGGCCTTCTGTGCGGGCATGGCTGCGGGCACCCTCACGATTGTCCCCGGCGGCCTCGGTCTCATCGACAGCGCGCTGATCCTCGGACTGGTCGCGGGCGGTGTCGCCACCAGCGCTGCCATCGCTGCGGTCGTCCTCTACCGGATCATCAGCTTCGGCTTCATCATCGGCGCGGGCTGGATCGCCTGGCTGATCATGCGCCGCCACGGCCCGGTCTAGGGCGCTGACGGCGGACCTCGGCGACGCCATGGAGTCCGCCGTGCCCTACGCCCGCCCGCCTGGCCCTCCGAGGTCCTCGTCATGGCTGGTGGCGGCGCTTATGTCCGGAATATGCGAGAAAATCATCCTGGTCAATTCACCGGTTCCGTCCAAGGAAGCGAGCACGACATGAACGCCTCCCCGACAGCGCTCCGCACGTCGTGGGACACCCGCCGCAGAGCCAAGCGGGACCGCCTCGCTGCGGTCGCGGACCACGTGGACGGGAAGGTCGTACCGGCCGACAGTCTGCGTACCGTCCTGGAGACCCTGGTGCGTCCCGGCGACCGGGTGGCACTGGAGGGCGACAACCAGAAGCAGGCCGATTTCCTCTCCCGCACCCTCGCCACCTGTGACCCGGCCCGCGTCCACGGACTCCACATGCTGATCTCGTCGGTCTCCCGGCCCGAACACCTCGACCTGTTCGAGCGGGGCCTGGCCGAACGCCTCGACCTCGCCTTCGCCGGTCCGCAGAGCCTGCGCATCGCGCAGATGGTGGAGGACGGCACGGTCACCATCGGCGCGATCCACACCTATGTGGAGCTCTACGCCCGCATGTTCACCGACCTGACCCCGCACGTGGCCCTGCTCTGCGCGGCGAAGGCCGACCGCCACGGCAACCTCTACACCGGCCCCAACACCGAGGACACCCCGACCATCGCCGAGGCCACCGCCTTCCGCGACGGGCTGGTGCTCGTGCAGGCCGACGAGATCGTCGACGACCCGGCGCGGCTGCCCCGGGTGGACGTGCCCGGCGACTGGGTCGACCTGGTGGTCGAGGCCGACCGGCCATTCGCGATCGAACCGCTGTTTACCCGCGATCCGCGGCACATCGGCGACGTGGAGATCCTCAAGGCGATGATCGCCCTGCGTGGCGTCTACGAACGCCACCAGGTCGTCTCGCTCAACCACGGCATCGGCTACGACACCGCCGCCATCGAACTGATCCTGCCCACCTACGGCGACCGACTGGGCCTCAAGGGGAAGATCGCCCGGCACTGGACGCTCAACCCGCACCCCACCCTGATCCCGGCCGTCGAGTCCGGCTGGGTCGATTCCGTGCACTGCTTCGGCGGCGAGGCGGGCATGGAGCGCTACACAGCGGCTCGCCCCGACGTCTTCTTCACCGGGCGGGACGGCTCCCTGCGCTCCAACCGCGTGCTGTGCCAGCTGGCCGGACAGTACGCGGTGGACATGTTCATCGGCTCCTCGCTCCAGATCGACGCCGACGCCAACTCCTCCACCGTCACCGACGGCCGCCTCTCCGGATTCGGGGGCGCCCCCAACATGGGCCACGACCCGCACGGCCGCCGGCACGCCTCGGCCGCCTGGCTGAGCCTCGCCCACGGAGAGGGCGCGGGCCTGCGCGGACGCAAGCTCGTCGTGCAGCTCGCGCAGACCTTCCGGGCGGGCGGCACCCCCACCTTCGTCGAGTCCCTCGACGCCGTCGAGGTGGGCCGCCAGGCAGGGATGCCCGTCCCGCCCGTCATGATCTACGGCGACGACGTCACCCACGTCGTCACCGAGGAGGGCGTCGCCTACCTCTACAA
The DNA here is from genome assembly GCF_010548375.1 of Streptomyces sp. SID13726. Taxonomy (GTDB): domain Bacteria; phylum Actinomycetota; class Actinomycetes; order Streptomycetales; family Streptomycetaceae; genus Streptomyces. The sequence continues at coordinate 179,703 of NZ_JAAGLY010000014.1, forward strand.
GGCGACCAGCCTCGCCGACCGCCGCGCCGCCCTGGCCGCCGTCGCGGGGGCCACCCCTGTCGGACGGACCGCCGACCACCGGGCCGTGGAGGCGCTGCGCCGGGACGGTCTGGTCGCGTTCCCCGAGGACCTGGGCGTCGAAGTACGACTGGCCGACCGTTCGCTGCTGGCCGCCCGCAGCATCGGTGACCTGGTGGCCTGGTCGGACGGACTCTACGACCCGCCGGCCCGCTTCCGGGAGTGGTGAGCGCGATGGCCCGCACCGACTCCGTCCTCGGCCCACGGCACATCGGCGACCTGGCTGTCCGGGCGCTGCGCGAGGAAGCGGAACTCACCCCCAAACCCGGTCTGGTGGACCGGCGCAGCGGCGGCGCACACCATGACATGGACCTCGACCTCCTGCTCACCTCCGCCGACTCCCTGCGCGAGGCATTCACCGGCTGCGCGCGGCTGTCGGCCGCACTGCCCCTCGGTTCCCGCCTGCGCGCACGCGTCGGCGAGGCCGGCCGGGAGGGGGAGCGCCGCATGCTCGAAGCCACCGGAGGCGTCAACACCCACCGGGGTGCGCTGTGGGCGCTCGGCCTGCTCGCCGCGGGCGCGTCGCGGGCCGGCGGACCACACGACGCCCTCGGATTCGCGGCCCGGCTCGCCCGCATCCCCGATCGGCACATGGCGGTCAGGCGACCTGCGGCCGAGTCGCACGGAGCCCGCGCCCACCGCCTCTTCGGTGCGGGCGGCGCCGCTGCCGAGGCCCGCGCCGGTTTCCCGCACATCGCCCACGTCGCCCTGCCCGTGCTGCGCGCCGCCCGCCGTGGTGGCGCGGATGAACGGTCGGCGCGTCTGACCGCCCTCCTGTCGTTGATGGCCACCTTGGAGGACACCTGCCTGCTGCACCGCGGCGGCCAGGAGGGCCTGCGGATGGTACGGCGGGCCGCGACCGACGCCCTGGCGGCCGGGGGCAGTGAGACCCCCGCCGGACGCAGACGCCTGCGGGACATGGACGCGCTCATGCGTGCGCGGCGCCTCTCCCCGGGCGGCAGCGCGGACCTGCTGGCCGCGACCGTGTTCGTTGACCTGCTGTATCCCCATCCCCCCGTCAGTGAGAGGAGCAGTGCCGCATGCAGACCCTGACCTTCCGATTCCCCGCTGACCGGGTCCCAGCCCACCGCGCCCATGTCGGCGTCGTAGCCTCCGGCGACCTGGAGATCCTGCTCGACCGGTCGACGGACGTCGGCGCCGACCCGCACGCGCGGGTGTGCGTGCGCACCAGCGTCGACGGCTTCGACCTGGTCTGGGAGAACGTCCTGGAGCGCTTCTTCGCCCGGTCCTCGCTCGCGGGCGACTGGGTGCTCAACGACTTCGGGGCCACCCCGGGCGTGGTGGCGCTAAGGCTGCGGCAGGCGGCGGAAGTCGCGACCGGCGACGCGTGGGAGAACCGATGAGTGACGTCCGGGGCCCGGAGACGGCCGTAGCAGACCGTTACACCGTCCTGCGACGGCACAGCTTCCTCGAACTCGATGCCCGCCACCGAGCCCTGGCCCTCCTCGACCACGGATCACCGCGCGAACTGTGCGGCCCCTTCGAGCGGTTGGGCTCCCCGTGGCTGGAGCCGCAGGGAGTGGTCCCGCAGGAGGACGACGGCGTCGTCATCGTCCGCGGCACTCTCGACGGGCACCCCGTCGTGGTGGCCTCCGTCGAACAGGGCTTTCAGGGCGGCGCCGTCGGTGAGGTGTCCGGCGTGAAGATCGCCACCGCGTTGAGGCTGGCCGCGGATGACTCCCGGGCCGGGCGGCCCACCGCCGCCGTGCTGCTTCTGGAGACCGGCGGAGTGCGTCTGCAGGAGGCCAATCTGGGCCTTGCCGCCGTGTCCGAGATCTGTGCGGCCCTTCTGGAGCTGCGGCCCCTGGCCCCCGTGATCGGAGTCGTCGCCGGGACCGTCGGCTCCTTCGGCGGCATGAGTATCGCCGCGGGCCTGTGCACCCGGCTTCTCGTCACCCGGGAGGGACGCGTCGGCCTCAACGGTCCCGCCGTCATCGAACAGGAGGCGGGCGCCGACGAGTTCGACGCCGGTGACCGGGCGCTCGTCTGGGCCGTCCATGGCGGTGCCCAGCGCCGGGCGACCGGACTCGCGGACGACCTCGTCACGGACGACGTGGACACCCTGCGCACCGCGCTCCGGACAGCGGTGGCGGCCGGCGTGCCGAGACCCGGCCGCCACCGCAGCGAGCGCCTCGACGTCCTGCGCGCCCGCCTCGGCTCGTTCGACCCGGCGTCCCCTCCGGCCCCGCATGACCTGCGCGCGCTGTGGGGCGACCGCTACGAGCCGCCCCGGGCGTGCGCCGAGGCCACCCGTGGACCGGCCGTACCGGGATCCCAGGGACGGGCCCGCGCCTGGCTCGAAGCGCTGACCGGCGCCGCCGCCGTGCGGCAGGTGATCCCGTCCGTGCTGCGCGCCGATACCGCCGACACCGTCCACCTGGCCGTGGTTCCCGACCCGGGCAACCCCTTCCACCGAGCCCGCCGCGGCGAGGTCGGGCTCACCGAGTGCATCGCCCTCGCCGAGACGGTCCGCGCTGTCGTCGCGGAGGACGCGGAGGAGCGGGACACCGGCCGCCGGCGGGGGATCGTCGCCGTCGTGGACCTGCCGAGCCAGGCGTACGGGCGGATCGAGGAGATGGTGGGCCTGCACCAGGCGATCGCCGCCACCGTCGACGCCTACGCCCACGCCCGCACCTCCGGCCATCCGGTCGTCGCCCTCGTCGTCGGGCACGCGCTGTCGGGCGGCTTCCTCGCGCACGGCCTCCAGGCCGCGCGGATCCTCGCCCTGGACGATGCCGGCGTGGAGATCCACGCGATGCACAAACCCGCGGCGGCCCGGGTCACCCGGCGCACGGTCGAGCAGCTCGACGCCCTCGCGCGGACCGTGCTCCCGCTCAGCTACGACGTCCGTGACTGGGCCCGGCTGGGCCTGTGCGACGGGCTGCTGCGGGTGTCGGACGCCGACGCGCCCACCGACGCGGACACCACCCTCGTACGGCTGGCCCTGCGCGAGCAGATCGAGGCCGCCCGGTCGGGCCCGCGCGACCTGTCGTACCGCCTCGAATCGCCCGGGGCACGCACCACGCGAACCGCCTCCCGCCGGGTGCGTGACACGCTCACCCGGCAGTGGACCGAGGGGTCCATCCGTACGGGGCCCGCCGATGTGTGACCTCCGCCCCCACGACCTGGTGCGCCTGCACGACCCGCGCACGTTGCGCCGCGCGTACCCCGAGACTCCGCTCTGGGTCTGGCGGGCCCTGGACACCGCCCCCTGGGTGGTGGTCCGGCGGGCAACCGCCCCGGCAGGGGCCGTCCCGGTCGGGGTCCGGGGGGCCGGGCGCGGGCGGAGGTTCGCCATGGACGTGTCGGTGACGGCCGTACGGGAGCGGGTACGTCCCGAGGACCTGCCCGTCCGCTCGCCCGCGCTGCCCGCCGGTCTCCCGGTGGCCCGCGCCCTCGAACTGACCCGCCGCGACCTCGACGGCGCGGGGGTGATCTGGGGTCCCACCGGGAGCACCGGCTTCCAGCTCGCCTCGGGGCATCCGGTCGTCACCGAGACCAGTGACCTGGATCTGCTGCTGCGTGTCACCAACCCGGCTGAGCTGCCGGATCCCTGGGCACTGCACACCGCCCTGTCCGGACTTCCGGCCCGTGTCGACTGCCAGATCGAGACGCCGGAGGGGGCCTACGCACTCGGCGAGCTGGCCTCCGGCGTCCCCGAGGTACTGCTCCGCCACCGCGACGGGCCTCGTCTCGTGCCCAACCCGTGGGCCCGGAGAGCGGAGCTGTCGTGAGCCTCGCCCACCTCTACCCCGGCCAGGGCTCCCAGCTGCCCGGGATGCTGCACCGCCTGCCCGACACCCCCGCCGTCCACCGCACCCTGGCGGAGGCCCGCGGTGAACTCGGCGACCTCGGCCCGGCGGACAAGGAGAAGACGCTGGCCACCACTGCGGGCAGCCAGGTCGCCCTGCTGGTCGCCGGGGTCGCCGGGGCCAGAGCCCTGACGGAGGACCTGGGACTGCCGCCGGACTACGTCGCCGGGCACTCCGTCGGAGCCTTCGGCGCGGCGGTCGCCGCCGGAGTGCTGACCTTCCCCGAGGCGCTGGCGGCGGTCCGGCTGCGTGGCGACCTCATGCGCCGGGCCGCCGGGGAGGGCAACTGGGCCATGGCGGCCCTTCTGGGGCTGCGCGAGCCCGCCGTACGCACCCTCGTCGAGCGGACCGCCACACCGGATCACCCGCTGTGGATCGCCTGCTTCAACGCGGCGGACGAAATCGTTCTCAGCGGCACGGCCGACGCCCTCGACCGCGCCGAGGAGGCCGCACGGGGGGCGGGGGCCCGAGGGATCAGACGCCTCGCCGTCGCGACCGCCTCGCACTGCCCCCTCCAGAACGACACCGCCCGGCGTCTGGCACGGCACCTGTCCGGTGTGCCGCGCCGGCGACAGCTCGTCCCCTACCTGACCAACACCAGGGGCAGATGCGTCCGATCCGACCCCGAGGCCGTCCTGGACGACCTGGCCAGGGCCGTCGCCCGCCCCGTCCGCTGGTACGACGCCACCAGGCTGGCCGCCGAACTCGGCGTCACCCGGGCCGTCCAACTGCCCCCCGGGCACGTCCTCGTCGACCTCCTGTCGACGGCCGCGCCCGCTGTACGGGCCGTCGCAATGGACGGCCCCGACATCGACCGTGTCGTGCGCGCTCTGCGCCGACACCGGGAAGGACCCGTGACATGAGCGCACCCGCCGTCGCCACCACCGCAGGAAAGGTCCGGGGCGTCGAGATCGACGACGGGATCCTCACCTGGCGCGGAATCCCCTACGCGGCCGCGCCGGTCGGCGACCTGCGGCTGCGCCCGCCCCGCCCGGCCCAGCCATGGAGCGGAACCCGCGACGGCACGCAGTTCGGCCCGCCCGCCGTCCAGGCACCGCTCGGCTTCACCGGCGACGGACTGAACGTGCTCGGCGAGGGCCTGGGCGGACAGCCGCACGACCCGCTGCCCGAGCCCTCCGAGGACTGCCTGTTCGTCAACGTCACCGCACCCGCGGGTGCTTCGGACCGGCCGGTGCTCGTGTGGATCCACGGCGGCGGCTACCAGATCGGCCACGGCAGCGACATGGCCGGCGACGGAGCCACCTTCGCCCGCACCCACGGCATCGTCGTGGTGACGTTCAACTACCGTCTCGGCGCCTTCGGTTTCCTCTCCGTCGAGGGGGAGGAACCCACGGGAGCCCTCGGCCTGCACGACCAGATCGCGGCCCTGCGCTGGGTCCGGGACAACATCGCCGCGTTCGGTGGGGACCCGGCACAGGTGACCGTCTACGGCCTGTCGGCGGGAGCGAAGTCCGTCGCCAACCTCCTGGCGTCACCGCTCACCCGTGGCCTGATCCGGCGGGCGGCGTCCTCCAGCGGGGGAGGCGACCACGTGGCCACGCCCGCGCAGTCGGCGGCCCTGTCCGTGAGGTTCTTCCGCGAACTCGGTACGTCGCCACGGCGCGTCCGGCAGGTGAGCGCCGAGGACCTCCTCGGCGCGCAGAACGCGATCGGAACGGGGTCGCGGGCCACCTGGCTGTGGCGACCGGCCATCGACGGCACGGCTCTCACCGCGCGACCGGTCGACGCCATCGCCGCCGGTGCGGCACCGGGCATTCCGCTGCTCGCGCAGACCTGTGTCGACGAGTGCTTCATCTTCCAGCTCGCCTCACCCGACGCCACACAGCAGACCGACCGTGTCCTGGAGGAGTACTTCGGCGTCGTCGGCCGCGACGCCGTCCTCAGCGCGTACGTGGCCGATCCCGAACTGGCGGGCGACCCGGTCCGGACGCGGCTCCAGGTGATGACCGACGAGCGCTACACCGTCCCCACCCGCAGACTCGCCGGCGCTCAGGCGGCCCACGCCCCGGTGTGGCTCTCCCGCTACGACGGTCCGCTCACCGGCCTGATCCCCGGCATCTCACCCTCGGCGCGGCCGGGCGCCTTCCACGGCACGGACGGCGGGGCGATCTGGAACACCGGGCACGTGCTCCACGACGTGTGGGGCTCCTTCGTACGCGACGGCAGACCGGCCGCCGCGGGGCTGCCCGACTGGCCGGGTTGCTCCGCCGCCGACCGGCCCACCCTCGTCTTCGACGACGCGTCCGGTCCCCACCTCGCCCACGCCCCGTACCCCGACCGGTACGCGGCGTGGGACGGCCTCGACTGGACATCGGGTACCTGGTGGGACTTCGACGGCGTCCGGTGAGGCCGTGTCCGCTCAGCCCCGGGCCTGCCCCGGGGCGGTGGACCGCGCCAGCCGCGGGAAGAGGGCCTCGGCGTTGCCGCGGTCGATCGCCCGGCGCTGGATGTCGGGGAGGGAGAACTCGTCGAGCAGCCGGGCGAAGTGCGCGGACTTCGTGCTCGGCGCGTACGGCCAGTCGCTGCCGTAGGTGATGTGGGTAGGGTCGGCGAAGGCCAGCAGGCTCGGCAGAGCGTACGGCGAGGAGGACAGGGCCGTGTCGTAGTAGAACCGGCGCATCCGGGCCAGGCCGTCCTCGATGGTGCCCTGCGGTGCGCAGTGCTGGGCCAGGCGCTCTGCGGCGTACGGGACGAACCCGCCCGCGTGGGACAGGATGATCTTCACGTTCGGGTAGCGCTCGAGGCAGCCGGAGCGGGCCAGGTTAACCGCGGCGCGGGTGGTGTCGAGCAGGAAGTCGGCCGCGTACGGAGGCAGTCCGGGCACCGGGTCGGCGGGCAGCGTCGACGGGTGGACGAAGACGACGGCGGAGCGTCGGTCGAGCTGCTCCATCAAGGGGTCGAAGGCGCTGTCGCCCAGGTACACGCCCCTGCTGTTGGCGAGCAGGATCACACCATCCGCGCCCAGCTCGTCCAGGGCGTGGCCGGCCTCGCGGACGGCCCCGTCGACGTCGGGCAGGGTGAGGGTGGCGAAGAAGCCGAACCGCGCGGGCACACGGTCCCGCAGCCTCGCGCAGAACTCGTTGAGGGAACGGGCCATCGCGCGGGCCTCGTCCTGTGCGCCCGGTTCGACACCGGGGGTGGAGACGGACAGAACGGCGGACTCGATGCCGATGTCGTCCATCAGTGCGAGCGCAGACTCGGCGTCCCAGCGGGGGATGGGCAGGCCGCCGGACACGATCCCGGCCGCGGCGAGCCAGTCGGCGTAGAAAGGCGGAACGACGTGCTGGTGGGTGTCGATACGTGCTGTGCCGGTCATGAGCGGGGCCTTTCTACCGGGTCGGGCAGGGCGCGGCGCAGTTCCCGTTTGAGGATCTTGCCGCTGGCGGTCATCGGCAACTCGTCGTGGAACTCGAACAGTCGGGGGTACTTGTAGGCGGCCATGGCCTCCTTGCACCAGGCGCGGAGATCCTCCTCGGACAGCCGGGAGCCCGGGCGCCGGATCACGAAGGCCTTGACCTCCTCGCCGTGCACGGGGTGGGGGACGCCCACGACGGCCGCCAGGCTGACCTCGGGGTGGGTCAGCAGCACGTCCTCCAGCTCCCGCGGGTAGATGTTGTAGCCGCCGCGGATGACGAGGTCCTTGGCCCGGTCGACGACGACGAAGTCACCGTCCTCGTCGCGCCGTGCGACGTCCCCGGTGTGCAGCCAGCCGTCTTGCAGCAACTCGGCGGTGGCCTCCGGGCGCCCGAGATAGCCCTTCATCACGTTGTGCCCGCGGACCACGAGTTCCCCGGTCTCACCGTCGGCGACCGGCGTGCCTCCAGCGTCGACCACACGCATCTCCACGCCCCACACCGGGCCGCCGATCGAGCCGGGCTTCGGAGGCCGCCCCGGAGTCTGGAACGACACCATGGGGCTGGTCTCGGACAGCCCGTAGCCCTCACGGACGTCGACGCCGTAGGCCTTCCGGAAACGGGCCGCGATCTCGGGCGGCAGGGCGGAGCCCCCGGACACGGCCATGCGCAGGTTCGCGGTGATCCGGGCGAGGGTGGCCTCGTCGGCGGACTCACCCAGCAGTTTCCAGTACATGGTGGGCACGCCGGCGAAGAGGGTGACGGCTTCGTCCGCGAGCGTGCGCAGGACGTCGGCCGCCTCGAAGCGCGGCATGAGCACCAGCCGGGCGCCGATGCCGAAAGCCGCGTTCATCTGCACCGTCTGTCCGAAGCTGTGGAACAGCGGCAGGACGACCAGGTGGACGTCGTCCGGGCGTGCCTCGACGGTGCGGTGGCAGGTCAGGGCGTTGAGCACCATGTTGGAGTGGGTGAGTTCGGCGCCCTTGGGCCGGCCGGTGGTGCCGCTCGTGTAAAGGATGACCGCGGTGTCGGTCTCCGCGGTGCACACGGTCTCGAACGTCTCGGCACGACCCTGCAACGCCGCGGAGAGGGTGGGGACCTCGTCCAGGGGCGAAGGGTCTCCGGGGCGGTCGGTGATCAGGAACAGGTGCTCGCAGGAAGGCGCCAGTGCGACAGCCTCCGCTGTCTTCGAGGCGGGTACGGCGGCCGCCGCACCGGCGTAGCAGAAGAAGGCCGTGGCTCCCGAGTCGGACAGGTGGTACGCGATCTCGTGCGGTTGGAGCATCACGTTGAGCGGGACGACGGCCGCGCCGGCCTTGAGGATCCCGTAGTAGAGCGCGGGGAAGTCGACGAGATTGGGGCAGCTGAGGGCTACCCGGTCGCCGCGCCGGACTCCCGAGTCGGCGAGGAGGTTCGCCACCCGGTTCGCGGCCGCCTCGACCTGGCCGTACGTCAGACGGCCCCTGGACGATCGCTTCCCGATCGGGCTGGCGGCGAGCCGTGTCTTCCAGCATGGAGGCGAGATTCAGCATGATCGACTTCCCCGACTGTGCGATATGAGATGTTTCTGGTGCGTTAAATGAACCTCTCGATTCGGTGATTGTCAATAGGTTGACTGGATTCGGGACATGGCGCACCGAGGGTCTTCCGCTCGGGCGGAGGGTCAGTCCCCCGTGGTCCTCGCCGACCGTGCGATCCGGCCGGCCACCCGGCCCAGCAGGCTCTTCAGGACGAGCCGCTCGTCGCCGGTCAGATCCCCGAACCAGTCCTGTTCGAGCCGGTTCTGCTCGGCGAAGGCGTCCTTGATGGCGGCCGCGCCGGCCTCGCTCAGCCGTACGCTCACCAGCCGTCTGTCGGTGGTGGAGACCCGTTCGCGGACGACCAGGCCCTCGGCCTCCAAGGTGGCCAGGACGGTGGAGGTGGCCTGGCGGCTCACTCCGGACAGGCGGGCGATGTCCCGGGCCTCCGCCTGTCCGAAGATCCACACGGTGTACAGGATCCGGAAACCGCTGGAGGTGAAGCCGTGCGGCCGGTGGATCAGGCGCTCGGAGGTCTGGCTGTGGGTGTTCGCGGTGCGTAGCAGAAGCATCCCGAGGTGGAAGGCCATCGGGTCCAGGTCGGGCAGCTCCCGGCGGGTGAGCTCCAGGGCGACGTCGCTGAACTCCACGCCGTGGACCTGTGACGCGGCGGCCCGGACTGGCGCGTCGGGAGCGGTGTTGTCCGCCGGTGCCTTGTCCGTCACTGTTTCCCCCTCGCTGTCCTGTGCCGCAGGCTCCCGCGGTCCTCGCCGTGCGGGTCAGACTACCGATCGCGGGTGACCGACCCGGTGCGCAGGCTCTGTCCGCGGAAGGTCGCGATCGTGGTGTTGTCCTGGGCCGTCACCGTCACGTCGTAGACGCCGGCCTTCGGTCCCTGGTGGGTCGCCCGGCAGGCGGCGGTGAGGGTGTCGCCCGGCCTCGCGGGGGAGAGGTAGAGAATGCTCGCCCCGGTGGAGACGGTGGGGACCGCGCCGTCGTTGGCGGCGTAGGCGAGCGCGGTGTCGGCCAGCAGGAAGATGAGCCCGCCGTGGCAGATCCCGTGGCTGTTGAGCATGTCCGGGCGGACCGTCATCGACAGGAGGGAGTATCCCGGTCCGGCCTCGTGGACGGTGATGCCGTTGGTGCGGGCGCAGTGGTCGCGGGTCAGTAGGTCCTGGGTCGCGGGCGGGAGCGTAGGTGTCGTCATACGCAAAGAATAGACTGTCAATGGGTTGACTTTCCTTCGAAGGGTGCAGGACCTTGGGCCCACTGCGGACCGACGTCCCAGTGACGCGGCCGGGGCGGCCGACGAGCCGACCGCCGCCTCCCGTCCCCCTCTTCCAGCCGGAGATGTCATGGCTGCACGTATGTCCACACCTTCCCGAGGGCGGCTCCATGTCGTCGCCGCCTGCTTCCTGATCCTTTTGTGCGAGGGCTACGACCTGGCGATGTTCGGCAGCATCGTGCCGTCGCTCCGTTCCTACGGCGCATGGCACCTGAGCGCCGAGACGATCGGCCTGATGGGCTCGGCCTCCGTTCTGGGCATGCTCTGCGGAGCGGCGGGGGCGGCCTGGCTCGCGGACCGGTTCGGCCGCAGGCCCCTCATGATCGGTGCCGTCGTCCTCTTCTCGCTGGCCATGGGTGCCGGGGCCGTTGCTCCAAGTGCCGCGATCTTCCTGGTCCTGCGCTTCCTCGTCGGGCTGGGTGCGGGCGCGGTCATGCCGACCGCGGCCGCCACGCTGCTCGACGTCGCCCCGGCCGGAAAGGGCAGCCGGTTCAGCGCGATGGGCTTCGTCGGCGTGGGGCTCGGCGGTGTCGTGGCCGGACTCCTGTCGCTGTGGCTGGTGCCGTCGTACGGATTCCGCGCGATGTGCGCGGCCGGGCTGGCCCCGCTGCTGCTGATCCCGTACCTGCTGAGGGTGGTGCCCGAGTCGATCCCGTTCCTGCTGGCCCGGGGGCGCGCCGAGGAAGCGGCCTCCGTGGCGGCCCGCCTGGGCGTCGATCTCGCCGAGCAGGAACGCGAGGAGGAGAGGCGGGACGCGGTGCGTCCGGCTTCACGGGGCAGGCTGGGCGAGGTCTTTGGCGAGGGCAGAGCCGTGGGCACGGTCATCTTCTGGGGCGCCACCCTGTTCTGTCTGCTCGTCACCTTCGGGGTGAGCGCCTGGCTTCCGGACTTGCTGCTCGGTGCGGGATACAGCATGTCGGTCTCGCTAGGCTCCCTGGTCGCCCTCAAGGCCGGTGCCGTGGGCGTCCTGGCGGCGGGGTGGCTCGCGGACCGGTTTGGGCAGAAGCGCGTCGTCCTGTGCACCTACCTGTGCAGCGCCTTCTCGTTGGCGGCGCTGAGCCTGTCGCCGCCGCCGGTCGTCGCCTACGCCCTCATCGCGCTGCTCGGCCTGGGGACCACCGGCCTCCAGACGCTGATCAACGCCTACGTGGGCAGCTACTACCCGACCCGGATACGGGCCACCGGCCTCGGGCTGAACCTGTCGATCGGCCGGATCGGAGGCATCGTCGGACCGACGTACCTCGGCTTCCTGGTCGCCTCCGGACTGGGCTTCGGCGGGAAGTTCTACGCCCTCGCCGTGCCCGCGCTCGTCGGGGCCTGTCTGATCGCGGCCGTTCCCCGACCGCGCCCCGCGCCGCGTGTGGTGGCGCCGGCGGACGCGGCCGACCGCGTGGTGGGCAGTGCGAACTGAGCGTTCGCGGTCCGGCCGTGTCTCCCCGGCGGCGGACCACGCCCGGCCGCCGGGGAGACACGGCGGCATGGGCGGACGTGATCGCGCCGCCGTTAGACTGCGGCGGTGGACGAGCAGCGGACGACGCCGGTGAGCGAGCAGCGCACGGCACCGAAGACAGCCCGGTCGGCGGGTTCCCAGACCCTGGCCCGCGGGCTGTCCGCGCTTCAGCTCGTCGCCGGTACCCCGCAGGGGCTGGGCGTCCAGGAGGTCGCCGAGCGCCTCGGCGTCCACCGCACGATCGCCCATCGTGTTCTCACCACGCTTGCGGACTTCCACCTGATCTCCCGCAGCGGCGACGGCCGTTACCGTGCGGGTGTGGGCACCGTCGCACTCGCCCGCGGCTATGCCGCAGGGCTGCGGGAGACTGCGCTGCCGGTCCTGCGCCGCGCCGCCGACGAACTGGGCGCGACCATCGCCCTGATCGCCGAGGAGGGGGACGAGGCCGTGGCCGTGGCGGTGGTCGAACCGCAGTCCGTCGACTACCACCTCTCCTACCGGGTCGGCAGCCGCAACCCGCTCGGGGTGGGTTCCGCGGGCCTCGCCCTCGCCTCGCTGCACCCTCCGTACACCGGCGAGCCCGAGCCGGTGGCCGAGGTCCGCAGGAGTGGGTACGCCACCACGTACGGCCAGGTGGAGCCCGGGGCCTACGGGGTCGCCGTCCCGCTGCGGCTGCCCGATCCGGCCACGCGGCTGTGCGTGAACCTGATCACCTCGCGCGAGGACGTCGCACAGACGTCCCTGCACCGCATGCTGGCCGCGGCCCAGGAGATCGGCGAGGCCGCGAGCGCCTAGCGCGTGGGCGGACCCCCTTGAGCACATGGGTGGACCCCGTGTGACCGGTTGATTCTCGAACGCCCCTTGACAGGGCATCCTTCACCCTTGAGGCTGCAAATATCGCACGACTAAGAGCGATAGATGCACAAGCCGCTCGGTCATGTCAGGAGTTCCGCGCATGCCGCACCCAGACCCCACCACCCCTCCGCACCGCTACGACGTCGTGATCGTCGGTGCCGGACCCACCGGACTCACCCTCGCGAACCAGCTCGGCCTCTACGGCGTGCGCACGCTGCTCGTCGAGGCCGAGCGGCAGCTGATCGACTACCCGCGCGGCGTCGGCATGGACGACGAGAGCCTGCGCGCGTTCCAGCACATCGGCCTGGTCGACGAGGTGCGCCGGCACACCACCCCGCACCAGATCATGCGGTTCGTCAACGGCCGAGGGGCGCTGCTCGCCGAACTCGCCCCACGCACCGACGAGTTCGGCTGGCCCCGGCGCAACGCCTTCATCCAGCCCCTCGTCGACGCCGAACTCTTCGAAGGAACCCGCCGGTTCACCGGCGTGGACGTCCGCTTCGGCCACCGCATGGAGCGCTTCGCCGAGGTCCGCGACGCCGTGGAGGTGGAACTCGCCGACGCCGACGGCGCGCGACACACCGTACGGGCGCGCTATCTGGTCGGCTCCGACGGCGGCCGCAGCCTCACCCGCAAGTCGCTCGGACTGCCCTTCGAGGGGGCCACCGAGCCCACCCGCTGGCTGGTGGTCGACCTGCGCAACGACCCGCTCGGCACCCCCAACGCCTACCTGGGCTGCGACCCGTCCCGCCCGTATGTCTCCATCGGGCTCCCGCACGGCATCCGCCGCTTCGAGTTCATGCTGTTCCCGCACGAGGACGACGCCTTCGCCGACGACGAAACCAACCTCCACAGGTTGCTGGCCCCGCTGGTCCCCGACCCGGCGGGCGTCGACCTCATCCGCCGCCGCGTCTACACCCACAGCTCACGGGTCGCCGGCGCCTTCCGTAAGGGCCGGGTCCTGGTCGCCGGCGACGCGGCCCACCTGATGCCGGTCTGGCAGGGGCAGGGCTTCAACAGCGGTATCCGGGACGCCGTCAACCTCGGATGGAAGCTCGCCTGCGTCGTCCACGGCAGCGCCGGTGAGCGGCTGCTCGACTCGTACGACAGCGAGCGCCGCCATCACGCCGCCGCCATGGTGGCCCTCTCCGACAAGGCCGGCAAGGTCATCTCCCCGACCAACCGCCTGGTGGCCGGCGTCCGCGACGCCGTCTTCCGGGGGCTGAACGTCGTCCCGGCGGCCAAGGACTACGTCGCCCAGATGCGGTTCAAGCCGATGCCGCACTACGAGCGGGGCGTGGTCGTCCATCCCGACCGGCCCGTGAAGGGCGCGGCCCCCTGCGTGGGGCGCCTCTTCATCCAGCCGCACGTGGCGACCCGGGACCGGGACCAGGTGCTGCTCGACGATGTCACCGGGCTCTGGTTCACCGTCCTGGCCTGGAACAACAACCCGCTGTCCGTGCTCGACGACCGGGCGGCCGACCTCTGGCGCCGGCTCGGCGCCCACTTCGTCGAGGCCAGGCCGATGTGCCAGCTGCATTGGGCGGCGGAGCAGGAGCCGGACTCCGGGGTCACCGTGGTCGGCGACCTCACGGGCCGCCTCAAGGAGTGGTTCGACCGGCGGCCCGAGTCCTTCGTCGTCCTGCGCCCGGACCGCTTCGTGGCCGGTGCCGCCCTCGCCCAGAACGCCACGGCCCTCACCCACCGTCTCGCCGACGCACTCCACCTGATCCCCGGAGGACCCGATGTCCCTCGCCCTGTGCTGCCTGTCGCACTCCCCGCTGATGGAGTACGTGCGGCCACGGGCTGACGTCCGCGACCGCGTCGACCGGGCCCTCGCCAGCGCGCGCGCATTCGTCGAGGACTTCGACCCCGATCTCGTCGTCATCTTCGCGCCGGACCACTACAACGGCTTCTTCTACGACATGATGCCGCCGTTCTGCGTCGGCGCGCGCGCCCACGCGATCGGGGACTTCGGGACCCCCGAGGGTCCCCTGTCCATCGACCGCGAGGCGGCGCTGGCGCTGACCGAGGCGGTGCTCGCCGCAGGTGTCGACACCACGCTGTCCGAGGACATGGTCGTCGATCACGGCTTCTCCCAGCCGCTGGACCTCCTGTTCGGCGGGATCGACGCGCGGCCCGTAGTGCCGGTGTTCGTCAACTCGGTCGCCGAGCCGCTGGCCCCGGTCCGCCGGATCCGGGCGCTCGGCGAGGCGATCGGCCACGCGGCGACCGGACTCGGCAGGCGCGTGCTCGTCGTCGGCTCCGGCGGCCTCTCGCACGACCCGCCGGTGCCGCGGATGGCGGAGGCCGACACCGCGGAAAAGGTCGCCAGGCTGATCGCCAACCGCAACCCCACCGACGAGGCCCGAGCCGCCCGCCAGGCCCGCACGATCGCGGCGGCCGAGGCGTTCGCTCGGGGCGAGTCGGAGATGCACCCGCTCAACCCCGACTGGGACAACCTCGTCCTGGACGTCCTCGGCGACCCGGCCCGGCGCACCGAGACGGACGACTGGACCAATGCCTGGTTCGCCGAACAGGCCGGCAACTCCGCGCACGAGGTCCGCACCTGGATCGCCGCCCACGCGGCCCTGTCCACGGCGGGTCCCTACCGGGTCACCAGTCGCTTCTACGAGCCCGTCGAGGCCTGGATCGCGGGCTTCGCGGTCACCACCGCCGTCACGGTCTGAACCGTCCCACCGGCCGTCACCACCGACACCCCCACGGAGAGAACATGTCCGCCATCTACCCGTCCATCTGGCTCGGCTTCTCCCAGACGTCCTTCACCCTGCGACAGGTCCAGGCCGGCCGCTGGAGCACCCGGGTGCTCACGGCCGGTCCGGACGACGGCGAGGCGCTGGTGCTGATGCACGGCACCGGCGGCCACCTGGAGACGTACGCTCACAACGTGAAGGCGTTCGCCGACGCCGGTCACCGTGTGATCGCGTACGACTTCCCGGGCCACGCCGGCACCACCCACGCCACCGAGAACCTCGAACTGCCGCACTACGTCGAGCACCTGCTCGACCTCCTGGACACGCTCGGCATCGAGAAGGCCCACCTGTCCGGTGAGTCGCTCGGTGGCTGGGTCGCCATCAAGTTCGCGGCCCGCCACCCCGACCGGACCCTGAAGATCATCGCGAACACCCCGGGCGGCACCATGTCCCGCCCGGAGGTGATGCGGAAGATCGGCAGCCTGAGCCAGGCCGCCGCCGACGATCCCTCGTACGAGCGGGTCAAGGCGCGGCTGGAGTGGCTGATGGCCGATCCGGCCACCGTCACCGAGGAACTCATCGCGACCCGCCGGGCCCACTACTCCCGTCCCGGCTACGCGGACTCCGCCCGGCACATCCTGTGCCTCCAGGATCCGGAGATCCGCCGCCGCAACCTGATCACCGACGGGGAGCTGGCGGCGGTGAAGTCGCCCGCCCTGGTGGTGTGGAGCTCCGACGATCCCTCCGGCCCGGCGGCGGCCGGGATGGACATGGCCGAGAAGATCCCGGGCGGGCGCTTCGCCCTCGTCGAGAACGCGGGGCACTGGCCGCAGTGGGAACAGGCGGAACGCTTCAACGAGCTGGTGCTGTCCTTCCTCGCCGACGCGAGGTAGGACCCCGCACAGCGGTGAGCCCCGGCCACGACGGGCCGGGGCTCACCGCTGTGCGGGGTGCGGGTCAGGAGGCCGCCGCCCGGGCCGCCAGGTCCAGCGCGATGTCGGTGATCATGTCCTCCTGGCCGCCGACCATCTTTCGCTGGCCCACCTCGACGAGGATGGCGCGGGTGTCGAGCCCGTGGAGTGCGGCGGCCGTCTCGGCGTGGCGGAGGAAGCTGGAGTAGACGCCCGCGTAGCCGAGGGTGAGGGTCTCGCGGTCGACCCGTACCTCGCGGTCCTGGAGCGGTCGTACGAGATCGTCGGCGGCGTCCATGAGGGGGAACAGGTCGCAGCCGTGGTCCCAGCCCATCAGGTCGGCGACCGCGACGAACGCCTCCAGGGGACAGTTGCCCGCTCCCGCGCCCTGTCCGGCGAGGGAGGCGTCGACGCGGACCGCGCCGCTTTCCACGGCAACCACGCTGTTCGCCACGCCGAGGGCGAGGTTGTGGTGTGCGTGGATGCCCAGTTCCGTCTCCGGCTTCAGCACGTCCCGGTAGGCCCGGAAGCGGTCGCGCACCCCGTCCATGGTGAGGCGGCCGCCGGAGTCGGTGACATACACGCACTGCGCGCCGTAGGACTCCAACAGCTTTGCCTGGCGGGCCAGTTCGGCCGGTTCGGCCATGTGGGACATCATCAGGAACCCGGCTACGTCCATGCCCAGGTCGCGGGCGGCGGCGATGTGCTGGGCTGCGATGTCGGCCTCGGTGCAGTGGGTGGCGACGCGCACCGAGCGGATGCCCAGGCGGTGGGCTTGCCTGAGGTCGTGCAGGGTGCCGATGCCGGGCAGCAGCAGGGTGGTGGGCACGGCCTGCTGGGTGACGTCGGTGACGGCCTCGATCCACTCCCAGTCGGTGTGCGCGCCCACGCCGTAGTTGATGCTGGAGCCGGACAGGCCGTCGCCGTGCGCGATCTCGATCGCGGCGACCCCGGCGGAGTCGAGCGCGGCGGCGATCGTGCGGGCCTGGTCGACGGTGTAGCGGTGGCGGACGGCGTGCATACCGTCCCGCAGGGTCACGTCCTGGACGTACAGACGGGTCATCGGGACGCCACCTCCTGGGCGCGGTGGGCCGTCATGCGTTCCGCGGTGCGCAGCGCGGCCGAGGTCATGATGTCGAGATTTCCGGCGTAGGCGGGCAGGTAGTGGGCGGCGCCCTCGACCTCCAGGAAGACCGAGATCCTGAGGGCCTCGTCGGTGCCCGGGGCCAGGGTGCGCAGCGGGTCGTCGGCGGCCACCCGCTGGAACTGCACCTTCTGCTTGAGCCGGTAGCCGGGCACGTACGCCTGGACGCGTCCGACCATCTCCTCGACGGACGCGGTGACAGCGTCGGTGGCGCAGTCGGAGACCAGGCAGTGCACGGTGTCCCGCATGATCAGCGGGGGTTCGGCCGGATTGAGGACGATGATCGCCTTGCCCCTTGCGGCGCCGCCGACCTTCTCGATCGCCGAGGACGTCGTCTCGGTGAACTCGTCGATGTTGGCGCGGGTTCCGGGACCGGCTGAACGGGAGGCGATGGAGGCGACGATCTCGCCGTAGTGGACCGGCGTGACAGCGCCCACGGCGGCGACGATCGGGATGGTGGCCTGGCCACCGCACGTGACCATGTTGACGTTGGGGGCGTCGAGGTGGGCGGTGCCGTTGACCGGCGGGACGACGTACGGGCCGATCGCCGCCGGGGTCAGGTCGACGAGGGTGCGGCCGAGGGGCCGTAGGACCTTCTCGTGGTGGCGGTGGGCGCCGGCCGAGGTGGCGTCGAAGACGATCTCGACGTCCGCGAACTCGTCGAGGCCGACCAGCCCTTCCACGCCCTGGTGGGTCGTGGCGACCTTGAGGCGGCGGGCGCGGGCGAGGCCGTCGGAGCCGGGGTCGATGCCGGCCATCGCGGCGATCTCCAGGCTCTCCGAGAGCCGCAGGATCTTGATCATGAGGTCGGTGCCGATGTTGCCCGAGCCGATGACGGCGGCCTTCGTCCTGCTCATCGCCGCTCCCCTTCCGTTGACGTGGCCGTGGTCATGGCGAAGCCGACCTGGACGGAGCCCAGACCGGGGATGCGGGCGTCGAAGACGTCGCCGGGTGCGGCGGGGACCATCGGGCCCAGGGCGCCGGTCAGGACGAGGTCGCCCGCGCGCAGCGGGTCGCCGCGCTCGGCGAGCGCCCGGGCCAGCCAGACGGCCGCGTTGAGGGGGCTGCCGAGGCAGGCGGCGCCGTTGCCCTCGGAGACGGTCTCGCCGCCGCGGGTCATGGTCATCGTCACCGCGCGCAGATCGATAGCGGTGAGCGGCACCGGCGTGGCGCCCAGGACGTACAGGCCGCAGGAGGCGTTGTCGGCGACGGTGTCGACGAGGGAGATGTCCCAGTCGGCGATGCGGCTGTCGACGATCTCCAGGGCGGGCAGGGCGAAGTCGACGGCGCGCAGGACGTCCACGACCGTGCACTCGCGGTGCGGCAGGTCCTGTCCGAGGACGAGCGCGACCTCGGCCTCCACCTTGGGCTGGAGCAGCCGCCCGACGGCGACCTCGCCGCCGTCCGGTACGGCCATGTCGGCGAAGAGCGCGCCGAAGTCCGGCTGGTCCACGCCGAGTTGGCGCTGGACGGCGGCGGAGGTCAGGCCGATCTTGCGGCCGACGATCCGGCGGCCGGCGTCCAGGCCGCGCCGAACGTTCAGCTGCTGGACGGCGTAAGCGGTCTGGAGGTCACCCCCGTCCTCGAACAGTTGGCGTACGGGCGGGCAGGGGGCCCCGGTGCGGGCGGCCTCCGCCAGCAGGTCGGCGGCCTTGACCACGGCCGGGGGAGTGTCGTTCGACACGGGATGCCTCCAGGAGCGGGAGATGCGGTGGTTCGTCATCGATATAGACAGGCGGCTCGCGAACACACAAACTTTGTTCCGTGACACGGAACAGCGCGGGCGGCAGCATGCTGGAGAAGGCCACGGTCATCCTCGATTCCTTCAGTCCGGAGGGCGGACCGTTCCGCTTGTCGGAACTGTCGGACCGTACGGGGATCCCCAAGCCGACGGTGCACCGGCTGGCGGCGGACCTGGTCCGGCTGGGCTGGCTGGAGCGCTCCGGATCGCGGTACCGGCTCGGCGCGAAGCTGTTCGAACTCGGCTCCCTGGTCCCGCACCGGCTCGACCTGCGCGAGACCGCGCTGCCCTTCCTCCAGGACCTGTTCGAGGCCACGCGCGAGACCGTCCACCTAGGCGTCCGAGAGGGCATGGAGGTCGTCTACCTGGAGCGCATCCACGGCCACGAGGCCCTCCGGCTGCCCTCCCGTATCGGCGGCACCCTGCCGCTGAGCTGCACGGGTGTCGGCAAGGCTCTGCTCGCCTTCTCCGGCCCCGAACTGGCGGAGGAGGTTCTGTCCCGGCCGCTGCCGAGTCTCACCCCGTACTCCATCACCGACCCGGCACGCCTGCGCCTGGCCCTGGAGAAGATCCAGGTCTCCGGCCTCGCCTACGAGGAACAGGAAGCCGCCGAGGGCGTCAGCTGCATCGCGGCCCCGGTGTTCTCCGGAGGCAGCATGGTGGCGGCCCTCTCGGTGGCCGTACCCTGCGAGCGCTTCGGCCCGGCGCAGCTGGCGCCCGCGGTGCGTACGGCGGCGCTGGGGCTGTCGCGGGTTCTGCGCGGGGGCGGCTGACACCGTCGGGACGCAGGCGCGGCAGGGGCGTACCGTCGTCAGTGTGGAGCCCACCGCCGACGGTCTTCTGGCGCGTGCGGCCCGTGAACTCGCTTCGCGGGCCGACGAGCTGTCCGGTGCGGTGGAAGCGTGTCTGCGGCATGAGCTCCCGGAGTTGTGGGAGGCCCCGGACGTGGCCCGGATGGCCACCGAGAACATCGCCGAGCACCTCGGCGCCGTGCTGGTCGGTCTGGCCTCCGGCACCGAACCGGGCCTGATCCGCCCGCCGCCCGCCGACGCGGAGCGCGCGCGGCGGCTGGCCCGGCACGGCACACCGCTGAGCACCATGCTGCGGGCCTTCCGGTTGGCGCAGGGCATCGTCCTCGACCGGCTCCTCGCCGAACTGCCCAGGCTCAGTGGCGATCCCGAGGAGGTCAACACTGCGGCTCGGGAGCTGATCGCGATGTCGACCGCCTACGTGGACCGCACCTCGGAGGAGGGCGTCGTGGCGTTCCAGGAGGAGCGCGACCGACGGCTGCGATGGCGGGCGGCCCTGGTGAATGAGGCCGGCCTGCGGATCGGCACCACCCTGGACATCGCCCGTACCACCCAGGAGCTTGCGGACTTCGTGAGCGAGTCCTTCGCGGACGCCGTCACCATCGACCTGCTGGACGCCGTGCTCCAGGGACGGGACACCGCCGGGGAGGACCCGCTCAAGGTGCGGCGCATGGCCCAGGGGCCGACGGATGGGGCGGGGTGCGAACCGGCGATCGCCCATCTGTGTCCGGACGGCACACCCGCGGCGTACGCACTGCATGGCGGGCAACCGTCCCGGTACCAGGAGGTGACGTCCTCGGACGGCCGGCCGGCGGCCTCCGCCCTGGTGCTGCCGTTGCGCGCCCGAAGTATCACGCTGGGCGTCGCGGAGTTCCTCAGGTGGCGTGACACCCCCGCCTACGACGACGAGGACGTGCTCCTCGCCCAGGAGATCGTGGCCCGGGCGGCGGTCGCCGTCGACAACGCCCGCCGCTACACACACGTCCGCGCCACCGCTCTCACGCTCCAGCGCAGCCTGCTCCCGCGGCACGCGCCGCGGCAGTCGGCGGTGGAGATCGCCCACCGCTATCTGCCGGCCGGTTCGGAGGCCGGGGTGGGCGGCGACTGGTTCGACGTCATCCCGCTCTCCGGCGCCCGGGTGGCACTCGTGGTGGGCGACGTGGTCGGGCACGGCATCCACGCCGCCGCCACCATGGGCCGGCTGCGGACCGCCGTCCGCCCCCTGGCCGACATCGATCTGCCGCCCGACGAACTCCTCACCCACCTGGACGACGTCGTGCTGCGGCTGTCGGCCGAAGCGGCCACCGCTCCCGACGCCGACACCGAGGGCGACATAGGCGCGACCTGCCTGTACGCGGTCTACGATCCCGTCACCCGCCGGTGCGCCCTCGCCAGAGCTGGGCATGTGCCGCCGGCGGTGCTCGTCGGGGACGGCACGGCGGAGCTGCTCGACCTGCCGGCCGGTCCGCCACTCGGTCTCGGCGGCCTGCCGTTCGAGGCCAGGGAGGTGGAACTGCCCGAGGGCAGCCTGATCGTCCTGTACACCGACGGGCTGATCGAGGCCCGTGACCACGACGTCGAGGCGGGTATGAGCTCGCTGAGGTCGGCCCTGCGGCCCGCCGCCTCCCTGGAGACGGTCTGTGACACCCTGCTCGAAGCCCTGCTGCCGCCCCGGCCGGACGACGACATCGCCCTGCTCCTCGCTCGCACGCGGGCGCTCGGCGCCGACCGCGTCGCCACCTGGGACGTGCCCGCCGATCCGGCCGCCGTCGCCCGGGCCCGTGCGGACGTCTCCCGACAGCTGGGTGCCTGGGGGCTGGACGAGCTGGACTTCACTGCGGAACTCGTGGCCAGCGAACTCGTCACGAACGCCGTCCGCTACGGCAGGCCCCCGATCGTGCTGCGTCTCATCCACGACCGGGCTCTGCTGTGTGAAGTGTCCGACGCCGGCAGCACCACTCCGCATCTGCGGCGGGCGCGTGCCTTCGACGAGGGCGGGCGGGGCCTGCTCCTGGTCGCCCAGCTCGCGGCGCACTGGGGCACCCGCCACGCCCGCTCGGGCAAGACGGTGTGGGCGGAGCTGAGCGAGTCCGCGAGGCTCCCGGCCATGGTGTTCGGCGACGGGTCCGAGGAGGACCTCGCGGGTGC
Source organism: Streptomyces sp. SID13726 (assembly GCF_010548375.1). Taxonomy (GTDB): domain Bacteria; phylum Actinomycetota; class Actinomycetes; order Streptomycetales; family Streptomycetaceae; genus Streptomyces. The sequence continues at coordinate 201,562 of NZ_JAAGLY010000014.1, forward strand.
CTCAGTCGGTTCCTGGCTGGACGAGTTTGAAGAAGAGCCGGGCGCCGGCCCGCTGCGCTGAGTTCCGCAGCCGCGCCGGGAGCGGCCGGGCCACGGCGGCGGGGGTGGGGGCGCCGGCCAGGCGGGGGAAGAGCGCTTCGGCGTTGGCGTGGTCGATCGCCCGCCGGATGTTCGGAGCGGTCTCGGCGTCGAGCCCGTTGGCGAAGTACTGGCCGGCGGCCGTGGGCGCGAAGGGCCAGTCGCTTCCGAACAGCACGTGCCCCGGGCGGGCGAAGGTGAGCAGCGTGGGCAGGGCGGCGGGGCTGGAGGACAGGGCGGTGTCGAAGTAGAAGCCGCGCAGGTCGTCGAGGATGTCGAGGGGGCTGCGCCCGGTGTCGGCGGCGATCGCGACGGCCATGCGGTGGGAGGCGTAGGGGACGAAGCCGCCCGCGTGGCTGAGGATGAAGCGGATGTGAGGATAGCGGCGCACGATCCCGTTGCGGACCAGGAGATAGGCGGCGCGGGTGGTGTCGAGCAGGAAGTCGGCCGCGAAGGGCGGGATGCCGTCGACGGCGGGTGCGGGCAGGTCGGCCGGGTGCACGAACACGACGGCGGCGTGGGTGTCGAGGACCCGCCACAGCGCGTCCTGGTCCTCCGCCCCCAGGTAGGCGCCCTGGTTGTTGGCGAGCAGGGTGACCCCGTCGGCGCCCAGTTCGGACAGGGCCCGCTCGGCCTCCTCGGCCGCTGCCTCCACGTCGGGCAGGGGGAGGGTGGCGAACCAGCCGAAGCGGTCGGGGTGGGAGAGGGCGAGGTCCGCGGAGAAGTCGTTGAGACGGCGGGCCAGGTCGGCGGCCTCGGCCGGGTCGGTGAGGAAAGCCGTGCCGGGCGTGGAGACGGAGAGGATCGCCGTCTCGGTGCCGAGCAGATCCATCAGCTCCAGTGCGGCTTCGGGGCTCCAGTCGGGCAGCGCCCGGCCGCCGGCGTCGGCGATGCCGGACTTGGCCAGGGCATCCCGGTAGAGACCGGGGACGAGGTGCTGGTGGACGTCGATACGACGGGGTGTGGTGGTCATGCGGCGACTCTTTCGGGATGCTGACGGCGTTAGTTGTGAGGCATTCGGTGCTCGGGCACTCGGTACTCGGCACGACGGTTCAGACGAAGGCCACCGACACTGTGCCGAGGCCGCCGAAGCGGGCCTCCACCTTCTGTCCGGCGGTGACATGGGGGGCGGTGGTCATCGCGCCGGGCAGGATCACGTGCCCGGGCTCTAGGCCGCCGCCGAAGGCGCTGAGAGCGCGGGCGAGCCAGGCAACGGCGGCGGCCGGATGGCCCAGCACCTCCCTGCTGCTTCCGGCGGCGACGTGCTCCCCGTCCACGATCAGATCGACGGGGACGGAGGCGAGGTCCGGCGCGTCCGCGAGCCGCGTCCACGGGCCGCAGACGAGTCCGGCGGAGCTGGCGTTGTCGGCGACCGTGTCGACCAGGGTGATCCGCCAGTCCCGGATCCGGCTGTCGACGATCTCCAGCGCGGGCGCCACCGCGTCGGTGGCCGCCAGGACCTCCTCGACGGTGACATCCGGACCTTGCAGGGGCTGGGCAAGCCGGAAGCAGATCTCGGGTTCGACGCGCGGCGCGCAATAGCGTGCGGCGCGTACGGCGGTTCCGTCGCGGAGGACCATGTCGTCGAGGAGGTGCCCGAAGTCCGGTTCGTCGACGCCGAGCAGCTCCCGCATGGCGGCCGAGGTGAGGCCCACTTTGTGACCGATGACGGTGGCGCCGTCGGCCACCCGCCAGGAGATGTTGTCCCGCTGCACGGCGTAGGCGCCTGCCAGGTCCAGGCGGGGCAGCAGGGCGGACAGCGGATTGACCGGCGCAGCCTGCTGTTCGGCCTCCCGCAGCAAGCGGGCGGCCTCCTCGCCCTGGACATACGTCAGGTTCATCTCTTGCTCCCTTCCGCGAGACGGCTCGCCGCGTCGAACACCAACTGCGCGTGCAACTGGAACAGAGCCACCAGGTCAACCGCGTCGCCGTGCATCTCCCGGTGGGCGAACAGACCGTCGGCGCTCGCGACCGCGTAGGCGGTGAGGGTGACCACGGCCTCCTCGTCCAGGTCCGGGAAGAGGTTCCTGACCACCTCCTCAACCCGCCGCAGGGACACGTCGCGGACACGGAGGAAGACCGTGCGTCCCCGAGGTTCGGTGGGGCGCCGTTCCAAGGCGATCATCAGGCCCAGCCGGAGGAAGTCCGGTGCGTCGGTGAGGGACCTCGCGACATTGACGGCCATGGCCGTGGCCTGCTCCAGCGGGGTGCCGGTGCGGTCGGCGGGGAGTTCGACGGTCTTCACCCAAGCCTCGAAGCTGCGCTCGATGACTGCGGCGATCAGGTCGTCCTTGTCCTTGAAGTGCCAGTAGATCGAGCTGGCGGGCAGTCCGCACTTGGCGCTCACGGCGGCGATCGACGTGCCCTCGTACCCGCGCTCGCCCGCGATCTCCACCGTCGCGTCGAGGATGCGCTGCCGCGACTCCACGCCGTTCGCGCGCTTCTTGCGCGCCGTCGGCAGCCTGGTCATGGGACCCGCCTCGTTCCTCGTCCTCGGCACTTGACCGTCTACCCCATCCACCCTACCGTAGCGAATGTTCCAATTGGAATAAACGCTACAGCAAGAGCCGCTAACAGGGACGACAGTGAGGCGAGCCGGTGAATGAGATCAGAGCTGAGGGCGACGCGTACGACGTGGCGGTGATCGGCTACGGGCCGACCGGTGTGACCGCCGCGAACCTCCTGGGGGCGATGGGCCTCAGGGTGGTCGTGCTGGAGCGGGACGCCGAGGTGTTCTCCCGCGCGCGGGCGATCTCCACGGACGAGGAGGTCATCCGGATCTGGCAGCGCGTCGGCCTCGCCGACCGGCTCAAGCAGGACATGCTCGCCGAGCGCCCGCTGGACTTCGTGGACGCGCGGGGGCGGACCTTCCTCAGCGCCTGCCCCAGCCCGCGCGGACACGGCCACCCGCCGCAGATGTTCATCTACCAGCCGGCCCTGGAGCAGGTCCTGCGCGAGGGCGTGGACCGCTACCCGAACGTCGAGATCCTGCTGCGCCACGAGTGCCTGCGGCTGACGCAGAACGCCGAGGGCGCCGAGCTGACCGTCCTGAACACCGAGGGCGACTCCGTGCAGCGCCTGCACGCGAAGTACGTGATCGCGGCCGACGGCGGCTCCAGCCTCACCCGCGCCCAGCTGAACGTGGGGTACGAGGGACGGACGTACGAGGACCGCTGGGTCGTCATCGACACCGAGATGCTGAAGCCCTGGCCGGACCACGACCGGCTGCGCTTCCGCTGCGACCCCGCGCGCCCCGCGGTCGACTGCCCGACCCCGCTGGGCCACCACCGCTGGGAGTTCCCGATCCTCCCTGGCGACGACGAGAAGTACCTGGTCACCGATGACGCGATCCACGCGATGATCGCCAAGTACGGCATCGGCCCGGACCAGGTGAAGATCCTGCGTGCCACGGTCTACAGCCACCACGTCCGCTTCGCCGCCCGCTTCCGGGTCGGCCGGGTCTTCCTCGCCGGGGACGCGGCGCACGCCATGCCGCCGTGGATCGGCCAGGGCATGGCGGCGGGCGTCCGCGACGCGGCCAACCTGTGCTGGAAGCTCGCCGCCGTCCTGCGCGGCGAACTGCCCGAGACGGTCCTCGACTCCTACGAGGCCGAACGGAAGCCGCACGTCAAGGAGATCACCAAGCGCGCGGTCTTCGTCGGACGGATCATCACCGAACGACGGGTGCCCGCAGCCCGCGCCCGGGACACCACGTTGCGCGCGCTGCGTTGGGCGACCGGCATCAACTCCCGTCTGGTGGACTCCAACTGGATACCCGTCGCCCACTACGCCAAGGGATTCCAGGCCCACCCGCGCACCAGGTCCTCCGGTAAACAGCTCCCGCAGCCCTGGGTCACCGACTCCTCCGGCACCCGGGTGCGCCTGGACGACGTGCTCGCCGGCCGCTGGCTGTTGCTCCATGTCGGTCTGCCCCGACCGCAGTTGCCCTGGGATCGTGCGGGCGTGCCCTCGCTGGCCGTCCTGCCGGCGGGTTCCCGCCCGGTGGAGGACGCGGTCGTCGACAGTGAGGGCGTCCTGCTGCCCTGGCTGACCGACCACGGTGCGGCCGTCGTCGCCCTGCGCCCCGACGCTTACGTCTACGCCGCCGCCGACGTGGGCGCGCAACTCCCGCAGCCGCCCGCCGGGTTCGCGCCGCTCTCGCCCACGACCGCTTCGACCGCCCAGTGAGGACCGCCATGACCACGCACATCGCACCGCCCCCGATGCGGGAGTCGCTGCTCGACGTCGCCGGTAAGAAGATCTTCGTCGCGGAGACCGGGGACGGCCCGCCCGTCCTGCTGCTGCATGGTGGTGGGCCCGGCGCCTCGGGGGTGGCCAACTACTCCCGCAATATCGCCGAGTTGGCGAAGGAGTTCCGGGTGATCGTGCCCGACCTGCCCGGCTACGGCCGCAGCAGCAAGGGCATCAATCCTGGCGACCCCTTCGGCGCCCTGGCGGCCGGTATCCGTGGCGCCATGGACCAACTCGGCCTGGAGAAAGCCCACTTCGTCGGCAACTCCTACGGCGGTGCCTGTGCCCTTCGGCTCGCCCTGGACACCCCCGACCGGGTCGACCGCATGGTCCTCATGGGCCCCGGCGGCATCGGCACCACCCGTGCGCTGCCCACACCGGGCCTGAACTCCCTGCTGAACTACTACACCGGGGACGGCCCGTCGCGGCTGAAGCTGGAGAAGTTCATCCGCAACTACCTCGTCTTCAACGCAGCCCAGGTGCCCGACTCCGTCATCGACGCCCGCTACCGGGACAGCATCGACCCCGAGGTGGTCGCCGATCCGCCGCTCAGGCGCCCCAAGTCGGTGGGTGCCCTGTGGAAGATGGACTTCACCCGCGACAAGCGCCTGAGCCGCCTGGCCGTGCCCACCCTGGTCCTGTGGGGCGGCGCCGACAAGGTCAACCGGCCCACCGGCGGCCGCATGCTGGCCGACCGCATGCCCAACTGCGACCTCTACGAGGTCGCCAACACCGGCCACTGGGTGCAGTGGGAGCGCGCCGACCTCTTCAACCGGCTCTGCGCCGACTTCCTGGCGGACCGACGATGAACACCTACGACGCCTCCTCCGTCTTCGGCGCGGTCCACCTCGGGTACATCGTCGTCGAGACCGAGCGCTTCGCCGACTGGCGCCGCTTCGGCACCGACGCCATCGGGATGCACTGCGACGAACTCGACACCGGCCTGATGCGGTTCCGGCTCGACGGCCAGGAGTGCCGCTTCCTGCTGCGGCGGGGACCGGCCGAGGACGTCGTGGTGACCGGCTGGCACATCGACGACCACGCGACCTTCGAGCGGATCGAGGCCCGGGTCCGCGCCCACGGCGTGCCCGTCGTCGAGGGCACTGCCGAGGAGGCTGAGCAGCGGGGCGTGGAACGCCTCCTGCGGTTCCCGGGGCCCAAGGGCATCACCCAGGAGATCTACACCACCCCGGTCATCTCGGCCGAACCCTTGAGGATGCTCGCCTCCGGCTGGGTCACCGGGGATTCCGGGATGGGGCATGTCGCGATCACCTCGGCCAGACCGGCCCTGATGCGCGGCTACTTCGACACGGTCTTCGACGCCCGCCTCACTGACTTCATCGACGAGACCATCAGCGGTGTCAAGCTCAAGATCCGCTTCCTGCGGGTCAACGAACGCCACCACTCCATCGCCATCGCCGCCGTGCGCGGCCTGCCGATCGACCCGATCCGCACTCGGGTGCAGCACCTCAACATCCAGGCGGCGAGCCTGGACGATGTGGCACAGAGCTACCAGCGCGTGTGCGAACTCGGCTTCGACATGGCCCTGTCGGTGGGACAGCACACCAACGACAAGGAACTCTCCTACTACGCCCGCACCCCCTCGGGCTTCGAGTGGGAGGTCGGCTGGAACCCGATCGTCATCGACGAGTCGACTTGGGAACCCTCCACCCACCAGGGCATCAGCATCTGGGGCCATCTCCCGGTCGGCCAGACCATCGTCGACAAGCTCGACCAGTTCCGCCTCGGCGCCCGCTCCCTCGCGCGCCCCGAGAAGACCGTGCCCGCGCTGAGCGGCGCGGGCATCCCCGACGACTGACGGGAACGGGCCGGACCGCCCCTGCGGCGGTCCGGCCCCACCGCGTCCCCCGCGACACCGTGTCGTCATCCCGCCTGGCTGTCATGCTCTGATCACAAAGGCAACTCGATGTCCCACCATCTCCGCCCGCCGCTCGGCGGTCCGCCCCGCCCGGTCGAGTCCGACCCCGCGGTCGAACTGGACCGGATACGCACCGCCCAACTCGCTCTGCGCCGCCGGTTCATGGCACTCAACGGCGGCGGCTTCGTCGTCACGACCCTCCTGGCCGTCATCGGCGGACGCCCGCTGGCCATGGGGGTGCCGGGAGGCCCGAACCTGGGCCTGGCGCTGTGTCTCCTACAGGTCGCTCTCCTGGCCGTGTCGGCCTGTCTGTACGACCGTGCCTCGTGCCGTACATCGGACGCGAGGGTGGACCGGGTACGAGCACACACCGCCCTCCTCGTACAGCCGGAGCGAGGCCGGTGATCGCTTCCCAGGACCGGGCGTTGACGCTGATCGCTTTCCTGGCCTTCATCGTGCTGTCTCTGCTGCTCTGCGTCCTCGCCGGTCCCGAGACGGACGAGACCGCCGACTTCTACACCGGCAACCGGTCGCTGACGCCCGTCCAGAACGCCCTCGCCCTCGCCGGGGACTACATCTCGGCGGCCACTCTGCTGGGCAGCTGCGGACTCGTGGCCCTCTTCGGCTACGACGGCATCGCCGCCGCCGTCAGCACCTGTCTGGCTGTCGGCGGCTTCCTCCTGCTCGCCCGCCCCCTGCACCACACCGGGCGCTACACCCTCGGGGACATCCTGGCACTGCGCGCGCCGGGCCCCGCCGCCCGGATCGCCGCCGCGGTCGCCACGCTGGCGTTCTGTGTGCCCTTCCTCGTGGTCCAGCTGACCGGAGCCGGACAGGCCACCGCGCTGCTCATCGGCCTCACCGAGCCGGCCGCCCAGCAGGTCTGCACGGTCTTCATCGGGGCCGTGATGATCTGCTATGCCGCGCTCGGCGGCATGAAGGGCACCAGCCTGGTGCAGATCCTGAAGGTGGCCGTGGTCTTCACCACCATGGCGGTGCTCGCGCTCATGGTCCTCGCCCACTACGACTGGAGCGTGAACGCCTTGCTGGACGCCGCCGCCCGGGGCAGCGGCCGAGGGGACGCCTACTACGAGTCCGGCCAGGCACTGGGGGAGTCCCCCGGCGGACGCCTCGACTTTCTCGGCCTGCAACTCAGCATCGTCCTCGGCGGTGCGTGCATGCCGCACATCGTGATGCGCGTCAACTCCGCCGCCGACGGCGCCGCGGCCCGCAGGACGACCCGCCACACCGTCGTCCTCATCGCCGTCTACAGCGTCTTCATCGTCATCGCCGGTCTGGGCGCGGCCGGAGTGGTCGGCGACAGTGCCATCCGGGCCGCCGACCCCAACGGCCAGGCATCCCTGATGCTGCTGGCGAAGGCACTCGGGGGCGACACCTCCGCGCTGGCTGGCAACGTGCTCTTCACGGCGGTCGCGTGCACGATCTTCGTCAGTGTGCTCGCGGTGGTGGCCGGCATCACCCTGACGGCGGCCGCGGCCCTGGCGCACGACGTACACGCCCAAGTGGTGCGCCGGGGACGGCTCTCCGAGGGAGGGGAGATCGCCTCCGCCCGCTGGGCCGCGGTCGCCGTGGGGGTGCTAGGGATTCTGCTCGCAGTCGCCCTTCAGGGCGGCAACCTCCAGTCCCTGATCCAGCTGTCGCTCACCGCGTCCGGCGCGTCGATCCTGCCGGCGTGCCTCTACTCCCTGTTCTGGGGCCGGTTCAACCGGACCGGCCTGCTGTGGACCGTGTATGGCGGCCTCGCCGCGACCCTCGCGGTGTACATGTCCTCGACGGCCTTCAGCGGCACGCCGACCTCCCTGCTGCCCGGTGCGGACATTCACTGGATCACCTTGCAGTCCACCGGCCTGATCGCCATCCCGGCCGGCTTCCTCCTCGGCTGGACGGGCAGTCGGCTGGGGCGGCGCGGGAGCGTGGCCGACGGGGCGCGCGGTGAACGCGCCTGGAGGACGCGGGTGTTGACCGGCGTGGACGCCGAGTGAGCCGCGCGGAACGCGTTTGAGCGCGGCCCCTCGCTCCGGGCACGGTCCCGGAACGAGGGGCCGCGGTCTGCGAGCCCTGAACGGCTTGTCAGCCCTTGACCCGCCCGGCGAGTTCCGGGAACTGGGCGAGGGCGTTGGAGCGTTCGACCTTCACCCGGGCGGCGGGGGAGAACGTCTCATCCAGCTGGGGCGCGGGGTCGCCCTTCGTCGGGAACAGGGCGCCGCTGAAGGGCCAGTCGGTGGCGAACAGGATGTGCTCGTCGCCGGCCAGTTCGCGCACCGACTTCATGGCCTGGGGAGCGTGGGAGAGCGCGGTGTCGTAGAACAGCTTGCGGAAGTGCGGGCTGCTGTCGTCCGCGCCGGCGATTCCCAGCGTCTGGGCGATGGCCGGGGTGAGGGTGAGCAGGCTGGTGCGGAAGGAGAGGTACGGCAGGGTGCCGCCCGCGTGCGCGCCGAGCCAGCGGATGTTCGGGCGGCGGGTGTACACGCCCTTGTAGAGCATGTTGACCAGCGCGCGGGTGGTGTCGAAGGTGAACTCGTAGAGGAAGGGCGGCAGGCCGAGGTCGGGGTAGTTCTGCGGGGTCGTCGGGTGGATGAACACCATGACCCCGAGTTCGTCGAGGACCTTCATCAGCGGCTCGAAGACGGGGTCGCCGAGATAGGTGCCCTTGTAGCTGCTGAAGATGCCGACGCCGTCGAGCTTCAGCTCCCGCACCGCCCGCCTGGCCTCCACCACGGCCGCGGCGACGTCCTCCTCGGTGACGGGGCCGCCGAGAGGCAGTACGGCGAAGGCGCCGAAGCGTCCCTTGAGGCCGGCCGTGTCGGTGTGGACGAGGCTCTTGCTCATGTAGTCGTTGAGGCGGCGTGCCATGGCGACACGGTCGGCGGCGGAGGACAGATACATCACGCCGGGCTCGGAGACGGAGACGACCTGGGTCTGAATGCCGTAGCGGTTCATGAAGTTCACCGCGAGCGTGGGGCTCCACGCCGGGAACGGCACGCCACCACTCTCGACGACACCGTGTGCGGCCAGCGACGTGCGGTAGAAGTCGGGGACGAGGTGGCAGTGGACGTCGATCCGGTAGTTGCCCGTCGGTAGGGCGGTGGCCTCTGCGGCCTCGGCATGCGCGACCGAAGGGCCGAGGGCCGCGGCGGCGCCCAGCGGTACGGCCGCCTTGAGGATTCCGCGCCGTCGGACACCGTGCGCTGCGTCGAGTCGGGGATCAGTCATCGATGACCTTTTCGAGGAAGGGGGAGACGAGAAGCAGGGATGCGAGAGAGGAGCATCCATTGCCATAGCGATCGCTACATGATCGTCTGGAGTGATCGCTACATTAGGAGAGGGTTGAGTCTTCGTCAACGACCGTGCGGGCGCGCCCAGTTTCTTTAGTTGCTCTTGGGTGTGCAAGTATCCGGATCTCAACTTCCGACCCACAGGGGAGAAGTGCAGTGACCTTCGGTGGACCCGACGACCTCACCTTTGCCCGCCCCGCGCCCGTGGTTCTCCTCGGCGGCCGGTACGAGCTGCGCCTGCTGCTCGGCTCCGGCGGTATGGCCGAGGTCCATCTCGCGCACGACCTGCGGCTCGACAGGGCGGTCGCGGTGAAGATGCTGCGCGGCGACCTCGCTCACGATCCGGGGCTCCAGGAGCGGTTCCGGAGGGAGGCGCAGTCCACGGCCTCGCTCAACCACCCTGCTGTCGCCGCTGTCTACGACACGGGTGAACACCTCGCGTACGGGGCGCAGTTCCCCTACCTGGTGATGGAGTACGTCGACGGCGCGACCCTCCGCGACACCCTGTACAGCGGACCTCCGCTGACCCTCCAACGGGCTCTGGAGATGACGTGCGGCGTCCTGGACGCGCTCGCCCACTCCCACCGGCAGGGCATCGTGCACCGGGACATCAAGCCGGCCAACGTCATGCTCACCCGGACCGGCCAGGTCAAGGTCATGGACTTCGGCATAGCCCGCGACACGCGGGACGTCGGCATGACCGGGACGTCCCTCGTGATCGGCACCGCCCCGTACCTCTCGCCCGAACAGGCCCTGGGGCAGGACATCGACTCCCGCTCCGATCTGTACTCCGTGGGCTGTCTGCTGTACGAACTCCTCACCTTCCGTACGCCGTTCACCGGTGACAACCCGATGGAGGTGATGTACCGGCACCTCTACGAGGAACCGTTGGCGCCGAGCCTCTACAATCCCGAGGTCGCCCCCCGGGTGGATGCCGTTGTCCTGCGGGCACTGACGAAGGACCGTGCGTACCGCTACCGGAGTGCGGAGGAGATGCGCGCCGACATCGACGCCTGTCTCGGGACGCGGACGGTGGGGGTACAGGCGGCCGACGGCGCGGCCGAGCCGTTCGGGGACGTCTCCGGGAACGGCCCCGAGGACAGTGCCGCGGGCGGTGTCGGGGACGACAAGAGGCGTCGCAGAGGCAACGCCGCGCTGATCGCCGCAAGCGTGGGCGTCGCCGTCCTGGCGGTGACTCTCGGATGGTTCATGTTCGGGCGCGACACGGCCGAGGACGGCAAGGTGGACGTCCCGGCCCTCGTCGGGAAGACCCTGACGGAGGCCCGGAGTTCGGCGGAGAACGTGGACCTCACCCTCACTGTCACGAAGCAGGAGCCCTGCGCGGACCAGCCCCGGGACCACATCTGCACACAGGCCCCGGTGGACGGCCGGCTCGACAAGGGCGAGGCCGTGTCGGTCACAGTGTCGACCGGGGCACCCGAGGTCGAGGTGCCGGACGTCACCGACAAGGACGAGGACGACGCGTCCCGGATCCTGGAGGACAAGAGCTTCAAGGTGAAGGTCCGGCACGAGGTGTCCACGCGGGACGCCGGAACGGTCCTGGACCAGGACCCGGCGGGTGGCGAGACGGTGGAGAAGGGCATCGAGATCACCCTCACCGTGGCCGAGGAAGCGGAGCAGGCCATGGTTCCCGACCTCACCGGCAGCACGGTGAGCCGAGCGCGCGAACTGCTGGATGCGCAGGGACTGAAGCTGGGGGAGACGACCCGGGTGGAGAGCGGTGCCGAGGCCGGGACCGTGGTGGGACAGAGCGTCGGGCAGGGCGAGAAGGTCGACCGCGGCACCTCGATCGACGTGCGGGTCGCCGAGTCCGTGGAGACCGTCCAGATTCCCGCCGACCTCGTGGGCAGCACCCTGGCCGAGGCGCGTGGCGAGCTGAACGGGCTCGGTCTCGAGGTCGCCGTCGCCTCCGGCTCCTCCCAAACGTCCGACGCAGTGGTGACGTCGAGCAACCCGCAGGCGGGAAGCGAGGTGGCCGCGGGAAGCACCGTGGTCCTCACGACCGAGGAGCCAACTGACGAGCCGACGGACAGCACCACGCAGGACGCTGGTTCGGCGACGACGCCGTCGGACACGGGCGCCCGGTAAGTCGTCGACGGAGAAGACGAAGAAGAGGGACGGTGCCGGCTGTCCCCTGCCCGGCACCTTCCCGGGGTCGTGCGCCGCTCAGGCACGACCCGTTCTGGGGTGGGGAGGAGTCGGGACTCCGCCCCCGTCCGCGGCTCAGGAGGCCGCGGTGTTCTCGGCGGTCTACGCGCTCACGGAATCTGTACGCTCCGCGGTCGTCTCCGCGGCCCCGCCTCGCTCTTCGGCCTCGCCCCGGCCCCGGCCGGGCAGGATGGCAACGACGATCAGCGTTCCCGCGGCCATGATGACGCCGCCGATGAGGCTGGTGTGCGCGATGGCGTGCGCGAAGGACTCGTGCACCGCCCCCAGCAGGGACTGGGCCTGTTCGGCACCTCCCTGCGGGTTCTTGGCGACCTGCTCGGCGACCGCCGTACCGCCGCCCACCGAGTCCTTGGCGGTGTCCAGCGCCGCCGCGGGGAGGTGGCCGCCGACCAGCCCGGTGAGCTTGTCCTTGTAGGAGGTCGCGAGGAGCGAGCCGAGGATGGCGATGCCCAGCGACGCGCCGAGCTCCAGCGCCGTGTCGTTGGCGCCGCCGCCGACGCCGAGCTCCGACTCGGGGAAGGAGTCCATGATCGTGTCGGTGGCGGGGGACAGGCTCAGGCCGATGGCGAAGCCGAGCATCAGCAGGGGAGCCACGAAGTCGGTGTAGCCGGACCCCGTCTCGATGCGGGTGAGCAGGAAGACCCCCGCTGTACCGATCGCCATGCCGGTGCCGACGACGACCTTCACGCCCAGTTTCGGGGCCAGCCGGCCGGTCACCGCGGCACCGAGGAACACGGCTCCGGCCAGCGGCAGCAGACGCACGCCGGTCTCCAGCGCGTCGTAGCCCAGGACGAACTGGAGGAACTGGGTGGAGTAGTAAATCGCGCCGAAGGTGCCGAAGAAGAAGAACAGCACCGCCAGCATCGAGCCGCTGAAGGGGCGCTCGGTGAACTTGCGGACGTTCAGCATGGGGCTCGGGTGGCGCAACTCCCAGGCGACGAAGGCAAGCAGGCCCACGCCGGCGACGACGGCCGAGGTGATCGGGCCGACGCCCCAGCCGAAGTGCGGGCCCTCGATGGTGGCGTAGACGAGGGAGCCGACCGAGACGATCGACAGCAGACCGCCGACGTAGTCGATCCGGCCCATCGTCGCCGCCTTGGACGGCGGGACCAGAAGCAGCGCGCCGACGACGCCGAGGATCGCGATGGGGGCGTTGATCAGGAAGGTGGAGCCCCAGGCGTGGCTCTCCAGAAGCCATCCGGCGAGCAGCGGGCCGGCGGCGATGGCGAGACCGGAGGTGGCGGACCAGGCGGTGATCGCCTTGGCGCGTTCGCCCTTGGGGAAGATCGCGACCAGCAGCGACAGCGTGGCCGGCATAACCACCGCTGCGCCGACTCCCATGGTCGCGCGGGCGGTGATCACCAGGTCGGTCTGATGGACCAGGCTGCCCATGACCGCGCCGCCGGCGAAGATCAGCAGTCCCGTGATCAGGGCGCCGCGGCGGCTGTACTTGTCGCCTATCGAGCCGAGGACCAGCATCAGCGCGGCGTACGGGACGGTGTAGCCGTCGATCACCCATTGGAGGTCGCTGCTGGTCAGGCCCAGGTCCTTCGTCATGTCCGGCGCGGCCACGATCAGCGACGTGTTCGCCATGACCACGATCAGCAGGCTCAGGCAGAGGACCAGCAGTGCCCACCAGCGCCGTGGATAGGGCCCGGTCATCTTCTCGACGGGGGTGTTCGCAATGAGCGGCATCTGAGGCTCCTCAGCAGTCGGGCAGGGGGAGGGAAGGTGAAGGGGACTTTTAATTACCCGTTCGTGTGCAGATTAGTTTATTGCTCGATGATGTGCAACTATCGCTGTGTCCCCCGACGACCGGAGGTGCCGACATGACCCACGCACTCGCCGCAGACGTCCCCGGCGCCTCCCGGGGACGCCGCACGCGGGCCCGCATCCTCGAGGCGGCCCGGCGGGAACTCGGCCGGGACCCCGAGGCCGGCCTGGAGGACATCGCCCTCGCGGCGGGTGTGGTGCGACGCACCGTCTACGGTCACTTCGAGGGGCGGGCCGCGCTGGTCGAGGGGCTGATCGAGGACGCCGGGCACGCCCTACGGCAGGCGCTCGCGCCCCTTCCGGACGCCGCGTCGGACGCCGTCACCGCTCTGGCGGGCTTCGTCCTGGCCGTGTGGCCCGTCGGTGACCGGTACCGCATGCTGCTGCGCCTGGCTCCGCAGGATCTCGTGGCCGAGCGACGCCGCGAGATCCTTGCGCCCGCGCGCGCGGCGTCGCGGGCAGTCATCGTCCACGGGCAGCGGCAGGGGGCGTTCCAGACCGGCGTCCCGCCCGTCGTGCTGGCCCTGGCCCTGGAGGGATATCTGCTGGGCCTCCTGGAGTGCGTGAACGTCGGCGTCTGGACCGACGACGGCATGCATGCGGCGACTGCCGCGCTGATCGCGATGGGCGTGGATGCGGACCGCGCCTTCACCTGTGTCCGCGGGTTCGTCCGTCCCGAGAGCGGCGCGTAGCCGCACGTCCCGAAACACCACCCGAAGGAGAACCATGTACGAGTCCCAGTACAGCGAGAGGTACGCCGACGAGCCGTACTACGGAGACGGTGCCGTGTACGTGAGTCCTCCGACGCCGAGCAGGAGGCGCCTGATTGTCCTCGTCGCGGTCGTGACCGTGTCGGCGCTCGGGTTCGTGGCCGTCGACCGGATCGCGGCGGAGCGTGCCGAGAACCGTACGGCCGAGGCGTTCCAGGACGGAATGGGCACCGCCGCACGGCCGTCCGTGCACGTCAGCGGGTTCCCCGTGCTGACTCAGCTGGCCCGGGGCCGTCTGGACCACGTCGACCTGACCGCCCACGGCATACCCGCGAACGGCTCCACCAGGCCGTTGCCCGTGACGAGGCTGACCGTAGGGGTGGACGGACTGAGCACCTCGGGGAGCGCCGACGTGGCGCACGCCCGCAGTGTGGACGCGACCGCCTTCCTCTCGTACGAGGATCTGTCGAACGCGCTCGGCGTGCAGGTGTCCCGGGGCGACGGGCCCGATCGGGTCGAGGTGACGGCGAGTCTGCCGGTCGCCGGTGATGTGACCGTGAGCGCGGCTGTCACGGCGACGAGCGGCAACCGCATCGCATTCTCGGACATCCGGTCTGTCCGGGGCGAGCAGATCCCCGTGCTGAAGGCATTGCTCGACGAGGCGCTGAGGGAGCCCATGCCTTTGCGGAACGTCCCTCAGGGACTGAGCCTGCGCTCGGTCACCACCACGGATAGCGGCATCGAGGCTCATTTCACGGGCAGTTCGGTTACCTTCCGTCCGGACTCGTCGTCTGCGTAGGGGGCGGAACATCAGGTCAGCCTGCGTCGGTGCGTAGGTCCGCTTGCGATCTTGCAGGCTTGTGAGACGAGAACGACGCCGTACGTAAGCGAATGTGTCCCGGAAGCCGACGGCGCCTAGGAGATGGTCGGTGGTGGCGCCGGTCGCCACGGTCCAAGGCCGGGGCGCGAAGGATCTGCGCAGCGAGGGAGTGGGCCGACTGGTTGCCGCCGTGCGGCAGGCCGGACAGGGTTGTTGGCGGCGACACGGGCGATGCCCATTCGGCGGGTTGCGCTCTCGTGCAGCCGGCCGCCGTCGACGAGGGCCTTGGGGACGGCGGCTCCCGAGCAGGAGATCGCCTTCACCCTGCTCGGCGCGCTGTTCCACCGCATCCATCTGTCCGTCGTCCTCGACCGGATGGCTCCGGAGCAGCTCGAACTCGTCCGTTCGGCGCTCGTCGTCTACAAGGAGATCCGCCAGGACATCCCCGGCAGCGTGCCGTTCTGGCCTCTCGGCCTCCCCGGTTGGGCGGACTCCTGGGTCGCAGTGTGGTGACAGGAGCGGTGCCCGGCTCCCGTGACCACACGGACGCTCGCGATCCCGCACCTGCGCGGTACTCCGGTGCGGCCGGTCGCGCACTACCCCGAAGAGGCGGTGCCACAGCCACCTGGACGGCGGCCGACGGACAACTCACCGTGTCCCAGCCCGGCCCAACACGGCTGTGCTCCTTCGGCTCGTGGTCCGGTTGCAGGGTGGCTCCTCCCAGAGGTCCTCGGTGTTTGAGGCGTGTCGGTTCCCTGCGTAGGCTGTATACAGATGAGTGCTCCGACGGCTGGGCAGGGAGTTTCATGGCGCGGGCGACCGGCAAGAGTGAAGCGGTCTACGAGCGGCTGAAGGGTGACATCGAGTCGCTGAGGCTGCGTCCGGGGGCCAAGCTGGGCGAGGTCCAGCTCGGCGAGGAACTGGGCGCTTCAAGGACACCTGTGCGCGAGGCGATCCGGCGGCTGGCCCAGGAGGGGCTGGTCGACTTCGTGCCGGGAGAGGTGGCCCGGGTCGCCGCCATCTCGCTGGGCGGGGTGCGGTCCCTGTTCGAGTTCCGCATGATGCTCGAACCCAGGGCAGCCGCCTCGGTGGCCGCGTCCGGAGTGACGGACGCCAGGGTGCTGGCGCCCTTCCGCGTCCTGCACGAGCGGCTGGAGGAGTTCGACGAGTCGTACCGCGCGCTGGACGCCGGTGGGCAGGCCCGCTCGTACCAGGGGTTCTACGACATCACGGAGGCGTTCGACCAGGCCGTCATCGCTGCCTGCCGAAATCCCTACCTCGCCCGGTCCATTCGGGACCTGCGCAGCCAGACCGTGCGTCTGCGGTACCTCTCGCACAGCGGCCCGCGCCGCATGCTGACCTCGCTGGAGGAGCACCGCGCGATGCTGAAGGGGATCCTCCAGGGAGACACCCAGGCGGCCGAGGCGGCGTGCCTGCACCACCTCGCCCAGACCCTTCAGGCTCTCATCGAGAGCCTGACCAGCCAGGATCTGACGCCCGGCGCGGACGTCCAGCTGGATGCCGTGAGCTGATAGGGCTCCCTGCGGAGGTGCCGCACGGCGGTCGTCCAGCCGCCCGACTCATGCCGTACGACCTGTGGCCTTTTCTGCATCCACTGATGTATACAGGAGTGAATACATTAACTCTCGACGCGAGGGGCCGTCTCATGCCGCATACCGTCGGCGCCGCCGACCTGGTGGGGTTCGCCGCCGCCACTGCCGAAGCCCATGGCGTTCCGTCCGAGGACGCACGTCTGTTCGCCGACACCCTCGTCACCGCCGAGCTTTGGGGGCATCCGTCCCACGGCATGCTGCGTCTGCCCTGGTACCTCGACCGCCTCGCGAGCGGGGCCACGGCCGCCGTCGCGGACCCGCTGGTGGTCAGCGACAACGGTGCGGTGCTCGTGGTCGACGGCCGGGACGGGCTCGGGCAGGTGCTGACCGCGCGCGCGGTGACCCTGGGCGCCGAGCGCGCCCGCCGGCACGGCATCAGCGCGGTCGCGGTCCGCAACTCCGGTCACTTCGGGACGGCCGCGTACTTCACCCGCCGGGCCGCCGAACAGGGCTGCGTGGCCCTGCTGGCGACCAACGCCAGCCCGGCGATGGCCCCCTGGGGCGGCCGGGAGAAGCGGGTCGGCACCAATCCGTGGTCGATCGCGGCGCCGGGCGGCCGGCACGGCACGGTCGTGATGGACATCGCGAACACGGCCGTGGCGCGGGGGAAGATCTACCACGCCAAGGAGCGCGGCGAGCCGATCCCCGAGGGCTGGGCGGCGGACGCGGACGGGGTGCCCACGACCGATCCGCAGCGCGCGATCGAGGGTCTGATCCTGCCGATGGCCGGTCACAAGGGCTACGCGATCTCCTTCATGTTCGACGTGCTGGCCGGAGTGCTGACCGGCAGCGCCTTCGGCACGGCGGTCGTCGGCCCCTACCGGCCCACCGGCCGCAGCGGCGTCGGACACCTGCTGATCTGCGTCGACATCCGCTCGATGGCCGACCCCGCCGAGTTCGAGCGACGGATGGAGGCGCTGATCGAGGAGACCAAGTCCACCCCCGTCGCCGCGCAGGCGACCGAGGTCTTCGTCCCCGGCGAGCCGGAGACCCGCACCGCCGAGCGGCTGCGCACCGAGGGCATCACGATCGTCGACGACACCTGGGCCGCCCTCGCCCGGATCGCCGACAGCACCGCCGTACCCCTGCCCGCCCCCGCCGACCACAAGGAGCTGTTCGCATGATCGCCCTGACCGTCACTCTCCAGGTCAACCCCGGGTGCCGCGAGGACTTCCTCGCGGCCATCAAGGAGAACGCCGAACGCTCCTTCACGGACGAGCCCGGCTGCCGCTACTTCGACGTCGTCTGCGACCTGGCCGACGACCACCATTTCGTCTTCCACGAGATCTACGACGACGAAGCCGCCGTGGAGGCCCACCGCTCCGCGCCCCACTTCAAGGTCTGGCGCGAGGCGGTGGCGAAGTACGTCGTCCCCGGCAGCCAGGTCAACACGCTCTCCCGCCGTCTGTTCCACCACTCCTGAAGGAGCCGCCGCCATGTGCACCGATCACCCCGCCGAGCCGAACCTCCTCATCCACCCCGACAAGGTCGAACGCTTCGACCGAGGCGGCGGGGTGGCCACCATCCCCTACGTGGGGAAGTGGAACTCGGAGAAGGCCGTCATCACCACCGGCCAGACGGTCTTCCAGCCCGGCACCGGGCTGCCCCTGCACAGCCACAACGTCGAGGAGTCCGTGCTGATCCTCGAAGGCGAGGCGACCGCCGAGATCGACGGCGAGTTCTTCGACCTGGAGCCCGGCCAGGCCACCTGGGTCCCGGCCGGCGTCCCGCACCGCTTCTTCAACCGAGGCGAGGGCGTCATGCGGATCTACTGGATCTACGGCGGCCGGGACGTCACCCGGACCATCACCGCCACCGGCGAGACCTTCGAGCACCTCTCGGAGCACGACAAGGGCGGGGCGCGCACCTCATGAGCGGCACGATCAGCACAGTCGACCCCGCCACCGGGCAGCCCATCGCGTCGTACGACGCCTGGGACGCCGTACGGATCGAGACGGCCGTGGACCGCGCGCACGCCGCCTCCCGCGCCTGGGCCCTGGTCCCCGTGGCCGAACGCGCCGTGCGCGCAGCCGAGTTGGCCCGCGTCCTGCGTGAGTACAAGGCGTCGCTGGCCGATCTGGCGGTCCGGGAGATGGGCAAGCCGGTCGGCGAGGCGGAGGGCGAGGTGGAGAAGTCCGCCCTGACCGCCGAGTACTACGCCCGGCAGGGGCCCGGCATCCTCGCCGACGAGCCGGTGACGGCGATCGAGGGCGCCGACGCCTGGGTCGCCTACGAACCCGTCGGCCTGGTCCTGGCGGTGATGCCCTGGAACTTCCCCGTCTGGCAGGTCATGCGCTTCGCGATCCCGTCCCTGGTGGCGGGCAACGGCGTCCTGTTGAAGCACGCCTCGAACGTCATGGGCGGCGCGCTCGCCCTCCAGGACCTCTTCATCGAGGCGGGCTTCCCCGAGCATCTGGTGACCGCCCTGGTCGTGGCGGACGCGGACGTACCCGACGTCACCGCGCGGCTGATCGAGGACGACCGCGTCGCCGCGGTCACCCTGACCGGCAGCAACCGGGCGGGTGCCGCGGTCGGCGCGGCAGCCGGGCGGGCGGCGAAGAAGTCCGTGCTGGAGCTGGGCGGTTCGGACGCCTTCGTCGTCCTCGACGACGCCGACATCGAAGCCGCCGCGGCGGCCGCGGTGCGGGCGCGCTTCACCAACTCCGGCCAGAGCTGTGTGTGCGCCAAGCGGTTCATCGTGGCCGAGGCGGTCGCGGACGCGTTCACCGCCGCCTTCGTGCGGGGGGTGGAGGAATTGCGGATCGGCGATCCCAGGGACCGGTCCACCCAAGTCGGCCCGCTCGCCCGGGACGACCTGCGGGCGGCGATCGCGCGCCAGGTGGAGGAGTCGGTCGCCGCCGGCGCACGGCTGCTGACGGGCGGCAAGCCCCTGCCGGGTGACGGCTGGTTCTTCCAGCCCACGGTGCTGTCCGGCACCGGCCCCGGGATGCAGGCCTTCGACGAGGAGACCTTCGGCCCGCTGGCCGCCGTGACCGTCGCCCGGGACGACGACGACGCGGTACGGCTGGCCGGGGCGACCTCCTTCGGCCTCGGTCTGAGCGTCTGGACGGCCGACACCGCCCGCGGAGTCGCGCTCGCCCGCCGCGTCACCACCGGCGCCGCCTTCGTCAACGCCGTCGTGGCCTCCGACCCGCGGCTGCCCTTCGGCGGGACCAAGCGCAGCGGTTACGGCCGGGAACTGGCCACCGCCGGCATCCGGGAGTTCACCAACACCCGCACCTACTGGGTCGCCCGCTAGGCCGGCAGCGCCTCCCCGAACGTCCCGCCTGCCCCTGCGGCAGGCGGGACGTTCTCATGCCCGAAAACCCGGCCCGACCCCTGTGTACAGATCGTTTCGAAGAGATGTCCACAGAGGGCTATACAGATATGAATACAGCTCTGTATACAGGAATGGTTTCCGGCCTCCAGAAGGGGATGAATGATGTCCAGCTCTCCGCACGCGACCGCAATGACGCGCGGCGTCGGTTACTGGCTGCGCCAGTTGTGGGTCCAGGTCCTCATCGGCATGGTGGCGGGCGTCGTCGTCGGTGTCGCCTGGCCGGGCGCCGCCGCGCAGATGCAGCCGTTCAGCGACGGATTCGTCGCGCTGATGAAGATGATCGTCGCGCCCGTGCTCTTCTGCACGGTTGTCCTGGGGGTGGGCAAGGTCGACAGCATCGGCCGGGTCGGCCGGGTCGGCGCCAAGTCGCTGGTCTACTTCGTGGTCCTGACCGCTCTGTGCATGGGCGTCGGCCTGATCGTCGCCAACGTCTTCCAGCCGGGCGCGGGCATGCACATCGCCGCCTCGTCGCTGAGCACCAAGGACCTGCCCGACGGCGTCGCCAGCACCCACCTCAGCGTGGCGGACTTCCTCCTGTCGATCATCCCGACGACGATGTTCTCCGCCTTCACCGATGGCGAGATCCTTCCGGTGATGCTCGTCTCGGTACTCTTCGGGATCGGCATCAAGGCCGTCGGCGAACCGGCCGAGGGCCTGCTGCGAGGCGTCGAGAACCTCTCCAAGGTCGTCTTCAAGGTCGTCGGCTGGGTCATGCGCACCGCCCCGCTCGGAGCCTTCGGCGGCCTGGCGCTGACGGTGGGCAAGTACGGCATCGGCACCCTGCACCAGTTGCTGGTCCTGATCGCGATCTTCTCCGCGACCTGCCTGGTCTTCATCCTGGTGGTCTTCGGCGGCCTGCTGCGCTACACCGGCCTGAGCCTCTTCAAGCTCTGCCGGTACCTCAAGGAAGAGCTCATGATCATCCTGGCCACCTGCTCCAGCGAGGCGGTCCTGCCCCGGATGGTCGACAAGATGACCAACCTGGGCGCCTCCCGGCCGGTGGTCGGCCTGACGCTCCCGGCCGGCTACTCGTTCAACCTCGACGGCACCGCCATCTACCTGACGATGAGCTCGCTCTTCCTGGCCCAGGCACTCGACATCCACATGTCCCTCGGCGCGCAGCTGGCGATGCTCGGCATCATGATGATCACCAGCAAGGGCGCGGCAGGCGTCCCCGGAGGCGCCTTCGTCGTCCTGGCCAGCAGCATCGGCATCATCGGCCACGTCCCCATGGCGGCTCTGGCCCTGATCGTCGGCATCGACCGCTTCCTCAACGAGGGCCGCATCCTCACCACCGTCCTCGGCAACGCGGTGGCGACCATCTTCATCGCCAAGTGGGAGGGGGAGTTCGACCTGGAGCGCGCCAAGGCGGTCCTCGACGGCAAGGACGTGCCACCGGTCCGCGAAACCGAGGAGTGGCACGAGCGGCCGGTCACCGGTCTCCCCGGGACCTCCACCGCACCGGCGGCAGCGGGCTGACATCCCACTCGCTCAGGGCGACCGCGATGCGGTACGGATCCCGCGCGGTCGCCCTGGCCGCAGAAACCCGGCCCTGTCAGTTCGCCTTCGAGGAGCCCCCATGCAGCCGTTCTCTCTTTCACGTCGCACGGCGCTGACCGCGACGGCCGCCCTCGGCCTGGGCGCCACCACCTCCGCCCCCGCAAGCGCCGCCGTCGCGTCAGGGAGCGACCGCGTTCCCGCACCGCGCTACGCCTACGTCGGTTGCTACACCACCACCGAACGCGGCGGCCATGGCGAGGGGATAGCCGTCTTCCGCGTCGACGGCCCCGGACGCTGGCACCCGATGGGTGTCACGGCCACCCTCCCCAACCCCTCCTTCCTCGCCCTGGACCACACCCAGTCGTACCTCTACGCCGTTCACGGAGACCTCGACCAGGTCAGCGCCTTCGCTGTCGACCACGGCACGGGAGGCCTCACACCACTGGGCAGCCGACCGAGCCAGGGCACCAACCCCGTCCACCTCACCCCTACCCCGGATAACCGGCGGCTCCTGGTCGCCAACTACGCCACCGGCACCCTCGCCGTGCTGCCCCGAGCAGCCGACGGCAGCCTCCAGCCGGCCGAACAGGTCATCCAACTGACCGGCACCCCCGGACCCGACCGTACCCAGCAGACGGGACCGCACCCTCACCACATCCCCTTCGCACCCGACCAGCGACATGTCCTGGTTCCCGACAAGGGCACCGACCGGATCCATCGACTCGCCTACGACGCGGTCGCGGGCCGCCTCACGCCGGCCGACCCGGAAGCCGTCACGGTCCGCTCCGGCGCCGGACCGCGCCACGTCGTGTATCACCCGCACCTCC
Organism: Streptomyces sp. SID13726; assembly: GCF_010548375.1. Lineage (GTDB taxonomy): Bacteria > Actinomycetota > Actinomycetes > Streptomycetales > Streptomycetaceae > Streptomyces. The sequence continues at coordinate 223,839 of NZ_JAAGLY010000014.1, forward strand.
CGCTGGCCTACGTCGCCGACGAACTCAACTCCCAGGTGACCACGTACACGTTCGACCGCACGACCGGTGAACTCGCCCCGCGGTCCTGGCTGCCGACCCTGCCGTCCGACTACACCGGCGACAGCACCGCCGCCGAGATCCAGCTCACGCCCGACGCGCGCCAGCTCTTCGTCTCCAACCGCGGCCACGACAGCATCGCCACGTATGCCGTGCGGGACGACGGTACGCTCCTCAACCCACGGTGGATCCCGAGCGGAGGCCGACAGCCCCGGTTCTTCGCCCTCGACCCTGGGGGCACCACGCTGTACGCCGCCAACCAGTCATCCGACACGATCGTGGCCTTCCATGTCACGCGGGACGGCCGCCTGCGGCCTGTCGGCCGGCCCGTGTCCACTGGGTCGCCGGTCTGCGTCATCTTCAGTACGACGGGTCAGGCTCGGTGACCGGGCGGCAGGGACCGGCTCGCAGCAGAGCCTTACCGCCGCCGTTTGGGGCGTGACGGTGTGATCGGCCCCTCGCTGTGGACTCAACCTATTTGCTCTAACCCGTGCAATTCTTCCAGTGTCTCGGCTGTGCCAGGTGTGCCCCCGCCCGTCTGCGGCCAACCGCTTCGGCGTTTGCTGCGGAGAGCTGCCTGTGCCCCCTGTCAGCCAGCTCTGTCATGTCGCAGTTCAACCCCGCGGATGCCGACGGCCGAGGCTACGGGCCGATCTGCGTGACCGGAGTGATTTTCCCGGTCCGCTGGTCGAACTGGTGCAGCCACAGTCCTCTCTCACCACCCATCTCCGATCAGTCGCCGACGTAGAGACACATGGGCCGGTCGGCTGCCACCGCACTCGACGTCCCCTGACCGTTCATGGTTCAGGTGGCTCCCGCAGTCCCGGCTCCCACTGTCTTGATGACGCACGCCATTGCAGATCCAACGGAGCCATGTGGCGTTTCTGCCCCTCTGCGCTCTGTTGCGGTACGGGCGTCCGATGCCCGCGGACGATAGGGCGAGATTCAACCGGCGTTGATGACCACGCACTTCACCTGGGTCCAGTCCTCCAGGTAGTCGGGGCCCATGGACCGGCCGAAGCCGCTGTGCTTGTAGCCGCCGAAGGGGGCGCCGATGGCTCCCACAGGGCCTCCGTCGCCGAGGGTGTTGACGGCGATCTGGCCGGCCTGGACGCGGCGGGCGAGGCGTACGGCGCGCCCGATGTCCTGGGTCCACACCGTGGCGGTCAGGCCATAGCGGGTGCCGTTGGCGATCGCGACGGCCTCCTCCTCGTCCTCGTAAGTGAGGACGGACAGCACCGGCCCGAAGATCTCCTCCTGGGCGATGCGCATCTCCGGCCGTACCTGGTCGAAGAGGGTCGGTTCGACGAAGTAGCCGTCGGTGTACGGCTGCTCGGTGAGTTTGCCGCCGCCCACGACGACCTCGGCGCCCTCCTCCCGGCCGATGGCCAGGTAGTCCAGGACCCGCCTCTCCTGGCGTGCGTTGATGAGCGGGCCCATGTCAACGGGCTGGTCCCACAGACCGACCCGTACGGCGCGGAAGGCGTCGGCGACTTCGGTGACGAGCCGGTCGTGCAGCGAGGAGTGGACCAGGACACGGGAGCCGGCGGCGCAGACCTGGCCGCTGTTCATGACGATGCTGCGGACGATCGCCGGGACCGCCTTGGTGAGGTCAGCGTCGGGCAGGACGAGCTGCGGGGACTTGCCGCCCAACTCCAGTTGCAGGGGTATGAGGTTGCGGGCGCAGGCTTCCATGACGGCGGTGCCGGTTGCGGGGGAGCCGGTGAAGCTCATCTTGCGGATGCCGGGGTGAGCGGGCAGGGCCGCGCCTGCTTCGGCGCCGTATCCGGTGACGACGTTGAGTACGCCGGGCGGGATGCCCGCTTCCTGGGCAAGGCGGGCCAGGTAGAGGGCGGTCAGCGGAGCGTCCTCGGCCGGCTTGAGGACGACGGTGTTGCCGGCGGCGATCGGGGCGGCGGTGTTGAAGACGGTCATGGGGCCGGGCGCGTTCCAGGGGATGATCGCGCCGACGACGCCGTAGGGCTCGCGCAGGGTGAGGCCGAGGACGTCCGGGGAGCGGGTGGGCAGCGTGTCTCCGAAGACCTTGTCGGCCTTACCGGCGAGGTAGGTGAGGCGGGCGGCGATGGGAGAGGGGCCGACGGGGTGGCCGACCTCCAGGGCCTCCAGGAGGTTGATCTCGTCGTCGTGCTCGCGTACCAACTCGGCCCAGCGGTGGAGGAGGTCACCGCGGGAGGCGGGACTGGTGTCGCGCCAGGCGGGGAGGGCCTGCTCGGCGGCGCGTACGGCGTCGTCGATGTCCTCGGCGGTGCCGCGTGGGACCCGGGCCAGCAGCGCGGCGGTGGCCGGGTTGACGACTTCGAGTACGGCTTCGGAGCGGGCGGGGACCCACTCGCCGTCGATCAGGTGCGTGCCGTGGGGCACCAGCGCGGGGATGTCAAAGGAGGCGGGGGCGGTGGTGGTCATCGTGGTCCTTGCGGGAGAGGGGCGGGGCCGACAGGGTCAGGCGGCCGAAGCCTTGAGCTCGTCGTAGCGGTGGCAGGCGACGGCGACCGCTTCGTGGTCGGTGAGTTCGGGCCGGCTCGTGCGGCAGAGGTCCTGGGCGAAGGGACAGCGTGGGGCGAAGTCGCAGCCCTGCTCCGTACGTCCCGAGGGCGCGACGGCGGCGACCGTACGCCGTCGCTCCGCCTGGCGGCGGCGCTGGATCTCGGGGTCCGGGACCGGGGCCGCGGCAAGCAGCGCCCTGGTGTAGGGGTGCGCGGGACGTTCGGCGATCCGGGCGGCCGGGCCGCGTTCGACCACCCGGCCTGCGTACAGGACCACGATGGTGTCGCTCAGGTAGCGCACCACGGCCAGGTCGTGCGAGACGAACAGATAGCTCAGGCCGCGGCTGAGCTTGAGCCGGGCCAGCAGGTTGAGCACCTGCGCCTGCACGGAGAGATCGAGGGCGCTGACCGCCTCGTCGCACACCACGAACTCCGGCTCCATCACCAACGCCCTCGCGATCGCGATGCGTTGACGCTGACCGCCCGAGAAAGCCGCCGGGTAGCGGTGAGCAGCGCCCGTCGGCAGGCCCACGTCGGCCAGGGCGGCCAGCACCCGCTCCCGGATGGCGACCTCGGGCAGGCCCACGTTGTGTCGTAGCGCCTCGGCGAGGGTGTCGCCGACGGTGTGGGCCGGGTTCATGGAGCCGTACGGGTCCTGGAAGACCACCTGCATCCGGCGGGCCAGCAACCGACGGTCGGCACGGGTGCTGTGCGTGATGTCAGCGCCGTCGAACTCGATGCCGCCGCCGGTCGCCGGGACCAGCCCGAGGATCGCCGAGCCGATGGTCGACTTGCCCGAGCCGGACTCGCCCACGAGTCCGACGGTCTCGCCGCGTCGCACCGTCAGATCGACCCCGCGCACGGCGTGCACCGCACCTGAGCGACGGCCCGGCCGGCGGTAGGAGACGCTCAGGTCGCGCACGTCGAGCAGGGCTGTTCCTGCGTCCGCGCCCGGCAACAGGGCGGCGCTCCGGGTGTGTTCAGTCATGGACCGTTTCTCCGATCAGCTCGACGGGCCGGATGCACCGTGCCGAGCGCTCCAGGGCCGCCAACCGGGAGATGACGACGGGCTTCTCGCGGCAGGCGTCGGTCACGCGCGGGCAGCGGTTCTGGAAGTGGCAGCCCACCGGCCACTCGGGCGGCGGCGGTACGGCACCCTCGACGGCGGGCAGCGGTTCGCCCGGCACCGCGTGGTGCGGGTCGGAACTCAGCAGGCCGGCGGTGTAGGGGTGGGCCGGTGCGGTGACGAGCGCGGTGACCTCGGCCTCCTCGACGACCTCGCCGGCGTACATCACCACGGCCCGGTCGCACAGGTCGGCGAGCACGCCCCAGTCGTGGGTGATGAGGAGGACGGCCGTGCCGGTCTTCCGGAGTTCGCGCAGGAGGTCGAGAATCTCGGCCTGTACGGTCACGTCGAGCGCGGTGGTCGGCTCGTCGGCGATGACGAGGGCGGGGTGCCCGGCCAACGCGGCAGCGATGCCCACGCGTTGGGCCATGCCGCCGGACAACTGGTGCGGGTGGCCTGCCGCGACCCGGGCCGGATCGGGCAGCCGCACCAGTTCGAACAGCTCCAGGGCACGTTGTCGGGCCTCCTTGCGGGTACAGCCGGTGTGCAGGCGGACGACCTCGGCGACCTGGGCTCCTGCGGTGAAGGACGGGTCGAGACCGGAGACGGGGTCCTGGGAGATCCATCCGATACGGCGACCTCGGACCCGGCGGAGCGAAGCGGCGTCAGCCTGTGCGAGGTCGTTCCCCTCGAACCGGATGGTGCCGGCGGTGATCTCGCCGCCTGCGGGGAGCATTCCCAGCACAGAGGTCGCCGTGACGGTCTTCCCGCAGCCGGTCTCGCCGACGATGCCCAGCACTTCGCCGGCCCGCAGGTCGAAGGAGACGTCCCGGATGACCTCGGTCGGTGTCCCGTCGATGGGCAGCGCGACCGTCAGTCCGCGGACCGACAGCAAGGCGTCCTCGGTAGGCGCGGCCAGCGCCGACACGGAGGTCCTGGGCACCTGGAGAAGGGACTGCCGAGCCGCACGGCGGCGGGAGGGCGGCTTGTCGGCCGGGGGCGCGTACCGTTCGGCGAGTGTGTCGCGCATGCCGTCGCTGAGCAGGCCGAGCGCCAGGATGAAGCTGATGATCATGAACCCGGAGGGCACGAGGAGCCACGGGTCGGTGCCGATGTTCTTGGAGGCCTCGGCGATCATGCTGCCCCAGCTGGCCTCGGTGGTGCCGAGGCCGAGGAAGCCGAGCCCGGTCTCCAGGAGTACGGCGTAGGCGCCGTACACGGAGGCCTGGACGAGGATGACTCCGGCGACGCGGGGCAGGACGTGCCGCCGGATGATGACCCGGTCCCGGATGCCGCCCGCGATCGCGGCGCGTACGTAGAGCTCCTCCTTGACGCCGAGTGTGGCGGAACGGACGACCCGGGCGAGCAGGGGGGCGCCGAGGATGCCGTTGGCGGCCATGGCGGCGCTCTCGTCGTTCGTGAACACCGAGAGGACCACGAGGAGCACGATGATGACGGGTACCGCGGATATGAGGTCGGCGGTCTTGAGTACGAGCCGGTCGAACCAGCCGCCGCGGTAGCCCGCGACCATGCCGGCCGGGACACCGAGGGTCAGATACACCGCCAGCGTGATGAGCACGCCGAGCAGGGTGACCTGGCCGCCGTGCATCAGTCGGCTCAGTACGTCCCGGCCAAGTTCCCCGGTGCCCAGCCAGTGCGCGCCGCTCGGCCCGTCGAGAGCGGCGGTCAGGTCCTGCTCGTCGGTTCCGTAAGGGGCGATCCAGCCGGCGGTGAGGGTGACGAGGAGGACCAGCAGGAGGTAGGCGGCGGAAGCCGCCGCGGCCCGTTTGCGGACGAACCGAGCGGCGAAGCTCAAAGGCCGGGACGCCGACCGCTGGGCCGCACGGGCCGTCCCGGCATCCCTCGGCTCTGCGCCCGTCAGGTTCGCGCCGTTCGGTTCCGCGCTCTTCATGTCGGTGCCCTTCATGTCCGCACCTTCGGGTTGAGCATCGTGTACACCACTTCGATCAGCAGGTTGATCAGCATCACGGTGACCGTGAAGACGAGAGCCACGCCCTGGACCATCGGGATGTCCTGGGTGGTCGCGGCGGTCACGGCCAGCCCTCCGAGACCCGGCATCACGAAGAGGGTTTCGGCGAGCACGGTGCCGCCGAACAGGGTCACCACGACCACGCCGAGCACGGTGACGATCGGGGCGGCCGCGTTGCGCAGCACATGTCGGAAGATGACCGACCGTTCCGGGATGCCGCGCGCCCGCAGCACGCGGACGTATTCACGGTTCAGCTGGTTCAGCACGCCGTCCCGGGTCTGCTTGGCCACGGGCGCCGTGGCAGGCACGCCCAGGGTGAGCACCGGCAGTACCAGTGACTCGAACCACTGCGTCGGCGAGTCGGTGAAGGGGACGTACCCCGTGGCCGGGAAGACGGGCAGCTGCACGGCGAACGCGGTCATCAGGACGAGCCCGAACCAGAAGTTGGGCACCGCGAGTCCGACCAGCGCGATGCCGTCCACGGCACGGCCCAACCAGCCGCCCTTGAGTGCGCTGAGGACACCGAGGGTGACTCCCGCGATGGCGGCCACCAGGATCGCGCCGCCGATGAGCGACAGCGTGACGGTCAGCCGGGAGCTGAGCTGGTCGCTCACGGGCACGCCGGAGGTGATCGAGTTGCCGAGGTCGCCCCGGAGGGCGTGGACCAGCCAGTCCCAGTAGCGGACGGGCAGGGGATGGTCGAGGCCGAGCTGGGCGTCGACTGCCTTGACCTGGGCGGGACTCGCGTTCGCGCCCAGGATCGTACGGCCGGGGTCGCCCGGGACCAGGCTGGTCAGGACGAACGTCAGGACGGTCACGCCGAACACCACGGGGACGGCGCCGACCAGCCAACGGAAGAGGATCCTGTGCATTTCACCTCACGGCTCTATCTGGGCCGGGCGGCCCCCTGGTCAGGGAGGGGCCGCCCGGAGCTGTTACTTGGTGGCGTAGATGGCGAGCGGACTCACGAAGGGCGCTCCCGCGCTGACCTTCACACCGCCGATGCCGGGGCGGACGTAGTAGTTGACGGGGGTGAAGGCGACCGGTGCGTACCAGGCGTTCTTCACCAAGTACTCCTGCATCTGCCGGTCGAGTTCGGCGCGTTCGGCCGGTGCGGCGGCGGCCGCCTTGTTGAAGAGGGTGGTCAGTTCGGGTGCGGTGCTGCCGAAGCCGTTGAACACCTTCGAGCCGGGCATGAACAGGTCCAGGCCCTCCAGGTACATCGGTTCCTCGGTGAACCCGCCGGAGACGGCCGGGTACTTGTGGTTGGTCTGGTTCTCGACGAAGGAGGTGATGCTGGTGACGGCGGTGACCTTCACCTTGATCCCGACCTTGGAGAGCTGACCGGCGATCGCCTCGGCCATGGTGTCGAAGCCGACGAACGTGGCCGCCAGGACGGGGAGTTCGAATCCGTCCGGGTAGCCGGCCTCCTTGAGCAGCTGCTTCGCCTTCGTCGGGTTGTAGGCGTAGTAGTCGGCGAGGTCGTCCGAGTAGCCGTCGCCGCCCTTGATGACGGTCTGCACGGTCGGCGTGCCACTGGAGCCGAGCAGGGCCTTGGTGACGGCGTCGCGGTCGATGGCGTAGTTGATCGCCTGCCGTACTCGGACGTCACCGAGCGGCTTGGACACCTCGCCGCCGCGGTCGATCAGGCTCAGGCCCTGGAGGATCACCGGCAGACCCACGGTGCTCATACCGGCGGACTTCGCGGAGGCGGCGGAGGTGTAGTCGCCCTTGTAGACATCGACCTGACCGGTCTTCATGGCGTTGACCGCGGTCTGGCCGTTCTGCACGATCCGGATCACGATCTTCTTGTAGTGCTGCTTGGACTTGTCGTAGTAGTCCGGGTTCGCGGTGTAGGTGTAGTGGTCGCTGGCCACGCTGTCGGAGGGCGAGTACATGTACGGACCGGCGCCCTGGCTGGCCTTGGTCGGCGTCAGGTTCGCCGGATCGGCCAGGCCCTTCGGACTGATGATCTGGCCGATGCCGTAGGACTGGGTCAGCAGGGTCGGCAGGATCGGGTTCGCCTTGGCGAGCTTGATGGTCAGCCCGAGGTCACCGGAGGTCGCGATCGTCGCGTCGGTCAGGTAGTGGGCCTGGTTGCCCTGGGCCTTCTTCGCGTACTCCAGCGACGCCTTCACCGCGTCGGCGGTCACCGGCGTGCCGTCGGCGAACTTCACGCCCGAGCGCAGGGTGACGGACAGCTCCTTGTTGCCGGTGCCGACGTACTTCCAGGACTTGGCCAGCGCCGGCTGCACGGTGCCCTCGGGGGAGAGGTAGAACAGCGACTCGTACGACAGCATCGTGAAGTCGACGAACCCGAGGTCGAGGCTGCCCGGGTTGAGCGTGGGCGGGGCCTGCTGTTCGGCGACGGTCAGGGTGTCACCGGCGACCTTGGTACCGCTGGTGGAGCCACTGCCGGCGGCGGCTCCACCGGTGCCTCCTCCGCACGCGGCGAGTGTGAGGGTGAGGGCGGTGCACAGAGCGGCAAGGCCGCCGCCGGGTCGGATGGACCGGCGCGTTCTCGGTGCGGCGGGTCGGGGTGCGGCATCGTGGGACGTCATTGTCTCTCCTTGCTCTGAGCCAGGCGGGCGTGGCCTCGGACTCGGACGGGGGACCGACGGGGTCCGCCCGCCACGGAGGTCGGCTCCGCGTATGTCGGCGGACCAACAGGGATATGAGCAGGCCTGAGAGGCGTGTTCCGGATCCCGGTTTCAGGAGTCGGGTGTGCCGGTGGCGTCCTGTGGGGCGTCCGCCTGCGCCTGTTCTGCGGGAGTGGGCGAGTCGGCCGTCGGGCCGAAGAGGGAGTGGTCGCGTCGCGTGGACCGCCGCGTGACCACGGCCGGGGGCCGTGCGGGACGCGCGGTGACTGATGAGCGGCGCCGAACCGGAGGTGATCCCGCTGCTCGCGAGGGTGGGGCTCAGGGCTACTGCCGCACCGGGGGCTGGCCGGTGAACCAGGACGAGGGCGGCCCGGTGCTGTAACCCTGCTGAAACGCTGCGGTGGTGTCTACAGGTCGTACAAGACCAAGTTGGTCACGGATCCGAAAGATAAGTGTGCGGGCCCCGCGATGTACAGTGTGGCCGCCGTGTCGCGGGCGGCTTCACCGGGCCCGATTCATGGCCGTATCAGCCCAGCAGGCCGTGCAGCGAGTCCGCGGTCGCCCGGACGAGATCGGTCCAGCCCAGGAGCGTCTCGCGGGACTCCAGGTAGGTGATGGCGGAGATGCTGACGCCGCCGATGACCGTGCCCTTGGCGTCCCGGACCGGGGCGCCGATGCAGTGCACGCCGATTTCGTTTTCCTCCTCGTCGAGGGCGAAGCCCTGTTCGCGTACCCGGGCGAGTTCGGTGCGCAGGGCGTCGAGGTCGGTGATGGTGTGTTCGGTGCGGGCCGACAGGCCCACCCGCTGCATCAGGTCGGTGAGTTCGTCGTCGCTCAGGCTGGAGAGGATGCATTTGCCGATCGATGTGGCGTGCAACGCCAGTTGCATGCCCACGCGCGACGAGGTCTGCACCGGCTTCGGGCTGGCGACCTTGATCAGGCAGGTCGCGGCGTCCCCGGTCCGTACCCCGAGGTGCACGGTGTTGCCGACCCGCCTGTTGAGCACTTCGAGTTCGGCCCGCATCACCTGGTCCTCCTCGCAGCCCTGGGTGACGCGGGCGGCGAGGGCCCGCAGTCTCGGCCCTGGGCCGTAGCCGCCGCTGCCGTCCGAGGCCAGGAAGGACGTCGACACCAGGCTGTTCAGGATGCGGTGCGCGCTGGCCTTGGGTACCCCGGCGGCCGCCGCGACCTCGCCGAGCCGGTGCGGGTAGCCGGGTGCCACCGCGGCTTCCAGCAGGTTGAGCGCCTTGTCGGTGGCGTTACCCGCGTTGGAGCTGCGTCCTCCTCGGCCTCGTGTCTGTGAGTCCTCTGCAGTTTCGATCCCCGCCATTGACAAGCTCCCGTCGCACGGTTTCACTGATGGACGTTCCGCTAAAGGATACGCCATTCTGCGTAATGGAACGCCGCCCGGAGTGGCAGGGCCGGAGGGCTGCCGGCACCGCCCCGGAGGATCCCGGGCTTCTGTGTGAGACCCACCGAGAGGACAGCACACCGTGGCAGAGAAGGTCCACAAGGTACGCACCACGCCGGAACAGATGGCAGAGATCGAGCAGCAGTGGATCGACGAGGTCCGAGAGGACCAGGAACTCACCACCTTCGGTCTCTACCCCCAGCCCTCGCGCGGCAGCGCGGACGCCCAGGGCAGCTACCAGCTCTACCTGCCGCCCCAGTACGAGACCGAGCCCGAACGGCGCTTCCCTGTCATCTACTGGCTGCACGGCGGGTTCAGCAACGCCCGCCAGGGTTCCGAAATGGTTGCGCGAATCGACAAGGCCGTCCGCGGCGGGGTGATACCGCCGACGATCGTCGTCGTCCCGCAGATCCTGCCGATCGGCTGGTACGTCGACTCCAAGGACGGCGCCCGACCGCTCGCCCAGATCACCGCCTTCGACCTGGTCCACCACATGGACGGCACCTACCGGACGATCCCCGAGGCCGCCGCCCGTACCGTCGAGGGCTTCTCCATGGGCGGATTCGGCGCCCTGCACCTCGGCCTCAAGTACCCGAAGACCTTCGGCAGGGTGTCCGCGGTCGCCCCCGCGATCCTGCGCGACCTCAAGGACGAACCCGAGGACCGCGTCAACAACACCTACTTCGGCGACCAGGAGTACTACGACCTCTGCCACCCCTGGAGCCTGGTGCTGGCCAACGCCCCTGAGCTGCGCCGCACCAGCCAGGTCCGCCTGCTGTCCGGCCGCCTCGATACCCGCCTCGCGCCGACCATCCGGGACCTGGACGCCCGCTTCACCGACCTCGACGTCGCGCACGACTTCTTCGAGTTCCCGGACGCCGACCACGAGTACCCCGACATCATGGACGGCTACGGAGACAAGTACTACGCCTGGTGGCGCACCGCCTGATCCGGCTACGGCACCCCCTCCCGCGTGTCGCGTGGGCGGATGATTCTGGGCCCGACGATGCCCTGAACATCCCCCCGCCACTTTTCCGCTCGGCAGGCGGAGCGCGTGAACCGGCGGCGGGCGGGCTCCGTGGGCAGCCCAGAGGCCTGCCTCGGCCACGTCCCCGTCCCCGGCGGTCCGACCCGCGTTGCAGTGTCCGCGCCCAACTCGTCGCCCATGAGGCCGAGTTCGCCGGCCGTCACTACGTTCCGAGCCGGTCGCTCCACGACGATGGAGAGCGCACCGTGTGCCCCGGCGGCATCCCGGGGCACACGGCGCTACTCCAAGATGCTGTTTCCCCGCTTCCTTCGCCGTGGTCGCGGCGCATGCACGGTCGAGCCGAAGCACCCGTGCTCAGGCCTCGCGTGCGTCGCCCGCTCACCACGGTCGGCCATGCCCGGATCATGGCCCAACCCTCCTGGAAAGAGAAAGCGCATGACCCTTCCGTGCCCGACTGCGCGCACCGCGTACGGACTCGTCTCCGGGACCGAGGCCTTCCTGTCCGGTGTCACGGTGTTCAAGGGAGTGCCGTACGGGGCGAGCACCGCGGGCCCGAACCGCTGGCGCCCGCCGCTCCCACCGGCTCGCTGGGACGGGACACGGCTTGCCGACACCTTCGGCCCCATCTGTCCCCAGCCCCCCTCCAACCTCGCCGACCCCGCTCTCCCGCGCGGTGAGGACTGTCTCAACCTGAACATCTGGACCGCCGCCGGGCAGCCGGACGAACGCCTCCCCGTCCTGGTCTGGCTGCACGGCGGTCGCTTTCTCTACGGCTCCGGGGCCGATCCGCAGTACGACGGTTCCGCCCTCGCCGCCCAGGGCCTGGTGGTCGTCACCGTCAACAGCCGCCTCGGCGTCCTGGGTTACCTGGCCACACCGGAACTCAGCGCCGAATCCGCCGACGAGACCTCCGGCAACTACGGCCTGCTCGACCAGATCGCCGCCCTGCGCTGGGTGCGGAGCAACATCGCGGCCTTCGGCGGCGATCCGGAGCGGGTCACGATCGCCGGGCAGTCGTCCGGTGCTGCGTCCGTGATGGACCTGGTCTACTCCCCGTTCGCGGCCGGCCTGTTCCACGGCGCCGTCGCGGACAGCGCCGTACTGCACCCCGGGGACCCGGCGATCGCTACGCTGGCCCCTTCCCACCGCACCCTCGCGCAGGCGGAGCGGGACGGGACCGTCTACGCCCGCGCGTGCGGTGCCGACGCGCCCGGGCAGTTGCGGGCCCTGCCGGTCGAGACGGTGCTGGCGGGCAGCGCGGCCGACGACCCCCGCATCCCCGGCACTCCGCCGCCCCCGCTGTTCCGGCCGGTCGTCGACGGCGCGGTGCTGCCCGACACCTACGCCGGAGTCCTGGCCGCCGGCACCCAGAACGACGTACCGCTGCTCCTCGGGAACAACCGTGACGAGAGCGGAGCGGGACCGGGTGTCAAGCTGACCGTCGCGGAGTACGAACGCAGGGCGGCCGGCCGGTACGGGGACTTCGCGGCGGAGTTCCTGACGCTGTACCCGGTGACGACCGACACCGCCGCGAGCGCGCAGCACACCGCCGCCCGCGCCGACTCGGCGCGCACCAGCACCCATCTGTGGGCGCAGGAGTGGGCCAATGGCACCGAGAGCCCCGTCTTCACCCACTTCTGGACCCGCACCCCGCCCGGCCCCGAGGGAGCGGCGCGCGGGGCGTTCCACGGCTCCGAGATCCCCTACTTGCTCGGATCCCTGCACGCCCTGGACCGGCCGTGGGCCGAAGAGGACCGGCAGACCTCGACGCTCCTGACCGCATACCTGGTCAACTTCGCGACGAACGGCGATCCCAACGGCCCGGATCTGCCCGCCTGGCCCACGACCCGCTCCGACCGGCCCGAGGTCTTCGAGACCGGTCATGGCTGGGCCCCGATCCCCCTGGCCGAGCCAGCGCGGACGGACTTCCACCGCCGTTTCCTCCGGGCCCGGACCACCACCTGGTGACCCACCCCTGTACCTCTTCTCGAAAGGCAGCAAGACCGTGCGACTGACCCCGCTGACCAGCCTCACCCCCGACCAGACCGAGCTCCTCGAAACCATCGTCGGCCCCGGTGTCGAAGAAGCCCCGCCGCCCTTCCTCGTCTGGGCGCGCAACATGGAACTGGCCCACTGGGTGGAGAACCTGGGCGCCTACTGCCGTAACGAGTCGCGCTTCCCGCGGCGGCTGCGCGAGCTGAGTGTGCTGATCGCGGGCCGCCACTTCGACAGCCAGTCAGCGTGGAACGCCCACATCCAGCAGGCGGTCGCGGAGGGCGTCCCGGCGGAGTGCCTGGAGCGTCTCGCGCGCGGTGAGGACCCGCAGTTCAAGGCCGAGGACGAGCGCGTCTTCCACGCCTTCGCCCACGAGATGCTCTACGACCACTTCGTCACGGACGAGACCTACGCGGAGGCGCTGGCGCTCTTCGGGGAAGCGGGCGTGCTGGACCTGATCGGCTGCATCGGCAGCTTCTCCATGTCCGCGATGATGCTCAACACCTTCCGGGTTCCGCTGAGGCCGCACCTGCCGCGTCCGTTCGCCGACGTGGACGGCTTCCGCAAGGTTGCCGGGAGTGAGGGCTGATGCCGCGTTCGCCGCTGCAGATGCTCGACGGACTGCTCAGCCAGGAGGACATGGAGAGCGCGGCGCACCGCTTCGTCCTCGGAGGCCCATTCGGCGCGGAGCCCTCCGACGTCTCCGCCGCACGGCTCGCCCACTTCGCAGACGCCGGCGGGCTCCTGGTCGAGACCTCGCACAGCTACGCCAAGGGACAGGCCGAGGAAGCGATCGGCCCCTGGCTTCGCAGAAACCCCGGCACGCTGGGCGTCGCGACCAAGATCGGCCACGACTTCACCGGCGCGGACATCCCGCTCACCCGCGACACCGTCCACGGCCATGTACGAGCCGCGCTGCGGACCCTGGGCGTGGAGACCATCGACGTACTCCTCTACCACTGCGACGATCCCGCCAGATCCGTCGCCGAACTCGCCGACACCCTGGTGAGCCTCGTCGAGGCCGGACACGTCCGCCGCGTCGGAGCCTCCAACTGGCAGGCGCAGCGCCTGTCCTCGCTCGCCACCGAGCTGGCCGGGCGGGGCCACACGCCCGTGGCCAGCTACCAGTTCAGCCTCGCCGAACCCGACCTGGCCCTGCTCGGCGGCAGCCTGCACGCGGACACCGCCGTCCTCGACGTCGTCCGCGCACACCGGCTGCCGCTGCTCGCCTGGTCGGCACAGGCCCGCGGCTACTTCGCACACAGCGAGCCGCGGGAGGTCAACGGCAGGCCGGACCCTTACGACACCGAGGACAACCGCGCCCGACGGCTCCGCTGCCGGGAACTCGCCGGGCAACTGGGCACCCGGGCCGAGACGGTGGCCCTGGCCTGGACCCTCCAGCACACGCAGGTCTGGCCGTCCATCGGCTCGCGGACCACGGACCAGATCGACCGCTCGCTGGAGGCCCGCAGTCTCCGCCTGACCGACGACCAGGTCCGCTGGCTCCGGCACGGCCGGTGACGCCCGCCGCCCGCCGGACCGGGCGCAGGGGCTTACCGCCGCTCCGTCGCCCGGTCTCCCCCAGGATCGCGGTGTGCGGTGTGTTCATCGCCGCGAACTTCATGGCGATCATGGACACCACGATCGTCAACGTGGCCCTCCCGGCCCTCGGCCGTGACTTCGCCGTGGACACCTCCGGTCTGAGTTCCGTGAACGTGGGCTACCTCGTGGCCATGGCGGTCTGCATCCCCGTCTCGGGTTGGCTCACCCACCGCTTCGGCACCCGGCGCACCACCCTGACCGCGCTGCTGCTGTTCACCGTGGCTTCGGCTCTGTGCGCCACGGCCGGTTCGATGCCGTCGCTCACGGGATACCGAGTCCTGCAGGGCGTAGGCGGCGGCCTGCTCGCGCCCGTCGGCATGACGATGATGCTGCGCGCCTTCCCCGTGGCCGAGCGGCTTCGCGCACAGAAGTACGTCATGCTGCCGACCGCCGTCGCGCCCGCCCTCGGCCCGGTGCTGGGCGGCTGGCTCGTGGACACCGTCTCCTGGCACTGGGTCTTCCTTGTGAACTTGCCCGTCGGCGCGCTCGCCCTGCTGTTCGGCCTGTGGACCCTGCCCGACTTCCCCGGCCCGGGCGCGCCCCGCTTCGACCTGCCCGGTTTCGTGCTGGCCGGCGGTGGTTTCGCCGCGGTCCTGTCCGCCCTGACCAGGGCCCCGGACCGGGGGTGGGGGAGCGAGTACGTCCTCGTCCCACTGCTGGGCGGTACCGCACTGCTGGCACTGACCGTGCCGTGGGAGCTGTGCACCCCCCACCCCATGATCGATCTACGGATCCTGGACGACCAGCTCTTCCGCACCACCCAGCTCTCCCTCCTCCCCATGGGCGCTGCCTTTGTGGGCGTCCTCTACCTCTACCCGCAATTCCTCCAGACGGGCCTGGGCTACGACGCCCTCCACTCGGGCCTCGCCACCTTCCCGGAGGCGCTCGGCATGCTGACCGCCTCCCAGTTGGCGTCCCTATTGCACGACAGGGTCGGCCCAAGCCGTCTCATGACGGCCGGCGGCGGCGCGGCCACCCTCGTCATCGTGTTCCTGGCGATCGGAGTCGGCGCCCTGCCGTCCCTCGTGCTCTACCCGTCCATGTACCTGCTCGGCTGCTCCGTCGGCCTCCTCTTCGCCAACGGTCAGAACGCCGCCTTCGTCACCGTCCCGGCCGCCCGCACCGCCGACGCCACGACCCTCCTCAACATGCAACGGCAGCTCGCCGGGGCTTGCGGAGTGGCCCTGGCCGCCACCCTGGCCGCCGGCGGCTTCCGCACCGGACTCCTCACCATGGCGGGGGTCAGCGGATGCGCCTGCGTCCTCGCCCTGCGCGTCAACGACCGCCGGGTCCGTGACGGGTATCGCGCCGACGCCGCTCAGGACGCCCCCGACGAGTCGATGCGGATGGGGCATGCGGCGGACCCGTGACGCCGCCGTATGCTGGGCGTCTCGATGAGTGGGACGCGATGTCCGGACAGTGGGCAACGGGGTGTTCCACGCCCGACGGCGGTGTGTGGGTGGGGTGTTCGCAGTGCTCAAGACCGAGGACCAGTTGGAATGGTTCGTCCTCTTCCTCGCCGTGGTGGACACCAGCAGCTTCGGTGCGGCCGCTGAGGCGACGCACCGCTCGCAGCCGCGAGTGAGCCAACACGTTGCCGCGTTGGAGCGGGAGGCCGGGGGCGTGCTGTTCGATCGGCGCAAGCGTCCCTTCGCGCTCACCGACGCTGGTGGTGCGCTCGCCGACCACGCCCGCCGCGTCCTGGGCGAGCTGCACGCGGCGGAAGAAGCCATGGCCGCGCGGCGCCGCACCGCGCGGGGCGTCGTGACGCTCGGCCGCTACCCCAGCCCGAGCGCGGCGTTCGTTCCTCGCGTCCTCGGTGGGCCTGCCCGGACCACCCCGGACATCGAGGTGATTCTCTCTGACCACTCCATCCCGGTGCTGGACGACGCGTTCGCGGCCGGGCGCATCGACGTCTGCCTGCGGCCCCTGCCCCCGCCCCGGATCTCCAAGTCCCTGCGCCACCAAGTCCTCTGGCGGGAACCACTGGTCGTCGTCCACCCGCCGACACACCCTCTCGCGGCCCTCCCGGAGCCGTTGGCGATCGCTGTCGCCGAGTTCCCGGTGTGCTCGCGGGCGAGGAGACTCCCGAGACGGTGCTGCGCGTGCTGCGCCGCCGCGGCCCGAAGATGATCGTGCTGAAGCTGAGGGGAGCAAGGTGCACCCGTCGGGGACAGGGAAGAGGTGACACACATCCCGGCCCACCGCGCTACATCCGTCGACGCCTCCGGCGCCGGTGACACCTTCGACGGAGCGTTCGCCGGCCGCCTGGTCGAGGGCGTCTCACCTGCGGAGGCCGCACGGTACGCGGCGGACGCCGCGGCCCTCACCGCCACCGGGCATGGAGCAGTCCGGCCGATTCCCGGCCGCGCGGGGGTGCTCAGCCGTCTGAACCGCCCGAACAGGGCGGACGACGGACTCTCCCGAGGAAAGGCACACGCATGAAGCGACGTACGTTCATCGCCGCGACCACGATGTCGCTGGCCGCCACGGGGCTCGTCGGCCGGCGTATGCGTCCCCGGGGCGTCGACCCGCCTGCGAAGTGGTTCACCGCTTCCGGGACGCGATGCCCACCGACGTCACCGTCTCCCGCCACGGCCGGATCTTCGTCAACTTCCCTCGCCGGGGGCGATGTCCCCTTCACCGTTGCGGAGATCCACGACGGCAGAGGGGCGGCCTACCCGGACGCGGAGATGAACCGCGAGAACGCCGCCGAACGGGAAGCCCGTTGTTCGCCCCTTCCTCTTGCGGTGGCCCCAAGCTGCTCTGCGTAGACCTGGAGACCGACCGCATCGTACGGAAGATCCCCTCCAACGTGGTGCCGGCCGACGGCTGTCCGAACGACGTGCGCCTCGACCCGCGGCGAGGCGCGGAGGGCATGGCCTTCATCACCGACTCCGGGGGCGACAACGGCATCGTCGTGGTCGACCTGGCGACGGGCCGCTCATGGCGCCGGTTGGCCGGGGACCCCTCGGCGCTGCCCGATCCGGACTTCCTGCCCGTCATCGACGGCCGGCCCTTCATGAACCGTCCCGCAGGTGCCGCGCCGACCCACTACGAGGTCGGCTCGGACGGCATCGCCCTCAGCGACGATCGTGGACCTGGGGTACAAGCCCATGGCGGACGGCCTGGAGAGCGACGACAAGGGCCGGCTCTACGGCGGTGACCTGGAGCACGACGTCCTGTGCCGCCGTAACCCGGACGGCACCTGCGACCCCCTCGCTCAAGGGCCGGAGCTGGTCTGGATCGACACCCTCTCCGTCGCCTCCGACGGCCACCTCTACGCCATCGCCATGTACGGATCGACGCGGCTCCGGTGACGGGCGCCACCTCTGGGACCAGGCCGCCTCTTCGGAAGGCGGCCTGGCCCTACCAAGCGCGGGCCGCCTTTCGGAGGAGGCTGCCGACGCGGAGCACGTCGGGGTTGGCGTCGGCACCGGGCCGCTGGACCAAGAAGAGGGTGTTCAAGGGCGGCTCCTCCGGGTCGTGCAGGAGCGCCAGCCGGCCCGAGTCCAGGTACTCCTGGCACAGCGAGCGGGGCAGCACGCTGTAGCCGGCGCCGGCGTTGACGGCCGACAGCACCGCGTACAGGTTGGGCACGGTGAGGGCGGGACGGGCGGTGAGCTGTCTGCCGAAGACGCTACGCCAGTAGCGTCGGACGATCGGTAGGTCCTCGGCGTAGGTCACCATCGGAACCTCGCGCAGCGCCGTGCACAGGCCGTCAGCAGTGTGGGACTGAGCGACGACCCGTTCGGCCCAGGCGGGGCTCGCGACCAGGACGTACTCCTCGTCGGCGAGCGGTACGGATTCCAGCGCCCGGCCCCGCGGGCGTCGGGTGGCGATGACCAGGTCGTGCCGGCCCGAGCGCATCTCTTCCAACAGCGGCTCGGGGAGGCCCTGGGTGACCCGTAGCTGGACGCCGTCGGTGACCAGCGGGACCAGGGCGGGCAGCACCCGCACACACAGCAGCTCCGACGGGCCGGCCAGATGGACGGGGGCCGCCACGGCGCCGGTGCCCTCCAGGCCGGCCAGGGCGTCCAGCGGGCCGGCGAGCTGCCCGGCCAGCTCGTGGGCGTACGGGGTCGGTTCGACACCCCGCGGCAGCCGGGTGAACAGGTCGCGACCGGTCTGCTGTTCCAGCGTGCGGATCTGCGCCGTCACGGTCGGCTGGGAGAGCCCGAGCCCGGGTGCCGCAGCCGTGAAGGATCCGGTCCTGTACACGGCCAGGAACGTGCGCAGCAGATTCAGGTCGGCGTGCGACGGCAGCTGCCGGCTGCCCGCCGCGACAGCCACGTCCCGGGCCACGCCCGTCTGGTTCTTCATGGTGTCCAGCTTAGCGACTGCTCGCATCGGAGTTCCGATAGCAGGGATCGGCTTCCCTATTGGTATCCGTATGGCATTCGGGCCTACCTTCGTGGTGGTCGCCGAGTGGCGGCGCACGGCCCTTGTGGCGACGATACGGCTACGGACACGGGAGAGAGCACGTGGCGAAGATCCTTTTCGTGATGAGCGGTGCGGATCGGTGGACTCTTGCCGACGGCACGACCCACCCCACCGGTTTCTGGGCGGACGAGGCAGTCGTTCCGTACGAGGCGTTCCGGTCCGCCGGCCATGAGATCACCGTCGCCACTCCGAGCGGCGTGATCCCGCAGGCCGACCCGGCCAGCCTCACTGCGGGCGCCAACGGCGGCGAGGACGGCGCCCGTGCCGTCCGGATCGTCGTCGACAGCGCCCCGGAGTTCCGGAGCCCGGTCGCGCTGAGCGGCGTACGACTCGAGGACTTCGACGCGGTGTATGTACCCGGCGGACACGGCCCGATGGAGGACCTGGCGGTCGACGCGGACTCCGGCCAGATCCTCGCCGGGGCGCTGCGTGCCGGTCTGCCGGTGGGGGTGGTCTGCCACGGCCCGGCCGCACTGCTCGCAGCCGTCGGGAAGGACGGCGCGAACGTGTTCGCCGGTTACCGGATCACCGCGTTCAGCAACACCGAGGAACGGCTGGCCGGAAGCGCCGACAACGCGAAGTGGCTGCTGCAGGACCGGCTGACCGAGGCCGGCCTGAAGGTCGAGGTGGGCGAGCCGTGGGCCGCGCACGTCGAGATCGACCGCAATGTCGTCACCGGGCAGAACCCGGCCTCCTCCGGCCCGCTCGCGACCGAACTCCTCAAGAAAATCAACTGACACCACACCACACCACACCGCAAGGACACTTTCATGACCACGCAGAACGCGATCAACTGGCCCGAGAAGTACCTGCCCGGCACCGGCAACAACTTCGTCTCCAACGAGGTGATCGTCCAGGGCGTCACCACTGCCCGGGTCTGGCACTACCTCACGGACACCTCCACCTGGGAGTCGTACTACGACAACGTCGCCGACATCTCCTTCCCGCAGGGTGGCGGCCCGGAGCTGAAGGGCGACCAGGTCTTCAGCTTCGGCACCTTCGGCTTCCCGCCGCTGGCCGCCCACGTCATCGAGTTCCAGGAGCCCGCGGACGGGATACCGGGCCGCCTGTCCTGGACCGCGAAGCAGGATGGCAAGCCCGAGGAGCGACTCGACGTGCTGCACGCCTGGCTGGTGGAGGACCTGCCCGGCGGCCGGGTCCGCATCCTCACCCAGGAGACCCAGATCGGCGAACCTGCCGCCGCCCTGGCCCAGGAGCGCCCCAACCCGATGCTCAACGGCCACCAGGCATGGCTTGACGGTCTGATCCGCGTCGCGTCGGAGTGACCATCCCGGGTGCGCCCGCCACAGCGGGGGCACCCGGTCTCGGTTACCCACCGCGCTGCAGGCGCGGGCGTGCGTGAAGGCGTCCACGCAGATGACTCCGTGCGCACAGCCGTCCGGCAGACCGGTGTCCTGGAGCGAGGCCACGCGGAAGTCGGCGGGGACGCCGAAGTGGGCGCGGCGCCGGGTGGCTTGGTCGACGGCGACGGGGGAGACGTCGAGGCCTTCCAGACGGACGGCCAGCGCGCGGGCGAGCCACAGTCCTACGCCGCCGATCCCGCAGCCCGCGTCCACGAGGAGCTGTCCGGGCCGCATCCGCAGCCGGGCGGCCATCAGTCCCAGCAGTGCCCAGCCGCACGAGGAGGAGGGAGTGACCTCCTCGGGATAGTCGTCGCCCATCGCCGTGGCGTACAGGAGTGCGGGCAATCCGGAGCGGGCCCGCGCGGTGTGTCGGGCGTCGTACTGGCCGGAGAGGTCGGAAAGCGTCATCGGGGCATGGTCCTTCGGATACGGGAGCGGGCACCGGGGCAGATGACCTGCAGCGCGTGGATCGGTGCGGTGGCCTCGGACAGATCGAGGACCACCGGTTCGTGCCCGGTGACGTGGGCGACCCGCCGGGCCACGTCCTCAGCCTGGTCGGTGAAGGAGTGCAGCGACGGCCCGAAGCGGGCGATCGCCTCGGGCCAGGTGGCGCGCCCGGCGGTACTCGTCGGCCGGAAGGGCGGGAGGTCGAACGAACCGCCCGGCGGGAATCGGAGGAGATACTCGAGCTCCAGTTCCGTGGGACGAATGCCCCTGAGGCCCACCCCCATGACCCCACGTGACCGTGCCCGAAACGATCGCCGTGCCACCGCGGCTGAGAAGGCGATCTGTTTCATAGCTCTGCGTGGGGCAACCTTTCATGATCGGGCGCGGACAGGGTGAGTGATGATCGCTGGGTCGGATGTGTCCTGGCGTGGGCCTGAGGCGTGGTGGTGCAACTGAGAGGCTGCACGAAGATCCTTACGGGGTGTGGTCCGTCACATGCCCGTATCGCGGAAGCCCTCACGGCCCTGCCCCGGAATCCGTCGGTCGGCCTGCCGCGCGAGGTTCAGGTGATGATCGCCGACCAGCTGCGCGAGGCCGGCCCGGCCCATGCCGCGCGGAGCGCCGCCGCCTACTACGAACTGGCCCGCTCAGGAGCAGTGGAGGACCTTGCCTTCTCCCAGGCCGCGCGGGCCCGCAGCTCCCGGCACACGTCCAGGCCGTCGATGTCCGGCAGCCCGAGGTCCAGCAGCACCAGGTCGGCCGCCGGTGCCAGGAGCGCGCCCTGCCCGGTCGGTGCCCAGGTCACGTGGTGGCCGTAGCGGGCCAGAGCGTGCCGCAGGGAATCGGCCACGGTCGGATCGTCCTCGACGAGGAGTACGTGCACTGTCTTCTCCTGAGGGGCTGTGCACACGGTGGGGGGAGGGGGCCTTGACGACTCCGACCCCAAGGTAGGCGCACGCCCCGCGGTTTCCGTCCGCCGCAGGACCGACTCCGGCAGGGGCGAGTGGTACGGCCGCAGTAGGTGCCGTACTCCCGGCGCCGAGCCTCGCCACGACGATCCGCACCGCGTCCTCTCGCGCACCGGGCGAAGCTCCCCCTTGCGCCCCGGACGACCGGCGTCCATCATCAGGAATCCTGTTAGTTTAACTTTGTAGCGATGGGTGGCCGAGTCATGCCGTTCAGCCCCGGATTCCAGGCCAGAGGGATTCAGCTCCTGCTCGGCCGCATGATGTCCCGCGTCCACAAGGACCTGCGGTTCACCGACATCCCCCGGCGCACCGAGACCCTGCGGGTGGAGACCGGCGCCGGACCGGTGACCTGCACCGTCTACCGCCCGCCGGCCGGCACGGACACCCCGCCGCCCGTCTACGTCAACTTCCACGGCGGCGGATTCGTCGTCGCCCGGCCCGAGCAGGACGACCACATCTGCCGCCGCATCGCCGCCACCGCGGGCTGTGTCGTGATCAACGTCGACTACGCCGTCGCCCCGCAGCGGCAGTTCCCCGTACCCGTCACCCAGGCCTACGACGTCACCGCGTGGGTCGCCGCGAACGGTACCGCGGGCGGCTGGGACGGTACGCGGCTCGCCGTGGGCGGACACAGCGCCGGAGCCAATCTGACCGCCGCGGTGTGCCGTCTGGCCAGGGAGCGCGGCGACTTCGCGCCCCGGCTCCAGATCCTCGACTCGGCGCCGCTCGACCAGTTCGCCGACCCGGCGACCAAGCGGTCCGTCGTCGCCAAGCCGCTGCTCAGCCCGCAGCTCATGCGGATCTTCACCGCGGCCTACGTCCCGGACCCGGCCGACCGGGCCCATCCCCTGGTCTCACCCGCCCTCGCCGACGACCTCGCCGGACTTCCGCCCGCCCTGGTCGTCACGGCGGAGAACGACCGGCTGCGCGACGAGGGCGACGCCTACGCCAAGGCCCTGGAGGCGGCGGGCGTCCCGGTCACCCACCGGGTCTTCGCGGGCGCCGACCACTACTTCACGCACACCGGCCCGGTACCCACGGGGAAGGAGGCCATCGACCTGATGGCCTCCACCCTGCGCACCGCCCTGAGCGCCTGACCTCAGTTGCCGGGGACGGCGAGGTCGCCCTCGATGTACTGGGCGCGTCCGAAGCCGAACGACCAGTCCTGCGGGTTGTTCTCGATGATGCTGAGGAAGACGTCCTCGCCGCGGATGCCGAGGGCTTCCAGGTGT
>NZ_JAAGLY010000150.1 GCF_010548375.1 Streptomyces sp. SID13726
GACCTGGCCGATCTTCGCCTCCTCCGCGCCGAGCACGTCGAAGAACTCGGTCGGGACCGGTCCGGGGGACAGGGCGAGCGTGCGCAGGCCGGTGCCCCGCGTCTCGTACCAGAGCGCCTCGGTGAAGGAGCGGACGAAGGCCTTGGTCGCGCCGTACACCGCCATGCCGGGCGTCGCTTGGTAGGAGGCGGTGCTCGCGACGTTGACGAGCGCGCCGCGACCGGTGGCGACCAGCTCGGGCAGGAACGTGCGCGTGAGGTCGACGAGGCTCGCGACGTTCACCTGCACCTCGGCGGCGACGCGGTCCGAGTCCGCGTCGGCGAGTGCGCCGTGCGAGCCGAACCCGGCGTTGTTCACGAGCGTGCCGAGGGTGATGTCGCGCTCCCGGAGCATCGCCGCGAGGGCGGCGCCCGGCCTGGGGGTGGCGAGGTCGTAGGGGAGCACGGTGACGGTCGCCCGCGTGCGGGTGCGCAGCTCGGCGGCGAGCTCCTCCAAGCGGTCGGCGCGACGGGCGACGAGCACGAGGTCGGCGCCGCGCCCGGCCAGGCGGCTCGAGAGCTCGCGGCCGAGGCCCGAGCTCGCGCCGGTGACCAGGGCGGTGGTCCCGCGGTAGTCGAGG
>NZ_JAAGLY010000151.1 GCF_010548375.1 Streptomyces sp. SID13726
GATGGCGTGACGCAGACCGTCCCGCAGCTCGTGCCGAGCCGTCAGGCGCCGTGGCGGAACGCGTCCCAGGCGCCGAGCAGGTACTGGACGCCGAGCGCGCGGTCGTACAGGCCGTAGCCGGGGCGGGGCTTGTTCGTCGTGTTCTCGTCCCACAGGTGCCGGCCGTGGTCGGGGCGCACGTAGCCCTGGTAGCCCGCCTCGGCGTACGCGCGCATGATCCCGGTCGTGTCGACGCTGCCCTCGCACGCGCGGTGGGCGACCTCGGTGAAGTCGCCGTTCCCCAGGTGCTTGATGTTGCGGACGTGGGTGAAGTGGATGCGGTCCATGAACGTGCGCACGGCGTCGACCGCGTCCTGCCCGGGGTTCGCGGAGAAGCTGCCGAGGCACAGGGTCAGGCCGTGGTACGGGCTGTCGTGCAGCGACAGCACGCGCGCGAGGTCGTCCTTGGTCGACACGACGCGGGGCCAGCCGAAGCCCACGGGTCGTCGCTCTGCTGCTGACCGCCGCCGGAGCTGAATCCGCCACCGGAGGCACCGCCGGAGTTGGCGCCACCTCCGTAGCCGCCACCGCCGCCGAAGCCGCCGCCACCGCCACCCGAGCGCTGAGCGCGGGTGACCTT
>NZ_JAAGLY010000152.1 GCF_010548375.1 Streptomyces sp. SID13726
GGACTTCGAACCCGACATCGACATGTAGCCGAAGGGCCAGCGCACTCGCCGCTGGCCCTTCGTACGTCCTGCGCCATGTCGTCGCCGCCCGCTACGGTTCCGCCATGGCTGACAATCTGATGTGGAACGGGCCAGGCAGCACGCCGGCCGGAGCCCCCGCGGCGCACCAGCCGCCGCCCATGCCGGAGGGGCCGCCCGCCGAGCCCGTGGTCGGCCGGCGCACCATCGCCGAAATCACCGCGCTGCTCGACAACATCCGGTACGCCGTCGAGACCAAGGGCCACCGGCTGGAGGAGTTCCACGAAGGCGTCCGGGCCGCCTATACGTGGGCAGTCGGCCAGGGGCCCTCGCCCATCACCGACCGGGCCGCTGGCATCCCCGACGCCCGGCAGCTGCGGGCCGAGGACGACGCAGCCGACGAGGCCCTGCGGTCGAGCTCCCGCCGCCGGTACGCCAACGGCGTGCAGCACGCGGTGATGTGGGTCCGCGGCGCGACCGACGCACAGCCGTGGCTCCGCTGGCAGTAACGAGTCCGGACAACGACGAAGCCCGCCCCAGTCCACCGGGGCGGGCTTCGTAGTTCCCGCCGTTCAGACCTCGCTGTCCTGGGGCTGCTC
>NZ_JAAGLY010000153.1 GCF_010548375.1 Streptomyces sp. SID13726
GCTCCACGTGGACGCGCTCGGGGACCGCGGTGGGGTCCAGGGCGAGGGTGCCGTCGGCGACGGCGGCGGCCAGGGCAGCGCTCAGCGCTTCGGAGAGCTCGTCGGGGGTCACCGGGCGATTCTACCGAGGTGCGAGCACCCTCCGTCGCGGCATTTCGCGCACGGCGGCGGGGTGCCCGGAGCGCCGGGACGACGTCGGACCCACGCACCCCGGACGTGCTGGTAGTCTCGTGCATCGCGTCGGCGGACACCGTCGGCGCTCGCCCTCGTAGCTCAGTGGATAGAGCGTCTGCCTCCGGAGCAGAAGGTCGTAGGTTCGAATCCTATCGAGGGCACCCTGCTCCGCTCCGACGAGCCCGGCCCGTGCCCGGCGGCCGGGCTCGCCTCGTCCCCGGGCCCGTCCGCCTCCCGTCGTCCCGCTACGGTGGGGCCATGACCGACGGCGGCTACGGGGACTTCGAGTTCGAGCGCCGGTTCTTCGTGCGAGACCTGCCCGAGGACCTGCGCGACGCACCGGCGCTCATCGTGCAGAGCTACTACCTGGCGCACGAGGGCTACGCGCTGCGGCTGCGCGCCAGGGTGCCGACGGTCGACGCGACGATGGACGCGGAGACGGA
>NZ_JAAGLY010000154.1 GCF_010548375.1 Streptomyces sp. SID13726
CACCGCGCCCTTGAGGACGCCGAGACGGGCGATGCCCGAGTCCTTGGCGCCGGCCTCGAGCTCGGCGATCGCACCGGCGCGGGTCTCCGCGTCGCTTGCGATCGGGTGGCGCTCGTCGACCTTCTCGTGGTCGGACATGAGCACCTTCGCCCAGTGCACGGCACCCAGGCCGATGCCGAGCAGCGCGAAGGCGATGGCCACGCCGAGCGAGAGCGTCGACAGGCGCACGCCGGCCGTGGTCCCGTCCGGCGGGATGACGAAGTACACGACGAGCGCGGCGATCGTGCCGATCACCGAGAGGCCGAAGAGCGTCGCGACCTGGCGCTCGCCGCGCTTCGACGCCTTCGGGTCGCGGTCGGCCATGCGGCTCTTGTGCTCCGGCAGACCCGGGTCCGGGAACGTCTCGAGGGTGCCGTGCTCCTCGCGGTGCCCGACCTCGCGGTGCGAGGACTCGGGCGACCGGGGGTTCTGGTAGTCGCTCACGAGGACTTCGCTCCGATCCACACCGCGGCCCCGATGAGGAGGCCCATTCCGACGATCCAGGCCCACAGACCCTCGCTGACCGGGCCGAGCGAGCCGAGCGACAGGCCACCGGCCGAGCCCTCACGCTGGAA
>NZ_JAAGLY010000155.1 GCF_010548375.1 Streptomyces sp. SID13726
CCGGACCTGCGACGAGGACGCGCACCCCGGCGTGACGGGCGGCTAGAACCGGCCGAAGAACGACCGGAGCTCGTGGGCGTAGCTCTCGGGCTGCTCGAACGGGGCGAAGTGTCCCCCGCGCGGCGGCTCGGTCGCGTACACGGTGTTCGCGACGCGGTCGAGCCACGCGCGGGGCGGGCGGACCACGTCGCCGGCGAACACGGAGAACCCGGACGGCACGTCGACGTAGCGGGCGAGCTGCTCGCGGGGGATCGCGGCGTTCGCCCGGTAGGCGCGGACGCCGGACCCGACGTTGGCGGCCGCCCAGTGCTCGGTGAGGAGGGCGAGGACCTCGTCCCGCGTGTACACCGACTCCAGGTCGCCGCCGCAGTCGCTCCACGACCGCAGCTTCTCCACGACCCACGCCGCGAGACCGGCGGGGGAGTCGGTGAGGCCGACCGCGAGCGACTGCGGCTTGGTGGCCTGCACGGCGGCGTAGCCGCCCTCGGTCGTGCGCCACCGCACGCTCTCCTCCAGCCAGTCGCGCTCCTGGGGCGTGAGGGACGCGGGGTCGCCCGGGAACAGGGGCAGCCCGGCGGCGGTGCGGTGCACCGCGATCACCCGGGCGGGGAAG
>NZ_JAAGLY010000156.1 GCF_010548375.1 Streptomyces sp. SID13726
TCGACGAGCGCACGCAGCAGGGGTACGTCGAGCTCGTGACGGCGGGGCCGCCCGCCGAGCTCGTGGGGATGGAGCCGTTCGCGCTGGAGCCGTACGGCGCCGGGGCCGGCCGGACCGGAGGTGCGGTGCGATGAGCGGGGTGAGCACGGGCGAGATCCTGCTGTGGGTCGTCTTCCCGTACGTGACGTTCGCGGTGTTCGTCGTGGGGTCGGTCTGGCGGTACCGGTACGACAAGTTCGGCTGGACCACGCGGTCGAGCGAGCTCTACGAGAAGCGGCTCCTGCGGCTCGGGTCGCCGCTCTTCCACTTCGGGCTGCTGTTCGTGATCCTCGGGCACCTCATGGGCCTCGTCATCCCCAAGTCGTTGACGGAGGCGGTGGGCATCAAGGAGGTCGCCTACCACTTCGTCGCCACGTACATGGGGTCGATCGCGGCCGTCGCGCTCGTCGCCGGGCTGCTCATCCTCATCTACCGGCGCCGCACCACCGGTCCCGTCTTCCGCGCGACGACGCGCATGGCCAAGACCATGTACGTGTTCCTCGCGGCGTCGATCCTGCTCGGGTCGTGGGCGACCGTGCAGACGCAGCTCCTCGCCGGCGGCCACGGGTACGAC
>NZ_JAAGLY010000157.1 GCF_010548375.1 Streptomyces sp. SID13726
GAGACACAGCCGATGAAGTCGTCCGTGATCCAGACCGACGAAATCTCAGCGTTGGTGATCCGCGACCCGGCCGGTCCTGACCAGTCACCCTGGACCGGGAAGCCACGCTCCGCGCGGTAGGGCGGCAGCTCGTCATCTGGGCCGTAGCCGTTCAGCTCATCGCTTGCCCACTTCGCGAGTTCTCGATCGCCGATCCGGGACGCGACGATCTTCACCTGGCGTAGGACATCCGACAGCGGACGTGTGCTGTCCGCGGCCTGGTCGATGAGGGCGGCGAGACGGGACAATGGCTCCTCCGAACACGTCGTGGATTACCGGACATACTCACACGCCGAGGCGCGGCGAGCTTGGGAAGCCCTCGGCACGGCACCCTGGTCGTCTCGAAGACACCCAGGGATCACGCCGAACAGCGACGCACGACTGGTATCACGCGGCGTCAACCTCGACCTCATCGTCGTAAAGGCGGGAGTCGATGATGTCGTCGACGTGGAACTTGATGGTCTCATCCGGCCTCAGGTGGACGAACACCGGCCAGTTGTCCAGCCTACCGACGAGCTGGTCGCCCTTGCGGTGCGTGATCTCGACCCACATCCTCTCTCCGGCGGCGGCATA
>NZ_JAAGLY010000158.1 GCF_010548375.1 Streptomyces sp. SID13726
CGGGACCGTCGTGCTGAGCTGGTTCGGCCTCGTCCTCGGCACCGCCGTCGGGCTGGGCATCGGCATGCTGCTCGACAACCGCCACGCCACGCGCTGACCCGACCGGTCCTACCCACGGTCCGCGCGACGAGCGCGAGACCGGGAACGCCCCGCCCGACATCGTCGTCGCACGGCGGATCCGCAGCCCGACGCACGAGAGGCGAGAAGTGGTCCCTCCCCGGCCCGAGCCGGGGGCCACTTCTCGCCTCTCGTCGTTCGACGACCCGGTCGTCGGCGTGGCGGAGCGCGGTCCGCTACAGCCCGACCCACTCCGAGACGCCGTCGTCGAAGTGCTGCCGCTTCCAGATCGGCACCTCGGCCTTGATGCGCTCGACGAGCAGCGAGCAGGCCTCGAACGCCTCCCGGCGGTGACCCGCGGCCGCCGACGCGACGAGCGCCACGTCGCCGATCCCGAGGGTCCCGTACCGGTGGACGGCGGCGACGCGCAGCCCGGTCTCGGCCGCCACGCCGGCCACGCACCGCCGGATCACCGCGGTCGCGTCGGGGTGCGCCTCGTAGTCGAGCCGGCTCACGCCGCGGCCGCCGTCGCCGTCGCGCACGACCCCGCGGAAC
>NZ_JAAGLY010000159.1 GCF_010548375.1 Streptomyces sp. SID13726
ATGAGGCCGTAGGGACGGTCGGCCGCGTAGAAGACCTCGTTCGGGTTGTCGAGGCCGAACGGCGCCAGGTCCACGAGGAAGTGGTGCTTGTTCGGCATCGAGAACTTGATCTCGGCGATCTCCGGGACGGCCTCCAGGACCGCCTTGCCCATCGCGAACAGCGTCTGCTGCAGCGCGAGCGAGTGGGTCGTCGCGAACGCCTCGAGCTGGATCGCGCGGACCTTCGCGTACACGGCGTCGAAGTCGACGTCCGTCGTCGTGTAGCGCCAGCGCGAGGTGACCGACGTCGCGAGGATGCGGTCGTCCGTCTCCACGAGGGTCGTGTAGCGGTCGCGCGGGAACCCGTGGAACTCCGAACCCGTCGACTTGAGCACGACGAGGTCGGTGAGGCCCGAGACGACGAAGACCTCGTCGCCGTCGCGCTGGACGACCGTCGTGCGGGTCTCCTGGTTGTTCCGGACGAACGCGTGGTCGTGCTCGCCCTCCGCGGTCTCGATGCGGTTCCAGGAGTACTGCTCGATCTCCCAGCGGCCGCCCTCGATCCACGCGAAGTCCTCGACGAAGTGCTGGCCGAGGCGGATCGCGAAGTCCTCGATCGCGCCGACGCCGTC
>NZ_JAAGLY010000015.1 GCF_010548375.1 Streptomyces sp. SID13726
GTGCAGCCGGACGCGGTCGGCGGCGGACACGTCGGCGAGGTCGCGGTGGCGCAGAACCTCGCCGGAACTCGCCAGGGCGGCGGCGGGCGGTCCCGGCTGGTCGGCGCTGCCTGCGGCAGTCGTACGAAGCGAGGGGCCGTCGCGTACGACGAGCCGGTGGCGCGGCGCGGGAGCGGCGACCGTGCGCGCGGCGGGTCCGCCCGAGCCGAAGTACGCGGCGAACACCCGGTCGTAGCGGTCCAGGTCGTCCCGGTCGCCGCACAGCGTCGAGCGCCCGGCCCAGTACACGTCCGTCCGCACACCCGGCCCCAGCTCTGCGACGGCGCCCAGGAAGGCGTGCACCCGCTCGGCACCGGCGTCCACACCGGCCGACCGCAGCGCGCGGGCGAAGCCGAGGAGGACGGCGTCGGCGCCGGACCACCGGCCGTCGGCCCCCGGACCCCGCGGCTCGCGCTCGGACCTGGCCATCCTCGTCACGCCTTCCGGCCGGCCAGCACCGCCGCGAGGTCCAGCCCCCGGGCCCGCTCCGCGTCCTCCCGGTACTTCAGCACCGAGCCCAGCGTCGCCACCGCCAGTTCCGCGTCCACCTCGCTCGCGCCCAGCGCGTCCAGAGCCTCCGCCCAGTCGATGGTCTCGGCCACACCGGGCGGCTTGAGCAGATCCGCCGAGCGCAGCGCCTGCGCCAGCGTGGTCACCTGCTCGGCCAGCCGCTCCGAGACACCGGGCAACCGCCGCCGCACGATGGCGAGTTCACGGGCGAAGCCGGGGTGGTCGAACCAGTGGTACAGGCACCGCCGCTTCAAGGCGTCGTGCACCTCACGCGTCCGGTTGGAGGTCAGCACGACCACCGGAGGCACCTCGGCCCGCAACGTCCCCAGCTCCGGGATCGTCACCGAGAACTCCGACAGCAGCTCCAGCAGGAACGCCTCGAACTCGTCGTCGGCCCGGTCGATCTCGTCGATCAGCAGCACCGAGGGACAGGTCTCCAGGGCCCGCAGCAGCGGCCGGGCGATCAGGAACCGGCGGTCGTACAGCTCGCCCTCCAGGCGGTCGGCGTCCACGGCACCGGCCGCCTCGGCCGCCCGCAGACGCAGCAGCTGGCGGGGGAAGTCCCAGTCGTACAGGGCCTGCGAGGCGTCGATGCCCTCGTGGCACTGGAGCCGGATCAGCGGGGCGCCGAGCGCCTCGGCCAGGGCGGCGGCCAGCGCGGTCTTGCCGACGCCCGCGTCGCCCTCGCAGAACAGCGGCCGGTGCAGCCTGAGCGCCAGGAAGCAGGCGACGGCCAGCCCTTCGTCGACGAGATACCCCGTCTCCTCCAGACGGGCCCGTACGTCGCCCGGTTCCTTGACGTCGGGGATGCGGCTCACCCCATTCCCGCGGCGGCCAGCACCGCCCGCCTGGTCAGCACCCGCGCGAGATGCGCCCGGTACTCGGGCGACCCCGACAGGTCCTGCGCGGGCCGGGTCCCCTCGGCCGCCGACTCCGCGGCCCGCGCCACGGCCTGCGCGTCCCCGCCGCCGGTCAGAGCCTGCTCGGTCGCCGTGGCGCGCAGGGGAGTGGAGCCCATGTTGGTCAGCCCGATCCGGGCCTCGGCGATGTGCCCGTCGTCGCGGCGCACCAGCGCGGCCACGCCGACGATCGCCCAGGACTGCGCCACCCGGTGGAACTTCTCGTAGTGGAAGCCCCAGCCGTCGGTCTTCGGGATCCGGATCTCCACCAGGAGCTCGTCGGGCTCCAGCGCGGTCTGGAGGTAGTCGACGAAGAAGTCCCGCGCGGGGACCGTACGCCGGCCGCGCGGACCCACGGCGACCAGTTCCGCGTCCAGGGCGAGGGCGACGGCGGGCAGGTCACCGGCCGGGTCGGCGTGCGCGAGCGAACCGCCGAGGGTGCCCCGGTGCCGTACGGCGGGATCGCCGACCCGTGCCGTGGCGGCCGCCAGCAGTCCCGCGTACCGGCGGACGAGCGGGTCGCGGATCACCTCGTGGTGGGTGGTCAGCGCGCCGACGACGAGATGCCCGCCCTCCTCGCGGACCCCGCTCAGCCCGGGGACGCGGCCGACGTCCACGACCAGTTCGGGAAAGGCCAGCCGGAGCCTCAGCAGCGGCAGCAGACTCTGCCCGCCGGCCAGCACCTTGGCGTCCTCGCCCGTCTCGGCGAGCGCCCGCACCGCCTCCTCGACACTGCTGGGACGGGCGTAGTCGAAGGTCGGGGGAATCATGCCGAGGCCTCCTTCAGGGCCTGCCAGACCCGCTCGGGCGTACAGGGCATCCGGATGTCGCGCACGCCCAGCGGACGCAGTGCGTCCACGACCGCGCCCACGACGGCAGGCGTGGCCGCGATGGTCCCCGCCTCGCCGACTCCCTTGACGCCCAGGGGGTTCGAGGTCGCCGGAGTCTCCGTCCGGTCCGTCACGAACTCGGGCAGGTCCGCCGCCGACGGCACCAGGTAGTCGGCCATCGTGCCGGAGACCAGGTTGCCCTCGGCGTCGTAGACCGCCTCCTCGAACAGGGCCTGCGCGATGCCCTGGGCGAGCCCGCCGTGCACCTGCCCCTCGACGATCATCGGGTTGACGACCCGGCCGACGTCGTCCACGCCGACGTACGACCTGATCCGGGTCTGCCCGGTCTCGGTGTCGACCTCGACCGCGCACAGGTGGGTGCCGTGCGGGTAGGAGAAGTTGTCCGGGTCGAGCAGGTGCCCGGCGTTGATGGAGGGCTCCAGGCCGTCGGGCAGGTCGTGCGAGGTGAACGTCTCGAAGGCGATCTCCTGGATCGTCTTGTGCGCGTCCGGCGACCCCTTCACGGAGAACACGCCGTCCGTGAACTCCAGGTCCCGCTCGCTCGCCTCCAGCAGATGCGCGGCGACCTTCCTGGCCTTGTCCACCACCTTCGTGGCCGCGTGGTGCACGGCCGTCCCGCCGACCACCAGCGACCGCGAGCCGTAGGTGTCCATGCCCTGTGGGGCCGCCTTGGTGTCCCCGTGCACGACCTGGACGTCGTCGAAGGGCACCCCGAGGACGTCGGCGGCGATCTGGCTCCAGCTGGTCACATGGCCCTGTCCGTGCGGACTGGTCCCGGTGACCACCTCGACCTTGCCGGTCGGCAGCATCCGCACGCTCGCCGCCTCCCAGCCGCCCGCCGCGTACCTCAGGTCCCGCAGCACCCGGCTCGGCGCCAGCCCGCACATCTCGGTGTACGTCGACACCCCGATGCCCAGCCGCACGCTGTCACCCCGGCGATTGCGGTCCGCCTGCTCGGCGCGCAGCTTGTCGTAGTCGAACAGCGCGAGCGCCTTCTCGGTCGCGGCCTCGTAGTTGCCGGTGTCGTAGGTCAGCCCGGCGATCGTGGTGTACGGGAACTCCTCGTGCCCGATCCAGTTCCGGCGCCGCAACTCCACGGGGTCCAGGCTGAGTTCGGCCGCCAGCTCGTCCATGATCCGTTCGATGGCGTACGTCGCCTCCGGGCGCCCGGCACCGCGATAGGCGTCCGTCGGCGTCCTGGTCGTGAAGACACCGGTGACGTCGAGCTCGTACGCATCCATCTTGTAGATGCCCGGGTACATGAACGCGCCCAGGATCGGGATGCCCGGCGTGACCAGCATCAGGTAGGCGCCCATGTCGACGAGCAGGTCGACCTTGAGGCCCAGCAGTCGCCCGTCGCGGTTCGCGGCGATCTCGATGTCCTGGATCATGCCCCGGCCGTGGTGGGTCGCGAGGTAGCCCTCGGAGCGGGACTCGGTCCACTTCACCGGGCGCCCGATCCGGCGCGCGACCGCGAGGGCGATGGCTTCCTCGCCGTACACCTGGAGCTTGGAGCCGAAGCCGCCGCCGACGTCGGGGGCGACCACCCGCAGCTTGTGCTCGGGGATGCCGGTGACGACGGCGAGCATGATCCGCAGGATGTGCGGGATCTGGGTGGAGGAGTACAGCGTGTACTCGTCGGCGGCGGCGATCGGGGTGACGACGACCGCGCGGGGCTCCATCGCGTTGGGGATGAGCCGCTGCTGGTGGTAACGGCGCTTCAGCGTGACCTCGGCGCGCCGCCGTACCGCCTCGAAGTCCTCGCCGGTGCGCAGCGGCCAGTCGTAGCAGCGGTTGGTGCCCTTGTCGGAGTGGACGAGCGGGGAGCCCTCGGCCAAGGCCTCCTCCAGGTCGAGGACCGGCGGCAGAGGGGTGTAGTCGACCTCGATCGCCTCCAGGGCGTCGGCGGCCGCGTACCGGTCGCGGGCCACCACGACCGCCACCGGGTCACCGGCGTGGCGCACCTCGTCGACCGCGATCGGCGGATGGTCCGGCAGCACGATGTCCTCGGTCACCGGCCAGGCGCAGGGCAGCGACCCCATGCCCTCGGCGAGGTCGGCGCCGCTGAACGCGGCGACCACACCAGGTCGTTCGAGCGCGGGGGAGACGTCGACGCGGTCCACGCGCGCGTGTGCCATGGGGCTGCGCAGGACGGCCAGGTGGAGCAGTCCGGTGGCGTCGATGTTGTCGGTCCAGCGGGTCTGCCCGGTGATCAGCCGGGCGTCCTCCTTGCGGAGCCGGGCGGTGCCGACCTCGGTCATGTCGGCACCCCCTGCTCGGCGGTCCCGGCGGCGGCCAGCACGGCCCGCACGATGTTCTGGTAGCCCGTGCAGCGGCACAGGTTGCCCTCCAGGGCGTGCCGGACCTCGTCCGGGGTCGGCTGCGGGTTCTCGCGCAGCAGATCGCGCGCCGCCATCAGCATGCCGGGGGTGCAGTAGCCGCACTGGAGCGCGTGCCGTTCGTGGAAGGCGCGCTGGAGGCCGGTCCACTCCCCGTTCCGGGCCAGCCCCTCGACGGTGGTCACCGCACCGCCGTCCGCCTGCACGGCGAGCACCGAGCAGCTCTTGACGCTCACCCCGTCCAGATCGACCGTGCAGGCCCCGCAGTTGGAGGTGTCGCAGCCGATCGGGGTGCCGGTCAGGCCGAGCCGGTCACGCAGGTAGTGGATCAGCAGAAGACGAGGTTCGACCTCGTCCTGATACACCGTGCCGTCCACCTTCACCGAGATACGGGTCATGTGCCCTCCCAGGACCACGGACGTGATGTGCGTCACTCTAGGACCGCTCCGGGAAGCGGGCGAGGGTCGGGACGCGACTGGTTGAGCGTTAATCCGTTATCGCCTTCGGCTCGCACCTGCTGCGCTTCCGGTGCCTTTGCCGTCGCACGATCGAGGAGCCGTGATGCGCACCGCGTCCATGCCCGGGGCGCTGTCCTGGTCGTCCCGGCGGTAGTCTCGGCGCGAATCGTCAGGTCGCAAGGAGGAAGAACCGGATGTCGGATCATCAGATCGAGGATCTGATCGCGGACTCGATTCGCCTCCTGGACAGCCATGCCGAAGCGGGCGACCCGTGCGTCCGGGGCTGGTACGCGGCGCTGTACCACTTCCAGAGCGGATTCGACTGCTCGTTCACGCACTTCCGCGTGATGGACATCCTGCTGCGTCGCGGGTACACGTACCGCTTCCCGGTCTCGCTGCACCCCGACTACGCCGAGCGGTCCGCATACTTCGACGCGCTGACGGAGTTCACCGGGCTGCGCGCCTTTGACGAAGACGCGCCCGACTTCAAGGGCTACGAATCCTGGCTCGAAGACGGATACGTCGAACCGCCGTTTCTCTACTGCGATGTCGGCACCGAACTCTGGCGGCGCATGGCAACCGTGGGCACACTCCAGGGCCCCGACGCCGTCGAGCCCCGCCGTCCTCAGCTGATCGAGGTCGTCCGTGAAATCGCCGTCGCCGCTGAGAAGGAGCAGGACCGCGAACTCATCGGCACCTGGTACGGACTCGGCTGCGAGACCCTTC
Source organism: Streptomyces sp. SID13726 (assembly GCF_010548375.1). GTDB lineage: Bacteria > Actinomycetota > Actinomycetes > Streptomycetales > Streptomycetaceae > Streptomyces. The sequence continues at coordinate 5,823 of NZ_JAAGLY010000015.1, forward strand.
TCGGCGGCCCCGCAGGATGCCCCTTCGACGTCTCCGAACTCGCCGACATGCCCGCCGTGCAAGACCTGCGCGCCGTCGTTCGCCGTACCGACGCCCTGCCTGTCGCCCAACGGTCGCCCTACGCGGTTCCCGTGCAGTTCGCCGACCGGGACGACCTCGAAACCTGGTGGTGGGAGCTTTAGATCGCGCACGGCGACGGCAACCAGTGCCGGATCAGGCGACGTTCGCCTCGTTGTGACAGGGAGGTTGGTTATGGCCCTCAGCCGGCGGCACTCACGGCTGATCACGGTGGACGGTGCTGATTACCGGTGGCAGGTGCGCAGGGATTCGCAGTGTGTGTACTGCGGAGGTGGGCTGGGGGCCGCGTTCGTGGTGCAGCGTGTCGATCCCCAGGGCTCTGTTCTTGTTGTGGGGCCGTCGCACTCGATGTCCCCGATCGTGCCGGCGGTGGTCCGGACCCGGGTCCGCAGCGCTCTGAGCCAGGGATGGGTGCCCGCGCGCCCCGGCACGCCGTTCCGTCTCGACGAGGCAGTCAGCCGGTGAGGGGCCGCGGACCATCCGTCGTGGCACGGTGAGCTGACAGGCAAGGCTCAGAAGAGCCGGACCAGGTTGTCGACGGCGTAGGTCGGCTCGCGCCGGGTGAACAGGTTGGGTGCCGGTGTCCCGCTGAGATAGGCGACGTTGACGACCCACTTCTCGTACCACCACTGGTGGGAGTGGCAACTGCAGCCGCTCGGGGTGAAGCGGCCGTTGAACCGCCAGCGTCCGAGTTGCCCGGGTTCGAGTGTGAACAGTTGACGGGGCCCGTATGCAGGCGACCGCGCGGCCGGGGGCGAGACCACCACGCGCAGTCGCTCTTCTGCTTCCGTCAGGAACACCCCGCGGGTGACTGGGGTGACGGCATCACAGACCGCGATGGCCTCACGTGTTCTCCCGGTCACGCCGGCGACGCCCCAGTGAAGCTCCTCGCTGATGTCGGGCCCCGAGTCGACCGGCCCCTCGCCGGGCTTCTCGGCCCGGGAGGTGTCGAGGTCGGCCAGTCGGTCCAAGGTGCGGATGGTGTGAGAGACCGTGAAACCGTCGCGCTCGTGGGCGTCGACCTCGTGGACGAGCACACCGGCCGGACCGGGCGCAGGCACCGGGAACACCTCGGGCACCGCGTTTCGGCGGGCCGCCTCGTCGCCGCCCCTGGACTGCTTGGTCCAGTGGGTGACGGCTCGCTGCACGACAATCATCCGGTCAGTTTCTCCGCCGACGGCAGGCTGTTGTCAATCTCGTCGGATCGCGCAATGTGATGTCACTCGTGCGACCAGGGGTTCGGGGCCGTCGCGGGCGGGGGTGACCACGTCGCCCGGGGGTGCCTCGGGACGCCTCGGCGCGCTCGACCAGCACGCCACGCCTGCGGACCTGGGCGGATTCGAACGTGACCCAGGCCGTCAGCCGACTGCCGAAGCGGTCCTGGCAGCGGATGCGGACCAGCACGGCACGGCAACTGAAGGGCATACGCGACTCCGACCGGGCGATGGCCGAGGTCGCTGCCGACGACACCCCCGCCGGACACGATCGCGACGCAGGGACGGCTGTGTTGCTGCTCCGTGGGCTCCGCCGTACCTCTGCGGCTGACCGTCTCGCCGCATCGCCGACGATTCCCCTACGCCCCCTCCAGCACCGCGGGATCCACAAAGGCCGGGTCACGGGGCGTTTCCGTGTGGAAGTCGCGCCCTGAATCCGGGTCCCAGGATTCCTCTTCCTCACCCAGCCGCTCGACCATGTCGAAGAAGCGGCTCTCGACCGGCCGCAGGCCCGCCACCGTGTCCGTCAGATCCCGCTCGGCGACGAACCGTGCCTCGCTCCTGCCGACCGACAGCACGGCGAGCCACCCGTCGTCGTCGGCCTCCGGGAGGTTGCCGCCGGTCTCCGCCCAGAACAACACCGTGTCCTCGGTGTCCTCGGACTTGAACTCCCCGGCAGCGGCGAACATGAGCAAGGCGGTGTGGACGCTCCACTCCTCATAGCCGAAGTGGAACAGATAGGCCTCCAGCGCTCCGTCTCGATGCAGCACTATGCAGCCGTCACTGGATTTACCTGAACAGGCATCCTCGATCCCCTCGGAGAAGAACTCCCGGGGCGTGATCCCCGCGTCCACGGAATCCCATTTCCGGTCCGCGTTTCCACCGTTCCAGAACCAGCCGTCGAACATGTCGGCCGGGTTGGTGATCCTGCTCAAGTCCGATGCCGGCGTGCTCAGCCATGCCTCGAAACTCTCCCGTGTCATGGGGATACGGGCAGCCACCAGAAAAGTGTCCGACACGTTTGCCTCGCTTTTCCCTTCACTCGCATCGGAGATGCAGTGCATGTTGTTTCCGTGCTTGCTACCGGCCCAGAGAACATAGGACGGGTGCCAGTGTGAGACATGGCGGCATCAGCGGCATCGGTGTAACCACGTAGTCCGATACGGACGGCGCGTGCCGGGCACGAGGCCGCGGCCCCGGCCCACACCCTCGGGGCCCTGCCGCGCGGCGATCACCCGCGGCCCGCTCCCGTATCGGGCGACCCCTACCCGAAAAAGCTGAAACTTACTCATCAGTCATAAGTGTTGACGGTGTGCCGGATGAGTCGGACTGTTATGGACATGCCGAATATACGTGCGCGGTTGCTCGTTGTTCTGGTTGTCCTCTGCGGATTCCTGACGGTCGCGGGCACTCCGTCCGCCTCCGCCGCCACCATCGCCGACTCCCTGTCCTTCGACGGCACCGCCCTCACCGTGGCGAACGGCCGCTTCGTCGACGCGAACGGCCGCGAGGTCGTGCTGCGCGGCTACAACGTCTCCGGCGAGACCAAGCTCGCCGAGAACGACGGCCTGCCCTTCGCCTCGGTCGCCGACGCCAAGAAGTCGGCGACCGCGCTCAGAGCCCTGGGCGGCGGCAACTCCGTGCGCTTCCTGCTCTCCTGGGCCTACGCGGAACCCGTGAAGGGCCAGGTCGACACCACGTATCTGGCCAACGCCACCGCGCAGATGCGGGCGTTCCTCGACGCGGGCATCCGGGTCTACCCCGACTTCCACCAGGACCTGTACTCGCGCTGGCTGTTCAACTCCGGCAGCTGGTACACCGGCGACGGCGCCCCCGCCTGGGCCGTCGCGCTCGGCAACTATCCGGCCGAGTCCTGCGGGATCTGCTTCATGTGGGGGCAGAACATCACGCAGAACGGCGCGGTGAAGGCCGGGCAGTACGACTTCTGGCACAACAACTACGGCCTCCAGGACTACTTCCTGGCCACCGCCCAGAAGACCATGACGTACATCAAGGCGAATCTCTCCACCGAGGAGTTCGCCGGCGTGGTCGGCTTCGACCCCTACAACGAGCCGTACGCCGGCACCTACGACTCCGGCCAGAACAGCCGCACCTGGGAACGTGACGTGATGTGGCCGTTCTACGTGAAGTTCCGCGCCCGGATGGACGCGGCGGGCTGGACGGACAAGCCCGCGATGGTCGAGCCGAACCTCTTCTGGAACGGCAACGTCAGCAAGGAGGAGGGCGGCCTCCTCGACGCGGGCACGATCGGCTCCCGGTACGTCTTCAACACCCACTTCTACGACCAGAAGGCCATCTCCGGCATCCTGATGTGGGGCAACGCCTCGGACGGCCAGTACGTCACCGACTTCGGTACCGTCCGCGACCGGGCCTCGGCGCTCGGGACCACGGGGATCGTCAGCGAGTTCGGGCACCCGCTGAACGGCAGCACCGCAGGCAAGGCGCCGACCGTCCTCAAGGCGATGTACCAGGCCCTCGACTCCCGGGTGAAGGGCGCCAACTGGTGGTCCACGCCCGCCACTTCGGGGCCCGTCCTGTCCGGCAGCCAGTGGCAGTGGGACATCTACAACGGCCGTCACAACGAGCTGATGAACGACAACCCCGACAAGGTCATGACCTCGGGTGACGCCTGGAACGACGAGGACCTGTCGGCCGTACGGCTCGACGACTCCGGCACGGCGGTGCTCCGCCAGGACGCCCGGCTCCTGGACCGTATCTACCCGAGCGCCACCTCCGGTTCGACGGTCGCCTTCACCTACGAGGACCGCTCACGGGACGGCTCCACCACGCTGACCTGGAACCCGGTGCCGAGCAGTCTGCCGAACGTGTCCTCGCTGGTCGGGTCCGGTCAGTACGCGGTGCTGGTGTGGCGGTCGGGCAGCGGTTCCACGCCCACCGAACTGCACCTGCCCGCCTCGTTCCCGACCGCGACCACCACGGTCGTCTCCGACCTGGGCACGGTCTACGGCCCGCCCGCGTACACCTCGTCCACCCCCGTCGGTGCGGCCCTCGAACCGGGCGGCACGGGCAGCCGGCGGCTGCTCCTCACCGACTCGGACTCCGGCGTCCTGCACTACGCGCTGGTGACCAACGGGGCGACCTCGCCGTCGGCGTCCGTGCTCAGTGCGGCCAGGTCCGAGCTGGCGTCCTGGGCGGCCTCGAAGATCGGCTGACCCCCGGGCCGCCGGAGAAACCCGGTTGAGTGTGCCGAGCCGGCTCGGCACACTCAACCGGATGACCGACGCCGAGGCCATCGAGCGAAGTTGGGACGAACCCTGGTACCGCGTCCGGACCGACAGGTTCGAGGTGTCGTTCCTGCCCGAGCCGGGCGAGGACCTGGACACCGTCTGCAACGTGGATGTGTTCGTACGGCTGACGGAGGACGGGTCCCGCTGGAGTGCGACCGTGTTCACCCTCGCCGAGGTCGAGCGCCTCATGGAGCGGTGGGCGCGGACGGACGAGGCACAGGGCGGCCGCTACTTCTGGTGCTCGGACGGCTTGATCGTCCGCGATCCGGGCATCGACAGCATGACCCGGGTGCTCATCGGCCTGCTCGACAGCGGCGAACTCAGGGACGTCCTCCAGCCGCTCGGCGAGGAGTGAACGTGCCGCGCCCGGTCGCCGCGTGAAGCGTCACGACCGGGCGGGGAGCGGTCCCGAGGGGCGGGGCGGTCCGGAGGGGCGGGGCGTCAGGATGCCGGGCTCGTCCAGTCCGCGGCCACGTGGCCGAGCCGCACCCGCTGCGGATGGTCGCCCACCGCCACGGACACCGTCTTCTGGCCGGTCGCGAAGTCGATCGCCGTGACCTGGTCCGCGCCGCTCTCCGAGACCACACAGCTCTTGCCGTCGCCGCTGACCGTGGCCCAGTAGGGCTTCGAGGCGGGGACGAGCGGACCCTCCTGGAGGGTGGTGCGGTTGACGACGGTCGCGTAGTCGTCCATCGTCCCGGCGACGCACAGCTTGCTGCCGTCGGGGCTCATCGAAATGCCGTGGTGGCGCGAGTCGTTGACCATGGTGGTGCGGTCGTCGCTGGTCGCCGGGTTCTTCGGCAGGGTCTTCGTCCGGGTGATCCTGTCGGTCGCGACGTCGTACTCGAAGAAGCCGTTGAAGAACGACACCTGGAAGTACAGCTTGGACTCGTCGGGAGAGAACACCGCGGGCCGGACCGCGTCGGAGTAGTCCGTGAGACCGATCGCGTCCAGCTTGTCCCGCATGTCGATGATCTTGACCTGCTTGTACGTCGTGGCGTCCACGACCGTGATGTGCCGGTCGCCCTTCGTCCAGTCCAGCCAGGGCGCGTCGGTGTCGGTGTTCACGTCACCGATCGCCATGTTGTAGATGTACTTGCCGTCCTTGGTGAAGATGTTCTCGTGCGGTTTGTCGCCGGTGGCGAACGAACCGAGCTGCTTGCCGGTGTTGATGTTCAGCACGTGCACGGTGTTCGCGGTCGACGCCGACACCGCGACCCGGGTGCCGTCGGGGGAGACCGCCATGTGGTCCGCCCGGTAACCCGACACCGGGAAGCGCCAGTTGATGCTCCCGGTGGCGAGGTCGATGGAGACGACGTCCACGAAGCTCGGCCGCGAGACCACCACCGACTTGCCGTCCGGAGTGGAGTACATGTCGTCGACGAACTGGTCGTGGCCCTCGCCGACGCTGTTGCGGATCGCCATGAAGTAGATCCACTTGATCGGGTCGGCGTTGATCTCCGCCATCCGGGCGTCCTTGTCCGGGATGACGTTGATCCGGCCGATCTTCGCCAGGTCGCCGGAGGACTTGATGACGTCCGCCGTCCCGTCCCAGTTGTTGCCCACGAACAGCACCTCGCGCAGGGCGGCGGCGTCCGCGGCGGAGGCGGCGGTCGCGGGAGCGGAGACGGCCAGGACGACGGCGGCGGCAAGGGTGCAGAGGTGTCTGGGTCTGGGACGGGACATGGCGGATTCTCCCTCTGGGCTGACTATGGCGTGGGCATGCCAAGACGGTGGCGTAGGCATGTCGAGGTGGCAAATCTGAAGATGTGTGCATTCAGAGTGAACTTACTGCAAAGTAAGGAAGGGGTGCCCTTCTCCACAAGACTGCGTACACGACAAACTTGACCGTGATACGGAAGGCCGGACGTTCCGGCCGGGACGGGAGATGCGGTGACGGGCAGACTCAAGGCCCCGACCGGTCGCTACGGCGGCAAGACCGCCGCGGAGCGGCAGGCCGAGCGCCGCCGGCGTTTCCTGGACGCGGCACTCCAGCTCTTCGGGGACGTGCCCGGCTACCGCGCCACCACCGTCGCGGCGCTCAGCGAGGCCGCGGGCCTGTCCACCCGCCAGTTCTACGAGGAGTTCCGCACCCTCGAGGACGTCCTGGCCGCGCTGCACCTGGAGGTCAACGACTGGGCGACGGCCGCCGTGCTGGCCGCGGTGGCCGACGCGGACCAGCTGCCGCTGGCCGAGCGGGTGGCGGCGATCTTCCGGGCGTACGCGGCGAACGTGACATCGGATCCCCGGCGGGTGCGGATCACGTTCGTGGAGATCATCGGGGTGAGTGCGCGGATGGAGGAGCAGCGGCTCGCCCGGCGGGCGCACTGGGTGGAGCTGGTGTGCGCGGAGGCGGAGCGGGCGGTGCGGCGGGGAGAGGCGTCGCCGCGTGACTTCCGGCTCGCGGCGACGGGGTTCATCGGGAGCGTGAACGGGTTGCTGCACGACTGGAACGCGGGGTGGGTGGACGCGACGCTGGAAGAGGTCGTGGAGGAACTGGTGCGGCAGCTGCTGGGGATTCTGCGGCCGCCGGGACGGGGGGCGGTCCGAGGGTGAGTACGCCGCCCTCGCTCACTCTCCGAGCCCGCTGACCGCCTTCAGTACGGGGGTCACGCCGTCCTCTTCGCGGATGGCGTGACCCAGGGTCCTGGCCCGCTCCCCGTATGCGCCGTCACGTGTCGCCCGGATCAGTGCCGTCCCCAGAGAGTCGGCGGTCAGGCGGCGCAGCGGGAGCGCACGGGGGGCCCCCAGCGTCACCAGCCGCGCCGCCCAGAAACTCTCGTCGAACTGGATCGGCACCGGCACCGCCGGGACCCCCGCCCGCAACCCCGCCGCCGTCGTGCCCGCGCCCGCGTGGTGGACCACCGCCGCCATGTGCGGGAAGAGGGCGGAGTGCGCCACCTCGCCGATGGTCAGCATGTCGTCGCCCGTCGCGGTCAGGTCGGCCCAGCCGCGCTGGATCACCCCGCGCAGTCCGGCCCGGCGCAGCGCCCGCACGATCTCGGCGCTGACCCGCGCGGGGTCGGGCACGGTGGCGCTGCCCAGGCCCACGAAGACCGGGGGTGGGCCGGAGTCCAGGAACTCCCGCAGCTCGTCGGGAAGCCGGTCGTCTCCGTCGTGCGGCCACCAGTAGCCGGCCACGTCGAGGCCGGGCCGCCAGTCGCGGGGGCGGGCCACCACCCGTGGGCTGAAGCCGTGCAGGACGTGCCAGCCCTGGCGTTCGCGGGCGCGCAGTGCCGCGGCCGTGCCCAGCGGGGGCAGACCCAGCCGGGCACGCACCGGTGGCAGGGCGGCGGAGAAGACCTGTTCCACGGCCAGGTTCAGGCCCAGCCCGGCGACCCGGTTGCCGAGCGCGCCCCAGGAGCCGACGCCCAGCATGGGTGGCGCGAACTCCCGGGTGGCCGCGAGGGGTTGGAGGTTCAGGCCCAGGGCGGGCAGGCGCAGGCCCTCGGCGATGGCGTGGCCGAGCGGGGCCACCGAGCCGGACAGGAGCAGCGCGTCGCTCGTCCGGGCGGCGGTCACCAGGTCGTCGGCCATCTCCCCGGCCAGCGCCCGGGCCATCGCGACCACCCGCGCCAGCTTGCCCACGCCCGTCGTGCTGCGGTGCAGCGCCCGGCCGCGCGCGGACTCCAGCTCGGCGCGGGGGTCGACCGGCAGGGCGTGGAAGGCGAGACCGGCCCGCGCCGCCAGCGGTTCGAAACGGCTGTGGGTGACCAGGGTGACCTCGTGCCCGGCCCGCGCCAGGCCGTGCCCCAGGCCGGTGAAGGGGGCGACGTCGCCCCGGGAACCCGCTGTCATGATCGCTACCCGCACGACGCACAGTATGGCGCCGGGAATTGCCGTCCGGCGCGAACGACCCGTGTACTCCGGCCAGTTCACCCGTGTCACATCCGTTGACTTCACCCTCCCGTGGCTCTAACTTCAGCGCGCACGATGTTCGAATCACCGGTCCATGTTCGAAATATCGACCACATTCTGGTGTTCCCCACCACTGGAAGGAACCGCATGAACCCGCCGCCACGCATGTCCCGCAGGGGTCTCGTCCAGCGTCTCAGAGCCGCCGCCGTCCGTGCGCTGGTGCTCGCCCTGACCGCCACCGCCGCGCTGCTCTTCGCCGCGCCGAGCCCGGCGCAGGCCGCGACCGGCCGCCAGATACCGGTGCCCACCGCGCCCATGGGCTGGGCGTCCTGGAACAGCTTCGCCGCCGTCATCGACTACGACGTCATCAAGCAGCAGGTCGACGCGTTCGTGGCGGCGGGGCTCCCGGCGGCCGGCTACCAGTACATCAACATCGACGAGGGCTGGTGGCAGGGCACCCGGGACAGCGCCGGGAACATCACCGTGGACGAGTCCGAGTGGCCCGGCGGTATGAAGGCCATCGCCGACTACATCCACAGCAAGGGCCTCAAGGCCGGTATCTACACCGACGCGGGCAAGGACGGCTGCGGCTACTACTACCCGACCGGCCGCCCCGCCGCCCCCGGCTCCGGCAGCGAGGGCCACTACGACCAGGACATGCTCCAGTTCTCCAAGTGGGGCTTCGACTTCGTGAAGGTCGACTGGTGCGGCGGTGATGCGGAGAAGCTCGACGCGCCGACGGCGTACAAGGCGATCAGCGGCGCGGTGGCCAAGGCGACGGCCGCCACCGGACGTCCGCTGACCCTGTCGATCTGCAACTGGGGCTACCAGAACACCTGGAACTGGGCGCCCGGACTCGCGCCGATGTACCGGACCAGCACCGACATCGTCTACTGGGGCAACAACCCGTCGCAGGCGAACATGCTCTCCAACTTCGACCAGGGCCTGCACCCGCTCGCCCAGCACACGGGCTACTACAACGACCCGGACATGCTGATGGTCGGCATGACCGGCTTCACGGCCGCGCAGAACCGCACCCACATGAACCTGTGGGCCATCTCCGGCGCACCGCTGCTGGCCGGGAACAACCTGGCGACCATGACCGCGGAGACGGCGAACATCCTCAAGAACCCCGAGGTCATCGCCGTCGACCAGGACCCGCGCGGCCTCCAGGGCGTGAAGGTCGCCGAGGACACCACCGGGCTCCAGGTCTACGGCAAGGTCCTGTCCGGCAGCGGGAACCGGGCCGCCGTCCTCCTCAACCGGACCTCCGCCGCCCAGAACATCACCGTCCGCTGGTCCGACCTCGGCCTGACCAACGCGAACGCGACCGTCCGTGACCTGTGGAGCCGTTCGAACGTCGGCTCCTACGGGACGAGTTACACCACCAGCGTCCCCGCGGGCGGCTCGGTGATGCTCACGGTCACCGGTGGCACCGAGGCCGCGAGCAGTACCTACACGGGCACGTCGAGCTTCTCCGGCGTGACCGCCGGGAGCACCGGCATCAAGACGGTCGACGTCGCCTACACCAACAACACCTCCGCCGCGGTCACCGGAACGCTGAAGGTCAACGGCCAGGGCGCGACGGCCGTCTCCTTCCCGCCCACCGGCTCCTCCCAGGGCACCGTCTCCGTCCAGGTCGGCCTGTCGAAGGGCTCCGCGAACACCCTGGCCTTCACCGACGCCCCCACCCTGGCCGACATCACGGTCCGCCCGCTGCCCGGCGCCAACAGCACCCTGGCCGTCGGAACCGGCTCGGGCCGCTGCCTCGACCTCTACAACAACACCATCACCAACGGCACCCAGGCCGAACTCTGGGACTGCAACGGCGGCCAGAACCAGCAGTGGCAGTACACCTCCCGCAAGGAACTCGTGGTGTACGGCGACAAGTGCCTGGACGCCTACAACCTCGGCACCACCAACGGCACCAAGGTCGTCATCTGGGACTGCAACGGCCAGAACAACCAGAAGTGGAACGTCAATGGCGACGGCACGATCACCAACGTCAACGCCGGTCTCTGCCTGGACGCCAACGGCGCGGGCACGGCCAACGGCACCCAGATGGTGCTGTGGACGTGCAACGGCCAGAGCAACCAGAAGTGGACGCTGAGCTGAACTAGCCCTGCCGGGCGGCGGCCGTCACCGTCTGCTCCAGCAGCGTGGCGATGGTCATCGGACCCACGCCGCCCGGCACCGGCGTGATCAGCGAGGCCCGCTCCACCGCGGAGTCGAAGTCGACGTCCCCGACGTTGCCCTCGTTGTACCCGGCGTCGATCACGACCGCGCCGGGCTTGAGGTCCTGGCCCCGGATCAGCCGGGGCCGCCCGACCGCGGCGACCACGATGTCCGCCTCCCGTACGGCCGCCGACAGGTCCGCCGTACGGGAGTGGCAGTAGGTCACCGTGGCGTCGCGCGCCAGCAGCAGCATTCCGGCCGGCTTGCCGAGGATCGCGCTGCGGCCCACGACCACGGCCCGCTTGCCGGCCGGATCGACGCCGTACTCGTCGAGCAGCCGCATGATCCCGCCGGGCGTGCACGACACGAACCCCGGCAGGCCGAAGCTCATCGTCGCGAAGGAGGCGAAGGTGACGCCGTCGACGTCCTTCTCCGGGGCGATAGCCTCGAACGCGGCCCGCTCGTCGATGTGCGCGCCCATCGGATGCTGGAGGAGGATGCCGTGCACACCGGGGTCGGCCGACAACTCCCGCAGGGCGGCGACCAGTTCCTCGGTCGTGGTGGCCGCGGGCAGCTCCACGTGCCGCGACTCGATACCCGCCTTGCGGCAGCGGTTGCGCTTCATCCGGACGTACGTCACCGACGCCGGGTCCGCACCGACCAGGACCGTGGCGAGACAAGGGGCCGTGCCCGTGCGCCCGGTGAGGTCGGCCGCGCGCTTCGCGGTCTCCTCGACGATGCGCCGGGCGAGCGCGGTGCCATCCATGAGCCGTGCCTGGGACATGATCCACTCCTGAGCCGATCGAAGGAATCGCCCAGGCGCACGGCATCGAGTGTGCGGACCGCTCCACGGTGGTGCTCCACCTCAGCGCCAGTCACGGTCCGCACATCACACTAGCCGACCTTTCTACTCGTCCCAGGCCTGGATCATGGTCTGTTCGGTGATCTTGCCGTCCCGCAGCGTCAGCATCGACTCGGACAGGACGCGGACCCCGTCGGAATACAGACAGGACTCGCTGAACGCCACACGGTCGCCGTCCACGACGCACTGCTCCATCTTGTGCGTCATGTCGCGGCTGTACACGTCGTCCAGCATCGCGCTGATCTCGTCCCTGCCGTGCAGCACCTTGGGGTGGCTGGGCTGGGTGTTGCGGTCCACGACGCGTATCTCGGCGTCGTCCGCGTAGAGCGACAGAAGATTCGCCGCAGAGTTTCCTTCGATGCCCCGGCGCAGAGACTCGCTGGAGAAGCCGGAGCTTGCCGCGGTGCCCATGGTGACCTCCTTCGAGGGCCGCGGCCCGACGAGGAGCGGGCCGCGTAGGGCCTCTTCCTACGAGACTCCTCCGCCCCGGCGGCCACGGCAAGCGCAGTCCCGGCGATCCGCCTGACGGGTGAGCCCCGCCGGGCGCCCGTGTCCGCGAAGGGCCCGTCCGCGTTGCTGAAAACATGATCTCAACTCGACGTATCGTCGCCGCCGTCGGTCTCGCCGTCGGCGTCACCGGCCTCGCCGCCCCCCTCGCGAACGCGGCCGACGCGGCCGCCCCGGACACGGCCCCGCTCAGCCCGATGGCCGTGCTCGACTCGCTCGCGGTCAGCGAGATCCCCGCCGAGCACCGGGCCGAGATGCCGAAGGTCTCCCAGCAGCTCAACAAGGCGAACGACCTGTACAAGCTCAACGAGCTGCACCAGGTCACCGACCTCGCGGCCCCCGTCACCGGCCTGGTGCCCGCGATCGAGACCTGACAGCACCCGTACGCACACCGAGGGCCGCCCGGAGCACCGGGCGGCCCTCGACGTATGCCGGATCAGGCGTCCAGGAAGTGGAACCCGGGCCTCGGATGCATCAGGAAGTCATGGTGCGAGATGTTCCACGCGTAGGCCCCGGCCAGCGAGAACACCACCCGGTCCCCGGCCCGCAGCCCGGGCGCGGGCACCCGGCGGGCCAGTACGTCCTTGGGGGTGCAGAGCTGCCCGGCGAGCGTGACCCGCTCACCGCCGGCCTCGGGGCGCGGCCAGGGATGCGGCCAGGACTCCACGGCCAGCACCGAACAGGGCTGGTCGTGGCCCTTCGTCGCCGGGGTCCGCAGATGGTGGGTGCCGCCCCTGACCACCGCGAACTCCTCACCGTGACTGCGCTTCACGTCCAGCACCTCGGTCGCGTACCAGCCGCAGTACGCCGTCAGCGCCCGCCCCGGCTCGATCCGCAGCGTCAGCCCGGGATGTGCCTCGGTCAGCCGGGCCAGTCCCTCGCCGTACGCCGCCCAGTCGAACCGGCGCTGAGGGTCGGCGTAGTCGACGGTCATCCCGCCACCGACGTTCACCTCGGCGAGCGGAACCCCCAGTCCCGTGGCCCAGGAGACGACGGTCTCGGCGACCCTCACCTGTTCCGCGGCCTCCAGTCCGCTGGCCAAGTGGGCGTGCACGCCCCGGAGTTCGAGCTGCGGATAGGCGCCTTCTGCGAGGGCCACGGCGACCTCGCGCGCCTGCTCGGGCTCCATCCCGAAGGGCGTCGGACGGCCGCCCATCGCGAGCGAGCTTCCCGCCAACGACCCGTCCGGCACCGGGAGGTTGACGCGCGGCAGCACCGCCACCCGCCGCCCGGGCGCGTATCGCCGGGCCGACTCGGCCAGCATGCGCAGCTCGTACCCGCTCTCGACGTGGAAGCGCTCGACCCCCAGCTCCAGTGCCGCCGCCACCTCGTCCGGCGTCTTGCCCGGACCGCCGAAGGCGAGCGGGCGCCCCGGCACCGCCTTGGCCACATGGGCGAGTTCACCGCCCGAGGAGACCTCGTAGCCGTCCACGTACGGACCGAGCGCGGCCAGGATCTCCGGCTCCGGGTTGGCCTTGGCCGCGTAGTACACCTCGACCCGCTCGGGCAACACGTCCCGGACGGTGGCCGCGTGGGCCCGCAGCGCCGCCAAGTCATAGACGTAGGCGGGCAGTTGGTCGGAAGTGAGGGAGCGGACGTGGGCATCGAGGACGGTCATCGGTCGCTCCCGGTCGTGTCGCGCAGGATGTCCTCGGCCAGCGGCGAGGGGAGCCGGACGTAACCGGCGTCGCGGTCGGCCTTGCGTTCCCAGCGGGTGAGGAGGTTGGCCTTGGCGGGCAGCGGCACCCCGGCGAGCAGGGCGGCCAGCCGGGGCGGACAGCCGTGCCGGTCGGCGTACGACCGGAGGGTGTCCCGGACCCGGGCCCACAGGGCGGCCTCCGCGTGCGGGTGCAGGTCGGCGAGGGCGGCCAGCAGCTCGGCCACGTGGTTGACCAGCAGGCAGTACACGACCCGGTCCCAGCCGCGCTGGGCGTCGTACGTCATCGGGCCCGCGACCTCGGACGGCAGCGCGGCGAGGGTGTCCGCGTGGTGCTCCGGGAGCAGCTTGGTGCCCTCCAGGTCGCGGAAGAGGACCTGGGCGGGCATGCCGTCGGCGTCCACGCACACCAGGACGTTCTGGAGATGCGGTTCGAGGACGAGTCCGTGGTCGAAGTAGGCGGCCAGGACCGGCGGCACGAGCAGGTCGAGATAGGCCGACCACCAGGCGAGGGGGTCACCGTCCCCGAGCAGGTGGGAGATGTGGGCCGCGCTGGACGGGTATTCGTCGGCGACGGCGGCCGCCAGCAGGGGAGTCGCCGCCGGAGCGAGCCTGCGGGGCAGGCCCTCGCGGACGATGACACCGAAGCCCTCGAACAGGGCGCGGTCCGGGGTGCCGTCCGGACCCGGCAGGGCGAGGGTGCGGTAGGCGGGCTCGCGGAGCACCGCGCTGCCCGGGAAGCGCTCGGCGAGGTCGGCGAGCGCCGGAGCGAGGGCGCGAGTGAGGGCGACCGCCCCGGAGAGTTCGTAACTGCTGTTCTTGCGCAGGCAGTTGGTGATCCGCACGTTCAGGCTGAACTTGAGAAAGGTCTCGCCGTCGTACAGGGTGCGCACCGACGCCGTCGCCGCGAAGGGGCGCCCGCCCGGGCCCAGGTCGATGACGTCACCGCTGTCGAGGGCCGCGCGCAGCGCCGGGTGGTCGCGCAGGGACTCGTACTGCCAGGGGTGGGCGGGCAGCAGGCGGTAGCCGTCCGGGACGTCCGCGCGCCGGCCGTCCAGGGCGGCGGTGGCCCAGTCGGCGGCGGACTCCTCGGCGATCAGGTGCGCTCGGACGGCGAGGTGGCGCAGCGGGAAGGACGCCCCGGCCTCCGGCGCGTACGCCGCCCAGGAACGCGGGTCGCCGGTGCGGGCCTTGGGCGTGGGGTGGAAACGGTGGCCGAGGAGCAGCGACTGCTCCGAGGCCACGTAGGCGTCCTGGGCGCTGTCCGGCCTGGTGGCCAGGGCGGTGGAGATCGCCTCGTGGCTGGAGGCGATCTGCTCCAGGAACTCCTCGTTGCGCACCCCGGTGCGCAGGGACAGCTCGTCGTGCGTGTACGCGGCCAGCCGCCGCCAGTCGACCTCGGGCCAGCCGCCGTCCCGCTGTTCGGCGACCGGGCCGGTGAAGCGGTGGGCGCCGAGGAGGGAGGTGCGGCGCAGGGCGACGCGCAGCAGGACACCGCGGCGGGGGAGCCGTAGCAGCAGATGGCCGTCGGCGACGACGGTCTGGCGCTCGGGTCCCGACACCTCGCGCAGCAGACAGTTCAGGAGCGTGTGGGCCACCGCGTCGTCGGGGGAGGGCAGGGCGGGTGCCGACGGGTGCGGCGAGAGGGGGGTGTCCCCGGGCGGAGTCCCGGGGCGGGTCAGCGAGGGCATCAACGGCTCCAGCGGATGCGGTGGTTCAGTGGGGGAAGCAGGGTCGCGAGGGCGGTGACGGTCGCGGCGGCGGCCCCCGTCAGCACGGGTGCGGCCGGGCCGAAGCGGGCGCTGCCCACGGCCGCGGCGACGCCGGCCGCGACCGCGCCGGCCTTGGAGAAGAACTCCAGCGATCCGAACAGCCCGCCCGGCGCCCGGCCTTTCACGCACTCGGCGGCCAGCACCTGGAGGCAGACCAGGCCGAGCGTGAGGCCCACACCGAGCAGCAGCCGTACGCCGATCAGCGCGGCCAGCGAACCGGCCACCCCGTGTCCGGCGAGACCGAGCGCGATACAGGCGAAGCCGAGGGCGATCCCGGTGCGCGGCCGGTCGCGGAAGGCGGAGTGCACGGCGAGCGCCGACACCAGATAGACCAGGTGGGGCAGGGCGAAGAGGGTGCCGGACAGCAGCGGGGACGTCCCGGGCAGCCGCTCGTCGACGAAGGCGATCAGATACGGGAAGGAGACGACCGTGGAGAACACGAACGCGAACTCCAGGGTGTACAGGGACTTCAGCGACACCGGCGGGGCGGTCACGTCCAGCACCGGGTCCGGACGGCTCACCGACTGCTCCTGGTCGGCGGCCGGTTCGGGCAGGGCCGCCAGCAACAGCGCTGCCGTCAGCGGCAGTACGGCGAGCAGCGCGTACTGGCGGTGCGGTGACAGCCAGCCGGACAGCGAGCCCACCACGATCGGCGCGAACACCAGCGCGGCCCGGGCACTGCCCTGCATCAGGGTGAGCGCTCTCGACAGCGCCGGGCCTTCGAGGGCCGCGCCCAGATAGCCGTTCGACGCGGCGAAGGTGCCGCCCAGGATGCCCTGGAGGATCAGCGCCAGGGTGAAGGTGAGCAGCGAGTCCGACCAGCCCGCCAGCAGGAACGACAGGGTCAGGCCCAACTGGGCGCGCAGCAGCAGCCGTTTGCGGCCGAAGCGGTCGGCGAGCCGCCCCCACAGCGGGGCGAACAGCGCGCCGAACACCGTCGGGACGACATACAGGACACCCGCCCAGCGGGCCTGCCGGTCGCCCAGCTCCGGGAGGATCTGGGTGAGATACGGCGGCAGCCCGAGCGCGGCGAAGGAGGCGACGAAGTAGCAGCCGGCCACCGCGTGCACCTGGCTGCGGCCGAACGCCGGTCGTGGAAGACGCAGGGTGGCGCCGCTCATGCCGTACTCCCGTCGCGCAGCAGGTAGTTGGGGCCGGTCGTGTAGTGCTTGTTGATGTCGGCGGCGCCCGAACGCTCCTTGGACAGCAGCGTCCCGGCCGAGACCATCGCCTTCACCGGCAGCCGCGGGGCCTCCAGGACGCGGGCCCGCAGGACGTCGGCCGCGTCCCCGCCCAGCCGGGCCACGGCCTCCGTCAGCCGGTCGCGCACGAGGGAGAGCAGCGCCGTGCGGTGTTCGGGGAGGCCGAACGCGTAGGCGCCCGCGCACAGATGGACGGTGATGGTGGCGAACAGGTCCGCGACCGGGCCGTCCTGCGTGGTGAAGGTGCGGGTGTCGTCGAAGCCCCAGGGGCCGGGCAGAATCTGGCCGAGCCGCTCGGTGTTGACGCGCGGCCCGTCGTTGTCCTTGAACAGCAGGCGCACGCTGCGGGGCCGCAGCACCAGCGAGACGTTCTGCTGGTGCGATTCCAGGGCGATGCCCTGGCCGAACAGGGTGGTCTGCCAGTCGAGGAGCAGGGTGAGGAAGGCGTCCAGGAGGGCGAGCGGATCGCCCTCGAAGAAGCGGTCCGCGAGGTGGTCGAGGACCAGCCGTCCGTCGGGCGCGGGGGCGAGCAGTGCGGCCAGCGGGACGACCACCGCCCCGTCGAGACCGGCCGGGTAGCGGCGGCACAGGACGGCGAGCAGTTCGTGCCCCGCGTGCGCGTACGTGGTCTCGTCGGCGTGCAGGACCATCGCCCGGAACCGGTGCTCACGAGCCGCGGCCGCGTCCAGCAGCCGCTGCCCCGCCGCGCCGTCGACGAGGGTGCCGGGCTTGATGGAGCGTTTGTTGCGCAGCCCCAATGTGGCGGTGGCCAGCGGGAGTTTGAGGTGCACGGTCGGATCCGCGACCGTCGCCACGGTACGCATCGACAGCGTCGGCACGACCTCCAGGTACGGCCGCTCGGCGAGCAGTGCCCGATCCGCCAGACCGGTCTCGCGCAGGGCCGCCTCCAGCGGGGCGCCGACGGTCAACGGGTGGACGGGCAGGGCCACATGGGTGTCCGCCACCTCGGGCAGCCCGAGCTCCGCCGGTGTCGGCCAGAACTCCGGGAGGGCACCGGCCAGCGTGACCGCCTCGCGGGGCACCGCCAGCCAGCGCAGGGCGAAACGGGGATGGAACTCCGGGGCGTAGGCGCGCAGTTGATCCCGCGAGAGCCCGGAGCGCCCGCGTGCCGTGGGGTACACGGGGTGGTCGATCCGGGCGGCGAGCGTGTCGTACGCCAGCCCGCCGGTCAGACCCGTCCAGCGGGCCGGGTCGGTGCCGTGCAGCGCGGTGAGGTGGTCGGCGATCTCCGTCCGGGTCTCGGCGTGCAGCCGCATGGTCTCCAGCGTCTGCCGGCACTCCTCGGCGAACGCCTCGAACCCGGCCCGGTCCGCGGGCTCGGCGAAGGCTCGCAGCGCGCCGAGCACGCTCTCGCAGGAGTCCAGCACGGTGCCGTCCGGCTCGCGCACGAGGAGGGGCAGCCGGGCGGCCCACTCGCACTGGAAGCCGTCCTCGACGAGGGGCAGCAGGAGTGCGCCGGGCTCGGTGTCGACGGATTCCGGCAGGTGCGGGGCCGCCAGCCGCAGCCACTCGCCGTCCTCGCGGCGCAGCATCGTGCCGCGGGTGCGCAGGCCCACCACGTCCTCGCGGAGCAGGGCGCTCAGCACCCGGGTGAGCAGTTCGGCCTCGCAGGTGTCCGTCGCGGTGGGTGATGTCGAGGCGGGTGCGGTCATGGCGGGTGCGGTCATCGTGGACCGGGTCACGGCTGGATCTCCCAGCGCTGCGCGGCCAGGAAGTCCGCCACGACCCGGTCCACCGTGGGCTGGTCGGTGCCGGTGGCCCGCAGGACGCCCAGGTAGTCCCGGTTGGTGCGGTACAGGTCGTGCCGCTCGCCGGTCCGCCGCAGCGGACGGTACGTCAGATGCACGCCCTCCACGGTGAGTTCAGCCGCCTCGGGCGCCTCGGTGAGGGTGCCGGCGCGGTCGGCGCACGGGTACTCCAGCCGTGCGGCCCCGTCGTGACGGACGCCCAGGTCGGCCGGGAGCGGCTCGCCCAGGTGGGTGCGCAGGACGTGCTCGAAGAGCGGGACGTCCAGCAGCCGGGCCAGCAGCAGATCGCACTGGTCCCCGATGGCACGGTAGTTGACCTCGATGATCCGGGCCCGCCCCTCGTGCACCACGAACTCGGTGTGACAGGCCCCGAACCCCACGCCCAGCGCGTCGAGCTGTGCGAGCACCTGAGCCACCACCGGCTCCGGGTGCGCGGGCACGAAGACGAGCCGCTCCTCGATGAAGTACGGCGGCGGTGACAACTCGGTGTGGAAGCCGCCTAGGACATGGCGGACCCGGCCGTCGCCGAGCGTCTCCAGGGTGTACAGCTCGCCGGGGAGGTACTCCTCGACGACCAGCACCGTCCCGGGGCGCCGGTCGAGGATCTCCTTGGCGTGGGTGACGAGGTCCTCCGGGCCGTCGACGAGCACGACGTCCTCGCTGGCCACGCCCTCGCGGGGCTTGAGCACGCAGGGGTAGGGCGCGTCGATCGCCACGGGCCCGGTGATATCGGCCTCGGTGATCTCCGCCGACCACACGGTGTCCACCCCTGCGGCAGCGAGATGCCGCCGCATCTCCGCCTTGTCCTTGGCGCGCAGGGTGGCCCGCCAGTCCTTGCCGGGCAGGCCGAAGTAGGCGGCGGCCAGGGCGGCCTGGGTCTGGAGGTGGTCGCTGTTGGTGAAGACGGCATCGGGACGCCGGTGGGTGGAGATCCGGGTGATCACGGCCCGGAAGTCACGGACGTCGCACTCCAGGATCTCGGTCTCCGGATACGCGTGGCGGTGCGCCTCGGGCTGGTCGGTCAGGACGGTCACGTCCAGGCCCAGCCGGGCGGCGGCGGGCAGGAAGCCCTCGGTGACGGAGTCGGTCGGATTCAGGGCGAGCAGGTACAGGCGCATGACAGAGGGGCAACTTCCGCTAGCGGGTGGGGGGTTGGGGCGGTCCGCGCTCGTGGTCGGGGCCCGCCCCGGTTCAGCGGGAGTTACTTCTTCGGGAGCGGCACACCGGTGGCCTTGGCCACGTCCGCGAGCATCTGCTCGGCGGCCTGGACCCCGATGCCGGACATCCAGGTCTCGTCCGGGACCGTGTGGACCTTGCCGTCCTTGACGGCAGGGAGGGACTTCCACACCGGGTTGGAGGTCACCTGCTTCTCCTGGGTCTTGTCCGGCGTGTCGGCGGTGGTGACGAAGATCAGATCGGCGTCGGCCTGGTCGATCTGCTCGGGGCTGACGTCCTTCATCGTGACCGCGGGGTCGTTCGACACCTGCGACGCGGGCCGCTTGAAGCCGATGTCGTTCAGGACCACACCGCTGTAGGAGTTCGTCTGGTAGAGACGGGTCGGACCGGCGATGAAGCGGACCACGGACGCGGTCGGCATGGTGCCGCCGTCCTTCTTCCTGATGGCCTCACCGAGCGCCTTGGCCTGCGTCTCGTACTCCTTGAGCTTGGCCGCGGCCTCCTTCTCCAGCCCGAGCGCCTCGGCGTGCACCTTCAGGTTCTGCTTCCAGACACCGCCGGTCGTCTCGGTGAACACGGTCGGGGCGATGGCGCTGAGCTTGTCGTAGACGGCCTCGTGGCGGACCTTCGACGACAGGATCAGGTCGGGCCTCAGCGAGGCGATCTTCTCCAGGTTGGGCTCCAGGAGCGGGCCGACGTCGGCGGTGCCGCCCAGCTCGCCCTTCAGGTACGTCGGGAAGCCGCCCTCGGTCTTGAAGTGCGGGGCGACCGCGCCGACCGGGTCGATGCCGAGCAGGGTGACGTCGTCCAGCTCGCCGGTGTCGAGCACGACGACCCGCTTCGGCTTGGACGGGATCTTCACGTCGCCCATCACGGTCTTGAGCGTGCGGGGGAAGCCGGCGGACGCGTCGGCGGCCTTCGCCGGCGTCGAGCTGTCGGAGGAGTCCTCGCTGCCGCAGGCGGCCAGCACGGCCGTACCCAGGACGACGGCGAGCAGCACGGCCAGCAGCCGCCGGAATCCGCGCAGGGGAGAGCGCTTGAACATGGGGGGTCGGTCTTTCTCGGTAGGGAGGGGTCAGGCGGACGCGGCCGGGCGCCGCACCGCGCTGCTCTTCGGGACGACCAGCGGGGTGCCGGTCTCCGGGTCGGGAATCACCCGGCACTCGACGTCGAAGACGGACCTGACGAGGTCCGCGTCGAGGATGTCGGCCGGGGTGCCGGCGGCGGCCAGCCGGCCGTCCTTGAGGACCACCATGTGGTCCGCGTACCGGGCGGCCTGTCCGAGGTCGTGCAGCACCATCACCACGGTGCGGCCCGCCTCGGCGTGCAGGGCGGCCACCAGGTCGAGCACGTCGAGCTGGTGGCGCAGATCGAGGAAGGTCGTGGGCTCGTCGAGGAGCAGCAGTTCGGTGTCCTGCGCCAACGCCAGCGCGATCCAGGCGCGTTGGCGCTGGCCGCCGGAGAGCCGGTCGACCGGCTGGTCGCGCAGCGCGGTCGTGCCGGTCCGCTCCAGGGCCTCCTCGACGGCCTTCTGGTCGGCCGCCGACCACGGGCTCAGCAGCCGCTGGTGCGGATACCGGCCGAGCCGCACCAGCGCCTCCACGGTGATCGCCTCGGGTGTGACCGGCTGCTGCGGCAGCAGCCCCATCCTGAGGGCCAGCGACCGGGCGGACATCCGGTGGACGTCGGCGCCGTCGAGCGTGACCTGTCCCGCGGCCGGTGCGAGCAGCCGGCTCAGACCGCGCAACAGGGTCGACTTCCCACAGGCGTTGGGGCCGACGATCGCGGTGACCGCGCCACCGGGCAGGGTCAGATCGAGCCCGCCGACGACGAGCCGGTCGCCGTAGCGCAGATCGAGGGAGCGGGTGGACAGCTGGTTGGACGTGGACACCCGCGGCTCCGGCTTCTGTGTGGTGGTCATGCGTGACTCCCGCGACTCCGGCTTCCGTGTGATCGTCATGCGTGGCTCCCGCGGACGGGCGAGCTCTGGCGGAACATCAGCACCAGCAGCCAGGGCGCGCCCAGCGTCGCGGTGACCGCGCCGACCGGCAGCCCCTCCACCGGCAGCAGATGCTGGACCACCAGGTCGGAGGCGAGCAGCAGCACCGCCCCGGTGAGGGAGGCGAGGGCCAGTGAGACGGCGGTCGGCGGTCCGGTCAGGAACCGCACGATGTGCGGGACGGCGAGCGCCACGAACGTCACCGGGCCGGCGAGCGCGGCCGCCAGGGACGCCAGAGCGACCGCGATGAACAGCAGTTGGAGCCGGGCGGCCGAGGTGTTGAGACCGAGGGCGCCCGCCGAGTCGTCCCCGAGGTCGAGCACCGCGAGCCTGCGGTGCAGGACGAGGGCGACGGCCAAGGCGACCACCATGGCGCCGCCCGCGCCCCAGACCTGCGTCCAGGTTCGGCCGTACACCGAACCGGTGGTCCACTGGAGCGCGGAGCCCGCGAGTTCGGCGGGGAAGCGCACGATCATCAGATTCACGGCGGCGGCCAGACCCGCCTGCACGGCGAGACCGGTCAGCACCAGCCGGGTGACGGCGAGCCCGGAGCGCCAGGCGAACACCCCGAGGAGCAGGGCGGCGAGCAGTCCGCCGGCCAGCGCGCCGAGCGGGATCAGGGTCTGCGAGGCACCGGCGGCGAGCAGGGAGACCGCGCCCAGGGAGGCGCCGCCGGTCACGCCCATGACGTCGGGGGACGCCAGCGGATTGCGGAACAGCCGCTGAAGGACACAGCCCGCCGCGCCCAGTCCGGCCCCGGCGACGATCGCCGCCACCGACCTGGGCGCCCGGAACTCCTGTACCACGAGCACGTTTCCGGGGTCCCCGAGACCGACCAGCGCCCGCAGCGCGGTGGGCGCCGGGATGCTCATCTCGCCGGTGGTCAGGGAGACGGTGAGGAGCACGAACAGGGTGACGAGACCGACCCCCGCGTACATCAGGGACCGCTTGCTCATCGGGCCACCTTCCGGGCCAGCAGCGCCAGCAGGGGCGCGCCCAGGAAGGCGGTCACGATGCCGACCTCCAGTTCCGAGGGGCGGATCACCAGCCGCCCGATCACATCCGCCGAGAGCAGCAGCAGCGGGCCCGCGATCAGACAGCCGGGGATCAACAGCCGGTGGTCGCCGCCCAGCAACGGCCGTACGAGATGCGGCGCGGCGAGCCCGACGAAGGCGACCGGACCGGCCACCGCGACCGCGGACCCGGCGAGCAGGACCACCGCGATACCGCCCGCGAGCCGGATGCGGGCCACCGGTACGCCCAGCGACGCGGCCGAATCGTCGCCCAGGGCGAGGGCGTTGAGGGCGGGGGAGAGGGCCAGGGAGACCAGCAGGCCCAGCACGATGGTGGGCAGTACGGGCCACAGGACGTCCAGGTCGCGGCCGGCCAGCGAGCCGGCGAGCCAGAAGCGGGCCTCGTCGAGGGTGCGCTGGTTCAGCAGCATCACGGCGGACGTCCAGGACAGCAGGACGAGTTGGAGGACGGTGCCGCCGAGCGCGAGCCGTACGGGATCGATGTCCCCGGCCCGGCGCGCGAGGGCCTGTGCGAAGAGGGCGGCTACCGCGGCACCGGCGAACGCGAACCACACGTACTCGACGGGGCTTTCGAGCTTCAGCGCGAAGATCGCGACGACCACCGCGAAACCGGCGCCCGCGTTGATGCCGAGGGTGGTCGGCGAGGCGAGCGGGTTGCGGGTGATTGCCTGCGCAACGGCGCCGGCGACCCCGAGCGCCGCTCCGACCGCGAGTCCGATGACCGTGCGGGGCAGGCGCAGCCCGGTCACCACCAGCGCGTCCCGCCCGTGGGCGTCGCCGAACAGCGCGTCGGCCACCGTCGACAGGGGCACCGAGCGCGCGCCGAGCGCGAGGCTCAGCGCGGCGCAGAGCGTCAGGGCGCCGAGGCCGAGGACGAACAGGGGTATGTGCCGGGAGGCACGGAAGGACACACCTGTGGCAGGCGCGCCCCGTTGGGTCGCAGTCACGAGCCGTGAGCTTAGGTTAGCCTTGCTTTAGATATCAACTTCCTATGTGAAGGCTTTGACATGGGAATACCTTGATCGCCCAGGCTTCGACGTGGAGGTAAGGTAAGCCTTGCCTTGTCCGTTGTCTTTGAAATCTCTGTGCGGGAGCGCCGATGTCCCTGGCCCTGAAGACGTCGCCGGACAGCGCGGTCTCGCGCGCCCTCGGCGATGTCTACCGTCGGCTCGGCGACACCTGCGAGGCCCTCACGGTCCGCGTCGAGGAGACGCCGGGCCCGGGCATGACGGCCGCCCGGCTGACGGCTGACGCGGACGCGCTGCACGCGTTCGTCGCCGCCGAGTCGGAAAGAATTCACGATCGCTACGGAGTGCGGGTCCGCCCGGACGTCGCCGCGTCCCGGGCCCTGCACGACTACGCCTGGACCGTCGGCGTCCTCATGGGCGGCGCCTGGTACCTCGACCGGAGGGTGCCCCGCATCCGCCCCGAGGACCTTCGGATCGACCTCGCCTCGGGCACGTACGCCATCACACCCGGCACCGAACTCGCCTGCCTCACCGACGACCGACTGGCCCTGTACCCGGGTGTCCTGACGCTCCCTCAGCAGGACCAGCTGCACGCCCGGTTGCGCATGTCGGTCGCCGACCACATGCGCCCCCTGCTGGCCGCGATCGCCCCGGTGGCCCGCCGCCGCTCGCGCGCTCTGTGGGGCATGGTCGGCGACGATCTGGTCTCCGGGATCTGGTACTTGGGCCGGATGCTCGGCCAGGAGGCGGCGGCCGTCCGGGCCGCCACCGAGGTGCTGCCGGCAGCCGTACCGCCGTATCCGGACGGGGCGGACTTCCGCCGGCTGGTGGCGGAGGACGGCAGTCGGCACACCACCCGTACGCGGACGGGCTGCTGCATGTTCTACGCGATCCGCCCCGCCGAGGCGTGCGTGACGTGCCCGCGGACAGCGGACGCGGAACGCCTCAAGCGACTGGCAGGGTGAGGCTCAGCCGGCCGTCGCGAGGAACTGCGTAGCCGCCAGCTCCGCGTACAGCGGATCCCCGGCGACCAGCTCCTGATGCGTCCCCACCGCCCGCACCCGCCCCGCGTCCATCACCACGATCCGGTCGGCCATCGTCACCGTGGACAGCCGGTGCGCCACCACCAGCACCGTGGTCGTCCGGGCCACGTCCGCCACCGTGTCCCGCAACGCCGCCTCGTTCACCGCGTCCAGCTGGGACGTGGCCTCGTCCAGCAGCAACAGCCGGGGCCGCCGCAGCAGGGCCCGAGCGATGGCCACCCGCTGCCGCTCCCCGCCCGACAGCTTGGTCCCGCGATGCCCGACCAGCGTGTCCAGCCCACCGGGCAGCTTGGCCACCAGCCCGTCGAGCCGGGTCGTCTTCAGCACCCGGGTGACGGCGTCGTCGTCCGCCTCGGGGTTCCCGAGCAGCAGGTTCGACCGCAGCGACCCCGACAGCACCGGCGCGTCCTGCTCCACGTACCCGATGGCGGACCGGAGCCGGGGCAGCTCCCAGTCGCCGAGGTCCAGCCCGTCCAGGGTCACCACGCCGGACTCGGGGTCGTAGAACCGCTCGATCAACGAGAACACCGTCGTCTTGCCCGCCCCGGACGGCCCGACGAACGCCGTCATCCCCCGCGCGGGCACGTCGAAGGTCACTCCGTGATGGACGTACGGCAGATCGTCGGCGTACCGGAACCGGACGTCCGAGAAGGCGACGGCGGCGGGCTCCGCCCCGTCGGCGGGCAACGGCGCCGGACGCGCTGCCGGTTCGGCGGGCAGCCGCAGCGCCTCCTGGATGCGGGCGAGCGCCGCCGCGCCCGTCTGGTACTGCGTGATCGCGCCGACGACCTGCTGGATCGGGGACATGAGGTAGAAGACGTAGAGCAGGAACGCCACCAGTGTGCCGACGTCGATCGCCCCGGTCGCGACCCGTGCGCCGCCCACCGCGAGCACCGTGATGAACGCGATCTGCATCGCCAGTCCGGCCGTATTGCCCGCGGCGGCCGACCACTTGGCGGCCCGCACGCTCTGCCGCCAGGACTCCTCGGCGGCCGCGTGCAGCGTCGCCTCCTCCCGGTGCTCGGCACCGGACGCCTTCACCGTGCGCAGCGCGCCGAGGATGCGCTCCAGGGAGGCGCCCATCACGCCGACCGCGTCCTGCGCCTGCCGGCTCGCCCGGTTGATACGGGGCACGATCACCCCGAGGACCGTGCCCGCGGCGAGGATCACGGCCAGCGTGACGCCCAGCAGCACCGGATCGACGAAGCCCATCATCACGACGGTCGCGACCAGCGTGAGCCCACCCGTGCCGAGGCCCACGAGCGAGTCGGTGGTCACCTCGCGCAGCAGTGTGGTGTCCGAGGTGATCCGGGCCATCAGGTCACCCGGCTCGGTGCGGTCCACGGCCGTGATGCGCAGCCGCAGCAGATACGACGACAGCGCGCGCCGAGCCCCGAGCACCACCGACTCCGCGGTGCGCCGCAGCACGTAGGAACCCAGCCCGCCCACGGCCGCGTTGGCGATCACGAGCGCCGACATGACGAGCAACGCGCCGGTGATCGTGCGGTCGTGGGACAGGTCGTCGATCAACTCACGGGCCACCAGCGGCAGCAGCAGCCCGGTGGCCCCCGTCAGCAGCGAGAGCACGGCACCGCCGAGCAGGGTCCAGCGGTGCGGTCTCACATATCCGAGGAGCAACCGCCAGGTGGGCGGGGCGGTCTCCGGCTCGGTGGTGCTCACGGTGCTCCTCGGGGCCGGTCGGCGTGCGGAGCCTTCAGGCTACGTCGGCGCTCTCCCGCGGTGCCCGCCAGTTCCCGGCGACGCTGACCACGAGCGGCCGGGCGCCGTCCGGCGGCAGACAGTCGGCGAGCATCCCGGCCAGCACCTCGCGGGGCCCCAGTTCCACGTACGACGTCACGCCGTCGCCGTGCAGCCGGTCGACCACGTCGGTGAAGCGCACGGGATCGCGCACGGTACGCACCCAGAAGCCGGGCGAGGTGGCCTGCTCGGCGGTGACCGGCGCCGCGGTGACGTCGGAGAGCAGCGGCAGCCGCGGGGCCCGCAGGTCCAGGGTGCGCAGGGTGTCGTGGTACTCCGCCAGCAGCGGGTCGAAGTGCGGGGAGTGCGGGGCCACGTCCGCGCGCAGCACATGGGTCCGCCGTCCGCGCGCCGCCCACTCGGCGCAGATCTCCAGGACCGTCTCGCCGTCGCCCGACACCACCACGGACCGCGGCCCGTTGACCGCGGCCACCACCACGCCCCGCCTCGGCCGCAGCTCCTGCGGGGAAGCCTCGACGGCCGCCATCCGTCCGCCCTCCGGCAGCCCGGTCATCAGCCGCGACAGCGTTCCCGTCGCACGGCAGACGTCCGGCAGCGAGAACACCCCGGCCGCGTGGGCGGCGGCCAGATGCCCGACCGAGTACCCGAACAGCACGTCCGGCAGCACGCCCTGGCTCTCCAGCAGCCGGTACTGGGCCACCTGGACGGCGAAGATCGCCGGGGCACTGTACGCGGCCCGGTCCAGCAGCGCGGAGTCGGACGTGCCCGCCGGGGCGAACATCACCTCCCGCAGCGGGCGTTGGAGATACGGGTCCAGCAGGGCACAGACCTCGTCGATGGCGGCGGCGAACACCGGCTGGGCGGCGTGGAGTTCACGGCCCATGCCCGGCTGCTGCGAGCCGACCGCCGAGAACAGGAACGCGGTCCTGGCCCGCGGCAGCACCACCGGGTGCTCCTCCCGCGCCGGACCGGCCAGACGGTCCAGCACCTCCGGCACCGACCGGCACACGATGATCCGCTCCAGATCCCCGGAGTGCAGAAATCCCTCCTCGCGCGCCTGCTCCAGGAAGGCGAGCAACGGCTCGTAGAAACCGGACGGATCCAGGAGCAGACACGGCTTGCGGTGGAGGCGCAACTGGGCCCAGGACAGCACCTCCATGAGCTCCTCGACGGTGCCGAGCCCGCCCGGCAGGGCCACGAAGGCGTCCCCCGCCTCGCCCATCCGCGCCTTGCGCTCGTGCAGGTCCCCGACGAGCTCCAGCCGGGTCAGCCCGGTGTGCGTGATCTCGTACGGCAGCATCGCGCGCGGCACGACCCCGGTCACCTCCCCGCCCGCGGCCAGGGCAGCGTCCGCGAGCGCCCCCATCAGGCCGGTGCGGGCGCCGCCGTAGACCAGGCGCAGCCCCGCCCCGGCGAGGGCCCGGCCCAGTTCCCCGGCGATCCGCCGATGCCCGGCGGTGCGGCCGGGGGAGGCGCCGCAGAAGACGGTGACGGCGCTCACGCCCACAGTCCGTACCCCCGGGTCAGGATGCGATGCGGGTCGTGGCGGCCCTTGGCGCGGACTAGGTCGGGCCAGAGCGGGCCGAAGTGGGCGCGCCAGTCCTCCGGAGCCATGGGCAGGGCGCTCACCGGGTGGAGCACACCGCCCACGAACCGCGCCCGCTCGTACACCGCGCGGTTGGCGGCCACCAACTCCCGTACGGCGACCGGGTCGGTGGGCGGGGCCGTCCGCATCAGGGTGAGCAGGCACAGGCGTTCGTCCGGTGGCCTGCGCAGCAGCCGGGCCCCCAGCGCGCGGCCGGTCAGGGGGCGCAGCTGCACCGCGCCGCAGGTCCGCAGAGCGCGCTGGGCCGGGTCGGCCAGCACCTCCGGGACGAAGGCGGCGGCGCTGTCCTCGGGGAGCAGCAACGACAGCCACGGGTGCGGGCGTTGCCACTCGCCGGTGGCGCGCAGGAGCCGTTCGTCGCGCCGCGGGCGGTGCAGGAACTCCTCGTACGGCAGGTCCTCGATCTCCACGGTGTCGCGGTCGTGGCCGAGGTCCCCGATCAACAGGTCGTCGTCGCCCGGGAGTTCGTCGGTGTGCGGGGCGACGGCCTCGATCATGTACGTCCACGCGCCGCCGACCGCCGGACGCGCCTGACCGCACACATGGCTGAACCGGCCGTCACGGCAGAGCCGGCGCTGATCGGTGAGATAGCGCTGGGGCTCGCCGAGGTGGAGACGGAACCGCCGGACGCGCGCGGGCGCGGGCAGCAGCCGCAGGGTGGCCCGGACGATCAGCGCGCACTGGGCGAGACCGGCCGACACCGCGTCGAAGAGATCGGGGCGCTGTTCGCGGGAACAGGTCAGCAGTTCGCCGTTGCCCGTGACGACGTCCAGGTCCCGCACCCAGTCCGCGACCAGTCCGTGGCGGTGGCTGGTGGCGCCGAAGCCGCCGGTGCTGAGCACCCCGCCGACGCTGGTGCCGAGATGGTCGGGGAGCACCGGCGGCGTGAGTCCCTCGGCCAGCGCGGCGCGCACCACCGCGCTCCAGGGCGCGCCCGCTCCGGCGCTCAGCGTGCGGTCGGCCGGAGCACAGCGCACCTCGTCGAGCGGGCCCATGTCGACGACGTACCCGCCGTGCGCCTGCCCCTGTCCGTACAGCGCGTGACCGCCGCCGCGCGCCGTGACCGGCAGTCCGCGCGGACCGGCGAACGCGACGAGTTCCCGGACCGTGTCGGCGGACCGGGCGGTCAGTACCCCCAGGGGCCGGGAGCCGACGATGTGGCCGAAGTCGTCCGTCGCGCCCGCCAGCTGCCCGGCGCTCGCCCCGGGCAGCGAGACGAGCCCGGATATCCCTTTCACGCCGCACGCTCCACGACACCGTGGCCGGTTTCCGACCGCATTTCCCAGCCCTCGAAAATTTCGCCGAACACGCGGTGCTGGAGAAGTCCGTGTTCCGCGTGCCGTTCCGCGATGAGCGCCGCCATTCGGGACAGCACGCTTTCGGACAGCTGCCCGTCGGAGATCGTTTCCACACCGATCCCGTACTTGGCGCAGCATTCGAGCACCGCCTCGAAGCCGTTGACGGACGCGGCCAGCCACCGCTGCCCGGGGTCGCGCCAGAGCGCCGCCAGCTCCTCCAGGAGGCTGCGGTCGGGCGCGGCCGGCGCGAGCATCGTGAACGCCCGGCGGGTCAGGGCCTCGACGTAGGAGGCACGGTCGGGCACCGGGAGGACCCGGACCGTCGCACGCCAGGGCAGCTCACGGCGGCGGGCCGACAGCTCCCGCAGCAGGGACACCGAACCGCCCTCGACGATCACCGACGGATGCCGCTCACTGAGCCGGTCCACCAGCCGGACAAGGGAGTCGGTGGCCTCGACCGCCGACAGGTCGCCGTCCGCGAAGGTTCGGTCGCCGAGCCAGTACCGCTGCACGCCCGGCACGTCGGCCCCCGCCCGGGCGCTGGTCGTGAGCAGGTCGGTGAAGCACTGTAACCGGTCGGCCACCACGATCGGTGCCCCGGTTGCGCGGGCCAGCGCGGTGGCCGCCGCGCTCTTGCCGACACCGGTCGGTCCCACGATGAGACGGACGGTCGGATGTGTCTCCTGCTCCGGCATGGCCACGTTCCCTTCCACTGTGCGTACCGAGGAAATCCCAGCGCCAACCTACGCTCGGTGATCTTGATCGGAAACCAGGAGAAAGCCTCGGCACGGCAAAGAGAGGGCCACTTTCCTGTGGGGTTATCAAAGGTTCTCCTTCGCTGCTTTCGGACGCCGAAAAGCAGGGAATCCCGGGGAATATGAATACACGTCAAGAGGCTTCTTCCCGAATTCTTGACGTGCCCCGGGAACTCGCCCGCAGGAGGCCGACCCATGCAGTCCGACATGCTCCTCGCCGTAGCCGAAACCCTGCCCCGGACCCCGTCCGACGGCGGAGTCGTCGTCGGCTACGGCGCCCTGGAGGAGCTGAGCAGGTTCGCCGCGGATCCGCGGTGGACGCTGCATGTGCCCGGCCATCCCGACGAGGTGCGGCAGACGATCCTGGACGCCGGGCACCGGGGCGAGCGCGCCTACGTCCATGTGACCGCCGAGGCCAACGCCGAACCGCGGGCCGCTGCCGAGGGATTCGCACGGGTCAGGGACGGGCGGGCCGGGGTGGTGCTCGCCGTGGGCGCCACCCTCGACCCGGTGCTCCGCGCCACGGCGGACCTGGACCTGGCTGTGCTCTACGCCCGCACCCTGCGGCCCTTCGACGAGATCGGCCTGCGGACGGCGGTGCTCGCCGCCGACCACGCGGACGTGGTGCTCGCCGAACCCGGCCCCACCGGGACCACGGCCTGCCATGTCGCCGCCACCCTCGTCCACGTCCCGCACCGGCTGCTGACCCTCGACGGCCGGAACTGCTTCGAGGAGGAGGGCCTGGAGCGGGCGGTCCGGGAGTTCCTGCGGTAGGCCGGAGACGATCAGGCGGCAGGCCGTGGAAGGTCAGCCGACAGGCCGTGGACGGTCGTGCCCGGCGAGCGCCGTGGAAGGTCAGCGCCCGGCGAGCGCCGCCAGGGTCGCGTCCAGGTCGGCCGGTCGGGGGCGGTTGTGCGGCAGCTTTGCCAGCAGGGCGGCCATCCCGCAGGTGTCGGTGACCGCGGAGAGGACCAGTCCGCCCGCGATGCCCGCGGCGAGCAACTGCCAGGCCGGATGTAGCAGTCCGAGCCCCAGACCGGCCAGGACGACGGCGCCCGCCGTGAAGCGGACCTGCCGCTCCATGGACCAGACGGTCCGCGTACCGGAGGCCGGCCGGTCGAGCCGGTGACCGGCCTCGGCCCAGCCCCGGGTGCCGCCGGTCAGGGTGAGTGCCCGTATGCCGTGCTCGGCGAGCAGCTCGCACGCGCCGCGTGACCGCGCGCCGGAGGCGCAGACGACGAGCAGGTCGCCTGGTGCCTCCCGGAGCGCGGGCAGCGCCCGCCCGATCTGGTCCAGCGGGATGTTGAGGGCCCCGGGCAGATGACCGGAGGCGTACTCGCCCGGGGTCCGGACGTCGACGACGGTCAGCCGGTCCAGACGGGCGTCGGCCTGGGCAGAGTCGAGAGCGGAAGGGGTCATGTCGGACGTGGTCCTTTCGGAGAGGAAGGTGAGGCGAGGAGATGACCCGAAGGAGGTAAAATACCCCCAAGGGTATGCAGAGGAGTGATGGTGGAACTTCAGTTCGAGGGTGATGAGCTCAAGTCCGTGCTGAACCGGCTGCGCCGGGCGCAGGGGCAGATCTCCGGGGTGATCAAGATGATCGAGGAGGGCCGGGACTGCGAGGACGTGGTCACCCAGCTCGCCGCGGCCTCCCGCGCCCTCGACCGGGCCGGCTTCGCGATCATCGCCACGGGGCTCCAGCAGTGCCTGACCGACCCCGGGAAGAACGGCGACGGCGAGACCACCGAACAGATGAAGGCCCGCCTGGAGAAGCTGTTCCTGTCACTGGCCTGACCCTCAGACGACGGCGTCCACCAGCATGAACAGGGCCACCGCCAGCAGGGCCACGGCGAACGTCCGCTGAAGCGCGCTCGCCGACAGCCGGGCGGCGAGCCGCCTGCCGTCCCAGGCGCCGAGCACCGCGGCCGCGGCGAACGGGGCGACGGCACCCCAGTCGACGTCGACGGTCGTACCGGTGCGCGCCGCCAGCGCGGCCAGCGAGTTGACGGTGATGACCAGGAGGCTGGTCCCCACCGCGGCCCGCATCCGCAGACCGACGACGTTCACCAGTGCCGGTACGGCGAGAAAGCCGCCGCCCACGCCCAGCACCCCGGTCACCGCGCCGAGCCCCGCCCCGGTCCTGGCGACCCGGCCGGCGCGCACCGGCACACCGTCCGGTCGTACCGATGCCGAAGGCCGGAGCATCCGCACCGCGGCGAGGGCGGCGACCACGGCGAACGCACCCGTCAGCACACCGGAGGACAGGTGCCCTGACACCGCCCCGCCGACCGCCGCGGGCACGAGTCCCGCCGCCGCGAACAGGGCACCCTCGCGCCACCGCACCGCGCCCTCGCGCGCGTGCGTGACCAGCGCGGTCACCGAGGTCAGCGTGACGACGACCAGTCCCGCGGTGGTGGCCGCGGCCGGACTGAAGCCGAGCAGATAGATGAGCGCGGGCACGGCCAGCATGCTCCCGCCGCCTCCGAGCGCGCCGAGCGCCAGTCCGGTGAGACCGCCGGCGAACAGGGCGAGGACGAGCGGGGTCACCTGACCGGGGCGGCGGAGTCGCCCGAGGGCGCTCCGGCCGGTGTGCGGTGCGCGTCGGCGTGGCGCGGATCGCCTTGCTCCGGGTCCCGGCCGACACGTCCGGCGGCCGGCGATCCGCCCGTCACCGGCAGCCCCGCCGCCACCCACGCCGCCATTCCGCCCAGTACGTCGACCGCGTCCACGCCCCGCGCCTCCAGCAGTGCGACCGCCGCGCGGGACCGCTTGCCGGACCGGCAGACGGTGACCACCGGGCGGTTCGCGGCGGCCTCGGGCAACCGGCCGCCCGCCAGCAGCGCGGACAGCGGAGCGTGCACGGCCCCCGGCGCATGCCCCGCGGCCCACTCCTCCCGCTCACGGACGTCCAGGAGTACGGCCGTCCCCTCCGTGCCCGTCCGTTCGTGGGCCTGCGCCGCGGTGATCCTCGCCATGGGGAGCCCGGCCTCGGCGGCCGAGGCGAACCCGTCGTCCACGGCGACCACTTGACGCCCGGCCGCGTCGAGGATCGAGGCGCCGATGCCGGCCCGCATCCCGCCCGCGCAGTGCACCCACACCACGCCGTCCGGTATCTCCGGCAGCCGGTCGCGCAGCCGGTGCAGGGGAATGTGCAGCGAACCCCTGATGTGACCGTCCGACCGCTCCGAGTCCCGCCGCACGTCCAGCACCACGACCCTGTCCGGGTCTGCAGCCGCCAGCTCTGCGAAAGTGCCGCGGGGGAAAGCGCGCGGTGACTCGCCGTCCCGCAGCCAGTCGGCCGGTGACCCGGTCGCCGCCGCGGCGGGCCGGTCGATGCCGACGCGGACCAGTTCCCGCTGGGCGTCGGCGAGTTGGGCGGACGTCGCCGCCAGCAGGGTGACCGGCTTGCCCCACGGCACCAGCCAGGCCAGGTAGGTGGCGAGCTGCCCCTCCGCCTCGAAGTTGAGCGCCCCCGCCACATGCCCGGCGGCGAAGGCCCGCCGGTCCCGCAGGTCCACCACCCACTCACCGGCCGCCAGCCGCGCGGCGATCTCCTCGGCGTCCGCCGGCCGGGGCGGGGTGAGGTCCACCGGGCCGGGACCCTGCGCGTTCGCGGGACCCATGTGCGCGTAGTAGGCGGGCACGTCGTCGAGCCCGGCGAGCAGATCGGCGACGAACGCGTCGACATCCTTGACCAGCGCCTCGTTCGAGCCACGCTCCCGCCCGATCGTCGTCGACTCCCCGCCCCCGGCCCGCGCGGCGGAACAGAAACTCCCGAACCCGTGCGTCGGCAGTACGGCCGTCTCGTCCGGCAGCTCCGCGGCCAGCCGGTGCGCCGAGGCGTACTGCGCCCGCGCCAGCCGCCCGGTCAGCCCCGGCTCCACGAGATCGGGCCGTCCCACGGTGCCGATCAGCAGGGAGCCGCCGGTGAAGACCGCCACCGCGCTCCCGGACTCCTCCAGGACGTACGAGGTGTGGTGCGGGGTGTGACCGGGAGTGGCGAGGGCCCGCAGCACCAGCCCGTCCCCGATCTCCGCCAGGTCCCCGTCGGCGACCGGCGTCCGCGCGAAGGCGACCCGCGCCCCGGCCGGCACCAGGTAGGCGGCCCCCGTGAGCCGGGCCAGCTCCAGGCCACCGGTCACGTAGTCGTTGTGGACGTGCGTCTCGGCGACGTGCGTGATCCGCACCCCGCGCCGGGCCGCCGCCGCGATCACCTGGTCGATGTCCCGCGGCGGATCCACCACCACGGCGCTGCGGGCACCGCCCGCCAGGTAGCCGCGGTTGCCCAGGCCCGGCACCTCGATGGTGTCGACGAAGTACACGACAGCACTCCTCTCCTCGTGGAAACTCGGGGAAATTTACCCCCGGGGGTATGTGTTCCACCGTAGCAGAGGTACCCCCGGGGGTATTTTTCGGTGGCGGAATCCATGCCGTTACTGATCAGTCACACGTAGGGTCGGAGGGACGTGCACCGGGCGACAGAAGGGGTCAGGCCATGGCGCAGGAGGTACGCGGGGTGATCGCACCCGGCAAGGACGAGCCGGTGCGGGTGGAGACGGTCGTGGTGCCGGATCCGGGACCCGGAGAGGCCGTCGTGCAGGTGCAGGCCTGCGGGGTCTGCCACACCGACCTGCACTACAAGCAGGGCGGGATCAACGACGACTTCCCCTTCCTGCTCGGCCACGAGGCCGCCGGTGTCGTGGAGTCGGTCGGCGCGGGGGTGACCGACGTCGCGCCCGGCGACTTCGTGATCCTCAACTGGCGTGCCGTGTGCGGCAATTGCCGTGCCTGTCTGCGTGGGCGGCCCTGGTACTGCTTCAACACCCACAACGCGAAGCAGAAGATGACGCTCACCGACGGCAGGGAGCTGTCCCCGGCCCTGGGGATCGGCGCGTTCGCCGAGAAGACTCTCGTCGCCGCCGGACAGTGCACCAAGGTCGACCCGTCGGTCTCGGCCGCGGTCGCGGGCCTGCTGGGCTGCGGCGTGATGGCCGGCATCGGTGCCGCGATCAACACCGGGCAGGTAGGCCGGGGCGACACCGTCGCCGTGATCGGCTGCGGCGGAGTCGGCGACGCCGCCATCGCCGGGTCGAACCTCGCGGGCGCGGCGAAGATCATCGCCGTGGACATCGACGACCGCAAGCTGGAGAAGGCCCGCACCATGGGCGCGACCCACACCGTCAACTCCCGCGAGAACGACCCGGTCGAGGCCATCCGCGACCTCACCGGCGGCTTCGGCGCCGACGTCGTCATCGAGGCGGTCGGCCGCCCCGAGACGTACAAGCAGGCCTTCTACGCCCGCGACCTCGCCGGGACCGTCGTCCTGGTCGGCGTGCCCACCCCGGAGATGAAGCTGGAGCTGCCGCTCCTCGACGTCTTCGGCCGCGGTGGCTCGCTCAAGTCGTCCTGGTACGGCGACTGTCTGCCCTCCCGCGACTTCCCCATGCTGATCGACCTGCATCTGCAAGGCCGCCTGGATCTTGAGGCGTTCGTGACCGAGACCATCCGACTCGACGAGGTGGAGAAGGCGTTCGAGCGCATGCACCACGGCGACGTCCTGCGCTCGGTGGTGGTGCTCTGATGGCTCCGCGCATCGAACGCCTCGTCACCTCAGGGCAGTTCAGTCTCGACGGCGGCACCTGGGACGTCGACAACAACGTCTGGATCGTCGGCAACGACCACGAGGTGATCGTCATCGACGCCGCCCACGACGCCGACGCCATCCTCCAGGCCGTCGGCGACCGCAGGCTGACCGCGATCGTCTGCACCCACGCCCACAACGACCACATCGACGCCGCACCCGCCCTCGCGGACCGCACCGGCGCCACGATCTGGCTGCACCCCGACGACCTGCCCCTCTGGAAGCAGACCCACCCCGACCGGGACCCCGACGCCCACCTGCGCGACGGGCAGGTCATCGAGGCCGCGGGTGCCGACCTCACGGTGCTGCACACCCCCGGCCACGCACCGGGCGCGGTCTGCCTTCACGACCCCGGCCTCGGGGCCGTC
Source organism: Streptomyces sp. SID13726 (assembly GCF_010548375.1). Taxonomy (GTDB): domain Bacteria; phylum Actinomycetota; class Actinomycetes; order Streptomycetales; family Streptomycetaceae; genus Streptomyces. Next base: position 41,793 of record NZ_JAAGLY010000015.1, read on the forward strand.
TTCACCGGGGACACCCTCTTCCAGGGCGGCCCGGGCGCCACCGGCCGCTCCTTCTCCCACTTCCCGACGATCATCGACTCGATCCGCGACCGGCTGCTCGCCCTGCCGCCCGGGACGAAGGTCCTCACCGGCCACGGCGACCCCACCACCATCGGCGCCGAGGCCCCGCACCTCCAGGAGTGGATCGACCGTGGCCACTGACGACGTCGTGCACCTGAACGGCGTGAACGTCCTGCACTGCGCCCCGGACGGCCCCCCGCTGGACGGCGAGCGGGCCGCCCTCGACCTGATCGGCGACGCCATGGGCCGCGACGCCCAGGTGGTCGCCGTACCCGTGACACGGGTCGCCGAGGAGTTCTTCCGGCTGCGGTCGGGCCTCGCGGGCGCGGTGATGCAGAAGTTCGTGACCTACCGGGTACGACTGGCCGTCGTCGGTGACGTCACCCGCCACCTCGACGACAGCACCGCCCTCAGGGACTTCGTCCACGAGACGAACCAGGGCGGCCACATCTGGTTCCTGCCGGATCTGGACACCCTGGACGAGAAACTGCGCGCGACCGGGTGACCCGCCCCTAAATCACGACAGAGGTTGTCCGGCTTCCCGGCCATGCTCGAAGCGTCATCGGGCACAACGGGAGGTCGGACATGTCACAGCCGCTGCACGGCAAGGTCGCACTGGTCGCCGGAGCCACACGGGGGGCCGGACGCGGCATCGCCGTCGAACTGGGCGCGGCGGGCGCCACCGTCTACGTCACCGGACGCAGCACCCGCGCGAGCCGCTCCGAGTACGACCGCCCCGAGACCCTGGAGGACACCGCCGACCTCGTCACCGCGGCCGGCGGCCACGGCATCGCCGTACCCACCGACCACCTGGACCCCGGACAGGTCCGCGCCCTCGTCGACCGCGTCGCCGAGGAGCAGGACCGCCTCGACATCCTGGTCAACGACATCTGGGGCGGCGAGAAGCTCTTCGCGTGGGGCAGCCCCGTGTGGGAGCACGACCTGGACGACGGCCTCAGGCTGCTCAGGCTCGCCGTCGAGACCCACGCGATCACCAGCCACCACGCCCTGCCGCTGCTGCTGCGCACACCGGGCGGACTGGTCGTCGAGATGACCGACGGCACCGACGCCTACAACCGCGAGAACTACCGCGTCTCCTTCTTCTACGACCTCGCCAAGACCTCCGTCATCCGCATGGCCTTCGCCCTCGGCCACGAACTCGGCCCGCGCGGCGCCACCGCCGTCGCGCTCACCCCGGGCTGGCTGCGCTCCGAGATGATGCTCGAGCACTACGAGGTGCGGGAGGAGAACTGGCGCGACGCCCTCGACCGCGTCCCCCACTTCGCCATCTCGGAGACCCCGCGCTATGTGGGCCGCGCGGTGGCCGCCCTCGCCTCCGACCCCGAGGTGGCCCGTTGGAACGGGCAGTCCCTCGACGGGGGCTCGCTCGCCCGGACGTACGGCTTCACTGACCTCGACGGCAGCCGCCCGGACGCCTGGCGCTATCTGGTCGAGGTCCAGGACGCGGGCAAACCGGCCGACGTGACGGGCTACCGCTGACCCGGAGGGTTCTGCGCGGCGGGCGCGAGCGGCCAGCGCGCCGAGTGCCCGGGAGGCAGCGCGAGATCCTCGCGTACGGCGGCGTAGTACCCCTCGCGCCCACCGCGCTGCCGGTCCACCAGCGCCTGCCAGGCTGCCTGGTCCCGGGTCCCCGCGCGCAGGAAAGCCTCCATCTCCAGCAGGACCACGACCCAGGTCCGGGCCCGCTCCACCACCTCGGGGCTGCCCAGCAGGATCAGCGCCTCCCCGGCCGGGTCCCTGGCGATCGTGGCCTCGGTGAGCAGCGGCAGGGCCTCCTCGGGCGTCAGCGGGTGCGGGTGGCGGTCGATGCCGAAGTGCGAGGCGGTCCGGTAGGCGAGGGTGACGGACTTCTTCAGCGTCCGCGCGTAGTCGGCGTACACCGCCAGCTTGCGTTCGTCCCAGCGGGCCGCCTGCTCCCGCTGGAACCTGGCCCGGTCGCCCCGCACGACCGCCAGATAGGAACCGAGCGCGCCGATGACGACGCCTATGAGCGCGGGGAGTTGCTGCAGGAACGCTGACATGGACGAACGGTATCCGCCCGGTTGATCACCGGGGGACTACCTTCGACCCATGACGCACACACAGCGCTTCGAGGGGCACGGAGTTCTCGTCACGGGCGCTGCCCGCGGCATCGGCGCGGCGACGGCCCGCAGGCTGGCCGAGGAGGGCGCGGCGGTCCTGCTCACCGACCGGGACGGGGCGGTCGTGGAGAGGACGGCCGCGCGTCTTCGCGAACAGGGCCTGACCGCGCGGGCGTCGGAGTGCGACGTGGCCGACCGCCCGGCCGTCGAGTCGGTCGTCGCCCACGCCGTCGACACCTTCGGCTCGCTCGACGTCCTGGTCAACTGCGCCGCCCGGTGCACCCCCGAGACCCCGCTCTTCGAGGACGACTCCGACGACGAGTGGGCCCGGGACCTCGACATCACCCTGGGCGGCCCCTACCGCTGCTCGCGCGCCGCCCTCCCGCATCTGGTCGCCTCCGGACGCGGTGCCATCGTCAACATCGGTTCCGTCAACGGCCTCCAGGACTTTGGCAACCACGCCTACAGCGCCGCCAAGGCGGGCCTCGCCTCCCTGACCCGCACCCTCGCCGGCCACGCCGCCGCCCGCGGGGTCCGCGTCAACCAGGTCGTGCCGGGCACCGTCCGCACCTCCGCCTGGGAGGGACGCGAGGACGAACTCGCCGCGATGCGACGCCTGTACCCGCTCGGCAGAGTCGGCGAGCCCGACGACATCGCCGCCGCGGTCGCCTTCCTCGCCTCCCGTGACGCCGCGTGGATCACCGGCACCACCCTGGTCGTCGACGGCGGACTCACCGCGGTCAACACCGGGTTCCATGCGACGGTCCATCCGGAGCGGGGAGCCTGAAGGTGCGAACGCTGGACCGGCTGCCGAAGGCACATCTCCATCTGCATCTCGAAGGCGCGATGCGTCCCGCCACGCTCGCGGAGTTGGCGGCCGAACGCGGCGAACACCCGCCGGATTCCACCGGCTTCGCCTCGTTCCAGGACTTCGGCGCCCTCTACGGGGCCGCCGCCCGAGTGGTGCGCGAGGGCCCGCGCAGGAACCTTCTGCGGCTGGTGCGCGAAGTGGTCGAGGACGCCGCCGCGGACGGAGCGGTATGGGTGGAACCGCACCTGAACCCGCTGACCTACGAGGACGATCCGGACGCCGCGCTCGACCTGCTGGACGAGGTGATGGACGAGGGCCGCCGCACGGGCGCCCGGCTGGGCGTCGGCTTCGGCGTCCTGGTGTTCGCCCGGCGCAACGCGGACCCGTCGGAGGCGGTCGAGGCCGCCCGTCTCGCGGCAAGGCGAGCCGGTGGTGGGGTGGTCGGCTTCGGTCTGGCCGGAGACGAGGCCCGCGATGCCCCTGAGCCGTTCGCCGAGGCGTTCGCCGTCGCTCGCGAGGCCGGGCTCATCCTCGCCCCGCACGCGGGGGAGTTCGCCGGTCCGGCCGGTGTGCGCGCCGCCCTCGACGTACTCGGCGCCCGACGGATCGCTCACGGCGTCCGGGCCGTCGAGGACCCCGTTCTCCTCGCCCGCCTGGCCGCGGAAGGGACAGTCCTCGACGTCTGCCCCACCTCCAACGTCGCCCTCGGGGTCGTCGCCTCGCTGTCCGAACACCCTCTCCCGCTGCTGCTGCGCCAGGGCGTGCGGTGCACCCTCAACGCCGACGACCCGCTTCTGTTCGGTCCGGGTCTGCTTCAGGAGTACGAAACGGCCCGCACGGCGCTCGCCCTCACCGACCACCAGCTCGCCGCCGTGGCCCGAACCTCGCTCGAAGCCTCCGGCGCCCCGCGCGACACCGTGGAACACGCGATCACGCGCATCGACGCATGGCTGGACACTCCTTAGACGCGGGACCGCCCGCGCTCAAACGGCCGAAGCGGCCGAAGCAATGGCGTCGGCCACCCGCTCCACGTCGGCCCGGGTCGTACGCCAGTTGCTGAACCCCGCCCGCAGCGCAGGCACCCCGCCGAACACGGTCGGCGTCAGGAAGGTCTCGCCGGACTCGGCGACCGCACGGGCCAGCGCGTCGACCCGGTCCTGGGCCGGGTCCCGGTCCAGGGTGAAGCAGACGACGTTGAGGCGGACCGGTGCCGACAGCCGCAGGCCCTCGGTGTCCTCGATGCGGTCACCCAGCTCTCGGGCGAGGGCGACATTGCGTTCCACGATCTCGCGGTGCCCCTCACGGCCGTAGGCGACGAGGGAGAACCAGGCCGGAAGGGCGCGCAGGCGGCGGGAGTTCTCCGGGGTGAGGTGGAGGAAGTCGGGGTCCCCGGTGGGCAGGCCCAGGTATGGCGAGGCGTTGTGGAAGACGGCGACCTGGAGGTCCCGGCGGCGGGTGAACTGGACGGCCGCGTCATAGGGCACGTTCAGCCACTTGTGGAGGTCGACGCAGACCGAGTCGGCCGCGTCGAGCCCGGCGACGAGGTGGGCGTGGGCGGGGGAGAGCGCGGCGAAGGCGCCGAACGCGGCGTCGACGTGCAGCCAGAAGTCGTGGCGCTCCTTGAGTGCGGCGATGGCCCGAAGATCGTCGAAGTCGACCGTGTTCACCGTGCCGGCGTTCGCCACCACGATCGTCGGCCGCCCGCCCAGCTCCGCCAGCGTGGCATCGAGCGCGCCCACGTCCACGGCCTCCCGGCCGCCCCCGAGCACCGGCACCCGGCGCAGCCGGTTCCGGCCGATGCCCAGCACCGACAGCGCCTTGGCGACACTGGAGTGCGGGCTGCCGGAGAGCACGTCGACCGCCCCGAGCGCGCCCGCCCCCTCCTCGGCGACGGACACACCGAGCCGCTCGCCCAGCCACTCACGGGCCACCGCCAGCCCCACGGTGTTCGACACGGTCGCCCCGGTGACGAAGGCCCCGCTGTGCGCGGCGCTCAGCCCGAACAGCTCCCGCAGCCACCCCAGGGTCTCCCGCTCCAGCGCGTCCGCCCAGGAACCGACGGCCCCGGAGCCGTTCTGGTCGTAGGCGCTGGTCAGCCAGTCCCCGGCCACGGAAGCGGGCGTGGCACCCCCGGTGACGAACCCGAGATAGCGCGGCCCGGCGGACCCGGAGAACCCGGACGCCCACCGCTCGGCGAACCGGTCCAGCGCAGCCTGGGTCCCGGCGCCCTGATCCGGCAGGGAAGGGGGACCGGGTGCTCTGTCCAGCCGTACGACAGGCCGCTCGGTCAGCCCGGCGAGTTCCCGGGAGGCGAGATCACGAGCGGACTGGAGGAGCTCGGGAAGCCGGGCCAGATCCTCGGCGAGCGCAGGGTGCATGCGGGCAGAGTAAGCCTGACCCACCCAGGGGCGCGGAGAACTGTGCGACCAGCCACAACGGCGCCGCACCCGCAGGACGACCCTCACCGCACCCGAACATTGTCACCGTTTCGTCGCAGCCCGTTCCGCAGTACAACGAACACACCCGAACACCGGTCTACCTGGCAGAGATCACACCGTACTGAGGAGACAGGCCATGGGGGACATACGCAGACGGGGCGCCGTCGCGCTGGGCATCACCGGACTCGTCGCACCACTGACCATCGCGCTGGGCGCCGCGCCCGCGCAGGCGGCGGGGAGCTGCACCACGCAGGCGGGGCCGTACCAGAAGAAGGTGGAGAAGTTCCTCGGCCGCCCGGTCGACGGACGGCAGTCCACCGCCGACTGCAAGGCGATCAAGGCCTTCCAGACCAAGCACGGCATCACACCGAACATCGGCTACGCCGGATCCGTCACCTGGGGCGTGATGGACCTGATGAACAAGCAGAAGGCCGTCGGCCACAACCCCAACCGGGACGGCAAGTGCCCGACCAACAAGGGCCGTATCGCCTGCGTCAACCTCACCCTCCAGCTGAGCTGGATCCAGGACGGCAGCAGGCTCGTCTACGGCCCCGTCCCGGTCCGCACCGGTCGCGACGGCTACGAGACCCGCACCGGCCTGAAGAAGATCTACTGGCGCGACAAGAACCACGTCTCGTCGATCTACAACGTGCCGATGCCGTACAGCCAGTTCTTCGACGGCGGCCAGGCCTTCCACTCGGTGAACCTCAGCATGTGGAACCCGCCGGGCTCCCACGGCTGCACCAACATGACCCCGAAGGACGCCAAGAAGTACTGGTCGCTGCTGAAGACGGGCGACGACGTCTTCGTGTACGGCCGCAAGCCGGGCACCTGAGCGACAGGTACCCGGCCCTGAGCACGGGTTACTGAGGCGCGTCCCCGAAGTCCGGGATCTCCAGCCTGACCCCGCCCTGCCGTGCCGAGTCGTGCGCGACGACGCCCGGCAGGGTGTAGCGGGCCGCCACCCAGGCGTTGACCGAGGGCAGCGACCGGGTGTTGACGGCGGTCACGAAGTCGTCCACCAGGAAGTGGTGGCTGCCCTCGTGGCCGTTGTGCAGGTTGTCGAAGGACTGCGGCAGCCGTGCCCGGTCGTGCACCGGCGCCGAGCCGGAGGTGAAGGCGGCCCGCAGCTCCGGCGCGATGTGCTGGAGCGACGGATCGTCGGGAGACATGGTGGGCTTGGGTTCAAGGAGTTCGCTGATGTCCTTCACCCCCTTCTTGTCCTGCCACAGCGCGACCGTGGCGAGCTGCTCCATGCTCGCCTCGGTCCCGAAGAACCGGAACCGCGACTCCCGGATGTGGGACGGGTAGCCGACCCGCCGGAACTCGTTGGTGCGGAACGACCCGCCGCCCGCCACCTCGAACAGCGCGGTCGCGTTGGAGAAGTCGTTGCCGAACTGGCTGACCTCCTTGTCGAACACCCCGTCCCCGCGGTCGTCGACGACACCGATCGCCGACACGCTCACCGCGTGCGTCTGCCAGGCGCCGAGCACCCCGCCCACCGAGTGCGTCGGGTAGAGCAGCGGGGGATAGCTGGCGGTCTCCTTCCAGCTCTCGCCCCCGCTGTACTGGTACGCCTCGTAGAACCCGAGGTCCATGTCGTGGACGTAGTCGCCCTCGGCGTAGAAGAGCCGCCCGAAGGCGCCCTCGGCGATCTGGTTGCGGGCGTGCACGGTCGCCGGGTTGTACTGGCTGGTCTCACCCATCATGTACGTCAGCCCGGTCGCCCGGACCGCGTCGATGACGGCCGCTATCTCCTCCGTGGTGATCGCCATGGGCACCGCGGAGTACACGTGCTTGCCGGCGTTGAGCCCCTGGAGCACCAGGGGGCCGTGCGTCCAGCGCTGGGTGAAGATCGCGACCGCGTCGACCTCCTTCGACTCCAGCATGGCCTCGTAGGTGGGGAAGGTGCCGGCGAGCCCCTGTGCTTCGGCGAGCCGCTCGGCCCGTTCGGGGAGCAGATCGGTGACGTAGACGTCGCCGACACCGGGGTGGGCCTGGAACAGCGTGGCGAACTGGCCGGAGAACTGGCCGGCGCCGACGATGCCGAGGGAGAACGTCATGAAGTGCGTGCCCTTCACTGGTCGAGAATCAGGTTGATCTGGTCGGTGGTGCGGTCGAGGCCGTCAACGGACTTGCCGTTGCCGTAGATGTCCTGCATTTCCGGATGCATCAGCGCGTACACGTCGGCCGCGTAGTTGGTGATCGGATAGGAGAAGGTCGTGAAGTCCCTGGTGTCGGCGACCGGCTCGGTGAAGGCCGTGACGTCGATGCCCTTCTTCCTGTACGCGGCCACGGCGGCCGCGGTGCCGTCGGGCGTGGCCGGGAAGACGATGCCGTAACTCCCCACCGTCCGCTGGCACTCGTCGGACGACAGGTACTTCACCCACTTCAACGCCCCTGCCTTGTTGCGGGCGTTCTTGGTGACGGAGTCGGCGAGGCCGTTCATCATCGTGGCGCGCTTGCCGGTGGGGCCCTCGGGGGTCAGGGCGGTGGCGATCTTCATGCCCTTGAACCCGGCGTACGTCGAGATCATCCAGGCCCCGTCGAGGGTGGCGGCCGCCTTGCCCGCGGCGACCTGGGCGTTGCCGGGGCTGGACTGGGAGTTGTAGGAGGTGAAGGGGGCCATGTAGCCCTTCTTCGCCAGCCCGAACCACCAGTCGATGACCGACTTGAAGGTCGCGCTGTCGTACCGGTACTTCGTGCCCCACCGCTTCTTGTCGGTGTAGGTCCAGCCCGCGGAGGCGGCGAAGCTGCTCCACTGGGTCTGCCCGTCGCCGTCCCCGCCGCCGTTGCTGGCGAGGCCGTAGACCTTGACGTGGTTCTTGTCGAAGCCGGGTTCGTCGCCCCGCTTGCCGTTCCTGTCGACGGTGAGGTGCGCGATGGCCTTCTCGAAGCTGCCGCCGTCCTTCGGGTTCCAGGAAAGGTCGCTCAGTTGAGCCGCGGAGAGGCCCGCGTCCGTCGCCGCCTTCTGGTTGTAGAAGAGGGCGACGGTGTCCCAGTCCTTGGGGGCGCCGTAGCGATGGCCGTCCTGGCCGATCCAGTTGTCGGCGAGCCCCTTCTGGTAGGCCGCCGGGTCGATGTCCAGATCGTCCAGCGGCTCCAGCACCTTCAGGTCGGCGAACTGCCCGAACTTCTGGATGTGGTCGGTGAACACGTCCGGCTCGGTCCCGGCGATGAAGCTCGCGGTGAGCTTGGTCCAGTAGTCGTCCCAGCCCAACTGGGTGATCTTCACGCGCAGTCCGGGGTTCCGCTTCTCGAAGTCCGTGGCGCACGCCTGGTAGGCGGGCAGCTGGTTGGAGTCCCACAGCCAGTACGACACCGTGCCCGAGGAGGATCCGGCGGAGCCGCTGCCCGCGCACCCCGTCAGAGTCAGGGCCAGTGCGCCGGCCAGGGCGGTCAGCGTACGAAGTCGCATCACGAATCCCTCACTTGATCCCGGTGAAGCTGATGGAGCCGACGATGCGGCGGGCGAAGAACCCGAACAGCACGAGCATCGGCAGGGCGGCGATGAGCGTGGCCGCCATCAGGCCCGACCAGTCGGTGCCGGTCTGCGGGGTCTGCGCCCGGAAGATCGCGAGGGCCACGGTCAGGACGCGGGAGCTGTCGCTGTAGGAGACCATCAGCGGCCAGAAGTAGTCGTTCCAGGCCGTGATGTACGTCAGCACCGCGAGCGTCATGACCGGCGTGGACGCCATCGGCAGCAGCACCCGGAAGAAGATCCGCACCTTCCCGGCGCCGTCCAGCAGGGCGGCCTCCTCGACCTCGCTCGGGACGTTCATGAAGAACTGGCGCAGGAAGAACACCGCGAACGGCGTCATGAACATCGTCGGCAGCGCGATGCCCAACAGGTTGTCCACCAGGCCGAGTTGCTTGATGAGCACGAAGTTCGGCAGCAGGGTGAAGATCGCCGGGACCATCAGTCCGGCGAGGAACAGCCCGAACACCTTGTCCCGGCCCCGCCAGCGCAGCCGGGCGAAGGCGTAGGCCGCCATCGCGGAGAAGAAGATCTGGCAGACGGTGATCAGCGTCGAGACGACCACCGAGTTCAGCAGATACCGCCAGAACTTCAGCCCGCCGCCCGCGCCGCCCTGCGCGATCGCCTCCTTGGTCGACTGGAGCCCGAGCGCCCACTCGAAGCCCCCGGTGGTGAGGTCGACCGGCAGCGGGTCGCCGGGGTGGGCGGCGAGGCCGGAGTTGGTGGACAGCGCGGTGCGCAGGATCCAGTAGAACGGCAGCAGGGTGACGAGCACGATCGCGGTCATCACCGCCCAGGCGGCGACCTTGCCAGGGGTGAAACGGCGCCCCTGGGGCCGTATACGAGTGGTCGTGGTCACGGCAGCCATGTCGGTCTCCTCTCCCTCAGCCCAGGTCGCTCTGACCGGCGCGGGTGATCCGGTACTGGAGGACGGTGATCGCGCTCAGCACCACGAGCAGGGCCACCGACATCGCGGAGGCGTAGCCGAACTGGAAACGGCCGAAGGCGGCGCCGTAGATGTAGAACTGGAGCACGTTGGTCGCGTTCGCCGGACCGCCCGCGGTCGTCACGGCGACCGTGTCGAACACCTGGAACGAACCGATCACCGTCATGATCAGCACGACTGCCAGGACCGGCCTGAGCAGCGGCATCGTGATCCGCCAGAACATCCGCCACTCGCTCGCGCCGTCCACCTTCGCGGCCTCGTACATGTCGTTCGGGATCGCCTGGAGACCCGCGAACAGCAGCAGCGCGGTGTAGCCGACGTGCCGCCACACGTTGATCAGGGCGATCGTCGGGATCGCCCAGGTCTCGTCCGCGAGGAAGGGGATGCGGTCGAAGCCGAGCGCCGAGATGATCTCGTTGCCGATGCCGAGCTGGTTGTCCAGCATCCACAGCCACACCAGGCCCGCGACCACGTTCGACATCAGATACGGCGTCAGCACGATCCCGCGCAGCGTCGCCGACTGGGTCAGCCGCTGGAGCAGGACGGCGATGGCGAGCGCCGAGACCGTCTGGATCCCGATGTTGATGACCACGTACTCGACGGTCACCTTCAGCGAGTCCCAGAAGATCGGGTCGTGGACCATCCGGTCGTAGTTGTCCAGGCCGACCCACTCGGCGGGGGTGAGCAGGTTGAAGCGCGTGAAGCTGAGATAGATCCCCCGCAGCGTCGGCCACAGCAGGAAGACCAGGAAGCCCAGCATCGCCGGGGCGATGAACACCGCGGCGAGCCGTCCGTCGCCCCGCCCCTCGCGGGTCCTGGCCCGTCGCGCCCGCTGTTCGGTCCGGGCCCCCTCGGCGCCGCCCAGGGGCAGACGCGACGGGGGGCTGCTGGAGGCGATGGTCATCGGGAGACTCCCTCGTCCGCTGCGGCTCATCCTCGGCCACTTACTTTTGTGGCGGAAGAATCCATGCGTCAAGGGGTGCGCAAACATCTTTTCCAGGCCGCCTCGACGGCCATATCGTGGTGACGTTGCTTTTACGGTGAAAGAAATCATGTGGGAGTCTGACCTTCATGACCGCAGTTGCCGCCAGCTGGCTACCCCTGAGCACCGGTGAACGCTCGGTGGCGATCGAGGTGCTCGTCCACGGCCCGCTGTCGCGCACCGAACTCGCCCACCGGCTCGACCTCTCCGCCGGCAGCCTCACCCGGCTGACCAAACCGCTCATCGAGTCGGGCCTGCTGATCGAGGTCCCCGAGGCGGGCGCCCCGGCCGAGGTCCGCCAGGGCCGTCCCTCGCAGCCCCTCGACGTCGTCGCCGAGTCCCGGTCCTTCGTCGGTTTCAAGATCACCGAGGACATGGTCTACGGCGTCGTCACCACCCTCAGGAGCGAGATCGTCGCCCGCCACGACCGACCCTTGGTCAGCCACGACCCGGCCCAGGTCGCCGACCTGCTCGCGGAGATGACGGGCGAGCTGGCCCGCGACCACCCGCGGCTCGCCGGTATCGGCATCGGTGTCGGCGGCTTCATCCAGGAGCGGGCCGTGGTCGGGGAGTCGCCGTTCCTGCGCTGGCGGGACGTGCCCCTGGGCGAACTCGTCGAGGAACGCACGGGGTTGCCGGTGGTCGTCGAGAACGACGTCGCCGCCCTCGTCGAGGCCGAGACCTGGTTCGGCGCCGGACGCGGCCTCGACCGCTTCGTCGTCCTCACCATCGGCGCCGGCATCGGCTACGGCCTCGTCCTGAACGGCCGACGCGTCCCGTACGCCGAGGAGGACCGGGGCTTCGGGCGGCACTGGATCATCGACCCCAACGGCCCGCTCACCCCCGACGGCACCCGCGGCAGCGCCGTCTCCCTGCTCACCATCCCCAACATCCGCTACCAGGTACGGGCCGCCACCGGCCGCGACCACACCTACGAGGAGATCCTCGCCCTCGCCGCCGCCGGCGAGCCCATGCCCGCCCGGGTCGTCGACGAGGCCGGACGCGCACTCGGTGTGCTGGTCGCCCAGATCGCCAACTTCGCCATGCCGCAGAAGATGCTGCTGGCCGGTGAGGGCGTCGGACTGATGGACGTGGCCGCCAGGACCGTCGAGGACACCGTCCGCGCCCACCGGCACCCCCTCGCCGCCCCGATCGACCTGGAGACCCGGGTGTCCGACTTCCACGACTGGGCCCGCGGGGCAGCGGTGTTGGCGATCCAGGTGCTGGTCCTGGGTGTGGCCGAGGTGTGAACGGGGCCACGGTCCTTGACAGATGGACGTGATCAGTAACACGGTCCGATATGCCCTTTTCTGCCGTGATTACTCACGGTGCCTTCACGTCCGGAGCCGTATGCTTCACATCATGTCCACCACTGTTGAACCCGTGACCGATCGATCGGCCGACGAGGTCAACGAGGAGATCCGGGCCCTGTGGCGCCGGGCGGGCGGGACACTGAGCGGCGAGCAGCGCGAGGAGTACCAGCGTCTCGTCCTGGAGTGGGCCGCCGCCGCTCCGCAGCCGGTCCGGGCGGCCTGAGCCCCGAGCACCACCTCGGGGCATCATCGCCCCGTCCCTGGGCACCCCGGACGGGATGGGCCCTCTTCTCGCACTGGCCTCGGCGGTCTGCTACGGCATCGTCGACTTCACCGGCGGCCTGCTGTCCCGCCGCGTGCACTTCGCCGCCGTAACCTTCCTCGGCCAACTGGGCGGCCTGCTGCTCGCCGCCACGGCCGCTCTGCTCCTGCCCGCCGACGCCGTGCACCCCGTCGACCTGCTGTGGGGCGCGCTCTCCGGAGTCGGAAGCGGCGCCGCCATGCACTTCCTCAACCGAGGCCTCAGCCACGGCGCGATGAGCGTGGTCGTGCCCGTCAGCGCCGTCACCGGGGTCGGGCTCTCCGTGGTGTGCGGAGTGCTGCTCGGAGACCGGCCGACCGTCGTGGCCTGGCTGGGGATCGTGCTCGCGGTGCCCGCGCTGTGGATGGTCGCGGGCGGCGGCACCGACAGCAGCGGGGGAGTCCCCGACGGACTGCTGGCCAGCGCCGGAGTCGCCCTCCAGTACATCGCCCTCGCCCAGGCCGGTGCGTCGAGCGGACTCTGGCCGGTCGCCGCCGGCCGGGTGGCCGCCGTACTGGTCCTGCTGCCCGCAGCCGCCCGGCATCCCCGGCGGCTGCGCCTGCCGCCCGTGCGGTCCGCCCAGGCGGTCCTCGTCGGAGCGGGTGCCGCCCTCGGGCTCGTCCTGTATCTGCTCGCCGCCCAGCGGCAGTTGCTGGCCGTCGCCGTCGTCCTCGCCTCCCTGTACCCGGCCCTGCCCGTGATCCTGGGACTCGCCCTGCTGCACGAGCGGCTCGGCCGGAGGCAGTTGGCGGGTCTCGCGGGGGCGGCCGTCGCGACCCTGCTGCTCAGCCTCGGCTGATCGGGCCGGGGCCGGGGTGAGCCCTCAGCCCCAAGTCGCCGAGTAGTAGCGCTGATACGCCCTGCGGTCCTGCTCCGAGCGGATGTACCGTGTCGCCACCAGCGCGATCAGGCTTCCCCCGACGACCAGCAGACCGGGACCGATGTTCCGGGTGTCCGTGAGGCGGCTCAGCAGCGGGGTGCCCTGCGCTCCGTCGACCGCCGCCGACGAACCGGGGGAGGCGGAGCCGGGAGCGATCGAACCCTGGTTGCCGGAGGCCGACGGCGCCGACGAGGGCGACCCGGCCGCACCCGCCGGGTTCGACACGATCAGCTGCACGTTGAGTTCCTTCATCGCCTTCGTCACCGGCTCGAAGAACGTCGTCCCGCCCTGCGTGCAGTCGCCGCTGCCGCCCGAGGTGATGCCGAGCGCGATCCCCTCGGAGAACATCGGGCCGCCGCTGTCCCCGGGCTCGGCGCACACGTTCGTCTCGATGAGCCCGGTGACCGTGCCCTCCGGGTAGTTCACCGTGGCGTTGACCGACGTCACCTGACCGTCGCGCAGGCCGCTCGTGCTGCCGCTGCGGAACACCCGCTGGCCGATGGACGGATCACCCGCCCCGGTGATCTGCACACCCTTGCCGTTGCCGATGAACACGACCCCGGCGCCGTCCCCCGCCTTGCCGCTCGCGTACTGCACCAGCGAGAAGTCGTTGCCGGGGAAGCTCTGCGTGACCGTCTTGCCCAGCTGGTTGGTGCCGCCCGTGTCCGCGAACCAGATCGAACCGGTCGGGCCGCAGTGACCGGCCGTCAGGATGAAGTCGCTCTGGCCGTTGGTCACGTTGAAGCCCGCCGAACAGCGTCCGCCGGTCGACAGGATCGGCTGCGCCCCGTTCAGCCGCGGCGTGAACGTGCCCTCGGTACGCTCCGTCTTCACGAACCCGCCGATGCCGTCCGCGACCCGTGTCATCCGCGACCAGTCGGACGCGGAGACGGTGCTGTCGCCCTGCACCACCACCTGGTTGGTCCGGTAGTCCATGGACCAGGCCGTCCCGGCGACGCGGGGGGCCGAACGCAGCGTCTTCGCCGCCGACTTGAGGTCGTCCATGCTGTGCTCGACGAGCTTCGCCTTCGCCCCGCCCCGGCGCACCTCGGCGGCCGTCCTCTCGTCGGTGACCGCGACGACGGGCTTGCCGTCGGCACCGATCCAGGTCCCGGCCGTACGGGAGGAGCCGAGTTCGGACACGAGATCGGCCCCTGTCTGCCCTGCCTCCTGCGCGTAGGTGCGCGGTACGGTGGTGGCGGGAGGCTCGCTCGCGACGGCCCGTGTGACCATCGCGCCTCCCAGGAGGAGTCCGCCGACTGCCGCCAGCCGTGTCACCCGCCGGACGACCCGTCGTCGTGCGTGCCTCATGCATGGCTCCCGAACCAGAACAAGCGGTGTCAACACCGCGGGGCCCTCCGGTCGTTGAGCGCCCTCCTTGCATACGTGGCCCGGGCCGGGCGCGTTCACGACAGCCGGTGATCGGGTGTCAGGAGGGTCCGGCGAGGAGCGCCGGGCCGCCCCGGGCACCGGCCGCCTACACTTCCCGGCATGGACGACACGCCGCTGGAGCGGCTCGGCTCGGGCAAGTACCTGCTGCTCACCAGCTACCGGAAGAACGGCACCACGGTCGCCACCCCTGTGTGGGTGATCCGCGACGGAGACGCGCTGGGCGTCTGGTCGGCCGCCGACGCCTGGAAGGTCAAGCGCATCCGAGCCCGCTCGGACGTCCTCGTCGGCCCCTGCGACGTACGCGGCAACCCGACCGGCGACCAGGTCCCGGCCACCGCCGAGATCTGCGACGCCCCGACCACCGCCCGCTACCGGAAACTCCTGGCCCGCAAGTACGGCGTCTTCGGGCGCCTCACCCTGCTGGGCAGCAGGCTGCGCCGGGGGCTGGACGGCACGGTCGGGATCCGCGTGACGCTGTGAGAGGCGGGGCCCGGAATCCCGGGCCCCGCACAGGTCAGGGCGCCTCGGCCCCGTCGAGCACCGTTCCGGTCAGCACCGGCCGGTCGGGCAGCGGCTCGGCGTCGTTGTCGGTGAGCGCCAGGCGCATCGACTCGACCGGCTCGGCCACCTGGTCGTGGACGGTCGGCACCGAGAAGTCGGCGCCGGTGCTCCCGGCCGGGATGACCAGCCACACCCACAGGTTCGCCGCGGACAGCGGCCGCTCGGGGTCGGGCACGTCACCGGCCCACTCCGCCAGCCACCGCGGGTCCACGTCCTTGGTGGACAGCTCGGCGCCCTCGGTGACCGGGAGCACCCGCAGCGGCTGCCAGAAGTCCACGGTCGAGGGCTTGTCCAGGGACAGCCGCCAGGTCAGCGCCTCGCCCTCGGCCACCCGGTCCGCGACCGGCGTCAGGGTGACCACCGGCGCCGGGTCGTCGTTCAGCGCGGTGACCCCGCCCCGGTGGTTGCCGACGACGGCGTTGCGGACGGCCTTGACGGCGATGTCGTGCCGCACGTCCTCGCCGTAGGCCGTGTCGCCCTTCACCTCGACCGGCACGTCGATCGCGTGGCTGCCTGGCCGCACGGTGACCAGCCGGTTCTCGGTCCGCCCGGTGCCCGGGTCGAGGACGTACACCCGGACCTGGCCGCTGCCGTGCCCGGAGATCTCGACCGGGACGCGGTAGGTACGGGTGCCGGAGTCGCCCTCCTGCACGCTGACGCGGCCCACGTCGACCCGCGGCAGCGCCGCCGCCCGGACCGCCGGGGTACCCGGAGCCCAGCCCCAGGCATCCATCAGCCAGGCCTGCCCCGACGCCGAACGAGGCGTCAGCTCAAGGGACTTGACGTGCCCGAGGTCGAGCCCGGCCCGTCCGGCCGCGGCCAGCGGCACGCGCACCTCGCGCGCCCAGTACGAGGAGGTGTTCGCGGAGCCCGGCAGCCCGTCCACCCGCACCTGACCCAGCGTGACCCGGCGGTTCGAGGAGTCGGTGACGGCCACGTCGAGCTTTGTGCCGGTCGTGTTCGGCGGTACGAAGACCCGCAGCGAGAGCTGCTGGGAGCCGCGCAGGGACAGCGGCTCGGCCGGAGTGACCCGCGCGGCCGTGCCCGGCGCCGACCACTTCAGGGCCACCGCGCCGCGGCCGGTCTCCTTCTCCGTCTCCCACCACGCGAAGTGCGGGGAGCTCCCGGGGGCCTCCGGATCGAGGCAGGCCACCGCCGGATCGGGGTCGATCGCGGAGCACAGCCGGGCCCCGCTCACCTTCACCCCGCCGTCGGGCAGGAAACCGCCGCTGCGGCGGCCGCCGACCGCGTGGGTCAGCACCCGGGCCGGGTCGGCGGACGGGGCCCGCTTCCCGGACCCGTCGAGCAGCGGACGCACCCGGCCGTCCCCGGCGACGAAGAGCCGGGCCGCGGCGGCGATGTACGTGGAGCCCGCCCGGTGCTGCTGGGCGGCGGTCAGCCGGGTCGCGGCACCCGGCGAGCACACCGGGTCCGGCTGCTCCGGGTCGGACCCGAAGTCGTCCGAGGCCGGTGCCTCGGCCTCGCCCGGGGTCCACTCGCTGTTGAAGAAGTTGTGGTTGGCGCCCACCATGTAGACCGCGCTGTGCAGCGCGGCACCCCGGCTGATCCCGCGCGTCCCGTCGACGAAGTCCTCGCCCTGGAGGTCCGACACATCGCCGTCGCATCCCGGCAGCAGCGTCACCGAGGGCACGTCGGCGACCGGATTCTGGCCGAAGATCGTCGGTCCGATGAGCACGGTCCCGCGCACCTTCCAGCGCACCGGGCCCCGGTAGCCGTCCTGGGCGGCCGGCGGCGGGTAGAGGCTGTCCATGGCCGCCCGGTTGACGCCCTCACCGCCGCGCGAGTGCCCGACGAGCAGGACCCGGGACAGGTCCGCCTTCGCCGCCTCGCGCACGACGGCCGGGGCGGAGGACCGGTGGGCGGTCCACTCGGCCCACCGGGCCAGGTGCTGCCGTACCAGCGAGGAACGCGCCTGCGCCCCGGCGTCCTCGGTGCCGCCGTCCTGGGCGTTGATGCCGTTGGCCGAGATCGAGACCGTCACATAGCCCTGGGAGGCGAGCAGCCGCTGGTCGGCCAGATAGCCCTTGTCGCTCGGGATCGGCTTGTAGCCGTCCGCGCAGGGCCAGTCACCGGTCACGTCGTCCTCGCTGCCCGGCTTGTAGCAGGTGGCGTGGCGGCCGTGCAGGAACAGCGCGAGCGGCCGGCTGCCCGTGGCGCCCTTCGGCGCGACCACTTGGGCGCGCATCTCGATCGGGGTGGCGTACCCGGGCAGCCGCACCGGGGCGAGGTCGTACTCCCCGGTGACCGTGCGGTACGAGCCCGGCCTGCCCGGGTCGACAGCGTTCGCCGGAGCCTGCGCGGGGAGACGCGCCGCGCGCCCGGCCGGCTTCCCGCCGTCCTCGGCCGCCGCGTCCAACCGCCGCCCGGCCGCCGTCACTTGGAGGTCCTTCAGCCGCGCGGGCCGAGCCTCGTCGAGGGCGAGCCGGAAGGTCCGCCCGTCCTTCGCCGCCCGCGGCGCGCCGAGCAGCCGGTTCCCCGACCGGAACTCCACGCGCGCGTCCCCCATGGGCACGCGCTCGGGCGCACGCCAGACCAGCTCACGCCCCGTGCCCTTCCCGTCAATCCGCCAGCCGTGCGGCAGGCCGTCGTCCTGTCTCGCGCTCAACAGCCCCGAGTCCTGCGGCTGTTGGGCCTGTGCCAGTCCGGGCGAACCCGCCAGGGCCGCCAGTACCGCCACGGCGGTCACACATATTCGCCGGGCTCCGGTCAATGGTTCTCTCCTCAACACCCTGAGCGCAGGCGTCCCTTCGGTACCGGGCGCCTCTCGCGTCACGGAGGACGGGGGAGCACTGTCTGTGGGTTGTCTGTGCGGGCGAATCGAGCACGGTCGAGCGTCGTGATCAAGCCAGACGGGATGCGGGGACTAGGGAAGAACGGGACGGGGGAGGCGCTTGCCATGAGTCGAACTCCCCACCTCCGCGCAGCAGTCGTCGGCACCGGTCACCGAGCCCAGCTGTTCACCCGGGCCCTCGCCGCCCGCCCCGGCCACCGGGTCGCCGCGCTGTGCGACCCCAGCCCCACCCGCATGGCCTTCCACAACCGCCTGCTGACCGAGGCGGGCGAACCCGCCGCCGACCGCTGGGAACCCGACCGCTTCGCCGACCTGCTCGGCAAGGAGGGCATCGACGAGGTCGTCGTCACCACCGTCGACGCCGAACACGACCGCTACATCGTCCCGGCCCTGAAGGCGGGCTGCCGGGTCGTCACCGAGAAGCCGATGACCGTCGACGCGGAGCGCTGCGCCCGCATCCTGGACACCGTGCGGGAGACCGGCAACTCCCTCACCGTCGCCTTCAACTACCGCTTCAACCCCGTCCACGAGAAGGTCCGCGCCCTGCTCGCCGACGGGGCGATCGGCGAGATCCTCTCCGTCCACTTCGAGTGGCTCCTCGACACCCGGCACGGCGCCGACTACTTCCGCCGCTGGCACCGCGAGAAGCATCTGAGCGGCGGCCTCATGGTCCACAAGTCGAGCCACCACTTCGACCTGGTCAACTGGTGGCTCGCCGACGAGCCGCAGGACGTCTTCGGCTACGGGCGGCTCGGCTTCTACGGCCGTGAGGCGGGCGAACGCCACGGCCTGCGCCGCGACTACACCCGGGCGCACGGGGAGAGTCCGGCCGACGACGACCCCTACGCCCTCGACCTCACGGCCGACGACACCCTGCGCGCCCTGTACCTGGACGCCGAGCGGGACGACGGATACGTCCGCGACCGCAACGTCTTCGACGGGCCCGTCACCATCGAGGACGACATGGCGCTCCTGGTCCGCCACACCCGGGGCGCGACCATGACGTACCACCTCACCGCGTACTCCCCGTGGGAGGGCTACCGGGTCATGTTCAACGGCAGCGCGGGCCGGCTGGAACTGGAGGTGGAGGAGAGCCGCTGGCAGGCGCCCCTGACCCGGATCACCTCGGCGAGCGGGGCACTGCACGGGGACACCGCCGCCGATCACGCGGGCGGAGCGCGCCTGACCCTGCGGCCGCTCTGGCAGCCCCCGGTCGACGTACCGCTCGTCACCGCACACGAGGCCCACGGCGGGGGAGACCCACGCATGCTCGACGCGCTCTTCGGACCCGTGGGTTCCGGGGCTGGAACCGCGCACGAGGACACCGGCGCCGCCACGCATCCGACGGCCACCGAACGGGACGGCGCGCTGGCGCTGGGCGTGGGCCTTGCGGCCAACCGGTGCTTCGGGACGGGGCAGCCGGTGCGGGTGCGGGAGTTGATACCGGGCGCGTGGTGAGACCCGAAGTCCCGCTGATCAGGCCGGAGTTGACGGACCGCTGACCGGCGGCCCGTCAGCTCCAGGCGCGGTAGGGCTCGTCGACGAGCTGGAAGACCGGCTCGCCGCGCACCGGGTCCTTGGCCGTCGACATGCGCACCCGGTCACCGCTGTGGATCGCGGCGGCCGGGCCCGTGACCCGGCCCCGGACCACGAAGCCCTCGGCCAGTTCGACCAGCGACACATTGCGCGCGGCGGGGGTGTTGCGGTGCACCACCGTGGAGTGGCGGACCGTGCCCACGCCCTCGCTGCGCTCGGTGCGCAGTTCGCTGCCCTGGCAGACCGGGCACAGCAGCCGGTGGTACATCGCCGTCGCGCACCAGGCGCAGCGCTGGAAGAGGATCGCGTCGGTCGCCGGGGCGGCGGGCTCCAGAAGACCCGTCGAGGAGCCGACTGACTGACGAGCCATGGTGCCTGAGTGGTGGTACACGCTGGTCAACTCCCTGCGCTCGGCCGGAATCCCCCGTGCGCGGTCACCGTGCACGGACATGCCCGGTTCGCTGTGCCACCGTGCACGCGCCCAGCGTATGGCACTCAGTGTCAGGCGTAAAGGCACTGCGTACCCCTATCTTCCGGATGAGGGGGTCGGTGCTCGGAAGCGCCGGAACAGGGGTGGGTCACTCCCGCCCGAGCGTCGACTCGATCTCCTGCACGACCCGCCACAGCGGTGCGCCCCGCCGGGAGACGAGCACGACCACGTCCTCGGACCGGTCGTCGAGGGCCGGCGCCGGAGTCGTACCGAAGGCGGACTGCACATAGCCCAGCGCGTGGTCGAGCCCTTCGACCGCGTCCCCCTGGCCGCCCGTGCGCAGCCAGGAGCGCAGGGCGTTGTTGTGGGCGGCGACCACGGCGGCGGCGATCACGTCGGCCTGGAGCGTCCCGTCGTGCCGGCCGGCGAGGCTGTCGCGCAGGTACTCGGCGAAGGCCCGCTCGTAGCGCCACACCACGGACAGTTCGTAGGCGCGCAGGCCGGGCACCTGCTTGGTGAGCCGGTAGCGCTGCACGGAGAAGGTCGGGTTGTCGGTGTACATCCGCAGCACGAGCCGAGCCGCCTCGCAGACCCGGGGCAACGGCTCGCACCCGGCCTCGCTCTCCGCCAGGAAGGCCGTCATGTCGGCCAGGCAGCGCTCGTGGTCGGGGAAGACCACGTCCTCCTTGGAGGGGAAGTACCGGAAGAAGGAACGCCGTCCGACTCCGGCGAGCGTCACGATGTCGTCGACGGTGGTCTGCTCGTAACCCCGCTCCAGGAAGAGCTGGAACGCCGCGGCGACCAGCGCGTCCCGCATGGGCGGCTTCGTGGAGCTCATGGTCGGGAACGTAGCACCTGACGCGCCCCTCTGGCACTCAGTGCAGCCAACTCGGGGAACTGAGTGCTGTCACCCTTCCTTCGCGCGGCACGGGCCCGCCCCGCTGAACTCCGGGCGCCGCCGCCCCGTATCACTCCCCGGGGAACGGCGGACACCCGTGTACACGGGACGGAAGGAGAGCGGAATGCCGACACCGCCCGAGCGAGGGCAGTCGCCGGACGGGCGGGTCCTCGAACCCGTCCGTGTGCTGCGGCCCCGCCGCACCGACGCCCTCGCGGAATTGCTCAAGGACCTGCCGCCCAAGACCTTCGGCGGCTTCGAGTCCGTCGCACTTCCCGGCCCGGCCGGCGTGACCGAGGCCGAGACCCAGGAGCTGCCACCCGTCAGGGACCACGAGGGCCCGCGCGACACGTCCCGCGGCCGGGTGCCGGGACTGCGCCGCACCACCATCGCCGCCGGCGTGACCGCCGCGGCCCTCATCGGCTTCGGCTGCGCGCTCCTGCTCCCGGGTCGCGGGGACGCCGCCCCGCAGACCGTCCAGCCCAGCGCGAGCGCGCCCGCCGAACCGACCCCCACCGCGACCCCGAGTGCCCCGGGCGCGGCCGATCCCGACGGGGCCGGCACCCTGCGCGAGGGGGACAGCGGCCCCGAGGTGACCGACCTCCAGGAACGGCTGCTGCGCATCCCGGACGTCTACACCCACGGCTCCACCTCCGGCGACTACGACGCCGCCCTCACCGCTGCGGTGGCCCGCTTCCAGCTCTGGTACGGCATCCGCGGCGACGAGGACGGTGTGTACGGCGACGACACACGACGCGACCTGGAGTCCCGTACGGGCGGCGGCTGATCGAAGAGGATGGCGGGCATGGACGCCTTCATCGATCGGCTCGACCCCGACATGTGCGTGGTGACCGCCACCGCGGACGGCGACCGGGCGGGCTGTCTGGTCGGATTCGCCTCCCAGTGCTCCATCCGGCCCGTGCGGTACGCGGTGTGGCTGTCGAAGGCCAACCGGACCTACCGGGTGGCCCGCACCGCAGACCGGCTCGCCGTGCATCTGCTCACCCGCGAACAGCACGCTCTCGCCGAGCTGTTCGGCGGCGAGACCGGGGACCGGACGGACAAGTTCGCCCGGGTCCCCTGGCGGACAGAGGCCGGCGGGGCGGTCGTACTGGAGGAGGCGGCGGCCTGGTTCGTCGGTACGGTCCTGTCGCGCACCGACGGCGGTGACCACGTCGGCTTCGTCCTGGAGCCGCTGGCGTGGGGCGAGCGCGAGGATGCCGACGGGCCGCTGCTGCGGCTGTCGGGGGCGACCTCCATCTCGCCGGGCCACCCGGTGGATTGAGCGCGACCGCGACTGCCAAGAGTGTCCTGGCGGCTGTGACCTCAATTACCGGGCTGGCTTCGGCGGTTCACTCCGGCCCCGTCGGCACCCGGATGTCCACCACACACACGTCGTCGCGCCGCTCGCTCTCCAGCACCGACGTCAACAGTGGCACCAGGGAGCCGGGTTCGTCGCCGTGATGGGCCGCGACCGCCTCGGCGAACCGCTCCAGGCCCTGGTCGATGCCCTCGGAGGGCCGCTCGACCAGGCCGTCGGTGTAGAGGAGGAGCCGGTCGCCCGGTTCCAGGACGCAGCGCGCCTCCTCGAAGTCCGGGTCGGTGCAGGCCCCGAGGAGCATGCCGCCCGGGCGGGTGAGGTAGCGCACCTCCCCGCCGCGCACCAGCAGCGGCGGCGGATGCCCGGCCTGCGCCCAGACCAGGCAGTGCTCGCCGGGTTCGTAGCGGGCCAGGACCATGGTCGCGGTGCCGTGGGAGTCGCGCGAGTGCAGCAGCAGCGTGTTGAGACGGGCGAGCGCGCCGGTCAGCGACTGGCCGGTGATGACCATGCCCTTGGCGGTGAAGCGCAGTTGGGCCATCGTGGCCACCGCGTCGATACCGTGCCCGGCGACGTCGCCCACCACGAACAGGGCTTCCCCGTCGGGCAGTTCGATGGCGCTGAACCAGTCGCCCCCGACGTGGATCCCGGACTGGGCGGGCAGATAGGCCACTTCGACTCGCAGCCCCGCCAGCCGTACCGGCCGGGTCGGCAGCGGCAGCAGCGCGTGCTGGAGCCGGGCGGCCAGGGTCCGCTCGGCGCGCAGCACGCCGTGCTGGGTCAGGATCGCCTGCTCGCTCTCGACGAGCGCCAGTTCGGCGCTGCGCTGCGCGGTGAGGTCCTGGACGAAGCCGTGCGCCTCGACCGGCCTGCCCTCGGTGTCCGCCACGACCTCGGCGACCATCCGCAGATGACGGACCTCGCCCCCGGCCCGGACCCGGAACGGCACGTCGAACTGCCGCCCCGCGCGCACCAGTTCCCGCACCGCGAGCCCCAGCACCGGGGCGTCCTCGGGCTGCGCGAGCCCCGGCAGAGCGGCCAGCCGGACCGGTCCGAGCGCGGGGTCCCGGCCCAGTACGACGAAGGCCTGGGAGGACCAACTCGCCTCGTCGGTGGCGAGGTTCCAGTTCATCCAGCCGAGGTTCCCCAGCCGCTGCACCTCCGCGAGCCGCTGCTCCTGGCGGTCCGAGGAGTCGTGCCGCACCCAGGTGACGACCAGGGCGCCGCCCAACCGGGCCGCGTGCACGGCGTACAGGGAGAGTTCGGCGGTGCCGTCCACCACCTCCTGGTAGGCGAACGGCTCACCCTCGTACGGCTCTCCGGTGGTCAGCGCCCGCAGGCAGCCGTGCCACACCGCCTCCTCCGCCATGCTCGGGAAGCACTCCAGGATCCGCCGCCCGAGCAGCTGGCGGCCGGTGCGGCCCACGACGTCGACCGCCCCCGCGGTGGCGGCGTCGATGCGGTAGTCCTCGACCTCTCCCGAGGCACCGCGCAGCGGCGCGAGCAGTATGGCCGAACCCGGCAGCGAGTCGAACACCGGCTGGGTGGCGGCGGCCGCGGCACCGGCGTGCTGCTCGGGACGGGTGCCGAAGGAGCGCAGCCAGCCGGCACACAGCCGGGCGACGGCCCGCAGCAGCTGCCGGTGCGCCGGAGCGAACGGTCCGCTCCGTGCGCGCAGCACCCCGATGCAGACGTCGGCCCCGTCCCCGGTCGGCACCGGCAGCCAGGCACGGGACAGCCAGCGCTGCGGCGGCTCCCCGATGAGCAGGTACTCCTCGTGGTCCGCCGCGAAGTCCTCCAGCCAGCGGGCCTCCCGGGCGCGCAGCGCGGCGAGCGCGGTGATGCCACTGAGCGGCGGCACCTGGGCCCACTGGGCGGCCAGGGTGTCGTCGATGCCCGCGTGACCGATCAGTTCGAGCCCGCCCGCGGGCAGGGAACGGAACAGCATCAGGGCGTCGGCCTCGACGTCCGCCGCGAGTTCGTCCAGAAGACAACGGGCCAGGTCGTGAGGCGTGGCGACATGCACGAGGGCCTTGCCGAGCCGGCCGAGCGCGGTGAAGCCGTCGTCCGCCTCGGTGGGACTCCGGCCCGCGGGGGCACCGGTGTGCGGGCGCTGCGACGTGGGTCCCGCCGGTCCGGGGACCGCGGACAGGGGAGCGGCGGTGTGAAGTCCCGGCGTGGCCCCGGGCAGCGGCGGCACCAGCGCGCCGAGGGTGATCCAGCACTCCTCCAGCAACGTACGGTGACCGGCCTTGGCACGTTGCAGGAGATCCTCACCGGCCGCGTCCGGGCCGCATCCGGTCAGGGCCATGAGCGCGCCCTTGGCCCGCTCCAGCACCGCCGAGGTGGCGGCCTGGTCCCGCAGCCGGTCCATCTCGGCACGTTGCCGGGCCACGACCTTGGCCAGTGCTGCCATGTCGGGCGCGGTGCCGGCGTGAGAAGTGCCGGCGGGCTCACTCGTCACGCGATGAGCATCGCACATACGACACGCCCCGATCGCGCTCTTGTGCACACACATCGCACACACCGGTGAAGCGCCCGGTCGACGACTCCGGGCCAGGCTCCGGGCCATGCCCCGGGTCTCACCCTGCGTCATCGGCCGGGCGGCGGATACAGCCATCTCCGCAACAGCCGGCTCAGCAGTGGCATCACCAGATACGTCAGCACCGGCAGCAGCACCACCGGGAACACGGCGGCCCGCAGCGGCAGCGGCCAGGCCGCCGTACGGGGCGTCACCAGCCACTGGATCAGCAGTACGCAGGGGAAGGCGCCGAGGAACGTGGTGAGGACCATCTTCCAGCGCACCGGGGGCCGGACCGTGGTGCCGGGCAGGCTGAACCAGGTCTCCATCCCGGTCGTCGACTGGCGCTCACCGTCGATCTCGGTGGCGATGTCCCCGATCCGCGCGTGCCACGACGCCCGCTCGTCGGACTCCAGCCAGGCGGTGAGCCGGTGCGCGTCGGACCAGCGCAGCACCGCGTGGAAGCGGTGACCGTCCTCGGGGCGCAGCCAGGAGACGCCCTCGTTGCCGGGGAAGCCTCTCGCGCAGCGGGCGATGCCGTGTGTCCAGCGCTCGAACTCCCGCTCCCGGCCGGGACGCACCTCCCACGTGAGGACAGTGGTGACCGGATCGCCGCGCCGTACGTCGGTGGTGCTCATGTTCACCACGGGTCCCACGCACGGCGTGGGTCATGCCCGACGGGACGGTCAGCGCCCGTGGTAGTGGTCGACCAGGGCCTGGCTGACCGCGCGGACGCTGCGGGCGATGTGCTGGAGCTGGAGGACCTCGGCCGCGTACAGCTTGATCGTGTGCTCGATGACCGACTCCGGCAGCCCGAGCGCCGGCAGGTCGGCCCGCGCGGTCTGCAGGGCGGTGCGCGCGACCCGGATCTCGTGCTGGACCTGGATCTGCGCGTGCCGGGCGAGCAGGACGGGGTGGCGGATCAGCGCCGGATAGCTGGCGTACCGCGCAGGCACCAGTTCGCGCAGCCACTTGGCCGCCGAGCGCTCCCAGTCGTAGCTGCCGGGGGACTTGACCTGGCAGGGCCAGTCCGGGCCGGTACGGGTGGTGGTCCGCGTCGTCGTCAGGGTCATCGTCATCGCTTCCGGGTGTGCGGCGTCGTGAGGGTGGTCCGACTGGTGGGGGCGGCCCCGGTCTAGGGGATGACCGGGGCCGCCACGGGCTCGCGTGCAGGCGATGCCCCACCGAACACCGCGGGCGCCGACGCGGGTAGGAGACGACGGCTCACGGTGTTCGTACAGGAGCCCTGGAGGTCAGGGCGGCGCCCGCGCGGCGGTTGGTGCGGGGTGCGCATGGGTGGACCGTCGGCTTTCTCGGGCGGATGTGATCCGTGAGCAGTATTTATATATGCCGTCCGCTTTGCAAGGCGTATGAAAACATTCATGCGTGATTTAGGCATGGATGTCCCGTTGAAATCCGAAATGACCGGGGGTGGGGTCAGTCTCTGAGGAAGAACTGGTGCTGGTCGGAGATGTGCTCGTAGTCCTCGAGCCGTGCCTGGGTGCGCTCGGGATCGGCGTCTGTCATGGCCTGGAGCAGCGCGGCGGCGATCACCCCGGGCGCCGCGTAGGAGTCGAACACCAGACGGGAGCCGGTGCCGGTGCTGAAGACGACGTCCGCCTCGTCGGCCACCGGACCGAGCGCCAGATCGGTGACCAGGGCCACCTTCAGACCGGCGCTGCGGGCCACCCGCAGGGCGGTCAGAGTCTCCTGCGCGTGCCGCGGCATCGAGAAGGCGAGCAGCCAGGTGCCGCCCGCCTCGCGCGACTGGAGGAGGGCGTCGTAGGCGACGCTCCCGCCGCGCGTCACCAGCCGTACGTCGGGGTGGATGCGCCGGGCCGCGTAGGCGAAGTACTCCGCGAGCGACGCCGAGATGCGCAGGCCGAGGATGGTCAGCGGGGTCGACGCGGACAGCTTGCGGCCGAGTGCGATCACCTGGTCGGGGTCGGCGAAGTCGCGCCGCAGGTTCTCCAGGTTCTCGATCTCGGTGTCGACCGCGGCCTGGAGTTCGTTGCCGCGCGACTCCTCGTCCGCGACCGGCCCGCCGGCCAGGGTGCCCAGCGCGATCGACTGGAGCTTCTCCCGCAGCGCCGGGTAGCCGCTGAAACCCACCGCCGCGGCGAACCGGGTCACCGAGGGCTGGCTCACGCCCACGCGCTCGGCGAGATCGGTGATGGAGAGGAACGCCGCCTCGGTGATGTGCTCGATCAGATACTGCGCGATGCGCCGCTGCCCCGGGGAGAGCCGGGGCCTGTCGAAGAGCGTCCTGAGCTGGGAGGCCGGGGCGGCCTCCGACTCCGGTGCGGTCTTGCCCGAGGTGATCGCGGATGCCTGTGCGCGTGCCTGCTGCGGCGATGGCACCGAGGCGCCTCCTTTGTCTCCCACGGTGAGTCAACATAGCTCACACACCCGGTGACCAGCGCTTGTAGGCGGGCTTCCGGCAACCGCCCGAGGACACGGATACCCGCCCGCCGAACGGGAACCCGTCCCCGCGCAAGCCCTGTCGCCGACCCGAGGAGCAGTCCGGCATGACCGCCCCCGAACAGCACCGCCCGCACACCCCCGGCGACACCGGAACCCCCGGCAGGTGACCGGCGATGGGCGCGCTGACCACACTGGAACAGGCCATGGAACACGGCTGGGAGGCCCTCTGGGCGAAGCTCCTCGACCGTGAGCCCGTCGAACTCCTCGAAGCGCTGCGAAACGAGTGCGACAGCAACGTGGTCGTGTGCAGCGAACAGCGGGTGGTCGTCCCGAACGCGTACGACGTCCAGCTCGCCGGCTTCGCGTACGACGAACTCGCGCGCCGCGTCGGCGACGTGGGCCAGGAGCTGACCGACACCCTGGCCCGGCACGGCGAGCGCCGGGGCTACGAATGGGCGGGCCCGCTCACCGTGCACATCACCAGGTCCCGTCAAGTCCCCAACGGCCGCTACCGGGTGACGAGCCGGGCCATGCCGCACGTGAGCGCCGAGGGCTTCCGGCACGCGCTCCGCCGGGCACCCGCGCCCGCCGCACCGCACGGTGGTCACCGCCGATAGATCGTGATCGAGTGACCGACCTCGTCGACGGGCCGACTGCCGTCGATCAACTCGGCCAGCCGCCCCTTCGCCTTGGCAACCGAGGAGTCCGACACGACCAGCAGCCCGCGGACCTCGTCCACCGGGACCCGGCGCGGATCCGACGCCTCGATGCCGTAGTACGACGGCACTCCGCTGCCCTTGTAGACGAGCCAGACCCGCTCGTCCGGATAGCGCTCCCGCAGCCGGTCGGCGAGCCTGCCGAGGTCCTGGCCCCAGTCGACGTTGGAGTCGTGCAGCCGCAGATGGGTCCGGGCGGGACCTCCGAACGCCTCGTTGGAGTACGGCAGATAATAGGGAAAGGTCCGCACCGAACTGACCGCCACGAACAGCACCAGCGCCCCGGTCGCGACCACCGCCCACCGCCGCCGTACCGCCAGGACACAACCGGCCGCCACCGTCAGGAACATGGGCAGGAAGAGCGTGTACCGGGTACCGAAGTCCCGTACCCCTGTCATGGCGGAGACGAGCAGCACCGCGGCGGGCACCAGCAGATAGGGCGCGGCGGGCCGCAGCCGCCGTACCGCCACCATGACCACGGCACCCGCGGCCCACAGCGCCAGCAGGCCCAGCGGGGTCTTCACCAGGATCGCGGCCGGCAGGTAGTACCAGAGGTGCCCGGTGTACACCCGCCCGAAGAGGAACCCCTCCCACGGGTGGTTCTCGAAGTGGAACTGGATGCGCATCCCGTCCGTGTAGGCCGACGGGAACGGCAGCAGGCCGGTGAGCGTCCCGCGCAGCCCGTGCACCGCGGGCACCGGGTCCTGGGACGTCCACCGCAGCCGTGGGTCGACCACGAGATACGACGCCCATACGACGGCGACCGCGGCCACCGCCACCACGGCCGTCCCGGCCAGCACTTGGAGCAGCCTGCGGCGGGTCTCGGCGCCCCGGCACGCCGTCCACACCGAGAGGGCGGTCAGCCCGAGGAACACCGGCACCGCAGGGAGCGCGCTCATCTTCGTGGCCAGGGCCGCGCCGAGGGCGAGTCCGGCGAGCGGGACGTAAAGGCGCGGCCGGGTCCTGGCCCGCCACAGCAGCCAGACCGAGGTGAGCAGGAAGCCCGCCGTCGGCACGTCGAGCGTGGCCAGCGAACCGTGGGCGACGACGTCGGGGGAGAAGGCGTACAGGGCCAGCGCCGCGAGGCCCGCCGCCCTTCCGGCGAGTTCCCGGGCGAAGGCGAACACCACCAGGCCGAACAGCAGCGTCAGCAGGATCACCGGGAGCCGGGCCCACAGCATCAGCCGCCAGGGGTCGTTGCCCGACTCGTACAGCAGATGCGGGCCGAGGTCGATCTGGGGCCCGTCGAACGCGGTGTCCACGTGCGGGTCGGCGAGCGCCACCCCGGCCGCGATCACCAGCTTGCCCAGCGGCGGGTGTTCGGGGTTGTAGCGGATGCCCTGGCCGTGCAGGTACTCGGCGGCCGTGGCCACGTAGACCGGCTCGTCGATCGTCGGGGTCTGCCGGACGGCGGTCGTCACCATGACGGCGGCCATCTGCGCCAGCAGAACGACGACGAGGAGCGGCACCAGCCACCGCCGGGCGGGGCGTGGCCGTCGCTCCTCGTCGTCGCGGGTCCCGGACTCGGGGGCCGGGTCCAGGACCAACTGCTGCTCGCTCGTCATCTCAGCCCCGCCGTGACACCGACGGGGCGGCGGCGGGAGCGATCCGGAGGTGCCTCATGAGGGCCACTCTCGCATCAGCTCCCGCCCCGCGGGTGTCACCGCTTCAGGAGTCGTACCGACAGACCTTCCGCCGTGTAGACGGGTACGGCCCGCAGCTTGTCGGAGTTCAGCTCGATACGGTCGAACTGGCCACGCAGCACCGGAGCGCCGAGCACCCGGACCGTGTGCCCGGCCTTCGGGGGCTTCTTCTCGTCCAGCTTCAGCGACAGCACGCTGCCCTTGCCGAGCACCGCGCGCCGCGTCACCTCCAGGACCGGCTCCTGACCGGAGCGCAGGGTCAGCTCCAGCTTCCCGGAGTCCTGCGTGTACGTCCCGTGGACCTGGAGGGACTTGTGGTCCAGGCGCAGCTTTCCGCTTTGCACCCGCACGTCGCCGTGGCCGAGCGCGTGGGCCGAACCGGCGACCAGCGTGCCCTCCTTGAGGACGGTCCCGCCGGTGTAGTCGTTGTGGCCCGTCAGGGTGAGCGCGCCGCTGCCCCGCTTGGTCAGACCGCCCCGGCCGCCGATGTCGTTGCGCCAGCTGTCGGCCGCGTGGAAGCCGCCGGACTTCGCGTCGAGCGTGACGGTGATGTCGCAGTCGAAGGAGCCGTAGCCGTCCGCCGCCGTGAACAGGTCCAGGCGGCCCCACTGCTCGAAGCCGTCGAGCAGGACATAGCCCGAGGGCAGGCCCGTGGTGCGCAGCACCTCACGGCGCTGGGCCGCGTCCAGGTACGGCAGCCGGGTCTCCAGCAGCACCTCCGCGCCCTTGGGCACGGTGAACGGCTTGTTGCCGCCGTCCCGGGTCAGCACGTACGTCAGCCGGGGCTTGACGGAGCGGGCGTTGGCGTCCCGGTCCCCGTACCGGTCGCCGGCGTCCGAGTGGACGTACCCGAAGAGGGTGTCGGCCGTGGTGCCGGTCCGCTCGGTGAAGTACGCGAGCGCCTGCGCCCGCGCCGCGGCCTTGAGGTCGGCGTTCGCCGAGTCGGCCAGGGTGGCGGCGGCCAGCGCGGTGGCCATGATGCGGCCGCCGATCACGTCGACCGTGGAGTGCATGCCCGACATGATCCGGGTGTGGCTGAGCTCGAACGCCCGGGTCACCAGCTCCTGGAAGCGCTCGGGCACCGCGTACGCGAACGCCAGGCCCGCCAGGTGGAAGGCGTTGGTGTGACCGCTCGGGAAGCCGCCGTCGTCCACCGGCGAGGTGCTGCGCTGACGCAGCAGCTGGGTGGCGACGACCACCTCCGAGTCGTAGACCGGGAAGCCGAGCGCGTCCTTGACGCCCGTGTCGACGACCTGGCTCTTCTCGTTCATGCGCCACGGACGCGGGTACTGGAAGGCGTACTTGCCGGGGTTGCCCGAGGCGTACGGGCCGCGCACGGTGTCGACCAGCTTGGCCACCTGGCCGAGCGCGGAGTCGTACGAGCCCGCGCCGATCGCCGAGCCCGCCGGGGCGTCGGCCGGCACGACGTCGCTGATCGTGGTGGCGGGGGTGGTGTCGGGCGCGCTGGTGATCGAGGTGACCGCCTTGGCGCCGGAGCGGTAGAGGCCGGCCAGCGGGCCCAGGGCGCCGATCATGGCGTAGCTCTGGTGCTGGCGGTCGTAGAGGAAGGCCTCCTTCGCCTGCGCCTCGGTGCGCGCCTTGGTGATACGGGCGCAGTAGCGCATGTTGGCGCGCAGCACCTCGGGGCGCAGCGGCGTGCCGGTGTTCCAGGCGTCGCCGGTCTTCCACACCTTGGAGAAGCCGCTGAGGACCCGCACCACGGCGTTGGTCTCGGGCGTCAGGTTCGTGAGGACGTTGGTCTTGTAGTCGTCCACGAACGCGGCAGCGGCGGTGGCGGCCTTCGCGTCGGCGGCGGCCAGCCAGCTGACGAGGGTGGGCGCGGCCACGACACCTGCGGTGGCGCCCAGGGAGGTCTTGAGGAACCCTCGGCGGTTCACGGCACGTTCGGCGACCGGCGCGGGGGAGCGCTGCCCGGCGGATGACGGCATGGGTGGGCCTCTCTTGAGTTCTTCGGCCGTGCGGCCGGGGGGTGGTGGTGCGGGTGCGACTCATGATGCGCCGGACGACCTGAGCCTCGAATGCGCTTTCTGAAGTCGTACGAGCGAAGATCTACGGGCGAGTCATGTCGAAGTGGAGGAGACTCGGCGACCGGAACATGTCACAGAAGTGAACGGGCCATCGCCACGGCCCCCTCGACCGGCGGAGCGCGCAGGGGAGTGGGCCGGGCAGCGGGCACCCCGGCCGCGAGGGCCGAGACGAACGCGTCGTACAGCGGGGGCTGGGCGAGGACGGTACTGCCCGCGACCACCACGTCGTCGACCACCACCCCGCGGGCGGCGAGCCGTTCGACGAGCGCGGCCAGTGCGCGGCCCGCCTCCTCGATCACCTCGCGCGCGAGCGACGAACCGGCCGCGGCGGCCTCGAACACGGCCGGCGCGCACCGGCCCCAGTCCGCCGAGAACCGCGTGACGCCTTCCAGGGCGCCGCCGAGCGCGGGCACGTCGGGGACGTCGAACGCGGCCCGCAGCCCGAGCGCCAGCGCGTCGGGCTCCTCACCGCGGTCATGAGCCGCCCACACGGCACGTACGGCCTCCCGTACGAGCCCGGCGGCGCCGCCCTCGTCACCGAGCAGCGCACCCCAGCCGCCGACCTGCACGGGGGTGCCGTCGGCGAAGCGGCCCACGGCGACGGAACCGGTGCCGGCGACGAGGCCGACCCCCTTGTCCAGGCCCGCCGCGGGCACGAGCAGTTCGGCGTCGCCCACGACCAGCGCGGGCGCGTCGAAGTGCAGTTGGAGGGCGGTGCGGATCTGCTCGCACTGGCGCGGGGTCTCACAGGCGTGCCCGCCGACGGCGAGCGCGGACGGGCGGGTGCCCGCCGGCAGCGCCTCGGCGGCCAGCGCGGCGAGCCAGCCGGCGGCGGCCACGGGGTCGTGCGGCCGCCAGCCGCTGCTGGAGCGGACGTGGTCGGCCACGAGAGCGCCGCCCGCGAGTGCGCGGAGATGGGTCTTGGTGCCGCCGACATCGATGCCGACCACCACAGGGCCGGCAACGGCGGTTACAGGGTCCTGCACGGATCCTCTTTCGTCGTTGCGCGAGGTGCTGCGACGGTGGGCGAACCGTGCCTGGAGGCATGGCAGTTGAAGAACTAGGGAAGCCCCGGGACGGGCCTCTGACGGAACACGGCAGGCGAGTACCGTGACGTTCGTTAGGAAGTTAACTAACGAAGTACAGTGCGTGTCAATAGGCGTCACGCACTCGGCTTCCCGGGCATCCGCTCCGGCCCGGGAACGCACGACGCCCGAGTAAACCCATCGCTGTCTCCCGCCGAGCCGCTCGGCCCCGGAGAACAACCTGTGACCTGGGGGAAGTGTGGAACACGACGTGGTAAGAACCCCCCGTCTGACCGAGAGCGCGAGCTCGGTGTTCGCGGTGCTGGCTCAGGCCGGAACCGCGACCCGGCCGCAGCTCGCGAGCCTCGCGCGGCTGTCCAAGCCGACGGTGTCCTCCGCCGTCGCCGAGCTGGAGGGCGTCCATCTGGCCGCCCACTCCGGCACCGCCTCCAGCGGGACCGGCCGCAACGCCGCCGTCTACCGTCTGGGCCCGGCCGCGGGCGCCGTGCTCGCCGTGGACCTCGGCCCGGCCGTCACCCGGGTGCGCGGCTGCGCCCTCGACGGCAGCCTGCTCGCCGAGGCCACCGGACCCCGGGAGGAAGCCGCCGACGTGGTGCGGGACGCCCTGTCCGCGCTGCCCGCCGACGCCCCGCTGCGCACCATCGTGGTGGCCGTCGGTGACGTCACCGCGCGGGCCGAGGAGGGCACCGTGCGCCCGGCGACCGCCAAGGCCGGGCCCGTCTTCGACGCGGTGGCCGTGGCGCTGCCGCCCGGGGTCCCCGTCCACCTGGAGAACAACGTCAACTGCGCCGCCCTCGCCGAGCTGCACGAGGGTGCGGCCCGGGACCGGCACACCTTCGGCTATCTGCGGATCGGCGTCGGTATCGGTCTCGGCATCGTCGTAGGGGGCCAGGTGCTCGCCGGTGCCAACGGCGCCGCGGGAGAGCTGGCCCGGCTGCCCTACCCCTGGGACGACGACCTGGAGCCCCGCCACGAGGCCCTGGAGGAGTACATGGGTGCCCGCTCGCTGCTGCGCCGGGCCGCCGAAGCATGGCCGGAATCCGACGTTTCGTGCCCGCGTACGGCCGAACGGCTGTTTTCTCTGGCCGGTGAGGGCAGCGCCGTGGCCCGCGCGATCGTCGACCGACACGCCGTCGACGTGGGCCGGCTGGCCGCCGCCGTGACCGCCGTACTGGACCCGGGACTGCTCGTCCTGGGCGGCAGCACCGGCGCGTTTCCGCAGCTCCTGGCGGGTGTGCGGGCCGAGCTGGAGCGGCTGAGCTGGCCCACCGAGGTGGTCAGCAGCCAGGTCGGTGATCTAGGCACCGTGGTGGGCGCGGCCCGGCTCGCGGTCGCCAGAGGAGTCCAAACCGTGACCGAGGCGGCGCGGACGAAGGATTGACGGTTTCGGACTCGGTCTGCCAATGTCCGGACAAGCGCTTTCTAAGTCGGCCGGGACGTCGACTTGGGGCGAGCGTCCCGCCCGTACTCGACGTACGGCAACCGCACGAGGGCGTGCCCGTGCGGTGACGGCCACAGCGGCCGGGGACCCTCTCCCGTCAGGATGACGCGGCCGGGCGAGGCCGCGCCCTCGGAAAGCAAACCTTCCTGCAAAATGCACCCGTGCCGCTCGGTCGGCGCCGTGCTCCGTCTCCTACGACGAAAAAAGGGATCGAAGATGACCACTGTGGGTGTGCGGCGCAATCGCCGTCTCGGCCGCGGCGGCATGCGCCGCCTGGTTTCCCTCGCTGCCGCCGCCTCGGCGGGTGCCCTGCTGCTCTCCGCCTGCGGGTCGGGGTCCGGCTCGGGAGGGACCTCCAAGTCCCTGACGTTCTGGATCTCCACGGTTCCGGGGCAGGACGCGGGCTGGAAGAAGATGGTCGCGCAGTACAAGAAGGAAACCGGCGTCGCCGTCAAGCTCGTCAACATTCCCTACGACGGCTACACCACGAAGCTGCACAACGCCGCGCAGGCCAACTCCCTGCCCGACGTGGCGGCCGTGCCGGCGCTGGACCCGATCTGGTCGAACAAGCTGGTCGACCTCAGCTCCATCGCCAACAACAAGACCAACAAGATCAACGCCAACTTCCTCGCGAAGGACTCGTCCGGGAAGGTGCTGTCCATCCCCTCGGACGTCACCGCGTCCGGCCTGTTCATCAACAAGTCGCTGTTCGAGAAGGCGGGCGTGTCCTTCCCGACCGAGCCGTCGAAGACCTGGACCTGGACCGACTTCATCGCGGCCGCGAACAAGGTGCGCGAGAAGACCGGCGCCAAGTACTCCCTGACCTTCGACCAGTCGCCGTCCCGGCTGCGCGCCATGGTCTACGAGATGGGCGGCAAGTACGTCCACGCGGACTCCTCCGGCAAGTTCTCGGTGGACGCGGCGACCAAGAAGGCCGTGAACACCTTCGTCGGCTGGAACGACGACAAGACCATGCCGAAGTCGGTGTGGACCAGCGGCGCCGACCCGTCCGCCATGTTCCAGAGCGGTGACGTCGTCGCCTACTGGTCCGGCGTGTGGCAGGTGCCCGCCTTCGCGGACAGCATCAAGAAGTTCGAGTGGGCGAGCGTCCCGACCCCGGCCCAGCCGGTGCAGGCCAGTGACGTCAACAGCGGCGGCATGACGGTCGGCTTCAACAACAACGCCGACGCCTCCAAGGCGGCGACGAAGTTCCTGTCCTGGCTGTACGAGCCGGCCCACTACCAGGCGCTGTGCGAGGCCTCCGGCTTCCTGCCGGTCGAGAGCGGTCTGAACCCGACGTACCCCTTCAAGTCCGAGGCGGCGCAGGCGGCGTTCAAGCTCTACAACGAGGAGATCCCGCTCTACGCCCCGATCTCCGGCTACTTCAACAGCGCGCAGACCAACTGGGTGCTGAAGGGCAAGAGCCTCACCGAGGACCCGACCAAGACGGAGCTCGGCAAGGCGATCAACGGCCAGCAGTCGGCCGACAAGGCCCTGGAGAACATCGTCGCCGGCTACAACCAGCAGGTCGGCGGCTGATCGTAGGCCCACCGGCCGGGCGGCGGTGCGCGGACACCGCCGCCCGGCCCCGGACGCCCGCGTGAGGCCGGGCTCATGACCGGAGCCCACGGCCATCCAATCCACCAGCACGGAGACAGGAAGATGACAAAACGCGCCTCGGACGTGACCGCGAGCCCGCCGAGCTCGCCCAGGAGACGCAGTAAGTACACCCTTGCGCCGCTCGTCCTCATCGCGGCCAATGTCGTGCTCTTCTCGCTGTTCTTCGTCTGGCCGGCGGTGATCGGGCTCGTCTACTCCTTCACGAACTACACGGGAGTGGGGGCGTTCCAGTTCGTCGGACTGGACAACTACAACAACCTGATCGGCGACTCGACCTTCTACGACGCGCTGATCCGGACCCTGCTCTACACCGTGCTCGTCGTCCCGCTGAACTTCGTGCTCTCGCTGCTCATCGCCAACCTGCTGGTGAGCGACCAGGCCAAGGGCAAGTCGATCGCGCGGGTCCTCTTCTTCATCCCGTGGCTCATCTCGCCCATCGTCGTGGGCGTCCTGTGGCGGTGGCTGTTCGGTGAGAACTTCGGACTGATCAACTACATCATCGAGAAGCTCGGCGGACACGCGATCGCGTGGCAGTCGGACGCCGACCTGTCGCTGGGCGTCGTGGTGATGGCGGGTGCCTGGGGCGGCACGGCCTTCTCGATGCTGCTGTTCATCGCGGCCATCAAGAACGTCCCCACCTCGTACTACGAGGCGGCCTCGCTCGACGGGGCGGGCCCCTGGCGGCAGTTCATCAGCATCACCCTGCCGAGCATCGCGCCCACGTCCTTCATCGTCATCCTGCTCAACACGATCAACTCGATGAAGGAGTACCCGCTCTTCGTCTCCCTCAACAACGGTGGACCGGGGACGTCGAACAACCTGCTCGTCCAGTACATCTACCAGACCGGCTTCAACCGGGGCCAGATCGGCTACGCGAGCGCCGCGTCCTTCGTGCTCATGCTCATCCTGATGGCCGTCGCGGTCATCCAGCTGATCGTCAACCGGCGGGTGGAGAACCGATGACAACCACTGACACGCCGCCCAAGGCCGCCGCCGGTTCCGGCCGGGTCCCTTCCAGGAAGCGGTCCGGCAGCGCGGGCAGCGGCGGGCTCCGGCGGGCGGTGCCCGCCACGACCCTGCTGTGGATCCTGGCCTTCCTCTACGGGCTGCCGGTGCTGTGGTTCATCCTCAGCTCCTTCAAACCGGCCGGAGACCTGTTCTCCGTTCCGCTGACGCTGCTCCCGCACAACCCCACCCTCTCGGGTTACAAGGCGGCCTGGGACAGCGCCAACTTCGCCCAGTACTTCATCAACACGGCCATCGTGTGCGTGATCACGACGTTCCTCACGGTGGGCGTCAGCTGCTGCACCGGGTACGCGCTGGCCAAGTACGACAACAAGTGGCTCAAGGTGTTCTTCATGTGCATCCTGGCCACCACGATGCTGCCGTCCGAGGTCATGCTGGCCCCGGAGTTCCTGGTGGTCCGCAACCTCGGCCTCTACAACTCCTTCGCCGGCATCATCCTCCCGGCCGTGCTCACCGCGACCGGATGCTTCATGTTCCGCCAGTTCTTCCTGACGGTCCCCGACGAACTCATCGAGGCCGCACGCATCGACGGCGCCCGCGAACTGTCGATCTTCCTGCGGATCATGGTGCCGATCTCCCGGCCCATCATGCTGACCCTCGCCATCCTGTCGTTCCAGTGGCGCTGGAACGACTACATCTGGCCGCTGCTGATGCTCAACGACCCCAACAAGTTCACCGTGCAGATCGGCATCCAGAGCCTGGTCGGCGCGCAGAACATCAACTGGTCGGTGCTGCTGGGCGGTTCGGTCATCTCCATGATCCCGCTGATCGCCGTCTTCCTGGTGTTCCAGCGTTACGTCATGAACGCCGACATCAACGCCGGACTGAAGGACTGAGGGACCGACCTTGTCCACCCCGCTCGACCACGAGTTCGTCCGGTCGGTGGCCCGTGCCGCCGACCGGACGGCCGTCCCGCTGGCGGACGGCCCGGACACGGACCCCGCCGGTGTGACCCACCGCGTTCTGGCACGGCGGGTGAAGACACTGGTCGCCGCGTACCGGTCCCCGGACTCGGTCCTGCACGGCAGTGAACGGGCCGTCGCCGCCGCGACGAGTCACGTCCGTGCCCTGCGGGCCGCGCAGACCTCCACCGGGCTCTTCGCCGGCGGCGACAACGTCCAGTCGCCGCCGGACTCCGGGTTCACCGTCAACGACGTGTGCGACGCGCACGTCCTCGCGGCGGGCGCGGGACCGGAACTGCGGGACGTCACGGCGGCGCTCGCGGAGATCGCGGGCGCCGCCTCCGGCGCTCTCCTGACCGGTGGGATCCACACCCCGAACCACCGCTGGGAGCTGTCCGCGGCCCTGGCCCGCCTGCACCGCTCCTTCCCCGACGGCCGACTGCTCGACCGCGTCGAGGAGTGGCTCTCCGAGGGCGTCGACATCGACGCGGAGGGCCTGTACTCGGAGCGCAGCGCCGTCTACGCGTCCCACGTGTCCAACCCCTCGCTGCTCCTGCTGGCCGATGTGCTCGGCCGCCCCGACCTGCGGGACGCCGTCGAACGCAACCTCACCGCCACCCTGGACCTGATCAGGCCGGACGGCACGGTGGAAACCGTCCACTCACGACGCCAGGACCAGCGGCACCCGTTCCCGCTGGCGCCCTACCTGCCGCACTACCGGCTGCTCGCGATCCGCACCGGCCGGGGCGACCTCAGCCGCGCCGCCCGGCTCGCGGCAGCCGGTGGCATCGACGACGCCGACCTGCTCGCCGAGACCCTCCTCACCCCGGACCTGTGCCGCGAACTGCCCGCACCGGACGAGGAGACACTGCCCCGGGACCGGTACTTCGGCACCGCGCGCCTCGCCTCGCGGGCCTCGGCCACCACGCACACGGTCGTGTACGGCGGCTCCGACGTGCCCGAACACCGGCGCATCCGCTCGGGTCTCGCCTGCAACCCCACTTTCCTGCGCCTGTTCGCGGGCGACGCCGTCCTCGACGCGGTCCGCCTCTCCCGGGACTTCTTCGACCTGGGCCCCTTCCGTGCCGCCGAGACCCACCGGCTCGCCGACAGCCGCTACCGGCTCACCGAAACCCTCACGGCCGCCTACTACCAGCCGCTCCCGCCGGACCGCCGACGCGGCGACGGCGCCTACCGGCTCGCGGACGAGGGCCGCTTCTCGGCCGCGATGGCCTTCGCGGAACGCCCGCGCGACGAGGTCTCGCACACCACCCACGTCGAGGTGGACCTCCGGGACGACGGCGCCGACCTGCGCATCGACATCAGTGGACCACGCGTGCCCTGGGCGCTCGAACTCACCTTCAGACCGGGCGGGGTGACACAGGGCGCCGAACCGCTCGGCGACGGACGCTGGTGCCTGACGGCCGGGCCGGTGACCTACCGCGTCGGCGACGACGAGATCCGGGTCGAGGCCGTCGTGGAGGCGGGCGAACCCCTCGCCGGGCCGGACCGTAGCGACGTACTGCGGTACGACCCGGGCCAGGACTACACCGTGGCGGGCGGCACCGACGCGACCACCGGCAACCGCGTCTACCTCGCCGGCCAGGGCCCGCAGACCCTGACCGTCGCCCTGCGAGCCCGACGGACCGCGGCAGCGACGTGACCCCGACACGCCGTGGGCCCTCCGGCCCGCACCAGCCGCGCGGCCTCGGCGCGCCGTGTGCCCTCGGCTGGCACCAGCCCTACGACCTCGACGCGCCGTGTGCCCACCAGCCCGCGGCCTCGACGCACCGCGTGCCCTCCGGCCTGCACCAGCTGTGCGGCCTCGGCGCGCCGTGTGCCCACGGCTGGCACCAGCCCTACGACCTCGGCGCGCCGCGTGCCCACCAGCCCGCGACCCCGACGCACCGCGTGCCCACCGGCCCCCACCAGCCGCGCGACCTCGACCCACCCCGCGCCCGCGCCCGTCGAGTGACCCCGAAGAACCACGCCATGGCCACCCCAGGCATGAAGGGTTGATCCCCGTGCACCACCCCACCCCGTCCGTGCACCACACGCCCGACCCCGTGCATCTCCCGCGCCAGCTCCGCCCGCTGCACGACCTGCCCGACACTCCGGAGGCCTACGACGCCGTCCTCGCCGACGTCACCGAGCAGGCCCTCGCCCGGCTGACGCCCGAGGGGAGCCTCGAACACCCCGACTGTGTCGACGACATCGGCGACACCTCCCTCGGCATCACCTCCCTGCTGGCCTTCGCCTGGCAGCGGAGCAAGGACCCGCGGCTGCCCGAGGCCGTCGCCCGCAGCCTCGCCTTCCATCTGCGCGAGCGGGTGTACACCGACGACAACCCGGGCTACCCGAACCTCACGGCGCGCGACTCCGGTCTGCCGTACGCCCGTTACACCCTGGCGGCGGGCGCGCACCCCATCGGGGACTGGCCGAGCACGGTGTGGGCGCTGCTCCAGGCGGTGAACATCCTCGACACCGCGGACGGTCTGGTCGAGGACGGGCAGCGCGCCGAACTCCTCGACGTGGCCCGCGGATACTGGCGCTGGCTGACCGAGGCGACCTTCTTCAACCCGCAGGAGGCCGGCAACCAGGCCATCGGCTGCGTGGTCGGCGGACTGATGCTGGCTGCCCATCTGCCGGGCCCGGAGGCGGAACCGGTCCGCGCGCGGGCGATCCAGCTGTACAAAGAGAAGATCCGTGCCCACCGGGTCACCGACCGCGGCGCGGCCCTGCCGCCCGAGCACGGCGGCGCCTACGACAACAACTACGGCCCGATCTCCCTGTCCTTCCTCGCCCAGGCGCACCGGATCAGCGGCGCGGAGATCTTCGCCGAGGACGGCGACACCCTGGCCCGCTACATCGACGCCCGCCTCACCAACGGCGGCTTCGACAACGGCGGCCCCCGCTACAGCGAGCAGCACTCCGCCTTCGAGTCGGTCCTCGGACTGCGCTACTTCGGCGCCCGGATCGGCGCCGACCTCGGCCGCTACCGGGGCGACACCAACTGGGGCCGGCACGCGGTCAAGGCGGACGGGGGAGTGGACGGCCACTTCGCCTGGATGCTGGTCTGGCAGATCCAGGACACCACGCCCTGGCACCGGGAGCCGTCCGCGGCCACCGCACGCCACCAACTGCGCGCGGGCACGGTCTCGGTGGCCTTCGACTCCCGGCTGACCCCGGCGGTCGTCGAGGCGGGCGGCACCTACTACCTGCCCGCCGCCGTCAACCGCCAGCACGGCTTCGGCCCCGTCGTCGACGGCTTCCTGCTGTGCCGCCCCATGGGCGAGGTCCGGGTCCGGGACGTACGCGCCGACGGCCTCACCGCCAAGCTCGTCACCAAGCCGGTCGTCGGCCGCGACCACGTCCTGCGCCACCTCCAGTTCCTGTACGTCACCGACGGCACGACCCTGTGGACCACCGTGAGCGTGGAACGCCTCCCCGGCACGCCCTACCTGCTGGCCGGGCTGCCGTACGCCGAGGACGACGGCGACCGGGTGCGCCGCACGGCCGAGGGCGAGGTGACCTCCGTGGGCGCCCTGCGGCTCACGCACCCCGAGGCGACGGGCGCCGACCACTTCGACGCCCGTTCGGAGACCACCCAGGAGCTGGCCGCCTTCGCGCTGGCCGCCGACCCGCGCGGCTACGGCAACCCCGACGAGGGCTGGCGCCACCTGGTCGGTTCCACGGCCCTGGAGGCGGACCCCGCCCCGGACGCCCCGGACGACCTGCACGCCTTCGCCGTCCGCTACGGCCCCGGCGGAGCCCCTCTCACGGCGTCCTTCGTACGCGACGGCGCCGGACTGACGGTCCGCACCGAGGCGTTCACGGCGAGGCTCGGCGACCCGGCGGGCGACGCGCACGGCGAGCCGGAACTGACGCTGTCGGCCTGCTGAGGGTTCACACGAGGACGGTCGCCGGCACCACGAGATCCGCCCGGTCCCGGGTCGCCGCGACCAGCTCCGCGTTGGCCTGGTCCGAGCGCAGCACCCAGGCCACGGCGTCCTCGTGGGACTTGCCGAACTCCTCGTGCCGGGCGATCAGCCGACGCAGCCGTTCGTCCTCGTCCGGCGCGCAGAACCACACCTCGTCCAGCTGCGACCGGACCCGGGGCCACAGCAGCAGGTAGTTCCCCTCGGTGACGACGAGACGGGCGGTCGGGAGCACCGGGACCGCCCCGGCGACGGGCTGTTCCAGGACCCGTTCGAAGCCCGGCGCGTACACGACGTCGTCCGTCTCCTCGCGCAGCCGCTTCAGCAGCGCCGCGTACCCGGCCGCGTCGAAGGTCTCCGGCGCCCCCTTGCGGTCGCGCAGACCGAGCCGGTCCAGCTCCACGTCGGCCAGGTGGAAGCCGTCCATGGGGACGTGCGCCACCCAGGGTTCGCCCGGGCCGTTCAGCGCCCGTACCAGCCGCTCCGCGAGGGTCGTCTTGCCCGCCCCGGGGGAGCCGGCGAGACCGAGCACGGCCCGCCCGTCGGGCGCGGCGAGCGAGCGCGCGCGGGTCACGAGGTCGTCGAAGGTCAGCGGCACACGCCGAGTGTGTCATTCGTGGACTTCAGGTCGGCCAGGCACCCTGGATGCGGAAGGGGGAGAAAGGAGGGCACGCCGTGTCCCACGACTCCGACGCGTCCGACGAGGCGCAGATCCGCGCCCTCATCACGGCGTGGGCCGCCGCCGTCCACCGCGGTGACCTCGCCGGTGTGATCGCCGGCCACGCCCAGGACATCGTGATGTTCGACGTGCCGCCGCCCCACCACGGCATCCGGGGCCTCGCCGCCTACCGCGCGGCCTGGCCGCCCTTCTTCGCCTGGCAGGCCCAGGGCGCCTGCTTCGACATCGAGACCCTCCACATCACCGCCGGCACCGACGTCGCCTACGCCCACGCCCTGCTGCGCTGCGCCACCCCGGAGGAGCTCGCCGCCCACCCCGACTTCCGGCTCAGACTCACC
Organism: Streptomyces sp. SID13726; assembly: GCF_010548375.1. Classification (GTDB taxonomy): domain Bacteria; phylum Actinomycetota; class Actinomycetes; order Streptomycetales; family Streptomycetaceae; genus Streptomyces. The sequence goes on from NZ_JAAGLY010000015.1 coordinate 84,393, forward strand.
TTCGGTCTGCGCAAGGAGCGCGGCCACTGGCTGGTGGCGCACGAGCACCACTCGTTCCCGCACGACTGAATCCACCCGTTGACGACGCGAAAGGCTGGGAACCGTGTCCTGTATGACGGAGCTCGGTCTGCCCGAAGACATCAAGGCCTGCCTCTTCGACCTCGACGGGGTCGTCACCAGGACGGCCGTCGTGCACGCGGCGGCCTGGAAGGAGATGTTCGACGCCTTCCTGCGCGAGCGGGAGGGCGAACGCTTCCGGCCCTTCACTGACCACGACTACGACGAGTACGTCGACGGCCTGCCACGCGCCGACGGCGTCCGCGCCTTCCTCGCCTCCCGCGGCATCGACCTGCCCGAGGGAGACGCCGACGACCCACCGGGCGCCGAGACCGTCCACGGCCTCGGCAACCGCAAGAACGCCCTCGTCCTGGAGAAGATCCGCACCGACGGCGTCGAGCCCTACGACGACACGCTGGCCTACATCCGCGCCGCCCGCGCCCGGGGCCTGCGCACCGCGATCGTCTCCTCCAGCGCCAACTGCCGTGACGTGCTGCGCGCCATCGACGCCGAGGACCTCTTCGACGTACGCGTGGACGGAGTGGTCGCCGCCGAACGGCACCTGCCGGGCAAGCCGCACCCCGACACCTTCCTCGCCGCCGCCCACGACCTGGGCCTGGACGCACCCCGCTCCGCCGTCTTCGAGGACGCCCTCGCCGGCATGGACGCCGGCCGCGCGGGCGGCTTCGGATACGTCGTGGGCCTCGACCGCGTCGGACAGGCCGACGCCCTGTACGAGCACGGCGCGGACATCGTCGTGAAAGGCCTCGCCGAACTCGGAGGACCCGCGTGATCACCCAGCGCTCCTACACCGTCGAGCCCTGGGCGGTCCGCGAGACCTCCCTCAACCTCGACGTCCTGGCCCAGAGCGAGTCCGTGTTCGCCCTCTCCAACGGCCATGTCGGCTGGCGCGGCAACCTCGACGAGGGCGAGCCGCACGGCCTGCCCGGCTCCTACCTCAACGGCGTCCACGAACTGCACCCGCTGCCGTACGCCGAGGCGGGCTACGGCTATCCGGAGTCCGGCCAGACCGTCATCGACGTCACCAACGGCAAGATCGTCCGGCTGCTGGTCGACGACGAGCCCTTCGACCTGCGCTACGGCCGTCTCGTCGGCCACGAACGCATCCTCGACCTGCGCCGGGGCGTCCTGGAGCGGACCTGCGAGTGGATCTCGCCCGCGGGATCGCGGATCAGGGTGCGTTCGACCCGGCTGGTCTCGCTCACCTAGCGGGCCGTCGCCGCCGTGGCCTACGAGGTGGAGCCCGTCGACAGCCGGACCCGCGTGGTCATCCAGTCCGAGCTCGTCACCAACGAGAGCCTGCCCGCCCCCAACGGCGACCCGCGCGCAGCCAAGGCCCTCAAGTCACCCCTGGAGCACGAGGAGGGCTTCGCCGACGGCACCCGGCTGCGGCTCGTGCACCGCACCAGGCAGAGCGGCCTCAGGGTCGCCGTGGCCGCCGACCATGTGATCGAGGGACCCGAGCGCACCACCACGAGCAGCGAGGAGATGGTCGACCTCGCCCGGCTGACCGTCACCTCCGTCCTGGAGCCCGGACAGCGGCTGCGGGTGGCGAAGCTGGTCTCCCACGGCTGGTCCGGCGTCCGCTCCCGGCCCGCGATGAGCGACCAGGTCGACGCGGCCCTCGCGGCCGCCGCCCACAGCGGCTGGGACGGCCTCCTGGACGAACAGCGCGGCTATCTCGACGACTTCTGGGCCCGCGCCGACGTCGAGGTCGACGGCGACGAGGAGATCCAGCAGGCCGTCCGCTTCGCCCTCTTCCACGTCCTTCAGGCGGGCGCCCGCGCGGAGCAACGGGCCATCCCCGCCAAGGGCCTGACCGGCTCCGGCTACGACGGACACGCCTTCTGGGACACCGAGACCTTCGTGCTGCCCCTGCTCACCTACACCGAGCCCACCGCCGTCGCCGAGGCCCTGCGCTGGCGCCAGTCCACACTGACCGCCGCCCGCGAACGCGCCGCCCAGCTCGGCCTGAACGGCGCCGCGTTCCCCTGGCGGACCATCGAGGGCTCCGAAGGCTCCGCCTACTGGCCCGCCGGCACCGCCGCCTTCCACGTCAACGCGGCCATCGCCGACGCCGTGGTCCGCTACACGGCGGCCACCGGCGACACGGACTTCGAACGCGACACCGGCGTCGAACTCCTCGTGGAGACGGCCCGCCTGTGGCGCTCGCTCGGCCACCACGACCACCACGGCGTCTTCCACATCGACGGCGTCACCGGACCCGACGAGTACAGCGCGGTCGCCGACGACAACACGTACACCAACCTCATGGCCCGCGCGAACCTCCTCGCCGCCGCCGACGCCTGCGCCCGCCACCCCGAACAGGCCGCCGCGCTCGGCGTCGACGACGAGGAGAGCGCCGCCTGGCGGGACGCCGCCGAGGCCGTGCACATCCCCTACAACACCGACCTCGGCGTGCACGAGCAGCACGCGGGCTTCACCCGCTACCAGCACTGGGACTTCGACGGCACCCGCGCCGACCAGTACCCGCTGATGCTGCACTTCCCCTACTTCGACCTCTACCGCAAGCAGGTGATCAAACAGGCCGACCTGGTGCTGGCGATGTACCTGTGCAGCGGCTGGTTCGAGGAGTTCCACGACGAGGAGCAGATCGCCCGCAACTTCGCCTACTACGAGCCACTGACCGTACGGGACTCCTCCCTGTCGGCCTGCGTCCAGGCGGTCGTCGCCGCCCGCGCCGGACACCCGTCGCTCGCCTACGACTACACGGTCGAGGCCGCGCTGATGGACCTCGCCGACCTGGAGGACAACACCCGCGACGGACTCCACATCGCCTCCCTCGCCGGCACCTGGACCGCCCTCGTCGCCGGTTTCGGCGGACTGCGCCGCGACGGCGACTCCCTGCGCTTCGCACCCCGGCTGCCGGAGCGGTTCAGCCGCCTCGCCTTCAACCTCCAGCTCCTGGGCCGGTGTCTGCGGGTGGAGATCGGCCCGGACAAGGCGACGTACACCCTGGTCGCCGGCGACCCGCTGACGATCCGCCACTTCGACAGCCCGGTCACGGTGAACGGCGACGGCTCCGTGGTGCGCGCCGTACCGCCGCCGACGAGCCGCCCGGCCCCGAGCCAGCCCCCGCACCGCCGCCCCAACGCCCGCTGACCCCCACTCCGCTCGGCCCAACTCCACCCCGCACCCCTGACCGGTCCGCGTTACTTTGTTCATGTTTCCCTGGCTTGGACGGTGTCCGCGCGGCCCGCGCGGGTGAGGGGTGGACGATGGCCCACGGCGACGGCGCCCTGCTCGGTGGTGCGCGCGGACGTACGCCGTCGGCGGCACCGGTCGCGGGGGCCGCGAGCGGGAGCGGGCTCCCGGTGCCGTGCGCGGGCGGGGCCGTATGACGTCCGAACGGATCACCGTCGCCCCGGCCCGCCGACGCGCCTGCTGGCAGCTCGCCCTCGCGCTGGGCGCGCTCGTGGCGGCCGGCTGTCTGGCCCGGCGGCACTGGCCCCTGCTGGAGACGGGAGCCCTGCGGCTCGCCGTCGCCGACCAGGGCTGGCTCCTCGTGGCCGCCGCTGCCGCCGCCGCGACCTGGGGGTTCTCGGCGCTCGCCCAGCAGGGCGCGGTGCTACGGCCGCTGCCGTCGAGGCGGCTGGTGGCCGCGCAGTTCGCCGCCTCGGCCGCGAACCAGCTGTTGCCCGCCGGGCTCGGCACGGGTGCCGTCAACCTCCGCTTCCTGATGCGCTGCGGGCTGTCGGCCGGACGCTCGGCGACCGCGCTCGGCGTGAAGGCCACCGCGGGCGGTCTGGTGCGGGCCGCCCTCATCGCCGTACTCGCGACGGTCTGTCCCGGTGTCCTCGGGCTCCCGCGGCCGACCGCCGGATGGCTGGCCCTGGCCGCCGCGGCGGCTGTCCTGGCCGTGCTCCTGACCGCCGTGCTGTGGCCGCGGTGCCGCGCGGCCCTGGCCCTGGTGCTGGCCGACATCAGGGCCGTGCACGCGCGACCGCGCCGGGCGGCGGCCCTGTGGGGCGGCTCGGTGGGCTTCGCGGTGCTGCACGCCCTCGTCCTGATCGCCGTCACCCGGGCCGTGTCGCTGCCGCTGGCCCCGCCCCTGGTGGCCCTGCTCTACCTCGCGGCGAGCAGCGCGGCGGCCCTGCTGCCCACCCCGGGCGGCCTCGGCTCCCTCGACGCGGCGCTCGCCTTCGCCCTCACCGCCGGGGGAGCGCCCGGAGTGGCGGCCGCCTCCGCGGTGCTCGGCTACCGGCTGCTGACGGTGTGGCTGCCGCTGCTCCCCGGTCTGCTGGTCCTCGCGCTCCTCGTCCGCCGCAAGGCGTTGTGAGCACGACCGGCGTTTCTGCACCCCGTGCTTCTGGTAGGACTCGGGATGTCGGGTCGACGGCGAGGGGAGAGCCATGACGGGGAACGAGAACGGCGGACGGCTGGGGGAGGAGTTCTTCACTCCGGGCTCCTCGTCCTTCACCGAGTTCCTGGCGGCCCACCGTCCCGAACTGCTCAGCACCCGCCGTGTCCTGCCCGACGGGGTGCGCGCCGCACCGGACCAGGTGCCGCACGGCACCACCGTGCTGGCGCTCACCTTCCGCGACGGCGTCCTCATCGCCGGCGACCGCAGGGCCACCATGGGCAACCTCATCGCCCAACGCGACCTGGAGAAGGTGCACCCCGCCGACGACCACACGGCGGTCGCCTTCGCCGGCACCGTCGGACTCGCCCTGGACATGGTCAAGCTCTACCAGGTCGAACTGACGCACTTCGAGAAGATCGAAGGCGTCGCCATGACCCTCGACGGCAAGGCGCGCCGCCTGGCCGGCATGATCCGGCAGAACCTCGGCCAGGCCATGCAGGGCCTCGCCGTCGTCCCCCTCCTCACGGGCTACGACCCCTCGGCCCCCGAGGGAGCGCGGGGCCGCATCTTCAGCTTCGACGTCGCCGGCGGGCTCTACGAGAAGACCGACTTCCACGCCGAGGGCTCGGGATCGCCGTACGCGAGAGGCGCCCTGAAGAAGCTGTTCCACCGGGGCATGGACCGCCGCGACGCCGCCCTTGCCGCCCTCCAGGCGCTCTACGACGCGGCCGACGACGACTCCGCGACCGGTGGGCCCGACATCGGCCGCCGGATCTTCCCCATCGTCTCCGTCATCACCGAGGACGGCTTCGAGCGGCTGTCGGGACCGGAGACCGAGGAACTCAGCCGGGAGATGGTCGAGCAGCGCCACAGCCGGCCGGACGGGCCGAACGCGACGCCCTGACAGGGAACTTTCCCCAGTCGTGGGAAAGACCTGCCCCCGCCTTTTCCCGCACACGGCTTGCAGGTACCGGGCGAGGGCACAAGGCTGCTGATCGCGGCGGTACTCCAGGACGGGGGATCTCCGCACGACGCCGGCCGTCCCTGACTCCGTTCCGCCCCTCCTCCCCGCCACACCGCCCCCGCGAGGGGCTCGGCCCGGCACCGCGTCCGTGGCTCCGTGACGCGGCAGGAGCGGAGCAGGGCGGACGGCACCACCGGCGCTCGCCATCGACGACGTCCGCCCACGCCGGCGTCCGTCCCCCGCGGCCCGCCACTTCTCAGGCCCGCACCCTGAACTCCTTGCGCCACTTGGTGAACTGATGCTCCGGATCCCCGGTGTACGACCACGGGGCCCGGGTGCCCTGGCGGTCCAGCATCCGCAGCAGCGGTACGCCCACCTCCGGCAGGCCCGCGTGACAGGCCGCGTGCGTCAGGTAGTTGAGGTCACGCAGCTCACCGGGGACGACCGTGTGCTCGGTCCGGCCCATGATCCAGCGCTGCCAGGTGCGCCGTACGTCGCTCACGGCCCCGTCGTGCTTCCAGTGCTGCCCGAGCGCCACGGACGCCGCCCGGTCCTCGGCCGCGTCCGACGCGGCCCGGAACTCCTCGACCCGCGCGTACTGCACCAGCACCGGCAGCGCGGAGCCCGGCGGCGCCACCCCGGCCGCGTCGCGGGCGAAGTCGTACATCAGGCCGTTGGAACCGTGCCAGCGGGCCGAGTAGTAGTGCAGCACCTGGAGGTGCCCCTCGACGCTGTACGGGTCCCGGCCGTGCAACTCGTCCCACCAGCGGCCCAGTTCCTGCCGCCGCACCCCGGCCGGGTACAGCCGGGCCACCGAGATCAGGGAGATCCACGGCGTCGGGTCGTCCATGAACGCGTCCGCCGCCTGGAGACAGGCCATCACCGCGGCGTCGATGCGGCGCTGGTCGATCGGCACGCCCCGGCCCGCGGAGATGGCCAGGTTGAACGCCCTGGCCGTCTCCGTGGCCGCCCGCAGCACCAGCGCGTCACCGCTGTGCGGTTCGGCCGCCAGCCACGACTCCACCGTCGAACTGCCCGCGCAGGCCTGGGCGAGCGTCCGTACCCGGTGACCGCGTGCGAGCCAGTCGGGGCCGGTGGCCCGCAGCAGTTCGCGCAGGCCCTGCCAGCGGCCGATGACGATGTCCTGCCGGGCGGTGGTGAGGGGGACGTCTCCGTGGTCGGGGTCGAACTCGGGGGCGAAACGGTCTCTCGCCATCGCACAGCCCCTCAGAAGTCGGTGGGGAGACCCTCGTGGACGAGCGAGGGCCCGGCCTCCTGGCCGTCGGGAACGTAGTCCGCCTCGACGGTACGGCTCGCGTCAAGCCGCGCGGGCCGGTAGTAGTCGCTGCCCCGCTTCCAGTACCAGAGCATCGGGATCAGGCCCACGGCGAGCCCGCCGACCCCGATCGTGATCGCCGCGGTGCTCAGCTCGCCCAGCGACTCGACGAAGACCCAGAACATGAACAGGGCGCCCAGCAGCGGCCACAGCCCGCCGAGCAGGAAGTCGGTCGGGGACTTCAGCAGCATCTTGCGGTAGGCGACGACCACCGCGAGGCCGGTGAGGCCGTAGTAGACGGCGATCTGGAGGCCGATCGCCGAGATCGCGTCGGAGAGGATGTCGCCCACCGAGCCCAAGGAGTTGGAGGCGATGAACATCATCAGCGCCACCGCACCGACCACCACGATCGCCACCCACGGGGTGTTCCAGCGCCGGTGCACCTTGCCCAGCGCGGCCGGCATCGTACGGTCCCGGCCCATCGCGAACAGCGAGCGGGTGACCTGGATCAGCGTGGTCTCCAGCGTGGCGATGGTCGACAGCATCACGGCGACGATCAGCAGCTTGCCGCCCCAGCCCGGCCAGATCTCCTCGCCCAGCACGGCAAGGACGTTGGCGTCGTTGTCCTCGATCTGCTTCGAGGTGAGGATGACGTTCACCGCGATGGTGAAGACCTCGAAGAGCAGGAAGACGATGCCGACCCCGATGAGGCCCGCGAGGCCCGTCGTACGGCGGCTGTTGCGGGTCTCCTCGCTGAGGTTGCTGGTGACGTCCCAGCCCCAGTAGTAGAACGCGGCGATCAGCGCGCCCGAGGCGAAGCCCGCCATGCCGTCGAAATGACCGAAACCGAGCCAGGACCACTCGAACGAGCGGGCGTTGCCGGTGTGGAAGAAGGCGAGCACCGCGAAGAGCGCCAGTATCGCCAGCTCCACACCGGACATGATCAACTGGGCCCGTACCGTGAGCCGGGCGCCGCCGAGCACCACCAGCAGCATCAGCACGAACCAGGCCGCGCCGACGACGGTCGACAGGGCGGTGTTGTCCGCGAGGCCCTCGTCGAAGAGGGCGAGCGTCATCGAACCGGCGGGCAGCGACCCGGCGACCATGAAGATGGTCGCCGAGATGACCAGCGCCCAGCCGCTGACAAAGCCCAGAAAGGGATGGAGAGTTCGTCCCACCCAGGAGTAACTCGCCCCCGCGTTCACGTCGATCCGGCTCAGGTAGCTGAACGCGAGCGCGATGCCCAGCATGGGTATCGCGCAGTACAGCAGAGCCGCCGGACTGGCCAGACCCACCGCACCGACCAGAACCGCGGTGGTCGCGGCGATCGAGTACGCCGGCGCGCTGCCGGCGACGGCCATCACCACGGTGTCGAACGTACCGAGGGCATTGGCCTGGAGCCCTCTGCCCCTGTTGATGCTCATGGTTGCGCTGCTTTCCGTAGGACACGACGCACGGACGGACGGGCCCGTACGGCGCAAAAAGAGTGAGGGGTGGCTCCGCCCCGGACCGGAGAGGGATGGCCTCGGGCAGGGGCGGCGAAGGAAGGATCCAAGGGGTGCGGGGGACCGTACGGCCGCTGCGTGGACGACCGGTCACTCCGTGTGTGCGAGTGATGATAGCCCTATTCCTTGACCCTTCAAGATTAACTGGGGGGTAACCTTCCGAACCGCCGACTGCCGTGCCCGCACGGTCTTTTGAGGTCGGGGAGCGCGTCCCGGGAAACGCGGATCAGGACACCGCACCGCACCCGACGCGCGAGGGTGGCACCCCATGGGCACCGACCGGACCTACGGCGGCATCCTCGACGGACGCCTCGCCCGGGAGGTCCCCGAACCACCGGTGCCGGCCGGCGACGAGGACTGAGCGGAGGTGGGGGCGCCGCCGCCGGGCCGGTGGTCGGCGCGTCCCGCGCGGGCATCCGGAGCGATCGGCGGGTCTCGGTCCCTGCCCCGGACGCCCCTTTTGCTGATCCCGTTGTGAAGTCCGCGCCAGGCCGGGTAGGAGTTCTCCTGTCGGAGCTTGTGGAGGACGTCTTGGACTGGAGTCGTTTCGCCCAGCAGATGGCGGCGATGGCCCGGGATCTTCTGGCGCAGGACTCGGTGGGCAGCACGCTCGACCGGATCGGCGCCTCGGCCACCGAACTGGTGGAGGGCTGCACGGCCGCCGGAATCCTGGTGCTGCACGAGCGCAGGGTGGAGACCCTGGCCGCCACCCACCAGCTGGTCGTGGACAGCGACCGGCTCCAGGCGCGGCTGGAGCAGGGACCCTGCTTCGACGCCGCCCGCACCTCGCGGGGCGAGCGGGTCTACCGTATCGCCGACCTCACCGCCGAGAGCAGGCGCTGGCCCGTGTTCGCGCCACAGGCCCACAAGCTCGGCGTGGGCAGCATGATGGGCTTCCTGCTGTTCACCGAGGACGACGACCTCGGCGCGCTGAACCTCTACTCCCGCGAGCCGGGCGCCTTCACCGAGGCCAGTGAGCTGGCCGGCTGGCTGCTCGCCTCCCACGCGGCCGTCGCCCTGTCCGCCGCCCGCACCCACGCCCAGATGGAACAGGCCGTGTCCACCCGCCATGCGATCGGCGAGGCGATGGGCATCCTCATGGGCAGCCACCACCTCACCGAGGACCAGGCCTTCGACGTGCTGCGGCGCTACTCGCAGGAGAACAACGTCAAACTCCGCGAGGTCGCCCGCCAGGTCTGCGAGAAGGGCGGCCTCGACTGAGCGCCGCGCGGCCTCCCCGGCTCGATGGCTCAACCGGAGAAGCCTCGCCGGACCGGCTCCCATGGGTACGCCGCCGCACCCGGCTGCCCATCAAGTCCCCCCTCGTGACCGCCCTACTCCTGCCCGGCGGACCGGGACGCCGACGGGCCCGGCCCGACGACGGCAGAACGGCCGCCCCGCCGTTCGGCCGAGGTGGCCGCCCCCGCTCCGGCGCGAGACCGAGGCCGGCACCGTTCTCTCAGGAGTACGCCGATGCCGCCCCGGCCCCTCGCCACCGCCCGGGCAGGCCAAGCACCGGTACGACCGCACACCGGACCCCACGCGCGGTGTTCGCCCTGCTGCCGACTCTCACCACATCCCTCACCCCGCACCGCCACCTCGCCTGCCCACTCGTCCTTGCGACCTGGTTCCGCGGGACACGGCGACGCCGGAGCGGGCCGGGGGCGGTGGCCACGTGGGACGCCGCCCCCGACCCTGCTGCCCGAAACCGCTGACTCAGTCCCCGATCCGGTCGATCTGGCGGAGCTTGTTCGTGGCGTCCAGCGCCGCGACCTTGTAGGACTCCGCGAGCGTCGGATAGTTGAACACCGCGTCCACCAGATAGTCGACGGTGCCGCCGCAGCCCATCACGGACTGCCCGATGTGGATCAGCTCGGTGGCTCCTGAACCGAAGCAGTGCACACCGAGCAGGGTGCGGTCCTCGGCGGAGACCAGCAGCTTCAGCATGCCGTGCGAGTCGCCGATGATCTGCCCGCGGGCCAGCTCCCGGTAGCGGGAGATACCCACCTCGAACGGCACCCGGTCCTCGGTGAGCTGATCCTCCGTACGGCCCACGAAGCTGATCTCCGGGATGGTGTAGATACCGATCGGCTGGAGGTGGTGCATCTGCCCGACCGGCTCCCCGAAGGCGTGGTAGGCCGCCGCCCGGCCCTGCTCCATCGAGGTCGCCGCCAGCGCCGGGAAACCGATCACGTCGCCGACCGCGTAGATGTGCGGCACCTCGGTGCGGTAGTGCTCGTCGACCGAGATCCGGCCCCGCCGGTCCGCCGACAGACCCGCCTTGTCGAGGTCGAGGTCGTCGGTGAGCCCCTGCCGGCCCGCCGAGTACATCACCGCGTCCGCCGGGATCTTCTTGCCGCTCTCCAGCAGGGTCAGCGTGCCCCGGGGATGGCGCTCCACCGCGGCCACGGTCTCCCCGAACCGGAACGTCACCGCGAGATCCCGCAGGTGGTACTTGAGCGACTCGATCACCTCGACGTCGCACATGTCGAGCATCCCGGCGCGCTTCTCGACCACCGTGACCTTGCTGCCGAGCGCGGCGAACATCGACGCGTACTCCATGCCGATCACACCGGCCCCGACGATCACCATGGAACGCGGAACCCGTTGCAGATCGAGGACGTTGTCCGAGTCCATGATCGTCCGGCCGTCGAACTCGACGCTGTCCGGCCGCGCCGGCCGGGTGCCGGTGGCGATCACGATGTGCTCGGCGCTGAGCGTGCGTTCGTCGCCGGTCACCTCGCGCAGCGCGATCGTGTGGTCGTCGACGAAACGACCGGTGCCGGCGAAGAGGGAGACGTGGTTGCGGGAGAGCTGACTGCGGATCACGTCGACCTCACGGCTGACCACGTGCTGGGTGCGCGCGGTCAGATCGGAGACGGTGATGTCCTCCTTGAGCCGGTAGCTCTGTCCGTACAGGTCGCGCTGGGTGAGGCCGGTCAGATACAGCACCGCCTCGCGCAGGGTCTTGGAGGGGATGGTGCCGGTGTGGATGGAGACCCCGCCGACCATGTCGGGGAGGTCGACGACGGCGACCCGGCGGCCCAGCTTGGCCGCGGCGATGGCGGCCTTCTGGCCACCCGGACCGGATCCGATGACGAGCATGTCGAAGTCGGGCACCCTCGGAAGTCTGTCAGCCGCGGGGCCCCTTTCGAAAGGGTGAGCAGTAAACGGACCGGCCCGTGGCACGACCCGGTGCGCGCGCACGCAGTCCCGGGGCCGCCGGGGAGTTCCGCGGACCGCGACAGGCGAGGCGGACGGCGGGACAATACGGCCATGGGTCACCGACTCGCCGACGCGAGCACCCCGGCCCGGCTGGCCGCCCAGGACGAGGGCATCGGCCGGGACGAACTGGCGCTCGCCACCCGCAACCACGGCCTGCCCCTCGAAGCGATGCGCCACGACCTCAGCCCGCCGGGCCTGCACTACGTCCTCACCCACTACGACATCCCGTACGTCCCCGAGGGCACCCCCTGGCAGCTCACCCTCGACGGCCGCGTCCACCGCCCGCTCACCCTGACCCCGTCCGACCTGCGCGCCTTCCCGCAGGTCACCACCCGGGTCACCCTGGAGTGCGCGGGCAACGGCCGGGCCCTGCTCACCCCCCGCCCGGTCAGCCAGCCCTGGCTGGTCGAGGCCGTCGGCACCGCCGAGTGGACGGGCGTACCGCTGCGGCTGCTCCTCGCCGAGGCCGGTGTCGAGGACGACGCCGTCGACGTGGTGTGCACCGGCGCCGACCACGGGGTGGAGCGCGGTGTCGAACAGGACTACCAGCGCTCGCTCCCGGTCCGGGTGGCCACGGGCACCGAGCCCGAGGTCATGGTCGCGCACACGATGAACGGCGCCCCGCTGCCCCCGCAGCACGGCCTGCCGCTGCGGCTCGTCGTGCCCGGCTGGTACGGCATGGCCCATGTGAAGTGGCTGCGCCGGATCACCGTCACCGACACGCCCTTCACGGGCTTCCAGCAGACCGTCGCCTACCGGATCCGGCAGGAGCCCGGCGACGAGGGCGAACCCGTCACCCGGATCGCACCCCGCGCCCTGCTCGTCCCGCCCGGCTTCCCGGACTTCATGTCCCGGACCCGCGTGGTGCGGCCCGGCACGGTCACCCTGGAAGGGCGCGCCTGGTCCGGACGCGCGCCGGTGACCAGGGCCGAGGTGAGCACGGACGCGGGGCACTCCTGGCACGAGGCGGAACTCGAACCGGACACCGGTCACCGGTGGGCCTGGCGGCGCTGGCGCCTCGACTGGGCGGCGCGGCCGGGGGAGTTCGTCCTCAGCGCCCGCGCCACCGACGCCGAGGGCCACACCCAGCCCCTCGAACAGCCCTGGAACCGGGGCGGGTTCGTCAACAACCTCGTGCAGCGGGTCCAAGTGCTGTGCCTGGACGAGGAGTCCGGGAGGCCGGGCGGCTGAAGCCGGGTCCGGCGCGGTCCCACGGCGCCGCCGTCGCCGTAGGACCGCGAGAGCCCGCGCGGGCGGCCGTCGCTACGGCAGGAGCTTCTCCAGTGCCGCAGGTCCCTCGGCCGCCAGTTTGCGGCGGGCCCATTCGAGATTGGTCGGGGTGATGTCCTTGCCCGAGGCGAGGACGAGGTCCTCCGGCGACACCTCGGTGCCGGTACGGGTGTGGAGCAGGTCGTCCGGGGTCGCACGGTCCTCGGACGGCCCGGACGCGTCGGGCTGTGACGTCGGCATGATCTCTGCTCCTCGGATCCGGATCGCTGAGCGGCCCCGGTGGAGTCAACGGGTCCCGCTATCACCATTCATCGCCCGGGCCGACCCTGCATCCGGAACCGCCCGCGACGGACCCCGCCGGGGTGGCCTTCGCCCGGGATGCCCGGGCGAACGGACAGGCGTGTAATGGGGGTATTGATCTCTCGGGGTCGGCAGGGAAGACGACGCCATGGCCAAGACCACACCGCGTTCGAAGGGCGTTCTGCGCAGGCTGGGGGAGTGGTGCGCCCGGCACTTCGTGATCGTCATGGTGGCCTGGCTCGTGGCCCTGGTCGCCCTCCAGACCCTGAACCGGTCGTTCGGCGGTGAGTACTCCGACAACTTCTCCCTGCCCGGAGTCCAGTCGCAGAAGGGCCTCGACGTCCTGAAACGGCACGACCCCGCGGCCGGCGGCTACGGCAGCCAGATCGTCCTGCACGACGGCGACAAGCAGCTCACCTCGCTCGGCTCGCAGTTCTCCACCACGGTCGCCGACCTCCAGAAGCTGCCGCACGTGCTGTCGGTCCAGAACCCGCTGACCGCGCCCGCCTCCAAGGTCGGCCCGCTGTCCTCGGACGGGAAGACGGCCTACATCACGGTCCGCTTCGACGTGCAGCCCTCGACCCTCGGCGACGGCTACCTCCACGGGGTCGACAACGCCGTACAGCCGCTGCGGGCGGCCGGGGCCGACGTCGAGTACGGCGGGCCGCTCGGCGAACTCGCCAGGCCCGCCGCCGACGACAAGGTCAGCGAGCTGATCGGCTTCGCCGTGGCGATCGTCGTCCTGCTGGTCGGCTTCGGCAGCGTGATCGCCGCCGGCATCCCCCTCGTGACCGCTCTGATCAGCGCGATCGGCGGGCTCGCCTGTCTCGGCCTGCTGGCCGCCGCGTTCACCTTCGCGACCGTCTCGCCCACCCTGGCCACGATGATCGGACTCGGCGTCGGGATCGACTACGCGCTCTTCCTGATCACCCGGCACCGGCAGAGCCTCATGAACGGCAAGGACCCGGTGCACGCGGCGGGCGCGGCCACCGCCACCAGCGGACGCGCCGTGCTCGTCTCCGGCTGCACGGTGATCATCGCCCTGGCCGGACTGTCCGCGTCCGGGGTGTCGTTCATCGGGAAACTCGGACTCGCCGCCGCCGTCACGGTCGTCTCCGCCGTCCTCGGCGCGCTGACCCTGGTCCCGGCCCTGCTCGGCCTGATCGGCACCCGCATCGACCGCTACCGGGTGCGCCGCCCGGTGGCCGAGACCGACGCCGCCGAGGGCGAGACACCGCACGGCACCTGGCACCGCTACGCCCAGCGGGTCGAACGGCGGCCGTGGCGCTATCTCGCCGCGGGCGTGACGACCGTCGTGATCCTCGCCATCCCCGTCCTCTCCCTCCAGCTCGGCCACATCGGCGACGGCGCGGACCCCACCTCCTTCACCGACCGGCGCGCCTATGACCTGATGACCGACGCCTTCGGGCCCGGCTCCAACGGCCCCCTGACCGTCGTCATCGACCAGACCTCCGTACCCTCCTCCCAGCGCTCCACCCTCTCCACCCAGGCGCAGAAGACCCTCGACGGGGTGTCCGGCGCCGCCGCGGTCACCCCGCTGACGCCCACCAAGGACGGGGACGTCCTGCTCGCCACCGTCTACTCGAAGCAGTCCCCGCAGAGCGCCACCACCACCGACCTCACCAACCGGCTCGTCGACACCACCCTGCCCGCCGCGGTCACCGGCACCGACGCCCGGGGATACGTCACCGGCACGACCGCCGCCCAGGTCGACTTCCGCGACATCGTCTCCAGCCGGCTGCCCCTCATCATCGGCGTGGTCGTCGCCCTCGCCTTCCTGATCATCCTGGCCGTCTTCCGCGGACTGCTCGTCGCGATCAAGGCGGCCGTCCTCAACGTCCTGTCCATCGCCGCCTCCTACGGCGTCGTCGTCGCCGTCTTCCAGTGGGGCTGGGGCGGACCCGCGCTCGGCGTCTCGGGCAAGGTGCCCATCGAGAGCTATGTGCCGATGATGATGTTCGCGATCATCTTCGGACTGAGCATGGACTACGAGATCTTCCTGCTCTCCCGGGTCCACGAGGCATGGCTGCGCACCGGGGACGCCAAGGCCTCCGTCGCCCACGCCCTGGAGATCACCGCCCGTGTGATCACCTGCGCGGCGCTGATCATGGTGAGCGTGTTCGCCGCGTTCATCCTGAGCGACAACATCGTGGTCAAGATGCTCGGACTGGGCCTCGCGGTGAGCGTGCTGATCGACGCCACCGTCGTACGGCTGCTGATGGTCCCCGCCGTCATGACCCTGCTGGGCCGGCACGCCTGGTGGACACCCCGGTGGCTGGACCGGATCCTCCCGCACATCGACGCCGAGGGGGACCACGAGGCGCAGGCGGAGGTCAGTGCGGCCGGGGAGCGTCCGGCGCGAGAACGAGCATCGTGACGTCGTCCTGGAGCGCCGGGGCGTGGCGCACCAGGTCCGACCAGACCCGCTCGGCGAGGACGGAGACGGGGCCGGGCGCCCCGGGAGCGTCGGCCGAGAACTCGACGAGCCGTTCCAGCAGCGGATAGAAGGCGCCTTTCGCGTCCCGTGCCTCCCAGACACCGTCCGAGGCCAGGAAGAGCCGGTCACCCGGCAGCAGCGGCACGGTGATCCCGGCCGGCGGCGACGCGTCCGCCAGGCCCAGCCCGAGCGGGGTGCCCACGGGCACGTCGATCTCCACGGCCCGCCCGTCCCGCAGCAGCACCGGCCCCGACTGGCCGCACGCCACGATCCGCACCGCCCCCGCGTCGGCGCCGAACTCCAGCAGCACCGCCGTGGCGAACAGCTCCGAATGGCGTACGTCCGCCGAGTCGACCACCAGCCTGCGGTCGAGGCGCGCGGCCACCGACTCGGGGTCCGGCTGGTCCAGCACCGCCTCCCGGAAGGCCCCCAGCAGCGAGGCGACGGTGGCCACGGCCGACAGCCCGTGCCCCTGCACGTCGCCCATCACCGCCCGCACCCCGCCGGGCCCCTCCCGCACGTCGAAGAAGTCACCGCCGACCAGCGTCCCCCGCTGCGCCGCCCGGTACAGCCCCGCGCACCGCACCGGGCCCACCCGCTCCGGCAGCAGCGGCACCACGGCCCGCTGCGCGACCTCCGCGACCGCGCGTTCGGTCACCAGCTGGGCGTCGCGCCGGCTCCTGACGAACGACACGATCACACTGAGCGCGGCGACGAAGCCCACGGTCAGCACATCCGTGGTGCCCGGATCGTTGAGCCGGAACGCCGGAACGTTCAGCACGACCAGCACCAGCCCGCCGAGCACCGCGGTGGCCGCCGGCCCGTACGACAGCACGGCCAGCGGCGGGATCGCGCCCAGCAGGAACCCGATGTCCAGCGGATCGGGGCTCGTGAGCGTCGCCACGCACACCCCGGCCAGCAGCGCGGCGGGCAGCACCCGCACCCAGCCGGGCGGCGGCGCGCCCCGCAGCCAGGTCCGCCGGTCCCGGTCGCGGCGCGACGACCGGCCGCGCACTCCGCTCACACCACTACGCTGCTACGACCCACCGGGCGCCGCACCCCGAACCGCCCGGGACGCCCCGCTAGAACGGCGTCAGCGTCACCCGGATCGCCGTGGGGGCCGTGTCCTGGACGTACGAGGCGAAGTCGGCCACGTCGTCGAAGGCGAAGCCGTACGCCTTGCCGTCCACGGTGGCCGCGTGCATGGCCTTCGCGTAGTGGTTGGTGAGCGCGGTCCGGTAGAAGGACGCGGGGTCGGTGGTCGGCTGGGCGGCGGTGCTCACCAGCGTCGACCGGTTGAACCCGGCGCCGAGCACGGCGGCGACCGGCCCCGTGGTGCCGTCGTTGGGAGCGGCGAGGGCACCGTCGCAGAAGAGCACGTCCCGCGTCGACGGCCGGGCGAACGACACCTGCGCGGGCCCGTCGAACACGAACCGCCCGCCGCGCACCCGGCCGGTGAACGTGCCCGCGTTCGTGGTGACCGTCAGGTCCTTGCCGGAGTAGGTGCTCCACACCTCGTCGATGTACGGCGCGAGGTAGTCCGCCGCGAACAGCCCGGAGTCCAGGCCGTGTCCGGGCGCGATGACCCGGGTGTCGTCCACGACCAGCGGCGCGAACTCCTCGACCTGCCGTACGGCGGCGAACGCGGCGGCCCGCCCGGAGGAACGCAGTGTGCCCGTCGTCTGGTCCCGGGCGCCGGTCAGCCGGATGCTCAGTGGCACGCTGAACATGTCCACCATGGTCGTGTTGCAGAACATGCCCGCCGCGTTGTGCGTGAACTCGGCGCAGTCGTGCAGCACCGGGTAGTTGGGGTCGGAGGTCACCCAGCCCGCCGGGTACTGGAGGGCCGGGGCGCCGTTGCCGTCCGTGACGACCTTGAACTTCAGCTTGGCGCCCAGGGACACATAGATCCGGCCGGACAGATAGGGGAGCGTCAGCCGGGTCTCGCCGCTGCCGGCCAGGCCGATCGCGTAGTCGGTGTAGCCGTCGGCGCCGTTGTCGGAGAGGGCGACCGGCGCGACCGTGCCGTCGGGGGTGACCCGGACCTGCCGCCCGTCCAGGTTGCCCACGATGTAGACGTGCACATCGGCGTTGCCGAAGGCGCCGGTGTCGTTGACGACGGTCAGCGGCAGCGCACCGGCCGCCGCGGTACGGGCGGTGTCGGCGAGGGCGTGGGGGGCCAGCGCCGCCGCGGCGGGTACGGCGGCCATGGCACCGCCGAGGGCGGAGAGGACGGTGCGGCGGCCGGGACCGCGCTGATGACGAGGTGTCATGTGGGGGGTCTCCTCGATTGGTTGAGAGCGCTCTCAGTTCGTTGCCGGGGCCCGATGCTACGGACGGCGCGGGCCCCGGCATACAGAGCGGACGGCGTTTAATGCCGCCTTAAGGGCCGTTTAAGCGGTGCGGGGCCCCGAGCGGTCGGCGTCGAAAACCGATGGACGCGCCCGGCCGGGATCCCGTAACGTCTGCCGTCACGCCCCGAGACCTGCGGAAGGAGGCGAGTGCCGTGCAGTCCACCACCATCCAGCGCTCCCTCTTCGCTGTCCCGGCGTGCGTCGTCTGACCGACCGGGAGCGCTCCACGCAGTACGCATCCCGGAGGAATCCACCCATGACCG
Organism: Streptomyces sp. SID13726; assembly: GCF_010548375.1. GTDB lineage: Bacteria > Actinomycetota > Actinomycetes > Streptomycetales > Streptomycetaceae > Streptomyces. Next base: position 102,370 of record NZ_JAAGLY010000015.1, read on the forward strand.
ATCTGGTCATCCGCGCGCTCGACGAGCGCGACACCACTCTCTTCGACGTCTTTCCCGACCCCCTCGGCACCGCCGAGGGACACCGGCGCACCCGCCACCGCCCCGACTGGAAGCGCGTCGCCCTGCGCGACGGCGAGGTCGTCGCCCGCGGCGCCTGGTGGGGCGGCCCCGATGACACCGCGCCCCTGAACATCAACTGGTTCGACGTGCTCCTCGGGGAGGAGGAGGCGGGCGCAGAACTCCTGCGCACTGCGCCCTGGCAGGTCGAGATCGAGATGAGCCTGCCCGCCGGATGGCGCGCGGAGCCCGAGTCGAGCGCCGCCGCGGAAGCCCGCTTCACCGCCGCCCGGAAGGCCGGCTACGAGCTGTTCGTCGAGCGCTACCTGTACCGGTGGACGCCCGAGCACGGACTGCCCGAACGGCCCGGACGCCTGGAGTTCCGGACCGAGGACGACGACGCCGTCTTCTTCGACCTGCTGCGCCGCATCCATTCCGTCACCCTCGACGCGCACACCCTCAAGGACATCGAGGAGGGCGGACTCGACCGGGCCGCCCAGTCGGAGCTCGACTTCTTCCACTGGTGCCCCTCGCCCCGCGAGTGGTGGCAGATCGCCCACACCCCGCAGGGCGACCCGGTCGGCATCCACATCCCGGCACACAACCCGTCAGGCCCCTGCGTCGGCTTCATCGGGGTCGTACCGGAACACCGGGGACACGGCTACGCCTACGACCTCCTCACCGAGTGCACCCGCTTCCTGGTCGAGCAGGGCGCCGACTTCATCGCCGCCGCGACGGACCAGGGCAACTTCCCCATGGCGGCGAACTTCACCAAGGCGGGCTACCCCGTCGTCCGTGAGCGCCTGCACTTCCGGCCCGCGAGCACCTGAGGCACGGCCCGGCACCGGCAGCCGCTCAAGGGCGGTTGTCAGTGCCGGGTGCCATGCTGGCCGGAGGGTTGGATCTTCGGCGGACCGGGGAGCGGCATGGGGTTCTTGGGCGAGGTGTGGCAGGTGCGCGGCGGTGACGGACCGGTCGGGGAGATCCTGATCGATGACGCCGACTTCCCCTGGCTGTCGGGCCGTTTCACGGCGGGCCCGGGATACGAAAGCGTACGCGAGCTGTTCGTGCGCGAACTCGCCCTGATGGAACCGCTCATGACACAGGACGACGAGGAGGGCTGGCGGAGGTGGGAGGCCGCCTACGACGAGATCGAGCGGCGAGTGACCCTGGTCGCGCCGGGCGGCCCGGTCCCCGAGTTCCTGCTGCACATCGAGGGCGACCGGGCCTGGTTCCGGTGGAACGACGAGCCGTTCGAGGGCGGGGCGGGAGCGTGAGCGGGTGAGCCACGCGGAGGGCTCGGTGCTCCCCGTCGTGGCTCTTCCGGGCCCTTCCGGTGAGGCCCGTCGTGCCCCTTCCTACGCCGTGGGCCCGGCGCTCCCGCCGTCCAGCAGCGCCTCCGCCGTCGTCAGGATCTCGGTGACCCGCAGGGCGAACGCGGCGTCGCACGGGTGCGGCTGTCCGGTGCGGGCGGCGGCGAGCAGTCCGTCGGCGGCGCGGAGCACGGCGGGCACCACGCCTTCGGTCGACTCGGGGAGCCGGGTCACCCCGCCCGCGCCCCGCAGTTCGACTCCGGCGCCCGCTGCCGCCGGCGGCGCGGTGAGGCTCAGCGTCAGGGTGCTCGACGCCCCGCCGGTGTGCCTGAGGACCAGGTGGACGGTGTCGCCGGGACCCCGCACCGCCGCCGCCACGTCACGGACGTCGCCCAGCACCGGCAGCAGGACCGACAGCGCGTGCGGGCCCACGTCCCACAGGGCACCCTTCTCGCGCCGCCACGGCGAGTCGGCGAACGGGCTGTCGCTGGTGAACACCGACCCCAGCCACTCGGCCCGCGCCGTGAACCAGCCCTCCACGCCCGCCTGTTCACCGATCCACGCCTCTGTCTCGGACAGGAAGCGCGAGGTGAAGAACACCACCGAGGCCGCCCCGGTCTCCCGGGTGGCCTCCACCACCGCCCGGCCCTGCTCGACGGTGAGGGCGAGCGGCTTGTCCAGGAGCAGATGGCGTCCGGCCCGTGCGGCCCGCGCAGCGAGGTCGGCCTGCACGGCCGGCGGCAGGGCGATCGCCACGGCGTCCACGTCGGCCAGCAGCGCGTCGACGTCGTCGTAGGCCCGGACGCCGTGCTCGTCGGCCAACTCCTCGGCCGCGTCGGGACGGCGGCCCCACACTCCGGCGAACTCCAGCTCCGGATGCGCGACGAGCGCCGGGGCGTGGGCCATCCTGGCCCAGGGACCGGTGCCGAGCAGTCCGATACGCATGCCGTCGCCTCTCGCCTCACTGCCGAAACCCAGGACGACCGGCAGGGGATCGCTCCCTCGGCTCACCTCAGCGGATCACCGACCGGTCGAGGTGAGCGTGCCACATCCGCACCGGCTCCCCGCAACCCCCGTCTCGGCAGCCGGGCCGCCCCTGACCACCGAGGACCGCGATTCAGTGGTCCCGTCGCTGAATGCGTTCTCATTCTTCTATTGGACCTTGAGCGCACCGGGCGGCCAGGCTGGTGGGAGCCCGGCGCCGCCGCCCACCTCCGTGGCGGCACCGCGCTCCGTCGGTTCCGCGTGACAGCCGAAAGAGGTCCACCTCCCATGCACACCCGCCGCATCGGTGATGTCGAAGTCAGCGCGATCGGTCTGGGCGCCATGCCCATGTCCATCGAGGGACGCCCGGACGAGGCACGTTCCCTCGCCACCGTCCACGCCGCGCTCGACGCGGGCGTCACCCTCATCGACACCGCCGACGCCTACCACCGCGACGCCGACGAGGTCGGTCACAACGAGACCCTGATAGCCAAGGCCCTCGCCTCCCACGAGCGGGGCGGTGACGTCCTCGTCGCCACGAAGGGCGGCCATCTGCGCCCCGGCGACGGCAGCTGGACCCTCGACGGCAGCCCCCGGCACCTCAAGGAGGCCTGCGAGGCCTCCCTGAGCCGGCTGGGCGTGGAGGCCATCGGGCTCTACCAGTTCCACCGCCCCGACCCGAAGGTCCCCTACGAGGAGTCCGTCGGCGCCGTACGGGACCTCCTCGACGAGGGCAAGATCCTCCGGGCGGGCATCTCCAACGCGAACCCCGAGCAGATCAGGCTCGCGAACGACATCCTCGGCGGCCGGCTGGTCTCCGTGCAGAACCAGTTCTCCCCGGCCTTCCGCTCCAGCGAGCCCGAACTGCGCCTGTGCGACGAGCTCGGCATCGCCTTCCTGCCCTGGAGCCCCCTCGGCGGCATCTCCCGCGCGGGCGAACTGGGCTCCGCGCACGCCCCGTTCGCGCGGATCGCCGAGAAGCACGGGGTGAGCCCGCAGCGCGTCTGCCTGGCCTGGATGCTCGCCAAGTCGCCGGTCGTCGTCCCGATCCCCGGCGCGAGCCGCCCGGAGACCATCCGCGACTCGCTCGCCGCCACCGACCTGGTGCTCGACGCGGACGAACTCGCGGAGTTGGACGCCGCCTGAGCCCAACTCCACCGGTCCTGGCCCTCGGTCTCCGGTGCCGTCCGACCTGTCCGCCACACGGCCCGTCCGTGGTCCGACGGGGTGCGGACTGGCACCGGAGATCGTGGTGTCTCTAGGATGGACTCCCTGCCCTGCCAGGCCAGTTGGCGGCACAAGCTGGGGGAAAGATGAGCACCGGTAAGAATCTGTCCACGTCGATCGACGCCTCCGTACCCACGGCCGCGCGCATGTACGACCACTACCTGGGCGGCAAGGACAACTACGCGGCCGACCGCGCGGCCTGCGAGGAACTCGACAAGGTCGTCCCCAGCACCCGCCGGCTCGCCGTGAACAACCGGCGGTTCCTCCAGCGGGTCGTCAGGACCCTCGCGGCGGAGCACGGCATCCGGCAGTTCCTGGACCACGGCTCAGGCCTGCCCACCCAGGACAACGTCCACCAGGTCGCCCAGTCGATCGACCCCACCTCGCACGTGGTGTACGTCGACAACGACCCCATGGTCCTGGTCCACGGCCGCGCCCTGCTGGAGCAGGACGAGCGCACCGCAGTCATCCACGCGGACATGCGGGAGACCGACGCGATCCTCGCCCACGAGGACACGCGGCGGCTGATCGACTTCGACCAGCCCGTCGCCGTGCTGTTCAACTCGGTCATGCACTGCATCCCCGACAGCGAGACGGACGGCCCGCCCGCCCTGGCCGCCCGGGTCCGCGAGAAGCTGGCGCCCGGCAGCTTCATGGTGATGTGCCAGCTGGTCAGCGAGGACCCCGAGGTCCGCGCCTTCGTCACCGACTTCATGGACAAGGCGACCCAGGGTCACTGGGGCCGGGTACGGGAGCCGAAGGACGTCGAGGCGTGGTTCGAGGGCCTGGAGATCCTCGAACCGGGTCTCGTGGAGGTCTCCACCTGGCGCCCGGACTCCGAGGTGGCACCCCGTCAGCTCACCCACGAGTGGATCGAGTTCGGCGGCGTCGCCCGACTGCCGTGACCTGACCCGGACACAGAAGACGGTGGCGGGACCCGGAAGGGGTCCCGCCACCGTCATGCCCGGCCGGTCAGCCGCCGTAGCGCTGCTGCATGGTCTCGCGCAACAGCCGCAGCGAGGCCCGGGGTTCGAGGGCGTCGTCGGCCAGCCGGTCCAGGGCGAGCCGGTACTCCTCGGTCTCGTCCCGGTCCTCCAGGAAGTTGGCGCTCTTGATGTGCTCCAGATAGACCACGTCCGGCAGATCGAGCCCGCCGAACCGCAGATAGGTGATCGGGATGGCGGGCGCGGACGCGTTCGTCACGTCCAGCGGGATGACCTGCACCGTCACATTGGGACGCTGGGCCATCGCCACGAGATGGGCGAGCTGCTCCCGCATGACCTCGCGGCTGCCGAGGACCCGCAGCAGCACCGACTCGTCGATCACCGCCCACAGCTGCGGGGCGTCCGCGCGCAGCAGCAACTCCGCACGCCGGGTGCGCAGTTCCACCCGGCGCCCGACCTCGCTCGCGGGGGCCGTCGGCAGACCGCGCTCCACCACCGCACGGGTGTAGTCCGGGGTCTGGAGCAGACCGGGGACGTACTGGATCTCGAAGGTACGGATGGCGGCGGCCGCCTCCTGCAACCCCACGAGGCGGTCGAACCACTCGGGCATCAGCCGCTTGTCGTACCGCTGCCACCAGCCGGGCTCACCGGCCCGCTGCAACAGCTTGACCAGCACCGAGGCCTCGTAGCCCTCGGTGCCGTACAACTCCAGCAGAGCGCGTACATCGCTCTCCGACGGGGGCCTGCGGCCCTTGCCGGACTCGATGCGGGACAGCTTCGCGGGGCTGAACCCCAGGGCGCGCGCCGCCTGGTCCTGGGCGAGCTTGGCATCCTCGCGGAAGCCCGCCAACTGGACCCCGACCAGCATCTTCAACAGCGTGGGAGCCGGTTCGGGCCGGTCCAGATACGGTTCCAGACGGGAGATGCGGTGGGACGCGGCAGACATCCTGACTCCCAGTAAACCGGCACAGAGACGACTCACACTATCGCACTCAGAGTGGCCGCACCGCATCTATCCGTACAACCCTGTGTCGGCACGGGAGTTGGGCCCGTACCGCCACAGGTCCCCGGATCCCACCGGAATTCGTCTCGGGCCACGGCCTCACAGCAGGTGGTCGAACTCCCCGTCCTTCGCGCCGGCGACGAACGCGGCGACCTCGGCGGGTGTGTAGACCAGCGCGGGGCCGTCGGGGTCACGGGAGTTGCGCATCGCGATGTCCCCGTCGACCAGGGGGGCGACTTCGACGCAGTTGCCCTCGGCGTTGCTGTGACGGCTCTTGACCCAGCGGGCGTCGAGCGAACTCGCCCGCACTCCGTTCTGCACTGGCACTGCAGTCTCCTTGCTGTTCACGTTCCCCGCCGGGCGCTGTGCCCGGCCGTCCGGGCAGGGACGGCGTACGCCTCCACGGCCCCTGCCGCCCCACCCGCCGAACGCGCAATTTCTCGTGCAATTGCACGCGGGCGCCTTCAGCGTGGATAATAGCTCCGGCGTCAACCCCTTCGGTTGCGCCCCCGTCCTGACGTCGCATCAGGGAGATGCCGTGTCGTCACCTGCGAACCACGCGCTCCGACTGCCGGGCCAGGCCGTGCCCGGGGCGGGTGGTGCGGACACGGCCGGTGAGGCCGCGCGTCGCCCCGTCCCGTCCGGTCCCTCCGGCCCGCGCCGGCAGCATCCGGCGAGCGGACCCGGCGGCTCGGCCGCACTGCTCGTCAGTTGCAGCGGAGAGGGGTTCGCCCGGGCCCGTGCCTTCGCCCGCGACACCCTGTGCAGCTGGTCCCTCGACCACCGCAGCGACGACGCGACCCTCGTGATCACCGAGCTCGCCGCCAACGCCGTGGCCCACGCGATGCCCCGGGCCGGAGCGGGCGGCGCGGCGGAGGTGTGGCTGGGCCTGGCCCTGGACCCGGCGCATCTGCTGGTCAGCGTCTCCGACCCCGCCGACGCGCCGCCCGCCTACACCCCCGCCGACGTCTCCGCGCTGCCGGAGCACGGCCGGGGGCTGTACATCGTCGACGCCCTCGCGGAGGAGTGGGGCTGGACCCTGCGTCCCCCCGCCGGCAAGACCGTGTGGGCCAAGTTGTCGACCGCCCCTCCTCCCTGACATGACCGAGACATGACCGACGCGGAAAGGCCTCACGCCATGCGCACCGCTCCGGACCAGCCGAGCAACGAGCGCACCAGTCGCCCCGTGCCCCCGCCCGGAGCGGCGCGGACCGCCCCCCTCGCGGCGCTGAGCCGGGTGCCGTGGAGCGAGATCCAGGACTCCACCGGCTCTGCGGCGGCCATCCCCCTGCTGCTCAACAGCGTGGCGTGGGGAGACGCCGAGACCGCGAGCACCGCCCTCGGGGACCTGCGGAAACGCATCTGCCAGTACGGCTTCGTCGTCGAACAGGCCACCGCCGCCACGGTCCCCTTCCTCTGGGAACTGGCCCAGCTGCCCCAGGTGACCTGCCGGGCGGAGATCATCCAGCTGCTCAGGAGCATCGCCGGCGCCCGCCAGTGGGAGAGCACCGCGGCCATCTACCCCAAGCTGCTCAACCACCGTGAGAACCCGGTGGTGTGGGAGCGCCAGGCCCGCCAGGCCGTCCGTGCCAGGAGCGGTGCCCTCAGCCGGCTGATGGCCGACGACGACAGCGAGATCGCCGACGCCACGACGGAACTCGCCCGCGCCCTGGACGAGTAGTCCGCGACCGGTCGGCATCCGCAGGGGCCCTCGCCCGCACTTCGGAGGGGTCCACGGCGTCGGCACGGAGTTCGCCGGCGCTTCGGAGGGGTCCACGGCATCCGGTACAGAGTTCGCCCGAACTCCGGACGGGTCCACGACGTCCGCACGGCCCTCGCCCGCGCTTCGGACGGGTGCACGGCATCCGCACAGAGCTCGCTCGCACTCCGGACGAGTGAAGGCAGACACACGCAGCTCGCCCGCACCCCGGACGAGTGAAAGCAGACGCACGGCCCGCACTCCGGACGAGTACAAGGCATCCGCGCCGATTGGTGTAGTCCTTGTCGACGAGGGGGAGGAAGCGCTTGCCCTCGCATCGGCTACTGGGGAGGACCACCGACGATGGCATCGTCGCCGGCGCAACCGCTGGACCATCGCTACCGGGGCGAACACCCGATACGCACACTCGCCTACCTGTTCCGCGCCGACCGCCGCCGACTGGCCCTGGCCGTCGCGGTGTTCACCGTCAAGCACAGCCCGATCTGGCTGCTGCCCCTGATCACCGCGTCCATCATCGACACCGTCGTCCAGCACCAGCCGATCTCCCGGCTCTGGACCAGCGTCGGCGTCATCCTGTTCATCCTCCTGATCAACTACCCCCTGCACATCCTCTACGTCCGTCTCCTGTACGGCAGCGTGCGCCGCATGGGGACCACCCTGCGCTCCGCCCTGTGCACCCGCATGCAGCAGCTGTCCATCGGCTACCACTCCCGCGTCAGCGCGGGCGTGCTCCAGGCCAAGGTCGTGCGGGACGTCGAGACCGTCGAGCAGATGGTCCAGCAGACCGCGGAGACCGGCCTCGGCGCGACCACGGTCCTGGTCGGCGGACTGGTCATCATCGCCGTACGGACACCGGAGTTCGTGCCCGTCTTCCTCGTCGTCGTCCCCGCCGCCGCCCTGGTGGTGGCCCGCCTCAGGGCCCGGCTGCGCACCCACAACGAACACTTCCGGCACGAGGTCGAGACCCTGTCCTCCCGGGTCACGGAGATGACCCGCCTCATCCCGGTCACCCGCGCCCACGGACTGGAGGGCAAGGCGCTGCGCCGCATGGACGGCACCCTGCGCCGCCTGCTGACCTCCGGGATGCGCCTGGACCTCGTCAACGGCCGCTTCGGCTCGCTGGCCTGGGTCGTCCTCAACGTGGTCGGCGTGCTCGTCCTCGCCGGCGCCGCGCTGGTGTCGTACTACGGCGTCTGGGGTGTGACCGCCGGTGACGTCGTGATGCTCAGCGCCTTCCTGACCACCCTCACCAACTCCACCACCACCCTGGCGGGCCTCGCCCCGATCATCACCAAGGGCCTGGAGTCCGTGCGCTCGGTCGGCGAGGTGCTCCAGGAGCCCGAACTGGAGGACAACGAGGGCAAGTCCGCGGTGGACTCGGTGCGCGGCGAGGTCGAGTTCCGCGGTGTGGGCCATGTGTACGACGGCGGCAGCGACGCCGTGCGCGACTTCACCCTGTCCGTCACCCCCGGCGAGACGGTCGCCCTGGTCGGCGCGTCCGGCGCGGGCAAGTCCACCGTCCTCAACCTCGTCATCGGCTTCATCCGGCCCACCTCGGGCCGGCTGCTGCTGGACGGGACCGACATGAACTCCCTCGACCTGCGCACCTACCGCCGCTTCGTGTCGGTCGTGCCGCAGGAGTCCATCCTGTTCGACGGCACGGTCCGGGACAACGTCGCCTACGGCATGGACGACGCCGACGAGGAGACGGTCCGGGCCGCGCTGCGTGACGCCAACGCGCTGGAGTTCGTCGACCGGCTCCCGAAGGGCCTGGACACCCTGGTCGGCGAACGCGGCGCCCGGCTCTCCGGCGGGCAGCGCCAGCGCCTGGCCATCGCGCGGGCCCTGATCCGCGACCCGCGGGTCCTGGTCCTCGACGAGGCGACCTCGGCGCTCGACACCCGCTCCGAGGCGCTCGTCCAGGACGCGCTCGCCCGGCTGCTGCGCGGGCGCACGACGTTCGTGGTGGCGCACCGGCTGTCGACCGTGCGGGGCGCGGACCGGATCGTGGTGATGGGGGAGGGCCGGATCCTGGAGACCGGCACGCACGAGGAACTCCTGCGCCGCGGCGGCGCCTACACCGCCCTGCACGCCGGACAGCTCGCCTGAGCCTGTGACACCTCAGGCCGCGCTGCTCCGGGGCACCCGGCGGGGGCACGTCGAGTCGTGGTCGGTGCCGCAGCTCGTCCACCAGCGTTCGCAGCACGCGGTGTCGAGCTCTGCGCGGACCACGTCGTCGGCAGGACCCGCCGCCCGCAGCTCCCTTTCGGCCAGGGCCCGCCGGTGGTCGCCGAGCACGCTCTCGCGTACGACGGCGATGACCGGGACCAGGCTCGCGGCGGCGAACAGACACGCGGCCCAGACGGGGCCGTGCCGCAGTTCGCGGACCGCGGTCCAGGCGAGTCCGGTGCTCGTGGCGAGGTAGAGGGCGCAGAGGAGTCCGGCGGAGCGGTTCATGGGCGTTTACCGTTCGTGGTGCGAGCGATGCCCTTTGTTCAACGGTTCGCGAGGCTCGGGGAAGCGGGTCCGCTCGCACGGTATTGCGCCAATTGCGTAGCGAGGGGCGGTGAATGGGGTTGGTGCCCCCCTGAGGGGGCATACGGAGCGAAAAATTCGAGAGAGGGGCGCTACGTGCTCGTTCCGGACCCGAAGGCCGTCAGAAAGCTGCTGACCCGGTACGCGTCGCTGCGGATCGCGCAGGCCGCGAGGGAGCGGCCGACGACGGCTCGTGAACTGGCCGACGTGAGCTACACGCTGTGCGTGATGATGGGCACCACCGACGTACGGGAAGCGGTCGCCAGGGCGGACGCCCTGCTGCCGGCCGCTGCGGAGACGGACCCCGAGGGGGAGAGCGGCCTGCCGCTGGCCGTGTGACGCTCACCCGGTCCCGCTCGCGTTGCGGGCCGGCCGGGCGGTGTGTTCACCGCCCGGCCGGCCCGACGCGATCAGTGCGTTCGGATCAGCAGCCCGTGGCGTTGTAATTCCAGAACGCGGACCTGGTCTGCGGCCCGGCGATTCCGTCCGGCGTACCGGCGTTCTCGCCGACGGCGTTCAGGAACTTCTGCAAAGCCGTGATCGTGTTGGGCCCGACGACTCCGTCGACGGTTCCGGCGTTGTAGCCCCAGGAATTCAGCATTCTCTGCGCGGCCATCCAGCTGTTGGTGCCCAGCTGCCCGTCCTCGGTACCGGCGTTGAAGCCCCAGGCGTTCAGACAGCTCTGCCAGTTCTTGGCCCGGGCGGTGTTCAGGCCGAGGTTGTTCACCGCGAGAGGCGAGACGCGCAGGCTGCTGACCGCGGGGTTGGCGGCCTGCTGAGGCGCCGCCACGCTCGCACTCGCCCCCGCGAGGCCTCCGGCGGCGATACCGACGACGGCGGTCGCGGTCACGAGTGCCCTGGCCAGAGAAGATCGCATTGCTTCCTCTTTCCGGTCGACTGTGAAGCCTCTGACTGTGGAAATCGACGCGACCGCCCGCAATGGCCGTTCGCGCCGACCCAAGAGTGCCAGGAGCGCACGCCACGGCCTTGGGAAAATGCGATCGAATTTTTTGTATGACTCAGTACTGGCCATATTTCAGGAACACCCCGAAAGGTTCCTGGAGAGCGCCCGTGAATTCCGTTCGGACGCTTCAGGAATGCGTGGTCACGGGGACGAAGTCCTTCGAATGGAAGGCCGTGCGGTACGCCTGCGGTGTCGTCCCGACCACCCGCCGAAAGCGCTCGCGGAATGCGGTGGGCGAGCCGAACCCCGCCTGGCGGGCGATGCGTTCGACCGGGTGGGCGGTGTTCTCGAGCAGGTACTGGGCGCGCCGCACCCGGGCCCGCAGCAGCCACTGCAGCGGGGTGCTGCCCGTCTGTTCGCGGAAACGGCGGCTGAAGGTGCGCTCGCTCATCCCCGACCGGGCCGCCATCGCGCCGAGCGTGATCTCGTGGGCGAGGTTGTCCTCCACCCACTCCAGAAGCGGCTCCAGCGTCGAACCCCGGGGCACGGGCGGATGGTCGTACACGATGAACTGGGCCTGTCCGCCCTCGCGTTCGAGGGGCATGACCGACATCCGCGCGGAGTGCGCGGCGACCGCCGAGCCCAGGTCCCGGCGGATCATGTGCAGACACATGTCGAGGGCGGCCGCCGCGCCGGCGGAGGTCAGGACGAGGCCGTTGTCGACGTACAGCACGTCCGGCTGCACCTCGACGGCCGGGAAGCGCCGGGCGAGTTCGTCCGCGGCCACCCAGTGGGTGGTGGCGCGCAGACCGTCCAGCAGTCCGGCCTCCGCCAGCACGAACGCGCCCACGCACACCGACGCGATCCGCGTTCCGGCCGCGGCGGCCTCCCGGAGGGCTTCCAGGACCCGCGGGGAGGGCGGTCCGGCGGCGGGGGAGCAGCCCGGCACGATGATCGTGTCCGCCTCCGCCAGCGCCTCAAGGCCCAGCTCTACCCCGAGCGTGAAACCCCCGTCCGCCCGCACCCGCGGCGACTCGGCGCACAGCCGGACCCGGTAGGCGGGGCGGCCGTCGGGCAGCCGCGTCCAGTCGAACACCTGCATGGGCGCCGCCATGTCGAACGGCACGACGTCGTCGAGCGCCAGGATCACCACGGAGTGCATGAACGCCACGATAGGCGGGTTCCCGCCAGCGCCGTAGGGCCGGGTGAGGCAGGAAACAGCCGGTCCGAGGTGTTGGCGGGAACCCGTTGGAAGCTGTCGTTTCAGCCTCTGTGTGATCACTCCGGGGATTCCTAGGGTGAGCGGGCATCACTGCCCGGCGCGACCGCCCGGCACCGACGACCGGCATCACCGACCGCCCTCCGCAGAAGGACACGCCACCCCATGACCAAGTTCCTGCTGGCCCTGCACGTCCTCGCCGCGATCGTCGCCGTGGGGCCGGTCACCGTCGCGGCCAGCATGTTCCCGCCCGCGGTCCGCCGGGCCCCGGCGACGGAGGCCGGGTCCGGCACGGTACGGCTGCTGCACCGCATCTGCCGCGTCTACGCCGGTGTCGGCATCGCCGTCCCGGCGCTGGGCCTCGCCACCGGGGCCGCCATGGGCGTGCTCGGCGACGCGTGGCTGACCACGTCGATGGTCCTCACCGCGGTGGCCGGCGGGGTGCTGGCCGCCTTCGTCCTGCCCCGGCAGGGCGAACTCCTCGACGAACTGACCGAGCAGGGCGGTGTGGAGCGCGCGGGCACGGTCCGACTGGCCATGTTCACCGGCGTCTTCAACCTGCTGTGGGCCACCGTCACCGTGCTGATGATCGTCCGCCCCGGGTCCACCACCGGGGCATGAGGGCCCGCGGCCCGTCAAGCCCAACACCGTAATTCGCACGTCGGTGCGTGGGGGCGCCTAGACTCGACAGTCGGGCCCATGCGCGTGGGCCGCGAAACGAAAGGCGCGTTGCCGGGTGTTCCAGGATTCCCCCATCTACGACCGACTCGTCGCCGAGCGCGGCGACGTCCCCGCTCAGACCCGTCGGGAGGCCGAGCGCGTACGCAGGGAACTGGAGTACGTCATGCGCCCGCTCCAGTCCCTCATGCCCCCGCCGGTCCCGGACCGCCCCGCCCCTCAGGGCCACCCCGGCCAGGGCTGGCAGCCCGCCCTCCCGCCCGCCCCCCGGCCCTACTGACCCGCCCTCAGGACACCGCCCTGCTCGCGCCGTTGGCGGCGGCGCGCGGGTCCGGACCCGGCCGGGCCAGCCAGTCGGCGATGCTCCGCGCGATCGGCTGGCCCGTCTCCACCTCGACGAAGCCGAACTGCCCCGACTGGTTGCACTCAAGGAACCACCAGGTCCCGTCGCCGTCCTCGGCGAAGTCGAAGGCGCCGTAGGCCAGTTCGGCCGCGCGCAGATACTCCCGCACGGCGGCGCCGATCCGCGGCGGTACCTCGGCGGGGCGCCAGGAGGAGGTGGGCGGGGCGAACCGGACGTCCACCTCGTCGTCGGCGCCCGCGTCCTTCCGCGCGGCGAGCATCGTCTCGCCCACCACCGTCAGCCGGATGTCGGCCCGCTTGGCGACCCGCCGTTGGAGCAGGGTGGGGCCGAAGGCGACGGCCGCGAAGTCGGTGTCCGGGTCGACCCGGCTGGTCGGCACCGCCCGCGGCGGGTCCTGCGGATGCGCGCCGGACACCGGCTTGACCACCAGATCCGGGTAGCGCTCGGCGAACTCCCGCGCGGCCTGCGGAAACGTCGTCACGATCGTGGCCGGCACGGGCAGTCCGCTGCGCTGGGCCAGCCGCAGCTGCCAGGGCTTGTGACGGGCCCGGCGGGCCGCGTCCGGGTGGTTCATCCAACGGGCCTCGCTGCCGCGGAGCATGCCGTACAGCGCCTGCGCCGACTCCTCGGTCAGCCACTGCGAGGGCGTCGCCGCCCGGGCGGCGGGCGAACCCGGCCGGCGGACCCAGATCGAGCGCAGGCCCGAAATGCCCACCAGCCGTCCGCCCGCCGACAGATGGCCGCGGAAGGAGCCGTGCACGTACTCGCCCGACAGCGCGACGCCGTCGGTCAGATCAGCCGGGTCGAGCCGGACCACCGGCACCCCCGTCGCGTTGAGGTGCACGACCACCATGTCGGCCGTCACGTCCTCTTCGCAGGTCAGAATCAACACGGTCATGGGTTGTCGGCCTGTGTTCAGTCGTCGAAGTGAGTCTTGGAGCCCGCCGTGGAGGTCGTGGTCCCCAGTTCCCTCATCAGGGCGTGGTCGCGGGCCGCGACCCGGCCGTCCATGAGCACGTTCAACTGCCGCCCGGAGTCGTAGACGTACGGAGTGGTCGCCTCCAACGTCGCTGCCGGACGTGCGTAGTTGAGCGCGAACGGTTGCATCGTCTCTCCCTCGCCGGTACTGCCTCTCCCGGACGGCCGTCACCCCACGACGCCGTCAGGTCAGCCGACTTCCTTCGGCTTCCAGAGACTTATACGAATCGAACGAGTGATTGGTTTCCTTACGCTGCGTAGTCATCGGCGGCGCGAGGTCTCCCGGTCCCCCTCCGGGAGCCGCAGCGCGGCCCGGTCGGCGGCGGACCCGCGCATGGTGCGCAGGGCGAGCAGCAGGACACCGATGTCGTCGAGATACACCGGGTCCGGCACCAGATCGGTGGGCAGCACGAAGTACAGGACCGCACCCCAGAAGACCCAGCGGGGCCCGGTGGGAAGTCCCGCCCGCCGCAGGCCGCGTCGGGTCCGTACCAGGCGCACCAGGGCTCCCACGGCCACCGCCAGCGCCAGCGCCGCGAGCACCGCGGCGACGACGATCAGTGCTGTGGTCGAATCCACGGGCCGACCTCCTCCTCCGGGCGCCGTACGGCGCGCTGTCTGACGGATTCCCGCATCCGGCCGCCCTATGGCTCGCCGGGGCGGCACTCACACACGTGGCTCATCCGAGTGGCACGCCGTCGCGCACCCGCTTACGAATGGTTCACCTCAATGTCGCGGTCGCACGACGGGGGCACGTGGGAGCGGCCGCACTCTTTGTCTGGAGCAGAGCATGACCACCGGCCCGTCAGCAGCTCACCCGAACGAACCCGGCATACCGATCGAACCGTCGTACGGCGATCCCGTCGGCGACCTGGTGCGCGCAGCCGTGGCCGACCGTCCTCTCGAGGACGTCGTCCACCTCATCACCCTCCTGGAACAGTCGCCTCAGTACGCGCAGGCAACCGCCGCGGCCCTCCGGGCGATCGGCGTGGACCGGTCGGTGGAGGACGTCACCCGGCTGGTCGCCCTGCTGACCCGGCCGCCCAGAGACCCGGAGAGCGCTGACGAGGCGATCCGGGCCGCGGCCGAGTCCCGCCCCGTGGAGGACGTCACCCGGCTGGTGGCCCTGCTCAACCGGTCCGAGGTGGAACCCCACTGCGGCCAGGAGGCGGTGCGCGCAGCCGCCACCGGCCGTCCGGTGGAGGAGCTCGTCGAGCTGATCGGGCGGCTGGCGGTCGAACGGCCCCCGCAGCCCCCGCGGTCGCTGTACCAGGAGCAGAGCCCTCCCGAGGAGACGCTCCGGGCGACGGGCCTGCTCATGGCCCCGCCGCTGCCCCTGGCCGCACCGAGGCGGCCGCGACCCGCGCGCAAGCCCGCCTGGCCGAGCCGCCTCGCGGCACTGGCCCTGCTGGTCTGCGGCCTGCTGTGCTTCCCGGCGCACCGCGACGGCGCGGCCCTGCGGGTCTACGGCCTGGCGCTCGGCGTGTCGGCCGTGTGCGCCCTGCTCGGCCTGCTGCTCATGATCCGGCCCTTCGTCCCGGTGCTCGCCCTGGCGGTCGTCGTGCCGGCCGGGGTCGCCGCGGGCCAGCTCTTCGACGGCCGCTTCCACTCGGCGACCCTCTCCCGGGCCCTGGACCTCCCGCTCGCCCCGGCCTGGCTCGCCGGCACGGCGGCCGTGTGCGCGGCCCTGATCGCGCTCACTGCCCTCGTCGTCCATCTGGCCTCACCGTCACCGGCGACCGTGCTGGCCCAGCGCCCGATGGCGGAGGCGATCCGCGAGGCGGGCTGACCCGCCGGCGGGGCGTCAGCAGCGGCCCCTGATCCGACCGCCCGGGCGAACGGCCGCGTGCGGTACCGGAGAGACAGAACCGAGAAGGGCCCGGCGACGGACCGACTCCCGGCGCCGGGCCGTACCTGCCCGTGGCCCCCGGTATCTGCCGGGGGCCACGGGTTACGGCTGTGCGCGCCACGATCGGCGAACCGTCCGACTGGAGCGACGGGCGCTGCGCCCGCGCCACCACCGCACGCGCCCCGCCTCTCACGGCCGACGCCGACCGCTTGCCGCTCTTCAGCCGGTCTTCTGGTCCGTGCCGGAGTCCGTGCCGGGTTCCGGGCCGGAGTCCGGGTGCTCGTCGCGAGGAGCCGGACGCAGCGTGCCCTTCCAGCGGCCGAACGTCCGGGTCAGCTGCTGCAACGGCGAGCCCGTCTGCGGGTCGGCCGAGGGCTCGGGCGCCGGGGCGTTCTCGCGGTAGATCGTCAGGGCCTCGTTGGCCCGCTCGGCGGCCTCCCGGTACAGGTCCCGGGACTTCGTCATGGCCTCCAGCGCCTCGGCGTACATCGTCACCAGCTCGCGCGCCCGGGCCAGTTCCTCCTGCGTCGTCAGCAGCTGCCACTGCTCCCGCAGCGCGGTGACGGCGTCCCGGCCGCCCTCCGGCAGCGGCTTGGGCATCGAGGCGTACCGCGTCACGGTCGCGATCAGCTCGGCCGGCTCGGAGCCGTCGAGGAAGACGCTGCGCACGGAGAAGTCCTGGCCGTCGTACCCGGGCGGCACCGGAGTCCCGGGCAGCACCACCGCACCGCCGCGCGGCACCTCCACGCCGAAGTCCTTCAGGGCCCAGTTCAGCACCCGCAGCTGATGCGGCTGCGCCCGGTGCTCGACCACCCGGTGCCGCAGGCTCGGCGGCAGCATCCCCGCCAGCGGACGGCGCCCGCGCTGATCCGTGGTCATGGCCTCGTGGACGACGACATGCACGGCCCAACTGCCGCGCACGGCCTGCCGCAGCAGCCGCCGGATGTCCTTGTCCTCCTCGGGCAGCACGCTCAGGTCCCGCAGCCGCAGCCCCGTGGCCGCGTCACGGTCCCAGAACACGTCCGCGTCATCCGGCCAGTACATGGTCGCGGGCGACGGCCACCGCAGATCCCAGGGCTGCTCGGCCTCGGCCGCCAGCACCCACTCCTGCCCGCCGCTCGACAGGGGGGAGAGCGTCAGCCGGGCCCGTACGGTCACCTCGTCGGCGACCCGCCAGCGGGCCTCGAAGACCTGCTCCGGCGCCTCCTCGGCGCCGGGCGACTCCTGGAAGTCGTCGATGCCCCCGCTCTCCTTGAGCCGGCCCAGACTTCGGCGCAGGACGTCCGCCGCGTCGGATCCGAGGTGGCGGCCGCGGGCCAGCCAGACGGTGGAAGGTGCCGTGGAGTCTGCCGTGCGAGTGCTTGACATGGGTCCATCTGCGAGAAGGGGTGGGTGTCACGGCCAAGTATCGTCACCGCCGACCGGCCGGGACCAGGCGGGGTCCGGCAGGCGGACGGCCACCGGCGTACGGCACCGGCGGCGCCACGCCCGTAGACGACGGACACGAGGCTCCGGCCTACCTACCCGGCCGGGGCCCCGCGCACACGGGGCGCGTGCGCTCCACACCGAGCAGCCGTCGTTCACTCGTGCCCGGTCGGCACCCCGCACGCCACAATGACCTCTCGAACAGGGCCCGCCCACCATCCGCATTGGGGCGGGCCCTGTTCGCCGTGTCTGCCCTGTTCCGCGTTTCGGCTCGCTGAATATATCGGGAGCCGATATATTCTGGTTCCATGGCACCCAGGAACATGACACAGGCGGCGTTCTTCGTACTGACCGCTCTCGCCGATCAGCCGCGGCACGGCTACGGCATCCTGCGCGAGGTCGAGGAACTCTCCGAGGGCACCGTGCAGATGCGCGTCGGCACCCTGTACGGCGTGCTCGACCGGCTCACCGCCGACAGACTGATCGTGCTGGACCGCGAGGAGGTCCAGCAGGGTCGGCTCAGGCGCTACTACCGCCTCACCGACGAGGGCACCCAGGCACTGGACGCCGAGGCGGAGCGCCTGGCCGCCGGCGCCAGCGCCGCGAAGAAGCGCATCGCCGAAGGGCGCCGCGACCCCGGAACTACCGGTACCCCTGGAACCACCGGTACCCCTGGAACCACCGGCCGCCCCGCCGCGGGGCCCGGACTCGCCGGAGGCCTGGCATGACGACCCTGCTCGAGACCCGCTACCGGGCCGTACTGCGCCTGCTTCCCGCCTACTACCGCCGGGAGCGCGAGGAGGAGATGGTCGAGACCTACCTCTGGGACATCGACCAGGAGACCCAGGAGCAGAGCCGGCCCACCCTCGGCGAGGTCGCGAGCGTCGCCGCCCTGGCCGTGCGCAGCAGGCTTGGCGCGGTCGGCGCGCCCCGCCGGTACGCGGTGCTCGGCTCGGCCGTCCGGCTCTTCGCCCTGTTCGCCGTCCTGCTCCAGGCCGCGTCCGCGCTGGTCGACCGGGTGCTGGGGCTGACCTGGGCGTCGACCCGGGGCGGGAGCCAGTGGGAGATGTTCACGGACGGCTTCACCGGCCACGGCGTGGGGCACGGCATCGGCGCGGTCGCCCAGTGGTTCCTGCCGCTGCTGTGGCCGGTCGCCTACTTCGCCCTCCTGCGCGACCGCCGCCGCCTCGCCCAGGTGTCCGCCCTGGTCGCGGCCCTGCCCACGCTCTGGCCGCTGGCCGAACTCTGGGCCCTCGACTTCGCCCCCTCGGACTCCGCCTACGCCGTCGCGGCCGCCGTGCTGGCCTGGTCGTCGGCGCTGGCGCTGTGCGCGGCCCACCACCAGGACGCACCCCCGGCGGCTCTCCCCGCGGGCACGCCCGGACTGGTCCTCGCCGCCTGCTGTGTGCTGATGGGCGGTTCGGTGGTGGCCCTGCCCGACGGGGCCGACACCGTCTGGGCGCTCGTCACGTGCTACCTGGTGGCGGCCCTCGCCTGGCTGGTCCACTGGGCCCGCGGCGGCAGCCGGGTCCCCGCCCCCGGAGAGGCCGCCGCCCTCGCGGCACTGGGCCTGCTCCTGCTGGCGGTGCGGATCACCGCCGTCTACCCGTGGCTCGACGTCCTGCCCGGCTCGCTCCGCGTCGGCGTCCTGACCCAGGCGGCGGCCCTCGTCGCGCTGACCGCCGCGCTGTCTGTGGTGAGCGGACGCGACCTGCTCAGCCGTGGTACGTGATGTACCCGTTGCCGTCCCGGTCGTTGGTGCGCGCGGTGTACGCGTGGGTGTCGGCATACGCGCCCGAGGGCTTGTAGAGGCGGATCGTGTCCTTGTCGTTGTTCCAGATGAAATTGCAGTTGTTGCGGTAGACGACGTTGTTCGCGTCGGAGTCGGTGCCGCGGCCGCCGCGCAGCTTGACGTAGTCGCCGGGCTGGAGCGTGTGGTTCTTCGTGAACGTGAACTTGTTGGTGCTGGTGGAGTCCCTGACGACATACCCCTTCAGGTTCACCGTCGCGGTCCGCGAGTAGTTCTTGATCGTCAGGTACTCCTCGTCGGTGTTGCCGGTGGAGCAGCTGTTGGAGTCCCGGCCGGGGGCGTCGTACTGCACGCCCTTGATCTTCAGCGCCGACGAGTACTCGGTGGCGTGGGCCGGAACGGCGGTCAGCGCGGTCAGCGCACCCGCGGCCGCGAGCGCGGCTATGTGTCCTCTGCGCATGGAAATGCCCCCCTGTGAAGGTCTCGTGAAGAAGGTCTGGAGCGTATGCGACACGGACCGCGAGGGGGGCTTTTCGGAGAAATCAGTAACCCACTCGGAATGTGGCGTCCTGCTGCTCCGTGGTGGTGGAGATCGGGTCGATGCGCAGGACGTAGTTGGAGTGCCGGATGTAGCGCGTCGGGTTGTTGTAGGACCGGAACGACGTCCAGCTCGCGTCCGCGAGGCCCGCCGTGCGGTAGAAGGTCGCGTCACCGGCGAACGTCGACGTGCCGTCGTTCACGTCCAGCTGGAGCGCGTAGTTGTAGTGCCGCAGATAGCGGTCGGGGTAGTTGACCGACCGGAACGACACCCCGGAGCCGTCGGCGAGACCGGGGACGAGGGTCCACAGCGAGTCCTTGTACGGCTCGACCGGGTACTCGTCGATACGGCCCGTGTAGTTGGAGTGGCGGACGTAACGGGCCGGATAGTTGTAGGACTTGAGCCGGTTCCAGGCCGGTGCGCCCCACTTGGTGAGCAGGTTGTTGTACTCGGCCGTGGTGATCGTCGCGATACCGCAGTGCTTGGAGTTGAGCGGCTGGGTGTAGGTCCGCTGGTCCAGGGCCGTCCACGAGCCCGTGGCCGGGCTGCTCGACTGCCAGGCGTAGAAGACGCCGTTGGGCGTGTACGTGTCTCCCCACAGCCACCAGGTGTTCGACGTCAGGGACTTCACGACGGTCGGCGCCTCGGTGCCGCCGTGCGCCACGCCCGCGCTGAACTCGGTGAAGCTGCCCGGGTCGAGCGAGGTGGAGCGCGCGGACACCAGGGTCTGGTTCTTCTTGAAGAAGAGGTAGTTGTAGCCGCTGACCCCCACGGCCATGTCGCCGTCGATCACGTCGTACCCGGGGTCGAAGAAGACCTGCGGTGCCGAGGCCGTGACGAAGTCACTGGTGTAGTTGACCATGATCACGTTGTGGCCGCTGCTGTTGACCGCGGAGTAGATCACCGCGTACTGGCCCCGGCCCGCGTCCCAGAACGCCTCAGGCGCCCAGCTGTGCGTGGTCATGTCGTGCAGCTTCAGGCGCCGGTAGCCGGTGAGGGTGCGCAGGTCGGCGGAGTCCCAGACGTGGATGTACTGGCTGTTGTAGCTCCAGTCGGTGCCCTTGAGGTCGGTGGCCAGCACCACGAACGTGCCGTCCTGCTTGCGCATCAGGAACGGGTCGCGCAGACCGAGGGCGCCCGCGGTGGGGGTGACGAGCGGGTTGTTCTGGTTGAGCGGCGTCCAGTTGAGCCCGTCGGGGCTGACGGCGAGGTGGAGACCGTAGTCGGTGCCGTCGCCGAGGTTGGTCGACTCGGTGAAGTAGACCATCGCGTACGCCGAGTCGGCGGCGTGCGCGGTGCCCGCGCCGAGGGTCAGGGCGAGCGGCACGGCGGCGCTCATGCCCAGAAGGCCGCGACGGGACAGATGGGGGTTCGCGCTCATCTTGTTCTCCAGGTGACGTGCGGGGGACACCTCAATGACCGATATTTCGAACGGAGTTCGGTAAATCGATCAGAAAGTAGGGCCTGGCCATGAGCGCGTCAATCGTCCTGCCGCACCTTTGTGATTCCTGTGCACCCGGGGCGCGCGAGCGCGCCCCGGGGCGGGTGGGTCAGCGCTGGGTGTAGATGAAGCCGATCTTGTCGACCTCGTCGCCCGAGCGGCCGTGGAACCCGGCGATCTGCCAGCCGCTCGGCGCCGTGCGGGTCACGCAGTCCGAGGTGGTGGTGCCGCCGGCCAGGGTGCGGCCCAGGTTGGTCGTGAACTTGGCGTAGAAGATCCGGGTGTTGCCGTCCTTCACGCCCTGGCAGAGGTTCGCCGAGGTCACGTACTCACCGCTGCCCAGCGTCAGCGAGGACGCCGTGCCGCCGGTCCCGCCGTGCGTGAGCGTGGTGCCGCCTGCCAGGGTCACGCTCATCTGGTCGACCCGGGAACCGGCCCGCAGACTGATGGTCGTGGCGCGGGCGCCCGCGGAGACGCCGGTGATGTCGTTGAAGTAGTCGCCGTGCGGACCGCCGAACTGGTCGCTCAGCTGGTAGGCGGAGTTGCGCGACCACGTGAAGCCGACGGTGATCGGGTCGTGGTCGGAGAGCATCAGGTTGTCGCTGGTGAGGAACTTGGAGTGCTCGTTGTTGTACGACGTGGCGTTGAGCGAGACCAGCTTGCTGCTGCGGTAGAGGACCTTGTCGACGACCTCGCAGGTGTTGGGGACGGTCGTCCCGGTCTGGTCGCAGACCAGCGCGTCACTGCCCTTGGCGGGCGCGCTGCCGCCGCGGATCAGCTGGACCCAGGGGTCGGTGAGGCCGTTGGCCGCGGCGAACTCCGCGATGGTGTCGCCGGAGCGCGTGTACCGGGTGTTGGTGTCGCCCATGACCACGACCGCGTTGCCCGCGGAGTGCGAGGCGATGAACGCGGTCAGCTGGTTGAGGTTGTCCGCGCGCGAGGCGAGGTCCCCGTCGTTGGTGCCCGCGTTGGTGTGCAGGTTGTAGAAGTCGACGTACACCCCCTCGGCGAGACGCTCGCGCATGAAGGTGAAGCCCTTGGGGGTGAGGCAGTCACCCGAGTCGATCTGGCACGAGTTCCAGCGCACCCGCTCGAAGTCGTCCTCGTCGTACGCGATCTTCGACAGCGTGTTCAGCCCGCTGCCGATCCCGGCGCCGCCGCTGGTGGGGGTGCGGTAGGCGTGGTTGGTGTCGGCCGCGTAGAGGTAGGCGTGGTAGTTGAAGTCCTCCTGGACGTTCACGATATCGTACGGCGCTATCCGCTGGCCGATCGCCGTGGTGCTCGACTCGCGGGGCGTCGGCGCGCTGGAGAGGGCCTCGGGCAGTCCGGCCACGTTGTAGCTGAGGACGTTGAAGCTGCCCGAGTCGGCGGCCGCGGCGGGCGGGGCGGCCACGGCGAGTCCGCCGAGGACGGCGGCACCGGCCGCCAGACAGGCGAAGAGTCTGCGCATGGGGAGTGTCTCCTGGGGGAGGGGCGCGGGTGAATGGTGTGGGCGGGACAGAAGTTACCGCCGGTTACCCCATGTTGTCGCCGTCTCGGAGCATCAACTGCCCGTCGGATGACCCGGTGTTGGGACCCGGTGCCCGTCACCGTTCACCTCTGCTTCACGCGCGGTGGCCGAATCTCGGCTCTGCGGATGCAGACGCTCCGCATCAATAAGACTTGTGGAATTTCTGCGCGGGAGAACTGTCTACGATATGAAGATCGTACGGAGAGGGAACGCGCGTGAGTGAACCACCAGTCCTCGTCTGCCCGGAGTGCGGGGCGCCCAGGGCGACGGACGGCACTCCCTCCTGCTCCTGCGCGCACCGCGCCGCCGAGGCGCACCTGGAGGCCCGTACGGCCGAGGCGGCCGCCGCGGAGGACTTCGACCCGGTCCGGATCCGGCCGTTCGTGGAGGTCGGCGAGGAGCCCCCGGAAGCGACGGGCGAGCCCCAACCACCCATGTCCGGCACGGACTTGAGCGATTTCCCGGCAGTCCCGGAACCGCCCGCGCCCGCACCGGACGACGAGTTGTCCGAAGAGGGTCCCCGCGACGACGGCCCGGACCGCCGCAAGCGCCGGACGGTCCTGCTCGCCGGTGCGGGAGCCGCCGCCGCGGTCCTGGTGACGGGCGGATTCGTCGGCGGGATCTTCTCCTACGACGGCCCCTCCCGGGATGATTCCGTGGCCGGCGGCGTACGCGCGGGCGTACCGGAGGAGCCGCCTGCGTCGAGCGGCTCCTCGTCCGCGACCCCTTCTCCCGCGGCGACCCCGACGGGTCCGTCCGCATCGCCCACCTCGTCGGCGACCGCCGGCCCGACCGACGCCACGGCCTCGCCCAGCGACACCGCCACGCCGACCGGCTTTCCGTCCAGCGCCGCCGCCACGGCCACGGTCGCCCCGGGACCCAGCGCCTCGGGCGGCGAGGCCCCCGTCCTCAGCCTCGGCGACCAGGGCGCCGAGGTCGTCGAACTCCAACTCCGCCTGAAGCAGGTCGGGTTCTACGACGGCGACGCCGACGGCGACTTCGACCGGGAGGTCGAGAGCGCCGTCCGCACCTACCAGGTCACCCGCTTCGTGCTCCAGGACACCTCGGGCGTCTACGGCAAGGCGACCCGGACCGCGCTGGAGTCCGAGACCTCGGAGCCGTGACCGGCTACTTCCGGTGCCCGTCCGACGGGTGGGCCCGGTCGGACGGGTGGGCCCGGTCGTACGGGCGCGGGTAGGCCGCGGGGGCGTAGGGGACGTAGCGCGCGGCCGACGACTGGTCCGCCTTCGTGGCACGGGAGTTGAGGGCGGCGGGGTCGCTTCCCAGCCAACGGCCCGTCGTGATCCGGTCCTCCAGGGTGTGCAGGGCGGCGATCTGCTCGCCGGGGCTGAACGTGCAGTGGCCCGCGTTCTCGACGTACCGCTGACGCAGCAGCGCCGCCGAGCCCGCGGCGGTGGCCGCCCGCCGGTACGCGCTCTCCGCCTGCACCGGGATCAGCGCGTCGCCGGTGGTGTGGATGTCCAACTGGGGTTTGGTGAGGCGCCCGGTGAAGGAACTCGTACGGCTCATCCACGCCACGGCCTCGCTGTCGGCGTGGGTGCGCGGGGCGCGGTTGAGGGCGGCGAGGTCGGTCCTGAGGGACAGCCCGGCCTTCTTGTACAGCTCCTCGACCTCTTTGAGATAGGGGGAGTTGCGCAGCATCCGGCCGTAGTCGACCCCGGTGTTCCACGACATGTTGCCGCCCGCGCGGGACTCGGCCTCCTGGCGCCAGACGAAGGCGGGGAACTGCACCAGCCCGATCACGGCCTGGAACTGCCCGGCCTGCTGGGCGTCCCAGTCGGTGGGCGCGGGCCGGGGCTGTGAAGGGTCGTTCCAGCCGGGGATGTTGTGCAGGGCCGCGGCGAGCGCGATACGGGCCCGGCCGTCGGCGGACGACTGGGCCGAGGTGACCGTCGTCGTCATGGCGTCCGACGCGGCGCTCGCCGCGGCGGGACTCGGCAGGTCCGTCAGGGGGATCTGGGAGCCGGGCGCGAGCAGCGTCCTGAGCGCGAAGACCGGGTCCAGGGTGCTGTTCCAGTTGGCGACCCCGCCCTGCACGAGCCCGCACATGGACAGCGAGCCGGCGACGCGGGAGGCGTGGCGCTCCGCGAGGGCGGTGGTGACCAGGCCGCCGTACGAGGTGCCCCAGGCGATCGTGCGTCCGGCCCGGCCGAAGCGGGCGGTGAACGCGTCGAGGGTGGCGAGCTGGTCGGGCACCGCCTCCGTCACCGCCCAGCCGTTGGTGGCGTACGAGGAGCCGATGAGCGCGTAACCCCGGGCCAGCAGCAGTGACTTGGTGGTGTCGTCGGGCGCGTTGCGCGCCGGGTTGGGGGCGCCGGCCGGTGTGTAGCCGTGGCTGTAGAGCAGGACCGTGCCGTTCCAGCCGGCCGGTACGTCCATGAGGTAGGCCGCGCCCGACGGCAGCGTGCCCTCCACATGGGCGGCCCCGGTGGCATGGGCGGCGGGTGCGACGGGGGCGGCGAGCAGCAGGGCCGCCGCGGTGACGAGCGTACGGGTGCGGATGCGGTGCTTCACGAGACGTGGGCTCCCTTGGGCGCAGGCCGTTGTTGCCGTGACCGGAGTGACCGGCACCGTGAAGCTAGGCGTATTTATGGCGAGCGTCAATAATGTGCACAACATCGGCCGATAGTGCCCGGTCGGCCTCCACGGCGAGGCCCGCCGTCCTCCGTGCGGAGGACGGCGGGCCCGGTGCTGTTCCTGTTGGGGCGGATCAGGCGAGCGTCACTTCCACCGGCAGCCTCTTGATGCCGTTGACGAAGTTCGAGCGCACGCGCGGGACTTCACCGGTCAGCCGGATGCTGGCGAGCCGGGGGATCAGCTCCTCGAACATGATGCGGATCTCGGTGCGGGCCAGCAGGTTGCCCAGGCACAGGTGCGGGCTGCCCTTGCCGAAGGTCACGTGGTCGTTGTGCTGCCGGGCCACGTCGAAGTCGTACGGATTGCCGAAGACCTCCTCGTCCCGGTTGCCGGAGGCGTACCACATGACGACCTTGTCGCCCTCCCTGACCTGCTTGCCGCCGAGTTCCACGTCCCGGGTCGCGGTGCGCCGGAAGTGGTAGACGGGGGAGGCCCAGCGCAGGAACTCCTCGACCGCCGTGGGGATCAGGGACGGATCGTCCCTGAGGCGGGCGAGCTGCTCGGGGTGCTGGAGGAGGGCCAGCATCGAGTGGGTGATGGTGTGCCGGGTGGTCTCGTTGCCCGCCACCACCAGGAGCAGGAAGTAGTTGTCGAAGTCCTGCGGGGAGAGCGGGATTCCGTCGCGCGGGGTGGTGTTGACCAGCTTGGAGACCAGGTCGGTGCCCTCGCCGCCGCGCCGCTGCCGGGCCAACTCCCGTCCGTACTCGAAGACTTCGAGCGAGGCCGGGGAGCGGAACGGCAGGTCGCGGTACTTCTCGCTCTCCGCGCTGTGCAGCAGGACGTCGGCGTAGTCGGGGTCGGTGTTGCCGATGATGCGGTTGCCCCAGTCGATCAACTGCTGGTTGTCCTCCGGCGGCACGTCGAGCAGACGTGCGAGGACGTTGATGGGGAAGTCGGCGGAGACCTCCTTGACGAAGTCGAAACTGCCCTTCGCCAGGGCCGCGTCCAGGGTCCTGGCGGTCAGCCCGCGCAGGAAGTCCGTGTAGCTGTTGATGACCCCGGCCCCGAACTGGCGCTGGATCACGCTGCGCAGGGCGCGGTGACGGACGCCGTCCAGCTCCAGGATCGAGGCGCGTTTGCTGATCTGGTCCTCGTCGACCTCCTCCAGGTTCACGAACCGGGTCGAGGTGAACGTCTCCGCGTCCCGGTCGACGCGCGCGATGTCCGCGTGCCGGGTCACCGCCCAGAAACCGGAGTTGGGCGCCTCCTCGGGCTGCCAGTGCACCGGGGCCTCGTGGCGCAGGGTGTGGAACATCCGCCAGGGGGTGATGCCGTCGGTGAAGTGGTCGAGGTTCGCGAGGTCGACGTCGGCCAGGCGCATGGGCTCGGTGGTGGTGGCTGTCGTCATCGGGGGCCCTTCACAGGTGGTAGGCGTACTCGGTGAACTCCCAGTCGGTGACGTGCCGTTGGAAGCGTTCGACCTCGTTGCGCTTGTACGAGAGGTAGGAGCTGGTGAAGTCCTTGCCGAGCAGGTCGGCGAGGTCGGTGTCGGCCTCCAGCGCGTCCAGCGCGGCGGACAGGTCCGTCGGCAGCACGGCCGCCTTGGCGGTGTCGTAGCCGTAGCCCTCCAGCGGGGCGGGCGGCTCCTCGCCGGCCAGGTCGCCGAGCAGCGCGGCGGCGGCGGTCGCGGCGATCGCCAGGTAGGGGTTGGCGCTCGCGTCGCCGAGACGCAGTTCGAGCCGGGTCCCTGAGCCCCGCTCGGGCGGGATGCGGACCATCGCGCTGCGGTTGTCCATGCCCCAGTCGATGAGCCAGGGCGCGAGGGTGTCGGGGCCGAAGCGTTTGTAGGAGTTGATCGTCGGGTTGAGCAGCGCGGCCAGGGCGGGCGCGTGGGCCAGGACCCCCGCGACCGCGTGCCGCGCGGTGTCCGACAGGCCGTGGGCGCCGGACGGGTCGTCGAAGGCGTTGCGGTCCTCCGGGCCGGTGCAGGACAGGTGCAGATGGAAGCCGGAGCCGCCCGCGTCGTTGAAGGGCTTCGCCATGAAGGTGGCGAGCCTGCCCTCCCGCCGGGCTAGCTCCTTGATCGCCGCCTTGAAGCGGAACGCCCGGTCGGCCGCCGACAGGGCCTCGGAGTGCAGCAGGTTGATCTCGAACTGCCCGCCGTCGAACTCGTGGTTCCCGCTGAGCACCCCGAGACCGAGACTCCTGACGTGGCGCAGGGTGCGCAGGAGATGGTTGTCGGGGTCCGCGCGCAGGCCTGCCGTGTAGACGACGCCCGGGTCGGCGCCGTAGCGCCGCCAGCCGCCGGACGGGTCGCGGTCGCACAGGAAGTACTCCAGCTCGGGCCCCACCACCGGGCTCAGACCGTGCTCCTCGCACCGAGCGAGCACCGACCGCAGCAGGTCGCGCGGCGACTCGGGCGCCGGGGCTCCCGTCGCCGGGTCGACCACGTCCGCGAGACAGGCGGCGACCCCCGGCTCCCAGGGCAGGGCGACCAGGGTGGTGAGGTCCGGCCGTACGCAGATGTCCGGCAGACCGGCGTCCAGGCCGCCGCTCACCGGCACCACATCGCCCTGCGGACTGGTGTGGTAGACGGCCCGGCAGAAGGCCAGCCCGTGTTCCACGGCGCGGGGGAGCTCCTCCAGCAGTACGTCGCGGGCCCGGTCCGTGCCGATGAGGTCGGGATACGTCACCCGGACGACATCGATGCCGTCGGCGGCGAGCCGGTCCATGTGGCGGCGGACTTCTGACAGGTCTTGATCGCTCACCGTTGTCTCCTCGGGCGGACGTCGGGACACCTCCGGGAGGCGGGTCCGGGAGGCGGGTGGCGTGACGAAAGGGATCCGGGGCGCTGTGCGAGAGACGGCCCACGGCCTGTTGTTTGAAGCCAAACGGTATGGAGGGGTGCGCCTCGCCGCAAGGGGTCGGCGAAAAGAATTTATCCATACGGATAGCTATTGACCAGGGGGTGGCGTCTGCCTACCTTGTTTGAAGCCAAACGAGTTGGGGGTGCGGTTCCCGTGCCCCTTTGGCCGGGGCCCGGCCGTCCGCGGCCGGGCCCCACTTCCCCTTCGCTCCCGCTCCCTCAGGAGGACCGGCCATGAAGGTCGTCGTCGACATGAACAAATGCCAGGACCACGGCCAGTGCGTCTTCGCGGCCCCCGACGTGTTCTCCATGGACGACGCGGGACACCTGGCATACGTGTCCGCCCCCGACGAGTCCCTGCTCGACGAGGTCGAGGAAGCGGCCGACGTCTGCCCGCTCCAGGCCATCCGGATCGAGGCCTGAGGCCGTGCCGTCCGCACGCGTCCTCGTGGCCGGCGCCTCCATGGCCGGTCTGCGCGCCGCCGAGCAGCTGCGCGCGGCGGGCTGGAGCGGCACGATCACCGTCGTCGGCGACGAGCCCCACATGCCGTACAACCGGCCGCCGCTCTCCAAGGAGGTCCTGGCCGGCAAGGCACCCTTCGCGTCACTGGCCTTCCGCCCCAAGGCGAGCGTGGCCGACGTCGACTGGCGGCTCGGCGTGAAGGCGGTCGGAGCCCGGCTCGCCGAACGGACCGTCTCCCTCGACGACGGCTCGACACTGTCGTACGACGGACTCGTCGTCGCCACCGGGATGCGCCCCCGGCGCCTGTCCTGCCCGGGCCCGGTCCAGGGACGTCACACGGTCCGCACCCTCACCGACGCCCAGGGCCTGCGCGCCGCTCTGACCAGGCCCGCAGCCCGGGTCGTCGTGGTCGGAGCGGGCTTCATCGGCTGCGAGGTCGCCGCGACCGCCGTGGGACTCGGCGTCCGGGAGGTCACCGTCGTCGACCCGCTGCCCCTGCCGATGGTCGGCCCCCTCGGCGAACTGCTGGCCCGGGCCCTGCTGAAGCGGCACGAGGCACGCGGAGTGCGCTTCGCGCTCGGCACCGGCGTGGCCGGATTCACCGGCGAGGACCGGGTCACCGGAGTCGCGCTCGCGGACGGGACCGTGCTGCCCGCCGACGTGGTCGTGGAGTCGGTCGGCTCGGTCGCCAACACCGAGTGGCTCGACGGCAACGGACTCGACCTGAGCGACGGCGTGCTGACCGACGAACTGCTGCGGGTCGGCGGCCGGCCCGAGGTCGTCGCGGTCGGCGACGTGGCCCGCTTCCCCAACGCCCGCTACGACGGCGTACCGCGCCGCGTCGAGCACTGGTCCATCCCGACCGACACCGCCAAGCACGCGGCGCGCGCCCTGGTGGCCCATCTCGCCGGTGCCGAGGGCGAGCCGGCGGCCTTCGCGCCGCTGCCCACCTTCTGGAGCGACCAGCACGAGTTCCGGCTCCAGTCCTTCGGGGCGCCCCTGCTCGGCCGGGACGACGTCCGGGTCCTCGACGGCGACCCGGACGGTGACGTGCTCGTCGGATACCACCACGGCGGCCGGCTCGTCGGTGTCGTGGCGCTCGGCGGCCAGGCCGTCGCCGCCTCCGCCGCCCGCTACCGCGCCGAACTGCTCAAGCAGCCCGCCCTCACCGCGTAAGGAACCCCGCCATGTCCGCTCTCCGCGGCTACTTCACCCCCAAGACGGCGAGCGGTGCCTCGTCGCTGATCCCCGCGCCGCCGTGGCGCTACTCCGGCGACCTGCTCACCGTCGAGTACCGCACCGATCCCGCGCGGGTCCGTGAACTCCTCCCCGAGCCCCTGGAGTTGGCCGACGAGGACCCCGGCGCGGTCGCCCTGATCTGGGCCGACTGGCAGTCCTGCTCACAGTCGGGTGCGGAGCTGCTCGACCCCGTGCTCGCCCAGTACAAGGAGGCCTTCGCGGTCGTCCGGTGCAAGTACCGGGGACAGACCTACACACGGTGCGTGTACATCTGGGTCGACAAGGACTTCGCCATCGCGCGCGGGCTGCACCAGGGGTATCCGAAGAAGCTCGGGTCCATCCACCAGACGCGGCCGCATCCGTACGGGCCCGCTCCGCGGATCGAGGCGGGGGCCCGGTTCGGGGCGACGCTGGCGGCGGCGGACCGGCGACTCGCGCAGGCCGTGGTGACCCTGCGGGAGCCCGCCGGGTCGAACGGCTTCGTGAACGCGCACCCGATGGCCCATCACCGGTGGCTGCCCTCCATCGAGAAGGGCAAGGGGCTGGCCCTCGACGAGCTGATCGAGTCGGGGGCGGCCTCCTTCGAAGGCGGGCAACCCTGGGTGGGGGAGGCCGAGTTGGAGTTGTTCGAGGCGCCCACCGAGGAGCTGGCCCGGCTGGAGATCCATGAGCCGATCGCCGCGTACTACCGGCAGGTGGGTGTCGTCTGGGACGGCGGCCGGCTGCTGGAGTCCGGCACCTCGGGTGCCCAGTGACCCCCGTACGCATCGCAGGACTTGGAGACCGGACATGACCGAACACACCCTCACGGTCGCCGGGGTGACCGTCGACACCCGGCACTGGATCGGCGGTGAACGCGTCGCCTCCGCCAGGACGTTCACCGATGTCTCGCCCATCGACGGCGCCGTCATCGGCGAGATCTCGCGCGGCACACCCGTCGAGGCCGCCGCGGCCGTCGCCGCCGCGAAGGCCGCGTTCCCCGCCTGGGCCGCGACCTCCCGGGCCGAGCGCGCCCGCCTCCTGCACGCCGTCGCCGACGGCGTCGAGAAGCGGATCGAGGAGCTCGCCATCGTCGAGACCACCGACAACGGCGCCCTGCTGCGCTCCCACCGGCGCGGTGTCATGCCCCGGGTCGCCCACAACTTCCGTTTCTTCGCCGACCGGTTGCTGACGCTGGCCCACGAGGACTTCGAGACGCGCGGCCACGCCAACCACGTCAGCTGGGACCCGGCCGGACCCAGCGTGCTGATCACGCCGTGGAACGCGCCGCTGATGCTGGCCACCTGGAAGGTCGCCCCGGCGCTCGCCGCCGGCAACACCGTGGTCCTCAAGCCCGCCGAGTGGACCCCGCTCACCGCCTCCCTCCTCGCCGACATCGCCGCCGAGGCCGGGCTGCCCGCCGGAGTGCTCAACGTCGTCCAGGGCTACGGATCCGAGATCGGCGACGCCCTCACCTCCCACCCCGACGTGCGGCGTATCAGCTTCACCGGGTCCGTGCCCACGGCCCAGCGCATCGCCGCCTCCGCCGCGGCCCGCCTCACCCCCCTGAGCCTCGAACTCGGCGGCAAGTCCCCGCTGCTGGTGTTCGCCGACGCCGACCTGGACCTCGCCGTCGACCTCGCCGTGGAGCAGTACGACAACGCCGGTCAGGTCTGCCTGGCCGCCACCCGGATCCTCGTCGAGGACTCCGTGGCCGAGGAGTTCACACAGCGCTTCGTCGACAAGACGACCGCGCTCAGGCAGGGGGACCCACGCGACGAGTCGACCGACATCGGGCCCAATATCCATCCCCGCCAGCTGGAGAAGATCGACGGGTTCGTGCGACGTGCCCTGGAAGCGGGAGCCCGCGCTGTCGTCGGCGGACACCGGGGTGACGGCCAGTACTACGCGCCGACCCTCCTCACCGACGTCGCCCAGGACTCCGAGATCGTCCAGGAGGAGGTCTTCGGGCCCGTCCTGACACTCCAGACCTTCGCCGACGAGGAGGAGGCCGTACGGCTCGCGAACGACACCCGCTTCGGACTCGCCGCCACCGTCGCGACGGGGGACCGGGAGCGCGCGGAGCGGGTCACCGCCCGGCTCGTCGCCGGGACCGTCTGGGTCAACTGCTTCTTCGTCCGCGACCTGAGGGCCCCCTTCGGCGGC
Organism: Streptomyces sp. SID13726; assembly: GCF_010548375.1. Lineage (GTDB taxonomy): Bacteria > Actinomycetota > Actinomycetes > Streptomycetales > Streptomycetaceae > Streptomyces. Next base: position 134,120 of record NZ_JAAGLY010000015.1, read on the forward strand.
TCCCGCCACTCCGGCGTCGGACGCGAGGGCGGTACCTGGAGCTTCGACTTCTACTGCGACCTGAAGAACACCGTCACCGCACCGAAGGGGTTCGAGGACCATGGGTGAGATCGTCGGGGCCGGGCTGCTCGCCCACGTCCCCACCATCGTGCTCCCGGAGGCCGACCGGCTGGAGCTCAACGAGGGCAAGGAGATCACCCTCGTCACCGGCCTGCGCGAACTGCGCCGGGACGTCTTCGAGAAGGACGACTACGACACCGTCGTCGTCCTCGACTCCCACTGGGCGACCACCGTCGAGTTCGTGATCACCGCCCAGCAGCGCCGCGCCGGGCTGTTCACCTCCGAGGAGCTGCCGCGCGGCATGTGCCGGATGCCGTACGACTTCCCGGGCGACCCCGAACTCGCCCGCAACGTCGAGAGGTTCGCCGACAAGCACGGCACCTGGATCACCGCGATCGACGACGAGTACCTGCCGATCTATTACGCCACCACCAACCTCTGGAAGTTCCTGGGGGAGGGGCTGCCCGAGAAGCGGTGGGTGACCGTCGGGGTCTGCCAGACCGGTGACATGGAGGACCATCTGCGCCTCGGGCGGGCCCTCGCCGACGGCATCGCCGCCACCCCCGGCCGCCGGGTCCTGGTGATCGCCTCCGGCGCCCTCTCGCACACCTTCTGGCCGCTGCGCGAACTGCGCGACCACGAGGCCAGCGACCCCGCGCACATCCGCACCCCCGAGGCCCGGGCCGCCGACCACGAGCGGATCGCCTGGTTCAAGGAGGGCCGGCACGACAGGGTCCTCGACACCATGGACGAGTTCTGGAGGGTCAAGCCGGAGGCCAAGTTCTTCCACTACCTGATGATGGCCGGCGCGCTGGGCGAGCGGTCCTGCGTGGCCGAGGGCCGCCAGTACGGCGAGTACGAGAACTCCGTCGGCACCGGCCAGGTCCACCTCTGGTTCGACCGGCCCGCCGGCGGCTGGACCGGCACCGGCCTGCCGAACACCCCGCGCACCCCTCACAGCCGTATCTAGGAAGGCCCGCCATGCCCGAGTACCGCCGCATCCTCCTCGACGGCGCGGCCGTCCAGGTCACCGCCGAAGGCGACGAACTGGTCGCCGGCGACGGCCGCCGCGTCAAGACCGACGAGGCGCTGCACCTTCCGCCGGTCGTGCCGTCGAAGGTGATCGCCGTCCACCTCAACCACCGCAGCCGCGTCGACGAGTTCCGGATCGACCTCCCCGACACCCCGACCTACTTCCACAAGCCGACCTCCGCCCTCAACTCCCACCGGGGCGCGGTCGTCCGCCCCGAGGGCTGCAAATGGCTCAACTACGAGGGCGAGGTCGCCATCGTCATCGGCCGCACCGCCCGGAACGTCTCCCCGGCCGAGGCGGGCGAGTACATCGCCGGTTACACGATCGCCAACGACTACGGCCTGCACGACTTCCGCGACACCGACGCCGGGTCCATGCTCCGCGTCAAGGGCTCCGACACCCTGTGCCCGCTCGGCCCCGGCCTGGTCACCGACTGGGACTTCCGCGGCAAGACCCTGCGCACCTATGTCAACGGGCAGGTGGTGCAGGACGGTTCGACTGACGAGATGAAGTGGGACATGCACTACCTCGTCGCCGACATCGCCCGCACCATCACGCTGTACCCCGGTGACGTGCTGCTCTCCGGGACCCCGGCCAACTCCCGTCCCGTGCGGCCGGGTGACGTGGTCGAGGTGGAGGTGGAGGGGCTCGGCAGGCTCACCAACCACATCGTGACCGGGCCCACCGCCGTCCGCGCCGACGTCGGCGCGCAGCCCACCGAGTCCGAGGAAGTGCTGTCCACCGCGCTGGGCGGGGACTGGGAGTTCCGTGGCGTCCGGCCGCCTCGGCGGTGAGCGGCGAATCCTGCCCCGCGGGGCGGGCGGGTAGGGTCGCGGGCATGACCGAACCGGCCCGGACCTCGCAGAAGGCACCCTCCCGTGGCCGCCGACCGACCAAGCGGCTCGGCTACGGGGAGGGCCGGGAGGCGCTGCTCAAGGCCGCCGTGCGGGTGGTGGCCCGGCGCGGGCTGCGCCATCTGACCTACCGGGCCGTCGCCGAGGAGGCGGGCGTCACCCACGGTCTGGTGGTCCACCACTTCGGTTCCCGCGACACCCTGATCGAGGAGTCGCTGGCCTACGCGATCCGCACCAGCCTCAGCAGCAGCCTCCTGGAGCCCGGCACCGGCCGCCCCGAGGACTTCGTCGCCGGCCTCACCGACATGGTCGAGGGCGACCCGGACGGCCAGGCCTACCAGTACGAGCTGCTCCTGGAGGCCCGCCGCAGGCCCGAACTGCTGCCCCAGGTGCGCGAGCTGTACGACGAGTACTTCGGCGCCTCGCAGCGCGAGCTGAGCCGTATCCTCCCCGGTGACGCGAGCCCGGCCCTGAACCGGCTGGTCTTCGCCGCGCTGGACGGACTCGTGCTGCACCAGGTGACCGGCCTCGGCACCCGCGAGGACACCGAGGCGGCCCTCACCGAGCTGCGCTCCCTGCTGCACCGACTGGGCGCGGGGCGGTCCGCGGACGACGACTGAGCGTGCCCGCTCACAGGCCCCCCGTCGCGCCCGCGGCGGGGGTTTCTCCTGCGTAAATTCCTCGCCCCACCCCCTTGCCAGATGGATAGTTCCGGCCCACCATGGGGCAACTCGTTTGGCTCAAAACGAAATCTCTCCTCTTTCCCTCAGCAGGTGATCCGAGTGGACAGTCAGACGGTCGACGCCTCCTCGCAGACCGGGGAGGGCTCCCGCTCCGCGGCAACCCTCAAACGCAACGCCCTGGGCGTCCTGGGCATCCTCTTCTTCGTCCTGTCCGCCCAGGCGCCGCTCACCGGCATCGCGGGAGCCGTCCCGATCGCCGTCGCCATGGGCAACGGCCCCGGAGCCCCGGCCGCCTACGCCGTCGCCGGCGCGGTGATCCTGCTGTTCTCGGTGGGCTTCGTGGCCATGGGGCGGCACGTCGTGAACGCGGGCGCCTTCTACACCTACATCGGCAAGGGGCTCGGCCGCACCACCGGCAGCGTCAGCGCCGCCGTCGCCCTGTTCGCCTACTGCACGGTCCAGGCCGCGATGTACGGCCTCTACGGCGCCACCGTCAGCGGCCTCGTCGCCCACTACGCCGACGTGCAGATCGCCTGGTGGGTCTGGTCGCTGATCACCATGGCCGTGGTCCAGGCCCTCGGCGCCGTCGGTATCGAGCTCGGCGCCAAGGTGCTCGCCGTGTTCGTGCTCGCCGAGTTCAGCATCCTGCTCGCCTTCGCCCTGGTCACCCTGTTCAAGGGCGGCGGCCCGGAGGGCCTCGGTCTCGCCGACACCTTCTCGCCCGGCGCCGTGCTGGACGGAGCACCCGGCGTCGCCCTCATGTTCGCCGTCGCGTCGATGTTCGGCTTCGAGGCCACCGCGATCTACGGCGAGGAGGCCCGCGACCCCCACCGCACCGTCCCCCGGGCCACCTACCTGTCGGTCGCCGTCGTCACCGGGTTCTTCGCCTTCACCTCCTGGATGCTCATCTCCTCCTACGGCGCCTCGAAGGCCACCGCGGCCGCCGGAGCGGCCCTGGAGGGCGGCGACTCCACGGTGTTCGTGTTCGCGCCGATCGCCGACCAGTTCGGCGGCTGGGTCAACGACGTGCTGCCCGTGCTGCTCGCCACCTCCCTCTTCGCCGGCATCCTCGCCTTCCACAACTCCGCCAACCGCTACCTGTTCTCCCTCAGCCGCGAGGGCCTGCTGCCGTCCCGCCTGCGTTCCCTCAACAGTCGGCAGTCGCCCTGGGCCGCGGGCTTCGCGCAGACCGCGATCGCGGTACTCCTCGTCGTCCCGTTCGCCCTCGCGGGCAAGGACCCCGTCCTCACCCTGTTCTCCTGGTTCAGCGGCGTCGGCGTCCTCGCCTGCATGCTCCTGTACTTCCTGACCTCGATCTCCGTGATCGTCTTCTTCCGCCGCGAACGGCTCGACACCCGGCCCTGGAACACCCTCGTCGCGCCCGCCCTCGGCGCCCTGGGCCTGGCCGCGGTGATCGTGCTGGTCCTCGCCAACTTCACCACCCTCATCGGCGGCGACTCCACGACGGCCGCCTGGCTCGTCGCGGCCGTCCCCGCGGTGCTGCTCCTCGGAGCCGCGACCGCACGCCTGGTCCGCCCCCGGACCGCCGACCACTGACGTGCCCGAGCGGGGCCCGGCCGTGCCCGGGCCCCGCACACCCCGGAAGAGGAACCTCATGCTGGACGTCACCCACGACGACCTCCTGCGCCGGGCCAAGGCCCTCGAACCGCCCACGGACCACCACATCGACGGCACCGACGAGCCCGGCGGCGGGGCCGCCTTCGCCGTCGTCTCGCCCCGCGACGGACAGATCCTCACCGAGGTGGCCGACGCGGGCGAGGCCGAGGTCGACCACGCCGTCGCCGCCGCCCGCCGCGCCTTCGACTCCGGCCCCTGGCCCCGGCTCGCCCCCGCCGACCGCGGCCGCGTCCTGCTGCGCGTCGCCGAACTCCTTGAGGAACAGAGGGAACGGCTCGCCCTCACCGTCACCCTGGAGATGGGCAAGCCCGTCACGGACGCCCACGACATCGAACTGCGCGCCCTGATCAACACCTTCCGCTGGTACGGCCAGCTCGCCGACAAGCTCACCGACGAGTCCCCGCACACCGCGCCCGACGCCCTCGCCCTGGTCACCCGGGAGCCCGCGGGCGTGGTCGGCGCGGTCGTCCCCTGGAACTTCCCGCTGACGCTGGCCGGCTGGAAGGTGGCCCCGGCGCTCGCGGCCGGCTGCACGGTCGTCCTCAAGCCGTCGGAGAACTCGCCCCTGTCCGCCCTGCTCCTCGGCCGGATCGCCACCGAGGCCGGGCTGCCCCCGGGCGTCCTGAACGTGGTGAGCGGCAACGGCCCGGTCGCCGGCCGGGCCCTCGGCCGCCACCCCGACGTCGACGTCCTCGCCTTCACCGGCTCCACCGCCGTCGGCCGCCACTTCCTGCGCCACTCCGCCGACTCCAACCTCAAGAGGGTCTGGCTGGAACTCGGCGGCAAGTCACCCAACATCATTCTCCCCGACGCCCCCGACCTGGACCGGGCCGCGGCCACCGCCGCCTGGGGCATCTTCTTCAACCAGGGCGAGATGTGCACCGCGCCCTCCCGGCTCCTCGTGCACTCCTCGGTCGCGGACCGGGTCACGGAGGCGATCGTCCGGCGGGCGAGGGAACTCAGGGTCGGCGACCCCCTCGACCCGGCCACCGAGATGGGCGCCCTCGTCGGCGAGAGCCACCTGGAACGTGTCCAGGGCCACATCGCCACCGGCCTGACCGAGGGCGCCCGGCTGCTCACCGGCGGCTCCCGCACGCTCGCGGACACCGGCGGCAGCTTCCTGGAGCCGACCGTCTTCGACCACGTCGGCCCCGGCACCCGGCTCGCCCGCGAGGAGATCTTCGGCCCGGTGCTGTCGGTCCTCGCCTTCGACGACCTCGACGAGGCGGTCCGGCTCGCCAACGCCACCGAGTACGGCCTCGCCGCCGGCCTGTGGACCTCCGACCTGTCCACCGCCCACCGGGTCTCCCGCGCCCTGAAGGCCGGCACGGTCTGGGTCAACTGCTACGAGGAGGGCGACCTCACCGTGCCCTTCGGCGGCATGAAGCAGTCCGGCAACGGGCGCGACAAGTCCGCCCACGCGCTGGAGAAGTACACCGAGCTCAAGACGACCTGGATCCAGCTGTGACCCGTCCCCTGATCGCCGTCCCCGCTCGCTTCGCGGCCACCACCTCCGCCCTGCGGTACGCCGCCGAGGTCAACGCCCGCGCACTGATCGAGGCGGTCTGGCGGGCCGGGGGCGAACCGGCGGGCATCCACCCCGCCGACACCGGGGTCGCCGACCGCCTCGCCCGCTTCGACGGCGTGCTCCTGCCCGGCGGCGGCGGCCTCGCCCCACAGCGGTACGGCGCCGCCGACACCCACGACACGGTCTACGACGTCGACGACCTCCAGGACACCTTCGACCTCCGGGTCGCCCGCCACGCCCTGGACTCCGGCATCCCCCTGCTGGCGGTCTGCCGGGGGCTCCAGGTCGTCAACGTCGCCCTCGGCGGCACCCTGGAACAGGACATGGGCGGCCCGGACCGGCAGCACCGCCATGTCGTCCACCGGGTCACCGTCTCCCCGGGCACCCGGCTGGAGGCGGCCACCGGCACCGACAAGACGGACGCCTCGTGCTACCACCACCAGCGCGTCGACCGCCTCGGCACCGGGCTCACCGTCACCGCCGTCGCCGAGGACGGGACGGTCGAGGGCCTCGAACTCGCCGACGGGCGGGGCTGGTTCACGGCGGTCCAGTGGCACCCCGAGGACACCGCGCACCAGGACCCGGCCCAGCAGGGGCTGTTCGACGCCCTGGTCCGGGCGGCCCGCTAGAACCGCCCGGCCGGACTCAGGCCTTGGGCCGCCGTCCGCTGCGCCGAGGAGCCGGCTCGGCCCCGTCCAGCAACTGGCGGCGGCGGTCCTCGCCGTGCTCCTCCACCTGGAGCACGACCTGCCGCAGCCCCTCCGCGAGCGAGCGGCACTCGGTGTCGCTGAGGCCGGCCGTCACGAAGGCCTCCTCCTCGTTGAACGCCGGGAACACCCGCCGCATCAACTCCTCGCCCTCGTCGGTCAGGCGCAGCAGCACCAGCCGCCCGTCGGTGGGATGCCCGGACCGGGCGAGCAGCCCGCGCGACTCCAGGGTGCGGGCCACGCCGGTGAGCGTGCCCTTGGAGATCCCGGCCTCCTCCGCCACGTGCCGGGTCTCCGACTCGCCCCATACCCAGACCACCCACAGCACGACGAACGCCGTCCAGGTCAGGTCCGAGCCGCGCAGCACGGAGTTCTCCAGATGCTGGCGCACCGCGGAGGCGGCCCGGTAGATGTTGGCCACGGCCGCCATCTGCTCCCGGCGGATCGGGAAGCCGCCGAGCTTCTCGGCCGCGAGCTTCTCGGCTTCGGTGATGGAACGGTGGCCGGGCACGGGCGGCTCCTTCGTCTCGTTCGGACTCAAATTGTACGAAGCGGAAAGACCGGCGTGTCCCACTCCAGCAGCCGGGCCAGTTCCTCGTCCGAGGGCCGGGCGGCGCCGGAGGGGGTGTGGGTGCCGCGGGAGATGTTGCCGCTGACCGTGGTGTTGTGCTCCACGCGCGGGCGGCGGATCTCCTCGTAGAGGGCGAGCGCCGCGTCGGTGTCCGGAGCGTCCCGCAGGGACTTGGCGAGGACGACGGCGTCCTCCAGAGCCATCGACGCGCCCTGACCGGTCGCGGGCGAGGCGGCGTGGGCCGCGTCGCCGACGAGCAGGGTCCGCCCCGCGCGCCAGGGCGTGCCGGTGGGGATCTCGGTGGCGTTGGTGACCATCAGGTCGTCGCCGGTGGCCTCGACGATGTCCGCGGCCGGGGTGGAGTCCTCGCGCAGCAGCGGCAGCAGCCGCGCGCGCCAGGCGCCGGGCGTGCCCTGCGCCAACTCCTCGGTGGACAGCGGATCGCCGGTGACCCGGGCGAACCAGTAGGTCTCCCCGTCGGGAGACACCGAGTAGCCGAAGGCGGCCCTGCTGCCGCGGACCATGGTGATGCACGCGTCCGTGCCGGGCGCGGTCGCGGCGCGTGTGTAGCCGTAGAAGACGTACTGGCCGGAGTAGGACGGCTCGGTTCCGGGCGACAGCGACCGGCGTACGGCGGAGTTCAGGCCGTCGGCGCCGATCAGCAGGTCGCCGGTCGCGCTGCTGCCGTCGGTGAAGTGCGCGGTGACGGAGTCCGGGCCGTCCTCCACGGAGGCGAGCCGGGCGCCGTGCCGGACGGCGATGCCCCGGCGCCCGGCCTCCGCCTGGAGCGCGGAGCTGAGCTCGCCGCGGCGCAGGCACCGGTAGTGCAGGAGCGGGTCGCCGACCTCGCCCATCGGGGCGTGCGCCACCTCGCCGCCGGTGTGGTCCACGAGCCGCAGCGAGGTCAGCGGGAAGCCGATCGCCGTGACCGCCGACGAGGCGTCCACCTGGGCGAGGGCGCGCATGCCGTTGCTCGCCAGGGTGAGGAACGCGCCGATGTCCTCCGCCGAGTCCGGATGGGCCTCGTGCACGGTGGCCTCGAAACCCGCCTTGTGCAGTGCCAGAGCCGTCGCCGTACCGGCGATGCCGCCGCCGATGACCAGTACGCGTGCCACACTCTCCCCGTTCGTCCCGCGTCGGCCCGTACGGTCGTACGGACATGGGGGCAACGACCGGACGGCGGCGGGGGTTCCGTGCACAGCGCGACGCCGGCCGCGCGTGTCCGGGGACAGCGGCACGACCGGCGTCGCGGGTGGATCAGGCGCCGCTCGCGCGGAGCATGTCCTCACGCTCGACGAGCTTCACGCGCTCGCGGCCCTGGGGCTCGCCCAGCGCCTTCTCGGCGGCGTCCAGCCGGTACCAGCCCTCCCAGGTGGTGAAGCGGACGTTCCGCTCGGTGAGGAACGCGTCCACGGCCTCCGGCTCGGGCGAACCCGGCGTCTGAAGGCGGCCGTTGGCGTGGTCGTCCAGCAGGTTGGACACCGTCTCGTTGGCGTCGCCCTTGGTGTGGCCGATGAGACCCACCGGGCCGCGCCGGATCCAGCCGGTGACGTACGTCGACCGGAGGTGCTCGCCGCTCTCCTGCATCACCCGGCCGCCCGCGTCCGGGACCGTGCCCGAGTCGATGTCCCAGGGCAGCTTGGGCAGCTTGTCGGAGAGGTAGCCGACCGCGCGGTAGACCCCGGTGACGTCCCAGTCCTTGAACTCGCCGGTGCCCTTGACGTTGCCGGTGCCGTCGAGGGCGGTGCGCTCGGTGCGCAGGCCCACGACCCTGCCGTCCTCGCCGAGGATCTCGGTGGGCGACTCGAAGAAGTGCAGGAACAGCTTGTGCGGGCGGTCGCCGGTGTCGCGGATCGCCCAGTTCTCCAGGGTCTTGGCGACCATGTCGGCCTGCTTGTTGCCGCGCCGGGTCTCGATCGAGCCCGCGTCGTAGTCGATGTCCTCGGGGTCGACGATGACCTCGATGTTGGGGGAGTGGTCCAGCTCCCGCAGCTCCATCGGGGAGAACTTCGCCTGCGCCGGGCCGCGGCGGCCGAAGACGTGGACCTCCAGCGCCTTGTTGGCCTTCAGGCCCTCGTGGACGTTCGGCGGGATCTCCGTGGGCAGCAGCTCGTCGGCCGTCTTGGCCAGGATGCGCGCCACGTCCAGGGCGACGTTGCCGACGCCGAGCACCGCGACCTTCTCGGCCTCCAGCGGCCAGGTGCGCGGCACGTCCGGGTGGCCGTCGTACCAGGAGACGAAGTCCGCGGCACCGTAGGAGCCTTCGAGCTCCACGCCCGGGATGCGCAGCTCGCGGTCGGCCGTCGCGCCGGTGGAGAAGATCACGGCGTCGTAGAACGCGCGCAGGTCGTCGAGGCTGATGTCGGTCGGGTAGTCGACGTTGCCGAACAGCCGGATCTGCGGCTTGTCGAGCACCTGGTGCAGGGCCGTGATGATGCCCTTGATCCGGGGGTGGTCCGGAGCCACGCCGTAACGGATCAGTCCGAACGGGGCCGGCATCCGCTCGAAGAGATCGATGGAGACACCGGGTTCGGCGGCCACATCGGACTTGAGCAGCGCGTCGGCGGCGTAGATCCCGGCGGGGCCGGCTCCGACGATGGCTACCCGCAGGGGGCGGGGCATGATCAGGTTCCCTTCGAGCGACGACAGATCAACTCGGGGGAAGCCTAAGCTAAGGCAAGCCTAAGTCGGTACGCGGGTCCGATCTATGGGCTCATAAGATCACCTTATGAGCGTTGAATGTCCTGAATCAGCCCTCGATGTGGCTCAGGGCAGCGGTTGTTCGGCCCAGATGACCTTGCCCGCCGGGGTGTACCGGGTGCCCCAGCGCTCGCTGAGCTGCGCGACGAGGAACAGTCCGCGCCCGCCCTCGTCGGTCATCGCCGCGTACCGCAGATGCGGCGAGGTGCTGCTGCTGTCGAAGACCTCGCAGATCAGGGTGCGGTCGTACAGCATGCGCACATGGATCGGGTCGCCGCCGTAGCGGATCGCGTTGGTGACGAGCTCGCTCAGGATCAGCTCCGTCGTGAACGCGAGGTCGTCCAGGTCCCAGCGGGCCAGCTGCCGGGTCACCGAGGCCCGGACGTCCTTGACGGCGGCCGGGTCCGCGGGCACCTGCCACTCGGCGATCCGGTCGGCGGGGAGCGCCCGGGTGCGGGCCACGATCAGCGCGATGTCGTCGGCAGCCCGGGACGGCGGACGGGCGTCGAGAACGGCCCGGCAGGTCTCCTCCGGCGAGGGACCGGCCTGCTCCAGGGCCGTGCGCAGCAGTTCGAGGCCGACGTCGATGTCGCGTTCCCGGTCCTCCACGAGCCCGTCCGTGTACAGGACCAGACGGCTGCCCTCGGCCAGCTCCAGATCGGCCGTCTCGAACGGCAGGCCGCCGAGGCCGAGCGGGGGACCGGCGGGCACCTCGGGGTACTCGACCCGGCCGTCGGGGTGGATCAGTGCGGGCGGCGGATGTCCGGCCCGGGCGATGGTGCAGCGCCGCGACACCGGGTCGTAGACCGCGTACAGACAGGTCGCGCCGGTGACCGGCGAGTCGCCGCTCTCCTCCGCCTCGTCCTGGTCGATGCGCGCGACCAACTCGTCCAGCAGGGCGAGCAGTTCGTCGGGCGGCAGGTCCAGGGCGGAGAAGTTGTGCACCGCGGTGCGCAGCCGGCCCATCGTGGCCGCCGCGTGCAGTCCGTGTCCCACCACGTCGCCGACCACCAGCGCGACCCGCGCCCCGGACAGCGGCAGCACGTCGAACCAGTCGCCGCCCACCCCGGCCTGCGCCGGCAGGTACTGGTAGGCGATGTCCAGGGCGTCCTGCTCGGGCAGGTTGCGCGGCAGCAGACTGCGCTGGAGCGTGACCGCCATGGTGTGCTCGCGGGTGTAGCGGCGGGCGTTGTCGATGGAGACCGCGGCCCGGGTGACCAGCTCCTCGGCGAGGGCCACCTCCTCGGAGTCGAACGGCTTCGGCTTCTCCGAGCGCCAGAAGCTGACGGTGCCGAGGACGAGGTTGCCGGCCCTGAGAGGGACGGCGATCAGCGAGTGGATGCCGTACGCCAGGACCTGCGCGGAGCGCTCCAGGTCCTGCGCCCGCCAGCCCGTGGCCTCGGCGAGGCGCGACTCCAGGACGGCCCGGCCGCCGCCGATGCTGCGGGCCTGGGGCGCGGAGTCGACCAGGCGGATCTGCTCGCCGACCTGGTACAGCGGGGCGTCCTTGCGGATCCCGCTGAGCGCGGTGCGGCGCAGCACGGTCGCCGACTCGGGCTGTCCGCCGCTGAGGACGGCGTCGAACAGGTCGACGGTGGCGAAGTCCGCGAACCGCGGCACGGCCAGCTCCGCCAGCTCCTCGGCGGTCCGGGTCACGTCCAGGCTCGTCCCGATGCCCACCGTGGCGTCGTACAGCATGTCGAGGCGCTCACGGGCCGCCTCGGCCCGCCCGGACAGGGCCCGCAGCTCGGTGGAGTCGCGCAGGGTGGCGACGCTGCCCGGCGGGCCGCCCTGGATGTCGGTGGGGCGCTGGTTGACCGCCAGGAGCCGGTCCTTGACCCGGTGCACCTCGTCGGTGGCGACCCGCCCAGAGGCCAGCAGCCCGGCGGTGTCGGTGGGCAGCGAGAGGTCCAGGACGTGCCGGCCCTCGGCGTCGGCGGGCAGGTCGAGCAGGCGGTGCGCCTCGTCGTTGGCGAGCAGCAGCCGACCCTCGCCGCCGACGATCAGGACGCCCTCGCGCACCGCGTGCAGCACCGCGTCGTGGTGCTCGTACATGCGGGTCATCTCGTGCGGGCCGAGGCCGTGCGTCTGGCGCAGCAGCCGTCTGCTGACCAGGGCCGTGCCGGCCATGGCCAGGACGAGCGCGACGGCGGCGGCGAGCAGGAGCAGCGGCAGCTGCTGGTCGGCGGTGCCGCCCACGCTGTCCGTCGTGATGCCGGCCGAGACCAGGCCGACGACCTTCCCGTCGTCCGCCTTGATCGGCACGACCGCCTGCACGAGCGGTCCGATGGTCCCGGTGATGTCCTCCGTGACGACCCGTCCGGCCAGCGCGGGCGCGATGTCCCCGACGAACTTCTTGCCGATGCGGTCCGTCTTGGGATGCGTGTAGCGGATGCCGTCGGTGTTCATGACGACGATGAAGTCCACCTTCGTCGCCTTGCGGGCCGCCTCCGCGCGCGGCTGGAGCACCGCCGAGGGGTCGGCGCTGTCCAGGGCCTCGCGGGTGCCGGGGGCGTTGGCGAAGGACTCGGCCACCGCGACCGAGCGGTTGCGGGCCTCGATCGTGCTGTCGTGCCGCACCTGGAGCACCAGCGCCACCACCGCGGCCACGACCAGCAGCAGGACGATCACGACCTGGAGGACGAACACCTGCCCGGCCACACTGCGCCCGCCGAGCGCCGCCCGCAGGGCTCCCGGACCGCGCTCGGGCCTGCTTCCGTTCCGCTCCGACCGCGTCGGCGAACTGCCCCGCGCCGGGCTCTGGTGCGGATCGGGAGCGCGGTCGGAGGCGTGCGGGGGGTGCGGACCGTCGGGGCGACGGGCCGGCCCGCCCCCGGAGCGGCCCAGGAGTCGGACCATGTGCCCATGTCTACACTGCCGCGCCCCAGGAGGCGAGGGGCGTCACAGGGTGTGACAGAACGGCGACACAGCCGCCCCGGCGCCCGCCCGGACCACTCAGTGCGCGCCGGACGCCGGGGCCGCGCGCCGGGTCGCGAGCAGCAGCGCGATGTCGTCGGGGCGGTCCAGGGAGTGCCGGGCGATCGCCGTGAGCCGGTCCGCCACTGCGGCCAGGAACCGTCCACCCGGCCGGGCGGCGGGAGCACCGGCCTTCGCGAGGGCCACCCGCAGCGCGGTGATGCCCTCGTCGATGTCGCCGCCGGGCCGCTCCACCAGACCGTCCGTGTACAGCGCCAGGACCGCGCCGGGCTCCATCCGGAGCTCGGTGACCGGATAGCGGGCCCGCGCGTCTACGCCGAGCACGACCCCGCCGGGCAGGTCCAGGACCCGGGTGCGGCCGTCGGGGCTGCGCAGCAGCGGGGGCGGATGACCGGCGCGGGCCGCCCTGGCGACGCCGGTCGCGGGATCGAGCCGGATGTAGCAGCAGCTCGCGAACAGACCGGGATCGAGGTCGATGAGGAGATGGTTGGTGCTGCTCATGACCTCGTCCGGCGGCCGGTCGCCGAGCGCGAACGCCCTGACCGCGCTGCGCAGCTGGCCCATGGTCGCCGCCGCCTGCACCCCGTGTCCCTGGACGTCCCCGATGACCAGGGCCAGCCCGTCGCCGGACTCGACGACGTCGTACCAGTCACCACCGACGTCCATCCCCGCGGTGCCCGGCAGATAGCGCCCGGCGGTCTCCAGCTGCGGGTGCGCGGACAGCCGGCGGGGGAGCAGCGCCTGCTGGAGGCCCCGGGCGAGCGCGGTCTCCGACTCGTAGCGCTGCGCCTTCTCCATGGCGTGGGCGATCAGTCCGGCCAGCGCGGTGAGCACCGTGCGCTCCTCGGTGCTGAAGCTGCGCGGCCGGTCGAAACCGAGGATGCAGGAGCCCACCGGCCGCCCGGAGGCGATGAGAGGCAGGAACGTCCGGGCGCCCTCGGTCGCGTCCAGCGGGATGCCCGGATAGGCGGCCGTCAGCTCCTGCATCGAGTCGAAGAACAGCGGCCGGCCACTGGTGAGCGTCTCCACACCGGGCAGGTGCGCGTCCAGCCCCACGCCGTCGAAGGGCGTCAGGAAGCCCTTGGGGAAGCCGGTCTCCCACTCCAGGTACAGATGCCGGTCCTGGAGGAGATAGATCGCCAGCCGGCGGCCCCCGAAGGCGGGCAGCAGCTCCCGCATCACCACGGCGGACACCTGCCGGGCGGTGACCGCCTCGCTCAGGGCGATGGCGAGCGCGATCGGCCGGTACAGCGGCGCCAGCGCGCTCGGCCCCGGCTCGGCGCCCGCCTGTCCCGCGGGACTGTCCGCCACCCGGCTCGCGGGCCGGACCGTGCAGGTCATCCGGTCCGGGCCCGGGTACACGGACAGGGCGAGCCAGTCACCTTCGTACGACTGCCGCGCGGGCTCTGTCGTAGCCTGCTCCGCGTCCGACGGCGCCCCGGAGTCCCCGCCGGGCTCGGGAGGCCGTACGAGATGGAAGTGGACCGGGTCCGGGGCCAGCAGGGCCGCCCGCAGATGGTCCTCGAAGTCGGGGCGGCCCAGCCACGGCACCGCCTCCCACAGGTCCCGGCCGACCAGCTCGGCGCGGGAGCGGCCCAGGAGGTGCGCAGCACGCGGATTCGCGTAGACGACGTGGCCCAGGCGGTCCAGGCAGAACACCCCGTCCGGCAGCAGATCGGCCGCCGAGTCCGCCGTGGAGACGGGTCCCGGAGCGACGACGACGCCCCGGACGGCGGGCGCGGCGGGCGGGTCGTAGGCGTTCCACAGGTCCAGCAGCCGCAGCTCGCCGTCCCCGGAGCGCAGGTAGAGCGGCAGGGCCGGGGGTCTGCCCGCGGCCGTGTCCCGGAAGGTGGCCAGGATGCGGTGGGTCTCCGTGGGGGCGACGGCGTCCGCGAACGCCTCGACGGTGCCCGGGAACTCCGTCGGCGGCAGGCCCAGCAGGGTGTGCAGGTCCTCGTCCAGGGTGAGGTCGGCCGCCTTGGGGTCCCAGGCGAAGCGCCCGGTGCGGCCCATGGAGACGGACGAGGTGGGCGGGCGCAGGCACAGCGGCTCGCCGTCCCACGCGACCGGCGCCGCCTCGTCCTCGTCGGCCAGGGCGGACAGCGTCGCTCCCAGCTCCTGGGCCAGCCGCACCACGCGGTCGCGGTCGGAGAGCACCTCGGCGGCGTCCGCGACGGCCGGGCGCAGGACGGTCAGCACCCCGAAGGTCGTCGACCCGGAGGTGACCGGCACGTAGAGCGAGCCGAACTGGAACGGCAGCCCGGCCGCGAACTGGGGGTAGCGGCGCATGGTCTCGGTGGCGTTCGGCAGCACCACCTGGACGCCGAGCCGGTAGGCGTCCGCGACGGGGAAGGGCCGGTCCGCGTGCAGCCGCCACCAGGGGCGGAAGAGCTGTCCCGGCAGCCCCGACAGCACGGCGAGCAGAACCAGTCCGGGCGTGCGGGAGCGCAGATAGACCCCTCCGGCGTGGCCGCCGGCCGCACTGATCGCCTCCGTGGAAGCGTCGATCAACAGCGCCGCCAGCCGCCCGGCCGTCGGGTGTGCGTCCTCGACGGTCCCAGTCATCGGCCCTACCTCGTCCGTGCGCCGTCCCGCGGGCGACACAGCAAGAATGCGCCACCGGGCCACCGGCCCGCACCCGGGCGGCCCATATGTATACCGCGACCGGTGTGCTGGACAACCCGTCGAACCGCCACTTAGTCTGAATATCCAGTGCTGGACAATAAGTCCAGACAGATCGGAGGGCGGGACGTTGACCGGGCAAGGCGCCGTCGACGATGCGGACGAGCACCTCATCGCGGAGGCGGAGAAGATCGCGGTCGCGCTGGGCCGGATGTTCCCGGGGCTGTGCGAGGTGGTGCTGCACGACCTGCGGGATCCGCGGCACGCCGTCCGGGCGATCGAGAACAACCTCTCCGGACGGCAGGTGGGGGACTCCGCGACCGAACTGGGCCTGGCCCGCATCGCCGACCCCCGCTACCCGAGCGTCGTCCAGAACTACCCCAACCGCTTCCCCGACGGCCGCCCCGCCAAGAGCACGTCCATCGGCATCAGGAACTCCGCCGGCGAGTACGTCGCGGCCCTCTGCCTCAACCTCGACGTGTCGGTCCTCTCGCCCGTGACCCTCGCGCTGGCGAACCTTGTGGCCACCGACACCGAGCACCCCGAGCAGCCCCTGGAGACGCTGCGGGACCGTACCGTGCGCGAACTGCGCCAGGCGGTAGAGGAGTCCGCCGCCGAGCGCGCCACCACCCCGCGCTCGCTCAGCCGCGAGGACAAGAAGGCACTCGTACGACAGCTCCACCAGGACGGCTGGTTCGACTCGCGCGACGCCGCCCGGACCATCGCGGACCTGCTCGGCGTCTCCCGGGCGACGGTCTACAACTACACGAAGTGAAGGCCCCCCATGACCGCACCGGCCGCGCACACCGTCACGCACACCCTGGCCGACCCCGACACCCCGTTCGCCGTCGTCGACGTCGACCGGGTGAAGCGGAACATCCGGCGGCTGGCGGACCGGGCCGACCGGCTCGGCGTCACCCTGCGCCCCCATGTGAAGACGGCCAAGAGCCTCGACGTCGCCGCCCTCCTGCACGACGGCGACGAAGCGCCCGGTCCGGTCACCGTCTCCACGCTGGCCGAGGCCGAGGCGTTCGCCGACGGCGGCTGGACCGACATCACCTACGCTGTCGGCATCGACCCCCACAAACTCCCGCGCGTCGTCGCCCTGCTGCGGCGCGGAGTCACCCTGCGCGTCCTGCTGGACAGCGCGGAGCAGGCCGAGTCCGTCGCCCGGGCCGCCCGCGAGGCCGGACTTCCGGTGCCGGCCCAGATCGAGGTCGACTGCGACGGACACCGCGGCGGCCTCAGGCCCGACGACCCGGCACTGCCCGCCGTCGGACGCGTCCTGCACGCGGCGGGCTGCCTGGACGGCGTGCTGACCCACGCGGGCGAGTCCTACTTCGCCCACTCCGAGGAGGACCGGCGCCTGGCCGCGGAGAACGAACGCGACAGTGCCGTCGCCGCGGCGGAGCGGCTGCGCGCGGCCGGCCTGCCCGTGGCCACCGTCAGCGTCGGCTCGACCCCGACCGCCCACGCCGCCGAGGACCTCACCGGCGTCACCGAACTGCGCGCCGGCAACTACGTCTTCTTCGACCTGGTGATGGCCGGCCTCGGCGTTTGCCGCGTGGAGGACCTCGCCCTGTCGGTCGTCGTCACCGTCATCGGCCACCGCCCCCAGTACGGATGGATCCTCACCGACGGCGGCTGGATGGCCATGTCCCGCGACCGCGGCACCGCCGCCCAGGCGCAGGACCAGGGCTACGGCCTGGTCGCCGGCCTCGACGGCAGCCTCGTCCCGGGGCTGGTCATGACGGGCGCCAGCCAGGAACACGGCACCCTCACCGCCCGGGACGGCGCCCGGCTGCCCGACCTGCCGGTCGGCACCCGGCTGCGCGTGCTGCCCAACCACGCCTGCGCCACCGCGGCCCAGCACCACGGCTACCACGTCGTGGACGGCTCCCGGCCGGCGACCGGCGCGCCCGAGGTCCGGGGTTTCTGGAGCCGCGTCAGCGGCTGGTGACCGACCGGTGCGCCCTGCGGCGTGTTCCGTGAGGGGAAGGGCGACACGCCCAACCGAGGTAACCGAAGTGGCCCATTCGTGGTGGCGTAGAGTGCCGCCTGCGAGGGGAATCACCCTTGTGTGGATTGCGCCTTGTGGTATTAGAGAGGCCGTTTAACGGGTAACTACCACGCCTTGAGGCAGTTCAATCGTGGTGATGATCATGATGTGATCAGGGTGTCGCCCAGGCTACGTTGCCGCTGTGATCACCTCTCAACTCCCCGTGACGTCACGGCCGCTGACCGAGACCGCCGCACTTCGACACCTGCTCTTCGGCTCCCAGGCTGAGATCCATGAGCCGTGGCGCCGCCTGTTCAGCTCCGACACGTTCGCCTATCGCGAGGGGCTGACCCACCAGGAACGCACGGAGCTCTCCTATCAACGCCTCCGCACGGTCAACGAAGCCGTCCCCGATCCCCAGGCGCTGGCGCGCGACCCCGTCGCGCTCGGCGCCCTGCACGAATGGGCCGGGGTGGTGGACGCCGGCATGACGACCATCGCCAGCATCCACTACAACCTGTTCCTCGGCAGCCTGCTCGAACACGACCACGGGGACCGGGACCTCGGCCCCTGGCTGCGCATGGAACGCCTCGGCACCTTCCTGTGCACCGAGCAGGCGCACGGCAACGACGCGCCCCAGCTGGAGACCACCGCGACCCTCGACCGGGCCGCGGGGGAGTTCGTGCTCAGCACCCCGTCGCCCGGGGCGCGCAAATGGATGCCCAACACGTCCGTGGCCGGCGGCCCCAAGGACGCCCTGGTGGCCGCCCGCCTGGTGATCGACGGCGCGGACCACGGCGTCTTCCTCTTCCTCACCCCGCTCACCGACGCGAGCGGACGCCATCTGCCCGGCGTGCACGTGGAGTCGCTGCCCCAGACGGCCAGCAGCCCCGTCGACCACTGCGCCACCTCCTTCGACGCGGTCCGGCTGCCGCTGACCGCCCTGCTCCAGGGCGAACACGGCCGGCTGACGTCCGGGGGCGAACTCGTCTCCTGCCTCGGCAGCCCCCGCAAGAGGTTCCTGCGCTCCATCGGCCGGGTCACCATGGGCAAACTCTGCATGAGCGCCTACAGCCTCGGCGTCACCCGGCACGCCATGACCGTCGCCGTGCGCCACGCCCATCAGCGGGTCACCTCGGGCATGACCAGCGGCCAGCGCGTCCCGCTGTTCACGCACCGCACCCACCACGCCCCCCTGGTCGAGGCGCTGGCCACGACCTACGCCGCCACTCTGCTCCAGCGCGGTGTCGTACGCCGCTGGGCGGAGGCCACGGAGGGCGAACGCGAGGACGCCGAGCGGCTGGTGGCCATCGCCAAGGGCTGGATCACCTGGCAGGCCCGCGCGGTGATGACCGAGTGCCGTGAACGCTGCGGCGCACAGGGCCTGTTGCTGTCCAACGGCATCGCCGGCCAGCTCGCCGCCAACGAGGGCACCATCACCGCCGAGGGCGACAACACCGTCATCTGGGTCAAGGCGGCGGGGGAGATGCTGATGGGCGGCTTCACCCCGAGGCCCCCGAGCGAGGTGCCGCCCGCCACCCGCTCCCTGCGCGACCCGGTGCATCTGCACGACCTCCTCGCGGACCTGGAGCGCATCCGGCACCAGCGGGCCAGGATCCGGCTGCGCGCCCGGCGGGTCGGCTCGCCCCTGGAGCGCTGGAACGGCGCCTCCGGCTCGGCGCTGTCCCTCGTCGACGCCCATGTCCACCGGCTGGCCGCACAGGAACTCCTCGCCGCCGCCGGACTCGCCACCGACCCGCAGGCCCGGCTCCTCCTGCTCGACCTGCACACCCTGTTCGCGCTGCGCTACGTGGCCGCGCACAGCGGTGAACTGCTGGCGCACGAAAGGCTGACCGCCGAGCAGGTCCGCGAGCTTCCGGAAGCACTGGAGGCCGCCGTCGGCGCCCTGGTCCCGCACGCCCTGACCCTCACCGAGGCCTTCGCCGTGCCCGAGGAACTGACGGCCCGCCACCCGATGCTGCGTTCCGCGGTGGTACCCGCCTGAGCGTCCACGCCACGGCCTGACCGATCAGCCGGTCCGAGGGCCGCCGGTTCCCCCGCCGGCCCTCATGCCCTTTCGCAAACAGTCCCCATCCCTCGCCCAACGCGAGGCAACCACCGGGCAACGTCCCCTTCCCGCAGGTCATGGCTTGGCCAAGTCCTGAGTACACGTTGGCCGCATGTTCATCACGTGCCCCTGACGCCCTGTGCCGGGCCGGGCGGAGAGTGATCGGCGGTCCGTGCCCCACCCCGGGCCGACCGCCACCGAGAAGAGCTCTCTCCAGCTCAAGAAGGGGCAATCATGGCTGAGTTGACCCGTCGTAGACTCCTGGGCTCCGCCGCCGGCGCGCTGGGCGGTGCCGCGGCCCTCTCCCTCCTCCCGCCGAGCGTCCAGAAGGCCGTCGCCGCCGAACCTCCCCGGCACAGCTCGCTCGACGACATCGAGCACGTCGTCATGCTGATGCAGGAGAACCGGTCCTTCGACCACTACTTCGGCACCCTGTCCGGCGTCCGCGGCTTCGCCGACCCGCACGCGCTGCGCCTGAAGAACGGCCGGCCGGTCTTCTACCAGCCCGACGCCGAGAACCCCAAGGGCTATCTGCTGCCCTTCCACCTCGACACGCACACGTCGAGCGCCCAGGCGATCCCGTCCACCTCGCACGCCTGGTCCGTGCAGCACGAGGCGTGGAACGGCGGCCGGATGGATCAGTGGCTGCCGGCCCACCGCAAGGCCGACGGCGTCAACGGCCCCTACGTGATGGGCTACTACACCCGCGAGGACATCCCCTTCCAGTTCGCCCTCGCCGAGACCTTCACCATCTGCGACCACTACTTCTGCTCGGTCTTCGGCCCGACCTGGCCGAACCGCCTGATGTGGATGACCGGCAGCATCGACCCGGCCGGCACCCACGGCGGCCCCATCACGAGCAACGTCGCGCCGACGCCGTACCGCTGGACGACGTACGCCGAAAGGCTCCAGGCGGCCGGGGTCAGCTGGAAGGTCTACCAGCAGGACGACGACTACGGCTGCAACATGCTGGAGCAGTTCGCCGCCTTCAAGAACGCCCAGCCCGGCTCCGACCTGTACGAGCGAGGCGTACGGCCGCAGCCCGAGGGGACGTTCGAGGACGACGCGCGCAACGACCGCCTCCCGGCGGTGAGCTGGATCATGCCGACCAGCTTCCAGTCGGAGCACCCGGACTACCTCCCGGCGGCCGGTGCCGACTTCGTGGCCTCGAAGATCGAGGCGATCGCGTCGAACCCGAAGGTGTGGCGCAAGACCGCATTCATCCTCAACTACGACGAGAACGACGGCCTGTTCGACCACGTGGCCCCGCCGACCCCGCCCGCCGGCACCAAGGACGAGTTCATCCAGGGCCTGCCCATCGGCGGCGGCTTCCGGGTCCCGGCGATCATCATCTCGCCCTGGACCGTGGGCGGTTGGGTGGCCTCCGAGTCCTTCGACCACACCTCGGCGCTGCGGTTCCTGGAGCGCTTCACCGGGGTGGCCGAGCCGAACGTCACCGACTGGCGGCGCGAGACGTTCGGCGACCTCACCTCCGCCTTCCGCTTCTCGCACGCCACCCGCCGGCCGCCCCGGCTGCCCGAGGACACGGCGGAGCAGCTCGCCAAGGCCAAGGAGGAGGTGGCGACCCTCCCGAAGCCCACGCTCCCGGGAGCCGACCAGAGCTTCCCGCGCCAGGAGCGGGGTCACCGCCCGCACGTGTGACACGGCATCATCGGCCGGGGCCGCGGATCTCTCCGCGGCCCCGGCTTTCTTCTTAAGCCTTGGCTTATATAAGTGGTGGGTGGCATAGTGGGGTCCGTGCACGCGTTCGACGTTCTCGGGGATCCGGTCAGGCGCCGGATATTGGAGCTGCTCGCCACGGGCGAGCAGGCGTCGGGCGAGGTCAGTGCCGTGATCCGGGACGAGTTCGGGATCTCCCAGCCGGCCGTCTCCCAGCATCTGAAGGTGCTGCGGGACAGCGGGTTCGCCTCCGTGCGCGCGGACGGCAACCGGCGGCTCTACGCCGTCGAGGCGGCCCCGCTCAGGGAGGTGGACGCCTGGCTGGAGCGCTTCCGCGGTTTCTGGGACCAGCGGCTCGACGCGCTCGGAACAGAGCTCGCGCGCGGACGGCGCGAGCGCAGGCTGCAAGGAGAGGTGAGCGAGAATGAGTGAGATCGCCGACGAGATCAACCGGATGCACCGGCGGGTCGGCACCCGACAGGTGGACTCCGGCGAGGCCCGGACGGTCCTGCTGCGCCGCACGTACGACGCCGAGGCCGCCGACGTGTGGGACGCGGTGACCTCCCCCGAGCGGATCGCCCGCTGGTTCATGCCGGTCAGCGGCGAACTCAAGGTCGGCGGCCGCTACCAGCTGGAGGGCAACGCCGGCGGCGAGATCCTCGAATGCGTCGAGCCCGAGCGGCTCAGGGTGAGCTGGCTGTACGGACCCGACCCCGGCTTCAGCGAGGTCGAGGTGCGCCTCACGCCGGAGGACGGCGAGCGGACCGTCCTCGAACTCGAGCACGTGGCCGTCGTACCGGACGACTTCTGGGACCAGTTCGGGCCCGGGGCCGTAGGAGTCGGCTGGGACCTCGGGCTGTACGGGCTCGCGCTGCACCTCGCGGGCGGCGGGCTCAGCAAGGAGGAGGCCGCGACCTGGCACACCACGCCCGAGGGCAGCGAGTTCATCACCGGCTCGGGCCGGGGCTGGGGCGAGGCGTACGCCGCCTCCGGCGCGGACGAGGAGACGGCGAAGCGGACGGCCGCGGCGACCGTCGCGTTCTACACGGGCACCGAGGCCTGACGGTCAGGCCGTGCGCAGGGTGCGCCTGGCGAGCTCGTACGCCGGGAGCATCTCCTCGTGCTCCTCGGTGTCGAGCCCGCCGAGGTGCAGGACCACCGGCCCGTCGGCGGTGACGACGGCGAAGGCGCTCTCCTTCTTCGTCTCGTCCAGCAGCTCGCTGGTGAAGAGGTATTCCACCCGCACACCGGAGAGCGCGCCGGACGTGAAGGTGGAGTACCGCTCCTCGCTCGCGCCCTCCTCGCCCGCGACGAAACCTTCCAGGACGGACCGGGCGTCACCGCCACCGGACTCGCCCGCCCACACGCGCAGGAAGCCGATGCTGCCCGCCGGCTTGGCGTCGATCTCGCACACCAGGCTGACCGGCCCCTGCCGCAGAGGCGCCTGGACCGCCTCCGGCTTCCAGCCCTTCGCCATGTCGAACGTGACGGGCAGTTCGCACGCCGAACCGGCGGCACCGATCGAGCCGCCGGAGCGCACAGTCGTGCCGGCGCTGGCCGAGGGGCGCGCGGACGTCTCGGACTCCCCGACCGCGGCCTCCGAACAACCCGTCAGCACACCCGCCAGCAAAGCCGCGTGGGCCAACCTGTGCCCCGCGCTCCCCGCCCTGACCAGCATGGCGTGTCCCCCTCTATTCAGTAGTGGTTCCGGAGGGAGTCAGGTTAGGTGGCGGGGATGACGAATCGTGCAGCGAATGGGGGAAGCGTTGTCGACCTTCGACGACTACTGCGAGGCGATCGTCGCCCAGACCGATCTGCTCGCCCGCCACATCAAGGGCGCGGACCCGACCGCGGCCGTGCCCACCTGCCCCGGCTGGGACCTCGGCAGGCTGCTGCGGCACGTGGGCGCCGACCACCGCTGGGCGGAGGAGATCGTCCGGACCAGGGCCACCGGACCCACCGCCGACACCTCCGTCGACGACCCGGCCGCCCACAGCGATGTCGACGACTCCGCGCTCGGCGGCTGGCTCGCCGAAGGCGCCGCCCGACTCTCCGGCACCCTGCGCGCGGCCGGCCCCGACGTACCGGTGTGGACCCCCGCCGACGAGCAACTGGTCGAGCAGACCACCCGGTTCTGGGCCCGCCGCATGACGTACGAGACCCTGCTGCACCGCGCCGACGCGGCCCTGGTGACCGGCGCGGAGTTCACGGTCGAGGCGAGCCTCGCGGTGGACGCCGTGGAGGAGTGGCTGGAGTTCTCGACCGTCACCGAAGCCTACGAACCCCTGCCGGGCACACCGGACCTGCTCGGCCCCGGGCACACGCTCCGCTTCGACGCGGGCCCGGCGGGGGAGTGGCTGCTCGACCTCACCGGGCGGCGGCCGATCTGGCGGCGCGGGTCGGGCGAGGCCGCGGTGAGCGTGCGCGGGCCGGTGACCGACCTGCTCCTCTTCCTCTACGCCCGTCCCGCACCCGGAGTCGTCACACGAGGGGACGCTGCGCTGCTGGACCTGTGGCTCGGGCGCACCCGGTTCTGGCTGGAGCTGTAGGCGGGGGAAGGGGCGGGTGTGGCCGAAACCACGTGAACGGGGCGGTCGGAGCCATGTCATCCCTCCGGGTCCCCGGGCTACGGTTTCGGACAGTCCCCTCCTCCACCAGCAGCTCGGGCGGCCCGGCAGTGCAAGCAGATCTCTCCCCGGTCATCGCGGCGACCGCCCACTGGCTGACCTGCGCCTACCCGCCCTCGGGCGGCGCGCTGGCCGCCGCTCTGTGCGAGGTGCAGGCCCGCCAGGCCGTGACGGTCGCCGCCTGGCTGCGCTATCCGACGGAGATGGACGTCGCCCTGGTCGGCATGGCAGGACCAGGCGGCGCCGCCCGGCTGGACCGGGTGACCGGGGCGGACGACACCGGGCACCGGGTCACCGGCGCGGAAGACACCGGGCACTGGGTCACCGGCACGGAAGCCACCGGCCACCGGGACCCCGAGGAGCACGCCTGGCGCAGCTGGGTGGACGAGGTCGTCGCCAGCTGGGCGGCCTGTCTGCTCGCCGACCCGGCACTGGCCGAACTTGCGGTGGCCGAGGTCGCCCTGGGCGAACACACGAGGGGCACCCCCGCGGCGTTCCGCCGTCTGCTCGCCCCGGACCCGACGGACCAGGGCGCCGCGGCCCTGCTCCGCCATCCCGACCTCCTCGAACCCGTGGCCGGACTGCACCGGGGCGCACTGCTCGACCGGCTGGGGTCGGACGAGGCGCTCATCGCCTGACGTACGCCCCTCGGGGAGCGTCAGGCGTGCTTGCCCCGACCCGACAGCGCGTCGCGCAACCGGTCCACCATCCCCGCGCCCGGAGCCAGCAGCTTGTTCGCCGGGGGAGTGTCCGGGGCCGACGGGTGCGGGCGGGTCGGCGCCGTCTTCTTGGCCATGCGCACCTTGTCGCCCAGCTCGTCGAGTTCCTTCTCCGAGCACGCGGCACGCAGTTGCGGGAAGAGGTTCTGCTCCTCGTCGGCGATGTGCGAACGGACCTCGGTCATCAACTCGCCGATGAGCCGGTCGAACCCGGGATCGTCCGGCTCGCAGCCCTCCAGGTCCTTCATCAGCCGCTCGGCCGTGGAGTGGTCCTCGATCTCCCGGTCCGCCATGGTGTTCCCGTTGACCAGGTACTCCCGCACCGCCGGGTAGAGATACTCCTCCTCGGCGACCGAGTGGCGCACCAGCTCGATGGTGGCCTGGTCGGCGAAGAGCTTGCGGTCCTTCTCGCCGGACGGCAGCGCCTCGATCCTCCCGAACAGCTCCTCGACCTCCCGGTGATCGGTCACCAGCTCGTCGATGACGTTTCCTCCATGTCCCATGTCCTTCACCTCCGCACCCCGAGTGCCCTGGGCCGCCTTCCCTACGCCCGGTCACAGGACCGTCGACAGGCACGGCGCCCGTGGTGTTAAGGACGGCCCCTCGATGGAACCCGGACCAGGACACCGGCGTACGACGCCCCCGGGAGGACGATGTGACCGACGCCGTGGACGAGGTGCTCGCGCGGGTGCGCGGGGAAGTGGCCGCCCGCGGGCAGCGGCTGTGGGACATGGCGCGGATGCTGCACTCCGACCCGGAGTACGCCTTCGAGGAGCACCGGGCGGCGGCCCTGCTGTGCGGCGAACTCGAATGGGCGGGCTTCGAGGTGCGCCGGGACGTGGCGGGACTGCCCACCGCCTTCACCGCACGGTCCGGCACCAGGACCCGCCCCGCGGTGGCCCTGCTGCTGGAGTACGACGCCCTCCCGGGCCTCGGCCACGCGTGCGGCCACAATCTGATCGCCGCCGCGGGACTCGGCGCCGCCCTGGCCGCCCGCGCCGTGCTCGACCGGGACGCGGGCACCGTGTGGGCCGTCGGCACCCCGGCCGAGGAAGGCGGCGGAGGCAAGGTCGCCGAGACCGACGCCGGGGTCTTCGACGACATCGACGCGGCCCTCATGTTCCATCCCGGGGTGCACAGCTGGCAGTGGGCGCCGCTGACCGCGCAGGCCCAGTACCGGGTCGGCTTCCACGGCCGCGCCGCCCACCCGACCGGGAACCCCACCGAGGGCATCGACGCCCTCGCCGCCCTGGTCCAGCTGTTCAACACCCTGGCCGTGGTGGGGCGCAGGCTGCCCGAGGGCTCCCATGTGCAGGGCATCGTCACCGACGGCGGCAGGGCGACCAACATCGTCCCCGAGTACGCGGAGGGGCTCTTCGGCCTGCGCGCGGTGACCACGGCCGCGCTGGAGGACCTGGCGGGAGAACTGCTCACCTGCGCCCAGGGAGTGGCCAGGGCGACCGGCACGACGGTCACCGTGGAACAGGCCACGCCCCGCTACGAGCACTTCCGTGACAGCGCCGCGCTGTCCGCCCGCTTCGCCCGGCACCTCGCGGCGACGGGCATCGCCATGACACCGCCCGAACCAGGCGTCTACCTGGGCTCTTCCGACGTCGGCAACGTCAGCGGGCGGGTGCCCGCCATCCACCCCTTCGTGGCGATCATGGCGGACGACGGCTCCGACCACACACCGGAGTTCGCCGTCGCGGCCGGCTCCGAGCGCGGCCGTCAGGTGATGCTGGCCGCCGCAGAGGCATTGGCCCGCACGGCGGTGGAGGTCCTGCTGCGGCCCGAGCTGCGGGACGAGGCGTGGGACGCCCACGACCGAGCGGCGGTGCGCGGGTGAGCACCGCTCGGTTCAGTCCGCGTGCAGGTGGTAGACGTTGAACGCCCGCCGGATCACCGGCTGGGCCACGTTGCGCACCCGCACCCCGCCGGCCGTCATGCCGTGCTCCGTGCCCGCGTGCGCGTGTCCGTGCACGCTCAGGTCGGCTCCGGCCGTGTCGATCGCCTCGGCCAGCAGATAGCTGCCGAGGAACGGATAGATCTCCGGCGGCTCACCGGCCAGGGTGTCGGCGACGGGGGAGAAGTGCGTCAGCGCCACCCGGACCGCGCAGTCCTGCCGGTCCAGTTCCTCGAGCGCGGTGCGCAGCCCGTCCGCGCAGCGCCGTGAGTATCGTACGAACTCCTTCATCAGCGGCTCGCCGAACTCCCCGGCACTGCGGCCCACGAACCCGCCGCCGAACCCCTTCGTCCCGGCGACCCCCACCCGGGTCCCGCCGCACTCCAGGACCGTCCCCTCGCCCTCCAGCACCCGTACGCCCGCGTCCTCCAGGAGCGCGGCGACCTTCCCGGGCTGCTCGTCGTGGTGGTCGTGGTTGCCGAGGACCGCCACGACGGGCACCGCGAGGCCCCGCAGTTCCTGGGCGACGACCCGGGCCTCCTCCGGGGTGCCGTGCCGGGTGAGGTCCCCGGCCAGCAGGAGCAGGTCCGCGCAGTCGGGCAGGGTGTCGAAGGCGGGCCGCAGCAGGCCCTGGCTCTCCGGGCCCATGTGGATGTCCCCCACGGCGGCGACGCGGATCACGGCAGCTCCTCCGCCCCGTCGGGCGTGGCGTTCTCCGCCACCACCACGTCCGTGTGCACGGCGAGTCCGGCCAGCTCCTCACGGACGGTCCGCAGCACCGTCTCCCGGCACTGCGCGGACGGCACCGTGCCGGTGACCACGACCGCGTCCGCCCGCACCTCGGCGCGGACTCCCAGCTCGCCCAGTTCCTCAGCGGCCAGCCGGTCACGGAGGTGGGCGACGCGGTACTCGACGTTCTCCTCGCTCATGACGGCCCCTCCGGAGTCCCCGGCGTATCCGACGCGCCCGGCGTCCTCGGCCCGATGACCTCCAGCCGCTCCAGGAAGTAGAAGAACGCGTCCGGCATCGGAGCGTCCCCGCAACCCCGGCGTACGGCGTCCCAGTCGACCTTCTCGCGCAGCGACCTGGCGATCGGCAGCACCGCCCCGAAGTCGCAGTGGTGCTCGGAGAACGCCGACAGCAGGCTGTGCAGCAGATCCGTGGGGGACAGCACCGGCATGAACACCGAGTCCACCGACAGCTCCTCGGCTCGCGCGAGCAACTCCACGGTGACCGGCTGGTGCGCCAGCTCGAAGATCAGGTCGACCTGCTGGCCCAGACAGTCGGCCTTCAGCAGCCAGTCCTCCGGAGGCGTACGGACGGTGAGGCCCGCCTCGCGCAGGGTCTCGGCCACGGCCCCGGCGTCCTCGGGAAGGACGGCGAAATCGACGTCGTGCTGGAGATTCTGGGCACCGCCGTGCGCGTACACGGCGACACTGCCCGTGAGCGCGAACGGGTGCTCCGCCCGCTTCAGGATCGCGCCGACCTGCTTGGCCGCCTCCAGGATCGCCTGGTTGCGGTCGACGGGGAGTGCCGGGGCGCGCGCGTCGGGAGCGGTGTCCCCCGTCGCCAGTCGCAGACCGGCGACGCCCCCGTGGCGGTCGACGCCGTCGTCGGCGTGCTGCGTCATCGCTGCCCCCTTCCTGGCCGACCCGCACCGCGGGGGCCGTGACGGTGCGCGCCGAGTACCCGGGGGGCCGGATTCGACACGGGCGGGGGTTGGGCGGGCCGGCAGGAGGGGGTGGGGGCTGTCACCGGGGGCATGGCAGCCGTGAGGCGGGCCCAGCCGGCGACCGGTGACCGTCAGGCGTCCGGCCACTCCCCCCGCCCCACCAGCCCGAGCACCAGCGCGGCGATGTTCCACGCGTCGTCCACCCCGCGGTGATGCCGTCCTTCGAGCGGCAGCCCGGCGATCTCCAGAGCCTGCGCCATTCCGGGGCGCTTGCGCAGGCCGTTGGCCTCGGTGAACACGGCCTTGGCGTTGTGGTGCCTGCGGCCGAAGGGGTACGGCGTCCTCGTCGCCCCGCACTGCCGGGTGAACTGGTGACGGTCGTAGTCGCCCCAACTCGCCCACGGCCGGGCCCCGGACGCGTGCTCGGCCGCCAGCAACCGGCACGCCTCCCCGAACGGCAGTCCCCGGTCGGCCTCGTCCTGGGTGATACCGGTCAACTCGGTGCAGAACGCGCTGACGTCGGAGCGCACGGGCCGCACCAGGACCCGGTGCCGGGCGAGCCGCACACCGGCCGACAGGTCGACGACGGCCAGCCCGATCTCGATGATCTCGCTGACCGAGCCCGGCGGAGGGGAGCCCGGCCAGCACGTGGCTTCCACGTCCACGACGTTCAGGAGGTGCTCGGTACCCGTGCTGTTCATGAAGCGAACCGTAAGAGCGCAGATGTGTGCGAGTCATCTCGTTTTCCCTGCACAGAGGTTCGGGCGGGAGTGGTGGAACTCAGCGTTCCGTATGAGAGTGCTGTGAATTTCCGATGCGGTTGAACACCGGGGGGTCGCCGTCCGTATGGGGCGAGGGATTTGCATGCCCGCAGAGCCGACACGCGCAGGAGTATTTCCGTGGGACGAAGCAACCGCAGACGCCCGACAGGCGCACGACGTGCGACCTTTGCCGCAGTAGCCCTGATGCTCGGGGGTGGTGGCCTGGTCGCGGCGAATGTGTACGCCTCCGCCACGGAGAGCGGCACACCGCAGCAGACGTCGTGGGGAGCCGTCACGATCAACTGCCCGGACGTCGGTGACACGCTGACCAGCGTGCCCGACGGTTCGAAGGCGGACGTGGACAAGGAACTCGCCCTGCTGGACCAGCAGGTGGCCGAGGCCTACCAGCAGCTCCAGGACCCGTCGGTGGACAGCAGCGAGGCCGCGCAGAGCCGGATCGTCGATCCGCTGGGCGAGAACCGCGCCGCCACCATCGACCGCATATCCGCCGCCCTGGAACGCTCCGGCGAACGCCCGGACGGGCTCGGCGACATGGCCGCGTGCACCCTGCGCGCGACCGAGAACCAGAACGGCGACGGCCAGGACCAGCAGCAGGGCGACGGCCAGGACCAGCAGGGCCAGAACCAGGACGGCCAGGGCGACGGCCGGCAGGGTGACGGCCAGAACCAGGGTGACCAGCAGGGCGACGGCCAGGATCAAGGCGGCCAGCAGCAGGGCAACGGCGGGCAGGCCGGCAACGGACCCGTCGCCGCCGACTACGCCGACATCAAGAACGCTCCGCAAGCCGCACAGGCGCCGCAGGCTCAGGGCGACGCCTCCCGTGGCACCTTCGTCACCAGCTGCGGGGTCAACGCCAACGGCCTGTTCAACTCGGACAACGTCATCGTGGCCCCGGGTGTCTCCAACGGCGCCCACCACTTCCACGACTACGTCGGCAACCAGTCCAACACCGCCTTCGCCAGCGACCAGGACCTGGCCGACGCCCAGACGAGCTGTGTCGACCAGGGCGACAAGTCCACGTACTACTGGCCCGTGATCCGGCTCCAGAACGGAACGCAGGAGCAGGACGCGAACAAGCCAGGCGGTGGCATCGAGGGCAACGCCGGCAAGATCGTCACGCCCAAGGAGGTGACGCTGACCTTCGTCGGCAACCCCCGCGGCAAGGTCACCGCGATGCCGCGACTGCTGCGCATCATCACCGGCGACGCCAAGGCCTTCGTCAACGGCACCGCCAACGCCAACGCGTCCTGGAGCTGCACCGGGTTCGAGGACCGCCAGCTGAAGGACAAGTACCCACTGTGCCCGCAGGGCAGTGACGTGGTGCGCACCTTCAAGTTCCAGAGCTGCTGGGACGGGCGCAACATCGACAGCGCCAACCACCGCACCCACGTGGCGTTCGCCCAGAACGACGGCACCTGCCCGCAGGGCTTCGAGGCCATCCCGCAGCTGGTCCAGCGGATCGTCTACGACGTCGACGCGCCCAGCCTGAACGACGGCGGCCGTACGACCCCGCTGTTCGCGGTCGACTCCTTCCCGGAGCAGGTCCACAAGCCCGTCACCGACCACGGCGACTTCATCAACGTCTTCGACGAGAACCTGATGAACGAGATGGTCGGCTGCATCAACGACGGCCGCCAGTGCGGCGCGGGCACGGGCCAGGACGACCCGGGCAACGGCGACAACGGCAATGGCGGAAACGGGAACGACGACAACGGCGGGAACGGCAACGGCGGCGACAACGGGAACGGCAACGGCGGCGACAACGGCGCCGACCCGGACCCCGGCGCCAGCCAGGACCCCGGCAACGGGAACGGCAACGGCAACGGCGGCAACGACAACGGCTCCGAGGACAACCCCGGAAACGACGACGAGCCGCAGCAGCAGCCCACCCCGACCACCCAGGCCCCCGCGGGCGGCCAGACGACCGCCCCGGCCGGCAACGAGCCCAAGACCTACAGCTCACCCACCGCCCACAGCACCACCGCCCCCGACAAGGGCAACGGCAACGGCGGCAACGGCCAGGCCGGTCAGCCGAACCCCCAGGACGACACCGCGACTGAAGACCCCGGAACCGGCTCCACCGGCGCCGTGACCCAGCCCCCGGTGCTCGCCCAGCCCGAGCCCCAGGGCAACCAGGGCAGCCTCGCCGAGACCGGTGCGCAACTGTGGCCGGCCGCGCTCGGAGCGATCCTCCTGATCTCCGGGTTCGTTCTGCTACGACGCACCAGCCGCCGTTCGATGTGACATCGACCGGCACCGGCGAGAAACAGGGGTGGCTGTCCGCCACACGGCTCCACCGGCGGACAGCCACCCCTGCATTTGACGTGAGTCATTCTTGATCCGGGAAACGTTTCGGACCGTACTCCCGGGCGACCATGCCGACTGATGCCGTTGTACCCGCAAACTAAGCTGCGCAAGGGCGACGGCAAGGCCCCCTCGCAGCGAATTTCGGGCCGCCCCCGAGCACCGGCCACTGGTCCGTATGCAGCAGCACGGGAAGCAGGAGAGCGCCGGACCCGGTGAGGCTTGACGGGCCGTGACGTCCCCTCTTCCGGGAGCCTCCATGCCCCTGCGCCACCCCCGCCTGCGAGCGGTGTCCGTCCTCGCGGTCTGCCTGGCCGCCCTGTCCCCGGCGACCGCCGTGGCCCGCGCGGGATCCGCCGGCCACGACTCGCTCCAACATCAGCTCGACGCGTTCGTGCGCGGCCCGGGCGGACCGCCCGGCGCCATCGCGGTCCTGCGGGACGGCGACCGGACCCGCGTCCTGCGCGCCGGAGTCGCCGATGTGCGCACGGGCCGCCCGCCGCACGCCGACGACCACATGCGCATCGCGAGCACGGCCAAGGCCTTCAGCGGCGCGGTCGCGCTCACCCTGGTCGACCACCGCGCCCTGCGCCTGGACGACACCCTGCGCGAACGACTGCCTCAACTGCCGTCGGCCTGGGGCTCGGTGACGCTCCGTCAACTCCTCAACCACACCAGTGGGTTGCCGGACTTCTCACAGAGCCCCGCGTTCCTCGCCGAGCTCCGGGCCGACCCGCGCCACCACTTCGACTCCCGCCGCCTGCTCGACTACGTCGCCGGGAAGCCCCTGGGCTTCGAGCCGGGCACGCGCTACCGCTACTCCAACTCGGACAACATCGCCGTAGCCCTCATGGCGGAGGCGGCCACCCGGACACCGTACGAGGAACTCCTGCGCAGACTCGTGTACAGGCCGCTCTACCTGCGCTCCACCAGCCTCCCGCAGGGCTACCGGATGCCGGAGCCGTATCTGCACGGGTACGACGTGAGCCCGCCCGCGCCCCCGGAGGACGTCAGCGAGGTCATCGGCATGTCGGGTGTCTGGGCGTCCGGAGGCATCGTCTCCACGCCGGCCGACATGACCCGCTTCATCCGCGGCTACGCGGGCGGACGGCTCTACGGGCCCCGGGTCGTCGAGCAGCAGCGGCAGTGGGTCGCGGGCGCGTCCGAGCCAACCGGGCCGGGCCGCAACACCGCCGGGCTCGGCATCTTCCGGTACGACACCCGCTGCGGTGTCGTCCTCGGCCACACCGGCAACACGCTCGGCTACACCCAGCTGATCGCCGCGACCCCCGACGGCCGCCGCTCGCTGACCTTCTCCGTCACCACCCAGATCAACCGGACCGCCGACGCGGAGAAACTCAAGAGAATGCGCGCCATTCAGGAGAATTTCGTCTGCGCATTGCTCAACGGAAAGGCCGCATAGCCGCCTTCGGAGAAACAGGCCGTCAACTGAGCACTGTTTCCCAGGTGTCGACGGCGAAATGGACGGACATTCCGTTGCGGGCGTACAACTCGGGGGCCCCGGTGGCATTCTCGGTGTCCACGCCGAGGCCCACGGTCTCCCGCCCCCTGGCCGCGAACGCCCCGAAGGCCTGCCGCAGGAGCAGTCCGCCCAGGCCCCGGCCGCGCGCCTGCCGTACGACCCCGAGGCTGCGGATCCATCCCATGGCCTCGCGGTCGTCGCGGGCGATCAGGAAGCCGGCGTCGCCGAGGTCCGCGGTGCTCACCAGCCACACCAGGGACCAGTCGAGCCGGTCGGCGTCGATGTCGTGCAGCCACTGCTCGTAGGCGCGCGGCTGGAAGTCGAAGTGCTCGGCGAAGGTGGCCTGGTACAGGGCGTGGACCCGCTCGCGGTCCGCCTCGTCGGCGCAGGCCCGCAGCCGCACCCCCTCGGCCGGCCGGGGTGAGAGGTCCTCGCCGGGGCGCAGCGGCCGCTCCAGGACGTGGTAGCGCCGTACGACGGACCAGCCCCGCGCGCGGATCAGCTCCAGGTCGAGGGTGGGCGCGACGTTGAGGTGCAGATGCACCACGGCCCGCGAGGCGCCGTTGGCCAGGGCCTTCTCCAGTGCCCTGGCCTCCATCGCGTCCAGCAGCAGCTCACCGGCCCGCTGGTGGTCGGGCAGGACGTAGTGGTCGGCGTCGACGCGCTCGCCCCGCGACTCGTCCCACACGAGGGCGTACGCCACCAGCCGCGGCCCGTCGAAGGCCAGCCACGAGTCGCGGTCGAGGTCGACCTCGGGATGCTTGAGGTCGGCCTCCACCGTGTGCAGGTCGGTCTCCGGCCGCCCGATCTCGATCCGGTCGATCTCGTTGAGCAGCTCGGTGACGGCCGGCGCGTCGGTCAGCGCGGCAGCGCGCAGGAGATAAGGCATGCGCCCAGCGTCCGGGCCGGGCCCCACGGCCGCAATCGAGTTTTGCCCGAGCGGGGGGAAAGCGCTCTCGGCGCCTTGGTAGGCTGCCGCTGTTGATCATGAACGAGTGGCCGGGGCGGGGGAGCACCCTCCGTGGACCGGTGCGGGCGAGGGCGGCGGCGACCGCTGACAACGGATGATGAGCCCTTGCTGCGAGATCTTTGTGGAGAGTCGTCAAGTGTGGCGCCTGATACGCCTGTTGACACTGTGGCGACTGATAAGATCATTACACTTTTCAGTAGGCTGACGGCGCGTCATGGACGCGTACGGGGGACAGCCAAAACGGCCCCATCGTGAAGGAGTGACGGTTGGTCCGCCGGTGACGTCCGCGGCTGCACGCCGACGGGCCTTTCCGGGGGTCTCATGCACGGTCAGTCTCCCGACGCGAGGCGACTTGAAGAGAGTCTCATGACGTCATTGTTCGAAGATCCACTCCTGTGGGTCCTGCTCGTGGTACTCATCGCTGCGGTTTTCGCAGTGATGCGCGCACGGAGAACCAACATCCAGCTCCGCGCGAACAACAACAAACTGCACGGCGACATCGCCGGCGTACGAGGTCAGCTCGCCGAGCTCCAGACGACCTACTCGTCGGTGAGCTCGCGGCACGCCGCGGATCTGGAAGAGGTGCGCAAGGACGCGGAGTCGGCCACCAAGGCCACCCTGAAGTCGGCGGTGGGCACCCTGGCCACCCTCGCCGAGGAGCAGCTGGCCCTGCTCGACGGCCTCCAGCAGAAGTACGGCGACGACAACGCGGTCCTCGCCGACCTGATGCTGGTCGACCACACCGGCAGCCAGTTCAGCCGCCGTACCAAGGGCATCTCGGTGCTCTGCGGCGGCTGGCTCGGCCGGCGCGACCGGAACGCCTCGGTCTACGACGTGGCCCGCAGCGCCCAGGGACGCATCCGTGACTTCGAGCGGGTCAACGTCCACTCGCAGGCCAACGTCGCGATCACCAACCGCGCGGTCGAACCCGTCGCCATGGTCCTCGCCGAACTGCTGGACAACGCCACCAAGTACAGCGCCCCCGGCACCCCCGTCGAGATCAACATCCAGGCCGTCCCCACCGGGATCTGCCTGATCGTCGACGACGCCGGTCTCGGCATGGACCAGGAGACCAAGGCCCGCGCCGCCAACCTGCTGACGGCGGGCGGGGCCGTGGACATCACGAGCCTCGGCGACCCGCCGAAGTTCGGGTTCGCCCTGTCCGGGAAGCTCGCCGCCCACTACGGCTTCCATGTGTCGGTCGACGCGGTCTCCCCCTACGGCGGTGTGCGTGCCGTGATCCGGGTGCCCGAGAACCTTCTGACGGCGGACGTGCCCGCACCCGCGCCCGTCGTCCTCGACGACCCCGAGGGCGAGCCGGTGGTGACCAAGCCGACCCCCGTCGCCTCCCTCGTCGTGGGCCAGACCGCCGGGGGCCTCCCCAAGCGCCGCCGGCGCCGCAACGGCACCGTCTCCGTGGTGGCCTCGTCCGGCGCGGACGTACCCGACCTGGACGAAGCGAGCGAGGAGACCGCCTCCCGGCTCAAGGCCTTCGCTCGCGGAACCGTGCTCGGGCGGGACTCAGACAACACGGAAGGACCTCAGAACCAGTGAATCCCGACCTGTCGTGGGTGTTGAACGACGTGCTCGAGGTGCGCGGAGCCCGCCACGCCATCCTCGTCTCGGCGGACGGCCTGCTGATGCAGCGGTCCGACGGCATCGTGCGTGACGACGCCGAGCGCAACGCCGCCGCGATGAGTTCCCTGCAGTCCCTGTGCCGCAGCGTCGCCCCCTTCGTCGGCGGCGGCAAGGGCCTGTGGAAGCAGACACTGATCGAGTTCGACGGCGGCTGGATCTTCCTCATCGCCGGGGGCAGCGGCTCCTACCTCGCGGTCTCGACGGCGCTGGACGTCGACATGGAGGCCATGTCCATTCGGATGCAGAAGACGGTGGGCGCGCTGACCAAGGCGATG
This sequence comes from Streptomyces sp. SID13726, assembly GCF_010548375.1. Classification (GTDB taxonomy): domain Bacteria; phylum Actinomycetota; class Actinomycetes; order Streptomycetales; family Streptomycetaceae; genus Streptomyces. The sequence goes on from NZ_JAAGLY010000015.1 coordinate 169,573, forward strand.
AGCGCGGCCCCGCGCCAGAACACCGGCGTAGACGCATGACCTGGCCAGGCGAGGACGCACCGGTAACCAGCGACTTCGTCCGCTCCTACGTCATCACGGGCGGCCGTCGTCTTCCCTCCGACGACGACCTGTCCCTGCACACGCTGGTCTGTCTCGCGCCCGACCGCACCCTGCCACTGGGCGCGAGCCCCGAGGTACGGGCCATCTGGGAGCTCTGTGCGGGCGGCTATCTGTCGGTCGCCGAAGTCGCCGGCCACCTGGGACTGCCGGTGGGCGTGGCGCGACTTCTGCTGTCCGATTTATTCGAGCAGGGGCACCTCCTGCGTCGCGCTGAACCGGCCCCCGCCCAGCATGTTCCCCGAGCGATACTCGAGAAGGTTCTGCATGGACTCGAAACCCTCAACATCGGCTGACCCCACGGCGGGCGGCTCCATCTACGTCTCCGCCGACGTGACCACCGCGGCGAAGATCCTGGTGGTCGGGCACTTCGCCGTGGGCAAGACGACCTTCATCGGGTCTCTCTCGGAGATCACTCCGCTGCGCACCGAGGAGAAGATGACCCAGGCGTCCATGCACGTCGACGACCTGCGGGGCGTCCCGGACAAGGCGACCACCACCGTGGCGCTGGACTTCGGCCGGCTGACGCTGAGCGACGAGCTGGTGCTGTACCTGTTCGGCACCCCCGGGCAGCAGCGCTTCATGCAGCTGTGGGAGGACATGGCCCGCGGCGCCCTCGGCGCCCTGCTCCTGGTCGACCCCTCACGGCTGGAGGAGACGTTCCCGGTCATCGACCTGATCGACGAGTACGGCCTCGAGTACGCGATCGCCGTCAACACCTTCTCGCAGACCAGCCACTTCGAGGAGGAGGAGATCCGCGAAGCCCTGGACCTGCTCCCGGACACCCCCGTCATCTACTGCGACGCACGCGACCAGCGCTCCTCCGCCCGGGCCCTGATCGCCCTCGTCCGGCACCTGCTCGACCGCGCAGCCTGAACCACCACCCCCCGCCCGGACCGCACGGTCCGGGCCACCTAAGGACACAGACATGGACGTTCACGACACGGCCGCCGCCGGTGCGGCCAGATGCCCCATGTACGACGGCACCTTCGCCGCCGACCCCCAGAAGGTCTACGACTACCTCCGGGCGCACGGCCCCGCGGGACCGGTCGAACTCGCCCCCGGCGTGGACGCCACCCTGGTCGTCGGACACGAGACCGCCCTGCGGGTGCTCCAGAACCCTGGTCTGTTCGCGCGCGACGGCCGCCGCTGGACCGCGCTGAACGACGGCCGCGTCCCCCTCGACAGCCCCGTCCTGCCGATGATGGCGTACCGGCCCAACTGCCTGTTCACCGACGGCGCCCAGCACCTCCGCCTGCGCAAGGCGGTCACCGAGAGCCTCGACCGCCTCAACGTCACCCGCATCCGCCGGGACGTCGAGCCGATCGCCGCCTACCTCATCGACCAGTTCAGCGAGCGGGGCCGGACGGACCTCATCAACGACTACGCCAAGCTGCTGCCGATGCTGCTGATCAACAAGCTGTTCGGCTGCCCCGCCAGCATCGGCGACCGGGTCACCAGCGCGATGGCCGACATGTTCGACGGCAAGGACGCGCTGAAGGCCAGCGACGAACTGACCGCCTGCTTCATGGAGCTCATCACCCTCAAGCGCCGCGAGCCCGGCGACGACATCACCTCCTGGCTCGTCCAGCACTCGGCCGGTCTCACCGACGAGGAGCTCAAGGACCAGCTGGTGATGCTGATCGGCGCCGGTGTGGAGCCGACCCGCAACCTCATAGCCAACTCCCTGCTCCTGCTCCTGGGGCCGGAGGGCGAGGGCGGCCCGAGCATGCAGATCGAGGACGCCCTCGACCACGTCCTGCTCAACAACCCGCCGATCGCCAACTACGCCACGCACTTCCCGGTGCAGGACGTCGACCTCGGCGGAGTGGTGGTTCAGGCGAACTCCCCGCTGGTCATCAGCTTCGCCGGCGCCAACAGCGACCCTGCGCTCACCGCGTCGGGCCAGGCCCACAGCCGGGGCGCCCACCTCGCCTGGGGCGCGGGCCCGCACGCCTGCCCGGCCAAGAGCCCGGCCCAGGTCATCGCGGTCACCGCCATCGAGCAGATCCTCAACGCCCTGCCCGACCTTGTGCTGAGCGTCCCGGCCCAGGACCTGGAGTGGCGCCCCGGCCCGTTCCACCGCGCCCTGGCCACCCTGCCCGTCCAGTTCGCCCCCACCCCGGCCACCCGGATGGCTTCGGCGTACGGCGTGCCCACCGCACCCCGCGCGTCCGTCGTCCAGCAGCCCGCACCGGCGGCACGCATACCCGCTGCGACGGCGCAGAAGCCCGCCAAGAAGGGGTTCTGGAGCAGCTTCCTCGAGATCTTCCGTGTCTGACGGCTTAGCTCCCGCCACCCGGTGCCGGAGAAGGGACTGACCGACCCACGTCACAAGTCCCCTCTCCGGCACCTGCGTTCGTTCGGGGGACAGAACGGCTCCCACGGGTCCGAAAGCCCCTTCTTCGGGCAGAATCGACTCCCGTGCAGCACAGCCGGCAGCGCGAGGAGCGGCGCATGGAGTACTATGACCTCGGCTCCCACGGCCGACCCGTCACCACCGACTCCGCCGAGGCCCAACTCTGGTTCGACCGGGGCCTGGTGTGGACGTACGCCTTCCACCACGAGGAGGCCGTGGCCTGCTTCGAGAAGGCGGCCGCCGCCGATCCGGACTGCGCGATGGCGTACTGGGGCATCGCCTACGCGCTCGGCCCCAACTACAACAAACCCTGGGAGTTCTTCGACGAACGGGACCTGGCCAGGACCGTCGAACGCACCCATACGGCCGTGGAGTCGGCGCACGAGAAGGCGGCCGCCCGGGCCACCGTCGTCGAGCGGGCACTGATCGGCGCCCTGCGCGCCCGCTACCCGCAGGCCGACCCGGCCAAGGACTGCGCGGTGTGGAACCCGCCGTACGCCGAGGCCATGCGCACCGTCCACGAACTCGCCCCGGACGACGCCGACGTGGCCGCCCTGTACGCGGACGCGCTGATGAACCTCACCCCCTGGGAGCTGTGGGACCTGCGCACCGGCGAGCCCGCCGCCGGAGCACGCACCCGTGAGGCGCGGGCCGTCCTGGAGCGGGCCCTCGCCGGCGCCACCGGGCGCACCCACCCGGGCGTCCTGCACTTCTACGTCCACCTGATGGAGATGTCACCCACCCCCGAACTGGCCCTCACCGTCGCCGACCGGCTGCGCGGCCTGGTCCCCGACGCGGGGCACCTCCTGCACATGCCCTCCCACCTGGAGGTCCTGTGCGGCGACTACCGGCGGGTCGTGTCGGACAACAGCGCCGCGATCGCCGCGGACGAGAAGGTCCGGGCCCACGGCGGCGCGATGAACTTCTACACCCTCTACCGCTCGCACAACTACCACTTCAGGATCTACGGGGCGATGTTCCTGGGCCGGTCGCAGGTCGCGCTGGAGACGGCGGCGCAGTTGGAGGAGTCGATCCCGGAAGAACTGCTGCGCGTGACGAGCCCGCCCATGGCGGACTGGCTCGAAGGCTTCCTCGCGATGCGCGTCCACGTACTGATCCGCTTCGGCCGCTGGACCGACATCCTGGAACTGCCGCCGCCCGCCGACCCGGCCCTGTACTGCGTGAGCACCGCGATGCTCCACTACGCCCGCGGCGTCGCCTTCTCCGCCCTCGGCCGCGTTCCCGAGGCGGAGGCCGAACGCGCCCTCTTCCACCGGGCGGTCACCGGGGTCCCCGCCTCCCGCATGCTCTTCAACAACACCTGCGCCGACCTCCTCGCGATCGCCTCGGCGATGCTGGACGGCGAACTCGCCTACCGCAAAGGCGAGTTCGACACCGCGTTCGCGGCCCTCGCCCGCTCCGTCGAACTGGACGACAACCTCCCCTACGACGAGCCCTGGGGCTGGATGCAGCCCACCCGCCACGCCTACGGAGCCCTCCTGCTCGAACGGGGCCGCGTCGCCGAGGCCGAGGCCGTCTACCGCGCCGACCTCGGCCTCGACGACACCCTCCCGCGGCCCCTCCAGCACCCGGGCAACGTGTGGGCGCTGCACGGCCTCCACGAGTGCCTGGTCCGCGGAGGCAAGGAGGGGGAGGCCCGGATCGTCGCCCGGCACCTGCGGATCGCCGCCGCGCTGGCCGACGTACCCATCGAGGCGTCCTGCTTCTGCCGCCTGGACACCGGAGCACCGACGGCGGCCGACGCGTCGGACTGCTGCGGATAGGCTGCGATCAACAGGACGGCATCGGCAGGGAGTTGAATGCGCGACACGGGCGAGTTCATCGCGGACGCCTACGCACTGGGCGCGGGCGAGTGGACGATGACGCCCGTCGCCCGCGGCGCGCTCGGACAGATCTGGAAACTGTCGGGGAACGGCACCGCGTGGGCGGTGAAGGAACTCCTCTTCGAGAGGCACGAGCCGGACGTCGGCGCCGAGTCCGCACTGCGCGACGCCGCGGAGACACAGGGCGTCGCCGCGCCACGCCTCATGCCCGACCGCACCGGCGCCCATGTCGTACGGCTCCCCGAGGGGACGTACGCCAAGCTGTACGACTGGGTCGACGGCACCACGGCCGACCCCTCGGACCCGGAGACGCTGCGCTGGTGCGGCCGGACCCTCGCCCTCCTGCACCGGGCAGGCGAGGGCGCGACCGGGACCCCGAGCGCCTGGTACGAAGAGTGCCACCAGCCGTCCGACTGGGCCGAGTTGACCGGGAGGGCGGCGCGGGCCGGGCTGCCCTGGGCGGCGGAACTGGAGCGGTTCGCCGCCACGACCGTCGTACGGCTGGGACGGCATGTCTCGCCCAGTGCCGCGGCCGACGTGGTGACGTCCCATCTCGACATGCGCCCGCAGAACGTCCTCGTCGGCGCGCGCGGACCGGTCCTGCTCGACTGGGACAACGCCGGTCCGGTCTCGGCGGAGCGGGAACTCGCCCGGGCCGTCCATGTCTGGTCGGGCGGCAACGGCTTCGACGCCGACGCGGCACGGCACTTGGTGCGGGCCTACCGGGACGCCGGGGGCCCGGCGGTCGTCAAGAGCCCCGACGCCTTCTCCATGCTGTTCGCGACCTACCTCAACTACGTCCACGTACAGGCCGCATGCGCGGTCGATCCGGAGGTGCAGGCCGACCGGCGCGAGTTCGCGAGCGCCGAGGTCGTGGACCTGCTGCGGAACCGGCCGGACCTCGAAGCCGTGTCACGCCTCACAGAGACCGTGGCGGCCGAGTGGTGACCGGCCGGAATGCCAAGGTGCCTTCATGCACAGCGAACTGATCCAGCGCCTGCGCCGCGACCTGCCCGAGGGCCGCGTGCTCACCGACCCCGGCCTGACCGCCGGATACGCCCACGACGAGGCCGAATGGGCACCCCACGGCAGCCCCGCGGCGGTCGTACGGCCGCACACCGCCGAGGAGGTCCGCCAAGCCGTCCGCGCCTGCCTCGACCTCGGCGTGCCGGTGGTCACCCGGGGCGCCGGGACGGGCCTGTCGGGCGGGGCGAACGCCCTGGACGGGTCGGTCGTGCTCGCCACCGAGACCATGACCGGCATCAAGCGGATCGACCCCCTGGAGCGCCTCGCCGTCGTCGAACCCGGCGTGGTCAACGAGGACCTCCGCACCGCCTGCGCGGAGCACGGCCTCTGGTACCCGCCGGACCCGGCCAGCGCCCGCTGGTCCACCATCGGCGGCAACGTCGCCACCAACGCGGGCGGACTGTGCTGCGTGAAGTACGGCGTCACCCGCGACTACGTGCTGGGACTCCAGTTCGTCACCGGCACCGGCGAACTCGTGCGCGTGGGACGTCGTACCGCCAAGGGCGTCGCGGGCTACGACCTCACCGGACTGCTCGTCGGCTCCGAGGGCACCCTCGGCGTGATCACCGAGGTGACCCTGCGGCTGCGGCCGAGCCGTGCGCCCGAGCACACGGTGGCCGGGTACTTCTCCTCCGTCGTCGACGCCGGACGGGCCGTCACCGCCGTGGCCGCCGCCGGGATCACCCCGTCCGCGCTGGAGCTGATCGACCGGTACTGCCTCGAAGCGGTCGACGCCTGGAAGCGGATGGGCCTGTCGACCGAGGCCGACGTCGTCCTGCTGGGCCGCACCGACGCACCCGGCCGGGCGGGCGAGGAGGAGGCCGAGACCATGCGGCGCTGCTTCGCGGAGGCCGGCGCCGGCTGGGCCGCCCGCTCCACCGACCCCCAGGAGGCGGACGCCCTGTTCGAGGCCCGGCGCCTGGCCTATCCGGCGCTGGAGCGGCTCGGCCCGGTCCTCACCGAGGACGTGTGCGTGCCGAAGGCCGCCGTACCGGAGATGCTCGGCCGCATCCACGCCATCGCCGAACGCCACGGCACCCTCATCGCCAACATCGCGCACGCGGGCGACGGCAACCTCCACCCGCTGCTGATCACCGAACCGGGCGACGAGGCGGCACGGGTGCGGGCCCAGGCCGCCTTCCACGACATCATCGCCGAGGCCCTCGCCCTCGGCGGCACGGTCACCGGCGAACACGGCGTCGGACTGCTCAAGCGCGACGGGCTGCGCGCCGAGGTCGGCCCGGAGGTGATGGCCCTCAACCGGGCCGTCAAGGACGCCCTCGACCCGCGGGGCCTGCTCAACCCGGGCAAGGTGCTGGGCCCGCGAGCACCGCTCGGCACCCGGCACTAATGTCCTGTGCATGAGCGAAGACACCGCGCGTTCCGTCACCGTCGAGCGCACCGCAGCCGGCCACTTCGTCGCCACCAACACCCGGGGCGGCACGATCGCCTTCGGCACCGGCGGCGACAGCGAGTTCACCCCGGTCGAACTCCTGCTTGCCGCGCTCGGCGGCTGCTCGGCGGTGGACGTCGACCTCGCCACCGGCCGGCACGCCGAACCCTCCGCGTTCACCGTCGAGGTGACCGGCGACAAGACCGCCGACGAACTCGGCAACCGGCTCACCGGCCTCGCGGTCACCTTCACCGTCACCTTCCCGGACGGCGAGGGCGCCGAGCGTGCCCGCGCGATCCTGCCCCGCGCGGTGAAGACCTCCCACGACCGGCTCTGCACGGTCAGCCGCACGGTCGAGATCGGCACGCCCGTCACCACGACGGTGAAGGACGCCTGACCGCACCTCACGGGGGAGAGGGCCTGGTCGCACCACCCCTGGACCGAGCTGGGTAAGGTTAGGCTAACCTTCGGTCGTGAGTTCTGGTGAAGAGACGACCGAGCCCTCCCGCCCGCCCGGCCAACAGCTGAGCGCCCGGGACGTGACCGTCGCGTACGACGGCACCGACGTCGTGCACGACGCGGCGATCACGCTCCGGCCCGGCCTGGTGACCGCCCTCGTCGGCCCCAACGGCAGCGGCAAGTCCACCCTGTTGCGTGCCCTGGCCCGGCTGCGGCCCGCCCGCACCGCCGCACTCACCCTGACCGGCGAGGACGGCGCCGTGAGCGACGGGCTCGCGCTGACGGCCCGTGACTTCTCCCGCCGCGTCGCTCTGCTGACCCAGGGACGCCCCACACCGAGCGGCCTGACCGTGCGGGACATCGTCGAGTTCGGCCGCTACCCCTACCGCGGCCGCTGGGGCCGGGCGGACCCCGAGGGCACGGCGGCCGTACGCCGGGCGATGGCCATGACCGACGTCGAGACCCTCGCCGGACGCGGCGCCGAGTACCTCTCCGGCGGCCAGCTCCAGCGCGTGTGGCTCGCGAGCTGCCTCGCCCAGGACACCGGCGTCCTGCTCCTCGACGAACCCACGACCTACCTCGACCTGCGCTACCAGGTCGAACTCCTCGACCTGGTGAGGGACCTGGCCGACGACCACGGCATCGCCGTCGGCGTCGTCCTGCACGACCTGGACCAGGCCGCCGCCGTCGCCGACCGGATCGCCCTCCTGCACGAGGGCCGCATCGTCGCCGACGGCCCGCCCGCCGAGGTCCTCACCGCCGAACGGCTCACCGCCGCCTACGGCATCCGCGTCGACGTCGACACCGACCCCCTGACCGGCCTGCTGCGCACCCGCGCCGTCGGCCGCCACCACGCCCGCACCGAAAGGCTCAGTGCCACCTCATGAGACGACGCCTGCTCATCGCCCTCGCCGCCGCCGCCGCCGCCCTCGCCCTGGCCGGCTGCGGTACGACCGAGCCCGCCGCCGACGACACCGCCCCGAGCGCCCGGAGCATCACCCTCACCGACGCGAGCGGTGCCAAGGTGACCCTCGACGGACCCGCCGAGAAGGTCGTCGGCACCGAGTGGGACGTCGTCGAACACCTCGTCTCCCTCGGCGTCCAGCCCGTCGGCGTCGCCGACATCAAGGGCTACACCGCCTGGGACACCGCCGCCCCGCTGACCGGCTCGCCCAAGGACATCGGCACCCGCGGCGAACCCAGCATGGACACCATCGCCTCGCTCTCCCCGGACCTCATCGTCGCCAACGACGACCTCTCGGACGCCGTCCTCAAGCAGCTCCGCAAGGTCGCCCCCGTCCTGGAGATCCGCTCCGCGCGGGCCTCCGACCAGATCGGGCAGATGGAGACCAACCTCGACCTCATCGCCGAGGCCACCGGCACCACGGACCGTGCCGAGACCCTGAAGAAGGACTTCGACGCCAAGCTCGCCGAGGGCAGGAAGGCCCTCGCCGACGCCGGGCTCGCCGGCCGCGGGATCGCCTTCGGGGACGGCTACGTCGCCTCCAACCAGGTCTCCATCCGCCCCTACACCAGCGGTTCGCTGATCGGGGACGTCAACGACGCGATCGGCCTGAAGAACGCCTGGAAGGCCAAGGGCGACGAGAAGTACGGCCTCGCCACCACGGATGTCGAAGGACTTACGGGCCTCGGGGACGTCGAGTTCGCCTACATAGGCAACGACGCCGACGGCAGCGACCCCTTCACGGTCGACCTCGCGAAGAACGCGGTGTGGAAGGGCCTGCCCTTCGTGAAGAAGGGCAACGTGCACCGACTGCCCGACGGCATCTGGATGTTCGGCGGCCCCAAGTCCATGGAGGCGTACGTCGACGCCCTGGTCGCGGCCCTGACGAAGTAGCGAGATGACCGTCACCGCACCCGCTCCCACCACCGGCGCGCCGGCCGTCACCGCCAGGACGGGCGCGACCGCGGTGACGGCCGCCCTCGTCCTGCTGGTCGCCGCCCTCGCGGTCGTCGACATCACCCAGGGCACCGCGGCCGTCGGCCCAGCCGAGGTGTGGAAGGCCCTCACCGGCCGCGCCGACACCGCCGACGCGTCCGTCGTCATCGCGTCCCGGCTGCCCAGGATGACCGCGGGACTGCTCGTCGGCGCCGCGCTCGGCACGGCGGGCGCCGCCCTGCAGGCCGTCAGCCGCAACGTCCTCGCCGCACCCGACACCCTCGCCGTCAACGCGGGCGCCTACTTCGCCCTCGGCCTGTTGACCGTCACCGGGGTCTCGCTGCCGCTGCTCGCCTCCTCCGGGGTGGCGTTCGCCGGCGGGCTCGCCGCGGCCGCCGTGGTCCTCGCCCTGTCCGGCCTCGGCACGGGCACCGTACGACTCGTGCTCGCAGGCAGCGCCCTCACCCTCGGACTGACCTCCTTGACCGAGGGACTGCTCCTGCTGTTCCCGCAGGAGACCGACGGCCTCTACCAATGGAGCCAGGGCAGCATCAGCCAGAACGGCTTCGACGGCGTGCTGCGGATGGCGCCCGTCGCACTGATCGGCCTCGTCGGACTGCTGCTGGTCGCCCGCCGCGTGGACGCCCTGGCCCTCGGCGACGAGGCGGCCCAGGGCCTCGGCGTGCCGGTGCGGACCACCAGGATCACCGTCGTCGTGCTCGCCTCGCTGCTGTCGGCGGCCGCGGTCACCCTCGCCGGACCCGTCGGCTTCGTCGGACTGTGCGCACCCGCGCTGCTCCGGCCGCTCGCCCGGCGCGTGCGGCCCTTCGTCCGCATCCGCCTCGGCCTGCCCGTCGCCGGACTCATCGGCGCCGCGCTGGTCCTCGGCGCGGACGTCCTGCTGCGCGCCACGGTCTCCGCCGAGGCCGCGGTCGCCGTCCCCACCGGAGTCGTCACCAGCATCCTCGGCGCACTCTTCCTCGTCGCCATGGCCCTGCGGCTGCGCGACACCGCCACCACCGGCGCACCCGAGCGCCTGCGCATCCCCACCCGGACCGTGTTCCTGGCGACGGTCACGACCCTGGCCGCCGCCCTCATCGCCCTGACCGTCGCCGCGATCCTCCTCGGCGACACCGGACTCCTCCTCGGCGACGTCGCCAACTGGGCCCGGGGCACCGCCCGCCCGTCCATCTCCTTCGTCCTCGACACCCGCGTCCCCCGAGTCGTGGCCGCCCTCCTCGCGGGCGCCGCCCTCGCCCTGTCCGGCACCCTCGTCCAGGCCGTCACCCGCAACCCGCTCGCCGAACCCGGCATCCTCGGCGTGTCCGGGGGAGCGGCGCTCGGCGCTGTCCTCCTCGTCACCACGGCACCCTCGGCCGGGTCCTGGAGCGTGGCCGGTGCCGCCTTCGCGGGCGCCGCGGTCACCGCCGTCCTGGTGTTCGGCCTCGCCGCACGCGGCGGATTCGGACAGAACCGGCTCGTCCTCGTGGGCGTCGGCGTGTCCGCCGCCACGACCGCCCTCATCAGCCTGTTCATCGTCCTCACCGACCCCTTCAACGCCACCAAGGCCCTCACCTGGCTGTCCGGTTCCACCTACGGCCGTACCCTGCCCGACGCCCTGCCCGTCGCCGGCGCCCTGGTACTGGGCATCGCCGTGGCCGTCGTACGGCGCGCCGAGCTGGACCTCGTGTCCCTCGACGACGACACCCCCGCCCTGCTCGGCCTGCGGCTCGGACCCGCCCGGCTCGGCTTCCTGGCCGTCGCCGTGCTGCTCGGCGCCACCGCCGTCGCCGCCGCGGGCGCCGTCGGCTTCGTCGGACTGGTCGCCCCGCACGCGGCCCGCGCACTGGTCGGCCGCCGTCACGTCCGGGTCGTACCGGTCGCGCTGCTTCTGGGCGCCTCGCTGGTCTGCGCCGCCGACACCCTCGGCCGGACCGTCATCGCACCGGCCCAGCTCGGCGCCGGCCTCATGACGGCCGTCATCGGCACCCCGTACTTCCTGTACCTGCTGGTCCGCACCCGGCGCTGACCCGACGACGCCGACCCCGACGACAACCCCCCTGACCTGCGTACCCTGTCCCCGTGTCAGCCTCCCGCCTTCGTCGCGTCGCCGTGCTCGTCCTCGAAGGCGCCAAGCCCCTCGACGTCGGCATTCCCGCACAGGTGTTCACCACGCGCGCGAGCATGCCGTACGAGGTACGGCTGTGCGGCGCGGCACCCGGCCTGGTGAGCGGCGGGGACGGGCTGTCGTACCACGTCGCCGACGGCCTCGACGCGCTCGGCTGGGCGGACATCGTGTTCATCCCCGGCTACCGGTTCCCGGACCGCGAGGACCCGCCGCCGGACGTCGTCGAGGCACTGGTCGCCGCCCACCACAGGGGCGCGCGGCTCGCCGCCATCTCGACCGGCGCCTTCGCCCTGGCCGCGACCGGCCTGCTCGACGGGCGCCGCGCCACCACCCACTGGCACTACACGAGGGCGCTCGCGGCCAAGCACCCCCTCGTCCGGGTCGACGAGAACGTCCTCTTCGTCGACGAGGGCAGCGTGCTCACCTCGGCCGGCGCCGCCTCCGGCATCGACCTGTGCCTGCACATCCTGCGCGGCGACCTCGGAGTGGCCGCCTCCAACCACGCCGCCCGGCGCCTGGTCGCCGCCCCCTACCGCAGCGGCGGCCAGGCCCAGTACGTGCCCCGCAGTGTGCCCGAACCGCTCGGCGAGCGCTTCGCCGCCACCCGCGAATGGGCCCTGCACCGCCTCGACGAACCCCTCACCCTCGACCTGCTCGCCCGGCAGGCCGCGGTCTCGCCGCGCACCTTCTCCCGGCGCTTCGTCGAGGAGACCGGGTACACGCCGATGCAGTGGGTCATGCGGGCCCGCATCGACATGGCCCGGGAACTGCTGGAGCGCTCGGAACGCAGCGTCGAGCAGATCGCCACCGACGTTGGCCTGGGCACCGGCTCGAACCTGCGCATGCACTTCCAGCGGATCCTCGGCACCACGCCGAGCGAGTACCGCCGCACCTTCACCCGGGGCGAATAGGCCGGTGGCCCGGTGCGGCGGTGGCGCGATCCTTGTGAACCGTGGCGATCGCGCCACTGTCAGCGGCCCAGGCCGTGCGCGAGCCTGGTGGCCATAGGGAAGGGACACCATTCATGACTCGCATCGCCATCAACGGATTCGGCCGCATCGGACGCAACGTGCTGCGCGCACTCCTCGAGCGCGACAGCGCCCTGGAGATCGTCGCCGTCAACGACCTCACCGAGCCCGCCGCCCTCGCGCGGCTCCTGGCCTACGACAGCACGGCCGGCCGCCCCGGCCGCCCGGTGACCGTGGACGGCAACACCCTTGTCGTGGACGGCCGTCGCATCACCGTGCTCGCCGAGCGGGAGCCCGCCCAGCTGCCCTGGGCCGAACTCGGCGTCGACATCGTCCTGGAGGCCACCGGCCGGTTCACATCCGCCAAGGCCGCCCGCGCCCACCTCGACGCGGGCGCGCGCAAGGTTCTCGTCAGCGCGCCCTCCGACGGCGCCGACGTCACCCTCGCCTACGGCGTCAACACCAATGCCTACGACCCGGATCTGCACACGATCGTCTCCAACGCCTCCTGCACGACCAACGCGCTCGCGCCGCTGGCCCAGGTGCTCGACGAACTCGCCGGTATCGAGCACGGGTTCATGACGACGGTGCACGCCTACACCCAGGAGCAGAACCTCCAGGACGGCCCGCACCGCGACGCCCGCCGCGCCCGCGCCGCCGGTGTCAACATCGTGCCCACCACCACGGGTGCCGCCAAGGCGATCGGCCACGTGCTGCCCAACCTGGACGGCAAGCTGTCCGGCGACTCGATCCGCGTCCCGGTGCCGGTCGGCTCGATGGTCGAGCTCAACACGACCGTCGCCCGCGAGGTGACGCGCGAGGACGTACTGGCCGCGTACCGCACCGCCGCCGAAGGCCCCCTCGCCGGAGTCCTCGAGTACTCGGAGGACCCGCTGGTCTCGTCCGACATCACGGGCAACCCCGCCTCGTCGATCTTCGACTCCGAGCTCACCCGCGTGGACGGCCGGCACGTCAAGGTGGTCGCCTGGTACGACAACGAGTGGGGCTTCTCCAACCGCGTGATCGACACGCTGGAACTGCTCGCGCAGGGCTGAGACAGCCGCCTCCCGACGGGTGCCGATCCCGCCCCCCCGGCACCCGTCGAACTCCCGCTGGAGGAACGGCGTTCCGGCGTCCGGCCCCGACAACACCCGGCCGTACAGCTCCAGATCGGTGGCCGGGTTGACGAACGAGTGCGGGTTCAGCGCGTTCAGATCCCGCACCGCCCGCTGCACCGGCACCTCCCGGTGCAGGGACGACGCTCCGGACGCGGACCCGATCAGGTCCACGGCCTCCTTGCACAGCCGGGCCGCATAGCCGCACTGCCCCCGGATCCGGGCCCGCTCCTCCGGCACACGGACGCCATGAGCGACGACACTGTTGCTGCCGCTCCCGGTGAGACCGGAGACGTCCCAGTCGTCGAGCACCTCCAGCTCGGCCATCGGAACGGCCGCCCACAGCAGTTCGGGCGGGTGACCGTCCCGACCGTCCCCCGACCCGGCCACGGCGGTCAGCAGATGCCAGTCGGCGTCCTGGCAGCCGGTGGCGAACGAAGACGTCCCGTCGACCACGTAACCCCCGTCCACCAGAAGGGCCTTGGCGCTCGGGAAGAGGGTGCCGCCGATCCGTACGTCCGGGCCGGTGAAGATCTCGTCCTGCGCCTCGTCGGGGAAGAGCGCCGCGATGAACGCGCACCCTGGGGCCGGCCGACTCTGTCGAAAAACATCGGAGGGGTCAAGGGGGCGACGCAGGGCTACTGACCTGCGAATCAGTACTGATTTAGCCCATGAATAACCAACCCATCTTGTGATTCACGGCAAGTCACGGTCATTGACAGGTACACGAAGGCCTCCTAGGTTCCCCGATACACCCGATGTATCGAGGATCCGTCAGGTCTGGAGGACAACGATGACCTCGCAGCCGGAGAACCACTCACAGGTGCGCCGCAGAGCCGTACTCGGCACCGCCGTGGCCGGAGCGGCGGCCGCCGCCTTACCCGGCACGGCCCACGCCGTACAGCAGGAGCCCGCCGCGGCCGACGGCAGACACCCGTGGAAACTCCGCGACACCATGACCACCGACCGCGCCTGGGCCGGATTCCTGCGCGGCCAGGACCTGTTGTGGACCAGGCTCCCCACGCTCTGGTACGAGGGCCCGTTCCTCGGTGACGGCCTGCTCGGCAGCATGATCTACCAGGAACCGGGCGCCAACCGGATCCGCTTCACCGTCCAGCACGGCCGGGTCCAGGACCACCGCCCCGAGTTCGGCAGCGGCTGGGGCACCTGCCGCCTCCCCGTCGGCCGGCTGACCCTCGAACCGGCCGGCACCGTCACCGCCGTCGACTGGCGCCTGAGCCTGTGGAACGCGGAACTCACCGGCACCGTCACCACCACCGCGGGCACCCTCACCCTCGCCGCCCTGATTCACGACGAGGTCCTGGCGGTCCGCGTCACGGCCGACGGCGACGAACGGGCCGACTGGACCTTCCACCCCGAGGAAGCCGTCAGCCCGAGGAAGATCAGTGAGGCCCCGCCCACCGGCTACACGCCCAACCCGCCCTGGACCACCCGCACCACCGCGGACGGCACGGAACAGGTCCTCCAGCCCCTGACCGGCGGCGGCGAGACGGCAACGGCGTACCGGCGCTCCGGTACGGACCTGCTGCTGAGCGTCGGACACAGCCACCCGTCCGACACCGCGGCCGAGGCCGACTCCCTGCGCAACCTCCGCCGCGCGAAGTCCTACGACACCCTCAGGCAACGGCACACCCGCTGGTGGCACGCGTTCTACCGCAAGAGCTTCGTGTCGTTCCCCGACCAGCGGCTCCAGAGCTTCCACTGGATCCAGCTCTACAAGGTCGCCTCGGCCAGCCGCGCGGGCGGTCCGGTGATGGCCACGTGCGGCCCCTGGCTGGAGCCCACCCCCTGGCCCGCGGTGTGGTGGAACCTCAACGTGCAGCTGGAGTACTGGCTCATCCACGGCTTCAACCACCCCGAACTCGACTCCCTGGCCACCACCCTGCGCCAGAACCAGGAACAGCTCGTCGCGAACGTCCCCGCCGCCTACCGCTCCGACAGCTCGGGCGTCGGCCGCAGCTCCGACATGTTCGCCAACCGCGGTGTCGGCATGCCGGGTACGGGCGCCGAGACCGGTGACCTCACCTGGGCGCTGCACAACGCCTGGCTGTCCTACCGCCACTCCATGGACGAGTCCCTGCTGCGCGACACCGTCTACCCGGTGCTCCGGCGGGCGATCAACTACTACCTGCACTTCCTGACCCCCGGCAGCGACGGCAGGCTCCACCTGCCCAGCACCCTCTCACCCGAGTACCCCGTCGTCCCGCCGCAGGACACCAACTACGACCTGGCCCTGATCCGCTGGGGCTGCCGGACCCTCATCGAGTCGGCCGAACTCCTCGGCATCGACGACGAGTCGAGGCCACGCTGGCAGGAGGTCCTGGCCAGGCTGGTACCGTACCCGGTCGACGACAACGGCTTCATGATCGGTGCGGACACCCCGTACGCGCAGTCCCACCGCCACTACTCGCACCTGCTGATGGTGTATCCGCTGTACCTGGTGAACTGGGACCAGCCCGGCAGCCGCGACCTGATCAGGAGATCGGTCGAGCACTGGCACGCGCTGACCGGCTCCCACCGCGGCTACAGCTACACGGGCGCGGCCTCGATGTACGCGATGGCCGGCGACGGCGACACCGCGATCACCTACCTCCGCAAGTTCTTCGACCCGACCACCCGCTACCCGTGCCGGGCGAACACGCACTACACCGAGGCGGGCCCGGTCATCGAGACCCCGCTGTCGGCCTCGCAGTCCCTGCACGACATGTTCTGCCAGAGCTGGGGCGGAGTGATCCGCGTCTTCCCGGCCGTCCCCACAGCCTGGGCGGATCTAACCCTGCACGACTTCCGTGCCCAGGGAGCGTTCCTGGTCAGCGCCGTCCGCGCAGCGGGCAGGACCCGCTTCGTCCGGATCAGAAGCCTGGCGGGCGAACCGCTGAGAGTGAAGCACGGACTGACCGGCCGGCTCACCGTCCTCCTCGACGACGGCCGCCCGGCCCGCACCCGCGACCTCGGCGACGGCGTGCTCCGCGTCGACCTCCCGAAGGGCCGCGAGGTCCTGATCCACTCCGGCTCCCGCCCCGACCTGGTCATCGCGCCCGTCGCCGTGAGCGAGCCGGGTGCGGCGTGGGGGCTGCCGTAACCGCCGTGCCCCCGACGCCCAACTGAGAGGTTTGACATGGCTGTTGTGATCAGAACCGCGGTCGCGGGGCTCTGCGCCGGACTGCTGGCCACACTCTGCACCACCCCGCCCGCCGAGGCCGGGCAACAAAGCGACCGGGCGTGGTCCGTGTCCGCGGGGGCACACGCGCCGCGCGCCCGGCTGGCGTTGGACGACACCACCGGCACCGTGACCCTGTCCGTGTCCCGGGACGGCCGTACCGTCATCGAACCGTCCCCCGTCGGACTCGTCACCGAACAGGCCGACCTGTCCAAGGACTTGCGCTTCCTGCACCGCAAGGACCGTACGGTGGACGAACGTTACCGGACGAAGTCCGGCAAACGCCTGGACCGCAGGGTCCACATGAAGGAGACCCGCCTGTCCTTCGCCACCGCCGCGGGCGCCCGCCTCGACCTGCTCGTACGTGCCTCCGCCGACGGCATCGCCTACCGCTACGTCCTCCCGGCCGGCTCCGGAGACGTCCTCGACGAGACGTCCGCCTTCACCCTCCCGCCGGACGCGAAGGCATGGCTGGGCACCTACCGGGTCGACAACGAGGGCCAGTTCGCCCAGTACACGGCGGCGTCCGCCCCCACCGGCGAGTACTCCGACCAGGCCCTGTTCGCGACCGACGGCGGTTACACCCTGCTCGCCGAGTCCGACCTCACCGGCGCCTACTCCGGCGCCCGCCTCGCCCACACCCAGGGTTCCGGCACCTACCGCATCGAACTCGCGGACACCCGCGTCGAGTCGACCGGCCGACTCACCACCCCCTGGCGGGCGATGGTCACGGGCGACCTGGCCACCGTGACCCGCTCCACCTTCACCGACGACCTGGCCCCCGCCGCCAGGGTCCGCGACACCTCATGGATCAGGCCGGGCACGGTCCTGTGGACATGGCTGGCGGGCGGGAAGGAGGCAGGACAGAGCCTCGCCGCGCAGAAGGCGTACGTCGACTACGCAGCCGAGCGGGGCTGGCCGTACGAGGCGGTCGACGCGGGCTGGTACTACCGGCCGGGGGAGTGGGACGTCACCGACCCCGACTGGCAGACCGACAGTTGGATGCCCGAACTCGTCCGGTACGCCCGCGCGAAAGGCGTCGGCATCGTCGTCTGGATCCACCAGCGCGACCTCGACACCCCCGAGGAGCGCGCCCAGTGGCTGCCGACCCTGGAGAAGTGGGGCGTGAAGGGCGTCAAGATCGACTTCATGAACTCCGAGGCCCAGTCCATGCTCCGGTGGTACGACACGATCCTGAAGGAGACGGCCGCCCATCACCTGATGGTCGACTTCCACGGCTCGACGATCCCCAAGGGCATCCAGCGGACGTGGCCGCAGGTGATGACCCTGGAGGGCGTCGCGGGCGAGGAGAAGCGCACCAACACCGCCGCCCACCTCACCACCCTGCCCTTCACCCGCAACGTCATCGGTTCCATGGACTTCACCCCGGGCGCGTTCCAGCGCGTGGGCCTGCGTCCGAACTCCGACGCGGCCGAGGTGGGTCTGACGGTGGCCTACGAGTCGGGGCTCCAGATGTTCGCGGGCACCCCCGAGTCGTACGAGGCCCGTCCACTGGCCCGGGCGTACTTCGACCAGGTCCCCGCGGCCTGGGACGACACCCGTCTGCTGGCCGGTGAACCGGGCCGGGAGGCGGTGCTGGCGCGCCGGAGCGGGGAGCGCTGGTTCATCGGCGGCGTCTACGCGGGCGAGGCCCGCACCGCCGGGGTACCGCTGACGCTCGGCCCCGGCCGCTGGCTGGTCGAGACGATCCGGGACGGCGCCGCCGGCCTCGTCCAGGACCGGCGGGTCGTCCGCGACGGCGAGAAGCTGAGTGTCGACGTCGTGGCGAACGGCGGCTTCGCCGCACTCGCCTGCCCCTGGCGGCCCGGCATCACCACCTGTCACCGCTGAGCGCGCACGACCGTTGCACGGACCGTGTCCGACCGGCCGCACCGGCTGGTCGGATACGGCCCGTAGGTCCGGCGCCGTCGTTAGGCTGGCGGGGGAGGTGCCCAAGTGGCCGCAGAGGCAAGCCAGTTGCAGGATTCATCCGAGTCCACCACCGTCGTCGTGGTGGGTGCGGGCCCGGCCGGGATGACCGTCGCGACCCTGCTCCGGCGCAGCGGCATCGACTGCGTCGTCCTGGAACGCCGTTCCCGCGACCACGTGGCCGGGCGACAGCGCGCCGGAATCGTCGAGACACGTGCGGTACGCATGTTCGACGGCTGGGGCCTGGCCGACCGAGTGCTGGGTGGTGTGCCGTACGACGGCGTCCTGGAGTTCCGGGTGGACGGCGACCGCCACCTGGTCTCGGACCATGACGGCACGGACGGTCCGTCGGCCCGCCTGTGTCCCCAGCAGGTTCTGGTCCAGAAGCTCACGGCGGCCTACCTGGAGGACGGCGGTGACGTGCGCTTCGAGGCCGCCGACGTCTCACTGCACGACCTCACCGACGCTGACTCTCCGGGGCGTGCGACGGTCCGTTACCGCGCCGCGGACGGTGGGTCGCACGCGATCACCTGTGATTTCGTGGCCGGTTGCGATGGCGAGTACGGGGTGAGCCGTACATCTGTCCCTGACGGCGCCCTCACCGTGCACGCCTTCGACCACGGCATCGGATGGCTGACCGTTCTGGCCGACGCCCCGCCCCCGGCCCACCCCCTCCTCGCCGTCAGCCGGGAGGGTTTCGCCGCTCACTTCCCGCGCGGCCCGCACGCCAGCCGCTTCTACGTCCAGTGCCCGCCCGCCGATGATCCGGCGAACTGGCCGGACGCCCGCGTCTGGGACGCACTGCGCACCCGGCTCGGCGACCCGGACCTCCCCTCCGGAACGATCACCGACCGCGAGGTCTTCCGCCTGCGCAGTCTCGTCCACGACCCGATGAGCCACGGCCGCCTGTTCCTGGTGGGCGACGCGGCGCACATCGTGTCGCCGATGGGCGGCAAGGGCATGAACCTCGCGCTGTACGACGCCGATGTGTTCGCACGCGCTGTGCGGGACTGGGCCGGGGGCGACGACGCGGGGCTGCGCGCGTACTCGGCGCGTTGTCTGCGGCGGGTCTGGAACGACCAGGAGTTCTCCCACTGGCTCACCCGGACCGTGCACGACGCGGGCGACGGAGAGCCCTTCCTGCGCCATCTGGCGCGCGCCCGCCTGGACCGCCTCTTCAACGCCCCGGGCGCGGCAAGGGCGTTCACCGAACTCATGACCGGCCTGGACCCGGCCGGCGAGTCACCGACCCGGCAACTCTCCGGCAACCTTCCCGCGACCGGCGGCGACTGACAGGTCGGAAGCTCCATCGACCGGAGGCCGGCCCGCACCGCACAAGGACACGCCCGTGGCATCTCGCTCGCATCGTTCTCCGGCACCCGCCGGCCGCAGTCGGCGGACCGCCGTCGTCTGCGCGGCCGTCGTGGCCGTGGTCGCCCTGGTGGTGGCCGTGGTCGTGGCGTTCGGCCCCGGCCACGAGAGGTCAGCGGCCGGTTCCGCCGCGGTCACCCCCGTTGCGGGCGCGGCCACCACCACCGCGGCGGCCCCGGAACGCGAGCCGGCCACCGCATCCCCGTCCCCGTCGGGGTCTGCGTCCGCGTCGCCGTCCGGCAAGGACAGCCCGGCGCCCGCAGCGACCGGCACATCACCGCGCCGGCCGTCGACCCCGGCCGCGGACCCGGCCCGCAAGGCATCCGGTTCGGCGACGCAGGCCGGCCGGATCGAGCCAGGTGTCTCCTACAAGGGCGTGGCCACCTTCTACGACGTCGGCAACGGCGACGGAGCCTGTCTGTACGGCCCCACCTCCGACGTCATGACGGCCGCGATGAACCACGCCGACTACGAGACGGCCAAGGCCTGCGGTGCCTACATCCTCGTCCGCGCCGCGAGCGGTGCCTCGGTCACGGTCCGCGTCACGAACGAGTGCCCGCTGCCCTGCGCCCCCGGCCAACTCGACCTCAGCGCCCAGGCCTTCGCGAAGCTCGCCGCCCCTGTGCAGGGCCGTATCCCCATCACCTGGAGCCTGGTGAGCCCCAGCACGTCCGACACGATCTCGATCCGCTACAAGACGGGCTCGAGCAGCTTCTGGTGCGGCATCCAGGCGATCGGCCACCGCAACCCGCTGGCCCGCCTGGAGGTGAGGACCTCCTCCGGCTGGAAGGAGTTGCCCCGCACCGAGTACAACTACTTCCTCTCCGAGCAGGGCACCGGCTGCGGTGGCGCGATCAGGCTCACCGACCTCTACGGCGAGCAGCTGGAAGTCACGGGCATCGCCGTGAAACCGGACGTGGTGCAGGCGACCGGGTTGCAGTTCGCCCGGCACTGATCGCTGGTTCAGCTGACCGTGTCCACTGGACCCCGGCGTTGACACATTCCCATATGGGCATGCGATGGGGTCATGGCACGAGCGGCGACGACCTCGGACGCGTTCAACGCGATCGCCGAACCGCAGCGGCGGGAGATCCTCCTGCTGCTGCGGGCAGGCGAACGGCCCGTGACCGACCTGGCCCAGACCCTGGGAATGACCCAGCCGCAGGCGTCCAAACACCTGCGGGTCCTCCGCGAGGTCGGTCTGGTGCAGGTCCGCGGCGCGGGCAAGCAGCGGCTGTACGGCCTCGACGCCCGCGGGCTGCACCCCGTCCGCGAATGGCTGGGCGGCTTCGAACAGTTCTGGAACGAGACCTTCGGCCGGCTGGACGAGTACGTGCAGGACCTGAAGCAGCTACCGAAGGAGGAACCCCCGCATGACGCCGACGAGTAGCAACGACGAGCCCACTCCGGCCCCCACGACGGTCCCAGCTCCCACCACCGACCCCACGACCACGGACCGCGAGGTCGTGATCTCCCGGTCCGTCGACGCCCCGCGCGAGCTGGTCTTCCAGGCGTTCACCCAGGTCCGGCACCTGTCCCGCTGGTGGGGACCGGAAGGATTCACCACCACCACGCTTCGCATTCCGTACGGGCGGGGTCTGGGACTTCGTGATGCATGGACCGGACGGCACCGACTACCAGGAGTGGATCACCTGGACCGAGATCGTTCCGCCGCACCGGATCACACTGCGGCACGGCGAGTTCCGCGACGACCCCAACGCCTTCGAGACGGTCCTGACCTTCGAACCGGACGGGGAGAAATCCCGGGTCGTGATGCGCACGGTCTTCCCCACCAAGGAACTGCGCGACGAGGCCGTGGAGAAGTACCACGCCGTCGAGGGCGGCGAACAGACCCTGCACCACCTCGCGGTCTACGCCGCCGAACTCACCCGCGACGCCACCGCGCCCGAGGAACCGGAGCACTGATGGCCGGCAAGGTGTTCTTCAGCGTGACGGTGTCGCTCGACGGCTTCATGGCACCCGAGGCCGTCCCCGTCGAGACCCTCTTCTCCTCCGACGGCCAGGACGACCCGCGGGTCCGGTACTGGATGGCGTCGTGGTCGCGGCTCCAGGCATGGGCGTTCCCGCAGCGCTGGTTCCGCGAGAACCTCGGACTCGGCCAGGGCGGCGAGGAAGGCCTCGACAACGACATCGCACGGACCACGCACGAACGCACCGGTGCGAGCATCATGGGCCGCCGCATGTTCGACGCCGGCGAACGCGCCTGGCCGCGGGAGGCACCGTTCCACACCCCGGTCTTCGTCCTCACCCACACCCCGCGTGATCCCTGGCCGCGCCCGGGCGGCACCACCTTCCACTTCGTGACTGACGGCATCAAGAGCGCCCGCTGGGCTCGGAGCGCCTCCTCGCCTTGACCTGCGCGGTCGCCACACCATGACGACAGATGACGTCAGCCACATGCGACCCTGCCCCCATGAACGATCTCGGCGATGCACACCTGCGCACCTGGACGCTGCACTTCATGGCCCTCTTGGCGGCCGACACACAGGACCAGCTCGCCTGGCTGGGCGAGCGTGAGGTGGAGACGAAAGACGTCGTCGAAGAGGTGGAGCTGATCTGCCGGGTCTGCGAACAACTCACGGAGCGCGGATTCTTCGAACCCGAGGACCTGCGCGCTTTTCGAGACCTCGGCCACCGCCTGGCCAGGATCGACGTCTCCTGCCGTGTCGGACACTGGGACAACGCCCTGACCACAGACCCGGCATGGGACGACATACGCCTCCTCGCCCGCCAGGTCCTCCGCACCAGACTCGGCGACTGGCAGCAGCAGCCACTGCCCCGTCCGGTGCGCCCCGGCCCGCCCGACCACTGAGGGCTTGTTCGGCGGTCCTCACCGCCCGCACCGCCGCTACGCGCCACCGGGATCCGGCACCAGCTCCCGCATCACGTCCACCGGCAACGAGGGATTGGCGGCAGCCGCTTCCACGACGCGATCGTCCTCGTCGGCGAGCAGCCCGACGAGGACCGACGGCCCAAGAGCCGGGTGCCCGGCCGCCGACAGCCGTGCCCTGCCGTCCTCCAGACAGGCGACCAGCGCCGCCCCCGTCGCATTGCGGTGCCGGGCGATCTCACGAAGCGCCGAGCGCACCGGCGGCACGCGAGTGGCAAGGTCCTCCAACAGCCCCGGCGGCGCGTCCGGATTGGCAGCCACCTTGGACATCACCTGAACCCCGTGCCGTACGACCATGCCGCGCAACTGCGCCTCCGAGAGCCCCGGATGGGGCGCGACGGATCTGACCACCCTCACGTCCGGGTCCTCGGCCAGCGCGTCCCGGATCCCGTCCGGCAGATCACGCCGCATGGCCAGGAGCGCCCGCACGGCCGGGTAGGACGACCTCGCCAGCTCCTCGACCTCGGCGGGAGAGGCCGCGGCGATCCGCGGCAGAAGGGCCGAACCAGTCTTGACAGCGCCGGCCAGGCGGGAGAGCGCGTCGAGCGGCACGCGCGGATTGTGCGCCAGCCTGTGCCGCACGTCATGGCCGTGATCGGCCTCCAGCGCACGCATCAGGTCCTCGCCGATCGCCGGGTTCCCGGCGAGACAGGCCCGGACACAGGGCACCGGGTCACCTGCGAGCCGCGCCCACACTTCCGGCGGCAGACCGGGACGGACGGCGACCCGGCAGCGCACCGGTGCTGAAGGGTGGTCGGCGAACCGGACGACGGCATCCGGGGGCGTGGCTGGATTCTCCAGCGCCAGCTGCACCGTCTCCAGGGTGGTGGACTCGTGGAGCCCCGTGCACGAGGCGCCAGCCGGCAGATCGCAGTCGAGCCGCCCGCACTGCGGGTCGTGCACGAACGGCGTCTCCTCACGCTCGCAGACCAGGCACCGCTCCGCCGCAGGCAGCCCCTCGCCGGTGATCAGCATCGCCAGTACCTCCGGCGGCGTCGCCTCGTTGGCCGCCACCGCGCGACGGACCTCCGCATGCGGATGCCGCGCGAGCCTGACGGCCAGGTCCGCAGACGCCCACAACGCGAGCTCCGCGACGACACACACGTCCAAGTCGACGGCCAACATCTCGACCACATCGGGCGGGAGCCCCCGGCACTCGGCCAGCTTCCTACGGCGCTCCACGTCCGGATCCGCCGCGAAGAGCCGCGCCCACTCAGGATCACCGGACCCCGTATCGAGCAGCGCGAGCGCCGCGTGCGGCCATACGACGGGATCGACGTCGGCGGCGCTCAGCAGACCCTCGTACACGAGCGGCACCGCGTTCTCCACGAACCGCGAAGCCAGGACGACCGCTTGCGCCCGGCCGAGACCGGCGCGATCCGTGAGGCACTCCGCGACGTCCGCGTCCGCGACCGAGACCAGTCGGTCGACCAGTTCGAAAGGCAGAGCCGGATTCACGGCGAGCCCGCACAGCACAGGATTCACAGAAGGACATCCTGCCCGGCCCACGACCGAACGTCCGCTGGATTTCCGGGCCGACGCACCAAGTGACCGCGTCATTCGGCCGTGCCCGAAACACCTGGTGCCGTTCGAGGGGTGCCCCGGAGCATGACGGTGACGTCAGGAACGAACGGCGTCTCCATCTGCGCTCAAGGGAGAGAACGCATGAATCCACTGCACTCGCGGAAGTCGTTGACCATGCGCTGTGCCTCGCTCGCACTCGGACTGGCAGCCGCGTCCGTGTTCACGACGGCGCTGGCCTCGCCGTCGATCGCCGCACCGGCACAGAACGCCTCGTCCGCGAAGGCGGCGGACGCCAGGATGGAGCGGGAGATCGCGGGCCTGCTGCGGCACAACGAAGGCGCCGAGCGGGTGGGCAAGGACCGGGTACGGCTGGAACGGGGCGTGGAGATGACCGTCCTGCCGTCCACCCGCGCGGTTGCCGGTATGGGCGACTGCCGGGCCGGTTACGCCTGTGTGTGGCAGAACAGCAACTACACCGGCTACCGCCTGGACTTCTACAACTACGGCTCCTACGACCTCTCCAACTACACCGTGTCCGACGGCTCCAGCTGGCGGGACAAGGTCAGCTCCTTCTTCAACAACCAGACCGGAGGCGCCTGGATGGTCGGCAAGGACTGGGTCGACTCGGGCAGCGGCAACCAGCTGGCGTGGATCTTCGGTGGGCCGGCTCCGCATGCCATGGGTCAGCTGGGCGAAGCCGACAACCGAGCCGATGTGATCCAGCTGTATCCGTAGTCCCGACGTGAAGACGCGGTGCGGCACCGGCAAGGTGCCGCACCGCTGTCCGTCGGCGCCGCGGCCACGCCATGGCAAGGCGGACGGTCCCTCGGTGCCGGGGGCGCCTGGAGGTTGCCGCAGGACAGGGGGAGTGACCGGCACGGACGCACAGGCTGGTGTTAGCCTCATGCGGCTGTGCTTGGGGGGACGGCCGGGGGGCCGGGGACATTCCACCGTTCATGTGACGTGCGCCTGTTGGGCCGCCGCCGTCCCGCCATGCCCTGCCTTTGTCCCGCCCAGAGGCCCAGGAGCCGACGTTGGCCAGACGTACCACCACCCGCGGGGTCATAGCCGCACTGACGGTCCTCTCCGCGACCGCCGGAGGGATCACCGGCGCGGCCACCGCCTCCGCCGGCACCGCCCTGGCGGCGGAGAAGGTCTTCCAGTCCAACCGTTACGCCCCCCGCGCGGACCGGATCCGCAGCGCCGGGCCCAGCGGCTATCTGCACGCCCAGGAGGGCCGTTCCGGCTACCTGTGGACGTCGTACGCCACCGGCGCGACGACCGAACTGGGCGCCCTGCCCTCACTGGAGATCCCCGGGTACCTGGGCTCGTCGTCCGACGTCGTCGCCGAGGTCGTCTCGCCCACCGAGAAGGTCGTCCTCAGGGACATGGCCGCCGGTACCAGCACGGACGTCGCCCTCACCCACGGCACCTACCAGGCCACCTTCGGCACCCATGTGCTGACCCAGGCCCGGGACACCGACAGCAACCGCACCCCGTGGCTCTACGGCGCGGGCGCACCCGCCGACGGCACCCCCGTCGACGGCTGGCCGACCGGCATCACCACCAACTTCACCGTCCTGGGCGGCGACAGCACCACCGCCGCTCTCACCTACGCGCTGCCGAACGGCGAACGGCACCTGGCACTGGTGGACCTGGCCACCGCGAAGGTCACCGGCGACGTGACCGTGAACGCCGTGCCGACCGGCGTCGCGCTGAGCGCCGACCGGCTGGTCTGGTGGTCCGGCCTCTGGTCCGCCCACGTCCTGGACCGCGCCGACCTCTCCGCCCCCGCCACGGAGCTGAAGCTGCCCGGCACGGAGGGCACCCCGTCCGTGGGCATCGCCGGGAAGTGGCTGGTGGTGGCCCGTTCGGTGCCGGGGAGCCCGCAGGACCTGGTCGACGAGTCCGGTGAGCGGCTGATGGCCGTACCCCTGACGGGCGGTGACCCGGTCACCCTGCTCCGGCACGCGAACACCTCCCTGGTCACCGCGCCGGACGCCGGCCTGCTGGCCGTGGGCGGCACCGACTCCGGCAGCTGGGCGGTGCGCAGGGTCACCGACACGGGGGCAGCCGCCCCTACGCTCAAGGACCTCACCGCCGTACCGCCGGTCGCCGCGAGGATCGACCGGCTCTCGCTCCAGAACGGCACGCTGGCCACCGAAGAGGCCGACGCCAGCTTCATGGGCGCGTACTTCACCCGTCCGATCACCGCGGACGGCACACCGGGCGCACCCACCTGGCAGGACTGGGACGGCCACACCGTGGGCCCGTACGCCACCGGGGACGGCCGCGCGGTGACGTTCACCGCCGACTCCGACCCCACCAGCGGCTCCTACGTCCAGTCCCTCTTCAAGAACGACGCGGCGGGGTTCTTCCGGATGCCCTCGGCCGGCGGATCCCTCCTCGACGTCACCGGCCGCTACGCGATCGTCAACGGCGTCTCCCCGGCCAAGCAGTACATCGGCGACCTCGGCGTGTACTCCGACCTCCAGCCCATCGTGACCCGCTCGGTCACGGCCGCCTCCGTATGGGGCACCAAGCTGTGGACGCCGGGCTCGGGCACGGGGGTCGTCACCGCGAAGGACCTGAAGACCGGCAAGGTCACCGACACGATCGCCACCGGCGCCCCGTGTGTCCCCAAGGAGCTTCAGGCGGTGGGCCGTTGGGTCTACTGGTCCTGCGGCCCGGCCGCGACGGCCGGGGTGTGGGACCGCACGGCGAAGAAGAACATCGGTGTCCCGTCCGGCGAGGCCCTCCTCGGGGACGGCTATGTCGTACGGCACGACACCGCGGCCGGCGCGCTCCTGCTCACCTCCTTCGCCGGCGGCACCGCGACGACCCGGAAGATCGGCGACCTCGCGGCGGGCAACTCCAGCCTGCGCGGGGTGACATGGACCGTCGACAAGTTCGGCGGCCCCGTGGCCTACGTCGACGCCGACCGGCACATCCACGTGGTGCCCAGCGGGACCGCCACCCAGCCGCTCGGGGTGATCGAGTCCGAGGTGACCTCCGAGATGGGCCGCGACTGGTGGTGGCAGTGGCGCGGGCTGCTCTCCAGGCCCGCCGCGTCCTGGAAGGCCACGTTCACCAGCAAGGCCACGGGCGCGGTGGTCCGTACGTTCTCGGGCGGTGAGGCGTCGGGCGACCTGGCCGTGCGGTGGGACGGCCGAGACGGCAAGGGCGCGTACGTCCCCAACGGCACGTACACCCTCAAGCTGACGGCCCCGCCAGCCGACGGATCGGGACCCGCGCTGACGGTCACCCAGTCGATGCGGGTGTCCTACGGAGCCGTCGTACGCCGCGACTTCAGCAACTCCACCAGCTGGATGCCCGACGGGATCGGCGACCTCATGACCCTCAGCCCGTCCGGTGTCGTCAGCTACCGGCCGGGCAACGGGACGGGAGGCATCGACAAGGCCGTCTCGGCCTCGGGCTGGCCCTCCTCGGTGACCCTGGTCCCCTTCGGCGACCTGAACGGCGACCGCCAGAACGACGTCCTCGTCCGCTTCAGCAACGGCGAACTGAGGGCCTACCGGACCTGGAGCGGCCAGGCCTTCCTCACCAACACCCCGCGCACCTCGCTCGGCAAGGGTTGGAACCAGTACGACGTCCTGACCTCGCCGGGAGACGTGAACGGCGACGGGCGGCCCGACCTGATCGCCCGCAACAGCTCCACGGGCACCGTGTACCTCTACAAGGGGACTGCGGCGGGGAAGCTGTCGGCGCGGGTGAAGCTCTACGACAACTGGAAGACGTACAAGAAGATCGTGGGCGTCGGTGACTTCAACGGCGACGGCCGCGGCGACCTGCTGGCCCAGGACAAGTCGAACACCCTGTGGCGCTACGACGGGAACGGCACCGGCGGCTTCAAGGCCCGGGTGAAACTCGCCGCGAACTGGGGCTCCTCCTACAACGTCATCGTCGGAGTCGGCGACATCACCGGTGACGCGAAGGCGGACATCATCTCCCGGGACACCTCGGGCGCGGTGTGGCGCAACTCCGGCAACGGCAAGGGGTCGTTGGGGGCCCGTACGAAGATCGCGACGGGGTGGCAGGGGTACAAGGGCGTGTTCTGACGGCTTCGTCCGCGTGCATCTGCTTTGTTGTGTGCTGTGGCGTGCGTGCGATTGAGGTGGTCGGGGGGGGGGCGAGCCGTGTGAGCGGACGCCCCCGGATCCTCCCTCAATTCGTGTGTTCCGGTGTGCGATTCGGCGAGGGTTTCAATGGGCGGCGGGAGTAGGGTGGGTGGTGGAGGTGAGGTCTCTGTGGCCGCGGAGGGCGAGTTGTTCGGTGCTGTTGACGCCTTGTTGGGGCGGGTGGACCAGGGCGATCTGCCGTCGCCTGTGGAGCGTCGGCGTCTGCGTGAGGCTGCTGGTCTGACGCAGGGGGATGTCGCGGGGGCTCTCGGTACCCGCCGGGAGACGGTGGCGAGCTGGGAGGGGGGCAAGAACGAGCCGCGGCCGCCGCAGCGTGCCGCGTACGCCCGACTGCTCGAAGGCCTCGCCGTGCGCTTCCCCGCCCCCGAGGCCGGCCCGGACTCCGAGCCGGACGTGCCGGAGACGTCTACCACCGCGCCCGCCCCGGTGACCCCGTCGGTGCCGGCCGTCGCGAAGCCGCCTGCCCGCCCGGTCGCCAGCAGTACCACCAGGCCCGGGTCGGGATTGCGGCGCCAGGCCGCGAAGAAGGCCACCGCCGCGGCGGTGGCCGCGGTCGACCCGCGCTTCGCGAACGGCCCGCTGGCGGTCGTCGACTGCGAGGACGGGCAGGTGTCGGCGTACTGCGTCGGCGGCCTGGTCCTGGACGTGCCCGCCAAGTCCCTGCCCGCGCTGGTCGACTGGACGATCACCGAGGCACGCCTCGGTCAGCCCCGGCTGCACCGCAACGGCCGCGACGCCGACCCGGTCCTGGTCCTGACCCCCACCGCGCTGGAGCGCTACGGGCTGCCCGCCGCGCTGTCGGACGAGGAGCGGCGTGCCGGGCGGCTCGCGGACAGCCACAAGGTGGTCAAGCAGATCAAGAAGGCCGAACTCCAGCTCACCCAGCGCGGGTTCGGGCCCTGGGCGCGCGTCTTCCGTGATCCCGAGGGCTCCCGGCGCCGCTGCGTGCAGCTGTGCATCCCCTCCTGGAACGCGCTGGATGTGCGGGAGTGGGACAGCAAGGACGACCCGCAGCTGCCGACCATGCACCCCGCCGACCTCGCCCGGTACCTCGGCACGTACGCCCAGTTGGTCATGACACCGCGGGGTACCGCGTCGACCACCGGTCTGGAGCTGATGACGGCGCTGCGTCCGCCGACCCGGGCGGAGAGGAACGAGGCGACCGGTGAGTTCGAGCGGGCGTTCAATGCGGACGCGCTCACCGCGGTGTACGAGCACGTGGAGTGCGAGGTCCCGGACGAACACCCCTTGCTGAAGGGGAGGTTCGAGCGCCACCACCTGCGCACCCCGGACCAGATGCTGATGGAGGAGCCGTACGACTGGTGCCGGCCGCTGACCGATGACGAGTGCATGAGGCCGTACCTGGTCGTGATCGACGTCAACATGGCGTTCGCAGCGGCCGCCAACGGCCTCACCGTCGGTCTGGGCGGCCCCACCCACCTGAAGAACCGCCCGGCGTTCGACCCGAAGGTGCCGGGCTCGTGGCTGGTCGATCTCTCCCACGTCGACCTGTCCCGCGTACAGGTGGGCGGGCGCACCGTGGACGCGGGCCGGCTCCCGTCGCCGTTCACGCCGAGGGGCGACCGGCCGACCGGCCCGGCCTGGTACGCCACCCCCACCGTGGCGTACGCGGTGGAGCTGGGCTTCGAGGTCGCGCCGGTCGAGGCGTACGTGCGCCTGCAGTCCGGCCGCTATCTGGACCCGTGGTACCAGCGGCTGCGCGACGCGTACGTGACGGTGATGGCCGAACTCGGGGTCACCACCTCCATGACCGATGCGGAGTTCCTGGAGGCGATGGCCCGCTCCACGCACGTCGACCCGGTGATGGCGCTGCTGGTGAAGGCGATCAAGGCGACCGCGAAGGGCGGTATCGGCAAACTGCGCCAGCGCAGCCGGGGTCAGGTGCCGTACTACGAGCCGTGGCCGGCGCTCGCGCGGGAGACGTGGCGCCCGGACATCCGGGCCGCTGTGCTCGCCAATGTCCGGGTCGGCATGCACCGCAAGCTGATGAAGACCGCCGCCGCGGCCGATCTCTACCCGGTCGCGATCGGCACCGATGCCATCGCCTATCCCTCCAACGGCCCCAGCCCGCTGGATGCCCTGCCGTACACGCCCGAGGGCAAACCGGCTGCGGGCACGTTCCGGCTCGGTGTCTCCCCGGGGATGGTCAAGCACCAGGGCACCCAGACCGTGCTGTGGGCGGAGCAGCAGTTCGAGGAGGCCGGCGGGGTCTTCAACCTCACCAACCTGATCAAGAACGACCCGGCTGCCGGGGAAGGGGAGTAGCAGGTCATGGCGGACTCGGTCGGAGACGGCCTGGACCAGGCACTGGAAACGGCATTCACCCGCCGCATCCCACAGAGCGCCCAGGCGCAGATGAAGTACCTGGTCAGGCAGCTCAAGGGCACCAGGGCCGCAGCCCAGGTGCTGGGGATCTCCCAGCGCACCGTGGAGCGGTACGTCGCGGGCAAGTTCAAGCGGCCCCGCCGCGACCTGCGCGAGCGCCTGGAACGGGAGGTCAGGAAGCGGTGGCAGCCGCAGATCCGGGCAAAGGCCAGGAAGAAGGCCACGAGCACCGGCGGCCTGGTCGTGAGCACCCGCGCCAGGTTCGGGTTCACCGCGGCTCCCGGCACCACCGACGACGCACGGATCCGTGACGTCTCCCAAGCCCTGCCGCCACGCTGGGCGGACCGGCTGTTCGAGGCCCGTGACGCCGGCGCCACCGAGCAGCAGCTCCAGCGCATCGCCGCCGATGGCCTGGCTGAGATGTACTTCCGCAACAACAACACCCGCGCACACGGCCTGGGCGTGGAGTTCACCGACGTGGAGCACATCCGGATCGATCTGTAGACCGGGCCGGCGAACCGCCTCGTCCTGGGACAGCGGTGCGTTCACCTTTCCCGGCAACGCACCGCACTGCTGCTATGGGCCGGTGAGGCCGGTCACCGGGACACCGGAGCGCCGGGAAACCAGTCCGGCGAGCTCACCTACGTTGCTGTACGTGGTGTTGAGCCTCCACACCGCCTCGTGGCCGGGCACCCGGGACGTGAACGCCACTTCGTAGGCGAAGGCGCTGCCCGCCGGTAGCGCTCCCAGGGCGAACTGCGTCCTCTGGCCCTCGACCGACCGGATCTGCGACCACGTCACGACGACCATGCGCCGGCCGGCGGCGTCGACGAACCCTTCCGAGAACAGGTAGAGCCCGCCCCGCGTGCGCTGAACCCAGACATAGCCCCATGTGATGACGATCAGCAGACCGGCCACCACGACACCGCGGCCCCAGACGTTCTCCGGCCCGTTGACCAGGAAGTTCATGACGACGACAAGGAGCACCAGGCACACTGCGGCCCCGCCGAGGCCGGGGCGACGGCGTACCCGCTGCTGGAACTCGCCCAGATTCTCGCGGGCGGCGCGGGCCAGCACACGGGGTGGGGGCATGTCGGTGGGCTTGCTCGTCCGGGCCATCGGGCCATGGTAGTGAACCGGCCTCCTCCGACCGCTACACCCGTTCCCGCACCGCGACGCGAACCTGCCGGGTGATCGTTTGTCAGACAGGCCCTGGGGAAGAATCGCAGCTCACCCTCCCGCCGCAAGCCTCCGGGTGTTGCTGGAACTCAGCAGGGCGTAGCTCTCCTCGTGGGACGCGTTGAGCTGTCCCTTTGGTGACGGGGACTCCCTGGTTCTCTGCTGCGCTCCTGCCAATAGCAACCAAACTGCCAGCTCAGCGTTTCCGGGCAGGAAATCTACACCCTTCGCCTTCAGACCGTCAGATCCAGCCCTGCTGCCAGGCGTGGTGGGCTGCGGCGTGCCGGGTGGGTGTGCCCAGTTTGGACATGGCGGCGGAGAGGTAGTTGCGGACCGTGCCGGGGGCCAGGTGGATCTCGGCGGCAATCTCCACGACCGAGGCTCCGGTGCGGGTGACGCGCAGGACCTCCAGCTCGCGGTCGCTCAGGGGGCAGTCGTCTTCGGTGAGCGCCGACGCGGCAATGTCGGGATCGACGTATCGGCGGCCCGCGGCGACGTCACGGATGATCTCCGCAAGTCTGGTCGCCTGGGTTGTCTTGGGGACGAAGCCTCGGACTCCGGCGGACAGCGCGCGGCGCAGTACTGCGGGGCGGGCGTGCCGGGTCACCAGGATGATCTGGGTGGGAAGTTCGGCCCGGATCTCCTCGCCGGCGCGCAGGCCGTCGGTGGGCGGCATCTCCAGGTCGAGGACGGCGATGTCGGGGCGGTGCTCGCGAGCCAGCCGTATCGCGTCGATGGAGCTGGCTGCCTCGGCGACCACGGTGAGGTCGTCCTCCAGCGAGAGCAGGGCGGCCAGGGCGCTTCTCAGGAGATCCTCGTCGTCCGCGATCAGCAGCCGGATCATCGACCCACTCCCCCCACTGCCGTCGTCGGCAGCGAAGCCTCGACCACGAAGTGGTCGCCGTCGCGGGTCCAGACCAACTCGCCGCCGGCCGCGCCCAGTCGCTCGGCGAGTGTGTACAAGCCTGTGCCGTCGTTCAGACCGGCGGGATGCCCGTCGGCGCCGTCGTTGCCCACCCGGAGGCGGGCGCGACCGCCCACGACACGGTAGTCGACCTCGGCGTGCCGGGCGTTACTGTGCCGGAGCACGTTCGTGGTGGCCTCTCTCATCACCAGCCCCAGGAGGTGACGGGCGGAGTCACCCAACTCCGCCGAAACGACGGCGGGCGCGAGAGTCATCCTGGCGTCGATGTCCGCCGCGGCCATTACCCGCGTCGCGTTGGCGATCTCGTCATCCAACGTCGTGCGGCGGTAGCCCTGCACCATGGCACGCGTGTCGCTGAGAGCGTCGGCCGCGAGCCGCATGACGTCCTGCATCTCCGCGGCGGCCCTCGCCGGGTCCATCTTGACGAGCCGGGCCGCCAACTCACCCTTCAGCGCGATCACTTGCAGGTGATGGCCCTGAATGTCGTGCAGGTCGGCGGAGAAACGCAGCCGCTCGTCCTTGACCGCCAGTTCCGCTTCGAGGCGTCGCGCGTCGCTCAGCCGCCGCGCGGTGTCCCACGACGACAGGGGGGCCAGTGTCATCCAGGCGGTGAGAGCGACGAGTCCCGGCGGGAACAGAGCGGCGTACAACAGCTTCCCGTCTCCGTCGGCCAGGCTGACCACACCGCCCGGCAGCAGCGCGAGCACTGCGGCGATGGTGATCAGCAGTCGTCTGCGGCGCGGCGGAAGGTACGTCGCCAGGGTCGCCACCGCCATGGCGGGCGCGACCGCCCACAACCCGTAATTGCGCAGGACCAGCGGAAACACCGCGAGGACGACCGCCGCCCCGCCGGCAGCAGCCAGCCACCCCACGGACAACTCAGCAGGGCGACTGTCCGAGGGCGACGTATCGGAGTGCGGGTCGTCGGTCACCGGCAATAGAGCCAGCCGCCGGCTGAGCAGCACCACGCTCGCCATCACCTCGACGACCGCCGCCGCGGCGGCTGGGCCTCGCGCCC
This sequence comes from Streptomyces sp. SID13726, assembly GCF_010548375.1. Taxonomy (GTDB): domain Bacteria; phylum Actinomycetota; class Actinomycetes; order Streptomycetales; family Streptomycetaceae; genus Streptomyces. Next base: position 203,426 of record NZ_JAAGLY010000015.1, read on the forward strand.
ACAGCGGGACGTCACCGTCGAGCACCCACTCGCCGACGAAGAGGACAAGAAGGCACACGGTCGTGCCCGGCACAGCCCACCACGTGTAACGACGGAAGCTCATCAGCCCCGCCCCTCGGTCGATCGGCCCATCCCCCATCCGGCCATTGTCACTCAGCCCAGGCCCCATGACAGACGTCACGCGAGGACGTGACAACTCCACGCGTTCTCATACGAGTTCGGCACTACTGGTGTGCCCGGCTGCGCCGCAGGCTCAAGGCATGGGAGATGCCCCGCTCGATACCGGAGGAAGACCCGTCTTGCTTCGGCGGGCGAGCTCTTCCACGGAGTCGGGGCTTCGTGCACATCGGGCTCAACAAGGTCGTCCCCGTACGTTCGCCGAGTGGAGGGGCGTCGTGGACGTACTCGTCGGGTTCTCTCGGCTCCTCCTGTGACGTGCGCCAAGCGTCGGCCGTCTCGCTCTCAACTCTTCGCACGATCCAAGAACTTGACCTTTGGCAGGTGGCGAGTCATGCACGTGGTCAGCACCGCCGAGGTCGCGGTGGGAGAAGCCTTCGCCTTCTGGCGCGAGGCGAACTCAAAGCTCTGGGCGCCCTACCACCTGCGCTGCGAACCGCGGCTGGACAGCGGATGCAGGACTCAGGTCTGTATCAGCGAGTTCGAGCCTGCGCAGGCGACGCGGATGATCACGATGCCGCATTCGATTCACCTCACACCCAAGCTCATCCGCCAGGCCGATCTCGAAGTGCTCACGGTGTGCTGTTTCGTGCACGGAAACGGCATGATCACTCAGGACGGCCGCTCTGCGGAAGTCGACATCGGGGACCTGGTGTTGTACCTCACCTCGCGTCCGCACCTGCCTGAAGTCGCACCTGATTTTTCTGACAGTCGGCTGCTGCTTCTGAGGTTCCCGTGCTCCTTTCTCCCGCTACCCGCCCGGGACCTGCGGCGCCCGGACACGGGTCGCCTACCGAGCGCCCAGGGCATCAGTGCGCTGTCCTCACAGTTCCTGCTGAACCTCGCCCGTCATTTGCACGAACTCAGCCCATCCGACACCGCTCGGCTTGCCATCCTCACTCTCGACATACTGACCACCGCACTAGCCAACGCACTGGACACCCCAAGCACCGTGCCACGCCACACCCGACAACGCGCGCTCATGGCACAGATCCACGCCTTCATCCGAGACAACCTCAGCGATACGCGCCTGACCCCGGACGCGATCGCCACGGCCCACCACATCTCCCTGCGCTACCTGCACAAACTGTTCCACCAGGAAGGCCACACCGTCGCCGGCTGGATCCGCGAACGCCGACTGGAACAGTGCCGCCGCGACCTCGCCAACACCGGGCTGGCCAGCCGCCCGATCCACGCGATCGCAGCCCGGTGGGGGTTCACCAGCCCCGCTCATTTCAGCCAGGCCTTCCGCAGCGCCTATGGTCTCTCCCCGCGCCAATTCCGTCAGCACCACGCGACAGTGCACGCAGACTGAAGACCTGTGCGCTCAGCCGTAACGACAGGCCCAGATGCGGGGTGCAGCCTTGCTGAAGAGGAGACAGCAGGCCCTATCACACTGGGGGAACCGTGGCATTCCGCAAGACCGTTGCAGTCACTCTCGCGTCACTGGCACTTGCCGGCGCAGGTCTGACGACCTCGGCATCCGCCGCGCCGGCGGCGCCCACCACAAGCACGACGAGCCCGGGCACAGCAGCCGCAACCGGCTGGACGGCCGTGATCTCCGTAGGCCAAGGCCGTGCCGCCTGTCCGCAGTACTTCCTCTGCATCTGGACAGGTGAGAACTACACCGGTAGCGGCCGCGGCTACGGCGGCAGCATCGCACACGGTGACGGCGTGTCATGGTTCAACACCGTGTGGGAGAACAACGTCCATTCCGCCGTGAACCAGACGACCATCCCGGTCACCTTCCTCGACATCCACGGCACTACCGGGATTGAGCTCGGTGACCTCTACCCTGGCTACGACTTCCATAGCGGCTGGCCGGGCGCCAACAAGGCGGATGGGATCTACTACAGGTAGATGCCGAATCCGTCATCCCCATTCAGTGCTTGCCTCGTGATGCACGGTATCGACAAGGACCAGCGGCCCGTGGGCGTCCACTGGAAGTGCTGGTGGAAGCTTCCGGCCGGACATCCGACCAGGCTGAGCCCGCCGTGCACTGGTCGGGGAAGAGCCCTGTACTGAAGGGAGGCCGCCGCAGCATGACGCTGCGGCGGCCTCCGAGTGGTGGCTGTGCCACTTTCAACGGGAGTCATTTCGAGGTGACTTGGGGAGTCGTTTCGCACCTGCGGACAAGATCAATGTCAGTGACTTTTGATGTCACTCCCGGCTGTCAGTGCCGGGTGGGAGACTGCCCGGCATGATCGAACCGAATCCGAAAGCGGACCTTCTCCGATACTTGCAAGAGGCGCGTGACGCCCTGGTATGGAAGCTCGATGGCCTCTCGGAGTACGACATCCGCCGTCCGCTGACTCCCACAGGCACGAACCTGTTGGGCCTGGTCAAGCATGTCGCCAACGTGGAGCTGGGATATCTCGGAGACACGTTTGGGCGACCGTTCTTCGACGAGGAGCCGCCGTCCTGGTGGTATACCGAGGAGTCAGAGCTCAACTCGGACATGTGGGCCACTGCAGATGAGTCTCGGGAAGAGATCGTTGGGCTGTATCGCCAGGCGTGGGAGCACTCCAACAGCACGATCGCGACGCTGCCGCTTGACGCGGTCGGTCACGTCCCGTGGTGGCCGGAGGAACGCCGAGAAGTGACGCTGAACCACATCGTGGTGCGCGTGATCTCCGATACTCAGCGGCATGCTGGTCACGCCGATATCGTGCGAGAGCTCATCGACGGATCCGTCGGATATCTGCAAGGCAAGGACGACTTGCCGCCAGGGGATCAGGCGTGGTGGGAGGATTACCGGAGCCGACTGGAGCGTGTGGCGCGGGAAGTCGACGGCTGATCTCGCCGTGCTGCCGACCCCGTTGGCTGCGGGGTCGGCCATGCGGTGCTGTTCATCCGGCTGCGGTCTGCTCGGCCAGGGATTTGGTGTGGGCGAGGCGGTAGGACTCGGTGCCGGTCTGGATGATGGCGCCGTTGAAGGTCAGGCGGTCGACGATGGCCGCGCAGAGCCGGGGGTCAGTGAAGGTCTTCGTCCAGCCACTGAAACTCTCGTTCGAGGCGATGGCGACGCTGTTCTTTTCCTCACGCTCCGTCAGAACCTGAAACAGCAGCTCAGCACCCCTGCGGTCAACTTCCATATAGCCGAGTTCATCGATGCATAAAGTTCGACACGGCCGTAGCGGGCGATCGTCTTCGACAGCATCTTCTCGTCGGCGGCCTCGACCAGTTCGTTGACGAGCTTGGTTGCCAGCACGTGGCGGACGCGGAAGCCGTGCATCGCCGCCTCGGTGCCCAGGGCGGTCAGGAGGTGGGACTTGCCGGTGCCGGAGTCTCCGATCAGGCGGAGCGGCTCGCCCTTCTTGACCCATTCGCAGGTGGCGAGGGTGTTGACGGTGGCCGGGTCGATGCTGGGGTTGGCGTCGAAGTCGAACGCCCGCAGGCTCTTGTCCCCCGGGAAGGAAGCGGCCTTGATCCGGCGTTCGGAGCGTCGGCGGGCCCGGTCGTCGCACTCGGTCATCAGCAGTTCGGCGAGGAAGGCCCGGTATGACATCTGGTCGCGGGCGGCGCCTTCGGCGAGGTCGGCGAACTGCTGTCGGATCGACGGCAGCCTGAGCATGCGGCATGCCTGGTCGATCGAGGCGGTGGCGGCTTCTTCGGTCAGTCCGCGCTTGCGTGTCATGGCCCCTCTTTCTCGCCGGCCGTGCGGCCGTGCCGTTGCAGGAGCTGGTCGTAGTGGGCCACCGACGGAAGCGGCCGGTTGTCGGGCGGGAGGTGGGACAGCCTCCAGTCGGACAGGAAGGTGACCGTGCCGCTGGTCTCCTCCTGCGGCTGGACGGGCCGGGCCGGAGCAGGTTTCACGGGCTCGGTGAAGGTCTCGCCCTCGGCGGCCTTGCGGGCCTCCAGTGCGACCGCGTCCGCGGTCAGGGCGCTGGCCTGGTGGGCGGCTGCGAGTCCGGCGACGACGTGTTCGTGTTCCATGTGGCGGCCCAGCAGCAGCACCTCGATCAGGGCCCGGTGCCGGCCGCCTCGCCATGGGCGGCGCGGGCGGCGGTCCACCAGGCTTCGTGGACTGGGGTGAACTTCCCTGCGGCTTTGGCCTGTTCGAGGGCGGTTGCTCCGGGGAAGGCGCCCGGCTTGCGCAGGAGTGCTTCCAGGCAGTGGTCCAGGACCAGGCGGGATTCGCCCCGGCCGCTGAGCCGTTCGTGGTGGGCGACCACGGTGCGGCCGTCGTAGACGACCAGGTTGTTGGCGTGCAGCAGCATCCGCAGCTGGCAGCCGATGAAGCGGACCGGGACCGAGTAGGAGTTGCAGCGGACGGTGACCTGGCCGAAGCGGTTGACCCGCGGGGTGAACCAGCGTCCGGTCTCGAACACCTCGCGGGGCAGCGGCCGCGGCAGCGGCTGTTCCTGGGCGAAGTGCTCCCCGATGGTGCGGGTCTTCGACCGCAGACGCCGGCCTTCGTCATCCACGTCCCACTGGTCGACCATGGCGTTCAGCTCGGTCAGCGAGGCGACCTCGGGGACGGGGACCAGAGGCACCCCCAGCCGACTCACTGCAACGAAGACGGCACATCTCAGCCCACCGCCGACCACGACAACCACTCGCGCTGGACTCGACCGGTTCAGGACAAGGGCGGCAGTTCTCCGCTGGAGGTGACGTCGCTCTGCGATGACAGCGACTCCTTGATGGCGCGCAGGAAGGACCGCCGCTCCACCAGTTGCGCCCCCCGAGCCTCCGCCAATGGCTCCGGGCGGTACCCGAAGGCTGCGGGGAGAAGCGGCAGGCCCAGCGCTGCGAAGGCCTCGTCGAGGTGGTGCCGTGGGTCAGCGGTGCCGCGCAACGCGGCGGCCAGGGGGCGGTGGTCCGTCTTCCTGTACGCCGCCGACAGCGCGGTCGCCCGCTCCGCCGCTTCCTGTTGTGTCGGCATCTCCGCGGGGTCCTCCCACCACACGTGGGCAGTCACCAGACGGCCGTCGCGGTAGAGCTGGAGCGTGTAGTCGGCTCCCTCCTTGGCCACGACCAGGACCGGCCATTTCTCACCCCGGCTGAACGTGGCAGCCAGACGGGGCAGTTCGCCTTCCCCGAGCAGCGTCGTACGCATGCCCTTGCGCCGGCCCGGCGGGTCGGCCGAAGGTGCCGTCTCGACGAACGTGCCGCCGCCGGGCGCCGGCGCGAGACGCATGGTGGTGCCGGCGATCAGAACAGCCTCGCGAACCTCACGCAGTGGCGCACTGGCGTGCGCGACGGCCGGAGCAGCGGCAGGAGACGTCGTGGCGGTTGACTGGTCCGTGGGCCCCGCCGGACCGTCCGTGGCCGGCGAGGGCACGGAACCGCCGAAGTACGGTGTCCGCCGGGCGACATGGGCGCGCACTCCCTGCCGCATCAGCAGGAACGTCTCCCGGGGATCGCCCATGTAGGCCCACGGGAACGTGCACGCGTCGGTAGCGATGAGCCGGAAGACCTCCAGTGCCTCGGCCTCACGGCCGGAGCGGATCAGCGCGAGCGCGAGGTGATTGCGGAAGCCCGCCGCCCGCCGGTCACCCGGCTCGAAGCTCGCCGACAGCTCCAGTCCCGCCTCGACGAGCCCCTCGATCCGGGACCAGGCCACCGGCCCCTTCCCGATCCCTGCCTCGTGCTCCAGCGCGTACTCGGTGACCGCGTGCAGTGGCAAACCTCGCAGCGGTGACCCCTCAGGAGCCGCGGCGGCGGCCGACTCGGCGAACGCAAACATCTCCGCGTGCGAGCCATACCACTTCTGCGCCAGGTACTGCACCGCGCGGGCGTGCAGTCCCACGTGATGCGGATCCGCCGCGCGGCCCCGAGCCAGGTACTCGTCGTACACGTCGCGCGGAGCGCCGAGTCCCATAGCGTGAGCGATGAGCACCCGCCAGGGAACGGGATCTCCGGGGTTGAGGTCGGCGGCCGTACGCAGGACCGGTATCGCGTCGCGCAGGACCGTGTGGAACGCCTGGAACTGCTCCTGCGACACATGCCGGGCTCGCGCGGCGGTACGGATCTCCCAGGCGCGGTCGATCTCCAACTCGGCGGCGACCAAGGCGACATCGGGGTCATCGGACCGCACGCGCCGCCACTCGTCGAACCATCCGGTGTGGTGCAGAGCGAGTTCGGCGAGACCCGCACTGTACTGGCCTCGTCGCTCCCAGTCTCGGTCGACGCGCGTCTGCGCCAGCAACTCCGCCGCCGGCTCCCAAGCTCCCGACCGCGCCGCGGACAGGACGCCCCGCAGACCGGCATCCGGTGCGTCCACTCAGAGTTTCCGGCCTCCGCTCGACACCGTCACGGGTCAGCGCAGCCCGACCACGGTGACGACTGCGTGGCGGGTGGTGCCCGCCACGACCTCCACCACCAGGTCGTCGACGGCGGGCGTGTAGGAGTCGCCGGCCGTCGTGAACGCCCGCCCGGCCTGGGGGACCAGGCGCGGGCCGACGACGGAGGCGAGCGTCGTGGTCAGCCTCTGCGAGAGCGTGACGTGTCCGTCGGGCAGCCGTACGGCGAGCGCCTTCGGATGCCGGGCCGTGCCGGTGAAGCCGACCACGGCGACGTCGACCGTGTCCGCGTGCCTCACCTTCGACCACACCCGGCCCGCCTTGTAGGACGACCGCAGCGGCTTCGCCACGATCCCCTCCATGTCCGTCCCCTCGAGCGCCGCGTACCAGAGCAGTGCCTCGTCCCGGTCGGTGGTCGACCACACCGGCTTGGCTTTGTCAACGAGTTTCGACAGCAGTTATTCACCGTCTCGGGAGGCAGCCCGATCGGGCCGGAGGCCATGTTCATGAGAATGGGAGGCACCAGGTGGTCCGGCCTCCTTGGGGTCGCTGCGCTCTGTCCATGCCCCCAGTCAGGGCCCTTCCGTCAACCGTTGGATCGTCCTCCAGCGCGGGGCGTCGTCATCAGGGACGTCCGGAGACGCGAAGTGGAAAGGCACGCGAAGGTGGCCGGCCAGCGCCTGTCCGGCCTCGGCGGCGGCAACACCAGGAGGAGGGCCGCCAGATCGGTGGTAGACGGTCGCCAGGTGGCCCTCCCCCTCTGGGGCGTCCAGGACCGCGACCAGGAGCACGAACCAGTCGTGCACTGTATCGCCGTCCCAGAGCGCCTCCACCGCCGCCACACGGCCTGGGAGAGCCGCGGCGCGGGCTGCGAGCGAGGGGAGGTCTAGCGGATCAGGCGGCGTGCGCTGCACACGGTCGCCCAGAGCCTCGTATCGTGCGTGGACTACCCGCTCGGCTTCGTGTAGGCCTACCCCCAGCGGGCGCAGCGCCTCCCAGACAGACCTGACCGCCGACAGCCGGCGGTCGCGCAGCACGTCGGCATCGACCTCTCGGCAGGTCCGTTCCTCCAAGTAGGCCCACCAGCCGCTCACTGGGCCACCAGCTGGGATCTCAGGGTGCGCATCATGGGTTTGAACGTACGTCAGGGCTCGGTGCCCGACCCGGCCGCCCCCTTGGTGGCGCTGTCGAATCTCGTGAACATCCTCCCCGGTCTCTCGGGCTTCCCGCCTCCCAAATCGGTGTCGAAGTGCTGTCCGATCTCGTGGATAAAGCCACCGGCTCGATCGGCGGGCCGACGTCGGCGAGCACGTCCAGGAGGACCTGGCGCCGTTCCGAGTACGGATGCGGCCGCAGATCAGGGAAGCCCGCAGCAGGATGGGCGAGGACGTCGAACGCGACGTACGTCGCGGGGTGTTGGTCGGCGAGCTCCCTCGCGCGGCGGGGGCTGGAGAGCGCGCGGGACTGCGCCGCGGCGAAGCTGATGTGCGCGGTGCCGCCGGCGTCGGCGATGTACACCACGGCCTCGCCGTCCAGGATCACGCCGGGCGGCAGGTGCATGGCGGCCACGGCCAGGTCCATCCAGAGCGCGGTGACATCGCGGCCGGTCCTCGACTGGAGCCGGACGCCGTCCTCGGTCCGCCACAGCACGGTCCGGTGGCCGTCGACCTTCTGTTATGCGCTGTTGAGCTGTCCACGGACTATCGTCCAACGTCATGTCGATCATGGGTTGGCGGGTGCACTTCACCCGCAGGGACCCGGCGTGGCCGCGCGAAGCGACGCCGTTCATATGGGAGTTCAGGGATCTGTTCTCCGGTCTCGATCAGCGGTTGGACGAGCTGGGTGTGCCCGAGGGGCAGCCGTTCCTGATCAGTCCGGCGGGTCAGTACGACGTGGCGTTGAACCGCTACTTCTCGGTGTGGTTGGCGTCGTCTCCGTGGAACACTCAGGCCGCCCATGCCCGGGACCTGCGCACGTACTTCGACTTTCTGTGGTTCGGGCGAGGCCGACGCGACTGGCGTGATGCGTCCATGGACGACCGGGCGGCGTATGAGTGGTGGCGTCGTCGGGACGAGCACGGGCCTCGGGTGGAGGACTCCAGCTGGGACCGGGAGGTCTCTACGGTCAACCAGTTCTATCTGTGGGCGATCGAGCAGGACCTTGTGCGGGCCAATCCCATCCGTCAGCGTGCCGCTGCGGCGTGGTCGCCCTGGGCGCGAGGTTCCGGCGGCGGCACGGTGCGGCAGGTGCCGGCCGAAGCGTCGCACACGGGTCCGCGGCGTGAGGTGAAGTGGCTGCCGCCGTTGTCGTACCGGCTGTGGCGCAATGTCGGGCTGTGCGGGTTTGACGCGACGGAGATGCCGAGGCGGGCGTTTCGCGGACGGTGGGCGGCGCGGAATACGGCGTACGCCGACTCGATGATCCGTACGGGGCTGCGGCTGTGTGAGCACTCGGCGCTGACGGTGTTCGAGCTGCCGGAGCTGCCGCCGCCCGGGGCTGGGATCGTCAACGCGCGGGCGATGCTGCCGCACGTGATCTCCAAGGGGCGCTCGGGGCGGGCGGTGTACTGGCCGGTCTCGGTGCTGCGGGACGTACGCGATTACATGGAGTGGGACCGGACCGAGATGCTCGACTACGGCCGCGCCCGCGGCTTCTACACCCCGACGCGCCGGTCGCTGCTGGTGGAGGACCCGGCTGTACCCCGAGTGCGGATGGGCGGCCGGTGGGTGCCGGTGGCCCGCCTGGACGCGGCCGAGCGGCGTCGGCTGCTGGTGGCCACAGGGGATGGCGGGTGGGCGCCGGCGATGGTGTGGCTGAACCAGTGGGGGCTGCCGATGACGGTGTCCGGGTGGAAGCAGGTCTTCGCCGACGCCAACAACCGGTGCCGTGCGCAGGACGTTGGCGTGGCGGCGACTCCGCACATGCTGCGGCACTCGTACGCGGTGACCACGCTGGAGCTGCTGTGGCGGGGGCATCTGCAGGCGCTGGGCGAGATGAACGAGCAGCAGCGGCTGACGTATCAGCGGGTGTTCGGTGATCCGCTGAACTGGGTGCGGATCAGGCTCGGTCACCGGTCGGCGACGACGACGGCGGTTTACCTGCACACCTTGCAGGAGCTGGAGATGCGCACGCGGCTGGAGCTGGTACCGGAGGGGGCGTGGGAGCCGGCGGGCTTCAGCGAGGAGGGCTGGCTGGAGCGGTCGGCGGTGGCCGCGTGAGCGAGGGCGTGGCGCGGGCGGGCCGCGGGCGTACGGCAGTGGTGCCGGACGGTTTCTATGAGCCTCCTCCCGCGGTGGAGTTCCCCGAGGACGGCGGGTCGCCGGTGGTGCGCTTCATGGGTGAGGACGGCCGCGAGTGCGTGTTCCGGTTCGCAGAGCTGCCGCTGGCGGGGATGCACCGGGACTTCGCCCACGCGCTCGGGGTGCGGATCGGGCCCGGCGGCGGGCGCCGCACGCAGCGGGCGGCGAGCGGGCAGTGGCAGACGGTCAAGCGGTTTCTCCTGCTCCTGGACAGGCTTCCGGTGCCGCCGCAGCGGGTGGAGGAACTGCGGGTGCGCCACTTGGAGCGGTACCTGATGTCGCGGCGGGAGACGTGTCTGGAGACGTCGGCCCGCCGGTCTCTGCAGGATCTGCTGCGGATCGTGAGGGTCCTTCCGGGCCAGGACCGGCTGGATGGCGCTGTGGTGGACTACGCCGGGCAGCCTGGGCACGGGGTGGATGCCCAGCAGGCAGTGCGCCCGGGCTACTCGGATCGCGAGTTCCAGGCCGTGATGACCGCGGCTCGCTCGGACGTGGCGGCCATCCGTGACCGGATCGCGGCGGGCGAGAACCTGCTGCGGCGCTTCCTCGACAACCCCGAGGCTCTGCTGGCCGCCGAGCGGGAGCAGGGGGCGCGGCTGGAGGCGATGGCGCGGACAGGCCGGATCCAGGTCGATTACCGGGGGCTGGCGGTGGGCGAGTACCCGGCGGCCTGCTACGCGCAGGCGCGGCAGTTGTTCGTGGTCGACCAGGACCTGGCTCCTCTGTTGGTCTACGCGGCCGGGCTGAGCGGCCGTAACCCGGAGACGCTGAAGGAGCTGCCCGCCGAACACCGGCTGCTGGAGGAGCGGGCGGTGGCGGTGACGCTGGTCAAACGCCGCCGGGGCAAGGCCAACTCCCGTACGACTGTGCACTGGAGCGTGGACCCGGACCCGGACCGGCAGTTGAGGGCGATGGGCAGTTTCTATCTGCTGCTGCACCGGATGATGGCCCGCAGCCGGGCGTTCTCCGGTACATCCTCGGTGTGGTCGATCTGGGCGGGCAATGGCCGTGGTGGTGTCCGCCATGCCTCAACCGGCGGGCACCTCGGTCCGTTCGACGCCGAGTTGGCGCGCAAGCTGAAGCTCGGGCAGTGGGCCGAGCGTCACGGCCTGGTCGGCGACGATGGGGCACCGCTGCAGATGATGCTGACCCGGATGAAGAAGACGGCCGAGACGCGGACGGCCAAGCAGGTGGGCGGGCACCTGCCGTCCGCGCGGCTGACCAACACGGCCGAGACGTCGTTCGCCTACTACCTGCGCGGGGATCCGTTCGTCACCGAGTGGGCTGCCGATGTGCTGACCGAGGCGATCAACGATGCCGAGCGGCACGCCCGTGCCGTCGTCGTGCGCCTGGGCGGCGCGGATGCGGACGCCGTCTCGCAGCGGTCGCTCGGCCAGGCGGAGGCGGGCGAGCTGGACACGCTCGCCGCCTCGTGCCTGGACATCGAGGACAGCCCGTCCGGCGGCCGGTGCCGCCAGTCGTTTTTGGCCTGCTTCGCCTGTCCCAACGCCCTGGTCCTGGAGCGGCACTTGCCCGCCTTGCTCGCGCTGGCCGACGTGTTACGAGAGGACCTTGAGCAGCGGGACGTCGATCAGTGGGCGGCCCGGCACGGGGCGACCTGGACGGTCCTGACCCGCGACATCCTGCCCCGGTTCAGCCCTGCCCAGCGCGCCGCCGCGGCCCGTACCCGCCCGGTTCTCCCGCTGGACCTGCTCGACGGCCCGAAGGAGCTTTCGTGACCAGTCCTGTCGAGGTCGCTCCACGGTCCGGGGCGGTGCCCGCCCGGGCGCTCGTGCTGGCTGCACGACCGTTGCGCGCCGAATTCCGGCTGGAGGAGACGTCCCGGTTCGCCGACGACGCCTGGTGGCTGACGCCGGCGTGGCTGCGGGCCGACCGCAAGTCGCTCAAGCTGGACTTCAGCACGGTTCCGCCGCCGTTCGTGACCACGGCCAAGAGCCTGTTCTACGCCTTGCTCGCCCAGGACACCCCGCCCGGCGAACTGCCGCTCACCATTCCCAGCATCCGCACCTACTTCAGCTGCGTACGCCGCTTCCTCACCTGGGTCCACGACCGCGGACTCGCCCTCGCCCAGGTGAGCGGAGAGGACCTCGACATCTTCCACCGCGAGCTCGCCGAGCAGCGGTTGTCCCTCGCCTCCACCTACCGCTACCGCCGTGCGATTCGGATGCTGTGGGCCTACCGCAGCCGGGTCCCCGATGCCCTGGCGAGCGACCCGCTGCGGCGCTCGGCCTGGCAGGCGTGGGCGCGCGCGAACCCGCGGCGGTTCGGCGAGAACCTCACCGAGCGTATCCCCGAGCAGATCCTGGGCCCCCTGCTCACGTGGGCGCTGCGCTGGGTCGATGACTTCGCCGAGGATGTCCTCGCCGCTCGTGACGAGCGCGCCGCCCTCGATGCGCGTGTGCCGGCTGGCCCCGACGCGCTGTCGGCCCTGGCCGTGCTGCTGGACGGATACCGTCGCCGGGGCCAGCCCCTGCCAGCTCTTCCCGTCGGCAAGCGGCGCCGAGGGCCGCAGCTGGCGCCGTGCCTGAGCCACCTGGCCCGGTTGCTGGGCCATGACCGCGACCGGCTGGAGCGGCTCGACGCCGAGCGGCTGATCGCCGAAGCCGCGCAAGAGGTCGGCGTCGACTCCGACTGCCCCCTCACCCACCGCGTCCAAGGACAGCTGGACGGCCGCCCGTGGCTGGCGGCGATCTCGTACTACGACGTGCCGCGGTACGAGCGGCTGCTCCAGGGGGCCTGCTGGATCGTGATCGCCTACCTCTCCGGGATGCGCGACTCCGAAGCCAAACACCTCCAGCGCGGCTGCCTGAGCGTCCAACGCGACTCCGCCGGCCGCGTCTACCGCCACCGCCTGCACAGCCTCGCCTTCAAGGGCGAGAACGCCCACGGCGCGCAGGCCACCTGGATCGTCACCGCCCCGGTCGCCCGGGCCGTCGCCGTCCTCGAACGCTTCCAGCCGGCCGAACAGCCCTACCTGTTCGCCCCGCCGCTGACCTCCCGCAGCTACCGCCAACGCCGCAGCCCTTTCGGGGTGCTGGACAGCAACGCCACCAACACGGACATCACCGACCTGATCAAGTGGATCAACGCCTACTGCACCGCGCACCAGCGCGCGGACGGCATCCCGCCGGAGCGCGGGCGGGTTCCGCACCTGACCACGCGGCGCTTTCGGCGAACCCTGGCCTGGTTCATCGCCCGCCGCCCTGGTGGCACCATCGCCGGCGCTCTGCAGTACCGCCATCAGGGGATTCAGATGTTCGAGGGCTACGCCGGCACCAGCGACTCCGGGTTCCGCGACGAGGTCGAAGCCGAAGAGGCCCTCGCCCGGGGCCAGTTCCTCGCCGGGATGGGTGCCGCCGACCGTCCGGCGTTGGCCGGACCGGCCGGAGCCGAGGCCGAAGCCCGGCTCACCGAGTTCGCCCGCCACACCGTCTTCGACGGCCAAGTCGTCACCGACGAAGCCCGCCTGCGCCGCATCGTGGCACGCCACGACCCGCACCTGTACCCGGGGACCTTCGTCACCTGCGTCTACAACCCCGACCGCGCTCTGTGCCGCGCCCCCGCCGACCCCGGCTACCAACCGGTCCTCGCCGACTGCCAGCCCCTGGCCTGCCGCAACACCGCCCTCACCCCCGCCAACCAGCAGGCTCTGGTCGGTCACCTCACCCAGCTGGAGGACGCCCTGGATGACGGCGCCTGCCTGGCCCCCTACATCCGACACCGTCTTCAGGAACAGCACCGTGCCACGGCTGCGTTCCTGGCCCGCCACGATCCGGAGCCCGCAGCGTGAATCGAGCCCTGCCCGACGTCGACACCGTCAAGGCCGCCATCGACACCGTCCTTGACGAGGCGTTCGACAGCGGACGCAGACCGACCGTCACCGCTATCGAGCGCCGCCTTGGCATCCCCCACGCCACATTTCACCGCCACTACGCCGACCTGATCGACACCCATTTCCGGCCCCGGATCCCCGCGGCCCGCAGCCAGACGCGCACGGACCGGCCGAAGACCGACGGGCCCAACGAGGAGAACCTGCGCCGGCTACGGCAGGAGAACACCGACCTACGCCGGACCCTCGCCCTCTACGAGGAGGCCATCCGCCAACTCACCCTCGAAAACCACGCCATGCGCGGCGGCGCCGCCGTCATTCCCCTGCCCGCCCGCAGCCGCACCTCCGCACCATCACAGTCCTGACCTGGTCCCCGTCCGGGTCCGCCCAGCGCGCGAGGACCGGCGCCACGCGGCGATGTGACTCAGGTGCGGGCCGCCACCCTGCGTCCGACGTCTTTGCGGTCAGCTGGCAGCATCCGCTGCGTCCGAGTTCAAGATCCGGTGCGGTAGCGGGTGAGCATGAGGGCGACGGCTTCGTCGACGATGCCGGTGTCGGTCGGGTCGGGCGGGACAAAGTCGTTCCGTACGAGTTGGGGCCACAGGAGCTGGCTGCAGATCATGCCGAGGAACTGTTCGGCGACCGCGGACGCCGGGTGCGGCTGTCCTTCGGCCGAACGGAAGTCGAGGGTGCCGGCCTGGGCCTCGGCGTCCAGGTAGTCACGGAGCCGGTCGAAGAAGGGGCCGCGGTCGATGGCGAAGCCGGTGCCGACGATGTCGGCGAGTTCCGGCATCTGGGGAAGCTCGGTGATGATGAGGCGGCACAGCGCCGCCGTGCCCGGCCGCGCGACCAGGCAGGCGTAGTCGCGGCCAATGTGGTCCAGACCGTACCGGGGGTCACCGGGCGGCGGCGCTTCGGCGTACTCCACGTCCAGCTGCCACTGTTCGGAGGTGACGGCCGCGAACAGCGCGGCCTTGGAGGGGTAGCGCTTGAAGAGGGTGCCGGTGGAGACGCCGGCCTCTTTGGCGATCTGGGCGAGAGAGGTCTTGTCGTATCCCCGGGCGAGGAAGAGGTCGCGAGCAGCGCGGATGATGCGCGCGAGGTTCTCCGCTTTGATCTGCGCGTGATACCCGGCCTGGCGCGCATCGCCACCGCATTCCGCTCGGTCACGGTCCGCCACCGACATACCCACGCCCCTCGCCCGACTCCCGGCCGCATCCTCGCTCTCAGAGGACGGTCTGGCCGCCGTCCAGGATAAGGTCCTGGCCCACGGCGAAGGCGGAGACGTCGGAGGCCAGGTACACCACGGCTTCGGCGACTTCCTCCGGCATGCCCATGCGGCCCAGCGGAATACCGGCGCTGATCCCCTCCACAACCGCCACCTGCACCGCCGGGTCCTCGATCCCGAGCTTGGCGGCGGAGTACAGCGGGGTGTTCACCGGGCCGGGGCTGACCGCGTTGAACCGGATGCCGTGCGAGGTGAGCAGGTCCGCGTTCCACGACCGCATCAGGGAGGAGACGGCCGCCTTCGTCGCGGCGTAGGCGTTCGAAAGCCCGTAGCCGCCGTGCGCGCTGTTGGACGCGTTGAGGATGACCGAGGACGGGTTGGCCAGCACGGGCACCAGGGCCTGGGTGAGGAAGAAGACGCTCTTGACGTTGATGTCGAAGAGCCGGTCGAAGCTGTCCTCGGTGTGGTCCTCGAACGGCCGCCAGTCCGAGACTCCGGCGTTCAGGAACGCCACATCCAGCTCCCCGAAGTGCTCACGCACCTGCTTGGCCAGGCCGCGCTGCGCATCGAGATCGCGTGCGTCGGCCTGCACGACGGGCACCTTGTCCCCGAGAATCTGCCGCGCCCTGTCGATGCTGGCCGGGGTGACGCCGGTGACCAGCACATCGGCGCCCTCCGCGAGGAAACGCTGCGCGGTCTCCAGACCGATCCCGCTGGTGCCGCCGGTGATGAGGGCGCGCTTGCCCGCAAGACGATTCATGGTGATTGTTCCTTGCCGAGTCGTTAGGTAAGTCGATGGACTCACCATTGGAAGATAGCCTCCGCGCCATCCATGAGGCAAGTCAATCCACTTACCATCGGCGCCTGGAGCGGTTCGGTTAAGGACGCATCGCGTGGGAGTAGGCGGCCGACATCGGTGCGGAGACCATGTCGCTGCCGTCCGCGTCCACCTGGGGCAAGGAGTGCCCTGGGACCGGTTCCCGCTCGGAGAGCTCGTCGGCCAGCTGCCGTCGGACCACTAGGGGTCTCTTCCGGCAGGGTCGGAAAAACAGCACCCAGCGCCCTCCTCGACGGGCGCGAGCTCCGGGTCCAACGGCGGCCGGGTGGTCAGGGCACCGAAGAGTCTGCTGCTGTCCGGCCTGCCATCTGTTTTCTCCTTCGGAAAGGATGTCGCGGGCGTCGGCCGGTCAGCCGCGTTGCCGGCGGGCGCGCAGATCGGCCCAGCGGCGTAGTCGCTCGGTGATCTGGGCTTCGTGGCCGTTGCGGGTGGGCTGGTAGTACGTCTGGCGATGCATGTCGTCGGGGAAGTAGTCGTCACCGGAGAAGCCGTCGGTTGTGTCCGGGTCGTACTGGTAGTCCTTGCCATAGCCGAGGTCTTTCATCAGCCGGGTCGGGGCGTTGAGGATGTGGGCGGGTGGCATGAGTGAGCCGGTGTGCCGGGCTGATCGGTGTGCGGCGTTGAAGCCGCGGTAGACGGCGATGGACTTGGGGGCGGTGGCGAGGTAGACGACGGCCTGGGCGATCGCCAACTCGCCCTCGGGGGAGCCGAGTCGCTCGTACACGTCCCAGGCGGCGAGGGCCTGCTGGACGGCGTGCGGGTCGGCCATGCCGATGTCCTCGTTCGCGAAGCGGACCAGGCGGCGGGCCACGAACAGCGGGTCCTCGCCGCCGTCGAGCATGCGGGCGAGCCAGTACAGGGCCGCGTCCGGATCGGAGCCGCGCATCGACTTGTGCAGCGCGGAGATCAGGTTGTAGTGGCCCTCCTGCGCCTTGTCGTACAGCGGGGCGCGCTGCTGGATGTGGCGGGCGAGCCCGGCGGTGTCCAGGGGTGTCTCGGTGTCCGGGAGGGCCTGGAGCTGTTCGGCCATGTTGAGGAGGTAGCGGCCGTCGCCGTCGGCCATGGCGATCAGGGCGCGGCGGGCGTCGTCGTCCAGGGGCAGATGGTGGCCGGTGAGCTGCTCGGCGCGGTCGAGGAGCGTGGACAGGGCGGCTTCGTCGAGGCGTTTGAGGACGAGGACCTGGGTGCGGGAGAGGAGGGCGCCGTTGAGTTCGAAGCTCGGGTTCTCCGTGGTGGCGCCGATCAGGGTGACGGTGCCGTCCTCGACGTAGGGCAGGAAGCTGTCCTGCTGGGCGCGGTTGAAGCGGTGGATCTCGTCGACGAACAGCAGGGTGCCCTGGCCGATGCCGCGTCGGCTGCGGGCGGTGGCGAAGACCTTGCGCAGATCGGCCACGCCGGAGAAGGTGGCCGACACCGGCTCGAAGGCCAGGTTGCCGGCGTCCGCGAGGAGCCGGGCAATGGTGGTCTTGCCGACGCCGGGCGGGCCCCACAGAATGGCGGAGCTGAGGCGCTGCTGGGCGACCATGCGGCCCAGCGGGGCGTCCGGGGCCAGGAGGTGATCCTGCCCGACGACATCTTTCAGCTGGGTGGGGCGCAGGCGGTCGGCGAGCGGCCGGGAGGGCTCCTCGTCGAAGAGCGGCAGGGTCGGTTCCATCGGTCTCTCGGGTCGCAGGCGGACGTGTGCGGACGCGGCCAGCCGTGCACGGGGCAGCGTCGGCTCAGCCGTTCGTGGGGAAGTTCGCGGCGTATCACCGAGCAGTGGGGCGGTCGCGTCGCGGCAGGCGCTCGGCGGCCAGGTCGTAGGAATCCTCGACCACGTCGGTGACCAGCCGCTCGGTGATGCCGGTACCGGGACCGAGGGAGATCCAATGGCGTTTGTCGAGGTAGCGGCCCGGTGTGATCGATGCGTGCTTGTGCATGTACGTGCGGGCGTGTTCGGGTTCGCACTTGACCGTGATGATCTGTTCGTCCGGGTCGTTGGTGACGATCAGGAACACCTTGCCCACGACCTTGTACACGTCGAGCCCTGGGGTGAAGGGGTAGCCGTGGCTGACGTCGGGGAGGGCCAGGGCCACCTGTCGGGCGGTGTCCTGGAGCCGGTCACCGGCCGCGCTCACCTGGCCGCCCGCGTGCCGGTGCCGTAGGTGTGCGGGTCGACAGGCCGCTCGGCCTTGGGCAAGTGAGCGACGACGAGCCGGTAGGAGTCGGTGACGAGCTCCCTGACGAGCTCCTCGTCGACGCCTTCTCCGCTCTCCAGCGTGATCCAGTGCTTCTTGTTCATGTGGTAGCCGGGGGTGATGTGGCTGTACTGCTCCCGCAGGGCGTGGGCCTCGCCGGGGTCCGCCTTGAGGATCACGACGGGCTGCCCCGGGACTTCGGTCATCAGCATGAACACCTTGCCGCGTACCTTGAAGACCTCCCAGTCGGGGCCGAAGGGATGCTCCAGCTGGGATCCGGGGAGTTCCTCCGCGCAGTCGGCGGCGGTCTTGTGCAGGGCCGATCCGTTCATGAGTGGTGTGCCTCCTGAGGTGGTGACGGGCTATGGCATCGAAGGAAGCGGAGGGCGCGCCGCGCGGGCGCGGGGGCACGTCCCATCCTTACGTCGAAACCAACGAAGAGGGCGGTAGGCTGCGGACACGTGATGGTCGATGAGCGACACTCCGGGCCGAGTTGGCAGGCCGGACCAGCCGCGGTTCCGCTGTACGGTTTCCAGCCCCCGGTCGGTACTCCGTACGGCCTTGAGGTGAGCACCGTCGAGGATTTCTTCGCCCAGCACGATGACTGGCCGTGGAATCCGCCCCGTCCGGGCCGTGCCACCTTCCACTACCTCATCGCGGTCACCGAGGGTGAGCTGCTGCATGACGTCGACCACGTCACGCGGACCGTGACCCCCGGCCAGTGGCTGTGGGTGCGTCCGGGGCATGCCCAGTGCTGGCATTCGCCCGGCGCAGCCCGCGGCGCCTTCATCCTGTTCGAACCCGACGTACTGCGGCCCGACCTCGCCCGCCTCCTGACCCCGCTCACCGCGCACGATGCCCCCGCTGTGCTCACCCCGCACCCCGACGACACCGCCTGGCTCCAGCAGACGGCACTCCAACTCCTGGACGAACACCGCGCGCTGGGGCGCCGCCCCCTTGACGTGCACCATGCCCTTCGCCGCAGTCTGCTCGAATCGCTGCTGCTGCGCCTGGCTAACTCCCCGGGCATCGCCCCCGTCGCCACGGCCGGCACGGGCCGCGCCGACCGGTACGGGCGCTTCCTGGACGCGCTGGAGCTGCATTTTCGCGAACTCCACCAGGCCGCGGACTACGCCGACCTGCTCGGCTGCTCGGTCCGCACCCTCAGCCGCGCCGCCCGGGACGCCACCGGCAAGGGGGTACGCGAACTCATCGACGAGCGGCGCCTCCTCGAAGCCCGGCGCCTGCTGGGAACCGCCCGCTGGGACGCCCGGACCGTCGCCGTCCACCTCGGCTTCACCGACCCCGCGAACTTCGGCCGCTTCTTCCGCGACCGCACCGGCCTCACCCCGGCCGCCTACGCGGCCCGCGAAACAAGGACCGACGCTTGACGGAAACGCGGCGAACGCCCCCTTGCCCGTCAGGAGGCAACGGCTGTCTTCGCCGTCAGCGCGTTGTCGCACCGCTCACGCGTCAAGGGCCCGCCGGATGAACTCCTCACGGGTCGCGTCGGAGGCACGCGACACAGCCGCGTCACCCACCGACATGTCGAACCCGTGGAAACCTCCACCCCACATGTGGAGATCGACGCTCACGCCCGCCTCGGACAGGCGGCCGGCGTAGCTCAGGATCTCGTCGCGGAACCCCTCGGCCGAGCCGGTGTCGATGTAAGTGCGCGGCAGCCGGCTGAGGTCCTCGGCGCGGGCCGGCGCGGCGTACGGCGACACATCCGGGCCGCCGCGCCGCTCGCCCAGTACGGAGGTCCACGCGTACAGGTTGCTGTGGCGGTCCCATACGCCTTCGCGGTCCACCATGCGACTGCTGTGCGTCTCGAAGCGGTCGTCGAGCATGGGGCAGATCAGAATCTGGTGGCTGAGCCTGGGAAAGGCGCGGTCGCGGGCGAGCAGCGCGGTCCCCGCCGCGAGGCCGCCGCCACCACTGACTCCGGCGATCAGGAGGCGCTCGGGATCGATGCCGAGGTCGGCCGCGTTCTTCGCCATCCACACCAGCCCCGCGTAGCAGTCCTCGACCGGAGCGGGATCGGGGTGATCCGGCGCCAGCCGGTACTCGACCGACACGACGACCGCACTCCCCTCGATCACATGCGGGAGGAGATGACTCACGTGGTCCCGGCGTCCCCCCATGATCATCCCGCCGCCGTGGAGGCTGAGGATGCCTCCCTTGGGGCCTCGGTCCTCGACGGGGCTGAGGATCAGCACCGTGATGTCCGGCGCGCCTTCCGGCCCGGCTACCTTGCGTTCCTCCACGCGCACTCTGCCGCCCACCGTCAGAGCCTCCGAATCCAACGCAGGGGAACCCGCGGCGATCTGCCGTCTGATCTCCAGCAGGGTCTCGTCCGTCAGGGCCGGAAAGACAGCTCCCCGCGCCTCCTCGACGGGCGCGAGCTCCGGGTCCAACGGGGGCCGGGCAGTCACGGCACCGAAAAAGTCTGCTGCTGTCTGGTCCGCCATCTGTTCTCTCCTCCAAAAACGACGGGCATCGCCGACGCTCACCGCCGGACTGAGGCACCCACTGCGCACGATGTGTGCGATGACCCTGTCGGGTCCCGCGATCAGGTCTCAGTCGCCCAGGACGACGACGTGCTTGCCCGGCGTGGCACCGGACTCAAGGTCGGCCTGGGCGTCACGGACCTGTTCCAGCCCGTGGTAGACCTTCGCGACCGGCACGTTGAGACGTCCGGCGGCGATGGCCTGGAGCTGGTGGGCGAAGACGTCTGCCGGGAGGTCGGCGGCCTCACCCCCGTAGGACGTCAGCCGCACCCCACCCGGGATCATGAACGGGCTGAAGTCGGGGATCGTCCACTGGCCCGCCAGGGCTCCGGTGAAGCAGACCGTGCCGTGCTGGCGGACGGTGCGCAGGGTGTCGGGAAGGACTGAGCAGCCGACCAGTTCCAGGGCTGCGTCAACCCCGTCCGGAACCAGCTCGCGCACCTGGTCGGCGAGGGTGCCGCTGTCGACGAGGGGGTGGTCGACGCCCGCGGCCCGCAGTTCCCCCGACCTCGACTCGCTGCGGGTAGTGGACAGCACGGTCGCTCCGAGGTCCTTCGCGATCGTGGCCGCGCTCAGTCCGACCGTGGAGGTGCCGCCGCGGATCAGCAGCGTCTGTCCGGCCTTGAGGGCCAGGCCCCGGGTCAGGGACCCGTAAGCGGTCTGGAACATCTCCGGCAGCGCACCGACGACATCCCACGGCAGGCTGGTCTCGAACGGGATGGCCTGTGCCGCGGGGACGGTCACGTACTGGGCGTACGCACCGTCGTAGGCCCGGCCCATGCCGCCCATCATCGTGGCCACCTGCTGTCCCGGCCACAGCCCGCTGTCCTCGTCGGCCTCGTCGACCACGCCGACGCCCTCGATGCCGGGCACCCGCGGGTAGCTGACCTCCGCATCCGACTCGCCCTTGCGGGTGGTGACCTCGGACTCGTTGACACCGAACGCCTTCACCCTGATCCGCACCCAGCCGGGCTTGCGGACGGGCACCGGGACGTCCTTGATCTCCAGTGCCTCCAAGCCACCGGGCCGGGTGACGACGACAGCCCTCATCGTCGCCGGTGCGGCGGCGTCGCCTGCTGCTGTCGGTTGGCTCATACCGAGTACCTCACTCCGTGTTTTCCCTGCGTCGTCCGTATCGCCCGCCGGCCGTCAGGGACGGTCGATGCCCTCCCACAGGTCGAGGACCTGCTGGTAGTGAGCGGTGCCCTCGAAGGGAGAGTTGCCGACGGTTTCCGAGGTGGGCTTGTCCGTGACCGCGGGCCACAGACGGGAGTGCTCGCCGGTGGCGAAGTCGAGCACGATGTCGCGGATCCGCGTGTCACGCTCGCCCTGTTCAACGCTGCGGCCCGGCTTTTCCTGGCCGACCAGGGCGTACATCTCGGTGCCGTGCACGGCGGGTGCGCCCTCGGCGGGGCCGATCAGGAGGAGGTGGGCGTTCCCGCCGGCGGCGGCGTGGGCCAGGGCGCCGCGGGCGGCGGGGATCGCGAAGAGGTAGTCCGCCATGACCGCGGCGCGGACCTCGGCCGGGGTACGGCCGTCCCGGTCGTAGGCGTCGACGATCTTCTGCGCGCGGGAGCGGGAGATGCGCCACCCCGCAACCTCGTCGACGACGCGGTCGACGGTGCCCGGGTCGAACCGGTCAAGGTCGTTCGCCACCCACCAGCCCATGTCGTCGCTCGCCATGCTCAGCAGCACGTCGACATCGCGGTGCGCGCCCGAGGCGAGGACGTCCATGGGGTGGGCGTGCACCACCGCGCCGGGCTGCCCGATGTCCAGGACGACGCCGGTGGCCTTGTTGTCCACCCCTCCGCGGACTCCGAGGTCCGTCGGGAGGACCTTGCGCAGCGCGTCCCGCAGGGAGAGGGGGTCGAGGTCGAGGAGCTTCTCCGGGTTGTCCGCGACGCCGAGTTCGGTGACGAACCGGTGCCCGAGTTCCTCGGCCCACCAGGCCGGGATGGAGCGGGCGGGCCCGCCGGAGAACCCGGCCAGTCGCCGGTACAGGCCGTCAGCGGAAGAGGCGCCGAGCAGCCCGAAGGTGGAGTAGGCGCCGCCGCTGTGGCCGTAGACGGTGACGTTGTCGGGGTCGCCGCCGAAGTGGGCGATGTTCCGCTGGATCCAGGTGAGCGCGGCGATGATGTCCTGGAGGAAGAGGTTGCTGGCCTCGGCGAGCTTCCCGCCGTACTGCGAGAGCGAGAGCGGGCCCAGGGCGCCGAGCCGGTAGTTGATGGACACGCCCACCACGCGCCCCGTCGCGGCGAGACCGGCGGCGTTCGAGGTGATCTGTGTGTTCGCGCCGTACTCGAATCCGCCGCCGTGGATGTACACGGTCACCGGGAGCGCCGTGTCGGCCGGCTGCTCGGGGGCCCACACGTTCAGGTTCAGGCAGTCCTCGCCCATCCCACTGTCCGCTTCGAGCCAGTCGCCGCTGTCCGGCTGGATGGAGACGACGCCCTTGCGGTCGTACGGGAGACTCGGATCGAAGTCCGCGACCACGGGGCGGCGATACCGCTCGGCGGTGGCGTACGGGATCCCCCACCAGGACCGCACCCCTGGTGCAGTCGGAGCCTTGGGCGCGGTCTCGGTCATGGCGTGAGATTCCTTCCGGTGCGGTTCGGGTGCTTCACACGGCGTATCGGCGGCTGATCGCTCGCGGTGACGCTCTCCAAGCATTCCTTGGACTCCGGCAAATCGCCCGGTGGACAGCGGTCACCCGGTGGTCATCAGGTGACACTTCGGTCACAAGATTTCGGTGCGGGCCATGAACTCCTCCTACGTGGCCGACGGCCGGATCGTCGGCGAACGACGCCAGCTCGACCTCCTCCGGGTGAAGCGGCAGATCGATGCCGTACCGGCGTTGTGAACCGCGCAATGCCGGGTGAGCATTCTGCCGTGCGGGATAGCCGCTGCCGGGAAGGGTCCGTACGGCGCGGTGGCAGATGACGAGGGCCCACACCGGAGCGCGGGCGCCGGCGCTGGTTCACCGCATGAGGTCGGTCTCTCCTTCTTGATCCGGCCACCGTCGTGATCGACAAGCTGGAGAGCCTGCGGCTGATAGAACGCCGCCCCCACCCCACCGACCGCCGGGCCAAGCAGCTTGTCCTGACCCCGGAGGGCGTCGAGCTGCGGGAACGGCTGCTGAAGGTCCTGGCCGAGGAACCCCTGTTCGCCGGCCTGACCCAGAACGAGCAGGACGCACTGGAGGGTCTGCTCAAGCGGGCCCTGTCCCGCAATGAAGCCCTCCAGGCCTGACGGCGTCCGTCAATTGAGGCCCTTCCATCGCGGACATACCTCGGCCCTGCTGCCGTCGCGGACAACGGACACGTTCAAGCCCTGTCCATAACTTGATTTCGTACGCCCACGACGGGCCTGTCGGCAGCTGCGTCACGGGCCGCGCGAGGGCGACGTCCACGGGCCACTCCACCCCATCAGCCTGCACCTTTGGGACACCGGCCGCCTGCTGGCGCACTCCCGCACGGCCAGCAGGCGGCCCGGCGGCACGGCTGCTGCGGAACAGCCGCGCCGCACGGCGCGAGCCCGGCCGCGCAGCGCGACCGGGCCCTGAAGTGGTCTGTGGAGTTCTCGACTTTCTGCTGAGCGTCCCGCCGAACCGCCCGGCTGTCATCACCCACACGGGCGAAACCCGCTCACACCGCGGCGGCCTCCTTCTCCTGCTGCCTGGCCTTCACCAGGGCGGCGAGCGGGGAGCGCCGTCCTTTCCCGACGTTGCACAGCTGCTCCCAGTCGACCTCGGGGTGAGCGTCGGGCAGGGCGTCGATGGACGCCGTGGTGAACAGCGGGACCATCACAGCCCCGGCCCGTGACGTGCCGAAACGCACCTCACGCCGTTCCGCCGGACGCACCCACGACAGGTCCCGCATGTAGTCGAAATCGACCCTCCTCACACCCAGCCGGGCGGCCGCCTGGTCCGGCCCGAGCGGCGCTTCGTCGGCGAGCCGCTGCGCCAGGCCCTCGATCCCGCAGACCTCCGTCACCTGGTCGGGGTTGATCAGCACGGCCTCCGGGTTCGCCGTCAGGTCGGCCAGCAGCCCAGCGGCGATGAGCCGGCGCACCGCGAAGGCGCTCACGACCGGCGGTTCGCCGGGCACGTTCGGCGTGCCCAGGGCCTGGGCGATGCGGTCGGCGGCCACGGCGGCGGGGACCGGATCGTGGGGGAGCGCGGCCCGGATCGTGTCTGCGTCCATCGCCTCCACGGCGGCCCGCGACCACTGCCAGGAGGAGGCGTCCGGGGCCGGGACGAGGCCGGTGTGCCGCGCCCACCGGAAGGCGGCGACGGGGACGCGCAGGCGCTTCGCCGCCTGGGCGTCGTCGTACTCGGTCAGTCGTGCCATGGGGATCTCCCTCTCTCGTGGTCCGCCCGGAGCGGGCGAATAAGACCGTGACAGAACACCTTAAAAACTGTCAAGAGCCAAGAAAACCAGGCAAGTTGGACTCTTGCGACTAGATCCGCGCACGCGTACACGAGGAAAAAATCACCCAGCGGCGTCAACTCGACAGCGGGTAGCGTCCCGGCCATGAACGATCTCGACGCCGATGAGGCGTGGGAACGGCTGCGGGCCAGCCGCTCCGATCCACCGGCTGGGGCCGATACCGCGCCCCGCCGCAAGACGTACTCGGCAGCCCTGGAGCAGGCTCAGCAGCTGTTCCGCGCCGCTGCTGTCGTGGGACCTGCCACGAGCCCGGTCCTGGCCTTCTATGGCCTCAGCCAGGCCGGCCGCGCCATCACGGCCGCCGCTCGGTCCCTCGATGGCGAGGACTGGCGCCTCAAGGCCCACGGGATCAAGACCACGGGGTTCCACCTGCCCTTCCCCGACATCGAGATCCGCACCGACGCATCCGGAACCCGGGGCAGCTTCGTGAAGGTCAGCGAGGTCCTCGACTCCCCGGTGTGGGAGATGGACCCGCTGCGCCTGGTAGACGTGTGGGACCTGCTGCCCCCGAACCTTCGCTACCCGCTCACTGAGGGGGACCGACTCACCCCGCTGTACACAGTCGGGGATGACATCGGCGTTGGCACGCACGAGCACTCCCTGCTGAGCGTCCCGGTGTGCGACATCCCAGACCGGGTCATCGACGCCGGCACCCGCGAGGCGCTGGCCGCCTTCCTCGTCTCGTACCCGGCCGTCGCCCAGCACGAGAGCTATGTGACCACCGGCGCCCTCACCCGCGGGTCGGAGGCGCCTCCGGACTACACCCGCTACCAGGTCGGTGGCGGCGAACTCAGGATGAACTGGCTCATGCCCGAGGGTGTGGGCACCGGATTCGACGGAATGGCGACCTCAGCCGAACGGGTCGCTCACCTGCGGACCATGACCCGCGGCTACGCCGGGAGCCGGTACTTCCTGCCTGTCCTGGGCTCGATGAAGCGGGAACTGCACCCCCTGATGGCCTGGTGGGCCGTGCTCTACGCCCTGTCCATGCTCGCCCGCTACGAACCCGCGACCTGGGGCACGCTCATCAACGTCGACAACAGCAAGTTCGCGGTCCCGATCGAACGGCTCCTGGAACGCGCCATCAACCACCTGCCCGTCCTGATCGCGGACACCATCACCGAGGTGAGCACCTGACGTGTCTGCGCCGAAACTGCACCACTACGTGCCGCAGAGCTACCTGGCACGATTCGGGCGAGGCGACATGGTCAGGGTGAGGCGTCGGTGCCCACCCAAGACGCACCTCTCCAACGTCAAGAACGTCGCTGCCGAGACCGGCCTCTACACGATCACGGACGAGAACGGCGCACCCTCCACGGCCATTGAGCAAGAGCTCAGTGGCCTGGAAGGACAGGCGCTCGCCGCCCTGCGCCGGATCGACGAATCGGGGATGCCGCCGGCCGCTGGAACCGACGACCGTGAACTGCTCTGCCTCTACCTGGCTGTGCAGATGGCCAGGACCCCCAGGAAACGCACGGGCCCCCTCTTCGGGCGCAACGTCACCGACTACGCGGACGGCCGCGAAGTCGACCTGGCACTCATGACCGAGTACCTCACACACAAGCATCTCGGTCACCCGCCACGGAAAGCCGAAGCCCAGGGCGCCTTCGACTACTACCACGGCACACGAGCGATGAACGGCGGCAACGACCCCACCCACGACGAAGCGGTCGCCGTGACGTTCAGCTCTGTCACCGTGTGCATCCCGCACTACCGTGCTCGGCACTGGCGACTTGAGACCAGTCGCAAGCCGATCTTTCTCACCTCCGACGCACCCCTGGTCCTATGGCGTCCCGAGACTCCGAGGGACGCGTACGAAGGGTTCGGCCTGGAAAATGCCGAAGAGATCAGGTTCCCGGTCAGCCCCACGGCCCAACTCGTCCTCGTCCACGATGACGGCCCATCCGTAGAAGAGGTCAGACTCAGCCGAGTGCACAGCTGCAACCAGGACCTCGCGGACACCTGCCAGCAGGTTGTCGTCGGGCACCCGGACCGGCACGCCGCGCTCGACAAGGTCCAGCTGAGACGGCGCGGGCCGACACTGCGCTTTGACTCGGGACCCGGATTCCGGAAGAAGCCGGACGGCACGGTAGAGCCCATGGGCGACATCCTGCACATGTACACGACTCGCCGCTGAGACCAAGCAGTAGGAGGCCGGGCAGGGTGACCTGCCCGGCCCGTCGACGGTTATTCGATCAGTGTGTTCAGCCCCATCGTGCAGGCTGCCGCAGCGCAGATGCCGGCGAGGACCGCCTTGGGGCAGGACGTCTCGGAGGCGAAGGTCAGTATGCCGATGCCGATGCCTGTGGCGATGGCCATGAAGAGGATCAGCGCGGTGCGCTGTGACAGGAACGTCGGCTTGCCGTCGCCCATCGACTCCGGCGTGCTGGGCGGATCAGGGTGTGCGGATGAGGGGGAGTGCAGGTCCCGAGGCATCGGGATTCTCCTACCAGGCAGGGAAGCAGTGGCGGCGGCCACCTGTGGTGGTGGCGTCCGCGTGGGGGTGGTGCGCGCCGCGCGGTCGGCGTTCCTGCCGCTCTCTGCTTGAGAGCGTCCCTGTGCGGCCTCGGGCCGTGCCCAGGGTGGCGTCGTGTCCAGACTAGCTGCGATCGGAGCGTGTGTTCCCCCGGTCGTCTGGCGGGTGGTCATCGGTACGGTCTCCTTTGCGAGTTCGGTCGATCGCGCGGGACGGTGACAGGTCTCCGGTGCTTGCGTCTCGTCCTTCCGGAACCGGCTCTTTCACCCCGTAGGGCTGGAAGCCGGAGCCCGGACAGCAACAAGGGGAGCGAAGGTTCCGGGTACGGCAGAGGCCCGGACGTCTGGTCCGGGCCTCTGCTTGGTGCAATGGTTATGTCGTAATCGGGCCTCGATGTGAGGCGCGACCTTCTATGTCCACCGCATCCCGATCGCGGACAGCTGCTCGCGCCGGTCCTCCGACAGCGTCGCCGCGCGCGAGCGCTGGTTGCTGACCCATGCCCCAAGTCGGAACTGCAGTTGCCCTCCCTCGTCTGCGAGCACGGTCTCCACGTGCTTGCGAGGGACGTTCAGATGGCCCTCACGCTTGTAGAACTGCTTCGCGGCTGCCAGGTTGGCGGCCCACTTGCCGGCTTGGGTACGGCGCGGCTGCGGCTTCTCGTCCTCGGTCGCGGGGGTGATCCCGAGGACCTGCTCGCACATCCACTGCTGCACGGCGGTGAGCCGGCCGAAGCCGAGCCGCTGGGCACGCACCCACCGTCCGAGGTCCTCGCCCTGGTACAGGACCACGCCCGGTTCGGTCGGCAGTGCACCGCCGTCGTCCAGGTGCTGCCGGGTGAGGTGGAACGCCCGTTGCCACTCCACCGGCCAGGTGGGGCACCAGGAGGGGTCGATCTCCTCCAGCTGCTCGCGCCGCTCCTCCGACAGGGCGCCGGCCGACGACCTGACCGGGAGCCCCTCGGCACGCCGCTGCTCGATCTCGGCAGCCTTCCGCGCGGCGGCCCGCGCGTTCTTCAGAAAGATCCCCACCTTCGCACCCCGGAACGTGGCGTCCAGCGGAGCCAGCAGGTGCCCGTGTTCCTCCGCCCACCCGTGCACCGCGGCGAGGCCTTCCTCCCACGCGACGTCGTAGTGCGACCACACCATGCCGAGGCGCTCCAGCTGCTCGACACGCTCTTCGTCCAGCGTCCCTCGGGCGTAGAACCTCCGGTTGTCGGCGGTCCATTGCCCCAGCGGGTAATTGGCGAGCGAGGCCGGCCACCCCTCAGCCTGAGCCTCCTCACCCGCTGGCACCCGGTACGTGAACGGCACCTTCAGGTCGCCCACCTCGCGGGCGTAGATGACGGCGGCCTCGATGCCGCGCCGCCAGTGCTCGTGCTCCGGGTCGAGGACCCGCAGGTTGATGAACAGCGCCAGCTGCGCCGGGTCACGCGGCGTGGAGAACTTCAGCAACGCCTTCGCCGGTCCCGACGCGCCGCCCTGGCCCCCGTTCTTCGCCTTGGCCTTCTCGCCCTTCTGGACGGGCTTGTAGCGGCTCGGAGCCTGCTGCTGCGCCAGAGCCTCCACGATGCGGGCGTCATGGGCTCGCAGGGCCTCCAGGAGCTTCGCCAACCCGCCATACGCCCGGGAGGTGAGCATGTTGTCCGCCGTCTCCCCGGGCCCCAGCAGCACGGGCACCACGAGCGACGCCGTCTTGCCCTCGCCGGGCTGCATCCGCAGCGCCCGGCCCACGGCCTGGACCAGGTCCGGCATCGAGCCGCGCACGTCCGCGAAGTACACGGAGTCACATTCCCGGGTATCGACCCCTTCCCCGAGCACCTTCACCGAGCTCAGGAAGCCCTTCTCCACGACCGTGCCGTCCGTGGCGATCCCGTCGGCGAACTCCCCGAGAACCCGCCGCCGGTGGTTGGGCTTGTGATCACCGCACAGCCAGTCCGCCCAGATCGTCTTGGGGTACAGCTCCGGATCGCTGTCGTGCAACTGCGCGGCGACGTCAGGAAGGCCGGCCGCGAACGCCTCAGCCTCACGGATCTGGTGATGGAACGACAACGTACGGCGCAAGCCCTCCTCCGAAGCGGCCTTCACCAGCGCCGTCTGCAGCGCGGCGAGCCGGGCCCCGCGCACCTGCTCCGAGCGCCCGTCCGCACCGAGCAGCACAGCCGCCTGGAGCTGCGTGTCGGTGACGTCCACGCACACCACCTGATACGGCGCACAGATTCCCCGGTCGATCGCCTCCGACAACGTCAGGGTGAAACACCTGCTGCCGAACGGGCCGTTGGGGTCATCCTCCATCGAAGCCACCAGCTCGCCCGGCGCGCCCTGCTCGGAGTCCTCGTCCAGCTGCCACAGGCGCGGCGTGGCCGTCATGTACAGGCGGCGCAGGGACGGGATCTTCTGGTTGTTGTGGACGACCGCCCACGGCTTCCCGATCCGGCCGGAACAGCGGTGGGCTTCGTCCACGACGATCAGGTCCCAGCCAGGAAGGCCGGCCTCGTGGGCGCGCTCCAGCGTGCCGAGCCCCAGGCTGGCGTACGTGGCGAACACGGTCACCTTGTCGAACGGCTTCACCCAGGAGACCAGCTCGTCCACGTCCGTGGTGTTGGGGAAGGTCACCTGGTCCCCGCGCAGGGACGACACCCCGACCATCGGACCCGTACGACCTCCAGCGCGCCAGGAGGCCTCGGTCTGGGCGAGCAGATCCAACGAGGGCACGAGCGCCAGGACCCGGCCCGCGTGGAGCTCCTCAGCGCTCCGGGTGGCCACGAGGCTCTTGCCGGATCCGGTCGCCATGATCACCTGAGTCCGGAGGCCACCCTCCGGCACAAGAGATCTTGCAGGCAATTCGAGGGCGCGCAGTACCGCGTCCACGGCTTCTCGCTGGTGGGGTCGGAGTTCCATTGCTGCCATTCCGATCTGCCTTCTCCTGTAGGACAGTGAGGCTCCTACGTGGCAGGAAAGGGAAAAACCTGCTGTGAAGTGCCGTTGCAGTGCCACTGAGGGGATGTCGTCACTGAGTCAGTGTCAGGTGTCGGAGATAGGCCCTCTGACCTGCGGTTGAGTGGATGCTGGTGGTGGCGGCTGCTGACATCATGAGGTGGCGTCAAGTGACGATGGTGCTGGACAGATCGATGGCACTTCCTATAGCGCAGTACTGAGCCCTGAGGCGAAGCGGGTGAGGAGCCGCAGCCCTATCGGTAGCTTGCCCGGTCGGCTTCGATGGCTGCGGCGAGGGCGCGATCGAACACCTTCACTGCAGGGTTGTCGTCCGGCAGGACGAGGCGATGCGGGTCGAGTGCTGCCAGCCCGGCGGCCAGTCCCGGGCCTGTGCCGTCCTCTTCGGCGACGAGCTGGCACAGTTCGAACAACGCAACTGCCGCTCGGATGCGCGACTGTTCACGCTCGCTGACAGGCGTGTCGCTCTCGGCCCGTTCGATGAGAGCGCTGTGGGCGCCGGCGAACTCTGCCGCGGTCACTTCCGGAGAAGGAGGCTGATGCGGGTCAGCGGACCAGCCAGGTGTCCGGTGGGCGCGGCGGACGAGAGCGTAGGAGTAGGCCGTCAGCTGGTCGACAGCGTCGCGGACGGCCTTTTGCGTGTCGTTGGTGCGCAACGGCAGACCCAAGGCTTCGGCGAAGCCCGGGAAGCGCTCGGGGGTAAGGGGCAGGGCCTGGCCGTAGACGCCGTGGACGTGCATGCCGATCGGGAGGACTTCACCGTCTTCCACGGCCACCAGCGACATCCGGCAGCGGGTCCTGGCCGTCTCTCGTTGCTCGTTGCTCCAGGCGCGTATCCCCTCAAGCGCCATCGGCCACTGGTCAAGGGGCACGGCGATGACCAGTTGCTGATCACACCACGCCGGTGCGGGATCGGGATCCATGCATGCAGCGGTGCACGCGGGGTCGGCTCCCGCCAGGCGCAGCATGTCGGTTGCTGCGCGCAGGGAGTGGTCCAGCGCAGCCTGCATCACGCTGTCCACGGCGGGAATGACCAAGTCCAGCCTCTTCACACCTCGGTGCAGCGCCGCGACAACCTGGGGTTCCTCGACGGCGGACAACAGCTTGGCGACGGACAAGGTTGTGGCGGCCAGCTGGGACGGCAGAGTGTCGCCGATGCCCGAAAAGACGGGCGCGCCCTGATGGGATGCTTCCTCCAGTTCGGGCAGTACATCGAACAGCCGGGCTGCG
The DNA here is from genome assembly GCF_010548375.1 of Streptomyces sp. SID13726. Classification (GTDB taxonomy): domain Bacteria; phylum Actinomycetota; class Actinomycetes; order Streptomycetales; family Streptomycetaceae; genus Streptomyces. Next base: position 234,855 of record NZ_JAAGLY010000015.1, read on the forward strand.
GCCCCCCGCACGTTTTGGGAGTTGCCCGCGATGTGCCCTCCGGCGGCCTGGCTCAGGGCGGACGCAATGGTGATGAACGCAGCCCGCGCCGGATCCTGGCGTGCGGCTGACCGCTTCGTCTGATCTTCGTCGGAGGCCGACATAGTCAACAGGGCCGCCTGGGCTGTACTCATGACAGGTTCAGGGGGCGCGGGCCGCGGAGGCATGGCGACCGCGGCCTGGTGCGCCAGCTCGAGCCGGTGACGCCACTCACGACCGATGCGCGCACCGAGGTAGGGGCCGACTCTGGCGGGGAACTCCTCGAGCAGTTCCAGTAGTTGGCCAGCCAGTCGGGCCTGTGCCTGGCAGCGTTCTGTCCAGTGCTGCGAACTGACACTGTCTGCCGCGGCGGCCTGTAGAGCGACGTTGCGGCTGGTATCCCGCTCACGTAGGAGCGCGCCCGCCGCGAGTGTTCGGTGACCGTTGCTGACGTCGGTTCCGTGGATGCGCTGCGGCTGTCTGTGAGGGCGCCAGAGCTGTACGTCGACGACATCAGCCTCAGGGCAGGCATCGAACAGACGCCGCGCCAGGAGGTTGGTCTGGGCACTGTCGGAGGCCGGATCCTTTGCGGGCCTGGGCGGGTAGGCCGAGGGCACAGGGTCCGTACCGTCGAGCCGGGCGAACGCGACTGCAGTGATGACGCAGAGACGGCCGGTGTCATAGCTCCAGGACTGCTGCAGGCTGGACTGGGTGTCCTCAGCAGTAGTTGCTCGGATCTCCACGGACACGCGGCAGCCGTAGGGGTCGCTGGCCACCGCGTCGACGGCGCGCTGCTCCGTATCCCCGAAGACCGCGGTGACGTCCGCTCCGCGGAGCTCGGCCAGGGCGGCCAGGGAAGCGGTCAGTTGCGCGCGCCGGTCGGCTTGCACAAGGTCCTGGTCCTCCCCTGGCAGCCCCCGGCGCGGGGGGACATGCCTTTCATAGACCAGGGCAGCCTGTTGACGGTTCAGGCCGACCAGCTGCTCGGCGGCTTCGGACAGGCGCACCGCCGTTGCCAGGTCCGCGTCGAGGAGCAGCCGCGTGAGCGCATCGGGAGAAAGCCCCCGTGCGGCCATGCGACCCAGGTCGTCGCTACGGGCAGGAAGCCGCCTGCCCAGTTCCTTGGCCGGCCGCAGTCCCTCAACGTCCAGGTCACGGTCCGCCCACATCAGCGCCATCCACAACAGGGTGGGCGCCTCCAGGGTTGGGGGGCATTCGCGTTCCACGAGCGGTAGCGCTGCATGCAGATGGGCCAGGGTATCCAGACGGTCTGCTGTCTCCAGCAGGCCAGCGGCGTGCGCGGCTGCCGACACACCCCAGGGAGGATCCGTCACGCAGACACGCAACTGGTCCGCGATCGCCTGGCTCAGCGGGCGCAGCGCCTGCTGCAACCCGGCCAGACGCTCATCGCCCGGCAAGTCGTCCGCCTGGGCCGTTGCGACGGCAGCCGCAATGTGAGATGCCGCCCGCCGCAACGCCGAGGGGCGGGCTGCGGCCGGGAGCACCAGCACGGTTTCGGCATACGTGGCAGCCACGGTCGGTGGGGGAGACGTGTGCAGAAGCTGCAGCAGCACCTGAGTGCGCAGATCATGCAGCCCCTTCCAGCCGATGCCGTCCTCGTTCACGACCAGATGCTCATCGGCAAGTCGCTCCAAGGCATCCCCGACGAGATCGGCGGGCTGACCCAGAACGGCAGGCAGCGCATCGGCGGCAACTTCCACACCGAGAGTGTGGGCGGCGCAGACCAGACGCAGCACCGTCCGATCCAGACAGCGCTGTGGTGTCCGCAGACCGGTGATCTGGTCGGAGAGAACCTCCCGTAGACGCCGACCGGTGGTGGCCAGCGCGATGAACTCCATCAGCAGACCGTCAGCCCGGGCGACGGCCTCCTCACGAGCCAGCACGGTAGGAATGCCACTGTCCTGCACGGCCTGGTAGATCTGCTCGGCGGTCAGCTCACTCAATGTGACAGACACCAGAGTCGCACCCATGCTCAGCTCGGGCGTGAGGTCTTCGCGCCGGGCGGCGGCGAGCACCAGCACTCCCGGCTGCTCCAGGAGCCGCTCCCGTGCCGCGGCCCACGCAGCCATATGCGGTCTGCCGAGATCGTCGGCACAGACCACCACCCGCGACTGCGCCGAGGGCTGCGCACGCATCACATGACGCACCAGCAGTTCCGCCTCCGCCGGGTTGCCCACCCGCAAGACCCGGACCAGCTGCGGTCCGCCCTCGAGCAGGCGGGCACAGCGCCACAACAGGGCGGACTTGCCACTGCCGCTGGGACCGGCAAAGACCACATGCCGCCGCTCGGCCAGCCCGCTGAGTGCATGATCGGTCTCGACCGGGCGCAGCACGTCCAGACCGGCGGCGATATGCCCGGGACGTACGCTCACGCCGTCATAGAAGCGCCGCGCATCCTGTCGTGGCTGCGTGAGGAAGTCGACCGGCTCGCACACGCCCGCCCGGACCGCTTCGTGCAGGCTCTCCACATCCACCTCGCGGCACAGACGCGCCGCCATCGCCTCCAGATCCTGCCCAGTGCGCCAGATGGCCGTACCCAGCGTCGTCTCCCGCTGGGCGGCACCCACCTCCGACAGGTCGCACACCAGCCGTGTCCGCAGCAACTCGGCCAGAGCCGGGTGCAGATCCAGGCCGGTCTCCAGCGGCCCCCGTGTGGAGTGGCCGAGATGCTCCCGCGCCTGCACCAGATGGACCCGCGAGACCAGCTCAGCAGCCAGAGCGGCAGGTAGTTCGGCCGCGGCGAGTTGCCTCTCCACAGCCGCCATGAGGGAGGCCAGTGTGCTCTCGCCCTCGGGTAGATCAGCCAGTACCTGATCGAGTGTGCGAGTCCAGCCCGTCTCCGGCAGTGAGCTGCCGAATCTGCCGTTGGTGACAATGGCCAACCGGGTGATGGCAGCTCCGGGAGCAGCCGGGAAGCCCGAAGCCGACAGATCCCGCGCACCATCCCGTCCTGGCGCGGAGCTGCCCGGATCGCTCAGCACGAGTGCTCGCACGCCGTGCACCAGGATTTCCGCCAGCTCAGCGGCCGCGATGGAGCGAGCACCGACACCGCGCTCCTTGCACTGAACGAACAACGTCGAGCCGTCCGCGAGCCTGCAGTCCACATCCTCCAGCCCTTCGGGCCGCACCCCTTCTACCGCCAGCCCCGGCACGCTTCCTGCACGACCAGCTGCCAGCAGCATCGCCGAGACGGCCGTCTGATAGGTGACGCCCGCGACGTTCGCAGCACCCGTACGCAACCGTTCATACAGCGTCGCCAGCGTGTCCACCGACAGCGAGGGCGCGCTCTGTGGTCCTGTACTGCGGGACGCGCTCTTCCTGGCCGGGCGCAACCCACGCGCTCGGCCGCGAGGCGATGAACTCACCGGACCACCCTACGCGTACAGGGCCTTTCCTCCGTTCACGTTGCCGAGGGGGACCTGGCCCGTTCCCACGGAGACGGTCAGCACGCCATGCTGTGGGCGGGGCGACATCCCGGCGGTCCGGCCGCTGATCAACGCCTTGCTCTCCCAACCGGACACCACCGGGCTGACCTGCCCCACTCTGTTCGCCGCCCCGAAGCTCAACTTCCCCTCAGAGATGACCCGTTCATGCGTGCGCTGCAGCGAGTTCGGTCCATCATGCGCTGCATGAAGCCGCAGACCAGGCGCCTTGCCCTCGCCGTAATGGGCACGGCCGCAGCCATCGGGTATGTCCTGCTCCTGTGGCGCGGACCATGGTGGATCGACGGTGCCCACCTTCGGGAAAAGAACCTTCAGCCGGCCGACGGTGTGGTCATCACCGGCTTCCGGACCATGCTCGTCGCCGTCGGGGCAGGAGCAATCACCGGGCTTGGCCTCCACTACACCCACCGCAACCACCGGCATGCCGAGAAGCTGTACGAACACAGCCAGGAGCAGTTCGCCCACCTGCGTGAGAAGGACCGCGAGCAAGCGGAGCTGACACGCGAGGGACAGGTCACCGAGCGGTACGTCGAAGCGATCAAATTGCTCGGGTCCGGCAACCTTCACGAACGGCTCGGCGGCATCTACAGCCTCGAACGAATCATGAACGACAGCGAGAGAGACCATCGCACGGTCGTCGAGGTCCTGTCGGCGTTCGTGCGCACCCCAGCACGGGACGGAAGCAGGCCGAACGGAGGGACAAGAAGGGGCGCAGCCGAGGACTCGGCGCAGACACCATCCACATTTCTCGCCCCTGACGCCACCGCGGCCTTGACGGTCCTTGGACGCCAGCCGGTGCGGCAGAGCCATCTCGTGATGGACCTGCGCGGGGCCCGCCTCACCGGGGCCACCATCCACGACGTCGACCTGCAGGACGCGAATCTGCAGGGCGTCGAACTCACGGGCGCCCGTCTGGAAGGCGTCGTGCTGGCCGGTGCCCATCTCGCATCGGCAACACTGACGGGTGCCACATTCTGGGAGGGCGACCTGTCCGACGTGATCGCCCCGGACGCCAACTTCACCGCAGTGAACGTCGTGGGCACGAAGTTCACGAACGCAGTCCTGACAAGAGCGATCCTGGTGGGGGCGGACCTCACGCACGTTTGACGGCGGTCAGTAGATACTCCCCGTAGGCGGCCACTTAGCGCCCCATTCATGGCCAAGGGTTGCCCCACGGACGGCCGTATATCTCCCCGGACCTGGACCGATACCGGTCGACGAAGCTGGCCGG
>NZ_JAAGLY010000160.1 GCF_010548375.1 Streptomyces sp. SID13726
AGTCGAAGGCCGCCGAGCAGGCCGAGGTCGCGATCTCGCTCGCCGACGCCGTGCTGTTCGTCGTCGACGCGACCGTCGGCGCCACCGCGACGGACGAGCGCGTGGTCCGGCTGCTGCGCGAGTCCGGCAAGCCGGTCGTGCTGTGCGCCAACAAGGTCGACGGGCAGTCGGGCGAGGCGGACGCGGCCTACCTCTGGAGCCTCGGCCTCGGCGAGCCGTACCCCGTGTCCGCGCTCCACGGGCGCGGGACCGGGGACCTGCTCGACGCCGCCATGGCGGCCCTGCCGACCGAGTCCGCCCACGGCGAGGTGCGCCCGACCGGCCCGCGGCGCGTGGCGCTCGTCGGACGGCCGAACGTCGGCAAGTCGTCGCTGCTCAACAAGATCGCCGGCGCCGACCGCGTCGTCGTCGACGAGACCGCGGGCACGACCCGCGACCCGGTCGACGAGCTCGTGACGATCAAGGACGTCCCGTACGTCCTCGTCGACACCGCGGGCATCCGCCGCCGCGTGCACCAGACGAAGGGCGCGGACTTCTACGCGTCGCTGCGCACCCAGGCCGCGATCGAGAAGGAGGAGCTCGCGGTCGTGCTCGTGGACGCGTCCGTCCCG
>NZ_JAAGLY010000161.1 GCF_010548375.1 Streptomyces sp. SID13726
GCTCGTCGGTGGCGGACCGGGCGCCGTCGACCTGCTCACCGTCCGGGGGCGTCGGGCGCTCGCGGAGGCGGACGTCGTCGTCGCCGACCGGCTCGGACCGGTCGACGTGCTCGACGAGCTCGCGCCGGGCGTGGAGGTCATCGACGTCGGCAAGACGCCCGGGAACCATCCGGTCCCGCAGCACGAGATCAACGCGATCCTCGTGGAGCAGGCACAGCGCGGGCGGCGGGTCGTGCGGCTCAAGGGCGGCGACCCGTTCGTCTACGGGCGCGGCGGCGAGGAGGTGATCGCGTGCCGCGCGGCGGGCGTGCCGGTCGACGTCGTGCCGGGCGTGTCGAGCGCGCTGAGCGTCCCGGCGCTCGCGGGCATCCCGCTCACGCACCGGGGGACGGTCGCCGCGTTCCACGTGGTCAGCGGGCACGACGGCCTCGACGACGCCGCGCTCGCCGGGGTGCGCGACCGCACGGCTACGCTGGTGGTCCTCATGGGTGTCTCGCAGCTCGCACGCATCACGGCCCAGGCGCTCGGCGCCGGGGCCGACCCTGCGCTGCCCGTCGCGATCGTGGAGAGCGGCTCGACGCCGCGCCAGCGCGTCACGCGGGCCCCGCTCG
>NZ_JAAGLY010000162.1 GCF_010548375.1 Streptomyces sp. SID13726
CGACGCAGCGCATGGCGGGGCCCCCGCACCGATTCGGTGCGGGGGCCCCGCCATGTCGTGTTCCGCCCGTCATAGGGGGCCGGTAAGGGTGTCCGCACGGGTGGGTGGCTGAAAGCGTAGCCAGTGGCTCACCTGTGCGAGCCGGGCCATCTCTACCGAAGAGGAGCATGACGTGGCGGATCTGACCGGCAAGACGGCGCTGGTGACGGGAGCCTCCCGCGGGATCGGACGGGCCGTGGCCGAGCGGCTCGGCAGCTCCGGCGCCCTGGTGGCCGTCCACTACGGCCGCCAGGAGACGGCCGCCAAGGAGACGGTCGCCGCCATCGAGGCCGCCGGCGGCAAGGCGTTCACGATCCAGGCGGAGTTCGGCGTGGACGCGGACGCCCTCGACAAGCTGTTCACCGGCCTCGAGGCCGGTCTCGACGGCCGGCCGCTCGACATCCTGGTCAACAACGCGGGCATCGCGAACGGCCCGCTGGGCTCCCTCGAGCTGGTCACCGAGGAGCTCTTCGACAAGATCTTCACGATCAACGCGAAGACGCCCCTGTTCGTGAGCCAGCGCGCGCTGAAGCTGATGAGCGACGGCGGCCGGATCGTCAACATCTCCTC
>NZ_JAAGLY010000163.1 GCF_010548375.1 Streptomyces sp. SID13726
CCTTGAGCAGCCCGCGCGCGAGCGCGTTGGGCGCGAAGGACAGCCGCTCGGCGGCCTCCAGGACGCGCAGGCGCGTCTCCGCCTTGACCTGGTCACGCCCGTTGATCGCCTTGGACGCGGTCGCGATGGACACGCCCGCCAGGCGTGCGACGTCGGTGAGGGTCGCCGCGCGCGGCGTGGCGCTCCCGCTCTGGGTCGTCATGAGGCCGTTCCCCCTCCTGCCGGTGCGCTGCGCTGCGCCCTCGGCGATCGAGCCGTGATCGAACTGTAACCCGCTGCCCTGCTTGACGAGACTACCGCGCTGCCATACATTCAGAAAACCTTTTCGGTTGGTTTCGGTGCTGGCGACGTCGCGAGCACGTTGCTCGCGGATGACGCCAGGACATCGAACACTAGCCGCCTGAGGGGAGGGTCGGCCACGTGGAGCGCGCTGCAGCGCGACACGGAGACCGAAAACGTGTTCGCCCACAGCGCGGGCACGGGGCACAGGTGCAACGGCTCGAAGACGAGCACGAGGAGACACGAGATGAAGAACCACCGCGGGGCCTCGTGGAAGAGGTCCGTGGCCACGACGACGCTCGCCGGCCTCGTCGCGCTCGGGCTCGCCG
>NZ_JAAGLY010000164.1 GCF_010548375.1 Streptomyces sp. SID13726
TACGAGCGTCTTTGCTCTGATGGACAGCCACATGTGCCAGGCTCTGCCCCATAAGCTCCAGAAACGGCAACGAGCCGGGGCTCTGACCTCCCGGCTCGTCCGCCCCCAGTCCTCGACCCACGAGAACAGGTGACGTTGCTCGATGACGAGCGTACGAGAGACCAGCGCGCCCGCGCCACAGATCCGGGCCGTGCCGAACCCCCGGTGCCACTGCGGCACCCCTCTGGTTCACATCCCCGGGAAGAAGACCAAGGTCTTCTGCTCCCCCGCCTGCAAAATGCGGGCAAAGCGGGCGGCCGATAAGGCCAAGGCGGAGGCGGCTCGACCCCCCGCTGGCGGTGCGGGGCAGGACCTGCCCGAGCCAAAAAGTAACGCGGGCTTTAGTAGTAAGGGAAAATCTCCGTCCACCGCAGGTCAGACGGGGTGCGAGGCCCCGGCGGCAGCCAAAAAGGGACAGCCGAGGAAAGACCCACGCGACGAGCGGTTCGCCCGTCGCGACGCGCACCAGACCGTCTCCCTGAATGAGGCGTTCAAGGCCTGCGGCTACCGGCTCAAGAACGGCAGGGCCGAACTGCTCTGGAAGCCGGGCGAGGCGACCTTCGGCG
>NZ_JAAGLY010000165.1 GCF_010548375.1 Streptomyces sp. SID13726
CCGTCGGCCTCGGAGGCGAACTCGGCCTCCTGCAGCTCGACGTAGGCGGACATCGCGCGCTCGTTGTAGCCGCGCGCGAGCTCGAACATGGAGTGCGAGACGGCGTGGAAGCCGGCCAGCGTGATGAACTGGAACGCGTAGCCCATCGCGGCGAGCTCCTTCTGGAAGCTCGCGATCTGGGCGTCGTCGAGGTGCTTCTTCCAGTTGAACGACGGCGAGCAGTTGTAGGCGAGCTTCTTGCCCGGGTGCCGCGCGTGGATCGCCTCGGCGAACGTCCGCGCGAGCTCGAGGTCGGGCTCGCCCGTCTCGACCCAGATGAGGTCGGAGTACGGCGCGTACGCGAGGCCGCGCGCGACGACCGCGTCGAAGCCCGGACGCACCCGGTAGAAGCCCTCGGACGTGCGCTCTCCGGTGAGGAACGGCTGGTCGCGCTCGTCGACGTCGGACGTGAGGAGGTCCGCGGCGAGCGCGTCCGTGCGGGCGATGACGATCGACGGCACGCCCGCGACGTCGGCCGCGAGACGCGCGGCGTTGAGCGTGCGGATGTGCTGGCTCGTGGGCACGAGCACCTTGCCGCCGAGGTGGCCGCACTTCTTCTCGG
>NZ_JAAGLY010000166.1 GCF_010548375.1 Streptomyces sp. SID13726
CCTCCTGGGGCTGCGCCGGGCTCGCACGCCGCTCGCACCCTCCGCCGAACAGAGAGAGTCATGACCGTGCCCGCACCGACGATCAGCGTCTGCATGGCGACGTACAACGGCGAGGAGTTCGTCCAGGAGCAGCTTCGCTCGATCCTCGACCAGCTCGGCCCGCACGACGAGGTGGTCGTCGTGGACGACGCGTCCCGGGACGGGACCGTGCAGCGCATCGAGGACCTCGGCGACCCCCGCGTGCACCTGACGCGGGCGCCGCACAACCGAGGCTACGTCCGCACGTTCGAGCAGGCGCTCTCCTCCGCCCGCGGGCGTCTCGTCTTCCTGGCCGACCAGGACGACGTCTGGCGGCCCGGCAGGGTCCGCGCCATGGTGGACGCGCTCGGCGACTCCCGCGTCGTCGCGACCAACCTCGCCACGCTGGGCGGCGGCGAAGCCCTGCGCGGTCCCTTCGGCCAGCCGGACTGGACCCTCCGCGCGGCCGCCTCCGCCCGCCACGTCCGCAACGTGCTCGGGATCCTCGCCGGCAACCGGCCCTACTACGGCTGCGCCATGGCGCTGCGTCGCGAGCACCTGGACGTCGTGCTGCCCTTCCC
>NZ_JAAGLY010000167.1 GCF_010548375.1 Streptomyces sp. SID13726
CGCGGACGGGCGACGCTGTGGGGGGCGCGCGAGCGCAGACGGACGGGCTTGCGCGGCGACGTCCGCGGGGTCGCGCCGGACGCGGCGGGGGCCGCCGGGGTCGAGGGGGTCGTGGCGGTCATCGTCAGGCCTCCTTGCGCATGCCGCGCAGCTGGACGACGTAGGCCACGATCATCGTGAGGACGCCCATGATGATGGCGACGGTCGCCGAGTAGTTGTACTGCTGGCCGGAGAACGACAGCGAGTACGCGTACAGGTTCGGGGTGAAGTACGTCGTGATGGCGTTCGGCGCGAGGCTCTGCAGGATGCTCGGCTCGTTGAAGAGCTGGAACGAGCCGATGATCGAGAAGATCGTGGCGATGACGAGCGAGCCGCGGATCGCGGGGATCTTGACGGCCCGCACGACCTGCCACTGGGACGCGCCGTCGAGCTCGGCCGCCTCGTAGAGCGAGGTGGGCACGACGCGCAGCGCCGAGTAGAAGATGAGCATGTTGTAGCCCACGAACTCCCAGGTCACGATGTTGCCGATCGACAGCAGCACCCAGTCCGGGGACAGCGGGTTCGCGATCGACGTGCCCAGCGCGTCGTTGATGTTCTCG
>NZ_JAAGLY010000168.1 GCF_010548375.1 Streptomyces sp. SID13726
CGTCGCCGTGCACGCCGAGCGCGAGGCGCCCCACCTCCTCGACGCACGGTACGTCGACGAGCGCGGCGAGGAGGCGGCGTCGCTCGTCGCCGACCTGAGGAACCTGGCGAGGGCCGCCCGCCAGATCGGCGCGGACGACGCCTGGACCCAGCTCGCCGACTCCCTCGACCAGTTCGGCGCCGGATCCACCGACCGCTGATCACGCAGGACGCACGACGCGTGCGCACGGGCGGAGGCTCAGGCCGGTGACCACTCCTGCCCCCGGGCGAACCGACGGCGGACCGCTTCTCCCCCGCCGTCCTCGATCCAGGAGCGGTCGCCCACGACGACGAGGAGCGACCGTGCCCGGGAGAGCCCGGTGTAGAGCATCTCGCGCGCCCGTGCGACGTCCCGGACGCCGTTGACGGACAGCACGACGACCGGTCGTTCGAGGCCCTTGAACCCGAGCACGTGGCCGTAGAACACGTCGTCCTCGGCGAAGAACGCGTCCCAGTAGGCGGCGTGGCCGCCCGCCTCGACCTCGTTCACCTGCTGCGGGTGCCGCCGTCCGGTCGCGAGCAGCGCGAGCTGCCCGCTCGCCCAGCCCGCGCCGAGCAGG
>NZ_JAAGLY010000169.1 GCF_010548375.1 Streptomyces sp. SID13726
GCGAGGCCTCGGCGGGGACGATGAGCAGGACCGGCGCGACCGAGTGCACGCCGACGCCGACCCAGTCGTTCGCGAGCATCGAGTCGCCGACGTTGAGCGCCAGGGTCATGAGGCCGGTGAGCCAGCGCAGGGCGAGCGGCCAGGCACCAGCCTCTCCATCGAGGCGGGCCACGATGGTGTCGACGCGGACCACGATCACCACGGCCGCGTCCACAACGATCGGGAGGATGGGCGCAGTCCAGTCCCAGCCGTCCGGGGTGACCCGCTGCACGAGCGGGGTCACGGTCAGGACCGAGTACACGACAGCCCCGGCGACGATCGCCCACGTGAGCCGTAGGGTGCGCTCGGCGGCGTCGACCTGCTCCTGAGTGTTGAGGCGGATCATCGGCCACCGCCCTTGACGGTCTGCGTGATGGTCTGGACGACGGTCTGCGTGACCTCGAACCCGCCGCCCTTGCCCGACCGGCGGCCGAGGAGCGCGGCGACCAGGACCGCGCCGAGGATCAGCATCGGCGCGGCGGCGGCGATCCCGGCCGCGACGGCGGCGGCCCCGGCGACCAGGAGGTCGAGGGCCTGGGCGAGGAGGAGTTCGGCGGCG
>NZ_JAAGLY010000016.1 GCF_010548375.1 Streptomyces sp. SID13726
GGCCCGCAAGGCCGCCGCCGCGGCCCGTGAGGCCCGGGACGCCGCCAGATCAGCTGCCACCCACGCGAAGAACGCCGGTGACGCCGCCCTCGAAGCGGCCGAGCACGCCGGCGAGGCCGCGCAGGCGGCGACGCGCTCGACGGAGCACGCGAACGCGGCGACCACGGCCGCGAACGCCGCCACCGCCGCCGTCGCCAAGGCCCAGCAGGTCTTCGAACTCGCCCGTGAGGTCGAGGCCGAGGAACTGCTCGGCCGCACCAACGCGGGCATCGAACGGGCCGAGCAGGACAAGACCGAGTACGACGCCCAGGTCGCGGAACAGGCCGAGCTGGAGCAGGCCGTCGAGGACCGGGACGCCGAGCGGGACCGCCTGGTCGCCGCGGCGGACGCGTCCGGCGCCGACCTCCCGGCCGTCGCCGAGCAGGGCCGTGACCTCGCCCTGCTGACGATGAAGAACGGCACGGCCTGGGGCCGTTCCGCCGCCGAGGCCGCGCTGGCGGGCCCGGACGAGGTCGTCCTCGACTACCTCCGCAACGGCTGGCCGACCGCCGCCCAGCAGGACGAGCGCTCCTACGTCGAGCGGCTCGCCGAGGAGAGCTCGGACAAGGCGGTGCGCGACGCGGCCGAGGCCGCACTGGACGGTGACGCCGCCGCGGTGAGCGCGTTCGTCGCGAACGGCCGGTTCCAGGCCGGGGCCGAGGGCATGCGCGTCGACATCGCCAAGGTCATCGACGGTGCCGGACCGGTGCTCGCCGAGGCCGGCCGGGCCGCGCTGGCCACCGGCGACCCGAAGAAATACAGCGAGTTCCTGTCCACCACCCGGAGCGAGGCCCGTACCCAGGACGAGCGGGTCAGGGCGGCGCAGCTGGTCGACAGCGGCACCCCCGAGGTGAAGTCGGCGGCCCGGGTCGCGCTGGCCGGTTCGCCGGACGCCCTGCACGCCTTCGTGGTGTCCGGGCAGTACAAGGCGCTGCGCAAGGACAACCTCACCGCCACCCATGTGTCCCAGGTGCGGAAGCTGATCGCGGACGCGGCGAAGGTCGCGGCCACCGCCCAGCAGAACGCCGCCACCGCGCAGAAGGTCGCCGCCACCGCCCGCAACGCCGCCGCCGAGGCCGCGGACTGGGCGAAGAAGGCGAACGAGTCCATGGGCAAGGCCCAGGAGTACGCCGACCAGGCCGACCAGTACGCCGACCAGGCCGAGGCGTCCGCCGCCGAGGCCGCCGCCTCCGCGAAGACGGCACGCAGCGCTGCGGACAGCGCGAACACCGCCGCCTCCAGGGCCGCGAGGTCGGCGGCCGACGCGACCGTCTCCGCCGAGCAGGCCCAGGCCTCGGCGTCCACCGCGGCCTACTACGCCGAGGAGGCGCGCAAGTCGGAGATCGCGGCGGGCAAGGACGCGGACGCGGCGCTGGAAGCGTCCACCAAGGCCTTCATCGCCGCGGTCGCCAAGTTCCGCGAAGAGGAGGAGGAGCGCCGCAAGGCCGCCGTCGCCGCCAAGGAGGCGGGCGAGAACCAGGGCATGACGCCGGCCGAGCTGTACCGCTGCCAGCAGTCGATCCTGCCCTGCGACCCGGTGGACTTCGCCCGCTGGTGCCAGCACAAACAGGTCTACTGCTCCCTCCTCGCGCACGCCGACGAGTTCAGCGACGCGGCGGAGATGATCTGGAACATCGAGAAGGAACTCCTCGGCATCGGCGATCTGGAGGAGTGCCTGCGCGAGAAGGACTTCGACAGTTGCAGCGGCCTCGCGGTGGGCGTCCTCAGCGGCAAGCTGAAGATCCTTGACCGGGCCTACGACGAGCTGAAGCTCCTCAAGCGCGGCTGCAAGGCCGTCAGCAAGTCGTCGGTGCGGACCGCGGCGTTCACGGTGGCGGCGCAGGCGGCGGACGGCGGTGTCTCCGGCTGCCTCGAAGGCGCCATCGACCACAAGGTCTACGACCCTGACACAGGCAACATCATCACCGACATCGACCTCTTCGAGAACGGTGTGATGTGGGAACTCAAGTCGGCCATCTACGCTGACGCCTCGTGGCTGGACAAGCACGTCGACCTGAAGCTGGCCAACTACCTGAAGTGCCGTGCACTGCTTCCCGGCTACGAGAGCGCACCGATCGGCTTCCGGTTCACGACGTCAGGAATGGACTCGCGTTTCCGGGCGGCTCTGCAGGAGCGGTTCGCCGAACTCAGGCAGGCCTACCCGGATCTCGACCTCAGACTGGAGATCGCGGATTGAGTTATCCCTTCGAGTACGGCGACGAGACGATCTGGGACGCGGGCTATCACAGCGGAAAGCTGTATGCCTCCCTGGTTCCGGGAGCAGCCCGATTCCTCGACGTGCCGTCCGGGCTGACGCCGACACCCCAGGGTGGCTGCGCGGTGGATCGCGAGCTTTTCCAGGTCTTCGTCGAGCGTCTGTACGGCCTCTACACGGCCACCTCGAATGAGGTCCTGCGAGAACTGGCGCACGGTCTGCTCATCACGTCGCTCGTACTCCTGGACCGGACGGACGGCACCATCGAGCTGCGCCCCGAGGACACGGCGCCCCTGAACGAGGCGAAGTCCGACCTGGCCCGCTCCATGGCGTCGTAGAACATGGCGTCGTAGAACGGCGAAAAGGCCGCCCACCGGAATTCCACCGGTGGGCGGCCTTTTACATTCGGATTTCGCCGGATCCCGACGAAGTCCTCACGTCGCTACGAGTGCCCCAACTCCGCCGCGACCTCGTCCGCCGCCTCCGGTACCGACCCCGAGTCCGGTGACGGCCGCAGGGGGAAGGGGTCCACTCTGGTCTCGTCGATCACCGGTGGGGCCGGCTGAGGCGGTTTGGGCATGACGGCCGCCTCCGAGTGGCCGCCGCAGCCGTAGGAGAGGGAGACGACGCGGCCGTCCGCGGGGGCGAACTCGTTGGCGCAGAGGCCGAAGGCCTGGCCGAGGGAGCCGCCGAGGGGGACCAGGAAGCCGCAGCTGACGCAGGACGCCGGGGCCGCCTGGGCCATGGGGGTCTTCGAGCCGAAGGACTCCTCCCAGCGGTCGGCGGCGACATGGAGGCCGTAGCGGGACAGGACCCGGGCGCGGCGCATGCCGAGTTCCTCGGCGACCGCGGCGATCGAGCCGCGGGACGGGACCATCGGGAGGTGGGACGGGGTGCCCGCGGTGAGCTCCGCGTCCTCCGCCTCGACCAGCTCCGCCATCTCCTCGGAGACCGGCGCGCTCGGCAGGGGTTCGTCCTCGCCGGAGTAGCCCGGCTCCAGCCGCAGGTCCTCGGCGTCGGTGGGCAGGAGATCGCCGGGTCCCATGTCGCCGGGGCGCAGCCGCTCGCTCCACGGCACCCACTCGGGGGCCAGGAGCGCGTCCGAGCCGGGCAGCAGCACGACCTCGTCCAGGGTGACGATCTTCGCGCGGGAGGCGCGGGCGACCGTGACGGCCCAGCGCCAGCCCCGGTACCCGAGTTCCTTGCACTCGAAGTAGTGCGTGACGACACGATCGCCCTCGGAGACCAGGCCCGCGTGCTCACCCACCACACCGGGCGCGGCGGCCTCCTCGGCTGCGGCGCGGGCGAGGTCGACGGCCTCGGCGCACTGGCGGTCGGGGGTGCGGCTTCGCGTTGTCGCTGCGCTCACAGGTATCGCTTCTCTCCTACGCCGTCACTCGGGTGCGCCGGCCTGAAGGCGGCGGATGCGGACGGAGCGGACCGAAGGGCCGCGTCGACGTCCGCGCCCGATCGCGCTCGGGCGCACCTGCTCCCATCCATTCTGCGGGATGACCGAGAGGCGCGCGGCCGAGAACGTTCGCCACGGCGCGCTACGCACGCTACCTGTTCGCTGCCGCTTGGCCTACACCGACGTGATGGATCGTGACTTCATATGTGGTCCAACGCGCGGTAACCGCACTACTCACAGCTTTCTCGGGGCACTATGACGGGGTGGCAGCCGCAAGGACACCCCAGGGAGCCACTGGGATCGGTGGCGGTTCGGGCCGGATGACCGGACCCGTCCGTGCCGTCGGGCGTGCCCTGCACTTCCCGTTCACCGGTACGGCCCGCGGCATCCGCAAGGCGACCCACGCCCACGGAGCGGGCGAGTCGGGCCTCGGCAAGCTGATCGAACTGCATGCCGTCAACGGCGCGGGTGACGTCATGATCACCGTCGCCCTCGCCTCCACCGTGTTCTTCTCGGTGCCGACCGACGAGGCCCGGGGCCGCGTCGCGCTCTACCTCGCGATCACCATGGCGCCCTTCACCGTCCTCGCGCCGGTGATCGGCCCGCTCCTGGACCGCCTCCCGCACGGCCGCAGGGCCGCCATGGCGGGCGCCATGCTCGCCCGCGCCCTGCTCGCGCTGATCATCTCCGGGGCGGTCGCCACGGGCAGCCTGGAGCTGTATCCGGCCGCCCTGGGCGTACTGGTGGCCTCGAAGGCGTACGGCGTGGTCAGAAGCGCGGTCGTGCCCCGGCTGCTCCCACCGCGCTTCTCCCTCGTCAAGGCCAATTCCCGCGTCACCCTCGGCGGCCTCCTGGCCACCGGCATCGCCGCGCCCGTCGGCGCGGGGCTCCAGGCCGTCGGACCGAGCTGGCCGCTCTACGGCGCCTTCGTGATCTTCGTCGCCGGTACGTTCCTGTCGTTCTCGCTGCCGCCGAAGGTCGACTCGGCCAAGGGCGAGGACGTGGCGCTGCTCGCCGCCGACGAGGAGCATCTGCACGGACCGCACCTCAAGCCGGTCAAGCGGCCCGGGCTGCGCACGGTCGGCACCGCTGTCACCCACGCCCTGGGCGCCAACGCGGCCCTGCGCTGGCTCTCCGGCTTCCTCACCTTCTTCCTCGCCTTCCTGCTGCGCGAACACCCCCTGACCGGCGAGAGCGCGGCCGTGTCGCTGGGGCTGGTGGCGGTGTCGGCGGGCGCGGGCAACGCGCTGGGTACGGCGGTCGGGGCCTGGCTGCGGTCCAGGGCGCCGGAGATCATCATCCTGACGGTGGTGGCGTTCGTGCTGGGCGCCGCGATCACCGCCGCGATCTTCTTCGGGGCCCTCCTGGTGGCCTGCCTGGCGGCCTGCGCCGGGTTCGCGCAGGCCCTGTCCAAGCTGTCCCTGGACGCGCTGATCCAGCGGGACGTGCCCGAACTGGTCCGCACCTCGGCCTTCGCCCGCTCCGAGACCCTCCTCCAGGTGTCCTGGGTGTTCGGCGGCGCGGTCGGCATCGTGATGCCGCTCAACGGCTATCTCGGCCTGTCCGTGGCCGCCGCGGTGGTCGCGGTCGGCTGGCTGGCCACCGCGAAGGGGCTGCTCAGCTCGTCCCGCCACGGCGGCAGCTCCAGGGCGCGAGTGGCGTAACGAACAGGGCACGCCGTACCCCGCATAAAGAGACTGCTGTACCCGCCCGATAGCCTTCCGCCATGACCACGCTGCAATCCGTAGTGCGACGCCGCCGCGCCGTCGCCGCCGCCGGCCTCGTTTCCGCCGGACTGCTCGTCCTGTCGGCCTGCGACAAGCCGACGCCGCGCGTCACCGTCACGGTCGGTTCGACCTCGGTGAGCTCCGAGGCCACCTGCTACGACGACGGCAAGGACCTCGGTCAGGCCAAGGCCGCCAAGTGCGCCCTGGAGAAGGGCGACGCCAAGACGATCAAGGTCAACCAGAGCGAGACCCTGCGCGTCGGCGTCGACCCCGAGGTCGCGGACACCGGCTGGGCGCTGTGGATCAACGGCCAGCAGATGACGTACGCCTACAAGAAGACGTACTACGCCTTCGACGGCGTCGACCTCTTCGCCCAGCAGCAGGGCCAGGCCCCGCAGAAGACGCTGTACATCAGCATCGTCGAGCAGGACAAGTCCACGTCCGGGCAGAGCAAGGAACACAAGGGCGTCTGGAACTTCAAGCTGGAGAACGCGGACTACTGATCCGTCGGAGCCGTACCTGATGCGCATCCTCGTGGCCACCGCGGTCCCCGTCGAACGGGACGCGGTGGCCCGTGCGTTCGAGGGCACCGCGGCCTCCGTCGACGTCCTCGCCGTGGGGGTCGGGCCCGCGCGGGCCGCCGCCCGTACCGCCGCGGCCCTCGCCGCCGCCTCCTACGGCCTCGTCGTCTCCGCCGGGATCGCCGGCGGGTTCCTGCCCCACGCGCCGGTCGGCTCGCTGGTCGTCGCCGACGAGATCACCGCCGCCGACCTCGGGGCCGAGACCGCCGACGGGTTCCTGCCGGTCACCGAGCTGGGGTTCGGGACCGTCACCCACCGTCCGCCCGAAGCACTCGTACGGGACGCCGTGGCCGCGACCGGGGGCCTGGCCGGGGCCGTGCTCACCGTCTCCACGGTGACCGGTACGGCCGCCCGCGCCGCCCTCCTGCGGGAACGGCACCCCAGCGCCCTCGCCGAGGCCATGGAGGGCTTCGGGGTCGCCGAGGCGGCTGGGGCGCACGGGGTGCCGGTGCTGGAGGTCCGTGCCGTCTCCAACCCGGTCGGTCCGCGCGACCGGGCCGCGTGGCGCATCGGCGACGCGCTCTCGGCCCTCACGGCGGGGTTCGGGAAGCTTGTGCCCGTACTGGAGAGTTGGAAGCAGCATGACTGAGCCCTTGCAGATCGCGTACTCCCCCTGCCCCAACGACACCTTCGTCTTCGACGCGCTCGCCCACGGGCGGGTGCCCGGGGCGCCCTCGCTGGACGTGACCTTCGCGGACATCGACGTCACCAACGGGATGGCGGAGCGCGGTGAGTTCGATGTGCTGAAGGTGTCGTACGCCGTGCTGCCGTACGTCCTCGACGAGTACGCGCTGCTGCCGTGCGGGGGTGCGCTGGGGCGGGGCTGCGGGCCGCTGGTGCTCACGCGGGAGGCCGGGGTGGATCTCGCCGGGCGTACCGTCGCCGTGCCGTCCGAGAGGTCGACCGCGTATCTGCTGTTCCGGCTCTGGGCGGCGGACACCCTGCCCGGCGGGGTCGGGGAGATCGTGGTGCTGCCGTTCCACGAGATCATGCCCGCGGTGCGGGACGGACGGGTCGACGCGGGGCTCGTGATCCATGAGGCCCGGTTCACTTATCAGAACTACGGGCTGCACAAGCTGGCGGACATGGGGGAGCACTGGGAGGCGACCACCGGGCTGCCGATTCCGCTGGGGGCGATCATCGCCAAGCGGTCGCTGGGTGCGGAGAGGCTGACCCTGCTCTCCGAGTCCATCCGTGCGTCCGTGCGGGCGGCTTGGGACGAGCCCGAGGTTTCGCGGCCCTATGTCATGGCGCATGCGCAGGAGATGGATCCCGCGGTGGCCGACCAGCACATCGGTCTGTACGTCAACGAGTTCACCGCGGATCTGGGCGAGGACGGATACGCGGCGATCCGGGGGCTGTTGACGCGGGCGGCGGCGGAAGGGCTCGTACCCGCGCTGGGGCCCGACGCCCTGTCGTTCGCCTGAGGGTTCAGCGCGGGGCGCCCGGCCACTGGGCCAGCCTGAGCATTCCGAGCACCCTGTGGATCAGGAAGCCCGCCAACGGGAGTTCGACACAGACCGCGAGCGCCGCCGACCACCACACCTGCGGGGTGCCCAGGGCCAGCGACACGTCGAACCAGGCGTCGCAGACCAGGAGGGCGCCGGTCGCCACCGCCGCCACGACCACCGCGCGGTGGCGGCGCCAGCCGAGTACGGCCGTGGCGGCCATCGCGAGCAGGAGCAGGACGTCGAAGCCGACCCAGGTGGTACGCCACTGGCGGACGGTGTAGCCGCTGGGCAGCGTGAAGGCCAGCAGGATCGTCCAGGGGACGAGGCCGACGGCGCAGACGGTGAGCAGTTCCAGGGTGTGCCTGCGCTGCCGCCTGATCCGCTCCGGCAGTGGGGGCGACGGCGCCCCGGTCGGAATCTCCGTCACTACACGTCTAGTTGGTCGGCGACCGCGCGCAGCAGGCCGGCGATCTTCTTGCCGGCGACCTTGTCGGGGTAGCGGCCGCGCTCCAGCATCGGCGTGATGTTCTCGAGGAGGGTCGTCAGGTCCTGGACGATGGAGGCCAGTTCGTCCGGCTTCTTGCGCTGGGCCGCCGCGACCGAGGGCGCGGGCTCCAGGAGGGTCACCGAAAGGGCCTGGTCACCGCGTTGTCCCGCGACCACGCCGAACTCCACCCGCTGCCCGGGCTTCAGGCTCTCGACTCCGGCGGGGAGGACCGAGGAATGGACGAAGACGTCACCGCCGTCGTCGCGGGAGAGAAAGCCGAAGCCCTTCTCGCTGTTGAACCACTTGACCTTGCCGGTAGGCACGTCTGTCCTCGTCCTCGTACTCGTCGGAAAACTGCTTCTGGAAACGGCTCTTGATAGCACTCGGGCGGGTCGTCGGGACCCGCCGGTACCAAGGCTAATGGTCTTCAGGCCGGTGACAAGACGTCGCCCGGTTGTTCCTTCGGGCAGGGAACTACCCTGGTCCGGTGCGTGACAAAACCCAAACGAATTCCGCCGCTCCCGGTGACCGACTGATCCGTGCCGGAGCCATCGTCTTCTTCATCGGCGCCGTGGTCACTCTCGTCACCGTGGCACCGTTCCTGCTCGGAACGACGCCTTTTCCGACGTACATGTTCGGATTGAGCATGCTCATGGCCGTCGGGTTCGTGGTGGCCGGTGCGGGAGTGCTGCAATCGGTCGCGGCCGGAAGGCGTCAGGCGCGGGCCGGAAGGTAGTCCGGACGGTAGTCCGAAAACCACCCCGGGAACTCCGTGAGATCGGCGAGAACCACATCCGCCCCGGCCTCGCCCAGTTCCGCGGCGCTGCACGGGCCGGTCGTCACGGCGACGGAGAACGCCTCGGCGACCCGCGCCCCGCGGACGTCTCCGACGTGGTCGCCGACGTACACGCTCGCGCCGTGCTCGCGCAGCGCCTCGGCCTTCTGCTCGGCCCACAGGTTGCCGATCACCGCGTCCGGCGCCATGCCGAGGTGCTTCATGTGCAGCCTGGCGTTGGGCTCCCACTTGGCCGTCACGACGATCGCCCGCCCACCGGCCGCCTGCACGGCCTCGATCGCCTCACGGGCGCCGGGCATCGCGAGGGTGCCGTCGATGGCGTACGACGGGTAGAGCTCGCGGTACAGATCCGACACCGCCGGAATCTCCTCCGCCGCGAACCAGTACGCCATCTCCTCCGCCAACGGCGGCCCCAGCCGCGTGACCACGAGGTCGGCATCGACATACGTCCCCGTCCGCTCCGACAACTCCACCCAGCAGGCGCGGATGCCCGGCCGGGAGTCGATGAGCGTCATGTCGAGATCGAAGCCGACGGTCGGGGCGGGGGTGGGGGCGGAGATGCTTGTAGAGGCCATATGGGTCATTGTGCCCGGGGGGCTGGGTGGGCAGACACCGGGTTTTCGGCGGCGGGCGACGGCTCCTCCCAGCCCAACCCGGACAGGTCCTCCCCGTCTACCGCCGCCGCTGTGACCGCCACACCAAGAAGAGTGCCGATGCCACGGCCGCCCCCCGCACCACCCACGGCCAGGTCTCGGCGATCGCGTCGTTCATGTGGCCCTTGGTGATGGGCTCGCCCCAGCGGCCCTCGTTGCGGCCCCAGAGCCAGACGAGGCCGGCGGTGAGGGCCAGGGTGGGGAGGAAGACGACGGCCCACTTGGTCTCGGCGTCGGAGAGGCGGCGGGAGGCCCAGGCGATGAGCCAGCCGACGAGGAGGACGAGGAGGTTGCCGAGGACGGCGCCGGTGACGAGGAGGGCGGCGGCCAGCAGGAGGAGGGGGTTGCTCCAGCCGCCGGCGACAGGGGCTCGCGGGCCGCGGAAGAGGCGGCGGGCCGGGGCGGCGGGCGCCGGCTTGGGCACGGCCCTGGGCTTCCACCAGGCCGACGCGCGCGTCTTCGCCGGTGCCTCCGCCTGCTCGGTCTCCTCGGCCTCCGCCTTCTCCACCGTCGGCTCCGGCTCCGGCTTCTCCTTCGGCGGCGGCTTCAGCAGCTCCGGGATCTCCACCCCGCCGACGAAACCCGGCACGCTGTCGCCGACCCCGAAGGGGCTGCTGTCCACCCGCCACCAGTCGGGCTGCGAGGCGCTGTCGCCGAGTTCGTTCAGACCGGCCTGGTGGGGTCCCGCGGACGCGTCGGCGGGACCCGGCGGCGGGGCGTCGGCGGGACGCGGACCCGGTACGACCTTCCGCAGCCCCTTCCAGCGCCGCTCACCGTCCGCCCCCGTGCCCGCCCCGCGCCAGTCGTGCTCCTCCCGCGCGCCCCTGCCGCGCCGCTCCGCCGCCTCCTCCGACTCGCGGTCCCGCTGTACGGGCATGGAGACCACCGGCGTCTGCGCGGCGCCGCCCGCCGTGCCGCCCGCGGCGGTGACCACGTCGTCGGGGCTGCCCAGCCTGGCGATGATCCTGCGGACGGCGGCGGGCGAGTCCACCGGTGCCTTGGCGCGCCGCCGGTCGATCTCGTTGCGCAACTCGGAGACGAGCCGCATCCGGGTGGACGACGGCAACTGCCGCTGCTGCGCGACGTCACCGACACGGCTCAGATACTCGTAGACGACCTGGTCGCTCTCGATACCCACGAAGTCCCCTCCGGGGCGGGTGCGTTGGATACCCCGTGGCACGACGTTAGCGCAGGCAGGTGTCGCCGGGACGGGGCCGGTGCCGGGCCGGCTCGCCCATCCGCGGCCGCGCTCCGGTCGCCTGGTGCGGGACCCGTCCACAGGGCACCCGCTACCGTTGGTCGGATGAGCAACCCGGCCGTACCGCCGCGCTCCCTCGCGGAAGCGCTCAGGGCCAGGGACGACGTCTCCCTGGCCGCGCTCCTGCGTGCCCGCCCCGACCTCATCACCCCCGTGCCGACGGACCTCACCCAGCTCGCGACCCGGGCCGGGACGCGGGCGTCGGTGGTGCGGGCGCTGGAGCGGCTGGACCGTTTCGCGCTCCAGACGGCCGAGGCGTTGGCCGTGGCGGCGGACCCGGCGCCGCACGACGAGTTGCTGGCCCTGCTGACCGGCGACGGCGGCGACCCGGCGGTCTCGGCGGCGCTGCCCCGCGCGCTCGGCACGCTGCGGGAGCAGGCCCTGGTGTGGGGCGAGGACGACCGGCTGCGGCTGGTCCGCACGGCCCGTGAGCTGCTCGCGCCCTCGCCGCAGCATCCGTCGCCGACGGGGCTCGGGCCGACCGTGCGGGAGGCGACGGCGGGGATGTCGCCGGGCCGCATCCAGGACATCGTGACGACGGCGGGGCTCGGCTCGACCCACGACGCGGTGTCGGCGCTGGCCTCGCTGACGGAGCTGTTCACCGACCGCAAGCGGATGGCGACGCTGCTCGCGGGGCTGCCGGAGGAGTCCCGGGAGGTGCTGTCGCGGCTGGTGTGGGGGCCGCCGTACGGACAGGTCACCGCCGATCCCGCGGCCCATCTGCGGCGGCTCCTGGACCTGGGGCTGCTGGTGCCGACGACGCCCGGGACGGTCGTACTCCCCCGGGAGGTGGCCCTGCATCTGCGCGGCGGGCGGGCGCACCGCGCGGTGGAGCCGGTGGCGCCGGCGGTGGAGCCCGCGGCGAGCCACCGTCCACAGGTTGTGGACGCGACGGCGGCCGGGCAGGCGTACACCGCGCTCGCGACCGTCGAGGAGCTGCTGAAGGACTGGGACGAGGGCGGGCCCGCGGTGCTGCGGGCGGGCGGCCTGAGCGTCCGCGACCTCAAGCGCACGGCCGTGGCGCTGGACGTGGCGGAACCGGTGGCCGCGTTCTGGGTGGAACTGGCCTACGCGGCGGGCCTGATCGCCTCCGACGGCGAGGCCGACGAGCGGTACGCCGCGACCCCGGCCCACGACGAGTGGCTGGAGCAGCCCGCCGCCCAGCGCTGGGCGCGGCTCGCGGAGGCGTGGCTGACGGCGACGCGGGTGGCGGGCGTGGTCGGCGGGCGCGACGCGAAGGACCGCACCCTCTCGGCGCTCGGCCCCGGCCTCGACCGCAGCGCGGCGCCAGAGGTACGACACCGGGTGCTGACCCTCCTCGCGGGCCTGCCGGAGGGCACGTCCCCGTCGGCCGCGTCGGTCCTGACCCGGCTGCGCTGGGAACGTCCGCTGCGGGGGCCGCAGCGCGAGGACGACCTGCGGTCCCGGCTCGCCGAGTGGACGCTGAACGAGGCGGAGCTGCTGGGGGTGACGGGGCGGGGGGCGCTGTCGGGGCACGGGCGGGCGCTGCTGGGCGCCACCGCGCCGAGGACGGCGTCCGTCGCACCGCAGGGCCCCGGCGACAAGCTGCCCGTGCACCACCATCGCCCCGCGGTCACGGAACCCCTCTCCGCCGCCGAGCAGGCCACCGCGTCGGCCGCGTCCGCCCGGCTCCTCGCCCCGCTGCTGCCCGAGCCGCTGGACCACGTCCTGCTCCAGGCCGACCTGACCGCGGTGGCCCCCGGGCCGCTGGAGCGTCCGCTCGCGGAGGTGCTCGGGGTGCTCGCGGACGTGGAGTCGAAGGGCGGGGCGACGGTGTACCGGTTCACGCCGGGGTCGGTCAGACGGGCCCTTGACGCCGGGCAGGCCGCCTCCGACCTGCACGCCTTCCTCGCCGCGCACTCGCGGACGCCGGTCCCGCAGCCGCTGACCTATCTGATCGACGACGTGGCCCGCAAGCACGGCCATCTGCGGGTCGGCGCGGCCTCGGCCTACGTCCGCTGCGACGACGACGCCGTCCTGAACGAGATCCTCGCCGACAAGCGCGCGAGCGGTCTGCGGCTGCGCCGCCTGGCCCCCACGGTGCTGGCCGCCCAGGCGGACCCGGCGACCCTCCTGGACGGCCTGCGCGCGATGGGCTTCGCCCCGGCCGCCGAGTCCGCGGAGGGCGACGTCCTGATCACCCGCGCCCACGCCCACCGCACCCCGCCCGGCACGGCCCCCGAACCCGTCCCCGACGGCCCCCCGATCCCCGACGCCACCCTCCTCTCGGCCGCGATCCGAGCCATCCGCGCGGGCGACCTCGCCTCCACGACCCCCCGCAAGAACCCCGCCCAGCCCCCGCACTCCACCGGCGAACTCCCCCGCACCAGCCCCGCCGACACCCTCGCCACCATGCAGGCCGCCGTCCTCACCGGCGACGCCCTCTGGATCGGCTACGTCAACGCCGAGGGCTCCGCCACCCAACGCGTCATCGCCCCCATCCGCGTCGAGGGCGGCTTCGTGACGGCGTACGACCACACGGCGGACGAGGTGCGGACGTATCCGTTGCACCGGGTGACGGGGGTGGCGGAGCTGGCGGAGGGTTGAGGACGGGCCCCCTCAAGCCGGTTGCGTTTTGACAGTCTCGCCGTCACACCGCAGCGCCGCCGGGCATGCTGGTCCGAGAAGGGGGAGCGCATGGGAAAGGCCTCGAGGAAGAAGCAGGAACGGCGATCACGGAGGGCTGCTCCGGGCGAAATCGGCACCGGGGGTGATCCACAGAATGTCAGTGCCGACGCTCTCGAAGCTTTGCTCCGCTCAAATGCACCCGACGAGCTGAGCCTGGCCGGCGCCTACGCTTTCGGCTACCTCGCACTCGCAGCAGCTCAGTTGAACGAGGACGTACCAGACTGGTTTCACAGCATCGACCCCCTCGACACGCTGTTCCTGGGGACCGCCTGGCCGAAGGCCTTCGTCGATGAACTGCAGTTCGCCAACGCGCGCGACGCCTGGTTGCGCCTGCTGCACGGCACCGTGCACGGCAAGGGAATCGAGCGTTTTGTCCGCGAGACCGTGGCAGCGAGCGAGGAACTGGAAATGCCGGTGGACGACGGGGAGTTCCTTCTCGCGCTCACTGGTCGGCTTGCGTCGGCCGGGCTCGACCGACGCCGCCTGCCCCGCCGACTTCTGCCAGGGGCCGCGCTCCAGGGCTGTCGCGCGGTCTGCGGACCGTCACCGGACCTGCGACTGCCCGAACCGCCGGAGGACGCGAAGGAACGGGTGAGGCAGTTCTGGAAGGAAACGGCCGAGTCGTCCTGGACCGGTAGCACACCACGGGCAATTCTCCGCAACGGACTACGGCGGTTCAAGGAGCAAGGGCTCCCGGTGAAGAAGGAATCCGCACTGCTGCTCGGGGCCCTGTACGCGGCTCTCCTGACGAAGCCCGGTGAACCTCTGGACGATATGGGCGAACACGCCTGGACATGGGCGATGTCCCTGGACGAGACGTCGTCACTGGTGCCGGTGCTCGACATCCTCGCCCTTGCCCCCGAGTTGGGGCTTTCAGTCACCGAGACCCTCGGGCGCCTTTTCGCCGTCCCGGCCTTCACCCAGCCGATCCCCTCCGAGGCCCTGATCTGGACCAGTTCTCCCGGCCTCGCTCTGCCGCGCCTGGCATTCGAGCTGGGTGTCACCGAGGTGTCGACGGTGGACCGGACGATCACGCCGGATCTGCTGGACTGGGTGGGCATGCACGCGAGGATGGACCTGAGCACTACCGTTCGACGCAGGGATGTCGACGACGAGACGAGCGACGACGGGCCGCAGGACGAGGATGGCCCACCCGCGGAGTCTGATGGGCAATGGGACGAACGGCGTGAAGCCGTGCGCGTGGCGGCGTTGAACAAGGTCCGTAAGAAGTCCGGTAAGACGGCAGCCTCTCCTGGACGGTCCCGTCCGCCCGTCGAGCGTATCTGGAACGCAGACGGGAGTTCCGTGGTGCGGTTCGACGAACATCGCTGGCAGAAGCTCGCGGACGGCATGGAAGGCCTGTGCCGAGAGTTCCGTGAGAAGTTCGGCCGCGAACCGGGACCGGACGACCCGCTGTTCTTCGACCCCGATGCCGACGAACCCATGCCTCTGAGCAGGGAGCACTTCGATGACATGCTGCGAGACGTGGCGGACCGGGCTGTCGAACATGGTGTCGACCCGGCGTTCCTTCACGCCTGGCGCGAGGTCGGTTACGTGGTCACCGAGGAGAACATGAGCATGTTCACCGCAGCCGAGGTGCTCACCTTCAGCAGGGCCGTAGCCCGGTACCGCCAGGGCAGGGAATGACTGACAGTACCGAGAACCACATCAGTGGCGGAGTCTTCTTCGGCTTCGTGGTTCAGGGGCGGGACATCACTCTGACGCTGCCGGACCGCCCGGACCCAGCACTCGCCGGACTGCCCAGACAGTCAGCGACCTTCGCGGGACGTCGCACCGAACTGGACCAAGCTCTCTCGGCCCTGGCGCCGACAACAGCAGGCGGTACCGCGGGCACTGTGGCGGTAACCGGGCTGGCCGGCACGGGCAAGACGGAACTGGTGCTCCAAACAGCTCACCGAGCGCGGGAAGAGGGCTTGTTCCCCGGCGGAGTGCTGTACATCGATCTGCACGGTTACGACGGGGAACGCAAGGTGTCACCGAAGCGGGCGCTGGACACCGCTCTCCGAGCACTCGGCGTCCCTCCGGAGCACATCCCTCCCCGGATCGACGAGCGGGTGGGCGTCTATCGTTCCGCGCTCGCCGCCCTGGCCGCCGCCGGGCGACGGGTCCTGGTCGTCCTGGACGACGTACCGGCCAGCGACAGAGTCCGCCTTCTCCTGCCGAGTGACGCAAGCACGGGCACTCTCATCTCCTCCCGGCACTCTCTCGCGGACCTGGACGCACTGACGCTGACACTGCGGGAACTGCCCTGCGACGAGGGACGAGAGCTGCTGAGCGGTGCCCTGCGCACGGCGTTCCCCGAAGACACGAGGGTGACGGCCGAGGCAGACGAGGCGGACCGGCTCGTCGCGCTCTGCGGTGGTCTGCCGCTGGCCCTGCGCATCCTGGCGTCCCTCCTCATCGACGTCCCGAGTCGGCCCCTTGCCGACCTACGTCAGGACCTCGAGGACGCGCATTCCAGGCTGTCCGTCCTGACCCGGGAGAAACGCGCCGTGACCGCGGCCTTCGAGCTGTCGTACCGGAGGCTCACCAAGGATCAGGCCAGGCTCTTCCGACTGCTGTGGCTCCATCCCGGACCGGACTTCTCCGCCGAGGCCACGGCTCAGCTTTACGGCGGGAGCGTCGAGGAGGCCAAAGGGCTACTGCTGGATCTGGGCCGCAGACACCTGGTCGAACAGCATCTGGAGCGGCCGTACGGCCGCTGGCAGCAGCACAGCCTCGTACGTCTCTATGCCCGGGAGCAGCTCGTATCGGGTGACGACGACTGGGGCAAGTGCCTCATCCGTCTGCTCGCGTACCTCTATGAGAGGGCCGCCCTCGCATGTGAGGCCGCCTTCACCCCCATCCCACCGAAGCCCACGCAGGTCTTCGCCGACCGTGCTGCGGCGCTGCGGTGGCTCGAGGCCGAGCGGCACACTCTGGTAGCGGCCACCCTCTGGTCACACAGCGCCACCGACGACCTGATGTGTGCGGCCTTGGCGATGTCCGTCTCCCAGTTCCTCATGGAGGCACGTCACCTGGACGAAGCCGGGCAGGTGCTCACCGCGGGCATCCGGTCCAGTCGGAGGCTCAAGGACGGTTTTCGTGAGGCTTCCCTGCTGAGCTCCCACGGCGTGGTTCTACGGGACCAGCGCAAGCTGCGAAAGTCGATTCGGGCACACCACAGGGCGATCAAGATCTGCCGGAGACTGAAGAAGCGCCGCGCCCTCGCCGGCGCCCTGAACAACCTGGGACTCTCACTGCACGATCAGCGCAGGTTCGAACAGGCCGTGGCAGCCCATACCGAGGCCGCGCAGCTGTTCAAGCGCTCCGGGGACAGAACCGGAGTGGCAGGCGCCCTCAGCAACACCGGCGAGACGCTGACGGAACTGGGCCGCACGGAGGAGGCCACCCGCAATCTCCGCAAGGCGGCGAAGATCTTCCGGAAACAGGGCGACCTTCATGGTTACGCGCAAGCTTTGGGCAGCCTGGCCACCGCGACGCGCAACGCCGGGAAAGCCAACCGGGCCCTGGAACTGCACCAACGCGCGCTCGAGATGGCCGACGGCTTCCTGATGCCCCATGAACGCGCAGTCGAACTGTCCAACTTCTCCGGCACCCTGGTGGCTGCCGGGGACTTCGAAGCGGCCCTCACGGCACAGCAGGAGGCACTGGGTACGTTCCGGCACCTGGGGGATCACTCCGGTGAAGCCCGGACCTTGGGCAACATGGCCCTCGTACGGCAGCGGCAGGGCAAGTGGGGCAAGGCGGTGCGGCTGCACACCCTCGCATTGGAGACATTCCTCGAGAGCAAGGACGATCACGGTCTCGCCGACGAACTCTCGGCTCTGGCGGTCGCTCTTGTGGAGCAGGGGCACAACACCGAGGCCCTGGAGAACTTGGAACTCGCCGCCGATCTGTATCACCAGACGGGCGACGCCGAGAGCGCCGGCCACGCGCTGTCCCTGGTCGACCAGGTGAGGCGGCGGAACGGAGTCGCAGCCCGGCCCGGCGTCCGCCGAAAGTGATCACCAGTAGGTGAAGGGGGCGCCCTCAACCCCCCTCAGCAGTCGGTGACCGGTGAGTCCGCCGGCAGGGCGAAGTGGGTGCGGGCTGCCTGTTCGAGGGTTGTCGAGGGTGTGGTGGTCTTCAGGGCCGCCGTGGTCGTGGGGCCGAAGTGGGTGGTCAGCCAGTCGCTGTGGAGGGCGCCGTCGGGGGGCGTCTCCTGGGAGACGATGCGGTAGTCGCCGTCCGGTTGCCGGCGCAGGCCGAGGAGTTGGGGGGTCTCGGCGCCGGCGCACTCGACGAGGGTGCCCGAGCGGATTCCGTACTCCACGCAGAGGGTGGTGACGCCGGCGCGGATCAGGCCGGCGTGCTCGGCGAGGTCGATCGCGTCGGCGTGGCAGAACCAGCGGGCCCTGAGCTGTGGCTCGGTCTCGCCGTAGCCGGTGCCGTGGGCCTCGGACATCAGCCGGGCCTCGATCGCCGGCCGCACCTGGCTCCAGAGGTCCGCGTCGACGGCGGCGGGGCGGCTCGCCCACACGCCGGTGGCCACCAGCACCACCAGCGCGCCCCCGCCGACCACCCAGCCGCCCGTGGACATCCCCATACGCCCTCCCCACACCGCTCCCGCCAGTGCTCCCGCCAGTCAAGACACCCGAGCAGGTGCCGGGGTTGCACGGCGACCGCCGCCGGGACCGCTCGGCCTCCCGTGATCGTCGCCGGTTGAGGCACACTGGACGTTTGGCCCGTGCGGAAGGATGTGCGTGTGAACGGTCCCCTCATCGTCCAGTCCGACAAGACCCTGCTCCTGGAGGTCGACCACGAGCAGGCCGACGAGTGCCGCCGGGCCATCGCGCCGTTCGCGGAGCTGGAGCGGGCGCCCGAGCACATCCACACCTACCGGGTGACCCCGCTGGGCCTGTGGAACGCGCGCGCCGCCGGGCACGACGCCGAGCAGGTCGTGGACGCCCTGGTGCAGTACAGCCGGTATCCGGTGCCGCACGCGCTGCTCGTCGACGTCGCCGAGACGATGGACCGGTACGGGCGGCTCACCCTCAGCAAGCACCCCGCGCACGGACTCGTCCTCACCACCACCGACCGGCCGGTCCTGGAGGAGATCCTGCGCTCCAAGCGGATCACCCCGCTGGTCGGGGCGCGGCTCGACCCGGACACCGTGGTCGTGCACCCCTCCGAGCGCGGGCAGATCAAGCAGACCCTGCTCAAGCTGGGCTGGCCCGCCGAGGACCTCGCCGGGTACGTGGACGGCGAGGCGCATCCGATCGAGCTGGACGAGGACGGGTGGGCGCTGCGGCCGTATCAGAAGCAGGCCGTGGAGAACTTCTGGCACGGCGGGAGCGGAGTCGTCGTGCTGCCCTGTGGCGCGGGGAAGACCCTCGTCGGCGCCGGTGCCATGGCGCAGGCCAAGTCGACCACCCTCATCCTCGTCACCAACACCGTCTCCGCCCGGCAGTGGAAGCACGAGCTGGTGAAGCGGACCTCGCTGACCGAGGAGGAGATCGGCGAGTACAGCGGGACGCGCAAGGAGATCCGGCCCGTCACCATCGCCACCTACCAGGTGCTCACCACCCGGCGGAAGGGCGTCTACCCGCACCTGGAGCTCTTCGACTCCCGGGACTGGGGGCTCATCCTCTACGACGAGGTGCATCTGCTGCCCGCTCCTGTCTTCAAGTTCACCGCCGACCTCCAGGCCCGGCGACGGCTCGGACTGACCGCGACCCTGGTCCGTGAGGACGGCCGCGAGTCGGACGTCTTCTCGCTCATCGGGCCCAAGCGCTTCGACGCGCCCTGGAAGGAGATCGAGGCGCAGGGCTACATCGCGCCCGCCGACTGCGTCGAGGTACGGGTCAACCTCACCGACTCCGAGCGGCTCGCCTACGCCACCGCCGAGCAGGAGGAGAAGTACCGCTTCTGTGCCACCACGGCGACGAAGAGGAAGGTCACGGAGGCGCTCGTCAAGCGCTTCGCGGGCCAGCAGATCCTCGTCATCGGGCAGTACATCGACCAGCTCGACGAACTCGGCGAGCATCTGGACGCCCCCGTCATCAAGGGCGAGACCTCCAACGCCCAGCGCGAGAAGCTCTTCGACGCCTTCCGGGAGGGCGAGATCAGCGTGCTGGTGGTGTCGAAGGTCGCGAACTTCTCCATCGACCTGCCGGAGGCGACCGTCGCCATCCAGGTCTCCGGGACGTTCGGCTCACGGCAGGAAGAGGCTCAGCGGCTCGGGCGGGTGCTGCGGCCCAAGGCCGACGGGCACCAGGCGCACTTCTACTCGGTGGTGGCACGGGACACGATCGACCAGGACTTCGCCGCGCACCGCCAGCGGTTCCTGGCGGAGCAGGGGTACGCCTACCGGATCGTGGACGCGGACGAGCTGCTGGCGGACGGGGCCTGAGCCTGTGGTCCGCCGCCCCGCGCTCACCGGCGGCGGCGGACGCCCGCCTCCTCGCCGTACTCGCCGAGTATGACGACGTCGAGGGCCGCGCCGGCGAAGACGCGGACGGCGCGGAAGGCCTGGCCGACGCGGTGACGGTGGTTGAGGCCGGAGAGGGGGGTCGCCCCGGACGGGCGACCGGGGGCTGGGGTGAAGGTCGCTGCACTCATGTCTCCATGGTGGCTGACCAGGCATAAGGAGGGCATCGGTCCCAGGTAGCCACTTCCTGTGCTACCTGAGTATCGCCCGTGGGTGGAGTCTCCCCCAGCCGGCTGAGGGACCGTCCCCTAGGGGTTCGGAAGGGATAAGGAAGGGACAGGGAAGGGCTTCGGAAGAGCTTCACAGGGGTTGCGGAAGGGCTGCGGTAGAGCTTCGCAAGGGCTACGGAAGGGCTACGGAAGGGCTCGGGGAAAACGGTTGGCGTCCCGCCCTCCACTTCACCTAAAATCTCCGCTCTTGCCCGCCTCCCTCCCGGAGCGCCGCCGACCGGACGGAAACCGGTCGGCTTCCCACCACGTGGCCCGCAGCACCTTCGGAGGCACCCCCTTGTCCAGGCCGTCCACACCAGTGCCCTCACCCGTGCCCTCACCCGACGCACCCGACGCACCCGGCGCCGCCGACGACCCCCTCGCCCGCGAGCGCTCCCACCTCGCCGGCTCCCGCGCCGCCCTGCGTGCCATGCGCGAGGACGTCGAGTCGCTGGACATCAAGGACGTCACCGCGAACTGGGTCAACGCCGAGGTCCTGGCCCGCCAGATCGACGAGCGCATCAAGGCGCTGGCCGACCTCAGCGACACCCCCCTCTTCTTCGGCCGCCTCGACTACCTGCACTCCCCCGGCGCCGACCAGGCGGAGGGCGCGGACGGCGAGCGCTTCTACATCGGGCGCCGGCACGTCCACGACCACGACGGCGACCCGATGGTGATCGACTGGCGGGCGCCGGTCTCGCAGCCGTTCTACCGGGCGTCCAAGAAGGACCCGATGGACGTCGGGCTGCGCCGCCGCTTCGGGTACACCCGCGGCGACATCACCGCGTACGAGGACGAGCACCTCTCCGACCCGGCCGAGGCCGCCACCACCAGCAAGCTCCTCCAGCAGGAGATCGAGCGCCCGCGCGTGGGCCCGATGCGCGACATCGTGGCGACGATCCAGCCCGAGCAGGACGAGATCGTACGGTCCGGTCTCGGCGGCACGGTCTGTGTGCAGGGAGGGCCGGGCACCGGGAAGACGGCCGTCGGCCTGCACCGGGTCGCGTATCTCCTCTACGCCCACCGCGAGCGGCTGGCCCGCACCGGCACCCTCGTCATCGGACCGAACAAGTCCTTCCTGCACTACATCGAGCAAGTGCTGCCCGCGCTGGGCGAGTTGACGGTCAAGCAGGCCACCGTCGACGACCTCGTGGCGCACGTCGAGGTGCGCGGCACCGACGAGGCACCCGCGGCCGTCCTCAAGGGCGACGCGAGGATGGCGGAGGTGCTGAAGCGGGCCGTGTACGCGCACGTCACCATGCCCACCGAGCCGGTGATGGTGGTGCGCGGGTCGCGCAGGTGGCGGGTGCCTGCGTACGAGATCGAGGAGATCGTAAGGGAGTTGCTGGACCGGGGTATCCGCTACGGCGCCGCCCGCGAGGCCCTTCCGCAGCGGATCGCGCACGTCGTGCTGGTGCAGATGGAGCGGTCCGGGGAGGCGCCGGACGACCGGGTGCAGGACGCGGTGGCCCGCAACGCGGCGGTGAAGGCGGCGGTCAAGTCGATCTGGCCGCCCGTCGATCCGGCGAAACTGGTCCTGCGCCTGCTGACCGACGCCGACTTCCTCGCCGCGCACGCGGAGGGGATCCTCGACGCGGACGAGCAGAAGACCATCCTCTGGGCGAAGCCCGTGCGGTCGGTGAAGTCGGCCAAGTGGGCTGCCGCGGACGCAGTGTTGATCGACGAGGCGACGGACGTCGTGGAGCGTACGCACTCGCTCGGGCACGTGGTCCTCGACGAGGCGCAGGACCTCTCCCCGATGCAGTACCGGGCGGTCGGGCGCCGCTGCTCGACCGGTTCGGCGACCGTCCTGGGCGACCTCGCGCAGGGCACCACGCCCTGGGCGACGCGGAGTTGGGACGAGGCGCTGAGCCACCTCGGCAAGTCCGACGGCGTGATCGAGGAGCTGACGGCCGGTTTCCGCGTACCGACCGACGTCATCACGTACGCCTCCCGTCTCCTCCCGCACATCGCGCCCGGTCTCACCCCGGTCGCGTCGGTCCGTGAGAACCCGGGGTTCTTCGACCTGCGGGAGATCTCCGGTGCGGCCGAAGTGGTCACCGCGTGCGAGGAGTTGCTGGCCAACGAGGGTTCGACCGGTCTCATCGCGGCGGACGCCCGGGTCCCGGAGCTGGCCGAGGCGCTGACGGCGGCCGGCGTCGGCTACCTCGCCCCCGGCGAGGAGACCACGACGGAGACCCGGCTCACCCTGGTCCCGGCGTCCCTGGCCAAGGGCCTGGAGTACGACTACGTCGTCCTGGACGAACCGGAGTCCGTGGTGACCGGCGAACCGGACGAACGGACCGGCCTACGACGGCTCTACGTCGCCCTGACCCGAGCGGTGTCGGGCCTGATCGTGACGCACGCGGCCCCCTTGCCCGGGGCGCTCGCCGAGTAGGGTGCTGATCCGTCCCGCCATGTCCCCGAGAAAGGGCCCCTGTTGAGCACGCCGCCGCCTTCGCATCCCGCGTATCCGCCGGCTCAGG
This sequence comes from Streptomyces sp. SID13726, assembly GCF_010548375.1. Taxonomy (GTDB): domain Bacteria; phylum Actinomycetota; class Actinomycetes; order Streptomycetales; family Streptomycetaceae; genus Streptomyces. The sequence goes on from NZ_JAAGLY010000016.1 coordinate 22,453, forward strand.
GGCCGTATCGGCAGAGTCCGACCGCGGGGCCGTATCAGCAGATGCCGGGGGCCGGGACCCACCAACAGCCCCCGGCGCCGGGCCCGTACGGGCAGGCGCCGGCGCACGGGCCGTACGCGGAGACGCCGACTCCAGGGCCGTACGCGCAGGCGCCGACTCCAGGGCTGTACACGGAGACGCCGTATCCGGGGAATCCGTATCCGGGGAGTCCGTACCAGCGAACGCCGTACCAGCAGACACCCCCCGCCCCTGCCTCCGCCTGCCAGATCTGCGGAGCAACCCCCGCCGCCCCGGTGAAGATCCGCGGTCACCAGGGAATGCTGGTGCTGATGCGCTTCCTGCGACGGGAGGGGGTTCTCTGCCGCACCTGCGCCCTGGCCACGTTCCGGGACATGCAGGCGGACACGATGGTGCTGGGCTGGTGGGGGCCGCTGTCGCTGCTGATCACCCCCGTCACCCTGCTGACCAACCTCGGCGCGCTGTCCGGCATCCGCCGCGTCCCCGAACCGGCCGCACCGGGATTCCGCCCGCCACTGAACCCGGGCAAGCCGCTCTTCAAGCGCCCGGCGGGCATCCTGGCCCTGATCCCGCTGGGCCTGCTCGGCCTGGCGTTGCTGGCGATTCCGGTACTGATGGTCATCGGAGCGCTGACCGGAGGAAGCGACACCGACCCCCACCCGACCCTCACGGTCGGCTCCTGCGCCCGCAACGACACCAACTGGCCCGCCCAGTCCCTCCAACCAGAACCCTGCGACTCCGCGGCAGCGGAACTCCGCGTGGCGGAACCAGCAGCCGGCGAGTGCCCGCCCGGCGACTACCTCGCCTACCCGGAGTACAGCGAAAACGGCTCCACGTCCCTGTGTTTGCGCCCGCTGAAGGGCTAGGGCGACAGACGAGGAAGCACCCTCACCAGCAACGCGACCACGCGTCGACCGCCACTCCGGCCAGCCGTTGCCGCCGCTGGTAGAGCCTCAGGCTGAACTCACCTCAGTGTGTGCCGCTGGGTCTCCGTGGTGACGGCTCGCAGGGTCTCCGACACCTCGTCGGGGCGCATGGCGAACCTGAGCGGTCCCACGCTCACGAACTGGCCAGGGTTTTCAGGGGCCGACGCGGCCGTTCGCACCTCCAGTCCCTCCAGTCCCCCCGTCACCCCCGTGACCCCCGATCCAACACCTCCCGCCACCCCCGCACCGCCCCCGCCGAAACCGGCGCCCCCCAGCCCCCCGGCCGCGCCGCGCCTCCGATGTGGAAGGCGTCCACCCCGGCCGTACGCAGTCGCGGTACGTGTTCCAGGCGCAGGCCGCCGCCGACCAGGATGCGCTGTTCGTAGCCCGGCTCGCCCGAGCGGGCCGCCTCCGCGAGGAGGGTCGGGAGGCCCTGGTCGACGCCTGTCGGGGAGCCCGCTGTGAGGTAGGTGTCGAGGCCCGGCAGGTCGGCCAGTTGTTTGCGCAGGGCGTCTCGGTCCGGGGTGTGGTCGATGGCTCGGTGGAAGGTCCAGCGGCAGCCGTCCAGTTCGGCGGTGACGCGTTCCACGGTGTCCAGGTCCAGGTCGCCGGACGCGTCGAGGAAGCCGAGGACGAACTCGTCGGCCCCGGCCTCCCGCAGCTCCCCGGCGGCCCGCACCAGCCGGCCCACGTCATGGGCGTCGCCCGCCCTGAAGCCGTCCGCCAGCCGCAGCATCACCCGTAGCGAGACGTCCACGGCGGCCCGGATCCCGGTGACCGTCGCGACCGTCGGCGTCAGGCCGTCCGCCGCCATGTCGGTCACCAGTTCCAGCCGGTCCGCGCCTCCGGCCTGGGCCGCGACCGCGTCCTCGACGTCGAGGGCGATCACCTCCAGGACTGCACGCTTGCTCATGGGACCCCATTCGTCGGACGAGTCGAGGACAGCTACAGGTCTAGTCCAATTCAAGGGTACGTCGAGACGCCCCGACCCCGCGAGCATGATCCGGCCGCCACCGGAAGATGTCCGGCTCCTTCACCGCTACCAGAAGATGTTCAGCTCCTTCGCCTCGGCGCCCGCCAGCTCGTACGACCGCCCCTCCACCGGACGCCCCGAGTACAGCCGTACGAGAGTCGCCGCGTCCCCGATGTACCGCGCCGGAGTGCGGTCACCGGCCGTGTCGCCCAGCCGGAGCGGTTCGTCCAGGTCGTCGAGGTCGGCGTGGAGGGGGAGGTGGCCGCGCTCCCGGGTCGTACGGACGAGGAGGGTCAGCGCGTCGGGGAGGCCGGGGCCGCCGTACGCGTCCGCCTCCCCGAACACCTCCCGTACGTCCCCCGCGTGCACCCACTCCCCCAGCGCGAGGAGGTCCAGCCTGCCGCCCGCCCCGGCGATCACCGGCCCGGCGTCCGTCATCCCGCGCTCCAGCTCGTCGACGATCCGCTGGTTCGTCCAGTCCGCGCGCTCGGCGATGTCCCGGTCGTTGGACTCGGGCGAGAACACCCCCTTCTCGAACCTGCCCTCCACCGCCCGCAGCAGCGCGGACGAACAGTGCGCCAGCACGTCCCGCACGGTCCACCCCGGACACGCGGTCGTCGGCAGCGCGAAGTCGGCGTCCGGGCGGGCTCGGAGGAGGGGGATCAGGGCGTCGCGTTCGGTGGCGAGGAGGCGGCCGGGGAGTTCGGGGTCTCGTACGGCGTCCGAGGTCTCTGAAGTCATGGAGCCAAACTGCCAGGGGGCGGCACCCGCGACAATGAGGCCTGGACCGCGCGGGGCGAGCAGACCTGAGCCGCGCGGGGCAACGAGGCCTGAGCCGCGCGGAGCAATCAGACCTGAGCCGCCCAGGACACGAAGACCTAGACCGCGCGGAGCAAGAAGACCTGGACCGCGCGGAGCAACGAGGCCTGAGCCGCCCACGACAAGCAGGCCTGGACCGCCCGGATCAATCAGGCCTGAACCGCACGGGGCGACAAGGCCTGACCCCGCCCACGCCAACGCGGCCCGACCCGCCCGAGCCAAGCAGGCCCGACCCGCACGGGACAATGAGCCCATGACTGAGGCCATGGCCGAATCCCACGCGCTCCGCGACCGTTTCACCGCCGCCCTGGACGGAGCCCGGGGCGCCAACGGCCCCGACCCCCTCCCGTACGCCGACAACCTCCTCGCCCGCTGGCGGGAGCCGCAGCGGCGGTACCACACGGTCGCCCATCTCACCGCGGTCCTCGACCACGTCGACGTCCTGGCGGAGCACGCGGACGACCCCCAACTGGTGCGGCTCGCCGCCTGGTTCCACGACGCCGTCTACCTCCCGGACCGCTCCGAGAACGAGGAGCGCTCCGCCCGTCTCGCCGAACGCGCGCTCCCCGAGGCCGGGGTCCCCGAAAGCGCCACGGCCGAGGTCGCCCGTCTGGTCCGCCTCACCGTCACCCACGCCCCCGCCGACGGCGACCGCAACGGCGAGGTGCTGTGCGACGCCGACCTCGCGATCCTCGCCGCCCCGCCCGCCGCGTACGCCGCCTACACGGCCGCCGTACGCGAGGAGTACGGCTTCGTGCCGGCCGACGCCTTCCGTGACGGACGGTCCGCGATCCTGCGCCAACTGCTGGATCTTCCCCGGCTGTTCAGGACGCCGTACGGGGAACGCGCATGGGAGGCCACGGCCCGCCACAACCTCTCCTCCGAGCTGGAAATGCTGTCGCTCTGAGGCGCCCGGCGCCTTAGCCTGCCCGCATGGCAGACATGGGCGCGGAACGGGTGGCGGAGGCGGTCGAGGGCGCGGTGGCGCTGCTGCGGACGGCCGCGGACCAGGACTGGGGCGAGGTGCCGGCCGGCCGGCTGGAGTGGAGCTGCCTGAAGACGGCCGAGCACATCGCGAGCGATCTCGTCGCGTACGCGGGGCAGTTGGCGGGCCGCGCGCAGGACACGTACGTCCCCTTCGAGATCTTCCTGGACGACGGCACCGGCGCCGAGGGCGCCCTCCAGGTGATCGAGACGGCCTGCACCCTGTTCACCGCCACCCTCCGCAGCACCCCGCGCGAGGTCCGCGCCTTCCACCCGTACCCCTTCCGCAGCGCGAACCGCGAGGGCTTCGCCGCGATGGGAGTCGCCGAGGTACTGCTGCACACGTACGACATCGCCGAGGGCCTGGGCCTGACGTACGAGCCCTCCGCCCGGCTCCCCGAGTCCGTCCTGACCAGGATCTTCCCCGAGGTCCAGCCCGGCCCCGACCCCTGGCGCACCCTCCTGTGGGCCACCGGCCGCGGCGACCTGCCCGGCCGCGCCCCGCGCACGAAGTGGCGCTGGAGCAACAACCTCGTCCTGCCCACCGAACGCCTCACCCTCCAGGGCGTCACCCCGGCCGCCGCCGCCGAGCTGGCCGCGGGCACCGACGGCGGCTTCGAGTGGGTCGAGGACGGCCCCTTCGACGGCACCCGCGAGGCCGCCGGCATGACCATCAAGGCGTACGAAGCCGGCGTCCACCGCCCGGAGTTCGGCCTCTTCGTCCTCGTCCGCCGCGAGGACGGCCGCGCGGTCGGCGGCATGGGCTTCCACGGCGCCCCCGACGAGGACGGCCGTGCCGAGGTCGGCTACGACCTGGCCCCCTCCGCCCGCGGCAACGGCTACGCGACCGAGGCCCTGCGCGCCCTCAGCGACTGGGCCCTGGCCCGGGACGACGTCCAGAGCCTCTGCGCGACCATCGAGTCGGACAACGCGGCCTCCCAACGGGTCATCGCCCGCGCCGGGTTCGCCCGGGCGAGCGTGGACGAGGAGCGGGCGTACGGGGAGGTCGAGACGGGACTCCGGCTGTACGTCCTTCCCGGACAGGCCGGTTGAGGAAGTCCCCGGGCATCGCGGCCGACGCCCTTGTCGGCCACCGAGATCAACCCCCTTGCCGGTCACCGCGGTCACTGCCCTTCCGGGCTGCCACGGTCAGCCCCCTTCCCGGCCACCGAAGCCAACGCCCTTCCCCGCCACCGAAGTCACCGCCCCTTCGGCCGCCGCAACCCCGCCCCCGTGAGCAGCCGCACCACCTCGCGGCTGCTGACCTCCACCGCGCCCGCCCGGACCACGTCCGCGTAACGGTGCGAGGGGATGTCGTAGTGATCCCGCTCGAAGGCCTTCCTGGGGACGCCCAACCCCTCGGCGAAGCTGTGCAGTTCGTCGAACGAGACATCGCTGACCAGGTGGGACCACATACGGCCGTGTCCCGGCCAGGTGGGCGGGTCGATGTACACGGTCACGAGGAGGACGCCCCGCCGGTCGCCGTGCCCAGTGAGCCGACCGCCGCGACCTTCACGCCCGCCTTGTGGCACACCCAGTGCGGGTCGGCGCCGAGCTCCGGCTCGACCTCCAGGGCGTGCGGGTCGCCGGAGCCGCACACCGGGCACAGCGGCCAGCGGCCGTAGCTCTCCAGGAGGGCGTCCTGGACGTCCTGCGCGACCAGTCCCGCCACGAACTCCGCGCCCTCGGGCCACTGCTCCACCCACCAGCGCCGCTGTACGACGGAGTCCTCGACCATCGAGACCACGTCCGCGGCGGCGACCTCGCCGGCGGCCAGGTCGGCGAGGACGAGGGCGCGTGCCGTGTGCAGGCTCTGCTCAAGTGGACCGATCGACTCCATGCTGCCATTGTGCGCGCTCTTGACCACGGGTCCGAGCCGAAAATATCTTTCATACGTGCCCCAGGAAGTGAAGGAAATTTTCGGCAGCGCGCTCGCCGCGAAGGTGCGCACGCTGGGTCCGTCGATGACCCGCTCCATGCACCGGGTCGCCGAGGCCGTCGCGAACGACCCCGCGGGCTGCGCGGCCCTCACCGTCACCGGCCTCGCGGAACTGACCGGGACGAGCGAGGCGACCGTCGTGCGCACGGCCCGGCTGCTGGGCTACCCCGGCTACCGCGACCTGCGCCTCGCCCTCGCCGGGCTCGCCGCGCAGCAGCAGTCCGGGCGGGCGCCCGCGATCACCACGGACATCGCGGTGGACGACCCGATCGCGGACGTGGTCGCCAAGCTCGCCTACGACGAGCAGCAGACCCTCGCCGATACGGCGGCGGCGCTGGACACCGTGCAGCTGGGGGCGGCGGTCGGCGCGACGGCCTCGGCCCGGCGGATCGACGTGTACGGCGTCGGGGCGTCCGGCCTGGTCGCCCAGGACCTCACGCAGAAGCTGCTGCGGATAGGGCTGATAGCCCAGGCGCACAGCGATCCGCACCTCGCCGTGACGAACGCGGTGCAGCTGCGGACGGGGGACGTCGCCATCGCGATCACGCACTCGGGGTCCACCGGGGACGTGATCGAGCCGCTGCGGGTGGCCTTCGAGCACGGGGCCACGACCGTGGCGATCACCGGGCGGCCGGACGGGGCGGTGACCCAGTACGCCGACCATGTGCTGACGACGTCCACGGCCCGGGAGAGCGAGCTGCGGCCCGCGGCGATGTCCTCCCGGACGAGTCAGCTGCTGGTGGTGGACTGTCTGTTCGTGGGGGTGGCGCAGCGGACGTACGAGACGGCGGCGCCCGCGCTGGCCGCGTCGTACGAGGCGCTGGCCCACCGGCACCGTCGGTAGACCCACCGGTAAGCCGTCGGCAGACCCGAGTACCCGGAAGTCGTCAGTCACGAAGAAAGAGCCGCACCGCCATGACCTCCACCTCCAACCCCCGTGATCTGCAAGCCCAGTTGGAGACACTGACCACCGAGGCCTTCCGGCCCGAGCTGGCCGACATCGATCAGTTGCCGACCCTCGACATCGCCCGGCTGATGAACGGCGAGGACGCCTCCGTGCCCGCCGCCGTGGCCCGGCAGCTGCCGCGGATCGCCGCGGCGATCGACGCCGTCGCCGAGCGGATGGCCCGTGGCGGGCGGCTGATCTACGCCGGGGCGGGGACGGCCGGGCGGCCCGGGGTGCTGGACGCGTCCGAGTGCCCGCCGACGTTCAACACCGACCCGGCCCAGGTGGTGGGGGTGATCGCGGGTGGCCCCGAGGCGATGGTGACCTCGGTCGAGGGGGCGGAGGACTCCGCCGAGCTGGCGCGGGCCGACCTGGACGGGCTCGCGGTGACCGCGCTGGACTCGGTGGTGGGGGTGTCGGCGTCCGGTCGTACGCCGTATGCCGTGGCAGCGGTGCAGGATGCCCGGGCCCGGGGGGCGTTGACGATCGGCCTGTCCTGCAACGCGGACAGCGCGCTGGCGGCCGCGGCGGATCACGGCATCGAGGTGGTCGTCGGTCCCGAGCTGCTGACCGGCTCCACGCGGCTGAAGGCGGGCACCGCGCAGAAGCTGGTGCTCAACATGCTGTCGACGATCACGATGATCCGGCTGGGGAAGACGTACGGGAACCTCATGGTCGACGTGCGCGCCTCCAACGAGAAGCTGCGGGCCCGCTCCCGCCGGATCGTCGCCCTCGCCACCGGCGCCGACGACGAGGAGATCGAGCGCGCCCTGGCCGCCACCGACGGCGAGGTGAAGAACGCCATCCTCACCATCCTGGCCGACGTCGACGGCCCCACGGCGGCCCGCCTCCTGGAGGAGTCCGCGGGCCACCTGCGCACGGCGCTGGCGGCGAGCGCCGGCTAGTCCTCGACCTGGTGGTCGGCCCAGACATAGCTCTCGGGCAGCAACTCGGTGACGGCGACGGCCCGAACGCGGTCGCCGTCACCGACGATCACCCTGATGCCGGGAAAGTAGTCCACCAGAACCTGCCGACACCGACCGCACGGCGACACGACCCCACGCTCCCGGTCCCCCACGGCGACGATCGTCTCCAGCTCGTACACACCCTGGGCGGCGGCCGCACCGATGACCACCAGCTCGGCACAGGGCCCGCCGGTGAAGTGGTAGGCGTTCACACCGGTGACGATCCGACCGTCCCTCGCCCGGGCGGCGGCCGCCATGGTGTGGTTGTCACCCCGACAACGGGTCCGCGCGACATGGGCGGCGGCGCGGACGAGTTCGTGGTCGACGGGGTCGGTGTGGGTGGTCATCCTCCAGATACTGGCAGCTCCGTCAGCCCGACCAGACCAGGGTGTACCGCCAGAAGAGCCGCCGCCTGAGCCGGGCCCCGGGCAGCACCCGCCGGACCTCCCGCACGAACTCCGTGTAGGGGACGTCCGGTTGACGGGTGACCGCGGTCATCGAGACGGGACACCGCTCCGCCCTGCGGCCCTTGTTCTTGAGCCACCCGGTGATGGCGTTGAGCGGCACGGAGACCAGGCTGAGGATCCGCATGGGTTCATTTCAACAGGGCCCGTGCTGACGCCTGTTGTCCCCACCCTCCTGACACCGCCACCCGGCCCACCCCACCAGGCCCCCTCAACCAGCCGCAGCACCGAACCACTTGACCAGCGCCCCGGCCAACTCCCCCTGCTCCTCGCCCACCCACGCCACATGACCATCCGGCCGCAGCAGTACCGCCGGTACGTCCAGCTCATCGCTCGTGTCCACGACGTGGTCCACGCGGTCGGTCCAGCCGTCGAGCGAGAGGCTGCCCGTCGGGTCGAGGAGGAGGCCTCGGGCGTTGTGCATCAGGTCGTAGAGGCGGGCTTGCTTCAGGCGGATGTCCCGCAGGCGGCGTCCGAGGAGTTCGTGGGGTTCCTGCCCGGGTTCGCCGAAGTCGTAGCGGACGTCGATCGCCGAGATGAGGCCGGTCAGGTAGCGGTTGACGTCCTCGAAGTCCATGAGCCTGGACAGCAGTTCACGCAGCGCGGTCGGACCCGGCTCGGCGCCGAGCAGGGTGATCTGGGCGCGGGTGTTGTCGAGGACCCGCGCGCCCACCGGGTGGCGTTCGTCGTGGTAGGTGTCCAGGAGGTCCCGCGGGGCCCAGCCGGCGACCGCCGCGGCCAGCTTCCAGCCGAGGTTGAACGCGTCCTGCACACCGAGGTTGAGCCCCTGACCACCGGTCGGCGGGTGGATGTGCGCCGCGTCGCCGGCCAGCAGGACCCGGCCGACCCGGTAGCGGTCGGCCTGCCGGGTGGCGTCGCCGAAGCGGGAGAGCCAGCGCGGGGAGTGCACCCCGAAGTCGGTGCCCGAGAAGGCCCGCAGCTGCTCCTTGAACTCCTCCAGGGTCGGCGTGCCCCGGTCCTCGGAGACGCCCGCCGCGGGCACGATGACCCGGTAGGTGCCGTCCTCCAGTCGCCCGAGCCCGAACCGCAGCTGGGTCTTGCGGACCTCCTCGACGACCGCGGTGACCGTCTCCGGGTCAGCCGTCGCCTCCATCACGCCGAGGAGTGTCTCGACCGTCGCGGGCTCGCCCGGGAACCCGACGCCGAGCCACTTGCGCACCGCGCTACGGCCCCCGTCGCAGCCGACGGCGTAGCGCGAGCGCAGCCGCGACCCGTCGGCCAGTTCGACGTCCACCCCGTCCTCGTCCTGGCTCAGCCCCACCACCTCGTGACCGCGCCGGAGGTCGACGCCGAGTTCCAGGGCCCGTTCGTTGAGCAGCTTCTCGGTGACGGGCTGCGGGACGGCGAGGCTGTACTGGTGCGCCGTGTCCAGCCCCTCCGGCCAGCCCTTCATCACACCGCCGAAGAACCCGCCGACCTGGAACTTCTTGCCGACCGCGAGAAACCGGTCGAGCAACCCGCGCTGGTCCATCACCTCGATGCTGCGCGCGTGCAGCCCCTGTCCGCGGGACTCCTCCGTCGGTTCGGCGAGCCGCTCCAGCACGACGACGTCCACGTCGTGCAGCCTCAGTTCACAGGCCAGCATCAACCCGGTCGGTCCGCCCCCGACCACGATCACGTCAGTCATCAAAACACCCATTCGCCGAGGATTTGACGGAGATTCTGCGGCATTGAGGGGGCCTTGCCGCAAGGCCCCCTGTGCGCTATATGTTGAGAGTGGCAAGGAGCGGCGTTCTCCTTGCCTTTTCCATGTGAACCGGAGCCACCGCATGAACCACGCCCAGCTGACCGCCCTGGGCCGCGCTCTCCGCCTCGTCGGCGAGCACGGGGAGGCACTCACCGGTGACACACCGGACGCCCGGCTCCACGAGGTGAAGGCCGACCTCAAGCGGGCGCTGGAACTGCTGGAGGACAGCGTCACCGCCGCCGCCCCCAGCACCCGCTGCCCGGAGCACCCGAACGGCCCGGTCGACGAGAACGCCCCGGACCTGTGCCTGCTGTGCGAGACCCGGCGCCGGGCCGCCCGGCGGGCCGAGATCAACGGCCCCGCGATGGGCCGGCGCCCCGCCGAGGCCACGCCCTCCCGCTACGGCGTCCGCGAGGACCGCCCGCAGCCCCAGCAGCGCTGGCTGCCGGAGCAGTGGACGGGCCAGGAGTGGCAGCTGTGCGGCACCCCGCGCCGCGACCGGCACGAGGCCGAGCTGTATCTCAACGCCCAGCGCCGGGGCCCGCGCCCCGCGATGGCCTACCGGCTCGTCCACGAGTTCACCGACTACGAGGTGCTCCGCGTGTGGGGCACCCCGGTCAAGGTCGACATCGAACCGCTCGGAAACCTCTGACCCGCTACTTCAGCAGCGGCAGCGCCGTGAAGTCGTGGTCGGCCCACAGCCGCCGTACGACCTCGCCCGGATAGGCCCGCACCTCGGACTCCACGTCGAGGACCCGGGTACGGCGGCCCTCCGTGTCGTACGCCGGCCAGCCCGGGTCGCCGGTCCGCGCGAACCCGGTCCACGCCGTCTGGAAGGCCGCGGTGAGCGCCTTCGCCTCCGCCGGAACTCCGCTGCCCGCGAAGAGCAGTTGGCCGAGGTCGGCGTCGTACGTGCCGAACAGCAGCGGGATGTCCAGGCCGTGGCAGGCACCGAGCACACCGCCGAACCCCGGTGCGGGCCAGGCCAGTTCGTAGACGTGGGCCCGGCCGCCGCCCGCGATCTGGGCCTCGGCCAGCCGCAGCGACGGCATGTTGAACAGCCAGTCCGTCTGCACCCGTTCGTACAGCTCGGTGGGGCCCGCGTCCGGGAAGGCCGCGCGGTAGGAGCGCTCGCCGTCGGCGCCCGGCGCGAAGGTCCGCAGCGCCCAGTCGGCCTGCTCCTCGGTGATCTTGCCGAGCTGTTCGCCGAGGGCGAGGAAGAGCCGGTACTCGTCCCGGTTGTGCCCGGCGAGCAGTTCCACGTCCCGGGCCGCGCCCGCCGCCAGCGCCTCCCACGGCGTGCACGGCAGCACCTCGCCGTCGACGACCGGCGAGAACGGCGTCACGGTGGGCGCGACCTGCCCCCACCGGTCGTCGAACTCCCGCATCCGCAGCCCCAACGAGGCTCCGGCGGCGGGGAGTTCACGCGGGTCCACGGCGGACAGCGCGGCGGCGGTCGGCGCGAGCCCGGCCTCCTTGGCGATCTCCACCGCGATGTCCCGGGCGAGTTCGGCGGAGAAGAAGGTGCCGGGCACGCTCTGTGCGACGGCCCGCCCGAACAGCCCGCGCGCGCTCGGCATCGCCAGCAGCGAGGCCACCGACCCCGCCCCGGCCGACTCCCCGAACACCGTGACCTGCCCGGGGTCCCCGCCGAACTCCGCGATGTTGTCCCGCACCCACTCCAGCGCGGCGACCTGGTCCAGCAGCCCCCGGTTCGCGGGCGCCCCCTCCAGCAGGGCGAACCCCTCGATGCCGACCCGGTAGTTGAGGGTGACGACGACGAGGTCGCCGGCGCGGGCGAGGTGCTGGGCGTCGTAGCCGGGGCTGCCGGAGTGGCCGAGCTTGTAGGCGCCGCCGTAGATCCACACCATGACCGGGCGCCGGGCCGCCGGACCGGTTTCGGGGGTCCAGACGTTGACCGTCAGCCAGTCGTCGCCGGTGGGCGCGTCCAGCTCGCCGGTACGCCCCTGGAAGCCCGCCTCCTGCGGGGGCGGCGGCCCGAAGTCGTACGCCTCCCGGGTCCCCTCCCAGCTCCGCACGGGCCGCGGCGCCTGGAACCGCGCCTCCCCCACCGGCGGCTCGGCGAACGGGATCCCCCGGAAGACCACGAGCCCGTCCTCGGCACGTCCGCGCACGGCACCGGCCGCGGTGCGCACTTCGAGATCTTCGGCTGACGTCATCGTCGAACTCCTCACGGGTAGGGGCTGCTGGTTCCACTTCAGCCCCTTTCCCTTGCTTGAGTCAACCAAGTCGGTCACCGGGGTGCGTGCTTCTCCACCACCGCGCGGGTCTGCTCCTCGTCCAGCCGGTACAGCGTCTCGTGGGCCCGCGGATCGCGCGCGTGGAAGGTGTGGAACATCGGGCTCGTCGGCCCGCCCAGCTCCACCAGCGAGGCCGAGGCCCCGCGCACCGCCCGCTCGGTGCCGTGCTCCGTCGTCAGGTCGATCCGGTTGACCACCCCGGGCGTGACCCACACCGGTATCGACTCCAGCATCCCGAAGAGCTGGAGATGGAAGTGCCCGGTCAGCAGGACCCGTACGTCGCTCCCCCGGATCGCCGCCGCCAACTCCCCGGGGTCCAGCAGCCCGAAGACCTGCTGGGTGACGGACAGGCCGATGCTGATGGGCGGATGGTGAAAGGCGAGGACCGTGCCACGCTCGGCCGGGGTGCGCAACACCGCGCGCAGCCAGTCCAGTTGGGCCGCACCGATCCGCCCGTACACCTTGCCCGGCACCAGCGAGTCCAGGGTGACGAACCGGTACCCGTCGACCGTGCTCACCGCGGCCCGTTCCGCCGCCTCGGTCTCCAGCACGGCGTCGGGCCGGTCGTGCCCACTGCCCAACACCTTGCCGAACGCCTGGCGTTCGTCGTGGTTGCCGGTGGTGTAGAAGACGGCGGCGCCGAGCGGCCGGGCGAACTCCCCCACGAGTTCCCGCACCACCGTGTACGCCTCCACGTCCCCCTCATCGGCGATGTCCCCGGTGACGACGACCGCGTCGACGTCCCGCAGGTGCCGCAGCTCCGCCAGCATCAGCCGCAGCGAGTCGGTGGCGTCGACGCCGTTCCTGTTCGGAGCGTCGGTGCGCTCGATGTGCGTGTCCGAGAGATGCAGAATCCGCATGTCCCGCCACGCTAGCCGGAGTTGGCTGCCGCGTCAGCGCCCCGGCCGCCACATGGTCGTCACCGTCCGCCCACCGGGCAGCACGATCTCGTCCCGCACCCCGAAACCGACGCCCTCGTAGCGCTTGAGGTTGGCGGGGTTGGTCGACTCCAGGTAGGCGGGCGCGCCGAGTTCGTCGATCCGTTCGAGACCGGCGGCCAGCAGTCCCATCCCCAGCCCCTTGCCGCGATGGTCGGCGTGGGTCCCGAGAATGGTGAGATAGAAGAACAGCTCGGCGGGATGCACCGCCTCGAACCGCTCCCCGACCTCCATGATCGCCCGAGCGGTCGCCGCGTCGGTGGCCTCCGCCAACTTCCCCTCCAGCCCGGCCGCTTCCTCCTCCGTCAGCTCGACCCCGCCCGGCGGAATCCACACGGCGGCGGCCTCGCCCCCGGGAGTCACCAGGGTCCACGGATACCGGACCGCGGAACCGGCGTAGACCCGCCACATCACCGCGGCCTGCTCGGCCCGCCGCCCCTTGTCGGGAAAGGCGGGCCCCCAGACGGGATCGTGGAAGAAGGCGCTGGTGAAGACGGAGACGATGGCATCGACGTCGGAGGGGGTGGCGACGCGGGCGGGGGTGTGGGTCATGGGTCCCATTCTCAGCCGGGCCTTCTCAGCCCGTCAGCTCAACGACTTCAGCGCCGCCGCCTCATACGGCCGGAGTTCGTCGAACCGCCCCGCCAGGACCTTCGCCGCCCACTCCGGATCCTGAAGCAGCGCCCGCCCCACGGCGACCATGTCGTACTCCTCCCGCTCCAGAGCGTCGAGGAGATCGTCGATGCCCTTGACCGGCGAGCCCTCGCCCATGAATCCGCGCAGGAAGTCCCCGTCGAGCCCGACCGACCCGACCGTGATCGTCGTCCTGCCGGTCAGCTTCTTCGTCCAGCCGGCGAGGTTGAGGTCGGACCCCTCGAACTCCGGCCGCCAGTAACGGCGCGTGGAGGCGTGGAACGCGTCGACCCCGGCGGAGGCCAGCGGCGCGAGGATCGCCTCCAGCTCCTCCGGCGTCTCGGCGAGCCGCGCCCGGTACGCCTCCTGCTTCCACTGCGAGAACCGGAAGACGATCGGGAACTCCGGCGACACCGTCTCCCGTACGGCCGCCACGATCTCCGCCACGAACTTCGTACGGGCGACGGGGTCGCCGCCGTACGCGTCGCCGCGCCGGTTCGTGCCCGCCCACAGGAACTGGTCGAGGAGGTAGCCGTGGGCGCCGTGCAGCTCGACCCCGTCGAAGCCGATGCGCTCCGCCGCGGCCGCGGCCTGGGCGAACGCGCCGATGACGTCGTCGACGTCGAGCTGGGTCATCGCGTGCCCGGTGGGCTCGTCGGCGCCGACGCGGATGCCGGAGGGGCCGACGGCGGGGGCGTCGGCATAGGGCGGCTGGCCCTGCTCGCGCACCATGCCGATGTGCCACAGCTGCGGCACGATGGCGCCACCCGCCGCGTGCACCTCCTCGGCGACCCTCGCCCAGCCGGCCAGCTGCTCCTCGCCGTGGAACCGCGGGACGCTGTCGCTCTGCCCGGCCGACTCGTGGCCGACGTAGGTGCCCTCGGTGACGATGAGACCGACTCCGGCGCCCGCGCGGCGGGCGTAGTACGACGCCACGTCCTCGCCGGGAACGCCGCCCGGGGAGAACATGCGCGTCATGGGCGCCATGGCGATGCGGTTCGGGACCCTCAGGCCGTTGATGTGGATCGGCCGGGAGAGGATCTCGGCCGCGCGGGAGGCAGCCGTGGAGGGGGCGGGGGCAGTCACGTCTCGATACTCCTTGGTATGTGCATGTACATAGACGCTACCAAGGCACCCCCACACGACCGAAGCCCGCCCCACGACCGTGGGACGGGCTTCACATGGAGCGCTGGGCAGGCCTTGCACCTGCATTTCCCCGCAGGAAGCGGGGCGTCTTTCCTTGGACCACCAACGCGTAGTCGACCGACGGGAGTTCACGTCGGGCGGCTCGTGATCAAGCATAGCGCAGAAAAAACCGCGGGCGGCACACCCCGCTTCCGGGAAGTGCCGCCCTCGGCAAGGACGTTGATCAACCGTCAGGCCTGGCGGCCCGGAGTCGATCAGAAGTCCATGTCACCGCCCGGCATACCGCCGCCGGCGGGCGCGGCGGCCTTCTCCGGCTTGTCGGCGATGACGGCCTCGGTGGTGAGGAAGAGCGCGGCGATGGAGGCGGCGTTCTGCAGAGCGGAGCGCGTGACCTTCGCCGGGTCGATGATGCCTTCCTTGACCAGGTCGACGTACTCACCGGTCGCGGCGTTCAGGCCGTGACCCGGGGTGAGGTTGCGGACCTTCTCCACCACGACGCCGCCTTCGAGGCCGGCGTTGACGGCGATCTGCTTCAGCGGGGCCTCAAGGGCGAGCTTGACGGCGGCAGCGCCGGTCGCCTCGTCACCCTCCAGCTCCAGCTTCTCGAAGACACCGGAAGCCTGGAGCAGGGCCACGCCACCACCGGCGACGATGCCCTCCTCGACGGCCGCCTTGGCGTTGCGCACGGCGTCCTCGATGCGGTGCTTGCGCTCCTTGAGCTCGACCTCGGTCGCGGCACCGGCCTTGATGACGGCGACGCCACCGGCGAGCTTGGCCAGGCGCTCCTGGAGCTTCTCGCGGTCGTAGTCCGAGTCGCTGTTCTCGATCTCGGCACGGATCTGGTTCACGCGGCCGTTGACCTGGTCCGAGGAACCGGCACCGTCGACGATGGTGGTCTCGTCCTTGGTGATGACGACCTTGCGGGCGCGGCCCAGGAGGTCCAGGGTCGCGTTCTCCAGCTTGAGGCCGACCTCCTCGGAGATGACCTCGCCGCCCGTGAGGATGGCGATGTCGCCGAGCATGGCCTTGCGGCGGTCACCGAAGCCCGGGGCCTTGACGGCGACGGACTTGAAGGTGCCGCGGATCTTGTTGACGACCAGGGTCGACAGGGCCTCGCCCTCGACGTCCTCGGCGATGATCAGCAGCGGCTTGCCCGACTGCATGACCTTCTCCAGGAGCGGGAGCAGGTCCTTGACGGAGCCGATCTTGGAGTTGGCGATCAGGATGTACGGGTCGTCGAGCGACGCCTCCATCCGCTCCATGTCGGTGGCGAAGTACGCCGAGATGTAGCCCTTGTCGAAGCGCATACCCTCGGTGAGCTCCAGCTCCAGACCGAAGGTCTGGGACTCCTCGACGGTGATGACGCCTTCCTTGCCGACCTTGTCCATCGCCTCGGCGATGAGCTCGCCGATCTGGGTGTCGGCGGCGGAGATGGAGGCCGTGGAAGCGATCTGCTCCTTGGTCTCGACATCCTTGGCCTGCTCGAGGAGAGCGGCGGAGACGGCCTCGACGGCCTTCTCGATACCGCGCTTGAGGGCCATCGGGTTGGCGCCGGCGGCTACGTTGCGCAGGCCTTCCTTGACGAGGGCCTGGGCGAGAACGGTCGCGGTGGTCGTACCGTCACCGGCGACGTCGTCCGTCTTCTTGGCGACTTCCTTGACCAGCTCGGCGCCGATCTTCTCGTACGGGTCCTCGAGCTCGATCTCCTTGGCGATGGAGACACCATCGTTGGTGATCGTGGGGGCGCCCCACTTCTTCTCGAGGACGACGTTGCGACCCTTGGGGCCGAGCGTCACCTTGACGGCGTCCGCGAGCTGGTTCATGCCGCGCTCGAGGCCGCGCCGCGCCTCCTCGTCGAACGCGATGATCTTGGCCATGTGAAGTGGTCCCTCCAGGACTGGGGGTGATTCCTTCGGACCGCGCCCGCGCCCGCGACGGACGGCTCGCCGACCCTGTGGGTTCCTTCCCCACCCGGCCCGCGGGCCTCACCGACCCGGTCCTTCGTTGTCACTCTCACCTTCAGAGTGCTAACGCCAATGATTAGCACTCGGCATGGTCGAGTGCAAGCGCCTCTCGGGGACCGGCCAGGAACGGCAGGGGTTCCGAGGGGGCTCCTGGGACGCGTGGGGCGCCCGGGACATGCCGAAGGGCCCGTACCCATGACTCCCCATGGGGTACGAGCCCTCCGAAGAAGAACGAAGAACGACGCTGTTGTTACCCGGCGCGTGCTTCAGCCAGTCGCGAGACGGACCATGTCCGCCTGCGGCCCCTTCTGACCCTGCGAGATCTCGAACTCGACCCGCTGGCCCTCTTCAAGGGTGCGGTAACCGTCCATCTGGATCGCGCTGTAGTGGACGAATACATCCGCACCACCGTCGACCGCGATGAAGCCGTACCCCTTCTCCGCGTTGAACCACTTGACGGTGCCCTGAGCCATGCCTAACTCCCCTATTACTGGCCCTTGCACGGACCCGCACTTCGCGGATCCGGGTCAGACCTCACCCCCCACATGGTTGGGGGCGTGCGCCGGAACGCGTCGACCGCGGCTGAATGTATCTGTCCAACTGCCGTCTGCAACAGGTCAATCGGACGAGAATTCTGGGCAAGACCAGTCAGGAATGTACGGAGAATTCGCCCGAATTCAGGGCAAGTCGGGCCTCATAAAAGGCGCATAAGCCTCATAAGACGCGCACACTTTGGCTACTTCTCATCGCATGTGGAACCAGAACTCATATGCGCCCGGCATGAAGAAAGCAGCTGGTTCCCCAACTGTACCGCGCTCAACCATAGAGAATTGCCCCCTCCGCTTCTCTCACGGAGGGGGCAATCAGATGAACACTCGGTCATCGCTATTACCGAAGGTAATGACCAGTCATACGGTCACCCGCCGGCGACGGCCGGGATGATCGAGACGCCGGCCCCGTCGGGCGTCGCCGTCTCCAGCCCCTGCTCGAACCGCACGTCGTCGTCGTTCACGTACACGTTCACGAACCGCCGCAGCTTGCCCTGGTCGTCCAGAACACGGGCGGCGATCCCGGTGTGGTTCTTCTCCAGGTCGGCGATGACATCGCCGAGGGTCGCCCCCTCGGCGCTCACCTCGGCCTGCCCGCCGGTGTAGGTGCGCAGGATGGTGGGGATACGGACGGAAACGCTCATGTTCAGGACCTCCGGTCAGGTAAGGGCTTCGGCTTCTGGCTAGACGAGTCCGGCCTCGCGGAACGAATCAAGGCTGGGACGAATCGTCGCCGTCAGCCCCGTGCCCGCCACCGCGTCCAACGTCTTCAGCCCGTCCCCCGTGTTCAGCACGACGGTCGTCAGCGAGGGATCCAGCAGCCCGTTCTCGATCAGCTTCTTGGTGACACCCACGGTCACCCCGCCCGCGGTCTCCGCGAAGATCCCCTCGGTCCGGGCGAGCAGCCGAATCGCGTCGACGACCTGCTCGTCGTTGACGTCCTCCACCGCACCCCCCGTACGACGGGCGATGTCCAGCACGTAAGGACCGTCCGCCGGGTTGCCGATCGCCAGCGACTTGGCGATGGTGTCCGGCTTCTGCGGCCGTACGACGTCGTGCCCCGCCTTGTACGCGACGGAGACCGGGCTGCATCCCTCGGCCTGCGCACCGAAGATCTTGTACGGCCGGTCCTCGACGAGCCCGAGCTTGATCAGCTCCTGGAGCCCCTTGTCGATCTTCGTGAGCTGCGAGCCGGAGGCGATCGGCACGACCAGCTGGTCGGGGAGCCGCCAGCCCAGCTGCTCGCAGATCTCGTACGCCAGGGTCTTGGAGCCCTCCGCGTAGTACGGCCGCAGGTTGACGTTGACGAAGCCCCAGCCCTCGCCGGCCGGGTCGCCGATCAGCTCGGAGCAGAAGCGGTTCACGTCGTCGTAGTTGCCCTCGATGCCGACGAGCTCGCCGCCGTAGATCGCGGCCATGACGACCTTGCCCTGCTCCAGGTCGTGCGGGATGAACACGCAGGAGCGGAAGCCGGCGCGGGCCGCGGCGGCACCCACCGCACCGGCGAGGTTGCCGGTGGAGGAGCAGGAGAGGGTGGTGAAGCCGAAGGCGCGCGCGGCCTCGATGGCCTGGGCGACGACCCGGTCCTTGAAAGAGTGCGTCGGGTTGCCGGAGTCGTCCTTGATGTACAGACCGCCGGTGACGCCCAGCTCACGCGCCAGGTTGTCGGCCTTGACGAGCTGGGTCCAGCCGGGGTTGATGTTGGGCTTGTCCGCCACGTCCGCGGGGACGGGCAGCAGCGGGGCGTAGCGCCAGATGTTCGCGGGTCCCGCCTCGATCTTCTTACGGAGCTCCTCGGTGTCGTAGGCCGAGAAGTCGTACGCGATCTCGAGCGGGCCGAAACACTCCTCGCAGGCGAAGACGGGGCCGAGCGGCACCCGGTGGCCGCATTCGCGGCAGCTCAACGCCGCGGCGGGACCGAGATCGACGGAGTTCGTGGTGCTTGCAACAGTCTGCGCAGCCATGGAGGCGAGGCCCTTTCTCCTCATCTTTCTCACGACGCACTTCGCCGTGAGACGGATTTGGCACCTTCCCGAGTCGGGAGCCTCGCGGAGACGATCGTCAACGATCGCTACGAGAACCGACTGGAGGGTTGCCGGGGCTTCATCGGGCCGTATCCCTCTGCCCCTCTGGATGAGCGGTATGAAGTTGTGTCGGCGGGCCGTCCAGGACATGCGATGGTCACCCGCGTTGTTCAAGACTGTAACCGACAACCTGGACAGTTGAGATAGTCGTCCGAACGGCGAGACAGATCACATGTGAAGGAGCCGCCTACGTGCTGGAAGAAGTCGAGCGCTGGCTGAGCACCCGCTCCTGGTCGGTGACCGATCGCCCGCTCCACCAGATCATGGCCGCCAAGCAGCGCACCGGGCAGACGGTCAGCGTGGTGCTGCCCGCGCTCAACGAGGAGGAGACGGTCGGTGACATCGTCTCCGTGATACGTCACGACCTCATGTGCCAGGTCCCGCTGGTCGACGAGATCGTCGTCGTCGACTCGGGATCGACGGACGGCACCGCGAAGGTGGCCGCCGAGGCCGGTGCGCGGGTCGTGCACCGCGACGACATCCTGCCCCGCGTCCCGGCCGTACCGGGCAAGGGCGAGGTCCTGTGGCGCTCGCTGCTCGTGACCACCGGGGACATCGTCTGCTTCATCGACGCCGACCTCAGGGAGTTCTCCTCGGACTTCGTCTCCGGGATCGTCGGCCCGCTCCTGACCGACCCCGGGGTGGACCTCGTCAAGGCGATGTACGACCGTCCCCTGGGCGCCGCCGCCGGACAGGGCGGCCGGGTCACCGAGCTGATGGCGCGCCCGCTGCTGAACATGCACTGGCCGCAGCTGGCCGGTTTCGTGCAGCCGCTCGGCGGCGAGTACGCGGCCCGCCGCAGCCTCCTCGAACAGCTCCCGTTCCCGGTCGGCTACGGCGTGGAGCTGGGCATGCTGGTCGACGCCCTGCACCTGTCCGGCCTGGACGCCCTGGCCCAGGTCGACGTGGGAGTCCGCAAACACCGCCACCAGGACGGCCAGGCCCTGGGCCGGATGTCCGCCGCGATCTACCGCACCGCCCAGCTACGGCTGGCCCGAGGCCATCTGATCCGCCCTTCCCTGACCCAGTTCGAGCGGGGAGCGGACGGCTTCGAGCCACGGACGTACTCGGTGGACACGGAGGAACGCCCACCGATGACGGAGATCCCGGAGTACATGAAGAAAAAGGCCGCGTAGAAGCGCCCCTCCAGGGGCGCGGGGAACTGCGCGACCAGCCCCCACCGGCCCCCACCCGAAAAACGTTTGAGTGTTTGAGTCCCGGGCTAGATTTCGAGGCATGGCTTCATCGCGCAGCGCCCCCGTACTGGTCGCGTCCAACCGAGGCCCCGTCTCCTACGACGTAGGCGAGGACGGCTCGCTGAACGCGAAGCGCGGCGGCGGCGGCCTCGTCTCCGGCCTCTCGGCGATCGGCCCGGAGGCCGGCGCGCTGTGGGTGTGCTCGGCCCTGTCCGACGGCGACCGCGAGGCCGTGCGGCGCGGAGTCGGCGAGGACGGCGTACGGATGCTGCCGATCCCGGCCGACGTGCACGCGGACGCGTACAACGGCATCGCGAACTCCGTGCTCTGGTTCGTCCACCACCTGCTCTACCAGACCCCGCTGGAGCCGGCCTTCGACGCGGAGTTCCGGCGGCAGTGGGCGTCGTACGAGACGTACAACCGCGCTTTCGCCGAGGCGCTCGCGGAGGAGGCGGCCGAGGGGGCGGCGGTCCTGGTGCAGGACTACCACCTGTGCCTGGTGCCGGGGATGCTCCGCGAGCTCCGTCCCGACCTGCGGATCTCGCACTTCTCGCACACTCCGTGGGCGCCGGTGGACTACTTCCGGATGCTCCCCGACGACATCGCGGACCGGCTGCTGCGCGGCATGCTCGGCGCGGACCGGCTCGGCTTCCTCACCCGCCGCTGGGCGGACGCCTTCACGGCCTGCTGCGCGGAGTTCACGGGCGGCCTCGGGGAGACGCTGGTCGGGGTGCACGGCCTCGGCGCCGACGCGGACTTCCTGCGCGAGCGCTCGCACCGGGCGGACGTCGAGGAGCGCATGGCCGCCCTGCGCGAGGAGATCGGCGAGGGCCGCAGGACGGTCGTACGGGTGGACCGGACCGAGCTGTCGAAGAACATCGTGCGCGGACTGCTGGCCTACCGGCGGCTGCTGGAGTCGCGGCCCGAGTGGCGCGAGCGGGTCGTGCACGTGGCGTTCGCGTATCCCTCGCGGCAGGACCTCGCGGTGTACCGGGACTACACGGCGGAGGTGCAGCGGCTCGCGGACGAGATCAACTCGGCGTACGGCACGCCCGGTTGGACCCCGGTCGTGCTGCACGTCAAGGACGACTTCGCCCGCTCCCTGGCCGCGTACCGGCTGGCCGACGTGGCCCTGGTCAACCCGATCCGGGACGGCATGAACCTGGTCGCCAAGGAGGTGCCGGTGGTCTCCGACGAGGGGTGCGCACTGGTGCTGTCGCGGGAGGCGGGGGCGTACGAGGAGCTGGGCGAGGACGCGATCACGGTGAACCCGTACGACATCGAGCAGACCGCGCGGGCCCTGCACGAGGCGCTGACGATGCCGGCGGGCGAGCGTGCCGAGCGCGCCAAGAAGCTGACCGCGGCGGCGACGGCCCTGCCACCGGCCCAGTGGTTCCTGGAACAGCTGAACGCGCTGAACGAGCTGAGCGCGCGATGACCGGGGCCGCCGACTCCCTGCCGACCCCGGTGACGCCCGCCGGGCGGGACGGGCTGCGGGCGATTCTCGCGGAGCCGCGGCGGGCGGTGATCGGGCTCGACTTCGACGGGACGCTCGCGCCGATCGTCGCGGACCCGGAGCGGGCGCGGGCGCACCCCGACGCGGTGGCCGCCCTCGCGGCACTCGCGCCGAAGGTGGCGTCGATCGCGGTGATCACCGGCCGCCCGGCCGAGGTGGCGGTCCGCAACGGCGGTTTCGCGGGCGTGCCGGGCCTGGAGCATCTGACCGTGCTCGGCCACTACGGCGCGGAGCGCTGGGACGCCGTGACGGGCGAGGTCACCGCGCCCGAGCCGCATCCGGGCGTGGCCGCGGTCCGTGCCGAGCTGCCGGACCTCCTCGCCGGGACCGGCGCCTGGGTCGAGGAGAAGGGCGGCCGGGCGGTGGCCGTCCACACCCGCCGGGCCCCGGACCCCCAGGCCGCCTTCGAGAACCTGCGCGCCCCTCTCACCGGCCTCGCCGCACGCCACGGCCTGATCGTCGAACCCGGCCGCCTGGTCCTGGAACTGCGCCCCCCTGGCATGGACAAGGGCGTGGCCCTTCGCACCCATCTCCGCGAGACCGGGGCGACGTCCGTCCTCTACGGCGGTGACGACCTCGGCGACCTCCCGGCCTTCTCCGCCGTCGACGACCTCCGCGCCACCGGCACCCCGGGCCTCCTGCTGTGCAGCGGCAACGACGAGGTGACGGAACTGCGCAAACGGGCCGACCTGGTGGTGGACGGGCCGGGGGGCGTGGTGGAGCTGCTGCGGGCGCTGGCGGACCGGCTCAGCTGACGCTCATCTCTCCGACCGCCGCCCCTCCCGGACTCTGAGCAGCCGGTTCACCGTCACCGGGTCGAAGGACAGGGCCCGTTCGTCGTCGAGGAGGGCGTTCAGGAGCTGGTAGTAGCGGACCGGTGCCAGGCCCAGCTCCTCGCGGATCGCGCGTTCCTTCGCGCCGGGCCCGGTGAAGCCGCGGCGCTCCAGCGCGAGGATGTCCCGCTCCCTGCGGTCGAGCTCTTCCATGCCAGGCACGGTAGCCCCCGGCACTGACAACGGCACCGGCCACAGCACGAACCGCAGCACCGGCAAAGGCACCGACGGCGGCTACTCGGCCCGCTGCGCGGTCAGCTGAAGCTCCCGCAGCACGGCGGTGGGGTTGCCGTCCGCGCTCACCGCGGCCCCGATCCGCTTCTTCACGGCCGCGCTGACCGTCGCCCAGGACGTCTTGCCCACCGGCGCCAGCTCGGAGCTGGGCAGCGCGTCGAGGAAGGGCTTGAGGTCGGCGTCCTGGGAGGCCCCGCTCATCGCGACGGACGCGGAGTTGGTGACCGGCAGCAGGTCGTACTCGCGCGAGAACGCGAGGACGTTCTTCTCGCTGTAGACGAAGTCGAGGAAGTCCCCCACCTGCTCGGCGTGGCCGTTCTTCCGGAACGCCATCATCCAGTCGGCGACGCCCATGGAGTTCTTGGTCTCCCCGGCGGCCCCGGGCATCGGCACCATGCCGAACTTCACGCCCTTCGCGGCGGCGATCTTCATCAGCGAGGGATGCCCGTTGAGCATGCCCACGTCCCCCGCGGCGAACGCCGAGAACGCGTCGGCCCGGTTCAGGCTCGCGGGCGCCACCGGTCCGGTGAGCCCCTTGCCGACCAGGTCGTCCTTGAGCCAGGTCAGGGTGTCGACGTTCTCCTCGGAGTCGATGCCGTACGTCCCGAGCGAGTCGATGTACCCGCCGCCCCCGCTGAGCAGCCACTGCATGGTCTCGGCCTGTGCCTCCTCCGGGCCGAGCGGCAGCGCGTACGGGTACTTCACGCCGTCCGCCTTGAGCGCCTCGGCGTCGGCGGCGAGCTGCTTCCAGGTCTTCGGCGCGGAGATCCCGGCGTCGGCGAAGAGGGTCTTGTTGTAGAAGAGCAGCCGGGTGGAGGCGGCGAACGGCATCCCGTACTGCACCCCGTTGATCCGCCCGGCGGACGCGAGCTGCGAGACGAAGTCGGCCTGTTCGCGGATGCCGAGCAGGTCGTCGGCCTTGTAGAGCAGGCCCTTGTCCGCGTAGTCGGCGTACGCCCCGATCTGCGCCATGTCCGGCGCCTTGCCGTCGTCGACCAGCTCCTTGACCTCGCGGTCGACGTCGGTCCAGGAGTACACGCTGACGTCCACCTTCACGCCGGGGTGCGTGCCCTCGTACTCCTCGACGAGCTTGTCCCAGTACTTCTGCGAGCCGTTGGCGGAGCTGTCGCCGTAGTCGGCGGCGACGAGTCTCAGGGTCACCTCGTCCGATCCGGAGCCGAGGCCGCAGCCGCCCAGGACCGCCGTCATGCCCAGCGCGGACACCGCCGCGATCGTTCCCGTCCTACCCCGCCGCACCGACAACCGCCCCACACTCACGTTCGAAAACTTTCGAAAAGTCATACATATCTCCGCCCTAAGGTCTACACCACGTGAGTGGACTAGACCTCTTGCGGGTCATGGGGCCACACTGTCCCCCGTGAGACATGTCATCGCCCTCGACGTGGGCGGCACCGGGATGAAGGCGGCCCTGGTCGGTGCGGGCGGCGAGCTGCTGCACCGGGCCCGCCGGGCGACCGGCCGCGAGCGCGGACCGGACGCGGTCGTCGACGGCATCCTCGACTTCGCCGCCGAGCTGCGCGCGTACGGCGTCCAGCACCTCGGCGCCCCCGCGGCCGCCGCCGGTGTCGCCGTCCCCGGCATCGTCGACGAGGAGCACGGCGTCGCCGCCTACTCCGCCAACCTGGGCTGGCGCGACCTGCCCCTGCGCGACCTGCTCACCGCCCGCCTCGACGGCGCCCCGGTCGCCCTCGGCCACGACGTCCGCACCGGCGGCCTCGCGGAGGGCCGTATCGGAGCGGGCCGGGGCACCGACCGCTTCCTCTTCGTCCCCCTCGGCACCGGCATCGCGGGCGCGATCGGCATCGGGGGCCGGGTAGAGGCCGGCGCCCATGGCTTCGCGGGCGAGATCGGCCACATCGTCGTACGACCCGGGGGCACGCCCTGCCCGTGCGGTCAGCGGGGCTGCCTGGAGCGGTACGCCTCAGCGGCGGCCGTGTCACAGGCGTGGGCGGACGCCACCGGGGACCCCGGGGCGGACGCGGCGGCCTGTGCCAAGGCGGTCGAGGCCGCGGACCCGAGGGCCCAGGAGGTCTGGCAGCACGCCGTGGCCGCCCTGGCCGACGGCCTGGTCACCGCCCTCACCCTCCTGGACCCCCGCACCCTGATCATCGGTGGCGGCCTGGCCGAGGCGGGGGAAACCTTGTTCACACCGCTCAGGAACGCGGTCCGGCAACGGATCACCTTCCAGAAGCAGCCGACCATCGTCCCGGCGGCCCTGGGCGACACGGCGGGATGCCTGGGCGCAGGCCTACTGGCCTGGGATCTCGTCAACAAGACCGACGGTACGGAGGCAACGAGCTGATGGCAGCCCACCCAGGGGCGCACCCGCATCCCGCAACCGGCAAGGCGCCCCTCGTCCTGTCCGGCGCAACGGTCGTCCTCCCCACAGGAACCGTCAAGAACGGCAGGGTGATCATCGACGGCACCCGCATCGCAGGCAGCGCCCCGGAGAACGCCCAGGTCATAGACGTAACCAACCACTGGCTGGTCCCCGGCTTCGTCGACCTGCACAACCACGGCGGCGGCGGAGCCTCGTTCACCTCGGGCACCCCCGAGGAGATCCTCAAGGGCATCCGCACCCACCTGACCCACGGCACCACCACCCTCGTCGCCTCCACCGTCACCGGCGACATGGCCTTCCTCGCGGAACGCGCCGGCCTCCTCTCCGAACTCGCCGAGCAGGGCGACATCGCCGGTATCCACTTCGAGGGCCCCTTCATCTCCCCCTGCCGCAAGGGCGCCCACTCCGAGAACCTGCTGCGCGACCCCGACCCGGCGGAGGTCCGCAAGCTGATCGACGCGGCGCGCGGACAGGCGAGGATGCTCACCCTCGCCACCGAACTCCCCGGCGGCCTGGACTCCGTACGGCTGCTCGCCGAGCACGGTGTCATCGCGGCGATCGGTCACACGGACGCGTCCTACGAGCAGACCGTCGAGGCCATCGACGCGGGCGCGACCGTGGCCACGCACCTCTTCAACGCGATGCCGCCCCTGGGCCACCGTGACCCGGGCCCGATCGCCGCGCTCCTGGAGGACGAGCGGATCACGGTCGAGCTGATCAACGACGGCACGCATCTGCACCCGGCCGCGCTGCAACTGGCGTTCCATCACGCGGGTCCGCGGCGGGTCGCGTTCATCACGGACGCGATGGACGCGGCGGGCTTCGGCGACGGCCGTTACATGCTCGGCCCGCTGGAGGTGGAGGTCAGCGACGGGGTGGCCCGGCTCGTGGAGGGCGGTTCGATCGCCGGCTCGACGCTGACGCTCGACCGTGCGTTCAAGCGGGCGGTGACGGTCGACCGGCTACCCGTGGAGGACGTGGTCGCCGCGCTCTGCGCCAACCCGGCCCGGCTGCTGGGCAGGTCGGACCGCATCGGCTCCCTGGAGCCCGGGAAGGACGCCGACCTGGTGCTTCTCGACCATCAATTCGACCTCAAGGGCGTCATGCGCCGGGGCGAATGGGTGGTCGATCCGCAACTGGGTTGATGTGTCCCGCTGTTGAGGGCGGCGGTGTCCTGGGAGACTGGGCGGTCTCATTCTGTCTTCGGGGGAGGTCGGCCCGGGTGATCCTCACGGTCACGCTGAACACCGCTCTCGACCTCACGTACCGCGTACGGTCGTTGCGGCCGCACACCACCCACCGGGTCACCGAGGTCGTCGAACGCCCGGGCGGCAAGGGGCTGAACGTGGCCCGGGTGCTGGCGGCGCTCGGCCACGGGGTGACGGTCACGGGCTTCACGGGCGGTGTCACGGGCCGCGTGGTCCAGGACCAACTCACCGCCGTACCGGGCCTGGTGGACGCGCTGGTCCCCGTCTCCGGCTCCACCCGGCGCACGATCGCGGTCGTGGACGAACTCACCGGCGACACGACCCAGCTCAACGAGCCCGGCCCGACGGTGACTTCGGCGGAGTGGGCGGCCTTCCAGGAGGCGTACGACGATCTCGTCCCGGCCGCCTCGGCGGTGGCCCTGTGCGGCAGCCTTCCGCCGGGGGTGCCGGTGGGCGCGTACGCGGGCCTGATCCGCACGGCGAAGGCGGCCGGGGTCCCGGTCCTCCTCGACACCAGCGGAGAGCCACTGCGCCGCGGGGTCGCCGCCCGCCCGGACATCCTCAAGCCGAACGCCACCGAACTCTCCGAACTGACCGGCTCCCACGACCCGCTGCGCGCGACACAGGACGCACGGCGGCGGGGCGCCCTCGCGGTGGTGGCCTCCCTGGGCCCGCAGGGCCTCCTCGCGGCCACCCCCGAGGGCCGCTGGCGTGCCACTCCCCCGGCCCCCACCCGCGGCAACCCCACCGGCGCCGGCGACTCCGCGGTGGCCGGCCTCCTGTCGGCCCTGACCGACCAACTCCCCTGGCCGGACCGCCTGACCCGAGCGGTAGCCCTGTCGGCGGCGACCGTACTGGCCCCGGCGGCAGGGGAGTTCGACCGTCCGACCTACGAGAACCTGCTGGACCGGGTCACGGTCACGGGGGAGGTCAGCGCGGCGTGACCTCTACTGGTCGACGTTCTCCGTCACGGTGAACTGGTCGAGCAGGGCGTTGCACTGGTTGCCCTGCTGGCAGGAGAGCTGGATCGTGTTGGTGCCCTTGGTCAGGGAGACCTGGGCCCAGGTCTCCTGCCATTCGTTTGCCGGAAGCCCGCCGAAGTTCTTCATGTTCAGGGGGCGGGAAGAGGCCTTCCCGTTGACCGTCACCGTGGCGTTGGCGTCGTCGGCGGGGAGGGCGTAGCGGACGTAGACCCGGTAGGTGCCGGCCTTCTCGATGCCGTTCACCGTCCAGGTGACCGAGGCGCCCTGCTGGTTGAAGCCCTGTATGTAGACGCCGCCGTCGGACTTGGCGCCCTTCACGTCGGACGCGCCGCTCGCGCCGCCCTCCAGGCGCATCGTCTTCACGTCGGCCTTCGGGAGCTCCGCGGCTTCCGCCTCCGACGAGGAGGCCGACGCGCTCGGCTCCGAGCTCTGGGACGTGCTCGGGGTCGTGCTCGCGCCGTTCGCGTCGTCGTTCTTCGAGCCGTCGCCGCCCATCATCGCGACGCCGATGCCGATGACGACCGCGGCGACCACCGCGATGGCGCCGATCAGGAGGCCCTTGGTGTTGGGGCCGCCGCCGCGACCGCCGCGACCGCTGTAGCCCGGCATGGGCTGCTGGCTGGTGGGGGCCGCGCCCGGGAGGGTCTCGGGGGCCGCGTAGTGGGCGCTCGGCTGGCCGTAGGTGCCCTGCTGCTGCGGGACCTGGCCGTAGGGGGCCGTCGGCGCGGTGGGCGCCTGCTGCTGGCCGTACTGGCGCTGGCCGACCGCGCGCACTCTGTTGACGGAGTTCGGGTAGCCGTAGCCGCCGGAGGGCGGTTGGGCCCCGTTGGCCTGGCCGTCGGCGTAGAGGTAGCCGAACGGGTCGTCGTCCTCGGGCGTGCTCGCGCCGTTGTTGCCGGACGTCATCCCTTGGTACTCCTCAACAGGTGCGGATCGGATGCGATACGTGGAGTCAGAATGGCGAGCCTACCCGCTCCTGATGGCCCAAACGGGTGACTCGGATCGCATCGGCTCGCTGACCTGGGGTCATCCAGCGCGTCTGTGTTGTTTGGGACGAGATCGTTTCTCGACGTACATCCGCTCGTCGGCTGACTTCAACACTTCGTCCGCCGTCATGCCGCAGTGTGCCCAGCCGATACCGAAGCTGGCACCGACCCGCACGGCCCGCCCCTCGGCCCGGATGGGCTGGATGATTTCGTTGCGCAGGCGCACCGCGAGGTCGGCCGCGTCGGCCTTGCCGAGGCCGTTGGCAAGGATCACGAACTCGTCGCCGCCGAGCCGGGCCACGGTGTCGCCGTCCCGGACGCACTGGGACAGCCGCCGGGCCACCTCGATGAGGACCGCGTCACCCGCGTTGTGCCCGAACCGGTCGTTGATCGACTTGAAGCCGTCGAGGTCGCAGAAGAGGACCGCGAGCCCCTTGGCACCGTCGTCGCGCTCCCCCTCGGGGGCGACGGTGTGGACATGGTGGTCGAAGCCGTCGTACGACTCCGCGCCGGGCCGGAAGTCGAAGCCGTGGCCGTTCGCGTCGTAGACGGCGGGGTGGCCGTAGGCCGCGTCCATGGACTCCAGGGCGCCCGCATGGGTGGGGCGCTGGCAGAGCCGGGAGGAGAGCCGGGCGCGCAGCTCGGCGGAGTTCGGGAGGCCGGTGAGGGAGTCGTGGGAGGCGCGGTGGGCGAGCTGGAGCTCGCGGCGCTTGCGCTCCTCGATGTCCTCGACGTGGGTGAGCAGGAAGCGGGGGCCGTCGGCGGCGTCCGCGACCACGCTGTTGCGCAGCGACACCCATACGTAGGTGCCGTCGCGGCGGCCCAGGCGCAGCTCGGCGCGCCCGCCCTCCGCGGAGGTCCGCAGCAGGGTGCCTATGTCCTCGGGGTGGACGAGGTCGGAGAAGGCGTAGCGGCGCATCGCGGAGGCGGGGCGGCCCAGCAGGCGGCACAGGGCGTCGTTGGTGCGCAGGATGCGGCCGTGCTGGTCGCCGCCCATCTCGGCGATGGCCATGCCTGAGGGGGCGTACTCGAAGGCCTGCCGGAAGCTCTCCTCGCTCGCCCTGAGGGCCTGCTGCTCCCTTTCGAGCCTGACCAGAGCGCGCTGCATGTTCGCGCGTAGACGCGCGTTGCTGATCGCGATGGCGGCCTGGAACGCGTACATCTGGAGCGCTTCACGGCCCCAGGCGCCCGGCCGGCGGCCGTTGCGCGGCCGGTCCACGGAGAGCACGCCGATCAGCTCGCCGCACTTGCCGCCCGGCACGCTCGGTGTGTACATCGGCGCGAAGAGCCGGTCGGAGGGGTGCCACTCGTCCTCGAAGCGGGGCGCGGGCCCGTCGGTGTACCACTGCGGGACGTCGTCGTCGTCGAGGATCCAGCCCTCGGTGTGCGGGATGAAGACCAGGTCGCCCCAGGTCTCCCCCATGCTCAGCCGGCGCTCCCAGGAGTCCCGGGAGCCGACCCGGCCGGTGATGAGCGCCTCGGCCGCCTGGTTCCCCGAGAAGGCGGCGACGACGAGGTCGCCGTCGGGGCGCACGAGATTGACGCACGCCAGCTCGTAGCCGAGCGCCTGGACCACGCCGTTCGCGACCGTCTGCAATGTGTCGGCCAGGCTACGGGCCGTGTTCATGTCGGCCATGACCTGGTGCAGCTGACGCAGGGACGCAAGACGGACGTAGGGCTCCGACTCAGTCTCCATTTTGCTTGACCTCCCCCCGAGACCTCGCAGCGAATCAAGGGTCATCTGTCCAGCCACTGAATCACAGCGCGCTCCCCGCCCGGTACACAGGGTCAACAATTGGCACCTCTTGTGACTCAAGTCACAGCGAAAGATGAGCAATTGAACGGGGTTTCTGCGTTTTTCCTGTGCGTTTACTGAACGCAAAGTTTGGGTGTTTGTGAACGCCGTACGTATCGCCGTGGGTATCTCCGTGCGCATCTCCGCCGGTAGACCTAGGTCCGGCCTCGGGCGGAGGCCCGATGCGGGGCGCTCGCACCGGAGATTAGCGTTTCCGACGTGCCGAACACTCCCCCCGCCACGGTCCCGATGATCCCCGCGCCCGCCTCCGGGCATGCTGTGGGGGTGAGCAACGACGAGTTCCGCGCCGCCATGTCCCGGCTGGCCGCGGGCGTGGTCCTGGTGACCGCGTTCGAGCCCCCGCTCGACAGCGACGGGCCCAAGGGCGAGGACGTCGGCATGACGGCCACGGCGTTCCTGTCGGTCTCCCTGGACCCCCCGTTGGTGCTGGTCAGCCTGCGTACCGGGTCCCGGATGGACGACCTCCTCGACGAGCAGCCGCACTGGGCGGTCTCCGTGCTGTCCGAGAGCCAGCGGCACATCGCGGGCCGCTTCGCCATGAAGGGCCGCATCAGCGACCGGCTGCTGTTCGAGGACATCCCGTACGTCCGCGGTGCCGCGACCGGCGCCGCACTGGTGGGCGGCGCCCTCGCCACCCTGGAGTGCCGCACCGAGCAGAGCGTGCCGGCCGGCGACCACACCCTCGTGATCGGCCGCGTCCTGACCGCGTCCGTACCGAGCGCGGACGGCGGGCCCCTGACCTATTTCCGTGGCAGGTACCGGCAGTTGGGATGAATTCCGCGGGGGCCCGGATCCAGACCCTGATCCAGGCCCCCGATCCAGGCCTCCGGATGGCATTCGCACCCCGCCGCAAAAAAGATCACACCCGGGAATTCCGAGGCCGCCGCGGGCATACCCGTCCGCCCCGGCCGGGAATTCTCGATCGTGTACGAACGTGAACACGAGGGTTCGCCGGACTGGGCCGTCCCGCGGCAGCGCGAGAGGCACGACGACGGCGCCGGACCCGACGAGGGACCCGTCAGCCCCAGTCCCGGCCCGACCGCCCCCGCTTCGTGTCCGACCGCTGCTTCTTCTCCCGCAGCCGCCGCTCGTTGATCCCACGAGGAATCCGGGTCGCCCGCCGCGGCTTCGGCGGCGGCGCCGTGGCCTCCGCGAGCAGCGCCGCGAGGCGTACGGCCGCGGTCTCGCGGTTCCGCCACTGCGACCGGTGCTCGGAGGACCGTACGACGACGACCCCGTCCACGAGTCGCGAGGCCAGCTTGGTGAGGGCCCGCTGCTTCCACACCTCGGGCAGGGACTCGGTGCGGGCGAGGTCGAACCGCAGCTCCACCTGGGAGTCGCTGGTGTTGACGTGCTGCCCACCGGGCCCGGACGACCGCGAGAAACGCCACATGAGCTCGGCCTCGGGCAGGGAGACGGAGCCGCGGATGACGTAGGGACCGGACATGGGGTCCATGTTCCCGCCCCTGACCCGTCCACGTCACCCCAATATCGCCTGTCGGCCCCCCGTTCGCGGTTCGGTAAAGAAAGTAAAGAAGCGGGGAACCTTCGACACCGCTCGCGGCGTTCATAGGGGTAGCTGTAGCTTCGTGCCCGTTACTTAACGAGGGAAGGGACTCCCAACAATGGCTGTAAGCCTGTCCAAGGGTGGCAACGTCTCGCTCACCAAGGAGGCTCCGGGCCTGACCGCCGTCACCGTGGGCCTCGGCTGGGACGTCCGCACCACCACCGGCACGGACTTCGACCTCGACGCCTCCGCGATCGCGGTCAACACGGAGGGCAAGGTCTACTCGGACGCCCACTTCGTGTTCTTCAACAACAAGCAGACCCCGGACCAGACCATCGTCCACACCGGTGACAACCGCACCGGCGAGGGCGCCGGCGACGACGAGGCGATCAACGTCAACCTGGCCGGCCTCCCGGCCGACATCGACAAGATCGTCTTCCCGGTCTCGATCTACGACGCGGAGAACCGCTCGCAGAACTTCGGCCAGGTCCGCAACGCGTACATCCGCATCGTGAACCAGGCCGGCGGCGCCGAGATCGCCCGCTACGACCTCTCCGAGGACGCGGCGACGGAGACCGCGATGGTCTTCGGCGAGCTGTACCGCAACGGCGCGGAGTGGAAGTTCCGCGCGGTCGGCCAGGGCTACGCCTCGGGCCTGGTCGGCATCGCCCAGGACTTCGGCGTGAACGTCTGACACGCACAGCGGTGAGCGGGAGCCCCTGGCCGATACCGGCCGGGGGCTCCGGCGTTCCGTCTTCTAGGCCTGTGCGATGAAGGCGGTCCAGGTGGCGGGGGTGACGGTGAAGTGGGGGGCGGTGGGGTCGTTCTTGGAGTCGCGGATGTGGATGGCGTCGGGGGCGGTGGCGATCTCGACGCAGGAGTTGCCGTCCGTGCCGCTGCTGTAGCTGCTCTTGAACCACACCAGCTCGGAGGCGTCCCCGGCAGCGGACTTGCGGATCATGTTTCTCCCAGCAGTTGCTCGATGAAGGCCAGTGACTCCCGTGGCGGGAGCGCCTGAGCCCGGATGGTGCCATACCGCAGCTCAAGGATGCGGAGCTGTTTCGGGTCGGTGATGGGGCGGCCGTTGAAGGCGCCGTCCGAACGCCCCACCGCTGTTCCGTCCGGAAACTTCAGCAGCTCGATCTTGCCGTCCAGGCCTGGGTGGGCGTCGCTGTTCGTCGGCATGATCTGCAGCGTGACGTTGCGCAACCTCCCCACCTCCAGCAGACGTTCGAGCTGCTGTCGCCACACCATTGTGCCCCCGACCGGTCGACGTACGACTGCCTCCTCCAACACGAAGTGGATGGACGGAGCCGGGTCACGTTCGAAGACCGACTGCCGGGCCAGACGAGCAACCACCATGCGCTCCACGTCGTCCTGCGAGTACGGCGGTTGCGCCGCCTCGAAGAGCGCCCGTGCATGCTCCGCGATCTGCAACAACCCATGGACGCTGTTGGATTCATAGACCCCGATCTCAACGGCCTGCGCCTCCAACTTGGCCAGCTCCCGAACCCTCTTCGGATACCGGACCTTCCTCACGTCCTCCTTCATCGCGGCGATGAGCCCACCCGCCCCCAAGACCTCGTCGGCCTTGTCCAGATAGTCGAGCCGGGGGATCCGTTTGCCGCCCTCGATCTTGTAGACCATGTCCTCGCCGTACCCGACGGCCTCACCGAAGTCGGCGGCCCGCATCCCCACGGCCTCGCGCCGCAGTTTGAGTTGCCGTCCGACCGTCGCGATGACCGCGACACCCCACTCGTCATCGGGGTCGACCTCCCACCCGGGGTCGACCGTCTCGCCGTCCACACTCATCCCGCACCCCTCCGCCGTACGTCCGTACCCGCGACGCCCCTACCCCCACGACCGCCCCCGACAGCCCGGACACGACCGGACAAGCTCCGGACAGTCACCGTACGCATCGGCGACGTCACTGTTCACGGTACGCACGCCCGGCCACGCTGAGTGACGTGAATCAAGAAACCGCCGCCATCCGCAACTTCAGCGCGCCCCTGTCCTCCACACCACGGGGAGCCCGCCTGGCCCGACTCCTGGCCTGCGAGCAACTCCGTGAGTGGGGACTCCCGTTGGACCCCGCGGAGCACATCGTGGCGGAGCTGGCGGCGAACGCGGTGACACACGGCCGGGTCCCGGGACGCGACTTCCGCATCACGCTCTACGTCGTCGGCGGCACCCTGCGCATCGAGGTCACGGACACCCGGGGTGACCGTTTGCCGTGTGTGCAACTCCTTGCGCCGGACGCGGAGTCGGGGCGGGGGCTGGCACTCGTGGAGACGTTGGCCGACCGCTGGGGTGTCGCGCCGGGGCCCCGGCCGCGCAAGACGGTGTGGGCGGAGGTCGACGTCTCACCGGGGGCCGGGAACCGGAACTCCGGTGGCGTGGGCTGCCTTTCCCAAAGGAACTCCGGGGTGAAAGAAACCCACCCAAGCCCCACCCCTCCTCCCGGCTCCTCACGTGTCGAAGCCGCAGCTCACTCGCCCGGGTGAACATCACCAACTCAGCTGGATTTCGGCCCGGTTGCTTGCTCTACGCTCACGGCAGCACAACCGCAGTCACACAGCGGACATACGACGGCCCTCGCCGGGACTGGCATCCCAATGCGAGGGCCTGACCACCAAGGAAGAAGAGCGCTTCCCGATGGACACCGAAAACCCTAGCGCGCCGCCGCGCGCCCAGTCCCGCCCCGCGGGCAAAAACCACCCGCGCGAGGGTGGCCTCCGCCACGACAACGCCCGCCACACCGAACGCTTCACGGTGATCGGCAACCACCTGGCCCAGCACGCGGAGCTGTCGCTCACCGCGAGAGGGCTGGCCCTGTACCTCCAGTCGCTCCCCGTGGGCGCTCCCGTGGACATCAAGACCCTCGCCGGCCGCTTCCCGGAGGGCCGGACCCGTATCGCCGCCGCCCTGCGCGAACTGGAGACCCACGGCTACCTCCGCCGCACCCGCGAACGCATCCCCGGCGGCCGGGTCGTCACCCGCACGGTCTCCTGCAACCGGCCCGGCCATCGCGACCATGCCCCGGCGCCGCCGAAGAAACCACGGCACCCGCCCCGCAAGCGGCTCCTCCCCGCCGTACCGCAGCCGGGCTGCCCGGCCCCGGAGCTGCTGCGGATCGCCACCGAAGTCGTCACCACGCTCCGCCGCCACGACCCCCGCCTGCTCCTGTCGGCCACGGAGACGGAACACCTGGCCCCCGGAGTCGCGGCCTGGCTGGAACGCGAGGCGACCCCCAGCGCCGTACTCCACGCCCTGACCACCCATCTCCCCACAGAGCCCCTGAACCGCCCGGCGGCCCTCCTGGCCCACCGCCTCACCACCCACCTGCCGCCCCTCCCTCCATACCGCCCGCCGTCTCCACCCCCGGAGGTACGGCACCGACCCCAGACCTGCGACACCTGCGACCGCGTCTTCCGCGCTCCCGGCCCCGGCCTCTGCCGAGACTGCCGACACGATGCCGCGGGAGTGCCCTCAACGTGAACTCCCACCAGCACCGGGCCACGCGAAGCCTCCTACTGACCATGGAAGACACGCTGCCGGGCAAGTTCGAGATCACCAAGAACGGCCTCGTACACGATCTGGGTTCGCCCAACAGCCCTCACGAGCTGACCCGAGCGCGGCTTCGGAGGCGCCTCGAAAACGTGGCCCCGAAGGAGATCGTGGCCCACTCGGGCAAGCCCGACGTGGAGAACGAGCCGGAAGGCATCATGCGTCGTCCCGACGTGATGGTGATCGCCATGGCAGACATGGATGTCCCGGGCTCCTTCGACCCTCGCACACTCAGGGCCGCCATCGAGGTCGTCTCCCGCTCCAATCCCGACAACGACTGGGTCGGGAAGGTGCGCGACTACCCCCTGATCGGTATCCCCGTCTACGCGATCTTCGACCCCCGCACCGCCACCGGCGCTGTCCTCACCGACATCCACCCCACCCCCGAAGGCCCCCGCTACGCCACCCGCAAGGATTTCGTCTACGGCGAGGACGTCACCATCGGCGAGTGGACGATCTCCACGGACAACCTGCCCCAGTACAAGGACTAGCCACGGCCGCTCGGCGTGACCGGGGGCCGCATGCCGAGCCACTGTTCGGAGCCCCATGCCTCGAAGCGTTCCACCTCGGTGAATCCCAGCTTCGTCGCAAGGCGCATCGAGGCGGTGTTGGCGGTCTGGGTGGTGAGCACGACCGGCTCTCCGGGGAGAACTCCGTCGAGCCAGCCGAGTGCCGCCCCGCATGCCTCGGCCGCATAGCCGTTGCCCCAGGATCGCGGCAGGAACAGGTAGCCGAGGTCGGCCTTTCCCACGGCAGCCGGGCGGCGGTGACCGGTTGCCCTCCTGAGGAGGATCTGGCCGATCATCGTCCCGTCGAGATCGACGACGAAACTCCCGGGCCACCGCTCGGGCACCTCAGGGGTCTCCCGCTCGAGTTCGTCACGCGCCCGGGGGCCGCCGAGGTAGGTGTGCGCCTCCGGCGAGGCCAGCAGCTCGATGAACGCCGTACGGTCCCGTCCCTCGGATGCACGGAGTACAAGACGCTCGGTCCTGATCGGCTCGGGCGGCCACGTCACGAGGTCCAGTTCATCCATCCGCGCAAGTTAGCAAGGGGTGTCTGGTCTCAGCGGGCGAACTTCTCGATGGCCGCCGGGGTGACGGGGGTGAAGAAGTTGACGAGGTTGCCGTCGGGGTCGCGGAAGAGGAGGGAGCGGTTGCCCCAGGGCATCGTGGTGGGACCGTTGACGAAGTCGGTGACGTGGCCGGTCAGGTTCTGGTGGACGCGGTCCACGTCGTCGACGAGGAACTCGGTGATCACGCTGTGGTTGGCCGCCGGGCGGGCCGAGCCCGGGGCGAACAGCGGGACGGTGCGGGTGCTCGCGATCGCGAGGGTGGCGCCCGGGGTCCTGAGCTCGGCGAAGTCCTCGGTGGCCCACTCCGCCCGCACTCCGGTGGCCCGCTCGTAGAACGCGACGAGACGGGCGACGTCGCCGGTGATGATGCGGATCGAGACGAAGTCCATGGGGATCTCCTTGGCTGTGCTGAAGGCGTGCACATCGCAGGCTAGGAGAAATAGAGGACAGAATCGGTCCTGTATTTGCGTTAGGTTGCGTGCATGGCTCGACCCACCGGCCGCGTGCTGACACTCCTGGAACTGCTTCAGTCCGGCGGCACCCGGACCGTGGCCGAACTCGCCGACCGGCTCGGCGTCGAGGGGCGCACTGTACGGCGCTACGTCGACCAGCTGGTCGACCTCGACGTACCCGTGGAGTCGGTGCGCGGTCGTTACGGCGGGTACCGGCTCGCCCCCGGGTACCGCCTGCCCCCGCTCATGCTCAGCGACGACGAGGCGCTGGCCGTGCTGCTCGGCCTGGTCGCCGGCCGCCGGGCCGGGCTGACGACGGCACAGCGCACGGCGAACGAGACGGCGTCGGCCAAGATCCGGCGGGTGCTGCCCCGGCACATCGCCCACCGCCTCGACACGCTCCTGGAAGCCCTCGCCTTCACCGATCAGCCCGGCGAGTCGGAGCACCCGGACGCCGGTGTCCTGCTCACCGTCGCCGACGCGGTACGCCACCGCCGGCCGGTCTCGATCCGCTACACCGACCGCGACGGACAGCGCAGCGAAC
The DNA here is from genome assembly GCF_010548375.1 of Streptomyces sp. SID13726. Lineage (GTDB taxonomy): Bacteria > Actinomycetota > Actinomycetes > Streptomycetales > Streptomycetaceae > Streptomyces. The sequence continues at coordinate 60,045 of NZ_JAAGLY010000016.1, forward strand.
GCACCCTGCACGCCTACGGGATCGTCGCCCACGCGGGCCGGTGGTACGTCACCGGCGAGGACCGCACCTTCCGGCTCGACCGCATCGCGGACGCGCGGACCCTGCCCGGCTCGTTCGAGGCACCCGTGGGCCCCGATCCGGCACAGCGCCTGCTGTCGGGGTTCGCCACGGCCGGGTACCGGCATGAGGTGACCCTGCGGATCCACGGGACGGTCGAGCAGATCCGCGCCCGCCTTCCCGCGAGCGTGGCGAGCCTGGAGGAGCCCGAGCCCGAGCCCGAGCCCGAGCCCGCCTCCGGCGACGACGACCCGGCAGCTGCGCGCTGGCTGCGTGTCGAACTACGGGCCGAGCGGCTCGACTGGCTGCCCCCGGTCCTCGCCTCGCTCGACCGGCCGTTCGTCGTCGAGCGCCCCGCCGAACTCCGCGACCTGGTCATCGAGTTCGCGGATCGCCTCGCGTCCCGCGCCCGCCAGGGCTGACGACGAGGGGCGTGGCTCTACGCCCGCTCCGGCTTCCCCTCCCCGTACAGCCACTCCTCCCAGATCGGCCCGAAGTCCTCGTCGGGGGCGAGTTGTTGGACGTACGCCTTGAAGTCGTCCGTGTCCGCGTTGGCGTGGCGGTGGGTGGTGGGCCAGTCGCGGAGGAGGGTGAAGAAGGCGGTGTCGCCGAGGCGTTGGCGGAGTTTGTGGAGGACCATCGCGCCGCGCTGATAGACGGGGGTGTCGGAGATGTGGGCGGCGCTCGGCGGGTCGGCGGGCGGGAAGGACCAGAGGTCGTCGTAGGTGTCCTCGCCGTGGTCGTAGAGGGCGTCGAAGGTCTCCTGGGCGCTGTCGCCGCCGTGGTCCTCGTCCCACAGCCACTCGGCGTAGGTCGCGAAGCCCTCGTTGAGCCACATGTCGCGCCAGGTCTTCGGGGTGACGGAGTCGCCGTACCACTGGTGGGCGAGTTCGTGGACGAGGGTCAGGGTGTCGGGAGCGCCCGGGAAGAAGGGGCGGTTCTGGGTCTCCAGGGCGTACCCGGCGTCGCCCTCGCGGTCGACGATCGCGCCGGTGGAGGAGAAGGGGTACGGGCCGAAGTTGGCCTGCGCCCACTTCATGATCGCGGGAAGCCTGGACAGGACTTTCCGGCTCGCGTCCGCCTGGGTCGGGTCGACGGCCGTGTACACCGGCAGGCCGTCGGGGGTCACCGAGCGCTGGATGTCGTACTCGCCGATCGCCAGGGTGGCGAGGTAGCTCGCCATGGGCTCGGCGGTGCGCCAGGTGGTGGTCGTACGGCCGTCCCGGGTCCCGGAGGCGGTCAACTCGCCGTTGGAGACGGCCTGGTAGCCCTCGGGGACGGTGATCGTGAGGTCGTAGGACGCCTTGTCGGAGGGGTGGTGGTTGCCGGGGAACCAGGTCATCGAGCCGGTCGGTTCGCCGAGGGCCACCGATCCGTCGTCGGTCTCCAGCCAGCCCTCCTCCGAGCCGTCCGGGTCGGTGAGCGTCTTCGGGGTGCCGGAGTAGCGGACGGTCACGCGGAAGGCACGGCCCTTGTCGAGGTCGTCGTGCGGGCGGACGGTCAGCTCCTGGCCGGTGCGGTTCCAGCGGGCCGGGTCGCCGCCGACGGTGACCTTCTCGACGTCCAGGCCGTCGAGGTCGAGGTCGAACGCGGAGAGGTCCTTGGTGGCGCGGGCCGTGAGGGTCGCCGTGCCGGAGAGCTTCGAGGTGTCCGGGTCGTAGGCGAGGTCGAGGTCGTAGTGGGTGACGTCGTAGCCGCCGTTGCCCGCCTTCGGGAAGTAGGGGTCTCGGAGGCCGGAGCCGCCGGGGGTGCCGTGGACTCCGCCGTCGCACGCGGTGAGGGCGCTCGCGGTCAGGGCGCCCGCGAGGAGCAGGGCTGCGGGGACGCGCCGTGCGGCGCGGGCTCCTTGTACGGCGCGGACGGGCGCGGGCGGTGCGGATCGGGACACGCGGTGATCCTATGAGAGGCCGCGTGACACCATCACGTACGTGCTCGACATCGGCTACGCCCTCTCCAACCGCTTCCCGGACCCCCCGCAGACCGACTACCGCCGCGCGGACGTCCGCGCGCTGCGGCACGACCTGTTCTGCGGGGACGTGTACCTCGCCGACACCAAGGCGGACCAGGAACTGTCCACAGCATGGGGATGGGTGCCGGTGCTCGACTTCGCGTGGGCGCTGTGCTCCGTCGTGGAGGAACTGGACCGCGATCCGGCGGGCTCCCGCGCCTCCCGCCCGCAGCGCATGGAGCTCGACTTCACCGAGTCCACCGACCGCATGCTCTTCGAGCGGCGCTTCGGCTGGGTGGACATCGAGGCCGACTGGATGCCGGCCGAGGAGCCCCCGCTCACCTTCTCCCACTCCGACCTGCGCCGTGAGGCCCGGGACTTCCTGCACGACCTGCTCGCCGACCTCGTCGACCTGCACGAGGACCTCGGCGAGAACCCGGCGATCTGGACTCTCCAGGCCCGCTTTCCCCGGGTGTGATCAGGCCTCCGGCAACGCCCGCATGACCTTCTCGGCCAGCTTGCCCGCCGCCTCGCACTCCCGCTGTTCGTCGGGGACGCCCTGGGCGAGGTACCAGACCCGGACCGCGTCCACGGCGTTCGCCGACGTGGCGGCCGGGTCGGTCTGGCCGTTGGCCGTGACGACGATCTGGCAGGCCGACTGGGCGATCTGTCTGTTGGCCTGGAGCCCGCCGACCGTGGTCATCCCGCTGCCCTCCGGCAGATAGAAACTCCCTATCTGGAACTGTCCGTCAGCCTCCCCGTCGGCCGGGACCTTCCACTCGCAGTCGTCCGTCGCGGCCCCCGACTCCAGCTCCACCTTCTTCACGCCCAGGGCCTCGGCCATGGTGTCGTCCGACAGAAGCTTGCAGTAGTCCACCCCCTTGGTCTGCCGCGCACCGATCGGCCCCGAGCCACCGGCCCCCGAGCCGCTGCAAGCTGCGGTGGCCGCCAGACACAGGGCCACCGGGAGGAGAAGGACCAGGCGAAAGGGCAGGGAAGGGAAAAGAGACCGAAGGCTCACGGGTGCTCCCGGAAGTGGTGCGGCGATGTGCGGAGGGACCGACTGATCCTTCCGCGTCCAGACTTCCCGGCTCACCCAGACCCAGTCCACAGCCACACCCGTCCAAGCAGAGCGCAGCGCACCCCCTCACTCCACCCGAATCCCCAACTGCACCGCCAGCACCGGTGCCAGGTCCAGCAGTTGGGCCGTGCTGATCACCGCTCCCGTGAGGCGGTCGACCCCGCGGGCGATGTCCAGCGAGGCGGCACCGCGCAGGTCGACGTCCTTGAGGGTCGCCGAGGTGAAGTCCGCTGCCTTCAGCGTGCAGTCCACGAACTCGACGCGCTCCAGGCGGGCGCCACCGAAGTCCGGTTCCACCAGGACGCAGCCGTCGAAGACGACGTCCTTCAGCGCGGCCGTACGGAGGTTGAGGTAGTCGATCTTGCCGCCGCGGACCACGACCCGCTCCAGGGCAGCGCCGTGCAGCTGGCTTCCGCCGAGGCGGGCGTCGGTCAGCTCGACGTCCCGGAAGGTCGCGCCGGAGAAGTCGGTGCCCACGCCCCGTATGCCGATGAGGGCCGAGTCCAGGAAGCGGGCGTTGCGCAGCGCGGTCTCGTCCAGGGCGCAGCCCCGCAGCGCGCAGTCCATGAACCGGGACCCCGCGCCGTCCTGCCCCACGAAGTCCGCGTCCTGGAACTCCAGCCCGTCATAGTCACCGTCCGGCTCCAACTCCCCGCCCCCGAAGGGCGCCAGCGGCGGCAGCCGCAGCTCCGGCCGCCGCGCGGACTTCACCCGCGCACCCGCGCCACCCGACCCGCTCACCGCACCGGCCCCGCCCGACCCGCCGCCTGTCGCTCTCCTCGCCATGCCCCCCATCCTGCACCCCGCCACTGACAATCCCCCTGACCTGCACAAACACCCCTGATGTCACATTCCGACCCCCTCACGGAGTCATACCCACGACACGCACAACGCCGAGCACAGACCCACACCGAAACGTACAGGAACACACCAAAACACCCCAAACTGAGGGAGACCCACGCCATGCACCGCATCACCGTCATCGGCGGCGGCCTCGCCGGCCTGACCGCGGCCGTCACCGCCGCCGAGGCGGGCGCCAAGGTCACCGTGTACGAGGCCCACCACACCCTGGGCGGCCGGGCCAGGACCGCCGAGGGGCCGTACCGGACGAACGACGGCCCGCACGCCCTCTACAGCGGCGGCCCGCACTGGACCTGGCTCAGGCAGCGCGACCTCGTCGGCCCGCTCGCGCCGATCCCGCCCCTGGAGGCGGCCCGGCTGCGGCTGCGGCACAAGGGCGTCCTGCGCCGCACCCCGCCCTTCGCGATGCTCAAGCTGCTGCGCCCCGGCGCCCGACAGGCCCCGACGGACGTCGACTTCAGGCAGTGGGCCACCGAGCAGGCCGGGGAGGAGGGCGCGCTCGCCGCCGCCCACTACTCCGCCGTCGCGCTCTTCCACCACGACCCGGGCGCCCTGTCCGCCGCGTTCGTGCAGGAACGGCTGCGGCGCGCCACCAAGCTGCCGCCCGAGGCGCAGTATCCGCGCGGCGGCTGGGCCACGGTCGTGGACCGGATGGCCGCCCGGGCCTGGAACCTGGGCGTCCGGATGGAGACCCTGTCCCGCGTCGACACCCTGCCCACCGACACCCCCGTCGTCGTGGCCACCTCCCTCGACGCGGCCCGCCGGCTCCTGGGCGACTCCTCGCTGACCTGGCCGAGCGGCCGTACGGTACTCGTCGACCTCGCCCTGCGCACCCGGCGCGGCGACGCCTTCGCCGTCTCCGACCTCGACGCCCCGGGCTGGATCGAACGGTTCACCGCCCAGGACCGGAGCCTCGCCCCCGCGGGCGAGCAACTGCTCCAGGGGCAGATCCCCATCGCGCCGCACGAGTCGAAGGCCGACGGGGTCCGCCGTGCCGAGGACCTTCTCGACCTGGCCTTCGAGGGCTGGCGGGAGCGGGTCACCTGGCGGCGCGAGTCCGTCGCGAACGGCCGTACGGGCGCCGTCGACCTGCCCGGCACCAGCTGGCGCGACCGGCCCTCGGTCGACCGGGGCGACGGTGTCTACCTCGCGGGCGACCAGGTCGCGGCGCCCGGTGTGCTGTCGGAGGTCGCCTTCAACAGCGCGCTGACCGCCGTATCCCTGGCACTCGGCCGGAACGCCCTTGACCTCAAGCATGCTTGAGGTCGAAGAGTGGGCCTCCTCACGACGGCCTCACGACAGAGGGAGCTCTTCTCATGCACGCCATCCGCCTGCACACCTTCGGCCCCGCCGAGAACCTCTCCTACGAGACCGTGGAGGACCCGGCACCCGGCCCCGGCGAGATCCGTATCGCCGTACGGGCGTCCGGCGTCCACCTCCTGGACGCCGCGCTGCGCGAGGGGCAGCAGGGACCCCTGCCCGAACCGACCGCGCTGCCCACGATCCCCGGCCGGGAGGTCGCCGGAGTGGTCGAGTCGCTCGGCGAGGGCGTCGCCGCGCTCTGGCTCGGCAAGCGCGTGGTCGCCCACCTCGGCTTCGCCCCCGGCGGCTATGCCGAACTCGCCGTCACCGCCGTCGAGCGCGTCCACGAGATCCCCGGGAACCTGGACTTCGCCCAGGCCGTCGCCATGATCGGCACGGGCCGTACGACGATGGGCATCCTGCTGTTCGCAGACCTCGGCCCGGACTCGGTGGCCGTGATCCCGGCGGCGGCCGGAGGGATCGGCACCCTGCTGGTGCAGTACGCCAAGAACGCGGGAGCGACGGTCGTCGGCCTCGCCGGAGGGCCCGAGAAGACGGCCCTGGTGGCGGCCAACGGCGCCGACTTCGCCGTCGACTACACGGACCCGGCGTGGCCAGGGAAGGTCCGCGCCTACCTGGGCGGCCGGCCCGTCACCGTCGTCTTCGACGGGGTGGGCGGTGCGGCGGCCCGCGAGAGCACCGCACTCCTGGGCCCGGGCGGCAAGCACATCGTCTTCGGCTGGTCCTCCGAAGGCATCAAGCCCGGAGGCATCAAGCCCGGAGGCATCAAGCCCGGAGGCATCAAGCCCGGAGGCATCAAGCCCGGAGGCATCAAAGCCGGAGGCATCAAAGCCCAAGGCATCGAGGAGGGGCGCCCCTACCTCGTCGAGGGCGTCTCCGAGCAGGTCCTCGGCCCCGCGATGATGCGGAAGGCGGGCCCCGACCCCGTCCGCACCCTCGAACTGCGCGCCCTCGCCGAAGCCACCGCGGGCCGTCTCACCCCTGCGGTACGGCGCTTCCCGCTCGCCGAGGCCGCCGCCGCGCACCGCGCGCTGGAGAACCGTGCCACGACCGGAAAGGTGGTCCTGGAGCCATGACACGCCCGGATGCGACTCGTACCGATTCATGGTCTTCTGACCGGGTGAGCGTCACCCAGTCAGCCGAACAGGCAGATCCCCGTCGCTGGTGGGGCCTGGTGGTCATCGCCCTGGCCCAGCTGATGGTCGTCCTCGACGCGACCATCGTGAACATCGCGCTCCCGTCCGCACAGCGTGACCTGGGCATGTCCGACGGCAACCGCCAGTGGGTCATCACCGCGTACACGCTCGCCTTCGGCGGCCTCCTGCTGCTCGGCGGCCGGGTCGCCGACCTGGTGGGCCGCAAGCGCACCTTCGTGATCGGCCTGGTCGGCTTCGCCGCCGCCTCCGCACTCGGCGGCGCGGCCACCGGCTCCGGCATGCTCTTCGCGGCCCGCGCCCTCCAGGGCGTCTTCGCGGCCGTGCTCGCCCCCTCCGCGCTGTCCCTGCTGACCACGACCTTCACCGACCCGAAGGAGCGCGGAAAGGCCTTCGGGATCTACGGCGCCCTCGCGGGCTCGGGTTCCGCGATCGGGTTCATCGTCGGCGGGCTGCTCACCGAGTACCTGGACTGGCGCTGGTGCCTCTACGTCAACGTGCCCATCGCGGTCGTCGCCGTCTTCGGTGCCCTCACCCTGCTCCACGACCGCCCCGGCCACGCGGGCGCCCGCCTCGACGTGCCCGGCGTGCTGCTGGGCTGCGGCGGCCTGGTCGCGATCGTCTACGGCTTCAGCGAGGCCGAGCCCCGGGGCTGGAGCGACGCCCTGGTGCTGACGCTGCTCGCGGGGGGTGTCGTACTCCTGGCGGCGTTCGTGTGGTGGCAGTCCCGGGCGCCCATGCCGCTGCTCCCGCTGCACATCGTCAAGGACCGCAACCGCGCGGGCTGCTTCCTGACCATGGGGCTCGCCGTCATCGGGATGTTCGGCCTGTTCCTGTTCATGACCTACTACCTCCAGGTCGTGCTGGCCTACTCCCCGGTGCGGACCGGGCTCGCCTTCCTGCCGATGACCGCCGCGATCATCGTCGGCTCCACCCAGATCTCGGCCCGGCTGATGAACCGGGTGGCGCCCCGCATGCTCATGGTCCCCGGCATGGTCCTCGCCGCGGGCGGCATGCTGGTCCTCACCCGGATGACCGTGGACAGCTCCTACGCCACCGAGATCCTGCCCGCCCTGCTCCTCATGGGCCTCGGCATGGGCCTCACCTTCATGCCGGTGTTCTCCACGGCCACCGCGGGCGTCGCCCCGCAGGACTCCGGGGTGACCTCGGCGACCGTCAACACCTCGCAGCAGGTGGGCGGTTCGATCGGCACGGCCCTGCTCAACACGATCGCCACCACCAGCAGCACCGCCTATGTCACCGCCCACCTGACCGACCCCTCGAAGAGGGCGCTGATCGTCAAGGAGGGCGTGGTGCACGGCTACACGGTGGCCATCTGGTGCGCCGTCGGCATCATGCTCCTGGCCGGCCTGATCGCGGGGGTGATGGTCACGGCGAAGCCGCCCCAGCACGACGCGAGCGCCCCGGCACCGGTGCCGGAATCCGCGGTGTGAGACGTGCCGGTGCTGGTACCGGTGCCGGATCGGTGGCGTGAACGCTCCAGCTCCAGCTCCGGTGCCGGTGCCGGTGCCGGTGTCGGATCGGCACCGCTGCCGGATCGGCACCGCTGCCGGATCAGCGCCATGTACGCCCCGGCACCCCTACCGCATCCGCGCCGTGAACAAAGGGCCCCAGCCCCTCAGCTCCGCCCCGCCACCCGATCCGCCCACCGCGCCAGCCGCGACGACTCCGCGCTGCGGCTCGCGGACTCCCGCCGGTCCGCCGTCCGGTACGTGGCGTACATGCCCTGCACGCCCAGCCAGCGCAGCGGCTCCGGCTCCCACTTGCGGACCTTGTGGCCGACCCACGGCAGTTCCGTCAGCTCGGTCCGGCCGCCCTGCCCGGAGTCCTGCTGCACCAGGTCCCGCAGGGTCCGGGCGGCCAGGTTGGTGGTGGCGACGCCCGAGCCGACGTAACCGCCCGCCCAGCCGAGCCCCGTCGAACGGTCGAGGGTCACCGTCGCGCACCAGTCCCGCGGCACCCCCAGCACCCCCGACCAGGCGTGCTCGATCCGTGTCCCGGCCAGCATCGGGAAGAACCCCACCAGGATCTCCCGCAGCGCCTCGACCGTCTCGCCCTGCGTCCGCCCGTCGTTGTCGGTGCGCGAGGCGAAGCGGTACGGCACCCCGCGCCCGCCCAGCGCGATCCGCCCGTCGGCGGTGCGCTGCGCGTACATGTACGCGTGCGCCATGTCCCCCAGCGTCTGGAGCCCCTCCCAGCCGATCGCCGCCCACTGCTCGTCGGTCAGCGGCTCGGTCGCGATCATCGAGGAGTTCATCGGCAGCCAGGTCCGCCGCTGCCCCTTCAGCGCGGCCGTGAAGCCCTCCGTGCAGCGCAGCACATAAGGCGCACGGACCGTGCCGTACGGCGTCACCGCGTGCTTGGGCCGGATCTCCGTCACCGGCGTCTGCTCGTGCACGACCACACCCAGCGCCTCGACGGCCGCCGCCAGCCCCTTCACCAGCTTCACCGGATGCACCCGCGCCCCGTGCGGCGTCCACGAGGAACCGACCGCGTCCGCGACCCGCACCCGCTGCGCCGTCTCCCGGGCGCCGTACAGCTCACGGTCCTTCTCGCCGTACGACAGCTCGTGCTCGTGGAACGCCCTCAGCCGCGCCAACTGCGCGGGCGTACGCGCCACTTCGAGGACCCCGCCCTTGTGCAGCCCGGCGTCGAAACCCTCTTCGCCGACGACCCGGACGACCTCGTCGACGGTGTCGTTCATGGCCTTCTGCAACCGTACGGCGGCCTCGTGGCCGTGCAGCCTCGCGTACCGGTCGCGGCCCGCGATGCCGTTGTAGAGCCAGCCGCCGTTGCGCCCGGAGGCGCCGTAGCCGCAGAACTTCTGCTCCAGGACCACGATCCGCAGAAACGGCACCGCCTTCTTCAGGTAGTACGCCGTCCACAGCCCCGTGTACCCGCCGCCGACGATCACCACGTCCGCCGAGGCGTCACCGCCGAGTGGCTCCCGCGCCTCGGGAAAGCCGTCGTCCGCGTACCAGAAGGAGACGCCGCCGTTCACGACACTGCTGCTCATGGCCAGGGACGTTAACCCGCCGGCACACCCGCTGTCTCCTTCGGATTCCGCACTTTCACCAGGGGGTGACAACCGAATCCGATCAGTACGGCGGTGAAGTGCCCCAGGTCGGTGAAGGTCCGCCCGGTCACCAGCGGCACCGCGTACACGGCGAGAACACCGGCCCCGTAGCCGTACCGCCAGGGCGCCGCAATCCGGTACACCAGCACCGCCGCCACCCCCGCCAGCGCGTAGCTCACCCCCACGTCCAGCGTGCCCACCGCCGACGCGGGCGCCAGCCCGTGCCGGATCCCCCACAGCAGCGCCCCCTCACTGATCAGCGTGGCCAGCACATGCGCCGCCGCACACACCGCCAGCCACCGCGCGGTCCCCAGCCAGCGCTCGGCCGGCGCGTGGAAGAGGGAGTAGAGGACGGCGTACGGCAGCCAGCGCCCGCCGTCGATCCACATCGCACTGGCGACCAGCACCCGCACCGGATTGCTCGACAGCTCATGGAGGTTGGTCGAGCGCTGCCGCAGGAACTCCTCCTCGAACTCCGGCGACATGTGGTGCAGCGCCACCGTCGTCACGAAGAGAACGCCCAGCCAGACATAGGTGCCCGGGGCGCCGCGGACATACGTCCACACCCTGTGGACACCCCGCCTAATTCGCATGAGGCGATTCACGCACGCCGGTAGGGTCCGAAAGGTGATCGACATCCCGGAGGAACTCGCGGCGACACAGGCGCTCTACAACGGCGACAAGGGACGGGAGTTCATCACCGCGCTGCCCGCACTCGTCGACGAGTTCCTGGAGCGCTGGGAGCTCAGACCGGACGGCACCGCCCTGCACGGAGTCGCCGCCCTGGTCCTGCCCGTCGTCCGCCGGACCGACGGCACCCCGGCCGCCCTCAAGCTGCAACTCCTCGACGAGGAGAGCGTCGGCGAACCCGTCGCCCTGCGCCGGTGGGACGGCGACGGAGCGGTCCGCCTCCTCGACCACGACCCCGTCACCCACACCATGCTCCTGGAGCGCCTCGACTCCACCCGCATGTTGTCCACCCTCCCCGGCACCCGGGACGCCGTCCTCGTCATCGCCGGCCTCCTGGCCCACCTCACCGCGGGACCCGCCCCCGCCGGGATCCGCCGGCTCGGCGACATCGCACAGGCCATGCTCGACGAGACCCCGGCCGCCCTCAGGCGCATCCCCGACCCGGAGATCCGCCGCACCGTCGCCGACTGCGCCGCCGCCGTACGCGAGGTCGCCGGCGAACCCGGCGACCGGCTCCTGCACTGGGACCTGCACGACGAGAACGTCCTCGCCTCCGACCGCGCCCCCTGGCTCGCCATCGACCCCAAACCCCTCGCCGGCGACCCCGGGTTCGAACTCTGGCCCGCCCTCGACAACCGCTTCGAAGCCGACGAGATCACCTGGCGCTTCGACGCCATGACCGACGTCCTCGGCCTGGACCGCGCACGCGCGCGTGCCTGGACGATGGGCCGCCTCCTCCAGAACGCCCTCTGGGAGATCGAGGACGGCCGCGCCGTCGAGGACCGCCAACTCGAGATCGCCCACCGCCTGCGCACCCCGGGAGCCTGACGTGATCCGCCCCGCCACCCCCGCCGACATCCCCGTCATCCACACCCTCATCCGCGAACTCGCCGACTACGAAAAGGCGTTGGACGAAGCACGCGCGACCGAGGAACAACTCCACGAGGCACTGTTCGGCACCCGCCCCGCCGCCTACGCCCACGTGGCCACCGACGCCACGGACACCGTGATCGGCTACGCCGTCTGGTTCCTCAACTTCTCCACCTGGCGCGGCGTCCACGGCATCTACCTCGAAGACCTCTACGTCAGCCCGCGGGCCCGCGGCGGCGGCCACGGCAAGGCCCTGCTCACCGAACTCGCCCGCATCTGCGTCGAACGCGGCTACCAGCGCCTCGAATGGTCCGTCCTCGACTGGAACCGCCCCGCCATCGACTTCTACGAATCCCTCGGCGCCCGCCCCCAGGACGAGTGGACCGTGTACCGCCTCACCGACGAAGCCCTGGTGAAGGTCTCACGCATGCACACCCACTGAACGGGCACGGCTCACCGACATGAGCACCACGCCCCAGCCCGCCTTCATACCCGGCCTCGAACTCGCCCGCCGCTTCTACGCCGAAGCGGTGGGCCCCTTACTGGAGGAGGCCGCCCCGGGCATCCCGCACTCCGCCGCCCGCATCGGCCCCGGCTCCGAGGTCCTCGGCTACGACACCCCCCGCTCCGCCGACCACGAATGGGGCCCGCGCCTCCAGGTCTTCCTCCGCCCCCGGGACGTCCCCCGGCACGCCGGCCGCATCAGACACGTCCTCGCCGAGCACCTCCCGAAGACCTTCCACGGCTACCCCACCCACTTCGCCCCGACCGGCGAGACCCGCGACATCCGCGTCATGCGCGCCACCGACGGCCCGGTCCACCACCGCGTCGAGATCACCCACGTCTCCGCCTGGTTCAAGGCCACCCTCGGCTTCGACCCCACGCCCTCGCCGACCACCGCGGACTGGCTCGACACCCCCACCCAGAACCTCGCCGAGGTCACCGCCGGCGCCGTCTTCCACGACGCCCTGCACGCCCTCGCCCCCGCCCGCACCGCCCTGCGCTGGTACCCCCACGACCTGTGGCTCCACGTCCTCGCCCGCCAATGGCAGCGCATCGCCGACCAGGAGGCCTTCGTCGGCCGCTGCGGCGAGGTCGGCGACGAACTCGGCTCCGCGGTCGTCGCCGCCCGCATCACCCGCGACCTGATGCGCCTGTGCCTCCTGATGGACCGCCGCTACCCGCCGTACGCCAAGTGGCTCGGCAGCGCCTTCGCCCGCACCTCGGCGGGCCACCGCCTGACCCCCGTCCTCACCGCGGCCCTCGCGTCCACGGACTGGCCCACCCGCGAAACACACCTGGCCACCGCCTACGAAACGATCGCCGACCTCCACAACCAACTCCGCCTCACCGACCGAGTCGACCCCACGACCCGCCCGTACTTCACCCGCCCCTACCGCGTCCTGCACGCGAACCGCTTCACCGAAGCCCTCGTCGCCCGCATCCAGAACCCGACGATCCGCACCCACCCACTCACACAAAAACCCAGGCCAGACGATGTCTGACCTGGGTTTTCCAGAGCCGCCTGTCGGAATCGAACCGACGACCTTCGGATTACAAAGCCGGAGCTCTACCAACTGAGCTAAGGCGGCAACGCGCACTACAACGCCGTACACGAGGGCTGCACCACTGTACACAGAGCCAGATTCCCCAAGCCACGAAGTTCCGCACTCACCAGGCCTGAGAACCACGCGTAACCAACCGCGCACCCGTTCGTTAATCGCCCTGACGTGCTGTTCTGAAGATCAGATCGTCAGGGAGGGGTCATGGGGGAGACAGAGGCCGAGCGCGTCAAGCGTGAGGTGCTCGGTATCGGTGACCGCCAAAAGCACCACACGCGCAAGGCGACTCCACTGAAGTCCCACGCCAAGGCGCCCGACACGCAGCACCGCCTGTACCGGTTCCGCTTCTATCCGACCGAGGCGCAGGCCGAGCAGTTGGAGCGGACGTTCGGGGCGTGCCGGTGGGTCTACAACGAGGGGTTGGCGCTGCGCTCGGGGGCCTGGGAGCGGCATCGCGTGAACGTGGGGTTCGCGGAGACGTGTCGGGCGTTGACCGGCTGGAAGCGGAGGGAGGAGACGGCGTGGTTAAGGGATGTGTCGTCGACGGTGCTTCAGCAGTCGCTGCGTCATCTGGATCAGGCGTACGGCCGTTTCTTCAAGGGCGAGGCCAGGTATCCGAGGCGGAAGAAGAAGGGGCGTTCGCGGGATTCGGCGACGTATGTGCGTACGGGCTTCAAGTGGGTGGAGGATCGGGGGCAGCCGGGGACCGGGCTGATCACGTTGGCGAAGCAGTCGGTGCCGTTGGACATCCGGTGGTCGCGTGCGTTGCCCGCCGGGGAGGTTCCGGTTCGATTGTCGGTGACACGAGATCGGGCAGATCGGTACTTCGTGTCGATGCTCGTGGAGGAGCGGATAGCGCCGCTGCCTGTGGTGCTCGTGCCGGAGACGACGGAGCCGAAGGCCACAGGCGTGGATGTCGGGCTGGCGTCGCTGGTGATCCTCGATGACGGGACGAAGTTCGATCATCCGCGGTTGTTGAAGCGGTACGCGGAGAAGTTGGCTCAGTTGCAGCGGGAGCTGCACAGGAAGGTGCGGGGGTCGAAGAACCGGCAGAAGGTCCGGGAGAAGATCGCGCGACTCTATGCCCTGATCAGTGACGTTCGCCGGGACATGCTGAATCAGCTCACCACCCGCCTCGTGCGCGAGAACCAAGTGCTCGTGGTGGAGGACCTGTCGGTGCGGACGCTAATGCGTGCGGCGCGTGGCAAGGGGCGGCGGCGGAAGGCGAAGCTGAACCAGGCGATCGTCGATGCCTCGTGGGGTGAGTTGGTTCGGCAGTTGCGCTACAAGTGCAAGTGGTATGGCCGGACGCTGGTGGTCGTGGACCGCTTCTTCCCTTCGACACGCCGATGCTCCGCCTGTCACGTCGTGGGTCCGAGGATGGATGTCTCGGTTCGGCGGTGGACGTGTGCCGAGTGTGGGGCCTTGCACGATCGTGATGTGAATGCCGCCGTGAACCTGCGGGATGAGGGTTTGCGTCTGCTGGTCGCGTAGCGCGGCTGGTGCAGTACGGACCGACGGGCCGTCGGCCGGAATGCCTGTGGAGCCCGCGTAAGACGAGTCAGGTGCAGCTCACCAGGGCTGTGCGTGGCCCGCGGTGGGCGATGAAGCAGGAAGCCACGAGGCGAGGTCAAAAGTGCGTCGCTCTGCCCCGCTCGAAAATTTCCGCGAAGTTCACAGGGGCACAGGTACTGACATACGCATGAACGCCAGGTACCGTCCTGACCCAGTCCACCTGTGTGGACTACACCACCACCTTCCTACAACGGATCGTCCGGCACGTTCCTGCCGGTAGAAGGGGGCCTCTGAGCCATGGCCACTGTTTCGTTCGACAAGGCGACCCGTATTTACCCGGGTTCCACGAAGCCCGCCGTCGACGGTCTCGACATCCACATCGAGGACGGCGAGTTCCTCGTCCTGGTCGGCCCGTCCGGCTGTGGCAAGTCCACCTCGCTCCGCATGCTGGCGGGGCTCGAGGACGTCAACGGCGGTGCCATCCGCATCGGTGACCGTGACGTCACGCATCTGCCGCCGAAGGACCGGGACATCGCCATGGTGTTCCAGAACTACGCGCTGTACCCGCACATGACGGTCGCCGACAACATGGGCTTCGCGCTCAAGATCGCCGGCATCAACAAGGCGGAGATCCGGCAGAAGGTCGAGGAGGCCGCGAAGATCCTCGACCTCACGGAGTACCTGGACCGCAAGCCGAAGGCCCTCTCCGGTGGTCAGCGCCAGCGTGTCGCCATGGGTCGCGCCATCGTGCGTGAGCCCCAGGTCTTCCTCATGGACGAGCCGCTGTCGAACCTCGACGCCAAGCTCCGTGTGTCGACGCGTACGCAGATCGCCTCGCTCCAGCGCCGTCTCGGCATCACCACCGTCTACGTCACCCACGACCAGGTCGAGGCCATGACGATGGGCGACCGCGTGGCCGTGCTGAAGGACGGTCTGCTCCAGCAGGTCGACTCCCCGCGCAACATGTACGACCGCCCGGCGAACCTCTTCGTCGCCGGCTTCATCGGCTCCCCGGCGATGAACCTCGTCGAGGTCCCGATCACCGACGGCGGTGTGAAGTTCGGCAACAGCGTGGTGCCCGTCAACCGCGAGGCCCTCAAGGCCGCCTCCGACAAGGGTGACACCACCGTCACCGTCGGTGTCCGCCCCGAGCACTTCGACGTGGTCGAGCACAACGGCGCCGCCGCCGACGCCCTCACCAAGGCCGCCGAGGACGCCCCGGCCGGTCTCGCGGTCTCCGTGAACGTCGTCGAGGAGCTCGGCGCCGACGGCTACGTCTACGGCTCCGCCAAGGTCGGCGACGAGCTGAAGGACCTGGTTGTCCGCGTCAGCGGCCGTGCGGTCCCGGAGAAGGGCGCCACGCTGCACGTCGTGCCGCGTCCGGGCGAGACCCACGTGTTCTCGACCTCCACGGGCGAGCGCCTCACCGACTGAGGACGAACCGCAGTAATTCACCCAGGTTGACGAAGAAGGCCCCGCAGAGCGTCTGCGGGGCCTTTTCCGTGCCCGGTCGGTGTCGACAAATACCCCGGCACACCGGGCATTTCGAGCAGTGTGCGTCAACGCTCTACCCAAAAAACGGCACCATCTCATCCCCCGAACCGGTGACTAAATGTCGCCAAATCATTACCGCACGCTACCCTCACACGCGTGAAGCACTCCACTAGCCAACCGACGCGACGCGGCCGGGGCCCCGCCCGCCGTATCGGCCGCTCCCTCGCCCTTGTCCTGCCCGTCGTCCTGGTGCTCTCCGGGACCCTCGCGGTCACCCGAGTGAACTGGTCGGGTGATCCCTCAAGCTCCTCGGTCCTGACCGCGTCCGACGCGACGGTCTCGGACAGCAAGCCGCGCAGCGCGCCGCTCGCTCCCCAGGACGTCCTGCGCGAGCAGCTCCTGACCGAACTCCAGGAGAAGAACCCGGGTATCGCCCTCACCCACCTCCAGGAGGCCGTGAACGACCGTCCGTCGCTCGCCAAGCACTGTGTCTCCATCGCGCGGGCCCTGGGCCGCGCAGCGGTCCGTGTGTACGGCCCCACGCGCGCGCAGTCGTACGCCCGCCCCGTCTGCGACACCTCCTTCGCGACGGGTGTGGCCGCCGCGCACAGCTGACCCGCGACCGGGGACGCCGACCGAGGCCGGGGGCGGGGCGCGCCGTACAGTTCGGGCATGACCGATCCGAACGCCGCGTCCCGTCCCACCCAGGCCGTGATCCTGGCCGGTGGCCAGGGTTCCCGGCTGCGTCCTTACACCGACGACCGGCCCAAGCCGATGGTCGAGATCCCCGGTACGGGGACTCCGATCATCGGCCATCAGCTTGTCTGGCTCGCCGAGGAAGGCGTGACGGACGTGGTGATCAGCTGCGGGCATCTCGCCGAGGTGCTCCAGGACTGGCTAAAGACGGCCGACCTTCCGGTGCGTGTGCAGACCGTCATCGAGTCGGAGCCGCTCGGGCGTGGTGGCGGTCTGAAGTACGCGGCCGCGCGTCTGCCGCACCCCGACCAGGCGTGGTACGCGACGAACGGTGACATCTGGACGCGGTTCTCGCTGCGGGACATGGCGGACTTCCACACCGAGCGGGACGCGGTGGCGACGCTGGCGCTGGCCCGGCCGCGGATTCCCTGGGGGGCCGTGCAGACCGACGGGTTCGGGCACATCACGGACTTCATCGAGGCACCGCCGTCCACCTTCGAGATCAACGCCGGTGTGTATGTGTTCTCGCCCGTGTTCGCCGGGTTGCTGCCGGAGCGGGGGGATCATGAGCGGACCACGTTCCCCACGTTGGCGCGTGAGCTGCGGCTCGCCGGGTTCCCGATTCCTCAGGGGGCGTACTGGCGGGCCATCGACACGGCGAAGGATCTGACCGAGGCGGCGAGGGAACTGGCCGCGTTGGGGCGGTGACGGTCGTCGTTCGGGTGCGGGCGCGCGCCCGCAGGTGGGAAAGGTCCCGCACCTCCATCGGTGTGGGACCTTTCTGTGGGCCTCGATCTTCAGCCGGTGGGGTCGCCCAGTACGTCTCCCACCGGCCCGCCTACCCCAACAGGCCGCCCACCAGGCCCGGTTCGCCGGAGGAGGAGCCTCCGGTGCCGGAGCCGCCTGTCGAGCCGCCGGAGGTGCCGGTGCCGCCGGTCGGGCCCGAGGTGGTGCTCGGGGCCTGCTGGGCCGGGGAGGACTGCTGGGGTGAGGTCTGGCCCGTGGTGCCCTGGGTCTGGCTGGGGGCGCCGCCGGTGGCCGTGCCGGAGCGGGTGGCGCCGGGGGCGGCCGAGGTGCCGGCGGACGGGCCGCTGGTGGCGCCCTGGCTGGGCCGGGTGGACGCCGAGGGGCTCTTCTTGCGGGCCGTGGCGGAGTCCTGCGGGAGCGGGGAGCCGGGCAGTTCGTTGCGCGGGGCCTCGCCGGGGCCGGGGACGATGACGCGGTCGGCGTCCCGGACCGCGCCGCCGAGCACCGAGCCGAGCAGGAGGGTGAGGCCGGTGACGATGGCGGTGATGAGGGCGCCGCGGCGCAGGACGTAGCGGCGCAGCTCCCAGATGTCGGAGCGGGGTCCGAGGCGGCGCCAGGCGCTGCCCGCGAGACGGCCGTCGATGGAGTAGACGGGGGCGCCGGCGATGATCAGCGGGGACCAGGCGGCGAGGTAGATGATGTCGGGGGTGTCGTAGGCGGGGACGCTCTTCCAGCTGACGGTGACGAGGAGCGCGGCGGAGAGGCCGGCGCCGACGACCGCGGCGACCCGCTGCCAGCAGCCCAGGATCGTGAGGACGCCCACGATGACCTGGAGGAAGGCGATGACGAGGCCGGAGCCGACGGGGTGCTGGAGGGCGAACTGGCGTAGTGGTTCGGCCACTTCCCACGGGTGCAGGGTGTTGAGCCACTTGACCATCGAGCCGCGCTTGCCGCCGTCGAAGTAGACGGGGTCGCAGAGCTTGCCCATGCCGGCGTAGATGGAGATGAAGCCGAGGAAGATCCGGAGCGGGAGGAGGACGACGCCGAGGTTCATGCGGCGGCCCGGGTAGTAGGCGTGCCGCGCGGGTTCGTCGCCCTGCCGCCGGAGGGACCGGCCCTCGCCGGTGTCCTCGAAGTCCCGGTCCGCGTAGGCGGGTTCGTCGTCGGCGCTGCCAACTGTCGCCATGTTCGGCAGGAGTCGGGTGCCGTCGCCGTCGTAGCTGCGCTGGGCGCCGACGACCGGCGTCTCCATCGTCTGCGCCAACTCGTCGTCGTAGTCGGCTTCGTAGCCTCGGTCGACGTCGATGCGGGGGATGACCTGGGTGGCTCCGGCGTCGGCGGCCGGGGGCTCGGCGTGGCCGACGCTGCCGCCCCGCACGGCCTGGAGCAGGCGGTGGGCGCCGGTGTCGTCGGGGGCGGACTTGCCGCTCCACACGACGGGCCGGCGGCGCGCCGGGGCGCCGGCGACCGGCATCCGGGCGGTGTCCTCGGCGGCGCTCAAGTTCCGTGCGATCCGCGGGGATTGGGCAGCGCGCCGCGTCGACGCGCCCAACTGGACGCGAAAGCTGGCGTGGTTGACGATGATCTGCGCCGGATCGCTCGGCACCTTCACCATGCTCAGCGCGGGAGCGTCATCGAACCCGGAATCGAATCCCGACGAGCGGCCCCCCGTGGGTGTGCGGGGTGTTCTGGTGTCCACACTCATCTAACCGAGTGACGTGTGTTTAGGACACTGCTTTGACTCGCCGGATCTGTCCGGACCCCGTCAAGGTTGCCCCGTACGCCAGGAACACCCCATGTGGGGGACCGGCCCGAACGCCCGTTCAGAGGGCCGGTGTGCGCCCTCAGTCCCGCCGGCGAGCCGCCTCGTACAGCACGATCCCCGCCGCCACACCGGCGTTCAGCGACTCGGCGCCACCCGGCATCGGGATCCGCACCCGGAAGTCGCAGGTCTCGCCGACCAGGCGGGACAGGCCCTTGCCCTCGCTGCCGACCACGATCGCGACCGGGCCGCCGAGCGCCTCCAGGTCACCGATCTCGTGCTCGCCGTCGGCGGCGAGGCCGACGACCACGATGCCCTGCTTCTTGTACGCCTCCAGGGCGCGGGTGAGGTTCGTGGCCCGGGCGACCGGCGTACGGGCGGCGGTGCCCGCGGACGTCTTCCAGGCACCGGCGGTCATGCCGGCCGCGCGCCGCTCCGGTACGACGACGCCGTGGCCGCCGAAGGCGGAGACCGAGCGGACGACCGCGCCGAGGTTGCGGGGGTCGGTCACACCGTCGAGGGCGACGATGAGCGGGTCCTCGCCGTCGTCGTAGGCGGCCGCGGCGAGGTCCTCGGGGTGCGCGTACTCGTACGGCGGGACCTGGAGGACCAGGCCCTGGTGGTTGAGGCCGTTGGTCATGCGGTCGAGCTCGGGGCGGGGGGCCTCCATGAGGTGGATGCCACCGCGGTCGGCGACCAGCTGGAGCGCCTCGCGGACCCGCTCGTCGTTGTCGATGAACTGCTGGACGTAGAGCGTCACCGCGGGCACGCCCTCGCGCAGCGCCTCGACCACGGGGTTGCGGCCGACGACCATCTCCGAGGTGCCCTTGCCGCCCCGCCCGCGCGGTGCGGGTCGGCGCGCGGTCTGCCGGGCCTGCGCGTTGGCGATTCGGTTCTTCTTGTGGCCCTTGCGCATCTCGGCGGGCGGGGTCGGCCCCTTGCCCTCCAGGCCCTTGCGCCGCTGGCCGCCACTGCCGACCTGCGCGCCCTTCTTGCCGGACATGCGGCGGTTGTTGGCTGCCATGACCTACCTGTTCTACGTGAGTCTCTGCGTCGGTCTCTGCGTCGCTGAATTCGTCGTACGTACATGCAGTGTGCCGCCCGGATGGCCGGGCGGCACAATCGATCAAGGAAATCGGAACCGGGGGCTAGCGCGGACCCAGCGTCCAGCGCGGCCCCTGCGGACCGTCCTCGATGGTCAGTCCCGACTGGCCGAGCTGGTCGCGGATGGCGTCCGCGGTGGCCCAGTCCTTGCGGGTGCGGGCCGCCTCGCGCTGGTCGAGGACGAGGCGTACGAGACTGTCGACGACGCCGTGCAGATCGGCGCCGCGGTCGGTCTCGCCGGCCCAGTGCGGGTGGAGCGGGTCAAGGCCGAGGACGCCGAGCATGGCGCGCACCTCGGCGAGGCGGGCGACGGCGGCTTCCTTGTCGTCGGCCGCGAGGGCGCTGTTGCCCTGCCGGACGGTGGTGTGCACGACGGCGAGGGCCTGCGGGACGCCGAGGTCGTCGTCCATGGCCTCGGCGAAGGCGGGCGGCACCTCGGCGGACGGCTCGACGGGACCGGCCTTCTCGACGACCCGCTGCACGAACCCCTCGATCCGCGCGAACGCGGACTCGGCCTCGCGCAGGGCGTCCTCGCTGTACTCGATCATCGAGCGGTAGTGCGGGGTGCCGAGGTAGTAGCGCAGCACGATGGGGCGCCACTGCTTGACCATCTCGGAGACGAGGACGCTGTTGCCGAGCGACTTGGACATCTTCTCGCCGCTCATGGTGACCCAGGCGTTGTGCACCCAGTACCGGGCGAACTCGTCGCCGTAGGCCTTGGCCTGGGCGATTTCGTTCTCGTGGTGCGGGAAGATCAGGTCCAGGCCGCCGCCGTGGATGTCGAAGACGGTGCCGAGGTATTTGTGCGCCATGGCCGAGCACTCCAGGTGCCAGCCGGGGCGGCCACGGCCCCACGGGGTCTCCCAGTCGGGCTCGCCCGGCTTGGTGGCCTTCCACAGCGCGAAGTCCCGCGGGTCCCGCTTGCCGGTCTCGCCGTCCGAGGCGGGCTGGAGCAGGTTGTCCAGCTCCTGGTTGGAGAGCTGGAGGTACTCCGGGAAGGACTTCACGTCGAAGTAGACGTTGCCGTCGGACTCGTAGGCGTGGCCGCGCTCGATGAGGCCGCGCATCATCTCGATCATCTCGGGGACGTGTCCGGTGGCCCGCGGTTCGTACGTCGGCGGCAGGCAGCCGAGGGCGTCGTAGCCGTCGTTGAACGCGCGTTCGTTGTCGTAGCCGATGGACCACCAGGGGCGGCCCTGGTCGTGGGACTTCGCGATGATCTTGTCGTCGATGTCGGTGACGTTGCGCACGAACGTGACGTCGTAGCCGCGGTACTCGAACCAGCGGCGCATGATGTCGAAGTTCAGGCCGGAGCGGATGTGGCCGATGTGCGGGGCGGCCTGCACGGTGGCGCCACAGAGGTAGATCGAGACGCAGCCCGGCGTGAGCGGGGCGAAGTCACGGATCTGCCGGGCGCTGGTGTCGTACAGGCGAATAGTCACGGGTCCAGGGTAGTAGGCGATGTGTGGTGCCTTCGACGGGTTGTGGATAACAGTCAGCTCGCGGTCCTGACCACCAGCGCGGTCGCCACCGCCATCAGGCCCTCGCCCCGTCCCGGGAAGCCGAGCCCGTCCGTCGTCGCCCCCGACACCGACACCGGCGCTCCGGCCGCCTCGGACAGGAGCTTCTGGGCTTCGTCCCGGCGCTTTCCGATCTTGGGACGCGGTCCTACGACCTGGACGGCGACGTTCCCGATGACGAACCCGGCCTCGCGCACGATCCGGGCCGCCTCCGTCAACAGCGTGACGCCGGATGCACCCGACCACTCGGGGCGGCCGGTGCCGAAGTGCTGACCGAGGTCGCCGAGGCCGGCGGCGGAGAAGAGCGCGTTGCACGCGGCATGGGCGACGACGTCCGCGTCGGAGTGGCCGGCCAGGCCGGGCCCCTCGCCCTCCCACTTCAGGCCCGCGCACCACAGCTCGCGGCCCTCCTCGAAGGCGTGGATGTCGGTGCCGATGCCGACCTGCGGCAGCACGAGGTCAGAAGCCATCGTTGAGCCTCCTGCGGGCCAGGACCGCCTCGGCGAGGACCAGGTCGAGTGGGCGGGTCACCTTGAAGGCCTCCTCGTGGCCGGGCACGACCACGACGGTCCGCCCCAGCTGCTCGACCATGCTCGCGTCGTCGGTGACGTCCTCGGTGACCGTCTCGTGGGCGTGGATCAGCGTGGCCCGGTCGAAGCCCTGCGGGGTCTGCACGGCCCGCAGGCGGGCGCGGACCGGGGTGGCGACCACGGGCTCGGGCTCGCCGGGGGCGGTCGCGGGCGCGACCTCCTTCACGGTGTCCGCGAGGGGCAGCGCGGGGACGACGGCGGGCGCTCCGTCCCGTACGGCCTCGATGACCGCGTCGACGGTGTCGACCGGGACGAGCGGGCGGGCCGCGTCGTGGACCAGGACGATGTCGTAGTGGGCCGGGAGCGCGTCCAGGCCGAGCTTCACCGACTCCTGGCGGGACTCGCCGCCGGGGACGACGAGGAAGTCGGTGCGTTCGGGCAGCGCGTGGGCGTCGAGGAGCGACTTGACCTCGCCGGCGCCGTCGGGCGGGGCCACCACGACGACCAGGGAGACGGCCCGGGACGCGGCCATCGCGCGGACCGCGTGGATCAGCATCGGGGTGCCGTTCAGCGCGCGTAGCGCTTTGGGGGCGCCCGGACCGAGGCGTACGCCCCTTCCGGCGGCCGGAATCACCACCGCCGTACGGACTTCGGCCGGTGTTTCGGCGGGCGCGGGACGCGAAACGTCAGACATCGGTTCCTGTCAGGTTTGTGTGCTCGGCCAACGTGGGTACGGAGACAGCGTGCCGGGCGCGACGCCTTGACCGGACCCTTCCGTGACACCGGTCGAGCCAGCTGCCCGGGCCCGGCACACCAAGTATCGGGGCCCCATCCCGTCGTACGGTGTTCGGGTACGAAAGTCGTATGTGTTCGGGCATGAACATGCCGCAGCGCCCGGCGACAAAAATACGTCATCGGGCACCGCGGCATCTCACTCTGCTGAGCCGAGCCTGGCGGCAGTGTGCGTCGTCAGGAGGCGAGGACCTCGTCGAGCAGCGCCTCGGCCTTGTCCTCGTTCGTGTTCTCCGCGAGGGCGAGCTCGCTCACCAGGATCTGCCGAGCCTTGGCGAGCATGCGCTTCTCACCTGCGGAGAGTCCACGCTCGCGCTCACGACGCCACAGGTCACGCACGACTTCCGCGACCTTGATGACATCGCCGGAGGCGAGCTTCTCCAGGTTTGCCTTGTAACGACGGGACCAGTTCGTGGGCTCCTCGGCGTACGGCGCGCGCAGCACCTCGAAGACCCGGTCCAGCCCGTCCTGACCGACCACATCACGCACGCCGACGAACTCCGCATTGTCCGCTGGCACACGTACCGTCAGGTCGCCCTGGGCGACCTTCAGCACCAAGTAGGTCTTGTCCACGCCTTTGATCTGGCGAGTTTCGATGGCCTCGATCAGCGCGGCCCCGTGATGGGGATAGACCACGGTGTCGCCAACCTTGAACGTCATGTGACAGGTACCCCTTCCGTGGCTATCCAGGGTAACACGGAAACTGCGGGTTCTGAATGGCGTTTTCGCAGGTCAGGGCATATCTCGGGGCTTGACAACAGCAACAGGAACGTGCTGCGGAGGCCGAGCGGAAGAAGGTATTCGCAGGTCGGAGCGGCTCTCCAGGGGAGGTGAAACGCGTACGTTACACACATCCGGAGCCCCCTCCAGGCGGACTAACGTCCCCAAATGTCCGGTTCCAAGTGTGCGACTTCCGCTACTCCGTTCGGTGAGCGGAGTCCCTTCCTGGCCGAATCCGGAATTGATCACACACGGCCACGGGAGCAGATGGTGATCAATTCCGGGGGCGATCACGCATTCCTTCACGGAAGTTTTGCCACCGGATGCCGAAGGCTCTTATGTGAATGCCGGACGAGTGCCGGAGTGCGGAGCCCAAGTGACCCACGAGTCACTTGTGAACCGCAGTGACACGCCTCTTGGGGAGGGTCGGGTGCGGCCGGGCGGGAACGGCTCGGTAACCTAAGCCCGCTGACAGACACTTAGCGCGGCTTTACGGGCCGCCTCGCTCAAGTCAAGGAGTTGCCGCCGCCGTGAGCAGCAGCCTTCGACGCGGCGCCCTCGCCGCCTCCGCCATCGCGTTCTCGATCGCCTCGCTCTCCGCGTGCGCGGCCGGCAACAACGCCCAGACGCTGGAGGTCAAGCCGGACAACGCGGAGACCAGCGTCGGACCCATCAAGCTCCAGAACGTCGTGGTCATCACGCAGCCGGACGCCGCGGCCGAGGGCCCGGCCGTCATCTCCGCGACCCTCTTCAACACCGGCACCACCGCCGAGACGCTGGACTCCGTCAGCGTCGCCGGGGGCGGCAGCGCCGAGATCACGCCCGCGAAGGGCAAGGGCAAGGGCAAGCTGACCGTCCCGGCCGGCGGCTCCGTCATCCTCGGCGGCCCGGGCAACGCCTCCGCCGCGCTGAACGACCTCACCTCGACCGTGCAGAACGGCAACGCGCAGAAGGTCACCTTCACCTTCAGCAAGACCGGAGAGGTCAGCCTGCGCGCCTTCGTGGTCCCGGCCGAGAGCTACTTCACCAAGTGGGGCCCCAGCGCGCTCCCGTCCGCCCCCGAGGGCACGCCGACCCCGACCGGCTCCCCGACCCCGACCGGCACCGGCTCGCCGTCCGCCGGCTCCACCCCGACCGGCTCCGGCACCCCGACCGACGCGGCCTCCGCGAGCGCGACGGGATCGGCCGCCGGGCACTGAGCGGCCGTACGGGATCGTCGTACGACAACGAAGGGCGGAACCTCCGAGGAGGTTCCGCCCTTCGGCGTACGGACTGTTCTGTCTACGGCTCGAACTTGTAGCCGAGGCCGCGGACCGTGACCAGGTAGCGCGGTGCTCCCGGGTCGGGCTCGAGCACCCTTCTTGACGCACCGCTCGCACTGCTTCGCAGGCTTCGAGGTGCTGCGCCGGACTCCGTCCGCCGGCTCCGCTCAGCCCGGGTCTACGGCTCGAACTTGTAGCCGAGGCCCCGGACCGTGACCAGGTAGCGCGGTGCTCCCGGGTCGGGCTCGATCTTGGCTCGGAGGCGCTTGACGTGGACGTCGAGGGTCTTGGTGTCGCCCACGTAGTCGGCGCCCCAGACTCGGTCGATGAGCTGCATGCGGGTCAGGACGCGGCCCGCGTTGCGCAGCAGCATCTCCAGCAGGTCGAACTCCTTGAGGGGCAGGTCGACCTTGGAGCCGGAGACCGTGACCACGTGGCGGTCCACGTCCATACGGACCGGACCGGCCTCCAGGGCGGCCGGGGTGACCTCCTCGGGCTCGCCGCGGCGGCGCAGGACGGCCCGGATACGGGCGACCAGTTCGCGGGACGAGAAGGGCTTGGTGACGTAGTCATCGGCTCCTATTTCCAGGCCGACGACCTTGTCGATCTCGCTGTCCTTGGCGGTCACCATGATGACGGGGACGTTGGAGCGGCCGCGCAGCTGGCGGCAGACCTCCGTGCCGGGCAGGCCCGGCAGCATCAGGTCGAGGAGGACGAGGTCGGCGCCGTTGCGCTCGAACTCGTCGAGTCCGTCGGGCCCGGTGGTCGCGACGGCGACCTCGAAGCCCTCTTTGCGGAGCATGTACGACAGGGCGTCGGAGAAGGACTCCTCGTCCTCGACGACGAGCACACGGGTCACGGAAGGACCTCCGGGGCGGGAAGCGGGTCGTAAGAAGTCGACTCGGGGGTGGACTGTCCGTCCTCGTCTTCGAGGTCGGGGTGCTGGAGCGCGCGGTCACGGGCCGCGCCCGCCTCCGGCAGCCTCAGGGTGAACGTGGAGCCCTGTCCCTCAGAACTCCACACCGTGACCTCCCCGCCGTGCGAGGCGGCCACGTGCTTGACGATCGCGAGACCGAGGCCGGTGCCGCCGGTCTGGCGGGAGCGGGCCGGGTCGACGCGGTAGAAGCGCTCGAAGATGCGCTCCTTGTCCTTGTCGGAGATGCCGATGCCCTGGTCGGTGACGGCGACCTCGATGTGGTCGCCGCCCGGCGCGGACACCCGGCGGGCGGCTATGCCGACGCGGGTGCGGGCGGGCGAGTAGTTCACGGCGTTCTCGACGAGGTTGCCGAGGGCGGCGGCGAGCTGGCCGCGGTTGCCCCAGACCCGCAGCTCGGCGGCGCCGGCCGCGGCCATGGTGATCTGCTTGGTGCCCGCCTGGTGCCGGCAGCGGTCGATGGCCTCGGCGACGAGTTCGTCGACGCGGACCGGCTCGGCGTCCTCCAGGGGGTCGTCGTTCTGCACCCGGGAGAGGTCGATGAGCTCCTGGACCAGGCTGGTCAGGCGGGTCGCCTCGATCTGCATGCGGCCGGCGAAGCGCTCCACGGCCTCCGGGTCTTCCGAGGCGTCCATGACGGCCTCGGACAGGAGGGAGAGCGCGCCAACGGGGGTCTTGAGTTCATGGCTGACGTTCGCGACGAAGTCGCGTCGTACCGCTTCTATCCGCCGGGCCTCGGTGAGGTCCTCCACGAGCAGCAGCACCAGCCGGGAGCCGAGAGGCGCGACCCGCGCGGAGACGGCCAGTGCCTCACCGCGTCCGGTCCCGCGCCTCGGGAGATCCAGCTCGACCTGGCGTATCTCCCCGTCTCTCCTGGTGTCCCGGGCCATCTGGAGCATCGGCTCCACGGAGAGCTTGCCGCCGCGGACCAGCCCGAGGGCGTACGCGGCGGAGCTGGCCTTGACCACGGCGTCGGCCTCGTCGAGGACCACGGCCGAGGAGCGGAGCACGGAGAGGACGGTGTCCACGCCCGGCGGAAGCACCGGGTCCGTGTGCAGGGAGGTGCGGGTGGGGCGCTTCTGCTCCCGCTCGCTCCAGCGGAACGCCAGCATGGCGATGACACCGGTGAGCACACCGGCGATCGCTGCCGCTGCGGCGACCGCCGCGTTCACGTCCATGCCTCCAGGTTAGGCATGGGATCGGTCCTGGCCACAGCCGTCCGAGTGCGAGCTCGAACACTCGTCGCCCAGAGTTCACCTTGGAGCCAGTATTGGTTCATTTGGGAGGGCGGAAACGGACGCGTACAGGGCCGAACGTGGGAGCGTGGGGTACGCAGCACCGGTTTCACGGCCGGTTTTGGCCCCTGGAACCCACAGGAATGACGTACGAGAGGGAACCCTGATGCGGGACGCGTACCACGAGGAACTTGACTCGATCGGCGACGGTCTGGTGGAAATGGCCAGGCTGGTCGGCTCGGCGATCGGACGCGCCACGACCTCGATCCTGGACTCCGACCTGAAGCTGGCCGAAAGCGTGATCGAGGCCGACCAGAAGGTGGACGACCTCCAGCACGACCTGGAGGCCAAGGCGATAGCGCTCCTGGCCCGCCAGCAGCCGGTGGCCACGGACCTGCGCATCGTCGTGACCTCGCTGCGGATGTCGGCCGACCTGGAGCGCTCCGGCGACCTGGCCCAGCACGTGGCGAAGCTGGCCCGCCTCCGCTTCCCCGAGCGCGCCATCCCGCACGACCTGCACGCGACGATCCTGGAGATGGGCCAGCTCGCGCAGCGCCTGATGGCGAAGGCGGCGGAGGTCATCATCACGAAGGACGTCGACCTGGCGCTCCAGCTGGAGTCCGACGACGACGAGATGGACCTCCTGCACCGCACGCTCTTCCAGCACCTGCTGGACGACAAGTGGAAGCACGGCATCGAGACGGCGGTCGACGTCACGCTGCTGGGCCGCTACTACGAGCGCTTCGCCGACCACGCGGTTTCGGTGGCCAAGCGGGTGGTGTACCTGGTGACGGGTGAGCACGCGGATGATATTCAGCCGGACATTCAGCCGGTTACGGGGGCGGAGGGGGCGTGACGGGGGACTGACGGGCGTCTGGCGGGGGTCTGGGTGGGGTGCCGGGGGTTTGGCGCGGGCCTGGGTGGGGTGCCGGGGGCTGTTCGGGTGACCTGGGGGTTGTTCGGGGAGTCCCCGGGGCTGGTCGTGGGCGGGGGCCTGGGGCTTGTTCGAGGGGTGCCGGGGCCCGTTCGGGGGGGGTGCCTGGGACTTGCTCGTGGGGAGTCCCCGGGGCTGGTCGTGGGCGGGGCGCCCGGAGCTTGCTCGGGAGTGCCGGGGTCTGTTCGTGAGGCGGGGTGCCCGGAGCTTGCTCGGGAGTACCGGGGGCCGTTCGTGGGGAGTCCCCCGGGGCCTGCTCGGGGAGTGCCGGGGGCTGTTCGGGGCGTGCGTGAGCCTCTGTGCGCCGTTGATGCGCCCAGAGGAGCGGGCATGCAATGGTCACAGGGCCCGATCCGGCAGTCGGTCCGGCGGTGCCCCCGCCTTCGAGGAGGGACCCATGGCCGAATCCCCCAGCACCCCCCAGCCCGACCCCACCCAGGAACGCCCCACCGACCAGCCCACCCCGATCCGAACCCTGACGGTCATCGGCGCGTGCGGCTGCGGGTCGGGGTGCGGGTGCGGGTGCCAGTCGGGCAATCCCTGCCAGTGCGGCTGAATCTCGTACGACTGTGAGGGCCTTGGGGTCGACCCGGGGCCCTTTGTCGTACGCGGGCGTATATCGCTTGGGGTGGCTCCGGGTCTGCTCGTAGGGTCCCGCCCGTGGAGCGGCACGTCGACCAGCGCTGGGAGCGGCAGATGGACTGGCACATGTGGCACGACCGCTACGACGCCCCCGAGTCACCGCTCGCCCTCCGCCTGCGGCAGGTCCAGGACCGTGTCCGACTCTGCCTGGACGACGCCCCGCCCGGCCCGCTGCGAGTGGTGAGCGTGTGCGCGGGCCAGGGCCGGGATCTGCTGGGCGTGCTCCCCACCCACCCCCGCCGCGAGGACGTACGTGCCCGGCTGGTGGAACTGGACCCGGCGAACGTCGCGGCGGCGACGCGTGCCGCCCGTACGGCAGGACTGTCGGCCGGCGTCGAGGCCGTGACCGAGGACGCGGCCCTGCTGGACCACTACGCCGGCCTGGTACCGGCCGACCTGGTCCTCCTGTGCGGAGTCTTCGGCAACATCACGGACCGGGACATCGAACGCACGGTGGACGCCTGCCGGCAGCTCTGCCGAACCGGCGGCCGAGTCATCTGGACCCGCCACCGGAACGCGCCCGACCGGGTCCCCATGATCTGCGAGTGGTTCGAGCGACGGGGCTTCACCCGCGAGTGGCTGACGGACGCGGACCAGGTCCAGTCGGTGGGGGTGCACCGCTTCGAGGGGTGTCCCGTTCCGCTGCGACCGGGTGCGCGGGTCTTTGAGTTCGTGGGGTACGAGGGGTTGCGTGGGACGGGGTGTGGGTGAGGGAGCTGCCGGCGTCGGGGTCCGTCAGGTGACGGGCAACTCGTGGGCTCGTCGGCAGGCTTGGGCTCTGAGGGCCTTGAGGTGGCCGTAGAACGGGTGGTGGCTGTTCTGGCCGAGGTTCAGCGGGAGGTCGGGCAGCTGTGCATGTCAGGCACGCCGAGGCACGATGCTCACCGCGCGGTAGTCGTATCCGTCCTGTTTGAAGCCCGGAGCCTCCCACTGGAGGTCCACCTGTTGTCCGGGCGACAGGGTGCGGAAGCCGGGCACCTGGATGTCGGAGTAGTGGCCGAAGCAACCCCCGGGGGTCTCGGGGGAGTCGAGCACGCCCCACCCTTCCTCGTCGTTCCACTCGCGGACGGTCGCAGTCACCATGGGCGGCACCCTACGGGCTTCGGTCTGAGAAGCCGGGCCGTGTTCTCCCCCCAGCACCCGGTGGCGGCGTTGCAGTCGAGAAAGTCCGACAGACAGGGCAGTCGAACCTCCTTCCGTGCCCGTCTGTAAAAGGGAACGAGGGAGGGCGCATTGAACGCCGACGAGGAACGCCAGTTCCGCGAGTTCGTGGCGGCGCGGTCGAGATCGCTGCTGCACACGGCATACCTGCTGACCGGGGATTGGGAACAGGGAAGGGATCTGCTCCAGACCGCGCTTGCCTCCACCGCTCGGCGCTGGTCGAAGCTGCGCAACCGGGAGCAGCCGGAGATCTATGTGCGCCGGGCGCTCTACCACGCCCAGGTGGATCGCTTCCGGCTCCTCAGCTGGGGGCGTGAGACGGTCACGGACACCCTGCCGGACCGGCCGTCCGGGCAGGCCGGCGACGTGGCCGACACCGTGGTCCAGCGGCAGGACATCATGGCCGCGCTACGGCGGCTGCCCAAGCGGCAGCGTGCGGTGATCGTGCTGCGGTACTTCGAGGACCGCCCGGATCACGAGATCGCCGTGATTCTGGGCGTTGCTCAGGGGACGGTCCGTAGCCAGACCCACAAGGCACTCGCTGCTCTCCGCACCACCCTGGCCGAGGCAGGGCCGTCGGCCTCCTCTTCCACTGCCTCCGGAAGGGGCGTCATCGCATGAACGGCTCGACCGAACACCCGCTGCACGAAACGCTGCTGCACGATGCCCTGCACGCACATGTCCGGGAGAGCGGCGGTGACGCCGCCGGTGCCCGTCTGGCCGGCCTGGCCGACGGCGCGCTGCGGGTCGCCCGGCGGCGGCAGCGGCTGGCCCGCACCGGGGTCGGCGTCGCCGCCGTCGCCGTGGTCGCCACCGCCTGGGTGGCCTTCGCGGGCGGTACGGCCCCCGGCGCGCAGGAGGTCCGGCCCGGGATGGGGGGCGGCGCCGGGAAGGCGGTCCCGGTCTCCCTCCTGCCGGTCACCTCGGCCACGGAGCGGGCCTGCGCCCAGGGCAGCGGCGGCTACACCGTGAAAGCCAGCGCGAACCACCCGGCGTCCTGCGTCCACGCCGACCGGGCGGGCGGCATGAGCGACATCCGGGTAGCCTCCGCGACGGCCGAGAAGAGCACCATCGACGGCACCTGGCAGGTCGAGGTGACCCTCAGCCCCACCGACCGGACCCGCTTCGCCGCCCTCACCGGTTCCATCGCGGGAGCCCCGGCCCCGCGCAACTCGTTCGCCATCGTCATCGACGGCAAGCTCTGGGACATGCCCTCCGTGACCGCCTCGCTCACCGGCGGCCGCTTCGAAATCATCGGGACCTACGTCGGAGACCTCACAAGCGCCACCGCCCACAACCTCGCCGACCGGCTGGATCCCGGCAGGTGAGCAGCCAACTCCTGCTAGGCCCCCTACCAGCAGAGAACCTGCCGACAGGGGGCCTGTTCGTGCGGGCCTACTTCTTCTTGCCCTGATTCTTGACCGCCTCGATCGCCGCCGCGGCCGCGTCCGGGTCGAGGTATGTCCCGCCCGGGTTGACCGGGTTGAAGTCGGCGTCGAGTTCGTAGGCGAGGGGGATGCCCGTCGGGATGTTGAGGCCGGCGATGTCGGCGTCCGAGATGCCGTCCAGGTGCTTGACCAGGGCGCGCAGGGAGTTGCCGTGGGCCGCGACCAGGACGGTGCGTCCGGCGAGGAGGTCGGGGACGATGCCGTCGTACCAGTACGGGAGCATGCGGACGACGACGTCCTTCAGGCACTCCGTGCGGGGGCGCAGCTCCGGGGGGATGGCGGCGTAGCGGGGGTCCGCGGACTGGGAGAACTCCGAGTCGTCCGAGAGAGGCGGCGGCGGGGTGTCGTAGGAGCGACGCCACAGCATGAACTGCTCCTCGCCGAACTCCGCGAGGGTCTGCGCCTTGTCCTTGCCCTGGAGGGCGCCGTAGTGGCGTTCGTTCAGGCGCCAGCTGCGGTGGACCGGGATCCAGTGGCGGTCGGCGGACTCCAGCGCGAGCTGGGCCGTGCGGATCGCGCGCTTCTGGAGGGACGTGTGGACCACGTCGGGGAGGAGGTCGGCGTCCTTCAGGAGCTCGCCGCCGCGGACTGCCTCCTTCTCGCCCTTCTCGTTGAGGTTGACGTCCACCCAGCCGGTGAACAGGTTCTTCGCGTTCCATTCGCTCTCGCCGTGGCGGAGGAGGATCAGCTTGTACGGTGCGTCGGCCATGCGTATGAGCGTAATCCACGCCTTCGGTCCGGGGAGTGCCCGCTCGACAGACGGACGGTTGACGGGATCTGTTAATCGAGTGGCCCGCCGTGACCCCGGGTTCGTAAGTTGTGCTCACTGTCTGGGCCGCTTACACACGGGGGGAACCGTCCATGCCACTCGCCTTCCCGGGACGCCTGAGACGCGCCACCCGTGAGACCGTCTCCGGTCTCCCCCGCGCGTTCTGGTGGCTGTGGACCAGCACGCTCGTCAACCGGCTCGGCGCCTTCGTCGCCACCTTCATGGCGCTCTATCTGACCCTCGACCGCGGCTACTCCGCCTCCTACGCCGGTCTCGTCGCCTCGCTCTACGGCCTGGGCGGCGTCGTCTCGTCGATCGGTGCCGGGGTCATGACCGACCGGCTGGGGCGGCGGCCCACGCTGCTCGTCGCGCAGTCCGCGACCGCCGTCTCCGTCGCGCTGCTCGGCTTCGTGCACCACCCCGTCGCCATCGCCGCCGTCGCCTGTCTCGTCGGCATGGCCTCCAACGCCTCCCGGCCCGCCGTGCAGGCGATGATGGCCGACATCGTCCGGCCCGAGGACCGGGTGCGGGCCTTCTCCTTGAACTACTGGGCCATCAACCTCGGGTTCGCCGTCTCCTCCATGGCCGCCGGGTTCATCGCCGAGTTCAGCTATCTCGCGGGCTTCCTGATCGAGGCCGGGATGACCGCCGTCTGCGCGGTCGTCGTCTTCCTCAAGCTGCCCGAGTCCCGGCCGGCCGTGGCGCCGACCGCGGCGAAGACCGAGGACGTCGGCCTCGGCACCGTCCTGCGCGACCGGCGCTTCATGAGCGTCGTCGGGCTGTCCTTCCTCGTCGCGGTGGTCTTCCAGCAGGGGTCGATCGGGCTGCCCGTGGCGATGGGCGCGGCCGGGTTCACGCCCGCGGACTACGGCACGGCCATCGCCGTCAACGGCTTCCTGATCGTCGCGCTCCAGATCCCGGTGACCCGTTTCATCCAGGACCGGGACCCGGGGCGGCTCCTCGTCGTCTCGTCCCTGCTCGCGGGGTACGGCTTCGGGCTCACCGCCTTCGCCGGGTCCGTGGGCCTGTTCGCCCTCACCGTGTGCGTGTGGACCCTCGGCGAGATGATCAACGCGCCGACCCAGAGCGGGCTCGTGGTCCGGCTCTCCCCCACCCATGGGCGGGGGCGGTACCAGGGGATGTACACGCTGTCCTGGTCGGTCGCGGGGCTGGTGGCGCCGTTGCTGTCCGGGGTGGTCATCGATCGGTTCGGGGCGGGGTGGTTGTGGGGAGTCTGTGCGGTGGTGGGGACGTTGGCGGGGGTCGGGTACGCGGCCCTCATGCGCGGCCTCCCGGCCGACGGCGGCACCGGCGACACCGGCGGTACGAGCCCGGCGGCGGCGAAGACGGAGGTCGAGGCCGCCTGACCCCGGGCGGCCGTCTTCGGTGACTTCTCCCTCTTCCCCGGTACGGCGCGGTATACAGGAAGCGGCGGTGAGGGGGCCGTTGGGGCCGCTGGGGTGGGAGACGCGCACATGACCGACAGTTCCTTGAGTGCCTCGGGCCCAGAGCTGGTCTTCGTCAGTCACGCGGGGCCGGACGGGCAGTGGGCGGAGTGGGTCGCCTGGCATCTTCTGGAGGCCGGGTACGGGATCGAGCTGGACCTGTGGGACTGGCCCACCGGCGACGACTTCGTGAAGCGGATGAACGACGCGCTGGAGCGGGCGTCCGCCGTGGTCGCCCTGTTCTCCCCGGACTACTTCGCCGCGGGCCGGTACACGGAGGAGGAGTGGACCTCCGTGGTGGCCCGGCGGGGGCGGTTCGTGCCGCTGGTCGTCAAGGAGATGGCGCAGGGGGAGCTGCCCGCCCTCCTCGCGCCGCGGATCCGCACCGACCTGTACGCGATCGAGGACGAGGCCGCCGCGGTACAGGCCCTGCTGAAGGCCGTACGAGGACCCGAACGCCCCGTCGAGAAGCCGGACCATCCCCTGGCCACGCCTGCGCGGCGGGGCCCGCGCGGCCCCCGGCCCCGGTTCCCGTCCCGGGCCGACTGGCCCGAGGTGTGGGACGTACGACGGCTGCGCAACCCGCACTTCACCGGGCGGGACGCCGTCATCGAGGCGGTGCGGCGGGCGGTGCTGGCCGAGCGGCGGACCTCCGTCCAGGCGCTGCACGGGCCCGGCGGGATCGGCAAGACACAGGTGGCCCTGGAGTACGTGTACCGCTTCGCCGAGCAGTACGACCTGGTGTGGTGGGTGGACGCGGAACAGGGTGAGCAGGTGCCCGCGCGGTACGCGGAGCTCGCGGCGGAGGCGGGCGTGGCCCGGCCGGACGTGGGTGTCGAGGCCAACGCGCGGCACGCGATGGAGTATCTGCGCACCACCCAGGACCGCTGGCTGGTGGTCCTGGACAACGCGGAGGACCCGCAGCAGCTGCGGACCTGGCTGCCCGAGGGGCCCGGCGGCCATCTGCTGATCACGGCCCGCAACCCGGCCTGGACCAAGATGGTGCCCGGGCTGCGGCTGGGGGTCTTCAGCCGGGCGGAGTCGCTGGCCTATCTGACCGGCCTGCTCCCGACGCTGACCGACGAGCGGGCGGACACGCTCGCCGAGGCCCTCGGTGACCTGCCGCTGGCACTGGCCCAGGCGGCGGGCGTGCTCGGCGACGGCATGCCGCACGACCGCTACCTCCAGCTCCTGGAGACGCGCACCGCCCAGATCCTCGACCATGGCGAGGTGCACGACTATCCGGCCACGCTGGCGGCGACGGTCACCATCGCCACGCAGCGGCTCGACACGGACCAGCCGGAAGCGACGGCCGTACTGCGGCTCGCGGCCTTCCTGGGCCCCGAGCCGATCCCCACGGCCTGGCTGGTCGCGGGGCGGGCGGCCCTGTGCACGGTGCCGGGGGACCCCGACGACTTCCGCTGGCCGGGCAACGCGCTGTTGCCGTTGGCGCGTTACGGGCTGGCCGTGGTGGAGATGGACGCGTTCCAGGTGCACCGGCTGACGCAGGCGGTGGTGCGACACCGGGTGACGGGGGACTCGGCGGCCGCGGTGCGGGACGACGTGGTGGCGCTGCTGACCGCGGTCGACCCCGGCGACCCGGACCTGCCGCAGGCGTGGCCGCGCTGGGCGTTGCTGACGCCCCATCTCACGGCGGCGCTGCCCGACCTGCTGGACCGGCCCGGGCTGCGGCCCGTCCTGCTGAGGGTGGCCACGTACCTCGTCCGCAGTGACCAGTACCAGGCGGCTCGCGCTCTCGCGGGCATCCTGCACGAGGCGTGGGCGGCGGCTCTCGGCGAGGACGACCCCGACACCCTGCGGGCCCTTCAGATGGTGACCTGGGCGATGGACGGTCTGGGGGCCTACGTGGACGTCCTGCCGGTGGTCGAGGACCTGCTGGAGCGGCGGCGCAGGGTCCTCGGCGAGGAGCATCCCGAAACCTGGCGTTCGGCCAACGATCTGGCCGTCACCCTGGGCAATCTGGGCGACTTCACCAAGTCGTACACCGTGGTGAAGGACGTCCTCGACTGGCGCCGGGCGTCACTGGGCGAGGACCACCCCGAGACGCTCGAGGCGGCGGACGCCCTCGCCACGGCGCTCATCGACCTGGGCCGTCCCCAGGACGCCCGGGACACCATCATGGACGTCCTGGAACGGCGGCGCCGCACTCTCGGCGAGGACCACCCGGACACCCTGGTGAGCAACCACACCCACGCGTACATGCTCAGGGCTCTCGGCCGGAACGAGGAGGCCCGCGGCATCCTGGCGGACGTGCTGGAGCGGCAGCGGCAGCTGCTGGGCGACCACATCCGCACCTTCAACACCGCCTCCTCCCTCGGCGGGGCCCTGCGTGACCTGGGCCGCTACGCCGAGGCGGAGAAGCTCCTGAAGAACACGAAGGCCCGCATGCGCAGGCTGATCAGCAGTGACCACAAGGTGAGCCGCATGGTCGACAACTTCCTGGCCTCCACGCTCAGCGCCCAGGGCAAACACCACGAGGCCCAGAAGCTCACGTCGAAGAAGCGCAACACCAAGAAGAAGCGCCGCCGCTGATCCGCCGCCGCTGATCCCTCCCGGCCGTCTCACGGATGCATCCAAGCCCCCTTCACCACCTTGTCCACCGCATTCCGAGGCCCATAAACAGCAACCCCCACCAGATCCAGCTCCCCCGTCCCGACCGCCCGTACCGCCGCCCGGTTGTCCCCGTCGTTCCCCGTCGCGAACAGGTCGCTCGTGAAGATCGCCCGGGGCAGGGAACGCGACAGCACGCGCGCGTGGGCGTTCGTCAGGGTTTCCTTCGTGCCTTCGAAGACGAGGACGGGCTGGCGGAACATCCGCTGGTAGGGGATGCCGTCGGCGTCCTCGTACGGGGCGCCCATGACCTCGGGCGCCTCCGTGCCGAGGCCGCTGACCAGGAACGCGGTGACGTTGAGGCGTTGCCAGGTCTCCAGGTCCTCGCGGAGCAGGACGGCGATCTTGGTGTCGAAGCGGGTCGGTTCAGTGCTCATGGAGAGAGACTGGCGGCCGTCGTACGGGCTCGTCTTGTACGTTTTTTGCATGGCGGCCGAAGAGACGAACCGGAGCGAGGTCACCGCCTGGCGTCCCGCCGTCCCGGGGGTCAGCGAGGTCTTCCACGCGCGTTTCACCGAGTACGCCTATCCGATGCACGTGCACGAGGCGTGGACGCTGCTCATCGTGGACGACGGGGCCGTGCGCTACGACCTGGAGCGGCACGAGCACGGGACGCCGGGTGACACGGTGTCGCTGCTGCCGCCGCACGTTCCGCACAACGGCTCCCCCGCGAGCCCCGGCGGTTTCCGCAAGCGGGTCGTCTACCTGGACGGCACCCACCTCGGGGACGACCTCATCGGGCCCGCCGTCGACGGTCCCGATCTGCGGGACGCCGTACTGAGGCAGCGGGTCGGGCAGTTGCACACGGCGCTGACCAGGGCCGGGGAGGAGTTCGAGGCCGAGAGCCGGCTGACGCTCATCGGGGAGCGACTCAGGGGGCTGTTGCGGCCGCGGCTGTTCGTGGAGTCGCCGCGCCGAGATCCCCGCCTCGCCCGGCGGTTGCGCGAACTCCTCGACGAACGGGTCGTGGAAGGGCTGTCGTTGGAGGCGGCGGCGGCGAAGGTGGGGGCTCATCCGGCGCATCTCGTACGGGCGTTCAGTGCCGCCTACGGCATCGCGCCGCACCAGTACCTGACCTCGCGCCGGGTCGACCGGGCCCGGCGTCTGCTGCTCACGGACCGGCCGCCTGCGGAGGTCGCCGCGCTCACCGGGTTCCACGACCAGGCTCATCTCACCCGGCATTTCCGGCGGTTGGTGGGGGTCACTCC
Organism: Streptomyces sp. SID13726; assembly: GCF_010548375.1. Taxonomy (GTDB): domain Bacteria; phylum Actinomycetota; class Actinomycetes; order Streptomycetales; family Streptomycetaceae; genus Streptomyces. The sequence continues at coordinate 97,237 of NZ_JAAGLY010000016.1, forward strand.
GGGGCGGTACCGCAACAGCTGGCTCCTCAAAGGGAGTTGAGGTTCCCCGAGATCTTCGGAAGGCGTCCGTCCGGTGATCGACTGCGGTTAGCGTCGGCCGCATGGATGATGACAGACAGAGTTCCCTGCCGTTCAGACGTCTCTCGGTCGCCGTCGCGGGGGCGGCCGTCCTGGTCGCCGTCAGCGTCGGCGGTGCCATCGCCGCGAACTCGGCCGACGAGCCCACCGCCGAGCCGAGCGTGTCCACCACCCAGCCGCCGGACGGCGATTCGGCCGGCACCGACGGCGGCACTGACGGCGGCGGCGACGGTGGCACCGTCGGGGGCAGCGGCGGCACCGGTGGCGTCGACCCCAGCCCGACCTCCACGTCCGTCGACGACCCTCCGGTCCCCGAGGAACCCACCGCCGAGCCCTCCACCCCGAGCGAGCTGGAAGAGCTGAACCGCCGGATCACCGAGCTCGACAAGAAGGTCGACCAGCTGCCCACCAAGAAGGAACTGGCCGACGCGCTGCGGGCGTTCGCCGACCAGCTGGACCAGTCCGGCCCGCACGGGAGCCCCGGTCCCACCACTCCGCCGAGGCCCAGCGGCTCGCAGTCGCCCGACGAGTCGTAGGCGCGCGGAGCGAGGAAGGAGCCCTGGTCAGTCCTGCGAGCGCCGCGTCAGATGCTCGAACGCGTCGAGGTTGCGCGTGGACTCGCCCCGGGCCACCCGCCACTCGTACTCCTTGCGGATCGCGGTGGCGAAACCCAGCTCCAGCAGTGTGTTGAAGCTGCCGTCGGCCGCCTCCAGGACCTGGCCCAGGAGGCGGTCGACCTCGTCGGGGGTGACCGCGGCGAGCGGGAGCTTGCCGGCGACGTAGATGTCGCCGAGCGGGTCGACGGCGTAACTCACGCCGTACAGCTTGAGGTTGCGCTCCAGGAGCCAGCGGTGGACGCCGGGTTCGTTCTCGTCGGGGTGGCGGATGACGAAGGCGTTCAGGGAGAGGGAGTGGCGGCCGACCAGCAGGGAGACCGTCGTCTTCAGCTTGCGGGTGCCGGGGAGCTGGACGACGTAGTTGCCGGGTGCGGGGCTCTCCCATTCCAGCTCGGCGTCCTTGAGGACCGCCTCGATGACCTTCTGCGCCTCAGCCATGGAGGGAGCGTACGCGACGCCGGTAGGACTGGGCCGCGGCCACGTAGACGTCCGCCGTCGCCGCGGCCGCGGTGTCCCAGCCGAAGGACTGGGCGTGCCGGGCGGCGGCCTCGCCCATGCGGGGCGTGAGCGTGGGTTCGTCGGCGAAGTCGCGCAGCACGCGCGCGTAGGCGGCCGGTTCGTGGCCCTGTACGAGGAAGCCGGTCCGTCCGTCGGCCACGGCCACCGGCAGCCCGCCGACCGCCGCCGCGAGCACCGGGGTGCCGGCCGCCTGGGCCTCTATGGCGACCAGGCCGAAGGACTCGCTGTAGGAGGGCATGACCAGCACGGACGCGGCACGGAACCAGTCGGCGAGCTGCTCTTGGCCGACGGGCGGCTGGAACCGTACGACATCCGCGATGCCCAGGCGGGAGGCCAGCTTCTGGAGGCCCTCGGGTTTGGCGAGGCCGCTGCCGCTGAGGCCGCCGACGACCGGGACGAGGATGCGGGAGCGGAGGTCGGGGCGCTCGTCGAGCAGGACCGCCACCGCGCGCAGGAGGACGTCCGGGGCCTTGAGGGGCTGGATGCGGCCCGCGAAGAGCGGGATCAGTGCGTCCTGCGGGAGGCCGAGGCGGGCGCGGGCTGCGGCGGTGCGGCCGGCGGGGCGGAAGCGTTCGAGGTTCACGCCCGGGTGGACCACGGCGACCTTGGCGGGGTCGGCGGCGTAGTGCCGTACCAGCTCCTCGCGCTCCTCGGCGGTGTTCGCGATGAGGCGGTCGGCGGCGGCGACGATCTGGGTCTCGCCGATGACGCGGGCGGCGGGCTCGGGGGTGTCGCCGTCGGCGAGGTTGGCGTTCTTGACCTTGGCCATGGTGTGCATGGCGTGCACCAGGGGGGCGCCCCAGCGCTGGGCGGCGAGCCAGCCGACGTGGCCGGAGAGCCAGTAGTGCGAGTGGACCAGGTCGTAGTAGCCGGGGCGGTGGCCGGCCCAGGCCTGCATCACGCCGTGGGTGAAGGCGCAGAGCTGGGCGGGGAGGTCCTCCTTGTTGAGGCCCTCGTAGGGGCCCGCGTCGACATGGCGGACCAGGACACCCGGGGCCATCTCGACGGTCGGGGGAAGTCCGCCCGTGGTCGCGCGCGTGAAGATCTCGACCTCGATGTTGATCGCGGCGAGGCGCTGCGCGAGCTCCACGATGTAGACGTTCATGCCGCCCGCGTCGCCGGTGCCGGGCTGGTGGAGCGGTGAGGTGTGCACGGAGAGCATGGCGACGCGGCGGGGGCGGCGGTGCGGCAGCCACAGCCGTGAGGGCGTGGCCGGGGAGCGACGCTGGAGCCTGCTGACGTACTGGCTCACGTGGCGGTCCTCCTTGCTGCGGGCATGCCGGAAGGAGGGTGTGGGGCGCCCTCCAAGGGAGGCAACACCGGAGGGCCGCGTTCCCATTCCGGGCGGGGTGGTTTTTGCCGAGGCATTACCGGTGGTCGCTCAACCGTTCGATGACGGGGTGCGTTGTGGAGCTTTCCGGACAGGCGCCGCCCGGGGCCCGGCACCCTGCGCCCGGCCCCGTGACCGCCGCATACCCTCGTAGGCATGACCTCCCGTGCCGCCTCCCGCCCCGTGGGCACGGTCACGCGCGGCACGACCAACCCCAACCGGCTGCGCCGCATGGACCGCTGGATCGCGGTGACGCACGGCGCGGAGCTGCGGCGGGCCGGGGACCCGGTCGCCGTGGACCTCGGGTACGGGGCGGCGCCCTGGACGGCCGTGGAGCTGCTGGAACGGTTGCGTACCGTCGCGCCACGCACCCGTGTGGTCGGCGTCGAGATCGAACCCGCGCGCGTGGCGGCCGCGAAGCCGTACGAACGGGACGGGCTCGTCTTCCGGCACGGCGGGTTCGAGATCCCGGTCCCCCAGCGGCCGCACCTCGTCCGGGCGGCCAACGTGCTGCGCCAGTACGACGAGGCCGAGGTGGCCGCCGTATGGGAGCGGCTGTGCGCGCGGCTGGCGCCGGCCTCGCGGGAGTCCCGGGGCGGGCTGCTCGTGGAGGGGACCTGCGACGAGATCGGGCGGCGGCACGTATGGGTCGCACTCGGTCCGGAGGGGCCCAGGACGGTCACCTTCGCGACCCGGCTCGGCTCTCTGGAGCGGCCGTCCGACCTCGCCGAGCGGCTGCCGAAGGCGCTGATCCACCGCAACGTCCCGGGCGAGCCGGTGCACGCCTTCCTGCGCGACTTCGACCGCGCGTGGGCTGCCGCCGCGCCCTACGCGTCGTACGGCACACGGCAGCGGTGGATCCGGACGGTCCGGGACCTGACGGCCGACTGGCCGGTGCTGGACGGGCCTTCGCGGTGGCGGCAGGGGGAAGTGACGGTGGCTTGGGGGGCGTTGGCGCCGGTCGGGTGAGATCTGAGGGGTGTTGGCGCCGGGCGGGTGAGATCTGGGGGCGGTCCGAGCACAGCCTCTGGCGTGCCGCGCGGGTGAACTCCGGCCAGCCGTACGAGTGCTCGCCGGATGCCGTTCGGATGGATGCCGTCCGTCCAGAGGGATGCCGTCCGGATGAACTCGCCCGCAGAGCCGCCCCGCCGGGAACGATCCGTATGAGCCGTTCGTCACACGGGCGGGGAGATCGTCTTCAGGGGGCTTCAAGGGGCGGGGAGAGGGGGAGACACCGAAAGGCATCGCTGGACCGACGGACCGACGGGCGCGGGGACAAGCCGGGATACGCCGGGGATACCCGGAAAGGCCTGCCTCTGTCGCTTTCGGCCATGACGTGGCACGATCCCCCGAGCACCGTAAGTTACTGACGGTAAATCAGCTTTGGGGGCAGGGGTATGGGGACGGGCAAGCGCGGTCTGATCGCTACGGCCGTGACCGTGATCGGCGCGGTCACCGTGCTGGCAGCACCGGGCGCCGCCTTCGCCGCCCCGAGTCCGACACCGACGCCCTCCCCCACGGCCTCCGCGAGTGCCACGGTCTCCGGAACCGCCGTGACCAACAAGGACATCGAGGCCGTACGCCTCAAGCTCGACGCGCTCTACCACGACGCGGCCGTCGCCACCGACGCCTACAACGCCGCCGAGGAGAAGGCCGAGCAGCAGTCCGCGCAGATCGTCGAGCTGGCCAAGAAGATCGTCCAGGGCCAGGAGAAGCTCAGGAAGCTGAAGGCCCGCGCGGGTGCCGCGGCCGCCGCCCAGTACCGCGGCTACGGCCTGTCGGACGAGGCGCAGTTGATGCTCAGCGACAACCCGCAGGAATTCCTCGACGGCACCGGCCGGGTCCTCCAGGGCCAGCGCGCCACCAAGGCGCTGATCACGGAACTGTCCCGGACCCAGCAGGACTTGAGGCAGTACGCCGACGACGCCTCGGCCCAGTGGACCAAGCTGGAGGCGGGCCGCAAGGCCAAGGCGGCGGCCAAGAAGCGGATCGAGCAGCAGATCTCGGCGGCCGAGAAGCTCGAGTCCCAGCTGGAGGAGCAGGAGAAGAAGCGCCTCGCCGAGCTGGAGGAACAGGCCGCGTACAAGGCGCAGACCGCCTGGCTGGACTCCGGTGTCCTCAAGGAGATCAACGGCAGCGCGAGCACCGCCGGGAAGCGGGCCGTCGAGTACGCCACGACCCAGATCGGCAAGCCGTACGAATGGGGCGCCGAGGGCCCGAAGTCGTACGACTGCTCGGGGCTGACCTCACAGGCCTGGGCGAGCGCGGGCGATCCCATCCCGCGCACCTCGCAGGAGCAGTGGAAGCAGCTCAAGCACATCGACGTGAAGGACATGCGGCCCGGCGACCTGATCATCTACTTCGACGACGCCAGCCATGTCGCGATGTACATCGGCGACGGCGCGATCGTGCACGCCCCGCGGCCGGGGCGGACGGTGACGATCGCCGGGGCCGGGTCGATGCCGATACTCGGGGTGGTGCGGCCGGACGCGTGAGCGGCCATCGGCCACCGGCCACCCGGCGCTCGTCGGCGGGCGTGAGACCTGCGTCCCTGAGAAGGCGTGAGACCTGCGTCCCCACAAGGCTGTGAGACCTGCGTCATGTGACGCGGGGCACCCCGGGGCGCCGACAAACCTTCCGCGAACGTGACGTTCGTCATCCCGGCGACACCCGCAACCTGTCCAACTGCGGTACAGAACGCGGCATATGACAGTGGCCACGGGCCGGGCGGCGTGTCTCACACCATTCCTTTCCCGCCCCGGCACCCGCTATGGTCCCCGTCGGTGGATCGAGACCCCTCGCCCCACCGTGCCCTCGGGGGGAGGGAAGGAACCGAGACCATGCCCGTACCCATACCGCGGCAGCGAGCGATCCCGGCCGTGGAGAGTGGTCAGGCGCCGGCCGTGCCCCTGGACGGCCCCTCCAAGGAAGACACCCCGCGCAAGGAAGCCACGGTCGACAACAACGCCGCCACCCATCTGACCCTGCTGGTGATCGAGGACGATCCCGGCGGCTCCACCGTGCTCCCCGAACTGCTGGACGCGACGGGCAAGCCGATCCGCGTCCGCACCGCCCGCAACCTCACCGAGGCGGGCCGGCTGCTCACGGACGACGTGCACTGCATCCTGCTCGACCTCGCCCTGCCCGCGCCCGGCCGCTCGGCCGACGACGACGAGCTCGCCGTACTCCGCCATGTCCTGGAGATCGCCCCCCGGCACGCCGTCCTCGCGCTCACCGCGTCCGGCGACGCCGAGCGCGGTGCGGAGGCGGTGCGGGTGGGCGCCCAGGACTATCTCTTCCGGGACGAGCTGGACGGGCGGCTGCTGAGCCGGGCGATCCGGTACGCCGTCGAGCGGAAACGTTCCGACACGGCGGAGCGGCGGCTCGCCGAGGGACGGGTGCGGGCCCAGGAGAACCGGCGCCTGGAGCGCGGGCTGCTGCCCACGCCGCTGCTGGAGGGTTCGTCGCTGCGGTTCGCCGCGCGGTACCGGCCGGGGCGCTCACGGGCACTGCTGGGCGGGGACTTCTACGACGTCGTACGGACTCCCGACGGGACCGTCCACGCGATGATCGGCGACGTCTGCGGGCACGGGCCCGACGAGGCGGCGCTCGGCGTGGAGCTGCGGATCGCCTGGCGGGCGCTGACCCTCGCGGGGCTGTGCGGGGACGAGCTGCTCGGCACGCTCCAGCAGGTGCTGGAGCACGAGCGGTCGGACGACGAGATCTTCGCGACCCTGTGCACGGTCGACATCGCGCCGGACGGGCGACGCGCGGGGCTGTGTCTCGCCGGGCATCCGGCACCGCTGGTGGCTCGGCCGGGGCGGCCCGCGCGACTGCTGCCGTACGAGAACAACGGGCCCGCGCTGGGATTGCTGCCGGGGGCCCGGTGGCCGCGGATGCAGGTGGAGTTGGGGGCCGCCTGGAGCCTGATGCTCTACACCGACGGGCTCATCGAGGGGCACGTCGGACAGGGACGGGAGCGGCTCGGGCAGGACGGGATGGTGTCCATGATCCGGCGGCAGCTGGGTGAGGGGCTGCGGGGTGAGGCGTTGCTGCGGGCCGCGGTGAACGAGGTGCGGGCGCTCAACGGGGGCGAGTTGGCGGACGACGTGGCAGTGCTGCTGCTGGACCGGTCGGAGTAGCGGTCGGGCGAGCGCCCCTGAGCAAGCCGCCCCCTGACCTGCTCCTGTCCTCCCGCGCTGCTGCCCCCTGCGTTGCTAGCGACCGCCGTTGTACGGGCCGTAAGGACCGTCGCTGCTGCTCCCCCTGCCCCGTCCGCTGCGGCCGCCGCCGGGCAGCGCCCGGATCGCCGGGCGTACGTCGACCATGTAGACGATGGTCGCGATGAGGCCGATGATCGGCAGGAACGACAGGATGTTGAAGATGAGGTTCACCACGAAGGCGAGGCCGAGGACGATCAGCCAGAAGGGCTTGGTCTTCTTGTCGGCCGCGCGGTAGGCGTCCTCACGGCGGATGGCGGCGTCGAAGAGCGCGAAGCCGCTGAAAACGATCAGGGCCATGCTCAGCAGCCACATGAAGCCTGCGAACCCCTGCATCAGCACAACGTCCACCACCAGACTCGGCTCGTCATTTCGCGATTACGCGGTCACCGTACCCGTTCCCACGAGCCCGCTACCCGGACAACGGGCCGGGCACTCGGTAAGTGCCCGGCCCGTCGGGATCCCGCGGGGTGTCACTTGGCCGGCGGGGTGGTCTTCCTCGCCGTGGTCTTGCGCGGCGTGCTCTTCTTGGCGGCCGGGGCCGGCTTCTTGGCCGGGGCAGCGGCGGCGGCCGGGGACGCGGCGGGCTTCGCGACCGGCGTCTCGTCCTTGACCTCGACCGGCTCGGCCTTCGGCTCGACGGCGACGGCCAGTTCCTCGATCTCCTCGGCGGCCTCGCCGCGCCAGGTCTTGACGGCCTGCTCGCCGTGCTCGGCGACCTTCTCGTAGGTCTCACGGGCCTTGACGGCGTACTCGGCGGCGACGCCGACGCTGCGCAGCGCGAAGTCCTGGGCGGACTCGCCGAGCTTCTTGAGGTCGGCGTCGATGGTGCTGCCGAGCTTCTTCAGGTCGCCGTCGAGGGCGTTGATGAACTCGCCGACCCGGGTCTGAAGGGTCTCCTGCGTCTCCTTGACCCTGGCGCCGGCCTCCTTGGCACGGGCCTGGGCCTTCTCCTGGACCGCCTTCGGGTCGGTGCCGCGCACCGCCTCGATACGGGCCGGGGCCTCGGCGCGCAGCTGCTCGACCAGACCGGGGACCTTCTTGGCCTCCTGGAGGGCGAGGTCACCGGCGCCGGCGAGGAAGTAGAGCGGGGTCGGATCCTTGACGGCCTTGCGGATGTCGTCGGTGATGGCCATGGTGATGGACCTCCCGGGTCGCTTTCTGGTGAGGGTTTTGGGTCCCGCGGTGCCGTGCGGCGCGCTGTCGAGCCCGTCGTGGGTCAACTGGGTCGTGGGTCAACTGGCCGTGCGGTGCGGGTCGGCGTCGTCGCCGTCGGTCTTGCGAGGTTCTGCCACGGCGGTCCCGTCGTCCGGTACGGCACTGTCCCGGACGCCGGTGTCCCGTAGGTCCTTCTGCACGTCCGCGGCGATGTCGCCGGGTCCGTCACCGAGCCCGTCGCCCTGCGCGGGGGCCGCGTCCAGCGGGGCGATCTCGAAGCCGTTCTCCTTGCGGAAGGACTCGTAGATCTGGAGCAGCACCTGCTTCTGCCGCTCGTTCAGCGTGGGATCGGCGATGATGACGGCGCGCGTCTCCACCTCGTCCCGGTCCCGCTCGGCGTCGAGGATGCCGGCTCGCACGTACAGCGTCTCGGCGGAGATCCGCAGGGCCTTGGCGACCTGCTGCAACACCTCCGCGCTCGGCTTGCGCAGCCCGCGCTCGATCTGGCTCAGATACGGATTGGACACCCCGGCGGCGTCGGCGAGCTGCCTGAGCGACAGCTGCGCGGTGCGCCGCTGTTCACGCAGATACTCACCGAGATTGCCGACGTTGAGCGATGCCATGCGTCCACCTTGCACCACCGTCGCTAACTATTGCAAGCAGGTGCTTGCAATAGTGCGCTACGCCACTCGTGACGGAGCGTGCCGCCATCCTGTTGTCCTGTCTCTGCGATGTGTAGGCAGTCCCGTTCTTCTGTAGGCATGTATGGCTGGGTCCCGGTCATGTGTAGGCAAGTTCTGGGGTGTTCCGGTCTTGTGTAGGTACGGCGGTCTTGGCGCTTCTACGGTCGAAGTGGCTGGTCGGCGTCGTACCGGAGGCCCGGATGGATGTGCGCGAGGTGTCGGCGGAGGACGTCGAGCTGGAGTACGTCAGCGCGTCGGGCTCCGCGAGCGGGGGTCTCTGGGGCGCCTGTGGTCGGTCCGGTTCGAGTCGGTACGGCCTGAGCGCCGGTTTCCGGCGTTTCGTGGTCAGGGCAACTGGTGCGGTTGGTACTGGTCGGCGACGTGCGGCGGGCATGTGGGCTATGAGTCGTGGCTGGAGCGCGACCGCCTGATGTTGCTGGACTTCGATCCGCTGGTGACGGGCATGTCGTCGCAGCCGTTCCGGCTGTCGTGGGCCGGGGTGGGCGGGAAGCGGGTGCGGCACACGCCGGACTTGTTCGTCCGCCGCGCCGACGGCACGGGCTTGGTGGTGGACGTGCGTCCGGATGAGCGGATCGGGCCGGATGACGCGATGAAGTTCGCGGTGACTGCGGCGGCCTGCCGGTCGGTGGGCTGGGACTTCGTGCGGGTGGGGACGCCGGAGGTGGTGCTGATGGCGAACGTGCGGTGGCTGGCCGGCTACCGGCATCCGCGGGTGCACCGCCCGGAGGTCGCTGCCCGCTTGGTGGAGGTGTTCGCCGACGGCGGCGGACTGCTGGCTGGTGCTCTGCGGGTGGGTGATCAGATCGCGGTGCTGCCGGTGCTCTTCCACCTGCTCTGGCGCCGTGTCCTGGCCGCGGATCTGGAGGCCGGGTTGTTCTCGGCGGACTCGCAGGTCCGGCTCGGCATGGTGCGGGAAGGGGGCGGGGATGCCGTCGCGTCCGCGGCTGCTGCGAGCGGGTGACCTGGTCCGGTTCGACGGCCGCCTGCACACGGTGGTCGCGCTTGAGGGGACCGCAGTTCGGCTGGTCGACGAGGCTCAGTCGGCGAGCGTGGTGATGCTGGCCCATCTGCTGTCCTCCAATGACTTCGAGGTGGTCACATCGGCATCAATGCGGCCGGTGGTCCCGGCGGCCGGGGTGCTGGAGGGGTTTCCGGCCAAGGCAGTTGAGCGGGCCGAGTGGTGGCAGCGGCACCTGGTGGAGATACTCACGGGCCGGCCGCTGGATGATCCGCACGGCCCAGTGCGGGCTGAGTACGACCCGGCAGTGAGGTCGCTACGGCAGCGGGAACTGGCCAAGTCCGCCGAACTCGCGGCGGCCGGGGACAGCACGTCGCTGGCACTGATTCAGAGGATGCGGCGCCGTTTCGAGGACGAGGGGGTACTGGGGCTGGTCGACCCGCGGCTGCGGACCACCTCGGACGGAACAGGTCGCACCGACCGGCGGGTGGTCGAGGCCTTACGGCAGGTAGTGGACGAGCAGACTGGCCGGTCGACGGTCTCCGCGCAGGTGCTGCGGCGCCGGATGGAACGCCTCCTGGAAGCCGAACTCGGACCCGGAGTCGTGCCGCTGCCGTCGCGCACGGCGTTCTACCGGCTGCTGAAGGCAGTCAGCTCCGGGCGGCACATACTGGGCTCGGCACGCACCCGCCGTTCGTTGGCCAAGCAGCCGGACGGCATGTTCGGCCAGCTCACCGCCGCCCGGCCCGGCGAGGTGATGGAGATCGACTCGACCCCGCTGGATGTGCTGGTCGTTCACGACGACGGCACGGTGGACACAGTGGAGCTGACCGGCATCGTCGACATCGCGACGCGCACGCTGGCCGCGGCGGTGCTGCGGCCGTCGACGAAAGCGGTGGACGCCGCGCTGTTGCTGGCTCGGGCGATGACGCCTGAGCCGATGCGTCCTGGTTGGGCGGACGCCTTGCGGATGTCCCGTTCGGTGTTACCGCACGCGTCGCTCGTGGCGCTGGACGAGCGGCTGGCCCAAGCGGCAGCGATTCCGGTAATCACGCCAGAGACGATCGTCTGCGACCGAGGCAAGGCATACATCTCCGAGACGTTCCGCTCGGCCTGCCAGGCTCTGGGCATCTCCTTCCAGCCTGCTCACCCGGACACCCCTACGGACAAACCGCACATCGAGAAGACTCTGGGCTCTGTGGCCACGATGTTCGCTCAGTACCTCCCGGGTCACAAGGGACGCAGCACCGAACACCGTGGCGTCGATCCAGCGGCAGAGGCTGTCTGGTCGATCCATCAGCTTCAGGAACTTCTCCAGCAGTGGATCGTCATCTGGCAGAACCGACCGCACGATGGCCTGCGGGACCCGCTGATGCCGGGCAAAACGCTGAGCCCCAACGAGAAGTACGCCGCCCTGGTCGCAGCCGCCGGGCACGTCCCGGTCGCGCTGAGCGCGGAGGAGTACATCGAACTGCTGCCCAAGCATCGTCGGACGATCAACTCCTCCGGTGTCCGCAGCAACCACCGCACCTACGACAGTGCAGAGTTGAACCCCTTCCGCCGTCAGCGCTCTGGCGCGGGGGACAACGGCCAGAGCTGGGACGTTCACTACGACCCCTACGACATTTCCCGCGTCTGGGTTCGCAACCACCGCCAGGGCGGTTGGATCACCGCGATCTGGCGCCACCTTCGCACCGCCCCGATGCCCATGGGCGAGCTGGCCTGGGACCACGCCCGCCGCATCCTCGGCGAGCGCGGCTCGGATCAGGTCACCGAGGAAGAGATCGCCCAAGCCGCTGTCGCCCTGCTGGACCAGGCCGCTGACGGGCCGGACAAACCAGCAGTCAGGCCCACGGGCCGAGTCCGCAGGGAACGCAAGGTCGCCGCCCGGACCCGGGCCACCGCACAGCCGTCCTGGCCTCGGCCGGCCGAGGAGCCCGACTCCTCGGCCGGTCCGGGCGACGAGAACACCAGAGGCGAGGAGGAACTCGCCGACATCATCCCACTGGAGATCTTCGACGCCCGCAAGGAGGCCGAGAAGTGGTGGTGAAGATCCCTGATCCCTCCGAGGAAGCCGGCAAGCTCGGCGAAGTACGCACCGATCCGTCCACGACGCTGGCCGGGTGGCGTCACTTCGTCGACACGGACCCAGCCGTCTTCGACACGATCGATGACCAGCAATGGCGATCGATGAGCCAGCCGATGCGGGAGGTCTACGACGAAGCCCGCATCGCCTATCATTCCGAACTCCAGGTAATCCGCACCTCGACCGTGAAGGAGATCGCCCACCAGGGACGGCTGCTTACACTGCTCAATCAGCGCGAACATGGCGCCCGGCGCGGAATGATCGTCTCCGGAGAGTGGACGACCGGGAAGACAACCGCGCTCAAGCAGCTCGGGCGACTGCACGAACTGCGCATCCGCCAGTGGTTTCCGGGAAGCGACCGGATTCCCGTCGTCTACATCACTGCTCCGCCCCGGGGCTCACCCCGTAAGCTCGCCATGGAGTTCGCCCGGTTCCTCGGCCTGCCGCTGATCTCGCCGCGGCACAACACCACCGATGTCACCAGCGCGGTCTGTCAGGTGATGATCGAGGCCCGCACGGACCTGGTGCTGGTCGACGAAATCCACCTGATGAACCTCGCGACCACGGCGGGTGAGGAACTCTCGGACCACCTGAAGTACTTCACGGAGCACCTGCCCGCCACGTTGGTATATGCCGGAATCAACGTCGAGCACTCAGGTCTGTTCACCGGAATCCGCGGCAGCCAGCTGGCCGGCCGCAGCATCCTGGTTCGCACCGGTCCGTTCCCGCTCACCGCCGAGTGGCACTCTCTGGTGGCCACCATGGAGAACACGCTGCGGCTGCACCGCCACGAGAAAGACACCCTCGCTCAGTTGGCGGACTATCTGCATCAACGCACCGGCGGCATGATCGGCAGCCTCTCTCACCTGATCCGAGCCGCAGCGATCACCGCGATCCTCGACGGCACTGAACGCATCACCAGCTCCACCTTGAAGTCCATCCGAATCGACCACCACAACGAGTCCTCCGCCCCGGACTCGCGACGTCCCCGGAAGGCGGCAGGATGAGTACAGCGTTCGAGCCTGTGCTCTTGAGGCCGCTACCTCGGCCGCTCGCTCCGTTCCCGGAGGAGGCTCTCGGCTCATACTGGCGGCGCCTCGCCGACGCCAACCGTGTCCCCGTCGACCGCCTCAAGGTTCCCTCACGATGGCTCCAGTCAACGTCCGACTCTCCTGCTGAGACTGTGCGTCGGCTGTCGCTGCTGACCGGCCAGTCCCCCGCTGCCCTCTGGAGAGCGCTTCCGGAACTCAAATGGTGGCAGGAGGCCGGGTTCCGCGCTGTTCCCGGCTCCGCCGGACGCGAACCGCGTTGGGCCTGCCGACGGTGCGCTGCCGCTCACGCTCCGGGCCAGCAGATCGTGCTCTTCGCACCTGCCCGCCATCACCACGTATGCATGCGTCACGGTCTCTGGGTCGGTAAGGCAGCACACCGTCCGCAAGACCAGGTTGACCTCACACAATTACCCGCAACCGTCCGTGCTCAGCGGTGGCACCACCGGCTGATTCGCCGTCACGGGGACACCTTGATCACCCAGTGCCTCGACGCCGCCCGAGGTCTCTGGCAGAAACTCGCTGCCCATTGCCGTTCCCTTGGCACCGACGAGCTCCACGACATCGTCGGCAAGCAGCCTGGAGCACGCAGTGGTTGGGGACCGGGACTCTATGCAATGGCATATCCCGGCATGGTCGCAGCCATGTCCATGGCCGCGACGCCCTTCTGGCGCTCGGTCGTCGCCCACAACGGGCACCCCGACGACATCGGCCGGCTCCTCGCCGAGTTCTACCGCCGTCTCCCGCACGACGCGCACCTCCGAGCTGATCACGATCTCGACAGGCTCGGCCAGGAGTGCGCCATGGTGATGCGGCGCATCGATCGATACTTCGACGGGCAAGGAGCACAGGCACAAGATCTGTAAGCCTTGCTCTTCGGGCATGCGGTCAGGTCATCGTCTAAGCAGCGTTGTTACGCCTGAGCAGTGGGCGCGAGCAGCTTGGTACTGGCGATGGACGCAGGCAGAGGCCGAGCTCCACCGAGGCGGCGAATGGCAGAGCCGTCGCGCACATCGACGGTTCCCACGAGTAGGTGATCGTCAATACACTATGGCTGCGCACGACAGGGATCCCATGACAGGATTAGACCATGGCAGAGCTCTCTCCTCAGCAAAGGTCCATTCAATCCATCTACGCCTGGTACAGCGAAAATAAGCTGTGGGTTAATCGCCGCTACCAGCGAAAGCTGGTTTGGACCTTGACCGAGAAGCAGAAGCTGATCGAATCGGTGCTCAAGGAGTACCCAATTCCCGCAATTCTGCTAGCAGAACGAGATGGGGGAGAGTACGAGGTAATCGATGGACTGCAACGACTGCACACCATCACCTCTTTCATCGAAACTGCCTTCGCGACACTAGATGACAAATATTTCGATGTGGCTCAGTTCGTCACGGCGAAGAATCGAGCGGAAGAGGATGATGCTTTCTCTGTCGCCGTCGGAAAAACTTTGGCATCTCGCGAAGTGGGTGCATTTCTCGACTATTCGATTTCCGTATCGGTCATGCGCGGAGCAACCGACGCCGAGATCGATGACGTCTTTGCAAGGATCAACACCTACGGCCACAGGCTTAGCGATCAGGAACGCAGACAGTCAGGCGCCCGGGATGAATTTTCAACGCTGGTTCGCGAACTTTCTTGCGAAGTCAGAGGCGACGCGTCAAGCGATGTCCTAAGCCTGGAAAAGATGCCATCCATTAGCATCGACCTCCCCAAGACGAAGCACGGGTATGAGGTTGCTGCCGAAGAGGTCTTCTGGGTCGAGCAAGGGATTCTTAGGTCTACCGACCTGCGGGACTCAATGGACGAGCAATGCATCGCAGATATCGCAGCATCCGTCATCGGAGGAGATCTAGTAGAGAGGTCGAAGGATGCGCTCGACCAAGTCTACGAGAGCGGATCAGATCGAAATCGCCAACTAATCAGCGCACTCGACGCTTATGGCGCAGAGAGGTTCTCTGCCGAGTTCAAACTCTGCATCGACGAGATTCGTGCAGTCTGTGCTGATTCCGACGCGAGCAAGCTGCGGTCGATTATCTTCTCAAAGAGGACCACGAACCCCTTTCCTGCCGCCTTTGCCGTGCTCTTCATCGCGTTTCACGAACTCCTCATCGGAGAGAACCAGAAGATCGCTGATTATCATGGAGTGAAATCCGCCATCACCGATCTTGATAAGCGGATCGAAACCAGCCGCCGCTCAACGGCGCCGGCCGAGCGACGAAAGAATATCGAGACGATCAAGGGCCTAATTCGCCCTCACTTCGTGAAGAGCGAGCCTCGGGATATCTACGGCGATCACACCACGACCGACATCGACTCTATTATCCGACGCTCGGAAATCGAAGCTCCTCACTATGAACTAAAGCAGGGAATGCTGCGACTGCACGGAAAGCGAGAGATCGACCCGAATATCATCGATAAAGTTATGCGAACTATCTGCGCGATCGCCAATAACGGAAAGGGTAGGGCAGGAACGATCCTGATTGGGGTGGCGGATAAGGAGGCGGACGCAAATCGAATCGTGAGCCTAGACGGAGTGACGCCACGCAAGGTAGGTCGGCGCTTCGTCGTGGGAGTTAACAGGGAAGCGAAATCCCTCGGTGAGACCCCTGAACGGTACGCGGCCCGCTGGAAGGAAGCTATTCGCACATCCGGGTTGGATGATGGCCTCAAGGGTTCAGTGCTGGCAAGTTTGACCCATTCGGATTACTACGGTCTCGGCGTGATCGTGATTCGAATTCCCGAGCAGCAGAAGGTGTCTCTCTTCAGCGGCAAAGCCTACGTAAGAGAGGGCGACGAGACTGTTGAAGTGGCGGACCCTGCGCTTCTACTTGAGCTGCCTCAGCGTTTCATCTGAATCGTTTTCCGTTTTCATTGCGCGGAAGCTACGACGAAGCGGGCTCAGCAGCAGAAATCTTGATTTTTTCAGCAGGTTGGGTCAGAGATAGCC
This sequence comes from Streptomyces sp. SID13726, assembly GCF_010548375.1. Taxonomy (GTDB): domain Bacteria; phylum Actinomycetota; class Actinomycetes; order Streptomycetales; family Streptomycetaceae; genus Streptomyces. The sequence goes on from NZ_JAAGLY010000016.1 coordinate 112,903, forward strand.
GCAGTATGCACGGCGCGCATGACGACATATTCTACAAGGCGATACCAAAATCGAGCCGCCTGGAGTACTAGGGGCCGCGCAGCGGGGGCGATCAGTGATTAGTCAGCCTACTTATTTCTACATTCCGCCAGAGATCGAGGCGGGCCTACTCGGCGGCGACCTCATTCAATACGGAGGCATCGTTCGCAATCAAATGGGACAGATTGTCAAGCACTTGAAAGAAGTCCCCCTGCCCTTGAGCAACGAAAAGGTAGCGGCGCATGTTGCAGGGATGTTGAAAAACCCGCGTGTCCTCATCCCAACCGCCGTAGTGGGTACATTAGTGGCGGGAGCAGCTGTCATTGCCGTCGTGAAAAAGCGCAGGCAAAGTAGAAAGCCTCAATTGCTGGAGTGCGTCCAAAGTTACAACGCCTCGTTGGCCGCTTATGTGGAAGCAGTTCATGAAGGACGCCTTGAACTAGAAATCATCGACCGGCTCATCGCCGACTTGGATGCCGTCAAGGCGTATTCTAACGAGGATGGCAGTATCACCCTTGACTTTTCGACCAAGCAGGCAGAGATGCTGGTTAACATCGTGGTTGATTACACGAGGCAACTAGCCGAAGCGAACTCCGTTGACTTGGACGAGCTTCAGGGAGTAGCACCGGCTTCCGAGAACGATGCTGTTGTTGACCTGCGTCGCCATCTTGAAGCCCAGAGGAAAATCTTCACTGAGGCTGCATAGTCCAATTACTCTGGGAGGGGACTCACCGATTGCGACGGATCCGCCACCCCCAAGGAGCGTCGTGAGGGTAGGTCAGTCAACTGGGGTTGGAAGCCATGACTTCACTCCCTTCTTCGTCCCCTGAGCGCAGACGAGAACCTAGCCCAGCACGCAAGTGCCTACGCTTGAGTGGGACAGGATGGGTGGCGCCTGACCCATCCAATCGTAGGCACCGCAGGTCAAAGCCTCGCCCTGCCCACAGTTATATGGAACAGAACACCTGTTACCGAAGTTACCGAATACGGACAGAACCGAGTGAACGACCCCCCGCCCGGGGCACATCTCCAGGGGTGCGACGGAACAGCCGTAGCGACAGACCCTGGGGGAACTTCCATCATGACCACGCGCCGTGCCCGCCGTACCGCCCGTACCGCCGCCCTGGCCGCCGTCACCGCCGCGCTGGCGCTGGGGCTGACCGCGTGCGGTGGGTCCGACGGCGGCTCGAAGGCGGCGGGCGGCGACCGTGCCGCCGACACCGCGCAGAGCCTGTCCGCGTCCGGGGCGAACGGGAAGGGCGGCGCGGAGCAGGCCGACAGCAGCGGCGACAACAGCAGCGGCGACAACAGCGGTGTCGGTACCAAGGAGAGCGTGAGCCGCAAGACCGTCTCGCGCACGACGACGGCCGCCGCCGCCCGGCAGTGCAACGGGGACGAGATGCTGGTCACCGCGGTGCACCGGTTCGCCGGTGAGCAGGGCGACCACCTGCTGATCACCGCGTCGAACGAGAACACCACGGCGTGCTGGGTCACCTCGTACCCGTCCGTGAAGCTCGGCGGGGACGTCGACGTCGCCGCCCTGCCGCACTCGACGAAGGACAACCCGGGCGGCACCAAGCACATCACGCTCCAGCCCGGCGCCAAGGTGTACAGCGCGGTCAACCTCTTCGACTACGGCTCGAAGAACCGGACGGCCGACTCGTTCGCCATCGCGCTGCGCGACGCGTCCGGTCACGCCGGGCCCTACTACTCCGTCGACATCCAGGGCCAGAAGACCGACTTCACCTGGTACGAGGCCGACGTGCTGAACTGGAACACCGAGAAGTCGTACGACTTCTGACGGCCCGTCGGCGGTGCCGCGGCCCCGGCCTAGGATCACCGGCATGGCGCTGCGACCCGTGCACGTGATCATCAAGGCCGTCGACAGCCCGGCGATCGGCCGGTTCTGGGCGGCGGCGCTCGGCTGGACCGCGTACAGCCCCGGCGTGACCACGTACGTCGGTCCCGCCGGCGGCCCCGTCTGGCCGGACCCCGTCTACGTCGGCGTCGACGTCGTTCCCGTACCGGAGCCCAAGTCGGCGACGAAGAACCGTACCCATCTCGATCTCGCGACCACCTCCGCGGCCCATCAGGCGGAGGTGGTCGCCCGGCTGAGGGCGCTCGGCGCCACACCCGTCGACGTGGGCCAGGGCGAGGTGCCCTGGACGGTCCTCGCCGACCCCGAGGGCAACGAGTTCTGCGTCCTGGAGCCCCGGGAGATGTACCGGGACACCGGGCCGATCGCCGCGGTGGTCGTCGACTGCGTCGATCCGCGGGCCATGGCCCGGTTCTGGGGCGGGTCGCTGGACTGGACCCTGCACGAGGTGACCGACGACCACGCGCGGCTGCGCTCCGCCGAGGGCGTCGGCCCGTATCTGGAGTTCCTCCGCACGCCGGACGCGAAGACCGTGCCGGACCGCGTCCACCTGGACCTCCTGCCGTCCCCCGACGACGACAGGGCGGCGGAGGTGGCCCGGCTGCGCGCCCTCGGCGCCACCGACCTCGACCTCGGCCAGGGCGACGACGTCCCGTGGACCTGCCTGACCGACCCGGAAGGGCACGAGTTCTGCGTGCTCGCCGCGCACTGACGCCCGCACGCTGAACCACGCGCCCCGAAGCCAGCCCGCTGAAGCCCGCGCACCAACACCCGCCCGCTGACACCCGCCCGGCGACCTACCGCGCCGCCTCCCCGCACCCCGTTCCGGCGGACTGATCTCCCAGGTAGCGGGACCGCTCCCCAGGCGTGAGATCCCGGCCCACGGCCTCGCAGACCCCGCGGACCGCATGAGCCAGGTCGGGCAGATCGACGTCCCACAACGCGACGGAGCCGCCCGCGCCCACGACCAGGACATGCCCGTCCGGGCCGAAGGACACGCGCGCGTGCGCGGGACCGGGCAGCGTGGCCCTGATCCGGCCGGTGGCGAGGTCCCACAGCTGGACTCCCCTCGCACCGCCCACGGCCAGGGTGCGGCCGTCGGGGCTCAGAGCCGACGACGCCACCTCACTGCCGGTGCTGAAGCCGTCCCGGAACCGCCCGGTGCGCACCTCCCACACCTTCACGGAACCGCCGTGGCCCAAGGTGACCAGGGTGCGCCCGTCCCGACCCAGCGCGAGGGACCCCAGGAACCCGGTCCCCGGCTCGACGGTGGCCCGCGCGCGCCCGGTCGCCGTATCGATCAGCTCGACCTCGTCGTCGCCGTTGGACGCGACGGCCACGACGGCGAGCGTACGACCGTCCGGTGCGAACTCGGCCGATCTGACGGGTCGTTCATGGTCGTTGCGGACCGTGGTCAATGTGCCGGTCGACAGGTTCCAGATCCGCACCGTTCCGTCCCCGCCGACGACCGCGAGCTGGGTCCCGTCGCGACTGAAGACGATCGTGCCGACGAACTTCACGGCACGGCTCTGCCGCAGCCGCCCCGTGGCGACGTCCCTGACCTCCAACACCCCACCCTCGGTGACCCTGGCGGCCAGAGCCCGCCCGGTCGGACCGAACCCGACGGCCTCGGGGTGATTGACGGGCCAAGGCAACTCGGCGGCGTCCAGGGGCAGTACGGCTTCGCGCTCGCCGCTCCTGGCATCCCACAGCTGTGCCACCCCACCGCCGGTCCATCCTTGGTGGACAGCGGCCACCGTACGTCCGTCCGGGCCGAACGCCATGTCGGCCACAGAAGCGTCCGCAGGGCCGGAGAAAGACGTGCGTGGCCGATCGAGGGACAACCGCTGGACCCGGACGACAGGGTCCATGTGGCCGCTGGTCACGAGAGTGCGGCCGTCCCCACCAAGCGCCATGGCATTGATCCCGTGCCCGCGATGACCGGCGGTCAGGGTGGTCAGCGCCCTGCCGGTGGCGGTGTCCCACACCCGTACGGTGTCCCCGGCGCCCGGCGCGGCGAGGGACCGCCCGTCCGGGGCGAAGGCCACCTCGGTCACCCGGTCAAGGCTGCCCCGGAGCGTGCGCCGGACGACCCCGGTGGCCACCTCCCGCAGTCGCACCGAACCATCGGCGAGCGCGACGACGTAGAGCCGGCCGTCAGGGCTGAAAGACACCACGGTCCCCTCGCTCCGGCTGTCCCGGGCGATCCGGACACGGCCGGTGGCCAGATCCCGCACGCGGAGCACTCCGTCGATGCCTGTCACGGCGACCGTACGTCCGTCGGGGCCGAAGGCGACCAACTCCGGGTCGGGGTAGGCGAATCGGTACCGGATGCGGCCGGTGGCCACGTCCCAGACGCGTACGGCACTCACGGAGGCGACGGCCACGGTACGGCCGTCCGGGCTGAAGTCCAGTCCTCGTACCGCACCGTCGCGAATGGCGAGGGTGCCGCGTTTCCGGCCGGTGGCCGGGTCCCACAGGTCAAGTCCCTCGGTGGTGGCGACGGCGAGAGTACGGCCGTCAGGGCTGAACTCCAGTGGTTCGAGGAGGCCTTGGACGGTGAACGTACGCAGGATCCGGCCGTCGGGCATGTTCCGAATCCGCAGTGCGCCGTCTCTGCTGCCGACGGCGAGGGTGTGGCCGTCGGGGCTGAGGGCGAGGGCGTCCACGGGTTGGGTTCCGCTGATCAGGCGCTTGCGCAGCGGGAGTTCGGCGGCGGTGTAGAGGGCTGTGGTGGCCTCGCGGGTCGGGCTGGTGCGGTAGGCGTGGACGGCGAGCAGGGCGGCGAGGTCGGGGTCGGTGTCCAGCAGCGCGCCGGACTGGGCGGCCAACTGCCGTGACTGGGCCTCCTGTTGTGCGGTGACAGCGTTCTGGCGCTGTCCCACGGCCAGTCCGGCGGCGACGAGGGCGAGGCACAGGGTGGTGAGGACGGCGGTGAGGACGAGCCGGTGTCGGCGTCGGCCCCGCTGGTCATGGGCGCGGGAGGCACCGAGGAAGGCGTATTCGAGGTCGGTCAGATCGGTCAGGTGGGCCAGGTCGGTCAGGTCGCTTTGCGGGGCGTCGGCGAAGTGCTCCTCGGCTGTGCTGAGCCGGCTTCCCCGGTACAAGGCGCCTTCCTCGCGGCCCAGTTGGTGCCAGGCGTGGGCCGCCTCGGTCAAGTGCCGGTGCGTGCGCAGCCGTTCGCGGTCCTCGTCGATCCAGTCGCGCAGCCGGGGCCAGGCCGTGATCAGGGCCTCGTGGGCCATGTCCACCGTGTCGCCGTCCAGGGTGAGCAGCCGCGCCCGGGTGAGCGCCTCCAGCACATGGGCGGTGTCATGGCGGTCGATGCCGGGGAGTTCGGCGCGGTCGACGGGGCGGCGGGTGTCGGGGGTGCCGTCGCCGGGGGCGATCAGGCGTAGCAACACCCGGCGCGCGGCCGTCTTCTGGGCTTCGGTGAAGCGGCCGTAGACCTCCTCGGCGGTCTTGGCTATGGCGCCGTCGAGGCATCCGGCCGCCTCGTAGCCCGCCATGGTCAGGGTCTTGCCGCGGCGGCGGAGCCAGGTCTCCAGCAACGCGTGGGAGAGCAGCGGCAGTCCGCCCGGTGCGGCGGCGACCTCCTCGACCAGCCGGGCGGTGAGGGCGCGTTCCACCGTCAGCCCGGCGGCCGTGGCGGGCTTGACGACGGCGTCGCGCAGTTCCGCCGGACTCATCGCGCCGGCCAGCAGGTTGGCCTCGCGCAGGGCGTCGGCGAGTTCGCGGTGCTCGGCGCAGCGGCCGTAGAAGTCGCCGCGCACGGCCAGCAGTACCCGTAATCGGCTCTCGGGCCGCCGGGCGGCGAGCAGCAGGTCGATGAAGCGGGCCCGCTCGGCGGGATCGTGGCAGAGGGTGAAGACCTCCTCGAACTGGTCGACGACGATGTACGTGTCCGCTTCCGCGCCGCTGTCGTCGGGGGGCGCGGGGATGAGAGCGGCTGCGTGGGTGCGGGCGGGATGTTCGCCGGGGGTCAGGATCCTGATCGCGGCGGGGCGCGCGCCCGGCTCCCGCGTCTGCTGGAGGACGGGTATCAGTCCGGCCCGCAGCAGGGAGGACTTGCCGCTGCCGGAAGGGCCGAAGACCGCCGCGAACCGCCGTCGGCGCAGCAGGCCGACCAGGTCGGCGGTCAGCTCCTCGCGGCCGAAGAACAGGGCGCTGTCAGCGGTCTCGAACCGGGCCAACCCCCGGTACGGGGTGGGTGATCCGTCGTCGTCACGGGCGCCGTCGGCGGCGGACCGCTCCACCGCCTCCTGCCACCTGGCCTGCCACCGCTCCTCGTCGCCACCGCAGGCCCGCACATAGGCCAGGGCCACCGGCAGTGTCGGCAGCTGCTCGCCCGCCGCCGCCCGCGACAGCGTGGTCACCGAGTAGCCCGCCCGCCTGGCCAGCGCCCGATAGGTGAGCCCGCCGGCCTCGGCCCGCAACTCGCGCAACTCGGACGCGAACCGCTGCACCGGCCCCGCCGCCGGATCCACCGGCGCCTCACGACGACCCGCCACACCCTCACCCCGCCCCGCATTGTTCGGTCGCCAGAACGGTACTGCCGAACAATTCCCCGGCCGCTGAACTCGGTTGCGGGGGCGGCTCGTCGGGCCGCCCGACACGTCACCGCGAAGGACTCTGCCGCCCTATGGAATCCCAACCCCCCGCCCCTGCTTCACGGTTGGGCTGGCTGGACGCGTTGCGGGGCGTCGCCGCACTCGTCGTGGTGTTCGACCACGCGTCGTACACCTTCATGCCGGAATTCCGGCGGGAGTTGATGCCCCAGTTCAACACCAGCCGCTACGGCATCATGGTGTTCTTCCTGGTGAGCGGGTACATCATCCCCGCGTCGCTGGAACGCCGGGGCTGCGTACGGACGTTCTGGATCGGCAGGGTCTTCCGCGTGTACCCGCTGTGCGCGGTCGCGGTGGGTGTCCTGCTGGCCGCCGGGCTGCTGGGCGTCGCGCAGACACCCGACTTCGGCGGGCGGAGCGCCGCCGCGGTGGCCGTCGCCCACGCCACCATGCTCCAGGAGCTGTTGGGGACGCCCAGTGTCCTGCTCGTCCTGTGGACGCTCTCGTACGAGATGGCCTTCTACCTGCTGGTGGTCGCGCTGTTCACGGTCCGCCTGCACCAGCGGTCGACCGCGGTCGCCGTCGTCCTCGCCGTGACCGCGGCCGTCTGCGGGACGGCGGGGCTCGCGCTGCCGCCCTCCGCCCTGTCCGGCGCGATCGGCACCGGACCGCTGATCGCGGTCGCCGCGGTCACCATGGTGGCCGCCGTCTCCTGCGCGAGCGCCGGGCCGCGGGCGCTCCGGGTGCGCGGAGGGGTGGCGGGCGGGGTGCTCGGACTCGTCCTGGTCGCGTTCAACGGCACGGTCCCACTGTGGGAGGGCCTGGTGATCCTCGCCGTGATGTTCCTCGGCACCGCGGTCCACCGGGCCGAGAACGGCCGGACCACCTGGCGGTACGCGGCCGGAACCGCCCTCGTGGTGATCGTCTGCGCCGTCGGAAGCGCCTACCGGTACGGCGACGGCGCCCAGTTCACCCGGCGCGGCTGGATCCTCGCGTTTCTGCTGGCCCTGCTCACCTTCGGCGCCGGACTGGCCTCACGGCACCGCCGCGTACCGCGTCCGCTGACCGGGCTGGGGGCGATCAGCTACTCGGTCTACCTGGTGCATCCGGTGCTGCTGGCGGTGATCGACGGCACGGTCGGGCGACGGCGGTACGACGATCCCGTACTCGAAGTCGCCTTCTTCGCCCTGCTGTTGCCCCTGTGCGCGCTGACCCACCGCTACGTCGAGATGCCGGCGCAGAACTGGGGCCGCAGGTTGGCACGCCGGGTGCGGTGACCTCAGGCCCGGCCCTGCCCGAGCCAACCCGGCCCGGCCCAACGGGAATCTCCGTCACCCCGGCCGAGTTGCCCGCTGTGACAGCGCGGCAACGCGGCAACGCGGCAACGCGGGAAGGGAACGGGAGCCGATGAGCCTTCGCCAGTTCGAGTACGCCCTGGCCGTCGCCGAGGAGGGGTCCGTGACCGCGGCGGCGGAGCGGTTGCGGGTCGCCCAGCCGTCGATGTCACAGCAGATCCGCGGCCTGGAGCGGGACCTCGGCGTGGAGCTGTTCGCGCGGACGCCGAGCGGTCTGGTGCCGACCGTGGTGGGGCGGGCGTTCCTGCGGGAGGCGGAGGTCGCGGTACAGGCGTCACGGCGGGCGCGGGAGACCGCGCGGGCCGGAAGCGACGATCTGGTGGGCGAGTTGGTGGTCTCGGTGCAACTGGGCTTCGGCACCCGGCAGTTGCCCAGAGCGCTCGGCGCCCTGCGCCGCCGCTTCCCGCGCCTTGAGGTCTCCGTCTTCGAGGAGCCCAGCTCCGCCGAACTGGAACGGCTGTGCCGCCAGGGCCTGGTGAACCTCGCCCTGATGGCGGCCTGCGAGCGGAGCCCCTCCGACGCGCACCACCTCGGCGACGAGGAGTTCGTCGCGGTGCTGGGCGCCGGGCACCCGGGGCTCGCCGCCGACCGGGTCGGGCTGCGGGAGCTGGGCGGGGAGCCGTGGGTGCGGTTCGACCGGAACAGCGCCCTGGACGCCGTACTCCTGAAGGTCCTGCGGGACAACGACCTGGACCCGCCCACCGCGGCCCGTGTCTCACAGACGGCGACGGCCGTGCGCTGGGCCGCTCACGGCCTGGGCGTGACGCTCGTCCCGGCCTCCGCGGTGCCCGAGGGTCACGAGCACCTCGTACGCCCGGTGTTCCCGGCCGTCTCCCATCCCGTCATCGCCGTGCTCCGGTCCGGCGCGGGTCCGGCGGAGGCGGCCCTTCTCGAATTCCTGCGGCGGGAGGAATGGTAGCCGGGAAGAATGGCGACCGGGAGGAATGGCGGGCCCGGAGAGGCGGCGGTGAATTTCCGCCGGATCACCTCATCGGGAATTCACCGCCGTCCACCACCAGATTGCTTCCCGTCAGCCAGCCCGCCCGTTCGGACACGAGGAACAGCACCGCGTGGGCGATGTCGTCGGGCAGGCCGTCGCGCCCCAGCGGGGTGGTGTCGTCGGCGTTGGTCGGGCCGGGGGCGACGGCCAGGCGGGCCCACTCCTCGCGGACCGCCTCGCCGCCCGGGGTGGCGACCCTGCCGGGGGTCACGGTGTTGACGCGGACGCCGGCCGGGGCGAGTTCCAGGGCCAGTCCCCGGCTGTAGTTCTCCAGCGCCGCCTTCGCGGCCGTGTAGTGCAGGAACGGTCCCATCGGGGCGAGCACGGCGGCCGAGGAGACATGCACGATCGCGCCCGTGCCGCGCTCCCGCATCCCGGGTGCCAGCAGCGCGTCCAGCCGTACCGACGCCAGGTAGTTGAGGTCGAGCGCCTCCTGCCACTCCTCGTCGGGGATGGCCGAGGCGTCCTTGTAGGGGCGCGCCCCGCCCGCGTTGTGGACCAGGATGTCCACCCCGCCGAACGTCTCCCGCGCGGCCTCGGCCAGCGCCTGCGCCCCGGCCCGCGTCGTTACGTCGGCCGCCACGAAGGCGGCTCCCTCCGGGGCCGTGCCCGTCTCCGACCTGGCGGTGGTCAGCACCTCGGCGCCCGCGTCCAGGAGTCCGCGCACGACGGCCGCGCCGATTCCGCGCGTGCCGCCTGTGACGAGGGCGCGCCTTCCCTTGAATTCCCGCGTTCCGGATTCATTCACGACAGACGTCATGTCACCGTTCCTCTCGGCTTTCTGATTCCGTTTCACCGTAGATCGGGGAAATGGGGCGAGGCAAAGACGAAATGTCAGGGGACCGTATAGGGAGTTCCTATGGCGGTCGGCAGTGTGGTGGGCGCCGTGGGCCGCGGTCCGGGGGCGTTGTCAGTGCCGTGTGCGACGCTCGGCACATGGGGTTCTTCGACGATCTGGTGATGGCTGAGGAACCGGCCGCCGAGCGGGCCGTGCTGGTCCGGTTACGGCCGCCGGGGGAGGACGACGGTCGGTACGCGCCGCCCGTCGACCGGTTCGCACCCGTGCTGTTGTCGCGGCTCGACGTGGTCGGGACGGGGCGGGAGACGCGGGTCGTGCTGACGGGGTGGTCGGTGTGGCCGAGCGCGGTCACCCTGCATCTGGCGGTCTACCGCAGCACCCGCCGACAGGGCGGGGACGTCCCGAGGCAGTCGGGGCTGCGCGTGGGCCTGCTGTTCGCCGACGGCAGGCGGGTGACCTCGCTGGACGGCACCGTGATGCGGGGCATTCCCTACTCGGGGCCGGAGGGGCGGACCCAGATGGCGGCGACCCAGCAGGCGATCGGCCTGATCCCGCTCGACCCGGGGCTGCACCACTCCCACAGGTCGCTCTTCAAGACCGACGTCGACCTGTATCTGCCCGAGCTTCCGCCGCCCGGAGAGGCCCAGTTGGTGGTGGAGTGGCCGGACCAGGACCTGCCCGAGACCCACACCCCGGTCGACGTGGCCGCGCTCCGCTCCGCGTCCCTCCGATCCCTCGAAGTCTGGCCCGACCTCGAACCGCCCCACGAGGACGAGGAGTTGGCGGGCTCCTTCACCAGGGTCGAGATGAGCGGCCCGCCGGCCTTCCTGGCGCCCCCGCTCAACCGCCGTGAGCGCCAGGCGCGGCAGCGCGAGGAGAAGGCCCGGCAGCGGTACGTCCCTCGCGACGACTGGCAGCAGATGGTCTTCCGTGACTGGGGCGACGCGGCCCTGGTCCGGGCCCGGCTGGAGGGCGGCGCCCCGCCCGACGCCGCCGTCGGCTGGCACGGCCGCACCCCGCTGCACCTCACGGCGGAACAGGGCTCGGCGGAGGGGGTGACCGCGCTTCTGCCGCACGTCGCCGACGTCGACGTACCCGACGGGGACGGTCACACCGCGCTGTGGCACGCCGTCCACAGCATGGACGAGTCGACGGTACGGGCGCTGGTCGACGCCGGCGCGGACGTGTGGACACCGCAGTCGGAGCCCTGGTCGCCGGGGCGGCTGCTCCTCACCACTCCGCTCGCACCGCTCGTCCAGGACCTGCCCGGGGCGGTGGAGCTGACCGCCGAGGAGGTCGCGGCGCAGCAGGCTGCGGACGCGCTCATCGCGGCGTTCGGCGAGGAGCCGTTGTGGACCGACGGCCTCGGGATCTGCTTCGTACGGGGCCTGGACGAGGACGAGTCGATACGACGCCTCGGTGCCGATCCGGCCCGCGTCCCCCGGACCGACGAACCGCCCTTCGATCCCCTGGACTACGAAGAGTCCCTGCGCCATGTGGGCGTGCGGAGCGTGGGCGACGGCTGTGTGATCACGCAGGACGGATATCTGCCGAGCGACTCCCCCGTACTGCGGGCGATCTCGGCGGGCACCACCGCCTACGGGGTCTACTTCAACCCCAAGGGCGGGACGTTCGGCACCCTGGCCCGTGACGGCGAGGTCGTCGCGTCCGACGAGATCGGCCTCTCGCCGCACGACTCGGACCCCGCCGCCTACTGGACCTTCCGCTTCTGGCAGAGCGCACACACCTTCCCGTACGGCGCCGACGTGCTCGCCTACTGCTGCGCCGCGGCCGGAATGACGCTCACCGAGGGGCGGGACGCGGCGGACCTGCACGCTCCGCGGCGGTGGGTGGAGTTGCCGGAGGGGTTGCAGCGGTGAGGGGGGGGTGCGGGTGGGCTCGCTTGCTTGCTTGTGCGCCCACTTGCTTGGTTGTGCGCCGACTTGCTTGCTTGTGCGCCCGCTCGCCCTCTTGCCCGCTAGTGCTCGCTCGGACAGCTATCGGGCGAGCTGGGCCGGCTCGTCCAGTCGGGTCAGTTTCCGGGGATTCCTGACCACGTAGATCCGGGTGATCCGGCCGCCCTCCACCGTGAGGCTGACGGCGGCCGACTCGCCGTCGAAGTCGAGCCGTCCGGCGGGGGCGCCGTTGAGCCACACGCCCGTCGCGTCGAACCGGGTCACCAGGCTGTTCGCGCGGGCGAGCAGCTTCGCGACCGTCTCGACCCCGCGGATCGGTACCAGTGCGGCGGTGACGAACCCGCCACCGTCGGCGATCATGACCACGTCCGGCGCCATGATCTCCATCAGCTCCTGCAATTGCCCGGTGCGCAGGGCGAGCAGGAACCGTTCCACCACGGCCCGCTGCTCCGACCGGCTCACCCGCACCCGAGGCTGCCGTGCCGCCACGTGCTCGCGGGCCCGGCGCGCGATCTGCCGCACCGCCGCCGCGGACTTCCCGGTGGCCTCGGCGATCTCGCCGTACGGCAGGTCGAAGACCTCGCGGAGGACGAACACCGCTCGTTCGGTCGGCCCGAGCGTCTCCAGGACGGTGAGCATCGCGATCGAGACGCTCTCCGCGAGCTCGACGTCCTCGGCGACATCGGGGCTGGTCAGCAGGGGTTCCGGGAGCCATTCGCCGACGTACTCCTCACGGCTGCGGGACAGTGTCCGCAGCCGGTTGAGCGCCTGCCGGGTGACGACCCGGACGAGATACGCCCGGGGTTCCCGCACCTGTGCGCGGTCGACGTCGGACCACCGCAGCCAGGACTCCTGGAGCACGTCCTCCGCGTCGGCGGCGGAGCCGAGCATTTCGTAGGCGACCGTGAAGAGGAGGCTGCGGTGGGTGACGAAGGGGTCTTCGGTGGAGAGAGTCATGCGGTGGGGCCCCAGCCGGAGGAGAGGCCCCCGGTCAGCGGGATCTCGCAGGCATCGGAGAAGCCCTGTGACGTGATCCCGAGGGCGGTGTTGTTCCTGGTGGAGAGGTTGGCGAAGGCGATGACGGCGGTGAGTTCGACCAGCGCCGCCGGGCCGAGCCGTTCGAGGAGGCGCGCCGACAGGTCGTCGGTGACGGCGGTCGGGGTGACCGTCATGGCCTCGGCGTACTCCAGCACGTCCCGCTCCAGCGCGGTGAACACGTCCGACTCCCGCCAGCGCGGCACCTGGCTCGCCTTGGCCAGGTCCAGGTTCTGGTGCTGTGCCATGAAGTAGTTGATGTCGAGGCACCAGCCGCAGCCGACCTGCGCGGCGACGGCCATGTGGGCGAAGGTCTTGAGCCCCTGGTCGGCCGCGTCCCACTCACGCACCCGGCTCCCGAACTCCCCTCCGGCCCGCATCACTTCGGGGTGGTGCCAGGTCACCTCGACGGGTGCGGGCACGACACCGAACTCCTTGATCATGCTCTCGCTGAGCTCGGCGGTGAGCTCCGCCTTCGGAACGCGTGGCGACATGATGTCCTCCTCGGAAGTCTGCCGGTTCGGCATGAAGACACCGCCCGGCGCACGGATGTGACATCCACCGCGGTCCCGGCCTACGGCCGCCGCGCCACGAACACGAACTCCCTGCCGGGCCGGTCCGGGGCGTCCCGTACGTCCTCCACCACGAACCCCTGCGCGACCAGATCCGCCTCGACCTCCGCCCGCTCCCGGAACCGCAGCGTCGAGTCGGAGGTGAGCACCCGCCCGTCGGCCGCGAACTCATAAGTCCACTGGAAGGTCACCAACTGCCACTCCACACAGGTCACTTCAACCCAGGTGGTCACCGCACCGACCCCAGGAATCTCCGTCACCCCGTACGACGCCTCCCGATTCCACTCCTCCCAGCCCCGCCTGGCCGGGTCCCGCGTCTCAAACACCAGCCGCCCACCGGGCCGTAGCGCCGAGAACGCCCCACGCAGCGTCCCCCGCCAGGCCTGCTCACCGACAATCTGCTGAGCGACGTTGGCCGTCATGGTCACCAAGTCCACCACCATCGGCGGCAGTTGTGTCGCATCCCCATGAACCCAACGCACCCGCTCCCCACCCGGCTTCCCCCTAGCCACATCCAACGAGGCCAACGCGGGCTCCACCCCCACGACCTCCACCCCACGCGAGGCCAACACCAGCGCGAACACCCCGGTCCCACACCCCACGTCCAGCACCCGGCGCGCCCCGAACTCCTCCACCATCCGCACGTACGCGTCCAGATCCCCACGATCGGGATCGAGCCGGTCATAGATCGCGGCAAGCCGCGGATGCGTGAAGCCTTCATCAGCCATGCGAGCGACGGTAGGCGGGCCGGGTCGAGTCCGACCACTCCTTACTTCCGGCCGACCGCCGTGACCAAGGTCCGGTCGATGTCGGTGATCTCGTCGTCCATCCAGACAAAGGGCCCCCGGCCGCCCAGGAGACGAGTGGCCGGGTCTTCCAGTGCAGGCCGCCACCCGGCACCGCCCCGAACGGCAGCAACCCCCCGTCGGCGTCGAGGAAGAGGAGCGTCACGGCATCCCCCGGAAGCGCCCCCGGCAGCCCCCGCACGTCACCCCCCGAACCCACCCGCCGCCAGGTTCTCCTCGATGCGCGCCCGGTGTGCCGTCTCCCAGTCGTCCAGCGTCTCGGCCGCCTCCTTGGCCAGCTTGGCGCGGGCCGCGGTCAGGATCTCGGCGGTGCGGGCGGCCGGGACGGCCACGATGCCCTCCTCGTCGGCGACGACGAGGTCACCGGCATCGACCTGCACCCCGCCGCACCGCACCTGTTCACCCAGCGGTGCCACGGCCTTCTTCGTGCCCGGGATCGGGATGACACCGCGCGCGAAGACGGGGAAACCGGCCTCCCGTACCTCGGCGAGGTCGCGGATCAGGCCGTCCGCGACGAACGCGGTGATGCCCCGGCGCTGGGCGACCGCGCAGACGTTCCCGCCGGCGAGCGCGTAGTCGAGGTCGCCCGACTCGACGACGACCACCGAACCGGCCGGCGCCCGGTAGATCGCCGCGTGCAGCATGAGGTTGTCGCCGGGAGGGCACCGTACGGTGAAGGCCGGTCCCGCGACCCTCGGCACCGGCCCCCACAGCGGCCTGATCCCGATGTCCATGACGCGGTCGCGGCCCAGCAGATCGGCCAGGGTGGTCGTGGGAATGTCCGCAAAATCATTGGTCTCGATCACCCCGGGGACGTTACCGTGCGGACATGACTGCCGGGTCGGCCTTGTGCCGTGAGCGAGTTGGGTGCCCGGCCTCTGAGTGAGGCCGGGGCGGGCCAGGAGCCCGCCTCTTTCTCTCCGCCTTCGCCTCCATGAAGACCGAGAGAGAGAAGAGAGAGTGCCCCACCCCGTCCAGGACTTCAACCAGAGCGTCATCGAAGAGTTCCGCGCGAACCACGGCCGCGTCGGCGGCCCCTTCGAGGGCGGCCGCCTGATCCTGCTCACCACCACCGGCGCCCGCACCGGCACCCCGCACACCACCCCCGTCGGCTACCTCCCCGACGGCGGCGACCGCATCCTCGTGATCGCCTCGGCGGGCGGCTCGTCCCGCCACCCCGACTGGTACCGCAACCTCGTCGCACACCCCCAAGTCACCGTGGATAGCGGTGTGTTCACCTACGAGGCACGCGCCGAGGTGCTCCGGGACGAGGCCCGGGACCAGGCGTTCGCGCGGGCCGTGGAGGCGGACCGCGGCTGGGCCGCGTACCAGGAGAAGACCGACCGGATCATCCCCGTGGTCGCCCTCCACGAGATCCCCCGCCCCGGCCCGCCGCACATCAACGCCACCTCACCGGGCCAGGCCCTGAAGGCGGTCCACGACGCCTTCCGCCACGAACTCGCCCTGATCCGCAGGGAGATGGCGACCGGCGGCAGCACCCTCGGCGCCCAACTCCGCGTGAACTGCCTGACGTTCTGCCAGGGCCTGCACAACCACCACACCGGCGAGGGTGCGGGCATCTTCCCGTTCCTGGCCGACCGCCACCCCGAGTCCCGCCCGGCCATCGACCGCCTGCACGCCGAGCACGAGCACATCGCGGCGCTGGTGGAGGAGTTGCGCCGGACGCTCGCCGCCGACGACACCACCGCCGTACCAGCCGAGGTGGAACGCCTGACAACGGAACTCGAGGCCCATCTCACGTACGAGGAGGAGCAGTTGATCCCGCTCCTCGACCGCACCTGACCCCCGGTACACACACGGGCGGCCGTCCGCTGCTCCCGTGAGACGGGCAGCCGTCCGCTGCTCCCGTAAGACGGGCGGCCGTCCGCCATCGGCCGAACGGCTAGAACGGCAACGGCCGCCCGTGCACCACCACCAACCGCGACACCGCCCGGGTCAGCACCACATACAGCCGGTGCAGCCCCCGCTCCTCGGCCTCCGCGATCGCCGCCGGCTCGACGGCCACGACATGGTCGTACTCAAGTCCCTTGACCACACCGGCCGGTACGACGCTCACCCGCGCCCCGAGCTCGTCCGGCCCGGCGGCGGCGATCCCGGCCGCGTCCAGCGCCTCCCGCACCCGCCCCACCTCGGCGTCGGCCGCGACGACCCCCACCGACCCCTCGTACGCGAGCGATTCCCGTACGGCGTCGACGACCGCGGCCGTCAACGAGTCCGGGGAAGTCCGCCGTACCCTCAACTCCCCGTCCCCACGCAGGGATCGCCCGGCCGGCACCTCCACGTCCAGCCGCCCGAGCAGCCGGTTGGCGAGTTCTACGACGGCCCGCGGCACCCGGAACCCGATGGTCAGCGGCACGACGGCCGCGTCCGGCTTGCCCAGGTGACACAGCACGGTGTGCCAGGAGCGGGCCGCCCACGGCGTGGTCCCCTGCGCCAGATCCCCGAGCACGGTGAGCGACCCGAACCGCGCCCGCCGCGCGATGGCCCGGCACTCCATCGGGGAGAGGTCCTGGGCCTCGTCGACCACGAGATGGCCGTATCCCTCGGGATGTTCCACCAGCCCGGCGACCTCGTCGAGCAGCACAAGGTCGGCGGCCGACCACCGCGCGGACTTCCACGACCGGGGCGGCTTGGCCCACAACAGGAGTTCCTGCTCGGAGGGTTCGAGCAGCCCAAGGGCAGAGACAGCCAACTCCTCTGTGCTGCCGAGTAGTTGGGTCAACAACTCCTCGGGCCGCACCTTCGGCCATACGACGTCGAGGAACGCCCCGAGCACCCGCGACCGCGAAACCCGCTGCACCCAGGCCCCGTTCTGCGGTCCGGCCCGCCGCTCGGCCTGCAACTGCACGCTCCGCACCACCCGGCTGCGCACCCGCTCCCGCCCGGTGCCATACGGCGGTTCCTCCTCCCGTACGTCCGCCACGATCCGCGCGAGTTCCCCGGCACCGACCCGCCACCGGTACGAACCATCGGAGATCTCAAGGGAGTTGATGTTCTCGCTCGACACGTGCGCGTAGAGCGCCCGGCGCAGCACCTCCGCCATCCGAGGATCGTGCTTGAGCGCGGCGCTGGCGGGGGCGTCGGTCGCGGTGACCGGCCGGCGGGCGATCTCGTCCTGGAGGGTGGACTGCCGTACGCCGGTCTCGCCGAGCGCGGGCAGCACCTGGGAGATGTAGGAGAGGAAGGTCCGGTTGGGCCCGAGGACGAGCAGCCCGCCACGCCGGATCCGCTGCGGGTGGGTGTACAGCAGATAGGCGGCCCGGTGCAGTCCGACGGCGGTCTTGCCGGTGCCCGGAGCGCCCTGGACGCACACGGAGACGGCGAGGTCCCCTCGTACGAGATCGTCCTGCTCGGGCTGGATGGTCGCGGCGATGTCCCGCATGGGCCCGACGCGAGGCCGCTCGATCTCCTGGGCGACGATACCGCTGACCTGCGGAATCTCCTCGTCGGCCTGCTGGAGGAACTCGTCTTCCAGTCCCGTGAGGTCGGCGGACTCGCCCGCGCTCCCCGCGGCCCACCCGAACCGCCGCCGCACGGCGACGCCCTGCGGGTCGCGGGCGCTCGCCTGGTAGAAGGCGCGGGAGACGGGCGCGCGCCAGTCGACGACGAGCGGCGGGGCGGCGGGATGCTCGGTGATCCGCAGTCGCCCGAGGTGATACGCCTGCCCGGCATGCTCACCCCGGTCGAAGTCCAACTTCCCGAAGAACAAAGGCCCTTCGGGCAGCTCCCGCAGCTCCTTGGCCTGACTGCGCAACTGGTACCCGAGCACTTCGGCATCGGCCCCGGACGCGGAGACGTCCTCCCCGACGACGACCTGTTCCTGAGCACCGTCGACCATCGCGGCGAGCGCGGCGCGGCAACGGTCGTGGTGACCGCGTTCCCGCTGGAGGGACGCTTTCAGGGCGGGGTCGGCTGACGTCATGGGGACGATCGTACGCGAAAAAACACAACCGAGTTAAATAAATTACCGACTCTCACCCACCGAGCCGGCCCAGCCCGCCCTCAAGCCCCTCGAACGCCCGCTCAGCCGCAGCCACCGCATCCCCCCGCACCTCCTCCACCCGCTCCCCCGCCGCGATCCGCCGCCAGTTCTCCATCGCCAGCACCCGCCGCACCGCGACGATCTGCCCAGCAGCCAACCGCGCCTCAAGCCCCCCACCGAGCGCCTCGGCCAACGCGGCCTCCTGACGCTCCAGATGCACATGCGCACGCGCAACAAGCGAGGGCGTCCCATACAGCAGCCGATGAAACGCCAGCACCTGCGGATGATCACAGAGCCCGGTGACAGGATCCCCCCGCTCCAGCCCCTCAAGAAAGTGCCGGCGCAGCGCGACGAGAACCGGCCCCTCGGCCTCTTCGACCACCCGCGCCGCCTCGTCCTCATGATCGGCGATCCGATGCAGCACGAGATCTTCCTTGGCCGGAAAATACCGAAAGAGCGTCGGCTTCGAGATCCCGGCCGCGGCGGCGACCTCCGCCACGGAAACCGCGTCGAACCCCTTCTCCAGAAACAGCCGGATGGCGACCTCGGAGACGGACTCGTAGGTCTGCTGCTTCTTGCGCTCGCGGAGGCCGGGCTCGGTCATGGGGTGAGCCTACGGGCCCGCCGACGTACGAGATCGGCGTGATGTGTCAGACAGGTCCTAGCTCAGCGCGAGCGTGAGATACGGGTTCACCCTGGCCGTCCGCGGCTCCGGCAGTCCGAGTGTCCCCAGGGCGGTCGTGAGAGTGGTCCCGTACCCGGCGACGGCCCGGCGGACGTTGGGGGCATCGCGGCCGGTGCCGGACATGAGGCAGGCGAGGTCGACGTACGCGGAGCGCACGAGCTCCAGCCTGCGGTAGATCTCGCACTCCTCGTAAACGTTCCTGCAGGCCGCATCTCCCATTCCTCGCACCCAGCGGGCGAGCATACGGCGACGCAGATCCGGATTGGTCGGGGTCAGATGCATGTGCCGGGCCAGGTCGTAGAGCGGGTCGCCGACCAGTGCCATGTCCCAGTCGATGATGGTCAGGGCGAGTGGGCCGCTGCGGCGCACGAGGTTCCACGGGTTCAGGGAGCCGTGGAGCAAGGTCGGACGCCGAGGAGTCACCAGATACCCGGACAGCATTTCCCGCAGTCGGTCCGCGTCGGGGAGGCCGAGGATGTGGGCGAGCCGTTGCGTGTCCTTCGGCAGGTTCCGGACCGACTCCACCAGTTGGTCCCTCAGCCACGGGTAGAAGTTCTCCCTGCCCTCGGTCGGGTCGATCGCGATCCAGTCCACCTGGGTCATGGCCACCAGCTGGTCGACCAGCGCGTCGGCCTCGTACGGGGAGAGGCCGTGCACGGGGTGGCGGGGCGGCGACATGTCCTGCGGTCCCTCATAGGTGTGGATGACGAACGGACCTCCCCGCCTGCCCCTGCCCATCGCCAGGACCCGCGGCACCGGCACCGCGACCCCTGACTCCCGGATGGCCCTCAGGACGGCATGCTCACTGAGATAGCTGCGTTCGGGCCGCCCGGCACCAGGCAGTTTTCGCCGCACCATGACGGGGGAGACGGTGCCCGGCACCCTGACCACCGTGTTGACGTGCGAGGTGCCCGTGAACACCCGCTCCTTCGGGGCCATCCCCTCCAGCACCAGCGCCGCCCCTACCGCGCCTCGGGGGAAAGCCGGATCCTCCGGAACACGCCGGTCCGGCTGATAGACGAACTTCCTGGCGACGTGGAGCAGACGAGTGCCGTTGCGGCGCCCTGGCCGGGAGTCCCGCCATCGGGTCAGAGCTCGCTCGATGGCACTCCGAGAGGGCACGCTCTTCAGCCCCAGCGGGCGGGCCGCCGACTCCAGTGCCCCTTCGACGGAGGCGGTGGCCTCGTCCAGGTCCTTCTGGTCGAACGAACCGGCCAAGGACTTCGTTGCCCGCATGACGTCGGGGTAGACGGACTGCGCGCGCTCGAAGTCCACGTAGTGGCGCAGGTCCTTCTCGACGCCCGCGACTGCCTCGGGACGCTCGGTGCGCATGGCCCTTGCCCACGCATGGACGACCTTGGCCAGCTGACCGGCCGGGTACCGCATACGAACCAGATGGATGGCGAGATCGTGCAGGGGGTCGCCGTACGTCGCCAGCTCCCAGTCGATGCATATGAGGGGTGGACGACGACTGCCGTACGTCACGATCACGTTGTCGCGGTGCAGGTCGGCGTGGAGGAGGCTGAACGGTCGCCGGGCCATGGCGGGCACGTTCTCGGCGAACCGGGGAAGAGCGTCCTCGGGGACGCCGAGGTCCGCGAACAGCCGACTGAAGCGTGCCCGGTTGCGGCAGCGGATCTGCACGTCCGCCGTGTATGCCAGGGACTTGAGGAAGCCCTGGGTGTCACCGTCGTCGGGCCACCGCCCAGGCAGGGACGGCAGGGCGTCTCGGCCCACGTGGGCCATCTGGGCAAGCAGCCGGGTCAGCGCATCGACGAGTGGGGCAGCCACCGGCTTGTCGCCCGGGCCCAGGCTGGACAGCGGCACGCCCTGCACACAGCTGTGGATCGCGAAGTCCCGCTCCGCGTAAAGGCATTCGGGGATGTTGGGCAGCCTTCCCTTGATCGCTCGCAGGATCTCCGGTTCGCTCTCCCAGGTTCGGATCACCACCGGCAACACCTTCTGGTGCGGAATCCGCACGATCACGGAGGTGCCAGGTTCCTGACCGAGTTGACGGGCCAGGGGATCGGTCAGGGGCAGGATGTAGTTCTCGTTGTGATACCCGTTGATCGGTGGGCAGGTCCTTTTGGCTTTTCTCATGAACGCCTGGGCCGCGCTGAGTTCAACGGGGAAGGGACGTTCCCCGGCGCGAGGGCGGGGAACGGGTGGTGCGCCCACGGGCTGCTCCGCATTGCTTGAGCTGTCGACAGAGCTGGAATTCAGCGAACCTTAGTGCACGTGGGACTCTTCAGACACGCGAACATAAAAGGAAGCATGTTTCCCACACTGTGCATCACTCTCAAACAGGAAACGACGCCACAGCCTGAAATCCGTTCACAATCGGTCGAGTCACGGTCGTGCCCCGCCCCCCGCGCGATACCAGTGCACGAGCGCGGCCATGATCTGCGAGCGTCCCGGCACCTCGTCCAGCCCCAGCGTCTCGGCGGCGTTCCCCAGGACCCGCTGCAACTTGAGCGCCGCCCAGGGCAATCCCGTCCACTGGAACCCGGCTCCGTCTCGCACCAACGACTGCGACACCCTGATCACGTCGGTGAAGACACTCTGCGCCTTCTTGAAGTCGAGCAGCAGGGGAAGGTCCTGCTCCCATCCGCGCGAGCTGCCGGGACGGATTCGTTCGACGACCCGACACCACTCCTGGGTCATCCGGCGCCCCTGGTCCGCCGGATACCGCATCAGGTACTGGTGGGTGGCGAGGTCGTAGAGCGGGTCGCCCAGCATCGCCAACTCCCAGTCGATCGTCCAGAGTTGGCCGCTCGCGTCAACGATGAGGTTCTGCCTGTGGAGATCACCGTGCAACAGGCAGAACGGTCGTTCCCGAAGCCCTGACACATGCTTTCTGAGTCGGATGAACGATTCGCTCTCCACTCCCAGTTCACCGAAGAGGGCGCCGAAGCGCTCGTAGTTCTTCCCGAAGACCTGTTCCTCACTGAAGACGATCAGGCGTTCCAGAAAGCCCTCGCTGTCGCCGTCGTCGGCAAGGTCCTTCTCCTCGCAGCGCCGTCTCACACTGAGCCTGCTGAGCATGTCCGGGGTGATCCGCGCCATCTCCCGGAACAGTTCGACGATCTGATCGAAGACCGTGTCGGGAACACGTCGATGCCACAACAGACTCCGCCCGACCGTCCGTCCCTCGATGAACCCCTGGAGTCCCATGCCTTCGACGTCGAGGATGTCGGGGATGCGGGTGATCTGGCCGTGCAGGGCGCGCAACAGCTGCTCCTCCGACTGGAAGCATCTGCGGTCGAACCACAGGATCTCGGCGCGCGGTTCCCGGACCTTGACGATGCGGGAACCGCCCGGCAGGCACAGCACGTACGTCTCGTGGTGGTACCCCTTGAGCGGGCCTTTCACCACACTGGAGTCTCCGCCCAGTTCGCCGGCAAGCCGCCTGGCGTCAGAGACCAGTTGGGGAGTCATTCTCTGGGTTCAGCCCGTTCTGATGGAGCCGATGCTGTAAAGGATGAGGCACGTTACTCCACCGATCACGTGCCTCGACGGAGAACTCGTCCATTGGACGCATCCGATCGCCGCCACGGGCGATCCGGCGCACGCGCGAACGAGGACACCGCCCGACCGCGACGGACACGCATCCACACGCGGCGTCACTCGTTCTGCACGCCGACACCACCTGGGGGTAGCCCACCGCGCCCCTGGGAAGGACTGACGGGACGGCGAGGAGGCCCATGACCTACGCGATTGACGACCAGGAAGCCGTGTTTCGCCTGCTCACGCAGGCTCGCGCGGTGCTCTTCGACTTCGACGGACCTGTATGCGACCTCTTCGGCGGCGTGTCCACGGCAGGGGTCGCGAAGGAAGTCAAACGGAAGGCCCTGCGGTACTGGGGCACACTCGACCGGGATGTCGAGGAGTGCGACGACTCTCACGGCATCCTCCGGCGTCTCAGGGACATGTACGACCGCTCCCCGAAGCGGCGTCGCCGACGTCCCCTCGTCCTGGCCGAACGCATCGTCGCCCGCCAGGAGAGGACGGCGATCGAGACAGCCGAACAGACCCCGGACATCGTGACCCTGGTGGACCTGCTGCTCGAAGTCCCGATGCGTCTCGTCATCGTGAGCAACAACGCCGAGCGCCCCATCAGGAAGTACCTCAAGCGGTCGAAGCTGCGGGGAAAGATCAAAAAGGTGTTCGGCAGGGATCCACGGAACGCGGGCCTCATGAAACCGGATCCGGACTGCGTGCACCGTGCCCTTGCGCATCTCTCCCTCGATAGCGCCGCCTGTGTACTGATCGGCGACCAGCTGACCGATCTGAAGGCCGCCCAGTCGGCTGGAACACTCTTCATCGGCTTCACCCAGGACAGGTCCCGGGCGGAGGAAATGCTCCAGTGCGGCGCCGACGCCGTGGTCACCTCCTACGCACCTGTCATCAAGGCCTGCCGGGAGCGGCTGGCGGCCGGTGGCACCTCCGGCAAGCCGCTGTCGCACGCTACTCGCTGAGCAGGTTCCAGAGGGAGTTGAACCACCTCTGCATGCTGTCCACGAACACCGTCCCCTGGGCGTGGGGATCGGGATCCTTCACGTGGTGCGTGAGACCGGCGCTCACCCCCTCCACGTCGAGCGCGTCCTCTATCTCCCGACCGTCGTCCAGCACGATGTTCCGCCGGTAGACCTCGTATGGTCCCAGCACCGCCTCCACTCCGTTGAGGAGATAGAGCTTGTGGTGCGGCATCAGAGGAATCCGGCGGATCTCCACGGTCACAGAGGGCACGCGCCCCTCGGCGTGGAGATTGCGCAACACGGAACGCACAGACGGAGTGTGCCGACGGGAGATGTCCAGATAACGCTGCTTCAGCAGCTCGTCGTGGGTGCCGTCCTTGGTCTGCCAGTAGGGGGCCGGCAGTTCCTCCGAAGGCACCAGCATGCGCAGGGCGATGCTCTGGGGGGTGATCGCGCCCGCTCGGATCCGCTCGGCCTGGACTCGGATGTGAGTGTCGAGCGACTCGGACGTCAGCGTGAAGACATCGAGCCGTACGTCGGGCTGCTCGAAAGCGTGGCCGATGAGGGGACCCAGCGTCACCATGCGATCGGGCTGTGTGGCGCTCGTCGGTGAGTGAATGAGTTGCACCTTGACCACGCGTGATCCGCTGCCCTGACGCGAACGGATCCAGCCCTCGCTGATCAGCTCCCGCAGGACCCGTTGGACGGTGTCCCGGGAGACTCCGAACTCCTCAGCGAGATCACGCTGTGACGGCAGCAGAGAATTCAACGGATACCTTCCGTTGGCCATCCGCGCCCGCAACTCACCTACCACGCGCTCGAACGGCTTGCTGCCGCTGTCGCCGGTGTCGCCGTCACTCACACAGCGACCGTACCTCTCCGCCCTGGCGAGCACGCCACTTTCAGTCAAATGAGCAGGCCAATTCGCCTGCCAGTTAAGGGATCAGCCAGTCAGGGCATCACCACAACAAGGCAACCAGTCCAATTGGACTGGAAGTTGATCGCCTCTCGGACGTGCCAACTGGGGGAGTCATGTTCGTCTTTCAACTGCTGTCCGCTGTCCTCCTCCTCGGGCTGGACCAGTTATTCCAGTCCCGCTACGGAGCACTCGGAGTGCTGTGCCTGTTACTCGTGGGCGTAGGCCTCCGCGCCCACAACACGACGTGCCTGTCTGCGGGAGTCGTGATCTTCGTTCTGTTGATGGTCCAGGCCTGAGGTGACCGGCAACCGGTCGCTCCGGGTGTCCACCGGCTCAGACCCGCTCGCGAACCGTACTCAACACCGACCACAGCGACCCCACGATCGACACCGCCCCCGCCTCCCTCAGCAGCCGCGCCTTGCGTTCGTTACGCGCGTAGCCCAGGAAGGGGACGCCTGCGCTGTGGGCGGCGAGGTAGTCGGAGGGGGTGTCGCCGATCATGAGGGCGTCGGCGGGGGCCGCGCCCATGGCGTTCAGGGCCCGGTTGAGGCAGTGCGGGTGGGGTTTGAGGTGGTGCAGGTCGTGCGTGCGACCGTAGATGTGCGGGGTGAAGCAGGAGACCAGGCCGCGTCCTGCCAAGTATTTGCGCACCACTCGCGGGGAGTTGTTCGTCGTGATGGCCAGCCGGGAGCCCACGGCGGTCCAGGTGCGTATGAGCGGGTCGGCGTACGCCGTCGGCATCGCCGAGGACGCGGCTCTGAGCTCCTCCTTGGTGAGACGTTCCTCCAACTCCGCGACCAGGTCACTGCCCGGGTGCCTGGCGTCCACGGCACGCAGCACGACATGCGGGTCCAGGGTCAGCCGCTCGCCGTCGGTGACGAGGCCGCGCAGGCCGCGGCTCTCCAGCCAGTCCACCAGCTCCGTGGCGACCTTCGCCGCCGAGTGCCCGGAGAACAGGCTGCAGATCGGCCCGTCGAAGTCCCACAGCACCACCCGCGCGCGGGTGACCAGGTCCCGCAGGTTCTCGGCCTTGTTCTCAGTGTCTGATGTCACCAGTTCAGTCTGCGTCGTCTCAGAAGTCACTAAGAGAGTGTCAGGTCCGTCGTGATGGTTTCCCAGAGGGCGTTGAACCACTTCTGCGATTGCTCCACGAATGCCGCGTCCCGCTGGCCCGCGCCCTTCTCGAAGGAGAAGAGGAGCGACTCGGTGCCCATCACGTCGTACATGTCGAGCGTTCCCGCGTCGGTGGCCTCCTCGCGGCGGGCGACCATGTAGTACGCGATCAGGGCCTCCGACTCGTTGAGCAGGTACAGCTTCACCGGCGGGGTGAACGGCAGCGCGCGGAACGTGACCTTGACGTCGATGCCGTGGGAGGTGCGCAGGGCCTGGAGGTTGTGGCGCAGGACGTGACCCTGGGCGTTGCGCATCTCCAGCCAGCGCTGATGGACCGGGTTGTCGTCGTCGAGGGCCTCGACCGGGACCGGGAAGGCCAGGTTGATGTCGCGGGAGGGCAGCAGGATGCGGACGTTGATGGAATCGGGGCGGATCCGGCCCTCGTGGATCAGGCGGACCGGTTCGCTGAGGGCCACCATCAGGGTCTCCGCGGTCAGGCACGCGGCGTCGATCCGGACCTGTGCGCCCGCGAAGGCGTCGGTCAGCCGGGGTGCCAGGGCCACCATCGTGGGCTGAGGCTCCCCCGAAACCGGCACCCGCTCCGCGATCCGCGGTGGGCTTCCCTTGCTCACGTTGCTGAGGAGGCCGTCCTCCTGGAGGGCGCGCAGGGCCTGGCGGACCGCGCCCCGTTCCACGCCGAACTCCTCCGCGAGTTCGGCCTGGGTGGGGAGGCGGTCGCCGGCCTTGAGGTCGCCTGTGCGGATGCGTTCGCGCAGGGTGTCGGCGATCTCCTGGGGCGAGAGCCTTCTGCTGCCGTTCACTGCCACGTTCTCCTGGGTCACGACCAAACGTTACAACTCCAATCCATCTATGGGGAGTTGTACGGAAGTTGTTTATCAACCCCTGCCAAGTGGGGACAACATAAGCAGAGTTGGTTACCAACTTGGTTCAGTTGGTGGAAGTTTTGCCTCCACGCCGACCTGGTCGACCTTGCCCACCCGGCCGACCTGGTCGATCGCCTCACCTGCCCCACCCGAACTACCCGCCCCACCCGAACCACCCACCCCGCCCGCCCCGAAGCTCGAAGGGGGAACCAACATGCCAGCCCTCGCCCTCCTCTCCGCCGTCTTCGTCGTCGGCGTCGAGCAGACCCTGCAGTGGAAGTACGGCGCCACCGGGATCATCGGCCTGCTCCTGCTCACCGTCGGGATCAAGGCCAAGAACCCGGCCCTCAGCTCGGTCGGCGCGGTGGTGCTGGCGCTGCTGGTCGCGGGACCGGCCCTATGACCCGAACCCGCCCGGATCAGCCACTGTGGGAGACGTCAGCTCGTGAGCAGCAGCTCCGAACTGATCGTCTCCCACAGTGCGTTGAACCACAGGTTCGACTGCTCCACGAAGGTCGTGTCCCGCAGCCCCGCCCCGTGCTCGAAGGCGAACAGCATCGACTGGGTGCCCTCGGCGTCGTACATCTCCAGGGGTTCGTGGTCGATCTCCTCCTTGCGGCGCTTCAGCGTGTAGTACGCGAAGAGCGCCTCCATGCCGTTCAGCAGGTAGAGCTTGACCGGTGGCGTGAAGGGCAGGGCGCGGAAGGAGACGTGTACGTCGATGCCGTGGGTGGCGCGCAGGGCGAGGAGGTTGTGCTGGAGGACCTGGCCCTGGGCGTTGCGCTGGGCCAGCCAGCGTTCGTGGACCGGGTCGTCGTCGCCGCGGCCCTCGACCGGGACCGGGAAGGCGAGGTCGATGTCCCGCGAGGGCAGCAGGACCCGGACGTCGACCTTGGCCGGATTCAGCTGTCCGGCGTGGATCTGGCGCAGCCCCTCGCCGATGGCGAGGTTGAGGGACACCGACGTCAGGCACAGGGCGTCGATCTCGACGTGCGGGGCGGCGAAGGCCGCGGCGATGCGGGGGCCGAGGCCTACCGTCGTGGGCTGCGGCGCGGCCGCGGGGCCGGTGAGCGCCCTGCCGGTGCCCAGGTCGGGGGCGACCGTCGCCGGGCTGCCCTTGGAGACGTTGGTGAGCAGGTGTTCCCTCTGGAGCAGGTGCAGCGCCTGCCGTACGACCCCCCGCTCGACCCCGAACTCGTCGGCCAGCCGCGCCTGCGTGGGCATGCGCTGACCTGCCCGCAACGTGCCGGACCTGATCCGGGCGCGGAGCTCGTCGGCCACCTCGTGGTGTGACGTCTGTGGCCGCTGTGACCTCTTCCGCCCATTGACGGAGGCGTGTTTCGGGTCCACGACCAAACACTACAACTTCCCGCCATCTTTGGGCAGTTCACCGGAAGGTGGTTATGAGACGCTTCCAAGCGGAGATAAGTACAGTGAAGTTGGTCGCCAACTTGAGCAACCTTGAGAAACATGGTCAAAGCTTCGCAAGGTTGGCCAACTCGGTGGCCGGCAGGGGCCACTGTCCCGAAGGGGGGACCGTCATGCCGCTCATCGCCATCGCCATCGCCGCCCTCGCCGTCGGTTTCGAAGCGCTCGTCCAGTGGAAGTGGGGCGCGATGGGCATCATCGCGTTCCTCGCGCTCACCGTCGGCGTCAAGACGAAGAGCGTCGCCATCAGCGGCATCGGAGCGGTCATCCTCGTGATGCTGCTCTCCCAGTCCGGCTGATCGGGCTCCCTTCCGGAGGGGAGCCGGGAGCTCGATCGGTCTGCACAGCCACAACTGAACACCGACAACCGAACAGCGGCACCGGCCGCACCCACCGCACAGCCACAACTCAACAGCTCGCTACGGATACCCGCACAGCCACAACTGAACAGCTCGCTACGGATGCGAAGCAACAGCCCACCCGTCCCCGCCCGAAGGGAGCGCTCAGAACATGTCCGGGCACCAAGGACGCCTGGACGTACGCAGCAGGGCGTCGGCCGTCAGGCCGGCGCCCGCTTGCTGTTCCCGCACCCGCCCCAGCGCCGCGAGCCGCACCGCCGACTCGTCCCCGAGCCACAGCGCCGCCAACTCCCCCACGTCCAGCGTGAGATCGGGGCTCGCGGTGGTCGTCGTACAGGAAGCTCCCGCGGGCGAGGCGTCGAGGCGGTACCGCCCGCCGGCCAGCCCGGCCGGGTCCACGATCTCCAGCACGAGGGCGCCCTCGGCGTCGTACGTCCGCGCCTCCAGGGCTCGTACGACGTCCAGGATCCGCACCCACATCCAGTCGGCCTGGGTGGTGATCCCGGCCGCGCGCGGGTCCGGGAGCAGATGCGGGAGCAGGTCGTCGGGGGCGCGGGAGCCGCTCCTGACCCGGGTGACCCAGTCGATCGAGCAGAGGTAGTGCCACAGGGCGCGCTCGGCGGCCGGGGTCGTGGTGAGCAGGCTCCGCACGCTCGCGGTGTTCAACGGCTGCTTGGCGTCACCCCAGTTGTCGTCCACCTCGTACGCCAGCAGCCCCTCGACCGTACCGTCGCCCGCGCGGTACACCGCGAAGAACGGCTCGGTCCACTTCGGGTCGACGCGCACCGCGCCGGTGGTCATCCGCCACCACCAGTCGCTGCGGCTCACGGCGCCCGGGGTGGCGCGGCGCATCCGGTCGTGCAGGTCGGGGCCGAGCTTGCGGACCTCGTCGGGGCCCACCAGCTCGATACGGCTGCCGTCGTCGAGGCGCGGG
Organism: Streptomyces sp. SID13726; assembly: GCF_010548375.1. Taxonomy (GTDB): domain Bacteria; phylum Actinomycetota; class Actinomycetes; order Streptomycetales; family Streptomycetaceae; genus Streptomyces. Next base: position 141,651 of record NZ_JAAGLY010000016.1, read on the forward strand.
CCGCGCGGGTCGAGGCCGGTGCGCGTCACGTCCACGGTCCACTCGGCGGCCGAGGTGGCGGGGCCGAAGCCGTAGCGGCCGTAGATCGGGTACTCGGCGGCGATCAGGGTGGCCACGACGTCGCCGCGGTCCTTCGCGGCGGCGAGGTCCTGGTTCATCATGCGGGTGAGCAGGCCGCGCCTGCGGTGCGGGGCACTGACGGTGACGGCGGTGATCCCGTCGGCCGGCACGAGCGCTCCGCCGACCGCCGTGACCTCCTGCCCGAAGGACCGGAAGGTCGCCACGCACCGGTCCCCCTCGAAGGCCCCGACGAACCGCCCGGGCTCGAACTGGCTCCGCCGCGCCTCCAGCTCCGCCTCCGACACCACGGGCTCCCGCAGGAACCCGGCGTGCACGGCCCGCAGCCACTCCGGGTACTCGGCCTCGGTGACCGGACGGATCTCGATCTCGGGACGGTCGCTCATGGGGCCACGGTAGGCGGGCGGGGGTGAGGTGTCTCGTCGATTTCCGAGCGGCACGCAGGCAACGGAAGAGAGGCCCTACGTCAGCAGATCCTCCACCTGCGCCTCCCCCTCCCGATACCGCCGCGCGATCTCCGCGCTGGACTCGTCCGCCGTCCGCTGCAAGCCCTGCCGTCGGCCCGAGACCTGCTGTTCGTAGCGGACGAGGCGGCCCATCGCGGTGTTCAGTTCGAGGTCGGTGCGGGCGGCGAGGTCGGAGAGTTCGACCTCGGCGAGCATCTCGGCGGCGAGGAGGCGGTACTCCTCGCTGTGCGGGGTGCCCAGGGTGACGTGGCGGGCGGAGGAGCGGTGGCGGGCCGGGGCGTCGGTGAGGATCTCCGGGAGCCGCTCGACGACCGAGGGCTCGCCGACGTCCAGGACGGCGCCCGTGCCGGTCGGGGAGCGGCGTGCCAGTTCCGCGCGGAGGATGTCGATACGGCCCTGGAGGAGCCGCCGTACGTAGCTGAGGTCGGCCTCGTCCCGCTGGGCGTCCCGGCGCAGGGTGCGCAGCTCGGGCAGGCTCAGTGCGGGGAGGTCGTGCTCGGGCGGCTCCGGGGGCAGCAGAGGGCTGTCCGTGCGTTGCGCGGGTGGCCGTCGACTGCCCAGCCGCCCGGTACTCGGTGTGCTCATGTCCCTCAACCGTCCCCTCGACCGGCGCGTGGAAGCATCGTGCCACCCCAAGTGGCCGCTATGTGACCGAGTGCCCCCGAACGGCCCCAGATGGGGGGTTAAGGATCAAAAACAAACCCGCGCACGGTCTCTTTCGACGGGCCCGGCATGATGGACCCATGCGAGCGGTGGTGCAGAGAGTGGACGGCGCGAGCGTCGTCGTGGACGGCGAGACGGTCGGGGAGATCAGCGGCGAGGGACTGTGCGTCCTGGTCGGGGTCACCCACGAGGACACCAAGGAGAAGGCGGCCCAACTGGCCCGCAAACTCTGGTCCGTCCGCATGCTGCACGACGAGAAGTCGTGCAGCGACATCGACGCCCCGCTGCTCGTGATCAGCCAGTTCACCCTGTACGGCGACGCCCGCAAGGGCCGCCGCCCCACCTGGAACGCGGCCGCCCCCGGCGATGTCGCCGAGCCCCTCGTCGACGAGGTCGTCGCCCAACTGCGCGCCCTCGGAGCGACGGTGGCCACCGGCCGGTTCGGCGCCCGGATGCGGGTGTCGCTGACGAACGACGGCCCCTTCACGGTCCTGCTGGAGATGTGATCCTTGTCGGGTCTACGACCCCGTCGGCGCCCCGCGCAGGAACTCCCGGCAGTCCGCCGCCACCGCCCCCATCCCCAGCTCCTCCGCCGTGGTGAGCGCGGTCCTGGCGAGGTCACCGGCCCCGGCCCGCACCGCGACGGAGTCCGACCGCAGCCGCGCCCTGGCCTCGTCCAGCCGCAGCCGTGCCATCTGCGCCGGGGAGTGCTGGGCGAGCCGTACCGCGCGCCGCAGATGCCCGAGCGCGGTCTCCGGCTCCCCCGCGACCAGCGCGAGCAGCCCGCTGAACCGCGCGGCCGGGCCCAGCAGGACGGTCGGCCAGCCGGCGAGGACCAGTTCGCCGGGGTGCGCGTCGAGGAGGGCGCGCAGGGGTGGGACGTACGGCAGCAGCTCCTCGCGGCGGACGCCCCGCCGGTCCAACTCCGCGCAGGCTTGGGCGAGTACGGCCGCCGTGGGCAGGGCCCAGCCGCTCGGCGGGAAGGTGGTGAAGCCCTCGGTGTCGGCGGCGAAGGCCAGTACCTGGTCGGCCGCCTGGTCGTGGCGGCCGGTCTCGCACAGGGCGAGCGCGAGCCCGGCGCGCCAGACCGGGAAGTAGTCGCGGCGCCGGACGCCGGACATCAGCGGGGAGCCGAACAGGTCGGCCATCCGGCCCTGTTCGTGGCGCAGCCAGTACGCCTGGCCCAGACAGGTCTGGCTGAGGGTGTCGGCGGGCACCGACAGGTCCGTCTCCATGGCCTCGGCGATCTCTCTGGACCTGCCGAGGATCCACTCCTCGGCGGCACCGAACTCGCCCTGCCACAGGTTCATCAGGGCGTCCAGCGTGCCCTGTTGCCAGTGCGCGAGGGTGCTGTGCCGGTGGGCGGCGTGCTCGCGATGACGTCGTACGGTCGCGTCCGCCGCGGTCACCCGGCCGACCCTCAACTGGTCGATGGCCAGGGCGACCAGGGCCTCGCCGACGAAGTACATGGAGCGGGAGCGGGTGGCGACGTCCCGCAACTCGGCAGACAGGGCGAGGAGTTCACCGGCGGGGGCGAAGTCGTAGAGGGCCCAGCGGCATTCGGTGAGGACCTCGCAGTGGGTCTCGGCGCCGACGGCCGGGAGCCGGTCCCGTAACTCCCGCAGGACTCCGCGGGCGCGGTCCACGCTGGTGCCGGGTTCGGCGCCGGGGACCGCGGTGTCGTCGCCGACGCCCATGGTCAGCTTCTTGGCGCGGTGCGCGGCGAGGCGCAGCCGCAGCTCCACCGCGGGGAGGTCGCCGCGGCCGGCCAGCGTGTTCAGGCTCTCGTCGATCCGGGCGAGGAGGTCCCGGTCGACCTGCCCGGGGTCCGACCAGCGGCGGGCACAGCGCACGACGGCGTACGCCCGGGCCAGGTCGTCGCCCTCGGCGGCCCGGTACGCGGCGAGGTAGAGCCGGCCGGCCTCGTACATGTCGCCCAGCAGGTGACGGGTGTCGCCGCGGCGGATGAGCTGGTCGAACTCGGCACCGAAGGTGGCGGAGAGAAGGGAGGTGGCGGAGGTCCCGCTGGAGACACCACGGGCCCCCGGCACACGGGAGCGGCCGAGACCACCGGAACCACCCGCGCCCCCTGTACCCCCTACACTCCCTGCGCCCCCCGAACTGCCCCCACCACCGGCCCCGTTCGCCCCGACCCGCCGTCGAGGTCGCTCGGCCTGCGCGAGTCGGTCCGGCAGCAGGGCGAGCAGTTCGCCCTCGGCGTGCAGGGCCGTGTCGCACTCCCGGGCCAGGGCGGGACCGGCCAGCCGGCTGCCGTTCTCCACCCGACTCAGGTAGCTCTTGCTGTAGTTGACGAGCCGAGACAGCTCGCCGAGCGAGAACCCGGCCGCCTTCCTGCGCATGCGCAGTGCCTCGGCGAACTCCTCTTCCGGTGTCATGGCTGTCATGGCGCCTCCCCCGGACATCGCCACTCAGTTCGCCCGAACACTTGCTCCATGTGCCCGTGCGCTCGCTGCCCGTTGCCAAATTATGGGTTGTCAACGGCATATCGCGCCCGGTGTTTCCCGGCCTGGCCCACCCTGGAATCGGAGAGCGCCCCGCGCGGGGGGCGGGGCGCTCACGACGGGAAAGTCAGGACACGGCATGAGCACCCACAGCACATCCCGGGAACACGACCACGAGGACCCGGCGGAAGAGAACCGGGAAACGTTGTCAGGCCCGCAGAGCATCCCACGCCCGGTTCTGCTGACGGGTTTCCTGATCACCGCGCTGGGCGGACTGACGGGCCTCGCCGCGGTGGTCTCGGCGCTGACAGGGCTGGGCGGCGGCACGGGGGACGAAACCGGCACCACCCCGAAACCCGCGCCCACACCCACCCGCGCATCGGCATCGGCATCGGCATCGGCCCCGGCCTCGGTCGAGATCCGCCACCCCCAGCAGGCCGCCTCCGCCCGGCACCACCAGAAGGTCTACGGCATCGCGGTGATCCCGCCGCACCACACCCTCTGGCTGGCCAGCCGCAAGAAGGGCGAGGCGGGCGTGTACCTGCTGGGCCGGGCGCACATCGTGAAGCAAGGCACCGGGGCGGACGACCCGACGAGCTGGGACGCCTGTCCGCAGATCGGCGACTACCCGGCCCAGCGGGGAGCGAGCTTCGAGATCATCGCGGCGCTGGTCCCGGACACCACGTCCGACTACCTGCTCGGCGCCAGGACCTACACCGGCGTCCAGCTGGTCCCGGCGGACCCGGCAGCGGACGTGGCGGGCCTGGTCAGCACACAGCTGCCCCCAGGCACCGACACCGCCCACCAGGACTCGGTATGGGTGACGCTCGCGCAGGGCGGCGAGGACTGCGCCTGACGCCCCCCTGACACCGCCCCCTACGGCTCTACGACGACCTCCTGGGCCGCGGCCGTCGTGTCGGCGACGAGGCGGGCGTCCAGGGGTACGTTCCGCTTGACCAGGGCGAGGGCGACGGGGCCGAGTTCGTGGTGGCGTACGGACGTCGTCACGAAGCCGATCTTCCGGCCGTCCGGGCCGTCGTCCGCGAGGCGGATCTCGGTGCCGGCGGGCGGCAGATGGACCTCGCTGCCGTCCAGGTGGAGGAAGACCAGACGGCGCGGGGGCTTGCCGAGGTTCTGGACCCGGGCGACGGTCTCCTGGCCGCGGTAGCAGCCCTTCTGGAGGTGAACGGCCGTACCGATCCAGCCCAGTTCGTGCGGGATGGTGCGGTGGTCGGTCTCGAAGCCGAGGCGCGGGCGGTGGTGCTCGACGCGCAGCGCCTCGTAGGCGAGCAGACCGACCGCGGGTCCGGACTTCTCGGCGTACGACTCCAGGTCCGCGCGCGGGAGGAAGAGATCACGGCCGTACGGCGTCTCGCGTACGACGGCCCCCTCCGGCACCTCGGCGATGGACCCGGCGGGGAGGTGGACGACCGCGAACTCCTCGGTGCGGTCGGCGACTTCGACCCGGTAGAAGAACTTCATCGACTCCAGGTAGGCGATCAGCGCGTCCTGGGTGCCGGGTTCGACGTGGATCCAGACGGTGGTGCCGTCGTCGACGAGGTACAGGGCGTGCTCGATGTGCCCGTGCGCGGAGAGGACCAGGGCCTCCGTGGCCTGTCCCTCGGGCAGATCGCTGACGTGCTGGGTGAGCAGGAGGTGCAGCCAGCTGAGCCGGTCGTCACCGGTGACCGTCACGACCCCCCGGTGGGAAAGGTCGACGAATCCGGCGCCGTCGGCGAGGGTGCGCTGCTCGCGGAACAGGTCGCCGTAGTGAGCGGCGACGCCTTCGTCCACGCCCTCGGCGGGGACGGCGCCGGGCAGGGACAGCAAGGGGCTCTTCATATGCCTAAGCCTACGACTCGGTAGTTGAATTCTTGAGCTCACGGGACTTGCGGGAGCAGTCCCGGCAGCGGCCGAAGATCGCGAAGTGCTTCATGTCGGTCTCGAAGCCGAAGGTCTCGCGCAGCTTGGCCGTGAACTCGGCGGCCACCTTGATGTCGGCCTCGATGACGTTCTCGCAGTCGCGGCAGACCAGGTGGATGTGGTGGTGCCGGTCGGCGAGGTGGTACGTCGGCGCCCCGTGCCCCAGATGGGCATGGCTGACGAGGCCGAGCTCCTCCAGCAGCTCCAGGGTCCGGTAGACCGTGGAAATGTTGACCCCCGACGCCGTCTTCCTCACCTCGATGAGGATGTCGTCGGGGGTCGCGTGCTCCAGGGTGTCCACAGCTTCGAGGACAAGCTGGCGCTGCGGCGTCAGCCGGTAGCCGCGCTGCCTCAGGTCGCTCTTCCAATCGGTGCTCACCACGGGGCCAAGTCTAGGACCGGCAGGACAGGAAACAATCCGACAACTTGGTGTGAAGTTTCCACACGGAAGGGTCCAAGTGGCCGCTTCTCCCGTTGCCTGACAGCTGTTTGCGAGTTTTACTGGCGGGTAGTCGGAATAGTAAACCCAGGGAAACAATGAGGACGGCCGGAGGTGTGCCCATGCTGCTCAGTTTCCGCGTGGCGAACCACCGCTCCATCCGCCAGGAGCAACAGCTCAACCTTCACCCGGTCTACGACGACGACCGGCCGTCCGGCACCGCCTGGGAGGCCGTCCCCGTCGCGGGCGTCTTCGGCGCCAACGCCTCGGGCAAGACCAACCTCGTGGACGCGCTCCAGTACATGGCCCGCATGGTGGTCTCCTCTCATCGGGATGCCGAACCGGACGGTGGTGTCCCGCGCCACCGCTTCCTCCTCGACGACGTGGCGAAGAGCGAGCCCTCTTGGTACATCGCCGACCTGCTGCTGGACGACGTCCGGTACACCTACGGATTCGCCGTCGACGACGACCGCGTGACCGAGGAGTGGTTGGACAGCTATCCGAAGGGCAAGAAGCGTGAGCTGTTCTCCCGCGAGGAGGACAACCTCAAGCCCGGAGCCTCCCAGGAGACCCGGCAGCTGGAACTCGTCGAGAGCATCACCGAGCCCAACGTCCTCTTCCTCTCTCTCGCCGCGCGTTCCCGCCAGCGGGACTTCCGGCCGGTGTACGACTGGTTCGCGCAGCAGTTGCGGTTCCGGCGCTCGTCGGGCCTGGCTGCGCTCTGGGGGTACGGTGCCACGCGAGCACTCAAGGACGCCGACCGGCACCCGGAGATCCTTCAGCTGCTGCGGGCCGCCGACCTGGGCATCGAAGCCTGCGGTACGGAGCGGGTCCAGGTCGACGAGGAGGTTCTCCGCAGGGACTACGGCAAGAACAGCAGCGCCCTCAATCGAGTGCTGTTCTCTCTGGAGACCGGCGGTACTGGGGAACGTGTCCGCCCCTGGGTGGGACACCGTGGTCGCGACGGCATCGTCCAAATGGATCTCCAGGACGAGTCGGCCGGCACAAAGGCACTTCTGGAGCAGGTTCCACGCTTCCTCGACGTACTGCGCGAAGGTGGAACCTTCGTCGTCGACGAAATCGACGCCAGCCTCCATTCCCTCCTCACCGCGCGCCTCATCGGACTTTTCCAGAATCCGGAGACGAACCGCCACGGCGCCCAGCTAATCTTCACCACGCATGACCCCAGCCTGCTGGGACGCCGCGACGGGGACGACATCCTGAAACGGGATCAGATCTGGTTCGTTGAGAAGAACGAGTACGGCGAAAGCTCCCTGTACTCACTCGCCGACTTCAAACCGCGCAAGGACGAGAACCGTGAGCGCCGCTACCTGGGGGGCAGCTACGGTGGCATCCCGTTCATCGACGAAAGCTTCACCGAGGCGCTGCTGAGGAGGGGTGGGGGGACTGACCAGAACGCCGAAACCCAGCGGCAGCCCCAGGCAGAAGAAACCTCGCCGGGACACTGACCTGACCCGTCGGGCCGACGTCAGGGACAGCGCTGACCAGTTCATGGTCGTCTGCGGCTCCGAGTCCACGGAGTACGACTACCTCAGCGGTTTCAAAGCCCACTTCAAACGACGGAACCTGTCGGTCAAAGTTGCCAAGAAACCCGGTTCACCGCTCCAGGTCGTCAACTACGCGGCGGAGCGCTGGGGCGGCGCAGGCGACGAGTTCGACCAGGTCTGGTGCGTGCTGGACGTGGACGAGTACACCGACCTGGAACGGGCTGTCCGACGCGCGCGACAGCGACGTATCGAACTCGCCGTGTCCAATCCGTGTTTCGAGCTTTGGCTGCTGTTGCACCACACCGACCACCAGAGCTGGACCCAGGACTACGACGCGCTCAAAAAACTACTGGGCAAGTATGGCGATGTACCAGCCGACAAATCCGTGGATTTCGCCCGGCACTACGGTGGAAATCTCTGGAAGGACGCGGTACGGCGAGCCCGTTCACTCGCGGAAGAGGGCACGGAGCACTTGCCAGAAAGTAATCCGGCAACACGTATGTGGCGGCTCGCACTGGCCATCACGGGTGAGGAGGCATAGAGGCCGGACCCGCCCGGCCTCTATGCCGCGTATGCGGGGACGAACGCCTACTTGAAGAAGGCGATCCCGTCGTCCGGCATGTCGTCGGGGAGGGCCTTGGCCCAGCGCTCGACGTCCTCCGGGGTGACGACCTTCTTCAGGTGGGCGGACATGTAGGGGCGCAGCTCGACCTCGGGGGTCTGCTTCTCGCCGACCCACATGAGGTCGCTCTTGACGTAGCCGTACAGGCGCTTGCCACCGGAGTACGGCCCCGAGGCCGCCGTACGCGCGACGGCGTCGGTGACCAGGTCGATCTGGGGCTTCTGCTTGGCCATCTCGCCGTACCAGATCTCGACGACACCGTCGTCGCGGACCATGGTCACCTCGACCTTGCGGTCGGCGTCGATGCGCCAGAAGCCGTGCTCGCTCTCCAGGGGGCGGACCTTGTTGCCGTCGTTGTCCAGGACCCAGGTGTGGGACTCGTACTCCAGGAAGTCCCGGCCGTCGTGGCTGAAGGTCACCTCCTGGCCGAAGTTGCACTTCTCCGAACCGGGGAAGTCGTGCACGCCAGCGCCGGCCCAGTTGCCGAGCAGGAAGGCGAGCGGGACGAGGTCCTTGTGGAGGTCGGACGGGATCTCGATCATGACGTCGGCAGTTCCTTGATGGGGGTCAGCGCTGGCCCTGGTACAGCTTCTTCACGGTCAGCCCGGCGAAGGCGAGGACGCCGACGCAGACCAGGACCAGCAGGGCTTCGAAGAAGATCTCCACGGGGTGCTCCTCGGATGAGCGTGGTTCGGTACGTGTGCACAAGGCCGGGCCCCAGCTTACGCGGCCGGGACCCGGGGGGCCGTGCGAGGTCCGCTCACCCCAGGAGCTGGCTCTGGAGGGTCACGGTCTGCTGGAACGGTACGGGGTTCGCGGCGCCCTTGCGGGACTGCACGACCAGGGCGAGTACGTCGCCGGAGCTGATGTAGGCGTGCCGGGTCTGTTCGGTGCCGTACGGCTTCGGCTCGACGTAGACGGAGGCCGTGATGTCCTGGATGCGGGCCGCGTCCGGGAAGTGCTCGTCGGAGACGGAGGCGGTGGCGTCGCGCAGTTCGTAGCCGGGGCTGCCGTAGGGGGCGAGGTCCCGGCCGAACAGGTCGTCCACCACGGCCGCGGTGTCGAACTGCATCAGGTAGATCCGGGTGTGCGTGCCGTCCGGGGTGGTCCAGCCGCGCGCCGCGATGTGCCGCAGGCCGTTCTCGGAGAGCTTGGTGCCGAGTTCGTCGCGGTCCTCCTTCTCGGCGTACTCCCCGAGGTAGTCCTTCACCGGCAGCCAGCCGTCGGTGCCGCGCAGTGCGGGGTCCGCGGTCGCGCCCTCGGGCGCGGGCAGCACGAGCGCCCGCAGGTCGGCGTAGTGACTCCCCGCCTTGTTGCCGGCGTCCAACGGCCCCGGCTTCCCCGCGGGCAACGGCGCCTTCCTCAACACCGGAAACACCCACCGCCCGTCCGACACGGTCCCCAGCCCTGGCACGTCCGTCCGCTCCATCCCGGCGATCCCGTAGGCGGTACCGGCTCCGAAGAGGGCGAAGGTGAGCAGGGCGGCGGTCCAGCGCAGGGTTGCTCGTAGGTGGCGGTGGTTCTTGGGGGTGGTGGTGGGCGCGGTGGGGTGCGGTGCGCCGGATTCGGGTACCTGCGCGGGCGGCGGCGCCGTAACGAGGCCGGGCGCGGACTCGGGTGCCGCCCCGGAAACGGGCGCACGAGCGGGCTCCGGCTCGGCTACGGGCCCCGAGGGCGGGGTGGGGGCGGACACGGCCTCGGCCGCGGCAACGGCCTCCGGCTCGGATACGGGCGCCGAGGGCTCGGCAGCCCGGTCCAGGGGTACGACGTCCCCCGGCTCGGTCCGCTCGGCCTGATCGGCTTGGTCTGCGTGACCGGTCTCGGTGGGCGGGTGCCCCTCCTCGACCGCGCCAACCGGCTCGACCACCTCGACCTGCCCGGCTCCGCCAGACACAGCGGGCTCGCCGACCGGTTCCGTCGCCCCGACCCGTCCCGCCTCGCCGGACCCGGCGGACTCATCGACCGACTCCGTCACCTCGACCGGTGCTGCCGCCCCGACCTGCCCGACGTCACCGGACGCGCCGACCGATCCCGTCACCACAACCTGCCCAGCCTCACCACCCTCACCGGACACGGCGGCCCCGTCGGCCGGTTCCGTCACCTCACCCGGCTCGACTCGGCTCACCTCATCCGCCGTCCCCCGCAGTGAGCCCCCGTCCAACAGCTCCCCTGCCCCGGCCCGGGCGATCTCCGTGTTCGGGCCGTCGCTCGTTCCAGCCGACCCCGGACCCGGTACCGGCTTCGCTTCCGTCTGCTCGGTCATACCGACTCCCCCGGTTCCGCGATGCGGTCGAGTTGTTCGCGCAGGAGCATGGCGATGCCCGTCTTCTGCATGGGCTTCGCGCTGTCCGCGGTGAGGCTGACCAGGACGTTGCCCTGGTGGGCGGAGCAGAACATGGAGTCCAGTTTTTCGTCGGAGTCGGTGGGGAGGAGGTAGCAGCGGGCGTCCTTGTGGCCCTCGACGCGGGGACCCTCGCGCAGGACGTCGCCGAGGGCGTCGAAGAACTCGTCCTGGAACTCGGTGATGCCCCGGACCGCCGCCTTGTTGTCCAGCTGCGTCAGCTCGATGGTCACCGTGGAGGCCTGGTCCGTGTAGACGGAGGAAAGCTCCTCGGTGCTGACGTAGCTCCGCATCGCGACACCCGTGAGGCGCTGCTTGTCGATCCGCTTCTCCAACGCCTTGCGCTGCGTCCGCGGCAGCCCGCTCAACGACTCCTTGCGCAAGGCGGTGGCCTGGGCCCCGCTGAGCTGGGCGTCGTACCCGTACTCCCCGATGTCGGGCCCCCGGCTCCACCCGTCGGCGCCGTACGGCACGAGCATCGCGGAGAGACCCTTCGCCGGTGCCGCCTTCGCCTTGTCGGTCCGCGCCTCGGGGAACTTCCACACCGGCGCGCCCGCGTCACGATCGGCGCCGTTCACGGTGACCACGGTGAAGCCGACCCCCGCGACGACCGCCCCGGCCAGCACCACGGACCCGACGACGGCGGCGATACGGCCACGCCGGACCCGTTTCCGAACGGGGGCCGGGGTCTCGCCGGCCTCCCCCGCCCGCTGCTCCTCGTGCTCGCTCACAGCTTCTTCACCTGCCGCTCGGCCAGATCCATGATCTTCGCCTTCGGGACGGGCTTGGTGTCCCAGACGAAGATCTTCATGAAGACGTCCCCGCGCCAGGCGACGGCGGTGGCGTTGTACTGCGGCAGATAACCGGGCTCGGTCTCCGGCTTGGTGTGGACGTAGACCATGGCGTTGTCGCTGCCCGGCACCGCCCAGCTCTTGGTGCCGGCCTCGGAGTCCTCGTAGTAGTTCTCGCTGTCGGCCACGTCGGAGGCCTGGAGCTCCTCCTCCTGCCGGTACTGGATGAGGCGGATCTCCACGCCGTAGGTGCTGCCGATCTCCCAGCCCGTGTCGGCGGAGCGGCGGAACTCCTTGGAGACGAGGTCCCCGAACGCCTCGGCCGGCTTCTTGGACAGCTTCGCCAGCTCGGCGAGCGTCATCCAGCGGTCACCGGTCACCCACTCGCCGTCCTTGGCCCCCGCAGGCTTCTTCAGCAGCAGTTTCCTCAGGTCGCCGTCGGTCTTCACGCGGCGGTCCCGGTCCGCGGACAGGGGTTCGGGGGCCGGGGTGTCGGCCTGGGCGAGCGTCGGCTGGGAGAGCGAGGCCAGCTTCGTGGGCTCGCGGTCGGCCTGGATCAGATATCCGGTACAGGTCCCGGCGACGACGCCGAGCGCGGCGGCTCCGGCGATCAGCAGGGTGGTGCGTCCACGGCGGCGGGGCGGCCGGGCTTGGGCCGGGGCGCCTCCTGCTACCTCCGCTACTTCTGCTCCTGCTGTTTCTGCTGTTTCTGCTGCTTGGGGTTCTTGCAACGACGTTCCTCACACCGGCCTGAAGCGCGCATGCCATATACGCGCGCACAGGAGACCCATGATCGACGTCCGGAGTTGTAGGGGCGCTGATTACGATTCGGCCATGGCGAAGAAGCTCGTGATCAAGGTGACGGCGGGGGCGGATGCCCCTGAACGGTGTTCGCAGGCGTTCACGGTGGCGGCGGTGGCCGTGGCCAGCGGGGTGGACGTCTCCCTGTGGCTGACCGGGGAGTCCGCGTGGTTCGCGCTCCCGGGGCGGGCGGCGGAGTTCGACCTCCCGCACGCGGCGCCCCTGCCCGACCTCCTGGACTCGATCCTCGCGGCCGGCCGCGTCACGCTCTGCACGCAGTGCGCGGCCCGCCGGGACATCACGGAGAAGGACGTCCTGGAGGGCGTACGGATCGCCGGGGCGCAGGTGTTCGTACAGGAGGCACTGGGGGACGAGACCCAGGCGCTGGTCTACTGACCCTCCCGGACCTCGGTCCACAGGCAGAAGGGGTGCCCGGCGGGGTCGAAGAGCACCCGCACGTCGTCCTGCGGCTGATACTCGGCCGCCCGCGCCCCTTCCGCCACCGCCCGAGCGGTCTCGGCGTCGAGATCGTCCACCTCGATGTCCAGGTGCAGCATCATCTGCTGCTCGCCGGGGTCACGGCTGGGCCAGGTGGGCGGCACGTACTCAGGCTCCCCCTGAAGGGCGAGCGCCACCCCCTCCACCCCCGCCGGCGGCCCGATGAGCACCCACTCGGGCTCCTCACTCCGCACGACGTACCCGAGCAGCCGCCGATAGAACCGAGCCAACTCATGCGCGTCCCGCGCATCGAGCACCACGGTGGAAACCCTGACAGCAGCCATACGCACCCCCCTCGCTAGGGTCACACCGTATGAACGACAGCGTCTACGTGGGCAACGCCGGCGAGGATGCGGCCCTGGACCGGGGCTGGCTCCTGGGGCACTTCAAGAAGGCCGGGGATCCGCGTCACAGCGAGGAAGTCGAGATCAAGTGGGGTGTTCATCCGTGCGGCGACGAGCGGTCGCAGTGGGTGCGAGGTGAGGAACGCACCGCGCTCCTGGTTCTCGTCAGCGGGCGGTTCCGGGTGGAGCTGCCCGGTCGGAGTGTGCTGCTGGAGCGGCAGGGCGACTACGTCGTATGGGGGCGCGGAGTCGATCACTCGTGGTTCGCGGAGGAGGAGTCAGTGGTGCTGACCGTCCGCTGGCCGTCCGTCTCCGGCTACTGAACTCACCTCGGCCCCCGCTTCTTGCCGTCCAGTTCGTCCCACCACTCGTCCGACTTGGGGTCGCCGGAGGGGTCGTCCCACCAGCGGTCGTCGGGGCCTCGGCGGTTGGCGACCATGGCGGCGACGGGGGGAATGACCATGGCGACCACGCACATGGCGACGGCCGCCGGGATCGACCAGAGGCGGACCACTCCCCAGGCCAGGACGAAGAGGCCGATGCAGGTGCCCATCATGGCGAAGTAGGCGTGACGGCGTCGGGCCAACATACGTCCAGCGTATGCCTGGGAACGCCGGAAAGCCGTACCCGCAGGGGTACGGCTTTCCGGTCGGTCCCGGTCGGTTCCGGTACGTCAGACCGCGATGGCCACCTCGGCCAGACCGCCCTGCTGCGCGACGACCGTACGGTCAGCCGTGGCTCCCGGTACCAGCGCGCGGACGGTCCACGTGCCCTCCGCCGCGTAGAAGCGGAACTGGCCCGTCGCGGAGGTCGGGACCTCCGCGGTGAACTCGCCGGTCGAGTCGAGGAGACGGACGTAGCCGACCACGGGCTCGCCGTCCTTCGTCACCTGACCCTGGATCGTGGTCTCACCGGGCTTGATCGTCGAGGCGTCCGGGCCGCCGGCCTTCGCTCCACACATGTCTTTGCTCCAAGTCTCACAAGAGGTCTGACCGGAGGAAGGCCGGTCGGGGTCTGCGGAAGGGACTTACTTGTTGGCGCCGAGCTCGATCGGCACGCCGACGAGGCTGCCGTACTCGGTCCAGGAACCGTCGTAGTTCTTGACGTTCTCGACACCGAGCAGCTCGTGCAGCACGAACCAGGTCAGGGCCGAGCGCTCGCCGATACGGCAGTACGCGATCGTGTCCTTGGCGAGGTCGACCTGCTCGTCGGCGTAGAGCTCCTTGAGCTCGTCGTCCGACTTGAAGGTGCCGTCGTCGTTGGCGTTCTTCGACCACGGGATGTTGCGCGCGGACGGCACGTGGCCCGGACGCTGCGACTGCTCCTGCGGAAGGTGCGCGGGGGCGAGCAGCTTGCCGGAGAACTCGTCGGGCGAACGGACGTCGACCAGGTTCTGCGAACCGATCGCCGCCACGACGTCGTCGCGGAACGCGCGGATCGCCGTGTTCTGCGGCTTCGCCGAGTACGTCGTGGCGGTCCGCTCCGGGACCTCCTCGACCAGCTCGCGGGCGTCCAGCTCCCACTTCTTGCGGCCGCCGTCGAGAAGCTTGACGTTCTCGTGGCCGTAAAGCTTGAAGTACCAGTAGGCGTAGGACGCGAACCAGTTGTTGTTGCCGCCGTAGAGGATCACCAGCGTGTCGTTGGCGATGCCCTTCGCCGAGAGGAGCTTCTCGAAGCCCTCCTGGTCGACGAAGTCACGGCGGACCGGGTCCTGGAGGTCCTTGGTCCAGTCGATCCGGATCGCGTTGCGAATGTGGTTCTTCTCGTAGGCGGACGTGTCTTCGTCCACCTCCACGATCGCGATGTCGGCGTTGTCGAGGTTGGCCTCGACCCAGTCGGCGTCGACCAGGACGTCGCTGCGGCTCATGCTCTTTCTCCTCCGGGGCAGTTGCGGCGGGGCGTGCGGAAGGGTGCGCGGGGCGCACGGATGCCCGAGAGTGCCGGGGCACCAGGGCAGAGGGATGCGGAGGCCGGTGCCGTCCGCGTCAGAAGGGGCGACAGAGCATGGCGGCGACGCGGCACAGGTCTACTGCCCGCCGCTTCGTGAGGTCCGCCTGTCGCTTCATAGGTCCCGATCGTAGGGACGGACATACCGGCATGTCACCGGTGTGTCGCATACTGAGATGCCATCGTCCGGCATGTGGGATCAGCGAACCGCCCGGGCCGTGGTTCCACGGTTCCCGGGCGGATGTAGCCGTCATCACATCTACGGTACGGACGTCACCGTCTCGCCTGCCGGACAGGCTTACCCAGCCAGCTTGACGTTCGAACCCTTCACCGTGATCTCCACACCGTTCTGCCCCGCCTCGACCTTGTCGAGCTGGATACCGCCCGGCAGGCCCTCGATCTTCTGCTCGAAGTCGGTGATCGACCGGACGTCCGAGTCGGCGAGGGTGACGTTGCCGAAGCTGGGGATCGAGTCGGCCCGCACCCGGACGGTGTCGCCGTCCACCACGGAGACCGTGCTGAGCACCGAGACCGGCTGGTCCAGGGCGCTCACCTTGAGCTCGACCTTGATCTTGCCGTTGCCGCCGTCGGAGAGACCGGTCACCCGCGCGGTGACACCGAACGGCAGCTTCGTCTCCTCCGACTTGGCGGCCTTCAGCAGCTGGGCGTAGGTGATGCTCGCCGTGCCGGAGGCGGTGTCGGCGGTCGCCGAGCTGTAGTCGCCGGAGAAGGCGACGCCCTTCATGTTCGCCTTGAGGTCGTCGATCTGGATGGTGCCGCCGCTGGTGCCGGTGTCCGCGTCGTACTGCTTCATACCGACCTCGACGTCGTCCAGCTCACCGCCGGCGACCTGCGTCAGGAACGGGAACCCCTTGATGTCCACGCTCGGCGTCGTGGCCAGCCCCTCCTGCGTCTTCAGCCGGTCCGCGACCTCGCCCTCCGCGAAGTGCACGGCGAGCCGGTCGGCGGCGACGAACAGCCCGCCGAGGATCACGGCGATGATCAGAAGTATTCGCAGGGCGCGCATGCGGTGGGTCCCCCAGAGCGGCGGTGGTGTCGACGGACGGGTGGCCGTCGAGCGTGAGAGTAACCCCGCGAAGCAGGACCACCGGCGAATTGTCGACCAGCTGTGACACGAGCACTGTCACGCCGTCGCGAAGATCACCATCAGCAGCCCGGCGACACTGAGCGCGGTGAGCACGCCGGTCCAGAAGGCGTCGTCGGCCCGGAGCCGACGGAGCCGACGGAGTCTGCGGCGCGGCTGCGGTACGGGGGTGGGGGCGACCGTGGGGGCGGGGGGCTCGGGCAGCGGGGGGAAGCAGGGCGGGGGCACCTGGCATCCCAGGTACGGGCGGGGCTGCGGACGGTCCGTCATACCGGGTGCCCCTTTCCCTCACACACACGGTCGGCCAGCAGGAACGGCCCGTCGGTCGCGGGCCGCCTCGGCAGCTCTACGGCGTTCCGCGCACGGTCGTTCGCCGCGCGCACCCCGGCACTCAGCCGCTCGCCGTCGGTCGGCTCCCGCAACGCGGAGAAGTCGGCCTGCCACTCCCTCCCGCCTCCGACGGGGCGCAGCATCGCGTACGGCCCCGTGCGGTCCTGGTACTCGCCGACTCTGTTGGTGGCGGGGTCGAAGAGGAGGGTTCCCGGTTCCATGAGGTTTCTGTCCTTTCGCCCAACATCTATACGTAATGCGACAGTTGAAATACTCTGTGCAGTCCTGGGTGCTTAAGAGCATGACCCAGGGAGGTGGATGGGCGCGACGAGAACGGGCCCAAATTCCACAGCGGGCCCTCCAAATTCCACAAATTCCACAGCAGGGCAGGGAGGTCGCAGTGCCGCAGCGGCGGGTGGTGACGGGGCGGAGTTACGAGCCCAGGGTGCGTTTCGCGGAGGAGTTGCGGTCCTTAAGGGCGGCCAAGGGGCACAGCCTTCGGGACCTGGCTGAGCGGCTGGGCTGGGACCCGTCGACCCTCGGCAAGATGGAGAAGGGGCAGAGCCTCGGCGGGCCTGAGGTGGTCGAGGCGCTGGATCAGTACTACGAGACTCCGGGGCTGCTGCTTGCCCTGTGGGAGCTGGCAGTTGGGGATCCGACGCAGTTCAAGGAGCAGTACCGGCGCTACATGATCCTGGAGACGGAGTCGCTGAGCCTGTGGCAGTACAGCGTCAGCACCGTGCCCGGGCTATTTCAAACGGACGGGTACGCCCGTGAGTTGCTCGCGTTGGGTGGGGCCAAGGGTGAGCAACTGGACCAACAGGTCGAGGCCCGCACCGGGCGACGCAAGCTGCTGGAGGAAGAGGACGCACCCGTCTTCCGGGCGTTGATCGCGGAGGCGGTGCTGCGCACGCCCCTCCAGGACACGGCTGCGTGGCGAGGGCAGTTGGAGCACCTGCTGGAAGTGTCACAGCTGCGCAATGTCACGCTCCAAGTGGTGCCTCAGGGCGCAGGCCTGCACGGCCTGGTGAGTACCGACGTCATGTTCCTGAGGCTCTTCGGCGGGCGGACCGTGGCCTACTTGGAGAACGCCCTCCGCGGCGAACTGATCGAGGAAAACGCGTCGGTCGAGCGGCTCCACCACGCATACGATGCGATGCGTGACCTCGCGCTGAATCCGGCCGAGTCACGCAAGTTCATCCTGCGAGTGTTGGAGGAAGTGCCGTGCGAGCCATCGACCTGAGCGGCGTGACGTGGCGCAAGAGCAGCTACAGCAACCCGGACGGCGGCAACTGCCTCGAAGTCACCGCCGACGTCCCCTCCCTCGTCCCCGTCCGAGACAGCAAGGACACCACCCGCACCCCGCTCCTCTTCACCGCGTCCGCGTGGGCGACGTTCGTCGAAGACGTCAAGCGCTGACCACTCGGCCCAGCAGGTACACCGCCGGCGCTGCCGCGGCCAGCGGCAGCGCCACTCCCGCCGTGAAGTGGACGAAGCGGGACGGGTAGTCGTAGCTCGCCACCCGGTGTCCGATCAGCGCGCACACCGCCGCGCCCGCGCCCAGCAGCGCGCCCTTCGCGCCGAGGCCCGTCATCCCGCCGACGGCGATGCCCGCACCGGCGGCGGCGAGCAGGGACACCACGACCGAGGCCGGTGTCGGCAGGGGCAGCGCGCGGGCGAGGATCGCCACGGCGACCGCCGCCGCGCCCACGGACACCGCGTCCGGGGCGGCCGCGAGGTGGCCGGTGGCGAGGATGGCCAGCGCTGCCGAGGCGACGGTCGCCATGAGGCCGTACATGCGCTCGTCGGGGTCGGCGTGGGAGCGGAGCTGGAGGACCAGGCTCAGGAGCACCCAGACGCCCAGGGTGCCGAGGATCGCGGCCGGGGCGTTCGAGCGGCCCGCCGTCAGCAGGGCCGCGTCCGAGGCCAGTGCGCCGAGGAAGGCCAGCGCGATGCCCTGGCGGGCCGGCCACATGCCGTTGAGCCGGAACCAGCCGGCCGCGGTGACGGCCTGGAGGACGACGAGGGGCACGAGAAGGGCGTACGACCCGACGGCGGCGGCGCCGGCGAGCAGCAGGCCGAGGAGTGCGGTGAGCGCGGCGGGCTGGATGCCGGGCTCGATGACCGGGGACCGGCCTTCGAGGCGGGCGCGCTGGGCGTCGGTCACGCGGGCGTTCCCGGCGACGGTGGCGGGGCCGTAGCCGGAGGAGGGGGCGGGCTCGGGGCCGGGGGGCGGCGAGGCGAACGCGGGGTCCTGCGGCGCGGGAGCGTAGGCCGCCGCGTACTGCTGCGGCGGCAGATACGCCGTGTCCGCCGGGGCCTGGAGCGGGGTGTGCACCTGGGTGTCCCAGGTCTGGCCCTGCCACTGCTGGGTGTACTGCTGCGCGGCCTGCGGGTCTTCGTACCCCTGCTCGGCGTGGGCGGGCCAGCCCTGCTGCGGATACTGGTCGTAGCCCTCGTACGGCTGGTTCGTCATCGTCACCCTCCTGCGAACGGCGGGAGCACCTCGACCGTGCCGCCGTCGGCCAGCCGTACCGTCTCATGTCCGCGGGTGCCCACGGGGTCACCGTCGACCAGGAACGAGCATCGCCGCAGGACGCGCACCAGCTCACCGGGGTGTCGCTCGCGCGCGGCGTCCAGCGCCTCGGCGAGCGTCGCCGCGTCGAACGGCTCCTCGGCGAGACCGGCCGCGGCCTTCGCGGCGGCCCAGTAGCGCACCGTGACCTTTGGCATCCGCTTCCTCAATCGATCGGTGATGTCAGGGGCCAGGCTAGCCGCCCGCTGTGACAGCCCAGTCCCCGATCCGGCCCAGCAGCTCGTCGCCGGCCGCGTGCTCGGCGTGGCCCATGGGCTCGATCCACAGCTCGGCGTGGTCGCCGGCCGCCGCCGCGAGCATCCTCGGGTGGTCGAGGGGGAAGTAGCCGTCGCGGTCGCCGTGGACGATGAGGAGGGGGGTGGGGGCGATCCGCGGGACCGCCTCGACCGGGGAGAGGGGCACCGGGTCCCAGTCGCGGTCGTGGATCCTCGTACGGAATCCGTAGCGGCCCACCAGGCGGCCCGCGGGGCGGGTTACCAGCCAGTGGACCCTTCGCATAGGGGCGGTGCCCCGGTAGTACCAGCGGGCCGGTGCACTGACCGAAACCACCGCGTCGGTGTACGCACCCGTGCGCCCCGCGCGCCCCGACCCGTCCGGGCGGTGCAGCGCCGCGTGCCGCAGGACCACCGAACCGCCCATGGAGAAGCCGATCGTCGCCACGCGCGCGTGGCCGAGTTCACGCGCCCAGGCCACCGCGGCGGCCAGATCCAGCACCTCGCGGTCGCCGACCGTGGAGCGCCCGCCGGAGGCTCCGTGGCCGCGGAAGGAGAACGTGACCACGGCGCCGTACTGCGTGAAGGCCTCCACCACCCGGCGAACATGAGGACGATCCACATCGCCGGTGAAACCGTGCGCGATCACGAACACCAGGTCACGCGCGGGTGGCCGGGAAGCGTCGTATACGAAGGGCGGCGGATCGTATACGGAATCGATCGTCACACCGTCTGCGGTGCGCAGAAACGTCCGTATAGGTACGCGTCTGTGTGTCTCGACATGCGGACGCACCGTGGAACGCACCACACGACCTGCCGAATCCCTACTCATGTGGGCTATTCTCCTGGGAACAGGACTCGGGCGACGCAGCCCCCGGGTCCTTTTGTGCTTTCGGATACCCCTGTATACGAAAGCCGCGACCTCGCCGGGACCGAGGAGGAACCAGACGTATGAGTTCTCTGCTGCTCCTGACCAACGCACTCCAGCCGTCGACGGAGGTGCTGCCGGCCCTCGGTCTGCTGCTGCACAACGTGCGCGTGGCTCCGGCGGAAGGCCCAGCCCTCGTCGACACCCCGGGTGCCGACGTCATCCTCATCGACGGGCGCCGTGACCTGCCCCAGGTGCGCAGCCTGTGCCAGCTGCTGCGCTCCACCGGGCCGGGCTGCCCGCTCGTCCTGGTCGTGACCGAGGGCGGCCTCGCCGCGGTCACCGCCGACTGGGGCATCGACGACGTGCTCCTGGACACCGCGGGCCCTGCCGAGGTCGAGGCGCGGCTGCGCCTGGCCATGGGCCGCCAGCAGATCGTCAACGACGACTCCCCCATGGAGATCCGCAACGGCGACCTCTCGGTCGACGAGGCGACGTACTCCGCGAAGCTCAAGGGCCGGGTCCTCGACCTCACTTTCAAGGAGTTCGAGCTCCTCAAATACCTCGCGCAGCACCCTGGCCGCGTCTTCACGCGCGCGCAGCTGCTCCAGGAGGTCTGGGGCTACGACTACTTCGGCGGCACCCGGACCGTGGACGTGCACGTACGACGGCTGCGCGCGAAGCTCGGCCCCGAGCACGAGTCGCTGATCGGGACCGTCCGGAACGTCGGTTATCGATTCGTTACGCCCGAGAAGGGCGACCGGTCGGGCGACGAGGCGAAGGCCAAGGCGGACCGGGCAAAGACGGAGGATGCGGACGAGAGCGCCGCCCTCGAAGGCGTGGAGGCGTAGCGGACCCCGCGCCTGGGCATGGCTCCCGCACCGACGCACCCACGGAACCCTCACAGCGGGAGCACAGGGAGCGTCTTCACGCCCTGCCCAGAGCGGGTCCATCCGCGTAGACTCCGCGCGTGGCCAAGGTAACCAGGGATGATGTGGCGCGGCTGGCGGGTACGTCCACCGCCGTCGTCAGCTATGTCATCAACAACGGACCCCGGCCGGTCGCCCCGGCCACGCGCGAGCGTGTCCTCGCCGCGATCAAGGAGCTGGGGTACCGGCCCGACCGGGTCGCCCAGGCGATGGCGTCCCGGCGCACCGACCTCATAGGCCTGATCGTGCCGGACGCGCGCCAGCCGTTCTTCGCGGAGATGGCGCACGCGGTCGAACAGGCCGCGTCCGAGCGCGGGAAGATGGTGCTGGTCGGGAACTCCGACTACATCGGCGAGCGCGAGGTCCACTATCTGCGGGCGTTCCTCGGCATGCGGGTGTCCGGCCTGATCCTGGTCTCGCACGCGCTGAACGACAACGCGGCCGCCGAGATCGAGGCGTGGGACGCCCGGGTCGTGCTGCTGCACGAGCGGCCCGAGGCCATCGACGACGTCGCCGTCGTCCTCGACGACCTCAACGGCGCGAAGGTCGCCGTCGAGCACCTGCTGGGCCACGGCTACCCCTACGTCGCCTGTATGGGCGGCACCGCCGACACCCCCTCCGTGGGCGACCCCGTCTCCGACCACGTCGAGGGCTGGCGGCGGGCCATGGAGGACGCCGGGCTCCCCACCGAGGGACGGCTCTTCGAGGCGCCGTACAACCGCTACGACGCCTACAAGGTGGGCCTGGAGATCCTCGCCGGGCCGCAGCGGCCGCCCGCGATCTTCTGCTCCACCGACGACCAGGCGATCGGCCTGCTGCGGGCCGCGCGGGAACTCCGTATCGACGTGCCGGGCGAGCTCGCGGTCATCGGCTTCGACGACATCAAGGAAGCGGCGCTGGCGGACCCGCCCATGACGACCATCGCCTCGGACCGCTCCGCGATGGCCCGGTCCGCGGTGGACCTCGTCCTGGACGACGGCCTGCGGGTCGCGGGGTCCCGGCGGGAGCGGCTGAAGGTGTTCCCGACCCGGCTGGTCACGCGGCGGTCCTGCGGGTGCGAGTGAGTTTCCTGAGAGCCGTCTGAGAACACCTGGCCGGAGGCCAGCGGCGGCTTTATATCGGGCATACGAGGTTCTGCCGGGCTTCTCAGGGAGCACTCAGCCAGCTCTCATGGTGGGGCGACAAGCTTTTTGCCATGACCGAGAGCTTCCGCCGCGACGGCGAGTACGAGCAGTACGAGAACCCCTACCAGGGCGCCCAGCAGCAGCACGCTTCGTCGCCCGTGAACCCGGAGTGGCCGCCCCCGCCGGCGCAGCCGCCCGCCGCCTTCGCCACCGGCGGTGACGGCAACGGCGGAACCGCTCTCCTCACCGCACCCCCCGCCGAGCCCGCGGCCCCCGCCCCGAAGCGGCGCACCCGCGGCCCCCTCGCGCTCCTCGCCGCCGTGGCGATCGTCGCCGCGGCCATAGGCGGCGGCACCGCCTACGGCATCCAGGAGCTGACCGGCAACGACACGGTCGCCTCCAGCAGCACCAGCACCAACGTGGTGCCGTCCTCCGCCAAGGGCACCGTCTCCGGCGTGGCCGCCGCGGTCAGCCCGAGCATCGTCGAGATCAACGCCAGCTCCAACGCCGGTGAGTCCACCGGTTCCGGCGTGATCATCACCAGCGACGGCGAGATCATCACCAACAACCACGTCATCTCCGGCGCCTCCTCCATCAAGGTCAGCACCAGCGACGGCAAGACCTACACCGCGCAGGTCGTCGGCACCGACAGCAAGAAGGACCTGGCCCTGATCAAGCTGGAGAACGCCTCCGGCCTGAGGACGGCCACCCTCGGCAACTCCTCCGGCGTCCAGGTCGGCGACCAGGTCGTGGCGATCGGCTCCCCCGAGGGCCTGACCGGCACCGTCACCAGCGGCATCGTCTCGGCCCTGAACCGCGACGTCACCGTCTCGACGGACGAGAGCCAGGGCCAGCAGCAACAGCAGCAGGGCGGCGGCTGGCCGTTCGAGTTCGGCGGTCAGCAGTTCAACGGCGACACCGGCTCGTCCACGACGACGTACAAGGCGCTCCAGACCGACGCGTCCCTCAACCCGGGCAACTCCGGCGGCGCGCTGATCGACATGAACGGCAACATCATCGGCATCAACTCCGCGATGTACTCGGCGGCGGACTCCTCGTCTTCCTCCAGCGCCGGCAGCGTCGGCCTCGGCTTCGCCATCCCGATCAACACCGTCAAGGCCGACCTCGCCACGCTGCGCGCCGGCGGCTCCGACAGCTGACCCCCTCGTCACGCCCGTAGCGCTCGTCACGCCCGTAAGGAGTACGTCATGATCCAGCAGGTTTCGCACACGGTGGCCGGCGGCGACCCGGCCGGGTTCGCCCTGGCCCTCGAAGTGGCGTACGCACTGCACGCTCCCGAGCCGCGGGCACCCGAGGTGGCCGGCGCGGCGCCGGCCCGCCGGAGCGGCACCGCCGCCCGCGCCCGCCGCCGTACCGTACGCGGCTGACCCGTGGGACAGCTCGACCTTCAGCGCCAGCGGGGAACCGTGCGAGGCTGAAAGCGTTCAGTACCTTCAGTCCGCCGTTTCCCACCGCACCCGAGGAATCCGAAGCCATGAGCCCCGCCGAAGGCGACCGTGACCCCCAGCGCATCCTGATCGTCGACGACGAGCCGGCGGTGCGTGAAGCACTCCAGCGCAGCCTCGCCTTCGAGGGCTACGACACGGAGGTCGCCGTGGACGGCGCGGACGCGCTCGACAAGGCCACCGCGTACCGGCCCGACCTCGTCGTCCTCGACATCCAGATGCCCCGCATGGACGGGCTGACCGCGGCCCGCCGCATCCGGGGCGCCGGGGACACCACGCCGATCCTGATGCTGACGGCCCGCGACACGGTCGGGGACCGGGTCACCGGCCTCGACGCGGGCGCCGACGACTACCTGGTCAAGCCGTTCGAACTGGACGAGCTGTTCGCCCGGGTCCGGGCGCTGCTGCGGCGCAGCTCTTACGCGGCGGCGGCCGGGGCGGGGGCGGTGGAGGAGGACGAGGCGCTCGCCTTCGCCGACCTGCGGATGGACCTCGCGACACGCGAGGTCACGCGCGCGGGACGGCAGGTGGAGCTGACCCGCACGGAGTTCACGCTCCTGGAGATGTTCATGGCCCACCCGCGCCAGGTCCTGACCCGCGAGCAGATCCTCAAGGCCGTCTGGGGCTTCGACTTCGAGCCGTCGTCGAACTCCCTGGACGTGTACGTGATGTACCTGCGCCGCAAGACGGAGGCCGGGGGCGAGCCGCGGCTCGTGCACACGGTGCGGGGTGTGGGGTATGTACTGCGGCAGGGTGGGGCGGAGTGAAGAGCGTAGGACGGCGTTTCCGGTCGCTCCCGATCCGCGCCCGGCTGTCGATGCTGGTCGCGGCGGCGGTGGCGTTCGCGGTGGCGGCGGTTTCGGTGACGTGCTGGTTCATCGTGCAGGGGAAGCTGTACGACCAGGTCGACGGTGACCTGAAGGAGATGGCGAGCAGACCGGGCACGGTCCAGTCGCTGCTCCAGAGGTGCACGCAGACCCCGGAGAAGAACACCCAGGTGTTCCCCGGTCGCAACGACTACGTCCAGGCGATCAAGGCGGAGGGCGACCCCTGCGTCGACCCGAACTCACCGGGCACGGTCGAGGTGACCGGCGCCGACAAGCACGTCATCGAGAAGGCGAACGCCGACACCCTCTACTTCCGCAACGGCACCGACGCCGACGGCAACTCGGTGCGGGTGCTGACCCGTTACCTGGGCGTCGACCAGAACGACTCCCGGGGAGTCGCCCTGGTCCTCGCCTCCCCGCTCAAGGGAACCCAGTCCACGCTGAACGAACTCGCGCTGATCCTCCTGCTCGTCTCCGGTGTCGGGGTGCTCGGGGCCGAAGGCGCGGGGCTCGCCGTCGCGCGGGCGGGACTGCGGCCCGTCGACAAGCTCACCGAGGCCGTCGAGCACGTGGCCCGCACCGAGGACCTGAGCATCCGTATCCCCGTCGAGGAAGCGGCCGAGGACGAGATCGCCCGCCTCTCCAGGTCCTTCAACTCGATGACCTCCTCGCTCGCCAACTCCCGTGAGCTACAGCAGCAGTTGATCGCCGACGCCGGGCACGAGCTCCGGACCCCCCTCACCTCCCTGCGCACCAACATCGAACTCCTCACCCGCAGCGAGGAGACCGGCCGGCCCCTCCCCGAGGCGGACCGGAAGGCGTTGCTGGCCTCCGTGAAGGCGCAGATGACCGAACTGGCCTCGCTGATCGGCGACTTGCAGGAGCTGTCCAGGTCGGAGGGGCAGCGCGGGGAACGCGTGCAGGTGGTGTCGCTGGAGGACACCGTGGAGTCGGCTCTGCGCAGGGCGCGGCTGCGAGGCCCGGAGCTGACGATCAACGCGTCGCTGGAGCCCTGGTACACCCGCGCGGAGCCCGCCGCGCTGGAGCGCGCCGTGGTCAACATCCTCGACAACGCCGTGAAGTTCAGCCCCGAGGGCGGCACGATCGACGTCCGGCTGACGGACGGCATCCTGACCGTCCGCGACCACGGCCCCGGTATCCCCGCCGACGAACTCCCCCACGTCTTCGACCGGTTCTGGCGCTCCCCGAGCGCCCGTGCCCTCCCCGGCTCCGGCCTCGGCCTCTCCATCGTCGCCCGCACCGTGGAACAGGCCGGCGGCCAGGTCACCCTGGACCACGCCCAGGGCGGCGGCACGATCGCGACCGTACGGCTGCCGGGGGCGCCGACGCCGCCGCCGGAGACGCCCACGGCCTGAACAGGCGGCAACCTTCCGTGCGAGGGCGGCGACTGCACTGCGGTCCCTACCCCCCGCACGGAACGGATTGCGCATGAGTGAGATCAGTGGCAAGGCACGCCACCGCCGCAGGAAGACGGCTCTCGTGGTCGGTGTCCCGCTCGCGCTGAGCGCCGCCGGTGTCATGGGCTACGGCATGATCCCCGGCACCCAGTCCCCGGCGTCCGCCGCGACCGCCGCCCCGGCCTGGGCGACGGACGTCGCGGACGGGTTCGCGTCCGTCAACGCCCTCGGCCAGAACGGGACTTACGGCGGCCGGGACGGCCGGACGGTCACCGTGCGGACGCTCGCCGATCTGGAGAAGTACGCGACGGCGAGCGAGCCGTACGTCATCGTCGTCGCCGCGGCCATCACCATGGACCCGGTCGGCAAGGAGATCAAGGTCCAGTCGAACAAGACCATCGTCGGGTCCGGGACGTCCGGGCACATCGTCGGCGGCGGCTTCTTCCTCGGCCAGGGCGTCCACAACGTCATCATCCGCAACCTCACCATCCGGGACGCCTACCAGGGCGTCTGGAACGACAAGGAGCACGACTTCGACGCCATCCAGATGGACGGCGCCCACCATGTGTGGATCGACCACAACGACCTGCGCCACATGGCCGACGGGCTCATCGACAGCCGCAAGGACACCACCTACCTGACCGTCTCCTGGAACAGACTCAGCCAGGAGAACAAGGCGTTCGGCATCGGCTGGACCGACAACGTCACCGCGGACATCACGATCCACCACAACTGGATCCGCGAGACCGAGCAGCGCAACCCCTCCACGGACAACGTCGCCCACGCGCACCTCTACAACAACTACCTGGAGGACGTGGCGGGGACGGACATCAAGTCCTCGTACGGCAACTACTCGCGCGGCGCGACGAAGATGGTGCTGGAGAACTCCTACTTCCAGGGCATCGACAACCCCGTGATCAGGGACAGTACGGCGAGCGTCGTCCAGAAGGGCAACACCTTCGTGGGGACGAGCGGCAGGAACGAGAGCGGCGGCACCGCCTTCGACCCCCGGACGTACTACCCGTACACGCTGGACAAGACCGCCGACGTGCCGGCGCTGCTCAAGTCCGGTGCGGGGCCGCGGAGTTCGATCGGTACGACGGCCGCCGTCACCAAGTCCGCGGCGGCCACCACGCTCACCGTCGCCAAGGACGGCAGCGGGCAGTACTCGACCGTGCAGGCCGCTGTGAACGCCGTACCCGCGGGCAACGCGTCGCGGGTGGTCATCTCGGTCAAGCCGGGGACGTACCGCGAACTCGTCAAGGTGCCCTCCAACAAGCCGCACGTGACGATCCAGGGGTCGGGCGGCAGCCGCAACGACACGGTGATCGTCTACAACAACGCGTCCGGCACGCCGAAGCCCGACGGTTCGGGCACCTACGGCACGGGCGGCAGCGCGACCGTCGCCGTGGAGGCCGACGACTTCCAGGCCCGCAACCTGACGATCTCCAACGACTTCGACGAGAAGGCGCACCAGAACATCGCCCAGCAGGCCGTCGCGCTGCGCACCGCCGCCGACAAGGTCTTCCTCGACGGGGTCATCGTCAGCGGCGACCAGGACACGCTGCTCCTGGACACCGCGGCCAAGGAGAAGCTGGGCCGGGTCTACATGGCGAACTCCTACGTCGTCGGCAACGTCGACTTCGTCTTCGGCCGGGCCACCGCGGTGATCGACAGGTCGGTCATCACGCTGAAGAAGCGCTGGGACGGCAGCTCGGCCGGGTACGTCACCGCGCCCAGCACGGCCGCGAACCGCAAGGGCTTCCTCATCGTGGGCTCGACGGTCAACGGTGACGTCTCCGCCGCGAGCTTCTACCTGGGCCGCCCCTGGCACGCCGGCGGCGACGCGACCCTGGACCCCCAGACCACGGTCCGCAACACCTCCCTGAGCGCCGCGGTCAAGTCCACTCCCTGGACCGACATGAGCGGCTTCTCCTGGAAGGACGACCGCTTCGCCGAGTACAAGAACACCGGCACGGGCGCGGGCCCCGCAAGCACCGACCGCCCCCAACTGACCGACGCACAGGCCTCCGCCCAGGAGACCGCGGACTGGCTGGGCGACTGGACCCCGAGCACGTCCTGAGATCAACGGAAGCCGAGCACGAGTCAGCGAGCGGGGCCGCCCCGCAAGCCGTTCAGGCCCCTGCTCGAACGTAGTGGGACCGGAGGACCCGGTGTCCCGGTGCCCTGGTCCTCCCCCGGGCGGGGCCCGTCCCCAGCTCAGCCACATCCCCCTGCAAGCCCCAGCACAGCCCTCCACCCCAGGGTTGGCCGGATGGCGGAGAAGATTCTGCTGGCCGACGACGACGTGGACGTGCGGGAGGGGATCGGCCGGCTGCTCAGGTTCGAGGGGTACGAGACGGTGCTCGCCGAGGACGGGCGGGTGGCGCTCGATCTGGTGGGGGCCGGGGCCGATCTCGTGTTGATGGACGTCTCCATGCCCGGTCTCGACGGGCTGGCGGCGACGCGCCGGATCCGGGCCTCCGGGTCCACCGTGCCGATTCTGATGATCACCGGACGGGACGCGGTCGGCGACCGGATCGTGGCGCTGGACAACGGGGCCGACGGGTACCTGATGAAGCCGTTCGCCCCGGAGGAGCTGCTCGCGCGGGTCCGGGCCCTGCTGCGGCGCACCGCGTCCGCCCCCGCGCCGCCCGTCCGGCCCCCGGCACAGCTGGTCTTCCAGGACCTCGCCGTCGAGACCCGCACCCGCGTCGTGACCCGGGCCGGGCGGCACCTGGTGCTGACCCGGACCGAGTACGAACTCCTCGTCCACCTGATGCGCCATCCGGGCCGCGTGCTCAGCCGCGCCCATCTGCTCCACGCGGTCTGGGGCTTCGACTTCGAGCCCGCCTCCAACACCCTCGACGTGTACGTGATGTACCTGCGCAGAAAGCTGGAGAGCCACGGCGGACCGCGGCTCATCCAGACCGTGCGGGGGACGGGTTACAGCCTGCGCAGCACCATCGTGTCCTCCGGCAGCGGGCCGAGGAGACGGGCGTAGGAGCCTCGGCGGGCGACCAGTTCGGCGTGGGTGCCCGCCTCCACCAGGCGTCCGCCGTCCACGACCAGGATGCGGTCCGCGTCCGGGGCCAGGCTCAGATCGTGGGTGATCATGATCGTCGTACGGCCGGACATCAGCCGGCGCAGTGGCTGGACCACCTGGCGGGCGGCCACCGAGTCCAGGCCCGCGGTGGGTTCGTCGAGGACCAGGACGGGCGCGGCCCGGAGCATCGCGCGGGCGATGGTGATCCGCTTGAGCTGGCCGCCGGAGAGGGCCGCCGTACCCGGGGCGATCTCGGTGTCGTAGCCCTCGGGGAGCGCCGCGATGAAGTCGTGGGCCACGGCCGCGCGGGCCGCCCGCTCGATCTCCGCGTCGCTCGCGCCCGGCCGGCCCGTCTCGATGTTCTCGCGGATCGTGCCGTTGAGGATCAGCGTCTCCTGCGGGAGCAGGGCGATCTGCTCGCGCAGGAACTCCAGGTTCAGATGCGTGAGCGGGACGCCGTCCAGGGTGATCACGCCCGCCGAGGGGTCGTAGAAGCGGGTCAGGAGCTTGGACAGGGTGGACTTGCCCGCGCCGCTCGGGCCCGTGATGATCACCAGCTCGCCGGGGGCGGCCGTGAAGGACACGTCGGTGAGGGAGGCGCGGGGCGCGTTCGGGTAGCGGAAGTCCACGCCGTGGAAGCCGACCCAGCCGCGGACCGGCCAGGCGGGGACGGGTTCGGCCGGGTCGCCGACCGACGGCTTGGCGTCCAGGATCTCGTTCAGGCGCTGGGCGCCCGCGGTGGCCGCGGTGAGGGTGAGACCGAGCTGGCCGAGGTTGCGGACCGGCGGGTACAGGTAGCCGATGAAGGCGGCGAAGGCGAGGAGCTGGCCGAGGGTCATGCGGTCGGCGGAGATCTCCCAGACGCCCAGGCCGATGACCGACAGGACGCAGAGCGTCTCGACGACCTCGACGAACTGCTCGTACATCTCGCTGAGCCGGGCGCCCCGGACGCTGGCCTTCATCCAGGCGCGGGCCTCGCGGTCGAGGCGCTTCTCCTCGTCGCGGCGGCGGTTGTACGCCTGCGTGAGCACGACGTTGCCCAGCGACTCCTCCACCACGGAGGTGATCGCGCCGTCCGCGACCCGCTCGTCCTGCGAGGCCTCCTTGATCCGGCCGGAGAAGCGGCGCGCGGCGAACAGGAACAGGGGCGCGAGGACGAAGGTGGCGAGGGCCAGGTCCCAGCGCAGGTACAGGGCGGCGGCCGAGTAGAAGACGGCCGAGAAGGCGGCGGCGATCGTGCCGACGACTCCGGACACGACCATCTGCTCGATGGCCTCGACGTCACCGGTGAGGCGTTCGACCAGGTCGCCCTGGCGGTGCTTCTGGAAGAAGTGCGGGGGCAGGTCCTGGATGTGCCGGAAGACCTTCGCGCGCAGCCGGAGGACGAATCTCTCGGCGGTCCAGGTCGCGAGGGAGTTGCCGAAGTAGCCGACGAGCGCGCCGAGCGCGGCCACGGCGAGCCAGGCGCCGGCCGGGCCCCAGAACGCGGAGAGCGAGCCGGCCTTGAGCGCGGTGTCGGTCAGCTCCGCGAAGAGCAGGATCGCGGCGGTCTCGGCGAGCGCGGACACCACCACGCACGCGACGATCGCCGCGAGCCACTTGCGGTCGCCGCGGGTCAGCGGCCAGAAACGGCGGAAGGCCTCACGGACTTCCCTCATGACGACTCCCTTTCAGGTACGGCGGTCCCCGGCACGGGAGACGGCCGAGGCGGGGCCCCCGGCGCGAGACGCGCTCGCCAACCGGTGACCCCGCCTCGTGGCGTTGTGCCTCAGCCCTTGTGAGCGATCGGGCGACGCTTCGGGGCAGCCTTCTTCGCGGGCTTCTTCTTCGGCGCCGGGGCGGGCTTGGCGGTCTTCTTGACGGGGGCGATCTTGTGGAAGCTCATGCCTGAATCCCTCACTGTCCTGGTTCTGCAACAGTTCCTCTACCGATCTGCTGCAACTACTTATGAATGAATTTGATTTACTTCAGTGAATTCTGTGTCAGCCCTTGTGGGCGACCGGGCGGCGCTTCGGCGCGGCCTTCTTCGCGGGCTTCTTCTTCGGCGCCGGGGCGGGCTTGGCGGCCTTCTTGACGGGGGCGATCTTGTGGAAGCTCATGACCATGTCCTTCTTTCCGAGGTTTTCAGGGAGTTTTAGCCGGGACTTACTTCTGGCCGACCGGGCGGCGCTTCGGCGTGTGCTTCTTCGGCTGGGCCTTCTTGGGGGCCGGAGCGGGCTTGCGGGTCTTCTTCACCGGGGCGATCTTGTGGAAGCTCATCATGCTCTCCTTTGCGTTTGTGTCGTTCGCTGTCGACATGGAAAACATTACGGCATTCCCCTCGCCGAAAAAGCCTTTTGGCCTTAGACCTCAATAAGACTGGATGTGCGTCGCCTGAGAATCGAATGGCTGACACAGAATTTAAGGACGGACATCTGCGGACCTCTACGGACCGACCGCCAGTCCTGAGCCCGCGATCCGGACCCGGATGCCGTCCCGCTCCACCCGTACGTCCCGCAGCCGCAGGTCCCCGCTCGGCGGTTCGGGCAGCTGGAAGCCGAGCGAGAGCCGGTCGGACAGCACCGGGCGGGTCAGCCGGGAGAGGGCGTCGAGGAGTGCCGGGTCCAGGCCCAGCCGGTCCAGGAGCTCCGGGTGGGCCAGGGCGAGGTCGAGGAGGTTGAGGCGCATGGCCTGCCGTACGAACTCCGGGCGGCCGGTCAGCCGGGCCAGCGCGGTGTCGGACCGCTGGGCCTCGCGCACATCGGCGTCGGGTACACCGAGCGCGCGCACGACGGACGGCACCGCCAGCACGGCACGGGCCTTGCGGGTCTCGCGGGACAGGGCGTCGGCGGACGCGCGGGTCAGATGCAGGCCCTGCGAGGCGCGGCTGCCGGGCCGGTAGGTCGCCAGGTCCCCGATGTCCAGGCGCATCCCGCCGATCCGGGTGGCGACACCCCGCTCCCCGTCCCGCGCCACCCGCACATCGGCCCGCAGCCGCAGCTCGTGCCCGGCGACCGGGAGAGTCCCGCGCACGGCGACCCGGTCCCGGCCGGAACCGCTGAACGTCACCTGGGACGCGCCGAGTTCACGGTTCATGTCGGCGAAGGAGAGCAGGGCGTCCCCGCGCAGCTCCGGAACACGGGCCCCGCGTACGGAAGTCGGGCCGTCGCCGTCGAGCCGGATGTCACGGGCCGTCGCCGACACCGCGGCCAGCGTGACCCGGTCGGCGGCCACGTCCGGGACGGTCACCTTCACCGACTCCAGGCGCCGGCCCACGAGTTGGGACAGGAAGGGGAAGCCGCCGATCTCGACCTCGGGTGCCGCGGACAGCCGTAGCCGCTGCTTGAGGGTGTCGGCGGCCTTGTGCTCGGCGTAGAGGACGGCCCAGCGGTCCGCGAGGGTGAGGAAGGCGGTGAGGGTCAGCAGCGCGACGGCCGTCTTCAGCGCGAAGCGGCCCCGTCGACCCCTCCGCTTGGTGCGGCGGTGGGTCGGCGGGGCCGGAGGTGCTTCATATGGGTGGGGATGCGTGGGTATGTGGTGGGGGGAACGCATCGATCCATCCGATCATGCGTGGACCCCCCACCCGCAACCCGCCCAGGGACTCTGCGACTCAGCTCACGGTGTCCGAGCGATCTACTGAACGGTCTCCGAGCGATCTACTGAACGATCGTGATCCGGTTCGCCGCCGGCGGCGCGATCGGGCTGCCCGCCGAGGAGTTGGCCGTCAGGTAGTCCACCAGCGCGGCGAGGTCGTCGCCGCCGACCAGGTCGTTCGTGCCCTGGCCCAGCGTGGTGAAGCCGTCGCCGCCGCCCGCGAGGAAGCTGTTGGTCGCGACGCGGTAGGTGGCCGCCGGGTCGATGGCCGTGCCGTCGAGCCGCACGGAGTCGGCGACGATCCGGTCCGCGCCGGCCTTCGTCAGGTCCAGCGTGTAGGTGAGGTTGGCCGACGGCAGCAGGATCTTCGGCGAGGCCGCGTTCGACCCGCTCACCTGCTCCTGGAGCACCTTGACCAGCTGGGCGCCGGTGAAGGTCTGGAGGTTCACGGTGTTGGAGAAGGGCTGCACGGTGAAGCCCTCGGCGTAGGTCACCACGCCGTCGCCCTCGGTGCCCTTGGCCGCGTAGGTGAGGCCCGCGCGGACCCCGCCCGGGTTCATCAGCGCGAGATCGGTGTCCGGGTCCAGCGTCCTGCCGTACGCGAGCTGCGCGTCGGCGATCAGGTCGCCCATCGGCGACTCGGTGCCGGTGCTCGGGACGTCGGCGGAGATCCAGCCGACCGCGCGGTTGCCGATGGGCGCCGCGAGGGTGTTCCACTTGGTGATCAGCTGGGTCATGTCCGGCGCCTTGGGGACGGTCCGGGTGACCACGTGGTTCGCGGACTTCACGGCCGTACGGGCGATGTCGCCGGTGAAGCGGTCGTACGTCAGCGTGGTGTCGGTGTAGAGCCGGCCGAAGGAGGCGGCCGAGGTGACCATGCGGGGCTTGCCCGCGGGGTCGGGGATCGTGCAGACGTACGCGGCGTGGGTGTGGCCGGTGACCAGGGCGTCCACGGACGGCGAGATGTTCTTCGCGATGTCGACGATCGGGCCGGAGATGCCGTCGCCCGCGCCCGGGGAGTCGCAGTTGTAGTTGTACGAGCCCGAGGCGGGCTGCCCGCCCTCGTGGATGAGGGCCACGATCGACTTCACGCCCTGCTTCTGGAGCACCCGGGCGTACTTGTTGATCGTCTCGACCTCGTCCTTGAACTTCAGGCCCTTGACGCCCTCGGCGGAGACGACCCCGGGGGTGTCCTCCAGGGTGACGCCGATGAAGCCGACCTTGACGTCCTTCTTCTTCCACACCCAGTACGGCGCGAGGATCGGCTTGCCGGTCTTCTCGCTGAGGACGTTCGCCGCGAGGTAGGGGAAGTCGGCGCCCTTGAACTTCTTGTCGGTGTAGCAGCCCGCGGT
Organism: Streptomyces sp. SID13726; assembly: GCF_010548375.1. Lineage (GTDB taxonomy): Bacteria > Actinomycetota > Actinomycetes > Streptomycetales > Streptomycetaceae > Streptomyces. Next base: position 175,381 of record NZ_JAAGLY010000016.1, read on the forward strand.
GGGGTGGCAGCCGCCCTTCTGGAGCCGGGCGAGTTCCTTGGCACCCTCGTCGAACTCGTGGTTGCCGACGGACGTGACGTCCAGGTCGAGCTTGTTGAGCGCCTCGATGGTGGGCTCGTCGTGGAAGAGGCCCGAGATCAGCGGCGAGGCGCCGACCATGTCACCACCGGCGGCGGTGACGGAGTACGCGTTCCCCTTGCGCGCCTCGCGCAGGTGGGTGGCGAGGTACTCGACACCGCCCGCGTCGATGGTCTTCGTCGTCCCGTCGGCCTGGAGCTCGGTGACCCGGCCCGAGGAACCGGCCGGCGGCTCCAGGTTGCCGTGCAGGTCGTTGAACGACAGCAGCTGGACGTCCTGGTAGCGGCTCGGCAGCGGCTTGCCGTGCTTGTTGTCGTGCGCGCCCGCGGGCAGGGCGGCGGCGGGTGCGCCGACGGTGGCGAGCGTGGCGGTCGCGGCGACCAGTCGATAGGTACGACGTCTGCGGCGACCGGCGTCCGACTGGTCCGACTGCGCCGGCCGGCCGGGCTGGGATGTGGCTGGCATTAGCCCCCCTGTGCTTCTGCTGACTCTGGTGAGGTTGGCCCCGTTCCCGGCGCAGCCTAGGGTCAACGCGCGTAGCGCGACAGAGGTTTCATGGTTACATCCTGGTTGCTTCTTTGCTGCCGCTTTGCCCGGACCTCCCCTTACCCTCGTAGCCATGACCAGCGACGACATCGCACACCCCGGTATCTCCCGCTCCATCGAGACCCTTTCGGCGCTCTCGCCGGAACAGACCGAGACCGTCCTCGGGCTCCTCGGCGAGGCCGCACAGGCGGACGGCCAGCAAGCGGTGTCCGAACAGGGCCGGTTGCAGCTGCGGGGCGGTGCCCGCGAAGGCGTGTCCCATCTGCTGCTGAGCCTCGGCGACGAACTGATCGGCTACGCGCAGCTGGAGGACACGGACCCGGTGGAGGCACCGGCGGCGGAGCTGGTCGTCCACCCGGCCCACCGCGGCCGCGGCCACGGCCGCGCCCTCGGCTCGGCGCTCCTCGCCGCCTCCGGCAAGCGGCTGCGGGTGTGGGCCCACGGCGGCCACAGCGCGGCCCGCCATCTCGCCCAGGTCCTCGGCCTGACCCTGTTCCGTGAGCTACGGCAGATGCGGCGCCCGCTGACCGGCCTGGAGCTGCCCGACCCGGTGCTCCCGGCCGACGTGACGGTCCGCGCGTTCGTCCCCGGCGAGGACGACACGGCCTGGCTCGCGCTGAACGCGGCTGCCTTCGCCCACCACCCCGAGCAGGGGTCCCTGACCCAGCGCGACCTGGACGACCGCAAGTCGGAGCCCTGGTTCGACCCGGCGGGCTTCTTCCTCGCCGTCCGCTCCGGCGAGCCGATCGGCTTCCACTGGACCAAGGTCCACGCGGCCGAACAGCTCGGCGAGGTCTACGTCCTCGGCGTCCGCCCCGGCACCCAGGGCGGCGGCCTCGGCAAGGCCCTCACCACGATCGGGCTCCGCCACCTCGCCGCACAGGGCCTGCCGACGGCGATGCTGTACGTCGACGCCGACAACAAGGCGGCGGTGTCGGTGTACGAACGACTCGGTTTCACGACGTACGAGACGGATCTGATGTACCGCACGGAGACGTGATGGCGGGGTGTGCGGGGGCGGGGCCGCTCAGGCCGGCGCCGGCCGGGACCGTCGCTCCGTACCCGTCCCGGTCCCGGGGCCCGTCCCCGCCTTCCCCTTCCCTCGCCCCCGCCGCAACGGCTCCGGCATACACACCCCCCACACCACGACCGCGCCCGCCAACAACACGGCCCAACGACCGTGTGCCGCCTGCCAGTCGGGGTCGCCCGCCGGGACGAACAGGTCCCAGCGGGCCGGGACGAGGAGGGCGGCCAGGAGGGCGACGGTGAGAAGGGTCGCCGCGATCGAGGGGCCCGGTTCGGGTTCGTCGGTGAAGCGGACGGCGACGGACGCGAGGGCGAGGGCGAGGGCCGCCGTGGTCACGGCCTCCAGGGTGATCGCGCCGACCGGTGGCCGGGACGGCGCCGGGACCAGGGCCAGTACAGCCGCCCACCACACCGCGGCGAGCGGCGCCACCAGCGCCACCCGCAGCCCCGCCCGGACCCAACGCCGGGTCGGGACAGGGGTGGTGAGCTGCCGGGCCGGGTCGTCCAGGAGGAACGCCAGCCCGAGCGCGAGGACCAGCGCGGCGGCCCGGAGCAGGTTGAGGCCGAGCCACGCGTCGGGCGGGCTCGACACCAGCCGCGGAAACCCCACGACCAGCAGTCCTACGACCGCCCCCGCGCCCACCGCCCGCCACGGCAGGGTGCGTGCCACGGCCCCCACCAGCGCCCGGCGGGCACCTTCGTCACTCCTCCGCACAGTCCTTCGCCCCCTTCGGCACCTCGGCGCCCAGCACCTTCGCGACCTGGGTCGTGGAGACCCCCGAAGCCGTCAGCTCGGCCCAGTGCCGCTGCACGGCAGCCGTCACCTCACCGCGCGGCCGGCCCAGCAACTCCCGTACGACATCCGTCTGTTCGGCCGACATGGACAGTCCGCTGGTCGGGGCGAGGACATAGGCCGAGCCGGTGACGCTGTCGTCGATGCGGACGTTCCTGAGTTCACCGAGGGGGTGGGAGGCCCCGCCCAGGGCGAGCCACATCGTGGTGACCACCCGTCCGTCGCACAGGTCGCTGCCCTTGGACTCGGACCCGGCGACCAGCACGGAGGCCACGCCGACCGCGAACTCCGGGATCCGGTTGCCGCCCCACCGCGTGCCCACGGTCACCTGGTCCGGCGCGGTGAACGGCTCGATCGCCCCCTCACCGCTCAGCCCGTAACGGGCGTCGACCCGCTGCCGTACGAGAAGGGGCTGCCGGGCCGCCGTACCGCCGGCCAGCGACTGGACCCGGTCCACGACCCCGGCCCAGGTGCCCGTGTGCCCGGTCCACTCGGGGAAGGCGCAGTAGGTCGAGCCGCCGCGCGTCACGCACGACTGCTCCTTCTGCGGGGAGACCGTGGCCCGCGCCCGGGCGGCCGCCAACTCCGGTGACACGCCCCCGGACTGGCCCACCACACCGGCCAGCGTCAGCGCGAGCGCGCCCGCCGTACCGGCCTTCAGCCACAGTTCCCGGCCGCCGCTCACCAGCACCGCGCCGAGCGCCAGCAGCAGGAACAGACCGGTCAGATACAGCGCGTGCCAGGCGGCCGGGCGGCCGACGAGGTCCGACGGGAGCACGGTGTCGCCGCTGCTCTCGCTGACGATCGGCGACAGCCAGCGCGACCACGCCGCGTCGTTGGTGGCCTCGGAGACGAACAAGCTGAGGACGACGAACGCGATGACCCCGAACGGGGCCGCGAAGGTGGTCGGGATCAGCCGGGCCAGCAGCACGCCGATCGCGCCGCACAGCAGGACGTACAGCGGTCCGACGGCCAGTTCGGCGGGCGAGGCATGGCCCACCGCGCCCGCCCTGAGGGCCTGCCGGGCGAACTCCGCGAGCACGACCAGCGCGGTGAACACCGCGAACGGCACGATGGACAGGATGTGCGCGACCGTACGCCGCCAGCGCTCCATGGCCAGTACGTCGAACTGCCGGTCGGTGCCCCGGCGCCGGGACCGCAGCGTGCACCGGTTGACGCACACGAACAGGCCGATCCCCAGCAGCAGGGGTCCGCTCTGGGTGCCCCGGTCGACGTTCTGGAGCGCCGGGAACGCGTCCATGCCGTCCTTCGAGTGGAACAGCGTCCACGCGGTCCAGCCGACGTACAGCAGCAGGGTCGCGAGCACCGGGATGTACCGCAGCAGGTCGCGCGTCTCGAAGCGGGCGAGGGCGAGGACGGCCGCCCAGGAGCGGCGCGGGGCGTCCTCGTGCGCGGCGGCGGACTCGGCCGCCGTCTCCATGGCGAGGCTCATGCGGCCGTCACCTCCGCGCCCGCGTCGTCGAGGGTGAGCAAGTAGCCGTCCTCCAGGGTGGGTTCGAGGAGGTCGGCACCGGCGGGCGGGTCGCCGACGTTGCGGAAGGAGCCGGTGCCGGTGCGCCAGCCGGCCTTGGCACCGGGGGCGCGTTCCGTGCTGCTCCAGACCCGGCCGTCGGCCCGGGCGGTCAGCTCGGCGGGGGTGCCCTCGAAGAGGATGCGGCCCTGGGCCATGACCAGGACCCGGTGGCAGAGCATCGCCACGTCCTCGGTCTGGTGGGTGGACAGCAGGACCGTCCGGCCCTCTCCGGCCTGAGCGATCAACTCCCGGAACCGCATGCGCTGTTCGGGGTCGAGTCCGACGGTCGGCTCGTCCAGGACGAGGAAGCCGGGGTCGCCGACCAGGGCCGCGGCGAGCGCGACCCGCTGCCGCATCCCGCCGGACAGCCTCTTGATCCGGCGGCCCCGGACGTCCCCGAGGTCGACCTCGTCGAGCACCCGGCGCACCTCGCGGTGGCGGGCGGTGCGGTCGGCGAGTTCCTTGAGGATCGCCACGTAGTCGACGAACTCGAAGGCGGAGAAGTCCGGGTGGAGCCCCGGGGTCTGCGGCAGATAGCCCAGCGAGCGCCGGACCGACTGCCGGCCGCGCGAGGTGCCGGGGTCGACACCGAGGACGGTGAAGGAGCCCCGGTCGGCGGGCACGGAGGTGGCGAGCACCCTCAACAGGGTGGTCTTCCCGGCCCCGTTGGGCCCGAGCAGCCCGGTCACCCCCGGCGTCAGCGACAGCGACACGTCGTCGAGGGCGCGGGTGCCGCCGTAGCGCAGGCTGAGCCCGGAGGCGGAGACGGTGGCGGTCATTCGGCGCTCCCGTTGAAGAGATCGAAGCGGTCACGGAGAAGGAAGAGCGGCCCGGCCGCACCCTCCACGGCACAGGCCCCGCCCACACGCGGACCGAGCCCGGCGGCGGGAACAACGGCGGTCATCCGGCGCTCCCGTTGAAGAAGTCGAAGCGGTCACGGAGGAGGAAGAGCAGTCCGGCGGCGAGCACGGCGATCGCCGCGGACACGCTCTGCCCGGCCGTGGTGAAGGGTGCGAGCGGATCGGCCGAGGTGTGCTGCGCGGACTGCGCCGCCAGCAGTACGGCCACCCAGGCGCCGCCGACCAGGGACGGCGCGATCACCGGACCGAGCCGGGGGGTGAGCGCGAGGCCGGTCGCGGTGAGGGCGAGCGCGGGCAGCAGCCAGGCCAGGGCGCGCAGGCCGTAGCCGGGCAGCGCGAGGGTGGCGAGGCCGTTCAGTCCGAGGCCGGTGACCAGCACGGCGAGCGTGCGGATCATCAGCAGCCGGAAGCCGTGCATGGGGGCGACGACGGCCATCTCGTAGGTCGGGTCGAGCGTGGGGCCGTAGGACAGCGCGACGCCGGCGAGCGGCAGCAGCGGGGCGAGCGCGAGGAACAGGGTGGGCGAGGCGGCCGTGTGCACCGCGCCCACGGTCGCCACCAGCAGGAACAGGACGGCCGCGAGCCAGGAGCGCCTGAGCACCGGCGTGGCCGCTAGCAGCCGCGCGGTGTGGTCGGCGATCCCGGCCCGCGTCAGCACCGACTCGAACCACCCCGGCCGGGGCGCGTCCAGCTCGGCGTCCAGCCGCTCCCACCCGGCGTCCAGCGCGACCGGGTCGCTCACATCGGCGAGCGCCCCCCGGCACCGCGCGCAGGCGGCGAGGTGGGTGTCGGCGGACCAGAGCAGCGGGGCGGCCAACTCGCCCTGGGCGTAGGCCCGCAGGTCTTCTTCGGCGACATGCCAGGTACTCATGCGAGGGCCTCCCTCAGCTGCTTGCGGGCGCGCATCGCGCGGGTCTTGACCGTGCCGGGCGGGATACCGAGCAGGACGGCGGCCTCGCGGGTGGTCAGGCCGTCGATGACCGTGGCCTGGAGGACCGCCCTGAGCTCCGGTGACAGCTGGACGAGGGCGCCCGCGAGGTCCCCGTGCTCCACCCCCGCGAGCACGCGCTCCTCCGCGGACACCTCGTCGCGGTGGCGCAGCCGGGACAGGGCCTGCCTGAGCCGCCCCCGCGCCCCGTCGCCGCGCAGTGCGTCGATCAGCCGCCGCGACCCGATCCGCCACAGCCACCCGGCCACATCGCCCTCCTCGCGGTATTTGGCGGTGCCCCGCCAGACCGCCAGGAACGTCTCCTGTACGACGTCGTCGACCAGGCCCGGATCGGCGCACCGGCCGCGCAGCCTGGCCAGCAGCCAGGGCGCGTACCGCCGGTACAGCTCCTCGAAGGCGCGCCGGTCCGCGTCCGCGGCGATGGCCCGCAGCAGATCTCCGTCGCTTCTCGTTTCCCTCACGTCCCTTCATCGGACGACCCCCGCCGACCGGTTCACCGGCGACAAAGAAATCACGCTTGACTTTCGCGGCCCTCTTCCACCACCCTTTCACTACTCAATTAGTGAAAGGGTGGTTGTCCGCGTGGTCGAGTACCGCATCGACCGGCGCTCCGGCGTCGCCACCTATGTGCAGATCGTGCAGCAGACCAAGCAGGCCCTCCGGCTGGGCCTGCTCGAACCCGGCGACAGGCTCCCCACGGCCCGAGAGGTCGTGGAGGCCACCGCCATCAACCCGAACACCGTGCTCAAGGCGTACCGCGAACTGGAACGGGAGGGCCTGGTAGAGGCCCGCCGCGGCCTCGGCACCTTCGTCCGCAGGACGCTGGGCGCCGCCGACCGCACGGCCGACACGCCCCTGCGCGCCGGGCTCGACGACTGGGCCAAGCGCGCCCGGGCGGCGGGCCTGGGCCGCGAGGACGTCGACGCGTTCTTCACCGCCGTACTCGACGAGCACTTCCCGAAGGGGGACCAGTGAGTTCCACCAGCAGCACCCCGGCCGTCGCCCTGGAGGCGTCCGGCCTGGGCAAGCGGTACGGCAGGCGGGGAGCGGCCCTCGACGGCTGCTCCTTCCGGCTCCCCACGGGCCGTATCAGCGCACTGGTCGGCCCCAACGGCGCCGGGAAGTCCACCCTCCTCGCGATAGCCGCCGGACTGCTGCGGCCCACCGAGGGCACGCTCACCGTCCTCGGCGGAGCGCCCGGTGAGGCCCGCGACCGGATCGCCTACCTCGCCCAGAACAAGCCGCTGTACCCCCAGCTGACCATCGCCGAGACCCTGCGCATGGGCGCCGAACTCAACCCGGCCCGCTGGGACGCCGCCTGCGCCGCCCGGATCGTCGAGCAGGGCGACCTGAACCCGGCCTCCCGGATCCGCGCGCTCTCCGGCGGCCAGCGCACCCGGGTCGCGCTCGCCCTCGCGCTCGGCAAGCGGCCCGGCCTGATGCTCCTCGACGAGCCGATGGCCGACCTCGACCCGCTCGCCCGGCACGAGCTGATGGGCACCCTGATGGCGGACGCCGCCGAGCACGGCACCACCGTGCTGATGTCCTCGCACATCGTGGCCGAGCTGGCCGACGCCTGCGACCACCTGCTGCTCCTGGGCGGCGGCCGGGTCCGGCTCGGCGGCGGCATCGACGACCTGCTCGCCGCGCACACCCTGGTCACCGGCCGGGGCACCCCCGCGGACCTGGCCCCGCACACCGTGATCGAGTCCCGTACGGCGGGCCGCGGCCTCACCGCCCTGATCCGCCGGGACGGCCCGGTCGTCGAGGGCTGGGCCACCGAGGAGCCCTCCCTGGAGGAACTGCTGCTCGCCCACCTCCGCGCCCCCGACGCCCGCGCCCTGCTCACCCCGGGCACCACCGCGACCCCCGAGGCAGTGACCGCATGAGCACCGCGACCCTCGAGAAGACCCCGGCGACCGCCGTACGACAGACACCGCGCGGCCTGCTCCGCACGGTCCTGCGGCTGCACCGCACCGCCCTGTGGATCTGGCTCGCCTTCGTGGTGATCACCGCCGGCTTCCTGCTCTGGCTGACCGGCCCGGGCGCCCACGACACCGCACGACAGCTGGAGCGGTTCGGCTACGGCGGCGGGGTCACGGAGGCCGCCTACTCAGGGGACACGCTCCTCTACTTCACCTCGGGCGCGTTCAACGACCTCTTCTACGACCCGGACACCCTGCTCACCCTGGCGTCCTTCGCCGTCGCCCTGTTCGCCGGGGGTCCGCTGATCGCCCGTGAGCTGGAGAGCGGGACCGCGCGGCTCGCCTGGACCCAGTCGGTCTCACCGGCCCGCTGGCTCACGGCGAAGCTGGCGCTGCCGGCCGCCTTCATCGTCGTAGGAATGAGCCTTCTCACCCTGCTGTACCGGCAGTTGTGGTCGGCCCACGGCAATCTGCTCGTCGCCGGCATCGGCCCCCGCTCCTTCTACTTCTCCGTCGGCCCGGCCACCGTCGCCGCCCCGCTGCTCGGACTCGCCCTCGGCGCGCTGATCGGGCTCGCGGTCCGCCGCACCCTGCCCGCGCTGGCGTTCAGCGGGTTCGCGTACTTCCTGGTGTACGCCTTCCGGGGCAACCACTGGCCCTTCCAGGGCCGCTACCAGACGCCGGACCTGAACTCCCGCAGCTCGGCGTTCACCTCCACCGGCGCGGAGGTCTCCGACCCCGGGTGCTACACGAGCAAGGCCTGCCTCGCCCAGCACGACATCGTCCGCTTCACCCGCGAGTACCTGCCGTCCCCCGACTACTGGCCCCGCCAGCTCCTGGAGACCGGCGCCCTGCTCGCCCTCACCGCCGTGGTCGTCGCCCTCGCGTTCGCCGTGCTGCGCAGGCGGGTGGCGACGGGATGAGCGCGCCGGCCGCCCCGACGCTGGGGCTCACCCGGACCGTGCTGCGGCTGCACCGCGCGGCACTGATCGTGTGGGGCGTCTTCGTCCTCGCTTCGGTGGGCTACCTGATCTGGCTCACCGAGGTCACGGCCGGCTCCGTCCGCGAGAGCCTGGCCACGTGCCCCAGGGACGGCACCCTGTGCGGCCTCGGCGCCTGGCACGGCTACAGCGAGGCCATCGGCTGGGTCAGCACCTTCATGTACTACAGCTACTGGGCCGTCGCCGCCTGGGCCGCCGGCGCGCTCATCGCCCGCGAACTGGAGAGCGGCACGGCCCGCCTGGCCTGGTCCCAGGGCATCACCCCGACCCGCTGGCTCACCACCAAGCTCACCCTCCCCGCCCTGGCCCTCACCCTCGGCGGCGCCCTGTTCGTCCCCGTCTACCGCTGGGCCTGGTCCTCCCACCGCGACCTCATGGGCGACAACCTCTACTTCAACGACGTCTTCGCCGCGCACGGCCCTCTGGTGGTGGCCTACCCCCTCTGCGCCCTCGCCATCGGCACCCTCACGGCCCTCTTGCTGGCCCGCCCCCTCCCCTCCGCAGCCATAGCGGTCACAGCCACAACCCTCCTCAACCACTACCTCCAGTCCCTCCGCCCCACCTCCGGCTCCGCCTCCACCTCCGCCTTCTGGCCGGCCCACCTCACCGAAACAGCCCTGCTCCTGACAGCCACAGCCCTGGCCACGGGGGCCGCCTTCTGGCAACTCCGCCGCCGATCTGCTTGAACCGGGCGCGTATGGGGGTGCCGGGTTCGGTTGTCTGGCGGGTGCGGGTGCGTCGTGGCTGGTCGCGCAGTTCCCCGCGCCCCTAGGGAGTTGCACCTGACGTGCGCCACGACGGGCCGTTGGCCGCGTACGGCGCGCAGGGGACGGGGTGGGGGGTGTCCGCCCGCAGCGGCCGGCGTCCGTTACCGAGACCTTCTGGCACGGACCGAGCCGCCGGACCGAGGACGGATACCCCCCACCCCGGCCCCGACCCCACCACCACGAGGACGCGCTACAGCAGGCCCCACCGAAGCCGAGCAGGCCGCCGCAGGCCTCAGGGGCGCGGGGAACTGCGCAAAACGCCCGCCCCCACCGAACCCGCAGCCAACCACCCCCACATGTAGACGCCCGCGAGCCGCCCCCCGATATCCCGCACGCCATGTCGCCGTAACCACCGGTTCAGACGGACTTGCGACGCTCAGCGAATGAAGCCCGCCGAGCCAGAGCCTTCACCGCTGCCCACGGCCGGTGAGCGGACGGGGACCGACCACACCCCCACCCGCCCCACCCCCGCCCGCCCCACCGCCGCCGTCGCCGCCGCCGCCGCCACCGCATCGCTCCCGCTCGCACTGTCCGACGCGCCCGTTTCGCTCCTGGCGCGGAAGAATGGGCCCATGAGCCAGTCGAACACCCAGGCAGAGGTCCAGCACGTGCAGCCCTCCGTGGGCTCCATAGCCGCGCACCGCCCGCACACCGTGTCGGCCACCGTTTCCGACCTGGAACCCGACCTCGACGCGGATCTCGACGCGTACGAGGAGATCCCGGTCGACGGCGCCGCCCAGCTCCCGCAGGGTCGTTTCCTCGACCGGGAGCGCAGCTGGCTCGCGTTCAACGAACGCGTCCTGGAACTCGCCGAGGACCCGAACACGCCCCTCCTGGAGCGCGCGAACTTCCTCGCGATCTTCGCCAGCAACCTGGACGAGTTCTTCATGGTCCGGGTGGCCGGACTGAAGCGCCGTATCGCCACCGGCGTCGCCACCCGCTCCGCCTCCGGCCTCCAGCCCCGCGAGGTGCTGGAGATGATCTGGGCCCGCTCCCGCGAGCTGATGGCCCGGCACGCCGCCTGCTACCACGAGGACGTCGCCCCCGCACTCGCGGAGGAGGGCATCCACCTGGTCCGCTGGAACGAACTGACGGAGAAGGAGCAGGCCCGCCTCTTCACCCTGTTCCGGCACCAGATCTTCCCGGTCCTGACCCCCCTCGCGGTCGACCCGGCCCACCCCTTCCCGTACATCTCCGGCCTCTCCCTGAACCTGGCCGTGATCGTGCGCAACCCGGTCAACGGCAAGAGCCACTTCGCCCGGGTCAAGGTCCCCCCGCTGCTGTCCCGCTTCCTGGAGTCCTCCCCCGGCCGCTACGTCCCCATCGAGGACGTCATCGGCGCCCACCTGGAGGAGCTGTTCCCCGGCATGGAGGTGCTGGAGCACCACACCTTCCGGGTCACCCGCAACGAGGACCTGGAGGTCGAGGAGGACGACGCCGAGAACCTCCTCCAGGCCCTGGAGAAGGAGCTCATGCGGCGCCGCTTCGGCCCGCCGGTCCGCCTGGAGGTCGAGGAGTCCATCGACCGCGAGGTGCTGGACCTCCTCGTGCGCGAGCTGAAGATCTCCGAGGCGGAGGTCTACCCGCTGCCCGGCCCCCTGGACCTCACCGGCCTCTTCCGGATCGCGGGCCTGGACCGCCCCGAGCTGAAGTACCGCAAGTTCGTCGCCGGCGTCCACCGCGACCTGGCCGAGGTCGAGTCGGCGTCCGCGCCCGACATCTTCGCCTCCCTGCGCGCCCGGGACGTCCTGCTGCACCACCCGTACGACTCGTTCTCCACCTCGGTGCAGGCGTTCCTCCAGCAGGCGGCCGACGACCCGGACGTCCTCGCCATCAAGCAGACCCTGTACCGGACTTCGGGCGACTCCCCGATCGTCGACGCGCTCATCGACGCCGCCGAGGCCGGCAAGCAGGTCCTCGTCCTGGTCGAGATCAAGGCCCGCTTCGACGAGCACGCCAACATCAAGTGGGCGCGCAAGCTGGAGGAGGCGGGCTGCCATGTCGTCTACGGCCTGGTCGGCCTGAAGACCCACTGCAAGCTGTCCCTGGTGGTCCGTCAGGAAGGCGACACGCTACGGCGGTACAGCCATGTCGGCACCGGGAACTACCACCCGAAGACGGCCCGGCTCTACGAGGACCTCGGCCTGCTCACCGCCGACCAGCAGGTCGGCGCGGACCTGTCCGACCTCTTCAACCGCCTCTCCGGGTACTCCCGCCGCGAGACCTACCGCCGCCTCCTGGTGGCGCCCAAGTCCCTTCGCGACGGCCTCATTTCCCGTGTGAACAAGGAAGTCCAGCACCACCGCGCAGGACGTCCCGCCTTCATCCGCATCAAGGTCAACTCGATGGTGGACGAGGCGCTCATCGACTCGCTCTACCGCGCGTCCCAGGCCGGCGTACCCGTCGACGTCTGGGTGCGCGGCATCTGCGCGATCCGCCCCGGCGTCACGGGCATGTCCGAAAACATCCGGGTCCGCTCGATACTCGGCCGGTTCCTCGAACACTCCCGGGTCTTCGCCTTCGGCAACGGCGGCGAGCCCGAGGTGTGGATCGGCAGCGCCGACATGATGCACCGCAACCTCGACCGTCGTATCGAGGCGCTGGTGCGGGTGACGGACCCGGCCCACCGGGCAGCCCTGAACCGGCTGTTGGAGACCGGTATGTCCGACACCACCGCGTCCTGGCACCTCGGCCCGGACGGCGAGTGGACCCGGCATGCCACCGACGCGGACGGCGGGCCCCTGCGCAATGTCCAGGAGATGCTCATAGACGCCCGGAGGCGCCGGCGTGGCACAGCAACACCTTGAACCGACGGAACCCCTGGCCGGGGCCGCGACCGGGGACGCCCTCGCGGGCTACCTGAGGGCCCAGGCCACGGAGTTCCTTCGCGCTCTCCGTCAGCACCGCGAGTCCGGCGGTGCGGCGGCGGGCACGGAGGAACCCGTCGACGCGGCCCGGGCCCTGCGCCGCTCGGTCCGCCGCGTCAGCGCCAGCCTGCACACCTTCCGGCCCCTCCTGGACGCCGACTGGTCGGAGTCGCTGCGCCCCGAACTGGCCTGGCTCTCCGGCACGTTGGGCATGGAGCACGCCTACGAGTCGCGCCTGGAACGGCTGTTGCTCGCGCTGCACCGGCTGTCGGGCGCGGTGTTCCCGTCCCAGTCGGTCAACGACGTGGAGGCCGTGGCGGCCGGCCGTACGGCGGGAGCGGCACCCGCCCCGGACCGCGGCAACCTCACCGTGGGCGCGGCCAAGGCGGGCGCGCTCCTCGACCGCCAGCTCACCCTGGCCCGCACCCGGGCCCACTCGACCGCGCTCCAGGCCCTGGGCTCCAGCCGCTTCCACGCGGTCGCCGACAGCATCGCCGTACTCGCCAGCGAGGTCCCGCTCACGCCGAAGGCCGCGACGACCGACCTGCGCCCGCACGCCGCCGCGGCCCAGGAGCGACTGGAGGACGCGGTGACCGCGCTGCCCCTGGTCACCGCGGGCCATCCCTACAACGCCGAGGCCCTCATCCACGGCCTGTCCCCCGACCCCTCGCCGCATCCGCAGGACGCCCCCTGGCACCAGGTCCGCCTCCTGCTGCGGCTGCACCGCTACGCGTGCGAGGTGCTGTGCGGCGCCCACCCCCCGGTGGACGTACGGCTCCTGACGGCGGGTCAGGCCCTGGACCGCCACCGGGACGCCTCGGAGGCGGCGGCCGCGGCGGCGTCGGCCGCCCGCACCCCCCGTATCGCCCCGGCGACCGCCTACGCCCTCGGCGTGCTCCACGCCGACCAGCGCCACGAGGTGGAGGCGGCCCGCTTCGCGTTCCAGCGGTCCTGGCAGAAACAGACGGTCGGCACGCCCTGACGCACCCGTCCAGGAGGCGAACAACCACGTGACGCACGCCAACGAAACCCCCGTCCAGGCAGCCGGCTGCGTCCTGTGGCGCCGCTCCCCCATCGACGGCGAACTGGAGATCTGCCTCGTCCACCGTCCGAAGTACGACGACTGGTCGCACCCGAAGGGCAAGCTGAAGCGCGGCGAGGACCATCTCACCGGCGCGCTGCGCGAGGTCGAGGAGGAGACGGGGTACCGAGCCCTGCCCGGCGCCCCGCTGTCCACCGCGAAGTACTACGCGAACGGCCGCCCCAAGGAGGTCCGTTACTGGGCGGCCGAGGCATCCACCGGCACCTTCACCCCGAACGACGAGGTCGACCGCATCCTCTGGCTCCCCCCGACCGCCGCCAGGAACCGACTGACCCAGCCCCGCGACCGCACCCTGGTCGACGAACTCCTGGTCCGGGTACTCGAACACACATAGGTTCTCGACCGGGGCCCGGTCGAGCCCTCAGCCCCGGGTGTGCCCCTCCGCGTCCGCCCGCGCCTGGCTGCGGGCTCTGCGGGCCGGGCCGCGCCAGCCGCAGCTGCACCTGGCCAGACAGAAACGGCCCTGCTCGACCGTCTGCGTCAGGTGGGCCGGGGGTTCGGACGGTGGTGGGGGAATCCTGTCCTGCTGCGCCACACGACAACGTTACCCAGCTCAGGTGAAGGCATCGCGTGACGGCCCTACCCAGCCGTCGTTATCCGCAACGACAGGGCCGTCCTTGACGGACGTATCGGCTGGGGGTAGGCGGCGATGGCGGAGCGGCAGCACAGGCAGGCCGGCGGGGCGGTCGTCGCGGCGGTGCTCGCGGTCTGCGCGGGCACCGCGGGATGCTCCGGCAGCGGGGCCGCCGACGCCCGCGCGGCCGATCCGGTCGAGACCCTGCACCGGGTCGCCGACACCCTGGTGGACGCGGGCAGTTCGAAGGCCCGGACCTCGATGGAGATGGCCACCGGCGGCACCCGGGTCACCATCCGCGGCGAGGGCGTCTACGACTACCGCGGCCGGCTCGGCCGGCTGAAGGTGATGCTCCCGCAGGACCCGGCCGGCACCAGCGAGCACCGGCCCATCACCGAACTCCTCGCGCCGGGTGCCCTGTTCATGAAGAACCGGGGCGCGGGCGTGCCCGCCGACAAGTGGGTGCGGGTCGACACCGCGACCCTGTCCGACGGCAACCTCGTCACCGGCGGGGCCACCGATCCGCTCGCCGCGGCCGAGGTGCTGCGCGGGACGCGGACGGCGACGTACGTCGGCACCTCCGAGCTCGCCGGGACCGAGGTGCGGCACTACCGGGGCACGGCGGACCTCGCGGTCGCGGCCCGCAACGCCTCCGCGGCCGGCCGGAACGCCCTGGCCGCGGCGGCGAAAGGGTTCGCCACGGCCCGGGTGCCCTTCGACGTCTACCTCGACGACCGGGGCCGGGTCCGTAAGATCCGGCACCGCTTCAGCTTCGTCAACGGACAGCGGCACGGCATCGTGGCGGTCGCCTCGACGACGCTGCTGTACGACTTCGGGGCCGCCGCCGACGTACGGCTGCCGGCCGCCCGGGACATCTACGCCGGCAAGATCGCCGAGGGGTGAGCAGTCGTGACGGGCGTCAAGAACTAGCCCGTCCGTGCCATGCGCGGTGTGTAGGCCGCTCCCTACTCTAGGAAGTCGGTAACGGCAGAGAAGAGGTGATGCGCGTGGCTCCGGTCGGCGGTACGGCGGTGCAGGACCACGTGGCCCTCGCCGAGATCGAACTGTGCGGGGAGCTGATCATCGCGGCCTCGGCGGCGGACGACCGGCTCAGCCTGGAGAGCATCGACGAGGTGCTGCGGGTGGCGGAGGAGCGGGACCAGGGCGGGGCCGCCTCAGGTGCGCAGTAGCCGGCCGATCGCCTTGGTCGCCTCTTCCACCTTGGCGTCGATCTCGGTGCCGCCCTTGAGGGCCGCGTCGGCGACGCAGTGCCGCAGGTGCTCCTCCAGGAGCTGGAGGGCGAAGGACTGGAGGGCCTTGGTGGAGGCCGAGACCTGCGTGAGTATGTCGATGCAGTAGACGTCCTCGTCGACCATCCGCTGGAGGCCGCGGATCTGGCCCTCGATCCGGCGCAGGCGCTTGAGGTGTTCGTCCTTCTGCTTGTGGTAGCCGTGGGTTGTGTTTTCGGCCACCGGCTGGGAGGGAGCGGTGGAGCCGGCCTCGGTCGTCGTCATCGCGTCCTCCGTATCAGGGGCGTGCCCAGAGGGATTCATATACCCCTACTGGGTATATGGTACCGAAGTTTCCCGGGTATAGGGCCTGCGAGCGGATTAGCCGTGGCCGGATGATGCACTTAGCATCAGCCTGACCGAAACCGATGCATCCTGAGGACCCCTTGTGCGCTTTCGTCTGACCCCCAGGGAGACGAGCTTCTACGACATGTTCGCCGCCTCCGCGGACAACATCGTCACGGGCTCGAAGCTCCTGATGGAACTGCTCGGGGCGGACACCGCCGGCCGGGCCGAGATCGCAGAGCGTATGCGGGCCGCTGAACACGCCGGTGACGATGCCACGCACGCGATCTTCCACCAGCTGAACTCCTCGTTCATCACGCCGTTCGACCGTGAGGACATCTACTCCCTGGCGTCCTCCCTCGACGACATCATGGACTTCATGGAGGAAGCCGTCGACCTGGTCGTCCTCTACAACGTGGAGGAGCTGCCCAAGGGCGTCGAGCAGCAGATCGAGGTGCTGGCGAGGGCGGCCGAGCTCACGGCCGAGGCGATGCCGAACCTGCGCACCATGGACAACCTCACCGAGTACTGGATCGAGGTCAACCGGCTGGAGAACCAGGCGGACCAGATCCACCGCAAGCTGCTCGCCCACCTCTTCAACGGCAAGTACGACGCCATCGAGGTCCTCAAGCTCAAGCAGATCGTCGACGTCCTCGAAGAGGCCGCCGACGCTTTCGAGCACGTGGCGAACACGGTGGAGACCATCGCCGTCAAGGAGTCCTGAGCCCCTCCATGGACACCTTCGCGCTGATCGTGACCATCCTGGTCGCGCTCTTCTTCACGTACACGAACGGCTTCCACGACTCGGCGAACGCCATCGCCACCTCCGTCTCCACCCGGGCGCTCACCCCGCGCGCCGCGCTGGCCATGGCCGCGGTGATGAACCTCGCGGGCGCCTTCCTCGGGTCCGGGGTCGCGAAGACGGTCAGTGAGGGCCTGATCGAGACGCCGGAGGGCTCGAAGGGGATGGGCATCCTCTTCGCCGCACTGGTCGGCGCGATCACCTGGAACCTCGTCACCTGGTACTTCGGCCTGCCCTCCTCGTCCTCGCACGCGCTGTTCGGCGGCATGGTGGGAGCCGCGCTCGCGGGCGGCACCGACGTGATCTGGCACGGCGTGATCGACAAGATCGTGATCCCGATGTTCCTGTCCCCGGTCGTCGGCCTGATCGCCGGCTACCTGGTGATGACGGCGATCATGTGGATCTTCCGGCGCTCCAACCCGCACAAGGCCAAGCGCGGCTTCCGGATCGCGCAGACCGTGTCCGCCGCCGGCATGGCCCTCGGCCACGGTCTCCAGGACGCCCAGAAGACCATGGGTGTCGTGGTGATGGCCCTGGTGATCTCCGGGCACGAGACCTACGGCGATCCGATCCCGGTCTGGGTGAAGATCGTCTGCGCGGTGATGCTGTCGCTGGGCACCTACGCGGGCGGCTGGCGCATCATGCGCACCCTGGGCCGCAAGATCATCGAACTGGACCCCCCGCAGGGCTTCGCCGCCGAGACCACCGGCGCCGCGATCATGTTCACCACCGCGTACCTCTTCAAGGCCCCGGTCTCCACGACCCACGTCATCACCTCGGCGATCATGGGCGTCGGCGCCACCAAGCGCGTGAACGCGGTCCGCTGGGGCGTCGCCAAGAACATCATCCTCGGCTGGTTCATCACCATGCCGGCGGCAGCGCTCGTCGCGGCCGGCTCCTACGGAATCGTGTACCTGGCGTTCCTGTAGAAGCCGCTTCGGATGTACGACAACGGGCCCGCCCCCGGATTCCGGGGGCGGGCCCTTGTTGACCTCGCGGTGGCACCGCCATGCAGCACCGCGAGGGGTCTTGGGGCGGCTCAGCCGAAGCGGCCCGAGATGTAGTCCTCGGTGGCCTGGACGGACGGGTTGGAGAAGATGCGCTCCGTCTCGTCTATCTCGATGAGCTTGCCGGGCTGGCCGACGGCGGAGAGGTTGAAGAAGGCCGTGCGGTCGGAGACCCGCGCCGCCTGCTGCATGTTGTGCGTCACGATGACGATCGTGAAGCGCTCCTTCAGCTCGCCGATCAGGTCCTCGATGGCGAGGGTGGAGATCGGGTCCAGGGCCGAGCAGGGCTCGTCCATGAGCAGGACCTTCGGCTCGACCGCGATGGCGCGGGCGATGCACAGACGCTGCTGCTGACCGCCGGAGAGACCGGAACCCGGCTTGTTCAGGCGGTCCTTGACCTCGTTCCAGAGGTTCGCGCCCTTGAGGGACTTCTCCACGACGTCGTCGAGCTCGGACTTCTTGAAGGAGCCGTTGAGCTTGAGACCGGCCACGACGTTGTCGTAGACCGACATCGTCGGGAACGGGTTCGGGCGCTGGAAGACCATGCCGATCTCGCGCCGCACGGCCACCGGGTCGACCCCGGCGCCGTACAGGTTCTCGTCGTCGAGCATGACCTTGCCCTCGACCCGGCCGCCCGACGTGACCTCGTGCATGCGGTTGAGCGTGCGCAGGAACGTGGACTTGCCACAGCCCGAGGGGCCGATGAAGGCCGTGACGGAGCGGGGCTCAACGGTCATCGAGATGTCCTCGATGGCCCGGAACGAGCCGTAATAGGCGTGGAGGCCGCTGACATCGATTCGCTTGGCCATGGGTATCACTGCTTCTTTCGAAAGGTCGGTCGCTGTGTGGCCGCGTCAGCGACCTGTCTTCGGGGCCTTCCAGCGGGCGATGCCGCGGGCCGCTGCGTTCAGGATCATCACGAAGGCGATCAGCGTCAGCGACGCCGCCCACGCACGGTCGTACGCCGCTCCGGCGCCCCCGCTGTTCGCGTACTGCTGATAGATGTACAGCGGAAGCGACTGCTGCGCACCTTCGAAGGGGTTCGCGTTGATGAGCGAGTTGCCCCAGACCAGCAGCAGCACCGGCGCCGTCTCACCCGCGATACGGGCGACCGCCAGCATGATGCCGGTGGTGATGCCGCCGATGGAGGTCGGGATGACCACCTTCAGGATGGTGCGCCACTTCGGGATGCCGAGCGCCAGGGACGCCTCGCGCAGCTCGTTCGGGACGAGCTTGAGCATCTCCTCCGTGGAGCGCACGACCACCGGCATCATCAGGATGGCCAGGGCCAGCGAGCCGGCGAAGCCGAAGGGCTGCATGTCGAAGGCCAGCATGATCGACAGGATGAACAGGCCCGCGACGATCGACGGGATGCCCGTCATGACGTCGACGAAGAAGGTGACGGCCTTGGCGAGCTTGCCGCGCCCGTACTCCACCAGGTAGACGGCGGTGAGCACACCGATCGGCGCCGCGATCACGGTGGCGAGGCCGACCTGCTCCAGGCTGCCGAGGATGGCGTGGTAGATGCCGCCGCCCGGCTCGTCGTCGGCGACCAGGCCCATCGAGTGGGACAGGAAGTAGAAGTCGAGGACCTTCACACCGCGCGAGACGGTCGACCAGATCAGGGAGACAAGCGGGATGAGGGCGAGCAGGAAGGCGACCCAGACCAGCGAGGTCGCGACCCGGTCCTTGGCCTGACGGCGTCCCTCGACCCGGGCTGCGATCGCGTAGGTGCCCACGACGTAGAAGATCGCGCCCATCAGCGCCCACTGGATGCTGCTGTCCAGGCTCGCGGCGAAGGTGATGACCACGCCCAGGGCGACGGAGCCCGCGGCGATCGCGAACGGCGCCCACTTGGGCAGGCGCGCGCCCTGGAGGCTGCGCTTGCTGGTGACGGCTGCGGTGCTCATGCGTTGGCCCCCGAGTACTCCTTGCGGCGGGCGATGATCATGCGGGCCGCGCCGTTGACCAGCAGGGTGATGACGAACAGGACCAGACCGGAGGCGATCAGCGCGTCCCGGCCCAGCTCGCTGGCCTCACCGAACTTGCTGGCGATGTTCTGGGCGAAGGTGCCGCCGCCCGGGTCGAGCAGGCTGGCCTGGATGTCGAAGGACGGCGAGAGCACGGTGGCCACGGCCATCGTCTCGCCGAGCGCGCGGCCGAGGCCGAGCATCGAGGCGGAGATCACGCCGGACCGGCCGAAGGGGATCACCGCCATGCGGATCACCTCCCAGCGGGTGGCGCCGAGCGCCAGGGCCGCCTCCTCGTGCATCTGCGGGACCTGGCGGAAGACCTCGCGGCTCACGTTGGTGATGATCGGCAGGATCATGATCGCGAGCAGGATGCCGACGGTCAGCATCGAGCGCGGTGCGCCCTGCTGCCAGGAGAAGATGCCGGTCCAGCCGAGGTAGTCGTTCAGCCAGCCGTACAGGCCGTTCATGTGCGGTACGAGGATCAGGGCGCCCCAGAGGCCGTACACGATGGACGGCACGGCGGCGAGCAGGTCGATCACGTAGGCGATCGGGCCGCTCAGCCGGCGGGGGGCGTAGTGCGTGAGGAACAGCGCGATGGCGACGGCGATCGGGACCGCGATGACCATGGCGATGATCGACGAGACGATCGTGCCGAAGACGAGGACGGCGATGCCGAACTTCGGCGGGATCAGCTGGGTGTTCCACTCGAACGCGGTGAAGAAGTTCGCGTCGTCCTTGCTGATCGCGATCGAGGCGCGCCAGGTGAGGAAGGCCGCGATGGCGGCCATGATCACCAGCAGCAGGATGCCCGAGCCGCGGGAGAGACCGAGGAAGATCCGGTCTCCGGGCCGGGTGGCGCCGCGGGCCGCGCGCTTCTGCTCGGCCTCGGTGGGCTGGGGGGCGGGGGGAGGTGCGTCTGTTATCTGTGTCGTGTCCATCAGGTTCTCCGGTCTGCTGAGCCGCACATGTCGTACGGCTCCTGGCGGCGGTGCACCGGACGGTGCGGTCCGGCCCGGGGCGCTCGGAAGCGGGGGCCCGGGCCGGACCGCACCTCAGATCAGCTCAGGCCCTCGATGGTGGTGCGGACCTTGGCGATGATGTCCTCGGGGATCGGCGCGTAGTCGTTCTCGGCGAGGACCTTCTGGCCGTCCTCGGAGGCGGTGTAGCGCAGGAACGCCTTGGTGGCGGCCAGCGTGTCGGCCTTGTTGCCCTTGTCGCAGACGATCTCGTACGTGACGAGGACCATCGGGTAGGCGCCGTCGGCCTTGGTGGCGTAGTTGAGCTTCAGCGCCAGGTCGGAGCCGGTGCCGACGACCTGGGCGTCAGCGATGGCCTTGGTGGCGTTCTCGACGGTGGGCTCGACCGCGGCGGAGGCGCCGGTGTCGATGCTGACCGGCGTGATGCCGTCCTTGGCGTAGGAGAGCTCGAAGTAGCCGATGGCGCCGTTGGTCTGCTTGACCTGCTGGGCGACACCGGAGGACTGCGCGGCGGACTGGCCGCCCTTGGCCTGCCAGGTCTTGCCGCCGTCGTAGGGCCAGTCGGACTTGGCGGTGGCGATCAGGTACTTGGTGAAGTTGTCCGTCGTACCGGAGTCGTCCGAGCGGTGGAACGCCTGGATCTTCAGGTCCGGGAGCTTCACGCCCGGGTTCAGCTTGGCGATCGCCGGGTCGTTCCACTTGGAGATCTTGGCGTCGAAGATCTTGGCGATCGTCGGCGCGTCCAGCGTGAGCTTGTCGACACCGGAGACGTTGATGCCGAGGGCGATCGGGCCGCCGACCATCGGGAGGTCGATGCCCTGGCCGCCGGAGCAGACCTTCTTGGAGGCGGTGACCTCTTCCGGCTTCAGCGCGGAGTCGGAACCGGCGAAGGCGACCTGGCCGTTGTTGAAGGCCGTGACACCGGCGCCGGAGCCGCCGCCCTTGTAGTTGATCTGCACGCCACAGGCGGCGGTGAACTGCTTGACCCAGGCGTCGATCGCGTTCTTCTGCGCGGAGGAGCCGTCGGCGAGCAGCTGGCCCTTGGCGTCGTCACACTTGATGCTGCTGGCGTTGGCGGTCGACGAGCCGCTGGCGTCGCTGCCGCTGCTGGTGTCGTCGGAGCCGCACGCCGTGAGGGCCAGGGCGCCGGAGACGGCGAGAGCACCGAAGGCGAGGGCCCGCCGGTTCTTGCGCTGAAGCTTCACTTGAGTTCCTTCCGGGAGCCGCCGTCCTGAATCCGGCGGCGTGCGCGAAGTCTGGGTGATACGGACGTGCATTCGAACGCACCACGCATCGTGTAAGGCCGAAATTAGGCAGATCAGGTGAAGGCGTTGATGGCCGGAAGTGAACGGCGGGTGAACCCCTGCGAAAGGTGCGGTGAGGTCACGGAACGCTTACGTCGAGGGCACAGTGCGATTCCGGAACCCTCAAGGGAACCCGCGCACCGTTGGTGCCGTCTCGTTCCACGGAAGCCTACGCGGCCGACGAAAGGCACGGAGACATGGAACGGCGTACGTTCATCGGGGGCGGCGCGGCCGCGATCGCGGCGGTGGCCACGGCCGCCTGTGACGGCGGCGGCAGCGCCGACGCCACCCGGAGCACGGTCAGCACCTCGCTCACCTCCCGTACGCCCGCCGCGGCCCCAGCGAACTGGGCCGCCCTCGCCCGCGACCTGGACGGCCGGCTGATCCGCCCCGGCGACGCCGACTGGACGACGGCCCGCCGCCTCTACAACACCCGCTTCGACTCGCTGAAGCCCGCGGCGGTCGCGTACGTGGCCCACCCGGACGACATCCGCACCACCCTCGCCTACGCCCGCGCCCACGGCGTCAAGGTCGCCATCCGCAACGGCGGCCACTCCTACGCCGGCTGGTCCTCGGGAAACAACCGGCTGATCGTCGATGTCTCCGAACTGAACCGCGTCCGCACCGGCGGCGGCACCGCCGTGGTGGGCGCCGGGTCCAAGCTGATCGACGTCTACCGGGCCCTGACCGCCAAGGGCGTGACGATCCCGGCCGGCTCCTGCCCGACCGTCGGCGTCTCCGGGCTGGTGCTGGGCGGCGGTCACGGCGTGGCCTCCCGGGCCTACGGCCTCACCTGCGACAGCCTCACCCAGGCCACCCTCGTCACCGCCGACGGCAAGACCCTCACCGCGGACGCGACGACCAACAAGGACCTGTTCTGGGCCCTGCGCGGCGCGGGCAACGGCAACTTCGGCGTCGTCACGGAACTCCGGTTCAAGACCCACCCGGCCCCGCAGGGCGTCACCGCGTACGTCACCTGGCCCTGGTCCAAGGCGGCCGCCGTGGTGAAGGCGTGGCAGGAGTGGGGCCCGACCCAGCCCGACGAGATCTGGTCCTCCTGCCATCTGGAGAACGGCGGCTCGCCCACCGTGGCGGTCGCGGCGTTCTCGATGGGCACCTACGGCGAGCTCCAGAACGCCCTCGACCGCCTGGCCGACAAGGTCGGCTCACCGGCCCGCCATGTGACGCTCCAGCGGCACTCCTACGAGAGCGCGATGGAGGCGTACGCGGGCTGCTCGTCCTTCGCCACGGACGCCCAGTGCCATCTGCCCGGCTCCACCCCCGGCCGCTCGCGCCAGGGGGCCCTCGGCCGCGAGACCTACACGGCCCACTCGGACTTCTTCGACCGCTCGATCCCCGCGGCCGGCATCCAGACCCTGCTGAGGCAGATCTCCTCGGTCCGGGGCGGCTCCGGAAGCATCGCCCTCACGGCCCTGGGCGGCGCGGTCAACCGCGTCTCCCCCACGGCCACGGCCTTCGTCCACCGCCGCTCCCGCATGCTGGCCCAGTACCTGGCGTCCTGGAAGGCCGGCACGACGGGCACGACGGCCCAGTCCTGGCTGACCGGGGCCCACAACGCGATGAAGCCGTACGCCTCGGGAGCGGCCTACCAGAACTACACGGACCCGACGCTGAAGGACTGGCGCAAGGCGTACTACGGCGACGCGGCGGCGAAGCTGGCCAAGGTGAAGAAGCAGTACGACCCGCAGGGGTTCTTCAGCTACCCGCAGTCGCTGTAGGACCAGCACCCGCGGTCGCTGTAGGACCAGCCGCCGCAGTCGCCGTAGGACCAGCACCCGCGGTCCCCGAAGGCCCGGGCCGTCTCCTAGGCGGCGAGGTCCCTCTCCGAAGCCGCGGTCTCCTGCCGGGCCCCGGGAATCACCGGGGCCTCTCGCTCCGCTCCTCGCGCGCGGACGATCCACGCCCCTTTCGAGGACCCCTCGACCGCCTTCATCACCGGCGTCAGAAGGGCCATCGCGAGCGGCGAGAGCAGCAGCGCCACGGCCGTACCGAGCGCGAACCCGCCGATGACGTCCGTCGGGTAGTGCACCCCCATGTACACCCGGCAGAACCCCTCCAGCAGCGCGAGGCCGATCCCGACGAGCCCGAACCTGCGATGGGCCACGAACAGGGCGACCGCCAGCGCCATGGTGATGGTCGCGTGGTCGCTCACGAAGGAGTAGTCGGTCTTCCCGGAGACCAGGACCTTGAGCCCCTCATGGGTACGGAAGGGCCGGGGCCGCTCGACGAAGCCCCTTATCGGCACGTTCACGAGCACCGCGATCGCGGCGGCGAGCGGCGCCCACACCAGCGCGGCCACGGAGGCCGCCGCGTCCTCGCCGCCCCGGCGCCGCCCCGTCCACCAGCACCACAGGACGAGCAGCACCATCCCGAGCAGGATTCCGTACTCCCCGACGTACTCCATGACCCGGTCGAACCACTGCGGGGCGTCCTTGGCCAGGCCATTGATGTCGTAGAGCAGATCGACGTCGGGATTCGACCCGGATTCGGCGAGAACAGCCATCGTGCAGCGGCCCTTTCGTCGTCTTTCCCGGCGTACCCATGTCCGCTCGGCTACGCCCCCAGGAACGCACGGCTCCTGTTAATACGTTCCACACTCCACTGAATGATCACGCAGACGTTATCGAAGAGAGACACATCGCCGCAGCTCAGGGGGTAGGTGTCACCGTCGGTCACACCGTGGTGGGCAATGCTTTCGCGCCATCTTCGGTGACCCGGGTGGCGCCGAAGTACTCAGAAGTGTCGATCGGGTCGAACCGGATCACAGCACCTGTTCTCGGTGCGTCGATCATGTACCCGCCGCCCACATAAATCCCTACATGGTGGATGGCGCGCGAGTTTGTCGGGTCCTTGGAAAAGAACACCAGATCCCCCGGCAGCAGTTCACTTCTGGCCGGATGCGGGCCGGCGTTGTACTGATCGTTCGCAACCCGCGGAAGGGTGATCCCGACGCTCTCGTACGAGGCCTGGGTCAGCCCGGAGCAGTCGAACCGCCCGTCCTGCGCCGCGGTACCGGTTCCGCCCCACAGATAAGGCGTGCCGAGTTTCTTCTGCGCGTAGTAGATGGCCCCCGCGGCCTGCTTGGAGGGATCGACACGGGTGGTCGGCGCGGCGAAGCTCTCCTCCAGAGTCGTGATGGTCTTCACGTAGTTCTGGGTTTCCTTGTACGGCGGCACGCCCCCGTACTTGATGACCGCGTAGGCGCCCGCGTTGTACGAGGCGAGCATGTTCTCGGTGATGTTCCCGGGAACGTCCTTCACATAGGACGCGAGCGAGCAGTCGTACGAGGCCGCCGACGGAATGGCGTCGTTCGGGTCCCATACGTCCTTGTCGCCGTCCCCGTCCCCGTCGACCCCGTGCGTGGCCCAGGTCCCCGGAATGAACTGCGCTATTCCCTGCGCGGCCGCGGCGCTCTGGGCCTTCGGGTTGAATCCGCTCTCCTGGTAGAGCTGGGCGGCGAGCAGGGCCGGATTGATGGCGGGGCAGAGGTTGCCCCACTTCTGCACGAGGTTCCGGTAGGCGGCGGGCACGGCCCCCTTGGCCAGCGACCTGGTGGCTCCGCCCACACCGCCCGCGAGGTTCCCGGCGACGAGGTAGACGCCCACGACGAGCAGCATCACCAAGGCGAGCCCCGCCCCGAGAGCGGCGCCCGCCACGATCCACGCCTTACGCACCGTCAACCGCCCCTCGCCCGATGGGAGTACGCCCGCGTCAGTTTAGGAGCTTCCCCGGAGGAAACCGGGGTACTCGGGCGGGTCGGCGTGAAGATCAGCAGACCACGTCCCGGTAGAGCGCGGCCGCCTCCGCCCCGAGGACCACGCTGTAGGACACGTCGGCGGTGTCCCCGCCCTGCTGGTGCCCGCCCAGCACCCCCACGACCTGCCCGTTCCCGTTCACCCAGGGGCTGCCGCTGGTGCCCGGCGTGAACTGGGGGCACTCGATGCGCTGCTGGGTACGGCTGTGCGCGGTCGGCTTGTTGGTGCAGCTGATCGGCACGTCACGGGAGTTCGGGTACCCGGTGACGGTGACGGCGGTGGCCCCGGTGGCGGTACCGGTCACGAAGCGGTTCCCGCCGACGACGTCCTGGACCTTCCCCTCGACGGCCGCGAAGGCCACGTCACTGTCCTCGTCCTGCCCTTTGGACCACCCCTCGGGCAAGTACCGCTTCCCTACCTTCCACTTCCCGTACGGCGCCTTGCCGTCCCGGTAGCCGGGCACGAACACGAGGTCGTCGTCACCGCCGAGGCAGTGCGCCGCCGTGACGACGAGATCCCGGCCGGGGCTGCGGACGACGGAGGCGGTGCACATGTGCCGGGCGCCGTCGAACAGGGCCCCCACCCGGGCGTTCCCCGGGGTCGCCGGGGCGACCTCGGTCACCCCGAAGGGACCCGTGCCGTCGTCCGCTATCGCCTCGGAGGCCGAGACGACGGCGAGCATGACGACGACGGCGTAGAGAGCGATACGTGGCATGCGCTTCATCGGACGTCAGCATTCCGCACGAAGGTGAGAAAAACATCAACCCGTTCCGGGAAAGCCGGGCCCGCACGCCCCCGCGGGCTCAGCCCTTCGCCCCCGCACCCTGGGGAAACCGCACCCCCGTCAGCTCCTCGGAGACCGTCCACAGCCGCCGCGCGACCGCGGGGTCGCTCGCGGCCCGGCTCCGGCCCACCAGGGTCGGCGCCCCCCGCATCTCACCGAGACCGTCCGGGCCCACGTAGCTCGCCCCGGGCAGGTCCTGGGTCGCCGCGTACAGCGTGGGCAGCGCGCCCGCCCGGTCGTCCTGGGCGAAGAACCTGTTGCCGAACCTCATGAACACCCGGGCCGCCGAACTGGACGCGTGGCTCTGGAGGTTGGTGGCCGCGTAGCCGGGGTGGGCGGCCAGGGCGCGGACGCCCGAGCCCGACTCCGTGAGGCGGCGCTGGAGTTCGAGGACGAAGAGCAGGTTGGCCAGCTTCGACTGGCCGTAGGCGCCCCGCGGGTCGTAGTCGGACGTCATGTCCAGGTCCTCGAAGTGGATCCGCTGGTCGCCCCAGCGGTGCGCGCCTGAGGACACGGTCACGACCCGGTCGGTGAGGTACGGCAGCAGCAGGTTCGTCAGCGCGAAGTGGCCGAGGTGGTTGGTGCCGAACTGCGTCTCGAACCCGTCCCGCGTCCGCTGCGCCGGGATCATCATCACACCCGCGTTGTTGACCAGCAGGTCCAGCGGGCGGTCCCAGGCCGCCGCGAACTCCCGGACCGACGCCAGGTCCGCGAGGTCGAGCCGGCGCACCTCGGTGCTGCCGTTCACCCGCGCCGCGGCGGCGGAGCCCCGCTCCGGGTCCCGTACGGCGAACACCACATGCGCTCCCGCCCGGGCCAGCGCGTCCGCGGCGGTGAAGCCGATGCCGCTGTTGGCGCCCGTGACGACCGCGGTCCGGCCGCCGAGGTCGGGGAGGCGGGTCGCGTTCCATTTCTCCGTGCTCTTGTCAGCCATGCTCCGGAATGTAGACGACGCCAACAATGCTGTCAATGACAACAATGCTGGCGGCGCCAACATCGGGATACGATGGCCCGCATGCCCGAGAACCGCCCCTACCACCACGGAGACCTGCGCTCCGCCCTCCTCGCGAGCGCCGAGCGCACCCTCAGGGAGAAGGGGGCCGGCGCCCTGTCGCTGCGGGAGCTGGCCCGGGACACCGGGGTCAGCCACGCCGCCCCCGGCCGGCACTTCAAGGACAAGCAGGCCCTGCTCAACGCCCTCGCGCTGGCCGGCTACGACCGCATGGCCAGGAGCATGGAGGCCGCCGACGACCCGGAACTCCCGCTCCAGCCCCGACTGACCGCCCTCGCCCGGGCCTACCTCGGCTTCGCCGTCGACAACGCCGAGCTGCTGGAGCTGATGTACGCCCGCAAGCACGAGCCCGGCGCCGAGGAGGAGATGGCCGCCGCGATCGACCACACGGTCGGCCGCCTGGCCCAGATCGTCGCCGCCGCCCAGCGGCGCGGCGAGATCGTCGAGGGCGACGCCGAGCACCTCACCCTCGTCGTGGGCACCACCCTGCACGGCCTCGCCACCTTCGCGGCCAACGGGTTCACCCGGCCCGACGGCGCCATGGACGCCGTACCGGAAGTGATCCATCACCTGCTCCACGGACTCCGGCCGCGCTGAGCACACTCCCCTGTCGTCAAGCTGTCCGTCCGCCACGGGAGTTGTGTGCGACGCGTGTAGATGGTCAAGCCGAGACCATTCACCGCCCATCGGGCCGCCATTGATCAGTAAGCCGACAACGCCCTTCAGTAAGGCGGAAGTCAGGATTCCACCGCCTGTCTTGTTGTCACGTACTCAACAAGGGGATGGTCTACGCGGGTCGCCGCCCCCACCGGGAACCCACCGGTGGTCCCCCCTCCGCAGGCCTCTGTCCACCACTTCCAGGAGGCTGTACGTTGCGTACGTCCACCCCCAACACCCCCCACATATCCGGCAGATGGCGTCGGATCGGCTCCGCTGCCGTGGCCACCGGCGCACTCCTGATCGCCGGCCTCGGCACCGCCGCCCAGGCCGACGCGGCCACCTCCCACAAGGTGAGCCCCCAGGCCATCGCGACCGCCGTCGCCAAGGCGCACGTGCAGTACACGAACGCGTGTGACGCCACCCCGAAGAAGGGCTACGCGTCCTGCCACGCCCTGCGCGTCACGGGCGGCACCACCGCCTTCCAGGAGGCGCAGGCCGCGAGGAAGGGCGTCAAGCCCGCGACCGTCTCCCCGAAGGCCTCCTCCGCGAGCCCGACCGGCTACGGCCCGAGCGACCTCCAGGACGCCTACGGCCTGACCGACGCGTCCGCCTCGAACGGCTCCGGCGAGACCATCGCCATCGTCGACGCCTACGACGACCCCAACGCCGCCGCGGACCTGGCCACTTACCGCTCGTACTACGGCCTGCCCGCCTGCACCACGGCCAACGGCTGCTTCAAGAAGGTCAGCCAGACCGGCTCCACGACCTCCCTCCCCAGCGCCGACAGCGGCTGGGCCGGTGAGATCTCCCTCGACCTCGACATGGTCTCGGCCATCGCGCCGAACGCCGACATCCTGCTGGTCGAGGCGAAGTCGGCCAGCGACGCCAACCTGGGCACCGCCGTCAACGAGGCCGTCAAGCTGGGCGCGAAGTTCGTCTCCAACAGCTACGGCGGCTCCGAGTCGTCGAGCGACACCTCGTACGACTCCTCGTACTACAACCACCCGGGCGTCGCCATCACCGCGAGCGCGGGCGACGAGGGCTACGGCGCCGAGTACCCGGCCGCCTCCAAGTACGTCACCGCGGTCGGCGGCACCAAGCTGTCCACCTCGTCCAACTCCCGCGGCTGGACCGAGAGCGTCTGGAAGACCAGCTCCACCGAGGGCACCGGCTCCGGCTGCTCCGCCTACGACGCCAAGCCGTCCTGGCAGACCGACACCGGCTGCACCAAGCGCATGATCGCCGACGTCTCCGCGGTCGCCGACCCCGCCACGGGCGTCTCCGTCTACGACTCCTACGGCGACGACGGCACGGGCTGGAACACCTACGGCGGCACCAGCGCCTCCGCCCCGATCATCGCGTCGGTGTACGCCCTCGCGGGCACCCCGGGCAGCAGCGACTACCCGGCG
Source organism: Streptomyces sp. SID13726 (assembly GCF_010548375.1). Taxonomy (GTDB): domain Bacteria; phylum Actinomycetota; class Actinomycetes; order Streptomycetales; family Streptomycetaceae; genus Streptomyces. Next base: position 204,681 of record NZ_JAAGLY010000016.1, read on the forward strand.
CAGTACCCCTACGAGGACACCTCCGCCCTCAACGACGTCACCTCGGGCAACAACGGCTCCTGCTCCACGAGCTACTTCTGCACCGCCAAGTCGGGCTACGACGGCCCGACCGGCCTGGGTACGCCGGCCGGACTGGGCGCCTTCACCGGCTGAGTCCGCTCACGAATGTCCCCGTCGGGTCACGGGGCGCCGCCCTTGAGAGGGGGACGTGGGGTCCCCTCGGCGGCACAACGGAAACGGGTCGCGACATCCGGTCGCGGCCCGTTCGCCGTACACCTGTGAATCGGGTCAAGCGAGCGCCGCCCGCAGTCCAACGGCCTTCCATCGCCAGGTAACGCCGACGCCCGGTTCGTAAGGCGGAAGTCAGGAATCCACCGGGTCCCTTGTTGTCGCGTACTCAACAAGAGGACCGTCGTCGCAGGCCGCCGCCCGCCGCCGGGGACCCCTCACCGACGGCACGCACCCGCACCGCCCCTGTCCCTCACCATCAGGAGGCTGCACCTTGCGTACCAACTTCCCCCACAGACAGCTGAGATGGCGCCGTATCGGCTCGGCCACGGTCGCCACCGCCGCCCTCGTCCTGGCGGGCCTCGGCACCGCGGTCCACGCCGACGCGGCCGTGAGTTCCTCGAAGGTCACCTGGGCCGCGACCCCCTGCGCGACCCCCAAGAAGGCCGGCGAACTCGCCTGCAACTCGCTGCGCGTGACCGGCGGCACCACCGCCTTCCAGAAGGCCCAGCGGGCCCGGGGCGTCACCCCGAGGGCCGCCGACGCCGCCACCCCCTCCGGCTACGGCCCCAGCGACCTCCAGGACGCCTACGGCCTCACCGACGCCTCCGCCTCCAACGGCTCCGGCGAGACCGTCGCCATCGTCGACGCCTACAACGACCCCAACGCCGAGGCCGACCTCGCCAAGTACCGCTCGTACTACGGCCTCCCGGCCTGCACCACCGCCAACGGCTGCTTCAAGAAGGTCAGCCAGACCGGCTCCACGACCTCGCTGCCCTCCAGCGACTCGGGCTGGTCCGAGGAGATCTCCCTCGACCTCGACATGGTCTCCGCCATCGCCCCGAACGCCAAGATCCTGCTGGTCGAGGCCACTTCGGCCACCATGGCCAACCTCGGCAAGGCCGTGAACGAAGCGGTCACCCTGGGCGCGAAGTTCGTCTCCAACTCCTACGGCGGCTCCGAGTCGTCGTCGGACACCTCCTACGACTCCTCCTACTTCAACCACCCGGGCGTCGCCATCACCGTCTCCGCCGGCGACGAGGGCTACGGCGCCGAGTACCCGGCCGCCTCCAAGTACGTGACGTCGGTGGGCGGTACGGCCCTGACCTCGTCCTCCTCCACCAGTCGCGGCTGGACCGAGTCGGTCTGGAAGACCAGTTCCACCGAGGGCACGGGTTCGGGCTGCTCCTCCTATGACGCCAAGCCCTCCTGGCAGACGGACACCGGCTGCACCAAGCGCATGATCGCCGACGTCTCCGCGGTCGCCGACCCCGCCACGGGCGTCTCCGTCTACGACTCCTACGGCGTCACCGCCGGCTGGTACACCTTCGGCGGCACCAGCGCCTCGGCCCCGATCATCGCGGGCGTCTACGCACTGGCCGGCACCCCCGGGAGCAGCGACTACCCGGCCCAGTACCCCTACGCGGCGGCCGGCACCTCGGCCCTCAACGACGTCACCTCGGGCAACAACGGCTCCTGCTCCACGAGCTACTTCTGCACCGCCAGGTCGGGATACGACGGCCCGACCGGCTGGGGCACCCCGGAGGGAGTGGACGCCTTCACCGGCTGACTCTCCGTCAACGAACGGGCCGCGGTTCCCCTGCCGCGGCCCGTTCGTCATGCCCGGTCCGCTCCGGGATAGCCTTCACCCGCAGAACATCGGTGCCAGAAGCGCCGCAGGTCGTAACAGGGGTCAACGACGGAACCACACGACAGGTTCCGCTCAGGCCTCATTGCCCGGCGTGACCTGCCGTGATACACAGAGTGACCAGACAGTCATTCGTACGAAACCCGCCAACCAATGACGCCAAGTCGACATGCGACGGCGGAATTGTCGGCGACAATGAGGCCTGACCTCTGCGCACCGCAGGGGAAACGGAACTACCCACCAGGGGCGGTGACTTACATGCTCTTTGCGGCCGACAAGGGAGACATCAACACCATCATCGGCGGGATCGCTCCGGACTGGGGCCCCTTCGGGGCACTGGGGACCGAGGCGAAGACGATGATCCAGGTCGTCATGGCGGTCGCCATCCTGCTCTGCCTCGGCATCGCCATCTGGGGCGCGGCGAAACAGCGCATCGGCGCCACCGCCCTGCGGGACACCTTCAGCGCGGAACAGGGCAAGGGCCTCATCATCGCGGGCCTGACGGGAGTCTTCATCATCGGCTCCCTGGGCACGCTCTTCACCATCGTGTACGGCATGGCCGTCTAGCCACGGCCTCCGCCGCACCCCCTCCACCCCACCCGTCCGCAGTGCCCACCGGCTGAGGTTGCGTTCCCTGATGTCGAGTCACCACACCGCACCCGCGCGGGAACCAGCGCGGCTACCGTCGTACTCCTACGTGTGTTCGTACGACGTCGAGGGGACGTGGGCGGCATGACTCTCGGAGACGACCAGGACGGCTACGGCGGCACGGGGCAGACCCGCACCCGCCTCCCCGACCGCGACCCCGACGTCTACGGCGGCGCCCGCCGCCCCACCCGCTCCTCCTCCCGCAGCCTCGTCACCGTGGTCGGCGTCATCGTCCTCCTGATCGCAGCCATCGCCTTCGCGAACCGCGGGGGGGATGGGGCGTCTTCTTCGGGGGAGGGGGCCGGGGCCGGGGGGCAGCCGAAGTCTTCTTCCACGGCGGCCAGCGGGACCAAGCCCGTGCAGTCCACGCCGGGCGCGATCCCCACGGGCTACGCGCATGACGTACAGGGCGCCCAGAGCGCGGCGGCGAACTACACGGTGGCACTGGGCGCGGCCGACATGTTCGACAAGGCCAAACGCGACGCGACGCTGAGAACCATCATCGCCCCGGCCCGCCTGAACACGTTCCAGTCGGCTCTGGACCGCGCCTACACACCGGCCTTCAACAAGAATGTCGGGCTCAACGAGGACGGCTCCACACCCGCCGGCTACACCTTCGTGTCCCGTACGAGTCCCATCGGCACCAAGGTCACCGAGTCCGCCCAGAACACCGCGACCGTCGAGGTCTGGTGCAGCGGCCTCCTCGGCATGGCGGGCCAGAACTCCACGAACCCGGTCACCAACAGCTGGTTCACCAGCACCATGCAGCTCCAGTGGACCGCCGGCGACTGGAAGGTCGTCGGGCAGTCCCAGAAGGAAGGCCCGGCGCCCGTCCCAGGCGACGACACGGCCTCCAGCGCCGACGAGATGGCGAAGGCCGTTGACGAGTACGGAGGGTTCACCTATGCCCGGTAGTCGCTACGTGCTCAAGGCCGCCGCGGCGGTCACAGCCGTACAGACCGCGGCCGTGCTCCTGTCGGCTCGCGCCTACGCGGCCCCGACGCCCACCCCGACCCCCACCCCGAGTGACAACGCCTGCAGCCTGATCACCGGCACCGCCCGGCAACTGTGCGAGAGCGACCGCAGCAGCAAGCAGAACGGCGGGTCGATCAACGACGATCCCACCTCCACCCTCGACCCCCTCTCCTCCCTCGCCCAAGGCTGCGCCAAAGCCGCCGCCTGGACCATCGACAAGCTCAGCGAGGCGGTGAAGGACACGGCCAACGTGGACTTCACCAACCAGAAGTTCCTCCAGCAGTACGCCGTCGTGTTCGCGGCATCGACCATCCTCACCCTCCTCCTGTGGCTGCTCGCGGTAGCCAAGCGCGCGGTACGAGGCGTCCCCCTCACCACCGCCATCAGCGAAGCGATCGGCTTCCTCTGGCTGACCGTCCTCGCCTCCGCCTTCACCCCCCTCATCCTCTACACCGTCGTCTCCGCCACCGACGGCGTCTCCCAGGTCCTCGCGAAGACCACCGGCGACCAGACCGACACGTTCTTCGGCACCTTCTCCGGCGCCCTGGAAAAGGGCAACGACATCGGCGGCGGCCCCATCATGCTGATCGTCGTCTCCCTGGTCAGCATCCTCGCCGCCGGCGTCCTGTGGCTGGAGCTCGTCATCCGCGCCGCCCTCCTCTACGTCGGCGCCCTCCTCGGCACCGTCGTCTACGCCGGCCTCGTCGACAAGAACCTCTGGGGCCACGTCCGCCGCTGGGCCGGCATCATGATCGCGGTCATCCTGGTCAAACCGGTGATCGTCATCGTCCTCGGCCTCGCCGGCGCACTCTCCTCCGACGACGGCCCCGACTCCTTCTCCGCCGTCGTCTCCGGCCTCGCCATCATCCTGCTCGCCATCTTCGCCAGCGCGATGATCTACCGCTTCGTCCCCGGCTTCGGCGACGAGATCGCCGGCTCCCGCAACAACCGCATCATGCAGAACGCCGAGGGCAAGGCCGCCGCGGTCATCAGCTCCCCGGCCACCCTCGTCGCCCAGGGCATCAAGACCCACAGCAGCAGGGCCGACAACAACGGCGGCGGAGCCCAGGCCTCCCGCCCCAGCAACCCGGCGTCCGGCGGCGTCGCCGCCCACAGCTCGCGCAACCCGAACGGAGGCGGCGGATCTGTCCCCTCCGCCGCTCCCGCCCCCCGCTCGAGCAACCCGGCCAACACCCCGCACGCCAGCAACAACCGCAACGGCAGTAGCAAGAGCACAGGAGGTGACGGGCGTTGACGACCGAGTCCCACGTGTCGCATACGGTCACGCCCCGCCGTACATATCTGATCGGCCGCGCCCGGCCCAACGCGATCGTCGGCCGCAACCGCGAGTCCGGCGAGATCACACTGATCATCGCGGGCGCGTTCCTCGGCATGATGTGCGGGCTCCTCGTCCCGGTGCTCTCCCTGCGCATCGTCCTGCTGATGGGCTTCCCGCTGCTCGCACTGGCCGCGGTCTACGTCCCCTACAAGCGCCGCACCTTCTACAAGTGGTTCGAGATCAACCGCAGTTACAAGCGCAGCCTGCGCCAGGGCACCACGTACCGCTCCTCCGTGATGGAGGCCGGCACCCGCACCGACGGCCGTGAGATCGAGGTCGGCCCGCCGCCCGGCATCGGCCGGATCAACTGGCTCGCCGCCCCGTTCGGGCCCGACGAGATCGCCGTACTCCTGCACGCGGACCGCCGAACCGTCACCGCCGCCATCGAGATCGAGGGCCCCGGCGTCGGCCTGCGCGACTCCGAGGACCAAGAAGCCCTCGTCGACCGCTTCGGCACCCTCCTCAAGCACGTGGCCAACGGCGACGGCTTCGTCACCCGCATCCAAATGCTCGCCCGCACCCTCCCCGCCGACCCCGACGCCCACGCCAAGGACGTCGCGATGCGCGGGGACGTGAAGGCGCTGCCCTGGCTGCAGACGTCGTACGACCAACTCCAGTCGATGGTGTCGACCAGCAGCGAGCAGCACCGCGCCTACCTCGTCGCCTGTATGCACTACACCCGTGAACTGGCCGCGGAGGCCCACGCGATGGCGCGTGCCGCCCGCCCCCAGTCCGGCCGCAAGCTGGACAAGGACGCCGGTCTCGCGGTCGTCATGGCCCGCGAGCTGACCGACATCTGCTCGCGCCTCCAGGAAGCCGACATCCGGGTCCGACAGCCCCTCGGCCAGGGCCGGTTGGCATCGCTGATCCACTCCATGTACGACCCCGACCACCCCATCGACCACATCCAGGCGATGACCAAGCGCAACGCCTGGCCGGCCGAACTCGACGCCATGGAACCGACGTTCCTCCAGGCGAAGACCCGCGAGTCCTCCACCCGCGCCCCCTGGTGCCACGCCACCGCCTGGGTCAAGGAGTGGCCGATGACCCCGGTCGGCGTCAACTTCCTCGCGCCGCTGCTCGTCCACACCCCGGACGTCATCCGCACGGTCGCCGTCACGATGGACCTCGAACCCACCGAGATCGCCATCGAGCGCATGCTCACGGAGAAGACCAACGACGAGGCCGAGGCCTCCCGCGCCGCCAAGATGAACCGCACCGTGGACCCCCGCGACATCGCCGCCCACAGCCGACTCGACCAGCGCGGCGAGGACCTGGCGAGCGGCGCGGCGGGCGTCAACCTCGTCGGCTACATCACCGTCTCCTCCCGCTCCCCCGAAGCCCTGGCCCGCGACAAGCGGACCATCCGGGCCTCGGCCGGAAAGTCGTACCTGAAGCTGGAGTGGTGCGACCGCGAGCACCACCGCGCGTTCGTGAACACCCTCCCGTTCGCCACCGGCATCCGAAGGTAGGGACTGAGCTCATGCGGGATCCGCTGTCCGTCCTCACCGACGCCTTCACGTCCTTCCTCTTCGGAAAGGTCGAGACGACCCGCCTGCCGGTACGCACCTCCACCGGCCAGGCCCAGGCGGTCTATCTGCCCACGGCCGCCCCCGGGTTGGGCGACTCCGGCGTGATCATCGGTCGCGAGGTCTACTCCGGCAAGGGCTACATCTACGACCCCTTCCAGCTCTACGGCCAGCAACTCCCGGCCCCGCACTGGCTCGTCCTCGGCGAGTCCGGCAACGGCAAGTCGGCGCTCGAGAAGACCTATGTCCTACGGCAGTTGCGCTTCCGAGACCGCCAAGTCGTCGTACTGGACGCCCAGGGCGAGGACGGCGCCGGTGAATGGAACCTCATCGCGCAGGAGTTGGGGATAACCCCCATCCGGCTCGACCCGATGGCCGCCCTCGACCAGGGCATCCGCCTCAACCCCCTGGACCCGGCGATCACCACGACCGGCCAGCTCGCCCTGCTGCGCACCATCATCGAGGTCGCGATGGGCCACGGCCTGGACGAACGCTCCGGCTTCGCCCTCAAGGTCGCGCACGCCTACGTCAACGAGACGATCGTCGAACGCCAGCCGATCCTCACCGACATCGTGGAGCAACTACGGCACCCCGAGCCCGAGTCGGCCGAGGCGATGAACGTCGACATAGAGGACGTCCGCGCATGGGGCCTGGACGTCGCCCTGGTCCTGGACCGCCTGGTCGACGGTGACCTGCGGGGCATGTTCGACGGCCCGACCACGGTCGGCATCGATCTCGACGCGCCGCTGATCGTCTTCGATTTGTCCCACATCGACCGCAACTCCATCGCCATGCCCATCCTCATGGCGATCGTCGGTGTTTGGCTGGAACACACCTGGATCCGCCCCGACCGGAAGAAGCGCATCTTCCTGGTCGAGGAGGCCTGGCACATCATCAACAGCCCCTTCGTGGCCCAACTCTTCCAGCGCCTGCTGAAGTTCGGCCGCCGGCTCGGCCTGTCCTTCGTGGCCGTCGTCCACCACCTGTCCGACGTGGTGGACGGAGCGGCGGCGAAGGAGGCAGCCGCGATCCTGAAGATGGCCTCGACGAGGACGATCTACGCCCAGAAGGCCGACGAGGCCCGAGCGACCGGCCGCGTCCTGGGCCTGCCGCGCTGGGCGGTGGAGATCATCCCCACCCTCACCCCCGGCATCGCCGTCTGGGACGTCAACGGCAACGTCCAGGTGGTCAAACACCTGGTCACCGAGACCGAACGGCCCCTGGTCTTCACCGACCGCGCGATGACGGAGTCCTCCGCCGACCGCGACCTCACGGACGACGCCCTGCGCGCCGCCGAGCTGGAGGCCGAGGAGCGGGCGGCGGCCTTCGTGGAACAGCACATGGGCGACTCCGAGTCGACGGTGGCGTAGGAGGCGCAGTGGTGAGACCGGACGACCGCCGACAGGAGGGCCAGGGAGGCATCCCCGACGGGCTGCTGGTCGGCATACTCGCCTTCCTCGTCGGCATGACCCTGCTGGTCTGGTCGGCGACCGGACTCGCAGGGCTGTTCAGCCACGGCGCCTGGCCCCGCGCGGTCACCTTCACCCGCACCCCGCTCGCCATGCGCCACCTCATCGGCCACCCCCGCGACCTCCCCGGCGCCTGGCCCGACACCCCCGCCGACCAGCTCTCCGGCTACGGCCTGGTCTGGGGCCTGTTCATCGGCCAGCTGATGATCCTGGTGGTCCTGACGGTCTTCGTCCTGGGCACACTGGCGCGCTGGCGGGGCGTACGGGCGAGAGCGAAGGCGGACAGACTGGCGGCGAGAACAAGCCGACCGGCACCGGCACACACGCCCGCACCCGCACCTGAGCCCGTACCCGAACCGGCACACGAGGTACCGGCGCCGAGACAGGCCCCGGAGCCTCTCCCGAACGACCCGCAGCCGCAGCCGCAGGTGGAGAGCACCCCGCCCGGACTGGTGGGCGGGTGGGAAGCACACCGCACCAAAGGCGCGGTCCACTACGCCCCCAGGGAAGCCCGCCACGCCACGGCGACCCAGACCATCAGAGACGCCGAAGGCCCCACCCTCGTAGTCACCTCGAACCCCGCCGTCTGGCAGGACACCAAGGACGCCAGAGCCAAACTGGGCCCGGTACACGTCTACGACCCCACCCACCTCTGCGACACCCCGGCCCGCCTCCACTGGTCCCCCACCGCCGCCTGCGAGGACAAGGACACGGCGAAGGCCAGAGCCCAGGCCCTGCTCGCCCCCATCCGCCCCACAGCCAAGATCGACCAGACCGTGGCGGACGTGGCCGAGACCCTCCTCCGCAGCTATCTCCACGCCGCCGCCCTGGAGAACCGCACCGTCCGCCACGTCCACCGCTGGTGCCAGGGCACCCAGATCCAGGACGCCGTAAGAACCCTCCGCACCCACCCCAAGGCCGCCCCCGGCTCCGCGGGCGAGCTGGAGGCCGCCCTCACGGCCCATCCCGAACGCCGGGACATCGCCCAGGAGTTGACCAGCCGGGCCCTCTCGGCCCTCTTCACCGTCAACGTCCGCGAGGCCTGCACTCCCAACCGAAGTGATGCCCTCGCCTTGGATTCCTTCGTGGACGAAGGGGGCACGCTTTATGTGGTGGGTGAATCGATCGAGGATCCCCGCACCAACCCGGGCGCGATGCCGCTGCTGACCGCCCTCACCTCAAGCGTGGTCGAGCGTGGCCGGCGCATGGCCGAACGGTCATCCTCCGGTCGCCTCGACCCACCACTGACGCTCGTCCTGGACGACGTCGCAGCCGTGGCTCCGCTTCCCCAGCTCCCGGAGCTATTGGCCACCGGAGCGGACCGGGGCCTGCCGACCCTGGCCCTGCTCCGGTCCCGCGAACAGGCCCGCACCCGCTGGCCGGACGCCGAACTGCCCGTATAGGCCGCGCTAGGCCGCTCAGGTCAGGGGCGTTCCAGCACGAACTCCAGCTCGGACTCCGCCTCGGACCCCGCCGAGCCGGTCACCAGCGGCACCACCACACCGCTGGGCTCGAAGCCGACCCTGCGATAGAAGCGCTGGGCCCGCCCGTTGTCCTCGTGCACGATCAGCCGCACCCGCCCCGCGCCGTGCGCCCACGCCCACTCCAGGGCCGCGTCGAACAGCACCTCGGTCAGCCCGCTGCCACGCTCCTCGGGCCGCACGAACACCCCGACGACATGCCCCTGCTTCCGCTCCACCAGGAAGCCGGCCCAGTCCGTGGTCCCGGGTTCTTCCAGCAGTACGGTCACCGTCCCGACCCACTGCCCGTCCGGCGCCTCGGCGATGACCGTCTGCGCCTGGTCCGCCCCCTCGGCACCGGAGGCCGTGCGCTCCTGCCAGAAGGAGTCGGGCCGGGCGACGGCGTCCTCGTAGGTCTCCAGAAAAGCGAGAGGCGCGACCGGATCCTGAAGCGCGACAAGCCGCAAGGCCTTCGCGGCAGGCCATTCATCAGCACGGACGGACCGGATCACATAGCTCATAAGATTCAGCCTAAACGCAGAAAACCCCCGCGCCGAATGGCACGGGGGTTTTCTCACAATTTGTTCGGCGGTGTCCTACTCTCCCACAGGGTCCCCCCTGCAGTACCATCGGCGCTGTAAGGCTTAGCTTCCGGGTTCGGAATGTAACCGGGCGTTTCCCTCACGCTATGACCACCGAAACACTATG
>NZ_JAAGLY010000170.1 GCF_010548375.1 Streptomyces sp. SID13726
GCGCGCGTCCTCGTCGCCGGCGTCGATGAGACGGCGCAGCTCGCGGAAGTCGTTGACCCCCGACAGGCCCTTGACGCCCGAGCGCTTGTTGAACAGGACGTCGATCTCGTCGATGCTCATGCCCGCGTTGCGCGCGAGGTGGAACACGACGGCCGCGTCGATGTCGCCCGTGCGGGTGCCCATGACGAGGCCCTCGAGCGGGGTCATGCCCATCGACGTGTCGTCCGCGACGCCACCGCGCACGGCCGACGCGGACGCGCCGTTGCCGAGGTGCAGCACGATCGTGTTGAGGCCCTCGATCCGGCGGCCCAGCACGCGCGCGACCTTGCCGGACACGTACTGGTGGCTCGTGCCGTGGAACCCGTACCGGCGCACGCCGTGCTCCTGCGCGACCTCCCGGTCCAGCGCGTACGTCGCCCCGGCGTCGGGCAGCGTGGAGAAGAGCGCCGTGTCGAACACCGCGACGTGCGGCACGTCCGGCAGCAGCTCGCGCGCGACCTCGATGCCCTTGACGTTCGGCGGGTTGTGCAGCGGTGCCAGCGGCGAGAGCTCGGAGATCTGGCGGACGACGTCGTCGTCCACCAGGACCGTCTCGGA
>NZ_JAAGLY010000171.1 GCF_010548375.1 Streptomyces sp. SID13726
AACGCGGCCACCGTGCGCCGCTTCGCAAAGGTGTACGCGTTGAGTTCATCACGTCGTGATGCCATGACCGCCTGCTTCTCCCCGCACGGCCCGGTCGGTGAGTACGGTCCCCGAGCCTCGATTGTCGGACCGGGCACCTACTATGCCCCCTGACGGAGGGCGGGTACCGGCCGGGTAGGGTGAGGCCGCCGCTTCCTGCCTTCCGGACCGCGCTGATGCGCGGGTCCTCGGGACATCAGGGCTTGTTGGGGTGGATTGGGGAGATTCCGGGGTCATGCGGCGTGCAGCGTCCGGCTCCGGCACTCACGGGGTACCGCCCCGGGAAGGGGAGGTGGGCGCATGATGGCCACCGCGACGCAGCCGCAGACGGGTGCGCCCGCACCCGCACGCGGCGGGGTGACGCCGTATCCGAAGTCGAGTCCGGGCCGCTTCGGCCCGTTCCGATTGCAACAACTCGTGCTGCTCCAGATCGCCGTGGCCGCCCTGCTGGTGGCCTGGGTCGTGGAGCCGATGCTGCTGGTGCCCGCCGGTGTGCTGGCGCTCGCCCTGGTGGTGCTCGCCGTCGTACGCCGCCACCAGCGCTCCCTGCCCGAGTG
>NZ_JAAGLY010000172.1 GCF_010548375.1 Streptomyces sp. SID13726
CCCTTGGAGAAGCGGTTGTACTCGGGCAGGGAGAGCAGCGCGGCCACGGCCGGCCGGGACAGCAGGCGGAAGTCGCCGACGCCGTCGGTGAGCTCCACGTCGACCCAGCGGTTGACGCCGCGGTAGTAGAGGCGGCTGAGGGCGGAGCGGACCTTCTTGTCGCCTTCGCGGGTGCGGCGGGCGATGATCTGGTCGTGGCCCTGGCGGTAGTAGTCGAGCATCGTGGCGATGAGCTCCGGCGGGTGCTGGAGGTCGGCGTCCATGATCACGACGGCGTCGCCGGTGGCCTCGCGCAGGCCGGCGAGCATGCCGGCCTCCTTGCCGAAGTTTCGGCTGAAGGAGACGTACCGGGTCCTGTCCCCGTGCTCGGCGGCGATCTTCCGGAGCTTGGCGAGGGTGCCGTCGCGGCTGCCGTCGTCGACGTAGCAGACCTCGTATTCGACCGGCAGGGAGTCCAGGACCCTGCGGATCTCCAGGTCGAAGCTGTCGATCACGGCTTCTTCGTTGTAGCAAGGGACTACTACGGACAGCTTCGTCATGAACACTTCCTGCTGGGTCCGAACGGGTGATTGTCGGCGACCGGACCCGCCACACAC
>NZ_JAAGLY010000173.1 GCF_010548375.1 Streptomyces sp. SID13726
TCCTGGTAGATGTCCGCGCGCTGCGACTGCCGGTACGGCTCGTGCGGGCCGCCAACCTCGACGCCCTCGTCCCAGTCGAGCCCGAGCCAGCGCAGCGCGTCGAGGAGCTGCTGGTAGCTCTCCTCGCTGTCGCGCGCGGCGTCGGTGTCCTCGATGCGGAAGACGAGGGTGCCGCCCGTGTGCCGCGCGTAGGCCCAGTTGAACAGCGCGGTGCGGATGAGCCCGACGTGCGGCGTCCCGGTCGGGGACGGGCAGAAGCGGACGCGGACGGGCGAGGAGCCAGGTGCGGGGATCACGGCTCCCAGCCTAGTTGCCCGACGCCGTCCGTCGCCCGGGCGTCCGGCGTGGCCCCGGTCGTCGTCTCAGTCGCGCGTGGCCGGGTCCGCAGCGGGCACGGGCAGCGGGACGGTGTCGCGGACGGCTCGACCGGTCACGCAACGTTCGAAGTCGTGGAGCCAGTCGCGGAAGTCGTCGACGGTGTAATCGCCGGTCATCCCGAGTGGGAGTGGCTCGGCACCGGCGAGGCGGTCGAGAGCTTCTTGGATGCACTCGTCGTATCGGTGCGAGTCCTGGGCGAGGTACTCCCACGCCCAGT
>NZ_JAAGLY010000174.1 GCF_010548375.1 Streptomyces sp. SID13726
CGTCGTTCATCGCTCCTCCTTCAGGGTCTCGGTCGCGGTCGTCTCGTCTCCGAGGATCTGGCGCAGGTGCGCAAGGCCCCGCGATGCCGCCGACTTCACCGCGCCGAGGCTCAGTCCCAGCTCGTCGGCGACCTGCCGCTCGGGCAGGTCGAGCAGATAGCGCAGCACCAGAACGCGTCGACGCTGCGGACTCAACTGCACCAGCGCTCGGACGAGGGCGTCACGCTCGGCGTGTCCACGCTCTGCCGACGCGTGCTCGCCGGGAGGCAGCTCGTGCGGTTCCGTGAGGTGTTCTCTCCGGTGCCTGCGCCAGTTGTCGATGCGCGCATTCGCGAGCACCCGTCTCGCGTAGGCCAGCGGATCCCCTTCGCGCGCCCGGGGCCATGCCACGTACGTGCGCACCAACGCGTGCTGCACCAGCTCCTCCGCGCGGTGCACGTCTCCACACAGCAACCAGGCCGTCCGGGAGAGTGTCGGCTCCGCGTCGACCATGAACGCTGTGAACTCGATGTCGCGCTGCGTCCTGGCGCCGGACTGGACAGGAAGCACGAACTCGTCGCTGTCACCGATCGGCGCCACGAACCCCCCTGTCGTC
>NZ_JAAGLY010000175.1 GCF_010548375.1 Streptomyces sp. SID13726
AGCCGGAGGACCTGTGCCGCCAGGGACTTCACATCGTCGTTTGCGGTATCCCCGAAGGCGTCCACGATGACTGACGCAGCGTTCGGTGCGACGGACATGATTGCAGCGGCGGCTGCCTCGGCAGGGAACCAGGGAGGGAGCTCGCGGTAACGACGTCGGTGGCCCAGAGGGCTGAAGTCGTGCGAATCGTGCACGTCCACCCAACTCGCGCATGACTCGATCAGGGGTAGGACGATCGTGGGGCGCCGTTCTAGAGCGCGCGAGAGCCGTTCTTTGACTGACTCGGGGGACGTCAGCCGAGATCCGATCCAGAGCACGCGGGGCATGCTCTTGTCATGGTCACCCCACGAGCGTGGATCGGCCCAGTCGATGGAGTTCCACAGTTTGTCGAGCGCCGCGTTTGCCAACGCCTGCGGCGTGGACCGACCACGCTTCTCGGCGTACCGCGCTGTTTCGGTCAGCAAGAGGACTGCTGCAGAGAGCGGTCGCCGCCCCGCGTCTTGCTCGATGAGCGCTGCGAGAGTCTCGTCGTCTGCGTTGGCGGCAACCGCTGCAGCCAGCTCGCATGTGGTTTCCACCCCAATGGCGTAGGCG
>NZ_JAAGLY010000176.1 GCF_010548375.1 Streptomyces sp. SID13726
CGACGCGTTGCGGGCACGCCAGGTCCCGTTGTCTACGGCAGTCCAGGTGAGCATGTTCATGAGCGCTGGTTGCGGGTCGGACGGCGGTCCGGTCTCTCGTCGGTCGAGCGGTAGTTCCCCCTGTCCGTCGTCCGGTGACCCACCCGCAGCGTACGCTGCCCGTCCCGCGGGCGTGTCCACCCTGGGGAGGAGATCACCCGTCGGGCACGTCACACCGCCCGGACCGACGATGCGGCCGGCGTGCCGCACTCCGCTACCCTGCACGAGCCGCCCGCGACGAGAGGACCCGTCCGATGTCCCACCCCACCGACCCGAACGAGCCGGTCGACGACCACACCGTCATGCGGCCGCCGCGACGGTACGGGGACGACGGCGGGACGAACCCGGGCGGGCCGGGCGCCTCCGCCCCCGGCTACGGGTACCCCCACGCGCAGGCGCCGTACGACACCGACCCCTACGGCACGGGAGGTCGCCGGGGCCCCGGGCAGCAGGGCGACCAGCACGCGACGCTCCCGCCCGCGGAGACCGGGGCGACCTGGCCGCCCGCAGGGACGGCGCCGGGCTACGCGCCGCCGCCACCGCCCCCCGGCCCG
>NZ_JAAGLY010000177.1 GCF_010548375.1 Streptomyces sp. SID13726
GTCGGCTCCTCGATGGTGGCCTCCGCCACCGACGAGCTCGACAAGTCGGTCGGCGCGGACTACATCGTCCAGTCCCAGACCGGGCAGCCGATCATGCCGCAGGCCGAGCAGGCGCTGCGCGACACCAAGGGCCTGGACCACGTCACCGCGTACCGGGAGGTGGAGGCGAAGATCACCGCCCCCGACGGATCCGTCAAGGAAGACGGCATCAGCGTCAACGACCCCACGTACGCCCAGGACGTCCGGCGCAAGATGATCGCCGGCGAGCACGCGGCGGCGTACGGCAAGGACGCGATGTCGGTCGGCTCGATCTACGCGGACGAGCACCACGTCAAGCTCGGCGACGAGCTGACGGTCGCCTTCACCGGCGGCCGGACCGCCAGGCTGAAGGTCGCCGCGATCACCTCCGACGAGGGCAACCTCGACAAGGGCGTGATGTACATCAGCACCGCGACCGCCGAGCAGTTCCTGCCGGCCGACCGGATGCCGCGGCCGTTCATGCTGCTGGCCAAGGCGGCCGACGGCAAGGCGGACGCCGCGTACTCCGCGGTCAAGGGCGCGCTCGCGCAGTACCCCCAGTACCAGGTGCAG
>NZ_JAAGLY010000178.1 GCF_010548375.1 Streptomyces sp. SID13726
GGACGGAGCGGGGAGCTTGGTCTCGTCGGTGACCTTGGCCGTGACGAGGATCTGCCACACCAGCAGCACGAGGCCGATGGCGATGAACGGCGGGAGGACCTTCTTGACGAAGACCTCGCGGGCCGGGGTGCGGTGGGTCTGGACGGCGTCGAGGGCGTCGAGCCCGGCTTCCAGACCGGCCAGGTCGTCCGTCTTCGGCTTCGTTTCAGTGCTGGCCATGGCGGCGGATCTCCCCACGCAGGTGTTCGGTGATCTCGACGGACAGTTCCGCGACGTCGGCGTCTTCGATGCGGCGGGGCTGGGGGATGTCGACGGTCCATTCCTTGGCGACGCGGCCGGGGCGTGAGGAGAGCAGGACCACGCGCTGGGCGAGGCGGACGGCTTCGCGGACGTTGTGGGTGACGAAGAGGACGGAGACGTGGGTCTCGGCCCAGATGCGGGTGAGTTCCCCGTGCAGGACGTCGCGGGTGATGGCGTCCAGGGCGGCGAAGGGTTCGTCCATGAGGAGGAGCCGGCTGTCCTGGGCGAGGGCGCGGGCCAGGGCGACGCGCTGGCGCATGCCGCCGGACAGTTCGTGGACGCGTTTGT
>NZ_JAAGLY010000179.1 GCF_010548375.1 Streptomyces sp. SID13726
AGGAGAGCGTCAAGGTCTCGCTCTGCGGCCGGCTCGGGAGCCGCGCACCAGAAGGCGACGCTGGCGTAGGCACGGAAGTGCCTGTACGGCTGGGTTCCCTTGGCGATGTTGCACCGCTTGCAGGCGAGAGCCAGGTTGTCTTCGGAGTCTTCGCCGCCGTCCGCCAGGGGGTCCTTGTGGTCTACGTGCCAGGCCCTGGCATCCGGTCCGATGGTCGGACCGCCAGGTCTGTTGCAGTAGTGGCAGCGGAAGCCCTGGGCTTCGATGAATCCGGCCCGCCAGAGTGCAGATCGGGATATTCGGGGGATGCGGTCGCTCATTGCCTGCCCCCGCTTAAGCCGCGTACTGGTGCGGCGTCAGTTCACCGTTCTCAAGGACCCAGCGGATGTGGGCAGCCGTCATGCGCGGCGACTTGCCGATGTAGGTGAACGGGACTCGGCGGTCCTGCATGGCTTCGACGACCCAGTTCTCGGTCTTGCCGAGCATCTCGGCCACCTCGGCCGCGGGGTAGCACCGCAGTTCCGGGTCCTGCGTCTGACGCACAAGCGCCTCGACGGCGGCGGTCAGGCGCTCGATGAGCGAAGCGT
>NZ_JAAGLY010000017.1 GCF_010548375.1 Streptomyces sp. SID13726
GGTGGACGGCGTCGTGGCCGCCCTCGGGGGAGCCGATGGCCCAGGGCACGCCGACGTCGTCGGGGCCGGCGGAGAGGGTGTTGTTGCGGCCCTTGCGGAAGGTCGTGCCGATCGGGTGGATCGGGGGCAGGTAGACGACGTCGAAGCCCATCGCGGCGATCGCCGGCAGGCGGCGGGCGGCGGTGCGGAAGGTGCCGTGCGGCTGCTCGGGGGTGCCCTCGGAGCGGGGGAAGAACTCGTACCAGGACCCGAACAGCGCCCGTTCCCGCTCGACCAGCAGCGGCAGCGTCTCCGACGCCGTGATCAACTCCCGCAACGGATGGCGGGCCAGTACCGCGTCCACCTCCGGGGTGAGGGCCCCCGCCAGCCGGGTCGCCACCGGCAGCGAGTCGTCGCCGAGTGTCCGGGCCGCCCTGAGCAGCACCACGCGCTGCGGCCCCTCCGGCACCCCGGCCGCCGCGTGGGCGTACAGCTCGGCGCCCTCCTCCAGGACCAGACCGGTGTCGAGGCCGGCCGGCACCTTGATGCGGGCGGTGCGGCGCCAGGTGCTCACCGGATCGCTCCAGGCCTCGACACGGTACGTCCAGTGCCCCTCGACGTCCGGAGTGACCTCGGCGCCCCAGCGGTCGGTGCCCGGAGCCAGTTCCCGCATCGGCGTCCAGGGGCTGTGCCGGCCCTCCGGGTCGGTGAGGACGACGTTCGCGGCCACCGCGTCATGACCCTCGCGGAACACGGTCGCGGTGACCTCGAACGTCTCGCCCACGACCGCCTTCGCCGGGTGCCTGCCGGACTCGACGGCCGGGCGGACGTCCCGTACCGGGATACGGCCGATGACCGGGGTGGAACTCATGGGTCTCGCCTCCGTCGTGCTCGAGGCCGGGCGCTCAGCGCCCGGCCGGGGATCGAAGCCGCGTCGGAGGTGGCTACCTCCCCGCGGGGGAACCTTCCACGGATATCGGCAGAACCCGGCGGACGACGGCACTCGCCCGCGGCCGGTCGCCCTGCTCCTGGAGATACGCCACCACACTGGTCCGCAGATAGCGCTCGGCCGCGTCGGCCGCCTCACGCGCGCAGCGCTTGCCCAGCAGGACGCACAGCGTGTAGCCCGAGTCCTCGAAGGTGGCCCGGACGGTGCGGTCGCCAGGGGCGGCGAGCATCCGGCGCTCCCAGGCGCGGTAGCGCCGCAGTTGCCGGGCGACCTCGGCTTTGGCCGGTAGCAGCATGGCGACCTTTCGGGGGCGGGGGCGGACCCTGGGTACGCGAGATCCTCACTCATGGTGCACGGGTAACGACTCAGCGTCTTGTTGGATCTTCAACGACCCCATCGGTCGCTCGTGTTGCACGAATGGCGTAGCGCTCCCACTCTGAAGCGATAAGCGCTCACGCTCCGTTGTTCGGGGCCCGGCCCCGCGGGGGCCGGGAGGAGCGGGAGCTTCGCCGGTGAGGAGCCAACGACGATGAAGACCGCAGTGCCCTGCTACTACCACCTCGACGTGGAGGTCAGCCCCGAACGGGTCGGGCAGGTCAGGCGCATCCTGGCCGCCCATCTCCGGCTCTGGGAACTGGAGACCCTGGTCGAGCCCGTCTGCCGCAGTGCCGGACTGCTGCTCGAGGCCATCGACGAGCACGCGACGGACAAGAACACCTCGATCGAGCTGTGGTGGAACGGCCAGCACCTCATCACCGCCGTCGCCGAGCACGACAGCGACCTGCGCCCGGACCTGGATCTGCGCGGCTGCCTGGAACGCATCGCCGCGACCAGCGACGGCTGGGGCTGTTGCGCCACGGACACCGGCAGCAAGGTCATCTGGTTCACCCAGCGCGCCCGCTCCGGCGAGAGTGTCCCGCTGGTCCCGACGGCCCCCGTGCCCCGGCTGCGGGAGGTGCTCCAGGTGCCGCGCGCGGTGCCGGTCCCGGCCCTGGCCGCCGGCGGGCGCTGACGGTGCCGGTGTCCAGGAGGAAGCCGTACCGGAACGACGGGACAGGGGTGTGCGCCTGGAGCGGCCACCCCTACCCGCTGGGCGCCGTGTTCGACGGCGAGGGAACCAACTTCGCGCTGTTCAGCGAGGTCGCCGAGCGCGTCGAACTCGTCCTGGTCGACGAGCGGGGCGCCCACACCGGCGTCCCGCTGACCGAGGTCGACGGCTTCGTCTGGCACGGCTTCGTGCCGGGCGTCGGGCCCGGACAGCGGTACGGCTATCGCGTGCACGGGCCCTGGCAGCCCGAGCTCGGCCACCGCTGCGATCCGTCGAAGCTGCTCCTGGACCCGTACGCCGAGGCGGTGGACGGACAGACGGACAACCACCCCTCGCTGCGCACCCCCGGTGCCGACAGCGCCGGGCACACCATGCTCGGCGTGGTCACCGACCCGGCCTTCGACTGGGGCGAGGACCGGCCGCCGCGCCGCCCCTACGCCGACAGCGTGATCTACGAGACCCACGTCCGCGGACTCACCCGCACCCACCCCGACGTGCCGCCCGAACTGCGCGGCACCTACGCCGGTCTCGCCCACCCCGCGGTCGTCGAGCACCTGACCTCCCTCGGGGTGACCGCCGTCGAGCTGATGCCGGTGCACCAGTTCGTGCACGACGGCGTGCTCCAGGACCGGGGCCTCACCAACTACTGGGGCTACAACACGATCGGCTTCTTCGCGCCCCACAACGCCTACGCCGCCCACGGCACCCGCGGGCAGCAGGTCACCGAGTTCAAGGCGATGGTGAAGGCGCTGCACGCGGCCGGGCTCGAAGTGATCCTCGACGTGGTCTACAACCACACCGCCGAGGGCAACGAGAAGGGCCCCACGCTCTCCTTCCGGGGCATCGACAACGCCTCCTACTACCGCCTGGTGGACGGCGACTGGGGCCACTACTACGACACCACCGGCACCGGCAACAGCCTGCTGATGCGGCACCCCTACGTCCTCCAGTTGATCATGGACTCGCTCAGGTACTGGGTCACCGAGATGCACGTGGACGGCTTCCGGTTCGACCTCGCGGCCACGCTGGCCCGGCAGTTCCACGAGGTGGACCGGCTCTCGGCGTTCTTCGACCTCATCCAGCAGGACCCGGTGATCAGCCGCGTCAAGCTGATCGCCGAGCCGTGGGACGTTGGGGAGGGCGGCTACCAGGTGGGCAACTTCCCGCCGCTGTGGTCGGAGTGGAACGGCAGATACCGGGACGCCGTACGGGACTTCTGGCGCGCGGAACCCGGTTCGCTCGGCGAGTTCGCCTCCCGGCTGACCGGCTCCTCCGACCTCTACCAGCACAGCAGGCGCCGCCCGCGCGCCAGCGTCAACTTCGTCACCGCGCACGACGGTTTCACCCTGCGCGACCTCGTCTCGTACAACGACAAGCACAACGAGGCCAACGGCGAGGGGAACCGGGACGGGGAGAGCAGCAACCGGTCCTGGAACTGCGGCACCGAGGGCGAGACGGACGACCCGGCGATCCTTGGACTCCGTGCCCGTCAGCAGCGCAACTTCCTCTCCACGCTGCTGCTTTCGCAGGGCATCCCCATGCTCGGCCACGGCGACGAACTCGGCCGCAGCCAGCGCGGCAACAACAACGCCTACTGCCAGGACAGTGAAGTCTCCTGGATCGACTGGCGGTTGAGCGACGACCAGCGTGAACTCGTCGACCTCACCCGGAAGCTGATCGGACTGCGGGCCGCCCATCCCGTCCTGCGCAGGCGCCGGTTCTTCCGCGGCGAGACAGTGACGCACGCGGGGCAGCGGCTGCCCGACCTGGTGTGGCTGCTGCCGGAGGGCCGGGAGATGGCCGAGGAGGACTGGCTGCGCTCCGACGCCCACGCGGTCGGCGTCTTCCTCAACGGTGACGCCATCGCCGAATCCGACCCGCGCGGACGCCGGGTGGTCGACGACTCGTTCCTGCTCCTGCTGAACAGCCACTGGGAACCGGTCGACTTCCTGCTCCCGGACCTCGCCTACGGCGAACGCTGGACGACGCTCGTCGACACGGCCGAACCCCAGGGAGCGGACGAGGCGGAGCACAAGGCCGGCACGGGCATGACGGTCGAAGCCCGCAGCCTGGTCCTGCTGTCCCGGCCGCCGACGGTCACGGACGAGGCGAACCCTCCTCGGCGTCGAGCGCGCCGAGCGCCCCGAGCAGCGGGGTGACATAGCCGGACGCCGTGGAGGCGCCGGTCGACAGGACGACGGCCTCGCAGTCCGGGCCGAAGCCGATGACCGCGCCGGGACCGGGATGGGCCTCGGGGAGCGTGTAGCCGAGATCCCTCATGAACGGGACGATCCTCTCCCACCGTTCCGGGGTGTGCCCGGGCAGCCGGTTGTTGACGCTGACCATGTTGAGCACGCGCCCGCCCTCGTCGTACGTCGGCGTGAACATGAACAGCCTGCGCTGCCGGTCCGCCTCCCGGACCCGCGCCAGCTCCCACGCCAGGCCCTCGGACACGTGCACCGCGACGACGATGCAGCGCGACCGGGGCATCAGGTCGAGGAACACCTGCTCCCAGGTGCCGTCCTCGCCCCAGTTCCGGGAGGCTCCCTCCCGGGGTACGCGGTCGGCGGGGTCGCCCAGGGCGACGAAGGGGCCGACCCGGTCGTTGAGTTCGCGGCTCAGAAACTTCTCGACGGTCTGGAAGGCCTCGAAGCGGTCCTCGGTCAGCCGCCTGGCGGTCCGCTGCGCGCGGTTGAGCCCCTCGGGCAGCTCCTTGCGGGAGAAATAGACGGACTCCCGGCCGAAGGTGCGCAGAAAGAGCACGGGCGGCCGCGGGTCCTCGCTCAAGGTCTGGTCGGCCGTGGGCAGTTCACTGCGCCGCCGCATCCACTCGGCCCAGGAGGCCGCCACACCGAACAGCAGCACCAGCCGGATGCCGGAACCCCAGGGGAGGCCACCGAACACGGAGAGCGCCAGTGAACCCAGCGCGCACATGCCCGCGAGCGTCGACACCAGCCCGAACGGTGTCCTGGGCCGTCGTGGTCCGAACCGCCTGCGCCTTGCCATGAGAAACCCCCGTACGGTGCGTGTCCACCCGGCTCAAGCGTCCTCGGCCGGATCGCCGCCGCGCACCGCAAAGGGCCCCGAATACAGGGGTGTTGATGCGTGCGGGGGAGTCGCCGGGTGTGCGATCGGCGTAGTTCCGGCTCATCCGGGACTCAGCGCGCGCACCCTTTGGAACGCTCGTCGTGACAGCGGTTCGACACGGGTCGTGACAGCGGCTGGACACAGGGGGAGAGCGGAGATGGACCGGTATCGCAGGGGGTGGACAGCGGCTGCCGTGTGCGGGGTGCTGATGCTCGGGGGATGCTCCGCCGGAGGGGACGGCGACTCGCCGTTCGGTGACGTCAGCTCCTCCTCGGAGGAGACCGGGGTGGAGCCCACCCGGTCGAGTCCTGACGATGTACCGGACGGCGACGTCGGCTGGCAGGCGGAGACCGAGGACGCCGTGGCCGTCGTGGACACCTTCTGGGCGACCCACTGGAACGACCACTTCACCGGTGCCTACGAGTCCCCTCAGGTGTTCGGCGCCTACCGGGCGGGCAGCCCGGACGCACCGGGCTGCGGCGGTGAACCGGCCCTCCCGGGCAACGCCTTCTACTGCACCGACGGGGACTTCCTGGCCTGGGACGCCCAGTTGATGGCGGACGGTTACCGCAGCGGGGACTCCTGGGTCTACCTGGTCGTCGCCCACGAGTGGGGGCACGCCGTGCAGAACCGGGTGCTCGGTCTCAGCGACGTGGCACAGGAACTCCAGGCCGACTGCCTGGCCGGAGCGACCCTCTTCGGATCGGAGGACCTCCGGTTCGAGGAGGGCGACACCGACGAACTCGCGGCGGCGCTGGCCGCGCTGGCCGACGACACGCCGTGGACGAACTCCTCGGACCACGGCGACGCCAACGAACGCATCTCGTCGTTCGCCGCCGGCGGGCGGGGTGGAGTGGAGGCGTGCATGCCGACGGAGTGAGGCGGCGCGAGCCGGGCCACAAACCGCGCGAGCCGGGCCATGTATTGCCGTTACCGCTCCCGGTGGGACGTCACCGTGAACAGGGCCCCGTCCGGGTCCCGGAGCACCGCCTCGTCGCCGGTCTGGGACAGCACGCCGCCGCCGTGGGTCTCCGCGGCCTTGGCGCAGGCCGCCACGTCCGTGACCGTGAAGTGGACCTGCCAGTGCGGGCGGATCGTGGGGTCGGGGGCCGAGCCCAGCGCGCCCGACTCGATCCGGGCCACCACGTCGCCGCCGCTGCGCAGCACCACCTCGCCGCCCTCGTAGCGGACCTCGCAGCAGCCGGGGCGCTCCGAGGCCCAGTCGAAGACCTCGCCGTAGAAGATCGCCGCGTCGAAGGCGTCACGGGTGCGCAGCCGGACGAAGGCGGGCTGGGCGCTGCGCCACCCCTCCCAGTTGGCGACGAGCTCGCCCTCCCAGATGCCGAAGCCCGCGCCGTCGCCGTCGGCCAGGAGGGCCGCCCGGCCCGGCGGGAAGGAGAGCGGGCCGACCGCCAGGGTGCCGCCGCGTTCCTGTACCCGGGCCACCGCCTCGTCCGCGCTGGGCACCGCGAAGTACGGCGTCCACGCCACCGCCATCTGCCACATCGAGGCCACCGCCGCGATCCCGGCGACCGGGGTGCCGTCCGCGAGCGCGACCCGGAAGCGGTCCCCGAGCTTCGCCGGCTTCCACTCCCACCCCAGCACGGCCCCGTAGAACGCCTCCGTGGCCTCCTGGTCGCGACTGGTCAGGCTCACCCAGCAGGGGGCGCCGAACACATGGTGCGTGGAGACGACCTCGGCGGTCGCGGTGGGCTGTCTCGGGTCGTGGTTCATGGCAGTCGCGTCCTGCTCTCGTCGGCCGGCGGCCACCGGGTCGGGCCTCAAGTGTCCGTCCGGAACCGCCGCGGGCGCCTGCCGAGTACCCCGGGGGCGGCACCGAAACGGTGGCGTGTCCGCCCTCCCTCGGGGTGGCGTGGACCCGTCCGGGTGACAGGATGGACGGGTGCCAGGCGAACCGAACGAACCCGAGGACGAGTCGGACCGGATCTTCGAACTTCAGGGGGAGGTCGACCAGCTCAAGGAAGCGATCGCCTCCCACGCGGTCGTGGACCAGGCCATCGGCATGGTCGTCGCGCTCGGCAGGGTCACCCCGGACGAGGGCTGGCAGGTACTGAAGGACGTCTCCCAGCGCACCAACATCAAACTGCGCAACGTGGCGGAACTGATCCTCATCTGGGGACGGTCCGGCGAGATCCCCGCCGGAATCCGGGCCGAACTCCAGGAGGCCCTGGAGCGCCGCGGCCCGACCCAGATCCCGGAGGCGCCGCCGGAGTGACGGCGCCCGCGGGGGTCAGCCGGCCTCGGACAGCGCCTCCTCGGACAGCACCTCCCCGCGCAGCCGGTCGAAGCAGGTGCTGAGCAGCCGCGAGACGTGCATCTGCGAGATGCCCAGCTCCTCGGCGATGCCGCTCTGGGTCATCCCCCGGAAGAAGCGCAGGTAGAGGATGGTGCGCTCGCGCTCGGGCAGGGCTTCGAGACAGGGCCTGACGGCCACCCGGTCGACGACCACGTCGTAGCCGGGGTCGGTCCCGCCGAGCGCGTCGCCCAGGGCGTAGCCGTCGGTGCCCGGCATCTCGGCCTCCAGCGACAGCGCCGAGAAGCACTCCAGGGCCTCCGTGCCGGTGCGCACCTCGTCCTCCGTGAGCTGGGCCCGTTCGGCGATCTCGGCCGTGGTGGGCGACCGGCCGGGGATGGTCGCCGAGAGTTCCTTGGAGGCCTGCCGGACCCGGTTGCGCAGGTCCTGGACCCGGCGCGGCACGTGCAGCGTCCACATGTGGTCGCGGAAGTGCCGCTTGATCTCACCGGTCACGGTCGGCACCGCGTACGCCTCGAAGGCGCTGCCGCGTGCCGGGTCGTAGTGGTCGACGGCCTTGACGAGCCCGAGGGCGGCCACCTGGTAGAGGTCGTCGAGGGACTCTCCGCGACCCCGGAAACGGACGGCGATCCGCTCGGCCATGGGCAGCCACAGCTCGACCAGCTCGTCGCGCAGTGCCTTGCGCTCCGGGCCGTCGGGCAGCCGCGCCAAGCGCTCGAACGCCGCGTTGGTGTCGGGGGCGTCGTCGTGCGGATGGGGCTTCGTTTGGGTGGCGACGGTCATGTCGCGCACCTCCCTGAGCGGGTGCTGAAAGGACAGACACCGTGGGAGGCGCGCGCACTCGGACCCTCGCGAGGGGACATCCGGGGCCCGCTCGGCGGGCTCCCACGGACGTGCCTCCTGTCCGAAGCACTTCTCTGCGAATGCCCGCTATCGGGTGAAATCAAACAGAAACCCGTCTATGTGCTTGACTCGCCCTTGGTCGAGATACCTCTGACACAGAGCTAATCTCGACGATGTGGACGAGGAGACCTTCCCGCAAGAGCTGGCCGACGCACTGGTCGGCGTCCAGCGGCTGCTCAGGCG
This sequence comes from Streptomyces sp. SID13726, assembly GCF_010548375.1. Lineage (GTDB taxonomy): Bacteria > Actinomycetota > Actinomycetes > Streptomycetales > Streptomycetaceae > Streptomyces. The sequence continues at coordinate 8,425 of NZ_JAAGLY010000017.1, forward strand.
CAGACTGCGCGCCGGACTGACCGTGCCGCGGCTGCGCGGCGCCGAGGTCGAACTGCTGCGCCTGGTCGAGTCCCGGCCCGGCATCGGCGTGTCCGACGCCGCCAAGGAGCTGTACCTGGCCGGGAACTCCGTATCGACCCTGGTCAACCAGCTGGTCAAGGAGGGCCACCTGGTCCGCGAGACCGACCCCGCCGACCGGCGTGCCGCCCGGCTGCTGCTCACCGAACAGGCCGAGGCGCGGCTCAGGGACTGGAAGCAGCGGCGCGTCGCACTCGTCGAACGCCAGGTCGCCCGACTGGACGCGGCCGACCAGGAGGCCCTGCGCGCCGCGCTCCCCGCCCTGCGCGCGCTCGCCGTCAACCTGCACGAGGAGGCCGAGGAGTCATGACACCCGAAGCTGTTTCCTGCACCGGGCTCGCCTACGCCTTCGGCGACACGAAGGCCGTGGACGGGCTCGACCTCACCGTCGGGGAGGGCGAGGTCTTCGGACTGCTCGGCCCGAACGGCGCGGGCAAGACCACCGCCATCCGCTGCATCACCACCCTGCTCCCGGTCCCGGCCGGCATGATCCACGTCTTCGGCCGCGACACCGCCGCCGACCCGATGGCCGTACGGCGCCTGCTCGGCTACGTACCGCAGCAACTGTCCGCCGACGCGAACCTCACCGGCCGGGAGAACGTCACCCTGTTCGCCCGCGTCTTCGACGTGGCCCGCAAGGAGCGCGCCGCACGCGTCGGCCAGGCCCTCGCCGCGGTCGACCTCACCGACGCCGCCGACCGGCTCGCCGGCACCTACTCAGGCGGCATGGTCCGCCGCCTCGAACTCGCCCAGGCCCTGGTCAGCGCGCCCCGGCTGCTCATCCTCGACGAGCCGACCATCGGCCTCGACCCGATCGCCCGCACCGGGGTGTGGGAGCACATCAACGCCGTACGCGAGGCGACCGGCATGACCGTCCTCGTGACCACCCACTACATGGACGAGGCCGACCAGTACTGCGACCGGGTCGGCCTCATGCACCGCGGCCGTATCCGCGCCCTCGGCACCCCCGAAGAACTCCGGCGGGGCCTTGCCGAGAAGCGGGGCACCGACACCCTGCCGACCCTGGAGGACGTCTTCCGGGACGTCGCCGGCAGTGGACTCGAAGACGAGGGAGGGGATTTCCGCGATGTCCGAAGCACCCGCCGCACCGCGAACCGTGTCGGCTGACGCGAGCTCCATCAGCCTGCTGCTGCGCCCGCCGGAGCCGCGCGCGGGCTGGCGCCTGCTGCCCGCCCGGGTGGTGGCGATGTGCGCCGTGGAACTCCAGAAGCTCAGCCACGACCGCACCGAGCTCTACACCCGCGCCGTCCAGCCCGCCCTGTGGCTGCTGATCTTCGGCCAGACCTTCACCCGCATCAAAGCGATCCCCACCGAGGGCATCCCCTACATCGACTACCTGGCGCCCGGCATCATCGCCCAGTCCGCGATGTTCATCGCCATCTTCTACGGCATCCAGATCATCTGGGAGCGGGACGCGGGCATCCTCAACAAGCTCCTCGTCACCCCCACCCCGCGCTCGGCGCTGACCACCGGCAAGGCCTTCGCGGCCGGTGTGAAGTCGCTGATCCAGGCCGTCGTCGTCATCCTCATCGCCGCGCTCCTCGGCGTCTCCCTGACCTGGAACCCGCTCAAGCTCCTGGCCGTCGGGGCGATCGTCATCCTCGGCTCGGCGTTCTTCTCCTGCCTCTCGATGACCATCGCCGGCATCGTGCTCAGCAGGGACCGGCTGATGGGCATCGGACAGGCCATCACCATGCCGCTCTTCTTCGGCTCCAACGCCCTCTACCCGCTGTCCGTGATGCCGGGCTGGCTCCAGACGGTCAGCAAGGTGAACCCCCTCAGCTACGAAGTCGACGCCCTGCGCGGCCTCCTGCTGGGCACCCAGCATCATCTGGCGCTCGACTTCGCGGTGCTGGCCGTCGCCGCCGCACTCGGCATCACCGCGGCCTCCTCCCTCCTCGGCCGTCTGGCCCGCTGATCATGCGTGGGCGACGTGATGTGCGGCACGCCGGTGGAAGGGTTTTTCCGGCCGTCTGGCGGATTCTGCCTGCGCACGGCTTGATCACTGATCAAAGGGGGTGAATTCCCTGGCCACAGCGCATTCCGCTCATTTGACAGTGCATTGAGCACACAGATAGGAAGCAGCTCTCTGAGGTCGAAGAGGTGCACTGTGTACGAGCCGAACGTGGTCGGGGACTGGCAGGAGTACGACGAGCATGCCGGTCTGCGGGTCCGCGTCCACCGTCTGGAGGCGGCCGAGCCCCCGCGTGGACGCGACGACGCCGCCGAAGGGCTCACCTACTTCAGTGTCCGGGTGACCGTCGAGAACCGCGGCGCGCTGCACCCCACCGTCCATCTGGAGGACGGCCAGATCGACGTGCGGATCGGCTCCGAAGGCGAGAGCGCGTTCATCGACTGGCGCAACTCGCAGTTCATCGAGGGCTTCGACGTCTACCCGCTGCGCCGCGCGACCGCCGTGCTGTTCGCGGCGGGACCGGAGACCACCCTCGACCAGATCGACGTACAGATCCAGCTGCGCGTCGACGACGACTGGGCCGACCGCCGGCTGTGGGCCGGCGGCATCGGACTGGACGAGGGAACCGCGCACCCGGCCGCGGGCCGTGAGGGACTGGCCTGCCAGGTCAGCAACTTCCTGCGGGACCAGGCCGAAGAGGGCACCGCCTGACGGTCAGTGCGGGATGCCGTCGATGAGCTCGCGGGCCCCCTGCCGCAGCAGTGCCACGGCGACCGAGGTGCCCAGCGTGGCCGGATCCAGTCGGCCCGCCCACTCGTGGGCGTTCAGCCGGGTCTTGCCGTCCGGGGTGAACACACAGGCCCGCAAGGACAGTTCGCCGGTGTGGTCCACGCGCGCGTACCCGGCGATCGGGCTGTTGCAGTGACCCTGGAGGACGTGCAGGAACATCCGCTCCGCGGTCGCCTCACGGAAGGTGTCAGGGTCGCCCAGCGCGCTGACCGCGTCGATGAGTTCGGTGTCGCCCTCCCGGCACTGGAGCGCGAGGATGCCCGCGCCGATCGGCGGCATCATCGTCTCGGGGGAGAGGATCTCGCTGATCACGTCCTGGCGGCCGATGCGGTCGAGCCCGGCGACCGCGAGCAGCAGCGCGTCCGCGTCACCCGCCTCCAGCTTCGCCAGCCGCCGGTTGGCGTTGCCGCGGAACGGCACGCACTCCAGATGCGGATGGGTCGCGGACAGCTGCGCCACCCGGCGCACCGAGGAGGTGCCGATCCGGGTGCCCGCAGGAAGCTCGTCCAGGGTCAGCCCACCCGGGTGGATCAGGGCGTCCCGGATGTCGTCCCGCTTGAGGAACGCCGCGAACGTGGTGCCCGCCGGGAGCGGACGGTCGGCCGGTACGTCCTTCACGCAGTGCACCGCGAGATCCGCCTCGCCGGCCAGCAGCGCGGCGTCGACCTCCTTGGTGAACGCGCCCTTGCCCTCGACCTTGGACAGGTCGCCCATCCACTTGTCGCCGGTCGTCTTCACGGGCACGACCTCGGTGCGGACACCGGGGTAGAGGGCCGCCAACTCGGCGCGGACACGCTCCACCTGGGCCAGCGCCATCGGCGAGTCACGGGAGACGACACGGATCAGTTCCGGGAGGGACATGCGGGACACGATAGACCCTGCGGCAGGTCAGTGTTCGACGCTCACGGAGTCGCGGGACTTCTGAGGGGGGTCTTGCGGGTTCGGCCGCGCCAGCACCACCAGGGCCCCTACAGTCAGGAGCCCCCCTGCCAGAAACGCGCCGCGCGTCCCGGCCGACGGCAGCAGCGCACCCCCGAGCAGGGCACCGGCGGCCACGCCCACGTTGAACGCCGCCGAGTTGGCGGCCAGAGCCGTCTCGGTCCGCCCCGGAGCGACCAGCAGCACCTGGCTCTGCGTCGCCATGAACACCGGCCCCACCGAGGCCCCGAGCAGCATCAGCAGCACGACGGTCGCCACCTGACTGCTCCCGCCCGCGTACAGCCCGAGCAGGGCCGCGGCCTGTCCCGCCACCGGCACGGCCAGCGTGGCCCGCGGACACCGGTCGAGGAGCGGACCGGCCACCGTGACCCCGGCCAGGCCCGCCGCGCCGAACGCCAGCAGCACGGCGCTCACCGCGTCCCGGCCGAAACCGCTCACCTCGTCCAGGAAGGCCGTGATGTACGTGAACCCGGTGAACGCCCCCGTCACCGACAGCGCCGTGGTGGCCAGCACGACCAGGAACCGGCGCCGGTCGGGGGCGGCGCCGTACGCCGAGTGACTCTCCTGCGGGCGCGAGGTCGGCAGCAGCACGGCCACCGCGACCAGCGCCACCACGGCGAGCGCGCCGAGCACCGCGAACGGCACCCGCCAGCCGCTGTGCCCGCCCAGCCAGGTGCCCGCCGGCACCCCGGCCACCGTGGCCAGCGAACCGCCGACCGACAGCAGCCCGATGATCCGGCCCCGCCGCCGAGGCGGGAACAGCCCTACCGCGACCGGCCCCATCACCGCCCAGAACAGCGCCTGCGCGAGTGCCGTCGCCACCCGGGCGGCCAGCAGCAGGCCGTACGACACCGCGGTGAGCGCCGAGAGCCAGCTGGCCACCGCGAGCACCGCGAGGAGGCCGGTCATCAGATACCGGCGCGGCACCGACCGGGTGGTGTGGGCGAGCGGCAGCGAACCGACGGCGACCGTCAGGCCGTAGCCCGTGACCAGCGCGCCCACCGCCGCGAGGGAGACCCGCAGGTCGTCCGCCATCAGGGGCAGCAGGCCCACGGGGAGGTTCTCGGTGGTGTTGAAGGTGAACGCCGCCAGCATCAGCGCCGCGACGACGGTGGCCCTGCGCCAGGGGGCCGGAGACGCGCTGTCCATCCGACTGCCTTCCGGGGGAGGTGAAGAGGGACGGCCAGCGTGCTGCGGCGCGGCGTACGGCTCTACTCTTTCGGTCCAGGACGAATCCCCCCTCGCCGCCAGGGAGTTACGCCGTGCCGCTGACCCTGCGCCTCGGGAACGACGACCTCAGACGGAGCCGGTTCGCCGTCTCCCCGCTCTGCCAGACCCACGAGGCGCTGCGCATGCTGCGCCGACCCGCCGGGCACGGCTACCACCGGGCCTGGCTACGGCGTACGGCACCCGCCGTCACCGGGCTCGACCTGTCCCCGCTGTGGCTGTTCATCCGTCCGTCCGGGGGCTACACACCGGACTTCCTGGGCCCGCCGCCCGAGCATCCGAATCCCCGCTTCGAGGACGAACTGGCCCGAGTGCGCGCCACCGATCCGGCCCTCGCCCACGCCGAGATGACCCGCTCGCTGGCCTGCGCGCCGGGGCTCGCGGAGTCGCCGCGCGGCCGGGCCGCCCTGGACGACCCGGCCGCGACCGTACGACGCCTCGCCGACCTCACCGAACAGGCCTGGCGGGCGCTGGTCGCCCCGGACTGGCGGCGCCACCGGGCCGTGCTGGAGGCCGACATCGCGCACCGCTCCCGGCAGGTCGCGGACGCGGGCCTGGACGCCCTGTTCACCGGACTGCACCCCGACGTCGACTGGGCCGACGGCAGCCTCACCCTCCCCGTGCGCGGCGACATGGCGGACGCCCAACTCGCCGACGGGCGGGGCGTGTTGCTGATGCCGAGCGTGTTCGTCTGGCCGGACGTGGTGAGCGGCTTCGCCCGCCCCTGGCAGCCGACGGTCATCTATCCCGCGCGCGGGATGCGCGGACTCCACGACGACGAGGTGCCGCGCCCGCCGGAGGCCCTGGCCCGGCTGCTCGGGAGGCAGCGCGCCGCGCTCCTGGCCGGACTCGACGACCCCGCCTCCACGACCGGCCTGGCCCGCCGCCACGGCCTCGCCCCGTCGACCGTCTCGGCCCATCTGGCGGTCCTGCGCGAGGCCGGGCTGCTCGGCTCACGCAGGCAGGGCCACCATGTGCTGTACGGGCGGACCCCGCTGGGCGACGCGCTGGTCTCCGGCGCCTAGACCAGCGGTTCGCTGAGCTCGACCGAGCGCAAGGCTGCCGCCAGGGCCTGCTCGTCACCGACGTCCAGGGCCGTGTCGGTCAGCTTGATGACATGCTCGTCGCCGTGGGCGAGGGCACGCTCCACGACCTCCTCGGGAGCGAGGCGCGCGGGCGGTGCGTAGGCGACGGCCTCCACCGGCGCGTACATCGCGGTGACCGCGGCCGACGCCGACCAGGCCGCGTGCAGGCTCGGCGCCCACAGGTCGCGGGGGAGCGAATCCAGCGCCCGCAGCACGGCGTTGGGGGCGGTCGCCGCGTGGACGAGCATGGTCGGCTCACCGTGCCCGTGCGTGGCGTAGCGGTGGGTGGCGGCGCGGACGAGCTCGGTCAGCCGCTCCTTCGCGAGATCCGGGTCGGTCACCTCGTCGGCCCAGACGGGCAGTCGCCGTACGGCCGCCAGACGGTTCCGGAACCCCAGGTGCCCCGGCCCGATCGCGGGTACGGCGTCCAGGGCCCCCGCCGCGCTCGGCGCGCCCGGCAGCGCCACGAGGCCGGTCACGGGCTGGTGCCGGGCCGCCCAGTAGCCCAGCGCGTGGGCGAGTTCGGTGACCCGGGGCGCGTTCTCCTCGGCCTCCAGGGCGCGGACGGCGTGGCCCACCCGGATCACCGTGTGCGTGGCCCCGCCGTACAGGCCCGGCAGCAGCCGCGGCCACCATACGGCGAGGACGTCCCGCCAGGGCCGCTCGCCGAGGGTGCGGGAGAAATGGTCCGTCCAGTCCGCGATGCGGCGCGGATCGCCCAGTGCCGAGCGCCAGTTGTCGTCCGTGACGGGCTCCGTGCGGTCGGGGAAGTCCTCGAGGCGGTCCTGGTAGAGGTCCAGCCACCGGTGCACCGAGCCCGCCCGCCCATGTGTGGCGAGCGCCTCGACGACCATGGGCGCGTGGTTGGTGAGCCAGCCCTCGTGCTCCGGGCCGGACGCGTGGACGCGTTCCAGGGCCTCTTCGAGGTACCCGCTCGTCTCGCTCGTGTCGGTCGTGTCCATGCACAGGACGCTATGCCGGACACCGGCCGGCCTGGATCGGGCGCGGGGCGGAAGCCGCGGGTACCTGGGTCCTAGGTCCCGCGCCCGATCACTGTGCCGGGTCAGGCGTTGGGGTCGAAGGAGATCCCCGAGGGCTTCGCCGACGTCAGGTGGGCCGCGAAGTTCGCGTCCTTGAGGCCGAAGTTGGCGCTGCCGAAGTCGTACGCGCTCAGCTTGTCGCGCAGAGCCGTCGACGGGTAGCCGTTCCAGCCGACCAGCGGCGGGTACTGCCAGGTGCCCTTGGCGTTCTCCGGCGGCTCGTCGTTGGAGTTCGCCAGCCGGAAGCAGTGCGTGCTGATGCCGTCCTTGTGGTACACGATCTTGGCGTGCGTGCCGTCGAAGCGGACGGCGGAGGCGGCGCTCACGGTGAACGAGCCGTGGTTGGACGTCGACACGTACTGGACCGCGCCGTTCTGCACCCAGATCACGACGTGCTCCCAGTCGTGCCGGTGCCCGCCGATGCTGCTGTTCGCGAGGGCCTGGTCCTTCTCGAAGTACAGGCCGTACATGTACGCGCACCAGCCGTTGTTGCACTTGTAGCGCGAGTACGTGTTGGTGTTGTCCAGGTCCGAGAGGTCGTGGCAGTCGCCGCTGAGCGAACCCGTCGGCTTCAGACCGCCGTTGATGGTGCCGTCGGGGCCGATGGCGGTCGACGAGTAGCAGCCGTCCGTGTCGTAGTCGAAGGCCGGCTGGTAGGTGTACTCGGCGGTCTCGGCGTTGCTGGGCAGCGCGGCGGGCGGGGCGGCGAACGCGGCCGAGGGGAAGGCCACGACGAGCGCGGCGGCGCCGGCAAGGCCGGTGAACCATCTCGCGCGGTGCTTCTTGAACGACGGTGACGACACTGCGTCCTCCTCGTGGTCCGGGCGCAGCCCAACGGCTGTGGGGTTACTGGGGAGTTCAGCTTCCCCGCTTTTCATGTCCGCGCCAAGAGGTTGAAGGCGTCACTCCGGTTACGGGTCGCCCAATATTCGGATCATGGGGGCGTGTCGGGGAGTTCGGCAGAGGACTCCTCCGGCGCGAGGTCCGGGCGCAGCCGCAGCCACGACGGCTGACGCAGCAACCCCGCCCGGGTGCGGGTGCTGTAGCGGACCTCGCCCACCAGCCGGGGCAGCACCCAGCGCGCCCGCGGGACCGCCGGGACCGGGTCGAACGGGCACGACTCCGCCGTCAACGCGGCCAGCAGCACGGCGAGTTCGGCCCGCTCCGGCTCGCTCCAGCCGGTGCCCACATTGCCGATGTACCGCAGCCGCTCTCCGGCCCGCTGCCCCACGAGCACCGCGCCGGGCAGGCCCGTGAGCCGTCCCTTGCCCGGCAGCCAGCCGCCCACGACGACGTCCTCGCTGCGCAGGTTGCGGATCTTGATCCAGGACCGGGACCGCACCCCCGGCTCGTACACCGAGTCGAGCCGCTTGCAGACCAGGCCCTCCAGACCGTGCTCACGGGTCGCCCGCAGCGCCTGCTCGCCATGACCGACCAGCGCGGCGGGCGTCGACCAGTGCGGACCGGTGAGCTCCAGGTCCTCCAGCTGAAGGCGCCGCTGTGCGTAGGGAAGGCGGAGGAGGGAGTGGCTGCCCAGGTGCATCAGGTCGAACAGCACGAGGTGTACGGGCGCCTCGGCCGCCCGACGCGCCGCCCTGCCGGGCGCGTGGGCCAGCCCCATGCGCGGTTGCAGCAACTGGAAGTCCGCGCGCCCCTGTTCGTCCAGCGCCAGGATCTCCCCGTCCAGCACCGCGGGCAGAGGCCCGAGCACCGCGCCCAGCTCACGCAGCTCCGGATAGGCACCGGTGATCTCCTCCCCGGACCTGGCGCGCAGCACGACATCGCCGTCCCCGGTGAGGGAGACCACCACCCGCTGGCCGTCCTGCTTGGTCTCATAGGCCCAGCGCGCGTCCTGCGAGGCGGGCGGCAGCGTGCCGGGCGTGGCCAGCATGGGGCGGATCGAGGGGAGCGTCACGGGTCAGTTGTCGACACGGGTATCTACCGCCACGCGTCGCGAGTGCGGGTTTCCCCTGAACGGGCGGCGGGTGAAGGGCCGTCAGGCGGCGTGCGGCGGGGGAGAGGGGCGGAGGGGGGCGGAGGTGGTCCGACATGAGTCGGTGCGGCGGCGGGGCGCCCTCGCGGGCGGACGGCCCCCTGGGGCGGCCCGGCCTCAGACGATCCCTCCGTTCGCCCGCAGCACCTGCCCGTTGACCCAGTGACCGGCCGGGCTCACCAGGAACGCCACCACGTTGGCGATGTCCTGGGGCGTCCCCAGGCGCTCCAGCGGAGGCTGTGCGGCCAGGCGGGCGACCGTCTCCTCGTCCTTGCCGTCGAGGAACAGGTCGGTGGCGGTGGGGCCGGGGGCGACGGCGTTGACGGTGACGTCGCGACCGCGCAACTCCCGGGCGAGGATCAGGGTGACGGCCTCGACCGCGCCCTTGCTGGCCGCGTAGGCACCGTAGCCGGGGAAGGCCAGCCCGACGACCGAACTGGAGAGGTTGACGAGGGCGCCCCCCGGGCGCAGCCGGCGCGCGGCCTGCTGGTCGACGACGAAGGTGCCGCGGATGTTGGTGCGGTACAGCGCGTCGAGATCGCCGAGGTCCAGATCCGCGATCGGGGACAACGGCATCCGGCCCGCGGAGTGCACCACCACGTCGACACCGCCGTACGTGGCCTCCGCCAGGTCGAACAGGGCGGCCACCTCGGTCTCGTCGGCGACGTCCGCGCGGGCGGCGTACGCGGTGCCGCCGGCCTCCTCGACGGCGCGCACGGTCTCGTCGGCCGCCTCCTTGTTGCCCGCGTACCCGACGACGACCGCGAACCCGTCGGCGGCGAGCCGCTCGGCGATCTGCCGTCCGATGCCGCGCGAGCCGCCGGTCACGATCGCGACACGCCGGTCCGTCCTGGGCTGAGTGGTCATGACTGCATCCTTTGTTAGCGCTGCTACGGCTGATTCGTATCGACGATAACATAGAATCGTAGCGACGATAACCCCTGGCTCGTATCGTCGCTACGAATGTCGTACCGTGGGGGCATGGATGCGAGGGAAAAGATCCTGGAGGCGGCCACCGAGCTGCTGGCGGGTGCGTCGGCCGCCGATGTCTCCACGCGCGCGGTGTGCGAGAAGGCCGGGGTGGGGGCGCCGATGCTCTACCGGCTCTTCGGCGACAAGGCCGGGCTGCTGGCCGCCGTGGTCGACCGGGGGTTCGAGCAGTACCTCGCGTCCAAGCGGGCGGCACGCCCCGGCGAGGACCCGGTGGCGGATCTGCGGAGCGGCTGGGACACCCATATGCGGTTCGCGCTGGAGCACCCCCACCACTACCGCCTGATGTACTCGCCCGAGCTGACCGTGCCCCCGGCCGCCGCCCAGGAGGCGCACGACCTGCTGCACGGCATCCTGGAGCGCTGCGCGGCCGAGGGGCGCCTCACCGTGCCGCCCGCGCTCGCCACCCAGATGATCATGTCCGCCAACGTCGGGGCGGCGCTGTCCGCGCTCACCAGACCCGAGCAGTACGCCGACGCGAAGTACTCGCAGCGGCTGCGGGACGCGGTGCTGGACTCGGTGACCCGGCCCGCCGGCACCGCCGAGGACGCCGGTGCAGCGCGTGAGGGGAGTTCCGTGCCCGTCGCGGCCGCCACGCTGGCAGCCAGGCTGCGCGCCGACCTGCCGCCGACGTTCACGCCTGCCGAGTCGGCCCTGCTCCAGCAGTGGCTGGAGAAGCTCACCGACCGCTGAGACGAAACCGGCCGTTGCGGCGTCACCGACCGTCCAGACGTCACCTGGGCGTCAGCTGAGGCGTCAGCGGCCGTCCGGCGGCAGCGCCTGCACCAGGCCCGACTGGTACGCCATGACGACGAGCTGGGCGCGGTCCCGGGCGCCCAGCTTCGTCATCGCGCGATGGACGTGGGTGCGGACGGTCAGCGGGCTGACGAAGAGCTTCTCCGCGATCTCCTCGTTGGAGTGCCCCTCGGCCACCCAGGCCATCACCTCGCGCTCCCGGCTGGTGAGACCGGTGAGGTCGTCGGAGGAGGCGAGCCGGGTCCCCAGTCCCGGAGTAGCCAGGAACCGGGTGATCAGGGTGCGGGTCGCGCCGGGGGAGAGCAGGGAGTCACCGGAGGCCACGGTCCTGATGCCGGACAGCAGGGCCTCGGCGGTGACGTCCTTGCCGAGGAAACCGCTGGCTCCGGACCGCAGCGCCTGAGCGACGTACTCGTCGATCTCGAACGTGGTCAGGATCAGTACCCGTGTGTCGGTCAGCTCCACGTCCGCGCAGATCACCGACGTGGCGGTCAGGCCGTCGGTGCCCGGCATCCGGATGTCCATCAGGATGACGTCCGGCCGGTGCAGCCGGGCGAGGTCGACCGCCTCGGCACCGTCGGTGGCCTCCGCGACCACCTCCATGTCCTCACAGGAGTCGATGAGGATCCGGAAGGTGGCCCGCAGCAGGGCCTGGTCGTCGGCGAGGAGTACGCGGATGGTCATGGGGTCCGTTCTTGACGTTCCGGAGCGGTGGGGGACCGGCGCAGCGAGGGTCGGCCCGCCACGCCCGGCCGGCCGGAGCCGGGATGGCCCTCGCCGGCGGACACGAAGCCACCGGACACGAAGCCACCGGACGTGAAGCCACCGGACGTGAACCCGCCGGACCCCGAGCCCCCGGACCCGGAGCCGCCCGACGCGAGCTCCGGCAACCGCAGCGCGGACGTCAGCGCGACGACCGTACGGACGTGGTCGTCGGCGTAGCGCCGCAAGGGGATGCTCATCGGGTCTCCGGTCGTGTCCTGGAACCATGGTGGCCGATGCCCGCCAGGTCGGCCGCCGCACCGGTCCCGGCGGAGCGGTGCCGCCGCCCGGGTCCGGGCCCGGCCGCCTCCCCAGTCTTCCGGGTGCCGGGTGCGCTCGTCGTCGTACGGCTGCCGACAATCGCCGCTACTCGGGACGCAGTACACGGCTGGGTCCGGGTCATCCCCGGGCAGGACACGAACGCCGACGGCCGCCGCCCGGACGGGCCCGGTGGCGGGGCGCCCGGTGGGAGGGCGACCGTCAGGCGGGCCCGGCGACGGAGCGGCGGCCGTCGGGCGGGAGTGTCAGCGTCCCGAAGGTGTCCCCGCCGCCGTCCCCGCGGCGACCGGCGCCGGGCCGGGCTCGGCCACGGCGGCGCGTGGACGCGGGATGAAGGAGGCGATGGCGAAGGCGAGCAGCGCGGCACCCGCGCCGATCGCCATGACGGTCTTGAAGCCGTTCTCGGACGGCAGCGCGTAACCGCCGAGGTCGATGGTCATCTGGGCCAGCACGACACCCGCGAGGGCACTCGCCGTGGACGTACCGATGGACCGCATCAGGGTGTTGAGGCTGTTCGCGGCCGCCGTCTCCGAGGCGGGCACGGCACCCATGATGAGCGCGGGCATGGAGCCGTACGTGAACCCGATGCCGGCGCCGATCACGCAGGAGACCAGCACCAGGTGCCAGACCTCGGACATCAGCACGATGTTCAGGCCGTAGCCCGCGGCCACGATCAGCGCGCCGATCATCAGCGTCACCTTCGGGCCCTTGGCCTTGGAGACCGCCGCCGAGACCGGTGCCAGGGCCATCATCACCAGACCGGAGGGGGCCATGACCAGACCGGCGGTCAGCAAGGACTTGCCCAGGCCGTAACCCGTCTGAGTGGGCAGCTGGAGCAGCTGCGGCAGGACCAGGGACATCGCGAACATCGAGAAGCCGATCGCGATCGACGCGAGGTTGGTGAACAGCACCTGGCGGCGGGCGGTGGTGCGCAGGTCCACCAGCGGCTGCTCGGTGCGCAGTTCGAAGAAGCCCCAGGCCAGCAGGACGATCACGGCCGCGGCGAACAGACCGAGCGTGGTGCCGCTGGTCCAGCCCCAGTCGGCGCCCTTCGAGACGGCCAGCAGGAGCGAGACCAGGCCCACGGCCATGCCGACCGCGCCGATTGCGTCGAACCGGCCGCCGGTGCGCACCCGGGACTCCGGCACGAACGCCATCACCAGGGCGACGGCTATCGCGCCCATCGCGGCCGAGGCCCAGAACAGGACGTGCCAGTCGAAGTTGTCCGCGATCAGCGCGGCGGTCGGCAGACCGAGGGCGCCGCCGACCCCGAGGGAGGCACTCATCAGCGCGGTGGCCCCGGCCAGCCGCTCGGCGGGCAGCTCGTCGCGCATGATGCTGATGCCGAGCGGGATGACACCCGAGGACAGACCCTGCAGGGCACGGCCCACGATCATCGGGACCAGCGCGTCGCTGAGCCCGCAGACCACCGATCCGAGCACCAGCATCACACCGCTGACCAGCAGCATCCGGCGCTTGCCGAACATGTCCCCGAGACGTCCGACGACCGGGGTGGCCACGGCCGCCGCGAGCAGGGTCGCCGTGACCGCCCAGGCGGTGTCCGAGGCCGGGGCGTCCAGCAGCTTCGGCAGTTCCGGCACGATCGGGATGACCAGGGTCTGCATCAGCGAGACGACGATTCCGGCGAAGGCCAGCACCGCCACCACGGCGTTCGGCCGGGGCGGGGCCGCGGTGCCCGCGTCGGCGGATCTGGCGGGAGCGTCGGACATGAAGGAGCCTCCAGGACGGGGAGCGGGGCCGGGAACTCGGCCGAAGTTAAGTCAGGTGCTTGACTTAGCTTACTGGGCCCGGATGTCCTGACCGTGCAGCGATCGCCGGAGCCGAGGAGGACCCATGTCCTGGAGCGAGCGCCAACCGTCACTTGCCTACCCCCTGCGCCGCGGGCCGGTGCTGGAACCCCCCGAGGAATGGGCCGCCCTGCGGCAGAAGTGCCCCGTCGCCCGGGTGACCCTGCCCAGCGGCGACGAGGCGGCCCTGCTGACCCGCTACGAGGACGTACGCCAGGTGCTCGCCGACGGCCGCTACAGCCGCCGGCTGACCGCGCACGACGCCGCCCGCATCGCCGACCACGAGTCCGGCGGGGTCTTCGGCAGCGACATGGCGGCCGCCCTCCCCGACGGCGGCGAGGCCCACCGGCGCTGGCGGCGGCTGGTGGGACGGTGGCTCACCGCCGAACGCGTGGCCGCCCTGACACCCCGCATCGAGGCGAGGACCGAGCGGCTCGTCGAGGACATGGTGGCGTACGGCCCGCCCGCCGACCTGCGGGCCCGGCTGGCCTTCCCGCTTCCGGTGTGGGTCATGTGCGAGCTGCTCGGCGTCCCCGCCGCCGACCACGACCGCTTCGCCCGCTGGTCCGACACCCTCCTCAACCTGACCCGCTGCACCCAGGAGGAGTACGACTGCGCCCAGGACGACTTCGTCGACTACCTCGGGGCACAGGTCCACGCCCGTCAGGAGGAACCCACCGACGACCTGCTCGGCGCGCTCGTCACCACCCGGGACGGCGACGGCCGCCGGCTGTCCGAGCGGGATGTCGTCTTCACCGGCCAGGCCCTGCTGGTCGCGGGACACGAGACCACCATGAACGTCATCGCGAAGATGGTCGCCCTCCTGCTCGCCGACCGGCGCCACTGGGAGCGGCTCCTCGCCGACCGCTCCCTGGTGCCGAGCGCCGTCGAGGAGGTGCTGCGCTTCGACGCCGAGCCCGGCCTCGGCATGCCGCGCTACCTCGCCGACGGGGCCGAGATCGCCGGCACCCTGCTGCCCCCGGGCACCACAGTGCTGTGCGACGCGGCGGCCGCGAACCGCGACGAGAGCGCCTTCGCCTGCGCCGCCGAGATGACGCTCGACCGCAGCCCCAACCCGCATCTGGCGTTCGGCGCCGGAGCCCGCTCCTGTCTGGGCCAGTCGCTGGCCCGCGCGGTGCTGCGCACCGTCCTCGACGTGCTGTTGCGTAGGCTTCCGTCCCTGGAACTCGCCGCACCGGCGGCGGACCTCAGGCGGCTCGAGGGACTGGCCGTCGGAGGGCTCAGTGAAGTCCCGGTGCGGTGGTGAGCATGGCGGGCAGGACGGTACGCGAGGAGCAGGTCAGCGCGACCCGGGAGCTGATCCTGACCGCGGCCGAGCGGCTCTTCGCCGAGCGCGGTGTGCTCGCGGTCTCCAACCGTCAGGTCAGCGAGGCCGCGGGCCAGGGCAACAACGCCGCCGTCGGCTACCACTTCGGGACCAAGGCCGACCTGGTCCGGGCCATCGCCCGCAAGCACCACACCCGGGTCGAGGAGATCCGCGCCCGGCTGCTGGCCGGGGTCGGTGACTCGGCGGACGTGCGCGACTGGGTGGACTGCCTGGTCCGGCCCGTCCCCGAACACCTCGCCGCACTGGGCAGCCCCACCTGGTTCGCCCGGTTCTGCGCACAGGTCATGACCGACCCGGTGCTCCAGCAGATCATGGTCGAGGAGTCCATGGCCTCGCCGTCCCTCCCGGTGATCGTCGAGGGGCTGCGGCGGTGTCTGCCCGAACTGCCCGCCGACGTCCGGGCCGAGCGCGCGGAGATGGCCCGCCATCTGATCGTCCACATGTCCGCCGACCGGGAGCGGGCCCTCGCCGAGAACACCCCGACCCCGCGGGCCAGTTGGTACGACGCCGCCACCGGGCTCGGTGACGTCGTGGTCGCCATGTGGACCGCTCCGGTCACGCCCGCGTCCGGCTCCTAGAGGGCATTGATTGAGTCAGGCAAGGAGGAGGCTAGGGTGGGGGAGCGCCTCGAAGCGCGTCCCCCACGAACGGTTCTGCCCATGCCCGGCTCCAGCGCGCGACCGGCACTCGCCCGCGGTGCCGGTCAGCGCCTCCTGATCGTCGCCGGCGACCCGGACGTCGCCGAACTGCTCTCCACCACGCTGGAGTTGGCGGGCTACCGGGTCGTCGCCGTCGCTGCCGCGAACGACGGGATGGCCCTGCTCGCGCGGGAGCGGTTCGACCTGGCCGTCGTCGACGCGACCCTGCCCGATGTGTCCGAACTGGGCCGCACCAGGCCCGCTTTGGCCCGTCGGCCCCCGGTCCTGCTGCTGATCGACTACGACTCCCTGGACCGGATCGTGCCCGAACTCGGCCTGGGTGAGCGGGACTACGTCACCAAGCCGTTCCGGGTGGCCGACATCCTGGTCCGGGTCCAGATCCTGCTGCGCGGCACCGGCGCGAACCCGGCCCGGAGCGGCGCGCTCTCCTATCGCGACCTCGTCCTGGACGACACCCTGTGCGAGGCCAGGCGCGGGCCGCGCGCACTCGACCTCACGCCCGCGGAGTACCGGCTGCTGCGGCACCTCCTGGTCAACGCCCACCGCGTGCTGTCCAAGGAGCAGATCGGCCGGTACGTCTGGGGCGACCACCGCGGCGGCAACGCGATCGAGCAACTGGTCTCCCGGCTGCGGCGCAAGGTCGACCAGGACGCCCCCGGCCTGATCCACACCCGGCGCGGCTTCGGATACTGGCTGGGGCGCGCCGACACCGACGCGTGACGGCCCTGTCGGCGCGTGAGGCCCCTGTCGGCGCGTGACGGCTCCTGCTGCAAACGCGGTGCCCGACCTGGCCCGCTCATGACGGAGCGCGATATGCGTGGCACCCGGGGCGAACAACTCCTTTACGTCGCAGGACAGTTGGCGAATCGATCCTGTATGTGATCCGGGTCACGTCAGCTTCCTGTCAGGTCACTGACGGGATGGCGTCAGCCCCGTCTGTTTGCATGTGCTCATCGAGGCCTCGACCACTTCGCCCCGGCGCTCCGCCCCTGGACGGAGCCCCCCCACCACCGAGGAGAACCATGGCCGACACCCTGGCCGTTCCCACAGCCGACGCACCCGGCACGGCCCCCGAGTTCCCCATGCCGCGCGCCTCCGGATGCCCCTTCGACCCGCCGCCCGGACTCCGGAAACTCCAGGAGGAGGGCCCGCTCGTCAAGGTGCGCCTCTGGGACGGCAGTGAGCCCTGGCTCGTCACCCGCTACGCCGAGCAGAAGCAACTGCTGGGCGACCCCAGGGTCAGCGCCGACACCGACACCCCCGGCTACCCGACCAAGGCCAGCCCCGAGGCCGGCGAGGGCAAGCTCAGCTTCATCATGATGGACGACCCCGAACACGCCAGGCTGCGCCGGATGGTGACGGCCCCCTTCGCCATCAGGAAGATCGAGGCCCTCAGGCCCGCCGTGCAGCGGATCGTCGACGGACTGATCGACGACATGCTGGCCGGCGACGGCCCGGTCGACCTGGTCGAGGCGTTCGCCCTGCCGCTGCCCTCCCTGGTCATCTGCGAACTGCTCGGCGTCCCCTACGACGACCACGCGTTCTTCCAGGACAACACCAAGACCATGGTCCACCGCGAGGCCACCCCCGAACAGCGCGGCGCGGCGAGCAGGGAGATCGCCGGCTTCCTCGCCGGACTGATCACCCAGCGGATCGCCGAACCGAAGGACGACCTGCTCACGACCATCGCCGAGCGCGTCACCACCGGTGAGATCGACCACCGGCAGGCCACCGAGATGGCGCTGCTCATGCTCTTCGCGGGCCACGAGACCACCGCGAACATGATCGCGCTCGGCACCGCCGCGCTCCTCGAACACCCCGACCAGCTCGCCCTGTTGCGCGAGAGCGACGATCCCCGGTTCGTCGCGGGCGCGGTCGACGAACTGCTGCGGTACCTCAACATCGCCCACCTGGGGCGCCGCCGCGCGGTCACCGAGGACATCGAGATCGCCGGACAGGTCGTCAAGGCGGGCGACGGCCTTATCATGGTCAACGAGATCGCCAACCGCGACCCCGAGGTCTTCGAGGACCCCGACCGCCTCGACCTCACCCGCGACGCCCGCCGCCACGTCGCGTTCAGCTTCGGCGTCCACCAGTGCCTCGGCCAGCCGCTCGCCCGCATGGAGCTCCAGGTCGTCTACGGCACCCTCTACCGGCGCATCCCCACCCTGAAGCTCGCCCGCGCCGTGGAGGACGTGCGGTTCAAGCACGACGCGTTCATCTACGGCGTCCACGAACTGCCGGTGGCCTGGTGACGGCTCCCCGTCCCACGAACGAACGAGAACCACGAGAGAAGCAAGGGGAATCCCATGAAGGTGGAGCTGGAAGCCGACAAGTGCGTCGCCTCGGGGCAGTGCGTGGTCGCGTCCATGGAGGTCTTCGACCAGGACGACGACGGCATCGCGGTCCTGCTGGCGGAGGAGGTCGGCGACGAACTCGTCGAGAGCGTGCGGGAAGCCGTGGCGGTCTGCCCGGCCGCCGCCATCCGGCTGGTCCGGTCGTGAGGCGGATCGCCGTCGTCGGCGCCTCGGCCGCGGGACTCGCGGCCGTCGAGACGCTCCGGCGGGAGGGCTACGACGGTACGCTCACCCTCGTCGGCGACGAGCCGGAACTCCCGTACGACCGGCCGCCGTTGTCCAAGCAGGTCCTGGCCGCGGAGTGGGAGCCCGACCGGCTCGCCCTGCGCACCTCCGCCGACCTGACCGCGCTCGACCTCGACCTCCGGCTCGGCGTGGCGGCCACCGGCCTCGAACTCGTCGACCGCACCGTGCGGTTGGCGGACGGAACCGAGGTGCCGTACGACGGCCTGGTCATCGCGACCGGGGTACGGCCGCGCCGGCTGCCGGGCGAGGGCGCCCACGTCCTGCGCACCCTCGACGACGCCCTCATGCTGCGGGAGCGGCTGGCTCGCGGGCGGCGGCTGGTCGTGGTGGGCGCCGGTTTCCTCGGTGCGGAGGCCGCCGCGGTGGCCTGGCGGCTCGGCGCCCACGTGACCCTGCTCGAACCCGCCGCCGTCCCACTGGCCCACGCGGTCGGCGCCCGGGTCGGACAGATGCTGGCCGCGGCCCACGTGGACCGGGGCGTCGACCTGCGCTGCGGGGTCACCGTGACCGAGGTGACCGAGGACGGGGTCCGGCTCGCCGACGGCGGGATCGTCGAGGCCGACGAGGTGCTGGTGGCCATCGGCTCGCTGCCCAACACCCGGTGGCTGGAGGGCAGCGGGCTCGCGCTGGGCGACGGCGTGGTGTGCGACGAGTACTGCGAGGCGGCGAAGGATGTCTACGCGGCCGGTGACGTGGCCCGCTGGTACAACCCGCTGTTCGGCACGTCGATGCGGATCGAGCACCGCACCAACGCGGCCGAACAGGGCATGGCCGCCGCCCGCAACCTGCTCGCGGCCCCCGAGGCCCGCAAGCCGTTCGCGCCGGTGCCGTACTTCTGGTCCGACCAGTACGACATGAAGATCCAGGCGTACGGCTTCCTGCGCGGTCACGACGAAGTCGCCGTCGTCGAGGGCGACTTGGCCGAACGCCGGTTCATCGCCGCCTACCGCACCGGCGACCGTGTGAGCGGCGCCCTCGCGGTGGGCGTCCCGCCCAAGGCGCTGCGCCAGTGGCGCCAGGCCGTCGCAGCCGGAGCGACCTGGCACGGCACCGTGCGCACCGGGGTCCCGGCGGTCGAGGCCTGATCGCCCGGCGGGGGTGCGGCGGCCCACCCGGGCTGCCGCACCCCCACGGCCGTATGTCGTACGTCCGCAGTACGCTCGCTGAACGTCCGCCGTAGATTACTTGAGTTACGCAACAAGATGGTAAACTCGCGAGTATGTCCTCACAGCCGCTCCCCGACGTCCCCGCGTCTGAAGAAGTCATCGAGATCGAACGGGCGCTCACCCGCATCACCTATCTGAGCACCCGGGCCCGCCAGCACGACCGACTGATGTCGCTGGCCGAGGTACCGCTGGACCGTGCCGCCGTGGCGCTGCTGCGGCAGGTCGCCGACACCGAGCCGATGCGCCCGGGGGAGCTGGCCAACCGGCTGGGAGTGGAGGCCTCGCACGTCACGCGTACCGTCCAGCAGCTCCAGAAGTCGGGGTACGTCACCCGCGTCCCCGACCCGGACGACCGGCGCGCTCAGCGCATCCAGCTCACCGAGACCGGCCGCAAGGCCATCGACCGCATCCGTGACGCCGGTGCCCGGGGCATGCAGCTGGCCCTGTCCGACTGGTCTCCCGAGGAGCTGCGCCAGCTCGCCGGGCTCTTCCACCGCATGGTCGACGACTTCCTGTCCTACTCCATCGATGACTCCAGCGAGGACTCCGTCGACGACGAGAGCGCGGAGCCGACGCCGGCCGGGACCGCCTGAGGCTCAGCGCACCGGAAGACGCGGACCGACCCGTCCGGCGGGTTCGCGCAGCCCCCGCAGCAAGAGCGCGCCCAGCGCGGGCAGTGCGACGAGCGGCACCAGCGCGGTCCGCAGCGACGTGGCGTCGGCCAGCGCCCCCAGCGCCGGTGCGGCCAGCCCGCCGACGCTCACCGTCAGGCCCAGCGTGACCCCGCTCGCCGTGCCCACCCGCCGGGGCAGGTAGTCCTGGCCCAGGGTGACGTGCAGGGAGAAGGGCACGTACAGACCGGCCGAGGTCAGGGCGACGAACAGGTACACCGCCGGGCCGGGGACCAGCACCACCCCGGCCACGGCGAGCACCGTCAGCGCGTACGCCCGCCGCACCACCGCCGTCCGTCCGTACCGGTCGGCGAGCCGGCCCCCGGCGACCGTCCCCACCGCACCGCCCGCGTACAGCACACACAGCGCCGCCGTACCGGCAAGGTCCCCGCCGCCGGTGCGCTGACGGACGTACGACGAGACGAACGCGCTCAGCCCGACGAACACGACCGACCGGCACACCACCGCACCCGACAGCCGCAGGAACGACGGCCAGTCGTCACGCCCGCAGCCTTCGGCCGCGGGGCCGGAGAGCGCGCCGCGCCGGGACCGGCGTACGGCGGCCGCGCACAGGCCCGCCCCCGCCACGGCCGGTACGACGAGCAGGGGAGTGGCGCCCAGGCCGCTCAGGGCGATCACGGCGGCGACCAGCAGCGGAGCCAGGGCGAAGCCGATGTTGCCGCCGAGCGAGAACCACCCCATCCCCCTGTTGCCGTCGGGTGCCACGGCCCTGGCCGCCCGGGCGGCCTCCGGATGGTAGGCCGCGACCCCGATCCCGGACACGGCGACCGCCGCCAGGGTCAGCGGATAGGAGTCGAACACGCCGCTCAGCGCGACCCCGCCACCCGCGGTCAGCGCGCTCAGCGGCAGCAGCCACGGCATCGCCCACCGGTCGGTCAGCGCGCCGAACAGCGGCTGCACCACCGACGAGAGCAGGGACGCGGCCAGGACGACGCCGGACGCGGCGGCGTAGGAGTAGGCGCGCTCGGTGACGAAGAACGGCACCAGGGCGGCCACGGCCCCCTGGTACACGTCCACGCAGGCGTGGCCCAGGGACAACAGCGTGAGGGAACGTTTCTCGGACACCCGACGAGCCTCGCGCGGACGGTCCGTGGCCCGCTTCCGATAATCTGCCCAGCGATGCCGAACATCCGCCATACGCCCACGGCACCCACCGACGCCCGCCACCTGGCCGCGGGCGCGGAGATCGACGCCCACCGCCACGACGACCACCAGATCGTCTACGCGGGCTCCGGCGTCCTCGCGGTCACCACCGACGCCGGCACCTGGTTCGCGCCCGGCACCCGGGCCATCTGGGTCCCCGCGGGCACCGTCCACGCCCACCGCGCCCACGGCAGCCTCGACCTGCACCTCGTCGGACTGCCCGCCGACGACAACCCGCTCGGCCTGGACGCCCCGACCGTGCTCGCCGTGGGCCCACTCCTGCGCGAGCTGATCCTCGCCTACACCCAGGACCCCGACCGGGACAGCCCCGAACGCCGCCGCCTGCTCGGCGTCCTCCGCGACCAGCTGCGTGCCTCGCCCCAGCAGCCCCTGCGGCTGCCCGCCCCCGCCGATCCCCGGCTCGCCGCGGTCTGCGCACTCGTCCACACCGACCCCGCCGACCCGCGCACCCTGGCCGCGCTGGGCGCCGCCACCGGAGCCTCCGAGCGCACCCTCAGCCGGCTCTTCCGCGCCGAGTTCGGCATGACCTTCCCGCAGTGGCGCACCCAGTCACGGCTCTACCACGCCCTGCGCCTGCTGGCCGACGACGTCCCCGTCACGGCCGTCGCACACCGCTGCGGCTGGTCCTCCGCGAGCGCCTTCATCGACGTCTTCCGGCGCTCCTTCGGCTACACGCCCGGCACCCACAACCGCCGCTCGCCATAAGGGCGGAGGTCGCCGTACGAGCTGTGTGTACCGTCCAGTAATGTGCGCGGCAGCCCCCCAGGAGGAGGAACCGTGCCACGGTCCCCACGCTCGCCCCTGCTGCTCGCCGGCCTGCTGGCCACCGCCGGCGCAGCCCACTTCGCCGCGCCCCGCCAGTTCGACGTGATCGTCCCCCGGGCCCTGCCCGGCAAGGCCCGCACCTGGACCTACGCCAGCGGTGCCGTGGAACTCGCGCTCGCCGCCGGTCTCGCGCTGCCGCGCACCAGGCGGACGGCCGCGCTCGCCAGCGCCGCGTTCTTCGTCGGGGTCTTCCCCGCCAACGTCAAGATGGCCGTCGACTGGCGCCACCGCCCGGCCCCGCAGAAGGCGGCCGCCCTCGGACGGCTCCCGCTGCAAGTGCCGCTCGTGCTGTGGGCACGCGGCATCGCGAAGAGCATGGAGGACCAGGCATGAGCAAGGCGACAGAGGCCGGCGACACCGTCGAGGACTTCCAGCTCCCCGACGAGACCGGCACCGACCGCAAGCTGTCCGAGCTGCTCGCCGACGGCCCGGTCGTGCTCTTCTTCTACCCGGGCGCCCTGACCGCCGGCTGCACCGCGGAGGCCTGCCACTTCCGCGACCTGGCCGCCGAGTTCGCCGCCGTCGGCGCCCGGCCCGTGGGCATCAGCGGGGACACCGTCGAGCGCCAGCAGGAGTTCGCGGGCCGCCACACCCTCGGCATGCCCCTGCTCTCCGACGCCGACGGCGCCGTACGCGAACGCTTCGGCGTCAAGCGCGGCTTCTCCCTCGCCCCCACCAAGCGCGTCACCTTCGTCATCGCCGAGGACCGCACCGTCCTGGAGGTCGTGCGCAGCGAACTGCGCATGAACACCCACGCCGACCGCGCCCTCGAAGCGCTGCGCGCACGCCACAAGTGACGGACGGGACCCGGTTGCACCGTTTCGGTTGATGCGGTCTGACAAAGGGACCATCCTGGACCATATGGAGCACGTCTCCGCTACGGCGACCACCGATGCCTCCGGCATGGTGACGGGGTGGAGCGAGGGTGCCCGGCAGCTGACGGGACACACGGCCGAGGCGGTCGTGGGACGGGCGGCACGGGAACTGCTCGCCGAGGACCCGCCGGGGTCCGCCGTGGCGGCACTGAAGGGGACCGTCGTACTGCGCCGGCACGACGGTTCCCCTCTCACGCTCCTCGTGGAGGCGTGCCCCCTGCTCGGCGCCGACGGCACACCGGCCGGATACGTGCTGACCGGCCGCCCGCCCGGCTCCGCCGAGTCCACCCTGGCCGGACAGGCCTTCCAGCAGGCCTCCATGTCCATGTCGGTCTTCGACACCCGCCAGCACTACCTGCGCCTCAACGACGTGGCCTGCCGGGTGATGGGCGTCTCCGAGGAGGCCCTGCTCGGGCGGTTCTTCGCCCGGACCGTCGAGGACGCCGAGCACAGCCGGGGCTTCCTGGCCAACCTCCGCCAGGTCGCCGAGACCGGCATGCCCGTCCGCTACGAGAGCTTCACGGGCGCGCCCGCCCTCAACCGCGAGCACGCCTGGAGCATCGAGATGTGGCCCGTGCGCGAGGACGGCACCGGCGAACTCACCGGCGTCGCCCTGGCCGCGTTCGACAGCAGCGACCAGTACTGGGCCCGCCAGCGGCTCGCCCTGCTCAACGAAGCGGCGGCCGCCATCGGCACCACCCTGGACGTGGTGCGCACCGCCGAGGAACTCGTCGGACTCCTCGTGCCCCGCTACGCCGACTTCGCCAGCGTGGACCTCCTGGAATGGGTCCTCGGAGTGGACGAACCGCCGACGGTCCTGGACGGCGACGTCGTCCTGCGCCGGGTCGCCCACGGCTCGGGACACGAAGGCACCCCGGAGGCCGCCGTCCACCTCGGCGAGACCGACCTCTACCCCGCGTTCTCACCGCCCGCGCGGGCCCTGCGCGAGGGCCGGGCGGCCGTCAGCCAGGCCGGCGAGCCCGACTTCATGCGCTGGGTCGCCGAACGCAACGCCCGCGCCCCCGCAGGGCGCACCTACCGCAAGGGCGTCCACTCCATGCTCGCGGTGCCGCTCAAGGCCCGCGGCACCACCCTCGGCGTGGTGGTCGCCGTCCGCATCGCCCACCCCGACGACTACGGCGACGACGACGCCGTCCTCGGCGAGGAACTCGCCAGCCGCGCCGCCGTCTGCATCGACAACGCCCGCCGCTTCGCCCGCGAGCGCACCACCGCCCTGGCCCTCCAGAGCAGCCTCTTGCCCCGCGGACTGCCCGGACAGGCCGCCGTCGAGGTCGCCCACCGCTATCTGCCCTCCGGATCGCTGGCCGGCATCGGCGGCGACTGGTTCGACGTCATCCCGCTCTCCGGCAGCCGTGTCGCCCTCGTCGTCGGGGACGTCGTCGGCCACGGCATCCCGTCCTCGGCGACGATGGGCCGCCTGTGCACCGCCGTGCGCACCCTCGCCGACGTCGACCTGCCGCCCGACGAGCTCCTCACCCACCTCGACGACCTGGTCACCCACCTCGCCTCCGACGACCGCGACGACGAGGGGGGAGAGGTCGCCGAACTCGGCGCCACCTGCCTCTACGCCGTCTACGACCCCGTCTCCCGCCGCCTCACCGCGGCCGCCGCGGCCCACCCGCCGCCCGCGGTCGTACTGCCCGACGGCACCGCGAGCCTCGTCCCGCTGAGCGCCGGACCCCCGCTCGGCGTCGGCGGCCTGCCCTTCGAGGCCACCGAGATCGAACTCCCCGAAGGCGCCGTCGTCGCCCTCTACACCGACGGCCTCATCGAGGACCGGGACCGGGACGTCGACCACGCCACCGACGAACTGTGCCGCGCGCTCACCGCCAGGACCGACACCCTCGACGACCTGTGCGACACGGTCCTGAAGGCCGTACTCCCCGAAGAGCCCGGCGACGACGTGGCCCTGCTGCTGGCCCGCACCCGGGCCCTCGGCACGGACCGCGTCGCCACCTGGGACGTCGAGCCCGACCCCGCGCACGTCGCCGCCACCCGGCAGGCCGCCACCGAGCAACTCGCCGCCTGGGGACTGGAGGAGGCCTCCTTCGTCACCGAACTCGTCGTCAGCGAACTGGTCACCAACGCCATCCGCTACGGCGAACCGCCCATCCAGCTACGGCTGATCCGCGACCGTACCCTCATCTGCGAGGTCTCCGACGGCAGTTCCACCTCGCCCCACCTGCGGCGCGCCCACGCCTACGACGAGGGCGGCCGCGGGCTGCTGCTGGTCGCCCAGCTCACCCAGCGCTGGGGGAGCCGGCAGACCGGCACCGGCAAGACGATCTGGGCCGAGCAGTCACTGGAACCGCCCGAGTTCTGATCACCGCGCTCACTCGAAGGAGCAGCCGGGGTTCGGCACGTCCTCCGAGTACGGCGAGCCGTGCGGCAGTACGTACAGCACCTCCAGGACGAGGGTCGTGGTGCCCTCGTTGCGGCCGAGATGGACATCGCCCGGGCCGCCCGGCTCCCGTACGACCGTGCCCTGCGGGTAGACGCCGTCGCTCTGGCAGTCGGGGTGGTAGTGGCTGAGGGTGCCCTGCTTGACGTACCCGTAGACGGGCCCGTCGTGGTAGTGCCAGCCCGTGGACTGGCCCGGCGGGACGGTGATCTCCCTGAGGACGTAGTCGGTGTCGACCACGGTCTTCTGGGCGATCAGCGTGCCGACCACACCGGGGCCCGGCGGGGTCGCGTGGGCGGTGCCGCCCGCGAGGACGCTGGCGGTGACGACGGCGCCGGACAGGGCGGTGCGGAGCGCGGTGCGCATACGGAGGGCCTCCTGGCTCGGGTGCGTGAGCGACTGCGTGTCGCAGTGAACATAGAGGCAGGTAGGGGGAGTTGGGCGGTGTTCCGCGGATCTTGCGGTCCGGGAGACTACCCGGGACCCGCCCGAGGCCCGCCCGGTCCGCGCCGGACGTGCCCCGCCGGGTCACCGTGCCCCGAGGGTCCTCGCGGGCTCAGAACTCCTCGTGCGTCTCGGGGTCGCCGCCGAGGCGCCGGTGGGCGCGGTCGCCGATCGCCGCCACCTCGGCCTCGGTCAGCTCGAAGCCGAACACGTCGAGGTTCGCCCGCTGCCGGTCGGTGTCACCGGACTTCGGGATCGGCAGGGCGCCGAGCTGGAGGTGCCAGCGCAGGATCGCCTGGCCGGGCGTGACCTCGTGCGCCTCGGCCACCCGGCGCACCGCCGGGTCCTCCAGCAGGTCCGAGCCCCGGCCCAGCGGGCTCCAGCTCTCGGTGACGACGCCCTTGTCGGCGTGGTAGGCCCGCAGCTCGTCCTGCGGGAAGAAGGGGTGCAGCTCGATCTGGTTGACGGAGGGCAGGACCCCCGTCTCCTTCTCCAGCCGCTCGATGTGCGCGGGCGTGAAGTTGGATACCCCGATCGACCGTACGAGACCGTCCTCACGGAGCTTGATCATGGCCTTCCAGGAGTCGACGTACTTGTCGACCCGGGGCAGCGGCCAGTGGATCAGATACAGGTCCACGTACTCCAGGCCGAGACGGGCGCGGGACTCCTCGAAGGACGCCAGGGTCTCCTCGTAGCCGTGATGCCGGCCGGGGAGCTTCGTCGTCACGACGATCTCCTCGCGCGGGACACCACCGCCGGTCACACCGCGGCCGACGCCGGTCTCGTTGCGGTAGTTCGTCGCGGTGTCGAGGAGCCGGTAGCCGCTCTCCAGGGCGGTGCCGACCGCCCGCTCCGCCTCGGCGTCGTTCATCGGCCAGGTGCCGAGGCCGAGGGCGGGGATCGTCGTACCGTCGTTCAGGGTGTGCGTCGGGATGCTGATCACTTGCGGACCTTCCCTTGACTGTGTCGTCCCCCCAGCCTCACGGATAGGGTGAGCAGTGATCAACCGGACGGGCGGGGACGAGGGCAGCGGACGGCATGGGAAGCACCGAGAAGCGGTCGGCGGGACCGGGGCGTCCCACGTCACGGGACGTCGCCCGGCTCGCCGGCGTGTCCCACACCGCCGTCTCCTTCGTCTTCAACGGCCGCGCCGAGGGCAACCTCTCGCCCGCCACCCAGGAACGCATCCGCCAGGCCGCCACCCAGCTCGGCTACCGCCCCGACCCCGTCGCCCGCGGCCTGCGCAGCCGCCGTACGGCCGTCATCGGCCTGGTCACCGACGAGATCGCCTCCTCGCCCTTCGCGGGCCGGCTGCTGCGCGGTGCCATGGAGACGGCCTGGGACAGCGACCACCTGGTCCTCACCGTCGACTCCGGCGGCGACCGCGCCAAGGAGGACGCGGCCGTCGCCGAACTCCTCGACCGGCGCGTCGACGGCATCATCTACGCGGCCATGTCCCTGCGCCGCGTCCGCGTCCCGGAGGGCCTGCACCGCACCCACTCCGTGCTCGCCAACTGCCTGCCCGACGACGACTCCCTGCCGTCCGTCATCCCCGCCGAGCGGGCGGGCGGTCGTACGGCGGCCCGGCTCTTCCTCGACCAGGGGCACCGCAGGATCGCGCTGGTCGGGGGCCAGGACGACATCGCCTCGATGGAGCGGACACGGGGTTTCCGGGACGCGCTGCGCGCCGAGGGCATCACCGTGCCCAAGGACTGGGTCGTCCGCACCGGCGGCGAGATCTCCAGCGGCTACCAGGGCGCCATGCGCCTCCTGGACGGCGTCCCCGCCGAGCACCGCCCCACCGGACTCTTCTGCTACAACGACCGGGTCGCGGCGGGCGCCCTGCACTGCGCGGCCCGCCTCGGCCTCGTCGTGCCCGACGACCTCTCGGTGGTGGGCTACGACGACCAGGAGCACATGGCCGAGTTCCTGTCCCCGCCCCTCACCACCGTCGCACTGCCGCACCGCGAGATGGGAGAGACGGCGGCACGGCTCCTCCTGGACGCCATCGACACCGGCCGAACCCCACCGGCGACGGTACGACGCATCGCCTGCCCGGTGATCAGCCGGGGGTCGGTGGCCGGGGCGCCGACGGCGTGACGCCTCGCGGGTCACACCGCCGGCCTGCCCGGAGACTCGACAGGACCTCCCGTCAGGGAGTCGCCCGTCCGCTGCCGAGCGCCCACCACTCGGCCTCCACCAGCGCGCCGGACACGGTCAGCTCGGCCGTGTCCCCGGGGCGCCGGTACACCCGCTCGGTGATCATCACCCGTTCCCCGGCGAAGAGTTCGAGCAAGGACCCGTCGACCAGGACCCGCACGGTCAGCGGTCCTTCGGGCACCCTCGCGACCAGGGGACCGTCGCCATCGGGCCGCGACCGGGGCCACCCGGACCGGTCCAGCGTCACCGTGCCCGCTTCGGGGTCGAGACGGACCGTGAGTTCAGCGCCTGACGCGGACCGGAGCAGGGTCACGGTGGCGGGTGATGGTGCGGTCACCGTCAGGTCGTAGGCGTCGGGGAGCGGTCCCTGGTCCAACGGCTCGGCGGAGCGCAGGAGTTGCAGCTCCGGTGCCGGTGCGAGGCGGAGGGTGCCGTCGTCGTGCACGTCCACGACTCGGGGCGCTGTCAGGACCCCCGCCCAGCCCGCCCGGTCCACCTCCTCCTGCGGGCGTGCCTCCCAGGACCAGCCCCACAGCAGCGCCCGGTCCTGTTCGGTGTCCTGGAGGACGGAGGGGGCGTAGAAGTCGCGGCCCAGGTCGAGGCGGTCGGCGTGGCGAGAGGTGAACGTCAGCTCGCCACCCGGGAGTTGAGTCGGGCGGCCCGTCACGTACGCCGTGCCCAGGGGGTCGCCGTCCCAGAGGGCCAGCGCCAGCACCCACTCGCCGCCGGGTGTCCGGGCCAGCTGGGGGCACTCCCAGCCGGTCGGTCCCGGGCCGAACGCCGCTGCCGTCACCGGGTCCCGGCCGTCCAGGAAGACTCCGGCGAACCGCCAGTCGTAGAGGTCCTCGCAGTCGTACACCAGCACCGACGGTGTGCCGTCCGCGTGCCCGGCGCCGACCAGTGCCCAGCGCCGGTCGGCGAACCGGAAGACGAACGGGTCGCGGAACATCGTCACGTCCAGGCCGGCCGGCGGACCGGACACCACCGGGGCCGGGACCGGCTTCCACGCCACGAGGTCGTCGTCCTCCGCCACCGCGAGGCAGATCGAGCCCAGGCCCGTGTGGGTGCGGTCGACACCGGTGTACACGGCGGTAGGGACGCCGTCGTCGTCGACCACGCAGCCCGACCAACAGCCCGCCTCGTCCGGGCCGCCGGGTGTCGGGGTGAGGGCGATCGGATGGTGGTCCCAGTGGGCGAGGTCGGGGCTGGAGGCGTGGCCCCAGTGGACGTTCGTGTGCACCGGGGCGTCCGGGTTGTACTGGTAGAAGAGGTGATGACGGCCGCGCCAACGGAAGGGCCCGTTGGGGTCGTTGACCCAGTTGGCGGGCGGACGGACCCTGAAACGCGGGGCGTTGGGGTCGAGGCTCAACGGTTGACTCCTGCGGAGGTGATGCCCTCGCGGAGAGGGCGCTGGCCGACGAGGAAGACGGCGACGGCGGGGATCATCGAGAGCACGACACCGGCGAGGACCACCGAGATGGAGCCGGTGCCGAGGTTGCCCTGGAGGGAGACCAGGCCCAGTGGGAGGGTGTAGTTCTGGCCGGAGGTCTCCAGGATCAGCGGGCGGAAGAACTCGTTCCAGTGGTAGTTGAAGGCCAGCACGCCGACGATCGCCAGGCCGGGTGTGGCGAGCGGCGCGTACACCGACCGGAAGGTCCGCCAGGGTCCCGCGCCGTCCAGCATCGCCGCCTCGCCCAGGTCCTTGGGCATGCCCAGGAAGTACTGGCGCATCAGGAAGGTGCCGAAGGCGGTCGGGAACGCCGGGATGATCAGCCCGAGCAGGGTGTCGGTCAGGCTCATCGACTTCAGGACAAGGAACACCGGCACGATCGTGACCTGCAAGGGGACCATCATGGTCGCCAGGACGAGGCCGAACAGCGGCTTCTTGAAACGGAATTCGAGGCGCGCGAAGGCGTAGCCCGCGAGACCGGCCGTGATCATCTGGCCGACCGCGATCAGGGCGGTCACCAGCGTCGAGTTCAGCGCCAGCAGCCAAACGTCGATCTGGTCGAAGACCCCGCGGTACGACTCCACCGTCGGATGCGTCGGGATGATCTTCGGCGGCAGGTCGAAGGACTCCGCCGGGGTGCGCAGGGACGTGGAGACCGTCCAGATGACCGGGCCCAGCGTCAGCAGGGCGCACAACGTCAGTCCGGCGATCCGCGCCCAGGGGGCGAGCGAGTGCCGGGTACGGCTCATCGTCAAGGTCGCTTGGGTCATGGGGGACTCACCGGCTCACTGGTAGTGGACGAAACGCCGGCTGAGCCGGAACTGGAGGGCGGTGACCGCCATGATCAGGACGAACAGCAGCACGCCCACCGCGGACGCCTCGCCGAAACGCAGCTGCTCGAACGCCGACTCGTAGATGACCATCACGACGGTGCGGGTGGAGTCGCCGGGCCCGCCGTTGGTCAGCACGTACGGCTGCTCGAAGACCTGGAGGGCGTTGATGACCCCGACGACGGTCGCGACCAGCAGGGTCGGCGACAGCAGCGGCAGCGTCACGTGCAGGTGCTTGCGCAGACCCGTCGCCCCGTCCAGGGAGGCCGCCTCGTGGATTTCCTTGGGGATGTTGTTCAGCCCGCCCACGAACAGCAGGAACGAGAAGCCGAACTGCTGCCACACATAGACCAGGATCACCGCGGCCATCGCCGAGTTCTCGGATGTCAGCCACGGCACCGGGGCGATCCCGATCAGCCCGAGCCCCCAGTTCACGACGCCGAAGTCCTGGTTGAACAGGTACTTCATCACCACCGAGATCGACGCCGCCGACAGCACCAGCGGGAAGAAGAACGCGGAGCGGAACACCGAGCGCAGCCACACCGGCATCCGCCCGTTCACCGCGAGCGCCAGGGTCAGCGCGATCAGCAGCTGGAGCGCGACCGCGAGCACCATGAAGACGAGCGTGTTGCGGAAGGAGACCAGGACGGTCGAATCGGTGAAGACCTCACGGTAGTTGGCGGCCCCGGCCCAGGTCGGGGAGTCGATCACGTTCCAGTGGAAGAGGCTCAGCACGACCGAGCCCACGATCGGCACCACCGTGAAGATCACGATGCCGACGATGGTGGGGGCGAGGAACAGCGTGGCCAGCAGCTTGGTGCCGCGGTCGCGGGCCGGGGGCCCTGCGGCTCCGGCGGCGGGCGCGGGCGCGGGCCGGGACGGTCGTACGGTGGCGATCTCGGTGTTCGTCATACCTCACGCTCCATGGCCTTCTCCAGATCGCTCTGCATCCGGCGCAGCGCGGGGCCCACCGAGCGCCGGGAGGCCAGCGCGGTCCCGGTGTGCTTCAGCAGCACCTGTTCGACCTCGGCGACCTGCGGCGGTGCCGGGATCGGTCCGGTGTCGGGGAACTTGTCGAGGGTGTCGTAGAAGACCTGCCAGTGCCGGGGGCCCATCTCCCGGTAGCGGTCCTCGGTGAGCATCGAACGGCGGGCCGGGGTCGTCTGGTTGGTCTCGAAGAGCCGCATCAGGGTGTCCCTGCGGGCCGCGAACTTGATGAACTCCCAGGCCTCTTCCTGCTTCTTCGAGGTCCGCAGCAGCGCGTAGCCGGCGGCGCCGAACTGCATGCGCTGGGTGCGCCAGCGCGGGAAGTACTGCACGTCGAAGCTGCCCGGCTTCATCCCGGCCTGGTGGAGACCGCCGGCCCAGAAGCCGCCGGCCGGGGTGACGCCGACGCGGCCGGTGGAGAACACGCCGATGAGGTTCTGGCCGTTGCCGCCCTCGGGGCGGGTGCACAGGTCCTCCTGGATGAGGGAGGCGAGATAGTCGTACGACTCCTCGACGCGCGCGTCCGTGGCCTGCGGGGTGGTCCACCGGAAGCCGCCGCCACGGCCCCGGCGGTCGGCGGCCGGGTAGAAGCCGTCCCACAGCCACGCCCCGCCCGGTGCCTTGGACTCGGCGAGCAGATTGGTGCCGTTGGCGAACAGCCAGGGCACGACCCCGCCCCACAGGCGGTTGGTCCAGAAGTACGGCGT
The DNA here is from genome assembly GCF_010548375.1 of Streptomyces sp. SID13726. Classification (GTDB taxonomy): domain Bacteria; phylum Actinomycetota; class Actinomycetes; order Streptomycetales; family Streptomycetaceae; genus Streptomyces. The sequence goes on from NZ_JAAGLY010000017.1 coordinate 40,439, forward strand.
GAACTGGGAGCCGCTGGACTTCTTCATGTCCCGCAGGAGTTCGGTGAAGTCGTCGCGGGTCCAGTCGGCCGCCGGGAAGCCCGCGCCCGCCCGCTTCAGGACCTGGCTGTTGAGGTACATGTCGGCCGCGTTGAACTCGACCGGCAGCTGGTAGAGGCTGCCCTCGTACATCATCGACTCCACCAGCGAGGGGTGGACGTCGGTGAAGTACTCGCGCAGTTCGGCCGCGTCCCGCTTGACCCACTTGTCGAGGGCGACGCCCAGGCGCTGGGCGAAGAGCTGGACGCCCTCGGTGGCGACGTAGACGAGGTCGGGGGCGGTGCCCGCGGCGATCTGGGTGAGGATCTTCGCGAAGAAGTCCGACCAGTCCGTGGCCTGGACCGCGTTGATCCGCAGTCTGATGTCGGGGTGGACCTTCTTGAAGCCCTCGGTGAGGGTGCGGATCGCCTCGGGGCCGTAGGCGGGGCCGAGGGTGGCGACGACGAGGGAGCCGTCGTCGCGGCCGGGAATGTCGGCTCCGGTGAGCCGGTCCCAGCTGGCGGCGGTGCCGGCGAGCGCGGCGGCGCCCGCTCCGTAGGCGCCGTACCGCAGCAAGGTGCGACGGGTGACGTGCGAGTCGGTCATCCAACAGGGCCTAACTCGTGTTAGCCAGATTCTGATGCCCCAGATGATGGGAAGCGGGACACAGACCTGTCAAGGCCCGCGAAGACTTGACCTTTAACGAGTTAGGTCTCACAGTCCTGATCCACATGAGCCGCCGTTTCCAGTGAGAGGAACGATGTGTGATGGGCGGGATTTCCAGGAGAGCGCTGTTCGCGGGATCGGTCGCGGGAGCCGCGGTCGCGGTGTTGCCCGCGGGACCGGCGGTGGCGAGGCCCAAGTCGGCCGCCGCATGCGCGAGTTACCGCGCCGAGTACCACTTCACGGTCCCCGACCAGTGGAAGAACGATCCACAGCGGCCGGTGTGGATCGACGGCGAGTACCACTACTACTACCTCTACAACGCCGACTACACGACCGGCGTCGTCGGCACCGCCTGGCGCCTGGCCACCAGCTCCGACCTGGTCTCCTTCACGGACCGGGGTGTCGCCGTACCCAAGAACACGACGGCCAACGGCGACGTCTGGTCCGGCTCCGCCGTGGTCGACACCGGCAACACGGCGGGCTTCGGGGCGGGCGCGGTCGTCGTCCTCGCCACCATGTCCCCGCACGACGGGGACGCCGACCAGGCGCAGTACCTGTACTACTCCACCGACGGCGGCCGCACCTTCACCAACTACGGCACCGACCCGGTGCTGCCCAACCCCGGCGGACGCGACTTCCGGGACCCGAAGGTGATCCGCGACGAGGAGCGCGGCCGGTGGGTGATGACCCTCGCGGAGAACAACAAGGTCGGCTTCTACCACTCGGCCGACCTCAAGTCCTGGACGTACGTGAGCGGTTTCATCAAGGACGGGATCGGAGTGCTGGAGTGCCCCGACCTGTTCCGGCTCACCGCCTCGGACGGGACCGTGAAGTGGGTGCTGGGCGTGAGCGCGAACGGCAAGGGATCCGGGCTGCCCAACACGTACGCGTACTGGACCGGCTCCTTCGACGGTACGACCTTCACGGCCGACACCGCCGATCCGCAGTGGCTGGACCACGGCTGGGACTGGTACGGGGCCGTCACCTTCGAGAAGCGGTCCCCGAGCGGGGTGCTGGACCAGACGGCGCGGTACGCCATCGGCTGGCTCAACAACTGGGACTACGCGAACACCACGCCCACCATCGACTGCGACGGGTTCGACGGCACCGACTCGATCGTGCGCGAGGTCTCCCTGAAGCGGGACGCGTCCGGGGTGTACTACCTGGCCTCGCAGCCGGTGTCCGGGCTGGACGACCACGTGTCCCGCACGGTCGACCTGGGCGATCTGGAGGTCACCGGTACCCGTGTCCTCGGCTACACGGGTGTCGCCTACGAACTGAGCTGTGAGATCAGCTGGGACCAACTGCGCGGTGCGGGCGTGCAGTTGCGCCGCTCACCGGACGGGGGCCGGCACATCGACGCCGGGATCTACGACGACTACGCCTTCCTCAACCGGCGGGGCACCGTGAACCCGGACCCGACCGGGCGGTGGCAGGAGAGCCACAGTCCCTTCTCGGGGGACAGGGTGAAGCTGCGGATCCTCGTGGACCGCACGTCGGTCGAGATGTTCGTCGACGACGGCCGCTACGTGCACTCCTCGGAGGCGTTCCCGTATCTGATCGACACCGGGCTCGCGCTGTTCTCGATCGACGGGACGGCGGTCTTCGAGAACGTGGTGATACGGGAGTTCACGGTCTGAGGACGTGGGCGGTGCCGCCGTCCGCGGCGAGGGCGGCGGCGATCCGCCGATGGGCCAGCCGCCGCTCCTCGTCGGGGACCGGTGGCAGGAGTTCCTCCCACACCGGCAGGAAGGAGCCACGGAGTTGCAGCATGCCCGCAGGCCGGGCGAGCAGCCAGAAGTGCAGGTGGGCGGCGCCGTCGCCCCAGCGGTTCACATGGACGCGGGCGACGCCGTCGAGGCTCAGGATCGCCCGCTCCGCCCGCTGGAGCAACGGGCCCAGTTCGGCCGCGCGTTCGGCGGGCAGGTCGGACAGGTCGTGGTGGGCGCGCGGTTGCAGCATCACGACCGCCGGGAGACGGGACTCGTCGCCGACCGCGTCGAGCCGCCAGTGGTCGTCGGACCACAGGGCCTCCGTCACCGGCTTCAGACAGGCACCGCACCGCTCCGGGCCGTCCTCGCCGGCGCGGGCGGGCTCGGGCAGGACCGGCGGTCGCAGGGGCCGGGCCCGGAGGTCGCCCTCGAAGGGGAAGGTCTCCCAGGAGGTCACCGAGTCGGCGGGCAGAGGAAGCCTTTCGCCCGTGGGCAGCCGCCTTACGAAGGCGCCGGGCTCCTGGGGAGTTGCGGGAACGGCCACACTGGGCAGTCAACCATGCGTGACGTGCCCCGCGGGGTACGGACTTCGGACAGATGCCGGCGATCGACGGAGCACGCATGACAACGGACCAGGGCACGGCGGAGCGGGACGCGGGCATCGAGGTGAACCCGGTCGCCGGGCACATCGGCGCCGAGATCACGGGAGTCGACCTGTCGGGTGACCTCGACGACTCGGTGGTCGCCGCGATCCGGGCCGCGGTGCTGCGCTGGAAGGTGGTGTTCTTCCGGGGACAGAAGCTCGACCACACCGGGCACGTGGCGTTCGCCCGCAGGTTCGGCGAGCCGGTCGTCCTGCGCAGGCGCGGCAGCGCCTCACCCGCGGACTTCCCCGAGGTGGAGACGACCGCCGACCGGCTGGAACTGGGCGGGAAGTTCGGCATGGAGCACGACGAGTGGCTGCAACGCCGACGCCACACCCTGCTGCGCGGCTGGCACTGCGACCACGGCGCCCGCATCGACCCGCCCGCGGCGACGATCCTGCGCGCCGAGACGGTCCCGCCGTACGGGGGCGACACCCAGTGGGCCAACCTCGCCGCCGCCTACGCCGGACTCTCCGCGCCGGTGCGGGAGTTCGTCGACGGGCTGCGCGTCGAGCACCGGCTCGGCGTCGGCTACCAGCCCCGCCCGGGCGACGACGCCTACGTTCGCCACCTGCTGGACCACCAGGTCGCCTCGCTGCACCCGCTGGTGCGCGTGCACCCCGAATCGGGGGAACGGATCCTCTCCGTCAACGGCTACTACGTCGAGCAGATCGCCGGCCTCTCCCGCGCCGAGAGCCGGGCGGTCCTCGACATGCTCCTCGAACAGGCGGTACGGCCGGAGTACACGGTCCGCTTCCGCTGGGAGCCGGGCAGCGTCGCCTTCTGGGACAACCGCGCCACCATCCACCTCGCCCCGAGCGACAGCGCCCACCTCGGCTTCCCCCGGACCATGCACCGGGTGATGCTGGCCGGGGAAGTGCCCGTGGGCGTCGACGGCAAGCCGTCGCAGGCCGTCACCGGGACCGAGGTGGGGCGTTGGTGAGCTCAGACTCCTGACGTCCACCCGAGCGCGGGGCCCAGCTTCGTCGCCATGTCCGTGAGGATCTGCACGTAGTCCTCGTGCTCGAAGGTGAACGGCAGCGCGAACGCCACCTCGTCCACCTCACGGAACGCGGCGTGCGCGTGCAGGCGCTCGGCGATCTCCTCCGACGTGCCGACGATGTCCGGCGCGAACATCAACCGCGCCGGACCCTGCGGTGACGCGGTACGAGGGGTGCGCTTCGCCGCGTACTCCTCGTACTTGGTCCGCTGCGCCGCCGAGGCCGAGTCGGTGGGGATGACCACGAGACCCTGGGACACCCGGGCCGCCTCGCCGTCCGGGTGGGCGGCGCGGAAGGCGTGGATGTGGGAGAGCTGGATCTCCGCGAAGTCGTACGGCCCCTCGGCGGCCTCCGCCTTGACGACACTGCTGGTCAGGAAGTTCATGCCGTGCTCACCGGCCCAGCACGCCGAACTCGCACTGCCGCCGCCGTACCAGAGCCGTCGGCCGAGGCCGGGGGAGTGCGGCTGCACCCGGTCCGAGAACACCTCGAAGCCCTGCACCCCGCTGAAGTCGCTGGCCGGCTTGCCGCGCACCAGGTCGAGGAGGCGCCGCACCCGCTCGTAGGAGAAGTCCTCGGCGTCGGCCGTGTCCGGGTACAGCGCCCCCTTGACCTCGTCGAAGTGCATCGGCGGGCCCACGCTGACGCCGGGGTTGATCCGGCCGCCGGACAGGATGTCGACCGTCGCCAGGTCCTCCGCCAGCCGCAGCGGGTTCTCCCAGCCGAGCGGGGTCACCGCCGTGCCCAGCTCGATACGGCTGGTGCGCTGAGAGGCGGCGGCCATGACGGCGACGGGGGACGAGATGCCGTACTGGAGATGGCGGTGGCGCAGCCACGCGCTGTCGAAGCCGAGCCGCTCGCCCAGCTCGATGATCTCCAGCGTCGACTCGTGACCGCGCCGCGGGTCCGCCTCGTCGAACAGGCCGATGGTCAGAAAGCCCAGCTTGCGCAGGGGGCGGGGGGTCGGCGGCACGGGCTCCTCCGGAGGTTGCTTGACGCATCAAGTAGTACGGCAGTGCCAACCCGGCGGCCCCGCGTGATGTTCCCGTCCGCACAGGCCCTTCGGGTCAGGCACGGGGCAGCGGGATGATCACCTCGTCCTCGACCGGCGGGTCGATCTCCTGGGCGAGATTGCCGGTGGCCGCGAAGCAGCGCAGACGCACGGATTCCGGGGTGACGTCGAGCCGCAGGAAGCACTTGAAGAACGGCGGGCTGTAGGTCGCCGAGCTCGGCGAGAACAGCTGCGTGTAGATCTTGCGCACCGGGAGCCGGAAGCGTGACCTGCGGTCCGGGCGGCCACCGGCGCCGAGCAGACCGGCGACCAGCCGGGTGCGGAAGGTGACGCGGGCGGGCTCGCCCGGGAGCCGGGTGGGCGGGATGCCGAGCCGCTCGGCGATCACCGCGGTGGCCTCGGCCTCGGTCAGGGTGAAGAAGCGGCGCAGGCGCAGGCGGCGGCCGTAGAGCCTGCTGTAGAAGGCCAGCGAGTCGCCGCGCAGCGGATAGCAGCGGAAGTCCCGCTCCGTGACGTCGGCGATCGACACCCGCGGGATGGTGTGCGTGGCGTGCATGAACGCGCCGCCACCGCCCGAGACGACGTACTGGACGGTCCTGCCGCCCACGTCGACCGGGTAGCGCTGGTAGTTGTGGATGTCGCCGCCTATCGCCGCGACGAAGTGGTGCTCGGGGTCGCGCACGATGTCGTCGACCGTGCCGCCGCCCTCGATGGCGCAGGGGTGGTGCTCACCGTCCACGTAGAGGGGCGAGCCGGTGACGAGGATCTTCGGACGGGGACCCTGGGAGACCTCGCGGAGCCAGGCGCCCTGCTCGGCGTCGAGGGTGCCCAACAGCCCGGTGTCTATGCCGATGATGCGCAACGGACCCGTGTCCACGGCCCAGTACGGGCCCGGCTGGACCGCCTGTTGGGCCGGTGCCGCACGCAACTCGCGGGCCTGGTCCAGGTGTTGGCCGTCTCCGGTGCGCGGGCGGTGCCACAGCAGGGAGCGCAGCCAGGCGCGGGTCAGGGGGCGCGGGGCCGGCTCGGGCGCGAGGGGCGGGGCGTCGTCGCAGAAGACGCGCATGAAGGCGCCGAGGTCCTCGTACCAGTCGTGGTTGCCGGGTATCGCGTAGATCGGCGCCGGATAGTCCTGGTAGGGCTTGAAGAACTTTGTGCCGTAGTCGTCCGCGCTGCCCACCGGGTAGATCACGTCACTGGCGATCACCGTGAACCGGGTGTCCTGACTCATCTTCAGAAACCCCGGCACCACGGCGTACTGGGAGTCGTCGCCCTCGCCGGTGTCGCCGATGACCATGAACGAGAAGCGTTCCGGGTCCTCGCGCCGGATCACCTTGTCGGCGGGTGCCCCGGCCGCCGCGCGCTGGGCCACCCAGCGGCTTCGCGTACGGCCCGTGGGGTCACCGAACCAGGAGGCGACCACGCCGTTGCGGGCGGCCCACAGGGTCCTGGGATTCAGCCACGAGATCTTCTCGACCTTGGGTGGCATCAGCCCTTTGTACTCGCCGAGTTGGGCGGAGCCCCAGCCGGCGCCTGCGGCGGTATCGCGTGAGGATTCAGACACCGGTGCACCGTAACAACGATCTAGAACCGGCCAGGAAGGGGGAGTGCCGTAGGGGCACCCCCCTCACCGGTGACCCGGATCGTGCACGCTCCAGGGGGACCGCTCTCAGCTGCGCGGGCCTCGTGGTGCGGCCCAGTACGGGTCCTGCGGGGTGCGCGGGGCGCCGATCTGGGCCTCATGGCTCTCGAAGAGCGAGTCGGACCGGGCCGCCGTGCGCGAGGCCGAGCCGGACGGGCGGTTCCAGTCGCCGTCGCCGAGCACCAGCAGCGGGTCGAACATCACGACCACCCCGGCCAGCAGTAGGAAGATCGCCGGCCCCAGCAGCATGGGCAGCAGCAGCGAGGTGGGGGTACCGCCCGACCACGTCCCGCCGAGCCTGCTGTGCACATGGACGCTGACCGCGGCCATGCCCGTGTAGTGCATGCCCGTCACCGCGATGCCCATGATCAGGCTGGCCCCGAGGCTCGTCAGGAAGCCCCGGATCGTGACCGCCGCCCACAGTGCCGCGGTCGCCGCGACGATCGCGATCACCACGGAGAGCGCGACGACGGCCGGGTCGTACCGGATCGTTCCGTTGAGGTGCATCGCGGCCATGCCCAGGTAGTGCATCGCCGCCACGCCGAGCCCGGTGACCACGCCCGCGAACGCCAGGTTCGCGGTGCTGGCCCCGCGGTAGCCGACGATGAACACGCCGATGCCGACGACGACGATCGCCACGGCGAGACTGAGCACCGTGAGCCCCACGTCGTAGCGGATCCGGGCCTCCACCACCTGGAACCCGATCATGGCGATGAAGTGCATCGTCCAGATGCCGCAGCCGATCGACGCGGCGCCGAGCGCCAGCCAGCCGGGCTTCCACGACTGGTTGCTGAGCAGGGTGCGCACGATGCAGCGCAGCCCCAGAGCCCCTCCCAGACACGCCATCAGATATGCGGCCACCGGGGTCACCACGCCATAGCGGAACCCGTCAACCGTGCCTTCCATAAGCCAACTCCCCCCAGAGTCTTGGCTGGTCGTGGAGGAAGAGTTACGGCTGAGGTTCACCTAAATCAAGGCATTACCGTGGGTAAGCGGTGAACTCTCGGGCAGTGCGGTTGAACTTTAGTCACAGGAGGACAACTTTTGGCCAAGACGCCTCCCGGGCCCCGGAGATGTGACAGAGTTGAACGATTTTCAGCATTCTGTGGGGCGCGCAAGGCCGGATGCCGGTGCGGAAAAGCGGTTGTCGGTGCTTCGTCCTTCCTGGACTATCCCGCTGCGTGACCTCATCCCCGGAACACTCCTTCTCCCGCACCCGTCCGCTCGCCCTCGTCACCGGCGTGGGCCGCACCGTGGGCATCGGCGCCGGTATCGCGCGACGGCTCGCGGCCTCCGGCTGGGACATCGCCTTCACCTACTGGAACCCTTATGACGCCCGCATGACCTGGGGCGCCGAGCCCGGCGCGACCGAGGCGATCGACCGGCTCCTGGCCGCCGAGGGCGCGGCCACCGCGGCGATCGAGGCTGACCTCGCCGACCCCGCAACGCCCGCCCGGGTCTTCGACGAGGCGGAGCGGCTGGGTCCGGTCACCGCACTGGTGGTGAGCCACTGCGAGTCCGTCGACTCCGGGCTCCTCGACACCACCGTCGAGAGCTTCGACCGGCACTTCGCCGTCAACTCGCGCGCGACCTGGCTGCTCATCCGGGAGTTCGGGCGCCGCTTCACGGCCGCGCACGGCACCGGCCGGATCGTGAGCCTCACCAGCGACCACACGGTGGGCAACCTGCCGTACGGGGCGAGCAAGGGGGCGATGGACCGCATCACGCTGGCCGCCGCCCACGAACTCGCCCACCTCGGCGTGACCGCGAACGCCGTCAACCCCGGTCCCGTGGACACCGGTTGGATGTCCGAGGAGATCCGCGCGCACTGCCTCGGCGCCACTCCGCTGGGCCGCCTCGGCACTCCGCGCGACACCGCGCACCTCGTGGACTTCCTGTGCTCGCCCCAAGGGCAGTGGGTCAACGGGCAGTTGCTGATGAGCAACGGGGGCTTCGCCTGAGGGGAAGTCTTTGCCTGTGGCCGAATCCCTGCGGGGCGGTCCCGGTGGGGCGGGGGACCGTCGGTTTCGCGTGTGCAAAGTGCGGCCGAAACTGTCGGGTGGACCGGGGCGCCCTTGTTGCGGCCGTGTTGACCGCCCCTGCGACGGGGCGCACCCTCGCAGATGAATGGCATTTACATCTTGTTTGTCCTTGGGTCGCTGCCGCCTCTGGAGAACCGCAGGTGGGATGGGGTCCAGGGCAGACCTGGAGCGGGAGGTACCTGGATGTGCGGCATCACCGGCTGGATCTCCTTCGACCGCGACCTGGGCACCGAGGCCGCCGCATTGGATGCGATGACCGAGACGATGGCCTGCCGCGGCCCCGACGACCGCGGCACCTGGGCACAGGGCCCCGCGGCCCTCGGACACCGCAGGCTCGCCATCATCGACCTGCCCGGCGGCCGGCAGCCCATGAGCGCCGACACCCCGCACGGCAGCGTGGCCCTCGTCTACTCGGGGGAGACCTACAACTTCACCGAGCTGCGCCGTGAACTCACCGGCCGCGGCCACCGGTTCACCACCGACTCCGACACCGAGGTGGTCCTGCGCGGCTACCTCGAATGGGGCGACCGGGTCGCCGAGCGGCTCAACGGCATGTACGCCTTCGCGGTCTGGGACGGCCGCGAGGACAAGCTGGTGATGATCCGCGACCGTATGGGCATCAAGCCCTTCTTCTACCACCCGACCCCCGACGGCGTCCTGTTCGGATCCGAACCCAAGGCGATCCTCGCCAACCCCCTGGCCTCCGCCCGGGTCACCCTGGACGGGCTGCGCGAACTGTTCACCATGATCAAGACGCCCGGGCACGCCGTCTGGGACGGCATGGCGGAGGTCGAGCCCGGCACCGTCGTCACCGTGGACCGCTCGGGCGTCCACCGGCGCGTCTACTGGGAGTTGGAGACCCGGCCGCACACCGACGACCGCGACACGACCGTCGCCACCGTCCGCTCCCTCCTCGACGACATCGTGCGCCGCCAGCTCGTCGCCGACGTGCCCCGCTGCACCCTGCTCTCCGGCGGCCTCGACTCCTCCGCCATGACCGCGCTCGCTGCCCGCCAACTCGGCGCGCACGGCGAGAAGGTGCGCAGCTTCGCCGTCGACTTCGTCGGGCAGAGCGACCACTTCGTCGCCGACGAACTCCGCGGCACGCCCGACACCCCGTTCGTCCACGACGTGGCCCGCTCCGCCCACACCGAGCACCAGGACATCGTGCTCGACGCCCAGGCGCTCGCCGACCCCGAGATCCGCGCCAAGGTGATCCGGGCCCGCGATCTGCCCGCCGGGTTCGGAGACATGGACGCCTCGCTGTATCTGCTGTTCCGGGCCATCCGCGACCAGTCGACCGTGGCACTGTCCGGCGAGTCCGCCGACGAGGTCTTCGGCGGCTACCTCCAGTTCTTCGACGAGGAGGCCCGCCGCGGCGGCACCTTCCCGTAGCTGGTGAGCTTCGGCCGGCACTTCGGCGAGGACGCCGAGGTGCTGCGGCCCGGCCTGCTGGACTCCCTCGACCTCGGCGGATACGTCGCCGACGGGTACAGCACCGCCGCCGCGGGTGTCCGGCGCCTGGACGGCGAGAGCGACTTCGAGTACCGGATGCGGCGGATGAGCCACCTGCACCTCACCCGGTTCGTGCGCATCCTCCTCGACCGCAAGGACCGCGCGAGCATGGCCGTCGGCCTGGAGGTCCGGGTCCCGTTCTGCGACCACCGGCTCGTCGAGTACGTCTACAACACGCCCTGGGCCCTGAAGTCCTTCGACGGCAGGGAGAAGACCCTGCTGCGGGAGGCCACCGCCGACGTGCTCCCCAAGTCCGTGTACGACAGGGTCAAGAGCCCCTATCCCTCCACCCAGGACCCCAAGTACGCCGCCGCGCTCCAGGACCAGGCCAAGGACCTGCTGACCCGGCCCGGCCACCCGGTCTTCGACCTCGTCGACCGCGGCCGCCTGCACGCCGTCGCCCACCGGGCGCAGCCGGTGCACGGACAGGCCGAACGGCGTGGCCTGGAACGGGCGTTGGACCTGGCCCTGTGGCTGGACATGTACCGCCCGGACATCAGGCTCGCCTGAGACTCGCCCGAGAACGGACGGACCGGCGGCGGGCGTCAGACGTCGGCCGCCGGTCCGAGCACCGTCAGATCACCCTCCCGCGCGGCGATCATCGCGAACGGGAACCTGTCGAGCTCCAGACACAGGCCGACGTCGTCCGGATGAATCCCCGGATACCCGCGCCGGACGCCCCGCGCGAGCGAGGCCGCCGCTCTGGACGTCCGGGCACGCAGGAGATACGGCGCCGGATCCACGTCGTCGGACCCGGCGCGCTCCCCGATGTACTGCGCGCAGGCGAGGTCCTCCTCGGCCCGGCCCTCCTCGCCCGTGACGACGAACGTCACCTCGGGCGCGCCGCGTTCACGCAGGAACCGCGCGGTCGCACCGGCCACGACGAAGCTCGCGCACAGCACCAGCTCCGCGTCGGCCACGGCCAGGGCACCCGCCGTCCCCGCGGTCGTCCTCTGCACCACCGTGCGGCCGGTGAGGTCCCAGTCCGCCAGCCGAGCAGGGGAGTTGACCATGTCGAAGCCGGGGGAGGGCGGTCCGTCCTTCAGCGCCAGCCACCCCGGACACCGGGCCTTGAGCGCCAAGGCCTCCTCCTCCGAGGACGCCAGGACGATCTTCTCGGCACCCCTGGCGAACGCCCACGCGGCCACCGTGAACGCGCGCATCACATCGACCACGACCGCGACGGAGGGCGTCCGCGTCAGCTCCGGGACACCGAGGAAACGGCAGCGGACACGGCTCATAGGTACTCGTCCGGGAGCCGCAGAGCGGGCCCGCCTACCTGCAACCCCAGCGGAACCGCACGGCCCTTCGGCTCCTCCCACGCCTCCTGGCGGCCCAGCGCGGTGAGGTCGAGGTGGGGATAGCCGTTGTGGAACTCCTCGATGCCCCGGCCGAAGGTCGAGTACGTGTGGAACACCTCGTCCCCGACCCGCAGGAAGGCGCTGATACCGGGCCAGTCCCCGCGCATCCCCTCCGACCAGGGGGTCCCGGCCTCGGCCAGCTCCGCCTCCGAGCGGTGGAAGACCTGCACCGGAGTGACCCGCTCGTCGACGGTCGCGTGGAAGTCGTAGTTGAAGTCGCCGCCCGCCGAGGAGTACCAGGGGAACGACCACCCCATCCGGGCGCGGAAGGCGGCGAGTTGCGGGTACGGCGCCCTCGTCACCGCGGCCAGCGACGTGCCGCGTACGTGCAACTGCCGCAGGTTCCCCAGCTGGTCGGCCGCCGACGAACAGCTGGGGCAGCCGGTCTCGCGGGGGTGCTCGGTGCCGTCGGCGTCGATGTCGAAGGTCCACATGAAGTGGTGCACGACCAACTGGGGCCGCCCCTCGAAGAGTTCGAGCAGACCCACCTCGCCGTCCGGGCCCTCGAAGACGTACGGCTTCTCCACCCGGACCATCGGCAGCCGTCGCCGGGCGGCGTTGAGCCGATCGCGCGCCCGGGTGGCCTCCTTTTCCTGGGTCAGAAGTTCCTTACGGGCGCGAAGCCACTCATCACGAGAGACCACCTCGGGCAGATACGTCATCGCCGTCATCTCCTGTCGGCCACGGAACACGAGCCACCCCTCAAGCCTGCGCCGCCCCCGGTCCCAGGGCGAACCTGCCCGCTCAGAGCGCCACGACCCGACTCGTGTGCCCCTGGAGACGGACCGAGGCCAGGGCGGCGCACACCACCGGCATGCCGTCGAGCACGCTCTGCCGGCCGCGGTGTCGATGCGGGCGCTGGCCGACCGGGTCGGGGTCACGCCGATGGCGTTGTACCGGCATGTCGCGGACAAGGCCGCGCTGCTGGACGGCATGGTCGGACGGCTGCTCTCGGGGCTGCTGCCTGCGGAAGCTGCCGGGGGACAGGCCTGGTACCAACGCCTCGACGCGCTCGCGCACGCCTGCCGGAAGCTGACCCAGCGCCATCCCTGGGCCGCTCACCTGTTCTTCTCACGCCCCGCGGTCACGCCGGACGCCGTGCGGGCGGTGGACATCGTCTACCTGGCGCTCGTCGAGGCCGGGGTCCCGGAGTCGGAGGTACCCCGGCTGGAGCGCCTGATCAGCACCTTCGTCATCGGCTTCGCCGCGTCCGAGGCCTCGGGCCGCTTCGCACCCGGCTCGATGGACCCGCGCGGGCGGCGCGGCCAGCTCCCGGACGGCGAACTTCCCGGTCACCGCAAGGTCGGCCCCTGGCTCGACCTGCCCGTCGACCTCACCGCCGAGTTCGAGGCCGATCTGGCCGACATCCGGCGCCTCGTCGAAGCGGCCGCGCGACGGGCGGGGTGAGACGGGTCGGCCGACTTGCCACCGGTTGATCGGCGTTTTGGGGGTAACCGGAAGAGCAAGAGCCGACCCTGCGAATAGGAGGCCGTGATGGTCGCCCTCGGTGTCATCCTTCTGATCATCGGTTTTCTCACCGGAGTCTCGATCCTGTGGACCATCGGGATCATTCTTCTGGTGATCGGCGCCGTTCTGTGGCTCATGGGTTCCATGGGGCACGCCGTCGCCGGTCGCCGGCACTATTGGTGACGTCGACGCCGTACCGCCCTGCACACCGCACGGCGGTCGAAGGCTTTGCCGGGCCGGTCCGCGGTCATGACGACACGGACCGGCCCCGCTCGTGACCGGGGCCGGGCGTGCGCGCGGGTCACGGCTTCCGGGCGAGCCCGCCGTGCTCGGCGACGATCTCCGGGGCCGGTGAACCGGGCTCCGGGCGCCATTGCGTCACGGAGACGACACCCGGCTCGACGAGTTCCAGGCCGTCGAAGTACCGGGTGATCTCCTCGACCGTGCGCAGGTGGTATGGGACGGCCCCGCTGCTGTTGTAGGCGTCCTGCGCCTGCTCGAAGACCGGGTCGACACCGCGCGACCCGTCGTCGACCAGGAGATGGCTGCCCGAAGGAAGAGCGGCCATCAGCCGGGTGACGATCGAGCGCGCCTGGTCGTGGTCGCCGACGTGTCCCAGGATGTTGCTGAGGATGAGCGCGGTGGGGCGGCCGAGGTCCAGGGTCTCGGCGGCGCCCGCGAGAATGCGGTCCGGGTCCGTCGCGTCCGCGTCGATGTACGCCGTGGCGCCCTCGTGGCTGGAGTAGAGCAGGGCGCGGGCATGGGACAGCACCATCGGGTCGTTGTCGACGTAGACGATCCTGCTCTCGGGGGCGATCCCCTGGGCCACCTCATGGGTGTTCTGCGCGGTCGGAAGCCCGGTGCCGACGTCCAGGAACTGCCGGATGCCCGCCTCGGCGACCAGATACGTGATGGCCCGGCGCAGAAAGGCCCGGCTGCCGCGCGCGATGGTGACGATGCCCGGGAAGACGTCCGTGTAGGCGTCGCCGGCCGCTTCGTCGACGGGGTAGTTGTCCTTGCCGCCGAGCCAGTAGTTCCAGATGCGGGCGGAGTGCGGCACCGACGTGTCGATCTTCGGGTGCTCCGCTGGTCCGGGTGTCGTCACCGGGTCGCTCATGGGTCGGGTCCGTCCTTCAGCCGCTGCGTCGATGATTCACGCCACAACCTACGTCCGAACACCCGTTGCCCACCCGCCAGTTCGGGAATTCCGGTGGGCCCGGGACCACCGCTGCCGCACGGCCGCCCGCCGAGAGCGCGCCGGGGTTTCTCAGCGGCCGCGCCGCACCTGGGCCGCCCGCCGGGCCTCGGCGAGCTTGCGGGCCTCGCCGGCCTTCCTGGACTTGCCGCCGGTTCCGCGGGAGGCGTCCTTGCTGGTGCCCAGGCCCCGGAAGGGGGCGTTGGTGTTCTTGGGTCGTGCCCCGCCGTCCAGCGGGGTGCCGGAGGGGGCCTTGGCTCCGGTGATCCGGCTCAGCTGGGCCTCGCCCGAGCGCACCTTGGTGACGGTCGGCTCGATGCCCGCCTCGGCGAGGACCGCGCTGGTCTCGCGGCGCTGGTTCGACAGCACCAGGGTGACGACGGTGCCCGCCGCGCCCGCCCGGGCGGTACGGCCCGCGCGGTGCAGATAGTCCTTGGGGTCGGTGGGCGGGTCGACGTTGACGACGAGGTCGAGGTCGTCGATGTGCAGGCCCCGGGCGGCGACGTTGGTCGCCACCAGCACGGTGACCTCCCGGCTCTTGAACTGCGCGAGGGTCCGGGTGCGCTGCGGCTGGGACTTGCCGCTGTGCAGGGCCGCGGCGTGCACCCCGTTGGCCCGCAGATGCCGGGTCAGCTGGTCGACGGAGTGCTTGGTGTCCAGGAACAGCAGCACGCGTCCGTCACGGGCGGAGATCTCCGTGGTGACGGCGTACCGGTCCGGTCCGTGGACGACCAGGACGTGATGGTCCATCGCCGTGACCGCGCCCGCGGACGGATCGACCGAGTGGGTCACCGGGTCGTGGAGGTAGTCGCTGACCAGCTGGTCGACATCGCGGTCCAGCGTGGCCGAGAACAGCATCCGCTGGCCGTCGGGGTGCACCTGGTCGAGCACCTCGGTGACCTGCGGCAGGAACCCCATGTCGCACATCTGGTCGGCCTCGTCGAGCACGGCGATCCGCACCCGCCCCAGACGGCACGCCTTGCGCTCGACGAGGTCGTGCAACCGGCCCGGGGTGGCGACGACTACCTCGGCCCCGTCGCGCAGGGCGGCGATCTGCCGGCCGATCGACACACCGCCGACGACGGTGGCCATCCTCAGCCGGAGTGCCTCGGCGTACGGCGTGAGCGCCTCGGTGACCTGCTGCGCCAACTCCCTTGTGGGGACCAGGACCAGGGCGAGGGGCTGCTTGGCCTCGGCGCGCTGCCCGGCGGTCCGGGTCAGCAGCGGCAGGCCGAAGGCGAGCGTCTTGCCGGAACCGGTGCGCCCGCGCCCCAGCACGTCACGCCCCGCGAGAGCGCTGGGCAGCGTGGCCGCCTGGATCGGGAACGGCTCGCGCACACCGAGTTCGGTGAGGGTCCGCAGCACCGCGCCCGGCAGGTCCAGATCGGTGAAGGCGACGGACGTCGGCCGGTCGAGGTCGGGGTTCATGAAGAGCCTTCCGCAGAGGACGCACCGAAGAAGGCCCGCCAGGAATCACGCAAAGCTAAGACAGTAACACAAAGTGAGGGGCCCGATTTTACCGAAGGCAGGGCGCGGCTTTATCGAACACCCGTTTTAATCCTGGGGGCGGTGGAAGGAACTCCCGCATGGCCCCCACCACGCTCCCCGAGCAGCTCGTCCGCACCCGCCGCTTCACCCGGGGCGTTCCCGAACGGTTCGTCGTCGCCCCCGACGGCGCGACCGTCCTGTTCCTGCGCGGCCGCACGGGCGACGACCCGGCCGACTGCCTCTGGGCGCTGGACCTCGCCACCGGCCGCGAACGCATCCTGGCCGACCCGGTCCGGCTGCTCACCAACGGGCGCGGAGCGACCCCGCGCACGGCCGCCGTCGAGGCGTACGCCACCGACCGCGCGGCCGGTGTCATCGCCTTCGCCCTGGCCGGTGGGCTCTGGAAGGTGGACGCGCACCAGGGGGAGCCGCGCCGACTGCCCGTGCCGGGGCCGGTCTGCGACCCCCGTCCCGATCCGACCGGCCGGCACCTCGCCTACGTCTCGCACGGCGCCCTGCGCGTGGTGCGGGCCGACGGCTCGGGCGACCGGGCGGTGGCCGAACCCGACGGCCCGGGCGTCGAGTTCGGGGTCGCCGTGCACACGTCCGCCACGTCCCTCGAGGGCCCGCGCGGCCACTGGTGGTCACCGGACGGCGGCCGACTCCTGTGCGCCCGGACGGACTTCACCCCGGTCAGGCCCTGGCCGACCGCCGAGGGCACCGGCGCACCGGGCACCCCCGCACGCACCGCCCTGGCCGGAACCCCCAACCCGGACGTCACCCTGTGGCTCACCGGCCTCGACAGCCCACCGGTACCGGTGAGTTGGGACCGGGCCGCCTTCGAGTACGTCGTCGGCGCGGGCTGGGACACCCACGGACCCTGGGCCGTAGTGCAGTCGCGCGACCAGCGCACCGTGCGCCACCTCGGCATCGACCCCGCCGACGGCCGGACGACCGTCCTGGCCGAACAGCACGACCCGTGCTGGGTGCAGCTCGTACCGGGACTGCCCGCGCGCACGGGCTGCGGCGCCCTCCTCGCCCACCGCGACGCGAACGGCACCAGGCACCTCACGCTGGACGGAACTCCCCTGACACCGGCGGGACTTCAGCTCCGGGTCGTCCTCGCCGTCGACGGTGACGACATCCTGTTCACGGCCTCCGAGGACCCCACCGAGACCCACCTGTGGAGCCACCACCCCAAGTCCGGCCTGCGACAGCTCAGTTCAGGCGCGGGCGTCCACTCGGGAACAAGGGGCGGCGACACCCTGGTCAGGGTCACCCGCGACACCGAGCGGGCCGGCGGCCGGGCGGAAGTGCTGCGCGCGGGCCGACCGGC
Source organism: Streptomyces sp. SID13726 (assembly GCF_010548375.1). Classification (GTDB taxonomy): domain Bacteria; phylum Actinomycetota; class Actinomycetes; order Streptomycetales; family Streptomycetaceae; genus Streptomyces. The sequence continues at coordinate 57,538 of NZ_JAAGLY010000017.1, forward strand.
CGTCAGCGTGCTGTCGTACGCCGAACGCCCGGTGCTCGACATCCACGCCGAGCGCCTGGTCCTCGGACCCCGGGAACTGCGCGCCCGGCTCCACTTCCCCTCCTGGCACCGCCCGGGAAGCGGTCCGCTGCCCGTGCTCGTCGACCCGTACGGAGGGGCGGGCCTCCAGCGTGTCACAGCGGAGCTGGACTCGCGGACCCTGCTGTCGCAGTGGTTCGCCGAGCGGGGGTTCGCGGTGCTCACCACCGACGGCCGCGGCACACCGGGCCGCGGACCCGACTGGGAGCGCGAGGTGTACGGCGACCTGTTCGGACCGGTCCTGGACGACCAGGTCACCGCCCTGCACGAGGCCGCCCGCCGCCACCCCGACCTCGATCTCGGCCGGGTCGGCATCCGGGGCTGGTCCTTCGGCGGGGCCCTCGCCGCGCTGGCCGTCCTGCGCCGACCCGAGGTCTTCCACGCGGCCGTGGCCGGTGCCGGCGTCACCGACCAGCGGCTCTACGGCGCCCACTGGCGCGAACGGTTCCTCGGCCACCCCGACCGGTATCCGGACCGGTACCAGGCGGCCGACCTGCTCCTCGACGCGCCCCGGCTCACCCGGCCCCTGCTGTTGATCCACGGCCTGGCCGACGACAACGTCCCACCCGCCAACACCCTGCGCCTGTCCGAGGCGCTCAGCGCCGCCGGACGCCCGCACGAACTCCTCCTCCTGCCGGGCATCGGCCACCAGCCGATCGGCACGACGATCACCCAAGAGCTGCTGAACCGTCAGGCGGCTTTTCTGCGGCGGCACTTGGGCGTCGAGCCGGGAGGGGAGTCCACGCACGAATCCCACGGACCGCGCGCCTCCTAGGACGTGCGCTTGAGCGGGCTAGAACGTGCGCTTGAGCAGGTCGAGCAGCGCCGCCCAGTGCCGCTCGTCGCCCTCGGGGCTGTACGAGGCGGTGTCGGCTTGCGTGAAACCGTGCTGGGCGCCTTCGTAGACCTCGTAGCGGTGCCGGACCCCGGCCTCGGTCAGGGTGGTGGCCAGGAGTTCGATCTGCTCGGCGGGCAGCGACGGGTCCTGGTCGGCGTGGCCGAAGTACAGCTCTGCGGTGATGTGCTCGGCCACCAGGTGCGGGCTGTCCGGGGTGTCGGTCGCCAGGCGCCCGCCGTGGAAGCCGGCCGCCGCGGCCACTCGGTCCGGATAGGTGCCGGCGGTGAGCAGCGCCAGCCGCGCGCCCATGCAGTAACCGGTCAGCGCGACCGGGCCGTCGGCGACCTCGGGGCGGTCCGCGAGCCAGCGCAGGTAGGCCCCCGCGTCACGCATCGCCAGTTCAGGAGTCAGCGACTGCATGACCGGCATGATCTTCTCGAAGATCTCCGGCCGGGCGGCGGGGTCGATGAACTCCGGCAGGTCGAAGAGGGGCGCTCGCCCGTGCCGGTAGAACACATTGGGCACGAGGACCGTGTAGCCCGCCTCGGCGAGACGGTCGGCCATCGACCGGAGGTGCGGGCGCAGTCCGAAGGCGTCCTGGTAGAGCAGGACGGCCGGCCGGGGCGTCCCGTCGCCCGGGTGGACCAGATAGGCGTCGGCGACGCCGTCCTCGGTGGGGATGTCGACGGGAGTTCCCTGTACGGAGGTCATGGGGGTGCCTCTCTGCGCATGCGACGGCGAGCAGATCTCCGGCCCGGCGGAACCGGGCCGGGCACATGGTTGCACGCACCATTCACTGGGCCGCCGCAGCCCCCTCCCACTTGAAGGCCGCTTTACTCGAACCGGCTGGTGTCACCGGCCCCGTGCCGGACGATCTCCGCCTCGCCTCCCGAGAAGTCGATCACCGTCGTCGGTTCGGTGCCGCAGTCGCCCGAGTCGACCACCGCGTCCAGCACATGGTCCAGCCGGTCCTTGATCTCCCAGCCCTGGGTCATCGGCTCCTCCTCGTCGGGCAGCAGCAGGGTGCTCGACAGCAGCGGCTCACCCAGCTCCGCGAGCAGCGCCTGGGTGACGACGTGGTCGGGGATGCGCACGCCGACCGTCTTCTTCTTCGGGTGCTGGAGCATGCGCGGCACCTCCTTCGTCGCCGGGAGAATGAAGGTGTAACTGCCGGGGGTCGAGGCCTTGATCGCGCGGAACACGTCCTTGTCGACCCGTACGAACTGGCCGAGCTGCGCGAAGTCCTGGCAGACCAGGGTGAAATGGTGCCGGTCGTCCAGGTGCCGGATGGTCCGGATCCGGTCGATGCCGTCACGGCTGCCCAGTCGGCACCCCAGCGCGTAGCAGGAGTCCGTCGGATACGCGACCAGCGCGTCCGACCGGATGCTCTCGGCGATCTGGGAGATGGTGCGGGGCTGCGGGTTGTCCGGGTGTACGTCGAAGTACTTCGCCATCCGCCGAGCTTATGCCGTCGCGGTACGGCCGCGGCGCAGGCGGGGTGAGGGGGTGTTGAGCGGGAACGGCACGGACGGCACCGTTGTGCGGGACGCCTCCCGGCCGGCTCTCGTACGGATCACCTACGCTCCGCCCGTGGACCTGAACGCCGTACGCCTGCGAGCACCCGCCACCGGGTCGGCTCCCGCCCTGGTCCTGCGACCCTGGCGTCCCGCGGACGCGCCGCACCTGGCCGTCCTGCACCGGGACGGCGAACTGCGCCGCTGGATCCGGTCCGTGGTGGACGACGAGGCGGGTGCCGAGCGGTGGGTGCGGGCGCAGGAGCGGGGGCGGCTCGACGGCGACCGGATCTCCTTCGCGATCGTCGAGACCGCCTTCGCCGAGGACGGCCTCGTACGCCTGGAAGTGGCCGACGGCCCGCCCGTCGGGCACGCCGTCCTCAAGCGCCCGGTGCCCGGCGGCCCGGCCGGCGAGGTCGGCTACTGGACCGCGGGGCACGCGCGAGGCAGGGGAGTGGCATCACGCGCCCTCGACGCCCTGACCGACTGGGCCTTCACCGCCTTCGCCGAGGACGGCCTCGTACGCCTGGAACTCCTGCACGGCACGGACAACACCGCGTCCTGCCGGGTGGCCGGCAGCTGCGGGTACGCCCTCACCGCGTCGCTGCCCGCGGCCCCGCCCGAGCGGCCGCGCGACGCTCACCTCCACACCCGGCACCGGCCCGGCTGACCGCCTGTGCCCGAGCGCCCGACCGGGCCGTGTGAGGTAACGTCCCAAGCGGTATGTCAAGCAGGACCAGGAGCTTGGAGAAGGGTGACGTGGCAGGTCAGGGCGGGGTCGGCGACAGCCCGGCGGAGGACGCCGGATCCCCGGCGTGGGCACGGGAACTCCTCGACCATCTGCGGCCGACAGGACGTGACGTACGCCGGGTCGTCGCCTGGCTCGCGGAGGCGGTACGGGGCACGGCCGCGCTCCAGGACGACACCGGGACCCTCGTCGCCGGAACGCGCATGCCGCTCGACGAGTCGCTGGTCGCGGACATCCTCGCAGGGCGCATCGCCGCCGCGGCCTCGGCGGACGAGGTCAGCCATCTGCGCCTGGTCCGGGTGGAGTTCCCCAAACCGGCGGCGGCCGGAGTGCTCGCGGTGGCCCGCCCCGAGCCCTTCGACCGGCGCAGCTCCGACATCCTCACGCACACCGCGCAGGTTGTCGAAGTCCTGCTGCGCGCCCGGGAGTCGAGCGCGGCCGGCCGGCGACTGAAGCGGGCCACGTCCGATCTGCGGCTGGCCATCCTCCAGTTGCTCATGGTGGAGGACACCGTCTCGGCCCGCCGGGTCGCCGCCGGACTGTGGCCGGGACTGCTCGACACGGACACGGCCTGCGTCTACGTCCTCGAAGGGAACGCGGCGGAACGCGACCGGCTGCTGGAGGAGTGCCTCGGCGTGACCGGCGACCGGGCGCTCGTGGTGCGCTGCCCGGCCATGGACGGTCACGTCATCATCGTGACCACCGGGGACGCGGCGAACGCGGCCCTGCGCTCGATCGTCGACCGCAACCCGGGCACCCTCCTCGGCGGCAGCGCCCGCCAGAGCCTGGCCCGCACCGCCACCGCCTACGGTCAGGCGGTCAGCGCCCTCGCCGTGGCCCGGGTACGGCCCGACAAGGCCGCCGTGTACGCCGAACGCAACCGCCCCCACCGCCTGATGGACCCGGCCGCGCTGCGCGAGTGGACCGCGCGCGTGCTCAAGCCGCTGGACACCCTGCCCCACCACACCCGCGCCGAACTCCTCGCCACCACCCGCCTGGGCCTGGAGTTCACCGCCGTCAGCGCCGCGAAGGTCCTCGGAGTCAGCCGCAACACCGTCCGCGCCCGCATGGAACGCGTCGAGTCCCTGCTGCGCACCGACTTCTCCGACCTCACCGTCCGCGCCACCGTCCACCTCGCGCTCAGCACCCAGATCAGTCTCGCGGACGGACAGGTCGACCACGACGGTGCCCACCAGGTCCGCGCCCGGCTCGGCGACCTGCTGGCCGGACCCGCCCTGGGCTCCTGGGCGCGGGAGTTGCTGGGCCGCCTGGACAGCGACGCCCGCGACCTGCGCCGCACCCTGCGCGGCTGGATCGCCGCCGGCGGCAACGCGGAGCGGGCGGCGCAGGCGATGGCCGTCCACGCGCAGACCGTGCGCGAACACGTCCGCAGCGCCGAGCCCGTGCTGGAACGCCAGTTGATCGCCTCCGGCAGCGACCTCTACGAGGTCGTCCTCGCCCATCTGGCGACCGGCGAGCTCGAACATCCCGTGCTGCTCCGGGACGATCCGGGCCATCCGGACGCACCTGTGCACGGGTGAGTCCTGTGCCCCGCACAGCGGGCATCGGGACGATTCACAAGGGTCCGCAGGTCACGTAAGTTCGACGCACCGCAGGGGGAACGACCGGAACGGGGGACCGGTCGCGCCCCCTGCGAGGCGTACCCCCGGCCGGCGAGCCCGGTTCCCTCCCTCCGGCACGGACTGACCCGCTCCCGACGGGTACCCGCCCGGCTACGGAACGACTACCGCTGGAGGAGGCCGGAATGACCAGCAGCACGGAGACCGGCGGCGCGACCGGTACTCAGGACAAGGACTACAACCTCATCTGGTACGTGGAGGCCTGTCTGAGCAACGCGCTGCGGCTGGAGAGCTACATCCAGGACGCGGAGCGCGGCAAGGACACCGAGGTCGCCGACCTGTTCCGCAAGGCCCAGGCGGACAGCCGCAAGGGCGCCGAGATCGGCAAGGGGCTGCTGCGCGCGCGACTGAACGGCGGCTGACCAGGAAGCTGTGCCGAGGGGCCGGGCAGCACGTGTCGGGCCCCTCGACCGCGCCCGGAGCCGGGGCGGGCCCACGGGGGAGACCGGCCCACGGCGGCTGAACGGCCGTAACCGATCTTCCGTACCCCTGGGCGAAGTGGTTCGCCGACGGAGAGGGAGAGGCCCGTGCCTCGACGAGGACGGAACAGCCGTACCCGCACGACCGTGTTGCGGCTGGGCGCGCTCATCGGGAGCCTCGCCGCCGTCACGGCCTGCGGCGGCGGCGAGGACGACGGCGCGGAGAAGTCCCGGCCGTCGAAGTCCGCCACCGCGCCCGCCGCCGGCATCGTGGCCCCCGCGAGGATCGAGGTGATCGCCGGACTGGCCGGCTGCAAGGCCGAGATCCGCATCGACGCGGACGAACTGCGCGAGGGCCTGTGCCACTCCGACAAGGCCGACTACCGCATCACCACCTTCCCCGAGGAGAAGCTGAAGGAGGCCTGGCTCGAAGAGGCCAGCGTCTACGGCGGCAAGTACCTCGTGGGCCCCCGCTGGGTCGTCGCCACCAAGCCGGAACACCTGGAAGGGGCCCGGAGCAAGCTCGGCGGGACCATACGGCAGCTGAGCGGGACGTCGTAGCGCCCGGCGGGGTCACGCGCCCCGCAGTATGAGTTCGCGCAGCGCCTTCGTCACCTCCGCCGGGGCCTCCTCCGCCATGAAGTGGCCGCAGGAGACGGTCGTATGGCGGAGATCGTCGGCCCAGGCGGCCCACAGGGCGGTCGCGTCGTAGCCGAGCGCGGCTCCCCAGTCCTGCTGGAGCACGGTCACGGGCATGCCCAGCCGGTTCCCGGCCGCCCGGTCCGCCTCGTCGTGCTCCACGTCGACGCCCGCGGAGGCCCGGTAGTCGGCGACGATCGACGGCACGGCCTCGCGGCAGGCCCGCAGGTACTCGGCGCGCACCCGGGGCGGGATCGCGTCGGGCCGGTTCGTCCACACGTCGAGGAAGTGGCCGAAGAACGCGTCGGCGCTTGCGGCGATCATCTGCTCGGCGAGTCCCGGCGGCTGGGCCATCAGGTAGAGGTGGAAGCCGACCGCGGCCGACGTGCCGTGCAGGGCGTTCCACATGTCGAGCGTCGGCAGGACGTCCAGACAGGCCAGGTGCGTCACCGCGCCGGGGTGGTCGAGTCCCGCCCGGAAGGCGACCAGCGCTCCGCGGTCGTGCCCGGCCACAGCGAACCGGGGGTGCCCCAGCCGCCGGGCGAGGGTGACGACGTCGGCGGCCATGGTCCGCTTGGAGTAGGTGCCGGGCCCGGCCTCGCGCGGCTTGTCGCTGTCGCCGTAGCCGCGCAGGTCGGGGCAGAGGACGGTGTGGTCGGCCGCCAGGTCCTCGGCGACCCGGCGCCACATCAGATGGGTCTGCGGGAAGCCGTGCAGCAGGACGACGGGCGGGCCGGAACCGCCCACGGCCACGTTCAGGGACACGCCCTCGGCGACGGGCACGCGCTGCCGGTCGAATCCGGCGATGGTGGGTTTCACGAGCTGGCTCTCTTCGGTCGTGCGGCGAGTGGGAGGCATCGGTGTCCGGGCCCGGTGGTGCCGATGGACCCAGGGTCCGGCCGGCGGATGAGCAGCGAATGAACGCGTGTACGTTGAGGTGGTGCGCGTGGTCGAGTTCGGGGTCCTGGGGTCCGTGACCGCATGGGACGGGACCGGGGAGCCGATCGCCCTCAAGGGGCCCAGACACCGCGCGGTGCTGGCCCGCCTCCTCGTCGCCCGCCGCCGGGTCGTGCCCGTGGCCCGGCTGGTGACGGACCTGTGGCCGGGGGAGCCGCCGGCGGACGCCGTGGGCACCGTGCGGACCTTCGTCGCCGGACTGCGGCGGGCGCTGGAACCGGAGCGGGCCCGACGGACCCCGTCCCGCCTCCTCGTCACCGAAGGCCCCGGCTACGCACTGCGCGCCGAGCACGTCGACGCCCGGCGGTTCGAGGACACCGTCGCCGCCGCGGCCGACCTGCCGCCCGCACAGGCGGTGCCCCGGCTGACCGGGGCCCTGGAACTGTGGCGCGGCCCCGCCTACGCCGACTTCGCCGAGGAACCCTGGGCGCGCGCCGAACGCTCCCGGCTCACCGAGCTCAGGCTGACCGCCGTGGAACGCCGGGCCGAGGCGCAGCTGGCCCTCGGAGCCGTCGCCGACGCGGCCGCCGGTCTCGACGCCCACGTGAGCGAGCACCCCTGGCGCGAGGAGGCCTGGCAGCTGCTCGCCCTCGCCCTGTACCGCGGCGGACGCCAGGCCGACGCCCTGTCCGTCCTGCGCCGCGCCCGGCACCTGCTGCGCGAGCACCTCGGCGTGGAGCCGGGCCCCCGGCTGCGCCGCACCGAGCAGGACATCCTGCGCCACGCCGACCACCTGGACCCGGGCGCCCCGGACACGGCGGCCGAGGTCTGGGCCCGGGCCTCCGCCTCGTACGCGCGCATGGTCCCGCTGCGGGCCGGCACCCGGCTGGAGTCCACCGCGGGTCTGATGCGCGACCTCGCCGTCACCGGGGGCGGCGGCCTGGAGGCGGCACGGCGGCACCGGGCGGCGGCCGTGGCGGCAGCCGAGCCACTGGGCGATCCGGAGCTGACCGCACGCGTCATCGGCGGCTACGACGTCCCCGCCGTCTGGACCCGCTCCGACGACCCGGCCCAGGCCGAGACCCTCGTGGCCACCGCCGAACGCACCCTGCTCCTCCTACCGCCGACCGCCCACGAGGCGTCCAGGGCCCGCCTCCTGGCCACCGTCGCCCTGGAGTCCCGCGGCACCCTCCCCACCGGGACCCGCCCCCTCCGGGCGGCGTACCGGGCCGTCGAGAGCGCACGGCGGCTCGGGGACGCCGACCTGCTCGTCTTCGCCCTCAACGGCCTGTTCATGCAGACCTTCGAACGGGCCGGACTCGCCGCCCGACGGGACGGGATCGGCGCGGAGATCACCGAAGTGGCCGCACGGCACGGCCTGTTCACCTACGAGGTCCTCGGCCGGCTGATCCGTCTGCAAGCCCACTGCGCCACCGGCGACTTCACCGCCGCCGAACGGTTCGCGACCGCCGCCGACACCCTCTCCGAACGGCACGAACTGCCCCTCGTCCCCGTCTTCACCACCTGGTCCCGCGCCCTGCGCACCGCGACGACCGAGCCCCCGCACCTCGGCGAGTCGGCGTACCGGGAGGCCGCCAAGTCCCTCGATGGCGCCGGGATGCCGGGCCTGGAGCGTGGACTGCTGCCCCTGGCCCTGCTCTGCCTCCAGGTGCACCACGACCTCCCCGTCAGCGCCGACCCGCACACCGACTGGGGCCCCTACGAGCCTTTCGTGCGACCCCTGTTGCTGCTGGCGGACGGGCAGGACCACGAAGCCGTAGGCCTGTTGGCGTCCGTCCCCTCACCGCCCGGTGACCTGCTGCAAGAAGCGCTGTGGAGCCTCCTCGCGCGCGCCGCGATCCAGGCGGGCGACCGCGCCCTGATTCGGCGCGCCCAGCGGGCACTCGAACCCGCCCGGCACGAACTCGCGGGCGCCGCCAGCGGGTTGCTCACCGCCGGGCCCGTCTCGGGCCACCTGGACGCCCTGGCCGCCGCACTCGCGTCGCACACCTCTTGACCTCGGTCGGAGCACGGGCTTAGCGTTCCGGCGTTTGCAAGTGACTGAAACGATTCAAATCCGACTTGGGGCGCTCGCATGCATGAAGCCATCCGCATATCCCGACGTACGGTCCTGGCCGCCGGAGTGACCGCGGGTGCCGTCGCGGCCCTCGGCGTGCCGGTACCGGCGGTGGCGGCGGGGGCGAGCGCCGACTGGTTCGCGGACCCGGCGAGGGCGGTGCGGCCCAGGTTCCGCTGGTGGTGGCCGGACGGACTCGTGGACCCGGACGAGATCGCCCGCGAGATCGACCAGATCGCCGACGCCGGATTCGGCGGGGTGGAGATCGCCGCCGTCCACCACAGCGTCAAGGACAAGTCCGTTCTCGACACCGCGCACCACGGCTGGGGGAGCAGACCCTGGCGGGACGGGGTCGAGGCCGCGTTGCGCCGGGCCGCGAGACGGGGCCTCACCGTCGACATCACCCTCGGCCCCAGCTGGCCGGTGGCCGTGCCCGGCCTCACGCCCGACGACGAGGCCGCCGCCCAGGAACTCGCCCACGGCCGCGCCGCGTTGACCGGCGGAAGCACCTACCGGGGACCGGTCCCGCCGCCCGTCCACGCCCCGGCCGCGGGCGTGACCCGACAGCGACTCCTCGCCGTACAGGCCGCCCGCGTCGAGCCCGCCCACTCCACCCGCAAGGAGACCGGCCTGGACCCGGCAAGCGTCCAGGACCTCACCGCGACCGTCACCGACGGCACCCTCACATGGACGGCGCCCGAGGGCGGGGACTGGGTCCTCGTCTCCTCCTGGGTGCGCGGCTCCGGCCAGCAGCCCGAGTCCGGCCCGCACTCCGCCCCGGCCGCCTACGCCGTCGACCACTTCGGCACCGCCGGCACCGACGCGGTCACCTCCTACTGGGAGGACCACCTGCTGACCCCCTCGCTGCGGCGGCTGCTGAAGGCGGCGGGCGGCTCCTTCTTCGAGGACTCGGTGGAACTGGAGACCGACGGCCTGACCTGGACACCCCGTCTGCCCGAGGCCTTCGAGAAGCACACCGGCCGGCCGCTGCTGCCGTACCTGCCCGCCCTCGTCCTGGACAACGGCAACCAAGTCTTCGCCTACGAAGCCCAGTTGACCCGGCAGATCCGGCACGACTTCTGGGCGACCGTCTCCGGCCTCTTCAACCGCCACCACCTCACCGCCCTGCGGGACTGGGCGCACACCCTGGACATGACCCTGCGCTCACAGCCGTACGGGCTCCAGACCGACGCCATCGCCTCCGCCGCGATCCTCGACATCCCCGAGGGGAGTCCCTCGGCTTCAAGAACCTGGACGACTACCGCTGCCTGGCAGGTGGCCGGGACATGGCCGGGCGGACCGTCCTGTCCTGCGAGGCGGGCGCCTACAACGGCTCCGCGTACAGCACGACCTGGGACCGCTTCCTGTGCACCATGGGCGGCGCCTACGCGGCCGGCGTCAACCAGACCGTCCTGCACGGCTTCTCCTACGCCACCGCGCCCGGCGTGAGCTGGCCGGGATTCGCGGCCTTCAGCCCCTACAACGGCAGCGCCGGATACAGCGAGTCGTGGGGCCCGCGCCAGCCCACCTGGCGGCACGCAGAGGACGTCTCCGGATACCTCGGCCGCGTCCACCAGGTGCTCCAGAGCGGCACCGCCCGCGCGGACGTGGCCGTGTTCCGGCAGACCGGCTACACCGCCACCGGTATCGGCGCCTCCTGGCTCACCGCGACCGGCGTCCCGCTCGGCTGGACCCACCAGTTCCTCAGCGGGCCCCTGCTCGACCTGCCCTCCGCCACCGTCTCGGACGGACGGCTCGCCCCTCACGGACCCGCCTACAAGGCGCTGTTCGTCGAGGGCGACTTCTTCTACGGCTCCACGCCCACCCTCGCCGTCGAGGACGCCCGCAAGATCCTCGCGCTGGCGGAGGCGGGACTTCCCGTGGTCCTGCTCGGCGCCTTCGACCAGGCCCTGACCCCCGGGGTCCCGGACCCGGGCGAAACGGACCGGCTGCGCGATCTGCTCGCCCGGCTGCTCGCCCTGCCCCACGTCCGCGGGGTCACCGACAAGGCGTCGGTCGGCGACGCCCTGTCCGGCCTCGGCGTGACCGCCGACGTACGGCACGCCACCGCGTCCACGCTCCTCAACGCCCACCGGGTCACCGCCGACGCGGACTTCTACTACCTGTGCAACGGCAAGCACGCCGAGACGGTCAAGCCGCCGGCGGCCGCCATCGACCACGACGTCACGCTGCGCCGCACCCGCCGCGGCCGGACCGTGCCGTATCTGCTCGATCCCTGGACGGGCGAGGCGGTCCGGCTCGCCCGGTACACGCAGGACGGGGACGAGACCACCCTGCGCGTCACCCTTCAGCCCGGGCAGACGACGATCGTCGCCCTGGGCCGTCCTGGGCTGTTCGGCGACCGGCACGGCGACAGCGCCCACGCCGAGGCCACCGACGCCGACGCGGTGCTGTTCACCGAACGCGGGCTCACCGTGCGCGCCTCGTCCGCCGGTACCTGGACCACCCGTCTCTCGCAGGGCCGCACCGTCACCACCAGGACCCCCGAGGTGCCCGCGCCGATCACCCCGGCCCGCTGGGAGCTGGACGTCGACGACTGGTACCCGGGCCCGTCCGCCACCCGGACCGAACACGTCCGGCGCAGCCTCGCGCTGGACACGCTGAAGCCCTGGTCGCAGATCCCGGAACTGGCCGACTCCGCGGGCGTCGGCCGGTACCGCACCACGGTCACCCTGCCGGCCGGCTGGACGTCGGCGCACGGCGCCGAGCTGGAACTGGGGCAGGTCAGCGACACGTTCCGGGTGAGCGTCAACGGCAGACGGCTGCCCGCCGCCGACCGGCTCCACCCCGTAGTCGACCTCGGGCCCTGGCTGCGGCGCGGCGACAACACCATCGAGGTCGAGGTGGCGACCCCGCTCGTCAACCGGCTCCGGGTCGCACAGCCCACGGTGTTCGGCGGGGTCGCCCGTCAGGACCACGGACTGGTCGGGCCGGTCAGGGTGGTGCCGTACGTGCGGGCGGCCGTGCGCTGACGTTGACGCTGACGCCGACCGGACCGGGGCGCACCCGTCGTATCACCGCGGGTGCGCCCTGACGTCACGGCGCGATCCCCACTCCGTCGACTCGGCTCCACGCCCGCTCCTGAGCGGCGGTCATGGCGGGCCAGGAGCGGCCGCCCGGCCGGGGCTCGACCCGGGAGGCGTAGGGGGCGGGACGGAAGCGCGGGTCGTAGAAGCAGCCGGTGCCGTGCACGCGGTCGTACGCCGGGCAGGACGCGGCGATCTCCCGCGGGGTCGGCCTGTCGCCGGTGCGGACCCAGGTGTCGAGGGCGGCAAGGGAGTTGGCGTACTCGGAGTCGCTCAGCCCGCTGTGCTCGCTCTCCCGCGTGAAGGTCTGCACGAGATGCCCGTCGCGGCCGGCGCCGCGCAGGGTGTCCCGGTAGGCCGACTCGTGCTCCACGAACGCCGTCGGGTCGTCGATCGCGTGCAGGGTGAGGACGGGCAGGTCGACCTTGCCGGTCAGATCGCTGTCGTACGACAGGTCGCGCCTGGCGGTGGGGTCGGGGGAGAACCGCTCGACACCGGCGTTCAGGGCCTTGTCGTCGTGCGAACCCCGGTAGCGGACACCCTCGTTGCCGAACGGATTGCGGCCGCCGAGGCGTTCGGCGACGATGTCGCGAAACGTGAAGGTCGCGAACCGCAGATGCGACTCCAGGGTGCGCTCCGGGATGCCGGTGACGGCGAGGATGTCGTCGAGGTTGCGCTGCTGGAGCGGCGTACGGTCCGCGGGCGCGGACGAGAAGCCCGTGCACTCCTGGAGACGGGACCGCAGACCGGCGCTCGTCATCGTGGAGCCCGGGCGCAGCCCCTGCCACAGCGGATACTGCGGTTCGGTGGGGCGCGGATGGTTGTGGCAGTAGTACTGGTACACCACGCGCAGATCCACGCGGTAGTCGTAGCCGCGCGAACCGCCGCCGAGGACACCGTTGGTCAGCAGCACCCCGTCGTACGCGCCGCGCCTGTCGCCGTACACCTCCGCGACCTTGGCGGCGACGTTCCCGCCCCACGACTGGCCGTGCACGTAGGTGCGCCTCGGCTCACCGAACGCGGCGACGAACAAGCGGCGCACGCTCTCGGTGTCGGCGGCCGCCATCCGGGTGCCGTAGCCGCCCCTGCGGTACGACGAACCGGCCCACGCGTACCCCTCCTCGACCATCACCGCCCACCGCGCGAGGTCGTCGGCGCTGCGCGCGGGGTCGGAGGCGGCGCCGAGGTCGGGACCGCCGTGGGCGTGCACCACGAGGGAGCGGTTCCAGCGGGTGGGCACGGCGATCGTGTAGTGGGCGCCGTCGGCGTCCTGGCCCGCGTAGCAGGTGGCCTTCTCGGCGAGGACCGGCGGACAGGCGACGGGGGCGGGGGCGGCGAGGGGGGCGGGGCTCGCGGACCGGGCAGGGCCGGCGGTGGCTGCCTGGGCGGGGGAGACTTCGGTGGCCGCGTGCGCCGCGGAGACGACGGTGGCCAGGCTCGCGGCCAGCACCGCGGGGAGTAGGTGACGGACGACCTGTCTGTTCAAGGCGCGGCTCCTCGGCCTCGGTGGGCGCACCGTTGCGCCGCGGGCCGAGATGCTAGGGAGCGGGACGGCGCGGAGCCACAGCCTTGATCGTTGCGTTCATAGTGTTCACACAGGGAGCCGGCAGTACAGGAACAGATGCGGCTCGGGGGCGCCCTGGGGGTGGTCCGGGGTGAACTCCACGACCTGGTCGGACTCCACCGCGAGACCCGCCGCACGCACCGCGGCCACCACGCCCTCGGCGGCGAAGCTGGTCGCCCGCACCGGCTGGCCCATGAACTCGATCGCCAGGTCCTCCACGTCGGCGGGCACGGTGGCGAGCACCAGGCTGCCGCCGGGACGCAGGGCTCCCGCCAGCCGCGCCAGCACCGCCGACTGCTCGGCCCGACTCATCTGGAGCAGCGAGAAGTACACGCACACCGCGTCGAACGACCCCTCCGCCAGCGGCACTTCACGGATGTCGGCGTGCCGGAACACGGCCTGCGGAACCTGCCGGGTCGCGAGGTCGACCATCACCGGGGAGGCGTCCACCCCCAGCACCTCGTGGCCCGCGGCGCTCAGGGCCGACGCGGTGGGACGGCCGGTCCCGCTGCCCACGTCCAGGACCCGGCTCCCGGGCGCGAGCCGCCCGAGCAGCCACTCCAGGGACGTCAGATGCGCCTCGGAACGGGCGAACGCCTTCTCGTACGTGAGCCCCAGCGCGTCGAAGACCTTCGCCGCCCGCTGTGCCTGACCCTCGTCGGCCACGGCCTGCTCCCCCCTCGTGGTGTCCGGGCATCCTAGCGGGGCGCTGCGCCGACTTGGCCTGGCTCAGCACGCCTTGGCTCGGCTTGGCTTGCGGTCGGAAGGCGCGGCGGGCAGGGTTCGGGCGTGGCCACCTTGCTGATCGTCCATCACACGCCCTCGCCGAACTGCCAGGCGATGTTCGAAGCCGTCGTCTCCGGAGCGACGGCCCCGGAGATCGAGGACGTCCGGGTCGTACGGCGCGCCGCCCTGTCCGCCACCGCGTCGGACGTCCTGGAGGCGGACGGCTACCTGCTCGGCACCCCGGCCAACCTCGGCTACATGTCCGGCGCCCTCAAGCACTTCTTCGACCAGGTCTACTACCCGTGCCTCGACGAGACGCGAGGCCGTCCCTTCGGGTTCTACCTCCACGGCGGCAACGACGTCACCGGCGCCCGGCGCGGCATCGAGGCCATCACCACGGGGCTCGCCTGGCGGCAGGCGGCCTCACCGGTGACCGTCACGGGAGAGCCCGGCAAGGCCGACATCGAGGCGTGCTGGGAGCTGGGGGCGACCGTGGCGGCAGGGCTGATGGAGGAGGCGCCCTAGGCTGATGGAGTAGATGCCCCTAGTAGGCGCCCTCCGCTGTGCCGCCCGGGGTGATCAGTCCGCTCTCGTAGGCGAGGACCACCGCCTGTACGCGGTCGCGCAGGTCCAGCTTCGACAGGATCCGGCCGACGTGCGTCTTCACCGTCGTCGGACTGAGGAACAGCCGCTCCGCGAGCTCCGCGTTGCTCAGGCCCGTCGCCAGCAGCCGCAGCACCTCCAGCTCGCGCGGGGTCAGTCCGGACAGGTCGAGATGCGGGGACACCGCGTGCAGGACCTCCTCCCGGTGCGCGAAGCGCTCGATCAGCCGCCGGGTGATCGTGGGCGCCAGCAGCGCGTCACCGGAGCGCACCAGCCGTACCGCGGCCACCAGATGTTCGGGGGTGACGTCCTTGAGCAGAAAGCCGCTGGCCCCCGCGGTGAGCGCGGCGTAGACGTAGTGGTCGAGGTCGTACGTGGTCAGGATGATCACCCGGATCTCGCCCGCGATGTCCTCGGTGAGGATGCGCCGGGTGGCCTCGATGCCGTCCATGCCCGGCATCCGGATGTCCATCAGCACCACGTCGGGCCGGGTCCGCCGGACCGCGGCGACCGCCTCCGTCCCGTCGGCCGCCTCCGCGGTCACCTCGATGCCGTCAGCCGCGAGGATCATCCCGAAACCGGTCCGTACGAGGGCCTGGTCGTCGGCGATGACGGCCCGCAGTCTGTCGCCGCTCACGCCGTCAGCCAAGACGGCCTCCGTTCCTGTCGTCAACCTGATGGGGTCCGCTGACCGGGCCGATTGCCGAGGCGCCCGCACCCTTCACCCCGTCCGCCACGGCACCTCCGCCCTGATCCGGAACCCCCCGGCCAGTGTCGGACCCGCCGTCAGCTCGCCGCCGTACACCGCGAGGCGTTCGCGCAGTCCGATCAGCCCGCGGCCGTTGCCGTCCGCCGGGGTGCCGTCCCGGGCCCCGCCGGTGTCCATGACCTCGATCTCCAGGCGGTCGCCGGTCCAGCCGACGGTGACGACGGCCTCGGCGCCCGGGGCGTGCTTGATGGTGTTGGTCAGGGCCTCCTGGACCACGCGGTAGGCCGTGAGGTCCACGCCGGGCGGCAGGGGCTCCGGGGGCAGGGAGACCGAGACGCCGACCGGTGTCCCCGCGGCCCGGACCCGGTCGACGAGGGACCCCAACTGCCCGAGCCCCGGCTGCGGTTCGAGTCCGTCGGCAGGGGAGTCGGGGCGGCCGGTGTCGGTGGCCGCCAACAGGCCCATCACATGCCGGAGTTCGGACATCGCGGCCCGGCCCCCGGCCTCCACCGCGAGCAGCGCCTCCTTGGACCGCTCCGGGGCCGCGTCCATGACCTTGCGGGCGGCGCCCGCCTGGATGACCATCACGCTCACATTGTGGGTCACGACATCGTGCAACTCGGCGGCGATCCGGGCCCGTTCCTCCTCCACGGCCCTGCGGGTCTCCTCCTCGTGCGCCCGCTCGAGCGCCGCGAACAGGTCCCGGCTCGCCGCCAGCCGCCGCTGCCCGAACCGGACCACGCTGGCCAGCACCCCGGCCACCAGCAGCACCACCCCGGGACTCGACCAGCCGGGCAGCACCGGCTCCGTGGACCGGAAGGCGACCCCGGCCAGCACGGCGGCGACGACCAGCCCGGCCATCGCGCCCGCCCGGTGCCGGCTGTGCATGACCGCGGTGTACGTGCCGATCACACAGGTCAACACGTTGATCCAGGAGGCGTCGTCGCCGATGGCCAGCGCCGCGCCGAGCACCACCGCGAACACCGTCAGCGGATACCGCCGCCGGGCCGCCAGCGGCAGCGCCGACAGCACGACCAGGATCCAGGCCGCCGAGGACACCGGCTCCTCGATTCGCGCACCCGGCCCGGGTGGCCGGGGCGGCACCGGCGCCCCGTACTCGACCTGCGAGAGCCGCACCGGACCGTCGCCGGGGTAGCGGGCCGCCACCACGAGCGCGACCACCGTCAGCAGCACGGCGAGCAGCACGTCGAAGCGGACCGAACGCCGTGACAGCGCCGCGCCCTTGGCCTCCGGCCGCAGCGCGAGCCGCACCTGCCGACGCCATCCCCGCAGGTGTTCCGTCTCCATGCGCACATTGTCGCGGCCGACCGGCCCGCCGCGCGTCCCTCCGTGCGACCTGTGCCCCCTCCGCCGGACGTACTCCGCTGGGATGACCCCGGCGACGGGTCCTCCGTCCGGAGGGCCGCATCTCGGTGCCCCGGCCGACGCGCCCGCACCCCGCGCGTCCGTACCTTCGCCACGCCGGCTCGGACACCACCGAAGAGACCGTCCAGAAGGGCAGTTCCCATGACTCAAGTGATCGAACTGAAGGGCGTGGCCAAGCGCTACGACAACGCCGGCGCCCCCGCGCTCGGACCGCTCGACCTCTCCGTCGCCCAGGGCGAGGCCCTCGCCGTGACCGGACCCTCCGGCAGCGGCAAGTCCACACTGCTCAACCTCGTCGCCGGACTCGACAAGCCGACCGAGGGGACCGTGACCGTCGCCGGGCAGCGGGTCGAACGGCTCGGCGAGCACGCCCTGGCCAAGTTCCGCCGCGAACGCGTCGGCATGGTCTTCCAGTTCTTCAATCTCCTCGACGACCTCACCGTCGTGGACAACATCCAGCTGCCCGCCCAGCTCACCGGCACCTCGCGGCGCACCGCCGAGACCCGCGCCCGTGAACTGATGGAGGTGCTCGGCATCCAGAAGCACGCCCGCGCCTATCCGGGCCGCCTGTCCGGCGGCGAGCGCCAACGCGTCGCCGTCGCAAGGGCGTTGGTGAACCGGCCCGCGCTGCTGCTGGCCGACGAACCGACCGGCGCCCTCGACCGGGCCTCGGGCCAGGACGTCCGGGAACTCCTCGTCGACCTGCACCGCGGCGGACAGACCATCGTGCTCGTCACCCACGACCCGGCCCTCGCCGAGGCCTGCGCGAGCCGTACCATCCACCTCGTCGACGGCCATGTCTCCCTCGACTCCCGCGCGGAGGCCGTGCGATGACCGGACCGCTCGTCCGCGTGGTGCGCTCCGGGGTGGGCCGGCGCCGGGTGCAGACCGTCGTCATCGCGAACGCCACGATGATGGCCGTGGCGGCGGCCGTCGTCGCCGGCTCGCTCATGGTCGTCTCGAACGCCCCGTTCGACCACGCCTTCGCCCAGCAGAACGGCGCCCACATCACCGCCCAGTACGACCCGGCCGAGGTCACCGCCGCGCACCTCGCGGCGACGGGGCGGTCGGACGGTGTCACGGCGAGCGCGGGGCCGTATCCGAGCGCGATCGTCGAGGCGACCGACGCGCAGGGCGGCCGGCCCCCGGCCATGACCCTGGTCGGACGCACGGGCCCGCACGCGGCCGTGGACGACCTGGACCTGACCTCGGGACGCTGGGTGAAGGGGCCGGGCGAGATCGTGCTCAGCTCCTCCTTCGCGGGCCCGGCGTTCGCACTGGGCGACACCCTGACCGTCTCCGGCACGACGCTCACCGTCGTCGGCTTCGCCACCTCGGCCAGCGAGACCGCCGAGGCCTGGGCGACTCCCGCCCAGGTCAGGGCGCTCGCCTCGAAGGAGGCCCCGCTCACCAGCCAGATGCTCTACCGCTTCGACTCGGCGGACACGAAGGGCCAGATCGCCGCGGACCGCGCGAAACTCGCCGCCGCCGTGCCCTCCGGAGCGCTCCTCGGCATCCAGTCCTACCTCGACACCAAGCGCGCCGCCGACCAGGGGGCCGCCCCGACCATCCCGTTCCTGATCGCCTTCGGCGTCCTCGGGATCGTCATGTCGGTGATCATCGTCGGCAGTGTCATCAGCGGCGCGGTCGGCACCAGCCTGCGCAGGATCGGCATCCTCAAGGCCATCGGCTTCACCCCGCGCGAGGTCGTCGGCGCCTACGTCGCCCAGGCGCTCGTCCCCGCGGGTGTCGGCATCGCGCTCGGGGTCGTCCTCGGCAACCTGCTGGCCGTACCGCTCCTCGACGACACCGAACAGGCCTACGGCACCGCCAGTTTGTCGGTCGCCTGGTGGGTGGACGTCGTGGTCCCCGCCGGCGCCCTGCTGGTCGTCGGGACCGCCGCCCTGGTCCCCGCGCTGCGCGCCGGACGGCTGCGGACCGTCGAGGCCATCGCCGTCGGCCGGGCCCCGCGCACCGGACGCGGCCAGTGGGCGCACCGCGCGGCCGGCCGCCTGCCGTTGCCGCGGGCCGTGACCTACGGCCTCGCCAGCCCCTTCGCACATCCGGTCCGTACGCTCGCGATGCTGCTCGCCGTGGCCTTCGGCACCATCGCGGCGACCTTCGCCGTCGGCCTCACCTCCTCGCTGAACGAGGTCAGTGCGGCCCAGGACCCCGAGAACCACTCCGCCGTCACCGTTTTCGGCGGCGGCCCCTCGGTCACACGCGGCGAACACGTCCCCGCACCGGGCACGACCGAGCCCGAACCGGCCGACCCCGCACAGGTGAAGGCCGCCATCGACGCCCAGTCCGGCACCGCCTCGTACTACGGCAAGACCCGGGAGGACGCCACGGTGGCGGGGGTCTCGGGAGGCGTCCAGGCCACCCTCTACGAGGGCGACTCGAGCCCCGGCGCCTACGCCATGATCTCCGGGCACTGGCTCACCGGCGCGGGCCAGGTCGTGGTGCCCGGCCGGTTCCTGGAGACCACCGGCACCGAGGTCGGTGACACCGTCCGCGTGACGGTGGGCAAGGAGACGGCGGCACTGCGGATCGTCGGCGAGGCCTTCGACACCTCGGACGACGAACTGGAGATCCAGGCGAGCCTCGCCGACTTCCCCGCGACCGGGCCCCACGTGTTCATGATCGACGTGAAGCCGGGCGTCTCCGCGCCCGAGTACGCCGCCGCGCTCGCCGCGAAGCTCCAGCCCCTCGGCGCCGACGCCCAGGCCAACTCCGCCTCCCAGCAGGACAACTTCGTGCTCATCCTCAACACCATGGCCGCGCTCCTGACCCTCATGCTCGTCTCCGTCGCCGGACTCGGCGTGCTCAACTCCGTCGTCCTGGACACCCGCGAGCGCGTCCACGACCTGGGCGTCTGCAAGGCCCTCGGCATGTCCCCGCGGCAGACCGTGAGCCTCGTCCTCGCCTCCGTCGCCGCCATCGGCGTCTTCGGCGGCCTGGTCGGAGTGCCCGCCGGATACGCGCTGCACGGGTTCGTGCTCCCGGTGATGGGACACGCGGCGGGCACCGAACTGCCGAAGTCCTTCATCGACGTGTACGACACCCCGCAACTGCTCCTGCTGGGCCTCGCCGGTGTCGTCATCGCCCTGCTGGGCGCGCTGCTCCCGGCCGGCTGGGCGGCGCGGACGCGCACGGCCACGGCCCTGCGCACCGAGTAGAGACGCGGCTCACCCCTCGCCGCGCAGACCGACGACCAGGTCGCGGGGGAGACCATGGGTGTCGTGGAGGTAGCCGTAGTCCTCCTCGCTCAGCGGCCCCCGGAACCGCGGCCCGGACAGCAGCCGTACGCCACGCTCCAGCAGCCGGTCGAACCGGTGCTCCTCCTCCAGCAGCACGTCACGGACCTGCTCGGTCCCGCAGGTGAGCTCGAAGTGGTCCAGGGTGTGCCGGAGGAGTTCCACCGGCAGGTCGCCGAGGGTGCGGGTCGGGTCGTCGCGCCGCAGGACGGTGAGCAGCCGGCGGACGATCCGGCGCAGGACGTATCCGCGCCCGGTGTTGGACGGCCGGACCCCGTCGCCGATGACGACGACGGCGGAGCGCAGATGGTCGCTGACCAGTCGCAGCGACGGCTCGTCCAGCTCCCACAGGGGTGGCAGCAGCCGCCTCCAGGGCTCGAACAGGTCGGTGTCGTAGACCGATTCGCGGCCCTGGAGGACGGTGAGCAGACGCTCAAGCCCCATGCCGGTGTCGATGGAGGGCTGCTCCAGGGGCCGGAGGGAGCCGTCCCGGTGGCGCCGGTAGCGCATGGATACGTGGTTCCAGACCTCCACCCAGCGCGGGTCGGAACCGGGGGTGCCCTGCGGCGGGGTCCGGCCGGTCCACACGAAGATCTCCGAGTCGGGGCCGCACGGGCCCACGGGGCCGTTGGACCACCAGTTGTCCTCCCGCGTGATCTCCACGGGCACCCCCAACTCCTCCCAGGTGCGCAGGGATTCGAGGTCGGGGCCGAGCTGTCCGTCGCCGCCGAAGACGGTGACGTGGAGCCGGTCGTGCGGGATGCCGAAGCCGTCGCGGAGGAGTTCGTACCCCCAACTGAGACTCCGTGAGTGCCCGTAGTCGCCGAGCGACCAGGAGCCGAGCATCTCGAACACCGTCAGATGCGTGGAGTCCCCGACCTCGTCGAGATCGGTCGTGCGCAGACAGCGCTGAACGTCGACCAGACGCCGGCCGTCGGGATGGGGGCGGCCCTCCAGGTACGGCGTGAGCGGGTGCATGCCCGAGGTGGTGAACAGCACCGGGTCCCCGGGCGGCGACAGCAGGGTGCCGCCCGTGATCAGGTGGTGGCCGCGCTCGCGGTAGAAGTCGGTGAAGAGGCGGACGGTCCGGTCCGTGTCCATGGCGGTGGTCCTTCGGTCTGGTGGGACCGGAAACGACCGCGCGGACGGAGGAGGATCGGAAGCCCCGCACCGGCGGTCCGTTTCCGGCCGCCGGGGGGAGTGGGTGAGGTCAGGCGTCGGCAGCCGGCGAGCTGGTCGCTCGCGCGGCTGCGGTGTGGGTACGACTGAAGACCTTCATGCGCTCAACGGTACGCGCGGGGCTCCCGGCCCGTCACTCCGATTTCCGGGGCAGGACACCCTCGTACCCCGTGCACCACTGCTCCTGCCGCACCACACCCCGGCCCCCGTGCAGCGCGTGCGCCTCGACCAGCGCCATCCGCAGGGCCGGGCGGATCTCCGCGGGCAGGCTGCCGAGGCCCGGCCAGTGCACCACGTGCAGGGCGACGTCCCGCAGCTTGGTGTTGGTGCGCTGGGACACCGTCTTCAGCACCTCCCACCCCTGCTCGGGACGGAGACCGCTGACCGCGACGACGACACCGATGGCCTGGTCCACCACGGCGTGCGAGACGAGGGCCTGACGGAGCTGGGTGATCTCCCCCTGAAGCTCTTCGATCTTCTCAACCAGCTCTTCGCGTCGCGTCATGCACAGCCCATCGCCCTCTCCCCCTGCCGCACGCCGACTCCAGCGGTCGCCGCCCCTCCACCCTGGACGCCGCGGTCCACCGGCCACGAGCCACTGGACGCACACCTCGCCACCTGCAAGGACAGAAAACGAAGCGTGAGCACACAGAATCGTCACATTCGCGGGTACGTTGCCGAAGAAGCCGAGAAAGAAAGGAAGGAACTGGCCGCCATGGAGAGGCTCACCTTCGACAGCGAGGACCTGGACCGCACCGAGGAGTTCCTCAGCCACGCCTACGCGAGGATGCGGATCGGCAACGGCACCCCGGCGAGCAGCCGGGCGCGGATCCACCGCAGCGCCATCGACTCCGTGAGTGTGGACGAACTGGACCTCGACTTCGACATGAGTTACGCCGTCACACCGCTGGGCCGGATCTGTCTGTGCGTGGTCCACGAGGGCACCATCGAGGACCACGTCTACCAGGGCGTCTCGGACGCCTTCGGCCCCGGCGACGTGGTGTCGTTCGCCCCGCCCGAGCTGTCCTACGCCGGCCGCATCCACGCGGCCCGCTACAACATCACGATGCTGGACCCCGAACTGCTCACCCAGGTCGCGGGAGCCACCGGCACCCGGCACACCGAACCGGTCCGGCTGACCGGGCACCGGCCGCTCAGCCCCGCCGCGGGCGACCGGCTGCGGACCACCATCCGCTATGTGCAGAACCACGTCCTGGCGGACCCGGCCGTCGCCGACGAGCCGCTCGTCGCCTCCACGGCCGCCCAGCACCTGGCCGCGAGCGTCCTGGCCGCCTTCCCCAACACCGCGTCCGTCGACCCGGCGGGCCCCGACCGCCTGGACGCCCATCCGGCCGCGCTGCGCCGTGCCCTCGCCCACATCGACGACCACGCCGACCAGCCGCTGACCGTCGCCCAGATCGCGGAGGCCGCCCACATCAGCGTCCGGGCCCTCCAGTACGCCTTCCGCAGGCACCTGGACAGGACCCCGCTGGCCCACCTCCGCGAGGTGCGGCTGTCCCACGCTCACGACGAACTGACGGCCACCGACCCCGAGAGCGGAGTCACGGTCACCGACATCGCCGCACGCTGGGGCTTCTACCACCCGGGCCGCTTCGCCACCCTCTACCGGCGCACCTACGGCCGCTCACCGCGCCGTACGCTGCACGACGGCTGAGGCCCGCACCGGGGCTGCTGAAAGGCGGCGGGTGACGCGGCTGCTGACACGGCCGGTGGCACGGGTCGGTGACGCGGCTGCTGAAACGGCCGGTGACCGGGCCGGTGACGCAGCTGGTGACAAAGCGTCCACCGGGCCCTGCGTTCTTGTGAGCAACCCCCGAGAGCGCGGGGCCCGCCGCCCTACCGTCCCAGCATGAACACGAGTCGCAGCAGAGGAAGAACCCTCAAGACGGTGCGCACCACCGCGCTGGCGGTGCTGCTGACCACCGGGGCGTTCAGCGCGGCGGCCCCGGACGCCCAGGGAGACAGCGCGAGAACCGAAACCCCGGTGGCGACGAGCGCCGGTGTCACCGAGAGCGTGGTGCGGGTGAAGGCACCGCTGCCGGCGTCCTTCGGCGCCCGCCCGGCCGCGTGCGACTGGCTGTCGTACCTGCGCTACCGGTCCGCCGCGGGGCCCGCCTCGTCGGCCGACGCCGACCGGGTCCTCGTCGCCCAACCGGGCATCCTCGAAGGGGCCGGAGCCTTCGACAGCGTCGCCCGCAACACCGTGACCCGCGCCGCCGAACAGGGCCGGCACATCGAGTTCTGGGCTTTGGACCGGCGCTCCAACTGCCTGGAGGACCACACCGGGATCGACTCCGGCGACCAGCACACCGCCGTCGACTACTACTACCGGGGCAAGCAGGTGCAGGGCCGCACCTTCGCCGGGTTCGTCGGCGACGACCAGCTCGGCTGGATGGCGAAGCTCGGTGTCGAGCAGACCGTACGGGACGAATACGACCTGCTCACCGCCGAGTTGCCCGACCAGCGGGTCCGCAAGGAGAAGGTGCTGTGCGGCGGGCACTCGCTCGGCGGAGTCATCACCGGCTACTTCGCCGCCGCCGACTTCGACGGCGACCCCGCCACCACCGCCGACGCCGGACAGAACCAGTGCGCCGGGTACTTCGCCCTCGACACCACCGTCTCCACCTCCCTCGCCGACCTCAGCGGCAGCATCCCGGACGACACCAACCTGCCCGACGTGGGCCTCGGTTACGGCGTCGTCCAGGCCGGACTCGACAGCGGCCTGTTCCCGCGCTCACTGTCCGCGCCCGTGCTGCTGAACCCGGAGACCATGACCCTGCTCGCCATCGCGGGCGTCGGCGCCCTCCAGGCCCCGGGCGGCGAGGCCGACCTGCCGAGCTATCTGCCCGTCAACACCAACATCGAGGCCACCAACCGCTTCCTGTTCTCCAAGGACACCGCCACCTTCCTCGCCGGCTCACCCGCGGTGAAGGACTTCCGGCTCACCAACCAGGCGGTGCTCGGCGCCCTGATGGACGACCAGTCCGTACCGCTCGCCTTCCTCCAGAGCAGCGTGGGCTTCTTCGACGGCGGACCGATCACCGACAAGAACTTCCCGGCCGCCAACGGGAGTTCGGCCCAGCCGGGGCTCTTTGGCACCGAGTACAAGGCCATCCCCGCCCAGCCGCACGGCCCGCTCTACACCTGGCGCAACTACGACCGGGTCGGGGACGCCGACGACCCCGGGTACAAGTCGGCGGACGGGACGCCGTTCACCGCCGCGGGCAAGGAGGTCACCGACATCCAGGAGCTGGCGCGCAGCATGGCCGGGCAGCCCCTGGACTTCACCGAGCAGTACTTCCCGACCAAGCTCGTCACCGACATCCAGCTGTCCACCTCCCCCCAGGTGAAGCGGCTCGTCGTGCACCCGGACGGGCTCACCGCCAACCCGACGCTCACCGTCCTCGCGGGCGACGGGCTGCTCGCCGGCCGGGTCCCCGCCGACCTGCACCCCGTGGTCGCCGACGGATACCAGCACCTCGACGTGCTGACCGCGGCACCGGTGCAGAACAACGGGCGTCCCGAGCCGGTGTCCACCGCGCTCACGGAGTTCGCCCGGGATCCGCGATAGTCCCCCGCCCGCAACAAGGAAGGGCCCCGGAGATCTCCTCCGGGGCCCTTCCTTCCTGTGTGTGGAGGGCTCAGACCTTGCCCGCGGCGAAGGCCGCCGCCGCGTCCGCGTTCGCCGTGTAGCTCAGGTGCGCCAGCGTGTCGTCGCCGCCCGCCTCGCACACGGGGTCGCCCTCGGCACAGAAGTCGATGGTGCGGCTCTGGTACGTGCCGGTGACGCTCTTGCCGATCGCCCGGATCGGGTTGCCGAACAGCAGGACGGCCGCGACCTTCGGCTCCACCGCGGCGGGGAGGGTGGCCACGATGGGACTGCCGACCACCGCACCGGCGCTGCTGATGCCGATGGAGTTGTCGACGACGTTCGCGCCCTGCGAATAGCCGACGAGGACGAAACGCTGGTTCGGGCACGCGGACGCCTGGCTGTTCACATGGTTCACCAGATCCGCATTGCCCTGCGCGGCGGAGGTGAGGGAGAGGTCCGCGGGATAGTTCACCTTGTAGCTCGACAGGCTGCGGCCCGTCAGTTTCCTCTGGAGGGCGGAGAACACCGGGTCGCCGACGATCAGACCGAGCGTGCCCGGCTCGAACGTGCCGCGAGCGGCGACGACGTCGATGTCCGAGCAGGCCGCGGCGGTCGCCGACGGCGCCGTGACGGTGGCGACCGTGGCCCCGCCGACCAGCGAGAGCGCGGCCAGGCATAAGCGAATACGCATGGGAATCCTTTGAGGGTGGGGCGTGTGAAACGCCTGTGGAAAGGATGTCCCGAACGTATTCGCTGGACCAAGCAAGGTGTTATGGACGGGAATTCAGGAATTCCTCGTTCTTTTGTGCAGTGGTGAGTGCCAGAATGAGATCCAGACGCGCACCAGGATCGTGCAGAACCTCGCCGAATATCTTGTCCAGTTGCCGCAGCCGATAGCGCACGGTCTGCGGATGGACATGGAGTCGAGCGGCGACGTCGGGCACATTGCTGCCGCTGAGCAGCCACGCGAGCAGTGTCTCGGCGAGCCGTTCGCGCTGCCCCTCCGACACCGTGTCGAGCGGCGCGAGGGCGCGCGCCCGCAACTGGTCCAGCATCGGCTCGTCGCTGTGCAGCAGCAGCGTCGACAGATGGTCCGCGCAGCGCACCACACCCTGCCGGGGCAGCAGCCCGCGCCCCATCAGCCCGAGCGCTCGGACGGCCCAGCGCAGCGACTGCGCGGCCTCCGTGACCGGAACCGTCGGCCCGATCGCGGCCGGCCGCCCGCGCAGCGCGAGCCCGAACGCCCGCCCGCCGAAACGGCCGGAACCCTCCGGGTCCGGGATCAGCATCCGCGGCGGCCGCGAGTCCATGTCCACCAGCGCTCCCGCGGCGGCCAGCGGCCAGTCCACCTCCCGCTGGTCCGAGCTCGCCGCCAGCGCGACCACCGCGACCTGCCTCGGCACCGGCCACCGGGCACCGTGCGCCAGGTCCTGCACCGCGGCCGGGACCGGCGGCCCCTCGCCGAGCAGCAGGTCCAGCAGCCGTCTGCGCCGCCGCTCCAGCTCGTCGGTGTTGTGCGCCCGGGCCTCGGAGTACCCGGCCGCGGCCGCCTGTGCGACCTCGTGCACGGTACGGAAGGCGAGCTCGCCGAGTGCCGCGACCACCGTGGAGTCGAGGCCGAGCTCCATCGCCGTACGGCCCATCAGCCGCCAGGCGTGCAGCCCCCCGACCCGCAGCGCGGACTGGAGGGCGTCCAGGCTGCGCCCCTCCAGGGCCTCGCCGCGCCCGAGTTCGTAGTACGTCGCCGCGATCGCGTCCCCCCGCCCGCGCGGGTCGGCGATGTGGTCGACGAACAGGGTGAGCGCCTGTACGACACCGGCTCTCAGGTGCTCGCGGTAGGTCCCGTCGGCCGGGCGCGCGTACTCCGGCACCTCACGGCGGACCTCCTCCTCCACCTCGTCGGCGACCTCCTCCAGCTGGGCCCGCAGCAGCTCGGCCAGGTCGGGCGGCACCGGGGCTCCGAAACCCTCGGGGGTGCCGCCCTGCGGGACGGGGGTGACCAAGGGAGGCCCTCCTTTCGCCCGGAAGCGGCTCACCCGCGGGCCGTTGCCCGTGGGACGCGGGGGCAGTCCTGTGTTGGACGGGCGTCCCCTGCGTTGCGTTCCGTGCCCCGACGGGACCGACATCACACCGGCACCCCCAGCCCACCGGCGAGCATCGGCCACGACGCCGCGAACTCCTGCTTCCAGTAGGTCCAGCTGTGCCCTCCTCCTGAGTAGAAGTGCGTGGTCACCGGGATGCGCAGCAGCGCGAGGGTGTCGGTGAAGCTGTGGGCGGACGGCCACAGGGCGCTCTCCAGGGCCTCGGGCAGCCAGTCGCCCGTGCCGCCCGCCAGTCCGCTGCCGCTGGACACGTACAGGGAGGTGCCGCGCAGCCCCGTGGCCCGGGCCTGCGGGTTGAAGTCGCGCCAGGTGAGGAGGTTCAGGAAGGGATTGCCCCACAGCGACGACGGGAGCAGGTTCTCGCGGGCCACGATCGCGTCCACCAGGGTGGGGACCCCGGGCGCCATGGTGTCGAGGATGCCGCTGTAGGAGGCCGCCGCGGTGAACAGGCCCGGATGGCGTGCCGCGTGCGCCATCGCCCCGTACCCGCCGGTGGAGACCCCCGCGACGACCCGCACCCCGGAGGCCCGGTAGTCCCGGGCCAGCAGCGCCGGGACCTCCGTCAGCTGGAAGGTCTCGTAGTCGGGCCCGCCGCGCCAGGCGGTCGGGATCCCGGTGGGCCCCGCGTCGGGCATCGCCACGATCAGGTCCCGGCCCGCGGTGAAGGACTCGATGTCCGTCTCCCGGGTCCAGGACGTGTAGTCGTCGTGGGCGCCGTGCAACAGGTACAGCACGGGATAGGTGCGCGTGGCCTGCGCGTCGAACCCCGTCGGCAGGATCAGCCGCACCGGAGCGCTGCGGCCGAGCGCGGCGGAGGACACGGACACGTCGACGGTGCGCGGACCGAGCGCGGCGGCGGTCCGGGCGCCGAACAGGACGGCGAGACCGGCACCGGCCGCCGCCTTGGCGACGGTACGGCGGGACACCCCGATGGTGGGACGGTGCATGGCGGCTCTCCTCGGATCACGTTGAACGGGTCCCTTCGGCGATCTCCCGCCCCAGCCGGGCGGCAAGCTCGTCGACGTGCGGCGGGTCGAGCAGCGACAGGTGGTGCCCGGCGACCGGTACGACGGTCAGCCGCGGACACACCTCGTCCCAGCCCAGGGCCTGGTCGTCCCGTTCGTAGGCGGGATCGCGCACGGTGTGCGGAGCGGGCTCGGCGGCCCGGAACAGGACCACCCGCCCGTCGTACCGGCCCGGCCGGTGGGCCTCGCCGATCCTCAGGTCCAGATAGGACGAGCGCTGGTGCTCCAGCGCGGCGGACGGCACGTCGACGCCGGCGCGGAGCAGCCGCAGCACGGTGTCGATGCGCTCACCGTCGTCCTCCATCGCGACCAGTTCGTCGTACGGCAGCTCCAGCCGGACCCCGTACACGTCGGCGACATGGCCCGCGAACCCCTCGAAGTGGGCGCGGAGCCGGTCGGCCGGGCTGGACTCCGGCTGGGGCAGCGGCCGTACGGAGTCGATGAGCACCACCAGCTCCACGTCCCGCCCCGCCGCGGTGAGTTGTCGCGCGGTTTCCTGGGCGACGAAGCCGCCGAAGGACCAACCGCCCAGCAGACAGGGCCCGTCGGGGTGGGCGGCGGCGACGGCCTCGGCGTAGCGGCGCGCCTTCTCCGTCACCGTGCGCGCGTCCTCCAGGCGTTCCAGGCCGTACACCGGACGGTCGCCGCCGAGGCGTTCGACGAGCGCCCGGTAGACGTCGGTGGTGCCGCCGGCCGCGTGGATCAGGAACAGCGGGGGTCCGGAGCCCGTGACGCTCAGGGTGCGCAACAGGGCTGCGCGGCCGACGCGTTCGGCCACCTCCGCGACGGTGGTCGCGCCCAGAAGGTCGCGCAGGGGCAGGTCGACCGCGAACTCGCGCTCCAGGGCGGTGCGGATGCGGACGGCCATCAGGGAGTCCAGGCCGAGGTCGGCCAGGGCGGTGGCGGGGGTGACACGGCCGGTGGGGTGGCCGGTGACGGCGGCGATGTGGTGACAGAGGCGGGCGGCCACGGAGGTGTCCGGGACGGTGTGCGTGGTGTCGGCGGGTGCACCGTCGACGGGCTTCTCGTCGCCCTCCGGCTGCGCGGCTGGAGCCTTCGCGGGAGCCGCCCCCCGTCCGTCCGTCCACCAGTGCCGCACATGCCTCCAGCGCGGCGCGGGCAGGTCGACGACCTTCCCGGGCGGCAGTGGCAGCCGCCCGCCCGCGCAGTACAGGGCGCCCAGCTGCGTGAGGAAGTCGGCGCAGCCGTCCCGGTCCCGGCGCAGGGTGCCGATCGCGAGGGCGCCGGGTGCGGTGTCGGCGACCGCGCGGGCCAGCACCGGGTGAGGGGAGATCTCGACGAAGGCGGTGTGGCCGTCGGCGGCGGCCGCGGCGACGGCCCGGTCCAGCCGTACGGGCCGCCGCAGGTTCGCGGCCCAGTGCGCGGCGTCGAAGACGCAGTCGCCGCGCGGATCGTCCAGGACGGTGGAGTAGAAGGGCACTGGGGACGGTCTCCCGCCCACGTCGGCCAGCGAGGCGGTCAACTCCGCCAGCAGCGGCTCCACTTGCGGGGAGTGCCCGGCACCGACGACCCGCATGACCCGGGCGGTGCGCCCCTGCGCCTCCAGCCACCGCACGAACGGCGCCACCGCCGCCTCCTCACCGGTGACGACCTTCTGCCCGGGAGAGGAGTGCACGGCGACATGGACACCGGGGAAGTCCCGTGCGAGCACGTCGAGTTCACCGTCGTCGAGGTCGACCACCGCCATGGCCCCGCCCCGCAGCCGGCTCAGCAGCCGGGCCCGTACGGCGACGATCCGGGCGCCGTCCGACACGTCCAGGGCGCCCGCGCACACCGCGGCGGCCACCTCACCGAGGGAGTGGCCGATGACCGCGGCGGGCTCGACGCCGTAGGAACGCCACAACTCGCCCAGCGCCACCTGGAGTCCGAACAGGACCGGCTGCGCCACCTCCAGCCGGTCGAGCCCGTTCCCGGACGTGAGACGGGCGTGGAGCGACAGCCCGCACCGCGCGTCCAGCTTCTCCACGGCGGCGGCGAAGGCGGGCTCCTCGGCCAGGAGGCGGCGGCCCATTCCGGGCCACTGGCTGCCGTAGCCCGAGAAGACCCACACCGGGCCACCGCTCAGGCGGTCACGCTCGCCGGTCACGACCCGCGGATGCGGACGGCCCTGCGCCAACGACCGGAACCCGTCGGCGAGTTCCGCGCGATCCCGCGCGATCACCGCGGCCCGCACGGTCCCGTGCCCGGCCCGTCCGGCGAGCGTGCGCGCCACGTCGGCCGGATGCGCGGCGGCCGTCCGCACCCAGTCGGCGAGGCGGGCCGCGGTGTCCCGCAGCCGCTCCTCGTCCACGTCGGACAGGAGATGGAGCCGGGCACCGGGCTCCTCGGCCGGACGCGGGGGCGGGACACCGGGACGCCATTCCTCCAGCACCGCATGGGCGTTGGTGCCGCCGAACCCGAACCCGGACACCCCGGCGGTGGCCGTACCGCCGTAACGCGGCCACGGCTCGCCCTCGGACACCACCCGCAGCCGTACGTCGTCCAGGGCGCTGCCCCCGGCACAGTGCAGGGACGGCGGGACGACGTCGTGGTGCAGGGCGAGCACCGTCTTCACGAGACCGGCGACGCCCGCGGCGGACTCCAGATGCCCGAGGTTCCCCTTCACCGAACCGAGGAGGAGCGGCTGGTCGGGATCGCGGCCCGCCCCGAGCACGGCACCGAGCGCGCCCGCCTCGATCGGGTCGCCGAGCGGGGTGCCCGTGCCGTGCGCCTCGACGTAGTCGATGTGCGCCGGGGCCAGCCCCGCCCGCGCGTACGCCGTCGTCAACAGGGCCTGCTGGGCCGCCGGGTTGGGGGCGAGGAGGCCGTTGGAACGGCCGTCGGAGTTGACGGCCGTGGCCCGGATGACCGCGAGGACCCGGTCGCCGTCCCGCTCCGCGTCGGAGAGCCGCTTCAGCAGCACGGCCGCACAGCCCTCGCCCCGCCCGATCCCGTCCGCGTCCGGCGAGAAGGGCTTGCACCGCCCGTCCGGCGCGAGGGCGCCCGCCCGCCGGAACGCCACGGTGACGGTGGGGGAGAGCAGCAGGTTGACGCCCGCGGCGATGGCCGTGTCGCTCTCGCCCGTGCGCAGGCTGACACAGGCATGGTGCACGGCGACCAGCGAGGAGGAACAGGCCGTGTCGACGGCCATGCTCGGCCCCCGCGTGTCCAGCACGTACGCCAGCCGGCCCGCGGTCACGCTCAGCGCACCGCCCGCAGGCGCCCAGGGATCGACGGCCGCCGGGTCGGCGCCGGTCAGCGAGCCGTACTCCGGCGCGGAGACCCCGACGAAGACACCGGTCGCGGTGCCCGCGAGGGAGGCGGCCGGGACGGCGGCGTGGGTCAGGGCCTCGTGGACGACCTCCAGGAGAATCCGCTGCTGCGGGTCCATCACGGCGGCCTCGCGCGGGGTGATGAGGAAGAACTCCGCGTCGAACCCGGCGATGTCGTCCAGATAGCCGCCGTACGGGAGCGCGTCCTGCGGCGGGAACGCCGTGAAGTCCCGCCAGCGGTCCTCGGGTACCCGCCGGACCGCGTCCACGCCGTCGGTGAGCAGCCGCCAGTAGTCGGCCGGACCGTGGACCGAGCCGGGGAGCCGGCAGCCGATCCCGATGACGGCGACGGGTTCGGCGGGGGCGAGCGAGCCGCCGCTCGTCGAGCCGCGTGTCGAAGAGGCGGCCGAGGCCGCACCGACCGGCGCCGAGCCGAGACCTACGGCCCCCGCCCCGGTCACAGCTCCCGTCCCGGCGTCCTCCGCCATCCGGCACAGGCGCGCCACCAGCGCCTCCCCGGTCGGTGCCTCCCACAGCAGCGTCGCCGGCAGCTCACGCCCCGTCAGCCGGGACAGCTCCCCGGCCAGCACCACCGCGTCCCGCGAGGCCATGCCGATATCCGCCAGCGGCCGGTCCATCGGCACCTCCCCCACGGGCGTACCGGTCCAGGCGGACACCCGCTCCACGACCAGCCGGCGCAGCGCGCCCGCGTCGACGGCCCTCACGCGGCGCCGCCCGCCGTGTAGACGCCCGCCAGGTAGCGCTCGCGGGTGAGCGACCGGGACACCTTGCCGCTCGACGTCCGGGGCACGGTGCCCGGCGGCACCAGGACGACCTCGGCGAGCCGCAGCCCGTGGCGTGCGGACACGGCCGCGCGGACCGCCCGGACCAGCGCCGGTACGTCGATCTCGGCGAGGCTGGTGGTCCGCGCGTGCTCGGCGACCACGACCACCCGCTCACCGGAGCCGCCCGAGACGCCGAGCGCGGCCAGCCGGTCGCGCCGCACCGCGGGGTGCGCGTCCTGGACGGTGGCCTCCAGGTCCTGCGGATAGTGGTTGCGGCCGTCGACCACGATCAGGTCCTTCAGCCGCCCGGTGACGATCAACTGCCCCTCCAGGACCGTGCCGAGATCACCGGTGCGCAGCCGGCCGTCCGTGCCGAAGACGCGCCGGCTCTGCCGCTCCTGGTTCCAGTAGCCGCGGCCCACGTTGGGACCCCGCACCTGGATCTCCCCGATCTCCCCTTCGGACAGTTCGGCGCCGGTGACCGGATCGGCGACGAGGACCTGCTGTCCGGCGGGGGTGCCGCAGCCCGCGAGGAGCACGGCCCGCGGATCGTCCGGCCGCGCGGGCAGCGCCTTGCCGGCGGCGAGCGCGTCCCGGTCGAGCGCGAACCGGCGCAGCGGCTCACCGGGCCGGGCCGCGCTGACGAAGACGGTGGCCTCGGCGAGGCCGTACGACGGACAGTGCGTGGCGGGTTCGAGCCCCTGCCCGGCGAAGGCCGCGTGGAAGCGGTCGGCCGTGCCCGGGCGCACCGGCTCGCTGCCGTTGATCAGCGCGGCGACGCCGTCCAGCCGCAGCTCCTCCTTCTGCACGTCGGTCACCACGGAGGCGCAGTAGTCGTAGGCGAAGTTGGGCGCCGCGCTCAGCGCCCGCGGATGCGCGGCCAACAGCCGCAGCCAGCGCACGGGTTCGTGCAGGAAGGCGACCGGATCCATGAGCACCGACAGCAGCCCCCGCACCACCGGTGCCGCGATGCTCAGCACGAGCCCCATGTCGTGGTACAGCGGCAGCCAGCCCACACAGGTCGCCGGATGCGCGTCGGCACCGTAAGCGCCCAGCGCCTGACGGGCGTTGGCGACGACGTTGGCGTGGCTGATCTCCACGCCCGCCGGGGTCCGGGTCGAGCCGGAGGTGTACTGGAGATAGGCGACCGGCCCGTCGACGGGCTCCGGATCGCCGGCGGCGCCGTCCGGGATCTCGTCCACGACGACGACCCGGTCGCACAACTCCCGTACCTGCGCGGCGAATCGGCTCGTCGTCACGGCGACCGCCGGACGCGCGTCGGCCAGGACCGCCGTGAGCCGGTCCTCCTGTCCGGGCAGCCCGGGCGGGAACAGCGGTACGGCGACGAGGCCCGCGGCGAGGGACCCCAGGAACCCGGTGACGTACTCCTGACCCTGCGGGCACAGCAGCGCGACCCGCTCCCCGGGCCCGGCCTCCGCGGCGAGGCGGGCGGCCACCGCCCGCATCCGCACGTCCAGCCGACGCCAGGTCAGCGTGCGGTGGACACCGCGAGAGTCGGGGCCGGGATGGTCGACGAAGGTGAACGCCCGGCGCTCCGGGGTGGTTTCGGCCCAGTGCCTTACGTACTCCGGCAGGCTTCGGAACGCGGGGGCGAGCGGGGGACGGCGGCTGTCCATCGGGCGGGTCTCCTCGCGAGGCGGGTCAGAGGGGGATGTTGCCGTGCCGGCGCTCCGGCATCGGGGCACGCTTTCCGCGCAGCGCGCGCAGCGCACGGCAGATCTGCGGCCGGGTGTCGCGGGGCGCGATGACGGCGTCGACGTATCCGCGCTCGGCGGCGAGATAGGGCGTGCCGTGGGTGTTCTCGTACGCGGCGACGAGCCGGGCTCGCAGCGCCTCGGGGTCGTCGGCGGCGGCGAGTTCACGCCGGTGCAAGAGGCCCACCGCGCCCTCGGCGCCCATCACCGCGATCCGCGCGGTGGGCCAGGCGAGGTTGATGTCGGCGCCCAGGTGCTTGGAGCCCATCACCGCGTACCCGCCGCCGTACGCCTTGCGCACCACCACCGTCACCTTCGGCACGGTCGCCTCGGCGTACGCGTACAGCAGCTTCGCCCCGCGCCGGATGATCCCCGCCTGCTCCTGCCGGACCCCCGAGAGATACCCGGGCACATCGGCGAAGGTCAGCAGCGCAATGCCGAACGCGTCGCAGAACCGTACGAAACGCGCCGCCTTCTCGGAGGCGTCGATGTCCAGGACTCCGGCCGCGTGCAGCGGCTGGTTGGCCACCACCCCGACGGCCGAGCCCTCGACATGGGCCAGCGCGCAGATGATGTTCGGCGCGAACAGCTCCTGGATCTCCAGCAGTTCACCGTCGTCGACGACCGCCCGCAGGACGTCCCGCATGTCGTACGCCTGCCCCAGCCGGTCCGGCACGATCTCGTCCAGCCGGATGTCGTCCGGCGGCGGCAGGGGAGCGTACTGCGGCGGCCGCTCCAGGTTGTTGGCGGGCAGGTACGACAGCAGGTCCCGTACGGTGTCCAGGGCCTCCGTCTCGTCGGTGGCGAGGAAGTGGGCGTTGCCGTTGAGGGAGTTGCTGGTGCGGGCGCCGCCCAGCTCCTCGGCGCTCGTGCGCTCCCCGGTGACCGTCTCGATGACGTCGGGGCCGGTGACGAACATGTGCGAGGAGCCGTCCACCATGACCGTGAAGTCGGTGATGGCGGGGGAGTAGGCGGCCCCGCCGGCGCACGGTCCGAGCACGACCGAGATCTGCGGGATCACGCCGGACGCCTGGACGTTGCGGCGCACCAGCTCGGCGTAGAGGGCGAGGGAGGCGACGCCCTCCTGGATGCGGGCGCCACCGCCGTCGTTGAGCCCGACGACCGGGCACCCGGTCTTCAGGGCCAGGTCCATGAGGGCCACGGTCTTCTCGCCGAAGGCCTCGCCCATGCTGCCGCCGAAGACCGTGGAGTCCTGCGCGAACACACAGACGGGACGGCCGTCGACCGTGCCGTACCCGGTGACCACCCCGTCCCCGTACGGGCGCCGGGCGCCGTCCCCGGTGGGCCGGGCCCGCACGAACAGGCCGGTCTCGGTGAACGAGCCGGTGTCCAGCAGCAGTTCGATCCGTTCCCGGGCCCCGAACCGGCCCCGTCTCCTGGGCGCGTTCGGGGTCTCGGCCCGCGATCTGCGGGCCTCAAGCGCGAGCACACGGTCGGCGGTGCCGTCGGGCACACACGCCGTCGTCACCTCAAGTGTCACAGCCACCTCCGGAGTGGCCTCCGAATATGGCAGCGCGGCGCAGAAGTGCCGAGCCTCCCGCCGCACTGTTTGCGCGAGGTGAGTCCCGGGCGGCCGGTTTTCGTGCCTGGGTGACAACAGGGCCTGCGGGACGCCGGCGGCCTGCTGTGCGCTGCATTTGAGACAACCTGACGGCGGAAAAGGTGCAGACCTAATCAGGGAGCCGGGATCCTCGCAGGCCGTGCGACGGCGAGAACAGGTGTCGAACCACGTGAATGAG
Source organism: Streptomyces sp. SID13726 (assembly GCF_010548375.1). Taxonomy (GTDB): domain Bacteria; phylum Actinomycetota; class Actinomycetes; order Streptomycetales; family Streptomycetaceae; genus Streptomyces. Next base: position 93,131 of record NZ_JAAGLY010000017.1, read on the forward strand.
TCAGTTCAGGGATTCGGTTCGAACTCCCGGTTGATAGTTCAACGGAGGCGCTGCAACAATCCCGGTCCTGGCCTCGTCATCACCCCGACGATCCGGCCGGTCGCGTACCAGGCTCGTAGTCCGGCTCGAAATTCGAAGCACGCGAATTCCAGTTTCACGATTCCCCCACAAGGCCGCACAGCCATGATTCCGGCGTGCCTTCGAAACGGCGACCGGCGCGGCAGTAAAGAAGGTGCATGGTGTCTCGGCACTCCATGGGGCTCGGCGGGCCGCCGTTCCCCTATGAATCGGGCGGCCCCGCCGACCCGGACCGGCGATCGGTGTCCCACGAACCCGTCTATCGGTCCCTCCGCCGCACCCACCGCCGGTTCGGCGTCCGGGCGACGGCCGGCGCCGTCGGCGGCTTCCTGCTCTACGTGCTGCTCTCCAGCTTCCTGCCCGGACTGATGAACACCCCGCTGAGCGGCCACCTCACCGTCGGACTGGCCCTGGGGCTCGGGCAGTTCGTCCTGATGGGTGTCATCGTGTGGCGCTACCTCGTGCACATGCGCACCCAGGTCACCCCGGTCGTGCGCGGCCTGCGCGGACTGGTCCGGCACCAGGAGGCCACGGACCGCGAGCGGGCGGCCTTCGAGGCCCGGGTCGCCCCGCGCGAGGAGGAGTTCCGCCCATGGTGACGTTCGGCGCCTCCGTCGTGGACCGCCTCAGCCTCCAGCTGACCCTGGTGCTCTTCCTGTCCGTGGTCGTGGTGACCCTGTTCACCGCGCTGCTCACCGCGCCCCAGCGCGACGAGATCGGCGAGTTCTACCTCGGCAACCGCATGATGTCGCCGCTGCGCAACGGCCTGGCGATGTGCGGCGACTACCTGTCGGCCGCCACCCTCCTCGGCAGCACCGGCCTGGTCGCCCTGACCGGCTACGACGGACTGCTCTACCTGTGCGGCACCGCGGTCGCCTGGATGATGGTCCTGCTGCTGATCGCCGAACCCCTGCGCAACACCGGCAAGTTCACCCTCGGCGACACCCTCGCCCTGCGCCTGTCCCGTATGCAGCGGCCGGTGCGGCTCGCCCTGGCGCTGTGCACGCTCGCCATCACCGTCCTCTACCTGGTCGCCCAACTCGTCGGCAGCGTCGCCCTGTTGACCCAGTTCACCGGCGAGCCCAGCGCCGCCACCCGCACCCTGTGCGTCGTCGTCATCGGCACCATCGTCATCGTCTACGCGGCCATCGGCGGCATGCCCGGGGCCACCTTCATCCAGGTCGTCAAGGCGGTCATGCTCATCTGCGGTGTCACCGTGGCCGCCGTGATGGTGCTGCACCGCTTCGACTGGAACTTCGAGAACCTCCTCGCCGCGGCCGCGGACAACAGCGGCCGGGGTGAGCGCTTCCTGGAACCCGGGCTGCGCTACGGCGCCGGCGTCACCAGCAAACTCGACTTCCTCAGCCTCCAGTTGGCGATCGTCCTCGGCCTCGCCGCCCTCCCGCACGTGATGATGCGGCTGCTCGCCCCGAAGTCCGTCGACGTGCTGCGCACCTCCGTGGTGTGGGCGATGGGCCTGGTCAGCCTCGTCTGCCTGGCCGCCGGCATCCTCGGTCTCGGCGCCACCGCCGCCCTGGGCCGCAACACCATCGAGCAGACTGACCGCACCGGCAACGCGGCCGTGCTGCTGCTCGCGCACGAACTCGGCGGCGCCGTCCTGACCGCCCTGCTGTCCTGTCTGGCGTTCGTCACCCTGCTGGCCGTCGCCGCGGGCCTCACCCTGGCCGCCGCCTCCTCCCTCGCCCACGACCTGTACGGCGAGGTGATCCGCAGGGGCCGGGCCACCGAGACGGAGGAACTGGCCGTGGCCCGGCTCGCGGCCGCCGTCATCGGCATCCTCGGCATGCTGCTCGCCCTGGTCTCCTGGGGCGCCAACTCGGCGACCCTCGCCTTCCTCGCCTTCGCCATCGCCGCCTCCGCCATCCTGCCCACCCTCGTCTACAGCCTCTTCTGGCGGCGCTTCACCGCCCAGGGAGCCCTGCTGAGCCTGTGCGGCGGTCTGGTCTGTTCCATCCTCCTCGTGGTGTTCTCCCCGGTCGTCTCGTCCACCTCGACCTCGCTCTACCCGTCCGCCGATTTCGCCTGGTTCCCGCTGCAGAATCCCGGAATCGTCTCCATCCCGGCCGGCTTCCTCCTCGGCTGGATCGGTTCGATGCTCAGCCGTCCCGAAACAAAGGAGACATACGAGGACTTCGAAGTGCGCACCCTCGTCGGAGTCGACTAGCCGATTTCCGCCCACCTTTCGGGAATCGTGTGGTGAACGCGTGGATATTTCGTCGACCGCACACCATGGCTTGCGGCGACAACTCCCGTGCAGTAATTAGGTGATGCATGAACTTGTTCAACCGTGGCACCCCGTTCCGTCGTGCGGACCGCACGGAGCCCGCCGTCGTTCCCCCGCCCCCCACCGGGTCGTCGGCCACTGCCACAGCCGTCCTTCCGGATCCCCGACTGGCGGCCCTGACCGGGGAATGGAGCATCGATCCCGCGCACAGCAGGATCGGATTCTCCGTACGGCACGCCATGGTGACCACCGTGCGCGGCGCGTTCGCCGACTACCAGAGCCGGCTGTACTTCGACGGCCGCGACCCGTCCCGCTCGATGGCGGAGATCATCGTGTCCACCGGCAGCGTGGACACCGGAGTGGAACAGCGCGACGCCCACCTGGTGGGCCGCGACTTCCTCGACGCGAAGGCGTATCCGCGGATGCGGTTCGTCAGCACCGCCGTCGAGATCGCGGGCCCCGACGTGTACCGCATGACGGGCGACCTCACCATCAAGGCGACCACACGCCCGGTCGTTCTGGAACTCACCTACATAGGCCAGGTCACCGACCCGTTCGGCTACCAGCGCGCCGGCTTCGACGGCACCACCACCATCAACCGCTCCGAGTGGGGCCTGACCTACAGCACCCGGCTCGCCGAGGGCGGCGCCATGGTCAGCGAGAAGGTACGCCTCCAGTTCGACATCGCCGCCATCCGCACACCGCCGGTCGGCTGACCGGACCGACAGAGCGCGGAGCGGGCCCCGGACTCACTCGAGTCCGGGGCCCGCTCCGGTGCCGGAGAGCCCCGTCACCGCCCGCGCACCAGCCCGGCCAGATAACGCCACAGCGACGACCGCGGCCGTACGGTGGCCTCGTCGGCCGGAGCCGAGTCGGCCCCGGCGGGCACGGCCAGGCCCGCGGGCACCGGCAGGGCCGCCGCGTCCGAGAGGGTGTAGCGCACCGGCAGCGACCGCAGACCGCGCATGAACGGCGAGGACCGCCACGGCAGTTGGTCGACCGGCAGCGACAACTCCAGCCCGGAGAGCCGCTCGAAGAGCCTGCTCACCCCGATCGAGGCCGCACCGCCGGCCAGTTCCCGGGCCGGACACTGCCGGGGACCGGCACCCCAGGACAGGTGCGCCCGGGTGCTGATCGTGGACTCGGGGCAGACCTTCGCCGCGAACTCCGGGTCAGCGTGCGCCGCGCCGACCGACACCCACACCGGATCGCCCGCCGCGATGGTGTAGTCACCGAGCTTCATGTCGGTCACCGGGAACCGCGGCACGAAGTTGATCAGCGGCGGCTTCTGCATCACCACCCGGTTCATGGTCTCCCGGATCAGGCCCGCCGACAGACTGGCGCTCGGCGGGAGGCTCCCGGTGATCACCTCGACGACCGTGTTGGAGATCAGGATGCCGACATGGTCCGAGGTCATCCCGAGCAGCATCATCAGCTCACGCGACAACTCCTCGACGCTCAGGCCGGGATGGGCGGCGAGCAGATAGGAGGGGAAGTCGTCGCCGGGCTCCTTCATCTTCGACGCGCCGAGCTCCGACAGCGTCGCCAGCAGCCGCTCCAGCGCGGGCCCCGCGTCCGGCCCGGCGTCCAGCACCCGCCACATGTCCATCAGCGCGTCGTCGTGCTGCGAGCCCGGGAAGCCGAGCAGATGGCTCGCCACCATCAGCGGCAGGGGCCGCGAGAACTGCGCCGACAGATCCGCCCACCCCGTGCGCCCGCCCTGCGAGAACAGCGTGATCAGTTCGTCGGCGTCCCGCGTGATCTTCGCCTTGAGCTGCTTGGCCACCGGATGCCGGGGGTCCTGGAACGGCCGCAGCGCGGTGTCCCAGGCCACCTTCAGCCCGCGGTAGCCCTCACCGCCCTGGATCAGCACGTGGTTGACGTCCAGTGAGGGCGCCAGCGGCCAGTCCGCCGGCAGCCGCCCCTCCCTGCGCGCCCGCCAGTTCTCCAGCCCCTTCGGCCACACGTGATCGTCGCGCAGCACCCGCAGCGACTCCTCGTAGCCCAGGACCAGCCAGACGGGCACCCCCAGCAGGTCGACCGGCGCGACCGGACCGTGGGCCTGGCGCAGCCGTTCGTACACGATCGCCGGATCCCGTTCGTAGTCGCGGGTCATGAGCGGTTCGAGGCTCATCGACTCCAGCGACTCGTGACCGGCTGCCGATCCGCTGTTCAGTTGGACCCCCATGGCTTCCTTCCCTCGGTCAGGCGCTACCACAGAGTAATGTGACCCGCTGCGGTGGCCTAATGGCGGGTGGTGATTGCCGCCTGGGCACTCAGGGGCCTCACGGGAACGCCGAACGGCACCGCCCGGGGGCGGTGCCGTTCTAGGTGCAAGTGATTTGCTATGGCGTCCACTTGACGTTCGGGTTCACATTGCCGGTCCAGTTGAAGATCGCCATGTTGTCCCAGCCGTTGCCGCTGCCCGAGATGTCGGTCGGGTCCCAGCCGTTGCCGGTGACCGCGTACCAGGTGGGCTCCCAGTAGAAGACCCCGATCGCGCCGTTGCTGCGCGCCGCGTTCTGCACGGCGGTGAAGTTGTCCGCCTGGCCCTGCCAGGTGAGCGGATAGCCCGAGCAGCCGGTGGTGATGGAGTTCGCGGTGCCGTCCGCGTTGGCCGATGTGAACGGGTAGGCCGTCTCGGCGATGATCACGTCCTTGCCGTAGCGGGACTTCACGTCGGCCACCACGCTGCCCATGTTGGCGATCGTGCCGTGCCACGGGCAGTAGTACGACAGCCCGGTGATGTCCCAGTCGACGCCCTTGGCCTTGATGCCGTCGTAGAACCAGCGGGCGTTGGCGTCACTGTCGGCGTCGGCGGTGTGGATGATCACCTGGGTACCGCTGTTGCACGCCTTGGTCGCGTTGTAGCCCGACTTGAGCAGCAGACTGAGGTTGGTGAAGTCGTTGTTGACGACCTTGCCCTCGTTCCACAGCATGCCGACGTTGATCTCGTTGCCGATCTGCACGCTGTCCGGGGTGGTGCCCTGCGACTTGAGGCTGTTGCAGACGTCGTACGTGTAGTTGTAGACGTCGGTCTGCAACTGGCTGATGTTGTGGCCGGCCCATGCCGCGGGCTTGTTCTGGTTGCCCGGGTCCGCCCAGGTGTCCGAGTAGTGGAAGTCGACCAGCAGCTTCAGCCCCTTGGCCTTCACCTGCTTCGCGTACGACAGCACCTTGGCCTTGTTGTTGTAGCCGCTGACGGGGTTGTTCCAGATCCGCAGGCGGACGTAGTTGACGCCGAGGCCCTTGAGGATGTCCAGCGGGTCCTTGGCGGTGCCGCTCGCGTCGTAGTACTTGGCGCCGAGGTCGAGGGCGCGCTGCGCGGTCGACACATCGGCACCGCGCATGGTGAGCGTGCCGGCGGCCGAGGCGGTGGTGGGCGTGGTGAGCAGGGATGCGGGCAGGGCGAGGGCCGCCAGGAGCATGGCGGCCCTCACAATGCGGCGCGGACCGTTCACGGTCATCCCGACCTCCTTTGATCGAGACGGCGCTAAGTCGGGGGTGTGCCTGACATGCGCATGTTGGGCTTCCGTGAACGTTCACAGTAGGAGAGGTTGCAGGCGCTGTAAATACATGTGTCGAGGATATTTCCCCGAGGTTGGAGACTTGAGAGAGGGTGAGGGTGAGTGTGTACGTGCACAGAAGTGACTCAGGCGTACGGATATTGCGGTGCGGGTGAGCAGGCGGATGAGCAGGATGATCACCATGACGGACACCCCGGAGTTCCACCGACGCCTCGTCGCGCAACCGCGCTTGACCGGTCTGACCCTCGCGCCGGACGGCACGCGCATGGTCGCGTCCGTGCAGACCCTCGACGCCGAGGGCGTCGGGTACGTCTCGCAGCTGTGGGAGCTCGACCCGTCCGGAGCACGCGAGCCGCATCCGGTGCGAGGGGCCGAACCGGGGGACTCCGCACCGGCGTTCACCGCGGACGGCACCCTGCTGCTCCTCTCCGGGCGCGAGCACGACGGCCCGCCCGGAGCCGCGCTGTGGGCGCTGCCGGAACACGGCGAGGCGGAGCAGAAGGCCCAACACCCGGGCGGAATCGCCACGTTCGCCGCCGCCTCCCGGACCGACGCCCTCGCCTTCACCGCCGCCCTGCTCCCCGGCGCCACGGACGCCCACACCCACGGCCAACTCCTGCGGCAGCGCAGCCGGTCGGGCGTCACCGCGGTCCTGCACGAGTCGACCCCCACCCGCGCCGACGGCGGCGACCTGGGCCCCGCCGAACCCCACACCTTCGTCCTGCGTCCCGGTGCCGCACCGGCCGACGCGGGCGCCCAAGGCCTCGCGGCCGCGGGCGACTTGGCCCTGTCCCCGGACGGCTCGACGGTCGCCTACACCCGGGCCCCGACCGGCAGCGCCCCGGACACCAACACCGTGGTGATCGCCGGCACCGAGGAGCGCACCTTCTCCCGCCCCGGCCACCAGTACTACAGCCCGGTCTTCACCGCCGACGGCACCCGCCTGATCTGCCAGCGCCAGCGGGAGGAGACGTACGACTCCCCGTGGCAGGTCACCCTCGTCGCCTTCGACGTCGTCACCGGCGAAGAGACCGATCTGCTGCCGGAGTTCGCCAACTGGCCCTGGCCCGGCAGGGCGATCGTCTCACCGGTCCCGGGGGACACCACGCTGTGGTTCACCGGCGACGAACTCGGCCACTGCCCGGTCTTCCGCCGCGACCCGGACGGCACGGTCACCCGCCTCACCGCGAACGGGGCGTACGACTCCCTCTGCGCGTCACCCGACGGCTCGACCCTCTACGCGGTGCGCAGCGCGATCGACAGCCCGCCCCGAGCGGTCCGCCTGGACGCGGCCGAGGCCGACCAGGACCCCGACTTCCTCAGGACCCCGGGCGACCTCGGACCGCTCCCCGGCACCCTGACCGAGGTCCGTACGACCGCGGACGACGGCTTCCCGGTCCGCGCCTGGCTCGCCCTCCCCGAGGGAGCCGCGGCCGACCGCCCGGCGCCGCTCGTCGTCGTCCCGCACGGCGGACCGCAGGCGTCCTGGAGCGCCTGGGACTGGCAGTGGAACCCCTGGGCGTTCACCGCGCGCGGCTACGCCGTCCTGCTGCCCGACCCGGCCCTGTCCTCCGGGTACGGGCAACGCATGCAGGAGCGCGGCCTGGGCCGGTTCGGCGGCCGGCCCTACAGCGACGTCATCGCCCTGACCGACGCGGCACTGGACCGCGACGACCTCGACGGGAGCCGCACCGCCCTGGCCGGCTGGTCCTTCGGCGGCTACCTCGCCAACCTGGCCGCGACCCGCACCGACCGGTTCCGGGCACTCGTCTCGCACGCCGGGCTGTGGAACCTGGAGAGCTTCCAGGGCGACTCCGACATGCACCCGTACTTCCGGAAGATCTTCGGCGACCCGCGCACCGAGCGCGAACGCTACGAGGCCGACTCACCCCACCTCGACGCGGGGAAGCTGACGACCCCGATGCTCCTCGTGCACGGCGGCCAGGACTACCGCGTGACGGCGGGCCAGTCCCTGGCGCTGCACCACGACCTCCAGCGCCAGGGCGTCCCCGCCCGGTTCCTGTACTTCCCGGACGAGGGACACGGCGTCGGAGCCCCGAACCATCTGCGCCTCCTGTACGAGACGGTCCTCAACTTCCTGGACCACCACGTCCTCGGCGCGGACTGGAGGCGTCCGGAGCTCCTGTGACGTCAGTGCCCCGGGCGCACGGGGAGGCCCAGGTCGGCGGCGACCGAGTCGGCGCGGACGAACACGGAGACCGGGAACTGCTCGTCGCAGTACTTGTTCCCGGACGACACGATGCCCACGACCTTGCCACCGCTGACCAGCGGCCCACCGGAGTCCCCGGGGCAGATGCTGTCCGTGGTGCCGGGACGCGGCATCCCGCACAGCATCTCCGCCGGGTCGGTGTCCGTGTCGGTGTACGGCCGGCAGTCGGCGACGGGGGAGAGTACGAGCTCGGTCTGCTTGAGCCGGGTGGCGCTCTCCCCGGGGCCGGTGCGTCCCCAGCCGAGCACGGTGGCCTTCCGGCCGTCGGCGACCAGCCTGCCGTCCCCGGGACCGGCCACCGGGATCGCCCGGTACGGCATCGGCCGGTCCAGGGTGAGGACGGCGGCGTCGTAGGCGTAACCGGGCGAGGTGTAACGCGAGTCCAGCCGGTAGGACGCGACCTCCCGCTCGGTGCCGCCGGTGCCGTCCACGTGAGTGCGGCCGCCGACGACCCGCAGCCCGGACACGTCACTCGCGTTCGTCACACAGTGCGCGGCCGTGAGCACCTTGGTGGGCGCGATGAGGGTGCCGCCGCAGAACGGGCTGCCGTCGAGCTCGATCAGCATGGCGTACGGCCGGGCCTTCGTGGTGGCCGGGCCACCGCCCTTGATCGCGGAGGCGGGGGCGGCGGTGGCCGAGAGCGCGCTCGCGGCGAGCACGGCGGTGGTGACGGCGGCGGCCGTGCGCCGGCCGGTGCGGGCGGATCTGACGGTGCGAACGGACATGACGGTTTCCCCCTGAACTGCTCGGCGCGCGGCCCGGATCGGCCCCGTGCGATGTGGTCGGTGGGGAGGACGAGCCGCGGGGGCGAATTGGTTTCAGGGAACACCTTGTTCCGTGCGGGAAGCGGTCAGGGCGTGCGGAAGCCACGGAAGGTCACGTGCTTCCGGCTCTCGAAGCCGAGACGTTCGTAGAGCGCGACCGCCGCGGTGTTCGCCTCCGCCACGTGCAGGAAGGGACGCTCGCCCCGGGCCAGGACGCGGGCGGCGAGCGCGTTCACCAGCCGGACGGCGTGGCCTCGCCCGCGTGCCTCGGGTGCCGTGCAGACGGCGCTGATCTCGGTCCACCCGGGAGGCCTCAGCCGCTCGCCCGCCATCGCCACCAGCCTGCCCTGGTCGCGGACGCCGAGATAGGTGCCCAGTTCACGGGTGCGCGGCCAGAACGGTCCGGGGCGGGTCCGCTCGGCGAGGTCGAGCATCTCGGGCACGTCGGCCGCGCCCAGCTCGACGACGCCGGTGTCGACCTTGTCGGCGGCCAGGCCCGGCGGATCGTCGCCCGGCCAGATCATCTGCCGGCCTTCGAGGACGAAGACCGGCTCCCAGTCCGAGGGCGGGAGCGCCGGGCAGCTGAACATGTCGGCGAACTCGTCCCGGCCCAGCAGCCGGGCGAGATAGGCCCAGTCCGCCGCGTCGGGGTCGGGGGAGACCGCCGAGAAGGTCGCGACCTCCGGGTCATAGGTGGCGGCCCGGCCGTGCCGACGGGCCAGGGCCGCGTGCCGGCCGCGCAGTGACTCGCCGACGGGATTGTCGAGGGCGTTTTCGGGAGCTGTCATATCGCTTACGTGCATTTCCTGGGAGTGAGGAGGGAGTCAGTTCGGTGGGACGATGCGGAGAGCGGGAGCCATAACCTCCGTCAACCACCCGTGCCTTCATCGGCGTACCGGGTGAGCGCCGCGACGAAGTCCTCCAGATCGGCCGCGAGCGCGGTGTCGTTGTCCCATACGGCCTCGTAGGCGATCTCGACGGGGGCACCGGCCCGCACCAGGGGACGGGAACCGCCGTGCTCCTGGGTGATCTTGGACTGCGGCAGCAGGGCTGCGCCCACGCCCATCCGCGCCCACTCGTCCAGCACCCGGTAGTTGGAGGCCTCGCCGGGATAGGTGCGCAGTGTCAGGTCGTTGCTGCGGAAGAGCTCCGTGGTGAAGGTGGTCAGCCCGCAGCTGTCCGGTACGAGGATGTAGGCGGCGTCGGCCGCGGCCCGCAGCTCGACCGGGCTCCGCGTCGGCTCCGCGGCCGGGTCGATCACGACCACCGGCTCCCGGGCGATGACACGGCGCCGGAACGCCGGCATGGCCTGTACGGCGGGCACGAGGAGGATGTCCAGGTTCCCCGCCCGCAGGTCCTCGCGCAGATGCGTGAGATCCGCCTCGCGCAGCACCAGATCGAGCGGGCGGTCCAGACCGCGGGCGGCGTCGAAGGCACGGGCGACGAGGTCGGCGCCGATCAGGGGCGAGACGCCCAACCGGATCGTGTCGGGCGTCGGCTGGGCCGGCCGCCTGGCCTCCGCGACCATCGAGTCGAGGGCGTCGAGGGCCCGGTCGATCATGGGCAGGATCCGGGTGCCGTCCGGAGTCGGCCTGACCCCGCGCGGTGAGCGCTCGAACAGCGTCACACCGAGCTCCTGCTCCAGCCGCGCGATGCCGTTGGACAGGGCGGGCTGGGTGACCCCGTAGGCCCGGGCCGCCGCGCTGAACGACTTGGTGCCGGCGACGGCGCGCGCGTAGCGCAGCCCCTCGATGTTCATGCCGCTCTTCTCTTCCTGGCCATAGCCATTCGTTATACCCCCATTCCTCATGATCCTCTACCGGGGGTCGTCGGGGCGGCTTACGGTGAAACGGAGTCCTCCACGCGGTATTCGGTAAATATCCGTATTCCCCTTCGGTGGAACTCGTCAAGTGCGTGCAGCACGTCAGGCACGTCCAGCACGTCCAGTTCGGCAAGGAGATTCTCGTGTCCGATGACGGTCAGCCTGTTCACCGGGCCGCTCAGGTCGCGGAGCCCGGAGCCGCCGTGCGGGTCGTCCCCGTACGGGAGCGGCCCGCCGGAGTCGGTGAGGTGCGGGTCGACGTGACGGCGACCGGGATCTGCGGCGCCGACATCGGTGCGGTCCGCGATCCCGACCCGGCGACCGGCTTCCCGGTCACACCCGGCCACGAGGTCGCCGGGGTGATCGCGGAGCTGGGCCCCGGGGTACGGGGATGGCAGGTGGGGGAGCGGGTGGCCGTCGGATGGTTCGGCGGCAGCTGTGGGCACTGCCCCGCCTGCCGTACCGGGGACGTCGTGCACTGTCCGGAGCGGAAGGTCCCGGGCCTGGCCTATCCCGGTGGCTGGTCGAGCACCCTCACCGTCCCCGCCGCCACGCTCGCCCGCATCCCCGACGGGTTGTCCCCGGAGGAGGCCGCGCCCTTCGGCTGCGCCGGCGTCACCACCTTCAACGCCCTGCGGCACTCCGGCGCCGGGCCCGGCGACCTGGTCGCCGTTTTCGGGATCGGCGGTCTGGGGCATCTGGCGGTGCAGTTCGCCTCCGCCATGGGGTTCGAGACCGTGGCGATCGGCCGGGGCGAGGAGAAGCGCGCGCTCGCCGGGGAACTGGGCGCGCGGCACTACGTCGACACCGACCGGCGGCAACCCGGAGCGGAGCTGGCCCGGTTGGGCGGGGCGAAGCTGATCCTGTCCACGGCCTCCAGCAGCGGACCCCTCGCGGAACTGGTGGACGGGCTCGCCCCGCACGGCCGGCTCACCGTCGTCGGCTTCGACGGCAAGCCCCTCCAACTGCCCCTGGGCAAGCTCGTCTCGGCGGCCCGCAGCGTCACCGGCCATCTGACCGGCAGCCCCGTCGACACCGAACAGGCCATGCGCTTCGCGGTCGCCCACGGTGTCCGGCCCCGGGTGCAGGCCGTGCCGTTGGAGGAGGCCCGGCAGGCGCTCGACACCCAGCAGGACGGCAAGGCCCGCTTCCGGATGGTCCTCCTTCCCGGCGCCTGAGCACGCCTCGTCGCAGCAGCACCAGGCGGAGTGGAAGTGGTAGAAGGAAAAAGGGAGTTGTACATGCCGCACCACAACGGCCACGTCGTCGTGGTCGGCGCGGGCATCGCCGGACTGGCCGCCACCACGGCCCTGGTCGCCGCCGGACACGACACCGTGTGCCTGGAGGCCCGGGACCGCAGCGGCGGCCGACTGCTCAGCACCGCGGGACTCGACCTCGGGGCCACCTGGTTCTGGGACGGGGAGACGAGGGTCGCGGAACTCGCCGACCGGCTCGGCGTCGACACCTTCGCGCAGCACCTCGCCGGGGACACCCTCGTACAGGAGGCCGCAGGCGTACGACGGCTGCCCGGAAACCTGCTCGACGCCCCGCCCGGCGTTTCGCCCGGGGCGCCGACAGCCTCGCCCGCGCCCTCGCCGCCGGACTGCCGGCAGAGGTGCTGCGGTTCGACACGCCGGTCACCGCGATCCACCTGGCTGCCACCGGAGGGCTCGACGTCCGCACATCCGGCGCGACCGTGCACGTCATTCTGGCCGTACCGCCCGCGCTCGCCCTCGAACGCATCGACTTCGGCGCGGAACTGGACCGCCTGGCCAGGGCGACCCCCGGGTGGATGGGCGCGGTCGCCAAGGTCGTCGCCCGCTGTCCCGACGTCTTCTGGCGTGCCGAAGGGCTCGCCGGGGCAGCCGTCAGCAGAACCGGCCCGCTCCAGGAGCCGCACGACATGTCCGGGCCCGGCGGCAGCACGGCCGCGCTGTTCGGCTTCGCCGCGGCCCGGTCGGTCGGCCCCGGGTTCGAGCAGGCCGTGACCGCCCAGCCGGCCCAGCTCTTCGGCCCGGCCGCGGCCGAACCCCGGTCGCTCCACGTCCAGGACTGGAGCGGCGAGCGGTGGACCGCCCCGGCCACCGTGCACCACCTGGCCGACCACTCCCTGTTCGGGCACCCCTCTACCGCCGACCGGCGCTGGGCGGCAGGCTGCACTAGGCGTCCACCGGGACGGCCACCGACCACGCCGGACACATCGAAGGCGCCCTCGCCACCGCCGAACGCGCGGTGACAGCGGCGTCCCTGACCACGGACGAGGCGAACTCATGCGCCAGATGGACGCGTTGCTGCGCGAGTACGACCGGGCCCGCGCCTACACCGACGACCTGTGGAAGGACCTCACCCCGGACGAGGTCACCTGGCGCCCGCACGAGAACTCCAGCGCCATCGGCTGGCACCTCGGACACCAGGCCCACGTCGCCCACTTCATGATCCGCAACCTCACCGCGGCCGAACCCAGCCCCGACCCGGAACTGGACGGCCTGATGGATTCCGCGAACCCGGAGAAGTTCCGCGGCACCCTGCCCACCGTCCGCAGGCTCACCGACTTCCGCGCCACGGTCGCCGAACGCGTCCACGCCCGCATCGGGGACATCGCCGCCGGCCGCGTCGGCGCCCCCGCACAACTCACCGTGGTCGCCACTCACTTGCTCACCACGCTCATCAACCACGAGTACCAGCACGACCAGTGGATCGGCGAGGTCCGGGCCGGCGACCTCGGCCACGCGCTCCCGCCCGACCCGGACGGTGAGTACATCCACCGCATCGACGGGTATCTCGTCGTGGACGTCCTCCAGACCCAGGGAGAGAGCCGCCCGTGACCAGCACCGCGTCGGGCACCACCGCGGACATACCCGACCGCTCCGAGGCACAGCGCCGTGTCCTCGCGGTCCTGGTCTGCGGCCAGATCCTGAGCGGCGCCGGGCTCGCGGCCGGCATCACCGTGGGCGCCCTGCTCGCCCAGGACATGCTCGACTCCACCGGCCTCGCCGGTCTGCCCAGCGCCCTGTTCACCGCCGGATCGGCCCTCGCCGCCGTCACCATCGGCCGGGTCTCCCAGTCCCGCGGCCGCAGACCGGGCCTGGCCGCGGGATACCTGACCGGCGCCGTCGGCAGCGCGGGAGTCATCGTCGCCGCCGTCACCGACAACCCCGTGCTGCTGTTCTTCGCCCTGTTCGTCTACGGCGCCGGTTCCGCGACCAACCTCCAGGCCCGGTACGCCGGGGCCGACCTCGCCGCACCCGCGCACCGGGCCCGCGCGGTCTCCACCGTGCTGGTCGCCACCACGTTCGGCGGTGTCGTCGGCCCCAACCTCGCGGCCCCCACCGGCTACCTCGCCGACACCCTCGGCATCCCCACCCTCGCCGGACCGTTCCTGCTCTCCGGCACCGCCTACCTGCTGGCCGCCCTCGTCCTCGCCGTCTGGCTGCGCCCCGACCCCCTGCTGCTCGCCCGCAGCCTCGACCTCCGGCAGCGGACCGGGACCGACACCCCGGCGAAACCGCGCGGTCCGGGCCTGATCCCGGGCGCCCTGACGATGATCCTCACGCAGCTCGTCATGGTCTCGATCATGACGATGACCCCCGTGCACATGCACGACCACGGACACGGCACCGCCGCCTCCGGCCTCGTCATCGCTCTCCACGTCGGCGCCATGTACCTCCCCTCACCCCTGACCGGCTGGCTCGTCGACCGCCACGGCCCCACCGCCGTGGCCGCTGCCTCGGGTCTCACCCTGCTGGCCGCCGGAGTCACCGCCGCCGCGGCACCCGACGACTCCGTCGCCGTACTCGCCCTGGCGCTCGCCCTGCTGGGTCTGGGCTGGAACCTCGGACTCGTCTCCGGCACCGCGATGATCACCGACGCGGTACCGCTCGCCACCCGGGCCAGGACCCAGGGCATGGTCGACGTCTCGATCGCCGTCTCCGGCACCGCGGGCGGCCTCGCCTCCGGGCTCGTCGTCTCCGCCGCCGGCTACCCCGTCCTCGCCCTCACCGGCGGCATCCTCGCCCTGGCGGTCCTCCCCGCGATCGCGGCCACGGCGAGCAGCCGTGAGACGGGGGCCGGTTGACCCGCTTCCGCGCGGGGGCGACGTACGGAACCCGGTGGTGAGTGTGCCGTCGCCGGGTGCCACGGGACTCGTAGAGGCGTACGACGACGTCCCCGCCGCGGTCGTCGGCGAGCTCGACCGCCTCCACGGAGGAGGCCGAGGCCGCAGTCAGCTGCACCTCCGTCGCCTGTACGGTTCGGTCGGTCGCCGTGATGGACACGACCGGGTGACCCACCCCCCAACACCCGGTCCATCAGGTCAGGTTGAGGCCACCGTCGAGCACGATCACCTCACCGGTGAGATAGCCGTTGGCGATCACCGAGGCCACCAGGTCGGCCACGTCGGCGGGCCGGGCCGGGCGGTGCATCGGGGCGCGGTCCCGCCACAGTTCGTGCGCCTCGGCCCAGTCCTTCGTCATCGGGGTGTCCACCAGCCCCGGCGCCACCGCGTTCACCCGCACCTCGGGCCCGAGCGCGGCCGCCAGCAGCCGGGTCACATGGTTCAGCGCGGCCTTGCTCGCCGCGTACGGCACCGAGGACCCCTTGGGCCGTACCCCGGCATGGCTGGTGACGTTCACGATGCTGCCACCGCCGGGGGAGTGCCGTAGCGCGGGAAGGGCCGCCGTGCACAGCACCCAGGGCGCGATCAGGTTCACCTCCAGCAACTCCCGCCACTCCGCCGGAGTCGCCGCCGCCAGGTCCGCGTGCGGGATGGGCCGGCTGATGCCCGCGTTGTTCACCAGGACGTCCAGTCGGCCGCAGTGACCGAGCGCCGCCTCGACCAGGCCCCGGGCCTCCTCCTCCACGCCCAGGTCCGCCCGCACGTACACCCCGCCGAGCTCCGCCGCCAGCGCCTCCCCGGCCGCCGTGCTGCTCCGCGAGTGGACGACGACCCGGGCCCCGTCCGCCGCGAGCCGCCGTGCGACGGCCTCGCCGATGCCCGACGTGGACCCGGTGACCAGGGCGACCGGCCGCCCGGCCTGTTCGATATTCATGCGTGGTGATCCTGCCACGGCTGGTAGCGTCGCCCCTGTTCGTGTCCCCGCACGTCGAGGCAGGTGAGGTCGATGACCGCGCGCAAGGCCGCCCGGACCGCCCTCACGTCCCGGGCGACGGCCTGAGCCCACCGGACGCACCCTCGCCGCGGCATGAGCCCGCGAGGCGACCTGTACACGAACACGACCAGGAAACGGACGGACAACCCGTCATGAGCAATCGCTGGATCACGCGTGGCGAGACCCACGCCGACATCCCCGCGGTCCGCGAGATCGACCTCGCGGCCTTCGACACCCCGCTCGAAGCCGACCTCGTCGACGCCCTGCGCGCCGACGAAGGCTGGATCGACGGCCTCAACATCGTCACCACCGACCAGGCCGGCGAGGTCGTCGGCCACGCGCTGCTGACCCGCTGCCACATCGGCGACACCCCGGCCCTGTGCCTGGGCCCGGTCGCCGTCCTGCCCGGGCACCAGCGGACCGGCGCCGGAGCCGCGGCCGTCCGTACCGCGCTGGAGGCCGCCAAGGATCGGGGCGAACGCTTCGTCACCGTCCTCGGACACCCGGACTACTACCCGCGGTTCGGCTTCACCCGCGCCTCCGCGCACGGCATCCGCATCACGCTCGACGTCCCGGACGAGGCCATGATGGCCCTCGCCCTCGACCCCGGCCACCCACTGCCCGCAGGGACCGTCCGCTACGCGGCACCCTTCGGCATCTAGCCGGACCGTCGTGCGGGAGCACCCGGCTCCCGCACGACGACCGGCCGCGGGCCCACGGCCCGCTACGGCTTGATGCCCACCCCGGTCCACAGGCTGACCTCGGCGTCCGAGGCGACCGGCTCGCCGTCCGGACGCCAGCGGTGGCCGACGGTGACACCCGGGTCGAGCAGTTCGAGGCCCTCGAAGAAACGGGCCACGTCGCCCTGGGAGCGGAACTGCACCGGCGTACCCGCGTTGTTGTAGATGTCCGTCACCTTCTGCCAGGTGCCCGGGTCGAAGTCGGGCGTGCAGTGGCTCAGGGCGAGCGCGCTGCCCGAGGGGAGCGCGGCCAGCAGCCGGTTCACCAGACCGTACGGGTCCTGCGCGTCCGTCACGAAGTGCATCAGGGCGTTCAGGGACAGCGCCACCGGCCGGTCCAGGTCCAGCACCTCGGCCAGCTCCGGCGCGTTCAGCAGGGTGTCCGGGTCGTTGGCGTCCGCCTCGATGTACGTGGTGCGGCCCTGCGGAGTGCTCCGCATCAGCCGCGCCGCGTACTTGAGGACGAGCGGGTCGTTGTCGGCGTACACCACCCGCGCCTCGGGCACCACCGACTGCGCGACCTGGTGCAGGTTCGGCTCGGTGGGGATGCCGGTGCCGACGTCCAGCCACTGGCGGATGCCGTGCTCCTGGGCGAGCACCCGGGTGGCCCGGTGCATGAACGCCCGGTTCTCCCGGGCGCACACGAAGATGCCGGGGTAGGCCGCCGCCACGGTCTCGGCGGCCTTCTTGTCGACCTCGAAGTGGTCCTTGCCACCGAGGTAGTAGTCGTACATCCGCGCGGAGTGGGGCCTGCTGGTGTCGATGTCCCGCGCGGCGTGCGAGTTGGTCATCCTGTGCCTTTCGGTGCTGGGCGTGGGGGTGTCGGGCGGTTCGTGGCCGGGGGGACGGCACGGTCCCGCCCGCTCGGGGCCGGACTCAGCCGGCCGCGAGATGGTCGGCGAGGCCCCGTTTGACCCCCGCGACGAACGCGGCGATCTCCTGCGGGGTGTAGATCAGCGCGGGACCGGCGGGGTCGGTCGACTGCCGCAGCGCCACCCGGCCGTCGGCGAGTCGCTTCGTCTGTACGCACTGGCCCCCGTTGGGGCCGCTCCACGGAGACTCCCAGCCCAGTTCGCCGAGGTCCGAGGCGGGCATCCCGTTGTAGACGTGAGCGTCGATCGCGGTCATGAGTACTCCTTGCGCATGCGATGAAGCAGCGCCCTGCTGTCCGCGTCCGAGGTCAGCAGGGACATGCGGTTGTGCGCCTCGAGATGGGCCGACACATCCGAACGCTGATCCAGGTACATCGCGCCGGAGAGGATCTCGGTGTAGACGATGTCCGGCAGCTCCGGCTCCTCGAAGCGGAAGTAGGTGAACGGCGCGCACACACCGACATGGGCGCCAGCGGTGAACGGCACGACGTCGACGCTGACGTGCTCCAGCTCCGAGACCTCCAGGAGCCGCTCGATCTGCTCCCGCATCACCTCGGGGCCGCCGACCACCCGGTGCAGTACGGCCTCCTCCATCACCACCCACAGCGTGGGCGCCTCGGGTCTGGCCAGCAGTCCCTGGCGGCGCAGCCGCAGGTCCACGCGCCGGTCCAGCTCCTCGTCGGTGTCGTTGGGAAAACCGCCGCGCAGCACTCCGCGCGCGTACGCGTGGGTCTGGAGCAGCCCCGTCACGTAGTGGGGCTCGTAGGTGCGCAGGGTCCTGGCCCCGGTCTCCAGGCTCACATAGGCGCTGAACCAGTTGGGCAGCACATCCCGGTACGCGTGCCACCAGCCGGGCTGGTTGGCCCGCTCGGCCAGCGCGACGAACTCGTCGATCTCCTGCCGGTCCGCCCCGTAGGTCTCCAGCAGCTTCTCCACGTAGAGCGGCTTGAGGGCGACCTCCGCCTTCTCCAGACGGCGGATCGTCAGGGTCTTGACCCGCAGCGCCCGCGCCGCGTCCTCCAGCGAGGCGCCCGCGTCCTGCCGGCGCTCCTGGAGCCGCCGGCCGAGGATCATGCGGAGCACGGTGGGCGCGCTGTTGTTGCTGCCCGCGCCCGAACGGCCTTCGCTCACGCCCGTACCTCCTGAGGGACTGTCACCCGCACGAGTCTGACAGCGACTTGCTGACGCCGCCAGGCCGATACCGGCTTTCTGAAATTATCAGGAAGCTGGTTGCACGTTGAACTTGGGTGCGAGCATAGTTACTTGTGTGAACCGTGCCGCCGACCGTGAGCACGGTGCCGTCAACCGCCCCTACCCCCCTGCGCGTTGGCAGGCCCTGACCTTCGAGGCGTCCCTCTCGCCTGGCTGCGCCCGCCCCCACGGAAGGCCGACATCGTGTCCCCCCACACGACCTCATCCCCTCAGCTGTTAGACGCCGCCGACCCTGAGCGGACGCACTGGATCGAGCTTCCGGCGCACCGGTCCAGCGTCGGAGTCGCCCGCCGCTCGGTGGGGGCCCGGCTCGCCGCCTGGCGCCTGCCCCGCGACCTGTGCGCCGACGCGGTCCTGCTCCTGTCGGAGCTGGCCACCAACGCCGTGTGCCACACGCTCAGCGCGCGCATCCTGTGCGGTATCGGCCTGGTCACCGACGGGTGCCTCCGGCTGGAGGTGCACGACCACGACTACACCGGCCGCAGGCTCCCGCGCTGCGAGGCGGGCCCCGACGACGAGGGCGGGCGCGGGCTCTTCCTCGTGGAGCAGCTCGCGGACACCTGGGGGGTGGACCGCTCCAGACTCACCGGCGGCAATGCCGTATGGGCGAACCTGACAGCCTGAATCAGCCCTCCAGCGGCGTGAGTTCGGCCAACAGCAGGGTGCGGTCGTCCGCGCCCGCGGGATCGGAGGGGGCGTGCAGCAGCCGCCGGCACAGGGCGGGCAGGGCGTCATGGCCGTCGTCCGCGTCGGCGGCGGCCGTGTCCAGGGTGCGGGCGAAGCGGGTGATCTCCTGGTCGATGTCGGCGTCACGGGACTCGACCAGGCCGTCGCTGTAGAGCACGAGGAGGGCGGGTTCCGGCACCGACAGCACGGTCGGCTCGTAGGAACCCGCGCCGAGACCCAGCGGCAGGCCCGCGCCGACCAGCGTGACCGGGGCGGTCCGGCCGTCGGGGCCGCGCAGCAGCGGGGGCGGATGACCCGCGCCCACCAGGGTGCAGGTGCGCCGCCGGGCGTCCCACTCGGCGTATATGCAGGTGGCGAAGGAGGCGCCGGGGGTGTCGCTGGCGAGCGCGTCGAGCCGTCGTACGAGATCCGCGGCCGGGATGTCCAGACTCGCCAGGGTGCGTACCGCGGTGCGGAGTTGGATCATCGCCACGGCGGACTCCGGGCCGTGCCCCATGGCGTCCCCGACGATCATGCTGATCCGGTCGCCGGGCCGTCTCAGCACGTCGAACCAGTCACCGCCGATGATGGAGCCCTGCCCGGCGGGCAGCGATCCGTGGGCTATGCGGCAGCCCTCGACCTCCTGGATGGTGCCCGGCAGCAGGCTGCCCCGGATCGCCAGCGCGGTGCGGCGCTCGTGCTCGTAGCGGCGGGCGTTGTCCAGGGCGACCGCGGCCCGCGCGGCCAGCGACTCCACCGCCGCCACCTCGGCGGTCAGGAACGGCCCCCGGCCCGGCCCGCGCGAGCAGGCCACGAAGCCGATGGCCCCGCCGCGCAGCCGCAACGGGACCACGAGGAAGGACTGCGACTTGAGCAGCTCGTCGAGGCGCGCGTCCGCCGCCGCCGACGAGGCGAGCCGCTCCACCGTGTGGTCGTCGACCGAGTCGAGCAGCTGGGCGTGTCCGTCGACGAGGGCCCGGGCGTACGGAGTCGCGCGTGGGAAGACCAGGACCTCGCCGACCGGCAGCGTGCCCTCCCAGGACTCGGGCGCGTCCGTGCCCACCCGCACCGCCAGCCGGCGCGCCTCGATCTGGGCCGGGTCGCCGCCCGCGTACACCGTCTCCTCGCGTCGCCACCGCTCCAGCAGGTAGAGGGAGGCCGCGTCGCAGAAGCCGGGCGTCAGCGCGTGCACGACATGGCTGCCGGTCAGGCCCAGGTCGAGTTCCGAGCCGATGACGTCGGCCGCGGGGGAGAAGGCCGTCCGACGGGGCGTGGGCAGGGCGGTGGGGGTGTCGTCGGAGGGGCTGTGCGGTTCGTTCCGCAGGATCGTGGTGCCTTTCCGGGTGGGGGTCCGGGCGGGGACGGGGACAACTGATCGCCGGGCGTGAACGGCAACTATATGATGAGGCGTCAAGTAGCTTGACCGGAAAGGACGTTCTGGTGAACGACACGGATTCACTGCCACCAGGGGCCGATCCGGACAAGGCGAGCGTAGCCCGCATGTACGACGCGATGCTGGGCGGGGAGCACAACTTCGCCATCGACCGCGAGGCGGTGGCCGCCGTCACCGCCATCGACCCCCAGGTGCGCATGCTGGCCCGGGCCAACCGCGCCTTCCTCGGCCGCGCCGTCCGCTTCCTGGTCGGCGCCGGGGTACGGCAGTTCATCGACCTGGGCTCCGGCATCCCCACCCAGGGCAACGTCCACGAGGTCGCGCAGGCGGAGCACCCGGGGGCCCGGGTGGTCTACGTCGACAAGGACCCGGTGGCCGTCGCCCACAGCACCACGCTGCTCGCCGACAACCCGGACGCGGGCATCGTCGACGCCGACATCCGCGACCCGGCCGGCGTGCTGTCCTCGCCGCAGGTGCGGGCGCTGATCGACTTCGACGAGCCGGTCGCCGTGCTGATGGTCGCGATCCTGCACTTCGTCACGCCCGAGGAGGACCCGGCCGGCATCGTCGCCGCCTTCCGGGACGCCCTGCCCGAGGGCGGCTGGCTGGCCCTGTCCCACGCCACCGACCAGGACCGCCCGGACACGGCCGCCGCCGTCACCCAGCTGTACCGCTCCAGGGCCACCTCACCGGTCACCGTGCGCTCCCACGACGAGATCCACGACCTGTTCACCGGCTTCGACCTGGCCGAACCGGGCCTGGTCCACGTCCCCCTGTGGCGCCCGGACGCGCACGAGCAGGTCCCGGAGAACCCGTCGGAGTTCTGGGTGTACGCGGGAGTGGGCCGCAAGAGCGGCTGACCCGACGGGGCGTTCAGCGCTCGGAGTTGAGCGTGTCCACCGCGCCCCGGGCGTCCCCGATCGTCGTGTAGTCGACCGCGACGAAGTTGACCGGCCGGCCGCGCTCCCGCTCGCAGCGGTGGACGCGGTCCAGCACGTACCGGCGGGCGTTGACCTCACCGGCGTCGATCCGGCTGCCACCGCTGTTCGTGATGAAGTGGTTGAGCAGGAACAGCCGTTTGCCGGTCCCGCCCCGATGCGGCACACAGCTCATCTCGCCGGGGCTGCGGAAGGCGAACGGCGTCTCCATGCCGTACCGGTAGAAGTTCCGGTACCAGGCGGCCGGACCGTCCGCCTGCTCGGCGAAGACCACGAGCCGACGGCCGCTGTCGATCATCTCGCCCAGCGTCGGCCAGGCCCGGTCGGGATCGGGGTCCGGGGTGCGGACCAGGTCCGTGAGACCGGCCTGCTCGAACGCCTTCGCCGTGTCCTCGGCGCTGATCGCGTCCTGGACGATCAGCGTCACGACCTCGGTCGGATGGTCGCGCATCCAGTCCCCGATCTCCCGCAGGCTCGGCACCAGTTGAATCGCCCCCGCCCGGCACACGGCATGACACAGCCACAGCCCGTCGCGCGGCGGGTTGACCTTGTTGACGGCCGCGGTGATCAGGGTGCGCTGCTCGGGCGAGAAGTCGGAGTCGGCCAGCCGGGCGGTGATCTGGTCGGGGCTCTCCCAGCGGTAGGTGTCGAGCTGGAGGCCGCGCACCCCGTCGTCGAGCTGAGCGGTGATGCCGGGGTCCTGGAGCGGCCCGATGAACTGGTCGACGGTGGTCGACATGGCGTTGTGCGAGGTCAGGTAGGCGACCTCGTCGTAGGGCCGGTCGCACAGCTCCGCGCTGCCCTGGCACCGGCGGGGCGCGGAGGGGCTGGCGGCCAGCGGTACCAGGACCAGCCCGGCCAGGACCACGGCACTGGTGCCGACCGCGAGGAGACGAAGACGGGAGGAGGGGACGCTCAGGTGCGGCCGTACCTGGAGGAACCAGCCGGCCCCGACCAGCAGGGACCCGGCCGCCAGCGGGACGAGTGCCGTGGCCAGCGCCGCCGCCGTCATGTCGTCGAACGCGGTGTGCTGGAGGTCGTCGACCAGCCGCCGGATGCTCGGCGCCCCGCCCGTGGGCGGACTCATCACCCGCCCGCCGCTGATCAGCCGCGCGAGCACGGCCAGGAGCGCGGTGAGCAGGCCCCCGGCCGCCAGCGACCAGCCCAGCAGCATCGACTTCCGGCCCGCCGAGGCAGGACCGGTCACCCACAGACACGCCAGCGCGGCGACCAGCAGGGCAGCGCCCAGGGCCTCCACGAGCCCGAGCCCCGTCGAGGTGTAGGCGCGCACCCGGTGCAGGGCCGGGAGGTCTTCCCCGGAGGAGTCCAGGGTCCGGGTGACGTTCCAGTCGTAGCCCCCGGCGACCGCGCGCAGCCGAGCCGCCGCCTCACGGGTGTGCTCGGACACCGCTACCGGTGCCACGGTGGCCAGCGCGGTGGCGACGTCCCCGCTGCCCAGGGCCACCTCGACATCGGCACGCAGTGCCTCCCGCTGCTTCTCCGGTACGACGAGCAGGACGCGCTCGGTCGCCGTGGCGGCCTGCGTCCCGGAGAGCGGGAGAGCGGGCAGCGCCTTGGGCACGCGCCCGGCGACCAGCTCGTGGAGAGCGGTGTTCAGGTCGGTCGAGAACGCCGCGAAGTCCGGCTCCTTCTTCTGCTGCACGGAGGAGACGAGGTCCCCGAAGTAGGTGTGCGCCAGGTCGTTGAGGTTGGCCAGTACCGGTCGCAGGTCGACGTTCAGGGTGAGGGTGTCGCGGTCGCCGTTGAGATAGCCGACCACGGCCTCGATCTGCTCGTGGGTGAGTTCCCGGGCCGTCTCCGGCGGCAGCACCAGCTTGAGATTGGAGGTGATCACCGCCTCCGGCACCGGCAGCCGCGCCAGCAGGCCACGGGTCACGGGGGCCGTGCCCGGATCGACCAGCACCTGGTCGTAGAGCCGGTCATAGGCCGACTCCTCGTCCAGCACGGACTGGTAGAACGCCGGTGAGACGAGCGTGGCGCGGGCCGTGGCCGCCGCCGTGACGATCACCGTGCAGAGCACGGCTGTGACGAAGGCGGCGACACGCATCCACCTTCGGACTCTGACGGCACGGACGGTCTCGATGCCATCCATCGTCACCTCGCTCCCCGCGGGCCGCCACTGTTCATGTCCTTGAACATTGCTCATGTGGGTGTACAGCTGTGTCACGGCTGTGCAAGGCTCGGCCAACTCCCCAGCCCCGTCATCGAGTTGGAGGCGTGACCATGAGTGTTTCCCGCCGCACCCTGCTGGCCACGGCGACCGGTGCCGCCGTCGCCGGCGGTTCCGCGACACCCGCAGCGGCCGCACCCGACCCGCACGCCCTGCGCGCGGCGGCCGACTACGCCGTCGAGAAGCTCCGCACCGTCGCCCCGACCGTGACCGCCTTCCCCGTGGGCACCAGGTTCGAGAAGTGGACCTACTCGCAGAACGGCGACTGGGTCGGCGGCTTCTGGCCCGGCACCCTGTGGATGGCCTGGCTCCACACCGGGGACGACGCCTTCCGCACCTGGGCCCTCGACTCGGCGCGGAAACTGGCCCCGCGCCAGTACGACACCGGCACCCACGACCTCGGCTTCCTCTTCACCCCCTCCTGGGTCACCGCCTGGCGGCTGACCGGCGACGAGACCTGGCGGACCGGCGCGCTCCGGGCGGCCGACTCCCTCGTCCGGCGCTACAACCCGCGCGGACGCTTCATCCGGGCCTGGGGCGCGCTCGCCGATCCGAAGAACGCGGGCCGGGTGATCATCGACACGATGATGAACCTCGACCTGCTGGCCTTCGCGAGCCGGGAGACCGGCGACGCCAGGTATCTGGACATCGCCGTCGAGCACGCGAGGACCGCCCGGCGGGTCTTCCCGCGCCCCGACGGCTCGACCCCGCACGTCTACGACTTCGACCCGGACACCGGCGCCCCGATCGGCCCGGGCACCGTCCAGGGCTACAGCCCCGACTCCTGCTGGTCCCGCGGCCAGGCCTGGGGGATCTACGGCTTCACCACGATGTACCGGCGCACCGGCGAGCGGGAGTTCCTCGCCACCGCCCGCGGACTCGCCGACTTCGCGGTCCGGGCGCTCGGCCCGGACCACGTCCCGGTGTGGGACTACCGGGCACCGCAGCAGCCGTACGACATCAAGGACGCCTCCGCCGGAGCGATCATGGCCTGCGGCCTCCTCGACCTGGCCAGGGTCTCCGGCAGGGCCTCCTACCGCGAGGTGGCGCTGCGGCTGCTCACCGCCCTCGCGGAGACCTGCCTGACCCGGAACTCCGCCCGCGCCGAGGCGGTCGTCGCCCGCTGCACCCGCAACCGCCCGAACGAGGACGGCGTCGAGATCTCTCTCCCGTACGCCGACTACTACCTGCTCGAAGGCATCCTGCGGGTCCTGCGGCCCCACGACCTCGACCGGGCGATCGACCTGTCCTCGGTGGGCTGACAGGACCTTCGGCCGACAAGGGCCTCGGGTCGACCGGGGCCGGGCCGGTGGGCTGACCAGGGCTTCTCACCCCGCGATGGAGTCCAGCTGTTCCGCCGCCGGACGCAGCGCCCACAGGTCACCGCCGGGCGGCGCCTCCAGCGACGGAACGGCCCGCCGCGCCCGCACGTCACCCGCGTCCGCCGCCGCGTGCACGACATCGGTCGCCGCGTACCGCAGGAACTCCAGCTCCGGATGCGGCCAGGCGGCGGCCCCGGTCGCGGCGGGCAGCAGATAGTCCACCGCCTTGAACAGGCTCTGCCCGTCCGGCCCCCGGTACGCCCACAGGTCCACGCCGACGTGCCGTCCCACGGCCGCGAGCCGCGTGTAGGCGACCAGGTCGAAGGTCGAGTAGTGCCAGCTCCGGGTCCGGGTCAGCTCCTGGGGCTGGCTCCCGTCGGCCGCGATCTGCGGTGCGACGCGCTTGCCGCGGGCGTCCAGGACCGTCCGGCGCGCCAGGGCCCGGTCGCCGGTCGCGTAGGCGAGACCGGCGAGCAGCATGTCGTAGAACGTGCCGTGGTTGTTGGCCGCGGCGCCCTCCTGCTTGCCGAACTCGCCGTCCTTGAGCCAGCCGAGGAAGTCGGTGTTCCAACGGGCCATCTCGGTACGGTCCTTGCGACTCCAGCCCGGTGCCCCGGTCTCCAGCAGGGCGACGGCGTCGAGCACGCTGGTGTACGACTGCGAGAAGTCGATGATGCCGATGGCCCGGCCGTCGTACTTGCAGGGGATGAACTGCGCGTGGTTCAGGTTCGGGTTCATCCGCGTGGCTGGGTCGAGGAACCAGCTGCGCAGCACCTGCCCGGCCTTTCGGGCGTACCGCTTCTCGCCGGTGTAGTACCAGGCGAGCGATAGGTCGTAGGCCGAGTCGAAGGTCTTCTCCACGTCCTGGCGGTCGGTGCCGGAGTCGACCTCGGGATTGCGCTCGCCGTCCCGCTGCACGTACGGGCAGCCCCACGGGTTGTCGGCGGTCGGTGTCCGCGACGGCCACCAGTAGGGTGCCTGGCTGAGGTAGTCGTGGACGTCGCCGCCGGGAGCGGGCCGGGGCTTGTCGACCACCGTCCAGGGGCCCTGGTCCAGCCACTTGTCGGCGCGGGCCGTCAACTGCGCGACGGATCGCCGTAGTTGCCGGTCACCGTGGTCGAGGCGGACCTTCGTCTGCTGGAGGCGGACGCCGTCCAGGACCGCGGTGTGCGGGACGCGGGGCGGTGGGGCCTGCGCCACGGCGGGCGCGCCGACCCCGGTGGCGGCGAACGCGGCCAGGGCGGTCAGGAGCGTGCACAGGCGACGGCGTGCGCTCATCGGTCCACTCCGTTCGGGAAGGCGGCCCCGCGGACGATCCCGCGCTGGGCCTCGTGGAGGTTGCGCGGCCGCACCGCGCCCGGACTGCCGTACGACTCCAGCCGCGTGTGCAGATCGCCCGTGAAGTCCGGCACGTCGATCTGGTCGAACTCCCTGACCTCGTCGATGCCGACGGTCGCCGAGTACGGCGCCAGACCGTCGATCCGCACCAGCCCCGCCCGGCCGTTGGTGACCCGCACGTTCCAGTGCGTGAACCGCGCCCCGAACAGGGGACCCGCGCTCGCGTCACCGCCGTGCCGGCCGTTGTTGTTCAGGGTGATGTCGGTGCGGACATCGGCGAACGGCAGACCGCGATGGCTGTCGAAGGTGCCCATCCGCATGTCCCCGCGCGACCAGACGTTGTACGACGACAGCCCCTCCACGTTGATGCCGTGCAACTGGGTGCCCGCGGGCGCGGGGCGGGTGCGCTCCTCGATCGTGAAGTCCTGGACGAGGTTGTCGTGCGACCCCTCGCGGCAGAAGTAGGGGTGATGGGAACCGCGCCCCGCGACCCGTGTCCGGCGCAGCGTGCACGCGGAGGCGGCCACCAGCCCGAACCCGTTGTCGACATGACGGACCGTCACGTCGTCGACCCAGCAGTCGTAGGCGCACTGGAGCACGACACCGTTGTGCCCCTGGTCCAGCAGATGCGGCTGCTGCGGGGTCTCCACCGCCTCCAGGGTCAGCCCCTCGACACCCGAGCCGCTCAACTCGGGTACGTGCGTGGTCAGCAGCGGCCGCCACTCCGGACGCAGGTCCAGCGGGAGCGGACGCTCCAGGGTGACCTTGCGGCCGTGGACGCGGGCGATGCGGACGGGCCACTCGTAGGGGACGTACGACGTCAGCTTCGTCTTGTCGTCCCAGACGTAGGCCTCGGGTCCCGGACCGCCCCCGCACATGTGCTCCAGCAGGGTGTGCCCGGGGTCGTCGGAGAGCCGCAGCAGCACCAGCCTGCCCGGACGCAGCCGGGACGCGTCCGCGACCGTCACCGTCCAGGAGCCCTGCCGGGCCGGGGCGAGCGCCGTGAGCGTGCGCCATTCGTCCCGCCGGTTCCCCGTCCAGCCCTCGAACGGCCAGGCCCTCGCCCTGATCGCGGTGACCAGCGACTCCCAACGGGCCCTGGGCGCCGGCCAGATGAGCCCGCCCGCCCACGACCACGACGACTTGTCCCCGCCGTAGCGCGAGCCGTACACCCCGATCAGTTCGGTGAGGTTCTTCGTCGCGTACAGAGTCGTACGACCGCTGCCGGCGCCCCTCAGGACGACGTTCGAGCGGTCCACGCGCACGACGTCGTCGATGCGGAACGTGCCCGGCGGGAGGGTGACCGTGCCGCCGCCGGCCCTTCCGGCGGCGGCGATGGCACGGTTGATCGCGGGGGCGGAGTCGGTCGTGCCGTCCGCCACGGCGCCGAAGTCCCGTACGTCGGCCACGACCGGGCGGCGGGGGAAGCGCTCCGCCCCGCCGTGGCAGCCCGCCCGGCCGATGTACGGGATCTGCGGATGGGTGAAGGGAGTCCGGGTGAACTCCCGCCACAGCCGCGGGACTTCGGCCGCGTGCGCGGTCGGCGTGGCCATGGTGCCGGCCGCGACGGCGACCGCGCTTCCCAGCAGGGTCCGTCTGGTCATGGCGGTCACGGCGGTCGCGGCGGCCATGTCGGCCGTTGGGGTCATGCTCATGACATTCAGGGGTGCAGCGGTACCCGTGTGCGCATTGCTCATGTCCGTTCGCCCTTCCCATGCGGTTTCATGGATATGAACGACGTTCAGAAGTGCGTTGGCCGGTGAGCATGCCACGGGGTTCGTCAGCGCGAAAGAGGTTGTGCACGGGTTGATGGGCCACGTCCGTGAACAGGCACCAACGCCGAGCCCCGCCGACGAGGTGTCTGTCGGCGGGGCTCGGCGCTGGACGGGCCGGGGTCTAGCGTCGGACCTGGCCCACGGAGACGGTCCCGGTGATCTTCGATCCGGTGGTGTTGTCGTAGACGACGTCTCCGCCGGACTTCTTCCAGATCCTGATGCGGAACGTGTCCGGCTTGTCGGTGGCGGTGACGCGGAAGGCGTAGCCGCGGGTGCCGTTGACGGTGCCGGAGCCCTGGTACACGGCCTGGGAGCCGCTGACCACGAGCCAGTCGGAGCCGGTGGACCGGAACTTCAACTTGGCCGGGCCGAAGTCGAAGGTGACCTTGCCGACGGGTGCGGCGAGAGCCTTCGTGTAGAGGGCGGCGAAGGAGAAGGTGGCCTTTCCGGTGAGCTTCGGCTTGGCGGGACAGGCCCCGGCCGGGGAGGTGAGGAGCCCGGAACCGTTCGCGGGGCCCGCGGTGCGGTCGTAGACGATCAGCTCGGGCAGCGTCCTGCTGTCCGAGGCGCCGTCGTCGTCGGTGACGGTGACCACCGGGCGGCGGATACCGGCCTTGGTGTAGACGTGCTCGGCACGGCAGCCGGACGCGGTGACCTTCCCGGCGCGCGGTGCGCCGCCGTCCTTCCAGTCGACCACACAGGTGTGGGTGTCGCTGCTGCCCGGGTCGGTGAACTCGGCCGTGACGACCGTGCGCTTGCCGACCTGTACCGGGGACTGCGAGCCCTTGGCGGAGACGACGACCGGCGCCGCGTTGGCCACCTTCACCGTCACCGTGTCACTGCTGCGGCCACCGGTCAGGGTGAGCGTGTAGGTGCCGTTGTCCGTGCAGGTCACCGTCGTGGCGGCGGAGCCGGGGTCGGCGACGGTGCAGGGTGCTCCGGCCCCGACCTTCCACTTCGGGCTCCCCGCACCGGAGATCGTGCCCTTCAGCGCGATCGCGGCGCCTTCCTTGCCGCTGTTGTCCGGGCCGGCGTGCACGATGCTCACCGGGTCGATGCTCGTGAGGGTGGGCACGACCTTCTTGATCAGGCCGTTCGAGTCGAACTCCAGCTTGTCGACGGTCGTTTCACGGTGCATGCCGTCACCGCCGGGGATCGCGAACCGGTGGTAGGCGATGTACCAGTCGTCGGTGCCGGGCACCTGGACGATCGAGTGGTGGCCGGGACCCTTGATGCCGAGCGAGAGGTCCTTCTCCAGGATCACGCCCCGCTTGGTCCAGGGGCCGGTGGGGGAGGGGCCTGTGGCGTAGGCGACGCGGTAGTTCTCGTCGCGGGTGTCGTTCTCCGACCACGTCAGGTAGTAGGTGCCCTGCCGCTTGACGACGAAGGAGCCCTCGTTGTAGCCGCTGGGCGTGATGTCCTTCATCTTTGTGAGGTCGAGGGAGGTCATGTCGGCGTTCAGCGGGGCCACGTAGGCGTGTCCGTTGCCCCAGTAGAGGTACGACTGCCCGTCGTCGTCCGTGAACACCGCCGGGTCGATCATCTGGCCGCTGAACTGGCCCGCCTTGAGCAGCGGTTGACCCAGCGCGTCCTTGAACGGACCGGTCGGCGAGTCGGACACCGCGACACCGATGTTGGCGTCGGCGCAGAAGTAGAAGTAGTACTTCCCGTTCTTCTCCGCGATCGTCGGCGCCCAGGCCCTGCTGTCCGCCCACGAGATGTCCGGACCGAGGTCGAGGATGACCCCGTGGTCCTTCCAGTGGACCAGGTCGGTGGAGGAGTACGCCTTGAACTGCGTACCGCTCCAGCCCTCGAAGCCGTCGGTGGTCGGGTAGAGGTAGAAGGTGTCACCGAACCGCACGATGTTCGGGTCGGCGTTGAGCCCCGGCAGGACCGGGCTCCTCATGACGAGCGCCGACACCGTCCAGGTGCGCTTCTTCCCGTCCGAGCCGGTCACCTGGTACGTCACCGGCTTGCTGAAGTCCTGCACACTGCCGGAGGCGGGGCTGATCGCCGCTCCGTGCGCGAGCGTGAACTCCGGGGCCAGCACGGTGAGATCGGTGCCCTCCTTCATCGGCAGCGTGACCTTGCCGTCCGCGTCGTCGATGATCGCGTCGACCTTCAGCGCCGGGTGCGTCGCCTTCGCGATGCCCGCCGTGTTGCCGCTGAGCTCCATGACCTCCGCGGCCGTGAGGGCACGGTCGTAGATGCGGAAGTCGTCGACCTCGCCGGCGAAGGCAGGGTCGGCCGCGTACAGGGACTTGCCGATGTAGCCGCTGTAGTCCTTGTTCGCGTCGTACAGGTCGGACGGCTTGATCGTGGTCGTCGTCCGGGCCGCCTCGACCCCTTCGACGTACAGGACCATCGTCCCGGTCGCCCCGTCGAGGGTCACCGTGACGTGCCGCCACTCACCGGGCGTGAGCTGCGAGCCCGCCGTCAGCTTCGACTCCGCCGACCAACTCGCCTTCGTGATCGCCGAGTAGAGGCTGTTGCCGCCGTTGGAGGGCGTGGCGAACAGGTACTTGTCGCTGTCCGGGCCGAGCCCGAACAGCCACTGGAAGCTGCTCCCGCCCTTCCACTTCGCGTACGTCGACACGGTCACGCTGCCGGCGTCCTTCAGCACCCCGTTCGGGATCTTCACGTACGGCGACCCGGAGTCGCCGGACATCTCGAACGAGCCGTCCTCCACGCCGGTCCCGAAGGCGGGCGTACCGACGTACGTGCCGTGGTAGCCGTGGCCGCTGGAGTCGACCGCGATGTTGCCGGACTTCTCGTCGAAGCCGTAGTGCAGCAGCAGGTCGGCCGGGACGTCGGGGCCCTCCTCGTCCACGGTGACCTCGGCCTCGACCGGGATCGCGGCGCCGTCCGGCAGACTGCCGAGCACCGTGAAGGTGCCGGCCTGCGCGTACTTCGAGGCCGGGACCCTCTCCCAGGTGACGGCGACGGGACGCTTGACGCCGTCGGCATAAGTGGCGACGACGGTGGCCGGGAGGACCGGGGCCTCACCGATCCGCGTCTTCACCGAGATGCCCTCGACGCTCTCGACGAGCTGGTCCGGCTGGTAGGAGCGCAGGAGACGGTCGTACTCGGCCTGTGTGACCGGCAGGACCGTGCCGTGGCGGGGCTTCGCCGGAAGGTCGTAGTCGGCGACCGGCGTCCACTTCCCGGAGTCCAGGTCGGTCGTCTCGAACGGGATGTAGCCGCGCCCGCCGAACTCGTCGAGGAACGCGTACCACTTGTCCTCGGTGTTCGACTTGAACACCAACGGCCCCTCGGCCGCGTTCATCGCGCCCTTGCCGATGCCCTCGGCGACCGCCGTCCAGTTCCCGAGGATCGAGTCGCTCTTCTCCTCGAAGATGAACTTGCTGTTGGGCGTGGAGGAGGTGTTGTTCCGCTCGTCCTTCGACAGCCGGTAGTAGGTGCCGTCGTGCTGGATCATCGTGGAGTCGATGACCGAGTAGCCGCGGTCCACCCAGACCTTGGGCTCGCTGAACGTGTAGAAGTCGCGGGTGGTGGCGTACATCATGCGGTTGTACGTGTCGCCGGAGTGCGCCTCGTTGTCGTACAGCTTCGACGCCCAGAAGACCACGTACTCGCCGAGCTTGCTGTCGTAGTACGCCTCAGGCGCCCAGGTGTTGCCCGCGCTGTCCGGGGAGATCTTCACCAGGCGCTGGTTCGTCCAGTGGACCAGGTCGGTGGACTCCCACACCATGATGGACTTGCTGCCGCTGCGCTGGGAGGCGTCCCAGTCGCCGTTGCCGTAGATCCTCAGGTCGGTGGCGATCTGGTAGAACTTGTCGCCCTCGGGGGAGCGGATGATGAACGGGTCCCGCAGGCCCTTCTCGCCGAGCGTCGAGGTCAGGACCGGCTTTCCGTCGTTCAGCTCCCGCCACTTCAGCGGGTCGTCACCCTTGCTCAGCGCGGCGTAGAGCTGCTCGCCGTCCGAGGTGCCCTCGCCGGTGAAGTAGCTGAACATGTAGCCCTTGAGGGCCTGCTTCGCGGGGAGTTCGGGGACCTTCGCGGTCAGGACGCGGGTCGCCTTCGCCTCGCCCTTGGCGACGGTGGCGGTCAGCGCTACGGTGGCGGCGCCCTCGCCGTGCGCGGGGCGGTGGACCTTGCCGTCGTCCCCGACGACGTCCGCATTCGCGGAGGACCAGGTCACGGTGGTGCCGTAGTCGCCGGCCGCCGGGAGGGTGAGGTTGCCGCGGACGTCGTCGAGGTTGTGGACGGCGAGGCCCTGCGCGGCCTTCTCGGCGGCCGTGCGGTCGTCGAAGTCCGGCAGGACCGTGACGTCGAAGCGCTTGGTGTCGGTCACGGAACCCTTCTTCAGGGTCGCCGTGAGGGTGGCGTGGCCGTCCGGCGCGTCGGCGGCGGGGCGGGTCACCTTGCCGGTGTCGCTCACCACGTCGGCGTTGTCGCTGGCCCAGGTGAGGGCGGACCCGCCGGCCGTGCCGGTCTTCGGCAGGTCCAGGTCGGCGGTCACCCCGCTGGTGTCGCCGAGGCTCAGCGCGGCCTTGTCGTCGCTGACACCCTGCGTGGCGACGGGGAGGGAGAGCTGCCCGACCTCGCCGGCGTCCAGCGCGCGGTCGTAGACCCGGAAGTCACGGATGCGGCCCTTGAAGAGCTTGTCGCCCGAGTAGACCGACTTGCCGATGTAGTTGGCGGTGGTGGAGCCCGAGCCGATGGCGCCCGGTGTGATGGTGACCGCCGTGTTGCGGCCGACCTCGACGCCGTCCTCGTACAACACACCCGTGTTGCCGGTCTGGGTGTAGGTCAGCTGCTTCCACACCCCGCGGGTCAGGTTGTGCGAGTCGGCGGGCTTGGTGGTCTGCTCCGTCGACCAGTTGCCGGTCGCGATCGAGGTGCGCAGGGAGTTGCCGGTGGCGAACAGGTAGCCGTTGCCGTTGCCCCCGCTGGAGTTGCCGAAGCCGTAGACGAAGTACGGGGTGGTCTGGGCGGGGTCGAGCAGCACGTCCGTGGAGACGGTGATCGAGTCCATGCCCTTCATGACGTCGTCGGGCACCTTGACATAGGTGTCGGAGCCGTTGAAGGCGAGCCCCTGCCCGGAGTCCGACCAGTCGGCGGTCCCGTTCACCGTGCCGGTCCGGTCGTGGCCGGAGGCGTCGGTGACGGTGCTGCCGGAGGCGGCGTCGAGCTTGTACCAGAGGGCCAGTCCATCGGTGACGTCCGCGGTGTCCGCCGCCTGGGCGGGGAGCATGGGCGCGGCTAGGCCCAGGAGCAGTGACGCGGCGGTCAGACCGGCGAGGCGGCCCGCCCTGCGTCTCGCGCGGGTGCGCGGACGTGCGATGTACGTCATGTGGTGTCCCTGCTGAGGCGTGGCGGGGCCTCGGCCGTGGGCACCCTGCCGTGTCGGCTGTGTGACGTCGTGTTGCGAGAGTGTCAACTGGCTTGTACCGGGGCGTCAAGAGGTTTCGAACAATGTCCGACAGGCCGAACATGCTGGTCCCGGGCGCGTCAACGCTCGCGGGCCCGTGCCGGGTTGAAGCCGCCGCATGGCTCGACGAGTCGGGGGCATTCGGGTGGTACACAGCGTGACGGCCCTCGTCACGGGAAGCCATCTGAAGGGATGGGCAACATGCTCGCCATCATCTCCGCGGTCCTGTTCTTCATCTCCTTCCTCATCAACGCGGCGGACATCTCGACCAACGACACGTTCACCTCGACGAACATCATGCTGCTCGGCCTGATGGTGCTCGCCCTCCATGTGGCAGGCGTCGGCAGCGGCTGGAACGTGCGCGGCCGCCGGTGACGAGGCTCCTCAGACGCGGGGCAGCCCCCACCGGGGAGCCTCCGCGTTCGGGCGCACCGGCCCGACGGTCAGGTCGGGCCGGTCGCCCCTGGCGGTGATCAGCGCCGACTCGCCCTTGCGCAGGGTGACCTGGACGGCACCGTCACCGGCGTCCCGGTGGTGCAGCGGGCGGCCCCGTCCGTCCCGTACCTCGACGGGCCCCGCGATCCCGTGCCGTACGACGCAGGGCGCGCCCGCCTCGCTGACCAGGCGGACCCAGCGGGTGGTGCCGCGCCTGCGGACCGCGCTGAGCAGGAAGGCCCCCTGGGTGCGGAAATCGTGTACGACCAGGTCCGCCCAGGCGGCGGGCAGCGCCGGGAAGACCCTGATGACCCCGCCCCACGACTGGCACACCATGTCGTGCAGCGACTGGGCCGCCGACAGGGGCGTCTCGATGACCGGCCCCGACTCCTGGTACATCGTGTTGGGCTGGATGAACCGGGTCATGAGTTCGCCCAGGTACTGGAGGGCGTCCTCACCCTTGCCGAGGAGCGCCGACATGGAGGCGGCCCCCGTGAAGGTGTAGCCCTGGAGGGCGCCCTCGAAGCCCACCCAGTGTGCCAACGACCGTTCGATCAGGGCCCGTTCGTCGGGCGTGCGGCCGGTCACCTCGTACAGCGGATACACCGCGAGCAGGTGCGAGTAGTGGCGGTGCGACTTCGCGAAGGGGATGTCCGCGCCGATCATGAAGCCGTCGGCGTCGGTCGGGTACGGCACCCGCTTCGCCAGCACCTCGCGCCAGCGCGGCGCCGACGGGTCCCTGATGCCGAGGAGTTCGGCGGATTCGAGCAGGGTGCGGCAGCCCCAGGTCAGGAGCATCAGGTCGTAGTTGCAGTCGCGTGAGTCGCCTCCGTACTCCGGTGAGAAGGTGGCGGGCAGATGCAGTCTGCCGTCCGGGCCGGGCTCCAGGAAGTGCAGGTAGTAGTTGACCGCCTTGCGCAGGAGCGGGAACAGGACGTCCCGGAGGATCGACTTGTCCATGGTGTGCCGGTAGCTGAGCCAGACGTTGTGCAACGCCCAGGTCAGATTGCCGACTTCGGGGGTCGGCGGGTCCTGCCCCGGGATGCCGACGCCGTACCCCATGAGGGTGCTCGCCGCGCCGTTGACCAGCTGGGGATCGGTGGTGCGGGGGATGCCCAGTGAGTCGCCCCGGTAGGGCGCGGGCGTCTCCTGGGCGAGGTTGTCCCGGAACTCGCTCAACGCCCGGGTGATCGCGTCGAGTTCGAGGTGGTTGGAGCCGTGGATGAGCCAGTACTCCAGCTGGGCGTTGAGGTTCCACCAGGTGTTGGGCCAGGGCGTGGGCTCCAGCCAGGGGCCGCTCGTCGCCATCACGGGGGCGTCGCGGCGGGCGGCGGAGGCGGTCTTGTACAGCTGGATCCAGTAGAAGCGCTGGATACGGGCGTCGGGCAGGGACAGGAAGCTCTTTCGGTAGAAGGCGTGCCACCATGCGCGGTGGTCCACCGCCAGGGCCGAGTACGGCAGTTGTGCCACGGCCCGGACCGACTTCAGGGCCCTGCCCAGGGCCGTCGACCTCGGGTACGAGTGAGCGACGTGCGCATACAGCGTCCGCGTCCGGCCCCGCGACCGCTCCCGCCATGCCGTGACGTGCTGCCCGCCCGACAGGAGCGGCTGCACGGCGGCCGTGGTCCCGTCGTGGTCGGCGACCTGCGCGGGCGGGTTGCCCCGGTAGCCGTCCGGCAGCGGTTTGAACGCGGCTCGCGGGCTGATCGCGTCGGCCGGATGGAACACCCAGCGGAAGCCGCGCTCGCCCTCGCTCGCGGTGACCTCCACGGCGAGCACCGAGCGGTCGTTGTGGACCAGCGCGCGCAGGGCGAGGGTGCCCTTCTCGGTGGTGAGCGTGCCGGTCAACTCGGCGTCGTGCAGCGACAGTCGCCAGTCGACGCCGGTGATCGCGCCCACCGGCTCCAGGGTGAAGTACCCGATCGGAAGCCGGGCGAGCCCGAACAGTGAGCCGAACTCCGGGCGGTGGTCCTGCACTTCGGAGTGCTGCACATTGAAGCGCACGGCCGTCGTCGTCGCGCCCGGCTCGGCGTAGATCCCGGAGCCGAGGAAGCCGTTGCCGAGGAACGGGCCTTCGTACCAGGCCGTCGGCATCCGCTGCCAGACCAGGTCGGCGTCGTCGAGAACGGTCCGCCAGGGGTCGCCGCCGGGTTCGCGGGGCTCGGCCGCCGCTGACTGCGTCGGCAGACCCGAGGTCAGGAGTGCGCCTCCCACGGCTGTTCCGGTCGAGAGGACGGTACGTCTGGACGGATCGGGCAGGGCGGGAGAGGGCACGGTGCCTCCAGGCGGGCTCGTCGATTCATCGGAGCTATCCCGCGATGCAACTTAGGGAAGTGGAGTGGGGGCGTCAATGAAAAGGGATAGATCCGATGTGTAGGCGTCGAGTCGGTCGCGGTGAACGCGGCAGAGCCCGACGCGCTCAGTCGCCCCGCATCCCGGCCCGAATCCCGCCCCCGCGTCCCACCGCGCATCCCGCCCCGCTTCAGGCCCGCACCCGGCCCGGCACCCCACCTCGCATCCAGGCCCGCGTCCCGAACGAGGCGCACGCCCGTGACGCCACCTCGGCCGCACCCCGCAGCGCCTCGGCGAAGTCCTCCGACGTCAACGGGCCCTGGGGCGCGAGCAGATGGGTGAGCGCCCCGTGCAGCACATCACCCGCGCCCAGCGTGTCCGCCACCCGCACGGAAGGCACCTCCACCGTGCCGCCGCCGTCGGGCCCCGCCCACACGAGAGGCCGCCCGCCACGGCTGACCGCCGACCACCCGACCCCGTGGTCCGCGAGGAGCCCCAGGACCTCCGCCGGCGTACTCGTCCCGGGCGGCCGGAAGTCGGCGGAGCACACGGCCACGTCGACCGACTCCAGCAGTTTCTCCGTTCCGGGCTTCCAGCTGCCCCCGTCCAGGACGGTCCGGCGCCCGGCGGCACAGGCGGACCGTGCGGTGGCGATCGCCAACTCCATGTGGTGGCCGTCGAACTCGACGATGTCGCACTCCGCCACCCGCGCGTCGAGATCCTCGGGCGGGGCGAGCCGGTGCCCCGTCGCGTTGGTCGAGGCGACCGCGCGGTCCCCGGTGGACGCGGTGACCAGGACGGACGACACAGCGGGCGGATCGACCGAGTCGGCCGCCAGATCCACCACGGTCACCCCGAAGGCCTCCAGGTCCGCCGTGACCGCGAGCCCGAGGGGATGCGAGCCGATCGCCGTGAGCAGGGTGGCCGCGCCGCCCAGGTGCGCGAAGGCGACCGCCGCGTTCGCCGCCGGACCGCCCGCGGCCACTACCTGCTCACGAGCCGTCAGCTTCTCGTCGGAGCCCGGCACCCGGTCCACGAGCTGGATGACGTCCAGTGTGCACAGGCCGACGAACAGCCCCCTGGAACGTCGGCTGTCCGTCGGCCTGCGCACACCGCCACCTCTTCCCGTCAGCGGCCTCAGCCCGCCGCCCTCTTCACCAGCTCGCCGATCCGGGCCTCGTCGGCGCCGGTCAGCCTCGTCAGCGCGAACGCCGTGGGCCACATGGTGCCCTCGTCCAGGCGCGCGATGTCGTTGAAACCGAAGGTCGCGTACCGGGCGTTGAACTTCTGCGCGCTCTGGAAGAAGCACACGACCTTGCCGTCCTTGGCGTACGCGGGCATCCCGTACCAGAGCTTCGGCGCGAGTTCCGGCGCGCTCGCCCTGACCAGCGCGTGGATCCGCTCGGCCATCTCGCGGTCCGCGTCCTGCATCTCGGCGATCTTCTCCACCACGGCGGCTTCGTCCGCCGCCGCCTTGTCGGCCCGCGAGCCGCGCCGCGCGGAGGCCCTGACCTCCTTGGCGCGCTCCTTCATCGCGGCGCGCTCCTCGTCCGTGAACGTCTCGACCGTCGTCGTGCTCTTCGTGCTCCGCCGGGTGGTGCTCATGGTGATTCCTCCAGGTCTACGGGCTGCCGGGCGAGCG
The DNA here is from genome assembly GCF_010548375.1 of Streptomyces sp. SID13726. Lineage (GTDB taxonomy): Bacteria > Actinomycetota > Actinomycetes > Streptomycetales > Streptomycetaceae > Streptomyces. The sequence continues at coordinate 131,116 of NZ_JAAGLY010000017.1, forward strand.
TTACGTGCCGCGTCCCCCGCCTCATCCCCAGGCGCCGGCGATCTGCCGGGTCGTGGCGTTGAGCCGGTTGAACAGGTTGGTCACGCCGATCATCAGGACGATCGCGGCGAGCTGCTTCTCGTCGAAGTAGGTGGCGGCGGTGTCCCAGATCTCGTCGTTCACCGCGTCGGGCCGGTCGGCGAGGCGCGTCGCGGCCTCCGCCAGCGCGAGCGCGGCCCGCTCCTCCTCGCTGAAGTACGGCGCCTCCCGCCACGCGGCGACCGTGGCCAGCCGCACGTCGTCCACACCGGACTTGCGGGCCGTCCTGGCACCGCCGTCGACACAGGCGCTGCACCCGTTGATCTGGCTGACCCGCAGATGCACCAGCTCCAGCGTCTGCCCGTCGACCCCGCCGGTGTGCACGGTCTTCATGAGCTGCTGGATGGGCTGCATCGCGTCGGACAGGACGACGGCGGGGTTCTGCATACGGGACTGCATCTCGGTTCGCTCCTCTGCGGGTCCGTGCCCCGTTCTCCCGGGGCGTGACTCCATGACAGCCCGGCCCGCTCGCCCCGGCCACGGCGATGGGACACCATGGGACAGCGGCAACGGCCTTGACCAGCGACGACCCGCCCGGAAAGACTTCTGCCGAGGCGGGACGGGGAAGGCGGGGGACGCACGATGGACGGGTACGAACGGACGGCGACGGCCGATCCGCAGCAGGAACTGGCGGCCCGGCTGCGGCTGCTCCAGGAGCTGTCCGGACTCGGTGTCCGGGCCCTCGCCAAGGACACCGGCCTCAGCTCCTCCTCGCTGTCCCGCTACCTCAACGGACAGACCGCGCCGCCGTGGCCCGCCGTGGTCGCCCTGTGCCGCCTGGTCAAGCGCGACCCCCGGCCCCTGCGCCCGCTGTGGGAGCGGACCTCGAGCCCGTTGCCCGCGCCCCCGAGGAGCAGCCGCCAGGTCAGGCCCACGCCCCGCAACGACCTGCCGCGCGACGCCGCCGACTTCACCGGACGCGTGGACGCGCTCGCCGCCGTGCTCGCCGCGATCGACAGCCACCGGGCGGTCTCCGTCGACGGCATGGCCGGCGTCGGCAAGACCTGCCTCGCGGTGCACGCGGCCCACCGGCTCGCCGTGGCATTCCCGGACGCCCAGCTCTACGTGGACCTGCACGGGTTCACCGAGGGGCGGCCCCCGCTCGACCCCGACTCCGCGCTGCGCATGCTGCTCGGCGCGCTCGACGTCCCCTCCGAGCGGGTCCCGCGGGAGGGCCTCGAACAGCTCGCCGCCTGCTGGCGCTCGGAACTGGCCCGCCGCCGGGTCGTCGTGGTCCTCGACAACGCCGCCGACGCCGACCAGGTCCGCCCGCTGCTGCCCGGCGCCGGTCCCTCCGTCGCCCTGATCACCAGCCGCAACCGGCTGCTCGGCCTGGACGAGGTGCCCCCCGTCTCGCTCGACGTGCTCGACCCGCGGGACAGCGCCGAACTCCTGGCCCGCGCGAGCGGCGACACCGGCCCCGACGGCAGACTCGCCCGCGACCCCGAGGCCGCCGCCGAGGTGCTCCGCCTGTGCGGCCGGCTGCCGCTGGCGCTGCGGCTGGCCGGAGCCAGGCTGCGGCACCGGCCGGGCTGGACCGCGGGCATCCTCGTCGAGCGCATGTCCCAGGGCGCGAGCGAACTCGACGCCGTGTTCGACGCGGCCCTCGCCATGTCGCTGCGTCAGCTCGACCGCACCCAGGCCCGCCTGTTCCGCCTGCTGGGCCTGCTGCCCGGCGAGTCCTTCGACGAGTACGTGGCCGCCGCCCTCGCGGACGTCCCGCTCGGCAGCGCCCGGTCGACGCTGGAGGACCTGCTCGACGCCCACCTCGTCCAGCAGCCCACGGCCGGCCGCTACCGCCTCCACGACCTGGTGCACCAGCACGCCCGCCGGGCCACCGCAGAACAGGACCCGGCCACCGAGCGGGAGCGGGCCCTGACCCGCGTCCTCGACTACTACGTCCACGCGGCGGCCGCCGCCGACGCCGCGATGCCGTTCGTCGCCCCCGGCCGGGCCGCCGCCGCCGCCCCCCCCCCGCCCGCCCTGCCGCCCTTCCCCGACCGGAACGCTGCCTTCGCCTGGCTCGTCACCGAGTACGGCAACCTCATCGCCGCCTTCGAGACGGCCGCCGCCCTCGGCGCCGACACCCACGTGAGCGAACTCCCGCGCTTCCTGCGCTCCTACTTCGCCCGCCGCTGCGGCACGACCCATCTCAACGTCCTGTTCGAGCGGTCGCTCGCCGCCGCCGAACGCCTGGGCGACCCGCTCCGACTGGCCGAGGCACACAGCGATCTGGGCTTCGCGCGCTACAACGCGGGCCGGATGCCCGAGGCGGCCACCGCGTACGACGCCGCCGCGATCCGGATCTCCGAGACCGGGGACACCCGGGCCGAGGCCGAACTCACCCTGCGCCGCGGCTACCTCAGCTGGGACGCGGGACACGTCGAGGAACCCCTGGAACTCTTCGGCCTGGCCGGGAAGCTGTACGAGCGGGCCGGCTGCCCGACGGGCGCGGCCCACGCCGCCGCCTCGGAGGCCTGGGCGCTGCTGCAACTCGGACAGCGCCAGGAAGCGGCGCGACGGGCCCGCGAGGTGCTGGACACGCCCCACACCGACCCCGCGTGGCCACCCGCGTTCACCGCCCGGATCACCCTCGGCGTGGCCATGGCCCTCGACGAACCCGACGAGGCGGCGCGGCACCTGCACCGGGCGCTGGAGTCCGCCCGTGACGACGGACACCTCCACAACCAGGCGTGGTGCCTCAACTGCCTGGGCGTCGCCCTGCGCCAGACGGGCCGTCACGAGGAGGCCCTGGCCGCCCACCGCGAGGCGTTCGCCCTCCTCGACGAGCTGTTCGAGGAACACTGGAAGATCCACTTCATCGACGGCTACGCCGAGACCTGCCGCCTCGCCGGCCTGCCCGACCAGGCCCTGCGACTGCACCGCCAGGCCCTCGAACTGGCCCCGAGGCTCGGCAACCGGCCCGCGGAGGCGCTCGCCCACGAAGGCATCGCGGCCCTGCTGGACGCCACGGACCCGGCCGCTGCCGCCGAACACCGCGCGGCGGCGCAGGACCTGCGCAGGGGACCGGACGCGGGCCCGGGTCACTTCCAGTCGTAGGCGTACGCCGCCACCCAGGTGATGTCGAGCTGGGCACTGCTGCCCGGGGCCGCCCCGGGACCCTCCAGCGCGCTCTCGTTCTGGAGCACCCAGGACAGCGGACGGTCCGGCACGCTCCGGGTGTCCTGCCCCGTCTCCCGGCCGTCGACGAAGAACCGCACACGACCCGGCGTCCACTCGGTGGACACGGTGTGCCACTCGGTCCAGTCGTCGCTGCCCTCGTAGGAGCCCTGCTCCCCGCCTCCGCAGGGATGGTGGAAGGCCATCAGGGCACCGGTCCACTCACCCTCGGGATGGTCCATCTCGCAGCCCCCGCCGTAGTGCAGCCACGCGGACTTGTAACCGGGCGCCAGCTTCGTCACTTTGATGCGCGCGCTGTACTTGCCGTACTTCATCTGCATCACCGCACGCGGCACCACCGCGGCGGCGTGCACGGGACCGCCGTCGGCGGGCCGCCACATCCGTACGGTCATCCGCCCGTCGCCGTCCGCGGCGGGACCGACGCTCACGGTGTCCTCCGGGTGGTAGACCCCGACCACGTCCCGGCCCCGGCTGTTCGCGGTGTCGGGCCAACCGGTCGGATAGGCCCACCAGTTGTCGCGGTACTCGCCCTTCAGACCGCCGCAGTAGGCGCCGGACGTGTCGACCTGGTGCTCGCAGTCGCTGAACGACCCCAGCGGCACCCGGTCGCCGTTGAAGTCCTCGGCGAGCACCTGCCAGAACGGCCCGCAGTCACCGCGCGGCAGCCGCGTGCCCGTGCCGTGGCAGGCGTCGGCCGCGGCGGGCGCGCCGTCGGCCCGGGGGAGACCCAGCAGACCGCTCGCCAGGAGCAGGAGGCTCGCGGACATCACCAGGACGCGCCTGTCGTGGTGCGGCGCTGCGTGTGACCCCATCGCGAGGCTCCTTCGGGCTCAGCGGCCGGGCAAACATCCTCGCCCGCCCGCCCGCGCGACGCCATCCCCGCGGCCGGCGCACTTCAGAACTCGCTGTCGATGCCGGTCACGATCGCCGCGCCCAACGGGGCCTCGTCCTCGCCGAGCCCGCTGTCCCGCAGCGCCTGGGCGACCAGCCGTACCGCCTCGGCCTCGGCGCCCGACCGGTCGGCCGCCTCGACCTCGACACGGGCGGCGAACATCCCGCCCTCGTCCACCGTCAGCAGACTCAGCTCCTCGCTCTCGCCCAGGTCCGTGTTCCGTGGGTCCCGTGGCCGCAGCCTCCGTCCGACGTCCGAGCACACGCTCTCGGAGACACCCCGGACGAAGGTGCCGGGCACGGTGATGACGTACGTGGACACGACGCTCCCTTCCGCGCCCCTCGCGGGACGCAATGGCGTACCCGTACGCCTACCCGGTCCACCGCCACTTGTGCCGCGTGTGCCCCGGCATGATCACGCCCGTCCCGGGTAGACGCGGCCAGGACCAGCACACTTCCGGGAGGAACCGACGATGACCACCGACCTGCGGAGCACGGCGTGAGGACGCACCGCTGAACGGGCACAGAACCGCGGCACGACGCTCCGACCATGCCCCTGCGGCATCGGTGAGGTCCGGTGGCGGACGAGAGGTACGGGGTGGGAAGGGCGGGACCATGGTGATGTCGGGGACCGGCGCCGCCGAGTTGATGTCCACGACGGAAACCGGTGCCGAGACGGCGTGGGAGCAGTGGGCGCCGTCGGTGCTGCTCGTGGAGGACGACCCCGGCGACGCGGTGCTCGTGGAGGAACTGGTCGCCGACGGCACGCTGAAGATGCGGCTGCGCTGGGCGCGGTCCATGACCGAGGCCGCCGAGGTCCTCGCCGACGAGGTGCCCGACTGCGTCCTGCTCGACCTGCACCTGCCGGACGCGCACGGGCTGGAGGCGGTCTCCCTCGTGCAGGGACTCGCCGACCAGGTCGCCGTTGTGGTCCTCACCGGGCTCGCCGAGGAACAGACCGGCCTCGCCGCGGTCGCCGCGGGCGCCCAGGACTACCTGGTCAAGGGGCGGGTGGAACCGGAGCTGTTCGGACGGGCGGTGCGCTACGCGATCCAGCGCAAGCAGACCGAGCAGGCCGCCGTCGCCCTCCAGGCCGGTGCGCTCCAGGCCCAGGAGAACGCCCGCCTGGAACGAGGACTGCTGCCCCGCCCCCTGCTGCGCGGCGAGGGCGTCCGAGTGGTGGCCCGCTACCGGCCAGGACGCGCCCAGACCCTGCTGGGCGGCGACTTCTACGACATCGTGCAGAGCGCCGACGGCACCGTCCACGCCCTCGTCGGCGACGTCTCCGGGCACGGCCCCGACGAGGCGGCCCTGGGCGTCGCCCTGCGCATCGCCTGGCGCACCCTCGTCCTCAGCGGCATCACCGGCGCCGAACAGATGGGCCGGCTGGAGGAGTTGCTGATGGCCGAGCGGGCCCGCGACGAGGTCTTCGCCACCCTCGTCAGCCTGGCCGCCGTACCCGGAGAACAGCGGGCCGGTGTCGTACGGGCCGGTCATCACGGGCTGATCCAGCGCACCGGACCGGACGTGGAGTGGGTGGAGGTGCCCGGCGGACCGGCCCTCGGCATGGTCCCCGGCGGCGCCCAGTGGCCCACCGCGGAACTGCCGGTCCCGACGGGGTCGTCGGTCGTGCTCTTCACCGACGGCCTGTTCGAGGGGCACGTCGGCCGCGGCACCGAACGCCTCGGCGAGGAAGGGCTGCTGGGCCTCGCCCGCGAAGGCGCCGGCCTGGACGCGGAGGCCTTCGTCGACCGGCTGATCGGCAGGGCCGAGAGCCTCGCCGAGGCCCGCGGCGGCCTGGCCGACGATGTGGCCGTCGTCCATCTGAACTGGAACTGAGCGAACGGTGGGACATGTGACAGGCGCGGCACGGATCGCACGCCGGCTGACGGTGCAGGGCTGGTTCTACCTGGTGCTGGCGGTCATGACACTGCTGGTCCTGTTCGGCAGCGTGGTCGGCGCGAACCTGCTGCACCGGACGGCACAGGTCAGCGACCGGCTGCTGCTGGGCGTCCAGCCCGCCCAGACCGAGGCGTACCGCCTCCAGGCGGCGCTCGTCGACCAGGAGACCGGCATCCGCGGCTACGCCATCACCGCCGACCGGCAGTTTCTCACCCCGTACACCGAGGGCAAGCGGGACGAGGCGAACTCGGCCGCGAGACTGCGCGCGTTCCTCGGCGACCGCCCCGAACTGCTCGCGGACCTCGACGCGATCGAGACCCAGGCCGCCGACTGGCGCCGCACCTACGCCGAACCGCTCACCGCCTCGGTCACCCCCGGCAGCCCAGAGCCGCTGGGCCGGCTCAAGGCGGACACGGGCAAGAAGGAGTTCGACCGGCTGCGCACCCTGTGGACCCGACAGAACACCGAGCTGACCGAGGCGGTCCAGGACGGCAGGGCCCGGCTGGAGCACGAACGGACCGTGCGCGACTCGGTCCTGGGCGGCATGGTCGCCGCCTTCCTGCTCGCCGGCATCGTCTGCGCCGTCCTCGTCCGGGTGCTGGTGACCCGCCCCCTGGAGGCCCTGCGCACGGCGTCCAACCGGGTCGCGGGCGGCGACTTCGCGTACGTCATCACCGGCGGCGGTCCGGCCGACCTGACCGCGCTCGCCCGCGACGTCGAAGGCATGCGCAGGCGCGTGGTGGCCGAACTGCGGGCCTCGCAGGACCAGGAGGGCATGCTGACCCGGCAGGCCGCCGATCTGGACGCCCAGGCCGTGGAGCTGCGCCGCTCCAACGCCGAACTCGAACAGTTCGCCTATGTCGCCTCCCACGACCTCCAGGAACCGCTGCGCAAGGTCGCCTCGTTCTGCCAGCTGCTGGAGAAGCGCTACGGCGACACGCTCGACGACCGCGCACGCCAGTACATCGACTTCGCCGTCGACGGGGCCCGGCGCATGCAGGTCCTCATCAACGACCTGCTGACCTTCTCCCGGGTCGGCCGCGTCAACGACACCCGGGTGCCGGTCGGCCTCGGGAAGACGCTCGACAAGGCCCTGGCCAACCTCGGCACGGCCGTCGAGGAGTCCGGCGCCCGCGTCGACCGCCCCGAGCACCTGCCCGAGGTCGTCGGCGACCCCACCCTGCTGGCGATGCTGTGGCAGAACCTGGTGGGCAACGCCCTCAAGTTCCGCGACCCCGACCGCGTCCCGCACGTGTCCATCACCTGCGGCACGGACCCTGACGACCCCGACAGCCTGCTGGTGTCCGTCGAGGACAACGGCATCGGCATCGGCGAGCAGTTCACGGAGAAGGTCTTCATCATCTTCCAGCGGCTGCACAGCCGGGACGCCTACGGCGGTACCGGCATCGGCCTGGCGCTGTGCAAGAAGATCGTGGAACAGCACGGTGGCAGGATCTGGATCGACACCGACCACACGGACGGCACGCGCATCCGCTTCACCCTCCCGTCCCCCACAGAGAACCCGGAGGCGTCCGGAATCGACACCGAGGAAAAGGCCCTGACATGACCACCCCAGCCGCGAGCCCCATCGACGTGCTCCTCGTCGAGGACGACCCCGGCGACGAGCTGATGACCCGTGAGGCGTTCGAGGACAACAAGATCGGCAACACGCTGCACGTCGTCCGCGACGGCGAGGAGGCACTGGACTTCCTCTACCGTCGCGGCGACCACACCGAGGCGCCCCGGCCCGATCTGATCCTGCTCGACCTGAACCTGCCCAAGTACGACGGCCGTCAGGTCCTGGAGAAGATCAAGTCCGACCCGGAGCTGTCGCACATCCCCGTGGTCGTCCTCACCACCTCGGCGGCCGAGGAGGACATCCTGCGCAGCTACAAACTGCACGCCAACGCGTATGTCACCAAGCCGGTGGACCTGGACCAGTTCATCGCCGCGGTCCGCCAGATCGACGACTTCTTCGTCCAGGTGGTCCGGCTGCCGCGCCACGGGATCTGACTCCCGCCCCTTCTTCCAGGGCTCAGTAGAACTCCGGTTCTACTGAGCCCTTTTTGTTCGAACATCCAAAGTTGCCGCGTGGTGGGTTACTGATCGCTCCGCACACTGGTAGGAAACATTACTAACAATCAGGTCTGGACCAACTCCCCACCCCCCACCTCCCTTTGGAGTCTCCGTGGAACCTGAAGCAGTGACCCCTGCCGCCCACACGTCCCGTCGCACCGTCCTCGCCCTGATGGGAGCGGTGGCCTGCGTCGGCATCACCGGCCTCCCACGGGCCGAGGCGGCGCCCGCGGCCTCGACGACCCCGCGAAGAAGGAGATCGCCATGAAGCTGGTGTCGAGCGCGGAGAACTCCTCGCTCGACTGGAAGGCGCAGTACCAGTACATCGAGGACATCGGAGACGGCCGCGGCTACACCGCCGGCATCATCGGCTTCTGCTCCGGCACCGGGGACATGCTCGACCTCGTCGAGCTCTACGCCGACCGCAAGCCCGGCAACGTCCTCGCCAAGTACCTGCCCGCCCTGCGCCGCGTCGACGGCACCGACTCGCACTCCGGCCTCGACCCGAACTTCCCCGGCGACTGGCGCAAGGCCGCCCGGGACACCGCGTTCCAGCAGGCCCAGAACGACGAGCGCGACCGCGTCTACTTCAACCCCGCCGTCCGGCAGGGCAAGGCGGACGGCCTGCGCACACTCGGCCAGTTCACCTACTACGACGCCATCGTCATGCACGGCGACGGCGGCGACCCGACCAGTTTCGGCAGCATCCGCAAGCGCGCCCTGCGCCAGGCCAAGCCCCCGGCCCAGGGCGGCGACGAGACGACGTACCTCAACGCCTTCCTCGACGCGCGGGTGTGGGCGATGAAACAGGAGGAGGCGCACAGCGACACCAGCCGGGTCGACACCGAGCAACGCGTCTTCCTGCGCAAGGGAAACCTCGACCTGAACCCGCCGCTGGACTGGAAGGTCTACGGCGACAGTTACCACATCGGCTGACCTGGTCCCCGGGGCGGTCCGGTGCTCCCCGGCACCGGGCCGCCCGCCGGAACGTTCGACGGAGCGTGTTTGCCGACGGAGCGAGCGGTAACGCGATGTCCATGAGTGAATCGAACGAGCAGACGAACCAAGATTCCGTGCCCGCGCGGGCCGCGGCGTCCAAGGCCCGGCGCACCACGGCGAAGGCCACCGCCCCCGCGACCAAGGCGGCGGACAAGGCCGCCGGCAAGACGGACCACGTCGCGTCGGCCGGCAAGGACGCGGCGCAGCGCACGGCGGAGGCGAGCAGCGGAGCCGCGCACACCGCGGCCAGGAGTGTCGAGGCCGGACGTCAGACCGTCATCGCCGCCTCCGGACAGGCCGCGGCCGTCGCCAAGACCGCCTGGACCGTCATCGCCCAGCGCAAGCTCATCGCCGCGGGCGTGGGCGCGGGCCTCACCGCGCTGACCGCGACGTCGTACGCCGTCGGCCGCCGCGCGGGGCGCCACACGCACGGCCCCCTCACCCGCATGACCGGCGGTCGGTTCTGACGACGAGGCCCACCGCGCCGGGCCGACGGCGCGTCACCGGCCCTGCGACAACAGGTCGCTGAGCCGCGTACCCGCCGCCCAGCGGCGCAGGGCGGAGCCGTCGAGCAGCCGGATCGACTCCTCCCGCCGCGCCCACCGGACGTCACGGGCGGTGAAGGCACCGCGATGCACGATCAGGCGCAGATGCGACTCCTGACGACCGCGGTGCAGCCGGGGATGCGGCAGATCCTCGTCGGGCAGGGGCTCCGCCACCGGCCGGAAGGCCACGTCGATCCGGTGACCGGCTGCGTCCCGGGCACACAGTCGCGGCCGGTCCGGAGCGGGCAGCAACCGCACCCGCCACCCGTCCCGGCGCAGCATCCGCGCCACCGCCAACGCCAGTCCCTGGGTGTCGAGTTCGAACAGCTCGTCCGGGGTGTAGTAGCCGAGCCGCCGGCGCGCGCCGGGACGCCCGTGGCGAATCCCGGCCAGGACGAGCACGGCCAGGAACGCGATCCCCGCGACGGGTACGACGACGCCGGCGGCCCGGTACCCCGCGGCGAGCAGGGCGGCCACCGCGCACACGGCCGCCACCACGCCGGTGAACGCCGGGAGCACGTCACGCAGCCTGGGCCCGTAGCGCCCCTGGGCCCGCAGCTCACGCACGACGCGCCGCCTGCGCGACCGGCGCGACGGGAGGAAGCCGGACGTCCCCGATAGGCGTGCCACAGCGCGAGCCCTCCCCATGCCGCCTGTCTCCACCCGTAGTTCCACGGATACCCAGCGCGCCGCCAAGTCCCTTGAGAACAGCGGGGATTCGGCCAGAAAGCCCCCGGCGCACAGGAGCGCCAGGGGCGCGCGTCGGAAGAAATCCGCCTCCCGGGACACGGGCCGGGAGCAGGCCGGAACCGGCGGGACCGCCCCGCCGGACACCGCGACCACCCACTTGACCTGGGTACCCCGCCGCACCCGCCCGCTGGCGCGCGCCGCCCCCGGTTTCGGGGACAGGATTCGAGGGCGAGGCTGGATTCGTCCGTCCCGGGGCACTCGGGAAGGGCAGCGAGAAGCACCGAACGACCATGCCGTCGGCCGACAGGCCCGGCGGCCGACCGCCGAGGAGAGGAAGACATGGCAGGGCCGGAGGACACGGAAACCCCCGGGAGACGAACCCCGGAAGCGTCCACGACGGCGCTCACCGGGGCGCTGGACGCCATCGGGACCGCCGGATACGTCGTGGACGAGGAAGGCCACGTCATCGCCGTGAACGCCCGCGCCGAAGAGCTGCTGCTGCGCCCCGCCGCGGAGCTGCTCGGCCGCGACGCGCACGACCTGCTGCACCGCGACAGCCACGGCCACCCCCTGCCGAGAAGCCGGTGCAGCATGCGCCAGGCCTTCCACGACGGGCGCACCGCCCAGGGCGAGGAGGACTACTTCGAGTGCGGGGACGGCTCCTTGCTGCCCGTCTCCTGGCTGATCACGCCGTACGACGTGGGAGGCGGCGAAACCGGCACGCTCGTGCTCGTGCACGCCCGGCAGCCGCACGCGACCGCACAGCGGACGGCGATGTGGACCGGGCCGCTGCCGGAGCTCGAACGGCTGGCCCTGCTCGCCGAGACCACCACCCAGCTGGCCTCGACCCTCGACGTCGAGGAGGCGCTGAGCCGGCTGGTCTCACTGGTCGTGCCCCGGCTCGCCGACTGGGTGGTCGTCGACCTGATCACCGAGCGTGACGAGGTGTGGCGGGCCGCTGTGGTGCACGCGGAGGGCGACGCCCTGGTGCGCCACGAGGATCTCCAGGGGCCCATGCCCCCGGTACCCGAGGAGTCGCCGATGCCCCTGTCCAGGGCCCTGCGCGGAGTCGCCTCCACGCTGGCCGGACCGCGGACCTACCAGCGGGAACCCGACTCGGGCATCGCGGTCGAGCAGCGGCGCCTCTTCGAGGCCACCGGCATCAGCTCCGCCGCCATCGCCCCCATCCGCAGCCCGCGCGCGGTCCTGGGCGCCCTGACCGTGGGCCGCTCCGGGGAGCCGGGCGAGTTCACCACCGCCGACCTTCCGCTGATCGAGGACATCGCGCGCCGCGCGGGCCTGGCCCTGGACAACGCCCGCCTCTACCAGCGCCAGCGCAAGGTCGCCGAGACCATGCAGAACCACCTGCTGCCCCAGCTGCCCGGAGTGCCGGATCTGCAGATGACGGCCCGCTACCTGCCCGCGCCGGACGCCTCACAGGTCGGCGGCGACTGGTACGACGCCTTCTCCCTGTCCGACGGCGCCACCGCACTGGCGGTCGGCGACGTCGTCGGCCACGACCTGGAGGCCGCGGCCGGCATGGCCCAGGTGCGCAACATGCTGCGCGCCTACGCCTGGGCCCATCAGGAGCCCCCGAGCCGGATCGTCGACCGGCTCGACGAGGCCGTCATGCACATCACCGACGTCACCATGGCCACCCTGATCCTGGCCCGCATCGAGGCGGACGAGGCCGGAGACTGGCAGCTGTCCTGGACCAACGCCGGCCACCCGCCACCGCTGCTGATCAGCCGCGACGGCCTCGCCCACTACCTCACCGACGGCCACGGCCTGCTCCTGGGCACCGGAGTGCGCAGACCCCGCACCGACGCGACCGCGCCGCTGCCGCCCGGCTCGACCCTGGTGCTGTACACCGACGGCCTGATCGAGGCGCCCGGACACAGCCTCGACGACGGCCTCCAGCGGCTGCGCCGGCACGCCGCCGCCCTCGCCCACCGGCCCCTGGCGTCCTTCACCGACCAGTTGCTGCGCCGGGTCAGGCCCGACGCCAACGACGACGACGTCGCCCTCCTCGCGGTGCGGGTGCCGACCCGGACCTGACCCGGGCGGGCCGTGCGGGACCGTGATAGACAACGCCCGTGACGGTACGGCTGTTCGTGCCCGCCCCGGGCCATCGCCCCATGGACAGGACTTGGTGCAAGTGATTCTGAAGACCTTTCGCTGGGCGTTCGCGGTCACCGCGCTCGGCCTCGCCGTCGGAGTGCTGTACGACGGCTGGGCCGCCTTCGGCATCGTGGCGATCCTGGCCGTCCTGGAGATCTCGCTGTCGTTCGACAACGCGGTGGTCAACGCCGGGGTCCTGAAGAAGATGAACGCCTTCTGGCAGAAGATCTTCCTCACGGTCGGCGTCCTGATCGCGGTGTTCGGGATGCGGCTGGTCTTCCCGGTGGTGATCGTCGCGATCACGGCGAAGCTCAATCCGTACGACGCGGTCCAGCTGGCGGTGACCGACAAGGACCGCTACCAGGAGCTGGTCACCGACGCGCACCCGGCGATCGCCGCGTTCGGTGGGATGTTCCTGCTGATGATCTTCCTGGACTTCATCTTCGAGGACCGGGACATCCAGTGGCTGCGCTGGATCGAGCGGCCGCTGGCCAGGCTCGGCAAGGTCGACATGCTGTCGGTCTGCATCGCCCTGATCGTGCTGCTCATCACCGCGTTCACCTTCGCGACCCACGCCCACCAGCACGGCGGCACGCATGTCGACAAGGCCGAGACCGTCCTGATCTCCGGCATCGCGGGCCTCATCACCTATCTGGTGGTGGGCGGCATGTCCGGCTTCTTCGAGAACCGGCTCGAAGAGGAGGAGGAACGCGAGGAGGAGGCGGCCGAGCGCTCCGGCGGCGGGGGCTCGGCGGTCCTCCTGGCGGGCCGGGCCGCGTTCTTCATGTTCCTCTACCTGGAAGTGCTGGACGCGTCCTTCTCCTTCGACGGCGTGATCGGCGCCTTCGCGATCACCAACGACATCGTGCTGATGGCGCTTGGCCTCGGTATCGGCGCGATGTACGTCCGTTCGCTGACCGTGTACCTGGTCCGTCAGGGCACCCTGGACGACTACGTCTACCTGGAGCACGGCGCCCACTACGCGATCGGCGCCCTCGCGGTGATCCTGATGGTCACCATCCAGTACCAGATCAACGAGATCATCACCGGCCTCGTCGGCGTGATCCTGATCGGCTGGTCCTTCTGGTCCTCCGTCCGCCGCAACAAGGCACTCGCGGCAGCCGAGGGCACGACGGAGACCTCCGACTCGGTCAGGGTGCCGTAGAGCGGACGAAGGCGGTACCGCTGCCGCCGCGCTGTCATGGCTGCGGCGACCCGGGGCACCCGTCCGGGCATGAAGCCGAGCCGGCGCCTGACGCGCCTGATCGTGACCCTGTCGCTGCTGCCCCTCGCAGGGGCGTGCGGCGGCGGCCACGACACGGACTCCGGCGGCCCTCGGGCCGAGGGAGCACTCCGTACGCAGGCCCCCGGAGACCACCTGCTGATCGCCACGGACAACGGCGTACGGCTGCGCCCGGCCGACGGCCACGACGTGACCGTCGACCACCGCGTCGACGCGCACTGGTCCTACCGCGACGACGTCCGCACCCTCGACCTGTCCTGCGACGGCGACTGCCCCCGCATGCCGTACGTCGACGTCCCCGACGGCGTGGACGTCACGGTCACCGCGCGCAACGCCGGTGTCGACGTGGCGGGCGTCGACGGCGCCCTGGACGTCACCACCGTCAACGGCGATGTGACGGCGACCCGTTCCGGCTCCGGCCACGGCACCGTACGGCTCGCCACCCGCAACGGCTCGGTGCGCGCCACGGGCGTGGCGGCGGACCGGGTGCACGCCGCCACGGTCAACGGCGACGTGACTGTGGGCTGCGCGGCCGTACCGTCGGCCGTGACCGCGACGACCGTCAACGGCTCGGTCGAGGTCACCGTCGCGCACGACAGCCCCGCCTACCGGGTCACCGCCACCACGGACAACGGCCGCGCCACGACCGCCCTGCCCACCCGCGGCGCCGACCGCGACCACGGCATGACGCTCACCACGGTCAACGGAGACGTCGCGGCCCGCCGGGAGTGACCCCGGCGGGTCCGCTCGTCACTGCCCCGGCGCGAGGACGTAGGTGTTGAGCGCGCCCACCGTGGTGAGCGGGCTGGGGGAGCCGAGGTCGTAGCGGTCCACCGCCAGGTAGTTGGGCTTCTTGCGGGCGGCCGGCGTGCAGAAGTTCTGCGCGCGGTTCTGGAGCTTGCCGTTGTCGGTCTCGACGGTGGAGCCGATCGTGTAGTCCCGGAAGTGGTTCATCACGAACAGCGGGTGGAAGGCCGACGAGTCCGTGGTGAGCGGCCTGCCGGTGCCCCACCGGCTGTAGCAGGACCAGTCGGAGCCGCCGATGCCGCCGCCCATGGACCAGTAGTTCTCGACGGTCCACTCACGCTGGTACATCACCCCGAAGGTGTCCCGCGTGGACCATCCACTGGAGGTGTCGCTCGCCCGCGTCCGGTCGCTGAAGATCAGCAGCTGCTTGCCGCGCGCGGCCAGGTCGGCCATCGTGGGCCAGCCCTTGGTGGCCACGCCCTCCTGGTCGGGCCGGTACAGCACGTCGGACAGTCCGCTCACCGAGGCGAGCGAGGACTTCAGCACGTCGGAGGAGGCGTAGTCCTCCAGGAACACGGTGACGAACTGACCGGGGTTCGCCTTGAGGAAGTCGACCATGCGCTGGAGGTCGGTGGCCAGCGGCACCGGGCTGCCGACCCCGTCGCAGCTGTTGTGGCAGAGCACCGCCTGTCCGTTCACGGTGTAGTCGTCGAGCATGAACCCGCGGACCCCGTCGGCCAGTTGACGGCTGACACCGTAGTTCTGGTTGGGGAACAGACTGACCGGGAAGGAGGCGAAGTTCCCGTCGGCCCCGTTGGCGAAGGCGTTGTGCGCGGTCAGGAAGGTCACCTGGTCCAGCGTCCGGGTGTCCGCGGAGGGCATCGCCGAGGTGGCGTAGGAGACCGGGGTGAGATACCAGCGGGCCAGGTCACCGGACGAACCCAGCTGCACGGCCGCGGAGTCCGAGGAGGAGCCGGTGAGGTACTGCGAGGTGCCCGGCACGGAGACGGTGTACGTGCTGTTCGCGCCGGCGGTGACGGACCAGGTGGTGCCGTCCGCGCCGCAGGCCGCGGTGACCGCCGAGGTGCCGCTGCGGCCGAGGCATCTGCCGGACTCGTCGGAGTTCCGCAGCTGATAGCCGCCGTCGACCGAGACCGGCGTCCACTGCTGATGGTCCTCGTTGCCCTTGGGATTGTGGGCGGCGACGGTACCGCCGCTGTCGGCCGTGTTGAGACCGGTGGCGTAGTTCTGGAGATAGACCGAGGAGACGGGCACCGCCGCGGCGGCCGTGCCCGGGAGCAGGGCGGGCGCGGACAGGGCGAGGGCGGTGGAGCAGACCAGGACGCGCAGAGGGCGCAGGTGCACGGGGGTATCCCTTCACTCCGGCACGGAGTGCCGATGATGTCAGTGGCATGACATACCGGGTGGGACGTGAGGTGCGCCAGTCCCCGGACATGAACTCCCGGTCCGTTGTCCTAGAGTGACTCTGATCTGATCCGGCGACTCAGTGATCTGCGAGGGACACGCCCACCATGCCGACCGAAACGTTTGAGTTCCAGGTAGAGGCCCGTCAGTTGCTCCAGCTGATGATCCACTCGGTCTACTCGAACAAGGACGTCTTCCTGAGGGAGCTCGTCTCCAACGCCTCCGACGCGCTCGACAAGCTGCGTCTGGCCGCGCTGCGGGACGACAGCCTCGACGCCGACACCTCCGACCTCCACATCGAGATCGAACTCGACCCGGACGCCCGGACGCTCACCGTCCGGGACAACGGCATCGGGATGTCGTACGAAGAGGTCGGCAGGCTCATCGGCACCATCGCCAACTCCGGCACGGCCGCCTTCCTGAAGGAGCTGAAGGAGGCCCAGGACGGCGCCGGGGCCGAGGGGCTCATCGGGCAGTTCGGCGTCGGCTTCTACTCCGGCTTCATGGTCGCCGACGAGATGACCCTGGTGACCCGGCAGGCGGGCGAGAGCAAGGGCACCCGCTGGTCCTCGCGCGGCGAGGGGACGTACACCCTGGAGAGCGTCGACGACGCCCCGCAGGGCACCTCCGTCACCCTCCACCTCAAGCCGGCCGACCCCGACAACCAGCTGCACGACTACACCTCGGTGTGGAAGGTCAAGGAGATCGTCAAGCGGTACTCCGACTTCATCACCTGGCCGATCCGGCACTTCCCGAAGGCCGGCGAGGGCCAGGAGACGCCCGACGCCGAGACCCTCAACTCGATGAAGGCCCTGTGGGCGCGCTCGCGCGAGGAGGTCTCCGACGACGAGTACCACGAGCTGTACAAGCACGTCGGCCACGACTGGCGCGACCCGCTGGAGACGATCCGCCTCCAGGCCGAGGGGACCTTCGAGTACCAGGCCCTGCTCTTCCTCCCGGAGCACGCCCCGCAGGACCTGTTCACCCGGGACTTCCGGCGCGGCCTCCAGCTCTACGTCCGGCGCGTGCTCATCATGGACGACTGCGAGGCGCTGCTGCCGCAGTACCTCCGCTTCGTCAAGGGCGTCGTGGACGCGCAGGACCTCTCGCTCAACGTCTCCCGCGAGATTCTCCAGCAGGACCGGCACATTCAGATGATCCAGCGGCGGCTGACCAAGAAGGTCCTCGCCACGGTCAAGCGGATGAAGAGCGACGACACCGACAAGTACGCCACGTTCTGGCGGGAGTTCGGCGCCGTGCTCAAGGAGGGGCTGATCAGCGACTCCGGCAACCGCGACGCCCTCCTCGCCGTCGCGTCCTTCGCCAGCACCCGTGCCGAGGACGAGCCGACCACGCTCCAGGAGTACGTCGAGCGGATGCGGGACGGCCAGGACGACATCTACTACCTGACCGGCGAGTCCCGGCAGAGCATCGCGAACTCCCCGCACATGGAGGCGTTCGCCGCGAAGGGCGTCGAGGTCCTGCTGCTCACCGACCCCGTCGACGAGGTGTGGGTCGACGCCGTGGGCGAGTTCGAGGGCAAGCGGCTGCGGTCCGTCGCCAAGGGCGAGATCGACCTCGGCGCCGAGGACGACGAGGAGGCCGACGCCGAACGGGAGAAGCGGACCGAGTCGTACGCAGGACTGCTGGGCTGGATGACGGAGCACCTGAAGGAGGACGTGAAGGACGTCCGCCTGTCCACCCGGCTCACCGTCTCCCCGGCCTGCGTGGTCTCCGACGCCCACGACCTGACGCCCGCGCTGGAGCAGATGTACCGGGCGATGGGCCAGGAGGTCCCGACCACCAAGCGCATCCTGGAGCTCAACCCCGACCACCCGCTCGTCCAGGGCCTGAACCGGTCCTACGACGAGCAGGAGGACCGCACCGGCCTCGGCGAGAGCGCGGAGCTGCTGTACGGGCTCGCCGTCCTGGCGGAGGGGGGCCAGCCCAAGGAGCCCGCGCGCTTCGTGAAGCTGGTCGCCGAGCGCCTGGAACACACCCTGCGGTCCGAGTGACGCTCAGGACGTGGCCGGTCCGCCCCGGTCCGTACGACGGTGCGACGCGTCCTCGGCCGCCTCGGCCAGCCGCGCGATCCTGGCCCTCTTCGCCCTGATCCCGCGTGTGATGAGCCGCAGGTGAGCCGCCGACTCCGGCACGGCCGCCTCCAGTTCCGCCAGCCGTCTCCGCTCCGCGGCGAGCTCGGCCCTGAGCCGGGCCGCGCGGTCCGGGGGCGGCGGCGGGCGGCGGCCGTTGAAGACGACGTTGTACCGGGGCCGTTCGGACCACACGGCCTCCCGCTCGGCCGCCTCGGCGTCGTCGGGATAGTCGATCCGGATCCCGATCACCTGGGACCGCCAGCGCTGCTCCCGCAGATGGGTGCGCACCCGCGTCAGCGGACAGGTCGAGATCCCGACGTACAGCAGGCCCTCCAGGCCGTACAACCGGTACAGCGCGGTCCGGCCCGCCGCGTGCAGGCTGCCCTCCTCGTCGAACAGACCGCGCAGGAACCGTGCGTCGGCGTCTCCCATGACACGGCCTCCTTCCCCTCCCGCTTCCACGCTCCCACGCGGGTCCGACACCGGCCCCGAAGCCGGTGGTGGAGCGGCGAAGTCGATCAGTGCCGCGTCCGCCGTGCCGTGCCCGGCGGACGCGTGAGATCGTTGGGCGACCGACCCCCGGCACACGACGTCGCCACGTCACCGGCCTCGGGGACACGATCCGGGGTACCGGACCAGCGGGCCGCGGTGACCATGGAGGGGAGTGGCAGGGCAGGGCCCGGATCTGCCAGGAGGCCGATGGCTCGCACAGCTGCCACGGAGCCCTGGGAGGTCGCCCGCAGCATCATGAATGCGACCCGAACGAAGAACGAGGCACAGCCGGACGACTCCGGCACCGAGGCACACACCCTGGCCCGGCTGGCACTGCTCTGTCTGGCCGGTGTGGTCGCGGCGGTGGTGTCCGCAGGACAGTGGCTGCTCCTGCTCCTGGGCCTGGTGGGCCTCGCCCTCGCAGGGGCGGGCCTGTGGTGGGCGCTGGCCCACCGGGGCGTGGCACGCCTGTGCGGCGCCCTGCTGGCACTGGCCGCACCCGTCGCCGTCCTCGTCCTGTACGCCGTCTCCGGACTCTGGCCCTTCGCGGCGGCCGCACTGGGACTGTGGGTGGCGGCACTGGGCTGCGCCCGCAGCGCGCTGCGCCGCCTCCGGGCCCCGCGCGGCATGCACTCCCACTCCGCCCGGCCGCCCCGCAGACCGGTGCTGATCATGAACCCGAAGTCGGGCGGCGGCAAGGTCGGCAAGCACGGACTGGCCGAGCGCGCCGAGGCCCTGGGCGCCCGGGTGATCCTCCTCGACCTCGACAGCAGCCCCGACCCGGCGGCACTGGCACGCCAGGCCGTCGCGGAGGGCGCCGACCTGCTCGGGGTGGCGGGCGGCGACGGCACACAGGCCCTGGTGGCGGGGGTGGCCGCCGAGCACGACGTGCCGTTCATGGTGCTGGCCGCCGGGACCCGCAACCACTTCGCGATGGACCTGGGCCTCGACCGCGACGACCCGACGAGCGGCCTCGACGCCCTGTCGGACGGCGTCGAGATCCGGGTCGACCTGGGCGACGTGGCCGGCCGGCCCTTCGTCAACACCGTCTCCTTCGGCACCTACGCGGAGATCGTGCAGAACCCCGAGTACCGCGACGCCAAGACGGTCACCACGCTCGACCGGCTCCCCGACCTGCTGGCGGGCGGCGCGGGCGCGCGCCTGACGGCCACGGCGGACGACCAGCGGCTCCAGGCCCCGCAGGCCCTGCTGGTGAGCAACAACCCCTACGTGCTGGCCGACCCCCTCGGCGTCGGCCGCAGATCACGCCTGGACGGAGGCGAACTCGGCGTGCTCAGCGTGCGCATCGAGGGCGCGGCCCAGGCCGCCGAACTCGCCCTGCTGGGCGAACGGGCCAGCGGGATAACGTCGTTGACCTCGCGTCGCGTGACCGTCGAGGCCGACACGGAGACGATCCCCGTCGCGGTGGACGGCGAGGCACTGCAACTGCCCCAGCCCGTCGTCTGCGCCGTACGACCGCGAGCGCTGCGGATGCGGGTACCGAGACACCGTCCCGGCGCGCCCTACATCGCGCCCTCCGTGGACTGGCGCCGGGTCGTCCGCCTGGCCCTCCACCGAACCCCCCGTCCGACCGCCAAGAACCAGGAGCAGAGCGATGCTTGACCGACCGCAGCCGCAACAACTGGCCCCCCGAGAGCTGTTGCGCGATCTCGCCGCCCTCGACCAGGCGCTGTACGAGGCCGTGACGGTCACCCGGACCCCCACCCTGGACCATGCCCTGCGGCGGCTGTCCGCCGCGGCGGACCACTCCAAGATCTCCTTCACGGTCGCCGGACTGCTCGCCCTGTGCCCCGGCCGCCCCCGGCGCGCCGGCCTCCTCGGCGTCGCGGCCATCGGGGTCGCCTCCGCGAGCGCCAACCTGCTCGGCAAGCGCCTGGTCCGCCGCACCCGGCCGCACCGCGCCGAGGACTCCCCGTTCCCGGGACGGCACGTGCCCATGCCGAAGTCCGCGTCCTTCCCCTCGGGCCACACCGCGTCCGCGGTCGCCTTCGCGGCCGCCGTGGGTCCCACGCTCCCCGTCGCCACGGTCCCGCTGGGCCTGCTGGCCTGCGCGGTGGGTTACTCCCGGATCCACACCGGCGTCCACTACCCGGGCGACGTGGTCGCGGGCGCCGTACTGGGCACCGGAGCGGCGGCCGCGGTCCTCGCGGCGGCCGGCCGGCGGGGCTCGGCCAGGAGCGCCTGAGCCGGGCACGGCTCGCGGCACGGACGAGCGAGCGCCCCGCACCCGGTCACTGGAGCCGGGTGCGGGGCGCTCGCTCGTGTCGGGCCGGGCCCGACGATCCGCTCAGCTCGTCGCCGTGCAGGTCCTGCGACGGCGCAGGGTGAACACCGTGGTCGTGGCCGCGGCGGTGAGGAGACCGGCCCCGAGGACGATCGGCAGGGCGGGGGAGGTGCTGCCGGTGTCGGCGACGTTCTGCGCCTTGAGGTCCGCGACGTAGGGCGCGTACGGCGTCCTGTCCGAGGTGGCCGAGGCCGCCTGGGAGTAGTGCGGGATCCGCTTGACCGACTTGACCGAGCCGTCGGAGTTCAGCAGCACCTGCTTGTCGTTGGGGTGCCGGAAGTCGAACATGCCGGTCAGGCTGCCCGCCCGCTGGTCGAAGGAGGCGTCGCCGATGCGGCCGGTGCGCCAGTTGTTCTCGATGAACCGGGTGATCGACGCCTGCTCGGTGGCGGTGTGGTCGATCGAATTCACCTTGCTGTAGGGGGAGATGACCAGCAGCGGCTGCCGGGTGCCCGGTCCGCAGCGGTCCGCGTAACCGCTCGCGGCGGCGTGCCCTGACTGGCAGGCGGGGCTGTCGAGGGCCTTGCCGTTGGAGCCGACGGTCGAGTCCTTGGAGCCGTTGAGGACCTTGGAGGTGACGTGGTCGTACCAGCCGTCGGAGTCGTCGTAGGCGAGCACGACCGCGGTGGACTTCCACTCCGGCGACTGCTGGAGGGCGTTGATCTCCTTGACGAGGAAGTGCTGCTCGTCGATCGGGTCGGAGTAGCCCGCGTGGCCGTCCTGGTACTCACCGGCCTTCAGGAAGCTCACGGCGGGCAGGTTCCCGGCCTTGACCGCGGCGTCGAAGTCGCTCAGGTCGTAGTTGTGGTTGGCGCGCCCGCTGTGGCCGATCTCGGCGACGCTCTTGGGCGCGAGGTGGTGCGGGTTCGCCGTCGACTTGTAGTAGGCGAACGGGTTGTGGTGCGGGCTGTAGTCGACGGCCGCCGCGCCGCCCACGTTGGCGTGCGTGGTGTCGCACTTGGCGTAGTCGCTCTGCTTGCCGTCCCACGCGGTGCTGGGCCGGAAGCCGCCCTGGAACCAACCCCAGCTCACGCCCTTGGAGTTGAGCAGGTCACCGATGTTCTTGCCCTGCATCGCGGCGAGCGCGCTGGTGCTGGTGTGGTCCTTGTCCGCGCAGTCGTCGTAGGCCGGGTCGGGGTCGTTGACGACCGTGCCGACGCCCTTGGCGTTCGGCGAGATCACCGCGTACGAGTCCGGCGTGGTCGTCTGCTTCGGGTGCTCCGTGCCGGAGGACGGGTCGGTGGAGATCACGCCGTGCGTCTGACCGGAGATCAGGTTGAGGGCACCGGGCGTGGAGGGGCCGTAGACCGAACTGAAGGAGCGGTCGTTCAGCGAGTAGTTCTGCGCGTAGTTCCACAGCGCGGTGACGGTGTTGCCGTCGTAGTAGTCCATCACCAGGCCGGGCTCGCCGAACAGCCCGGTGCACTTGTTGACCTCGGTGTTCTCGACGTACTTGTCGGCCTTGCCGCCGTTCGCCGCGTACTGCTCGGGGCCGTAGGAGTGGTTCTGGTCGCAGGTCACCGCCTGTGAACTGGCCAGTCGCTTCGGGGTGTACAGGTTCGGGTTCTTCTTCAGCAGCCCGGCGTTGAGAAGGTTGTTCGCCTTCGGGGTGTGCTTGGCCGCGGTGAACTTCGTGCCGTCGGTTCCGGTCGCCTTGGGGTAGGTGGCGAAGTAGTGGTCGAAGGAGATGTTCTCGTCGTAGATGACCACCATGTGCTTGATCGGCGTCGCGGTCCGCGCGGCCGAGGGGCTGTGGTGTGCGGGGGCCGCAGAGGCGGGCACGGCGCCCGCCGCCGCGACGACGAGGGCGCCGAGCAGGGCACCCACGGTTCTTGCTGTGGTGGAGCCGATCATGCTGTGTTGCCTTTCCAGGGAGCACGTTTGCAGGGAGCACGGGAAGGGGCTGCTGCCGGAACCCTCGGCCATGGTGACGGCAGCTCAGGGCAGAGGCGATGACGCGCGAGCGAATGTTCGGTCAGGAAAATCTCATGGGATTTTGAGCCGTTCTTGACTGGTATCGAAGAGGCGGTGTCAGGCCATGAGGGCGCGTCCCAGCCAGTCGGAGGCGTCCCGCACCCCGGGCAGCGCGAAGAAGTAGCCGCCTCCGAACGGCGAGATGTAGTCGACCAGCGGTTCACCGGCCAGCCGCTTCTGCACGGTCTCGAACTGCCGGGCCGGATCCTGCTGGTAGCAGCAGAACACCAGCCCCATGTCGAGGTTGCCGTTGCCGTCCGTGCCCCGGTCGTAGTTGTAGCCCCGGCGCAGGATGCGCTGCTCGTCGGTGGCGCCGGTGCGCGGGTTGGCGAGCCGGATATGGCTGTCCAGCGGGATCACGTCACCCTGCGGATCCTGCGCGTACCGCGGCTCGTCCTTCTCGTGCCGGCCGTCCAGGGGCGCCCCGGTGTCCCGGGCGCGCCCGAACATCCGCTCCTGCTCGGTGATCGAGACGCGGTCCCAGAACTCCACCAGCATCCGGATCAGCCGTACGACCTGGTAGCTGCCGCCGACCGCCCAGTCCGGCTCCCCGCCGCCCGTGCCCACCCACACCAGCCGGTCCATCGCACGGCCGTCGGTCACCTCGGGGTTGGCGATGCCGTCCTTGAACCCCAGGTGGTTGCGCGGGGCCCCGGACGGCCGCGAGGGGCTGACGAACCCGTCCATCCGCCAGCGCACCTGCATCCCGCCGCGCGTGTGCCTGGTGAGGTCGCGCAGGGCGTGCAGCACGGTGTCGGTGTTGTCGGCGCACAGCTGCACGCTGAGATCGCCGTGGCACCAGGCCGCGTCGAGGTCGTCGTCGGGGAAGGACGGCATGGCGGTGAGCCGGTGCGGCTTGCGGGCGGCCAGACCGTAGCGGTCGTCGAAGAGGGAGGCGCCGACGCCGACGGTGACGCTCAGCCGGTCGGCGGGGATCTGCGGGCCGAGGGTTCCGGAGTCGGCCGGCGGGGCGGTGATGCCGAGGGCGTCCGGGGTGCCTCCGGCGGTCAGGAAGCGGGCCCGCTCGGTGACCGTGCGCAGCAGGTCGGTCAGTTCGGCACGGCCGTCCGCCGTCGCGTCGAAGGACACGAACGCCGTGGCGCGCTGTGCCGGGGTGAGGATGCCGGCCTGGTGGGGGCCGTGGAAGGGCACGCCCTGAGTGTCGCTCCCGGCGCCACCGGCGCTGTCTGCGTTCTCGGGGGCGGCGGCCGCCACCAGCCCCGTACCTGCCACGGCGGCCGCTCCCGCCAGGAATCCCCGGCGGCCCACCTGCTTCGCGGATGTCACGCGGTTCTCCGTACGTCGGTCAGGGCGGCGACCTCGGCCAGCCGCTCCACGAGTTCGCTCAGGTCGGCGTCGACCTTCTCCCGCTGGCTGCGTGTCAATCGGGCGAGCGGGGTCCAGTGGCCGCCGTGGTCGAAGGCGTCCAGGGTGTGCTGGGCGCGGTCCGTCCAGGTGTCGATCCCGGTCAGCCCGGCGGCGCGGGTCTTCAGCAGCGGGCGCAGGTAACCGAGCAGGGCCCGGGTGCCGTCGAGGTTGGCGCGGGCGGTGGCGAGGTTGGTGCCGCTGCCGTAGTCGGTACGGCCGGTCAGCTCGAACTGCACGGTGTTCTCCAGGATCTCGTGCGCCCGCAGGCCGACGTCGGCCGGGTCCATCCGCTGGTCGGGCCAGCTGTCCCGCAAGGCGTGCACGGCCTCGGCCAGACGGTCGGCCGGTCCGCGCAGACCGCTCGCGGACTCGCCGTGCCACAGCCCGTACTCGACCCGGTGGAACCCGGCGAAACCCGGATCGCGCACCCCGTCCGGCAGCCCGGCCGTGGTGCCGTTGATCTCCCCGTCGGCGTCCCCGAAGGTGCCGTAGGCGGCGCCCATCCGCTCGTACACCAGGTGCGCGGGCAGCCAGGCGGCACGCGCGGCGGCCAGGTCACCGCGGTCGACGGCGGCGCGCAGCACATCGGTCCTGCGGGCCAGTTCGACGGTGCGGGCCTGGATCCACTTCTGGTAGGCGAGGGTGGGCGGGATGAGTTCCTGCTGGGTGACGGGCATCGCGGCCGGACCGCTCTTCACGCCCCCGCCGCCGGTGATCCGCACGGTGGGCCCGGTGACGGCGTCGGCGTCGTCGGGCAGGCACTTGAAGGCGTAGGAGCCGTCGCCGAGGGTCACCTGAAGCGGCCGGGTGGTGCCGGGACCCAGGCCCTCGACCTCGCCGTAGACCGCACCGGTCCGGGCGTCGGTGAGATACGCCTCGGCCGCCGTGGCGGAGGTGTTGCGCAGGTCGAAGACCTGGCGTCCCGCCGCCGCGTGGGTCCAGCCGTGTCCGCAGCCGCTCGTGCCCACGTCGACGGTGGTGTGGCGCAGCCCGTCGGAGGCGACCGACCGCACGCCCCTGCCCTCACCGGGGTCCCGGGTGACCACCACGCCCGCCGTCACCGCCGCGGCCACGACGAGTACGGCGGCCGTGAGCAGCACGGGGCGCCGTCGCAGGAGCGGGACGGGCGCGGCGGTCACGGCTCCGGGCTCGGGTGGGGACACGCCGGGGCTCCAGTGGGTCGTACGGGATGCATCGCTTGCGCTGCCGATGCTAAGCACCCCGCAGGGCCGGAAACCGCCTTCCTGACCAGGTCCTGACCGGAGGAAAAGCCAGAATTCGTCGGCAGTTCACTCTCGGCGCGCGAGGGGCGTCGAGGCCGGGGCGCCGGTGCGCGTCTCCAGGGCGCGCAGCACGGCCACCATGTCCGCGCCGCCGTGGCCCTGCTCGACGGCCTCGCCGTACAGGGCGTGGCAGACGTCGAGCAGGGGAGAGGCCAGACCGGCCTTGCGGGCGGCCTCGGCGATCAGGCGGTTGTTCTCCAGCACGTTGTCGGCGGCGGCCTGCACGGCGAAGTCGCGGGCCAGCAGCTTGGCTCCCTTCACCCGCGAGACGGCACTCGCCATCGGTCCCGCGTCCAGGACGTCCCGGAGCAGGCCCTGGTCGAGGCCGTGCCGGTCCGCGAAGTGGAACGCCTCGGTCAGCCCGGTGACCAGGGTGATCAGGAAGAGGTTCACGGAGAACTTCATCAGCAGCG
Source organism: Streptomyces sp. SID13726 (assembly GCF_010548375.1). Taxonomy (GTDB): domain Bacteria; phylum Actinomycetota; class Actinomycetes; order Streptomycetales; family Streptomycetaceae; genus Streptomyces. The sequence continues at coordinate 156,905 of NZ_JAAGLY010000017.1, forward strand.
CGCCCGGTACCGCGCCGCAGTCGAACGTCTCCCGGCACATGGCGGCGAGCAGCGGACGTACGGCCGCGACGGCGTCCGCGTCCCCGGCGGTCATCCCCACGAGTTCCCCTTGCTCGGCGGGGATCCGGGACCCGGAGACGGGAACCTCCGCGTACCGTCCGCCCGCCGCCCGGACGGCGTCCTGGAGACCGGCGGAGAACTCCGCCGAGGTCGTGCCCATGTGGACGACCGTGTGTCCGGCGACGCGGGCGGCGAACTCCGGCGTGCCACGCCCCAGCACGGCGTCCACGGCGGCCTCGTCGGCCAGCATCAGGATCACCGTCCCTGCCCGCTCGAAGACCTCGGCGGGGAGCGCGGCGACCTCGGCCCCGGCGGAGCGCAGGGGCTCGCACCGGCCAGGGGAGCGGTTCCAGACCACGAGCGGCGTCCCGGCGCGGGCGAGATTGAGGGCCATGGGCTGCCCCATGGTGCCGAGACCGATGAATCCCACGTTCACGAGGTACCGCCTTCTCCCGCTCTGACATCATTTCCGCGCACTATGACAGCGGTCATAGCGGCTCCAGTCTATGACAGCGGTCATAGACTGGACCCCACACCACCGGACCAGGAGGTCGGCGATGACGGCGCCCGAACGGGGAGCGCGCGAACGGATGGTCTTCAGCGCGGCCCAGCTCATCCGGCGCGACGGCGTCGCCGCCACCGGCATGCGCGAGGTCGCCGCGCACGCCGGCGCACCGCGCGGCTCGCTCCAGCACTACTTCCCCGGCGGCAAGGACCAGCTGGTCGACGAGGCCGTGGAGTGGGCGGGCCGGTACGCGGGCAACCGGGTGGCCCGCTTCCTATCGGACCTGCCGGAGCCGACCCCCGGCGGCCTGTTCGCCCGGATGGTGCGCCAGTGGACCGACGAGTACGAGACCACCGGCTTCGCGGGTGGCTGCCCCGTCGCCGCCGCCACGGTGGACCGCGCCGAGTCCAGCCCGTCCACGCGCCGGGCCGCGGCGGCGGCGTTCACCACCTGGACCGGCCCGGTGGCCCGCGCCCTGACCGACATGGACGTGCCCGAGGAACGGGCCGCCGCGCTGGCCACCCTCATGGTGAGCGCCCTGGAGGGCGCGATCCTCCTGGCCCGCGCCGAGCGGGACGTACGCCCGCTGACCACCGTGGCCCGCGAACTCGCCCCCCTCCTCGACGCGGCCGTACGCCGGGACACCTGACCCCGGCGGGGCGATTCAGGCCACGCGGATGCCCACGATGCAGGTGTCGTCGTCCGTGTCGGACCTGCTGTGCGTGAGCAGACCGTCCAACTGCTGGTCCAGCGCGGGCGGAACCGCACGCGCGAGCGCCAGCAGCTGCGCCAGGGACTCCTCCACGGACCGGTCCCGGCGTTCGATCAGCCCGTCCGTGTACATCAGCAGCGTGTCGTCCACGGCCAGCTGGACCTCGTGCTCCTCGTACACCGCCTCCGGTACGGCCCCCAGCAGCAGCCCCTTCACCAGCGGCAGCGGCGCCGCCTCCGAGCCGCGCACCAGCACTGGCGGCAGATGCCCGGCCCGCGCCCAGCGCAGGGTGTTGCTCTCGGGGTCGTACAGGCCGCAGACCGCGGTGGCGGTGACCGCGCCGGTCAGATGGTGGGCCACCATGTTGAGCCACGACAGCAGCTGCCCGGGCCCGGCCCCGGTCACCGCGAGTCCCCGCAGCGCGTTGCGCAGCACGACCATGCTGGTGGCCGCCTCGATGCCGTGCCCGGCGACGTCGCCCACGCACAGCAGCACCAGCCGGGACGGCAGCACGACCGCGTCGTACCAGTCGCCGCCGACCAGATGCTGGGTCTCCGCGGGCCGGTAGCGCACCGCCACGTCCAGCCCCGGAACCGCCAGCGGCGCCTGCGCGGGCGGCATGATGGCGTGCTGCAACTGAAGGGTCAGCCGGTTGCGTTCGCTGGCCTGCTGCTCGGTGTGCGCGAGCTGGTCGCGGGTCGCGGCCAGGGCGACCTCCGTCCAGTGGTGGGCGGAGATGTCCTGGTAGGCGCCGCGTACGACGTACAGCCGGCCGTCCGAGTCGAGCACCGGCTCGGCCACCACCCGGATGTGCCGGGTGATCCCGTCGGGGCGCAGCAGCCGGAACGCGGTGAACGCGGGCCGCCGGTGGTGCAGCAGGGTGCGCAGGAACCGGCCGATGGCCACGGCGTCGTCGGGATGGGCGTGCGCGGGCAGGTCCACCAGCGCCACGGGGGCGCCCGAGGACGGCTTGCCGTAGAGATGGTAGAGCTGGCCGTTCCAGGTGATCTCGCCGGTGAGGACGTTCTCCTCGAAACCGCCGATGCGGCCCAGGCGCTGGGCGTGCTGGAGCAGGCTCGCCAGCCGGGCCGTCTCGTCCTCGACCCGCCAGATGAGCAGGACACTGCCCCCGTGCCGGCTGATGTTGATGTCGGCGACCGCCGCCAGCGGAACGTCGTCCACCAGCGCGGTGAGCCGCATCCGGCGGGTGCGGAAGGGCTCGCCGGTGGCGTAGACGCGCTCGATCCGCTCGAACAGCTCACTGTGCCCGGCGGCCATCGGATACGCCTCAAGCAGCAGCGCCCCGCTGACCACCCCGCGCGGCCGCCCCGCGGGGTCCAGGAAGCGGCTGTTGACGTGGTGGATGCGGAAGTCGACGAGATGCCCGTCGGCGTCCAGATGCGGCACCAGCACCAGGGCCGGGTCGTGCAGCCCGTCGGCCAGGTCCATCAGCTCCGTGACGTCCGGCACCATCCGCGGTCCCGTGTCGCCGTCGCGGCGGTCCAGGGCGCAGCTCTCCAGGGTGTGCCCGCACAGCTCGGCCAGGGCCTCGATCTGCCGGACGATCGGCGGGGGAGTGGGCTCCAGCGGCGCGGGCCAGGCGATCTCCAGGACGCCGTGGATCCGCCCGCCGGTCCCGGCCGGTACGGCGACCCGGCCGCCGGCGCCGTGGTGGTGCTGGCCGATGGACGGCAGGCCGGTCTCGGACAGGCTGTGGATCCACTGACCGGTCCGCTCGGCCAGCCCGCGGCGGGCCACGGTGGTCACGCCCGGTGGGACGTGCCGCCAGCGACCGGCCTCCGCGGCGGAGAACCCGGCACAGCCCGCCAGGGTGAGCGAGCCGTCGGCCCCCAGCGCCCAGATGGCGACCGCCTCCGCGCCCAGCGGGGTCAGCGCGTGCTCCAGCAGCGAGTCGGCGACGGCCTGGGTGTCGTGGGCGGCCAGCGCCCCGCTCTCGGCGGCACGCAGCCGTACGGCGGAGTCGGCGTCCGGAGAGCCCGCGGTGGCGGCGAGGAAGGCGCTGGTCACCTCCGACAGCCGGTCGCGCGAGGCCTGGTTGATGACCTCCACGGCGAACTCCAGGGGCGTCACCCCGGCCTGCTCGGCGAGCTCGGTCAGCTGCCGCGCGGCCTGCGCGGGACCGCAGCCCAGCCGCTCGACCAGGATGCCCTTGGCCAGTTCGATCAGCGCCCGCCCGTCCGCCTCGGCCTGCGCCGCCCGCACCTCTCGGCGCAGCCGCTCCACGGTCGCCGCCAGCCTGCCCACGGGGGACGGCTGCCCGGTGCCGTCGTTTCCGTCGGCGGCACCGGGCGGTGCTCCCTGGCGGGTGCCCTGCGGTTCGGGCGGCTGGCGGAGATCACTCACGATGGGCCTGTTCCTCGGCTGGGACGACACGCGAACGGCTGACGGTCTCGCCGCCCCCTCACCCGGGCAGCCAGCGCCGGACGCGGCCGATGAGGTCGTCCGTGTCGACGGGCTTGGTGATGTAGTCGTTCGCACCCGACGCCAGGCTCTTCTCCTGGTCGCCCGGCATCGCCTTCGCGGTGACCGTGATGATCGGCAGCTCCGCGTACTGGGCCATCGCCCGGATCTCCGAGGTGGCGGCGTAGCCGTCCATCTCCGGCATCATCACGTCCATCAGGACCAGCGAGACGTCGGGATGGGCCAGCAGCATCTCGATGCCCTTGCGGCCGTTGTCCGCGTGCAGCACCTGGAAGCCGTGCAGCTCCAGCACCCCGCTGAGCGCGAAGAGGTTGCGCGCGTCGTCGTCGACCACCAGCACCGTCCGGCCGAGGAACGAGTCGTCCACCACCTGCGCGGCGGGCCGCTGCGACTCCTCAGGACGCACCAGCGACAGCACGTCGCCCGGCTGCTCGGCGGACAGATGCAGGGTGATGCGCTCCCGCAACTCGTCCAGACTGGACAGGAAGTCCAGCGGCCGGTCGCCCGCCAGGGCCCGCAGCCCCTGCTCCTGGGCCAGGTTGATGTGATGCCCGGTGTGCACCAGGACGGGCACACTGGCCAGCGCCGAGTCGCCGCCCATCGCCTGGAGGAAGTCGGCGCCCTCGTCGTGCGGGATGCCGAGTTCCAGGACGACGCAGTGGCACGGGTCGGCCGCCAGCGTGCTCGCCGCCTCCTGGGCCCCGACGGCCGTGATGATGTCGATCGAGCCGTGCCGGTCACCGGAGTCGTACGTGATGTCCGCGACCGCCCGCTCGGCGACGAGCGTGAGCAGCCCGCGCGGCCGCTCCTCGATGACCAGCAGACGGCGCCTGCGCTGCTCCTGGGCGGGCGCGGGCCCGGCGACGGGCGGACGGGCCGCCGAGGGCGCCTCGGACTCGTCGGGGGAGTACGGCAGCTCCACCGGCCGGCCACCGCTCTCCAGCAGCTCCTCGAAGTCGGCCCGGGCGACCGGCAGATGGAGCGTGAACGTACTGCCCTGGCCGGGAGTGCTGTCGACGGTGACCGCGCCGCCCAGCAGCTGGGCGATCTCCCGGGTGATGGACAGACCGAGGCCCGTGCCCCCGTACTTGCGGCTGGTCGTCCCGTCGGCCTGCTGGAACGCCCCGAAGATCGTCTCCAGTTGCTGCTGCGGAATGCCGATACCGGTGTCCTTGACCCGGAACGCCACGACCGGCCCGCCCCGGTACACGCCCGGCGGCACCTCCCGGTCGGCGGCGGGCTCGATCCTCAGCTCCACCCCGCCCTGCTCGGTGAACTTCACCGCGTTCGACAGCAGGTTGCGCAGGATCTGCCGCAGCCGCGAGTCGTCCGTGAGCAGGTCGACCGGCGTACCGGGGGCGGTGGCCACCGTGAACTCCAGGCTCTTCTGCGTCGTCATCGGCCGGAACGTGGCCTCGACGTACTCCAGCAGCTTGCGCAGCGGCACCCGCTCCGGGGCGACGTCCATCTTGCCCGCCTCGACCTTGGAGAGGTCCAGGATGTCGTTGATGAGCTGGAGCAGGTCCGAGCCCGCCGAGTGGATGATGCCCGCGTACTCGACCTGCTTCGGGGTGAGGTTGCGCGAGGGGTTCTGCGCCAGCAACTGGGCCAGGATCAGCAGGCTGTTGAGCGGGGTGCGCAGCTCGTGGCTCATGTTGGCCAGGAACTCCGACTTGTACTTCGAGGCCAGCGACAACTGCTGCGCCCGGGTCTCCAGCTCCTGCCGCGCCTGCTCGATCTGGAGGTTCTTCGCCTCGATGTCCCGGTTCTGCGAGGCCAGCAGCGAGGCCTTCTCCTCCAGCTCGGCGTTGGAGCGCTGGAGTTCGTCCTGCTGGACCTGCAACTCCTCGGAGCGGGCCTGGAGTTCACCGGTCAGCCGCTGCGACTCGTCGAGCAGTTCGTCGGTGCGCACGTTGGCCACGATGGTGTTCAGGTTGACGCCGATCGTCGGCATCAGCTGCGCCAGGAAGTCCTGGTGGATCTGCGTGAAGCGGGCGACGGACGCCAGCTCGATCACCCCGAGGACCTGCTCCTCGACCACGATCGGCAGCACCACCAGAGCGGTGGGCGACACCTGCCCGAGACCGGAGGAGATGGTGACGTACCCCTCGGGCAGCTCCTCCACGGTGACGGTACGGCGGTTGCGCGCGGCCTGGCCGACCAGCGAACGGCCGACCGGGATCCGCGTGGGCCGCTCCTCGTCGTCGGGATAGCCGTACGACCCCACCAGCCGCAGTTCGGGCCCGCGCTCGGTGTCCTCCGCCAGGTAGAAGGCGCCGTACTGGGCCGAGACCAGCGGTGTGAGCTCGTCCATGATCAGCTCGGCGACCACCGGCAGATCGCGGTGGCCCTGCATCAGGCTGGAGATCCGCGCCAGGTTGGTCTTGAGCCAGTCCTGCTCCTGGTTGGCCCGGGTGGTCTCGCGCAGGGACTCCACCATGGAGTTGATGTTGTCCTTGAGGTCGGCGACCTCGCCGGAGGCCTCCACCGTGATGGAGCGGGTCAGGTCGCCCTCGGCGACGGCACTGGTGACCTCGGCGATGGCGCGGACCTGCCGGGTGAGGTTCCCGGCCAGTTCGTTGACGTTCTCCGTCAGCCGCTTCCAGGTGCCCTCGACGCCCTCGACCTCGGCCTGTCCGCCGAGCCGGCCCTCGCTGCCGACCTCGCGGGCCACCCGGGTGACCTCGGCGGCGAACGACGACAGCTGGTCGACCATCGTGTTGATGGTCGTCTTCAGCTCCAGGATCTCGCCGCGGGCGTCGACATCGATCTTCTTCGACAGGTCGCCGTTGGCCACCGCGGTCGTCACCAGGGCGATGTTGCGGACCTGCCCGGTGAGGTTGTTGGCCATCGAGTTGACGTTGTCGGTGAGGTCCTTCCAGGTGCCGGCCACGTTCGGCACGTGCGCCTGGCCGCCGAGGCGTCCCTCGGTGCCGACCTCGCGGGCGACGCGGGTGACCTCGTCGGCGAACGCGGACAGCGTGTCGACCATTGTGTTGATGACGTCCGCCAGCGCGGCGACCTCACCCTTGGCCTCGACGGTGATCTTCTGCGAGAGGTCACCGCGGGCCACGGCGGTGGCCACCTGGGCGATCGAGCGGACCTGCCCGGTCAGGTTCGACGCCATCACGTTGACGTTGTCGGTGAGATCCTTCCAGGTCCCCGACACGCCCCGCACGATCGCCTGCCCGCCGAGGTTGCCCTCCGTGCCGACTTCGCGGGCGACGCGGGTGACTTCGTCGGCGAAGGCGGAGAGCTGGTCGACCATGGTGTTGATGGTGTTCTTGAGTTCGAGGATCTCGCCGCGGGCGTCGACGGTGATCTTCTGGGAGAGGTCGCCCTGCGCGACCGCGGTCGCCACCTGGGCGACGTTGCGGACCTGCGCGGTGAGGTTGCCGCCCATGAAGTTCACGGAGTCGGTGAGGTCACGCCAAGTGCCCTTGACGCCCTTCACGTCGGCCTGCCCGCCCAGCCTCCCCTCGGTGCCGACTTCGCGGGCGACGCGGGTGACTTCGTCGGCGAAGGCGGAGAGCTGGTCGACCATGGTGTTGATGGTGTTCTTGAGTTCGAGGATCTCGCCGCGGGCGTCGACGGTGATCTTCTGGGAGAGGTCGCCCTGCGCCACCGCCGTCGTCACCTGGGCGACATTGCGGACCTGGGACGTCAGGTTTCCCGCCATGAAGTTGACCGAATCGGTCAGGTCCCGCCAGACCCCGCCCACCCCGGGCACCTGCGCCTGCCCGCCGAGCCGCCCCTCGCTGCCGACCTCGCGGGCGACGCGGGTGACTTCGTCGGCGAACGCCGACAGCTGATCGACCATCGTGTTGACGGTCTCCTTCAGCTGAAGGATCTCCCCGCGCGCCGGCACGTCGATCTTCTGGGACAGATCGCCCTTGGCCACCGCGGTCGCCACCTGGGCGATGTCACGGACCTGCGTGGTCAGGTTGCCCGCCATCGCGTTGACAGAGTCGGTGAGGTCCGCCCAGGTGCCCGAGACCCCCGGCACCTCGGCCTGCCCGCCCAGCGTGCCCTCGGTGCCCACCTCGCGGGCCACGCGCGTGACCTCGGACGTGAACACGGACAGCTGATCGACCATGCCGTTGAAGACCGTGGCGATGTCGCCCAGCAGACCCTGTCCGTCGGACGGCAGCCGGGTGCCGAAGTCACCGTCGCGCACCGCGGTCAGCCCGGCCAGCAACTGCCGTAGCTCCTGCTCACCCGGAGCCTTCTCCCGGGCGTCCGTCGACGTGCTGCTCATGCGCACCCTCGTTCCGCTCCCCAAGAGCCCTCACCCCGAGGACTCGGAACCGCGCCGGCCCCGCGAAGGGCCCGCTCACCAGCGGCAATTCCGTACCCCACGAAGCTGCCCGATGAGAAATCGGTCGAAGGTTAACCCAGTTGCGGAGCGGCGATCAAAGGCTCGTGGGAGCGGTTTCGCACGGTGAAAAACAGTGCCACGAACATGGCATGGCGGACGTGATCCAGGGTACTCGGAGCGGTTTTCCGTGCTCCGGTTCAGGACAGGCGCGGAGGTGCGTCACGCGTCGAGGGCGTCCCGCACGGTCGGATGACAGCTGAGGAGGGTGTCCAGCCCCACGATCTGCACCGTGCGCAGCACGGCCCCGTGCATCCCCGCCAGCCGCAGCCGGCCGCGCGCCGCCTGAGCGGCCTGATGGGCGGTGATCAGAGCGTTGACACCGCTGGAGTCCATGAAGGTGACCCCGCTCAGATCGAGGACGACGCTGGGTCCTGCGCCGGTGTCCGCCGGGGGCAGGGCCCGGGTGAGGGTGCCCACGCTCTGGTGGTCGACCTCGCCCCGCAGGACGAGCACCGTTGTGCCGTCGGCGTCGGTGCGCGTCACGGACAGCCCGCCGTGACTCACCGCTTCCTGGTTGTCTGCCACTGGCGTCCTCTGCGCACTCGATGGGGACCGTGCCACGTCTCTGCCCCCACCGGTGCCCCGGCAGACCCGGTGCGATGCACGCAGTTCCCCATTTATATGCTCACTGCACAGGAGTAGTGCGTGACGCGCGGGGTAGACGCGCGCCCATGAACGGGGTTTTGGAGATGGTCGGCAGGGAGCCGGTCCCGCCCGAGGAGTGGTCCCGGATGCCGGATGCCGCACCCGCCGAGATGACGGTCGCCCTGGACGGGGCCGACGGCTGTATCGCCGACGCCAGGAACCAGGCGTCGCAGTTTCTGGGCCGGGTCCAGGCCGAGCACGGCCTGCCCGTGTCGGCCCGGACCATGGACCTGACGCAACTCGTGGTGAGCGAGCTGGTCACCAACGCGCTGAAATACGCGCCGGGACCGGCCCTGCTGCAACTGCGGCTCGTCGGCGGCACGGTCGAGATAGCGGTCTGGGACAGCGACCCGACCCTCCCGATGGCACGGGCCGCCGACGCCGGACGGGTGGGCCAGCACGGTCTGGAGATCGTGATGGCGGTGGTGCAGGGCTTCGAGGCCCGACAGGAGCCCGTCGGCAAACGCATCACCGTACGGCTCGCCCTGTACGACGATCCGCTGACGGGCGGGACCGGCTGAACCGGACCGCGGCGGGGCCGGAGCTCTCCCGGCGGACAGGAGCGACGCCCGGGCATGCCGGGGCTGCCCGTCGGGTAGGTTGTCGGCCGTGTTGGTGGGCACGGAGGAAACGCGGCTGATCGTCCTGCGCGGCAACTCGGCCTCGGGCAAGTCAACCGTCGCCGCCGCCCTCCGCGACCGCTTCGGCCGCGGCCTCGCCCTGGTCGGCCAGGACAACCTGCGCCGGATCGTGCTCCGCGAGCGGGACCGCCCCGGCGCGGCGAACATCGGCCTGATCGAACTGACCGCCCGCTACGCCCTGGACGCCGGATTCCACGTCGTGGTCGAGGGCCTCCTGTACGCCGACCACTACGGCGAGATGCTCGCTCGCCTGCGCGCCGACCACCCCGACCCGACCCACGGCTACTACCTCCACGTACCCTTCGAGCAGACCCTCCTGCGCCACGCCACGAAGCCCATCGCGAACGAGGTCAGCGAACTCCAACTGCGCGACTGGTACCGGGAGCTCGACCTGCTGCCCGGCGGCATCGAAACCGTCGTCGGCGCGGACAGCACCATGAGCGAGACGGTCGACCGCATCATGCTCGACAGCGGCCTCGCGGGCCTGCCCGCGGTGGACCGCTGAACGGCCGACCGGCCCGCCGTCACTCCGCCCGGGGTCTGCGCGTGGTCCATCCCCAGGTACCCGGGGATGCCCGCCACCAGCTTCTCCATGCGCGCGTTGGTCTCGCCGTAGCCGCTCTGGTCCTGGGTGCGCACCGTGGTGAACACGGCGACGTAGTAGGGCGGTTCGAAGGCCTCGACGGGCGTGACAGGCGTCACGGAGTGATCGCTCATGGCGTCACTGTATGGCAGGTTCTAGGGTGTGGTGGCTATGCGACTGATCGAGACGGAGATCGCCCGGCAGGACTGGAAGGGCATGCTGTGCGGATGCGGTGATCAGGCCGGGCATCTCGCCGGGCAACTGCTGCGGCTCGCGGGGCGCGGCCCTGAGCAGAGGCCGGTCCGGGTCAGCTTCGAGGAGCACGTCTGGTCTCCGGCGGTCCTGTGGGAGCCGGCTCCCGCCGTGACGTCCGTCGCGCTGGCCGCCCTCGCGGACGAGGTGGAGCCGGTCGCACGCGAAGGGTTCCTCGAACTCCTCCACCTCCTGGTCGCCGGAGAGGGGACGGACCGGGAGAACGCCCGACGGGGAGTCGACCTCCCGGCCCGCTGCCGGTCCCTCGCCGCGCAAGGCATCTGGCTCCTGTACAGGGAAGTGATGTCCAACCGCTCGCCCGGCCCCGCCGGCAGCGCGTTCGAGATTCTGACGGTGATCGAACCCGACCGGGCCCGCCTCCAGCGGGTGCGCGAGATCGCGGCCGAGTGGCTTCCCGTGTGCTGCCGAACCGGCCTGTGCGACGACGACTTCGACGACGGCACCGGCCGGGCGTGAACGACCGTACGGCGATGCCGGCCGCCGTCCGTCTCCGGGCCCCCGGCACCCCGCTCGCCGTCATGGCCCCTCCGGGCTCCAGCTGGGGCGGCGCTGCGGAGGCCCGGCGAGGATCAACTGCTCGATACCGGCGTACCGTTCGCGGGCCCGGTGGGCGCTGCGGCGGCCGCTGAGGAAGGTGCCCAGCCAGCCGCAGGCGAAGCCCACCGGCACGGAGACCAGGGCGGTCGTGGTGAAGGGGAACCAGTTCAGGTCGGCCTCGGGGAAGGCGGACGCCGGTGACCCGGAGACCAGCCGGGTGCCCGACATCAGGACCAGGACGGCGAGCGAACCGCCGATGAGGGTGCTCAGGAGCCCCGCCTTGCCGAAGCGCCGCCAGAACAGCGAGTAGACCAGCGCGGGTGCGATGGCGGAGGCGCCCATGCAGAACGACAGGGTGGCCAGGGGCTGGAGGCTGCGGTGCTGGGCGAGGGCGGCCAGCAGGACCACCGGGATGCCGACGACCAGCGCGGAGACCCGGGCCAGGGTCATCTCCCGCAGTGGGGGCATGCCCTGGTGCCGGGAGGCGATGACGTCGTGCGCCAGGGAGTTGGCGCAGGCCAAGGTCATCCCAGCGACGGACGCCAGCAGGGTCAGGAAGATCGCCGTCGTCACGGTGCTGAAGACCAGGCTCTCGGCGCGGGACACGTCGGGGCCGAACACGGCCCGCGCGCCCAGCAGATAGGCGGTGCTGCCGTGCGGGTCGGCGGCGGTGATCCGCTCACGGCCGACCAGCGCGGTGGCACCGAGGCCGACGACGGTGATCACCAGCATGAACAGGGCGACCGTGGACACGGCCCAGGACATCGTGCGCCTCACCTGACGGGCGTTGCCCGCGGTGTACATCCGCATGGTGACGTGCGGGAGACAGGCGCCGCCGAGCACGATGGCGACCTGCGTGCTGATCATGTCGAGCCCGGGGTGCGGTCCGTCGGCGAACTGGAGACCGTACCGGAGGAACGCCTGCCCCGTCCCGCTGCGCTGTGCGGCGGTGTCGACCATGGCCGCCGGGTGCCAGCCGAAGGTGGCGAGGATCAGCACGGCGACGACGAGGCCGGAGCCGAGGAGCATCACGGTCTTGATGATCTGGATGAGTGCGGTTCCCCTCATCCCGCCCAGCGCGGCGTAACTGATCATCAAGATGCCCGCACCGGCGATGCAGCCGGTCTGCATGGCGCGGTCGGAGAAGCCCAGGATGAACGCCAGCAGCTGTCCCACGCCCGCCAGTTGGACGATCATCATCGGGATCAGCGAGAGCAGGGTGACCGTACACGCGGTGATCCGTACGGCGCGGCCGGGCACGCGGCGGCTCAGCGCGTCGCCCATGGTGAACCGGCCGGTGTTGTGGAGGGGTTCGGCCAGCAGGAACATCAGCAGGAGCAGGGACAGCAGGGTGCTGAGAGCCAGCACGATGCCGTCGTAGCCGCACAGGGCGATGACCCCGCCGATGGTGAGCACGGTCGCGGCGGAGATGTAGTCGCCGGCGACGGCGAGGCCGTTGCGCAGCGGGGACAGGGACCGGTAGCCGGTGTAGAACTCCTCCAGGTCGTCGCGGTCGGGGCCGGTCACCACGCACAGCAGGAGCGTGAGGGTGACGACACTGCAGAACGCGACGAGGGACCAGGACTGCGCGGGGCCGCCGAGGTCGGTCATGCCTGGCTCCGCCCGTCACCGGTGGCCGGGCGGGTGTACCGGCTGACTCTGCGGGCGAGGGGGTCGACGAACCGGCGGGCGGTGTACTCGAACAGCAGGACGGCCAGCCAGGTCACGGGGATCTGCGCGAGGGCGAGCAGCAGGCCGGTCGGCAGTCCACCGAGGGACGGGCGGGACATGTAGGCGGGGGCCTTGACGGTGAGGGTGAGGAAGACGCCGAAGTAGCCGAGGGCGGCGAGGGTGGCCACGCGCCGCTGCCAGCGGCAGGCGCGGCGCAGGACGCGCAGGGAGCGGTGGTAGCTGGACCACGAGCGCTGGCGGTGCCCGTTGCCCGCGGGGGCGGGCTGTCGGTGTGCGGTGGGGGAGGAGGGGACCCGCCCGTTGTGCCGCGGCAGGGGTAACTCCGAGCGGTCGTAGGACATCCCAAAACTCCTAGCGCGGCTGGGGTCCGGAGGAGCACGGACCGCAAGAAGGTGGGGGCGGAGGCGGTTCGGGTCACCGCACGCTATGCGGGTGTCCGGGCAGTGGATGTGTGTTCCGTTGAACTTTCCGGAGGGAGTCCCGGAGGCGGTCCGGCCGCGGCGGGTGCCCAGGGTGAGCGTGGGGCGGAAGTGCCACAGGTGTCGCCTGGGGTCGCGGGAGTTCCGATTCGGTCGTGCGTATGTCGTACACCAGTGCCTGTCGGCATCGTCCGCGCGGGCGCAGGCGTCTCGGCCGGTGGGGCGATGAGTCGTACGTCCGTTGCGGCAGTGGGGTGGGGGCCATCGGGCGGGTGGTACTGCTGGCATATGCCGTTCGGGTATCGCGCCGTCTGAACGTGACCGGAGCGCGCAGGGGGACGCGGCTGCCGTCAGGCCTCGTACGCCGAAGGCGGCATGTCTCCGCCGAGGGGCAGATCCAGCCGTTCGGCGACGGAGGTCAGGGCGGTCCCCAGCGGGAGGCCGACCCGGGTGTGGGCGAACTGGTCACCGCGGGTGGGGTCCCGGTTGACGATGAGGACACGCGTGTCGGCCTGCGCCGCCTGGCGGACGAACCGGAGTCCGGACATCACCGTGAGCGAGGAGCCGAGGACCAGCAGCGACCTGGCCTCCTGGACGAGTCGACGGCAGTGCTCGATCCGCCGCACCGGCACCGACTCGCCGAAGAACACCACGTCGGGCTTGAGGACGCCGCCGCACTCCGCGCAGGGCAGGACCCGGAAGCCGGCGACCTGCTCGTCGGTGAGATCGGCGTCGCCGTCGGGGTTGACCGCTGCGGCCACCGGCGCGAAGCCCGCGTTGGCCTCCTCCAGCCGTACGGCGAGGTCGTGCCGTGGCGTGATGTTCTCGCAGGCCAGGCACCGCACCCGGGCCAGGCTCCCGTGCAGTTCGACGACACCCTCGCTGCCCCCGGCCTGGTGCAGGCCGTCGACGTTCTGGGTGATCACACCGGAGAGCAGGCCGTGGCGGGCGAACGCGGCGACGGCCCGGTGCCCGGCGTTGGGCAGGGCGCGGCCGAACGTACGCCACCCCAGATGGCTGCGGGCCCAGTATCTGCGCCGTGCCAACGGGTCTGCGGTGAACTCCTGGTACGTCATCGGTGTGTGCCTGCTCAGGCTCCCGCCCTCACCCCGGTAGGCGGGGATGCCCGACTCCGTGGAGATGCCCGCCCCGCTGAGCACCAGGACACCTCCGGCACGCAGCGCTTCGGTGACCGGCTGGAGGTCGGTGCCGGCCGGCGGCAGGCCGGGGGGAGGGGTCCAGTGCAGGGTCGGACGGGTGCGCATGTGGGCCAGGGTACGAAACCGGGGCCCGCCGACGGGTGCCGTGCTCCAGTCGAAGAAGCATCTGCCTGCTGGCTCAGGCCGCGCCTTCGCCGAGGAGGTAGCCGATGGCGTCGACGACGTCGTCGACGGTGTGGTGCGGTGTCACCAGGCCGTCGGGCCAGGGGCGGCCGGTGACCCAGATGGTGCGCAGCCCGGCGTCGTTGCCGCCGACGATGTCGGTCTCGGGGTTGTCGCCGGTCATCCAGTCGCCGGGGCTGAGCTGGGTCCCGCAGCGTGCGGCGGCGAGTTCGAACAGTCGCGGGTCGGGCTTGCGGATGTCGATGTCGCCGGATGCCGCGATTCCGTCGATCAGGTCGGCGAGCCCGGTGGCGTGGATCTTGGCACGCTGGATGTCGCTGGCGCCGTTGGTGGCGACGCCGATGCTCCAGCCCGCCTCCCTGAGCTGCTCCAGGCTGCTGAGGACGGCGGGGCGGCAGTGCACCGCGGAGGCCATGCGGTCGATGTAGACGCGCCACAGGTGATCGGCGCTCTCCGCGACGGGGAAGGCGGCCCGCAACCGCTCGAAGTCACCGCGCTCGGCGTGGTCGGCGAGTTCGGTCAGCAGCCACCGCTCGATCTGCGGACCGTAGCCGTGGTCGTTGCTCAGGCTGGTGACGGCATCGGCGAAGGCGCCGCTGCGGTCGACCAGGGTGCCGTCCAGATCGAAGATCGCGAGTCTCACGAAGAGGGACCCTACGTGCCGGGGCGGGCGGCGGGAATGGGGCGGGGTGGGTGTGCGGGGCGGCCGGTGAGGGTCCCGGCCGCCTGTGGCGCGGACAACTTGCCGCAAGGGTCGGCGAGTTGCCGTGCTCAGGCGTCCGCGGGCGCGGTGGCGCGGTCCCGGGTGTCGGCGGCGGGCGCGAGGAGGATGGCGGAGGCGACGAAGACGAGGACCACGACCATCGCCGCGCGCAGCCCGTAGTGCTCGCCGAGGAATCCGAGCCCCGGCGGTCCGACGAGGAAGGCGACGTAGCCGATGACGGCCACCAGCGAGACCCGGGCGGTCTGGTCGGGTCCGGAGTCGCCGGCCGCGGACAGGGCGACGGGGAAGCCGAGGGAGGCGCCGAGTCCCCAGAACAGCACGGACAGCGCCGCCACGGTGACGTTGTCGGAGAAGATCACGAGGACCAGTCCGACGGCGCCGGACATGGCGCTCGCCCGCAGGACGGCGGCCCGCCCGAAGCGGACGAGGAAGAACGTGCCGCAGAAGCGTCCCAGGGTCATCGCGGCGGCGAACCCGACGTACACGAGCGAGCCGGCGGTGGCGTCGAGGCCGTGGCCGTCCACCATGAGCAGCGGCAGCCAGTCGTTGGCCGCGCCCTCCGCCAGCGCCATGGCCAGCACGATCGCGCCGATCAGGAGCAGCTTGCGGTCCTTCCAGACCTGTGGCCCCGGCTGCCGGGCCGCGGCGGAGGTGTCGCGCCGGGTACTGAGGCCGACGCCCGCCGGGAGCGCCCGTACGGCATACGCGAGCATGAGCGCGGAGAGCAGCGTGATGACGGCGAGGTGCCAGTGGACGGGGACGTCCGCGGCCGTGGCGGTCATCCCGGCCAGGCCGCCGACCACGGTGCCCAGGCTGAAGCACCCGTGCAGGGTGGGCAGCACCGGTGCGCCGATGAGGCGCTCGACGTCGGCGCCGTCCACGTTGACCGCCACCTCGCCCGAGCCCATGCCCGCCCCGAAGAGGAACAGTCCGGCCGTGACCAGCGGCGCCGACGAGAGGGCGCTGCCGGCGCCGACGCCGACGGTGGCGGCGATGATCAGGACGGTGCCCAGTACGATCACGGGCCGGGTGCCGAGCCGCTCCACGAACCGCCCGGAACACAGGATGCCGATCATGGACCCCACGGACAGCCCGAACAGGATCAGGCCCATCTGCGCGGTGGAGACGCCGAGCCGGTCCCGGACGTCGGGGGTGCGGGTGACCCACGAGGACAGGGCGATGCCCGGGAGGAAGAAGAAGATGTACAGGGCCTGACGGCGCCGGCGCACGGCGAGGTCGGTCAAGAGGAGGCTCCGCAGGGGTTGGGAAGAATGGGCCGGCACGCGACAGGTCCCACGTCCCTCACCCACTGGGTATGCACAAATGTACATAACTGCTGGGCGTGGGAGAAGAGAAGGCGGAGCTCTTAGATGACCGGTAGCAACCGCGGCCCCAACGACCCCGGCCGGCGTGAACGCATCCTCGACGCGGCCCTCGACGTGATCGCCGAACACGGCGCCATCAAAGTGACGTTCCGCAGGATCGCCGCCGCCGCCGAGGTCCCGCTCGGTTCGCTCACCTACTACTTCGACGACATGCAGCACCTGCTCACCGAGGCGTTCACGCGTCTCGCCGAGTCCGTCTCCACGCGCTACGGCGCTCTGCTGACCGCGGCGCGGACCCCGCAGGAGGCCCAGGACGCCGTCGTGGAGATCATCTGCGGCAAGGTCTGGGGCACCGACCGCAACCTCCTGCTCAGCTACGAGCTCTACGCCTTCGCCGCCCGCCACCCCGAACTGCGGGACGTCATGCGCTCCTGGATGCAGGCCAGCCGCGACTCCCTCGCTGGCCACTTCGACCCTCTCACCGCCCGCGCCCTGGACGCCCTCGTCGAGGGTTTCTCCATCCACAACTCGGTCGACGACCGGCCGACGGACCGTGCGGCGGTGGCGGCGATCGTGCGGGCGGTGGTGGAGCGTCGTGCGGAGGACGCGGCGGCCGGGGGCGGCCAGGGCTAGTTCCACCCTGCCGCCCCAGCCGCCCCTGCCGCCCCCGCTGTCCTCCTGCCGCTCTACCGCGTGGGGGCGGGCCGGTCGTAGACGTGGCCGGGTGTGACGATCTGCGTGATGGCCCGCGCGAGCAGCGAGGACGGTTCCTGCCCCTGGTAGGTGATGTCGGTGTTGATCATCAGGACCAGGGTGGCCCTCTTGGGCGGCAGGTAGACGGTGACGGTCTGGTACCCGGGGATGGAGCCGTTGTGCCCGATCCAGCCGCCGCTGTCGAAGATGCCGAGTCCGTAGCTCGTGCCCGGATGCCCGGTGGGCAGCATCCTCAGCCGCTGGGCCTGGGTCTGCGGCCGCAGCAGGGAGCCGGTGGCGACGACCTCGGCCCAGCGCCGCAGGTCCTCCAGGTCGGAGATCATCCCGCCGGCGGCCCAGGCCCAGCTGGGGTTCCAGTGCGTGCTGTCGGCGACCGCACCGCTCAGGGTCTGGTCGGTGTACCCGTGCGGATGCGGCCGGGGGAACTCGGGCCCCTCCGGCAGCAGCGTGTGCGCGAGCCGGGCGGGACGCAGCACCCGCCGCTCGAGGAAGTCCCCGAGAGGACGCCCGCCGACCTTCTCGACCACCAGGCCGAGCAGGACGAAGTTGGTGTTGGAGTACTGGAACTGCGCGCCCGGCGCGAAGGTGTTCCTGTGCCGGAAGCCGTACGCCAACACCTGCTCCGGGCTGAACGACCGCTGCGGATCACTCAGCAGATCACGCTGGAAGTCCGCGTCCTCGGTGTAGGGGAAGAGCCCGCTGCGCATCTCGGCCAGATGCCGCAGGGTGATCCGGGACCCCCCGGGCACCCCGTGGACATACCGCGAGATCGGATCATCGAGCCCGACCCGACCGTCGTCCACGAGCTTGAGCAGCGCGGTGACGGCGAAGGTCTTGGTCTCGCTCCCGATCCGCACGAACACACCGCTGTCCATGGGCTTTCCGGTCGCGGTGTCGGCGACCCCGGTGGCCCGGACGTAGCGTCCCTTGCCGGGCATCCACAGACCGGCCACCACACCGGGAACCCCGGTCTGCCGGCGTACCTTCTCGATGGCCTTGTCCAGCCTGGCGGCCAGCGCCGGGTCGAGCTCGTGCGACGGACGGTCGTCGTCCACGGCCCGGTGGTGGACGGCGGTGGCCGGAGCGGCGGTGGCCGGTGCCACCGCCACCGGGGCGGACACGGCGGCCACGAGCAGCGCTGCGGCGAGGACACGGCGGGCGGGGGTACGGCGTCTCACGTCTGAGTGCCTCTTCCAGGTCTGGGACGGGGCTGCCACAGCACCATCCGGGCCCTGGCCACGGCTCCTCCGCTCGATCGTCCCCACGCAAGTCCACCCGTTCGGCGCGCCGTCGGTCGCTCTGACGCACTACCTCGTCCGCGGCGACCGCTCACCGGACGGATCAAGCCCTGTCCACACGATCGGCCACCGCAACCCGCCGGCCCGGCGCGAGGCCGAGACCTCCGTGTCCGGCTCGCCCGCCACTGACGGGCCGACCGTCCGCCCCCTACCCGACGAAGTCCGGCTGCCAGGGCAGGACGTGATAGTCACCCGTGCCGTTCTTCACCCGCTCGAAGGGAGCCGAACTCACGCACTTCGGCAGGTCCTTGGTCTCCACCGGGTTGCCCACGGACGCCCAGCTGTAGCCCAGCCGATCGTGCCGGCCGAGGTCGTGCACGGTGAAGCCGACCCGCTTGCCCTTGGCGCCGGGCAGGTCACTGGCCGTGATGACACCGGTGGCGACGGCGACCTTTCCGCCGGTCACCAGGCAGTCGATCCGGCCCTCCGCCCAGGCGCCGTCACCGTCGAGGTAGTGACTGAAGCGGAAGGTCCCGGTGGCCATCGCGGGATCGTCCCCGTGCTCGGCGGCGAGATGCGCGTCGAAGGTGAAGGTGATGTCGTCCCCGAGCGTGCGGGAGAGCTTGGCGGAACCGGTGAGCGCCGCGGCTTCCCGCGGCCGGTCGGGGGTGCCGCTTCCGGACGAACCGCCGGAGGCTGCGGCGGAGGCGGTGAACGCGACGGTGATCAGGACGGCGGCACCCGTGGCGACACGGATACGGGCGGAGGCCGACGCACGGCGGCTCATGGCGGGTCCTTCCTCATGGACGGTGCCCGTGCTTCGCGGGCTCGCCCAGCGTCCCGCGGACCCACGGACCGTCACATCGCCCCGGGAACTGACGCAGCGGCCCGCCGCCGGGCGTACGCCTGTGATCGCCGTGCGCCCTGAGAGGTACCCCCGCCTGCGTCTCCGGGCGCATGTCCCGTTCGACCGCGTCGGCGCCCGAAGCCGCTGTTCCCCCCTGCATCCCGGAGAGGACCGAGCAGTTCGGCAGGGGCCCGCGGGGTCGGCGTACCGTGGAACCGGAACGGCGGGCGGCTACGGAAGGCACCGGGGCCGGCGCGCCCACCACCGGGGCGGCAAGGAGGCGCGGCGGCGATGACCGAGCTTCGCGATCGGCTGGGCAAGGCGCTGTTCCGGCGCGTGGCCGGCCCGGACGGACCCGCCCGTCGCGCCCGGATCCACGACACACCCGGACCGCGGTGGTTCGGTCCGGAACGTCCCGTCCGAGTCGTCCACGGCGACGCGTCGATGTTCATCGGCGGACTGAGCGCACTCCTGCTCCAGTCCCTGCACCCGCTCGCCATGGCCGCCGTGTCCGCGCACTCCGGCTTCCGCGGCGATCCCTGGGGACGTCTCCAGCGCACCAGCACCTTCCTCGCCGTCACCACCTACGGCACCGCGTCCGATGCGGAGGAGGCCGTCGCCCGGGTGCGCGACATCCACCTGCGGGTACGCGGGACGACGACCGAGGGACTGGCGTACCACGCCGCGGACCCGCATCTGCTGGGCTGGGTGCACGCGGCCGAGACCGACAGCTTCCTGCGCGCGCACGAACGCTACGGGGCCCGTCCGCTCGACCCGGCCGGATACGACGCGTACGTGGCGGACACCGCGCGGGTGGCCGAGGCCCTGGGCGTAGTCGACCCACCGCGCGACCGCCCGGCCCTGACCGAGCTGCTGGCCGCCTACCAGCCGGAACTGCGCGTTACCCCGGAAGCGAGATCCGCCGCCCGGTTCCTCCTCCTGCGACCGCCCGTCCCCCTGCCCGTGCGGCCGTTCTACGGCGCCCTGGCCGCGAGCGCGGTCGCCCTGCTCCCGACATGGGCCCGGGGCGTGCTCGGGCTGCCCCGTCTGCCCGTGCTGGAGGACTTCGCGGTACGTCCCACGGGCCTCCTCATGACCCGCACGATCCGTTGGGCCATGACGCCGGGACCACCCGACGCCCGGCGATGAGTTCTCCGCCCGACGCCGGTCTCCTACCGCAGGTCGCCCGCAGGGCGAGGAGAGGACCATGGACATGAGGTTCAGCACCAAGATGTTCCGCACCGGCAACAACACCGGCGTCCCGGTTCCGCCCGAGGTGGTCGAGGCGCTGGGCGGTGGCAAGCGCGCGGCCGTCAACGTCACGGTCAACGGCTACGCCTACCGTTCCACGATCGCCTCGATGGGCGGACAGTTCCTGATCCCGTTCAGCGCCGACAAGCGGCGGGAGTCCGGAATCGCGGGCGGTGACGACATCGACGTGGAACTGACGCTGGACACGGCCCCACGCACGGTCGAGCCGCCAGCGGACCTCGCCGCCGCGATGGCGGCGGTGCCCGGGGCCGAGGAGGCGTTCAGGGCGCTCGCTCCCAGCCGCCAGAAGGCCCACGTCACGTCGGTCGACGACGCGAGGACGGACGCCACACGCCGACGGCGCATCGACAAGGTGATCTCGGAACTGACTTCCCGGTGATCCGCGTTCGGTGGGCACTGCGCCGCGAGCCCCGACACCACGGCACGCCGGTGGATCAGTCGGGAGCGGGCCCCGCCGGATCGGTCCTCGGTTCCAGACGTACGACGATGCCCTTCGACGTCGGCTGATTGCTGATGTCGGCCACGCTGTCCAGCGGCACCAGGACGTTGGTCTCGGGGTAGTAGGCCGCCGCGGAGCCCGGGGCGGTGGGGTAGGGGACGGTCTCGAAGTTCTCTGCGCGACGCTCGACGCCGTCCGTCCAGACGCTCACCAGGTCGACGTGATCGCCCTGGGCGAGACCGAGGCGGGAGAGGTCGGCCGGGTGGACGAGCACGACGTGACGGCTGCCGTGGATGCCGCGGTAGCGGTCGTCGAGTGTGTAGGGGACGGTGTTCCACTGGTCGTGCGAGCGCAGGGTCTGCAACAGCAGGTGGCCTTGCGGCGCCCGCGGGATCACCGTCTCGTTGCGGGTGAACAGCGCTTTGCCCGAGGAGGTGTTGAACACGCCCTCGTTGACGGGGTTGGGCAGCCGGAAGCCGCCGGGGCGGGTGACCCGCGCGTTGAAGTCGTGGAATCCCGGCACGATGCGGGAGATGCGGTCACGGATCGTGCCGTAGTCCCCTTCGAACCGGTCCCAGGGGATGTCCGGCTTGTCGCCGAGGGTGCGGCGGGCGAGCCGGCACAGGATGGCGACCTCGCTGAGCAGCAAGGGGGAGGCGGGTTCGAGGCGTCCCTGGGAGGCGTGCACCTCGCTCATGGAGTCCTCCACCGTGACGGACTGCTCCCCGTCGGCCTGCACGTCGCGTTCGGTGCGGCCGAGGGTCGGCAGGATCAGTGCCGTGTCGCCGCAGACGGTGTGAGACCGGTTCAGCTTGGTGGATATGTGCGCGGTCAGCCGGCACGAACGCATCGCGTCCTCGGTGACCGCGCTGTCGGGAGCGGCCCGCACGAAGTTGCCGGCCAGCGCGAGGAACACCTTGACGCGGCCTTCGCGCATCGCCTTCACGGAGTTCACCGAGTCCAGTCCGTGCGGGCGCGGGGGATCGAAACCGAACTCCTCGCGCAGCGCGTCGAGAAACGAGTCCGGCATCTGCTCCCAGATGCCCATGGTGCGGTCCCCCTGGACGTTGCTGTGTCCGCGCACCGGACAGGCTCCGGTCCCGGCCCGGCCGAGATTGCCGCGCAGCATCAGGAAGTTGACGATCTCCCGGACGGTCGGCACGCCGTGCTTGTGCTGGGTGATGCCCATCGCCCAGCAGACGACGACGCGTTCGCTGCCGAGGACCTCGTCGTGGACCTTCTCGATCTCCTCGCGGTTCAGTCCGGTCGCGGCGTGTACGTCGTCCCAGTCGACCGTGCGGGCCTGCTGGGCGAACTCCTCGAAGCCCGCGGTGTGGGCGTCGATGAAGTCGTGGTCCAGGACGGTGCCGGGCCGGTCGTCCTCTGCCTGGAGCAGCAGCAGGTTGAGGGCCTGGAAGAGGGCGAGGTCGCCGCCCGGCTTGATGTGCAGGAAGCGGTCGGCGAGCCGGGTGCCGCGTCCGACGACCCCGCTCGGCTTCTGGGGGTTCTTGAAGCGCCGCAGCCCCGCCTCGGGCAGCGGATTGACGGCCACGATGCGGGCGCCGCCCCGTTTGGCCTCCTCCAGGGCGGACAGCTGGCGCGGGTGGTTGCTGCCGGGGTTCTGTCCGACCAGGAAGATCAGGTCGGCGTGGTGCAGGTCGTCGAGGCTGACGGTGCCCTTGCCGGTGCCCAGCGTCTCGCTGAGCGCGAAGCCGCTGGACTCATGGCACATGTTGCTGCAGTCGGGCAGGTTGTTGGTGCCGAAGGCGCGGGCGAAGAGCTGAAGGACGAAGGCCGCCTCGTTGCTGGCCCGGCCCGAGGTGTAGAAGACGGCCTCGTCGGGGGAGGGGAGCGAGGCGAGTTCGTCGGCGAGCACGCCGAGGGCGTCGTTCCAGCCGACGGGCTCGTAGTGGTCGGAGCCCGGCCGTTTGATCATCGGCTCGGTGAGCCGGCCCTGCTGGTTGAGCCACATGTCGGAGCGCCCGGCGAGATCGGAGACGCTGTGCTCACGGAAGAAGTCGGCGGTGATCCGGCGCTTCGTGGCCTCGTCGTTGATGTGCTTGGCACCGTTCTCGCAGTACTCGTTGCGATGGCGGTGCCCCGGGGCCGGATCGGCCCAGGCGCAGCCGGGACAGTCGATCCCGCCCACCTGGTTCATGGCCAGCAGGTCCACGCCGGTCCTGCGCGCCGAGGTCTGCTCCAGGGAGTACTCCAGCGCGTGCACCACCGCGGGGACCCCCGCCGCCCACTTCTTCGGCGGTGTCACGGTGAGGCCGGTCTCCGGCTCCTCGCCGGGCATGTTCCGCATCGCTTCGCCCTTCACTCGCCACGTCTTTCCTGCCGTGTCCGCCGCGCGGGTCAGCCGACCGGCCACTGCGCCACACGGCTCCTGGGCGGTTCCGGGTGGTCGTGCTGGACGCGGCCGTTGCGGATGGTGCCGCGCCAGGCCCCGCCCTCTTGCCCCAGGCCCTCGATGAACCCCTTGAAGAGCAGCAGCTCACGCCGCACCACCCGGGCCATCAGGCGCGCGGCCACGGACGAGCCGGTGAGCATGCGCGCGGCGCCCCGCGGCTCCAGCAGCATCCGTACGGTGATCGCCGTACCGCCCGCCTTCGTCGTCCTGAACTCCACCTCGCCCTGATGGGAGGGGCGCTGCTCCAGACCGCGCCAGGCCAGACGAGCGTCCGGGTCCTGCTCCACGATCTCCACCGCGAACCGGTGGCGCAGCGCCCCGTAGCCGATGACCCAGGCGGTCACGGTGGGCCTGACCTGCTCGACATCGCGCACCACGGCCGAGAACCGGGGGAAGGTCTTGAACTGCGTCCACTGGTTGTACGCCGTTCGCACCGGCACCGCGATCTCGACCGTCTCCTCGACGTGGAGCTCCCGCAGCGGCCGTCGGCGTGTGAGGCCGTCGCCGTCGGGACGCCTTCGCGGCATGTCCGGAACAGCCTGTCCGGGGTCGTGTGCGCGTGCCATGGGGGCCTCTCCTCCGGTGCGGGAAGGGGGCCTCGGCGCACCCGACTCCGGCACCCGTGTCAGGACACCTCTCCCGGTTCCCCCATCCAGGTCTTCGACTCGCCCCGAGAGGCCCGAATCCGATGAACGTGGGGCAGCCGTGTTCCGGCGACCGTTCGGCAGCCGCCGACCCGGTCCGTCAGGGCGACGGACCGGCACCCGGCGAACCAGCCGCGTGAACGACCGCGCCGAGCCGTTCGGAGACCATGGGCAGCGGTTTCCGTCGCCAGGGCGCCGACGGCGGGCGGCGGGCGTCGGCCGTCGGCCGTCGAGGACGGCATCGACCCGCCCCCGTCCGCCCCACGCGATCGGCGGCGACATCGCGTCACGGCAGGCCCAGCTGTCGGCGGTAGGACGGGAGGAGACCGGCGTTCGCCAGGACGGCGGCGCAGGCGGTGTCGACGGCGCAGGCCGGGCCGGGGTCGTGGGGAGGCAGCAGGGTGTTGCCGGTGAAAGTGAGGCGGTGGGGGTCGCCGCACCCCTCGTCCGGGTGCTGCGCGTCGGCCGGGGGCCAGGCTCCGGGGAAGTCCCGTCGTGCGAGCCACGCGGGCACGGTGTCGTCCCAGAAGTTGCCGCGGTAGCGCACGTTCTGGACGGGCCGGCCGCCCCATTCCTCGCTGCAGCCACCGATGGAGGCCACGTAGTCGTAGACCGCGTTGCGGTCCACGGAGACCCAGTTGGTGCTGTCGTCGGTGTAGATCCCGACGTTCCAGTCGCCGTGCTTGCTGTCGGTGACCGCGTTGCCGCTGACGACGGCCCCGTCGGCGAAGGAGCCGCCCTGTTCGCCGCGCAGGTAGATGCCGCCTCCGTCCTGGAGGAGACGGTTCGTGGCGAAGACGCGGTTGTCGAGGATGCGGTTGCGGCGCATGATGCCCCGCAGGTCGTCGCTGGGCCCGGAGAGGATGCCGGTGTAGGGCACGCTGTCGACCTGGTTGTGCGCGATGGTCGTCTCCTGGGTCGCGGTGTCCCAGATGCCGGAGGCCGCGTGGTACTCCGCTCCGATGTGATGGATCCAGTTGTTGGTGATGCGGTTGCCGCGGTTGGTCCCCTTCCGGTCGGGTGGGACCACCCCCATCAGGATGCCCCCGTCGGAGACGTCGGTGATGACGTTGCCGTCGACGACGTTGTGCGAGCTGTTCCCGGACAGCTCCAGCGCCTGGGCGCCCAGGTGGGTGAACCGGTTGCCCTCGAAGGTGAGCCGCTCGGCGGTGCGGAAGGCGACGGCGCCGGGCACCGTGAGCAGCTGTGCGTCCTCGCCCTGCCCCGGCCGCAGGTACATGCTCCACGCGGAGGGGAAGCCGGCGGGTCCGCTGGGTGCCCGCCAGGTGGCGTGGGCGAAGGTCAGGCCGCGGAACCCGATGTCGTGGAGGGGACGGCCGGGTCGGCCCGTGCCGGTGACCAGGTTCTCGAGGACCGGGGCGACCACGCTGATCCGGCGCATGTCCTCCCCGGGGCGCGGAGCGTAGAGCAGTTGGTGGTGTCCGGGCCGGGAGCGGTCGAGATACCAGCTGCCGGGCTTGCGCCCGAAGCTGGGGGAGTTCTCCACACTGGTCGGCGCTTCGAGTAACTCCTTTCCCCCGTACAGCTGTTGAGCCAGATCCCAGCACGGCTGATCCATGGTGATCGTGGTCCGTCCGGCGCTCGCGGAGACTCCCGAGACACCGCAACGGCCCTCGACGTAGCCGGACCGGTAGACGAACTCGATGTCGCCGGGGTTCCGCCAGCCGCGCGGGACGGCGCTGGTGGTGACATAGCCGCTGCCGGTCGCTTCAAGCGTGCCGGGGAAGCCGGCGCCGTCTCGCGTGAGCCGGGCGGCGCGCCGGTTCCCGACATAGAGCTGGCGGGTCTCGAGCCCGCCCACGTCCGCACGCCAGAATCCCTTCAGCCGCGGGTCCGGCCGCCACCCGGAGATCTGACGGCCACCGCTGATGGTCACCCGCTCCTGCCGTGGCGTCCCGTAGCCGTACGCCTGATAGATCACCCGGTGTCCGCCCCGGCCGGAGTCCCCCGAGGCCTCCGACAGGCGCAGCGGCGCCTTCAGCCGGTAGGTCCCGCCGCGCAGGTTCACCACCAGGTCCGACGTCATGCGCGGCGCACGGGCGCGTACGGCCTGTTGTGCGCGCGCCGGTGTGGCGAAGGGACGTTGCGGGGTGCCGGGCCAGGAGTCCTTGCCCCACGGGGCGACGTACAGCTCCACAGGAGGCGCCCCGGCGGCCGGTGAGGCCACCGCAGGAGTTGGCACGGCCGCCATCGACAGCCCGATCACCACCGCCGCGCGCGTCGCCACGCCTGCCCTCGTCCGAGTACGGAAGATCGCCATGCCGCCTCCTCGACGTACGGAGCTCCAGCCTGGGGCGGCGGGTGTTCGTGCGCAGTCGTCCAGAGGTAGCGACCTCGTCGACCAAAGTCGCCGAGAGGCCGGAAACCGGCGTCGCGTGTACCGATTTGCCGGGGCTGGGCTGGCCAAAACAAGCCGTTGGCTTGACGCTCTCATGACAAATGCACAGGCGTGATGTCACCCTTCTCCAGTCGTTCACAGTTTCTTGACAGTTTCCACACGCGGCAGATCCGCGTTCGCCACCCCCCACCTCCTTCCACCCGCATGCCGTGCAGCACTCCGGACCGGCGCACCCCGCCGCTCCGACCCGTCCGCGGCCCCCACCCCAGGCCGGGCCGTCGTACCGAAGGAGAAGTCGTTGTCCCTGCAACACCGTGCTCTCACGCGGCGCAGACGCGCCGCCGCCCTCGCCCTCACGGCGATCGGGTCCCTCCTCGCTCTGGCGGCCCCGGGACCCGCCGCCGCGGCCCCGGCCGACCCGGCTCCCGCGAAGATCACCGCCACGCCCCGGGCCGGTGCGGCCCAGACCGCCCTGAGCCCCGCCCACCGCACCGCCCTGATCAGGAGCGCCCAGTCCGCGGCGCCCGGGACCGCACAGCGCATAGGCCTCGGCGCCAAGGAAAAGCTCGTGGTGAAGGACGTCGTCACCGACGCCGACGGCACCACGCACACCCGTTACGAGCGCACCTACGCAGGACTGCCGGTCCTCGGCGGCGACCTCGTCGTCCACGACGGCAGCGGTCGTACGACCGTCACGAAGGCGAGCACGGCACGCCTTGCGGTACCCACCCTCAGCCCGAGGATCACGGCTGCCGGCGCCACCGACAAGGCCCTCGCCGCCTCGAAGAAGGATCACGTCAGCGGCTCCGAGGTGGACAACGCCTCCCGCCGGGTGATCTGGGCCGGCAGCGGCAAGCCCGTGCTGGCCTGGGAGACCGTCGTCGAAGGCGTTCAGCCCGACGGCACGCCCAGCGAGCTCCAGGTCGTCACCGACGCCGCCACCGGCAAGGAACTCCTGAGCGCCGAGAAGGTGCACACCGGCGAGGGCACCGGGCAGTACGTCGGCACGGTCCCGCTCGGCACGACCCGGTCCGGATCGACGTACCAGCTCACCGACCCCGACCGCGCCGGCCACAAGACGTACGACCTCAACCAGGGCACCTCGGGCACCGGCACCCTCTTCACGGACGACAACGATGTCTGGGGCAACGGCCTGCCCTCCAACCGTCAGACGGCGGGCGTCGACGTGGCCTTCGGGGCCGCGGCCACCTGGGACTTCTACAAGGAGGCCTACGGCCGCAACGGCATCCGCAACGACGGCGTCGCCGCCTACAGCCGTGCCCACTACGGCAGCAACTACGTCAACGCCTTCTGGCAGGACTCCTGCTTCTGCATGACGTACGGCGACGGCTCGGGCAACACCCACCCGCTGACCGCGCTCGACGTGGCCGCCCATGAGATGAGCCACGGCGTCACCGCCGCCACCGCGGGCCTCGTCTACTCGGGCGAGTCGGGCGGCCTGAACGAGGCGACCTCCGACATCTTCGCCGCCGCCGTCGAGTTCCACGAGAACCTCGCGGCCGACCCCGCCGACTACCTCGTCGGCGAGAAGATCGACATCAACGGCGACGGCACCCCGCTGCGTTACATGGACAAGCCCTCCAAGGACGGTGACTCCAGGGACAGTTGGAGCTCCGGCCTGGGCGGCCTCGACGTCCACTACTCCTCCGGCCCCGCGAACCACTTCTTCTACCTGCTCTCGGAGGGCAGCGGCGCCAAGACCGTCAACGGCGTCTCCTACGACAGCCCGACCTCCGACGGCCGCCCCGTCACCGGCATCGGCATCGAGAACGCGGCGGCCATCTGGTACCGAGCCCTCACCACCTACATGACCTCGACGACCGACTACGCCGGCGCCCGCACCGCCACCCTGTCGGCCGCCGCCGACCTGTTCGGCTCCTACAGCCCGACCTACCTCGCCGTCGCCGACGCCTGGGCCGCGATCAACGTCGGCAACCGCATCGCCCTCGGCATCAACCTCGCCCCGCTCGCCGACCAGGTCAGCGGCGTCAACCAGGTGGTCGGCCTCCAGGTGGACGCGTACACCACCAACACCGGTTCCTCGCTGACCTACGAGGCCACCGGCCTGCCCGACGGCCTGTCCATCAGCCCGAGCGGCCTGATCAGCGGCACCCCGACCACCCTCGGCACCGGCGACGTCACGGTGACGGTGACCGACACCACCGGGGCGAGCGCCTCGGACACCTTCAGCTGGCAGATCGCCTTCGTCTACGCCAACGCCTCCCGCGTGGACATCCCCGACAACGGGGCCGCCGTGGAGTCCCCGGTGACCATCACCGGCCGCGACGGCAACGCCTCCACGACCACCAGGGTCTACGTCAACATCGTCCACACCTACCGCGGCGACCTGACCGTCGACCTCGTCGGCCCCGACGGCACCGTCCACTCCCTGCTCAACCGCAGCGGCGGCTCCGCCGACAACGTCGACCAGACCTTCACGGTCGACGCCTCCGCGCAGCCGATCAACGGCACCTGGAAGCTGCGGGTGCAGGACCGGGCGTCCATCGACGTCGGGTACGTCGCGCGCTGGCAGCTGACACCGTGACGCGATGACTCCCCGACCTTCTTGAGGACCACCCGCTCGGAGGTCCTCGGGGGTTTCCGACGACAGCCAGGAGCCCCGGCCGACGCGAGTCGGCCGGGGCTCCGCTCGCGCCTCTGAGACGACTCGCTCCCCACCAATTGCGGTCTCACGTCGCTGCGTTGAAATCCGAAGGCGGTCCGTTCGCTCGGCTACGGCGCTGTGAACAGGGTGGGGAAGCGCAGGCCCAGCCACGGTTTGCGGCCCCAGACGACGACCTTGGCGCGAGCCATGACGCTGGGGATGGTGCAGCGGCCCAGGGCGAGGAGGAGGAAGGCGACGGGGTCGATGGCTATCGTGCAATCGGGCCGCCGGGGAGGGGTGTCGGTGACCGTGGGCACGCCGTTCGCGAAGTCGACGGCGAAGCGGTCGCGGCCGATCCGCAGCAGGTAGCAGGCACGGTGGCCGGCCGCGCCCGAGTTCACCACGCGCGGCATGGCCTGTCGCATGAAGGGCAACGTGAAGGCGACGACGTCCCGCTCGACCATGTGGGGCCCGCGCAGCGCCACCGCGATGTCGTACCCGTGCCCGAGCAGATGCGTGAGCAGGTACGAGCCCAGGGTGGCCAGGTCCATCGGCCCCATCGGCGTCAGCACCGCCTCGTGCGGACCACGGACGGCTGCGGCCGCGACGAAGGCCCGGGCCCCGTCCGTGATCTCCGCGCCGAGGATCGCCGGATCCCGCTGCGGGAAGGCGTCCAGGGCCGCACGGTTGGCCGCCGCGAGTCCGCTCGGCGTCCCGTCGCCGTAAGGGCGCTCCTCACCCGCTCCGATGTCCGCCATCAGCTTCCCCGCCAGAGCGAGGTGCGCCGCCGCCTCTCCCACGGTCCACTCCGCGCCCGGCAGCGGCGTCCGCGGGTCGGCCCCCGCGCCCAGCAGTTCCGCGATCCGCTCGGCAGTGCCGACGATGGCATCCTCGGGTGTCATGCGCGCGATCGTGGCCTCGCCCGGACTCGCTGTCCAGAGCCGTGTCGGTCCCGATGTCTGCCGCACTCCGCCTCGACTGCGTGTCAGCGGACGTCGTGCGCCGTCGACCACGCGCCCCAGGTACTGCGGCCTCACGCCCCCGCTTGCAGGCGAAGGCCCGCCAGGGTCAGTTCCAGGGCGGAGCGGAACTGGTCGACGTCCTCGTGGCCGTCGAACTCGTCGACGATCTCGTGCAGGAACGGGAACTCCTGAGGGTCGAGGTCCCGCCAGTCCTGGGCGACGCGGTGGAGGTATTCGTCGCGGTCGACGTCACCGTCGAGCATCTCCTGGGTCGGTTCCTGGCCGAGGTCGACGGCGGAACCGACGACGACTCCGACGACGGCGGACACCGCGTGGAACCGCTGGGACGCGGTGAGGTTCAGGCGGAGGGTCTGCCGGCCGAGCATCTCGTACAGGCCCAAGGTGTGGATCTGGATGCTGGCGTTGCGCATGAAGTACGCGCTCATCCAGGGACGTCGCACGATCGCGTCGAACAAGGTGATGGCCATGGCGCGGAGATCGTCGATCGGGTCGTCGCTGCGGGGGAGCTTCTCGATGTCGGCCAGGACGGGGCCCATGGCGTGGTCGGCGGCCCGGTCGAGGAGTTCGTCCTTGTTGGCGACGTACCAGTAGATGCTGGCGACGCCGCCGCCCAGGCGCTGGGCCAGCGCCCGGAAGGTGAGGGCCGGGGCTCCCGCCTCGTCGAGCAGGGCCACCGCCTCGGCCAGGACCGACTCCATGGAGTGCGAAGCCCGTCGGCGTCCCCCGCCGGAGCGGCTCTGCTGGCGTGTCACGGCTTGATCCCTTCGCGTATTGCATCGTATCGAACGTTGTTCTATCGTACCGCATCGTACGCCGTTCGATAACCGAACCTTGTTCGATCGGGGCTCGTCATGACCACTACGTCGCTGCACACACCCGCACGCACCTATCCGTCCCTGCGCGCTGCCTGGATTCCCCTCGCCGCCCTCTGCCTGGCCTTCTTCGTCGAAATGGTCGACAACACGCTGCTGTCGATCGCCCTGCCCACGATCGGCCGCGATCTCGGCAGCGGGACGACCGCCCTGCAATGGGTCACCGGCGCCTACTCACTGACCTTCGGCGGACTGCTGCTCACCGCCGGATCCATGGCCGACCGGCTCGGCCGACGACGCGTCCTGCTCATCGGGCTAGCTGCCTTCGGCTCGCTCAGTCTCTGCGTCGTCCTCGTCACCACAGCCGGCCAGCTCATCGCCCTGCGCGCCGCACTCGGCATAGCCGCCGCGGCGATGGCGCCGATCACGAACTCACTGGTCTTCCGTCTGTTCGACGACAAGGACCTGCGGATGCGGGCCATGACGGTGATGATCATCGTGGGCATGTCCGGATTCGTCCTCGGGCCTCTGCTCGGCGGCACCGCCCTGGCCCATGTCCGCTGGGAGTGGCTGCTCGTCGTGAACGCCCCCATCGCCGTGATCGCCTGCGTCGGCGTCCGGCTCGGCGTTCCGGCGGACCGGCCCGAAGACCTCACCAAGGACACCCTCGACATCCCCGGCGCCGCCCTCAGCGTGGCCGCCATCGGTCTGGCCTGCTACTCGCTGACCAGCGGTGTCGAGCACGGATGGCTCTCCGCCGTCACCCTCGCGTCGATCGGCGGCGCCCTCGCGGCGGCGGTCGCGTTCGTCGGCCACGAGCACCGCAGCAAGGCCCCCATGCTCGACCTGAAACTCTTCTCCAACGGCACGGTCCGCGGCGCCGCCCTCGCACAGATCGGTACGTCCATCGCGATGGCCAGCGTGATGTTCGGGCTGATCCTCCACTTCCAGTACGCCTACGGGTGGAGCCCGGTGCGGGCCGGTCTGGCCAACCTGCCCATCATCGTGACGATGCTGGCCGCCACGCCCCTGTCCGAGTGGCTCGCACGACGCTTCGGCCACCGCATCGCCTGCCTGGTGGGCGCCGCCTGCCTGGCCGGGTCACTGGCGGGTCTCTCCTGGGCCGTCGGCCACGGGTACGCGGCCATCGCCGTCTGCATGGTCCTCATGACCGTGGGACTGCGCACCGTGATGACGATCTGCGCGGTCGCCCTCGTCGACGCGATGCCGAGCAACCGCACCTCCATCGGCGCCGCCCTCAACGACACCGCCCAGGAGGTCGGCTCCAGCGTCGGCACCGCCGTCGTCGGCACCCTGATCGCCGCCCTCGTCACCACCCAACTCCCCGCCGGAACCTGGAGCAGCGGCCTCGTCACCTCCTTCTTCCACGGCGAGCGCGTCACCTACGCGCTGCTCGCCGTCGTCGTAGGACTGATCGCCGCAGGCGGCGCGCTGAGCCTCACCGACTCCCACTCCGTCGAGGAGCACGCAGGCGAGGAGGAGGACTGAGCCGCCGTACGAGGCTCAGGATCGCGGACTCGGCGGCCCGCCCGGACTCGACCCCACCGAGATCCGTGATCCACTCCTGCTGCCGGCCGAGGTCGGCGAGAAGCCCGCGTACGACCTGGTGACCGGTTCGCTGGACGCGGTGCGCCGCGAGCTGGAGACCAACATGTTCGGCCACCTGGCAATGGTCTGGGAGTTCGCTCCGGCGCTGGCCGGGAACGGCGGGGGCGCGGGCGCCTACCACCTGACCAAGGCCGCCGCCTGGGCGATGACCAACGGCGTCCGTCTGGAACACGCCGACCAGTGGAGCCGGGACGTCAAGTCCCGTCTGCCGCTGGCCCCGGAGGAGTTCCATGCCGCGATGGAGCGTGCCATGGCGGCGCTGATGGCTGCATAAGGACTTTCAGGTGCCTCGCCTCGGCCGCAGACGACGTAGACATGAGCGCGAAACTTTGTCCTGAGTGTGGAAAAAGAAGTGCCCTACTCATGCGTAAGTACTTCCCACTCCAGAAAAACGTTGTTACGTTCCTCTCCGACAGCCTGACGACGCAGCCGGCGGAGACGGGCGTCCAAGGCCCAGCCGTGGGTGAGGGGAGGGGATCGTGAGACGGATGACCGCTCGACCTGAGAACACCCATCAGGCGCGCCTGCTTCGTCTGCTGCGTGACAACGGGTCCAACTCCCGCGCCCAGCTGGGCGATCTGGTGGACCTGTCCCGTTCGAAGCTGGCGGTCGAGGTCGACCGGCTGATGGAGACGGGACTGGTTGTCGCGGACGGACTGGCTCCGTCCCGGGGCGGCCGTCGCTCGTACAACATCCGGCTCGCGCCGACCCTGCGTTTTCTCGGCGTCGACATCGGTGCGACATCGATCGATGTCGCCGTGACGAATGCCGAGTTGGAGGTTCTGGGGCATCTGAATCAGCCGATGGACGTCCGCGAGGGTCCGGTCGCGGTCTTCGAGCAAGTCCTGTCCATGGCGGCGAAGTTGCGGGCTTCGGGGCTCGCGGAGGGTTTCGACGGCGCCGGTATCGGTGTCCCGGGACCGGTCCGTTTTCCCGAGGGTGTACCGGTGGCTCCGCCGATCATGCCGGGCTGGGACGGTTTTCCCGTGCGGGAGGCGCTCAGTCAGGAGCTCGGCTGTCCGGTCATGGTCGACAACGACGTGAACCTGATGGCGATGGGGGAGATGCACGCGGGTGTCGCACGCTCCGTGGGCGACTTCCTCTGCGTCAAGATCGGTACCGGTATCGGCTGCGGGATCGTCGCCGGCGGTGACGTGCACCGTGGAGTGACCGGCAGCGCGGGCGACATCGGGCACATCCAGGTGGAACCCGGAGGCCGGGCGTGCGTATGCGGCAACCGGGGCTGTCTGGAAGCCCACTTCAGCGGAGCCGCGCTGGCCGCTGACGCGGAGCAGGCCGCGCGTGAGGGGCGCTCGGCACACTTCGCCGCCCGGTTGGAGACAGCCGGACGCCTGACCGCCGAGGACGTGTCGGCCGCCGCCACGGCCGGGGACCCGGTGGCCCTGAAGCTCATCCGCGACGGCGGGAAACGCCTCGGGCAGGTCATCGCGGGACTCGTCAGTTTCTTCAATCCTGGGCTGGTGGTGATCGGCGGCGGTGTGACCGGGCTCGGGCACACCTTGCTGGCCAGCGTCCGGACCCAGGTGTACCGGCAGTCGTTGCCGCTGGCCACGGGCAACCTGCCGATCGTGCTGGGGGAGTTGGGACCGGCCGCCGGAGCCATCGGCGCGGCCCGACTCATCAGCGACCACCTCTTCTCACCGGCCTGACCGCCGGTCGACCCTGTCGGCAGCGGATCACCACGTCCGCCGGAGCACCCCGGCGGCGCCGCAACCAGGCGCCGCCCCCGAGCGGCGGCAAACACTTCTCGGCGACCCGCCACCCCCGGTGCGCAGCGGCGACCCCGCGACGCCCCGGCCACCTCAGCAGAGCCAACGGCGTACCCGTAACGCCATCGCGACAGCCACAGCATCGCCGTAGCCGCCCATGAGGCGTCGGCGGCTGTCACCTCCCCGCATGACCGTCGGCCGTTCCTCCCCGCATGGTTGCCGGGCGAGCCGACTTGCCCCGCCCTGCCCTTCTCAGCCTGTGCGCCGCCCACGCGACCGACACATCCAGCCCAGCCCTGCCCACTCACGGCCCGTATCCGCCGAGGGGATTCCTCATGGCACCACAACCACCCCTGCTCACCATGTCCGGTATCACCAAGTCGTTCCCGGGTGTTCGCGCCCTGGACGGCGTGGATCTCGAGGTCGAGGCCGGTGAGGTCCACTGCCTGCTCGGCCAGAACGGGGCCGGCAAGTCCACCCTGATCAAAGTGCTGGCCGGGGCTCACCAGCCGGACAGCGGTGAGATCGCCTGGCGCGGTGAGGCCGTGACCCTGGGATCTCCGAGCGCCGCCATGCGTCTGGGCATCGCCACCATCTACCAGGAACTCGACCTGATCGAGGGGCTGTCCGTCGCGGAGAACGTCTTCCTCGGACACGAACCCACCTCGGCCGGGTTCGTGGTGCGTGGCTCCGCGGCCCGTACGGCGACCGCGGAGTTGCTGAAACGCCTCGGGCATTCGGAGATCGATCCGACGCGCCTGGTCGGTGACCTCTCCGCGGCGCAGCAGCAGATCGTCTCGATGGCCCGCGCGCTGTCCCACGAGGTGCGGTTGATCGTGATGGACGAGCCGTCGGCGGCGCTCGACCCCGAAGAGGTGGACAACCTGTTCAGGATCGTGGGCGATCTGACGGCCGACGGCGTCGCCGTCGTCTACATCTCGCACCGCCTTGAGGAGATCCGGCGCATCGGCGACCGGGTCACGGTCCTGAAGGAGGGCCGCTCGGTCGCGGGCGGCCTGCCCGCCAAGAACACACCGACCCACGAGGTCGTGGCCCTGATGACCGGGCGGAACGTGGAGTACGTCTTCCCCGAGCGGCCCGAAGCCGGGTTCGCCGCGGAGCGGGAGCCGGTGCTGAAGGTCGAAGGGCTGTGCAGGCGAGGGGAGTTCGCCCCCGTCGATCTGGAGCTGCGGCCCGGAGAGATCGTCGGACTGGCCGGACTCGTCGGGTCCGGGCGCAGCGAGATCCTGGAGACGATCTACGGGGCTCGCAAGCCCGACGAGGGCCGAGTGCTCGTCGACGGCACACCCTTGCGCCCCGGCAGTGTCCGCGCAGCCGTCAGCGCCGGCATCGGCCTCGCGCCCGAAGAACGCAAGGCGCAGGGCCTGTTGATGCTGGAGTCCGTCAGCAGCAACGTCTCGATCTCCACGCTGTCCCGGTTCGCCCGCGCGGGCTGGCTCGACCGTCGCACCGAGCGGGCCGCGACGCACCAGGCGGTGCGCGAACTGTCGCTGCGGCCGGACAATCCCGACGCCGCGATCAGGACCCTGTCCGGCGGCAACCAGCAGAAAGCCGTCCTCGCACGCTGGTTGTTGCGCGGCTGCAAGGTGCTGCTGCTGGACGAGCCGACCAGGGGCGTCGACATCGGCGCCCGGGCGGAGCTCTACGCGGTGATACGCCGGTTGGCCGACGAGGGCCTGGCCGTACTTCTCGTCTCCAGTGAGGTGCCCGAGGTCCTGGGGCTCGCCGACCGGGTGCTGGTGCTGCGTGAAGGCAGCGTCGTCCACACGGCGGACGCCCGGGAGCTCGACGAGCACCGTGTACTCGATCTTGTGATGGAAGGGAGCCCGACATCATGACGCAGCCGACCACCGCGGCGCACGAGGATGCGCCGACGTCCGCCGCCAAGTCCGCGGGGGAGCAGCACAGTTCGCGCCGACCGGTTGCGCGCTGGGATGTGCGCACCCTGTCGTTGCTCGGAGTCCTCGCCGTCCTCGTGGCGGTCGGCGGGATCACCGCACCGGACGAGTTCCTCGCGACGAGCAACCTCCAGCTCGTCCTCACCCAGGCCTCCGTGATCGGCGTTGTCACCGTCGGCATGACCTTCGTCATCACCTCCGGCGGCATCGACCTCTCCGTCGGCGCGATCGTGGCCCTCGCCTCGGTGTGGGCGACGACCGTGGCCACCCAGGAGTTCGGCTTCGCGGGCATCCTGTTCACCGCGGTGATCGTCGGTGTCGGCTGCGGTCTCGTGAACGGTCTGCTGATCGCCTACGGCAGGATGGTGCCGTTCATCGCGACGCTGGCCATGCTCGCCTCCGCCCGGGGCCTCGCGCTGCAGATCACGGACGGCAGCACACAGATCGTCAGCGTCGCATCGGTGCTCGATCTGGGCGCCAGGGACTCCTACGTCCTCGGCATCCCGCCCCTCGTCCTGATCTTCGCCGCGGTGACCGTCATCGGCTGGCTGGTGCTGAACCGCACCACCTTCGGCCGCCGCACCGTCGCGGTCGGCGGCAACGCGGAGGCCGCCCGGCTCGCCGGTATCGACGTGCGCCGCCAGCGTCTGTACCTGTACCTGCTGTCCGGGCTGTGCTGCGGGATCGCCGCGTTCATGCTGATCGTGCTCGCCGGGTCGGGGCAGAACACCAACGGCAACCTCTACGAGCTGGACGCCATCGCCGCCGCGATCATCGGCGGAACCCTGCTCAGCGGGGGCCGCGGCACCATCATCGGCTCCGTCCTCGGCGTTCTGGTCTTCACCACGATCACCAACATCTTCGCCCTGAACAACCTCGAGACCGCTGTCCAGCAGATCGCGAAGGGCGCCATCATCGTCGCCGCCGTCCTGGTCCAGCGCCGCTCGCTGCACGGCGACACCTGACACCCGTGCGGCACGGGCCGGACGGCGGTCCCTGCCACCGCCGTCCGGCACCCCACCTCCTCCGTCGGAGGCACACCGGCCTGTTGGACTCCGTCGGACCCAGGCACCGCCCCTCGGAACCCACCGCACGCACACCCGCCCAGTCGAAGGGTCGACCCACCATGCCCAAAACCCCCGCCACCAGCCGCAGAGCACTCCTGTTCGGCACCGCCGCCGTCTCCGCGGGCGCGCTGCTGACGGCCTGCACCAGCAACGAGCCCAAGAACCAGGCGCAGGCCGCCGACAACGCCGCCCCGGTCGCGGACGACAAGGCGGGCAAGGCCGTCACCATCGGCTTCGCCGGCCCGCAGGCCGACCACGGCTGGCTCAACGCCATCAACTCCAACGCCAAGTCGCGTGCGAAGAAGTACTCGGACGTCACCCTGGAGATCACCGAGGGCTCCAACGACACCGCCCAGCAGATCGGCCAGGTACAGACGCTGATCAACAAGAAGGTCGACGTCCTGGTGATCCTCCCGGCCGACGGCAAGGCCCTCACCCAGGTCGGCCTCCAGGCCATGCGGGCGGGCATCCCCGTCGTCAACCTGGACCGGGTGTTCGCCTCCCCGCAGGCGTACCGCTGCTGGATCGGCGGCGACAACTACGGCATGGGTCTCAACGCCGGCCACTACATCGGCGAGCAGCTCAAGGGCAAGAAGAACGCCAAGGTCGTCGAACTGGCGGGCCTGGACAACCTCGAACTGACCCAGCAGCGCACCAAGGGGTTCGACGACGCCCTCAAGAACTACCCCAACATCCGCAAGGTGGCCCGCCAGGCGGCCGACTTCACGGTGGAGTCCGGGCAGGCCAAGATGGCCCAGCTCCTCCAGGCCCAGTCGAGTTTCGACGCGCTGTGGAACCACGACGACGACCAGGGCGTGGGTGCACTGCGCGCCATCGACCAGGCCGGACGCGACGACTTCCTGATGGTCGGCGGCGCCGGCGCCAAGTCCGCGATGGACGCCATCAAGGCCGGCAACAGCGTGCTGAAGGCGACCGTGCTGTACCCGCCGACCATGGCCGCCTCCGCCATCGACCTCGCCCGGGCACTCGGCCAGGGCAAGGGCATCGGCGGTCTCGCCGAGTTCGAGATCCCGTCCTCGCTGACCCTCTACTCGGCCGTGGTCACCAAGGACAACGTCGACCAGTACCTGCCGACCGGCTTCATCTGACGGGACCGGGCCGAGCCAGAGCGCACCGGGCCGCGCCGGAACGCACCGGGCCGCACCGGAACGTCCTGGACCTCGGCCCCGCCCGCACCACGACGAGTCAGTGACACTCCGACCAGGAGGAATCCGTATGGAACAGAGGGACAGTCGGACCGCACCGCCGGTGCTCGGCGTGGGGATGGTCGGCTACGCGTTCATGGGCGCCGCGCACTCACAGGGGTGGCGCACCGTAGGGCACGCGTTCGACCTGCCCCTGCGGCCGGTCCTGGCCGCGATCGCCGGCCGTGACGCCCGAGGCGTACGGGCCGCCGCCGACAAGCACGGCTGGGCCGCGGCGGAAACCGACTGGCGTGCCCTCATAGCCCGCGACGACGTACAGCTCGTCGACATCTGCACACCGGGCGACAGCCACGCGGAGATCGCGATCGCGGCACTGGAGGCGGGCAAGCACGTGCTGTGCGAGAAGCCGCTGGCCAATTCGGTCGCTGAGGCGGAGGCCATGGCCGCAGCCGCCGAAGTGGCGCGCACGCGCGGCCAGTTGGCGATGGTGGGCTTCAACTACCGGCGCGTGCCCGCCCTCACCTTCGCCCGCCGACTCATCGCGGACGGCAGGCTCGGCGCACTGCGCCACATACGGGTCAGCTACCTCCAGGACTGGTTGGTCGACCCCGACTTTCCGCTGACGTGGCGGCTGCAACGGGAGCACGCGGGATCGGGTGCCCTCGGCGACCTCGGCGCGCACATCGTCGACCTCGCCCAGTACCTGGCGGGCGAGGTCCTGGTCGGCGTCTCCGCCCAGATGGAAACCTTCGTCACCGAACGCCCCCTCCTCGACGGGGCATCCTCCGGCCTTACGGCATCCGGCGGCCCTCGGCGCGAACCGGTGACCGTCGACGACGCGGCCGTCTTCACGGGCCGGCTCGCCTCAGGAGCGCTCGCCGTATTCGAGGCGACCCGGATGGCGACAGGTCGCAAGAACGCCCTCCGACTGGAGATCAACGGTGAGCTCGGTTCGCTCGCTTTCGACCTGGAGCGCCTCAACGAGCTGTCCTTCCACGACCATCGGGAGCCCGCCGCCACGGCGGGGTTCCGCAGGATTGTCGTCACCGAGGCCGACCACCCCTACCTGGAGGGCTGGTGGCCGCCCGGCCATGTGCTCGGCTACGAGCACACCTTCGCCCACCAGGCCCGCGACCTCGTCGAGGCCATCGCGTCCGGCACTGACCCGAGTCCGTCGTTCGCCGACGGTCTCCAGGTCCAGCGGGTGTTGGCGGCGGTGGAGGAGAGTGCCGAGAAGAACTCCGTCTACACACCGATCGCTGTCTGAGGAGGGTTCCGGGATATGCCGCGTCAGTTCACGTTGTTCACCGGTCAGTGGGCCGATCTTCCGCTGGAGGAGGTGTGCCGTCTTGCCC
>NZ_JAAGLY010000180.1 GCF_010548375.1 Streptomyces sp. SID13726
AGCAGGGCGACCGCGGTGATCAGGTTCTCGTCGAGGTGCAGCAACTCGGCGCGGTGCAGACTCCACCGCGGGTGCGCGTTCGGGAGGTAGAGGGTCCTGCCGTGCCGGTCGCTGTGCATGCCCCAGCGGGCCGTGAGGAAGTCCTCGAGCCCGCTCGGCTCCGTGATCCGCGCACCGATGCGCAGACCCAGTCGGGCGTGCGCTCCGCCGCTGCCCTCCGCCCGCGGCCAGCGGCGTCTCGTGGCGTAGTCGATGCCGTCGCCCTCGCGGCGGACCGACATCTCAGCCCACATGTACGGCAGTCGGAAGCCCAGTCGTGCGATGAGCACCGGGAGCAGCCGCGACGCCTCGAACGACCTGAAGACCACTCCGCGGCGGCCGCGTCCGTCCACCGAGTACAGGCGCACGTTCGTCTCCGGGAAGGACCCGAGGTACGGGACGCCGGGCAGCCCCAGCCAGCCGACGCGGTCCATCCGGAAGGCGATGAGGCCGACGTACGTGACGCCGTCGAGGGTGTCGGGGACGGTCCCGGGCGGCAGCAGCGGAGCCACGTCCGCCGGGTCTGCCGGCCAGTGCAGGAAGGCGAG
>NZ_JAAGLY010000181.1 GCF_010548375.1 Streptomyces sp. SID13726
CCAGCGTCGCGCCTACGCCTATCGGGCGGACGGCAACCTGCTCGGCGTGGACGACGCACTCGCCGGTCGCCGCAGCTTCGACCTCGATGCGGCCGGCCGCGTCACGGCGGTTCGTGCCGAAGACTGGGCCGAGCGCTACTCCTACGACGCGGTGGGCAACCAGACCGAAGCGTCATGGCCGGCCACCCACGCGGAACAGGCGGCAGCCGGTTCCCGCTCCTACGACGGCACTCGGATCACCCGGGCGGGGATCGTCCGCTACGAACGCGACGCACAGGGCCGCATCGTCCTGCGGCAGAAGTCCCGGCTGTCCCGGAAACCGGACACGTGGCACTACCGGTGGGATGCCGAAGACCGTCTGACCTCCGTCACGACTCCCGACGGTAGCGTCTGGCACTACCGGTACGACGCCCTCGGCCGGCGCGTGTCCAAGGAGCGCTCGTCCGGCGGCGGGTCGACCCCCGTCGAACAGGTGTCGTTCGTCTGGGACGACACGCTGCTGTGCGAACAGACGTCCACGGGTGAGACCCTGCCCCACACGGTGGCGCTCACCTGGGACCATGACGGACTGCATCCGCTCACCCAG
>NZ_JAAGLY010000182.1 GCF_010548375.1 Streptomyces sp. SID13726
GCCGGCGAGTGGTACCCCGTCGACGCCGTCTCCCGGGCCGCCCTCACCCGCTGGGTCGCCACCCAACGGGCGCTGACCGCCGGACACCTCAAGGTCCTCAACGGCGGCGACGTCGAAGAGCTGTGGGTCACGACCTCCCCGGGCCGCCCGCGCGCCGGCCGGCCCGCCCCGCCGGCCGGACTGCCTGCCGTCGTACGCACGCTGGAAGCCGCACACCGCAAGCTAACCAGCCTCGCGCTCGGCTCCCCGCTGCTCCTTGAGCAGTTCTGCCCCCTCCCTGAAGATGCCGCGAAGCCGGGAAACCCCTCGATTCCTTACAATGTTTCGTTGTATAGTTAGGGAAGAAGCGCGGACACCCCCGAGGAGGAAAGACCATGCCTGCACGCTACGAAGGCCCCGACGCCGACGTCCGGTGGGTCGGCACCGACAGCACGACCCCGGCCGGGCACTACTGCGCGGTCGGCAAGGACAGCATCGGCAACACGTGGACCTGGCTCTTCCGAGGCCCCCTGCCCGGCCCCGGCGCCCTCCCGGACCAGGCGGCATTCGTCGGGTCGATCGCCATCCCCGACCGGCCGGGTACC
>NZ_JAAGLY010000183.1 GCF_010548375.1 Streptomyces sp. SID13726
TCCGGCCGCGACTGCTCGACAGCCTGATCGGCTGCGCCATCACCCTGATCGCCGGGTACATGCTCTGGCCCGAGAGCTGGCACACCCGGATCGGCGACCGGCTCGCCGACGCGGTGGACGATGCCGCCCGGTACGTGGAGCGCGCCTTCGGCGACCACCCCGACACCGAAGCCGGACTCCGGGCGGCCCGCACCGCCCGGCTGCCGAGCCTGGCCTGGGAGACCGTACGGGAGGGGCTGAAGTCGGGGCCGGTGCTCGTCCAGGTGCCGCGGCGGGGCTACGCGCCGCGGCTGGCGTGCGAGCGGTGCCGCGCTCCTGCCCGCTGCAAGGTCTGCGCGGGGCCGCTGGAGGCCCCCGACGCACGGGATCTGCACTGCGGCTGGTGCGGCCGGCAGGAGAGCGCCTGGCACTGCGAGGAGTGCGGGTCGTTCCGGCTGCGCGCCCAGGTGGTGGGGGCCCGGCGGACGGCCGAGGAGCTGGGGCGGGCCTTCCCGGCCGTCCCCGTACGGACGTCGGGGCGCGACCACATCCTGGACGAGGTGCCGGACCGGCCCGCGCTGGTGGTGTGCACCCCGGGGGCCG
>NZ_JAAGLY010000184.1 GCF_010548375.1 Streptomyces sp. SID13726
CGGGCTGGTAGATGAACTTGCCGCCGTTGGAGCAGTCGTTGATGCGGCCCGAGGTCACGCCCTGCGCCTGGTTCCCCGAGATCACGGAGCCGCCCGAGTCGCCGCCCTCGGCGCACGCGCTGCCGCGCACGAGGCCGGGGATGTCGCCGTTGCCGTAGTTCACGGTGATGTTCTTCTGCTCGATGACGCCGCAGCGCCAGCCCGTCGTCGCGCCGGACCGGCAGACGGACGCGCCCACCGGCGCCTCGGCGGACCCGGCGACGTCGACCGTGCCGCCCGCGTAGTTGTTGACCCGCGGGACGGGGGAGAACCCGGCGTCGACGCGCACCCACGCGTAGTCGTGGCCGGGGAACGACGCAGCCTGGACGGTGCCCATGCGCGCCCAGCCCGCCGTGAGCACCTCCTTGCCCGCGGCGCCGCAGTGCCCGGCCGTGACGAAGCCTCCCTGGACGGCGAAGCCGATCGAGCACGCCGACCCCGACGACGCGCCCGGGTCCCGGGTGATGTACCGGTCGCCGCCCCGCACGTCGGCCGTGAGCTCGTACGGCGCGTCGACGACCTCCAGGCGGACGGCGGCCGGG
>NZ_JAAGLY010000185.1 GCF_010548375.1 Streptomyces sp. SID13726
GATCGGCGACCGCCTCGCGCGGCTGCTGCTCTCGGGCGACGTCGCCGACGGCGACGTGGTGCGCGTCGACCGCGACCCCGAGGCCGAGGGCCTGACCCTCGGCACGGAGATCCTCACGGCCTGACGTGCCGCCGACTAGCCTCGGGCCTCGCGCCGGCGAGCGATCAACGGTGGTGTGGTCCGGGGCTTCGTCGTGCCGGGTGCGAGGCTGCGGTCTTGACGGGCGGTCCGGGGTGTTCGAGCAGCGAGACAGGACGAGTGGATCGGCCGACCGCGTGGGCCGCGGACGCGGCCATCCCTTGCTCTGACCTGCATGAACTTACTGGACGTTTGTCCATATCAGTAAGTGAGAAGTCCTGACATATGTCTTGCGCGAGCAGATTTGGGCGAGCATGCTCATCGTGTTCGTCCCGCAGGGGGGGCGGCAGGAGGGAACGCGATGAAGCGGAAGATGATGGCAGCCCTGACGGTCGGAGCGT
This sequence comes from Streptomyces sp. SID13726, assembly GCF_010548375.1. GTDB lineage: Bacteria > Actinomycetota > Actinomycetes > Streptomycetales > Streptomycetaceae > Streptomyces. Next base: position 480 of record NZ_JAAGLY010000185.1, read on the forward strand.
TGGCGCTCGGAGGGGTGCTCGTTGCGGGGCCCGCGTCTGCGCGGATCGTCGACGGGCCGTGGGTTGCGACTTCGAGGTCACGGCGACGGCGAGTGGCGTC
>NZ_JAAGLY010000186.1 GCF_010548375.1 Streptomyces sp. SID13726
CGGCGAGAAGGTCCGCCTGCGGGTGCCGCACGCCCTGCACCGCCCCGCGCGGGATGGCGGCGCCGATCGCCGCGACGTCGTCCGGGGTGAGCCCGATCGAGGCCGCGGCGACGTTCTGCTCGAGGTAGGCGAGGCGCTTCGTGCCCGGGATCGGGACGACGTCCTCGCCCTGGGCGAGCAGCCAGGCGAGAGCGAGCTGCGCCGTCGTGACGCCGCGCTCCGCGGCGAGCTGCTCGAGGGTGCGCACGAGGCCGCGGTTGTGCTCGAACGCCTCGCCGGCGTACCGGGCGTGGGCGCGGCGCACGTCGTCCGCGGCGAAGCCCTCGGGCGCGTCCACGGTGCCGGTGAGGATGCCGCGGCCCAGGGGTGAGAAGGGCACGAACCCGACGCCGAGCTCGCGCAGCACGGGCAGCACCTCGTCCTCCGGGTCGCGCGTCCACAGGGAGTACTCGCTCTGCACGGCCGTCACCGGGTGCACCGCGTGGGCGCGGCGCACCGTCGCGGCGGACGGCTCCGAGAGGCCGATGCCGCGGACCTTCCCGGCCTCCACGAGGCCCGCGAGCGCACCGACCGTGT
>NZ_JAAGLY010000187.1 GCF_010548375.1 Streptomyces sp. SID13726
CAGCTCGCGGTGCTCGACGAAGTGGCTGGCCCCCACGCCGTGCGGCGCCTCGTCACCGCCGACCCCGCCGCCGCGACCGCGTTCTTCGAGGGCGCGGTGGCCGAGGGGCAGGAGGGCGTAGTCGTGAAGTCGCTCGACACCCCCTACGCGGCCGGGCGGCGCGGCGCGGGGTGGGTCAAGGTCAAGCCCCGGCACACGCTCGACCTCGTCGTGCTCGCGGTCGAGCAGGGCTCGGGCCGCCGCCGCGGGTGGCTGTCCAACATCTGGCTCGGCGCGCGGGACCCCGACGGCGGGTTCGTCATGCTCGGCAAGACGTTCAAGGGCATGACGGACGAGATGCTGGAGTGGCAGACCCGCCGGTTCCGCGAGCTGGAGACCTCCGACGACGGGTACGTCGTGCACGTGCGGCCCGAGCAGGTCGTCGAGATCGCGTTCGACGGGCTCCAGCGGTCCACCCGCTACCCCGGCGGCCTCGCGCTCCGGTTCGCGCGCGTGCTGCGCTACCGCGACGACAAGACCGCCGACGAGGCCGACACGATCGACGCGGTGCGCGCGCTCGCGCGGTAGGGCGCGGTC
>NZ_JAAGLY010000188.1 GCF_010548375.1 Streptomyces sp. SID13726
TGGTGGCCTGCGGCGACATCCAGATCTTCGCCTCCATCCACGAGGTCGGCCAGTTCATGGGCGGTTCGCAGCAGTGGAACGGCGGCTCGGTCGCCTCCCAGGAGGTCATCAAGGAGCTGGGCACCAACGGCGGCGGCTACTTCAACGCCAACTCCGCCCACCCCTTCGAGAACCCCACCCCCTTCTCGAACCTCTTCGAGATCTTCCTGATCCTGGTCATCCCGTTCGCGCTGACCCGCACCTTCGGCCGCATGGTCGGCAGCCTGCGCCAGGGCTACGCGATCCTCGCGACGATGGCGACGATCTGGCTCGGGTTCACCGCGCTGATGATGTGGACCGAGTTCGCCCACCACGGCCCGGCCTTCGAGGTCGCCGGCGGCGCGATGGAGGGCAAGGAGACCCGCTTCGGCATCGGCGCCTCCGCGATCTTCTCCGTCGCCACCACGCTGACCTCGACCGGTGCGGTCAACTCCTTCCACTCCTCCTTCACCGGTCTGGGCGGCGGCATCCAGCTCCTGGGCATGCAGCTGGGCGAGATCGCACCCGGCGGCGCCGGCTCCGGCCTCTACGGCATG
>NZ_JAAGLY010000189.1 GCF_010548375.1 Streptomyces sp. SID13726
GGCCGAGGACGACGTGGTCAAGGACGACGCGATGGAGGGCCTGACGGCGGTCGTCACCGTCCGGCTGGCCGAGCCGCAGTTCGAGGGGCAGACCAAGGAGGTGCTCGGCACCTCGGCGGCCGCCCGGATCGTCGCGGCCGTGGTCGCCAAGGAGCTCAAGGCCTTCCTGACCAGCACGAAGCGCGACGACAAGCAGCAGGCCCGCGCCGTGATGGAGAAGATCGTCGCGGCCGCCCGGACCCGGATCGCCGCCCGCCAGCACAAGGAGGCGCAGCGCCGCAAGACCGCGCTGGAGACCTCCTCGCTGCCCGCGAAGCTGGCCGACTGCCGCAGTGACGACGTGGAGCGCAGCGAGCTCTTCATCGTCGAGGGCGACTCCGCGCTCGGTACCGCCAAGCTCGCGCGGAATTCGGAATTCCAGGCGCTCCTGCCGATCCGCGGCAAGATCCTGAACGTCCAGAAGTCCTCGGTCTCGGACATGCTCAAGAACGCCGAGTGCGGGGCGATCATCCAGGTCATAGGGGCCGGCTCGGGCCGGACCTTCGACATCGACGCGGCCCGCTACGGCAAGATC
>NZ_JAAGLY010000018.1 GCF_010548375.1 Streptomyces sp. SID13726
CTGTGTGTTGGGTGGGTTGGCCCTGACGGGCCAACAGGAACAGAGGATGCGGGGCCTGGCGGCCCCGCTGTCTTGTGTCTGAAGGTGTCATGCCTGGCGGCATGACAGTGGGGTTCGGGGTGGGTTGGGGTTCCCTGCCCTGGCGGGCAGGGGTTGGGGGGTGGGTTGGGGTTCCCTGCCCTGGCGGGCAGGGGTTGGGTGGGTGTCGGCGCCTGCGGCGCCGTGATGTCGTAAGGGTTTGTTAGACAGTTATCCGGTTGCCCTCCCCCCTTGGTATGCCGGGGGCCTCGGCCCTGACGGGCCGGCAGAACCGTGTGAGGCGGGGCCTGGTGGCCCTGCGGCATGCCTGACGGCATGTTCTTGTGGTGCCCCGCTGTCGCGGGGCTCATCTTCGTTGGTTTTCGGGTGCGTTGTCAGACCCGGCGTGTATGTTCCCGGAGTTGTTGGCCCGTCTGGAATGGCCCCGAATACCACTGGTGGGGCGTAGAGGGGTGATGAGTTGTGCCTGTTAGTCAACATGTTGCTGCTCGGAGGATCATTACCGCTGCTCTGCGGGCTGGTGCGGCGTGGATCAACCGGGTTGAGGAGCCTCGTGCGTGGCGGGAGCTGTCGCGTATGCATGGGGTGCTTTTGTCGAGTCTGCCGGTGGGGGCCGGTCCTTCGACGCCTGCCGAGATGATCGACTTGCTGCCGGTGTGCCTGCGGGAGTGGGTGCCTTTGGCCTGGGACGAACTGCCTTCGGTGATGGGGGATTTGGTTGTCCTGACGGACAACGGTGAGCTGACGGAGGAGGCCTTCGAGGCGGGGATGAATTATCTGGAGGCCCTGTACGGGGACGACGGGTACTTCGATCTCGGTGGGACGTGGCTTCCGGCGTGGGTTCGGCAGACGGCTGAGCAGACGGAGCGGGCTGCTTTTCGGCATATCCGCTCCGGCGGGCAGGCCGGCTATGTGGCGGCGCGGACGATGCTGACCGAGGTGCCGTACGGCACGGAGCGGGCGTTGGTCGAGGAGTACTCGCGGCGCGGTGCGGCGCGGATGGACGTGTATCGGCCTGTTCCCTCGGACCGGGTGTGGGTGGGGGCGTCGTCGTGGTTGTGGCCGTGTCCGCAGTGCCGGTATCCGATGGTGCTGCGGGGTGGGCAGTTGCGGTGTGAGTATCCGCCGCATCAGAGCCGGTTCGGTCTGGTCGCGGGCAGCGGCAAGCGGGGTGGGCCGCCCGAATTGACGGGTGGGCGGGGGCGGTTGGTGACGGCTGCGGAGCCAGCGGAGGGCGTGTTGTGCCTGGACTGGGGGGTGTGGCGGTACATCACCTGTCCCGGGCTGAGTGAGGTAGGCCTGATGCAGTGGCTGGAGAAGCAGGAGGGGGTGCGGGTCGAGCGCTGGGAGAACCTGGATGAGTGGGATATCGGCGTCTACCTGGCGGACGGGCGTTCCTGGCGGGTGGACGTCAAGGACCACCAGGACGCGCAGACGATCATCGATCGGCCGCCTGCCGGGGAGACGGTGGTCGTCCCCAACTACCGGCGCAGCCAGGTGAATCAGCTGCAGTCCGGGCTCGACGCGCTGCGGACTGCTGACGGGCAGCGCTACAGCGTGTTCACGGTCAGCCGTTTCAAGGCGGCCGTGACGAAGCGGCTGAAGGGGGTGGGGGCATGACGTCGCCGAAGAACGCGAGGTACTCCGTCAGCGTGCCGCTGACGGTGCGGGCGGCGGTCCTGCTGGCCGCGCGGGTGTTCCCCAACCGGGCGCCGCAGGAGCAGGCGGCGTGGCGGCGTGTGGTGGATCTTGCTGATGCGCACTTCCTGGCCACGGGGCAGATGCATCTGTGGGACGGCTGGCCTGCGCTGGCTCTGCCCGATCAGGTGCGGATCACGCGGATGCTGCGGCAACGGCCGGCGGTGCTGGCCTCCCACACGGTGTTTGTCACGGAGACAGCGGCGGTCCTGGAGGGCGGTGAGGCGGTCGAGTTCGCCCCGGGCGACGGGGCGGAGCAGGTGCTGATCCTGCCCGCGGGCGACGCGGGAGCCCTCATCGATGCCTTGCTGGACGAGCTCGAGGACAACGCGGCCAAGGGGCAGTCTCAGCCCAAGCCTGCGCCGCCCGGCTCCTACGTCAGCGACCTGCGGATTCGGGATCCGCTCAGCCCGTCGGGCCGGGTGGTGGACGTCTTCTACGACCTCGACTACCAAGGGGCCCCTGCTCCCAGCGTGGTGCAGGAGCTGGGCGAGGCCGCGGTCGCGGACAAGGTGGAGATCCCCTTCGCCGACCTGGACGAGATCGCGGGCCGGCTCGATGCGCTGCGCGGGCAGGACTACCGGCGCAAGGCGGTCGCGGACATCAGGGAGCACGCCCGCGGCCGCGACGGCACCGGCGTGGGCGAGTGCCTGCGCGTGGAGGCCGGGCCGCTGCGGGTCTTCCACGCCCCCACCGGCATGGGCAAGAACGTCCTGAGTGAACTCGTCGCGGTGTGGTGCGCCCAGCAGGGCCGGGTGATCTCGCTGGTCGTTCCGCAGAGCGCGCAGGTCCTGGCCACGGTGTACCGGCTGGAGCAGGACCTGGCCGCCCTGGACATTTCCGCACAGGTCACGCCGGTCGTCTCCCCCGCCTCCATGATGGAGCTGGCCGAGCAGACAGCCGGCAACCCTCAGGACGACGCGGACTTCAGGACCTGGGTGTACCGGGAGATGTCCTACAGCTGCCCCCTGACCGGGCACGCCACCACCTCCTCCGAAGCGGTGGATGCCTGGACTCCGGGCCAGGAGCCGTGCGACCAGCTCAAGCCCAACGGGGCCAAAGCGGACAAGGTTTTGGCCTGCCCGTGGCGCGGCGGCTGCGGGAAGTTCCGCCACCACCGGGCCGCGGCGACGGCGGACATCCTCGTCACCAACCATGCGAACTTCCTCACCGGGCACATCCACGCGCCGGTAGCGGGCCGGCCCGCCCCGGGACGGCGCATGACCACCGAGCAGCTCCTGCTGCACCGCAGCCATCTGGTGATCATCGACGAGGCCGATGCACTGCAGGCGCAGGCCTTCGACCGGGCGGCCCGACAGGTACTGCTGGCCCAGGACGGTGCGGAGCACACCCCGGTACGCGATCTCGACAGCCAGTTCCGGCGCCACTGCCACCGGCTGCCGATGAGCCTCGAACAGCACCTGCGGCCGCTGATCAGCCACCTGATGTGGCTGGCCGAGTCCTACGTGTCCCACCTTGTCGGCGGTGTCATCCAGCCCGACCGGGAACGGCGCAACATGGTCGTCCCGCGGCGCTGGGACGCCATGTTCGCCTCCCGGATCTTCCACCTGGAGGCGGGTGAACGGCCCACCGCTCAGCAGATGCAGGCGGTCAACCAGCTCTACAAGCGGGAGGGGCCGCTGGAGTTCGCCGATGAGATCGAGGGGCTGGCCGAGCTGCGGGAGTTGCTGTCCTCGGTCACGGACCTGGCGGGCGGGCAGGACCGGCTCACCCACGCCACCTTGCAGCGCATCGCGGAAGCCTTCGCGGGGATCACCGGTGAGAGCGGCGACAAGCGGGTTTCCTCGCTGGCGCTGCTGGCGGCCCGGCGGGCGTATCTGGAGGAGATGGCCAGCATCCTGCACCGCATCGTCGGGGTCGCGGCGCCGCTGCAGGGGGCGGGGATCTCCGCCGGCAACAGCCTGGTGGACGCGCTGGCCTCGCACGTGCCGTGGCGGGCCGCTCCCTACGGCCCCTTGGGGCGTGCGCTGTTCGCGTTCTCCGAGACGTTCGACCCGGCCGACCGGCACCAGACGGCGCTGCGGCTGAAGTCCTATGTCGGGGATCCGCACACCCACCTGGCCTACCTGGGCGAGGTGACCGCGCTCGCCCATACCGGCACCCGCCGGGCGGTGATCGGGATGTCCGCAACGGCGTTCATGCCGTACGCGCCGCGTCATCACCTCCTGCCGGAGCCGGCCTGGTACGTGCCGGACGACGTCAACGGAAGCCTCACCGTCGAGCTGCAGGCCGGCCAGGACGACGGGGCGGGCATCGTGGTGTCCGGCACCGAGGGAGCGGGCCGGCACCGCGCCTACACGGCCATGGGGCGCAGCGTCGGCAAGGACCTTCCCGCGCAGCTCGACACGGTGGCCGCCGATCCGGCCACCGCACACCGCGCGTATGCGCTGCTCGCGCCGACCGCCTACAACGCCGGCCCGGCGCTCGCCCGCGGCATGATCGACGCAGGGGTCGCGGCATCCGAGATCTGCGTGGCAGTGCGGCCGCAGGAGATGGCCTCGCTGGAGCGGATGCCGCCCGGCTGGGTGCCCATCCCCAGCAACCGGCTCGAGCAGTTCCCCCACGCCGTGGGCCACGGCCGGTGCCGGTACCTGATCGCCCCCATGGCCCGGGTCGAGCGCGGCCTGAACATCGTCGACCGTGACGGGCGGTCCCTGCTGCATGTGGCGTGCCTGGTCAACCGGCCCGTGCCGGTGATGGAAGACCCCCCGGTGCTGCTGTCCCTGGTCAACTCCCTCGCCTACCGCCGGCGGCGGTACGGCCCGAATCCCGCCGGGGAGCTGGAGCGGCTGCGGATCGCGGCGGGCCAGATCTTCGACGACATCCGCAGCGGCCAGGGCTACTTCAAGACCTTGGGCAAGGACGTCAAACTCGCCGTCGTCGCGGAGATCCTGACCCGGCTGATCCAGCTGGGCGGCCGCACCCGCCGCGGCGGCGACCCGGGGCGGCTGCGGCTGCTGGACGCCGCCTTCACCCACACCGCCGCCGACTCCACCCTGCCCGCCCTCCTTGGGCAGCTGCGCGGGAAATGGCAGGACGAGGACCACATGCCGCTGATCGACGCCGTCTACCGCACCACGATGACCGACGCCCTGCTGGGGCTGGCGGAGCACTCCCCCACCGGATACGCGAACGAGATCGAGGATGAGGAGTTGGGCGAATGGTGAGTGACGACCGCAGCCGCCTGTTCACCCTGTCCTTCCCGCTGGACGACCGGCTGCTGGGCACCGTGCACGTCTATCCGCAGGACGAGGCGTTCGCGTCGGCCTGGCGGCGGCTGCCGAAGCCGCGGGGCAAGGACGCCGTGCAGCCGATCGCGTCCCTGCAGACGGCGGCGCGCGCCGTGACCGGGGAGCGGCTGGTGTTCACCAACCCTGACCGGCCTGCCAGGACCGGGCGGTGGGCCGGGCGGAGCGTGATCGTCACGCCCGGACCGCTGGACGAGGCCGTGGTGCGCACCCTGATGCGGGAGTGGGAGACGCGGCTGGAGGGGCATGACGGCCGTGACACCCTCGCCGCCCTGCTGCAGTTGTCCGACGACGGGCCCCAGCCGCTCAGTTCGCTGCTGCACCGCGACACCAAGGAGCGGATCACCGGTCCCCGCTGGGCGTTTCGGGTGGCCGGGTGGCGGCTGGCGAGCATGCTGGCCGCCCAGCCTCTCCCGCTCAACGAGACCCTGCCCGCGCTGCGGTTCCACCTCGACAGTGAGGGCGACCTGCTGGCGTGGCAGGCCCCGCTGGTCCACGAGCGGACGTGGATCGACGAGGAGAGCGGCAAGCGCCGGCGCATCGCCGGCTACGCCATGGAACGCATCCACATCGAGGTCGAGCCCGCCCCGGGCGGGAAGAGTCTCGTGGCGCATCTGTCGGCGCGGATCTCGCGCGTCGCCACCCACTACAAGGGCATCCGCAACGTCCTGCTGCGCCATCCCGTCAACCCGGACATCATCCTCAAGGCCCCGATCACCACCCGGTGGGAGAAGGGCCCGGACGGATTCATGCAGCCCAAGGACGTCTCCTACCGCGGGGCAACGGCACAGATCGTCGAGGCCTGCGGCGTCGGCCGGCTGCCCCAGCCGCCCCTGACGGGGCTGGACGAACTCGGGGAGGTGCGCGGGGTGCACCGCACGGGCAAGCACCCGATCGACAAGGGCGCCGGAGCAATGTTCCACGCCCGGCTCGAGGAACACGCCGCACACGTCCTCGGCCAGGAGCCCGTCGTCTACACCGGGACCCCCATCAAGATCACCAAGCCGGGCGGGAGCCTGCCGCCCTACGTGCCGGCTGGCAAGATGGCCGACGCCATGGCCGCCGCCCGCCTCGATACGGTGCGCACCGTCGTGCTGTATGAGTCGGCCGAGTGGCGCACGCGGGTGATGGGGCAGCTGGCCCGCGACTACGCGCGGCCCGAACTCGCCGAACTGCCCGACGAGCAGCCTGTGGTCCTGGCCCCCGGGTACGAGCTCGTGACGGTGCGGCTGCCGGAACTGGTGCGCCACGGCAGCCACGACCGTGGCCTGATCCTGAACACTCTGCCCTGGTTCAAGCCCGGTGCCGGGCGGTCGCTGGTCACCGCCCTGTGCGAGACGCGCTACTTGACCGAGCAGGAGAAGGAGACGGGGGTGACGGACGCCAAGCACGCCCTCAAAGGGCTTTTCGCCGAGCGCGGCATCCCCTCGCAGTTCATCACCATGGACTCCGATCCGGGCGATCCCTACCGGCTGAACACGCCCGAGAAGGTCGCGCGGTCCAAGGCCCGCAACGCGGGCCTGCCGGAGCCGGACGTCGCCTACAAGGACGACCACGCGGTGCAGATCGGCCTCGGCAGCCTGCACTCCGACTCCGGGATCATCGACAACCGGCTGGCCGCCACCGCCTTCCACCGCAACGCGCGGGATACCGCCCTTGACCGGGAGGCCGTCGCGGTGGGGCTGTGGACCCGCTCCCACCGCTTCACCGAGCGTCCAGGCCGCCCCCGTAAACCGGCCGTGCTGGCCATCACGCTGGTCGCCATGCGGATCCCGCTCGGCGAGGACGCCTACTGGCCCACCCTCATGTACAGCGACCGGGGCTGGCTCCCCCTGGCCCAGGCCCGGGCCCTGCACCATGCCGGGGCCATCGGCAAAAGAGGGCATCACCTGCGGGATGACCACGAGGGCCCGGACAACGTGCGCACCTATGTGGACGGGGCGCTGGCCGCGCTCAGGAACCAGTTTCCGATCATCGTGTTCGCCGAGGAGCGGGAGCGGATCTGGCCTGGGCTGTGCAACGACCGGCTCGGGGACGGCCATGTGCCCGGGCAGAGCCTCATCGCCCAAGGGTGGGATGTGGCGGTCGTGCGGGTCGGCAACGGGCAAGGCACGCCCCAGCCGTCCCGGCGCACCGGCGGCGTGGGCAAGCTGCCGGCCAACCCGCTACAGCCCGTCATGCCGGAGAAAATCCTCTACCGTCACGACCACGGGGACGTGGTGTCCTGGCTGTTTTCCGGACAGTCCCGCCAGCACGCCGGCGGCCAGCGCACCGGCACCCAGTACACACGCCGCACCCTGCCAGGCGGGCAACTCGCCCAGATGAGCGCCCCGTTCCACGCCATGACCCGCACCGAATACGTCATCGCCCATCCCGGCGGCTGGCGCGAGGAGCAGCTGGCAGGCCTTGCCGCACGGACCTCAGAGCAGGCCGCCATGTGGGACGGACGGACCAACCTGCCCGCACCCTTGCACCTCGCCAAGAGCGCTGATGAAAAACATCCCGGCTTCGTCGACCAGGAAGGGCTGAGCGAATAGATGCGGTGCCGGCGGGCGCGGTGGCTTCCAGAATCGGTGCCAGCGCAGCTGATGAGCCGTTGGCTGCTTCCGTGCCCCACCGGCCCTTGGCGGGACGGGCATTGTGCCGCTCCCGTCACGAGCCCAGCAGTCCGCCCAACTGGCGGTGTGTAGCTGGTTACTTGGAGTACGTCCGTTTCCAGCGTGCTCGGTGGCGGGCTTCTCCCTGTCCGTGTCCGTTGACTTCGGCCAGGGACCGCAACGGTGTCCCGTTGTTCCATAGCCCGAAGAAGTCACGGTGCAGGGTGAGGATGTGGTGCTTGACCGCGAACGCCTCGGCCTGGGGGCTGAAGCGTGTGGTGGCGACGAAGATGGCCACGTCCGCAGCGAAATGCACCTTGGCGCCCAGCAGATCGCGCACTTCGCGACTGGCGATCGTCCGGTGGGGTGCGTACCGCTTGCACTGGACCACCATGGTTCGGCCATCAGGCAGCTGGCCGAGCACGTCGGCTCCGTTGTCCCCGGCTCCGCCCACTCGGCGTACCTGCGTGCAGCCGTCACGGCGGCATAACTCGGCGACCACTTCCTCGAACTCGGTGCCGGACATCACGTCGATGGCAGCCAGCGTCCGCTGTCCTGCTGCGATTTCCTCCTGTCGTTTCCAGGCGGTATCCCTGCTTCGCAGCAGCCGGTCGGTGCGCCAGAGCCGCCACACCATCCAGCCGATTCCCGCAGTGGCAAGCAGGGCGCCGAGGTACAGCAACAGCATCGGCCGCAGCAGACCCAGCAGGACCAGCGCGGCAAGCGCTCCTGCTGCTGCTTTGTTCCGGACGGTGCGTCGTCTGCGCATCGCCCTACCCTTGCGTTTGGCCGCCATTTCTGCCCCCTCTTGCACCGGCCGGGATGGATTCCTCCCTGTTGTGCAGTGTGGGCGTGCCGCGCGGCTCCGCCAGGGCGCAGTCAGGCCATTGGCTTGAACCTCTCGGCCCTGCCCGGCTCCAGCCGTCAGCCCGTTTTCGATAAGATCGCCCTCGCCTGCTCACAGGCCGAGTTCAGCCAGGGCGGCTTGGCGCTGCGGGGTGAGGCTGGAACGGCGTCGTCGCAGGTTGCTCAGCCACTGTCCCAGGCGCACCTGTTGTCCTTCCACTTCCTCGATATGCCGCTGGGGGACATCGAGATGGCCTTCCCGCTCGCGGAACGTCCGGGCGGCGGCCAGCCCGCGCTGGAAGGCGCGCTCACGCGCCGGCAGGTGGTTCTCCATCGCCGGTTCGGCGGGCGCATCGGGCAGTTCGAGAAGTCCCAACTCCTTGAGCAGGCCTCTTTGTTCAGGCTGCAGGCGGTTCAAGCGCGCGCGCTGGGCTTCGAGCCAGGCCTGTGCCTGGGAGGCTGTGTCGTTGTCTGTCAGGCTCTGGCGAGCTGCGTGGTAGGACCGCTGCCAGGTGATCGGCCAGGGCGGGTTCCACCACCGGTCCAGGGCGGTGAGGGCGGTGGCGCGCTGGTCGGAGAGGGTCTCGGCGCGCTTGCGCTGGGTGGCCAGCCAGCGGCCGAGGGGGAAACCGTCGTGGACCTCGTCGACGGGGACGGCGAGGTGGTGGTGGCGGGCGGCGTAGGCGGCGGCGTGGGCCAGTGCACGGTCGAACGCCTGCTGGCGGGGGTCCCAGATGATGCCGAGGCGTTCGAGGGCCTGCACGCGTACGGCGTCGAGCGTGCTCTTGGTGTGCAGATGGCGTTGCCAGGTCAGCCAGCGTCCCAGGGGGTAGCCGGTGGGGTCTTCATAGGTCTGCGGGACGTCGAGGTGGTGGTGGGTGTGGCGGAAGCGGCGGGCTGCGGCGAGGCCGCGGCGCCATTCGGCGCTCTTGGGTGCCAGGACGCGTAGGGAGAGGGCGAGGGCGATTTCGTCGGCCTGGGTGGGGTGGTCGAAACGCAGCCAGGCTTCGGGGTCTTCGGGGGTGGTGGTGGGGCGGTGGGTGCGCGGGTCGGACAGGCGGGCGTCGAGGCGGTCGTCGTGGGCGCGCAGGGCCTGGATGGTGCGCCACAGCGGGGTGTAGGCGTCGGCGCCGAGGAGGTCGTCGGGGTCTTCGTCGGGGGTGAGGTAGACGGGGACGACGAGGGTGGCCTTTTTGCCGGCGCCGGGGTGCTGGCGCAGGGCGCGGCCGACGGCCTGGACGGTGTCGACGGGGCTGTTCTTGGGGTCGACGAAGACCACCGCGTCGATGTCGGGCACGTCGATGCCCTCCCCCAGCACGCGTGCGTTGGACAGAACAGCTGGCGTGTCGGGGGTGGTGTGGGAGGTGAATTCGAGCAGGAGGCGGCGGCGGGTCTGCGGGGTGTGGCTGCCGCTGACCCAGTCCGCCCACAGGTTCTGGGGGCGCAGGTGTTCGGGGAGGGCGGCGGCCGTCTCCGGCAGGGTGGTGGCGAAGGCGCGGGCATCGGCGACACGGTGGTGGAAGGTCAGGATGCGGCGCAGTTTGTGGTCGTGGATGGCGCGCAGGGCGGCGGCCTGGCGGCCGGCCAGGTGCAGGCCGTCGACACCCGCGCCGGCTCCGGTGGCGAGCCAGTCGCGCAGGTCTCCGTCGGTGACGACGGGGACGAGGATCTGGTAGTCGGCGAGCAGGCCGAGATCGATGGCGTCGGAGAGGTTGAGGTGGTAGGCGACGGGGCCGAAGAGGGTTTCGTCATCCATGGAGGCCGCTGCCTGCGCTCCGTCGCCCTCTGGGGCGTCGTCGGGATCCCAGATGCGGGGGGTGGCGGTCAGGTAGAGGCGGCGGGCGGCGGGCATCTGGTCGTCGTGGTGGACGGCGGCCCAGGCCTTGCCCAGGCGGCCCGCGGTGCGGTGGGCTTCGTCGACGACCACCAGGTCCCAGGTGGGCAGGCGGTGGTCGCGGTGGGCGGCGATGACGGCGGGCAGGGAGGCGTAGGTGGCGTAGACGGTGACCGGGTCGGGGCTGGACTGCCCGACCAGGGCGGCCAGTTCGGCGGGGTCGGTAGTGAGGGGGATGTCGCTGCCGAAGGGCTCGTGGTCGAGGGCCTGGCGTTGGGAGCACACGGCGACGGCGGTGCCCTTGCGGCCGGCCAGGCGCCAGGACCGGATCGTCTGGGACAGCAGGTCCAGGGTCGGCAGCAGCACCAGGATGCGTCCACGCGGGGCGATGCGGGCGGCGGTGCGGGCCGCGATCAGTGTCTTTCCGGTGCCGCAGGCCGCGATCACGCTCGCGCGGGGGTGCTGGGTGAGGGTGCGGACGGCTGCGCCGACGGCTTCCTTCTGATGGGGCCGCAGGACAAGGGGTGGGGTGGGCATGGTCTCCCGCCGTCGGTCAGGCGCGGATGCGGTGGCCGGTGAGGTGGTTGAGGACGTGCTGGTGGGCTTCCCAGCCGTCGGGGAATTTGGCGTCGACGCCGAGGTGGACGGGTTCGTTGGTGGGGTGGTCGTCCAGGAGGTGGTCGATGCCGGCGCGGGCGACGACGATGCAGGCATGCCGGTGGCGTGAGGTCAGTACGCACAGGCGGCCGGCTTCGAGGTGGAAACTTGAGGTGTCGCGGCGTCCGGACAGCGGGTGCAGCACGATGGTGACGGCGTACTCGCGTCCCTGGAGACGGTTGGCGGTGTCGACGTCGATCCCGTCCAGGCGGGGGTCGGCGCGCAGGAGTTGCTGGAGGTATCCGGCCTGGTCGCGGTGGGCGGTGCCGATGGCGATGTGCCTAGGTTCAAGACGCAGTCCGGCGGGGTGGTCTTCGCAGTAGGCGGTGGCCTCGCGGGCCAGCAGGCGCTGCGCGATGCCGATCGCTGCGTGGGCTGCCTGGGAGTCGATGCGGCCGGTGTGGCGGGCGGGCAGTTCGTGCAGGGCCCAGCCGGTGCGGGCGGCGAGCTCCACGGTCTGGTCGACGGCGCCGCCGCGCACACCCGCGACGGCGAAGGTGAGCCGGCGGGTGCCGGCGTCGGTGCCGGCGCGGAAGGGGGTGAGGTAGAAGGCGTCGGAGATCAGGGCGGCGGCGGAGGCGGGCAGGCGCCAGGAGACGGGCAGGCTCAGGACGGGCAGGTCGGGGTTCTTCTTCAGCAGCACCGCCACGGCGCTGGCCATCGGGTCGTGCGGCAGGCCCATCCAGCGCTCGGTGGGGATGGTGGAGAAGGGGTCGAGCTGGCCGGGGTCGCCGACGAAGAGAGACCGGTCGGAGAGGTGGGCGATCTTCAGAAGGGCGTCGGAGCGCATCTGGTAGGCCTCGTCCACGATGGCCCATTCCCGGTGCCAGCCCTGGACGGTGGCCCACTTGCTCGCGGTCGCCACCACCACGTCGGCGGACGCGGCGCGGGAGGCGTCGGTGGTGATGGTCAGGTTCGGTAGGACGTGCAGCCAGTCGTGCAGCCGGGCGGACACCCGGTAGGACTGGCCGCTCAGGCGGGCCACGTTCAGCTTGGGCGCGCGCCGGGCGAGGCGGGTGGCGAGGTCGTCGACCTGGGCGTTGGTCTGGGCGACGATCATGCAGGGGTGGCGCGGACGGACCAGGTTCTGGGCCGCGTCGACGACCAGGGTGGTCTTGCCGGCGCCCGGCGGCGAGTCGACCACGACACCTCGGTGAGAGGTGGCGGTCAGGGCGGCGAGGACGTGGTCGACGGCCTGGCGGGAGAGGTCGGCGGCGGATGTCTCGGTCATGCCGGCTGCTCCTGTCCGGCCACGGCGGCGTCGGGGCCTGCGTGGGTCCAGGGGATCTGGTCCCAGGCGGGGAACTGGGGCCGGGGGAAATGCTCGGGTGCGGTGGTGAGCAGCAGGGTGGTGCCGACAGCCGGGACCGAGCGGCGGTTGGGCTTGGCCACGGTGCCCGTGCGGGTGATGACTTCCAGGACGATGTCGGTGCCGTCGGGGGTGTAGGTGATGTCGCAGACGCTCATGTGGACTGCCGGATCGTGGGGGCCAGCGAGGCGGCGGTTGGCCTCCAGCCGGACCGGGTCGGTGGTGTGGATGGTGAACCGGGGCCGCAGCTTGTCTCGTTCTCTGGGGCCTTGCGCCTCGATGATGCGGTCGGGCTCGGTATGGGTGACCAGGCCGCTGAAGGCTTCGCCCGTGGTGCGCCGTTCCGCCATGACGAAGGAGTCTTCCAGCGCGCGGTGGGAGCCGAGGGCGGCAGCTGCGTGTTCCAGTTCGGCCAGGACGATGGCCGCGGCGACGGCGTTGTCCTGTTTGGGCTGGGGCGGGGCGCCGGCGTCGAGGCGGTCGCTGTGGTACGTGAATTGGCGGATGTCGGTGCCCCAGCGGGCCGTGGTGCTGGGGATGGGAGACATGCCGCGCAAGGTGGACACCGCCTGCCAGGCGAGATTCCAGGTGGGTGTCAGATAGTCGTCCACGGCTTGCCGAAGGCGTTCGACGTGCTGGTGCCGGCGCGCACCGCGGGCGGACTTGAGGCCGGCGAACAGGCTGGTGAGCCGGGCGGTCTCGAAGGAGGGGTCGATGGTGGGGCCGTCGGGCGGATGCGCGAGGGGGTTTTCGGCCGCCAGCGCCGCCTCAAGGCCGGTCTGGCCGGCGGGCGGGAAGATCCAGGCCATGAGGGGGGCCAGACGGGCATCTTCCAGCGGGCTCTGCCCGGTGGCCCAGTGTGTGCTCAGCAGGCGGGTGAGGTTCAGCAGGAGGGAGGAGGAGGCGTACTCGGCGTGTTCGGCGAAGAATGTGAGCCAGCGGCCGAGGTGGGCCACGCTGGTGGCGGGGTCGGTGCCGGCGGGGATGGGCCGGTAGCGCAGGCGGCGCCCGAGGATTTTCAGGTAGTCCACCGCGGCGGTACCGGTGACCACCAGCTGCGGGGCGTCAAGGTAGTCGCGGCGCTCGGGCCGGTCGTCCTTGGCCGGCCTGATGCGCGTGTCCTTCTGGAAGCCACGGATGTAGGCGTGCAGGTGCTCGGCGAGGGCGGCGAGGAACAGGTCGTCGCCGCCGGGGGGCGCCAGGAAGAGGTGCGGGTGGCGGGGGTCGCTGCCCGCCATGACGGCGAGAGGGCGGGCGGTCTCCCCCGGCCGGTTCAGCGGCAGGAACACCAGTGGCTGGTCGGCGACGTGCAGGTAGCGCAGGCGGCTGAGCGGCTGGGCGTACTGGGTCTCGGCGGCCCGTAGCTGCTGGAGGGTGGTCAGCAGGCTCATGCTGCGCCTCCGAACAGCTCGGTGCGGATGTGTTCGGCGTGCCGCAGGGCCGCGGCGAGGTCTTCCTGGTCGGGGGCCGCAGCAAGCTGGCCCTCGGCCAGGCCCAGGGCGGTGGTGATCGTCTCGACGCTCCCCAAGTCCTCGCGGGCGGAGCTGCCCAGGACGTCGACCAGCTGGCCTTCGCGTGCCTGGGCCCGGCAGAAGTAGGTCAGCTGGCAGTGGAGGCGGCAGGTGGAGCGGTAGCGGGCCTCGGTGGTGTTCACGGCCTTGGTCAGGTCGTCACGGTCCCGGGTGGCCGTGCGGGTGCGGGGATTCGTGCCGTCGTAGGCGAGGTCGAACGTGGTGCCGTCCGGGAGCTGGGCGAGGAGGTCCTCGACGCGCTCCAGGCGGTTCAGCTGGCGGCGCAGGGACTTGATGTGCTGGCGCGCGTCGATGGTGGAGGCCACGGGGCGGCGGGAGAAGTTGTGGGGGGTGATGAGCAGCAGGGTGGTGGACACGTGGCCGGGGCCGAGTCCGGCGTAGGTCAGGAGGTTTTGCAGGGCGATGATGTAGGCGGCGCCCTGCAGGACGGCGCCGGCGATTTTGTCGCCGGGTGCCTTGCCGTCGATCACGGCGAAGGATTTGATCTCCACGACGTGGAAGACGCCTTGGGACTGGAAGGCGACGAGGTCGGGTTCGAGGAAGACGGGATGGCCGGCGACAGTCAGCCTGAGCACCGGGTGGTCGAGCATCGTCCGTTTCCTGCCGTCGCCGCGGGCCGCCTCGAGGACGAGGCGGCGGGTGCGGTCGTGGCGCAGAGGCAGGGACTTGTCGTGGGTGCCCACGACGGACAGGTCGGTGTGGGCGGCTTCGGCCAGCGGCAGGTCGAGCACGTCGCGCAGCAGGCTCAGCAGTTCGGCGCCTCCCTCTTCCTTGACCTGGGCCTCGAACTGGGCGCCGCGGGTCATGGCGCGGGGGGACTTGGCGGGCGGCAGCGGGTGGCCGAGGTGGACGGCGAGGGCGTCCTTGTCGATGCCGGCGGCGTCCAGGAGCAGGCGACGCCGGCACCCGGGGTTGGCGGTCAGGGCGGCGAGGCTGCGCGCGTTGTGCGGTGTGGCGGGTACGGGGCCGCGCAGGGCGTCGAGTCTGGTGCTTAACGAGCTCACGGGGTTCCTTGCAGGGGCAACGGCAGTAAACGGGAGGATGGTCAGGTGACGGAGCGCAGGCGCCGGGCCGTCTCGGTGGGGGCGGCGCCGAACAGGCGGCCCGCCTCGTCGAGTTGCGTGCGGGCGCGCTCTGCCGCCTCGCGCCGGTCGGCGCTGTCGTCGTCGGCGTGGATGGCCAGTTCCTGCTGGGCAGCGTCGTGCAGCAGCTCCCGGTCGGGGACCGTGTCGGGGCCTTGGGGGTGGTCTGCGGCCAGGGCGTGGGGGATGTGGACGGCGTAGCGGTGCAGGAGCTGGCGTGTGCCGAGGGTCATCGTCTCGGGGTCGGGGGTGAGGCGTTCGACGGCTTCGACGAATTTCATCGCGCCGGTCAGGAAGTGGACGCGGGCGCTGAGTGGTCCCACGATGCGGTCTTCCAGCGGCCAGACGCTGATGGTGAACAGGGCCCTGGCGGGCGAGAGGTGATCCGAGGTCAGGGCGGGACACAGGTAGTAGGGGCGTGCCCCGGGCGCGGAGCGGTAGGAGCGTTCCTCGTCGCGGCGCAGGGTGGCCAGGCGGGTGGTGGGCAGCGATCCCGCGAAGAGGGCGTCGTGGACCTGACTGATCAGTTTGGGTGCCGCGGGCACGGTGAGCAGGGTGAGGATCTGGTGGACCTGCTCGCGTGCCGGCATCCGGGCGGCCCGCGGCGGGGTGCGCCCGGCGGCGGGTTCTTCCGCGCCGGGCGCTGCGTCGCCCTCTGCGTCGAAGAGGGCGTCGTAGGAGCGCTGGGCCCGGCGCAGTTCGGCGCGCAGGTGATCCAGCAGGGCCTGGTCGCGCTGCATTTGGGCTTGCCGCATGGCCTGCTGCAGCTGCTGCATGTGCTTTTCGAGGGCGTCCAGAGGCTCCTGCATGCGGAGCACCCTAGCAGGTTCCCAAGTTTCCCGAAGTTTCCCTGAGATATCCGTGTAGAGTGCCTGTCACTCTACCAACTGCCCTGATGACAGCGGGTGTTGGTTCCCCCTGCCTGGAGACGTCCAACCCTCATGAAGCTTCTGCACACCTCCGACTGGCATCTGGGAAAGAGGCTGCAACGCCGTTCCCGGGACAGCGAGTTCGACGCAGTCCTCGCCGAGATCACCGAGATCGCCCGTCGGTCCCAGCCCGATCTGATCGTGCACAGCGGGGATCTCTTCGACCGTTACAGCCTCTCCCCCGGTGACCTCATGCGGGCCATGACGTCCCTCAGTGCGTTACGGTCGGTCGCCCCCGTTGTGGTCGTCGGCGGCAACCACGACTCGCCGCACTGGTTCGACGTGCTCGACCATGTCTTCCAAAACACCGCCGAGCCCGGTGCGCACACGGTCACCTTCGTGCACACCGCGGCGGACGGCTCCGGCGGCGGCCGGGTCCTCGACTTCCCCACCCGCGACCAGAGCCAGCGCATCCGGCTGGCGGCTCTGCCCTTCATCCACCCCAACCGGTTCATGCATCTGTTCCCGGGACTCGGCACCACACACGGCGCGTACGCCCAGGGCCTGCGCGGCCTGCAGGAAGAACTCATCGCGCAGCTGCGGGAGGGGTATTCCCCGCAGCACGACGTCCTCGTCTTCGCCACCCACCTCTATCTCAGCGGTGCGCTGCTGTCCGGTAGCGAGCGCCACCTCGACGTCAACGACGCCTACGCCACCTCGCCGGGCGATCTGCCGCGCGTCGACTACTGCGCGCTCGGCCACATCCACAAGCCGCAGGCCCTCACCTCCAGCAGGGCCACCGCCCGCTACGCCGGCAGTCCCCTGCAATTCGACTTCGGCGAATGCGACGACGCCAAGAGCGTCGTCCTGGTCGAGGCCGACCCGCAGCGCCCCACCCGCATCGACCCCCAACAGCTCACGGCCGGGCGGCGCCTGAAGAAGTTCAAAGGCACGCTGGAAGAACTCGCCTCCAAAGCAGAGGAGTTCAGCAACACCTTCCTGGATGTGACCATCACCAGCCAGACCCTGATCCCGCAGCTCTCTCAGAAGGTCGCCACCGCGGTACCCGACGCCGACGTCGTCTACCTGACCGAAGACTGCGCCGAGACCCGAATCACCCCGCTGGACATCAGCAACCTGCCGGAAGAGGAACCGGAAATCACGGAATCCTTCCGCGCCTACCTCACCGAACACGGCACACCGGGCCGGGTCGCCGACGAAGTCCTGGCCGCCTTCGCCTCCCTGCTGCACCATCCCGACGGCGACGAGCCGCCGCCCTGCCCGGCCGAACTCGGGCTGCAGGAAGCCCTCGGACACCCCTGGACGCCCAGCAGCACCGGATCGGAGACAGCATGAGGCCGCTCAGCATCACCCTGTCCGGAGTCCGCAGCTACACCGACACCTGCGGGCCCCTGGAGTTCACCGACAAAAACCTGGTCGGCATCCTCGGCGACACCGGCGCGGGCAAGTCGACGCTGCTGGAGGTGATCCTCTACGCCCTCTACGGCAGGACGTCCTGGGGCGCGCACGGATCACAGCTGATCGCCGACGGCTGCGAGAAGATGTCGGTCGACTTCACCTTCGCTGTCGACGGGACGCCCTGGCGCGTCACCCGCATCTTTCACAAAAAGAGCAGCACCGCCCAGGTGAGCCTGAGCACCGAGGGCACGACGGTTAACGGCGCCACAAAGGTCAACGCGCGCATCGAGCAACTGCTGAACCTGGACTTCGGGAGCTTCCAGAGCGCCGTCGTGCTGCCCCAGGGCAAGTTCGACACCCTCCTCAACTCCAGCGGCACCGACCGCACCAAGCTGTTGAGGTCCCTGCTCGGCATCGACGAACTCCAGCGACTGCGCCAGCGCGCCGCCGACCAGCGGACGCGGCTGGACGACCTGCTGCTCAAGGCGGCCGAGGCCCGGGGCGATCTGCACAAGGATCCGGAAGGTGACGCCCACCGTCTGGGCATCCGTCAGGCCGAGATCGAAAAGACCGCAGCCGGCCTGTCCGGACACCTGGACACGCTGCGCCAGCTGCGGCACCAGGCCGACGGCCTGCAGCAGCACAGCACGGAGACCGCCCGCGCGGCGGCCGCCCTGGCCGAGCGCACCACCGCCGACGTCCACGCACCGCTCGCCGTGCTCGTCACGGACGACCGTCTCCTGCGGGAACAGCTGGAGGAAACCGAGCGCGCGCAGGAGGAAGCCACGCGGCGGCGTGACCGGCTGCAGACAACGCTGGACGCGGACCGCGACACCGGCCTGACCGTCGCCGCGCTG
Organism: Streptomyces sp. SID13726; assembly: GCF_010548375.1. Taxonomy (GTDB): domain Bacteria; phylum Actinomycetota; class Actinomycetes; order Streptomycetales; family Streptomycetaceae; genus Streptomyces. The sequence goes on from NZ_JAAGLY010000018.1 coordinate 18,009, forward strand.
TCCGCGGCGGCGGAAGTGCTCGAGAGCGCCCCGGGGCTGCTGAACAGCCTCGGCGAGCAGCAGCAGGACGTGCGGCAGGACCTCGACCGCCTTGAGACGGACGAACAGTCCGTCAAACAGGACGAGGAACGCCTCGCGGAACAGGCGGCCGGGCTTGACGGGCTCAAGGAGAGTGCCGACAAGGCCCGGGCGCAGTCGGACGGGGCCGAGGCAGCGCTGGAACAACTGACGGGCGTCGTGCGTGTCCTGCTCGAGGAAGGCGCAGCCGTTGCCGAGCACATCACCGGGCAGGCCGCCGCCCGGGAGCGGCAGGAGGAACTCTCCGCCGCGGAAACCGACGCCGCAGCCGTCGCCGGGCAGCGGCGCGGCCTGCTGGAGCAGGCCTCCCAGGCGGTGGAGGACCTCCAGCGCGGTGACGCCGCCTACACCGCGGGAATGGGACTGGCCCCAGGTGATGCGTGCCCGGTCTGCACCCACACCCTCGATCCCGCCTACACCGCTCCCGAACCGCAGGATCCCAAGGCCATGCGGCAGGCCAAGAAGGCCAAGACGGTAGCCTCCAAGGCCTCCACCGAGGCCCTGGCCGCCCTGCAGGAGATCCAGGCCGACATCCGCAAGGCCGAACAGGACGAACAGGCGCACCGCGAGAAGGCCGAAGCCGCCCGCGCCCGCCTGGCCGACCAGCTCTCCCCCGTACAGCAGCAGGCCCGGAGCGTGGCGGCCCTGACCGGCCACACCGCCCCGGAATCCTTCGCCGCGCACCTGCTCGCCGCGGTCAACACCGCCGTAGAGGGGCTCCTCGCCCAGAAGCCGCCGAGCGCCGCCGAACGCCTGGCCCTGCTGGACACCCTGCTGCCGGACGCCCGGCTGCGCATCGAGGAGGCACAGCGCCTGGCCGCGGCCGCCGACGAGACCGCCCGGTCGGCCGCGGGCGAGGTCCAGGCCGAGCAGTCGGTGACCGCCGAGCGTCGCAAGGCCCTGGAAGCCGGCCGCACGAAGGTACAGCGGGCACAGCAGCGCCTCGATGAGGCACGCCGACAGTTCCTCGCCCGGCTGGCGGCGCTGCCGCGCCCGGTGCAGGTCAGTGTCACGGACGCGGATGCGCTGCCGTCCCTGGAAGCCATCGCCGCCTGCACATCGGCGGTGACCGCCCATCTCGGCCGCCTCGGCGAGGTCGAGCGCGACCACGCTCAGGCCCTCACGGACCTCCAGCAACTGGCCGAACAGAAGCAGGACCTGGCCGGCGAACACCTCCGACGCGTCGCCGAACCGCTACACCGGCAGCAGACCACGCTCGAACTGCGCGCCGACGCCGCCACCACAGCGATGCGGCTGCTCCAGGACAACGCGGCCAGCCTGCCGGACACCCCTGGCGCGTGGGACAACCCGCATGACGTCGCGGCCTACGCCACCACCCTCGACACGGCCTGCTCGGCGCTTCGCGAAGCCCTCGACGCCCTGCTCCGGGGCACCCAGGAAACCATCAACGCACTCGCGTCCAAGGCCACTTCCGCATTCCAGGCCCTCGCCCCCCTCACCCCTCAGGCGCCGGCACTTCCGGCAGCCGCCACGGATCTGCTGTTCGATCCCGATGCCATGACCCCCTTCCACCAATATGAGGGGGCTCTGCAGGCGGAGGCCGCGCAGACAGCAGCGGACCGCAACGAGGCGCTGTCCCAGATCCCCCACGCTCTCAAGCTCCAGGCAGCGATCACGGCCGGCAAGCAGGAGCGGTCCGCCTGGGCCGGACTGTACGAGCAGCTGAGCGACTCCCTTTTCCCCACTCATCTGACCGAGCAGCGGACCCGTTCCCTGTTCATTCTGGGAAGCCGGTTGCTCAGGGACCTGTCAGCAGGCCGGTTCGGCTTCAGTGACGACTTCGGCATCGCCGATCTCGACAACAACACCGCCCGCAGTCCCCGGACCCTCTCGGGCGGGGAGACCTTCCAGGCCTCGCTCGCCCTGTCGCTGGCCCTGGTCGAGCTGCACAGTCGCACCAACGCCCGGCTGGAGAGCCTCTTCCTCGACGAAGGGTTCGCCACCCTGGATGCCGGAGCACTCGACAGCGCCCTGTCCGTGCTGCGCACCCACGTCGGCAACGACAGGCTCCTGGCCGTGATCAGCCACCTCCGCCCCGTCGCGGAGAGCGTCAACGACGTCCTGTGGGTGGAGAAGGACGTATCGGGGTCCACCGCCCGCTGGCTCACCCCCCAAGAGCATCACGCCCTCGTACGCAGCGACTTCCACAACCTGGCAGACCTCACCTGACCCACCCGGGAAACAGAGGGCCGGTGTCCGCGCGAGCCATTTCAGGCGGACACCGGCCGCGCCTCCTCTTCCGGTTGCTGGGGGGAAACTCAGGAATGTTGTGGGGATTTGCGGGGCGGAGGAAGGGCGGGAGCAGCTCCCACAACGGTCACAAGCTGGCAGCCCAGGAACCGAGTAGCCCGGCGGCCGTCTACGCGCCGTCGTCGCCACCCACCACCGCGGTGGCCGTGATTGTTGGCGACAAGCCGACCCGAGCAGTGAGCATCGGGCGCGGATTCCGACGTTTCCGCAGGAACCAGTGCGCACGTAGTCGTGGAACCTACACCCGCCTTGGAACGGCTGACGGCCGCCGTGCTCCGCGAGATGCACACGAACGGGTCACCCTCCCCCACCGCTGTCTCCCCGAAGGCAGCATGGACAAGCTCTTCCCCTCCCCGAAAGCGCTCCCGCACTCCCCAACACCACGAACTAGTCGACCAGTTGATCGGCTACACCCACCGGAAGGGGCACGATCTGGTTCCAGAATCCGCGACTTTACTGACAATGAAGTCGCCGACCTACTGAAGCCAGTTGTCACTGACGCAGCCAGGCGTTTCGAGGCCATGCGCCTTCCCTGTCAGCGACTTCGAGGCGCCGGCTGCACGGATGATGACGGCATCGCGCGAGAGGTTGCCGACCTCATCCCAGCGATGCCGGGCCGGCGTCGGCGAGGGCGGCATCGACCAACGACTCTGCGATGGATCGCGCGCACGCGCCGGTGTGACGGCTGTTGAGAGCGGTGCCGCGGGCGGCCGCGCCGTCGAAGAGCAGGGCCAGTTGCTCACCGAGGGTTTCCGGGTCTGGCGCCCCGGCCTGCCGTGCGAGGTCCGTGAGGCGGCGGGCGAACTCCCTCTTGAACTCCGCGGCCAGCTGATGGGCGGAATGCCCGGGGTCCGGCACTTCGACGCTGACGTTCAGGAACGGGCATCCCCGGAACGGGGCGGCGGTTTCCGGCAGCTCCCAGTCGAAGACGGCGAGGAGCTGCTCACGCGGGCTCGGGGTCGGCCGGGTGGGTGACGGGGGGATGGGCAGGAAACTGTCCACCAGGGACTGCAGGTATGCCCCGACGAGCTCGTCCTTGCTGGGGAAGTGCGTGTAGAGGGTGCGTTTCGACACTTCGGCGACGGTCGACAGCTGGTCCATCCCGGTCGCATTGATCCCCTGTGCGGTGAACAGCTGGGTCGCCGCCTTGAGGATGCGCTCGCGGGCGCCACGTCCACGGCGCCGGCGTACGGGGTGAGATTCGGTCACATCCTTAAGGATACTGATCGTTTTACATAGTCCGCCGGGGCGGCTACGGTGGAGCCTTAAGTAGACTGACCTTCTTACTTAACCACATCCGGATCGCGGTGCACGCGGATGGGCGGTTCGTCGGCACCGCACCCGTTCAGTGCACGCCAGGCGCCCCGCTTCACGCCTTGCCGAGCCCGCCTCCGGACCGGCGCCTGACCCCGCCACAGCCCGCCCCCGCCATCGATGCGGAATCAGCACCAAGGAGACCTGATGCGGTACACGACCTTCGGACGACGGACCGGACTGCGTGTTTCCGAGTACGCGCTCGGCACGGGGAACTTCGGCACCGGCTGGGGCGCCGGTGCGGAGCCGGACGAGGCGCGCCGGATGTTCGACAGGTTCGCCGAGGCCGGCGGGACGTTTCTCGACACTGCGGACGCGTACCAGTTCGGCGAGTCGGAAGAACTGGTGGGCGAGTTCATAGCGGCCGACCGGGAGCACTTCGTCCTGGCCACCAAGTTCACCAACGGAGCCGGCCCGCAGCCCGGCATCTCCAGGACGGGCAACAGCCGCAAGAACATGGTCGCTTCGCTGGAGGCGAGCCTGAAGCGCCTCGGCACCGACTACATCGACCTGTTCTGGGTCCACTTCCCCGACGACCTCACCCCCATGGAGGAGATCCTGCGGGGACTGGACGACCTGGTCAGCTCCGGCAAGATCCTCCACGCCGCCCTGTCCAACTTCCCCGCCTGGCGCGTCTCCCGCGCCGCCACCCTCGCAGACCTGAAGAACTGGGCACCGGTGGCGGGCATCCAGATCGAGTACAGCCTCGTCGAGAGGACCCCCGACCGCGAGCTGCTGCCGATGGCCGAGAGTCTGGGGCTCGGCGCCGCCCTGTGGTCCCCGCTCGGCGGCGGACTGCTCACCGGCAAGTACCGGCGCAGCAACGAGGGGCGGCTGAGCGATTTCAAGACGCTCGTGCACACCGAGAGCACCGACCAGAAGACCGCCGTCGTCGATGCCGTCCTGGCCATCGCCGAGGAGAGCGGCGCGACGCCCGCCCAGGTCTCGGTCGCCTGGCTCCGTGAGCGTGCCGCCCAGGCGTCTACCTCATTCGTGCCGATCATCGGCCCGCGCAACCTCACCCAGCTCGACGACTACCTGGGCGCCCTGGACGTCCAGCTCGCCCCGAAGCAGTTCGCGCGCCTGTCCGACGTCAGCGCGATCCCCCTCGGGGTGCCCCACGAAGCGAGCGCCGGCGCCCGCAACGCCCTCCAGGGCGGCGACTCCTCCCGCGTCACCCAGCCCGCCGTGCCCGTGGCCTGAGCCGCGGCCCCCGTCACAGACTGCTCCATCGGCAGTCACCGCTGTCCCGGACCATACGTATGGTCCGGGACAGCGGTGATTGCCTGGCTTCGGTACCTCGCATGGTCAGGGGGTAGCGCTCTCGGCGGGTTCGCCGAGGTGGGCCAGTGCCCAGTCACGCAGCTCCTTCAGCGCCGGGCGGATCGCCACTCCGGTCTCCGTCAAGCGGTATTGCACACGCAGCGGCGGCCCTTCCCTCACCTCGCGTACGACGAGGCCTTCTGCCGCCAGGTGGGTCAGCCGGTCGGAGAGTATGCGGCCGCTGATACCGGGAACAGCACGGTGCAACTCGCTGAAGTGCGCCGGACCGGCGAGGAGGACGGTGATGAGCAGACCGTTCCAGCGTTTGCCCAGCAGGTCGAAGACGCGTGTCGTCATCGCGTCCACCCGGGGGCTCTCGCCGACCTCGCGTCGCTCGTACGAGCCGTCAGCTCTGTTCATGGGCTTCCCCTCGCCACGGTCTTCGCGTCAGGGGCAGCGCCGACGCTGATCAAAAATGCGGCATCGCGCTCGCCTCGGCCTCGGATGCGCTGACGCGCAGTGCGTGGACGTTCCGGCCACCGCCTGCCGGGGTGAGCTGAGCGGTTCATTCAGCCGCCGCCCCCGAGGTGTCGCCAGTCGCAGGTGATGGCGTGTCAGTACTCGGCCGTGACACCCGTATCCGTCCATCCCGTGCCGGAAAATCGCGGCGGGCAGCCGAAGAGGGGCCGGACAGTCGCGCAGGCGTCCGGGCCGGCCTGCGCGATGTCGGAACGGGACGCGCGACGAAGCTTTACCCTGTGTTGCTGCGCGGTGCGGTCCTCTCGCCGGGACACGTACTCATCCGCCGGCCGGCACCATCACACGCACCCCGGGATCTACGCCTGCGGTCCCGTCGGCGGGTTCCCGGCCCCCGGCGGTCAGCCGGCCATCCGGTTGAGTTTGCGGACGCTCTTGTCGAAGGCCCGGGCTGGGACGATGCGGCGCAGCACGCTCACGCGCGCGGCCATCGAGCCGGCGGGGTAGCTCAGCTTCGGCTTCGTGTCGGTCGCCGCCGCGACGATCACCTTGGCGATCGCGGCGGGATGGTCACCGCCCTTCATCTGCTCCTGCACCACCTCGTCGAAGACGGCCCGTTGCCGTGCGTAGACCGGCAGAGGACTGTCGGCCTGGATCATGTTCTCGTCGAACGGGGTGTTGATGGGGCCGGGCTGGACGCGCAGCACCCGGATGCCCTGCTCGCGAACCTCGTGGTCCAGGGACTCGGAGTAGCCCTCGACCGCGTGCTTGGTCGCGACATAGACGGCCATGAAGGGGTTGGGGACGAACCCTCCCACGGAGGAGACGTTGATGATCCGTCCACGTCCCTCGCCGCGCATGTACGGCAGGACGGCCTTGGTCATGCGCATGAGGCCGAAGACATTGACGTCGAAGAGGTACTGCGCCTGGGCGACGGAGATCTCCTCGGCGGCTCCGTTGGCGCCGACCCCGGCGTTGTTGACCAGGACGTCGATGCGTCCGAACCGCTCGATCACCTGCTGGACGAGGCTGCTGACCGAGTCGTCGCTGGTCACATCGAGGGGGAGGAACGTCACTCCGCGAGCGGTGTTCCCTGTCGCCTTCCGGCTCGTCCCGACCACGTCGAACCCGGCGTCGACGAGCGCGCGCGCTGTCTCCTTGCCGACACCCGAGGACGCGCCCGTCACGAGCGCCACCGGCCTGTTTGCTGCCATGACCAGCTCCCCAATCCTTTGAAATTACATTCATAATATAACAGCAGGTGCACCGGCCACGGACACCCTGCGCTCACACATGGCCGGGACCGGTCGGCGACCTCGGACGCTCCGACCCGTAGCACGCGACGATCACCAGTCCGCCAGGTGCTCGCACCGCAGGGCAGGGTCAGACAGCCTTGAGCTGCCCGCCGTCGATCAGGTAGTCCGCGCCCGCGACGCTGGCAGTGACGTCAGAGAGCAGGAAGGTGATGAGGGACGCCACTTCCTTCGGCTCGACCAGACGGCCGGTCGTGATACCGAGGGCTCCGGGCGCCTGCTCGACGAAGGTGGCGATGTCCATGCCGAAGGCCGCGGCGACCTGCCCGCCGAACTTCTCCGGGCTGTCGTAGATGGAACTGCGCACCAGGCCGGGTGAGACGGTGTTGACGCGCACGCCCTGGGGGCCGAACTCCTCGGACAGGGTCTTGCCGAGTGCGGTGAGCGCCGCCTTGGCGGTGGAGTAGGCGACGGGGCCGAGACCCGGCAGGTGCGCGACGACCGAGGAGACGTTGACGATCGCACCCTTGCGCTCGATGAGGCTGGGAAGCGCGGCCCGGCTGACCCGGACAGTACTGAGCAGGTTGATGTCGAGAAGGGACGCCCACTGCTCGTCGTCGGTGTCGAGGAACCCCTTGACGGCGAGGTCGTCGCCGCCTCCGACGTTGTTGACCAGCAGGTCGATGCCACCCAGCTCCGCGAGGGCCGTGTCGATCAGGGTGCGCGCACCCTCGGCGGTGCCGAGGTCGGCGCTCACCGTGACAGCCCCGGTCTCCTTCAGGTCACCGGTGATCGTGCGGGCGGCACCGAGGACGCGTACACCCTCGTCCACCAGTGCGCGGACAGTGGCCAGCCCGATACCGCGGCTGGCACCGGTCACGACAGCGGTCTTGTTCGCCAGGTCGAGATTCATGGCAATCCTTTTCTTGAACTGTAGGTACAAAATTTGGGCACAACACAGCACGCTCTCGCCAGCGCCTACGCGCTGGCGAGATCAGAGGAGGTCGATGGTTGCGTCGATCACCCTGAGGAGGCGATCCGGCCCCGACTCGACACGGGCCGCGAGTTTCATGCCGTTGATGGTGTTCAGCAGCAGGCCGGCCAGAGCTTTCGCGTCACGCCCGGGGTCGATCTCCCCGGCTCGCTGCCCCTCTTCGACCAGGGCACGGAAGGCGCCCTCCATGCGGTCGAACATGCCCTGCACCTCGGCCGTCACGGATTCGTCCGTGCGTCCGAACTCCATCGCGGCGTTCAGCACGAGACAGCCGCGGCGGTCGAGGTCGGCGAGGTCCGTCTGGGCGACGAAGTACAGCGCATCGCGCAGTCGCTCCTTGACCGGCCCGGAGCCCTCCAGCAGCTCCGCCAGGGCCGAGTTCTGCAGGTCCAGATAGCGGCGCAGCGCCAGATCGAACAACTGGCGCTTGCCCCCGAAGGTGTTGTAGAGACTGCCCTTGCCGATGCCCAGGGCGTCGACAAGGTACTGCGGCGTCGTGGCGGCATATCCCTGCCGCCAGAACACCTGCATCGCTTGTTCGACCGCCGTGTCGGGGTCGAACTGCTTGGGCCTTCCCATGGCACGACCATAGCACCATTTTGTACCTGCAAGTCAAATACTCGCTGTCGGCCAGGCAGGCGAGCTCTCGAGCGGCTACGGAGCCGGTTCGCCGGACAGGAGTGTGAGGGCTCCGAACCAGAGCACGCCCGGGTTGATGCGCTCGGGATGGAGTCTCGTCATCGCCTCGAAGAACTCCATCGATGTGTGGGAGTGCTCCAGCTGCCGGTCCACGTCGTCGAGGTAGCGCCGAGTGCGGCCAATGTCGGCAGGGTCGTCCGGACGGGTGGGGTCCTTGTGACTGGACACCACGAACTCCGCCCCCAGCGCCTCCACTTGGTCGAGAGCGCGTCGCCAGGCGTCGCGGCCTCCGCCCGCGGATTCCGCGAGCGAGAGGTGCACGCCGTTGTAGACGACGTCGCCGGCGACAGCCAGCTTCAGACTCGGTACCCAGAGCACAGTCGTGTCGTCGCTGTCACTGTGACCGACCTCGACCGGGATGAGCGTGTGCCCCTCCAGGCTCAGCCCCTCCTCGCCGACGACCTTCACGTCGACCGGGCCCGTGGAGATCCGGCCGGGGAACAGCGTGCCCCAGAACTCCTCACGGGACTCGGCGGTGGCGAGAGTGTCCATGTGCGCCTTTGTCCCGGCCGTCGCACGGACCACGGCGTCCGGGAAGCGTTCGAGGACGACGGGAGCGCCGAGCCAGTGGTCGCCGTGGCCGTGCGTGATGTAGATCTCCGTGACAGTCCGGCCGGTCTTCTCCGCCCAGGCGACCACCTCGCGGGCGGTGTCGGTGGTGAAGGGCGGATCGACGAGGACCGCGTCGTGCTCGCCGTAGATCAGGGTCGTCGCGGTGGGTGACCACACCATCGGCTCCCCGTCGGGAAGGTTCAGGGTGCCGCTGCTCTGCGAAATCGCCGGCGTCACGAACACTTCATACGCCAACCCGCTCATGTGTCCCTCCCTCATATCAGTACGACCCTGGGCCGTCAGAACATCGTGTTGTCGTTGGCGGAAGCCTCCGGGACGTCCTGCGACGCGTCCCAGTGCTCGACGACCCTCTCGTCCCGCACCCGGAAGAGGTCGATGACGGCCCGCCCGCGCTCCCCCGGCCCCTCGACGTAGTGGCTCTGGACGGCGACCAGATCGCCCTCGGCGATGACTCGCTTCGGCGCCACGCTCAGCTGCGGGAACCGCTCGAAGTACGCGGCGAGGCCGGTCTTCACACCCGCCGGCCCCTCGGGGATGTTCGGGCTGTGCTCGTGATAATCGGTGCCCAGGTACTCGTCGACGGCCGCCAGGTCCTTGCGAACCAGAAGCCGGTCCACGTAGTCGGTGACGAGCTTCTTGTTGCGCGCGGTGAACTGCCGCTGGCCGGGCGCGTCGGTCTGCGGGGCACTGAGGGTGGCGAACATGTCGTTGCCGTTGGCCGTGGTCGCCGGTGCCTCCTGGAGGATGTCCCAGTGCTCGGCGATCCTTCCGTCCTGGAAACGGAAGATGTCGAAGACGGCGAGCCCGGGGGTGCCGGGAACCAGGACACCGTGGGAGTGCAGGAGCACCAGGTCTCCTTCGGTGACGACCCGCTTCTCCTCGTACGTGGCGTCCGGGAACTGCTGCTGCCAGGCGGCGCCGAAGGCCTTCATGGCCTCGGGGCCGTCGGGGGCCAGCGGGTTGTGCTGGATGTAGTCCGGTCGCACGTTGCGGTCGATGACACCGTGGTTGTTGCCCTCGAACGCGGCCCGGAGAGTCTGGGCGGCGATCCGTCCCTTGTCGGTCCCGTCCACGGTCAGCACGATCTTGCCGGTCGTGCGGCCGGTCTCGCCGAGAGCGTGGGCCTTGGCGGCTTCGGCCAGCGGGAACGTCGCCTCGATGTGGGCGTGCAGGGCGCCGTCCTCGACGAGGTCGGCGATGGCCTTCATGCCCGCCTGGTCCGCCTCCACGAGGAGGGACTCGAAGCGGACGCCGCGTTCTGCGAACTTCGCCAACTCGTCGGGGCCGACAGGTACCGGCAGGATCGAGACGAGGGTGCCACCCGGGCGCAGAACAGCGAGGGAGCGCGCGCGGGCGTCGGCATCCAGCGAGACCGGGTCGAGGACGACGTCGACGTCCTTGACGGCCTCGGTGATGTCGACCGTGTGATAGTCGATGGCCTCGTCCACCCCGAGGGAACGCAGGAAGTCATGCTTGGCGGCGCTGGCCGTGCCGATGACATACGCGCCACGGGACTTGGCGATCTGGACGGCGAGATGGCCGACGCCCCCGGCTGCCGCGTGGATGAACACCCGCTGCCCGGGCTGGACGTCGGCGGTGTCCACGAGTGCCTGGTACGCGGTCAGGGCGGCCAACGGGATGGCGCCGGCCTGGATGTGGTCGATCCCGGCGGGCTTGTGGACGAAGGAACGGGCGGGAGCGGTCACGTACTCGGCATGGGCTCCGACCCCGTGCGGGTAGGGCAGCATGCCGAAGACCTCATCTCCCGGCTTGAAGGTGGTGACGCCGGTGCCGACAGCCTCGACGACTCCGGAGACGTCCCAGCCGAGGATGAGCGGCAGGCGGTCGATGGTCAGGGCCTGGGCTCGGTTCCACCAGTCGGTCGGGTTGACGCCCGCGGCACGGACGGCGATCAGGATTTCGCTCAACCCCGGCTCGGGCCGGGGCAGTTCGACCTCCTTGAGCACCTCGGGGGAACCGTGGGTCTCCTGTCGGATGGCACGCATGGTGGCAGTGTTGTTATTCGTCATGCGTTCAGCATCGCCACCCGGCGCCATGGACCGCCATGGCACGAATGCCAAGTTTTAACGGGATCACGCCATGCGGGTGGTCGCTGCGGCGTCGAACCCGGGTACCTCGGCCTGGAGTACTGGTGAACTACACGATCCCCTTCATGGCCGAGGGCGGCAGCGTCATCAACATGTCCCCGATGGTCGGCATGGCCGGTCAGCCGACGACGGCCGAGCGGTCCTGGTGGCCGCCCGGCCGGACCGGGTCAGATCGTGGTCTTGTCGCGGATCCACGCACCGATCTGCGCGATGGCGGCGTCGGCTTCCGGAACGCGGCCGGCGCCGAGCACGTAGGAGTGCTGGCCTCCGTGGACCACGACGGTCGCGGTGTCGATCCCGGCGTTGCTGACGCGGGCGGCGAACTCCTCGTCCTCGCCCGCGAGAACCTCGTACGTCCCCCAGGAGACGAGGGTCGGGGGCAGACCACTCAGGTCTGCCCGGTTCAAGTTGATCCTCGCATCCGTGAACTCGATGCCCGTGCCGCCGAGCCAGGACTCCCGGAAGAACTGCAGTATTTCCCTGCTGAGCATCTTGTCCGTCTCGGCGTTGGTCTCCATGGTCTTGCTGGCGATCTCAAGGTCGCACCAGGGAGAGATCGACACGATGGCGCCGGGCAGCGGCTGCTTCTTGTCGCGGAGGCGAAGCGCCAGAGCGACGGCGAGGAACCCGCCGATGGAGTGACCGATCGAGATGATGTTCCCGGCCGCATACCCTTCGGAGAGCAGCCAGTTGAAGGCCGACTCCATGTCGTCGAGTTGCGCCGGGTACTTGTGCTCCGGCGACCGCCGGAAGTCCAGGACCAGCACGGGAGCCCCTGCGGCCTTGGCGATATGACCGCCGACCTTTCGGTCGACGAACGCCGACGACAGAACGGAGCCGCCTGAGTGACCGTGCAGGAGGACGTAGTCGGTGTTGGCGCCGACCGGTTCGCACCAGATCCCCAGGACGCCGCCCGCGTCGACTTCCTTGTAGGTGACGCCTTCCGGCTCGCGGGCCTTGAGGTGGACCGACTCCACCCGAGTGCGCAGCGCATCCACTTCCGACTCGGGAACGGCCAGTTGGGCCATCCAGTCCGCGAACGCGATCGCTTCCGGGCTCAGTTCAACTGCGGCGTGATCAGACACAGGGCACCTCCATGGGGCCTTTGTCGGGCACACCCGGCCCGCATGGCCCTTCCCTTTCGGGAACGCGTCAGCAGCGAGGACCTCTTAAGGGGGGTGCAGCCGATTCGGACGTCACATACGTACGCTGAGTTCGTAAATCGTTGCGGCCGCAGCCGTGGCGGTCACGGCCTGCCGGCCGTCAGAACATCGTGTTGTTGTTGGCGGAGGTCTCCGGCACGTCCTGCACGACGTCCCAGTGCTCGACGATCCTCCCGCCCCTCACCCGGAAGAGATCCACGACCGCCTGGCCCCGCTCGCCGGGCACGTTGACGGTGTGGAGGTGGACGGCCACCAGATCACCCTCGGCGATCACCCGCTTGGGAGTGGCCACCAACTGCGGAAACTGTGCGAAGTAGGCACCCAGTCCGGCCTTCGCGCCCGCCACACCGTCGGGGATGTAGGGGTTGTGCTGGTGATACTCGGGGCCCACGTAGGTGTCGATGGCGGACAGATCCTTCTTCACCAGGTACTGCTCGACGAACGCGGTGACCAGCTTCTTGTTGTACTCGGTGAGCCGCGCGGGGCCCGGCGCCCCGGTCCGGGGCCGGCTGATCGTGGAGAACATGTCGTTGCCGTTGGCCGTGGTCGCCGGCACGTCCTGCACCACGTCCCAGTGCTCGGCGATCCTCCCGCCCCGGAAGCGGAAGATGTCGAACACGGCGATACCGCGCGTGCCGGGGGTCAGGACGACGTGGGAATGCACGAGCACCAGGTCACCCTCGGAGATGACCCGCCTGATGTCGAACCTGGCATGCGGGTACTGCCCTCGGAAGGCGGCCCCGAAGGCTTTGAGCGCCTCGGCGCCGTCGGGGGCCAGCGGGCTGTGCTGGATGTAGTCCGGCCGCACGAAACGGTCGACCACCGAGGTGTCGCCCCGCTCGAACACGCCCCTCATGACCTGGACCACGACAGCCTTCTGGTAGCCGAGGCGGGCACTTTCGCCGTACCCGGCGACGGGGGTCCCCGCCACTCGGCCGTGGCCGGGAGTCCGGGAGAGTGCGGAAGCTGTCGAGGGGACGGCGGCGGCACCGGTGAGAGCGACGGCCATGATCGCGGCGGCGAGGGTACGACGGCGGACGGACGTGGTGGTGTTCACAGGGCTCACTTCTTCGAACTCAGGGGAGTCGTAAGCATCTTGGCCAATGACCCGCATGGTGGCGGTGTTCGTCATGCGTTCAGCGTGGCTGCCGCCACCGTCCGGTACCATGGCATGAATGACAACTATCGACGGGATCCTGCCATGACAGCCGTCCACCGCGTCGTCGTCCTGGCCGTCGACGGTGTATATCCTTTCGAGCTGGGCATTCCCAGCCGGGTCTTCGGGGCCGCAGACGGCCGCTACGAGGTCCGCACCTGTACCGTCGACGGCCGCCCGGTCCGTACCAACTCCGACTTCTCGATCACCGTCGAGCACGGCCCGGAGGCACTGCGCACCGCCGACACCGTCGTCATCCCACCCTTCGTCACCACCGCCGTGACCCGGGAGGTGCCCCAGGCCGTGGTGGAGGCACTCGCCGCCACGGCTCCCGGCACCCGCCTCGTATCGATCTGCACCGGCGCCTTCGTGCTGGCCGCCGCGGGGCTCCTCGACGGCCGACCGGCCACCACCCACTGGGTGGTCACGGACCTTTTCCGCGAATGGTTCCCCAAAGTCGCACTGGACCCGGACGTCCTGTTCATCGACGACGGTGACGTACTCACCTCGGCCGGCGCCGCCTCCGGCCTCGACGTCTGCCTGCACATCATCCGCAAGGACCACGGCAGCGAAGTCGCCAACCAGGTGGCCCGCATGTGCATCGTCCCCCCATGGCGCGACGGAGGACAGGCGCAGTTCATCCAGCACCCGGTGCCCGAGACCACAGCCAGCGGAACGGCCACCGCCCGCCAGTGGGCGCTGGAGAACCTCTACGAGCCGATGACCTTGACGGACCTGGCAGAGCGCTCCCACATGAGCCTGCGCACCTTCGCCCGCCGCTTCACCGAAGAGGTGGGCATGAGCCCGGGGCGCTGGCTGATCCAGCAGCGCGTCGACCGGGCACGACACCTCCTGGAAACCACCGACCTGCCGGTGGACGAGATCGCGGGTCAAGTCGGCTTCGCAGGCGGCACATCGCTACGAGAACACCTGCATGCCGCCATCGGCGTCTCACCGCTCGCCTACCGGCGCACTTTCCGCGGCGCCCCGTCCCCCAACCCGCCGAGCACCACCGCGCATACCGCTCTGCGAACGCGGTAGCGAGCCGGCCCCGGCATCGGAGCCTTTCCGCGAACCGGGAACGAGCGCCACGATCACGTCCGGCATCTGAGGTGCTGTTCCCTTCTCGACGTCAGTCGACGCGTGGACAACAGACAGGGCAAACCCTGCCCATAGCTACGAGGCGGCCCGTTCAACACGAAGTGGGCCGACGATGCGCTCACCGCAACGATCGCGGACGCCGACAGCACTCCCACGAAGTCGTCGCACGCCTCGGCCTCACGGGCACCGTGCCCGAAGCGCTGCGACAGCAGGCAGCGGCCGGCGAACAGGACACCCTGGCCGCCAGGCCCTGCGCATCGAGTACGGCCCGCACGGCGGCCGGTGCCGAAAGTCCTTGCCGGCTTGCTTGCTTCACCCTGCAGTGCAGCAAGCGGGAGACTTCCCGGATCGCTGCGGGGGCGGTACCCGGTCCTGGGCGCCTTCTGCATCTCCGCCAAACCGCGGACGATGGAACGGCTCGGCGCGAACCGGGACTGAGGGTCAGCCTGGGCGACTGGGCACTGGAGGAACTCCTCAACTCACCGCAGGGGCCCTCTTGCTACCTTCACCCCCCTCCTTTAGTATTACGATCATCAGTTTAAGTTCGAGGGCCCGCAGCATGGACAACGGACTTGCCACAACAGCCTCCTGCCTCCCCTGTGACGTTCCTCGGCCTCGATGCACCCCTGGGACGTCATCCGCCTTTCCACCGACCCGCACGTGGCGCCAACTCCGTCGGCGCCTTCCGCCGACTCAGCAAGGCGGAGGCTCCTCCGCTTCTCGCCGCAGAAACAGCCGAAGGCCCCTTGGAACCATGTCGATCCGTGACACACCCAAACCCATCCGCGCGGACGCCGCACGCAACCGCGCCCGCCTGCTCGACGCCGCGCGCATCGCGTTCGCATCCGAGGCGCCGGTGTCCCTGAAGCAGATTGCGCGGGACACCGGTGTGGGGATAGGCACGCTGTACCGGCACTTCCCCACGCGAGAAGCACTGGTCGAAGCGATCTACCAGCAGGAGCTCGACCAGCTGTGCGCCGAGGCCGAGGCCCTCCTCCGCATCGAAGATCCAGCTCACGCACTGCGCAGCTGGATGGACCGCTTCGCCGACTACGCGAGTACAAGACAAGAGACGGCGGACGCGCTGCGCGCCGTTCTCGCATCCGACATCGTGACCGCGTCACCGGCACGCGCACAGCTTCGCGCCGCGGTGCAAGCCATCCTTGATGCCGGAACAGCCGCCGGGACGCTGCGCGACGATGTCCACGCCGAGGACATCGTCGTCACGCTCGTCGGCATGTTCACCACGACCTCATCGGCAGGCGGGCGCGGCCAGTTGGGCCGCATGCTTGACCTGCTGATGGATGCCGTCCGGTGTCCGGCTGCATGAGGGGTCCGAGCTGGAGCCGCCGAGGAGCCATCCGCCAACCGATCGAGCGGACCATCTCCAGCTCGGCCCCAGGTTTGCGGGCCGAAGCCAGCCTGGACCGGTCGCTGCTGCTCATGCCGGTCAACTGCCCCGTATCGATGAGGTGCAGGCGACGCGGGACAGCGCTTGGCGGCGTCCGCACGGCGGCCGGTCTCGCCAAACAGGGCGGCGGCTGGGTATCCGACGCGCGCCCCGGTTCGGCACAGGCGCGGACGAAGCCCCTCACGTCCGCAGAAGCCGGGCGTCAAAGTGCCGTATCTCGCGGCGCGTGCGAGCTCCTCTACGACGATGTCGGCGACGAGGCCGCCCTTGGACGCGAAATGAGAAATGAGCGCAGGAGCCTCTGCTGGCCAACCGGTATCCGACATCAGCGTGGATGCCGGAGCCGTCGGTCCTGTCCCGCCTGAACCGTCGACCGGGCATCTCGATGGTCCCTTCCCGTGCCGTCCGCCCGTGCCGCGCCGCAGAATCCCCCTCCGCAAAGTCATTGCCTTGCACCCGCCCCAGGCCTATGGTCTGCCGAATGTAATATTATGGCCGCCATTCAATTCGGCGCCGTCAGAGTCAGAGATGAGGCATGCCGTGAGTGACGTCCCCTTCCAGTCCGCCGTGCAGCAGTCACGCGCGCTGGCCGCGGGTGAGATCTCCAGCCGGGAACTCGTCGAGATCTATCTCGAGCGGATCGCCGTCCACAACCCCGCGTTGAACGCAGTGGTGACCCTGGATCCCGGGCGCGCCCGCCGCGAGGCGGGAAAGGCCGACGCCGCGCGGGCGGCGGGGCAGGACCTCGGTCCGCTGCACGGCGTGCCGATCACGGTCAAGGACAGCTACGAGACCGCAGGCATGCGCACCGTCTGCGGGCGCACGGACCTGAAGGACCACGTGCCCGACCAGGACGCCGAGGCGGTCAAGCGGCTGCGCGCGGCCGGTGCCGTGATCATGGGCAAGAGCAACATGCCTCCGGGCAACCAGGACGTCCAGGCCGACAACCCGGTGTTCGGTCCTTCATCGAACCCGTGGGACACCACCCGCACCTCGGGCGGATCCGCCGGGGGCGGCGCCGTCGCCACCGCGGCGGGCCTCACGGCATTCGATTTCGGCTCGGAAATCGGCGGGTCGACCAGGATTCCCTCCCACTTCAACGGCCTGTACGGCCACAAGTCGACCTGGCGCTCGATACCCCTCATCGGACACGTTCCCTACGGCCCGGGCGCTGGACGTTGGACGGAGGCCGACATGGCCTGCGGCGGCGCCCAGGTCCGCGACGCCCGTGATCTCGTCCCGATCCTGCGGGCGACGGTCGGGCCGGCCGACTACGACGGCGGTTTCAGCTACACGCTCGCACCGCCGCGCGCGACCAGGCTCGGCGACTTCCGGGTCGCCGTCTGGAGCGAGGATCCCTCGTGTCCGGTCGACCGCGACGTCACGGAAGCCATGGATGATGTGGTCGCCGTGCTGCGGACGGCCGGTGCAAAGATCACCGTCCAGCCCGCGAGCCTCCCCGTCGACATCGAGACGAATCACCGGAAGGCCTTTTCGCCTCTGCTCTTCGGCGCAGGCGACCGCACCGGCCTCGCTCCTGCCCCCAGTGCCGCGACGCTGGCCCGGTTCGTCCAGCATCCGCGCGGCGACGCCGGCCCCGCCCTGCGCGGAACCTTCCAGTCCCACTTCCACTGGTTGCAGGCCCATATGGTGCGCAACGAGCTCCGGCAGCGCTGGTTCGAGTTCTTCCAGGACTTCGACATCGTGCTCATGCCGGTCACCCCGACGGCCGCCCCCGCTCATCACGACAAGCCGATCGACTGGTTCGGGCGGCCCTTCGAAGTCGACGGGGTACGACGTCCCTACTGGGACCAGGTCAAGTGGAGCGCCGTCGCCAACGTCTCCGGAGGGCCGGCAACGACCATCCCGGTGCGCAGGGGCAGGAGCGGACTGCCCATCGGTCTGCAGGCCATGGGCCCGAGCGGGGGCGATCTCACCACCATCGAATTCGCCGCACTGCTCGGCCGGGAAGTAGACGGCTTCGTGCCGCCTCCGGACCTCGTCTAGCCCCAATGCTGGTGACTTAGGTTGTGGCTTGTGGGGTGATGGTCACGGTGTCGAGTGCGGGTGGTGTCCGGTTGCGATGCTCGGCCCGTTTGAGCGGCCAGTTCGACATCTTGCGTTTGATCACTCTGGGGCAGGTCCGATGACGGCGTGCGGGCAGCAGGCGTTCGGTGATCTCAGCCAGGGTGCGGGTCAGTGCCCCGGCGAGTCTGCCGGGGGGAAAACGCCGCCTGGGCCGGGACCTGGCGGCGCACGATCCGCAGGGACCGGGTGAAGGAGAGGCGGTCGGGATCAAGACCCCGGCCGGTGGCGGCCTGGTGCATCAGCTGCCGGATGGCGTGGTGCACCAGGAGGAAGCCGTAGATCTCCTGCTCCACGCCCCACGGGTATCTCGAACGCAGGATGAGCTTCGGACCGCGTTGGTGGGTCTTGATCTCGTCCAGCGTGGTCTCGATCTCCCACCGCTGGGCGTAGAGCGCGGCCAGTTCCTTCGCCGGTGCCTGCTCAGGATCGAGCAGGGTGGTCAGCAGCCGGTAGACGGTGGCGTCGCCGGTGCGGGCGAGGGTGTACTCGATCACGCGGACCGCCACAGGGCTGCGGCGGCTCTTGCGGTCCTTTTCGGCATGGACCGTGCTGAGGCAGGAGCCATCGGCCAGGACCTGCACCACGGGCAGAGCCGCGCTCTTACGCATCCGCCACAGCAGGTCCGCGCCCGTTGCCCGGGCGGCCTGCCACAACTCGAACCCGTAAAAGCCCCGGTCGGCCAGCAGCAGCATCCCCGCCCGCAGCTCGCCGAACAGCTGCCGGGACAGCACCGGCTCACTGACCGACAACGGGCCCACCGCCGCACCGAACACCGCGTGGGTCCCGCACTCGGCCAGCGCCACGAGCCTGGCCTGCGGGAACGCGCCCGTTCCCCGCCCCGAGCCCGGGCGGCCGAAGAAGCTGTCGTTCTCCGCCGTGTCCGCCAGGTCCAAGGTCGTGCCGTCCACCGCCACCAGGCGCCACCGCCGATACCAGGCACCCGCCGTCTCCGGCACCGCCACCGGACAGCACACCCGCGCGAACAACACCTTCAACGGCTCCACGCCCAGGCGCCGACGCGCCCGCCCGACCGCCGCAGTCGTCGGCACCCGCCAGGACCGCCGCCCGCCGCCGAGCCCGTCGCCCAACAGCCGCGCGACTTCTTCATACGGCTGCCCGAAGAACAGACACATCGCCAGCACGAAATACACGACCACCCGGGCCGGCAGCAGACGGCTGCGCAGCTCACCCCGCCCGGTCTCCGCGACCACCTCATCGATCAGTTGCGGCGGAAACGCCCGCGTCAGCACCCCGATCGCAATCCGGTCCGACAACCGCTCAGCCGCAGGCGCCCTGACCTGCCCCACCCTCGCCACACCACAACCAACGAGAACAGGACAGCTAAGTCACCAGCATTGCGTCTAGACCCGACCGCCCGCCCCGGGAACATCCGGGACGGAATCCTCGCGTTCGCCGCCGCGGCACCCCTGAGACCACCGTCACGCGGGAACAGCTCAAGAGCCGGAGAGTGCCGCGACCTGGCAGATCGCGCACGCCGCGCTGCCCACGGCAACCTGCATGGGCAGCGTGCCTGACCGGAAGAGATGTCCAGGTCGGTGGTGGACCTGGGGTGTTGTCGCTGATGGGGGCCGATCAGGTCTTGCCAGAAGCAGCATGGAACTCTCCACGCTGCGAGGGGATCGACATGCGAGTTGGGTCGCATGCTCAACCCGTTGACGGATGCCGTCCACGTCGGACGGCCCCGTGACGGCTGGGTGCAGGGCCCCTTGGCAGCTCGAGGACACGAGACCGATCCGAGTGCCACGGGACCCCGCCGCCATTCGCTACATGTTGATCATGTGGCCGGCGAGGCCGTGGAGCGCTTCCTTGACCGCTTCGCCGAGGGTGGGGTGGGCGTGGACGTTGCGGGCGAGTTCGTGGACCGTGAGGTCCCACTGCTGGGCCAGGGTCAGCTCGGGCAGCAGTTCGGTGACGTCCGGGCCGATGAGGTGGCCGCCCAGGAGCTCGCCGTACTTGGCGTCGCTGATCAGCTTCACGAAGCCGGTCGCGTCGCCCAGGCCGTGGGCCTTGGCGTTCGCGGTGAAGGGGAACTTGGCGATTTGGACGTCGTAGCCCTTCTCCCTCGCCTGCGCCTCGGTGTAGCCGAAGCTGGCGATCTGCGGCTGGCAGAACGTGGACCGCGGGATCATCACGTAGTCCAGTTCCATGGTCTCCGCGTCCGCGATGGTCTCGGCGGCGACCATGCCCATCGCCTCGGCGGCGTGGGCGAGCATCAGCTTCGCGGTGACGTCACCGATCGCATAGATGTGCGGAACCGAGGTTCGGCAGCGGCCGTCGACGTCGATCGCGCCGCGCTCGGTGACACGTACGCCGGTGTTCTCCAGGCCGTAGCCGGTGATGTTCGGGGCGAAGCCGATCGCCTGAAGGACCTTGTCGGCCTCCAGTACCTGCTGGGCGCCGTCCTTGCCGGTGACGGTGACCCGGACCTGCGGACCGGACTCGTCGATCGACTCGACGCGGGTCGAGGTAAGCACGTCGATGCCCAACTTCCGGTACTGCTTGGCCAGTTCGGCGGAGACCTCGGCGTCCTCCAGCGGGGCGATCCGGTCCAGGAACTCGACGATGGTGACCTTCACGCCGTAGTTGCGCAGGATGTAGGCGAACTCGACGCCGATCGCCCCGGCGCCCGCGATGACGATCGACTGGGGCAGGTCCTCGGCGAGGATCTGCTCCTCGAACGTCACCACACGCGATGTGCGGCGGGTGCCCGGCAGCAGTTTGGGAGTCGCGCCGGCGGCGATGATGCAGTGCTCGAAGCCGATGGTGCGGGTGTTGCCCTCGTAGTCGGCCACCTGGAGGGTGTGCGGGTCCAGGAACGTACCGCGACCGCTGATTTCCGTGATCTTGTTCTTCTTCATCAGGTAGTGGACGCCCTTGACCCGGCCGTCCGCGACCTTCCGGCTGCGGCTGAACGCCTCGCCGTAGTCGAAGGAGACCTCCCCGTCCACCTTGATGCCGAAGGTCTTCGCCTCGCGCGTGAAGATGTGCGCGAGCTCGGCGTTGCGCAGCAGGGCCTTGGTGGGGATACAGCCCACGTTCAGACAGACGCCGCCCCAGTACTTCTCCTCGACGACCGCGACGCGCTTGCCCAGTTGGGCGGCCCGGATGGCGGCAACGTACCCGCCGGGACCCGCACCGAGAACGACGACGTCGAAGCGCTCACCCTGCTCGTCCATGGACGGCTTCCTTTCCGCTGGGGCGGCCGATTCCCGCGAGGGGCCGACTCGCTCCCGATCGAACAACCTGGTCATCAATACGCCAGTGGCGGCATCCGCCACCGCACGCCGCGGGGGACTGGTGGAGGCGACCGTATGGTCCACCCTCTCGGCAGCCGTTTCCCGGGCGTCGGCTTCAGCGCCGCGGCGCGGTGATCTATGCCCGCTCAGTCATCGTCGCCGGCGGCCCGACGCGCCCCGTCGACTTCGTGTACTCCGGCCTCGGCGGCTCCGAGCCTGAGGGTCTCGAGGCCGAAGGCCGCGACCGGGCCGTGTGCACCGGGCTTGAGGACGGCATCCGGCTGTGCCGCGTGGACGGCGCCCCACGCCAGGAGGGATCCCGTCATCTCGTACGGATCGGGTCCGGTGAGTGCCGTCGTGGCCAACGGTCGGCCCTGGCCGTCGCGGGCGACGGCGATCACCAGGGAGCGGCCGTCGGGGTCCGGCTCGCGCTGGGATCCCGGGAGCCGCTCGGACCACCGCTCCAGGGCGGCCCGCACCTTCGCCGACCGCAGCAAGGGTGCCTGGAGCGTGGCGGCGATCTGCACCGGGCGCGTCCACCGTCCGAACCACCCGAGGCCCACCTCGACGCTCTCCAACTGGGGGAAGACCTCCGGCAGTCCGAGATGCTCCGTGCCCGGGACGGTCATGACCGCACGTTTCACACCGCCGTAGTGGAACGTACGCACCCGCTTGCCTACCCGCTCGTCGACCACACGGGCGGTGGCCCAGGGACGCGGGCTGCGGTAGGCGAACCCGTCCTCGGCCGCCGCAGCGACCAGCGTCTGACGCGTGCCTCCCGTGGTCAGGGCGTACGAGTCGCGCAGAGTGCTCCGATAGAGCAGCTCGTCCCCGCGTCCGGAACGGGTGATGAAGTATCCGCTCTCCACGTGGCGTGCCCGCTCGCCCGCCCGCGTCAGGGCGAGCGCGCCGGCCAGGTTGCCCGGCACGTAGTCGTAGCCGAACGCGGGCACGAGGGTCGCTCCCCGGACGGCCGCGACGGCGTCCAGTTCAAGGAGGACGCGGCGGGCGAAGGTCCCCTCCCCCGTCGAGTCCAAGTAGTGAGCCCCCGCCCGCGCTGCAGCCGTGACCGCGGCCATTCCGAGCCGCATGAACGGACCGATCGTGGAGACGACGACATCGCTGGGCTCCACGAGGCGCGTGAGGTCGGCCGTCGAGGTGACGTCGACCTCGGCCACCGGCAGGTCCGCTTCGAAGCGATCGGCCAGGGTCAGCATCCTGGTGCGGCTCCGCCCGGCCAAGGTCGGCTTCTCCCCTCGTGCGAGCAGTTCCCGGAGCACGCGCTGCCCGGTGTACCCCGTCGCGCCCAGCAACACGATCCTGCGCTTTTCCACGGCTCCGCCTGCCTTCCGGAGGGCACTGTCACAACCACCGCTACTGACCATGAGTCATTCACTGACTTCAGGTCATCGAATATACGATGGTGCGCATGCGAGGGCCAAACCGACGACAGATGTATGCGGAGCAGACCCGGGCGGACCTGGTGACGGCCGCGCGGAAGCTGTTCGTGGACGACGGGTTCGCCAACACGTCGGTCGAGGCCGTCACCGGGGCGGCGCGGGTGAGCAAGGGCACCTTCTACAGTCACTTTCCGGACAAGAAGGCGATGTTCGCCGAGCTCTACACGGAGCTGCTTGAGCAGGTCGGCGCCTTGGGCGACGCGACGTGCGAGGCGATCCGTGCGGCAAGGCCGGACCAGCCCGCCATGACCGCGGTCGCCGACCTCACGCACGCCTTCCTGCGGCGGACCATCGACGACCCCCTGCACCGGGAGCTGATGGTCCAGGCACCCTCGGTCCTGGGAGGGCAGTACCGGCACATCAACGACACCGTCGCCCAGCCGCCGATCGAGCGGCTACTGACCGTTCTGGCCGAGCGCGGTGAACTGCAACCGGATGTTCCCGTCGCCACTGTCGCCCGGCTGCTGCTGGCCGGCCTGTGCGAGGGCAACCAGATCATCGCCGCTGCGGCGGACCGGGAGGAAGCCCTGACCAGGACGTTCCATGCGATCAGCCTGCTGATGTCGGGCCTGGCAGCCGACGTCATCAGCGCCCGCGGTTGAGCTGAACCGGGGCCTGACGGATGACTCGGTGCATCGTCGTCCGCCTCAGCCGCCATGGCCTGTCGCTACCGTGCCGCCTCGCCGTCGATGTCGCGGACCAGGTCGACGGCCCGGCCCAGGGTGGCGGGCCGGGCGTCGAGGCTCTCGCCGGCGGGGTAGAAACGAACGGTGTCGACGCCGACGTCGCGCCACACGCGCAGCCGCTCGCGCACCATGTCCTCGGTTCCGATCAGCGTGGTCGCCAGCACCATCTCGTCGGTGATCAGCCCGGCCGCGCCGTCCCGGTCCCCGGCCTGCCAGCGGGTCCGGACCTCGGCCGCTACCTCGGCCCAGCCCTGGCGGCTGTAGGCGTTGTTGTAGAAGTTCGTGGTCGCGGAGCCCATACCGCCGAGGCTGAAGGCGAGCTCCTTCTTGCGTCTGGCCACCATCGTGCGCAGCGCGTCCTCGTCGTCCGCGAAGGCGACCTCGGCGCCCTGGCAGATGTCGAGGTCGGCGCGCGTACGACCGGCGTTGGCCAGGCCGCGGTCCAGGTGGTCGAAGTACGCCTCCTTGGCGCCTTCGGGTACGAAACTGGTGCCCAGCCAGCCGTCGGCGATCTCGCCGGTGAGGTGCAGCATCTTCGGCGAGAGGGTGGCCAGGTAGACGGGGATGTCATGCTCGGCTCGCATGGACAGGCGCATGGGCCTGCCCTCCCCGCCGGGCAGCGGGATCTGGAATTCACGGCCGGAGTGGGAGACCTTCTCCCCCGAGGCGGCCTGTCGAACGATCTCGACGGTCTCGCACATCCGGGACAGCGGCCGGTCGAACGGCACACCGTGCAGCCCTTCGATCACCTGCGGTCCTGAGGGGCCCAGCCCCAGGAGAAAGCGTCCCTGGGAGATCTGCGACAGCGTGATCGCGGCGCGGGCGATGGCCATCGGTGTGCGGGTGCCGAGCTGGATGATCCCCGATCCGAGCAGCATGCGTTCCGTCTTCGCTGCGAGATAGCCCAACGGTGAGGGTGCCTCGGAGCCCCACGCCTCCGCCACCCAGCAGATGTCCAGCCCGAGCCGCTCCGCCTCGGTGACGTAGTCGACCATCTCCCGCCAGTCGCCCCCGGAGGCCTCGATCGTGGTCGAGGTCCGCATCACAGACTCTCCTCGCCCGGGGTCCGGGCGCTCTCGGCCAGCTTCTTGACCTCTTCGACGGTGAAGGCCATGTTGGCCTCGAACTCCCGCATGCGCACGAAGACGATCTTCTGCTCCTTCTCCGGCATACGGTCGATGGCGAAGGAGAGACCCGAACGGCCCGGTCCCATCTGCATCCACTCCCGCAGCAGGGTGCCCCCGTCCTGCGGCTCCAGCGTGAACCGCCAGATCGCCGTCGGGTGCTGGGGATCCTCGACCGCCCAGGCGAGTCTCCTCGGCGGCTCGTACTCGACGATATGGGACGTGGTCGACCACTCCCCCAACGCCTCGTGCTTGCTCCGGCCGACGAACCGGGCTCCCAGAGCAGGGCCGCTCCCGCCGTCCAGCCATTCCACCGACTGCAGCTCGGAACTGATGCGCGGCATCAGCTCGATGTCGGACACCAGCGCCCACACCTGTGCCGGCGCCGCGGCGATCCAGGTGTGGACCTCGGCCGTCGGCTTGTCCGCGTAGCACGCGCCCGTCCACTCCATGACCCCGCAGCCTCCCTGTCCGCCAAGACACCCGCATGAGCGCCTGGCCAGTAAAGTTGCGTAGATAGATTCGCCTGTCAAGGGTGACGTGACTGACACAGCGCTGCCGAATCAGCCCGCGAATCGCTCCCGCACGTCCGGTCGTTCGGCCAGATGCGGTGGGTAGCCGGGCCCCATCCGGGGGTGAGTGTTGTCCGCGGTCATGGGCTCGCCGCAGGCGGCGCACACCACCTCGGCATGGGTCTCCTGCCCGCACGCCTCGTGGCTCATCGTCACCGGCGGGCCCGCCTCACCGGACAGCCAGCGGTCCCCCCACCGGTTCATCGCGAGCAGCACACCGTAGAAGTCACGCCCCTTCTCGGTGAGCACGTAGTCATGGCGAACCGGCTCCGTCTGGTACGGCCGCTTCTCCAGCAGCCCCTCGTCCACCAGCCGGCGCAGCCGGTCCGTCAGCGTGTTGCGGGCGATCCCGAGCGACTCCTGGAACGCGTCGAACCGCCGGATGCCGTAGAACGCCTCACGCAGCACCAACGGCGTCCACCAGTCACCGAGCAGGTCCATGGTCCGCGCGATCGAGCAGGGCCACTGCGCAAAGGATGTCCGCCTCATGGAGGCCAGCATAGGTTCGTCCAGTCGTGAGACCCAGCAGGTAACCGAGCAGTGGCCAGGTGTGTGGTCTCTTGTGTTCCATCCATAACGAAGTTATGTTGCCGCCATGAAACGTGACTTGCTGGGCAAGAAGCTGATCGTCACCGGAGCGGCACGTGGCATCGGTGAGAAGGTGGCCCGTCTGGCCGCTGCTCGAGGGGCCCGGGTGACGGTGATAGGCCTCGAAGCCGATCGGCTGCGCGCTCTCGCCGCCGAGCTGGGTCCCGCCGCTGCCTGGCGTGAGGCCGATGTGCGCGACGGGGCTGCTCTACGGTCGGCGATCGACGAGGCCGCTGACGTCATGGGCGGCATCGACCTCGTCGTCGCCAACGCCGGCGTCGTGGCCTACGGGACGGTGCGGCAGACGGACGAGGCGTCGTTCGAGCGGGTCCTGGACATCAACCTCAACGGCGTGTTCCGCACTCTGAAGTACGCGACGCCCCATCTGGAGCGCAGCCGGGGCCACGTGCTGGTCGTGGCGTCCGCGCTGTCGTTCATGCCGCTGGCCGCGATGGCCTCCTACGGCGCGAGCAAGGCGGGGGCCGAATTGCTGGCCCTGACCTACCGTCAGGAGGTGGCACACCTCGGGATCACGGTCGGCGTGGTACACCCCTCCTGGATCAACACGGACCTCGTCCGGGGCGCCGAGGCGGACCTCCCCTCGTTCCAGGGCCTGCGCGCGCGACTGCCCTACCCGGGCAACGTCACCACCAGCGCCGACCGGGCGGCCGCCGCGATCGTCGACGGGCTCGTGCGCCGCCGCAGCCGCGTGTACGTCCCGCGCGCGGTCGTCGTGGCCAACTGGGCCAAGGCGGCGCTGAATTCACCGCTGGCCTGGCCCTGGGCAAGGCGCTTCGCCGCCCGGGCGGTTCCCTCTCTCGAACGGGAGGTCGCAGCCCTGGGGAGGCACGACCAGCTCACGCCGGGCACCGATACCCGTGCCGCGGAGACCAGGTCGTCCTAGCCGCACCCGGGACAGCGCCGGACCGCGCGGTTTCTCAGCGGCCTTGGACGATCGAGTCGTACAGGCGCACGCCGGCCTCGTGGGAGGCCTCGGCACGTTCCCGCTTGTCACCCAGTCCGACGCAGAAGTTCACGCCCATCGGCAGGAGCACCTGCACCACGGCGTCGTCGAACTCGACGAAGTGCTCAGCCAGTTCAAGGGTGATGTAACCGTGGACCATGCTCCACAACTGCGCCGCCATGACCCCGGGTTCCTCCTGCTCGACCCTGCCGGAGTGCACGAGCCGCGCACAGGCCGCAGCGACATGAGCGTGGGCCTCTCGAAAGGCCGGCGAATGCCCGCTCAGACGAAGGTGCGCATCCGTCAGCGGCCGGTATGTAGCTCGGGTGGACAACCCGAACATCAGGTCGTAGAGGTGAGGGTTCTCGCGTGCCAGCCGACGGCAGGTCAAGGCCATGGCGAAGAGATCCGCGACCGGATCCTCCGTCACCGGTACCTGGGCGAACGCTCTGCCGAGTTCCTTGAACCCGTGGTCGGCAACAGCGCCCATGAGTTCGGGGATCCCTCCGAAGTGGCTGTAGACCACCATGGTCGACAGTCCGCTCGCCGAGGCCACGGAGCGCGCCTTGACGGCTGACGGACCCTGCTCCGCGAGCAGGCCGATGGCCGCCCGCACAAGCCGTTCCGGTGCGTCATCGACTCTCGCCCGCCCTGCCATGTCCCGCACGCCTCCGCCGTTGACACAAACGAAATAACTTGGTTATGTGATTCTTCACGGCAATAGTACACACCGCACGTGACATGCCGTCCCGGATCCACGCGTCCGCCCCCGGACCTGTCATCACGTGCTGGTCCAGTCTCCTGCCGCCCGGTGCGGACACAGCATCCGCGGCTGTCCCCCATGCACTTTCCCACCCTCATGAACTCAGCACGGGAGCAGAATTCATGCCGTACAAAGACAAGGGCCGTCTGACGATCGAGGATCGCGGTGCCGTCCTGATCGTCCGCGTCGACGGCGGCCCGCACCAGGAGTTCGGCCTCGACATCGCCCGTCAGCTGGACAAACTGGTGACCCGGGTCGACCGCGATCCGAAGATCCGTGCCGTCGTGTTCACCGGGGCCCATCCCGAGCGGTTCGTCAGCCATGCCGCGGTCCGGTGGCTGCAGGAAGAGGGCGCCGCGAGCCCCACGGTCGGCCGGCGCGGTGCCGCGGCCGTCGTACGCATGGCGAAGCACGTGGACCGGTCCCGTCTCCTGGGGCCTGTGATGCGCAGGACCCCGATGCGCGGGGCCCTGCAGCTGGAACGTCTGCACACGACCTTCCTCAGGATGAACGCCAGCGGCGTCCTGTTCGTCGGCGCCCTGAACGGTTCGGCTCTCGGTCTCGGTGCCGAGTTCGCCTGGGCGTGCGATCTGCGGGTCATGGCCGACGGGGACTTCTTCATCGGCCAGCCGGAGATCCTCCTCGGGATCATCCCGGGCGGCGGCGGCACCCAGCGGCTGACCCGCCTCATCGGTACGCACCGGTCCCTGGCCGCGATCCTCGAGGGCAAGCCGTTCACACCCGCGGAGGCTCTTGCCAACGGGGCGGTCGACCAGGTCGTTCCGCAGGACAAGGTGCTCGCGCAGGCGGTGGAACTCGCGGAACGCTTCGGCAAGCGGTCGAAGGGGTCGGTCGCGGCCGCCAAGAGGTCGGTGTACTTCGGCGGTTCGATGTCACTGGAGGACGGCCTGCACGTCGAACGCGCCGAGTTCTTCACCCGGGTCATGTCGAAGGAAGGGCAGCAACTGATGCTCGACTACATGGAGACGACGGACACCACCGGCGAGCTCCCGCTCTACCGGCCGGACACCTACGCGCAGGCGCTCGCCTCGGGCAGTGTGCCCGGGCACCGCTCGACGAACGGACGGTGAGCCGACGATGACCACCGGGCACTCCTTCACCCGTCACGACATCACGTTCCCCTCCGATGACAGCAGATGTGCGGGGTGGCTCTACCGCCCCACAGGCGTCTCCTCCCCGCCCGTCGTCGTGCTCGGGCACGGCCTGGGCGCTACCCGTGAGATGCGGCTGGACGCTTTCGCCGAGCGTTTCGCGCAGGCCGGCATCGCCGCCGTGGCGTTCACGTACCGGCACTTCGGCGACAGCGGCGGCCACCCGCGTCAACTCCTGTCGATCAAGCGGCAGCTCGCCGACTGGGATGCCGCCCTCGCCTACGTCAAGGCCCGCCCTGACGTCGACCGCACACGCGTCGCGGTGTGGGGCAGCTCCTTCGGTGGCGGCCACGCCATCACCGTCGCCTCGCGCCATCCCGAACTGCGCGCGGCCGTGGCCCAGTGCCCGTTCACCGACGGTCTCGCCTCCGCGCTCGCGCTCGGCCCGGGCGCTTCCCTCAGGATGACGCCCGTGCTCGCCCGGGATCTGGCGGCGAGACTGCGCGGCAAGGCGCCCGTGATGGTTCCCATCGCCGCCGCTCCCGGTTCACCGGCCCTCATGAACGCCTCGGACGCGCTGCCCGGGTACCAGGCGCTGCAGCCGGCCGGGACGACGTTCCGTAACGAGGTGGCGGCACGGGTGATTCCGACGATCGCCGGCTACCGGCCCGGGCGCGCGGCGAGGAAGGTCGCCATGCCGATTCTCTTCTGCGTCAGCGACACCGACTCGGTCACGCCCCCTGCCCAGACGCTCCGGTACGCGGCCACCGCGCCCCGGGGGGAGATCAAGCGGTACGACGCCGGCCACTTCGACTTCTACACCGGCGAGACCTTCGAGGAGCTGGTGCGCGACCAGATCGAGTTCCTCGTCCGCCAACTGCACCCGGCGCCCGCCGTGTCGACTCCGTAACCGGATTGCATCACACCGAGACAGGTACGCCTCGCCATGAATTTCGCTTCTCTGCCCGACCGCCGCGCCGAGCTCGACCCCCAGGGGGCCGCGGTCTCCGACGGGCAGCAGTCCCTCACCAATACGCAGTTGCTGAGCCGGGTCCGCATGGCGGCGCGTCAGCTCCAGGACCTCGGAATCGGCCCCGGTGACGTCGTGGCCCTCAAGCTAACCAACCGCGTCGAGTTCGTAGTCCTGCTGTTCGCCGCCTGGCGGCTCGGCGCCACCATCACACCGGTCAACCCGAGCATGACCGACGTCGAAGATGCCCGGCAGCTCCAGGACTCCGGTGCGCGCCTGCTGGTGGTCGAGGACGGTTCGTCCGCAGTGGCGCACGGCGTTGCCGTACTCTCCGTCGGCGCACTGTACGAAGGAACGGTGGAGCCGGATCAGGCACCGCTTCTGGACCCGGCCACGCTGGCTCTGCTCATCTACACCAGCGGTACGACCGGCGTGCCCAAGGGGGTGATGCTCGACCACGCCAACATCGACGCCATGGTGGAGATGGGGCGCCAGGCGTTGGAGGTCGGACCGGCCGACCGGTGCCTGCTGATCCTGCCGCTCTTCCACGTCAACGGCATCGTGGTCAGCGTGCTGATGCCGCTGCTCGTGGGCGCGAGCGTCGTCATCGCGGGCCGGTTCGATCCCCGCACCTTCTTCGACCTCGTCGAACAGGAGCGTCCCAGCTTCTTCAGCGCGGTGCCGACGATCTACAGCATGCTCGCGGCGCTCCCCGACGATGTCCGCCCCGACACCTCGTCCTTGCGCTTCGGAGTCTGCGGCGCGGCACCCGCCTCGGCCGATCTGCTGACCCGGTTCGAGGCCCGGTACGGGTTTCCGCTCGTCGAGGGGTACGGGCTGTCCGAAGGAACTTGCGGCTCCACCATCAATCCTGTGGCGGGCCCTCGACGGGCTGGAACCGTGGGGGTTGCCTTCCCCGGCCAGGAGATCCGGATCGTCGACGCCGACGGTGTCGAGGTGGCGCAGGGCGGTGACGGTGAGGTCGTCGTCCGGGGGGCCAATGTCATGCGTGGCTATCTGGGCCGTCCGGACGAAACGGCCAAGGTCATCGTCGACGGCTGGTTGCACACGGGCGACGTGGGCCGTCTCGACGCCGACGGCTATCTGACCCTGGTGGGGCGCTCGAAGGACATGATCATCCGGGGTGGGGAGAACATCTACCCCAAGGAGATCGAGGACGTGCTGACAGGCGACCCGTCGGTGCTCGAAGCCGCCGTGATCGGCGTGCCCGACGAGAAGTGGGGAGAGGTGGTGGTCGCCTACGTCCAGCCTCGGCCGGGTTCGGCTGTCGATCCCGGGGCGCTGAAGGCCCTCTGCACGTGCAGCCTCACCGGCTACAAGCGTCCGACCGCGTTCTTCGTGGTGGAAGCCATCCCGAAGAACGCGGTCGGAAAGATCGACAAAACCTCGCTGCGTGCCGGCCACACCGCCTTCTCGGCCCGGTCCTGATCAACGTGGGTGACTCGGCCCCCGGCTGAAGCCGGGGGCTGCTCGCTGTGCCGGAGTGGCATGCGACGGACCAGACCGGCCCGTCGCAAGGAGATGTGTGCGGGCATCCCCCCGTCTCCCGCCGAGGGGGTGTACGTCTGCGGGGTGGACGGCGACGACCCTCACCGCCGCCGCCCAGCCCAGTCGGTGTGCCCGTTCCCGGTTCAGAGATGGCCGAGGAGCCGCATCAGAGACCGCTGAGGAAGCCGAGGAGCTCCCTGTTGACTGCCTCGGGCTGCTCCTGCTGGATCCAGTGCCCGCAGTTGGCCAGGATGACCGATCCCCGCAGGTCCTGGACCTTCTCCCCGATCCGGGCGATCGCCTCCTGGCTCCAGATCGTCGCCACGTCGCGGTCTCCTCCTATGAAGAGCGCGGGCACGGTCACCGGCTTGCCCTGGTGCTCCCCGAGGACCTCCCAGTTCAGATCCATCGTCCGGTAGTAGCTCAGCGGGCCGGTCAGTCCACTGTGCTCCATCTCGGCCACGAGGAAGTCCACCTCCTCCTGGACGAGCCAGTCGGGCAGCTTGTCCGGCAGTTCCAGCCTGGCACCGAACTTCTCCGTCCGGGGCACGCACATGGCGCCCCGCACGAACTCCCGGAGGAATTCTGGCGGAAGCGACGTGAGGTCGACGCCGGCGAGCTCAGGGGGCAGGGGACGGTCCGCGGACAGGCTGTAGAGGCCGCTGATGACCCACGACCGCACGTCCTGCTCGATCTCCTGCTCCGCGACGTTGCCAGGCAGCGCGAAGTACTCCTGGTAGAACAGCATGTCGGGGCCCGCCAGCTCGCGGAAGACCTCACTCGGGCGACGCTCTCCGAACGGGTTGCCCGGCAGCGCCGCCTGGCCTCGCCCGCCGAACGGCACACTCAGTCCTACGACCCCGCGGAACACGTCGGGCCGGGTCCACGCCGAAGCCCACGCCACCGGGGATCCGTAGTCGTGGCCGATGATCACGGCGCTCGACTCGCCGAGCGCCTCGACCACTCCGACGCAGTCGGCGACCGACTCGGTGATGCGGTAGGCCGCTATGTCGGAGGGCTTGGACGAGCGCCCGTAGCCCCGCATGTCCATCGCCACGGCGCGGTAACCGGCGGCGGACAGCGCATCCATCTGGTGCCGCCACGAGTACCAGGACTCGGGGAATCCGTGGACCAGCAGGACGATGGGGCCGGACGTACCGGCGATCCGCAGGTGAATGCGCTGTCCGTTGACCCGGACGGTGCGCTCTTCCCAGTCAGAGAGGGGCATTGGCGGCCTCCGTGCTGCTCTTGTGTGATTGAACGTTTCTCCGGGGCGGCACGGTCCCGTCGTGCCGCCCCGGTTGAAGGGCGGTGCGGGCATCGGTTCACGTCACCTCGATACCCGCACCGCCGGTCCCGGTTACGCGTCGGTGAACTTGGCCGTCCCACCGGTGAGGTACTTGATGGGGGCCAGGCCCTGCGCCCGTGCGCAGTCCGCGGTCAGCTTCTGGACGGTGACGGCGTCGAGGACCGAGTGGAACTGGCCGTCGTCGGTGAAGCCGACGTTGGCGCCGTACACGATGAAGAGCACGACCGTGGGCTCGGTGGTGGTCTCCGGCACGGCGAAGGTGTGGACCGAAGAGGCGGGCTCGTAGAGGTACGACCCGGCGGTCTGCGGCTGGTCCGCGTACTCCTTGTAGATCCACTCCCCGCTCAGGGTGTAACCGTGCACGGGGCCGGTGTGGAGGTGGATGGGCAGCTCCACGCCGGGCGCGAAGGTTCCGAGGATGACCCACACCCCGATCTCGGGGTCAAGGAACAGGGGCTGGAAGTCGATGCCGGGGCCCAGGGAGTCCTTCAGGACGGGGATCTCGTTCACGTTGACCGTGAGCAGCTCGGTCTGCGGGAGCGAGACGACAGGGACCTTGTTGGCGGTCAGTTCTGCGGTCATGGCGGGTGCCTGCTTTCTCATGGTTGTCGCGGCCCGCCGAGGCGGGTCCCGCAGGCGGGAGGGCGGGGTCCCCGAAGTGGGGCCCGCCGTCAGCCGTGGGCGGGAAGGCGGCTCGGATGCGGATCAGCTCACGGAAGGACGATGATCTTGGCGTCCTTCTCCGGGTCGGACAGCCTCGCGAAAGCCTCGGGCACGTCGTCGAGTGCGACGCGACTGGTGATGAAGGCCTCGACCTGCAGCTCCCCGGAGGCGATGTGTCCCAGGGCCTGGGCGAACTCCTCGGGCGTGTAGGAGATACAGAAGGCCAGGTCGATCTCCTTCATGATCGCGAAGGTCGGGTAGAAGGTGTCCTGCACCATGCACAGGCCCGCGACGACGACCTTCGAGCAGGGCGCGGCTCCGGCCAGGATCTGCTGGATGATGCCGGGGACACCGACGCACTCGAAGATGACGGACGGACGCAGGCCCGCTCCTGGGAACATCGGGGTCTGGCGGCCCCACCGAGTCGGGTCGGAGGAGGCGGCGACCTCCTGCCACGACTCGTAGGGCGACGTCTCGCGCGGGTCGACCACGACGTCGGCGCCGAGGGCAACGGCCATCGCCCTGCGCGACGGCGAGAAGTCGGACGCCACGATCGGGCCGATGCCCCGCATCTTCAGGACCGCGATCACCGCGAGCCCGATGGGGCC
This sequence comes from Streptomyces sp. SID13726, assembly GCF_010548375.1. Lineage (GTDB taxonomy): Bacteria > Actinomycetota > Actinomycetes > Streptomycetales > Streptomycetaceae > Streptomyces. Next base: position 51,543 of record NZ_JAAGLY010000018.1, read on the forward strand.
GCAGCCGATCACGAGCGGCACGTCGTCGGCTCCCAGGCCGCCGCGGTTGACGGCGTGCAGAGCGACCGCGAGCGGTTCCGCGAGGGTGGCGATGTCGTCGGGCACGTGGTCGGGCACCGGAACGAGCAGGTCCTCCGACAGGAGCATGTACTCGGCGTACGCACCCGGGGTTCCGGGGCCCCCGAAGCCGAGGGTGACGGGTTCCGGCCGCAGCAGGAACGGTACCGAGACGACGCGGCTGCCGGGGGCGAGCGTCTCGCGGCAGCCGGGACCGTACTCGACGATCTCGGCGCAGAATTCGTGGCCGAGGACGACCGGTTCGTCCAGCTTGAACAGCTCTACTCCCGCTGCCTCCTTGGCGCTGTCCAACAGCTGGGCGCCATGGGTGACGCAGTGCAGGTCACTGCCGCAGATCCCCGCCGCAAGGACCTTGACGAGGGCCTCCCCGGGGCCGGGCTGCGGGAGCGGCGCCTCGACCACCTCGAGCCCGCTGTTGATCATGACGACTGCCTTCATCGACATGAGATGCTCCTCGCGCCGGCGTCGCAGCGACCGCTGGCGACGAGGGTTTGTCCTGCATGAACGTGGTTTTGCATGGCTCTGTCTGCTTCCTCGAAGACGGAGATCGTCACGCTGGCGAGGTGACGCCGATGAGGATGCTGGCACCGAGTGAAGCTCTGAAACTTGTCTTGATGCGACTAATAGTTGACACTTGGTGACTGTGACCAGCCTGATCCGTGGTCTCGCGCTCCTCAATGTCGCGGAGCTGGTATCCAGTCTCGGCGGCAACCCCGACGCGCTCATGCGCGCGCACGGCGTCGACCCTGGAGCCGCAGGCGACTACGACACGTTTCTTCCGTACCCCTCGGTGGCCGCCGTGATCGGGGACGCGGCCCAGGAGCTCGACTGCCCCGATTTCGGGATGCGCCTGGCCCGCAGGCAGGGCATCCGGATGCTGGGCCCCGTCGCGGTCATCATCCGCAACGCGGAAACGGTGGAGGCTGCGATCGACGGGGTCTCCCGGTGCCTGCACCACCTCGCACCCCCCGACTCCACAGAGCTGATCCGTGAGCCGGACGCGGCAATTTTCACGTTCTCGACCAACCTTCGACGGCTCGCTCATCGCGACCAGATGGTCGAGAAGGGCCTCGGCATCGCGATGGACGCCTTCCGGTTGATGCTCGGGGAGAGCTTCGTTCCGCTCCGGGTCACACTGCAGCACCGCCGCATAGCGCCCATGGCGAGCTATCGCGAGATGTTCGGGTGTCCCGTCGAGTTCGAGCAGGAGATGAACTCCATCCACCTGCCTCCGCACTCGTTGCACCAGTCGATCCGCGGTCGGGACGCGGCCGCACTGGCCCTGGCCGAGAACTACCTCGCCGGCATACGGCCCGACCTGGCGGTCGCCGATCACGTGCGCGGCATGACCCAGCGGCTTCTGGTCGTCAACCATGCCGACCTGGTCGCGATCGCGAGGGCGATGTCCCTGCACCCGCGGGTGCTCCAGCGCAGGCTGGCCGAGTCGGGCACGTCCTTCGAAGAGATCCTCGACGACGTGCGGCGCGACATGGCATGGGACCTCTCCGCCACCGGCATGCAGATCTCCCGGATCGCGACCATGCTCGGCTACTCCGAGACCAGCAGCTACACGCGAGCCTGTCGGCGGTGGTACGGCGAAACACCCAGACAACTGCGCGCACGCCGGCAGAGCACGCCAGAGTCCGCGCCTACCCGGCAGTCTTGAATCCTCGGTGCAGGAGGGCCGACTCCGCACTCGGGTCAATCGCCGTGACCCTGCTGAGCATCGACGGCAAAGGCGCGTTCAAGCAGGCCCTCCGGCCCTCCGGATCGGTGACGCCGTCACCTCCGCGCCCCATGACACCGGCCTCGACGTGATCGTGCCGGGCCCACCGATCGCCCTGCTGTGGATTGCGGAGACGATCAGTTCGAGCTGTGCCTCACCACATCGGGCGCCGCTGCCCCCTCCGTAGACTTCCATCATGGAACGGAAGAGCTTTCAGGACATGAGCTGCCCGGTCGCGCTGGCGCTGGAACGGGTCGGCGAGTGGTGGAGCATCCTCATCCTGCGCGACGCGACCCATGGCATCACCCGGTTCGACGGGTTCCAGAAGAGCCTGGGCATCTCACCGAACTCTCTGACCCGCCGGCTCGGCGCGCTCGTCGAGGCCGGCCTGCTCGAGCGCCGCCGCTACAGCGAGCACCCTCCGCGGGACGAGTACGTCCTGACCGAGGCCGGCCAGGCATTCCGCCCGGTTCTCATCGCCCTGTACGCCTTCGGCATCGACCACTTCCCCCCGGCGGCGCCGAATGTGCGCGTGGTGGACAAGGTGTCAGGCACGGACATCGATCCACTGCTGATCGACCGTACGACTGGCCACCCCGCGGACGAGGAGCACACCACGTTCCTGCCGGGACCGTCCGCGGACAACCGGCTCCGAGCCGTGCTGGAGCGGAGGAACCAGCAGGTCTCGTGAGCCCACGGTGACGACCATCACCACAACCAGTCACTTGCATGATGGTAGTGACTCTCCTAGTGTGAGCCCCTCAGCCCGCAAACGAGCGTGAGCACGTGGGCGGCTGGCTCGGATCAGATGGCCGAGCACCGCTCCACCGGCCGCCGCCGAGGCGGGGGCAGTCACACGACGAGGTGTGCCATGAGCGCTTCAGCAGGCGGCCGAGCCGTCCAACAACACCGCGCAGCGATCACGTCGAGCCGCCGAAGTGATCGATTACCGCTCGACCCGAGTGAACAGCTCACCCCCACCGAGCAGTTGTTTCCAGCGGGCACCGGAAGAGCCGTCACCACGGATGCCCGGGTCCAGCCCTGGTCGGCTCTCGGCGATCAGTACCACGCGCTGACTCGGAACCACTCGGGCAGCGTTTGTCTGCGCCCCTCCCGAGCTCGCCGAACAACGCGCCGATCCCGATCGAGCACGCGGTCGACCGTGAGACACCTCGCTCCCCCGCAGTGACCGACAAGACCGATACCGGTGCTGCTGCGGGGCCGGACCGCTGGGCGATCAGCTGATCGGCGGACAACCGTTGGACACCTCCGGCGAGAACACCGTCTGGCTGTCGCTGTCCCTCACCCATACCTGACGGACGAGCCCGTCGGCACCCGCCCGGGACCACCGGTCGTGGAGTTACCCCGTGCTCTGCTGACGTTGCGGGTCCCCCGTGGACAGTCCTGTTCTTAAGCGAACCCCCTTGCATGGGGCTTCCGCGACACCAAGCCCGAACTACAGCACCCCCTGAGGGCCATCAGCCGACCGGAGAGACCGTGCCTGCCGTACTCGTCCATGGCGTCCCGGACACCTACCACGTGTGGGACGACGTCCTTGACCACCTGACGCGAACCGATGTCCTCACACTCGCACTGCCCGGCTTCGGATGCCCGGTGCCTGAAGGCTTCTCCTCCACCAAGGAGGAGTACGTCGACTGGATCACTGCCCGGCTGGAGGGACTCGGCAGCACGGTCGACCTCGTGGGCCATGACTGGGGCTGCGCCCTCACCGCCCGCGTCGCCTCGCTGCGTCCCGACCTGGTGAGGACCTGGGCCGACGGCGATGCCTCGGTCAGTGGTGCGGTCGAGTGGCACGACCTCGGGAAGATCTGGCAGACCCCCGAAGTCGGAGAGCAGTGGATGGCCGAGTTCGACGCGTCGGAGTTGAGCAAGCTGCTGCAGGCAAGCGGCGTGCCCGCCCATCGCGCCGGCCAGACCGCGAGCCGACTGGACGCCACGATGAAGGAGAGCATCCTTCGCCTCTACCGCTCTGCTGCCCACGTCGGGGCGGAGTGGGAGATCGGTCTGGCGAACCTCACGAGCCCCTCCCTCGTGTTCTGGGGCATCGCCGACCAGTTCGAGCCGGTGGAACGCGCCGACATTCTCGCAAAGAGCGTCAGGGCCACGAACGTTGTCCGGCTGGACAGCGGTCACTGGGGACCGGTCCAACGCCCGCGAGAACTCGCCGACGCACTGACACAGCACTGGGAAAGCGTCCGGGCCTAGCCATCGCCTACGGAGCGAGAGTGCCCGCCACCCACATGACCGGCGCGAACTGTGCCGCCCTCCCGCCTCTGCGAACTCCTGCCGCCATAGGAAGAGAGAGCCAATGTCCCGACTCGACAAAGTGACCGTCCTGGGCTCGGGTGTGCTCGGCGGACAGATCGCCTGGCACAGCGCGTTCAAGGGCAAGACCGTCACCGTGTACGACATCGCACCGGACGCCATTGAGCGCTGCCGGGCCGCGCACGACCAGTACGCCGGCGTCTACCTGTCGGACGTCGGCGCCGACGACGCGGACATCGCAGCCACGAGGCAGCGCCTGACCTACAGCACCGACCTGGCCGGCGCGGTCGCACAGGCGAACCTGGTGATCGAGGCGGTGCCGGAGATCCCGGAGGTCAAGACGGCCGTCTACAAGGAGGTGGCCGAGTTCCTGCCCCCTGACACCCTCGTCGCGACGAACTCCTCGACCTTCCTCCCCAGGGACTTCGCCTCGGCGACCGGCCGTCCGGAGAAGTTCTGCGCTCTCCACTTCTCCACCTCGCTCTGGGCGATGAACTTCACCGAGATCATGGCTCATCCCGGTACGACGCCGGAGACGCTCACCGAGGTGACGGAATTCGCCGTCGAGATCGGCATGATCCCGATCCCCGTCCGCAAGGAACAGAACGGCTACGTCGTCAACACATGGCTGGTTCCCTTCCTCAACGCCGCGCAGACCCTCGTGACGAACGGGATCGCCGCTCCCGAGGACGTGGACCGCACGTTCCTGTTCACCGGCGCCAGGTTCGGGCCGCTGGGAATGATGGACATGATCGGCATGAAGACGGTGCACGACGTCCTCTCCCACTGGGGCGGGGAGACCGGCGATGCGCAGATGAGCGCCAACGCCGACTACATCAAGAACAACTTCCTCGACCGCGGGCGGCTCGGACTGCAGACCGGCAAGGGCTACTACGACTATCCCGATCCGGCCTACCAGCGTCCCGGCTTCCTCGACGTCCCCCATATCTCGGTCGTTGCGGACCTCGTGTCCTCGATGTCGCCCATCGGAAGGAACATCTGACATGAGCAGAACCCCTGCGGCGAGCCCCGCACTCACGCACGTCGACGTGATGATCGTCGGCGCCGGTCTCACCGGCATCGACCTGGGCTACCACGTGAAGACCAAGCAGCCGGACAAGACCTTCGCGATCATCGACGGCCGCGACGCGATCGGCGGAACCTGGGACCTGTTCCGCTACCCCGGCCTGCGGTCGGACGCCGACATGCAGGCCTTCGGCTTCGGATTCAAGCCGTGGACCAAGGACAACTCGATCGCCGACGCCCACGAAATCCTCGACTACCTGAACGAGGCGATCGCGGAGAACGACCTCGCCCGGCACATCCACCTCGGGCACAAGGTGCTCGGCGCCGACTTCTCCTCCGCCGAGGCGCGTTGGACCGTCTCCGTCGAGCGCACGAGTGACGGCAAGCGGTTCGACGTCACCTGCGGCGTGCTGCTCTCCGCCGCCGGGTACTACGACTATGCCGGCGGGTACACCCCGCATTTCGAGGGGCGCGAGGACTTCCATGGTCCGATCGTCCACCCGCAGCAGTGGCCGGAGGACCTGGACTACACGGGCAAGAAGGTCGTCGTCATCGGCAGCGGAGCCACGGCTGTGACGCTGCTTCCCGCGATGGCCGACAAGGCCGGCCACGTCACGATGCTCCAGCGCTCACCGTCGTACGTGCTGCCCGCGCCGCGCCGCGACCCGATCGCCAACGCCTTGCTCCGGCTGCTGCCCGAGACCCTCGGGTGGCGGACCGCCCAGCGGTTCAGCATCAACCGCCAGAAGCTCATCTACGGCTTCAGCCGACGCTTCCCGACGCTGACGCGCCGTCTGATCCGGAAGGTCAACGCGGGCGCCCTTCCCGAGGGCTACGCGGTCGACACCCACTTCAACCCGAAGTACCAGCCGTGGGACCAACGGTTGTGTGTGGTCCCCGACTCGGACATGTTCAAGGCCATCTCCAGCGGTGCGGCGTCGGTGGTCACCGATCGCATCGTGCGGTTCACCGAGCGGGGCATCCTGCTCGAGTCGGGCAGCGAGCTCGAGGCCGACGTCATCGTCACCGCCACCGGACTGAAGATGCTCCCGTTCGGCGGGATCGCCCTGCAGGTCGACGGGCGACCGGTGGACCTCACCGACCGCCTCATGTACAAGTCGATGATGGTCAGCGGCGTACCCAACTTCGCTTTCGTCATCGGCTACACCAACAACGCGTGGACGCTGAAGGTCGACCTGGTCGCCGATCACGTGTGCCGGCTGCTCGCCCACATGGACCGGCACGGCTACGCCACCGTCACACCGGTCACCGACGACCCGTCGCTCATCCGGCGGCCGTTCCTCGACATGGACACGGGATACGTCAACCGGGGAGCGCACCTGTTCCCGAAGCAGGGCTCGCACGGGCCCTGGACGGTGGACCAGAGCTACACCAAGGACCGGGCCAGGCTGCGCACCGTCGAGGACGCCGCTCTGAAGTTCACCGCCGCCGTGGTGAACACGACGGCACCCCCCAGAAAAGCGGCGGCATGAGCACTCCCGCCTTCGTCTCCGTCAACGGCCGGCTCACGCGCGTCCGCGTCGAGGGCGACCCCGCCGACCCACCCGTGCTCCTGTTGCACGGCATCGGCCGCAGTCTCGAGGACTGGGCACCGCAGTACCCTCTCCTGTCCCGCGCCCACCGGGTGATCGCCCTCGACCTTCCCGGCTTCGGGTTCTCCGCCCGCGCCGTCGAGCCCACCACGCTGGAGGTGCTCGCCCGCGGAGTGATCGAGACTCTGGATGTGCTGGGCGAGCGGCGGCCGCTGTACGCGGTCGGCAACTCCCTCGGTGGCGCGATCGCCCAGCAGTTGCTCGTCCTCGCTCCGGAACGAGTGGCCGGGCTGGTGCTGGTCAACAGCGCCGGGTTCGGCCCCGAGGTCGCGCTGCCGCTGCGGCTGCTCGCCGTCCCCGCCCTCGGCCGCCTCGCCACCCGACGCACCACCCGCGCCGGTGCACGGATGGCCGAGCGCCTGCTCGTCGTCGACCCGGCACTAGCCACCAAGGAACGGATCGACCACGCCTTGGCCATCGCCCGCCGACCCGATCCGGGCGCCGTGATGCTCGAGACCCTGCGAGCACTCGCCACCGCGCGCGGCACCAAGCCCGGCTGGCAGGCGGAGCTGTCCGCCGCCGTGGTGAAGCACCCCCGCCCCACTCTGGTCATCTGGGGCGACCGCGACCGGGTCCTGCCTGTCCATCATCTGGAGGCCGCACGCCGACTCCTCCCCCACGCCGAATCCCAGCTCTTCACCGGGATCGGTCACATGCCGCAGATCGAGTGCCCCGACGAGTTCGCCTCCCGTGTCCTGACGTTTCTCGCCGATTCGGAACGTGTCGTCAGCACCTCGCCCCAGAGCTCGGCGACCACGCCCTGATCGCTCCGATCACCACACGAGAAATGGAGGACCTTTCATGGTTTTCGCCAGCCCGTTCCCGGACGTGCACATTCCCCAGGTGAATGTGTTCGACCTCCTGTTCAGAGACTTCAGCCAGACGGATCTGGACCGGGTCGCGCTCCTCGATACCGCCGACGGCACCCGGACCACCTACCGGGAGCTGATCGGACGGATCAACGTGACGGCCGGCGCGCTGGCCGCTCGCGGTATCGGCGCCGGGGGCGTGGTGGGCCTCCTGGCACCGAACTCGTCCCTGTTCGCCGTGGCCTTTCACGGCATTCTGCGGGCCGGCGCCACCGCGACCACCATCAACGCGTTGTTCACCGCGCAGGACATCGCCAAGCAGCTCACCGACGCGAACGCGAAGATGCTGATCACCGTCAAGGCGCTGCTGCCGCAGGCGCAGGAGGCGGCGCAGACCGTAGGGATAGCGCAGGAGAACCTCATCGTCCTGGACGGCGACGGGCAGGCCGCGACCGGCCACGCGAACGCCGACGACCTGTTCGCCCTGAACGCCCCGGCACCCGAGGTCGACTTCGATCCCGCCACGCACCTGGCGGTACTGCCCTACAGTTCCGGAACCACCGGCAACCCCAAGGGCGTCATGCTCACCCACCAAAACCTGGTGGCCAACATGGCGCAGATCCGCCCGCTGTTCGCGATGAGCCCCGAGGACAAGATCCTCGCGGTGCTGCCGTTCTTCCACATCTACGGCATGACCGTGCTGCTCAACGCCGCCTTGCAGGCGCGAGCCACACTGGTCATCATGCCCCGATTCGATCTGACCGCGTTCCTGGACACCATTCAGGGACACCGGATCACCTACGGCTTCATCGCCCCGCCGGTCGCGCTGGCGCTGGCCAAGCATCCTCTGGTCGACCAGTACGACCTGTCGTCACTGCGCGTCATCCTGTCCGGCGCCGCACCGCTGGACGCCGAACTCGGGGCCGCCGTGGCCGAGCGGTTGGACGTGCGGGTGACCCAGGGCTTCGGCATGAGTGAGCTGAGCCCGGTCAGCCACTGCATGCCCGTGGACGGCGGCCAGGAACAGTTCGGTGAGGCCGCGCCGCTCAACTCCTGTGGATGGCCCGTCCCCAACACGATCAACAAGATCGTCGACCCCTCGACCGGAAACGAAGTCCCCTACCCCACAGAAGGGCTGAGCGAGCCCGGCGAGTTGTGGGTCAAGGGACCGAACGTCATGACCGGCTATCTGGGCAACCAGGAAGCGACCATTGCCACCATCGACGCCGAGGGGTTCCTGCACACGGGCGACCTCGCTCAAGTCGACGCCGCCGGCCGGGTGTTCATCGTCGACCGGCTCAAGGAACTGATCAAGTACAAGGGCTACCAGGTCCCGCCCGCCGAACTCGAAGCCCTGCTGCTGACCCACCCGGCCATCACCGACACCGCGGTCATCGGGGTCACCGACGACGACGGCGAGGAAATCCCCAAGGCCTTCGTCGTCCGCCGGCCCGGCACCGATCTCACCGCGGACGAGGTCATCGAGTTCGTCGCGCGCCGGGTCGCCCCGTACAAGAAGGTCCGACGGGTCGAGTTCATCGACGTCATCCCCAAGTCCGCGTCGGGCAAGATCCTCCGCAAGGACCTGCGCTCCCCGACCGGGTGACACACGGTCGGGGACCAGAGGGGACGGGGCTCACTGCGCGGCTCTGTGGCGGGCCGCCCCGAAGTGTCGTCCCCCGAGCGCGGCGACAGGCCGGGAAGTGCCTTGCCGGTGCTCTGCTCAAACCGCAGATCAGGCGTTGCCGCCCCGGGGCAGAAGCGCCTCGCCGAGCAGGCGCCAGTACGGCATCGCGGACTCGCCCGGCTCGATCCCGATCACCTGCACCGCGACGTGATCGGCGCCGGCCTCGACATGAGCTCGGAGCTTCTCGACGATGGTGTCCAGGTCGCCCCAGAACACAAGGTCGTCGACGATGCGGTCGGCGCCACCGGCGATCTCCTCCTCCGAGTAGCCCAGCCGGAGGAACTTCGCGACGTTGTAGGGGGTGTTCAGATAGATGTGCAGATGTTGCCGGGCGATCGCGCGGGCCTTGTCGGGGTCGGACTCGAACAGCACCGCGTGCTCGACGGCCAGGAAGGCGTCCGGTCCGAGGATCTCCCGCGCCTGTGCGGTGTGCGCCACGTTGACGTGATAGGTCTGCGCGCCGGCGGTGCGTTCGCCGGCCAGTTCGAGCATTTTGGGCCCGTACGCGGCCATGATGCGGCGCATCGGAGTCTTCGGCAGGGGGTTGGGCGTCCGGGTCTGGAGTGCGTCCATCTCGTCGAGGTACGCGGTCATAGCCGCCAGCGGCTTGGTCCCCGGCCCCTGTCCGCCGCCGAATCCCAGACCGAGCACATGCCGGTCGGGGTAGGCGTCGGCCAGCAGGAGGCCGGCGCCGTACGCCCATTGGGCTCCGCGTGACCAGATCTGCGCAATGCCGTTGACGACACGCAGCTGATCGGTGCAGGAGAGCAGATAGCCCGCGTGCGTGAACGCGTCGCGCCCGAGCAGCTCGGGAATCCACAGCGCCCGCCAGCCCTGCTCCTCGAGTTCCTGGACCGACTCGCGTATCCGCGCCGCCGGCTGGACCTCGAAGTCGAAGGTGTAGACCCCGAACTTCCCGAGATCCAGACCGTCAATGCTGCCCATAAACATCTCCTCGTGTACGCGGTCGAGCACATCGTCCGCTTGCAGTAGACAGACCTGTCTGTTAACTTACATCCCATGAACACCACGGCCAAGCGACGCCCGGCCCGGGATCGCATTCTCGAAACCGCCAGCAAGCTGTTCTACGCCCATGGCATCCATGCCGTGGGAGTGGACCGGCTGGTCGCCGAGTCGGGAGTCGCCAAGGCCACGCTGTACGCGCACTTCCCCAGCAAGGACGACGTGGTCGCCGCCTACCTGCGAGGGATGGACGACGACTGGCGGCGCCACCTGCGCTCCGCGGCGCTCGCGGCCGGAGAGGACCCGCGTGAACAGCTCTTCGGCATCTTCGTCGCGCTGGAAAAGACGGCACGAGAGGGCCGGCTGGGCTGTGCGTTCATCAGCGCGGTGGCGGAATACGAGCCCGGCAGCGCCGTTCACGACGTCGCCGCCGAGCACAAGCGCACCGTCCGGGCCTGGGTGCGCGGCCTGGCCGCCGCGGCCGGGGCCGCGGATCCCGACACGCTCTCATTCCAGCTGACGCTGCTCATCGACGGCACACTGGCGGCGACACGCGTCGAACACGCCGGCGTCACCGCCGAGGCCGCCAAGCAGGCGGCACGCGCCCTGCTCGACGCCGCCTGCCCCCGATAGTTCCTGGAGCTGGTCGTTCGCGGCTCGCTCCCGCACCTGCAAACAGACTTCTGCGTTCACTAAACAGACCTTTCTGTACACCATACCCGGAGCACCACCTCCCCACCGAAGGGACTTGATCCACATGTCCGAGCAGACCCTGCCCACCACCGCACGCGCCTGGCACCTGGACGCCCGTCCGGCGGGCATACCGGTCCCGTCCGACTTCTCGCTGCGTGAGGTGGAGCTCCCCACGCCCGGCCCGGGGCAGCTCCTGGTCGCCAACGAGTACCTCTCGGTCGACCCCTACATGCGCGGCCGGATGAGCGACAAGAAGTCCTACATCGAGCCCTACGAGGTCGATGCACCGCTGGACGGCCCCGCGGTCGGCCGCGTCCTGGCGTCCAACGCTGAGGGTTTCGCGCCCGGCGACCACGTGGTGCACGTCCTGGGCTGGCGCGACCACGCGGTCCTCGACGCGGCGACCGCCCAGAAGGTTGACCCGAATCTGGCGCCCCTCACCGCCTACCTGGGCGTGCTCGGCGTCACCGGCCTCACCGCGTACATCGGGCTCGAACGGTTCGCGAAGATCAAGGAGGGCGACACAGTCTTCGTCTCCGGCGCGGCCGGCGCGGTCGGCAGCGTGGCCGGCCAGATCGCCAAGCTGAAGGGCGCCGGACGCGTGATCGGCAGCGCGGGCTCGGACGACAAGGTCAAGCTGCTGGTCCAGGAGTACGGCTACGACGCGGCGTTCAACTACAAGAACGGGCCGGTCGCCGAGCAGCTGGCCCAGGCGGCGCCCGACGGCATCGACGTCTTCTTCGACAACGTCGGCGGCGAGCACCTGGAGGCGGCGATCGGCGCACTCAAGCTGCACGCACGGATCGTCCTGAGCGGCATGGTCTCCCAGTACAACGACGAGAAGGTCGTGGGACCGCGCAACCTGTGGAACCTGTCCGTGACGCGTTCGGACATCCTGGCGTTCATGTTCAGCGAGGAGCTGGATCTCCAGCCGGACTTCGTCCGCGAGGTCGGCGGCTGGCTTGCCACGGGCAAGCTCCACTACCGCGAGACCGTGAAGGAAGGCCTCGACAACACCCTCGACGCCTTCCTCGCGATGATGCGGGGCGAGAACGTCGGAAAGATGATCGTCAAGCTCTGAACCTGCCGCCCAGGCAGCTGACCGAGGGCCCACCGAGCACACGGCGGGCCCCTCCACGGCCACGAGCTCCCGCTCGGGCCCAGCGCGTCGTGCCGCAGTCCCGTTCGTCGCCCACCGCACCGCTTCCGACCCGACGGATCCCGCCTGTCCCCCGCCTCGCCGGCCCTGGCGCATCGTCCTCGGCAGAGCACGGACTGCGGCGGGCGACCGGGCACGGGCCTCGCCGGCCTCACGGGTGCGGTCGGCCCGAGATCCTTCCTTCCCACTGAGTGACCTGCTACCGGCCCGGCCCGGTTCTCGTACCGGCGCGACGACCAGACGCGCGCGAATCACCTCCCGTCCGCCCTTCCCGGCACAGGAAGCAGTGAGAAATGACAGGCAACACCGACAGTGACAGCGCCATCCGCCCGTTCCGCATCGACATCGCGCAGGCCGACCTGGACGACCTCCGCGACCGTCTCGGCCGCATCCGGCTGCCCGACGCGATCCCCGGCACGGGATGGGAGATGGGCGTCCCGGTCGACTATCTGACCGAGTTGGCCGCGTACTGGCGCACCACCTACGACTGGCGCGTCTGGGAGCGGCGGCTGAACAAACTGCCGCAGTTCACCACCACGATCGACGGCCAGAACATCCACTTCCTGCACGTACGCTCCCCCGAGGCCGACGCGACCCCGCTGGTCCTCACTCACGGCTGGCCCGGCTCGTTCCTCGAGTTCCTGGACGTCATCGGCCCCCTCACCGACCCTCGCGCGCACGGTGGCGACCCCGCCGACGCCTTCCACCTGGTCATCCCGTCCATCCCCGGCTTCGGGTTCTCCAACCCGGTCACCGAACGCGGCTGGGACCCCACCCGGGTGGCCGGTGCCTGGGCGCAGCTGATGGCCCGCCTCGGCTACGACCGCTACGGCGCCCAGGGCGGCGACTGGGGCTCGTTCGTCTCCAGGGCACTCGGCCTCGTCGACGCCGGCCACGTCATCGGCGTGCACGTCAACTTCCTGGAGACCGCCCCCTCCGGTATGCCCGGGGAGCTGGATCGCCTCAGTCCCGAGGAGCAGGCCCGGCTCGACCGCAACCTCCCACTCCAGGCCGACGGCGGCGGCTACTTCGCCCTCCAGGCGACCCGGCCGCAGACCATCGGGTTCGCGCTGGCCGACTCTCCGGCCGGGCAGCTCGCCTGGATCGCCGAGAAGTTCCAGGAATGGACCGACAATCCCACCGGTCGACCCGGGGGCGCAGTCGACCGCGACCGTGTGCTCACCGACGTCATGCTGTACTGGCTGACCAACAGCGCCGCCTCTTCGGCCCGCTTCTACTACGAGGTCACCCACTCCACGGTCTCCCCGGAGCGGTCACCCACCCCGCTGGGCGTCGCGGTCTTCCCGCACGACGTCCTGCCCATCCGCACCTTCGCCGAAAGCGCCGCCCACATCGTGCACTGGACCGAGTTCGACCGCGGCGGCCACTTCGCCGCCATGGAACAGCCCGAACTCCTCGTCGGCGACATCCGCGCCTTCTTCCGAGAACTGCCCCGCTGATCGACTCGACGACGCCTCCCGCCCGCGGACCATGGGCAGCTTCGAACCCTGTCCACAACAGCGTTTCTCCGGCGCAGCCCGCTTGCGATCACCGAGCCATCCCTCTTAAGATTATGACCATACTTCAATGACTCACTTCACCGGGAACCGTCCATGGACCTCTCCACCAGCACCGCCCTAGTGACCGGAGCCAACCGGGGCTTCGGCCGAGCCCTCGCCGCCGAACTTCTCAGCCGCGGCGCCACCGTCTACGCCGGCGCCCGCAACCCCGGTCAGGTCGACCTGCCCGGCGCGAAACCGATCGCGCTCGACATCACCGACCCCGCCTCCGTCGTCGCCGCCGCGGAGGCCACCGGCGACGTGACCGTCCTCATCAACAACGCGGGATCCTCCACCGGCGCCGACCTGCTCGCCGCCGACCTGGACGACATCCGCCTGGAGATGGACACGCACTACTTCGGCACCCTGTCGGTGGTCCGTGCGTTCGCACCCCAGATCGCGGCCAACGGCGGCGGAACGATCCTCAACATCCTGTCCGGCCTGTCCTGGGTCAGCTTCCCGGAGCTCGGCGCCTACAGCGCCGCCAAGTCCGCCGAGTGGTCGCTCACCAACGCCATGCGTGTGCAGCTCGCCGACCAGAACATCCGAGTCGCGGGACTGCACGTCGGCTACATGGACACCGACATGGTCCGTGACGTCGACGCCGCCAAGTCCGATCCGGCCGACATCGCCCGGATCGCCGTCGACGGCATCGCCGCCGGCGCCTACGAGATCCTCGCGGACAACGCCGCCCGCCAGGCGCAGGCGGCGCTGTCCGGAGGCGTCTCCGTGCTCTACCCGCAGCTCCCCTGAGGGCCGGCCACACAGCAATCCGCACCGAGCCGGTGGATGCCGGTGATCGCCACCGCACACCGTGCCCTCGCCCGCCGGCATCCGCGTCCATTGATCCATCGCCCAGCACGTCTGCCAAGGAAACGTCATGAACCAGCACAGCAAGCAACCGGCTCGGCGCGGCAACGCGGTATGGGCCGTGGTCATCACCAGCATCGCCGGATTCATCACCGCGCTCGACAACCTGATCGTCACCACCGCCCTCCCCTCCATCCGCAAGGACCTCGGCGGCGGCCTCGAAGACCTCGAATGGACCGTGAGCGCCTACACCCTCACCTTCGCGGTCCTGCTCATGTTCGGCGCCTCCCTCGGCGACCGCTTCGGCCGCCGCAGACTCTTCGCCATCGGACTCGCGATCTTCACTGCCGCCTCGGCCGCGGCCGCACTCGCCCCCGGCATGGGTGAACTGATCGCCGCCCGCGCCGCGCAGGGCGTGGGGGCCGCGATCGTGACGCCGCTGACGCTCACCCTGCTGGCAGCGGCCGTCCCCGCCGAGCGACGCGGCGCAGCCTTCGGCATCTGGGGCGCGGCCAGCGGCATAGCCGTCGCCACCGGACCGCTCATCGGCGGCACGCTCACCGAGCACCTCTCCTGGCAGTGGATCTTCTGGGTGAACGTCCCGATCGGCCTGGCGCTGATTCCCCTCGCCCTGCTGAGGCTGGACGAGAGCCACGGCCCGAACCCGAGCCTCGACCTGGCCGGAACAGTCCTGGCCAGCGGCGGCCTGTTCGGCATCGTGTACGCCCTGGTGCGCGGCAACGCCGACGGCTGGACCAGCACCCTGGTGCTGGGCGGCTTTATCGCGGGTACGGCTCTGCTCGTCGGCTTCGTCCTGTTCGAACTGCGGGCCGAGCACCCGATGCTGCCGATGAGGCTCTTCCGCCACCGTTCCTTCAGCGCCATCAACGCCGCCAGTCTGCTGATGTTCCTGGGCATGTTCGGGGCGATCTTCCTGCTCAGCCAGTACCTGCAGACCGTGGGCGGCTACTCGCCAATGGAGGCCGGCGTACGGATGCTGCCCTGGACCGCCATGCCCATGATCGCCGGACCGCTGGCCGGGGCCCTGTCCGACCGCATCGGCGGCGCTCCCGTCGTCACGGTGGGCATGGCCCTGAACGCGATAGGCCTCGGGCTCTGGGCACTGGCGGTCGAACCGCAGGTGTCGTACACCTCTCTGCTTCCGGCGCTGATCGTCTGCGGCATCGGCATGGGCATGTTCTTCGCCCCCAGCGCCAACCTCGTCATGAGCACCGTCCGCCCTCAGGAACAGGGCATCGCCTCCGGCGCCAACAACGCGATCCGCGAGGTCGGCGGCGCCGTCGGCGTCGCGTCGCTGGCGGCCGTCTTCTCCGCCCAGGGCGGCTACGGCTCCGCGTCGCTGTTCGTGGACGGACTGAGGCCCGCGCTCTGGGTCGGGGCCGGTGCCGTCGCCCTGGCCGCGGCCCTGGCGTTGCTGATGCCCCGACAGCACAAGGCCGATGAATCGGCCTCCGACCTCGGCGGCGAAATCCCGGCCGCCGTCTGATCCCGCGCCAGATTTCGAGGTTCGGGTGGCTTGTCGGTGGCGCCCCTGCCGATCCCGCCCACTGAGTCCCGGACGTCACCAACACCGCAGCAGTGATCGGCCTCGACCTACCGCACCAATTCACCGACGGACGACCAGAAGGAGTAGAGCGATGAGAGGCACAGTCACCATCATCGACAAGGGCAACGTGCGGGTGCACAGCTACATGGCTCCCGACACCGCCCTGAACGTAACCACCCAGCTGATCGAGACCCCGAGCCGGCTCATCGCGGTGGACGGCCAGGTCACGGTCGCGGACGCCGACGAGGTCGTCGAATACGCCAACGGGCTCGGCAAGCCGCTGGACCGGCTCATCATCACCCACGCGCACCCGGACCACTACCAGGGCGCACACCGCTTCAACGCACCCATCCACGCGCTGGCGGTCACCCGTGATGAGATGGCGGCACGGGGCGACCTCAAGGACCCGACCGGCATCCCGGTCCCGGCAGCAGAGACAGCCCCCACCGACCTGATCACCCCCGGCACCGAGGTCATCGACGGTGTCCCTTTCGTCTTCGAAGCCGTTTCCGGCGGTGAGACCACCGACCAGTTGCTGATCCGGCTGCCCGAACACGGCGTGCTGGTGGCACAGGACCTCATCTACCACCACACTCATGTGTTCGTCGGAAACAACGACATCGCCCGCTGGCAGGACATCCTGCAGGAGCTCGTCGACCCGGCTTACGACACGGTCCTGCCCGGACACGGGCTGCCCGCAGGACAGGCTGTTTTCGCCGAGATGGCCGAGTACCTGGAGGCCGCCCGCGAGCTCCTCGGCGACGACGGCGAGGCCTACAAGCAGGCCATCATCGAGCGCTTCCCCTCCTACGGAAGCCCATTCGTGATCGACATCGGCAACTACTACCTGTTCGGCACCCCCTTCTAGACCGGTGCAGATCGCGGGCCGTCGGCGGGCTACCGAAGAGTGCCGCAGCGCGGTAGTCCTCGATAGCCCGCCGCCCTCCCTGTTCGTGGACGGGCTCGTCCCCGCACTCTGGGTCAGAGCCGCGGTCGCCCGGTCGCGGCCCTGGCGCTGCTGATGCCCCGACAGCACACGCCGATAACCCGGCAACAGGCCTCGCCGCAGGGGACGCTCCGGCCGACGCCCTGATTGCTTTTGTGTCCGTCCTCAGGGTGAGCTCGACCGAAACCAACCCGCACTCGTGGGCACCTGATCGGTGCTCGGCCACTGGTGTCCGTCGGCCTTCGCTCCGGCGTTTTTGACCTGATTCCTCCCGCTTGGCGGGGTATCGGAGTCGCCGCCGGCGCAACTATGGCGGCGCTTGCCGCACTGGCGGAGGGTGCCTGTGCCCATGCCACCTCCCGGCCTCCCGCGGAGACACAACGGTTGTCACATGACACATCGAAGCCCTCGGGCCAGGGTCTCCGCCGTTCAGTCCCGCATCCGGAAGAGACGGGGCATTACGGTGATCGCGTGGACATCCGCGCTCTCGTATTCGATGTGTTCGGCACCGTCGTGGACTGGCGCTCCGGCGTCGCGCGCGACATCCGTCAGCTGGGATCCGGCGTGGACGCCGAGGCGTTCGCCGACGCCTGGCGCAGCCGGTACCTCCCGTCGATGGATCGGGTACGGGGTGGCGAGCTGCCCTGGACGAATCTCGACGACTTGCACCGGGCGTCACTCGACGAGCTGCTCGTCGAGTTCGAGGTGCCAGATGTGCCCGAGGACATGCGCACCGACCTTGTGCTCGCCTGGCACCGGCTCGATCCCTGGCCAGACTCAGTCCCTGGCCTGGAACAGCTGAAGAGGCGGTTCATCATTGCGTCGCTGTCCAATGGCAACGTCGCACTACTCGTGGACATGGCCAAGCACGGCAGGCTGCCCTGGGACACGGTGCTGTCCGCAGAGCTCTTCGGGCACTACAAGGGGGACCCCGAGGTCTATCTGGGCGCCGCGCGGCTGCTTGGACTCCAGCCTCAGCAGGTCATGATGGTCGCCGCGCACATCGACGACCTCGCCGCGGCTCGGGCGTGCGGCCTGCGCACCGCCTACGTACACCGTCCGCAGGAGTACGGCCCGGCGGCTGCCCCGCCACCGGTTACCGATCCGGAGGCCGACATCTCTGTGGACTCGATGACGGAACTGGCCGAGCGCCTGGACACCTGAAGGTCTTGCCGCAGACCAACCGGCACAACGGCACTGCAGGCTCAGTCCGTTGTCGCTCTCCAGTCGTTGCCACCCGTCAACAGGGTAGGCCCATCCCGGGTCAAGCTACCGGCAGGAAGGAGCAGTCACGCTGGGGCGGCTCCCTGGTCCAGGACCTTGCGAGGACGTGCAGACCAGCCGAACAGTCGCACCGGGTTGGCGCACAGGATCCGCTGAGCTTCGGTGGAGCTGACTTCCGCCGTGAGCCATGCCAAGGCCGTGCCGTAGTCACGGCCCTCCTCGTGCCGGGTCCAGGGCCAGTCACTCCCCCACAGCATCCGCTCGCCGCCTCTGGCGCGTAGCAGGTTTCGCAACATTGCGGTGGCCGCCTGCGGTGCCGAACGGTACGGTGCGGCCGCCTTCACCCACACATGCTGCGCGGCCAGCAGTCGGGAGAGCGCGGCGGAGCCGGGGTAGGACAGCGACGCGGCCGCAGGCAGGCCCAGGTGATCGACGACCACCGCGCCGGGCCAGCGGAGCAGCCACGATTCCAGCTCCTCCCACTGTCGTTGTTGTGCCTGCACTTCCAAGTGGAGTCCACGGGCGGCGAGTTCGTGTGCCAGTCGCTGCCAGAGCCGCCCGCCCAGCGGGGGCACCGGGCGGCTTATCAGGTTGAGGCGGATCCCGCACACGCCTGACTCCGCGAGCTGGTCGAGTTCCTCTCCCGTCGTCCGGGGGTCGATGACGGCCACGCCACGGAGGCGTTCCGGCGCCTTGCCGAGAGCTTCCAGCAGGTAGGAGTTGTCCGTGCCGAGGAAGCTCGGCTGCACCAGAACCCCCGCCGCAAGGCCATGCGCGTCCAGCAGAGAGAGATAGGCGTCTACCGCGGCGTCGTAATCCGGGCTGTACCTCCGCTCGCGCGCCAGCCGCAGTCCTTGCCTGAAGACGTGGGCGTGGGTGTCGAAGGCCGCGGTCGGCTGCTGAGGGTCGATGGAAGTCACGAACTAAAGAATAGTCCTATGAAGGACTAGACGTCAGTAGGAATCGCGGCCATGCTTTCTCGCCATGCAGTCCATCTCGCCCACGCCAGAGAGTCCTGGAGCGGCCGACCTTGCTCGGACCGACCCGCGCCTACCGCTGCACGCCCGGCTCCGGGAGGTGCTCGCCGAGCGCATCCGCTCCGGGGAGTGGTCTCCCGATCAGCCACTGCCCGCCGAGTCCGCCCTGGTCGAGCACTACGGGGTGTCCCTGGGGACGATGAGGCGCGTGTTCCGCGATCTCGTGGACGAGGGCCTGCTCGAGCGACGCCAGGGAACCGGGACGTTCGTCCGGAGGGCGTCCCTGGACGCCTCTCTCTTCCGCTTCTTCCGGTTCGGGACCGCGGGGAGCGGCTTTCCCCAGAGCCGCATCCTCTCCGCCGCCCGGCAGGTGAGTACGCCGGCCATCGCGTCCGCCCTCCGCATCACCACCGGAAGCGAGGTCCTTCACTTGCACCGGCTGCGGCTCTACGAGGAGCAGCCCGTCCTCGTCGAGGACATCTGGCTTCCGCTGCCCCTGTTCGAGCCGCTCGAGGGGATCAGCACCGACGACCTCGGTGACCTGCTGTATCCGACGTACGAACGCTGCTGCGGACAGATCGTCGCAGCCGCCACGGAGGAACTCACCATCGAGACCGCCACCGCGGCCGACGCACTGCTCCTCGGCTGCGGACGCTCCGAGCCCGTGGTCGTGGTCGAACGAGTTGCCCGCTCCCACGACGCGAGCCCGCTGGAGTACCGCCGCTCACGCGGCCTCGCGCACACCTTCCGCTACCGCATCGACATCCGCTGACCCGCCAGCGTTCCCCGCACACGAAGAGAGCCGCTTCATGTTCGCTTGGTACAAGGACACCGACAAACCGCAGAAACGAGCGTTCTGGGCCGCCTTTGGAGGCTGGACTCTCGAAGCCGCCGACGCCCAGATGTTCGGGCTCGTCCTGCCGACCCTGCTGGCCACCTGGCACCTGAGTAACGGAGCCGCCGGCACGCTCGCCTCCGTCACCCTCATCTTCACCGCGTTCGGCGGCTGGCTCGCGGGCTGGGCCTCCGACCGCTACGGACGCGTCCGGGTCCTGCAGTGGACGATCATCGTCTACTCCACCGCCACCGTCCTCATAGGGTTCACCACCGACTACTCCCAGCTGATGGTGCTGCGCAGCATTCAGGGCTTCGGTTTCGGCGGCGAGTGGGCAGCCGGAGCCGTCCTGGTCAGCGAGTACATGGGGACCCGCAACCGCGGCCGGGCGCTGGGCACCGTACAGAGCGGGTGGGCGCTGGGCTGGGGTCTCGCCCTGGCGACGTACACCGTCCTGTTCAGCCTGTTCCCGGAGGAGTGGGCCTGGCGGTCGATGTTCTGGCTCGGCGCGCTGCCCGCCGCCCTGGTCATCGTCATCCGCCGCAAGGTCACCGATCCGCCGCTCTACCGGCAGCGGGCCGCGAAGGCCGAGAACCGGGTGTCCCTGCTGCGGATCTTCAAGCCGGACCTGCTGCGGGTCACCCTGCTCGGCGCCCTGCTGGGCCTGGGCAGCCACGGCGGCTACTACGCGCTGACCACCTTCCTGCCCACGTACCTGCGCACCACCCACGGCCTGTCGGTCCTCAAGACCAGCGGCTATCTGGCCGTCTTCATCGTGGCCGCGTTCTTCGGGTACCTCACCTCGGGCCTCCTGGCCGACCGGATCGGCCGCCGGAGGAACATCATGTTCTTCGCGGTGATGTGCCTGGCCTCGGTCGTGACCTACCTGTTCCTGCCGATCAGCGACACCCAGATGTTCTTCCTCGGCATTCCGCTCGGTTTCTTCTCCGCCGGTATCCCCGCCGGACTCGGCTCGCTCTTCGCCGAGCTGTACCCGACCGCGATCCGGGGCACCGGGCAGGGCTTCTGCTACAACTTCGGCCGCATCGTCGCGGCGGCGTTCCCCGCCCTCGTCGGCTTCCTCAGCGACAGGCTCGGCATGGGCGCAAGCATCGGCCTGTTCGCGGGAAGCGCCTACGGCATCGCCGTCCTCGCCGTCGCCCTTCTCCCCGAGACCTCGCACAAGGAACTTGACACCCCCGTACTCCCCACGGACGAAGAGACCGCGCCGTCGGTCACATCGGCTCGCTGAACCAGTCCGCCTCGGTATGACCCGCACGCCTGGTCGCTGCTGCTGATCCCGACAGTGGTGATCATGGCGTTGATCGCTCTGCTCAACTCCCGACTTCGCACCCATCCGTTCATCGCGCTGGTCGTCGTCACCGTCGGCGGTGCCATGTTGCACCGGGAGCCATGCTCGCCCGCCCGCTGTCCGACTCGGGCGCGACCGTGCGATGACCAGGGATGTGAACAGCGACCTTTCTGAGCAGGTCGACGGGCTGACCGCGCGCTACAGGTGTCGGAAGTCGCAGTTCCGGTGCTTGTTGAGCACGATCGCGGTGGCCCTGGCCGGCCGGACCGGAGAGCGCCCCGCGGCCGGCTGCCGGTGCCGTGGATGCTCGCCAAGGCGATCGCCGATGCGCTCACGGACCGAACCCGCGCTAACCAGCCCTCCCGTCAGCCAGGAAAGGCCGCAGATGCGCCAGCATCGCGGTCGGCTGCTCCTCCGGGATGAAATGGCCGCACTCCGGGATCTCGGCGCCGGTGACGTCGTCCGCGTACTCGCGCCAGATTCCCAGCGTCGGCAGGCGGGAGGGCAGCCCCACGGAACCCCACAGCGCCAGGACCGGCATGGTGAGGCGCCGGCCCTCGGCAGCATCGATATCGTCGAGGGCGACGTCCTGCTCCATGGCGCGGTAGTCGTCGAAACTCGCGCGCAGGGCACCCGGACGGGAGAACGCTCGGACATAGCCGTCGACCGCTTCGGGGGTCAGTCCGTGGCGGTTGTAGGTCCACCGCTCGAAGAAGTACTCGAGGTATCCGCGGATGTCGCGTCCCACGAGGCGCTCCGGAAGGTCGGGTTGCATCTGGAACAGCCAGTGCCAGTACCCGGAGGCGAGGGAGGCGTCCAGGCGGCGGAACATCTCCCGGGTGGGCACGATGTCGAGTACGGCCAACCGCTCCACCTGCTCCGGGCGGTCCAGCGCCCACCGGTGTGCCACACGGGCGCCGCGGTCGTGCCCCACGACCGCGGCCTTCTCGAAGCCGAGCGCTTCGACGAGACCGGCGATGTCGGCAGCCATCCGACGCTTGTCGTAGCCGGTCGTGGGCTTGTCACTCAGGCCGTAGCCGCGCAGGTCCGGGGCTACGACGGTGTGGTCGGCCGCGAGATCCGCCAGCACCGGCCGCCAGCAGTCGGAGGTCTGCGGCCAGCCGTGCAGCAGCACGAGCAGGGGGCCGGATCCCGCTCGGGTGTAGTGCAGGCGAACCCCATCCACCTGCGTCACCCCGGTCGTCACTGTCGGCAGTCCCATAGATGCGCCTCCCCGGCATGACTAACCGTCTTAGGCAGTTAAGTTAACGTGCAGAATGGAGGCGTGGCAACGGACAACATGTGGATCTGGGACGGCGGGCGGGTGTGCCTGGACTTCACCAACACCCTCCGCTACCGGTGGCGGACCGCTCCGGAGGAGACTCTCCGGGATCCGGGCGACCTGGTTCTCTGGCTTCAGCGGGCCGGCCTGCTCGCACCGGGCATCCCGGACCCCGGCACTGCCGCGGTCCTGGCGTCGGGCCGACGACTGCGCGAGACGGTCGACCGGGCCGTACTCGCGGTCGCCGACGGCCGAGTGCCCTTGTCCGGCGACGTCACCACGCTCAACCGATCAGCGGCGGAGGCTCCCCGGCCCGCCTTACAGATCGCCGTCTCGGAAGGGCGCCTGGAGCCCGCCGGAACCGCGAGCGTCGCCGCCGATGCCTCAGCCGCGCTGGCGCTGATCGCCCAGGACGCCGTGGAGCTGCTTCTGTCCGCCGAGATCCGGCGCGTCCGCGTCTGCGGGGCGGACCACTGCGCCCTGCGCTTCGTGGACCGCTCCCCCGCCCGCAACCGCCGCTGGTGCTCCATGTCCCGCTGCGGCAACCGCACAAAGGCCCGCCTCCACCAGGCCCGAGCCCGGCGTAGTGAGCGCCTCTTGGACGACTGACGGAGGAGTTCGTGCGGCTCATACGGAACGACAACGCTCCGCCTGCTCGGCGGACTTCACACGAAACGCAGGGCCTGAGTCAGCCTCGATGCCCTGCACCCGCGCAGGGTGACCGGATGGCCACCGCATTCCACCCGGCACGCGGCAATTCCGTCGAGCGGGCACTCAGACGCAACGGCCATACGACGGACCGTCCGGTATGACGGGCAGCCAACCGGCCACGTCTGACCCGGCGGCGAACCGTCAAGCTGGCTGCTGCGACCGTGCACCACCAAGGCATCAATGCCGACTTACGACGGGGTCCCGCCAAGACGCGCGTTCACCGCACCGTCGACCTAGCCATCGACAGGTCAACCCGCCAGCTCCCGACTGTCCTACGCCGCGCTCACAGTGCCGGAATCGGGAGAGGCACGGACATCGCCCCCGATTCCCGAACCGGCGCGAGGCTCATGGCCCGCACGGCGGTCCGGGGGCGGCCACCGGCGAAGACGAACAGGCGCAGCACCAGGAAACGCCCGATACCAGCGAGCCCGGCGGCGCCAAGGTAAACGGCCTGCTCGGAGAGCAGGCCGGCCGACGGCTGCATCATGTGCAGGGCGAGCATCGCGACAGAGGTCGCAGCGTAGGCGGCCACAGCCGACCCGGCGGACTGCCAATGCTGGCGCCATCCGGCACGCCCCGTTCCAAAGGTGAAGCGTGAGTGGAGTTCCGTGCCGACGGCAGTTGCGATGCCGGTGATGAGCGCGTTCGCCGCGATCCAGGGCATGGGTCCGGTGAGCAGCGACACGGCACCGCTGGAAATGACCCCGACACCGCCGCCGAACAGAACGAACCGAGCGAATGAGGCAAGCGGCTCGGGAACACCCGGAGTCCGTCGCACCGCGGCCGTATCCGCCTGCGCCCGTTCCGCATCCGGCACCTCGTCCACCGTCGCCGACTTCGGCGAGAGCAGCGGCTTCATGGGAGGCCCTTTCGAATGAGCGATGACCTGTCGGGCGGCAGGGATCACAGAGCGCCGGCGCCCACTCTCAGGATTTAAATTATGACCATATGACAATAGACAGAGGGGTGACGTCCGGGCAAGGAGTCTCGCCAGTTTTAGATTATGACCGTACTCACATAGTCGCGGGAGCTGTGGCCCACGATGACGCCTCTACCCTCGGGGCCGACAACCGCCCAGTTGCTTGTGGGCGGGACTGCGGCGCGGCCAGGCGGCGCAGCGATGTAACGACTGCTGCCGGACTCCCAGGCGCCGGGCTGCGATCATCCGGGCGCCCACATACATGTGCGGCGTCGGGCGAACGTGAATGAGGCCTGGTCGAAGTCGCGGCAGGCTTGGGTGGGGCCGCTGGACTTGCTGACGGCTTCACCGTTTCACCGGGGCCGCCGGTGGTCGTCGGAGCCACGCAGAGGCTCGCCAACCAGCGCCTCCAGCATCCGGCATAACCCGCGCATTCCTTTACCGCCGCTGTGATCGGCTCGCCCTGGTTCACGCCGCCGGCTCTGATTCGAGCAGACAGGGCTCCGCGGAAGAGAACCCGGCGAGTCGGTCCAACCCCAGGTGGACCCTGCCGGTGCTCAGCCCGCGACACATGCTGGCTCCAGAACCCGATCACCTGCGAGCCGTGATCAACCTCCGCGTTCCCTGCTCGCTCACGACTCAGCCGACTCCGACATATACGCCGCCGCAAACTGATGTTCCAACGCCTTGATCACACCACCGCGCCAGCTCTCCGCCACTGATTGAGAAAGGGGATCGGGGAAGATGTCCTCGTCCCCGGCCTCCACTCCGTCGAAGATGCTTTGCGCGGCGGCCTCTGGGGTCTGCTTCGGTATGTCGAAGGTGCTGGTCATGTCCGTGTCCACGGGGCCGGGCAGGACGGCGTGTACGCTCACGCCCCGTTGTGCCAAGAGCGCTCGCCACGACTGCGACAGCGAGAACAGGGCCGCCTTGGAGATCGAGTAGCCCGCGGAGGCGGGCACGGCGGCCCAAGCCGCCATGGACGCGATATTGACGATGGCACCCCGGGAAAGGGTCAGCATCGGCAGGAAGACCTGGGTCACGTCGTACGTGCCGAAGAGGTTGACGGCGAGATGCTGTTCGAGCAGGCCGCGATCGCTCAGGTCGTCGGCGAGCCCGATGCCTGCGTTGTTGACGAGGACATCGAGAGACGCGACCTCCTCGGCGGCCGCGCGTATCTGCACTGGGTCGGTCACGTCCAGGACCAAGGGCCTGACCCGCTCGTCTTCGTGGGCGATGGGTCGGCGCGTCCCGGCGTACACGCGCTTCGCGCCCCTCCGCAACGCCTCCTCGACCAGTGCCTGTCCGATACCTCGATTGGCCCCGGTGACCAGAACCGTCGCGTCTGCGATTTTGGACATGCGATCTCCTCACTTGAGTGTGTATGCGAGCTGGGTGTCGCCCCGAGCCCCGAGCCCCGGTCGACGAGCCGGCAGGCTGGCACGGTGGCCCCGGCGTTCCGGCGGAGCACCGTCGGTGAATTCGGCGGCGCCGGTCGGTTCGGGGCGGGCGCGGCGGACGGCCTGTGGCCGAGAGGCGAAACCGCGGGGCCCTTATCGCGCCATCAGGTCTCGAAGCTCGGCCAGTCGCTGACGGTACGTCTCGACGTTGCCGAGCTTGATGTGCTCGTAGCCGCGCACCAGGTCGGGCAACTCGGCGATCTGTACGGCCAGTTCGTGGTTTGCCGGGGTCAGGGTGCTGATGAGTTCCTCGATCACCGTGGTGTACTCGGCGATCAGGTCGCGTTCGACGCGGCGGACCTTGGCGTAGCCGAAGAGGTCCAGCTTGGTGCCCCGGGTCCACTTCGCCCAGCGCAGGATGACGTAGAAGACGGTGAACCAGCGGCCGAGGGAGAGCTTGTTCTTCATGCCCATGGCCCGCAGTACGGGCGGGTGCAGCTTCCACCGGACCTTGGCGCCCTCGCCGAACTCCGCGGTGATGCGGGCGCGCTCGGTCTTGTCCAGCGAGAGCCGGGCGACCTCGTACTCGTCCTTGTAGGCCATCAGCTTGTGCAGGCAGAAGGCGACGGCCTCCGCGAAGCCGGTCCGGCCCGCAACGGCCTTCTGCTCCGCCCGGTGTGCCTTGGCGACGAGGTCGGTGTAGCGGGCGGCGTAGATCTCGTTCTGGTAGTCGATCAGGTCGGGTACCCGCACCTTCAGCGACGCTGCCAGCTCGCTGTCCGTCCCGGCGCCGACCGCCTCGATCAACTCGGCTGCACGCCCGGTCGGTTCAGGGGCCGCGGCCGGCCTGGGCCGCAAATCCTCGAGTGCGGTGGCCAGCGCCTCCGGGTCGGCGACGGCCTGACGGCCGCGCCGGAAGGCTTGGATGTTGGCCTCGACCGCGACGCCGTTGAGCTCGATGGCGCGCTCGATCGCCTCCTCCGTCAGCGGCAGGGCGCCGGCCTGATACGCGGCTCCGACGAGGAGCATGTTGGCGAACTGGTCGCCGCCGAGCAGTGCTGCGGCGAGGGCCTTGGCGTCGACGTAGGCGTTGCGTCCGGGGCGGGTCTTGGCGTCGATGGCCGCGGTGATCGGGTCGTGGTCCGGGAAGGCGGTCTCGGGCCGGCGGACCATCGCCCCGCTGGGCACGTCCGCAGTGGACACGATCGCCACGGTGCGGTCGCGATGCGCGGTCGCGAGGTTCTTCGGGTCGCCGCCCACGAGCACGTCGCAGCCCAGGTAGAGGTCACAGCCGGCGGTGCTGAGCTTCGGCGACAACGGCCGCTCCCCCACCGCGAACCTGAGGTCGGACACCACCGGACCGGCCTTCTGCGAGAGGCCGACCTGGTCGAGCCCGCGGGGGCTGAGTCCGTCGACGAAGCCGGCGGTGGCCAGCACCTGGGCGACGGTGACGATGCCGGTACCGCCGATTCCGGTGATCCGGACGGTGAATCCGTCCGGGGCGAACATCTGCCGGGGCTCGGGCAGCGCCGACGACTCCAGCGCGGGCGCGCGCCTGGCCTTGCGCTTGGTGACCGGGCCCGGGATGACCTCCATGAAGGACGGACAGTCTCCCTTGAGGCAGCTGTAGTCCTTGTTGCAGGACGCCTGGTCGATATGGGTCTTGCGGCCGAAGACGGTCTCCACCGGGGTCACCGACAGGCAGTTGGACTTCTGCCCGCAGTCACCGCAGCCCTCGCACACCCGCTCGTTGATCATCACCCGCATCGCCGGGTCCGGGGCCTGGCCGCGCTTGCGCTTGCGCCGGAGTTCGGCCGCGCACGGCTGGTCGTGGATCAGCACCGTGGTGCCCTTGATCGTCCGCAACTCCTCCTGCGCGGTCATGAGCGCGTCCCGGTCGTGCACCGAGGCGACCTTGGGCAGCCGCACCCCGCGGTAGTTCTCCGGGTGGTCGGAGGTGATGACGATCTTCCTGACGCCTTCGGCCTCCAGCGTCCGGGCCAGTTGCGGCACGGTGTAGCCGCCGACCGCGTCCTGTCCGCCGGTCATCGCCACCGCGGAGTTGTAGAGGATCTTGTAGGTGATGTCGGTACCCGCCGCGACGCTGGCCCGGATGGCCAGCAGCCCGGAGTGGGCGAGGGTGCCGTCGCCCAGGTTCTGGAAGCTGTGTCCGTCCGTGACGTAGTCCTGCTGGCCGATCCACTGGGCGCCCTCCCCGCCCATCTGCGTCAGCCCGGTGACCGTTCCGGTCTGGCTGGGCTCCATGAAAACGGTCATGGCGTGGCAGCCGATGCCGCCGCCCATCAGCGAGCCCTCCGGCGCCTTGGTGGAGGTGTTGTGCGGGCAGCCAGAACAGAAGTACGGCGTGCGCTTCACCGGCGTCAGCGTCAGTGTCAGCGGGCTGCGCGTGGGCGCGGTCAGCACGTCCAGCCGGGCCCGTACCGACGGCCGGTCGCCCAGCGCCAGCAGCCGGGGCGCGACCGCCTTGGTGATCGCGTCGGCGTCCACCGCCCCGAAGCTGGGCAGCAGCGGGGCACCGTCGGTGTCCCGGGTGCCGACCACGGCCGGCCGACGGGCCGAGTTGAACAGTTCGTCCTTGACCAGCTGCTCCAGGAACGGACCCTTGTCCTCGACCACGACGATCTCGTCGAGCCCGTCGGCGAACGCACGGACGATCTGCGGCTCCAGCGGCCACACCAGGCCGACCTTGAGCACCCGTACCCCGGCGGCGGCGAGCTCGTCGTCAGTGACGAGACCCATGTCGGCCAAGGCCTGCCGCACCTCCAGGTAGGGCTCGCCGGTGGCCACGATGCCGATCCGGTCCTGCGGCCCGCGCGCCACGATCCGGTTCAGTCCGTTCAGGCGGGCGTACTCCAGCACCAGCGGCATCCGCACCTGGTGCAGGTTCTGCTCCATCGCCTCGGCCAGGGCCGCGCCCAGCTTGGTCGCCACCTGGTGCTCGTAGGGCCTACCTTCGTGCAGCGGCTGCCGGGGAGCGAACCCGTCGACGTCAAGGTGCACCACGCTGGAACCGTCGGCCACGTTCGTGGCGATCTTGACGGCCGTCCACAGCCCTGACGCGCGGGACATGGCGATCCCGTGCAGGCCGTAGTCCAGCACGTCCTGGCTGTCCGCCGGGGCGAGGGTCGGGATCAGCGCGGCACGCAGCACCGTCTCCGAGCCGCACGGCACGGTCGAGGACTTCGCCGTCGCATCGTCACCGCAGAAGGCCACTACGCCGCCGCTGGCGTGTGTGCCCATCAGGTTGCCGTGCCGGATGGCGTCCAGTGCCTGGTCGACGCCCGGCGCCTTGCCGTACCAGAAACCGGCGACACCGTGCAGTTCGGAGCCGAGCTGCGTCACCGCCTGGGTGCCCAGTACGGCCGTGGCGGCCATCATCTCGTTCATCCCGGGCCGGAAGTCGACGCCGTGGGACTCCAGCAGCTTGGTGATCGGCCGCATGGCGAAGTCCACCGTGCCCAGCGGTGAGCCCTGATAGCCGGTCATGAACGCCCGGGTGTCGAGGCCCCGGCGCTCGTCGACCCGCCGCACGTCCAGCGGGACCCGGCACACCGCCTGTACTCCGGTGAGCAGGGCGGGTCCGTGGGTTGCGGTGTAGCGCTCCTCGAGCCGGAACTCCCGCCGTGGGACCGGACGTTCGCTGGCGATGGTCATTTCTGGTGTCCTCCGGCGGTTTCGGGAACGGGCGTGAGGAGGGACCCGTCGGTCAGGTAGCTGTCGAGATTGCGCAGCGCGAGCTCGAGCATCGCCGTGCGGGTCTCGGTGGTGGCGCTGCCGATGTGCGGGAGCAGCACGACGTTGTCCGACTTGCGCAGTGCCTCGGGCACGTGTGGCTCGTCGGCGTAAACGTCCAGGCCCGCGCCGGCCAGCCCGCCGCCGGACAGCAGGTCGATCAGTGCCTGTTCGTCGACGACGCTGCCGCGGGCGACGTTGATCAGATAGCCCTGCGGCCCGAGTGCCTCGATGACCGCCCGGTCGACCAGGTTCTCGGTGCCGGCGCCGCCGGACACGGCGACCACCAGCACTTCGACCGCCCGCGCGAGGGCGAGCGGCGATTCTGCGTAGGTGTAGGGCACGTCCGGAACCGGGCTGCGGGAGTGGTAGGTGATCGGGCAGCCGAAAGCGGTGAGCCGGGTGGCGATCGCCGCGCCGATCCGGCCCAGGCCGAGGATGCCGACGCGGCGGCCGCTGACCTTGGTGGCCGGCGGGAACTGCGGCTGCCTGGGCCAGAGCCCGTCGCGTACGAACCGGTCGGCGGCCGGGACGCGGCGCAGGGTGTCGATGAGCAGGCCGACGGCGGTGTCGGCGACACAGTCGGTGACCACATCAGGGGTGTTGCTCACGACGATGCCGTGCTCGGTCGCGTAGCCGACGTCGATGGCGTCGTAGCCGACGCCGATGTTGATCACCGCGCCCAGCGTGGGCAGCCTGGCCATCAGCGTGGCGTCGAG
The DNA here is from genome assembly GCF_010548375.1 of Streptomyces sp. SID13726. GTDB lineage: Bacteria > Actinomycetota > Actinomycetes > Streptomycetales > Streptomycetaceae > Streptomyces. The sequence continues at coordinate 81,597 of NZ_JAAGLY010000018.1, forward strand.
ACCCGACACGCTCGTCGTCACCGCGGCCGTCACCGTCTCGGCGTGCTCGGCCAGGAAGCCGTCACGATCCGGGCCGCCGGGCAGTTCGACCACGTCGTAGCGGCTGCGCAGAACCTGCACGGCTGCGCTCGGCAGCCCGGCGGTGAGAACCCGTCCCGTCACGTCTCCTCCACCAGTTCCTCGGGCCAGACCAGGGCGCCGCTGTGCGTGACCGCCCCCTGATGGGCGGGCCGGACGAGCCTGGCGTACTTCTCGGCGGCCCCGGCCAGCGGAACAGGACGCTCGGGCGGCTTCCACGCGTCACGCCTGCGGGCCAGCTCCGCCTCGTCGACCAGCAGGTCGACGGTGCCGGCGTCGGCGTCGATCCGGATGCGGTCGCCGTCCCGCACCAGGGCGATCGGGCCGCCGTCGGCCGCCTCCGGGCAGACGTGCCCGACGCACAGCCCGCGCGTGCCGCCGGAGAACCGGCCGTCGGTGACCAGAGCGACCTTGTCGCCCATTCCCTGCCCGACGATCGCCGAGGTGGTGGACAGCATCTCGCGCATGCCCGGCCCGCCCCGCGGCCCCTCGTTACGGATGACGATCACGTCACCCTCGGTGTACTGCCGCCTGCGCACCGCGCGGAACGCGTCCTGCTCGGTGTCGAACACCCGCGCCGCGCCTTCGAACTGCCGGACGGCGGCCGCCGACACCTTGATCACCGCGCCGTCCGGAGCCAGGCTGCCCCGCAGGACCACCAGTCCGCCACTGGCGCTGATCGGGTCGGCCGTGGGCCGGACGACCTCGCCGTCCGGGGCCGGGGTGTCCGCGAGCGCCTCGGCCAAGGTGCGCCCGTCGAAGCTCAGCGCGTCACCGTGCAGGTAGCCGCCGTCCAGCAACGCCTTGAGCACCACCGGGGTGCCGCCCACCTGGTGCAGGTGGTGCGGTACGTAGGGGCCGCCCGGGGCGAGCGCCGCGATGTACGGAGTGCGGGCGAACACCTCGCCCAGGTCGGTGAGGGTGAACTCGACGCCCGCCTCATGTGCGATGGCCGGCAGGTGCAGCGCGGCGTTGGTCGAGCCGCCCGTCGCCGCCACCACCGCCGCGGCGTTCTCCAGGCTGCGCCGGGTGACCAGCTCACGGGGCAGCGGCCCTCCGCGTTCCAGGTTGACCATCAGCTGCTCGGCCGCCGAGCGGGCCACGGCCTGCCGCTGCGAGTAGGGCGCGGGAATCGTGGCGCTGCCCAGCGGCGCCAGCCCCAGCGTTTCCGCGTAGGCGCCACCGGTGCCGGAGGAGAACTGTCCCGGACACGAGCCGAGCGTGCTCGTCATGTGCCGGGCGAAGTCCTCCAGTTCCGCCTCACTCATCTCTCCGGCCTGGACCTTGCCGACCGCCTCCAGCACGCCCAGCGGGTTGGTCTCCTTGCCCTGCCAGAAGGGCAGCAGCATGGTGCCGCCGTGCAGGAACAGGCTGGGCACGTTGAGCCGCACGATCGCCATCAACAGTCCGGGGATGGTCTTGTCGCACGCGCCGACGCCTACCAGCGCGTCATAGTTCTGGGCGCGCATCACGATCTCGACCGAGTCCGCGATCGCCTCCCGTGACATCAGCGAGAACCGCATGCCCTCGTGGGCCTGGGTCAGCAGATCCGACACCGAGATGGTGGAGAACTCCCGCGCGGTGCCACCGCCCACCTCCACGCCGACTTTCGCCGCCGCCACCTGCGGCTGCAGCGACTGCGAGCACGGGGAGACCTCGCCGTAGGTGTGCGCCACGCCCACGAACGGACGCTCGATGGCGGCATCGGTCAGGCCGGTCGCGCGCAACTGCCAGCGGTGAATGGTCCGGTGCAGGCCGGTGGTCACGATGCGGGACCGACGGTCAACCACTGCGGCCTCCAGTTTCGATAGGAAAATCTATCGGATAGGAAAAAGTATTGGATGCTAAAGTGGGCTCGTCAAGGGAGGAATCTCAAATGCCGAAGGGGCCCACGAAGCGGCGACCGCAGACGAGGGCACGGCTGCTCGAGGCGGCAATGGACGCGTTCGCCGAGGCCGGCTTCGGCGCGACCTCGATCGACGAGATCTGCCGCCGCGCCGGCTATACGACCGGCGCCTACTACTCCAACTTCTCCAGCAAGGACGAGTTGTTCTTCGCCCTCTTCGACGAGCATGCCGCCCAGGCCCTGGACCGGCTCGTCAGCAAGGTGGCCGGCCTGGCCGACGGGAACCTCACACCGGAGGAGATAGCCGGCATCCTGGCCGACCTCAGTCCGGAGGAGCGCCGCTGGTACCTGGTCAGCACCGAGTTCACCCTCTACGCGATGCGCAACCCCGAGGCCGCCGGGCTTCTCGCCGACCACGATGCCAGGGCCCGCGCCGAACTCGTCCGGATTCTGACTGCCTACCTCACGCGCATGGGACGCGAATCCGCTGTCGACCTTGACCTGCTCGCACGTCTGATCATTGCCATCCGCGAGGGCGCACTCCTGCAAAGCCTGGTCGAACCCGACGCCCTGCCCACCGGAACGCTCGAAGCGGCCTTCCTGCCCACCCTGCTCCGATCCCTCTTCCACGCGTAGGAATGCCGGTCTGAGCCACCCCGGGTTCGCGAAGTCCGCTGATCTTGTTTCAGGCGGACTGAGGGGTTTGCTCCTCGGTCCGCCGGGAGGCTTCCTCGTACTCGGCCGGCGATATGCGGCCGAGGGCGGAGTGGAAGCGTTCTTCGGTGTACCACGTCATCCTGGAAGAGCGCCCGCTCGACCTGGTCGACGTCCTTCCAGGGACCTGCGTCTCGATCAGCTCGGCCGTGAAGCTGCCGTTCAGCGCTTTGGCCATGGCGTCGTCGTACGAGTCCGCCGCGGAACCGACCGACGCAAAGGCGCTGACGTCGGCGAGCCGGTCGGCATACCGAATGGACAGGTTTTGCGACTCGCGGACGCTGCTGTGATGAATGAGCCCGGAATCCTCCACAGCTCCATCTCCAGGGCATCCGGCGGGAGTTCGGTCCTCATGTGGCCGGCGATCTGCCAGCCGGCGATCATCAGCGAGTACACGTCCAGGACAAAGGCCATAGGCCCATCTCGACCAGGTGCGGCGGGCGCTGGGCCGAGGGCTGCGGGACCGTCGCGCGGTGGCGCAGCCCTCGGATGACGGCCGCCTCTGCACCCCTTGCGCCTGAGCGCGCGGGCGATCCGGCGCGCCCCATAGGCGCCGCCGGACTCGGCGTGGATCTCCTCGATCACCGGCATGAGCTGTTCGTCGCGCAGCCGGCGGGTCGGCTCCGGCCGCTTCTTGCGGTGACCACGCCATCCTGGATCCGCGCTGGGGAGGGTCCTCCCCAGCGGCGGTGTCAGCTGTTCGCCTTGCCGGCCAGGAAGTCGCGCAGATGAGCCAGCAGTGCCGCCGGCTGCTCCTCCGCGATGAAGTGGCCGCATTCGGGGATCTCGGCGCCGGTGACGTCGTCCGCGTACTCGCGCCAGATCTCCATGGCGGGAAGCCTGGCCGGTCCTCCTGCGGAACCCCACAGCGCCAGCACCGGCATGGTCAGACGCCGGCCCTCGACGGCGTCCGTCTCATCGAGCGCGATGTCCTCTTCCATGGCGCGGTAGTCGTCAAGGCTGGCACGCAGGGCGCCGGGGCGGGTGAAGGCACGAACGTAGCCGTCGACCGCTTCAGGTGGCAGACCGTGACGGTTGTAGGTCCACCGCTCGAAGAAGTACTCGAGATACCCGCGGATGTTCGGCCCCACAAGGAGTTCGGGCAGGTCGGGCTGCATCTGGAACAGCCAGTGCCAGTACCCCGAGGCGAGCGATGCGTTCATCCGGAGGAACATCTCCCGGGTCGGCACGATGTCGAGCACCGCCAGCCGCTCCACCTGGTCCGGACGGTCCAGTCCCCAGCGATGCGCCACCCGGCCGCCGCGGTCGTGACCCACGACCGTGGCCTTCTCAAAGCCCAGTGCCTCGACAAGCCCAGCCATGTCAGCAGCCATCCGCCGCTTGTCGTACCCCGCGGTCGGCTTGTCACTCAGCCCGTACCCACGCAGATCAGGAGCCACCACCGTGAACTCTGCGGCAAGCTCCGTCAGCACCGGCCGCCAACAGTCCGAGGTCTGCGGCCACCCATGCAGCAGCACCATCAGCGGCCCAGACCCCGCTCGGAGATAGTGCAGGCGAACCCCATCCACCTGCACAACCCCCGTCCCCACCGTCGGCTGTCCCATGATGTCTCCTCGTCACATGAGCTAACCATCTCAGATGGTTAAGCTAGCCTGCGGAATGGACGCGTGGCAACGGACGGCCTGCGGCTCTGAGATGGCAGCCGGGTCACCCTCGGCTTCGTCAACACCTGCCGCTACCGGTGGAAAACCGCCGCGCGAGTCGTTCTGGGAACCGGACGGCGTGGTGACCCGCAACCATGCGGCGCTCGCCAGGACCGCAGACGCCGAGATCCGTCAGAAAGGTCCTGTTGTGTGTGCGCCTGCACCCGCTGCTCGCGCAGGCAGTACTTCCGTACGACCTCAAACGCGCACCCCACACGTCAGGCGGAATGCGCCCGGCCCAAGCAGGCCACCCGGTCAATTCCGGGAGGCCGCCGGTCACCCCATGAAATGCGAACCGCCACCGGAGTCGAGGCGCGCGAGGCCGACGCACAAGACGATCCCGCTGCAGGGGAAAGGTCCAGGGCCAGCCTGATGTCAGCGGTTGTCGGGCGCCATCGACACCACGACCTTGCCGGCCTTGGTGCGGCCCTGCTCGACGTGCGCCATCGCCTCCAGCGTCCGGTCGAACGGGAAGACCTGGTCGATGACCGGGCGGAGCTTCCCGCTGTCGTACAGGGCGCCGAGCTTGCGCAGCTGGGAGCCGTTGGCCTCCATGAAGAAGAACTGGTAGCGCACACCCAGCTTCTTGGCCTGCTTGCGGATCTTTCGGCTGAGCATATTCATGACCCCACCCATGAACCCCGGGGCACCGAGCTGCTTCGCGAATCCGGAATCCGGCGGGCCGACGACGCCGACGGCGAGGCCGCCGGGCTTCAGTACGGTCAGCGACTTCTCGAGGTTGGCCCCGCCAAGGGAGTCCAGCACGAAGTCGTACCCGGACAGGACCTTCGAGAAGTCCTCCTTGGTGTAGTCGATGACGACGTCGGCGCCGAGGCTGCGCACCAGTTCCTCGGTCGGAGTGTCCGTGGTCGTCGCCACCGTGGCACCGAGGTGCTTGGCGAGCTGAATGACCGTCGACCCGAGGCCACCGGCACCGGCGTGGATGAGTACCTTCTGGCCCGGCTTCACGCGGGCACGCTCGACGAGGATCTGCCAGGCGGCCAAGGCCACCAGCGGCACTGCGGCAGCCTCCTCCAGGGTGAGCGATGCCGGCTTGGGCGCGACGTCCTCCTGGTCGATCGCGATGAACTCGGCGAAGCCACCGATCCGCAGGTCGCGCGGACGGGCGTACACCTCGTCGCCGACCTTGAAGCTGCGTACGGCGGAGCCGACCCGCGTCACGACGCCGGCCACGTCGTGGCCGAGCACGAACGGAGCCTTGTACTTCAGGAGCTGCTTGAACTCCCCGTTGCGGACCATCTTGTCCAGCGGGTTGATGCTCGAGGCACTCACCCGTACCAGGACGTCGCGGTCCCCGACGGTGGGCTCGGGTACGTCGGCGGCGGACACGCCGTCCTTGCCGTACTTCTCGACGACGAATGCCTTCATGTCAGCCAGCCTTCTGCGTGATCTTGTCGGGTCGTTTTCTCAGCGGTCGAGGTGAGGGGCGGTACGGATCTTCCCGTCGAGCCTCAAGCCGCCGCGGGAGCGGCCGGGAATTCACCCGGCAGCCGCGCATGGGGGCGCGCGGGTGGCAATGCCGTTCACGACTCGGCGACCGCCGGTCAGATCAGCATTGGCTGCGCAAGCCTCTGCACCTCAGGACTCACAGCCATCGCGAGACCGCTCAGGCTTGCCGTCCTCAGGAGAGGAGACTATAGGCTGAGTATAGAAAAGTAAACTCAACCGGGCGGGTCATGTCGCAGACACCTTCCAGGCGGGAGCGCGGTCCTTGTCGACCAGGGCTGCGCGGACGCCCTCCAGGAAGTCCGGTGTGCGGATGATCGTGCGCGTGAGGGCGAGTTCGATGTTGAGACACTCGCGCAGCGTGTACTGCCTCCCCCGGGCCAGCAGAGCGTGAGTGATCTTCAGGCTCTGCGGTGAGGCCGCTTGCAGGGTGTCCAACGTGTCTGCCGCCCACGGGGTGTCGAGGTGGTGCAGGCGCTTCTCGATCTCGCCGAGGGTCGGGGCGCCGAATGCCCAGTCCACGTCTCCGCGCGCCTTCGCAAGCCTGCTGTCGGCCACTGGGGAGGGATCGGCGAGGCGGTTGAGGACGACGTCCACCGGGTCGCCGGGATTGTCGGACAGGGTGTCCCCGACCAGGTCGAGCTTGTCTCCGGGGACGAAGTGTGTGGCCAGCCCCGTGTACAGGGCGTCGGCCGCGTCGAGCCGGTGTCCGGTCAGGCCCAGGTACATGCCGATGGCGCCGGGCAGCCTGGGCAGGAAGTAGCTGGACCCGACATCCGGAAAGAACCCGATTCCGGTCTCGGGCATCGCCAGCACCGCGTTCTCGGTGACGACGCGAAAGCTGCCGTGCACGGACAGGCCGAGGCCGCCGCCCATGCACAGGCCGTCGATGAGCGACACGACAGGGACGGGATACTCGGCGATCCTGGCGTTGAGCCGGTACTCGGTGGCGAAGAAGCGCTCGCTGGCCTCGGCGTTCCCGGCGAGGCTGTGCTCGCGGACCGTGCGGATGTCTCCGCCGGCGCAGAACGCCTTCGTGTTGGTGCTGGCGAACACCACGGCCGACAGTGGTGTCCCCTCCCATGCGGTCAGGGCGCGGTCGATGGCGGCGATCATGTCTGTCGTCAGGGCGTTCAGCGCCGTGGGGCGGTTCAGCAGGATGCGGCCGACGCCCCGGTGGACGTCGGCGAGAACCTCGACCGCAGCGGTGTCAGCCATAGGTCGGCATCGCGTATTCGGCGCGGACCTGGCTGTCGTTCGGCCAGCGTGTGGTCGCTGTCTTGTAGCGGGTGTAGAACCGCACACCCTCGGGACCGTGGATGTGGTGGTCGCCAAAGAGGGACCTCTTCCAGCCGCCGAAGGAGTGGAAGGCCATGGGGACCGGGATGGGCACGTTGACTCCGACCATGCCCGCCTTGACCTCGGCCAGGAAGGTGCGGGCGGTGTTTCCGTCGGCGGTGAAGATCGCCGTACCGTTGCCGAACTCATGGTCGTTGACCAGCTTCAGGGCTTCGGTGAACGACTGCGCCCGGACCATGGCGAGCACCGGGCCGAAGATCTCCTCCCGGTAGATCCGCATCTCCGGGGTGACGTGGTCGAAGAGCGACGCGCCGAGGAAGAAGCCGCCTTCGTGGCCGGGGAACGCGGTCTGCCGGCCGTCGACGGCCAGCTCGGCGCCTTCGTCCGTGCCCACCTCGAGATAGCCGGCCACCTTGTCTCTGTGGGCTTTCGTGACGAGCGGTCCCATCTCGACCCCGTCCTCGGTGCCCGGCCCGACCTTGAGTTCGGCGAGGGCGGCGACGAGCCGCTCGCGCAGGGCGTTCGCGGTGCCCTCGCCGACGGGCACGACCACCGAGATGGCCATGCAGCGCTCGCCGGCAGAGCCGTAGGCGGCGCCCATGAGCGCGGCGACGGTCTGGTCGAGGTCGGCATCGGGCATGACGACCATGTGGTTCTTCGCACCGCCCAGGGCCTGGACGCGCTTGCCGTTCGCGGTGGCGGTCCGGTGGACGTACTCGGCGATCGGGGTGGAGCCCACGAAGCTGACCGCCTCGACGTCGTCATGGGCAAGGAGGGCGTCCACGGCCGTCTTGTCGCCGTGCACCACGTTGAACACGCCCTTCGGCAGACCGGCCTCGGTGAGCAGCCGGGCGAGTTCGACGCTGAGCGTGGGGTCCTTCTCCGACGGCTTCATCACGAACGTGTTCCCGCAGGCGAGCGCGACGGGGAACATCCACATCGGCACCATGGCAGGGAAGTTGAACGGCGAGATACCTGCGACCACACCGAGCGGCTGACGCAACGACACCGCGTCCACTGCGCGGGCGACGTTCTCCGAGAACTCTCCCTTCAGCTGCTGCGGGATGCCGCACGCGAACTCGACGACCTCGAGCCCGCGGGTGATCTCGCCTTTGGCGTCGGAGAGCACCTTGCCGTGTTCGGCGGTGATGATCGCGGCGAGCCGGTCCGCATCCCGTTCGACCAGATCGCGGAAGCGGAAGAGGATGCGGGCACGGATGTGCGGCGGGGTGACGGACCAGGTCTCGAATGCGTCGGAGGCGGCCCGGACCGCGGCGTCCACGTCCTCGGGGGTCGCCAGTGCGACGAGGCCGGTCACCTGGCCGGTGGCGGGGTTGTAGACCTCGCTGCGGGTCCTGGCCCCGCGGTCGTCGACGCGGCCGTCGATGTAGTGGTCGATGTGCGCCGGGGTGGCGGCTGTCGTGGTCATCAGGGTTCCTTGCTCGCCGGTGTCAGGCGTAGATCTGCGCGTAGAGATCGTGGATCTCGTCCGCGGTGGGTACGACGGGGTTGTTGGCGGGCGATCCGGACGCGAGGGCCTGCTCGGCCATGAGGGGCGCCAGGCGGAACCACTCGTCCTTGTCGATGCCGTGGGCCTGAGGCGTGGGCACCTCCAGGTCCTGGCACAGGATCCGCAGCTCCTCCACGAGCCTGTCGGCGGCCGTGGCGTCGCTGTCGTCGTCGGTAGCGACTGCGAGTGCGCGGGCACAGTCGGCGTACCGGCTCTCGGCGCCGGGCACAGAGAACGCGGTCACCGCGGGGAAGAGCATCGCGTTCGACAGACCGTGGGCGACGTGGAAGTGGGCGCCGATCGGGCGGCTCATGCCGTGCACAAGCGCCACGCTGGAGTTGGAGAAGGCGATGCCTGCCTGGGTCGCGGCAAGCATCATCGCCTCGCGGGCCTCGACGTCTCCCCCATCCGCGTAGGCGCGGCGGAGGTGCCGGCCGATGGTCCGGATCGCGTTCAGCGCGAGACCGTCGGAGAACGGATTGGCCTTGCGACTCACATAGGCCTCGACGGCGTGCGTGAGCGCGTCGACGCCGGTGTCGGCGGTCAGCCGGGCCGGCATCGACAGGGTCAGTTCGAAGTCGACGACGGCGGCGACCGGCAGGAACGCCGGCCCCAGGCAGAGCATCTTCTCGTCCGTGGCGCTGTCGGTGATGATGGTGAACTGGGTGGCCTCGGAGCCGCTGCCCGCGGTCGTCGGGATCGCGATCACCGGAAGCGCCGGACCGAGGTTGATACGCGGGGCCTTGTAGTCCCGCATCTGCCCGCCCTGGACGGCCAGCAGGCCGAGCGCCTTGGCGGTGTCCATCGGGCTGCCGCCACCGAACCCGATCACCGAGTCCGCCCCGTGCTCCCGCAGCGCGGCCAGACTTGCGCCGAGCGAGTCGGTCGTCGGATCCGGGACGGTGCCGGCGAACAGGCGTGGTCTCAGGCCGGCGTCCGTCAGCGCCGTCATCAGTCGTTCCGCGGCACCGGTTCCAGCGAGATAGGCATCCGTCACCAGGAGGGGGCGGCGCAGGCCCAGCCCGGTGATGACATCACCCAGCTCACCGACAGCGCCACGGCCGACGCGCAGGATCCGCGGGAGGGAAAGGCTGGCAACCATGGAAGGCTCTTTCAGCAGGAGTAGCGGGGCATGTCGCGCCCACCGCCCTCGACTGTGCGGCCCTTTGCCATGTGCAATCAATCACCAATGACGCACACCCACTGTGCAGAAACGCAGATACGCATATCGTGACATGATGCGTCCTCGGTCCCCGGACGAGAGTCCCGGCCCGCAGCCGGCCGGCCCTCATCGCGCCGTCGATCCGCGCAAACTCCGTGCGGACGACCTGCGTTACCTGCTCGCGGTGGCCCGGACCGGGCGCCTCGTGGCAGCCGCCGACGCACTGGGCGTGGATCACACCACCGTGTCACGCCGTATCACCGCGTTGGAGAAGAGTGTCGGCCAGCGCCTCATAGAGCGCGGCAGGGACGGATGGACTCTGACGGACACCGGAAGAGCCGTCTCGGAGAACGCCCGCGCGATCGAAGAAGCCCTCAACCGCGTCGCCGACACCGTGGCCGGACAGGACTCACCGTCCCTGCACGGCACGGTACGCGTCACCGCGCCCGACGGCTTCGGCACCGCCTTCGTCACGCCGGCCCTGGTGCAGGTGCGCCGCCGGCACCCCCAGCTCCAGGTCGAACTCATCACCGCGACACGGCAGCTCGCCCTGCGCCCGACCGGATTCGATCTCGCTCTCGTCATCGGCGTTCCCTCCAGCAGCCGCCTGGTGACCGAACACCTCACCGAATACACGCTGGGGCTCTATGCCTGTGACGACTACCTCGCCCGGCACGGCCGGCCGCGGACGGTGGCCGAGCTTCGGGATCACGCCCTCGTCTTCTACATCGAGTCGATGCTGCAGGTCGGCGATCTCGACATCGAACGCCACCTGCCCGGAGCGGCCCCGGCGTTCTCCTCCACAAACGTCTTCGCCCAACTCGAAGCAACCTGTCAGGGGGCCGGCATCGGTGTTCTGCCGGCTTTCCTGGCTCAGCGGACACAGCTGCGCCGACTGCTCGCCGACGAGATCGACATCCGGCTTCCCATCACCTTGGCCGTCCGCCGTGAGGCGGTGACGCACCCAGCCGTACGCGCCGTGTGGACCGCCCTGCGGCAGGAGGTCGCTGAGCGGAGCGCCGAGCTGATCCCGGGTTGAAGGCCATGGAATGCCCGGTGGCGTGAGCGCACACCGTCAGCTGAGGCACACGTAGTCGGATGGTTCTCGCGGCGGCATCTGCGAGACGCACGTCCTGGAGCGCACCGCGGTACACCACCGTCAGGAACGCGGCCGTGTACCGCTCACCCGTCTCACTCGACTGGCTTCGTACGAAATCCAGGGCCAGGGAGGCGGTCCAGCTCCTCCACAGGCACAGCGTGACCTTCCTCGCAGCGCAGCTGGACGTCGACGCGCGCGCCGCACGCGTGATGACGCATCAGCACCGGTGGCCCGTCCGGGGCAGAGCAGTATTGATCGCCCCACTGCATGAGCCCCATCACGGCCGGCACCAGATCCATGCCCTTGGGAGTGATCACGTACATCGGCCGACTCCGCGAGCCGGGCTCCTTGTACATCTCAGTGGCCAGGATCCCTTCCTCGACCAGCATCCGCAGCCGCGCCGCGAGCAGGTTGCGAGGGCATCCGAGGATGCGTTCGAAGTCACTGAACCGGGACGAACCGTACCAGATCTCCCGAAGGATCAGGATCGTCCACTTCTCCCCAACAATCTCCAGAGTCCGCGCGATCGTGCAGTTCGACATATCCCGCTCGAGACCAGGGGCCAAGTTGGCATCCGCACGAGCTTCATTCCACACATCCATAGGAGCGATACTAACCGAAGTTGAGTTTACTTTCCGATACTCAGGGGGTAGCGTCACCGGCACATCGATCCGGCTGCCGCACGAACACCCGTCACGGCACCCATCTGAGAAGGAGCGCCACCATGGGCGTCAGCAAAGAAGCACACGAGTTCGCGGAGTTCCTCGCCAGCGTGAGTGCGAAGTCGTCGACACCGGGCCTCGACCTCGCCGTCATCCGAGACATCGTCGACTCGAACCACAAGGCGTCGACCGAGCCGGAAGGCGTCACCTACGCCGAGGTCGACGCGGACGGCGTACCCGCCCTCTGGGCCATCCCCGAGGGCGCCGCCCCCGACAAGGCGCTGCTCCACTTCCACTTCGGCGGATCGGTCACCGCCTCGATGCACTCCGACCGCAAGGCCGCCGGCCACATCGCGAAGGCCGCCGGCGTCCGCTCACTCGTGGTGGACTTCCGCCTGGCGCCGGAGCACCCCTACCCGGCGCAGCTCGACGACGTCGAGACGGCCTACCGGTGGCTGCTCTCCCAGGGCTACGAGCCCCACAACATCGGCAGCACCGGCCACTCCATCGGCGGCACGCTCGCGATCCTGCTCCCGCTGCGTCTGCTGGCCAAGGGCGAGCCCACCCCCGGTGCGATCGTCAGCGTCTCGCCCTGGACCGACCTCACCCTCCAGAACCCCGCAGTGGACGAAAACGAGACGAACGACAAGATGCTCAGCCGCACCACCCTCGAACTCTTCCGCGGAGCCTGGGTGCAGGACCCCGCCATCGACCCCGCCGACCCCCGGGTCAGCATCGCCAACGCCGACCTGACCGGCCTGCCTCCCACGCTCGTCTACTACGGCGAGTACGAGACCCTTGCCGACGACGGTGCCGAACTCGGGCGCCGGCTCGCCGACTTCAAGGTCACCTCCGAGACCCACGGGGTTCCCGAGGGCCAGCACTCGTTCGTCCTGGGCGCAGGCCGCGTGCCCGAGGTGAACGAGGCGATCGGGCGGATGGGGCAGTGGCTCCGCACGCACCTCGGCGCCTGACCAGGACCTGAGGGCGGGGCCTGCCGACAGGGCTCGCTGACACCTCCGCGATGCCGGTGACCGGGAATCCGGTCTCCGGCATCCTGCTCGGCCATTCCGGCCAACCTGAGTATGCGTTTGGACAGCATGCTGCACGCCGCCCCCTCCCCCGGTCCCTGGATGCCACAAAGGAGTGCGCAATGGGAATGTACGAGGACGTCTTCCGCGCCAGTACGGAAGACCCGGAGAGCTTCTGGCTGACGGCGGCGGAAGGCATCGACTGGGATGTCGCTCCGCAACGCGCCCTGGACGCCTCCGGCGCACCCTTCTACCGCTGGTTTCCCGACGGGCGGCTGAACGTCTGCTTCAACGCGCTCGACCGGCACGTCGAAGCGGGGCGCGGCGATCAACCCGCGCTCATCTACGACTCCCCGGTGACCGGCACCCGGCGCACCTACACCTACGCCCAGCTGAGGGACGAGGTCGCTGCCTTCGCCGGAGGGCTGACGCAACTGGGCGTGGAACAGGGCGACCGGGTGGTGATCTACATGCCGATGGTCCCCGAGGCCGCCATCGCGATGCTGGCCTGTGCGCGGATCGGCGCGGTCCACTCAGTGGTCTTCGGCGGGTTCGCCCCGCACGAACTCGCGGTCCGAATCGACGACGCCGCTCCCAAGGTGGTGGTCTCCGCCTCCTGCGGCATCGAGGGCAAGCGGGTCATCGCGTACAAGCCGCTGCTCGACCGGGCCATCGAACTCGCGGTCCACAAGCCTGAGAAGAACGTGATCCTGCAACGCCCACAGGAGCGGGCTGAGTTGGGGCCCGACGATGTCGACTGGGCCGATCTGGTCGCCACCGCACCGTCGGCCGACTGCGTTCCCGTTCCCGCGAACGACCCCTTGTACGTCCTCTACACGTCCGGAACGACCGGAAAACCCAAGGGAGTCGTGCGTGACTGCGGCGGCTACGCGGTAGCCCTGCACTGGTCGATGGGTGCCGTCTACGACGTGGGCCCGGGCGAGACGATGTTCACCGGCTCCGACGTCGGCTGGGTCGTCGGCCACTCGTACATCGTCTACGGCCCGCTCCTGGCCGGCGCCACGACGGTCCTGTACGAAGGCAAGCCGGTCGGCACCCCGGACGCGGGCCAGTTCTGGCGGGTGGCCGCCGAGCACCGGGCCAAGACCATGTTCACCGCGCCCACCGCCTTCCGGGCCATCCGCAAGGAGGACCCGAAGGGAGCGCTCACCGCCGACTACGACCTGACCGGCCTGCGCTACCTCTTCCTCGCCGGCGAGCGCCTCGACCCCGAGACGTACCACTGGGCGAGCACCCTTCTGGACATCCCGGTGATCGACCACTGGTGGCAGACCGAGACCGGCTGGCCCATCGTCGCCAACCCCATGGGCATCGAAGCCGCACCCGTCAAACCCGGCTCCCCGACCCGCCCGCTCCCAGGCTGGGACGTGCGCGTCCTCGACCGGTCAGGCGATCCGGTGTCCGCAGGCGTCGACGGCGCCATCGTCGTGAAGCTGCCCCTGCCGCCCGGCGCGCTGCCCACCCTCTGGAACGACGACGACCGCTACATCGCCTCCTACCTCTCCGCCTTCGACGGCTACTACCTCACCGGCGACAGCGGACACGTCGACGACGACGGCTACGTCTTCGTCATGGGACGCACCGACGACGTCATCAACGTCGCCGGGCACCGGCTGTCCACCGGCAGCATGGAGGAAGCTCTGGCGGCTCATCCCGATGTCGCGGAATGCGCCGTCATCGGGGTCTCCGACGCCCTGAAAGGGCAAGTACCGCGCGGTTTCGTCGTCCTCAAGGCCGGCATCAGCCGCGAGGCGACCGAGGTCGAGGCCGAACTCGTCCAACTCGTACGCGACCGCATCGGAGCCGTCGCCTCACTCAAGAGCGTCGCGGTCGTTGCCGCCCTGCCCAAGACCCGCTCGGGAAAGATCCTGCGCAAGACGATGCGCGGCATCGCCGACGGCCACGACGAACCCATCCCCTCCACCGTGGACGACGCGAGCGTCATCGAGGCTCTTCGCCCTGTGCTTCGACGCGAAGATCTCACCCCATGACCGTCGGCTGACGGCCGCCTGGTCGCCGGTGGTGCAGCGGTGCCGGTGCACCACCGGGCCCCGGGGCCGGCCAGACCCTGGACGGCAGGTTCGGTTCAGGGACGTCGCCGCCGCGACAAGCAGGCGGAGTCGGCTCCGTCCGTTGATCACCACCATGATCCACTGACGGGACCCGACATGCCGCTTCACCGCGAACGTCCTGTGCCGTCGACCAACAGATCCGGCGCATCACGGTCTCCCTGCCCAACACGGATCGTGCTTGCCTTCACCGCTCAAGGAAATTAGATTACGATCACAATTCTAATGAGTTGCCGTCCCGGCCGCCCACGCCCACACGATGCCCGACCCATCCATGGCTGTCAGCCACCCAGATCCTGAGGAAACACCCATGCTCAACGCCCTGTGGAACCCGACCGTCGCCGGCGAGATCCCCCTGCCGCACCGCCTGGCCATGGCCCCCCTGACCCGGAGCCGGTCCACCCCGGACGGCGTGCCGACCGAGCTGAACGCCGAGTACTACGCCCAGCGCGCCTCGCACGCCCTCATCATCACCGAAGGCACCCAGCCCTCCGACGACGGCCAGGGCTACCCCGTGACCCCGGGCATCTACACGGTTGAGCACATCGACGGCTGGCGCAAGGTCACCGACGCCGTACACAAGGCCGACGGACGCATCGTCATCCAGCTCATGCACGCCGGACGCATCTCCCACCCGGACAACACCCCCCACCACCGGCAGCCGGTGGCTCCCTCGGCCATCAAGCCGCAGGGCCTCACGTTCACGCCCTCCGGGCCCCAGGAGATGCCCGTGCCGCGCGAGCTTTCCACCGAGGAGGTCGCCGAGACGGTCGACGACTTCCGCAGTGCCGCCGCGGCCGCCATCGCGGCCGGCGCCGACGGCGTCGAGATCCACGGGGCCAACGGCTACCTGGTCAACCAGTTCCTCTTCCCCAGCGCCAACCAGCGCACCGACCAGTACGGCGGCTCCCTCGACAACCGCATCCGCTTCGCGGTGGAGGTCGCCACCGCCGTGGCCGACGAGATCGGCCCCGGCCGCACCGGCCTCCGGATCTCTCCCGGCAACCCGTTCAAGCTCAACGACCTCGTGGAGGACGACCCGCACGAGCTCTACCCGCACCTGCTGCGCGCCCTCGCGCCCCTCAACCTCGCCTACCTGCACATCGGCCACGACGGCGACGACGAACTCCTGTACACCCTCCGGAAGCTGTGGCCGACCACGCTGCTCCTCAACCGGGCCGGCACGGACATAGCCACCCGTGCCAAGGACATCGAGGACGGCCTGGCCGACGTCATCACCGTGGGCTCGATGGCACTCGCCAACCCCGACCTGGTCGAGCGCGTACGCGCCGACGCCCCGTTGAACACCCCCGACCCCGCCACCTTCTACGGCGGCGGCGCCGCGGGCTACACCGACTACCCCACCCACACCGCCTGAGGAGAGCGTCAGGTGCCCGAGGAATCACCTCCCTCGGGCACCTCGACGTGCCTTCGGCGCAGGTGGCCCCGAGAAGTCACGGGGCCGCCGCTGTCCTCGACCTGGACATCAGAAGGCAGGCATCCAGGACAGGCATCCTTCCTGCCCGCCTCGTCGACTGCGCCGGGTCCGCGTACCGACAGTCACGGGAGTAACGAGCACGGATCACCGCGAATCTGGACCCCGGCGGAACCACGGCGGCTACCCGCAGGCCCGTGGCCCGCTCGAAAGCTCACATCGGCAGCGGCACGCCGGCGGTGAAACGCGAAGTCCCGCCACTCGGCCCCCGAACGGGGAATTGCCGCACCGAATGTGGACGCGGACGAACCATCCATCCCCATGGCGGAAGACGAGGCATCGGCATGACTGCATACGAACTCGCCGGCAAGGTCGTACTCATCACCGGTGGCACCGGCGGGCTCGGGAGCGCGACGACCCGGGCTCTTCTTTCCCGCGGCGCGCGCGTCGGCATCGTGGATCTGCATCCGCACACGCCGGAGCTCGCAGAACGCATCTCACCGTCCGGCGTCGTCGGTTTCACTGCGGACGTCTGCGACCGCGACGCACTCGACGATGCCGTAGCCCACATCTGTGAGCGGTTCGGGCGGGTCGACGTCGTCATCGCGAACGCCGGCATCATGGGGCGTGGCTCCACCTTTCGCACCATGCCCGCACCCGCGATCGAAAAGGTGCTGGCGGTGAACGTCAACGGTGTCATCAACACCGTGAACGCGGCGATGAAGCAGATCGTGGAGAACCAGGGTCAGGTGGTGCTGATCAGTTCGGTGTTCGCCTTCGCCAACGGCATGGGGGCGATTCCCTACGCGATGAGCAAGGCCGCGGTCGAGCAGCTCGGACGCGGGCTCCGAGTGGAACTCGCCCAGCACGGTGCCTCCGCCACCACTGCCTACTTCGCACTGATTCAGACGGACATGATCAGAAACGGGGTCGACGAGGACCCCACGATCGCCAAGCTCCTGTCCAGCACAGCGCCGCGACCACTGCTCAAGCGCCTCAAGCCGGACGAAGCCGCCCAGGCCATCGCGCGTGCCATCGAGCAGCGTTCGCCTCGGGTGATCCGCCCGACTCGCTGGACACCGCTGTCCGTGCTGCGAGGAGTGATCAACCCGGTGCTCGACGCGCGTCTGGCACGTGACCTCAAGGTCCGCGCGCTACTCGGCGAGCTCGAAGGACGTGCCGTCCTGTAGCAAAGGGTTCACGGGGCCGGGCCGGAGGGAACGTCCTGGCCCGCGTGTTGGCCTGTCGGCGTCGTCAGTAAGGTGGAGGAGCGGTACGCAGGTACGGTCAGGCCTGTCCACT
This sequence comes from Streptomyces sp. SID13726, assembly GCF_010548375.1. Taxonomy (GTDB): domain Bacteria; phylum Actinomycetota; class Actinomycetes; order Streptomycetales; family Streptomycetaceae; genus Streptomyces. Next base: position 98,956 of record NZ_JAAGLY010000018.1, read on the forward strand.
CGCAAGGGCGATGGACGTCCTTGGCGAGCGCTGGACCGTACTCATCCTGCGCGAGCTGTTGCTGGGGCCGAAGCGGTTCACCAAGATCCTCGGCAGCATGGCGTCGATGGGACCGAATCGCCTCGCCGACCGGCTTCGCTCACTGCATACGATCGGTGCGGTCTCCAGGAGCGAGCCGACGCCGGAGTACTCCCTGACCGACTTCGGCGCAGGGCTGAGAAGCCTGGTCATCGGGCTCGGGCTGTGGGGCCTGGGGCTGATGAGCGAGGGTGTCGGTCCCTTGACTTCGGAAACGGACATCCGTTGTGCATGACCGTGGCGATCGCCCCCGGTCGGCTGGCCTGCCTGACTCTTGACTGCGAGGTCGGCGCCGACGAACGGGGCCGGTCGCCTCGCGGTAGACGGCGATGCCGAAGCCGTCGATCACCTCTTCGCGGTCTTCGCCGAGGCAGCCCGGCGGCTCATCCCCAATGGCCGGTCTGACCAAGCACCGGCGAGACAGCTGATACCGCTCGCGGCGATCCTGAGATCGCCGCGTGAACCCCCGGTGACCTTCAGGCCCCGCGTTTGCGGCGGAAGGACGTCCTGCCGTTGCGCCGCACCATCGAGATAGTGGTGGCCAGACGTCCGCGGCGCAGGTCGGGTTCGAGGCCGGCACCCAGTCGGTGCAGCTGATCGGCGTGCCAGCTGAGGTCGAGTACGCCGTCGAGTGCCTTGAGGTCGGCGACCTTGCCCAGTACGCGACGCATCCCGTAGCGCAGCTGGTGTGCGACGACCGCTTCGGCGCGCCCCGTGAGGATCACGTCCGCGGCATCGGGCGTCGTGGCAGTGGGCCGCCCGATACCGACGACGTCGCACTCCTTCTCGGTGACGGCCTCCGCCATCGCGTCACGGGAGCGGAAGCCGCCCGTGACCGCCAGCGGGATGTCACCCACTAGGGCGCGCACTGTGCGGGCGTAATCCAGGAAGTAGGCCTCGCGGGCACGCGTCGACACCGCTGAGGCGCCTGTCATCGCGGGCGACTCGTAGTTGCCGCCACTGACCTCGATCAGGTCAAGCCCTTCCTGCGCCAAGGCCGCGACCACTTGGCGGGACTCCGTCTCCGTGAAGCCTCCTCGCTGGAAGTCAGCCGAATTGAGCTTGACCGCGACAGCGAAGATCGGCGACACCCGTGACCGTATGCGGCGCACGACCTCGAGGACGAAGCGCATCCGCCGCTCCGCATCACCGCCCCAGTCGTCGTCACGCTGGTTCGACAGCGGGGACAGGAACTGGTTGACCAGGTAGCCGTGAGCCCCGTGGACCTGCACTCCGGCGAAGCCCGCCGCTTCACACACCTCGGCCGCGGTCGCGAACCGCTCGATGATGTCCTCGATCTGCGCGGACGTCAGCTCACGGGGCTTGGTGGCGCCGGGAAGTGAGAGCGGGATCGGGCTGGGTGCGACCGGGGTGTGCCCGAGTGCGAGCAGGTTGGCCTGGCGGCCAGGGTGGTTGAGTTGCACCCAGGTCGGAATGCCGGCGTCCTTGGTCGTCGCGGCCCATCGGGTGAGCGCGGGGAGGTCGCGGTCGTCCTCGATGACGACGTTGCCCGGCTCGCCGAGCTGGTTGCGGTCGACCATGACGTTGCCGGTGATGATCAGGCCGTAGCCGCCCTTGCTCCAGGTCCGGTAGAGCTGTTCGAGGCGACGGTCCGGGGCGTTGTGCTGGTCGGCGAGTCCTTCGCTCAACGCGGACTTCATGATCCGATTCGGCAGAACCTGGCCGTTGGGCAGGGTCAGGTGGTTGTGAAGAGACGTCACGGGGGGAGATTTCCTTCAGTCGGGACGGGTTCGACGGCACAGGCGCGTGCGGGCGTTTTCGAGCAGAGCGGCATCGGCCGGATCGTTTGGCGGCCGAATGGGCCGAGCGCCGTCAGGCGAACGCCGGGGGCGGTACAAAGCCCTCCACTTCGCGGCCGAGCAGGGCGGCGAACTCGATGGTGGTGAGATCGCCTGCGCTCGGTCCCAGGGCCTGCAGCCCGATGGGGAGTCCGCTCCTGCCCTTGCGCACCGGGATGGTTGTCGCCGGGCCGCCGGAGATGTTGGCGATGGCGTTCCACTTGACCTGGTCCCAGTAACTGCGTCGCACACCGTCCACGGCGAATGACCGCCCGAACCGGTCGATGAGCTTGTTGTGGTGGGCCGGGGCGGCAGTGGGGGTGACCGGCATGAGGACGACGTCGAAGTCCTGGAAGAACTCGCACCATCGCTGGCGGATTTCGTTACGCGCCGTGTGGGCCTGCAGCCACTGGTAATGGGTCTGGAAGGTGCCCCGCAGAGCGGGTCCGGCGTCGCCGCGTGGGTGCTGGACGAGCCGGGCCAGCAGCGCGGCGTTGGAGGCGGGGGTGAGACCGGTCCGGTCGTAGGTGAATGCGCCGTAGACCAGGGGGAGAAAGGCCTTGTGATGGTTGGTCGCGATGTCGACGGGAAGGCTCGCCGGCTGGATCACCACCTTGGCCCCCGCTGCCCTGAGTACCGTGACCACCTCCGACACGGCTTCCGCCACGTCGTCGTCGATGGGACACGACGGGTCCTCGCTCCATACGGCGACCCGGAAATCGGCGAGCTCGGTCGCGCGCGGAGGTGCGAGCGTGTAGGTGAAGCCGGCGTCGTAGTCCGCCGGCCCGACGACCGAGTGCAGGATCGGAACCAGGTCGCGTGGGTCGCGGACCTGTGCGCCGCCGCAGGCCATATCGGCCTCTGTCCACCGGCCCGGGCCCGGGCCGTAGGGGACATGTCCGATGAGCGGGATCGACCGCCACGTCGACTTGTGCCCGTACAGGCCGGTGAAGTGGGACGGGATCCTGGTCGATCCGCCGATCTCCGAACCGAAGTCGAACGACGTGAGACCGGCAGCGGTCGCGACGGCGCCGCCTCCGGCGGACCCGCCCGAGGTACGGGTTCTGTCCCACGGATTCGATGAGGGGCCGAACACCGGGTTGTCGGCCTGGACGTCCTGGTTGCCCGGCGGCATGTTGCTCTTGCCCATGATGACGGCGCCCGCCGAGCGCAGCCGTCTGACCGCCTCGGCGTCCTGGTCGGGTATGTGGTCCTTCAGATCCGTGCGACCGCAGACGGTGCGCATCCCTGCCGTCTCGAAGCTGTCCTTGACCGTGACGGGTACGCCGTGCAGCGGGCCGAGGCGCTGGCCGGCCGCCCGCGCGGCGTCTGCTTCTGCGGCCTCACGTCGGGCGCGCTCGGGGTCGAGCGTGACCACCGCGTTCAGCGCGGGGTTGTGGGTGGAGATTCGCTCAAGGTAGAGCTCGACGAGTTCTTGACTCGAGACCTCGCCCGAGGCCATCGCGTGTGACTGATCCACAACGGATCTGAAGGCGACGTCGCCCACGGCATGCCTCATCTCTGACGGCGACACTATGGCCCCCAAAATTACCTGCCGATCGTAATATTACACACGTCAGACAATAGATTAGTATGGGCTTGCGTGGCAATGGCCCCGCGGAGCGAATGGAGGGAAACCCTGTGGCGCGCTACACCAAGGAGCACAAGCAGGTGACGCGGCAGCGGATCATCGAGAGGGCCGGCCAGCGGTTCAAGCTGGACGGGATCGACGGATCCGGTGTCTCCACGCTCATGTCGGATGCCGGGCTGACCAACGGAGCCTTCTACGCCCACTTCGAGTCCAAGGACGACCTCGTCGCGAACGTCGTAGCAGACCAACTGCGCACACAGGTGGAGCAGTACGGCACGCTGCAGCCCGGCCGTGCAGGGCTCGAGGACCTCGTTCGCGAGTACCTGTCGCCCGAACACCGGGACCACCCCGGCACCGGCTGCCCCTCCGCCGCCCTGCTCGACGAGATCGGCCGCTGCGAGGACGGAGCCAAGCAGGCCTATACCGATGGCGCGAACGCCATCATGGATGAGATCGCCGCCCGCCTGACGCCAGGTGACCCGCGGTCGGCGCGCGGCAAGGCGATCGCCCTCTACACCATGCTGGTGGGGACGTTGCAGCTGTCCCGTGCGCTCTCCGACCGGAAGTTCGCCGATGAGGTCCTTGAACAGGGCATTGAGAACGCCCTCACATTCCTGCGGTGAGCGTGTCGGCCCATCCCCGGAGGGCCGGTCGACGGCTGCCTGAGCCGGGCCATGCGCGAGGGCGCCGAGTTCAAGAGCGCAACCCCGGGTGACAGCTCGCGGTCTCCCCTGGGTTCGCCCGGTGGGCTTGAGCAATCCCCGCGTCTGGCGCATCCCGCCCGGTCGGCGGACTGGAAGACCCACGGCCCCACCGCCGCATTCTTGTGACGGGGAAGCCCAAGGCGTCACGACTCAGCAGCGTCCTCGGTTCAAGCAGCAGCCGTACTCCGCGCTTACTGCCGTGCAAGGAACTCGAGAGCCGTGTCCACGAACTGCTGGTGGAACTGGAAGATGCCACCGTGGCCGGCGTCCGGATAGATCACCAACTCGGCGTTCGGCACTCGCTGCGCCAGGTCGTACGAGTTCTTCGACGGCACCATCCGGTCGCTCTCGCCGTTGGCGACGAGCACGGGCTGCCGGATGACGGACAGGTCCTGGGGCTGCTCCAGTCCCCAGCGGTGAATGGCCTTGAGCTGGGACCTGTACGCGGTGAGGGAGATGGCCTTGTCCCGGTCCTTGGTGCGCTCCTTCAGCCGGGCCAGGAACTCCTTGCCGGCCCGCCGCCCGTTCGCGGTGCGGGTGAAGAAGAGGAACTGCTTCGGGTCCTGCAGGGTGAACAGCGCTCGGACGGTGTCGATGTTGGACAGCCGGGTCACGTTCTTGATGCCCTCGCCACCCGCAGGACCGGTGCCCGTGAGGATCAGCCGGCGGACCAGCTGCGGGTCGGTCTGCACGACCACCTGAGCGATCATGCCGCCCATCGAGAAGCCGTGGATGTCCACGAGTTCAAGCCCGAGGGCCCGGATGAACGTGACGGCGTCCTTCGCCATCTCCTGGATGGTCTTCGGGGTGGAACCGCTGGTGGCACCGACCCCCCGGTTGTCGAACGTGATGACCCGGTGCTTCGCCGCGAAACCGTCGACGACGCGGGGGTCCCAGTTGTCGAGGACTCCTGCGAGGTGGTTGAAGAAGACCACCGGCGTACCGGTCCTGGGGCCGAGATCGCGGTAGGCGAACGTCAACCCGCCGGCGGTCACGGTGCGGTTCGGCGCGAGCTTGTACGACGTCACCGCGTCGCCTCGTACACCCTGTGCGTCGTTCATTGTCGCCTCTCAACATGCGGTTGCTGCGACGACTGCGGCTGCAGTCTGCGGGGTCGACGATCGAAGACCGGGAAGGCGGGCACCTTGCGTGGCCGAGCCCCTCGGAAACGCGCCGACCATTGAAGTATGACCATAATTTCATTGGGGCGCAAGCGGCGAGCGGAACGCATCGGCGTCGACATGGGCAGCGGACTGGCCGGCGGCAGTCGATTCCCCGTCGTCCGGGACGGGCGATCACCGCCCCAGCGGCTGCGGACCCGGACGCGGACGCCGCCTCGGCCGCACAGAGAAGACCGAGGGGCCAAGCATCTTCCGGCAGCAAGAGAGCCGTCATGCGGCGCGACGGCGAAGTCCGGTTCGACCGCAGGAGAGTCCGACACCAAGGGATACAAGGCCGACCGGGACGAGCCCCTCGCGAACGGCGACCGCCCACCCGCATCATTGAATTACATTCGAAATACAATACAGTGAGGGAGCCGGACCAAGGGCGAGCGGCCCTTCCGGCCATGAAGGAGCGCGTGATGCGATACAGGAGTGAGCACAAGCAGGCGACCAGGCAGCGGATCGTCAAGACGGCCGGTCGCCGGTTCAAGCGACACGGCATCGACGGGTCGGGTATCTCGGCACTGATGAAGGACGCAGGCCTGACCAACGGCGCCTTCTACACGCACTTCACATCCAAGGACGACCTCGTCGCCACCGCGGTCGCCGACCAACTGCAGGCACAGAACGCGACCATCGTCGCGCACGCGGCTCCCGGTCGCGCCGGGGTCGAACAGATCGTGCGCTGGTATCTGTCCCCCCAGCATCGGGACAGCCCGGATGACGGTTGCCCCTCCGCCGCCCTGCTCGACGAGATAGGGCGCTGCACGGACCCGATCAAGCAGGCGTACACCGACGGCGCGCTCACGGTCACCGACGGCATCGCCGCCCGCCTCGCACCGGACGATCCACTGTCGGTCCGCACCAAGACGCTCAGTGCCTACGCCATGATGGCCGGGACGCTGCAGCTCTCCCGAGCCCTCGCCGACACGCAGCTCGCCGATGAGCTCCTCGAGCAGGGCATCCACAACGCATTCGCACTGTTGGGCGTCGAACACGAACACGCAAGGCAGTGAACGGACGCACCTGCAGGCACGCCTGAGCGGGGCGCCTTCGCACGACCCCCAGAAGTGACAGATCGGCCGGCCCGGCCTGGCGATCCCCGACGTCCGGCTCGAGGCGGTGCCGCTCCCCGCCGTCCCCACCGTTGGGACCTCTCTGCGGAATGGGTCACTGAGCGGGCCGCCGAAGTGCCCCGAAGCACCGAGGAATTGCCAGTGTCATGAGCACCCGCCGGGCAAGCAGACCCCGTTCGACCAGCTGGCGGTCAAATCCACTGGGCAGGTGGAGAGTCGGCGAGCACGCTCACAAGGCATGGAGCACTGACGCACCTGGACCGGTGGAGGCCCTGGTTGGCGCAGTCCGAGAATGCGCGCGGTCTCGGACGGCTTGCGCGTCCCGAAGTCTGGTTGGCATGCAGTGACATGTCGCACACATCTCACAGGCTGTTGACAGGCCATCACAGAGTCCGTGATTCTCCTGATCACAACATGGCGCATCACGGCAACAGCGGCTTGTAGGTACGCGCACGCTTTCGCGAGGTCCGGCTGGAACCTCACGGTCCGTGCCCAGCTCTTCGTCCGCGTTGGTCCGCCAAGCCCCCGACACAGCACCCTGTGCATCGAGTGGCAACGGATGCGAGCAGCCCCCATGTGCTGCGTGCCGTACTTCGCCTGGGCGCCACACCCGTTGGCCCTTGCTCACCACCGTCATGCCGTGGCCGGCGGGATCCTCCTGCCGGCATCGGACGCTGCGCGCTGCGCCGCTACCCACCCTCAATGCCCGGAGGTCCCGTGCACTCGCATGTCCCCCCGAATCCCCCTGGCCGCCCGCCGGCGCCGCTCCAAACGCACCATGCCGGACGCTCACAGCACGTGAACAGGCTCCGCGAGACCGCGCATCGTGCGCAACGCGACTTCGTTGTCGTCAACGGGATCCCCTTCGCCGTCGGCATCACGCTGTCCTGCTTCACCGACGTGCCCGCAGTGCAGGTGTACGGCGAGCTCACCCTGGGACTGGTATGGGGCGTTCTGCAATGCGCCCTGTTCATCGCCACTGCCTGGTTGTACGAGTTGCGGAGCACCCGGTCGGCCGACCCCCTCGAACAGGCTCTGACCACCGACGTACGCCACACGGATATCTCCGATGGTGCCTCCGTCGACGGTTCCCGGTGGTGACACGGTGACCATGGACATCCTGGGCTCGGGCGTACTCGACCCGATCGGTTCGGACGCGAGACGCCCCGTGATCATCGCCTTCCTCATCTTCATCGGGGTGGCCCTGCTGTGGCTCTTCACTCTCGCCACAGCGGAGGAGGAGAATCCGGAGCGGCTCTATGTCGCCAACCGGTCCCTCTCCCCGGTCGTCAACGGATTCGCCATGGCCGGCGAGCAGATCTCTGTCGTCACTCTGTTGACGGTCTCCGGTGGTGTCGCGCTGTTCGGTTACGACGGGTTCACGTACGCCCTCGACGGCCTGCTCATGCTCGGCGTACTGCTGCTCCTCGCACAGAAGATACGTACCACCGGTCGCTACACCCTCGGTGACCTCTTCGCCTTGCGGGCGCCAGGACGGGGGCCCCGTATCGCCGCGACCGCGGTGACGCTGGCCATCACGGTCCCCCTCATCGTGATCCAACTGCGTGTCGCAGGCACCAGCACGGCTCTCCTGATCGGCACGACGACCGACGGGGCGCAGGTGGTGTGCACGATCCTGATGGGCTGCCTCGTCGCCTGCTTCGCCGCGGTGGCGGGCCTGAGAGGCAACAGTTTCATGCATGTCGCGAAGGTGCCGCTGACCTTGGTGACGCTGGCGGTCATCACGCTGCTGGCCGTCAGAAAATTCGACTGGGATCCCGGATCTCTGCTCTCGGCCGCGGAGGACAACAGCATGGCGCCGGACAGATATCTGGAGCCGGGGTTCTGGCCGTACACGGCGAGTTTCGGCTCGCTCAACACCTTCGGCAATCACATCGTCTTCATCCTCGGCACGGCCATGATGCCTCACCAGATCCTACGCATCAGCGCGTCCCGAACCGGACGCACGGCACGGCGATCCATGAGTATCGCCACGGGACTGGTCGGCGCCTTCGTCCTCCTGCTGATCGCCACCGGCTTCGCATCAGCGGCCGTGTTGGGCGCGGCCGGTATCGGCGCGGTCGATGGCACCGGGCAGTTGTCCCCGATCCAGCTGGCCTCGGGCGTACTCCGTGACGGTTCAGCAGGTCGCGTCGTGCTCATCACCGTCCTGGCGTGCGTCGTGTTCCTCACTGTGCTCACAACCGTGACCAGTGTGACCTTCGCTGCCGCCGTCTCTCTCACCCACGATGTGCTCGCGCGAGGCAAGCGCCGTCGCACGGAAACCGGAGAGGTGCGGGCACTGCGCGTGGCCGCCGTCAGCGTGTGCGCGGTGGGCCTGTCACTGGCTGCTGCCATCCACCGGTATCCGACTGAATTCCTGGTCGCCTTCTCGATCAGTGTTGCGGCTACATGCGTCTTCCCCGCGTTGATCTACTCGTTCTTCTGGAGTCGCTTCAACCGTCGAGGACTCCTGTGGTCCGTCTACGGGGGACTACTGCTCTGCGCCGTCCTCACGGTCTTCTCGCCCATCGTCTCGGGAACCGCGTTCGCGCTGTGGCCGCAGGCGAGTTTCAACTGGTACCCGTTCCAGACCCCAGGCCTGGTTTCCGTGCCCGCAGCCTTCGCACTGGGGTGGTTCGGCAGCATTACCTCGCCTGGAGCCTCCGGAGTCGATTTTCGGCACGTGCAACAGGAAATCCTGGTGGGACAGACAGTCGGACGACTGGGTGCTGATCCGCATCCCGGCAGGTGAGTTGACTGACGGGAGTTTCTTGCGTCGTCGTCAGAATGGGCACCGATGCGCAGGTCGGATCAGCCGAGCAGATGCGGATGAGAGTGATCGCGCCGCATGGGCATCTCGAAGGGACAGGGCACGAGTTCTGTGTCCGTTGGACGATCCAGCGGTGGCGCACGGTGAACTCGCCGTTTTCATCGTGCGTTTGACATCTGACGGGTGAGGTCGGGCTTGCCGGCCACCCAGTGGACGAAGTGCCGGCAGCCTCGGCCCACGGATACCTGCGGTGACGCCACCGCTCCCCTGAGTTTACATACTCATACTCAGATGATAGCGTCGCGGTCAGCGCATCTGCCCGATCGCACACAAGAAAGCGGGCCCGCGCCGAGTTGCCGCACCCTTCTGGCAGCTGCACCCACCGCTCCCGGTGCAAAGCCGTCCAGGCGAATCCGTCGATCACCTCACGGCGAGACCGTCAGGGCCCTCCCGCTCAGTGTCCGAACCAGCCACGGACGCTCAACACGGGCACCCACTGCGTGTGAGCCAATGATGCAAACGGGACAACAGCGATCCACACCGAACGGCCCAACTGTCGTGCCAAGCCCATGCGGTGGCCACCCGACTTCTTCAGCTGACTCGCCACGGGCACTTCGCGAACACCGCCCGTCGCGGACATCCAGGCTCTACTGAGCAGGAAAGGCCGAGTGGCGTCTGATGGGGACTGCACGACAGAGGGAGATCGGAAATCGGCGTACGGTCAACTATTATGATCGGCGCCAATTGAGGACGCCCATCGTCCTTTGGGTTCGTCAATCAGCGCAAACAGGAACGAGGCTCTCTGTACATGCTCTTCTTCCAGTCAGCCGCGGATCAGGGCTTCGGCGCAGTCGCGTGACGTCCAGTTCGTGACGATCTGCAGGTCCACCAGATCTCCGGGTGTGGGACAGGCGCGGCTTCCAAGATCATGCGGTTCTCGACGCTCCATGATCCGAGTGGAAGACCGGGTGTTCCTTGGGTTGGTACCGGTGGTTCAGTCGGCGAGGCCGATGGTCACGGGGCCTGCGTTCCAGTCCACTGTGCGGAGCGGTCCGGAGGGAACGCGGAACACGCGTCCTGGTGCGGCCGGCCGCCGAATCCGCCGGCGGGCCTCGATCCTGCCGTGCTGGCGCAGGACGAGTTCGACTTCTGCGCCGCAGAAGAAATCCTGGCAGCGGCCGTTGCGGGCGCGGGTCCTGCGCCGCAGGCCTTCGAGGGTGGCGGGGGGATGGGTGAGGTGAAGGTGTCGCGGATCTCGTCCGCGGTGAAGCGTTCGCAGACATAGACGATCTTGCCGTATGCGGGGTCGGCGGCAATCCGGTCGGCGTCCTGGTAGGGGCGCGGGAATGCTTCACCGATGCTGGGCATGCGGGGTGGTGGTGGCAGCTCTTCCCGTTCGGCGAGCTTGATCCCGCCGGAGCCTTTGAGCAGCCGGTGCACGTGTTCGGCTAGCGCCATGCCGGACGTCAGACCGGTCGAGCGAATGCCGCCGACCACGACGTACTGCTGCTCGGTGTCGACCTCGATGAGGTAGTCGGGGTGGTCGCTTGCCGCGCGCAGGCCTGCGTAAGCAGCGGTGACCTCTTCATCGAGAAGCTGGGGGCATGATTCTCTCCGCTACGCCGGTCGCCGACGTCATCAACTGCGTGCCCAGGTCAACCGGGCGTCTCTCCCGCCGGACGCAGACCTCCGTGCGGCCTACGCGGAATACGCGGACTCACTCACGTGGCCGGGATTCCAGGAGCGTGTGCCGCGATTCGGTCAGGTCGCCGCGGAAACAGGTCCCGAGTTCGCGGAGCTCCGCATGGGCGAATTCCTCGGCCTCGTCAATCAGCAGCCGTAGTTCGAGCTAACCGCCTCCGGCGCCGTCGCCTCCTCAAGGGGCGGCATGAAGGACGTCACGGTCGCTCGGAAGGATCCTGCGCAAGACGTGCGCGGACCGCCGCCGGACACGACGGACCCACCCCTCTCAACGGTGGACGACCCCGGCGCCAGAGGACCTGCGCCCTGTCTCCGCCACGCCGGTCACACCGTGAACGGCTGCCCCACACCCCTGGCCGAGGGCGGGCGAGTGAGCCCGATGGACTCCGCGATCACGGCCCGTCGACCAGGGCGGGGGTACCTTGTGATTATGGGTACCGACGCCCGTGCCTTCCTCAGCGATCTCGCTCGGGGCCTCGCACCCCGAGCGGATCAATTGGTCGACGTGATATTGGAGCACCTGCGCGACGAGCTTCCCGATGTGTGGCAGTACGAGGACGTCGCCGCCCAGGCGCCAGTGGGGTTGTCCGAACACGTCGCGGCCAGTCTGGATTTCCTTGAGCGCGGTCTCGATATGGCCGAGGTCAGGACGCCACCAGGTGCCATCGAGTTCGCCTGCCGGCTCGCTGAGCTCGGGGTGCCGATCAGCCAGCTCCTTCGCGTCCATCGGCTCGTGCACGCGGGTCTGCTTGATCAGCTCTATGCGGAAATTGCCCGGGTCGCCGGGTCCCAGGAGCTGAGGAACTCGGCGACGGTCACCCTGAGCGCGATGGCCTTCGAGTACGTCGATCGCACGTCGGAACAGACTGTCGCTGCATACCAGAGTGCGCGCGACCGCTGGCTGCAGCGGCGGCTGCTGGTGATCAACGAGGCCGGGACACGGATCGGGACCACCCTGGACATCACCCGCACGGCGCAGGAACTGGCGGACGTGGGTGCCGACCACCTCGCGGACCTCGTCACCGTCGACCTCCTTTCTTCCGCCTTCCAAGAGGAAGGAACGTACGCGGTGGACGGTCCTGCGACGCTCCGCCGCACCGCCCAGGCGGTCTCGGACGGCTGTCCGGATCCAGCACCCGGTACAGGGCAGACGCACACCTACCCGGAAGGCTCGGAGCCGGCTCGCGTTCTGGCCACCGGACAGCCCCTCCGGCTCCGCGTCACCGCCGACGACGTCCGGCTGGGGAGGTCGGCGGGCCATGACCCCGCCCTGGGCGCCTCGGGCCTGCGCTCCATGCTCCTGGTCCCGCTGTGGGCCCGCGGAAGCCCGCTGGGACTCGCACAGTTCGTCCGCCGTCAAACGGACCCCTTCGACGACGACGAACTGCTGCTCGCCCAGGAGATCGCCTCCAGAGCAGCGGTGAACATCGACAACGCCCGGCGTTACACCCAGGAGCGCTCCACCGCCCTCACCCTCCAGCGCAGCCTGCTGCCGCATCACGTGCCAAAGGAGACCTCTGTCGAGACCGCCTCTCGCTACCTGCCCAGCGGGTCAAGAGCGGGCGTGGGAGGCGACTGGTTCGACGTGATTCCGCTCTCCGGGGCCCGCGTCGCACTCGTCGTGGGCGACGTGATCGGTCACGGCCTGCATGCCGCGGCCACCATGGGCCGGCTGCGGACGGCCGTGCGCACCCTGGCGGACATCGACCTGACCCCCGACGAACTGCTGACCCACCTCGACGACGTGGTCATCCGCCTGCAGCGCGAGGAGGAAGGCGACACGGACGAGATCAGCGCCACCTGCCTGTACGTGATCTACGACCCCGTCTCCCGCACGTGCTCCCTGGCCAGCGCCGGGCACCTTCCGCCGGCCGTGGTGACTCCCCCGGCCGCCGTCGGCGACAACAGCCCCGCCTCCCGGGCGGTCGATTTCCCGGAGCTGCCGATCGGCCCGCCTCTGGGGCTGGGCGGGCTGCCTTTCGAAACCGCCCAGTTCGAACTGCCACCAGACAGTCGACTGGTTCTGTACACCGACGGCCTCATCCAAAGCCGCTCTCGTGACGTCGAGCCCGCCCTCGCCCTGCTGCGCGACGTGCTTAGCCGGGCGCCGGCGTCGCTTGAGGAGACCTGCGACGAACTGCTGTCCGCGCTGCTGCCCAGCCGCCCCTCCGACGACGTCGCCCTCCTTGTGGCACAGACCAGAGCTCTTGACGCCGATCACGTCGCCACGTGGGACCTCCCCAGCGACCCGGCAGTCGTCTCCAAAGCCCGCCTCCACGCATCCGATCAGCTAACCGCCTGGGGACTGGAAGAACTGGCCTTCACCACCGAACTCGTGGTCAGCGAGCTGGTGACGAACGCCATCCGCTACGGCAAGAGCCCCATCCAGCTACGGATGATCCTTCAATCCGCTCTGACGTGCGAAGTGTCAGACGCCAGCAGCACGGCCCCGCATCTGCGCCGCGCCCGGGTCTTCGACGAGGGCGGCCGCGGCCTGCTCCTCGTTGCCCAGCTCACCGAACATTGGGGCACACGGCACAACCGCGAAGGCAAGGTCATCTGGGCAGAGCAACTGATTCCGGACTCCCCGGACGGATCTCATCTGCTCTGACGTGAGGTTCTGCGCGAGATTCAGGGAGTTCAACGGTCCAAGGTCTGGACGGCGCAGCCCGCACGCTGGATCGGGCACGGGCGAACTGCGGTGCAGAGTCATCGTGCGGCAGGGCGACCGGTCGCGATACTCGGTGATTGCGACTTGTGCGCCGTAGTTCGCCAGAACGTAGGCGAACTCAATGTCCATGGGGCCAGCGCCGACGTACACGATCGCCCCCGGTAGCTCGCGGCTCTGTGCCTCGCAGGTGACGATGTGCTCGCTGAGTTCGACGCGGGCAGCAGACGCATGATGCTTCGCTCGTGAAGCGAGTGATCATGGGGCGCGGTGGTGGGGCGCCAGGATGGTGCGGATCTGGTCACGGATGTCGGAGAGGACGGCTTCGTCGCTGCGGTGCAAGTACACGGTGGCGGTGGTGCTGATGTGGATGATCGCGGTGATCACCCTCGCCAGCGTTGCCGCGTCAGCGGTGTCGATGTAGTCGTCGCGGGTGAGTAGGCCGGTGATGCCGTCCTCGAGGCTGGCGGCAAGGGCGAGGCCCATACGCCGGTAGGGCTCGGCCGGGTCGCCGAAGACCAGCTCGTGCAGGTACGTGCGGCCGTTCTCGATCTGCTCCCTCACGCACGCCACCACGGGACCGATGAGAGCGATGACTCCCTCGAGTACACCGCCCCGCCCGGCGGCGGTGTTCGCGGCGGCGAGGCCGTCGTGGATGGCGGCGGCGAACTTCTCGTTCTGCACCATGATCAGCAACTCCGCCTTCGTGGACGCGTACCGGTACAGGGTGCCGATCGCTACGTCAGCCCGGTCGGCAATCTGCTGCGTCGTGACCCCGCTGACACCGTGTTCGGCGAACTGCTCACGGGCTGCGGTCATGATGCGCTCACGCTTGTCCTCCTTGGCCCGCTCCCGGCGTCCGATCGGTATGCGACCGCGTCCCATGGACAACCTCCCCTTGCGAAAAATTCTGAGTGGACTCATAATTGAGCTTACTCGGATTCACTGAGCGAGGCGAGACCCCGACTGGTCAGCCGAACTAGCCAATCTGCCTACAAACACGGCTGACCAGGATGAAGACAAGGAGAGACGCCTCATGAGAGCGTTCGTCGTCGCCAAGTACGGGGCGCCGCTGCAGGTGGCGGACGTTCCCGAGCCCATCGTCGGAGAGCACGACGTGCTGGTGCGGGTGGAGGCCGCCGGGCTGAACCCGCTGGATGAGAGGATCCGCGCCGGCGAGTTCAAGCAGGTCCTGCCCTACAAGCTGCCGCTGATCCTGGGCAACGACGTCGCGGGCACCGTCATCGGCGTCGGGACAGGAGTTCGGGGCTTCAAGCCCGGAGATGAGGTCTACGCCCGGCCCGGCAAGGACCGCATCGGCACGTTCGCCGAGCGCATCGCCGTCGCGGAGGGCGACGTGGCGCTCAAGCCCGCGTCGATCAGCATGGAAGAGGCGGGCTCGCTGCCGCTGGTGGCTCTGACGGCGTGGCAGGCGCTGGTGGAGCGCGGGAGGGTGCGGCCGGGGCAGAAGGTTCTCATTCACGCCGGCGCCGGCGGGGTCGGTTCGATCGCGATCCAGCTCGCCTCGCACCTCGGTGCGAGCGTCGCCACGACCGCCAGCGGTTCCAACGCAGAATTCGTGCGCGCGCTAGGCGCGGACACGGTGATCGATTACCGCACCCAGGACTTCGAGCAGCTCCTGACCGGCTACGACTTGGTGCTGGACAGCCTCGGCGGGACGAATCTCGAGAAGTCCCTGCGAGTGCTGGGGCCCGGCGGCAAGACCATCGGGATCGCCGGTCCTCCGGACCCCGCGTTCGCCCGCGAGGCCGGTCTGAACCCGCTGGTGCGCCTGGCGGTCGCCGGCCTGAGCAGCAAGATCCGCAAGCAGGCGAAGCGGCTCGGCGTGACGTATGAGTTCCTGTCCATGCGCGCCAGCGGCGACCAACTCCGCCAGATCACCACCCTCGTCGACCAGGGCGTGGTGCGCCCGGTCGTGGGGAAGGTGGCCGGCTTCGACCAGATCCCGCAGGCGCTGCAGTCCCTGTCCCAGGGCGGCATCCGCGGTAAGGCCGTCATCGGCAACAGCTGACCCGCCGCGACCGCGACGGGCGATACGAAATACACAAGGAGAATCCATCATGGGCAGCACCGACACCCCGAATGAAGCCGTCATCACCTCCTACGCGAAGGCCCCGGCCCGTACCGTCAGCGCCGGTGGCGTCACCTACGCCTACCGCGAGCTGGGCCCGAAGGGCGGCATCCCCGTCGTCTTCTTCGTCCACCTCGCCGCGACCCTGGACAACTGGGACCCCCGCATCATCGACCCCATCGCGAAGGGCCGTCACGTCATCGCCTTCGACCAGCCCGGGGTCGGGGCCTCCACCGGCCGGGTGCCGGACAGTGTCGAGGCGATGGCCGACGACGCCTACGCCTTCGTCAAGGCCCTCGGGTTCGACAAGATCGACATCTTCTCCTTCTCCCTCGGCGGCATGGTCGCCCAGGCCCTGGTGGTGAAGCATCCCGAACTCGTCCGCAAGCTCGTCCTCACCGGCACCGGGCCCAAGGGCGGCAAGGACATCGACAAGGTCGCCGGCACCACGTACGCGGACATGCTGCGCGCCGCCCTGACCCGGTCGGACCCCAAGGAGTTCCTGTTCTTCAACCGCAACGCCGCCGGTAAGCCCGCCGCGCGTGCGTTTGTCGGCCGACTGAAGGAGCGCACCGCCGACCGCGACGCGGAAATCAAGGTCAAGGCGTTCCAGACGCAGCTGAAGGCGATCAAGAAGTGGGGGCGCTCCGCCCCCGACGACCTGTCGAAGATCACCCAGCCCACTCTGATCGCCAACGGCGACAACGACCGCATGGTCCCCTCGGTCCTGTCGGAGGATCTGCACCGGCGCATCAAGGACAGCAAGCTGATCATCTATCCCGACTCCGGCCACGGCGGCATCTTCCAGTATCACGAAGAGTTCGCCCCCGTCGCGGCCGAGTTCCTCTCCCGATAACCGCCCTCTGACCAAGGAAGAGCAGGGCAACACCATGAGCACGACACCGACCGCTGCACCCCTGGACGTGAAGAAGCACTTCACCTCCTCGATCCTGCTGTGGGTGCGTAACGACCAGCCACGCCAGACAGGCATGGACCACTGGAAGGGCCCGCACTCAGGGATCATTTCCGCCACTCCGGGCCTGGAGGAGTACCGGCAGATACACCTCGCCGAGGACAACCCGGGCCGGTGGCCTGTCACCGACGGGGTCCAGACCACGATCCCCGCCGACCGGAAGATCGACGGCGTCGCGGAAGTCACTTTCCAGTCGTCCCTCGCGCCCCTGAAAGGACGCGAGCAGACGAAGCTGGCCTACGCCGACGAGATCAACGTGTTCCGCCGCACCCTGCTCTACGCCGGCCCGCCGAACTCCTCCCGCTGGTACGACGTCGCAGGTCCCGGACAGACGGCCGGTGCCCGCGCCCTGATCTACCTGCGCCGCAGAGGCGGAGTCCACGCCGGCGAGTTCCGGAAGTTCGTCAACCAGCAGCTCGCTCCCTCGCTCGCCGGCACCGGAATGCTGAGGGAACTGCGCACGCAGACATTCCTGCCCTGGGTCGAAAAGCTCTGGGACACCCCGGACGTCG
The DNA here is from genome assembly GCF_010548375.1 of Streptomyces sp. SID13726. Taxonomy (GTDB): domain Bacteria; phylum Actinomycetota; class Actinomycetes; order Streptomycetales; family Streptomycetaceae; genus Streptomyces. The sequence continues at coordinate 116,086 of NZ_JAAGLY010000018.1, forward strand.
CCCACGACAACCCCCGCGACCAGCACTTCCACGCCTCAGTCAGCCTCGGGTTCGCCGACACCGCGGCACGGGAGGCCTTCTTCACCGGCGACGTGATCGAGGACCTGTCCAGCCAGCTGGCACCGCAGGTCTCCGCGATCCACGCCTACGACGTGGCCGCCGCCCTCACCTTCGTCAAGAACGGCGAGATCCTCCCGCACTACCAGGAGTGAGCAGCGCAGGGGGAAAACGGGACCGCCGGACCTGCTCACCGATCCGCCCGCCCCAGACTTCCCGGCCGTACGCCCGCCCGCGTCGCCATCTGATAACCATCACCGTGGACCCAGACCATGAGCGGGTAAGGCACTGCCCACCAACATCGCGGTCGAATTCGAGCGCTCCGGGGCACAGGCCGAAAGCGCCTTGGCGATCGCTGGACGAACTGCACCGGAGGGTGCTCGGCGAAGTGCTCGCCGAGCACCGCCGGCCGCGTTGACCGAGCCGAACTCGTCGGGACTGGCACCGCCTGGCCCGACAGCCCCGACGGTCTATCTCAGCTGCGCGAACCCATATCACCGCCAGCTTGTCCGATGACAGCACCGCGCTGCTCATCCGCCCTGCCCGCGTGGGCAGACTGCCGTTCGACACCATCCTGTCCGCCGAGGTACTGATCCACAGCTTCAAGGCCGGCCCGAAGATGTGCCTGATGGCCACCGGACTGCGCACCGCATACGTTCCGCGCCCGCTGGAATCAGGCCTCGCCCCCAGCGCGGGACTGGATCGGTCCCGCCGCCACCGACATCCCTGACCCGATCCGCCAACTCGCTCATAGCGGCTGGTTCGACGCCGTCAGGCCGATTTTTGAATCGCGGACGATGAAAATTCGTCGCCGCTTTTCCGATGTATGTCCTCATCGGAGTAGGCGAGGATCCCTGCCTTCGAGACCGGCACTCCGGCATTGTTGACCAGTGCGGCCACGCCACCACTGCGTGATGACCAACGCCGATTCCACGCGTCTGCTGTCGCGTCGGCACTGAAATGACAAGGCCGCCCTTCGACGCGGAGGTACCGCCGTCGGCCTCAACCACGACGGCGCCGCGCTGCTGATCGGGCTGCTGCCGGGTCGACCGCCGTATCGTGGCGGCTCAACGACTACGCCGGTGCACGCCTCCTCGACACCAGTCAGCCGTTCGAGCGCCATGGATCATGGGGTCCCGGCGTGAAGAGATCACGTCGGGACCGAAGAACAGGCTCAGGCGTTGGTGGTGCTCAGGTCCGGGTAAAGCGCCTCGACCGGGCCGCTGAGAGCCGCCTTGACCTGCGCGGTCAACTCGTCGGCCAGGACCTCGTATTCGCCGGCCTCGACAGCGTCGTAGACCCTCGCCACAAGCTGGGCCGGCAGCATCTTGGGTCCGTCAGCGTGCGCAGCCATGCGGGTGTCGACGTAGCCCATGTGCACACCCGTCACGTGGACGCCCTTGGGCGCGAGCTCGATGCGCAATGAGTTGGTGGCCGACCACAGCGCAGCCTTGGACGCGCTGTAGATACCGCCGAAGGCGTACCAGCTGGCAACGGAGTGCACGTCGACGAGGACTGACTCCGGCTTGTCAGCGAGGATCGGTGCGAAGGCGCGGGCGAGGAAGACGGGTCCGAAAAAGTTCGTCTCCATGTTCGCCCGGATGTCCGCCTCGGTAACGTCCAGCAGGCTCGCGCTCGGCGGGTTCGCGCCCGCGTTGTTGATGAGCACGGTGACATCCGCCGCGGCGGTAACGGCTGCGTCGATCGACGCGCGGTCGGTGACATCGAGAGTCAGGGGGACGATGCGTTCATCGTCCCAGGCGCGGGGGGAGCGGGCGGTGGCGTAGACCTTGGCGGCGCCGCGGGCCAGGGCGTCGTGGACGAAGTGGGTGCCGATGCCGCCGTTGGCACCGGTCACGAGGACGACTGCTCCATTGAGGGAGGGCATTGGTGTTCCTTCTTTCAAGGGCCGTAAAGCGCGTGGCTGCGCGTAGAGGGAGCCAACGGCTCCTTGCCTCGCCGTGGGAGAATGAGCGGAGCCACATTCGAGCCCACGCGTTAATGACTGAAACCATAACTGAGCGCAGTCAGATTCTACCCGAAGGACACCGTCATGCCTGTCGCCTCCCAGCCGGTCGGACGGCGCGAGCGGAACAAGCAGGACAAGCTCGACCGCATCATCGCTGCAGCCAGCGAGCTGTTCGCCGATCGCGGCATCGACGACGTCACAACCCAGGAGATCGCCGACAAGGCTGACATCGGCACCGGGACGCTTTTTCTTTACGCCAAGACCAAGGGCGAGCTTCTCCTGCTTGTGCAGAACACCAAATACGCCGAAGCGCTCGAGCAGGGTCGGGCAGACGCCGAGAGCACCCCAGGCGTGTTGGACGCGGTGCTGGCAATCGCCCGGCCGCTCGTGGAATGCAACCGCACCCAGATCGACAACGGACGCACCTACCTGCGAGAGATGGCCTTCGGCAACCCCGAAGAGCCGCGGCACGGCGAAGCACTCGCCATTGTCGCGCAGACCGAGGAGGCCATCGCCGCCGTAATACGCCGAGACGAGCGGGTCACCGAGGGCGATGCCGCGACGCTGGCACACATCGTGTCCGCCGTGATGTTCCTCAGCATGGCAGCGAGCCCAAACATCACCTTGAGCGTCCAGGAGCTCATGCACGAAATCCGAGGGCAGGTTGCCGTCCTACTGCCTCGCTGAAGCACGGCTCAGGTCGGGCTCCATCAACGAGCAGCAGGCACAGCTCAAGACGCGCGTCGCCGTAGTGAAGCCGCCAACAGCAGGGGCCACGCCGAGCCGAGCCGGTGATGTTCTCGCGCCCCCGCGGCGGCTTTCGTACGCTCGGACGCAGCGTGTCAGCCGTGGTGTTCTTCCGCGGCCGCCTTGCTGAGCACCTTCTCCCAGGCAGCCGATGGCCTGGGCAACTGCCGTCGTTCAGCAGCCCCGGCAGCAGCTCCGACCAGCCTCACCCTGAACAACAGTGGGGCGCACGCCTCCTCGACCACCATGACCGCCCGCGAAGCTGAAGACGTCACCGTGTGCGCTGCGCGACCGCATCGACTCCTTCAACTCCGCCAGCAGTACCGGCGCTCCGCCCCGACCGAACTGTGCGCACAGCCAAGGCCACTTCCTCGATCGTCATTCAGCGACCAGCCGTTTCGGAAACCAGGCCGGTGGGGCGGATTCCCAGGGCCCACAGCACCTTTGTGCACTTCTCACCGAGGCCGGCCTGGCACAGGCGGGCCTTCTGGACGCGACGGCCCTCGAGTTGGCTCGCCAGTTCCTGGGTGGGCAGTCGGCATGCGGGCGTAGCCGATTCCCACCGGTCGCTCAGTGCTGGGCGCGGGCACCGGCGTCAGCCCCCGCTTCCAGTCGCGGCCGGGACCGCGATTGTCGGCACCGGGGCTTCGAGTTCGTCACACAGCGCGGGCACGAGGACGAAACACGGGTGTGGCACTTCGCCGCGGTCTTCCCGCCCCGGGGGCGGCAGGCACCGCCCGCCGGAACCTCACAATTCGGGCGCCACATCCACCTCAGAGCACCTCAGGATCCCGTAACACGCCAGTTACGAGAGGACTTTCACGAACGGCGACGTGCCAAAAACACGACCACCTCCGCCACTCGCCCGGGCCCTACTTGCCGAACATCCGGCCGCATAGTATTATGATCATAATTTACAGGTCGTGCTGAGGACAGCTCGGCCGGCACAAGGCGTGACGGGTGCCTCGCCGGGCCCAAAAGCAGGAGGGCCCGGCGACCTCGTCCCCACGGTGCCCGCACTCGCCCCTTGGCGATCCATCGTTCATTACCTGAGGAATCACCCATGCTCAACGCCCTGTGGAACCCGGCCGTCGTCGGAGAGATATCCCTGCCGCACCGGCTGGCGATGGCGCCTCTGACGCGGAACCGGTCCACCCCGGACGGTGTGCCGACCGAGTTGAACGCCGAGTACTACGCCCAGCGCGCCTCGCACGCCCTCATCATCACCGAAGGCACCCAGCCCTCCGACGACGGCCAGGGCTACCCCGTGACCCCGGGCATCTACACGGTTGAGCACATCGACGGCTGGCGCAAGGTCACCGACGCCGTCCACAAGGCCGACGGACGCATCGTCATCCAGCTCATGCACGCCGGACGCATCGCCCACCCCGACAACACCCCCCACCACCGGCAGCCGGTAGCCCCCTCCGCCATCAAGCCGGCAGGCGAGATGTTCACCGCGACCGGTCTCAAGCCCATGCCCCTGCCCCGCGAACTGTCCACCGACGAGGTCGCCGCGACGGTCGACGACTTCCGCCGCGCCGCCGCGGCCGCCATCGCGGCCGGCGCCGACGGCGTCGAGATCCACGCGGCCAACGGGTACCTGGTGCACCAGTTCCTCGCCGACAACACCAACCAGCGCACCGACCAGTACGGCGGCTCCATCGACAACCGCATCCGCTTCGCCGTGGAGGTCGCCACCGCCGTGGCCGACGAGATCGGCGCCGGCCGCACCGGCCTCCGGATCTCCCCCGGCAACCCCTTCAACGACATAGCGGAGAGCGACACCCACGAGCTGTACCCGGCACTTGTACGCGCCCTCGCCCCTCTCAACCTCGCCTACCTGCACATCGCCCACGGCGGCGACGACGAACTCCTGCACACCCTGCGCAAGTTGTGGCCGACCACGCTGCTCCTCAACCGGGCCGGCACAGACATAGCCACCCGCGCCAAGGACATCGAGGACGGCCTGGCCGACGTCATCACTGTCGGCTCGATGGCACTCGCCAACCCCGACCTGGTCGAGCGCGTACGCGCCAGCGCCCCGTTGAACACCCCCGACCCCGCCACCTTCTACGGCGGCGGCGCCGAGGGCTACACCGACTACCCCACCCACGCTGCCTGACAATAGGCGAGGTGCCCGAGGGAGTCACCGGCCTCGGGCACCTCGATGCATATGGCTGCGGCGCACGGCGGCGGGCGGTCCCGAAGAGTTACTGGCCGCCACCGACGTGCGCCGCAGCCGTTTCACCTCGCACTGCGGCGTTCTGCGCCGCAGTGCGAGGGAGTACGGCATCGCTGCACAGAGATCACTCTGCGCAGGTCAACAGCGACGAGGGGTGAGACGCCGAGGCGTCGCGGGCCAGGTCCGACTCACCGGTCGCCGCCAAGAGCCTGCGCCTCCTCCCGGCCAGGGGGAGACAGGCTCTGAAGGTCACCTCAAGAGGGAGGCGCGGGGAAGAGCATGCAGCTACTGGTGGCATGGGCGAGCAGACGGTCGTCCGCGTCGACCAACTGCGCCTGGGCGAGGGCGGTTTGACGGCTCTTGCTGACAACTGTGCCGATGGCGCGCACTGCGCCCGTGTCCACGGTGATCCGCCGGAGGAACTTCACCGTCAGGTCGAGTGAGGTGTACCCGACGCCTTGCGGAAGGGTGGAGTGGACGGCCGCGCCCGCCGCCGAGTCGAGCAAGGTGGCGAAGATGCCGCCGTGCACACTGCCGATCGGGTTGTAATGCTCCTCACCCGGCGTCAGAGAGAAGACCACCCTGCCAGACTCCACCTCGTCCAGGGTGTAATCGAGGGTGTAGTTGATGGGCGGCCCGGGCAAGTCGCCTGTCCGAAGCGCGCGCAGGAAGTCGATGCCGGCCATGCGTCCGGCGGCTTCCGCCAGGGTCGCAGGATCGTCCCATTGATACGTGCGTGTGCGTCCCACGGTCCAGCACCTCCCGATCTGAGTTTATTTAATGAACCTAGCTTCTTGATCAGCCGACTGTCAACGGCGAAGTCGGGCCTTAACCGTGATGGGATGAAGTGGCTTGAGGCGAGCCCCGGAGGACTGCCCCGTCCAGTGCACGCTCGACGCGGCCGGGGAGAAATGGACGCCGCTGATCCTGCGTGACACCCTCAGCGGAGTCCGCCGTTTCGACGACCTTCACCGCCACACCGGCCTGTCGGAAGCCGTCCTCAGCCACCGCCCCCGGAAGCTGACCTCGGCCGGCACCCTGAAGACGGTCTCCTACCAGGAGCCCGGCAACCGTTCCCGCACCGAATGTCGCCCGACCCACACTCCCGGCCCGGAGGGCCACGTCCTGGGCGTGCGCCACACCGACTGTGACGCTCCGGTCCGCGTCGTCGTCGAATGCCCAAGAGAGCACGTCACCCTCGCCTCCGGGGAAGTCATCGCCCGGCCGGGACCTGGCGCCCGGCCCCCGGTCGTAAGCCACCTTGCGGAACGCGCAAGCCAGAGAGTGATGGGGCATCAGCTGGCCCTACCCTCAGATCACGGATCGCCTCCAGCCGTTCGCCGATGAACTCCTCGAGCAGGGCATCCACAACGCTCTCGCACTGCTGGGCGTCGAGCACGCGTGCGCCACAACCTCGAACCGGCCTCCCCACAGGCCGCCCCGTTACACCTGATCGGCACACCGCTTGACCCCATCGCGCCAACTCCTCGCGCCAGAAGCCAGACGCCTCCGCGCGACCTCGAAGGCGGTCGCTCGGCCGACGCCCGGGGCCTCTCCGAATCAGCCACGCATCCGTCACGGGCGAGGCTCCCCGAGAGGGACGACCCTACTTGCGGTCCAACGACCGGAGCGCTTAATATTACGATCGCAATCTAATACCTTTGCCCCCTCGGGGAGTCCGGGACGAACAGCATCCTGTTCATGAAGACCAGCGGCCACCAGCTGCGCGAACTCACCCCACTCGTCGAGGCCGGCAAGATCCGCCCTGTCGTCGACGCTGTCTTTCCGTTCGAGTCGGCCCGGGAAGCACTGGAGTACCTCGAAGCGGGCCGCGCAACGGCGGGCCAGGTCGTCGTCACGATGGCGTCAGGGCCCTCCCGCACACCGGAACGACCCGACACCGCCCGCGGCACGAAAAGCATCCTGAAACCCGTTACAGAAGGATCCGGACATGAGCACACCGCGGAATTCCCCCTCCCCCTCGACGGCGTCGTACAAGAACGCGACGACCCGCTCCGTGTCCCTTCGCGGCGGGGACTTCGCCTACCGGGAACTCGGTCCCAGGGAAGGCGTACCGCTCATCCTCCTGGTTCACCTGGCCGGGGTGCTGGACAACTGGGACCCGCGCGTCGTCGACGGACTCGCCGCACGGCGTCGGGTCATCACCTTCGACAACCGCGGGGTGGGCGGATCGAGCGGCGCCACACCCGACACGATCGAGGCGATGGCCCGCGACGCCGTGTTGTTCATCCGCGCTCTCGGGTTCGACCAGGTCGATCTGTTCGGCCTGTCGATGGGCGGCTTCGTCGCGCAGGTCATCGCGGCGCAAGAGCCGCGCCTCGTCCGCAAGGTCATCCTCGCCGGCACCGTCCCCGCCGGGGGCGCCGGCATCGACAAGGTCCCGGCACTCACCATCCGGGCCACACTCAAGGGCGCCCTGACCCGTCAGGACCCCAAGCTCTCTCTCTTCTTCACCGACACCGCAGGCGGCCGGCAGGCCGGACGTGACTTCCTGGAACGGCTGAAGGAGCGCACACACGATCGCGACAAGGACATCTCGCTGCCGTCGTTCCGCGCGCAGCTGAGGGCCATCAAGCGATGGGGCCGCCAGGCGCCGTCGGACCTGTCGGTCATTCGCCAACCGGTCCTGGTGGCGAACGGCGAGAACGACCGGATGGTGCCCAGCCCGAACACACTCGACCTGGCCGCCCGCCTGCCCCACAGCGAACTCATCCCCCTCTACCCGGACGCCGGGCACGGCGGTGTCTTCCAGCGTCACGACGATTTCGTGCCCCGGGCGCTTGCATTCCTCGAATCCTGAAGCCTGAGCGACTGTCACAGGAGTGGGGACTCATGGCCATCGAGTTGACGCCCGCCGACCAGCAGTACGCTGGGCCATCCGGCGCCGGACGGCGCCAGGCGGACGGGCGTCAGCGGGTCAGACCCCGCGCACGGTGGCCCGGCTCAGTCATGGCGGGGGGATGTGACCGGCCGGTGTGGCCTCCGGTCGCCATGTGGTGGTGGTTCCGGTCGCGAGGACGGTGACGGCGCCATCGGGCCACTCGATCCGTGCTGTTGTCCCGATGGGTACCGTCGTGTGCACCTCGATACCCGAAGCATGCAGGTCCCACCGGATGGCAACACGGCCGTACGGTGATTCGTGGGCGGCGCCGGCCCAGGTGATGCCGCCTCCTGGCCGTGGGCGGAAGACGATGTCGCGGTAGCCGGGTGAGGCGGCGCTCAGCCCGGCGACAGTGGTGTGCAGCCACTGGGCGACCGCGCCGAGGGCGTAGTGGTTGAAGGACGTCATCTCACCCGGATTGACGGTGCCGTCGGACAGCATGCTGTCCCAGCGTTCCCAGATGGTGGTGGCGTCGTGCTTCAACGCATACAGCCAGGAGGGGCACTCCTGTTGGAGGAGCAGGGTGTACGCGGTGTCGACGTGGTGGGTGGCGCTGAGCGCGGATGTCACGAGCGGTGTGCCGATGAAGCCGGTCTGGATGGTGTGCCCGCCTGCGCTGACCAGTTCGGCCAGGCGGTCTCCCGCGGCAATCCTGGCTGCTGGGTCGGGAAGCAGGTCGAACTGCAGGGCGACGGCGTAGGCGGTCTGGGTGTCGCTGGTCATCAGGCCGGAAGGCAGCACATAGGCGTCGATGAACGCCTGGCGTACCCGGTGCGCGAGCTCCTCGTAGCTGCGCCGGTCCTCCTCGAACCCGAGGACGCCCGCGATCCACGCCGTGTGCCGCGCGGACCAGGCGTAGTAGGCGGTGGCGATGAGATGGCGGTCGGTGCGGCCGGCACCGGGATCCTCTGGAGGTGCGGACGGGTCGAGCCAGTCGCCGAGTTGGTAGCCGTCGTTCCACAGACCTGACGGGCCAGCGAGTCGGCTGATGAGGTCGACCCAGCGGCGTGCGCTGTCGTACTGGGCGGCCAGCAGCCCAGCGTCGCCGGAGTCCTGGTAGAGGGCCCACGGGGTCAGCGTCACCACGTCGCCCCAGCCGGCACCAGGCCTGGCAGGTGTCCACTGCGGGCCGCCGGGGATAGCCGGTACGTACCAAGGCACGGTGCCATCGTCGTGCTGCTCAGCGGCGACGTCGCGCAGCCAGGACGCGAGCATGCCGTGGCAGTCGTACAGGAAGGCGGCGGTGGGCGCGAAGATCTGGATGTCGCCGGTCCAGCCGAGCCGCTCGTCACGCTGCGGGCAGTCGGTGGGGATGTCGACGAAGTTGCCGCGCAGGCTCCACACCACGTTCTCGTGCAGGCGGTTGACCTGCTCGTTGGAGCACTCGAACCAGCCGGTGCGGGCCATGTCGGTGTGGTGGACGCGGGCGACGAGATCGCGGTGCGGGTCGCCGCCGCGCCAGCCGGTGATCTCGGCGTAGCGGAACCCGTGGAGGGTGAAGCGCGGCTCCCAGGTCTCGGGGCCCGTGCCGCGCAGCACGTACCGGTCGGTGGAGACGGCGTCGCGCAGGGGGCGGACGCACAGCTCTCCGTTTTGGAGCACCTCGGCGTGGCGGATGACGACCATGTGCCCGGCCGGACCGGACACGGTGACGCGGATTCTGCCGACGAGATTCTGCCCGAAGTCCACCAGGAGCCGGTCACCGTCGAGAGCGGTCACCCGGACAGGGGTGATCTCCTGCGTGCAGCGCACCGGCGGGCCGGTGGGCGCGATCAGGGTCGCCGGATCCCGGGCGACGATGTCCACCGACGACCAGTCGCCGTCGTCGAACCCGGGACTCGACCAGCCGGGCAGTTCGCCCCGCGCATCGTAGGTCTCGCCGTCGAGGAGCCCCGAGGAGAGCAGCGGCCCCCGCCCGGCCCGCCAGGAGGTGTCCGTGCCGACGACGGTGACGGTTCCGTCGCGGTGGACGATCTCCAGTTGGGCGATGAGGGCGAGGCGGTCGCCGTAGAGGTCGGCGTGGCCGCCGCCGAAGCCCAGCCGCCCTCGGTACCAGCCGTCGGCCAGCCACGCGCCGATGGCGTTGGAACCCGCGCGCAGGTGGTCGGTGACGTCGTGGGTCTGGTAGCGCAGCCGGTGGTGGTAGCTGGTCCATCCGGGCGCGAGGGCGTGATCGCCCACCCGTTGGCCGTTGATCTCGATCTCGTACAGGCCGTGGGCGGTGACGTACAGCCGCGCGCGCTCCACGTCGTCCGAGCCGACGGCGAACTCCTTGCGCAGCAACGGCGGGCGGCGCTCAACGTCGGACCGCTCCGGCTCGTTCGATTCCCGCGGCGAGATCGCGCGGGCCGTCCAGTCCGCCGGCTCGAGCAGTCCGGTCTCCAGACATAGGGCCGGGCTCCAGTCACTGGCTGTGCCGTCGGCCCCACGGACCCGGACGCGTATCTCGGAGCGTTCCCGTGACGCCAGCGGCCGGTGGGGCCAGTCGACGAGCACGGAGTCCTCGCAGGCCACCCAGTCCGTGCGGTGCGTTCCGTCGGCCCGGGCGATCTCGATCTGGAACGCCTGCTGTGTCCAGCCGGCGGGTGCTGTGGTCTTCCAGGAGAGCCGGGGCGATGACTCGCCGATGCCGAACGGCTCCCGGTGATGTTCCGCGGTCGGCGCGGCCACCACGGGTATCAGCTCGTGGCTCATCCCTTGACCGCCCCTGCGGTCAGGCCCTTGATGATGCGCTGGTTGATCAGCAGATAGAGGACCAGGGCGCCGACGACGTTGGTGCTGATCGCGGCGAACAGCGGGCCGTAGGCCGTCTCGCCGTACTGCCCGGTGAAGTTGAGCAGCCCCACCTGGATGGTGCGCAGGTCATCATTCGTGGTGAAGGTGAGCGAGACGAGCAGGTCGTTCCAGATGAAGAAGAACTGCACCAGCGCGACCGTGAAGACGGCGTTGCGGACGACAGGGAATCCGATCCGCCAGAACGCGGTGAGCATGCTCGCCCCGTCGAGGGTGGCGGCCTCGAAGATCTCGCGCGGGACCGCCCGGAAGTAGGTGGCCATCATGAAGACGGTGAGCGGGAGGCCCACCGCGGTGTAGGTGACGATCAGCGGCCACATGGTCCCGGACAGCCCGCTCTGGAAGTACACGCGGAACAGGGGCAGCAGGATCATCTGGCTGGGCACCATGATGCCCAGCAGGAAGACCAGGAGGACCTGGTGGCGTCCGCGCCAGATCATGACCTCCAGGGCGAAGCCCGCGGCGGTGCCGAGCACGATGATGAGGGCGAGCGAGGGCGCGGTGGCCAGGAGGCTGTTGCGGATGTAGAGGGCGACGTGCCCGGTCGTCCACGCGTCGGCGTAGTTGTGGAAGTCCCACTTCCCCGGAAGCGACCAGGCGGGGTCGTTGACGAACTCGGACTGGGTCTTGAAGGAGCTGAGCAGCAGCCACAGCAGCGGCGCCACCTCGACGACCACCAGCAGTGCGATGAGCAGGTTCCGCGTCAGGCGCCGGGCATGTTCCCGTCCTCGGGCGGGGCCCGACCGGAGTGAGGCCGGCAGTACCCGCGGCGGCGGTGCCGTCATGGAGTCGGTCATGGGAGTTCAGCCCTTGGTCAGGTCGCGTCGCGAGAAGCGGAAGATGATGAGCGTGACGCCGAGGCAGACGACGGTGAGCAGCGAGGCGATGGTGCTGCCGTAGCCGTAGTCGCCGTAGGAGAACGCGGTGCGGAACATGTAGAGGGTCAGGGGCGTCGTGTCGCTGCCCGGCCCGCCGTTCGTCAGGGCGAGGACCGAGTCGAACACCTTCAAGGTGCCGTTGATGCTGAACACCACCGACGACAGCAGCACCGGCGCGGACAGCGGCAGGACGATGTGCCGGATCAGCCGCCATCCCGTCGCGCCGTCCAACCGCGCCGATTCCAGCGTCTCGTCGGGGATGTCCAGGAGCCCTGCGAAGATGAGGACGCCGTAGAAGCCCATGGAGCGCCACACGTCCATGACGACCAGGACGATGAAGGAGCCGCCCGCGCCGGCGAACCAGTCGCCGTGGTGGATGCCGAGCCCCTCCAGGGCCACGTTGGCCAGGCCGTTCTGCGGCGCGACGGCGAAGAGCTTCTGGAACATCAGGGCCACGGCGACCGTCGGCAGGATCACCGGGAAGAACACCAGGGTGCGGACCACTGCGGACGACTTGCGCAGGACGAACACGTAGAGCAGGGCGAGCAGGTAGCCGCACAGGACCTGCCCGGCGCTGACGGCGATCGCGTACTTGAAGGTGAACCACAGCGCCGAGTGGGCCTGCGGGTCGTTCCAGAGCTTGGTGAAGTTGCCGAACCCTCCGAAGGTGAAGCCCTCGATGACGTTGCCCTTGAAGAAGGTGTATCCGAGGGACCAGCCCATCGGTACCAGCATCACCAGGGTGTAGACCAGCAGCGCCGGGCCGAGCAGGACGGCGATGGCGCGGCGGTCTCCCAGAACTGAACGCATGACGGCTCTCTCACGAAGGGTTCGGTGCGGACGGCGGTGGTGCGGCAGGGTCAGCCGTTGTCGAGGTCGGTCTGGACCTTCTGCATGAAGTCCTTGACGGAGAGGGACCCGGTGACGAGCGGCGCCGCGTTCGTCTGGCTGGTCTCCGTGGCCTTGGTGTTGAACAGCGCCTCGAACCACAGGGTGCTGGTCGTGGTCTTCGAGATGGTGTCCTGGACGGTCTGGGTGAGTGGCGGGAGGGTGCCGGTGTCACCGTTCGGCTTGAACCCGGAGACCGTGCCCTGGTCCTTGAGTGAAGCGGCACCGTAGTTCTTGGTGATGCAGGAGAGCCAGTCGCCGACCTCGGCGTTGTAGGACTTGGCGGAGACGGCGACCGGGAGGCCGACGTTGGCCGGGATCTGGTCCGCGCTGCCCTTGCCGCCCGCGACGGTGGGGAACGGCATGAAGCCGACGTTGTCCGCGCCGATCTTGTTCTTGGCCTTGTCGTTGAAGTCGCCGAGCGCCCAGCTGCCCATGTAGAACATCGCGGCCTTGCCGGTGAGGAACTGCTGGGTCGCGGTGTCGTAGTCGATCGAGCCGACGCCCTTGCCGAAGTAGCCGGCCTTGCCCAGGTCGGCGATGGCCTGCGCGGCCTTCACATAGGCGGGGTCGGTCAGCTTGGCTTTGCCGTCCGCCACGGCCTGCAGGGCGTCCGGGCCGAGATCCCTGTAGAGGTAGCCGCTGACCAGGCGGGTGAGGGGCCAGCCGTCCTTGCCGTCTGCGGAGAACGCGGTGACATCGGCCTTCTTGAACTTCGCTGCTGCCGCGACCAGTTGGTCGTAGGTCGTCGGAACAGCGATCTTGTGGTCGGCGAAGAGCTTCTTGTTGTACCAGATGCCCTCGATGTTGAACTGATAGGGCATGACATTGAACTTGCCGTACAGGTTCTCAACCGTTTTGACGGCCGCCGGCTGGAGGTCGTCCCACACCCCGAGGTCCTTGAGCGTCTTCTCCAGGTCGAGGACCTGGCCCGCCTTGTCGAGGGTCTTGGTGAGCTGCGGGGTGCCGCCCGCCGCGAACTGCACCGGCAGCGCGTTCTGGCCGGCGAGGAGCTGCACCTTCTGGTCGACGTTGCCGATCGGCAGCGTCTGGATCTTCAGCGGCAGAGCCTTGTCCTGCGCCGCGCACGAGCCCTTGCCCAGGGCGGTGAGCTCCTGCTGCACGATGTGGTTGTCGTCGTTGATGGTGAGCGAGAACGTCTTCACGTCGCTGCCCGAGCCAGTGCCGCCGCCGCAGGCGCTCAGCAGCAGGCTCGAGGTGGCGGCGGTCGCCACAAGGGCGATACGGCGGGTTCTGAGGGTCTTGTGCACGGGTGCTCCTCGGCGCGCAGTGCGTTGAAACGCTTCAATGGAGAGATGCCGGGAACGTACGATGCGTTCTGGGATGTGTCAAGGATCTGTCGCGGATGTTTCCGAACCGCGCCCGAGCGCTGCCGGGACGTCAACCGGCGGGCCTGACCCCAGCCCGCTTGGACAAATGCCTGATCAGCGCGGCACACCGGCCCGGACGCTCGGCTCGGCAGGCCTGCGCTGACGGGCATCTGCGCATCGGCACGGCGATCAACCGAAGCGGATGATCGGCCCGAAACGGGTGCCGCGGACGACGATAACTCCGCCTGTACCGACTTTCAGCTGGGTGCGCTCGCGCGAATGATCAGCTCGGGTTCCAGCACGACGGTGGCATGCCGGTGTTGCGCGCCCGACGCCACCTCGTCCATCAGCAGCCGGATCGCTTCCTGCCCCATCGTCCGGCCTGGCATGTCCACCGCGGTCAGCGGCACCGCCGCGGTGCCCGCCCCGCGGTTGTTCTCACAGCCGACGACCGCGACCTGGTCGGGCACCCTGATTCCCGCCACGGTATGGAGCTCGTGGATGATGGCATTGGCCAGCTCATCGGTGACGACGATGAGGCCGTCCGGCAGCTCGCCGGGGGCTCTTCGTGCGAGATCCTGCCCGACCACATGCCCATGGGACGTGGTCAGGCCGACGCTGTCGATCTCCTCCAGGGTCACGCCGGGACCCGCCTCCTCGACCGCCGCGCGCACCCCCCTGCGCCGGTCGCGTACGGGCTGGAAGTCGTCGTGCGCGACCACGTAGGCGAGCCTGGTGCGTCCCGTGTCGATGAGATGGCGGGCGGCCAGATATCCGACGTGTTCGTTGTTGACCAGCACCGAGCAGCAGGTGCCCGGCTTCGGGGCGTAGTTGAGGAGCACGACCTGGCGGCCGTGTGAACGGATGCGGGCTATGCCGTCCGAGGAGTCCTGCATCGGAGCCAGCAGCACGCCGGTCACCCGGGACTCGTCGAAGAGGTCCAGGTAGTCGTCCTGCAGTGTCATGTCGCAGGCCGTGTTCGCGAGCAGCAGGTTCTGCCCGATGGCGCGGGCGGCGTCCTGGGCGCCGTGCGCCATGTCGATGAACAGGGAGTTCTCGATGTCGGCGAGCACCATGCCGACGCTGTTGGTCGAGCCCGACACCAGCGACCGGGCCGCGTCGTTGCGCACGAATCCCAGACGGCTGATGGCTTCACGGACGCGCTCGGCCGTCGCGGGGCTCACCTTCGCCGGATGGTTCAGGACGTTGGAGACAGTGCCGACCGAGACCCCCGCGGCGTCGGCGACGTCCTGCATGCTCGGGCCGGCATGCCCCGGTACTACTCGCGGGCGGGCGGTTGCCACAGCGCTCCTCGACCTCCGTGTCGTTCGGCCCGGGACCGCACGGCACTCACAGTGACCAGGCTGTCGCGGACGAGCGCAGGATACATCAGCGCGTTGAAGCGCTCCAAGAAGCGCGCCCGACTTTGCTCTACCCGACGATAAGGACTGTCCATTCTAGCTGGTCAGAGCGCTGCTTCGCCATGGCTTCCCACGGGCCCGCCGGACGGGGTCCGCCGAGTGGCACGACCGAGCGGCGGAGGCGACGACTGTGGGAAGCGTGGGCTGATCTGGGAAATCGCCACAGTTGCTCTTGACGCCCCGCCGGGGGCGTGCGAGCCTCCCACCGCCACCTTATTGAAACGCATCAATCAGGTGGGTCTCCGCTTGCATGCGACACGCCTTGCAGACGCCGCGCCACCCCACGGCCGGCCTGAACAGCGCTCCTGTCCCGCGCCGACCCACACGCCGGCTCCTGCTCTCATGCTGTCCTCAGACCGCCTCTCAACGCCGAGGGAGTTCCGAAAGCATGCACAGAAGACGAAACACGCAGGCGAAGGCCGCTGTCATCGGAGCCGCGTCGACCAGCGACGGATCGCTACCGGACCAGGAATCCATCTCGACCGCATCCGCACAGCGGCGGACGATCACGAAGATCAACTAGTTCGCGCCCTCCCAGGCGGACAGCCGGCCACGGCCTCCCGCGACAGAACTGCCTGCCGAGATCTCCGCCGCTCATGAACCAGCAGTCAACCGCCCTCCGGGTGCGAGGCGCGCACGGAGGGCGAGAGCGGGGCCGATCGGGCCGCACTGGGCGGAGCACCACCGCGAGCCGGCGGCTGCCACACAGCCATCCCCGCACATCAGCGATACGAAGGAGTCTCGCCATGACCAGCCATCGCACCGGAGGTCCCTACCCCGGAATCCGCAGACGGCGCGTCTACCCCGCCCTTGCCGCGCTCGTGGCCGCCCTCATGACCGTCGTCATCGGTCTGGTCACCGCCGGGCCGGCACAGGCCCTCAGCGGTGATGTCCGTATGCACGACCCATCCGTCATCAAGGTGGGCAACTGCTACTACGGGTTCTCCACCGGATTCGAGCACGACTCGCTCAACCCGAGCGGTTCCATCACCGAACGCAAGACGTGCGACAGCAGCGCGGCGACCGGCTGGGCAAAGATCGGCAACGTCTGGGAGTCGACGCCGTCCTGGGTCACGGCCAAGCTCGGTTCGACCCCGCCGAACGTCTGGGCCCCTGACATCAAGTACTTCAACGGCACGTACCACCTGTACTACGCCGGTTCGGTCTGGGGCACTTCGTATGCGGTGATGGGCTTGGCCACCGCCACGAACATCGAGGGCCCGTGGACCGACCAGGGCATGGTCACGGATGTCAACTACCCGATCGACCCCAACGTCGACTGGGGGCCCGACGGCCGGCTGTACATCTCCTGGGGTTCCTGGACCGGCTCCGGCACCTACATGCACGTCCTGGACCAGTCCACAGGCAAGCTGTCCACGACCGACAACAACCTCTGGCACATCGCCGTCGGCATCGAGAACCCGACGATCATCCTCAACGGCGGTTATTACTACCTGTTCGGATCGAAGGGCACCTGCTGCAGCGGGGTCAACAGCACCTACTACACCGTGGTCGGGCGATCCACCAGCATCACCGGACCCTACCTCGACCAGAACGGCGTGAACATGGCCTCCAGCGGAGGGACCACGGTACTCACCGGCGCCTACCCGAAGGTGGCGGCCGGGGGCGCGGACGCCTACGACGACGGTTCGTCGAAGTTCCTCGCTTACCACTACTACGACGGCAACAACTCCGGGCAGGAGACCCTCGACATCCGTCAGGTCACCTTCGCGGGCGGGTGGCCCGCCATAGCGGCACCCCTCGGAGCCGCGAACAACCATCTCCTGAACAGAAACAGCGCCAAGTGCGCGGATGTCTGGTTCGCGAGCACCGCCGACGGCGCGGCCGTGAATTCAGGAAACTGCAACTCCGGAACCAACCAGCAGTGGGTACCGACTCCCGTCGGATCGAACTACCAACTGGTCAGCGTCAACAGCGGCAAGTGCCTGGAAATCGCCGGTGCCTCCACCGCCGACGGCGCGGTGGCCGATCAGTCGACCTGCAACGGCGGCGCACATCAGCTCTGGACGAAGACCGCGGTGATCGGGGGCTACGTCACGTTCACCAACGTCAACAGCGGCCGGTGCCTTGAGGTCGCCGGGGCGTCGACCGCCAACGGGGCAGCCCTGGACCAGTCGAGCTGCAACACCGGCACGAACCAGCAATGGCTCGTTGTCTGACGATCCGTCACCACCGAGTTCCCCGGCCCGTCCGGGCCGGGGGCCCACCTCGCAAGGCTCCAGAGCGGCTACGGCAGATATCACCGCCCCAGGATGTCGCCCGCTTCACAGCCCGACTCGGACAAAGACCTGAACACGAACTTCGCCTGCCCCGCCGACGCGCCTCGCCGTCGGCGTGAGGCAGGCGCTCCTCGACGGCGAAGACGACCGCACGGCCGCCGAGTACGTCGACCTCGCCTCGCTGGGCCCGCCCTACCGACATTCTCACCGGCGGCCCCAGACGCCGTACACGCGCTTGAGGCGCCGGGGTCGCCGCCGGGGCTGGACACCAGTTCAGCGACATTGAGGAGCGGGAGACTGCGGATCAGGCTGGTCACAGTCACCAAGTGACAATTAATAGTCGCATCAAGACAAGTTTCGGGCCCTCGTCCGGTGCCAGCATCTTCGTCGGCGTCACCTCGCCAGCGTGACGATCTCCGTCTTCGAGGAAGCAGACAGAGCGATGCAAAACCACGTTCGTGCAGGACAGCCCCTCGTCCCGAGCGGTCACTGCGACGCCGGCGCGAGGAACATCTCATGTCGATCAAGACAGTCGTCATGATCGACAGCGGCCTCGAGGCGCCCTGACCTCGACCTCGTCGTAGCAGGAGACGTTATCTGCGACGATCCGCCAGCTCTTTCGTGAGGCGCAGGATGACGGCATCGAGGCCTGGCTTGGTGCCATCGACACCATCGCGCGACGGAGGTCTCGCCGCATCGTCGCTGGCCATAGGAAAAGAACCCCGACGGCGCCCGCACGATCACTGGGGCCTGCGAGCAGCTGTCCTCGGCCGCCGAGGTTCCCGCCGAAGAATTCACCGCTCTGGATTTCCTCCGACGCCATGCTGGAGCGATTTCCCCCTCGCGTCTCGAATGGCGCGCTGCGGGTCGGCGCCACGGCCCGGTACGCCTGACCACACACCTTGAGGAGAACCCCCGGCATGACCACCGTTGCTGCGTACGCCGCACCCGCCGCCAAGGCTCGCCTGGAGCGCACCACCATCGAGCGCCGCGAGGTCGGTGAGTTCGACGTCCTGATCGACATCAAGTTCGTCGGCATCTGCCACACGGACATCCACCAGGCCCGCGAGGGCTGGGGTGAGGCGAGTTTCCCGATGGTGCCGGGCCACGAGATCGCGGGCGTCGTCTCCGAGGTGGGCTCCGGAGTCACCAAATTCGCCGTCGGCGACCGGGTGGGTGTCGGCTGCCTGGTCGACTCCTGCCGCGAGTGCGAGAACTGCAAGGTGGGCCTGGAGCAGCATTGTGCCCAGGGCATGGTCGGCACGTACAACGCCGTCGGCAAGGACGGCGAGCCCACCTATGGCGGCTACTCCGAAAAGATCGTCGTGGACGAGAACTACACCCTCCGTATCCCCGACGGCCTCTCCCTCGACGTGGCAGCGCCGCTGCTCTGCGCCGGCGTCACCGTGTACTCCCCTCTCAAGCACTGGAACGCGGGCCCCGGCAAGCGGGTCGCGATCGTGGGCATGGGCGGCCTCGGCCACATGGGTGTCAAGATCGCGCACTCGCTCGGCGCCGAGGTGAGCGTCCTGTCGCAGTCCCTGAGCAAGCAGGAGGACGGCCTGAAGCTGGGCGCCGACCACTACTACGCCACCAGCGACCCGAAGACCTTCGAGGAGCTGAGCGGCACCTTCGATCTGATCCTGTCGACCGTGTCCGCTCCCCTGGACCTGGATGCCTACCTGTCGCTGCTGAAGACCGGCGGCGCCTTTGTGAACGTGGGCGTGCCCGAGGAGCCCGTCGGGCTCAACCTCTTCTCGGTGGTCGGCGGCCGCAAGGCCCTCGCGGGCTCTTTCATCGGCGGTATCCAGGAGACCCAGGAGATGCTGGACTTCTGTGCCGAGCACGGCTTCGGCGCCGAGATCGAGCTGATCAACGCGTCCGAGATCAACGACGCGTACGAGAGAGTCCTGGCGAGCGACGTCCGCTACCGCTTCGTGATCGACGCCACCACCATCTGATGCGCTGCGCCCCTTTCATCGTCCGTTCGCGCTGAGGGGTGGGCTGGTGGGAGTTCTCCGCCCGGGTGTTCGGTCCTTCGACTGCCGGTCCTCCACCAAGCGCACCAGAGCCCGGTGCGCTCCGTAGCTGCGGAGCCGGTCGCCGACCAGCGCGTGTGAGGGGCCTGGCACTGCTTCTTCATCAGCCTGGCGAGGAACCCTTTCACGGACGTCTCGCGCCGTGAGCCGAGGTCTACGTGTGCCCGCCCCCTGCCCGCGGCAACAGTGACAGGTTGCCGGCAGGGTGATCCTCAATCCAGGACAGGCCTCCGATGTCCAGGCGGTGGCGGGTGCGGGTGACGGCGACGTAGGCGAGGCGGGCTTCTCCGTCGTCGATCGGGCCGGGTACGGGGCGGCCGGTCTCGTCCAACTGGTCGCTGTCCTTGGGCGGGGTGAAGTCGTCGGCGATTTTCACCCGCGCCCATTCGCGGCCCTTGGCCTTGTGGGCGGTCGAGACGGTGACTTCGGCCTGTGGTTCGGGGACGAGTTGGGCAACGGCGGACAGGATGGCGTCCGTGCCGTGGGTCTCGACGAGGTCGACCAGCGGCTGCAGATCACGTCCGGCCGGGTCGTGGGCGGCGTAGTCCTGCAGGTCCCCCCAGGAGGGGAACAGAACCAGCTCGGGGTGGGCGGTGCGGCGGCCCTCTTTGAGGTCGTGGGCGGCCAGGGCCAGCGCGCGCAAGCTGTCTCCTCCCCCGACCAGGGCGACCCGGTAGCCGGTGTCCAGCAGTTCCATGACCTGAGCCATGGCGCCGACGTTGGTGCGGCACAGCACGGCATCGGGCCGGGCGAGGGAACCGAGTTCGGTGGGCACGGCGGTGGTACCGGTGAGGCGGATGGGGGCGTCGGCGATGGCCAGCCAGCGGTTGGCTTCTTCGGCGAGGCGGGGGCCGAAGCGGAAGGACTGGGACAGGGCGAGCTGGGTGCCGTCGAAGCCGGTCATGACGTCCTTGGCGCCGCGCCACTGGTAGATGGCCTGGGCGGAGTCGCCGACCATCACCAGCTGGGCGTGGCCGCGCTGGTCGAGGAAGATCTGCTCGACGACGGGGTTGGTGTCCTGGGCCTCGTCCAGGAGCAGGAAGTCAGTGTCGATTTTCGGACTCGTGAGGGCCCAGATTTTCAGGTAGTGGTCGTGGTCGAAGCGCACACAACCGTCGTCGGGGTGCTGGAGGTCGGCCCAGGCCTTGTGGGCGAAGGGCACGATGTGGGCGGCGAGTTGGGTGTGCAGGGCGCGGTCTTCCAGGCCCCGCAGGTGCGGGACGTGGTGGTCGGCGATGGCGGAGTCGGCGGTGTGGCAGAAGCGGGCCACGGTGCGCAAGGTGGCGTTGGAGAGGGTCTTTGGGGAGAGGTCGCGTTCGCCGATGCGGACCGCCTTCGTGATGCCGAGGGCTTGCCCGGTCTGCCAGGCCGGGCGGCGGGGAGCGTTCAGGCGGCGGGTGTAGCGGTGGCCGACGGCGGCGTAGGCCAGGGCGTGGGCGGTCTTGCACAGGACGTTGCGGGGGAAGCGGGCGGCGGCGTCCTGGGCGATGGCCCGGTTGTAGGCGAGGTAACGGCCGCGGCGGGGGGTGGTGTGGGCGAGCAGGGTCAAGGTGGTGGTCTTGCCGGTTCCTGCCCCTGCTTGCAGCGCCAGGTGCTCGCCTGCGGCGAAGGCGTCGGCTGCGGCGGTCTGTTCGTCGGTCGGCTTCATGTGTGACTTTCGGGGCGTCGGGTGAGCGCATGTCCGACGGCGGACAGCAGGTGGGCGGGGGTGGTGTGGGCAAGGAGCTGGCGCAGGGCGTGATCGAGGCGGTCGGCCTCCTGGTCGGCGCGTTCGGCAAGGGCCCGGTGGAGGGCCAGCTCCACGAAGCGTTCGGGGCTCTGCCCGGCGCACCGGGCGGCGGTCTTGAGGGTGGTGCACACGGCGGGCGGGAAGGCGACGTTGAGCAGGATCTGCCCGTTCGCGTCCGGATAGTGAGTGGTGATCACGTCGATGGGCAGCCGGGTCTCGAGCTGCCGGCGCAGCTGGTGTGCGGCCCGTTCGGGGGTCTTGGCGCGCGCCACGGCCAGGAGGTGGGTGGCGTCGTGGTTGGCCGCGAGCGGCATGGTGCGGGTGGCCTGGCGGAGCTCGGCCGGGGTGAGGGGCCGGGTCAGGGCGATGTCCAGGGCGTGGTGCGGCATCGTCATGCCTTCCTGCGGTGGCATGGCGCGGGATGCGGCAGGCGGGTGTGGATGTGTTCTGCGTGCAGGAGGGGGTCGAAGACCTGCCAGCCGTCCTGGGCGAGACCGGCGGCACTCCACGTGGCGGCGTGGGAGGGGCAGCGCTGGGTGCGCCAGCGCAGCTGCTCGGTGCAGGGCAGACGGTTGAGGTCGTAGACGGCCAACCACCCGGCGGGCAGAGCGAGTTGGTCACTCTGCGGGTACGTGGGCAGCAGCGTCCACCGGCCTTGAGGGGCGTGGGGGGCGAGCACGGGCTGCGGGCAGCGGCGGCGCTGACGGGTCTGGGCCACGCACTGGATGTCCTCGATGGCGGTCTCGGCCAGGTAGCGGCCCAGCAGCAGTTGCACGACAGGCCGGGCGGGACGGCCCGTCGCGCCGGGGGCCGGCTCGCAGACGGCCGGGGCGGGGGTGAAGACGCCGTTGTCGATCAGGCGGCGGGTATGGACGGCGAGTTGGCGGCGTACGGCTTCAATATGCGGGCTGGTCGGAGCAGTTGGGGTGTGGCGGGGGCAGAGCACACTGTGCGGGACGCGGCACCAGGCGCTGCCGTCGCCGTGCGGGTGGGCAATGCCGCTGCTCAGGTGCCAGCGGCAGGAGGCGGGGACGTCGGCGGCGGTCAGTTCGGTCGGGTGCAGTTCGATGGGGCGCTGGTCGGCGCGCTGGTGCCAGTTGATGCGGTTGCCGCACCAGCGGCAGCGGCCACTGTGGCCGGTGCGCAGCAGGCGGCTGGGGCTGGTGGCGGCCATCCGCAGGGGACGGCAGAGGGGGGCGGTGCGGGGGCTGCCGTGCCGGTGGCGGGCGGCGGGGGTGGGGTGGGGGCGCATGACGGTGAACGTGCCAGGCGGCGCGCCGCCTGGCCGGTGTGGCAACGCCCGTTGTCCTGCGAATGGCGCACGGCAAGGGAACGCGCATGCGACAACGGGAACGTCCGCTCGGTGTCAGGTCACCGTTTCGGGTGATGTCGCATCGCGGCAGCGGAGGCTTTCGGCGAGCGGGTCAGGGTTGCGGCGTGCCGGATGGGGTGTGGTCGGAGCACAGCGTCCCGAGGAGCTGTTCGATGGGGACGTCGAAGGCGTGGGCGATGGCGTGCCAGGTGGTGACGCTGCCGGTGGTGCGGCCGTGTTCCAGGTCGATGAGGGTGCGCCGGGCCAGGCCGCTGCGGGCGGCGAGTTCGTCGAAGGTCCAGCCGCGCTCGCCCCTGAGCCTCGCGAGTTCGACGCGCAGCGCGAGGAGGTCGGGATCGGGCGGCAAGATCGTCACCCCACCATCCGACGGTGCAGACCCCTGCCCTGTCAGTGCAGACCTCTGCACTATTTGCTAGGGAAGGGGTGACATACACGGCGCAGGGACCAGCGCTACGGTGCGGCCTGCTCCCGCCTCCTGCCGAGCGGGGTGCGGGAGTTCAGCGGCACGGACCGATCGGAGGAGAACGAGCCCGATGAGGCTCTCCATCACGCGCGAAGCGGTGCAGCGCATCTGGACGGTACGGCTGAACCCGCAGGCCGGCGGCCCGCTGCTGGCCTGCCCGCATCCTCGCTGCGCGGCAGCCACTCCCCTGCCGGCCGGCTCCGCCCGGTCCGCCGCGCTGACACACCTTGCCCGTCATGCCCGAACGGACGTGCTGGCCCCGCACCTGCGGACCTGCCAGTGCCGGGAGCGGGGGTGCGCCTGGCACCGTCGCCACCGCGGGTGCGCCGGACCGGTTCTGCTCGCGCTGACCCGCGACCGCAGTGGCCGAACCTGGCGCCTGGCCGACGCCTGCGCCGCCTGCGCCGCGGCGATGAGCCACACGGCCGTCGTACCCGACACGTCACTCAGACCTGGGCGCAGATGCCCGGTGTCCCGCACGCCGGCGGCTCCGCCCAGGCCGTCTCACGGGCCGGGTGAGCGCATGCGGGTACGGGAGATGCTCACCTATCTCGCGGCAGCGCTGCCCCGCTTCACCTCCCCGGCCGCCCGTCTGCTGGCCCTGCAGTGCGTTCTGCGCGCCGATGACTGCGCTTATGTCCGGCTGCCGGGCGGCCTGTTGCGCAGCATGCGGCTGTACGGCCGCAGGGAACTGTGGGAAGAGCTGGAGCATGCCGGCTGGCTGCGCTGCAGGGCCGGCAGGCATCGGCACGTGGAGGCCCAGCTCCTCGATGCCGGGGTCCTCGATCAGAGAGCTGGCCGCCGGATGCGGGCCCGTGCCGCCCAGTGGGCGCTGCGTCCCATCCCGGTGGCCCTGCCCGCCAGGTGGCCACCGTCCGTGCAACTGACCGCCCTGGCCGTGGCCTCCTGCACGTCGGGGGAGGCCGGCAGTGCCGACATGGAGGTGCTCGCCCGCCTGTGCGGGCACTCACCCCACCAGACCGAGGAGCTCCTCGACCGGCTGGTCACTACGCGCATGCTGACTTCCTGGCGGTACTACCGGGAGACCGACGAAGTCTCCTGGCACCTTCCGTCCCCGGCCAAGGCGGGCTGCACAGCTGGGCAGCAGTGACCGTGCCCCCTGCCAGCGACCGTGCCCCGCAGGAGAGAGCGAGACAACACTCGGCAGGAACATCCGGCTCCGCTCG
Organism: Streptomyces sp. SID13726; assembly: GCF_010548375.1. Taxonomy (GTDB): domain Bacteria; phylum Actinomycetota; class Actinomycetes; order Streptomycetales; family Streptomycetaceae; genus Streptomyces. Next base: position 140,248 of record NZ_JAAGLY010000018.1, read on the forward strand.
TGCGTACATGTCTCTAGGCTGTCGCAGTCCGCAGCAGTCGCGGTCTACGAGCGGCCCAGTTGTCGCAGACGAACGCATTCCGCATCCCTCGGCGGACTCGGCGCCTGCTAGTTTTCACCGCCACGGCCGTGAACTGAAGAAAGGCCCATGCCATGCCCGAGAACCTGCCCCCCGCCTCCGAACTGACATCGCAGTACAGCGCCCAGTTGGCGGGCGACGTCGAACGCAACACCAAGGAACAGGAACGCATCGGTGCAGAGATCGAAGCGCTGCAGGAGCAGTTGGGTGCCCTGCAGCACGACCACCGTGTGCTGGTGAGCATGCAGCAGGCCCTCGGCGGCGCAGGCCTGGCCCGGCCGGACACCACGGCTGCGCCGTCAGTGCCTGAGCAGGCCTCTGCCGAACCCAAGCCGGCCAAGGCGAAGAAGGCAGCCGCCGCAGGCGCGAAGAAGACGGCATCCAAGAAAACTGCCGCCAAGAAGACCGCAGCCAAAGCCTCGTCCGCGACGGCCTCCGCGACAGCCGCCGCGCCGACCCTCGTGGAGCTGATCCGCACTTACGTGGATCAGCAGAGCGAGCCGCGCTCCGCCGCAGAAATCTCCTCCGCACTTGGGCAGGCCCATCCCGAGCGCAACATCAAGACCACCGTCGTGCGCACCACCCTCGAGGGACTCGTTGCCAAGAGTCACGCTCACCGCACCAAGCAGGGCTCGTCCGTGTTCTATACCGCTGCGGCCGCCCCGGAACCCGCTGCGGTCGAGCCCCAGTCGGAGGCAGCGGCCGGCTGAGCATCCGACGGCCCGTCATCGCATTCCTCGATCCCACGATCCGATGTCCTCCGGGGCCGAAGGTCGCTGCGCTGGGTGCGAACGGCGTACCGCCGTGCGCGGCTCACTGGTTGTTTTCTATCCGTTCGCGTGGTTCCTCGGGCCGTGGGAGCCAGGTGCCGTGGCGGCGCGGCAGACAACAGGGGATGCCGGTCGCCGGGCTGCCGCTGGTCAAGTCGTCGGCGACGGCCGTGTCCAGGGGCTGCTCGGGTGCCCTGGTCTTACGCCCGGCCCTCGGCGAGCCGGTACGGTGATCAAGCCGGGTCACCTTCATGGACTCCACCGGCATCAACATCTTCGTCGCCGCCCCCCGCACTCTCACCGAGGCCGACGGCAGGGTACGTCTGGCCGCACCCGGCGAAGCCGTAATGCGCGCCCTGCAGATCGTCGGCGTCGACGCAGTGATCGACTGCCGTGAAGCCCTCCGCCAAGCACTCAGCGACTGACCGATCCCCCGTACCGGCCATGCGCTGACCGATCGGCTCAGTGCTGATGGTGGTCGCGTTTGGACAGGTAGAGGGGACTGAGCTGGCGCCAGTAGCCGTGCACGAGCTCTTCGGCCTCCTGCACCGCCCGCTGAGCGCCTGGCGCGTCCATCGGCAGGCATTGCTCGGCCTGAGCCGCGGTCGCGCCCATGCCCCGGACATCCCTCAGCGCCGTCCAGCGGGATACCGCAGCAGTGCGCGGCCTGCTCCTTCGGCCCGTCAGGCACCAGCGCGCGCACAGTATCGCGGCCACCACTGACAATGCGCTGGCGGCATAGACCTCATGACCGGCCACTGGCTCCTCCTGCCGGACACCCGTACGGACCGTGCCGGATTCATGTGCCCCGGTATCGGGGGGGGTTGAGCTTGCGTCGGTCGGCTGCGGTCAGGCTTCTGAGCTCCGCGCCGCTGGCTGGCCGCTGTTGCCGTGAGCCAGTGACGTGAGGATTTCCTTGCGGCAGACATCGAGGATTTCGTCCGCCAGCGGAGAACCGTCGGGGCATGCCCGCGACAACATGATCGCTCCGATCGAATGGGCGAGCATGTCGATCACCATGGTGCGGGCCGCGCGCTGGTCCGCATCCCCCGGCGTGTCGCTTGGGGCCTGAAGGGCCGTCAGCAGGTTCTCGATCCCGGCCGCGAACTCTGTTTTGATGTCCGCCGACTGACGTGCGGCGTCGCCGCTGAGGGCCGCGATGGTGCAGCCGTCGCTGCGATCGTCGCGATGTTCCCGGGAGACGTATTTCTCGACGAACTCGGCGGGGTCCAGGCCTTCTGTCCGTGCCGCGGTCTGTGAGAGCCCGTTTGCGGACGCTTCGGCCATCAGGTCGGCCTTGGAGCGGAAGTGCTTGTAGAACCCGCCATGGGTGAACCCGGCGGCTGCCATCAGTTCCGCCACGCCGACACCGTCATAGCCGCGCTCGCGGAACAGCCTGGCGGCTGTCGCGACGATGTGCGCACGGTTCTGCTCCGCCTGTGCCCTGGTGACCCGCATGTCCAGCCCCCCTTCTTCGGTCGACGCTCGACAGCCAAGCATACATAGATGTCGATCGACATCAAAGATGTTGACTTTTTAGATGACGATCGTCATCGTATTGCTCATACCCACCAGAAAGGCGCAGGCCATGAGTGACACGCATGTGACCGCACCGACCCAGTACATCGAGGTCGACGGCGACCGATTCGCCTACCGGCGTTGGGGCAAGCCCTCCGGCGTCCCGATCTTCCTCGTCCAGCACTTCCGCGGGGGAATGGACAACTGGGACCCCCTGCTCACCGATGGCCTGGCGGAAGGCCGTGAGGTCATCCTGTTCAACGGGCGCGGCATCGCCTCGTCATCCGGCACGCCGCGTAACCGGATGGAGGACATGGCCGACGACATCGCCGCGGTCATCCGGGCGCTGGGGCTGGAGCAGGTCGATCTGCTCGGCTTCTCGATCGGCGGTTACCAGGCGCAGGAGGTCACATTGCGCCACCCCCAGCTGGTGCGCAAGCTCCTCCTGCTCGGCACCGGCCTGCGAGGCGGGGACCCGACGAGTGACCCCAAGGTGCCTGAGTACGCACTGAATCCGGTTCCCACCGTGGAGGACTTCCTCTTCCTGTTCTTCGGCCGCTCGGACGCCGCGGTCGAAGCGGGCCGGGCCTTCTGGGAGCGGCGCCACCAGCGGGCCGACCAGGACCCGCCGAGCTCGCCCGCGGTCGCGCAGGCGCAGTTCGAAGCGGCTATCGCCTATGCGGAACCGCTGCCGGGCGAGAATCCCTATGCCTTCCTGAACGCGATCACCCAGCCGACGCTGGTCCTCAACGGCGAGAACGACGTGATGATCGCCTCGATCAACTCCTGGCACCTCGCCCAGAACATCCCCAACGCCCAGTTGCTGATCTACCCCGATGCCGGGCATGGAGCGCAGTTCCAGTACCCCGAGCGGTTCCTGAAGCACGCCCTTCAGTTCCTTGACGAGTAACACCTGCAAGGGCGCTGTCCACTTGGCCGGTCACAGGGTGTGTCGGGATGTGCGGGACGGGGTCGGGGCTGTGCCGCGACCCCGTCAGGCCGCGGTGGACAGGCCGGAGATCTTGTTCCAAGCGGTGAAGCGGTCGGTCCCCTGCGCGCGGGACCAGCTGGTGGTGAGGCGGTTTCCGCGCGGCCGGAAGTGTGGGGAGACTGCGCTGGCGGACGACAGGAATCGCTGAGCCGCTGCGGCCCATCGGAAGGCCGACACCGGGCACGCGGTCGCCACGGGTCACGCCGGAGCTGCGCATCCTGGCGACCAGCCGCCACACGCTGGGCGTGACCGGCGAGCATGTCCTGGCCGTCGCGCCGCTGCCGTCGGACGAGGCGGTGGCGTTGCTCCGGGACCGGGCCACCGCCGTGCGTCCGGAGTTCGTCGGCGGCGAGGCCAACCAAGCCGAAGTGGCCCGGCTCTGTGCCGACCTGGACGGGCTGCCGCTGGCGATCGAGCTGGCGGCATCCCGGCTGCGGGGTCTCACCGTCGAACAGTTGACGGACCGGCTGGAGGACCGGTTCGCGCTGCTCACCGGCAGCCGGACTGCCCCGGCCACCAGCGCACTCTGCGCGGGGTGATCGACTGGAGCTACGAACTGTGCGCTCCGGCGGAGCGGCTGCTGTGGCGCCGGCTGTCGGTCTTCTCCGGCGGGTTCACCCTGGAGGCGGTGGAGGGCGTCTGCGCCGGAGACGGTATCGCCCGGCCCGAGGTGGCGGACCTCCCCGACCGGCTGGTCGCCCAGTCCGTCGTTCTGGCTTACGAGGCGGAGGGCCGGCGCTACCGGCTGCTGGAGAGCATCCGGCAGTACGGGCGGGAGCGGCTGGCGGAATCCGGCGAGGAACGCTCACTGGAGGTGCGCCACCAGGACTTCTTCCTCGCCCTCGCCGAGCGCGTCGACCGGCACTGGTTCTGCTCCGGCCGGGTGGAGAACCTCGCCAGGCTGCGCGCCGAGCCAGTGGCAGGTCAGTGCGGGCGCCAGGTGCGCACCTCGAGGTGGATGATCTGGGCGTCCGCGTGGATGCGTCCGCTGTCTACGAGCCATTGGTGGACGGCTGCGGTGACGTCTCCGCCTGCGGCGTCCACGCGTTGGGCGAAGTCGGCGGCGTCGTGCCCGCCGGTCTGAGCGGAGCCGTAGGAGCGTTCCTCGGTGTGGTCGGCGCGCTGGATGACGTCACGGCGGATGCCGGGTGAGTCGGTGCGGCTGCCAGAGGGGTGCAGGTAGGCGGACTTGGCCAGGCGGACGGTGAAGGCCAGACGCAGGCCGAGGCGGGCTGCTTCGGCGATCAAGGGGCGCAGGCGGGCTGAGCCGGAGGCGATCGCCTGGGCTCCGACGCGGCCTGTGCCGGAGCCGGTGGGAGTGATCAGGACGGCTTTGCCGCGCACCCGGGCTGTGGCACCGGAGGCGGTGGTGCGGCGGGTGATGCGCCGGGCGGCGATCACGGCCAGTTCGGGCAGGTCGGTGATGCCACCGGCCTCGACGGCGGTGAGCACGTCGCGTAGGGCAGCGACGAAGGCCGCGCCCTTGTTCTTGGTGTAGAACTGCGAGACTAGGGACGGGTCGCGGTCGATAATGCGGGCGATGTCACGCTTGGAGTAGCCAGCGCTCTGGAGCCGGTCGGCGAGGTGGGCCGCTTCGTTCAACTCGCCTCGCCCAGCGGGACGGTTACGGCGGGGGCGGGGCGCCATCACGCCTCTTGTGCGGTGGTGAGGGCAGCACGTCCGGCATCGCGCACGGTGAGGAGTTCCTCTTCGGTGGTGGGGGCGGACAGGGGCCCGGCGAGGTGGCCTTTGAGGAGGTAGTCGCCGGGCTGGTGGTGGTAGGGCCAGTTCTGGGGCTGGGTGAGGTAGAGGGCGTCGGTGCGGAAGGCGACGACGGTGCCGGGCGGGGTGTGCAGGGCACCCGCATGGGTGTTGTCGTCGCGGTGGCGTTGGGTGAGGAGGGCAGCGCGGGCACCGGACCAGATGGCGGCAGCCCATTCGGGGTGGGCGTTGGGGTCACGGCTGAAGCCGGTGGGCTTCTGCCAGGTGATCAATTGGTCGTCGAAGCCGATGATTTCGGCGCCCGTGGGCACGTCTCGCTCGGCGTTGCGAGGGGTGGTGCCAGTGACCATGCGGGGCCGTTGGGCAAAGGCGCCGATGCCGTACAGCAGGATGGAGCGCACCGCGCGGGAGGCGAGGTGCGCGGCCCTGGCCTGCTCGGGATTGCCCTGGAAGTGGGCCTGCGCGGAGAGGTTGGTCCAGGTCTCCTTGAGTTTCTTGGCCCAGTCGTCGAGGGGTTTGCCGTCCTCCCACAGGATGCCGTCGAGGATCTCGATCTTCCACGGGGTGAGGGGGTTGGTCAGGGCGGTGTGGATTTCGGGGCCGCCGGCCCAGGTGGTGAAGGTGGCGCCGGGGGTGGCCGGGTAGTGCCAGGCGCGGTCGCCTGGGGCGGGGGCGGGCAGCAGACCGACGTGGTTCCAGCCGTCGGGCACGGTGACGCGGACGTGCCAGTGTCCGCACCCGTACAGGGCCCGCATCTGCTCCTTCTCCGACCAGGCGGCGAACGTGGCCGCCGTGATGCGGCGGGGGGTGCCGACCGGGGATTTCCAGGTGTGCTTGGCGTAGGCGAAGGTGCGGTCGTATTCGACGAGTTGGGGCAGTTGATCGGGGACCCGGGGCGGGGTGAGCAGTTCGTTGCGGCCCTGGCCCGCGGTGGCGTGCAGCAGGCCGCGCAGTTCCTCCGACAGCACGGGGAAGCCGTCGGCGTGCTGGCCGCGCGTGGGAATGGTCCGCGTCCACAGGTCACGGCCGGTCTGCGAGGGGGAACCCATGAGGACCGCATCGTTCCAGTGGCGGCGCAGGGCCTGCCACAGCAGCACGAAGGCGTCGCGGACGATGTGCGGGGTGTCGCAGTCGAGGTCGAACCACTCCCCCACCGAGCGGATCTCCACATGCTGCTCGCCATTTTCGCGCTGGTAGCGGCCGACGGGATTGCGGGCGTGGACGAAGTGCCCGGCCATCCGGTCGCGGCCACGGCCGGTGTCCGCGCGCCAGCCCGGGATGGGGGCGTTCAGCCAGGCGGCCACCGCGTCACGTAGGTAGGGGTAGCGGGCGGCGTCGCGATGCCAGGGGTCACCGGCGGTGATGTAGATGCGCTCCACGCCTTCAGGGAGGGTGCGGAAGACGGCGGTGAGGATCTCCGCGGCCGAGGCGGCACCCAGGTCGAGGCGGTGGGTCTGGTCGCGATGCACCAGGACGCCCGTCGCGGTATCCAGGAACACCGTGGAGCGGGCCTGCTGGGTGAAGTTCGGCCGCGTGGAGGCCAGGCCGGTGGTGTGGGTGAACCAGGCATCCCCGACGACGCCCTCGGGGACGGAGGGCAGGCTGCGTGGCTCGGGCGGTGCCTGCGGCGCCGTACGTTGTGTGGTTTCGGCCGCGGCAGGTGAGGCGGTGGGTTGTGAGCGGGCTGCGCTCATCGAGAGGGCGGCCGCTCCCTGCTGCGGCGGCTGTTGTCCGGCCTCAGAGGCGGTCTGGGCCGGGGACGGCTCGGGAGCTGGAGGCTGCGGCTGCGGTGCATCGTCGGCTGCGGCAAGGCGGTGGGGGGCCAGGGCGGGGGCCAGGAGGACGATATCGGCCACGCTCAGTCCCGCTGCCGGGGCGATTCGCTCCGCCTTCGCCTTCTCATAAGAGGCGAGCTGGGCAATCTGTTTGTCCCGGTCGGCCTCCAACTTCGTCAGTTCCGTCCGGGCCTTCTTGATCGCATCCCGCACCGTGCGCAGATCGGCGAGCGCAGCGTTGTAGCTCTGTGCGTCCATCGGGGCTTCCTTGTCCGGGCCGGAGTTCAGCCGGTGGTGTTCGTGGGAACGTAGGCGATGGCCCCGCCCGAATTCGAGGCCAGCCGGGTGCCCAGCAGCAGTTCGGCGATCCGGCGGTCGTCGTCCGCGCTGGAGGTGATTACTGTCTGCGGGGTGGCCAGGTCCGTGGTGTAGCCGGCCAGGCGTGCGTTGGGAAAGGCGTGACGGCCCTCGGTGTTCTTCTCCCAGCGCTCCAGTCCGGTCAGGACGGCCACGACGTAGCCAGCGAGGGTCACCGGCAGCACTCCCCCGGCCGCGACGCTCGCCGCGTCGCACCGCCACCAGCCACGCAACGCCTTGAGCAGGTCTTCGGGGGCGAGGCGTACGGCGAAACCGAGCCAGCTACGGTCCGGTTCCGTTGTGGGCCTGGCTGTGTCGACACGCAGAACGGCGACTTCCGTGGCCTGCAGCTGACCGAGTGGCGCGTGTCGGCGCTCCCGGAGGGCCTGCACGACTTCGAGCGGGATCATGACGCGCACGCCGCGGCGCGACAGGCCCGGCAGCAGTCCCGCCTGGATGAGGCGGCGGAAAGTGGTGATCGCACAGCCAAGCTCTTCTGCGGCCTGCCCGGTGGTCAACAGCATCTCACCTACCTCCATGCGAACTCAAATATCTGATTTGGCATGTAACCTAACGCGAACTGTGAAAGAGAGTCAACTCCGTCTCGGCCAGCACAACGCGAGGCGTTGTCGGACGGCAACCGGCCAGCAGGCTGCCTTCGGCGGAAGTCGCGCATCGCCGTCCTCACCGCCTCCTGTGGCCACCGTGCGGCCCGGGCGGTCGGTGACCGCCGCCGCGGTCACCAGGGCATCTGCCTGCCCGCGCTCGTGACGGTCAGCAGGAAGCGGGCTCAACGGGCGAAGTAAGATGCGGGAGCAAACTGCCGTGCGTGGTCGCTACGGCGAAGGTGTGCCGATGTGCACGCAGGTGCTGTGGGCGCGACGATGGGCGGCATGTCCAATCCCAGTGCGGCGCCCGGTTCGCAGCCGGTACAGATCCCCGAACGCACTCACGCGGTCGGGCCGGGCTGGCGGCAGTTGCTGGAGCATCTGCACGAACAGGTCCATGCGATCGCCCCCGACTACCGTCTCGTCGACCTCACAGAAAAGCTCGGCGGCCTGCGCCTCCACGTGGAGGATCCGGCAGGCGACAGCCGCACGCATCGCTGCCGCCGAGGCGGAGTCGGTGCATGTCTGCGAGTTCTGCGGTGCACCGGGCCGCGTCCGCACCCGCAATGACGACCCATACGGATGGCACAAGACCGTGTGCGACATCTGCCACCCCGCCTGGTCCTCCCACCGCCTCATGATCGTTCGCGGGGTGGTGCGCGTCCGCGACCGCTGATGGACGGCACGGGCTGCTCACGCGTGGTGGCCATGGCATCCATGCTCTCTCTTGCCGGGTCAGGGGGCGGCCTTGGCGGGCCGTCCCTCCAAAGCGTTGCGCCGTGCTTGGCAGGTGAGCGCTGGGACACCGCGTCGGGGCGCTCCCCTCAAGGACTGGTCTGGCCTGTCTTGAGCAGCACACCGGGGTCTGCCCCGCCGGTCAGCCCCGCGTGACTGCCCTGCCGCCGTTCGGCTCCCTCTCCTGGGCCTGGTGCGAGCCGATGAGCTGCCTTTGTAGTGGCGGCTGTTGAATTTCGGCTCGCCAACGTCCTTGGCGGCCATCTGGGTTCAGTGGGAGAACTCTATGAAGTCGACGTTGGTGAGTCTTACCGCGTGCAGGCCGCCGGGGCCTGGTGAGAATCCGAAGTAGGACTCGCCTATCGCATCGGCGACGATGCTACGCAGCTCCTGCTCGCTGGCACCGTGATACCGGGCTTCGAGCAGGCGCGCCGGGTAGGGGTGATGCAGGGGCTGTGTCAGGAGGCGTATGCGGCCGTCGTCCGAGGAGCCTTCCGATACGTCGAAGCCGAACCAGCCACGGAAGTACACCCACATGCTGTGCTGGTGAACGCCGATGTTTTGGTGGGCCCGGCGGCGGATGCGGGGCTGCCACAGCCGGATGACTTCTTTGAGGATGGCGCGGCTCAACGCCTCGTTGGGCGTGGCGGATTGGCGGATGAGGATGTGCTGCAGGGTCCGGGGAGTGGTGTTCAGGAGGCCGGCCAGGGCGGCGAGGTCTGGGGTGTGGGAGGTGAGAAAGCGCAGGCGGGCCCGGTCCGAGCGCGGGGGCTGTCGGGTCCAGTGGTGGGCGTCGGCAATGTCGAGGGCTTCTGCGACGGAGTCGGTGTGGAGCCGGTCGAGCATGAGGGTTCCTTCAGGGGGCGGGGCGGCCACGCAGCTGGCGGATCGTGGCTGGTCGCGAGGTACGGACACCGGGCGTGCGGGAGCGGCGGCTGGGCGGGGTGGGCAGGAGCCGGCAGGCGAGGAGCGACTGACCGATTTCGGCGTGCTCCCAGCCGGGGACGGACAGCGGATTGGGGGCGTCGGGATGGCCGCGCAGAGCGGCGAGATGGCGGGCTGCGTCCATCAGCAGCGTTGTCCAGGCCGGCAGCGTGGGGAGGCCGTTGCTCACGTGGGTGTGGAGGGCCTTGATCTGCTGGCTGCTGTACCCGGTCAGCGCGGCCACGGCGACACACGCGGCGTGGACGGGGTGGGCGACGCGGGTGTGGATGCGGTGGGCGATCTGGAGGGCGTGGGGGTGAAGGGGGTCTTGGTGCGGCCCGGGTAGGGGCAGAGGCGGTATGGGGCCTGGGGGCAAGGACGAGGGCGTGAAGACCAGGGTGACGGGCTTCAGGGGCTGGGGCGGCATGCGGAACTGCAGTTCGTCGTCTGGCGGCGGGAAGGGTGCGCGGTGCTGCCACCACGGGTAGCCGGCGGGTTCTCGCAGGCGGGTCGGGGGATGCCAGTGGGCAGCTGCGGCTGGTCGGTTGTTGAGAAGCTGGTGCTCGGTGGTCTCCAGCAGGCCGAGGGTCTTCGGCGGGATGGGGCCGTTGCACAACAGGGTCAGGTGGAGGCCAGTGCGGGTGCTGAGCGCGAGCAGCTGTTCCCACTGGCCTGTGCTGAGCCGGTGGGCTCGGCAGACGGTCAGGTGGCTGATGCCCAGGGTGAGGATCCAGGCGGCAGTGATGCGCCAGCTGTGGTCGCTGTGGGTGGCCCATGCGGGCAGACCGTGGTCGTCGTCGGGCAGGGGCAGGTGTTTGCCGAGGGCGCGGACGATGTCGTGGGCCAGGTAGGGGCCGTTTCCTGCGAGCGGGGTGGGGTGGACGGTGATGCGGCCGTGGCGGGGCTGGTGGGCGGAGAACGCCAGGTGCATGTAGTCCTGTTCGTCCTGCACGGTGACGACGACGGTGAGGCGGGAGGGCGTGGCGTTGCGGCGTGGTGGCCAGGTCGGGCTCCACTCGCTGTCGTGGCGTGAGCCGGCGGGCTCGGACGTATCGGGCGGGGGCGAGTGGGTGGTCATGGCGTCTCCGGGCGGGGGGTGAGGTGGCGCAGGAGTGCGTCGGGGTCGGCGGGGGCGGGCCGGGTGGTGGCGCGGTGGGTGAGGGTGGCCCAGCGTCGGAAGTTGCCGCGGGCCCACGTCTGGTCGAGGTGCAGGAGCAGGGCCGGGTCGGTGGTCTTCCAGTGGGGGTGGAAGGCGGGGATGACGGTGGTGATCTGCGTGGCATCGAGGGGGTCGAGGTCGTGCCAGCAGGTCACGCGGGAGGCGAGCAGGGCGGTGGTGCGCAGGGCACGGAGGCGGTGGCTGCCGGCGGCCAGTACCAGGGCGATGCGGGTGTGGGGGTCGTCGTAGAGGTAGCGGAGGTATTCCAGGCAGGAGGCGGAGAGTTGGTGGGCTTCGTCGATGACGAGCAGCCGGGAGGGATGGTGCAGGGCGTGGCGGATGAGGTCGTCGCTGGTGCCGGGGTCCTGGGGGGGGTGTCCGGGCAGGCTCAGGGCGTGGTGGAGGCTGTGCCGAAGATCGCCGGGACGGGCCTGCGGCTGGGGCAGGAGGCGGATGGCATGCCAGGCGGGGTGCTCGTCGAGCACGGTGTGCAGGGTGAAGGTCTTGCCTGCCCCCGCACAGGCGGCCAGGCACATCATGCCCTGCTCGGTGACGGTGGCCTCAAGGGCGGCGGCGACGGCGGCGGTCTGGGGGGTGTGGACGGTGCGAGCGCCGGTGAGGATGAGGTGGTGGCGGGCGAAGCGGACGGTGCCGTGGGCCGTGGCGACCGGGGTGGTGCGGGTGGCCCGGCGCGAGAGGGCGGTGGTGTTCACCGGTCGTCGTCGCGGCGGACCGGTCGGGCGGGGCGGGAGCGGCGGATGGCCCAGCGGGCGAGGGTCTCGTCGACGTCGCTCAGGCCGCGGCGCTTCATGCCCTCGAGCACATGGTGGGTGATCTTGGACCACATGCGGAAGGTGCCGCCGCCGGCTTCCTGGTCGATGAAGTCGATCAGCTCGGGTGCGGCGGTGGCCCAGACCGGGTGGAACAGGGGGATGTTCTTGGCGACCTCGGCGGGCTCCATGGGGGTGAACTCCTGCCAGATGTAGATCCGGGAGGCGAGGGCGGGCTCGTTGTAGAGGGTCTTGTAGCACTCCTCGCCGCCGACGAAGAGGACGGCGGGCCGGCTCTTTCCCTTGCCGGTGTCGTACAGGTGGCGGACGAACTCGAAGCATTCGCGGCTGAACTGCTGGGCTTCGTCGCAGACCAGAATGTAGGGGCGGCGGGCCAGGGCGCGCTTGAGGAGCCGGTCGAACTCGCTGGGGTGGGCGGGGGGTTTGCCGTCCAGGTGCAGGACGTCGAAGAGTTCCATGCGGATGTCGCGCGGGGTGGGGCGGGAGCGGAACTGCAGGAGCAGGACGAGGTCGGCGGCGACTTCCTTGAGCGCGGCGTGCACGGAGAAGGTCTTGCCCAGGCCGGCGTCGCCGTAGATGCAGGACATGGCACGGGCGTCGATGGTGTCGGCGATGTTCTCGCCGGCTTCCAGGAGGGCTTCGGTGGCGACGATGCGGGCGTCGGGCAGGTCGAGGTAGAAGGCGGGATCTTCGCCGCCGTCGTCGGCGGCGGGGGTGACGGTAGTGGCGGCCATTGCTGCTCCTGATACGGGCGAGGGGTGGGTGGGGGCAGGGGTGGTGGGGCCGGTCAGTGCGCGGGCAATGCCGAGGTGGAGGCCGGTTACCGGGGCCTGGACCTTGATCTGATCGGTGTCGGGACCGGGTTCGACGGTGATGCGCTCACCGGCATGGGCGAGGGTGAAGGCGGCACTGTAGGTGCGGCCGTGCCAGTGGATGTGCCCGTGCGGGCTGATGGTGCGCAGTGCCCGCGAGGGTGCGGAGGTCATGGGGTGGTGTTCTCCTCCTCTGTGCCGGCGGGTCGGGGGATGGCCCAGCGGGCGCCGGGGGTGACGCGGCGGGGCATGTATCCGGCGGGCACGCCGTCGTCCTTGGCCCGCGAGCGGCGGGTGAGGGCGAGTTCGGCGGCGGCCTGGGAGCGGGTCATGGTCCCGGTGGTGCGGGCGGGCTCGGCCTGGGTGACGGCCTGGAAGCGGCGCCGGCGCACGCGCTGTGCCTCGGTCAGGTCGCGACGCAGGCGGCGTACCCGTTCGTCGCGGGCCTCGTAGACGGCGCGGATCTCTTCCTCGCTGGCCTCGTCGGCCAGATGCGCGGTGCCCAGGTGCTGGTCGGTGTGTGCGTCGAAGACCTCGATGGTGCGGGGGTGGTGGGGCTGGTAGCGGATGCGGACCGGGGTGCCGGTGCGGCCGGTCATCCAGGCGCCGACGTAGTCGCGGTTCTGCCAGCGGATGCCGTGGCCGTGGATGACGCGGGTGGAGCGTTCCTCCTCCAGCAGGAAGACGTGCAGATCCTCCAGGGGCGGCACGCGCAGCGGGGTGTCGTCGTCGAGCCAGCTCTCAAGCGGGGTGACGTTGCCGTAGCCCTGCATGCGGTGTTCGGCGTTGCGGGTGCGCACCCACGTCGCGAGCCGCTCGACGAAGGCCTCGAACGCCAGCGCGGGGTCCTTGTCTCCCACCCGCCGTTTGGCATCGAGTTTCTGGGACTTGGTGTAGCGGGGCAGGGTGGAGAAGAACATGCTGGTCGCTGCCCGGTTGAGGTTTTCGATGCTGCCTTTGAGGTGGGGGGTGTAGGGCGGCAGGACGTCCACCTGGACACTGAAGGTGCCCATGGCCTCGCTCACGGCCCGGGAGAGGAAGTCCTTGCCGCGGTCGATGCGGATGCGGCGGGGCAGCCCGCCCGCCGGGCCGTGCACCTCGTCGGTGAGGATGCAGGAGCGCAGGGCGGCCAGGATCGACGCACGGTGCGGGTAGTGGGGCGTGACGGCCCAGCCCATGATCATGCCGGTGTGGCAGTCGCAGAACCAGGTAACCCACGGTTTGACGAGGCGTCCGTCCGCCCAGACCAGGACGGGGACTTGCTTGTGGTCGCCTTCCCACTCCTCGTTGCGACATGTGGGAGGGCGGCGCAGGTGAGGGTCGTGCGCACGGGAGGCAGGGATGCCCGCGCGCAGGCCCGCCAGGTCCCCTTTGGGCAGATCCCGCTTCACCGCGCGGTGCAGGGTGGACAGGCTCGGCACGTCCCGCTCGTCGTCGGCTTCGTCGAGAAGTTCGAGGTGGACGGCTTTGATGTTGCCGTGGTGGTAGGCGAGTTTGATGCGGAGGTCCACGGTGATCGTGAACCGGGGACGTTCGGGGAGGTCGGCGCTGCCGGAGGCCTGGGCCTTTTCCAGACGCCGCCACACCGTGCGTTCGTGGACGCCCACGCTGCGGGCGGCCATCTGCACCTCGGCCCTGGTCATGTCGCCGTGCCGGCGCAGCTCCATCAGCGAGCGGACGGCGGCCGCCAGCAGCTTCTTCTTCTCCCGCCGGCGCCGTGGCGCGTGGTCCTGCTCGTCGGGTGAGGCGTCATCGGGCGGGGTGTCAGTCGAGTCCCGGGGCACCGGGGCAACTCCCTTCACAATGCGGCGGGGTGCGGCAGGTGAGATCGGCGGCGGGCGGAGTCAGCCGAGGATGCCGATATGCCGTACGTAGTGGTAGGAGCGGTGGTCGGAATCCATGTCGCTCATCAGGTCCTGCCACAGGTGCTCCATCTCCAGGGAGTCCTGCCGCGCCCAGGCGGCGATGACCCGGTTCCAGCGCCAGATGTTCTTGCGCCTCACCCGCAGGTCGCGCCGGTGGCGGGCGTCGACGGCCTCCTGGTCGACAGGGTGGATCTCGATCCGGGTGCCGCCGTCCGCGTTGAACAGGCGGGTCAGGTACGGGGCGATGTTGCGGCGACGCAGGTCACGGAAGGCCAGCTGCAGGAGCCGCCGCTGCTCGGCATCCGGAGTGCGGGTCTTCGACCGCCACGCGGCAAGGAGGTGGGCGTCGGCGGTGATCCCGTGGGCGTGAAGCGCGGCTGCCGCGGACTTCTTCTTCACCAGATAGGCCAGCGCCTGGTCGAGGAGCTCCTCGTCACCGCGCCTCCACGCGACATCGTCGAAGACCCGCCGGTCCAGGCTCTCGGCCAGAGCACGGCCTCCTTCGATGCCCTGGGCGCCCAACTCCCCGAATCCCACAGCCTTTTCCTCTCGTCTCGTCGGTGTGCTTCATGACAGCCAGGGCGGAGCCGGCCGCAGGTGGTGAGCGGGCGGATGACGCCACGCAGGCGGGCCTTGGCCGCGGGTGGCGGTCCGCGCGCGGGCGCTGTAGCGGTGCGCCCGGACCCAGTCCTTGTGGGGTGGTGCAGGGCGAGACACCGGGCGAGGCCGTGATGCGACCGCCACAACCCGCAACATATTCAGGGAAAGTTAGGAGAGGAGTTACTTCCAGTCATTTCCAGAGAACTGTGGCGCGGTTGGCGCACGCCCCCATTCAGGGCCCCGCCCGCCCGCACTGGACCGCCACCGACCCGCGCGGCCGCAGCCCGCAGATGGCGCAGCAGACCTGGCTGGTTGCGTTTTGACCTTGGACTGTGGGACGCCGCGGGCGGTGTCGCTGGCCGGTGGTGCAGCATGGCCCTGGCGGCGCGGTCCGGGAAAAACCCAGGTGGCAGCGCACAGCCGGGCAGGTGGACCGGCATGGGCGGCCTGCTGGGGCGCTTCCCGGGCCGGGCGATCGGGTCAGGCGCGCGCGACGCCGGACGGCGGGGCACTGCAGCGTCCGGTGTACGAGCTCCGTAACTCCCCTGCCATCTGCGGTAGTTGGCTCAAACTAGTTGCTGGGCAGTGGGCGGCTCGGTCAGTCCGGCCGTCCGTGGCTGGCCCGGCGTCAAGCCGTGCGCACAAGTCCCTGAGCGGGAGGGCGGGTTGCTGTTCCGGGGCGGATCAGGACCAGGCGGACTGGTCCGCCTGCGGGTCTGCCTGGTCGAGCAGCCGGACCAGGTCGTCGTAGACGCCTTGTACGTTTCCGGTCTGCAGGACGAGACTGAGCCGGCGACGCGTGAGGGTGGTCATGGCCGCTCCCCCATTTCGCGGAGGATCCAACGAACGGCCTGAAGCCGCAGGTGGGGATCTTGATTTACGGCAACGGCGATCGTCCTGTCCTCCCTGGAGTCGTGGATGGCCAGGATGCGGTCGCCGATGTCGCTGCCGAGCTGGGTAGAGTCCCATTCCTCGATCTCCAGGCGGTGCTTGGCGACCAGAGCATCGAGAGCCGCTGCAGCCCGGTCCTCAGAGACAAGCACGCCGGGTACGGGCTCGTCGGGGTTGGCGGGGAGCGTCATGCGATCGCCTCCGCTTCCCCGCCCGGGTGGCGACGGTGGTGGCCGTGCGCTGCGGGTTCGCCTGCAAGCGGCATGGAGAGCAGGCTCGCCGGGATCGCACAGGGCCGTATCAGCGGGCACTTCATGTGTCGTCTCCTCACGGGCCAGGCCTGCAAGACGCGAGCATCCAGTCGGAGCCGGCTGTGCCGCATGGTCCGCTGTGTGCGGCGTGCAGGTTCACGGCTGTGCTCGGGCCGACTAGAGGAAACACGAAGCGGACAGCGGCCTCGGTGAGGTTGCCAACTCCCGTCGAACGCCAAGGAAGGACTGGTATTGTCCGCGCCCGCTTCCGCTCGATCCGGCGCCGGGAGAATCCGCGGGGCTGAGCGCAGCGTCCTCGCCTGCGGCCGCGAGAGCCCTGCTCACGTTTGCGGCGGGCCGGGTCCGAAGCGTCTGTATGGTGAGGCCGCCTCTCGCCGGGGCTGCCGCTGGCGGCCTGTGCCGGGGACCGTCGGGAGGGTCAGTGGGCCAGCCAGTCGGCCGGGATGAGGGCGTCTCCGTCGCGCCAGTTGGCCACGACGGCATCGCGGAACCATGGGGTGGAGGCAAGGTGTGCATGGTCGGTGGCGATGACTTGAAGGCGGCCTTCGGCCTGGGTGACGACCTCGTGCATGAGGCGGTAGTAGGCGCGGACAGCCTGCCAGTCGGCGTCTTCGAGGGTGGCGGCGTCGTGTACGTGTTCCTCGGGGAAGAATGCCTGGCTCGGCTGGTCGAACATGATGAAGTGCGGCACCGGGCGCTGGTGTTCGACGAAGTAGAGGTGTAGGGCAAGGTGAGCGACGAGGTGGTATCCGATCCAGTTGTCGGCGCTGCCGATCTGGTCCAGGGGGATGCGTCTGCCTGAGGTGCGGACGACCACGTTGAGGGTGGTCGGGCTGATACGGACGTCGTCGGCCGTGTCGGCGTGTTCGAGGCCGAGCTCGCGGGCCCAGGCGGTCATGTTGCGGGCGACCTCACCCAGCCGGATTTCGGTCTCGGCCGCGATGTCGTCCTGGTCGACGTGGTGCTGGAGGTCTCCTCGGAGCTCTTCCAGCCGGGCGATCTCCCGGCGGAGCGCGGAGAGGTCGACGCTGTCGTCGGCGGCGGGCTGTTGCAGGGCCTGCAGGATCCTGCCCCGGACGAGAGCCTGCTGTTCTCGCTGGTCCTGGGCTCGGCGCAGGGCGCGGTTGTTGTCGCGCAGGGCTTGCTCGGCGACGGCGTTCTCCCTGACGCGGCGGACGAGCTGTTCTCGTTCGGCGGTGAGTGTGCGGCGGCTCTGTTCTCGTGCGGGGGCGAGGGCGTCGAGGTCGGTGAGTTCTTGTTCGAGTTCGCGGGCGAGTTGGGACAGGGCGTTGATGGCCGGATCGGCTTCGGGCAGTTCCTGGGTGCACAGGGGGCAGGTGTCGTGGCCGTCGTCGCGGGTGGCCAGCACGCCCAGTGGGGTGAGGCGGCTGCGCTGGGTGTGGAGCTGGCCGGTCAGGTCCGCGGTTTGCTGTGCCCACAGGTCCAGCAGGCGCAAGGCGTCGTCGACCTCGCCCAGGTCGTGGGTGAGGGTGCGGCGTTCGGCGGACAGGCGGTCGGCGAGTCCGGGCTCGGCGCGGGGGGTGGGGATGTGGGTTGGGGTCTCGAGTGCGGCATGCAGGAGCGTTTCGAGCTCGGCCGGCTGCAGCGAGGCGGGGAGTTCGGCGATGAGCCCGGCCTGGTGGGCCAGGCGCGCCAGTGCCGTGCGGACGGTGGTGGAGCTGCTGGCGTGACGGCGGGCCTGGTCGAAGGTGCGGCGCAGGACGGCAAGGCGGCGGGTGGTGGTCAGAAGCTGCTGCTTGCGGGCGGCTTGTTCGGGTCCTGCCGCACCGAGGAAGTAGGGCAGGCCGTTTTTGAGGGCGGTGAAGACCTCGTGGTCGGCCTGCCGGTGGAAGAGACGCCCGGAGTCGGCGATCTCGGTCTGCCGTTGCAGGCACAGGGGCAGGGCATGGCCGAGATGGACGTTGTAGGCGGAGCCGTCGGGCGAGTGGATGAGGTGGTCCTCGATGCCGAGGCGGCCGCTGATTTCCGAGCGGATCGACTCCGAGTTGGAGTTGACCCGGAGCTGGTCGGCGGTGGGAACGTCCAGGCGGTGGTCGCCGAAGACGAGCATCGCGTCGCCGGTGGAGCCGGTGCGGGGGTGGCGGCGGGCGACGAATACCCGGCTGGTGCCGGTCTGGATCAGCAGGGCGAACCAGCCGACGGTGTCGGTGATGAGCCCCTGGGGCAAGGGGGTGCGGCGTCGTCCAAGGCAGTGGTCGACGATGTCGACCAAGGTGGTCTTGCCCGTCTTCGACCAGCCGGTGACGATGTTGAGTTTTCCGGGCTTGAAGGGCAGGACGCGGGGGGTGGGGCGGCCGTCGCGGTGGTAGAGGGCCAGGGCGAGCAGGTGCATGGGGATCGCTTCGGTCGTGGGGTGGGTTACGGCATGACGCCGAGGAGCGTGAAGGCGGTCGCCGTCGGCGTGGCCGCAAACCAGCGGCCGACCAGCGCGGCCGCAGTGGTGCACTGCGCCATCTCGTCATGCCGGCTAGCACGCGACAGGGACGGCAGGCGGCGCGCGAGCACGATTCCCGTGGGATCGACCCTGTAGGTGCCCTGGCGCAGGGCGAAGCGGTGGCTTGTGCGGGCGTAGGCGGTCAGAGCGGCGGCGCGGGCGGGATAGGCCGCGCGCAGCTGGGGGTTGCGGGTCAGCCAGGCGGTGAGGGAGGTGCGGGTGTCGCGCGGCAGGGCGGTGCGGGAGTCGGGCGGCAGCACCAGGGGCAGGACGAGGAAGCTGCTCAGATAGGGCAGCGGCGTGTTGCCGGCGCGCTGGTGGGCTCCCGCGGCCGCGGCCAGCAGGTAGGCGCCGAACGCCGGGTTGAACAGGGCGGCTGCTTCGGGCAGCAGGGAGCGGGGAACGGAAGCGGTGGTCATGGGACATCAGCCCTTGAAGGATCCGCGAGGGCGGTCAGAAGTGTTGTGAAGTCGGGGTGCCAGCCCACCGGCCGGGTGTCGGTCAGGGCGAGGTTGGCCAGGGCGTGCAGGGTGCCGCGGGCGATCCAGCGTTTGTCGATCTGCCGCAGGGTGAGGCCGACCACGGCCTGCTCGGAACCGGTGAGGATCTTCCGGCCGACTTCCTCGGCGTCGTCCTCGCAACGGCCCAGACGGTGGGCGTCGCGCAGGCCGGAGGCGACGGCCTGGTGCTCTTGCCGGATGTCCGTTTCGAATGCGGCCAGTTCGTCTTCGGTGACGTAGTGGTGATGCAGCCAGCGTGAACGGTGCAGGGCCGCGTGGTGGTACTCATGGATGTGGTGGTGCTGCGTCTCGGGACCCGCGCCGATGAGGGTGAGCTGAGCGACGAAGACGCGGTCGGCGTACCGGGCGATCTCGTCCTCGGTCAGTTCCTCCAGCCGGCTGTTGAGGGGCAGCCGCCCGGGCCCGTAGCTGCTTTGCAGGTGGTCGACGACCGCGCGCAGTTCAGCGGCGCAGACGGACACGCGGCGCGGGTCGGCGGGGTCGAGCATCTGCCGTGTGGTGGTGGCCCACCAGCCGCGCACCTGCTGCAGCATGGCCGTGACGTGGTCGGCGTCGTCCTTCCAGATGCCGAGGACTTCCTGCAGGTCGGCGTCGGCACGGGCGGGCTGGGGTGCCTGGTCGTCCAGCACGATCGCGCCGACCAGGCTGGTGCGTTGGGCCAGGGTGGTCTGCAGGAACCGTGCCCGCCAGCTGGCGGTGGTGGCAGCCGCGTTGGGGTCGGCGGCGATGGATTCGAGCAGCCGCTGCACACCGGTGGTATCGCGTTCTGCCCCGCTGTGGCGCAGCACGGCCAGCGGGTTGTCGGGTCCCACGCGCTGGGTGGTGACCAGGCGCAGCAGGGGAAGGAGGCCCTCGCCGACGGCGGCCACCGCGTCGCACCAGCCGTTGAGCGTGCGCCACAGGTCGGCTCCCGTCGGGGACAACTCCCCCTCGTCCTTGTGCCGTTTGACCTGCACGCACTCGGCGGGCCGGCCCTCGTTGCGGATGACGATGTCGTCGAGGCACTCCATGCGCAGCTCGGCCTGGGGGTTCTTGAACCAGGTACGGGCCAGCTCGATCAGGGCCCGGTCGCACTGGTAGAGGTAGCCGGAGAGCTGTCCGGCCGCGGAGTGCACCCACACGTTCGTCACAGTGCGCAACAAGTTAGCGACAAAGCGTGATGGCTGGCAAGTCGGTGCGATACGGGGTGAGCCCCTGCCGGTAAAGGCGCAGCAGTCATGAAGACCTCGGGGCGTGACGCCCGGTTCGGCACACCGGTGCCGCTCCTGCACCGCAGCTGCTCGTGCGAACTGCCGCTTCGAGCAGCACGGTCGGCCACAGCACCCCGCCTGTCCGCACGCGGAGAAGGAAAGGCAGCCCGGTCCTACTTATCGCTCTCGCGGCTGATCTTTTCTCTCAGCTGCGGGCGAGCCGCCCCAAGGGCCACTACGAAGATCACGACCCGTTCGTGCTCTCCGAAGGGACTCACCGTGCGCCTCCTTCGTCCTGCCGTCATGGCTGCCGCTCTCCTCGCGCTGCTCGCTCCCGCCCCCGCGCATGCCGCCATCGTGCTGACCTCTCCCGGCGAAAGCGCCACCTTGCCCGTCCGTGACGCCCTGGCCGCACTTGCGGTCCATGACGAGGACCGCACCGGCTACGAGCGGACCAAGTTCCGCCACTGGATCGACGCCGACCGCAACGGCTGCAACACCCGTCAGGAGGTCCTGAAATCCGAGGCCGTGATCGCTCCGGAGCAGGGGGCCAACTGCACCTTGACCGGAGGAGAGTGGTACTCGCCCTACGACGATCGCTTCATCCAGGGACCGCGCGGCGCTGACGTCGACCACCTCGTGCCCCTCGCTGAAGCCTGGGACTCCGGGGCAAGCCAGTGGACGGCGCAGGAGAGGGAAGCCTACGCCAACGACCTCGGGGACGACCGCGCGCTCATCGCGGTCTCCGCAGCCTCCAACCGCTCCAAGGCCGACCAGGACCCGAGCACCTGGCTCCCTCCGGCCGAGGGCTACCGCTGCCAGTACGTCACGGACTGGATCGCCGACAAGACCCGATGGGCCCTCAGCATCGACACCACCGAACTGGCCGCTCTTGCCATGGTGTTGGACCGGTGTCCGGACGTGACGATCACCGTGACACTGGCACGGTAGGCCACCATCAGTCCGGGACCCCTGATGCCATCAGCCTGCCTGGGATCTCGGCGCAGGCAGGCCCACGCCGCCTGTGCCACCCTCCGCACACGGCGGCGGTAGCAGTGAGGTACGGCCGCGGGAGCAGCCGTACCCGCCGCTATGATCCCCGTCGTACGAACGCCAGGCGGCAACACCCGCTTTCGTCCCCCACAGGAACCGGCCGAGCAGCAGCCTGCCGCAGTCTTCTCACTGAACGTGAAAGGCAGACATGACGCGCCGGTTCCCTCCTGCCCTAGCTGCTTGCGCGGCCGCGCTCCTCGGCACCGGCTGCAGCCACACCCCGCAGCCCGCTGCGGCAGCCCCCACCGTCACGGTCACCCAGACCATCACGCCCACCCTCCCCGCGGCATCCACACCTGCAGCCAGCCACACTTCGGCCATCCCCACACCAGCCGCCTCCTCGGCGCCTGCGCCAGCACCGGCCCGCGCCCCGCGGGGATCAGTCGCCCTGACCGAATGGCACGACGGCGACGCGACGAACACGTGCGTGAACGTCATGACCGTCTACGAGAACCGCTCCGACACTGCGGTCATCTCCATCACCCAGAAGTTCCGGACCTCGTACACGCCCAGGCACGCCGACGGCGAGTACCCCGACGATGTGGACGGCCCGCTCAAGACGCTCACGCAGGACGCGGGTATCGCCCCATACGGGACCCGGACCCTGTACTGGCAGGTGTGCGCGCCCGAGCTGGCCTCCAGGCAGAACCCGGTTCCGGCGGACGGCACCGACTCGTTCATGTCCGAGATCGGCGCCCAGCCTCGCGCCACCACTTGGGACTGGGCACCGTAGATCACCTCTGTCTGCGGCTGGTGACGCCCGAACTAGAATGCCGATTTACCGCACTGCCGGTTCTACCAGTCGGCTACCGGTCTGAAGACCGCAGCGTCGGAGGTGTAGGCATATTCCCAGGAGTGCAGGAAGTAAGGTCCTTTGGGCTCGTTGAGCTGATGGTGAGACCGTAGGTCACAGACGAGGAATTCGCTGTCGTCGGTCTCCCGAGGCCAGTCTTCCGGCGCCGCCGTACTGCTTCCGGACTGGTAGGGATTCTTGACCACGATGCCGGTGACCCAGTCGGTGGGCACGCGGGTTTGCTCGCCTGGCAACGGAGGAAACGGGTTGTTCCGGGAAACGATGTAGCCGACGATCTCCAGCGGTGCGTTCGTCTCAAGGCGGCGCCGAGTGACGGCCCGGCGGGTGAGCGGACGGAAGTAACTGACGGCTGCTGTGTCGAACTCCTCAGCCAGGTGTCGGATCGGATGGAGATCCACAGGGATGCCGGGGAGCAGGAAGGATACATTGCAGTGGTGGGTCGTCCGGGAAGCATCACTCGATATGAACAGGGTGATCGTGTAGAAGCCGCCGCCGGGGCAGGTGTCGAAGTAGGTGGCTTGTTCGGTGTGGTGCACGTGCTTCAAGCCTGCGAAGCGTTCCTTCCATGAGCTGAGGGTGTCGACAAATTCCCGTGCGCCGACGCCATGCCAGGTCGTACGGATTTGCTGGATGCTCCATCGTGGCTCGGAGCCGCTCCAGCCCGTGGAATTGAGTTCGTACAGGAGGTCAGCGATTCCTTGCTCGCCGTGCACTTTGACCGGCAAGTCGAGGGCCACGCCGCTTCCGTGACCGGCATCCCAGTCCACATCCGGCAGTTCTTGCGCGAAGACGAACCCGGCTTGTCCGCCTCCGGCTGTGATGCGTGAGAGCAGCTTGAGATCGCTACCGAAAAGCTGGAGTTCGGTGGAAGGTAGATCTGTAGACGGCCGGGAGCGCCGCGGAGGCGTGGGGCCCGCGGCCAGGTGAACGCGGCCATGGGTGATGATTTCTTCCTGCTTGAGCCGCAAAAGGTAGGCCAACAACGTGGGCGTCTTTAGGACTTGCGTAAGCTCTTCCTCACCGAGGAGAAGAATGGCCCCCGGCCCCCGGTCCCGCCGCTGGCGCACGTCATCCACAACTGTTTCGGTGAACCCGTTGACGCTGACGATGACACCAATGACGGTGGACGACGCTGTCCGGTCCATCCGGATCCGGACCGAGTCAAGGACGTCGATGTCAGCGGGGCTCTTCTCCCACTTGGCCTCGATGAGGTACCGCGTATCCCCGTAGCGGGCAACAAGATCCGTCTGCCGCGGTCTGGCGATGCCAGCGTTCCGGGTGACGCGGAAGTGAGCCCGCCGGAAAGCCTGTTCCAGCAGTTCCTCTAGCTTGTAGCCCCGGCGCTGCGGGGGCAGGGAACGGAACCGCTCGAAGTCCGCCAGCAAAGGCGACCCCCACGACATAGTTGGACTTCCTCCCTGCCCTCATGGGGGCTGATGAACATGCCCAAGTCCGTTGCCGCTCACCGTAGCGAAGTCGAGCCCTGTCAGCGTTCCATCCCCCTCAACGCCCCGGCCCCTTGAGGAGCCGCACGGCTAACTTCGCTACCAAAGGACAGGTGTCCCAGCCGTCGTTGACGATGCGGTCGATTGTGGGCGGCAGGTCGGTGCGGTGGCCGGGCATCTCGACGGCGGCGGGTGAAGGATCGTGGGCGCAGAATCCGTCACCAGTCGGCAGGCAGGCAGGTCTGGTCACCAGTGGGGCCTGTCATGGCGTCGGGCCCCGCATAGTCGGCCATGCGGCGTGGGTCAGTGAGGCGTGTCCGGCAGTTGGGCTTCGACTTCGTCGACGAATCTGGAGCGCGTGGTGTCTCGTGGGCGGGCGGGGTACCACTTGTTGGCAGGGATCGTGTAGCGGTTGCCTCCGATGAGGACGGCTTCGTCCTTGGCGCGAGTGAGGGCGACGTAGAAGGCTCTGCGGGCGTCGGCTACCTCTTTGGGGGCGGGGGGCTTGCCGGGGTAGTGATGTGGGAGCAGTCCTTCGACGAGGCCGGGCAGGATGACGATGTGGAACTCCCGGCCCTTGGCGCTGTGGTAGGTGGTCAGGGCGATGTGGCCGGGGATTTGTCCTCCGGCGAGTTCGGCCATGGTGAGGTCGCCGGGATCGGCCAGGGCCTGGGCGGTGTCCCGGTCGCGTTGGTCGGGGCTGTGGTCGGCGAGGTGGGCAATGCCCAGGGTGTCCCAGAGTGCGGCGAGGAAGATCCTCGCCGGGTGGGATGGGGTTTCGCGGTCGGGGGCGTCCAGGAGCGACGCCAGGCGTCGTGACAGGGCGCGGTGGGTGTCGGCTGGGTCGTTGTGGTGGGCGAGTTGGAGTTGGCGGTGCCAGGTTGCGGCCAGCTCGCGAAGGGTTCGGGCGGGGGCGATGCCGGCTGTTCTGCGGCGTGGTGCTGCGAGGTCTGTGGTGGTGGGGCCGGGCAGGGGCCCGGTGAGCCGTCGCGTGGTGCAGGCGGCGATCAGGTCGGCGAGGGGGCCGCTGGGGCGGCGGCGCTGCTTTTCGCTGTCGAGGGGGATCTGGGCGGCCTGGATCGCGGTGGTCAGGGCGTTGAGCAGGGGGCCTTTGGATCGGTAGAGGACGGCGATGTCTTCTGGCGGTGTGCCGGTTGCCAGGCGGTTGGTGAGGACTTCGACGGTGCGGGCCGCGTGTGCGTCTTCGTCGCCGTCGGCGTGGAGGATGGTGACGGTGCCGGCGTCGTCGCGGCCGGGTGCGGCGTGGTAGCCGCGGTCTTCGCCGAGGACGGCGTGGCCGGCGGCCACGAGGGCGCTGCCGCTGCGGTAGTTGACCCGCAGGCGCAGTCGTCGGAAGTCGGGCCGGTTGCCGAGCTGTGTCAGGTAGCGGGGGCTGGCGCCCTGGTAGGCGTAGAGCACTTGATCGGGGTCGCCGACGGCGGTGATGCCTACGCCGGCGTCCAGCAAGGCGAGCACCAGGGCGTGCAGGACGGGTCCGAGGTCTTGGTATTCGTCGACGACGAAATTGGGGAAACGCGCCACGAGTTGCTCGCGTGCGGTGCGGCTTTCGCGCAGCAGGTCGAGGGCGCGGATGGTCATGGCCTCGAAGTCGAGGGTGTCGTTGTCGCGGAGCAGTTGCTCGTAGCGGCGGACGGCGCGCGGGTATTCGCGCGGGTAGTCGGCGATCGGCTCCCCGGCGGCGATCAGACGGCGCAGGCGCTCCAGCGTGGTCCGGTTGTTCGGGTTGACGTCCAGGCCGGATTCGTAGGCGGCGGTGTCCCACAGCTGTCTGCAGGCGGACGCGTCGGGGATGGTGAGGTCGTCGGGAAGCGGGTCGCCGATCAGGCGGCCGTAGGGGTGCAGGATGTGGTGCAGGCAGAAGGCGTGCACGGTGGTGCTGGACAGGCGCCGGCCCGGGTGCAGTCCGAGGTGGTGCAGGCGCACGGTGGTCTCGTGGGCGGCTGTTTCGGTGTAGGTCAGGGCGGCGACGCCGCGGTGGCGGCTGGTGGTGGCCAGCAGGTATCCGACGCGGGCGACGAGGGCCCGGGTCTTGCCGGCGCCGGGTCCGGCGAGCACGGCGATGTTTGTGTGGTGGGTGGCGGCGGCGCGTTGGTCGGGGTGCAGTGCGCCCAGTTCGGCGGCCAGGGCGGGCGGCAGCAGAGCGGGCATGGCCGCGGGCGTCTGCTGGCCGGTGGCGGTCATCAGCTGGGGCCCGGGGAGGCGGCCGCTGGTGCGGCTGGGGGTTGGGGGTTTGAGGCTGCGGGGAACAGGGGCTGGCCGCGGAAGGCGCAGCTGAGATCGTCCAGCAGGCCGAGGATGGCTCCCGGGCCTTCGATGGTCAGCAGGTCGTCGCGGGTGATGGGGCCTTGCGTGCGGTCGAGCAGTTCCAGGACGCGGCCGTGCAGGCCCCTCATGCTGGCGACGTGCGCGGCCAGCCGCTGGGCGTAGCGTCCCTTGCCGATGGCCTCGATCTTGTCCACCAGGGTGTCGCGCTGCTGGCCGGTTGCGGTGCCGTCCTCGAAGGGGGCCAGGGCATCACGGAAGGCGGACCGGCTGCTTTCGCGCTGCCGGAAGGCGCAGTAGGCCTCGGCCATTTCGGGATGCAGCAAAGGAGCGATGTCGGGTTCCAGCGTGTGGTCGCCGACATAGACGCCTACCCGGGTCGCGGCGGTCACCACCTGCTGCCGGCCGGCGCGTACACCGCGCTCGGGCAGCTCCTGGCCTGTGATCGTGTCGATGCCTTGGTCGAGTTCCTGGTGCAGGGCATCCTCGCGCGCGATGCGCGCCAGGTCGCGGGCCCTCCACAGACCCGGTTCCTTCTGGTAGCGGTCCTCACCGTCGGCGGCATCGCCGTCAGTGAGGACCCAGTGCGGGCGCCGCAGCGCCCGGGGACCCAGCAGGGTGGCGTAGGGGGCAAAGTCGGTGCCTTCGACGCTGGAGACGACGATGCCGTGATCGTCCAGGGGAAAGCCGGCCGCCTCGGCGAGGGCGGGCAGCAGGTAGGCGTCGGCTGCGCCCTCGACCAGAACGGTGCCCCGGGCGAAGAGGATCTCGGCGCGGGTGACGTTGATGTAGCGCTCAAGGTCGGCCGTGGCGGCGTCGGTGAGCACGCCGGGCGGTACGACGGAGCCGACGGTGTGGTCGCCCTGGGTGCTGGTCAGCACGATGCTGGACAGGGGGGTGACGGCGGCGATGTGCGGGCTGTGGGTGGTCAGCAGCAGCCGGTTGGGTTCGTGCAGCAGGTGGGCGAACAGCTTGCGCTGCAGGCTGGGGTGGAGGTGGGCCTCGGGCTCTTCCACGGCCAGGAGTGTGTCCTCGCCGTCGCTTACCTGGCGGCGCAGTTTCAGCCGCTCGAGCAGCAGGGCCAGGTAGACGACGTTGGCGGTGCCGGTGGAGGTGTGCTGGATGCCGCGGCTGCTGCTCGGGTCGATCAGGAGCTGGACGCTGCGGATCAGGTCGTCTTCCCGGCCGGCGAAGTCCAGCGAAGGGGTCAGCGGCAGTTGGGGGCCGGTCATGGCGGCCAGGCGGGAGGCGAGTTCGTCCACCGCCTGCTGCATGGAGGCATCCTGGGCCAGCTGGTTGCGGGCCTGTTTGAGGGCGTCCAGGGTGGAGGCGACGATGTCGGGGGCCGGAGGCCGCTCGCGCAGCAGCCGGACCAGGGGGCTGCGGTCGGCGCGGGAGAAGTCGCCCTCGGCGTCGCGCAGGGCGGGCAGCACGGACAGCGGGACGTAGTCCTTGGCGTGGCGCATGTCGACGCCCGCGCCCGCATCGTCGCCGCCGTAGATGGTCCAGGTGTAGTCGTCGGGAGTCAGCGGCTGGCTGGACTGGGCGCCGAAGACTGCACCGACTGCCAGCTTGGGCTGGAACAGATAGGTCAGGCGGGCGATGCGGGGCTGCCCCTCCTCGGTGATGATCGCGCCGTCGAGGGTCGCGATGGCGTCGTCATCATCGTCGAAGTCGGCAAGTTCAACTTCGACCCTGACCTCGACTCCCTGAGACAACCGCGGCGCACCGTCATGGATGTCGTCGGCCTGCAGCCTGCGCCACCGGTTGGACAGGTCCGGGTCGAGGACCAGGCGCAGCGCGTACAGCAGATTGCTCTTGCCGACCCCGTTCTCCCCCACGATCACCGCAGGAGTCGGGAAAGGATCAATCACCAGATCCCGGAAATTCCGGAAATTCACGATCCTGATTTTTGAAAGGCGCACCGCTCTCCCCTCCCCCGCGCACGGCCCCCGCCCCACGCGCTCCAGACGCCCCACCGGCAGGCACAACAGCGTAGTTGCCGCATCAACCGACGGGGCACGTACCGTCACGCAGGGCAGCGGGCTCTCGCGTGCGCCGACAGCCGGACCGAGTCCGGTGCCGCATCCTGGGACCATCCGTCCTTGGTCCCGGCCGGGCGCATGACCCGACCGGCTCCGCAGGCCGGCGGTTCCCCCGGCGCATGGGCCGACATGGCTGCCGGCTGTCCGGTCATTGCCCCGCAGCGCTTTCAGGACCTGCGAGTTCCTGGCGCAGGTCCACGTAACAGCGCAGCCGCACACCCGGCTCACCGGGCTGGCGTGTGGTGTGCTCGGCCGGCGCGGTGGCCCACCTCCGGGCAATCGCGTTCTGCATGGCGAACGCTGTGTCGTCATCGGCAGCCGCGAGGTCCACCACGAGCAGACCCGGCTCGGCCACATGCACATCCCTGATCGGCTTCATGCCCCACACGACGTCTCCGCTTCCGGCCGGGTTCCGCCCGTGCTGCGGCATCACCCGACCGGGTGCCATTGTGGCCTGCCGCGGTTGCGCCGATCTGCGGGCCGACCCGTGTGGTGCGCTCCGTGAGCCTGCCCGACCCCTGGTCAGGAGGCACAGCGGCGGCTGGGCGGCCTCAAGCCGAAAGGGGGCAGATGCTGACCGCCGCGCTCGCCGGTTCACGCTTCCATTCAAATGGAAGTTAGGATCACGGCCCATGGCAGGTCGACCGGTAGCAAGCCGTCAGGAACGAGCCCGAGCCCAGGAACTGGCGCGGAGGATCCGGGCCTTGCGCGAGGCACGCGGATGGACACGGGAGCGGTTGGCGAAAGAGGCGGGGCTGCATACCCGCACGCTGGTACGCCTGGAGAGCGAAGGTCCTGTCCAGCCTGGGTTCTTCACCGTCGGCCGACTTGCGACGGCGCTTGAGGTGAGCCTGGACGACCTTTTCCACGGTGCCGGGCGCCCTGGGGGGATCTGGTCGGTCGGCTATGAGGGCCGGGACATCGACTCGTTCGTCGCCTGTGTGCGGGAGGCCCAGATCGACGCTGTGGTGGATGTGCGTCTGACACCGATCAGCCGCAAGCCTGGCTTCAGCAAGACCCGTCTGCGTGAGGCCCTGCACGGGGCGGGGATTGATTACGTGCATCTTCGGGCCCTGGGCAATCCCAAGGACAATCGTGCCCCTTTTTGGGAAGGACGGCTGGAGGAGGGCCGGGCTCGGTTCAGAAGCCTGCTGGTGGCCGAGGAGGCCGAGGCAGAGCTCACTCAGCTTGCCGGACTCGTCGGCACGTCGCGGGTGGCGGTGCTCTGTTTCGAGCAGGATGCCCGGCGCTGCCATCGCACCGTGGTGCTCGATGAAATCCGGCGACGCTGCGCAGTGGAGGTCACTGAACTGGCCTGAGCCTGAGGCCGAGTTGAGGCCCTCTTAACAAACCGCGCGGTTGCGTCCAATCTGGCCTTCAGGTGTCACATCGGGCTCGGGAGGCGATGGTGGACAGCGGACGGCAGCGGGCCCGCATCATGATCACGGTCAAGACGTATCCGGAGCTGTCCACGAAGTACAAAGAGACCAGCTGTGTAGCCGGCGTGCGCCTCGACCTCGACCAGCCGCAGCATGTGCGCCTGTTCCCCGTCCCTTTCCGGCTTCTGGAACAGGACGCGCAATTCGCGAAGTACTCCATTGTCGAAGTCGACGTGGAATCTCACCGGCGTGACCGGCGGCCCGAAAGCCTGCGGCCCGTCCTCGAGACGTTGGAGGTCATCGACCGGCTCTCCCCCTCAGACGGCTGGGCCAAGCGGTGGGCGCACTTGCGGCCGCTGGTGGCCCCGTCGCTGTGCGCGATACGCCGCGAGCAAGAGCTCCGCCATACATCGCTGGGGCTCTTCCGGCTCCCTTCCGTCCCCAGGCTGAAGCTGACGGATGCCGAGCCGTGGCCGGACTCGAAGGCCGCCCTGGCTGATCAGATGGACCTGTTCGATCAGGATCTGCAGCGCCTGGAATGGGTGCCGGTACAGCTGCGCTACACCTTCTCCTGCGCGGACGCCGACTGCCCCGGCCATGACATGCACTTGAAGGACTGGGAGGCTGGCGAGTCGTACCGCAAGTACCTGCGTAACTACGGTCCCGGCCAGGTGCGGGAAAAGCTCTACGAGCGCTGGCTGACCCGGATGTTCACCACCGAGCGCGCGGTCCACGCGTTCGTCGGCAACATCGCCGCGCGACCCCGCACGTTCATGCTGCTCGGGCTGGCCTACCCCTTGCGCACCGTCGCCGACTACGTGCAAGAAGACCTCTTCCCCCTGTAGGTGGTATGCCCCACCGAGGGGCACGTCGGCACGCGTTGACCACCTGTCGGCCTCTGCGGCCGCGAAATGGCCAACGGTTCGAGGCAGCCGCCGCCGTCACCCGCTCCCCCTCTCGCCACGCGGTCCCGCAGGGGCGGGGCCGGCGAGGAGGCAGCCTGTCCTGGATGTACACGCGCACCAGGGGACGGTGCTTCAGCGCTGTTTCGTCTGGCGCCAGATGTTCTGATAGGCCTGGTAGAGCTCCTGCAAGGCACCGGACGGTCTCTCGGGCCAGGCGGTTTTCATAGCCCGCTCTCCCCAGCAGAAGGTGACGATCGCACGGCCGGCCGCATACCGTCGAAGGAGGTCGGCGCGGAGATACAGCAGCCCGCCCGAGAAGCCGGAAGGGGCTGCGAAAGACCGCGCGGCGAGTGCGCCGGTGGGTTCGGATTGGTCGAAGCCCGCCGGAAGAGCACGCAGGTCGAAGGCCTGTGAGAACAGCCGGCTGGGGACGTAGGCGGTCGCCTGGTTCTGGCTGCTGTGGTGGGATTCCCAGGTGAAGTGGTGGGCCAGCCGCTCGAAGCGGAGTTCGGGTCCGTCGTAGCGCAGTGTGTCGCTGTACAGGTCCTTTGTGGTCAGCCCCGGTTCGGGTGCAGCAAAGCGGGTGTGCCACGGGAGCTCGCCGGCGAAGAGGTAGTACTCGGCGGGCAGGTCGATCATGTCTCGGCCTGGGTGGGCCAGGGCATCGAACGTCTCCAGGAGCGCGGTCAGGTTCTTCTGGTCGACGAGGACGGTGTTGAACAGGCCGAACGTGTCGCGTCCGGTGGTCACGTCCTTCGTGTCGATCTCTGCGTGCGCGAGCAGCCACGGGCCTTCGTCCTCGTCGAGCCGGGCCGGCGCAAGGAAGTCGTCCGGCACGTTGACGATTCCGTGGCGCAGCCATTCGAGATCGTCGGCCGGTGTCCGCGGTGTCCATGTGCCGAGCGGGACCGGGACAGGCTGCGGGGGCTGCGGGAAGGTTGGGTCGATGTCTACTTCGAGGTCCTCGGGTGGCTGGCCGCGGTCGGCCAGCATGCCCGCCAGGGTGTGGAAGCCGATCCAGCCGTACTTCTTGCCGTAGCGGTCGATCCGGCCGCTGGGGTTGTGGCGTTGCCGGGACGCTGCTGAGGTGATGCGGCGTTCCACCTCGTCGAACAGGTCGGGGCGCCAGCCCAGCGTGTGGACGACGCCGAGGACGACGGCGGTGGCTTCCTGGTGTCCGGGGTGGGAGTCGTCGTAGTTCCTGCGGTCCGGGAACAGACGCCCGAGGGTGTAGTTGCCGAAGTCCATGCCCATCGTCCGGCTGACGTCCTCCCGGCGCGGATCGCCCTCGGGCAGCGGCGTGATCGCCGGTGCCGCGGTGAAGGCCAAGGGCAGTTCGGCTGCGGCGGGGACCGCGGCGGGATAGCGGCGGTGGGCGAGGTCGAACGTCGAGGAGACGTAGTACCGGGTCAGGGAGTGGAAAGTGGGGTGGGTGGCCTCGGGCCCGGTGAAGGCGTGCAGCAGCCCTGTCAGGTAGACGGGCAAGGCGGCTTCCAGGTCCGGGGCGTGCCACGGGTGGGCCGTCGCGACGCCGTAGGAGGCGGCCACCATGCGTTCGCCGACGTAGGCGTCGTTGATGGTGATCGCTTCCAGGGTCAGTGTGAACAGTCCGCTTGTGTCGTGTCGGCCGTACCAGTACAGGGCGGCCGTGGCGGCGTCGCGAAGGTCGCGGTCGGTGCTCGTCAGCGTCCACATCAGCCACCGGGCTCGCAGCCGGTCGGATTCCGTGCGGTGCGGATGGTCGCGCCAGCATGTGGCCAGGGCGGTTGCGTCGGCGAGGAGGGGGCGGCTGTGTGCACGCTGCCATTCGCTCCAGCGCAGGTCGCGGTCGGCGACTGGTCGGTCGCGCAGGATCCGGTCGAGGAAGTGCGCGTTGAGGGGGTGCCCGGGGGCTGCGCGGGTGCTGTAGAGCCGCTGGAGGATGTCGTTTCGTCCACGGAGATCGTCGCTGTGGGTGGCGAGTGCCTCCACCGTGGTGGAGTCGAGGTGGGCTGCTTCGAGCCGGGCGGCATGCAGGAGGGCCCGCAGGCGTAGGGGTCCGGTGACGGCCTGCCACAGTTGCGGAGCACCGACACGGGGCATGACGCCTGCCAGGGCTTGGAAGATGTCGGTGGAGAGTGGGTGCCGTTCGTCCGGCTGGCCGGTGAAGCGTGCCGTGGTGGTGTCCTCGCTCAGTAGCTGGGCGATGCCCTTGCCGTGAGTGTGCACAAGGTTGGTGGCGATGACGTGCCCGGCCATCAGGTCGTAGACGAACGACCAGGTCACTCCGCCCGCGCCGTCGGGGTGGCGCTGGAGGACGCCTTCGTGTTCGAGCGCGGCGAGAAGGCTCTCCTGCCAGCGGCGGTGGGTGTCCTGGCACAGCTGCCTTGCCTGGGTGTCGGGAAGGGCGCGTGCCCGGTCTACCCACAGGGCGTTTCCGAGAGCGTCGAGCGCCTGGTTGACGTCGTTGGGGTGGATGGAGGGGATGAGTTCGTAGACGCGGTGGGCGGCGGATGTGAGGTAGTCGCTGAAGATTCCGGTGAGGGAGCTGGGCAGGCCCGCGGCGCTGACGGGTTGCCTGCGGTCGCGGTTGGCTGCGGCGCAGTAGATCTTCAGTGTCAGCGGGTGGCTGAGGAGCTCGCGCGGCAGGTCGGCGCCGCCCGGTTCGATTTTGTAGTGGGTGAAGTAGCGGGCGATGGCCTCGTCGAGATCTTCGTCGAACCCGTCGAGTTCGAGGATCTCGTCCATCTCAGCGGGGATGGTGTCGTCGAGGAATGCCCCGCGGACCGTGCACACCACGAGCACGGACGGGTACCGCTTGAGGGTCACCTGCAGGCTGCGCAGCAACGGCGGCCACAGCGTGGGGGTTTCGGCCTCGTTCAGGCCGTCGATGACGATGGGCAGGCGGCATCCGGCGCGTTGTGCGGCCGCATCGACGGCGGCGAGGAGTTCCTCGAAGGAGGCCAGCGGCCTGCCCGCCGCCGTGATCTGGCCGGCGAGATCATCGAGGGTCTGGCGGGAGCTCAGGCGCCTGCCGTAGAGCAGGACACCGGCAGGGCGTGCCGCGGTCGGCGCGGTGAGCGTCGCGGACAGTTGCGTTTTGCCGAATCCGGCGTCGCCGGTGACCACCGCGAGCCGGGTCGACAGGTGGCGGGTGACGTGGTGGGCGAGGGCGGCGGCGTCGCGGATGTGGGCGATCAGGTTGGTCAGCGGCAGGGCGGCTGCGTGCCGCAGGGCCCGCAGCCGCCGGAGCACGGCGGGCTGCGCTGTGGGGGCCTGAGGCACGGTGCGGTCTGTGGTGCCCAGCAGCGGGGAGGGCTGACTGCTGCGGATCTGCTGGTGCGCCTCGCGCAGGAGGTCGGCGACGTCGCGACCTGTGGCGGCGATCGCCGCGGTCTGCTCGGCCAGGGGGCCCGGCAGAGTGATGGCCGCGTCGTGGAGGGCTGTTTCGAAGCGGGCGATGTTGCGGTGGGTGTCGCCGAGGTCGTCCCATACGTCGGGTTCGGCGAGCATCCGTCGAAGCCGGTGCTCGGCGCCCGATGCCTGATGCACCTCGGGGATCCAGCGTTCACCCGCTTCAGCGGCGGCCCTCGCATGCTGTTCGGCAAGACGCTCCGGGGTCAGGACGAGGGAGCCGAAGTAGGACTCGCGCAGCAAAAGGGCATCGCCGACGAGGAGATGGCCGAGTTCGACCTCCGTGGCCAGGTGCAGCTTCATCCGGGTGGACAGGTCGTAGAACCATTGCTGGTCGCCTGCGGTGAGAGGGTGCCGGGTCCACAGCACGAAGTCGGTGATGCCCGGAAAGTGCTTCTCGGTCTTCCTGAGGGAGTCCTCGACGTCGCCCCGTCGGCCGACGCCCATGGCGCGCCCCGACGGGATGTCCCACCACTTGGTCTGCCACCCGAAGCAGCGGCCGGGTTCACCGAGCGGGCAGCCGGGCTGGTCGATGTCGAGGTGGAACTCGACGCCGGGCTGCTGGGCCAGGGCGATGAAGCGGCCGTAGCGGGCGTATGCGTGGGTGACGGCGCCCCGGCACAGCAGCTCGAAGTTGTCCCGGCGGCTGCCTGGCAGCGCGGTGAACTTCTCCCAATCCAGCCCAGTCATCGGATCGTTCGCCCTCACTCGCCCCGGCCGTGGCCGGTGCCGGGGTAGTCGTGTGCGGAATACACCTCGATGCGGGCCCCCTTGTCGAGGAGGACCTTCAGCAGCGCTTGGACGTCGGTCTCATCGGTGGTCACGACGATGGAATCGCCGTCGCGGCGCAGCGTGAGGTCGTACAGGAACTGCTCGAGTTCGCGCGGTCCAATGCTGTGGATGTTGAGATCGCTGAGCAGTTCTAGGACCTCATCGCTGTAGCTGTCGTTCGGCTCGCCGATGGTCAGCCGACCGGCTTCTTTCTCCTTTTGGAGGGCCTTCGTGAGCTCCTTGATGAGGTCGTGGGCTCGCTCAGCGGTGGTGGCGTCCTTGAACCGGCCGATCATGACGAGGTTCATGGAGTGCTCGGTGCCGTACCCGGACCAGATCTTCATGCAACACCTTTCTGCTGCAGGCGGTCGAGCGCGGCGAGAACGCCGCGGTCGTCGACCGGTTCGCCGGTCGAGTGGTAGGAGGTGCGCCGCAGCGTCCCGGCGGCGTCGATGTGGGCATAGGCGCGTAGCCCCGTCTCACGAGGCAGCGGCTGGGCAACGGGCAGCGGGCCCGTGTCTCCCTCGGCGAGGGCCAGCGGTACCGGCCCTCGGTACGCGGCGGCCCACTCGTGGAGGACAGCAACGACGTGCGGGCTGCTGCCTGGGCGGCCGCGTACCGGACGCTCGGGCAGCAGCAGGAGTTCCGCGGCCCCGGTCGAGGCGGCCAGGTCGGCGACGGCGTGCAGATCCGGCAGCGTATGGGTGTTGACAACGCAGTTGAGGCCGAACCGGAACGTCTGCCCGATCCAGGCAAGCCGCTGCACGAGGTCGGTGAAGGGGCGGCCGCGCAGCTTCTCGTAGGTAGAGCCGACTCCATCGACGCTTACGCGGATGAAGTTGACCGCTCCAGCCAGCGCGTCGATCAGTTGGGGGGTGAAGCGGTGGGCGTGCGTCGTCATGGTCACCGCGAGACCCGTGCGCTCAGCGGCGTGACGGCACACCTGCGGAAGGCGGCGGTAGAGGGTGGGTTCCCCGCCTCCGAATCCGACGCCGAGGCAGCCCTCCGCGTCCAGCTCGTCAACCCACGCGCACAGGCGGGCAGCATCCAGCACAGCAGCCGTTTTAGGCGCATAGCAGAACGGACACGCGAGGTCGCAGGCGTTGGTCAGGGCGATCGACACCTGGCGAGGAGCTCGGGCCCACTGCGCCTCAGGAACGTCGACCTCATCGAAGAGTACGTTCAGGCCTGTGCCGCGGTCGAAGAGGTGCATTCCGTCGGGGCCGACACGACGTTTCACCGGCAGCCCCGCTTCACTCGCACATCCCCCATCCACGTTTCGGCTCAAAGTATGGCAGCGACTGGTGAAGAGGCGGTCTTCCGCCTCCACCGCATCCGCCACACCAACAGCTGCTACTTCACCATGGTCGCCGTCGACGACGACCGAAAGCCCGTACCCGTCCGCCCCCACACCCCCACACCCCCACAACCAACGACGAACACCGGCGCTGGCGCGAAGCCGAACAACGGCGAGCCAACCGGCAAGCCGAAATCAGCAAGCCACACCAGCACTGAGCAACCAGGAGACTCTCCGTCCTCGCCAGACGCCCGGTGCGATTCATCCAACCTGTTGATCAATCTTGATCAACAGCTCAACGCCCTCTCGGACAAACTGCCTTGGACCGAGACGGCCGCTGCTGCAGCGGATGGACCAGGAAAACGCCAGCAAGGGACACGGCGCCGGCGACAAGCCCGGCAGCGGACAGCTGGTGTGCCCCGGCCCGGACCCAGGCGGCGCCCGAAGCGATGCAGACCTCCGCCCGGCCGACCGTCGCTGACGGTCGCGTTCGGCGCCACCTGTGGGGCCTCTAGGCCGAGGCCCCCACAGGCGTGCTCAATCGCTCTTACCCGGTAGTCGTGACGCCGAGCTTCAGCCGCTTTCCGTTCTTGCTGGCCGGGCGGCCCTGAGCGAACTGCGAACGCTGCGCGCCCGCGTTGCTCGTCGAGCGGCCCCGGCCTGCCGGGGGCTTGCGTTCGATCCGGTGGTTCCACTCGTCCCGCATGAACGGCTCGGCAGGCTTGTGCAGGTTCTTGAAGAGTTCGTTGTCGTACCAGGAGTGCCTCTTGTCCCATACCCGGGACAGAGCGGCCAGCCAGTCCTGGTGCTCACGCTCGGGCACGTCACAGACAGTGAGGAAGGCCAGCAGCTGGTCCTTGCTGAGCATGGTGGTGCCGTCGAGCATGCGGCGCATCGTGGTGCGCGGCAGCCGCCCCAGGCCTGCCCGGCGTTCCATCTCGCGCAGCGGCATCGCACCGGCCCGGTGGTACATCTCGCGCAGAGCGGCACGTAGTTCCGCCGCGTTTTCCACCAGTCGGGGCCTGGGCGCGCTGCCGAACGCAAGCGCAGCGCTGTGCTCCACGGTGCGTGCGTGGCGCCAGCGGCGACGGGCCTGCTCCAACGATCCGCCGCAGGCCACGGCATACGCCTCCACCACCGGCAGGCGCGGGACGCGCTTGCCGCTCGCAGCGCGCTGCAGCGTGGTGGCCGAGTACGCGTTGTTGGTCTTCGCCGCGAGCTCGACGTACGTGAGCTGGGCGTTGGTACGGATCTCTCGCAGCCACCTGGCGAGAGCCAGGAGACCCAGGTTGAGCGTGGCGATCGGTTTCTCAGGACGTCCCATGACGCCCCCTCAAACCATCGGCAGGGGCAGCGGGACCCGGCGGCCGAAGCGCAGTGTCACCACCGCCCCCACCGCGATCAGACCGGCACCGGCGAGCAGCCGCAGGACGGTACCCAGATCCATGCCGCCCCACGCGAGTGCGACGCTGGTCAGGACGATGACGATGATGACGGCGGTCTCGGTTCCGGTGAGACGGTGCGGGGCGGGCGTACGGCCCCCCGCGGCATGGCGTTTGCGGCTCATGCGAACTCCCTGTTGTGATCAGGCGGCTGCACTCGTGGGTGCTGCCGCCGGCGGCTGCGGACTCCTCACCACACCTGGACGGTGACACGTCCAAGGGGTCTACGTGCATGGTGCCCTACCGCCTGAAGGGACCCCGGCAGTTGATGCGTCCACGGGCCCCTTGGCAGTCCTCTTAGCAGTCTCCGTAAGCAATCCACGCGGATCATCCCGGCTGACCTGCAATGTTCTCGCGCGGTGTACGGGACTCCGTACAGTTGAAGCGCCTGCGACCCAGCTTCGGCACGGCGAGCTTGCACCCCCGCAGATAGGGATGCGACGCTCCATGACAGGTTCCAACTCCCCCGGCGGCTGCGGACTCCTCCCTACCGAACGGGCCAGAACCTTCGGGTACCGGCGTGCGTGACAGCACCCGGCCCAACGGTGAGGGCCGGCCTGCACCAGGTCGGCCCTCTGCCATGCCGTGGAGACGGCGAAAGACAGCACGGTGTTGTGGGCGGCGGGAGCTCGTGCGGTCAGGCGGCGACGCCCACACTCGTGCAGAACTCGTAGGCCCCGTACTGAGATCCCAGGTCGAGCAGGATGGCGTCGGTCCAGGCCTCGTCCAGCTCCGCCGCGTCGCCGGCCGCCCAGGCGCCAGCGAGGCGGTCCCAGCGCCGTACGTTCATCTGTCGGAAGGACATCGCGCGCCACGTCGGAACGCAGCGCAGTCAGCAGCTCAGCCAGCCGCTCCCCCAAGGCCAGCTCTTTCTGCCCAACGTGCACGAGTCAAACCCGCCTTGGAGTGCGTGCCGTGCCGTGCCGCCTTCGACACCAGAAGCTGCGTACGTGGATCCCCAAAGCAGATCAGCGGGTCGCCCGCGCCCGGTGAGCGGCTACTGCACAGCGCGAGACCGACGGGGATTTCGTCCTGGGTGAGCTGCTGCCCCGCCCGTGCCAGCTCTGGCGGTGTGTACAGCAGGAGCAGCTCGGTCCCTTCGCCCTCGAGGGCGTTGCGGCCGTGGATGGGAAGCTGGCACCGCTCCGCCGGCCGCGCAGGGCCTGCCGCATCACCACGTAGCCGTCACGGCCGCTGAACATGGCATGGAGCGAGTCCTGTCTCCAGCGCCCGGCGGTGGCGTGCTGCACCACGACGTCCACGTCGCCCGCCTCCAGGGCGCCGCGGATGCAGGAGCGGAACAGGTGGATCTCCTCGATGAGGTTGAGGGGCCATACGCGGTGCTCCAGCCGGTCGAGCAGCTGTCGCCCGTTCCTGCCCGCTCCCCACGGACCGGCACGGTGGCGGGCGTGGAGAACCTTAACTCCCGGCACTGGCAGTGATCTTGGCGTGAGGTACTGCTCAGGCTGCACCGTGCCATCGGCCGCGAGATCTACTCGGGGCCCGTTTCCGCCTCGGCCGCTTCGCACTCGTCGACCCGATCCTTGACCTGTGGGTCATCGGCCAGCTCCTCGGGGAGTGTTGTGTCGTGGGTGATGTGTGCCTTGATGAGCTGACGGACGGATAGGCCCCTGGCCGTACTCAGGTTGGCGGCAGTGAGGTCGGCGTCCGTGAGGTCGGCGTAAGCCAGGTCTGCTCCGCCGAGTTCGGCCCCCGTAAGGTCTGCTCCCGGGAGTTTCACGCCGACAAGGTCGGCGTGGGTCAGGTCGGCGCCCTCCAGGTTCGCCTCGCTCAAGTCGGCGTGCTCAAGACGTGCGTGGCTGAAGACGGCCTTGCTCAGGTGTGCGCGTGTCAGAGTCGCACGGGGCAACGATGCATGGCTGAGGTCAACGTGTGTCAACGGCCACTCAGTTCTCCCCGGAGGCGGCCAGTAATTCTCCCCACTGGCGGCCAGCAGTTCTTCCCCAACCGCGGCCAGATATCTCCCCGCTGTTGGTGGGTGGATCAGCGCAAGGGGATC
>NZ_JAAGLY010000190.1 GCF_010548375.1 Streptomyces sp. SID13726
GGCCAGCCGCAGCGGCCCGGCCGAGAAGTTGGTGATGCCGTCCACGGCGAGGCGGATCATCTTGCTCAGCGGGTACTTGGTCTCGCCCGCCACCCGCTCGGCCCGCCGGTACGTCACCTGCCCGCTCGGGAAACCGAGCCAGGGCACCAGCAGCCGGTAGACCTGGTGCTGGTCCGGCAGGGACTTGAGGGCCTCCACGGCCTCGCGGCTGAGCAGCCGGAAGTCCCCGGCCTGAGCGGGCACCTGCTTGCCGACCATGCGGCGCATCAGCCGGTAGTAGGCGCCGGCGCTGAGGCGCTTGAAGGCGGTGTCGGTGCTGCGGTCGGAGCGGACGCCGTAGACGATGTCGAGGTTCTCGGACCGGGCCAGGTCCAGCATCTCCGGGATCTTCTCCGGCGGGTCCTGGAGGTCGGCGTCGATGCTGGCCACGTAGGCCCCGACCGAGCTGTGCAGTCCGGCGCGCAGGGCGGCCTGGTGGCCGGAGTTGCCGCGCAGCCGGACGATGCGGAGCTCGGGCCAGTCCGTGCGGAACTTCTCGAGCAGTTCGGCGGTCCGGTCGCTGCTTCCGTCGTC
>NZ_JAAGLY010000191.1 GCF_010548375.1 Streptomyces sp. SID13726
CCGCGGCCCGGGCGCTGGCCGAGAAGGTGCCGGTCGCGGTGGTGACGATGGGCTCGGAGGGCTCGTACGCGGTGGACGGGCGGACCGGGGAGACCGCGGAGGTCCCCGGGATCGCGGTGGAGGAGCTGGATCCGACGGGGGCGGGGGACGTCTACGTGGCGGGCTTCGTGACCGGCACCCTGGCGGGCTGGCCGCTGGCGGACCGGCTGGCCTTCGCGGGCCTGACGGCGGCCCTGTCGGTCCAGGAGTTCGGCGGCTCCCTGTCGGCCCCGGGCTGGCCGGAGGTGGCCCACTGGTGGCGCACGGCCGCGGAGTCCCTGCGGCCGCGCTACGGCTTCCTGGACGCGCTGGTCCCGCCGGGCGGGGAGCCGGCGTCCCGGCGCCGGGCGGTCCCGACCATCGGCTTCCGCCACCCGGTCTGACCGCGGCGGATCCGGCCGGGACGGGGCCGGGGGCGGGCGGTGGAAAACCCCTCGGGGATGGCGTGGCGGAGTCGTACCCTTGGTACTCCGGAGGTCGTCGATCGGCGAGGCCCCTCAGCGGGAGGTATGTGCAGGCCACAGTGCCGGCCC
>NZ_JAAGLY010000192.1 GCF_010548375.1 Streptomyces sp. SID13726
GCGCTGCTCGTCTCGTTCATGCTCACGGTCGCGGGCGCGGTCGTGTGGCGCGTCATCGACGGGTCCGGGACCGCGGCGGTGCGCGACGCCGCGGCGGCGACGTTCGCGGCGGCCTACCTGCCGTTCATGGCGGGCTTCGTCATGCTCATGCTGGCCGCCCCCGACGGGCGCGTCCGGGTCCTGATCTTCATCCTGCTCGCCGTCGCGAACGACGTCGGCGGGTACGTCGCGGGCGTCCTGTTCGGGCGTCATCCGCTGGCCCCGTCCGTGAGCCCCAAGAAGTCCTGGGAGGGGCTGGCGGGCTCGTTCGTGCTCGCGACGGCGGTCGGCGTGGTCGGGGCCGTGGTGGGCCTCGGGGCGAGCCCGCTCGTGGGCGTCGCGCTGGGCGTCCTCGCCCCGCTCACGGCGACGATCGGCGACCTCGCCGAGTCGATGATCAAGCGCGACCTAGAATTGAAGGACATGGGGTCGCTCCTGCCCGGTCACGGAGGCATCCTGGACCGGCTCGACTCCATGCTCCTCACCGCCCCGTTCGTGTACGTGCTCCTCGCGCTGGCCGTCTGACAGCCGT
>NZ_JAAGLY010000193.1 GCF_010548375.1 Streptomyces sp. SID13726
CCCCGTCCGGGCACGCCACGATGGGTGCGCTCCTCGAGGCCTGCACGGCCGTGACCGGCGGCGGCGCCGAGCTCCGCTGGATCGACCAGGACAGGATCGCGGAGGCCGGAGTGGAGCCCTGGACCGAACTGCCGATCTGGCTCCCCGAGGGCGAACTGCACGACTACATGTTCGGCGGGGACGTCTCCAAGGCGCTGGCGGCGGGCCTGAAGTGCCGCCCGGTCGAGGAGACCGTGGCCGACACCTGGGCCTGGCTCCGGTCCCTCGACGGCCCCCTCCTCCAGCGCCACGACCGCTCGGCCAAGGGCATTTCGGCGGAGCGGGAGGCGGTGCTACTCGGGCTCTGACCAGGAGGCCCCGGTGAGGCGGGTCGGGGGGAGGTACTCGCGCAGCAGCGTGCGGTGCCACCACGCGCCCGTCTCGCGCAGCTCCCGCCAGGTGGTGAACCGGTAGCGGTACAGCCTGGCCCGTACGTAGAGCGGCGGGGCGTCCGGGAAGGGGTTGTGGCGGAGCAGCCGCAGCGTGTCCCGGTCGCCCGCCAGCAACCGCTCCACGAACGGCCCGAACCAGT
>NZ_JAAGLY010000194.1 GCF_010548375.1 Streptomyces sp. SID13726
ACGAGGCGGTGGCCGCCGCCGACAAGCGGGCCGCGGACATGTCCGCGTACTTCTACGTCGACACCCTCGACTACCTGCGCCGCGGCGGCCGCATCGGGGCGGCCCAGGCCCTCCTGGGCTCCGCCCTCGCCGTCAAGCCGCTGCTCACCCTGCAGGGCGGGCGGATCGAGATGCTGGAGAAGGTGCGCACGGCGTCCAAGGCCATCGCCCGCCTGGAGGAGCTGGCCGTGGAGCGCGCCGGGGCGGGCAGCGTAGACGTGGCCGTGCACCACCTCGCGGCGCCCGAGCGGGCCGAAAAGCTGGCGCAACGGCTGCGCGAACGCATCCCCGGCCTGGTCGAACTGCACGTCAGCGAGGTCGGCGCGGTGATCGGCGCGCACACCGGGCCGGGGCTGCTGGCGGCGGTCGTCTCGCCCCGCTGATCACCGGAACGGGTGACGGAGTTATCCACAACGTCCGGGATTTCCACCGGAATTGATAACTCCGAACCGGGGTCGGGATTGGCCCCTACCGTCGTGCCATGACTCTTCGCACACGTACCTCGCCCTCTTCCGGAGCCACCAGCGGCCCC
>NZ_JAAGLY010000195.1 GCF_010548375.1 Streptomyces sp. SID13726
CCGCCGCCGCAGGACACGAAGCACTCCAGCCCGGTCCGGCCGGGGCCGGAGCCGGGGGCGGGAGCCGGGTGCGCGGCCCGGGGACAGGCCGGCTACGCCTCGATGAGTTCCGGGTGCCAGCGGCGGGCCACCGCCGGGTGGGGCCGGGTCCAGCCCTTGAGCTCGTTGCGGCCGTACTCCGCGTGCAGCGGGTTCGTCGCGTCGTGCGCGACGCCCGGCGCCGACCGCAGGTACTCGCCCGGCACCGTCTCGATCACGGCGTCCAGCCGCGGGTTGTAGAAGAACGGCACCGAGTACCGCTCCACCGCCCCGGGCGTGCTGACCACCCGGTGGTCCGTGGCCACCAGGTACCCCTCCGTCGCGATCTCCAGCAGCTCGCCGAGGTTGACCACGAACGCCCCGGGCAGCGGCGGGATGTCCAGGAACCCGTCCCCCTGCCGTACCTGCAGCCCGCCCACGCCGTCCTGCAGCAGCAGCGTCAGGAACCCGTAGTCCTTGTGCGCCCCGACCCCCTGGCCGGCCCCGGACGGGGCGGATCCCGGGTAGCGGATCAGCTTCGTGTGCAGGTGCG
>NZ_JAAGLY010000196.1 GCF_010548375.1 Streptomyces sp. SID13726
TCTCGGACTGCGCCTGCTTGCGCGACGCGTCCGGGATCCCGTTCGGGTACCGCCGGTGCAGCCCCCGCTCGATCTCCTTGACGAACCAGCTCGTCTCGTCCTCGCCGTCGGGGACCGGGAAGCGCGGCATGTAGTTCGCCTTGGTGTCGAACGACACCTCGCACTGCTCGGCGATGAGCAGCGTGTTGTCGCACGCCTCGGGAAGCTCGGCGAACACGCGGCGCATCTCGGCCGCCGACTTCACGTAGTAGCCGGTCCCGTCGAACTTGAACCGGTCCGGGTCGTCGAGCGTGGAGCCGGAGTTGATCGCGAGCAGCGCCTCCTGGCTCGACGCGTCGTCCTCGCGCACGTAGTGCAGGTCGTTCGTCGCGACGAGCCGCGCGCCGATCGTCTCCGCGAGGCGCAGCAGGTCCTGGGTGACCCGGGTCTCGATGTCGAGCCCGTGGTCCATGAGCTCGACGTAGAAATTCTCGCGCCCGAACACGTCCTGGAGCTCGCCCGCGGTCCGCACCGCCTCGTCCCACTGGCCGAGGCGCAGGCGGGTCTGGATCTCCCCCGACGGGGAGCCGC
>NZ_JAAGLY010000197.1 GCF_010548375.1 Streptomyces sp. SID13726
GAGGCCAAGACCGCCGAGGTCGCGGCCTTCCTGTGGGGCGTGCTCGGCCAGCTGGACTTCACGCGCACGGACGCGGTCGTCACGGTCGGCGGGGGCGCGACGACCGACCTCGGCGGGTTCGTCGCCGCCACGTGGCTGCGCGGCATCCGCGTCGTGCACGTGCCGACGACGCTGCTCGCGATGGTCGATGCGGCGGTCGGCGGCAAGACGGGCATCAACACCGCCGAGGGCAAGAACCTCGTCGGGTCGTTCCACCCGCCCGCGGGCGTGCTGTGCGACCTCGCGGCGCTCGAGTCGCTCGGGCGCTGGGACTTCGTCGCCGGCATGGCGGAGGTCGTCAAGACGGGCTTCATCGCCGACGAGCGCATCCTCGAGCTCGTCGAGGAGCACGCCGACGCGCTGAGCGCGTGGGGCACGCGCCCGACGACGGACGAGACCTGGGCCGTCGTCGCCGAGCTCGTCGAGCGCTCGATCGCGGTCAAGGCGCGCGTCGTGGGGGAGGACCTCAAGGAGGCCGGCCTGCGCGAGATCCTCAACTACGGGCACACGCTGCGCCCCGCCGTCGAGCTC
>NZ_JAAGLY010000198.1 GCF_010548375.1 Streptomyces sp. SID13726
AGGAGGAGCTCGCCGAGGCGACCGAGCTCGGCCTCACGGAGCTGCCCAAGCCCAAGGAGATCTTCGAGTTCCTCGAGCAGTACGTCATCGGCCAGGACGCCGCCAAGCGGGCCCTGGCCGTCGCCGTCTACAACCACTACAAGCGCGTCCAGGCGGGCGAGCAGTCGAAGCCGTCGAGCCCCGACGACCCGGACTACGTGGAGCTGGCGAAGTCGAACATTCTGCTGATCGGTCCGACGGGGACGGGGAAGACGTATCTGGCGCAGACGTTGGCGCGGATGTTGAACGTGCCGTTCGCGATCGCGGATGCGACGGCGCTCACCGAGGCGGGGTATGTCGGTGAGGACGTGGAGAACATTCTGTTGAAGCTGGTGCAGGCGGCGGACTTCGACGTGAAGAAGGCTGAGACGGGGATCATCTATATCGATGAGATCGACAAGGTGGCTCGCAAGGCCGAGAACCCGTCGATCACGCGTGACGTGTCGGGTGAGGGTGTGCAGCAGGCGTTGTTGAAGATCATCGAGGGCACGAGCGCGTCGGTGCCGCCGCAGGGTGGTCGGAAGCATCCGC
>NZ_JAAGLY010000199.1 GCF_010548375.1 Streptomyces sp. SID13726
CCCGCACCTGGAGCCGGTACGTGCCCGGCTGGTCGT
Organism: Streptomyces sp. SID13726; assembly: GCF_010548375.1. Classification (GTDB taxonomy): domain Bacteria; phylum Actinomycetota; class Actinomycetes; order Streptomycetales; family Streptomycetaceae; genus Streptomyces. The sequence continues at coordinate 37 of NZ_JAAGLY010000199.1, forward strand.
ACGTGACCTCGAACGAGTCGGTCCCGTCGACGAACCCGTCACCGAGTCCCGCGTCCCACGCGAAGGTGATCGCGTCGTCCTCGGGGTCGGAGGCGGTCGCCGTCGCGGTCACCGTCAGCGGGGCGGTGCCCGTCGTCGGAGTGACCTCGAACGAGTCGATGGTCGGGCGCTCGTTGTCCGTGACGCCGCGGCCGTTCGCGACCATCCAGTTGACGTTCGACTGGCCGGCGATCTGGACGAGGTACAGCGTGCCGGTACCTGACGGGACGTCGTGCAGCTCGGCCGTGATGTCCGAGTAGGTCTGCCAGGCGCCCGCGGGAACCGTGAGGCTGCCGATCTCCGGGCCCTCCGGGTCGTCCCAGCGCAGCGAGATGCTGCCACCGGGCTCCGACGCCGCGCGCAGGGTGATCGAGTCGACGTTCGCGAGCGAGATCGGCTCGTGCGCCCACCAGTCGTCCTTCTCGATGAACCCGATGTTCAGGCCGCCGCCCGCGGTGTCACCCGTGGTCTCGGTCTGCACGCCGGGGTCGCCC
>NZ_JAAGLY010000019.1 GCF_010548375.1 Streptomyces sp. SID13726
CGCGGGCGGCACCGCGCAGGATGCCCGGCAGCTGGCGGCGCGGGCGGTGCGCGCCTCGGAGGCCGACGGCGACCGGCTGTTCCTGCTGCGCGCGCTGGCGGTCCTCGGCCAGGCCGAACTGCTCGGCGGTGACTCGCGGGGGGCCGCGGCCGCGGTCGAGGCGCTCCAGCGGGTCAGACGGCTGGGCACGGCGATGTCGGCCGCCGACCCGCCCCTGCTGCACTGGTACGCCGACCTGGCCGAGGCGCTGGTCGTGCTGGGCGAGACCGAGGAGGCCGGGGTGGTGGTCCGCGAGGCCCATGCCCGGGTGTCCGGCGCCACGCCCGGCAGCGTGCTGGCCGCCCTGGAGCGCGCGGAGGGTCTACGGGAGGCGGGGCTCGGCCGCGCGAAGGAAGGCGCGGCGCGGCTGCGGACCGCCGTGGACCGGCTGCGCCGACTCCCGCTCCCCGTCGAGCTGGTGCGCACCCTCATCGCGCTCGGCGCGGTCGAACGCCGCTCGCGCCGCAGGAGTACCGCCCGCACCGTCCTCGGCGAGGCCCTGGAGACCGCCACCCGGATCGGTGCCGCGCCGCTCGCCGCCCGGGCCCGGGAGGAGCTGGCGCGCGTGGACGCGGTGGACCGCGGCGGCGAGGCCGGCGGGGCCGAACTCACGCCCACGGAGGCCCGGATCGCCGCGCTGGTCGGCGGCGGGGCCACCAACAGGGAGGTCGCCGCCGAGCTGTTCATCAGCGTCAAGACGGTCGAGGGCGCGCTGTCCCGGGTCTACCGCAAGTTCGGCGTCCGCTCCCGCACCGCGCTCGCCCACGCGATGGCGGTGGCCGTCCTGGCGACCGGCGCGGCCGTCGACCTCGGCGACGACGACCAAGTCCCGCCGCGCGTCCAGGCGGTGACGGTCACTCAGCCGGTCCGGGTCCGGGTCCCCCGCCCCTCCGACACCCGCCGTTAACACGTGACGCAAGGGTTCCCCCGCTTATGGGGAGGGGTCCGCTGTTCCTACGGTGAAGCCGTTCCGCTTCCGGGAACGCATCCCCCACTCTCCGGAGGACCACAGTGAAGTCTCGTCTGAAACTGCTCGGTCTGGTCGCCGTACCGGCCCTGCTCTCCGCGGCCGTCCCCGCCGCCTACGCCGCGAGCACCACACAGCCGCACACGACCCGCGCGGCCGTCACCGGAGACGTCGTCAAGGGCCTCAACACGCAGGCCAAGCGCACCGGTTCGGTCGCCGCCGACAAGCGGATACCCGTGGCGATCAGCCTGGCCCCCAGAGGCGGCTCGGCCCTGGACACCTTCATAGCCAAGGTCAGCGACCCGCACTCGGCCTCCTACGGCCACTACCTCACCAAGGCCCAGTTCGCGGCCCGCTTCGGCCGCACCGACGCCGAGGTCAAGCAGCTCAAGGAGTACCTGCACGCGCAGGGCCTGACCGTCGGCAAGGTCCACTCGGGCAACCTGCTGGTCGACGCCACCGGCACCGCGGCCCAGCTGGAGAAGGCGTTCGGCACCAAGCTGTCGACGTGGAAGGACAGCAAGTCGGGCCGCTCCTTCTACGCCAACGACAGCGCGCCGACGCTGCCTTCGGCCATCGCCTCACTGGTGAGCGACGTGGCCGGCCTCAACAACCACGCCCAGCTGCACCACCAGGCCACGCCCCGCACCGTCTCCCCGCACAACGGTCCGGGCGGCGGCTACACCCCGGCCCAGCTCAAGGGCGGCTACAGCGTCTCCGGGACGTACACGGGCAGCGGCCAGAAGATCGCGCTCCTTGAGTTCGACGGCTTCCAGCAGTCCAACATCACCAAGTACGACACCAACTACAGCCTGGGCTCGCCCACTCCGACCGTGTCCAAGGTGGACGGCGGCTCGGGCGCGCTCGGTGACGGCCAGGTCGAGGTCGAGCTGGACATCGAGGTGCTGCACGCGATCGCCCCGAAGGCGAACGTGACGGTCTTCGAGGGCCCGAACTCCGACGCCGGCGAGGTCGACACCTACCAGGCGATCGTGGACAGCGGCATCCCGACCACGTCCATCAGCTGGGGCGCGGCCGAGTCCGCCCGCACCACCTCCAACATCAACGCGGTCGACGCGGTCTTCAAGGCGGGCGCGGCAGAGGGCCTCGGCTTCTACGCGGCCTCCGGTGACGACGGCTCCGACGACGCGGGCGACGGCGGCACCTCCGTCGACTACCCGGCGAGCGACCCGTACGTCACGGGCGTCGGCGGCACCAAGCTGACGGTCACCTCGTCCAACGCCTTCAGCAAGGAGGTGGCCTGGTCCGGCGGCGGTGGCGGCAAGTCCACCGTCTTCAAGATCCCGAGCTGGCAGACCGCCGTGCAGAAGAGCGCGGGCGGCGGCTTCCGCCAGGTCCCGGACGTCTCGGCACACGCCAACCCGAGCCCCGGCGTCTCGATCTACTCGCAGGGCTCCTGGTCCTCGGTCGGCGGCACCAGCGCGGCGGCCCCCGAGTGGGCGGCCTTCGCGGCCCTCTACAACCAGCAGGCGGCGGCCGCGGGCAAGTCGAACCTCGGCTTCGCCAACCCGGCCCTCTACTCCGCCTCCGGCACCGGCTTCCACGACATCACCAGCGGCAGCAACGGCGCCTACTCCGCGGCCTCCGGCTGGGACTTCACCACCGGCTGGGGCTCGTACAACGCGACGACCCTGGCGAAGAAGCTCCTGGGCTGACCCGCCACCGACCCCACCGAGTCACGCCGTGCGCCCGCCGCACGGCGTGACCTCGTTCGGCTCTGGCGCGGGCGGGGAGGCCAGCCGACAGGCCTGGGCGAGCCTGTGCTCCCTGGTGCGACGCGTGTTCAGGCTCGCACGTCTCGCTGCTGAACTTCCTTGAGCACTTCGGCCACCGTCACGAAGTCGTTGTCGACATGCAGGACGGTATGCCCATGGTGGACCGCTGTCGCACACACCAGCAGGTCGATCGGGCCCGCCGCACGATGTTGGCCCCTCTGGGTGAGCTTGTACTGCGCGGTGTCGACCCAACGCCAGGCGTTCTTCGGAACCGGCGAGAGCAGGCAGAGAGCGTCCAGTTCCTCGGTGAGTTCGTCCCGATGTGCCGGACCGGTCGCAGAGTAGAGGAATTCACTGCGCGTCGGCTCACAGATGTGAAACACCCCAGCAGCGACGTGCCCCTCCCATGACCGCAGCGCTCCGGGAACGCGAAACAGATGCCACAGAGCTGAGGCGTCCAGCAGGTACGTGATCACTCGAAGGCCGCGCGTCGGGCACGCTTCTGGGCCTCGTGCGCTGCCGCTGCCTGTTCGAACTCGCCGCGCGCACCTCGCGCAGCGAGCTTCTCGGCCGCGTCGAGTCGCCTGATCCGTGCGACGTAGTCCCGGAGAGCCGCGTTGACGGTCTCCTTCTTCGTCGTGGCGCCCATGAGTCGCATGGCCTCGGCCAGCGCCTCGTCATCCAGGTCGATCTGCGTGACCGACATCGAGCCCACCTCCCGACATACGGAATGTACATATCCATGATACATCACCAACATTCACGGCGAGCCGTCACGGACGGACCGGCAGCCGCAGCCTGAACACCGTCCCCGTCCCCGGGGTGCTGGTCACCGACACCGTGCCGCCGTGTGCCTCGGTGAGCTGGCGGACGATGGCCAGGCCCAGTCCGCAGCCGCCGGTCCGGCGGCTGCGGGACCTGTCGGCGCGCCAGAAGCGGTCGAAGACACGGGGCAGGTCGGCGGGGGCGATCCCGGTGCCGGTGTCGGCGACCTCGATCAGGATCTCGTCGGCGGCGCGGCGGCAGCGCAGGGTGACGGTGCCGCCGGGCGGGGTGTGCCGTACCGCGTTGGACAGCAGGTTGCCGACGGTCTGGCGCAGGCGTGCCGGGTCGGCGTGCAGGACAGGGGTGTCCTCGATACAGGTGGTGAGGGTGACCCCGGCGGTCTCGGCGCCGCCGCGGTGGGCCGCGGCCACGTGGTCGAGGAGTTCGCGCAGCCGAAGCGGTTCCGGGTGCAGCCGGAGCCGGCCCGCGTCGGCCTGGGCCAGGTGCTGGAGGTCGTCGACGATGTGCTGGAGCAGCAGGGCCTCCTCTAGCAGGGAGGCGACGAACGCCTCGTCGGAGACGGCCAGTCCGTCCTGGGCCGCCTCCAGCCAGCCGCGCATGGTGCTGAGCGGGGTGCGCAGTTCATGGGCGACATCGCTGACCATCGCCTTGCGCTGCCCCTCCACCCGCTCGCGGCGCTCCGCCAGGTCGTTGAAGGCGGCGGCCAGCCGGCCGATCTCGTCGTCGCTGGTCACCGGGACCCGCAGATGCTGCTGGGCCGGGCGGCGGGCCGCGTCCGTCAGCGCCCGCAGCGGTCGGACCAGCCGGGTGCCGACCGTGACGGTGACGGCCACGGTCAGGACGAGGACGAGCGCGGCGACCCCGGCGACCCGGCCCGTGTTGGCCGAGGAGAGGTCGAAGCCCGGCGGGGCGGCCGATCCGGCCGGGGTGGCGACGAACAGCAGCGCGGCCGGGGCGACGTACGGGGCGAGCTGCTCGCGGCGGGCGGTGTCGACGCACCGCTGGACGGCCTCACCGTCCTTCCCGACCGGGGCGAAGCTGAGATCGACGGACACGGGGCCCAGGTCCTGGCGCCTCAGACAGCCGGCGACCAGGGTGTTGAGCCGGTCCAGCGCCCGCTTCTCGGTGGTGGTGGGATCGTCCAGCACGTACAGGCCGCACACCTCGCTCGCCTTGCGCTGCGTGCTGTTGTCGCCGCCGACCACGAGGGCGGACCTGCCGCTCGGCTCCTCGGTGACGCCGACGGGGTAACCGGCGCCGCGCATACAGGCCCGCACCTTGTCCACCCGGCCCACCAGCTCCGCGCGCTCCGCCTTCGGCAGCCGGTACGGCCCGACCGCGCGCGGGTCGATCCCGTCCGCCTTGACGCCGGGCAGCAGGGCCGGGTCGGCCCGCAGCGGGTCGAGCAGCGCCGAGGCCCTGGTGGGGAGGGGGGCCGCGGGGCCGGACGTGGCGATGGGCAGACGGTCCTGGGTGGTCAGGGTGATGTGGCGCCCGGTCCGCCCGGTCAGCCGCTTCAGGGTGGGCGTCACCGCGGACCAGTCCCGGTGGGCGGCGGCGTACCCGATGAGGGTGTCGTAGATCTGGGCGTCGTCGGCGAGGACCTGTCCCTGCTCCTGCTGGATGGCGCTGGTGGTGGTGCGCGCGGCGAGCCAGGCGGTGGCCGCGACCGAGCACACGGCGATGGTGATCGACGCGGCCAGCAGCCGGACCAACAGGCTCTTGCGCAGGGGCAGTCCGCCGCCGGCCCTGCTCCGCTCAGCGCCCACGGCTGCCGTCGCCGAGGCGGTAGCCGACCCCGAACACCGTCTGGAGATAGACCGGCCTGCGGGGCACGGGCTCGATCTTCTTGCGGAGGTTCAACACGTGGACGTCGATGGTGCGTTCGGTGATGTAGCGGTCGTCCCCGCGGGTGCCGGCCAGCAACTGGCGCCGGGTGAAGACCCGTTCGGGTTCGGCGGCCATGGTCGCGAGGACGTCGAACTCGCCCGGGGTGCAGGCCACTTGGCGGCCCTCGATCTCGACGACCCGGCGGACGGGGTCGACGGCGAGGGCGCCGACCCGCAGCACCGGGTCGTGCGCCACGGCGGCCGTGCGGGTCCGCCGTAGCAGAGTGCGTATACGGGCCATCAGTTCACGCGGGCTGTACGGCTTGGTCAGGTAGTCGTCGGCGCCGAGGTCCAGGCCGAGCAGCAGGTCCTCCTCGGTGCTGCGGGCGGTCAGCATCAGCACCGGCAGATCGCTGTCGCGCCGCAGGATCCGGCACACGTCCAGGCCGTCGACGACCGGCATCATCACATCGAGGACCAGCAGGTCGGGCCGGTGGCGGCGCACCTCGTCGAGGGCGGCGCGCCCGTCGTGGACGACCAGGGCGGTGTGCCCCTCGCGCTCCAGGTAGCGGCGGATCACCTCGGCCTGTTTGGTGTCGTCCTCGGCCACGAGCACACGGGCGTTCATGGGGCCAGGGTAGGCACGGCGGGATCAGGTCAGACGGCTTTCTGACGGCGTCCTGACAGGATCGTCATAACTCCGGGCGATGGTCTGCGCCATGCTGAGACTCTTCGATCGAGCCGTGGTGTCCGCCTCCGTCGGCGCGGCCTGTCTGCTCTTCCTCACCGCCTGCGGGGGCGTCGGCGGGAACGACGACGCGGACAAGAGCGGCGACGGAGGCGAGGTCGCCTCGCTCAACTCACCTTCGGCGGGCGGCGGTTCTGCCGACGCGAGCGCGAGCGCCGATCCCGACGCGGGCCGCCCGCAGATCCGTCTGGACAGCACCCAGGACGACGTCAACCGCATGTGGGACGGCTGGACGGCCTGCCTGAAGGATCATGGGGTGGACAAGACCTACAAGCAGAACCCGAACGCCCCCGGCGTGAAGGCCTGCGACGGGAAACTGCCGCTCGATCCGCCCGAGCTGGACCCGGCCAAGAACCCTGACTTCAACGACGACACCCGGGCCATGGTGCGGTGCATGAACGAGCACGGCATCAAGAGCGTGGTCACCGATCGGGGCTGGGGCCTGGAGGACGGGGCGAGCCTGAACGCCCCCGACTACGACCGGATCATGGTCGGTTGCCAGGTGAAGGCGTTCGGTGAAGACGACTGACGACACCGGGGCCGCCCGTCCGCCGCACCGCCGGCGGGTGGTGATCGGGGCGGTGGCCGCGGCGGTCGTCGTGGCGAGCGCCCTGACCGTGACCGCGTGGCAGGACGACGACGGGAGACCGGACACCGCGGGCGGCGCCGCGGTACGGACCGCGACCGCCGTCGTGACCAGGGGCGACCTCTCCAACGCCCAGACCCTGGAGGGAACCCTCGGCTACGGCCGGGCGACCACGGTCAAGGGCGGCGGGGCGGGCCTGATCACCTGGCTGCCGGCGACGGGCGCCACGATCCGGCGCGGCGAGCCCCTGTACCGGGTGGACGACGTGCCGGTACCCCTCTTCTACGGCGGCACCCCGCTGTTCCGGCCCCTGGAGACCAGGGGCACCACCGGCCCGGACGTCCGGACGGTCGCCGACAACCTCAGAAAGCTGGGCTACGACATCGGTGCCCAGCCCGCGGTGGGCACCTGGGTCACTCCGCGACCGTCCACAGCGGCAGGCTCCTCTACGGTCTCCACGGCCACGACAGCCCCGCCGGGCCCGGACACCGCGAACCCCTCGCCGGACGCCACCCGCACTCCCCCTCCCGCCCCCACTCCAACTCCCGTCCAGGTCAAGCGCGGTGACGCCGTCCTGACCGCCGACCTCATCGCCGCGGTCAGGCGCTGGCAGACCGCGACCGGCATCCCGTCCACCGGTGTCCTGGGCGTCGGCGACATCGCGGTGCTGTCCGGTGCCGTACGGGTCGAGGGCGTGGCGGCACAGCTCGCCGACCCGGCCGACGGGCCCCTGATGACGGTCACCTCCACCACCAAGTCGGTGACCGTCCCGGTCGATCCGTCCGGGGCGGGCTCGATGAGACGCGGCGACACGGTGACGGTGAGCCTGCCCGACGACTCCACGGCCCCGGGCACCATCGCCTCCATCGGCGCCACCGTCCGCAGCACCGACGCGTCGAGCGGCGACGACTCCTCCGGGCAGCCCCGGCTGACCGTCGGCATCGCGCTGCGCGACACCGCGGCGGTACGCGGCCTCAACTCCGCGCCGGTGCAGGTGCAGTTCACCTCGGAGACCCGCGAGAACGTGCTCACCGTGCCCATCGGCGCCCTGACGGCGCTGCGCGAGGGCGGCTACGCGGTCCAGTTGCCGGACGGCCGTCTGGTCGCGGTGCGGACCGGGATGTTCTCCAAGGGCGTGGTGGAGGTCAGCGGCGCCGGCATCAGCGCCGGGACCAGGGTGGTGACGACCTCATGAGCGCCCCGGTCACGGCCGGGAGCGCGCCCCCGGTCCTCGCGGTGCGCGGCGCGAGCATGGTGTACCCCGGCGGGGTCACCGCGCTCGACGACGTCTCACTCACCGTCGAGCGGGGCGAACTGCTGGGCATCGTGGGCCCGTCGGGCTCCGGCAAGTCGACCCTGCTGAACATCATGGGCACGCTGGACCGGCCGACCGGCGGCACCGTGGAGATCGGCGGCCAGGACGTCGCGCGCCTCTCCGACCGGGAGCTGTCGGCGCTGCGCGGCCGTCAACTGGGTTTCGTGTTCCAGCAGTTCCACCTCACCGACGGACTGACCGCCGCCGAGAACGTGGCCACCGGACTGCTGTACGCCGGTGTCCCGCGCGGCAGGCGCCGCGCGCTGGCCCTGGAGGCGCTGGACCGGGTGGGGCTCGCCCGCCGCGCCCGGCATCGGCCGCAGCAGCTCTCCGGCGGTGAGCGCCAGCGGGTGGCCATCGCCCGCGCGCTCGTGAACCGGCCCGTGCTGGTGCTGGCGGACGAGCCGACGGGCGCGCTGGACTCCGTGAACGGCGTGGCCGTACTGGATCTGCTGACCGCGCTGAACCACGAAGGGACCACCATCGCGGTCATCACCCACGACCGGGACATCGCGGCCCAGCTGCCGCGCCGGGTGGAGATCCGCGACGGCCGCCTCCGCTCCGACACCCGCGTCGACGCCGACGCCCGTACGGAAAGCAGGACATGACCATCACATCGACGCGACGGCACGCCGCCGGCGGGGTCGCCGACAGCAGACCGGTGCGGCTGGCACCGCTGGACATCCTGGGCCTCGGGCTGCTGGGCATCCGTACCCGCAAGGTGCGGGCGGCCCTGTCCGCCCTCGGCATCTCGATCGGTATCGCCACACTGATCGTCGTCACCGGCATCCCGGCGTCCAGCCAGCAGGCGCTGATGCGGGAGCTGTCCGCGCTGGGCACCAACATGCTCCAGGCCGTGCCCGCCAACCAGGACCCGCCGGTGCTGCTGCCGCCGGAGTCGGTGGACATGGTCCGCCGGATCAGGCCGGTCACGGCGGCCAGCGCGGTCGCCAACACCCATGCCGAGGTGCTCCGCAACGACCGTCTCGGCAAGGCCGACTACACGGGCCTGACGGTCCTGGCCACCAAGCTCGACCTGCTGCGGACGATCAACGCCGAGGTGGGCTCGGGCCGGTTCCTCGGCGCGGGGACGGAGCGGTTCCCCACCGCCGTCCTCGGCTCGGTCGCCGCCTCCCGCCTGGGCATCCCGAGCATCGGCGGCGGCCGGGACGCCCCGCAGATCTGGGTCGGCAGCCACTGGTTCACGGTCATCGGCGTCCTCGACAAGACCCCGCTCTCGCCGGACATCGACCGCTCAGTGCTGGTCGGCTGGGACGCGGCACGCACCGTGCTGAAGTTCGACGGCCACCCGACCGTGATCTACCTCAAGGCGAAGGAGTCCCGGATCGAGGCGGTCCGCGATGTGCTCCCCGCGACCATCAACCCCGAACTGCCGGGCGTGGTCCAGGTCAGCCGCCCGTCCGACGCGCTGGCCGCCAAGCGGGCCACCGAGTCCACGTTCTCCGCGCTCTTCCTCGGCCTCGCCGGGGTCGCCCTCCTGGTCGGCGGCATCGGAGTGGCCAACACCATGGTCATCTCCGTCCTCGAACGCCGCCGCGAGATCGGCCTGCGCCGCGCCCTGGGCGCCAACCGGGGCCAGATCCGCGCCCAGTTCCTCACCGAGTCGGTGGCCCTGTCCGCCCTGGGCGGCCTCGCCGGCACCCTCCTGGGCACCCTGGCCACGATCGCCTACGCCACCCACCAGCACTGGCCCCCGGTCGTCCCCCTCACCTCGGTGACCGCGGGCTTCCTCGGCGCCGTCCTGATCGGCATGCTCGCCGGCGCCTATCCGTCCCTGCGGGCGGCCCGGCTGACTCCCACGGAGGCCCTGGCGACGACCTAGGCGACCCAAAGACCCAAAAGACCTGAACGACCTGAACTGCACGACGGCGGGCCGGGATGCCCCGGCCCGCCGCGCGATGGAGAAACCTTCCTGCTGCGGACCCGTGCGGGTCAGGGCAGCTTGATCAGGCTGTAGTCGTCGCAGTATCCGGCGGCGGAGCCGGAGTTCTTGTAGCAGTACACGCCGGCCGAGGTGATGCCGGCGCCCGTGGTGAAGAAGATCGGCTGCTGGGCGTAGGACGTGGTCGAGGCCCGCAGATACGTCTCCGTACCGCCGAAGCCCTTCACGCCGACCGCCACCTCCTCACCGGCGGTGGCCACCTTGGCCCACCCGGCGAGCAGATAGGTGCCGCCGGCCGTGAGACCGCCGGCCGTCTGGATCGCCCCGCTGGCGCTCGCCGCGGTCTGGAGGGCGTACGTGCCGGTGCGGGCGTTGGACGCGACCACGCTCGACGCCGTACCGGTGGACTGCGCCCAGGGGGTCAACGCCCCGGTCTCGAAGCCCGGGTTGGTGACCCCGTTGGTCCCGGACGACAGCGCCTCCACCGCGAGGTCGTCGCAGGCTCCGGTGCCCGAACCGCCCGCGTTCTTCCAGCAGTACACGGTGGCCGTGGTGCTGGAGGAGCCGGTGGTGAACAGGACCGCCGCCTGGCTGTACGAGGTCGTGGCGATGTTGGTGTAGGTCTCCGTGCCGCCGAAGTTCTTCACGCCTATGGCGAGGGTCTCTCCCGCGTTGGCGACCTTGGCCCAACCGGTCAGCAGATACGTGGTGTTGGGGCTCAGACCGGTCAGCGCCTGGTTGGCGCCGCTGCCGCTCGCGGCGGTCGTCAGACCGTAGCCGCCGGTGCGGGCACCCGTGCCCGTCACCGACGAGGCGCTGCCGCTGGCCTGGGTCCAGGGGCTCAACGCACCTGTCTCGAAGCCCGCGTTGGACAGGAGGTTGCCGCCGGTGCCGTTGTAGGCGCCGATGTTGGGGGCGGCCGTGGCGGAGACGGTGTTGCCGTAGGCGTCCTTGCCGCCGTTGTCGGAGATGACCGCACCGGCCCGGATCACCGGGGAGGACGGGTGGACCTGGTAGGCGTTCTTACCGGTGTACGAGGACGCGGAGTTGGCGTTTCCGGGGTTGCGGAACTGCGGGTCGGCGGTGACCTTCGCGGAGTCCGCCGGCTCGGAGGACGGGTGGTTGCCGTAGAAGAGGTTGTTGGAGTAGACGGACGCGCCGGTGGTGGAGAAGTAGCCGCCGGTGCCGTAGTTGAAGACCGCGTTGTTCTTGAAGGACAGCGCGCCGGAGATGCTGGAGCCCGAACGCGAGTACAGGATCGGGGTGTTCAGGCCGCTCTTGTTGACGTAGATGCTGTTGTTGTAGATCAGCGGGACGGCCGTCGAGCTGCCGCTCTGGTTGGGGACGCCGCCGACGAAGTGGAAGACGCCCTTGCCGTGGGTGGGGGTGCCGGAGGCGGGGCAGCCGTCGTTGGTGCCGTCGTTCTCGCTGACGTTGTAGCGGATCACCGTGCCGTCGCTGGGGACGGTCGAGGTGGGCTCGTTCTTGATGGTGAAGGGCGGCATGACCAGCATGAAGCCGCCGAGGTTCTGGTGGCTGTAGTTGTACTGGAACGTGGTGTTGTGGTTGCCCCAGTCCACGTCGTAGCCGGTGCCGTCGGCGCCGTTGACGTGGCAGTAGACCTCGTTGTTCTGGACGACGGTGTTGGAGCTGCCGGACATCCAGATGCCGGCGGAGGCGCCGTTGCAGTACTGGCCGGAGGGCGGGCAGGTGTTCTTGGCGCCGCCGTAGCCCGCCTTGTTGCCGTCGATGAGGGCGCCGTCGTTCTTGACGACGAGGATGTCGTCGGCGCCGTCGTAGGTCATGGTGTTGTCGCGGATGACCGTGCCGGTGGTCAGGCCGGTGCCCTGGCCGTCGCCGTCCGGGGTGACCGCCACGGCGATGCGGTCGACATGGTCGAAGGTGTTGTTCTCGACCACGATGTCGTCCCAGGTGGAGACGGGCGTGGTGTGGTCGGTCTGGACGCCGACACCCGCGTTGGTGGCGTACCAGCCGCCGCCGTAACCGGTGATGTCGTGGATGTACATGTCGTGCACGCGGATGTGGTGCAGGACGCCGCCCGAACTGTTCTCGGCCAGGACGCCCGAGCGGTAGTCCGGAGCGGTGGCCGCGTTGGTCAGCTCCAGGCCGCCGATCTCCCAGTACTGCTGGTTGAGGAGGTGGATGACCGGTCCGGTCGCGCCCTGTGCGTCGATGGCGGGCTTGGCGCCGGTGCCGTAGGAGCCCATCGTGATCGGGCTGCCGGAGCTGCCCGAGCCGCCGGGGGTGAGCTGGCCGTCGCAGGTGGTGCCGGCGGCGAACAGGATGCTGTCCCCGGCCGCGAAGGTGGTGGCGTTGACGCTGCCGACGCTGTTCCAGGGGCTGGCCTGGGTGCCGTTGCCGCTCGACGAGGCCGAGCAGTTCACGTAGTAGGTGGTGCCCGCCGCGAGCGCGGTGTGGGCCGGGACCAGGAGTGCTCCCGCCGTCGTGGCGAGCAGGGTCAGAACGCGTGCTGCCCGGCCGACCGGGCCTGACGGTCTACGACGCCTCATTGCGACGCTCCTTGCTGGGTGATCGGGTCCTCCGCGCCACGGACACGTGACACGGGTCTTCCTGCACCGGACGGCTCGGCCCGGGAGCGGGCGCCGCCGGATTCCGTGGGCGCTCTACCGCGGCGCGGGCGCCGAGAGCGCGGCCGGGACGGGGGTCTCCAGGACGGACGCGTGCCGCATGCCGGGCGGCAGGGACAGCTCGACGGGCTCGAAGTGCGCGCCGTCCTCGCTGCGGGCCGCCCCGTAGCGGCCTTCGAGGAAATGGTCGTAGATCATGATCCATTCGTCGCCCCGGCGGAACAGCGACGGTCCCTCGACCAGGGACGGCGTCACCGGTCCCTTGGGCGCGGTGTACGGGCCGCCGGGGGTCTCGAACGTGGTCATGTGGATGTCCTTGTGCGCCGTGGCACCGTCGTTGACGCCGCGCTCGTCCTTGAAGGCCATCAGGAAGCCGCCGTCGGCGCGTTCGCGCACGGTGGCGTCGATGACGGTGTGGCCGGGGTCGAAGAAGACGGCCGGGCCCGAGAAGGTGACGAAGTCGGCGGTGGTGCAGTGCCAGATGCGGTGGTCCTGGCTGATGTGCTCGAAGTCCCGGCCCTCGGCGCTGCCGCCCGGCTCGACGACGGAGGACCAGATGAGGTGGTACAGCCCGGTCCGGCGGTCGAGGAAGAACTCCGGGGCCCAGGCGTTGAGGGCGCCCGCCACCCCGGCCATCACCGGTATCACCCGCTGCTCGGACCAGTTGAGCAGGTCGGCCGAGGTGGCGTGGACGATGGCCGGGCTCGTCCAGCCGTCGGTGGCCAGCAGGTGGAACAGACCGTCGGGGCCGGTCCCGATGAACGGGTCGCGCAGCCTGCCGGTGGACACCGTGCCCCGCAGCACGGGCCGGCCGCCGTTGACCGGCGCGAACTCCCGGCCGTCGTGGCTGTAGGCCAGATGCAGTGCCTCGTCGGCGTCGGTGAAGTATGAGACCACGTACATCGGTGGGGGGTCCTTCCGGACGTCGGAACGGGTGGCGCCAGGGCAGGGCGGGACGGCCGTACGGCGATGCGCGGTACGGCGGGTTTGCGATACGGCGGGTTTGCGATACGGCGATGCGGTGCGCGGTACGGCGTCGGCGGTGAACCGGGGCCCTGGGGTCAGGACTTGACGGCGCCGGCGGACATGCCGGCCACCACGTGGCGCTGGAGGAAGACGAAGATCAGGAACAGCGGCGCCACACCGAGCAGGGCGGCCGGGAACAGGGTCGTCGGCTGCACGGTGTGCGGGTCGATGAACGAGTAGGCGTTCACCATGACCGTCCGCTTGTCCGGGTCCTGGAGGAAGACCAGCGGGACGACCAGGTCGTTCCAGACCTGGAGGGAGATGAAGGTCAGCAGGGTGCTGGTGATCGGGCGCAGCAGCGGCAGGATGATGACGAAGAAGGTCCGGAAGGCCCCGCAGCCGTCCAGCGCGGCGGCCTCCTCGATGTCCATCGGGATCGAGCGGATGAAGCTGGTGTAGAAGAACACGGCGACCGGCAGGAACATCGCGGTGTAGATGAAGACCACGCCCGCGTAGTTGTCCAGCAGGTTCAGGTCCCGCATCAGCAGGTACAACGGCGCCACGACGACGAAGACCGGGACCGAGGTGCCGAGGATGAACAGCCGGTACACCCAGGTCGACCAGCCCTGCGTGATCCGCGCGAGCGGATAGGCGGCCAGGGAGCCCAGCACGGTGATGCTCAGGCAGGAGAGCCCGGTGATGAGCAGGGTGTTGAGGGCGCTGCGGCCGTAGTGGATCTGCGAGAAGGCATGGGAGAAGTTGTCGAGGGTGAAGGTGTGCGGGATGCCGAGCGGGGAGCCTGCCACGTCCGCCGCGGTACGCAGCGAGGTGACGACGGTGAAGAGGAACGGCAGGACGAACAGGAGCACGCCGAGGCAGAGCAGCGCGGTGCCGAGGAGGCCGGTCGCCCGTCGCCGACGGGTGCCGGGAGCCGGGGAGTCGGCGGACGCCGGCGGCTGCGGGGAAGCGGAGCGCGGAGCGGTCGGCGGGGTGAGGGTCTTGGAAGTCATGGTTGCCGCCTGTCAGATACGTCGCTCGCGGAGCCGGAGCAGGGAGGAGGTGGCGCTGGACAGGACGACCACGGTCACCAGGAGGAGCACCGAGACGGCGATACCGAAGGCGAACTTGCCGCCGCCGAAGACGTTCCGGTAGACGAGCGTCGTCAGCGTCTCGGTCGCGCCGGCCGGGCCGCCGTTGGTGAGGACCAGGGGGAACTCGAAGACCTTGAGCGAGCCGATGAGGCTGAGGGTGACGTTCACGGTGAGCGCGGGGGCCAGCATCGGCCACTCCACGGACCTGAAGCGCCGCCAGCCGCCGGCGCCGTCGACCGCGGCGGCGTCGAGGAGTTCGGTGGGCACGCTCATGTACCCGGCCAGGAAGATCGCGCACGAATACCCCGCGAACATCCAGATGTTGACGGCGGCCACCGCGTACAGGGCGGTGGAGGTGTCACCGAGCCAGACGTGCTCCAGGGAGCCGAGGCCGAGCAGTCCCAGCAGGGCGTTGATGCCGCCGTCCGGGGCGAAGAGGTACGACCAGATGAACGCCGCCATGACCGGGGAGACCAGGCTCGGCGTCAGCAGGGTGACGCTGAGTGCCTTGCGGACCTTCGGGCGGCGGAAGAGCAGGCTCGCGAAGAGCAGGCCGAGGCCGTTCTGGACGACCACCACGACGGCCGCGTACAGGACGGTGTGCCAGAGGGCGGCGGTGACATCGGGGTCGTCGGCCATGGCCTGGTACTGGTCGGTGCCGACGAAGTGGGCGATCGGGCCGCCGAGGCTGTCGGTCATGCTCAGGTACACGCCGCGGGCCAGCGGGTACAGCATGAACGTGCCGTAGACGGCGATCGCCGGCAGCAGGAAGGCGGCCATGGTGGCGCGCCGTCGGTGGAACACGGGGTCCTCCTCTTGACCGTGTCTCTTGACCATGGGCCTGGCTTCTTGACCGTGGGCCCTGGCCTCTCGACCGTGGCTATCGGCCTCGCGGTGGTGGTGGCCGTGGCGGGAGCGGTCGGGAGCCGTTCCTCGCGCTCCCGCCACGGCCGGCCGGCGGGGCCGGACTCTCGGGAGTCCGGGGCTACTTGGCCTTCGCCGCGGTCTGGATGTCCTTGAGGGTCTGCGCGGCGGACGCCTTGCCCAGCAGGAACGCCTGGATCTTCGAGCCGATCGCGGTCTCGGCGGTCGCGCCGTACCAGGAGTCGGACGGCAGGATCCGGTAGCGGCCGTCCTTGAAGGCCGTGGTGAACGCCGTCGTCTCGGTGCTCTCCGGAGTGGTGCCGCCGGTGAACGGCGACGCCGCGTTCTCGGCCTCCAGGTACTTGGCGAGGTTCGCGTTCTGCGACCAGAAGTCGACGTACTGACGCGCCGCATCACCTTGCTGGGACTGGGAGTTGACGGCCCACATGGTGCCGGAGAAGAGCATGCCGTTGGGCTTGGTGCCCGCGGCGCCGCCCGGCCAGGGGGCGAACCGGACAGGGAAACCGGCCTTCTTGACGTTGGAGACCTGCCAGGCCCCCTGGTAGTAGAAGGCGCTCTTGCCCGCGCTGAAGTTCTGCGGGCCCTGCGACCACTCGTCGACGCCGAGTTCGTTCTTCCAGTCGACGTACCCCTTGTCCTCCAGGGTCTTCAACTGGTCCAGCGGGCCCTGCCAGTCGGGGTCGAAGGACGCCTTGCCGTTCAGGAAGTCGGCGTCCCACTGCTTGTTCTTCTGGTAGACGAGGGTCGAGCCGCTCGCCTGGAACACCGAACTGCCGGTCCAGCCGGACTTGTCGGGCAGCGCGATGGGGTTGATCCCGGCCTTCTTGAGCTTGCCGAGGACGTCGAGGAACGTCGGCCAGTCGGCCGGGACCTCGGTGACGCCCACCTTCTTCAGCAGGTCCATGTCGGCGTACAGGCCGATGCCGATCAGCTCCATCGGCATGGCCAGCGTCTTGCCGTCGGACTGGGCGAACGGCTTGGCGTCGGGAGCGATCCGGCCCGCCCAGGACTCCTTGGACAGGTCGGCGAGGTAGCCGGAGGCGCCCCACTTCTTCATCTTGTCCGTGTCGACCATGATCACGTCACCGGCCTTGCCGCCGAGCAGCTCGGGCTGGAGCTTCTGGACGTAGGTGTCGTTCGCGGTGATGTACTCGAAGTCGATCTTTATCTTGGGGTGCGCCTTCTCGAACGCCTTGTTGATCTCGGCGACGTTCGCCGGCTCCGCGCCGCCGCCCTTCCACGCCTCCACATGCAGGGTCACCGTGCCGTCGCTGGAGGCACCGCTCGACCCGCCGCCGCACGCGGCGAGCGACATCGCCATGGCGGTGACCGTGGCGGCGACCGCGATTCGTCTCCCAGAGCGCTTCATTGCACACCTCACCCATCGTCGGTACGGACCGACTCGTCATGTCTGAAGGGGGTTGATCCGGTCGGCCCGCATCCGTGTGGGTGCGGCGCCGATACGGCGGAAAGGGGTCGGTGGACCCGAGTTGCGGCAAACGTTTCGTGCCGATGGCCGGGAACTGTAACGCAAAACTTAGGCGACATCTATACGTAACTTTCCGTGGCCGTCCAAGCCCTCAAGAGGCGCGCCACAGCCCCCGCTCAGCAAGGGTTCCCCTTAGGGAGACACTGCCTTATCGTTACAGTTTCCTGGAAGTTTCCCCAGGGGCATGCAAGAGTGAGCGCCAGATGGCCGGAGCTCCGGTTCGACCCAAGTACTCGGCAGGCAGAAGGAGTTGGCGTGGCAGCGCGGGTGACCATCGCACAGGTGGCCGAGGAGGCCGGCGTCTCCGCGATGACCGTGTCCAACGTGATGAACGGCAAGCCCGGCGCCTCGGAGGACACCCGTCGCCGGGTGCTGGAGGTCGCGGGCCGGCTCGGTTACCGGCCGAACATCTCCGCCCGCAACCTCAAGGCCGGCCGCACCGGGCTCATCGGCCTCATCGCCCTGGACCTCACCAGCCAGTACGGCCTGGAGATCCTGCGCGGAGTCGCCGACGAACTGGCCAGCGCCGAGCAGGAACTGCTGGTCAACGCCTCGTACCACGACGCGGTGCGGGAGAAGGACCGGATCGAGTTCCTCGGCCGCGGACTGGTCGACGGAGTCCTCATGATCGCCCCCGTCCTGGAGGACGAGACGGTGAGACTGCTCCGCCGCCAGAAACTCCCCTGCGTGATCATCGACCCCCGGCGCCTGGACGTACCCCTCCCCCGCCTGACCGTCGACAACTACCACGGCATGCGCCAGGGCACCCAGCACCTGATCGACCTGGGCCACACCCGGATCGCCTACCTCCGCGGCGAGGAGGACCTGGAGAGCACCTCGGTCCGCTTCCAGGGCTTCGAGGACGCGATGCGGCTCGCCGGCCTCAAGGTCGACGAGCACATGGTCGCGTCCTGCGACTTCTCCTACGCCTGCGGATTCCGTACGGCCACCCGGCTCATCACCGAGCACGCCCCCACGGCGATCGTCGCGGGCGCCGACCTGATGGCACTCGGCGCGATCGACGCGGCCCGCGCACTGGGCCTGACCGTCCCCACCGACTTCTCGGTCGTCGGCTTCGACGACCTCCCCCAGGCCGCACAGAGCTTCCCGGGCCTGACGACGGTACGGCAGCCCCTGCACGACATGGGCCAGAAAGCGGCCCGCGCCCTGCTCTCCCTCATCGAGGGCCAGAAGCTGCTCATGGACCACATGGAGGTGAGCACGGAACTGGTCCTGCGCAACTCCACGGCCCCCGCGTCCGCGTCACCGAGCAGGGACGGCTCGATGTCCCACGGCCACCGCTGAGCCGACCCGACCGCCATGCCCCGGAGGCCC
This sequence comes from Streptomyces sp. SID13726, assembly GCF_010548375.1. Lineage (GTDB taxonomy): Bacteria > Actinomycetota > Actinomycetes > Streptomycetales > Streptomycetaceae > Streptomyces. The sequence goes on from NZ_JAAGLY010000019.1 coordinate 18,285, forward strand.
GCCGGACGGCCGGGGGGGGGCGAGCGTGACACCTCCCCCGAAGACACCGAGAGCCGTGCCCGCCCGAGACGCGTGTCCTGGTCCATCGGGGTCCTGTCCAGGACGCTCTGATCCGACGCCTGCCGCAGGGTGACGCAGTCACCCCTGTCGTCGCCGGCAGCGCCGGGCCCCTCGGACGTGTCGCCGCCCTCTTCGACCGGGGCGGTGAGGGGCCGGCCGGGGCACCAGCCGGTCTTCGACTGGAGTCGACGCGCCGGCTCGCGTACGGGATTCGGCCCGGCTCAGGCCAGGGCGGCGACCAGCAGGACGAAGGCGCCGCCGATGACGGCGAGCCGGACGTGGTGGAGGCGCCCCCAGCGGTCCAGTTGCCGCTTCCAGTCGGCGGGCCGGTTCTCGGGGGTCCACGTCTTGTTCCGGTCGTTGATCGGGACGAGCAGCAGGACCGACATGAGGACGCTGACGATCAGCAGCGCGCCGGAGGTGACCACGAGACCGGTGCCGTCGTCGCCGGACCACCCGGCGGCGGCCCATACGCCGACGAGGACGAGCGAGCCGATGTACCAGACCGGCATCACGGCACCGAGCATCCGGCCCCCGTGGGCGTGACCGAGCTGTCCGCTGTCCTCGGGCAGCGCGTCGAGGATCCGGTTCATGACGAAGGCGACGGAGAACTCCACCCCCACCATCAACCCGACGACCACGGTGGTGACGACCTCAAGCACGTCGAGCATGACGACCCCTCCGGTATCTAGCATTGCTAGCTTTAGAGTCAACGCTAGCAATGCCATCGCTCGATTGTCTAGCACTGCTAGCATCAAGGCATGTCGGTACAGGAACGCAAGGAACGCGAGCGGGCGAGCCGCGAGCGCCTCATCGTGGCGACGGCCCGCGAACTCGCCGAGCAGCAGGGCTGGGACGCGGTCACCACCCGCCGGCTCGCCGAGCGCATCGAGTACAGCCAGCCCGTGCTCTACAGCCACTTCCGCGGCAAACGCGAGATCATCGGCGCCGTGGCCCTCCAGGGCGCGACCGAGATGGCCGCGGCGGTACGTGCCGCGACGGCGACCGCGGACAGCCCGCACGCCCGGGTCACCGCGCTCGCCCACGCCTACCTCGACTTCGCCGCACACAACCCGGCGGTCTACGACGCCCTCTTCCAGCTCGACGGCGGCCTGCCCTACGCGCGGGAGGACACCCCGGAACCCCTGAAGGACGCCTTCGCCGCCCTGCTGGAAACCCTGACCGAGGCCGCCGGGCCCAGCGTCCACCCGGGCCTCTTCACCGAGACGTTCTGGGCCGCCCTGCACGGCCTGGCAACCCTGACCCGAGCGGGACGACTCCCTCCGGAGGACGCCGAGCAGCGGGTGGAGCTACTGGTGAACCGACTCGCCGCGCCCTGACACGCCACCCCGGCAACCCCCGGACACCGAACGGCACCTGACACCCCGTCCGCCCGGATGGGGACGCCGAACGACATCGCGGTCAATGACGTGTACGCAGGTGAGGGTCGGTTGGGCCCGGACTGAGGGCCTTGTCCCACCGAGAGCCGGCCGGGATCATGCCCGTGTGCGCCGCCAAGAGAAACTCCACGAACTACTCGCACTCGCCGGACTCACGGTCGTCGAGGATGTGCACCCGGGCAGCCCGGTCCCGCCGGAGGTCGGCTGGCGGGATCGCACGGGGGATCGCGGCGCCGGACGGCGTGGCCCTCAAGGCGCTCGACGCCGCGTGGTGGCGCCGCCTTTGCGATGTCGACGGCGAGTTCCTGGCGGCCGTCCTCCGGCACCGGATCGGCGGCAACGACTCCTGGTGGACCCGCTGCCGGCAGTCAGTCCAGCCGTAGCAGAGCGGGCGTCGAGCACAGAGAAGTGCCCCGGCTCGTGGTACGACACGGCTCGGGATCCCACACGCGCGACACATCCACGCCGTCCCGGCCCCTGCGTGGCCCCTGGATCCCGGTTTCGATCCCGAGCGCAGCCGGCCCTCCGGCCGACAGCAATCTCGACCACCTGCTCCGGCAGCAGATTCAGTCCGTTGAAGCAGAGTTGACGATCCAGCACCCAAAAAAAGAACGTTTCCGCAGGTCACAGCCCTGCACAGGTGGGGCGGGTGGGACTCGAACCCACGGCCGACGGATTATGAGTCCGCTGCTCTAACCGGCTGAGCTACCGCCCCATAGCGGCGTGTCGCGTACATGTGTGCGCGCCGTCTGCCGCAGCATAGCCGCTCATACGATCTCCTGCTTCGCAGGGGCGACTTCGCATGCCCTTGAGGACTCCGCCGTGACCTGCACGGTTCCTCCGCACATGAAAAAGGACCCCTACGGGGTCCTCTTCCTTCTGCTCTCCCGACTGGACTCGAACCAGTAACCTGCCGGTTAACAGCCGGCTGCTCTGCCAATTGAGCTACGGAAGATCGAAGCTCCCCCGACTGGACTCGAACCAGTAACCTGCCGGTTAACAGCCGGCTGCTCTGCCAATTGAGCTACGGAGGATCGCCTCGTTGCATCGAACGTACCTCCCTGGGTATTCGCCAGGGGGCGGGCGCTCGCTGCGACACATACATTAGCGCAAGCAGGGGGGTGCTCCGCCAATCGGTTCCCCCGGCACCGACGTCGCACCGGAGACCTACGCAAGGGAGAAGGGTGGCCACCATGCGCTACAAGCTCACGTTCGTGGTCGGACTGACTCTGGGTTACGTGCTGGGCACCCGTGCCGGGCGCGAGCGCTACGAGCAGTTGAAGAAGTCCGCCCGCCAGGTGGCCCAGAACCCCGCCGTCCGCAACACCGCCGAGTCCGCCGCCCAGCAGGGCCGCCAGTTCGCCGGCAAGGCGTACCACGCGGTCAGCGACAAGGTCGGGGACCGGGTCCCGGAGTCGGTCACCCAGCGGGTCCGCCACCTGCGCGAGCGCAACACCAACGGCGCCGCCGAGGACGACTGGGGCACCAGCAACACCTGAAATCGGCGGGGTCCCGCCCGTCTGAGGTGCGCGCCCGGCCCCGGACGGCCCGCACCCGCCCACCGCCGCGCGCCCCCCGCGACGCTACGCCCATAGAATTTCCGCCATGGGGATAGTCGCCGGGTTGGACAGCTCACCCGATTTCACTCGCATCGTCGTCTGCGACGCGGACACCGGTGCCGTGCTCAAACAGGGGTACGCCCCGCACCCGGTCGAGGTCGCCGAAGGCAGCGGCCGTCCTTCCGACGTCGACCCCCAGGCCTGGCTCCTCTCCCTCGGTGAAGCCGCCGGCGGCGGTCTCCTCGAAGGGGTGCAGGCCATCGGCGTGTCGTCCCAGCAGAACGCCGTCGTGCCGCTGGACGCCCAGGGCAACACCGTCCGCCCCGCCATGGTCGGCGGCGACAAGCGCGCCCAGGTCGCCGCGGCCGACCTCGTCGACGCGCTCGGCGGGCGCGAGGCGTGGGCCCAGGCGGTGGGGTGTGTGCCGCAGGCCGCGCAGCCCGTCACCAAGCTGCGCTGGCTGAACAAGACCGAGCCCGACGCCGCCCTGCGCACCGCCGTGCTGATGCAGGCCCACGACTGGCTGGTGTGGCAGCTGCTCGGCCGGCCGGTCCGCCGGACCACCGACCGCGGCGGCGCCTCCGGCACCGGCTACTGGTCGGCCGCCACCGGCGCCTACCGCTCCGACCTCGTCGAGCTGGCCCTCGGCCACCAGGCGATGCTCCCCGAGGTGATCGGCCCCGCGGACGCGGCCGGTACGACCCCGGAGGGGCTGCTGATCTCCGCCGGGACCGGCGAGACCATGGCCGCCGCCTTCGGGCTCGGCATCGGCCTCGGGGACGCCGTGGTGTCGCTGGGCGCGTCCGGGTCCGTGATGGCCGTCCACCCCGAGGCGCTCGTCGACAGCACGGGGATGATCACCTCCCTGGCCGACGCGACCGGCATGCACCTGCCCGTCGTCACCACCCTGAACGCCGTACGCACCCTGCGCGGCGCCTCCGAGATGCTCGGCCTGAGTGATCTGGAGAGCCTGTCCGAACTCGCGATGAAGTCGACGCCGGGCTCCCACGGCCTCGTACTGCTCCCCTATCTGGAAGGTGAGCGGACGCCGAACCTGCCGCACACGGCCGGGACGCTGAGCGGGCTGCGGCGGGAGTCGATGCGGCCCGAGCATCTGGCGCGGGCGGCGTTCGAGGGCATGCTGTGCGGGCTCGCGGACGCGCTCGACGTGCTGCGCGGCCGGGGGGTCGAGGTGCGGCGGGTCTTCCTGCTGGGGGCCGCCGCCGAGCTGTCCGCCGTACAGGCCGCCGCGCCCGCGCTGTTCGGCGCGCAGGTCGTGGTGCCGCAGCCGGCCGACTACGCGGCGATCGGCGCCGCCCGGCAGGCGGCCTGGGCGCTCGGGGTGTCGCAGGGCACCCTGGACCCGCGGACCCCGCCGATGTGGCAGGGCCCTGCCGCGCAGGTGCTGGAACCGGGCGACGAGCTGGCGGTCGGGCAGGCGGTGCGGCAGCAGTACGTGTCGGTGCGCGAGCAGATGTACCCGGGGGCGTTCCGGTAAACCCCGGAAGGTAAGACTCCGGTAGGAGTCGGCCTCCGAGAGAACCCGTAAGGCCGTACGAAGCACTGCTGTCGGCTTAATCGGTTGAGGTAACACGGGTGGAGTGTTCGACGATAGGGGCCAGGGGCAACCAACCGCCCCGTCGCCGACTCCGAGAGACGTAGCGTGCTCATACGACTTCTGCGGACCTATCTCAGGCCCTGCAAGAAACCCATCGCCCTTCTGGTGCTGCTCCAGTTCCTCCAGACCTGCGCCACCCTCTACCTGCCCACGCTCAACGCCGACATCATCGACAACGGCGTCGTCAACGGGGACACCGGCTACATCCTCGGCTACGGCGCCGTGATGATCGGTATCTCGCTGGCGCAGGTGGTGTGCAACATCGGGGCGGTGTTCTACGGCGCCCGGACCGCGTCGGCGCTCGGCCGGGACCTGCGGGCGGCGGTCTTCGACCGGGTGCAGTCGTTCTCGGCGCGCGAGATCGGCCAGTTCGGCGCGCCCACGCTGATCACCCGGACGACCAATGACGTCCAGCAGGTCCAGATGCTGGCCCTGATGACGTTCACCCTGCTGGTGTCGGCGCCCATCATGTGCGTGGGCGGCATCGTGCTGGCGCTCGGCCTGGACGTGCCGCTGTCCGGGGTGCTGGTGGCCGTGGTGCCGACGCTGGGCATCTGCGTGACGCTGATCGTGCGGCGGCTACGGCCGCTGTTCCGGTCCATGCAGGTGCGCCTGGACACCGTGAACCGGGTGCTGCGCGAGCAGATCTCCGGCAACCGGGTCATCCGGGCGTTCGTGCGGGACGAGTACGAGGAGGGCCGGTTCCGGAAGGCGAACGGCGACCTCACGGAGATCTCCCTCAAGACCGGCAACCTGCTCGCGCTGATGTTCCCCGTGGTCATGACGACGGTGAACCTGTCGTCGATCGCGGTGGTGTGGTTCGGCGCCCACCGGATCGACAGCGGCGGGATGCAGATCGGCGATCTGACCGCGTTCCTCGCCTATCTGATGCAGATCGTGATGTCCGTGATGATGGCCACCTTCATGTTCATGATGGTGCCGCGCGCGGAGGTGTGCGCCGAGCGCATCCAGGAGGTGCTGGAGACCTCCTCGTCCGTGGTGCCGCCGGTGGCGCCGGTGCTGGAGCTGCGCCGGCACGGGCATCTGGAGATCCGGGGCGCGGGCTTCCGCTATCCCGGGGCCGAGGAGCCGGTGCTCAGGTCGATCGACCTGGTGGCCAGGCCCGGCGAGGTGACCGCCGTGATCGGCTCGACCGGCAGCGGCAAGTCCACGCTGCTCGGGCTCGTCCCCCGGCTGTTCGACGCGACCGACGGCGAGGTGCTGGTCGACGGCACCGACGTGTCGACCATCGAGCCGAGGCTGCTGGCCAGGACCGTCGGGCTGGTGCCGCAGAAGCCGTACCTCTTCGCGGGGACCGTGGCGACCAATCTTCGGTACGGCAATCCCGACGCGACGGACGAGGAGCTGTGGCACGCGCTGGAGGTGGCGCAGGCCAAGGGGTTCGTCGAGGGTCTTGAGAACGGCCTCGACTCCCCCATCGCGCAGGGCGGCACCAATGTCTCCGGCGGTCAGCGCCAGCGGCTCGCCATCGCGCGCACGCTGGTGCAGCGGCCGGAGATCTACCTGTTCGACGACTCCTTCTCGGCCCTCGACTACGCGACCGACGCGGCCCTGCGCGCGGCGCTCGGCGAGGAGACCGCGGAGGCGACCGTCGTGATCGTCGCCCAGCGGGTGGCCACCATCCGGGACGCCGACCGGATCGTCGTCCTCGACGAGGGCCGGGTCGTCGGCACCGGTACCCACCGCGAGCTGATGGCGGACAACGAGACCTACCGGGAGATCGTGCTCTCCCAGCTCACGGAAGCGGAGGCTGCCTGATGGCCGGGCCCATGGGGCGCATGATGGCGGGCTCCGGTCCCGAGAACCGCTCGCTGGACTTCAAGGTGTCCGGCCGGCGGCTGCTCGCCCGGTTCGGGCCGGAGCGGTTCACCCTCTACGCGATGCTGGTCTGCGTCGTGCTGAGCGTGGGCCTGAACGTGGTCGGGCCGAAGATCCTCGGCAAGGCCACCGACCTGGTCTTCGCGGGCATCATCGGACGGCAGATGCCCTCCGGCGCCAGCAAGGAGGAAGTCCTCGCGGGGATGCGGGAACGCGGCGAGGGTCAGGTCGCCGACATGCTCCGCAGCACCGACTTCACGCCCGGCAAGGGCATCGACTTCACCGCCGTGGGACATGTGCTGCTGTTCGCCGTCGGGGTGTTCCTCGTCGCCGGGCTGCTGATGGCGGTGGCGACGCGGCTGGTCAACCGGGCCGTCAACCGCACGATGTTCCGGATGCGCGAGGACGTCCAGACGAAGCTGTCGCGGCTGCCGCTGTCGTACTTCGACAAGCGCCAGCGCGGCGAGGTCCTGTCGCGCGCGACGAACGACATCGACAACATCGGCCAGACCCTCCAGCAGTCGATGGGCCAGCTCATCAACTCGCTGCTGACGATCATCGGTGTGCTGGCGATGATGTTCTGGGTGTCCTGGCTGCTGGCCCTGGTCGCGCTGGTGACCGTGCCGTTGTCGTTCGTCGTCGCCACGCGCGTGGGCAAGCGCTCGCAGCCGCACTTCGTGCAGCAGTGGCGCTCCACCGGCAAGCTCAACGCCCACATCGAGGAGATGTACACCGGGCACACCCTGGTGAAGGTGTTCGGCCGCCAGGACGAGTCGGCCGCGCAGTTCGCGGAGCAGAACGACGCGCTGTACGAGGCCGGGTTCAAGGCGCAGTTCAACAGCGGGGTCATGCAGCCGCTGATGATGTTCGTCTCGAACATCAACTACGTGCTGGTGGCGGTCGTCGGCGGGCTGCGGGTCGCGTCCGGCTCCCTGTCCATCGGTGACGTGCAGGCCTTCATCCAGTACTCCCGCCAGTTCTCGATGCCGCTCACCCAGGTCGCGTCGATGGCGAACCTCGTGCAGTCGGGTGTCGCCTCGGCCGAGCGGATCTTCGAACTCCTGGACGCGGAGGAGCAGGAGGCGGACCCGGAGGTCTCGGAGAAGCCCGGGGAACTGCGCGGGCGGGTGGCGCTGGAGCACGTCTCCTTCCGCTACGACCCCGAGAAGCCGCTCATCGACGACCTCTCCCTGAAGGTCGAACCCGGGCACACGGTCGCGATCGTCGGCCCGACCGGCGCCGGCAAGACCACCCTGGTCAACCTCCTCATGCGGTTCTACGACGTCTCGGGCGGCCGGATCACCCTGGACGGCGTGGACATCGCGAGGATGTCCCGGGACGAGCTGCGCGCCGGGATCGGCATGGTCCTCCAGGACACCTGGCTGTTCGGCGGCACCATCGCGGAGAACATCGCGTACGGCGCCTCGCGCGAGGTCACGCGCGGGGAGATCGAGGAGGCGGCCAGGGCGGCCCACGCGGACCGTTTCGTCCGCACCCTCCCCGACGGCTACGACACGGTGATCGACGACGAGGGCAGCGGGGTGAGCGCGGGCGAGAAGCAGCTCATCACCATCGCCCGGGCCTTCCTGTCGGACCCGGTGATCCTGGTCCTCGACGAGGCGACCTCGTCGGTCGACACCCGTACCGAGGTCCTCATCCAGAAGGCCATGGCCAAACTGGCCCACGGCCGCACGTCGTTCGTCATCGCCCACCGGCTCTCCACGATCCGGGACGCGGACACGATCCTCGTGATGGAGAACGGCTCGATCGTCGAACAGGGCACCCACACCGACCTGTTGGAGGCGGACGGGGCGTACGCCCGCCTGTACAAGGCGCAGTTCGCGCAGGCGGTGGCGGAAGTGGACTAGCCGGGCGGGGGCCGTTCGCCGACGGCCCCCACCTCAGTCCAGGTAGCCCCGCAGCTGATCCGCGAAAGCGTGATCCCGCAGCTTGTTCAGCGTCTTCGACTCGATCTGCCGTATCCGCTCCCGGGTCACCCCGAAGATCCGCCCGATCTCCTCCAGCGTGCGCGGACGCCCGTCGGCCAGCCCGTACCGCAGCTGAACGACCTTCCGCTCCCGCTCGCCCAGCGTCGACAGCACGGCCTCCAGATGCTCCCGCAGGAGCAGGAAGGCCGCCGACTCGACGGGTGAGGCCGCGTCGCCGTCCTCTATCAGGTCCCCGAGGGCGACGTCGTCCTCCTCCCCCACCGGGGCGTGCAGCGACACCGGTTCCTGGGCGAGCCGCAGCACCTCGCTGACCCGCTCCGGGGCCAGATCCAGATGCGCGGCCACCTCTTCGGGCGTCGGCTCGTACCCCCGCTCCTGGAGCATGCGGCGCTGCACCCGGACGACCCGGTTGATCAACTCCACGACGTGGACCGGGACTCGGATGGTGCGGGCCTGGTCGGCGAGGGCCCGGGACATGGCCTGGCGGATCCACCAGGTGGCGTAGGTGGAGAACTTGTAGCCGCGGGCGTAGTCGAACTTCTCGACCGCCCTGATCAGGCCGAGGTTTCCCTCCTGCACCAGGTCGAGCATGGTCAGCCCGCGGCCGACGTACCGCTTGGCGACGGACACCACGAGCCGCAGGTTCGCCTCGATGAGACGGCGCTTGGCCATCCGGCCGAGGACGACGAGTCGGTCCAGGTCCAGCGCCAACTGGCTGTCCAGATCAGGGGTGTTGCTCAGTTTCTCCTCGGCGAACAGGCCGGCCTCGACCCGGCGGGCGAGTTCGACCTCCTCGGCCGCGGTGAGCAGCGGGATGCGGCCGATCTCCCGCAGGTACTGGCGGAACAGGTCCGAGGAGGGGCCGCTGGTGTCGGCGCGGCTGCGGGGCGGCACGGGAGGCTCGACCGGCTCGGGGGTCTCCGCGCGCTCGAGCGCCTCGGCGGGCGGGCCCTCGGGCTCCGCCTCCGGGTGGTGCGCGACACGGCTCTGTGGGGGCACCGCGACGAGAACGTCGGTCTCGGCGTCCTGCTCTGCTGTGTCGTCCGTACTGTTCTCGGTCTGTGCGAGGGTCTGGGTCTGCACGGGGGCGACCTCCAGGATGATCGCTGCCAAGGAGTACGGCAGCGGTACTTCGGGGGCGGAGTCGGCGGCCTCGCCGCTGTCCGTCCCGTACGCGATGAGCGGAACCGCGGGGGTCTGGGACCCGCTGGGGACGGATCGGCCGCGCTCCGAGGACTCAGGCACCGGAACCCAGTGTGGAGTACGACACATCGCCGCCACGAGGGGCGTGCGGTGACTTTTTGAGTCCGGTCCGTGACCGCGTGGTTACCCTCGCGAAGATCCCGGAGGCCGGCGACCGCCCTGATCTGCCACGATCCGCGCGTGTCCGCTTCCTTGTGCGAAACCCACGTGGCGGGTACACGGTGCCGGCGCCCGTGAGTCTCGGTGGCCGTGCCGACGTGCGGGCGCGGCCGGGGCTCACTTTCGCGGGTTCCCGCCCGTGGGCCGATCAGGCGGTCCTGGCGGGGAATCGGCCGGATCCGGTCCCCGGGCCGGGCCGGGAACGGCCTCCGGGCGGCACCGGAGGGGTCGGTGTCGCCCGGAGGGGGAAGGGAGGCGGGTCAGGCGGTGAAGACGGCCTCGGCCCGGTCACGCTTCTCGTGCAACTCCCAGTACAGGGGCGCGATCTGCTCAGGAGTGGCGGAGGGATAGCCCTCGGGGGCGCCCGCGCCGATCCAGGTGGCGATCGCCACGTGCGCGGCGAGGACCCCGCTGCCGGCCAGTTCGTTGTGCAGGTTGATCACCCAGTTGCGCAGCGCCGCGCCCGCCGCGTTGACGTTGCCGAACATCGGGACCGGGTCGATCGAGCCGCCACCGGAGGTGAACAGCAGGGTCCCGGCGCCGCTTTCGCGCATGGCGGGCAGCACCGCGCGGGCGTCGGCGACGGCGCCGTAGAAGGTGTACTCGATCTGCGGCTGGAGGTTGTCGACGGTGACCTCGCTGGGCGTGGCCGTGGTGAAGCCGGGCACCGGGGAGTGCGGTGCCGGGGAGTACTCCAGTACGTCGACGGAGCCGAAGCGGGCGCGGACGGCGTCCAGCGCGGTGGTCAGGGACTCGCGGTCCAGTACGTCGGCGGGGAACGCGGCGGCCGTGATGCCCTCCTTGCCGAGCAGGGCGACGAGGTCGTCCAGCTTCTCGGGGGTGCGGGCGAGCAGAGCGACGTCGAAGCCGCGGGAGCCGAAGGTGCGGGCGATGGCCAGGCCCATACCGGGACCGGCGCCGACGATGGCGAGCGTGGGCATGATGCGGGTCTCTTTCGTGAGGGGTGGCGGGTCGGTCAGGCGCAGGTGACGGCGAGCTTGCCGAGTGCGCCGGCGCCGAACGCGGCGAAGGCGTCCGGGGCCCGGTCCAGGGGGTAGGTGGCGGTCACCGGGACGCTGAGGGTGCCGGAGACCACGGCGTCGGCCAGGGCGGCGAGGGTGGCGGAGTTGGCGTCGGCCATCACCGAGTGCGCGGTGACGTCCTGCCCTTCGACGGCGTCGGGGCCGAAGCCGAGGGTCGAGGCGATACGGCCGCCCGGGCGCAGCAGCTGCACCAGCTGGGCGCCGTCGCCCGCGAGGTGCAGCACGGCGTCCACCCCGGCCGGGGCGAGGGCGCGGACCTGCGCGGCGAGGTCGGCGGTGAAGTCGACCGGGTGGACCTCGGCGTCCGTCAGTCCGGTGACGAAGTCGGTCTCCTTGCCGGGGCGGGCGGTGGCGATCACCCTGGCGCCCCGCGCGGCGGCGATCTGGACGGCCAGCGCGCCCACGCCTCCGGTGGCGCCGGACACCAGCCGGTTCTCGCCGGGCTCGACGGCCACGGCGTCGACGCTGTCCCGCGCGGCCGTCCCGGCGAGGCCGAGCGCGCCCGCGGCCAGGATGTCCAGGCCCTCGGGGATCGCCGCGACGCCGTGGCCGGCGGGCACGGTGACGTACTCGGCGAGCGAGCCGGTGCCCAGGAACGGCTTCATCACGACGCCGAAGACCGCGTCACCCACGGCGAAGCCGGTCACGCCCTCGCCGAGGGCCTCGACGGTGCCCGCGAAGTCCTTGCCCACCACCAGGGGGAAGCGGTGCTCCATCATTCCCTGGAGATAGCCGGCCGCGGTCGCGGCGTCGAAGCCGTTCACGGAGGAGCCGGCGACCCGCACCAGCAGTTCGCCCGCCTCCGGGCGCGGCGGTTCCACCTCCCCCACGGCCGGGGCTGCGGGTACGGAATCCAAGGTCAGGGCACGCATGTGATCAACACCTTCAGATAAGTGGAACGGGCTTCCCGTTTCCCTCCCTCAAGGTAACACCAGAAGTGGGCCGCCTGTTCCACTTAGTTAGGATGGGGGCATGACCGTCTCCGCAGCCCCTGACGAAACCCCAGGCAGGCAGCCCGAACCGGGGCTGCGCGCCGACGCCGAGCGCAACCGCGACCGCATCCTCGCCGCCGCCCGCCGCCTCTACGCCACCGAGGGACTCGGTGTCTCCATGGCCTCCGTCGCCCGCGAGGCCGGGGTCGGCAAGGCCACCCTGTCCCGCCGTTTCGCGAGCCGCGAGGACCTCATCACCGCGGTCTTCGCCGACCGCATGGACGCCTACGCCGTCGCCGTCGCCGAGGCCCTCGCCGACCCCGACTCCTGGCACGGCTTCACCGGCTACCTCCACGCCGTGTGCGCCATGCAGGCCGCCGACCGCGGCTTCGCCGACGTCCTGACCATGACCTTCCCCGCCGCCAAGGCCCTGGAGTCCCGCCGCGCCGAGGCGTACCACGGCTTCGTCGAACTCATCGGCCACGCCCAGGACAGCGGCCGGCTGCGCCCCGACTTCACCCCGGAGGACCTGGTCGTCCTCCTCATGGCCAACGCCGGAGTCGTCGCCGCCACGGCCGACGCCGCCCCCGACACCTGGCGCCGACTCGTCGGCCACATGATCCGCGCCTACGCCACCCCCGGCACCGAGGTTCCCCCGCTGCCCGACGGCCCGACGCCCACGGCGCTGTACCGCGCGATGATCAGGCTCGGCCGGCCGGGGAACGGCTGACGCGGAGGGGAGGCCGCGGCGGACGGGGGCCGGGCCGCCGTGCAGGTGGACCTGGGAGAAGAACAGTTCCTCGCGTGCTCATCGCCTCTTCTCCACAGGGGTCGGTCTCGTACCGTGCACCCCACGAAACCGGCTGCGCGCCGGACGGAGAAGGTCGGGTCCATCAGGGGTACAAGCGGCTACCCCTCAGGCGTCACAGGGCCGCGGCCCCGCGCTCCCGCAGTGCCTGGCCGTACTGCTGGAGCACCCACACCTCGTTCTGCACGGCGGCCAGATGGGCCGGGTCGCCGCCGGTGCCGAGACGGATCAGGGTGCCCTGGATCTCCTGGATACGGCGGTCGACGGCGCGGCGGCGGACCTGGACCAGCTGCTCGCCCGCGTAGTTCTCGTCGACCGTGCGGCGCATGATCGCCTCGACGGCCAGCTCGGTGACCATCGCGCGGACCGTGTCGTCGGGGGCGGCCTCACGGACCCGGACGAGGTAGTCCTGGGAGTCCTGGACGCCGTACTCGGCGCCGCCCGCGTCCATGATCGCCTGGCGTACGGCGGCGTAGGGCTGGGCGGTGAACTCGTCGATGCCGTACGCGTCGAAGGCCGGGGAGACCAGTTCGGGGCGCTGGAGGGCGAGCTTGAGCAGTTCGCGCTCGGTGGCGTAGACGGGGTTGCGCAGGGTGAGCGCGGGGCCGGAGACGGCCGGGCGCGGGGCGGAGTCGTACGGCTGCTGCCCGCCGCGTCCCGACGGGGCCGGGCCCTTGCCGCCGCGGTCGCGGGCCCAACGGGCCAGCTGGGCCACCCGCTTGACCACGAACTGGGTGTCGAGGATGCCGAGCATCCCGGCGAGCTGGACGGCGACCTCGTGCTGGGCGCCGCTGTTCTTGATGCGGGCGACGATCGGGGCCGCTTCGTCGAGGGCGGCGGCGCGGCCCGCGGGGGTGTCGAGGTCGTAGCGGACGACGATCTGGCGGAGCGCGAACTCGAAGAGCGGGGTACGGGGTTCGACCAGGTCGGAGACCGCCTCGTCGCCCTTCGCGAGCCGCAGGTCGCAGGGGTCCATGCCGTCCGGGGCGATGGCGATGTAGGTCTCGGCGGCGAACTTCTGGTCGTCCTCGAAGGCGCGCAGAGCCGCCTTCTGGCCGGCCGCGTCGCCGTCGAAGGTGAAGATCACGCGGGCCGAGCCGTTGTCCATCAGCAGCCGGCGCAGGATCTTGATGTGGTCGCCGCCGAAGGCGGTGCCGCAGGTCGCGATGGCGGTGGTGACGCCGGCGAGATGGCAGGCCATGACGTCGGTGTAGCCCTCGACGACGACCGCGCGGGACGCCTTGGCGATGTCCTTCTTCGCGAGGTCGATGCCGTAGAGCACCTGGGACTTCTTGTAGATCGCCGTCTCGGGCGTGTTGAGGTACTTGGGGCCGGTGTCGGCCTCGTAGAGCTTGCGGGCGCCGAAGCCGACGACCTCGCCGCCGATGTCCCGGATCGGCCACATCAGACGGCCGCGGAAGCGGTCGATGGGGCCGCGGCGGCCCTCCTGGGACAGCCCCGACAGCAACAGCTCCTTGTCGGTGAAGCCCTTGCCGCGCAGGAAGCGGGTGAGGTGGTCCCAGCCCTGGGGGCTGTAGCCGACGGAGAAGTGCGCGGCGGCGGCCTGGTCGAAGCCGCGCTCGGCGAGGAACTGGCGGCCGGTGTCGGCCTCCGGGCTGCTCGCCAGCTGCTCCATGTACCAGTCGGCGGCGATCTTGTGGGCCTCGACCAGACGGATGCGCTCGCCGCGCTGGTGGGAGGGGTTGTAGCCGCCCTCCTCGTACCGCAGGGTGATGCCGGCCTGGGCGGCCAGGCGCTCGACCGACTCCGAGAAGGTGAGGTGGTCGACCTTCATCACGAACGTGATGGTGTCGCCGCCCTCCTGGCAGCCGAAGCAGTGGAAGAGCCCCTTGCTCGGACTGACCTGGAAGGACGGCGACTTCTCGTCGTGGAACGGGCACAGGCCCTTGAGGTTGCCACCGCCCGCGTTGCGCAGCTGGAGGTACTCGGACACCACGGCGTCGATCGGGACCGCGTCCCGTACCGCCTTCACGTCCTCGTCGTTGATCCGTCCTGCCACGCGGTGATTCTACGGGGGTGCGCTGACACTCACGGGACGAGGCTTTCGAGCGGAACGTGCGGGTCCGCCAGGGACTCCGTGTTCACCTGTGTCTTCGTCCTGATCAGCTGCTGGATGGGGTCTGTGACGTCCCACACGTTCACGTTCATCCCGGCCAGCACTCGACGGTCCTTGAGCCAGAACGCGATGAACTCACGCTTTCCGGCGTCCCCGCGAATCACCACTTCGTCGTACGTCCCCGGGGGCGCCCACCCGCTGTACTCCATCCCGAGGTCGTACTGGTCGGAGAAGAAGTAGGGCACGCGGTCGTAGGCGAGGTCCTGGCCGAGCATCGCGCGGGCCGCCGCCGGGCCGCCGTTGAGGGCGTTCGCCCAGTGCTCGACGCGCAGCCGGGTGTCGAAGAGGGCGTGGTGGAAGGAGGCCACGTCACCGGCCGCGTGGATGTCGGGGTCGGAGGTGCGCAGCCGCTCGTCGACGACGACTCCGCCGCCGTGCGCCCGGTCGGCGATCTCCAGGCCCGCGGCCTCCGCGAGCGCGATCCGGGGGGCCGCGCCGACCGCCGCGAGGACGTCGTGCGCCGGGTGCTCCTCGCCGTCGTCGGTACGGGCCGCGAGCACCATGCCGTCCTGGCCGACGATCTCGGTGAGTTTCGCGCCGAAGTGGAAGCGGACGCCGTGCTCGCGGTGCAGTTCGGCGAAGAGGTTGCCGAGTTCGGGGCCGAGCACCGCGTGCAGCGGGGTCGCCTGCGGCTCGACGACGGTGACCTCGGCGCCGTACTCCCGGGCCGCCGCCGCGACCTCCAGGCCGATCCAGCCGCCGCCCGCGATCACGATGTGGCCGTTGTCCCGGCCGAGGGCGGCGAGCACGCCCTTGAGGCGCTCGGCGTGCGCGAGGCGGCGCAGGTGGTGGACGCCCGCGAGGTCGGTGCCGGGGATGTCCAGGCGGCGCGGCTCGGCGCCGGTCGCCAGCAGCAGCTTGTCGTAGCGGACGACGGTGCCGTCCTCACCGAAGCGGACCGTCTTCGCCGTACGGTCGATGGCGTCGACGGTCTCGCCGAGGTGCAGCTCGATGTCGTTCTGCGCGTACCAGGCGGGTTCGTGCACGAAGACGCTGTCGCGCTCCTCCTTGCCGAGGAGGAAGCCCTTGGAGAGCGGCGGGCGCTCGTAGGGGTGGTCGCGTTCGTCGCAGATCAGTATCACGCGGCCGGTGAAGCCCTCCGTGCGGAGCGTCTCGGCCGCCTTGGCGCCGGCCAGACCTCCTCCGACGATGACAAATGTCTGATCCGCGTCGACCACTTGATGCCTCCTCGTAAGGGTGCCGCCACATGGGAGCGTCCCGCACGGAGCGTGATGGGGGAAGAGGGAGTGGCCCGATCAGGCCACGGAGGGTCACATTCGGGCTCGATTCACGTCACTCCCGTCGCCTCCGCACATTTTCTGTCCCGCAAGCATCACAGGTGCCCCGTGAGACGTGCGTGAAGCGAACGGGCGGACGCATCGGTGAGGGACGCGATCTGGTCCACGATCACCCGCTTGCGCGCGCGGTCGTCCGGTGCCTGGTCGAACAGCGCGCGGAACTGCGGGTCGAGGCCGGCCGGGGCGCGGGCGGTGAGCGCCTCGGCGAGTTCCGCGACGACGACCCGCTGGTCGGCCCGCAGCCGCTCCTGCTCCGCGCGCTGCATGACGTACCGGTCGGCGACGGCCTTGAGGACCGCGCACTCCAGGCGCGTCTCGTGCGGTACGACGAGTTCGGCGCCGTATCTCGTCAGGCGCCCGGTGCCGTACCGCGCGCGTGTGGCGGTCTCGGCGGCGAGGCAGAACCGGCCGATGAGCTGGCTGGTGGCGTCCTTGAGGCGGGCCTGGGCGACGGCCGAGCCGTCGTAGCCGTGCGGCCACCAGTCCTGGTCCTGGAGGCGGTCCAGGGCCTCCGCGAGCTCCGCCGGGTCGGTGTCCTCGGGGACGTACCGGCCGAGGGCGACCTCGAAGACCGCCCGGCGTTCCGGTTCCGCGTGCAGGCAGTTGGGGTCGACATGGCCCGCGTGCAGGCCGTCCTCGACGTCGTGCACGGAGTACGCCACGTCGTCGGACCAGTCCATGACCTGGGCCTCGAAGGTGGTGCGGGTGCCGGGGGACTCCTTGCGGATCCAGTCGAAGACGGGGCGGTCGTCCTCGTAGACACCGAACTTGTGGGACGTGTGACCGCCGCGGGGCCAGGGGTACTTGGTGGCCGCGTCGAGGGTGGCCCGGGTGAGGTTCAGGCCGACCGAGCCCTCCTCGGTGAAGCGCTTGGGCTCGATGCGGGTCAGGAGCCGCAGGGACTGGGCGTTGCCCTCGAAGCCGCCGCAGTCGTGGGCGAATTCGTTCAGGGCCTGTTCGCCGTTGTGACCGAAGGGAGGGTGGCCGAGGTCGTGGGCGAGACAGGCCGCCTCGACCAGGTCGGGGTCGCAGCCGAGGGCCGCGCCGAGTTCGCGGCCCACCTGGGCGCACTCCAGGGAGTGGGTGAGGCGGGTGCGGGGGCTGGCGTCCCATTTCTGGTTGCGGGTTCCCGGTGTGACGACCTGCGTCTTGCCCGCGAGCCTTCTGAGGGCGGCGGAGTGGAGGATGCGGGCGCGGTCGCGTTGGAAGGCGGTGCGGCCGGGGCGCTTGTCGGGTTCTGGGGCCCAGCGTTCTGTTGACTGCGGGTCGTACAGCATGTCTTGACAGTACGGGCAGTGACTGACAATTCGCCTGAGCGGGTGCCCGGTACCGGTTATCCGGCGAGTGCGGGCAGTCTTTGGCCGGTCGCGCGGTTCCCCGCGCCCCTTGCGCCGGACACCTGGTCGTAGCGGTGGAGGATCAGGTCGGCCATCGCCGGGTGCGTGCCGAGGGGGGCCGCCGCCATCCAGGGAGCCTTCTCCGCGCACTGCCTCGCGAACAGACCCGGGGCCGTGAAGTACGAGGCCACCGCGACCCTTTCGCGGCCTCTTGCCGTCAGTGCCCTGATCGCCGTGTCCACCGTCGGGGTCGCCGCGCTCGCGTATGCCGGGATCACCGGGACCCCGAGGCGGGCGGCCAGGAGCTCTGCCGTGCGGCGGGTGTCGTGGGCCGAGTCCGGGTCGCGGGAGCCGGCCGCCGCGAGGACCACGGCGCTCGTCCTGCGGGTCTCCTCGTCCGTGCTCGGGGGCCAACCCGCCTCCACCAGACGGGCGTGCAGGGTGTCCACGAGAAGCGGGTGCGGGCCCAGCGGGGGCGCCACACGCGTGCGTGCCCGCGAGGCCGCCGCCATCTCCGGGATGTCCCGCTTCACGTGGTAGCCGCGGGACAGGAGCAGGGGGACCAGGACCGCTTCCGCCGTGCCGAGGGACGCCAGGGTGTCCGGGAGCAGGGGCTCGTTGAGTTCGATGTGGCCCAGGTGCACCGGGAGGCCGGGGCGCTGTTCGCGGACCTGGTCCAGGAGGCGGTGGACCGTGTCCAGGGTGCGCGGGTCGCGGCTGCCGTGGGCCACGAGGACGAGTGCGGGCGGCTCGGGGCGCCGCCTGCCGTCGAGCTCCACGAGGCCGCGCTGGCTGGTGCTGATCCGGTTCATGAACTGATGGTGACGGCCGGAAGTTGCCTGCCCGTTTCACGGCAATGACGTGTGCTTTCCGAGGGATCACGGCCCGGGGAGCGACTGTGTGAGGCGGCTTGACCTGGGGTTTCGTCTGCCCGAGTGAGCCTGCTCACGTGGCCCGGGACGAACCGAACGGGTCGGCGGTACGTCTCTGCTTGTCGAAAACCGACCGGGGAGGGACCGTCCGATGCGACTGCCGAAGGTACGCAGACCGCGGCTGCCACGCACGCGTGCCGGCCGGCGGCGGCTCGTGCAGGCCGTGATGGCGGGGTGTGTGCTCGCGCTGCTGCCGTCGACATGGATGTGGGTCGTGACGGCGGACCGGCTGCGCACCACGGCCGACGTGCCGCGCACCGAGGTGGCCGTCGTCTTCGGCGCCGGGCTGTGGGACGGCGAGCCGTCGCCGTATCTCGCCCACCGGCTGGACGCGGCGGCGAAGCTGTACCGGGACGGGCGGATCGAGGTCGTCCTCGTCACCGGCGACAACAGCCGCGAGGACTACGACGAGCCCGACGCGATGCGCGCCTACCTGACCCGGCACGGCGTCCCGGACACCCGGATCGTCAGCGACTACGCCGGCTTCGACACCTGGGACTCCTGCGTCCGCGCCAGGAAGATCTTCGGCGTCGACCGGGCGGTGCTGATCAGCCAGGGCTTCCACATCCGGCGCGCGGTCGCGCTCTGCGAGGCGGCGGGCGTCACGTCGTACGGCGTCGGGGTGGACGCCGAGCACGACGTCACCTGGTACTACGGCGGCACCCGGGAGGTCCTCGCGGCGAGCAAGGCGGCGCTGGACGCCCTGTTCGAGCCGGACCCCCGGTTCCTCGGGCCCAAGGAGCCGGGGGTGGCCCGGGCGCTGGCCGGTGGCCGGTGAAGCGCGGGGCGCGTTTCTCCAGGAACGCGGTCATGCCCTCCTCTTGGTCCTCGGTGGACCGCCGTGTGCCTCACCGTCTCGCCGGTCCGGTGGGGAGACCGCCGTCGTCCGGGCGTAACAGGGGGCCGTCCCCGGCGTAACACGGCGGAAGCACGCTGAACGGCATGCCGAACTCCGCGACGCCCACGCACTGCCCGTACTGCGCCCTGCAGTGCGGGATGAACCTGACCCCCGTCCCGGGCGGGACCGTCGAGGTGAGCGAGCGCGCGGACTTCCCGGTGAACCGGGGCGCGCTGTGCGGCAAGGGCCGTACCGCGCCCGCGGTGCTCTCGTCCCGGGTGCGCCTGACCTCGCCGTTGGTGCGCTCCGGGGGCACGCTGGCGCCCGCGAGCTGGGACGAGGCGCTGGACCGGATCGCCGAGGGGCTGTCCCGCACGCGCGCGGAGCACGGCCCGGACGCGTGCGGGGTGTTCGGCGGGGGCGGCCTGACCAACGAGAAGGCGTACACGCTCGGCAAGTTCGCGCGGGTCGTCCTCGGTACCTCGCAGATCGACTACAACGGGCGCTTCTGCATGTCGTCCGCGGCGGCCGGCGGCATGAAGGCCTTCGGCCTGGACCGCGGGCTGCCCTTCCCGCTGGAGGACATCCCGAAGTCCGGCTGTGTCATCCTCGTCGGCTCCAACCTCGCCGAGACCATGCCGCCCTCCCTGCGGTTCTTCACCGAACTGCGGGAGAACGGCGGCACGTTGATCGTCATCGACCCGCGCCGGACCAGGACCGCCGAACAGGCCGACCTGCACCTCATGCCCCGCCCCGGCACCGACCTCGCGCTCGCCCTCGGGCTGCTGCACCTGGTCGTCGCCGACGGGCTGGTCGACGAGGAGTACGTCCGTGAGCGCACGGTCGGCTGGGAGGACGCCCGGGCCGCCGCGATGGCCCACTGGCCGGAGTACGTGGAGCGGATCACGGGGGTGCCGGTGCCCCAACTGCGGGAGACCGTACGGCTGTTCTGCGAGCCGGAGTCCGCGATGGTGCTCACCGCGCGCGGGCCCGAGCAGCAGTCCAAGGGCACCGACACGGTGAGCGCGTGGATCAACCTGTGCCTGGCGACCGGGCGGGCGGGGCGGCCGTACAGCGGGTACGGCTGTCTGACCGGGCAGGGCAACGGACAGGGCGGGCGCGAACACGGCCAGAAGGCCGACCAGTTGCCCGGCTACCGCAAGCTGGACGACCCGGCGGCGCGGGCGCATGTCGCCGAGGTCTGGGGCGTGGACCCCGACTCGCTGCCCGGACCGGGGCGCAGCGCCTACGAGTTGCTGGACGCGCTGGGTACGGACATCAGGTCGCTGCTGCTGATGGGGTCCAACCCGGTGGTGTCGGCGCCGCGTGCCGCGCATGTCGAGGAGCGGGTCAAGTCCCTTGATTTCCTGGCGGTCTGTGACGTCGTGCTGTCGGAGACGGCTGCCCTCGCGGACGTGGTCCTGCCGGTGACCCAGTGGGCGGAGGAGACGGGCACCACGACCAACCTGGAGGGTCGGGTGCTGCTCCGCCGCCAGGCGATCACCGCCCCGGACGGCATCCGCAGCGACCTGGAGATCCTCCACGAACTCGCCGACCGGCTCGGCGTGGAGAAGGGCTTCCCGACCGACCCCGAGGAGGTCTTCGAGGAACTGCGCCGGGCCAGCGCGGGCGGCCCGGCGGACTACTCCGGCATCACGTACCGGCGACTGGCCGAGGAGAACGGCGTGTTCTGGCCGTGCCCGGCGGAGAGGACGGGGGTGCGCGCTGGGCCGGTGGAGGAGACGGGGGTGCACGCCGGGCCCGCGAAGGAGACGACGGCACGTCTCGGGCTCGCGGAGCCGACGGTGGTGCAGCTCGGGCTCGCGGAGGAGACAGCGGCACAACCCGACCTCGCGGAGCCGACGGCGGTGCAGCTCGGGCTCGCGAAAGCAACGGCGCCGCACGCCAGTCTCGCGGAGCCGACGGCGGTGCGCCTCGGCCCCACCGAGCCGACGGCCGCGCAACCCGGGGCCGCGGAAAATACGGCACCACACCCCAGCCCCACGCAGTACACGGCCTCACACCCCGGCCCCATGGAACCGACGGCCACATACCCCGGCGCCACGGAAAACACGGCACCACATCCCAACCCCACCCAGCCGACAGCCACACACCCCGGCGCCACGGAAAAGGCAGCACCACACCCCAGCCCCACGGAACCGACCGCCACCCCCGCGGAAAACACCGTCGCACGCCCCAGCCCCGCACAGCACACGCCCCCGCACCCCGGCACCCCCCGCCTCTTCCTGGACCGTTTCGCCCACCCGGACGGTCGGGCCCGGTTCGTTGCCGTCTCGCATCGGGCCGTCGCCGAGGAGACCGATGAGGAGTATCCGGTGCTGCTGACCACCGGGCGGGTGGTGGCGCAGTACCAGTCCGGTGCCCAGACCCGCCGGGTGGACGAGCTGAACGCCGCCGCGCCGGGGCCGTTCGTGGAGTTGCACCCGCGGCTCGCGGAGCGGCTCGGGGCGGCGGAGGGGGACCCGCTGGCCGTGGTCTCCCGGCGCGGGCGGGCCGTGGCGCCGGCCCGGATCACCCTCGGCATCCGCCCCGACACCGTCTTCATGCCCTTCCACTGGTACGGGGAGGGCCGCGCCAACACCCTCACCAACCCGGCCCTCGACCCGACGTCCCGGATGCCGGAGTTCAAGGCGTGCGCGGTGCGGGTGGAGGCGGTGGAGCGGTAGTTCACCGGAGCAGCCAGTCGCTGCCCTCGATCAGCTTGCCGCGCGCTCGCAGGCCCACGGCGACGGAGGGCGCGGCCACATAGACCCAGGCGCGCACGGACGTTCCGTCAGCCGTGCGGAGCACCTCGCGGGCGACGCGTTCGTAGAGGTTGCGCGGGTCGCCGGGGGTGTACTCCTCCAACTCGTCGAGGGCGGCGAGCAGTTCGGCGTAGGCGTCGGGTCGCGGGGTGACGATCTCCCCCGCGACCGCGCCTCCGGTCTCCTCGACGGCGTACGGATAGCCGGGGCCGTCGTACAGCACCGCGCCGGTGAGCCGGCCGGGCTCCTCGGAGCGGACGCGGCCGCGCAGGAAGAGGTCGTGGTTGACCTCGCCGGGGCGGAGCGTGCCGTAGACGAAGAACGGAAGTCGCACAGGGCTCACAGAAACGATTCTCTCCCCTCACACACCTGCACGTGAGGCGCCCTGGACACGGAATGTCATGGCCCCTTAAATCTTCGTCAACATCTGTGCCACCCCCTCGCGCCCTTCGGCGCCTTTCAGAGGAGACCGATGAGTCGGATACGGCCGTACGTCCGAGGTGCCCGTTCCCGTCGTCTCGCCACCGCCGGAGTGGCCGCCACCGCCGCCACCCTGCTGGCCGCCGCGCTCTCCCCCACCGCCGGTGCCGCCGACAGACCGACCAGGGCCACCGCGCTCGACAACGCCGCCGCCGTACTGGCCGACCACGCCGCCGCGTTGGGGCTCACCTCCGCCCAGGGCACCGAGGTCCGCGACGTGATCGTGGACCCCGACGGCACCCAGCACATCCGCTACGACCGCACCTACCGCCAACTCCCCGTGCTGGGCGGCGACTTCGTGGTCCACCTGGCACCGGACGGCAGCTACCTCAGCTCCTCGCGCGCCACGCGGGACTCGATATCCCTGGCCGGTGTCACCCCGGCCCTCTCCGCGCCGAAGGCCGCCGACCTCGCGACGAACGCCCTCAGGGCGGCCAACCTCGGCGAGACCCTGAAGAAGCTCACCGCCAAGCCGAAGCTGGTCGTCGACGCCCTGCACGGAGCGCCGAAACTGGCCTGGCAGACCGACGCGGTGGCGCAGGACTCGCTCGGCAACCCGGTCGCGCGCACCGTGCTGACCGACGCGAGCACCGGTTCCCAGATCGCCGCCTGGGACAGCATCGAGCAGGCCGCCGGCGACGGGAAGTCGCTGTACGGCGGCACGGTTCCGCTGGAGACGACCCAGTCGGGGTCGACGTACCAGCTCAAGGACGCCACGCGCGGGAACACGTACACCGGTGACGCGGCCAACAAGACCGACCTGTGCATCCTGACCATCTGCATCAGCCGCGCCCCCGCGACCCTGTTCACCGACGCCGACAACCACTGGGGCACGGGGGCGAGTTCGGACCGGGCCACGGCCGCGGTCGACGCGCAGTACGGCACCGACGTCACCTGGGACTACTACAAGAACGTCCACGGCCGCAACGGCATCGGCGGGGACGGCAAGGGCTCGTACAACCGCGTCCACTACGGCAACAACTACAACAACGCCTTCTGGGACGACAGTTGCTTCTGCATGACCTACGGCGACGGTGACGGGACGCAGCTCGGCCCGTTGGTGTCGCTGGACGTGGCGGGCCACGAGATGTCGCACGGTGTGACGTCGAAGACGGCGGCGCTGACGTACTCGGGCGAGTCGGGCGGGCTCAACGAGGCGACCTCCGATATCTTCGGCACGCTGGTGGAGTGGTACGCGGGGAACTCCTCCGACACCGGCGACTACCTGATCGGCGAGAAGATCGTCCGCTCCGGCTTCGGACGGGACGCCCTGCGCTACATGGACAAGCCCTCCAAGGACGGCAACTCCGCCGACTCCTGGAGCAGTTCGGTGGCCAACCTCGACGTGCACTACTCCTCCGGGGTCGCGAACCACTTCGCGTATCTCCTGGCGGAGGGCAGCGGAGCGAAGACCATCAACGGCGTCAGCTACAACTCCCCCACCTCCAACGGCTCCACGGTCACCGGTATAGGCCGGGACAAGCTGGGCGCCATCTGGTACCGGGCGCTGACGGTCTACATGACGTCCTCGACGAACTACACGGGAGCCCGGACGGCGACCCTCAACGCCGCGAAGGATCTGTACGGAGCGGGCAGCGCGGAGCACAACGCGGTGGCGGCTGCCTGGAGCGCGGTCAACGTGAACTGACCCGGGTGACACGGCCGCCCCGGTCCGGAGCGGCCGTACGCCTGCCGTCAGAATCGCGTTCGGGGCTCTGTTCCTGGCCGTCGCGCCGATCGCGAGAGGCGGACCGCCGACCGGCCCGTGGCGTACCCGGTGGTCGAGTTCACCTCCACGGACGGCGAGGTGACGACCTTCCGCGGTTCGGCGGGATCGGGACGGTGTGCGCGGTGGTGCGGCGGCGGCGCGCCTGAGGTGGACCGCCGCCCGAAATCCGGTGGCCCCGGATTCGTACGCCCGGCTACGCTCCAGCGCCGACACCGCCCCGCGACCCCTGGAGCTCCATGCCGTCCCCCGCGAAGATGCACGCCGACGAACTCGACATCGACGCGGAGCTGGTGGCCGGGCTCGTCTCGGACCAGTTCCCGCGGTGGGCGGGGCTGCCGGTCGCGTGGGTCGACTCGGCCGGGACCGACAACGCGCTGCACCGGCTCGGGGACGACATGGTCGTACGACTGCCGCGGTTGCCGGGCGCGGGGGACCAAGTCGGCTTCGAGCAGCGGTGGTTGCCACGGCTGGCCCCCCAACTGCCGCTGGCCGTGCCGGAGCCGCTGGCCGCCGGGGAGCCGGGGCGGGGGTACGGGTTGCCGTGGGGCGTGTACCGGTGGCTCGAAGGGGACAACGCCTACGACGCCCCGGTCACCGATCTCGCCCTGGCCGCCGTCGAGTTGGGACGGTTCGTCGCCGCACTGCGGGGGCTCGACGCCACCGGCGCGCCGAAGTCCTTCCGCAGCGGGCCCCTCGACGACCGCGACGACTACGCGAACCTCGCGATCCGGGAACTCGGCGCCGACGGGACGCTGGACGCGGACCGGGCCACCGCCCTCTGGGACGAGACCGTCCGGCTGCCCCGCTGGGACGGCGAGCCCGTCTGGCTGCACGCCGACCTCCTCCCCGGCAATCTCCTCACCGAGCACGGCCGGCTCACCGCGGTCATCGACTTCGGCGGGCTCGGCACCGGGGACCCGTCGGTGGACATGCTGCCCGCGTGGACCCTGTTCTCCGGCGAGAGCCGCCGGCTGTTCCGCGAGGCCGCCGAGGTCGACGACACCACGTGGGAGCGGGGCCGGGGATGGGGCCTGCGCTTCGGGCTGGGCGCGGTGCACTACTACCGGGGCGGGAAGAACCCGGTCCTCGCGGAGGTGGGGCGGCGGGCGCTGGAGGGGGTGCTCGCGGCGGACTGACCGGAGCTGTGGACCGGCCCCTGAGCCACACGGATGCCGAAGTCACACGCAAGCCCAAGCCCGACCCGGCACGACCTGATCCGGCTCGACCCGACCCCGTACTACCTGATCCGGCCCGACCTGATCCGGTCCTGATCCGCCCCGCCCCTACCCGAAGTCCGGAAGCCTGACCGTCCCGTCCTCCGCCAGCGGAAAGCCGGGGTTGAAGGCGACCTCCCAGGCGTGGCCGTCCGGGTCGGTGAAGGCGCTGGAGTAGAAGCCGACGGCGTTCACGGCGGCGGGTTTCGTGATCGTGCCGCCCGCCTCCGCGACCTTGGCGAGGAGGGCGTCGACCTCCGCCTCGGAGCGGACGTTGTGGGCGAGGGCGATACCGCCGAAGCCCCGCACGGGCGGCCCCGGCTCAAGGCCGCAGTCCCGCGCGAGCTTCTCCCGGCCCCACAGGACCAGGCCCAGCCCCCCGGCCTGGAAGAAGACCGTCTCCTCGACCTCCTGTCCACGCCAGCCGAGCGCCTCGTAGAAGGCCTTGGCGCGGGCCAGGTCCGAGACGCCCAGGGTGACGAGGGTGATACGCGGTTCCATGCCCATCACCTCACGGTAGCCCCGCCGCCGGGAGGCCGGCCAACGGTGCCCGCTCACGCACCCGGCGCCCCTCACTCGCCGTACGGCCTGGCCGCCCGGCCCTCCCTGAGCACCCTCCCCCACCACACCAGCTGGTCCAGCATCACCTTCGCCGCCGCCTCCGGCCCCGCCGCGTCCTTCGGGCGGCCCCCGGTGAAGGACTGGCCCGCGTGGTGGAAGCTCACCGTGTCGCGGACCGTGACCGCGTGGAGTTCGGCGAAGACCTGGCGGAGGTGTTCCACCGCGCGCAGGCCGCCGGAGATGCCGCCGTAGGAGACCAGGGCGACCGGCTTGGCCTGCCATTCCGTGTAGTGCCAGTCGACGAGGTTCTTGAGGCCCGCCGGGAAGGAGTGGTTGTACTCGGGGGTGAGGACCACGAAGGCGTCCGCCGACGCGAGCTTCGGGGTGACGTCGGAGGACGACTCGGTGGGGGCGAAGGTCATGGGGAGGTCCGCCTCGGCCACGTCCACGACCTCGGGGACCAGGTCGTCGCGGTCGTGCAGGCGGTCCAGGAGCCAGTCGGCGACGACCGGGCCGAAACGGCCGCGCCGGTTGCTGCCGATGACCAGGGCGACGCGGAGCGGAGCGATGTCTGTCTGCATACGGGACAGCCTGATACCTCGACCAAAGTTGAGGTCAAGCCCGGCCGTCGGGCGGGGCGTCACCCGTTCACACGCGCGCCGGGCGCCCTTCGGGTTCTCTTCGACGGCACCCCTGCCGTACGGCGATGACCTGCTGAAACTCCGGCCGGACCGACCCCGCGCACACCGATCTGACACCCATTCACCGCATTTCTGACACACCCTCAGGAAGCGCGCTCGGCCCACTGCCACTTACCTCGGAGGCACAGGGATCCCACCCGAGAGCTCAAGGGAGCACCATGCGATCCACCGCCCGTCTGCTGACCGGCAGCGCGCTCGCCGTCGCCGCCGCGGGACTCGTCTGCGCACCCGCGTACGCCGGGGACGCCGACGGCCTGGAGGTCTTCCCGTCCTCCGTCGTGCCGGGCGGGCAGGTCACGGTGAACACGGCGGCGTGCGGGGACGAGGGTACGGCGGCGGGGGATGCCAGCGCGGTGGGCGCGGGCTCCTTCACGCTGGCGCCCAGCACGCACGAGGGTGACGCGATCGGACAGTTCCGGGTGCCGCCGAGCGCGCAGCCGGGGACGTACGAGATCGCCGCGACCTGCGCGGAGGGCCGCCGGCGAGTGACCGGCGACCTGGTGGTGACGCTGACCTCGCAACGTCAGCCGGTGCATCCGCGAGGAAGCGTGAAGACGGGGGTCGGTGGCGCGCTCGGCCCCGACCCCGTGCAGACCGCGGCCGGTGTGGCGGCTCTCGCCGTCGCTGCCGCGGGCGGTACCTGGCTCCTGCATCGCCGGGCGAGAGGCGACGGGATCTGACGGACACCCTCCGCTGTCCGCCGGTACCGCATGTCCCCTCCCCCTCCGGGCCCGACGCCCCTCGCGGCCCGGAGGGGGACGGGCAGTTCAGCCGTAGAGGAGGTTTCTCGTGCGCAACCGCAGGCTCGGCAACACCGCCATAGCGGGTGTCACCGTGGTCGCCCTGTGCAGCGGCGCGTGGCTGCTGCGCAGCGGCGCCGAGACGCACGCCCCGCCGCAGCCGTCCGCCGCGCAGGCGCACGCGGGCCGGGACGCCGGGCCGGATGCCGGCCGGGCCGCCGCGCCCGCGCTGCCGCCCTCCCCGCCGGACCGGGTCCGCATCCCCGCGATCCGGGTGGACGCCCCCCTGACGGGCCTCGCGCTCACCCCGAGCGGCAGCCTCGACGTGCCGCCGGCCAGGCGCAAGAACCTCGCCGGCTGGTACGAGGCCGGCACCACCCCCGGTGAGACCGGCACCGCGATCGTCGCCGGGCACGTCGACAACGCCGAGGGACCCGCCGTCTTCTACGACCTCGGCGCCCTCCAGCGGGGCAGCGCGATCGAGGTGGACCGGCGCGACGGAAGCGTCGCGGTGTTCACGGTGGACGCGGTCGAGGTGTACGACGCGAAGGACTTCCCCGACGAGAAGGTGTACGGCGCGGCGAAGCGGCCCGAACTGCGGGTGATCACCTGCGGCGGCGGGTACTCGCGCTCGACCGGGTACCGGGGGAACGTGGTGGTGTTCGCGCATCTCACGGGCACCCGGTGACAGGGCTCACGCACAAGGTCACGCGAGCCTGAGCCGCCGGCCGCGTCTCACGGCGAGCCGCTGACGACCGCCTCCGCGATGCTCCGCGCGCACTCCAGGGCCTCGGCGCGGCCGGTGTCGACCTCGACGTCGTAGACCACTCCCTGGTGGACGATCTCCGCCTGCTTCTCGGCCATCCCGCGCACCCGGTCGCCGCGGGCGATCTCCCGGCCCGCGGCCACCTCGGCGTCGCAGCGGACGCCGACCCAGAGCACGTCCAGTCCGTCCAGGACCCCGCGCCAGCGGTCCTGGGTGGCGCCGCCGCCGAGGAAGACATCGTCGATGATCAGCCGGGCGCCCGCGTAGGCCGTGGCGGCGATCCCCCGGGCCCAGGCCGCTTCCAGGGCCATGAACTCCGGCCCGACGTTCACCTCGCCGTCCGCCGCGAACTCGATGCCCGCGCCCGTGCCCGGCATCGCCTCGATCAACGCGTCGACCCCGAAGACCAGCCAGGGGTCCGGCAGCACCGCCTGGAGGCACCGGGCGATCCCGGACTTGCCCGAGCTGGAACCGCCGTTGAGCACGATCACCTGGGTTGCCATGGAGCCACCGTAGATCAGGCGATCCACTGCTCGTACGCCAAATTCGCCACCAGCGCGAACACGACCGTCAGCAGGACGACCCGGACGAATCCGCTCCCCTTCTTCAGCGCGGTGTGCGCGCCGAGCGTGCCGCCCGCGAGGTTGAACACGGCCATCAGGGCGGCGAGCCGCCACAGGACCGTGCCCTGCCAGGCGAACATCGCGAGCGCGCCCGCGTTGGTGCAGCAGTTGACGATCTTCGCGGTGGCGGACGCGGTCACGAGGTCGAGATGGAGGACCGCGGTGAGGGCGAGGACGAGGAACGTGCCGGTGCCGGGTCCGATCAGGCCGTCGTAGAACCCGATGCCGAGCCCCGCGAGCCCGATCGCGGCGAGGACCCGGCGGCGGGTGGCGGGGCCGGTGACCGGCGCGGTGCCGAAGGCGGGGCGCAGGATCACGAAACCGGCGACGGCCAGCAGGACCACCATGATCACCGGCTTGAGCACGTCGGTGCTCATCCCCGCCGCGAAGAAGGCACCGGCCGAGGAACCCGCGAGGGCCGCGACCCCGATGCGTACGGCGGTCCGGACATCGACGGGCGCCTTGCGGGCGTAGGTCACCGCGGCGCCGGAGGTGCCGACGATGGCGACCGCCTTGTTGGTGCCGAGGGCGTACGCGGCCGGGGTGTTCGACGGCAGGCCGAGCAGCAGGACCGGCAGCAGGAGGAGGCCCCCGCCGCCGACCACGGCGTCGATCCAGCCGGCCGCGAAGGCCGTGAGGCACAGGACGACGACGATGGTCAGCGGTATGTCGGGCATGATCGCGACCTTAGAGGACGGGATCCGTGCACCCTCCACCCACCTGGGCGGTTTCCGGCGCCACACCCTCACATCCGCCCCGGGCCGCCGCTGAGGGCAGCGTTCCTCGCGGGAAACAGATGTGATGCGGTCGGGAAACACCGGCATCGCACGCTCCTGGACATGACCTCGAATACGCGTGTGGTGGTGATAGGCGCCGGGCTCGCGGGCGTCCGTCTCGCCCGGCGTCTCGGAGAGCTCGGCACGCCCGTGACACTGATCGGCGAGGAGGAGCACCGCCCGTACAACCGGGTGCTCCTCGCCGAGGTGCTGGCCGGGCGGTACACCCCGGACGTGATCGCGCTCCCGGCGCCGGCCGCGCTGACCCGTGCCCGGGTCACCGGCATCGACCGCGCGGCGCGGACCGTCGAGTGCGCGGACGGTTCGAAGATCGCATACGACCGTCTGGTCCTGGCCACCGGCTCGAACCCGGTACTGCCGCCGCTGCGCGGGCTGTTCACGAACGCCTACGTCCCGTCGGGGCTCCGAGCCATCGAGCCGGCCGGCCTCTCCAGCCTCTCCGGCCTCTCCGGCCTCTCCGGCCTCTCCGGGCGGGGGTCCGGGGGTCGCCCCTCGGGTGGGCACAGCGCCCCGGATCACGAACTGCCCGTGGGCGTGCACGCCTTCCGGACCATGGACGACTGCCTGGGGCTGTCCGAGGCGGTCCGGCCGGGTGTGAAGGCGGTCGTGATCGGCGGCGGGCTCCTCGGGGTCTCGGCGGCCCGCGCGCTCGCCCAGCGCGGCGCCCAGGTGATCCTCGCCCAGCAGTCCGAGCGACTGATGGAGCGTCAACTCGACCCGAGCGCGTCCAAGTTGGTCCGACGCCACCTCGGGGACCTCGGTGTCGAGGTCCACACCGATCTGCGTGTGCGTGACGTGCGCTGCGTCGGCGGTGCGGTCCGCTCGGTCGAGATGGCCGACGGCTACGCGCTCGACGCCGAGATAGTGGTCCTGGCCTGCGGGGTCCACCCCCGTGTCGGCCTCGCGCGGACGGCGGGCCTGGACGTGCGCAAGGGGGTCGTCGTGGACGACGAACTGCGCACCTCCGACCCGTACATCCACGCCATCGGCGACTGCGCCCAGCACGACGGCACCGTCTACGGACTCGCCACCCCGGCCCTCGAACAGGCCGACGCCCTGGCCGAGTTGCTGGCCGGTCGCACCAACGCCCGGTACACCGGCACCCGTTCACTGACCCGGCTCACGCTGCCCGGGCAGACCGCCTTCGACCTGGCCGCCTTCGGCGAGACCGAGGCGCTGCCGGGCGACGACGTCGTCCAGCTCGCGGACGCCACGCGCGGCACCTACAGGAAGGTCGTCGTGCGCGACGACCGCCTGGTCGGCGGGGTCCTCGTCGGCGAACTCGGCACCGTCGGCGCGCTCGCCCGCGCCTGGGAGGGAGCAGAGCCGCTGCCCTCCGACGGCGGGCCGCTGCTCCACCTGCTCACCAACGATGGAGGCTCCTGATGACCGCCCACCCGGAGGCCACGGAGGCCACCCCCACGATCGTGCTCGTCGGCCACGGCATGGTCGGCCAGCGCTTCCTGGAGGCGCTCGCCGAACGCGGCCTGACCGCCACGCACCGCGTGGTCGTGCTGTGCGAGGAGCCGCGTCCCGCGTACGACCGCGTCGCGCTCACGTCGTACTTCTCGGGGAAGACGCCCGAGGAACTGTCCATGACGGACATGGAGTTCATCGCGACGCACGGCATCGAGCTGTACGTCGGCGACCCGGCGGAGACGGTCGACCGCTCGGCAAGGAAGGTCACGGCCCGCTCCGGCCAGGTCTTCGACTACGACGTCCTCGTGCTCGCCACCGGCTCGTACCCCTTCGTGCCGCCGGTCCCGAACAAGGACGCCGAGGGCTGTTTCGTCTACCGCACGATCGAGGACCTGCTCGCGATCGAGGAGTACGCGAGGACCCGTACGACCGGTGCCGTGGTCGGTGGCGGTCTGCTCGGACTTGAGGCGGCCGGTGCGCTGAAGGGGCTCGGACTCACCTCCCACATCGTGGAGTTCGCGCCGCGGCTGATGCCGGTGCAGGTCGACGAGGGCGGTGGCGCGGCGCTGCTGCGGACCATCGAGGAGATGGGACTCTCCGTCCACACGGGCGTCGGCACGCAGGAGATCGTGGTCGACGCCGAGGGCGCCGTCACCGGCATGAAGCTGTCCGACGGTTCCGAACTCGCCACGGATCTGGTGGTGTTCAGCGCCGGTGTCCGGCCGCGCGACCAGCTGGCCCGGGACTGCGGCCTCACGGTCGGGGAGCGCGGCGGCATCACGGTGGACGAGCAGTGCCGTACGGTCGCCGACCCGCACGTGTTCGCGATCGGGGAGTGCGCGCTGGCCGCGGACGGCCGGGTGTACGGCCTGGTGGCCCCCGGCTACGAGCAGGCGGAGACGGCGGCGGCGACCATCGCTTCGGACGAAGCGGCCTTCCTGGGTGCCGACCTGTCCACCAAGCTGAAGCTGCTCGGCGTGGACGTGGCGTCCTTCGGTGACGCGCACGGCGCGACCGCGGACTGCCTGGACGTCGTGTACTCCGACTCCCGCTCGGGCCTGTACAAGAAGCTGGTCATCGGCCGGGACGGCACGCTCCTCGGCGGCATCCTGGTCGGCGACGCGGAGGCGTACGGCACGCTGAAGGCGTTCACCGGTTCGGTGCCGCCGGTCTCGCCGGAGTCGCTGGTGCTGCCGGCCGGGGCCGACTCGGGTGTCCAGCTCGGCCCGACCGCGCTGCCGGACGAGGCGATCATCTGCTCCTGCAACAACGTCCGCAAGGGCACGATCCGCGGAGCGGTCACCGAGCACAACTGCACGACCGTGCCCGAGGTGAAGAAGTGCACCAAGGCCGGTACGACGTGCGGCAGTTGCGTCAAGGTGCTGGGCCAGCTGGTCACCGCCGAGCTGGAGGCGTCCGGCGTCGAGGTCGACAAGGGGCTGTGCGGCTGCTTCGCGCAGACCCGCGAGGAGCTGTACGAGATCGTCCTCGCCCTGCGCATCAACACCTACCAGGACCTGCTGGACCGCTACGGCCGCGACGGCGCCAAGGGCGGTGACGGCTGCGAGGTCTGCAAGCCGGCGGTCGGCTCGATCATCGCCTCCCTCGCCCCGACGATCGGCGCGAGCGGCTATGTCCTGGACGGCGAGCAGGCCTCCCTCCAGGACTCCAACGACCACTTCCTCGCCAACCTCCAGAAGAACGGCTCCTATTCGGTCGTCCCGCGCATCCCCGGCGGCGAGATCACCCCCGAGGGCCTCATCGTGATCGGCGAGATCGCCCGCGACTTCGGCCTCTACACGAAGATCACCGGCGGCCAGCGGATCGACATGTTCGGCGCGCGGGTCGAGCAACTCCCGCTCATCTGGACCAGGTTGGTGGACGCGGGCTTCGAGTCGGGCCACGCCTACGGCAAGTCGCTGCGCACGGTGAAGTCCTGCGTCGGGCAGACCTGGTGCCGCTACGGCGTCCAGGACTCGGTCCGGATGGCGATCGACCTGGAGCTGCGCTACCGGGGCCTGCGCTCCCCGCACAAGCTCAAGTCGGCGGTGTCGGGCTGCGCCCGCGAGTGCGCGGAGGCCCAGTCGAAGGACTTCGGCGTCATCGCCACGTCCAACGGCTGGAACCTGTACGTCGGCGGCAACGGCGGCGCGACCCCGCGCCACGCGGACCTGCTGGCGCAGGATCTGAGCGACGCCGAACTGATCCGTCTGATCGACCGTTTCCTGATGTTCTACATCCGCACCGCGGACCGCCTGGAGCGCACCTCGACCTGGCTGGAGCGCATCCCCGGCGGCCTGGACCACATCCGTGACGTGGTCGTGGAGGACTCCCTCGGCATCTGCGAGGAGCTGGAGTCCCTGATGACCGCGCACGTGGCGCACTACGCCGACGAGTGGGCGACCACCATCAACGACCCCGAGAAGCTGGCCCGGTTCGTGTCCTTCGTGAACGCCCCGGACACCCCCGACCCGGTCGTCGGCTTCGTCCCCGAGCGCGACCAGATCAAGCCCGACCTGCCGCTGCTGACCATCGGCCACCGCCCCCTGGAAGGAAGCGCCCAGCGATGACCCTGGCACCCGAGACCACCGACCTGAAGGTCGAACTCCACCTGGACGGCGACTGGTTCGCGGTCTGCGACCTGACCCGCCTGCTCCCCGGCCGAGGCGTGGCGGCCCTCCTCCCCGACGGCCGCCAGGCAGCCCTCTTCCGCGACCGCTCCGGCACCCTCTACGCCATCGACAACCGCGACCCCTTCGGCGGCGCGGCAGTCCTCTCCCGCGGCCTCACCGGCACCCACGAGGGCCGCCCCTTCGTGGCCTCCCCCCTGCTGAAGCAACGCTTCGACCTGGCCACCGGGGAGTGCCTGGACGACGAGGGAGTGCGGGTGGCCACGTACGCGGTGCGGACGCGGTGACGTCGGGCGGGCGGGCGCGGGGGGCCTCGGTGTAGGGGGGCCTCGGAGTAGGGGGGCCTCGGTGTAGGGACGCGGCTCGTTGGCTCTCAGGGGTCGGTCCGTCAGCTCTCAGAGGTCGGTACTCCAAAAGCGGGGTGCCGGCCCTGTTCCGTGGCCGGGAACCGCCGTAGGGACATCGGGTCCCGGCGCCGATCCGCCCGAACTCCACTCACCGCGTCCCACAGCGGGATAGGTTGCGCCGGTTACTCGAGAGCGAGCTGGTGAGCGGGGGACAGTGAGCGACAGGATCGAGCTTGCCGAGGTCGTCGGGGCCGTACGCGACGGCCTGATGGAGGCCGCGAGCCAGGGCACCGGCCAGGGGCTGCGCTTCGAACTCGGCGACATCCAGATGGAGTTCGTGGTCGAGATGCGCCGCGACGCCCGGGCGAGAGGCGGCGTCAAGGCGTGGGTCGTCGACGCGGGCGCGGAAGCGGGTGTGTCGACGGCCGGCACCCACAAGGTCTCGTTCACTCTGAAACCCAGGAACACGGCGACGGGCCAGGGCTGGCTCATCGCCGCCGACGACGAAGGCGATGTGAGCGGCTTCTCCGCCGCGGTCCGGGACTGAACGTGCTGCCCGTCGACCGGGGCGGCCCCGTCACGGAACGGGTGGCCGCGGTCTTCTGCGGGGGCCACCAGGGCAGTGGCTATCTGCTCTCCCCACGCGTCGTCCTGACCGCCGCTCACGTCGTCGCGCACGGCTCCGACATCCGGGTCCGCGTACCCGGGAGCCGTGGGCCGGTGCGCTGTGAGCGGGTCTGGCAGCGCTGGGACGAGTCCTGTGACGCCGCCCTGCTGCTGGCCGGTGAAGCGCTCACCGACGACGACCCCGACCGTGCCTGGAACCGCTGGAGCAGGGTCCGCGGCATCGCGCCCCTGCCCGGCTGCGAGGCCGTGGGCTATCCGTACGTCCAGCGGGACGGCACCGGCCGACTGGAGAGCGAGCACGTCACCGGCACGATCAAGCGCGGCTCCGCGCTGCTCAGCCGGATGGTCCCGGTCGACATCGACAAGGTGCCCGCGCCCCGCGCCGACGGCGGCTCGCCCTGGGCCGGTTTCTCCGGTGCCGCCCTCTTCGCCCTGGGCCGGCTGGCCGGGGTGGTCACCGCCGACGCCGAGGGCTGGCTGCACAGCCGTATGAAGGCCACACCGGTCGGAGAGCTGCTGGACGACGCCTCCTTCGTCGAAACCCTGGCCGGGATCGGCTGCCCCGCCCCGGACATCCGCGAGGTCTCCGGTCCGGTGGCCGACCCGGAGGCGGAGTTCGAGCAGCGGTACGCCGCCTACGTCCGGGCCGAGCACAGACGTCTGACGATCTACGGCATCGACCTGAACCACGACCGCGAATGGCCCCTGGACGCCTCCTACCTGAGCCTGGAGGCCAGGTTGACGGAGGGCCTCACCGGGTCCGCGGTCCCGTTGCCCGCGGATCAGGCCCTGGAGAGCCGGGACCGCGTGCTGTTGCGCGGAGTCGCGGGGTCGGGGAAGACCACTCTCGTGCAGTGGCTGGCGGTCTCCGCCGCGGGTGGCCTGGCGGGAGGCGACCTGGCCTATCTGGCCGGGCGGGTGCCGTTCGTCCTTCCGCTGCGCCGCCTCGCCCGGGACAGCGCCCGGCTGCCGATGCCCCATGACTTCCTGACCGCCATGGACTGCCCCCTGGCGGGAGCCCAGCCGGGCAACTGGACGCACCACGTCCTGACCGCCGGGCGCGGTCTTCTCCTCGTCGACGGCATCGACGAGATCGCCGAGCCCGTCCGCGAGGACACCCATCGCTGGTTGCGCAGCCTGATCTCCACCTATCCGGACAACCTCTGGCTGGTCACGTCCCGGCCGTCCGCCGTGCGCGACAACTGGCTCGTCGGCGACGGGTTCGCCGAACTCTCCCTCGCCCCGATGAACCGGGACGCGGTCACGGAGTTCGTCGAACGCTGGCACAACGCCGCGGAGGCCGACAAGGCCCTCGCCCGCAGGCTGCTGACCGCCGTCCACACCAAGCAGGACCTGGCCTCCCTGGCCACCAATCCGCTGATGTGCGCACTGATCTGCGCCCTGCACCGGGACCGTGAGGGCTATCTCCCGCACGGCCGCAAGGAACTGTACGACGCCGCGCTGTACATGCTGCTGGAGCGCCGGGACCAGTACAAAGGCATCTCCGAGAAGCCCTTCGGTGGCCAGCTGACGAAGGAGCCGCAGATCAAGCTGCTCCAGAAGCTGGCGTACTGGATGATCCGCAACCAGCAGACCGAGGTTCTCCGCAGCCAGGCCCAGCGCATCGTCTCGGGCGCCCTCCCCTCCGTACCGCAGGTGGCACGGCTCGGCGACGCGGCGGGAGTGCTGAAGCATCTGCTGCTGCGCAGCGGGCTGTTGCGCGAGCCGACGGAGGACGCGATCGACTTCGTCCACCGCACCTTCCAGGACTTCCTGGCCGCGCGGGCGGCCGTGGAGGAGGGCGACTTCGGCCTGCTGGCCCAGAACGCGGACAAAACGCAGTGGGAGGACGTCATCCGGATGGCCCTCGCCCACGCTCGTCCCCACGAGTGCGCCCGGCTGCTCAGAGACCTGGTCGAGCTCGGCGACCAGCGCGGCGACCGGCGTATCCACCTGCTCGCGATGACGTCACTGGAACACGCGACGGAACTCGACGCGGAGGTCCGTACCTTGGTGGAGGAGCGGGTCGCGAGCATCATTCCGCCGCGCACCATCGAAGAGGTCGACACCCTGATCAAGATCGGGCCGATCGTCCTGGAGGTGCTGCCGGGCCCGGAGGATCTTCCCGAGCGGGAGGCCGGATACGTACTGGAGACCGCCGCGGGAATCGCCCACGACGCGGCCCTGCCCCTGCTCGCGCGGTTCTGCGAGGCGCGACGCTGGCCCCGGGTGCGGGAGCGTGTCGTCGACGCCTGGGCGTCGTTCGACACCGTCCGCTACGCGCAGGAGGTGCTCACCCACCTCCCGGCCGAGGACATCCTCACCATCAGGACCCCGGCACAGCTGGCGGCCCTGCGAGAGCTCGGCAGCCGACCGCGGCTCCGGTTGCGCGGCGACTTCGACGAGGCCTCGCTCACCGCCGCGGGCCCGCGCCCGCCCGGCGGCCCGCACGAACTGGTGCTCAGCATGAACAGCTCCCTCAGGGGCCTCGGCTTCCTCAAGGAGTGGACGGGACTGCGCCGCCTCGTCCTGTCGGGCTGCCCGAACGTCAGGTCCGTCGACGCTCTGGCGATGCTGTCCGACCTGGAGCACTTCTCGACGGACGAGCCGGGCCGGCTGCCCGTGCTGGAGATCATCGGCTACTGGCCCGCGCTGCGCTCGCTCGTCCTGGGAAAGGACAACAGCCCCTCCTGCATGGCGGACTGGGCGGCGATCCAGAGCCACCCGGCGCTGGAGGAGCTGACGATCTCGGCGCCCTCGCTCTCCCGTCCCCCGCCGTGGCAGCCCATCACCGGACTCCGGCGACTGACCCTCGTCGGCTCCCTGCTCGCCTGCGATCTCTCGGCGTTGTCCTGGCAGTTCCCGAACGTCACCGTCCTCGACCTGGGCGGCGGGATCCGCGACGAGATGGCCAGGATGCGGGGCATCCCCCGGCTTCCGGCGCTGCAACGGCTGATCGTCCCCCAGGGGGCCGATCTGACCGGCCTGGACGGGCTCCAGGACGTGGAGATCTTCGAATCCCCGTAAGTGAACTCGCCGCAATGAAAGGTCAAAAGACTAGTAGTCTTCCGCCACACGAGACCTGGACGATGGGGGGCCTCATTGGCCGTGCAGCGCTATCAAGTCGACCTGGACGAGATGGATTTGGCACTCCGTCAGCTGTACGACCTCATCCGGCGCCTGGAAAAGGCCGAATCGAGGGCGCACTACGAAACCGGACTGGCCCGTGAGTCGCTCGGAACGGGATTCGACGAGGTGTACGAGCTGTACGCCGGACAGGCAGCGGTGAAAACCTACGTGGAAGACGTCTCCGCCCATCTCCGTGTCTTCGCCGAAGAACTCGCCCACAAGCTGAAGTGGACACGGGACGCCTACGAAGACGCGGAGTACTAGGCACAGCTGCATGGCAGAGAAGGAGTACGACTACCTGCCGCCGGGCCGGCGCTACGCCAGCAGGCACTCCACCGCCTTCGCGGCCCGGAGTCTGACGCAGATGAAGGCGATGGTCGTGTACGCCGACCCGGAGCAGGCCCGGGCCGTCAGCCACGGCTGGGACGCGTTCCGCGCGGACCTCGTCGGCGGAGAGGACGGCGGTGCGCTCGGCGCGCTCGACGCCATCGTCACCCGGCTCATGAGGTCCTGGCACGGCGAAGCGGCCGAGGCGTTCCTCGCGGAGGTGGAGCGCTTCCGCGACAAGATCGCCGACACCGCCGAGCACGCCAGGTATCTCTCCATCGCCCTTCGGGGCGCCGCGAACGCCTTGCAGGAGTACAAGACCCACATCGACGCGATGGCCCCGGCCGACGACGCCCCGGCCGGCCGGGCGCGGATCAGCGCGGACCGGACGGGCAAGGTGAACGCCGAGGATCTGCTGAACGGCGACCAGGGCGGGCGGTCCGCCGCCGAGCAGCGCGATCTCGAAGCGGCCGTCGTGATGGAACAGTTGGGGGCCGCGTACAACTCGCAGGTCAAGGCCATGGGGTCGTGGGGCCGGGAGAGCCTGACCGCGCCGTGCTGTCCGGGCGCACCCGGCGGCACCCTGCCGCTGGCGGAGGTGCACCCGATCCCGTACTCGGTGTCCTCGCGCCATTCCTCGCCGCCCCTGCGCCCCCGTCCCGCCGAGCCGCCGAGCCGGACGGGGGTGGGCGGTGCCGTCGAGGGTCTCGGGACGAGGACCGACACCGCGTCCGCCACCGGCCGACGGGACGATCCGGCCCCCGGCGTGACGGGCGGCATCCTGCGGCAGGACTCCGCGGGCGGCAGGAACCGGACCGTTCCGAACATCGTCCTCGGCGCCGCCCTGCCCCTTCAGCCCCCCGGCCCCACGGCCTTCCAGGGCGGCTCCGGACTGCACCGGCGCCGTGGCCGGGGCCGTTGACCGGCGTACACATTCCTGCCGGCCCTGGAGCTGTTCCGGCGGCGCGGTCAGGAACAACTGCCTGATCCGCTGCGGGATTCGGCACGGCGGCCGAACTGGCCCCCGTTGACGCCGGCCCGGATGGTGCTGGTGCGGGGCCGTGGCCTGAGTCAGGTCTTCAGCATGTCGTACGACACCCCCGTGAACTCCTCCGAGGCGGCCCAAAGGCGTTGTGCCGCGCGGTCGTCGCGGGTCCAGGGTGCTCGCAGGGCGGGGCCCGGTGTGCCGCGCAGGGCGGTGAGGAAAGGGCCGGTGAAGGAGTCCGGGGTCACCTCGGGGGCCGTGGCCGCGTAGAGGGTGGGGAGGGCTCCTGTCTCCGCGGACTTCGCGAAGAAGCGGTTGCCGGTCCGCATGAAGCGTTCGGACGCCCTGCGCCCCGCCATCCTCGGGCCCGCGGTCTGGAGGTTGGTGTCCGCGTACCCGGGGTGGGCCGCCGCCGCGATCACGTCCGAGCCGTGTGCCCCGAGCCTGTGCGCGAGTTCGTGGACGAAGAGCAGGTTGGCGCTCTTGGAGCGGGCGTAGGCGATCCAACGGCGGTAGCGGCGCTCGCTGTTGAGGTCGTCGATGTCGATGTCGGCCAGCAGGTGCGCCGGGCTGGACACGGTCACGACGCGGGCGGCGGGTGTCGTCAGGAGCGTGGGCAGCAGCAGGCCGGTCAGCGCGAAGTGCCCCAGGTGGTTGACGCCGAACTGCGTCTCGAAGCCGTCCACCGTCGTCCCGTACGGCAGCGCCATCACGCCCGCGTTGTTGACCAGCAGGTCGAGGCGGTCGTACGGGTACGCCGTCGCGAACTCCCGTACGGAGGCGAGGTCCGCGAGGTCCAGGCGGGCGAACTCCACGTCCGCGCCCGGGACTTCGGTGACCAGCCGGTCCCGGGCCCCGACACCGCGCGCCTCGCTGCGGCAGGCGAGCACCACGCGGGCGCCCTTGCGGGCCAGTTCCCGCGCGGTCACGTACCCGATACCGCTGTTGGCCCCGGTGACGACGGCGATCCGCCCGCTCTGGTCGGGGACGGCCTTCTCGTTCCAGCCGGACATGACCGGGCTCCCTCCGCCGTTGGGGTGGGGCTCAGCCTACGAGCGGGGAGCGCGGCGCGTAATCGTCCGGAACGGGCCGGGTGTCCAGGTAGAACCATTCGGCTCCGGGCCCCGGCTCCCCCGCGAACATCTCGGCGCCGGAGAGGTCGGGGGTGCGGGTACGGGTGGTTCCGGGGGTGCGGGTACTGGGGGTTCCGGGGGTGCGGGAGGCATCGTGCCACTTGTCCGTCGGGTCGAAGGTCCGGTCCCCGACCGTCGCCGTAACCGCCGTAACCGTCGTAGCCGTCGTCCTGCTCGCGTCCGCGTGTGGTGCCGCCGCCGTCAACCCCGGTCCCGGCATGAGCAGTTCCACCCGCAGCCCCCTCCCCCGCTGCTGGGCCGTGAACTCCTCGACCTGGTTGCGGCAGGCGTGGTCGAGGTGGGTCACGGCGGTGAGGTCGAGGCGGATGCGGGGCTTGCCGGAGGCGGCGGCGGATTCGAGGGCCTCGATGACGTTCGGGAGGCGCAGGAAGGTCGCGTTGCCGGCCATGACGACCTTCGCGGTGTCGTCCTCGACGTGCTGCCGGATCACGGTCTGGGACATCCGCAGCGCGGCCAGCACGATCCCCGCGGCCAGGCCCACGAGCACGCCCTCCAGCAGCGCGGTCGCCACGATGACCAGCGTGGTCACCGTCATCACGACGAACTCGCCCCGGTCCTGGCGCCACATCTTCGGGAACTCCCCCGGCGCGAGCAGCTTCCAGCCGCTGTGCACCAGGACCCCGGCGAGCACCGAGATCGGGATCAGCGCGAGGACCTGCGGCAGCAGCAGTGCGAAGGCGAGTAGCCACAGGCCGTGCAGGGTGCGGGAGAGCCGGGTCCTGGCGCCGGCCTGGACGTTGGCCGAACTGCGGGCGACCACGGCCGTGACGGGGAGCGCGCCGAGGATGCCGGCGATCGTGTTCCCGGCGCCCTGGGCGACGAGTTCGGTGTTGTAGCGGGTGCGCGGGCCGCTGTGCATCCGGTCCACGGCGGCCGCGGTGAACAGGCTCTCCGCCGAGGCGATGACCGTGAACGTCAGGATCGACGTGATGATCGCCGCGTCGGCGAGACCCGCGAACTGCTCGGCGCCGGGCACCTGTACGGCCGCGAGCAGGTTGCCGACCTGGAGGGTCTTCACCTCGACGCCGGGCAGCGCGGCGACCGCGATCCCGATCCCCACGGCGACCAGCGCGGCCGGGACCTTCCTGACCGGCCCCGGCGCCTTCTTCCACACGAAGCTCAGGACGACGGTGACGATCCCGAGGAGCAGCGCGGTCATCGCCTGCCGGTCGGCGAGGACGTCCGCGAGCAGCCCGGGGACCCCGGCCATGTTCTCGACCGGCGTGCCGGGCGCCTTGTCGTCGGCCATCGGATAGAGCTGGCTGAACATCAGCGGCAGCCCGATCCCGGCCAGCATGCCCTGGACGACGGCGATCGAGATGGCCTGGAACATCCGCCCGAGCCGTACGACGCCGAGCACGATCTGGAGGATCCCCGAGCCCAGGACGATCACCCCGAGCATGGCCACCCCGTGCTCGGCGACCGTCTCCGCGACGAGTGCGGCGAGTCCCGCGGCGGGGCCGCTGACCTGGAGGGTGCTGCCCCGCACCGCACCGACCACGAGCCCGCCGATCACCCCGGAGATGATCCCCAGTTCGGCCGGCACCCCGGAGGCGACGGCGACCCCGATGCAGAGCGGCAGCGCGACGAGGAAGACGACGAGGGAGGCGGTGATCTCGGTGGCGAGGTCGCTCTTGGGAACCTTGGGCGTCGGTGATGCCTCCGAACGTGGCAGGGATGCCTCCGAACGCGTCGGGAATGCCTCCGAACTCCTCGGCCCCCTGCGGGCCTTCGGCGCGGCCCGGTCCCCTCGCCCTCGTGCGTGCGCCCCGCTCATGCGGCGTGCACCCGGAAGCGGCCGTCGTCGTCGAGTTCCTGCACCCGCCCGGTGTCGATCTCGTAGTACCAGCCGTGCAGCCGCAGCCGGTCCGTGTCGAGCCGCTGCCGCACCACCGGGTAACTCCGCAGCGCGGCAAGCTGGTTGACGACGTTGCTCTGGACGACGTCGGACAGCGCGGGCGTGTCGGTGAGGACGGGTGCCAGGGACGGGCGGGCCAGGCCCAGCCAGGCGTCCACCCCGGGCAGCGCGGTCAGGTCGTCGCCGGACCGCAGCGCCCCCATCGCACCGCAGTGTGAGTGACCGCACACGACCACGTCCTGAACCCCGAGCACCTCCAGCGCGTACTCGATGGTGGCGGCCTCACCACCGGCCGCGTGCTGTCCGTACGACGGCACGATATTGCCCGCGTTGCGCAGCTCGAATATCTCACCGGGCCGGGCGCCGGTGATGAGTGCGGGAATGACCCGCGAGTCCGAGCAGGTGATGAAGAGTGCCTCGGGATATTGCCCCTCGGCCAGTTTCCGGTATTCGACGCTCTCGAAATCCACCCGCCGCCCGAACGAGCGCGCGCGATCCAGCAATGCCTTCAAAGGTGCCTCCTGAGCTGGCAGTTCAACCAGTTGGCACCACCGTAGAGGGGCAACTCACAGAGGAAGGTTAAAGCCGGGCCAGAGCACGGCCAGGAGCAGGACATTCTTTTTCCCGGCCCCCGCCGGAAGCCCGCTTCTTGTAGCGTGTCGGGCACAGGGCGGAGAATATGAATTCGGGTGGGAGAGATACGGCTTATGGGCCTGCGCGTGCTGCTCATCGAGGACGACGAGACGATCGCCGAACCGCTGGCCGAGGGCCTCGCACACTTCGGCCTGACGGTCGATCACGTGACCACCGGGACCGAGGGGTTGAGAGCGCCGTACGGCGATGTCGTGCTCCTGGACCTGGGGTTGCCGGACATGGACGGCATCGACGTCTGCCGGGGCATCCGCGAGGTCTCCGACGTGCCGATCGTGATCCTCAGCGCGCGCGGGGAGGAGGCCGACCGGGTGCTGGGTCTGGAGCTGGGGGCCGATGACTATCTGGCGAAGCCGTTCAGCGTACGGGAGTTGGTGGCCCGGGTGCGGGCGGTGACCCGGCGGACCCGGCGCAGCCAGGAGGTCCCGCAGGGCGCGCCCATGACGGCACCCCTGACGGCGCCCTTCGCGGCACCCGTGCCGACGCCGGCGCCGG
Organism: Streptomyces sp. SID13726; assembly: GCF_010548375.1. Lineage (GTDB taxonomy): Bacteria > Actinomycetota > Actinomycetes > Streptomycetales > Streptomycetaceae > Streptomyces. The sequence continues at coordinate 61,395 of NZ_JAAGLY010000019.1, forward strand.
CCCAGGTACACGAGCCCGGGCCGCTCGCCGTGGACCGCCGCACCCGCCAGGTCTGGGTCGGCGAGTGCCAGGTCCCGCTCACCCCGAAGGAGTTCGACCTGCTGGCGCTGCTCACCGAGGACCCGGGCGCGGTGTACTCCCGGCAGCAGATCCTGGACCGGGTCTGGGACCCGTTCTACGAGGGCCCGACCAAGACGCTGGACGTCCATGTGGCCTCGCTGCGCAGGAAGTTGGGGCACCCGGCCTGGATCCAGACCCTGCGCGGGGTCGGCTTCCGCCTCGCGGTGCACACCGGGCCGGACGGTCCGGCATGACCCGCCGGATCCTGCTCAGCTATCTCACCCTGGCCGCCCTGGTGCTGCTCTGCCTGGAGATCCCGCTGGGGTTCGTCTACTCGCGCAGCGAGCGGGAGCGGGTGGTGGGCGCGGCACGGGACGAGGCCGAGTCGGTCTCCGCATACGCGGCGCTCACGCTGGAGACCGGCCGCGCCGAGCGGGACCTGCCCGAGCGGGTGGCCCACTGCGCGGCGCGCATCGGCGGGAAGGTCGTGGTCGTGGACGGGGCGGGCGCACTGCTCGCCACCTCGCACCCGCTGTCCGCGGAGGTGTCCCGGTCACTGGCCTCCCGCCCGGGCATCGCGGCGGCGCTGCGGGGCGCCTCCTCGGCGGACGTGCGCACCTCGACGATCGGCGGGGTCGAGTATCTGTCGGTCGCCGCACCCCTGGGACACGTCACCCAGGGGGCGGTGTGGCTGACCGTCCCCACCCGGATGGTGCACGAACGCGTCCACCACGTGTGGCTGCTGCTCGCCCTCGGCGGGCTCGGCGTCCTCACGGCGGTCACCCTGGTCGGCTTCGGCATCGCCCGCTGGACCGGCCGCCCCATCCGTGAACTGGAGCGGGCCACGCATGAGTTGGCGGACGGCGGCCGTGCCACCCCGGTGACGGTGACCAAGGGTCCGCCGGAAGTCCGCAGCCTGGCCGCCGCGTTCAACCGTACGGCGGCCCGGCTCGCCCATCTCCTCGACGCACAGCGTGCGTTCGCGGGCGAGGCCTCGCACCAGCTCAAGACTCCGCTGGCGGCACTGCGGCTGCGGCTGGAGAACCTGGAGCCGAACGTGTCCGCGCGCGGCCGGGGCAGCCTGACCGCCGCAGTGACCGAGACCGACCGGCTCGCCCGCATGGTGGAGGGCCTGCTGGCGATGGCCCGGCTGGAGGAGCACGCGGCGACACCGGTCCTGCTCGACGTCGGCGAGGTCTGCGCGGAACGGCACCGCACCTGGCTGCCGCTCTTCGGCCGACAGGGCGTCTCCCTGGTGCTGTTCGCGGGCGGCGGGGGCCCGGTGCTCGCCCTCCCGGGCGCCGTGGAGCAGATCCTGGACAACCTGCTCTCCAACGCGCTGCGCGCCTCGCCGGCCGGCAGCACGGTGACCGTCGAGCTCCGCCCGCACACCCCGGCCCGCCGCGGCCTCCGCCCCAGCTGGGTCGACCTGCACGTCACCGACGAGGGCTCCGGCATGACGGCCGACCAGCGCGCCCGCGCCTTCGACCGCTTCTGGCGCGCGCCGGGCGCCCCCAAGGGCGGCACCGGCCTGGGCCTCGCCCTGGTCCAGCGCCTGGCGCACGCGAGCGGCGGCGAGGCGAGCCTGCGTGCGGCGGCGACGGGCGGCCTGGACGCGGTGGTCCGGCTGCGGTCGGCGTCAACATCGACGTCGGCATCGGGAGCGACGGGCGGACGGCCCCCGGGGAGGCCGAGCGGGCGGCGCAGGGAGGTGCCGGTGGTGCGGGCGTAGGCGCAGCGACCGCGGGCCTGGACACCGCGAACCCGCCGACCGCGAACCCGCCGACCACAGTCCCGCCGACCGCAGTCCCAGCACACGACTTGACCGATTCATGACTTGGCCATGACACAGCCATCCCACAGCTTTAGGGTCCGTCAGCGCACGACCCCGTCGCCGAGCCCCGGCGCCGGGTCGGTCACGACTCACCCTTGGAGCAAGCGTGGAACGTCGTACCCTCCTGCGTGCGGCCGTCGTCGGCGGTTCGTCCGCCGCGCTCGGCGGAACCCTGTGGCGTGGCGCCGCCTTCGCCGCACCGGCCCAGCCCGGCAGCGGGCCCTACGGGGCGCTCGGGTCCCCCGACGCCAACGGGATCAGGCTGCCCGCCGGGTTCAGCAGCCGAGTGATCGCCCGGTCCGGGCAGACGGTCACCGGGACGTCGTACACCTGGCACAACGCCCCTGACGGCGGGGCCTGTTACCCGAACGGCACGGGCTGGATCTATGTCTCCAACTCGGAGATCAACCCCTCCGGCGGGGCGAGCGCGGTGCGGTTCTCGTCGTCCGGCGCGATCACGTCGGCGTACCGCGTGCTGTCCGGGACCCGGCAGAACTGCGCGGGCGGGAAGACCCCTTGGAACACCTGGCTGTCCTGCGAGGAGGTGGACCGGGGCTTCGTCCACGAGACCGATCCGTGGGGAACGAACGCGGCGGTGCAGCGGCCCGCGATGGGGCGCTTCAAGCACGAGGCCGCCGCCGCGGACCCGGTGCGGCAGGTGGTCTATCTGACGGAGGACGAGACGAACGGCCGCTTCTACCGTTTCGTGCCCACGAGTTGGGGCGACCTGTCCGCAGGCACCCTCCAGGTCCTGGTCGCCGGGAGCGCCACCTCGGGTACCTTCAGCTGGGCGAACGTCCCCGACCCGGACGGCTCCCCCACCTCCACCCGCACCCAGGTCTCCGGCTCCAAGTCCTTCAACGGCGGGGAGGGTTGCCACTACGCCGACGACACGGTCTGGTTCACGACGAAGGGCGACAACCGGGTCTGGCAGCTCAACCTCACGGCGAACACCTATGAGTTGGCGTACGACGACTCCCTCGTCAGCGGCGGCACCGCCCCACTGACCGGTGTCGACAACATCACCGGGTCCGACTCGGGCGACCTCTTCGTCGCCGAGGACGGCGGCACCATGGAGATCTGCGTGATCACCCCGGCCGACGTGGTCGCCCCGTTCCTGCGCGTCGACGGCCAGAGCGGGTCGGAGATCACCGGCCCGGCCTTCTCCCCCGACGGGACGCGGCTGTACTTCTCCAGCCAGCGGGGCACCAGCGGGAGTTCGTCGGGCGGGATCACGTACGAGGTGACGGGGCCGTTCCGGTCATGACGGCATACGACACCTGATAGTCACGGAATGAACACTTCACCTCCATAACTGCCGTACCGGCCGTACGGTCTTCCCCTCACGCAACAGCTCCAGGGGGACGAGATGGCCAACCCGTACAACACCCAGCCCGTGCCGCCGTGGCAGCCGCCGCAGCCGCCCGCTTCCGGACCCGCCCCCAAGTGGGCCCGGAAGCGGTACGTCCTGCCCACCCTCGCGCTGGCCCTGTTCATCGGCGTCGGGATAGGCGCGGGCGACCAGGACAAGACGACGAACGACGCGAAGGCGGCCGCCGCCGCACCGCGGCCGACCGTGACCGTGACGACGACGGCGACCGCCACCGCGACACCGACGGCGGACCCGGAACCGGCGCCCACGGTGACCGCGACGAAGACGGTCAAGGTGACCCGGACCGTCACGGCACAGGCCGAGGCTGCGGACTCGGGGACCGAGGACGACTCGGGCTCCGACAGCACCTACTACGCCAACTGCAGCGAGGCCCGCGCCGCGGGTGCCGCGCCGATCCACCGCGGCGAGCCGGGGTACGCCTCACACCTGGACCGGGACAACGACGGCGTGGCCTGCGACAGTTGAGCCACCCGGAAGCTTGCGGAGAGCTACCGTCCGGTCACGTCACGTTCGCATCACGGGTCCTTCATATCTCCGACACGACATGGGCACCGCACTAGGTTCGTCACCTCATATCCGGCCGATCGCCACTTCTTGATCACGCGCACGGATATCACCATGAACGAACCCGGAAGGACCCGCTGTGAATCAGCTCCGCAAGCCCGGCGCCATCGTCGGCGTCGAGCTGGCCCTCGCCGTGCTGCCGGGCGCCGCCTCGGCCCACGACGGGGACCACCCGTTCGCCAACTGCACCGAGGCGTACGCGGCCGGCTACGCGAACATCCCCGAGGGCGACGAGCACTACGGCAAGCACCTCGACCGGGACGGCGACGGCATCGGCTGCGACCGGCCGCCCGCGGACTTCGTGGCCCACGACGACGAGTCGGCGGTCGCGGGCGAGCGGGACAAGTCCCAGGGCGAGGCCAAGGCCGAGGACCGCGACCTCGCCGAGACCGGTGGCGGCGGCGACACCACCGTCTACCTCGCCGCCGCGGGCTCCGCCGTCCTGCTCACCGGCGGCGCGCTGGTGGCGTCGTCACGTCGGCGCCGGGCGACCACGCGCTGACGCGGGCAGCCGAAGGCGGCGGCACCCCTGCGAGGAGTGCCGCCGCCCGGTTCACTGCGAGGCCGGCGACGCCGTCGACCCCACCCACTCCGACCGCCCGAAGTCCCAGTTCAGGTCGTGGAGTTGGCCGGAGTCGGCGACGGTCGCGAGCCATCCCGCCGACGTCCACCGGACGAGGGCCGGGGCATCGGGATCACCTTCCTCCAGCGGCCCGAAGGCCATGGTGAGCAGTTGCGGGAGCGCCTCCTCCGGCAGGTCGGCGTCGAGCCGGATCCGTGTGCCGCCCTGGGTGGTCAGAAACCTGGGGGCAGGACCGCTCTCGCCGGGCGCTCCCTCCTCCAACTCCCGCCGCAGGAGCCGCCGGAGAGCACCGCGGGCCGCGTCGTCCAGCCGTTCTCCGACCCTGGTGCCCACCGCGCCGGCGAGCGCCTGCAAGAACGGCAGGAGAGTCGCGCCGGCGGCGATGTAGACCGCGGCGTGAGCGCCGAACGGGGACGACCCCGCCCGTGGTGTCCGGGACGCGTAGGACGCGGGCACAGGGGTGGGGTACGGAAAACCCGTCTCCGTCGGCTCCGGGACCGCGGGATCCTCGTACGGGGAAACCTCGGGCATCAAGAGCCCCTTTCGTCTGCGTCCATCGATCACGCACGGGTGCGTCCACCGATCATGCACGAGAGGGCGGCACCCCCGCACAGGGTGTATGGCCGACTCCCTCACCTGGGAAGTCGACCATACCGGGACGTCAGAGGGCACGGTCAGGGCACATCGCTCAGAACTGCCTCCATCATGTCGGCAGTTCGGTCTGCCTCCGCCTCCCACAGGTGGGTGTAGACGTTCAGCGTGATCGATGGCTTGGCGTGACCCAGCCTCATCTGCACCTGCTTCGGTGTCGCCCCGTTCTTGATCAGGACCGAAGCGTAGAAGTGCCGCAGATCGTGAAGGGTCGTGTCCTCGGGGACACGAACCTTGCTGCCGGACTTCTCCAAGTAGGCGTTCGCTCGCTTGACGTTGCGGGCCCACACCTTCGCCCAGCTACCGCGCCGGATCGCTCCGCCCGTCGCGCTGGTGTACAGCAAACGAGCATGACGCCACACGGGCTTTCTCGGGTTCGTCCGATCCTCGATGTAGACGACCTGCGGTGGGAATTCCTCACGGTGCCGTGTGATGTCTTCCACGACCGAACGTCCTTGAGGAACAGACCGGTAGCTCTGCTTGGTCTTCGGCTCCCCGAGGTACGGCACCCCTTTGTCAGGACCGATCAGTTGCTGCTTAACAGTCAGGGTCTCGGATGGCTCTTCGTCTTCCAGCCCGAACAACTCACCCTGCCGCGGTCCCGTTGAGGCAGCCTGCCTCACCAAGGCGCGGTACCTCGGAGACGCGGTCACGATCAGCGCCTTCACTGCCTCCGGATGCAGCGGGTGAATCTCCGGATAGAAGACCTCGGGTGGCTTCAGGCCCTCCCACGGGTACTTCGGGATGATCCCCTCTTGGTGGGCCATCTTCAGGATGCTGGTGCACACGTTCCAGGGCGTCGCGAAGGTCGACGGAGCGATGACCTCAGACCTGTCTTTGATCCACCTCTGCCCGTCCGCCCGCTGAATCCGGCCGATCTCTCGACTGCCGAATGTTGGGTAAATGTGCAGCCGCAGGGCCCGCTCAACGTTCGTCTCGGTCCGCTCGCGGTGAATAGCCGTCTCCCGCCAACGTTCAGCGATGTCCCGGAACTTCTGCTTGCCCAACTCGCGGTTCACGAACGTGCCGTTGTCGAGTTCGGCCTTTACCTTGGCGGCCCGAGATTCCGCAGCCGTCTTCTTCTCGAAGTTCTCCTTGCACTGCTTGCCGGACAGGTCTCGGTAACGCACCTGCCACCGCTTCCCTGTGGCGTGGTCGCCACTGGGATACACCGTCTGTGTCTTGGTGCTATGCGTCTCACACGGCTCAGCGTCAGCTGGCGGTCGGGACAGGTGCCAACGGTCGTACACCTCAGCCATCAGTCCCCCTTGGAGCAAGCGGAGTTAGCGATGACGTGGGGGCGTCGCTGTTTCGGCTCATGCTGCGCTTCGGGCTCCGATCTCCTCAGCGTCGTACCTGTCGAGCGCTTCGGCGTCGTACAGAACATGTCGACCGCGCCGGATGAAGCACCGCGGGCCGGTTTCGGCATATCGCCAGTAGCGGACGGTTGAGGGCGACGTGCGGTAGCGCTCGGCGACTTCCGCAGTCGTCAGGTACTTCTTCATGACGTCGTCCCTGCGTCTCGGGGTGAGGAACGGGGCCCATCAGCCCCCTTCTGAGGGCCGCTACTTCCGCTACCTCCGCTACCTCGCAGGTCAGGGGCCTGCCGGAGGTAGCGGATAGGGGTAGCGGTAGCGGATGGGTAGCGTTGGGGTAGCGGCACGCAGCGACGCTTGCCGCTACCCCAAAACCGCTGGTCAGTCCGTGTTTTCGGTGCCCGGTAGCGGAGGTAGCGGATTCTCCGGGGGCGGGGGGCAGTAGCGCTGCCAGGCGTCGTGCAGATCGGTGGCGTGATAGCCCTTGAGGACGCTCCCGCCGGTCTTGATGTTGCGGGGCGAGATGGGATCTCCGTCGGCGGTGACGTACTCGGAGAGCATCCGGGACAGCCGCCGGGAGTCGAGGGGCTTGCCGTTGAAGTCGGCCCACGGGGCGTCGTCGAGGGCGTTGAGCCGGTCGAGGATGGCGACAGTGGGCAGGCGGTCGATGCCGATCATCACGTGGTCGCGGAGGTCGGTGAGCAGGCGGATGCCGATGCTGCCCTTGTCGTTGGCCTGCGATGCCTTGACCATGACCAGGCAGGCTTCCCGCGCCCGCCGCGGCCACTCCCCGCCCGCCGCATCGGCGATCGCGATCAGGGGTTCCCACACGTCCGCCGGCCGGTCGGTAACCCCGTCCGGCATCTCGGGGAACGTGTCCGTGACCTGTTCCTGCACGCTTTCGGCCCACTTGGCGAGGTGGTCGCGGAGCTGGTTGCCCTCGCGCACGTTGATGCGGGTGCGCCACTGTTCGACGACCTCGTTGCGGGCCCGGCGGCGCATGCGGACGATGACGGACCGGGTCATGATCGTGTCGGGCAGTGAGCCGAGCCCGGCGACCGCGACCGCGCAGTACGAGGGGAAGCCCTGTACCTGCTGGTTGGAGCCGTCGCCGACGCACCGGTACATCGGGCGTCCGCGCGCGTGGCCGGCGTTGATGAACCCGCGGAGCTGCTCGTTCTCTCCGGCCTTGGGCCCGAAGATGGTGTCGATCTCGTCGAAGAGGATCGTGGGCCGGCCGCCGTCGACTCCGGACACGGAGCGGAACAGGGCGGCGGCGGAGGCGTCCACGGCCGCCATGGCGCGCGGCACGAGGCTTTCCACCACTTCCAGCGCCCGGGACTTGCCGGAGCCGGGTTCCGGGGAGAGGAACGCGAGGCGGGGGGTGGAGTCGAACGCGTCCAAGAGGTGGGCGTGTGCGTCCCACAGGGTCACAGCGACGTAGGCGGCTTCGTGGGGGAAGACGTTGAAGCGGCGGTGGAAGGCTTCCACCTCGTCGAGCAGTGCGGCCCCGTCGATGGTGGGGGTCATGCGGCGGCCCTCCCTTCCGGGGTGGTGCGGAGCGGGCATTCGTCGCGGTGGGCTTCGTGGTCGCTGATCAGGGCGAGCACCTTGCCGTGGCCGACCGCGCTGCGGTCACGACCGCACAGGCACTTGGAGGTGGCCGTGGGGGTGGCGCCGCGCGGGGCGGTGATGCGCAGCCACGCCACGGGGAACCGTCCATCGCCCTGTGGCGGGTTCGAACGAAGGGATGAAAGGACGCCTCCGGCGACGACCCTTCGGGCGCCCGCGGTCCCCCTCAGCAGGGCCGGTCCGGCGTCGCGGGGGCCGGTCGAGGTGGCGGGTTGGCCTTCCAAGCGGGGGCGCGGTGGGGCGCTCATGCCGCCTCCCGTGGCCGGGCTTTGCGGAGGGAGCTGTCGAGGGCGCTGCGGATGGTGGAGCGGCACTCCGCAGCGGTGAGTCCGCGCCCCTTTCCCGCCGCTTGGAAGGCGTCCTCCACCACGTGGCGGGGGAGGTCGCCCCATGCGACGAAACGCCCCACCTTGAAGGCGCAGCGGTTGAGGGTGATGTTGCGCTGCGACTCCGGCGCGGCCGTGACCTTGGCGCACTCGGCTTCCAGCGCGGCCAGTGCCGCCCGGTCGCCACTGACCGCCGGGAGCCGGATCGGCGCGGCTGGCCGTACGGGCGCGGGTTCGAGCAACGACAGCAGCCACACGGGCAGCGGGGCTGCGGTGCGGGTATGGCCGAGGGTCTCGTACGGTCCGGCGGGGGTGATGCTGCCCGCGGCGACGACGTAGCCGCCCCACGCGCGGGTGTCTACCAACTCCCCGATCGTGCCTGCCGTGTTGGGCAGGCGGATGCCGTTCGGAGCGGCGAAGTACAGGTGTGCGCCGCCGCTCGCGGTCCGGGTCCGGTAGGTGGAGGGGACGGGGTGTCCGGTGCGCTCGCAGAGCGCTGCAAAGGTCGTCGCGCCGCTAGGCGCGTCCGAACTGCCCTTGTGGTTTTTGTTCTTGGGCATGTCGAGGTCGACGACGACCAGCCCGGAGGGGCCGGTCGCGATCCCGACGTTGTACGGGGCCCGCTCCCAGGTGGCGCGAATGCGGTCGGGGTCGGTGGTGGCGCGCTCTTCCCACTTGCGGTGGCCGCTCACGCAGACACCGGTTCGGGGGCAGGCGGCTTCGCCGTGCAGGGCGGGCCGCTTGGTGCTGGGCCGAAGCGGGAAGACGTGCCAGCCGCGGGCTGCGGCTTCCAGTGCCGCGCACAGCAGCGCGGACCGGGTGTCATGGGTCATGCTGGTTGTCTCCAGTTCCTTTATGGGTGACTGGTTGGCAAGGGCGGCCCCGCTTCTTTGGCGAGAGGGAGGGGCCGCCCTTGGCATAGCTAGAAGGGCGGTTCGTTGCTGTAGCCGCCGGGCGGGGTGCGGCGCAGCCACCGGGGCAGGGGCAGCAGGACGATGCTCAGGTCGGGGTTCCAGCAGGTGCAGAACTCGAAGTCGGTACCGGCGTATTCGCCCTCGGCGTCGACGGAGTCCCAGCCGTGCCCGCCCTCGCCGTGGCACAGCGAGCAGCCGGGGCGGGGCGTGTCGACGATGGCGAGGGCGCGGCGGGGCCAGTTGGTGACCCGGATACGCAGTCGCATGGGGTTGGCCTCTCTGGTCAGCCGTAGAACTTGTTCCGCTTGATCACGGCCTTGCGGATGTGGACCGTGCTGCCGCTCGCGCCGCTGGTGATGGTGCGGGCGGGCATGCGCAGCGCGAGGACGATGAGCGCGATCCACATGGCGGCGCCGGAGCCGAATCCGGCGGCGGCGCTGATGATCTGGCCGATGCCGTAGCCGGCGCCGGCGGACAGCGCGCCGCCGCCGATCCCGGCGCCGATGAAGCGCTGTGCCACGGGGTCGAGCAGGGGCAGCGGGCTCAGGTCGCGCGGTTGGGTCGCGAGGACGGGGGGCGGGGCGAGGTGTTTGGGCATGGGGACCATGCGTCCGTAGGCGTCGGGCACCCACACCACCGCTTCCCGCTCGCTGTACAACTCGACCGCCGCGGCGGTGGGGTCGTAGGGGGTGAGCGGCTCGGGGTGGTGGAGTTCGACGGGGGCGGGCCGTCGTTCGAGGTGCGCCACGAGGGCTCCCTTCGGGAACATCCGCCGGCCCGCGTCAGGGTGTGAGGCGGGCCCGCGGGCGGGTGTTACGTGACGGTGTTAAGGGGTGTGACCGGCCGCTGTTAGGGCGGGTAACACGTGCGCCTGCCTAGGGGTTTGGGTGTTAGGCAGGCGTAACGCGTTACGGGCGTCAGGCGGCCGTGAGGGCAGGAACGATCCGCCACCGACCGGTGGTGTTCGTGGCGTCCAGTCGGCCGTCCTGCGCGGCCTCCTTGAGGCGCAGGGAGACCCACGAGCGGGACAGGCCGTGCCGGTCGCACCAGTCGGTGAAGTCCTTCGGGCCGACGACCATCTGCCCAATCTCCTCGAACTCCGCCAGCGCGTCGGCGAACAGCTCCCGCGCCTCTTCCGGGGAGGGCTTGCGCCCGGTTTCCTGCCCGAAGATCGGAGCGTCGTCGCCGTCCTGCGCCTCGGGGAGTTCCGCCTCGGGGTCGATGCCCGCGTCCTCCGGATCGATCAGCAGTCCGCCGTACTCCATGTCGTCCTCCTCGGACACGGTTCGCAGCCCAGCCGGCCGCGGCGCCGTGTCCGTCTCGTCGGTGGTGCGGCCGGTGTAGGCGCGGCCCGCGACCCCGGAGGCGGCCCCGGCGGTGATCGGGTCGGCGGTGGCACCGTTGTGCTGCGCCCACGCGGCGAGCTGTTCCATGACGGGCACGGCACGGGTGGTGAAGCGGCGGGTACGGCCCGGGGACGCGTAGCGGTCCTCGGGGATGCCGGGGCTGACCATGTAGCAGTAGCCGGGGCGGCGGTTGCCCCACGCGCCAGGGTGGGCACCCGCGTCGATGACCGTCTCCGGCAGCGAGAACCCTTCGTCGCGCGGGTCGCAGCCGAGTGCGATCACGGACGGGAGGGAGGCGCGAGTGGAGGTGGACATCTGGTCGTAGGACGGCCGCTGCAACGAGACGATCAGGGAGATACCCGCGGAGCGGGCTTCCTGAGCGATCCCGGTGAACGTGTCGTCCCCGAGCGCGCGAAGGGTGTTGGCGGCCTCCTCGAACCAGGTCACCAGGAACGGCATCCCCGCGCACCCGCAGGCGCGGCCGTCGGCGCGGCAGGAGTGCTCGGGATCGTTCTGCACCTGGGCTGCCGCGGGTACCCACTGGCGGTAGCCGTGGGCGCCGAGCCAGCGGGTGCGGGCCGGGATTACGGCTTCGACCGCGGCCACCATAACCTCGGTCTGGCTGCCGCCCTCGACACCCCAGTCCAGGCCCGGCCGCAGCGGGGCGAAGTCCTGGAACGCCTTGGGGTCGGAGAACCAGACGATGACGTCCCGCCGGGAGAGGATCTCCGTCTGGAGATTCAGCGCGGCGTCGCCCTTGCCCGATCCGGTGCCGCCTGCGATCAGGACGTGGGTGGAGTTGCGGCCCGCGTCCGGGTCACCGGGCAGCCACAGGTGCAGCGGGGCGCCGTCGTCGTAGCGGCCGATGACCAGCGGATCGGCGATCGAGCCCCCAAGGTTGGAGGGGCCCTCCCATTCGACGACCTGGGACAGCATGTCCTCGGGGACGATGACCAGTTCGCCACGGCGGACGGAGTCCGGGTCGGGGGTGTAGCGCACGGCGGACGTCGGCAGATCCAGCGCGGACGCGATCCGGACCAGGGCCTTGGCGACGTCGTCATTGGTCTGCTCGCCCGGCTGCAACGCGATCGGCGCGGTGACCCGGTTGGGTTCCACCTTCGCCGCGCCGATCTGCGCCCGCGCCAGTCCGACCTTCTCCAGCAGGCCCCCGTCCGAACTCCCGGTGGCGCCGTCGGGGTTGTGGCGCATGACCATGCGCACGTTCCACGACAGCGCGACCGCCGGGCCGCCCATGAGGAACAGGTCGTCGATCGGCCCGGCCGTCGGGCCCGCGAGGCACGCGGCCGTGACCCACGCCGATCCGGCGGCGACGGTGACTGCGGAGTGCAGGCGGCGCTGCTTGCTGATGCCCTTGCCCGCGGCCCACGCCACCCCGGTCAGGGTGACGGAGGCAAGGGTCAGGCCGACGCCGGCCGCCCCGCTGTCCGGCCACTTCTCGTGCCCGAGCGCTCCGGCCACGCCGGTCGCGAGCCAGCCAAGCCACGGGGGCAGGTGCGGCTTGGCGCGGTGCAGGAGGTAGGCGCGGATAGAGCCGTTCTCCGGTCCGCCGTGCGTCTGTGCGAGGTAGCCGGGCATCGCGCCGTCGGGGTAGTGGGCGCTCATGTTGGTGTCGCGGGCCATGGCCCAACCTCCTTACTGCTGAGCCCAGTTCATGACCGGCTGTGTCGGCTTGCGGGCGCGGTGACGGACGCGTTCGATCTCTTCCTCGTACTGCTGCTGGAACGTCGCGTAGCAGGCCGCGGCGTTCTTCGCGGCGTCCCGCAGCGCGTTCGCGGACCGCTGAAGCTTCCAGGACACCCTCTTGGCGCGGAGGCGGGAGCCGAATGCCTTGCCGTCCGGGTCCGGAACGGCGGCAAGAATCCCGTTGAGGATCTCGGCGGCCATGGCCACCTCGATGGACAGGGTCACCCCCGCCGCTCGCAGCGAGTTGCAGTAGTTGCGGACCTGCGCCGGGGAGTTGAACTCCGGGGCGGGCAACAGGGCTTCCATGTGTCCGCGGCTGCCGACCGCCGTAGCGGTGGTGCGGTTGTTGTTGACGGTGACGTTGATCGGCGGGACGAACGAACTGCCCATCGCGCCGATCAGACCTCCGGCAGCGGCGCCCGCGTTGGCGAACTTGCTGGTCTTGGGGTCGTTGACCGGTCCGCTCGCAGTCCGACCGCTGGTGTTCTGCGCCATCAGGGGTTCTCCTCAGCTAGTGGGTGCGGCGGACGAACAGCCACGCGGACTGCGCAACGATCACGGTGATGAGCCAGACCAGCCCGAGCGGCCCGGCCAGCGGGCCGAACCCCGCGGCCAGCGCCGCCCACGTGCCGGTGAGCGTGGCGAGCGCGGCCAGGGCGATGCGCCAGGCCAGCGTGGAACCGTGACCGGGGCGACGGTGCTGCATGACACCGAGCCAGACCAGCGGGGCCACGGCCAGCGGCGCGAGGACCAGCCCCGACCACCAACCCAGCACGTGCAAAAGCGCGGTGACGACCAGCGCGAGCACGGCGAAACCGGTCGGGGCGAGCGCGGCGCGGAAGCGCCACAGCGCCCGCCCAAGGAACCCGAACACCTCGCCGGCAAGCGAGGGCCGGTCCGGAACAACGATCAGGAACGGCTGCGAGCGGCGCCCGCGCTGATGCGGGATACGGACGGTGTGGACCCCGGCGGCCGTCTTGACACCGCGGGTACGGGTACGGCTGGACACAGCGAAACTCCTTGAAAGCAGGGGAAGTTGGGGTGCTGTGCAGGTCACAGCGCGTCGCGCTGCATATCGAAGAAGGTCACCGCGAGTCGGCCCACGCCCATCTCCTGCGTGAGGCGCTCGCACAGCTCCTTGAAGAACCGGGAGCGCGAGGTCACCGCGGGGTCGAGGTAGGCGATGCCGTCCGCGCTCGCCACATCGCCGTAGCGGGTGCGGACGGTCAGGACGTAGTGGAAGGCGACGGTGTCCCCGCCGCCGCTGGTCGAAGCAGTCACAGCGAAACTCCAGGGGAACGAGAAGTCAGACGGCCTCTTCAGCGGCCAGGCAAAGACCGCAGATGCCGTGCGAGGTGGGGATGCAGTAGCCGACGTCGAGCCGGCAGCGCGGGCAGGTGCGGCGGGCGAGCATCGCCAGCGCCAGCGCGCCCCACTTGCGCGAGGTCATCGGCCGCACCGGCAGCGCCAAGTCCTCGCGGTAGAGGAACGCGATCCGGGGCGAGCCCGCCTTGCGGTTGATCCGCATGACCTGTGCGGCGATCGGCTGCCCGCCGGGCCGTAACCCCTTCGTGCGGAGCTGGCGGCGGGTGGCGAAGCCGTCCGGGGCCATGCGCCACGGGAAGGTCGGTATGCCGAAGCGGACCCCGTTCGGGTCGAAGCACTTCGCGTACGCGGTCGGCATCAGAGCATCGCCCCGTCAGCCTCGAACGCGGAGTGGCCGGCGTCGCGGAACTCCTGGTAGCGGGTGGACACCCACCCCACCGACCAGCCGCACAGCTCGGCAGCCGACCGGACCGACAGCCCCGCCTCGAACGCGGCCTGCACGGTCGCCCGCGCCTGCTCCTCGGGGAGCTTCTCCGTGGCGGGCCCGGCGGCGAGCAGCACGGCGCGTTCACGCTCGGCACGGGCCTGGCGCTCCGCCTGTTCACGGCGTTCACTCTCCGCTCGCGCGGCCCGCTCCTGAGCGTCCCGCATGGCGGCCTCGCGCTCACGGCGTTCACGCTCCCGCTCCTGCTGTTCACGCTCGCGCTCAGCGCGTTCACGCGCCTGGCGCTCAACCCGCTCACGGGCCTCAGCCTGCTCGCGCTCCTCGCGGCGAGCGGCTTCCTCGCGCTCAGCCTGCTCGCGGATCAGGCGGGCTTCGTGTTCACGCTGTTCACGCGCCAGCAGCGCGGCATGCTCGCGCTCCTCACGAGCCAGCCGCGCGGCCGTCTCGCGGCGCTCGCCAATCGCCCGCTCGCGGGCCTCGCGCTGCGCCTGCTGCCGACTCTCCAACTCGGTCACGGCGGCGGCGATCGCACGCCGGTAGGCGAGCCCGGTTTCCGCAGTGACGATCAGCAGAAGCGGTGCGACCGCGTGCACGGCCACTCCGACCAGGTCGTTGTGCAGCGCAGAGTCGGCGACGTTGAGCGCGAGCGTCATGCAGCCGGTCATCCAACGCAGCACGATGGGCCACCGCCCGCCGTGTCCCCCGAGCCGGGCCAGCACCGCATCCAGGCGGACCACGATGACCACCGCGGCATCCACCACCAGCGGCAGGATCGGCGCGGTCCACTTCCACTTGTCCGGGGTGTGCGCGGCGGCGAGGGGCGTGACGGTGAGAATCGAGTAGAGCATCGCGCCCGCCACGATCAGCCAGGTGCCGACGGACAGTGCGCGCTCCGCTGAACGGATCTGAACGGCGTTCACGCGCCCGCCCCCGTCCATGAACGCACCCGCATCGCGGCGATCAGAACGACCGGCGAGGCAGGGTCACCGTAGGCCTCACTGTCCTCGGTCCACGCCCACTCAGCGCCCGGAACCGGCTCGAAGCCGAGCACGCTGAGCGCCTCCATACGCTCCGTGAACGTCGGCACCGGCAGCGCCCGATCGAAGCCGAACTCCGGCCACGCGTCTGTGGTGTTCATCAGCACCACGTACACGCGCCACCGGCCCTTGAACACAGACATCTGGGCAGTGAACGTCCGCGCCGTCACGCCCCGACCCCCGACGCCGTAACCGTGTGGTTGATCAGCTCCACCCGCGCGGCCAACGCCCGCCGGCGGGCCCGACGGATACGCCGCTCGTCCATCTCGGTCGGCGTGCGGTCGAGGGTGGCGATGTGCGCGTCCAACAGGTCGATGTCCGCGAGGATGACCGGCATCTCGGTCTCAATCGCGTCCAGCTCCGCATCCGTCGGCTCCATGTAGTCGGCGAACGCAGTAACAGCATCCTGAACAGTCACGATGGGGTTCATAGGGTCGTGGTCCTCTCACAGGTGAACGGCCCGAACAGAGCCCCCGGAGTTGCACCTCCGGGGGCTCACGCCGTTGAAGTCGGAAGATCCGGCTCCCCGCGCTCCCGTCCGTCCCCCGGCCGCAAGCGCGGAACGAGGTACGGGCGGGAGAGGCAGCCAGCCGCAGCGTCATGCGCTGCGAAGCCAGGGCGGACCGGAGAAAGGAGGGCGCCGCTGGCCGGTCCATCGCGGCGGCGCCTTGGTATGTCGTCGGCCCATGCCGACCTCCCGCGAATCGCAGGGACACGGCTTTCGCCGGTACGCCGTTGCCACAGCGGACCGGCCCCGAGCCGGGAACGTCGGGCGCGTCATCGTCACTGCTCTGACGCCAGCAGGGCAGCGTGCAGCAGGTGGCACCACGAGCGGCTGACCTCCCGGAAGGAAGGGATGATCCGCGCGAGTGTTCTCCAGAGCTGACGCACAGGGCAGGACACGTTCACCTGCCACGAAGTGGCTGCCAACGGCCATCACCCCGGCCGTTCGGGGGACGGGACTCGTAGCCCGTCAGAGTTGAATCTCTATTGAATTCTCAACGAACGATCGCTGCCTTCGTACTGACCCCTGCGGGCTTTCCTCCGGGCTCCGCCCGCCATGAGCACGGGCGCATCAAGGTGCAGCGCCTTCCGATCGACTGTTCCGACCGGCGGACACATCCCTAAGGTTCCCTAGGGTTCCCTGCGGTGTCAAGCGGTAAGCTAGGGAACCTCAGGGAACCAACGCGAAGGGGCAGCAGAAATGGCTGGTCAGGCCGACAATCGGGCGCCGTACGCGAGGATTGCCGCGCACTACGCGGAGCTGATCACGTCCGGCCAGCTACCGCCGGGGATGCTTCTGCCGAGCATCAAGAACCTGTCGGAAGAGTGGAGCGTGAGCACGGCCACGGCAGAGAAGGCGCTGCGCAAGCTGCGCAACGAGGGCATGGTTCGGGGCATCCATGGGATCGGAACGGAAGTCCTGGATCAGCCGGGCCCGATGTCGTCTGGATCTCAGCGTCAGGACCGGGGCCGCCGCACTGGATCAAGTTGGGGGTCCGGCGAACGGTCCGACTCACACAAAGCCGACGTGGTCCCTGCGCCTCAGGAAGTGGCGCAAGCTCTCGGCATCGAGCCTCGCTCCGACGTGATTCGTCGGAGTCGTGTGTACCGGGACAGGCACGGCATCGTGGCACACAGCACGTCCTGGATCCCCGCTCGATACGGGAAGCTGATCCCGCAGTTGACAGAGAGCCAACGTTTGACCGGGGGAACCTCACTCCAGCTCATCGCCGCGGCAACCGGCCTCCCGATCAGTCATCGAATCGACACCGCGTCAGCGCGCCTGCTCACGACGGAAGACACCCAACACTTGGAATTGGACCCGGAGAACCCATCTGCGGAACCCGTCGTCGTGATGACCGCGAAGTTCATCGACAGCGAGAACAACGTCGTGGAATACGGCGTTGACCTAGGCGGCCCTGGTCGCACCTGGCGGACAGAATCGGAGGTTTCCCCGTGACCACCTTGGACGACACGCTCTTGAGCGTGCTGGAGGATCGGATGGATGCTCTACTCACTGCCCGTCGTACCGGCACGCTCACACCCGAAGCCGAAGTCGAAATCTCTGCAATCTCCCAGACCCTCGCGAGACCGATGACCACACGTTCGCCGTTCTGCGTCCTCATGGCCGGACTCCCCGGCTCCGGCAAGACCACGCTGTCCCGAGTCCTCACCGATCGCGGGTTCGTGCGCCTGTGCCCGGATGAGGAGATGTATCGCAGGCACGGCGTGTACGGGGTGGACTTCCCACGAGGCTCGTTCCCCACCCTCGAACGCCCGGTCCTTGAGGACGTGGCGGTCGAGCTAGGCGAACTGCTTCAGGCGGGGCGGGACGTCGTAGTCGATCACGGCTTCTGGACTCCCGAGGACCGTGCCCGGTGGCGCACCATCGCGATAGATGCCGGCGCCACCCCGCTCCTGGTCTACCTCGAAGCGAGCCATGCCGAACTCTGGTCAAGGATCAACAAGCGCAACGAAGACCATGTGCATGATCCGAACTCGATCTACTTCTCGGAGAGTGACTTGCGGCGGTATCGCACTCGCTTCGTACCGCCTGAGTCGAACGAACCGCACGTCGTCTTCGACGGTAATTCTGCGGCTGTGATTACGGCTCTGGAAGAGGCCTGCGAGTAGGCCTCTCCTTCGCTATGATTTCTCCCGGCGACAGAGCCTCCCGGAGGAGAACACCTTTGGCAGATCAGCAAAAACGTCAGCCGTCGGGCTCGTGCGTCGGTAAGGTGCAGACGTGACAATGCAGGAGATGACCGATATAGCCGTTGGTGGCGGCACGCTGTTCTTGGCCATTACCACCGCCTGGCTCGCACGCCGAACGAAGCAGGCCGTCGATGAAGCTGCCGAGACCCGGCAGCTTTCCTTGACTGTCGCTGTGGACGCTGTCCGTTCACGACTCGATCAAAGTGCCCCAACGGTAGAAGTGGAGCTAGAGGAAATTGATTGGCCTCCATCCGCAGATGAGAGAAACCCAGCTGGATATTTCTACAGGCCAGTCGATGCGACGAGACATAAATTCTCATTGGGTCCCATCCAGGATCTCGCACTCGTGGCACATCTAGTGATACGGAATCGAAGCGACCAGGCTGTTCGTGTTGAATGCGAGGGTGATTTCTTCGACCTAAATGCACCCTTCCCTAGTCGTGCACCCTTTCGCATTGACCCTGGCTCAAAAATCGACCTCACGGTTCAGAGGGCAATGTCGATTGCCCAGTGGGGGGCACTGTGGGGTGAATCGAAGGAGGTCGATACGGGTGATTTTTTGCGCATCCACATTGACGACATGCGGGAGAATGGAGTGACGGACAGTTGGACGTTGCACCTCCACGGCACCCCAGTTAGAAGGGGAAACCCCGATGGTTGGCGTCTTGCCGAGACGAAAGATGCTGCCCGACTGGCTTTTCGGCTCGACCCCGGTGTGCGGACGTACTTCCTGTCACGAACTAGGGATGAGCGACTGCCTGTGATCGATGCGAGTCAATACGCTCGTGAAGAGCCAGTGCCCTGGTACAAGCGAGCGCGACGGGTGAGAACCTGAACACCCCCGTTGCAGGATCGCAATGACGTGGGTCAGTCGGGGCCGTCCCCTCTGTAAAACTGCCGACATGTAACGGGACCCAATCGCACGTGGAGGGCACAGTGAGGGCACAACGGCTTCGCGCGGGTTCAACGACAGCCAACGCCAGCAAACGCCGTTTTGCCTGTTCAGCGGCTTAGCTTGACAGTCTCGGCAGACAGTGCAGAGAGGGGCGGCACCCCCGCACAGGGTGCCGCCCTCTCTTCGTGATCCGGAGCCGCCGCCCATCGGTTGAGGGTCGGGGACGGGCGGCGGCTCCGGGGTTTCGGGGACCGTCGGCGGACTACCGGTGGTCGCTGCCGTCCGCCGTGATCGCCGCGCGGCCGGCCTCCAGGCGGGCCACCGGGATGCGGAACGGGGAGCAGGAGACGTAGTCCAGACCCACCTCGTGGAAGAAGTGGACCGACTCCGGGTCGCCGCCGTGCTCACCGCAGACGCCGAGCTTGAGGTCGGGGCGGGTCTTGCGGCCCGCCTCCGCGGCCAGCTTGACCAGGGAGCCGACGCCGTCCTTGTCGATCGTCTCGAACGGGCTGACCCCGAAGATGCCCTTCTCCAGGTACGCCGTGAAGAAGGAGGCCTCCACGTCGTCGCGGCTGAAGCCCCACACCGTCTGGGTCAGGTCGTTCGTGCCGAAGCTGAAGAACTCGGCCGCCTCCGCGATCTGACCGGCCGTCAGCGCGGCGCGCGGCAGCTCGATCATCGTGCCGATCGACAGCTTCAGGTTCACTCCGGTCGCCGCCTCGACCTCCGCGACGACCTGGTCGGCCTCCTCGCGGACGATCTCCAGCTCCTGGACCGTGCCGACGAGCGGGATCATGATCTCGGCGCGCGGGTCGCCCTTGGCGTTCTTGCGCTCGGCCGCGGCCTCGGCGATCGCGCGGACCTGCATGGTGAACAGGCCCGGGATCACCAGACCGAGGCGCACCCCGCGCAGGCCCAGCATCGGGTTCTGCTCGTGCAGGCGGTGCACGGCCTGGAGCAGCCGGAGTTCGTTCTCGTGCGGCTCCTGGCGGGACTCGGCGAGGGCGACGCGTACCGACAACTCGGTGATGTCCGGCAGGAACTCGTGCAGCGGCGGGTCCAACAGCCGGATGGTGACCGGCAGTCCGTCCATCGCGGAGAACAGCTCGACGAAGTCCTGCTTCTGGAGCGGGAGCAGCGCCTTCAGCGACTCCTCGCGCTCGGTCTCCGTGTCGGCGAGGATCAGCCTCTCGACCAGTTCCCGGCGGTCGCCGAGGAACATGTGCTCCGTACGGCACAGGCCGATGCCCTGCGCGCCGAAGCGACGGGCGCGCAGCGCGTCCTCGGCGTTGTCCGCGTTGGCCCGCACCCGCAGCCGGCGCTTGCGGTCGGCGAACGCCATGATCCGGTGCACGGCCTCGACCAGCTCGTCGGCGTCCTGGGCACCGGCGTGCATCCGGCCCTCGAAGTACTCGACGACGGGAGAGGGCACGACCGGGACCTCACCGAGGTACACCTTGCCGCTGGAGCCGTCGATGGAGATGAGGTCGCCCTCCTCCACCACATGCCCGCCCGGCACCGTCATCCGGCGCCGCTTGGTGTCGACCTCCAGCTCCTCGGCGCCGCAGACACAGGTCTTGCCCATGCCGCGCGCGACGACGGCCGCGTGTGAGGTCTTGCCGCCGCGCGAGGTGAGGATGCCCTCGGCCGCGATCATGCCGTCGAGGTCGTCCGGGTTGGTCTCCCGGCGGACCAGGATGACCTTCTCGCCCGAACGCGACCACTTCACGGCGGTGTACGAGTCGAAGACCGCCTTGCCGACGGCCGCACCCGGCGAGGCCGCGATGCCCCGGCCGACCTGCGCGACCTTCGCCTCCTCGTCGAAGCGCGGGAACATCAGCTGGGCGAGCTGCGCGCCGGTGACGCGCTGGAGCGCCTCGGCCTCGTCGATCAGGCCCTGGTCCACCAGCTGGGTCGCGATCCGGAAGGCCGCGCCCGCCGTGCGCTTGCCGACCCGGGTCTGGAGCATCCACAGCTGACCGCGCTCGATGGTGAACTCGATGTCGCAGAGGTCCTTGTAGTGGTTCTCCAGCGTCTCCATGATCTGCATCAGCTCGTCGTACGACTTCTTGTCGATCTGCTCCAGCTCCGCGAGCGGCACGGTGTTGCGGATACCGGCGACGACGTCCTCGCCCTGGGCGTTCTGGAGGTAGTCGCCGTAGACGCCCTGGTGGCCGGAGGCGGGGTCGCGGGTGAAGGCGACACCCGTGCCGGAGTCGGGGCCGAGGTTGCCGAAGACCATCGAGCAGACGTTGACCGCGGTGCCGAGGTCGCCGGGGATGCGCTCCTGGCGGCGGTAGAGCTTGGCGCGGTCGGTGTTCCAGGAGTCGAAGACCGCGTGGATGGCGAGGTCCATCTGCTCGCGCGCGTCCTGCGGGAAGTCCCGGCCGGCTTCCTTCTTGACGATCTTCTTGAAGGCGGTGACCAGCTTCTTGAGGTCGGCGGCCTCCAGGTCGGTGTCGACCGTGACCTTCTTGGCCTCCTTGGCCTTGTCGAGGGCCTCCTCGAAGAGGTCGCCGTCGACGCCGAGGACGGTCTTGCCGAACATCTGGATGAGGCGCCGGTAGGAGTCCCAGGCGAAGCGGTCGTCGCCGGCCTGCTTGGCGAGCCCCTGCACCGACTTGTCGGAGAGGCCGATGTTCAGGACCGTGTCCATCATCCCGGGCATGGAGAACTTCGCGCCGGAGCGGACCGAGACGAGCAGCGGGTCGTCGGCCTGGCCGAGCTTCTTGCCCATGCGCTGCTCCAGCGCGTCGAGGTGCGCACTCACCTCGTCACGCAGTGCCGCGGGTTCGTCGCCACTGTCGAGGTAGACCTTGCAGGCTTCGGTCGTGATGGTGAAGCCAGGGGGAACGGGGAGTCCCAGGTTGGTCATCTCGGCGAGGTTGGCGCCCTTGCCACCCAGGAGGTCCTTGAGGTCCTTGTTTCCCTCGGTGAAGTCGTAAACGAACTTCGCTACGTGGGGATCTTTGTTTTCCGACACGGTCTCGACTCCCTCGAGGACGCGGTGGCTGCCCTGACGGCCAGGAACATACCCAGATCGAAGGCGTCTGGGTACGTCTACTCGGGCGTCATGTGCCCGTAACCGGCCGTCCGCCAGTGGATCGAAAGTCAAAGCTTGGCAAGCGACAGCCACCGAGTGTTTTCACTTCTTGAACACATGAGCGCTCACCCACCCCTCATTCCGCTCAGATGAGCGCCCCACTGCCACATCTGATTTCGATCGATGAACGATCAAGGGGTGGCACTCAGTGCCACCCCTTGGAGAAGTGCAGTCACCCAAGATCCGCTCATCTGAGCTTGACCCTTATCAAGCGTGGCGAGAATCACGCTGCCACAGCGGCCCGGATTTCACCATGCGGACGCGTCCCGGGACGGAAACACGGACGTCATACGCCCATCGCCAGCAGCCGTTCCTCGACCCGCTCGGGCGCGTACAGGTGCTCCACCACCAGCGCCCCCGCGCCGACCAGCCCGGCCCGCTCCCCGAGCCGCGAGGTCACGACCTCCAGGCGGGCGGTGGAACGCGGCAGCGCCCGCTGGTACAGCAGCTCCCGGACCCCGGTGAGGAAGGGGGTTCCGGCCAAATCCCCGGCGATCATCAGAACGCCCGGGTTCAGCAGGGTCACGACCGTCGCCAGTACGTCCCCGACCTGCCGCCCGGCCTCACGCGCGAGCGCCGCCGCCTCCGGGTGCCCGGACGCCAGCAGGTCCCGCACATCCGAGCCGGAGGCCGCCGGCACCCCGGTCGCGGCCAGCCGCCGGGCCACGGCACCGCCGCTCGCGACGGCGGCGAGACAGCCGTAGGACCCGCACCGGCACAGCGCCTCCGACCCGGCCGGCACCCGGATGTGCCCGAGGTCCCCGGCGCCCCCGTCGATGCCCCGGTAGATCGAGCCGTCGACCACGACCCCGGCGCCGATGCCCGTGGAGACCTTGACCAGGACGAAGGCCGCGCAGTCGGGGTGGGCGGCGCGCTGTTCGCCGTACGCCATGAGGTTGGCGTCGTTGTCGACGAGCACGGGGACCGGCGCGGCCCCGGTGTGCTCGGTGAAGGATCTGGCGAGGCGCGCTCTTATGTCGTAGCCGTCCCAGCCCGGCATGATCGGTGGCTGGACCACTCGGCCACTTTCCGTGTCGACCGGGCCCGGTACGGCGAGGCCGATGCCGCAGACCTCCACCGCGCGGTGACCGGCCTTCTCCAGCAGTTCGGCGAACCAGCGACCCAGTTCGCCGAGCACCGCGTCCGGGCCGTCCTCGACGACCAGGGTGCCGCTGTGCTCGGCGAGGATCTCGCCGGTCAGGGAGAGCACGGCCGCGCGGGCGTGCCGGGTCTCCAGATCGGCGGCGAGGACGACGGCATGGGCGTCGTCGAACT
The DNA here is from genome assembly GCF_010548375.1 of Streptomyces sp. SID13726. Classification (GTDB taxonomy): domain Bacteria; phylum Actinomycetota; class Actinomycetes; order Streptomycetales; family Streptomycetaceae; genus Streptomyces. The sequence goes on from NZ_JAAGLY010000019.1 coordinate 84,517, forward strand.
CCAGGGTGATCGAGGGGCGGCCGCCGAGCGGGGAGTCCACCGGCCCGCCGGCGCCCTCGCGCAGCCAGCCCGCGCGGAAGAGCCGTTCCAGGCGCTGGCCGACGGTCGCCCGGGACAGCCCGGTGGCCTGCTGGAGGGCCCCGCGCGTGACGGCTCGTCCGCTGCGGACCAGTTCGAGCAGATCTCCGGCGCCGGTCTGACTCCGTCCAGCCATGCGCACCCCCTTGTGTTTCTCAACTCTGCATTACATATTGAGTTTTGCGTGTTAAATAGACGTAACTCTACGGTAGTCCTGGCCGAACCGGTCAGCCGCACGTCTTTCGGGGAGCCCCGAGTGGATCGCAGCGCCCAAGTCGTCAGCCGTTCCGCGGAACGCCCGATCGCATACGATCCCCCGGATCCGCCGCACCCCCTGCACACGGCGGCGGCACGGGTGCTGGAGACCAACTGGACCGGCGCCTCCACGGTCCCCTCGCGCAGCCTGTACCCGCACCAGTGGTCCTGGGACTCCGCGTTCGTCGCGATCGGCCTGCGCCACCTCTCGCCCCTGCGGGCGCAGACGGAGCTGGAGACGCTGCTGGACGCCCAGTGGGGCGACGGACGCGTCCCGCACATCGTCTTCAACCCCTCCGTGCCGCTCGACGCGTACTTCCCGAGCCCCGACTTCTGGCGCTCCTCGACCGCGGGGCGCGCCGCGGGCGCCCCGCGCACCGTACAGACGTCCGGCATCGTGCAGCCACCGGTGCACGCGCTGGCCGCATGGCTGGTCCACCGCGCCGACCCCGTCCTGTCCCGGGCGCGCGGCTTCCTCGCCCGCGTCCACCCGCGGCTGGCCGCCTGGCACCGCTACCTCCTGCATCACCGCGACCTGGGCGGAGGCGGTCTCGCGTCCGTCGTGCACCCCTGGGAACAGGGTATGGACAACAGCCCTTGCTGGGACCTCCCGTTGAGCCGGGTCACCCCCGCCCCGGCCCGCTCCTTCCGCCGCGCCGACCTCGACCACGGAGCGGCCGAGGACCGGCCGACGGATCTGGACTACGGACGGTACGTCCGGCTGGCGACGGAGTACCGGGACGGCGAATACGCCGACGGGGCAGGGGAGTTCGCGGTCGAGGACCCCGCGTTCAACGCCCTGCTCATCGCCTCCGAGCACGCCCTCGCCCGGATCGCCGCCGAGCTGGGCGCGACCGCCACCGCCCGGCACGCGCGCGCGGAGCGGCTGACGGCGGCCCTGGTGGAGCGGCTGTGGGACCCGGCGAGCGGGATGTTCCTCTGCCGGGACCTGCGCGACCCCGCCGGCGACCGGCCGGGACAGGGCGCCCTGGTCCCCGAGCGCGGTGTCTCCGGCCTGGTGCCCCTCCTGCTCCCCGGCCTCCCGAGGGACGTCGTCACGGCGCTGCTGGAGACCGCGGCCGGCCCGCACTTCGGCCTCGGCACCACCACCCGCCTCCCGCCCAGCTACGACCTCCTCGGCGAGGCCTTCGACCCGCACCGCTACTGGCGCGGACCGGCCTGGTTCAACACGAGCTGGCTGCTGGAGCGCGGGCTGCGCACCCACGGAAGACTCCAACAGGCCGACGCCCTGCGGGAGTCGGTCCTCGGACTCGCCGAGGCCACCGACTTCGCGGAGTACGTCGACCCGTACACCGGCGAGGCCTGCGGCGCGACCGGCTTCAGCTGGACCGCCGCCCTCGCGCTCGACCTGCTGCACGGCGACACCACAGGCACAGTCACGGCGGACATGGGACTCAAGGGAGGGAACCGGCGATGACGGACCGACATCATCTGCTCGTGCACGGCGGGACGTTCGCCGCCGTGGGTGACGGCGGCGACATCAGCGGTGTCCGGGGCGGCAGTTCCCCGGACGGACTGTTCGTGCGGGACGCCCGGCATCTGAGCCGCTGGCAGCTCACCGTCGACGGCGCGGTCCCGGAGACGCTGTCCCCGGTGGCCGACGGCGACACCGCGCGCTGCGTCCTGGTCCCGCGAGGCGGCCGCCAGGAGCCGCCCGCGTGCACGCTCTTCCGCGAACAGGCGGTGGGGGACGGCTCGTTCGTCGAGTCCCTGCGCGTCACCAGCAACCGCCCGGTGCCGACGACGGTCCGGCTCGCGGTCACCGCGGACGCCGACTTCACCGACCAGTTCGAACTCCGCTCCGACCACCGGACGTACACCAAGACCGGCGCGACCCGCTCCCGCGAAGTCCTCGACGACGGCGTGGAGTTCGGCTACCACCGCGGCGAATGGCGTTCCTCCACGACGGTCACGGCCGACCCCGCCCCGGACGGCGTCGAGGAGACCGGCACCGGGGCCAGGCGGCTGGTGTGGACCCTGCCCCTGGAACCGCACGGGACGGCCGAGTTGACGCTCCGGGTGATGGCCAGGCCGCACGGCGACAAACGGGCCCGGCGGGTACCGAGTTCGCCCGCCGCCCTGAACCGCCGACTCCTCGCGCTGGAGGGCGAGTTCGTGGAGGGCGTCGCCTTCCCGACCGGCTGGCCGGAGCTGGCGGCCGCCTGCGCGCGCGGACTCGCCGACCTCGCCTCGCTCCAGGTCCCGGCGACCGGCCCCGACGGCGAGGAACTGCGCGTCCCGGCGGCGGGGGCACCCTGGTTCCTGACCCTGCTGGGCCGGGACGCCCTGCTCACCTCGCTGTTCGCCCTGCCGTACCGTCCCCAGCTGGCCGCCGCGACCCTGCCCGCCCTCGCCGCGACCCAGGCCACCGAGACCGGCGCGACCGCCGTGGCCCAGCCCGGCAAGATCGTGCACGAGGTACGCCATGGCGAGCTGGCACACTTCGGACAGGTGCCGTACGGCCGCTACTACGGCTCGGTCGACGCGACCCCGCTCTTCCTGGTCCTGCTCGGCGCGTACGTGGACCACACCGGGGACGTCCCCCTCGCCCGGCGCCTGGAGCCCCACGCCCGCGCGGCGATCGGCTGGATGCTGGACCACGGCGGCCTGACCTCCCGCGGCTACCTCGTCTACCGCGCCGACCGGGGCGGCCTCGCCAACCAGAACTGGAAGGACTCCCCCGGCGCGATCTGCGGCGCCGACGGCACCCGGGCGACCGGCCCGGTGATGGCCGCGGGCGCCCAGGGCTACGCGTACGACGCCCTGCGCCGGACCGCGGCACTCGCCCGCACCGTGTGGGACGACGAGACGTACGCGGCCCTCCTCGAACAGGCCGCGGCGGATCTGCGGGACCGTTTCCAGCGGGACTTCTGGATGCGGGACCACGCCTTCCCCGCGCTCGCCCTCGACGGCGAGGGCCGCCAGGTCGACGCGCTGGCCTCCGACGCCGGGCATCTGCTGTGGTCGGGGCTGCTCGACAAGGAGTACGGGGAGCTGGTGGGACGGCGGCTGCTGGAGCCGGACTTCTTCTCGGGGTGGGGCGTGCGCACGGTGGCCTCCGGGCAGGCGGCGTACCACCCGATGTCGTACCACCGGGGATCGGTGTGGCCGCACGACAACGCGCTGATCACACTCGGGCTGGCCCGCTACGGACTCCACGACGAGGCCCGGACGGTGGCACACGGTCTGGTGGACGCGGCGACGGCCACGGGGCACCGGCTGCCGGAGGTACTGGCCGGGTACGGGCGGGAGTCCCACGGGGAGCCGGTGCCGTATCCGCACGCATGTGTGCGGGAGGCGCGGTCCGCTGCGGCGCCGCTCGCGTTGTTGACGGCGGTCGGGGGTGCCTAGTCGAGGGGGCCGGCTGGTGGGGTGGCGGCCGCGGGCCCGCCGTGAGCGAACCTGACCGTTGACCAAGCGTTGGGGCGGTGTTTGCCCTAGGACGTGAACTGTCGGGGTGAGCCCTCCGTACCGGAATGTGGCGGATCCGAGACCCCATATCGGGTCCGCCTTCCATCAAGGATCCGTACGGAAGGACCCTCGGGTGTCCGAGACCATCGCAGAGAGCACGTCACCCGAGGCCGAGGCGACCGGGGGCGAGAGTCCTCCGGTGGAGGAGAAGCCGTCGTTGCGGGCGCGGCTGGCGGCGTGGCGGGACGGTCACCCCACGGTCGTACGGAACACGAGGTGGGCCCTGAACATACTGGCCGCGGCGCTGGTCCTCGGTGCGCTGCTGCTGCCGAACAAGATCGTGAACCTGCATGTCAGGGAGTTCACGCGGATTCCGGCGGAGGCGATACTCGGGGCGGCCGTGATGCTCGCGCTGCCGCGCCGGCCGCGTCTGGTGGTGGCCGTCGTGTCCGGGGTGTCGCTCGGGGTGCTGACGATCCTGAACTTCCTCGACATGGGCTTCAACGAATACCTGGGGCGGGCCTTCAACCCCGTCCTGGACTGGGAGTTGCTCGACGACGCGCGGTCGTACGTCGACGACTCGCTGGGCTCGGGGGTGGCGGTCGGTGCCACGGTCGGCGCGTTCGTGCTCGTCCTTCTGCTGCTGTCCCTCATGACGCTGGCGATGGTCCGGCTGAGCGAGTTGCTGGTGCGGGACAAGCAGACCGCCACCCGGGGCACCCTGATCGCCGCGACCGTCTGGGTCGCCTGCTCGGCGCTCGGCCTCCAGGTCGGCGGCACTCCGCTCGCGGCCGAACACACCGCGGCCATCGCCGAGATGCAGGCCCGGCGGGTGCTCTACACGATGCGTGACGAGGCGGACTTCCAGAAGGTGGCCAAGGTCGACGCCTTCGGGAACACGCCGGCCTCCCAGCTGGTCCCCGACCTGCGCGGCAAGGACATGGTCTTCACCTTCATCGAGAGCTACGGCCGCAGCGCCGTGGAGGACGCGGGCATCGCACCCGGGGTCGACAAGACCCTCACGGCGAGCACCGCGGCCCTCGCGAAGGCGGGCTTCCACGCGAAGAGCGGCTGGCTGACCTCCGCGACGTACGGCGGCAACAGCTGGCTCGGCCACTCGACCACTCTCTCCGGCCTGTGGATCGACAACCAGCAGCGCTACCGCACGGTCATGGCCAGCGACCACCTCAGCCTCACCAAGGCCTTCAAGAAGACCGGCGACTGGGACACGGTCGGGGTGATGCCGGGCGTCCAGAAGGGCTGGCCCGAGCAGAAGTACTACGGCCTCGACAAGGTCTACAACGCCTTCCAACTCGGCTACCAGGGACCGAAGTTCAGCTGGTCGACGATGCCCGACCAGTACACCCTGGAGGCCTACCAGCGGATGATCCACAGCAAGAAGCGCGACAAGCCGCTGATGTCCGAGATCATCCTGACCTCCAGCCACCAGCCGTGGGCCCCCATCCCGAAGATGGTCGACTGGGACGACCTGGGCGACGGCTCGATCTTCAAGGGCATCGAAAAGGCCGGCAACAAACCGTCCGACATCATCTCCGACTCCACCCGCTCCAAGCAGGAGTACGGCAAGTCGATCTCCTACTCCGTCACCGCGCTCACCCAGTGGCTGGAGCGCTACGGCAACGACAACACGGTCCTCGTCTTCCTCGGCGACCACCAGCCGATCGCCCGGGTCAGCGGCAACAACGCGAGCCGTGACGTACCGATCTCCATCGTCGCGAAGGACCCCAAGGTCCTGGCCAAGATCACCTCCTGGAACTGGACGGACGGCCTCAAGCCGGCCCACAACGCACCGGTCTGGAAGATGAGCTCCTTCCGAGACCGCTTCCTGACCGCGTACGGCTCGACTCCGCATCCGTCGAAGGGGTGACGGAGTGCCGGGTCCGGTTGTTTGGCGAGTGCGGGCAGCTGCGCTGGACTTGAGCCGGGCGCCTATGGGGGTGCCTCGATGTGTGGTTTGGCGAGTGCGGGTCCGTTGTGGCTTGTCGCGCAGTTCCCCGCGCCCCTAGCTAGCTGCAGCGAACCTGCGCAGATACGTGACCCCTCGCCCGCGGCGCCCAACGCGCGCCACCACGGGCCGTTGGCCGCCGACGGTGCGAAGGGGACGGGGTGGGGGGTGTCCGCCCGCAGCGGCCGGCGTCCATAACCGAGCACCACTCAAGAGACCGAGCCGCCGGACCGAGGACGGATACCCCCCACCCCGACCCCGACCCCACCACCGAACGCAACGCGCTACAGCAGGCCCCACCGGGGCCGAACGGGCCGCCGCAGGCCTCAGGGGCGCGGGGAACTGCGCAAAACGCCCGCCCCCACCGAACCCGCAGACAACCCACAACCCACAACCCACAACCCAACCGTCAGCCCCCCGACGTATCCAGCTCCGCTTCCTCCCCAACCCCCGCACAGTCATACGGATCCCTCAACCACCCATCCGGCAGAACCACCCGGTTGTTGCCGGACGTACGCCCGCGCGGCCCATCCGCCCCGACCGGCCACGCCTGACCAAGGTCCAACTCGTCCAGCCCGGACCGCAGTTCCTCCAGCGAAGACGTGATCGCCAGCCGCTTCCGCATCGAGCTGCCGACCGCGAACCCCTTCAGGTACCAGGCCACGTGCTTACGGAAGTCGATGACCCCGCGAGCCTCGTCACCGATCCACTCCCCGAGCAGGGCCGCGTGCCGGACCATGACATCCGCGACCTCACGCAACGACGGCCGAGCGATGTCATCGGCCCGCCCCTCGAACGCGGCCACCAGATCCGCGAACAGCCAGGGCCGCCCGAGGCACCCCCGCCCGACCACGACCCCGTCGCACCCCGTCTCCCGCACCATCCGCAACGCGTCCCCCGCGGACCAGATGTCCCCGTTGCCGAGCACGGGAATCTCCGGCACATGCTCCTTGAGCCGCGCGATGGCGTCCCAGTCGGCGGTGCCGCCGTAGTGCTGGGCGGCAGTACGGCCGTGCAACGCGATCGCGGTAACGCCCTCCTCCACAGCGATCCGCCCCGCGTCGAGGTACGTGATGTGGTCGTCGTCGATGCCCTTGCGCATCTTCATCGTGACCGGCAGAGAGCCCGCCCCGCTCACCGCCTCCCGCAGGATCGCCCGCAGCAGAGGACGCTTGAACGGCAGCGCCGACCCCCCGCCCTTACGCGTCACCTTCGGCACCGGGCACCCGAAGTTCAGGTCGATGTGGTCGGCGAGATCCTCCTCCGCGATCATGCGGACGGCCTTGCCGACGGTGGCCGGGTCGACGCCGTACAGCTGGATCGAGCGCGGTGTCTCGGTCGCGTCGAAGTGGATCAGCTGCATGGTCTTCTCGTTGCGCTCGACCAGCGCCCGGGTCGTGATCATCTCGCTGACGAACAGCCCTTTGCCGCCGCTGAACTCCCGGCACAGGGTGCGGAAGGGCGCGTTGGTGATCCCGGCCATGGGGGCCAGGACGACGGGGGGCCGGACGGTGTGCGGGCCGATCTGAAGCGGCGCGGCGGTCGTGGACATTCCCCCATTGTCACGCACGCCCCGGAGTACCCGTACATCGATCATGTATCGACCATTAGTTAGACGCACTATCGATACCGGCGTACGATGAAGGGCATGCCCGAGCTCAGCCACCGCCGACGCATGCTGGTGCTCGCGATCTGCTGCATGAGCCTGCTGATCGTGAGCCTCGACACCACCGCCCTCAACGTCGCCCTGCCCGCCATGCAGCGGGACCTGGACGCCACCACCGCCGGCCTCCAGTGGACGATCGACGCGTACACGCTGGTCCTCGCCTCGCTGCTGATGCTGGCCGGTTCCACGGCCGACCGGATCGGCCGCAAACGGGTCTTCATGGCGGGCCTGGTCGTCTTCACCATCGGCTCCGCGCTCTGCTCCGCCGCGCCGAACCTGGAGGCGCTGATCGTCTTCCGCATGGTGCAGGCGGTCGGCGGCTCGATGCTCAACCCGGTCGCCATGTCGATCATCACCAACACCTTCACCGACCCGCGCGAGCGCGCCCGGGCGATCGGGGTGTGGGGCGCGGTCGTCGGCATCTCCATGGCCGCCGGGCCGCTGGTCGGCGGAGTGCTCGTGGACGCGGTCGGCTGGCGCTCGATCTTCTGGGTCAACCTCCCCGTCGGCCTCGCGGCCCTGCTCCTCACCCTGCGCTTCGTCCCCGAGTCCCGCGCCCCCAAGGCCCGCCGCCCCGACGCGGTCGGACAGGTCCTGGTGATCGCCCTGTTCGGCTCGCTGACGTACGCCATCATCGAGGCCCCGGCGTCCGGGTTCTCGTACGTCCTGCCCTTCGCCGTCGTGGCCGTCGTCGCGCTCGCCGGGCTGCTCTGGTACGAACCCCGGCGCGACGAACCCCTCATCGACCTGCGGTTCTTCCGGTCCGCGCCGTTCAGCGGGGCCACGGTGATCGCGATCAGCGCGTTCGCGGGGCTCGGCGGGTTCCTGTTCCTGTCGACGCTGTACCTCCAGAACGTCCGCGGGCTGGACGCGCTGCACGCGGGCCTGTGGATGCTGCCGATGGCGATACCGATGTTCCTGCTCGCGCCGGTGTCCGGACGGCTCGTGGGCAGCCGGGGGCCACGGCTGCCGCTCGTCCTCGCGGGCGTCATGACGACGGCGAGCGGGGTGCTGTTCGCCGCCTTCGACGCGGAGACGTCCGACGTAACGCTGTTCCTCGGATACGTGCTGTTCGGGATCGGGTTCGGGCTGGTCAACGCGCCGATCACCAACACGGCGGTGTCCGGGATGCCCCGGGCCCAGGCGGGGGTCGCGGCGGCCGTCGCCTCCACCAGCCGCCAGCTCGGCCAGACGCTCGGCGTCGCGGTGATCGGGGCGGTGCTGGCCTCCGGGGTGGGCGCGTCGTCGTACAAGGAAGAGTTCGTGTCCGCCGCCACGCCCGGGTGGTGGATCCTCGCGGGCTGCGGGCTCATGGTGCTGGTGCTCGGCGCGGTGACGAGCGGGCGCTGGGCACGCGGGACGGCCGAGCGGACGGCGGACCGGCTGTCGTCGGTGGAGGTACGGGAAGCGGCGGGCGTCAGCGCGTAGCCGGACCGCCACGGGGGTCGGCGTACGGCTGCCGTCCGGCCGTGGAGCCACCTGGACCGCCCTTGCCGGGAGGGGCCGCCGGCTCGTGCGGGGGCAGCCTGTCCGAGGGCGACGGGTCGGGCGCCGTGCGCGGTGCCGCCGTAACCGTCGAACCCGCCGGCGTCCCGCCCGGTGTGCCGTGTGTCGACGCCAGCACCCGGGGCGTGGGCCTGCCGTCCGGGCCCACCGGGCTGTCACGCCCGTCCGGGCCCACCGGGCTGTCACGCCCGCCCGGGCCCACCGGGCTGTCACGCTCGCCCGGGCCCGCACGGTCCGTACGGTCCTCCGCTCCCGCCCCGGTGAGCCACGCGACCGCCGCCCCCGTGACCGTGATCGGCCACTCCACGACGGCCACCGCGCCGATCACCCCGGACCCGGCGTACGCCACGACCCGTCGGCCGCGCGGCGACACCGCCTCCAGCCGGTCCAGCGCTCCCCCGGCCACCCGGCCGACCGTCCCGGCGCCGGGCACCCTGCCCAGTACCGACACGGCCGCCCGTACCAGGTGCGGCAGTTCCTGCGGCTGCTGTGCTGTCCTCTGCTCGGCCATCACTCGCCTCGCCCGACTTCCTCGCGGTGGGGGTCTGCTCCGGACGGGCCGGGTGCCCGTACTCCGCCCGGTCATCCCCGTCGGCGGCGGCCGGTCAGGCGCTCTGGAGCAGTGCACCGAGCGGACGGGGCACGATCCAGTACACCCGATGCACCAGGTGCGGGACGGTGGTGGAGATCTCGGTTGAGATCTCGCTCACGCGGTGCGTTCGAGGGCGATGGCGTGCAGCTTCTCCAGCCGCCGCCGGGACTCCTCGTCCACGGGGGCGTAGGTCACCATGCGCGGTCCGGTCTCGGGGCCGAGCCACAGGTCGGTGTGGTCGACGGTGACCCGGCCGACGTAGCGGTTCATGAACTCCTTGCGGCGGCCCCGGTGTTCGACGACCTCGTGCCGGTCCCAGACCTCGCGGAACTCCGGGGACTCGCAGCGCAGCCGCTTCAGGAGCATCTTCCAGCCGGGCTCGGCGAGGTTCCCGGCCATGGTGGCGCGCAGGCGGGCGGCCATCAAGCGGTGCGCCTCGGAGAGATGGACGATCGAGGAGCGCCAGTCGGCGTTGGTGTAGGACAGGACCATGCAGTTGCGGTCCTCGGGCGGCACCGCGTCCAGGTCGCACAGCAGCAGGCCGTAGGTGCGGTTGTAGGCCAGGATGTCGTAGCGGCTGTTCTGCACACAGGCCGGGACCGGCTCCAGCTGCCGGAGCACCTGGCGGATCGCCGGGGTGATCGACGGGCAGACGGTGGCCGGGGTCGGGTCGACCGCGCCGGCCAGCTGGAAGAGGTGCGAGCGCTCGCTCGGGTCGAGTCGCAGCGCGCGGGCGAGGGCGTCCAGGACCTGCACGGAGACCTGGATGTCGCGGGCCTGCTCCAGCCAGGTGTACCAGGTGACGCCGACCGCGGAGAGATGGGCGACCTCCTCGCGGCGCAGGCCCGGGGTGCGGCGCCGGGAGCCGCGGACCAGGCCGACCTGCTCGGGGGCGATGTGCTCGCGGCGGTGGCGCAGGAACGCGGCGAGCTCATGGCGCCGGACCTCCGCCGCGGACGCGGACACCGGTACGGCTGTCTCCTGGGCCATGGTCGTCATGCCTCCAGCCTGCCGCCACCGTGACCCTGTTGCCAGGTGGTTCTTCTACCAGGATAAGGAGACTCTGGTACCCGTCTGGGAAAGGGCGCACGCTCGGAGGCGTGACCACCGAAACCACCACTCCACACGCCGTCCGTCCCGCCACGCCGCCCGCGCTGGGCGGCCTCGGACTGTTCACGGTGCTGCTCGCCGCGGCACTCCCCCTCATCGACTTCTTCATCGTCAACGTCGCCCTGCCCACCATCGCCGCCGACCTCTCCGCGAGCGAGTCGGTCCTCGAACTCGTCGTCGCCGGCTACGGGTTGGCGTACGCCGTCCTCCTGGTCCTGGGCGGCCGGCTCGGCGACCTCTTCGGGCGTCGGCGGCTGTTCCTGGGCGGTATGGCGGCCTTCGGGCTGACCTCGCTGGCGTGCGGGCTCGCGCCGACCGCGTGGGCGCTGGTCGCGGCCCGGGTCGCGCAGGGCGCCGCGTCGGCCGCGATGCTGCCGCAGGTGCTGGCCACGATCCAGTCGGCGACCTCCGGGTCCCGGCGGGCCCGGGCGATGGGCCTGTACGGCGCGACGGCGGGCCTGTCCATGGTCGCGGGCCAGATCCTCGGCGGGGTCCTGGTGGCCGCGGACCTCGCGGGCACGGGCTGGCGGGCGGTGTTCCTGGTGAACGTCCCGGTCGTGCTGGCCGGTCTGGTGCTGGCGGTCCGTTCACTCCCGGAGACCCGCTCGCCGCGCCCGGAGCCGGTGGACGGCCCCGGCACGGTCCTGCTGGCGGCGGCCCTCCTCGCCCTGCTGGCCCCGCTGACCGAGGGCCGGGCGGCGGGCTGGCCGCTGTGGACGTGGCTGTCGCTGGCGGCGTTCCCGTTCCTGGCGGGCGCGTTCTTCGCGGTGGAGCGCCGGGCGGACCGCGCGGGCCGTACGCCGCTGGTCCCGCCGAGCCTCTTCCGGCTGGTGTCCCTGCGGCGCGGCCTGATCCTGATAGTGCCCTTCTCGATGGGCTTCGCGGGCTTCATGTTCGTGATCGCGGTGGCGCTCCAGGAGGGGGCGGGCCGCAGTCCCGTGCAGGCGGGCCTCGCCCTGGTGCCGCTGGCGGTGACGTTCCTGTTGACGTCGGTCGCCGGGCCGCGGCTGATCGCGCGGTACGGCACCCGGGTGGTGACCGCGGGTGCGCTGATCCAGGGGGTCGGCCTGGCCCTGATGATCCTGGCGGCCCGGCACTCCTGGCCGGACCTGGGGCTGGTGACGCTGCTGCCGGGCGGTGCGGTCGCCGGGGTCGGCCAGGCGCTCCAGCTCCCCGTGGTCTTCCGGATCGTGCTGTCCGAGGTGCCGCCCGCGCGGGCCGGGGTGGGCAGCGGGGTCATGATCACCACCCAGCAGTCGGCGCTGGCCCTCGGTGTCGCCACCCTCGGCAGCCTCTTCCTGGCCCTGGTGCCGGGGATGGGCATGCGGGACGCGCTGGTGACGACCCTGCTGGTCCAGCTCGCCGGGGTGGCCCTGACCGGCGTGCTCAGCCTCCGGCTCCCGCGCACGATCGACTGACCACGTCCCGCACCCCGCACCCGGCACCCGGCACCCGGCACCCGGCTCACGACTTGGCGAACGCCCCGTGAAGACACTGCCGTTGACGGTGTTCTTGCTGCACACTCCTTGCCGGAGGCGAGGCACATGTTGCAGATCAACACGAGCAAGGTGAGCCGCTGGGACCAGCACGGCCGCGAACACGTCGTGCGTGTGCAGCGCAAGGGCGCCCAACGCACGATCAGATGCGACACCTGCGGCTGGCGCAAGAACGCGCAGTTCCTGCCCTGGCTGAAGGCGGAGGAACATCTGGCGGAGGAGCACCAGGCGACGGTGGATCCGTCGGACGGGTAGCCGCGGTCAGGCCCTCAGTCCCCGCACCAGCAGGTCCACCACCGCCCCGAACTCCTCCTGCGCGCCCGGCTGTTCCCAGTCGCGGGCGTAACGGGGGTCGTGGAAGCGGGTGGTGGCCTGGAAGAGGGCGCGGGCGGTGGCGGCGGGGTCCGCGGCGGTGAAGGCGGCCGCGTCGACGCCGGCGTCGACGATGCGGGTGAGCTGGGAGGTCAGTTCGGTGATGTGGTCGGACACCGTCTCGACGCTCTCGCGGGCCAGGACCTCGTACGTGGCGAAGAGTTCCGGGTCGTCGCCCGCCTTGCGGCGCTTGGCCGCGAAGAGGGCGGCGAGCCAGTCGCGCAGCCGGGTCTCCGGGTCACCGTCCGCCGCGGCGATCCCCGCGAGCATCCCCGTGGCCCGGTCCAGCCACCGCTTGGTCACCGCCTCCCGCAGCGCCGCCTTCGTCCGGAAGTGCCGGTAGACGCTGCCATGACTGACCCCGAGCGCCCGCGCCACGTCCACCACGGTCGCCTTGGCCGGCCCGTGCCGCCGCAGCACCTCCTCGGTGGCCTCCAGGATGCGCTCGGCGGTCAGGGGCTCGGTGGTCGGTGCCATGTCCTAGACGGTACCCGCCGGGACGATCACACCTGACCGCCGAGCAGCGCCCGCACAGCCGCCGCCGCACCCGACGGCCGCCGCGGCCCGGCCGACACCGCTCACGACGCTCCCCGCCCACCGCCGGGACGCGCCCTCACAGCCAGCACCTCCAGCAGCCACCGCCCACACCTTCGCCCGACCGGCCACCGCCGCCCTCCCCCGAACAGCACCCGCCACCACACTCACCACCCGCCGCCACCGCCGAGGCAGGCGAACGCAGCCGACGCGCCCGGCCACGGCCACCGCACCCCGGACCGCAACCGGCCCACCAACCACCGCCCCCCGTCGAGCCACCCCGCCACAGCCACCCCGCCCTCCCCCCGACCGGCACCCGCCACCGCACTCACCGCTCGCTGTCCAGGTGTGCCATCGCCGCCGGCGCATAGCGGTCGCCCGCCGCCGCGTCCGCCGGTACCGTCTGCTCGATCTCCGTGAGGTCCGCCTCCTCCAGTACGACGTCCAGCGCGCCCAGCGACTCCGTGAGCCGGTCGCGGCTGCGGGCGCCGATCAGGGGCACGATGTCGTCGCCGTGGCGGGCGCCCTGGGCCAGTACCCAGGCGATGGCGATCTGCGCGACCGAGGCGCCCTTGCGTTCGGCGATCTTCCGGAGCTCCTCCACGAGGTTCAGGTTGTGCCGGAGGTTGTCGCCCTGGAAGCGCGGGGAGTGCGCGCGGAAGTCGGTCGCCGAGAGCTGCCGGTCGCGGGTGAAGTGGCCGGAGATCAGGCCGCGGGACAGCACGCCGTAGGCCGTGACGGAGATGCCCAGCTCCCGGGTGACCGGCAGGATCCGCTCCTCGATGCCGCGGGAGATGAGGGAGTACTCGATCTGGAGGTCGGCGACCGGCGCGGTGGCGGCGGCTCGGCGGATCGTCTCGGCGCCGACCTCACTGAGGCCCACGTGACGGACGTACCCCTGCTGGATCAGTTCCGCGATCGCGCCGACCGTCTCCTCGATCGGTACGTCCGGGTCGAGCCGGGCGATCCGGTAGACGTCGAGGTGGTCGACGCCGAGCCGCTGGAGGGAGTAGGAGGCGAAGTTCTTCACGGCGGCGGGGCGGCCGTCGTAGCCGATCCACTGTCCGTCGGGGCTGCGCAGGGCGCCGAACTTCACGCTCACCAGGGCCTGTTCGCGCCTGGTGGCGGACGCGGTGCGCAGCGCCTCGCCGATCAGCATCTCGTTGTGCCCCATGGCGTAGAAGTCGCCGGTGTCGAGCAGCGTCACGCCCGCGTCCAGCGCCGCGTGGATCGTCGCGATCGACTCGGCCCGGTCCGCCTCGCCGTACAGCGCGGACATGCCCATGCAGCCGAGGCCGAGGGCGGAGACCTGGGGTCCGGTGGTTCCGAGGGTTCGGGTTCGCATCGTCATGCGCCCTACCCTGACATGACAGATGACAGATTTCAATATTTGTCAGCTGTCACTCACCGCCGAGGAGTCACCCGCCTCCGGAGCGGGCGAGGGCAGCAAAACGGCCCCTGCCGCAAGGCCGAAACCTTGCGCCAGGGGCCGTAGGAGACTGCTACGCGCCGACGAGCCGGCCCGCCAGGTAGCCCTCGATCTGGTCGAGGGACACCCGCTCCTGCTTCATGGAGTCGCGCTCGCGGACCGTCACCGCGTTGTCGTCGAGCGTGTCGAAGTCGACCGTCACGCAGTACGGCGTACCGATCTCGTCCTGACGGCGGTAACGGCGGCCGATCGCGCCCGCGTCGTCGAACTCGATGTTCCAGTTCTGCCGCAGCGCCTGCGCCAGGCCCTTGGCCTTCGGGGACAGCTCCGCGTTGCGGGAGAGCGGCAGGACCGCGACCTTCACCGGGGCCAGACGGTGGTCGAGGCGCAGCACCGTGCGCTTCTCCAGCTTGCCCTTGGCGTTGGGGGCCTCGTCCTCGACGTACGCGTCGAGCAGGAACGCCAGCATCGCGCGGCCGACACCGGCCGCGGGCTCGATGACGTACGGCGTCCAGCGCTCGCCGGCCTCCTGGTCGTAGTAGAGGAGGTCCTGGCCGGAGGCCTTGGAGTGGGCGGTGAGGTCGTAGTCGGTGCGGTTGGCCACACCCTCCAGCTCACCCCACTCGTTGCCGCCGAACTGGAAGCGGTACTCGATGTCGGCGGTGCGCTTGGAGTAGTGGGAGAGCTTCTCCTTCGGGTGCTCGTACCACCGCATGTTGTCCTCGCGCAGGCCCAGGCCGGTGTACCAGTTCCAGCGCTGCTCCATCCAGTACTCCTGCCACTTCTCGTCCTCGCCCGGCTTGACGAAGAACTCCATCTCCATCTGCTCGAACTCGCGGGTGCGGAAGATGAAGTTGCCGGGCGTGATCTCGTTGCGGAAGGACTTGCCCATCTGCGCGATGCCGAACGGCGGCTTCTTGCGCGAAGCGGTGTGCACTAGGGCGAAGTTGGTGAAGATGCCCTGTGCGGTCTCGGGGCGCAGGTAGGCGACGGAGCCGGTGTCCTGGGTCGGGCCGAGGTGGGTCGAGAGCAGACCCGAGAACTGCTTGGGCTCGGTGAACTGGCCCTTGTTGCCGCAGTTGGGGCAGTTCACGTCCGCCAGGCCGTTCTCCGGGGCGCGCTTGTGCTTGGCCTCGTAGGCCTCCTCCAGGTGGTCCGCGCGGAACCGCTTGTGGCAGGAGGTGCACTCGGTGAGCGGGTCGGAGAAGGTGGCGACGTGACCGGAGGCGACCCAGACGTCGGGGGCCAGGATCACGGACGAGTCGATACCGACCACGTCCTCGCGCGACGTCACCATGTAGCGCCACCACTGACGCTTCAGGTTCTCCTTGAGCTCGACACCCAGCGGTCCGTAGTCCCAGGCGGCCCGCTGACCGCCGTAGATCTCACTACAAGGGAATACGAAGCCACGGCGCTTGCTCAGGCTGACGATGGTGTCGATCTTGTCGGCGGCCACGGTGCTCTCTTCATGACGAATGGACGGCAGCGAAGGCCTCAGGTTACCGGCGCGGCCACCCCCCGTATCAAATCGGTTCGAGACCCGGACTTTGTTGACAACGGTTTCCATATTTGATGAAAATGACTGTCATGAACGTACGACGCCGCCTCATACCCGCGCTCGCCGCGGGCACCGCCCTCGCCGCCCTGTCCGCCTGCTCCACCGACAGTGCCGCCGCCGGTGACAGCGGCAAGTTCGACGTCGTCGCGTCCTTCTACCCGATGGCCTTCCTCGCCGAGCAGATAGGCGGCGACCATGTCAGCGTCACCAGCCTGACCGAGCCCGGCCAGGAGCCGCACGACCTGGAGATCAGCGCCAAGCAGACCGCGCAGCTCCAGGAGTCCGACGCGGTGGTCTACCTCAAGAACCTCCAGCCGTCCGTCGACGACGCGGTCGCCCAGTCCGAGATCAAGACCAAGATCGACGCCGCCTCCCTCACCGAGCTGGAGAAGCACGGCAACGAGGTCGGCGGCCACGCGGCCGAGCACGACGACCACGAGAACGACGAACTCGCCGGTCTCGACCCCCACATCTGGCTCGACCCGGTGCGCTACGCCCAGGTCGCCGAGGGCGTCGGCAAGGCCCTGGAGAAGGCTGACCCGGACCACGCGGCCGACTACAAGGCCAACACCGCGGCGCTCGTGAAGAAGCTCGACGCCCTGAACACCGAGTTCGAGACAGGGCTCGCGAACACCGGCACCAAGGTCTTCATCACCACCCACGCCGCCTTCGGCTACCTCGCCGAGCGCTACGGCCTGACCGAGGAGGCCATCAACGGCCTCGACCCCGAGTCGGAGCCAAGTGCCAACCGGGTCAAGGACCTTGAGAAGATGGCGAAGGCCGACGGCGTCACGACCGTGTTCTACGAGACGCTCGTCAGCGACAAGACCGCGAAGACCATCGCCTCCGACGCCGGGCTGAAGACGGACGTCCTCGACCCGATCGAGGGCATCACCGAGAAGTCCCGCGGCAAGGACTACTTCTCGGTGCAGCAAGCCAACCTCAAGGCGCTCCGGAGCGCCCTGGGAGCGAAATGACATCGGAGGACGCCATGACCGAGCCTGTCATCGCGCTGCGCGCGGTCCGCGCCGACCTGGGCTCGCGCCCCGTCCTGCGCGGCATCGACCTCACCGTGAACCGCGGTGAGGTCGTCGCGCTGCTCGGGGCCAACGGCTCCGGCAAGTCCACCGCGATCCGCACGATCATCGGCCAAGTACCCGCGTCCGCCGGGGAGATCGAGCTGTTCGGCACCCCGCGCGGCCGGTTCCGGGACTGGGCGCGGGTCGGGTACGTCCCGCAGCGCACCACCGCCGCGGGCGGGGTCCCGGCCACGGTCACCGAGATCGTCTCCTCGGGGCGCCTGTCCCGCGCCCGCTTCGGCATGCTCCGCAAGGCCGACCACGCGGCCGTACGGCGGGCCCTGGAGCTGGTCGGCATGGCGGACCGCGCGAAGGACTCCGTCAACGCCCTCTCCGGCGGCCAGCACCAGCGGGTGCTGATCGCCCGCGCCCTCGCCGCCGAACCCGAACTCCTCATCATGGACGAGCCGATGGCGGGCGTGGACCTGGCCAGCCAGGAGGTGCTGGCGCGGACGCTGAAGGAACAGGTCGCCCAGGGCGCCACGGTCCTGCTCGTGCTGCACGAACTGGGTCCCCTCGAACCGCTGATCGACCGCGCGGTCGTCCTGCGGGACGGTTGCGTCCTGCACGACGGCCCTCCCCCACGCGCGGTCGGTCAGCATGCCCTGCCCGGCCACGACCACGTCCACCCCCACTCCCCCGAGCACGAGCCGATGCGCACAGGACTGCTGAGCTGATGGACTTCCTCGACTACGCCTTCATGCAGCGGGCCCTGCTCGCCGCCGTCCTGGTCGGCATCACCGCCCCCGCCGTCGGCATCTACCTGGTCCAGCGCCGCCAGGCCCTCATGGGCGACGGCATCGGCCATGTCGCCATGACCGGCGTCGGCCTCGGCTTCCTGCTCTCCTGGTCCCCGGTGTGGATGGCCACCCTCGTCTCGGTGCTCGGCGCGGTCCTCATGGAGCTGATCCGCTGGTACGGCAAGACCCGGGGCGACATCGCCCTCGCGATGCTCTTCTACGGCGGTATGGCCGGCGGCGTGATGTTCATCAACCTCGCGCCCGGCGGCTCCAACGCCAACCTGACGTCGTACCTGTTCGGTTCGCTCTCCACGGTCTCCGAGTCGGACGTGACGGCGATCTGCGTGCTGGCCGCGTTCGTGGTGCTGGTCACGCTCGGTCTGCGCCGGCAGCTCTTCGCGGTCAGCCAGGACGAGGAGTTCGCGCGGGTCACGGGTCTGCCGGTGCGCGCGCTCAACCTGCTGACCGCGGTCACGGCGGCCGTGACGGTGACCGTCGCCATGCGCGTGGTCGGACTGCTGCTGGTGAGCGCGCTGATGGTGGTGCCGGTGGCGGCGGCGCAGCAGCTCACCCGGAGCTTCGCGGCCACCTTCGCGATCGCGGTGGCGATCGGGGTGACGGTGACCATCGGCGGCACCGTGACCTCGTACTACCAGGACGTCCCGCCCGGCGCGACGATCGTGCTGCTGACCATCGCGGCCTTCGTCGCGCTGACCGCCCTCGCGGCCCCGCTGGCCCGCCGCCGCGCCCGTGCCGCGGCCGCCGGGCGGCCGGCCGGGGACCCCGCGGAGTGTGCGATTCCGGCCAGTCGGGAGGCGGACGGCACGGTCGGCGTCTGACTCGGCACAGGCCGGGCTGGCACAATGGCCCGGCAGGCGCCGAAGTGAGCCAGGTGAAGGAGGCACATCCCGTGACGACCGCAGGACCGCCCGTGAAGGGCCGTGCCACCCGGCAGCGGGCCGCCGTGGCGGCGGCGCTCGACGAGGTCGACGAGTTCCGCAGTGCGCAGGAACTGCACGACATGCTGAAGCACAAGGGCGACGCGGTCGGTCTGACCACCGTGTACCGCACGCTCCAGAACCTCGCCGACGCGGGCGAGGTGGACGTCCTGCGCACCTCCGACGGCGAGTCCGTCTACCGCCGCTGCTCCACCGGCGAGCACCACCACCACCTGGTCTGCCGGATCTGCGGCAAGGCCGTCGAGGTCGAGGGCCCGGCCGTCGAGAAGTGGGCCGACGCCATCGCCGCCGAGCACGGCTACGTCAACGTGGCGCACACCGTGGAGATCTTCGGCACCTGCGCGGACTGCGCCGCCGCCCAGGGCTGATCCACAAGGAACTCACAGGTGAGCCGAGGGATAACCCTTGACTCGCCCTCCTCTGCATGACATGACCCGGACAACCGTGCCACGCTCCCTCCAGCTCTCGCACAGTCCCCGCACGGCACCTCCACCCCGTCGTCGCAGTAGGAGTACGAGTGAGCCTCTCCCCCCGAAGATCGGCCGCCGCCGCTTCCCTGGTCGCCGCCGCATCGCTGCTCGCCGTAGGAATCCAGACGGTCCCCGCGACCGCGAAGCCCGCCTCCCCCCAGCCCAGCCCGTTGCGCGCCGGAAGCCTTCAGGCCGAACTCTCCCCGGCCCAGCGCACCGCGCTCATCAAGAGCGCCTCGGGCAGGACCACGGCGACCGCCGACTCCCTCGGCCTCGGCGCCAAGGAGAAACTGGTCGTCAAGGACGTCGTCAAGGACAACGACGGCACGGTCCACACCCGCTACGAGCGGACCTACGACGGTCTGCCCGTGCTCGGCGGCGACCTGGTCGTGCACACGCCCCCGGCCTCGCTGGCCGCCGGCACCGTGAGCACCACCTTCAACAACAACCGCCGTACCGTCTCGGTCAAGTCCACGACCGCGACGTACAGCAAGACGAACGCGCAGGCCAAGGCGTTGAAGACCGCCAAGGCGCTGGACGCGAAGGACCCGGCCGCGCAGAGCGCCCGCAAGGTGATCTGGGCCGGTGAGGGCACGCCGAAGCTCGCCTGGGAGACGGTGGTCTCCGGCTTCCAGGACGACGGCACCCCCAGCAAGCTCCACGTCATCACCGACGCCACGACCGGCGCCGAACTCTCCCGCTACGAAGGCGTCGAGACCGGCACCGGCAACAGCCAGTACAGCGGCACGGTCACCATGGGCACCACGCTGTCCGGTTCGACGTACCAGCTGTACGACACCACACGCGGCGGCCACAAGACGTACAGCCTCAACAACGGCACGTCCGGCACCGGCACGCTGATGACCGACTCGGACGACGTGTGGGGCACCGGCTCCGGCTCCAACACCCAGACCGCCGGTGTGGACGCCCACTTCGGCGCCCAGACCACCTGGGACTTCTACAAGAACACCTTCGGCCGCAGCGGCATCAAGAACGACGGCGTCGCCGCCTACTCCCGGGTCCACTACAGCTCGTCGTACGTCAACGCCTTCTGGGACGACGACTGCTTCTGCATGACCTACGGCGACGGCTCGGGCGGCACGCACGCGCTGACCTCGCTGGACGTGGCCGGGCACGAGATGAGCCACGGTGTCACCTCCAACACCGCCGGGCTCGACTACACCGGTGAATCAGGCGGGTTGAACGAGGCGACCTCCGATATCTTCGGCACCGGTGTGGAGTTCTACGCCAACAACTCCTCCGACGTCGGCGACTACCTCATCGGCGAGAAGATCGACATCAACGGCGACGGCACGCCGCTGCGTTACATGGACGAGCCCGACAAGGACGGCGGCTCGGCGGACAGTTGGTACTCGGGCGTCGGCAACCTCGACGTGCACTACTCGTCCGGGCCCGCGAACCACATGTTCTACCTGCTCTCCGAGGGCAGCGGCTCCAAGACCATCAACGGCGTGACCTACAACAGCCCGACCTCGGACGGGGTCGCCGTCGCCGGGATCGGCCGGGCCGCCGCCCTCCAGATCTGGTACAAGGCGCTGACGACATACATGACGTCCAGCACCAACTACGCCGGGGCCCGCACCGCCGCGCTGAACGCCGCCGCGGCCCTGTACGGCACCAGCTCCACCCAGTACGCCGGGGTCGGCAACGCCTTCGCGGGCATCAACGTCGGCAGCCACATCACCGTGCCGTCGACCGGTGTGACGGTGACCAACCCGGGCAGCCAGACCTCGACGGTCGGGACGGCCGTAAGCCTTCAGGTCTCGGCCAGTTCGACCAACAGCGGGTCGCTGACGTACGCGGCGAGCGGTCTGCCCACCGGGCTGTCGATCAGCAGCTCCACCGGCCTGATATCGGGCACCCCGACCACGGCCGGCAGCTACAGCAGCACGGTCACGGTGACCGACAGCACCGGCGCCACCGGGACGGCGTCCTTCACCTGGACGGTCAGCTCCAGCGGCGGCGGCAGCTGCACCTCGGCCCAACTGCTGGGCAACCAGGGCTTCGAGTCGGGCAACACGACCTGGACCGCGACCAGTGGTGTCATCACCAACGACAGCGACCAGGCCGCCCGCACCGGCTCCTACAAGGCGTGGCTGGACGGCTACGGCTCCACCCACACCGACACGCTGTCCCAGTCGGTGACGATCCCGAGCGGCTGCACCGGGACGACGTTCACCTTCTACCTGCACATCGACACGGCGGAGACCACCACCAGCACGCAGTACGACAAGCTGACGGTGACCGCCGGTTCGACGACGCTGGCCACGTACTCGAACCTCAACGCGGCCAGCGGTTACGTCCAGAAGTCCTTCAGCCTGTCGGCCTTCGCCGGGCAGACCGTCGCCCTGAAGTTCAGCGGCGTCGAGGACTCCTCGCTCCAGACCAGCTTCGTGATCGACGACACGGCGGTGACGACGAGCTGACCGCTTGAGCGCCGAGGGGCGGCTCGGGGGCTCAGGCCTCCGGGTCGCCCTTCATCGCCTCCTCCATCGCGAGCAGTTCCTCGTTCGGGACGGCCCCGCCGAACCGGCGGTCGCGGGAGGCGAACTCGACGCAGGCCCGCCACAGGTCACGGCGGTCGAAGTCGGGCCACAGGACGTCCTGGAAGACCATCTCGGCGTAAGCGCTCTGCCAGAGAAGGTAGTTGGAGGTGCGCTGCTCGCCACTGGGCCGCAGGAACAGGTCCACGTCCGGCATGTCCGGGTAGTACAGGTACTTCGCGAGGGTCTTCTCGTTGACCTTGGACGGGTCGAGCCGGCCGGCCTTCACGTCCTCGGCGAGGGCCTGCGCGGCGTCCGCGATCTCGGCCCGGCCGCCGTAGTTCATGCAGAAGTACAGGGTGAGCCGGTCGTTGTCCTTGGTCTGCTCCTGGGCGACCTGGAGCTCCTTGGCGACGGACTTCCACAGCTTGGGCATCCGGCCGACCCAGCGCACCCGGACACCCAGCTCGTCGAGCTGGTCCCGGGTCTTGCGGATGAAGTCGCGGTTGAAGTTCATGAGGAAGCGGACCTCGTCGGGCGAGCGCTTCCAGTTCTCGGTGGAGAAGGCGTAGAGGGAGATGTTCTTCACACCGCCCTCGATCGCGCCCTGGAGCACGTCGAGCACCCGCTCGGCGCCGACCTTGTGCCCCTCGGTCCTGGGCAGACCGCGCTCCTTCGCCCACCGGCCGTTGCCGTCCATGACGATCGCCACATGCTCGGGGATCAGCTCACCGGGGAGCTTCGGCGCGCGGGCGCCGGACGGGTGCGGCTCCGGCGTCCTGTACTCGCGGCGCTGTCGCCCCAGGATCCCGCGTACGACCATGTGCTTCTCGTCTCCTCTTACGCTTGCTTCTCTACCGCTTGCTGCTGCTCGACGTACCGCAGCGAACGCAGTCCGCGCTCCATGTGCCAGTGCAGATAGGCGGACACCAGCCCGCTGCCCTCCCGCACGTACCGCGGCTCGCAGGCGTCCGCGGTCTCCCAGTCTCCCGTAAGCAGCGCGGCGAGGAGTTCCAGGGTCCGCGGCGACGGTACGACGCTCCCGGGCACCCGGCAGTCCACGCAGACGGAGCCTCCGGAGGCGACGGAGAAGAACCGGTTCGGGCCGGGCATTCCGCACTTCGCGCAGTCGCTGAAGCTGGGGGCGTAGCCGTTGACGGCGAGGGAGCGCAGGAGGAAGGCGTCGAGGACCAGGTGGGAGGCGTGCTCACCGCGGGCGAGCGTGCGCAGGGCGCCGACCAGCAGCAGATACTGCTGTACGGCGGGCTCGCCCTCGTGGTCGGTGAACCGCTCGGCGGTCTCCAGCATGGCCGTCCCGGCGGTGTACCGGGCATAGTCGGAGACGATCCCGCCGCCGTACGGCGCGATGGTCTCGCTCTGCGTGCACAGCGGCAGCCCACGCCCCACCAGCTCGCTGCCCCGCGCGAAGAACTGCACGTCGACATGGGAGAACGGCTCCAGCCGCGCCCCGAACTTCGACTTGGTCCGCCGCACCCCCCGAGCCACGGCCCGCACCCGCCCGTGCCCCCGGGTGAGCAGGGTGATGATCCGGTCCGCCTCGCCGAGCTTCTGGGTCCTCAGGACGATCCCGTCGTCCCGGAAGAGACTCATCGCGTACCCCCGCACCGGGTGTGCGGCACGATGCCGTCGTCGCGGAACAGACTCATGGGTCCATTGTCGCGTACGCGGGGACCGCTTTACCCTGCTGCCCGCTCAGTCGTGTTTACCCGGCTGCCCGCTCAGTCGTGCTGAACGGTGGGCTCGCTCGTCGCCGTCAGTCGTTCCGCCGGGGTCGCGTCGCGTACCGCGTCCGGGGCCGCGTCCCACTCCTTGCCGCCGCCGTACGGTCTGAGCTGGACGTAGGGACCCACGTGCCCCATGACGACGCCGAACCTCCCGGTCCGGGTGTCCACGACGAACGCGCCCACGGACGGCTTCCCCCGCGATCCCCTCAACGTCCCCTCCACTCCGGCGCGCGCACCACGCGCATGCCCCCCACCGTGCTCCCCACCCTCCCCGGGTTTCACTCTTCGCACCTCTCCGGTGACGGGGCGCATCTACACTCGGCGGGAGTCTGCCCACGACGGGGGTGGCACCACACCGATCCGGGGGTAATCCCCCCTGAAAACACGCCAGTTGACCGGCTGGGGCACACGCACGGGGTTCGCGAGGCTGCTGCTCATGAAGCAGCTGACGAAGAGCCTCGCCCTGATCGCCGCCTCCTCCGGAGTCGTCCTCGGTGCCCTGACGCCCCTCACCGCTTCCGCGACGAACCGCCCCTCCGACGCACTGAGATGGACCAGGTGCGAGGGCACCGGCCTCGACCCGCGCCAGCGCTGCGCGACCGTCTCCGTGCCGATGGACTACGCCGACCCGCACGGCCCGAAGATCGAGATCGCCGTCTCCCGTATCCCCAGCGAGAACCCGGCCGCCCGGCGCGGCGTCCTGCTGCTGATCCCCGGCGGTCCCGGCGGCGACAGCATGAACGACCCGTCGGAGAAGGGGCAGCAGCTGCCGAGGAAGGTGCGCGAGACCTACGACCTGATCGGGTTCGCACCGCGTGGCATGGCCCCCTCGACGGCCGTCGACTGCGGTATCGACCAGCGGGACCTGGCCCGTACGACCCTGCTGCCCTGGCCCGCCGCGGACGGCTCGGTCGACGCGAACATGGCCGCGGGCAAGCGGATCTCCGAGGCCTGCGCACGCAACGGCGGCGAACTGATCCGGCACATCAGCACCCTGAACGAGGCCCGCGACCTCGACCGCGTCCGGGCCGCCCTCGGCGAGCGCAAGGTGTCCGCGTGGGGCGTGTCGTACGGCACCTATGTGGGCGCCGCCTACCTCCAGTTGTTCCCGGGGCGGACCGACCGGATCGTCCTGGACAGCAACGACAACCCGGACCCCGTCCTCGGGGAGCGCGCCTGGCTCGCCGCGTTCGAGCAGGGCGCCGAGGACAACTTCCCGGAGTTCGCCAAGTGGGCGTCCGCGCCCGGCAATCCGCACCGCCTCGCCGACACGGCCGCCGAGGTGCGTCCCCTCTTCCTGAGGCTCGCCGCCCACCTGGACCGCGAGCCGATCCCCTGGCCGGGCGCCGGCCCCGAGGAGCTGAACGGCAACGTCCTGCGCCAGTCGATGCTGGACGCGTTCTACGACCCGGACGACTACCCGGCCCTCGCCGAACTGATCCTCGCCGCACGGAACGGGACGGTGCCGCCCGCCCCCGCGGGCGCCCTCGCGGCCGTCCTCCAGAACGTCACCGCGGTCCTCGCCGCGACCGTCTGCAACGACGTCGACTGGCCCGGCGACCCGGCGGTCTACCGCGAGGGCGTCGCGACGAGCCGAGCCGCATACCCGCTGACCGGGGGCATGCCGAGGAATGCGATGGCGTGCGCGGCCTGGCCGTGGGAGCCGAAGGAGGCGCCGGTGCACGTCTCCGACCGGGGGCCCTCCAACATCCTGATGGTGCAGAACGAGCGGGACCCCGCCACCCCGCTCAGCGGCGCCCGCAAGCTCCGTGAGGCGCTCGGCCGGCGTGCCGTCATGGTCGTCAACGACTCCACCGGCCACGACGCCTACCTCGGCAACGGCACCGCCTGCGGGGACGCGACCGTGTCCCGCTTCCTGGCCACCGGCGAGCGGCCCGCCCAGGACGTCTACTGCCGCTGACCGGCCACGCGGTACCGCGCCGCGAGTGCGTGGAACGCCTCCTTCGGCTCCCAGTGCCAGCCCGAACCCGGGTCGTCCGGACGGTCCTTGATCGCCTTGGTGATGCTGTAGCTCGCCATGTCGAGGTCGTGGAGCGGGTCGTCCGGGCGGTGCGGGGCGTCCGCGGTGACGAACTCGAAGGCCATCGCCGCGTAGAGGTCCATCGACTCGAAGACGTCCAGGAGGCCGGTGAGGTAGCGGGCCTGGGTGCGTTCGCTGCGGACGACGTTCCCCCTGATCTCCGGCGGGTCCTTGTCGTAGTCGACGATGTTCCAGCCCATGCCGCCGGCCTCGGGGGCGCCCCGGAAGGTGCAGGTGCCGAACTCGGTGATCGCGACGGGCTTGCCCCACCGCTGGTACTGCCTCAACTCCCTGACGTAGTCCTGGCGTTGACGGAAGTACGAGTAGTAGTCGATGCCGATCACGTCGAACAGGCTCCAGTCGACCACGTCGTCCTGGGCGGCGGCGTAGCTGAGGCGGCCGTGGAACACCGAGCGGCCGACCTGCGCCGCCTTCGCGGTGAAGCGGTCCAGTTCGCGCTGCATCCTGACGGGGCCGTAGTTCCCCTTCATCCGGTTCTCGACCCGCTCCAGGACCGTGTCCCCGGGCAGGATGCCCGGCACGAACAGCCAGAACTCGCAGCCCGCGCTCAGCTCCACGCCCGCCCCCTGCCGGCGCAGCCGCTCGGCGAACCGGCCGGTCTCCGCGAGGTGGTCGAGGATGTCCCGCCGCGGGGCGTCCCCGAGGGTGGGCTGGAGCCAGACGTGCAGTCCGCGCTCGGCGGCCTCGGCGGCGGTGGCGGTGAGGCGTTCGACGCCGTCGCCGGTGACGTCGACGGTGTCGGCGTGCAGGCCGTCCCGGACGGCACGGATGTCGGCGCGCATCCGGGCGTCGCTCCAGGCCGTGCCGGGTGTCTCGCCCGCGCCGACGGTGTGGACGACGCCGTGCCGCCTCAGTCCGCGGTGCGGGCGCTGCCCGCGGCGTCCGGTCGCCCGGGCCGCTCCGGCGGGCAGCAGCGCCGCGGCTCCGACGGCGGCGGTTCCGGCGAGGAACCGGGCACGGTCGATCCCCGTTGTCTTCTCCATGCCGCCACTCTGGCCGCCCCGGGGGCACCTGTCCGTCGGCCGATGGTCTACGGCGGTGCAACCAAGGGATGAGCCCCGACGTCGGTCATTGAAGAGATCGGCAACCGACTTCGAGCGAAGGAGAGCGAGATCCAAGGCTCAGGCAAGCTGACCCGACGTACCCTTCTGGCCGCCGGCACCGCGGGCGCGGCCACCCTGCTGACCGGCACGTCCGCGCATGCCGCCGACGACGTCCCCGCCCGGCTGCGCGCACTGGAGAAGGACCACGACGCCCGTCTCGGCGTCTACGCCCACAACCTCGCGACGGGCCGTTCCGTCGCCCACCGGGCGGACGAACTCTTCCCGATCTGCTCGGTGTTCAAGACCCTGACGGCCGCCGCCGTGCTGCGCGACCTGGACCGCGACGGCGAGGAGCTGGCCCGCCGCATCCACTACACGCGCGCGGACCTGGTGGACGGCGCCCCGGTGACGGGTAAGGCGGAGAACCTCGCCCACGGCATGACGGTCGCCGAGCTGTGCGACGCGGCGATCCGCTACAGCGACAACAGCGCGGCCAACTTCCTGCTGCGCGAACTCGGCGGCCCCACCGCGATCACCCGCTTCGCCCGCTCGATCGGCGACCCGGTGACCCGCCTGGACCGCTGGGAGCCGGAGCTGAACAGCGCCGAGCCGGGGCGGGTCACGGACACCACGAGTCCGCGCGCGATCGGGCGGTCGTACGGCCGTCTGGTCCTCGGCGACGCCCTGAACCGCCGGGACCGCGCCCGCCTCACCGACTGGCTCCTGCGCAACACCACCGGCGACCGCCGCGTCCGCGCGGGCGTCCCGGTCGGCTGGACGGTCGGCGACAAGACGGGGTCCGGGTCCTACGGCACCACGAACGACGTGGCCGTGGCGTGGACGCCGGAGGGCGCACCGATCGTGCTCGCGGTCCTGTCGACGACCCCGCAGGCGGACCGCGCCTGGGACGACGCCCTGGTGGCGGGGGCCGCCTCGGTGGCCGCCGGCGCCCTCGTCTGACCGCCCGAGGGCGAGCCTCTCGGCGACGGTGCGGGCCGCAGGGGCCGCGCATGACGGCGTCCCCGGCAAGCTCGGGAAGTGCTGCGGGCTGGTGGCACCCTCGCGGGCAGCGCCAGCCCCGCGCTCCTAAGAGCGCTGTCCGAACCGCCCCACGTACCTGCGCTGCCAAGGCGTCTCCACCGCCCGCCGGTCATAGTGCGCCCGCACATACGCCACCGCCTCCCCGGCGGGCACCCCGTCCAGAACCGCCAGACAGGCCAGGGCCGTTCCCGTGCGGCCCCGGCCGCCCCCGCAGGCGATCTCCACCCGCTCGCCGACCGAGCGGCGCCACGCCTCCGTCAGGATCGTGCGGCACCGCTCGTGGTCCGCCGGGAGGCGGAAGTCGGGCCAGCGGAGCCACTGGGCGGGCCAGGGGACCTCGGGCGGGCGGCTGCCGAGGAGATACACGCCGTACGACGGTGTCGGCGCGCCCGGGTCCGGCGGGCGCCGCAGGCCCCGGCCCCGCACCAGGCGTCCCGACGGCAGCCGGAGTACGCCTTCGTCCTGTTCGTCCCATCGCTCCCCGTCACCCATGGCCCCATTCGAACCCGGTATCGGATCGCGGGCAACCGAATCCGCCGTGCCCGTGGTCTGGTGGGCGAGGGAGGGTGCCAGATGCAGGCCGAACAAGAGGACCGGTTCCAGGAATTCGTCAGAGCCAGGTGGTCGCACCTCGTGCGCACCGCCTATCTGCTCACCGGCGACGCCCATCACGCCGAGGACCTGACGCAGACGGCGCTGGCGAAGGCGTACCGCTCCTGGCGGCGCGTGTCGGGCAGCGACAACCCGGAGGCGTACGTCCGGCGGATGCTCGTCACCTGCAACAGCGACCGCTTCCGCAAGCGGCGCGTGAAGGAGTCGCTGACCGACGCGCCGCCGGAGCGGGCGGGCCGGGACGAGTCCGTGGCGCGGGTCGACGAGCGGGGCGTGCTGATGGGGGCGCTGGCCGAACTGCCGCCCAGGCAGCGGGCGGTGGTCGTGATGCGCTACTGGGAGGACCTGTCGGAGGCGGAGGTCGCCGAGGTGCTCGGCTGTTCGCAGGGCACGGTCAAGAGCCAGGCGTCCAAGGGACTGGCGAAGTTGCGTACGTATCCGGGGCTCGCGCAGGTCATGGACCGCGCCCCGCAGGGAGGCACGAAATGAGCGACATGAACGAGGAGG
Source organism: Streptomyces sp. SID13726 (assembly GCF_010548375.1). Classification (GTDB taxonomy): domain Bacteria; phylum Actinomycetota; class Actinomycetes; order Streptomycetales; family Streptomycetaceae; genus Streptomyces. The sequence goes on from NZ_JAAGLY010000019.1 coordinate 113,273, forward strand.
AGCGGGACTTCGAGGAGCAACTGCGGGAACTGCTCGCCGAGGACGCGTACACGATCCGGCCGGCCCCGGCGCCGTACCCGGAGATCCGCCGCCGGGGCGTGGTCGAGCGGCGCCACCGGGTGGCGGTGGCCGGCGCGGCCCTGGTGACGCTGGCCGCGGTGCCGGTGGGGGCGTTCGCGCTGAGCGGCCCGGGCACAGGCGCGGCGGAGACCGCGACGACACCCAGCGCGTCCGCGAGCCCCACGCCGACCCCGACCCCCTCCTCCACGCCGACCGGTCCCGCGGGACCCGCCACGGCCGGGCAGCTGCGGGACGGGATCACGCTGGAGCAGGCGGCGGCCGGCCTGGACAAGTGCCTCGCCTACGACCGGGAGCACGAGATCGAGGGCGCCCCCGGCTCGGACCTGGGCAAGGCGCGGGACTACCGGATCATCCTGGCCCTGAACAGCACCGGCGACTCCAACGCGCCCGGTGACGGCATCTACGTGGTGGCCGTGAAGGAGAAGCCGACGCAGACCCGGCTGATCTGCAACGTCAAGGACGGCGAGGCTTCCGGCCTCAACACCAGCGGTAGCGATCGGCGACCCGACTCGCCGCCCGTCCTGGCCGACGTCAACGGCGGCAAGCTCTACCAGCAGTCCTTCCTCGACAAGGGCAACTGGAAGCTCCCGTTCGGCTGGGGCTTCATCGGCACGGCCGAGCCGACCGTGGCCAAGGTGACCGTCTCCTACGGCGGCGCCGACAGCGAGGCGGTCCTGGACCACGGCTGGTTCGTGGCCACGGGCACGCTGACCGAGCAGGTCACCAAGGCGCCGCGCGTCAAGGGGTACGACGCGGGCGGCAAGCTCGTCTACGACTCCGCCGAGGACAAGGCGTACGAGCAGACACTGCCGTAACGGACCCGGGGAAGGGGGCGCCGTACAGGGGTCGGCGCCCCCTCACCCCGCACCCTTCACCCCGCGCCCGCGCCCGCACGCTCACCCGACTCCCCGGGACGCCTGCCGGGCCCGTGCCTCGATGCCCCGGAAGTGCACGCTCATCGCCCGCGCCGCCCCCTCAACGTCCCGCTCCCGCAGGGCGCCCACGATGTCCCGGTGGCGCTGGACGGTGATCTCGGGCGAGGGGTCCTCGGTCCACCCCCGCGCTCCGCCGACCCGCCGGAACACGGTCCAGAACGCGCTCAGCAACTGCGGCACCAGGGCGTTGTCCAGCGAGGCGTACAGCAGCTCGTGGAACTCCCGGTCCAGCTCGGGGAACGGCTCGCCCGCCGTCCCCGCCGCCGCCATCCGGCCCACGACCGCGTCCAGCCGGTCCAGCTCCGCCTCGCCGATCCCGGCGGCGACCCGCCTGACCAGGCCCTCCTCCAGCACCTCGCGCACCTGGAGCAGTTCCCGCAGCGCCCGGGTGTCGTCGTCCGACCGCGCCACCAGGGTGCGGAAGGTGAGCCCGTCGACCAGCGGGGTCAGCGAGGCCTGGCCCACATAGGTGCCGTAGCCGTGCCGGATCTCCACGATGTCCAGGGCCTGGAGCGCCTTCAGCGCCTCGCGTACGGAGTTCCGGCTGACGCCGAGGACTTGCATCAGCTCGGTCTCGGTGGGCAGCGGCGCCCCCGCGCTGAGTCCGCGGTCGAGTATCAGCTGGACGACCGCTCGCCTGACCCGACTGGTCGTAGACATGCGCCGCATAGTACGCGAAGTCAACTCCCGTTCATTTTGCCGTCATTGGTCCGACCTCTGGCAGTTACGCCATTCGTGTGGATTCCCTTGACCCCGCCTTCCCCCATGGTCACGCTGGCCGACAGGACGTAGGACGTCGTACCTCTTGGAGGGAACCGTGCACGACGTGACCCGCGACGCGCCGGACCGCCGGTCGTTCCTGAAGTACTCCGGCGCGCTGGGCGCCGCCGCGGCACTGTCGTCGTCGCTGGCCGCCTGTTCGTCCGGGCCGGAGTCGACCAACGACACCGGCGGCACCGGCGCGGACCGCACCCTGACCGCGGTCATCGGCTACGGCAACGACGGCAGCTGGGACCCCACGCAGACGGCGTCGGCGTTCTGCATGGCCGCCAACAACCATGTCTACGAGGGGCTGCTGGACACCGACCCCATCACCCGCGAGCCCTACCCGGCGCTCGCCACCGCCGTACCGGCGAACCCGAGCGCCACCACCTGGAGGTTCGGGCTGCGCGCGGGCGCGAAGTTCCACGACGGCAAGCCCGTCACCGCCGACGACGTGGTCTTCGTCTTCGACCGGATCCTCGACCCGAAGACCCAGACCCTCGCCAAGGGCTTCTTCGCGAGCTGGCTGAAGGAGGTCCGCAAGGTCGACGCCCGACAGGTGGAGCTGGTCCTGAAGTTCCCCTTCCCCGAGGGGCTCTCGCGGCTCACCCTCGCGAAGATCATGCCGAAGCACGTCTTCTCCAGGCCCGGAGGCTGGGACGACGCGATCAAGGGGCTCGCGGTGGGGTCGGGGCCGTACCGCCAGACCGCCCACCATCCGAAGTCGAACACCACCTTCGCCGCCTTCGACGACTACAACGGCCCCCGCAGGCCCACCTTCCGGAAGATGAACTGGCTGACGATCGTGGACGCCGCCCCGCGCGTCGCCCGGATCTCCGGGGCCGGCGCGGGCGCGCAGATCGCCGACAACATCCCGTACGCCAACATCGGCCGGCTGGAGAGCGACGGGCTGTCGGTCGGCGGCGGGGCCGGGATGAACAACCTGTTCCTGATGTTCAACACCAGGCACAAGCCCTTCGACGACGTCCGGGTGCGGCAGGCGCTGCACTACGCCATCGACACCGGGAAGATGGTCGAGGTGGCGCTGAAGGGCCACGGCAAGCCGTCGTCGTCCTTCCTCAACGAGGGCAATCCGGCTCACCGGCGCGCGAAGACGGTCTACGACTACGACCCCGACAAGGCGAAGGCCCTGCTGAAGGCGGCCGGGGTCAGCGGGCTGCGGATCAACATCCTGTCCGTCAACGTGAGTTGGATCGTCGACTGCCTGCCGACCATCAAGGCGTCCTGGGACGCGATCGGGGTGCGCACGACCCTGGACCCGCAGGAGACGACCGCCGTCTTCACCAAGATGGACCAGAAGCAGGACTACCAGGTCGTCGCCGCCGCCTCGAACCCCAACCAGTTCGGCCTCGACGCCGACCTGATCATGCACTACAACTACGGGCCCGCCAACCTCTGGATGGGCTACACCCGTTGGGCCGACAACGCGGTCGCGAAGAAGCTCTTCAAGGACATGGACCGGGCCACCCGGGAGCCGGACGCCGTCCGGAAGAAGGCGATGATCCAGGACTACATCGACGTGGTCGCCGAACAGGCCGTGCTCTACCCGGTCGTGCACAACGAACTGATGACCGCCTGGGACCCGAGGAAGCTCTCGGGGATAAGGGCGCAGCCGTATCCCGGCATCAACCTCCTCCAGGCCAGGTGGGTCTGACGGCATGACAGCTGTCGTACGGATCCTCGCCCGCCGTCTCGTGCTGCTCGTCCCGCTGGTGCTCGGGATCGTGCTGTTCGTGTTCCTGGTGATGCGCTTCTCGGACGTCGACCCGGCGTCCGCGTTCTTCCAGGGCGCCAACCCCACCCCGCGGCAACTGCACGACTTCCGCGAGCGGAACGGCCTGCTGGACCCGCTGCCGGTGCGCTACGTCGACTTCGTGGGCGACCTCCTGCACGGCGACATGGGCACCAGCGCCCTGACCCGCTCACCGGTGGTCGACCAGGTCGCCACCGCCCTGCCGCTCACCCTCCAGCTGACCTTCCTGGGCCTCGGCATCGCGGTCGTGCTGTCGCTGCTCGGCGGGGTCACCGCGGCGATCTACCGGGACCGGCTGCCCGACCAGGTCATCCGGGTCGTCTCGCTGACCGGCGTCGCGGCCCCCGGCTTCTGGCTGGCGCTGCTGATGATCCAGTACCTGGCGGTGGACCTGGGCTGGTTCCCGGCCGGCGGCTACATCAACCCGGCGGACTCCTTCACCGGCTGGCTGCGGACCATGGCGCTCCCGGCGCTCGCGCTGTCCCTGCCGGTGGCGGCCCAACTCACCCGGATCGTACGGACGTCGGTGGTCGAGGAGCTCGACAAGGACTACGTCCGCACGGCGATCGGCAGCGGGCTGCCGCCGCGCGTGGTGGTGGGCCGCAACGTGCTGCGCAACGCCCTCATCAACCCGCTCACCGTCCTCGGGCTGCGCGTCGGCTATCTCCTCGGCGGCGCGGTCGTCATCGAGACGATCTTCTCGCTGCCCGGCATGGGCAAGCTGATGATCGACGCCGTGCGGAACGGCGACCCGGCCGTCGTCCAGGGTGTCGTCCTGACGACGGCGTTCGGCTTCGTCGTCGTCAACCTCGTGATCGACGTGCTCTATCTGCTGGTCAACCCGCGACTGAGGGAAGCCGCCTGATGTTCACCCGCAAGGGGCTCGCGCGGGCCCTCTCCCGGCCCGGCGTCCGGCTGCGCGGCTGGCGCCGGCTGCCGCTGCTGTCGAAGGTCGCCCTCTGCTTCCTGGCGGTCGTGGTCCTCGTCGCCCTGCTGGCCCCGCTGATCGCCCCCGACGACCCGCTCGACCAGCAGGACCCGGTCGTCGGCACCGGCGCGCCCTCCGCCGCGCACTGGATGGGCCAGGACAGCCTCGGCCGGGACATCCTCAGCCGGCTGATGTACGGGGCGCGCTGGTCGCTGGCGATCGGGCTCGGCGCGACCGCGCTGGCGCTGGTCGTGGGCGCGGTGATCGGTGCCGTCGCGGCGACCTCCCGCAAGGCCGTCGACGAGACGCTGATGCGCTGCCTGGACGTGGTGATGGCGTTCCCGGGGATCGCGCTGGCCGCGGTGCTGGTCGCCGTGTTCGGCGGCGGGATCACCGTGCTGATCTGCGCCATCGCGTTCCTGTTCACCCCGCCGGTGGCCCGGGTGGTCCGGGCGAACGTCCTCGACCAGTACGGCGAGGACTATGTGACGGCCGAGCGGGTGATCGGCGCGCGCACCCCGCACATCGTCTGGCGGCACGTGGCGATCAACTGCGCCGCTCCCGTCCTGGTGTTCTGCACGGTGCAGGTCGCCGAGGCGATCGTGTTCGAGGCGTCGCTGTCCTTCATCGGGGCGGGTGTGCGTCCCCCGGACCCGTCCTGGGGCAGTGTCATCGCCGACGGCAAGAACATGGTGCTGACCGGGGGCTGGTGGGCGACGGTCTTTCCCGGGCTGCTGATGCTGGTGACCGTGCTGTCGCTGAACGTCCTGTCGGAGGGCGTGTCGGACGCGTGGGCCGCGCCGGCGGGACGGGACGTCGAGGTGCGGGGCGAGGACGACCCGGTGGAGGCGCCGGAGCCGGGGAGCGGAGAGGTGCTCCAGCTGCCCGGGCTGACGGCGGCCGCCGCCCGGCTGCGTTTCCGGGCCCGCCCCCGCCCCTCGGAGCACCGGCCGGTACTGGCGGTCGAGAACCTCGCCATCGGCTTCGACGACCGGCACGGCGGTGTCGACATCGTCGACGGGATCAGCTTCGAGGTGCGGGCCGGTGAAGTGGTCGGCCTGGTGGGCGAGTCGGGCTGCGGCAAGTCGCTGACCGCGCTCACCGTGATGGGGCTGCAACCCCGTGGCGCCCGCGTCCGGGGCCAAGTGCGCTTCGACCAGCGCGACTTGACCAACGAGCCCGCCCGCGTCCGGCGCCGGCTCCTCGGGCACGAGATGGCGATGGTCTACCAGGACGCCCTGTCCTCGCTGAACCCGGCGATGACGATCCGCGCCCAGCTGAAGCAGCTCGTACGGCGCGGAGGCCACCGTAGCCCCGCCGACCTGCTGACGATGGTCGGCCTCGACCCCGACCGCACCCTGCGCAGCTATCCGCACGAGCTCTCCGGCGGGCAGCGGCAGCGGGTGCTGATCGCGATGGCGCTCTCCCGGGACCCGAAGCTGATCGTCGCCGACGAGCCGACGACCGCGCTGGACGTGACCGTGCAGGCGCAGGTCATAGAGCTGCTGCTGCGGCTGCGCGAGGAGTTGGGCTTCGCGCTGATCCTCGTCTCGCACGACCTCGCCCTCGTCGCGGACGTCACCGACCGGGTCGTGGTGATGTACGGCGGCCAGATCGTGGAGACCGGCGTGACCGCGGACCTCGTGGAGTCGCCGGCCCACCACTACACGCGCGGGCTGCTCGGCAGTGTGCTGTCGCTGGAGTCCGCCGAGGAGCGGATGACCCAGATCAAGGGGGTCGTCCCGGCGCCCGCGGACTTCCCGGCGGGCTGCCGGTTCGCCGACCGGTGCCCGCTGGCGAGCGAGGTGTGCCGGAGCACCGCCCCGGTCCTCACCGGCCCGCCGACGCACACCGCGGCCTGCCATCACCCGGCGATCGAGCTCGCGACGGCGGAGGTGGCGCGGTGAAGCCCTACACCGACGGGGCGGCCGGCGCGACCGCGGGCGGTGCGGCGGCCCCGGTCGTCGAGGTGTCCGGCGCCCATGTCGTGCACAAGGCCCGCAGCGGCGGCCTGTTCACCCGGGACCGGGTCCACGCCCTGACCGGCGCCGACCTCGTGATCGCCCCCGGTGAGACGGTCGGCGTGGTCGGCGAGTCCGGGTGCGGGAAGTCGACGCTGGCGAAGGTGCTGGTGGGGGTGGAGCGGCCGACCTCGGGGACGGTGACCTTCCAGGGCCGCGACCTGTGGTCGATGCCGGCCGCCGAGCGCCGGACGACCGTGGGAGCGGGCACCGGCATGATCTTCCAGGACCCGTCGACCGCGCTCAACCGCCGGCTTCCCGTACGGCAGATCCTGCGCGACCCGCTGGACGTGCACGACCGGGGTACGAAGGCGCAACGCGAGGACCGGGTAAGGGAGTTGATGTCCCTGGTCGGTCTGCCCCGCGCACTGGCCGACGCGCTGCCGGGCCGGCTCTCCGGCGGCCAGCGCCAACGCGTGGCGATCGCACGGGCGTTGGCGCTGGAGCCCCGGCTGGTGGTGGCCGACGAACCGACGAGCGCCCTGGACGTGTCGGTGCGCGCGCAGATCCTGAACCTGCTGCTCGACCTGAAGGAACGCCTGGGCCTGGCCCTGGTGTTCGTCTCGCACGACATCCAGACGGTACGGCGGATGAGCGACCGGGTGATCACCATGTACCTGGGCCGGATCGTCGAGGAGTCCCCGGCCGGCATCGTCACGGACCGGGCCCGGCACCCGTACACCCGGGCCCTGTTCTCCGCGACCCCGGGACTGCTGCACCCGATCGACCCGATCCCGCTGGTGGGCCCGGTCCCGTCGGCGACCCGGCCGCCGAGTGGCTGTCCCTTCCGCACCCGCTGCTGGAAGGCGGACGAGGTCTGCGCGTCGGACATGCCGGACTTTTCGGCCGCGTCGGCCCCAGGACACCGTTTCCGGTGTCACCATCCGGTGCAGGAGGACCAGTCGACGGGCGATCTCGTCCGTCAGAGCCACCGCACCACCGAGGAGCCCCGATGACCCTGCCCACCCCGCTGACCGGTGTCGTCCCGCCCGTCTGCACGCCCCTGACACCGGACCGCGAGGTGGACGTCCCCTCACTGCTCAGGCTCGTCGACCATCTGGTCACCGGCGGGGTGCACGGACTGTTCGTGCTCGGCACGACGTCCGAGGTGGCGTTCCTGACCGACGCCCAGCGCAGACTGGTCGTCGAGACGGTGGCCGGGCACGTCGGAGGCCAGCTCCCGGTGCTGGCCGGGGTGATCGACATGACGACGGCCCGGGTCCTGGACCATGTCCGGGCGGTCGCGGCGGCGAGGGCCGACGCGGTGGTCGTCACCGCGCCCTTCTACACGAGCACCCACCCGGCGGAGATCGCCCGCCACTACCGTGTCGTCGCGGCAGGCAGCCCGGTCCCGGTCATCGCCTACGACCTGCCGAGCGGCGTCCACAGCAAGCTCCCCGGCGATGTCGTGCTGGACCTGGCCGCCGAGGGCGTCCTGGCCGGCCTCAAGGACTCCAGCGGCGACCTCGCCGGCTTCCGCACGGTGGTCTCCGGCGCCCGCACCCGCCCCGACATCAGCGGCTTCAGCGTCCTGACCGGCTCCGAGCTCATCATCGACGCGGCCCTCGCGGTGGGCGCGGACGGCGCGGTGCCCGGCCTCGCCAACGTCGACCCCGAGGGCTACGTCCGCCTCGACCGGCTGTGCCGCGCGGGCGACTGGGACGCGGCCCGCGCCGAACAGGAGCGGCTGTGCACCCTGTTCGGCATGGTCCGGGTGGGCGACCCGGCCCGCATGGGCGGCTCCTCCTCGGCCCTCGGCGCCTTCAAGGCGGCCCTGCACCTGCGAGGTGTGATCGCCTGCCCGGCCACGGCCGAGCCGCAGGTGCCGCTGTCGGAGGCGGAGGTGGAGCAGGTGGGCAAGTTCCTGGCGGGGGCGGGGCTGCTGTAGGGCATGTCCGGCGTCGCGGGGCGTGGCACGTGCTCAACTGGCTGAAACCGCCGGGGAGTTGGACCTAGAGCGCGTCCACCGGGACCCGCCGGAACTCGACGGTCTCGTACGTCCCCGTCACGCCCGTCTCGTAGAGGATGCCGACCTGTCGGAGCCCGACCGGCACCAGATCGGAGTACCCGGCGCGCTGCTCCGACAGGGTCAGCGCCTTCCGGAAGGTCGCTCCGCCGTCCCGGCTGCTCCAGATCGCCATCGCGTAGCGGGCCGTCGGCACGGAGGGTCCGGAGAAGAGCAACGGGGCTTTATCTGCGGCGAGTTGGAGGACGCTCCCCTGCACCACGGGCACGTCGTTCAGCGTGGGCTGGACGGCGTAGGGGCGGTCGAGGGTCTCGGCTCCGTCGCTGGAGTAGCTGTCCAGCCGGTTGCCGGGGCTCGTGCCGTTCTGGTCACGGGAGCTGAAGTAGAGGCGGCCGTCGGGGAGTTGGGCCGCCGTCGACTCGTTGGCGTTGTCCAGGCCGTCGTAGGAGTCGTCGACGAGGCCGAGCCGCCAGCTGCGGCCCCCGTCGTCGCTGAGCAGTGCGTGGGCGCCGTAGTACCGGGCCTCCTGGCCGGTGTCCGGGGAGCCGGGCGGCGGGGCGGCGGAGTGGTTCGCGGGGACGACGAGGCGTCCGGCGTGCGGGCCGTGGGTGAGGGCGACCGCGTGTCCGGGCCCGGTGGCGTACCAGCGCCAGTCCGCGGGCTTCACCTCGGCGGTGATGTCCCGCGGGGCCGTGAAGCTCACCCCGTCGTCCCGGCTGCGCTGCACGAACACCCTGCGGCTCCGCTCGGCACTCACCTCGCCCCGCATGATCTGCGCCTCGGTCACCGCCCCGCTGTTGTACGAGGTCAGCAGCACGACCGTGCCGGTGCGCGGGTCCACCACCGGCGCCGGGTTCCCCCGTGTGTCACCGTCCCCGGCGGCGACGACCTCCAGCGGCCCCCAGGTACAGCCACCGTCGCCGGAACGCCGGAGCACGACATCGATGTTCCCGGTGTCCCCGGCCCCGTCCCGACGCCCCTCGGCGAAGGCGAGAACCGTGCCCCGGCGCGTGGTGACGGCGGCCGGGACGCGGTAGGCGGAGTAGCCGCCGTCGCCGGAGACGTACGGCACGGAGGACGGGCAGTCGGCTGCGGCGGAGGCGGGCGTGGTGGCGGAGGCGGACGTGGTGGCGGTGAGCGCGGTGAGCAGGACGGCGGCGGTGAGGAGGGCGCGGCGGAGGTGGGTGCGGCTGAAGAGGATGCGGCAGGGAAAGGTGAGCGTCACCGTCCCATGGTTCCCGGTGTCCCCGTCCCGGACCCGTACGCCACGACGACCAATGGGACCCGGTCCCGCGCCACCAGCGTGAGCCCCGACTGTCCGGGCAGGTTCCGGTCCTCCGGTGGGAAGAGGCGGAGTCGTCGGGTGGCAGGGCGAGTTACGGGATACTTCCAGGGGTGGCACGGGGGGTGTTTTACTCCCGGTGGAGTACGGGGGAAGCGCCGGGGGCGTGCAGCGTCTCCCGGCGCCATGAGCGCTTCCGGGTCGCCCCGCCGGGACACGAAGGGGCACACGCGTGACAAGGCGTCGCAGATTCGACGAGGTCGAGAGGGGCCTCGTCGCCGACATCGTGACGGTGCTCGACGAGTCCGCCGACGGGCTGACGGACGAGGCGGGGCGCCGGCTGTGGCGCCGGCAGGTGAACGCGCAGGTCGAAGGGGTGCCGCAGGAGATCTACGCCGTGCCCCGCCAGGAGTTCGTCGGCGTCGTCAGCGCCTGTGCCGCACAGGACGAGGGGCTGGCGGAACTGGTCGACGTGACCAGGACCCTCGCTCCGGCACTCGGACTCCGGCTCCAGCCGTTGGTCGACGAATGGCGGGCCCATCGGGTCTACGCGGGCCGCGACTGGCACGCCCTTCGCGACGCGCTCCACCGGCCCTTGGCGGAACCGGGCGACCTGGCAGGCCTGTTCGCCCTGTCGACGGGTGGCCGGCGGATGCTGCCCGCGCACAGCACGACACCCTGGCAGGCCTTCGTGAACCTCGCCGACCTCAACTCCGGGCCCGGTGAGCTGCCATCGAGCATGGTCTTCCTCGAACACCTCGCCCAGCGCCCCGAACTCGCCTCCGCCGTCACCGAGATACGCGCCTGGAACGATCATTTCGCCGCCGAGTGGGAACTGCTGGACGACTCCGGTCTGTCCGGCCTGCGCAAGAGCATGGAGTCGACCGGCCGCGCCGCCCGCTCCGGCCCGGTCAGCGGTGCGACGGGCCGTCAGGAGCCCCGGCCGCCGATCCGCCTCTACATCTGTGTGAGCCCCGACCGCACGCCCCAGCCCGGGGGTACGCGTCGCCGCACCCCGCGCTACCACGTCTCGGCCCGCCTGAACTTCCCGGACTCCGCCACCCTGCACCCGGAGCAGGAACCCGAGGCCCGGGCGCCGGTGACCCGCAGACAACTCAACGCCCGGGTGGCCGAGTTGCTGACGCGGGTCGCGGAGCTGTGCCACCACCGCTCGGACCCTGTCGCGCTGGACTTCTTCCTCCCGCTGGAGCTGCTCGACGAGCCAGTGGAATGGTGGAATCGCGATCCGACACTCGACTACGGCAACCCGCTGTTCCACGCCTACGAGGTGACGGTGCACAGTCTGGAGCGGATGCAGCGGTCGCGGTTCCACAACGCCTGGCGCCGGCGCTGGGCCCGCTGGCAGGAGAACAGGACGAACGGCCGGAGCGTCCCGCACCCGAACGGCGAGGTCCATGTGTGCCTCCCCGATCCCTCGCTCACCGGCGCGAAACACCTGAGCCGCCTGGGCGCGACGGTCGGCGGCAACAACGACGTGGTCGGCCTGCTGCTGTGCGAACCACCTTGGAGACGCGGCACGTTGGGCGAGCGGGAGGTCGGCCTCGCACTGGATCTCGGGCTCGCCGTCCTGATGTACCACCGCCCGGGCGGAGCGGCCGCGCCCTGGCGGGACGCCCTGGCCGAGGCCGGCCTGGCCGGTCTGCCCCGGCTCGCCAACCAGTGGCGGTTCGCCGCCGACATGGAGAAGACCGGTGCGTACGACCCGGCGGTCATCCGCGCGATGGCCATGGTCTACGACGATCCGGAGCAACTGCTCGACGGGGGCCCGACCGCTCCCGTGACCTTCGTGGGGGGAACCGAGTGAACGACTCGACGGACAGCGAAGCGCTCCTCTACCGGGGCACAGGCGTACCGGTGCCCAAGGCGCCCTACGGGAAGCGGAGTTGGCCCGCCGGACCGCCGTGGCGCACCTTCTCCACTCCGGCGACGATGCCGGAGCCGCCTGACGACGAGGAGGCCGACCGCAGACTCGGCCGGCCGGGCGGGACGCGCACCCCGCTGCCGGAAGAGGTGCGCATGGTCAACGCGGCCCTGCTGCTGCGCCGCCCGTTGCTGGTGACCGGGCGTCCGGGCGTCGGCAAGTCGGGCCTCGCCTACCGGATCGCACGCGAGCTACGGCTGGGACGCGTCCTGCACTGGTCCGTCACCAGCCGCACCACCCTCCTGTCGGGGCTCTACGAGTACGACGCGATCGGGCGGGCCCAGGCGGTGCGGGACACCGACCGTCCCGGCACGGGCGCCTTCGTGCAGCTGGGCCCGCTGGGCACCGCCCTGCTGCCCTACCGGCTGCCGCGGGTGCTCCTGATCGACGAACTCGACAAGTGCGACGTCGATCTCCCCAACGACCTGCTCACCCTCTTCGAGGACGGCCACTACGAGATCCCTCCCCTGGTCCGGGTGAAGCCTCAGGAACCCGCGGTGACCGTCCACACGGCGGATCCGGGCGGCACGGCCGAGATCACGGCGGGCGTCGTACGCTGCCACGCGTTTCCCGTCATCGTGATGACCTCGAACGGCGAACGCGAGTTCCCCGAGGCGTTCATGCGCCGGTGCCTCCGCCTGGACGTCCCCGATCCCGGCGCGGCGGCGCTCGGGGAGATGGTCTCCGCCCACTTCGGCGACCGGCTGGGCCCGCCTCAGGAGGCGCTGATCCGCGACTTCCTCCGCAGGAGCGAACAGGTGGGCGGTCTCGCCGCCGACCAACTCCTCAACGCCGTACACCTGGTGACGTCCGGGCACTACGCGCACCAGCCCGAGGAGTGGTCCGAACTCCTGGAAGCCATCTGGCACCGACTGGGCGGTGAAGAGGCGGGCACGGGGTGACGCCCGGCCGGGACACGGCGAGCACGGCCCGCTCGGAGCGGCACCTGCATCCCCGGGAGATCGCGGACGCACTGTGGCTCGCGAGCGAACACGCCTGGCTGGCCGGGGCGTCGGACGGCCCCGACCCCGACTCGGTGGCCGAGAGCGGCAGTTCGGCGTCGGAGGCAGCCCCGGACGAACGTACGACCGACCGCGCGTCCGCCACCGAGGGCAGGGGCCCGGAGCCCGACCTCCCCGAGCCCGCTCCCGTCGGGACCGGCGAGACCGCGCAGCACCGTGCGGACGGGGTGGCCCCGGGGCCCGAGCGGGTCGGCGCGCGGGCGTACGAGGTGGTGTCCCGGACGTCCTCGCCACCCGGCGACCGCGCCCTGGGCCGGGCGCTGCGCGCCTTCCGTACGACCGTCGCGTCGGCGCACACGAGTGAGCTGGACGAGGAGGCCACCGCCGAACTCCTCGCGCCCGCCCCGTTCCTGCCGCCCGTGCTGCGGCCCACGCCGGAGCGGCGCTGGCGGGCTGTGCTGCTGGTGGACTCCGCGCCTCGCATGGCGCTGTGGCAGGACACCGCGGCGCGCTTCGCGCGGATCGTCCGCGCCTTCGGCGGATTCCGCGACGTCACGGAACTCTCGCTGGACACGGCACAGGCCGGACAGGCCACCGTACGGCTGCCCGGCTCCGCCACCGGGTCCCGCTCCGCCGCGCCCCGCGGACTCGTCGATCCGACGGGCCGGTCGGTCGTCTTCGTGCTGACCGACGGGCTGGCCCCCGCCTGGCGTTCGGGCGCCGCCCAGCGGCTGCTGGCCCTGTGGGGACGGCGGCAACCGGTGGCGGTGCTGCACATGCTCCCGCAGCGCCTGTGGCACCGTACGGGCCTGCATCCGTCGCGAGTGGCGCTGCGGGCGTCGGGGCCGTGGACGCCGGGCCGACAGCCCGCCTGGGAGCCCGCCGAGGCGCTCTCCGCGCTGCTGGGCCGTCGCGCGGCGCGGGGCGCGGCCGTACCGGTCCCGGTGCTCGAAGGGCGCCCGGAGTGGCTGGAGCCATGGGCCCGGTTCGTGGGCGGGGAGCAGCCGCGCGAGGTGGAGCTGGCCGCCGTGTTCGCCTCGCCGACCGGACCCGAGCCGGTCCCGTCGGCGCCGCGATCCGACTCCGGAAGCGAGCCCGAACCCGCTGTCCGGGTCGCGACGTTCAGAGGCTGGGCCTCACCCGACGCGTTCCGGCTGGCCACCCGCCTCGCGGCGGTCCCCCTCGGCCTGGGCGGCGTGACCGAGGTCCAGCAGTGTGTGCTGCCCGGCTCCGACCCCCAGCACCTGGCGGAACTCCTGCTCAGCGACCTGCTCACGCTCCGACCACCGGGCTCCCGCGGCCGGTTGGCCTACGCCTTCGTCGACGGGGTGCGGGAGGAACTGCTGGCCTACGGCTCGCGGACCGCCACCGAGCGGGTGATCGAGCGGGCGGCGGAGATCCTCGCCCCGACGAACTCGGCGGCGCGGAGCCTGCTGTCGTATCTGCGGGGCGAGGCGGCGACCGTCGCCCCCGCTCCGGACACGGACCAGGAGTTCAGAAGCGTCGAACGCGCCGTCCTGCACGCGTTGAGCGGCCCTCACGCCCGCCGGGCACGGCAGTTGGACGCTCTGGAGAACACCGGCTCCGTACGCACCGCCGGCCGGACCGCGGTGGCGGCCGAACCGGACGAAGCCGACGACCACCCGTACGACACCGCACGATCGAGACTGGTGTACTCGATCGGACCACTGGAACAGCACACCGTCGTCGCGGCCGACACCGCGCGCGCGGATCCAGGAGAGAACCACATGTCAGTGACTGTGCCCCACGGCCGGCCCGCCGAGAGCGACCGGAACCGGACCAGGCCCATGGTCTGGGGGAACGTCCCGCCCCGCAACGCCAGTTTCACCGGCCGGGAGGAGCTGCTCGAAGCGCTTGAGGAGTCGCTGCTCGCCAACCCGGTGACGGCCGCGCTGCCGCAGGCCCTGCACGGCATGGGCGGCATCGGCAAGTCGCAGCTGGCCCTGGAGTACGTCTACCGGTACGCCACCAACTACGACCTGGTGTGGTGGATCCCGGCGGAACAGCCGGCCCTGATCCGCCAGGCGTTCGTCGAACTCGCCGAGCGACTTCAGGTCTCGGTCTCCTCCATGGCCTCGACGGCGATTCCCGCGGTGCTGGAAGCGCTCCGGACCGGAATCCCCTACGGCAACTGGCTCCTGGTCTTCGACAACGCGGACAGCCCCGAAGCCATCCAGGACTGCTTCCCGAGCCGCTTCGAGGGCGGCCCCGCGGGGGCGGTGCTCGTGACCTCGCGCAACCCTCAATGGAACGCTCTGGCCCATCCGTTGGAGGTCGGCGTCTTCGAACGGCACGAGAGCGTGGCGCTCCTGAGGCGACGCAATCCCGATGTGACCGACGACGAGGCCGAGTTGCTGGCCGAGACCTTGGGAGACCTGCCTCTGGCGGTGGAACAGGCATCGGCCTGGCGCGCCGAGACGGGAATGTCACCGAAGGAATATGT
Source organism: Streptomyces sp. SID13726 (assembly GCF_010548375.1). Lineage (GTDB taxonomy): Bacteria > Actinomycetota > Actinomycetes > Streptomycetales > Streptomycetaceae > Streptomyces. The sequence goes on from NZ_JAAGLY010000019.1 coordinate 128,390, forward strand.
GCGGCTGTTCGAGGAGATCAGCGCGGAGCTGATGCACACCTCCTCAGCGACGCAGTACGGGGACACCATCGCGAGCGCTTGGGGTGTCTCCCTCGGGCGTCTTGAGGAACGGAGCCCGGCGGCCCTGCGCCTGCTGGAGCTGTGCTCCTACCTCGCGCCGAAGCCCGTGCCACGCCATCTCTTCGCCCAGCGCACCGGCGAGCGCATCGACCCGGATCTCGACCGCGTCCTCGGCGACCCCCTCCAGTTCGCCAGGGCTCTCCGGGAGATCAACCGCTACTCCCTCGCCCGGATCGACCACCGCACCGACACGATCACACTGCACCGGCTGGTCCAGGCTCTGTTGCGGTCCCGTATGTCCGAAGAGCAGCGCGTGCGTTATCGGCACGGAGCCCATCTGCTGCTCGCCGGCAGCTGGACCGGCGAACTGCACGACCCGCGCAACTGGCCGCGTTTCGCCCAGCTGTATCCGCACGTCCTCGCCTCGCAGGCGGTGGAGTCCGACCATCGCGCGACGCGCCGGCTGGTGCTGTCGGTGATCTCGTACCTGCTCGCACGGGAGGATCACACGAGCGCTCGGGATCTCGCCGAACGCACCTACGCGCTCTGGCGGGAGAGGTTCGGCGACGGTGATCCGCAGACCCTGACACTCGGCGTCCTCCTGCACATGGCGCTGCGGCGGACGGGACGCTACTCGGAGGCGTCGGCGCTCGGCGATCGGCTGCTCAGCATGGCGGAGGCGGCCGGGCTCCAGGAAGAGGACGAGGAGGTCTATCTGAGCCTCAGGATGCAAGTCGCCGGAGACATCAGGTCCCGCGGCGACTTCCGTGGTGCGCTGGAGGTCAACGAGGACATCCACGCCCGTGCACTGCGGCAGTTCGGACCGGAAGATCCCCTCACTCTGGGGTGCGCGGCCGACCTCGCGATGTGCCTGCGCCTGAACGGGGACTACCGACGGGCCCTGAAGCTGGACGAGGAAACCCTGCGGCGGCGGGAGGAACTGCTCGGTCAGGGCGACCCGCTCTGCCTGTCCGCACGGTCCGCGATCGCGGCGGGCCACCGGGAGCTGGGCCGCCACCGGAAGGCCGTGCATCTGTACGTGGACCTCCTGGAGCAGACCAGGGATCTCTACGGCGCGGACCATCCGAAGACACTGATGTGCCTCGCCAGGCTGGCCGCCGCACAGCGCAGAGCCGGTCTCCACGACGAAGCGGCGGCCAACTCGCGCACCGCCCTGACCGCCCTGACCGCCCGGTACGGCAATCGGGACCCGGAGGTGCTGCGCGCCGCCCTGACCCGCTCGCTCACCCTGCGGGACAACGGGGAGCTCGACGCCGCTCGCTCACTGGGCGAGCGCGTCCGTGAGCAGTATGCGCAACAGCTGGGCGAGCACCATCCGGTCACCCTGTCCGCCGGGGTCGATCTCGCCGTGACGCTCAGGTGGCTGGGCGAGATCGACGCCGCGCGGCAGATCGACGAAGCCGCGCTGGAGCGGTTCAGGGAGACGCTGGGCGACACTCATCCGCGCACCCTGGTCGCCTCCATGACCCTGGCCAACGACCTGTTCGCACAGGAGGACGTGGGCGGCGCGCACACGCTGGACGACTGGGCCCTCGACGCGATGCGGGAGACCCTGGGCGGCTCCCATCCCACCACGCTGGTCCTGCGCACCCATATCGCGATGGACCTGCGCGCCCTGGGGCAGGACGACGAGGCCGCGGCGCTGCACTCGGTGGCCCTCGGAGAGCTGAGGGAACGACTCGGCCCCGACCACTCGACGTACGTGAAAGCTGCGGCCTGGCGCCGCGTCGACTGCGACCTGGGCCCAATGCCCATCTGACCCCGAGTCTGACCCCGAGTCTGACGCCGAGCGGGCACCGGTCCCTCATCCGTCCCAGGACGGCGCCCGTGCCGCCCTAGGACGGCGTCCGTGCCGCTCTAGGACGGCGTCCGCGCCGCCGCCAGCAACCTGGTCACATCGTCCGCGCAGATCGTCAGCGCCGTCCCCACCGTCGAGAGCACGTCCCGTTCCGCCGGTGTGTACGGCCCGTCCGCGAGGGCGATGCGGGCGGCCTGGAGGAGGATCGATTCGCGGCCGGGTGGGGCGAGGTGGGGGGCCAGGGGATCCAGGGCCTCGTGGAGCTCTATGGCTAGGCCGGCGCCGCAGGGGCGGTCGTGGACGCGGCCGGTGTCCTCGGCGACGGCCTCGACGAGGGCGTCGAGCTGGTCCTCGGTGCAGTCCTCGAAGCCGGCCGCGCGGACCGTGGCGGCGGCAACCTCCAGGGAGGTGCGGGAGCAGGTGCCGCCCGCCGCGAGGACCGCGAGGGCGACCGTGTGGACGGCGTCGCGGAGCATCGCCGAGAAGCGGGTGGTGGTGGGGTGGTCCAACACGTCCAGGGCGAAGTGGCGTTGGCAGGACGCGCATTCGACCACCGGTGCGGTGTCGCCGCGCGGCAGGACCGGGACGCCCAGCACGACGATACGGCGGCGGCCGCTCAGGCGCTGGTAGTTGCGGTCGCCCCCGCAGCCGGGGCAGAAGAATTCGCCGTCGCCGACGGTCGTCCACGCGGTACGGGTGCCCAGGAGGCGCGCAGGCCTGGTAGCACGGCCGTTTCGTCCCCGTCCTGGCAGCACGTCACACCTCCGCGTAACCCCGCGGCAACATCGCCGCGCTTGCGTGATGTTAGCCACATCTGCGAGGCGGAGTCAGCACCCCCGACGAGACCTGCTCGTGACCTCCACGTGCCGATGGCCGATAAACGACGGGGCCTTGATCGCCGTATACAGCGACCAAGGCCCCGAAACCGCCGGTCAGAGGGGTTATCGAGCGGCTCGGTTGACGGCGGAGACGACCGCCTTCAGCGACGCACGCGTCGTGTTCGCGTCGATGCCGATTCCCCACAGAACCTTGCCGTCGATCGCGCATTCGATGTAGGACGCGGCCTGCGCGGAGGCGCCCTCGCTCATCGTGTGCTCCTGGTAGTCCAGCAGCCGCGCGTCCACGTCCACCTTCTGCAGCGCGTCGAAGAAGGCCGAGATCGGGCCGTTGCCCGAGCCGGTCAGAACGGTGTCCTCGCCGTCGACCGTGGCCTCGACGCGCAGGGTGTCCACGCCGTCGGTGTCGGTCGTCGACTGGCCGTTGCGGACCTGGATACGGCCCCACGGGTTCTCGGGGTTGGGCAGGTACTCGTCCTGGAAGGTCGCCCAGATGTCGGACCCGGTGACCTCGCCGCCCTCGGCGTCCGTCTTGGCCTGGATGATCTTCGAGAACTCGATCTGCATCCGGCGGGGCAGGTCCAGCTTGTGGTCGTTCTTCAGGACGTACGCGATACCGCCCTTGCCGGACTGCGAGTTGACCCGGATCACTGCCTCGTAGGAGCGGCCGACGTCCTTCGGGTCGATCGGCAGGTACGGCACCGCCCACTCGATGTCGTCGACGGTGACCCCGCGAGCCGCCGCGTCGGCCTCCATCGCGTCGAAGCCCTTCTTGATGGCGTCCTGGTGGGAGCCGGAGAAGGACGTGTAGACCAGGTCGCCCACGTACGGGTGGCGCGGGTGGACCTCCATCTGGTTGCAGTACTCCCACGTACGACGGATCTCGTCGATGTCGGAGAAGTCGATCTGCGGGTCGACGCCCTGCGAGAACAGGTTCATGCCCAGGGTCACCAGGTCGACGTTGCCGGTGCGCTCGCCCTGTCCGAACAGACAGCCCTCGACACGGTCGGCGCCGGCCATCAGCGCCAGTTCGGCGGCGGCGACGGCGGTGCCGCGGTCGTTGTGCGGGTGGATCGAGATGACCACGTGCTCACGGCGGGAGATGTTGCGGCTCATCCACTCGAAGCGGTCCGCGTGCGTGGACGGGGTCGAACGCTCCACCGTGGCAGGCAGGTTGAGGATGATCTCGCGGCCCGGACCCGGCTGGTAGACGTCCATCACCGCCTCGCAGACCTCCAGCGCGAAGTCCAGCTCGGTGTCGGTGAAGATCTCCGGCGAGTACTGGTAGCCGAACTCCGTCTCCGGGCCCAGCAGCTTCTCCGCGTACTCCATCACCAGACGGGTGCCGTCCACGGCGATCTGCTTGATGTCGTCCTTGGAGCCCCGGAAGACGACCCGGCGGAAGACGGGGGCGGTGGCGTTGTACAGGTGGACGGTGGCGCGCTTGGCGCCCTTCAGGGACTCCACCGTGCGCTCGATCAGGTCCTCGCGGGCCTGGGTCAGTACGGAGATCGTCACGTCGTCCGGGATCGCACCCGGCTCCTGGATGATCGACCGCACGAAATCGAAGTCCGTCTGCCCGGACGCCGGGAACCCGACCTCGATCTCCTTGTAGCCCATCTTGACCAGCTGGTCGAACATCCGGCGCTTGCGCTCGGGCGACATCGGGTCGATCAGGGACTGGTTGCCGTCGCGCAGATCGGTGGAGAGCCAGCGGGGAGCGGCGGTGATCCGCTGCTCGGGCCAGGTGCGGTCGGGGATGTCGACCTGCTCGTACTGGCCGTACTTGTGGATCGGCATGGTGCTGGGCTGCTGGCGGTTCGCCATGATTGCGGGGCTCCTATGGATGTCCGGAAAGGACGGCCGACACGCAACACGAAGCTCCGCGGGGAGGGAGTCGACCTGGACTACAGGCCCTCGCCGCGGCAGCTAAGAAGAAGCAGCCCGAAACGCATGATGCGAAGCATGCTAGCCGAGCCGGTTCGGGTGCGGGGCGCCGTATCAGTATGCGGGACCCGAGAGGTAAACGGGACAAAAAGTGCGCCATACCACTTCGTCACGGAGCGTGCGCATCTCTGTCCGTATATTTCACCAATCATGGTTGCGGCTAGTGACACGGTCATGACTCAGTGCAAGGGTGCCGCACATGACGACCAACGGGGGCTTCGAGCCCGTCTTCTGTACCGTCATTCCGCCGCATGTCCTCGACAAGCTGGCCCGGAACGACGACCCCGCACTCTCCGGTCCCGCCCAGCGCACCTTGATGCGCGACAGCGAACTGCGCGGCCGCCGCCGCGTCACGACCGAGTTCGGCCTCGCCGCCACACCACCGGCGAAGGCCTCATCGGACCAACCTCTCCGCACGATCTACGACGCCGGGCACAGGACCGACCTGCCGGGCACGAAGGTCCGCGCCGAGGGCTCCGACCCCGGCCAGGACGCCACCGTCAACCGCGCCTACGCCGGCCTCGGCGCCACCTTCGAGCTGTACCTGAAGGCATACACCCGCCATTCCATCGACGGCGACGGCCTCCCGCTCGACGCGACCGTGCACTTCGACGAGAACTACAACAACGCCTTCTGGAACGGCGAGCAGATGGTGTTCGGCGACGGCGACGGCGAGATCTTCCTCGACTTCACCATCCCGATCGACGTCATCGGCCACGAACTCACCCACGGCGTCACGCAGTACACGGCGAACCTCACGTACTACGGCCAGCCGGGCGCCCTCAACGAGTCGATGTCCGACGTCTTCGGCTCGCTCATCAAGCAGTACACGCTCGGCCAGACCGCCGCCGAGGCCGACTGGCTGATCGGCGCGGGCCTCCTCGCCCCCAGCGTCACCGGCAAGGCCCTGCGCTCGATGAAGGAGCCGGGCAGCGCGTACGACGACGACGTGCTCGGCAAGGACCCGCAGCCCGCGACCATGGACGACTACGTCCGCACCGGCCGCGACAACGGCGGCGTGCACATCAACTCCGGTATCCCGAACCACGCGTTCTACCTGGTCGCGACCGCCCTCGGCGGCAACGCCTGGGAGCGCGCCGGCCAGATCTGGTACGACGTCCTGACCGGCGGCGAGTTGAGCGACCGCGCCCTGTTCAACGACTTCGCCAAGCTGACCGTCAAGGCCGCGCGCGAGCGCTTCGGCGACGGCGGCGAGGAACTCCAGGCCGTGTCGAAGGCCTGGGAGCAGGTCGGGGTGCGGATCCTCTGAGTCCGTACTAGACAGGGACCCATGCGTATTCAGGTGAGGCGCACGGGCGGGTTCGCGGGCATCGAGCGGCACAAGGTGGTCGACACCTCGGGGCTGCCCGATGCCCACGAATGGCAGGCCCTGGCCGAGAAGGCTCTCGCGGCCGGCCGGACCACCCGGCCCATCGGCGTTCCGGACGGCTTCAGTTACGAGATCACCGTGGACGGCAGGACGGTGTACGCGGCCGATCCCCGACTGACGGAAGAACAGCGCAGACTGATCTCGAAAGTACTCAAAGAGGGCGCGTAACTCGTTCTTCCCGCCCGCCCGTTGACTTCCCTACCCGCCGGTACCGATGATCCGGCGCATGGCGACTCAAGAGCATCCGATCCCCCCGTTCCCGGCCGGCTTCCTGTGGGGCGTCTCGACCTCGGCCCATCAGATCGAGGGCGCGGCGGACGAGCGCGAACGCTCCGTGTGGGACGCGTTCACGGCCGAGCCCGGCCGGGTGAAGGACGGCTCGACGGCGGACGTGGCCTGCGACCACTACCACCGCTACCGCGAGGACGTCTCCCTCCTGGCGGGCCTGGGCGTGGACGCGTACCGCTTCTCGATCTCCTGGCCGCGGGTCCGCACCGACAAGGGCCTCGACTTCTACGACCGTCTCGTGGACGAACTGGTCGCCGCGGGCGTACGTCCGGTCCCGACCCTCTTCCACTGGGACCTGCCGGAGTCCCTTCAGGAGGAGGGCGGCTGGCTGAACCGGGACACCGCCTCCCGCTTCGCCGAGTACGTCTCCGTCGTCGCCGACCGTCTCGGCGACCGCGTCAAGAAGTGGATCACCATCAACGAACCCGCCGAACACACCTTGTTCGGCCACGCGTTGGGCGCCCACGCCCCCGGCAAGCAGCTGATGTTCGACGCGCTGCCCGCCGCCCACCACCAACTCCTGGGCCACGGCCTGGCCGTACAGGCCCTGCGCGCGGCCGGCGCCACGGACATCGGGATCGCCAACTCGCACGGCCCGACCTGGCCGGCCTCCCAGGACCAACCGGACCTGGAGGCGGCCGACTTCTACGACCTGCTCCTGAACCGCCTGTTCGCCGACCCCGTCCTGCTCGGCGAATACCCCTCAGGGCTCGGCGACTTGATGCCGGGCGACGTGGCCGCGGACCTCAAGGTCATCAGCGAGCCCCTCGACTTCTACGGCGTCAACTACTACGCCCCGACCCGCGTGGGCGCCCCGCAGGGCGAGGACATCGAGTTCGGCGGCCTGACGATCCCCGCCGAACTCCCCTTCTCCGTCCAGGAGATCGAGGGCGTCCCGGTGACGGACTTCGGCTGGCCGGTGGTCCCGGAGGGGCTCACCGAACTCCTCACCGCCTTCCACGAGCGCTACGGCGACCGGCTCCCGCCCGTCGTCATCACCGAGAACGGCTGCTCCTACGACGGTCTCGACGACCGGAACCGGATCGCCTACCTGGACGGCCACATCCGCGCGCTGCACAAGGCGGTCGAGGCGGGCGTGGACGTACGCGGCTACTTCGTGTGGTCGCTGATGGACAACTTCGAGTGGGCGGAGGGGTACGCGCAGCGCTTCGGGCTGGTGCACGTCGACTTCGACACCCGGGCCAGGACCCCGAAGGCGTCGTACGACTGGTACCGCGACCTGCTCAGGGCCCAGCGGTGAGCACGGCTCTCGCCGAGCCCGTCGAGCGGGTCGGCAAGGGCTGGACCGCGTCCCTGTCGCTGGCCAACGTGGCGATCTGGGTGGGCTGGTACGGCCCGCTCCAGATCCTGCTGGCCCGGCAGGCGGAGGACTTCGCGCCCGGCACCGGGATGTCGAAGGAGACGCTGCTGGCCTGGGTGACCGGGGTGGGCGCGGTGGTGTCGCTGGCGGCCAACCCGTTCTTCGGCGCCCTGTCGGACCGGACCACGGCCCGCTGGGGCCGCCGTAGCCCCTGGATCGTGGCCGGTGCGGCGGGCGGCGCGCTGTCGTTGCTGGTGCTCGCCGGGGCGGGCGGGCTGTGGCTCATGATGCTCGGCTGGTGCCTGGTCCAACTCACCCTGAACGCGGCCTTCGCGGCGGTCACGGCCGCCGTGCCGGACCGGGTGCCACGGCTCCAGCGGGGCGCGGTGGGCGGCTGGATCGGGGCCGCGCAGATCCTCGGCGCGGTCGTCGGCACCGGCCTCGCCACGGCGGCGGGCGGGATCGCGGCGGGCTATGCGGCGTGCGCGGTGTTCACGCTGGCGGGTGTGCTGCCGTACGTGCTCCGCCACCGCGACCTGACCCTGCCGGCCACGGACCGACCGCCCTGGTCCTGGCGCGGGTTCACGCGCGGTTTCTGGCTGAGCCCGCGCGCGTATCCGGACTTCGCGTGGGCCTGGCTGACCCGCTTCCTGATCAACCTCAGCAACGCGCTGGTGATCCTCTACCTCCTCTACTACCTGCGCGACCGCCTCCACCGCGACGACCCCGAACAGGGCGTGCTGATCCTCACGGCGGTGGACAGCGTGGCCCTGCTGGCGACCGTCGTGGTGGGCGGCGTCTGGTCGGACCGGGTGGGCCGCCGCAAGCCGTTCGTGCGCTGGTCGGGTCTGCTGATGGCGGTGGCCACGGGACTGCTGGCCGTCTGGCAGACCTGGCCGAGCGCGATCATCGTGGCGGCGCTGCTGGGGGTGGGCCTGGGCGTCTTCATGTCGGTCGACTTCGCCCTGATGACGGATGTCCTGCCGAAGGCGGCGGACCGCGGAAAGGACCTGGGCGTCATCAACGTGGCCAACGCCCTCCCCCAGGTGGCCGCCCCCGCACTGGCCGCACCGATCGTGACGCACCTGGGGGGATACAGGGTGCTGTACGGACTGGCGGCAGCGGTGGGTTTGGCGGGGGCGGTACTGGTCGGCCGTATTAGAGGCGTCGACTAGATCTACCCAGGGGCGCGGGGCTGCATCGATATGCGGCTCCGCCGCGTGGGCGCGACCAGCCCCCACCGGCCGGCAGACGACAATCGGCCTGCTTTTCAGAGCGCCCCCGCCTCCCGCGCGGCATAAACAGACGGATACACAGGCCGATACCCCAGTTCCCTACGAATCCGCTCCGTGGACATGATCACCAGCCACGGATCCGGATCGACCCGCTCGTACAACTCCCCCGGAATCTCCACCCCGTTGAGCTGATGCAACTCCACCGCCGTCACCGGCGCGTCGTCGGCGATGTTGTACACCCGCCCCGCGATCCCCGGCGCGTGCAGAATCCGCAGCAACCCCTGGGCCACATCGGCGTGGTGGCCCACGTGCAGCCGCTGGGCCGACGCCCAGTTCTTCGCCCACATCAGCGACTGCGCGAGATGCGGATCCCCCTCGCCGTACACGAAGGGCAGCCGGGCGATCCTTACGTCGAGCCCCTCCAGCCCGAGCAACGACCGCTCGGCCTCCGCCTTCGACTCCGGGTAGGCACCCCACATCGACCCGCCCGGAAGGGACTCGTCGTCCTCGGTGAGCGGTCGCCCGCGCCCGGTGCCGTAGACAAGACCGGTACTGACCTGCACGAACCGCCGAACGCCTGAGGCCGCCGCGGCCCGCCCCAGCTCCACCGCCGCGTCCCGGTTCACGGCCCGCGCCTCCTCGTCCGGCACGCCCCGGAAGGCCGCGGCGACGTTCACGACGGCGTCGGCCCCTGCGACCGCCTTGCCGAGCGCCTCCGTGTCCCGCAGATCTCCTACGACGACCTCGGCGCCGAGTTCCGCGAAGGGCTCGGCGCGGGCCGCGTCCCGTACCAGCACCCGTACCTGCTCCCCGGGCCGGGACTGCGCGAGCAACCTCGGGACGAAGCGCCGGCCGACCTGTCCTGTCGTACCTGTCACCAAAGTGAGCATGTTTGCGTTCCTCTCGTCCGGACCAGCGTGGAACGGCCCGGCACGGACCGGGAGAGACCTCTTGATCGGGGGATCGGGAGTCCCTGGATAAGCCGGGCGGGGTGGCGCACGCTGGAGGGGTGAACCGAGCCGAACTCGCCGACTTCCTGCGCCGTGGCCGCGCCCGGCTGAACCCGTCCGACGTGGGCCTCGCGCCGGGCGCCCGGCGTCGTACGCCCGGACTGCGCAGGGAGGAGGTGGCGCAGCTGGCCGGGATGTCGGTGGACTACTACACGCGTCTTGAGCAGTCCCGGGGCCCGCGCCCGTCCCGCCAGATGCTGACGGCGCTGGCCCGTGCGCTACGGCTGACGGACGTCGAGCAGGACCATCTGTTCCACCTGGTCGGCGAGGAGCCGCCGCGCCGGGAGACGGCGTCGGCGCATGTCCGGCCGGGACTGCTGCTGATCCTGGACCGGCTGCACGACACCCCGGCGCAGGTGGTGAACGACTGCGGGGAGGTGCTGGCGCAGAACGCGATGGCCAAGGCGCTGGTCGGGGACGCGATGTCGCGTCCGCGGCGGGAGCGCAACCTGACCCGGCGCTTCTTCCTGGATCCGACCGCGCGCACGCTCTTCCCCGAGGAGGATCTCGCGGACCACGCGCGCACCCAGGTGGCCACCCTGCGCGCGGTGACCGCGGCCCGCCCGGACGATCCGGAACCGGCCGCGCTGGTCGCCGAACTCCGGGCGGCCAGTGAGGAGTTCGCGCGCCTGTGGGACGAGCACGAGGTGTCCCGGCGCAACAAGGCCACGAAACGCTTCGTGCACCCCGTGGTAGGCCTGCTGGAACTCGACTGCGAGGTCATGGTCAGCCACGAACACCACCACCTCCTGGTCGTCCACACGGCCCGCCCGGGGACGGAGGCGTACGAGCGGCTGCAACTGCTGCGAGTGGTGGGCTTCCAGGACCTGTCCCCGCAGGAGACAGCCCCCTAGAACCCCAGCTTCCGCAACTGCCGGGGATCCCGCTGCCAGTCCTTCGCCACCTTCACATGGAGGTCGAGGAAGACCGGCGTCCCCAGCAGCGCCTCGATCTGCTTGCGCGACTTGATGCCGACCTCCTTCAGGCGCTTGCCCTTGGGGCCGATGATGATGCCCTTCTGGCTGGGGCGCTCGATGTAGACGAAGGCGTGGATGTCGAGGAGGGGCTTGTCGGCGGGGCGGTCCTCGCGGGGGAGCATCTCCTCGACGACGACGGCGATGGAGTGCGGGAGCTCGTCGCGGACGCCCTCCAGCGCGGCCTCGCGGATCAGTTCCGCGATCATGACCTGCTCGGGCTCGTCGGTGAGGTCGCCCTCGGGGTAGAGGGCCGGGCCCTCCGGCAGGAGCGGGACGATCAGGTCGGCCAGCAGACCCACCTGCTTGTCACCGACCGCCGAGACCGGCACGATCTCCGCCCACTCGAAGCCCAGCTCCTTGCTGAGCTGGTCGATCGCGATGAGCTGCTCGGCGAGGGTCTTGGAGTCGACGAGGTCCGTCTTCGTGACGATCGCGATCTTCGGCGTCTTCTTGATCGACGCCAGCTCCTTCGCGATGAAGCGGTCACCGGGACCGAGCTTCTCGTTCGCCGGCAGACAGAAGCCGATCACGTCGACCTCGGCCCACGTCGTGCGGACGATGTCGTTGAGCCGCTCCCCCAGCAGCGTGCGCGGCTTGTGCAGCCCAGGGGTGTCGACCAGGATCAGCTGGGCGTCCTCCCGGTGCACGATCCCCCGTACCGTGTGCCGCGTGGTCTGCGGCTGGTTCGCGGTGATCGCCACCTTCTGGCCGACCAGAGCGTTCGTGAGGGTGGACTTGCCCGCGTTGGGGCGGCCCACGAAGCAGGCGAAGCCGGCGCGGTGGGGTGCCTGCGACGAGGCCGACGGCTCGGATGACTGACTGCGAACGCTCATGCGCCCCATTCTCCCTGATCCACAGAGCGCCGCCGCACCGTGAGGTTTCGGTAACCCCAAGGCAACGAAACGTCACGGAAACACGGCCGTACGCGTCCGGAAACGCACGCCGGTGACCCTCTGACGAGCCCCCACCTCGTTGGAGACCTCCATGCCTCTCGCCGCGCAAGGCATCGACACCGGTGACACCGCCTGGCTGCTCGCCGCCACCGCCCTCGTCCTGCTGATGACCCCGGGCCTCGCCCTCTTCTACGGCGGCATGGTCCGCACGAAGAGCGTCCTCAACATGCTGATGATGAGCTTCGTGTCGATCGCCCTGGTCACGGTGGTGTGGCTGGCGGCCGGCTACTCCCTGGCCTTCGGGGACGACGTCGGCGCCGGGCTCATCGGCGGGCTGGAGCACGCGGGCATGAGCGGTCTCGGCCCGGACAGCGTCCAGGGCACCGTGCCGACCCTCCTCTTCGCCACCTTCCAGCTGACCTTCGCGATCATCACGGCCGCGCTGGTCAGCGGTGCCATCGCGGACCGCGCGAAGTTCGGCGCCTGGCTGGTGTTCGTCCCGGTCTGGGCACTGCTCGTATACGTTCCCGTCGCCCACTGGGTGTGGGGCCCGGGCGGCTGGGTGCTGGACAAGCTCGGCGCGCTGGACTTCGCGGGCGGTCTGCCGGTGGAGATCACCTCCGGCGCCTCCGGTCTGGCGCTCGCGCTGGTCCTCGGCCCGCGGCTCGGCTTCAAGAAGGACGCCATGCGCCCGCACAACCTGCCCATGGTGATGCTGGGCGCCGGTCTCCTCTGGTTCGGCTGGTTCGGCTTCAACGCGGGCTCGGCGCTCGGCGCCAACGGCCTCGCCGCCGCGGCCTTCCTCAACACCCTCGCCGCCGGCTGCACGGGCCTGCTCGGCTGGCTCTTCGTCGAGCAGCGGCGCGACGGCCACCCCACCACCCTGGGCGCGGCGTCCGGCGCGGTCGCGGGCCTGGTCGCGATCACCCCGTCCTGCGGCTCGGTCTCCCTGCTGGGCGCGCTGGTCGTCGGCCTCGCCGCGGGTGTCGTCTGCTCGTACGCGGTGGGCTGGAAGTTCAAGCTGAACTACGACGACTCGCTCGACGTCGTCGGCGTCCACCTGGTCGGCGGCGTCATCGGCACGCTCCTGATCGGTGTCTTCGCGGAGAAGGCGATGACCGGCGGCGCCGAGGGCCTGCTGTACGGCGGCGGGCTCGCCCAGCTCGGCAAGCAGCTGGTGGCCGTGGTCGCCGTGGGGACGTACGCCTTCCTGATGACGTACGGCATCGGGAAGCTGATCGACAAGGTGATGGGCTTCCGGGCCGACGAGGAGCACGAGCACACCGGCCTCGACCTTACGGTGCACGCCGAGACCGCATACGATCACGGCGTCCTGGGCCATGGTGCCCCGGTCGGCGCGTCCTCCGTCCCCTCCGCTCAGAAGGCCAAGACCCAGGCATGAAGCTCATCACCGCGATCGTCAAGCCGTACCGCCTCGACGAGGTCAAGACCGCGCTCCAGGAGATCGGCGTCCACGGCCTGACCGTGACGGAGGCCAGCGGCTACGGCCGTCAGCGCGGCCACACCGAGGTCTACCGCGGCGCCGAGTACCAGGTCGACCTCGTCCCCAAGGTCCGCATCGAGGTGGTCGTCGACGACGCCGACTCGGAGACGGTCATCGAGGCGATCGTCAAGGCCGCCCACACCGGCAAGATCGGCGACGGCAAGGTGTGGGCCCTGCCGGTCGAGACGGTCGTACGGGTGCGGACGGGCGAGCGCGGGCCGGACGCCCTCTGATGGGCGGTGGGTGGTACGTACTCGTCGAGGCGAACAAGGGCTACGGCGACGACACCTGGCTCCTGAAGGACAAGGTCCACGTGGAGGGCGGCCGGGAGCAGGCGCTCGCGCGCGCCGAGGAGTTGAGCCTCACCTACCCGGAGGGGCCGGGGCACGCCCAGGAGTACGGCCGTCTCGTGTTCCGGACCTCCGAGACGAGCTGGCTGATCGAGTTCAAGAGAGAGGCGTGGCAATCGGGCTGGGACGCACCCCACGTCTTCACCGGGCACGCCCGACTGACCGTCGCCGAGCTCGTCGCGTCGAAGGAGCCCCCTCCCGCGAAGCGCCCCGAGCCGAAGAAGGGCACCCTGCGCCGAGCCCTGGGCCGTGACTAGACGACCGGTGTCCGTGCTCGCCGTGCCCTGATGAACAGCACCGTCCCGGCGGCGGCCCCCGCCCCCAGCACCACCGCGACCAGCCACGGCAGCGCGAAGAAGGACGCGCTCGCCGACTCCCGGGTGTCCTGCGCGCTCGCCGTCAACTTCACGTCGCCCCAGTCGAGTTGCGGCGAGCCCCGCCACGGCTCGGTCAGCCGCACCCGCTGCCCGGGCAGCAACTCACCGGGAATCCGCGCCAGTTCACGGGAGAGCAGTGTCCGTCCGAACAACCCCGTCGCCCTCAGCTCCACCTTCGGGTTCAACGTGACGTTGCCGGTGTTGCGCAGGGTGTACGAGATCGTCGCCCCGCTGTCCCCCAACCCCGGTACCAGCGGCTGGTGATGGCTGACGCGGACGTCCTCGACGGTGATCGCCGGAAGGGTGGGCCCGCCGACGCGCAGGTAGATCCGCGCGGCCACGGCCCGCTGCACACCGAGCGCCACCGCACCGTCGCCCTTGTCGATCCGTTCGTCCAGGGCGACCAACGCGCCCGGGTGGTCGCCCGGTTCGGCGCCCTCGGGCACGGTGAGCGTGAAGGGCACGGTGACCTTGCCGTGTGCGGGGACGGTCACCCGGGACTTCGCGGGCTTCGCCCACGCCCCCACCCCGCGCTGCTTCTCCGCGGCCGTGCGCACGGCGAAACCGCCGTCGCGGGCGGTGTTGTAGGCGTCGGCGGCGTAGAGCCGGAAGGTCAGCGGCTCGGCGGTCTTGTTGGTGACGACCACCTTGTCGTCGATGGACTGCCCGGGATCGACGGAGAGATAGAAGTAGGGGCGCGCGGCGATCTGGGAGGCGGCCGGATAGACGGACCAGCTGCCGTTGTCGGCGGCGTGCGCGGGCGCGGCCTGCACCGCGAGGAACAGGCCGAGCAGGAGGGCGTACAGCTTGCGCATGGGTGCGGACCCCCACGAGTTGGACGGGCGGGTGCGGGCGCCCGTACGGTCGGTCAGCTGAGCGTGAGGGTGAGAACGCCGGAGTACGTGCCCACGGGCGTGAACGCCGGTACGTTCAGGGAGAGTCCGGCGTCCACGGTGAACTCACCGCCGGTGAGCGTGCCGTTGGGGGTGGACGCGAGAGTCGCTCCCGAGGCGCCGACCGTGCCGGCGGAACCGGCCTGGCAGGTGCTCGGGCTGCCCGCCTTGGTGGCGCAGGCGGGACTCCAGCTCAGCGCACCGGCGTCGATCTTGGCGCCGGGTCCGGTGAAGTCGGTGACCTTGCCGGTGAGGGACCAGCCGGCCGGGCCGCCGCGGAAGTCCTGGACCGTCACCTTGTTGAGGTCACCGGTCGAGGCCCCGCCCTTGCCGTAGTCCACCGCCGAGAGGCTGACGGCGTCCCCGGCCTGGGACATGGACAGGGTGCCGGCCTTCACCGTGGTGGTGACCTTCTGGCTGCCGGCCGGGACGGGTGTGTCGTCGATGACGGTGTAGGCGGCGGGACCGGCCCCGAGGTCGTCGCTCCAACTGGCCCCCTCGTACGCCACGATGCCCGTCGTCGACTTGTCGTTGACGGTCAGCGTGCCGCTGAAGGAACCCGTGGAGTTCGCCGTCACGGTGGCGGTGTCCCCGGTCTGGGTGCCGCCCGCGCGTCCGGCGAGGGTGACGGTGGCGCCGGGCGTGAAGTTGCTGCCGCCGACGGTCACCCCGGCACCGGGGCTGCCGGAGGCCGAACCCAGCTGGATGGCACGGGTGTTGGGCACGGGCACATCGGTCGCCGTGACGGTCTCGGAGACCGGTGCGGGCGGGTTGGTGACCGTGCAGGGGGTGTCCAGCTCCAGGATGTAGCTGGTGTGGATGTTGTAGTCGCCGGGCGAGAGGGTGATCGCCCCCGGCGCGGTGACCGTGAAGGTGCCGGTCATCGAGAACGACGGGAAGGCGCCGTTGCCCGGGACCGGGTCGTTCTTCTTCGGCCCCGCGACCGTCACGGAACCGGTCTGCGCTCCGCCGAGGGTGACCTTTCCGGTGGGCGTCATGATGTCGGCCGGCAGTGCGAGGGCCGTGGGGTTGCTGGCGGCGGGCTTGACCACCTTGTAGGTCACGGTGACGGTGTCACCGACCTCGGGGGTGGTGTCGCTCACCGAGATGTTGGCGGTGGTGGTCCCGTCGATCGGCGGGATGCCCGCGACGGCGGGCGGGATGCAGTGCGTGGCGAAGTCCACGTCGGTGGCGGCGCCGGCCGGACAGGCCAGCGCACCGCCCGTCGTGACCGCGAGCGCGGTCGCCCCGAGCAGCGAAGCCCAGCGGCGTCTTCGGGTTGTCGAACCCATGGGTGTGCCCCCTCTCTTCTGCGCTCACTGGGGGCATTGATGTGTGGATCGCGTGAGAAGTCAATGGAGCCGCCGCAGAAAACTGACGATTCATCAGTTTCCGCGGCGGCCAAGGGCGTTGCCCGATCAGTTGCCCAGTCGGTTGCTCAACCGGTTGCTCAGTCGAACACGAACGGCCCCGGCGACTGCGCCCCGGTCGCCGTGCAGGTGACGGTGATCCCGAAGACGACGATCTTCAGCGAACCGCCGTAGGACTCCAGGCTGTCGCCGGAGTTCACGGTGCCGCTGAGCGGACCGACGGTGACGGGGTCACCGGCCGCGATGGCCGGGTTCTCCGTGCCGCTGAAGGTGGTGGTGCCACCGTTCGCGTTCACGAAGGTGAGGGTCGAGGTGATCGAGTCGGCGGAGAGCGCGAGCGGTGCGTTGATCGCCGAGGTGACGGTGACGGTGGCGGCGGTGCCGTCCTGGGTGGCGGTGAGGGTGGCCTGCCCGCTGCCGTAGATGCCACAGTCCGCGTCGATGGTCGCGGTGTCCGGGGTGACGGCGAGGGCGGCGGGCGCGAACGCGAGCCCGACGGCCGCGAGTGTGCCGACCGCCAGTGCCGCACCGGTGCCTATGCGCTTGCCTTTCATGGAATCCGGTTCCCTTCCCGTGGTGGGGACTGCCATGTGGGGATGGACGGGGGGTGCATTCCGACGGGCGGCCGGCCTTCACGGGGCGTGGTGCGGGACGCCGCGCGAGCTGGAATCTGACGGTCCGTCGGAATTTCCGGTTCCATTGATACGCGTGGGACGGGGAACGGCAAGCCGGAAATCCGGCCAAGTGTTACCGCGGGTATCAGCCAGCGGTCACCGTACTGCGCACGGTGCCGTCGGCCCCCGCCACCAGCACCGGAGTCTCCGGCCCGCCCAGCTCCCGCACCGCGGCCCGGTCCAGCTCCGAGGCCGATTCGGCCTCCGTCACCACGGCCGCCGCCTCCAGCGACCTCGCCCCGGACGCCACCGCCATGGCCACCGCCGTCTGCAAAGCACTCAACCGCAACGAGGGAAGGTCCACCGTCCCGGCCACATACGTCCGCCCGGTGTCGTCCCGTACGGCCGCCCCCTCGGGCACCCCGTTCCGGGCCCGAGCCGAACGGGCCAGGGTCACGATCTTGCGGTCCTCGGGGTCAAGCGCGCTGTTGTCGGTCATGGCAGGAGCATACGAAGCGCACCGCGGATCACCGCGCCACGGGGTACGGGGTACGTCACCCCGCCACCGGATACATCGCCCCGCGCCGCCCCTCCGGCGAGGCCAGCCACTCCAGCTTGGCCGCGGTGTTCGCCTCGTCCAGCGGGGTGTGCAGGACGACCGTCAGATCGGGGCGGGCCGGCACCTTCATCGCCGTCGACTCCACGCACAGCAGCCCGACCAGCGGATGGTCGAGCTCCTTGCGGATCACCCCGGCGTCCTCGATGTCCCGCCGCTCCCACAGCTCGGTGAACTCGGCGCTCGCCTCCTTCAGCCGGGCCAGCACCTCCGGGAAACCCTCGTCGTGCGGGCGCGCGGAGGAGGCCGCCCGGAACTGGGCGACGACCGTGCGCGCGTTCTGTTCCCAGCTGTGCGATCGCGACCGGTACAGCGGGTCGGTGAAGAAGTCGACGATGCAGTTCTGGGTGTTCTCCGGCCGCATCCCGAGCACCCAGCCGGCGGCGTCGTTGTACATCACGCAGTTGTAGTACGGGTCCATGATGTGCGCCGGATACGGCATCCACGCGTCGATCAGCCGCCGCAGCCCCTCACAGCCGTGCTCGGCGGCCGGCTCGGGCGCGGGCGGGTTCAGCCCGGCAAGGACGTACAGATGCCGCCGCTCCGCGTTGCTGAGCCGCAGCACCCGCCCGACCGAGTCCAGGACCTGCGGGGAGACGGAGATGTCCCGCCCCTGCTCCAGCCACTGGTACCAGGACGCGCCCACCCCCGCGAGCACCGCGACCTCCTCGCGCCGCAGCCCCGGCGTCCGCCGCCGCGCCCCGCCGTCCGGCAGCCCGGCCTCGGCGGGCGAGACCCGGGCCCGCCGGCTCATCAGGAACTCCCGCAGCTCACTGTGCCGTTCACTCCTGGGTACGGCCTCGGGCACGAACGCATCCCCCTCGTTGTCGCCAACCGGTGTCACCCCGTTGCCTGGTGGTGCCACCACCAGCACAACCTGCCGCTCCCCACGGCTATTCCGACGCGCGCAGGCTCTTGCCCATGGCGATCGACACCCAGAGCCCCACCACCGACCCGCTCGACACCCCCCGGTTGTCGACGCGCGACAAACTCGTCCTGTTCGTCCTGTGCGCGGCCCAGTTCATGGTCGCGCTGGACTTCTCCGTCCTGAACGTCGCCCTGCCCGTCCTGGGCACCGACCTCGGCATGAACCAGTCCGCCCTCCAGTGGGCGGTCACCGCGTTCGCGCTCCCGTCGGGCGGCTTCCTGCTCCTGTTCGGCCGCATCGGCGACCTCTACGGCCGCCGGAAGCTGTTCCTCACCGGCCTCGCCCTGTTCGGCGCGGCCTCCCTCCTCGCGACCCTCGCCTGGGACCCGGCGTCCTTCCTCGCCGGACGCGCCCTCCAGGGCCTCGGCGCGGCGGCCATCGTGCCGACCGGCATGTCCCTGCTGACCACGACCTTCCCCGAGGGCCCGGCCCGCGACCGCGCCCTGGGCATCTCCGGCACCCTGCTCTCGCTCGGCTTCACCATCGGCATGGTGGCCGGCGGCACCCTGACCGACACCCTCGGCTGGCGCTCCACGATGGGCCTGCTCACCCTGTTCGCCCTGATCGTGCTCCCGCTGGCCCCCGGCCTGCTCCCGGAGTCCCGCACCCCTCACCGCCCCCGCCTGGACATCCCCGGCGCGACCACCGTCACCGGCGGACTGCTCTCCCTGATCTACGCCCTCTCGACCGCCGCCGACCACGGCTTCGCCCGCCCCGACGTCATCACGACCCTGATCACGGGCGTCCTGCTCCTCGCGGCCTTCATCAGGATCGAGTCCCGTACCGCACAACCCCTGGTGTCCCTCCCCATGCTGCGCCGCCGCACGGTGGCCTGGGGCAACATCGGCGGCCTGGTCACCTTCTCGATGATGTCGACGGTCGTCTTCGCCCTGACCCTCTACCTCCAGGAGATCCTGCACCTGTCCGCCTTCGAGACCGGCCTGGTCTTCGGCGTCCAGGGCGTCCTCTCCGCGGTCGCCGGCACCTACGCCCCGAAGGTCATCGGCCGCCTCGGCGCCCACCGCACACTGGTCGCCTCGCTCGCCGGCCAGGGCGCCCTGATCGCCGCCCTGCTGGGCCTGGACACCGGGAGCTGGTCGGTCTGGCTCGCCACGGCCGCCGTCTCCCTGGCCAGCATGTGCCACCTCGGCGCGATCATCTCGTACGGCATCACGGTGACCTCCGGCGTCCCCGACGCGGAACAGGGCCTGGCCACCGGCCTGGTCACCTCCACCCAGCAGGTCGGCATCACCGTGGGCATCCCCCTGCTCGGCGTCCTCGCCACCACCTCGCACGACCTGCTGACCGGCGTCCACACGGTCCTCGCCCTGGACGCGGTGATCGTCCTCGCGGCGGCCGTGCTGGTCGGAGTGGGGCTGCGGGTGCGCTCAGGGGCGGTCGAGACGCAGCCGCTCGGCGCGCGGTAGACCGGCCACCACCAGGTCGTACGAGTCCTCCACGAGCTCCCGGATCATACGGTCCGGGAGCTCGCCGTCGACCGTGACGGTGTTCCAGTGGCGCTTGTTCATGTGATAGCCGGGGATGATCAGCCCCGGGTGGTCGGCGCGCAGCCGGATCGCGTCCTCCGGGTCGCACTTGAGGTTGACCTTCAGGGGCCGCGCGTCGATCCAGCTCAGGGCGAACAGCTTGCCGAGCACCTTGAAGACCGAGATCTCCGGGCTGAACGGGAAGTCCTCCACCGAAGCGTTGAAGGACAGGCACAGGGCGCGCAGCTCCTCGGGGGTCACTCTTCCTCCGTCTCCTTCTCGGCCGCGGAGTCCACCGGCTCCACCAGCACGGTCACGATCTTGTTCCGGCGCCCGGCGGCGGCCTCCGCGGTCAGCCGCAGCGCACGCCCGTCCGGGAGTTCCACGACGGAGGACGCCCCGGCGATGGGTACCCGCCCCAGCGCCTTCGCGAGCAGCCCGCCGACGGTCTCCACATCCTCGTCGTCGTACTCGTCGAGGCCGTACAGCTCACCGAGGTCGGTGATGTCGAGGCGCGCGGTGACCCGGAAGCGGTCGTCGCCCAGCTCCTCCACCGGCGGGAGTTCACGGTCGTACTCGTCGGTGATCTCCCCGACGATCTCCTCCAGGATGTCCTCGATCGTCACGATCCCGGCCGTGCCGCCGTACTCGTCGATCACGACGGCCACGTGGTTGCGGTCCTGCTGCATCTCGCGCAGCAGATCACCGGCGTTCTTCGTGTCCGGCACGAACGCGGCGGGCCGCATCGCCGTGGACACAAGCTCGCTCTCCGCGTCCCGGCTGATGTGCGTCTTGCGGACCAGGTCCTTCAGATACACGATCCCGACGATGTCGTCCTCGCTCTCCCCGGTCACCGGGATACGCGAGAAACCCGACCTGAGCGCCAGGGTCAGCGCCTGACGGATCGTCTTGTAGCGCTCGATGACGACGAGATCGGTGCGCGGCACCATGACCTCCCGCACCAGCGTGTCCCCCAGCTCGAAGACCGAGTGCACCATCCGGCGCTCGTCGTCCTCGATCAGGGACTCCTTCTCGGCGAGGTCGACCAGCGCGCGCAGCTCCGCCTCGGAGGCGAAGGGACCACGCCGGAAGCCCTTGCCGGGAGTCAGCGCGTTGCCGATGAGAATCAGCAACGACGGGATCGGGCCCATGACCCGGGCCAGCGGAAGCAGGATGTACGCCGCCGCGGTCGCCGTGTTGAGCGGATGCTGACGCCCGATGGTGCGCGGCGAGACCCCCACCGCGACGTACGACACCAGCACCATCACCCCGATCGCGACCAGCAGGGCACGGGTGGTGCCGGGGAACTCCTGGAGGCAGGCGTAGGTGACCAGCGCGGCGGCCGCCATCTCGCAGGCGACGCGCACCAGCAGCGCCACATTGAGATAGCGGGTCGGGTCGGCGGCGATCTGGGCGAGCTTGGCACTGCCCCGACGGCCGTTCCGTACGGCCTCCTCGGCACGGAAGCTGGAGACCCGCGCGAGGCCCGCCTCCGCACAGGCGGCGAGCCACGCGACCACGACCAGGGCGATGGCGCCGGAGACGAGGGGCAGACTCATGAGACGGTCGGCGCGGGAGACGGACCGGTGAGCCCCTTCTCCGACCTCCACCCGTCCACGATGGCCGCCTGGAGACCGAACATCTCGGCCTTCTCGTCCGGCTCCTCGTGGTCGTACCCGAGCAGGTGCAGCACCCCGTGCACGGTGAGCAGTTGAAGCTCCTCGTCCATGGAGTGCTGCGTCTCGGCCTCCTCGCCCTGCCGCTTGGCGACCTCGGGACAGAGCACGATGTCACCGAGGAGGCCCTGCGGGGGCTCGTCGTCGTCCTTGCTGGGCGGCCGCAGCTCGTCCATCGGGAACGACATGACGTCGGTGGGCCCCGGCAGGTCCATCCACTGGATGTGCAGCTGCTCCATGGCGTCGTCGTCCACGACGATCACCGAGAGCTCGGAGAGCGGGTGGATGCGCATCCGCGCGAGCGCGTAGCGGGCGATGTCGAGGATCGCCTGCTCGTCGACCTCGGTTCCGGACTCGTTGTTGACGTCGATCGACATGGTGCTGGCTTGTCTACTTCCGCTTGTTCCGGCCGCCCTTGTGGGTGCCGTTCTCCGTGCCGTTCTGGCTGTCGTACTTCTCGTACGCATCGACGATACGGCCGACCAGCTTGTGCCGTACGACGTCCTGCGACGACAGCCGCGAGAAGTGCACGTCGTCGAGCCCCTCCAGAATGTCCTGCACCTGCCGCAGCCCCGACTTCGTCCCGTTGGGCAGGTCCACCTGCGTCACATCACCCGTGATCACGATCTTCGACTCGAACCCGAGCCGGGTGAGGAACATCTTCATCTGCTCGGGGCTCGTGTTCTGAGCCTCGTCCAGGATGATGAAGGCGTCATTCAGGGTGTTGTGCGTGAGCAGGTAGTCCTGCGTGACGTACAACGAGTCCTCGGCCGCCACCTGGATGCAGACGGTCTCCTCCCGGCCCGCGGGCTCGATGCTGTCGATGAACCGCATCGGGCGCCCGCCTCCTCCGGCCGCGTGGTACTTGTCGCGCTTGCGGGCGAGACGGAAGGGTTCGATTCCTTCGGGGAGGCGGATGTCGACGACGTGGGTGTCGTGGCGATGAGCACCCAGAGCAGTGCCCTGCTTCCGGTCTTCGGCAAGCCGACGGCGCGCGTAGGCGACGCCACCGAGCGACTGGACCAGGGCGATGATGTCGTCACGCAGGAGAATCGACGTGGTCGAGAACTGAACCCGGCACGTGCGGTCCTTCTGCGTGACCGGTCCGCCGTCGGAGTCGAGGAGACCCTGGAGCACGGACAGTCGTACGTCGGCCGAGTTGTACAGGTAGTCGTCCGGGACGAACTTGGTGTGCGAACGCGTACGCAGCAGATCCAGCTCACGCATGACCCGCGTGACGGGATTCTCCAGGGTGACGACGTCTCCAGGAGACTTGATCCGGTTGAGAACGTAGTCAGGACCGCTCTTGTGCCTGACCGCGACACCGGGCAGCGCGGCTTCCAGAGCCACGGCCAGCTCACGGTCCTCGGTCGCGAAGGACGGAGTGGTGGATCCGGTCAGGCAGCCATCGCCCAGGAGCAGTCCCAGCGCGTACGGATCCATGGGAACGTCACGCTCGGGGAAGCTGACCGGCGCCGTGAGCATCGGCAGTTCGTACCGGCGCGCATGGGCCGCCCGCAGGTTGCCGATCATCTCCTGGGTCTCCAGGACCCGCCACGGCTTGTCACGACGCTTGTCGTCGCGCGTCCTGACCGTCCACAAGTGCTCACCGCACGCCAGGGTCCAGGAGCCGTCCTGGGCGGTGACGCGGTAGATGTCACGCTCGCCCTGCGGATAGACACCGAGAACCGGGGTCGGCTCACCGTTCGAGCCAATGACCAGGTCACCGACCTGGAGGTCGCCAATGGGGCGCCAGCCATCCGGTGTGAGGACGTTCGTGAAGAGCGGTTGTGAACGACCCCGCATATACGCCAGCGGCGCCACCTCGATCGTCCCCGCCGCCATCAGCTTCGGGATCGAGTCCGGGTCCAGCATGTCGTGCAGGGCGTCGTACAGCGGGCGCAGGTAGGGGTCGATCTTCTCGTAGAGGGTGCCGGGCAGGAAGCCCAGGCGCTCTCCGGCCTCCACCGCGGGGCGGGTCAGGATGATGCGGTTGACCTGCTTGGACTGGAGGGCCTGGACCGCCTTGGCCATGGCGAGGTAGGTCTTGCCGGTGCCGGCGGGGCCGATGCCGAAGACGATCGTGTGCTTGTCGATCGCGTCGACGTACCGCTTCTGGTTGAGGGTCTTGGGGCGGATGGTGCGGCCGCGCGAGGACAGGATGTTCTGTGTGAGCACCTCGGCCGGGGTCTCCTGGCCGTCGCTCGTCCCGTTCTCACTCGCTCGCAGCATGGCGATCGAGCGTTCCACTGCGTCCTCCGTCATCGGCTGTCCGGTGCGGAGCACCAGCATCATCTCGTCGAACAGGCGCTGGACCAGGGCGACGTCCGCCGCCCCACCGGTCGCGCTGATCTCGTTGCCCCGGACATGGATGTCGGCCGCCGGGAAGGCCTTCTCGATCACGCGCAGGAGCGAGTCGCCGGACCCCAGGACCGAGACCATGGGGTGCTGGGCGGGGACGGTGAAGTGTGCACTCGCCTGCCCCTGCGCGGGGCTGTGACCTGTGGGTGTCTGAGTCATGGGCCGGCGCTGAAGGCCTGCGGTTCCTCCTCGTCACGGCCGCACAGCGGAAGGCGGCCTCGCGGTTCAAGAGTACGACGGTGCACTGACAACGCCGTAGGACTTTTCTGCGGTGAGGGCGCCCTGAATGAAGCGGTGAGCCCTGCATGCTCCCCCAGTACTCGGGGGAAGACTGCGCTTGCTGCCACGCGTGTTCGAAGACCTCGAAGGCGGCGGTGGCCACGAGTCCGTACGGAGAAAGCAGGAAGACCGTGCTGTTGCGTCTGCCCACGACCCTGCCCGAGGCACAGGAGTGTCTGACCGACGGGGCGATACCCGTCGGCGGCGCCACGCTCGTGTGGGCCGCGTGGCAACGCGACGGCTTCCCCGAGCAGGCCGTGTCGCTGCGCGAGGTGCCGGAGGCGAACGTCCTGGGTGCCGGTGAGCTCGGTGCGGCGGTGCTGCTGCACCGGATCGACGAGCGGGTGCCGGAGGTGCTGCGCCGGGCCGCGTCCGGCATCGGCACCGGGGCCGTGCGGCGCACCGCGACGGTCGGCGGGAACGTCGTCGGCAGCACCCTGCGCTGTCTGCTGCCCGCGGCGCTCGTCCTGGATGCCCGCGCCCGGGTGCTGGCGGCGGAGGGGCCGTTCGAGACCGACCTCTCCGAACTGCTCGCGAAGAAGCCCCTGCTGCTGAGCCTGCGCTGGAACGACCCGCTCGTCAGCGGCTACCGCAAGGTGACCGAGGCCCCGGGCGGACCGCCGCCGCTGGTCGTCGCCACGGCCGTGCACGCGACCGAGGAGGGCGGCCAGGTGCTGCGCGTCGCCGTCCGTGACGGCTACGAGTTCCTGAGCGAGAGCGTGCCCTGCGGAACCGGAACCGGAACCGACCCCGACCCCGGCACCGACTCCGACGCCGTCCTCGACGCACTGTGGGCCACAAGCATCGGCGCCCTCCCCGAAGAAGCCCGCGAGGTGGTCCGCGAGCAGGTGGTCTCCGTGCTGGAGCGGGCCGCCGAGCGCTGAGGTCAGGCCGACCCGCCGAACCCGATCGTCGGGACCGCGCGGCGCAGCGGCCAGGGCCTCGCGTCCGTCTCCGGCACCAGGCCCGCGAGGAACGCGTACCGCCTGAGCGCCGCCGGTTCCTGTCCGTCGACCGACTGGACCTTGCGCCACCAGGCGCCGATCTCGGACCAGCCCGGCGCGGAGAGCGAGCCGCCGAACTCCTGGACGGAGAGCGCGGCGGTCAGTCCGGCGAAGGCGAGCCGGTCCGCGAGCGGCCAGCCGGCGAGGGTGCCGGTGACGAATCCGGCGACGAAGACGTCCCCGGCGCCGGTCGGGTCCAGCGCCTCGACCTCGATCGCCGGGACCTCGGCGGTCTCCCCGGTCCGCCGGTCCACGGCGTACGCGCCCTCCGCGCCCAGGGTCACGACGGCGAGCGGCACGTGCTCGGTCAGTGCGTGCGCGGCCTCGCGGGGGCAGCGGGCGCCGGTGTAGCGCATGGCCTCCTCGGCGTTCGGCAGGAAGGCCTCGCAGTGTTCGAGGTCGGCGAGGCCGGCCAGGTCCCACGCCCCGGTCTCGTCCCAGCCGACGTCGGCGAAGATCCGGGTGCCGTGGCTCGCGGCCTGGGCGATCCAGGGGGCGCGCTTGCCGGGCTCCAGGGACGCGACGGCGGCACGCGCGCGTGGGGGGCAGTCCGGGGCGGGCTCCTCCGGGGGCGGTTCGTGGCCGTGGGAGACCATGGTGCGCTCGCCCTCGTAGGCCATGGAGACGGTGACCGGGGAGTGCCAGCCGGGCGCTGTGCGCGAGGGTGAGAGGTCGATGCCCTCGCCCTGCTCCAGGGCGTCCCAGCAGTACTCGCCGTAGTGGTCGTCGCCGAAGGCCGCGGCGAGCGAGGTGCGCAGCCCGAGGCGCGCGAGGGCGGTCGCCATGTTCGCCACGCCGCCGGGGCTCGACCCCATGCCGCGGGCCCAGGACTCGGTCCCGCGCACCGGGGCGGAGCCGAGCCCGGTGAAGACGATGTCGAGGAAGACGGTGCCGGTGAGATAGACGTCCCAGGGCGGATCGCCGGGTGCGCGCACGGCGGCCAGGGGGTCGACCTGGGCCTGGCACTGCCCGGTCCTCCCGATGTACGACGGTCCCTTTCCGCTGGACACGGCGGGCGCGTTGGACGCGATCACGGTGAGCTCCCTGCACGTGGTGCCGATCAGGCCAGTCTGCACCACGTCACCGACAACGGGTCGGCGCTCACCGCCGACCCGCCCGTCACGTCAGCCTGTCGCAGGTCCGGGGCGTGCCGTCCGGGCCGCGCCGGGTGTGGCCCGCGGGGCCGGAGCGACGGCGGCGACCTTCTCCGGCCGCGTCCGGATCCGGTCGTTGCGGCCGGCGAGGAACCCGACGACCGTCAGCCCGTGGAGTCGATCAGCTCGATGCCGGGCACGGCCGCCCGTGCGTCGGGACAGTTCTGCGGGATGGTCCAGAAAGATCAGTGAGGCCGGCTTGAACCCCGTGGCGGCCGGGCACAGCGCCCCCCAGCCCGGCCGACCCGTAGCCCCGGCCCCCGGTCACCAGCAGGGCACGGCTCCGAGCCGCCGCTGGCAAGATCCGCGAGCTCCCCGGTCACCAGCGGGGCACCCCCGGCGTGACCCACCCCGGCTCGGCGACCCGCATCGCCGCAGCGTCGTCCCGCTCCCGCAGTGACCCGTCGTCGTCGAGCCAGCGCTGGTGCAGGAACCGCAGCTTCTCGCGGTCGAGTTCGACTCCGAGGCCGGGCGCGTCGGGCACGGTGACCTTGCCGCCCGAGAACGTCAGCCGCTCGGTGAGCACGTCCTCGGACTGCCACGGGTAGTGGGAGTCGCAGGCGTGGTGGAGGTCGGGCACGGTGGCGGCGACGTGGGTCATCGCGGCCAGGCTGATCCCGAGGTGGGTGTTGGAGTGCATGGAGACGCCGACGCCGAACGTCCGGCAGATCGCGGCGAGTTGCTGGGTGTTGCGCAGCCCGCCCCAGTAGTGGTGGTCCGAGAGCACCACCTGGACCGCGTCCCGCCCGAACGCCTCCTTGATCTCGGCGAAGGTCGTCACGCACATGTTGGTGGCCAGCGGGACGTCGGTCCCGGCGGACACCTCGGCCATCGCGGCGGTGCCGAGCGCGGGATCCTCCAGGTACTCCAGGACGTCCCCGAGTTCCTGGGCCACCTTCAGCGAAGTGGCCACGCTCCAGGCCCCGTTGGGATCGAGGCGCAGCGGATGTCCGGGGAACGCCTCGGCGAGGGCCCGTACCGCCGCGATCTCCTCGTCCGGCGGAAACACCCCGCCCTTGAGCTTGAAGGAGGTGAACCCGTACCGCTCGGTGAACAGTCGGGCCTGCGCCACGATCCCCGCGGGGTCGACGGCCGTTCCCCAGTCGTCCTTCTCGGCGGTGACCCCCTCGGGGTGGGAGCCCCACTTGTAGAACAGGTACGCGCTGTACTCCACGGCGTCGCGCACCTTGCCGCCGAGCAGCGCGTGCACCGGCAGTCCGAGTGCCTTGCCCAGGGCGTCGAGGCAGGCGACCTCGAACCCGGAGACGACGGACAGCCGCAGCTTGTCGGCGGTCTGCACGCCCCGCAGGCCCCCGACGTCGACCTGTCCGGAGACCCGGGAGGAGTCGACGGCCACCTGGTCGGCGACCGTGAACAGCCCGTTCAGATCGCCGACCTGACGACCGATCAGCCGGGAGGCGAAAGGCCGGGCCAGTTCGAGGTACTTGGTGTCGCCGTACGTCTCCCCGACCCCGGTGATCCCGTCGGCGGTCTCCACCTCGACGATCAGCCGGGGCGTGTACGGCTGGTGCACGCCCTGCGTGTTCAGCAGCGGCGGGTCGGCGACCAGGATCGGCGTCAGGCGGACGTCGGTGATCGTGAGGTTCACAGCGAAGCTCCTACGAGGTCGAGACCGGTGGTCAACAGCGCGCGCAGATCCGCCAGATCGGCGTCCGACGGGTCGGTGAGCGGCGCCCGTACGGGTCCCACGGGCCGCCCCCGCAGCCGGGCCGCGGCCTTCACCAGGGACACGGCGTACCCGGGCACCCGGTCCCTGAGTTCGACGAGCGGGACGTAGAACTCGCGCAGGAGTTTCTCGACGGTGCCGTCGTCGCCGTCGTGCAGGGCGGTGAAGAAGGCGTCGGCGATCTCGGGGGCGAAGGCGTGCACGGCCGAGGAGTAGGCGGGGACGCCGACGGTGGCGTAGGCGCGGGCCTGGATCTCGGCGGTGGAGGCGCCGTTGAAGAACAGGAAGCCTTCGGGCGCGGCGAGGGTGAGCCGCTGGAGCCGGTCGAGGTCGCTGTGTCCGTCCTTGAGCCCGATGACCCCGGGGATGGCGGCGACCCGCCTGAACGCGTCGGCGCCGAAGGCGACTTGGCCGCGCTGGTAGGCGATGAGCGGCAGCGGGGTGCGGGCCGTGATCTGCTCCAGCTGGGCGACGAGCCCGTCCTGCGGGACGGCGACCAGGTAGTGCGGGAGGACCAGCAGGGCGTCGGCGCCCGCCTCCTCGGCGATCCGGGCGAAGCGGACGGCCTGTGCCCAGCCGTAGCCGATCCCGGCGACGACGGGCACCCGGCCGCCGGCCTCCTCGACCGCGACGGTGACGACCTGGCGGTACTCGTCCTCGTCGAGGGAGAAGAACTCGCCGGTGCCGCAGGCGGGGAAGACCGCGCCGGGGCCGGTGGCGATCTGTGCGGCGAGGTGTGCGCGGAGGCCGTCGGGGTCGAGGGTGCCGTCGTCGTGGAAGCTCGTGAGCGGGAACGACAGGACACCGCGCGCCATGCCGTCCCGCAGCCGCCGGGCCGTGTCGGCCGTGTCGGCCGTTTCCGGGTCGAGGGTCACCCTCACTCATCTCCCCATGTAGACGTTATCTACGTATGGAGATGGAGACTAGATATGCGAACGTAACCCGTCAATGGGTCGGCGCGAGGTTTGGTGGGCCGATTACGATCGGCGCATGTCGGAGACAGGGGGCGAGCGCCCGGAGACCGGTGGCGTCCGCGAGGTGAAGTCGGCGGCCCGTACGGTCGAGCTCCTCGAACTGCTCGCCGCGCGCGGCGACCGCCCGGCCCGCCTCCAGGAGCTGGCGGACGAGCTCGGGGTGCCCCGCAGCTCGATGTACGCGCTGCTCCAGACCCTGATCTCGCGCGGCTGGGTCCGCACCGACATCACGGGCTCGCTCTACGGCATCGGCATCCACGCCCTGCTCACCGGCACCAGCTATCTGGACTCCGACCCGCGCGTGCGGGTCGTACGGCCGTATCTCGACGAGGCGTCCGAGGCGCTGGGCGAGACGATCCACCTGGGCCGGCTCGACGGCCGGGGCGTGGCGTACCTGGCGACCCGGGAGTCGCACGAATACCTGCGCACGATCAGCCGCGTCGGGCGCCGGCTGCCCGCGCACGTCGGCGCGCTGGGCAAGGCGCTGCTGGCCGAGCACGCCGACGCCGACGTCCCCGACGAGCCGTACGAAGCCCTCACCCCGAACTCCCACACCACCCGCGCCGCCCTCCTGGCCGACCTCGCCGAGGTCCGCGCCCGCGGCTACTCGGTCGACCGCGAGGAGGGCGTCCTCGGGATCGCCGGCTTCGGCTTCGCGCTCCGCTACGACTCCCCCGCCCAGGACGCCATCAGCTGCTCGGTGCCGGTGGCCCGGCTGACGCCGGAGCACGAGCAGCAGATCGTCGCGGTGATGCGGGAGATCAGGCACAAGATCGAGGCGACGGCACCGGGTGCGGGCGGCGCCCCGAACTGGCGCTAGGCGCACCGAAAAGGCGCTCGTCTACCCGACATCCCCGGGCCCAAACAGAACGTGATTCAGATCACGCCACCCGGGCTGTTTTCCGCAACCGCGTGCTTGATACAAATTCCTCGCGCGTTCCTGTCCGTCGACGGCCTGCGCCCAACCCCCTTCTTGAGCCGCTCCTTTCGCATGCCCTGGGAACGCCCGTGTTCGCCCGTCGCTCCACCCTGCCCTGGCCCCTGATCGCCCTCTTCACGGCCGGGTACCTCGCCCCGTACCTCCTCCCGACCACGGTCGGCAGACTCGACTCGGGGCTTCCGCTCACCGCCACCGAGGCGGGCGCCGTAGGCAGTGCGCTGCTCCTGAGTTCGGCCGCGGCGGGCTTCCTGCTCGCCTCCCGCGTCGACCGCATCGGCCCCCGCGTCCTCGCCCGCATCGGCCTCACCCTCGCCGTCCTCGGCTACGGCGGTGCCGCCCTCGCCCACGCCGTCCCCGCGGTCGTCCTGGGCGCGCTGATCGGCGGCTTCGGATCCGGTACGTCGACCGCGGTGGCCGCCACCGGCATCGCCGCCCAGCCGGACCCGCACCGCACCACCACGGCCGGCCTCCTCGGCGTCTCCGCCCTCGCCGGAGCCGTCTACCTGACCGTCCCGCACCTGGGCCAGGGCCACGGCCAGCCCCTCGCCGCCATCGCCCTCACGGCACTGGCGGTCTGGCCCCTCACCGGCCGCCTCCCCCTCCGTACGGCACCCGCCCGCGGCCTGGACACCGCCACCCCGCTCCCCCACCTCCGCGCCGGCCTGCTCCTCGCCGTCACGCTCCCCTGCTGGTCCCTCGCCCAGAACGCCCTCTGGGGCGTCAGCGGCCGCATCGGCCTCACCCAGGCCCACCTCTCCGAGACCACGGTCGGCGCGGTCTTCGCCATCGCCCTCGGCGCGGGCCTGCTGGGCGTGGTCGGCGCGGGCGCACTCGGCCCCCGCCTGGGCCGCGCCCTCCCCATCGGCGGCGGCACGGTCCTGATCGCCGCCTGCATCACCCTCAGCGCCTCGGCGACCGACCTCACGTCCTTCGCGACCGGCGAGATCGCCTGGAACACCCTCTACCCGATCGTCCTGTCGTACGTCATCGGCCTGGCCGCCTCCCTGGACCCCCGCGGCCGCTGGGCGGTCCTGGTCGGCTCGGCCTCCTCCCTGGGCACAGCAGCAGGCCCCCTGACCGGCAGCCTCCTGGCCACCGAGACCGGCTTCCCGACGATGGGCACGGTCCTGGCGGCGGGCCTGCTGCTGATCGCCGTACCGATGACGGCGGTGGCGATGGGCGCGGGCAGGCGCACGCTCCCGGTGGTCGAGATCCAGGTGGAAACCCAGGCCTACGACAAAGCAACGGCGGCATGAGCGCTTCTGGCTTTTAGGGGCGCGGGGAACTGCGCGACAAGCCCCCACCGGCCCGCACCCGACAACGCACCTCAGAACACGTAAGCATCAACTTCCGCAAGATACCGACCCCGAAGCCCCTCATCGTGCTCCAAGAAGGCCGCGAGGAAGGAGTTCCGGGCAAGCTCCCGCAACCGCTCCTCGCTCAACCCAAGAGCCTTCTGAACGGCAGCAAAGTTGTCCCCCGCATACCCCCCGAAGTAAGCCGGGTCATCGGAGTTCACCGTGCACATCAACCCGGCGTCCAGCATCGCCGGCAACGGATGATCCGCCAGCACATCAACCGTCCGCAGCCGCACGTTGGACAAGGGACACAAGGTCAACGGCACCCGCTCCCGCACCAGACGATCCACCAGCTCCGGAGACTCCATGCACCGCAGCCCATGATCGACCCGCTCCACCCCCAGCACATCCAGCGCCTCGACGATGTACGACGGCGGCCCCTCCTCCCCGGCATGAGCCACCCGCCGCAGCCCCAGAGCCGCCGCGGCCTCGTACACCTCGCGGAACTTCACCGGCGGATGCCCCACCTCGGCGGAGTCGAGCCCGACACCCACGATCCGGTCGAGATACGGCTTCGCGGCATCGAGCGTCTCCAGCGCGGACTCCGCGGACTCGTCCCGCAGGAAGCACATGATCAGCTGCGTGGAGACACCATGCACAGCCGCGCTGCGCCCCAGCGCCCGCCACAGCCCCTCGACGACCGTCCCCATCCCCACGCCCCGCGCGAGGTGCGCCTGCGGGTCGAAGAAGATCTCCGCGTGCCGCACTCCCTGCGCCGCGGCCCGGGCGAGATACGCGTTCGCCAGATCCTCGAAGTCCCGCTCGGTGCGCAGGACGGCCATGAGTTCGTAGTAGAGGTTCAGGAAGGACTGGAGGTCCTCGAAGTCGTACGCCTTGCGGAGCTCGTCCGTGGAGGCGTACGGCAGCTCGACGCCGTTGCGCGCGGCCAGCTCGAACGCCAGCTCCGGCTCCAGGGTGCCTTCGATGTGCAGGTGCAGTTCAGCTTTGGGGAGGGGCATCAAAGTATCGTACGGCTGTTTTATCGCCGTTTCGGAACCGGTACCCGCAGGAGGTCATGGGCGACGGTCAGCTCGCCCTCGTACCCGGCGGCCCGCGCCTGCCGCTCGAACTCGTCCGGGTCGGAGTAGCGCTGGCTGAAGTGCGTGAGCACGAGATGCCGTACACCGGCGTCACGGGCCACCCGCGCCGCCTGACCCGCCGTCAGGTGACCGTGCTCCACTGCGAGTTGCTCGTCCTCGTCGAGGAAGGTCGACTCGATGACGAGCATGTCGGCGCCGTCCGCGAGGGCGTGGACGCCGTCGCAGAGGCGGGTGTCCATGACGAAGGCGAACCGCTGGCCCCGGCGGACCTCGCTGATGTCGTCGAGGGAGACGCCGTTCAGGGAGCCCTCGCGCTGGATCCGTCCCACGTCCGGGCCCTTGATGCCGTGCGCGGCGAGGCGGTCGGGGAGCATGCGGCGGCCGTCGGGTTCGGTGAGGAGGTAGCCGTAGGACTCGACGGGGTGGGAGAGCTTGCGCGCCTCCAGGGTGTAGCCGGCGGTCCGCGCGATCACCCCGTCCTCGGCGACCGGTGCCTCGGTGAGCGCGACCGTCTCCCGGTAGGCCGTGGCGTAGCGCAGGCGGTCGAAGAAGCGCTGGCCGGACTTCGGGTAGTGCGCGGTGATCTCGTGCGGGACCCGGTCGAGGTTGATGCGCTGGATGACGCCCGCGAGGCCGAGGGAGTGGTCGCCGTGGAAGTGGGTGACGCAGAGGCGGTTGAGGTCGTGGGCGGCGACCCCGGCGCGCAGCATCTGGCGCTGGGTGCCCTCGCCGGGGTCGAAGAGGAGGCCCTCGCCGTCCCAGCGCAGCAGGTAGCCGTTGTGGTTGCGGTGCCGGGTCGGGACCTGGCTGGCGGTGCCGAGGACGACCAACTCACGTACGGACACGGTGAGTTATCCGGGAGGCCACTGGAGGCCGCGGCCGCCGATCACATGGGCGTGGGCGTGCCATACGGTCTGGCCCGCGCCGCTGCCGGTGTTGAAGATCGTGCGGTAGCTCTCCAGCTTCTCGTCCTCCGCGACGGCCTGGGTCTCGCGCAGGACGTCGGCGGCGAGTTCCGGAGCGGCGGAGGCGAGGGCCGCGGCGTTCTCGTAGTGGGCCTTGGGGATCACCAGGACGTGGGTGGGGGCCTGGGGGTTGATGTCACGGAAGGCGACGGTGGTGTCCGTCTCGCGGACGATGGTCGCCGGGATGTGGCCTTCGACGATCTTGCAGAACAGGCAGTCGTCCTGGGGTTCCCCTGCCATGGTGTTCCTTCCGTATGAGGTCCTGAGGCATCTTAACGAGGCAGGACCGGCGGAATCTTCGCAGGAGTGGACTCCAGCCCCTCCAGCGCGATCCGTACCGCCTCGTCCAGCTGGGTGTCCCGGCCCGCCGCGTGGTCCTGCGGCCGCTGGACGACCTCCACGTCCGGGTCGACGCCGTGGTTCTCGACGCCCCACTCGTAACCCTCCAGCCAGAACGCGTACTTCGGCTGGGTGATCAGGGTGCCGTCGACCAGGCGGTAGCGGCTGTCGATGCCGATGACACCGCCCCAGGTGCGGGTGCCGACCACCGGGCCGATGCCGAGGGCCTTGATCGCCGCGTTGACGATGTCGCCGTCGGAGCCGGAGAACTCGTTCGCGACCGCCACGACCGGGCCCCTGGGGGCGTCGCTGGGATAGCTGTAGGGGCGCATGCCTCTCGGGACGCCCCAGCCGACGATCCTGCGGGCCAGCTTCTCCACGACCAGCTGGGAGGTGTGGCCGCCGCGGTTCTCGCGGACGTCGACGACCAGTCCCTCGCGGGCCACCTCGACGCGCAGGTCGCGGTGGATCTGGGCCCAGCCGGGGGCCTGCATGTCCGGGACGTGGAGGTAGCCGAGGCGGCCGCCGGACTTCTCGTGGACGTAGGCGCGCCGGTCGGCGACCCAGGCGTGGTAGCGCAGGGGTTCCTCGTCGGCGATCGGTACGACGACCGCGTGCCGCGGGTCGCCGCCGCCGGACGGGGAGATGGTCAGCTCGACGGCCTTGCCCGCCGTGCCGACGAGGAGCGGGCCGGGTCCGGTGACCGGGTCGACCGGGTGGCCGCCGACGGCGACGACGGCGTCCCCGGCCCGGACGGCCACGCCGGGCGCGGCGAGCGGGGAGCGGGCGGCCGGGTCGGAGGTCTCGGTGGGCAGGATGCGGTCGATCCGCCAACTGCCGTCCTCGTGGCGGGAGATGTCGGCGCCGAGCAGCCCCTGGCGGTGTCCGGAGCCGTGGCCGCCGCGCGGGGTGACGTAGGCGTGGGAGGTGCCGAGTTCGCCGTGCACCTCCCAGAGCAGGTCGACGAGGTCGTCGTGGGTGGCGACCCGGTCCAGGACCGGGCGGTAGCGGTCGAGCACGCCGTCCCAGTCGACGCCGCTCATGTCCGGCCGCCAGAACTGGTCGCGCATGATGCGGCCGGTCTCGTCGTACATCTGGCGCCACTCGGCGGCCGGGTCGACGGTCTGGCGGACCCGGCCGAGGTCGACGGTGATGTTGGTGTCGCTGTCGTCGTCGGAGGAAGCCCGGCGGTCGCTCGGTACGACCTTCAGGCGGCCGTCGGTCCACAGCAGGACGCGCTTGCCGTCGCCGCTGACGGCGAAGTGGTCGGCGTCGGCCGCGAGGTGTTCGAGACGCTGCTGGGCGAGGTCGTAGCGCTCCAGCTCGGTCTTGGGGTCCGGGTCGTCCGGGGTGGCCCGGGAGGAGCCGAGGACGCCCTGGACGGGGTGGCGCAGCCACAGGACGCCGTCCTTGGCCGCGCGCAGGTTGGAGTAGCGGCCCGCCTCGACGGGGAAGGGCACGATCCGGTCGGCGAGCCCTTCGAGGTCGATGCGGGTGGTCGGGGTGCCCTCGCTGTCGGGGGTCTCGTCCTTGTCGGGGGTCTCGAAGGGGCGGCCGTGGCGCTGCGGTCCGAACGGGGACGGGGTGGTCGCGGCGAGGGTGATCAGGTGCGGGCGGTCGCCGACCACGAAGGCCAGGTCGAAGACGTGCTCGTCGTAGACCGGGTCGAAGGAGCGGTTGGAGAGGAACGCCAGGTGCTTGCCGTCGAGGGTGAAGGCGGGGGCGTAGTCCTGGAAGCGCAGCGGGGTGGCCTCGGTGACCGAGAGGTCGGTGGTGTTGGCGAGGCGGAGCTGGGCGAGCGGGCCGGGGCCGGGGTGCGACCAGGCGAGCCAGGCGGAGTCGGGCGAGAAGGTCAGGCCGCGGGCGTCGCCGTCCTCGCTGCGGTCGACCTCGCGGACCTCGCCGGTCTCCCGCTCGACGAGCAGCACACGGCCGTCGTGCGCGGCGACCGCGGCCCGCTTGCCGTCGGGGGCCATGGCGAGGCCCAGGACCCGGCCGAGCTGTCCGGCGGCGAGGCGGCGCGGGGTGGCGCCGGGGGCGGTGCCGGTGGCGGGCGCGAACTCCAGGGCGTCGTCGCCCTCCGCGTCCGTCACCCACACCACCCACTCCTCGCCGTCGGCGCGGAAGGTGCGGGGCAGCCGGGCGCGGACGCCTGGTGCGACGGCGAGCGCGCGGGCCGGGCCGGAGCGGTGGGTGACCCAGTGGACGGCTCCGCGCACGGCGACCGCGCTGCCGCGCGCGGTGTGGTCGGGGGCGGCCGAGCCGAACCAGTGGGCGGCGTTCACCGGGAACGGCTGGCGGTCGGCGCGCTGGCCGCCGAGCCGGACGTCCAGGCGGCGGGGTTCGGCGCCTTCGAGGTCGTCGAGGATCCACAGCTCACCGGCGGAGGAGTAGACGATCCGGGTGCCGTCGCCGGAGGCGTGCCGGGCGTAGTAGCCGTCGAGGGGGGTGTGCCGGCGCAGGTCGGAGCCGTCGGCGAGGGAGGAGTAGAGGGCTCCGGTGCCTTCGTGGTCGGAGAGGAAGGCGATCCGGTCGCCCGCCCACACCGGGTACTCGAGGTTTCCGTCCAGGTCTTCGTGGAGCCGTACGAACTCGCCGTCGCCCTCGCGGTCGATCCACAGCTTGCCCGCGGTGCCGCCCCGGTAGCGCTTCCACCAGGCGGCCTCGCGGCCCATGGGCGCGGACAGGAGCACGGTCGCGGGGCCCTGCGCGACATGGCCGACGGGCCCGTACGGCAGGGTGGTGCCGGGGCCGCCGTCCAGCGGGACGGTCCGTGCCCAGCTGCGGCGCAGGCTCGCCTGGCCGTGGGTGGTGATGGCGAGGACCTCGCCGTCCGGGGTCCAGCCGCGCACCTGGGTGCGGATGCTGCCCCAGTGGGTCAGTCTCCTGGCCGGTCCGCCGTCGGCCGGGGCGATGTGCACCTCGGGGGCGCCGTCGCGGGTGGAGGTCCAGGCGACGGTGGTGCCGTCGGGTGAGATCCGGGGGTGGGTGACCGGGACGTTGTCGGCGCTGACCCGCCAGGCACGGCCGCCGTCGAGCGGCGCGAGCCACACGTCGTCCTCGGCGGTGAAGGCCACCAACTCGCCCTGCAGATGCGGAAACCGGAGATACGCAGACGTCGCAGGCTGTGTCACCCGGTCACCCTACGCACCGGCGGTCGCCGTGCACAGGGGTTTGGATCACTTGCCGTCGGGCCAGCACTGCGGGTCCTTCTGGCACCAGATGGTCTTGGTGACCGTCACGGTGACCGTGGGACCGGGCCGTTGACCGGGATTGTTCGCCTGCGGGGTAGGGGTGGCGTTGCAGTTCCCGAGCCCCTCGACGTGGAACCACTGCTTGCCGCCGACGGTGGCGGTGAGGTTCCCGCGCACGCACGCGCCGCTGACGGTCCGGGTCACCTTGCCCTTGACGGTGATGTCCTGCCCGTCCTTGGTCTTGCCCTCGCAGTCGACGGTGGCGACGGTGTTCACCGTGGCGCTGGGCGTCTGGTCCCCGTCGTCGTAGGAGGCGTTGCAGGTCAGCCAACTCACGTCGGCCTTCTGCCGGTCCAGCTCCTTGGTGACCAGCTGGTCGGTGGTGTAGGAGACGGTCGCGGAACTGACCACGCCGTTCGGATCGCAGGCGGCGACCCCGCCCACAGCCAGCACGACACCCCCGACCACGCCCGCCACGCGCACCCCGCGCGGCCGACGCCAGTCCCGTCTCAACGCCACCATGGAGGGCAGCCTGCCACTGTCCCGCCCCGGAGGGTAGGGCGCATACGGCCACCCGCGCGCCGGGGGCGGACTACGGTGGGCGGATGCCCAGAACCCGTGCGCCGCGAAGGCTCGTCGTGGCCGACCGGACCTACTTGTGGAGTTTCCGGCACAAGCACCGGGACGGTGACGTCTGCCGTGACGTGGTCCATCTGGTCCTCGACGGGGTCCGCACCCGGATCGTCTTCCGCAAGGGCGAAGGCCGGGGCATCTCCTGCTGCCACGCGCACGACGGCTTCGTGGCGACGGGCCCCGGCAAGTCGCTCAACCTGAACGAGCCGGGCACCGTACGCCGTCTCGTCGACGAGGCGGCAGAGCGCGGACTCCTGGCGGGCGGCGGGGAGTTGGACGGGTGGGAGCTGTTCGACGCGGTTCTCAGCCGCGCAGCAGCAACCACTCCTGGAGTTCCACCAGGTTGCCCTCCGGGTCCTTGAGGTGGGCCACGCGCATGCGGTCCGTCATGGGGGACGGGCCGTGCAGCAGGGTGGCGCCTCGGGACGTGAGCTGGTCGCAGTAGGTGTCCAGGTCGTCGACGCGGAGCACCACCAGGGAGCGGTGGCCGGTGGCCGTGTCGCCGAGTTCGTCCAGGATCTCGGCCATCATCGAACGGTCCTGGAGGGCGATGCCCGCCGATCCGGTGGCGGGACTGAACTTCTCGTACGGTCCCTGCGCCGCCCCCGACTGGGGCTTGAGGCCCAGGACTTCGGCGTAGAAGCGGTAGCAGGCGGCGAAGTCGGTGACGAGGAGCCGGACCTGGGCGAGTTCCACGGTGTTCCCCTTCGGGCTCAGGACCAGCGGCCGGTACGGCCGAGCAGCAGGGCCGTGGCCGCCGTCCCGGCGGTCGATGTGCGCAACACGGTAGGCCCGAGGAGGTAGGCGCGCGCACCCGCCTCCTCGAAGAGCGCCAACTCGTCCTTGGCGACGCCCCCTTCGGGGCCCACGACCAGCACGATCTCACCCTCGGCGGGGAGTTCGGCGGTGGCCAGCGATGCGCTGCCGCGCTCGAAGTCGGAGTGCAGCACGGCGGCGAAGTCGGCTTTGGCGAGAAGTGCCGCAACCTGTCGGGTCGTCGCCGCGTCCGCGACCTCGGGGAAGCGGACCCGGCGGGACTGCTTGCCGGCCTCGCGGGCGGTGGCCCGCCACTTGCCGAGCGCCTTCAGTCCCCGGTCGCCCTTCCACTGGGTGATGCAGCGGGCGGCCTGCCAGGGCACCACGGCGTCGACGCCGACCTCGGTCATGGTCTCGACGGCGAGTTCGCCGCGGTCCCCCTTGGGGAGGGCCTGGACGACGGTGATGCGGGGCCGCGCCGGAGGTTCCACGGCGACCGAGTCCAGCTGGACGATCAGCCGGTCCTTGCCCTCGGCGGCGAGCACCACGCAGTCCGCCCAGCGCCCGGCGCCGTCGGTGAGGATGACGTCCTCGCCGGCCTGGAGCCGCTTCACGGACACCGCGTGGCGGCCTTCGGGGCCGTCGAGGACGTACCGTCCGCCGTCGCCCGCGTCGAAGTGCTCGACCACGAACACCGGGGCCGTCATCGCAGTCCTCCCTTGGCCGACAACGCTGTCCGGGCTTCCGCGAGTTCGGCCGCGAGGACCTCCACGAGCTGTCCCGCGGGCAGTTCGCGGGCCATCCGGTGACCCTGGCCCGCCCACAGCGCCATGCCCTGCGCGTCCTTGGCCTTGGCGGCGGCCTTGCGCAGCGGGGAGGTGAGGTGGTGGACCTCGGGGTAGGCGGCGGGGGCGTAGGGGCCGTGCTCACGCAGGAAGCGGTTGACCAGGCCGCGGGCGGGGCGGCCGGAGAAGGCGCGGGTCAGCTCGGTGCGGACGTAGAGCGGGTTGGTCAGCGCCTGCTTGTGCACGTCGTGGGCGCCGGACTCGGGGGTGGCGAGGAACGCGGTGCCGAGCTGGGCCGCGCTCGCGCCGGCGGCGAGGACGGCGGCGATCTGGCTGCCGCGCATGATGCCTCCGGCGGCGACGATCGGGACGGTGACCGTCTCGCGGATCTGGGCGACGAGGGAGAGCAGTCCGAGGCCGGAGCCGTCGTGCTCGGGGATGTCCCGGTGGGTGCCCTGGTGGCCGCCGGCCTCCACGCCCTGGGCGATCACCGCGTCGGCGCCCGCGTACTGCACCGCGAGGGCCTCTTCCGGGGTGGTCGCGGTGACGAGGGTGAAGGTGCCGGCCCGGCGCAGCGACTCCAGTGCCTCGCCGCTCGGGATGCCGAAGTGGAAGGAGACCACGGGGACCGGGTTGTCGAGGAGTACGGCGAGCTTGGCGTCGTAGCCGTCGTCCCGTCCGCTGTCGGGGTCCCCGAGCTCGGTCTCGTACCAGGAGGCCTCACCGGCGAGCTGGTGGGCGTAGACCTCCACGGCCGCCGGGTCGGCGTACTCCGGCTGCGGCATGAAGAGGTTGATCCCGAACGGCCGTCCGGTCAGCCCGCGCAGCTGCTTGATCTCCTGGTACATCCCGTCGGCCGTCTTGTACCCGGCGGCGAGGAAGCCCAGCCCGCCCGCGTCGGCCGTCGCGGCGGCGAGCTGCGGCACGGAGACGCCGCCCGCCATGGGGGCCTGCACGATCGGATGAGGGAAGAGATCGGTCAGCGCGGAGGACATGACGGCATGTTGTCACGTCCTCCGAACAAGTCCGAATCCGACCTTCGCCTGGCAGCCGAGAGCTCAGGTACGGCCGTTGAACGCGTCCTTCAACCGAGAGAACAACCCCTGCTGCCCAGGCTGGAACTGCCCGGTCGGCCGTTCCTCGCCCCGCAGCTTCGCCAGCTCGCGCAGCAGTCGCTCCTGCTCCGGGTCCAGCTTGGTCGGGGTCTGGACCTCGACGTGGACGATGAGGTCGCCCCGGCCGCCGCCGCGCAGGTGTGTGACGCCCCGGCCGTGCAGGGGGATCGACTGGCCGGACTGCGTGCCCGGACGGATGTCGACCTCCTCCATGCCGTCGAGCGTCTCCAGCGGGACCTTGGTGCCGAGGGACGCCGCCGTCATCGGGATGGTGACCGTGCAGTGCAGGTCGTCCCCACGGCGCTGGAACGTCGAGTGCGGGAGTTCGTGGATCTCGACGTAGAGGTCACCGGCGGGACCGCCACCGGGCCCGACCTCGCCCTCACCCGCGAGCTGGATCCGCGTGCCGTTGTCGACACCGGC
Source organism: Streptomyces sp. SID13726 (assembly GCF_010548375.1). GTDB lineage: Bacteria > Actinomycetota > Actinomycetes > Streptomycetales > Streptomycetaceae > Streptomyces. The sequence continues at coordinate 168,988 of NZ_JAAGLY010000019.1, forward strand.
CGGGATCTTGACCGTGAGGGTCCGCCGGGACCGTACACGGCCGTCGCCGGCGCACTCGGGGCACGGCGTCGGAACGACCGTGCCGAAGCCCTGGCACTGCGGACACGGCCGCGAGGTCATGACCTGGCCCAGGAAGGACCGCGTCACCTGCGACACCTCACCGCGACCGCGGCACATGTCACACGTCTGCGCGGAGGTCCCCGGCGCCGCGCCCTCACCACTACAGGTGGAGCAGACGATCGCCGTGTCGACCTGGATGTCCTTCGTGGTGCCGAAGGCCGCCTCGTCGAGCTCGATCTCCAGACGGATCATCGCGTCCTGGCCGCGCCGGGTGCGCGAACGCGGACCCCGCTGCGACGCCGTACCGAAGAACGCGTCCATGATGTCCGAGAAGTTCCCGAACCCACCGGCCCCGAAGCCGCCCGCGCCTCCGCCGCCCGCCTGCGAGAGGGGGTCGCCGCCGAGGTCGTAGACCTGCTTCTTCTGCGGGTCCGAGAGCACCTCGTAAGCGGCGTTGATCTCCTTGAACCGCTCCTGGGTCTTCGGATCCGGGTTGACGTCCGGGTGCAGCTCGCGAGCGAGCCGGCGGAACGCCTTCTTGATCTCATCCTGCGACGCGTCGCGGCGCACGCCGAGAACGGCGTAGTAGTCCGTGGCCACTTACGACTCCGCCAGGATCTGTCCGACGTACCGTGCCACTGCGCGTACCGCTCCCATCGTTCCCGGGTAATCCATGCGGGTCGGTCCGACCACGCCGAGCTTGGCGACTGCCTCGTTGCTGCCCGAACCGTAGCCGACCGACACCACGGAAGTGGAGTTGAGTCCCTCGTAGGCGTTCTCATGACCGATACGGACGGTCATGCCCGAATCCCCGGCCTCACCAAGGAGTTTGAGGAGGACGACCTGCTCCTCCAGGGCCTCCAGGACGGGCCGGATGGTGAGGGGAAAGTCATGTCCGAAGCGGGTGAGATTGGCGGTGCCGCCGATCATCAGCCGCTCCTCGTTCTCCTCGACGAGCGTCTCCAGGAGAGTGGAGAGCACTGTCGCGACCGTACCCCGGTCCTCGACGTCGAATGCCTCGGGCAGGTCCTCGACCAGCCGCGGCACATCGGCGAACCGGCGGCCCGCGACCCGGCTGTTGAGCCGCGCCCGCAGATCGGCCAGCGAGGACTCCCCGAAGGGCGCCGGGCAGTCGACGAGGCGCTGCTCGACCCGGCCGGTGTCCGTGATCAGCACGAGCATCAGACGGGCGGGCGCGAGCGAGAGCAGTTCGACGTGCCGCACGGTCGAGCGGGTGAGCGACGGATACTGCACCACCGCCACCTGCCGCGTGAGCTGCGCGAGCAGCCGCACGGTCCGCGCCACGACGTCGTCGAGATCGACCGCGCCGTCGAGGAAGTTCTGGATGGCCCGCCGCTCCGGGGCGGTCATCGGCTTGACGCCCGCGAGCTTGTCGACGAACAGCCGGTAGCCCTTGTCGGTGGGGATCCGCCCGGCACTGGTGTGCGGCTGGGCGATGAACCCCTCGTCCTCCAGGGCGGCCATGTCATTGCGAACGGTCGCCGGGGAGACTCCGAGGTTGTGCCGCTCGGTCAGGGCCTTCGACCCGACGGGCTCCTCGGTGCCGACGTAGTCCTGGACGATGGCGCGCAGCACCTGAAGCCGTCGTTCACTCAGCATGCGCACACCTCCAGAAGTCGGTCCCTCGGCGCCCCGCCTGGCACTCCCTGTCTCCGAGTGCCAAAGCTCCCCGGTCAGTGTACGGCGGTGGGGTACTCCCCGGGCAAGGCTGGTCCTGGCGTGACGGGTGTACGGCTAGGGTCTGCCCGGCGGATCAGGCCGGCTCCAAGAAACGGAGCCTGGTCAACGCAGGTGAGCGGGGTCTGGTGCGTCGAGCTGCAAGGCGGAGGAGGGCGACGACGCGATGGGGGCCCCTCCCGCGCGAGGTTGTTCGAGCGTGGGGGAGTCGGCAACCGACGACAACGCGGCAGATCGGCGTGCCAGACCCCGCGACGCCGGCATGATCCGCCGGGCAGGCCCTAGCGTCGCGGTATGACGGTGACTTGGGAAGAGCTGGGGTGGGAGCGGGTCGCGACCGGGGTGGGGCGGTGCCGGCTGCCCGGCTGGGACTGTACGGCGGGCCTGGTGATCGGCGAGGGCACGGCCCTCTTGATCGACGCGGGTTCGAGTCTCGCGGAGGGCGCCCGGCTGCGCGCGCAGGCCGAGGAGCTGGCCGGCCACCGTGTGACTCATCTCGCCCTTACCCACGCGCACTTCGACCATGTCTTCGGCGCGGCGGCGTTCGCGGGCGCGGAGGTGTTCGGCGCGGTCGGCGTGGAGACCGTGCTGGCGGGCCGGCTGGGCCGTGCGGAGCTGCGGTCGGACGCGGTGCACAACGGCTTGGATCCGTCCCTGGCCGACGAGGCGGTGGACGCCCTGGTCTCCCCCGGCCACCACGTCTCCGGCGAGTGGACGCTCGACCTGGGCACCGGCCGCCAGGTCCTGCTGGCGAACGTCGGCCCCGGCCACACCGCCCACGACCTCGCGGTCCTGGTCCCCGGCTCCCCCGAGGTGGTCTTCTGCGGCGACCTGGTCGAGGAGTCCGGCGAACCCCAGGCGGGCCCGGACGCCGTACCGGGGCACTGGCCCGCCGCACTCGACCGCCTCCTCGACCTGGGCGGCGCGGACGCGCTGTACGTGCCCGGTCACGGAGCGGTGGTGGACGCGGAGTTCGTACGCTCGCAGCGGGACGCGTTGGCCCTGCGCTTCGGCGTGTCGCGGTGACGGCCGGACGGCTTCTCCTATCGTCATCCGAATGCGCCAGTACTCCGCCGACCTGACCCCTCCGTGGAAGAAGCCCAAGCCGGTACCGGAGATCCCCGCCGAGCCCGGCCTGGTGGTCGAGGAGCCCGGCACCGGTTTCTGCGGCGCGGTGATCCGCTGCGAGGCGGGCACGGTGACCCTGGAGGACCGCTTCGGCAAGCACCGCGTCTTCCCGCTGGAGCCCCGCGGTTTCCTCCTGGAGGGCCGGGTCGTGACCCTGGTCAGACCCTCGGCCGCAGCTCCCGTACGACCGTCCCGTACCGCCTCCGGCTCGGTGGCCGTCCCCGGCGCACGCGCACGCGTGGCCCGCGCCGGCCGTATCTACGTCGAGGGCCGCCATGATGCGGAACTGGTCGAGAAGGTCTGGGGCGACGACCTGCGTATCGAGGGCGTGGTCGTGGAGTACCTGGAGGGCGTGGACGACCTCCCGTCGATCGTGACGGAGTTCGCCCCGGACGCGGACGCCCGGCTGGGGGTGCTGGTGGACCACCTGGTCCCGGGCAGCAAGGAGTCCCGTATCGCCGCGTCGGTGACCAGCGAACACGCCCTGGTCGTCGGCCACCCGTACATCGACATCTGGGAAGCGGTGAAGCCGTCGGCCCTGGGCATCGAGGCATGGCCGCGGGTGCCGCACGGTCAGGACTGGAAGACGGGTGTGTGCAAGGCCCTGGGCTGGCCCTCGGAGAACACGGGCGCGGTATGGCAGGCGATCCTGAAACGAGTGAACTCGTACAAGGACCTGGAGCCGGAGCTGCTGGGGCGGGTGGAGGAACTGATCGACTTCGTCACAGCCCAGTGACGCCGGCCTAGGGGCGCGGGGCTGTATCGATATGCGGCTCCGCCGCGTGGGCGCGACCAGCCACATCGGACCCGCAGCCGCCAGACGACGCAGCCCCCGCCCCCTCAGGCCGTCAGTCCACCAGGTCCCGAACCACCGCATCCGCCAGCAACCGCCCCCGAAGCGTCAACACAGCCGACCCCTCCTCATAAGGCCCGGCTTCCAACAACCCCTCCTCCCGCGCCCGCCGAGAAGCCGCCAGCCCCTCCTCCCGCAACAAGGACAACGGCACCCCCTCCCGCAACCGCAGCTCCAGCAGAACCCGCTCCACCCGCCGGTCCTCCTCCGAGAGCAGCTCACGACCCGCACCCGGAGTCCGGCCGGAGGCCAGCGCCGCCGCATACGCCCCCGGATGCTTCACGTTCCACCACCGCACCCCGCCCACGTGCGAGTGCGCCCCGGGCCCGGCCCCCCACCAGTCCGCCCCGCGCCAGTACAGCTCGTTGTGCAGACACCGGCCCGCTTCCGAGGTCGCCCAGTTCGACACCTCGTACCAGTCGAACCCGGCATCGGACAGCACCGAGTCCGCGATCAGATACCGGTCCGCGTGCACGTCGTCGTCGGTCATCGGGACCTCGCCCCGACGGATACGGCGAGCCAGCTGCGTGCCCTCCTCGACGATCAGGGCGTACGCCGACACATGGTCGGGACCGGCCCCGATGGCCGCCTCCAGCGAGGCCCGCCAGTCGTCGTCGGTCTCGCCGGGCGTGCCGTAGATCAGATCGAGGTTGACGTGCGAGAACCCCGCCGCCCTGGCCTCCGCCACGCACGCCTCCGGCCGCCCCGGGGTGTGCGTGCGGTCCAGCACCTTCAGTACGTGCTGGCGCGCGCTCTGCATCCCGAAGGACACCCGGTTGAAGCCGCCGGCCCGCAGCGTGGCCAGGTACGCCGGGTCCACGGACTCCGGGTTCGCCTCGGTGGTCACCTCGGCGTCCGGGACCAGCCCGAACTCGTCGCGGATCGCGCCCAGCATCCGTACGAGGTCGCCGGCGGCCAGCAGCGTGGGCGTACCGCCGCCGACGAAGACCGTGCGGACCGGGCGCGGGTCGTCGCCGAGGACCTTGCGGGCCAGCCGGATCTCGTCGATCAGGGTGTCCGCGTAGTTGTCGCGGGAGGCCAGCACCCCGCCGGAGCCGCGCAGCTCGGTCGCCGTGTAGGTGTTGAAGTCGCAGTAGCCGCAGCGGGTCGCGCAGTACGGGACGTGCAGGTAGAAGCCGAGCGGGCGGTCGGCGGACCCGGTGAGCGCGGTCGCGGGGAGCGAGCCGTCGTCGGGGACGGGTTCGCCGTCGGGGAGTGCGGAAGGCATGTCCTCCATTGTCCCGTACTCCGGGCGCCGCCCCGGATGGCCCAGCCCGGGCCGCCGGGTCCGGTGCCCGCCGCTTTGCTGGAAGCCCAACCGCATCCGGTCAGGAGGCCGTCGTGGGCATATCCGGATCACTCGTCACGGGAACCGCACTCGCCGGCGTCCTGCTCTCCCTCGCGACCCCGGTCGCGGTCGCCCGGGACGCGGCCCCCTGCACCGCGGGCACCGGCCCCTACCAGCGCGAGCTGGAACAGCATCTGCGGCTCCCGGCGGACGGCCGGCAGACCCCGGCCGACTGCGAGGCGATCCGGGCCTTCCAGACCCGCAACGCCGTACAGCCCGCCGACGGCTACGCGGGCCTCGCCACCTACCGCACGATGCTGGTCGTCGAGGCCCGCCCGAACCCCAACACGGCCGGCCGCTGTCCCGTCCGCGCGTACCGGGTCGCCTGCGTGGACCTGGACCGGCAGCTGATGTGGGTGCAGTCGGGCGCCCGGGTGGTGTTCGCGCCGGTGCCGATCCGCTCGGGCCGCGACGGTCACGAGACCCGCACCGGCGACTTCTCGGTCTACTCGCGCGAGATCGACCACTGGTCCGACCTGTACGACGCCCCGATGCCCTACGCCCAGTTCTTCGACGGCGGCCAGGCCTTCCACGGGACCAACGGCGACCTCTTCGGCGGCGGCTCGCACGGCTGCGTCAACCTGCGGCTCGACGACGCCCGGCGGCTGTGGGACACGCTGGCCGAGGACGACGCCGTACACATCTGGGGCGTGAAGCCGGGCACCGAGCGCGGGCTCACCACCACAGCCCCTTCGGGGGTACGTACGCCACCGCCGACCCCCGGTGCTCGCTGAACCGGCTCAGCTCGTCCTGCGCCGCCATCCTGCGCTGCACCCGCACGAACAGGCCCGGGTCCCGCATGAAGGCCAGGAACAGCAGGCCCCGGTCGTCCGGTCCGTCGTCGTAGGAGCAGCCGCGGCGCAGCATCCGCGCCCCGGCGTCGAGGCGGGGGCTGGCGGCGCGGACGTGGGAGCCGAGCGGGGTGAGGTACCGGCCGTGCGGGGTCTTGGCGAAGATGTCGACGTCGTCGTCCTCACGGCCGCCGTCCAGCGGGGCCCCGTCGGCGCGCCGCCGTCCGACGACCGCCTCCTGCCGCCGCTCGTCCAGCCGCGCGAACTCCTCGACGCGCAGCCGGATCCTGCGTACGACGAGGAAGGTGCCGTCCGCCTCGTCCCACACCCAGCGTTCGCACTCCTCGGGGGTCGGGTTCGCCGAGCCGTCCTTGAAGCCGAGGAGGTTGCGCGGGGTCTCGCCGGGCGGGGTCGGCGGGAGGAAGCCGGCCTGGCGCCAGCGTGGGCGCAGCGGTGTCCGGGCGGTCAGCCGGGCCGCCGTGCGCTCGGCGGTGCGGGCGTCGTCGGCGCGGAGCTGGACGATCAGGTCGCCGCCGCAGCGGGCGGGGTCGAGCCGGTCGCCGGGGAAGGGCCGGAGCTCGCGCAGTCCGGCGG
>NZ_JAAGLY010000001.1 GCF_010548375.1 Streptomyces sp. SID13726
GTAGACGACTGGGTTGATAGGCCGGATCTGGAAGCCCTGTAAGGGGTGGAGGTGACCGGTACTAATAGGCCGAGGGCTTGTCCATATTTGCTCGCGTCCACTGTGTTAGTTCTGAGGCAACGACCGTGTTTTTTCCGGTCTAACTTCATAGTGTTTCGGTGGTCATAGCGTGAGGGAAACGCCCGGTTACATTCCGAACCCGGAAGCTAAGCCTTACAGCGCCGATGGTACTGCAGGGGGGACCCTGTGGGAGAGTAGGACACCGCCGAACAATCATTCAAAGAGTTGGATCCTGAACTTCGGTTCGGGGTCCAACTCTTTTTTGTTGTGCGTCACTTGGAGTTCACGTTGCGCAACAACCATCCGAAGCATGGGTACTGCTGCAATGCTCAGGGCCGCCGGCATCGGAGTCGGTGACGAGGTCGTCGTACCGGCCTTCGGGAACGTCGAGGTCGCCGAGGCGGTGACACTCGCCGGTGCGCTGCCGGTGTTCGCTGACATACATCCGGTGAGCTACTGCCTCGATGCGTCCGCTGTGGAAGCGGCCGTGACTCCGCGGACGGCGGCCGTCGTCGTCGTACACCGCTTCGGACGCCCCGCCGACATGCGGCGGTTGCTCGAAGTCGGGCAGCGGCACGAGCTGTTGGTGCTGCAGGAGGGCGAGTCCGAGGCGCCGTACGACGAGATCGCTCAGCGTCGGGAGCGGGCCTGCTACCTCGACGGGAAGCTGCGCGGGGTGCGCACGCCCGATGGTGGGGACGGGCACACCTACCAGCAGTACGTCGTGCGAGTGCCGGGGAACGGGCGGCCGGACCGGGATGCCTTCGCTCGGGCGTTGCGCGGCAAGGGAGTTGACTGCCGGGTGCCGGTGAAGACGCCCGTGCACCGGCTGCCGGAGTTCCGGCGCTGTGTGTCGCTTCCGGAGACCGAGCGGGCCGCCGACGAGACGCTCGCGCTTCCGGTGGACGCCTCGTTGACCAAGCGGGACATGCAGCGGGTCGTGGCCGCGTGCAATGCGCTCGGGGGACTGCTTCAGCCTGCTTTCTGAGCGAGTTGGGAGCACGGGTCTGTTCGGGGTATGATCTATTCCGTTGCCGCGGGGGAAACCTCGAAAAGGCGACAGGCCCCCTTAGCTCAGTCGGCAGAGCGTCTCCATGGTAAGGAGAAGGTCAACGGTTCGATTCCGTTAGGGGGCTCCAGCCAAAAGGCCCCGCCCATTCGGGCGGGGCCTTTTTCGTGCTCTCTCTCAGTCCGTGGGCAGGCCCGGGACGCGCATTGCCAGGATCGCCATGTCGTCGGACGGGGCGTCAGAGGCGAAGCGCTCGACCGCGCGCATGATGCGGGCCGCGACCGCGCCGGCCGTCAGGCCCGTGCAGGTCGTGAGGACGTCGGCGAGGCCGTCGTCGCCCAACATGCGGGTGCCTTCCCGGCGTTCGGTGACGCCGTCGGTGACGCAGAGGAGGACGTCTCCCGGGTCGAGGGTGACCGTCTGCTCGTAGAGCTCCAGGTCCTCCATGACGCCGAGGAGGGGCTGCGGTTCGGCGGCCGGTTCGACGGTGCCGTCCTGGCGCAGGCGGAGCGGGAGCGGGTGGCCGGCGCAGACGACCTTCAGGCGGGCGCTGCCGTCCTCCTGGGGCCACAGCTCGCCGTAGAGGAGGGTCAGGAAGCGGCTGCGGGCGCCCTCGTCGAGGATCGCGGAGTTGAGGCGCTCCAGGACCGCCGGGCCGCTGAGACCCTCGCGGGCGAGCAGCCTGAGGGCGTGCCGGGCGAGGCCGGTGACCGCCGCCGCGTTGGGGCCCGTACCGCAGACGTCGCCGATGGCGAAGCCGTAGGCGCCGTCGCTGATGGGGAACAAGTCGTAGAAGTCGCCGCCGACTTCGTTGCCCTCGCCGGCCGCGCGGTAGATGACCTCGACCTCGACGCCGTCGATCTCGGGGAGTTCGGGCGGCAGGAGGCTGCGCTGGAGGGACTGGCTGATCGCTGTGCGCTCGGAGTAGAGGCGGGCGTTGTCGAGGGCGAGGGCGGCCCTTCGTGAGAGGTCTTCCGCCAACTCCAGGATCTCCTGGCGGAAATGCTCGTCCGTGGGCTTGCCGAGGGTCAGCATGCCGATGACGCGGTTGCGGGCGACCAGGGGGAGGACGACGGTCTCGCCGCCGACCGCGGAGGCCGTGGCGAGCGTGGGGCCGATTCCGGAGGCTACCTGGTGGGTGGGGCCGCCGCTGAGGCCGAGGCTGCGCATGGAGCTGCGCAGGGCCGCCTGGTGGGCCGCCTCGCCGGGGGCCGACCAGACGCGGGCACCGGGGGTCGGGACCGGGTCCGGCGGGGAGATCTTCGACAGCAACGACTTGATGCCGTCGATGAGTTCCTCGTCCTCGTGCAGGACGTACGACAGATAGGGCTCCGAGGCCTGGTCGGCGATCGTGTAGACCGCGCACCAAGTGGCCAGGGTCGGGACGGTCATCTGGGCCATGAGAGCCAGCGTCTGGTCGCGGTCCAGGGTGCCCGCGAGGAGGTCGGAGGCCTCGACGAGGAAGCTCAGGGAGCCGCGGCGCAGGCGTTCGAGTTCGCCGAGGCGGGCCGACTCGACGGCCAACGCGATGCGGTCGGCGGCGAATTGGAGGCGCAGGGCCTCTTCGTTGGAGTATCTGCCGGGCGCTTCCGCGGCCACGCCGAGCGAGCCGGTGAGGCGGCCCTCGACCTTGAGGGGGACGGTCACGACCGAGCGCATTCCCGTGCCGCTCAGCAGCGGGACGGCGCCCGGTACGGCCGACAGGTCGTCGTGGACGGCCGGCATGCGGGCGGAGCCGTAGCGGCCGGGGCCCGCCTCGACGGGCACGCGGGCGAAGCGCTGGCGGGCGGAGGGCAGGCCGGTGGAGGCGCGGACCTCCAACTCCGTCTCGTCGTCGGTCGCGAGGAGCAGGAAGGCGGAGTCGCCGTCGAGCATGTCGCGGGCGCGTTCGACCGTGCGCTGGAGCAGGCCGTCGAGGTCGTCCGGGGCCGGGGAGCCGATGAACACCTCGAAGGGGTCGGTGCTCTGGCCGTCGGAGGAGGTGTTGGTGTCGGAGGTGGCGACGCGCAACGGGGTCTGGAGTACGGCGCGTTCGTGGTCGCGGACCAGGAGGCAGACCGTGGAGGGCTCGCCGCCGGTGTCGCGGACGCGCAGGTGGGAGGCGTAGACCGAGGTGACGCGGCCGTTGGCGGCCCTTATGCCGTAACTGCCTTCCCAGCGCGAGAGTTGGAGTGCCTCGGCGATGCCGGTGCCGGTGCCCGGGGTGTGCGGCCAGGCCGCGAGGTCGGTGAGGGGTTTGCCCACGACCTGTTCGGCGGCGTACCCGAAGAGTTCCTCGGCGTCCTCGTTCCACGAGGTGATGGCGCACGTGCGGTCGATCTGGACGACGGCGACGCGGACGCGGCCGTCGGCCAGCGGGAGGAGGTCCGCGGGCAGGGAGGGTCCGGCCGTGCGGGTGCCCACCGGGCGCTCGGGGAGGTCGAGTTGGAACCAGACCTGCTTGAGGGCGGGCGTGTACTCGACGCCCCAGCGGGAGGCGAGGGCCGCGCAGAGCTGGAGGCCGCGGCCGCCCTCGCGGTCGAGGTTGCCCATGGTGACGGCCTGACCCTGGAGGGGGATCTCGCGCTCCGGGTAACGATCCGCGACCTCGATCCGCACACCTTCGTCACTGCGCAGGCACAGAACGTCCGCGGCGGTGCCCGCGTGCACCACGGCGTTGGTGACGAGTTCGCTGGTGAGGACCACCGCGTCGTCGACGATGTCGGCGAAGCCCCAGCCCTGGAGGGTGTCGCGGACGAAGGAGCGGGCGGTCGCTACCGATCGTCCCACGGGCTCGAAGCTGGCGGCCGCGCGCGCGGTGATCACAGAACTCCTCGGCCGGTTGTCGACGTGCAGGGCTGCCTGGCCGACCGGCTGCTGCCGCTGCTGCGGCAGGCCACCCGTCGGCCGGGGGTCCGGGTTCTGTCCCCCGGGGATCAGTCCGGTGGTCATGTGTGCGGCCGCCCTCCGATGCCCGCTCGTGCTCGTGCCACCGCCCAGGCCGGACGGACCGGCTCGGCTGGACAGCCGCATGCAAGGTTACTTACCTTCGACGGCCATGCGGATGCCGGTCTGCAGTGTTTCCGTCCGGAGGGTGTGCGGACGATGTGCGAAGCTGCCGAACTGTTATGGCCGGGTTCAACCAGGGTGAAACACTGGGCAAGCTCCTGAAGAAGGTCCGGGCAGGCCGAGTGGCTTGTGCGTACGGCGGGCAGCAGCCCGTGGTGCGGCTTTGTATGCCTGGTTGAAATGACGCTGTAGTAAGCAGAAGCGCGCGGCGGAAACCGGTGCGCCGCGTGGTAGCACCCGAGCACAGCAGTAACGGTCGACCCCTTCGGGAGGGACACAGTGGAGTCTGGCGCAGCGACGCGGGGCACTAAGACGCGCGCGAAGGGCGGTCAGTCCCCGAGCGGCCAGCGCAAACCGCGGGGCGGGACCACCGCGGTGGACACGGCTGCCCTGGACCGGTTGCTGTCGGCGCTGGTGTCGATGCGTGACGGGAACTTCCGCAAACGGCTCACGGTGTCCGGCGACGGCGTGATGACGGAGATCGCGGCGGTCTTCAACGAGGTGGCCGACCGCAATCTGCATCTGACGGGTGAGCTGTCGCGGGTGCGGCGGATGGTGGGCCGTGAGGGCAAGCTCACGGAAAGGCTGGAAACAGGTGCCTGCGAGGGCTCCTGGGCGTCCGCCATCGACGCCTCCAACGCCCTGGTGGACGATCTCGTACGACCCGTCTCCGAGGTCGGCCGAGTACTGTCCGCGGTCGCGGAGGGCGATCTGTCGCCCCGTATGGAGCTCAGGACCCAGGCGCCGGACGGTACGGGGCATCCGCTGCGCGGGGAGTTCCTGAAGGTCGGGCGGACGGTGAACAACCTTGTCGATCAGCTTTCGACGTTCACCGACGAGGTCACGCGGGTGGCCAGCGAGGTCGGTACCGAGGGCAAGCTCGGCGGGCAGGCACGCGTGCGGGGCATGTCGGGTTCCTGGAAGGACCTGACCGAGTCCGTCAACACGATGGCGTACCGGCTGACGGCCCAGGTGCGGGACATCGCGCTGGTGACCACGGCGGTCGCCAAGGGTGATCTCTCGCGGAAGGTCACGGTTCACGTGGCCGGCGAGATGCTGGAGCTGAAGAACACCGTCAACACGATGGTGGACCAGCTGTCGTCCTTCTCCTCCGAGGTGACCCGCGTCGCGCGCGAGGTGGGCGTCGAGGGCGAGCTGGGCGGCCAGGCGCAGGTGCCGGGGGTGGCCGGCGTGTGGAAGGACCTCACCGATTCGGTGAACCTGATGGCCGGCAACCTGACGGCCCAGGTGCGCGGGATCGCGCAGGTGACGACGGCGGTGGCCAACGGTGACCTGTCGCAGAAGGTGACGGTCTCCGCACGCGGCGAGGTCGCGCAGCTCGCCGACACGATCAACCAGATGACCGAGACGCTGCGGATCTTCGCGGACGAGGTCACGCGCGTGGCCAACGAGGTCGGTGCCGAGGGACAGCTCGGCGGGCAGGCGAACGTGCCGGGTGCGGCGGGGACGTGGAAGGACCTCACCGATTCGGTGAACACGGTCTTCCGGAACCTCACCACTCAGGTGCGGGACATCGCCGCCGTGACGACGGCGGTGGCCAACGGTGACCTGTCGCAGAAGGTCACCGTGGACGTGGCCGGCGAGATGCTGGAGCTGAAGAACACCGTCAACGGCATGGTGGACCAGCTGTCCGCGTTCGGTGCCGAGGTCACGCGCGTGGCGCGCGAGGTCGGTGTCGAGGGCGAGCTGGGCGGCCAGGCGCAGGTGCCCGGGGCCGCCGGTACCTGGAAGGACCTCACGGACTCCGTCAACACGGCGTTCCGCAACCTCACAGGGCAGGTGCGGAACATCGCCCAGGTGACGACGGCGGTGGCCAACGGCGATCTGTCGCAGAAGGTCACCGTGGACGTCTCCGGCGAGATGCTGCAGCTGAAGAACACCGTGAACACGATGGTCGACCAGCTGTCCGCCTTCGCCGACCAGGTGACGCGGATGGCCCGGGACGTGGGCACCGAGGGCCGTCTGGGCGGTCAGGCGGTGGTGCCGGGGGTCTCCGGGACCTGGAAGGAGCTCACCGACTCCGTCAACTTCATGGGCGGCAACCTCACCTCGCAGGTGCGGCAGATCGCCCAGGTGACGACCGCGGTGGCCCGGGGTGACCTGTCGCAGAAGATCGACGTGGACGCGCGGGGCGAGATCCTGGAGCTGAAGAACACCGTCAACACGATGGTCGACCAGCTCTCCGCCTTCGCCGACCAGGTGACCCGCGTGGCCCGCGAGGTGGGTACCGAGGGGCGCCTCGGCGGGCAGGCGCAGGTGCCCGGCGTCGCCGGTGTGTGGCGGGACCTGACCGACTCCGTGAACGGAATGGCGGGAAACCTCACGGCCCAGGTCCGCAACATCGCCCAGGTGGCCACCGCGGTGGCCCGGGGTGACCTGTCGCAGAAGATCGATGTGGACGCGCGGGGCGAGATCCTGGAGCTGAAGAACACCCTCAACACGATGGTGGACCAGCTCTCCAGCTTCGCCGACCAGGTGACGCGGGTGGCCCGCGAGGTGGGTACCGAGGGCATCCTGGGCGGGCAGGCCGAGGTGCAGGGTGTCTCCGGCACCTGGAAGGACCTCACGCAGTCCGTGAACTTCATGGCGAACAACCTGACCATCCAGGTGCGCAACATCGCCGAGGTCACGACCGCGGTCGCCAAGGGTGACCTGTCGAAGAAGATCACGGTCGACGCGAAGGGCGAGATCCTCGAACTCGTCACGACCGTCAACACGATGGTCGACCAGCTGTCGTCGTTCGCCGAGCAGGTGACCCGGGTGGCCCGTGAGGTGGGCACCGAGGGGCAGCTGGGCGGTCAGGCGCGGGTTCCGGGTGTCACGGGCATCTGGAAGGACCTCAGCGACAACGTGAACCTGATGGCCAACAACCTGACCATGCAGGTGCGCAACATCTCCCAGGTCGCGAACGCGGTCGCCAACGGTGACCTCACGCGGACGGTGACGATCGAGGCGCGCGGGGAGGTCGCGCAGCTCGCCGACACCTTCAACACCATGGTGAAGACGCTGAGTTCGTTCGCCGACCAGGTCACCAAGGTGGCCCGTGAGGTGGGCACGGACGGCATCCTGGGCGGTCAGGCGCGGGTGCCCGGTGTGGCCGGCACCTGGAAGGACCTCACCGAGTCGGTGAACCAGATGGCGTCCAACCTGACCGGTCAGGTGCGGAACATCGCCATGGTGACCACGGCCATCGCCAAGGGTGACCTGACGAAGAAGATCGACATCGACGCGCGCGGTGAGATCCTCGAACTCAAGACGACCATCAACACCATGGTCGACCAGCTGTCCTCCTTCGCGGAGGAGGTCACCCGGGTCGCCCGCGAGGTGGGTACCGAGGGACAGCTCGGCGGACAGGCACGCGTGCGTGACGTCGACGGCACGTGGCGCGACCTCACCGAGTCCGTGAACGAGATGGCAGGGAACCTCACCCGGCAGGTGCGCGCCATCGCGCGCGTGGCGACCGCGGTGACCAGGGGCGACCTGAACCTGAAGATCGACGTGGACGCGTCCGGCGAGATCCAGGAGCTCCAGGACTACATCAACAAGATGATCGCCAACCTGCGTGACACCACGATCGCCAACAAGGAGCAGGACTGGCTGAAGGGCAACCTGGCGCGTATCTCGGCGCTCATGCAGGGACGCCGGGACCTGGAGGACGTGGCCTCGCTGATCATGAGCGAGCTGACGCCGGTGGTGACCGCGCAGCACGGCGCGTTCTTCGTCGCGATGCCGCTCCTTGACGGCAAGGACCTGAGCGCCGAGGCCGAGGACCAGTACGAGCTGCGGATGCTCGGCTCGTACGGCTACTCGATGGGCTCCATGCCGACGTCGTTCCGGCCCGGTGAGGCGCTGATCGGGACAGCCGCCGAGGAGAAGCGCACGATCCTGGTGGAGAACGCGCCCAGCGGCTACCTGAAGATCTCCTCCGGTCTCGGAGAGGCGCCGCCCGCGCAAGTGATCGTCCTCCCGGTGCTGTTCGAGGGCAAGGTGCTCGGTGTCATCGAGCTCGCGTCCTTCACACCCTTTACGCAGATCCAGAAGGACTTCCTCAACCAGATCGCCGAGATGATCGCGACCAGCGTCAACACCATCTCCGTCAACACCAAGACGGAGGTGCTGCTGAAGCAGTCGCAGGAGCTGACCGAGCAACTCAGGGAGCGGTCGGCGGAGTTGGAGAACCGGCAGAAGGCCCTCCAGGCGTCCAACGCGGAACTGGAGGAGAAGGCCGAGCTGCTGGCCCAGCAGAACCGCGACATCGAGGTGAAGAACACCGAGATCGAGGAGGCGCGGCAGGTCCTGGAGGAGCGCGCCGAGCAACTCGCCGTGTCCATGCGGTACAAGAGCGAGTTCCTGGCCAACATGTCGCACGAGCTGCGTACGCCGCTCAACTCGCTGCTGATCCTCGCCAAGCTGCTCGCCGACAACGCGGACTCCAACCTGACCCCGAAGCAGGTCGAGTTCGCCGAGACCATCCACGGCGCCGGGTCCGACCTGCTCCAGCTGATCAACGACATCCTCGACCTGTCGAAGGTCGAGGCGGGCAAGATGGACGTCTCCCCGACGCGTATCGCGCTCGTACAGCTCGTGGACTACGTGGAGGCGACCTTCCGGCCGCTGACCGCGGAGAAGGGCCTCGACCTGTCCGTACGGGTCTCGCCCGAGCTGCCCGCCACCCTGCACACCGACGAGCAGCGACTGCTCCAGGTGCTGCGCAACCTGCTGTCCAACGCGGTGAAGTTCACCGACTCCGGAGCGGTCGAGCTGGTGATCCGGCCCGCCAACCGGGACGTGCCGATGGGCATCAGGGAGCAGTTGCTCGAAGCCGGTTCGCTGCGGGATCCGGGCGCCGACCTGATCGCGTTCTCGGTGACCGACACGGGCATCGGGATCGCGGGCAGCAAGATGCGGGTGATCTTCGAGGCGTTCAAGCAGGCCGACGGCACGACCAGCCGCAAGTACGGCGGTACCGGGCTCGGGCTGTCGATCTCGCGGGAGATCGCGCAGCTGCTCGGCGGTGAGATCCACGCGCAGAGCGAGCCGGGGCGTGGATCGACGTTCACGCTGTATTTGCCGCTGCACCCCAGCGAACTGCCGCCGCAGGGCTACCAGCAGGCCATGCCCGCGCTGGAGGCGGGCGACCTGGTGGCGTCGACGTCGGAGAACGGCCTGTCCGACGTGGAGATCGAGACGCCGGCCGAGGTGAAGTCGTACCGGGAGACCCAGAACGGAGCCGCGGCGCTCTTCAGGCGGCGGCGCCGGCCGTCCCCCGCCCTCGAACCGCGGATCGGGCAGCCGGACCAGTGGTCGGCGGTGGAGCACCAGACCACACCGCAGCCGCGCCGGGGCATCCGGTTCGGCGGTGAGAAGGTGCTGATCGTCGACGACGACATCCGTAACGTCTTCGCCCTCACCAGCGTCCTCGAACAGCACGGACTGTCCGTGCTGTACGCGGAGAACGGCCGTGAGGGCATCGAGGTCCTGGAGCAGCACGACGACGTGGCGGTCGTACTGATGGACATCATGATGCCGGAGATGGACGGGTACGCGACGACCAACGCGATCCGCAGGATGCCGCAGTTCGCCGGGCTTCCGATCATCGCGCTGACCGCCAAGGCGATGAAGGGCGACCGCGAGAAGGCGATCGAGTCGGGAGCCTCGGACTACGTGACCAAGCCGGTCGATCCCGATCATCTGCTGTCGGTCATGGAGCAGTGGATGCGGGAGGAGTGATGGGAATCAGCGAAGTTCACGCGGAGTTGCTGACTCAGTGTGCCCGACGCCGTGTAGAAGTACGGGATTCGGGGAACCTTCTGGTCTCCCGCTACGTTTCTGCTACGTGCACAGTGACATCGCGGTGACAGGGTGTGGCGACAGACAGGGTGCGGCTACGATGACCGGCACAAGGACGGGCGGCGAAAGGGAGTCGTCCCCAGGGGCGGCGCCCGGTGCACATCCGGGGCGAGGAGGGCGGGCCATGGTGCAGAAGGCCAAGATCCTCCTGGTCGATGACCGGCCGGAGAATCTGCTGGCGCTGGAGGCCATCCTCTCCGCGCTCGATCAGACACTGGTGCGGGCATCGTCCGGGGAGGAAGCGCTCAAGGCGCTGCTCACGGACGACTTCGCGGTCATTCTGCTGGACGTGCAGATGCCGGGTATGGACGGGTTCGAGACCGCGGCGCACATCAAACGGCGGGAGCGGACCCGGGACATCCCGATCATCTTCCTCACCGCGATCAACCACGGTCCGCACCACACCTTCCGCGGCTACGCGGCCGGTGCGGTGGACTACATCTCCAAGCCGTTCGACCCGTGGGTGCTGCGGGCGAAGGTCTCGGTGTTCGTCGAGCTCTACATGAAGAACTGCCAGCTGCGTGAGCAGGCGGCGCTGCTGCGGCTCCAGTTGGAGGGCGGCGGCAAGGGCGCGGTCGGCGACGCGAAGGAACCGGCCGGGCTGCTCGCGGAGCTGTCGGCGCGGCTCGCGGCGGTCGAGGAGCAGGCGGAGGCGCTGTCCAAGCAGCTGGACGACGAGTCCGCGGACGCGGCCGCGGTGGCCACCGCGGCCCATCTCGAACGCAAACTCACGGGGTTGCGCCGGGCGCTGGACGCGCTGGAGCCGGGCACGGGCAGTCCGCCGTCGGTGCCCTCGCAGAACTGACGTGTGGCGCGGGTGTTCTCGCGCTTGAGCCCGCGTCAGCTCGGCACCTCTTCAGGAACGACACGAACGGGTGAAGCAGTGGGCACACGTGTCCGTGGCCCTCTCCACCGGTAATCTCACACCTATGGCCTCACGTCCCTCCGCAGCCAAGAAGCAGCCCGCCAAGAAGGCTGCCGCTCCCGCGAAGGGTCCGGTGAAGAAGGCCGCCGCGAAGAAAGCACCGGCCAAGAAGGCGCCCGCCAGGAAGACCGCTGCGAAGAAGGCCGCGGCACCGAAGCCGGCACCCAGCCCGACCGGGGGCGTGCTCCGGCTCATCCGTGCCGTCTGGCTCGGTCTCGCCCATGCCGTCGGTGCCCTGTTCCGTGGGATAGGGCAGGGCGCGAAGAACCTCGACCCGGCGCACCGGAAGGACGGCGTGGCACTTCTGCTGCTCGGCCTCGGCCTGATCGTTGCCGCCGGCACCTGGTCGAACCTGCGCGGTCCGGTCGGCGACCTCGTCGAGATCATCGTGACCGGCGCCTTCGGCCGGCTGGACCTGCTCGTGCCGATACTGCTCGCGGTGATCGCCGTGCGGTTCATCCGGCACCCCGAGAAGCCCGAGGCCAACGGCCGGATCGTGATCGGTCTGTCGGCGCTCGTCATCGGTGTGCTAGGCCAGGTCCACATCGCGTGCGGCTCGCCCGCCCGCAGCGACGGCATGCAGGCGATAAGGGACGCCGGCGGGCTGATCGGCTGGGGGGCGGCCACCCCGCTGACGTACACGATGGGCGACGTCCTCGCCGTACCGCTGCTCGTGCTGCTGACGGTCTTCGGGCTGCTCGTGGTCACCGCGACCCCCGTCAACGCCATCCCCCGGCGGATGCGGGAGCTGGGCGTGCGGCTGGGCATCGTGCACGACCCGGCCGGCGACGAGGAGTACGGCGAGGACGACGAGCGCTACGAGGACCAGTGGCGCGAGGCGCTGCCCGCGCGCGGGCGCAAGCGCGGGCCCGCGCCCGAGTCGTACGACCCCGACAGCGCGGAGCAGGAGGCCCTCTCGCGGCGTCGGGGCCGCCCCAGGCGCTCCGCGGTGCCGCAGCCCGCGATGGACCGGCAGATGGACGCCGTGGACATCGCTGCGGCCGCCGCCGCGGACCTGGACGGCGTCGTCATGCACGGCCTGCCACCCTCGCCGCTCGTCGCCGACCTCACCCAGGGCGTCAGTGTGGGCGACCGGGTGGAGACGACCCCGGTGCCCACGCCCGTCCCGGCGGCCCGGCCCAAGCAGGACGCGCGGCCCAAGCAGGAGAAGCTCAAGGTCGAGGTCGCCGACCTCACCAAACCCGCTCCCGAGGCGGCGAGCGACCTGCCCGCGCGCGCGGAGCAGCTCCAGCTGTCCGGCGACATCACCTACTCGCTGCCCTCGCTCGACCTCCTGGAGCGCGGTGGCCCCGGCAAGGCGCGCAGCGCGGCCAACGACGCCGTGGTGGCCTCGCTGACGAACGTCTTCACCGAGTTCAAGGTCGACGCGGCCGTCACCGGGTTCACGCGCGGGCCGACGGTCACGCGGTACGAGGTCGAGCTGGGCCCCGCCGTGAAGGTCGAGCGGATCACCGCGCTGGCGAAGAACATCGCGTACGCCGTCGCCAGCCCGGACGTGCGGATCATCAGCCCGATCCCCGGCAAGTCCGCGGTCGGCATCGAGATCCCGAACACCGACCGCGAGATGGTCAACGTCGGCGACGTACTGCGTCTGGCCGACGCCGCCGAGGACGACCACCCGATGCTCGTCGCGCTCGGCAAGGACGTCGAGGGCGGCTACGTCATGGCGAACATGGCGAAGATGCCGCACATTCTCGTGGCCGGCGCCACCGGCTCGGGCAAGTCGTCCTGCATCAACTGCCTGATCACGTCGATCATGTGCCGGGCGACCCCCGAGGACGTCCGGATGGTCCTCGTCGATCCCAAGCGCGTCGAGCTGACGGCGTACGAGGGCATCCCGCACCTGATCACGCCGATCATCACCAACCCGAAGCGGGCGGCCGAGGCCCTGCAGTGGGTCGTACGGGAGATGGATCTGCGCTACGACGACCTCGCGGCGTTCGGATACCGGCACATCGACGACTTCAACCAGGCCGTCCGCGACGGCAAGCTGAAGACTCCGGAGGGCAGCGAGCGGGAGCTGAAGACCTACCCGTACCTGCTGGTCATCGTCGACGAGCTGGCCGACCTGATGATGGTCGCGCCGCGGGACGTCGAGGACTCGATCGTGCGCATCACGCAGCTCGCGCGCGCGGCGGGCATCCACCTGGTGCTCGCCACCCAGCGGCCCTCGGTCGACGTCGTCACCGGTCTGATCAAGGCGAACGTGCCCTCCAGGCTCGCGTTCGCCACCTCCTCGCTCGCCGACAGCCGCGTCATCCTGGACCAGCCGGGCGCCGAGAAGCTGATCGGCAAGGGTGACGGGCTGTATCTGCCGATGGGCCAGAACAAGCCCACGCGTATGCAGGGCGCCTTCGTCACCGAGGACGAGATCCACGCCGTCGTGCAGCACTGCAAGGACCAGATGGCGCCGGTCTTCCGGGACGACGTCACCGTGGACACCAAGCAGAAGAAGGAGATCGACGAGGAGATCGGCGACGACCTCGACCTGCTGTGCCAGGCGGCCGAGCTGGTCGTCTCCACGCAGTTCGGGTCGACCTCCATGCTCCAGCGCAAGCTCCGGGTCGGGTTCGCGAAGGCGGGGCGCCTCATGGACCTGATGGAGTCCAGGGGGATCGTCGGGCCGAGCGAGGGGTCCAAGGCTCGTGACGTTCTTGTGAAGGGTGACGAGCTGGACGGAGTGCTCGCGGTGATCCGCGGGGAGGCTTAAAGGGAGTCCGGAGCGGGTGCGGCCATCGATGTTCGATCGTGACTCACCCGTAAGGGATCATTGAGCAACCGTTTCCCTTCGGCGTACGTCAAGTTGAGGGAAGCGAAAAGCTGCTGCCCCACCATCGGTGTGTCCGGCCATTCCGATGGCGTACAAAGTCCCACCGCCCGGTTGCCCCACCCTTTCGCACCCCCCCTAGACTGAACCTCCAGCACAGGTGGCTTAAACGCTCGAAAGGCGCCCCCGTGTCCATCGGCAACTCCCCTGAAGACGAGCGTCCGTTCGAAGACGACCGGCAGGAAGCCCGTATCTCCGTCGGCCACGCCCTGAAACAGGCGCGGATCGCGGCCGGGCTGACCGTCGACGACGTCAGCAACGCCACCAGGGTCCGCATCGCCATCGTGCATGCCATCGAGGCGGACGACTTCGCCCCCTGCGGTGGCGATGTGTACGCCCGGGGCCACATCAGGACCCTGGCCAAGGCCGTCCACCTGGATCCGGCCCCCCTTCTGGACCAGTACGCCGCCGATCACGGTGGCGGGCGACCGGCTCCGACGCCGGCCGCTCCGCTGTTCGAGGCGGAACGCATCCGTCCCGAGCGGCGCGGGCCCAACTGGACCGCCGCCATGGTCGCCGCGATCGTGGCCGTGGTCGGGTTCGTCGGCTTCACCGCCTTCAAGGGCGGCGACGACGGCGGAACGGCCCAGGTCGCCGACGGCACCACGCCCGCCGCCACCAAGTCGCCCACGCCGAAGTCCGACAAGACCACCAAGGACCCGAAGCCGACGCCGTCCGACAGCGCTATCGCGGCGGCCCCCCAGGACAAGGTGACCGTGCAGGTCAGCGCCTCCGACGGGCGAAGCTGGATCCTCGCCAAGGACCACAACGGCCGGACCCTCTTCGACGGACTGCTCAAGCAGGGCGACACCAAGACCTTCCAGGACAGCGACAAGATCAACCTCGTCCTCGGCGACGCCGGGGCGATCCAGCTGTACGTGAACGGCAAGAAGATCGAGGACGACTGGCAGCCGGGCGCCGTGGAGCGCCTGACGTACACCAAGGGCGACCCGCAGGTCGGTTAGCCGTCTGTTCGACAGGCGTTCGTGACGGGGTTGGCCAGGATCGGCCAACCCCGTCGACGTGGGGTGTCAGTGGGACGAAGTAGTCTTGAGCCCATGCCTGAACGCCGTACCGTCGCACTCGTCACTCTTGGCTGCGCCCGTAACGAGGTGGACTCGGAGGAGCTCGCAGGCCGTTTGGAGGCGGACGGCTGGGATCTCGTGGAGGACGCCGCCGACGCGGACGTCGCCGTCGTCAACACCTGTGGCTTCGTCGAGGCCGCCAAGAAGGACTCCGTCGACGCCCTCCTGGAGGCCAACGACCTCAAGGGGCACGGCAGAACCCAGGCCGTCGTGGCGGTGGGCTGCATGGCCGAGCGGTACGGCAAGGACCTCGCCGAGGCCCTCCCCGAGGCCGACGGAGTGCTCGGCTTCGACGACTACGCCGACATCTCCGACCGGCTCCAGACCATCCTCTCCGGTGGCATCCATGCCGCGCACACCCCGCGCGACCGGCGCAAGCTGCTGCCGATCAGCCCGGCCGAGCGCCAGGAGTCGGCGGCGGGCGTGGCCCTGCCGGGTCATGGTCCGGCCGAGGAGGCGGCTCCCGCGCCCGTGGACCTTCCGGAGGGGCTCGCTCCGGCCTCCGGCCCCCGCGCGCCCCTGCGCCGCCGTCTGGACGGTGCCCCGGTCGCCTCGGTGAAGCTCGCCTCCGGCTGCGACCGGCGCTGCTCCTTCTGCGCCATCCCGTCCTTCCGCGGCTCCTTCATCTCGCGCCGCCCCTCGGACGTGCTCAACGAGACGCGCTGGCTGGCCGAGCAGGGCGTCAAGGAGATCATGCTGGTCTCCGAGAACAACACGTCGTACGGCAAGGACCTCGGCGACATCCGTCTGCTGGAGTCCCTGCTGCCCGAGCTGGCCGAGGTCGACGGGCTGGAACGCGTGCGTGTGAGCTACCTCCAGCCCGCCGAGATGCGGCCCGGGCTGATCGACGTGCTGACGTCCACGCCCAAGGTCATGCCCTACTTCGACCTGTCCTTCCAGCACTCCGCCCCCGGCGTGCTGCGCGCGATGCGCCGCTTCGGCGACACCGACCGCTTCCTGGAACTCCTCGACACCATCCGCGGCAAGGCCCCCGAGGCCGGCGTGCGCTCCAACTTCATCGTGGGCTTCCCCGGCGAGACCGAGGCCGACCTCGCCGAGCTGGAGCGCTTCCTGAACGGCGCGCGACTGGACGCCATCGGTGTCTTCGGGTACTCCGACGAGGAGGGCACCGAGGCGGCGACGTACGAGAACAAGCTGGACGAGGACGTCGTGGCCGAGCGGCTGGCGCACATCTCCCGGCTCTCCGAGGAACTCGTCTCGCAGCGCGCCGAGGAGCGGGTCGGCGAGACCGTGCACGTGCTGGTCGAGTCGGTGGACGACGAGGGCGTGTACGGCCGCGGTGCGCACCAGGCGCCCGAGACCGACGGCCAGGTGCTGCTCACGAGCGGCGAAGGGCTGAGCGTCGGCCTTATGGTCGAGGCGAAGGTGGTCGGTACGGAGGGTGTCGACCTGGTGGCCGAGCCGCTGCCGGGCTCGCCCGGGTGTAGTGAGGAGGCGGGCAGATGACCGGAGTTCCGGCGTCCGCCGCGGGTGGCCCCTCGGCTGCGAAGGGCGGACCGGCGGGCGGGGTCTCGGGCGCCGCGTCCGGCGCGGCACCGAGCGCTCCCTCGGACGTGGTCTCCGGCAGGGCCGCCGAGGCTCTCGCCCACGGCGTCCCCGCGGTGGATGCGGAGGGCTTCTCCGACTCCGGTGCCAAGCACCCGCGCGGCAAGAAGATCGCGGCCGCCGCGGTCAACCAGGCCAGCGTCTGGAACATCGCCAATCTGCTGACCATGCTCCGGCTGGTCCTCGTGCCCGGCTTCGTCGCCCTGATGCTGGCCGACGGCGGGTACGACCCGGCGTGGCGGTCGCTCGCCTGGGCGGCCTTCGCCATCGCCATGATCACCGACCTGTTCGACGGGCATCTGGCGCGCACCTACAACCTCGTCACCGACTTCGGGAAGATCGCCGACCCCATCGCCGACAAGGCGATCATGGGAGCGGCGCTGATCTGTCTCTCCGGGCTCGGTGACCTGCCCTGGTGGGTCACGATCGTCATCCTGGGCCGGGAACTCGGGATCACCCTGCTGCGTTTCCTCGTCATCCGGTACGGCGTGATCCCGGCGAGCCGCGGCGGCAAGCTCAAGACGCTCAGCCAGGGCATCGCCGTGGGGATGTACATCCTGGCGCTGACGGGGTGGCTGGCCACCGCGAGGTTCTGGGTGATGGCTGTGGCGGTCCTGCTGACCGTCGCGACCGGGCTCGACTATGTGAGACAGGCCATTGTGCTGCGCAGGCAGGGAATCGCCGAGCGCGAGGCGGCGTTGGAGGAGACGGAAGCGTGAATTCCCCGGCCGCCCACGTGGTGCGACTACTCACCGTGAAGGGTCAGACGCTCGCGGTCGCCGAGTCGCTCACGGGTGGACTGGTTGCGGCGGAAATCACAGCGGCGCCCGGGGCGTCCCAGGCGTTCCGGGGTTCGGTGACGGCCTACGCCACCGAACTGAAGCACCGGCTGCTGGGTGTCGACGCCACCCTGCTGGCCGAGCGAGGAGCGGTGGATCCGCAGGTCGCGGCGGAGATGGCGGCCGGAGTGCGCAAGGCGCTCGGCGCCGACTGGGGCATCGCGACCACCGGGGTCGCGGGCCCCGAACCGCAGGACGGCAAGCCCGTCGGAACGGTTTTCGTGGCCGTCGACGGGCCCTTCGAAGGCGCCTCGGCGAAAGCCGGTGGC
The DNA here is from genome assembly GCF_010548375.1 of Streptomyces sp. SID13726. GTDB lineage: Bacteria > Actinomycetota > Actinomycetes > Streptomycetales > Streptomycetaceae > Streptomyces. Next base: position 17,521 of record NZ_JAAGLY010000001.1, read on the forward strand.
GGGAAAGTGACCGCGCTGCGGTTGAACGGCGACCGCGCGGAAATTCGTATGGAGAGTGTACGGAGCGTACTCGCACTGCTCCTGGAAGAGCTTACGAGCGAACAGACCGGGAATGAGCGGGCACAGGATACGGAACGGAACGGGGGGTTTTGATGTTTGCAGCCCTGAGTGAACACGACATCGCTCCCCGCACGGCCGCGGCGCAAGGCGGTACGGTGGGGCGTGAAGGATGCGGCTACGCGGTCCGAGGAGGGAGCCACCGATGATTCTGCTCCGTCGCCTGCTGGGTGACGTGCTGCGTCGGCAGCGCCAACGCCAGGGCCGTACTCTGCGCGAAGTCTCCTCGTCCGCCCGAGTCTCACTCGGCTATCTCTCCGAGGTGGAGCGGGGGCAGAAGGAGGCTTCCTCCGAGCTGCTGTCCGCGATCTGCGACGCGCTGGACGTACGGATGTCCGAGCTCATGCGGGAAGTGAGCGACGAGCTCGCCCTCGCCGAGCTGGCCCAGTCCGCTGCGGCCACCCCGAGCGAGCCGGTGTCGGCACCGGTGCGCCCGATGCTGGGTGCCGTGTCGGTGAAGGGTGTCCCACCGGAACGGGTGACCATCAAGGCGCCCAGCGAAGCGGTGGACGTCGTAGCGGCGTAGCGCTCGCTGGTCGGGCAAGAGCCGACAGCGCGCCCAGAAGAAGTGTGCGAGGCCCCGGACGGGCTTCTCCGGTCGACCCACGTCGATCTGGAGAGGCGCCGGTCGGGGTTTTCGTGCATCTTGGGTCGTGGATCTTTGGAGCGACGGGCGGTGCCGGCCGAGGCGATGCGTCCGTGTGCCCTTGGTGCGCCCTTCCCGCGGGTGAGGGCGGCCGTCTAGCGTCCGGGCCGGAGGTGGCTGCATGGCGGGGCCGATAGTGCGCCGGGGGGTGGCTCTCGGGCTCGGGGCGCTGTGGTGGTGGGCCGTGGCGCGGCTGGTGCTGACGCCGGACGCCGGGGCGCTCGAAGGGGCGGTGGCGGCCGGTGGGTGGGGGCTGAGTCTGTTGCCGGTGCACTGTGTGCCCAAGGCGCGGGCGGTGGGGGCGTTGGCGGCTGGGCGGTGGCGTGAGGCGTGGCGGGTGGGGCGGGGTGGGGCTGAGGTGGGGCTTGCCGGTGAGGGTGGGCGGGCGGGGGTGGATCGGTGAGGTGAGTTGAGGTGGGGTGGGGTGGTCCAGCGGGGTGGGGCGGGGTGTGTCGGGTGGCGGGGTGCTTCGGTGGTGCTTGGTGGGTCGGGTGGGTTGGGGGGTGTCACCAGGGCATGGCCACGCCGCCGTTCGGGCGGAGGATCTGGCCTGTGGTGAAGGATGAGGCGTCCGAGGCCAGGTAGAGGACCGCGTGGGCGATGTCCTCGGGCTCGCCGACCCGTTTCAGGGGGGACATGCGGGACATGAGCGCCTCGGTGTGGGCCTGGGACTCCTCGTCGTGGCGGTCGGTCATGGGGGTGCGGATCCAGCCCGGGGCGACCGCGTTGACCCGGATGCCGTAGCGGCCTACCTCGGTCGCGAGGGTCTTCGTGAGCTGGACGACGGCCGCCTTCGCGGCGCCGTAGCAGAGCAGGCCGGGGCCGCCGGTGTCCACGGCGCCGGAGGCCATGGTGACGATGCTGCCCCGTGTCTTTCGGGCGAGCATCAGTCGGGTCGCCTCCTGGCAGGCGTAGAGCACGCCTTTGAAGTTGACGTTCAGGACGCGGTCGAGGTCTTCGTCCCTCGTCTCCAGGACCGGGCTGCTGTGCATGATGCCGGCGATCGCGGCGAGGACGTCCAGGTGCTCGCAGGAGGTGATGGCCTCGCGGAGCCGGTCGCGGTCGGTGACGTCCAGGGGGTGGGTGCGGGCGGTGCCGCCGGTGTCCTTGATCAGGGTCACCGTCTCGTGCAGGCCCTGGGCGTCGCGGTCGGCGCAGTGCACGGTCGCACCCGCCTCGGCGAGCAGTACGGCGGTGGCGCGGCCGATTCCGCCGGCGGCGCCGGTGACGAAGGCGGTGCGTCCGGTGAGGTCGTACGCGCTGACGGCCATGGAGCGACGGTACGAGCGTTTCTGACGGTGCGTCAATTGGTCGTACGGCGTGGGGTTCTGGGTTGTTTTCCGGCTGGTGTTCCGCGCTGGGGGCCCGGGGCCGGGCCGGTCTGGCAGTTCGGGCACCAGTAGGTGGGGCGTTCGCGGGAGCCGTCGCCCTGGTCGGCGGTGCGGATGGAGGTGTGGCAGCGGAGGCAGGGGCGGGGTGCGCGGCCGTAGACGAACAGGTCCTGGCCGCGGCGGCCGGTCGTGCTGCGGACCGGGCGGTCGCGGTTGGCCTCCAGGAGCTTCTTGGCGAGCACGGGGAGGTGGGTGGCGCGGTCGGCGGGGAGGGCGCCGATGGGCAGCCACGGGGTGGCGCCGAGCAGGAAGCAGAGTTCGCTCTTGTAGATGTTGCCGATGCCGGCGAGGTTGCGCTGGTCGAGGAGGGCCTCGCCGAGAGGGCGGGCGGGGTCCTGGAGGAGGTTCGCGAGGGCCGTCTCGGGGTTCCAGTCCGGGCCGAGGAGGTCGGGGCCCAGGTGGCCCACGGCCTTGTGCTCGTCCGTGGTGCGGATCAGTTCCAGGACGGGGAGGCGGTAGCCGACGGCTGTGCGGTCGGTGGTGCCGAGGATCGCGCGGATCTGGTGGGTGGGGCCGCCGGTCCAGCGCTGGGTGGTGGTGTAGATCCGCCAGGAGCCGTCCATGCGGAGGTGGGAGTGGAGGGTCAGGTTGCCCTCGATCCTGGTGAGGAGGTGTTTGCCGCGAGGGGTGACGTCCAGGACCTTGCGGCCGGTGAGGTCGGCTGTGGCGTATTTGGGGACCCTCAGGTCGCTGCGGGTGAGGGGCCTGCCTGCGAGGGCGTTGTGCAGGCGGGTCGCGGACTGCCAGACCGTGTCTCCTTCGGGCATGTTTCCAGGGTGGCATGGGGGTGGGCGGTGGGTGGTCGGCGGTGGGTGGTGCGTGCGGCCTCGGCTTCGCCTTCGGCCGTTTTGGGTTCCCACTCGCACCACCCGTACTGCTTTCGTGGTCGGGTGCGGGTGGCCCCTGTGGGGGTTCTCGTCGTTGGCGGCTGCGGGGTGTCGTGGGGCGCCAGGTGGGGCTCAGGCTCGTAGCCTCAGGCCCCTTGGGGTGGCGATGAAGCCCGCTGACTCCAGGAGGGTGCCTATGGGGGACGTCAGGGCTGGGGTGCCGTTGATGCGTTCCAGGGTGACCGTGCCTAGGGAACCTGCCTTTGCGGCTTTGGCCAGGGATTCTGCCGCTGTGTGGAGGCGGGGGTCGTCGGTGGGGGTGGTGTCGGGGGTCGTGGGCCAGGCCAGGAGGGTCTTGCCGCCGCGCTCCATGTACAGGGTCAGCTCGCCGTCCACCAGGACCACCAGGGAGCCCGCCTTGCGGCCCGGTTTGTGGCCGGCGTCGGTCGGGGGGTCGGGCCAGGGGAGGGCGGCGCCGTAGGCGTTGGCGGGGTCGGCCGCCGCGAGGAGTACGGCTCGGGAGGCGTCGGCGGGGGTGGGCCTGCGGTTGCCGAAGCCGGGGGTGGGGGTGGTCTGCCAGTGCGGGGGGAGAGGGTGGGGTGGGAAGTCGCTGGGGGAGATGTATTCGTCTCGGGTCGTGGGGGAGGACGGGGGGTGCGGGGTGCCGTCGGGGTCGTGGTTGAACTGGTCCGTGGGTGGGTCGAAGGGGCCGAAGGCCTCTGTCCAGTTGAAGTCCTCGGTGGCGGTTCCGTCGGCAGGGGACGAGTCGAAGGTGCCGGGGGTGAACGGGGGCCAGTTGTCGGCGGCGGTGTTGTCCGGGGTGTCGGTCGGAGTGGGTTCGCCGCGGTCTCGGGCGTTGGACACCGCTCGGAGGCGGTCGACCGCGCCGTCCATGGCGAACTGGGCGGCGCCGAGGCCCTCGACGACGTAGCCGCGGCGGGCCTGGCCGCTCTCCTCGAAGACGGAGAGGATGCGGTACGTCGCTGAGAAGCCGCCCTCCACGCCCTCGGCGGCCACGGCTCCCCGGGTGACCACGCCGTGGCGGTCCAGGAGGGTGCGGGCGAGGGCGTGGGCGCGCACGGTGGGGTCGGAGTCGCGCTGCGGCAGCAGGGACCAGCGGCCGGCGACGGTCGGCGGGCCCGAGCGGGAGGCGGTGCGGGCGGCGGCGGTGAGGGAGCCGTAGCGGCCGCGCGGGACCGTGCGCTTGGCGCGGTGGGCGGTGGAGCCCGCGGTGCGGCCGGAGCCCAGCAGGGAGCGCATGGGGGCGAGGGTGTCGTTGGTGAGCCGGCCGGACCAGGTCAGATCCCAGACGGCGTCGGCGAGTTGGGGATCGGTGGCGTCGGGGTGGGTGGTGGCGCGGACCTGGTCGGCGATCTGGCGGAAGAACAGGCCGTAGCCGCCGGACAGGGTGTCCAGGACGGACTGGTGGAGCGCCGTCAGCTCCAGGGGGTGAGGCGGTGGCAGGAGGAGCGGGGCCGCGTCCGCCAGGTACAGGGAGACCCAGCCGTCCTTGCCGGGGAGCGCGCCGGCTCCGGCCCAGACGAGTTCCCCGGCGGAGGTGAGTTCGTCGAGCATGGCCGGGGTGTAGTTCATGACGCGGGACGGCAGGACGAGCTTCTCCAGGGCGGACGCGGGCACGGAGGCGCCCTGCAGCTGCTCGACCGCGCGCACCAGTCCGTCGACGCCGCGCAGGGAGTGGCCCCGGCCGATGTGCTGCCACTGCGGGAGGAACTGGGCGAGGGCGGGCGGCGGCACCGGTTCGAGTTCGTGGCGCAGAGCGGCCAGGGAACGGCGGCGCAGCCTGCGCAGGACTGTCGCGTCGCACCACTCCTGGCCGATGCCCGCCGGGTGGAACTCTCCCTGTACGACACGGCCGCTCGCGGCGAGACGCTGGAGCGCGCCCTCGGTGACCGCCGTGCCCAGGCCGAAGCGAGCCGCCGCCGTCGCCGAGGTGAACGGGCCGTGGGTGCGCGCGTACCGTGCGAGGAGATCGCCGAGCGGGTCTTTCACGGGCTCGGTGAAGGCCTCCGGGACACCGACGGGCAGCGCTGTGCCGAGCGCGTCGCGCAGGCGGCCCGCGTCCTCGATCGCGGACCAGTGGTCGGCGCCGGCGATACGGACCTTGATGGTGCGGCGGGCTCGGGCGAGGTCCTGCGCCCACTGCGGCTCGGCGCCCCGCTCGGCCAACTCGGCGTCCGTGAGCGGGCCGAGCAGGCGCAGGAGGTCCGCGACGCCCTCGGCGTCCTTGACGCGGCGGTCCTCGGTGCGCCACTGGAGCTCCCGCTCCAGCTCCGTCAGCACCTCGGCGTCGAGCAGTTCGCGCAGCTCCGCCTGGCCCAGCAGCTCCGCCAGCAGACGGGAGTCCAGCGAGAGGGCGGCGGCCCGGCGCTCGGCCAACGGGGAGTCGCCCTCATACAGGAACTGGGCGACGTAGCCGAAGAGGAGGGAGCGGGCGAAGGGCGAGGGCTCGGGGGTGGTGACCTCGACGAGGCGGACCTTGCGGGACTCCAGGTCGCCCATCAGCTCGACCAGTCCGGGTACGTCGAAGACGTCCTGGAGGCACTCGCGGACCGCCTCCAGGACGATCGGGAACGAGCCGAACTCGCTGGCCACCTGGAGCAGTTGGGAGGCGCGCTGGCGCTGCTGCCACAGGGGGGTGCGCTTGCCGGGGTTGCGGCGGGGGAGCAGCAGCGCGCGGGCGGCGCACTCGCGGAAGCGGGAGGCGAACAGAGCAGAACCGCCGACCTGGTCGGTGACGATCCGGTCGACCTCGCCCTTCTCGAAGACGACGTCCGCGGCGCCCACGGGGGCCTGCTCGGCGTCGTACTCCGTGCCCGCCTTCATGGGCTCCTGGTCGAGCAGGTCCAGGCTCATCAGGTCGGCGTCGGGCAGCCGTAGGACGATGCCGTCGTCGGCGTGCATGACCTGGGCGTCCATGCCGTAGCGCTCGGAGAGCTTGGCGCCGAGGGCCAGGGCCCAGGGGGCGTGCACCTGGGCGCCGAAGGGGGAGTGGACGACGACCCGCCAGTCGCCGAGTTCGTCGCGGAAGCGCTCCACGACGATGGTGCGGTCGTCCGGGACGTGGCCGCAGGCCTCGCGCTGTTCGTCGAGGTAGGACAGGACGTTGTCCGCCGCCCAGGCGTCCAGGCCCGCGGCGAGCAGGCGCAGGCGGGCGTCCTCCTTGGGCAGGGAGCCGACCTCGCGGAGGAACGCGCCCACCGCGCGGCCCAGTTCGAGCGGGCGGCCCAGCTGGTCGCCCTTCCAGAAGGGGAGCCGGCCGGGGACGCCGGGGGCGGGGGAGACCAGGACGCGGTCGCGGGTGATGTCCTCGATGCGCCAGGAGCTGGTGCCGAGCGTGAAGACGTCTCCCACGCGCGACTCGTAGACCATCTCCTCGTCCAGCTCGCCGACCCTTCCGCCGCCCTTCTTGGGGTCGGCACCGGCGAGGAAGACGCCGAAGAGGCCGCGGTCGGGGATGGTGCCGCCGGAGGTGACGGCGAGGCGCTGGGCGCCGGGGCGGCCGGTGATCGTGCCGGCGATGCGGTCCCACACCACGCGCGGGCGCAGTTCCGCGAAGGCGTCGGAGGGATAGCGGCCGGCGAGCATGTCGAGGACCGCGGTGAACGCGGACTCGGGGAGGGCGGCGAAGGGGGCCGCCCTGCGGACCGTGGCCAGGAGGTCGTCGAGCTGCCAGGTGTCCATCGACGTCATCGCCACCAGCTGCTGGGCGAGGACGTCCAAGGGGTTCGCGGGGACCCTGAGGGACTCGATGGAGCCGGTGCGCATGCGTTCCGTGACGACCGCCGCCTGGACGAGGTCGCCGCGGTACTTCGGGAAGACCACGCCGGTGGAGACGGCGCCGACCTGGTGGCCCGCGCGGCCGACGCGTTGCAGGCCGGAGGCGACGGAGGGGGGTGACTCGACCTGGATCACGAGGTCGACCGCGCCCATGTCGATGCCGAGTTCGAGGCTGGAGGTGGCCACGACGGCGGGAAGGCGGCCCGCCTTCAGGTCTTCTTCGACGAGGGCGCGCTGTTCCTTCGAGACCGAGCCGTGGTGGGCTCGGGCGATGACCTGGGGGGCGCCCTGGGCCGCGCCGGAGCCGCCCATGAGTTCGGCCGGGGCGTGGTGCTGCTCCAGGGGTTCACCGGTGGCGCGCTCGTACGCGATCTCGTTGAGGCGGTTGCAGAGGCGTTCCGCGAGGCGGCGGGAGTTCGCGAAGACGATCGTGGAGCGGTGGGACTGGACGAGGTCGGTGATGCGCTCCTCGACGTGGGGCCAGATCGAGGGGCGTTCCGCGCCTTCGTCGCCGCCGCTCTTGCCGTCGGCTACCGGGGAGCCTCCCAGTTCGCCGAGGTCCTCCACCGGGACCACCACCGAGAGGTCGAACTCCTTGCCTGACTTCGGCTGGACGATCTCCACCTTGCGCTGGGGGGAGAGGTAGCGGGCGATCTCGTCCACGGGGCGGACCGTGGCGGACAGGCCGATCCGGCGGGCCGGCTTCGGGAGCAGTTCGTCCAGGCGCTCCAGGGAGAGGGCGAGGTGGGCACCGCGCTTGGTGCCGGCGACCGCGTGCACCTCGTCGAGGATCACTGTCTCGATGCCGGTGAGGGCGTCCCGGGTCGCCGACGTCAGCATCAGGAACAGGGATTCCGGGGTGGTGATCAGGATGTCCGGGGGGCGGGTGGCGAGGGCTCGGCGCTCGGTGGCGGGGGTGTCGCCGGAGCGGATGCCTACCTTGACCTCGGGTTCGGGGAGGCCCAGGCGGACGGATTCCTGGCGGATGCCGGTGAGGGGGCTGCGGAGGTTGCGCTCCACGTCTACGGCGAGGGCCTTGAGGGGGGAGACGTAGAGGACTCGGCAGCGCTTCTTGGGGTCCGCGGGTGGGGGTGTGGAGGTCAGCTGGTCCAGGGCGGCGAGGAAGGCGGCGAGGGTTTTGCCGGAGCCGGTGGGGGCGACGACCAGTACGTCCGAGCCCTGGGCGATGGCTTGCCATGCGCCTGCCTGGGCGGTGGTGGGGGCGTCGAAGGCGCCTGTGAACCAGCCTCGGGTTGCGGGGGAGAAGCCGGTTAGGGGGTGGCGGGGTGTTGGGCTGGACATGGGTCCATCGTGCACCTTGGGTCTGACAACCGGGGGCTTCGGCGGGTTGGTGGGTGGGTGGTTGGGTGCGGGTTCGGTGGGGGCGGGCGTTTTTGCGCAGTTCCCCGCGCCCCTGAGGCCTGCGGCGGCCCGTTCGGCCCCGGTGGGGGCTTGCGTAGCGCGTGCGGGTGCGTTGTGGGTCGGGGCCGGGGTGGGGGGTATCCGTCCTCGGTCCGGCGGCTCGGTCCCTCCAGCAGTACGGGATAACGGACGCCGGCCGCTGCGGGCGGACACCCCCCACCCCGGCCCCTTCGCACCGTCGGCGGCTGCACCCACCTAGGGGCGCGGGGAACTGCGCGACCAGCCACGACTGACCCGCACCCGCCGTCCAATCGAACCCCGTGCTCCCAATGGCGTGACAATGGAGGCATGGGTTCCAGGGAGCGGGCGCGGCATTGGCGGTATGCCGAGTTGCCCGGGGTTGATCTGCTGCGGGCTCGGTATGTGCGGAAGACGTTTGTGCGGCATACGCATGAGAACTTTGTGATTGCCGCTATTGCGGGTGGGGTGGAGGTTTTTCATCATCGGGGGGCCGATCAGTACGCGGGGGCCGGGGCGCTGGCGTTGGTCAATCCCGATACGGCTCATACGGGGAGGGCCGGGGTGCCTGAGGGGTGGCGGTACGGGGCTGTCTATCCGTCGCCCGAGGTTGTCGCCGAGATCGCTGCCGAGACGACTTCGCTGCGCGGTACGCCTGGGTTCGTGAGGCCGGTGGTCGATGATCCGTATGCCGTCGGGCTGGTGCACCAGGTGCTGCGGGCGGCGGAGGAGGGGAACGCGCTGGCCGCCGACACGTTGTTGCGGGTCGCCGTGACGCGGTTGCTGCGGGTGAACGGCGGGGTGCTGCCGGAGCGGGACGTGCGGTCGGCCGGGGCCCGGGTGGCGGAGCGCGCGCGTGCCGTGCTGGAGGAGCGGATGGTCGAGCCGCCGACGCTGGAGAGGCTGGCCGTTGAGCTCGGGACCGGTCCGTTCGCGTTGCTGCGGGCGTTCCGGGGTGTCTACGGGATGCCGCCGCATGCCTGGCTGACGGATGCGCGGGTGCGGCGGGCCCAGCGGTTGCTGGACGCGGGGGACAGTCCGGCTGCTGTCGCTGTCGCGGTCGGGTTCACCGACCAGCCTCATCTGAACCGGCACTTCGCCCGGATCGTCGGTGTCCCTCCGGGGGCCTACCAGCGGGAGCGCAAGAACGTACAAGACCCGTCGGGGCGGCTCCTCGTACCGTCCGAGGCGTGGCAGAACGAACAGCTCCCCCAGATATCCATGCCGGCGGAGGAAAGCCCGACGCAGCCGTCGTACGGGACGCCCTCGGGGTCGGCGTCGCCGTCGGGCTCTCCGGGTTCGCCTTCGGGGTGACCTCGGCGGGCAGCGGGCTCACCTTGGCGCAGACCTGTGCGCTCAGCCTCCTGGTGTTCACCGGGGCCTCGCAGTTCGCGCTCGTGGGGGCGCTCGCGGCCGGCGGGAGTCCTCTCACCGCGGCCGCCGGTGCCTTCTTTCTGGGGGTGCGCAACGCGTTCTACGGGCTGCGGCTGTCGCAGTTGCTCGCTCTTCCCAAGGTGCTGCGGCCGTTCGCCGCGCAATGGGTGATCGACGAGACGACGGCGGTCTCGCTGGCGCAGCCCACGCGGCGTTCCGCGCGGATCGGGTTCGCCGTCACCGGGCTCAGCCTGTACCTCCTGTGGAATCTCACGACCCTGCTGGGTGCGCTGGGTGCCGACGCGATCGGGGACACGCGCGCGTGGGGGCTGGATGCGGCCGGGCCCGCCGTCTTTCTGGCGTTGCTCGCGCCCATGCTCAAGACCGAGACCGAGCGGACGGTGGCCGGGCTCGCCGTGATTCTCGGGCTCGGACTGCTTCCTGTGCTGCCCGCCGGGGTACCGGTGCTGGCCGCCGCGCTGGCCGCGCCCGTCGTCCTGTGGGTGCGGGGGCGGCGGGAGCGGGAGCGGGGATCGGAGGAGGCGCTGTGAACACCTGGATCGCGATCGGCGCCACCGCCCTCGGGTGCTACGCCGTCAAGCTCGCCGGGCTGCTCGTGCCCGCCGGAGTCCTTGACCGTCCTCTGGTGAAGCGTCTCGCCGCGCTGCTGCCGGTGGCTCTGCTGGCCGCGCTCACCGCGCAGCAGACCTTCGCCGACGGACGGGTGCCGGTGCTCGACGCCCGGGCCGCCGGGCTCGCCGCGGCCGCCGTCGCGCTGTTGCTGCGGGCTCCGTTTCTGCTCGTCGTCGCGGCCGCGGTCGTCGTGACGGCCGGGGTGCGGGCCCTGGGGGTGTGATCCGCGGGGTGCGCGGGTCGGCTCAGCCCACGGTGCGGCCGTACGCCCGCAAGGTGCGCAGCGCCTCCACCGTCGCGATCGGGCGGGACTCCACCGCGGCGCTCGGGGTCCAGTGGCTCCGGCGGGTCGGCCAGCCGCCGTCGTCCTGCTGCTCGGCCGCGAGGAAGTCCAGTGAGCGGGTCATCTCCTCATCGGTGAACCACGCGCGCGCGAGGGAGTCCGGTGTGCTCGCGTAGTCGTGCGGGAGGTGGGGCTCGGCCGGGCTGTCGTCGGACGGGTCCAGCACGGCCAGGCCCTGCTCGCGGACCAGGCGGCCCAGACGGTCGGCGGCGGCCTCCGCGCGTGGGCGGTCGGGGACGGCGTCGAGGAAGGTCACGGCGGCCCGGATCTCGCGGGGGTGGGACTCCCGGAGGGACTCCACCGCCTGCCAGCAGAAGTCCGTGGCCCGGAACAGCCAGGCGTGCCACACCTCGTTGGCGTGCAGGAGGCCGACCACCGGGCCGGTGCTGAGCAGCTCGCTCCGCGGGGTGTCCACGACCGGTAGGGAAGGGGCCGTGGGGTAGCCGCGCTGGGCGGGCGTGACCGCGGGGAGGGCACCGTCCGGGGCGGACACCGAGGTGAGATAGCGGCACACGCGCTCCACACGCTGTCCGCCGCAGCGTCCGACGGCGTCCAGGACCCGCAGCGCGTGACCGGTGTGCAGGGGCTGGCTGACCGGGCCGCGCAGGTCGGGCTCCAGGGCGTGGCCGTAGCCGCCGTCCGCGTTGCGGTAGGCGTCCAGGGCCGTCTCCACCGGGTCGGCGTCGCCGTGCAGGAAGTGGTACGCGAACAGGCGTTGTTCCAGCACGCGCGCGGTGAGCCAGACGAAGTGCTCGGCGCGGAAGAGCGGGGAGTGCGCCGGTGACGCCTGGGGGAGTGGGGAAGCTCCTGTTTCGGGCATGCGTCAGACCGTAGGGCGGAAAGCGGTCTCGGCAAGCGGTCCCGGCCGAGGCCCACTCTCAGGGGCGGGATACTGGAGTCATGCGGTTGACGGTCTTCTGGCAGCGGATGGCGGAACACTTCGGTCCGGGGTACGCCGACACCTTCGCGCGCGATCACGTGATGACGGAGCTCGGTGGCCGGACGGTGCACGAGGCGCTGGACTCCGGCTGGGACGCCAAGGACGTGTGGCGGGTGGTCTGCACCGTCATGAACGTTCCGGGTGAGCGGCACTGAGCGGTCGTGAACGTTCAGGGGAGAAGTGCTCTTCCGCCGTGAACATCTCACGGAACAGGCACTGACCGGTCACGAAGATCGCAGGACGGCAGCAGATTGTCAGTCCGGTGGGCGAGACTTGCTCCGTGGCACCCACTGACGAGGCCGGGCAGGCAGCCCCGCACGCATCCCCGTTCGGCACCACGCCGCCCACGCGGCCCCCGGCCGGACCCGACTCCCGCATGCCGCGCTGGCTGCCGCGCGCCATGGTGCTGGCGCTCGCCCTCATCGCCGTGTTCCAGCTCGGCAGTTGGGCCTTCCACCAGCTCATCGGGCTGCTGATCAACATCCTCATCGCGTTCTTCCTGGCCCTGGCCATCGAGCCCGCGGTGAGCAAGATGGCCGCGCGGGGCATGCGCAGGGGGCTCGCCACCTTCCTCGTCTTCTTCGCGGTGCTGATCGCGTCCGCGGGATTCGTCGTGCTGCTCGGCTCGATGCTCGCCGGACAGATCATCAAGATCGTCGAGGACTTCCCGGACTACCTCGACTCCGTCATCAGCTGGGTCAACGGCCACTTCCACACTGATCTGAAGCGGGTGGACGTCCAGGAGGGGCTGCTCCGCTCCGACTGGCTGCGCAACTACGTGCAGAACAGCGCCACCGGCGTCCTGGACGTGTCCGCGCAGGTGCTCGGCGGTCTCTTCCAGCTGTTGACCATCGGGCTGTTCTCGTTCTACTTCGCCGCCGACGGCCCCCGGCTGCGCCGCGCGATCTGCTCCGTCCTGCCGCCCGCCCGGCAGGCCGAGGTGCTGCGCGCGTGGGAGATCGCCGTCGACAAGACCGGCGGCTACATCTACTCGCGCGGTCTGATGGCGCTCGTCTCCGGAGTCGCGCACTTCATCCTGCTCCAGGCCCTCGAGGTGCCGTACGCGCCCGTGCTCGCCGTGTGGGTGGGCCTGGTCTCGCAGTTCATCCCGACCATCGGCACCTATCTCGCGGGCGCCCTGCCCATGCTGATCGCCTTCACCGTCGACCCCTGGTACGCGCTGTGGGTGCTGATCTTCGTGGTGATCTACCAGCAGTTTGAGAACTACGTGCTCCAGCCCAAGCTGACCTCGAAGACCGTCGACATCCACCCCGCGGTCGCCTTCGGCTCGGTCATCGCGGGCACCGCTCTCCTCGGTGCCGTCGGCGCCTTGATCGCCATCCCGGCGGTCGCCACGCTCCAGGCGTTCCTGGGGGCGTACGTGAAGCGGTACGCCGTCACGGACGATCCCCGGGTCCACGGCCACCGGAAGCGGGGCGAGGGGCCCTCACCGGTCACGCGCGCGCGTGCGCTGTGGGAGCGGCGGAGACAGGGGCCGGAGGACTCCGCCGACGGGGAGGGCGACGGCGGTGGCGACGGCTCTGCCTGAGGACGCCGGTTCAGGGGGTCGGAAGGTCCGACAGGAGGCTCAGCGGGTTCAGGAAGGGCGGAAGGCCCACAGAAGGCTCAGCGGGTTCAGGAGGGGCCGAAGGCTCACAGGAGGCTCAGCGGGTTCAGTAGGTGAGCACGGCCCACGCCCCGGCACCGACGACCGCCGTGACGTAGCAGCCGATCGCCGCGTACAGGAGCCGCCGCCGTAGCGTCTCGCTCCACCGTGTGCGGGACAGCAGCCAGGCCAGCGCGGGCAGGACCAGGATCGCGTGCAGGCTCACGCCGTGCAACGGCTTGAGCGGGGCGGTCGAGTGGTACGCCGCCTCTTGGTGGCCGGTGCGGGTGAGGACCACACCGCGCGCGATCATCGCGGCGCCCGAGGCGAGTGCGACGAGCAGGATCGCGAACCCGGACCGCACCGCGAGGTCCATCCCCGGCGGGCCCGAGGGCCGGTGCCGGAAGGCCGCGAGGGCGAACAGCGTCAGCAGCACCACGAGGACACCGCCGCCCACCGCCAGCGTCATCGACACCGCTGTGTCGAAGGGCGTCTCCATGTCGAGGTGTGAGGGCACCCCGCGCCACGCCTGGAGCGTGATGCCGCCGACCTCCACCACGCAGTCGGCCGCGAACACGGTGAGCAGCAGGGCGCGCGGGCGGGTGCGGACGCGGAGATACGACGTGACCCAGGTGACCGCGATCAGGGTCGCCCCGAAGGACAGCCCGAACGTCACCGGCTTGCGCCAGGAGACGGGTCCGTCCCAGGGGCCGCCGTCCACGGCGAACACCACCAGGTGCGCGAGCCCCGAGAGGATCAGGACGACTCCCGTGGCGTGGCAGAGCCGCTCCACACGACGGGCGCCGGACGGCCGTGGCAACGACGTCCGTGTCGGCACCGCGGGCGCCCGCGCCGGGACCGGCTCCATCAGGTCCGCGCTCCCTTCCGGGACAGGACGGCGGCGGCACCGGCGATCACCAGGGCGGCCAGGGCGACGAGTTCGGCGACCGTCGAGGCGATGAGCGCGGGGTCCCCCGAGGCGAGGTGGTCGCCGGTGTCCGGGGTCAGGATCGCGCCGACGCCGAGGAACAGGCCGACGCCGAGGGCGAGTCCGGCCGTCCCGGGGTTGGGGCGCCAGGCCGGCAGGCCCGCCGTCACGAGCGGGATGACGCGACCGGGCGGGACGGCGGCCGGGGGACGGGCTGCCCCGGTGCCGTGCGGCGTGCCGTGCGGAGTGGCGGGCCGGGGGATTTCTCGCGTGCTCGGCGTGCTCGGCGTGCTCGGCGTGGTCTGCATGGCTCAAGGTTCGCGAGAACGCCCCGCCCGGTCGTCGTACCGCCGAAGGCACCCGGAGTACGCCGCGGGGAGTAGCCGGAGCGGGGGCGAGAGGGTCGTCGGAACGCGTCGCAGGAAGTGGTCCGGGTGCCGCGTGGTGCGCTTGACACGAAAATCGAACATCCATTCTTATGGAAGCGCCGGTGAAGCCGACGGCGGGCGTTTCGACATGGTTTGCATGGAGAAGCGCCTGAGTTATCCACAGGCCGGACGGGCGTCGGGGCGCATTGTCAGTGGCAGGCGTTAGCGTCTTTGACGTGAAGCGATCGACTCAAGCAAATCGGGTGGAACCCATGGCAGGAACCGACCGCGAGAAGGCGCTCGACGCCGCGCTCGCACAGATTGAACGGCAGTTCGGCAAGGGCGCGGTCATGCGCATGGGCGAGCGGCCGAACGAGCCCATCGAGGTCATCCCCACCGGGTCGACCGCGCTCGACGTCGCGCTCGGCGTCGGCGGCATCCCGCGCGGCCGAGTGGTGGAGGTGTACGGACCGGAGTCCTCCGGCAAGACGACCCTGACCCTGCACGCGGTGGCCAACGCCCAGCGAGCCGGCGGCCAGGTGGCCTTCGTGGACGCGGAGCACGCCCTCGACCCCGAGTACGCGCGCAAGCTCGGCGTCGACGTCGACAACCTCATCCTGTCCCAGCCGGACAACGGCGAGCAGGCCCTGGAGATCGTGGACATGCTGGTCCGCTCCGGCGCCCTCGACCTCATCGTCATCGACTCCGTCGCGGCGCTCGTCCCGCGCGCGGAGATCGAGGGCGAGATGGGCGACAGCCACGTCGGTCTCCAGGCCCGACTGATGAGCCAGGCCCTGCGGAAGATCACCAGCGCGCTCAACCAGTCCAAGACCACGGCGATCTTCATCAACCAGCTGCGCGAGAAGATCGGCGTGATGTTCGGCTCGCCGGAGACCACGACCGGTGGTCGCGCGCTGAAGTTCTACGCCTCGGTGCGCATGGACATCCGCCGTATCGAGACCCTGAAGGACGGCACCGACGCGGTCGGCAACCGCACCCGCGTCAAGGTCGTCAAGAACAAGGTCGCGCCGCCCTTCAAGCAGGCCGAGTTCGACATCCTCTACGGCCAGGGCATCAGCCGCGAGGGCGGTCTGATCGACATGGGCGTGGAGCACGGCTTCGTGCGCAAGGCCGGTGCCTGGTACACGTACGAGGGCGACCAGCTCGGCCAGGGCAAGGAGAACGCGCGCAACTTCCTGAAGGACAACCCCGACCTGGCCAACGAGATCGAGAAGAAGATCAAGGAGAAGCTGGGCGTCGGCGTGCGTCCGCAGGAGCCTGCCGCCGAGCCGGGAGCGGACGCCGCGGTCTCCGCCGCACCGGCCGCCGACGACGCCGCGAAGGTGCCGGGTCCGGCTGCCGCGAAGGCGACGAAGGCCAAGGCTCCGGCGGCCAAGAGCTGATCCTGTGACACGGCGAACCGACTGGGCCGAGTACGAGGACGCTCCGCTGGGGCGGGGCGCAGAGGGCGACGGGGGTTCTGCCGGGCCGGGCGGCGACGGGGTCGGGGACGACGCGGGGCAGGGAGCGGACGGGGGACACGGCCGCTCCGCGCGACGCGGCGCGGGACGACGCCAAGGCGACGGGCCGATGGGCGGCTTGGACGGTACGGGAGGCACGGACGGGGGATTCGGCCGTGCGCTGATGTACGGCGACGGTCGGCCCTACCGGGTCGGTCGCTCCGCCGGTGGCGGTGAGGCGGACGGCGACGGTCCCCCGTACGGCGACCGCTCGTCGTACGGCGGCGGCCCCTCATACGGCGACAGTCCGTCGTACGGCGATGGTGAGTCGTACCGCGATGGTGAGGTGTACGGCGATACAGGGGCGCTGCGTGGGTCCGGGGCGGTCGGCCGGGGATCGCGTGGTGGTGCGAGCGGTGCCCGTGCCGCGGGCGGTTCCCGGGGGCGTCGGCAGCGTCGGCGTGGCTTCGGGGAGTCGTCCGGTGAGCCGTCGCCCGAGGACGGAGGCGGTCCCTCCTCGTCGAGGGCCGAGAAGGGGGAGCCTCCGGCGGACCCGGTGGAGCGGGCGCGGGCGATCTGTCTGCGTCTGCTCACCGGGACCCCGCGCACGCGGAAGCAGCTCGCCGACGCCCTGCGCAAGCGGGAGATCCCGGACGAGGCCGCGGAGGAGGTGCTGTCGCGGTTCGAGGAGGTCGGGCTGATCAACGACAGCGCGTTCGCGGAGGCCTGGGTGGAGTCCCGGCACCACGGGCGGGGGCTCGCGCGGCGGGCGCTCGCCCAGGAGCTGCGGACCAAGGGAGTCGACTCCACGCTCATCGACGAGGCCGTCTCGCAGCTCGACTCCGATCAGGAGGAGGCGACGGCTCGGGAACTCGTCGACCGCAAGCTGCGTGCCACGCGGGGACTCGACCGCGACAAGCGCCTGCGCCGCCTCGCGGGCATGCTCGCGCGCAAGGGGTACTCCGAGGGGATGGCCCTACGGGTGGTCCGGCAGGCGTTGGAGCGGGAGGGCGAGGAGACGGAGTTCCTCGGCGACGAGGGGTACTGAGATGGACGAGGGGTACTGAGGAGAGGGAGTCGGCGGGGCCGGTGCCGAGGGCGTCAGGATCGTGACGGTCAACGGCACCGACGAGGGGCTCGCGGCGATCGAGGACGGCCGGTTCGCTGCCGCCGTCGCCAACTCCGCCGCGGACACGGCCCCGCTCTACTGCACTTCCGGCATCGGCTGACGACCCGGCACCGGGCGTCAGATGGCGACCGGCAGCCCCGTCGCCCTCCACGCCTGGAAGCCGCCCACCAGATCCGTGCCCGGTGCAGGCCCAGCCGGTGCAGGGACTCCGCCGCGAGGCTGGAGGCGTAGCCCTCGTCGCAGACCACCACGACCCGCAGATCGTGGCCCGTGGCCTCGGGGAGGCGGTGGCTGCCCCGCGGGTCGAGGCGCCACTCCAGTTCGTTGCGCTCGACGACCAGCGCGCCGGGGATCAGCCCGTCCCGCTCGCGCAGGGCCGCGTACCGGATGTCGACGAGGAGAGCCGCACCGGTCAGCGCGGCCTCGTACGCCTCCCGTGGTCCGATCCGCTCGTAGCCCGCGCGCACCCGCTCCAGCAACTCGTCGATGCCGGGCGGCTGTTGAGTCGTAGGGCTGACAGGCCGCGCGCTCACTGCCAGTCCTCCGGCCGCTCCACGTGCTCCAGGCGCAGGACCTGGCCCGTGCGGCTGTAGCGGCGGATCTGGGGGAGGGGCGGGTAGTAGGCGTGGACGGAGATCGCGTGGTGGTCGGTGGACTCGTTGAGGACTTCGTGGACGTGGTGCTGTCCGAAGGAGCGGCCCTTGCCGGCAGACAGGCGGCGCTCGCGGTCCACGTCCTCGGAGAGTTCGAGGGTCTTCCAGCCGTCGGCGGGCAGCCGGGCGGCGAGGGAGTTCTCCTTGAGCTCGCCGGCGGCGGTGGTGAACGCGCCGATCGACTCGGCGTGGTCGTGCCAGCCGGTGCCCGTGCCGGGCGGCCAGCCGATCAGCCAGGCCTCGCTGCCGCCGGGACCCTCCAGGCGCACCCAGGTGCGGCCCTCGGGGTCGAGCGGCAGGGAGTCGATCAGCTCGGTGTCGGCGGCGGTCCGCCGTACGAAGTCGAGGAGTTCGGCCTGAGTGGGCGGCGAGACGGTGGAGAGAGCGGGGGAGACAGACACGGATACCGTCCTGAGAAGAGTTCGCGGGACCGCGCCACCGCACAGCGGCGGTACGCGGGAAGGAGAAGAGGCGAATTCAGCAGGACGGGCGACACACGCAGCCCGCATAGCGGACGAGGTCCATATGGACCCTCCGCCACAGGCGCACACAGGTGTCGGTCACGATCCGGAGTACACCATGTCGGCGACGGCCGTTTCAACTCACCGTCACTATGTGGACGCACAGCGACGGTGAGCACATCAGCGCGAACCGGCCCCCGCGCTCGCCTCGGCCTTGGCCGGAGGCCCGCCGAGCGCCGTCTCCGCCGCCGAGTACAGGTCCGCCGGGCGGACCCCGCTCAGGGCCGTCACCAGGTGACCGTCGGGCCGTACGAGAAGGACCGTGTGCGGGGCCGCGCCCGGGTACTCCTCGGCCACCAGCAGCTCGGCGGAGTGCGGCAGCGCGGTCACCGCGGCGGCCAGCCGGGGCATGATTCCGGCGGTCACCCAGTGCTTTCGCTCCCACACCCCGGTGCCCGGCGCGACCAGGAGGACGAGCAGCGCGCCCCGGCCCAGGCGGTCGTGCAGGCGTACGAACGAGCCGTCCTCGGCGGTGACCCGGACATCCGCGACCGAGGCCCCCGGGGGTGTGTCGACGGGCACCTCTCCTTCGAGGTGCCGGGGGGCGAGGGGTGAGTCGGCGTACGCCCCCGGCGCACCGAGGAGGCCGCGCCCCAGGTGACCGTCCGTGAGCAACGCGTCATGGCCGCGGCCCGAGCCCGGGACCACCGCGCGCAGACCCCCGCCGCCGCGTAGCAGCGGCAGCGCCTGGTCGGCCGCGCGCAGCCGTCCGGCGACGGCCGCGCGCCGCTCGGCCTGGTAACTGTCGAGAAGTGCCTCGTGCGCCCCGTGGTGCCACGCCAGGGACAGCTTCCAGGCGAGGTTGTCGGCGTCCCTGAGGCCCTCGTCGAGGCCCTGGGTGCCGAGCGCCCCGAGGCAGTGCGCCGAGTCCCCGGCGAGGAAGACGCGGCCCGCGCGCCAACGGCGGGCCAGCCGGTGGTGCACGGTGTGGACCCCGGTGTCGAGGAGTTCGTACGACGGCGTCGGGCCGCCGGTCCAGCCCGCCAGGGTCTCCCGGACGCGGGCCACGAGGAGTTCGGGTGTGACCAGGTCCTTGCCGGGCGGCAGCAGCCAGTCCAGGCGCCACACCCCGTCGGGAAGCGGGCGGGCGGTGACCTCCCCGGCCGACGCCCCGGACGTCCGCCACGGCGGCATCCGGTGCAGCAACGCCTGGTCCTCCCAAGGGAGTTCGGTACGCAGGGCGGCGACCGCGTGGCGCTCCACCGCCGTACGGCCCGGGAAGCGGATGTCCTGGAGCTTGCGTACCGTGGAGCGCGGGCCGTCGCAGCCGACCAGGTAACTCCCGCGCCACCAGGTGCCCTTGGGGCCGCGAGTGTGGGCGGTGACGCCCGAGGGCTCCTGCTCGATGCCGTCGAGCCTGCTGTCCGCGGTGATCCTCACCAGCCGCTCGCCGGCGAGGGCGGCGCGCAGGGCGTTCGTCAGGACGTGCTGGGCGAGGTGCAGGGGAGCGTCCGCGGTCTCCGCGAACTCGACCTCGCGCATCACCTGCTTGCGGCGCATGGACCGCCATCCGGCCCAGTGCACCCCCAGCTCGGCGAGCGGCACCCCGGTCAGCCGGGCCATGAGGGCGGCGGTGTCCTCGTGCAGTACGGCGGTGCGGGCCAGGCGGGGTTCGTCCTTGCCGGGTCCCTCGTCGAGGATCACGGAGGGGACCTCCTGACGCGCCAGCGCCAGGGCGAGCGTGAGCCCGACGGGCCCCGCTCCGACGATGATCACCGGGTCCACGGCGCGGCGCCCCCTGACCGCGGCGGAGTCCCGAGGGACGTATGTGAACAGGAGGTTGGAGCAGGGTGCACGATCACAGAACGTATGCAACCCATTGCCGGTGCTTGCGTCAAGTGACGGAGGGCAGTGGCGATCATGCCACTGCCCTCCGTGCCCCTCAAGCCACTTGACTGTGCATCAGATCATCGGGGCGGCTTGTCGGTGAAGGTGAATCCGCTCGGGCCGCCGCCCTCACCGCCGGTCCCGAAGGTGCCGCCCACCGCCGCCGGGTTGATCTCCGTGTCCTCGCCCAGCACCGCGCCCGTGCTCTTCTTGCTGCGCCGCAGCCTCTGCTCCAGCCAGCTCGCGAAGCTGGTGAGGATGAAGTTCACGATGATGTAGATGATCGCGACCACGATGAAGCTGGGGATGACGTTGGCGTAGTTGGCCGCCAGCGTCTGACGCCCGTTGAGCAGCTCGGTGAAGCCCAGCATCACGCCGCCCAGCGCGGTGTCCTTCACGATGACGACCAGCTGGCTGACGATCGCCGGCAGCATCGCGGTGACCGCCTGCGGGAGCAGGATGTTGGTCATCGTCTGGCCCTTGCGTAGGCCGACCGCGTAGGCCGCCTCCGTCTGTCCTCGGGGCAGCGAGAGGATGCCGGCCCGGACGACCTCGGCGAGCACCGAGGCGTTGTAGAGCACCAGGCCGGTGACGACGGCGTACAGGGGGCGTTCCTCGCTGCTGATGTTCAGGGAGGAGCGGACGTAGAGCTCGTTGGCGAACAGCATCAGCAACAGGACCGGGATGGCCCGGAAGAACTCGACCACCGTGCCGGCCGCACCGCGCACCCAGGCGTGGTCGGACATCCGCGCGATGCCGAAGACCGCGCCCAGGGGCAGGGCGATGACCATGGAGATCGCCGCGGCCTTCAGGGTGTTGCCCAGACCGGGCAGCAGGTAGGTGGTCCAGGCCTCGCCCGTGGTGAAGGGCTGCCAGAGGTCCCACTCCAGCTGCTTCTTGTCGTCCATCGTCCGCCACACCCACCACAGCAGGAGGGCGAGCAGGAGGACGAAGACGACCGACAGGAGGACGTTGCGCCGTTTGGCGCGGGGTCCCGGAGTGTCGTAGAGGACCGAGCTCATCGCTTCACCGCCAGTCGCTTGCTCAGCCAGCCCAGGAAGAGGCCGGTGGGCAGGGTCAGCACCACGAAACCGAAGGCGAAGACCGCGCCGATGAGCAGTGTCTGTGCCTCGTTCTCGATCATTGTCTTCATCAGGTACGCGGCCTCGGCCACGCCGATCGCGGCCGCCACCGTGGTGTTCTTCGTCAGCGCGATCAGGACGTTGGCCAGCGGGCCGATGACCGAGCGGAAGGCCTGCGGCAGCACGATGAGGCGCAGGGTCTGGCTGAAGTTGAGCCCGATCGCGCGGGCCGCCTCGGCCTGGCCGAGCGGCACCGTGTTGATGCCGGAGCGGATCGCCTCACAGACGAACGCGGCGGTGTAGGCGATGAAACCGAGGATGGCCAGCCGGAAGCTCATGACCTTCACGTCGTCGCCCGCGCCCAGCGTGATGCGGAAGATGTCGGCGAGGCCGAGAGAGGTGAAGACGATGATGACCGTCAGAGGGATGTTCCGGACGATGTTGACGTAGGCGGTGCCGAACCCGCGCATCAGTGGGACGGGGCTGACCCGCATCGCGGCCAGCAGGGTCCCCCAGATGAGGGAGCCGATGCCGGAGAAGAAGGTCAGCTTCACCGTCATCCAGAAGGCGCCCCACAGACTCGGGTCGTCATAGTCTGAAATAAAGTCGAACACGATCTCCCGCGCTTCCGGGTGTGTGGCGGAGGTATGAGGGGGCGCGACGCGCCGCCGCCCTGATCGCGGCGGGCGGCGGGGCGCCGGTGGATCCCTGCGTTACTTGACGATGACGCCGATCTTCGGGGCTTGCTCGTTCTTGTAGCCGGCCGGGCCGAAGTTGGCGTCGACCGCCTTCTGCCAGGAGCCGTCGCTGACCATCTTCTCCAGGGCGGTGTTGATCTTGTTGACGGTGGCGGTGTCGCCCTTCTTCACGCCGATGCCGTAGTTCTCGTTGCTCAGCTTGAGGCCGGCGAGCTTGAACTGACCCTTGTACTTGTCCTGGGCGGCGAAGCCCGCGAGGATCGAGTCGTCCGTGGTCAGCGCGTCGACGGCGCCGCTCTGGAGACCGGCGATGCACTCCGAGTAGCCGGAGTACTCACGCAGCTGGGCCTTCGGGGCGAAGTCGTCCTTGACGTTCTGCGCCGAGGTCGAACCGGTCACGGAACACAGCTTCTCGCCGTTGAGGTCCGTGGCCTCGCTGATCTTGGAGTCCTTCTTGACCAGCAGGTCCTGGTGGGCCAGCAGGTACGGGCCGGCGAAGTCGACCTTCTTCTTGCGCTCGTCGTTGATCGAGTAGGTGGCGGCGATGAACTTCACGTCGCCGCGGGCGAGCGCGTTCTCACGGTCGGCGCTCTTGGTCTCGACCCAGTCGATCTGGTTCGCGTTGTAGCCGAGCTGCTTGGCCACGTAGGTCGCGACGTCCACGTCGAAGCCGGAGAACGACCCGTCGGGCTTCTTCAGACCGAGACCGGGCTGGTCGTACTTGATGCCGATCTTGATCTTGCCGCCACCACCGGAGGAACCGGAGTCGGAGCTGTCGTCCTTGCTGTCGCCGCCGCAGGCGGTCGCGGACAGGGCGAGGGCGAGGACGGCTGCCGAGGCGGCGGTGACCTTGCGGAGCTTCATGGTGAACATCCTTTGGGTGGTGAAGAGATGAGAGCCGTCGGTGGTCGGTCCGGGTGGCACGTCAGTGGTGGCGCGTCAGTGGTGCAGGATCTTCGACAGGAAGTCCTTGGCACGGTCGCTGCGCGGATTGCTGAAGAACTGGTCGGGCGCAGCCTCCTCGACGATCCGGCCGTCCGCCATGAACACCACGCGGTTTGCAGCCGATCGTGCGAACCCCATCTCGTGCGTGACGACGATCATCGTCATGCCGTCGCGGGCGAGCTGCTGCATCACCTCGAGGACCTCGTTGATCATCTCAGGGTCGAGCGCCGACGTGGGCTCGTCGAAGAGCATGACCTTGGGGTCCATGGCCAGCGCCCGCGCGATGGCGACACGCTGCTGCTGGCCGCCGGACAGCTGGGCGGGGTACTTGTCCGCCTGGGTGGCGACACCGACCCGGTCCAGCAGGGCGCGCGCCTTCTCCTCGGCCTGCTTCTTGTCGGCCTTGCGGACCTTGATCTGGCCCAGCATCACGTTCTCGAGCACGGTCTTGTGCGCGAACAGGTTGAAGGACTGGAAGACCATGCCGACGTCGGCGCGCAGGCGGGCCAGTTCCTTGCCTTCCTGGGGCAACGGCTTGCCGTCGATGACGATCGAGCCCGTGTCGATCGTCTCCAGGCGGTTGATGGTGCGGCACAGGGTGGACTTTCCGGACCCTGAGGGTCCGATGACCACGACGACCTCGCCGCGGGCGATCGTCAGGTCGATGTCCTGGAGTACGTGCAACGCGCCGAAATGCTTGTTGACGCTCTTCAGGACGACCAGTTCGCCGGTCGCGGCCACATCTTCCTTGGCCACCGATACTTCGGTCATCGCTCTCTGGCTCCGTCCTCCTCGGTTTCGGAGGACAGTAGTAACCCCATGCGACCAGCGTCATTAGTCTTGAGGGGAATCTGAGCATCACGATCCGATAGCAATCGGACACGTGTCGTAGCACTTGTCAGCAGTACGCATATCGGCCGGGTAACGGAACCGCGGCGCAACCGGAAGCTACTTGACGCCGTCCTCTTCCATCAGCATGACTGCACGGTGCGTACGCGCGCAGGCGCACGGGTGTTTGTACCCATCCACTACATATTCCGATAGTACGTCCGATGGACCGAAGGGGGCCGGAGTGCGACTTCTCCTCGTCGAGGACGACAACCACGTGGCCGCCGCGCTGTCCGCGGTCCTCGCCCGGCACGGCTTCGACGTCACACACGCGCGCAGTGGCGAGGAGGCCCTCCAGGCGCTGGTTCCCGAGGTGGACGGCTTCGGGGTCGTCCTGCTCGACCTCGGTCTGCCCGACCAGGACGGCTACGAGGTGTGCGGCAAGATCCGCAAGCGCACCAGCACGCCGGTGATCATGGTGACCGCCCGTTCCGACGTGCGGTCCCGTATCCACGGCCTGAACCTCGGCGCGGACGACTACGTGGTGAAGCCGTACGACACGGGGGAGCTGCTCGCCCGTATCCACGCCGTCAGCCGCCGCACCGCCCACGAGGACGTCCCGGACGGTGTCGACACCGCGCTCGTCCTCGGCGCGGTCCGCATCGAGCTGCCGACCCGTCAGGTCACCGTCGGCGGTACGGTCGTCCAGCTCACCCGCAAGGAGTTCGACCTGCTCGCCCTCCTCGCCCAGCGCCCCGGTGTCGTCTTCCGGCGTGAACAGATCATCAGCGAGGTCTGGCGCACGAGCTGGGAGGGCACGGGGCGCACGCTGGAGGTGCATGTGGCGTCCCTGCGGGCGAAGTTGAGGATGCCGGCGCTGATCGAGACCGTGCGGGGTGTGGGGTACCGGCTGGTCGGACCGGTGGGATGAGGGTGCGGAGCGAGGCGGTGGACGCGGGTGAGCGGGGCGGTGCCGGTGCCCGCGTGAGCGGTGGTTCTCACGCGCCCTCGGACAGGGCGTAGGCGGCGGCGTGCGGACTCGGCTTCTTCCGTTGCTCATCGTGCTGATGGCGGCCGTCCTGCTGGCACTCGGCGTACCGCTCGCCATCGGGGTCGCGGCGGCTCAGCAGCAGAAGGTCGTCGTCGACCGGATCGACGACACGGCGCACTTCGCCGCACTGGCGCAGTTCGTGACCGACGCGTCGGACGAGCGCCTGGAGACGCTGGAGAGCGAACTCACCAGCTATTACAGGGTTTACGGCATCCGCGCCGGGGTGTTCTACGACGGCGACGTGCCGATGGCCACCGCACCGCGCGGATGGTTCCTGCCCCGCGAGGGCGAGGTGCGCGACGCGTTCGGCGAGGCGCTGCTCAGCCGCCGCAGTCAGGACCCGAAGCAGGTGTGGCCGTGGCAGCGGGGCCGTCTCGTCGTCGCGTCGCCGGTGATCCGGGACGGTGACGTGGTCGCGGTGGTCGTCACCGACTCGCCCACCGGCCAGATGCGTTCGCGCATCCTGCACGGCTGGCTCGTCATCTTCGCGGGCGAACTCGCCGCCATGCTGCTGGCCGTCGGCGCCGCCCTGCGGCTGACCGGCTGGGTGCTCCGGCCCGTACGGGTCCTCGACGCCACCACCCACGACATCGCCACCGGACGGCTCAAGTCCCGGGTCGCGGCGGCCGGCGGTCCCCCCGAACTCCAGCGCCTGGCACGGTCGTTCAACGAGATGGCGGACAACGTCGAGGACGTGCTGGAACAGCAGCGCGCCTTCGTCGCCGACGCCTCGCACCAACTCCGCAACCCGCTCGCCGCGTTGCTCTTGCGCATCGAACTGCTCGCCTTCGAACTCCCCGAGGGCAACACCGAGATCGCGTCGGTGCAGGCGGAGGGAAAGCGCCTCGCCCAGGTCCTCGACGACCTCCTCGACCTCGCCCTCGCCGAGCACACCGAGGCCGACCTGAGGATCACCGACATCGGCGAGCTGACCGCCGAGCGGGTCGCCGCGTGGACCCCCACCGCCGAGGCCAAGGGTGTGCGCCTGGTGGGGAGTTGCCCGCCCACCACCGCCTGGGCCGACCCGGTCACCCTGTCCAGCGCCCTCGACGCGGTGATCGACAACGCGCTGAAGTTCACGCCGAAGGACGAGAGCGTCGAGGTCACGGTGGCCGCCGACGGCGACACCTCCACGGTCGTGGTCACCGACCGCGGCCCCGGACTCACCGAAGAGGAACTCGCCCGCGTCGGCGACCGGTTCTGGCGCAGCGGGCGCCACCAGAACATCAAGGGCTCCGGGCTCGGCCTGTCCATCTCCCGGGCGCTGCTCGCCGCGGGCGGCGGTTCGATCGCGTACGGCCCGCACGACCCGCACGGCCTGGTGGTGACCGTGTCGGTGCCCCGCAGCCGCCCTACGGCTTGACCGAGCGGTAGTAGCGCCGGGCACCGTCGTGCAGGGGCACCGGGTCGGTGTAGATCGCCGTACGCACGTCGACGAGCTGGGCGGAGTGGACGTGGCGGCCGATGCCGTCCCGGCTCTTGAGGACGGTCCGGGTCAGCCACTCGGTGAGCTCGGGGTCCATGTCCTCGCGGGTGATGAGCAGGTTGGACACGGCCATCGTCGGCACGGTCGTGTTGTTCTGGACGGACGGGTAGGCCGACGCGGGCATGTTGGTGGCCCGGTAGTAGCGGGTGGCCGAGCCGTCGACGTGCAGCCGGGACACGAGGGACGGCGGGATCGGGACGAACCGGAACGCCGAGCGCTCGGCGAGCTGCTTCAGGCCGTCGGTGGGCAGGCCGCCGGACCAGAAGAACGCGTCCAGTCCGTGACCGAGCAGTCTGGGACCGGTGTCGATGCCCTCGGCGCGGGGCTGGATGTCCTTGCCGGGGTCGAGCCCCGCGGCCTTCAGGACGCGGTCCGCTATCAGCCGTACACCGGAGTTGACGGGACCGATGGAGACCCGCTTGCCCTTCAGGTCGGCCACGCTGCGGATGTCCGAGTCGGCCGGGACGACGAGCTGGACGTAGTCGTCGTAGAGGCGGGCCACTCCGCGCAGCTGGTCGGCGCCGCGGCCGTGGTTCTGCTGGTAGGTCTCGACCGCGTCGGCCGCGGCGATGGTGAAGTCGGCCTTGCCGGTGGCCACGCGCTCGACGTTCTCCTGGGACCCCGCGCTGGTCAGGAGCTTCACCTTCAGGTCGGGCATGTCCTTGCGGAACTCCTTGCGCAGCAGGTCGCCGTACTTCTGGTAGACGCCTGCCCGGGTGCCGGTGCTGAAGGTGATGGTGCCGCTCGGGGGCTCCTCGCCGAGGGGGAGCAGCCAGCACAGCAGCAGGCCGAGGGCCACGGCACCGGCCGCCGCGGTCTGGAGCGCTCGGCGGCGGCCGAGGCGCGGGAACGGCTTGGACATGCCCGTGATCCTGCCAGGGGGCGAGGGGAGCTGGCCAGGGGCGGCTGCCCGCGGCGGCCGTACGGCGGCGAAGGGGGCGCGCGGTGCATCTAGAGTCGGCGCATGAGTTCATCCCCCGCATCTCCCGCATCCCCCGCCGATCTCGTCCGTGCCTTCCATCTCGCCTTCGGGCTGGACGCCCGCAGTACTCCTACGGCGGTCCCGTCCGAGCTGGCCGCGCAGCGGGGGCGGTTGCTGGCGGAGGAGGCCGCGGAGGTGGCCGAGGTGGCGGTCGGCGGGCCGCTGGACCGGCTGGCGCACGAGCTGGCCGACGTCGTGTACGTGGCGTACGGCACCGCACTCGTCCACGGCATCGACCTCGACGCGGTGATCGCCGAGGTGCACCGGTCCAACATGACCAAGCTGGGCCCCGACGGACAGATCGCCCGACGCGAGGACGGCAAGGTGCTCAAGGGGGAGCACTACGAGGCGCCGGACGTCTCGGGCGTGCTGCGTCGGCAGGGCTGGGTGACCGGTGCCGGGCTCGCCGAGGGGTGAGGCCGGCAGGAGGGAAGCTCTCGGTGCCGGGCTCGGTGACGTCTGGGCCCGGTACGAGGGAAGTTCTCGGTGCCGGGCTCGCCGACGTCTGAGCTCGGCAGGAGGGGAGTTCTCGGTTCCGCCCGCGTTGACGCCTGGGCCCGGTACGAGGGAAGTTCTCGGTGCCGGGCTCGCCGACGTCTGAGCTCGGCAGGAGGGGAGTTCTCGGTCCCGCCCGCGCCGACGCCTGAGCCCGGTACGAAAGCCGCGCGGTACCCCTCAGCCTCGGCCCATCGACGCCTGAGCCCGGCACGAGGGGGCCGCTCGGTTCCCGGCTGCGCCGACCTCCGGGCCTTGTACAAGGGACCCGCTCAGCCCCGGCCCACCGACGCCGAAGTCCGGTGCAAGCGAACTGCTCAGTCCTGCCCCACCGACGCCGAAGTCCGCCACACGCGAGCCGCTCAGCCCCGTCCCACCGACACCTGAGCCCGCTACACGCGACCCGCTCAGTCCCGCCCCACCGACGCCTCCGCCACCCTCGACGCGCTCTCCGGTGCCTTCTTCGCGTTGCCGAAGCGCGTGGCCAGTCGGGTCGCCACGGGCTCGGTGTAGCGGGCCGTGAGGGGGCCGACGATGACCAGGATGAGGACGTACGCCGTGGCCAGGGGGCCCAGGGAGGGTTCGATGCCCGCCGAGACGGCCAGGCCCGCGATGACGATCGAGAACTCGCCGCGGGCCACCAGCGCGCCGCCCGTGCGCCAGCGGCCCTTGGGGGAGATCCCGGCGCGCCGGGCCGCCCAGTAGCCGGTGGCGATCTTCGTCGCCGCCGTCACCACGGCCAGGGCCAGGGCGGGGAGCAGCACGGGCGGGATGCTCGCCGGGTCGGTGTGCAGGCCGAAGAAGACGAAGAACACCGCCGCGAACAGGTCCCTCAGGGGGCTCAGCAGGGTGTGGGCGCCCTCGGCCACCTCCCCTGACAGGGCGATGCCGACCAGGAACGCGCCCACCGCCGCCGAGACCTGGAGCTGCTGGGCCACACCGGCGACCAGGATCGTCAGGCCCAGGACCACGAGCAGCAGCTTCTCCGGGTCGTCGCTCGACACGAAGCGGGAGATCAGCCGGCCGTAGCGGACCGCGACGAACAGGACCAGGCCCGCCGCGCCCAGGGCCACCGCCAGGGTCACGCTCCCGGCCAGCAGGCCCGCGCCCGCCACCAGCGCGGTGACGATGGGCAGGTACACCGCCATCGCCAGGTCCTCCAGGACCAGGACGCTGAGGATGACCGGGGTCTCGCGGTTGCCGACCCGGCCCAGGTCGCCCAGGACCTTCGCGATGACGCCGGACGAGGAGATCCAGGTGACGCCCGCGAGGACGACCGCCGCGACCGGTCCCCAGCCCAGCAGCAGCGCCGCCGCCGCGCCGGGCAGGGCGTTGAACGCGCAGTCGACCAACCCCGACGGGTAGTGCGCCTTGAGGTTGGTGACCAGGTCACCGGCCGTGTACTCCAGGCCGAGCATCAGCAGCAGGAGGATGACGCCGATCTCGGCGCCTATGGACACGAACTCCTCGCTCGCGCCCAGGGGCAGCAGTCCGCCCTCGCCGAAGGCCAGTCCGGCCAGCAGGTAGAGCGGGATGGGGGAGAGGCGGAATCGGGCGGCGAAACGGCCCAGGAGGCCCAGGCCGAGGATGATCGAACCGAACTCGATCAGCAGGACCGCGGAGTGCACCCGTTCACTCCCGCCCGAGGACGGCCGCGGCGGCGTCGACGCCCTCGCGGGTGCCCACGACGATGAGGATGTCCCCGCCCACCAGCCGGAAGTCCGGCGCGGGCGACGGGATCGCCTCGGCCCGGCGCAGCACCGCCACCACGGAGGCGCCGGTGTCGGTGCGCATCTTGGTGTCGCCCAGGACCCGGCCGTTGTAGCGGGAGCCCGCCGCCACCTCGATGCGCTCGGCCACCAGGCCCAGGTCGGAGGTGTAGAGCAGGCTGGGGCTGTGGTGGGAGGGCTTCAGCGCGTCGATCAGGGCGCCGGCCTCGGAGCCGGTCAGGCGCAGCGACTGGGCGCAGGAGTCGGGGTCGTCGGCCCGGTACACGCTCACCGTGCGGGCACCGTCGCGGTGCGCCACCACGGAGAGATGGCGGTCCTCCCGGGTCATGAGGTCGTACTGGACCCCGATTCCCGGCAGCGGCGTCGCCCTCAGGCGTGGAGCAGACACGTTTCTTCCCCTTGTGTTTCGAGTGATCGCGGTGCTTCGAGTGATCGCGGGTGCCGGGTTCGCATGGTGTCAGCTCCCCGTACGGTGGCGATATGGGTGACGTGACGGATATACGCGAGCGGCGGGGCCCGGCGACACTTGCTCGTCGGGCGTCGTACGAGAGGAGCGAGGGCAGGGCCGTGTCGCTGTTCTGGCGGATCTTCTCGCTCAACGCCGCGGGCCTCGTCGTAGCCGCCGCGCTGCTGCTGGGGCCGGTCACCGTGTCGACGCCGGTCCGGCAGGGGGAGGCCGTGGTCGTTCTCGGCGGGCTCGCGCTGCTGCTGGTCGCCAACGCCCTCGTGCTGCGGGTCGGGCTCGTCCCGCTCCAGCGGCTGGGCCGGGCCATGGCCGCCGCCGACCTGCTGCGGCCCGGGGTACGGGCGCCCGTCTCCGGTCCCTCCGAGACGGCCGCGCTGATCACGACGTACAACACGATGCTCGACCGGCTGGAGGCCGAGCGGGCCACCGGCGCGGCCCACGCGCTCTCCGCCCAGGAGCGGGAGCGGCACCGCATCGCGCGTGAGCTGCACGACGAGGTCGGGCAGACCCTGACGGCCGTGCTGTTGCAGCTCAAGCGAGTCGCCGACCGGGCGCCCGAGGAGCTGCGCGAGGAGGTCGGCCAGGCCCAGGAGGCCACCCGGGCCGGGCTCGACGAGATCCGCCGGATCGCGCGCCGGCTGCGGCCGGGGGTGCTGGAGGAGCTGGGCCTGCAGAGCGCCCTGCGCTCGCTGGCCGCCGAGTTCACCACGCACGGACTGACCGTGCGGCATCACGTCCAGGGCGAACTGCCCCGGCTGACCGAGGAGTCCGAACTGGTCGTCTACCGGGTGGCCCAGGAGGGTCTCACCAACACCGCGCGGCACTCCGCCGCCGACCGCGCCGAGGTCCGGCTCCAGCCGGTCGCCGGGGGCGTCGAACTCCTGGTGCGGGACAACGGCAGAGGGCTCGGCGGGGCGGTGGAGGGGGCCGGGATACAGGGCATGCGGGAGCGGGCACTGCTGGTCGGGGCGGTGTTCTCGGTGACGGCGGGGCCCGCGCGGGGGACGGACGTACGGCTGCGCATACCGGTCGCGGCGGAGGTGCGGTGATGGCGGAGCCCACGCGGGTACTGCTCGCCGACGACCACACGCTCGTACGACGGGGAGTGCGGCTGATCCTGGAGGGGGAGCCGGATCTCACGGTCGTCGCCGAGGCGGGGGACGGCGCGGAGGCCGTGGAGATGGCACGCGCGCGTGAGGTCGATCTGGCCGTGCTGGACATCGCGATGCCCCGGATGACGGGGCTCCAGGCGGCCCGTGAGCTGTCCCGGCGGCTGCCGGACCTGCGGATCCTGATCCTGACGATGTACGACAACGAGCAGTACTTCTTCGAGGCGCTCAAGGCCGGGGCCAGCGGATACGTCCTCAAGTCCGTCGCCGACCGGGATCTCGTCGAGGCGTGCCGGGCCGCCGTACGCGACGAGTCCTTCGTGTATCCCGGCGCCGAGCGGGCTCTGGTGCGCTCCTACCTCGATCGGCTGCACCGTGGCGAGGACCTGCCCGCGCGGGCCGTCACCGAGCGCGAGGAGGAGATCCTCAAGCTCGTGGCCGAGGGCCACACCACGAAGGAGATAGGCGAACTGCTCTTCATCAGCGCCAAGACGGTCGAGCGCCACCGCGCCAACCTGCTCCACAAGCTGGGCATGAGGGACCGCCTGGAGCTGACGCGCTACGCGATACGGGCGGGGCTCATCGATCCGTGAGACGGCCGGCGAGCGGACGTGCGCTCCGGTTCCTGGCGCGTCGCCGCCGCACCACATGCGCCCCCGCGAGCCCGACCCCGCCGAGCGCCAGGGCCACCCCGATCGCCCGCTCGAAACCGGCCGGACCGGTGCTGCCCCCGACGCCCCCTTGCACGCCGAGCGTCGGAAGCGGCGTGGCCACGCTCACCGCGGGGACGTCGGCCGCGGCGACGCTCCTGCGCGGCAGCACCTCGCAGGCGATGCCGTCGTCCGGGCCCTGGTCCTCGTCGAGCCGGTTCGGGTCGGAGGTGTCGCGGTCGAACTCCGCCTGCGCGTCCTCCTGGTAGGCGAAGTCCGCGCAGTCCAGGTCGGACCGGGCGTGGGCGACACCCGCCGTCGGTCCGACGGTCAGGATCGCCATCACCGTGCCGGCGAGCGCGGTGCGGGTCGCCATGGGGCGTGTGGTCGTGGTGCGTATCGCCATGGGGCGTGCCTTTCGCGGGTCCCGAACAGCCGTCACCGCGACCCTAGGAAGGCGTTCCGTGGTCGGCCCGCGGGGCTGGGCCGGACGGGTGGGCGGTCAGAGGACGGCGTCCCAGTCCTCGTCGAAGTCGGCGGGGTCGAGGAAGAGGATCTCCGGGGGCTCCTGGGGGTTCTCCGGGGCGCGCAGGGGCTGTTCGGTCCAGATGCACTTGCCCGTGGGGGTGTAGCGGGCGCCCCAGCGGGTGGCGAGGGCCGAGATGAGCTGGAGGCCCCGGCCGCCCTCGTCGGTCTCGGTGGCGCGGCGGATACGGGGCATGGTCTGGCTGCCGTCGTACACCTCGCAGATCAGCTCGGTGGAGTGCAGGACCCGCAGCCGGACCGGACCCCGCGCATGCCGTACGACGTTGCCGACCAGCTCGCTGACCAGGAGCTCCGCGGTCGGGACCAGCTCCTCCAGATCCCAGGCCGCGAGCTGCTCACGGATGTGCCGACGCGCCTGGCCGGCCGCCTTCGGATCGTCGGGCAGCGACCAGGACGCCATCCGCTCGGCCGGCAGCGCGTGCAGCCGGGCCACCAGGAACGCCGCGTCGTCGGCCGCCTGCTGATCCGCGGGCAGCAGCCCCGCCGTCAGCGTGTCGCACAGGTGTTCAAGGTCTACGGCCGTCCCGTCGTCGTGCGCCCTGCGCAGCAGCCGGGCCAGCTCCGCCATCCCCTCGTCGATCTCCCGCTTGGACGACTCCACCAGTCCGTCCGTGTAGAGCACCAGCAGACTGCCCTCGGGCACCTCCAGCTCGACCGTCTCGAACGGCGGCTTCGCCGCGCCCAGCGGTGGATCGGCGTCCGGCTCCGGGAAGTGCACGGTGCCGTCGGGGCGGACCAGCGCGGGCGGCGGATGACCGGCCCGGGCGATCGAACAGACCCGGGTCGTCGAGTCGTAGAGCGCGTAGAGACAGGTGGCGTACGACGCCTCGCCCATGCCGCCGACGATGTCGTTGAGGTGGCCGAGGATCTCGTCGGGCGGCAGCTCCAGGTCGGCCAGGGTGTGCACCGCGGTCCGCAGCCGTCCCATCGTGGCCGCCTCCGGCAGCCCGTGGCCCATCACGTCGCCGACGACCAGCGCCACCTGCCCGCCCGACAGCGGGATGATGTCGTACCAGTCGCCGCCCACGTCCGCGCCGGGCCCCGCCGGGAGGTAGCGCGCCGCCGCCGTGCACGCCGGCAGGTCGGGCAGCGCCTGCGGGAGCAGACTGCGCTGGAGTTCCCGGGACCGGGTGTGCTCGGCGTCGTAGAGCCGGGCCCGCTCCAGGGACTGGGCGACGAGCGCGCTGATCGTGGTCAGCAGGGCCCGCTCCTCGTCGCTGAGCAGCCGCGGCCGGTCGAAGGAGACGACACACACCCCGAAGGTGTGACCGGACGCCGTCAGCGGCAGGAACGCCCAGGACTTCTTGTTGCCGCGCTCCGGGAATCCGGCCAGTTCGGGGTAGCGGGCGGCGTACTCGTGCGCCGAGGACACGAACAGCGGGGTCCCGGAGGCGATCGTGTCCCAGGCCGGGTCGCCGGACGCCGCCCGGGAGCGGGTGTCGAGCAGGTCGAGGAAGGACCGGGAGTAGCCGGCGGCCCCCACGTGGTGCAGCCGGTCGCCCTCGATGACCTGGACCATCAGTCCCGCGGCGGCGAACGGCGGCAGCACCCGGCGGGCGACCGCGTCCACCACGTCCCGCGAGGTCGTCGCCTTCGCGAGTTCCGTGGTCAGCTCCGCGATCCGGACCGCCCGCTCGGCCGCGGCGCGCTCGGCCGCCTGCCGCTCCTCGGCCAGCCGGCGCTTCTCCGTGACGTCCTGGAAGTACAGGGTGCGCCCGTCGGGACCCGGCACCAGACGGACGTGGAGGCGCCGGTCGCACTCCGCGATGTGCACGTCGAAACCGGTCGGCTTCTCCTCGGCCGCCGCCTCCAGACAGCTCTCCTTGAGGCCCGGGACCTGTCTCGTGGCCGCCAGGTCCCACAGCAGCCGGCCGAACAGCTCCTCCTCGGAGAAGCCGAGGAAGCGTTCCGCCTCCAGGTTGGCGAAGGTGATCCGCCACTCCTCGTCCACCGCGAGGAAGCCGTCGCTCATGTGCCGCAGGGCCCGGCTGAGGGCGTCCCGGGCGGTGCGCGACTCGTTGCTCTCCCAGCCGACGCCGATCATCCGCAGCGGCTCGCCGTGCTCGTCGTAGGTCGCGACGGCACGCGCCTTCGTCCAGCCCCAGGTGCCGTCCAGCCGCCGTACGCGGTACTCCGCCTCGAAGACGGTGTGGCCGGCGATGGCCCGTTCGACCGCGGCCAGGGCGGGCGGCAGGTCGTCGGGGTGCACGCACCGCATCCAGTCCTCGACGCGGCCGGTGAAGTCGGCGGGGCGGGTGCCGTACAACTCCAGCGCGGCCTCGTCCCAGATCAGCTCGCCGCTGCGGATGCCCCAGTCCCACGAGCCGACCTGGACCTCCTTCAGGGCCTGCCGCAGCCGTTCACCGCTCAGCTCCGCCTGTGAGGGGCCGGACGGCGGCGGGGCCTGGGCCATCCGGTCCTCGGTCCAGGCGACGACGTCCCGCAGGAAGTCCCAGTGGCCCGGGGTCGGCTCGCCCCGCTCACCGGCCAGGACGGTCAGCGCGCCGACGCTGCGTCTGCCGCTGAACACCGGGAGGGCGGCGAGGCCGGTGCCGGGCCAGCCGGTCTGCTCCGGCGCGTCCTGGGACAGCGGGACCCAGACGCCCTTGCCCTGCTGGAGCGCGCGGGCCGGGGCCAGCGGGCCCTCCTGGTCGACGATCTCGCAGGTGCGGGTGAGGGCGGGCGGTAGACCGAGGGACGACACCAGGCGCAGCGCCGACATCGGGCCGCGCAGGTGCATGGTCCCGCCGAGCGCGCTCAGCTCGCCGACCGCGTGCCCGAGCGCCAGCCGGAAGACCTCGCTCTCCGTCGCACCAGGGGCAACCGTGCTGAGAAGAGCGAGCCGCGCGTTCATGGAGGGAACCTATCGTTCCCGTTTCCCTTCGAAACCTCCTTCACAGATTCCGACGGAGCTGAGTCCAGCCGCTGCGCAGGTCAACTGTCCTGGAATCCCGGCGAGTTGGTGGAAGTCCGGCTGTGTGCGGTGCTGTAGGGGGGGCGTAGGGGTGCAGTAGGGGTGCCGTAGGACGGGCAGATCCCCCCTGCGAAGCACCAGCCCCTCAAGACGCCGCCCCGGCCGACATACGACAAGGCCGGCCCCAGTGCCCCAAGGCACCGGAACCGGCCTTCCCAACCCGCAACTCCGTCAGTCAGTACCTGTAACTCCGTCAGTCCGTACCGAACTCCATGGCCGCGCGGTCCAGCAGAGCCTCGTCC
This sequence comes from Streptomyces sp. SID13726, assembly GCF_010548375.1. GTDB lineage: Bacteria > Actinomycetota > Actinomycetes > Streptomycetales > Streptomycetaceae > Streptomyces. The sequence continues at coordinate 52,746 of NZ_JAAGLY010000001.1, forward strand.
TCGGAGACCTCGCCGCGGGAGGCGATGGCCTCGGCGCCGCCCTCGGGGAGTTCCGGCATGGTGCCGATCAGGCCCGTCGCGGCGGCCTGGGAGGCACCGATGGTCGGGCTGCCCGTGCCGATCAGGCCGAGGCCCGCGTACTGCTCCAACTTGGCGCGCGAGTCGGCGATGTCGAGGTTGCGCATGGTGAGCTGGCCGATCCGGTCGACCGGGCCGAAGGCCGAGTCCTCGGTGCGCTCCATCGAGAGCTTGTCCGGGTGGTACGAGAACGCCGGACCGGTCGTGTCGATGATCGAGTAGTCCTCGCCGCGCCGGAGGCGGAGGGTGACCTCACCCGTGACCGCCGCGCCGACCCACCGCTGGAGGGACTCCCGGATCATCAGGGCCTGCGGGTCCAGCCAGCGGCCCTCGTACATCAGACGGCCGAGACGCCGGCCCTCGTTGTGGTACTGGGCGAGGGTGTCCTCGTTGTGGATCGCGTTCACGAGACGCTCGTAGGCCGCGTGGAGCAGGGCCATGCCGGGAGCCTCGTAGATACCGCGGCTCTTCGCCTCGATGATCCGGTTCTCGATCTGGTCGGACATGCCGAGGCCGTGCCGGCCGCCGATCGCGTTGGCCTCCATGACCAGGTCGACGGCGGAGCCGAACTCCTTGCCGTTGATGGTCACCGGGCGGCCCTGGTCGAAGCCGACCGTGACGTCCTCGGGGGCGATCTCGACCGAAGGGTCCCAGAACTTGACGCCCATGATCGGCTCGACGGTCTCGATGCCGGTGTTGAGGTGCTCCAGGGTCTTCGCCTCGTGCGTGGCGCCCCAGATGTTGGCGTCGGTGGAGTACGCCTTCTCCGTCGAGTCCCGGTACGGCAGCTGGTGCGCGACCAGCCACTCCGACATCTCCTTGCGGCCGCCGAGCTCGGTCACGAAGTCCGCGTCCAGCCACGGCTTGTAGATCCGCAGGTTCGGGTTGGCGAGCAGGCCGTAGCGGTAGAACCGCTCGATGTCGTTGCCCTTGAAGGTCGAACCGTCGCCCCAGATCTGGACGTTGTCCTCCAGCATCGCCCGCACCAGGAGCGTGCCGGTGACCGCGCGGCCCAGCGGGGTGGTGTTGAAGTACGCCCGCCCGCCCGAGCGGATGTGGAACGCGCCGCAGGTCAGCGCGGCCAGTCCCTCCTCGACCAGCGCGGCACGGCAGTCGACCAGGCGCGCGATCTCGGCACCGTAGGCCTGCGCGCGGCCGGGCACCGAGTCGATGTCGGGCTCGTCGTACTGGCCGATGTTCGCGGTGTAGGTGCAGGGGATGGCGCCCTTGTCGCGCATCCACGCGACGGCGACGGAGGTGTCGAGACCGCCGGAGAAGGCGATGCCGACGCGCTCGCCGGCGGGGAGGGACGTGAGGACCTTGGACATAGGAAGATTATGCATCACCACGCATGGTCATGCAAAGCCCCTGGGCTCCGCCCGAACGTGATTCACGTCATCCCGCGCGGCCACGGTCACGTCATCCGTGCGGCCGCCTCGAACCCCAGCCGTGCGTGCAGCCCGAACAGGCCCACCAGGTCGACCGAGTCGCCGTTGACCTCCCGGTGCGCGAACAGTCCGTCCGCCCCGGTGACGGCGTACGTCGTGAGCGTCCGCAGGTTCTCGTCGCTCAGGTCGGGGAACAGCTCCGTCCCGGGTCTGGAGGAACACCGTCCGCTCCAGCGGCGACCCCGCTGGCAGCCCGCACTTGGTGCTGACGGCCGCGATGGACGTGCCTCCGTAGCCGCGCTCGCCCGCGATCTGGATCGCCGCGTCGAGGATGCGGCGCCGGGACTCCATGGCCTTCGCCCGGGGCCTCGGCTTCATGACGTCGTACCGCGACGGCCGCGCGCCGCATCTGCGCGACACCTGGCCGGGCGCCCCCGCGTGATCGGCCACAAGGGCCGCGGCTCACGCTTCCTGGGCCCGGCCTTCCGCGCAGCCGCCCCCGCGACCTGCTGCGCCTGGCCGAGGCCATCGGCACCCGGGTCCAGTACGTCGACGGCGCTGCCCCCGCCCCTCGGCGGCAACGCCGTCGACGTACTGGACCCCGGCGGCCTGCGCGTTCGGGTCGTCTCCGGCACCGACGAGGCGCCCGCCCTGCCCGCGCAACGCCCCCAGCGGCTCAACTTCGCCGGCCGCGACAGCGCCAACGCCACCCAGCGCCCACCCCGCGAACCGGCCGGCGTCCGCCGCCTGGGCCATGTCGTCCTCCGCACGACGACCTTCCGGCGCACCCCTCTACGGCAGTCAGCGCGACCGGACCGCAGCATGGCTCCCGTCCGCTGCGACCGCGCCGCCACCCGGCGACCATCACACCCTTGCCCTGACGCTGGGCCCGTCGAACCGCTATGCGCACTCGGCGTACGAAGTGACCGACCTCGATGCCCTGGCCCCGGTGACCTGATCCAAGGTACGAGCACCCCGACGACCTCGCCGCCATAGAGGCGCCGATACACACCGTCGTGCAGCGCTACCGGCTGCCCGCCACCGCGGAATCCGTCGCCCACATCGACCCGCTCGTTCAGCTCCGCTGCTCGACTGGACGCCCGCCGCTGAGCGCTGGGACAGGGGATTCCGGGAAGCGCCTACCCTTGACCCATGACCATCAGCAGCGACCGGAGCCCGGCAGTGGACGTTTCATCTCCGAAAACGTACGAAGTGCGCACTTACGGGTGCCAGATGAACGTCCATGACTCCGAGCGATTGTCCGGGCTGCTGGAGGAGGCCGGGTACGTGCCCGCGCCGGAGGGTTCCGACGGGGACGCGGACGTCGTCGTCTTCAACACCTGCGCGGTGCGGGAGAACGCCGACAACCGGCTCTACGGCAACCTCGGCCGGCTCGCGCCGAGGAAGGTGAGCCGTCCGGGCATGCAGATCGCCGTCGGCGGCTGCCTCGCGCAGAAGGACCGCGACACCATCGTGAAGAAGGCGCCCTGGGTGGACGTCGTCTTCGGCACGCACAACATCGGCAAGCTGCCCGTCCTGCTGGAACGCGCGCGCGTGCAGGAAGAGGCGCAGGTCGAGATCGCCGAGTCCCTGGAGGCGTTCCCGTCCACGCTGCCGACCCGGCGCGAGAGCGCCTACGCGGCTTGGGTGTCGATCTCCGTCGGCTGCAACAACACCTGCACCTTCTGCATCGTCCCGGCCCTGCGCGGCAAGGAGAAGGACCGCCGTACCGGCGACATCCTGGCCGAGATCGAGGCCCTGGTCGGCGAGGGCGTCTCCGAGATCACGCTGCTCGGGCAGAACGTCAACGCGTACGGCTCCGACATCGGCGACCGCGAGGCGTTCAGCAAGCTGCTGCGCGCGTGCGGCTCGATCGAGGGCCTGGAGCGCGTCCGCTTCACCTCTCCCCACCCCCGCGACTTCACCGACGACGTGATCGCCGCGATGGCCGAGACCCCGAACGTCATGCCGCAGCTCCACATGCCCCTCCAGTCGGGCTCGGACACGCTCCTGAAGGCGATGCGCCGCTCCTACCGCCAGGACCGCTACCTCGGGATCATCGAGAAGGTCCGCGCCGCCATGCCGGACGCCGCGATCTCGACCGACATCATCGTGGGCTTCCCCGGCGAGACCGACGAGGACTTCGAGCAGACCATGCACGTGGTCCGCGAGGCCCGCTTCACCAACGCCTTCACCTTCCAGTACTCCAAGCGCCCCGGAACCCCCGCGGCGACCATGGAGGGGCAGATCCCCAAGGAGGTCGTCCAGGCGCGCTACGAGCGTCTCGTCGCCCTCCAGGAGGAGATCTCCTGGGACGAGAACAAGAAGCAGGTCGGCCGGACCCTGGAGCTGATGGTCGCCGAGGGCGAGGGCCGCAAGGACGGCGCCACCCACCGCCTCTCCGGGCGCGCCCCCGACAACCGCCTGGTCCACTTCACCAAGCCCGACCAGGAGGTCCGCCCCGGCGACGTCGTCACGGTCGAGATCACCTACGCCGCCCCCCACCACCTCCTCGCCGAGGGCGCCGTACTCGACGTGCGCCGCACGCGCGCGGGTGACGCGTGGGAGAAGCGCACCACCACGGAGGCCGCGAAGTCGGCGGGTGTCATGCTGGGGCTGCCGGGGATCGGCGTACCGGAGCCGCTGCCGGCGGCCACGGGGGGCTGCGCGGCGCACTGAGCGCACATCGACGAGGGGGCGGGCATGGCGCACTGGGTGGTGATCGTCCAGTACGGCAACGAGGGCGTGGACGACTTCTCCTGCGAGGAGGTGACCCGCTTCGAGGACACCGGCGACGGAGCCCGGGCCCGCCTCTACGAGCTCGCCTGCACCCACCCGCCTCGCAAGGGGCTGCGGCAGCAGGGCCGCGAGGTCTACCGGATCGGTGACGGGGACGCCTACTACGCTCGGATCAAGGGCAAGGTGTGCACGTTCGTGGCCACGTACCGGCTGGCCGAGCTGGCGTGGAGCACGGGCTCCGGACTGAAGCACCCCTGACGGTAGGCTCCCGATCATGCTGGTCGCCGCCGCCGTCTGCCCCTGTCCGCCGCTCCTCGTGCCCGAGGTCGCCGCGGGCGCCGCGCCTGAGCTGGACGCCGCCCGCGCCGCGTGCACGGACGCGCTGGGCGTGCTCGCCGCCGCCCGGCCCGATCTCCTCGTGGTCGTCGGACCGGCCGCCGAGCGCAGCGGGCGCGGAGTGCTGCCGGAGGGGACCCGCGGGTCGTTCCGCGGCTTCGGCGTGGATCTCGGCGTACGGCTGGGCCGGGACGCGGAGTCCGAGCGCGAACTCCCGACCTCGCTCGCCGTCGCCGCGTGGCTGCTGGAGCGCACGGGCTGGTCCGACGCCCCGATCGAGGGACTCGGTGTGGGGGAACCTCTGGAGGCCGAGCGGTGTATCCAGAGCGGGAAGGGAATCGCCGCCCGGGCCGAGCGGGTGGCACTGCTGGTGATGGGCGACGCCAGCGCCTGCCGCACGCTCAAGGCACCCGGGTACCTGGACGAGCGCGCGGCCCCCTTCGACGCGGAGGTCGCGCGTGCGCTGGGCGCGGCGGACGTGGCGGCCCTGAAGACGCTGGACGCCGAGCTGGCGTACGAACTGAAGGCCTCCGGCCGGGCACCCTGGCAGGTCCTCGCCGGGGCGGCGGAGGGCGCGGGACTCGGCGGCGCGCTGCTGTACGAGGTCGCGCCGTACGGCGTGGGGTACGTGGTCGCTGCCTGGTCCTGACGGCCGTAGGGAGCGGCAAGGGGCGTAGGGGCACGGCAGGGACGGCAGGACGGCTGCGCGGGCCTCGGACGCGGTCCGGGGCGGTCTGAGCGGTCCGGAGCGGCTCGCGGCCGTCGGAAACGGCGGACGGCCGGGGCGTGGTGCTGCCCCGCGGCCGTCCGTCGATGTGCCGTGCTGCCGTTCAGGAAGCCGGTGGGGGCGAGGCCGGCGGGGTGCCGTCGCCCGGTCCCTCCGTGCCGTCCTTGTGCGCGAGTCGGTCCATGGCGTCCTTGGCCTTGCCCGTACCCGTCTGGATGCGGTCGCTGTACTTGCCCTTGGTCTTCTCGTCCACGACCTTCGCGGCCTTGTCGAGACCGTGCTGGATCTTGTCCCCGTGCTGCTGCGCGAGGCCGGAGACCTTGTCCTTGGCCGGGTTGAGCTTGGCCTTCAAATTGTCCAGGAGACCCATCGTTCACCTTCCCACGCGGGGCAGTTACGTGCGGGCGCCCTCGCCGGCCTCACGTTCGGCCGCCTCCTCGGCGGACTGCTGCTTGGGGATCCCGACGCCCTCGGCGGCAGTGTCCTCGACGGCCTTCGCCGCCGTCGACCCGTCCGAGTCCGCGTCCTCGGCTCCGGCAGGCTCCGTGACATCGGCCTCTGCCGTGGCCTCGGCTGTGGCTTCGGCCGTGACGTCGGTCGCGGCTTCCGTCGTGACGTCGCCCGTGACCTCGGTCTCGTCCTCGGCCCCGGCCTTCGTGGACCCCTTCGCCGCCGCCTCGTCCGCCGCGGGCCCGGCCGTCTCGATGTCGGCCTGCGCCTCGGCGGTTGACGCCTCCTCCGTAGCCTTCGACCTCCGGAGAAGTCGTGCGAAAACGCCCATATCCACTCCATACGTTACTCGTGCGGGGGAAATCCCGCGTCGTCCGGTACGCCCGTCTGCGCCACCCGGAACGCCGCCTCCATGAACAGGGCGGCGGAAACCACGCAACTGGCAACGACCCCGGACCCACGCCGTCACGTAACTCGTTCGAGGTGGGGTCCCGAGGTTTGCGAGACTGGGGCGGTGAGCAGCGCACCCCCCTCCCCTCGCGTCATCGCCGTCGTCGGACCCACCGCGGCCGGAAAGTCCGATCTGGGCGTCTTCCTCGCCCAGCGCCTGGGAGGCGAGGTCGTCAACTCCGACTCCATGCAGCTGTACCGGGGGATGGACATCGGCACCGCCAAGCTGACGCCCGAGGAGCGCGACGGCGTCCCGCACCACCTCCTGGACATCTGGGACGTCACGGTCACCGCGTCCGTCGCCGAGTACCAGCGGCTGGCCCGCGAGCGCATCGACGCGCTGCTCGCCGAGGGCCGCTGGCCGATCCTGGTCGGCGGCTCAGGGCTGTACGTCCGCGGGGCCGTCGACAACCTGGAGTTCCCCGGCACCGACCCCGAGGTCAGGGCCCGTCTGGAGGAGGAGCTGGTGCTGCGCGGCTCCGGCGCGCTGCACGCCCGCCTCGCCGCCGCCGACCCCGAGGCCGCGCACGCGATCCTGCCCAGCAACGGCCGCCGTATCGTCCGGGCTCTTGAGGTGATCGAGATCACCGGCAAGCCGTTCACCGCCAACCTCCCCGGCCACGACTCGGTCTACGACACCCTCCAGATCGGCGTCGACGTGGCACGCCCCGAGCTGGACGAGCGCATCGCGCGCCGGGTCGACCGAATGTGGGACGCGGGTCTCGTGGACGAGGTGCGGGAGCTGGAGGCGTGCGGGTTGCGCGAGGGGCGCACGGCCTCGCGCGCGCTCGGGTATCAGCAGGTGCTCGCGGCGCTCGCCGGGGAGTGCGCGATGGAGGACGCGCGGGTCGAGACCGTACGGGCCACGAAACGCTTCGCGCGCCGTCAGGATTCATGGTTCAGGCGCGATCCGCGGGTGCACTGGTTGAGTGGGGCTGCGGCACATCTCACAGAACTTCCGCAGCTCGCACTGGCGTTGGTCGAACGACCGGTCACAGCCTGATCACGTCATGGCATCGGGACGCTCCGGCCGTCATCCGGGCCTCCGGCGCCGTGCCATCATCGAGCTTCGATCGACCAAGTGGAGTCCGAGTTGGGAGGGCGCGTGGCGATGGAGGCCGGCCCTCGCGACACCGCACAAGGCACCGAGCCCCGGACCGCCGAGAGCGGTGAACCGGAGCAGGACGGGAACCGTCTGAGCCCCGACGGGCCCGACGAGGTGCCGGGCGGTGTGACCGACGACGGCCCCGAGCCCGAGGAGATGTTCGCGGCCGGGGAAGAGGTCGAGGTCGAACTGCGCCCGCAGCGCCGTCTGCGCATCTGGCAGCTCGCCCCCATCGTCTCGCTGGCCGCGGTCGGCTCCCTGATGTTCGCCTTCCCGCTGGCCTTCGACTTCGGCGACAGCGGAGCGGTGATCGCGATGCTGGGCCTGCTGATCTGCTCGTGCGCGGCAGGCTGGGGAATGATGGCGGCGAGGCGTGTTGGTTACACGTGGCCGGGGCTGCCGCCGAGGGGTTCCGAGCGTCGTGCGGACTGGCGAGTCGTGGCGTCGTACGTCCTGCTGGTGGTGTTGGTGATCGTGCTGGCGGTATGGCGCGTGGCAAGGCTGCGGTGAGGGCCTTTTGCTCTTAGGGGCGCGGGGCTGTGTCGATATGCGGCTCCGCCGCGCGGGCGCGATCAGCCCCCACCGGCCTGCACGTACGATCGATACATGAGCACCCGGATCGCCTTTCTCAAGGGTCACGGCACCGAGAACGACTTCGTGATCATCCCGGACCCCGAAAACACCCTCGACCTGCCCCGTGAGACCGTCACCGCCCTCTGCGACCGCCGGTCAGGCATCGGCGGTGACGGCCTCCTGCACGTCGTGCGATCCGCGTCACACCCCGAGGCCCAGCACATGGCCGTCGAGGCCGAGTGGTTCATGGACTACCGCAACGGCGACGGCTCGATCGCCGAGATGTGCGGCAACGGCGTCCGTGTCTTCGCCCGCTACCTCCAGCACGCCGGACACGCCACCGAGGGCGACCTCGCCGTGGCCACCCGTGGCGGCGTGAAGACCGTGCACATCGCGAAGGACGGCGACGTCACCGTCGGCATGGGCCGGGCCCGGCTCCCCGAGGGTGACGTCACGGTGAGCGTGGGCGACCGCAGCTGGCCCGCGCGGAACGTGAACATGGGCAATCCGCACGCCGTCGCCTTCGTGGACGACCTCGCGCACGCCGGTGACCTCCACTCCCCGCCGCCGTTCGGCCCGGCCGCCGCCTACCCGGACGGGGTCAACGTCGAGTTCGTGGTCGACCGCGGCCCCGGGCACGTCGCCATGCGCGTGCACGAGCGCGGCTCGGGCGAGACCCGCTCGTGCGGCACGGGCGCGTGTGCCGTCGCCGTCGCCACCGCCCGCAGGGACGGCGCCGACCCCGTGGCCACCGGCACCCCGGTGACGTACACCGTCGACGTGCCCGGCGGCACCCTGGTGATCACCGAGCGACCCGACGGCGAGATCGAGATGACCGGCCCCGCGGTGATCGTCGCCGAGGGCGAGATCGACGCCGACTGGCTTGAAAGTGCGGTTCGTTGACCATATGAATCACAGTGCGCGGAGTGTCGGAGGCGTGGAACCACAGCCTCCGATGCCCTGTGCCGTGCGAAACCACGGGCAGTCGCAGGTCAGGCGGCTCGAAATCGTAAACCTGCAAACCTTCGCTCGAATGGGTGATCCGTTTCACGCTCGCCGAGAGGCGGTCAGGTGGGCGTGGTGGGCTCGGTAGCATCAAGCACCGGCCCGGACGGGGGACAGACACCATCCCCTGAGCCGTGTCCGCCATGGGGCACCCCGTCCGCCGGTCCACGCAGCCGGAGGTGCCCATGAGTGCGGAGGCGACGAACCCCGCGACCCCAGGTCCGGTAACAGGACCTGCGGCGCGCTGGCGGGCGCGGATCGACCTGCGCCGCCTCGGCCGCGCCGCCCTGCTCGGCCCCGCCGCCCGCGACCGGCTGCCCGACGCCATCGGCCATGTCGCCGAGGCCCACCGCGCCCACCATCCCGACGCCGACCTCGAACCCCTGCGCCGCGCCTGGGTCCTGGCCGAGTCCTCGCACCGCGGCCAGATGCGCAAGAGCGGTGAGCCGTACATCACCCACCCGCTTGCCGTGACCCTGATCCTCGCCGAACTCGGCGCCGAGACCACGACCTTGACGGCTTCCCTGCTCCACGACACCGTCGAGGACACCGAGGTGACGCTGGACCAGGTGGGCAGGGAGTTCGGCGCCGAGGTCCGCTTCCTCGTCGACGGCGTCACCAAGCTGGAGAAGGTCGACTACGGCGCCGCCGCCGAGCCCGAGACCTTCCGCAAGATGCTGGTCGCCACCGGCAACGACGTCCGCGTGATGTCGATCAAACTCGCCGACCGGCTGCACAACATGCGCACTCTCGGCGTGATGCGCCCCGAGAAACAGGCCCGCATCGCCAAGGTCACCCGGGACGTCCTCATCCCGCTCGCCGAACGCCTCGGCGTCCAGGCCCTCAAGACCGAGCTGGAGGACCTGGTCTTCGCGATCCTCCACCCCGAGGAGTACGAGCACACCCGCGAGCTGATCGTCGACAACGCCTCCCGCGCGGACGACCCGCTCGCCGAGATCGCCGAAGAGGTGCGCGGGGTGCTGCGCGAGGCGGGCATCCAGGCCGAAGTGGTCATCCGGCCCCGGCACTTCGTCTCCGTGCACCGCACCGCCCGCAAGCGTGGCAGGCTGCGCGGCGCGGACTTCGGGCGGCTGCTGGTCCTGGTCGGCGAGGACGCGGACTGCTACGGCGTTCTGGGCGAACTGCACACCTGTATGACGCCTGTCGTCTCGGAGTTCAAGGACTTCATCGCCGTACCGAAGTTCAACCTGTACCAGTCGCTGCACACCGCCGTGGCCCGCGGCGACGGCCAGGTCGTCGAAGTCCTCATCCGCACCCACCAGATGCACAAGGTCGCCGAGGCCGGCGTGGTGGCGCTCGGCAACCCGTACGCGCAGCCCGCGGAGGAGCTGACGGAGGCCGACGACGAGCGGGTGGACCCGACCCACCCCGGCTGGCTCTCCCGCCTCCTCGACTGGCAGAAGGCCGCGCCGGACGCCGACACCTTCTGGTCCACCCTCCGCGAGGACCTCGCCCAGGACCGCGAGATCACCGTCTTCCGCCCCGACGGCGGCACCCTGGGCCTGCCCGACGGCGCGACCTGTGTGGACGCCGCGTACGCGCAGTACGGCGAGGACGCGCACGCGTGCCTCGGTGCCCGCGTCAACGGCCGTCTGGCGACCCTGAGCACCGTCCTGCGCGACGGCGACACCGTCCAGCTCCTCATGGGCCAGGACCCGGCCGCCGAGCCCTCCAAGGAGTGGCTGGAGCACGCCCACACGCCCGCTGCCCGGATCGCCATCCAGCGCTGGATCGCGACGCACCCGTCGGCCGAGGCCGCGCCGGAGCCGGTCTCGCAAGACGACACGGAGACGGGTGATCCGACCTCCGCCGAGGCATCGGCCGAGGGCGTGCTGGACGCCGTACGGACGCCCGCTGGCGAAGTGCGGACTCCCGACGCCGTGGCCGACGGTCCCGGGGTCGCCGACAGCAGGCTCCCCGGGTCTCCGGCCGCGCCGGGCCCCGTCGCCGATCCACAGGTCGCGGCGTCCCCCGACGCCCGCCTCGGTACCGCCGACGCCCTCGTCGACCAGCCCGGCGCGACCGTACGGCTGGCCGGGTGCTGTACGCCCGTGCCGCCCGACGAGATCACCGGCTTCGCGGTGCGTGGGGGAGTGGTCACCGTGCACCGCGTGGAGTGCGCCGCGGTGGCGCGCATGAAGGGCGTGGGGCGCACGGAGGTCGGAGTGCGCTGGGGTGACACCGCCGAGTGCCGGGTCACGCTCTTCGCCGAATCGTTCGGTCGGCCGCACCTCCTCGCGGACCTCACCGAGGCCATGGCGGGAGAAGGCGCCGAGATCGTCTCCGCGACCGTCGAACCGCCGAGCCAGCAGCGCGTACGCCACACGTACACCGTCCAGCTCCCGGACGCCGCCCTGCTCCCCGCGCTGATGCGGGCGATGCGGAATGTGGCGGGGGTCTACGACGTGAGCAGGGCGCAGACGCCGGGGGTTTGAGGGGGCGGTCCTCGGGAGGGGCGGGGGCTGTTGCAGCGGGCCATGGGAGGCATCCCGTCTTCGGGAGGCGTCCTGGCGGTCGTTCATCGGTGTGTCGGCCCGGTGGCGTCACCCTCGCCTTACTCGTTCGAGTGGGCCGGTCGCGCGCCGTCGGCGTCGCGCACACGCGCGCTGGTAGCGGTGGTGCATGCCGCTCACTCCCCGCGTCACAGCACCCCGCCGCCTCAGGGCGACCGCGCTGCTCGCCTCCGCCGTCTCCGTCTGCCTGCTCGCCGCGAGCGCCCCGGCCGCGCCGCTCGGTGTCGGCGACCGCCTCTTCCCGCACCTGGGCAACCCCGGATACGACGTGGCGTCGTACGACCTCTCCTTCACCTACGGCGGCAGCAACAGCAAGCCGCTCACGGCCGTCACCACGATCGACGCCTGGACGACGACCTCGCTCGACAGCATCAACCTCGACTTCGCGCACGGCAAGGTCGACTCGGTGCAGGTCGACGGGCGGCCGGCGGGGTTCACCAGTGCCGGTGAGGACCTGGTCGTCACTCCGGACGAACCGCTTCCGGGCGGCAGCTGGATGCGGATCACCGTCCGGCACACCAGCGACCCCGTCTCCGCCGAGGGCCGCGACGGCGGCTGGGTGCGCACCGAGGACGGGCTCGCGATGGCCAACCAGGCCGACGTCGCGCACCTGGTGTTCCCCTGCAACGACCACCCTTCCGACAAGGCGATGTTCACCATCCGGGTCACCGCGCCCAACGGCTACACGGCCGTCGCCAACGGTCTGCCGACCGACGTGGACCGCGCGGGCCGGGCGACCACCTGGACGTACCGCACCCAGCACCCCATGGCCACCGAGCTGGCGCAGGTCTCCATCGGCCGCTCCACCGTGCTGCGCCGCAGCGGCCCGCACGGGCTGCCCGTCCGCGACGTCGTCCCCACGAAGGACCGCGCCGAACTCGAACCGTGGCTCAAGAAGACCCCCGGTCAGATCGCGTGGATGGAGGACAAGGTCGGGCCGTACCCCTTCGAGACGTACGGCGTCCTCATGGCCGCGGCCGACACAGGGTTCGAGTTGGAAACTCAAACTCTCTCCCTCTTTGAGAAGGACCTGTTCACCGAGCCCGCGTACCCCAAGTGGTACGTCGAGTCGATCATGGTCCACGAGCTCTCCCACCAGTGGTTCGGCGACAGCGTCAGCCCCCGCACCTGGTCCGACCTGTGGCTCAACGAGGGCCACGCCACCTGGTACGAGGCCCTGTACGCGGAGGAGAAGGCGGGCCGCACCCTGGAGGCCCGCATGAAGGCCGCGTACGGCGCCTCCGACCGCTGGCGCGCCGCCGGCGGACCGCCCGCCGCCCCCAAGCCGCCCCAGCCGGGCCAGAAGATCGGCATCTTCCGCCCGAACGTCTACGACGGCGCCGCGCTCGTCCTCTACGCCCTCCGCCAGGAGATCGGCCGCAAGGCCTTCGAGACCCTGGAACGGGCCTGGGTCCAGCAGCACCGGGACGGCACCGCGACCACCGCCGACTTCGTCCACCTGGCCTCCGAGGTCTCCGGCCGCGACCTCGGCGGCTTCCTCCAGGACTGGCTCTACGGCGAGAAGACGCCGGCGATGCCCGGGCACCCGGACTGGAAGGCCGTGGCGCCGGTACCGGCCGTGCCGGCGAAGTAGGCGGTACTGGTGACGTAGGCGGTACCGGTGAAGTAGGCGGTGCCGGTGACGTAGGCGTTACCCATGACCCGTGAAATAAGGCGGTGACGAGACGCCCCGTGCCGTGCGACCATCTTCAGGTCGGCGCGGCACGGGTCACGGGAATCTCCCGGGGTACTCATGCGTTGTGAAGTGTGACCGCCGAACCGGTATCCCCATCGACGTAAGGACCCAATGACCTCCTCTTCATCCCCTTCCCAGGACACGCAGCGCCCCGCGCACACATACGCCGAAGGTCTTCGGGCCGATGCCCTGATGGAAGAGGACGTCGCCTGGAGCCACGAGGTCGACGGAGAGCGGGACGGCGACCAGTTCGACCGCTCCGAGCGCGCGGCCCTGCGCCGTGTCGCCGGCCTCTCCACCGAGCTCGAGGACGTCACCGAGGTCGAGTACCGCCAGCTCCGCCTGGAGCGGGTCGTCCTCGTCGGCGTCTGGACCACGGGAACCGTTCAGGACGCGGACAACTCCCTCGCGGAGCTCGCCGCCCTCGCGGAGACCGCGGGTGCGCTCGTGCTCGACGGCGTGATCCAGCGCCGCGACAAGCCCGACGCGGCCACCTTCATCGGTTCCGGCAAGGCCCTGGAGCTGCGCGACATCGTCGTGGAGTCCGGCGCCGACACCGTCATCTGTGACGGTGAGCTGAGCCCGGGCCAGCTCATCGCCCTCGAAGACGTCGTCAAGGTCAAGGTCATCGACCGTACGGCCCTGATCCTCGACATCTTCGCCCAGCACGCCAAGTCCCGAGAGGGCAAGGCGCAGGTCGCGCTCGCGCAGATGCAGTACATGCTGCCGCGACTGCGAGGCTGGGGTCAGTCGCTGTCCCGTCAGATGGGCGGCGGCAAGGGCGGCGGCCTCGCCACCCGTGGTCCCGGTGAGACCAAGATCGAGACGGACCGGCGCCGGATCCGCGAGAAGATGGCGAAGATGCGCCGGGAGATCGCGGACATGAAGACCGGCCGCGAGATCAAGCGCCAGGAGCGCAAGCGCCACAAGGTGCCGTCCGTCGCCATCGCGGGCTACACCAACGCGGGCAAGTCCTCGCTGCTCAACCGCCTGACGGGCGCCGGTGTCCTGGTCGAGAACGCCCTGTTCGCGACCCTGGACCCGACCGTCCGCCGCGCGGAGACCCCGAGCGGCCGCCTGTACACGCTGGCCGACACCGTCGGCTTTGTACGGCACCTGCCGCACCACCTGGTCGAGGCGTTCCGCTCCACCATGGAGGAGGTCGGCGAGTCCGACCTGATCCTGCACGTGGTGGACGGCTCGCACCCGAACCCGGAGGAGCAGTTGGCCGCCGTGCGCGAGGTGATCACGGATGTCGGCGCCACGCGCGTGCCCGAGATCGTCGTGATCAACAAGGCGGACGCGGCCGACCCGCTGACGCTCCAGCGGCTGATGCGGATCGAGCCCCGCTCCATCGCGGTCTCGGCCCGCACCGGCCAGGGCATCGACGAACTGCTCGCCCTGATCGACAACGAACTGCCCAGGCCCTCGGTCGAGATCGAGGCCCTGGTGCCGTACACCCACGGCAAGCTCGTCGCCCGCGCCCACGACGAGGGCGAGGTGATCTCCGCGGAGCACACGGCGGAGGGCACGCTCCTCAAGGCCCGGGTCCACGAGGAACTCGCCGCGGAACTGGCACCGTACGTGCCGGCACCGGTCGCCTGAGTGCCGTAGCTGTTCGGTTGAGGCCCGTCCCTTTCACGAGGGGCGGGCCTCAAGCGTGTTCGAGGCGGTAGGGCGGGTGATGAGGCCGAGGGCCGTCACTGCCCCGCGAACTTCTCGCTGACCGAGTCGTAGACGCCCTTGGCCACGTCACCCAGCCGTGGTCCGGCCAGCCAGCCCGCGCTCACCGGGCCGATCGAGGTGTTGGACACCAGCGCCGGCTTGCCGTCCGCACCCGCCGCGACCCAGCCGCCGCCGGACGATCCACCGGTCATGGTGCAGCCGATGCGGTACATCGTCGGGTCCGACACGTTGATCGACAGCCGCCCCGGCCGGTCCGCGCACTGGTACAGCGTCTCCCCGTCGAACGGCGCCGCCGCCGGATACCCGCTGGCCGTGATGCTCTCCACCCGCGGCACCGCCGGCGCGGCGAAGTCCACCGGCAACGCCGAACCGACCGTCTCCTCCAGCGACTTGCCGGTGCTCCCCTCCTCCGGCGTCACATGGATGACGGCGAAGTCGTACGGCGCGCCGTCCCCGCCGGTCGGACCGCCCTGCGCGATCCACTGGTCCGAGGTCTGCGCCCAGTCGGCCCACCAGACGCCGTAGGGAGCGACCTCCTGCCTGGTCGCACTCTCCAACTTCCCGGCCGACAAGGCCTGGTCGTTGTACGACGGCACGAACGCGATGTTGCGGTACCAGCCCCCGCTCTTCCCCGCGTGCACGCAATGCCCCGCCGTCCACACCATGTTGGACTTGCCCGGGTGGGCCGGGTCCGCCACGACCGTCGCCGAGCACACCATCGTGCCCTCGGGGGAGTCGAAGAACACCTTGCCCGCCTGCGGGACGCTGTCGTGGTACGTAGGCGACACGGCCTTCGCGTCCACCGGCGTCGGCTCCGGGTCGGTCACGCCCTGGTCACCCGAGAGGTCGCTGTCCTGGACACCTTGGTCGGGGTCCTCGGCCTTCCGCATCCGGTCCGCGTCCCACAGGCCTTCGATGATCGGGTTGATGTAGTCCTGCGCCTCGCGCAGCCAGTCGTCCCTGTCCCAGTTCTTCCAGGCGCCGTTCTTCCACTTGTCGACGTCGATCCCGTGCTCTTTGAGCCTGTCCCTGATGTCGTCCGGGATGGTGATCTTGCCGTCGCCCTCGGACGCGGCGGAGGCGGAGGCCTGCGCGTTCGCGTCGGCGTCGCCGCCCGAGCCACAGCCGGTGGCGGTCAGCGCGAGCACGGACACCAGGGCCATGGCGGCCAGCGCGGGGGAGGTTCTGCGACGCGCGCCCCTCACGCCCTCGCCGCGAGCGGTCAACGACAGCGGTTCGGATCGCATGCTCTGCCTCCCCCTGGTGTGGACGAACCGGGTGCCGAAACCGCCCACCTCCCGCGGACGTTCCGCGAGTTGACCTTCCGGCACCGCGCCTTGGAACGGCATCACACACTATGCGCCCGCTGTGGGAGACAGCCGACGGAACCGCAACAGTTCCGTCACGCCAAAGATCTTGAGGCAACCCGTAACCCGGTGCCCGGTCCGGGGTTGGTAGCCGTGGGGGGCTTGCGGCCGGCGGACGGTTCGGTGCCCCGCGTCCCATTTCCCCGAGAGCTCCGCACATCGGTGCGTCGATGTGCCGAGATGTCGAGCAAAGGTGTGCGGGGTTCCGTATGTCGGGGCGGGCGAGTCCGCGAAGGAACCGCTTGCTCCAGCGCAGCGCGAGGACGGGAGAACCATGGCCGTGACCGAGACCGCGCCGGGGGAGGCCAAGGCGGGAAACGCCGCCTTCGAGGAACCTCCGGCAGCAGGCACTGTCACCGGGGAACGACCGGTGGAGCGCGGCGCCGTTGAGGAGCCTCCGGCAGCAAGCACGACCGCTGAGGAATCTCCGGCAGTAAGCACCACCGTTGAGGAACGTCCGGCTGGACGCGCCGCTGTAATCGCTGTGGACGAACCCTCGGTGGCACGCACCGCGCACGAGGGGATCCTGCGGCGCCAGTCGGCGCGCGAGTCGGCGGCCCGCACCTACGCACGTGCCCTGCCGATCGTGCCCGTCCGCGCCCGCGGTCTCACCATCGAGGGCGCCGACGGCCGCCGCTACCTCGACTGCCTCTCCGGTGCCGGCACCCTGGCCCTGGGACACAACCACCCCGTGGTCCTGGAGGCCATCCGCAAGGTCCTCGACTCCGGCGCGCCCCTGAACGCCCTCGACCTCGCCACCCCCGTCAAGGACGCCTTCACCACCGAACTGTTCCGCAACCTCCCACCCGGCCTCGCCGACCACGCACGCGTGCAGTTCTGCGCGCCGACCGACACCGACGCGGTGGAAGCCGCCTTCAGGCTCGTACGCACCGCCACCGGCCGCACCGACATCCTCGCCTTCGCCGACGCCCACCACGGCACGACCCCCTGCGCCTCGGACGCACACACCGTCCGGCTCCCCTATCCGCAGGACTACCGCTGCCCCTTCGGCGTCGGCGGCCCCCACGGCGCCGAACTCGCCGCCCGCTGGACCGAGTCCGCCCTCGACGACCCCAAGTCCGGGGTACCGCTGCCCGCAGGCATGATCCTCGAACCCGTCCAGGGCGAGGGCGGCGTCCTCCCGGCACCGGACGCCTGGATGCGACGCATGCGTCAGATCACGGCCGACCGCTCGATCCCCCTGATCGCCGACGAGGTCCAAACGGGGGTCGGCCGCACCGGCGCCTTCTGGGCCATGGAGCACAGCGGCATCACCCCCGACGTGATGGTCCTCTCCAAGGCCATCGGCGGCAGCCTGCCGCTCGCCGTGATCGTCTACCGCGACGACCTGGACACCTGTGAACCCAGCACCCACACCAGCCCCTTCCGCGGCAACCAACTCGCCATGGCCGCAGGCACCGCCACCATGGCCTACGTCCGCGAAAACGCCCTCACCGAACGCGCTGCCACCCTCGGCACCCACATGCTCGACCAACTCCGGGGACTGGCAAGGGAGTTCTCTGTCGTCGGTGACGTGCGGGGGAGGGGATTGATGATCGGGGTGGAGATGGTGGAGCCGGAGGGGGAGGCGCCCGGAGCGGGTGTTGATGGGGCGTGGGGTGCGGTTGGGTTGGGCGACCGCCATGCCGGTCGCGGGGCCGGTGGCTGTGGTGATGCCGGTGATGGGCTGGAGCTGCTGGATGGGGACGACGGTTCCTGGATGAGTTCCGACGGGCGGCACTTCGGCAGCACCGGTGGGTCGGCCCGGCCGGTCGGGCACGCCGATGTCACCGGCCGTTGGGAGGCCCCGGAGAAGCCGCCGAGTGCCATGCCAGGCCCTCGCCCTGCCTCCCCGGAACTCGCCTCCGCCGTCCAACGCGAGTGCCTCCGGCGCGGCCTGATCGTCGAACTCGGCGGACCTCATGGGAACGTCGTCCGACTGCTCCCACCTTTGACGATCACCGACGAACAGGCGAACGCCGTTCTTGACCGACTTGCCGACGCGGTGGCTGCGGTAGCCCGCGGTCACATCTCTGGGGGTGGGAGGTGATGAAAGCGGCGATCGTGGAGTCGGGGCGGCGGAGCTGACGGGACGGTGGCGTGGCTGGGGCGGTGACTGAGGCCGGGCCTTGTGCCGGTGTCGCGGCCGGAGCCGGTGCTGAAACTGGAGCCGGTTGTGCAGCGGGGGTTGGAGTCGCGGTGGAAGCAGTTGGCGCAGAGCCCTTTTATGCAGAGGCAGTTGGAGCGCCAGCCAACAGAGCATCGACAACCGGCGCCCCAATCCGGCACACAGGCCATGGACTTGGCGCCACAGCCCAAGGCGCCAGCCACTCACCCCTGCGCCTGAGCGCCGACGGCCACCAGGCTGATCGCAGGCAGAACCCCTCGTAGACACCACTCACCTCACCTCCCTTTCTCACCCGTCACCGGAACCCGGACCAGGTCCCGCCCCCCACAGAACGACACCGCCGCACCAACCACGAACGACGAACCACCCCAAGGAACACCGAACTTGAACGTCACCCCCACACCCCCGAACCACCGCTCCTCCAGCACAGCCCCCTCCCCACAACACCTCAATCGCCCGGACCGCACCCCATCCCAGGGCGGCCCACCCGAACAGGAACGCCTGCGCGGTGCCACCACCGACCTCTTGGACCACCCCGACCCGGACACCGCGGCCGACTACGAGGCCGACTCCGCGACCGTGGAGAACCTGCTGCGCTGCTGGGTCCGCGAGTCCGACCTCCCCGCCCCCGGCAGCGGCACCCTCCGCATCCCCCTCCCCGCCAGCGGCGGGGCCCTCCTCGTCCCCGTCCGCTACTGGTCCTTGACTGGCTGGCACCGCTTCGGCCCGCCCCGTCTGGCCAGCGCCCCCGAGCAGTCCCCGCCGGTCGACGCGGTCACCCTCGCGGCGCTGCTCACCCGTGAGTCTCTGACGACATCGGCTCCCACCTCCGCAGCCAGCACCGAACTCGTCGCCCGGGTAGCCGACTCCGCCCGACGCACCGCCACCTTCATCCGCGAACGCCGCGAACGCCGCGAACACCCCGAAGACGGCCCCGACTTCTTCCTCACGGCCGAACAAGCACTCGTCCTGGGCCACCCGCTACACCCGGCCCCGAAGAGCCGCGAAGGTCTCACGGAAGCCGAAGCGTCCCTGTACTCACCCGAAGCGCGCGGCTCCTTCCCTCTGCACTGGCTCGCCGTCCACCCCTCCCTGCTCGCCACCGACTCCGCCTGGACCGAGAGCGGCCGCCCGGTCACCGCCGCTCAGCTCAGCCAACGTCTCGCCGGCCCCGACCTGCCGCAGCCCGACGGCCACACAGCCCTGCCAGTTCACCCCTGGCAACTCCGCGAGGTCCGACACCGCCCGCAGACCGCTCCGCTGTTCGACACCGGCCTCCTCCGAGACCTGGGAGCACACGGCTCCCCTTGGCACCCCACCTCCTCCGTACGTACTGTTCACCGCTCCGGTGCCCCCGCCATGCTCAAGCTCTCACTGGGCCTCCGCATCACCAACTCGCGCCGGGAGAACCTCCGCAAGGAACTCCACCGTGGCGTCGAGGTACACCGACTCCTGCGCACCGGCCTGAGCAAGGAGTGGCAGGCGGCCCACCCGACGTTCGACATCGTCCGCGACCCCGCCTGGCTCGCTGTCGACGGCCCCGACAGCAGTCCCGTCCCCGGCCTCGACGTGGTGATCCGGCACAATCCGTTCACCCCGTCACAGGACGTCTCCTGCATCGCCGGACTCGTCTCACCTCGCCCCTGCCCCCGATCCGGTGCCGACGTCGACCCTTCGGGCCTGCATCGGGTGAGCTCGGACCACTCAGGCACAGATCACCCCGACCTGGACAGGCCAGGCGCAGGCCAGCCGATCTGGCGATCCCGGCTCGCCGAGGTCGTCATTCGCCTGGCCGCCCGGACCGGCCGCCCCCGGGGAGCCGTCGCCGCCGAGTGGTTCCTGCGCTATCTCGAACAGGTCATCCGGCCCGTGCTCTGGCTGGACGGGGAAGCAGGGATCGCCCTGGAAGCCCACCAGCAGAACACCCTCGTCCTGCTGGACAGCGATGGCTGGCCCGCCGGTGGCCGCTACCGCGACAACCAGGGCTATTACTTCCGCGAGTCCCGACGGGCGGATCTCGAAGCCCGGTTGCCCGGCATCGGCGAACACAGCGACACCTTCGTCTCCGACGAGGTCACGGACGAGCGGTTCGCGTACTACCTCGCGATCAACAACGTCCTCGGTCTCATTGGCGCGTTCGGCTCCCAGCGGTTGGCCGACGAACGTCTCCTTCTCGCCGCCTTCCGCCGCTTCCTCACCGACGTGGCCTCCGGCTCCACCCGACTGCGCACCACCCTCCCAAGACACCTGCTCGACTCGCCCACCCTGCGTTGCAAGGCCAATCTGCTGACCCGAGTGCACGGCCTCGACGAACTCATCGGCCCGGTCGACACCCAGTCCGTCTACGTCACCATCGCCAACCCCCTTCACTCCTGAGGAACATGACCCACTTCGTCTCCGTCTGCTGAGACCAGAGAGGAGCGCCCCCTGTCTCCCATCGACGCGAACGCCGACTCCGGTTCTGCCTCATTCGCCGATGCCGATGCCGATGCCGATGCCGATGCCGACGCAGGCACCGGCGCCGACGCCAGCGCCGGCCCTCAGCCGGGTGAGAGAGGCAACGGGTGGGGAACCGACTGCGAGGACACGCTGGACCTGCGTCTCCCCGAAGACCTCCTCGCGCTCTTCGAGGCAGAGCGACCCAACACGGCGCGACCCAACACGGCGCGACCCAACACGGCGCGACCCAACACGGGGCGATCCGACACGGGGCGATCCGATACAGGCGACCGCCGACTACGAACCCCAGTCGACAGCACCCCACCACCCACCGCACCCACCCCCGCCCTACTCGACGACGTCGCCGCCTGGGGACCAACCCCCACCCCGGCGGGCGTCTTCCACCTGACCCCCGTACACCTCGACCGAGACCTCCCCCTTCTCTGTCGCTGGATGAACGACCCCTCCGTCGCGGAGTTCTGGGAACTGGCCGGACCCCAGAACGTCACGGAGGACCACCTGCGCCCGCAGCTCACCGGCGACGGACGCAGCGTCCCCTGCCTCGGAGTGCTGGACGGCACCCCCATGAGCTACTGGGAGATCTACCGAGCCGACCTCGATCCGCTGGCCCGCCACTATGCGGCCAGACCGCACGACACCGGTATCCACCTCCTGGTCGGCGCCGTCACCGATCGTGGCCGTGGTCTCGGCAGCACTCTTCTCAGAGCCGTCGCCGATCTCGTGCTCGACAAGCGACCCGCCTGTGCCCGCGTCGTCGCGGAACCCGACCTTCGCAACATCCCGTCCGTCACCGCCTTCCTCAGCGCAGGCTTCCGCTTCTCTGCAGAGGTCGACCTGCCCGCCAAGCGGGCGGCCCTCATGATCCGAGACCGGTCCCTGCGCGACCTGCTGTAGCAATGCGTCATCGCGCAATCACTTTTGGTACACCGCTCGCGTCGCGCCGGTTCCCACTCGTGCCAAAAGTTTTTTCCGACGGCTTCGGACCCATTGCGTTCCGCCCAGGGTTCCCCGACCATTTCCCGCCGCCGACGAACCGGTGTCGCCTCAGACCGAACAGCACCCGGCCGAAGCCGAACCGAATCGAGACGAATCGAGCCGAATTGATCCGATCCGGCCTTCACCCTCTCCAGGTCCAAGGACCTCCCGGTCTTGATCCCGTCCCTGGCCCCCGCCTTGATCACCCCATTGTCAGTGCCGGGTCGTAGGGTGGTCGCGCTATGACGAAGCCCTCACTCCCCGAACTCCTGCATGCTGCCGTCACTGCCGTCGGCGGTACGGAGCGCCCCGGCCAGGTGACCATGGCCGAATCCGTCGCGGAAGCGATCGACGACGGTTCCCATCTGCTGGTGCAGGCCGGCACCGGTACCGGAAAGTCGCTGGGTTATCTCGTGCCCGCGCTCGCACACGGGGAGCGGGTCGTCGTCGCGACGGCCACCCTGGCCCTCCAGAGACAGCTGGTCGAGCGCGACCTGCCGCGTACGGTCGACGCGCTGCACCCGCAGCTGCGCCGCCGCCCGGAGTTCGCGATGCTCAAGGGCCGGTCCAACTACCTGTGTCTGCACCGCCTCCACGAAGGCGTCCCGCAGGACGAGGAGGAGGGCCTCTTCGACCAGTTCGAGGCGGCGGCTCCCACCAGCAGGCTCGGCCAGGACCTGCTGCGGCTGCGCGACTGGTCGCAGGACACCGAGACGGGCGACCGTGACGACCTCACGCCGGGCGTATCCGACCGTGCCTGGGCGCAGATCTCCGTGTCCTCCCGCGAGTGCCTGGGGGCCACGAAGTGCGCCTACGGCGCCGAGTGCTTCGCCGAGATGGCCCGCGAGCGCGCCAAGCTCGCCGAGGTCGTCGTCACCAACCACGCGCTGCTCGCGATCGACGCCATCGAAGGCGCGCCCATCCTCCCGCAGCACGAGGTGCTGATCGTCGACGAGGCGCACGAACTGGTCTCCCGGGTCACCGGCGTCGCCACCGGCGAGCTCACTCCCGGCCAGGTCAACCGCGCGGTGCGCCGCGCCGCGAAGCTCGTCAACGAAAAGGCCGCCGACCAGCTCCAGACCGCCGCCGAGGGCTTCGAACGGCTGATGGAGCTCGCCCTGCCGGGCCGCCTCGAGGAGATCCCGGAGGACCTCGGCTATGCCCTCATGGCCCTGCGCGACGCCGCGCGTACGGTCATCTCCGCGATCGGAGCGACACGCGACAAGTCGGTCCAGGACGAGGACGCGGTCCGCAAACAGGCGCTCGCCTCCGTGGAGTCGGTCCACGACGTGGCGGAACGGATCACGAACGGCTCGGAGTGGGACGTCGTCTGGTACGAGCGCCATGACCGGTTCGGGGCCTCCCTGCGCGTGGCCCCCATGTCGGTCTCGGGCCTGCTGAGGGAGAAGCTGTTCGCGGACCGTTCCGTGGTCCTGACCTCGGCGACGCTCAAACTGGGTGGCGATTTCAACGGAGTCGGTGCGTCCCTCGGGCTCGCCCCGGAGGGAACCGAGGGCGAGGACCTGCCGAAGTGGAGGGGCCTCGACGTGGGTTCGCCCTTCGACTACCCCAGGCAGGGCATCCTCTACGTCGCCAAGCATCTGTCGCGTCCCGCGCGCGACGGCGACCGCGTGGACATGCTCGACGAGCTGACCGAACTCATCCAGGCGGCCGGCGGCCGCACCCTGGGGTTGTTCTCCTCGATGCGGGCAGCCCAGCTGGCCGCCGAGGAACTGCGCTCCCGCATCCCAGAGTTCCCGATCCTCCTGCAGGGCGAGGAGACGCTCGGCGAGCTGATCAAGAACTTCGCGGCCGACCCGAAGACTTGTCTCTTCGGCACGCTGTCGCTCTGGCAGGGCGTCGACGTCCCCGGCCCCAGCTGCCAGCTGGTCGTCATGGACAAGATCCCGTTCCCTCGCCCCGACGACCCGCTGATGAGCGCTCGCCAGAAGGCGGTGGAGGACGCCGGGGGCAATGGCTTCATGGCGGTCGCCGCCACACACGCGGCGCTGCTCATGGCCCAGGGCGCCGGTCGCCTCGTCCGTGCTTCGGGAGACCGCGGCGTGGTCGCCGTACTGGATCAACGGCTCGCCACTGCCCGGTACGGGAACTATCTGAAGGCGTCACTGCCCGACTTCTGGTACACGACGGACCGTAATCAGGCGCGCAAGTCGCTCGCGGCGATCGACGCTGCGGCGAAGGCCACAGAAGCAGCCCAGGCCACAGAAGCAGCGCAGGCCAAGGAAGTCGCGGCGG
This sequence comes from Streptomyces sp. SID13726, assembly GCF_010548375.1. Lineage (GTDB taxonomy): Bacteria > Actinomycetota > Actinomycetes > Streptomycetales > Streptomycetaceae > Streptomyces. The sequence continues at coordinate 76,699 of NZ_JAAGLY010000001.1, forward strand.
AAGCCGAGAAGGCGCAAGGAGAAGCCGAATGATCGGGGGTTGGCCTGTCCCGGCGCCGGGACAGGCCAACCCCCGATAAGGAGCCGCCGGTCACCGGGGCCGGACAGCGCAGGGCCCCGGAACCGGCGCAGAGGTTCCGGGGCCCGGTCGAATCGGCGAGGCCTGCCGCGGTGCTCAGACGCGCCGCAGTACTGCCACCACCTTGCCGAGGATCGTCGCGTCGTCGCCCGGGATGGGCTCGTACGCGGAGTTGTGGGGGAGCAGCCAGACGTGGCCGTCCTCGCGCTTGAAGCGCTTGACGGTGGCTTCGCCGTCGAGCATGGCGGCGACGATGTCGCCGTTCTCCGCGACGGGCTGGCGGCGCACGGTCACCCAGTCGCCGTCGCAGATCGCGGCCTCGATCATCGAGTCGCCGACGACCTTCAGGACGAACAGCTCACCGTCACCGACGAGCTGACGGGGGAGAGGGAACACGTCCTCGACGGATTCCTCGGCGAGGATCGGGCCACCGGCGGCGATCCGGCCGACCAGCGGGACGTACGACGCGGCCGGCTTGCCCGTGGTGTCCGTGGGCTGTGCCGAGGCGCCCTGGTCGGAGCCGCGCACCTCGTACGCGCGTGGGCGGTGCGGGTCGCGACGCAGGAAGCCCTTGCGCTCCAGTGCCATCAGCTGGTGTGCGACGGACGACGTGCTGGACAGGCCGACCGCCTGGCCGATCTCCCGCATGGACGGCGGGTAGCCGCGCCGCTGCACGGAGTCCCTGATGACCTCGATCACCCGGCGCTGCCTGTCGGTGAGTCCCGAACTGTCGGCCCGGATGCCTGGAGGTCGCCCTGGGAGGGAACGCTTGTGTCCCTCGGGATTCACGGCTTCGTTCATCGCATGCACCGGCTCGAGTCGGCCCTGGGAACGGTCCTGGGCAGTGATGGTGGCACTGTCTGCGGTCGTGGTCACGTCGGCCCCTCTCGATGGTCTCCCTGCTGGACAACGGTAGTTGCTTTCGAAAGGTTGCGCCAAACACACGTTCGAGTGAAAAATCGCGAATCACCTGACGCGATGATGTGTCTGGGTGTATGGCTAACGCGCCGCCTGCCGAACAAAAGGGCCCATTGCTGTACTCTTCACCGCCGGGTGGCGACCTCGCAGGTTGTCGCACCAGTCTGCCACCAGGCGCCCCGTCAACCGGGTACCGGCCCCCATCTCTGCGGGAATCCCACGTCCCCTCCTTGTGGCGCCCACGGTATCTCCGCATGAGCCGTAGCGATACGGGTGCGCGCCGTGTTGGTCGGCGGACGGTATGGCCGTATGGCACATGCCAATACGTGCGCGACACGCGCGTACGGCGTGTTTATCGCGCCGATCCCTACATGTAGTGCTTGGATTGCTACAGCAGCCCAGAAGTTGTGGTCCCCCGGGTCTCCACGCCCGCTGCGATCGCCTATGCTTGGGGCTGCTTCGAGGGGCCCATGGGGCTCAGCGAGGCTATTGAGTCTGCTGTGAGGAGGGTTGGGAAGCTCATGCACTGCCCCTTCTGCAGGCACCCCGACAGTCGTGTCGTCGACAGTCGTACGACCGACGACGGCACGTCGATCCGCAGGCGCCGCCAGTGTCCGGACTGCTCCCGTCGTTTCACGACCGTGGAGACGTGCTCGCTCATGGTGGTCAAGCGGTCCGGAGTCACCGAGCCTTTCAGTCGTACCAAGGTCATCAACGGTGTGCGCAAGGCATGCCAGGGGCGGCCTGTCACCGAGGACGCGCTCGCCCAGCTCGGCCAACGGGTCGAGGAGGCGGTGCGGGCCACCGGAAGCGCCGAGCTGACCACCCATGACGTGGGGCTGGCCATACTCGGCCCGTTGCAGGAGCTCGATCTCGTCGCCTATCTGCGATTCGCCTCCGTCTACCGGGCGTTCGACTCGCTCGACGACTTCCAGGCCGCGATCACGGAACTGAGGCAGACGGGACCCCCCGCCGCGGACGACGAGGACCGCGGAGAGGCTGCGGGCGGCGAGGAAGCCGTCGCGGGGAGCCAGGAAGACGATCGCGGGCCCGGAGGGACTCAAGTCCCCGAGCCCGCCCGCGCCGCCGACTGATCGGCGGGCCGGACCGGGACTTTCAGGGCTCGGTCCGGTCGTACGGCGGCGATCGAAGACCTGTTGCGGGCGGCAGCGAGAAATGCCTGCAACACCAGACACAACACCGTGCCACGGGAACATCGTGGCACTTCAGGGCGTTTTAGCCCGTACAGGGAGGCGGCATGACAGAGACGGCGAGCGGTCCGGCACGGAGTTCCCGCGCCAAGGGCACCAAGGCGGCTGCGAACAAGGGCCTGCGCATCGAGCGCATCCACACCACCCCCGGCGTACACCCGTACGACGAGGTGGCCTGGGAGCGCCGTGACGTCGTCATGACCAACTGGCGCGACGGCTCGGTCAACTTCGAGCAGCGTGGCGTCGAGTTCCCCGACTTCTGGTCGGTGAACGCGGTCAACATCGTCACCAGCAAGTACTTCCGCGGTGCCGTCGGCACCCCGCAGCGCGAGACCGGCCTCAAGCAGCTGATCGACCGCATCGTGAAGACGTACCGGAAGGCCGGCGAGGACTACAAGTACTTCGCCTCGCCCGCCGACGCCGAGATCTTCGAGCACGAGCTGGCGTACGCCCTCCTGCACCAGATCTTCAGCTTCAACAGCCCTGTGTGGTTCAACGTCGGTACGCCCCAGCCGCAGCAGGTCTCCGCCTGCTTCATCCTGGCCGTCGACGACTCCATGGAGTCGATCCTCGACTGGTACAAGGAAGAGGGCATGATCTTCAAGGGCGGCTCCGGCGCCGGCCTGAACCTCTCCCGCATCCGCTCCTCCAAGGAGCTGCTGTCCTCGGGCGGCAACGCCTCCGGTCCCGTCTCCTTCATGCGCGGTGCCGACGCCTCCGCAGGAACGATCAAGTCGGGCGGCGCCACGCGTCGCGCCGCCAAGATGGTCATCCTCGACGTCGACCACCCCGACATCGAGGACTTCATCGAGACCAAGGTGAAGGAAGAGGAGAAGATCCGCGCGCTGCGCGACGCGGGCTTCGACATGGATCTGGGCGGCGACGACATCACGTCGGTGCAGTACCAGAACGCCAACAACTCGGTCCGTGTGAACGACACGTTCATGAAGGCCGTCGAGACGGGCGGCAAGTTCGGCCTGACGTCCCGGATGACCGGCGAGGTCATCGAAGAGGTCGAGGCCAAGTCGCTGTTCCGCAAGATGGCCGAGGCGGCCTGGGCCTGCGCCGACCCGGGCATCCAGTACGACGACACCATCAACCACTGGCACACCTGCCCGGAGTCCGGCCGGATCAACGGCTCGAACCCGTGCAGCGAGTACATGCACCTGGACAACACGTCCTGCAACCTCGCCTCGCTGAACCTCATGAAGTTCCTCAAGGACGACGGCAAGGGCCACCAGTCCTTCGAGGTCGAGCGCTTCGCGAAGGTCGTCGAGCTCGTCATCACGGCGATGGACATCTCCATCTGCTTCGCGGACTTCCCGACGCAGAAGATCGGCGAGAACACGCGCGCGTTCCGCCAGCTCGGCATCGGCTACGCCAACCTCGGCGCCCTGCTGATGGCGACCGGCCACGCGTACGACTCGGACGGCGGCCGCGCGCTCGCCGGGGCCATCACCTCCCTGATGACCGGCACGTCGTACAAGCGCTCCGCCGAACTCGCCGCGGTCGTCGGCGCGTACGACGGCTACGCCCGCAACGCGCAGCCGCACCTGCGGGTCATGAAGCAGCACGCCGACGAGAACACCAAGGCCGTCCGCATGGACGACCTGGACACGCCGATCTGGGCCGCCGCCACGGAGTCCTGGCAGGACGTGCTGCGCCTCGGCGAGAAGAACGGTTTCCGTAACGCCCAGGCGTCGGTCATCGCTCCGACCGGCACCATCGGTCTCGCGATGTCCTGCGACACCACCGGTCTTGAGCCCGACCTCGCTCTGGTCAAGTTCAAGAAGCTGGTCGGCGGCGGCTCGATGCAGATCGTCAACGGCACCGTCCCGCAGGCCCTGCGCCGCCTGGGCTACCAGGAGGAGCAGATCGAGGCGATCGTCGCCCACATCGCCGAGAACGGCAATGTGATCGACGCCCCCGGCCTCAAGCACGAGCACTACGAGGTGTTCGACTGCGCCATGGGCGAGCGCTCCATCTCCGCGATGGGCCACGTCCGCATGATGGCCGCGATCCAGCCCTGGATCTCCGGCGCGCTCTCCAAGACGGTCAACCTGCCGGAGTCGGCGACCGTCGAGGACGTCGAAGAGGTCTACTTCGAGGCCTGGAAGATGGGCGTCAAGGCGCTCGCCATCTACCGCGACAACTGCAAGGTCGGCCAGCCCCTCTCCGCCAAGACCAAGGAGAAGGAGAAGACCGAGGTCACCGAGAAGGCCGAAGCGACCATCCGCGAGACGGTCGAGAAGGTCATCGAGTACCGCCCGGTCCGCAAGCGCCTCCCGAAGGGTCGTCCCGGCATCACGACGTCCTTCACCGTCGGCGGCGCCGAGGGCTACATGACCGCCAACTCCTACCCGGACGACGGTCTCGGCGAGGTCTTCCTGAAGATGTCCAAGCAGGGCTCCACCCTCGCGGGCATGATGGACGCCTTCTCCATCGCGGTGTCCGTCGGCCTCCAGTACGGCGTGCCGCTGGAGACGTACGTCTCGAAGTTCACCAACATGCGCTTCGAGCCGGCCGGTATGACGGACGACCCGGACGTGCGGATGGCGCAGTCGATCGTCGACTACATCTTCCGCCGCCTGGCGCTGGACTTCCTGCCCTTCGAGACGCGCTCCGCGCTCGGTATCCACTCCGCCGAGGAGCGTCAGCGGCACCTGGAGACCGGCTCCTACGAGCCGACCGAGGACGAGGTCGACGTGGAGGGCCTGGCCCAGTCGGCGCCGCGCGCCCAGGAGCTGAAGGCCGTTGTCACGCCGAAGGCCGAGGTCGAGGCGGCCCAGCCGGCCCCGAAGCAGGCCCACACCAGCGCCGAGCTGGTGGAGATGCAGCTGGGCATCCAGGCCGACGCCCCGCTGTGCTTCTCCTGCGGTACGAAGATGCAGCGGGCCGGTTCCTGCTACATCTGCGAGGGCTGCGGGTCCACCAGCGGCTGCAGCTGATGTGACCTAGCCGTACAGGGCGGTTGGGGTCCGGATCCGGACCCCAACCGCCCTTGGTCTTTTCCGTTTCTCCACAGGGCGATCACAGGCTAAGCTCCCCCAGCGCACGACCGGCGCGACCAGCAGGGTGGGGGACACGGGGAACATGGCGGAGCAGCAGATCGCCGATGCCGCACAGAGCGCGGCGCAGCCCGAGAAGGGCATGAACGAGTGGGGCCAGGCTGTCGCGGCTCTGGTGGTCGTCGGGGCCCTCGCCGCTCTTCTGTTGTCAGGGACCTTTCAGCAGAAGTCCGAAGACCCCGAGCCGGCGGCGTGTCACACCACGGACGGCACCCGGCCGTCGAAGCCCGTCTCCGGGGCGCAGTTGTGCACGGCGCTGAACCGGGCCGACCTGCCCACGCTGCTCGGCACACCCACCGAGTACGCGATGAACGCCAGCGGCAAGGAGAGCATGAGCTCCTGGGCCGACGGCACCAAGACCGTCACGCCCGAGGCGGAGATCCAGCTGGACACCTACTCCGTGAAGCTCTCGACGTCCGACGACGACATCCCGGTGGCCGAGATGGCCGGCTTCCTGGGGAGTTCCGCGCGGACCAGGACGATAGGCGGGCACCCGGCGGTCATCTACTCGGACCGGACCATCGCCCTCAACTTCAACCTCGGTGGCGGCAAGGTCGACACCGGCCCCGGTGGCATCGCCCGCAGTCTGCTGGTCGCCAAGGACACCAAGGACGGCGGCGGCTTCTACGAAGTCACCATATGGCGCCAGGACGATGTGGTGCCCGACGACCTCGCCCTGCTCAGGGTCGCCGAGACGGTGCTGCCGACGGTCCCCGGATGGACCGCCGGCTGACGCGTCAGGCCCGGCCCATGGTCCTGGTGAAGGTCGCAGGGTCGTCCTCGAAGCCGTCGATCCCGGGGTGGAAGTCCCAGGTGCCGGAGTCCTGGCGGACGAACTCCGCGACCTTCGCGGCCGTACCGCTCAGGACCCCGCCGAAGTCGTCCTCGGCCAGGACCGTGTAGCCCTCTCGGATGCGCAGTGCCGGATTGAGCACGCCGACGAAGGTGCGGTGCGCGGAGCGCTGCTGGATGACGGTGCCGACCACCACGCGCGCGTACCGGGCGTCCAGGCGCTCGAGTTCGAGCGTCATGACCTCGTCCCAGCCGAAGCCCTTGCCGTCCTTGCTGTCCCGGTTGAGGTAGATGGTGCCGTCGGGGGAGCGGCTGTCGAAGTGGACCACGTAGGCGGGATCGCCGTACGGATCGCTCTGCAGATAGGTCGCGGCGACGATGTCCAGGTCGGTGGCCGGCTGTCCCGCCGGACTCGGATCCCACTTGAGCGCGACCTCGACCTTGCGGATCCCCTTGTTGATGCCGCTCACCAGGCGTCCCCTTCCCCCTCTGTCCCCGGCCCGAACTGCCGGTCAGGCAAGACCGGTTGTCCATCCTGCCACGTGCGTCTGACACTCGCGGGCCGACTGTGCCCCCGAGCGTGACCGGCGCCACGCTCCGTGGCCTTACGATGGCGCGGTGCTGGTCAAGTGGATTCGCTGCACCGTGGTGGACCGCCGCGGCTTCGAGCGGGGGCAGCGAAAGTGGGCGGGGCTTCTGGGAGAGCCGGGGTTTCGGGGACAGGGCGGAGGCTGGAGCCGGGGGCGGCAGGGTGTGGCGCACATCTTCTCCTTCTGGGAGAGCCGTTCCTTCTACGACTCCTTCATGGCGCGTTCCCATGACCGGCTCGCGGCGGCCCAGTCAGGCACGTTCAAGGACATCCAGGTCAAGCTGTTCGACTACCGTTTCGACGTGAAGACCGGCTTCGAACCGCGCTTCACCGATGCCGACCTGGTGCGGTTCGCCCACTGCCGGGTCCACGAGGAGCGCGCCGAGCACTTCGCCCTGATGCAGGAGAAGGTCTGGAACCCGGCCATGGCGGGATCGCCCGGCATGATCCGCGGGCTGTTCGGGGAGGCTCCCGGGCACGAGTTCCTGGTGCTCTCCATGTGGCGGTCGGCTGCCGAGCACGGCAAGTACCGCGCCGAACGCGTGGAGCGGCTCGCCCTGCGCGCCCAGACGGAAGCCGATGTCGCGGCCCTCACGGGTGACATCGTCGATCTCGAACCAGCCTGGACAGTTTGAAATCCCAACCCGCAAAACGTGCCCTCATAGGGGCCGATGGTGCGGGAAATGTGTGACCTACGCCGTATGGAGCCCGTACGAGTGCTCGATACGCCCTCACCCGATCTAGGGTCTTGGCATGGCACGACCACGGCGAATCGTCCTTGTCCGGCACGGGGAGTCAACGGGCAATGTTGATGACACCGTGTATGAACGCGAGCCCGACCACGCTCTGGCCCTGACGGAACGGGGCTGGCAGCAGGCGGAGGAGACAGGAAAACGGCTGCGAGAGGTGCTCGGCAGTGAACCCGTCAGCGTGTACGTCTCTCCGTACCGCCGCACGCACGAGACACTGCGCGCCTTCCATCTGGACCCCGATCTCATACGAGTGCGCGAGGAACCCCGGCTGCGCGAGCAGGACTGGGGGAACTGGCAGGACCGCGACGACGTAAGGCTTCAGAAGGCCTATCGGGACGCCTACGGGCACTTCTTCTACCGGTTCGCCCAGGGCGAGTCCGGAGCCGACGTGTACGACCGGGTCGGCGGATTCCTGGAGAGCCTGTTCCGCAGCTTCGAGGCGCCCGACCATCCGCCCAACGTCCTGATCGTCACCCACGGCCTGGCCATGCGGCTGTTCTGCATGCGCTGGTTCCACTGGACGGTTGCGGAGTTCGAGTCGCTGTCGAACCCGGGGAACGCGGAAATGCGGATGCTCGTTCTCGGGGACGACGACAAGTACGCGCTCGACCGGCCCTTCGAACGCTGGCGAGATCCGGAACCGTACGGGATCACCGATTAGAGTGGCAGACCGATGACCGCTGACTCCTCACCCGAAAGACGCCTGGAGCGCGCTCTGGCCAGTCTGCGCGGCCTGGCCGTGGGAGACGCGCTGGGCTCGCAGTTCTTCGTTCCGGTGAACTACCCGCTGCTGAAGAACCGTGAGCTGCCGGCCGGCCTCTGGCAGTGGACGGACGACACCGAGATGGCCTGCTCCGTGGTGGCCGTCCTGGCCGCCCACCACCGCATCGACCAGGACGCCCTGGCGCACTCCTTCGCCCAGCACCACGACTTCGACCGTGGCTACGGCCCCGCCGTCAACCGGCTGCTGCGGCTGGTCCGGGAGGGCGGCGACTGGCGTGAGCTCGCCGCGGCCCTCTTCAACGGGCAGGGTTCCTGGGGCAACGGCGCGGCGATGCGGATCCCGCCCCTCGGGGCCTTCTACGCGGACGATCCGGAGCAGGCGACCCACCAGGCGGAGATCTCGGCGTATCCCACGCATCAGCACCGGGAGGCCGTCGTCGGCGCCATGGCCGTCGCCGCGGCTGCCGCGCTGGCGGCCGCTCCCGGCGGGCCTCCCAGCCCCGGCGCGCTTCTCGACGGCGTCATCGCGCTCGTCCCGAAGAGTGCCGTCGGCGCGGGGCTGCGGCGGGCGCGGGACATGCTCGACTACAAGGACGCCTCCACCGTCGCGGCCGTGCTCGGCTGCGGACGCCGGACGACGGCCCACGACACCGTGCCGTTCGCGCTCTGGTCGGCGGCCCGGTCCCTCGGCGACTACGAAACGGCCTTCTGGACGACCGCGCAGGTCGGCGGGGACGTGGACACGACCTGCGCCATCGTGGGTGGTGTGATCGCCGGCGGGAAGGCGGGGACGCCGTCTGTCGAGTGGGTCGAGCGGACCGAGGGCTTTCCTGAGTGGTTGCGGGTGTCGGGGTAGGAGCGCGGCGCTCGGGATCTGCGGTTGGAACTTCTCGGGGCCGGGCCGGGGCCGGGGGCTCGGGCTTGAGGCTTCAGGCTCGGCGCTCGGTGTCTGCGGCCGCATCGCCGAAACTCTCCGTGCATGTCGGGAACTCTGCGTGACCGTGCGCTCGTTGTCGTGGCAGTTGCTGTGCGACCGGTGTGAACCGGTGGGCCCGGTGCGCGCAGGAGTCACGGGAGAGGTGCAGGGGGTGGGGTTGTGGGCTTGTTGTCGGTGGTTGCCGTGTTGTTGTCGGCTCTCGTCGGGCGGATGGCCGGACCGTGGTCCTCGCCGTCGGTCCCCTGGACCCGGCCTGGCCGTCCGCGGCTTGTCGTGAGCCCGGATCGGTCAGCCGATACCCGGACCGGCCGTGCCGGCGAGCGCCTCCAGGTCGCTCTTGCGGACCTTGATCACCAACCAGGCGCTGATCAGCGCGAGTACGGCGATCGCGGCAGCCGCGACGAAGCCCGCAGAGATGCCTTGGGCGAGCACTTCGTGACCCCACGGGGCGGGCAGCTGGTGCGTCTTGGCGAACTCCGCCTTCTGCTCCGCCGATCCGTCGGCCATGAAGTTCGGGAGCTGCTTCTCCGCCTCGTCCTTGCTGGCCGACCCGAACACCGTCGTCAGAATGGACAGACCGAGCGAACCACCCACCTGCTGCGTGGTGTTGAGCAGTCCGGAGGCAGCGCCCGCCTCGTGCTGGGCGACACCGGAGACGGCCGTGATCGTCAGCGTCACGAAGTTCAGGCCCATGCCGAAGCCGAAGATCAGCATGGGGCCGAGGACTCCGCCTGCGTAGGAGCTGTCGGAGCTGATGAGGGCCTGCCAGGCGAGTCCGGCGACCGCGAGCGCCGAACCCGTGAGCATGAACGGCTTGGGACCGAACACCGGCAGGAACCGCTGCGACAGGCCCGCGCCCAGCGCGATCACGACGGTCACGGGCAGGAAGGCGAGGCCGGCCTCGATCGGGGTGTAGTCCAGCACGTTCTGGACGAAGAGCACGATGTAGAAGAACATCCCGAACATCGCGGCGGCGAGGCTCAGCATGATCACGTACGTGCCCGAGCGGTTGCGGTCGGCGAACATCCGCAGTGGCGTGATGGGTTCCTTGGCGCGCGACTCGATGAACGCGAAGGCCAGCAGGAGCACCACCGCGACACCGAAGGACCCGATGGTCAGGCCGTCCCGCCAGCCCTGGTCCGCGGCGCGGATGAAGCCGTACACGAGCAGGGCCATGCCTCCTGTGGAGGTCAGGGCGCCCGCTATGTCGAAGCGGCCGGTGTGCCGCTCGGACTCACTGATGTACAGCGGGGTGAGCACAGCGATCAGGACACCGATCGGCACGTTGACGAACAGCACCCAGCGCCAGTCGAGCCACTCGGTGAGCATGCCTCCGGCGAGCAGGCCGATGGCACCACCGCCCGCGGAGACGGCGGCGAAGACACCGAAGGCCCGGTTCCGCTCGGGGCCTTCGGGGAACGTGGTGGTGATCAGCGCCAGCGAGGTGGGCGACGCGATCGCGCCACCCATGCCCTGAAGGACGCGTGCGGCCAGCAGTTGCCAGGGTTCCTGGGCGAGGCCGCCGAGCAGCGAGGCGAAGGTGAAGAGCAGGATGCCGGTCATGAAGACCCGGCGGCGTCCCAGGATGTCGCCTGCCCGGCCGCCGAGAAGCAGCAGGCCACCGAAGGTGAGCGTGTAGGCGCTGACGACCCACGTGAGGTCGGTGGTGCTGAACTTGAGAGCGTCTTGAATGTGCGGCAGCGCGATGTTCACAATCGTCGCGTCGAGTACCACCATGAGTTGGCAGGCCGCGATGACGGTGAGCGCGATGCCGGGGCGTCCTTCCCGGCGGGCCGCACCCGGTTTCTGGTTCTGGATCAACTGAGAGGTTGTCACTATGGGTCCCCCACAAGCGCTTTAGTGAACGGTGGCGTTCACTGCCGCGTCAACGGTAGTGAGTCCCCACTAGTGAACGCAAGCGTTCACTTGGCTTTGTTGCCGCACGGCGTATCCCCCTGTGTCGCTGTGCGGTGCGTTCCCCCTCCCCGGAATCCCCGCTTCCTTGTTCGCTGGAGACATTCAGATGGTTACCTCGCACTGGACGGCCGCCCCTGCCCAGTCGGCCGCCCTTCGCAGGCGTGGCGCCGTGCTGGAGCGCGCGATCCTCGACGCCGCGCTGGAGCAGCTCAGCACGGTCGGCTGGAACGGCCTCACGATGGAAGGCGTCGCCGCCGGAGCCCAGACCGGCAAGGCCGCGGTCTATCGCCGCTGGCCGTCCAAGGAGGACCTCGTCGCTGAGGCCCTGCGGGCCGGGCTGCCGCGCTTTGATGAGGCGCCCGACCTCGGCGACGTGCGCGAGGATCTGCTCGAACTGTGCAGGCAGGCGCGCGAGGCGATGTTCTCGCGCCCCGGGTTCGCGCTGCGTGCGGTGATTCACGAATGCGACCAGGCGCAGGCGGAGCGCTTCCATGCGGTGATCTTCAAGGGGGTCGTGGAGCCGAGCGTCGAGCTGCTTCGCGAGATCATCACCCGCGGAATAGAGCGGGGCGAGGTGCGCCCGGACGCGGCGAACGACTATGTCTTCGATGCCATCCCGGCCATGATGATGTACCGCTCCAAGATGCGCGGTAGCGAATGGAGCGACGAGGACGTGGAGGGGATGATCGACCATTTCGTGATGCCGCTGCTGCGGACGAACGGCCCCTGAACGGAGTTCGTGGCGGTCGTGGCGCCGTCCGGGGAAACCGGGGTGTCGCAGGGTGATCCGGGCGGCGTACGCTAAGGACGCCATGCCGTACGAACCACCTACTCACACCGTCGAGCGCTCCCTCCGCGCCACGACCGGAGCGAAGATCATTGCCGGTGTCGACGAGGTCGGGCGCGGTGCCTGGGCCGGTCCCGTCACCGTGTGTGCCGCGATCACCGGACTGCGTCGACCGCCCCAAGGCCTCACCGACTCCAAGCTGCTGAGCGTCAAGCGCCGTAACGAACTGGACGAGGAACTGCGCAAGTGGGTCACGTCGTTCGCCCTGGGGCATGCCTCCCCGGAGGAGATCGACGACCTGGGGATGACGGCGGCTCTGCGGACCGCCGCCGTGCGTGCCCTGGACGCTCTGCCGGTCCGTCCCGACGCCGTGATCCTCGACGGGAAGCACGACTATCTCGGGACGCCCTGGAAGGTCAGGACCGTCATCAAGGGCGACCAGTCCTGTGTGGCCGTCGCGGCGGCCTCGGTGATCGCCAAGGTTCAGCGCGACAAAATGATGGCCGAACTGGGTATCGACCATGCAGACTTCGATTTTGCGGCCAATGCCGGGTATCCCTCGCCGGTGCACAAGGCCGCGCTGGAGGTACGGGGCCCCACTCCGTACCACCGGTTGTCGTGGGCGTATCTTGATGCGCTGCCCCAGTGGCGGCACCTCAAGAAGGCTCGCAGCTGGGTGGAGGGAAGCGTTCCGAAGATCGAGGGCCAGCTGGGCTTCGATTTCTGACGGTTCCGCTCGCACTGATGTGCCACCCGCTCACGCGAGTCGCACCAACGTTTGATAAATATCAGCTCATGCCTCTCATTCCCGAGGAGCCTCAGATTCACGAGAGTGCCCAGGGTCCCCGCGCCACTCCGGCCAGCGGCCGCGTCGCGCCGACCCCCCGTCCCGTACCCGGTCCACGCCCTGCGGCTCCGCCGCGCCCCGGTCGTCCCGGCCCGTCGCGGCCCGCGCCGCCGGTGCAACGGACGCCGCACGACGTGGCCGTGGCCAAGCCCGGACTGCCGGGCCCCACTGCCCCCGCCGCCTCTGTTCCGGCTCCGGCTTCGGTGACCCCGCAGGTCCAGCTCATCCCGGCTTCGGCCGCGGGTGCGCTCGACGCTGCCGAGGAAGCCGTAGACCTTCTGCTGGACTCGGGTCGCGCCCCCGGTGACGTGCTGGTGATCACCACCGGCGATCAACACCCGTGGGCCGCCCACGAACTGTCCTTCGGTGAAGCCGCCTACTGGGCTCAGCACGACGCCGGTGACGACGTGTTCTACGCACACGCCGACACGGTTGCGCGCGCCAAGTCCCGTCCCGTGGTCGTGGTCGCCGTCAACGGTGGTGCCGACTCCGCTCCCGCGGACGCCCTGCCGCTGGCCCATGCCCGAGCCGGCGCCCTGCTGATCGTCTGCGGTGACCCGCAGCAGATCAACTCGGTACTGGGCGCAGGCGTCTGAGCCGGCCCAGGTACGTCCGGAGGGCCACCGGGGGCTGACGAAGGTGCCGCTCGCGCGGCACCTGTACGGCGCGTTGTTTGGCATGCCCGCGTCGGAGCGTGGAGACCGGTGCTCGGTTCAACACGGGCCACCGGGCCGCGCCGGTTTCGGGGACTCATCCGTGCGCGGAGAGTCCCAGGCGTGCCGTACGACTTCGCCGCCGTACGTCGGGGACGTACGGCCTGAAGACGGTCGTCGGTGACGGCCTCAGCGGGCCGCCGCGCGGCGCAGGACCTCCGAGGCGGCGCCACCGGTGCGCGGCAGCAAGGGTGGTGACTCGGACGTCGCGAAGGGCTCCGGCGCGGAGTCCGCGTTCGGGCGGCGTCCGCCGCGTCCCTCGCCGAGGACCTGCCAGCCGTCCCGGGTCAGCGTGATGTACGCGCCGCAGCGCAGCCCGTGCAGGGTGCAGGCGTCACGCAGGCCCCACATCCAGGCTCCGTCCTCCTCCGTCCAACGCGCGTCGCCCTCACGGCAGTAGAGCAGCACAGCGGTGCGCACGGGGGTACGGCGCCGCAGATCGTGCGGGATCACCCGGCGCAGCTGGGCGAGCAGCGTGTTCCGGAACATCCAGCCGTCCGCCGGGGCCGGACGGCGCGTGAACGAGGCGCTCGCCCGCAGCCGTTCGTCCGGGTCGAGGACCGCCACGATCGCGGTCGCCGGCTTGGGCCGGTGCCGGGAGTGCAGCCCGCTGACGACCTCGCGCGGATTGCGCAGCAGCGGGATTCCGGCCTCGGCCCACTCCGCGGGTTCGAGCAGACGGGCCAGAGGGTTGGCGGATGCGGCGGACAGGTCGGCTGACGACATGGACGCCGCGGAGGACGGAGCGAGTCCGAAGGTCACGGTCCTCCCTTCGGCTACGCGCCCATACGGCGGGCGGGGTCGGATTCGGGGGAGCGCGCACCGCAGCAGAGCCCTACCGGTCCACGGGCGAGCCGTGCGGGGAGCGGACCTCAATTCTTCCTGTCGAACTTGGTTGCGGCAACGAGCAATTGGGGCCACCGACCCGAATCAGATGGTTCGTGGCTTATATCCCTACCCAGTGTTTTACCGGGCGACGCCTGGGGGCGCCGAGTCCGGCTCCTGGAGGCCCGGATCGGCACGCGCACGTGGACCGTAGCGACGCACGCGGGGACCCTCGTGCCGTGCCCGGTGCCTGCTCAGCCCCGCACCGCCAGTACCAGAGGCAACACCCCCCGGGCACCGGAGCGCAACAGCAGCCGGGCCGCGACCGCGAGTGTCCAGCCGGTCTCGGTCATGTCATCGACGAGGAGCACGGGACCGTCGGCCGCCTCCAACGCCTCCTTCAGGGACGGCGGAACGATCAGTGCTCCGTGCAGGGCGCGCAGGCGCTGGGCGCTGTTGGAGCGGGGCAGGGAGACTCCGCCGGAGTCGTCCGTGTACGCGAGGGATCCCAGGAACGGGATGCGTCCCACGGTGGAGATGCGGGTGCCGAGGGAGTGCACCAACTGGGGCCGGCTGCGCGAGGGCACGGTGACCACTCCGACGGGGCGGGCCGGTGCGTCAGGTGCCCCCGATGCCCAGCCGTCGGGTGCCTTGGCCCAGTCGGCCAGTACGGTCACGGCGGCGTTCGCCACGTCGTCAGGGACCGGGGCGTCCGGAGTCTGAGGTGCGAGCAGCGGGCGGAGCCGGTTGCCCCAGCCGATGTCCGAGAGCCGCCCGAGGGCCCGGCCGGCCGTGGCCTGCTCGGAGGGCGGGATGCGGCCCTTGAGGTCGACACCGATGGCCGGAAGACCGGTGGGCCACATCTGGCGGGGCTCCACCACGACACCGGCGCGGGCGAGCGAGCCGCCTGCCGTGTCCAGGGCGGCGGGGGAGATGTCCGCGGTGAAGCGAGGACCGGCGCAGTTGTCGCAACGGCCGCAGGGCGCCGCCTGCTCGTCGTCGAGCTGGCGCCGCAGGAACTCCATGCGGCAGCCCGTGGTGGTGGCGTAGTCGCGCATGGCCTGCTGCTCGTCGGTGCGCTGCTTGGCCACCCAGGCGTAGCGCTCGGTGTCGTACGTCCACGGCGTACCGGTGGCGATCCAGCCGCCCTTGACCCGGTGGACCGCGCCGTCCACGTCGAGCACCTTCAGCATGATCTCCAGGCGGGTGCGGTTCAGCTCCACCAGCGGTTCGAGCGCGGGCAGCGACAGCGGCCGGTCCGCCTGGGCGAGGGTGTCGAGGGTGCGTCGTACGGCCTCCTCGGAGGGGAAGGCGACCGAGGCGAAGTAGGCCCAGATCGCCTCGTCCTCGCGGCCGGGCAGGAGCAGCACCTCGGCGTGCTCGACTCCTCGCCCGGCGCGACCCACCTGCTGGTAGTAGGCGATGGGGGAGGAGGGCGATCCGACGTGGACGACGAAACCGAGGTCGGGCTTGTCGAACCCCATGCCGAGTGCGGAGGTGGCCACCAGCGCCTTGACCTTGTTCGCGAGGAGGGCCTCCTCGGCCTGCTGGCGTTCGGCGTTCTCCGTCCGGCCGGTGTACGAGGCGACGGTGTGCCCGCACTGGCGCAGGAACGCGGTGATCTCCTCGGCGGCCGCGACGGTGAGGGTGTAGATGATTCCGGAGCCCGGCAGGTCGTCGAGGTGATCAGCGAGCCAGGCCAGGCGGTGGGCCGCGTCGGGCAGTTGGAGCACGCCCAGGCTGAGGCTCTCGCGGTCGAGCGGGCCGCGCAGGACCAGCGCGTCCGAGCCGCTGCCGGTGCCCAGTTGCTCGGCCACGTCCGCGGTCACACGCGCGTTGGCGGTGGCTGTGGTGGCGAGCACCGGTACACCAGGCGGGAGATCGGTGAGCATGGTGCGCAGCCGGCGGTAGTCGGGGCGGAAGTCGTGGCCCCAGTCGGAGATGCAGTGCGCCTCGTCGACGACGAGGAGTCCGGTGGCGGCGGACAGTTCCGGCAGGACGTTGTCCCGGAAGTCCGGGTTGTTGAGCCGCTCCGGGCTCACGAGCAGCACGTCCACGGTGCCCTCGGCGACCTCGGACCGGATGGTCTCCCACTCCTCGGGATTGGAGGAGTTGATGGTCCGGGCGCGAATGCCGGCTCTGGCGGCGGCGTCCACCTGGTTGCGCATGAGCGCGAGCAGCGGGGAGACGATCACGGTCGGTCCCGCGCCGCTCTCGCGCAGCAGGGCCGTCGCCACGAAGTACACCGCGGACTTGCCCCAGCCCGTGCGCTGCACGACCAGGGCGCGGCGCTTGTCGGCGACCAGCGCCTCGATCGCCCGCCACTGGTCCTCGCGCAGTCGCGCCGCTCCGGTCTCGTCCCCGACGAGCCGGGCGAGGACCGTGTCGGCAGCCTCGCGCAACTCCGTCTTGCTCGTGTGCGTCATGGCTCCCATACAACAGGACGCCTCCGACAGCCGGACGTCATGGCGGTCGGCCTGTGGACGACGGAACGACGCTTGTCGTGGCCCTGATCGGACTTATCCACAGGCTCAAGCGGAATCTCAAGATCCGCGAGATCGTCTGCGCATGACGAACCACAGCGAAACGACCGGATCATCCGGAAACGGCAACAGCGGGAACAACGGCAACATCGGGAACAATGGCAACGGTGGGAACAGCGGCAGCCGTGACGGCGTCGGCTCGGGCATTGGTGACCGCGTCGGATACGACGCCCACGGCGCCGAACACCAGGTGACCCTGCGGACCCCCGGTGAACTGGCGGACGCCCTGCCGTACCTGCTCGGCTATCGCCCCGAGGACAGCATCGTCCTGGTCTCCCTGCACGACCGCGGCGGGCGTGGCAGGTTCGGCGGGCGGGCCCGGCTCGGCATTCCCACGAACACGGACGACTGGGCCGCCGTGGCCCGGCAGTTGGCCCAGGGACTCATCACCGGCAGTGAGCGCAGGGGCGCCCGGCCCGAGCAGATGGTCGCCTACCTCTGCCAGGAACCGGCGGCCGGTGAGACCGGAAAGCAGGTCACGCAGCGACTCGCCCCGCTGGCCGGGCTGCTGCGCACGGAATGCGGCCGGCTCGACGTCCCGGTGATCGAGGCGTTGTGCATCTCGGGCGGCCGCTATTGGTCGTACTGCTGCCCGAGCGAGGAGTGCTGCCCGGCGGAGGGGCTGCCGATGGGCCTGCCCGGCACTTCGGTACTCGCCGCCGCGGCCACCTACGCCGGGCTCCAGGTCCGCGGCACCCTGCGCGAGTTGCGGGCCAGGTTGCAGCCCTGGGAGACGGCGGCTGCGCTGGAACAGGAAGTCGCCCTGGACACCGCGGGCATGGGCCTCGTCCCCAGGATGCTCGACATGGAGAGCCGGGTGGACGTGGCCCAGGAGACCCTGCGGTTGGCCGGTCAGGTCATGACCCGGTTCACCGAAGCACCGCCCGTCGCGGGAACCCTTCAGGCGGACCTGAGGGACGACGAACTGCTTGGGCACGACGAAGCGGCGGCGCTCGTCCTCGGCCTCCAGGACCGCACGACCCGAGACCGCGCCGCCGAATGGATGGAGGCGGAGGAAGCCGGACCGGCTCTGCGACTGTGGCGCGCGCTGGCCCGCCGCTGCGTCGGCCCCTATGGCGAACACGCGGCGGCGCCGCTCACCCTCGCCGGGTGGGTCGCGTGGTCGGCGGGCGACGAGATCGAGGCCAGGGAAGCCTTGGCCATGGCCCTTGGCGCGGACCCCGGTTACCTCTTCGCCCGGCTCCTGCACCAGGCCTGCAACGAGGGCCTGGACCCGGAGTCGATCCGCCGCTGCCTGCGCGCGGAGCGCGTGGGACGTGAAGCACGCGCGCGGATGGAAGCGGGGCAGGCCGGCGACGAGAAGGAGACCCCGTCCGCCACCGATGAGACGCTGTCGGCACCCTCGACCGGCACTGCCTCCCGCCGACGTAGGCGGACGCGTGCTGGTGTGCGCACAGACGCCCTGCCTCGTCCCGCCGACGCGGAAGCACGCCCGTCCTGCTCGGAGGAATCCCGGCCCCGCGCGCGGGCGACCGGCAGTACGCGTCCCGGTGCCGTCCGCCGACGCGCCACGGGGAAGGGCGGCACACGCCGGGCCGAGGGCGCGCAGCCCGCGGGCGGTGCCGCCGAGGAGGAGGGATGAACGACTGTTGGAGCCGTGTCGCACGCGGGTGGTCCCGCCTGTGCCGTCGGGTGGCGGATCCGGACCGTCGGGTGGCGGATCCGGCCCGCCGCCATTCGGTCGGCTTCCGTGCCCGCGGGCGTGACCCCGAAGAGGCCCACCCCGTTCACCTGAGTGGCGGAACGCCTGACCGAGGCGGGCCGCCGCACCGCCCTAGTCCTTCAGGAGCCCCGCACCGGGCGCCGCACCCGCCCGAGGCGCGCAGAGCGCAGAGGAAGCGCCCCTTGCATCAGCCGACTCCGCCCGCCATGCGACAGCCGACTCCGCCCGCCACGCGTCAGCCGACTCCGCCCGCCACGCGTCAGCCGACTCCGCCCGCCACGCGTCAGCCGATGCCGACGGCCATCCGTCATCCGACTCCGCCTGCCGAGTGCCAGCCGACCCTCTCCGCCGGTGACGACGACCGTCCTGACCTGTCCGATCCAGCGCCGTCCTGGAGGGAGATCGCCGACTCGCCGCGCGCCATGGACACGGGCCCGTCCGAGCCGAGGTTCCCGAGCGGTACCCAGCGCATGGCGGCCACGGCGGAGCATCGTCGGCATCCGGCTCCCGAGCCCGGCCGGGAGGGCGGCGCTTCTTCGCCGTCACCGTGGGGTTCAGCGGAACACGGTCGGCGTCCGTCGACGTCGACCGAGCAGAACTGGACCGCGGCCCCAGCCACCGGCCGTACTCCCCGTCCGCCGTCGCCTTTCCCACCCGGCCAGCCACCCCCGGGCTCCCGGGGTTCCGTCGGCCTGCCTCCGGCGCACGCGGCCATCATCTGCGTGGCGCTTCCGGGGCTCGCGATCTCCACGGACCAAGGGCAGTTGACCGGCCAGGGGCTGGAGGGCTTCTACCGCGCGGGCCGACGTGTGCTCTCCCGCTGCCAGGTCCGAGTAGCCGGCCGGGAACCGATCGCGGTGCAGGCGCGGACTACCGGGGCGGATCGCGCGCGCTTCGTGGGCACTGTGCGCGTCTCGCCGGGAGCGGGCCCGGACCCGGACGTCGTCGTCGAACGCACACGCCAGGCGGACGGGACGGAACGCATCACGCTCCACAGCGCGGCCGCCCGCCCGCTGCGGCTGCCGGTGGAGGTGGCGCTCGGCACGGACCTGGCCGACCTGGGCGCGATCGCGTCGGGCCGCACGGGACCCGAGCTGCCGGCGAGCGTCCACGACTCGGGCCTGCGCTGGTCCTGCGCGACCAGTGGCGCCTCGGTCACGGCCGATCCGCCGCCCACCGACGCGCTGGCGTCGGCAGGTCTGTTGCGCTGGGAGTTCGAACTGGCCCCCGGTGGCACGGCCGGCCTGGAGTTGCGCTTCCGACTCGACGGCGCTGGTCCCGTCAGGGCTGTGGGACGCGCGGCGACCAGCCCCCTCGCGCCCGCACGTGCGACAGGAGACCACCCCGGGGTCCAGCTCCTCCTGGACACGAGCATTGCCGACCTCCAGTCCTTACTGCTGCGCGACCCCGCTCACCCGACCGACACCCACCTCGCGGCCGGAGCCCCTTGGCGCTGCGGCCTGGCCCCGGCCGAGGCGCTGGTCGCCGCCCGGATGACACTGCCCCTCGGTACCCGGCTCGCCGCCGGGACCCTCCGCACCCTCGCGCGCACCCAACTCCGAGGGCAGGCGAAACAGTCCGGCATTATTCCCGGGCCCCGCCGGGACGCGGGAGGTCATCTCCCGGCCGCCTGCACGGGCACCGAGTCCACCCTGCTCTTCCCCGCGCTGCTCGCCGAGGCCTTCCGCTGGGGGCTCTCGCGGCAGGAGACGGAGGAACTGCTCCCCACGGCAGAGCGTTGTCTCGGCTGGCTGCGGGCGACCGTGGGCGAGGCAATGTACCTACGCGACCCGCAGCCCGGCGGCCCGGTGCGCTGCGAGACACAGGCGCACGCCCATCGCGCCGCCCTCCTGGGCGCCGACCTCCTGGACACGTTCGACCGACCGGGCGGCGCCGAGCTGCGGCAATGGGCCGGAGAGCTGCGGACGGCCTTCCGCGAGGAGTTCTGGTTCGAGGACCGCGGAGGGGGCCGCCCGGCCGCTGCCCGCGCTCCCGACGGACGTCTCGTGCCGCACCTCGCGGCCACCGCCGTCCATCTGCTGGACACCGGCCTGCTCGGCGGAGGAGAGCAGGCACCGGGGCTGCTCGACCGAGTGCAGACCGAACAACTCGCCCGGCTGCTCGGAGGCCCGGCCATGGACTCCGGCTGGGGACTGCGCGGCTTGGGCGCCAAGGAAGTCGGCTACAACCCCTTCGGCCACCGCACCGGTGCCGTGCGCGTCCACGAGACGGCTGTCGCCGTCGCGGGACTGGCCGCCGCCGGGTACGAGAAGGAGGCCGATTCGCTCCTGCGCGGGCTGCTCGCCGCTGCCGAGACCTTCGGCCATCGGCTCCCCGAGATGTACGCGGGCGAGCAACGCACCGAGGGAAGCGCCCCGCTCCCCCATCCGGCCGCCTGTAGACCCGCGGCCACGGCGGCGGCCGCGGGGGTCCTGCTGCTGAGCACCCTCGTCGGCATCCGCCCGGACGCGCCCGCCGGAACGGTGACGCTGCGTCCCGTGCGCAGCGCGCCCCTCGGCGAGATCGGCCTGACAGGACTGAGGGTCGCCGGAGCGCCTTTCTCCGTGCGGGTCAGCAGACTCGGGCTCGCCATGGTCGAGGAGGCGGCCGAAGGACTGCAACTGGGAGCCTGACCTCGGACGACACCGCATCCGGCGAAGACCGCGGCCACGGCTCGGACCTGCTCGGGGCCGCCGTGGATCAGCGTGGGATGCGGCTGACGAAGGGAGTGTTTATCGTCAGGCAGACGACTATGATCGCCGCATGCCCTACGACCCGTCAGCCTTTCCGCCCTTCGCCGTCACCGTGGACCTGGTCGTACTGACCGTGCGTCGTCACTCCCTGTGCGCGCTCGCGGTGCGCAGGGGGGAGCCGCCGTTCCAGGGACGCTGGGCGCTTCCCGGCGGCTTCGTGCGGGCCGACGAGGATCTGGCGCAGGCGGCGGCCCGTGAGCTGGCAGAGGAGACCGGGCTGCGCGCGCACGACCCCGCCGTACCCGTCCAGGACAACGGGGCACATCTGGAACAGCTCGCGACCTACGGCGACCCCAAGCGCGATCCCCGGATGCGGGTGGTCAGCGTCGCGCACCTCGCTCTCGCCCCCGACCTGCCCGCTCCCCGAGCGGGCGGTGACGCCAGCAACGCGCGCTGGGCGCCGGTCGAGGAGCTGCTGCAGAAGGGCGGTTACGGTCGCGATGGCGAGGAGCCGGTTGCGCCGCTGGCCTTCGACCACGCGCAGATCCTGGCGGACGGTGTGGAGCGCGCCCGTTCGAAGATCGAGTACTCCTCCCTGGCCACCGCGTTCTGCCCGCCCGAGTTCACCGTCGGCGAGCTGCGCCGCGTCTACGAGGCGGTCTGGGGTGTGGCCCTCGACCCGCGCAACTTCCACCGCAAGGTGACGGGCACCCCGGGCTTCCTGGTCCCCACCGGAGGTACGACCACGCGTCAAGGAGGCCGCCCCGCCCAGCTCTTCCGGGCCGGAGGCGCCACGCTCCTCAACCCTCCGATGCTGCGCCCCGAGGTGTGACGACCCGGAAAACCGGACATAACGCGCTATCTTGCTACGGGTGATCCAGGCCTTCGGACTGACCAGCAACTCCCGCAAGGACCTCCCGCCCGCGGTCGACGACGTGTCCTTCGAAGCGCGAGCGGGACGCGTCACCGCCCTCCTCGGAGCGTCGGGCGCGGGCAAGACGACGGCGCTCAGACTGATGCTCGAACTCCAACATGGCCGTGGCATCACCTACTTCAGAGGCCGCCCCCTGCACCGCATCGCCCACCCCTCGCGCGAGGTCGGCGTGCTAATGGGGGATGTGCCGGGCCATCCCGCGCGCTCCGTGCGTGGCCATCTGCGCATGCTCTGTGCCGCGACGGGCGTTCCGGTCCGGCGTGCCGACGAGGTGCTCGAAGTGGTGGGCCTCGTCAGCCTGCGCGACGAGCGGCTCGGCACCCTGTCGCGCGGCATGGACCGTCGCCTCGGCCTGGCCTGCGCTCTGTTGTCGGACCCGCACACCCTCGTGCTGGACGATCCCGCCGACGGGCTCTCCACCCGTGAGAGCCACTGGCTGCACGGCATGCTGCGCGCGCACGCCGCCCAGGGCGGCACGGTCCTGTTCACCACGCCCGAGCCCAAGGAGGCCGCGCGCGCAGCCGATCGTGTCATCACCCTGGAGCAGGGCAGACTCGCGGCCGACCAGGAGGCCGGGGAGTTCGCCCGGACCAGGCTGCGCCCCCGCGTCGCCGTCCGCACCCCGCATGCCGCCCGCCTCGCCGCCCTGCTCGCCAAGGAGGCCCGCACGGCACACCGCTCCGTCGAAGTCGTCCGGGACGGCGGCAACCGGCTGTCCGTGTACGGCAGTACATGCGCCGACGTCGGCGAGACTGCCTTCCGCCACGGCATCCTCGTCCATCAACTCGCGGACGAGGTCGGAGACATGGGGCCGGGCGCGGGGCCGCTTCCCGGGGAGCCGGCCCAGGGCTCATGGCCGGGGGCTGGTGAGGGCATCGAGGCCGGGGCGTCGGCAGCGCTGTCGGGGGCTGTGGCGGTCGTGCAGGGCGGTCAGAGGTCGCCTGCCGAACGCGAACCGGAGGCGCGTGGCGCTCAGCCGGAGCGGGAGAGCCCGGGTGCGTGCCGCGACGATGAGGCGGTGCGCGGAAGCGGGGACACCTTTGAGGCTCCGGCGGCCCGCAGCGGTCGTACGACTTCGGTCTCCGTAGCGGTCCCCAAGGTCACC
This sequence comes from Streptomyces sp. SID13726, assembly GCF_010548375.1. Lineage (GTDB taxonomy): Bacteria > Actinomycetota > Actinomycetes > Streptomycetales > Streptomycetaceae > Streptomyces. Next base: position 99,815 of record NZ_JAAGLY010000001.1, read on the forward strand.
GCCCCGCTGTCCCCCCTCCCGCCCCCCATCTCCGTGAGATCGGCGCCCAGTCCGCTGCGCCCCCTGCGCTACGAGCTGCGGCGGGCCGCGGGGGTGGGGACCGGGTTCCTCACCGGTGCTGTCGTTCTCGTCGTGTCCGCCCTCATCGCCGTACTCCTGGCCAGAGTCGGTCACACCCCGCAGCCGCGACTGCTGGCCGCGTGGCCCAGGGAGCTGCCGCTGCCGCCCGCGGCGCTCGGGGCCGGGCTGCTCGGGGCGCTCGCGTTCGGCGACGAGTTCCGCCACCCCGCCCTGGCCGCGGACCGCGGCACCGTGCCCCGTCGGCTGGGGCTGCTCGCCGCGAAACTCGTCGTCGCCGCTGCCACCGCGCTGACACTGGCCTTTCTCACGCTGGGCTGCGACGCCGAAGTGCTCTATCTCGTCTACGGACGAGAGCTCACGGAAGTTCCCGCCGACTGGTTGTCGCTGAGCGCGAGTTGGTTCGGACTCGTGGTCGGCTGCGCATGGGCCGGGGTCCTGGCCGCCGGCACCTTCCGGTCCACCACGGCCGGGCTCGCGGCGGTGGTCGCCGTACCTGTCGTCGTCGTACCCCTTGTACAGAAGGCGCTGGAAGGGGCTTCCCTGCGGGCTGCGGCCGGGCTTCCCGCGCGGTTGCGGGAGGTGTTCCTGCTGCAGTGGCCCTTCGGTGGAGAGCGCTATCTGGCCGGAGCGGTGCGGGTGATCGCCCAACCTGTGGGCGGCGCGCTGACGTTGTCGCTGACTGCCCTGGTGTGCGCGTATCTGCTCACCGGCCTGCGCAGCAGGGTCCGATGACGACCGTCCGTGCGCTTCCGGTCCCGACCTGCGCACAACTCCCCGACGAAAGCGCATTTCTTTCCGATAAGGCGTCAATTGCGACGGGGTGAGCGATCACCCTTTCGTGTGCTTTTCACCAAAGACCTCAAGGGAGTTGGGGACGGCGCCGACAAAGGATCCGTGAGTACCCTTGCGCACACCATGATGACCGCCGCCCGCTCCGCCGACTCCGGTCTGGCCGGCCCGGGCGAACTCGACCGCTACCCCTACGCCGAGGCCCCGGCCCCCGACCGCGTCGGATCCCCCATCTGGGACGCGGTGGACCCGGAGCTGGGCCGCGTGGGCCGACGTGCCGCAGGAAGCCGCGGGCGCGGACTGCACGGCCAACTCGTCCAGCAGTTGGGCCAGATGATCGTCTCCGGTGACCTGGGCGCCGACCGGCCGCTGGTGCCCGAGGAGATCGGCCAGCGCTTCGAGGTCTCCCGCACTGTCGTCCGCGAGTCGCTCCGTGTGCTGGAGGCCAAGGGACTGGTCAGCGCCCGCCCGAACGTCGGCACGCGCGTGCGTCCCGTCAGCGACTGGAACCTCCTGGACCCGGACATCATCGAATGGCGGGCCTTCGGACCGCAGCGCGACGACCAGCGCCGTGAGCTGAGCGAGCTGCGCTGGACGATCGAGCCGCTCGCCGCGCGGCTGGCCGCCGGGCACGGCCGTGAGGACGTTCAGCAGCGTCTCGGCGACATGGTCGAGATCATGGGACACGCCATGGGCCAGGGTGACGCGCTCACCTTTTCCCGTGCCGACGCCGAGTTCCACTCCCTGCTGATCCAGCTCGCGGGCAACCGCATGCTGGAGCATCTCTCGGGGATCGTCTCGGCCGCCCTTCAGGTCTCCGGCGGGCCCGTCACCGGCTGTGACCGGCCGAACGAGTCGTCGCTGGCGCACCACGGCCGGATCGCCGACGCCCTCGCCGCCGGTGACGGATCGGCGGCCGAGAACGCCATGCGTCAACTGCTCACCGTCCACCCCGAGGTGGAGCGCGTGGTGCCCGCCCCGCGCGAGCACTGACCGCGCACCGCGGGCGGCCCGGCCGGAGGTGTCCTTCCCCTCCTGCGGCATCGTCCGGCCGCCGAACCGCCTCCGTCGGACCCCGCAGGATCCTCGGCGACCCTGCGGGGTCCGACGGCGCGGCGTGGTGGCGGCGTCCGTCGAGCGCTGCTGGTCGACACGGTCACTGACCTCCTCTGCCCGTGTCTGACCGATTTTGAGCGCTTACGGGGTGTGACTCGGGCCACGCAGATTGGGCGTAACGCTCGCGGGAGCAGCGCGATGACCTAAGAGGTGACAGCCGCGGAGGGAATACGGACGCCGTTTCAGGCGCTGTGCATCTTCCCGGCCCCCGCCCGCGCCGTCGGCCCCTTCCCAGGCCGGTGGTCGGCTCCTGTCCGTCCTGGACGGGGCCGGAAGCCGTTTTCCAACGTTCCGAGAGGTTGTTCGTGTCGGCCAGCACATCCCGTACGCTCCCGCCGGAGATCGCCGAGTCCGTCTCTGTCATGGCTCTCATTGAGCGGGGAAAGGCTGAGGGGCAGATCGCCGGCGACGACGTGCGTCGGGCCTTCGAAGCTGACCAGATTCCGGCCACTCAGTGGAAGAACGTACTGCGCAGCCTCAACCAGATCCTCGAGGAAGAGGGTGTGACGCTGATGGTCAGTGCCGCGGAGCCCAAGCGCACCCGAAAGAGCGTCGCAGCGAAGAGTCCGGCCAAGCGCACCGCCACCAAGACGGTCGCGGCGAAGACGGTGACCACGAAGAAGGCCACCGCCACCGCCACCCCGGCGGCTCCCACCGCTGAGCCCGCCGTCGAGGGCGAGACGCCCGCGAAGCCCGTCGCCAAGAAGGCTGTCGCCACGAAGAAGGCGGCCGCGAAGAAGACGGTCGCCACCAAGAAGACCGCGGCGGCAGCCAAGAAGACGGCTGCCAAGAAGGACGACGCTGAGGGCGTCGAGGACGAGGTCCTCGAGGAGATCAAGCCCGGCGAAGAGGAAGAGGAAGGGGCCGAGAACAAGGGCTTCGTCCTCTCCGACGACGACGAGGACGACGCACCGGCCCAGCAGGTCGCCGTCGCCGGTGCCACCGCCGACCCGGTCAAGGACTACCTCAAGCAGATCGGCAAGGTCCCGCTGCTCAACGCCGAGCAGGAGGTCGAGCTCGCCAAGCGCATCGAGGCCGGTCTGTTCGCCGAGGACAAGCTGGCCAACGCCGACAAGCTGGCCCCCAAGCTCAAGCGCGAGCTGGAGATCATCGCCGAGGACGGCCGCCGCGCCAAGAACCACCTCCTGGAGGCCAACCTCCGTCTGGTGGTCTCCCTGGCCAAGCGCTACACCGGCCGCGGCATGCTGTTCCTGGACCTGATCCAGGAGGGCAACCTCGGTCTGATCCGCGCGGTCGAGAAGTTCGACTACACCAAGGGCTACAAGTTCTCCACGTACGCCACCTGGTGGATCCGTCAGGCGATCACCCGCGCCATGGCCGACCAGGCCCGCACCATCCGTATCCCGGTGCACATGGTCGAGGTCATCAACAAGCTCGCGCGCGTGCAGCGCCAGATGCTCCAGGACCTGGGCCGCGAGCCCACCCCGGAGGAGCTGGCCAAGGAACTCGACATGACCCCCGAGAAGGTCATCGAGGTCCAGAAGTACGGCCGCGAGCCCATCTCGCTGCACACCCCGCTGGGCGAGGACGGCGACAGCGAGTTCGGTGACCTCATCGAGGACTCCGAGGCGGTCGTCCCGGCCGACGCGGTCAGCTTCACGCTCCTGCAGGAGCAGCTCCACTCCGTGCTCGACACCCTGTCCGAGCGCGAGGCGGGCGTCGTCTCCATGCGCTTCGGTCTCACCGACGGTCAGCCGAAGACCCTCGACGAGATCGGCAAGGTCTACGGCGTCACGCGTGAGCGCATCCGCCAGATCGAGTCGAAGACCATGTCGAAGCTGCGCCACCCGTCGCGTTCGCAGGTGCTGCGCGACTACCTCGACTAGGTCGTAGTCGTACGACGTCGAAGGCCCGGTCCCTCTCCAGGGGCCGGGCCTTCGTGCTGCTTCGTGCTGCGCGCGCGTGTGCTCTGCATGACTCTGGGTGTCCGATCACCACCCTTGAGTGAGGAGTGTGCATGCGTAGTCCCCTTGCCCGGGCGCTGGCCCGGCCGCTGGTTCTGGCGGCCGTGGCGGCGGCCATACCGTTGGTGTCGGCCGCCCCTGTGGCCGCCGACAGCATTGTCGTCGGGGGCTTCCCGGTCGATGTGTCCAAGGCGCCATGGACGGTGGCGCTGTCCAGCCGTGACCGGTTCGGGGGTACGCGCGCCGGGCAGTTCTGCGGCGGTGTGGCCGTCGGCCCGACCACCGTGCTCACCGCGGCCCACTGCATGGGCGAGGACGTCCTGGGGGCGCCGCCCGGCCAGGTCCGTGACCTCAGGGTCCTCGCGGGCCGTACGGAGCTGCTCTCGGACCAGGGAGCGGAGATCGCCGTACGCGGGGTCTGGGTGAACCCGGGCTACGACCCGGAGACCAACGCGGGCGACTTCGCCGTCCTCACCCTCGCCGGGGCGCTGCCGCAGAACTCGGTCATCGCCATGGCGGCCGACGGCGATTCCGCGTACGTGCCGGGAACCCGCGCCACGGTGTACGGCTGGGGCGATGTCACGGGCGGTGGCGACTATGCGCGCAGTCTGCGGGCGGCACGCGTGCACGTGCTGTCCGACGCGCGTTGCGAGACGGCCTATCCGGGCAACGCCGACGGCACCTATCGCGCCGACAGCATGCTGTGCGCCGGGGAGGAGCGGGGCGGCCGCGACTCCTGCCAGGGCGACAGCGGAGGCCCGCTGGTCGCTCAGGGGAAGCTGATCGGGCTCGTGTCCTGGGGCAGCGGCTGCGGGCGGGCCGGCTGGCCCGGTGTCTACGCCCGTGTGTCCGATGTCATGCGGACCCTGGGCTGGGACGGCCGCAACGGGGCCGAGCGGGGTGTCACGGGATCACCTGAGGGCGTCCCCGGGCGCTGAGCGGCCTCTGTAGGTCATGAGCGAGGGCGGTCCTCCCTGTTCCCAGGGACGACCGCCCTCCTGCCGGCCTGTGCCGGAGCTGGCTCGTCGTGGAACGCGAGGTGTCAGCGCTCTTCTTCCGAGGCGGATGCAGGAACGGACGTCAGCCGCTCCGTCTCGTCCTGTATCTCAGCGGCGATCTTCTTGAGTTCCGGCTCGAACTTGCGACCGTGGTGGGCGCAGAAGAGCAGTTCTCCACCGCTGAGCAGCACGACGCGCACGTACGCCTGGGCGCCGCAGCGGTCGCAGCGGTCAGCGGCCGTCAGCGGGCTCGCGGGGGTCAGAACAGTAGTCACGTCGCCTCTTCTCTAGCTCGACGAGCTGTCGTACCAGGGTCAACATCCAACCAGCCCCAAAACGTTCCCGCTCGCGGCTTCACCCAGAGAGAAATTTTTCCGGGGCGGTCGGCTGCTGCCGGGTTGGCGGCGAATGTGCCGTATTGCGTGTCTCTGTGTCTTACGGTTTCGCACTGTCGGTCAAGGTCTGTCCTCCCGGCTGGGTTGCCGGTTGTTCATGAGGACGTGCCCGGAGCCTAAATGGTTCATGCCTGTAAGGGAACGTGATATGTACTTCACCCCATTGAGGGATCGAACAGGTATGCGACTCTGGACTAGTCTGTGTTCCGCACGAGGGTGGCGTTACAACGGCTCTACCAGGCCTCGGTACCCTCTTGGCGGCGACCGAAGCCGCGCCCTTACCCAGAAGGGCCTCACCTGAAATTCAGCGAGGAGCGAACCGCGTGACCGCCGAGACGTCCGTGCCGTCCACAGCGCTGCTGGCAGGAGCAGACCGGGACGGTTCCAACTACACCGCGCGGCACCTGCTCGTCCTCGAGGGACTCGAGGCCGTGCGGAAGCGCCCGGGCATGTACATCGGGTCGACCGACAGCCGCGGTCTGATGCACTGCCTGTGGGAGATCATCGACAACTCCGTCGACGAGGCCCTGGGCGGGTACTGCGACCACATCGAGGTGATCCTCCACGACGACGCCTCCGTGGAGGTCCGGGACAACGGCCGGGGCATCCCGGTCGACGTCGAGCCCAAGACCGGCCTGTCCGGTGTCGAGGTCGTCATGACCAAGCTGCACGCCGGCGGCAAGTTCGGCGGCGGCTCGTACGCCGCCTCCGGCGGTCTGCACGGCGTGGGCGCCTCCGTGGTGAACGCCCTGTCCGCCCGGCTGGACGTCGAGGTGGACCGTAGCGGCCACACGCACGCGATCAGCTTCCGGCGCGGTGTGCCGGGTGCCTTCACGGCGAACGGCCCCGACGCCAAGTTCGACGCCACGAGCGGGCTGCGCAAGGCCAAGCGGATCCCCAAGACCCGCACCGGCACCCGCGTGCGTTACTGGGCCGACCGCCAGATCTTCCTCAAGGACGCCAAGCTCTCCCTGGAGCACCTCCACCAGCGGGCGCGCCAGACCGCGTTCCTGGTGCCCGGCCTGACCATCGTCGTCCGCGACGAGTTCGGCCTGGGCGAGGGCGGCAGCAAGGGCGAGGAGTCCTTCCGCTTCGACGGCGGCATCAGCGAGTTCTGCGAGTACCTGGCCACCGACAAGCCGGTCAACGACGTCCTCCGCTTCTCCGGTCAGGGCACCTTCAAGGAGACGGTGCCGGTCCTGGACGAGCACGGGCAGATGACGCCCACGCAGGTCACCCGTGAGCTCGACGTGGATGTCGCGATGCGGTGGGGCACGGGCTACGACACGACCCTGAAGTCGTTCGTGAACATCATCGCCACGCCCAAGGGCGGCACCCATGTCGCAGGCTTCGAGACGGCTGTCACCAGCACGATGAACGAAGTGCTGCGTGCCAAGAAGCTGCTCCGCGTCGCCGAGGACGACATCGTCAAGGACGACGCCCTCGAAGGCCTGACCGCGGTCGTGACCGTCCGGCTGGCCGAGCCCCAGTTCGAGGGCCAGACCAAGGAGGTGCTCGGCACCTCGGCGGCCCGCCGCATCGTGAACACCGTGATCTCCAGGGAGCTCAAGGCGTTCCTGACGTCCACCAAGCGGGACGCGGCGGCCCAGGCACGGGTCGTCATGGAGAAGGCGGTCGCCGCCGCGCGCACGCGTATCGCGGCCCGTCAGCACAAGGACGCTCAGCGCCGGAAGACGGCTCTGGAGTCCTCCTCGCTGCCCGCCAAGCTCGCCGACTGCCGCAGCGACGATGTCGACCGCAGCGAGCTGTTCATCGTCGAGGGAGATTCCGCGCTCGGCACCGCGAAGCTCGCGCGGAATTCCGAGTTCCAGGCCCTGCTGCCCATCCGCGGCAAGATCCTCAACGTCCAGAAGTCGTCCGTCACGGACATGCTGAAGAACGTCGAGTGCGGCGCCATCATCCAGGTCATAGGAGCGGGGTCCGGCCGGACCTTCGACATCGAAGCGGCCCGCTACGGCAAGATCATCATGATGACCGACGCCGACGTCGACGGCTCGCACATCCGGTGCCTGCTGCTGACGCTGTTCCAGCGGTACATGCGGCCGATGGTCGAGGCGGGACGGGTGTTCGCCGCGGTGCCGCCGCTGCACCGGATCGAGCTCGTCCAGCCCAAGAAGGGGCAGGACAAGTACGTCTACACGTACTCGGACCGGGAGCTGCGCGAGAAGCTGCTGGAGTTCCAGAGCAAGGGGGTCCGGTACAAGGACTCCATCCAGCGCTACAAGGGTCTGGGCGAGATGGACGCCGACCAGCTGGCCGAGACGACGATGGATCCGCGGCACCGGACGCTGCGGCGGATCAATCTCGCCGATCTGGAGTCGGCTGAGCAGGTGTTCGATCTGCTGATGGGGAACGACGTGGCGCCGCGGAAGGAGTTCATCTCGGGCTCGGCGGCGACGCTGGACCGGTCGCGGATCGACGCGTAGCCGCTGCGCTGGGCCGGGGCCGGGGTTCTTGCCGGCCTCGGCTTCGCCGTCGCCGGGTTGGTTCCCCGTTGGCGGCTGAAGCCCGGCGGCGGAGGAGTCGGCCCCTGACTGGTCGGGTCTGGGGCTCTCCACCCGTGGGTGGAGGGCTCGGCACCTTCGGAATCCACCCCTGATCCACCCCCGCTCCGATCTCCCCACCTGCGGATTTCCGTAGCTTCGAAGGTGTCGGCGGCATCCGCTGCCGGCAGACCTTCCTCGCTCACGGAGGCTGTGATGTCCGGGCTTGTCGACGCGTTGTTGATCGTGGTCGCGGTGGTCGTGGTGATCGCCCGGCAGTTCCGCGCGAGCCGGATCGACACCGGTGGGCGGTGGTGGCTGCTCCCCGTCGTCCTGGCCGTCGTCGCGCTCCGCGAGCCGGGTCTCGTGGATGCCCACCACCGCACGACGTCGATCCTCCTGCTCGCCGTCGAACTGCTCACCGGCCTCGCCATCGGCGCGGGCTGGGCCTGGACCAGCCGGATATGGACCGAGTCGGACGGCGCGGTGTGGAGCAAGAGCACCAAGGCGAGCGGGATCGTCTGGGGACTCGGTATCGGACTGCGTCTCGGCCTCTTCGGGCTCGGCGCACTGGTCGGAGTCCACCAGGACTCCTCCGCCCTGCTGCTCGCCCTGGCCGCCACGCTCCTGGTCCGCTCCGGAATCCTGGTCTGGCGCGCACGCTCACAGCACCCCGCCGCAGTGTCCGCCCCGGCGTACGGTGAGCCCATGTTCCGGTCCACGGGGAAGGAACGTGTGTGACGGACAACGCCTGGACCCGCTGGCCTTCCCGGGAGGCGCTGGGGCGTGAGGCGACCACGCGGCCCCGGCGACTGCTCGGCTGGATCGTGCGGACGACAGTGCTCGCCATGCTCCTGTGGGGCGCCTTCAGAAGCAATCACGTGCACGGCTGGGGTGTGCTCGGGGCGGTGGCGGGGATCCTCCTCGCCGGGGCTGCCGCCTGGGCCGTCTTCCGGACCACTCTGGCGCACCGGCTCTGGCCCTCCATGGCGCTCTACGGAGTCCTGCTGGCCATCGCGGTCACCGCCCAGACCGCCGGCTTCACGGTCGTCTCCCTCGTCCTGTGGTGCGGGTGCGCGGTCACCGCTCTGGAACGGCTGCCCATGGCCGCCGCCGTGCCGGTCACCGTGGTCGCCCTCGCCCTGTACGCCGCGGTCAACGACGACGTGTGGCTGACCACCGTGGCCACGACGGCCGGGCTCGCGCTGGCCGGCTACGTCCTGCGGCTGGACGCGGAGGCCCGGGGCAGCGCCCAGCGGCTGCTCGCCCAGGAGCGGGCCGCGCGGGCGGCCGAGGCGGAGTCGGCGGCGCTCGCCGAGCGGGCCCGGATCGCGCGGGAGATCCACGACGTGCTGGCCCACAGCCTCTCGGCCCAGCTCGTGCACCTGGAGGCGGCCCGGCTGCTGATCGAGCGGGGCGCGGACCGGGACCAGATCCTCGAAAGGGTGGTGGCGGCACGGGGGATGGCCCGTGACGGTCTCTCCGAGACCAGGCAGGCACTGTCGGCCCTGCGCGGGGAGATGACCCCGCTGGAGGACTTCCTCAGGCAGCTCGTGGGCGCGGCCGACGGAGCCGAGGCCATCATTTCGGGTGAGCGCCGGCCGCTGTCGGTCGAGGCGTCGCAGGCTGTGCGCCGGGTCGCCCAGGAGGCCCTGACCAACGTCCGCAAACACGCGCCGGGGGCCAAGGTGGGGCTGCGGCTGGAGTACGGCGAGGACCAGGTGACGCTGGTGGTGCGGGACTCGGGAGGTTCGCCGGGCGAACTCACCGCCACCGGCGGCGGGTACGGTCTGCTGGGGATGCGGGAGCGCGCCGAACTGCTGGGCGGTTCGCTGGACGCCGGGCCGGACGACGAAGGGTTCGTGGTGACGTTGAAGGTGCCGGTATGACGGAAGGGGCGGAGACGAAGCCCGCGCGGGTGGTGGTCGCCGACGACCAGACCGTGGTTCGTGAGGGCATCGTGATGCTGCTGGGCCTGCTGTCCGGGATCGAGGTCGTGGGAGCCGCCGGGGACGGGGAGGAGGCCGTCCGACTGGTCGCCGAACTCGCCCCGGACGTGGTGTTGATGGACCTGCGCATGCCGCGCTGCGACGGCGTGGAGGCGACCCGGCGGATCCGGACCGAGCACCCGGGGACGCAGGTCGTGGTGCTGACGACGTACGCGGACGACGACTCGCTGTTCCCCGCGCTCAAGGCGGGGGCGCGCGGCTATCTCACCAAGGATGCGGGCGGCGACGAGATCGTGCGAGCCGTGCAGAGCGTGCTCTCCGGGGACGCGGGGCTCGCCCCGGGCATCCAACGGCGGTTGCTGGAGCGGCTGTCGGCCCCCGAGCCGTCTCAGCCGGTGTCGGCCGAGCCGCCGGACGGGCTGACCGCGCGGGAGGTCGAGGTGCTGGCGCTCATCGCCGAGGGGCTGAGCAACCAGGAGATCGCCCGGAAACTGCATGTCTCCACCGCGACGGTGAAGACGCACATCAACAACCTCTTCACCAAGACGGGACTCAAGGACCGTGCGCAGGCGGTGCGTTACGCCTATGCGAAGGGGCTTGTGCGGCCACCGACGGGAGGAATCACCTGATGGGGTGAAGCCCGTGGAGAAGAAGAGTCGAGGATCTTCCCGTTCTGTCCATCCTTGGGCATGCAGTCAAGCAACGCTCGTCCCCGCGGAGGCGGGGGTGATGCCGAGAGTTCGGTCGAGAAGCACGACGGTCACGATCTGGCCCGCGCCGAGGCGTCCACCGGTGTGAGGTACGACGATCCCTGGTACGACGCGCTCGCCTCCGGGTGGGGCGAGACGGGCGGTGACGCCACACCGGTGCCGCCGGTCGCGACGGCACGGGCGGAGCGTGAGGACCGGGCCGCGGCGGCGGCCGACGTGTACCTCGAAGTGCAGCGCAGCGCGGCTTTCCAGGAGGTGCGCAGCAGGTACCGGAGGTTCGTGGTGCCGGCGGGGATCGGGTTCTTCCTCTGGTACGTGGCCTATGTCGTGACGGCGACGAGCGCGCCGGGGCTGATGGCGAGGCCCGTGGCGGGTGCTGTCAACGTCGCGATGGTCGCAGGGCTCGGGCAGTTCCTCACCACCTTCCTGTTGACCTGGGCCTACGCCCGGCACGCGAGGCTGCGCAGGGACCGGGCCGCGCTCGAACTGCGGTGGGACACCCAGGAACTGACCCGCAGCGCCCGGGGCGGTGCGTCGTCGTGACGGGGGACCACCAGACTCTGGCGCTGCTGCTGTTCAGCGCGTTCGTCGCGGTCACGCTGGGGATCACGACCTGGGTGAGCCGCAACCGGCATGGTTCAGCGGAGGAGTTCTATGCGGGCGGCCGGCTGTTCTCGCCGATGGAGAATGGTTTTGCCATCGCGGGCGACTACATGTCGGCGGCGTCCTTCCTGGGGATCTCCGGGCTGATCGCGCTCTTCGGGTACGACGGGATGCTCTACTCGGTGGGCTTCCTCGTCGCCTGGCTGGTGGTGCTCTTCCTGGTCGCCGAACTCGTGCGCAACTGCGGGCGGTTCACGCTCGCCGACGTGGTCGCCGCGCGGATGAGTGAGCGGCCGGTACGGATCGCGGCGGGAACTTCCTCGGTCACCGTGTCCGTTCTGTATCTGGTGGCGCAGATGGTCGGGGCGGGCAGCCTGGTCGCGCTGCTGCTCGGCGGGACCAGCGAGGCGGCGCAGTCCTGGACCGTGATCGCCGTCGGGGCGCTCATGGTGATCTATGTGTCGCTGGGCGGGATGCGGGCCACCACCTGGATCCAGATCGTCAAGGCGGTCCTGCTGCTCGGCGGGACCATCGCGCTGACCGTGCTTGTACTGGTGCGGTTTCACGGCGACTTCGACCAGTTGCTGCTCACGGCGGCGGAGCGCAGTGGACACGGGCGGTCGTTCCTGGCACCGGGGCTGAAGTACGGCGGGGACTGGACGGCCCGGCTCGACTTCATCAGCCTGGGCCTCGCGCTGGTGCTGGGCACGGCGGGGCTGCCGCACATCCTGTCCCGCTTCTACACCGTGCCCACTGCGCGGGCGGCCCGGCGTTCGGTGGTCTGGTCGATCGGGCTCATCGGCGGGTTCTACCTGATGACGATCGTCCTCGGCTTCGGTGCCGCGGCGATCGTGGGACCCGAGGCCGTACGGGGGTCGAACGCCGCCGGGAACACGGCGGTTCCCCTCCTCGCCCTCGACCTGGGCGGAGGCGCCGACTCCACGGGCGGAACGGTTCTGTTCGCGATCGTCGCCGCCGTCGCCTTCGCCACGATCCTCGCCGTGGTCGCCGGCATCACGCTCGCCTCCTCCGCCTCCGTCGCCCACGATCTGTACGCCACACTGCGGCGCCGCCGGGCCAAGCCGCGCAGCGAGGTGGCCGTCGCCAGGACCGCCGCCGTCGGGATCGGAGTGATCGCGATCGCCCTCGGCCTGCTGGCCCGCGACCTCAACGTCGCCTTCCTGGTGGGCCTCGCCTTCGCGGTCGCCGCGTCCGCGAATCTGCCGGTGCTGCTCTACTCCCTGTTCTGGCGCGGCTTCACCACCCGGGGCGCCGTCTGGTCCGTGTACGGCGGACTGATCCCGGCGATGGCCCTGGTGCTGCTCTCGCCCGTGGTGTCCGGCAGCCCCGAATCGCTCTTCCCCGGCGTCGACTTCCAGTACTTCCCGTTGCAGAACCCGGGCCTGGTCTCCATCCCGCTGGGCTTCGCCGCGGGCTGGCTCGGCACGGTCACCTCCGCGGAGGTCGCCGACGAGGCCAAGCACGCCGAGACCGAGGTGCGGTCACTGACCGGGGCGGGGGCGGTGTAGGCGCGGGACGGCGATCGGGGGCTGCCTTCGTCGTCGTACGGCATGCGTCCGGTCGTACGGCAGCCGCCTGCAAGGCGTTTTCACCGAGAGCAGCGAACCAGAGAGCCGGGAGCGCGGGCGGCGGTGCGCGAGACGTTCGCGGTTAGGGCGCCACCCACGCGTACCGATGCTCCGGCCGGCCCGTGTCGCCGTATCTGAGGGTGAGGCGTAGGCGGCCCGCCTGTTCGAGGTGGCGTAGGTAGCGCTGGGCGGTGGAGCGGCTCAGGCCGGTCTCGGCGGCGACCTCGTGGGCGGACAGGGGGTGGTCGGCGTGGTGCAGGACGCGGCAGATGAGGTCTGTCGTGGGTTCCGAGTGGCCGCTGGGCAGGCCGGGGGAGGCCGGGACCGGTGTGGTGCGCAGGGCGCCGAAGATCCGGTCGACCTGTTCCTGGCCGGCGATGCCGCGCCCCGCGCCGACGCGGTCGACGGTGCGGCGCAGGGCGGCGTAGGAGTCCAGGCGGGTGCGCAGGGCCGCGAACGTGAACGGCTTGACCAGGTAGTGGAGGGCGCCCAGGCGCATCGCGGCCTGGACGGTCGCCACGTCGCCTGCTGCCGTGATCATGATGACGTCGGTGCCGTGTCCCTGTTCCCGCATGCGGTGGACGAGTTCGAGGCCCGTCTGGTCGGGCAGATAGTGGTCGAGCAGCGCCAGGTCGATGCCTCCGCGCTGGACGGCCGCCATGGCCTGGGCGGCGCTGTGCGCGCGGGCGGCCACCCGGAAGCCGGGAACCTTTCCCACGTACTTGGCGTTGATCTCGGCGACACGGAAGTCGTCGTCCACGACCAGGACGTCAATCATCGGGCCTCTTTCCCTCAAGGCCTGGAGGGCTTCGCGCCCATGTTTCGGCTTCGCTGTTGTAGCGCGAGCAAAACGAGCACAACAGGCCGTTGCAGGCAAAAGAACGGCATGTGCTCAGAAGGCTGATGCCGTGGCATGCGCCACATCTACCGTCCCCGGCCATGAGCGCAGACACCAGCCCCGCCATCGAGCTGCGGGGCGCGAGCAAGACGTTCCGGACCCCGTCAGGGGGTCTGCACACGGCCGTCAGGGGACTCGATCTCACGGTGGGCCGTGGGGAGTTCGTGGCGGTCGTCGGGCCCACGGGCTGTGGCAAGTCGACCACGTTGACCCTGGTCAGCGGGTTGGAGGAGCCCTCCGAGGGCGAGGTTCTCGCGGTCGGGGAGCCGGTTCGCGGAGTGGGGGACAAGGTCGGCTTCGTCTTCCAGCAGGACGCCACCTTCCCCTGGCGCACGGTTCTGTCCAACGTGATGGCCGGGCCCCGTTTCCGCGGGGTGCCCAAGGCCGAGGCGAAGGAGAAAGCGCGCGAGTGGCTGGCCCGTGTCGGGCTCGCCGCCTTCGAGGACCGTTACCCCCATCAGCTCTCCGGGGGTCAGCGCAAGCGGGTCGCGCTCGCCGCGACCTTCGTCAACGACCCCGAGATCCTGCTCATGGACGAGCCGTTCTCCGCGCTCGACGTGCAGACCCGGGCCCTGATGTCCGACGAACTCCTCGAACTGTGGGAGGGCACGGGCGCCTCCGTCGTCTTCGTCACCCACGACCTGGAGGAGTCCATCGCGCTGGCCGACAGGGTCGTCGTGATGACGGCCGGGCCCGCCACCGTCAAGCAGGTCTTCGACATCGACCTGCCGCGGCCGCGCAAGGTCGAGTCGGTGCGGCTGGAGCCGCGGTTCATCGAGATCTACCGCGAGATCTGGGAGTCGCTCGGTGAAGAGGTCCGCATCACCCGGGAGAGGAGTGCCGCCGATGTCGCCTGAGGTTCTCAGCACGCCCGTCGTGGACACGGTCAAGACGACGCCGGACCGCGCTCACTCACGCGCGCGTGCCGCACGTAGGCGCAGGATGTTCGTCTCACTCGCCCGAGTACTGCTTCTCGTCGCCGTCCTCGGTCTGTGGGAGGTGCTCTCCCGGGCCGAGGTCATCGATCCGTTCAACTTCTCCATGCCCTCGAAGATCTGGGACCAGATCTGGACATGGGTGACGCACGGGACCGCGCTCGGTTCGCTGGGCGAACAGATCTGGTACACGCTCTACGAGGCGCTGCTGGGCTGGGTCGTCGGTGTGGCCGCCGGTGTCGTCTTCGGTATTGCGCTGGGGCGGATCACCTTGCTCGCCGACATACTTGGTCCATACATCAAGGTGCTCAACTCGATACCCAGGATCGTCCTTGCACCCATCTTCGTGATCTGGTTCGGACTCGGACCGGCCTCCAAGGTGGCCTCCGCCGTCGTCCTGGTCTTCTTCCCGGTGTTCTTCAACGCCTTCCAGGGCGCCCGCGAAGTCGACCGCAACCTGGTCGCCAACGCCCGCATCCTCGGCGCGAGCGACCGCAGGGTGACGCTTCAGGTCGTCATCCCGTCCGCGACCTCGTGGATCTTCACCAGCCTGCATGTCAGCTTCGGCTTCGCCCTCATCGGCGCGATCGTCGGCGAGTACATCGGCGCGACCAAGGGCATCGGCCTGCTCGTCGCCCAGTCGCAGGGCACGTTCAACGCGGCCGGTGTGTACGCCGCGATGGTCATCCTCGCCGTCGTCGCACTCCTTGCCGAAGGGCTGCTCACCTTCGCCGAGCGCCGCATCTTCCGCTGGAAGCCGGCGAACTCCGACAGCTGAGGGCCTGCTCGACAGCTGAGGGCCTGCTCGGAAGTAGATGGCCTACTCGGCAGTCGGCGGCCGATCGGTACCTCGCGGCCTTCTCGGCAGCCGACAGCTGCTCGGCACCTTCGTGACTGCCGACAGCTTCTCCGCGCCCGGGTCCTTTCGACCGTCGGCAGCTTCTTCGCGCCCCGGCCCTTTCGACCGTCGACAGCTTCTTCGCGCCCCCGCCCTCTCGACCGCCGACAGCCCCTCGGCGACCTCTCCCCCTCTCACAAGGACGTGAACCCCATGCGCAAGACCGCCAGATACGCCTCCCTGGCCGCCGCCGGCCTGCTCGCCCTCTCCTCGCTCACCGCCTGTGCCAATGACGCCTCCAGTACGGCCTCGGCCGGCTCCGGCAGCAACGGTGACGGCAAGGGGACCAAGGTCAAGATCATGGTCGGTGGGCTCGACAAGGTCATCTACCTGCCCGCGATGCTGACCCAGCGGCTCGGCTACTTCGACTCCGAGGGGCTCGAAGTGGAGCTGCTGAGCGAGCCCGCCGGCGTCCAGGCCGAGACCGCGCTCGTCTCCGGTCAGGTCCAGGGGGCCGTCGGCTTCTACGACCACACCCTCGACCTCCAGGTGAAGGGCAAGGACGTGGAGTCGGTCGTGCAGTTCTCGCACGCGCCCGGCGAAGTGGAGATCGTGTCGACCAAGGCGGCCGGCGACATCACCTCGCCCAAGGACTTCAAGGGCAAGAAGCTCGGCGTCACGGGCCTCGGCTCCTCGACCGACTTCCTCACCAAGTACCTCGCCGTCAAGAACGGTGTGAAGGTCAGCGACTTCACGCCGGTCGCCGTGGGTGCGGGGCCGACGTTCGTCTCGGCGCTCCAGCAGGGCTCGATCGACGGCGGCATGACGACCGACCCGACCGTGGCGACCGTCCTGGACAAGAAGGCCGGCAAGATCCTCCTGGACATGCGCACGCCTCAGGGCTCCGACGAGGCGCTCGGTGGGCCGTATCCCTCGTCAAGCCTGTACATGCAGACGGACTGGGTCAACGGTCACAAGGAGACCGTCCAGAAGTTGGCCAATGCATTCGTCAAGACGCTCAAGTGGATGTCCACCCACAGCGCGACCCAGATCGCCGACAAGATGCCCGCCGACTACTCGCAGGGCAACAAGCTGCTCTACGCGGTGGCCATCAAGAACACGCTGCCTATGTTCACCAAGGACGGCGTGATGCCCGAGAACGGCCCCGAGACCGTCGAGAAGGTCCTCAAGGCGTTCAACCCCACCATCCAGAACGCCGACGTCGACCTGGACAAGACGTACACCACGGAGTTCGTCGAGAAGGCCGGGCAGAACGCCGGCTGAGCGCTAGGCACCTCCTCACGCGCGGGTCGCCCACACATAACGGTGTTCCGGGCGGCCCGCGTCGCCGTACTTGAGGGTCAGCCTGGCCCGCCCCGTGCGCTCCAGGAGCTTCAGATAGCGCTGGGCGGTCTGCCGGCTCACCCCCGTCCGGTCGGCGATCTCCTGGGCCGACAGAGGCCCTTCGGCGTTCATCAAGGACCTGCGGACGAGTTCCGCCGTGGTGGGGGAGTGCCCCTTGGGCAGGTCGGGCTCGGCGGGCGAGGACAGCGCGCCGAAGATGCGGTCGACCTCCGCCTGTTCCGCCTCACCGCCGCCGTCCAGGGTGCGGCGCAGCTCGGCGTATGCCTCCAGTCTGTCCCTGAGGCCCGCGAAGGCGAACGGTTTGACCAGGTACTGCAACGCCCCGTGCCGCATGGCCGCCTGTACGGTCGTCACGTCCCGCGCGGCCGTCACCATGATCACGTCGGTCTGGTGGCCGCGCCGACGCATCTCCTGGACGACCGCCAGGCCCGTCTCGTCGGGCAGGTAGTGGTCCATGAGGACCAGGTCGACGTGGGGCAGGGCCTCCAGCTGGCGCAGCGCGTCGGCGGCGCTGTGCGCCTCGCCGGCCACGCGGAAGCCGGGCACCTTCGCGACGTAGGCGGCGTTGACGCGCGCCACGCGGGTGTCGTCGTCCACGACCAGGACCTCGATCATCACGACTCCTCCTCGCCGGCGGTCCGCCGGACGTGCGGTGCGGTGAGAGCCGGCTGCGGCTCGGCCGGGTCGGTCGGTGCGTCGGGCAGGTCGGCCAGGGCGTCGGGCAGGACGACGGTGAACTCCGCGCCTCCGCCACCCGCCTCGCCTACGGTCGCGCTGCCGCCCTGGCGTTCGGCGAGCTTGCGCACCAGGGAGAGCCCGAGACCGCGGCCCCGGTGTGCCGGGGGCTCCTTGGTCGACCAGCCCTCGGTGAAGACCAGCTCCCGTTGCTCCTCCGGGATGCCGGGCCCGGTGTCGCGCACCGTGAGGACGGCCGTACGTCCTTCGGTGCGCAGCTCGACCTCCACGCGCGCGTGCGGTGCGCCGGCCGCGGCGTCCAGGGCGTTGTCCACGAGGTTGCCGACGATCGTGACCAGCCCGCTGGGATCGACCAGCCGGTCCGGCAGCCGGGTTCGGTCGGAGACCCACAGGGCGACCCCGCGCTCGGCCGCCACGGTCGCCTTGCCCACCAGCAGCGCGGCCAGCCGCGGGTCCTCGATCTTCTCGGTGACCTGTTCCGCGGTGGCCCGGTGGTCGCCGACGACCTCTCCGACGAACTCCACGGCGTCGTCGTACATCTCCAGCTCCAGCAGCCCCAGGAGCGTGTGCATCCGGTTGGCGTGCTCGTGGTCCTGGGCGCGCAGGGCGTCGATCAGACCGTGCGTGGAGTCCAGCTCCCGGCCGAGCTGCTCCAGCTCGGTGCGGTCGCGCAGGGTGGCCACCGCGCCGCCGTCGTCGGTGGGCATGCGATTGGCGACCAGGACCCGCTGGCCGCGCACGGTGACGAGGTCGGTGCCCGTCACCCGGCCGGCCAGTACGTCGGCGGTACGGCCGTCCCCGAGCGCCTCGTCGGGGGAGCGGCCGACGGCCTCGTCGCCGATGCCCAGCAGGCGCCGCGCCTCGTCGTTGAGCAGGCGGACCCGTCCCGCGCGGTCCAGGGCGACCACGCCCTCCCGGATGCCGTGCAGCATCGCCTCCCGTTCCGCGAGGAGCGCCGAGATATCGGAGAAGGCCAGGTCACGGGTCTGCCGCTGGACCCGGCGGGAGATCAGCCAGGCGGCCAGGGCGCCGAGGGCGAGGGCTCCGCCGGCGTACGCGAACAGTCCCGGGATCGCGTGGATCAGACGGGCCCGCACGCTGTCGTAGGCGATACCGACGGAGACCGCGCCGACGATCCTGTGCCGGCTGTCGTACAGCGGCACCTTCCCGCGCGCGGTGCGGCCCAGGGTGCCGCTGTCGATCTGCATGACCTCCTTGCCGGCCAGGGCCAGGCCGGGGTCGGTCGAGACGGTCCTGCCGACCTCGGTGCGGGTCGGGTGCGACCAGCGCACGCCCCGCCAGTCCATCACCACGACGTACTCGGCCCCGGTCGCCCTGCGGACCCGCTCCGCCTCCTGCTGGACGGGGCCACTGGGCAGCGGAGGGGTGTTCTTGACCTGGTCGGCGATCTGCGGACGGGCGGCGACGGTCTCGGCGATGGCGAGCGCCCGGCGCATGGCCTGGTCGTCCAGCTGGTTGCTCAGGGGGGCGAGGAACAGGCCGGTCGCGAGCACCACGACTCCCGCGGCGATCGCCAGCTGCATCAGGAGCACCTGCGAGAACGCCCGTCTGGGCAGTCCGAGGCGCAGACGGCGGGCGGGGGGAGTGCGGCTCATACCCATGACGGTACGTGGACGTGCCTGATCCGCCGCAGGGGGTGTGGCATGGATCTCTTGATCAACAAGTTGATCGGCTTGCCGGACCGGTCAACTCGCGAGCGCCGTCGTGGTCGTCAACTCGTGCACCGCCACCACATCCATGCGTGCGGGCGAGCCCAGCACCGACGCCCCGCAGCTCTCCGGGCGCGGCGGCAGGGACGCGGTCTGGGCCACGAGGACGCGCCAGCGGCGGCCGTCGGTGTGCGCGACGGTCACCTCCCAGTGCGGGGCCGCGCCCTCCGTGCGAACCACGGTCAGGGCCTCGGCCGCGTACTCGCCCGTCCCGGTCCGCACGGCGAGCTCCGCCGCCTGGCCGGGACGCTCCCAGGCGGAGTTCCCCCGGCACCCCTCGACCACGATCCGGCCCTCCTGGACGCTGTGCAGGACCTGCTTGACGGTGTGGGCCTCGGCGCGGCCGTAGGCGTAGCCGTACGGCAGCACGAGCAGCGTGGGGGAGAAGCGGTGACCACCCAGATGGGTGACCTCCCAGACGCCCTCGACCCCCGAGGCGGCCAATTCCGCGGCGAGCGGGCGCCCCAGGAGCGCGCAGCAGCGGTCCCGCTTGCCGTTGGTGCACACGAGCGCCAGCGGATCGCCGGTGTGGGGCCGTCCCCCGAGCACCGAGCCGAAGGAGGCGTGCTCACCCCTGCCGAGCGCGGTGAAGTCCAGGCCGAGCAGGTCCCGAGGGTCGCGGGTGGTCGCGCCGTGCAGCCAGACGTTCCCGGGCACGGTGTGGGCGACGTACACGCGGCGGGCGGTGGGCGTTCCGCTGTCGGCGTGCCGGCCGGGACGGCGGATGAGCGCGACGCGCACGCCCGTGTCCTTCGTGGCGGCTTCCAGGGCGCGGCCCAGGGCGGGGTCCAGGTGGCTCGAAGTGAGCGCCTTGGCGCCCCAGGGACCGGGCTGTTCCAGCAGCAGCCAGGTCCGCGCGGTGGCCGCGGTTCCGGAAACGGGCTCGTCGAGGTCGTGCGAGACCGTTGTACAGGTACTCACAGAGGTGAGCCTAACCTGACTCCGTGCGCGGCGACTTCCGGCCGCGCCCGTGTCAGGGCTCCGGCAGCGGCTGGGGCGGTTTGGGGCCCACGTAGATGCCGCTGGGGCGCATGCGCAGGGGGCGTTCGCCGTACTCCTCCAGGGCGTGGGCGATCCAGCCCGCCGTACGGGCGACGGCGAAGACCGTCTCGCCCGCTGTGGCCGGCATCCCGGAGGAGGCGGTGAGCACGGCGAGGGCCAGGTCCACGTTGGCGTGCAGGGGGGTGTGGCGGGCGGTGGTGGCCACGATGTCGCGGGCCGCGAGGAGGGCGGGCTCGGCGCGCGGGATGTCCTCCAGGAGCGTGAACAGGGCACGCGCGCGTGGGTCCTCGCCGGGGTAGAGCCGGTGTCCGAGGCCTGGGATGCGGCGGCCGGCCCGCAGTTCCTCCGCGATCACGGGGGCCGCGTCGCCCCGGTCGAGCACGTCGAGCAGCAGCTTGTGGGCGAGTCCGCTGGCCGCGCCGTGCAGGGGGCCCTCCAGGACGCCGAGCCCCGCGGAGACGGCCGCGTACGCGTGCGCGCGGGCCGACGCGGCGACACGGACCGCGAGCGTCGAGGCGGCGAGGTCGTGGTCGACGAGCAGGCCGAGCGCGGTGTCCAGGACGCGCAGGGACGTCTCGTCGGGCTTGCGGCCGGTGAGGCGGGTCCACAGCCGGTGGGCCAGGGGGCCGTCGTCGCGGCGGCGGTCGGGCAGCACGGGCGGCAGGGCGGCGACGAGCGTGGGGATGAGGGTGCGCGCGGTGCCGAGCACGGCCTCCTCGGAGAGGTCGAAGCGGAGCGGGTCCGCGGCCGCGGCGGCGATCGCGGCGACCCTCAACCGGTCGGTGGGGCCGGTGTGTTCGGGCAGCGAGTCCACCGCGCGGCGGGCGACGTCCACGGCGGCGTCGGGCGCGGTGAAGGTGACGCCGGGCCGCAGCCGGCCGGTCCAGAGCCACTCCGCGATCTCCTCGTAGGAGTGGCGCGCGGCGAGCTCGGTCGCGTCGACGCCCCGGAAGAAGTAGCGGTCCCGGTCGATGAACGTGACGCGGGTCCGTACGGACAGCTCGCCGCCCGATCCCGGACTCCCGCCGCTCTCGCGCCGGTTGCGCCGGGCGAGGGTCTCCACCTCCTTGGCGTCGAAGGTGCTGCCCCGGCCGCCGGGGACCCGCCTGCTGCTGAGCTGACCGCGGCTCACATAGGCGTAGACGGTCTCGGGCTTCACGCCCAGCAGCTCGGCGGCTTCCTTGGTGCTGAGCCGGTGGTCGGCGGGGCCGGGGAGGGGGGCTTGATCGCGCATAAGACGTCACCGTATCCGCAGTCGGATGGGTTGATCGGTCTATGTTGATTCAATCAATATTGACAGAAAGCGAGTCAACCATGGACAGTCAAATCAAGTCCAGGGAGGAATCATGTCGGTCAACAGGTCCGCAACCACACTCGTCGAGGTACCGCGAGGTCTCGCCGGGGTCGTCGTCACCGACACCGAGATCGGGGACGTCCGGGGGCGCGAGGGGTTCTACCACTACCGTCAGTACTCGGCCGTCGAACTCGCGCAGACCCGCGGCTTCGAGGACGTCTGGCATCTCCTGGTCCACGGTGAACTGCCCGACGCCCGGCGGTCCGTGAGCTTCCGGGCCGAGACAGCGGCGCTGCGGCGACTGCCGGACGAGGTGCGGGCGGCGCTGCCCGCGATAGCGGTGGCGAGCGGACGGTCGGGACCGCTGGCCGGCATGCGCACCGCGCTCTCGCTGCTGGGCGCGGCGCGGGGTTTCCGCCCGGTCTACGACATCGACCCGGACCAGCGCCGACGGGACACCCTCGTGGCGGCCGCGGCCGTACCGACACTGCTCATCGCACTGCACCGGCTGGGGCGCGGGCTGGAGCCGGTGGAGCCGCGCGAGGACCTCTCGTACGCGGCGAACTACCTCTACATGCTGACCGGTTCGGAGCCGGAGCCGCGGCGGGCGCGGGCGGTCGAGCGGTACTTGATCTCAACCATTGATCACGGATTCAATGCATCAACCTTCACAGCCCGGGTCATCGCGTCGACGGGGGCGGACGTGGCGGCGGCTCTCGTGGGGGCCGTGGGCGCGCTGTCCGGACCGCTGCACGGAGGTGCGCCGAGCAGGGCGCTGGACACGCTCGACGCGATCGGCACCCCCGACCGCATCGACGCCTGGATCCGTGAGCGGGTGCTCGCCGGTGAGCGCATCATGGGCTTCGGCCACGCGATCTACCGCACCGAGGACCCGCGTTCCCGGATGCTCCGTGAGGTCGCCCAGAGCTTCGGTGGACCGCGGGTCGACTTCGCCGTCGAGGTCGAGCGACAGGTCGAGACGATCCTCGCCGAACTGAAGCCCGGCCGTGAGCTGCACACCAACGTCGAGTTTTACGCGGGTGTGGTCATGGAACTCTGTGGCCTGCCCCGTGAGATGTTCACCCCGACGTTCGCGGCGGGGCGTGCGGTGGGCTGGAGCGCCAACATCCTTGAACAGGCGGCCGATTCGAAGATCATCAGGCCGGTGGCGCGGTATGTGGGACCGGGGGCGCCGGTGGCGGTGCCGCGGGTGGCCTAAGGCGGGTGGTCTAGGGCCTGTCTCCGGAAGCCCCGGCCCCCGGCCGCCGAAAGGGCCCCGGACACGCATGAGGCCCGGTGCCGTTCTGGCGCCGGGCTCGTGGAGGGCTGAGCAGGGGGCGGGGTCTCGGGCTGCTCGGAGTGGGCCCCGGTGTCGCTCTTCGTGAAGTGCGGTGGGGCGGGTGGGACGGGAAACGGATCGGGGTGGTGCGTCGCCCGTGCGGGAACTCATGCGTCGGGGATGTCGGCCTTCGCGCGGATCAGCGTCTCCCGGCTCACGATGACGATGCGCTCGTAGTCGGCACGAGCCGCGTCGGCGGGCAGTTCGGCGTCCAGCGTCGCTGTGGCCTCGGTGCCGATGACCGCGAAGTTGCCGTCACTGAGCTCGAAGATGTCGGGGCAGGTGTCGCCGGACAGACTGCCACGCTCGCGTGGAGACGCACCGATGCGGCGCACGATTTTCAAGTGGATCCCGGTCCTTGGGGCGTTGGGTGGTAGGAGGGGAGCCAGATTAGCCCCTTGTTGTGGCCGGGATCTGCCGGGTCGGCAGAGACGTGGGATGCCCGTCCGCCGCCGGGCTCGGTTCAACTAGGCGTCCTCCGCGGGCGGTTCACCGACGACCCACCACTCGTCGATATCCGCGTCGTCCAGATCCTGGATGATGCCGTCCACCATTCGGCCCACGCGCGCCTCCTCCGAATCGTCCCGCAGGCTCGCGCGGTGCTCGGTGTGGGCCTTCCAGTAGTCGCGGAAGATGGAGTTCGTGCAGATCACCCGAAGGTGGCCGTGCAGCTCCTCCCAGTTGACCACGCCGGTTCGGTAGGCGAGCAGCGCGTTGGTGTACATCGCGTGGGCGAACAGATACTGGCGGCGCTGGATCGGCGACTCGATCTGGACGGTGCTGTACACGGCCGCGAGGTCGGCGTCGTCCATGGCCTTGCACAGCAGCGAGAACTGGAGCCGCTGCTGCTCGGTCAGGACCGCCTGGCGGTCATCGCGTTCCACCGCGGCGATGCGCAGGAGCAACTCGTCGTAACGGCGCTGCTGGGCGGCGAGTGCCACGAGGGCCCCGGCCGCGAAGGCGAGTCCCGCGACGGCTGCGCGACCGAGCCCGCGCGTTCCATCATTCTGTGTGGCCATGTCAACCCCCGGATCAGGCGGCCGTCCGCCGGTCGTCGGGGTGCGGGTCGGCTTGACGGGGACCGGCGAGCGGTGGGCGGCGCTTGCCGTCTCCCAGGGTGCCGAGCGGCTCTGATCGGCGGGGGAGGCGGAGAGGAGGCGCACGGAGGGAAGCGAGGGTCGCACGAACCGGCGCCTTGCCCAACGTCTGCCCAACGAGCGCTGCTAACAATCGTTCACTTCGCGGAGATTATTCCGGCTCGTATCCTGGTCCGGCATTCAAACCTCCTAGGTGCGCCGGGGCCGCGATCCGGCGCACACGGCAGCGTGAAAGAGGTCGCACGTTGAGTCAGCCGAGCGGGCGCTCCCGGCAGATCCCGGTCGTCGTCCTCGCCGGATTCCTGGGTTCCGGCAAGACCACCCTCCTCAACCATCTCCTCCACCGCAGCGGAGGCAGCCGTATCGGCGCCATCGTCAACGACTTCGGCGCCATCGAGATCGACGCGATGGCCGTCGCCGGTGCCCTCGGCGACTCCACCGTCTCCCTCGGCAACGGCTGCCTGTGCTGCGCCGTCGACGTCACCGAACTGGACGGCTATCTGGCCAGGCTGGCCCAGCCGGACGCCGGAATCGACGTCATCGTCATCGAGGCCAGCGGGCTCGCCGAGCCGCAGGAACTCGTGCGCATGGTGCTCGCCAGCGAGCAGCCGGAGATCGTCTACGGCGGTCTCGTCGAGGTCGTGGACGCCGCCGAGTTCGACGACACCCGCGCCAGGCATCCCGAGCTCGACCGGCATCTCGCCCTCGCCGATCTCGTCGTGGTCAACAAGCTGGACCGGGCCCCCGACGCCGACCGGGTCCAGAAGACCGTCCGGTCCCTCGTCGACGACGCCGCCGTGGTCTCCGCGACCTACGGCCGTGTCGACCCCGAGTTCCTCTTCGACTGCCGCCCCGGCACGGAGCGCATCGGACAGCTCTCCTTCGACGACCTGCACGACCACACCGACGACCACGAGCACACCTACGACCCCGACCACACCCACGGCGACGGCGAGCACGCAGGTCATCTGCACTCCGGCTACGACAGCCTCTCGTACGTCTCCGAAGTCCCCCTCGACCCCCGCCGGTTGATGCGGTTCCTCGACAGCAGGCCCGGGGGCCTGTACCGGATCAAGGGGTACGTCGACTTCGGGCCGTACGACGCCCGCAACCGCTACGCCGTACACGCCGTGGGGCGGTTCCTGCGCTTCTACCCGGAGGCCTGGCCGGCCGGCGCCCCCCGTCTCACCCAGCTCGTCCTCATCGGCTCCGGCATCGACACCGCCGCCCTCGGCAAGGAATTGGAGGAGTGCAGGCTAGAGACGCAGGACGCCCCGCACGCCGACGAGACCGGCATGTGGGGCGTCCTGCGCTACGTACAGGGAACCGAGGAGGAACCGGAGGATCCGGCTTAGACCGGACCCGCCACCACCGACACCGTCCGCGCCAGCGACACGCCCGAACCGTCCCGGCGCGGGTCGATCTCCGGGAGGTCGGCCGGGGTGCCGTTCTTCTGCGCGGCGCGCGCCGGGACGGCACCCGCCCAGGCCAGCGACAGGCAGTCCTCGCCCTTCAGGAACCGCTGGCAGCGGACGCCGCCCGTGGCGCGGCCCTTGCGCGGGTACTGGTCGAACGGGGTCAGCTTGGCCGTCGTCTGGACCGAGTCGTCGAGCGTGCCGCGCGAGCCCGCGACCGTGAAGACGACCGCGTCCACCGCCGGGTCCACCGCGGTGAAGGAGATGACCTTCGCGCCGTCGACGAGCTTGATGCCCGCCATACCGCCCGCCGGACGGCCCTGCGGACGGACCTGCGAGGCCTGGTAGCGCAGCAGTTGCGCGTCGTCCGTAATGAAGACGAGGTCCTCCTCGCCGGTGCGCAGCTCGACCGCGCCGACGATCCGGTCGCCGTCCTTGAGCGTGATGACCTCCAACTCGTCCTTGTTGGACGGGTAGTCGGGCACTACACGCTTCACCACGCCCTGCTCGGTGCCGAGCGCCAGACCGGGGGAGGACTCGTCGAGCGTGGTCAGGCAGACCAGCGTCTCGCCGTCCTCCAGGGACAGGAACTCCGCCAGCGGGGCGCCGCCCGCCAGGTTCGCGGCCGACTCCGGGAGCTGCGGCAGGTCGATGACGTTGATCCGCAGCAGCCGGCCGGAGGACGTGACCGCGCCGATCTCGCCGCGCGCGGTGGCCGGCACCGCCGAGAGGATCACGTCGTGCTTGGCACGCTTGCCGCCGGCCTCCTCCGGGAACGGCTCGCCGTTCGCCGTACGGGCCAGCAGACCCGTCGAGGACAGCAGCACCCGGCACGGGTCGTCCGCCACCTGGAGCGGCACGGCGGCCACCGGGGCGGTCTCACCGACCTCCAGCAGGACCGTACGCCGCTCGATGCCGTACTTCTTGGCCACGGCGGCCAGTTCGGCGGAGACCAGCTTGCGCAGCTCGGTGTCGGACTCGAGGATGCGGGTCAGCTCCGCGATCTCCGCGTTGAGGCGGTCCTTCTCCGACTCCAGCTCGATGCGGTCGAACCGGGTCAGCCGCCGCAGGGGCGTGTCCAGGATGTACTGCGTCTGGATCTCGCTCAGCGAGAAGCGCTCGATCAGGCGTTCCTTCGCCTGCGCGGAGTTGTCGCTGGAGCGGATGATCCGGATGACCTCGTCGATGTCGACCAGGGCGGTGAGCAGACCCTCGACCAGGTGCAGCCGGTCGCGCCGCTTGGTGCGGCGGAACTCGCTGCGTCGGCGCACCACTTCGAAGCGGTGGTCGAGGTAGACCTCCAGGAGCTCCTTGAGGCCGAGCGTGAGGGGCTGTCCGTCCACCAGCGCGACGTTGTTGACGCCGAAGGACTCCTCCATGGGCGTCAGCTTGTAGAGCTGCTCCAGGACGGCCTCCGGCACGAAGCCGTTCTTGATCTCGATGACCAGGCGCAGGCCGTGCGCGCGGTCGGTGAGGTCCTTGACGTCGGCGATGCCCTGGAGCTTCTTCGAGCCGACCAGGTCCTTGATCTTGGCGATCACCTTCTCCGGACCGACCGTGAACGGCAGTTCGGTGACGACGAGGCCCTTGCGGCGCGCCGTCACCGTCTCGACGGCGACCGTGGCGCGGATCTTGAAGGTGCCGCGGCCCGTCTCGTAGGCGTCCCGGATGCCGGAGAGGCCGACGATCCGGCCGCCGGTGGGCAGGTCGGGGCCCGGGATGTGCTTCATCAGGGCGTCCAGATCCGCGTTCGGGTAGCGGATCAGGTGGCGGGCGGCCGAGATGACCTCGTTGAGATTGTGCGGCGCCATGTTGGTGGCCATGCCGACCGCGATGCCCGACGAGCCGTTCACCAGGAGGTTGGGGAAGGCGGCGGGCAGCGCGCCCGGCTCCTGCTCCTGGCCGTCGTAGTTGGGCGCGAAGTCGACGGTGTCCTCGTCGATGGACTCCGTCATCAGGCTCGCGGCCTCGGCGGCGCGGCACTCGGTGTACCGCATGGCGGCCGGCGGGTCGTCGTTGCCCAACGAGCCGAAGTTTCCGTGGCCGTCGACCAGCGGGACGCTCATGGAGAAGGGCTGCGCCATGCGGACCAGGGCGTCGTAGATCGACGCGTCGCCGTGCGGGTGCAGCTTGCCCATGACCTCGCCGACCACGCGCGCGCACTTCACATAGCCGCGGTCGGGGCGCAGGCCCATCTCGTTCATCTGGTAGACGATGCGCCGGTGCACCGGCTTGAGTCCGTCGCGGGCGTCGGGGAGCGCGCGGGAGTAGATGACCGAGTACGCGTACTCGAGGTACGAGCCCTTCATCTCGTCCACGACGTCGATGTCGAGGATCCGCTCCTCGTACGAGTCGTCGGGCGGCGGGGTCTTCGTGCTGCGGCGGGCCATCGCTGCCGGCTCCTCTTTTCTGGTCGCTCGCCTATGGGTCGCTCACGTCGGCCCTTTGGCTCACTCTTGCTGAAGCGTGAACGGGATCTGACGCGGACCATTGTGGACCGCGGCACTGACAGTCCGGGCCAGGACCCGGCTGAGCCGCCCGGCCCGGCGACCACGAAAGCGCCTCCCTCACGGCTGCCCGCAGGCTACGCGATCCGCTGTGGGCGTACGCGCTCCGGGAACTTCGCCGAGGGTCCGCACGCTTGCATACAGTGGCAGGACCGGCAGGAAAACCGCGGTTTCCAGGACCGCGACCGCGATCGAAGGGACGTACATGCCCATGGGTCACACGGCCACAGACCAGGCAGGCACCGGGGGCCTGACAGCGACCGAGCACCGCCTGGCCAACGGGCTGCGGGTGGTGCTCTCCGAGGACCACCTGACCCCGGTCGCGGCGGTGTGCCTCTGGTACGACGTCGGCTCGCGCCACGAGGTCAAGGGACGTACCGGCCTTGCTCACCTCTTCGAGCACCTGATGTTCCAGGGCTCGAAGCAGGTGCACGGCAACGGGCACTTCGAGCTCGTCCAGGGCGCGGGCGGCTCACTCAACGGCACCACCAGCTTCGAGCGCACCAACTACTTCGAGACCATGCCGACCCATCAGCTGGAGCTCGCCCTCTGGCTGGAGGCCGACCGCATGGGCTCCCTGCTGGCCGCCCTCGACGACGAGTCGATGGAGAACCAGCGCGACGTCGTGAAGAACGAACGCCGGCAGCGCTACGACAACGTCCCCTACGGCACCGCGTTCGAGAAGCTGACCGCGCTCGCCTACCCCGAGGGCCACCCTTACCACCACACCCCGATCGGCTCGATGGCCGACCTGGACGCGGCCACCCTGGAGGACGCGCGCGCGTTCTTCCGCACC
Source organism: Streptomyces sp. SID13726 (assembly GCF_010548375.1). Taxonomy (GTDB): domain Bacteria; phylum Actinomycetota; class Actinomycetes; order Streptomycetales; family Streptomycetaceae; genus Streptomyces. The sequence goes on from NZ_JAAGLY010000001.1 coordinate 128,386, forward strand.
TACTACGCGCCCAACAACGCCGTCCTGTCGGTCGTCGGCGACATCGACCCGGAGCAGACGCTCGCCTGGATCGAGAAGTACTTCGGCTCCATCCCGGCCCATGACGGCAAGCCCGTGCCCCGCGACGGCTCCCTGCCCGAGACCATGGGCGGGCAGCTGCGCGAGGTCGTCGAGGAGGAGGTCCCCGCGCGCGCGTTGATGGCCGCCTACCGGCTCCCGCACGACGGCACCCGCGAGGCCGACGCCGCCGACCTGGCGCTGACCGTCCTCGGCGGCGGCGAGTCCTCCCGCCTCTACAACCGCCTCGTACGGCGCGACCGTACGGCCGTCGCGGCCGGCTTCGGCCTGCTGCGCCTGGCCGGTGCGCCCTCCCTGGGCTGGCTGGACGTGAAGACCTCCGGTGACGTCGAGGTGCCGGTCATCGAGACCGCCATCGACGAGGAGCTCGCCCGGTTCGCCGAGGAGGGCCCCACGACCGAGGAAATGGAGCGCGCCCAGGCCCAGTTGGAGCGCGAGTGGCTGGACCGGCTCGGCACCGTCGCGGGCCGCGCCGACGAACTGTGCCGCTACGCCGTCCTGTTCGGTGACCCGCAGCTCGCCCTCACCGCCGTCCAGCGCGTCCTCGAGGTCACCGCCGAGGAGGTCCAGGAGGTCGCCAAGGCCACCCTGCGCCCCGACAACCGCGCGGTGCTCGTCTACGAACCCACCGCAGCCGAAGCCCCCGCCGACCAGGACGAGAACGAGGAGGCGGCCCAGTGAGCGAGCTCGCCGCGATGGAATTCCACCCCCAGCCCCAGGCGGGCGACGCCAGGCCCTGGGCCTTCCCGGCCCCCGCGCGCGGGGCGCTCGGCAACGGCCTGACGGTCCTGCGCTGCCACCGTCCGGGCCAGCAGGTCGTCGCCGTCGAGGTGCTCCTGGACGCGCCCCTGGACGCCGAGCCGGCCGGTCTGGACGGCGTCGCCACGATCATGGCGCGCGCCTTCTCCGAGGGCACCGACAAGCACTCCGCCGAGGAGTTCGCCGCCGAGCTGGAGCGCTGCGGCGCCACCCTCGACGCGCACGCCGACCACTCCGGCGTCCGTCTCAGCCTGGAGGTGCCGGCCTCCCGGCTCGCCAAGGCGCTCGGTCTGCTGGCCGACGCCCTCAGGGCACCCGCCTTCGCGGACAGCGAGGTCGAGCGGCTCGTCACCAACCGCCTGGACGAGATCCCGCACGAGCTGGCCAACCCCTCCCGGCGCGCCGCCAAGGAGCTCTCCCGGGAGCTGTTCCCGGCGGACTCGCGCATGTCGCGCCCGCGCCAGGGCACCGAGGAGACGGTCGAGAACATCGACTCCGCGGCCGTACGCGCCTTCTACGAGAAGCACGTCCGGCCCGCCACCGCGACCGCCGTGGTCGTCGGCGACCTCACCGGCATCGATCTGGACGCCCTCCTCGGCGACACCCTCGGCTCCTGGACCGGCTCCACCGCCGAGCCCCGCCCCGTGCCGCCGGTGACTGCCGACGACACCGGCCGGGTCGTCATCGTGGACCGTCCCGGCGCCGTCCAGACGCAGCTGCTGATCGGCCGCGTCGGCGCCGACCGGCACGCACGCGTGTGGCCCGCGCAGGTGCTCGGCACCTACTGCCTCGGCGGCACCCTCACCTCCCGCCTGGACCGCGTCCTGCGCGAGGAGAAGGGCTACACCTACGGCGTGCGTTCGTTCGGGCAGGTCCTCAGGTCCGCCCCGGACGGCTCGGGCGCCGCGATGCTCGCCATCAGCGGCTCCGTCGACACCCCGAACACCGGTCCCGCCCTCGACGACCTGTGGAAGGTGCTGCGCACGCTCGCCGAGGGCGGCCTCACCGACGCCGAGCGCGATGTGGCCGTGCAGAACCTCGTCGGTGTGGCGCCGCTCAAGTACGAGACCGCGGCGGCCGTGGCGAGCACGCTGGCCGACCAGGTCGAGCAGCACCTGCCGGACGACTTCCAGGCGACGCTGTACCAGCAGCTCGCCGCGACCGGCACCGTGGAGGCCACCGCGGCCGTCGTGAGCGCCTTCCCGGTGGACCGCCTGGTGACGATCCTGGTCGGCGACGCGGCCGCCATCAAGGAGCCCGTCGAGGCCCTCGGCATCGGCGAGGTGAAGGTCGTCCCGGCCGAGTAGGGACACGCACCGCGCAGGGGCCCTGGAGACGGAAGCGTCTCCAGGGCCCCTGCGATGCCCGGCTTCCTTAGATGTCCGAATTGGGCAGGAGGTTGCCTGTCTGCCCTGTGGGATGCGCTACAAAAACCGTGATCGGTTTGGGGATCGAAAGTCCGCCCGCATAGCGTCGCCCAGGCTGTCCGTCAGGCACCGCGCCGCGTCCGCGGCACCGGACAGTCATCGCCGAGTCCCCGTATGGCGCGAGCCAGGGGAGCCGGGGACCCAAACTCGTTGTCCCTGGGGTGAATCGGACGCCCGCGCGCTGCGCGAGGGGGTCCGTAGGAGACCTTCCTGCTCCGAACCCGTCAGCTAACCCGGTAGGCGAGAAGGAAGGAAAGGACCAGCCACCACATGGCGTTCACCTGCGCCACCGGGAAGCACCGCCGTCCCAGCCGCATGAAGCGCACCACCGCCCGCGCGGCCGGTGTCGCGGCCCTCGCCACCACCGGCGTCATCGGCGCCGTCGCCGCCCCCGCCATCGCCGCCGAGAACTCCGTCGAGCAGACCGGGCTCATGCCCGTGGTCAGCGCAGGCGACTCGCTCGCCGAACAGATCGACGCCCAGGCCGTCGCCCAGGAGCAGGCCGCCGCGCGCAAGAAGGCCGCCGCCGAGGCCAAGCGCAAGGCCGAGGCACGGGCCGAGGAGATACGCGAGGCCAAGGAGCACGCCGCCCGCGAGGCCGAGCGCAAGCGCCTCAACGCCTTCGTCGCCCCGATCTCCGGCTCCTACATCTCCACCGGCTACAAGTCCGGCGGCTCCCTGTGGTCCTCCGGCAGCCACACCGGTGTCGACTTCCATGCCGCCAGCGGCACCTCCGTGCACGCGGTCGGCCGCGGCACCGTCGTGGAGGCCGGCTGGGGCGGGTCGTATGGCAACAACGTCGTGATCAGGATGGCCGACGGCACGTACACGCAGTACGGCCACCTGTCGTCCATCGGCGTCTCGGTCGGCCAGTCCGTCACCCCGGGCCAGCAGATCGGCCTGTCCGGCGCGACCGGCAACGTCACCGGGCCGCACCTGCACTTCGAGGCCCGCACCACCGCCGAGTACGGCTCGGACATCGACCCCGTGTCCTACCTGCGCTCGCACGGCGTCAGCGTCTGACGGCCCACCGCGCGATCTCCGCGAGACCCCGGCTCCCCGCGAGCCGGGGTTTCGTCGTTTCCACCGCCCCGTTGTCCAAAAAATATCCCTGGATTCCGGTCCGCCGTCGGAAATTCCCGCTCATTGCAATAGAGTCACGGAACACACGTCAATCGGCGACGTTTCACGGGGATTAAGACGGAGGTCGGACATGCGTATTCCGGCGCACTCGGTATGCACGGCGATCCGGGACGACATCGTCGCCGGTGTCCACGAGCGCGGGAGCCGGCTCACCGAGGAACTGCTCGCCCGCCGCTACGGCGTCTCCCGCGTCCCCGTCCGGGAGGCCCTGCGCACCCTGGAGGCCGAGGGCTTCGTGGTGACCCGGCGGCACGCGGGCGCGTGCGTCGCGGAACCGACCGAGCAGGAGGGCGCCGACCTCCTGGAGATGCGGATGCTGCTGGAGCCGCTGGGGGCAGCCCGGGCCGCCCAGCGGCGCACCGAGGCCCACCTCAAGGTGCTGCGCGGCCTGGTCCGGCTGGGCCAGGAGCGGGCCAGGCGGGGCAACAGCGAGGATCTGCGCTCGCTCGGGGGCTGGTTCCACGAGACGCTCGCCCAGTCCTCCGGCAGCCCCGCGCTGTCCTCGATGCTGACCCAGCTGCGGCACAAGATCGCCTGGATGTACGTGGTGGAGGCGCCCGCCGACCCGGTGGAGTCCTGGGCGGAGCACGGCGCGATCGTGGACGCGGTGGCCCGCGGCGACGGCGAGCGCGCGCGGGCGGTGACCGCGCTGCACACCGAGCGCTCCGGCGCCCTGCACCGGCTGCGGCCCACCCCCGGGCCGGGCCGCGCGGACCGTGTGAGGACCTCGCAACATCCTGTAAACGTGACGGGTCCGCGGCATTAACACGGGCACCGTATACAAAGAGGTAAGAATTCGCTGGGGGCTATTTCCGATGCCCTCGAAAGTGAAATGAGAAGGGCCCGCCCGATAATTCGGACGAGCCCTTTCGGTGTGCTGTCACACCATTGCTCAGACGGTCTCGGGAAGTTCCTCGAGTCCCTCGGAAACGAGCTTCGCGAGCCGGTCGAGGGCCGCGTCCGCGCCCTCGGCGTCGGAGGCGAGGACGATCTCCTCGCCGCCCTGGGCGCCCAGGCCCAGTACGGCCAGCATGGAGGCCGCGTTGACGGGGTTGCCGTCGGCCTTGGCGATCGTCACCGGGATACCTGCGGCCGTGGTGGCCCGGACGAAGATGGAAGCGGGGCGGGCGTGGAGGCCCTCGGCCCAGCCGACGTTGACGCGGCGCTCAGCCATGTGATGCTGCCCTTCGGTGTTCAGGGTTGTCTAGACCAGTTTCCCACACGTGAAGCGTCTCCGGAGGGGACCCGAAGTCCCTTCCGGGGTGAGCGGTCGGACCGCGGCCTCGGTCCGACTGCCGTCCTGGCGAGTCCTCGTGCGCTCTCGCCCGTTCTCCACAGACTGCCTCGCGCCGTTGTCCTACGCGAGCCGTACTCTGGGGCCCATGCAGAGCGCGTCGGACCGGCACGAGTACCCCGCCCACTGGGAGGCCGACGTGGTGCTGCGCGACGGCGGCACCGCGCGCATCAGGCCCATCACCGTCGATGACGCCGATCGCCTGGTCAGCTACTACGAGCAGGTCTCGGACGAGTCGAAGTACTACCGCTTCTTCGCGCCCTACCCACGCCTGTCCGCCAAGGACGTCCACCGCTTCACGCACCACGACTTCGTGGACCGGGTGGGGCTCGCCGCCACGGTCGGCGGCGAGTTCATCGCCACCGTACGCTACGACCGCATCGGCGCCGACGGCATGCCCGCCTCCGCCCCCGCCGACGAGGCCGAGGTCGCCTTCCTGGTCCAGGACGCCCACCAGGGGCGCGGTGTCGCCTCCGCCCTCCTCGAACACATCGGGGCCGTCGCACGCGAGCGCGACATCCGGCGCTTCGCCGCCGAGGTGCTGCCCGCCAACGTCAAGATGATCAAGGTGTTCACCGACGCCGGGTACACCCAGAAGCGCAGCTTCGAGGACGGCGTCGTACGCCTGGAGTTCGACCTGGAGCCCACCGACCGCTCGCTCGCCGTGCAGTACGCGCGCGAACAGCGTGCCGAGGCGCGGTCCGTGCAGCGGCTGCTCACCCCCGGGTCCGTCGCCGTCGTCGGCGTCGGGCGCACCCCCGGCGGAGTGGGCCGCAGCGTGCTGGACAACATCCGGGACGCCGGGTTCACCGGCCGCCTGTACGCCGTGAACAAGGCGTTCCCCGAAGGCCGCAAGGAGCTCGACGGGATCCCCGCGCACCGCTCGGTGGGCGACATCGACGGCCCCGTCGACCTCGCCGTCGTCGCCGTACCGGCCGACGAGGTCCCCGAAGTCGTCGCCGAGTGCGGGGCGCACGGCGTGCAGGGACTCGTCGTGCTCTCCGCCGGGTACGCCGAGAGCGGGCCCGAGGGGCGCGAGCGCCAGCGGGAACTCGTACGGCACGCACGCGCGTACGGCATGCGGATCATCGGCCCGAACGCCTTCGGGATCATCAACACCTCCCCGGCCGTCCGGCTCAACGCCTCACTGGCCCCGGAGACCCCCCGCCCCGGCCGGATCGGCCTGTTCGCCCAGTCCGGCGCCATCGGCATCGCCCTGCTCTCCCGGCTGCACCGGCGCGGCGGTGGCGTCACCGGCGTGACCGGCGTCTCCACCTTCGTCTCCTGCGGCAACCGCGCGGACGTCTCCGGCAACGACGTCCTCCAGTACTGGTACGACGACCCGGACACCGACGTCGCCCTCATGTACCTGGAGTCCATCGGCAACCCGCGCAAGTTCACCCGCCTCGCCAGGCGTACGGCGGCGGCGAAGCCCCTGGTCGTCGTGCAGGGCGCGGGAACCCCGCAGGGCCACGCGGTCCGCGCCACGCGGCTGCCGCACGCCACGGTCTCCGCGCTGCTCCGGCAGGCCGGAGTGATCCGCGTCGACACCATCACCGAACTGGTCGACACCGGCCTGCTGCTCGCCCGCCAGCCGCTGCCCGCGGGCCCGAAGGTGGCGATCCTCGGCAACTCCGAGTCGCTCGGCCTGCTGACGTACGACGCCTGCGCGGCCGAGGGACTCCGGCCGACGCCCCCGCTGGACCTGACCACGGCGGCCACCCCCGAGGACTTCCACGTCGCCCTGTCGCGCGCGCTGGCGGACGACGCCTACGACGCGGTGGTCGTGACGGCGATACCGGCGGTCGGCGAGGGATCGGCGGGCGACGCCGCGCTCGCCGAGGCGCTCAGGTCCGCCGCCCAGCAGGTCCCCGGCAAGCCGGTCCTCGTGGTGCACGTCGAGCTCGGCGGCCTCGCGGAGGCCCTCTCCGCCGCGACCAGCACCGCACCCCAGGCCGCCGCGGGACCGCCGGTGATCCGCGCCGACCACCCCTTCCGCGCCCTGGACCGGCTGCGCGCCGCCCCGGCCCCCGCCCAGCCGCCCGCCCCCGAGAACCGCGACCGTCTCATTCCGGCCTACCCCGCGGCCGAGCGCGCGGTGCGGGCCCTCGCCGACGTCGTGCAGTACGCCCAGTGGCGAAGGGAGGCGGCCGAACCCGGCAAGGTCCCCGAGTACGACGACATCGACGAGAAGGGCACCGCCACCCTGATCGACGGCCTCCTCACGCGCGGGCAGGGCCTCACCCTCGGCGCCGAGGAGACCTGCGAACTGCTCGGGAAGTACGGCATCCAGGTGCACCGCGCCCTGCCCGCCCTCACCCCCGACGCGGCCGCCGAAGCCGCCGGCACCCTCGGCTACCCGGTCGCCCTCAAGGCCACCGCCCCGCACCTGCGCCATCGCGCCGACCTCGGCGGCGTACGCCTCGATCTCGCGGACGAGGAGCAGCTGCGGCGGGCGTACACCGAGCTGACCGAGCTGTTCGGCACGCCCGAGGAACTGCGGCCGGTCGTACAGGGGATGGCCCCGCGCGGGGTCGACACCGTGATCCGGGCCGTGATCGACCCGGCCGCCGGTGCCGTGCTCTCCTTCGGGCTCGCCGGGGCCGCCTCGCAGCTGCTCGGCGACCTCGCGCACCGGCTGATTCCGGTCACCGACCGGGAGGCGACCTCTCTCGTCCGCTCGATCCGGACTGCGCCCCTCCTCTTCGGCTGGCGCGGCTCCGCACCGGTCGACACACCCGCCCTGGAAGAGCTGTTGCAGCGGGTGTCCCGGCTGGTCGACGACCATCCCGAGGTCGTCGCGGTCACCCTGGAGCCGGTCGTCGTCGCCCCGCGCGGCCTGAGCGTCCTCGGCGCCTCCGTACGGCTCGCGCCGCCGCCCGCCCGTGACGACCTCGGCCCGCGGACCCTCCCCGCGTACTGAGCTGCGGCGAGCGGTGCCGCGCAGTCAGCGGGCCACCGTAGGATGGACGTCATGGCCAAGACCAGTACGACGACCCAGGGGCTGCGAGCGGCGATCGAGCGCAGCGGCTACTACCCGGCCCTCGTGGCCGAGGCGGTGGAGGCCGCCGTGGGCGGCGACACCATCAGGTCGTACCTGGTCCACCAGGAGACGACGTTCGACCAGAACGAGGTGCGGCGGCACGTGACCGTGCTCGTCCTCACCGGCAACCGCTTCATCGTCAGCCACACCGACGAGCAGGCCGCCGACAGCACCTCCCCGACGCCGTACGCCACCACCTCCACCGAGTCCGTGAAGCTCGGCCGGATCTCGTCGGTCGTGGTCAGCCGCGTCGTCGCCAACCCGGAGCAGTACCAGCCCGGCACCCTGCCGCGCGAGGTCGTGCTGACCATCGGCTGGGGCGCCGTCTCCCGCATCGACCTGGAGCCCGCCGCCTGCGGCGACCCCAACTGCGAGGCGGACCACGGCTACACCGGCAGCTCCACCGCCGACGACCTCAGCCTGCGCGTCAGCGAGGCCGGGGACGGCCCGGACACCGTGCGCCAGGCGCTCGCCTTCGCGCAGTCCATCTCCGAGGCGACCGCGGACGTCACCCGCTGATGGCGCAGCCGGCCGCCTGGGACCACCCGGAACCCCTCGCCCTCGACACCGCGCCCGTCCCCGAGTACGGCACCGGCTCCCTCGCCGACCTGCTGCCCACCCTGGCCGCCGGCATGGCCGTACCCGGCCTGACCGCCGCGATCCCCGAGCTGACGCCCGCCGACCGGAACTGCGTGTTCCTGATCGACGGTCTCGGCTGGGAGCAGCTGAAGGCGCACCCGGACGAGGCGCCCTTCATGACCTCCCTGCTGGCCAGCTCGCGCGGCGGCACCGGCCGCCCCCTGACCACCGGCTACCCGGCGACCACCGCGACCTCCCTCGCCTCCGTCGGCACCGGCCTGCCGCCCGGCGCCCACGGCCTGCCCGGCTACACCGTGCGCAACCCCGACACCGGCGAGCTGATGAACCAGCTGCGCTGGCAGCCCTGGACCAAGCCGCAGGTCTGGCAGCCGTACCCCACCGTCTTCCAACTCGCCGACCAGGCAGGGGTGCACGCCGCCCAGGTCTCCTCGCCCGTCTTCCAGAACACCCCGCTGACCAAGGTCGCGCTCAGCGGCGGGACGTTCCACGGGCGGGCGGCCGGCGAGGAGCGGGTCGACCTCGCCGCCGAGCAACTGGCCGGCGGGGACCGCTCGTTGGTCTACACGTACTACGCCGAGGTCGACGGCGCGGGCCACCGCTACGGCGTCGACTCCGACACCTGGCGCGGTCAACTGATGTACGTGGACCGGCTGGTGCAGCGCCTCGCCGAGCAACTGCCCCCGAACAGCGCGCTCTACGTCACCGCCGACCACGGCATGGTCGACATCTCCTTCGACGAACAGCACCGCATCGACTTCGACGAGGACTGGGAACTGCGCGCCGGGGTCGCCCTGTTGGGCGGCGAAGGCCGGGCCCGCCACGTCTACGCCGTACCGGGTGCCGCGGGCGACGTGCTGACCTGCTGGCGCGAGGTGCTGGGGGAGCAGTTCTGGGTGGCCTCGCGGGACGAGGCGATCGCGGCGGGCTGGTTCGGGCCGCCGGACCGCTTCGACGGGCGAGTGTACGAGCGGCTCGGCGACGTGATCGCCGCCGCCCGCGACGACGTGCTCATCATCGCCTCCGAGCGGGAGCCGAAGGAGTCGGCGATGGTCGGCAACCACGGCTCGATGACCCCCGCCGAGCAACTGGTCCCGCTGCTCGAAGTACGCTCCTGACGCCGACCCGGCCGCATCTCCCCAGAAACCGAAAGGTGCTCGACTCGCCATGCCCGAGCTGGTGTTCTTCTCCGGAACCATGGACTGTGGGAAGTCGACGCTGGCTCTCCAGATCGAGCACAACCGCTCGGCGCGCGGCCTGACGGGCATGATCTTCACCCGGGACGACCGGGCCGGCGAGGGCAAGCTGTCCTCACGGCTCGGCCTGGTCACCGACGCGGTCGAGGTCGAGGACGGCCAGGACCTGTACGCCTACCTCGTCGACCACCTCTCCCGCGGCGGCCGCGCGGACTACGTGATCGCCGACGAGGCGCAGTTCCTCGCCCCGGAGCAGATCGACCAACTGGCCCGCGTGGTCGACGACCTGGACCTCGACGTCTACGCCTTCGGCATCACCACCGACTTCCGCTCCAAGCTGTTCCCCGGCTCCCAGCGGCTGGTCGAACTGGCCGACCGGGTCGAGGTCCTCCAGGTCGAGGCCCTGTGCTGGTGCGGCGCCCGCGCGACCCACAACGCCCGCACGATAAACGGCGAGATGGTCGTCGAGGGCGCCCAGGTCGTCGTCGGCGACGTCAACCAGGCCGCCGACATCGGCTACGAGGTGCTGTGCCGCCGCCACCACAGCCGCCGGATGACCGCCACCACGGCACGAGCGGCGGCACTCTCCCCGGACGTCCTGCCGGTCCCGTCGGCCGGAGCACGATTCTGACCGGACGCCGTCACGGGCACGGTCGGCAGGGACGCCCCCTTCGGCGACCCGAAACCCTCGGCGACCCGAAACCCTCAGCGTGGATCCTCGATCAGCGAGAACCGTGCCCCCTCCGGATCCGCCACCGTGGCCACGCGGCCGTGTGGGCTGTCGTGGGGTGGGTGGAGGACGTGGCCGCCGAGGTCTGTGAGGAGGTGGGTGGAGGCGGTGGTGTCGGCCACCTGGAAGTAGGTCATCCAGTGGGGGCCGCGGTCGCGGGGGAGGGCGTGGCCGATGCCGTGGAGGCCGGCGACCGGGCGGCCGCCGGCGTGGAGGGTGACGTAGTCGAAGTCGGCGGAGACGACCGGCTCCTCGTCGTAGCCGAAGACCGTCTCGTAGAACTTGGCGACGCCCACCGTCTCGATGGTGAGCAGTTCGTGCCAGGCCGGTGTGCCGGGGACGCCCGCGATCGACGTGCCGAGGTGCGCCGCCGTCTGCCACACGCCGAACACCGCGCCGGAGGGGTCGGAGCCGATCACCAGCCGGCCCGCCTCACCGGCGTCCACGGGGCCCACGCCCACCGTGCCGCCGCACAGCCGTACCGTCTCCGCCGTCAGGTCGATGTCGTCCGAGGCGAGATAGGGCGTCCAGGCGACCGGCAGGTGGCGGTCCGGCGGCAGCTGGCCGATCCCGGCGACCTCCTGGCCGTCGAGCAGGGCCCGGACGTACGGCCCGAGCTGCTGCGGCCCCGGCACGAACTCCCAGCCGAACAGGGACCCGTAGAACTCCTGGGTGGCACCCATCCCGTGCACCATCAGACTCACCCAGCAGGGTGTCCCGGGCGTGTGCCGAGCGGGCGGCGCGGCCGACCCCCTTGCCTCGGTCATCGTCACTCTCTCCTCGGCCCCTCACGGTGGCCGTGTCATGTCCGCGGTCCGGACCTCCGTGCCGATGCTCGCACCACCCGCGGTGCCGCGCGCTCCGGGCGCGCCGCCGCACGGCCTCCCGTGCCCGGAGGGTGCCCGCCGCGCACCGCCCGGTCCGTTGCCGCGCGATGGCCGACGGATGGCGATCGGCTGTACAGCATGTGCCCGTTCCCGTACGCCTCGTGATCGGGACTGTCCGGCCGAGCAGAGTAGCCGGACCCGGGCGATGCGGCCACCCCGTGCGCAAGGATGGTGGCCATGAACGCCATCCTCTCCGCATCCGAACTGGCGAGCGAGCTGGCGGGCCCGAACCCGCCCGTCCTGCTCGACGTCCGCTGGCAGCTGACCACACCCGGCGCACCCTCCTTCGACGGCCGTGCCGCCTACACGGCCGGGCACATCCCGGGCGCGGTCTACGTCGACCTGGACCGGGAGCTGGCCGGCGTGTCCGGCGCCGGCGGCCGGCACCCGCTGCCCGACCTCGCGGAGTTCGGCGCCGCGATGCGCCGGGCGGGTGTCTCCTCGGGCACGCCGGTGGTCGTGTACGACGGCGGACAGGGCTGGGCGGCCGCCCGCGCGTGGTGGCTGCTGCGCTGGACGGGTCACCCGGACGTGCGGGTCCTCGACGGCGGGTTGCCGTCCTGGGAGGGAACTTCCGAGACGGCCGTCCCCACCCCCGCCGAGGGCGACTTCCGGCCCGTTCCCGCCGCGACCGGCCTCCTCGACGCCGACGAGGCCGCCGCGCTGGCCCGCGCGGGGGTCCTGCTGGACGCGCGCGCGGGGGAGCGGTACCGGGGCGAGGTGGAGCCGATCGACCGGGTCGGCGGCCACATCCCGGGCGCCCGGTCCGCGCCCACCGCGGACAACGTCGGCCCGGACGGCCGCTTCCTGCCCGCCGAGGACCTGACCGCCCGCTTCAAGTCCCTCGGCGCGACCGACGGCACCGAGGTCGGCGTCTACTGCGGCTCGGGAGTCTCCGGCGCCCACGAGGTGCTGGCCCTGGCCGTCGCGGGCATCCCGGCGGCCCTGTACGTCGGCTCCTGGTCGGAGTGGTCCTCGGACCCGGACCGGCCGGTCGCCGTCGGCCCCGACCCGCAGTGACTCCCGCAAGGCGTACGACGGGAAAGGGCCGCACTCGACGAGCGCGGCCCTGATCCTCGTACGACGGACTACTCCTGCTTCTTCCTGCGCGTACCGAACACGATCTCGTCCCAGCTCGGTACCGCCGCTCTGCGGCCCGGACGGACGCCGTCCGCCTCGGCCTGGCGGTCGGTGGCGCCGATCAGGCGGTCGCGGTGGCTGGCCACCGAACGCGGCATGAGGACATCCGCGTAGGCGGAACCGGCCGAGGCCGCGGGAGCGGGCGGCTCCTCCACCTCGGGCTCCGGCGCGGGCGGTTCCTCGGCGGTCGCCGTCTCGGACGGCCGCTCCGGTACGACCATGTCGCCCCGGAAGCTCGGTACGGCCTCCAACAGGCTGGTCAGCGAGTCGCGTTCGGCGACGGCCTCCTCGGCGGGCTCGGCCGGTGGCAGACTCGGCCGGTCGAGCGCGCGGTCCAGCGGCCGGTCGCGCGGCAGCCGGGCGATACGCGGCACGAACGGAAAGCTGGGCTCCGGCGCCGCGAGGTCCTCGGACTCGCCGATCAGCGAGCGCGCCTCCTCGTCGACGGCCTGGACGAGCCGCCGGGGCGGGTCGTAGGTCCAGCTCGCCGAGTGCGGTTCGCCCGCCACGCGGTAGACGAGCAGGACCTCCCAGGTGCCGTCGTCACGGCGCCACGAGTCCCACTGGACGGTGTCCTTCTCGGCGCCGCGCAGCAGCAGCCGCTCCTGGACGGCCTCGCCGAGCTGCGGTCCGGCGTTCTCGCCGGGCCGGCGGACCGGGGTCTTGCGGGCTCGTTCGGCCATGAAGGCGCGCTCGGCGAGCACGGGGCCCTCGAAGCGCCGTACACGGTCTACGGGGATACCTGCGAGCTGGGCTACCTCTTCCGCGGTGGCACCCGCGCGTATACGCGCCTGGATGTCGCGGGGACGGAGATGGCTTTCGACCTCGATCTCGATCTGACCGAGGCGGGGACGGTCGCCGCGCACAGCCGCGCGCAGTCGCTCGTCGATCGGAAGCGTGTACTCCGTTGAGTCGGCAGCCTTCAGCACCAGCCGTGTGCCGTCATTCGAGACGGCCACGACACGCAGTTCGGGCATGGGGACCTCCCGGGTGGTGCCTGCCGACGTCACGTGCGTCGCTGCTTCCGCTAGTCGAGTGTGGCCTGCCCGGGTGCAGCCTGCCACAACCTTGCCGAGTTGCCCGGCGTGTCGGGCACGGGCCCGGGAACGCCGTTATGGCACGGTTACCTATTCGCAACGCTAAGTGACCAACTCCGTCACCCTGAGCAACTAGCCCCCTCCTGGCGCCCCTTGAAGGCCACGGACGCCCTGGCGGGAGACCGGGCCCAGGGCTCGCAACAGTACTCCATTTGGGCCACGTGCGTGGATTGCCGCGCCACTCAACTTCGTTCAAGAAACGGCGTCCGACCGTCCGTTGAGCGGTTCTCGCGATCTTGGACGTGGCGTACTTCACGGAATCGCCGGAAACGGAACTATCGGCTTCGTACGACCGCCTCCTGGCCGGCTACGCCCCCAACACCCTGCGCAGATAGTCGTTCTGGAAGCGCCGGTCGGGATCGAGCCGGTCCCGCAGCGCGGTGAACTCGCCGAACCGCGGGTAGACCCCGTCGAAGTACTCCGCGTCGCGCGTGTGCACCTTGCCCCAGTGCGGGCGCCCCTCGTGCGCGGTGAAGATCCGCTCGGCGGCCGTGAAGTACGCCTGGTACGGCGTCCCCTTGACCATGTGGACGGCGATGTACGCGGTGTCGCGGCCCGACGCGGTGGAGAGCGTGATGTCGTCGGCGGGCGCGGTGCGCACCTCGACGGGGAAGCTGACCCGCAGGCCGGAGCGTTCGACCGTGCGCTTCAACTCACGCAGTGTCTCGACGACTGCCTCGCGCGGGACGGCGTACTCCATCTCCACGAACCGCACCCGGCGCGGCGATGTGAAGACCTTGTACGGGATGTCGGTGTAGGTCCGCGCGGACAGCGCCTTGCTGGAGATCCGCGCGATCGAGGGGATGGTGCCCGGCGCCGCGCGGCCCACCCACTGTGCCACCTGGAAGACGCCGTTGGAGAGGAACTCGTCCTCGATCCAGCCCTTCACCTGCGGTACCGGCTTCTCGGGGCCCGCGCTGCGGTTGTTGCGCTTGGTGTTGGTGGAGCCGGTGTGCGGGAACCAGTAGAACTCGAAGTGCTCGTTCTCGGCCCAGAGTTCGTCGAACGCGCCGGTGACCTTGTCGAAGCTCATGGGCTCCTCGCGGGCCGTGAGCAGGAAGATCGGCTCCACCGCGAAGGTGATCGCGGTGACGATGCCGAGCGCGCCCAGGCCGATCCGCGCTGCCGCGAAGACCTCGGGGTTCTCCTTCTCGGAGCAGCTGAGCACCGAGCCGTCGGCGGTCACCAGCTCAAGACCCCGGATCTGGGCGGCGATCGAGGCCGACTCGCGGCCCGTGCCGTGGGTGCCGGTGCTGGTGGCCCCGGAGACCGTCTGCTCCATGATGTCGCCCATGTTGGTGAGCGACAGCCCCTCGCGCGCGAGAGCCATGTTGAGCCTCTTGAGCGGGGTGCCCGCCTCCACCGTGACAGTCATGTTGTCCCGGTCAATGTTGCGGATACCGGTCAACAGTTGAGGGCGGATCAACACACCGTCGGTGGCCGCGATGGCCGTGAAGGAGTGCCCGGTGCCGACGGCCTTCACCTTCAGACCGTCCTCGGCGGCCCTCCGTACGGCAGCCGCCAGCTCGTCCACCGAGGCGGGCGTGACCTCCCGCGCGGGACGGGAGGCGACATTGCCGCCCCAGTTACGCCACGTGCCGTTCTTCCCGCTCGCTGTGCTGCTCAACGGTGCCTCCCCGACCCGGCGCCGGTCTGCTGAGCCGGCGGTACCCCAGGAAACCGACCGCGACCGCGACGGCCCCGGACACCGCCGGGACCCCGTACCCGGCCCGCGCACCGGCCGCGTCGATGACCCAGCCGGCGATGGAGGAGCCGAGCGCGACGCCGACCGCGAGCCCGGTGCTGATCCAGGTCATGCCCTCGGTCAGTTGTGCGCGTGGTACGTGCTGCTCGATCAGGGACATCGTCGTGATCATCGTGGGAGCGATGGACAGGCCCGCTACGAACAGCGCCACGGCCAGAAACGGCAAGTTTCCGACCAGTAGGAGGGGGATCATACTCACGGCCATCGCACATATGCCCAGCAGCCAGCGGGACTCGGGTGCTCCCTTGAAGTGCAGCAGCCCGAAGACGAGGCCCGCGACGCAGGAGCCCGCCGCGTAGAGCGCGAGCACCAGGCTCGCCGCGCTCTTGTGCCCCTGCTCGTCGGCGAAGGCCACGGTGACCACGTCGACCGCGCCGAAGATCGCGCCGGTCGCCACGAAGGTGGCCACCAGGACCTGGAGACCGGCGGAGCGCAGCGCGGTACGGCCGCCGTGGTGCTCACGCGGGTGCGGGGCGGGTTCGGTGGCCCGCTGCTCGGTCAGCCAGAAGACCCCGACCGCCAGGAAGCAGGCGGCGAGCAGCGGCCCGGCCTCCGGGAACCAGGCGGTGGACAGCCCGATGGAGATGATCGGCCCGAAGATGAAGCAGACCTCGTCGACGACCGACTCGAAGGAGTACGCGGTGTGCAGCTGCGGGGTGTCCCGGTACAGGGCGGCCCATCGCGCGCGGACCATCGCGCCGAGGCTCGGCACGCACCCGATGCCGGCGCTGAAGACGAACAGCGTCCAGTCCGGCCAGGAGTAGTGCGCGGCGAGCAGCAGTCCGGCCGCCGCCACGAGCGAGGCCAGCGTCGCCGGGCGCAGCACCCGCCGCTGGCCGTGCAGGTCCACCAGCCGGGAGACCTGGGGCCCCGCGACCGCCGCGGCGAGCGCGATGGTGGCGGACAGGGCGCCCGCCAGGCCGTAGCGCCCGGTGAGCTGGGAGACCATCGTCACCACGCCGATGCCCATCATCGACAGCGGCATCCGGCCGAGGAACCCCGCGGCGGAGAAGCCCTTGGAGCCGGGGGCGGCGAACAGGGCGCGGTAGGGGCTGGGCACGGGGTCTCCGGTCGGACGGGGCAGCTTCGGGCAGGGCGACTTCGGGCAGGGGCGGCTTCGAACAGGGGCGGCCGAGGAGGCCGGCGGTGGGGTAAGGCGTGAAGGCAGCTCATACAGCTTACGAGTGACGTGGCCCTGACGCACCCGTCCGGACCAGCCCGGCCGCGGGAAGGACGGGCTGCGGGAAGGGCCCGCCGCGGAGAGCGCGGGCCGCAGCGAGGGCGGCCCGGAACGCCGGACGGAGGAGCAGGGCGACGTGCGGGCGGCGGGCCGCAAGGCCGGAGCGACGGGCCGGGAACCCGCGTGGTCACCCCGCCGTTTCCCGGCTGTCAGTACCGGATGACAGGATCGACCCATGCGAGACGCGCTCGACGCCACCCCCTACGACGCCCTGCTCCTGCTCTCGTTCGGAGGCCCCGAGGGCCCGGACGACGTGGTCCCGTTCCTGGAGAACGTGACGCGCGGGCGCGGCATCCCCAAGGAACGCCTGAAGGAAGTCGGCCAGCACTACTTTCTGTTCGGCGGGGTCAGCCCCATCAACGACCAGAACCGCGCCCTGCTGGACGCCCTGCGCAAGGACTTCGCCGAGCACGGCCTGGACCTGCCGATCTACTGGGGCAACCGCAACTGGGCGCCCTACCTCACGGACACCCTGCGCGAGATGGTCGCCGACGGCCACCGCCGCGTCCTGGTCCTCGCCACCAGCGCTTACGCCTCCTACTCGGGCTGCCGCCAGTACCGCGAGAACCTCGCCGACTCGCTGGCCGCCCTGGAGGCCGAGGGCCTGGAGCTGCCGAGGGTCGACAAGCTGCGGCACTACTTCAACCACCCCGGCTTCCTGGAGCCCATGATCGACGGGGTGCTCGCCTCCCTCGCCGAGCTCCCCGAGGACGTCCGGGACGGCGCCCACATCGCCTTCTCGACCCACTCGATCCCGGACGCGTCCGCGGACACCTCGGGCCCGGTGGAGGGCCACGGCGAGGGCGGGGCGTACGTCGCGCAGCACCTGGAGGTGTCCCGGCTGATCGCCGAGGCCGTCCGCGAGCGCACCGGCGTCGACCACCCCTGGCAGCTCGTCTACCAGTCGCGCTCCGGCGCCCCGCACATCCCCTGGCTGGAGCCCGACATCTGCGACCACCTGGAGGAGCGCCACGAGTCCGGCGTCCCGGCCGTGGTGATCGCGCCCGTCGGCTTCGTCTCCGACCACATGGAGGTCCTCTACGACCTCGACACCGAGGCCAAGGCCAAGGCCGAGGAGCTGGGACTGCCGATGCGCCGCTCCGCGACCGTCGGCGACGACCCGCGGTTCGCCGCCGCGGTCCGCGACCTGGTCCTGGAGCGCGCCTCCGTCGAGCGCGGCCAGGAGGTCACGCCCTGCGCCCTGGGCGCCCTCGGGGCCGACCACGACGTCTGCCCGATCGGCTGCTGCCCGGCCCGCGCCGCCAAGCCCGCCGCCGCGGGCGTCGACAGCCCGTACGCGTGAGGAGCGCCGTGACCGACCCCCTGCACGCGGAACTGCTCCGGCTGGCCCAGGAGGCGGCCCGGCGCGCCGGCACCCTGCTGCGGGACGGCCGCCCGGCCGACCTCGAGGTCGCCAGGACCAAGTCCAGCCCCATCGACGTGGTCACCGAGATGGACATCGCGGCCGAGAAGCTGATCACCGACCTGATCTCCGAGCACCGCCCGGACGACGGCTTCCTCGGCGAGGAGGGCGCCGCCACCGAGGGCACGAGCGGTGTCCGCTGGGTGATCGACCCGCTCGACGGCACCGTCAACTACCTCTACGGACTGCCCACCTGGTCCGTCTCCATCGCCGCCGAGCAGGACGGCGAGACCGTGGTCGGGGTCGTGGCGGCCCCGATGCGCGGCGAGACGTACCACGCGGTCCGCGGCGAGGGCGCCTGGGCCACCGGCGCCTGGGAGGGCGAGCGCCGGCTGACCTGCCGCCCGTCCCCGCCCCTGGACCAGGCCCTGGTCTCCACGGGCTTCAACTACGTCACCAAGGTCCGCACCCACCAGGCCGAGGTCGCCCAGCGGCTGATCCCGCTCCTGCGCGACATCCGCCGGGGCGGCTCGGCGGCGGTCGACCTCTGCGACCTCGCCGCGGGCCGCCTCGACGGCTACTACGAACGCGGCCTCAACGCCTGGGACTACGGCGCGGGCGCGCTGATCGCCCGCGAGTCCGGCGCCCTGACCGGCGGCCGCCCCGGAGAGCCCCCGAACCCGGCCCTCACGGTCGCGGCGACCCCGGGCGTCTTCGGCCCCCTCCAGCGGCTCCTGGAGGACTTCGGGGCCTGGCACGACTGAGACCCCGTACGGCGACGACGAACCCCCGGTGCTGGATTCACCGGGGGTTCGTCGTCGTGCCGAAAAGTCGATCAGACGCTACGCGTTGACCTCCACACCGTGCTCGGCGGCGAGGCGGCGCAGGTCGTCGAGTTCGCCCTGCTCCACCTCGACGAGGAAGTCGTCGCCCTCGTTGCGAGCCCGCGTCAGGTCGGACTCGGTCGTCCTTATGCGCTGCAGAAGTCCTGCGGTGAATGCGTCCATGCTGCGCCCCCTCGTCCTGGGTCGTGGGTCGATGGCACGGGGGTGTGCCGTTCGGAAGGGGCGATCACGTCTCCTGCGGGTGCCCAGCGCTGCCCTGCCGGGCGGCGACGGTGCCGGACACCCACGCCCGCTCCGCACAAACGGATCGTGTCGTGCCGCATGGTGGTACGGCACGTGCAGAGCGTGATCGCGGGGTGTAAAGCCGTCCTCCCCCCGCTCCCTTCGACGGAAACCTCAACCACGAGAGAAAATCCCGCATTCCCGCTCTCATACCTGTCTTTCAGTCGCCCCTCACCCGCCTTACAGCCGACTTATGGCCGAAAAGGGCAGGATGGAGGCCAACACTCACCCACACCCCTGCCCGTGCGTGCCCGAGGTGCGCTACGCGGGTGGACAGCGGAAGGACAAGCGACGTGCGCGTACTCGTCGTCGAGGACGAGCAGCTGCTCGCCGATGCGGTGGCCACCGGACTGCGCCGGGAGGCCATGGCCGTCGACGTCGTGTACGACGGTGCGGCCGCCCTGGAGCGCATCGGCGTCAACGACTACGACGTGGTCGTCCTCGACCGCGACCTCCCCCTCGTCCACGGCGACGACGTCTGCCGCAAGATCGTCGAGCTCGGCATGCCCACGCGCGTGCTGATGCTCACGGCCTCCGGCGACGTCAGCGACCGCGTCGAGGGCCTGGAGATCGGCGCCGACGACTACCTGCCCAAGCCCTTCGCGTTCAGCGAGCTGACGGCACGCGTGCGTGCCCTCGGGCGGCGCACCAGCGTGCCGCTGCCGCCGGTCCTGGAGCGCGCCGGGATCAAGCTCGACCCCAACCGCCGCGAGGTCTTCCGCGACGGCAAGGAGGTCCAGCTCGCCCCGAAGGAGTTCGCCGTCCTGGAGGTGCTGATGCGCTCCGAGGGCGCCGTCGTCTCCGCGGAGCAGCTCCTGGAGAAGGCGTGGGACGAGAACACCGACCCGTTCACCAACGTCGTGCGGGTGACCGTGATGACCCTGCGCCGCAAGCTGGGCGAACCCGCGGTGATCGTGACCGTCCCCGGCTCGGGCTACCGGATCTGATACCCCGTGGCCGCGACTCCCGCTCCGCCCCAGGCGCCCCCGAAGCCCACCTGGGACCCCAGGAGGCCGGCGCCGCAGCTGCCCTGGCTGCGCCCGACCATCCGCATAAGGCTCACGCTGCTCTATGGCGGCATGTTCCTGATCGCGGGCATCCTGCTGCTGTCGATCATCTATCTGATTGCTGCCCAGGCGCTGAACGTCGGCAGTGAACTGCCTTTCAAGATCACAACCGGCAGCGTCACCAGCGACATCTGCAACAACCTGCCCT
Organism: Streptomyces sp. SID13726; assembly: GCF_010548375.1. Lineage (GTDB taxonomy): Bacteria > Actinomycetota > Actinomycetes > Streptomycetales > Streptomycetaceae > Streptomyces. The sequence goes on from NZ_JAAGLY010000001.1 coordinate 148,487, forward strand.
CGAGCGGCACCTCCGAGGTCATGAACAAGGCGATGGACAGGTGCGTCAACGACCAGCGCCAGCACGCCCTCGACGACCTCCTCAGCCGCTCCCTGCTGGCCCTGCTCGGCCTCGCGATCATCGCCTTCGCCTTCGGCTACGCGATGGCGGGACGCGTCCTGTCGCCGCTCGGCCGGATCCTGCGCACGGCCCGCGCGGTGGCCGGCTCGGACCTCTCCCGCCGTATCGAGCTGGACGGCCCGGACGACGAGCTCAAGGAGCTGGCCGACACCTTCGACGACATGCTGGAGCGCCTGGAGCGCGCCTTCACGGCCCAGCAGCGCTTCGTCGGCAACGCCTCGCACGAACTGCGGACACCGCTGGCGATCAACCGCACGCTCCTTGAGGTGCACTTGTCCGATCCGGGCGCCCCGGTGGAGCTCCAGCAGCTCGGCAGGACCCTGCTGGCCACCAACGAGCGCAGCGAGCAGCTCGTGGAGGGCCTGCTGCTGCTCGCCCGCAGCGACAACCAGATCGTCGAGCGCAAGCCCGTGGACCTCGCCGAGGTCGCCGAGCAGGCGGTCGACCAGGTGCACGGCGAGGCGGAGGCCAAGGGCGTGGCGATCCGCGGCGAGCAGAAGTCCGCGGTCGTCCAGGGCAACGGTGTCCTGCTGGAGCGCATCGCCCTGAACCTGGTGCAGAACGCCGTGCGCTACAACGTGCCCGAGGGCGGCTGGGTCGAGGTGACCACGGACGTCCAGCACGGCCAGGCGGTGCTCACGGTGGCCAACACGGGCCCGGTCGTGCCGGCGTACGAGGTGGACAACCTCTTCGAACCGTTCAAGCGGCTGCGCGGCGCCGACCGCACCGGCAGCGACAAGGGCGTCGGGCTCGGTCTGTCCATCGTGCGGTCCGTGGCGCGGGCGCACGGCGGGCACATCACGGCACAGCCGCGCGAAGGGGGTGGGCTCGTGATGCGAGTCACCCTGCCGGTCTGAGATCATGGCCCCCGCACCGTGACCGACACACGGGGATGTTCGCTTTGCGCGGAATTTTCTGGGCGCTCAGTGGGGCATTCCATGTGTGATCGATCACAAGGGCAATTTTCCGGCCATCTACTCTCAATGATCATGCACCCTGTCGGAAAGCCGGGAAAATCCTGGTTTTCAGGGGTCTTGATCACGGGAAGTACACGGTGAGACGCCTTTGAAGTGCGGGATTCGGACCGTGTACGGTCCCGATCGCCATCCAACCCGATCACTCAAGAGGAGTCCGGTTGGGTGTCGATTGAGTAACAGACCTTGATGTGAGGCAAAATCTCCGCCTCGGGTCGGGCACAAGTCCGGCCTCTCACGCGTTACGTGCGCTGGAGACACCGCAGACACCCAGAGGGGGAGAGCGACATGGCAACGGATTACGACACCCCACGCAAGACCGACGACGACGTCGACTCGGACAGTCTTGAAGAGCTGAAGGCCAGGAGGAACGACAAGTCGACGTCCGCCGTGGACGTCGACGAGTTCGAGGCCGCCGAAGGCCTGGAGCTGCCCGGAGCGGACCTTTCCAATGAGGAACTGGCCGTCCGGGTGCTGCCCAAGCAGCAGGACGAGTTCACCTGCATGAGCTGCTTCCTGGTGCACCACCGCAGCCAGCTGGCCCGGGAGAAGAACGGTCAGCCGATCTGCCGCGACTGCGACTGAGGGCGGGTCGGGCATGACCGGCTCGACCCCTCCTTGGAAGCGCCGCTCCCTGCCGGGAGCGGACCAGGGGCCGCTCGACGGTCCCCACGGCACGCGTGAGAACGGGCGGGGCTCTTCTGATCCGGGAGCCTCGCTCGAACCGGCCGCCGACCGGGCTGACCTCCCGGCGCCGACCGGACAGGCCGGGACGCTCTCGCCCGTCACCAGACGGGGGAGGGTGGCGGCGGTCCGTGACAGGGCCCGGGAAGGGGTCCGCAAGGGCGGCAGCCGGGCCAGGGCGGGCCTGGCGTACCTCGCCGACCGGATCATCGAGAACGCCCCGCGTGTCCCCGTACGGGACCTCGAGACCCTCCGCCGCCAGTTCCCGGGGCTCGGCCCCGAGCAGCTCGCGGACAAGCTCGTCACGGGCGCCGCGAGCGCCACGGCGACGGTCGGAGCGGGGATCGGCGCGGCGGCGATGCTGCCCGTGCCCCCGGCGATGCCGACCGAACTGGCCGCCGAGATCACCGGCGTGGCCGCGATCGAGCTGAAGATGATCGCCGAACTCCACGAGGTCTACGGCGTACGACCGCCGGGGAACCTGAAGGAGCGGTCCACCGCGTATCTGAACTCCTGGTCCGGCGAGCGCGGGATCGACGTGAAGAAGCCGTCGAGTGTGAGCGGCGCGCTCAACAGCCAGATGAAGCAGCAGCTGCGGCAGCAGATCATGAAGCGGATGATCCGCGACCTGCCGAACCTGATGCCGTTCCTGGTCGGCGCGGCGGTGGGCGCGGTCATGAACCGCCGGGACACCAGAAAGCTGGCCGAGCGCATCCGCAAGGACCTGAGAAGGACTCAGGTGCCGTGGGAGGCGCTGCCCGAACTCCCCGGTCTCGAGGCTCCGGCGAACCCGCTGGAGCTGGAGGGGTAAGACTTCCGTGAGACTTCGGGCCGCATCCTCGGGTGAAGCCCTGCACGAACGTTCTAGGCGGCCGTGGTCCGGGCCGCCTTCAGCGCCTCGGCCAGCCGCTCCGGCTCCCGCGTCGACAAGTACAGGTAAGGCGTCGGGTCGGCCGGGTCGGTGACCTCCACCTTCAGCGCGGTGGGGATGTAGGCGCGCAGCAGCAGGAAGGCGCGGGTGTCGGCCTTGTAGGTCCGCCAGGCGCGGGCCTCCTCAGGGTCGAGGACCTCCGTCCCGCCCAGCGCCGACAGCGGGATCTTCGCCTCGCCGGCGATCAGGGAGTCACCCACGATCCGGATGCGCATCGAGCCGTAGGAACTCGCCAGCACCGCTGCCACGGCGGTGCCGCCGACCAGGCCGCCGAGCAGCGGAAGCGTCCCGAAGGGGAGCAGGATCAGCGCGAAGGAGACCCCGACCAGGAAGGAGATCAGCCACCAGGAGCGGGGGGCGGTGAGGCGTTCGTCGTACGGCTGCATGAAACCAAGCTTGGCACGGTGTCCTGATACCTCCGACGCGCGGGTAAGGTCTGCGCCTGTGAGTGGTACTTCCCTGGCTCTCAAGCCTCCCGCCGACGCGGCGCAACCCGTGCGTCACCCGGACGCTCCCGCGCCCGGTGAGCTGCTCGGTGCGCACTACAGCCGGTGTTTCGGCTGTGGCGGCGAGCAGCCCCACGGGCTGCACCTGGAGGCGCGGGCCGGCGAGGGGGTCTCGGTCACCGCCGAGTTCACCGTGCGCCCCGCCCATCAGGGCGCTCCCGGACTCGCGCACGGCGGCGTGCTGGCGACTGCCCTCGACGAGACCCTGGGCTCGCTCAACTGGCTGCTGCGGACCATCGCGGTGACCGGGCGCCTGGAGACCGACTTCGTGCGGCCGGTGCCCGTCGGCACGGTGCTGCACCTGGAGGCCGAGGTGACGGCGGTGGCGGGGCGGAAGATCTACTCGTCCGCGACCGGCCGGATCGGCGGCCCCGAGGGGCCCGTCGCGGTCCGCGCCGACGCCCTGTTCATCGAGGTCAAGGTCGACCACTTCATCGACAACGGCCGCCCCGAGGAGATCAGGGCCGCCATGGACGACCCGGACCAGGTCCGGCGTGCCCGTGCCTTCGAGGTGAACCCGTGAGCCGTGACCCCCTGAACGTGCTGATCCGGCGCGTCGACCCGGACGTACCGCTTCCGGCGTACGCGCACCCGGGCGACGCGGGGGCCGATCTGCGCACCACCGAGAGCCGTGAACTCAAGCCGGGGGAGCGGGCCGTGCTGCCCACGGGGGTGTCCGTGGCGCTCCCGGAGGGGTACGCGGCCTTCGTGCACCCGCGATCCGGTCTCGCCGCCCGCTGCGGTGTCGCTCTCGTGAATGCCCCGGGGACGGTTGATGCCGGGTACCGTGGGGAGATCAAGGTGATCGTGGTGAATCTCGACCCGCATGAGGCAGTGCGGTTCGAGCGCTTCGACCGGATTGCCCAACTCGTCGTCCAGCAGGTCGAGAGGGTCCGCTTCCAGGAGGTCGCGGAGCTTCCCGACTCGGCGCGGGCCGAGGGGGGCTTCGGGTCCACCGGCGGTCACGCCGCCGTGGGCGACGGGGGCGATACAAGCGCTGAGGCCGCCGTGGGCGGCACAACGGGTGGGAATCGATACGCATCGGTCGTATCCGACCGGGAAGGACAGTGACGTGTTCGGACGTCGCAACAAGAAGGGTGCCGCCGAGGACGCGGCCGGCGAGGCCGAGCAGGTCGTCGACAGTGTCGACACTGAGGCGGACGACGTAGAGGGCGAGCGCGAGCGCGTACGGCTGGAGCCGGAGCCGCGCCCCGACGGGCCCTGGGACGACACCGAGGTCCGCGACCCCGCCGAGGGCCGCGTGGACCTGGGCGGTCTGTTCGTACCGGGTGTCGACGGCATGGAGCTGCGGGTCGAGGTCGCGGGCGACGCGATCGTCGCGGCCACCGTGGTACTGCGCGACAGCGCCATCCAGCTCCAGGCCTTCGCCGCTCCCAAGCGCGAGGGCATCTGGGGCGAGGTGCGCGAGGAGATCGGCTCGGGCATCACCCAGCAGGGCGGCATCATCGACGAGGTCGAGGGCCCGCTGGGCTGGGAGCTGCGGGCCCAGGTGCCGGTGCAGCTGCCGGACGGCACGGGCGGCTTCCAGGTCGTGCGGTTCGTGGGTGTGGACGGCCCGCGCTGGTTCCTGCGCGGGGTGATCTCGGGCCAGGGCGCGGTGCAGCCGCAGGCGGCCGGGCTCCTGGAGCAGATCTTCCGGGACACGGTCGTGGTCCGCGGCGAGGGCCCGATGGCGCCCCGCGACCCGATCGTCCTCAAGCTGCCGAACGACGCCCAGATGGTCCCCGAGGGCGTCCAGCAGCAGGAGGAGGGCTCCCGCTTCTCCGGCGGAATGGGCCAGCTCCAGCGTGGACCGGAGATCACCGAGGTCCGGTAGGGCGAACAGCGAGCGCAGGGCCGTACCCCGTCATGGGGTGCGGCCCTTTTTCGTGCGCGGGACCTTGACGGCGTATTGGTCTGTACCTACGGTCATCCGCCAACGCCTGTGTTCATAGGGGCGCCTTACGTTCACATACGAGAACGGAGTCGCTGTGCGTCGTCCAGTACCGATCATGATCGTCACCGCGTTCGTCCTGGGGCTGCTCGTGAGACCCGCCGAGGCCGCACCCGCCACCTTCGTCCATCCCGGAGTCACCGTCTCCCAGGGGCAGTTGGACTTCGTCCGGGGCAAGGTCGGCGCCGGTGCCCAGCCCTGGAAGGGCGCCTTCGACAAGATGCTGGCGAGCAAGTACGCCGACCTGAACCGCACGCCCAAGCCGCGCGCGGTCGTCGAGTGCGGGTCGTACTCGAACCCCAACCACGGCTGCACCGACGAGCGCGAGGACGCGATTGCCGCCTACACCGACGCCCTCGCCTGGTACATCACCCGGGACGAGCGGTACGCCAGGAAGGCCATCCAGCTCATGGACGCCTGGTCGGCGACGATCACGGACCACACCAACAGCAACGCGCCGCTCCAGACCGGCTGGGCGGGCTCCTCCTGGCCCAGGGCCGCCGAGATCATCAAGTACACGTACACCGGGAGTTGGGCGAACTCCGGACGCTTCGCGACCATGCTCCGCAGCGTCTATCTGCCCGAGATCATCAACGGCTCGAACTCCAACGGCAACTGGGAGCTGTCGATGATGGAGGCGGCCGTCGGCATCTCGGTCTTCCTGGAGGACAAGTCGTCGTACGACAAGGCGATGGCGAAGTTCCGCACGCGTACGGCCGCCTATGTGTACCTGGACTCCGACGGCGCCCTCCCGAGGACCGTGCCGAGCCAGAACCTCAACACCCGGGAGAAGGTCGTCAATTACTGGCAGGGACAGTCCACCTTCGCCACCGGGCTCACCCAGGAGACCTGCCGGGACCTCACGCACACCGGGTACGGCATCTCCGCGATCTCGCACGTCGCCGAGACCAGCCGGATCCAGGGGCAGGACCTGTACGGCACCGACGTGGGCGAGCGGCTGCGGCAGGCGCTGGGGTTCCAGGCCAAGTACGAGCTGGGTACGGCGGTGCCGAGCTGGCTGTGCGGCGGGTCGCTGAAGCTCGGGCTCGGACCCGTCACCGAGGTGGGGTACAACGCGCTGCACAACAGGCTTGGCATGGGCATGACTAACACGCAGACGCTGACCGAGCGGAACCGTCCGTCGGGCAGCAACAACCTCTTCGTGGCGTGGGAGACGCTCACGCACGGGGACAACCCGAGCTGAAACCGTTGAAGGCCGGGCGCCCGGCGGTGATACTGGCGCCCGGTTCGACGAGCTTCACGGGGGTGGGCGTATGGCTCAGGTGGTCACCGAGACCATGGTGCGGGTCGAGGACATCCACAGGTCCTTCGGGGAGGGGGCCGCCGCGGTGCACGCGCTGCGCGGGGTCTCCTTCGAGGTGCCGCGCGGTGAACTCGTCGCGCTCAAGGGGCGTTCGGGCTCCGGCAAGACCACGCTCCTCAACATCGTCGGCGGGCTGGACCGGCCCGACCGGGGGCGGGTCGTGCTCGACGGCCTCGACCTCGCCGAACTGGACGAGGACGGGCTGCTGGGGCTGCGCAGGGACCGTATCGGCTTCGTCTTCCAGTCCTTCGGGCTCATCCCGATCCTCACCGCCGCGGAGAACGTCGGCGTCCCCCTGCGCCTGCGTCGCGCCGACGCACGCGCGCGTGAGGAACGCGTCGAACTGCTCCTCTCCCTGGTCGGTCTCGCCGACCACGCGGCCCAGCGCCCCGGCGAACTCTCCGGCGGCCAGCAGCAGCGCGTCGCCATCGCCCGCGCCCTCGCCAACAACCCCTCGGTCCTCATCGCCGACGAACCGACCGGCCAGCTGGACGCGGAGACCGGGCACGCGGTGATGGAGCTGCTGCGGGCGGTCGTACGGAGCGAGAACGTGACGGCGCTGGTGGCCACGCACGACGCCACGCTGCTGGATCTGGCCGACCGGGTGCTGGAACTGGGGGACGGGGAGATCCTGGGGCACTGAGGGGGCGTCCGTGAGGGGCGGGGCGGCCGTCGTCCGGGTCCCTCACGTCCGTCGGTGCCGCCGACCTCGCCGTACCCGCGTCAGAGTTGCGTCAAAGAGCGCCCGCGGCCCGCTTCCGGTCCCCTTCGCCGGGATGGTTGGCCGTAAGGTCGACGCTGCGTAGGCACTGGTCAGCGGAAGACAATGGACTCATGGGACGCGGCAAGCTTCGGATCTACCTCGGTGCGGCACCGGGCGTCGGCAAGACGTACGCGATGCTGTCCGAGGCGCACCGCAGGACCGAGCGGGGGACCGACTGTGCCGTGGGGTTCGTGGAGCACCACGGGCGGCCGCGCACCGAGGTGATGCTGCACGGCCTGGAGGAGGTTCCGCGCCGGGAGATCGAGTACCGGGGCTCGGTGTTCACCGAGATGGACATCGACGCCGTGCTGCGGCGGGCGCCCGCCGTCGCTCTGGTGGACGAACTGGCCCACACCAATGTTCCGGGCTCCCGCAACGCCAAGCGCTGGCAGGACGTGGAGGAGCTGCTGGCGGCCGGGATCGACGTCGTCTCGACCGTGAACATCCAGCACCTGGAGTCGCTCGGCGACGTCGTCGAGTCGATCACCGGAGTACGGCAGCAGGAGACCGTGCCCGACGAGTTCGTCCGGCGGGCCGACCAGATCGAGCTTGTCGACATGTCGCCCCAGGCGCTCAGGCGGCGGATGGCGCACGGCAACGTCTACCAGCCGGACAAGGTCGACGCGGCGCTCTCCAACTACTTCCGGCCCGGCAACCTGACCGCCCTGCGCGAGCTGGCGCTGCTGTGGGTGGCCGACCGGGTCGACGAGTACCTCAAGCAGTACCGCAGCGAGCACCGGGTCTCGAAGATCTGGGGATCCAGGGAGCGGATCGTCGTCGGGCTGACCGGCGGGCCGGAGGGGCGGACCCTCATCCGGCGGGCCGCGCGGCTGGCGGAGAAGGGCGCGGGCGGTGAGGTGCTCGCCGTCTACATAGCCCGCAGCGACGGCCTGACCTCCGCCTCGCCCAAGGAACTCGCCGTGCAGAGAACCCTCGTCGAGGACCTCGGAGGAACCTTTCACCACGTCGTCGGCGACGACATACCGGCTGCGCTGCTCGACTTCGCGCGCGGGGTCAACGCCACCCAGATCGTCCTCGGCTCCTCCCGCCGCAAGACCTGGCAGTACGTCTTCGGACCCGGCGTCGGCGCCACGGTCGCCCGGGAGTCCGGGCCCGACCTGGACGTGCACATCGTCACCCACGACGAGGTCGCCAAGGGCCGCGGACTGCCCGTCGCCCGCAGCGCCCGGCTCGGGCGGGCCCGGATCATCTGGGGCTGGCTGGTCGGCGCGGCGGGACCGGTGCTCCTCGCGGTCCTCCTGAACACCGTCGACCTCGGCCTCGCCAACGACATGCTGCTGTTCCTCGCGGTCGTGGTCGCCGCCGCCCTGCTCGGCGGACTGTTCCCGGCGCTCGCCTCGGCCGCGGTCGGCTCCCTGCTGCTGAACTACTTCTACACACCGCCCCTGCACCGCTGGACCATCGCCGATCCCAAGAACATCGTCGCGATCGTGATCTTCGTGGGCGTCGGCATCTCGGTGGCCTCCGTCGTCGACCTGGCGGCCAGAAGGACCCACCAGGCCGCCCGGCTGCGCGCCGAGTCGGAGATCCTGTCCTTCCTCGCCGGGAACGTACTGCGCGGCGAGACCGGCCTGGAGGAGCTCCTGGAGCGCGTCCGGGAGACCTTCGGCATGGAGTCGGCGGCCCTTCTGGAACGGGCGGGCGACGTCGACCCGTGGACCTGCGCCGGGCGCGTGGGACAGGGGCGGCCGGTGGAGCGGCCCGAGGAGGCGGACGTGGACATGCCGGTGGGGGACCACATGGCGCTCGCGCTCACCGGCCGGGTGCTGCCCGCCGAGGACCGCCGGGTGCTGGCCGCCTTCGCCGCCCAGGCCGCCGTCGTCCTGGACCGCAGCCGCCTCCAGGAGGAGGCCGACCGGGCTCGCGCGCTGGCCGAGGGCAACCGCATCCGTACGGCGCTCCTGGCGGCCGTGTCGCACGATCTGCGGACCCCGCTCGCCGGCATCAAGGCGGCCGTCTCCTCGCTCCGCTCCGACGACGTGGCGTGGTCCGAGGAGGACCAGGCCGAACTCCTGGAGGGCATCGAGGAGGGCGCCGACCGGCTCGACCACCTCGTGGGCAACCTCCTCGACATGTCCCGCCTCCAGACCGGCACGGTCACCCCGATCGTCCGGGAGATCGACCTCGACGAGGTGGTGCCGATGGCGCTCGGCGGGGTGCCCGACGGGAGCGTCGAGCTGGATGTGCCGGAGACGCTGCCGATGGTCGCGGTGGACCCCGGGCTCCTGGAGCGTTCGGTGGCCAACCTGGTCGAGAACGCCGTCAAGTACAGCCCGCCCGACACCACCGTCCGGGTCACCGCCAGCGCCATCGCCGACCGGGTCGAGGTACGGGTCGTGGACCGCGGTCCCGGCGTCCCCGACGAGGCCAAGGAGCGCATCTTCGCGCCCTTCCAGCGCTACGGCGACGCCCCGCGCGGCGCCGGGGTGGGGCTCGGGCTCGCGGTGGCCCGGGGCTTCGCCGAGGCCATGCACGGCACCCTCAACGCCGAGGACACACCCGGCGGAGGCCTCACCATGGTGCTGACGCTCCGCGCGGCACACACGCGCGTGGAGTTCCCCGAAGAACCCTTCGCGGAAGCGGAACCCGACAGCGCGGAAGCGGAACCCGAAAGGCAGGCCACATGACCAGAGTGTTGGTCATCGACGACGAGCCGCAGATCGTGCGCGCCCTCGTGATCAACCTCAAGGCGCGCAAGTACGAGGTCGACGCGGCGCACGACGGCGCCACCGCGCTCCGGCTCGCCGCCGCCCGCCACCCAGACGTGGTCGTCCTCGACCTGGGCCTGCCCGACATGGACGGCGTCGAGGTGATCCGGGGACTGCGCGGCTGGACCCGGGTGCCGATCCTCGTGCTGTCCGCCCGGCACTCCTCCGACGAGAAGGTCGAGGCGCTGGACGCGGGCGCCGACGACTACGTCACCAAGCCCTTCGGCATGGACGAACTGCTCGCCCGCCTGCGGGCCGCCGTGCGCCGCGCCGAGCCCACCGGGGGCGGCGAGGACGACGTCCTGGTGGAGACCGACGAGTTCACCGTCGACCTGGCCGCGAAGAAGGTCCAGCGGCACGGCGGTGACGTACGGCTCACCCCCACCGAGTGGCACCTGCTGGAGGTGCTGGTCCGCAACACCGGCCGGCTGGTCAGCCAGAAACAGCTCCTCCAGGAGGTCTGGGGGCCGTCGTACGGCACGGAGACCAACTACCTGCGGGTCTACATGGCCCAGCTGCGCCGGAAGCTGGAGGCGGACCCGGCGCATCCCAAGCACTTCATCACGGAGCCGGGGATGGGATACCGGTTCGAACGCTAGTGCTGTGGGTACAACGCTGTCGGCGCACCCCGGTACGCTTTCGGATATGAGTGCTGTCCCTCGTTCCGAGAAGCCGGTGGGCCGGTTCCGGCGCATGCTCGACCGGCTCTCCTCGTCGCAGGAGGACCTGGAGTCCGAGGAGCTGCGGGAGGACACCGAGACCGCCGGCTGCGTCAGGATCGGCGACTGCCACGACCGCCAGGTCGTGACCGTTACTGGTACCTTGCGCACGGTCACCCTGCGGCCGCGCGCGGGAGTCCCGGCCCTGGAGGCCGAGCTGTTCGACGGCTCCGCCGCCCTGGATGTGGTGTGGCTCGGCAGACGCTCCATCGTCGGGATAGAACCGGGGCGCAAGCTGATCGCGTCCGGCCGGATCTCGATGAGCCGGGGCCGCCGGGTGCTGTTCAATCCGAAATACGAACTCAGACCCCTCGGACGGGAGTAGCCGGTGACGTCTCTCGACAAGCCGACCGAAGACACTCAGGCCGACGACGCGCGGGCGGTGACCGAGGCAGCCCTGTTCGAGGCGTTCGGCGGCGTCCGGGGCATGGTCGAGACGGTCCTGCCGGGCCTGCTCTTCGTCACGATCTTCACGATCAACAAGGACCTGCACCTGTCGGCGATCGCCGCGCTCGCGGTGTCCCTGCTGCTGGTCGTGGTCCGCCTGGTCATGCGAGACACCGTCAAGCACGCCTTCAGCGGCGTCTTCGGCGTCGCCTTCGGTGTCGTCTTCGCGATGATGACGGGCAACGCCAAGGACTTCTACCTCCCCGGCATGCTCTACACCCTGGGCCTCGGCCTGGCGTACATCATCACGACCCTCGCCGGTGTCCCGCTGATCGGCCTCATCCTCGGCCCGGTCTTCAAGGAGAACCTCTCCTGGCGCACCCGCAACCCCGGCCGCAAGAAGGCGTACGCCAAGGCCAGTTACGCCTGGGGCGCGATCCTGCTCGCCAAGTGCGCGATCCTCTTCCCGCTGTACTGGTGGGCCAACACCGCCCAGCTCGGCTGGGTCCTGGTCGCCCTGAAGATCCCGCCCTTCCTGCTGGCCGTCTGGCTGACCTGGGTCTTCCTCGCGAAGGCACCGGCCCCGATCGACGTGTTCGCGGAGATGGAGGCGGAGGAGAAGGCCGAGGAGGAGCGCAAGGCCGCGCTGGCGGCGGAGCGCGGGGACACCGAGGCCGAGGCCGCGGCCGGGCGGCACCGCCGGGAGGCCTAGATCGCTCTACGACGACGGAGGGCGCCCTGAGGATCTCAGGGCGCCCTCCGTCGTCGTAGAGCCTAGGAAGCTTCCTGCTTGCGGACCGACAGCAGGTCCTCCAGCTGTTCCTCGCGGGCCTGGGCGGCCACGAAGAGGAGTTCGTCGCCGGCCTCCAGGGAGTCGTCCGGGGTCGGGGTGAGGACCCGGGTGCCGCGGATGATGGTGACCAGGGAGGTGTCCTCGGGCCACTCCACGTCGCCGACCTGGGTGCCGGCCAGGGCCGACTCCTCGGGGAGGGTCAGTTCGACGAGGTTCGCGTCGCCGTGGCTGAAGCGGAGCAGACGGACCAGGTCGCCGACGCTCACCGCCTCCTCGACCAGGGCCGACATCAGGCGCGGGGTGGAGACGGCGACGTCCACGCCCCAGGACTCGTTGAACAGCCACTCGTTCTTCGGGTTGTTCACCCGTGCGACGACCCGGGGGACGCCGTACTCCGTCTTCGCCAGCAGGGAGACGACCAGGTTGACCTTGTCGTCGCCGGTCGCGGCGATCACGACGTTGCAGCGCTGGAGCGCGGCCTCGTCCAGGGAGGTGATCTCGCAGGCGTCGGCGAGCAGCCACTCCGCCTGCGGGACGCGCTCGACCGAGATGGCGGTCGGCGCCTTGTCGATGAGAAGGACCTCGTGGCCGTTCTCCAGCAGTTCGCCCGCGATCGAGCGGCCGACCGCGCCGGCACCGGCAATGGCGACCCTCATCAGTGACCGCCCTCCTCTTCGGGGCCCTCGGCGAAGGACGCCTCGACCTTCTCGATGTCGTCCGTACGCATCATCACGTGGACCAGGTCGCCCTCCTGGAGCACCGTCTGCGAGGTGGGCAGAATCGCTTCGCCGAGCCGGGTGAGGAACGCCACGCGGACGCCCGTCTCCTCCTGCATCTTGCTGATCTTGTGGCCGACCCAGGCGGTCGAGGCGTGCACCTCGGCCAGCTGGACCCCACCGGTGGGATCGCGCCACAGCGGCTCCGCTCCGGACGGCAGCAGCCGGCGCAGCATCTGGTCCGCCGTCCAGCGGACCGTGGCCACCGTCGGGATGCCCAGGCGCTGGTAGACCTCGGCGCGCCGAGGGTCGTAGATACGCGCGGCGACGTTCTCGATGCCGAACATCTCGCGGGCCACCCGGGCCGCGATGATGTTGGAGTTGTCGCCGCTGGAGACCGCCGCGAAGGCGCCGGCCTCCTCGATGCCCGCCTCGCGCAGGGTGTCCTGGTCGAAGCCGACGCCGGTGACGCGACGGCCGCCGAAACCGGAGCCCAGTCGTCGGAAGGCGGTGGGGTCCTGGTCGATCACGGCGACCGTGTGCCCCTGTTGCTCCAAGGTCTGGGCGAGAGCGGAACCCACTCTCCCGCAGCCCATGATGACGATGTGCACGACCGTCCTTCCGGTGTCAATAGTTACTGCTCAGCCACATCAGGGTCTCAGACCGACGCCCAAGCTACACACGCGCGGTAGGACGACGGCACCCCTGTGCACGGTTGCCCGTGACTTCCTGTCGGTCAGCGGCGGCTGATGCTGCGGACGCTGGCGAGGGTGAGGATTCCGAGGCCGACGAGGGCGGCCGCGGCGCCGATCAGCTCTGCGGTCGTGTGCATGGGTCCTCCTGGGCGGCAGCGGGCTGGGTCTTGTCATATAGGCATGCCACTCCGGCCACCTGCGGATATCGCTGCCGGAGCGCCGCCGCGTTTCACCCAGTGGGCAGATCGGGGGTGGCGGGTGGTTGGGCACGCGTTCGAACGCCTACGATGCACTGTTGTGTCCAAACTGACCGACGTGCCCAAACGCATCCTGATCGGGCGCGCACTGCGCAGTGACCGGCTCGGGGAAACGCTCCTGCCGAAGCGCATCGCCCTCCCCGTGTTCGCCTCCGACCCGCTGTCCTCCGTGGCGTACGCGCCCGGCGAGGTGCTGCTGGTCCTGTCCATCGCGGGCGTGTCGGCGTACCACTTCAGCCCGTGGATCGCCGTAGCGGTCGTCGTGCTGATGTTCACGGTGGTCGCCTCCTACCGGCAGAACGTGCACGCGTACCCGAGCGGTGGCGGCGACTACGAGGTGGCCAACACCAACCTCGGTCCCAAGGCCGGCCTCACGGTCGCCAGCGCCCTGCTCGTCGACTACGTCCTCACGGTCGCCGTGTCCATCGCCTCCGGCATCGAGAACCTCGGTTCCGCGGTCCCCTTCGTCGTCGAGCACAAGGTGCTCTGCGCGATCGCCGTGATCGTGCTGCTGACGCTGATGAACCTGCGCGGGGTCAAGGAGTCCGGCTCGCTCTTCGCGATCCCGACGTACGTCTTCGTCACGGGCGTCTTCATCATGATCGCGTGGGGCGCCTTCCGCGGACTGGTCCTCGGCGACACCATGCGGGCACCGACCGCCGGGTACGAGATCAAGGCCGAGCACCAGGGACTGGCGGGCTTCGCCCTCGTCTTCCTGATGCTGCGGGCCTTCTCCTCCGGCTGTGCCGCGCTCACCGGCGTCGAGGCGATCTCCAACGGCGTGCCCGCCTTCCGCAAGCCCAAGTCGAAGAACGCGGCGACCACGCTCGCGATGATGGGCCTGCTCGCCGTCACCATGTTCTGCGGGATCATCGCGCTGGCCATGGTCACCAAGGTCCGGATGGCCGAGAACCCGGGCGTGGACCTGCTGAAGAACGGCGTCGCCATCGGCTCCGACTACGTCCAGAACCCGGTGATCTCCCAGGTCGCCGAGGCGGTCTTCGGCAAGGGCAGCTTCCTGTTCATCGTGCTCGCCGCGGCCACCGCCCTGGTGCTGTTCCTCGCCGCGAACACCGCGTACAACGGCTTCCCGCTGCTCGGCTCGATCCTCGCCCAGGACCGCTACCTCCCGCGTCAGCTGCACACCCGCGGCGACCGCCTCGCGTTCTCGAACGGCATCGTGCTGCTCGCGGGTGCGGCGGGACTGCTGGTCTGGATCTACGGCGCCGACTCGACGAGGTTGATCCAGCTCTACATCGTCGGCGTGTTCGTGTCCTTCACGCTCAGCCAGACCGGCATGGTCCGGCACTGGAACCGTCACCTCGCGACCGAGAAGGACCCGGCGAAGCGCAGCCACATGATCCGCTCGCGGGCCATCAACGCCTTCGGTGCCTTCTTCACCGGGCTCGTCCTGGTCGTCGTGCTGGTCACGAAGTTCACGCACGGCGCCTGGGTCGCGCTGCTCGGCATGTGCATCTTCTACGCGACGATGACGGCGATCCGTAAGCACTACGACCGCGTCGCCGAGGAGATCGCCGCGCCGGAGGGCCCGAGCGACGACAGCCTGCGGCCGTCCCGCGTCCACTCCGTCGTCCTGATCTCCAAGATCCACCGCCCGGCCCTGCGCGCCCTCGCCTACGCCAAGCTGATGCGCTCGGACTCGCTGGAGGCGCTGAGCGTCAACGTGGACCCGGCCGAGACCAAGGCGCTGCGCGCGGAGTGGGAACGGCGCGGGATCGACGTACCCCTGAAGGTGCTGGACTCGCCGTACCGCGAGATCACGCGGCCGATCATCGACTACGTCAAGGGGCTGCGGAAGGAGTCGCCGCGGGACGCGGTGTCCGTGATCATCCCGGAGTACGTGGTCGGGCACTGGTACGAGCATCTGCTGCACAACCAGAGCGCGTTGCGGCTCAAGGGGCGGCTGCTGTTCACACCGGGGGTCATGGTGACCTCGGTGCCGTACCAGTTGCAGTCCTCGGAGGCGGCTCGCGACCGTGCCCGAAAGCGGCAGGAGTGGAACGCGCCGGGAGCGGTGCGGCGGGGGCCGGCGGTGGATCGGGCGAAGGAGACTTCGGCGCCGAAGTAGGGGTGGGGGCGGGAGTGGGGCAGGTGTGGTGCCGAAGTAGGTGTGGGTGCGGGGCAGGCGTGGTGTTGAAGTAGGCGTGGGTGCGGGGCGGAGCAGGCGTGGTGCCGACGTAGACTGGTCGGCTGTTGTCTCGACCCGCTTCCCTCACTTCTCTGGAGTCACCCCGCCATGCAGGCAGAACCGAAGAAATCGCTGGTCGGGGAGGAATACGAGGTCGAGGTCGGCCCCGTCGCCCACGGCGGGCACTGCATCGCCCGTACGGCCGACGGCCAGGTGCTGTTCGTCCGGCACACGCTGCCCGGTGAGCGGGTCGTGGCCCGGGTGACGGAGGGCGAGGAGGGGGCGCGGTTCCTGCGCGCCGACGCGGTCTCGGTCCTGGAGGCTTCCAAGGACCGTATCGAGGCGCCCTGCCCCTACGCCGGTCCCGGCCGCTGCGGCGGCTGCGACTGGCAGCACGCCAAGCCGGGGGCGCAGCGGCGGCTCAAGGGCGAGGTGGTCGCCGAGCAGCTGAAGCGGCTCGCGGGCCTCACCCCGGAGGAGGTCGGCTGGGACGGCACGGTGATGCCGGCCGAGGGCGACAAGCTGCCCGCGGGCGAGGTGCCGGCCTGGCGGACGCGGGTGCAGTACGCGGTCTCCGACGACGGCAGGGCGGGCCTGCGCCGGCACCGCTCGCACGAGGTCGAGCCGATCGAGCACTGCATGATCGCGGCGCCGGGCGTGAGCGAGCTGGGCGTCGAGGAGCGTGACTGGTCCGGGATGGCGTCGGTGGAGGCCATCGCGGCGACGGGTTCGCAGGACCGCATGGTCATCCTGGAGCCCCGCCCGGGTGCCCGCCTTCCCCTCGTGGAACTCGACAAGCCGGTCTCCGTGATGCGCGTCGAGGAGAAGGACGGCGGTATCCACCGCGTCCACGGCCGCGCGTTCGTGCGTGAGCGGGCGGACGGCCGTACGCACCGGGTGGGCAGCGGCGGCTTCTGGCAGGTCCACCCCCAGGCGGCCGACACCCTCGTCAAGGCCGTCATGCAGGGCCTGCTGCCGCGCAAGGGCGAGATGGCACTCGACCTCTACTGCGGTGTCGGCCTGTTCGCGGGCGCACTGGCCGACCGCCTCGGCGAGCGCGGCGCGGTACTCGGTATCGAGTCCGGCAAGCGGGCCGTCGAGGACGCCCGCCACAACCTCGCCGACTTCGAACGCGTGCGGATCGAGCAGGGCAAGGTGGAGAGCGTCCTGCCGCGAACCGGGATCACGGAGGTCGACCTGATCGTCCTGGATCCGCCGCGGGCGGGGGCGGGGCGGAAGACGGTGGAGCATCTGGCGTCGCTGGGGGCGCGGCGGATCGCGTATGTGGCGTGCGATCCGGCTGCGTTGGCGCGGGACTTGGGGTACTTCCGGGACGGGGGGTATCGGGTGCGGATGTTGCGGGTTTTTGATCTGTTTCCGATGACTCATCATGTGGAGTGCGTGGCGATTCTGGAGCCGGTGAAGTAACAGGCGTTGACCTGGGGATCTGCAGTCCGGGCATGTCGCTCGACCTGTTTCCCGCTATCCAACAGGTTGAGCGGGCCGTGTGCTTGCCAGAAGCGGCGTGATCTGCACGGTTATGGTGAAGTGGCGCTCCAGCCGGTGGCAGTGTCACCGTGGCTTTGGGAGATCCCGACGCTCAGATGACGCCCTTCCTGAGTGAATGTCAGGTAGCTGGGATCTCCGTTGTGAGACTACGATCCTTCGCTCGAAGACGGTCGTCGTGATGGGCTATGCCGCTTCAGTGAGTCGAGATCGTGTACCTGAGGTTCGTCGAGATGCCTCGCGATCATTGACCGTCCGTTCCTCAAGTAGTCGAGCCTCAGGTTCCTCGACCGCTGGGCACTTACATGGCCAGCCGACAGGTTTTTCCATTCACGCCGGTGCCGGAGTCTCGGGCAGAACCTGCCTGGGCCGGTGGTGCGGCGGAGAGCGGGCGCGGCCTCGCACCGCGGCCAGTAGAGGAAGTGCTCGTTCGCCTGGAGAGAGACTGAAACTACGCGTTTCTCGCCCGAGTGGGTCGGCGCATAGTTACAGTGCCTGCTGTGCGTGGTGAATCGGCGGAGTCATCCGTGAACATGCCAGATGACGGGCTCGTCCGCAGGGTTAAAGCACTGGCCTGCACTGCGCCACTGCAGGCTCTGGAGGACAACAAGGGGAGCCTGGGGCGCGTCGACGCCCGCTCCTACCACATGGTGGAACTCGCCCTGCACACCATCGACCAGGTCGCGATGGCCATGGACTTTGACCGAGGGGCGGAGCACGCCAAGGTGATCGAACAGGTCAGTCACTTTGCTGCGGTCCAGGCGCCGGAGCAGCGGGAGCACGAGCATCGCGCCGTAGCCGAGTGGGTGCTCCACAAACTCATCAACATCGGTACCCTCGACCGAGGGTTCACCTGGACGTACGGGCGGGTGGATGGCGAAGGTGCCTACAGCCGCTACGACTTCGACTTCAAACTGCTCGTAGAGCACTCCACCTCCGACGGGCAGGTGTACTTACGGGTTACAGACGAAGCCATCAACGTTCTGGTGGGTGCGCTTGACACGGATGTGGAGTCAGCGCAGGTAGCCGCCGAGCACAAGCTCGAATACCTCATCACCCGCGGTCGGTTGGAAGACGCGAAACTCGCCGCAGAGCAGGCCAGATACCGGACCGTTCAATACGGGGAGTACCTGCGGCAGTATCTGGATGCCACCCGGCGGGATGTGCGAACAGTTGACTGGGAGCAGCAGGTCCCCACCCTGCTGGAGGAGGCGCTGGAGCACATCGAGGCGCGGTACCGGCACGAGAGTGCCATCCTGACCAACATCACCGAACACCGCGATGGGGCCCTTGACGCGCGGAAGAAGGAGCAAGCAGCAGGGCTTGTTGACATTGTTCGGGACTGCATTCATCGGCACATGCAATTGCAGACCAGATTGCAGGGCGCAGGTGCGCTGTTCCGTGAGGAGCAGGACCGCCAGCAATTCTCCGGGCCGCCCCAACGCGCGGCGGTCGATGTCTTCAACCAGCTACTGGTGCCGCTTCTCGGCTTGTCTGTAGGCCTCGCCGTGGCGCCGGTAACCGACTTCTTCCGGTTCGGGGTGGCGCCCGCACCGCCAGCGGTAATCTCCTTGAACACACTCGTGGGTCGACTGCTGACGGTGCGTTCGGATGGCAGTGTGTACGCCGGAGCCGTGCCCGTACCCGATGTGAGACGAGAAGGGGACGCCCCGCGATTCAGCGAAGCGGACCAGCGCATCGCGGGCAAACTCATCGACGTGGCTGTGGACGAGCCCCGGCCCCTGAGCGCCCTGCTGAGCGAGGCGCGTAGTTACGGACCCATGGTCGAGCGGCTTGTGTTGCACGATGCTGTGCACGCGTTCAGTCCGGCTCTCAGTGAAGCCATGCTGCGCGGTGACAGCACCGTATTGATCGCGGTCCCGGCGGTTGGTGAATTCGACAGTCCTTCGGTGGGTGGCGATGAACTTCTCATCTCCCGGGTGCACTTGAAGGCGCCGGAGGGCGAGTGGGACGACGACTGTTCGCGAGACGAGGAGTTTGACGAGTGACGTCGGCCATCACGATGGATGACGCCGAGGACGCCGCGAAGCTCATCGCCTTCGGCATACGTCCGCGGCAGAGGCCCGCCAAAGACCGCGCCTACCGGGACCTGGTGGTCAGGTACCGAACCGAAAGCGACTTCCAGGGCCTGGTGGAACGTACGGCTCGGGGCCTCGGACTCAAGGTTCTCGGTGCCACCGAGGACATCGGTGTGGCCTTGGCAGCGCTGCCGAACTCGGTCTTTGAGACGAAGATCGAGGACTACGTGCGGGTCGCGAGACAACGCGGCGAGGGCGAGAGACTGTTGCACGGCATCATTCATCTCGCGGTTGCTGCCCTGGCCTTTCCACGCCCCGACGATCTGGCCAACGACGGTTACACGGGGCGTGTCAGTGCCGAAGCTGTGGACACGGCCGTACGCGACACGTGCGACCGGCTGCGTGAGAAGGCTGCTGCCGCGGAGGCTGGAGGGGACACCCCCACCGACTCACCTGAGCTGGAGAAGGTGTGGACTGCGTACGCCCGTCGGCCGGAAGCGGCACTGACCAAGGACGGCAGGCTGGCGATGAACTCGACGAAGGGCATGATCACCAGGGCCCTCAACTTCCTCACCGAGCAGGGATTCCTGGCAGTCGCGGGTGCGGGACAGGACGGCTGGTACCGGACGACCCCGCGCTACCAACTCCAGGTCCGTGAACTGGCGGCGACCAGCGCGTTCGAGGAACTGCTTGCTCTCGGAGTCGTACCGATCTCCTCACATGGCACCTTGCGGACAGCCCCGCAGGACTCCGCGGATCGGAGCACTGACACAACGACACCAGGTGCGGCGGACGGGGGACTGTTCCATGTATGAGCTGTCCCGCGTCCTGCTGCGAGGGGTGGGACCGCAGCCCGCTCGATACGAGAACGTCCTGCTCGACTTCAGCGGGGTCGGCGCGCCAGTGGCCAACAGTCGGCAGGGCGACATCTTCGACGTCGAAGAGCCACCGCGCCGTCCCTCACCGGCGAGTGTGCTTTTCCTGGAGAACGGCGGAGGCAAGTCGGTACTGATCAAGCTCATATTCTCCGTTGTGCTCCCTGGGCGCCGAAACGCCGTGGGCACCCGCAACCCCCAGACATTGGAAGGCTTCGTACGACGCGGAGATGTGGCGCACGTCCTCTTGGAGTGGACCCATGCAGCCAGCGGCAAACGGCTGGTGACCGGAAAGGTGAGCCAATGGAAGGACCGTCGGACATCCGACGAGTCCGATCTGGTCGAGCGCTGGTACCACTTCCGCCCGGGACACACGTTCGACCTGGAGACTCTTCCGGTCGAGGAGAATGGCAACTACCTCGGCCTGGCCGAGTACTGCGAGCGGCTCAGGCTCGCCGACATCGAAGAACCCGCACTCGGCTACCGCAACTTCCAGCTCCACGGAGAGTGGACGGATCGGCTCATGGCCTTGGGCCTCGACCCTGAGCTTTTCCGTTACCAGCGGGCGATGAACAACGACGAGGGTGAGGCGGCCGACGCCTTCTCACTCGGCAGCGACCAGGCGTTCGTCAATTTCCTCCTCAGTGCCGTTTTGCCGCTCCAGCCGGCCCGGGACCTTGCCGAGGTGCTGGGCACGTACGCCGACAAACTGGCGGACCGCGGTGTCATGGAGCTGGAGAAGACGTTCGTCGAGGAAGCCTTGACGGTATTGGCGCCCCTGAGCGAGGCACGCGACAAGCGAACCGCTGCCGACGCGAAACAGAGGGGTACTCGGCTCGCCTTGGACCGCTTCATCCAACAGATCGGGGCGCGTGCCACGCAGGAGAAGCAGGCGCTCGCAGGTCGGGACCAAGGGGTCGTACAGCTGAAGGATGAGGTCCGCAGGGCGCAGAACAGATACCGGCACGCCGTCACTGTCGCCGCCGAACTATCCAGGCTGCTGGCCCAGTTGAAGCTGGAGGCGGCTGAGCGGAACCACAGCGCGGCCGAGCAGGAGTGGGAGAAGGCCGTAGCGATCGAGAAGGGTTGGCAGGCCGTCCCCGCTGCGCTCCGGGACCTGGAAGCCGTCGCCGTCGCCCAGCGGCTACGCACGCGTATCACCGAAACGCAGGTAGCAGCCCGCCCCGCGCTCGATACTCGCAACGAGGCCGCGCGTGTCCTGTCGCAAGCGCTGCGCAGCATGGTGAGCAACCTGACAGATGAGGCGGACGAACTCGGTGAGCGCGCCACCGTGTGCGACGGGGAAGCTCAAAGCGCGCAGACGGAGCACGACTCGGCTGTTGCGGCGGTAGCGGAGAGGGAGGCGAAGGCCGGGTTCCTGGATGGCCGTGTCACCGAGGTGCGGGAGGAGATCGCGGCCGCGGTGCGGGAGGGGTTGGTACCCGATGGGCTGGAGGTAACGGATGCCGCTGCCCAGGCCCAGTCCGAAGCCATCGCTCACCATGAGCGAGTAGTCGAAGGCGAGCGAGCGGTGGAGCGCTTGGAGCGCGAGTACCAGCAGGCAGAAGAAGAATACGAGACAACTCGTCGTGAGCTGGCCGGAGCCGACCACGCCCACGACATCGCGCGCCGCGAGCACAAGGCCGCCGACGACACCATGCGACGGCTCGCCGAAGATCTACAGCACGCCGGTCTCTACAGCGGCGAGGCGGGTGAACTCGACATAGAGGCCGCAGGGCTCGCGGACCGGTTGGCCCGGACGCAGCGGAATGCCGAGACCGCTCGGATCGACGTCCGCATCGCCATGGCGGCCGACGAGCGCGCACTCACCTCATTGGAGACGAACGACCTGCTGCCTTCGTCGCTGGAGGCGGTGCGGATCTGTGATCTGTTGCATGAGCGGCAGGTCCCCGCCTGCACGGGGTGGGAGTACCTCGCCTCAATCCCTGATGTCGAGCGCCGCGCGGAACTCGTCGAGCGTCATCCCCAGTTGGTAACGGGTGTGCTCTGCAACGATGCCGACCAGCTTGAGCTCGCTGCTGAGATCATCGGAGCCGAGGGCGCCACGGTGACCGGCTTCCTCGCCCTGGGAACGACGACCGCACTGCATGGGGAGGGCAGTCCGGCCGCGGAATCCTCCTTTGTCGTACCGTCCCATCCTGCGCTGTACGACGAGCGCGCCGGTGAGTCGGAACGTCTTGAGCTGACAGTCCGGCGGGACGAGCACCACCGGCAACTGATGGAGCTGGACGAGACGCTACGCGCCCATGGGCTCTTTGCGGCCCGACTCGCGCAGTGGCGGGAGACATACCCACCTGGGCGACTCGCCGCGTTGCACGACGCGATGGTGACCGCAGAGGAGAAGGTCCTTGCAGCCCGCGCCATGGCAGTGGCTGCGAAGGACCTCAGGGAGGGAACGGCCGAGCGGCTGCGGGCGGCACGCGAAGAGCTTTCCCACCGGGGGGAAGCTCACTTGCGTCTGGACCGCCGTGTCGCCGAGCTTCAGGCGCTCGTCCGTTCGGCGGCACGCATCGCGGCCTGGCAAGGTGAAGCGCTGCACATGCGTGGTGTGGCCCGTGAGCACCGACAAATCGCGGCCGATGCCCGCGTCAGGGCCGAGACTGCCCGACAGGCCGCGGCCGACGCCCGACGCACGGTCGACGTGCTGCGGGGCACGGTAGCCCGTACCGAGGAGGAACTGGGCGCTCTGCCCATCCGGGAATCCGAATACGGTGCGACCGAGCAGCACACCATGCCGGAACAGCCGCTGGAAGTGCTGCGCCGGCTCTACCATGCGGCCGCCGATGAGTACGACCGAGCGGCAGTGGGCGCGAGTCTCAAGGCTGACCTGGACCAAGCCGAACGGGAGGAAGAGGCTGCCGGGAAAGCGCTGGCTCGCTTCGACGAGCGCGACCGCGTCATGGCGCGGGAGCTGCTCAAGGGCTCCGACGGGGTGGACACCGCCGCCTTGAACGCCGGCCGGTCACGCGCTCAGCGACATATGGCTTCGGCGCGCGCCCAACTGGACGCGCTGTACGAGGTCGTGGTGCGCTGCCGGACCGCGCTGGATGCAATCGGCGAAGCCTCCTCCAACGCGGGTCCCGTCGATCTGGCACCATTCGGGTTACCCCGTGATGCCGCACACGGCGAACGACTTGTTACGGCGGCGGAACAAGCACGGGAGGAGGCCGAGGCGCTTGCCCGTGAGCTGGGGCATCTTTTGGCGAAGCTGGTTCAGGAGCAGACTGATGCCCGCTCGACGGCGCGCGCCTTCAAGATCCTGGTCGATCTCTTCGGGGAGCCGTCCGAGGAGCAGGCCGAACTGCTCGGTACGGTCCCGGCGTATGAAGGTGATGCGGCCGCTGCTCGTGAGCGTTACGACCTGTTCCTCGCTGAGCACAACAAGGCCCAGCGAGTTGCAGCAGAGGCGCAGACGGCCGAGCGGACACTGGCCGATCGTCTCGCTGCACATGCGGCGGACTCCCGGTTCGAGGAACTGCAGTCCCCAAGCCGCCGCGTCATGCTCAGCACGGCGCGGGATGACCTGCCTGTCCATGCCGGGACATGGGCGGCGGACCTACGGCCCCGATTGCGGACGCT
This sequence comes from Streptomyces sp. SID13726, assembly GCF_010548375.1. Classification (GTDB taxonomy): domain Bacteria; phylum Actinomycetota; class Actinomycetes; order Streptomycetales; family Streptomycetaceae; genus Streptomyces. The sequence goes on from NZ_JAAGLY010000001.1 coordinate 172,208, forward strand.
GGAAATCGACCTGGATTCAATCGGCCGGCACCATAAGCAGATCGTGCTGCAGTTCGTTCAACAGGTCCGGGACGCGCTCCGTACGCTGAAGCGCGCCCAGCGACTGTCCCAGCTGCCGGAAGGACTCGGCAGCTGGTCCGGTCAGCAGTTCTTGCAAATCGGATTCCCTGAGGTCACCGACGAGGTACTGACGGCACTGTTGGGCCGGGTCGTTGACGACGCCGCGGGGGAAGGGCAAGCCCGCCGGGGGAGCAGAGATGCCCGTCAACTCGTCTTGAAGGGTGTCGAGGCTGCCGTCGCGCCCAAAGGCTTCTGCGTGACGGTGCTCAAGCCGGACATCGGGCTGGCCGTGGAGCGGGTCCGGGTGGCGCAGACCAAGGACATCTTCTCCGGGGGGCAGATTCTCACTGCCGCCATCGTCTTGTACTGCACGATGGCCGCGCTCCGAGCCAACGATCGGGGGCAGGTACGTCACCAGTACTCCGGGGTGCTCTTTCTTGACAACCCGATCGGCCGGGCCTCGGCCCTCTACCTGCTCCGCCTACAGCAAGCCGTGGCCAAGGCGCTCGGCGTCCAGTTGATCTACACCACTGGCCTGTACGACAAGGCTGCCTTGGACGTCTTTCCGCTCGTCATCAGGATGCGCAACGACGCCGACCTCAGAGCACGGCGCCGGTACCTCTCGGTGGCGGACCGGTTCGTGGGACGGCACATCGCCTCCCTACGGGACGGAGCCGGGGGCGACATCACAGCCGTCCGCTATTTCCAGCGCCCGTCCAGCGAAGCGACGGTCGTGTGATGTCGGGATTAGAGCGTCTGTCCGAAGACCTGCTGGAGAGTCTTCACCGGTGGGCCGAGACGAGAAAGTGGAACGGCTATCGAGCGAAGCAGGTCCGAGTGCCGGAGCTGCTCGAAGCTCTTCGAGCCGTCTATCGGGCAGGGCCTGACAGCGACCCGGAGGAGGAGACACTGCGCCGGTGCCTGGCTGTCCTCGCCTCCTCCGGACGTGTCCGGCTCATGCGCGAGAAGGCGGGAGAGCCGACGGGGATCCACCTGCTTCCCGTGCGCGCGGCGCCGGAACACAGAGGGAGCCGACGGCCCCTGCATCACCCCTCGCTCCATGCGCTGATCAAGGAACAGCGAAAGGCCACTCCGAGACAGGAGACGGCCTACAGGGCCATCAGTAACTGGTTGCACGCGCTGCATGGCCCGGTGCTGAAGGTGCCGCTGAGGGAACGTGCGCTGGAGATCTTCGGGAGGCGTGAGTACACCGCGGAGTTCCCAGAACCTGAGAAATGTCTGGACCACAAGGGGTTTGGTGGTCCGTTGTTCGAGAAGAGTGCTGACTTCTATGAGTTGATCTGTGCTTTCCCTACCGACCCGCCTCTTCTCAACGCCCGTTTTTCCAGGTTCAGTCCGGACGCTCAGAGCACGTCGCTGAGCAGCGGTGACATCCTGCTCGTCGTCGAGAATTCGGCCACGTACACGTCACTCGTACGTCGGCTGCGCGAGCTTGAGCACCAGCACTGCATTGGCTGTGTGGCCTGGGGAGTCGGCCGCTCCTTTACGGCCTCGGTGCGCAGCATCTCGACCCACCATGGTGCCGATGGGCACGCCAGAGAGCGGTTCAGGGAGATCCGCTACTTCGGGGACCTCGACGTCAGCGGTCTGGAGATCCCACTCAAGGCGACGGACGCAGCCATGGACCTGGGCCTGAGGCTGGTTCCCACGCGTGTGCTCTACCAGGACCTGATCACCATGGGCACTCCCCTCCCAGGCAAGGAGTGCAGCCGTACGCGTGAGGAGGCGGAGACGCTGGTGAATTGGCTCGGCAAAAGCCATCACTTCGAACCAGTTGTTGACGTTCTCATGAAGGGGGAGCGATGGGCTCAGGAAGGCGTCGGGCTGCGTCATCTGAGCTCCACCAATGACTGGTTGGCGGACATGCGATGACTGCGGGGGAGCCCGAGTGAGTAATGAGACTGCCGCCCTGCGGGCACGTATTCCTGAACCGGGGCCGGGACGTGGACCGGGCGTTGTACCGCCACGCAATCCGCGTTTCTGGGGGCGACGGCACCACTTGGCCGTGCTGGATCGGCGCCTGTCCCAGGCTCCATGGGGGACGACCGTGCTCGTCGGCCCGTTCGGTGTCGGCAAGCGCCACATCGCCGCTGAGTGGGCGCACCTCAACGCCTCACGGTTCGGATCCGTGCACTGGATCAGTGCCAGGGACGGCAAGCTGGCCCATGAGGACTCAGCGGCGGAGGCAGAGAGCGCACCGGATGTCGGCAGAAGGCCCGCACTGGTGGTGATCGACGGCCTGCGCGGCTGGGCCGACTACGACCGATTCCAGGGAGGTGACACAGCCGGACATGTATTGATCACATCCTCCGGATCGGCGGCCGAGTGGGGTGGATGGGCGGAGGTCGTGCCCGTCGGCCCTTGGGACAGACAGGAGGCGATCGACTATCTCCGTACGAACATCGGCTCGCTCGGTACCGAGGATGCCGGGCGAATCGCGGCTGCCCTCGGCAACCTCCCCTTGGCACTTGCGTACGCGGAAGCCTGGCTCAAGCGCGGCTGCACAGTCGACGGTTTCCTGAATGCGCTGCGTGACCACCCGCGGGCCATCCTCGGGGGAGCCGGCCCTGACCGCTACCCCGGATCTCTCGTCGCCAGAATCGAAGAGGCACGCAACTCCCTGGCGTCTACGGACCGATGGACAGTCCATCTACTGGACGCGGCAGCCTTGCTCGGCCCCACCCCCTTGCCCGCCCGCTCCATCGGCCCGCGCCCGCTGTACCGCCCCGACGATGACACGCTCAGTACGGAGATCGCTCTCCATCCAGCCGAGCTGAGCAAGGCGTTTCCCGTCCTGGGCAAGTGCGGCCTGAGCACGTTTGATGACGCTCTTCTGCACGTCAGCCCGGTGTACTGCACTACCGTTCGAGGGCTCCTTGCACAGGAAGAGAAGCGCAAGGCCGCACGTTGGGCCGATGTCCTGCTAGTGGCGTTGGACCCCCGTGATTCTGTGCCGGACCGGGGTCGCGCGAGGGAGCGATGGCAGCTCGTGCTGCCGTCTTTCCTCGCCTGCCATCCCCAAGAGCTCGTCACTCGTGAGGCCCTGACCGTGCTGGCCGCGGCATACGACCACATGTCCGACCTGGGGCGCTGGCAGGCGATCATGGCTCGGGTTGAGGTGCTGTACCGACGCGGGATGGAGCTCTTTACGCAGGATGATGCGGCTGTGCTGCGCGTCGGTGATGTCCTCCTGCGCGCGTACACATCCGCCCACCGTTATGCCGATGCGGTGAAGCTGGGGGCGGTGTTGAGAGAGCGCCGCATCTCGGTGTGTGGACCCACGGGGCTCGACACGCTGAGGTGCACCTCTGCCATGATCATCCCGCTGGGAAGCTGCGGACACGTCGCGGACGCTGTGGAACTTGCCCAGGAAACGCTCGTCGTGCAGACCACCCGGCTCGGCGCCGATCATCAGGACACTTTGCTCACCAAGAGTCGTCGTGCTGTTGCCGAACGCGTGGCGGGGTGTTGCCGGGACGCCGTGGCGACGGGCGAAGCTGTACTCGCAGCGCAGCAGTACGTCCTGGGGCGGGCGCATCCTGACGTCCTCTCCACCGCCTACGAACTGGCCTGCGCCTACCACGAGTCAGGAGTGCACACGAAAGAGGCACTCGATCTCTTCGCTGAGACACTTCCTTTGCAAGGGCGGGTGTTAGGTGACGACCACCCCGCAACTGCTCGCACGGCGGCAGGCTTGGAACTGGTGCACTTCGAGGCGTACGGGACGTTGCAGAGTGCTGAGCGCTGCTGGGTTGCGTTGGATCGACTCAGGCAGGAGTTCGGAGTGCGGGACAGAGATGTGTATCGGCTCGAGCAGGCTTGCCAGGCGTTGTGAATGAGCTGGTGAAGGAACCTCTGCTAGCGCAGGGCGCCGCCGGCGGGTGCACCATGGCCGCGGCCCGCCTCCTCGCGGCGGTGCTTGGAGGGCACCTCGCGCGGCCGTACGGGGTGCCAGGGACTCCCCATGCCAAGAAGGGTTCACGATGTGTGGGCTTCAGGCGGCCCTCACAGCGTGTTCCCTTCGTCGCGAGTTCCACGAGTTGCGCTTTGGGTGCCTGTCATTGAGTGTCCGGTTCGTCTGATTCATTGAGAAGCTGGGCTGCGAGATCGTCGGCCCATTCCAGAGCCCACGCTCGGAGAGCAGAGATCGCGGCGTCGCTGAGACCGTAGGCAGCGAAGGCTTCGTCGTCAGTCCACTCGGCTCCGGCGAGGTTTGCCTGCAGGTCTTCGAGCTCGAAGCGGCCGCGGGCGTGCCTTCTGCCGAATTCATGGAGATCAGCAGTGTTCCAGCGGCGGGACGCTGCGAACACATCGATGAGGTCGCGCGGCGCGCCACGGTCGGCAAGCGCACGGACCTTGGTCCCGACCACATCCTCCTCCGCCAGGACGGGTCCGTACCGGCTTTGGGTGACTGGCCGCCAGAAGACTTCCTTGAGGATGTCGACCTCGCACTCCTGCCCGGTGGCTGGGTCGGACACTGTGAAGCGGGCGGACAATGGGGCGGTCTCCAGTGCCTGCACCTGCCAGCCCCGGGCTTCCAGACCGGCGCGAACCACGGCCGCGATGTCGGCCATCGGCGCCGGGTTCTCGGTGGCGACATCGAGGTCCTGGCTCGGGCGGTTCACGAGGCGGTGCGCCCGCACGGCGTATCCGCCGGTGAGAACAAGGGGATACGGGGAGCCGAGCGCGATCACATCCGCCAGGAGCCGCGTGTGCAGCTCCGGCATGTCCGTCACGCGGCTGCTCGGGCGCGGGAGGCGAGCTGGGGGAAGGCGTCTTCCCATACGGTGCGCACGGTGCGGCCGACGAGGGTGCGTAGCACCGGCCACAAATGGAGAAGTAGGTCCTGGTTGAGGTAGCGAGGCAGGTCGTCGTCCAGGCCCTCGTGCAGGACGGTGCGGTACAGGCCCATACACTGGCGTGGTTTGCCCAGGTCGTATGAGGTCATCCCGGACCAGGCCATGTGCAGCGGCAGCTCCACGACACCGTGGGTCGGCCCGTGCAGTTCGTCCAGCGACTCCGGCAGGCGGCGGCGGAACTTCTCCCGGTACAGTGCGAAGTCCTCGGCGTCCGTGCCCGAGACGTCCCTCGGGGTGCGTACGGGGTGCTGTGGGCTGGAGCGCATGACTCCATTATGGAGGCCGAAGACTTGGCGCGGGTCATGATGAGCGAGCTGGTGTCTGGAGTGAGCGAGGCGGAGCCTGCTGGATGCTTGTTGTGGCAGCTCGGTCTGCCACGAGTCGGCGGAACGGGCCATCGGCTGTGACGCTCTGGGTGCCCGCACGCAGGGCAGCGGGCCGATAAACCGGCTCTGACCTGGTCGTTTCTGTGACTTGTCCAGGCTGATCCCTTTCCTATGACTCATCATGTGGAGTGTGTGGCGATTCTGGAGCCTGCGACAAAGGGCACCTGACCTGCGGCTTTCTTAGGCCTACGGCTGCTCGCGCCCCGTCCGTCATGCCCGTCGGCCGTGTTGCCTTCCGCTCATCGACTCATCGACACGGAGGGCCATGCCACCGGGACCTCCCACTGCTCCTTGGATGCGACATCCACGAGCTGTTCATGAGGTCCCTGCGGTGAACGTCGATGAAGGTGGCTGGAGGGACGGAGCTTGAGTCTCTCCCCGCGGGAGGGTTCAGGCTCGCGGTCATGAGCAGAGCTGATTTCGACGGATGCTCCGGCGTGGTGGCGGGCGCGAGCAAGGGACTCGGGGTGGCGACGGCGCGCCGGCTCGGTGACGCCGAGGCGTGGGGCGTCGCCATCGCGCGTACGCCGCCGCGGACCGCGGACCCCCTCTTCGTCCGGGCCGACCTGAGCAGCCGCGATGGTGTCGCGCGGCGGCTGCGGCGGTGGGTGAGCTGGTCGGGGTCCCGGATGTCGTGGGCAGCTGCCGTTCCCCGGCCGGTGGGGATGGTGGCGCGCGGGTCGGGCGGCGTCGTCCACGTCACATCCATCCAGCGCCGTATGCCGCTGCACCACTCGACGCTGGCGTACGCCGTGACCAAGAGCGCCCTGGCCACCTACAGGAAGGGACTTGCGAACGAGGTCGCCCCGGCCGGTGTCCGGGTGAACTCGGTCGTGCCCGGGTTCATCCGCGTCGATGGTGCCGAGCACCTGCTCGCGCGCGGGATGAGCGAGCACGGCGTCTCCCGGTGGGCCGCCCTCGATGAGCTGATGCGGGTCCTCGGCGGCATCCCGCCGGTCCGGCCCGCCGAGCCCGAAGAAGTGGCCGAGGTGATCGCGTTTCTCGCCGCGGACCGGGCGAGCGCGGTCACCGGCACCGAACACGTCGTCGACGGCGGCACCATACGGACCCTCTGATTCCCTCCCCGGTACCCCAGCACAGGAGAAGACCATGCAGGACATCCAGGGCTTTGCCGAGGAGTACTTCCAAGCGGCGGTCGACCCCGACCGCGAGCGCTACTTCTCGCTCTTCGGCGACGATGTCGTCGTACACGACGACGGCCGCAGCCACCACGGGCTCACGGCAGTGCGCCGCTGGCGCGCAGAGGTCCCTTCCGTGCGCTATGACATGCGTGAGGTCACCGGCACCTCCACCGAGTGCAAGGCTGTGGCGGAGGTCTTCGGCGACTTCCCCGGCAGCCCGGTCACCCTCCGCTTCGCCTTCACTCGCGACGCGCAGGGGAAGATCACCCAGCTGGACATCGCCCCCTGACACCGAGAGGGCACCCGTCCGGAGGCGGACACCAGGAGGACACCGTGACCGAGCGACTGACCATCGGAGAGTTCTCCCGCATCACGCACCTGAGCATCCGTGCCCTGCGCCGCTACCACGAGCAGGGACTCCTGCTCCCCGCGGAGGTCGACCCGGCCACGGGTTACCGCTACTACACGCCGGCTCAGGCGCGGCCCGCGCTGACCATCAGACGGCTGCGTGAACTCGACCTCCCGCTGGCGGACCTGCGGCGCTTCCTCGATGCCGAGGCCGAGTCCGCCGGTGGGGACGCGATGGGCCAAGGCGCGGCGCAAGAGATCGTCGCGGCCCATCTGCGCCGGCTCGAAGACCGGCTCGGTCGCACCCAGCGAGCGGTCCAGGCACTGCGGGAGCTTCTCGACCCGCAGGCTCAACGGGCCGTGGGCCTTGAGGTTCTGCCCCCTCAGCGCGTCCTCGCCGTCTCCCTGGACGTTCCGCCCGGAGCCGGACTCAGCTGGTACGACGCCGCGATGCGTGATCTCGACGGGGCCGTCGGCAGACGTCCGGTGCTCCCGCCCGGTGGCCGCTACGAACATACGCTCCTCACCGAGGGCCACGGCCGTGCCACCGTCTATCTCCCCGCCGAGCCACCGCCGCTGCCCGGAGCGGCCGTCTCCGTGCGGGAGCTCCATCTGCCGCTGCGGAGCGCCGCCGTCGCCACCCACCGCGGCCCGCACGACGACCTCGACCTCACCTACGCCGCTGTGGGTTCCTTCGTCGCCCGGAACGGTCTGCGCTCCGCCGATCTCGTCGAGGAGGTCTATCTCGTCGGGCCGCGCGACACCGATCAGCCCGATCGCTGGCGCACCCTCGTGGCGTGGTTGCTGACCTCAGACAGCGCTCGACCGTCGGCGTAGAGGCCGTGCGGAGAAACGGGAGAAATGAGAGAAAGGGGGAGGGGAGCGTCTGTTCGGCAGACGCACCCCTCCCCGGGATCGGCAGCCTCGGTCAGCTGCCGGCCTCCGTCGATGCGGCGACGGGGGAGGCGAAGTCCGGCTGAGCTTCGCGCCGGTCGGCTGGATGATGCCGGCCGGTGTTTCGAACGGCCCGCCGAAGGTGCCCTCGATGGTCAGCTCGACGCCCACGATGGTGCCCATCACAGGGAACCGGTGGAGTTCCCGGTGGATGTCGGGCACCACCCGGCTCATCGAGAGGACCGGGTCCCCCAGGCGCTCGCCGCGATAACTCTCCCCGGCCACGACGTTGTTGAACACGCCGTCCTCGGCGAACAGGTCCTTGAAACCCTGGACGTCCAGGACGTCGCCCTTGGCCGCTACGTGGACCGCTTTCGCGCTGGTCAGGGGTCGACTGCGGGGTACCCGTGGAACGCTCCGGCCGCCACTGGGGTCAGCTGTCGCTCGACCTCCTCGGTGGGCATGGCGGCCAACTCGGCACCGATGGGCGCCAACGCGAGCCAGTTCGGCATGCCGGCGGCGCATCGCGTCCGGAAGATCAGTTCCTGCTCGTCGGCTCCCGGAAGGTCCGCCGTCAGCACCCGCACGGCATCCTGGCGGGCCTGGCCGAACTCGCCGACCAGTCGCCCCCACCCCTCGACCAGCCGCCCCCCTCGACCAGTCGCCCCCACCCCTCGGGCGGATCGATTCCGACGCGCGCCACGGTCCGCATCACCGCCAGATCCCGCCCACCGGCCCTCAGCGCACGCAGCACCAGCCGGGCGAACGCGTCCGCCAGCTCGTCCAGCGTCGACGTGACACCCAGGGACTCGACGGCCAGGACCGCGCGTCCAGATGCTGTTGCATCACCCGCTCGATCGCCGACTCGCACAGCCCCTTCAGCGACCCGAAGTGGTAACTCACCGCGGCGACAACGGCGTCGGCCCGGTCCGTGATCTCGCGGAGCGTCAAGCTCTCCTGTCCCCGTTGCGCGAGCAGTTCCAAGGTGGCCGTCAGCAGGCCAAGCAGTGCCGTCGAGGCTCTCGGAAGGCATGCACCGGACGTCGAGCCGCGAAGCTGTGAGCCGACACGGTGTCGGCGCGGTCGCGGTCGGCGCGGTTCCGCACGGCCCGCTCGTGCCCGCCGTTCTCGACTCAGCTCGGATCAGAACGTCCCGTCATCGCGGGTGTAGTTGGAGCTGAGATCCAGCAACGCGGAGACCGCCGGGCTCGGAGCACGTCCCGCGCGCACCGCGAACGACAGCGTGAGCGCGAGCCCCGAGCCGGACAGCGGCCTGACCGTCACTCCCGTCATGTCCGTCGCCTCGAAGCGCGGTATGACGGCCGCGCCGTCGATGGCCCGCACATACGAAACAGCCGTCGCGATGTCCGTTATCTCAACCGATACGCGGCGATTGATGCCGAGTTCACCGAACGCCCGGTCTATGGCGGTGCGGCTGCCGAAGCCGACTGCCCCGTCGACGAAGTTCTCGTGCGCCAGGTCCCTGAGGGTGATGCTCTCCTGCCGCGCCAGTGGATGCCCCGAGGGCACGATCACCGTGTACGGGACGGTGGCGATGTGCCGCAGGTCCAGGTCGTGGGCCTCACCGGGGCCCAGGGCCACGACGCCGACGTCGAGTCGACCGCGTCGCACGTCCTCGGCGATGCCGCCGGACCCGGTGCCGGAGACCTGGATCCGGATGTCGACCAGCGGATGACGCTGCCGGAAGGCTCCGACCAGGCGCGGCAGATCGAGAGCGGTGATACGGGTCATCGTGCCGATCCGCAGACTGCCCCGCAGCCTCTGTGCCGCTTCGCCGACGACCTCTCCGGCTCTCTCGGCAGCCGCGACAACGGTCTTGGCCTCCGGCAGGAACACCGCTCCGGCCGGAGACAGGGCCACCGTTCTGGTCGAGCGGTCGAAGAGCGAGACCTGAAGTTCCTCCTCCAAGGCGCGGACGGCCGCCGACACGGTCGACTGGGCGGCGAAGAGCCTGGATGCGGCGCGGGTGAAACTGAGTTCTTCGGCCACGGCGACAAAATACCGCAATTGCCTTATCTCCACGCGTCAATAATCGTCAGATCCGATAACAGCTGTCAATACATTTCGTTGGACTCGATAGGGCATCGGCACCAACCTGGTTACCGACAAGGGCACTTGCTTCTTTGGAGGGGAACATCATGACGAGCCAGGTCCTCATCGTCGGCGGCACTTCAGGCATCGGCCGGGAGTTGGCCGCCGCCTACGCCGAGCGCGGCACCCACGTGGTCATCGCCGGCCGCGACAGCGCACGCGCGGAGAAGGTAGCCGCAGACCTCGGTGGCGGGGGCGACGGCGGGCGGGTGCGCGGCATCGCCGTCGATCTCTCCAGGCCCGAGGGCATCGAGAAGGCGCTCGGGGACATCGAGCGGGTGGACTCGGTCGTTCTCGCGGGCATGCGGCGCGACAGCAACACGATCGGCGACTACGACATAGCCGGGGCAACGGAGTTGGCCGTGGCCAAGCTGGTCGGCTACACGACCGTCGTCCATGCCCTGCGCTCACGCATCTCGCCCACCGGCTCGGTGCTGCTGTTCGGCGGTCTGGCCAAGGACATGCCGTACCCCGGGTCCACCACGGTCACCACGGTGAACGCCGGTGTGATGGGCCTGGTGGCCACCCTGTCCCGGGAGTTGGCCCCGATCCGCGTCAACGCCATCCATCCGGGCGTCGTGGGGGACAGCCCTTACTGGGCGGGCAACGAGCCGGTCCTGGAAGGCGCCCGTAAGCGGACTCTGACCGGAGTCCTTCCCACCATGCGGGACATGGTCGACGGATCCTTCTTCCTGCTGCACAACCCGGCGGCGAACGGCGTGAACCTCAGCCTCAACGGGGGCGTCGTATGAGCGATGCCCTGCTGGGGGTGGCCGTGGTGGGCCTCGGCCGCCTCAGCCGCCCCATGGTGGTGCGCCTGCGCCGGGCGGGATACGGCGTGACCGTGACCAACCGTACGAAGGAACGGGCGCTGGACGTCGCGGCCGAGACGGGCGCTCAGGTGGCCGACTCGCCACGGGAGGCGGCGTCGTCCGCCGGCATCGTCCTCGTCTCCCTCACCGACGACACGGCAGTGCGCGAGGTCTACCACGGACCCGACGGTCTCCTCGCCGGCCTTCGCCCCGGTACGACGGTGCTGGAGACCAGCACGATCTCCCCTCGTACGGTGAAGTCGCTCGTGCCCCTGGTCCGGGAACGCGACGCCGTCCTGCTCGACACTCCGGTGTCCGGATCGGTCGAGCTGGCCGAACGCGGTGAACTCACCGTTCTGGCGGGCGGTCCCGAGGAGTCCCTGAACCAAGTGCGCCCCGTCATCGACATCCTGGCCACCCGGGTGCTGCACTTCGGGGGCTCGGGCATGGGCAGCGTCATGAAACTGGCGATCAACTCACTGCTCCTGTCGCTGGGTACGGCCCTCGCCGAGTCCCTGGTGCTCGCGGAGCGTGCCGGTATCGAGCGGTCGGACGCCTACGACGCCTTCACGCAGAGTGCGGCCGCGGCCCCCTTCGTGCTGTACAACCGGGAGAACTTCGTACGGCCGCGGGAAGCCGTGACCCACATGACGCTGACTCTGGTGGCCAAGGACCTGTCGCTGATCGACGCGTTGGCCTCATCCGTGGGAGCGCCAATGGCCCAGCTGGCAGCGAGCCGCGGACTCATCGACCAAGCCCTGGCGGCGGGCCTGGGAGACCAGGACGGCTCCGTGCTGGCCGAGTTCCTGCGGCACACGGCGGCGGCGCAGGCAGGCTGATCACCCGAGCGGGCAGCCGGTCGCCGAGAGCCGATGGCTGTCCCGTCCGCGGATCCCGCCTCGGCCGGCGGCACCCGCGACGCGAACCTCGGCACCAGGTCCGGGCCGCGCATTCCTTACCGGTGCGGCGCGCAGCACCAGCGATGACATCGCCACGCCCAGAAAGGCAGGACCACGACATGCCCTCGACCACCGGCCACGGTGACACAGACCCCCAGGACTACCCCTTCGCGGGCGCCGACGCCCTCGAACCGCCCGCCCAATGGGCCGAGTTACGCGAGAAATGCCCCGTGACGTGGGTACGCACCCCAGGCGGTGACGAGACCGCGCTGCTGACCCGCTACGAAGACGTCCGCAAGCTGTTCGCCGACCGCAGGTTCCGCCGGAACCTGGCCGCGGAGGACACCACTCGGCTGGACGACTCCGAGGACGGCGGACTGTTCCACCAGCCCGATCCCGACGAGGAAGGCATGGCGGAGGCCGACTTCGACCGCGCCGACCACACCCGCTGGCGCTCCGTCCTCACCCGGGCCCTGACCGGGCGGCGGCTCGACGAACTGCGCCCGCGCATCGCCGCGAAGGCCGACGAGCTCATCGACGCCATGACCGCCCGCCCGGGTCCCGCCGATCTCGTCGGTGCCCTGGCGCGTCCGCTGCCGCTGTGGGTGATCTGCGAGGCTCTCGCCGTCCCGCACCAGGACCAGGAGCGGATTCTGCGGTGGTCGACGGTCCTGCTCAGCCTCACCCGCCACACGCGGAGCGAGATGGACCAGGCCGCAGGCGATTTCTACGCCTACATGATCGCGCACATCGAGAACAGGCGTGCCGCCCCCGGCGACGACGTCATCAGCGAACTCACCGCGATCGTCGACGCGGGCGACGGACGCTTCGACGAGGCCGAACTGGCGAGTGCGGGAATCGGTCTGCTCGTCGCCGGGCACGAGACCACGTCCCAGATGATCGGCAAGATGACCGCGATGCTGCTCGCCGATCGCGATCGGTGGCGCGAACTGCTGGCCGACCCCGGGCTCGTACCCAACGCGGTGGAGGAAGCGCTGCGTTTCGACGCCAACCACGGCTTCGCACTGCCGCGTTACCTCTCCGCCGACATGGATTTCGGCGGTACGACGCTCACCCGAGGCTGCACCGTGATGGCCGAGATCGCCGCGGCCAACCGTGACGGGACCGTCTTCCCGCACCCCGACCGGATGGATCTACGACGCACCCCGAACCCCCATCTCACCTTCGGGTACGGTCCCCAGATCTGCGTGGGCCGGGAATTCGCCCGCAACGAACTGAGGACCGTCCTCGCCACCCTGCTCAAGAGGCTCCCGACCCTCGAACTCGCGGTACCGGCCCACCAGTTGAAGCGCCGGTCAGGGATTCTGGTCGGCGGTCTGGAGGAGCTGCCGGTCCGCTGGTGACGGCCCACGGCGGAGCAGATGCCCACCGACCCGAAGAGTTGAACGTGTTCAAAAAGAAGGGTTACGCTAGAGGCCGGAAGAGACCGAGGGGGTTCGATGAAGGTAGTGCTGCCGGGCGGCACCGGGCAGGTGGGTGCGGTTCTCGATCGGGCGCTGACGGCGGCCGGGCATGAGGTCACGGTCTTGACGCGGCGTCCCGTGCGGGCGCAGGACGTCGGTTGGGACGGAGTCACGCTCGGTCGCTGGGCCGAGGTCGTCGACGGCAGCGATGTGGTGATCAACCTGGCCGGGCGCAGCGTCTCGTGCCGTTATACGGACGAGAACCTGCGGGCCATGATGGATTCCCGGGTGGATTCGGCGCGGGTGGTCGGGGAGGCCATCGCTGCCGCCGCGCGGCCACCGCGGCTCTGGTTGCAGATGAGTACGGCGACGATCTACGCGCACCGCTTCGACGCGGCCCACGACGAGGAGACCGGGGTGATGGGCGGCTCGGAGGCCGGGGTGCCCGACTACTGGGCGTACAGCGTGGAGATCGCGCGGAACTGGGAACGGGCGCAGGCGGAGGCGCGGACGCCCGCGACCCGCAAGGTGGCGCTGCGCTCGGCGATGGTCATGAGCCCGGACCGCGGCGGAGTGTTCGACGTACTGTCCCGGCTGGTGCGACTCGGGCTGGGCGGACCGGTGGCCGGTGGCGCGCAGTACGTCTCCTGGATCCATGACGCGGACTTCGTGCGAGCGGTGGAGTTCCTGATCGGCCGGGACGATGTCGAGGGGCCCGTCAACCTCGCCTCGCCCGGCCCCCTTCCGCACCGCGACTTCATGCGGGCGCTGCGCACCGCCTGGGGTGTCCCGGTGGGTCTGCCGGCGACCCGCTGGATGGCCGAGCTGGGCGCGCTCGCGCTGCGCTCCGACACGGAACTGCTGCTCAAGAGCCGTCGGGTGGTGCCGGGGCGGCTGCGCGCGGCCGGGTTCACCTTCGGGTACCCCGAGTGGGAGCGGAGTGCCGCGTCCCTCGTGCGGCGGGCCAGGCTGGGTCGTACGGCATCAGCGCGGACCGGCGTATCGCGCGGCCGAGTGGGCTGAGGGTCGGCGGTCATCGAGGTGGCCCCGAATGGACCGGTGACCGTGTCGTCGTGCGCGTTGCGGCAGCCCCGGCGTCTCAGTGCTGGAGCAGACCGCCGACCGGGACAGGGGCGACGTGGCCGGTCGGCGGACGGGTCCGGGCCATGGCCAGACCGACGTCGACCAGCGACGACCGGCGCAGGCGGGCGACCTCGGGGAGCGGGGTCCAGACCGACTCGGCGATGTCGCCGTTCGGCTCGGGCCGAAGCCGGCCGCCCGTGATGCGGACCTCGTAGAAGACGCCGACGTTCTGGTGCGCGGTCCCTGCCCGCGCCTCGGCCGCGGGGATCACTCGGGAGTCCACGCCCAGGAGGCGTTCGACCACGGCGTCGTAGCCGGTCTCCTCGGCGACCTCCCGGATCACCGCGTCGAACGGGTCCTCGCCGTGCTCGACCCCACCGCCCGGAAGAGTCCAACCGGGTTCGCCCGTACGCGACATGCAATGACCGAGCAGCACCTGCCCGTCCTTGACGCACACGGCGTACGCGGCCAACCGGAAGCTCATCCCCACACCTCTCACCGGATCCTTGTCCCGCTCATCCTCGCGAAGAAGACGACCCCTTCACCGGAGCCCGCGTCCCCAGCAGATCCTCCAGCGCCCCCGTCATCCGGCCCGCCAGATCGCGGCGCGGGTCGATGAGCCACTGGAGTTGGAGTCCGTCCCAGAGGGCGACGAGGGACTCCGCCATCTCGTGGTGGTTCCTGGTGTTGGAGATGCGGGCTTCGGTCTGATCCCGGTGGATGGCGGTGGCGACGATGGCGACGACTCGTTCGTATCGGTCACGGAACCACTGGTGGGCGGGGTGATCCGGGGCCGATGACTCCGCTGCCATGAGGGCGAGGAGCCGGAGCATCTCGGGGCGGTCGAGGTTCCGGCGGACGTAGCGCATGACGGCGTACGCGACGCCTTCCGCCCTGCTGTCCGAGTCGAAGGAGTCGCCGCCGGCGAAGTCGGCGTTCTCCAGGACGGCCACGAGGAGGTCGCTCTTGCTCGGGAAATGGTGCACGACGGCGGTCAGGCTGAGATCGAGCTGCTTGGCGATCTCCCGCAGGGACCCGCCCCGGTAGCCGCGCGAGGAGAAGACGGCCGTGGCGGAGCCGATGATCTCGGCGCGGCGCCGGGCGCTCTTGGCGTACGGCCCCCGTCGGGCGGCTGGGCGGATCTCTTCGGTCATGGCACCAACCCTAGGGCGACGTGATGGCGGGCCGACTTCGCCCTGTCGAAAGTATGGCACCTGTTCTGTTTTCGCTGTACCGTCTCGCTCACCCCACACCAGACGTGCGCGGAGCCGCTCACGCATTCATCAGGTGGAGAGGAACGGACCATGCTCTTCAGATCACAGGTCGTCAGGACGTTCGTCGTGGGTTCGGTCGCGGCGCTGCTTCTGGCCGGTTGCGGGCGAACCGACACCCGGCAGAGCCCGGGCTCCGCAAGTGCCCCCATCGACAGCTCACCCGCCACCGGCACCCTCACCGTGTGGGCCATGGGCACGGAGGGCGAACTCCTGCCGAAGCTGGCCGCCGGGTTCGAGAAGGCGAACCCCGGCGTGAAGGTGAAGGTCACGGCGGTGCCGTGGCAGGACTACGGCAAGAAGGTCGAGACCGCGATCGCCTCCGGCGACACCCCTGACGCCACTCTGGTGGGAACTGTCGACATCCCGATGTTCGCGACCACGGGAGGGCTGGAGCAGGTCCCGCCCCAGCTCGTGGACGACTCGGCCTTCTACCCGGGGGCCACCCGCAGCAGTTCCTTCGAAGGGGCCACGTACAGCGTGCCCTGGTACGTCGACACCCGCTCCCTCTTCTACCGCAAGGACATGGCGCGGGCCGCCGGAGTGTCCGCGCCGAAGACCTGGGACGAGTACGGCCCGTTCCTCAAGGCCCTCCAGAAGCAGGGCGCCAAGTGGGGCCTGTCGCTGCCCACCGGCGCGGCGCAGAGCTGGCAGGGCGTCCTGCCGTTCATGTGGCAGGCCGGGGCCCGGCTCACCGACGACGACAACTCGGCGTTCACCTTCGACACCCCCGAGGCGCTCAAGGGGCTGGAGTTCTACCGGTCGTTCTTCACCTCGAAGACGGTGAGCCGCAACGGCCCGGTGAGCCTCGGGGAGATCGAGCCGGAGTTCGTCGCCGGGTCCACCGCGGCCCTCATCTCGGGACCGTGGGAGGAGAGCCTGCTGAAGTCGGCCGGCGGTGCCTCCTTCGTCGCGGACAAGGTGGGGATCGCCCCGCTCCCGGCGGGTCCCGTGTCCGACGCCAGCTACATGGGCGGCGGGCAGTGGGCGGTGTTCAAGGACGCCGAGAACCGTGAGGCGGCCTGGAAGTTCATCCGCTGGATGTCCGGCCCCGAACAGCAGAAGGAGTGGTACGCGCTCTCCGGCGACCTGCCCGCCGTGCAGTCCGCATGGAAGGAGGGCAAGCTCGCGACCGACCCGGCCCTGGAGGTCTTCCGCACCCAGCTGGAGACCGCGCAGCCGGGCCCGACCACCACGACCTGGAAGCAGGTCACCGCGGTGGTGGACGCCGAGATCGAGAAGGTCGCCAAGGGAGTCACCTCACCGAAGGCCGCTCTGGAGGAGATCCAGTCCAAGGCGTCGGCGATCGGCACCGGGAACAAGCGATGACCTCGCCCGCCTCCGTCGAAGCCCCGTGCCGCCCCGCACCGGCGCCCCAGCCGACGGCGCCCGCCAAGGCCGTGTCGGGAAGACTGCGCCGCACGCTGATCGCCTGGGGCTTCTGCTCGCCGTTCGTCGCGCTGTTCGCCACCTTCGGACTCTGGCCCGTGCTCTCCTCGCTGTCGATGAGCGTCACCGACATCACCAGCAGGGACGTGCGGACACCGTTCGGCGTGAACTTCGTCGGCCTCGCCAACTACCGTGACCTGTTCGCCGATCCGGTGTTCGTGCGCGCCGTCTTGAACACCCTCTACTTCGTCGCCGTCGGCATCCCGCTGACGATGGTCATCGCCCTGGCGCTCGCCGTCGCGCTCAACTCCGGTATCCAGCGCGGCAAGGCGCTCTTCCGGGTCGCCTACTTCGCCCCCGTGGTGACGAGCGTCGTGGCCATCGCGGTGGTGTGGCGGTACCTCTACAAGCCGGACGGGATGATCAACTCGGCCCTCTCCGCCGTGGGAATCCACGGCCCGGACTGGCTCAACAACCCGCACTGGTCGATGCCCGCGCTCATCCTGATGGCGGTGTGGCGCCACTTCGGCATCCCCATGGTGATCTTCCTGGCGGGACTTCAGGCCGTGCCCGCCGAACTCCACGAGGCGGCCCGCATGGACGGCGCCACCCGCTGGCGCGCCTTCCGCAGCATCACCCTGCCGCTGCTCCGGCCGGCCACCCTGGTCGTCGCGGTGCTGCTGAGCATCAGCTACCTCCAGTTCTTCGAGGAGCCGTTCGTCATGACGAGCGGCGGTCCCTTGGACAGCACGACGTCGATCAGCTACTACGCGTACGAGCAGTTCGGCTTCGGCAACTACGGTGCAGCCGCCGCGGCTTCCTATGTTCTGGTGATCGCGATCGGGCTCCTCAGTCTCCTTCAGTTCCGCGTCTTCCGAGCGAAGGACTGACATGACGAACCGTCGCATCCTTCTCTACGGCGCCCTGACGGCAGGCCTGTTGGCGACGCTCGCGCCGTTCGCCTGGATGTTCCTCGGGTCGGTCAGGCCGACCGGTGACATCGTCGCCCGTCCCAGCAGCTGGCTCCCCGCCGCCCCGACGCTCACCAACTTCGAGCAGCTGCTGTCGAAGCAGAACTTCGGGCTCTACTTCTTCAACAGCACGCTGGTCGCCGTGGCCTGCGTGCTGGGCAACCTGCTGTTCTGCTCGATGGCCGGATACGCCTTCGCCAAGCTGGAGTTCGCCGGCAA
The DNA here is from genome assembly GCF_010548375.1 of Streptomyces sp. SID13726. GTDB lineage: Bacteria > Actinomycetota > Actinomycetes > Streptomycetales > Streptomycetaceae > Streptomyces. Next base: position 190,098 of record NZ_JAAGLY010000001.1, read on the forward strand.
ACGCCTGCTCTTCGGGCTCGTTCTCACCATGCTGATCATCCCGGGCGTCACCACCTTCGTGCCGCTCTTCGTCCTGGTCAGCAACATGGGGCTGAGCAACTCCTACCTCGGGCTGATCCTGCCCTTCCTGGTGACACCGCTCGGCGTCTTCCTCATGCGCCAGTTCATCCGGGACGTCCCCGACTCCCTTGTGGAGGCGGCCCGTCTGGACGGCGCGGGCGAGGTGCGGACCTTCCTGCGTGTGATCCTGCCGCTGTGCAGGCCCGCTCTGGCGACCCTCGCGATCCTCACCTTCCTCGCCCAATGGAACAACTTCCTCTGGCCGTTGGTGATCGCGCAGACCGAGGACCACTACACCCTGCCCGTCGCGCTCGCCCTGTTCTCGGTGGGCGCCAACGGCACCGACTACGGCCTGCTGCTCGCCGGCGCGGTGACCGTCGTGACGCCGATCATCCTGCTCTTCCTGGCACTTCAGCGGCATTTCATCCAGGGGATCGCGAGCACCGGCATCAAGTGACCTGCCGCGTAACGACCTATCGCGTGACTCCCACGCGAGGAACAGGAGAACCGACGATGCTTCGTCCGCAGGACGGCCCCACCCGTGAACGCCGTTCCCTGAACGGCCTGTGGAGGCTCCGGCTCGACCCGGAGGGAGCGGGCCGCACCGAGGGCTGGTGGCGCGCCCCGCTCGCCGCCGCCGTGGACATCCCGGTACCGGCCAGCTACAACGACATCTTCCCCGACGTGACGGTCCGCGACCACGTCGGCGACGCCTGGTACCAGACGAGCACCTGGGTGCCGGCCCGGTGGGCGGGGGAGCGGATCGTGCTGCGGTTCGACGCGGCCACACACCGGGCCACCGTCTGGGTCGACGACGCCGAGGTCGTCGTACACGAAGGCGGCTACACGCCGTTCGAGGCGGACGTGACCGAGTATCTGCGCCCGGGGGCCGCGAACCGTGTCACCGCCGTGGTCAACAACGAACTGACCTGGGAGTCGATACCCCCGGGCCGGGTCGAGGAGGGCGCGGACGGCCGCCGCAGGCAGCGGTACTTCCACGACTTCTTCAACTACGCGGGCCTGCACCGCCCGGTCTGGCTCCACACCACACCGCACACCCGCATCAGCGACATCACCGTGACCACGACCTTCGACGGCACGACCGGCGTGGTGGCCTACGAGGTGGACAGCACCGGGGAGACGGACACCGCGGTCCTGGTGTCGCTGCACGACGCCTCCGGCACCGAGGTGGCCACCGCCGCCGGAGCGACCGGTGTGCTGCGGGTGTCCGACGTGCATCCCTGGGCGCCGGGCGACGGTTATCTCTACGAACTCCGGGCCACACTGCGGGACTTGGCGGGGGACCTCGTCGACGACTACCGGCAGGCGGTCGGCGTCCGCACGGTGGAGGCGCGGGGCAGGCAGTTCCTGATCAACGGAACTCCCTTCTACTTCAAGGGATTCGGCAAGCACGAGGATGCCGCCGTGCGCGGCAGAGGGCACGACGACGCCCTGATGGTGCACGACTTCGCGCTGATGGAGTGGACCGGCGCGAACTCCTTCAGGACCTCGCACTACCCGTACGCGGAAGAGGTCCTCGACTACGCCGACCGGCACGGCGTGGTCGTGATCGACGAAACCGCGGCGGTCGGCCAGAACCTCAACATCGCCGGGGGAGTCTTCGCGGGCGGCGAGAAGGCGGACACGTTCTCCGCCGGCACCATCGGGGAGGCCGCCCGGCGCACCCATCTCCAGGCGATCCGGGAGCTGGTGGCCCGCGACAAGAACCACCCCAGCGTCGTCCTGTGGTCCCTCGCCAACGAGCCCGACAACGTCCAGCCGGAGGCCCGCGACTACTTCGCCCCGCTCGCCGCCGAGGCCCGCCGCCTGGACCCGACCCGGCCCATCGCCTACGCCAACGCGCTGATGGGAACGCCCGAACAGTGCGCGGTCACCGACCTGTTCGACGTCGTGCTGCTCAACCGGTACTACGGCTGGTACTTCGGCCCCGACGACCTCGCTGCCGCCGAGACCGAGCTGGAGGCCGAACTGCGGCGTTGGGCCCGGCGGCACGACAAGCCCATCGTCATCACCGAGTACGGCGCCGACACCTACCCCGGCCTGCGCAGCGCCGTGCCCAGCCCCTGGACGGAGGAGTACCAGAGCGCCCTGCTCGACGTGTACCACCGGGTGTTCGACCGGGTCGACGCCGTGGTCGGCGAACAGGTCTGGCACTTCGCCGACTTCGCCACCGCGCCCGGCGTCTTCCGCGTCGACGGCAACAAGAAGGGCGTCTTCACCCGCGAACGCCGCCCCAAGAGCGCCGCCTTCACCCTCCGCACCCGCTGGCGCAAGACCGACTGAAGGTCCCGCCCCACCGTGCGCGCGAGGGCCGGAAATCGGTTGGCCGGGGCGTCCGGAGCGGGTGCAATGACTCCATGACTGCTACGGAGAGCGGGGCCGGCCATGTGGCGTTGAACCGGCGGTACTGGGACGAGCAGGCGTCGGCGTGGCACGGTCCGCTCGCCCGTGACCACTGGCGCCGGACCGAGCCGGGCTGGGGGCTGTGGAACACCCCGGAGTCGCGGGTGCGGGTGTTCCCCGACGACATCGCCGGAATGGACGCGGTCGAACTCGGCTGCGGGACCGCGTACGTGTGCGCACGGCTCGCCCGTGCCGGTGCCCGGCCGGTCGGGGTCGATCTCTCGCGCGAGCAGTTGGACACCGCGCGCTCGATGCAGCGGGAGTTCGGCATCGCCTTCCCGCTCGTGCTCGCCGACGCCGAGCGCCTGCCGCTGCGGGATGCGGCCTTCGACCTGGCCGTCAGCGAGTTCGGCGCCTCGCTCTGGTGCGATCCGTACCGGTGGATCCCGGAGGCCGCGCGGGTGCTCAGGCCGGGCGGGCACCTGGTGTTCGTGAGACGGTCGCCGCTGTTCGCGCTGTGCGCCCCGGGCGACGGCCGGGCCGGACCGGCCCTGCTGCGCGCGCAGTTCGGGATGGGCCGACACGGCGACGGGGAGAGGGCCGAGTTCACCGTGGCGCACGGTGAGATGCTGCGGCTGCTCCGGTCGTACGGCTTCGTCGTGGACGATCTGATCGAGATCCAGGCGCCCGAGTCCGCGCACCGCGACTACCCGGAGGTCGCCGCGGCCTGGGCGCGCAGCTGGCCCAGCGAGGAGATCTGGAAGGCCCGGCTGCGGCCCTGAACGCGCCCCCGGTCAGCAGGAGTTGCTGTACGTGCCGGTGCCGGGGTCGTAGTAGGTCTGGTTGGTGACGCCCTCGAAGGGGGCGTTGCTGTACTCCCCGGTGTACGGGTTGTAGTAGATGCAGACCGCCTTCTCCGCGGAGGCGGGCACTGCGGTCACGACGGTCAGGAACGCCGCGGCGGCGAACACCGCGCCTGCGGTCTGGACGAAACGACGGTTCATCGTCTGGTGGCTCCCTCAACGAGGCATGGTTCTTCGGCGGGTCGCGGGGCGGCCCGTGATATTCATCCTAGCTGATATCGGTAGCCCTGCATTCATTTCAGCTGTCGTGGGTGGTTACCCCCTGCTCTACCGCGTCGTACACGCGAATCCGGTGCTCGACGGCTGGGGTCCGGCGCTGACTCCGGGTAAGGACGACGGCTTCGGGGCGTCGGGGGATCCCGCCAGGCTGACCCGCTCCTCCTGAGACCGCCGGACCGTACCGGCGCGTAAGCTAGGGTGGACGGAAGTCCTGGGTTCGTTCCATCAAGGCTGATGCCGTACCGGAGGGGAGGCCGCACGTGAGTGCCGCCGAAGCGTCTTCGCCGACCACCCTCGCGGAGAAGATCGACGCGCTGTTCCGTATCGTACGGCGGCCCAACCGCGAGCAGTTCAGCCATGAGGAGGTCGCCCGGGCGTGCCGCGAGGCCACCGGGGAGAGCTTCTCCGCCACCTATATGTGGCAGTTGCGTACCGGGCGCCGGGACAACCCGACCAAACGGCACCTCGAAGCGCTCGCCCAGTTCTTCGACGTACCGGTCGCCTACTTCTTCGACGACGCCGAGGGCGCCGCCATCGCCAAGGAGCTGGAGCTGCTGGGCGCCCTGCGGGACGCGGGCGTCCGGAGCGTGGCGCTGCGTGCGGTGAACCTCTCTCCCGAGGGCGTGAGTACGATCAGCGACATGATCGACGTCCTCGCGAGGCGGGAAGGCACGGGCGGCGGCACCGGCGGCTGACCCGGCGCGGCGGTGGACGCGCGGCGACCACGGGGACACGGGGAGAGGGGCAGCGCGTGCGGAGCGACAAGCGCCTGTGGCAACGATGTCGGCGACTGGTGGACGACCTCGACCTGCCGACCCCCTTCGACACGGCCCGGTTCATCGACATGCTGGCGCGGACCCGGGGCCGGCCGATCGAGCTCGTGCCCGTCGCCGCCCGGCCCCACCTCCCGTGCGGACTGCTCGTCACCACCGACCACGCGGACCGCATCCTGTACCCCGCCGACACCACCCCCCTGCACCAGCAGCACATCCAACTCCACGAGATCGCCCACCTGTTGTGCGGTCACCACGAGACCTCGCCCGCCGCGTCCTCCGCGGCCCAGGTCCTGCTGCCGCATCTCCCGGCCTCGCTGGTCCAGCGGGTCCTGGGCCGCACCGTCTACACCGAGCCACAGGAGGAGGAGGCCGAGCTCGTGGCCTCCCTCGTCCTGAACCGCGCCGCGCAGCTCGACCGGGCCGACGCCGCCGCACCCGCGCCGGCCGCGCCGGAGGACGTACGACTGCGGTCCCTCTTCGGCTCGCCCGAGCGGCGGAACCCGGGCAGGACGGAAGCCCGGTCGAACCGGGGCGGGCCCGACGCCCGGCAGAACCAGGAAAGGCCCGACGCCCGGCGGAGTCCGTGGAGAACCTGACCGCGTGTCTCGCGGCCCTGGTCTTCCTGGGGTTCGCCGGACACCGGCTCGTGATCGCGCGCGGCGGGGGAGCGGACCCGGCTCAGCGTGACGTGGCCGGGTTCGCGCTCTGCGTGGGAGCGGCGATGCTCCTCAACGCCCCGGCCGTGCTGGACGCCATGGACCGGTTCGTCCCCTCGCCCGACACCGAGCTGCTCCTCACCTCCGAACTCAAGGCGGCCGCGGGCACCTTCCTCACGCTCGTCGCCCTCGCGCTCGATCCGCCGGGGACCAGACCGGTGCGGCTACGGCGCCGGCGGCGGATCGGCGCCGCCGCAGCCGTCCAGGCCGCCGCACTGGGCCTGTTCCTCGCCGCCGACGTCACCGACGACGGCGCGTGGGCCATGGCCGCGCCCGGCCGGGGCTGGGTCCTGGCCGCCTACAACGTGCTCTTCGCCGTCTACCTCGGCTGGTGTCTGTACACATTGGCGCGCGCCCTGCTCCGGCACGAACGACGGACCCCTCCCGGCCCCCTGCGCACCGGACTGCGCCTGGTCGCGCTGGCCACGGCGACCTCGGTGGTGTGGACGCTGTGGACCCTCGACGACGCCGCCGCCAACCTCGCCGACGGGGGCCAGGGCCTGGGCGAGGACCTGCTGTCCACGACGCTCGGCATGGTCACCGCCGTCCTCGTCGCCGCCGGTGCGACCGCCACCTTCTGGGGCGAGCACATCGCGGCTCCGGTACGACGGCTGCGGGCCCTGGGCGCCCACCGGGGCCTGGAACCCCTGTGGACGGCGATCCACGCCGAGCTGCCCGAGATCGCGCTGGACCCGGAGGCCGCACACCGCCGTCCCGGCCTGCGCCAGGCGGAGTTCGCGCGCTATCGCCGGGTGATCGAGATCCGGGACGGCATCCTGGCGCTACGGCCGTACCAGCAGGCGGAACCCCTCGACTGGGCCGTACGGGCACTGGACCGCACCGGCCTCCCGGCGGGCGACCGGGAGGCGGTCCTCGAAGCCGCGCGGATCGCCGCGGCGCTGGAGAACAAGCGGGCCGGACGGGCGTACGGCGACACACCCGGCCGCAGGACCGCGGAGCAGGCCGCGGCTCCCTCGGCGCGGCTGGAGACCGTCGACGACGAGGCCGCCTGGCTGGTGCGGGTCGCGCGGGAGTTCAGCCGGTCCGGCGTGGTGCGCGACATCCGGGACCGGGTGCGCGCCCAGGTCGCGGCGGACTGAACCGTGCCGGTCACATGCCGGCGAGGCGCTTGACCCCGGAGATCCTGCACGTGACGTTCGAGGAGACCTGGGCCGACCCGCCGGCCGTCTCCTTCGCCCGCTGGTTCGCCGACACGCTGTTCGCGATGGCGGCGCCCTCCGCCACCCTCGTCCCGCCGCCGTCGACGAACTCGACCTTGATGGTGTAAGTGGCCGTGTCGCTGCCGTGGTTGGTCACCGTGAGTTCGGCCTCGGGGATCTTCGTGGCGGTGTCGATCGCGCAGGAGTCGAGCGTCACGTCGGGCGAGACCTGCTTGGCCTTGGCGACGGTGGCCGTCGGGGGAAACGCGGTCGGGGTGCTCTTGTCGCCGCCGGTGAAGGCGGGACCGTCGCCGGACGAGCACGCGGTGAGGGCGGACAGGGCGGCCACGGCGAGCAGGGCCGCGGTGGACATCGTCCTCGTACGGATGCGCAACGGTTCTTCTCTTTCTCTGAGTCCGGGACTTCTGAGTGCGGGGATCTCTGGGTGCGGGACGTCCGAGTGCGGGGACGGAGTGCTACCTGGGCTTGGCCGAGAGCCTGGGGTCCGGTTTCGCGCCGGTCAGCACCGGGCCGAGGTCCCCGACCGCCCACTCGTCGAACAGCACGCGCGGCGAACCGGTGGGCCGCGCGGTCAGCCGTACGACGTGGGAGGCGCCGCCGACGACTTCGGCCCGCGGCCGGGTGAGGAGCTTGGACCAGGGCTCGCCGGCCCTGGCGGACATCGTCGACTTCACCCGCCCCGGCCAGCCCGACGCGAGCGCCTGTGCCGCGCCCTCGCTCTCCGTCGTGACGCAGGCGACCTCGGTGGCGTCGGCGTCGGACCCGGACGGCCGCAGGACACCGACGCCCAGCGGGGTGTCGGAGATGTTCACGTCGAAGCCGATCTGCGCGGCCTCGACCTGGCCGAGGCAGTCCGCGATCCCGCCGACCTCCTCGTTGTCGGACAGGGACCTGGCGCCCGAGAGCGTCTTGTCGATGTCGGCGGTCGCCCCCGCGTGGACGATCCGCTTCGACGAGACCCGTACGACGTTCAGGGCGGTGAGGATGCCGAGCTGCGCGAGCGGGTCCTTCTGGTCGATCTGGTGGTGGTCGCGGATGATCCAGCTGGTCTCGCCACCGGCGAGGGCGTGCTCCTTGTACCCGAGCTTCCGCAGCTTCGCGCCGATCTCCGTCGTGTTGAAGGAGCCGTACAGCACGCCGACCTGGTCGGGTGGGTAGCCGAGCGTGAGGGCGGTCCGGGCCGCGAACGGATCGATGCCGGTCAGCCCGGGGAGCAGGGCCGCGGCGTCGGCCAGCTTCTGTTCGCCGTATCCGAGCAGCGGGTCCCGTGGCGAGGCGGACCCGGCGCCGCTCCGGGCGCGGACCCCGGCCACGTCGCCGAACTCGATCCAGTCCTGCGTCAGATGGGTGTCCTTCACCTGGCTCAGCGCGGTGATCAACGGGGTGTGCGGTCGCTCGACGTGGTCGTCCCCGGCCGTGTCGCTGTTCCCGCAGCCGCTCATGACGACGACGGAGAGGAGCGCGCACGCTCCGCTCGCGCAGCGCGCCGCGCGGGATCGTCCTGCCTTCAAGAGTCTGCCCCCGACTGTGATGATGTGAGCTGAGATTCAAGAGACTACATCATCCATTCATTTCAGCTGACGGAGGTCGCTGTGTGACCGATGAACGACGGTCTTGCTTTGGCTATCGAGTTTCGATAGATTTCCATCGCAACTCGATGGAAGGATGAAGCGTGGGCAAGCTGACTGTGGGTGCCTTGCGTGCCGTGCTCGCGATGGTGCTCGTCGGCACCGTGTGCGTGCAGGTGCTGATGGTGTGGGTGCTGATCAGCGGGAACGATCCGGAGGACGGGTCGATGCCGCTGACCGCGCTGCGGGTCGTCACCGTCCTCGGGATGGGGGCGGTCCAGGTCGCCGCGGTCTGCGTGTGGCGGCTGGTGGCGATGGTCCGACGCGGGACCGTGTTCTCCCCGGCCGCCTTCCGGTACGTGGACGGCGTGATCGGGGCGATCGTCGCGGTCGCGGTGCTGTGGTTCGTGGTCACCGCCGTCAACGCGCCGGGGCAGCGCGACGATCCGGGGGTCACCGTCATCATGGCCGGCATCGGCGTGGCGATCCTGGGGGTCGCGCTCATCGTGCTCGTGCTGCGGATGCTCCTCGCCCAGGCCGTCGCCCGTGATGTCGAAGCGACGCAGATGCAGGCCGAGTTGGACGAGGTGATCTGATGCCGATCGCCGTCGACATCGACGTGATGCTGGCCAAGCGGAAGATGTCCGTGGGCGAACTCGCGGACCGCGTGGGCATCACCCCGGCCAACCTGGCGGTGCTCAAGAACGGCCGCGCCAAGGCGGTACGTTTCGCGACCCTCGCCGCGCTGTGCGAGGTGCTGGAGTGCCAGCCCGGGGATCTGCTGCGGTGGGAGGCGGAGGACGCGGTGGTCGGGTGACGTGTCCCCGGGTCCCTGCTCTGCCTCCCGGTCGCTCGCCCGGGCCGCGCCACCGCCTCGCGGCACTCTCCCTCGCGCTCGGTGAGAATCCAGGCATGGACATCCGGCAGCTGAGGTACTTCCTCGCGATCGTGGACCACGGCGGCTTCAACCGGGCGGCCACGGCCCTGTACGTCTCACAGCCGGCGCTGTCGCAGACGGTCCGGTCACTGGAACGGGACCTGGGTACCGAGCTGTTCCACCGGATCGGCAAGCGAGTCGTCCTCACCGAGGCGGGGACGGCGCTGATCGAACCCGCCCGCGCGGCCGTACGCGGCGTGGAGACCGCGCGGGCGAGCGTCGACGCCGTACGGGACCTGCGCAGCGGCCGGCTCGACATCGCGGCGATGCCGTCCCCGGCCGTCGAACCGCTGACCTCCATGGTCCGCGACTTCACCGGCCGCCATCCCGGGGTGCGGGTGTGCGTCCGCGCCGCCTTCACCCCGCGGGACGTCGTCGACATGGTGCGCACGGGCGCCGGTGAGCTGGGGCTGCTGACCACGCCCGGTCCGCTGCCGGAGAAGGAGGTCGTGTCCTACCCCGTCGGCGTGCAGGGGCTCGCGCTGCTGACCCCGCCCGACGGGCCGTTCCCGGCGGGCCGGGCGGTGACCGGCGCGGAGCTGGCCGGGCACCGGCTGATCATCGTGCAGCGGGGCACCGCTGCCCGGGCCTACGTCGACGAACTCCGAGAACAGGGCGTGGAGTTCACCGTCGCCGCCGAGACCGAGCACCGGGTGTCGGTGCTGCCGCTCGTCCTGGCGGCCGTCGGCCTCGCGGTGGTCACCGACTCCTGGCGCGAGACGGCGGAACGGACCGGGGCGCGGGTCCTCGACCTGGACCCGAACCCCGTGCTGCGCATCGGGCTGATCAGCCGCAAGGGCCAACTGTCGCCCGCGGCCCGGGCGTTCCTGGACAGCGCGCTGGAAGGGGCGTGCGTGTAGCGCCTCATGTGGCCCGAGGGCCTTATAGGGGCGGCTTATCAACGAGATCGGGATCATGTCTTGGACGCGAACCCCGCCCCGCTGCTGCAATCGGCCCCATGACGAACCGGAACCACCGCATCGCCCTCATCCCCGGTGACGGCATCGGCGCCGAGGTCCTCCCGCCCGCCCGGCGGGTCCTGGACGCGGTCGGCCGCCGCCACGGGATCGACTTCTCCTACACCTCGTACGACTGGTCCTGCGAACGCTATCTGCGCGAGGGCGCGATGATGCCCGAGGACGGACTGGACCGTCTGCGCGAGGCGGACGCGATCCTGCTGGGCGCCGTCGGCTACCCCGGTGTCCCCGACCACGTCTCCCTGTGGGGGCTGCTGATCCCCATCCGCCGGACCTTCCGCCAGTACGTCAACCTGCGGCCGATCCGCGTCTTCGAGGGCGTCCCCAGCCCCCTGCGCGCGGCCGTCGCGGGCGAGGTCGATCTGGTCGTCGTCCGGGAGAACGTCGAGGGCGAGTACAGCGAGATCGGCGGCCGGCTGAACCGGGGGACACCCGAGGAACTCGCCGTCCAGGAAGCCGTGTTCACCCGGGCCGGGGTCACCAGGATCGTCGACTACGCCTTCTCGCTCGCCGCCCGCCGCCGGGGCAGGCTGACCTCCGCCACCAAGTCCAACGGCATCATCCACACCATGCCGTTCTGGGACGAGCTGGTCGCCGAACGGGCCCTCCGGCAGCCCGAGGTCGACTGGGACCAGGAGCACATCGACGCGCTGGCCGCCAAGTTCGTCCTCGACCCCGCGCGCTTCGACGTGGTCGTCGCCTCCAACCTCTTCGGCGACATCCTCAGCGACCTCGCGGCCGCCGTGGCCGGCTCCATCGGCATCGCCCCCTCCGCGAGCCTCAACCCCGAGCGGACCCACCCCTCGATGTTCGAGCCGGTGCACGGTTCCGCCCCCGACATCGCGGGCCAGGGCCTGGCCAACCCGCTGGGCGCGATCGGCTCGGCGGCGCTGATGCTGGACCACCTCGGCCACCCCGAGGCGGCCCGGGACGTCGACGCCGCCATCGCCGCCGTGCTGGCCGGGTCGGACGTCCGCACCCGTGACCTGGGCGGTACGGCGACGACCGAGGAGTTCACGGAGAAGCTGCTCGCGCTCCTCTGAGGGCCGTCACGGGCGAAGGGCCGGCCTTGGCCGGTGCTGCTCCGCGCCGACCGCTCAGCCCGCCGATCAGCCTGCGGTGCCGATCAGCCTGCTGTGCGCAGGAGTTCGGAGAGGGTGAGGCGCGAGGTCACGTCGAGCTTGCGGTAGATGCGGGAGAGGTGGGTCTCGACCGTGCGGGGGCTGAGGAAGAGGCGCTCGGCGATCTGCCGGGTGCGCAGGCCGGTCGCCGCCAGTTCGGCGATCTCCCGTTCGCGGTCGCTGAGCAGTCCGAGAGGGTGTGGGGTCCCGTCGCCCTCGGGCAGTTCGGCCCGCAGCCGGGCGGCCTGCTCCAGGACAAGCCCTGCCGTGGCGGCGCGCGCGACCGCCTCGGCCGTGTCGAGACGGCGGAGGGCGGTGGCCGGTCCATGGGCCTCGTGGAAGGAACGGGCACCGCTCGTGAGGGTCCAGGCGTACTCCACCGGCATGTCGGCGGACCGGAAGGCCTCGGCGGCGAGGTCGAAGTGCTTGGCGGCGTCGGGGTGTTGGCCGTCGGCCTGGTGAAGTCGGGCGCGGGCGCACCGTACGTACGCCTCCTGGACCGGCAGTCCGAGCCGTCCCGCCTCGGTCTCCGCGATCCGGACCAGCCGTCCCGCCTCCTCGCGGTCGCCGCACTCCAGGGTGGCCGTGGCGAGCAGCGCGAGCAGGAAGGGGCGGGAGAACGGCCGTACCCGCGGCAGCCGTTCGCCGCCCCCGCTGGTCAGCAGGGTCCGTCGGCACCCGGCGGCGTCACCGGCGAGCAGCCGGGCGTGGGCCAGCAGCCCGGTCGCCGAGGCAGCCCACCAACCGTGACTGGTGGCGGTGGTGCCGGCCACCTCCTCGACGAGCGCGACGGCCTCCTCGGCGTACGACGTTCCCCGCGCCCACACCAGAGTCGTCGCGCTGATCGCCTGCGCGAGGGCGATCGCGGGCTCGGCGCCCAAGCTGCGGGCCAGGGCCTCGGCCTCCCGCGCATGCTTCCGGGAGTCCTCCAGACGGCCGGTCCATTGCTCGGCCATCGCGAGTCCGAGCAACCGGTGCAGCAGGATGGGCCGTTGGGGTCCGGCGTCGACGGTCTCGATACCCCGGCTCAGATGGCGGGCCGCGTCCGTGAAGCGCTCCAGATAGAGCTCCGCGCTGCCGAGCAGGGCGAGGGTCTCCGGGGTCCGCCCGGCCAGCGGGTCCGGCAGGGCGTCGACCAACTGGGCGCAGCGGACCGCCTCGTCCACCGCCTCTTGGAGATCTCCCGCGTGCGTGGCGCACAGGAGGTCGAGCACCCGCAGCACCGTGCGGTCCGTGGCGTCGATCGCGTCCGCGTCGGCCGGGGCGCGCAGGGTCTTCCGGAGCAGGTCCTGTGCCTGGTCGTGGGTACCGCGCAGGACATGGGTCAGCCCGAACTCGATGATCAGCTCGACCGCTTCACGCGACAACGGATCGGGCAGCAGACCCAGGGCGGCCCCCGTGATGGCCGCCGCCTCGGTGTAGCGGCCGAGTTGGCGTTCGGCGTTGGCGCAGACGGCGTGGGCCTGGAGCAACTGGCTCTGGGGCAGGGGAGGTTGTGGGGTGCCGAGGAGCTGGTGTGCGCGGGTGCGGGCTTCGCGTAGCTGTCCGGAGGCGATGAGGGCTCGGCAGTAGGCGAGTTGGAGGTGGGTGCGGGTGGTGGGGTCGGTTGCGGGGAGGGCCTTAAGGGCGGTGCGCAGCCAGTGGGCGGCGGTGGTGGGGTCGTGGGCCGTGGTTTCCGTGGCGGCTTCGGCGAGGGTGTGGGCGGCGAGGGTGGCGTCGGTGCCGAGGAGGTGGGTGGCGTGGCGGGCGCGTTGGTGGGGGGTGCGGGTGGTGAGGTCGAGGGCGTCGCGGTGGGCGCGCAGTCGGAAGGCGAGGCTGGTGCGTTCGTGGGTGATGTGGCCGATGAGGGGGTGGTGGAAGGTGAGTCCGCCGTTCCAGTCGGCGGGGTGGACGAGGTGGGCTGTTTCGAGTTCGGTGAGGGCGTCGAGCGTGGTGTCGAGGTCGAGGGTGGTGAGGTGGGCGATGTCCTGTGGGCGGAAGGGGTTGCCGAGGACGGCTGCGGCGGAGGCGGTGCGGGTGGCGGGTGTGGTGAGGGCGTCGAGTTCGGCGATCAGGGGTTTGGCTTCGCGCAGGAGGGCGGGGGTGTCGGGGCCGGGGCGTTCGGGCCAGTGCTCGGGCTGCCAGCCGGCGGCGGCGAGCAGGCGGAGGTAGCGGGGGTTGCCCTGGGCGGCCGTGCACAGCAGGGCGGGGTCTGCTGTAGCGGGCAGCTGCCATTGCGTGAGCAGGGCGGTGACCGTGTCCGGGGTGAGGGGTCCGGGTTCGATCCGGGTCACGGTCCCCGCCCGTACCCCGTCCTCCAGTGCTTCGCGCAGTCCGGGCGGGCTCTGCGCGGGCCGGTGGACCAGGACGAGCAGCAGCGGCTCGGGCACGACCGCGCGCAGCAGTCGTACGAGAAGAGCCGTCGTGTCGGGGTCGCTCCAGTGCAGGTCGTCGAGGATCAGGACGCACCCGGCGGCCCACTCGCCGGGATGCTCGACCGCTCCGCCCGGGGCGGGGCGTCGGTGCCACGCGTCCCTGAACACCTGCAACGCGGTGGTGTTCCCGCGTACGGCGTGTGCCCGCACGAGGGGCAGCCCCCGCGCGGCGGCGATCTCGGCGAGCGCGGTGGCCAGCCGGGTCTTCCCGATGCCGGGTTCCCCGCTGATCTCGACCACCGCGCCCCGGCCGCCCACCAGGGCTTGGACGGCTCGTGCGAGTGTGGCGAGTTCGGGTTCCCGGCCTACCGGGCGCTCTCCGGCAGCCGGTATCGGCACGTCGGTCATGAGCGCCGTTCTCCCTCTCCCAGGGCCATGTCACAGCAACCATACAGAAGCAGGACAGGAGGCTCGACTTTCGTTATGGAAGCAAAGCGCGTGCTCAGGTAGTGATTCCAAAAGTCAGGGGATGTCCCAGTCGAACCGGTGGACGTGGATGCCGAAGTAGGGGAAGGACTCCACGGCGCGTACCCCGGGGATGGCGCGGACCCTGTCGTTGATGATCTCGGACAGCTCGTCCATGCTCCGGCAGACGACCTCCGCGAAGAGGTCGTGGGCGCCCGCCGTGGCCACGAGGTAGATCACGCTGTCGATGCGCTCCAGGGTGTCGATGATGTCCCGGAGGCCATGGTCCACCTTGATGCCGAGCAGGGCCATGACGGGCAGTCCCAGTTTCAGCGGGTCCGTGATCGCGGCGAACTCCAGCAGTCCGCTCTCCGTCAGGCGCTGCACCCGTGCCCGTACGGCCGGTGCGGTCAGCCCCACCTCGCGGCCCAGGTCGGCGTACGACGTGCGGGCGTCCTGCTGGAGCCGGCGGATCAGTACCTTGTCGACCGCGTCCAGCTCGATACGGGCCGTCATACGAACCTCACTCCTCGCCCCGGGTGTCCGGACGTGACCGTAGCAACCGGATCATCGCCGGGCCGTAGGCGCGGCGGTCACGGAGGGGAGCGGAGACGGTCATGGGCGCTGTTCCGGCGTCCGATCGCCGGGGCCCCGAACTCGTCTACGACCGGACCGGACCGGGCCCCGGCGCCCCCACCACCCGCCGCACCAGCTCCCTCCACGTGGCCTGGAGCCGTGCGGTCGGGACCCGGAGTTCGTCACGCAGGTGGTCCACGGTCTCGAAGTTGGTGAAGACGAGCAGGGCGTGGGCGAGCATGTCGGTGTCGCCCTCGACCCCCGCCTCCCGCAGCAGAGCGGCGACATGCCGGTGGAAGGCGCGGCCGACGTCCGAGCCGTGCCGCCGTTTGCAGGGGACCTCGCGGGCCAGCGCGGCACCCAGGTCCGCCTCGTCGGCGATGCGGCCGATCAGGGCACAGCCGAACGCGGTCAGCCGTTCCCGGGCCGGTGCGCCCGGTCCGAGCGGCGGGGGACCGCAGGTGTACGCGTCGTGGAAGTCGCCCTCGGCGTCGTGGAGGAGGGCCAGCAGAAGTCCGTCGCGGTCGCCGAAGCACCGGAACAGGGTGGCCTTTCCGACCCCGGCCGCCCGCGCGATCTCGTGTGTCGTCACGTGCTCGGCTCCCCGGTCGGCCACCAGTTCAGCGGCGGCCGCCAGGAGCCGGGCACGGTTGCGGGCGGCGTCGGCCCGCTCCCCGGCAGGGTCGCCCGGGCCCGGGTTCACCGCCGGCTCCGGGGCACGCCATGGACGTACACGCGACCGTCCTCGATCTGCACCGGGTACACGGGGACGGGCCGGGTCGCGGGCGGGTCGAGGGGAGCCCCGGTGCGCAGGTCGAAGCGGGAGCCGTGCAGCCAGCACTCGACGGTGCAGCCCGCCACCTCGCCCTCGGAGAGCGAGACGGCGCTGTGCGAGCACACGTCGTGGATCGCGAACACCTGCTTCTCGGCCAGGACGAGCGTGACGGGCACCCCCTCCGCCTCGAACCGCCGTGGCACGCCCTCCTCCAGCACCTCGGACCGGCACAGGTACGTGTAGCCCTCGCTCGGCATCGCTCTCCTCGCGTGATCGTGACCGTCCGCCCACGCTAGCGACGCGCCCCGCGCCGAACACCGGCCCCGAGCCCGAACCGGACTCGGCCCATCGACCTAGGGCCTGTGTGGTGTTGGTGGTGCGAGCCCACCACACGGTGACCTCTCGATACGCCCGAGTTGTCCGGGCTCCCGCACAGACCGGGGCGGGTCTCAGGTGAGGCGCTTACGGCCCCAGAGGAAGAGGAACACCGTGACGGCGGCCGTCAGGGCCAGCAGGATCGACGCGCCGAACCACTGGATGCCGTTCATCTGGGAGACCGGCAGGTAGTCGACCGACCAGCCGACGACATCGGCCTTCTTCATGCACAGGTCATGCGCCTGTTCCGTCTGCACTTCATTGCAGGTGCTCCAGCCGAGGAGCTTCCCGTCGCCGGTGATGTAGGGAGGGTTCGACCAGTTCACCTGGTGCGCGCCTGGGGGCAGCGTCGGCATCACGTGCTGGAACGAGACGCCCTTGTTCGTCGTGATCGTGGCGACGTCGGCGAGCGACAGCAGGAAGTGGGCCAGGAAGTGCGACCAGACAATCTGGACGACGACGGTGAAACCGAGGGTGACCGCCATGGCCGCCAGCGTGCGGCGCAGCATCACGCCGATCGCCACCCCGCCGAAGACGGAGAGGAGGGCGAGGGCGACGGGCACGGGTCCCGTGTTGTTGAAGACGGGTCCGGAGGTCCACGCCGAGCCCGTGGACTCGTCGTAGAGGTTCCACCACCACCCGAACCCGACCGACAGTGCGACCGTGCTCACCACGACCACCAGCGCGGTCAGGGCCAGTTTCGTGGTCAGCCAGCGGGTCCGGCTCACGGACTGGGTGACGACCAGCTTGGCGGTGCCGTTCTCCAGGTCGCCGGCGAACAGCGGGGCACCGAGGAAGACACCGAGCAGGACCGGCATCAGCCGGAGTCCCGTGGACGTGGCGTCGTACCCGGCGGTATGCAGCTGGGAGCGCTGGAAGACGATGAACGCCACGGCGAGCGCGGAGGCGCCGAGGACGGTCCGGAACGCGGCCCGGTGCTGGTGCCAGACCAGCCAGGTCATGCCCTTGAAGGGCTGGGGGAGTCGGGGGAGTCGGCCGGTGCCCGTGGTGCCCGGGGCCGTGGACCTGGTCGTCGTCGAGGTGCTGGCGAGAGAGCTCATGCTGCCACCGTCCGGGTGTTGTACGCCTGGTCGTGGACCTGGGCGGTGGGGGTGATCAGAGAGGGTGCGTCGGGTGAGCGGAGATAGGCGAGCAGGAGTTCTTCCATGCTCGGGCTGTCCGTCTCCCAGGGGCCGGTGGCCGGGCTGTCGGGGCGGATCAGGGCGGTGAACTGCCGTCCGCTGATCCGGGACTCGACGAGGGGGTGGTGCGCGAGGGAGGCGGGCAGGCCCTCGCCTTCCTTGGTGCCGGTGACCATGGTGTGTACGGACAGCAGCTCGTCCACGTCGCCGGCGAGGCGTACTCCGCCGTCGGCGAGGACGACGAGGTAGTCGCACACGTTCTCCAGTTCGGCCAGGACGTGGGTGGACATCAGGACGGTGGTGCCGTGCTCGGCGGCCTCGGCGAGGAGGGTGCCCATCAGTTCCTGGCGCGCGACCGGGTCGAGGTCCGACATCGGCTCGTCGAGCAGCAGCAGGTCGGGGTGCTTGCCGAGGGCGAGGGCGAGGGCGACGCGGGTGCGCTGGCCGCCGGAGAGGCTGCCGACCTTCGCGTCGAAGGGCACATTGCCCGCGCGGACGATGCCCTCGGCGGCGCGCTGGTCCCAGCCGGGGTTCAGTTCCTGCCCCATCCGCAGGGTCTCGGCCACGGTGAACCGGCGGAACAGGGGCTTCTCCTGGGCGAGGAACGAGGTGCGCCCCGGGTCCACCGAGCCCGGTGCCGCGCCGAACACGCTGAGCCTGCCCTCCGTCGGCTCCAGGACGTGGGCCATGATGCTCAGCAGCGTGGTCTTGCCCGCCCCGTTGGGGCCGACCAGCCCGCAGATCCGTCCCGCCGGGAGCCGGAAGGAACAGTCCTTCAGCACCCACCCCCGCCGGTAGCGCATCCCCAGGCCGTGCGCCTCAAGCGCCGGTTCCCCCGCGTACATGCCGTCACTCACCAGTGCTCCTAGTTGTCGTGGCCGCCGTCTCCGTACCGGCGGCGTACTGCTTCGCCATGGCCGAGGCGACCAACGCGGCCACGTCCTCCTGCTCCAGACCCGCCTCGGCCGCCCGGGACACCCACGCCACCAGCTCCCCGTACAGCGGTGAGTCGGTGCTCGCCGAGGGGCGGGCCAGTGTGCGGCGTACGAACGTGCCCTGGCCGGGGCGCGGTTCGACCAGGCCCTCACGCTCCAGCTCGCGGTACGCCTTGAGGGTGGTGTTCGGGTTGACCGCGCTGACCTCGGCGACGTCCTTGGCGGTCGGCAGCCGGTCGCCCGGCACCAGTACGCCGAGCCGCAGGGCCTGCTTGGTCTGCTGCACGATCTGCTGGAAGGCGGGGACTCCGCTCCGCCTGTTGATACGGAACTCCATGATCGCCACCACCATTTCACTACTCGATTAGTGGAATGATGATGGAGGGGTGCGCGGATGGTTGTCAACAGTGATCGGAGGGGCTTTGTGGACAGGGTTTCGGCCGCCGAGCGCGGCCCTCCGTCACGTCGGCGTCCACTTCGACGCCGTATGCGTCGCGGGGATGCGTGCGTTGACCTGGCCGTTGAAGCAGGAGTCGGCGCCGACGCCCGAAGTGCCGTTCGTGGAGGCGGGGTTGGTGCAGGATCGCTGCGTGAAGCGGCGGGTTTGAGGGGCATCCGCCCCGGCGGATCTCCTTCTCGCTGCCGAGCGGGCCGAACTTGTCGAAGGTGGACGCCCAGTCTGGGAAACGGTCCAGTACCTCCTCGGTCCGGTCCAGAAGAGCGGGCCTTGAAGGGGATCGGCGATTAAGGAACGATTGTTCTTGACTGGTCGTTCCTTAACTGCCTACTGTGGTGGTCATGGGCAGGCCAAGAGCATTCGACGAGGACGAAGCGGTGCGTGCCGCTGTGGACCTGTTCGGTGGACGTGCGTATGACGGTGTGTCCGTCGACGATCTCGTCAGCCACCTCGGCGTGCACCGCAACAGCCTGTACAAGACGTTCGGCAGCAAGCGCGGCCTCTACCTGATCGCTCTGCGCCGCCATCTCACCGACGACGTCCGCCCTTTGCTCGACGCCCTCGCCGGCGCGTCGGATGCCGCGGCGGCGCTGCGGCTCGTCACGTCGGCCGACCTCCGCCTGCTGCTGCTCGCGGCGATCGAACGCGCACCGGCCGACGCGGAGGTCGCCTCCGAGGTGAAGGCCGCGTTGGCCGCCCTCGACCAGGCGATCGCCGACGCCCTCGGCGTTCCCGCCGACCTGGCCGCCGCCCTCACCGCCGCCGCGCTGGGCATCCTCCTGCGCGGCAACCCCGACAACGCCACCACCGCGCTGGCCCGACACCTCGACCCACTCCCCTGAAACGGAGACCGACATGGCACTGATACGTATCGACGGCGACGACCTCGTCGTCGTGATCGAGGGTCTCGACAAGCTCTGGTCCTTCAAGGGCAGCCTGACCATCCCGCTGGCCAACGTCCGTGGCGCGACCGCCGACCCCGGTATCGCCTCCGACCCCAAGGGAATCCGCGCGCCGGGCTCCCACGTACCCCGTGTGATCACCGCCGGCACCTTCCACCAGGACGGCGAAAAGGTCTTCTGGGACGTCAGGGATCCGTCGAAGGCGGTCGTGGTCGAACTCGCCGACGAGACGTACTCACGCCTCGTCCTCCAAGTCGACGACCCCCGCGCGACTGTCGCCCTGGTCGAGAACGCCCTTTCCCGATAGGAGACAGGCCGATGTTTCGCCACTTGGCAGCGGCTTTGATGGCACTGGCCGCCGTCACCGTCACCGTCACCCCGGCCGAGGCGACGCCCGGTCTCGTCCCTGCCGCCGACCGCGAGGTCGTCTTCACGGCCGACGGTACGGTCGTGTACGGCACCCTGCACGTTCCCGAGCATCGTGCCGGGCAACGGCTGCGGGCGGCACTGCTGCTGCCCGGCAGCGGACCCACCGACCGCGACGGCAACCAACCGCCCGGGTCCGCACCGGGCACGCTGGCACAGTTGGCCGACGCGCTCGACGGGGACGGAATCGCCACGCTGCGGTTCGACAAGTACGGCACCGGCCGCACCGGACTCGGCGCCTACCGGGACCACCCGGAAGAACTCGACTACCCGGCTTTCGTCCGCCAGGCACGCGCCGCCTACGAGTCGTTGCGCGACCAGCCGGAGACAGACCCGCACGAACTGCTGCTCGTCGGACACAGCGAGGGCGCGATGACGGCACTGCTGCTGGGCGGCACCGTCCGCCCGCGCCCGGCTGCCCTGGCGCTCCTGCAACCCCAGGCGATCCGCATGCTGGACCTGGTCGCGCTCCAACTCAAGGCCCAGATCGCCGAAGCGACCCGGCAGGGCCAGTTCACCCCGGAGCAGCAACGCACCGTCAACGCGGCCGTCGACGCGGCCGTCACCTCCCTGCGCGAACACCGACCGGTCGACACCACCGACCTGCCCGCCGCGATCGCCCGGCTCTTCGAGGCGTTCCAGGGCCCCAACGCCCGGTTCGTGCTGAGCGATGACGCCGTCTACCCGCCGGACACCGCCGCCGCACTCCGGCCGGGAACCAAGGTGCTGCTGACGTGCGGCACGAACGACGCCCAGGTCCCCTGCGTCACGACGAACGCCCTGACGACCGCCCTGCGTCACGCGCATGCCGGTGGACCGGGCCGAGTGACGCTGCCGGGAGTGGACCATCTGCTGCACGACGCCGACCACCCGGACACCCTCGCGCCGCCTGCACTCGACGCCCTGCGCCGGTTCGCTCGACACTGACGCCGACGACGGGACGACCGCAGGGGCCTCAACGGCCGTACCGCTCCGGCAGGTCGGCCTCCATCAAATCCCGTTGCCCACCTGACGGCTTCCGCACCGGACGACCCGATCGAGGCGAAGCCGACAACGGTCCGATCACCTCGCGCGTCTCCTCAGTCCCTCCACTACGACGAACCGCGAGCGGCCCAGCGACCAACTGACAGTGCGGACACGTTCCAGCGCACGGCCGGGAACCGGGTTCAGGAGAACAGAGCCGCTCGTTCGACAAGCCCTGGAGGTCAGGTTCCGGTGGGGCTGAAGCCGTCGATGGACAGCTGGAAGACGCGCTCCGCCTGAACGGCCGGGTCGGTGTGGTTCTCAGTGGCCAGGGCGATTCCGACGACCAGCGTGAGCAGATCGTGGATGGTGGTGTCCGCCCTGACCGCCTGGTCTTCGATGGCCCTGCGCAGCAGGGGGACACCGGCTGCCTCGATAGCTGCCGCGCAGGAGTCCGGGGCGGCCTCGTCCTGGAGGGGCTCGTAGGAGAGAGCGTCGGCCAGGCCACGTGCGGCGAGCGAGTAGGCGAGCAGTTCTCGCAGCCATTTCAGCAGGGCGATGCGGCTGTCGTCCTCGCCGCTGAGCGTATGAGCGAGGTCGCACAGGGCCTGGACGCGCTGTTGGAAAACGGCTTCGAGCAGGGCCTTGCGGGTAGGGAAGTGGCGCCGCACGGTGGCTGATCCGACGCCTGCGATGCGGGCGATCTGCTCAAGAGACGCCTGGGCTCCTTGGGCTGCCACTTCGGCCTTGGCCACGGTGAGGATGTGGGCGCGATTGCGGCGGGCATCGGAGCGCTGGCCGGTCATTGTCTCCCTCGACGTTGATAACTGGCGGGCCTCGCCATATTTTAGCGAAACAAGAAACGGCGGGCCCCGCCGTTTCCGTTGTGCCTGATCGCTGAGGAGATGCACCCATGACTACGGCCGCGACACCGATCCTCGTCACCGGGGCCACCGGCCGCCAAGGCGGCGCCACCGCCCGCGCCCTGCTCTCGCGGGGAACACCGGTGCGTGCACTGGTACGCGACCCGCACACACCGCGGGCAAAGGCGATCGAGGAACTCGGCGCCCACCTGATCGTGGGAGATCTGACCGACCCGGCGACGCTTGAAGCGGCTGTGGACGGCGTGCGGGCCGTCTTCTCCGTGCAGATGCCCGCATACACCGAGCAGGGTGTCGACTTCGATGGCGAGGTCAGCCAGGCGGACAACCTGATGACGGCCGCCAGGGCCGCCGGGGTGGAGCAGTTCGTCCAGTCCTCGACCAGCGGGGTGGGGCAGCACACCCAGGCTCCGGGCTGGGCCGAAGGGCGCTGGGCGACGATGGAAGCCCCACTGGGCACCAAGGCGGCCATCCAGGACCGGCTGCGCGAACTGGACTTCTCCCGCTGGACGTTGATCAAACCGGCGTTCTTCATGGAGAACTTCGAGCCGTCCATGCGGTTCTGCTTCCCCCGCGGAGTCGAAGGGGGGCTGGTCACCGTCATCAAGCCGAGCACGCACCTCGCCCTCGTAGCGGCGCAAGACGTGGGCCGTGCCGCCGCGGCCGCCCTGTCCGCGTCCGACAAGTACCACTGCGTGGAACTGGAACTCGCGAGCGACTACCTGACCATGACGCAGATCGCCGGCATCCTCTCCCGTGCGCTGGCGGTCCCGCTGTCGGCGCCGGACATGACCGAGGACCAGGCCCTCGCGGCCGGCATGCCGGACATGGGCGCCACCCACGAGTTCTTGAACGTGGTCGGCCAGCCGGCCCGCCCGCAGTTCGCCCGCGCGCTGGGCATCGACCTGACCAGTTTTGAACAGTGGACGCGGGACCACCTGCGGTCCACCGCCTGAACGTGCCGCGCCCTGTCGGGCACGGCGCAGTGGCAGGCACTCCAGCAGCACCGAAGTTCCGGGCAAGGGCAGCTCCTTCAGGTCACGCGGGTCCACCAGCGCGGCGTACATCTCCTCGTCAACCGCCTCCAGTGGCCACAGGCCGCACGACCGCAACCCGAACGTGCTCTACGCACAGCCCTGATGGGGCTCCCCGAAACCGAACATCCCCAGCCCCTGCTCGGGGTGCCCTCAGACCTGCTCGTCGGATCTCCCCACCCATGACCGGGGGACCGCCCGAAAGCCCGCCAGGGTCCGGGCGGCGGGAAGTTGCACATGCCGTAGCGGCATGTGGTGTCGTCGAGGGGACCACAGCACGAAAGGCCCCGTCTGCGATGTACCCCTCCGCCACGCCTCCCCGCGAGGTCAAGATCGGCGATGCCGCCGCCTTCGCCGGAACCACCCCGCGCGCCATTCGTCACTACCACCAGATCGGTCTGCTGCCGGAGCCCGGGCGAGGCGGGGACGGACGCCGCCGCTACGCCTACGACGACATGATCCGCCTGCTGTGGATCCGCAAGATGTCCGAGGCCGGCATCAGCCTGGACGACATGCGGGCCGCCTTCGACGAAGCCCGGGACATCGAGGACGTCCTGGGCCGGCTGGAGGAGACCCTGGCCGCCCAGGAGGCCGACATCAAGCGTCAGCGCGCGGCAGTCCAGCGCCTGCGAGCCGTGGGCAGCCCCCTGGGCCTGCTCTCCCCCTTGGTCACGGACCGGCTCAGTCACCTGCCCTCTGACGCACTGCGCCCCTCGGACCTGGACACCCTGCTGGTCACGGAACGGATCTTCGGACCGCTGGGCGCCGCAATCCAGGCCAGCGTGTTCATCACCCTGGCGACCCATCCCGACCTACGGGCCGAGGCGGACCGCCTCGACGCGGCCCACGCCGCCCTCGACGACACCGTCGACCCCCACGACCCGCAGGTCGAGGAACTCGCCGCGCAGCACTGCGCCCACCACAAGGCCCTGGAACAGGCCATGGACGCGGCCGGACTGGACGAGGCCGAGGAGAAGCTCTTCGAGATCTACGACGCCGACCTGACGGGCGACGAGGAGGACACCCGGATGAGCGTCTTCGAAGCGGTCACCAAAATGCCCTACGGCTCCTCCGCGGCCCAGACACGGTGCATGGAACTCACGACACGGCTCCTTTACGGGGACCTCTCCGCAGGCAGCTGATCGCTGCTGTGGCCGTGCGCGAGGATCCCCGACCGCCCACCGACACGAAGCCGGCGTCTCGACGTCCGGACACGGCCCGCACGCTCCACGCGAGGGAAACCCAGGCCTACGACCCGGGTCACTCTCCTTGCCGGACCCGGAAGCGTCCACAGACGGTCGGCCTGGGTGCGCTGATCGGTCAGGACTTCGTCCGCGTCGTCAACTTGTGCCGTCGGAGGAACGCGTCGACGAGCCCGTCGGTGAATGCGTGGCTGATCGGTTCGTCGGTCACCAGCACGCGGTAGTAGAGAGGGCCTACGAGCTGGTCCGTCTCGGCCGCCATGTCGAGGTCCGCAGGCAGCTGGCCCCTGTCCACGGCCCGTTCCAACGGCAGGCGGTCGCGGCGGCGTTGCCCGTCGAGGTATCGGGACCGGAAGTCCTGGGCGAACACCGGATCGTGCTGCGCCTGGGCGATCAGCACCTTGAAGACGGCGCCGGGGTCGGACTCACTGAGGAACCACGCCAGTCGGCGCAGATAGTCGCGCAGGTCGAGGGCGATGTCGCCGGAATCGGGAGCCGTGAGGTCCTCGGTCGCGTCCTGGAGGAAGGCGTCCATCAGGACGTCGGTCTTACTCTTCCACCAGCGGTAGATGGTCTGCTTGGCCACACCGGCCCGTGCGGCGATCCCCTCCATCGTGACGCCCGCGAACCCCTTCTCGGCGAGCAGGCCGTCAGCCACCTGCAGCACCGCCAGCCGGGCCTGTTCGCTGCGTCCGTGCCGGTTGCCGTGGTGACGCCGCCCCGATCCGCCGGTGCCGCTCGCCTCGGCGGCGTTTGCCGCAGATGCCATTTCGCCTCCCGCCGGTCAGCGTATCGCCCCTAGATGTTACGCAACGTTGCGTCTACTCTAGCTCCCATGACACACACCCACACGCTCGCCGACCCCCGCATCGAGGCAGCCCTCGGCCGGATGTTCGAGCGAGCCGAGCAGGACGAAGCCACTGCCGCGCGCGTCAGCGCGCGACTGCCCGGCGGGTTCGCGCCGTTGACACCCCAGGAGCGGGCCGACGCCGTGGCGGAGGTCTACATGCCGATCTCCGCCAGAGGCGGGGAACTGCTGTACAACCTGGTCCGGGCCGTCCGCCCGGCCACGGTCGTCGAGTTCGGCATGTCCTTCGGGATCTCCACGCTGTACCTGGCCGCGGCCGTACGGGACAACGGCACCGGACGCGTCATCACCACGGAACTCAGCAAGGACAAGATCGCCGCAACCCGCCGGACCTTCACCGAGACCGGCCTGGACGACCTGATCACCACGCTGGAGGGAGACGCCCGCGACACCCTCCGCGGCCTCGACGACCCCGCGGACTTCGTCCTGCTGGACGGCTGGAAGGAGCTGTGCCTGCCCGTCCTGCGGCTTCTCGAGCCGCGTCTGCGGCCCGGCACGCTCGTCGTGGCCGACGACGTCGGCCTGAGCAGTCTGCGGCCGTACCTCGACTACGTACGCGATCCGGCGAACGGCTACCAGAGCGTGACGTTCCCCGTCGAGGACGGCATGGAGATCAGCTGCCGCCTGTGAGCGGCGCGGCGAAGCACACGCGGCCGGATCGAGACGAACTGCCGAGCCCGCGCACATCCTCTGCCACCGCTGCGCTGCTGCCGGGCCCGCATGCGGCCGGCGTGACCGGTGCCTCGTGCGAGCAGCCGATTGATCACGACATCACACGGGCCCTGGGCCGGGGCCCGCCCCGCGAGACCGCGACCTCGGCCGGGGTCCGCCCCGCGAGACCCCACGCGGCCCCGGCGGCCCTCCCGCATACCCTCTGAGACCTGGAGCCCTCGAACCAAGTGACCCGGGAGGTCGGCAGCATGAGGATCTCGCGGCGTGCGGAGGCCGTCGCACCGTTCTACGCCATGGAGTTCGGCAAGCAGGCCGCGGCGCTGGAGGCCGAGGGCCACCATGTCGTCAAACTCAGCCTCGGCGAACCGGACTTCGGGGCCCCGCCGGCCGTCCTCGACGCCCTGCGGGACACCGTGGGCAGCAGGCCCATGACCTACACCGGAGCCCTCGGGCTGCCCGAGCTGCGGCAGGCCATCGCGCGGTTCTACGGCGATCAGCACGGCGTCGACGTCGATCCGGGCCGGGTCGTCGTGACCGCCGGGGCCTCCGCCGCGCTGGTCCTGGGCGCCGCCGCGCTCGTCGATCCCGGGGACGAGGTGCTCATCGCCGACCCCTCCTACCCCTGCAACCGGCAGATCGCGGAGAGCTTCGGCGCCCGGGTCACCCTCGTGCCGACCAGCGCCGGGTCGCGGTACCAGCTGGACACGGCCTCCGTGCGCTCGCACTGGACCGACCGCACCCGCGGGATCATGGTCGCCAGCCCCTCCAACCCGACCGGCACCTCGGTACCGGCCGACGAGCTGGCCGCGATCTGCGGGCTCGCCAGGGAGCGGGACGCGTGGCGGATCGTCGACGAGATCTACCTCGACCTCGGCGACCACGACGAGCACGGACGTCCGCCGCGCAGCGTGCTGTCGTACGACGAGGAAGCGGTGGTGATCAACAGTTTCTCGAAGTACTTCGGGATGACCGGCTGGCGGCTGGGCTGGTGCGTGGTGCCCGAGGCGCTGGTGCCCGCGCTGGAGCGGCTCGCCCAGAACTACATGATCTGCGCCTCGACCCCGGCGCAGTACGCGGCGCTGGCCTGCTTCACCCCCGAGTCGCTCGCGGTCTGCGAGGAGCGGCGGGCGGAGTTCGGGCGGCGGCGGGCGCTCGTCCTCGAAGGGCTCGCGCGGATCGGGCTGCCGGTGCCCGTGCCGCCCGACGGGGCGTTCTACGTCTACTTCGACGTCAGCGGCACCGGGCTCACCTCGTGGGAGTTCTGCGGACGGGCCCTGAAGGAGGCGCATGTCGCGCTCACGCCGGGGCGGGACTTCGGGGTGGGCACCGCCGACACACATGTACGGCTGTCCTACGCGGCCTCGGCCGACGAGCTGCGGGAGGGCATGGCGCGGCTCGGGAAGTTCGTCGCCGCACTGCCGCAGGCATGAAGCGGGGCCGGTCCCAGAAGGAACCGGCCCCGCTCACTCGGACACTCAGACCAGGTCGAAGCGGTCCAGGTTCGAGACCTTGACCCACGCGTCGACGAAGTCCTTCACGAACTTCTCCTTGGCGTCGTCGCTCGCGTAGACCTCCGCGAGGGCGCGCAGCTCGGAGTTGGAGCCGAAGACCAGGTCGGCACGGGTGCCGGTCCACTTGACCGCGCCGGAGGCGTCGCGGCCCTCGAACGTGGTCTGGTCCTCGGAGGTGGACTTCCACGACGTGCCCAGGTCGAGCAGGTTGACGAAGAAGTCGTTGGTCAGGACGCCCGGGGTCTCGGTGAGCACACCGTGCGTCGAGCCGCCCTGGTTGGCGCCGAGGACGCGCAGACCGCCGACGAGGACGGTCAGCTCGGGGGCGCTCAGGGTGAGCAGGTTGGCGCGGTCGAGCAGCAGGTACTCGGCCGGCAGGCGGTTGCCCTTGCCGAGGTAGTTGCGGAAGCCGTCCGAGGTGGGCTCCAGCGCGGAGAAGGACTCCACGTCGGTGTGCTCCTCGGTCGCGTCCACACGGCCCGGCGTGAAGGGGACCTCCACGGCGACACCGGCGTCCTTCGCGGCCTTCTCGACCGCGGCGGCACCGCCGAGGACGATCAGGTCGGCGAGGGAGACCTTCTTGGCACCGGTGTTGAAGCCCGCCTGGACGCCCTCCAGGACCCGCAGGACCTGGGCGAGCTCGTCCGGGTTGTTGACCTCCCAGCCGCGCTGCGGCTCCAGGCGGATGCGGGCGCCGTTGGCACCGCCGCGCTTGTCGCTGCCGCGGAACGTCGAGGCCGACGCCCACGCGGTGGAGACCAGCTGCGAGACCGTCAGGCCCGAGTCGAGGAGCTTCGCCTTCAGGGCCGCCACGTCGGCGGCGTCGATGGCCTCGCCCTCGGCCTGCGGCAGCGGGTCCTGCCACAGCAGCGTCTCCGCCGGGACCTCCGGGCCGAGGTACAGGGACTTCGGGCCCAGGTCACGGTGGGTCAGCTTGTACCAGGCGCGGGCGAAGGCGTCCGCGAACTGGTCCGGGTTCTCGTGGAAGCGCTTGGAGATCTCGCCGTAGATCGGGTCGAAGCGCAGCGAGAGGTCCGTGGTGAGCATGGTGGGGAGCTTCTTCGAGCCGCTGTGGGCGTCGGGGATGATCGCCTGCGCGTCCTTGGCCACCCACTGGTTGGCACCGGCGGGGGACTGGGTCAGCTCCCACTCGTAGCCGAAGAGGATGTCGAAGAAGTCGTTGCTCCACTGGGTCGGCTTGGTGGTCCAGGTGACCTCAAGACCGGAGGTGATGGCGTCGCCGGCCTTGCCGGAGCCGTAGGTGGACTTCCAGCCCAGGCCCTGCTCCTCCATGGAGGCGGCCTCGGGGTCGTTGCCGACCGCGTCGGCCGGACCGGCGCCGTGGGTCTTGCCGAAGGTGTGGCCACCGGCGATGAGGGCGACGGTCTCCTCGTCGTTCATCGCCATCCGGCGGAAGGTCTCACGGATGTCGCGGGCCGCGGCCAGCGGGTCCGGGTTGCCGTTGGGGCCCTCGGGGTTGACGTAGATGAGGCCCATCTGGACGGCGCCGAGCGGGTTCTCCAGCTCACGGTCGCCGGTGTAGCGCTGGTCGTCCAGCCAGGTGGTCTCGGGACCCCAGTAGACGTCCTCGTCGGCCTCCCAGACGTCGGCGCGGCCGCCGCCGAAGCCGAAGGTCTCGAAGCCCATCGACTCCAGGGCGACGTTGCCGGTGAGGATCATGAGGTCGGCCCAGGAGATGGACTGGCCGTACTTCTTCTTCACCGGCCACAGCAGACGGCGGGCCTTGTCCAGGTTGCCGTTGTCCGGCCAGCTGTTCAGCGGCGCGAAGCGCTGCTGGCCGCGGCCGCCACCGCCGCGGCCGTCGCTGATCCGGTAGGTGCCGGCGCTGTGCCAGGCCATCCGGATCATCAGCGGGCCGTAGTTGCCGAAGTCGGCCGGCCACCAGTCCTGCGAGTTGGTCAGCACCTCGGCGATGTCCTGTTTCACGGCCGCGAGGTCGAGAGCCTGGAACGCCTCGGCGTAGTCGAAGTCCGCACCGAGCGGGTTCGCCACGACGGGGTCCTTGGCGAGGATCTTCAGGTTCAGGCGCTCCGGCCACCACTGGCGGTTGCCGCCGCCCTGGGTCGGGTGCGGGGCACGCCCGTGCGCGACCGGGCAGCCACCGGTGCCCTCGGTCTTGGCGTCGGTGACGATTGCGTCGGGGTTCTCAGACATTTCAGTCCTTCCGAACTGGGTGGATCAGGGTGCTGAACCAACGGCTTGGGGGGAACACGCGGGGCACAGGCCCCAGTAGATGACCTCGGCCTCGTCGATCGAGAAGCCGCTGTCGTCGGAAGCTGTCAGGCAGGGCGCGTGACCGACGGCACAGTCGACGTCCACGACGGCCCCGCACGACCGGCAGACCAGGTGATGGTGGTTGTCACCGACCCGCCCCTCGTACCGCGCCGGGCTGCCGGGCGGCTCGATGCGGCGTACGAGTCCCGCCGTGGTGAGCGAGTGCAGGGCCTCGTACACGGCCTGGAGCGATATGTGGCCGAGACGGTCGCGCACTCCCGTGGCGACCGCGTCGGCCGCGAGGTGGTCACCGGCCCGGACGGTCTCGAGCAGTGCGACGCGCGCGGCCGTCACCCGCAGGCCGGCACCGCGCAGCTCTTCTGCGGTGTTCGGAAGCTGGGGGGCGGTCATGGACCCCAACCTACCCCCACAAACACGAATGGTTCAAGAAATGGAACCGTTCCAAGTCTGTGTCGCGTCGGATCGCGCCCCGCAGGCGCTCACAAGAGTTCCTTGTCAGGTGTGCGGTCGGTGTAACTCCTGATGAACGGCCCGGGAGACATCTGCGTAATGGGTGTTTCGTACGGTCGTCGGAGATCGAGTCGGTTGAGCTCAGGAGGCGTGCCCGTGGTGCGGACAGTCTGCTCGTACTGCGGCGTGGGCTGCGGCCTGGTCCTCGACATCGGGACCGGCCCGGACGGCAGGCGTACGGTCCTGAAGGCCTCCGGCGACAAGGAGCACCCCGCCAACTTCGGCAAACTCTGCACCAAGGGCGCGACCACCGCCGACATGCTCGTCGCACCGGGACGGCTGACCACGGCCCTGGTACGTCCCGAGCGCGGCGAGGAGCCGGTGCCGGCGACCGTCGGCACGGCGATCACCGAGACCGCCCGGCGACTGCGGGAGATCATCGACGAGCACGGCCCCGACGCGGTCTCCTTCTACGTCTCCGGACAGATGAGCCTGGAGGCGCAGTACCTGGCGAACAAGCTCGCCAAGGGGTTCGTGCGCACCAACCAGATCGAGTCCAACTCCCGGCTGTGCATGGCCAGCGCGGGCACCGGCTACAAGCTGTCCCTGGGCGCGGACGGCCCGCCCGGCTCGTACCAGGACTTCGAGAAGGCCGACCTCTTCTTCGTCATCGGCTCCAACATGGCCGACTGCCACCCCATCCTCTTCCTGCGCATGATGGAGCGGGTGAAGTCGGCGGGCGCCAAGGTGATCGTCGTGGACCCGCGGCGCACCGCCACGGCGGCGAAGGCCGACCTGTTCCTCCAGATCAAGCCGGGCGCGGACCTGGCGCTGCTGAACGGCCTGCTGCACCTCCTGCACGCCGAGGGCCGCCTCGACCCCGACTTCATCGCCGCCCACACCGAGGGCTGGGAGGCGATGCCGGAGTTCCTGGCCGACTACACGCCGGCCGCGGTGGCCGAGATGACGGGCCTGGCCGAGGAGGACATCCGGGAGGCGGCGCGGCTCATTGGATCAGCCACTGAGTGGATGAGCCTGTGGACCATGGGCCTCAACCAGTCCACGCACGGCACCTGGAACACCAACGCCCTGGTCAACCTGCACCTCGCCACCGGCACCCTCTGCCGCCCCGGCAGCGGCCCCTTCTCCCTCACCGGCCAGCCCAACGCCATGGGCGGCCGAGAGATGGGCTACATGGGCCCCGGTCTGCCCGGTCAGCGCTCCGTCCTCGTCGACGAGGAGCGGGCCTTCGTCGAGGACCTCTGGGAGCTGCCCCCGGACACCCTGCGCGCCGACGGCGTCGGCAAGGGCACCGTCGAGATGTTCCGGAAGATGGCCGACGGCGAGATCAAGGCCTGCTGGATCATCTGCACCAACCCGGTCGCCTCCGTCGCGGGCCGCCGCACCGTCATCGAGGGCCTGGAGGCCGCCGAGTTCGTCGTCACCCAGGACGTCTTCACCGACACCGAGACCAACGCGTACGCCGACGTCGTCCTGCCCGGCGCGATGTGGACCGAGGGCGAGGGCGTCTTCGTCAACAGCGAGCGCAACCTCACCCTGACCCCCGCGGTGACCGACCCGCCCGGCGAGGCCATGCCGGACTGGCGGCTCATCGCGGCCGTCGCGTGCGAGATGGGGTACGAGAAGGGGTTCTCCTACGACAGCGCCGAGGAGGTCTTCGAGGAGATCAGGCGGGCCTGGAACCCGAAGACCGGCTGGGACCTGCGCGGGGTCTCCTACGAGCGGCTCCGGTCGACGCCGGTGCAGTGGCCCGCGGCGAGCGAGGACGGGCCCGACCGCAACCCGATCCGGTACGTGGCCGAGGACGGCACCCTCCGCTTCCCCACGGCGAGCGGACGGGCCGTCTTCTACGCCCGGCCGCACATCCCGCCGGCCGAGATGCCGGACGACGACTACCCCTTCGTCCTCAACACCGGGCGGCTCCAGCACCAGTGGCACACCCTCACCAAGACGGCGAAGGTGGCGAAGCTGAACAAGCTGAACCCCGGGCCGTTCGTGGAACTGCACCCGCAGGACGCGGCGACGCTGGGCGTCGTCGACGGCGACTCCGTCGAGGTGGCCTCCCGGCGCGGCCGTGCCGTACTGCCCGCCGTCGTGACGGACCGGGTGCGGCCGGGGTGCTGTTTCGCGCCCTTCCACTGGAACGACCTTTTCGGGGAGTACCTGAGCGTCAACGCGGTGACGAACGACGCGGTGGACCCGCTGTCGTTCCAGCCGGAGTTCAAGGTGTGCGCGGTGTCGCTGACGCGGGTGCGTACGGCGGTTTCGGTGCGGGTGCCTGGGGCGGGGGCGGTGCCTGGTGATGCCGGAGCGGGCGCTACGGCTGCCTCGGTGCCGGTGGTGGTGGACGGTGCTCCCGTCCCCGTCACTGCGGCTGCGGCTGCGGCTGCGGCGAGTGTCTTCGGGCTCGCGCCCGCGCCGCCGCCCGTGCTCACCGCGCAGGAACGCCAGTACCTGGTCGGGTTCCTCGCGGGGATACCCACGGGTGCTCCGGGAGTGCCGGTCCTGCCGCCGGACGCGCCCTTCAGCCCTGAGCACGCGCTGTGGGTGAACGGCACACTCGCCGGGATGTACTCGCGGGCGGCGGCCACACAGATCTCGGCAACACAGACGCCGGCCACATATACGGCGACTACACATGGCTTGGCCGCGCAGCCCTCCGTCACGGTCCTGCGCCGTGAGGTTGTCATCCTGTGGGCCTCGCAGACCGGTACCGCCGAGGAGTTCGCCGCCGCCACCGCCGACCGGCTCACCACCGTCGGCCACAGCACCTCCCTGGTCGGCATGGATGAGGCAGACCTCGGTCAACTGCCGCCCGGTGCCGACCTGTTGCTGATCACCAGCACCTTCGGCGACGGCGACGCCCCTGACAACGGCAGCGGCTTCTGGGACACCCTCGTCGACCCCGGCACCGCCCGGCTGGAGGGTCGGCGGTACGCCGTACTGGCCTTCGGCGACTCCTCGTACGACGACTTCTGCGGCCACGGCCGCCGCCTCGACCAGCGCCTCGACGAACTGGGCGCCCTGCGCCTGGCCCCCCGCACGGACTGCGAGCCCGACTTCGAGGACGCGGCGCACGGCTGGCTGGACCAGGTGCTGACGGCGCTGTCCGACACCCCGGCCGCCGACACCGACACCCCCGCCCCCACGGTGATCCAGGTGACCCCGGCCCCGACCGTGCCCCGGACGGCCCCCACCCCCACCCCAGCCCCGCCCCGCGCGAAGAAACCCGCCCCCGTCCTGGCCCGCCTCACCGGCAACCGCCTCCTCAGCCTGCCCGGCGCCGGCAAGGAGGTCCGCAGATTCACCTTCGACACCCGCGACAGCGAGACCCCGCTCCTGTACGACGCCGGCGACGCCCTGGGCATCCGGCCGCTCAACTCCGCGGACCTGGTCGAGGAGTGGCTCGCGGTCACCGGCCTCGACGCGACGGCCGCGGTCGAGGTGAACGGCGTGGGCGAGGTGCCGCTGGGCGAAGCGTTCCTACGGCATCTGGACATCACCAGGATCACCCCGGCCCTGCTCCGGTTCGTCGCCGAACGCACGCGTGACCCACGGGAGTTGAAGAAACTCCTGCGTCCCGACAACAAGGACGAACTCGCCAAGTGGGGCTGGGGCCGGCAGGCCGTGGACGTGATCACCGAGCACGCCGTGAAGGCCGCCCCGCAGGAGTGGGCGCAGACCCTCGGCCGCCTCCAGCCGCGCCTGTACTCGATCTCGTCCAGCCCGCTCACCGACCCCCACCTCGTCTCGCTGACCGTCTCCGTCGTGCGCTACGAGAACCTGCGCGGCCGCTCCCGCCAGGGCGTCTGCTCCCCCTTCCTCGCCGACGCCGCCACGGACACCCCGGTGCCGGTGCACGTCCAGCGCTCCCCGCACTTCAGGCCGCCCGCGAATCCGGCCACGCCCATGGTGATGATCGGCCCCGGCACCGGCGTCGCCCCCTTCGTCGGCTTCTTGGAGCAGCGCCGCGCGCTCGGCCACCGGGGCCCGAACTGGCTGTTCTTCGGCGAACAGCACCGGGCGACCGACTTCTACTACGCGGACGAGCTGACCGGGTTCCTCGCCGACGGCACCCTCGCCCGCCTGGACACCGCCTTCTCCCGCGACCAGCGCGCCAAGGTCTACGTCCAGGACCGGATGCGCGAACACGGCCCCCTGCTGTGGTCCTGGCTCCAGGACGGCGCCCACTTCTACGTCTGCGGCGACGCCTCCCGCATGGCCAAGGACGTCGACCAGGCGCTCCGGGACATCGCCGCCCTGCACGGCGGCCTCGACGAGGCGGGCGCGGCGGCCTATGTGAAGCAACTCGCCACCGACAAGCGCTATGTGCGGGACGTCTACTGACCCAACCCCTGGGCGGGCGCCCGGCCACACGTGGGAGTATCGGTCGCCATGAGGGCGTCCCCAGCGGTACGGAGCCTGCGCGCGGCGGTGTTCGCCGCGCTGTGTGTGCTGCTGGCCGCCGGGGGACACGCACTGGCGACCGGCATGGCGCCGCCGGTGTGGGCACAGGCGGCCGGGTTCGTGCCGCTGTTCGCGGCCGGCTGGCTGCTCGGCGGCCGGGAACGCTCCCTCGGCGCCATCGGCGGGGCGACCCTCACGTCCCAGGGCGGACTGCACCTGGCGTTCGGCGCGGCCCGCTCGCGCACCATGGGGGCACCGCACGGCATGGCGATGCACCACATGTCGGCGACACACACCATGACCCTCCAGGGCATGCGCATGGCCCAGATGGCGGCCCCGCACCCCCATGCCCTCACCCCGCACGCCACCGCGGCCCACCTCTCCGCCGCCCTGCTGCTGACCTGGTGGCTCCGCCGCGGCGAGGCCGCCCTGTGGTCGCTCCTGCGCCGCTCCCTGGCGCTGGTGCCGGGTCTCGCCGCCTGGTGGCAGGGGTACGGCGAACCCGCCGCCCCGGCCCCCGCGCGTCCGGCCCCCGAGCCCACCTGGACGCCCCGCCCCCTGCTGCTCCGCCACACGGTCCACCGGCGCGGACCGCCCACGACGATCCCGTACCCGATCTGACCCCTGCATCCCTTTCCACCCGTACGGAGATCCCTCACCCATGTCCTCGTCCCACACCGTTCTGCGCCGCGCCGGCCTCGGCACCGCCCTCGCCGCCACCGCGGTCCTCACCGCCGCGGGCGTCGCCTCCGCGCACGTGACCGTCCACCCCGACAGCTACGCCAAGGGCGCCACCGACGGCGCCCTGAGCTTCCGCGTCCCCGACGAGAGCGACACCGCGAGCACCACCAAGGTCCAGCTGTTCCTGCCCACCGACCACCCGCTGCTCGGGGTGCTCGTCTCGCCGCACGACGGCTGGACGGCCGAGGTCACGGACACCAAGCTCAAGACGCCGGTCAAGACGGACGACGGCACCATCACCGACGCCGTCTCCGAGATCACCTGGACCGGCGGGAAGATCGCCCCCGGCCGGTACGAGGACTTCGACGTCGCCTTCGGCCAGCTCCCCGACGACACCGCCCAGCTCACCTTCAAGACCCTCCAGACCTACTCGGACGGGAAGGTCGTCCGCTGGATCGAGGAGGCCGCGCAGGGCGACGACGAGCCGGAGAACCCGGCGCCGGTCCTCAAGCTGACGGCGGCCGGGACCACCTCGGCCACCAAGACGCAGACCGCGTCGAAGAGCACGGCCAGCGCCGCCGAGGCGTCGGCGAGCGACTCCACCGCGCGTGGTCTCGGCATCGCCGGGCTGGTCGTGGGCGTACTGGGCCTGGCCGCCGGGGCCTTCGCCGTCGTGCGGAGCCGCCGTCCGCGGTGAGCGGGATCCTGTGGATTTCCGTACCCACAGGTGAAGATCGGTGCCCGGATGGAAGGATGAGGCGCCATGACGGCAGGGTGGTGTGCGCGCACGGTACGGGCCGCGGTGTTCGCGGCCGTCTGTGTGCTGCTCGCCGCCCTCGGCCACGTCCTCATGTCCGGTGCCCATGTGCCCGGCCGGACACTCGCCGCGAGCCTGGTCCTGACCGGGCTCGCGGGCTGGTGCCTGGCAGGCCGTGAACGCGGCCTGCCGCTGATCGTGGCCGTCGTCGTCACCGCCCAGACGGCCCTGCACTGCGCCTTCTCCCTCGCCCAGTCCACCTCGACGGCGTCGGACATGGGCGGCATGCACATGGAGTCCATGCATATGAGCGGCATGGACTCCATGGAGGCGGCCCATATGGGGGCGTCATCGGGTGTCGGCGCGCTCTCGTACTGGCTGCCGTTCGGGATGTACGCGGCCCACCTGATCGCCGCGCTGCTCACCGGCTTCTGGCTGGCGTACGGCGAGCGGGCCGCGTTCCGCATCCTGCGGGCCGTGGCCGCCCGGCTGGTGGCCCCGCTGCGGCTGCTGCTCGCCCTGCCCGCCACCCCGCACCGCCCGCGGCTGCGGGCCCGCCGCCCCCGCTCGCAGCGGGCACCGCGGCTGCTCCTTCTCGGCCACGCGATCACCCATCGCGGCCCGCCCCCGGGGACCGCTGTCGCCTGACGACAGCCAGTGCCCCGAGCCGCCCCTGCGCGCCTCGGGCCCCGCCCGTACGCCCGCGCCCGCGTTCACGTCCGTGTGCACGTCGGCGCCGTACGGCCGGCTCCCCTCACCGGACCACCCCGCGCCCCCGTGCGCCCAGGTGGCGGTCCGGATCACGGCTGACCCGAGAAGGACACCTGGTGATCACTTCCACCCTGCCCGCCCCGGCCGACCTCCGCGACAAACGGGAGTCCGCCGACGCCTCCGCCACGGCCTGGGCGCTCGCCGCCCGAGCCGGCGACGCGGACGCCGTCGACCACTTCGTCCGTGCCCTGCACCGTGACGTCCTGCGTCTCGTCTCCTACCTGTGCGCCGACCCCCAGGCCGTGGACGACCTCGTCCAGGACACGTTCCTGCGGGCGCTCGGCAGCCTGCACCGGTTCGAGGGCCGTTCCTCGGCCCGGGTCTGGTTGCTGGCCATCGCCCGCCGGGCGGTGACCGACGGCTTCCGGCACGCGGCGGTGCGGCCCCGCCGGTACGACGGTTCGGACTGGGAGGCCGAGGCCGAGCGGGCTCAGCCCCGGGGTGTGCCCGGGTTCGACGACGGGATAGTGCTGGCCGACCTCTTGGGCACGTTGTCCGACGAGCGGCGGGAGGCGTTCGTGCTCACGCAGATGCTGGGGCTGTCGTACGAGGAGACGGCCGTGGTGAGTGGGTGTGCGGTGGGGACGGTTCGGTCTCGGGTGGCGAGGGCGAGGGTGGCGCTGATGGAACTGGTGGTGTGAGGGCGGGTTTGTGCGGCTGTCGGCCCGTCGTGGCTGGTCGCCCTCGCCCTCCGGCTCGGCGGCGTCGGCCTCGCCCCCGGCGCCACCCCGTTCGCGCTCCCCGGCGCCCCCGGGATCGCGCTCGTCGGCAGTTCCGCCAGGTGCACCGCCTCGTGGCCGCCGCTGTCGAACTCGTGGATCTGGGTGCGGCAGCTGAAGCCGTCGGCGAGGACCACCGTCTCCGGGGGCTCCTCCCGGAGACGGGGCAGGAGCACCCGCTCCGCGCACGCCTCGCTGACCTCCAGGTGGCCCGGTTCGAAGCCGAAGTCGCCGGCCAGGCCGCAGCAGCCGGAGTCCAGGCTGGTGGCAGTGGACCTGGGCGAGGGCCTTCGCGGAGTGTTCCGGGACGTGCGGGGGCTCGTAGCCGGGGAGTGCTCGGTGAGCGTGACCGTCTGGTCGCGCAGCCGCCGTACGTCGTGGTCGCCGGGGAACAGCTAGGGCGCGTCCGAGCGGAACACGGCCGTGCAGCTGGGCTCCCACACAGCGGTTGGTGGCCTCGGCGAAGGATCCGTCGTCGTGCGGGAAGCGGAAGTGCAGGTCCTTGGGGTCGTACGGCGCCCAGTCGCCACCCAGTCGCCGCCGAGGTGCAGGTTCTCGTCGAGCCGGTACGGCGCCACGACCTTACCGGGGTTCATCCGGTCGAGCGGGTCGAAGACGGCCTTCAACTGCCCGAAGGCGGCGACGAGTCGGTCCCCGAACATCCTCGGCACCGGAGCGTCATGCTCGCGGGCCACGGCGACCGCCTCGGCGGCGGTGTCCGGGGAGGGCGCGGCCGGGACAGCGTACGAGGGGAGTGGGCAGGTCGGAGGTCCCCATGAACCCCTCCTTCGGAGTCGGCCGGAGTCGGCGCGGGCCCCGGCCGGGTACCCGGAACCGCCCCGGCGACTACTCCGGCTTCGCCTCCGCGGCGAGATCGGGCAGCAGCGCGCACAGCGCCTCGCGCTGATCGGCGCCCATGAACCGGGTCAGCGCCTCCCTGACCGTCACGGCGAGGGCGCCGGAGGCCTCCGTCAGCAGGCGGCGGCCCTTCTCGGTGAGGGCCACCTCGACGCCCCGCTTGTCACCGCACACCGACTTGCGGGTGACCAGACCGGCGTGCTGGAGGCAGGCGATCTGGTAGGTGAGGCGGGTCTTGGGGCGGCCGAGCAGCTCCGCGATCTTCGTCATGCGAACCCCCTCCGCGGGACGCGCGCCCAGCAGGCACAGCACCAGGAACTCGTCGTGCGAGACGTCCAGCCGCTCCTTGACGACGGAGCGCAGCTCCTGTTCCACGGCGCCGGTGGCCGCCAGCAGCAGCATCCAGGCGTGCAGTTCGGGCGGCAGGATCCCCTCGGACAGGGAGGGACATTCGGACTGGTCGGCCATGGATTCCAGTGTAGCTGTTGTTCAAATTTGGAGTATGGGTTAGCGTGCTGTCATCCAAATTTGGACTACAGAGGTCCATGCTCGTCCCCAGGAGTGAGAGATCATGACCGTCGCCGTCGAAACCGGAACCTGGCAGCTCGACCGGACCGCCACCACCGTCGCCCTCAAGCACAAGACGATGTGGGGCCTGGTCACCGTGAAGGGCGCCTTCGCCACCGTCGCCGGCCAGGGCGAGGTGCGGCCCGACGGGTCCGCCGTCGGCACCGTGACCCTCGACGCCGCCTCCCTCGACACCAAGAGCGCCAAGCGCGACGAGCACCTGCGCGGCTCCGACTTCTTCGATGTCGAGAACCACCCCGAGATCACCTTCGCGGTGCGCAGCGCCGAGCTGCGCGACGGCGACCAGGTGCACGTGATAGGTCAGCTGACCGTGCGCGGTATCAGCCGCCCGCAGTCCTTCACCGCACACCTCGACGACGCGAGCGCCGACGCCGTCACGCTGCACGCCGAGTTCTCCGTGGACCGCGAGCACTTCGGCCTCGGCTGGAACCAGATGGGCATGATCCGCGGCCTGACCACGGTCACCGCCGCCCTCCGCTTCAAGCGCTCGGCCGCCTGACGCGTCAGCTCGTCGGCAGCTGGACGAAAGCGCTCGACAGTGTCTGCGGCGAGGACGTGAACGCCCGGAGCCGGATCCGCTGACCCGGCTTCGGAAGGGCGTACGTCCCCTCGGGCGGCCGCAGTTCATAGGTGGCCGTCGTGTGCGCGGGGAGCGTGGCCGGGCCCCGCAGGACCGAGAAGTACGGGTACATGCCCTGGCCCCGGGTGAACGTGAAGTGCGGGGTGAGCGCGTCGTCGTCGGTGTTGGTGACGCGCAGGGTCACCCGTGACATCACCCGGGCGTCGTGCCGTACGGCGGCGACCTCCATGCGCAGCGGCGGGGTGCCGGTGGCCGCCAGCAGCGCGCTCGCCAGGGCCGGACTCAGCAGCAGGACGGCCGCGGCGATCCGCGCAGGCCGCCGCACCGCGCCGCCGAGCCGGTCCGCGAACGGCTGCCAGGCCCCGGCGAACTCCGCACTCGGCGCGGTCACCGCCGCCGCCAGCCACAGCGGCGTCATCATCAGGTAGTAGCCGTCCTGCGAACGGGTCGCCAGCCAGAAGGCGCACCACGGCAGCACGGTCGCCCCCGGCCCCAACCGCCGTACGAACAGCACGAACAGCACCAGCAGACCGGCGAGCAGCAGCAGGCTCGCGTGCGAGTACCAGTCGAGCCGGTCGCTGCCGTTCGTGAGATACAGCGACACCCCCACCAGGCCCTGGCCGTGCAGCACCGCGCCCTGGATCAGGGGCAGCGCGATGCCCTTCAGCCACTCCACCGGCTGGCTCACGATGAAGTACG
Organism: Streptomyces sp. SID13726; assembly: GCF_010548375.1. GTDB lineage: Bacteria > Actinomycetota > Actinomycetes > Streptomycetales > Streptomycetaceae > Streptomyces. The sequence goes on from NZ_JAAGLY010000001.1 coordinate 229,205, forward strand.
TGTTGATCAGCAGCCATACGGTGGCGGCGACCCCGGCGACCCGCAGCACCACCAGGCCCGCCGGGCGCGCGCCCAACTCGCCGCGCCGTACGCAGTAGATCCCGGCGAGCAGGAACGGCGCCAGGAACCACGGCAGTTGCTGTGCCGCGCAGGCCGCGCCCAGACAGGCCGCCTGCGCCAGCCCGGCCGGACCGAGCCGGCCGCCGCGTCCGATCCGGGGCCAGCGCACCACCACCGGAATCAGCAGGGCCAGCGCCAGGATCGCCGGATAGCCGAGCCGGCCGTACATGGGAAGCATCGAGAAACCCAGGCACACCATGGTCGCCGCCGACCGCCAGGGCGCGGGCAGCAGCCACCACAGCACGACCGTGCCGGCGAGCAGCGCGCCCGTGCTCAGGACGATCGCCGGGAGACCGCCGTGGCCGATCCACAGCAGCGGTGCGGTCAGCAGCGGGGCGAGCGGGGGATAGCCGTACGTGTAGTCGTAGCCGCCCGTCACCGTCGGGGTGAGCGCGATGCCGTTGCCGCCGAACAGCCAGGGCCAGGGACGGCCGTAGACCGGGTTCCCGGCGACGATCTCGCGGGCCGCCTGGGTGGTCAGGACGGACTCGTCGGAGCCGCGGTGGGCCATGGCGAGCGCGCACACCGCCAGCGTGAGTCCGGTCACCAGCACGCACAGGTCGACGCGGGCCAGCGCCCGGCGCCGGCGCACCACCAGGGTCAGCACCCCGCAGCCGAGGATCGACGCGTAGCAGACCGAGATGAGCGCGGCGACGGCCGGCCGGTGCGTGGCCGCCTGCGTCCACACGTCCCGCGTGCCGATGAGCAGGCTGACGGTCGCGAGCAGGGTCAGGACCCGGTGCCACTGCGCGGGGGGTTCCGGCGTGACGGACACCGCCGACTGTGTCCGTCGGCCGGGTGCCGACAGCTGTGATTCCGCTGTATTTGCCAAGAGCACGACATCGGACGCTAATCGGACCTGGTGAGGGCGGTGTCGTCGGAGGCCAAGAGTCCGGTGTGAGGGGAGTAAGACCGTTTCATCGGTGCGGGACGTGACGGACGGGGCGGTCGCGCACCGTGTCGCTGTTGGGCCGAACGGGTGACTTGGCGTAAGAATTGGCCGGTGCAGGCAATTCAGGCGAGTCGGATCGGGGGGAGCCGGTGAACAGGTACGACGTCACCGATGAACAGTGGGAGGGGCTCGCCCAGGTCGTTCCGTTGCGCGGGCGGGACGCCTGGCCGTCGGCGGTCGACCACCGGTCCGTGCCGGAGGCCGAGACCGAGGCCCGGCGCCGTTTCGTGGTCCTCAGGATCAACGTCTTCGCGGACGCCCGCGAGGTCGCCGAGACCCTGATGGCCGGCATCCCGGTCCTCCTCGACCTCACCGGCGCGGAGACGGACGTCGCCAAACGCGTCCTCGACTTCAGCACCGGCGTGGTCTTCGGCCTGGCGAGCGGAATGCACCGCGTCGACCGCAACGTGTTCCTGCTGACCCCGGCGGGGACCGAGGTGACGGGGCTGATGGAGGGGGCCGGAATACCGCGGACGTGACCCTTCGGACCGGTTCGCCCGTTCGTGGGAAGGTCACCGGGGAGGAACGGTTCGCCTTCCGGCGGAGTCCTACGGTCCGGATATGTCTGCCTCTCCCCTCTCCCGCGAAGTCTCCGTACCCCACTCGCGCTCCGCGCCCCACCAGGAATCGTGTACGTCCCTCCCGGCCCCGGAGTTACCCGCGGGCGGCGAGGCCCGTCACGACCGGCCCTGTCTCACCGAACTGCGGCTCGCCGCGTACGGGGTGCACCGGCGGGCCAGGTTCCCGCTCGGCGCGCTGACGCTGTTCGGCGGGGGCAGCGGGACCGGCAAGACGAGCGCGCTCCGGGCGTACGAGGCGCTGGCGCGGCTCGGCGGGGGAGCCGGGCTCGCCGAGGTGTTCCCCGACCCCGTCGCCTGCGTCCCCGACCGGGCCCGGCCCGACGCCCAGCGCCGCCGCGGCTTCCGCATCGGCTGCACCGCCGACGGCCCCGAGGGCCCGGTCCGGCTCGACGTCGCCGTCCAGGCCGAACCCGAACTGCGGGTCGTGGGCGAGCGGTTGACCTCCGGCGGTCTCGTCCTCCTGGAGACCGCCCTGCGCGATCCCTCCCGCCGCTTCGTCCAGGCCGCCTGGCACACCGCGGGCTCCGCCCCTGTCACCCGCGCCCCGCTCCCCGACGACCGCCTCGGCACCCCGCTGCTCCCTCTTCGCGTGGCCGGCAAGACCGACGGACAGCGCCAAGTCCTCGCCGCCGCCGAGCAGATGGTCGTCGCCCTGCGCTCCGTCTTCGCCTGCGACCCGCGGCCCGGCCGGATGCGCCTCCCCGTCCCCACCGGCTCCGGACGCCTACTCGGCGGCTGCGACAACCTCGCCGACGTCCTGTGGCGCACCCGCGCGGAGTGCGGCAGACGCCACGCCCAACTCGTCGCCGCCGTACGGGCCGGCTGCGCGGGCCCCCTCACCGACGTCCTCGCCGAGTCCCTGCCCGCCGGCACGGTCCGCGCCCTGCTCGACCGCGGCGACGGCAGCCGTACGGACGTCGGGCGGCTGGGCGACGGCGAGTTGAGGTACCTCGCCCTCGCACTGGTGCTGCTCACCGGGCCCGGCGTCCTGGAGGTCGACCCGGCGGGCGAGGTCCCCGAGGCGATGCAGACGCTCACCGTGCTCGCCGACAACCTCGACCACGGCCTCGACCCACGGCAGCGGGCCGAACTGCTGCGGCTGGCCGGGCGGATGTGCGAGCGCGGACACATCAGGCTCGTCGGCGCGGTGAGCGACGCCACCTGGGCGGCCGGGGCGGACGGCGTCACAGTGGTACACCTGGAGCCGTGACAGAACCTCTCGACATGGCCGGACTCCAGCGCCGCCTGGCCCGGTTCGCGGCGGCCCGCGACTGGCAGCAGTTCCACACCCCGAAGAACCTCGTCGCCGCGCTCAGCGTGGAGGCCTCCGAACTGGTCGAGATCTTCCAGTGGTTGACGCCCGAGCAGTCCGAGCGGGTCATGGACGACCCCGGGACGGCGCACCGCGTCCGGGACGAGATCGCCGACGTCCTCGCGTATCTGCTCCAGCTCTGCGAGGTGCTCGGCGTCGATCCGCTGACAGCGCTCGACGCGAAGATCGACCGGAACGAGCGAAGGTTTCCGGCGCCGTAAGGAGTGGTTCAGTCCTCTTTCACTCTCCGTGATGAAAAGGTGGTCTGAAACCGATTCGTTGTCCACAGATTTCCGTCTACCTCTGGCTTTTCGTTCCGAGCGACCTCACTCTGGGTAGTGGACAAGGGAGTTCGGGCGGCGTGCCGGGGGTACGCCGGGACAGACGGGGGCAGCCGATGGACGCGGTGCGGCTGATCGTGACGAGCAGGCGTGCCCTGGCCGGCAGCGGCGAGGCGCCTCAGGTCATGGCCGAGGTGTGGCAGGCGCAGGCCCTGGCACAGGCGATAGGGAGCCGCCTCGCGGTCTCCGGACCACCGGAACTCCGCGGCGAGGCACTGGGACTGACCGAGCTGGCGGGCCGCGGCTGCGGTGTCCTCGACCGCCCGGACATCGCCCTCGCGGAACTGCGCGCCGCCCAGCTCACCGACCTCGGCGACGCCCGCCAGGCCCTCCTCTACCTCGGTGGCCTCCTGGGCGAGGTCGGCATAGCCCTCGTCGGCCTCGCATGCGCGGCGGACGACGAGACGACGTACTGGCAGTGCATGGAGGCGATCGACGCGGCGGACGAGTCCCGGGACCGGGTGCTCCAGATGCTGCGAAGACTGGCGGACCGGGGGGAGGGGTTCGCCGAGCGGGAGGCGGGGTGAGGTCGTACGTCGGGTGCGGGCCGGTGGGGGGTGGGCGCAGTCGGAGCAAGTCCAGCTGTACCCACTGCTTTTGAGGGGCGCGGGGAACTGCGCGACCAGCCACAACGGACCCGCACCCGAAAGCCGACCCTCAGCCGGCCTCCTCCTCACCAACCCCCCGCCCCGAAGCCCCGGCCCCCTGAAGATCCGCGTCCAACGCCGACAGATCCGCGTTCAGCGCCGCCATCAGCTCCTCCATCTGCTGGAGCAACCCCTTCGGCTGCCCGGACAGCGGCACGGTTTCTTCGGACATGACGGCCTCCATGGATGACGCGCCGGCGACGACAAGCCGGCTCCGCCCGAGCCAACGATCACCAAAGGGCCCGGTCACTGGCGAGATCACCCCGCACACGCGCCGTCGACGTTTTTTCACCCGACCGGGGACGATCATCGTCAGCCGTGCGTGCAGGATGGAGACATGGATCTCCGCATCTTCACCGAGCCCCAGCAGGGCGCAAGCTACGACACCCTCCTCACCGTCGCGAAGGCCACGGAAGACCTCGGGTTCGACGCGTTCTTCCGCTCCGACCACTACGTCAAGATGGGCGACGGAGACGGCCTCCCCGGCCCCACCGACGCCTGGCTCACCCTCGCCGGCCTCGCCCGCGAGACCAAGCGCATCCGCCTCGGCACCCTGATGACCGCCGCCACCTTCCGGCTGCCCGGCGTTCTCGCCATCCAGGTCGCCCAGGTCGACCAGATGTCCGGCGGCCGGGTCGAACTCGGCCTGGGCGCGGGCTGGTTCGAGGAGGAGCACACGGCGTACGGCATCCCGTTCCCGAAGGAGAAGTTCCCCCGCCTGGAGGAGCAGCTGGCGATCGTCACCGGTCTGTGGGCCACCGAGCCCGGCAAGACCTTCGACTTCCACGGCAAGCACTACGACCTCACGGACTCGCCCGCGCTGCCCAAGCCCGCCCAGCCGAAGATCCCGGTGCTCATCGGCGGCCACGGCGCGACCCGCACCCCGCGCCTCGCCGCCCGCTACGCCGACGAGTTCAACATGCCGTTCGCCTCCGTCGAGGACACCGAGACCCAGTTCGGCCGGGTCCGCGCCGCCGCCCAGGAGGCGGGCCGCGCGGCCGACGCGATCACCTACTCCAACGCCCTCGTCGCCTGCGTCGGCAAGGACGACCAGGAGGTCGCCCGCCGCGCCGCCGCGATCGGCCGCGAGGTCGACGAGCTCAAGGCCAATGGCCTGGCCGGCACCCCCGCCGAGGTGGTCGACAAGATCGGCCGCTACGCCGCCGTGGGCGCGAGCCGCGTCTACCTCCAGATCCTCGACCTCGACGACCTGGACCACCTGGAGCTGATCTCCGCACAGGTCCAGTCGCAGCTGTCGTAATTCGAAGGCGCTGGTCGGAGGCCCTGTGCGAAGCTGAGGGCGTCGTCCTGCCGAGCCCCCGGGATCACCGTCCTCGGGGGCTTTCGCATGTACGGCGTTCCCGTCCCGTCCACCGGCCGGAGAGGCCACGCGCATGTTCCTGACGATCAGTACCACCGGCACCCCCGACCGCCCCGCCACCGACCTCGGCTACCTCCTGCACAAGCATCCCGAGAACGCGCAGGCGTTCTCCACCTCGTACGGGACGGCGCATGTCCTCTACCCCGAGGCGGACGATCAGCGGTGCACGGCGGCGCTGCTCCTCGAGGTCGACGCGGTGGCGCTGGTCAGGCGCGGCAAGGGCAAGGGGCGCGGTGGCGCGCCCGACGCGGCGCTCGGGCAGTACGTCAACGACCGCCCGTACGCGGCCTCCTCGCTGCTCGCGGTGGCGCTGAGCGCGGTCTTCTCCAGCGCGATGCGCGGGGCGTGCAAGGCCAGGCCCGAACTCCCGGAACAGGCAAGGCCGTTGCACATCACCGTGCCCGCGCTCCCGGCCCGCGGCGGCCCCGCGCTCGTACGGAGTCTCTTCGAGCCGCTCGGCTGGACGGTGACCGCCGAACCGGTCGCCCTGGACACCGAGTTCCCGGAGTGGGGCGACTCGCGCTACGTGCGGCTCGAACTGGAGTCGGAGCGGCTGACCGTCGCGGAGGCCCTGCGTCATCTGTACGTCCTGCTGCCCGTCCTCGACGACGCCAAGCACTACTGGGTCGCCCCCGACGAGGTGGACAAGCTGCTCAGGGCCGGTGCGGGCTGGCTGCCCGAGCACCCCGAGCAGAAGCTCATCACCAGCCGTTACCTGTCCCGCCGTTGGTCGCTGACACGCGAGGCGATGGAGCGGCTGGAGCTGGTGCGGCTCGCCGAGACCGACGACAGCGAGGTCGAGGACATCGACAACGCCGTGGCGGCGGAGACCGAGACCGAGGAGAAGCCGACCCCGCTCGCCGTGCAGCGGCGGGACGCGATCATCGCCGCGCTCCGGGCGTCCGGCGCCACCCGCGTCCTCGACCTGGGCTGCGGACAGGGCCAGTTGGTGCAGGCGCTGCTCAAGGACCCGAGGTTCACCGAGATCGTCGGCGTCGACGTCTCGGTGCGGGCGCTCGCCATCGCCGCCCGGCGGCTCAAGCTGGACCGCATGGGGGAGCGGATGTCCTCGCGCGTCCAGCTCTTCCAGGGCTCGCTGGCCTACACCGACAAACGGCTCCAGGGGTACGACGCCGCCGTGCTCAGCGAGGTCGTCGAGCACCTCGACCTGCCGAGGCTGCCCGCCCTGGAGTACGCGGTGTTCGGCGCGGCCCGCCCCCGGACCGTCCTCGTGACCACCCCGAACGTCGAGTACAACGTCCGCTGGGAGTCCCTCCCGGCCGGACACGTCCGGCACGGCGACCACCGCTTCGAGTGGACGCGCGAGGAGTTCCGCGCCTGGGCGCACGAGGTGGCCGAACGGCACGGCTACGACGTGGAGTTCACGCCGGTCGGGCCGGACGACCCCGAGGTCGGACCGCCCACCCAGATGGCCGTGTTCGAGTTGAACGCAGCCGTGACCAGGACCGAGAAGGAGGCGAAGGCCGCATGAGCGGGACACGGACCGAAGGACGGGTACTGCCCGTCACCGACCTCTCCCTCGTCGTCCTCGTCGGCGCCTCCGGCTCCGGCAAGTCCACCTTCGCGCACCGGCACTTCAAGCCCACCGAGGTGATCTCCTCGGACTTCTGCCGGGGCCTGGTCTCCGACGACGAGAACGACCAGGGCGCCACCAAGGACGCCTTCGACGTCCTGCACTACATCGCGGGCAAGCGCCTGGCGGCCGGCCGCCGCACGGTCGTCGACGCGACCAGCGTGCAGTCCGACTCCCGGCGGCAGTTGATCGACCTGGCCAGGCAGTACGACGTGCTGCCCATCGCCATCGTCCTGGACGTCCCCGAGGAGGTGTGCGCCGAACGCAACGCGGGCCGCAGCGACCGCGCCGACATGCCGGTCCGGGTCATCAAGCGGCACATCCGCGAACTCCGCCGCTCCATCCGCCACTTGGAGCGCGAGGGCTTCCGCAAGGTGCACGTCCTGCGCGGGGTCGAGGCCGTCGAGCACGCCACCGTCGTCACCGAGAAGCGCTTCAACGACCTGACCCACCTCACCGGACCCTTCGACATCGTCGGCGACATCCACGGCTGCGCCGCCGAACTGGAGTCCCTGCTCGGCAAGTTGGGCTACACCGACGGCGTCCACCCCGAGGGCCGTACCGCGCTCTTCGTCGGCGACCTCGTCGACCGCGGCCCGGACAGCCCCGGTGTGCTGCGCCGTGTGATGTCGATGGTCAAGTCGGGCAACGCGCTGTGCGTGCCGGGCAACCACGAGAACAAGTACGGCCGTCACCTCAAGGGGCGCAAGGTCCAGCACACCCACGGCCTCGCGGAGACCATCGAGCAGATGGAGACCGAGTCGGACGAGTTCCGGGCCGAGGTACGGGAGTTCATCGACGGACTCGTCAGCCACTACGTCCTCGACGGCGGCCGGCTGGTCGTCTGTCACGCCGGCCTGCCCGAGAAGTACCACGGCCGCACCTCGGGCCGGGTCCGCTCGCACGCGCTGTACGGCGACACCACCGGCGAGACCGACGAGTTCGGGCTGCCCGTGCGCTACCCGTGGGCGGAGGACTACCGCGGCCGGGCCGCCGTGGTCTACGGCCACACCCCGGTACCGGAGGCGACCTGGCTCAACAACACCATCTGCCTGGACACCGGAGCCGTGTTCGGCGGCAAGCTCACCGCGCTGCGCTGGCCGGAGCGCGAGCTGGTCGACGTGGCGGCGGAGCAGGTCTGGTACGAGCCGACCAGGCCGCTGCGGTCCGAGGCCCCCGGCGGGCACGACGGCCGGCCGCTGGACCTCGCCGACGTGCACGGCCGCAGGGCCGTCGAGACCCGGCACCAGGGCCGGGTCGCGGTCCGCGAGGAGAACGCGGCCGCTGCCCTGGAGGTCATGAGCCGCTTCGCGGTGGACCCGAGGCTGCTGCCGTACCTGCCGCCGACGATGGCCCCGACGGCGACGTTGCACGTGGAGGGCTACCTGGAGCACCCGGCTGAGGCGTTCGCGCAGTACGCGGCGGACGGTGTCGAGCGGGTCGTGTGCGAGGAGAAGCACATGGGTTCGCGCGCGGTGGCCCTGGTCTGCCGGGACGCGGAGACGGCCCGCAAGCGCTTCGGCGTGGACGGTCCGACCGGGTCCCTGTACACCCGTACGGGCCGCCCGTTCTTCGACGACGCCTCGGTGACGGAGGAGATCCTCGACCGGGTCCGCACGGCGGTCGGCGAGGCGGGCCTGTGGTCCGAACTCGACACCGACTGGCTGCTGTTGGACGCCGAGCTGATGCCCTGGTCGCTGAAGGCCTCCGGCCTGCTGCGGTCGCAGTACGCCGCGGTGGGCGCCGCGTCCGGCGCGGTGTTCCCGGACGCGCTGTCCGCGCTGAAGGGCGCGGCGGACCGCGGGGTGGACGTCAACGACCTGCTGGCCCGCCAGCGCGAACGGGCGGACACGGCAGGCGCGTTCACCGACGCGTACCGCCGCTACTGCTGGACCACCGAGGGCCTGGACGGCGTACGCCTGGCACCGTTCCAGATCCTCGCGGTCCAGGGCCGCAGCCTCGCCGCACTTCCGCACGACGGCCAACTGGCCCTGCTGGACCGGCTGGTGGAGCACGACAGTACCGGCCTCCTCCAGACCACCCGCCGGCTCCTGGTCGACACCGCCGACCCGGAGTCCGTCCGGGCGGGCGTCGACTGGTGGCTGGAGATGACCGGCCGAGGCGGCGAGGGCATGGTCGTCAAGCCGCTCGGCGCCCTGGTCCGCGGCCCGGAGGGCCGTCTCGTCCAGCCCGGCGTCAAGTGCCGCGGCCGCGAGTACCTCCGGATCATCTACGGCCCCGAGTACACCCGCCCCGAGAACCTCGACCGCCTGCGCAAGAGGTTCCTCAACCACAAGCGCTCCCTCGCGATCCGCGAGTACGCCCTGGGCCTGGAGGCCCTGGACCGTCTCGCCGAGGGCGAGCCGCTGTGGCGGGTGCACGAAGCGGTGTTCGGGGTGCTGGCCCTGGAGTCCGAGCCGGTGGACCCACGGCTGTGAACCGGACTTCCACAGCGCTGTAGCGATCAATTCCGGTCAGGGTTGTTCCCCCAGGGACGATCCTGGCCGGACGACGCGCTTCCGATCCCATGAGTCCCTGGTTAACCGCTGGTTGCCGTGCTAACTTCGCTGGTCGGTCAGGCAGGTGTACCGGCTCAGGGGGAAAGTCGGTGACGACAGGCGCGGGGGTCGGTGGACCCGAGGGCGGATCCGGGCGCGCGCACGTCCCGTTACTGATGCTGGAGCTGACCAACTCCCTCAGCGCGCTCGGCTGCATGGAGGACCCCCAGAGCCGGCTCCGCTTCGGCGACATCCTCGGCGAACTGCTGGGCCGTCAGATCGACCTGCGCGGCGTGAAGTTGCGCGAGGACGTAGTCGTTCTGGTCCGTTCCGCACTGAACGTCACGGACGGGCAGCGCGTACTGGTCGAGGTGGTGCGCATCCTCGAGGGAGAGGCCGCCGGCGACCAACTGGAGCAGTTGCTGGCCCAGTACCTCGCGCCCGCCAAGTCCGTGTCCCTGAAGGGCGGCCCGCTCAGCGACGGCGACGAGAGCGGCGCCCGCGCGGTCCTCGCGATGGGCGAACTGCCCGCCCCGCAGCTGCGCGACGACCTGGTCGAGGAACTCAACGGGCTCAGCCTCCCCATCGGGCTCTCGCCGGAGCGGCTGTTCACCTACGTCCTCGACTGCGCCGTACAGGCGGACCACCTGCCGCCGGCCGTCCTCCTCCTCGACTGCGCGGCCCCGCTCGCCGCACCGGGCCACGGCACCGCCCTCGCGAACTGGGCCCAGGACTGGGCCCGGCGCAACGGCCTCGGCGAGCAGCTGGCGGCCCGCCGCACGGCGCGCGCCGAGACGCCGTACGACCCGGACGTCCCACGGTGCGTGATCATCGCGGTCGAACCGGCCCGCGACGGCACCGACGACATCGTCGTACGCCAGTGGTTCAACAGCGTGCCGGGACACTGGAGCCCGCTGCCGGGGGAGCCCGTCACCACCACCCTGGACGAACTCGGACCGGCGGTCGAGGGCGCGCTGCGCCAGAACGCCAGGCTCTGGCACGCCCCGCCCGGGCCGAACGCCTCGGGCCGTCAGCAACCGCCCCTGTACATCGAGTTCGTGCTGCCCTACGAACTGCTCAACCACGACGTGGCCGGCCTGACGTACCGGATCGGCGACGGGGAGCCGATGCCGCTCAGTCTCAAGTACGGGGTGCATCTGCGCAGTCTGGAGCGGATGCGGGCAGACGACCCGCTCTGGCGCGACCAGTGGCTCGAACGCTGGAACACCCTGCGTGCGCACGGCGTCCTGGCGCACGGCTGGCCCGATCCCGACATCGAGAGCGTCGTGATGTGGCAGCGCAGGCTCGCCGGGGAAGCCATGCATACGGCGGTCGTTCTCGACTCGCCCACGGACGCGGTCTCCCAGGCGGCGCTCAAGGCCGCCATCGCGGAAGGGATAGGACTCGCGGTCTGGGACCGGGCCGGCGTCTTCGCGGAGGCGGGCCGACAGAAGATGAGTGCCGTGTTCGCCTCCGTCCAGAAACCCGTCCAGATCCCCATGGCCGTCCACCGACTGCGCCAGAAGGCCGAGAGCCAGAACCAGGGACCGGCCGAACTCCATCTCAAGGACATCGGCTTCCTCTGGGACGATCCCACCCGCCCCGTCGACTTCCAGCCCGCCGATCCCGGCGATCTCACGAACAAGGAGGCACCTGCATGAGTGCCCAGGAGCAGACTGAGCCCAACGGCTGGCGGGTCTTCCACGGCACGGGCAACGCCCCGGACACCCCTCCCGACCTGCACGAGGCACCGCCGTGGCGCCGATTCGGCGGTGCGCCGTCGCTGCCCGTGCCCGCGGCCGACCCCGAGGCGGCCCGCCGTCGTCTCGGTCCCGGTGACGTCAGCCTGTGCCTGCGCGAGGAGGACGTCGACGTCGTCAACGCCGCGCTGCTGCTGCGCAGGCCGCTGCTGATCACCGGCCCGCCCGGCGTCGGCAAGTCCACCCTCGCCTATCTGATCTCCCGTGAACTCGGGCTGGGCCGGGTCCTGGAGTGGAACATCGTCAGCCGCACCGAACTGCGGAGCGGCCTCTACACCCACGACGCCATGGGGCGCGCCCAGGCCATCGCCGCCTGGCGGGCCGGACTGCGCAGCGCGGCGGCCCTGGAGACCGACGAGGCACCGGTCGCCGAGGCCCCCGGGGTCAACACCGCGCCTTCCTCAAATCATCGTCAACATCCCCCGGTCATAGGCGACTTCATCACCCTGGGACCGCTCGGCACCGCTCTGCTGCCCTACGATCGACCCCGGGTGCTTCTTGTCGACGAGCTCGACAAGAGCGACATCGACCTGCCGAACGACCTGCTGCACGTCCTGGAGAACGGAAGCTATGAAGTCCCGGAGCTGGTACGCGACGCCGCGGACACCGCGCGCGTGCGCACCGACGACCCGGGCTGCCACGCCGAGATCCGTGACGGACGGGTCGAGTGCCGGGAGTTCCCGGTCGTGGTGATCACCAGTAACGGGGAGCGAGAATTTCCCGCGGCCTTCAGACGGCGCTGTCTGCCCCTGGAGATGCGCACGCCCACCAGGGAGCAACTTCTGGCCATGGTCGAGGGACACCTCGGGATCCGGCCGCATGGCACGGAAGTGCTGGTGGACGAGTTCGTACAAAGGGTGCAGGCCGGTGGTACCCATTCGCTCGACCAGCTACTGAACGCTGTCCAGATGACTACGGCGGGTGGTTTCCAGGCGGAAGGTGACGGGCGTACGCTCGTGGAAATGCTCCTGCGCGACCTCGCGAAGGGCCGCTGAATTGAAGGGCACTCCCAAGGAGCACGCATCCGGGCTCGGCGACGGATTCCCCGTTTCGGGGTCGTCGCCTCCTTCGGCGTTCCCGCGGACCGCCGAAGAGCACAGCGAGCAGGGAGCGTCCGTCCAGGCTGCCCCGGAGGAGGCCGCGGCGCGCTGGCAGGAGGTCGCCGACGCGGTCTGGCTCGCCGCCCACTGGGACCGCCACGGCGGCCCGGCGGGCAGCACGCCGGCCCAGGGCACGGAACAGGACGGCTCCGGATCGTCCGCGGAGACACGGCCCGGCGCGGACCTCCGGGACCCGGCCGACGTACGACGTCCCCGTACGCCCGCTCCCACCGACACCCCGGACGCCTCCGACGCCGTACGACCGCAGGGGCCGGCCCTCGCCGAAGAGGGCGGGCTCGCCGCGCGGTCGCCCTCGCCCGCGGACCGGGCCCCGAGCCGGTCCGGCGAACCGGCACACGGGCCGCGGTTGTTACCCGATGCCCAGGGCGACATCACCCTGTACGTCGGTCAGCCGCTGCTGCCCGACGAGTCCGGACCGCGGCCCGGCCCTGGCCGCACCACCGCGCTTCTCGCGCGCGCCCTGCACGACCTTGCGCGCCGCATCCCTTCCCGCGACACCCTGGAACTGGACGAGGAGACCACCGCCGAGCAGGGAGTCGTGGACGGCATGTGGATGCCCTTTCTCCGGCCCGCCCGTACCTCCGCCTTCGACCTGGTCCTGCTCACCGACGACGCGCCCACCATGCGGATCTGGCAGGAGACCGCCGACCGGCTCGCCCGGGCCGCGGAGCACAGCGGTGCCTTCCGGGGCGTACGCACCGTCCAGGTGAACGTGCCGCGCACCGGTGACGCGACCCTGCGCCGGCCCGCGGGTCCGGCCGCCGCCGACCCCGCCGAACTGCTCGACGGCCGCGGCGGACGCGTCTTCCTGGTGGTCACCGACGGGCTCGCCCACGGCTGGGCCTCCCCGGCAGCCGACGACCTGCTCAGCCGCCTCGCGCACGCCGGACCCACCGCCGTGGTCCACCTCCTGCCACCGCACCTTCGGCACCGCTCCTCGCTCTACCCGTACCAGGCGGTCCTGGAGGCCGGCGGCTTCGGTGCCACCAACGACGCCCTCGGGCACTGGACACCGGACCCGCTGCGCCCCCTGCCGGAGGGCGGCGACGACTCCGTACCGGTGCCCGTGCTGTCCATGAAGCCCGGCTCGCTGGCCGCCTGGGCCGACCTGGTCACCGGGGAACGCGGAGTTCGCCGCACCCTGCCCGTGCTGCTGGCCGGCACCCTGACCAAGGGCGGCCCCGCGCCCGGTCTGCGGGCCCCGCGTTTTCCGCGCGCCGCCAAGGCCGCCGTGCGCCGCTTCTTCACCCTTGCCACCCCGGCCGCGCGCAGGCTCGCCACCCAACTCGCCGCGATCCCCTTCGACTTCGACCTCGTCGAGCAGCTGCGCCGCCGCACCATGCCGGAGACCGGCCCCGACCATCTCGCCGAGATCCTGATGGGCGGGCTGATCGACTGGGACGGCGGCGGCGAGGGCCGGCCCGAGTTCGCCGACGGGGTACGCGAGGAACTGCTCGCGACGACGACCCGCAGTCAACTGGCGCACACCATCAGGGTGGTGGGGGAGTTGCCCGCCGCGGGGACGCGCGGTGTCGCGCTGCGCGCCGCCCTGCGCGACCCGCTGGGTGCCCGGCTGCCCGATCCGGAGGAGCGGGGCTGGGCACGCAGTGAGCTCGCGGTGATGCACGCGCTGTCGGGCCCCTACTCCGAACGTGCGAAGCGCATAGAACCAAGTCTGGCCAGGCCCGGGATCGCTGCGGCCGAACGAGTGGGCTCCGGTTTGTCCCCAGGTACACCCACTGAGGTGAACCCTGTGGACGTCGGCGCGTCACCCGGCGACCCAGCGGCGAGTGATCCAGCGTCGAACGAACCCGACTCGTCTGGAGAACCCGTGCCGCTGCTGACCGATGCCCAACAAGATGCCCTGGAGGCTGAGCCGCTCATGCCGAGCACCACGACTGCGACGCCCGCCCTACTGGTGAACGTTCCGCTGCGGAACACCTCGTTCGTCGGCCGGCAGGCGCTGCTGAGGGCCGTGGAGGAGCAGCTGGGTGCCCAGGACACGGCAGCCGTACTGCCGCACGCGCTGCACGGACTGGGTGGTGTCGGCAAGTCCCAGCTGGCGCTGGAGTACATCTACACCCACCAGTACGACTACCGGGTGATCTGCTGGATCCCGGCCGAGCGTGAGAGCCTCATCCTGGCCGCGCTCTCCTCCCTCGCGGCCCAGCTGGGTGTGGCCCCGACCGGTGCGGACAGCCTGGGCGCGCCCGCCGCCAACACCGCCGTACCCGCCGTCATGGAGGCACTGCGCTCCGGAGCGCCGTACGACAAGTGGCTGCTCGTCTTCGACAACGCCGAAGATGTCGAGGCGGTGCGCAACTACTTCCCGACCAACGGTCCTGGCAAGGTCATCGTCACCTCCCGCAACCGGGCTTGGGAGCGGGTGGCGACCCCGCTGCCGGTGAACGTCTTCGAGCGTCAGGAATCCGTCGAGCTGCTGCAGAAGCGCTCGCCCGACCTGAGCGGGGAGGACGCCGAACGGCTCGCCGAGGCCCTGGGCGACCTGCCGCTCGCGGTCGAGCAGGCCGGTGCCTGGCGGGCCGTCACCGGCATGCTCGTCGACGAGTACCTCGACCTCCTCGACCAGCGCAGCCCCGAGATCCTCGAACTCGACCCCAACCCCGACTACCCGGTCTCCGTCGCCGCCGCCTGGGACATCTCGCTGGGGCGGATCCTGGAGAACAACCCGGGCGCCCGCCAACTGCTCGACATCTGCGCCAGCATGGCGCCCGAGCCCATCCCGCGCTCCATGCTGCGCGGCAGCCGGGGCGTCAGCATTACGCCCGAGGTCGACCCGCTGCTGCGCGAGTCGATCAAGCTGAACCGCGCGGTCCGCGACCTCAGCCAGTTCTCCCTGGTCAAGGTGGACCCCAGGTCCGACACCCTGCAGATGCACCGCCTGCTCCAGACCGTGCTTCTGGCCAAACTGAACGACGAACAACGCGAGAGCATGCGGGACGCGGCACACCAGCTGCTGTCCGCCGCCAAACCCGGCCCCGCGGGATCCCCGCTGGAGTGGCGCGCCTACCAGGCGCTGCTGCCGCACGTCATGGCCTCGCAGGCGGTCACCAGCACCGACACCTATGTGCGCGAACTGGTCTACGACACCGCGAACTTCCTCTACTTCTGGGGCGACCACGAAGGTGCCGCGTCCTTCGCCCGACAGGCGTGGAACGCCTGGCTCGCCACCTCGGGCGAGGAGAACATCCACGTCATCCGCATGGCGAAGACCTTCTCGTTCCTGCTGCGACAGATCGGCCAGATCGACGAGTCGATCCCGCTCGTGGAGAACGCGCTGGAGGTCTCCCGCCGGATCGACGTCGACCCGGAGGACCTGATCGACTCCCTGTGCGAGCTGGCCGACGGCCGTCGCTACCAGGGCCGGTTCGAAGAAGCCCGGAACCTGGGCAAGGAGGCCACTGAACTGGCCCGTTCCCTCTTCGGCGCCGACGACCCCACGACACTCCGCGGCACCCACAGCTGGGGCGTCGACCTCAGGCTCTGCGGGCAGTTCCACGAGGCACTGCCGCTGGACCAGGAGAACGCGCGGCAGCGGGAGTTGCTGTTCGGGCCGAGCAGCTTCCTCACCCTCAACTCCCTCAACGGCCTCACCATCGACATGCGGGAGAACGGCGACTACCCGGGGTCGCGCGACTCCCAGGAGGACGTCTACGTCAGGGCCCGTGCCGCGTTCGGTGAGGAACACCCCCTCACCCTGCGCATCGCGCGAAATCTGGCCGTGTGCCGGCGCCGGGACGGGGCGCTCGAAGAGGCGGCCAAGCTCGCCGAGGAGACGCTTCAGCGCTTCATCACGCGTTACGGCCCGGACCACTTCGACGCGCTGTCCACGGCCACCAACGTCTCCGTCGACCAGCGGCTGGCCGGGGACCACGAGGGCTCCCGCCGGCTCGCCGAGGCGACTCTGCGCCGATACGAGCAGCGGCTCGGCGAGAACCACGCCTACACCCTGCTGACCAAGGCCAACCTGGCCGCCACGCACCGGGCGCTCGGCGCCCCGGAGCGGGCGCGAGAGCTGGAGGACGACGCCGCCCACCGACTGATCGACGCGGTGGGACCGCTGCACATCACCACGCTGACCGTAGGGATCGGCCAGGCCAATACGGCCTACGCCCTCCTCGACTTCGAGCGGGCACACGAGATCGACGCGGCCAACCTGCCGCTTCTGACCGAGGCCGCGGGCGAGGACCACCCCCTCACCCTGTCCTGCACCGCCAACCTCGCTCTCGACCTGCGGGGCCTGGGCCGCGGGGCGGAGGCGGACGAGCTCCAGCGCAAGGCGGTGGAGGGTTTCACCCGGGTCCTCAGGTCGGACCACCCCTGGCTGCTCGCCGCCCGTCAGGGCCGCAGCCGTATCGAGTGCGACATGGCCCCGATGCCGCTGTAGGCGTCCGGACCGGAACGTGCCGCGCCCCCTGCCTGAGCGTCAGGCAGGGGGCGCGGCACGTTCCGTGGCTCAGCCCGCGTCGGCAGGGGCGCCGTCCTGGACCTGCGGTACGGCGGGACGGGCGGCGGCGGGTTCGTCCCGGACTCGCCGCTGCTCCCGCTCGGTCTGCCGCCGGACCAGGCTCAGCAGCGGCTGGGTGAACAGCGTCGTGGCCAGTGCCATGAACACCAGGACCGTGTACAGCGGCTTGCTCAACAGGCCTGCTTGGAAGCCCGCGTTGAGGGCGATCAGCTCGGTCAGGCCGCGGGTGCTCATCAGGACACCCACGGTCCGGGCGTCGTGGCGGTCCAGGCCGGTCAGCCCGGCGGCCAGCGTGCTACTGCCGATCTTGGTGACGACCGCGAGCACGGTCACCACCAGCAGGACGACCCAGCCGAGCGAGCCCATGCTGTCGAGCGCGACCGACTGCCCCGAGACCACGAAGAAGAACGGCAGCAGCAGCGAACCGACGTCGTTGAGCGGGCGCAACAGGTCCGGGTCGAGCGTGCCGCCCTTCTCGCGCGGTACCACGGCACCCGCCAGCAGCGCGCCGAAGATGACGTGCAGTCCGATGGACTGGGTGACCCATGCCGATCCTAGGGCGAAGCCGATGAGCAGCGCCATCCGCAGCGAGGGCTCCATCCGGGTGTGCCACAGCAGCCTGCGCAGCAGCGGCCGGGCCACCAGGATCATCGCCGCCACGAAGCCCACGGTGATCAGCACCCGCGCCTGCCAGCCGATGGCGTGGTCGCCGCTCCCGCTGTCGAGGAGAGCCCCGGCCAGCACGGTCCAGCCGACCACGTCGAGCAGTCCGGCGGCGGACACCGCGACGATCCCGGGCACCGTGCGGGACAGGTTGTTCTCCCGCACTATGGCCGTCAGTACGGGGACCGCGGTGATCGACAGGGCCACGCCCGCGAACACCACCATGGCGGGGGAGAGGTCCCGTGGCATGCCCAGCTGGTGCAACTGGTCCCGGAACAGCACCGCGCAGCCGCTGCCCACGGCCATCGGCACCACGAACGCGGCGAGCGCCACGGTCACCGCGGTACGCGCCCGCGCGCCCAGGATCTTCAGATCGAGTTCGTAGCCCACCGCGAACAGGAAGACGACGAGGGAGAACTGGGCGAACCCGGTCAGCGCCGGGCCGATCTCGGAGGGGAACAGCGCCCGGTACGCGTCCGGCGACACACTCCCGAGCAGCGAGGGACCGAGCGCTATGCCCGCCGTCAGCTGTCCCACGATGTACGGCTGTTTCAGCAGCCTGGCCAGCCAGCCCGCCGCGTGTGCGGCGACCAGGATCAGGGCCGAGGCGCCAACGAAGTGCATCACCATCGCGTCAGGGCTCACGGTGTCCCCCTGTGTCCAGTTGTCGAGGCCGTCGTACGGCCGAAGGGAGGGTCTTCGCATGTGTGCTCGACCCCAACCTCCTTATGGTACTGGCAACTTGACGGCGCAACGGAAGTCGTACACAAGACTTCACCCGTGTCACGGGGAGCACGGGACGGGGGTCGTCGCCGTCCGACGCCCCCCCTGACGCGCCGCCCATCCGGAGGAACTGTTTCCGGCCGTACCGGCTCGTATCGCGGCCCTCAGGGAAGCGGGACGTACTCTCCAGTATCCGTCGATACGGCTGCGCGGTCCCGAACCCGGCGCGGATCTCCCGGCCCTCGCGCCGGCGCCGCGCGGCGCCGCCGGGCCGTGTCCTGCCTGGCAGCTTCAGCGCGCGGCGGATGCCCTGCCCGTCGGCTCGCCGACGGTCGATCCCGTCGAACGGCAGTCCGTGGTGGCCGCGTCGCCCTCGCGTGCCACCGCGACACTGCCCCGTCACACCAAGGCTCGTACGGATGCCACAGGCATGGTCGCCCGGCCCGACAGATCCCGGCGGACGGTCCGGTGCGAACCGCTCGCCGTCGGAGCGGCCATGAGCGGCTGTCTTGAACCGGAGGCCGAACTCGACGTGGCTCTGCGTGATTTCACCGTCTCTGTGAGGTGTCCGGGCGATCAAAAATGATCGAGTGGCGTGATCGTACGGTTTTCGACCCGGGCAGGAATGGCCATGATGGATAGGGACGCGGGGCATCGCGTGCCACCGTGCGAGAAGGGGGAGCATCTTGGACCGGCCGCCCGCGCACCACGCCGAGGTCACCGACCGTGAGCCGGCTGCCGACATGGCCACGCACGTCTGGGAATCCGATCTGGCGGACGTCGCGGCGCTGCCCTTGGCCGCCGTGGACGGCCTGTCTCCATTGCCTCCCGCCACCCGCCTCCTCAAGGAGGTGCTGCGCGCTCGCGGTGGCATCCGAGGTGGTGGTGAGCCCGCTCGCGCCGAGTAGTGCCGCCTGACCTGCGGCGGACCTCGACGGTCGCCCCGAGCGCCGCCGGGGCCTGTCTGCATGCCCGCCCCCGTGACCGGAGGTCCCTCGCCCATGAGCAGCGAACAGCGCCACGCCCCGTTCCGCATGCCGGGTCGGCTCTTCGCGGAGGTGGCCGCGGGCGGCGGCTCCGCCGAGGCCGTGGCGTTCCTCGAACGGGCGGAACGGGCCCGGAGGCTGCTGCTCCTGCGCACCCTGTTGGACGACCTCGGCCCCCTGCCGACACCGCTGACCCCGGCGGCGGAGGCATGGAGTGTCCTCAAGGCGGCGGCCGAGGCGGCACCCGGACCGGTCGACCGACTCCTCCTCGCCCCGGCCACCGGCGGCTGGATCGCCCACATGCTGCGCCGATTGCACGGTACGGCGACGGGTCCGCCGCTGTGGGCGGACGCGGGACACCTGGGCTCCCTGGCGATCTCGGCGTCACTGCTCGCCGGTACGGCGGCCGACCTGCGCGTCCCGCTCACCGACGGTCAGGTGTGCCTGCCGGGTCTGGGCCTGGCCCGGCTGCCGGGGGGACCACCGGGGGTGACGGTGGCTCACGCCCACGTGAGCGATGGCGAGTTGACGTTGGTACCGGCAGAAGAGAGCAGTGATAGGGGAGTCGCGGAGCCGGGCAGACTCGGGAGCGGCCTGTCCGTGACGGTCCGCCCGGTCACCGCACCGCTCGGAACCGGGGGAGCGACCCCCTCTCCGGCGGACCCGCACACCCCCTGGCTCCCCCTCCGTACCCTCACCCACTCCACCTCCACCGGCCCCGTCGCCATCCCCCTCGACGACCTCGACCCTTACCGCGACCTCGACGACCCGCTCCCTCCGGCCCGTCTCGATGACGGTGAAGCGGCGGCCTGGCAGCGGGTGTTCGAGGAGGCCGTGGCGATACTCCAGGGACGGGGCGCTCGGGTCGGGCCCGGGCGGTTCGACCCCGTCGGGATTCGGGCTGTCGTGCCCTGGGGGCGTACTTCCGTGTCGCCTCCCGCGCCGCCGGCCGTCCTGGTCTCCGCCTCCAGTGGAGACGCCTTCGGGGCCATGGTCATCGCCCGCCCCTCCTCCCCGCTCGCACTCGCCGAGACGCTCGTCCACGAGTTCCAGCACAGCAAACTGGCCGCGCTCCTGCACCTGTTCCCGCTGCTCGACGACGACCGGGCGGAGCGCTACTACGCCCCCTGGCGGGCCGACCCGAGGCATCTCACCGGGCTGCTGCACGGCGCGTACGCCTTCACCGGTGTCGCGGGATTCTGGCGGGACCGGCTGGCCGACGCCCAGGACGGGCCGGCCGTCGAGGAGGCGGGGTACCACTTCGCGCTACGACGCCTGCAGAGCCGTCTCGTCGTCCGCACCCTGCTCACCAGTGGACGGCTCACCGCGCAGGGCCACGCCCTGGTGACCGGGCTCGCCGGCACCCTCGACGGCTGGCTGCGTGAAGCCGTCCCTCCGGCCGCGCTCGAACGGGCCCGTACCGCCGCCGCGTTGCACCGCACGGAGTGGCGGCTGCGCAACGTCGTCCCGGTGGCCGCTCCCGTGCCCCGCGCCGACACACCGAGCCTGCGTCCCGACCGAGTCGCCTGGCCGGACGTCCGCACCCACGCCTTCGCCGCCCGTCCCACCGCTCCGCGCACCGCCGACGAACACCTCGCCGCCGGTGACCCGGCCGCCGCGCTGCCCCGCTACGCCGACGCCCTGATCGCCGACCCGGCCGAACCCCACACCCTCGCCGGCTGGATCGTCGCCCAGGCCGTCCTCAACCCGGGTCGCGCGTCCCGCCGGATGCTGGCTCGGCCGGAGCTTCTTCAGCTGTCGCGGAGTGGGTGACGGGTGACGGGTGGCGGGTGACGCGTGATGGGTGACCGAGGGTGCCGGAGGCGGCCGGAGCGCCGGTTCGGTGGTCTCGAACCTCACCCCACCGACCGCAACCTCACCCCACCGACCGCAACCTCACCCCACCAACCGCAACCGCTCCCCACAGACCCCCACCACCACCCGCTGCCCCCACGTCAACTCCACCGCGTCCCCCTCCATCCCGTCCCCGAAGGCGATCAACCGCTCGCACTCCACGGTGAGTCGGAGGCGCGCGGTGGCGGGCAGCTCGCCGGAGACCAGGGACGTGCCGGTGGCCGGGGACGGCCAGGCCTCGCGGACGAACCAGAGGAGGCGGGTCTCCGTCGGCGCCGGCAACCGTAGGCCGCCGCCCCGTTCCTGCCACACCGAGCGGAGCCAGCCCGTGGCTCCGGTCCCCGTGCCCACCAGTACCCCGGACGAAGCCTGGGCCTCGACGACACCCCCGTCGTCCTCCAGGCCCAGGCGGTATCGGGCCGTCTGGTGTCCGGCGGCGCCCAGGTAGATCTCGTTGAGTGCGACGAGTCGCTGGGTGTCGTCGGCGACGGCTTCGACCATGGTGAGTTCGTCGGCCCGGCCGGTGAGGGCCGAGGGGAGCAGGGCGGCGGCGTCCCGGGAGCGGTGGCGAACCAGGACACCCGGGTTGCGGTCGGGGTCGGCGTCGATGCCCAACACCGGCTGGCCGGACAGGTACTTGGCGACGTTCGCCACCAGACCGTCCTGGCCGACGACGACCACCACGTCCTCGGGGGCGAACAGGAAACGGTCCAAGTCGGCCCGCTCCACCCGCGCCTGACGCCAGGTCAGCGGAATCGCGGCCGCCACCTCGGCCAGTGCCTGCCGGGCCCGGTGATGGCGTTCGGCGACCTCCTCGATGGCCCGGCCGCGCGAGGAGAGGAAGAAGGCGGCCTGACCGTGGGTGCCGTGGTGGGCCACCAACTCCTCGTACTCCGTAGTGCGATGGACCAGGACGACCCGGGGCGCGAGGCTCATGCGGCGCGCTCCGGCGAGTGCGGTGGGACGGCGACCGCACCGAGCGCGCGGCCGATCACCGCCGACTCCCGCAGACCTTCACCGGCCCCCGCGGCCCCCCGCTCGTCCACGCCCCTCACGTCCCCCGTCACCCCTGCTCCCGCCCACCCAGCCGCGCCAGCAATCCCGTCAGCACGTCCGGCGAGATCGTCACGCTGTCGATGTGCGGCAGGTTCTCCGCGAGGCGGGTGCCGGTGAGGGCGTTCAGTGTCGGCACCTCCACGTCCGCGTGGGCCCGGAGCCACTCGGTCTGGGCCTGGGCCCGCGCCGCGCCGACCTCGCGTACACCCTCGGCCTCGGCGCGGGCCAGCCGTACGGAACGCGCCGCCTCCGCCTCGGCGAGCTTCACCGTGCGCGCGGCTTCCGCCTCCGCCCGTACCCCGTCCGCCGCCGCGTGCTCCTCCGCCTCGCGTCTGGCGTTCGTACCCCGCTGCTCGACCAACTGCTCCTCGCGGCGGGCGAGTTCGATCTGGCTGGCGAGTTCGTTCTCGGCGATCGTGCGCTCGCGTTCGACGGCGACGGCACGGCGCTCGTAGGTGGCCCGGTCCGCCTCCTGCTGGATCTGCTCACGGGCCGGTGTGCGCAGCGCCCGCTCCACCTCGGGTTCGGGCCGCAGGGCCACCACGCGTACGGCGACCACCTCGATGCCGGTCGCCGGGAGCCGCGGCTCCGCGCCCAGGCCCGCCGCGACCCGCTCCCGTACCGCCGCCACGCCGTCCACCAGGGCCGACGACAACGACGTACGGGCGAGGACGTCCAGCGCGTGCTGCTGGGCCGTCTCCGTCAGCAGGGTGCCGAGCTGTTCCAGCGGGGCGCCGCGCCACACCCCGGTGTCGGGGTCGATGGAGAAGTCCAGCCGGGCGGCGGCGAGCGCCGGGTCGCTGATCCGGTAGGTGACCGTCGCCTGTACGGCCACGTCCTGGAAGTCGGACGTACGGGCATGGAAGGTCATGGCCAACTCGCGGTCGTCGACCGGCACTTCGGAGAGCGCGGCGGTCAGGGCGCGGAACCAGAAGCTGAGCCCGGGTCCGTCGTGCAGCAGGCTGCCGCCGCGGTGGTGGCGGATGTGCGCTGTGGGCGCCCCGCGCAGGTGGCGCCAGCCGAGGCGCCGGGTGATGTCGGCCATCGAGTCCCCTCTTTTCGTCTGTACGACGATAAACGGCGGAACCGTTTATCGTCAAGAGGACGAGAACGGGAAATCTGTACGAACGAAGGGGTCAAGACGCCCGCCGTTGGTCAGGATGGAGGCATGGGATTCCATGTCGACTCCGAAGCCGGGCGGCTGCGCCGCGTCATCCTGCACCGGCCGGATCTCGAGCTCAAAAGGCTCACCCCCAGCAACAAGGACGCGCTCCTCTTCGACGACGTGCTCTGGGTGCGCCGGGCGCGCGCCGAGCACGACGGGTTCGCCGACGTGCTGCGCGACCGTGGCGTCGCCGTCCATCTCTTCGGCGACCTGCTCACCGAGGCCCTGGCGATCCCGGCGGCCCGGTCCCTCGTCCTCGACCGTGTCTTCGACGAGAAGGAGTACGGCCCGCTCGCCACCGACCACCTCAGGGCCTCCTTCGAGACCCTGCCCGCCCCGGAGCTGGCGGAGGCCCTCGTCGGCGGCATGACGAAGCGGGAGTTCCTGGCCGCGCACCCGGAGCCGACCTCCGTGCGCTTCCACGTCATGGACCTCGACGACTTCCTCCTCGCCCCCCTCCCCAACCACCTCTTCACCCGCGACACCTCTGCCTGGATCTACGACGGCGTCTCCGTCAACGCCATGAAGTGGCCCGCCCGGCAGCGCGAGACGGTCCACTTCGAGGCGATCTACCGCCACCACCCGCTCTTCCGCGACGAGACCTTCCACATCTGGTCCGAGGGGCAGGCCGACTACCCGTCCACCATCGAGGGCGGGGACGTCCTCGTCATCGGCAACGGCGCCGTCCTCATCGGCATGAGCGAGCGCACCACGCCCCAGGCCGTCGAGATGCTCGCGCACAAGCTCTTCGCCGAGGGCTCCGCGCAGTCGATCGTGGCCCTGGACATGCCGAAGCGCCGCGCCTTCATGCATCTCGACACGGTGATGACGATGGTCGACGGCGACACCTTCACCCAGTACGCGGGGCTCGGCATGCTGCGGTCGTACACCATCGAGCCGGGCGTCGGCGACAAGGAGCTCAAGGTCACCGACCATCCGCCGGAGCACATGCACCGCGCGATCGCCGCCGCGCTGGGGCTCAGCGAGATCCGGGTGCTGACCGCCACCCAGGACGTGCACGCGGCCGAGCGCGAGCAGTGGGACGACGGCTGCAACGTCCTCGCCGTCGAACCGGGTGTCGTCGTCGCCTACGAGCGCAACGCCACCACCAACACCCATCTGCGCAAGCGGGGCATCGAGGTCATCGAGATCCCGGGCAGCGAGCTGGGGCGGGGGCGGGGCGGGCCGCGCTGCATGAGCTGCCCGGTGGAGAGGGAGGCCGTGTAGGGCCGTATAGGACTGTATAGAAATGCTGAATATCGTATAGACTTCCAGAGTCCTGTTCTCATTCCTCTGGAGCGCCCCCATGGCGACAGTCCCCACCGCCCTCGCCGGGCGCCACTTCCTCAAGGAGCTCGACTTCACGGCCGAGGAGTTCCTCGGCCTGGTCGCGCTGGCCGCCGAGCTGAAGGCCGCCAAGAAGGCCGGGACCGAGGCGCGCCACCTGGGCGGGAAGAACATCGCGCTGATCTTCGAGAAGACCTCGACCCGCACCCGCTGCGCGTTCGAGGTCGCCGCGGCGGACCAGGGGGCCTCGACGACCTACCTGGACCCGTCCGGCTCGCAGATCGGGCACAAGGAGTCCGTACGGGACACCGCGCGCGTGCTCGGTCGTATGTACGACGGGATCGAGTACCGCGGGGACAGCCAGCGGAAGGTCGAGGAGCTGGCCGCGTACGCCGGTGTGCCGGTCTACAACGGGCTCACCGACGACTGGCACCCCACCCAGATGCTGGCCGAGGTGCTCACGATGACCGAGCACACCACGAAGCCGGTCCCGGAGATCGCCTACGCCTACCTCGGCGACGCGCGCTTCAACATGGGCAACTCCTACCTGGTCACCGGCGCGCTGCTCGGCATGGACGTACGGATCGTCGCGCCGAAGAGCTACTGGCCCGCGCAGGACGTCGTCGAGCGGGCCCGTGCGCTCGCCGTCGACAGCGGGGCGCGGATCACCCTCACCGAGTCGCTGGAGGAGGGCGTGCGGGGGGCGGACTTCGTCGCCACCGACGTCTGGGTCTCGATGGGGGAGCCCAAGGAGGTCTGGGAGGAGCGGATCGCCGCGCTGTCGCCGTACGCCGTGACGGCGGACGTCCTGCGGGCGACCGGGAACGCGGACGTCAAGTTCCTGCACTGTCTGCCGGCGTTCCACGACCTCGGTACGAAGGTGGGGCAGGAGATCTTCGAGACCTACGGCCTGGAGTCCCTGGAGGTCACCGATGAGGTGTTCGAGTCAGGGCACTCGGTGGTGTTCGACGAGGCGGAGAACCGGCTGCACACCATCAAGGCCGTGCTGGTCGCGACGCTGGCCTGAGCGTCACGCCGGGTGCCACTGCGGCGGCGCCGCCGGCAGCCGGAACCACACCGCCTTGCCCGTCTCCGTGGGCCGGTGGCCGCAGGACGAGCTGAGCGCCCGGATCAGCAGCAGGCCCCTGCCGTGTTCCTGCCACGGGTCCGGGTCCGTGGTGTCCGGCTGGGTCAGATGGCCCGAGGGCGCCGGGTCCGGGTCGTGCACCTCCACCTGGCAGCCGGTGGGGAGCAGCTCGACCACCAGCTCTATCGGCGTGTCGCCGGCCGTGTGCTCCACGGCGTTCGCCACCAGCTCGGCCGTCAGCAGCTCCGCGGTGTCGCTGTCCGCCCCGTGCTCCAGCTCGGCCAGTGCGGTGCGGACCAGGGCACGCGCCACGGGCACGGCCGCGGCGGAGTGCGGCAGCGCGATGCGCCAGGAGGCGGAGGCTGAGGGGCGATCTTGCAAGGCGGGTCCGTTCATGAGCAGGCTGTCCTGCTTTCAACCTTATGAATGGTACGGCGCCGTCGACAGAGGCGTCCGGCGGGCACCGTACGGGACCTTCGGCCCCGTTGGCAGGCGGCTTACCCGTAGGAACGGCTTTCCTCCCGGCGCTGCTCCCGCCGTTGCCGGTCTGTCGACGAGCCGTGACGGCTGTGACGGGTCCAGGTCACCTTCACCTGCGTCTATCGCGCACTCGTGACGACAGTCAAAGATGGGTGATAGCTTCGTTGGGTAGAGCACAGGTCGGACCTCGCACTTCACCGAGCACGAGGAGGCCGCACCACATGAGTCCCTTCACCGGCTCCGCCGCCCGCACCTCCGACTGGCGGCACCTGCGCGTCGACCTCACCGACGGCGTCGCCACGGTCACCCTCGCCCGCCCTGAGAAACTCAACGCGCTCACCTTCGGCGCCTACGCCGACCTGCGCGACCTGCTCTTCGAACTCTCCCGCGAGCGCTCCGTCCGCGCCCTGGTGCTGGCCGGCGAGGGCCGCGGCTTCTGCTCCGGCGGCGACGTCGACGAGATCATCGGCGCGACCCTCGCCATGGACACCGCCCAGCTCCTCGACTTCAACCGGATGACGGGCCAGGTGGTGCGGGCCGTACGGGAGTGCCCCTTCCCGGTGATCGCGGCGGTCCACGGAGTGGCGGCGGGCGCGGGCGCGGTCCTGGCCCTGGCCGCCGACTTCCGGGTGGCCGACCCCTCGGCCCGCTTCGCCTTCCTGTTCACCCGAGTGGGCCTGTCCGGCGGCGACATGGGCGCGGCCTACCTGCTGCCGAGGGTGGTGGGGCTGGGCCACGCGACCCGGCTCCTGATGCTGGGCGAACCGGTCCGCGCCCCGGAGGCCGAACGCATCGGCCTGATCAGCGAGTTGACGGAGGAGGGTGGATCCGACGGGACTGCTCTTGCTCTCGCCCGCCGTCTGGCCGAGGGCCCGGCCCTGGCCCACGCCCAGACGAAGGCCCTGCTGACGGCGGAGCTGGACATGCCCTTGGCGGCAAGCATCGAGCTGGACGCCTCGACCCAGGCCCTGCTGATGAACGGCGAGGACTACAAGGAGTTCCATACGGCGTTCAAAGAGAAGCGCCCTCCCAAGTGGAAGGGGCGGTAGGTGTCCCGACCTCCAGGGGCGCGAGACTGTGCTGAATCTGCGGCTACCGCCGCGTGGGCGCGACCAGCCACAACGAGCCCGCACCCGCCGACCAGGACCAGCCGCCCCCTACGAGTTGCGATCATCGGCGGCGGCCCCGGCGGCCTCTACGCCGCAGCCCTGCTGAAACGCCTCGACCCCCACAGAGAAGTCACCGTCTGGGAACGCAACGCCCCCGACGACACCTTCGGCTTCGGCGTGGTCCTCTCCGACGAAACCCTCGGCGGCATAGAGCACGCGGACCCGACGGTCTACGAAGCGATGCGGTCCGACTTCGTCCGCTGGGACGACATAGACATCGTCCACCGAGGCACCCGCCACACGTCCGGAGGCCACGGCTTCGCCGCACTCGGCCGCAAACGGCTCCTGGAAATCCTCCACACCCGCTGCCGCACCCTCGGCGTGGACCTCCGCTTCCGCACCGAGGCCCCACCCGACCTCGCCCGGACCCACGACCTCGTCATCGCGGCCGACGGAGTCAACAGCACCACACGCGAGGCCCACACCCATGTGTTCCGCCCCCATGTGGTCTCACACCACTGCCGCTACATCTGGCTCGCCGCCGACTTCCCCTTCGACGCCTTCCGTTTCGAGATCGCCGAGACCGAACACGGCGTGATGCAACTCCACGGCTACCCCTACGCCCCCGACGCCTCCACCGTGATCATCGAGATGCGCGAGGAGGTCTGGAGGTCCGCGGGCTTCGACGAGGCCACCCCGCAGGAGTCGATCGAGAGCTGCGCCAAGATCTTCGCGGAGACACTCCGCGGCCGTCCGCTGCGCTCCAACAAGTCGACCTGGACCACCTTCCGCACGGTGGTCAACGCACACTGGTCGCACGACAACACCGTGCTGCTCGGGGACGCCGCCCACACCGCCCACTTCTCCATCGGCTCCGGTACCAAGCTCGCCGTCGAGGACGCCCTCGCCCTGGCGGCCTGCCTGGAGGAACAGCCGGACCTGGCAACGGCGTTGGCGGCCTACGAGACGGAACGCAAACCCGTCGTCGCCTCCACCCAGCGTGCCGCCCGCGCCAGCCTGGAGTGGTTCGAGAACCTCGGCCTGTACCTCGACCAGCCGCCCCGCCAGTTCGCCTTCAACCTGCTCACCCGCAGCCGCCGCGTCACCCACGACAACCTGCGCCTGCGCGACGCCCGCTTCACCGGCTCCGTGGAGCGCGAGTTCGGCTGCGAACCGGGCACGCCCCCGATGTTCACACCGTTCCGGCTGCGCGAACTGACCCTGCGCAACCGGGTCGTGGTGTCGCCGATGGACATGTACTCCGCCACCGACGGCCTCCCCGACGACTTCCACCTGGTCCACCTCGGCGCCCGCGCCCTCGGCGGCGCCGGACTGGTGATGACCGAGATGGTGTGCGTCTCTCCCGAGGGCCGCATCACACCCGGCTGCACCGGCCTCTACAACGGAACGCAGGCTGACGCCTGGAAGCGGATCACCGACTTCGTGCACGCACGGTCCCCGGGCACCGCGATCGGCGTGCAGCTCGGGCACAGCGGCCGCAAGGGCTCGACCAAGCTGATGTGGGAGGGCATCGACGAACCGCTGCCGGACGGCAACTGGCCGGTCGTGGCCCCGTCCCCGATCCCGTACAAGGCCGACAACCAGACCCCGCGGGAACTCACCCCCGCCCAACTCGCCGACATCCGCGAGCAGTTCACCGCAGCCGCGTGGCGAGCCGCCCGTGCCGGTTTCGACCTGCTCGAACTGCACTGCGCGCACGGCTACCTGCTGTCGAGCTTCCTCTCCCCGCTGACCAACCGGCGCACGGACGGCTACGGCGGCTCGCTCACCGAACGCCTGCGCTTCCCGCTGGAGGTCTTCGACGCCGTCAGGGGAGTCTGGCCGCGGGAACGGCCCATGACTGTCCGCATCTCCGCCACCGACTGGGCCGAGGGCGGCAACACGGCCGAGGACGCGGTCGGGATCGCCCGCGCCTTCGCCGCGCACGGCGCCGACGCGATCGACGTGTCGACCGGGCAGGTCGTGTCCGAGGAGCACCCGGAGTACGGGCGGTCGTACCAGACGCCGTACGCCGACCGGATCCGCCACGAGACCGGCGTCCCGGTGATCGCGGTCGGCGCCATCTCCTCCTGGGACGACGTCAACTCCCTGCTTCTCGCCGGGCGTACGGACCTGTGCGCACTGGCCCGGCCGCACCTCTACGACCCGCACTGGACCCTGCACGCGGCGGCCGAACAGGGCTACGACGGTCCCGGTGTCGCCTGGCCCGACCCCTACCGGGCGGGCAGCCGCCGACCGCAGACCGGACGCACCGACGCCCCCAAGCCCCGGCTCACGCTGGGTGGTTGAGGTCCACCATGCCCGCCGTCAGCGTCGAACCGTCGGCCGGGTCGATCAGGATGAACGCGCCGGTGCGCCGGGAGACCGCGTAGTCGTCGAGGGCGAGCGGCTCGGCGGCACGCAGGGTGATCCGGCCCAGGTCGTTCACGGTCAACTCGCCTGCCCCGCCGAGGTCCTTGACGATCGCCTTCACGGTCCTGGTGGTGTGCCGGACCAGGACCCGGTCCCCGACCCGCAGCGGCCGGTCGGCCAGATGGCAGACGGCCGCCCGGACCTCCCGGGTCAGCGCGGGCACATCGACCCCCGCGGTGATCATGTCGCCGCGCGAGACGTCCCGCTGGTCGGCGAGGCGCACGCCGATCGACTGCGGCGCGTGCGCCTCCCGCTCGGCGGAGCCGAGGACGTCGATGCCGGTGATCTCGGAGGTCTCGCCGGACGGATGCACGGTGACCCGGTCGCCGACCCGCAGCGAACCCGACACCAACTGACCGGCGTAGTGGCGGACTTCGCCGTCCCGGATGACGTACTGGACGGGGAAGCGGGCCGGTGCTTCGGCGGCCCCGTCCCCGACCGGGACGTTCTCCAGGAACTCCAGGAGCGCCGGGCCCGGATACCAGTCCATGTGGACCGAACGCTCCACCACGTTGTCACCGACGAGCGCCGAGACCGGGATCGGGGTGAAGCCGGGCAGCCCCAACTCGGCTGCGTGGCCCGCGAAGTCCTCGACGATCCGGTCGAACTCCCGCTCCTCGTACCCGACCAGGTCCATCTTGTTGACGGCGAGCACGACGTGCGGCACCCGCAGCAGAGCGGCGACGGCCGCATGGCGGCGGGTCTGCTCGACGACTCCGTTGCGGGCGTCGACCAGGATGATCGCCAGCTCGGCGGTGGAGGCGCCGGTGACCATGTTGCGGGTGTACTGCACGTGGCCGGGGGTGTCGGCGAGGATGAACCGCCTGCGCGGGGTGGCGAAGTAGCGGTAGGCCACGTCGATGGTGATGCCCTGCTCACGCTCGGCGCGCAGTCCGTCGGTGAGCAGTGCGAGGTCGGGCACGTCCTGGCCACGGCTCAGGGAGGCCTGCTCGACGGCCTCCAACTGGTCGGCCAGCACCGACTTCGAGTCGTGCAGCAGCCGGCCCACGAGGGTCGACTTTCCGTCGTCGACGGAGCCCGCCGTCGCGAACCGGAGTGTGTCCACGGTCATCTCTAGAAATACCCTTCGCGCTTGCGGTCTTCCATCGCGGCCTCAGACATCTTGTCGTCGGCGCGGGTGGCACCGCGCTCGGTGAGCCGGGAGGCCGCGATCTCGGCGATCACCTTCTCTATGCTGTCGGCCTCTGAGTCGACGGCACCCGTGCAGGACATGTCACCGACCGTGCGATAGCGGACCTGCCGCTTCTCGACGGTCTCGCCGTCCTTGGGCCCGCCCCACTCACCCGCCGTCAGCCACATCCCGTTGCGCCGGAAGACCTCGCGGTGGTGGGCGTAGTAGATCTCCGGCAGCTCGATCTCCTCGCGGGCGATGTACTGCCAGACGTCGAGCTCGGTCCAGTTGCTGAGAGGGAAGACGCGGACGTGTTCGCCGGGTGCGTGGCGGCCGTTGTAGAGGTTCCACAGTTCGGGGCGCTGGCGGCGAGGGTCCCACTGCGAGAACTCGTCCCGCAGCGAGAAGACGCGCTCCTTGGCGCGGGCCTTCTCCTCGTCCCTTCGGCCGCCGCCGAAGACCGCGTCGAACTTCTCCGCCTGGATCTTCTCGGTGAGCGGGAGGGTCTGGAGCGGGTTGCGGGTCCCGTCCGGGCGTTCCTTCAGCACACCGCGGTCGATGTAGTCCTGTACGGAGGCCACATGGAGGCGCAGCCCATGTGCGGCGACCACACGGTCCCGGTATTCAAGGACCTCGGGGAAGTTGTGTCCGGTGTCCACATGGAGGAGGGAGAACGGCACGGACGCGGGCGCGAACGCCTTCAGCGCCAGGTGCAGCATGACGATCGAGTCCTTGCCGCCGGAGAACAGGATCACCGGCCGCTCGAACTCACCCGCCACCTCACGGAAGATGTGCACCGCCTCGGACTCAAGGGCGTCCAGGTGGGACAGGGCGAAGGGCTTCGAGGCGCTCACACCAGCCCCCGCTCCGCCAGCGTGGCGTACACCGTGTCCGCCGACTCCTGGGGTGTCTGGTCCTGGGTCCTGAGCACGAGCGAGGGGTCCTCCGGCGGTTCGTACGGGTCGTCGACCCCGGTGAGCCCGGTCAGCCGACCTGCCGCCTGGCGGGCGTAGAGCCCCTTCACGTCCCGTTCGCTGCACACCTCGACCGGGGTGGCCACATGTACCTCGATGTACGGCGTCCCGCTCGCGTCGTGCCGTTTGCGGACGGCCTCGCGGCTGTCGGCGTAGGGCGCGATCACCGGGACGACGGACAGCACGCCGTTGCGCGCGAGCACCTCGGAGACCAGGCCGATCCGCTGGACGTTGGTGTTGCGGTCCTCGCGGGAGAAACCGAGGCCGGCGGAGAGGAAGCGGCGGATCTCGTCGCCGTCGAGGACCTCCACCCGGTGTCCCTCGGCCTTCAGGCGGTCACCGAGCAGGCGGGCGATGGTCGTCTTGCCCGCGCTCGGCAGTCCCGTCAGCCAGACGGTGGCTCCCTGAGCCCTTGCCGTGGTGGTGATGCGCAACGGTCCTCTTCTTTCTCACGACGACCCAGGGGACGCTAGGTAAGAAACTTGAGAAGAGGGACAGAGGAACCTGAGGGTTGTCTTAGGGGCCTGTGATGTGTCGGGGATCACATTCCGGCGAACGTGGCGCCGGCGTCCCGGAGCCGTTCGTGCAGCCCCCGGAACACCGCGGCGGAGCGCCCGCCGGGCCAGTCCTCGGGGAGCAGCCGGGCGGGCAGCCCGGGGTCGGCGTAGGGGAGGTGGCGCCAGGAGTCGAGGGCGAGGAGGTAGTCGCGGTAGGCCTCCTCGGGCGGGGTGTCGGCCCGGTCCTCCCAGTCGCGCAGCACGCGCGCGTGGCGGTCCAGGAACGCCTCGTGCTCCTTGGCGATCTCGGCCAGGTCCCACCAGCGGGCCACCGCCTCGACGGTCGCCGCGAAGCCGAGGTGCTCACCGCGGAAGAAGTCGACGTACGGGTCGAGGCGCAGCCGCTCCAGGGTGTGCCGGGCCTCCTCGTACAGGCGTGCCGGGGCGATCCAGACCCCGGGGGCCGCGGTGCCGAAGCCGAGGCCGGACAGGCGTGAGCGCAGTACGTGCCGCTTCTGCCGCTCGGATTCCGGGACCGAGAACACGGCGAGCACCCAGCCCTCGTCCTCGGGCGGGGTGCCGGCGTAGATGCGCCGGTCGCCGTCGTCGAGCAGCTGGCGGGCGTCCGGCGACAGCTCGTAGCCGGCCGAGCCCCGTGCCGTGCGGGCCGGCAGGAGCAGCCCGCGCCGCTTGAGGCGGGAGACCGAGGAGCGTACGGAGGGGGCGTCCACGCCGACCGCGGCCAGCAGCCGGATCAGCTCGGCGACGGGCACCGGGCCGGGTGCGAAGCGGCCGTAGGCGCCGTAGAGCGTGACGATGAGAGACCGTGGTGCATGCTGGTCGGACACGTTGATCATCTTAGGTCGTGTGGATCACTGCCGGTCACCACCGGTGCGCAGTCTGAACCGCTGGAGCTTGCCGGTCGCCGTCCGCGGCAGCGCGTCCAGGAAGACGATCTCGCGGGGGCACTTGTAGGGCGCCAACTCGGCCTTGACGAAGGCGCGCAGGGCCTCGGCGTCCCGCTGGGCACCCTCCTTGAGGACGGTGTAGGCGACGACCACCTGGCCGCGCACCTCGTCGGTCCGCCCCACCACGGCCGCCTCGACCACGTCCGGGTGACGCAGCAACGCGTCCTCGACCTCCGGGCCCGCGATGTTGTACCCGGCCGAGATGATCATGTCGTCGGCGCGGGCCACATAGCGGAAGTAACCATCGTTCTCGCGGATGTATGTGTCGCCGGTGACGTTCCAGCCGCCGCGGACGTACTCGCGCTGCCGTGGATCGGCGAGGTAACGGCAGCCGACGGGCCCCTGGACGGCGAGCAGGCCGGGTTCGCCGTCGGGCTGTTCGTGACCCGACTCGTCGACCACGCGCGCGTGCCAGCCGGGTACGGGCACCCCGGTGGTCCCGGGCCTGATCAGGTCGTCGGCCGCGGAGATGAAGATGTGCAGCAGCTCGGTGGCGCCGATGCCGTTGACGATCCGCAGCCCGGTCCGCTCCCGCCAGGCCCGCCAGGTGGCCGCGGGCAGGTTCTCGCCCGCGGAGACACAGCGGCGCAGCGACGAGACGTCGTACGCGTCGAGCTCTTCGAGCATCGCGCGGTAGGCGGTGGGGGCGGTGAACAGGACCGACACCCGGTGCTCGGCGACCGCGGGCAACAGCTGCCGGGGACCGGCCTGTTCGAGCAGCAGGGAGCTGGCGCCCGCGCGCATCGGGAAGACCACCAGACCGCCGAGTCCGAAGGTGAAACCGAGCGGGGGACTGCCGGCGAAGACATCGTCCACATGTGGTTGCAGCACATGCTTCGAGAAGGTGTCGGCTATCGCGAGCACATCCCGGTGGAAGTGCATACAGCCCTTGGGGCGCCCGGTGGTCCCGGAGGTGAAGGCGATCAGCGCCACGTCGTCGGCAGCGGTCGCCACGGCGTCGTACGGCGTCCCGGGCGCCCGGCGGTTAAGGAGGTCGTCCGGGGCGTCGCCGCCGTACGTCGTGATCCTGAGGCCCGGTATCTCGGCCTTGGCGAGGTCGTCGACGGCCCGTATGTCGCACAGGGCGTGCTCTATGCGGGCGATCTCACACATCGTGGCCAGCTCGTGCGGGCGCTGCTGGGCCAGCACCGTCACGGCCACCGCGCCCGCCTTCAGCACCGCCAGCCAGCAGGCCGCGAGCCAGGGCGTGGTCGGGCCGCGCAGCAGGACGCGGTTGCCGGGGACGACCCCGAGGTCACCGGTGAGGAGGTGGGCCAGCCGGTCCACACGGGCGCGGAGTGTGCCGTACGTCCATGTGTCGCCGGACGGGGTGTGGAAGGCCGGGCGGTCGTCGGGCGGTCCCGTCAGCAGCTCGGCGGCACAGTTCACCCGATCGGGGTACCTCAGCTCCGGGAGGTCGAAGCGGAGCTCCGGCCACTGGTCGGGGGGCGGGAGGTGGTCGCGCGCGAAGGTGTCGACATGGGCCGAGACGTTCATGGCGGGTCGCCCCCTTGCCTTGTGGGCCGCCTTGTGGGCGTCGATGGTGGGCTCGCACAAGGAGCGTATCGTGTTGGTGACGACAGTCAACGGCACGCGATACTGTCGTAGGGCCCTGTCGAGAGAGGGGACCGGCAATGCCCGCATTCTCGCTCGAACCGTCACAGATCGCCTGGTGTGCGGAGCTGCGCACCCTCGCCGCGGAACGGCTGCGCCCGCTCGCGGAGAAGGCCGAGCCGGGCCAGGTGAACCGTCCGCTCGTCGCCGAACTGGGCCGACTCGGCCTGCTGGAGCGCCTGTTCACCTCCGGCGCCCTCGATCTCTGCCTGATGCGGGAGTCCCTCGCGTACGGCTGCACGGAGGCCGAGACCGCCCTCGCCCTCCAGGGCCTGGGCGCCCACCCCGTCCACGCCCACGGCACCCCGGCCCAGCGCAAGCGCTGGCTGCCGGCGGTGAGCGAGGGCACGGCGGTGGCCGCGTTCGCGCTGAGCGAGCCGGGGGCGGGGTCGGACGCGGCGGCGCTGGGGCTGCGGGCGGAGGGGGAGGCCGGGGCCGTGGGTGGTTCACCGGGAGCGGGCCCGGGGGGCGTGACACCGGTCGATCCGCCCGGTCCGGCGACGGATGCCGTGGCGTCGGCCGCCGTGGCGTCGGTCGACGTGGCGGGCCCGGAGCCGGAGGCCTCTCCGCCGGGGCGTTCGGCGGTGGGCCGGCCGCACACCG
Organism: Streptomyces sp. SID13726; assembly: GCF_010548375.1. GTDB lineage: Bacteria > Actinomycetota > Actinomycetes > Streptomycetales > Streptomycetaceae > Streptomyces. The sequence goes on from NZ_JAAGLY010000001.1 coordinate 264,632, forward strand.
GTGACCCCGTGGCCGAGTCCGACGGCCCCTCCCGCTGGCGGCTCACCGGCGAGAAGTGCTGGATCTCCAACGCGCCCGAGGCCGACTTCTACACCGTGTTCGCGCGGACCACCCCCGGTGCCGGAGCCCGTGGGGTGACCGCCTTCCTCGTGCCCGCCGACCGGCCCGGGCTCACCGGGGCCGCGCTCGACATGCTCTCCCCGCACCCCATCGGCGCCCTCACCTTCGACGCCGTGCCGGTGGGCGCCGACGACGTCCTCGGCGAGGTGGACCGCGGGTTCCGGGTCGCCATGGGGACGCTCAACCTCTTCCGGCCCAGCGTCGGCGCCTTCGCGGTCGGCATGGCACAGGCCGCGCTCGACGCGGCTCTCGCGCACACGGCTCGACGGGACGCGTTCGGCGGCAAGTTGAGGGACCTCCAGACCGTCGCGCACTCGGTCGCCGAGATGGCCCTGCGCGCGGACGCGGCCCGCCTCATGGTCCACGCGGCGGCGACGGCGTACGACGAAGGCGCCCCGGACGTGCCCAAGCGCGTGGCGATGGCGAAGCTGCTCGCCACCGAGACCGCCCAGTACGTCGTCGACACCGCGGTCCAACTGCACGGCGCCCGCGCCCTCCAGCGCGGCCACCTGCTGGAGCACCTGTACCGCGAGGTGCGCGCCCCACGTATCTACGAAGGGGCGAGCGAGGTCCAACGGGGCATCATCGCCAGGGAGTTGTACGCGGACCTGGAGGCCAAGTGAGCGCCGAGCGCATCAACCCGCCCGAACTGTCCCCACCCACCGGCTTCTCGCACGCGGTCGTCGCCACCGGGTCCCGGGTGGTCTTCCTGGCGGGCCAGACGGCGCTGGACGCCGACGGCAAGGTGGTGGGGGAGACCCTCCCCGAGCAGTTCGAGCGTGCGCTCACCAACCTGCTGACCGCCCTGCGCGCCGCCGGGGGCACCCCGGCCGACCTCGCCCGCGTCACCGTCTACGCCACCGACATCGCCGCGTATCGCGCCCACGTCCGTGAACTGGGGGGCATCTGGCGGGAGTTGGCGGGCCGGGACTATCCGGCCATGGCGGTCGTGGAGGTCGTACGGCTGTGGGACGACCAGGCGGCGGTGGAGCTGGACGGGTTCGCCGTACTGCCCTAGCAAGGTGTCAGGCGGCGACGGCCAGCCGGCCGACCGGCACGCGGTGCGGTGCGACGATCCGGCCGTCGGGCAGCAGCTCGCCGGTGTCGTCGAAGACGATCGCGCCGTTGCACAGCAGGTTCCAGCCCTGCTCGGGGTGGGCGACGACGACGTGCGGGGCGTTGCCGTCTGACGCAGGGCACGAAGACTGGTGAGAACACATAGCGCACCTCCACATCGGTGGGACCGTCCCTATGGGGTCCGCATCCGTATGTGTAGACCATGCTCCCGTCGCGAACTCATCGGAACGGGCCGACGGGAAGCGTGACAACACGCGGACAACTCTCGGACGGTTCCACGACGCTCGGTGCGGACTCGCCACCGAAGGAGTGACGATCACGGCTGTCGGCACGCGTTCCCGGTAGCAGTGGAGGCTCTTGCCCCACTCGACCGGGAGATAGCCCATGTCTGTACGCCCCCTCCTCGCCGCCACCGCCGGTGCCGCGCTGTTCCTGCTGGCCGCCCCCACGCTGCCCGCGAGCGCGGACCCGTACGAGACCGTCACCGTCGACCCGGTCGGCCGTATCGCCGACGACGGCACCGTCACGCTCTCCGGCACGTACCGCTGCACCGGTGGCACGGGCCCGGTGTTCGTGAGCTCCTCCGTGGGGCAGCGCTCCCCGTCGGTCCGGCAGGGCATCGGCGGCACCCGCGCGGTCTGCGACGGCGCCGAGCACGTCTGGGAGAACACCGGCAAGCCGACTTCGGGCGCCCTCGAACCGGGCGCGGCCCACGTCGAGGCGACCCTCATGGAGCTCAGCCCCCAGGGCGGCCTGCCGTTGCCCCGCTTCCACGCGGCCGAGCAGCAGGACATCACGCTGACGGAGGCGTGATCGATCCCGGATGCGAAGACGGGATGGGCCGGGCGGCGGCGGACGCGCGCACCGGCCCCTTCCCTCACCGCACCAGTCTCAGCTCCGGAGGCCACAGCACCCCGTCGGCCAACAGCAGGGCAGGGCCGAGATGTTGAGGGCACACGATCAGCGGCGAGCGGCCGTGGCAGCCGATCTCGAAACGGGCGCGGGCACCGCACTCCTCGCCGTCGCGCGGCCCGGAGTGGCGGCTCGCGCAGCGCAGTGCGGGTGTGGTCTCCGCGGCCGTCATCGGATGCCCGGCATGTCATCGCAGGGGCGGTCGAGGGGGGCCAGGGGCTGGGCCAGGGGCACGGGCTCCTCCTTCGGTCCGGCGTTCGCGGGAGGGACCGGCGGCCACCGCCCCGCGCATGGCCTCACGCTAGGAACGGACGGGGCGGACAGCCCGTCCTGAACGCCGTCCGGGTGAGACCGGCAGACGGGGGCGGGGGCCGTTCGGGTGGCTGTGCCGAGTTCATGGGTGCAGGTGCGAGGAGCCCGGCCCGTACCGCCCACACCCCCCCCTCAGACCGGATACGCGTGCGTCTGCGCCGCCTTCACCGCCGCCCATACCTCCGCCCCCGGATGGAGGTCCAGCTCGGCCGCCGCCACCGTCGTGAGGTCGGCCGCGAGCGGGAGTTCGCCCGTGAGGTCGGCCCGGATCTGGTCGCCGTGGGTCTCCAGGCCGGCCACCTGGCAGCGCCAGTGGTTGCGGGCGCTGGACCCGGCCGGGGGTTCGCGATGGAGGGTCACGGCGCTGGGCGGGAAGGCCACGAAGACGGGGCCGGTGAGGTTCTCCGTGGTGGTGAGGGCGGGCCCCGAGTCCAGGCGGACCGTGTGGCCGTCGGCCTCGCCGCGGTAGAGGTTCAGGCCGACCAGCTGGGCGATGTAGTCGGTGCGCGGATGCCGGGCGATGTGGGACGGGGCGCCCTCCTGGACGACCGCGCCGTGCTCCACGACCACCAGACGGTCGGCGAGGACCATCGCGTCCAGCGGGTCGTGGGTGACGAGTACGGCCACCGCCTCGAACTCGGCCAGATGGCGCCGGAGTTGGGACCGGATCTCCAGACGGGTGCGGGCGTCCAGGGCGGCGAGGGGCTCGTCGAGGAGGAGCAGCCGGGGGCTGGTGGCCAACGCACGGGCCAGCGCCACGCGTTGGGCCTGGCCGCCGGACAACTTGCGTGGCTTGACACCGGCGTGGGCCGCGAGCCCCATCCGGTCGAGCCACTCGGCCGCCCGCGCCCGTGCCTCCGCCTTGCTCGCGCCCTGGCACCGCGGGCCGAAGGCGACGTTGTCGAGGGCGGTGAGATGCGGGAAGAGCAGATAGTCCTGGAACACCACGCCCACGGGCCGGGACTCCGGCGGCGTACGCTCCAACTCGGCGCCGTCCAGCCGTAGATGACCGTCGGTGAGCGGGGTCAGACCGGCGAGGGCGCGCAGCGCGGTGGTCTTCCCGGCACCGTTCGGGCCGAGCAGCGCGACGACTTCGCCCGGGGCGACGGACAGGGACACGTCGAGGCGGAAGCCCGTACCGCGGTCCACGACGAGACGGGCGTCGAGACCGTCCGCGCGGGCGCCGGGGCGGGCCTCGGGGGCACTGTCGTGGATCTCTGTTCCGGTCATCCCGCCCTCATCGCCCTCATCGCCCTCATCGCCCTCGGTCATCCCGCCGTCATCCACCGGTCCCGCAACCCCGCCAGCACCGCCACGGACACCGCCAGCAGCACCAGGCTGAGTGCGATCGCCGCCTCCGGGTCGCTCTGGAGGGCCAGATACACGGCCAGCGGCATCGTCTGCGTCCGTCCCGGGAAGTTGCCCGCGAAAGTGATCGTCGCGCCGAACTCGCCGAGCGCCCGCGCCCATGCCAGCACCGCCCCCGCGGCGATGCCCGGCGCGATCAGCGGCAGCGTGACCCGGCGGAACGCGGTGAAGCGGGAGGCGCCCAGGGTCGTCGCCGCCTCCTCGTAGCGCGGGTCGGCGGCCCGCAGGGTGCCCTCCACGCTGATGACGAGGAACGGCATCGCGACGAACGCCTCGGCGATCACGACCCCGGTGGTGGTGAAGGGGAGGGTGATCCCGAACCACGAGTCCAGCGACCTGCCGACGACTCCGTTGCGGCCCAGCGCCATGAGCAGCGCGACACCGCCGACGACCGGCGGCAGCACCAGCGGCAGGGTGACCAGGGCGCGGACCAGGCCACGGCCGGGGAACTCCACGCGCGCCAGCAGCCAGGCCAGCGGCACCCCGAGGACCAGGCTCACCGCGGTCGCGGCCGTGGCGCAGACCAGGGACAGCTGGAGCGCCTGCCAGACATCGGTGCTGGTCAGCTGCTCGGGCATGCTCCGCCAGGGCGCTCGTACGAGAAGCGCGATCAGCGGCACGACCAGGAACGCGAGACCCAGCAGCGCGGGCACCAGCAGGGGCAGCGGAACACCGCGACCGACGCCGGCCGGCCGGACGCGCCGGCGCCGCGGCCCGCCCCGGAGGGTCTCGGTCGCGGCGTCGGACGGGCCCGGCGGAGGAGGGGTCACGGCTTCAGGAACCCGGCCTCGGACAGGACCTTCTGGCCCTCGGCGGACTGCACGAGTGCGATGAACGCCTTGGCGGCGTCGGTGTTCCGCGCGTCCTTGAGCAGGGTGATCGGGTAGTCGTTGATGGCGCCGGCCGACTCGGGGAACTCCACGCCCTCCACCTTGTCACCCGCCGCGTGCACATCGGTCTTGTAGACGACGGCCGCGTCGGCCTCCTTCAGCTCGACCTTCGTCAGCGCGGCCTTGACGTCCTGCTCGTAGGAGACCGGCGTGAGCTTCAGCTTGGCGGCGTCCAGAGCCTTCTGCGCGGCGGCCCCGCACGGCACCGTCTTGTCGCACAGCACGACCTTCAGGTCCTTGTTCGTGAGGTCCTTCAGCGAGGCGACCTTGTCCGGGTTGCCGGGCAGGGTGGCGATCTCCAGCTGGTTGCGCACGAAGGTGGCGGGGGCGCCCGAGGCGTCCCCGGCGTCCGTGACGATCTTCATGGTCTTGGGGCTGGCCGAGGCGAACACGTCCGCCGGGGCGCCGCCGGTGATGCTCGCGGCCAGCGAGTCGCTGCCGCCGAAGCTGAAGGTGACCTTCGTGCCCGGGTGGGCCGTCTCGAACTCCTTGCCCAGCGCCGTGAAGCTCTCCTTCAGGGAGGCGGCCGCGAACACCGTCACCGTGCCGGAGAGCTTGTCCGAGGCGGACGCGGACGCCGAGGAGTCCGACTTCGTGGACGAGGAGTCCGAGTCGGAGGACGAGCAGGCGCTCAGGGCCAGCAGCGCGGCGGCGCCTGCCCCGGCCACCTGCAGGGTACGGCGGTTCCGGCGCGCGGTACGGGTCATCACGGTCCACTCCCTCTTGTCCTCGCGGACATGACATCACTGTCGGCCCCGAAGGGCCCGCTACGGTCTCTCGACGACCACGTTGGTCGACTTGATCACGGCCACCGCCGGAACCCCGGGCTCCAGCTTCAGCTCCTCAGCCGACTCACGGCTGACCATCGCCACCACCCGGAACGGTCCGGCCTGGATCTCCACCTGCGCCGACACGTCCCCGAGGATCACGTCGGTGACGATGCCCCGGAAGCGGTTGCGGGCCGATGAACCCGTGCTCTCCCGCTCCGTCCGGTGCATCCGCCGGGCGTAGGCCGCGAGAGCCGGCCCCGGGATGATCCGGCGGCCCAGCTCGTCGCGTCCGGCGGTGAGTTTCCCGCCGTCCACCAGACGCCTCACGGTGTCGGCGCTGACGCCGAGCAGTGCGGCCGCGTCCCCGATCCGGTAGGTGTGCATACGCTGATGATACTGACGCAGATGCGAGGGAAAAGTCTCCTGTCGCATCGCATGAGCCGGAATCGTGATCTATCAGGTTGGCATGTGCGTTTGTACGGGACGCCGGTCCGGGTACGGTCATCCGGGAGGTGGTAGCCCGTGAGTCAGTCCCTCACAGCCGCCGGTCCGGTGGCGGAGCTCGCCCTCACCGGTGATCTGACCCGTCCGGCCCGGCTGACCGTGCCCGACCTGCTCGCCTGGCCGCAGCACGCGGCCGACGTCAGCTTCGAGTGCGCCACCAGCGGCGTCCAGCGCCACCGCTTCACCGGGCCGCTCCTGCACGACGTCCTCTCGGCCGCGGGCCCCGGCTTCGACCCGGTCCGCCGCAAGGACCGGCTGCGCTTCCTGATCGCGGTCTCCGGCGTGGACGGCCACCACGCCCTGCTCTCCTGGGCGGAGATCGACCCCGACTTCGGCCGCGCCCCCGTCCTCCTCGCGGTCACCATCGACACCGCCCCGCTCGACCGCGCGGGCCCCCAGCTCGTCCTGCCCCAGGACCGCTGCGGCGCGCGGCACATCAGCGGCATCAACTCGATCCGCGTGGACGGCGGTTACCCCGGTTGGACGTGACACCGAGCCGTACGTCGAGGGCGGCGACCCGATGGCCGCCGACCGGCGTCCTGATCGTCCGGCACACCCCGCACGAGGACGCCGTCGACACGGCCCTGCGGGCGGCCGGACTCCCGCTGCGGACCTGCCGCACCTGGGCGGGCGACCCGCTCCCGGACTCCCCGGCCGGACTGACGGCCCTGGTCGTACCGGGCGGGCCGCAGCGGTCGTACGACGATCTCCCGCACCGCTCCGCCGAGTCGGCGCTGGTGCGGGCCGCGCTGGAGGCCGAGGTGCCCGTGCTCGGGGTGGGGCCGGGCGCCGGGTTGCTCGCGGTGGCCGCAGGTGGAGTGGCGGGTGCGGGTGCGGGTGCCGGTGCTGGTGCCGGTGCTAGGGCCGGTGCCTTTGCCGGTCGGGGCTGCGGTGGTGAGGTCGGCTGGGAGGACGTACGGGCGACCCCGGCCGCCTCCGACGACCCGCTGTTCGCCGGACTCCCCGCCCGTCTGCGGGTGCCGTACCGGCCGGCCGGCGCCGTGGACCTCCCGGCCGGCGCGACCGTGCTCGCCTCGGGCCCGCTTCGGCCGGTCGGGGCGTTCCGGATCGGTCGCTCGGCGTGGGGACTCGGGTTCGAGCCGGAGCCGGACAAGACGGCACTCGACTCCCCGGCGGCCACGGTCACCGCGGCGGACCTCGAGGAACTCGCCCGCTTTCGCGACACGTTGTTCGCGCGCTTCGCCGCCCTCGTGGCGACCCGCGCCCAGGCGACCACCACCCGCGCCTTCTTCACCTCCCGCGCCGCCACCTGGGAGGAGCGGTTCGCGGTCGACACCCCCCGGTACGCCGAAGCCGTCTCCCGTATGCAACTGCGGCCGGGGCAGCGGGTGTTGGACGTCGGCTGCGGCAGCGGTCGCGCGATGGACGCCCTGCGGGACGCGGTCGGCGCGAGCGGTGTCGTGCTCGGAGCGGACCTCACGCCCGCGATGCTCACGGCCGCCGCCCGTCTGGGCCGTACGGGCCTGTTGCTGGCCGACGCCTGCCGACTCCCGTTGCCCGCGGGTGCGTTGGACGGCGTCTTCAGCGCGGGCCTCGTCGATCACGTCCCCGAGCCCGCCGCCGCCCTGCGGGAGTGGGCCCGGGTGACCTCCCCGGGCGGAGTCCTGCTGCTCTACCACCCCTCGGGGCGTGCCGAGCGCGCCGCCCGGCACGGCTGCGCACTCGACCCCGCCGACCCGCTGGCCGAGGCGAACCTGCGCCCCGCCCTGGACACCGCCGGCTGGGACCTGACCCGCTACGAGGACGCGGCCCGGCACTTCCTGGCGCGGGCCGTGCGCCGGAAGGGGGCCGGGTAACCCCGTTGCCGGAGAAGATCCCGATGACTACCTTCGGCCGCATGGCGGATGACGAACCCACGCGCGCGGCCAGGCTGCTGGACGCCCAGGCGAAGGCCGAGCGGCTCTTCGCGGAGATCGGCGAGCGCGGGCTGGTCGCGCCCGGCGAGGGGGAACGGGCGGTCAGCGACCGCGTCCGGGACCTGGCCGACGAGTTGTTCGGCACCACCCGGCACTGGCACAAGCGGATCGTGCGCTCCGGGCTGAACACCCTCAAGCCCTACCGCGAGAACCCGCCGGACCGGGTGATCGGCGCGGACGACATCGTCTTCGCCGACTTCGGGCCGATCTTCGAGGAGTACGAGGCCGACTTCGGCCGCACCTTCGTGCTCGGCGACGACCCCGTCAAGCACCGCCTGCGCGACGACCTGCCCAAGATCTTCGCGGCCGGCCGGAGCTTCTTCGAGGCCGACCCGGACATCACCGGCGCCCGGCTCTACGCCGAGGTGGAGCGGCTCGCGAAGGAAGCGGGCTGGCAACTCGGCGGCTGGCACGCCGGACACCTCGTCGGGGAGTTCCCGCACGAGTGGATCGACGGCGCCGACACGGAGTCGTACATCGCCCCCGCCAACGACACCCCGATGCGCCGCACCGACAAGGCCGGACGCCGCTGCCACTGGATCCTGGAGATCCATCTGGTCGACGGCGAAAGGGAGTTCGGCGGCTTCCACGAGGAACTGCTCACCCTCTGACCCGGAGCGGCGAGACCGAGCCACCACCGAGCGACAGGGCGGCCCATGCAACTGCGCCAGCTGGAATACCTCGTCGCCCTCGCCCGCGAGCGCCACTTCGTCCGCGCGGCGGCCGCCTGCTACGTCTCCCAGCCCTCCCTCTCCGCGGCGATCCGCCGTCTCGAACACGAGCTGAAAGTGCCGATCGTGCGGCGGGGCCGACGGTACGAGGGACTGACCCCGGAGGGCGAGGTGGTCCTCGCCTGGGCGCACCGGATGCTCGCCGAACGCGACGCCCTGCGGCAGGAGTTGTCCACCCTGCGCGACGGCCTCACCGGCACGCTCCGCCTCGGGGTCGTGCCCACCGCGATGCCCGTCGCCACCCTCCTGACGACCCCCTTCTGCGACCGCCACCCCCACGCCCGGGTCAGCATCGAGTCGCTGTCCTCGGCCGACATCACTCACGGCCTCGCCGAGTTCGAGCTGGACGCGGCGATGACGTACCTGGAGGACGACGCCCTGCGCCGGCTTCCCCTGTACGAGGAGCGGTACATGCTGCTGACCCCGGCCTGCGGCCCGCTCGGCACGGTCGCCTCCGCCCGCTGGTCGCAGGCCGCCGCCCTGCCGCTCTGCCTGCTCAACTCCCGTATGCGCAACCGCCGGATCATCGACGAGTGCTTCGCCGCCGACGGCGCCGAGGCCGCGCCCGCGATCGAGTCCGACACCGTCGCCGGGCTCTACGCCCATCTGCCCGGCGGGCGTTGGTCCAGCGTGATCTCGCACGCGTGGCTGCACATGTTCGGCGTACCCGAGGGGATGCGGGTCGTACCCCTGGAAGGGCCCGCGCGCGGACCGCGGGTGGGGCTGGTGACCGGCCCGGACGACCCGCCCTCCGTGCTGGCCGGCGCCCTGCTGAAGGTGGCGCGGGAGGCGGGCGTACGGGAGGCGCTGGACGAACTGCTGCGGACATACCTCGACGAGCGCTGATAGCTCTGGGCTATACCGGCATAACAAGGATCGCTTTGACCAGGGCGTTCGGCTCCCGGGATCGTGAACTCCACCTTCCCGCAACGCCAGTTGAGGAGCCGCGACATGGCCAAGGTGCTCTGCGTCCTGTACGACGACCCGACCGACGGACACCCGACGACGTACGCCCGCGACGACCTGCCCGTGATCGACCGCTACCCCGGCGGCCAGACCGCTCCCACCCCCGAGGCGGTCGACTTCACCCCGGGCCACCTCCTGGGCAGTGTCTCCGGCGAACTCGGCCTGCGTTCCTTCCTGGAGAAGGCCGGGCACACCCTCGTCGTCACCTCCGACAAGGACGGCGCCGGGTCGGTCTTCGACCGGGAGCTGGCCGACGCGGACGTGGTGATCTCACAGCCGTTCTGGCCGGCGTACCTCACCCCCGAGCGCATCGCCGCCGCGAAGAACCTCAAGCTGGCGATCACCGCGGGCATCGGCTCCGACCACGTCGACCTCGACGCCGCCGTCGCGGGCGGGGTGACGGTCGCCGAGGTGACGTACTCCAACAGCATCAGCGTCGCCGAACACGTGGTGATGATGACGCTGGGCCTGGTCCGCAACTACCTGCCCTCCCACCAGGTCGTCCTCGACGGCGGCTGGAACATCGCCGACTGCGTGGCGCGGTCGTACGATCTCGAAGGGATGCACGTCGGCACGGTCGCCGCCGGACGCATCGGCCTCGCGGTGCTGCGGCGGCTCAAGCCCTTCGACGTGAAGCTGCACTACACCGACCGCCACCGGCTGCCCGAGGACGTCGAGCGCGAACTGGGCCTGGTCTTCCACGAGAGCGCGGCCGACATGGTCCCGCACTGCGATGTCGTCACCGTCAACGCGCCCCTGCACCCGGAGACGGAGGGCCTGTTCGGCGACGAACTCCTCGGCCGGATGAAGCGCGGCGCCTATCTCATCAACACGGCCCGGGCCCGGATCGCCGACCGGGACGCCGTCGAACGGGCCCTGCTCAGCGGGCAGTTGGCGGGCTACGCCGGTGACGTCTGGTACCCGCAGCCGGCCCCCGCCGACCACCCCTGGCGCACGATGCCGCACCACGGCATGACCCCGCACATCTCCGGATCGTCGCTGTCCGCGCAGGCCCGCTACGCGGCGGGCACCCGGGAGATCCTGGAGTCGTGGCTGGCCGGGCGGCCGATCCGGGACGAGTACCTGATCGTCGACGGCGGCGCCCTCGCGGGGACCGGCGCGCACTCCTACTCGGTCAGCAAGTGACCCGGGGCCCCGCTCAGGCGCGGTCGATGTGCACGTTCGTCGACTTCACCCGGGCGGTGGCCTCCACCCCGACCTCCAGGCCCAGTTCCTCCACGGCCTCCCGCGTCAGCAGCGACACCAGCCGGTGCGGGCCCGCCTGGATCTCGACCTGGGCCGCGACATCGCCGAGCTTCACGGCGGTGACGATGCCGGGGAAGGCGTTGCGGACGGAGGTGTACGACGTCTCCTCCTCACCGCCGGACCTGGCCAGCTCCACCGAGAAGGCGGCCAGGTCCTTGCCGTCGATGAGGCGCCGCCCGCTCTCGTCGCGGTGCGTGGGCACCCGCCCGGCGTCCGCCCACCGCCGGGCGGTGTCGGGGCTCACGCCGAGCAGCCGCGCCGCCTGGCCGATCGTGTAGGACTGCATACGCGCCAAGATAGGCGATCAGCGCGCCCGGAGTGCTTCTGGAGCGCTCCCGGAGCCCTCCCGCCCGGTGCCGTACGGCGGCGGGCTCGGTCATACGACGATGCGGCGGTCGGTCATACGACGATGCAGGCCATGGCGGCCCACAGCAGGGGCGAGTGCTCGATCCGCCCCTCGGCGCGCCAGCGGTCGAGCCGCTCGCGCTGCCAGCCGCCGAGCCGGTGCACCGGGTCGGGGTCCTCGTGGGCGGTGTCGACCGCGACGACCGCCTCCGACAGCGGGCGCACCGACTCGGGCAGTCCCGCCAGCCGGTGGAAGGCGAAGTCGGTCGGCAGGACCCAGCGGGTGGCGGTGACCAGCTCCGCACCGTTGTGGATCATGGCCGTGGCCAGGCCGAACGACTCGGCGAACCGCAGATCCCCGCCGCTCTCGCAGCCGATCAGGGCGACCCGTCGCGGCGCGGGCCAGATCCGCGCCCCCGGCTCCCCGTCGGCCCGCAGGGGCAGCGTGCCCAGCAGCAGGTCCTTGGCCGACAGCGGACGGTGGGCGCGGACCGGCTCGGCCAGGCCGGCGTTCTCCGGGCCGCAGCACAGATGGAGGGTGCCGTCCTCGCTCTGTCCGCCCGCGACCGGCGCGCCGCTGACATGACCGACGTACAGGAGTCTGCGCGCCCCCTTGCGGAGCACGCCGCTCAGCCAGTCCCGGTCCAGGTCGGTGCGGCGGAACGCCTCCACGGGGGCGCCGAGGGGCGGTTCCACGGGGCCCGCGCCGAGCCGGGTCCTGACCAGCTCCACGAGTTCCGGGGCCGAACCGGGCGGGCCCAGGACCGAGCCGAGCGGGGAGTCGGCGCGGAAACCGGGCACGCGTGGGTCCAGGACGAGGACGACCGGGCCGCCGCCGTCCTCGGGGCGGTCCGGGGTGTGCTGCCGTCGCAGCGAGGTCGGCGTGGTGGTCACCACGTCCGCCAGGTCGATCAGCCGTACGTCGTCCTCGCCGACCGCCAGCAGCTCCCACGGGACCTGGGCGACCCGGGGCGAGGGCTGGATCCGGATCAGCGGACGGCCCGCCCGCTCCGCGACCTGCCGGATCTGCGCCGTCAGCCCCTCCGGCCACAGCGCCTCGGCCAGCGTCCGCGCGAGCCGGCGCTCCGCCTCGGGATCGGCCAGCGCGCCCGACGCGAAGACCCGCCGCATCCCCGCCGCGCCCTCGCCCTCACCGGGCAGCGCGGCGGCCAACTCGGCCACCGCCAGGTCGACTTCACCGGCGGGACCTTGCCCGGTGCCGAAGCCCCGCGCGCCACCGGCCCAGGTCCAGGTCATGAACAGGTCGCCCGCGTCGGCCAGCCGGACCTGGACCACCGGACGGCTCGTCAGGTCGTCGGTGAACCAGAACGGGACCTCCTCCTCGTCCACGATCCGCCGCCCGTAACGGAACTCGGCCCCCGCGATGTACTCCTGGAGCGCGATCCGCCCCGTCTCCGCCGAGGTCCGCACCTTCGGCGGCGGCGCGACCCGCAGACCGGCCGAGGAAGCTGCCTCCGCCGCCACGCTCCCCAGCGTCATCGTCCCCTCGCCGGGTTCCCCGTACGACTTCATCGCCGCGTCCGGGAAGACCTGCGCGGGGTCCGTGGTGGAGGGCGTCACCGACTCCGCCGCCCCGCTCAGGGCGAGCGCGGCGCCCGCGCAGCGGTGTTCCACCAGCTCGAAGAGGAGCCCTTGGTCCTGCCGGCGCACAGCGAGACGGAAGGCCAACCGCATGGCCTCGTCCGCCAGTTGGAGCCACTGGCTGCGGGCGTGCGCGGTGACGAAGTCGTGGCGGGCGGCGGCCAGGGCGAGCGCGGCCGGGAGGGCGAGGGACAGCGCGGTGTCCACGGACCGCCTCTCGTGCTCACCGTGGTCCGTCCGGTCGAGGTTGTCCTCCAGGGTCCGCGCGAGCATGAGGTCGACCTGCGCGCAGCGCTCCAGGACACCCCGCTCCTGATAGACGTCACGGGCGCCCTGGGCCAGCCGCTTCATCTCCTCGATGTCGCCCCGGTCGTACGCCTGTTGGGCACCCATCAGCATGGTGTCGGTCGCCGCGACCGAGGCACCGAGCCGGGTGAACCGCTCCAGGCTCGCCGCCATGAGACCGCTCGCGCCCGTGTCGTCGCCGCGCCGGCCCGCGAGAAAGCTGCGCGCCTGCTCGCACACGGCCAGCTCACCGAACCGGCGCTGCTCCTCGAAGAACGCGGACGCCTCGGTGAACAGCCGCTCCGCGAGGTCGAGTTCACCCCGTTCAAGAGCCAGGGAGGCGCGGTGCGCGAGCATCGTCTGCTGCTCACCCGCGTTTCCCAGTGCCCGGAAGGCGTTCTCCGCGCGCGCGAAATGGTCCTCGGCCGCGTCGAACCGCCCCGTGGAGGAGCAGATCACGCCGAGCGCGGTCAGCAGACGGGCCCTGGGCTCCGGCGCGCTCGCCGGAGTGCTGGACAGCAGCAGCGCGGCCTGCTCCTCGGCGGTTCCCCACTCGCCCCGGTCCATCAGCAGGAGCACCCGGTTCAGGCCGAGTTCGGCGCCGCGCAGTCCGTCCGGGTCGTCGAACTCCGGCAGGACGGCGGACGCCTCGTCGAGACAGGCCAGCGCCTCGTCCAGCCGTCCCGTCCGGCGCAGCGCATCGGCCTTGGCGATCAGCGTCCGCAGCACCATCTCCTGCCACATCCGCCGGCCCCGCGGACCCATCGGCGCCGACGCGATGCCGTCGAGCAGCGCCCGGGACCGGTCCACGGCGTCCTCGCCGCCCGCCAGGTCAGAGGCGTCGAGGAGAACGGTCCCAAGGTCGATCAGCACGTGCGCGCGCAGGAACCGTACGTCGGGGGAGTCCTCCAGGGACTCGGCCACCGTGAGCAACTCGTCGTACACGGCACGGGCGGCCTCGAAGTCGGCGGCCCGGTGGTGCTCCTGGGCCTGGGCGAAGGCACCGTCCAGGGGGTCGCCGTAGAGGGGGATCGGTGCGTCGCTCTCGTCCGTCATGCGTCAGTAGTCCTCTTCGGTGGCAGCGGCGGCCAGGGTCTCGGCGAGGAAGGGGGGCATGCGGGTGTCGGGGCCGGTGTGCGGCGGGAGTTGGGCCGCGTCGGTGACTTGCTGGGCCCGCGCCGCTTCGGTCAGCCGCCGCCGGACCAGCTCGCGGACCGCGTCACGGTCGGTCCGGTCACCGGGACCGTGGCCCGGGTCGAAGCCGGGCAGCAGGACGCCGACCTCGATGTGAGGTGTCGCCGTGGCGACCGACAGCTCCGGGCCGGGGCCCAGGTCGAGATCCCCGCGGCCGGTCCACACGTCGTCGCGCCGGTCGAGGGGCACCCGGTTCGGACGGCCACCGTCGACCAGCACCTCCGCCACGAGCGGTACGCCGGAGACGGGCGCCGTGACATGCGCGACCACCTCGACCTCGATCTGCCGTCGCGCACCGAGCGCCCGCGCGGTCCAGGACACCGCGTCCTCGGCGGCGTCGACGAACCCCGGCGGATAGCGCCGCCAGTCATTGGTCCCCGAGCCCCGGGCGATCACCCGGTCACCGGCTGAGCTCGGGGCGCCCGCCGCGAGGGCGTAACCGCCCTGCCGCGCGAACAGCGTGCCGGGGTCGACCGGTGCGGTGGCGAGGCTGGGTCCCTGTTCCTGGTCGAGGGCCGAGCGGAGGCGGCGCAGCGCGGGGCCGTCCAGTCCCGCGGAGTCCGCGGCGTCGTCGATCAGTCGTAGGACGTGGTCCAAGTGGCGTGTGGTCGCGGTGGGTTGGGGTGTCGCTGTACGCCACCACTGGATCAGCGGGTCGAGGGCGGCTTCGTGTTCCTCGATCAGATCGGCCGCGCTGTCGTGGAAGCCGCTGAAGCCGCTGAAGCCGCTGAAGTCATCGACGTCACCGAAGTCGTCGGAGTCGGCGAAGAGTTCCTGGCATTCATGGGTCAGGGCGGCCAACTCCAGCCCCAGCACGCCCGGTTCGAGTTCTCCGATGCCGTCCGTGTACGACGCCGGCCACCAGCGGGCCGCCCAGTGTCCGAAGGCTAGCCGCGCGGCGGAGTGGGCGAGGGCGGTCGGCGGGATCGTCAACTCCCTTACGGGCGAACCCTCCTGGGCCTCCGGTGCTGCCTGTGCTGCCTGTGCCTCCTGTACGGCGACGGCCACCTCCTCGCCGTAGAGCGCCCACAGCCACTGCTGAGCCCGCTCCACGTCATGGACCTCCGCCACCGGCGGCCCGGGCTCCCCGAGCACGGGCCAGACGAGCAGTGCCCCGGCGACCTCCAGCACGGCCCGCGTGAAGTCCGGGCCGGGGGCGGCCTCGTCGTCGTAGGACAGGCGACCGGCGCTCACCCGGACCATGCCGTCGCGCCCGCTCGTCACCCGGATCTCCGCCATCAGGCGCTCCTCGGCTCGGCCGCGTCAACGGAGGCCGCGTCCCCGACGGCCGAGTTCACGACGGCCGAGTTCACGACGGCCGCGTCCACGGCGTTCGCGGACAGCGCGCGCAGCGCCGAGCGGACCCTGGCGCGGTGGTCCATCATCACCGAGCGGGCGACCCCGTCGAGCACCGACCAGGCGGCCGGGAGGTCTTCCAGGGGCGCGTCGCGGACGTCACGGCCGTGCAGTCGTACCCACAGCCGGCGCATGTAGGCGGTCCAGGGGGTGCGGAGGTCCTGGGCGAGGGCGTCCAGACGGCCGCCGTCCGGGTCGGGGCGGGGTGAGACGGTCATGCGGCGGGCGCGCAGGACCGAGGCCTCGCGCCGCCAGCGGGCGTTGACGGCCCGGTGCGCGGCGGTGCGCCCCGGGACGGGATCACCGGTGCCCAGCGGGTCGAGGCCGACCGCGAGGCGGCCCCCGAGGACGACGGTGACGCGCAGGCTCTCGTCGTACAGGCCGAGCGGGGCGCAGCTGCGGCCCGCCTCCCGCCCGACGAGCTCCGGCACGGTGGGCAGCTCCTCGCGCCGGGACGACGACTGGAGCACGACGAAGAGCCGCTCGAACAGGGTGCGGTCCAGGGGAGCGGGCAGTGTGGCCGTCGAGGCGCTCCGGCCGACCTCCGGCCGCGCGGGCACCGGCCGTGCGGTCAGGCCCAGGTGCGCGGGCGGGTCCTCTCCTCCCCAGACACCGCTGGTCCGCGCCCACAGGACCCGGCCGAACAGGCCGCCGTGTCCCGCCTCGACCATGGCCGCGTACGCGGGCGAGTCCGGCATGACCGCGTACCTGGCCGAGTCCGGTTCCGGTGTGCCGCAGGACTCCAGCGCCTCGGCGGCCAGCGCCACGGCCTCCGCCGCGTCCGCTTCCGCCGTCGGCCCGCGGGTGTCCCAGGCGGCGGCCAGTTCCGCGTCGAGCCGGGACCGCAGGGCGGGGTCGGCGAGACAGTCCTTCAGCGCGTCCACCGTGCGGCCGCCGCCCGCGTCCGCCACGTCCTCGACGACCTCCCGGGCCAGCGCGTCCGCCCCGGCCGAGGGCGCCCCGTGCTCGGTGGCCAGCTCGAAGCACCGCTGGAAGTACAGGTCCTGGGGGTTGCCCGCCACGACCCCCAGCGCCCGGCGGACCTTCTTGAGCAGCGTGAACCACTGTGCCGTCGCCGTGAGACGCGCACCGGACTCCCGGATCAGCGCGTCGAGCCGCGCGGCCTCCGCCGGTCCGAGGAAGTCCGTCGCGAGCTCGGGACGCAGCGCGGGCCTCACGACCAGCGGCAGCACGATCAGCTTGACCGTCCGCGTCAGCGGTGCCCCGCCCGGCCCGCTCAGCGAGGCGGGTCCCGGCCCGAGGGCACGCCAGGCCCGGTCGATGACCAGGGCGCGCGGTCGCTGGCTCGGGGGCGGCATGGGGCGAGCGTACGTCCTGCACGAACAGGCGGGCGAACCTGGGATCGGTAGGGGAACCGGCCCACCTAGCGTCCTCATCGTGCACCGCACCGGACACCGGACACCGGACCGGACACCGGATCGTGCACCGCACCGCATCGGACATCGCACCGCACCGGACATCGCACCGCATCGGACACCGGTCGACACCACAAGGAGGAACGGTCATGGGAATCTTCGGGAAGCGTGGCAAGAACCGCGAGGAGCGGGCGGCGGAGATCGCCGGCAAGGTGGCGAGCGGCAAGGGCTTCTACGGCCGGACCACGCGCGCGTTCCTCGGCGCGGAGGACTTCGCCAAGGTCCAGCAGTCGATCGGCGCCTACCAGTCGGGCAACGACGTCCAGCAGCTGCTCGCCGCCGGGGTGCCGACCACACCGGCCGTCGTCGTCTCGATCAGTGACACCGGCCGGCTGGTCAACTACGACCCGGTCGTCGACCTGGTCCTCCAGCCCGCCGGCACCACCGGCACCGTCACCCTCCAGACCCTGGTCTCCAAGCTGCGCATCCCCCGCACCGGCGACCAGGTCCTCCTGATCGCCGACCCCGCGCGACCGGGCGGCTACCTGTACGCCGGGGACGGAGTGGCCCCGTGACGTCGCCCTCGCCGTACGACGCCGACCGGCTTCCTGGTCTCCAGGCCCAGGGGGAGCGGCCGGTCGGGAACCCGGAGTACTGAGGTGGCCGAGGAGATCCGGTGGACGCGGATATCCAGGGCGGGCCTCGGGCAGTACGAGATCGCCGCCCTGATGTGCCTGTGCGGACCGGTCATGCTGGGCTTCGCCCTCTTCACCGGCGCCGAACTCCTCGTCATCGGGATCGTGTTCACGGTGGTCTTCCTGCCCCTGGGCCTGGCGTTCTGGTTCCAGACCGGCGCCGAGCGGGAGCAGAACCGGCGCCTCGACGACGCCGGGGTCCCGGCGAGCGCGGAGGTCACCGACCTGACCGACTTCGACTGGGACGGCGAGACACCCGGTGTGGAGGTCGAACTGCGGGTCAGCGGAACGGGGTTCAGGACCTTCGACACGACCTGGCGGCGCACGCGCGACGTCTCCCTGTGGGTGGGTCAACGCCTCCCGGCCCGAGCGGACCCGTCCAGCGGCCTGTTCCGCGTGGAGATCTGATGATCGGTCACGAAGTGCTGGAGTACTGGTGGTCGGTGCCGGCCTGCCTGGCCCTGCTCGGCTACGGCCGTTCGCTCGCCGGGGTGACCCGGGCCCAGCGGGCGGTGTGGGTGAAGGCGCGGATCGTGGAGGTGGGGCGACCGGCCCACGGCGCCTCCCAGAAGCCGGGGATACCGGTGACCCTCGCCTTCCAGGACCCTTCCACCGGACGGGAGTTCACCCTTGCCCACGCCGGTGAGCACGGTGCCGCGATCGAGGTGGCGTGGGTGGGCCGGGAGGTCGAGGTGCGCTATCCGCCGGGGCAACCGCTCCGGTTCGCCGTCGTGCTCGACGCCGACGGCGAGAAGAGCGGCCGGATGGGCCCCGACTGCGCGGTGATGCTGCTCCTCATCGGGCTGGTGATCCACGCGACCGTCCGCTGGGGACACCCGGCGGCCCTGCTCGGCTTCGGTGCCCTGGCGGCCGCCGCCGCGCTGCGCAGCCCCGACATCCGTCTGGTGCGCGCCCGCAACGCCCTGCTGGACTCGGCCGTCGCCGTCCCGGCACGGGTCGTGGCGGTCACCAAGGACGTCTACGTCGACCCCGACTCCGGCGAGAACGTCAGCCACGCCCCCGTCGTCACCTTCACCACCCGCGACGGCACCGACGTCACCGTCCTGTCCCGCACCGGCATCCGCGACCCCGGCCGCTCCCTCCACCGGGACCTCACCATCCACTACGCCCCCACCGACCCCGCCGTCCACACCCCCGACCTCGCGGCCGACCGCCGTTCCGGCGCGAGGGCCGTCGCCTTCATCGTCGTACTGCTGCTCGCGGGGGTGGCGGCGGCCGTGGTGGGCGCGGTCCGACTGACCTGAAGGAGAGAGCATGCGCGGCCGTACCGGTGTGTTCCTGGGCAACCTGGTGTTCAGCGCGGTGTGCTGGTCGGCGGCGCCGTTCTTCCTCGGAATGGGGTACGCCACCCGGCACGACGGGACCGGTCTGGGCTGGGTCGCGATCGGACTCGGCGCGGTCGGCACCGTCATGATCCCCTTCACGGCCCTCACCAGCACACGGCAGGAGTTCCCCCGGATCACCCGCCGCGACCGGGTGAAGGGCGAGAACGCCTCCCACGACTCCGGGGCCGCCTACGCCTCCTACGGCGCCGACACGTTCGTGATGTGGGCGCCTCGGTCCCAACCGGGCCCGGCGGGCGCGCGGTTGGTGCGCGCGGATGTCCTGGAGGCGTCGCTCGTGCGGTACAGCCCCGAGGGGGAGTCGACGTTCACGACGTACGGCGGTGACTACGCGCCCGCGGAGTTCACGCCCGTGGTCGGGCTCAGGCTGCGGGTGCACGCGGAGGAGTCCCAAGGGGCCGTCGGGCGCGGGGAGTTCGAGGTCGCCGGCGAGTGGCCGGTGCCGTCCCTGTGTCTGTCGGCGGTCACGGCGGGCCGGCTGGCGGTCCTGGTGGACCTGTCCGCTCCCGAGGGCCCCGGCGCGATCACGGTCCACTGGCCGCGCAGCGCCCTGCTCGCGGGCACGAGGACCTGTCGCGTGATCGACCTCGAAGGCCGGCTGACCGATGTGACCCGACGGCCGCGCCGACAGCTGGCCCAGATGCGGATCTCGCGGGACGTGGGAGGCGTCAGGATGACCGGCGACACGATCGACCTGCGCCGCCTGGACGCGGAAACGGCCGCACGGTACGGCGCGTTGGCCGACCGGGCCGACCCCGAGGACCGGGCGCCGGTGACCGAGCCGGGGGAGGAGGCCCGTCTGCTGGTGGGCCAACTCCCCGGCGAGAAGGGAGGGTTCGGCACCGTGGGCCGGCGCTGGTCCCGGCGCGGCGGCCACCTGGTGCGCGCCCGGTTCCTGGAGATGCGCGGCCGGACCACCTTCCAGGACCACGGCCCGGTGCTCGACACGGTGCTGCGCGTCCAACCCGTGGACGGCACACCCCCGTTCGACGCCGCCCGGCGCCTGACGGTGCCGATGAACTACCTGGCGGTCCTGCACCACACCAGGGAAGTGGTCCTGTGCGTCAGCCCGAACGGCCGGGAGTACGTGGTCGACTGGGCCCGCACCAACCTTCTCGCGGGTGTCACCACGGCCACGGTCGTCGCACAGGACGGCCGGGAGTTCACGTTGCCGAGCCGCTCCGACGCGCTGTGGTCCCTGATGAACCTGCTTGCCTCACACGGCATTTCCCATCCGGCTCCGGTCCTGGACCTGCGAAGGCGCCGTACGGGAGTGGTGGCGGGGGCGGTCATGGACGTGCTGCGGGACGAGGGCCTGGTACCCGGCGATCACCGCGCATAGGGTCCCTCCATGAACGACGAGATCACGGCCACGGACGGCGACTGCCTCTTCGTCTTCGACGGCCGGATTCTGGAGAGGTTCGGACGCGACCCCGTCCGCTTCCACGTCCGGTACATGCACCTGAATGTCACGGGCCCCGACCGGAAGGGACGGCGGAACGTGATGATCGCCCATGGCCGGCCCGATTCTCCGGGCGCGTCCTTCTCGTGGACCTACACGGCCGCGGAGTGGGAGCGGGCCCGGGGCTTCGCCGAGCTGCTGGAGGTCGTACGGACGGCGGTCGAGTCGGGTTCGGACGCCGGGCTGGTGTGAGCGTCGGGGTGGGTGTGGGTGCGGGTGCGGGTGCGGGTGCGGGGACTGGGACCGGGGCAGGGTGCTCGCTGGTGAGCCAGGTGGGCTCCCGCTGCCCCGCCGGGTTCAGGCGGCAGCCCGTCCCTCGCTGAATCCCTGTCCCTCGCTGAAGAGGAGCCCCGTGGGACCGTCCGCGCCGAGGGTGGCCACGCGGACGACGTCGAGGGCGCTCTCGGCGGCGGACCGGTCGTTCTCGTCGTGGCGTCCGGGCTGGGTGGCGATGTTGCCGGGGTCGACGGCGTTGACCAGGATCGGCGTGTCCGCGAGGGCGCGGGCCAGGACCGTGGTCAGGGTGTTGAGCATGTACTTGGCCATCGAGTGGGCCGGGGAGCGCAGGGGCGCGCCCAGGTCGAGTCCGGTGGCGATCTGCTGGGCGGCCAGGCTGGAGACGTTCACGATCCGGGCCGCGGGCGCGGCCGTCAGCAGCGGCAGCAGGGCCTGGGTCAGGGCCCACGGGCCGAGCACGGCGACCTCCAGCGCGGAGCGCACCTCGTCCATGTCGGCGTCGAGCGCGGAGAGGGTCCTGAAGTCGGGCATGGTGCCGGCGTTGTTGATCAGGACGTCGAGGTGACCGAAGGCCACGCTGAGGTGCTCGGCCACCGCGTTCATGCCGGGCCGGTCGGACAGGTCCAGGTACACGGCGGTGGCCGCGTGTCCGTCCTGCCGGAGCCGCTCGGCCAGCGGCTCCGCCGCGGACAGATCGCGGGCGGCGAGGACGACATGGTGGTCGAGCTCGGCGAGACGGCGGGCCACGGCGAAGCCGAGTCCGGAGGGGCGGCCGGCTCCGGTGACCAGGGCGGTCTTGAGAGTCATGGGGTGTGATCCTTTCGGCGAACTAAGTTCGTTAGAGACGAACAATGTTCTAGTTGGCGAACTTAGTTCGTGTCAAGCTATAGTCGCCGGCATGGCCATCGACCCCAGGCAGCGCCGCGCGGCCCGCCACGCCCGGCCCGGCACCCAGCCCGGCGCCGAGCCCGCCACGCCCACGGCCCCCGCGAAGCGCAAGGCACCCATCACCGTCGAGCGCATCACGGACGCCGCGCTCCAGGTCGTGGCCGCCGAGGGGTACGACGCCCTGACCGTCCGCAGCGTCTCGAACGCGCTCGGGACCGGCCCGTCCTCGCTCTACGCCCACATCGTCAACAAGGCGGACATCGACGACCTGTTGATCGGACGGCTGTGCTCCCGGATCGTGCTCCCCGAGCCCGACCCGGCGCGCTGGCGGGAGCAGATCCGGGATGTGTGCGCCCAGCTCCGCGACCAGTACCTGGCCTACCCGGGCGTCTCCCGCGCCGCCCTCGCGATGGTCCCGACCGACCTGGAGACCCTGCGACTCAGCGAAGGCATGCTCGCGATCCTGCTCGCCGGTGACATCGCCCCCCGCACCGCGGCCTGGGCCATCGACGCCCTCTCCCTCTACGTCGCCGGGTACGCGCTGGAGCAGTCACTGGTCCGGCGCCGCCGCCAGGACCCGGACGCGGCCTGGGTGCTGAGCGAGGAGGAACTGGTCCGCCGCTTCAGCGCCCTGCCCGAGGAGACCTTCCCGCAGACCAGACGCCACGCGGCCGAGCTGACCTCGGGTACCGGGTACGAACGGTTCGACTTCGCGCTGGGGTTGCTGATCGACAGCCTTCCTGTGCGGGGCGGCGCAGGCGGACAAGACGGCAGGTCGGCGGGGGCTTCCCGTGGCGGTCGGCAGTCAGACCGCGCGGCCGACCGCTGAGGGGCCTGTCCACCCTTCCACGCCAAGGGCCGAGGGGGCGAAGCGGGTCAGTCCAGATGCGGCGGAACCCAGGCGTGGTGCCGAAGGATCATCCGTGTCGCGATACGGGAGGGCGTCAGCCGCATCGCCGTGTCGCGCAGGGCGACGGCCAGCGGGTGGGAGAGCTGCTGCCCCATCCGGCCCGCTTGCCGGGCGGCTCGTGCGACGGCCTGGCTGCGCGGCCGGCGCTCGGCGTCGTAGCGGGCGAGCGCGGCCTCGACGGTGGGCTCGGCGGCGAGCGCGGCGGACAAGGTGACCGCGTCCTCCAGGGCCTGGCAGGCGCCCTGCCCGAGGTTGGGGGTCATCGCGTGGGCCGCGTCGCCGAGCAGCGCGATCCGGCCGACGGCGTAGGAGGGGAGCGGCGTGCGGATCTCATGGACGTCGTGGTGCAGCACGGCGGCGGGCCGGGTCGCGTCGAGCAGTGCGGGAACCGGGTCGTGCCAGTCGCGGAACCGTCGGCGCACCTCGGCCAGCGGGTCGGCGAACCGGGTCCCCTCGGGCAGGTCGAGGACGGCGTGCCACTCGGCCCGTCCGTCGCGGAAGGCGATGTGCCCGAACTCGGCACCCGGCCCCCAGGTCAGCTCGAAGTCGGTGCGCAGCTCGACCGGCCCCTCGGTGACGGCCCGCAACACCGCCGAACCGCTGTGGACCGGGCCGGGATGGGTGGGGAAGAGCAGGCCGCGCACCTTGCTGCCGACGCCGTCGGCCGCCACCACCAGGTCGGCGTCGAGGACCGTGTCCCCGTGGCCGACTCGGACCGTCGCGGGGCCGAGTTGCCGGACCGGGTCGGCCTCGGCGCCGATCAGCAGGGCCTCGGCAGGCAGGGCCTCGCGCAGCAGCCGGTGCAGGGTGGAGCGAGGGATGCCCATGATCGGCGCGCCCACCGCCTTCTCCAGCACCGCTCCGTCCATCCGGGCCAGCCAACGGCCCTCCGGAGTGCGGGTGCCGCCGCTGTACTGGCCTCGCGAGGCATCCCGTACCGCCTTGCCGACACCGAGTCCGTCCAGTGCCCGCAGCCCGTTGGCGGCGAGCGAGATACCTGCGCCCGCGTCGTCGAGCGTGGCCGCGCGCTCGACGACCGTCACGTCCCATCCGATACGGCGCAGGCCGATCGCGGCTGCCAGCCCGCCGATGCCCCCGCCCACCACCACTGCCGTGCCGCCCATGCCGAGACCCCCGTTCTTCTACACCCGTAGAAGCCGACCCTATCCGAGCCTCTACAGGTGTAGAAAGGGGTCATGGCTTCGGATCGGCGCACCCTCCTCGCGGACGTGGCTCTCGACGTACTCGCCGACGACGGGATCCGTGGCCTGACCCATCGGGCGGTCGATCGCAGAGCGGCCCTGCCGCCCGGGACCACGTCGGCGTACTTCCGCACCCGGGCCGCGTTGCTCACCGGTCTCGTCACCCGCCTGGTCCACCTCGACCAGGAGGAGCTGCGGACGATGGCGGAACACCTCCCGCCCATCCGCACCGCCGAGGAACTGGTGGACGGCATGGTGCTGCTCACCCGGCGGCGACTCACCGGAGAGGGCCGACGCCGCTCGCTCGCCCGCTACGCCTGCGCCGTCGAGAGCGTGCGCGATCCCGAGCTGCGGGCGATCCTCGTCCCCCGCGAGAACGCCGGCCGTGAGGCCGTCCGGCTGTTCCTCGCCGGTCAGGGCGTACCGGATGTCGAGAGCCGCACGCACACCCTGCTGACCTGCATCGACGGGCTGGTCTTCGACCGGCTGGTGAGTGGCGGAGAAGTACCGGCCGAGCCCCTCGAAGGCCTGGTCGCCGCCGCCCTGCGCCGGGACTCGGCCGGCCCCGCCGCTTCAGGTCCGTGACGCCCGCGCGGCTTCCAGGATCTCGGCCAGCCGGAGTGTGTCGGCCAGATAGCGGTCGTACGGAAAATCCTGCTCCTGCAGGCCGAGCCGCAGTGTCTCGGCGAGGGGCTTTCCACTGGCGTGGTACGCCTCGCGGCCGGTGCCGGTGAGTTCGACGAGCCGGCGCCGCGCGTGCTCGGGGTCGCGGGTGATCCGGACCAGCCCGCCCTCTTCCAGTGGCCGCAGGGCCCGGCTGACCGCGGGGTCGGAGACTCCCAGTGCCTGTGCGAGCCGGTGCTGGGTGGCCGGTTCGACGTCTTCCAGCGTGCCCAGCAGCCTGAGCTGGCTGTAGGTGAGCTCGCCGTCCTGGCCGGTGTGGCGGCGAGCGACGTCGCCCAGCAGGGAGACCACGCGGTGCAGCAGATCTGAGAGTCCGTCGTCCATGGACGCAGCGTACCTCAATGTTGCGCAGTTAATATTAACCATGCAACACTCGACGGCATGGACACCTTCTCGTACCTCGCACAGTCCGCTTTCCCCATGACCTGGCTGCTGGTCGCGGTCGTCGGCGCGCTGATCCGCACCCGCCACAGCACCTCCCGCCGCGCGGCGCTGGAGACCTGGCAGCGCTGGTGGGCCGTCGCCGCGCTCGGGTGCGGCAGCCTGTGGATGACGATCTCGTTCGTCACGATCCCGGACGTCATGGCCACCGCGATCGGCTTCGGCCGGACCCCGTTCGAGTTCGAGATCGCCTTCGCCAACCTCGGCCTCGCCGTCATGGGCTTCCGCGCGGCCTCCCCGTCGGCCTCGGCCAGGGAGCGCGTCACCATCGGCCTCGGCGCCGGCATGTTCCTCTGGGGCGCGGTGATCGGCCACGTCCACCAGTGGTTCGCGCACGGCGACCACGCCCCCGGCAACACCGGCGGAGTCCTGGCCTACGACATCCTCATCCCCGCGGTCATGATCACCCTCGCGCTGCGCTCACGGCGGTACGCGGCTGCCGAGCAGCCTTCGGTGCCGGTCCTCGCGTGAGGCCGGTGCCGGCACGGATCGGCCAGGAACGGGAGCGAAGGCCACCGGAAGCACGAAACGATCCGCCGCCTCCTCGAACCGCCGCACCCGGCAGAATCGCCGCACCCGGCAGAACCGCCGCACCCCGCAGAACCGCCGCACCCCGCACCGACTCGCCGAGAGGCGGATCGGACGGGGTGCGGCGGCGTTCGTCTGCGAAGTGTCTTCTAGATGTCCCGGAAGATCTCGATCTGCGCCCCGATCGAGTTCAGCCGCTCGGCCAGATCCTCGTACCCCCGGTTGATGACGTAGACGTTCCGCAGCACCGATGTCCCGTCCGCCGCCATCATCGCCAGCAGGACGACCACGGCGGGCCGCAGCGCCGGCGGGCACATCATCTCGGCGGCGCGCCAGCGGGTCGGGCCCTCGACCAACACGCGGTGCGGGTCGAGCAGTTGGAGCCGGCCGCCGAGGCGGTTCAGGTCCGTCAGATAGATCGCGCGGTTGTCGTAGACCCAGTCGTGGATCAGGGTCTGGCCCTGTGCGACCGCCGCGATGGCGGCGAAGAAGGGGACGTTGTCGATGTTCAGGCCCGGGAACGGCATCGGGTGGATCTTGTCGATCGGCGCCTCCAGCTTGGAGGGGCGGACCGTGAGGTCGACCAGTCGCGTACGGCCGTTGTCCGCGAAGTACTCCGGTGTGCGGTCGTGGTCGAGCCCCATCTCCTCCAGGACCGCGAGCTCGATCTCCAGGAACTCGATCGGCACCCGGCGCACCGTCAGCTCCGACTCCGTCACCACGGCCGCGGCCAGCAGGCTCATCGCCTCGACCGGGTCCTCGGAGGGGGAGTAGTCGACGTCCACGTCGATCTGCGGCACGCCGTGCACGGTGAGGGTGGTGGTGCCGATGCCCTCGACCTTGACGCCCAGCGCCTCCAGGAAGAAGCACAGGTCCTGGACCATGTAGTTGGAGGAGGCGTTGCGGATGACGGTGACGCCGTCGTGGCGGGCGGCCGCGAGCAGCGCGTTCTCGGTGACCGTGTCGCCGCGCTCGGTCAGCACGATCGGGCGGTCGGGGCGGACCGTCCGGTCCACCCGCGCGTGGTACTGCCCCTCGGTCGCCGCGATGTCCAGACCGAACCGGCGCAGCGCGATCATGTGCGGCTCGATGGTCCGGGTGCCGAGGTCGCAGCCGCCGGCGTACGGCAGCTTGAAGCCGTCCATGCGGTGCAGCAGCGGACCGAGGAACATGATGATGGAGCGCGTGCGTACGGCCGCCTCGGCGTCGATCGCGTCCATGTCCAGCTCGGCCGGCGGGACGAGTTCGAGGTCCACGCCGTCGTTGATCCAGCGGGTGCGGACGCCGATCGAACTCAGCACTTCCAGCAGGCGGTAGACCTCCTCGATGCGCGCGACCCTGCGCAGCACCGTGCGCCCCTTGTTGAGCAGCGAGGCGCACAGCAGTGCCACGCACGCGTTCTTGCTCGTCTTGACGTCGATCGCGCCGGAGAGCCGACGACCGCCGACCACACGCAGATGCATCGGGCCCGCGTAGCCCAGAGAGACGATTTCGCTGTCCAGTGCTTCACCGATACGGGCGATCATCTCAAGGCTGATGTTTTGGTTGCCGCGCTCGATGCGATTGACGGCGCTCTGGCTGGTGCCGAGCGCCTCGGCGAGCTGCGACTGTGTCCAGCCCCGGTGCTGCCGGGCGTCACGGATGAGCTTGCCGATGCGTACGAGGTAGTCGTCTGCCATGGGGTTGAGGCTATCTCAGATATGAGATGGCGCATTTCGTGGGGTCCGTTCGGGTGAGAGGCCCGGGCGGACTTGAGGGAACGTCAGTGACGCTTGGCGTTACGGGTCCTGCGCCACCCGAAGGGTCCGGGCAAATCAACTGATGTCGTACGACGTCCCGTACTGCTGTGGGTCCGCCGGGGCCCATGGCTGCCACCGGTCGTGATGGACCAGGAGTGCCGGTTGATGTTGAGCCGCACGCCGGGAAGGATCCGGAAGCTCTTGCGGAACGTGAGCGGCATGTCCGCCCCCTTTCGTCCCGTACCGGATACCCGGAAGGCGCGGGGGCATGACGGTTCGGCGCGACCGGTGAGGAGGCAGGTATCCGGTATGGGGCAAGACGTGAACTCTCCTGAACCGGGCACCGAGCAGGCGGATGCGGCCCGTCTGCTCGATCTCGTTCGTTCCTTCGTCACCACGCATGTGTCGTGGAAGCCGCTGTTCATCGGAGCGGTCATCACGGGGGACGATCGGGCGCGCCTCTACTTTCGTTCGCCTGAGCGGGACCGCACGTACGGGGTGGATGTGCTGATCAGTCGGGCCGGGCCCGGCCTTCTCGGTGCTCTGGTCTCCCCGGTGTTCCTCGCCAACGAGCATCTGCACCGGCCCTCCGGCGATCCGCACTGCGATGTGGTCGTGGATCTCACCGGCTGCTGACGGGGAGCCCGGGCATGACCATTCCGCGCCCATGTACTAGAGTTATCTCGACATCGAGATATCTGCCGAGGCGTACCGCAGCCGCAGGCTCTGCCGGGTCTGGCAGTAAGGCATACCTAACTTAGCCTTACCTTAGCGGATCGGCCAAGAGGGCGTGGCGGCAGGATGCGGTGGTAAGCGCACAGAAATGAAGGAGACTGTCGTGTCGGCGAACAGCTTCGACGCCCGCGCCACGCTGAGCGTGGGCGACGAGTCGTACGAGATCTTCCGGCTGGACAAGGTGGAGGGCTCGGCCCGCCTGCCGTACAGCCTCAAGGTTCTGCTGGAGAACCTGCTCCGTACCGAGGACGGCGCGAACATCACCGCCGACCACATCCGCGCCCTCGGCGGCTGGGACTCCCAGGCCCAGCCGTCGCAGGAGATCCAGTTCACGCCGGCCCGCGTGATCATGCAGGACTTCACCGGCGTGCCCTGTGTCGTCGACCTCGCCACCATGCGTGAGGCCGTCAAGGAGCTCGGCGGCGACCCGGCGAAGGTCAACCCGCTCTCCCCGGCCGAGCTGGTCATCGACCACTCCGTCATCGCGGACAAGTTCGGCACCCACGACGCGTTCGCGCAGAACGTCGAGCTGGAGTACGGCCGCAACCGCGAGCGCTACCAGTTCCTGCGCTGGGGCCAGACCGCGTTCGACGACTTCAAGGTCGTCCCGCCGGGCACCGGCATCGTCCACCAGGTGAACATCGAGCACCTCGCCCGTACCGTCATGGTCCGTAACGGGCAGGCGTACCCCGACACCCTGGTCGGCACCGACTCGCACACCACCATGGTCAACGGCCTCGGCGTGCTGGGCTGGGGCGTCGGCGGCATCGAGGCCGAGGCCGCGATGCTCGGCCAGCCGGTCTCGATGCTCATCCCGCGCGTCGTCGGCTTCAAGCTGACCGGCGAGCTGACCCCGGGCACCACCGCCACCGACCTCGTGCTGACCATCACCGAGATGCTCCGCAAGCACGGCGTCGTCGGCAAGTTCGTCGAGTTCTACGGCGAGGGCGTGGCCGCCACCTCCCTCGCGAACCGCGCCACCATCGGCAACATGTCGCCGGAGTTCGGCTCGACCGCCGCGATCTTCCCGATCGACGACGAGACCATCAAGTACCTGAAGCTGACGGGCCGCGACGAGCAGCAGCTCGCCCTCGTGGAGGCGTACGCCAAGGAGCAGGGCCTCTGGCTGGACCCGAAGGCCGAGCCCGACTTCTCCGAGAAGCTGGAGCTGGACCTCTCCACGGTCGTCCCCTCCATCGCCGGCCCGAAGCGCCCGCAGGACCGCATCGTCCTCGCGAACGCCGCCGAGCAGTTCAAGAGCGACGTACGCAACTACGTCGCCGACGACGACGAGGCCGGCAAGGAGTCCTTCCCGGCCTCCGACGCCCCGGCCGCCACCAACGGCGTCCCGACCAACCCGGTCACCGTCACCGCCCCCGACGGCTCGACCTACGAGATCGACCACGGCGCGGTGACGGTCGCGGCCATCACCTCCTGCACCAACACCTCGAACCCGTACGTCATGGTCGCCGCCGCGCTCGTCGCGAAGAAGGCCGTGGAGAAGGGCCTGACCCGCAAGCCGTGGGTCAAGACCACCCTCGCCCCGGGCTCCAAGGTCGTCACCGACTACTTCGACAAGGCGGGGCTCACCCCCTACCTCGACAAGGTCGGCTTCAACCTCGTCGGCTACGGCTGCACCACCTGCATCGGCAACTCCGGCCCGCTGCCGGAGGAGGTCTCCAAGGCCGTCAACGACCATGACCTCGCGGTGACTTCGGTCCTCTCCGGCAACCGGAACTTCGAGGGCCGTATCAACCCCGACGTCAAGATGAACTACCTGGCCTCCCCGCCGCTGGTCGTCGCGTACGCCCTCGCCGGGTCCATGAAGGTGGACATCACCAAGGACGCCCTCGGCACGGACCAGGAGGGCAAGCCGGTCTTCCTGGCCGACATCTGGCCCTCCGAGGCCGAGGTCAACGACGTCGTGGCGAACGCCATCGGCGAGGACATGTTCAACAAGTCCTACCAGGACGTCTTCGCGGGCGACGCCCAGTGGCAGGCGCTGCCGATCCCGACCGGCAACACCTTCGAGTGGGACGCGGAGTCGACGTACGTCCGCAAGCCCCCGTACTTCGAGGGCATGACGATGGAGACCAGCCCGGTCTCCGACATCACCGGCGCGCGCGTTCTCGCCAAGCTCGGCGACTCGGTGACGACCGACCACATCTCGCCCGCCGGTGCCATCAAGGCCGACACCCCGGCCGGCAAGTACCTCACCGAGCACGGTGTGGAGCGTCGTGACTTCAACTCCTACGGCTCCCGCCGAGGCAACCACGAGGTCATGATCCGCGGCACGTTCGCCAACATCCGCCTGCGCAACCAGCTCGCGCCGGGCACCGAGGGCGGCTACACCCGCGACTTCACCCAGGCCGACGGCCCGGTGTCGTTCATCTACGACGCCTCGCGCAACTACATCGAGCAGGGCACCCCGCTCGTCATCCTGGGCGGCAAGGAGTACGGCTCCGGCTCGTCCCGCGACTGGGCCGCCAAGGGCACCGCGCTCCTCGGCGTCAAGGCCGTCATCACCGAGTCGTACGAGCGCATCCACCGCTCGAACCTCATCGGCATGGGCGTGCTGCCGCTCCAGTTCCCGGAGGGCGCCAACGCCGAGTCCCTCGGCCTGACCGGCGAGGAGACCTTCTCCTTCACCGGCGTCGAGGAGCTCAACAACGGCACCACCCCGCGCACGGTCAAGGTGACCACCGACACGGGCGTCGAGTTCGACGCGGTCGTCCGCATCGACACCCCCGGTGAGGCCGACTACTACCGCAACGGCGGCATCATGCAGTACGTGCTGCGCAGCCTGATCCGCAAGTAGGCCTTCGCACGAAGGGCCGCACCCCCGATGACGGGGGTGCGGCCCTTCGTCATGTGTGCAACACCGCAGGTCATCACCCACCCTCAGGTGGAACACAGGGTTCCCAAAGCGGACGGGGACAGGATCGGTACATGACTGGCACCTCCGGACCGCGAACCGGCCGCGTACGCGGGCTCATCGTCGACGACGAGCCCGCGCTCGACGAAGCGCTGTCCGTCGCCGTCACCGAGGCGGGCCGGCGCCCCTGTCCGGCGCTCGACGGACAGAGCGCGCCGAAGACCGCACGCGGCTGCGCACCGCACGCCGTCGTCCTCGACGGCCTCCAGGTGCTGCCCCGGCTGCGTCACGAGAACCCGAGGCCGCCCGCCCTCATGCTCACCGCCCGCCACGCCCTCGAACACCGCCTCGACGGACTGGAGTCGGGCGCCGACGACTCCGTGACCAAGCCGTCCTCCCTGGAAGAGGTCGGGCTGCGCCTGCGCGGACTGCCGCGCCGGTCCGGGTCCGAACACGGCCGCGCCGACGACTCCGTACGCGTCCTCGGCGACCTGGTGCCGACCGAGGACACCCGCGAGGTGCGGCGGGCCGGCAGCCGGATCCAGCTCACCGCCAAGGAGTTCGACCTGCTCGGACACCCCCGCCATGTGCTGAGCAAGGCCCAGATCCTCGACCACGTGTGGAGCAGCGCCTTCGACGGCGGCGGCAACCTCGTCGAGGTCTGCATCTCCAGCCTGCGCCGCAAGATCGACAGAGGCCGGACACCGGTGATCCACACCGTGCGCGGCCTCGGGTGCGCCATCAGGTCTGCGGAGGACGGGAGATGACCCGGCGTCAGAGCGCGCGGACGCGCAGCCGGTCCATCCGCACCCGCCTGCTCGTCTTCGTGAGCGCCACCCTGATCGCCGTCTGCGTCGCGATGGGCCTGGTCACCACGCTCTTCCAACACGCCTATCTGATGGGCAACATGGACGACCGCGTCCTCGGCGTCGCCGAACGGGCCCTGGGCGGGGCCTCGTTGCACCCGGAGCCGGAGAGCGACCTGACCTTTCTGAGGGAGACCGGGCAGCCCGCCGGGATGCTCTCCGCGCGACTCGACGCGAAGGGCGCCATCGTCGCCGCCGCCGTGGTCGTCCCGGACGCCCCGCCCCGGTCCCTCGACGCCGAGCAGCTCGCCGCCGTGGCCGGCATCCGGGCCGACGGCGCGATGCACACCCGGACCGTGCCCGGCCTCGGCACCTATCGGATCACCGTCCTCGTCGACGACGGCGTCCGGGTGCTCACCGGGCTGCCCATGGACGACGTCCAGGACATGATCAGCGGCCTCGTGGTGATCGAGACCGGCGTCGCCGTGGCCGGACTCGCCGTCGCCGGCCTGGTCTGCGCGGTGGTCATACGACGGCAACTGCGCCCCCTCGGCCGCGTCGCCGCCACCGCCGCCGAGGTCTCCCGCGCCCCGCTCGGACACGGCGAGGTCACCGGCCTCACCCGGGTACCCGAACGCGACACCGACCCCGACAGCGAGGCCGGCCAGGTCGGCGCCGCGCTCAACCATCTCCTCGACCACGTGGAGTCCTCCCTCGCCGAACGCCGGCGCAGCGAGGAGCGGGCGCGGCACAGCGAGGAGCGCATGCGGCACAGCGAGGAGCGCATGCGGCGCTTCCTGGCCGACGCCAGCCACGAACTCCGTACGCCGCTCGCCTCGATCGCCGGATACGCCGAGCTGATGAACCGCGGCACCGACCGCATCGAACCGGTACTGGCCTGGCGCCGGGTCTCCGCCGAGTCGGCCCGTATGACCGGCCTGGTCGAAGACCTCCTGCTGCTCGCCCGGCTCGACGAGGGCCGCCCCCTCCAGTCCGCCGAGGTGGACCTCGCGGCCCTGGTCGCGGAAGCGGTCTGGGAAGCGCGAGCGGCGGGCGGCGGCCACGACTGGCAGCTCGAACTCACCCTGGACGCCCCCACCTTGGTGCTGGGCGACGAGGCCCGCCTCCACCAGGTGGTCGCCAACCTCCTGTCCAACGCCCGTATGCACACACCGGCCGGCACCAGGGTCGTGGCCTCCGTGGAGTCGACGACCGACCACTGCGTGATCCGCGTCCGCGACAACGGCCCCGGCATCCCCCCGGCCCTCCTCCCCACCGTCTTCGAACGGTTCACCCGAGCGGACACGTCCCGCTCCCGCGCCGACGCCAAGTCCGGCGGTTCGGGGCTGGGGTTGGCGATCGCGGCGGCGATCACAGGGGCGCACGAAGGCCGGATCAGGGTCGAAAGCGCGCCCGGCCGGACGGAGTTCACGATCGAACTCCCCGCGGCGAGCAAGGCCGGGGTGGAGGAGCGGGCGGTGTCCGGCCGACCGGCCCCGGTGTAGCCCACCGAGAGGTGCGGGGCCGCACCCACCCGACCCATCGGCCCCCCGGTTTCCGAGGCGCGGCGCTCGCTAGTCTGTTCCCGCTGAACAACTCCGTGACGCATGGGACAGGAAAGGTCGACAACAAGATGCCGCTGAGCGCGGGTGAGATCGGCGGCTACACCCTGATCAACCGTCTGGGCTCCGGCGGCATGGGCGTCGTCTACCTCGCCAGATCCGACTCCGGCCGCCATGTGGCCGTAAAGGTCGTCCACACCCAGTACGCCCAGGACGAGGAGTTCCGCACCCGCTTCCGCCAGGAGGTCGCCGCCGCCCGCAGGGTGAGCGGAGCCTTCACCGCTCCGGTGGTCGACGCCGACCCCGACGCCGAACTCCCCTGGATGGCCACGCTGTACGTCCCGGGCCGCACCCTGGACGACATCGTCGACGAGCACGGCCCCCTCGGCGGCCCCCGCCTCCGCACGCTGGCCCTCGGACTGGTCGAGGCGCTCAGGGACATCCACCAGGCGGGAGTCGTGCACCGCGATCTGAAGCCGAGCAACGTCCTGATGGCCGAGGACGGTCCCCGCGTCATCGACTTCGGCATCTCCCGCGCCGCCGACAACCAGGCCCTCACGGTGACCGGCCGCCTGATCGGCACACCGCCCTTCATGTCCCCGGAGCAGTTCGCGTCACCGAAGGACGTCACCCCGGCCTCGGACGTCTTCTCGCTGGGCTCGCTCCTGGTGTACGCGGCCACCGGCAACCGCCCCTTCGACGGCGCCAGTCCGTACATGACGGGCTATCAAGTGGTGCACGAACAGCCCTCGTTGGACGGTGTGCCGCACCCCCTGCGGAGCGTGGTGGAGCGCTGCCTCCGGAAGGACCCGCTGGCGAGGCCCCAACTGGCCGAACTACAGGGCTTGTTCAGGTCCCTGCCGGACATGGCCGTACCGTCGTCGCCGCCGACGCTCGGGGGAGAAGGCGGCTCCGACGCGACGGCATCGACGGGGAGGTCCCGCCGCGGAACCCGTAGCCGTGTGCCCGTCTTGGCCGCCCTCGGTGCGGTCGTGGCCGTGGGCGCGGCGGCCGCGACGACGTTCCTCCTGGAGGCGGGAGCGGACAGGCCCGCCAAGACCCCCGCCACCGCTGCCGCCCCGAAGCTCCCCGCGGGCTGGAAGCCCTGGCAGACGAGTCTGACCCGGGGTGTGAAGGGCGATCCGCTGAGCATCGACGTGAGCAGTGTGGACGCCGGTTGTGTGACCGACGGGTCCGCCCTGTACTGCGCGGGCACCGGCTTCACGGTCGCCCGGCTGAACCCGGCGTCGGGCGCGATCGCATGGCGCTACGGCGCAAACACCCAGGCCGCCGAACGGCCCTTCGGCGTCCAGGACGGGATCGTCTACACGTACGAGCAGCCGGACGAAGTGAACGCGGACCAGCAGGTCACCGCCGTCGACGCCGCCACCGGGAAGCGGGTCTGGACGCGTGACGTCGACGCGAGCTACCGCGTGGCCCTGTTCGACGGCGGTGTCCTGACGGCGTCGGACACCGAGAAGGCGTTCATCGCCCTCGACCCCGCCACCGGCAAGGACCTCTGGCGCACCCCGGCCAGGTCGTCGGCCGGCACCGCCTGCGCCCCCCTGGTCCTGGACACCGCCCCCTACGGCCTGTGCGCCGACGCGAACGACCCCACGGTGGGCCCGGTCGACCTCCTCGGCCTCGACCCGTCCGACGGCACCACCCGCACCCTCGCCTCCCTGTCCCGCGCGGCGACACCGCTGGGAGCGGTGGCCGGGCAGCCGCTGTTCGTCCTGCCGAAGAACACGTCGGGCTACCAGACGGGCGACGGCAGGGACGAGGCGTACACCAGCCTGGTCCGGGTCAACCCCAAGACCGGCAGGACGACTTCGGTCCCCCTCAAGGGGACCCCGAGAGGCACCCCGACGGTCCTCGACTCGACGGTCTACTTCGTCCGCCCCGACGGCACGGTCACCGCCTACGACACCACCACCGGCACCCGCCTCTGGCAACGAGACACCCAGGTCGAAAACCTCTCACCCCCCATCCGCTCCACCTCCTACAACGCCCTCTACTTCACCAACCGCTACGGCCGCCTCCTCGCCCTCGACCACACCACCGGTACCGTCCGCTGGACCACCACCAAGCTGAACGACGTCGGCACATCGGCGGAGAACACCGACCCGAGCGTGGTGCTGGTACGGGACGCGATCGTGGGGGTGGCGGGGGAAGTGGCGTTCTCGGTGAGTCCGGAGCGGGGGGAGAAGGGGTGACGGGAAAAGAGGTCGATCACGGCTCAGGGATGTCGACCACGACCGGCCGGATCAGCTCGACGGGCTCGTCGCCCGGCTCCTCCCGGAATCCGTCGGCGTCAGCCACGACGTACGGTCCCATGAGCCGTGTCCCGGCAGCGCTGGCCAGGTACCACCGGCCGCCGACCAACGCCAGCCGGTAGTAAGGATCCAGGGGATCGACATCGCTCACGGACGGATCGACGCCACACAGAACGTCCACGCCGTGTCGCACTCCCATGTGCTCCGCGACGCGGAGGTCCGGGTACGGCCCGAGCGCACTGTCGTATCCGCCCACCACATCCAGGGAGAGCGGCCACGCCGGATCGTCGTTGCCCACCAGGCGAATCCACAGGTCCCCCACGTCATCCGGGATGTCGGCCTCGTCGGGCTGAACCACCAACCGCACGCCAGGCGGGGTCAGTTCCACGAATGCGGCAAGCACGTCGGCAACGGTGAGTGCCCGTGACACGGTGATGCTGAACATGATCGGTACCTAAGCCGTCGGTGCCGGCGCATAGTGGCGGGCAAGGCTGGTGGCGAGGTCACGGAGGTGAGCCCTGACTTCGGTGGGGCCGTGCACGGTGATGGCGCTCCCGAACGGCAGTAGTGCTCGCACGTCCCCCAGGTTCAGGAAGCGGATCGTCACCTTGTGACCCGTGGCGGATTCCTCGTCGTCGTCCCGGACAAGTCGTTGGCCAAAGATCCGTCGCGCCCGCTCGATCTGGGTCTGGTCGATGGTGGCGCTGACCTCTATCGCGTGGTGGTGCTCCCACCGCTCGACGAGCGCCGCAGCGACAGTGGCCAGGGTCTGGTTCTCACGGATCCGTCGTGGCCGGCCGACTTCCTTCCACGCCGTGATCCGTTCGAGTCGGTACATCCGTGGCACTCGGGCGCAGTCGGCGACGAGGTACCAGGTGCCGGCCTTGGCGAGCAGTCCGTAGGGATCGACGACCAGGTCGCGTGGGCATGCCTCGCGCGGGCTGTCGTACTCGATCCGTAGCCGGCGACCTCGCCGCACCGGGCCGATCAGCGAAGCCGGAGTCGTGCCGGAAGTCGGCGCCCGGAGCCAGGGACGGCTGTCCACGTGCACCACGTCGGTGAGCGGCAGGAGTTCATCGGCCCGACGCGACCGTGCGGCACCGAGCTTGGAGAGCGCGCGCCGGCTTTCGACGGAGGCGTCGATCTCCGCACGCTGCTTCTCGTCCAGCCCGGTGAGCGACAGATGATCACGCTCGCCCGGTGTGAGCCGCGTGAGGTCGAGCCCGGACCCGGGCAGTATGGTCACGCCTCCGAGGCGGCCCCGTTGCGCGGCCACCGGCAGACCGGCGTCGCGGAGCCAGTTCAGGTCCCGGGTGACGGTGCGAAGGGACACCCCGAGCGCCGAGGCGAGTTCCTGTGTCGTCACGGCATCCCTTGCTGCGAGGAGCAGCATCAGGGAGAAGAAGCGGTCTGGGGTCACCCACCGATCTTTTCAAGAATGGCGACAGGATGCGGCGCATATCCCGGTCAGGCTGGCGGATGCGTACCTCCGGCCTCCGACATCCGGCCTCCGACATCCGGCCTCCGACCTGCGAGAAGGAACACCCATGACCACATCCGTCGTATCCATCGTCTACGTGAACGACGCTCCCGCCGCGGCTCGCTTCTACGGCGATCTCCTCGGCCTGAGTCCGTCCTTCGAGACTCCGGGCTACATCACCTTCGCCCTCGGGCCAGGCGCTGACCTCGCCCTGTGGTCCGGCCAGTTCGAGGACCTGTCACCGGATGTCCCGCGTACCAGTGAGGTGTGCCTGGCCATCGACCCCGGATCCGACGACCTCGACGCCATCTTCGAACAGTGGCAGTCCAAGGGCGTCACGATCCTGCGCGAGCCCCACGACCTGGGATTCGGGCTGACCTTCCTCGCCGCCGATCCCGACGGGAACCGTATCCGCGTGGCACCACGGGGCTGACAGCCCACCTTGCGGCAGGCGCGGCACCTGTCGTGCGCGCCTGCCGTTGTCCGACTTCGAGGGGACGGTGAGTGCCCCATGCGATGCGTCGGCGAAAGCGACTCCGGATGGGGCACTGGGCAGATCGAGTCCGGGTGCGCGGTCGGCTCCCACCTGACCCGACTCGGACTCGGACTCGGCAAGCACGGCTTCATCGACCTCGGCGCTGAGAGCAACCGGAAACCGGGGGACTGGCTGCTACAGAGCGACTCCGCCACCGGCCGTGCCCATCGGCGCGTCACCACCACGGACGGACAAGGGAGCCCGCCGGCAGGGCGAACCGGATACCACGCCCTCGGCCGTTCCCGAAGCGGACCAACCACCCACCTTCACTTCGCCTGCTACGGAAGGGCAAGGCCACCGACCATCCCGCCCACATCCGCCCAGCGCCCCGAAGGCATCTGCGCAAGCACGGCATCGCACCACCACCCCGAAGAACCACGACCAGCACCGCCACCGCCACCGCCGCGACCGCGGCCGTGACTGCGGCCGTGACGACGGCCAACCTCCCGGTCCGACCGGGAGATCCACCGTCGATCCCACGTCGCCGGACGCCACTTCGACCGGCTCAAGCGGGCAAGATCGGCTCGAAGCCGGGAACATGCCGACCATGGCGAGGGCGAACGCCCCATCAGGGCGAGCCCGGCCGCGATCCAACGCGCCCCCCGCCCCAAGCTCGCCATGGATCGCAGGGAACCTCACGCCGTGCTCCTCTCCCGTTCGTCCGGGGGTTCGCCGACTGGATCATCGGTTGGCGGCGGTCGCGGCGCGCGGGATCGCCGTCGTGCTGCTCAGCTCCCCGGCGCCGGTCACGGGGGCACTCACGCCGACTCCACCACCGGCTTGACGCACAGGCCAGACCTGACGTCGGCGCCGACACGGCGCAGAGAGCCGACCCGAAGTGATCGGCGTAGCACCGGCGAAGGAGCCAAGCGACCGCAAGAGCTGCCCCGACCCCGAACCCCGCCCCACCCCGAACCCCACCCGACCCCGAACCCCACCCACCCGCGAACCACACCGAGCCGAACACCCCCAAGGCAAACCACGCCGTTCCACCCCCCACCCCAACTCCCGCCCCCACGCCTACCCTTGCCCCGTGCCCACCCCAGCCCCCCTCCACCGGGCCCTATACACCCCCGGCCCCCGCCCCCTCCCCGAAACCCCCGCCCGCCTCCTGACCGACCTCCACGCTCCACCCCGCCTCGCAGCCCACCTACGACTCGTCCACGACGTGGCGTACGACCTCGTCGACTGGCTGGCCCAACGCCACCCCGCGCTCCAACTCGACCGCGAGGCCGTGCTGTTCGGTGCCGCCACGCACGACATAGGCAAGACGGAGCACCTCACCGAACTCTCCGGCCCCGGCAACGCGCACGAGGAGGCAGGCCGTCGGCTTCTGCTCGCTCACGGCACCGCCCCGCACCTGGCCCGCTTCGCCGCGACCCACGCGGCCTGGGCCCTCCCGGACATCACCGTCGAGGACCTCCTCGTGAGCCTCGCCGACAAGATCTGGAAGAACAAACGCGTCCCGGACCTGGAGGACTTGGTCGTCAGAAGGCTGGCCGAGGCGAGCGGCCGGACGGTGTGGGAGGAGTTCCTGGAGCTCGACGACGCGCTGACGGCCGTAGGAGAGGAAGCGGGGGAACGGCTGGCCTTCCAGGCGGCCCACCCGGTGTGAAGCCCACCGCCCCCGAACGGGATCAGAAGCCGACGAGAGCTTCGAGATCGATCTCGACGGGGAACGGCAGTTCGGTGATGAGCTTGTCGTGGTGC
Source organism: Streptomyces sp. SID13726 (assembly GCF_010548375.1). GTDB lineage: Bacteria > Actinomycetota > Actinomycetes > Streptomycetales > Streptomycetaceae > Streptomyces. The sequence goes on from NZ_JAAGLY010000001.1 coordinate 303,772, forward strand.
ACCAGGTGCGACGGCGCGGGGAAATACACGAGGGTGTCCGTGTTGAGCCAGTACTCGTGCACCGCGAGCCTCTGGTCCTGGTCCAGCTCGACGCGCCAGTAGTACGGGACCTTGTGCGCGGCGAACAGCGCGGGTTTGCGGACCCGGTCGTCCTGGCGGGAACCGGGGGAGACGACCTCGACGACGAGGGTGACCCTCGGAAACGGCACGCACTCGATCGCGAAGAAGTCCAGCTGTCGTGGGTCGAAGACGATGACGTCCGGCTTCGGTGTGTTCTGGTCGTCGATCATCACGCACTGCCCGGCCACGACCGCGTAAGAACCGGTACGCGCGGCTTCCAGGGCCGATGCCAACCCGTCCCGAACCCGGTTGTGCCAGAGCTTCGTCCGCCCCCGAACCACGATCCAGCCATCCACCAGCTCCCAGTCAAAGGGCAGCTCCAAGTCCGTGACCTGGTCGAAAGTCCAGCCGTCGGCGGGCGGGAACATCCAGGTGTCCTCAGTGGCCTGCCGCAATGTGGTCATCCCTGCTCCCATGAACGCCAGTCTGAACGCCGCCACACGCCGTGATCCTGCCTACGAAGACGCCGCCACCCGCACCGGTGACCCCAAGACGCGCCATTGACGCGAGCGGCAGGCGTTTACAACTGCCCCACATCCCGCTACCTTCCGCAGAAGTGGGGTGGGAGCGCTCCCACATGGACGGACCGGAACCCGCCCATGTGCCGCTCCCGCCCCACGGCACCAGGCGCCATCCGGAATCACCTCGAATCACGGCACCCCACACACCCGCACCGCCCGTACCCCACGCAACGGACTGGACTGTCATGATCCTGACAAAGTTATCGAGGGTGACCCGCCCCAGAGCCCTCCTCCTGGTCCTCGTCTCCCTGCTCGCCACCCTCCCCGCGATCGGCCTCGTCGTCACCGCGGGTGGCACGGCCGAGGCGCACGGCACCCCCATGAAGCCCGGCAGCCGCACCTTCCTGTGCTGGCAGGACGGTCTGACCGACACCGGTGAGATCAAGCCGGTCAACCCGGCCTGCCGAAACGCCCAACAGGTCAGCGGCACCACGCCGTTCTACAACTGGTTCTCCGTGCTGCGCTCCGACGGAGCGGGCCGCACCCGCGGCTTCGTCCCCGACGGCCAGCTGTGCAGCGGCGGCAACACCAACTTCACCGGCTTCAACGCGGCTCGCGACGACTGGCCGCTGACCCACCTCACCTCGGGCAAGACCGTCGACTTCTCCTACAACGCCTGGGCGGCGCACCCGGGTTGGTTCTACGTCTACGTCACCAAGGACGGCTTCGACCCGAAGAAGACCCTCACCTGGGACGACATGGAGGCGCAGCCCTTCCTCAGCGTCGACCACCCGCCGCTCAACGGCAGTCCGGGCACCGTCGAGGCCAACTACTCCTGGACCGGGCAGCTTCCGGCCAACAAGTCCGGCCGCCACATCATCTACATGGTCTGGCAGCGCTCGGACAGCGCGGAGACCTTCTACTCCTGCTCCGACGTCGTCTTCGACGGCGGCAACGGCGAGGTCACCGGCATCCATGAGCCGGGCAACCCGTCCGAGCCGGTACCGGGCACCTGCACCGCCAGCCGCAGGACCACGGGCAGTTGGAACGGCGGCTACCAGTCCGAGGTCACCGTCACCAACTCCGGCGACGTCCCGATGCTGGGCTGGATGGTCGACTGGACCCTGCCGACCGGGCAGAAGGTCGACAGTCTCTGGAACGGCAACGCCACCTACACCGGCCAGGACGTGATGGTCCACAACGCCGACTGGAACGGTTCGTTGAGTCCGGGGCAGAGCGCGACGTTCGGCTACGTCGTCACAGGCTCCGGGGGTGACTCGGCGACGACCCTTCCCTGTCAGGTCGGCTGAGCCACCGTCAGATCCTGGGAGGACCTTCCGCTCAGGGCGGACCCGGTGGGGCTGTGTGCCACCGGGTCCGCGAGCCGTGTCGGCACAGGGGGGTGGGGCCGACGCGGGTGGTGCATGGCTTGTGACGATCCGATGCGCGACAACGTTGTCGAGTGGTCTGCACCTGACTCTACCGCCCCAACGGACAACGATGTCAAATCAGTTGGCCGAAAGGGCTGGACCGGTCAGGTGAACCGCGTGCGCGCCACCCGGGGCGTACGCACTCTTCCGTGATACGCGTGGCGCACGTTACTGTCCCTGCGGCTTGTGCGACCTGTGGTGCGCGACCCGTCCGAAGGAGGAGGGGCCGCGTCATGCGTTTCCGTCCTACGTCCCTGCTGCTGGCGGCCGTTCTCACGGCCACCGGAGCCACCCCCGCCCTCGCGGCCTCGTCCGCCGCGCCGCCCGGTCTGGTCACCGACCCGACCGCCTACGTCGACCCGCTCATCGGCACGAGGAACGGCGGCGACGTCTTCCCCGGCGCCGTCACCCCGTTCGGCATGTTCTCCTTCAGCCCCGAGAACACCCGGGGCGACGCCACCCGCACCGCCGCACCCGGCGGCTACCAGTACGACGCCACCCGCATCCGCGGGTTCAGCCTCACCCACATGTCCGGCACCGGCTGCGCGGGCGGCAGCGGTGACATCCCGCTCTTCCCGTTCGCCGGCGAGGTCACCTCGTCCCCGGCGAGCGACACCAAGGACGCGGTGTACGCGGCCGACTTCAGCCACGCCGACGAGACCGCCGAGCCCGGCCACTACAAGGTGGGCCTCGCCTCCGGGGTGACCGCGGACCTGACCGCCACCGCCCGCACCGGCTCGGCCCGCTTCACCTACCCGGCCGGCAAGCCCGCCTCGCTGCTGTTCCGCACCGCCAACTCCGAGGTGGGCTCGACGGATTCGACGGTCGACATCGATCCGGCGACCCGTACCGTCTCCGGCTCCGTGACCTCCGGCAACTTCTGCGGATACCTCGACCCGGAAGGCCAACGCGCCTACTACACCGTCCACTTCACCGCCCGCTTCGACCGCCCCTTCGCGGCCACCGGTACCTGGCAGGACGACAGGCTCACCCCCGGGTCCCTCAAGGCGTCCGGCGGCACGGGCGGGTTCGCGCAGGGCGGGCGGCCCGTCGCGGGCAAGGGGGCGGGCGGCTGGGTCCAGTTCGCGCCCGGCACCGGGCAGGTCGGCGTCAGGATCGGGATCTCGTACGTCAGCCGGGCGGGCGCGGAGGCCAACCTCGCCGCCGAGAACCCGCCCACGCGCTCCTTCGACTCGGTGCGCGAGGCGGCCGGACGCGCCTGGCGCGACCGGCTGCGGGCGATCCGGGTCGGCGGCGGCACCGATGACGAGCGCACCACCTTCTACACCGCGCTCTACCACGCCCTGCTCCACCCGAACGTCATCAGCGACGCCGACGGCAGATACCGCGGCAGCGACGACGAGGTGCACAGGGTCGGCCACGGCCACCGCGCCCAGTACGGCACCTTCTCCGGCTGGGACGTCTACCGCGACCAGGTGCAACTGCTCACCCTGCTCGACCCGCGCACCGGCTCGGACGTCGCCCAGTCCCTGTACGAACTGGCCCGGCAGAACGGCGGTGTCTGGGACCGCTGGCTGCACGGCGCGAGCGGCACCCACGTCATGAACGGCGACCCCTCGCCCATCGCCCTGGCCGGCATCCACGCGTTCGGCGGTACCGACTTCGACCTGCGCGGCGCCCTCGACTCCCTCGTCAAGGCGGCCACGGTCCCCACCGAGCAGGACCTGTCACCGGCCGGCAAGCCGGTGCTGTCCGTCGGCCAACGACCCTCCCTCGACAAGTACTTGAAGCTGCACTACATGCCCTCCGTCTCCAACGCCTGGGGCGGTGCCGCCGAGACCCTGGAGATGTCCGGCGCCGACTTCGCGCTCTCCCAACTGGCCTCGGCGGCGGGGGAGAAGGACACGGCGGCCGGCTTCTCGAAGCGCTCCCAGTGGTGGCAGAACAACTTCAACATCGCCGCCGACCCGAGCGGCGGCTACATCGCCAACCGTAAGGCGGACGGCAGTTGGGTCACCGGCTTCACCCCGGCCACCGGCAACGGCTTCGTCGAGGGTACGGCCGCCCAGTACACCTGGATGGTCCAGCACAACCCGGCCGGCCTGTTCGCCGCGATGGGCGGCCGGGCCAAGGCTCTCGACCGCCTCGACACCTTCTTCCACGACGACGACGGTGACTGGGCGTTCACCGGCAGCGGCGGCGACAAGTCCGAGATGGACAACGAGCCGTCGATCAACATCCCCTACCTGTACGCCTACGCGGGCGCCCCCTACAAGACCCAGCAGACCGTCCGCGCCGCCATGGGGCAGCTCTGGTCCACCCAGCCGGGCGGTATCCCCGGCAACGACGACCTCGGCGCGATGTCCGCCTGGTACGTCTTCTCCGCGCTCGGCATGTACCCCCAGGTGCCGTCCCGCTCCGAACTCGTCCTCGCCTCACCGCTGTTCCCGCGCATCGAGATCACCCGGCCCGCCGGGAACGACATCTCCATCCGCGCCGAGGGAGCAGCCGCCGACGCGCCGTACGTCCACTCGCTGACGGTCAACGGCCGTACCAGCCAGGCCCCTTGGCTCCCGGCCTCCTTCGTCCGGGACGGCGGCCGGCTCGACTACGGCCTCTCCGGCACACCCGACCCGACCTGGGGCGCCTCCTCGGCCCCGCCGTCCTTCCGTACCGGTGAGCAGCCGTACCAGATCGGCGTCGGCCCGACCACGGCGACGATCGCACCGGGCGGCCACACCGAGGTCGGTGTCCGCGCCCTGTCGCTGAGCGGCGACGGCACGGGCCCCGAGGTCCGCTTCCGGGTCGAGACACCCGAGGGCATCACGGCGACGCCCGCCGAGGGCACGGTCGTCGACGGCTCCCAGGAGATCACCCTGCGTTCCGCCGAGGGCATCAAGCAGGGCTTCTACGACGTCACGGTCGCCGTCACCTCGGACGGCACCGCCTACGAGCAGCCCGTGTCCCTCACGGTCGCCGCCCCCGGCACCCTGCTCGCCGCGTACGACAACACCGGGATCTCGGACGACTCCGGCGACCACGACGAGGCCGACTACGACGGCGGCGGCTGGAGCTACTCCCGCCAGGCCCTGGCGGCAGCCGGACTCACACCGGGCGGGCAAGGCACGGTGAACGGCCTGGACTTCACCTGGCCGGACTCCCCGGACGGCCGCCCCGACAACGCCACGGCCTCCGGCCAGAGCATCCAACTGGACCGGCCCGTCGGCACGTTGTCCTTCGTCGGCAGCGCGGTCAACGGCAACCAGCAGGCCCAGGCCACCGTCACCTACACCGACGGCAGCACCGACACCGTCGAACTGGCCCTCACCGACTGGACCGTCGGCGGAGGCGGCGGCACCGTCCAGTACGGCAACGAGGTCGTCGCCCGCGCCGCGTACCGCAACGTGGCGGGCGCGGACCGGGACCCGGTGGCCACGTACGTCTTCGCCACAAAGCCGTTCACGACACCGGACGGCAAGACCGTCGCGAGTGTGCGACTGCCCCGGAACAGCGATCTGCACGTGTTCGCCCTGGCTACCGGCTGATCTCCAGCACCTCGCCCAGCCAGTCGAGTTGGCGGCGGACCTGTACCGCGTCGCCGCCCTCGTGACCGTTGTACGGATAGGCGCGGATCTCCTTGCGGGGGTCCGCGCCGGTCAGTTCGGCGTACCGGTTGAAGGCCGCGTACGCCCCGCTCGGCGGGCACACCGTGTCCCGCAGGCCCACCCCGAAGTGCGCCGGGGCGGCGGCCCGCCGTGCGAAGGAGACGCCCTCGACGTACGACAGCGTGCGGTACGCGGCCTCCGCCGCGTCCCGGTGCACCGACAGATACGCGGAGATCTCGCCGTAGGGGCTCGCGTCGGTGAGGTCCAGGGCCCTCCGGATGCCGCACAGGAAGGGCGCGGTGACCACCGTCGCCGCCAGGTCGGGCACCAGGCCCGCCACGGCCAGCGCCAGCCCGCCGCCCTGGCTGTTGCCGACGGCCGCGACGCGTCCCCCGTCCACGCCCGGCAGCGCCCGCACCGCCGTCACCGCGCGCACCGCGTCGGTGATCAGCCGGCGGTAGTGGTAGTCGCGCGGATCCAGCAGACCGCGCACCGCGGGGCCCGGTCCGCCCGGCGACGAGGTGTGCGGGTCGGGGGTCGCGCCGCCGTTGCCGTACTGGTCGCCCTGGCCGCGGTTGTCCATCAGCAGATGCGCGTACCCGGCGCTCACCCAGGTCAGCCGCTCGTGCGGGAGACCGCGCCCGCGGCCGTAACCGGCGAACTCCACCACGGCGGGCAGGAGTTCGGGCGCTCCGGCGGGTCTGCTGAACCAGGCGCGCACCGGATCGCCGGCGAAGCCCCGGAAGGTCACGTCCCAGGTGTCCGTCAGCCGCAGCCCGCTCTCCACCGGGCGCGCCGACACCAGCACGTCCCTCTGGGCGGCCTCTTTCAGGGTGTCACGCCAGAACTCGTCGAAATCCGGGGGTTCCTGGACTTCGGGCCGGTATTGCTCCAGCTCCCTCGTCGGCAAGTCGAACGCAGGCACGGGACACCTCGCATCAGTCGGTCAAAGCAGTGAAACTTGCGGAGGGAGCCGGGACTTGGTCTACCGGTTCTACCCCACTCGCGCCCCAGGTATCTCCTGCCTGACCCATTGACAGCGCTTTCTCGGTGGCTCTAAGTTGCCGCGAAGTTACCGGTAAGAGCTCGAAAGTTTCGGTTCCGTGCCTCCGTCTGAGAGGACCGAGCGTGAGCACATCCATCAAGTCGGCCTCTCCTCCACCAGGCATCGAAGAACCGCCCAGGGCCGCCGTCCCCCGCCCGGCGACGCGCAGCGGATGGCGCCGATCCCTGCGCCGCGACTGGCAGTTGTACTCGCTGGCCGTCCTGCCGTTGCTGTTCTTCCTGGTCTTCCGCTATCTGCCGATGATCGGCAACGTGATCGCCTTCCGGCGCTTCGAGCCCGGCGGCTCGATGTTCGGCGAGGACTGGGTGGGCCTGCGCTATGTGCGCATGTTCCTCAGCGATCCGACCTTCTGGCAGGTGTTCCGCAACACCCTGTGGCTCGGCGGACTCACCCTGGTGTTCTGCTTCCCGATCCCGATCGTGCTCGCCCTGCTGCTCAACGAGGTCCGCAGGCGCTCCCTCAAGCGGTTCGTGCAGTCGGTGTCGTACCTCCCGCACTTCCTGTCGATCGTGATCGTCGCGGGCATCACCCTTCAGATGCTCGCCACGGACGGCCCGGTCAACCACGCCCTCGGCTGGCTCGGCCACGACCCGATCCGCTTCATCCAGGAACCCGACTGGTTCCGCACCATCTACGTCGGTTCGGAGATCTGGCAGACCGCAGGCTGGGGCACGATCCTCTACCTCGCCGCGCTCACCACCATCGACGAGGACCTCTACGAGGCCGCCCGCATCGACGGCGCCAACCGCTGGCAGCAGATCTGGCACGTCACCCTGCCCGGCATCCGCCCCACCATGATCACGCTGCTGATCCTCAACGTCGGTACGTTCATGGCCGTCGGCTTCGAGAAGGTCCTGCTGCTGTACAACCCGCTGACCTACCCGACCGCCGACGTGATCTCAACCTACGTCTACCGGGCGGGCGTCGAGTCCAACAGCTTCAGCTACGCCGCCGCCATCGGCCTGTTCGAGGCGGTCATCGGCCTGGTCCTGATCACCTCCGCCAACACGCTCTCGCGCCGCACAGTGGGGACCAGCCTGTGGTGAAGCCGAGCCGTTCCTACCGGGTCTTCCAGGGCGTCAACGGCGTCGTCCTCACCCTGGTTGTGGTCGTGACCCTGTACCCCTTCCTCAACATCGTCGCCCGCTCCTTCAGCGGCGAGCGGCAGATCCGGGCCGGTGAAGTCACCCTGTGGCCCAAGGGGTTCAACCTCACCACGTACAAGATCGTGTTCCAGGACTCGATGTTCTGGCGGAACTACGGAAACACCGTGCTCTACACGGTCGTGGCCACCGCCGTCGCCATGGTCCTGACGACCTGCTACGCCTACGTCCTGTCGAAGAAGCACCTCAAGGGGCGCGGGGTGCTCGTCGGCATCGCCGTGTTCACCATGTTCTTCACCGGCGGGCTCATCCCCAACTACGTCCTGGTCACCAGCCTCGGACTCAAGAACAGCGTCTGGGCGATCGCCCTGCCCAACGCGATCAGCGTCTTCAACCTCCTGGTGATGAAGGCCTTCTTCGAGAGCCTGCCCACCGAACTGGAGGAGGCCGCGCAGATCGACGGCCTCAGCACCTACGGCATCCTGCTCAGGATCGTGCTCCCGCTGTCCAAGGCGGTCGTCGCGACCATGGTGCTCTTCTACACGGTGTCCTTCTGGAACTCCTGGTTCAGCGCGTTCCTCTACATGGACCGTACCGATCTGATGCCGGTCACCGTCTATCTGCGCAACCTCATCGCGGGCGCCACCGGCGGCGGCAACGCCGGTGCCACCACCGAGCAGCTCAGCCAGGTCGGCGCGAGCATCCAGGCGGTCACCATCGTGCTCACCGCGCTGCCGATCATCTGCGTGTACCCCTTCGTCCAGCGCTACTTCGTCTCGGGCGTGATGCTCGGCGCGGTCAAGGGCTGATCCCAGCAACTCACCTACGGAACAAGGGAGTTCCCGTGCAGAACGCAGGAGAGCTGTCGCGGCGTCAGATCCTGGCCGCCGCCGGATTCATCGGCCTCGCCGGCCTCACCGGCTGCGGCAGCGGCGACGACGGAGGCGACTCCAAGGACCTGTCGAAGAAGCAGAACGGCGCGATGAAGGACTACCGGGCCGGCCAGCAGTTCAAGGCCACCAAGGCGCTGTCCTTCTCGATGCTGCACAACGACAACCCGGTCTACCCCCTCAAGAACAGCTGGCTGTTCTGGAAGGAGGTCACCAAGCGCACCGGGATCACCATCAAGCCCCTCGACGTCCCGCTCGCCGACTACGAGAAGAAGCGCAGCGTCCTGATCGGCTCGGGCGACGCCCCCTTCATCATCCCGAAGACCTACCACCCCGGCGAGGTCGCCTTCGTCTCCTCGGGCGCGATCCTCCCGGTCAGCGAGTACGCCCACCTGATGCCCAACTTCCGCGACAAGGTGAAGAAGTGGAAGCTGGAGCCCGAACTGGACTCCATCCGCCAGTCCGACGGCAAGTACTACCTCCTGCCCGGCTTGCACGAGAAGCCCAAGTCCGGCTACTCGCTGTCCTTCCGCACGGACGTCCTCGACAGGCACGGACTCACTCTGCCCACGACCTGGGACGAGGTCCACGACGTCCTCAAGGCGCTCAAGGCCGAGTACCCGGACAAATACCCCTGGACGGACCGCTGGAGCACCAACACCCCCTTCCCGTGCGGGGCGTTGTTCGGCTATCTCGGCCAGGCCTACGGCGTGAAGGCCGGCTGGAACTACGACAACATCAGCTTCGACACCAAGGCGCGGAAGTTCGTCTTCACCGCGACCCAGGACGCCTACCGGCAGATGGTCGAGTACCTGAGAAAGATCGTCGCCGAGAAGCTCCTCGACCCGGAGAGCTTCACCCAGCAGGACGACCAGGCCGTGCAGAAGCTGCTGGCCGAGAAGTCGTACGTGATCAGCGCCAACCCGCAGGAGCTGGTGCAGAACTACCGCTACAACCTGAGCAAGCAGGTCAAGGGCTCGAAGATCGAGATGGTCCCGGTGCCCCTCGGTCCGGCCGGACCGATCCTGCTGAGCGGCATCCGGCTGGAGAACGGCGTCATGATCTCCAGCAAGGCCCTCAAGAGCGCCGACTTCGTCGCGATGATGCAGTTCGTGGACTGGCTCTGGTACTCCGACGAGGGCCAGAAGTTCTGCAAGTGGGGCGTGGAGGGCGTCACTTACACCGAGTCCGGCGGCAAGTACACGCTGGAGCCCGGCATTTCGCTGATGGGCTCCGACCCGGACGCCCCGAAGGACCTCCAGAAGGACTACGGCTTCTTCAACGGCGTCTTCACCTACGGCGGCAGCTGGGAGCTGGTCTCCTCCAACTTCAGCCCCGACGAGAAGAAGTTCCAGGACGTCATGTCCCAGCGCAGGGAACTCCCCGTCGACCCGGCCCACCCGCTCCAGTCCTTCGAGCAGGAACAGGCGACCCTCTGGGACACCCCGCTCAAGGACACCACCATCCAGAACACCCTCCAGTTCGTCCTCGGCAAGCGCCCGATGTCCCAATGGGGCGCTTTCCAGGCGGAGTTGAAGGCGAAGAACATGCAGCAGCTCGTCGACCTGCACAACAAGGCGTACGAACGGTTCAAGAAGGAGAACGGGTGATCACCCGCGTCCCCGCCGAGCCGTCCGGCCGGCTCCCCGACGCCTGGCGCCACTGCGTCGGCACCGGCCGGATCGAACTCGCCCTGCGCCGCGACCACCAGGACTCCCTGAAGCTCCTCCAGCGCGAGATCGGCTTCCGGCACATCCGGGGACACGGACTGCTCAGCGATGGCATGGGCGTGTACCGGCCCTATGACTGGCAGGGCACCCGGCACGTCCGGCACTCCTTCACGTACGTCGACCAGGTCGTCGACGCCTGCCTGGAGCTGGGCATCCGCCCCTTCCTCGAACTCGGCTTCATGCCGGGGGAGTTGGCGTCGGGCGACCAGACGGTGTTCTGGTGGCACGGCAACGTCACCCCGCCCCGCTCGCACAAGGAGTGGGCCGCCCTGGTCAAGGCGACCGTCACCCACCTCGTCGACCGGTACGGCCTCGACGAGGTGCGCGGCTGGCCCATCGAGGTCTGGAACGAGCCCAACCTCCCGGACTTCTGGCAGGGCGCGGACGAGAAGGCGTACCACCGCCTCTACGAGGTGACGGCGGCCGCGGTGAAGGAAGTGGACCCGGATCTCCAGGTCGGCGGCCCCGCGATCTCACCGGGCGCGGACGAATGGCTGGACCGCTTCGCCGAGTTCGCCGAACAGCGCGACGTCCCGGTCGACTTCGTGTCCAAGCACGCCTACACCTCGGGCCCCGCCCAGCACGTCCCCTTCGGCGTCCACCAGACGCTGGCCCCGGCCCACCACCTCCTGGACCAGTTCGCCACGCCCCGCGAACGCCTGAAGGGCACACGACTCGCTGAACTCCCGGTCCACATCACAGAGTTCAACTCGTCCTACCGCCCCGACAACCCGGTCCACGACACCGCCTTCCACGCCGCGTACCTGGCCCCGGTCCTCGCACACGGCGGCGACCACGTCGACTCCTTCTCCTACTGGACCTTCAGCGACATGTTCGAGGAGGCGGGTCCGCCCACCGCGCTCTTCCACGGCGGCTTCGGTCTGCTCACCCACCGACAGGTGCGGAAACCGACCTACCACCTCTACGCCTTCATGGCCCGCATGGGCCCGGACCTGCTCGCCCGCGGCAGCGACCACCTGGTCACCCGGCACCCCGACGGCCGGGTCACCGTCCTCGCCTGGGCACCGGTCGACGAGACCGGCGACACCCCTGGCCCGGCCCGGCACCGACTGCGCCTGTCCGTACCGCTTCCGGGCGCCCGCGAGGCGTTCGTACGCCGCTCCGTGGTCGACGAGGAGCACGGCAACGCCCGTACCGCCTGGCAGCGGATGGGCAGCCCGCGCTCACCCAAGCCGCACGAGATCGACGTACTGCATGAAGCGGCCGAGCCCGCCCGGCAGCACGCGCGCCAACCGGTCGAGGACGAACGGACCGAACTGGACCTGACGTTGGCCCGCCACGAGATCACTCTGGTGGAGGTCGGCCCGGTGGTGGAGGAGGCGCCCGAGTGGTGGGACGAGCGCCGGATGCTGGGGAGGGAGCCGCGGTGAGCGCCCCTGTCACGTTCGGCCAGGGCTCCCTCTCGCGCGCCGCCGCCCTCATCCACACCCTCGTCACCGTCGAGGCCCTGCTCCTCCTCGCCGCCGCGCCGGGCCTGGCCGCGCTGCTCCTGATCGGCCCCGACCCGGCCAACCTCCCGCTGGCCGCCGTATGCCTGCTGCCCCTCGGACCGGCCACGGCCGCCGCCCTGTACGCCCTCCACCACCGCGACCGCGACCTCGCCGACCTCCACCCGGCGCGGGCCTACTGGCGGGGCTGGCGGCTCAACGCCCTTCCCGCGCTGAGGCTGTGGACGCCGCTGCTGGCCTGGCTCACGGTGATCGCGTTCACGCTGACCCACTTCTCCGCCACCGGACTGCCCGGCTGGTGGGCGGTGCTGCTCGGGGCGATCGGCGCCGGGTCCCTGCTCTGGGGCGCGCACGCGCTCGTGCTCACCTCGCTGTTCGCGTTCCGGGCCAGGGACACCGTGCGCCTCGCCGGGTACTTCCTGTTCCGGCACGGCCGCGCCACCCTCGGCGCCGCCTCGCTGCTCGTCCTGACCGCCGCCGGGACCGCGGTGCTGACCGAGGCCCTGCCCGCGCTGCTGGCGGCCCCGCTGCTGCTGTCCCTGCTGTACGGCAGCCGCCCGGTGATCGCCGAGACCCAGGAGGACTTCACCGCATGACCCCGTCGAGCTCGAAGATCCCGTACGGCGGCGACTACAACCCCGAGCAGTGGCCGGAGGAGGTCTGGGACGAGGACCACCGCCTGTTCGCGCAGGCCGGCATCGACACCCTCACCGTCGGCGTCTTCTCCTGGTCCCTCACTCAACCGGCCGAGGACACCTACGACTTCACCGTCCTGGACCGCGTACTCGACCGGGCGGCGGCCGAGGGCCGGCAGGTCTGCCTCGCCACCGGTACGGCCGCCCTGCCGCCCTGGCTCGCCAAGAAGTACCCCGAGGTCAACCGCACCGACTTCGAGGGCCGCCGACACCGCTACGGCCAGCGCCACAACTTCTGCCCCAGCTCACCGCAGTACCGCAGACTCGCCACCCAGCTGGCGGACAGGCTCGCCGAACGGTACGCGGAACACCCGGCGTTGCTCGCCTGGCACATCAACAACGAGTACGGGGGCGTCTGTTACTGCGAACTGTGCGCCGAGGCGTTCCGACAGTGGCTGCGGGACAGGTACGTCACCCTCGACGCCCTCAACGACGCCTGGTGGACGACGTTCTGGTCGCACCGCTACACCGACTTCGCCGAGATCGAGCCGCCCAGCGCCCTCACCGAGCACTGGCGCGGCCCCGACCACACCGCCTTCCAGGGCGTCACGCTCGACTACTTCCGCTTCACCACCGACGCGCTGCTCGGCTGCTTCCTCGCCGAGAAGGAGGTGATCCGCGCCCATGACCCCGAGACCCCCGTGACCACCAACTTCATGGGCATGTTTCGCCCCCTCGACTACCACCGCTGGGCACCCCACCTCGACTTCGCCTCCTGGGACAGCTACCCGCCCCTGGACGCGCCGCCGACCTGGCCCGCCCTCGCCCACGACCTGATGCGCGGCCTCAAGGACGGCGCCCCCTTCTGGCTGATGGAGCAGACCCCGTCCACGACGGCCTGCCGTGACGTCAACCCCCTGCGCAGACCTGGGGAGTTGCGCCTGGCCACCTTCCAGGCGATAGCCCACGGCGCCGACGCGGCCCTCTACTTCCAGATGCGCGCCTCAAGGGGAGCCTGCGAGAAGTACCACGGGGCGGTCATCGGCCACGCGGGCCGCGACGACACCCGGGTCTTCCGTGAAGTGGCCGCGCTGGGGTCGGAGTTGGAGCTGCTCGGCACCGCCTCCCTCGGCGCCGCCGCCGCCGCCCGCACCGCCCTGGTCTTCGACTGGGACAGCTGGTGGGCCCTGGAGATCTCCGACGGCCCCTCCCGGCTGGTCAAGTACCAGGAGGTGGTCCACGCCTACTACCGGGCCGCCCGCGAGGCCGGTGCCGACGTGGACGTCGTCCCGCACGCCGCCGACCTCACCCCGTACGACGTGGTCCTCGCCCCCGCCCTCCACATGGTCAAGGGCGACCTCGCCACCCGCCTCGAAGCGGTCGCGGAACGCGGCGGCACGGTCCTCACCACCTTCCTCTCCGGCCGGGTCGACGCACACGACCGCGCCTTCCTCACCGACGTCCCCGGCCCGCTCGCCCCGCTCATGGGCATCCGGATCGACGAATGGGACTCCCGCGCACCGGAGTTCACCCAGCCGATCCCCGAGCTGGCCGCACAGGGACGGCTCGTCTTCGAGATCGTGCGGCTCCGGGGCGCCGAGACGGTCGCCACGTACGGCACGGACTTCTACGCCGGAACCCCGGCCGTGACCCGCAACCAGTACGGCGAGGGCGAGGCCTGGTACATCGCCACGGCCCTCGACCGGTCCGGCGTGGACCAGGTGGTCCGCCGCGTCCTGTCCCGCCACGACCTGATCGGACCGTACGCCGAGCACGAGGGCCTGGAGACCGCGACCAGGGTCGCGCCGGACGGCATGCGCCTGCTGTTCCTCCTCAACCACACCGCGGAGACAGCCCACTTGAAGGCGCACACCACCGCGACCGACCTGCTCACCGGGGAGCGGACGGAGGCGGGCGCCCCCCTCACCCTCGACCCCAGGGGCGTGGCGATCCTCCGCCTTCAGTAGACGACCCGCCCCCGCTCGTCCGGCACCCCGGACTTCCGGAAGAAGTAGCTGTTGACCTGATCGCGCCACTCGCGGGCACTGCGCAGCTGTTCCTCGAACCGCTCCGTCACCCGCGCGTGGCGCGCAGGGTCCACCAGATCCACCAGCGAGGCCCACACCTCCCGGGCTGCCTCCACCTCTTCCACGCCCTCGAAGTGTGTGTCGTAGATATGCTGGATCACCGTCTTCCCGCTCTTCAACATGTGCCCGTACAACACGTGGTGGAAGAACAGCAGCAGCTCGTCGGGACACGACACGAGTGACTCGTACACCTCGGCCCACGGCTTCCCGTACTGCCCCGCGTACCCCGTCCCGCTCGCCACGCTCCGGTCGACGCCGACTCCGTCGCGGTCGGCGAAGTGGTAGGTGCCCCACGGGCTGTACTCGTAGCCGTCCACGCTCGGCCCGTAGTGGTGCCCCGGCTGGACCATGAAGCCCACGCCCAGGGGAGCGGTGTACTTCTCGTACGTCCGCCACGAACCGTCCAGGATCGAGCGCAGGCCAGCCGCGAGCGCGGGGTCGGCCGTCCCGAAGCTCAGCCGGATCCATTCGTCGAGGACCCGATGCGGATCGGCGCCCGGCTCCCAGGCCAGCCGTCCGAAGGTGTACAGGTTCGCCTGGGCCAGCGGATGCCCCGTCCAGAACGGATCGTCCCCGGCATTGGACACGGCCACGAGCCCACCGCGCGCCGACTCGCCCACGGTGGACTCCCCGCCGCCGACCCCGAACCGCAGCACCTCGCTCCACATCGGCCCCAGCCAGCACACATGCCGCTGCTGCCCGGTGTACTCCTGCGTCACCTGGAACTCCACCGCCAGCCGGGTGCCCGGCATCGCCCCGATCAGCGGAGACACCGGCTCCCGGACCTGGAAGTCCATCGGCCCGTGCTTCACCTGGAGGACGGCGTTGGCGGCGAACTCCCCGTCCAGCGGCACGAAATGGTCGTAGGCGGCCCGCGCCCGGTCGGTGGAGCGGTCCCGCCAGTCCTGGTGGTGGTCGTAGACGAAGGCCCGCCAGTGCACGGTGCCGCCGTGCGGGGCGAGGGCCGCGGCCAGCATGTTGGCCCCGTCCGCGTGACTGCGCCCGTAAGCGAACGGCCCCGGCTGGCCCTCCGAGTCGGCCTTCACCACGAACCCGCCGAAGTCGGGGATCGTCCGGTAGACCCGCCGGACCGCCTCCACCCACCACGACGACACGTCCGGGTCCAGCGGATCGGCCGTCGGCAGGCCGCCCAGCACCATCGGCGCGGCGAAGGTCACCGACAGATGGACGCGAATCCCGTACGCCCTCAACGCCCCCGCGATGTCGGCCACTTCGGGGAGCCGGTCGGTCAGCAGCCGGGCCTCGGCCGCGTGCACGTTGACGTTGTTCACCGCCACGGCGTTGATCCCGCAGGCCGCGAGCAGCCTGCCGTACGCCCGCACCCGCTCCAGGTCCCCGCGCGCCCGCCCGTCCGCCCAGAACAACGACCCGCCGGAGTACCCGCGCTCCACCTGCCCCATGACCGGGTGCACGGCCACGTTGTCCCAGTGGTCGAGCATCCGCAGGGGCAACCGCGGTCCGTGCGAGGTGAGTCGGGCCTCGTCGAGGAACGCGGCCTCCCCGAGCCGTACGACGTGGAAGAAGCCGTACAGCAGCCCGCGCGCGCCGGACGCCGTGACGGTCGTACAGCCGTCACGGCGCCCGAACGTGAATCCCTCGGAGCCGTCGTCGCCGTCCAGCTCCAACACCAGGTCGTACGGGCCCGGTTCACGCGAGACGCTGCCGCCGAACCGACGACAGGCCTCGGCGACCTCCCCGCGGACGGTGTCCACCAGGGGACCCGAGCCGCGGATCAGGGTCCGCCGGGTGCCGATCGGCCGGAACGCCCCGTCCGGCAGCCAGGCCGGATCGACACCCTGCATGGGACCCCCAACGCCGTTGCTCAGGCGAGCAGTTCGACCTCCGACACGACCGCCTCGCCGTCGAGCACCAGACGGTACTTCTCGTACGTACCCGGAGACCTCACCGAGAACGCCCGTGTCTGCCGGTCCCATGCGAAGGATTCGCCGGAGCGCCGGTCGAGCGTCTTCCACGTGGTCCCGTCGGCCGAGCCCTGGAGCGTCCAGCCGGTCGGCGCCTTCGTGTGGTCCTTCGCCGAAGTCACCGTGTACTGGACCCCCTTGACCGGACCGGACACCGGCAGCTCCACCGAGGTCACGCTCGCGTCCGTCGCCGAGGTGTTGTCGAACAGCGCCCCGTCCCCGGAGAGCACGTCCGCGCGGGGCGTCGGCACCTCGTCGTCCTTGGTGATCGACGCCGGGGCGGCGTTCTTCCCCGTGCCCCACTTCGAGGGCTTCGGGCCCATGTCGAAGTCCAGGACGGCCCCCTTGGACAGCACCGAGTGCGGGAGCGAAGTCGACGTCCACGGCTTGCCGTTGACCCGCAGCCCCTGCACGTACACGTTCCGCGCGCTGTTCTTCGGAGCCTTGACCACCAGGTCCCGGCCGTTCTCCAGATGGACCGTCGCCTTGGTGAACAGCGGTGAGCCGACCGCGTATTCACCGCTGCCCATCACCAGCGGGTAGAAGCCCAGCGCCGAGAACAGGTACCAGGCCGACTGCTCGCCGTTGTCCTCGTCGCCGTGGTAGCCCTGCCCGATCTCGCTGCCGACGTACAGCCGCGACAGCACCTCACGGACGTTCCTCTGCGTCTTCCAGGGCTGACCGGCCGCGTCGTACATGTAGTTGACGTGGTGGGCGACCTGGTTGGAGTGCCCGTACATGCCCATCCGGACGTCCCGCGCCTCCGTCATCTCGTGGATGACACCGCCGTAGGAGCCGACGAACTCCGGCGAGGCCGTCTCCGGCGTCGCGAAGTACGTGTCCAGCTTCTCGGCGAGCCCTGAGCGCCCGCCGTACAGGTTGGCCAGGCCCCGGCTGTCCTGCGGGGCGGTGAAGGCGTAGCCCCAGCCGTTGGTCTCGGTGTAGTCGTAGCCCCACACCCGCGGGTCGTAACTGGCCGACGGCACCCGCCAGTCGCCCTTCGCGTCCCGGCCCTGGAAGAAGCCCGCCTTGGAGTCGAAGAGGTTCACGTAGTCCCGGGCCCGGTTGAGGAAGTACTCCGACTCGTCCTTGTAGCGCTTCTGACCGGTCTTCGCGTACAGCGCCTGGCCCATCCGCGCGATGCCGTAGTCGTTGAGGTAGCCCTCCAGCGCCCAGGACAGCCCCTCGTGGGTGTCGGTGCTCGTGTAGCCGAGGAAGGGCGAGGTCTCCATGCCCTTGCGGCCCACGCCGGACGACGGCGGTACGACCGTCGCGTTCTTCAGGGCCGCGTCGTACGCCGACTTGGCGTCGAAGTCCACGCCCTTGACGTACGCGTCCGCGAAGGCGACGTCCGAGGAGGTGCCGGTCATCAGATCCGCGTAACCGGGGGAGGACCAGCGGGAGGTCCAGCCGCCGTCCTTGTACTGCTGGACGAACCCGTCGACCATCTCGCCCGCCTGAGAGGGCGTCAGGAGCGAGTACGCCGGCCAGGTGGTCCGATAGGTGTCCCAGAAGCCGTTGTTGACGTACACCTTGCCGTCCACGATCTTCGCACCGGTGTGCGTCGGGGTGTCCGGACCCGGCATCGGCGAGAACGGCGAGGCGTACTGGTACTTCGAACCCACCTTCTCGAAGCCGGAGTTGGGGTACAGGTACAGCCGGTACAGGCTGGAGTACAGCGTGGTCAGCTGGTCCTGCGTGGCACCCTCGACCTCGACCTTGCCGAGCAGCCGGTCCCACTGTGCCCTGGCCCGGTCCCGGACCTTCTCGAAGGACGTGCCGTCCGGGATCTCCTGGCGCAGGTTGTCCTTCGCCTGGTCGAGGCTGATCAGCGAGGTGGCGAGCCGCAGCGTGACGGTCCGGTCCGCACCGGCGTCGAAGCGCAGATACCCCTTGACCCCGCCCGCGGAGCCGTCCTTCACCGGCTTGTCGAAGACGCCGTAGACGAAGAGCCGGGTCGCGCCGGTGGACAACCCGGACTTCACGTCCGAGTACCCGGTGATCACCCCGGCGTCCTTGTCGAGCGTCAGCCCCGCCTGGTCCGTCACGTTGTCGAAGAGGACGCTCGCGTCGTCGCCCGGGTAGCTGAAGCGCAGGGCCGCCGCGTGGTCGGTCGGCGCCATCTCCGCCTTGAGCCCGTTCTCGAACCGCACCCCGTAGTAGTACGGCCGCGCGGTCTCGTTCTCGTGCCGGAAGGCCAGCTCCCGCGCCTCCCGGCCGGTGTCCGGGGTGCCGCCGGCGGCCGACGGCATCACCTGGAAGGTCTGCCGGTCGCCCATCCACGGGCTCGGCTCGTGGCTCGCGCTGAACGCCTGGATCGTCGGCAGGTTGTCGTCGTTGTTGGCCCGCGCGTAGTCGTAGAGCCAGCTCAGCGAGGACGCGTTGGTCACCGGGGTCCAGAAGTTGAAGCCGTGCGGCACGGCCGTAGCCGGGAAGTTGTTGCCGCGCGAGAAGCCGCCGCTGGAGTTGGTGCCCCGGGTGGTGAGCGCGTAGTCCGACAGATGCGCCTTGGGTTTCTCCGCCGCGACCCGCTCCAGCTTCACGTCGTCCAGCCAGCCCCGGAACTTCGCGGGCCCGCGCGGGGAGTCGTACGCGACGAGGATCCGGTCGACGGTCTTCCCGGCCGCGACCGACCCGATCCGCGAGACCACGTTGTTCCACTGGTTGGCGTAGAGCACCTTCGAGGCGCCCTGTCCCTGCGGCGACAGCGGGAATCCGTGCTGGTCACGGGCGTCGAGACCGCTCAGGAAGGTGCCGTCGGTGAAGGCCAGGTCCACGGACACGTTCGTGGCGTCGTAGTCCCGGTCGCCGTCGGCCATCGACGGGAAGATCCGGTACGACAGCCGGGTCAGCCGGTCCACCGCCACGTTCACGTCGAAGACCTTGTTGTACGAGTACGCCCGTCCCTCGGCCGTGTGCCGACCGGCGTAACGCAGGGCCCTCTTTCCGGTGAATCCGGCGCCCGCCTTCGCGGTGGCCGATCCGCTCGGCCCGCGGTCGACCAGCGAGAGCATGTCCTGCGGCACCGGCCCGTCGCCGCCGCCCGTGGAGAACTGCACGTCGGCCAGCTGGAGGATGTCGTCGGCGCCGTTGTTCTTGGTGATGTCGAGCCGGAAGTGCTGGTACTCGGCCGGGTCCGCGATGTCGTACGACTTCGTCTGGAACCGTTCGTCGAACGATTCGCCGGAGCGGGTGTCGAGGGTCTTCCAGTCCTTGCCGTCGGTGGAGCCCTTCAGGGTCCAGTCCTTCGGGTCGCGCTCGGCGAAGTCGTTGGCCGAGGTCAGCGCGTAGGTGACCACCTTGACCGGCTTGTCCAGGTCGAACTCGGCCCAGCCGGTGGGCTCGAAGGCCAGCCACTTGGTGACGGACTCGCCGTCGACGAGGTTCTCCTTCACCTCGCCGCCGCCGGTGTTCTCGGCGCTCGCCCGGACGTCCGTGACATGGTCGGTGACATTGCCCGGGATGCCGGTGCTGTAGCCGCCGTCGACGCCGGAGGACCGGCCGCCGTCGACGGTGTTGATCCAGTCGGGGGCCGGGTCACCGGCCTCGAAGGAGGACGCGAACCCCCGGTCGGCCGCGGCCGGGGTCTCGGGCAGGGCGACCGCCGCGCCCTGCGAGCCCACGGTCATGACGAAGGCGGCCGTGAAGACGACCGCCGTACTCCGTCTGAGTCGAGTTCTGTACCGATCCATCGGCTAGTACCCTCCCTGCACGAGGACGGACAACGTTGTCACCAATTCCGTGCAAGGATCAGTAGTGGCCCAAGTGGACAGTGATGTCAAGGGCGTTGGCTGCGGCATTCGGGGCCTATGTCGCGGATTTTTCCGGCAAGCTTCGCACAGCGCGCTCATATTTCCGCGAGGTCTCAACTCGGAAAAGACCCATGGCCAACCTTGCATTCGATCTTGCTCCGCCGACCGGAAGTGGACTATACCTGTCGGCGATTCACCCCACTCGCACGAACCTCTTGCACGAACCTGCTTGACCTGACCGCGGTGCCGGGGAGGATCCGGTTCACCGCCTGAGTCCTGGAGAAGGCGAGGACTTGAGCATGGGATCCACTTCCGCCGAGAACAGCATGAACGGCAGCGCGGGTGTAGGCCGCCGCGATCTGATCAAGCGGTCGGCCGCGCTCGGACTGATCTCCGTCCCGACCATGAGCTTTCTGTCCGCGTGCGCCAGCAGTGGCGGCGACGACAGCGGCGACAAGGCCAAGGCCGGCAAGAAGACCGCGAAGAACCCGCTGGCCGTCAACGACACCGCCCAGATGGAATTCGTCCTGTTCGACGGCGGTTTCGGCAAGGAGTACGCCGAGGACGCCGTCAAGATCTACGAGAAGAACTTCCCCAAGGCGAAGGTGAAGTTCTCCGCCACCCAGAAGATCCAGTCCACCCTCCAGCCCCGCTTCAACCAGGGCACCCCGCCGGACCTCATCGACAACTCCGGCGCCGAGCAGATGGACATGGGCGTCCTGGTCGGCAAGAACCAGCTCGCCGACCTCACCCCGCTCCTGGACGCCCCGTCCTACGACGACCCGAACAAGAAGGTCCGCGACACCCTGCGGCCCGGCATCGTCGAGATGGGCCAGTTCGACGGCGACCCGGTGTGGATCATGTACTACGCCTACACGGTCTACGGCGTCTGGTACTCCCAGAAGGCCCTCGACTCGCTCGACGAGCAGTACCCGGAGACCTGGGACCAGATGCTCGCGGTGTGCGAGAAGGCCAAGAAGAAGGGCATGGCGGGCTGGACGTACGCGGGCAAGTACCCGTACTACCTGCCCTTCTCGCTCTACCCGATGATCGCCAAGGTCGGCGGAGTCGAGGTGCTCGACGCCATCGACAACCTGGAGCCCAACGCCTGGAAGAACCCGGCGGTCAAGGCGTGTTTCGACGCCTACTACGAGCTCTACAAGAAGGGCTACGTCCTCAAGGGCACCCCCGGTCTCGACCACATCCAGTCACAGACCGCGTGGGCCCAGGGCAAGGCGCTGTTCATCCCGAACGGCTCCTGGGTGGAGAACGAGTCGGCGAACGTCATCCCCAAGGACTTCGACCTCGCTGTCTCCGCGCCCACCGGCATCGACTCCTCCGACAAGATGCCCTTCGGCACCATCTGGGCCTCCGGCGGTGAGCCCTTCATCGTCCCGGCCAAGGCGAAGAACACCGCGGGCGGCATGGAGCAGCTGCGGATCATGCTCAGCGAGGCGTCCTCGAAGAACTTCACCTCCAAGGTGAAGTCGCTGACCGCCTTCAACGGCGGCACCGACGGCATCACCCTCACCCCGGGCCTCAAGTCCGGTGTGGCCGCGCTCGAGAAGGCCGGCTCCAACGTGGTGAACCCGAGGCTCCAGGACTGGTACGTCCAGCTCCAGAAGGAGCAGATCGGAGTGGCGGGCCTCGGCGAGATGATGGCCGGACGGCTCACCCCGGCGGAGGCGATCAAGAAGATCCAGGGCTTCGCCGACGCGGCCGCGAAGGACTCGTCGATCAAGCACTACAAGCACCAGTAACGGCAACGGAGCGGCGATGCAGCACGGCAAGTACCGGTTCATCGTGGGGTTCTTGGCGCTGCCCCTGGGACTGTACGCGCTTTTCGTGGTCTGGCCGTTCATCCAGTCCATCTACTACTCGTTCACGGACTGGACGGGCCTGAGCCCCGAATTCAAGATGGTCGGCCTGGACAACTACCGGAGGATGCTGGACGACGAGATCTTCTGGAAGTCCTTGCAGCACAGCTTGATCTTCGCGCTCGTGCTGCCGGTGGTGACGATCGGCCTCGCGCTGTTCTTCTCCTTCATGATCAATGTCGGCGGCCGGAAGAGAAAGGGAGGCCCGGTCGTCACCGGCGTCCGGGGCTCCTCCTTCTACAAGATCGTCTATTTCTTCCCGCAGGTCCTCTCGATCGCGATCGTCGCTCTGCTGTTCGCCTTCGCGTACAACCCGGACAGCGGCGCGATCAATTCGATTCTGCGCGGCATCGGGCTCGACAGCGTCCAGCCGCTGTGGCTGGGCGACCCGAGCCTCGCCCTGTGGGCCGTGATGGCGGTCCTGGTGTGGTCCACGGTCGGTTTCTTCGTGGTCCTGTTCAGCGCCGGAATGGCCTCCATCCCGGCGGATCTCTACGAGGCGGCGCTGCTCGACGGGGCGGGACGGGCGAGCACCTTCTTCCGGATCACCCTGCCGCTGCTGTGGGACACCGTGCAGTCCGGCTGGGTCTACATGGGCATCCTGGCCCTCGGCGCCGAGTCGTTCGCGGTCGTACAGATCATGACGACCGGTCCCGGCGGTCCCGACTACTCGACCACCGTCATGGTCCTGTACGTGTACCAGAAGGCGTTCCGTGACGGGCAGGCCGCCTACGCCACCACCATCGGCGTCGCCCTGCTCGTCGTCACGCTGGCGTTCGCCGCCCTGGTGATGCGGCTGGGCCGGCGCGAGCGGCTGGAGTACTGAATCAGATGAAGACGACCGAAACCTCCGTACCGGCCGACTCCGGTGCTCCCGTCGCCAAGACCGACTCGGACGGCCCCCCGCCCCGGAAGGAGAAGCGGGAGGGCGGCGTCCTCAACGTCTTCTCGCACGGGATGCTCGTCCTGTGGGCGTTCATGGTCGTGATGCCGCTGCTGTGGGCGGTGATGACGTCCTTCAAGGACGACAGCGCCATCTTCAACTCGCCCTGGTCGCTGCCGGACAAGCTGCACTTCGACAACTGGTCGCGGGCCTGGACCGACGCCAACATGAGCGACTACTTCCTCAACACCATCCTGGTGGTGGCGGGTTCGCTCATCGGCACCCTGGTGCTCGGCTCGATGGCCGCGTACGTGCTGGCCCGGTTCGACTTCCCGGGCAACCGGTTCATCTACTACCTGTTCATCGGCGGCATGAGCTTCCCGATCATGCTGGCGCTGGTCCCGCTGTTCTACGTCGTGAACAACATGGGCCTGCTGAACACGATCCACGGGCTGATCCTGGTCTACATCGCCTACTCGCTGCCGTTCACGGTCTTCTTCCTGACCGCGTTCTTCCGCACGCTGCCGACCTCGGTGGCGGAGGCGGCGTTCGTCGACGGGGCCTCGCACTCCAGGACGTTCTTCCAGATCATGCTGCCGATGGCCAAGCCGGGCCTGATCAGCGTGGGCATCTTCAACTTCCTGGGGCAGTGGAACCAGTACATGCTGCCGACGGTGCTCAACACCGACCCGGACAAGCGGGTGCTGACCCAGGGGCTGGTGCAGCTCGCGGCCAGCCAGGGCTACAAGGGCGACTGGTCGGGCCTGTTCGCGGGCCTGGTGATGGCGATGATCCCGGTCCTCGCCGCGTACATCGTCTTCCAGCGGCAGGTGGTGGCCGGTCTGACGGCGGGCGCCCTGAAGTAGCGGACCCCGAGCCCGGGAGGGCGCCGTTCCGGATCTTGAAGGATCCTGTGGGGGCGGCGCCCCTTCGGCATGGGCGGGAGCGCCGATACTGTTCAACCTCTTGACGGGAGGCGACCCGAACGGCTCAGCTTAGAGTTCACTAGTTGGACATAGACGGGGCCTCATCGCTGCGGTCCCGCGCCGCGCAGGAGGTCGTCGTGGAGACTCCAGGGTCGCAGTCGTCGCTGCACCGAGCCAACCTGGAGCGGGTCGTACGTGCCGTCCGGCTGGCCGGGTCGCTCACGCAGGCGGAGATCGCGCGGACCACGGGACTGTCCGCGGCGACCGTCTCCAACATCGTCCGTGAGCTCAAGGACGGCGGAACAGTCGAGGTCACGCCCACTTCGGCGGGTGGCCGACGGGCCCGCGCGGTCTCCCTGAGCGGTGACGCGGGCATCGTCATAGGAGTCGACTTCGGGCACACCCATCTGCGGGTCGCGGTGGGCAACCTCGCCCATCAGGTGCTCGCCGAGGAGTCCGAGCCGCTGGACGTGGACGCCTCCTCCAGCCAGGGCTTCGACCGGGCGGAACAGCTGGTCAACCGCCTGATCGAGGCCACCGGCGTGGACCGCTCGAAGATCGCCGGGGTGGGTCTCGGCGTGCCCGGCCCGATCGACCTGGAGTCCGGCTCGCTCGGCTCCTCCGCGATCCTGCCGGGCTGGATCGGCACCAAGCCCGCCGAGGAGCTCCAGGGGAGGCTCGGCGTCCCCGTGCACGTGGACAACGACGCCAACCTCGGCGCCCTCGGTGAGCTGGTCTGGGGCAGTGGCCGGGGGGTCAGGGACCTGGCATACATCAAGGTCGCGAGCGGTGTGGGCGCCGGCCTGGTCATCCAGGGCAAGATCTACCGGGGCCCAGGTGGCACAGCGGGAGAAATCGGGCATATTACTCTTGATGAGTCCGGCCCCGTCTGCCGCTGCGGCAACCGCGGCTGCCTGGAGACCTTCGCGGCCGCGCGCTATGTGCTCCCGCTGCTCCAGTCCAGTCACGGCACCGACCTGACCATGGAAGGCGTAGTTCGACTCGCACGGGACGGAGACCCTGGCTGCCGTCGGGTGATCGCCGACGTCGGCCGACACATCGGCAGTGGAGTCGCCAATCTCTGCAACTTGCTGAACCCGAGCCGGGTGGTCCTGGGCGGTGATCTCGCCGAGGCCGGTGAGCTGGTGCTCGGGCCGATCAGGGAGTCCGTCGGCCGCTATGCGATCCCCAGTGCGGCACGTCAACTGTCCGTGCTTCCAGGGGCACTTGGAGGTCGCGCGGAGGTGCTCGGAGCACTCGCCCTCGCTCTCAGCGAGATGGGTGATTCGACCCTTTTGGACAGCACGCTGCACGCAGCGACACCTGCGTTCACTTAGAGAACGCAGGACGTCGTTGCCATCTCGTTAAGTATTTACTTCTTGACGTCGCACGTGTGGCCGAGTTGACTTCCAGCCACCTCGGCCGCAACGACGCGGCCTCGTCAGGGAGGTTTCAAAAGTGAACACGCTCATGCGTCGTGCTGCCGTGTCCGTCGCGATCTCGGCGCTCGCCGTCTCGGTCGCCGCCTGTGGCAAGGCGGGCGACAAGGACAGCGGCAGCGACAGCAGCAGCTCCGGCTCGGGTGGCAAGTCGATCGGCCTGCTCCTGCCCGACAACGTCACCGCGCGGTACGAGAAGTTCGACAAGCCGTACTTCGAGGACAAGGTCAAGGAGCTGTGCAGCGACTGCACCGTCTCCTACGCCAACGCCGCGGCCGACCCGGCCAAGCAGGCCCAGCAGATGAGCAGCATGGTCACCAAGGGCGTCAAGGTCATCGTGATCTCCGCCCAGGACTCGGCCGCCATCAAGTCCTCCATCGCCTCCGCGGTGAGCAAGGGCGTCAAGGTCGTCGCGTACGACCGGCTGGCCCAGGGCCCCATCTCCGCCTACGTCTCCTTCGACAACGTCAAGGTCGGCGAGCTCCAGGGCCAGGCCCTGCTGGACGCCCTCGGCTCCAAGGCGACCCCCAAGGCGAACGTCGTCATGATCAACGGTGACGACGCCGACCCGAACGCCGCGCAGTTCAAGGAAGGCGCGCACAAGATCCTCGACGGCAAGGTCAAGATCGCCTACGAGCAGTCGGGCCTGTGGAAGGACACCGTCGCCGCGCAGAAGATGTCCGCCGCCATCACGCAGCTGGGCGCCAAGAACATCGCGGGCGTCTACGCCGCCAACGACGGCATGGCCGGTGGTATCGCCAACACCCTCAAGGGCGCGGGCATCAGCAACATCCCGCTGACCGGTCAGGACGCCGAGCTCGCCGCCGTCCAGCGGATCGTCGCGGGTACACAGTCCGCCACGGTCTACAAGCCGTACAAGGAGGAGGCCGACAACGCCGCCGAGCTCGCGGTCAACCTCCTCCAGGGCAAGGACATCAAGTCCCTGGCCGACACCGAGGTCACCAGCGGCTCCGGCGACAAGGTCCAGGCGAAGCTCCTGACCCCGCTGTCGGTCACCGTGAAGAACATCAAGGACACGGTCGTCAAGGACGGTCTCTACACCGTCGCCGACATCTGCACCGCGGACTACGCCGCCGCGTGCAAGAAGGCCGGCCTCCAGTAAGAGCCGCCTTGTCCTGAGCCCTCGGGGCGCGTCTCCCGCGTGGGACGTGCCCCGGAGGCGGGCACAGAGCCTGTCCGGCGCCCGCACCGCCTTCATACCCCGCTGCGGGGCGGGCGCCGGACGGAAGCACGGCCGACGCGGCCGTTGCCAAGAGGCACCGGCCGCGCGCATGTTCGACTTGTAAATCGGTGCTTACAGCACAACTCGTCAGGGAGTGCTACCAGCACAACCCTCCGCGCCTTACCCCAAGCGCGGCATCCCCGCCGGTCAGGCGGCGAAGGAGATGGTTCACGTGTCCGCTACGCCCGTGCTGGCGTTGCGCGGAGTCTCCAAGCGATTCGGTGCGGTCCAGGCCCTCACCGACGTAGAGCTGGAGGTCCACGCCGGAGAAGTGGTCGCCCTGGTCGGCGACAACGGCGCCGGAAAGTCCACGCTGGTCAAGACGATCGCCGGTGTGCATCCCATCGATGAGGGTGTCATCGAGTGGGACGGCAACCCGGTCAGCATCGACAAGCCGCACGACGCCCAGGGACTCGGCGTCGCGACGGTCTACCAGGACCTCGCCCTGTGCGACAACCTCGATGTGGTCGGCAATCTCTTCCTCGGGCGTGAGCTGCTGCACCGCGGCGTCATCGACGAGGTCACGATGGAGCAGAAGGCGCGCGAGCTGCTGAACACGCTCTCCATCCGGATCCCGAGCGTGCGCATCCCGATCGCCAGCCTCTCCGGCGGCCAGCGCCAGGTCGTCGCCATCGCGCGCGCCCTGGTCGGCGACCCCAAGCTCGTCATCCTCGACGAGCCCACCGCCGCGCTCGGCGTCGAGCAGACCGCACAGGTCCTCGACCTGGTCGAGCGGCTGCGCGAGCGCAACCTCGCCGTCATCCTCATCAGCCACAACATGGCCGACGTGAAGGCCGTCGCCGACACCGTCGCCGTACTGCGGCTGGGCAGGAACAACGGCTCCTTCCCGGTGAAGGACACCAGTCAGGAAGAGATCATCTCCGCGATCACGGGAGCCACGGACAACGCCGTGACCCGTCGTGCGGGGCGTCGCAGCACGGAGGCCGCGAAGTGAGCGACACATCCAAGGTTTCCAAGGCGGACACCCAGGCGCAGACCACGGTCGCGCCCACCGACGACCCCACCGCCGCAGGCCCCGCCGTCGTCGACCCCCGGCTGCTGGTCCGCCAAGAGGGCTTCAAGGGCTACTGGACCGAGTTCACGCGCAAGGTCAAGGGCGGTGAGCTGGGCTCCCTGCCGGTGGTGATCGGTCTGATCATCATCTGGACGATCTTCCAGTTCCAGAACGACCGCTTCCTGAGCGCCGACAACCTCTCGAACGTCAGCTACTACCTCTCGGCCACCGGCATGATCGCCATCGGCCTGGTGTTCGTCCTGCTGCTCGGCGAGATCGACCTGTCGGTCGGTTCCCTCAGCGGTCTGGCCTCCACCATCTTCGCCGTGTTCGTGGTCAACCACGGCATGAACACCTGGCTCGCGCTGGTCCTCGGCATCGTCAGCGGCATCGCCGCCGGCGCCCTGCACGGCTGGTTCTTCGCGAAGATCGGCGTGCCCGCCTTCGTCGTCACCCTCGCGGGCCTCCTCGGCTGGAACGGCCTGATGCTGTGGCTGCTGGGCTCCAGCGGCACCATCAACATCCCGTCCGACTCGGGTCCGATCCACCTGCTCGGCCAGTCCTCGTTCTTCATGGACCAGGCCATCATCGGCGCCTACCTGCTGGCCGGCCTCGGTGTCGTGCTCAGCCTCGTCGGCAACTTCAACGAGCAGCGCCGCCGCAAGGCCGCGGGGGTGCCCTTCCGGCCCACCAGCGAGATCCTGGTGCGCGTCGGCGCCCTGGCCATCGCCTCCTTCGTCACCGCGGCCGTCCTCAACAACGCGTCCGGCGTCTCCAACGCCCTGGTGATCTTCCTCGCCGCCCTGGTCGTCGTGGACTTCGTGCTGCGCCGTACGACCTTCGGCCGCAAGGTGTTCGCCCTGGGCGGCAGCGTCGAGGCCGCCCGTCGTGCCGGTATCAACGTGCCGTTCGTCCGGATCACCGTGTTCGCCATCTCCGGCGGCTTCGCGGCGATCGGCGGCATGTTCTTCGCCGGCCAGACCGCGAGCGCGACGCTCAGCGCCGGTACCGGCAACGTCCTCATGCTCGCCATCGCGGCGGCGGTCATCGGCGGTACGTCGCTGTTCGGCGGACGCGGCTCGGTGTGGTCGGCGCTGCTGGGCATGCTGGTCATCCAGTCCATCCAGACCGGCCTGGACCTGCTGAACATGAACCAGTCGATCCAGTACATGATCACCGGTGGTGTTCTGCTGGGCGCCGTCGTCATCGACTCGGTGTCGCGCAGGTCTCAGAAGGCCGCCGGTCGCGGCTGACCCCCAGGGCACAGCCCCTTCAGGCCCATCATCTTGCCCGGTACCCACAAGGTGCCGGGCAAGATTGTTCTCGTAGAACATTAGACTCGACACGCCCGGCAAAGCTCGATCAGCTCTACTGCAAGGAGGCACGGGTGCCGCTGCTGACCCGTATCAGGGGACCGCGTGATCTGGACCGGCTCAGCCTTGAGGAGCTGGACCAGCTGGCGGAGGAGATCAGGAGCTTCCTCGTCGGTGCCGTCTCCAAGACCGGCGGCCACCTCGGCCCCAACCTCGGTGTGGTCGAGCTGACCATCGCGCTGCACCGGGTCTTCGACTCGCCCAAGGACCGGGTGCTCTTCGACACAGGGCACCAGGCGTACGTGCACAAGCTGCTCACCGGGCGCCAGGACTTCTCGAAGCTGCGCTCCAAGGGCGGCCTGTCCGGCTACCCCTCGCGCGCCGAGTCCGAGCACGACGTCATCGAGAACAGCCACGCCTCGACCGTCCTCGGCTGGGCCGACGGCCTCGCCAAAGCCAACCAGGTGCTGAAACGGGACGACCACGTCGTCGCCGTCATCGGTGACGGCGCCCTGACCGGCGGCATGGCCTGGGAGGCGCTGAACAACATCGCCGACGCCAAGGACCGCCCGCTCGTCATCGTCGTCAACGACAACGAACGCTCCTACGCGCCGACCATCGGCGGCCTCGCCAACCACCTGGCGACCCTGCGCACCACCGACGGCTACGAGCGCTTCCTGGCCCGCGGCAAGGACCTCCTGGAGCGCACCCCGGTCGTCGGCAGGCCCCTCTATGAGACCCTGCACGGCGCCAAGAAGGGCCTCAAGGACTTCATCGCGCCCCAGGGCATGTTCGAGGACCTCGGCCTGAAGTACGTCGGCCCCATCGACGGCCACGACATCGAGGCACTGGAGTCCGCGCTGGCCCGCGCCAAGCGCTTCGGCGGCCCGGTGATCGTGCACTGCCTCACCGAGAAGGGCCGCGGCTACGAGCCCGCCGAGCAGGACGAGGCCGACCGCTTCCACGGCATCGGCCCGATCCACCCCGACACCGGCCTGCCCATCAAGGCCTCCGCCGCCAGCTGGACCTCCGTCTTCGGCGACGAGATGGTCAAGCTGGGCCGGGAGCGCGAGGACGTCGTCGCCATCACCGCCGCGATGCTCCAGCCGGTCGGCCTGAAGAAGTTCGCGGACACCTTCCCGGACCGGATCTACGACGTCGGCATCGCGGAGCAGCACGCGGCCGTCTCCGCGGCGGGCCTCGCGACCGGGGGAGTGCACCCCGTCTTCGCCGTCTACGCCACCTTCCTCAACCGCGCCTTCGACCAGGTCCTCATGGACGTCGCCCTGCACAAGTGCGGTGTGACCTTCGTGCTCGACCGGGCCGGCGTCACCGGCGACGACGGCGCCTCGCACAACGGCATGTGGGACATGTCGATGCTCCAGGTCGTCCCGACGCTCCGGCTCGCCGCCCCGCGCGACGCCGAGCAGCTGCGCGCCCAGCTCCGCGAGGCCGTCGAGGTCGAGGACGCGCCGACCGTGCTGCGCTACTCCAAGGGCGTCGTGGGCCCGGCTGTACCCGCAGTGGGCACCGTCGGCGGCATGGACGTCCTGCGCGAGCCCGGCACCGACACGCCCGACGTGCTCCTCGTCTCGGTCGGCGCCCTGGCCCCCATGTGCCTGGAGATCGCCTCGCTCCTCGACAAGCAGGGCATCTCCACCACCGTCGTCGACCCGCGCTGGGTCAAGCCGGTGGACGAGGCCATGGCCCCGCTCGCCGAGCGGCACCGCGTGGTCGTCACCGTCGAGGACAACTCCCGCGTCGGCGGAGTCGGCTCGGCCGTCGCCCAGGCCCTGCGCGACGCGGGCGTCGACGTCCCACTGCGCGACT
Source organism: Streptomyces sp. SID13726 (assembly GCF_010548375.1). Lineage (GTDB taxonomy): Bacteria > Actinomycetota > Actinomycetes > Streptomycetales > Streptomycetaceae > Streptomyces. The sequence continues at coordinate 334,550 of NZ_JAAGLY010000001.1, forward strand.
TCGGCATCCCGCCGCGCTTCCTCGACCACGCCTCCCGCGCCGAGATCATGGCGGAGATCGGGCTGACCGCGCCCGACATCGCCCGCCAGGTCACCGGCCTGGTCTCCAAGCTGGACGGCCGCTACGACGACGCACGCGCCGAAGTGGAGTCGGCCCGCGACTAGAAGCACCCGTATGGGCCGGTCACACCACTCTTGACAGTGGTGTGACCGGCCCATTCGCGTGAATCCGCCCGTGCCGGGGCATACGACCTACGCCCCCTCTCGATCATGTCGAGGACGACACAGCGTGGGAGGTACCCGTGAGCAGCACCCTCTTCCGGACGAAGAAGGTCGAGCAGTCCATCCGCGACACCGAGGAGCCAGAACACGCGCTCAAGAAATCCTTGTCCGCGCTGGATCTGACCGTCTTCGGCGTCGGCGTCATCATCGGCACCGGCATCTTCGTCCTGACCGGCACCGTCGCCAAGAACAACGCGGGCCCGGCGGTCGCCCTGGCCTTCGTCGTCGCCGGCGTCGTCTGCGCGCTCGCCGCGCTCTGCTACGCCGAGTTCGCCTCCACCGTCCCGGTGGCGGGATCGGCGTACACCTTCTCCTACGCCTCCCTCGGCGAACTGCCCGCCTGGATCATCGGCTGGGACCTCGTCCTGGAGTTCGCGCTCGGCACCGCGGTGGTCGCGGTCGGCTGGTCCGGCTACATCGCCTCGCTGCTGGACAACGCGGGCTGGCATCTGCCGGAGGCGCTCAGCGGCCGGGACGGGGCCGACGGCTTCGGCTTCGACATCCTCGCCGCCGCGCTCGTCCTGGTGCTGACCGGCATCCTCGTGCTCGGCACCAAGCTCTCCGCGCGCGTGACCTCGCTCGTCGTCGCCATCAAGGTGACCGTCGTCCTGGTCGTGATCATCGCGGGCGCCTTCTTCATCAAGGGCGACAACTACGACCCGTTCATCCCGAAGTCCCAGCCGGTCGACGCGGGCGGTGACCTCCAAGCCCCGCTGATCCAGCTGATGTTCGGCTGGGCGCCCTCCAACTTCGGTGTGATGGGCGTCTTCACGGCCGCGTCCGTCGTGTTCTTCGCCTTCATCGGCTTCGACGTCGTCGCCACGGCGGCGGAGGAGACGCGCAACCCGCAGCGGGACATGCCCCGGGGCATCCTCGGCTCCCTGCTGATCTGCACGACCCTCTACGTCGCCGTGTCGATCGTCGTGACCGGCATGCAGAAGTACACCGACCTGTCGATCACGGCCCCGCTGGCGGACGCCTTCAAGGCCACCGGACACCCCTGGTTCGCGGGCTTCATCAGCTTCGGCGCCGCGGTCGGCCTCACGACGGTCTGCATGATCCTGCTCCTCGGCCAGACCCGGGTGTTCTTCGCGATGAGCCGTGACGGACTCCTGCCGACGTTCTTCTCGCACGTCCACCCGAGGTTCCGGACCCCGCACCGCCCGACCATCCTGCTCGGCGTGATCATCGCGATCGTCGCCGGCTTCACCCCGCTCAGCGAACTCGCCGAACTGGTCAACATCGGCACGCTGTTCGCGTTCGTGGTGGTCGCCATCGGTGTGATCATCCTGCGCAAGTCCCGCCCCGACCTGCCCCGCGCCTTCCGCACCCCGTGGGTACCGGTCATCCCGATCCTGTCGGTCCTCGCCTCCCTCTGGCTGATGCTCAACCTGCCGGCGGAGACGTGGCTGCGGTTCGCGATCTGGATGGTGCTCGGGTTCGTCGTGTACTTCCTGTACGGCCGGACGCACAGCCGGCTGAACCAGCGGGCCGAGACGGAGTAACGCGAGGGGTTCGTCGTCGGCTGCGGGTGCGTCGTGGCCGGTCGCGCAGTTCCCCGCGCCCCTGAGTGGGTGCAGTCCGGGCATGCCCAGCTGTGACCCACCTAGGGGCGCGGGGAACTGCGCGACCAGCCCCCACCGGCCCGCAGCCGAACGACGACTCTCAGGGACGTACCGCCCGCGGCCCCGCCACCTCCGCCCCCAACTCCCCAACCCTCCGCCGCAGTTCGCGATCCGCCGTCACCACCAGCACCCGCCGCTCACCCGCCCCCGCCACCAGCTCCACCATGTGGTCGTCCCCGCTCCCAGGAGCCGACTCCACCCGCACCCCCGGCACAGAGGACACCCCCCGAGCCGCCCCCTCCACCACCAGCACGATCTCCACCGGCTCGGACCGCCCCGGCACCCCCTGTGCCGCCAGCAGATCCCGCAGCCGCTCCGCCGCCCCGCGCCGGTCCCGCCACCACCCGTCCGGTACCGACCCGACGACATTCGCGGCATCCACGACGACCAGCAGCACTTCGCTCATCCGGACAGCGTCCCACGGGCCCGCCCGGAGCCTGCTCCGCTCACCCGATTAGAGTGGCCCTGTGTCAATGGTCCGTACAGTGAACGGCGACTGGCTCATCCGCGCCCGCGACGGCCGGCTCGGCGTCTACACCACCCGGGGCGACGAGGTGTGGTCAAGGGCGGAACGCCGCCCGGGCGGCGCCTGGACGCCCTGGCGCAAGACCGGCGGCGACCAGCGTCTGCACCCCGGACTCGCCGTGGGCCGAGGCGCCGACGGCTACGCACACCTCGTCTCCTGGCGCCCCACCAAGGCCGAAGAGGCGGGCCTGGTGCACTCCACCCACTTCCGCGTCCACCTCGCCGCCCTGGACTGGCTCCCGATCGGCCACCCCGACCGTACGGGCGCCCGCACAGGCCGCCCCGCCGTGGCCGTGGACGCGGAGGGCCGGGCCCATGTCTTCGTCGGCAACCGGAGCGGCGGCGTGCACGTCCGCATCCAGAAGGAACGCGGCGGATGGACCGGCTGGACCGACCTCGAAGGCACCGACATGCACGACGAACTGACCGCCGTGGCAGGGGAGTCGGGCCGGATCGAGCTGTACGCCACCCACCCCGCCGGGGTGCTGCGCTGGCTCCAGGAGGAGGCGGGCGCCGCTCCCGTACCGACCGATCCCCTCGCCGTCCCGGTCGAGCCGGGCACCCTGAGCGCGCTGCCCACCTCCAAGGAGCACACCACGCTCTTCTTCGCGGACCCCGAGGGCATGCTCTACGCCTGGCGCCCGGAGTCCGACCCGGTCCCGCTGCTCGCGGCGGCGGGCCCCGGCCCCGTGGCCCTGCTGCGCTGCACCCTGGACGGCCACGACTGCACGCTCCTCGCCCAGCGTTCGGCCTCCGGCCGGGTCGCCTTCGCCGCCTACCCGACCGAGCAGGAGGCGGCCGGGCTGTGGTGGACGGAGTCCGGCCCGCAGCTCCCCGTGGACACGGCCGTGGCCCTCGCCGAGGACGCGGACGGCCGTATCGTCGCCGCGACCGTGACCCCCGAGGGCGAGCTGCGGGTGGCCCGGCAGAAGGACGAGCCGGGGCTGGCGCTGGCGGCCTGGCAGGAGGTCTGAGCGGCTCCCTGAGGGCGAGTACGTACGACGGAGGGCCCCCGGCCCGGAAACCCGGAGCGGAGGCCCTCTGTACGACCGTACGGGACGCGCTTACGCCGGAACCGACGCCAGCCCCGGAGCCAGGAACTTCTTGCCGTTCACGCGCTCGGAGACACCCTCGCGGTCCAGGTACGGCGTGATGCCGCCCAGGTGGAAGGGCCAGCCGGCGCCCGTGATCAGGCAGAGGTCGATGTCCTGGGCCTCGGCGACGACACCCTCGTCGAGCATGAGCCCGATCTCCTGGGCGACGGCGTCCAGGACGCGCTCGCGGACCTGCTCCTCGGACAGGACGACATCGCCCTGCTTGAGGAGCGCGGCGACCTCGGGGTCCAGCTCCGGCTTGCCGGAGTCGTAGACGTAGAAGCCGCGCTTGCCCGCCTTGACGACGGCCGCGAGGTTCGGGGAGACCGTGAAGCGGTCCGGGAAGGCCCGGTTGAGGGTCTCCGAGACATGCAGACCGATCGCGGGACCGACCAGCTCCAGGAGGACCAGCGGGGACATCGGCAGGCCGAGCGGCTCCACCGCCTTCTCCGCCACGGCCACCGGGGTGCCCTCGTCGATGACGTTCTGGATCTCGCCCATGAAGCGGGTCAGGATGCGGTTCACGACGAACGCCGGGGCGTCCTTGACCAGCACCGCGGTCTTCTTCAGCTTCTTGGCCACGGCGAAGGCGGTGGCCAGCGAGGCGTCGTCGGTCTGCTCGCCGCGCACGATCTCCAGCAGGGGCAGGATCGCGACCGGGTTGAAGAAGTGGAAGCCCACGACCCGCTCGGGGTTCTTCAGCTTCGACGCCATCTCCGAGACGGAGAGGGACGAGGTGTTGGTGGCGAGGATCGCGTGCGCCGGGGCGACCGCCTCGACCTCCGCGAACACCGTCTGCTTGACGCCGATCTCCTCGAAGACGGCCTCGATGATGAAGTCCGCGTCGGAGAAGCCCTCCGCCTTGTCCAGCACACCGGTGACCAGGGCCTTCAGGCGGTTGGCCTTGTCCTGGTTGATACGGCCCTTGCCGAGCAGCTTCTCGATCTCGGCGTGGACGTAGCCCACACCCTTGTCGACGCGCTCCTGGTCGATGTCCGTGAGGACGACCGGCACCTCCAGGCGGCGCAGGAAGAGCAGCGCGAGCTGGGAGGCCATCAGACCGGCGCCGACGACACCGACCTTGGTGACCGGGCGGGCCAGGTTCTTGTCCGGCGCACCCGCGGGACGCTTGCCGCGCTTCTGCACCAGGTTGAACGCGTAGATGCCGGAGCGCAGTTCGCCACCCATGATCAGGTCGGCGAGGGCGATGTCCTCGGCGTCGTAGCCCTGCTGGAGGTCGCCGTTCTTGGCGGCCTCGATGATGTCCAGGGCGCGGTAGGCGGCCGGAGCGGCCCCGTGCACCTTGGAGTCCGCGATGAAGCGGCCCTTGGCGACGGCCTGGTCCCAGGCCTCACCGCGGTCGATCACCGGGCGCTCGACGACGATCTCGCCCTTGAGGACGGACGCCGTCCACAGCAGGGACTGCTCCAGGAAGTCCGCGCCCTCGAACAGCGCGTCGGCGATGCCCAGTTCGTAGACCTGGGCACCCTTGAGCTGCTTGTTCTGGTTGAGGCTGTTCTCGATGATGACCGAGACGGCCTTCTCGGCGCCGATCAGGTTCGGCAGCAGCGTGCAGCCGCCCCAGCCGGGGACCAGACCGAGGAAGACCTCGGGGAGCGAGAAGGCGGGCAGGGCCGCGGAGACCGTGCGGTAGGTGCAGTGCAGACCGACCTCGACGCCACCGCCCATCGCCGCGCCGTTGTAGTACGCGAAGGTCGGCACCGCGATGCCCGCGAGGCGCTTGAAGACCTCGTGGCCGCCCTTGCCGATGGCCAGCGCGTCCTTGTGCTCCTTGAGCAGCTCGACGCCCTTGAGGTCGGCGCCGACGGCGAAGATGAACGGCTTGCCGGTGATGCCGACACCGACGATCTCGCCGGCCGACGCCTCCTTCTCGACCTGGTCGATGGCGGTGTTCAGGTTCGCCAGCGACGCCGGACCGAAGGTGGTCGGCTTGGTGTGGTCGAAGCCGTTGTCCAGCGTGATCAGCGCGAAGCGCCCCGCGTTGAACGGCAGGTCCAGGTGGCGTACGTGCGCCTGGGTGACTACCTCGTCCGGGAACAGCTCGGCCGCACCCTTCAAGAGCTCAGTGGTGCTCACTTGCTGCCTCCGGCGTCCTTGTGGTTCGGGTTCTCCCAGATGACCGTCGCGCCCATGCCGAAGCCGACGCACATCGTGGTCAGGCCGTAGCGGACCTCGGGCTGCTCCTCGAACTGGCGGGCCAGCTGCGTCATCAGACGCACACCCGAGGAGGCCAGCGGGTGACCGAAGGCGATCGCGCCGCCGTACTGGTTGACGCGCGCGTCGTCGTCGGCGATGCCGTAGTGCTCCAGGAAGGCGAGGACCTGGACCGCGAAGGCCTCGTTGATCTCGAACAGGCCGATGTCGGAGATCGACAGACCCGCCTGCGCGAGGGCCTTCTCGGTGGCCGGGATCGGGCCGTAGCCCATGACCTCCGGCTCGACACCCGCGAAGGAGTACGCGACGAGGCGCATCTTGACCGGGAGGTCGTTCTCCCGCGCGAAGTCCTCGGAGGCGATGAGGGAGGCGGTGGCGCCGTCGTTCAGACCGGCCGCGTTACCGGCGGTGACCCGGCCGTGCACGCGGAACGGCGTCTTGAGGCCGGAGAGGTTCTCCAGGGTCGTGCCCGGGCGCATCGGCTCGTCGGCGGTGACCAGGCCCCAGCCCGTCTCACCGGCCTCCGGATTGGTGCGGCGCACCGAGATCGGGACCAGGTCGGCCTGGATCTTGCCGTTGGCGTACGCCTTGGCGGCCTTCTCCTGGGAGCGCACGGCGTACTCGTCGGCGCGCTGCTTGGTGATCGTCGGGTAACGGTCGTGCAGGTTCTCGGCGGTCATGCCCATGAACAGGGCGGACTCGTCGACCAGCTTCTCGCTCACGAACCGCGGGTTCGGGTCCACGCCCTCGCCCATGGGGTGGCGGCCCATGTGCTCGACACCACCGGCGACGGCGATGTCGTAGGCACCGAAGGCGACCGAACCGGCGACCGAGGTGACGGCGGTCAGCGCGCCCGCGCACATGCGATCGATGGAGTAACCGGGTACCGACTGCGGCAGACCGGCGAGGATGCCCGCCGTGCGGCCGATGGTCAGGCCCTGGTCACCGATCTGCGTGGTCGCGGCGATGGCGACCTCGTCGATCTTCGCCGGGTCGAGTCCCGGGTTGCGGCGCAGCAGCTCCCGGATCGCCTTCACGACGAGGTCGTCGGCGCGGGTCTCGTGGTAGATGCCCTTCGGGCCCGCCTTGCCGAACGGGGTGCGGACGCCGTCGACGAAGACGACGTCCCTGACGGTACGAGGCACGATGGCTCTCCTCCAGATGCGGGATCTGCACTGCTGCGATGCGCTGAGCGCGCGCTCAGGGCCCATGCTACTTATGAGTAACGTGACTGCACACCCCTGGAGGCGGGAGCGGCGAAGGTCACATCGCGGGAGGCGCCGTGGAACCCCTCGGAGTCAGTACCGGAGTCGGCACGGGGTGTGATCCGGGGCCCTCTCCGGTGATCGCCCCGAACAGCGTACGAGCCGCCTCCGCGCCGAATCCGTGCACGTCATGGCTCATCGCGGAGAGCGTGGGATGGGTGAGCCGGCACAGCTGGGAGTCGTCCCAGGCCAGCAGCGAGACGTCGTGCGGAACGCTCAGCCCCATCTCGGCCGCGACCGACAGCCCGGCGACCGCCATGATGTCGTTGTCGTACACGATCGCGGTCGGCCGGTCCGGCGGCGCCGCCGTCAGCAGGGACCGGGTGGCCCGTGCCCCGGCCTCCCCGGAGTAGTCGGTGGTGACCTGCCAGGCCCCCGCCAGCTCCAGGGCCCGCGCCGCCTCGTCGAACGCGGCGGTCCGCATCGCCGTGTGCCCGAGCGCCGCCGCGCCGCCCACCCGGGCGATCCGCCGGTGCCCGAGCGCCGCGAGATACCGCACGGCCTCCGTCACCGCGGTCGCGTCGTCCGTCCACACCGAGGTCAGCGCCCCCGTGAACGACGGATGCCCCACGGCCACCACCGGCATCCCGATCCGCTCCACGGCCGCCACCCGCGGATCGTCGGCCCGGAAGTCGACGAGGATCGACCCGCCGATCTGCCGCCCCCGCCACCACGCCTCCTGGAGGCCGACCTCCTCCTCCACGTTCCGCACGAGCCGCAGCAGCAGCGAGCAGTTCCGCTCGATCAGCACGCTCTCCACGCCCGACACGAACTCCATGTAGAAGGGTTCGAGCCCGAGCAGCCGGGCCGGGCGGCAGATCGCGAGCCCCACCACGTCCACCCGCGACCCGGCCAGCGTCCGCGCCGTCAGGTTCGGCTCCCAGCCCAGCTCCCGCGCGGCCCGGAAGATCCGGTCCCGGGTCGCCTCCGACAGCCCCGGCTTGTGGTTGAAGGCCAGCGACACGGCCCCCTTGGACACCCCGGCGCGCGCGGCGACGTCCTTGATGGTGACGCGGGTGGTGGTCATGAAGCGGGCTCCACGCAGTACAGGGCGGACCGGGCGGCATCCGGATCGGGACTCTCCCAGCCGCTGACCCCGATGGTCACCTCTTCACCGGGCAGCAGCGTCACGAGCCCCCGATCCGCACGCGCGTCCGGGTGCAGCCGGTCGGCCTGCAACAGCAGATCCCGTACGAGGGTACGGGCTGTCACCGTGACCGACCCCGGCGCGACCGACACGTCGAACTCCGGCCGGGGATAGGGGACTTCACGGTCGGGCGCGGGGAAGTACAGGGCCCGCAGCCCATCGGCGTCCACGACGAGGAACTCCTTCGGGCCGACCGGTTCCAGCTCCTCGGGCACGTCCACGAGCGCCACCGCACGCCGCTGGGCGGTGAACTCCGCCTCGGTCGAGCCGACGACCGTCCCCTCCACCGACATCCGCCGCAGCCGCAGGGCACCCGTCCATGCCTCGGCCGCCTGGTTGACGACGGCGACCACGCGTCCGCGCACCGTCAGCAACCGGTCCGCGTACAGCCTCCGCAGCTCGTGGTACAGCGGCTTCTCCCGTCCGTCCCCGTCGATCGCCGCCCAACTCGTCACCGGCCAGCAGTCGTTGAGCTGCCACACCACCGTCCCCGCGCACATCGGCCAGTGCGACCGCCAGTGCTCGATCCCGGCGGCCACCGCCCGCGCCTGGTTGACCTGGGTGAGGTAGTGCCACCGGTCGAAGTCCCCCTCGGGGAAGGCGAAATGCCGCTCAAGCCCTCGCCGGAGCTTTCCGTTCCCGTCGTCGGCCTTCTGGTGGTGCAGCATCCCAGGGGAGTCGGCGGCGAGCTCCTCCCCGGGCAGCGCCCGCGCGAGCGTGGCGTACGCGGGCGGCGCCTGCCACCCGAACTCGGCCACGAACCGCGGCACTTCACTGCGGTACTCGGAGTGGTCGAGCCGGTTCCACACCTCCCACGAGTGATGCGTCCCGTGCGCCGGGTCGTTCGGATGGTGCTCCCACGACCCCGACCAGGGACTGCCCGCCGTGTACGGCCGCGTCGGGTCCAACTCGGCCACCACCCGCGGCAGTACGCCCAGGTAATACCCCTCGCCCCAGGAGTCCCCGGCGAGCAGCGCCTCCCAGCCCCAGTCCCGGAACCCCCACAGGTTCTCGTTGTTGCCGTTCCACAGCACCAGCGAGGGGTGCGGCATCAGCCGTACTACGTTCTCCCGGGCCTCCGCCTCCACCTCGCCCCGCAGCGGCTGCTCCTCCGGATAGGCCGCGCAGGCGAACGGGAAGTCCTGCCAGACCAGCAGCCCCAGTTCGTCGCAGGCGTCGTAGAAGTCCTCGCTCTCGTAGATCCCGCCGCCCCAGACCCGCACCAGGTCCACCCCGGCGTCGGCGGCCTGCCGCAACCGGGACCGGTACCGCTCACGCGTGACCCGGGACGGGAACACGTCGTCCGGGATCCAGTTCACGCCGCGCGCGAAGAGCCGCTCGCCGTTCAGGACGAACGTGAACCCCGTGCCGTGCCCGTCGGCCGACCGGTCCAGCCCGACGGTCCTGAACCCCACCCGGCGCCGCCACACGTCCAGCGGGCGGTCCTCGTGCAGCAGCGTCAACTCGACGTCGTACAGCGGCTGTTCGCCGTACCCGCGCGGCCACCACAGCCGTACGCCGGGCACTTCGAGGCGTACGACCCCCTGTGTGCCGTCGACCGACGCGCGCACCCGCTCGCCGCCCACGGTCGCCTCAAGGGTCAGCGGCGCCTCGACCCGGGCGCGCTCCACGTCGACCGCCAACTCCACGACACCCAGGCCCTGTTCGACACGGACCAGCGGCCGTACCCGGGCGATCCTCGCCGTCGACCAGCGCTCCAGCCGCACCGGCCGCCAGATCCCGGCCGTCACCAGGGTCGGCCCCCAGTCCCAGCCGAAGGAGCAGGCCATCTTGCGCAGGTACTGATACGGCTCGGCGTACGCGGCCGGCCGCTCACCGACCTTCCCGCGCACCGCCTCGGCCTCGGCGTAGGCGGAGACGAACCGCACGGCGAGCCGCCCCGCCAGGCCGGTCACGTCGAAGCGGTGGGACCGGTGCATGTTCCTCGTCCGGCCCAGGAGCCGGCCGTCCAGCAGGATCTCGGCCACGGTGTCCAGGCCGTCGAAGACGAGGTCGGTCTGCTCATGGCCGTTCGTGGCCGCCAGGTCCCTCTCGTAGGTCCACTCCCGCCGCCCCACCCACGCGACCTCGGTCTCGGCGCGGCCGAGAAAGGGGTCCGGGATCACTCCCGCCGCCAGCAGATCGGTGTGCACGCACCCGGGCACGACGGCCGGCAGCGCCGTTCCCTCGTGCCTCAGGACCCATCCCTCGGTGAGCGGTGTGGCCTCCAGCATCCGCACTCCCTAAACCGATTCATCCCCGTGCTGGGAAGACTCTTGCCATCGTTGGCGAGATAGGGACTTTACCGGTTAAGAAAACGTTGTCAGAGTACCGAACCAGCCAACCCCGCAAGTGCTCGTCCGTGTCATGAACGGAGCTGATGCACATGAACCGCCGTCACATCCTCGCCATGGTCGTGGGAGCCGCCCTGCTGGTGCCGGGCTGCACCGGCACGGGAGGCTCGGCGAAGGGCGCCGACGCCAAGGCACCTGACGACCCGTCGAAGGTCACCGGCACCATCAAGGTCCTCACCGTCCGCACCGACCTCGTGCAGGACGGCACGCTGAAGAGGTACGCCGCCGCGTTCAACGAGGTCTATCCGAAGGTCAAGGTCGAGTTCGAGGGCATCACGGACTACGAGTCCGAGGTCAAGATCCGGATGAACACCGAGAACTACGGCGATGTCCTGCTGATCCCGGCCGTCATCAAGAAGAGCGACTACCCGAGGTTCTTCGCCTCGCTGGGCACCCGTCAGGAGCGCGCGAAGAAGTACCGGTTCACCGACTTCACCACGGTCGACGGCAAGGTCTACGGGCAGAGCCCGGTCGCCGTGAGCCCCGGATTCGTCTACAACAAACGGATCTGGAAGGAGGCCGGGATCAGCCAATGGCCCACCACCCCGGCCGAGTTCGTCGCGGACCTCAAGGCCGTCAAGGCGAAGACCGACGCGATCCCGTACTACACGAACTTCTCGGCCGGCTGGCCGCTGTCCTCCTGGACCTCCGTGGACGGCGCGGTGACCTGTGACCCCGAGGCCACCGACAAGCTCGCCTCGGGCGACCCCTGGGCCAAGGGCGCCGACCTGCGCGTAGGCGACCAACTCCTGTACGACATCGTCAAGTCGGGCCTGATCGAGAAGGACCCCACCACCAGCAACTGGGAGGAGTCCAAGCCCCGCACCGCCAAGGGCGAGATCGCCACCCAGTGGCTCGGCACCTGGGCGATCGTGCAGTTCCAGGACGCGGCCGAGAAGGCCGGCGTGAACCCGGACGACATCGGCTTCATGCCCTTCCCCGCCCAGACGGACGGCAAGTTCTGCGCGACCATCGGCCCCGACTACAACCAGGCCGTCAACGTCCACTCCCGGTACAAGGAGGCGGCCCGCGCCTGGATCGACTGGTTCACCGACAAGTCCGGCTACGTCGAGGACAACCTCGCCCTCTCCCCGCTCAAGGACGCGCCGCTGCCCTCGATCATGAAGCCGTACGAGGAGCAGGGCGTGAAGTTCATCGAGCTGGACGACGCCCAGGGCGCGAAGGTCAAGCAGATCGACAACGAGTCCGAGGTCGGCATCTACGCCCCCGAGTACCGCCAGAAGCTGGTCGATCTCGCCCGCGGTGTCGGCAAGGGCAGTCTCGACGACTTCCTCGCGGGTCTCGGCGAGCGCTGGACGGACGCCCAGAAGAACCTGGGGTCCTGATGACGGACACCACGCGGAAGGCGGCCGTGGAGGTGATCCCGGCCGCCCCCGTCCCGGCGCCGCCCTCGCGCCGGGCCCGGGTGCGGCGGCGCCTCACGCCCTGGCTGTTCCTGATCGCCCCGCTCGCCCTGCTGGCCACCTTCACCTACGCGCCGATCCTCAACATGATCGCGTACAGCTTCACCGACTGGGACGGCGTCAGCCCCGTACTGCACTACACGGGAGCCGAGAACTACCGGGAGATCTTCACCCGCCCCGAGCTCTTCGAGGTCTTCTGGGTCAGCGGCTACTACCTCGCCGCCTCCGTCGTCCAGATCGGCCTCGCGCTCTACTTCGCGACGGTCCTGAGCTTCGACGTCCGCTTCCGGAACTTCTTCAAGGGCGTGCTCTTCTTCCCGTATCTGGTCAACGGGGTCGCGATCGGCTTCGTGTTCCTCTACTTCTTCCAGGACGGCGGCACCCTCGACTCGGTGCTGAGCCTGTTCGGCGTGACGACCGACCGCGCCTGGCTCGGCACCCCGGTCTCCGCGAACACCTCACTGGCCGGTGTCTCGGTCTGGCGCTACCTCGGGCTGAACTTCGTCCTCTTCCTGGGCGCGATCCAGTCGATCCCGGGGGAGCTGTACGAGGCGGCCGAACTGGACGGCGCGAACCGCTGGCACCAGTTCCGGTACATCATCGCGCCCGGTATCAGGCCGATCCTGAGCCTGACGGTGATCCTCTCGATCTCCGGCTCGCTGTCGGTCTTCGAGATCCCGTACATCATGACCGGCGGGGCGACCGGCACCGAGACGTTCGTGATCCAGACGATCAACCTCGCCTTCCGCTTCAACAAGACGGGCCTGGCCTCGGCGGCCGCGATCGTCCTCCTGCTGATCATCCTGCTGGTGACCTGGGTGCAGCGGCGCCTGGTCCCCGACGACAAGGTGGACCTCGTATGACCCGCCGCGCGATCGCCCGCACCCTGGTCCACCTGTCCCTGGTCGCCGCGACCGTCGTCGTCCTGCTCCCGCTGCTGGTCGTCCTGCTCACCTCCCTCAAGTCGGAGAAGGAGATGGCGAACACCGGCGGCGCCCTAGAACTCCCCGGCGACCTGCTGAACTTCCACAACTACGTGACGGCGTTCCAGGACGGCGAGATGCTGTCCGCCTTCACCAACACGGCGATCATCCTGCTGGTCTCGATCGGCGGCACCGTCCTCATCGGCTCGATGACGGCCTACGCCATCGACCGCTTCACCTTCCGCTTCAAGAAGGTTGTGGTGGCGCTGTTCCTGGTGGCCGCCCTGGTCCCCGGTGTCACGACCCAGGTGGCGACCTTCCAGATCGTCAACAGCTTCGGCATGTTCGACACCCTCTGGGCCCCGATCGCCCTCTACATGGGCACCGACATCGTCTCGATCTACATCTTCCTGCAGTTCGTCCGCTCGATCCCGATCTCCCTGGACGAATCGGCCCGGCTGGACGGCGCCAACGCCTTCACGATCTACCGGAAGATCATCTTCCCGCTCCTGAAGCCGGCGACGGCGACGGTGGTGATCGTGAAGGGCATCACCGTCTACAACGACTTCTACATCCCCTTCCTCTACATGCCCTCGGAAGATCTTGGCGTGATATCGACGTCGCTGTTCCGCTTCAGGGGGCCCTACGCGGCCCACTGGGAGGTGATCTCGGCGGGAGCGGTGCTGGTGATCCTGCCCACCCTGATCGTCTTCCTGTCCTTGCAGCGCTTCATCTACAACGGCTTCATGCGAGGAGCGACCAGATGACCAGTCGTCCGACGAAGCCGTACGGCGGCTAGGCGGACAGCGCGGCCACCAGCACAGGAGTCACCTGCTCGACCTGCCAGGCCCGAGCCCCGAACCCCGCCAACGCGGCCCCCACGGACCCGGCGTCGACAGACGAGGGCGGCTCCCAGCAGACCCGCCGCACGGTGTCCGGAGTGATCAGGTTCTCCTGAGGCATGTTCAGACTCTCGGCCAGCGCCGACACCGCGGCCCGCGCCGCCGACAGCCGAGCCGCGGCGGCGGGGTCCTTGTCGGCCCAGGCGCGCGGCGGCGGCGGCCCCGTCACCGGCTGCCCCGGCTGCGGCAGCTGCACCTCGGCGAGGGCCCTGGCCCGGTCCACGGCGGCCTGCCACTGCTCCAGCTGGCGCCGCCCCATCCGGTGCCCGAATCCGTTCAGCGCGGCCAGCGCGTGCACGTTGACGGGAAGCGCGAGCGCCGCCTCGACGATCGCCGCGTCGGACAGCACCTTGCCCGGCGACACATCGCGCCGCTGGGCGATCCGGTCCCGGGCCTCCCACAGCTCCCGCACGACGGCCAGCTGCCGTCGCCGGCGCACCTTGTGCATCCCGGAGGTCCGCCGCCAGGGGTCCTTGCGGGGCTCGGCCGGCGGCGCCGACGCGATCGCGTCGAACTCCTGGAGGGCCCACTCCAGCTTGCCCTGCCGGTCCAGCTCCTTCTCCAGCGCGTCCCGCAGGTCGACGAGAAGCTCCACGTCGAGGGCGGCGTAGCGCAGCCAGGGCTCGGGCAGCGGGCGGGTCGACCAGTCGACGGCTGAGTGCCCCTTCTCCAGGACGAAGCCCAGCACACCCTCGACCATCGCGCCGAGCCCGACCCGGGGGAACCCGGCGAGCCGGCCGGCCAGTTCGGTGTCGAAGAGACGGGAGGGCATCATGCCTATCTCGCGCAGGCAGGGCAGATCCTGGGTGGCGGCGTGCAGCACCCACTCCACACCGGAGAGGGCCTCGCCCAGGCCCGAGAGATCGGGACAGGCCACGGGGTCGATCAACGCGGTGCCCGCGCCCTCGCGGCGCAGCTGCACCAGATAGGCGCGCTGTCCGTAGCGGTAGCCGGACGCCCGCTCGGCGTCGACGGCGACGGGTCCGGAGCCCGCGGCGAACGCGGCGATCACCTCGGCCAGCGCGTGATCGTCGGCGATCACGGGCGGAATGCCCTCGCGCGGCTCCAGCAGAGGGATCGGCGCCTCCGCTGCAGAAGATCCGCCGTCGTCCGGAGGGCCGCCTCCGGTGGTTCGCAGTGAAACGTCTGCTGCGGTCTCTTGGGCGTCGGTCACATGTCAAGGGTATCTGTGTATGGACAGCGCCTGCCGACGGAACGTTCCGTCGGCAGGCGCCTGAGGGTCGTAAACCAGTCAGCCCGGTGAAAGCTCTGGTTCACGTCCGTGAACAGTGAGGCTCCGGAAGAGCCTCAGTGGATGATGCCGGTGCGCAGGGCCACCGCCACCATGCCGGCCCGGTCGCCGGTGCCCAGCTTGCGGGCGATCCGGGCGAGGTGGCTCTTGACGGTCAGCGCGGACAGGCCCATCGAGACACCGATGGCCTTGTTCGACTGGCCCTCGGCCACCAGCCGCAGCACCTCGACCTCACGGCCGGAGAGCTCGCGGTAGCCGCCCGGGTGGCTCGGGGCACCCGGGGGGCGGCGGTGCATACGGGCGGCTGCGGCGCCGATGGGGGCGGCGCCGGGCCGGGTGGGGAGCCCGACGTTGGTGCGGGTGCCGGTGACGACGTAGCCCTTGACGCCGCCCGCGAGGGCGTTGCGCACGGCGCCGATGTCGTCGGCGGCGGAGAGGGCGAGGCCGTTGGGCCAGCCCGCGGCGCGCGTCTCGGACAGCAGCGTCAGGCCGGAGCCGTCGGGAAGGTGGACGTCGGCGACGCAGATGTCACGGGGGTTGCCGATACGGGGACGGGCCTCTGCCACGGACGAGGCCTCGATGACATCGCGCACACCGAGCGCCCAGAGGTGACGGGTGACGGTGGAGCGGACGCGCGGGTCGGCCACGACCACCATCGCGGTGGGCTTGTTCGGGCGGTAGGCGACCAGGCTTGCGGGCTGCTCGAGGAGAACGGACACCGGGCCTCCTGGGGTGCGGGACGGCTTGGAAGGTCACAGACGTCTTCGGCACCGAACCCGGCGTCCTTTAGAGAATGATCACGATCTAGTGAGTAACAATTGGTGCAATTCGGACGTGCGATCGATCGTTCGGTGAACGGATCGGTTCGTTCGAGGGTTCACTCCTGACTGAAAGTGGCCGTATCGACAAATTGATGGTCAGTGTGGGGTACCTGTCCGTGATCCGGTCGACGGGGGGAGACGGGGGAGGGGTCAGCGCGCCTGCGGGTCCCGGCGCTGGGGCAGCGTCACGACCGACGCGTCCCCGGGGCTGGCCGGCGGCAGGCCCGCGATCTGGGCCAGCAGATCGCACCAGGAGGCCAGGTGCCCCACCGCGTCCGGCACTCCGCCCAGGCCCTCGCGGGGCGTCCAGGAGGCCCGGATCTCGATCTGCGAGGTCGCGGGGCGCTCGGACAGCCCGCCGAAGTAGTGCGAGCTCGCGCGCGTGACGGTGCCGCTCGGTTCGCCGTACGACAGCCCGCGCGCCGCGAGCGCGCCGGTCAGCCAGGACCAGCACACCTCGGGCAGCAGCGGGTCGGCCGCCATCTCCGGCTCCAGCTCCGCGCGCACCAGCGTCACCAGGCGGAAGGTGCCCCGCCAGGCGTCGTGCCCGTCCGGGTCGTGCAGCAGCACGAGGCGGCCGTCGGCGAGATCCTGGTCGCCGTCGACGACGGTGGCCTCCAGGGCGTACGCGTGCGGGGCGAGCCGCTGCGGAGCCCGGGTCGGCTCGATCTCGATCTGCGGCCGCAGCCGACTGCCGCGCAGGGCCTGAACCGCGGCCTGGAAAGCCGGCGGAGCCGTACCGCTCCCATCCCGGTCCCCTTCCTTCGCGTCGTCCATCCCACCAGCGCCGTCCGACAGTCGTCCCTGAGCCGCAGCCATGCCGGAAGGTTAAAGGGAACGGGGCCGTGGTGCCGCCCTAGACACCCGGACTTGGCCCCACCTGGTCGTCGGCGGTACCGGTCACGAGGCACCCCCCGCCCCGTGCGAGACTTTCCGGCGTGAGTGCAAACGACACGCTGCCGTCAGCCACGTACGACTCCGCCTTCCTGAAGGCCTGCCGGCGCGAGCCCGTGCCGCACACGCCCGTCTGGTTCATGCGTCAGGCCGGCCGCTCGCTCCCGGAGTACCGCAAGGTCCGCGAGGGCGTCCCGATGCTGGAATCCTGCGAACGCCCCGAGCTGATCACCGAGATCACCCTCCAGCCGGTCCGCCGGCACGGCGTCGACGCGGCGATCTTCTTCAGCGACATCGTCGTCCCGCTCCGGGCCATCGGCATCGACCTCGACATCAAGCCCGGCGTCGGCCCGGTCATCGCGAAGCCGATCCGCACCCGCGCCGACCTGGCCCAGCTGCGCGACCTCACCCCCGAGGACGTCTCCTACGTCACCGAGGCCATCGGCCTGCTGACCCGCGAGCTGGGCCCGACCCCCCTCATCGGTTTCGCCGGGGCGCCTTTCACCCTCGCGAGCTACCTCGTCGAGGGCGGTCCGTCGCGCACGTACGAGAACGCCAAGTCGATGATGTACGGCGACCCCCAGCTCTGGGCCGACCTGCTGGACCGTCTCGCCGAGATCACCGCCGCCTTCCTGAAGGTCCAGATCGAGGCCGGCGCCTCCGCCGTCCAGCTCTTCGACTCGTGGGCCGGCGCCCTCGCCCCCGTCGACTACCGCCGCTCCGTGCTGCCCGCCTCCGCGAAGGTCTTCAAGGCGGTCGAGGGGTACGGCGTCCCCCGCATCCACTTCGGCGTCGGCACCGGTGAACTGCTGAAGCTGATGAGCGAGGCCGGTGCGGACGTCGTCGGCGTCGACTGGCGTGTCCCGCTCGACGAGGCCGCCCGCCGGGTCGGTCCCGGCAAGGCGTTCCAGGGCAACCTCGACCCGACGGTCCTGTTCGCCTCCACCGAGGCCGTCGAGGCCAAGACCCGTGAGGTACTGGACTCGGCCGCGGGCCTGGAGGGCCACATCTTCAATCTCGGCCACGGAGTCATGCCGTCCACCGACCCGGACGCGCTGACCCGGCTCGTGGAGTACGTGCACGTCAACACCGCACGCTGAGGCCGGCCCCCACGTCTTCGTCGAACTCTCGAACGCGGGGGCTCGCGGGTGATTGTCTTTCGCTGCGGTATGCGCCGATTTCCCGAAAGTCATACCTTCTGGTACTTGAAGTACCGTACGATTTCTCGTACAAGGTACGACCGGTGGCTCCCGAGAGCCACCGGTCCGTGACAGTCTCTAAGCCAGCCGTCTGTCATATGACCTGGCAGGGGAGGAGCGGCTGATTCCGGCCTCGGAAATGTCCTACGAGGCTTTCTTGAACCTGTGCGCATGATCGACTCGACCAGCGGCCGCTGCACTCACTGTGTGAGGAGTTCTCCATGCAAGCGTTAGGTGTTCTCGTCGTCGACCGACATCCGGTCGTCAGGCACGGACTCTCGTCACTGCTCGAGACGCGAGTCGCCTGGACGGCCGAGGCGGCGACGAGCAGCGAGGCATGGAACACGATCAAGACCTCCCGCCCGGGTGTCGTCGTCCTGGAACTCGAACTGGAGGACGGCGCGCGCGGGATCGATCTGTGTCAGCGGCTGAAGGCGATGGAGAACGCTCCCCGGGCCGTGGTGTTCACCGGCGACGCCTCGCCCGGAGCCGTCGTCGCCGCCATCTCGGCAGGTGCCGACAGCTTTCTGCACAAGAGCGTCGGCAGCGCGGAACTCGTCGACGCGGTCGAGCGCACCTACGACGGCCAGCGCATGTGGATGCTCGGCAAGGACGAGCGGGACGACATCGACATACGGAGCGTCACCTCCGACGTGTCACCGGGCGTCACCCGCAGAGAGGCGCAGGTGCTGAGCCTGGTCCTGCGCCGCTACACCAACGAGGAGATCGCCGGGGAGCTCTCCCTGGCGCCCCAGACCATAAAGAACCAGGTCAGCAGCGCCCTGCGGAAACTGGGCGTCAGCGGCCGGCGCGAGCTGTTCCGCAAGTACTCGGGCCAGGGCCGGATGACCACCGCGCTCAGGGGCTGACCCTCCCCCGGTCCTGACCGCCCTGGAGGAAGTCCCGTGCCCCGGCGCTCGCGTCGGGGGAGTCGAGGATCTCCGCCAGCTCCTGACGGTGCGCGCGGTACTCGTCGGCGAGTTCGCCGTCGCGCACCCGGCCCAGGACCCGCTTGGTGGCCAGCACGACCTGGGGGGCGTGCGCCGCCACCCGCTCGCCGAGTTCGCAGGCCGCCGCCAGCGCGGTACCGGGGGCCACGACCCGGTTGACGAGCCCGAGGGCGTGCGCCCGGGCCGCGTCGATCGGCTCGCCGGTCAGAGCCATCTCCATCGCCACCGCGGGCGGGATGGCGCGCGGCAGCCGCAGCAGTCCGCCGGCCGCCGCCACCAGGTCCCGGCGCACCTCGGGCAGCGCGAACCGCGCGTCGGCCGCCGCCACCACCAGATCGCAGGCCAGCACCATCTCGAAGCCGCCCCCGACCGCCGCGCCCTCCACGGCCGCGATCAGCGGCTTGGCCGGCGGCCGTGCCGTCAGACCGCCGAAGCCCCGGTCCGGCAGGGACGCCCGCTCGCCGCGGGCGAAGGCCGCCAGGTCCATGCCGGAGCAGAACGCGGGCGGCGTACCGGTGAGCACCCCGACCCGCAGCCGCGCGGTGGCGTCCAGGTGGGCGAAGGCCGCGGCCAGCCGCTCGGCCATGGCACGGGTCAGGGCGTTGCGCACCCGCGGCCGGTTCAGCCGGACCACCAGCAGCGGGCCGCGCTCCTCCACGACCACGTGCGGCTCCTCGCCGCCGCTCCCCGAGCCCTGCTCCTGCCCCCACGCACCGGCCACACGTCTGCCCACCCTGAATCGGCGTTCCACGGGATCGGAAGGGCCAGCGTATCGAGCACCCGCCCGGCGACCTACGCCCCGGAAGTACCGGACCTGACGCCGGTTGAGTACCGCGGATGCCTGTACGCGAGGCGCCACGCGCGCGTGGCACGACGGCGGGGCCGGGAACGGTCGTCCACCGTTCCCGGCCCCGCTCAGTACGGGTGTGCGACGGCCGTCACGCCCTGCGGTAGACGGAGACCGCGTCCCTGCTGTCGTAGTGGAAGGGCTCCTTGCGCCAGCCGCCCCAGCGGTCCTCCAGTTCGAGGCCGCCCAGACGGGCCATCAGGTCCTGCTCCGAGGGCCAGATGAAGCGCATGGTCGCCGCGATGACACGGTTGCCCTTCTCGCTCAGGATGACGTCCGTGCGCTTGATCAGCTGGGTCGTCGGGTCGACGTGGTTCATCTCGAACCAGGCCAGCCGGGGATGCCCGGCCAGCCGCCCGGAGAGCCGGAAGGGCTCGGTCATGCCGTAGTCGTTGTGCCGGCCCCGCTGGTAGTTCGTCAGGTCCGGCACGATGTTCTGCACGACCAGCCGCCCGCCGGGCTTGAGCCGCTTCGCGCTGTTGGCCAGGCAGCGCGCCTGCTCGCCCTGGTCGGGCAGGACGAACAGGGTGGCCAGCGCGATGAAGACGACGTCGTACTCCTCCTCGACGTCGACGTCCGCGAAGTTGCCCTCGAAGACCTGGACGCGGTCCCCGCCCGGCTTCTCCTTCAGCCTGCTCAGCATCTTCGGGGAGGCGTCGATACCGCTCACCCGCACCCCCCGCTCGGCCAGCGGGAGCGCCACCCGGCCGGTTCCGACGCCCAGTTCCAGGGCCGAGCCGCCCTTGGCGAGGTCGGCCAGGAAGTCCGCGGCCTCCTCGGCGTCGTCACGGTTGTCCTCAGGCGTCCAGCTGTCCCAGATGTCGGCGTAGCGGTCCCACTCGGCCTTCGCCTCTTCCTGCCACTGCCTGCTGGTCTTGGTCATGGTGTCGCTCGCCTTCCGTACGGTGGTGGGGAACGGTGGGACCACTGCGCTGCCGGGGCCGTGTCACCCCATGGCCCGGGCGAAGCCGGACTCGGGGACACGGCCCGCCTTGACGTCGGTGAGCGCGGCGTCGAGCGCGCCGGCGATCTCCGTGACGTCGTCCTCCGTGATGACCAGGGGCGGCATCAGCATCAGGTTCGGGACGACCCGGAGGCTGGAGCTGAGCACGCCGTGGCTCTCCAGCGCCATGCGCAGCTTGTTCACCCGGCCCGGCGTCCAGGGCTCGCCGCCCGGCTCGCCGAACTCCAGCCCGCAGAACAGGCCGAGGCAGCGCACCCCGGTCAGCTCCGGGTGCTGGGCCTGGACCTTGCCGAGCGCGCCGACCAGGTCCGTGGAGCGCTGCCGTACGTTCTCCAGGACGCCGTCCTCCTCCAGCACCCGGATGACCGCGAGCGCCGCCGCGGCGGCCACGGCGTGACCGTCGTTGGTGGAGCCGACGCTGAGCGCGGTCTCGGCGGTGGTGCGGTCGTGCAGCTGCTCGAAGAGGCGGTCGTGGACGGCCACGGCCGACATCGGGATGTACCCGGAGGTGATGCCCTTGCCCAGGGTGATGATGTCGGGCGTGACGTCGGGCAGTTGGCCGGCCCGGGTGAAGTCGCCGACCCGGCCCATGCCGGTGACGACCTCGTCGAAGACCAGGTGGATGTCGTGCCGGCGGCAGAACCGGGCGAGCGAGGCGAGGTAGTCGGGGGAGAGGATGTGGCCGCCCTCGCCGACGATCGGCTCCACGATCACCGCGGTCACCCGCTCGGGCCCGAACTCCGTGATGAGCCGCTCCATGTCGCTGACGCCCTCGACCGCGCCGTGCGAGAAGGGGCCCGGGGCGTGGTGCACCTGCGGGAGCATCGGGCCGGTCTGGTGGTGCAGATAGGGGACGCCGGTCACCATGCCGGCGCCCGGACCCTGCCCGTGGAAGCCGTCCCACATGGCGAACACCGCCATCCGCTCGGGCTGTCCCGCCCGCAGCCGCAGGAACCGGGAGAGCAGCAGCGCCATCTCCACCGCCTGGGCGCCGTTGCTGGCGAAGCGGACGTGGTTGATGCCGTCCGGCAGATGGCGCACCAGGGCCTCGGCGCAGTCCACGGTGACCTGCGCCGGACGGCCGTAGCCGTGGCTGTTGGCGAAGGGCAGCCGGTCCAGCTGCTGCTTCATGGCCTCCTTCACACGGGTGTTGCCGTAGCCGAGCGTGACGTTCCACAGCCCGGAGCGCGCGTCGAGGTACCGGCGGCCAGCGGCGTCGCGGACACGGACGCCGTCCGCCTCCGCGAGCAGGTCATCGGGGGACAGGGCCTTGAGGTAGGGACGGGGGACGCCGCTGTTCCACAGGGCGAATTCGGCGGGGTCGATCACGACAGGTTGCCTCTCTGTTGGGACTCTGCTGGGGTGAGCCCGGAGCCGGGGGTCAGCGCCGCTCCAGTTCCAGAAGCCGGGCCGCGTTGCCGTACAGCCAGCGGTCGGTGACCTCGTCGCCGAGGCCCAGGGCCGCCACCTGATCGGCCAGGACGGCGACCGGGTCGGCGTTGACCCAGGTCGCCGAGCCGAACAGGACCCGGTCGCGCAGTGCGGTGGCGCCGTACAGGAGAAGGGGCTCCCAGCCCGAACCGGGGCGGGACATCCAGGGCGGCCGGTGGGAGGAGAGGTCGAGGTAGACCTCGCGGTGGCGCTGGGCGATGGAGACCATCTCCAGCACCCACGGCCAGGCCGCGTGCCCGGCGACGATCGGCAGCCCGGGGTGCCGGCGGGCGATCCAGTCGACGTTGCGGGGATGGCACAGGTCGTGGGCGTGCCGCGCGAAGTGGTGCCCGGTGTGCAGCCACAGCGGCATGCCCAGCTCCCGGGCCCGCCCGAAGACCGGGTCGTACGCCGGGTCGCGCGGGTCGACGCCCTGCCAGAACGGGGTCACCGCGAACCCCCGCATCCCCAGGGCGTGGCAGCGCTCCAGCTCCGTCACCGCCCGGCGGGGATCGGTGAGGTCGATGCCGGCCCACGCCTGCATCCGGTCGGGCGCCTCGGCGGCGACGGCGGCCACCCGGGCGTTCACGTCGTCGCCGTCGGCGGTGGCGCCCCCGCAGCTCATCAGGACCTGGTGGACCACGCCGTTGTCGTCCATGTCCTTCAGCAGCGCTTCGGCGTCGGTGCGTTCGGGCCGGCCCGCGACCAGCAGGTCGATCGCCGCGGCCTGGTCGCCGGTGTCGAGCCGGGCCCGGAAGGAGGCGTGGTCGGCGCCGAAGACCGAGGTGGCGTGGCGGCCGAACGCCCGCAGATACGCCGGGGCGACCGCGGCCAGACCCCGGAAGTAGGTCCGCCAGCACTCGCGGTCCAGGGCCAGCACGCACACGTCGACGACCCGGCGCCGCCCCGCGCCCGGATCAGCCGACACGGTCACGGGTGACCTCGATCCCGGCGGCCGCCCGGTCCCAGGTGTCGGGGGTGACCCCCTGGGCGCGCAGCACCTCCTTGCGGACCTTCCCCGTCTCGGTCACGGGGAGTTCGGGCAGGACCCGGACATAGCGCGGCACCATGAAGTGGGCCATGCGCGGCCGCAGATGCCCGATCAGCTCCGCCGGGTCGAGCCGGGCGCCGGGGCGCAGCACCAGGGCGGCGAGGATCTCGTCCTCGGAGTGCTCGCTGGGCACCGCCACGGCCGCGGCCAGCTCCACCGCCGGATGACCCAGCAGCTCGCTCTCCACCTCCGCCGAGGACACGTTCTCGCCCCGGCGCCGGATCGCGTCCTTGACCCGGTCGACGAAGAAGTAGTCGCCGTCCGGCTCGCGCAGCACGGCGTCCCCGGTCCGGAACCAGCCGTGCCGCCACGCCGCCGCGGTCGCCTCCGGCATGCCGTGATAGCCGTGGAACATCGACCAGGGCCGGTCCGCGCGCAGCACCAGCTCACCCACGGTCCCGTCCGGTACGTCCACGCCGTGCTCGTCGACCACCCGGCACTGCACCCCCGGCCGGGGCCGGCCGCAGCTGCCGGGACGTTCAGGGTCCAGCGCGGACACGATCGGCGCCGGCGTCTCCGACATGTTGAAGCCCGTGTACACGCCCACGCCGAAACGCCGGCCGAAGTCGAGGGCCTGACGGTTCAGCGGGATCACGCACGCGGTGCGCAGCGGATGGTCCCGGTCGCCGGGCGCCGGGGCGACACCGAGCAGGAAGTCGGTCATCGCGCCCAGCAGGGTGCACATGGTCACCCTGTGACGGCGGACCACGTCCCAGAACTCGGCGGTGCGGAAGCTGTCGACGACCACCGCCGAACCGCCGAACAGGAGCATGCAGTACGCCACTTCGGTGCCGCCCCCGTGGCACAGCGGGAGGTTCAGCAGATAGCGGTCGTGCTCGGTGATGTCCTCGTCGAGCAGGGCCGTCACGGTGGAGTAGTGGTGGACGTAGGAGACCAGCACGCCCTTGGAGGGGCCGGTGGTGCCCGACGTGTAGATCACCGCCATGGTGTCCCACGGGGCGACCGGCCGCGGCGGCGGCACGAACTCCTCGGGCGCGGCCCGCAGCGCCTCCGGGCCCACGACCCGGGGGGAGCCGGGAAGGGCCTTTCCGGGGGCGCCGCCGAGGACGACGACCGTGTCGAGACGGCCGCCACCGGTGTGCTCCAGGCGCTCGGTGAGCGCCGCGTGCGCGATCAGCACCCGTGCGCCGGAGCCGTCCAGGACGTGCTCCAGCAGACCGCCGCGGTAGGCGGTGTTCACCGGCACGTGGACCGCGCCCAGGAGGTTGACGCCGAACCAGATCCGCAGCGCGTCCCGGCCGTTGGGCAGCCAGCACAGCACGGTGTCGTCCTGGCGCACACCGAGGCGGTGCAGCGCGGCGGCGGTGGCGCGCGCGTCGTCGTGGACCTCGCCGTACGTCCACTCGGTGCCGTCCTCGAAGACCGCGTACACCCGCTCGGGGTGCGCGCGGGCCCGGGCGGCGATCAGCTCGCCCGTCACACAGTCCTCGGCCCCCGGCACCCGGGGGTCCTCCGGCGCCAGGATCTCGACCACGGGGGTCCCGGCCGGGGCGGGCCGCGGGCCGGTCACTCGGGCATCCCGGTCGCGTCGAGCATGTGGCCGCCCACGGTGTCGTAGTGGCGTACGGACCGCAGGTACTGCTCCCAGTTGACGGCCGTCTGCGCGTTCCGGCTCACCGGCCGCACCGGGATCAGCGGGCCCACCCCGACCCGCGGCGGCAGGGTGACGGCCCACAGCACGACGTCCGCCACGTCCGAGGGGTCGAGCAGCCGGTCGACGTCCACCCCGAACTCCTCGGGGTCCTGCGCCAGATCGGTGCGCACCCAGCCGGGCAGCACCGCGACCGCCCGCACGCCCAGGTGCCGGTTCTCGATGTCCACCTGGGCGGTCAGCGCGT
This sequence comes from Streptomyces sp. SID13726, assembly GCF_010548375.1. GTDB lineage: Bacteria > Actinomycetota > Actinomycetes > Streptomycetales > Streptomycetaceae > Streptomyces. Next base: position 359,533 of record NZ_JAAGLY010000001.1, read on the forward strand.
TCAGGGCGCGCTTGGTGATGGAGTACGGCGCCGACCAGTCCGCCTGGAGCAGGCTGCCCTCCGAGCTGATGTTGACGATCCAGCCGTGCCCGCGCGCCCGCATCCCCGGCAGCACGGCGCGGATCAGCAGGAACGGCACGTCCAGGTTGAGCCGGAACGCCTGACGCCAGTGCCGGGGCCGGGTGTCGTGGATGGGTCCGGTGCGGGCCAGGGCGGCGTTGTTCACCAGGATGTCGACGGGGCCCAGCGCCCGCTCGGCGGCGGTCACCGCGTCCTGGGGAGCGTCCTCGGCGGCCAGATCGGCGGTGAGCGCGATGACCGGCACCTCGTGCGCGGCCACCTCCCGCTCCACGGCGGCCAGTTCGCGTTCACGGCGGGCCACCAGCGCGACCGACGCACCGGCCGCGGCGAGCGTACGGGCGATGCCCGCGCCGATGCCCGACGAGGCACCCGCGACGAGTGCCACCTTGCCCTTGAGGGGCCTGTCCTCGGTCACTTGGGACTCCCTGGAGGTGTGCGGGGGGACACGGGCCGGGTCAGCGGCGGCAGTCCGGCCAGACAGTGGCCGCCGCCGTCGATCCGCAGGGCCGCGCCGGTCAGGCCGGCCGCCGCGGGGCTGATCAGGTAGCACACCAGCGCGGCTACCTCGTCCGGCTCGCTCATCCGGCCGGTGGGCACCAACTGGTTGGTGGCGGCGAGGAACTGAGGGTTCGTCACATCCGTCATCGGGGTGCGGACGAAGCCCGGCAGCACGCTGTTGGCCCGCACGCCGTGCCGGGCGGCCGTGGTGGCGAGGTGCTGGGTGAACAGGGTCGCGCCGGCCTTGCTCACGCCGTAGCTGGCCAGGTTCGCCACCGGCGCGCTCACCGCGGCGAGCGAGGAGACCACGGCCACGGCACCCTCCCGGCCGGTCGCCGACCAGCGGGTGAGCAGGGCCTCGCAGACACTCGCGTACGACAGGGTGTTCAGGGCGAGCAGCCTGGCCCGGCCGCTCGTGTTGTCCCCGGCGCCGTCGAAGGCGACCGCGCCCGCCGCGTAGGCGAGCGCGTCGACACCGCCGGTGCGCTCCCACGCCTCGCTCACCAGACCGGCGGCGTGGGCCGGTTCGGCCAGGTCGACGGGGAGCACCCAGCAACGCCCGCCCGCCTCCCGCAACTCGGCGGCCAGCTTCTCCAACTCGGGCCGCCGCCGCGCCGCGAGCACCACCCCGGCCCCGCGCGCGGCACACTCCCGCGCGACGCTCGCCCCGATGCCGCCGCTGGCGCCGGTGACCAGCACGGTGCGGCCGTCCAGGCGGAACGGGTCGGGGCCGGGCCCGGGTTCGGCGGGAGCGGGGTCGGGGTGTGCGGCGCGGGCCGAGGGCATGGGGACGACCGCGGCGTCCAGGCCGCCGTCCAGGGGGAGGGTCTCGCCCGCCAGGTTGCCGAGGCTCCGGGACGCCAACAGGCGCAGGGCCGCCGCGAGTTCCTCCGGCTGAAGGGCCCGGCGGGTGACCAGGTGCCGCAGCAGCTCGGCCTCCGCGCCCGGGGACAGCCGGTGGCCGAGGAACGGCGCGTAGCCGACGCGTACGGTGTTCACCGGCACGCCCCGGGCGGTGCAGCGCTTGGCCAGGTGCTGCCACCAGGCGTGGTCGGCCGCGCGGCCGGCGGCGGCCTCGGCACCGGCGTCGTCGTGCACCTGTGGCCCGCCGTCGGTGACCAGCACGGCGCGACCTCGGCCCCGGCGGGCCATCGCGGTGAGCACCCTGGCCACCTGGCCCCGGCGCAGCGGGACGCCGGCGCGCCCGCCGAGCGCCTCGTTGCCGACGGCCACCACGCAGTACACGTCCGGCAATTGGGCCGGCGTCAGGTCGTGCGCGGCCTCCACCCGGAAGCCGTAGCGCTCCCAGGCCGCCCGTACGGCCCGTGTGTGGGGCGCGCCAGGCTCCGACTCCAGGAGGACGAGCGGGCCGACCGGCGCCAGCGACGGCGTCGTCAGCAGGGCGGTGTCAGGACCGGTCGGCTCAGTCATCGTCGGCTCCCAGCAGGACGGCGCTCGCGACGGAACCGATCGTGTAGTTGAGACTCAGGGCGAGGTCGATCCGCGCGGCCCGGCCCCGCGTGCCCGGCACCGGGTCGAAGGTGCACACGTCGGCCGGTTTCTCGCAGTTGGCGGTCGGCGCGACCTGGCCGTGACGCATCATCTGGAGCGTCGCCGCGGCACCGATGACACCGAGCGGCGCCCCGCTGTGGCCGAACACGGCCTCCTGCACGGTGACGGGCAGGGTGGCCGCCCGCTCGCCGAAGATCGCCGGCATGATGTTGCCCTCCATCGTGTTGAAAGCCCGGTCCCCGGTGGCGGCCCCGTTGACGTAGTCGATCTCGTCCGGTGCCGCGAACCCGTCCAGACACCGGCGCGCGGCACGGGCGGCGCCGGCGCCGGTCAGGTCCAGGGCGAGGTTCGGCTGGGCGTTGCGTGCGGTGACCTGGGACAGCACCCGGCCGTAGGGCCGCACGCCCCGGCGGTCCGCGTGCTCACGGCTCTCAAGGATCAAAGTGGCTGCGCCGTTGCCGTAGTTGAGGCCCGCGGCGCGCTCGTCGTAGGGGCGCATCGGCTGGTGGACGAGGGTCGCGGTCTGCGGCTCGGTGCCGGTCACCGACCGCTCCTCCAGCTCCGCGTACTGGCGCAGCCTGCTCTCCCGCCAGTAGTCGGCGCCGGTGACGACCGCCACGTCCGTCTCGCCGGACGCGATCATGCGGGCCGCGTTGCCGAGGAGCACGGACGACGAGGCGCAGCCGCAGGACAGCGTGTAACTGGGGCCGGTGGCGCCCACCAGGCCCGCCTGGGTCGTCTCCACGTCGGACATCACCGCGCCCAGGACGTTGCGGAACAGCACGGAGCGGGCCTCGCGCGGACTGATGTGCCGGGTGTCGGCCAGCAGCACCGGCAGATAGGTGTCGACGATGGTGTCGGCGGTGGCGTTGCGGGCCGCGAGCACCGCAGCCTCCTGAAGTGCGCCTGCCCGCCAGTCCAGCTCCGCGTCCGCGCACGCCTCCAACAGGGCCAGCAGACCGTACAGATGGATGTCGGAGTACTTCTCCACGAAGCGCGCCGGGATCTCCGGCAGCCGCTCGGCCGCCGCCCCCGGGTCGAGGGGGACGCTCCCGAAGTACGTCCCGTCCGCCTGCTCCAGGAACGACTCCCCGTGCGAGACGGCCGCCCAGAACTGCTCGGGCGTCGCCGTCGGAGCGGTCCGCCCCGGCAGACAGAAGCCCATTCCGGTGACGAGGGCGTCCCGGGGACTCTTGGTCATGGTCACTGCCGCGCCCCTCGCTCAGATCCGGTACAGCAGGCCGCCCCAGCACCAGACCCCGCCGCCGATCGACGGGGACAGCACCAGGTCTCCGGGCGCGACCACCCCGCGCTCCAGCAGCTCCGACACGGTGGTCGGGATGGAGGCGCTGGAGACGTTGCCGCGATGGGAGAGGTTGGTCAGGACACGGGCCGGGTCGGCGCCGAGGCGGTGCTGGATGCCCTTGGCCAGCGGCTCGGTGCCCGAGTGCGGGATGAGCCAGTCGATGTCGTCCACGGTCAGCCCGTTGCGCGCGAGGAGGTCCTCCACGGCGTCCCGGACATGGGTGAGGGCCACGTCGTTGAGGTCGGGATGGCTGCGCACCCAGCCCTGGTCGCCGCCCGCCGCGGACATGTGGGCGAGGCTGCCGTCGGTGTGGAACACCGAGTCGATGAGCCCGTCGGCCCGGCCGGGCGCCGCCTCCAGCACACAGGCGCCCGCCCCGTCGGAGACGAGCATCGCCCCCTTGGACCCCGGCCGCACCCGCCGGGTGACCCGCTCGGTGGTGGCCACCAGGGCCCGGCGATGGCCGGCCGGCGAGGTGAGGAACGCCGCCGCGGTGTGCACCGCCTGGATGAATCCGGCGCAGGAACCGGCGATCTCGAACGCCATCGGCCCCTTGATGCCGAGCTCCGCCGCGGTGAGCGCCCCGACCTCGTGCACGTAGTCGCGGTCCGTCCAGTGGCTGACCACGACCAGGTCGATGTCACCGGCGTCGACACCGGCCTGCTTCAGGGCCTGCCGGGACGCCTGGGCGGCCATGTGGACGGGGGTCTCGGCGTCGGTCGCCCGATAGCGGGTGCGTACGCCGACACCGCCGATGACCCGGTCCTCCACGGAACTCGTCGTGGCGTTCTCGGCGCTCTCGTTGTGTATTTCCTCGGAACCGAAATAGTGGCCGAATCCGGTGAAACGGATTCCGGCACCTGCCCAGTTCGGTGGCATCTGGCCTCCAGTACTCGATGGCTGACCGTGGAGTCGCGCGAAGTGCCGGTCAGGGAAAGGGAATTCACCGCGGGCAGGTCGTCAGGGCACCCAGCCGGGCGGCCCGCCGCCGTCGACCCGGATCACCGAGCCCGTGACGTAGGGGTTCCGCGCGGCGAAGCACACCGCGTCGGCCACCTCCTCCTCCGCGCCCCAACGGCCCAGCGGCACGAAGCGCTTGAGGCCGTCCATGTAGCGGGCGTGCCGGGGCAGGGCGGTGCTCTTCTCCCGCAGCGCCTCGCCGTCCATCACACCCGGGGCGACGGCCACCACCCGGATCCCGTGGCCGCCGAGCTCGTAGGACCAGGTACGGGTCAGCGCCTCCACGCCGGCCTTCGCGGCGGTGTACGCGGACTGCCCGTAGGCCCCGGCCGCCAGGCCCGAGGAGACGTTCACGATGGTGCCCCCGACCCCGTGCCTGACCATGGCCGCGGCGGCCTCCCGGCCCACCAGGAACACCCCCGTCAGACACAGCCGCAGCGTCCGCTCCCACTCGTCCAGCGGGTGGGTCAGCAGCTCCCCGCCGTCCGCGCGCGGCGCCCGCAGCAGCAGCCGGGACAGGTTGCGGCCCGCGTTGTTCACACACAGGTGCAGCGGCCGGGACCCGGTCAGCTCGGCGAACACCGCGCGCACCGACTCCTCGGACGTCACGTCCGCCCGCACCGCGTGCAGCGGCAGCTCCTCGGCCGCGGCCATCGCCCGCACCTTGTCCAGCCGCCCCGGGTCGAGGCCGAGCACCGTGGTGTGCCAGCCCTCGGCCGCGAGCCGCCGCGCCACGGCCAGGCCGAGACCCCGGGTACCCCCGGTCACCAGCGCGTTCCTGGACTCGGACATGTCCGTCCCCCGCCCCTTCCTCGTCCCGTCCGGCACCGCGGTCACCGGTACCGGAAGACCATGGCGCCCCAGCTCAGACCGCGCCCGATGCTCACGCCCAGAAGCAGTTCGCCGGGTTTCACCGTGCCGTCGTGCACGAATTCGGAGAGCGCGCCCGGCATTCCGACGCTGGAGGTGTTGCCGCGCCTCGGGAGATTCAGGAGCATGCGCTCACGCGGAATTCCGATGCGGTCCGCCATCGGGTACAGGAGATTGGTGTTCGCCTGATGCGGAACGCACCAGGAAATCTGCTCAGGAGAGAGGCCGTTGCGCTTCAGGACGGTCTGCCCGGCCTCGACGAGCATGTCCGGCGTCACCTCGGAGAGCACCCCGCCGCGCATCACCATCTTGTCGTTCTCGTCGATGTCGAAGGCGTCGTAGTAACCGCCGTCGGCCCGCAGCACGACGTCGATCAGGCCGCCGCGCGCGGACAGCCCGTCGGCGCCGGCCCCGGTGGACTCGCCGCGCCGCCACACCGCGGCGGCGGCACCGGCGCCGAACAGCGCGGAGTTGCGGAAACCGAAGTTGAGGATGGCCCGCGGGCTCTCCGCGCACACCACCAGCACATTGCGCGCCCCGGTGGTGGCCAGCAGCCCGCGCGCCACCACGCTCGCGTACAGGAAGCCGGCACAGGCGACCGCGGTGACGTCGAAGCAGAACGCCTCGTGCGCGCCGAGCTGCCGCTGCAACGGGAGGGAGATGTCCATGTAGTTGTTGCCGAGCGAGGACGGGTTGGCCCGGGGGCGGGCGGTCGCGCTGGTGCCGACGATCACGTCCACGTCGGCGACGGAGAGCCCCGCGTCGTCGAGCGCGGCGCGGGCGGCCTTGACGCCCATCTCGGCGAACCGCTCGTCGGGACCGGCCCAGTGCCGGGCGCCGACCCCGGTGTGCTCACGGATCCAGGCGTCGTCGATGCCGAGTCCCGGCAGGTCCTCGAAGTAGTCGTTGGTGACCGGCTCACCCGGGAAGTAGTGGCCGACACCGCCGAGGACGACGGGCGGGCCGGTACCGTCGAGCGGCTGCTGGGGGCTGGACATGGGGACGTCCTTTCCTGTCTACGGTGGTCGCGTCAGAGCTGGTAGAGCAGCGCCCCCGAGTACCAGCCGGCGCCCGCCGCGGGCGACAGGATCACGTCGCCCTTGCGCAGCTCGCCGGACCCGACGTACTCGGACAGGGCGGTCGGGATCGTCGCGCTCGTGGTCTGGCCGCGGGTGCGCAGGTTCGTCAGGACCCGGGCCGGGTCCGCGCCGATGCGCTCCAGCAGCCGCTCCGCGATCCGTACCGAGCCGGGGTGCGGGACGATCCGGTCGACGTCGGCGACGGTCATGCCGTTGCGCCGCAGCACCACGTCCACGGCCTGGCCCGCGGTCTCCGCGGCCACGTCGGCGATGCTGGGCATGCTGACCGTCCAGTCGCCGCTGCCCCAGGTCTTGGAGACGCCCGCGTGCTCGCCGTAGCTGAGCAGCACCGAGTCCCGCAGCCCGGAGGAGTCCGGCGGCCCCACCTCCAGGACCGCCGCTCCGGCCCCGTCCCCGCCGACGTACGAACCCCTGCGCCCCGGCTTCAGGCGCTGGGAGAACTGGTCGGAGCAGATCACCAGCGCACGCCGCCACCGCTGGCTGGTGAGCATGGCCGCGGCCGTCTGCACCCCGTGCACGAAGCCCACGCAGGCGGCGCACACGTCGAAGGCCAGCGCCCGCTCCGCGCCGAGCCGCAGCGCGATACGGGGGCCGTCCTCCGGTGCGTACCGGCGCTGCGACCAGGAGGAGAACACCACCAGATCCAGGTCGGCCGCCTCCAGGCCCGCCTGCTCCAGGGCCCGCCGCCCCGCCTCCACGGCCATGTACGGCACGGTCTCCGTGTCGTCGGCCAAGTGCCGCCGGGTCACGCCGAGTTCGGGGCCGAGCACCGCGGCCTCCAGCTCGGGTGCCTCGGGAAGGTCGGCCGGTATCTCCTCGCAGTGGCGCGGGAAGTAGTGGCCGAAGCCCCGGAAGGACAGCCCGCGGCCCGCCCAGATTCCACCGCTCACAGTCGTGCTCCTCACCTGTAGAAACCCTGCGGATCGAGACCGCGCAGCCAGGCGATCTCGGCTTCGGTGATCTCCGGTTCGGGGGTGCAGTCCGCGGTGCTCGCGGACCAGCGGGTCAGTCGTGCCACGGCCTCCTGCGGGGTGGCCGGGCCGTCGTCGCCGGGTGGCAGCCAGGTGGCGAGGTGGAAGGGGCCGTCCGCGGCGGGCTCGCGCCGGAAGCGGCCGAAGTGGCTCACGACCTCGCGGACCCGGGTGCCGGGGCTGGTGACGTAGGCGACCCGCTCGACGAACTTGCGCGGCGAGGCCGTGGACAGCACCAGGCAGTCGGTGCTGGTGGCGATGTCGTTGGCGCCGCCGGAACCGGTCAGCCACCGGCCGTCGGCGAGCAGGCTGGTGTTGACGTCACCGCGCGCGTCCACCTCACCGGCTGCCAGGACGCCCAGGCAGCGGCCGTTGGCGGCGACCATCCCGCCGAGGATCTCCGTGATGCCCGCGAGCTGCTGGGACCGGGTGGCGTGCAACTGGCTGAACAGGAAGACGTCACCGGGCTCGGGATCCATGCCGTAGAACCCGAGTTCGGCGCAGACCGGCACCCGCACGCCCCGCTCGCGCAGCCGCGCGGCGGCCAGCCAGGCGGCCAGGTGGGAGACCCCGATGCCCGCGAGCAACGTGTTGTACCCGTCCTCGACGACCCGCTCGACGATCGCCCGCGCCCCGAGGACGATGGTCCGCTCCTGCCGGGTCACGGCTGGACGGGGGTGGGGGGCGGAGAGGGGGAGTTCTTCGGCCGGGGGGCGGTGCTCGGGTCGTGGGGCCGTGTCGGTCCGGGGGAGTGGTGCGGAGGGCGGGGTGCTGTCGGTCTGGGGGAGTGGTGCGGAGGGCGGGGTGCTGTCGGTCTGAGGGAGTGGCGCGGAGGGTGAGGCGATGTCGGTCTGGGGGAGCCCTCCGTCCGGCACCGCCGGGCGACGTACCGGTGCGACCGGCTCGCGTGGGGTGATCGGCCCGGCCGGCAGGCGTAGTCGGGCGTGTCGTGCGGCTCCCAGCTTGCGGAGGTATCCGGCGTGGTCGCCCGGTTCCTCGACCCACTCCCGGTACCACTCCTTGGCGCCGTCCTCGGTCGCCAGCCGGTCCACCAGCTCGGTGAGGAAGGCGTAGTCGTCGCGGTATCCGGCCACCTCCCCGGTCCGGTCGCCGACGGACAGGCCGCGCAGCGACTGCGGGTGCGCGCCGAGCGGGGCCTCGCACAGGGCGACGACCCGCTGGCCGGGGACGACGACCCGCTCCGGGTGCGCGTCGACGAACGCGTCCGGGACGATCCGCTCCACGGAGGCCAGCACCCCGCGCCGGGCGGCGTACGCGGCCCAGGCGCCCTCGCCCGCGGGCGGCACCAGGACGACGTTGCCCCGGCGGTCCGCGCACGCGCCGTGCACCAGCGTCAGATCCGGACGCAGCGGCTCCACCAGCCCGAACCGCCGGTCCCCGCCCGCCGGGTCGGCCACCCGCACGAACTTCGGGCACCGCCCGGGGACCGCGTCCGAGCCCGCGGCAAGCGCCCGCTCCAGGTCGCTGCCGACCAGGGAGGCCGTCACGCCGTACGGCAGGCCGGTCGCGCCCGCGATCAGCCGCTGCGTGAAACTCAGCAGCGACCACAGCTCGCAGCTGAACGGGACGCCCCGGGCCAGGTCCCGGTAGAGCGGGTTCGGGCGGGGCGTGGGATAGGTGTCGCCGAGGAAGCAGGTGACCAGATGCTCGACCGTGCCCGACATGGCGAGCGCGTGCATCGCGGTGTGCGTCGCCGACGTGCTCACGGTGAACCGGCCCCGGCCCGCGAACCGCCGGGCGAGCGCGTAGACCATGGCGTTGGGCCGGGCCATCGTCATGGCCAGATGCAGATGGTCGCCGGGGGAGACGTACTCGGACACCAGGGTGTCGACGTCGGGGACGACGACGGGGCGTCCGCCGGCGCGGCTGTGCGTGCTCATGGTCTCCTTCGCAGGCTCGGTCCGCGGGGATGCCGGTTCACCGGTCATACGGCGCCCAGCGCGAGCACCGAGGTCTGGCTGCCGATGGCGAAGGCGAGGGACACCGCGAGGTCGACGCGGCCGGGCCTGGCCCCCTCGCCGACGTGGTCGTGGTCGCACTCCGGATCGGGCTCGGCGTCCGCGTAGTTGGCGGTCGCGCACAGGCACTGGTGGTGCAGGGCCAGCGCGGTCGCCGCCGCGTTGACCAGCCCGGTGGCGCCCAGCAGATGGCCGTGGACGGGCTTGACGGAGCTGAGCGGCGGCCAGGCCGACCGGGGCAGGCCGGGGTAGAGCGCGCCGAGCATCCGGCTCTCGGCCACGTCGTTCTTGGGGGTGGCCGTGCCGTGGCCGCAGAACCAGTCGACGTCCGCCGGGGCGCGGCCCGCGTCGTCGAGGGCCTCGCGGACCGCCGACGCGGTGACCTCGCCGCTCATGTCCATCCCGAAGGGGTGGGTGGCTTCGTTGAGCGCCCGGTGGGCCAGCACGCGGGCGTAGCCGGTGGCGCCGCGGGCCCGCGCGTGGTCCTCGCGTTCCAGACACAGCGCGACCGCGCCCTCGCCGAAGGCGAAGCCCTCCCGGTCCCGGGTGTACGGGCGGATCGCGCGGCGGGGATCGGCGGACTCGGCCGACAGCACCCCGCTGCCCATGGCCGTGAAGGACTCGAACACCAGGGGCGTCAGCGGGAACTCGTACCCGAGCACCACCACCGCGTCCGCACTGCCCGCCCGGATCAGGTCGGCGCCGATGCCGATGGCGTGGTGCCCGCCGACACAGGCGCTGCTCAGCGTGGTGACGAGGCCGCGGATGTCGCCGTAGATGGCCGACAGGGTCGCGGGCGCGCCCGGCATGCCCCGCAGCATCGCGCCGCTGTCGCCGAAGTACCGTTCCTGCGCCCCGGCCGGGTCCGCGGCGAGCTCGTCCCGTACGGAGCGGTCCGCCGGTCCGACCCGTCCTGGTCCTACCCGTACGGAGCCGTCCGCCGCCCCGTCCCGCACGGAGTCGTCCGCAGGCCCTTCCCCGGCCGACAGGACCTCGCCGATCCAGGCCAGCGGGCCGCGCGAGGAGGAGGCGAGGAGGGAGAGCCGGCGCGGGTCGATCTCACCGGTGCCGAGCCCCGCGTCCCGGCGGGCCTCCTCGACGGCCGACATGGCGGCCAGCGCGTCACGGGTGTACCGGCTCGCGAACTTCTCGCTCAGCTCCGGCAGGAACTTGCGGTGGTCGAAGTCCCGCAGTTCGCCGGCCACCCGCACACCGGTCCGGCCGGGCGTACAGCGGGTCAGAAAGCCGAGCCGGGAATTGCCGTCGCGCACGTCCTGCCAGAATTCATTGACATGGGTCGCGCCGGGGAGCACGACTCCTATACCGGTGACAACTACAGCCATGCCCGAAAAATTATCCGTCGCTCAACATTCTGACATCGCTCTCCAGGTACCCGGGAGAGCACGCGGACGGTACCCGAAGTACCCCTTCCTCCTTTCGGTACCGGTGATACCGGAGAGCCGGGCAATCCGGTACCGGTGGCCGGTTACATCTGCCTCGTCGCGGACCTAGAGTCGTCAGCCGTCATCGGCACCACGCAGGCAGGGAGTCTTATGGCCGACCCGCAGAAAGACCCCGGGCGCGACACACTGATCACCGGAATGGGATTCGCTCTGCCAGGTCCTGATGGACTCTGCGCGACCACCTCGGAATTCTGGGAGACCGTATCCACAGGGGCCTGTCACGTGGAGCGCGACGGCCTGTTCTTCGGGCAGGTCCGAGCCGATGTGGAGGACGTCAAGGACCGAATTCCGGAGATGCCGAGAAAAGCCCTCGGACTGTATTCCGCGGTCCAGCTGCACGGCCTCGTTTCGCTCGCGGAGGCCTGCGCGGACGCGGACCTCGACTGGCGCTCCGGCGCTCTCGCGGAAGCGGCCGTGCTCGCGGCCCGCGACGGCGGCGACTGCTGGTCGGCGCAGTACGCCGACATCCTGCGGGTCGACCGCGCCACCGTCACCAGGGACGAGATCAACACCCTGGGCACCCGGCTCGCCCTCACCGGCATCCCGATGGACGTGGCCAACATCCAGATGTCGGTGCTGGCCGCCACCGGCCCCTGCTTCACCGTCTCCAACGGCTGCACCTCCTCCGCCATCCAGCTGGGCCTGGCCCACCGCATGATCGCCGCCGGTGAGCTGGAGGTCGCCGTGGTCACCGGGGCCGACGTGTTCGGCCTGGACTTCCTGCGCCACTACGCCGACCTGCTGGACCGCTACGCGGAGCTCGGCGAGGACGAGGGCACCGTCGACGCGATGGAGGACGCGGCCCTGTCGATGCACGCCCTGATGCGCCCCTACGACAAGAACTCACCCGGTTCCAACATGGGCAACGGCTCCATCACCCTGGTCCTGGAGAGCCGGGCCCACGCCGAGCGGCGCGGCGCGCGGCCCTACGCCCGGCTGCTGTCGCAGGCCACCCGGCGCTCGCCCCAGTACAGCGCCTTCGCCGTGGACCGCGCCGGCGCCGGCATGGTCCAGGCCTCCCGGGACGCCATGGCCGGCTTCGTCGAACCGGACCAGATCGACTACGTCAACGGCGGCGCCGAGGGCGACCGGGTCTTCCACGAGACGGAGTCGAACATCGTGCACGCCCTGTTCGGCGACCGCGCCTCGCGGCTGCCGGTCACCGTGCAGGAGGCCTGCTTCGGCCACAACGGCGGACCGCTCGGCAACCTCGGCGTGGCCGCCACGTCCCTGATGATCCGCGACGACGCGGTCTACCCGACAGCCGGCTGCGTCGACCCGGCGGACGAGTGCGACTTCGACCCCGTCCCCGGTACGACCGCCCGCCCCCGGCGCGTCGACCACGCGCTGTCCTTCAACTACACCGTCGGCATGATCAGCAGCGCGATCCTGCTGGGAAAGGCATGAGGGGAACGCCCATGGACGCCAGCGAACGCGCCCTCGACCGGGCCGCCCACAACGCCGGGCCCCGTCCGGCACCCGCCCCCGGCCGCCGGGCCGCCGTCCTGTCGGGCGTGGCCGGCTGGGTGCCGCCCGGCACCGTCGCCAACGCCGATCTCGCGGACCGGCTGGACACCACCGACGAGTGGATCCGCACCCGCACCGGCATCGCCCAGCGCCACACCGTGCCGCCCGGCACCGCCACCCGTGAAATGGCCGCGGAGGCCGGGCGGCTGGCCCTGAAGTCGGCCGGCCGGGACACCGTGGACGCGGTGGTGCTCGCCACGGTCACCCCGGACCGGCACTGTCCGGCCACCGCCCCCGAGGTCGCGACGGCACTCGGGCTCGGCCCGGTCGCCGCGCACGACGTGTCCGCGGTCTGCGCGGGCTTTCTCTACGCCCTGGCGTCGGCGGCCGGTTCCATCGCCGCGGGCTTCGCCGACCACGTCCTCGTCATCGGCGCCGAGACCTTCTCCGCGATCGTGGACCCGGACGACCGCAACACCGCCATCATCTTCGGGGACGCCGCCGGGGCCGTCGTACTGCGGGCCGGGGACCCGGACGAGCCCGGGGCCCTGGGACCGGTACGGCTCGGCAGCGACGGTGCCCACAGCGATCTGATCCAGATCCCGGCGGGCGGCGCACGGCAGCGCCTGGCGGGGACGGACCCGGCGCCGGGCGAGTACTGCCTGCGGATGCAGGGGCGCAAGGTCTACCGGCACGCCAAGGAGCGGATGAGCCAGGCGGCCCATGACGTCCTGGAGCGCTCCGGCTGGTCGATCGGCGACGTCGACCGGCTCGCCACCCACCAGGCCAACGCGCGGATCACCGAGGCCGTCGCCGACGAACTCGGTGTGCCGCGCGACCGGGTGCTGTCGAACATCGAGCACGTCGGCAACACCTCGGCCGCGTCCCTGCCCCTGCTGCTGGCCGACGCCGCCTCCTCGGGCCTGCTCCTGCCGCACCACCGGGTGCTGCTCGCCGCCTTCGGGGCCGGGCTCGTCTGGGGCGCGGCATCGCTGACCTGGCCGGACGTCACGGCCCTTTCCGTGCACACCTATCGCGGCTGACCGGCCCGCGCCCTCGCCCCACCGACACGCTCAACGGGAGGAACCGTGTACGAGAAGGTCAAGTCCCTGCTGACGGACGTCTTCAAGGTGCCGGAGGACCAGATCACCCCGGAGTCCACACTGGAGATGCTGGGCCTCGACTCGCTGGCCGCGGTCGAGTTCGCGCTCGCCCTGGAGAAGGACTTCGGCGTGGAGGTCTCCGACGACGAGGTCGTCGAACTGGAACGCCTGGACAAGATCGTGGACCTCGTCGAAAGCCGCGTACGAGCGGCCTGATCCGACGCCGGACACCGCGCACCGCGCACCACGCGCCGGAAAGCCGGGATCTCCAGGAGATCCCGGCTTTCCGGCGCGGGCCGACGGGGAGAGGGGTGGGTGCGGGCGCCCCCGTTCCCACCCTCCTCCCTCAGCTCCCCTCGCCCGCCCGGGACTCCTTGCTCACGCCGACGCCTTCCGCGCCGGCCGACCCCTTCCCGTCGCCCCCTTCCCCCGAGGGCACCTGGCGCCCCGCCGTACGCGGGATCAGCGCGGCCACCGCCACGGCGACCAGGAGCAGCAGGATGCCGGTGCACAGTGCCGTGACCCCGAAGGCGTCCGCGAAGGCCTCGTCGGCCCGGCGTTTGAGGTCCTCGCCCGCGGCGCCCGGCAGGGCGCGAGCCGTCACGATGGCCTCGGGGAGGCCCTCCCGGGCGGCGTCCATGGACCGCTCGTCCACGCCGGGCACGGGAGCGTCCATCTCGCCGCGGAACAGCGCGGCCGCGATGCTGCCCATGACGGCCACGCTCAGCCCGTTGCCCAGTTCGTAGCTTGTCTCCTCGATGCCTGCCGCGCCGCCCGCCGAGTCGGCCTCGGCGGTGGACATGATGGCGTCCGACGCGGCCGTCATCGCGCACCCGGCGCCGGCGCCGATCCCTGCGAGGGCGATGGCGAAGACCCAGTACTCGGTGTCCGGCCGCACGTTCACCAGCACGAAGAACGCGGCGCCGATCAGCCCGAGGCCGATCATCATGGCGTACCGCGTGCCGTACCTCGGCACGATGACCGACATCGCCGGTGCGCCGATCATGGTGGCCACGAGCAGCGGCAGCAGCCGCAGACCTGACTCCATCGGGGAGGCGCCCCCGATGAACTGCCAGTGCTGGGTGAGCAGCAGCATCAGCCCGCCCATGCCGAACATGGCCAGCACCACGGAACCGACGGCCACCGAGAAGGCGCGGTCACGGAAGAGCCGGGGGTCGAACAGCGGATCGGGCACCCGCAGCACCCGCACCACCAGGGCGCCGAGCATGACCAGCCCCAGTACGCCGGTGACCACCGTCTGGGTCTCCAGGCCCTCCGCGCCGCCGTGCTGGATGGCGTACACCAGGGCGATCAGACCGGCGACGGACAGCACCGCCCCGACGGTGTCCCAGCGCGGCGGATTCGGATGCCGGGACTCCGGCACCAGCAGCAGCGCGGCGACCAGGGCGACGACCATGATCGGGACGTTGATGAGGAACACCGAGCCCCACCAGAAGTGCTCGATCATCACGCCGCCGATGACGGGCCCCACGGCCGCTCCGGCCGCCGACATGGTGGCCCACACGGCGAGCGCGACCGTGCGCTCCCTGCGGTCCGTGAAGACGTTCCGGATGATCGACAGCGTGGACGGCATGATGATCGCCGCCCCGATGCCGAGCAGTGCGCGGGCCGCGATCAGCATCTCCGGACCGGACGCCCACGCGGCGACCGCCGACGCGGCGCCGAAGACGACGAACCCCAGGCAGAGGAAGCGTTTGCGGCCCAGCCGGTCACCTAATGTGCCGGCGCTGATCAGCAGTCCTGCGACGACCAGCGAATAAACGTCGACGATCCACAGCAACTGCACCGAGGACGGCTGGATCTCGGTGCTCAGCGTGGGCAGCGCGACGTTCAGCACCGTGAGATCCAGCGCCACGACCAGCAGGCTCAGCGACAGGACCGCCAGCACCAGCCATCGGTTGCGTGCCCCGGGAGGCGTGCCGTCCTCGCCTCCGCCGTGCGTGTCGCGAACCACGGATTCCATGGGTGGCCTCCTCAGGAGTTGCGGTGACTGCGTTCTCGTACGTCATACCGTCTATCGTACGATGTACGAGGCCGCGCTAGCATGGGTTCCGTGACTGACACTTCTGGACGAGACGCCGCACCGAACCGCCGACCGGGATCGATCTGGCTGCGCGAGACGAAAGGGCGCCCGGCGAAGCAGCCGCTGAGCCGTCAGCAGATCGTGCGTGCCGCGGTGCGCCTCCTGGACGAGGGCGGGGTGAGCAACCTGCGCATGCGCCAGCTCGCCGACTCCCTGGACTCCGCCCCCATGTCGCTCTACTGGCACGTGCCGACCAAGGGCGACCTGCTGGAGCTGGCCATCGACGAGGTGTTCCCGGACCCGCCGGCCCGCTCCGCCGGACGGGACTGGCGCGAGGACGTCACGGCGGGCGCCACCGGCCTGTTCGAGGTGCTGCTGCGGCACGCCTGGATGATCGAGCTGATGGGCAGTCACCCCCCGGTCGGACCCCGGGCCCTGGCACACACCGGCGCGGTGATCGGGATCCTGGAGGACGCGGGCTTCGCCGAACGCCGGCTCGACTCCGCGCTCTCGGCGATCTACTACTACACGGTGGGTGCCGCCCTGACGGAGGTCTCCTGGCAGAACATGGCCCAGCACACCGCCGAGAACGAGGAGGAGTGGGCGGAGCGCCTGGGCCCCTACGTGGAGGGGTCCGCCCAGGACCACGCCCCGTCGCTCTCCGCCTACGTCAAGCGCAGCGCCACCAGCAACCGGGACCAGCGCTTCCAGGACGGCCTGGAGTGCATGGTGCACGGCATGGAGCACATGCGCTCATCGCACGCCTGAGCGCCGCGTCCTACCGGGGCCCCGGACTCACCACGTGTGCCGGGGCCGCGCCCTCCTGCCGAACAGCAGACCGCGCGGTTCCGGCGGCGGGGGCGTGCCCGCCTTGAGCGGCCAGGCGAGCACCATGCCGACGAGGAAGCCGACCACGTGCGCCGCGTACGCCACCGTGCCCGCCGCCGAGACGCCCTCGCCGGAGGAGTACACCGCCTGGAGCACGAACCAGAACCCCAGCACCAGCCAGGCCGGCAGCCGCAGCGGCAGGAAGACCAGGAAGGGCACCAGCACCCACACCCTGGCCTTCGGGTACAGCACCAGATAGGCGCCCAGGACACCGGCGATGGCCCCCGAGGCGCCGATCAGAGGGTCGCCCGAGTCGTCGTTGAGGAGCGCGAAGCCGTACGACGCCGCGTAGCCGCAGACGACGTAGAACAGCGTGAAGCGCACATGCCCCATGCGGTCCTCGACGTTGTTGCCGAAGATCAGCAGGAACAGCATGTTGCCCAGCAGGTGCAGCCAGCCGCCGTGCAGGAACATCGCCGTCAGGACCGACAGCGCGGGCGACTTGTCGTAGTCCGGCGGGGCCACCACACAGCCCTGGGCGCCGTTCGCCCCGGTGCCGACCGCGCCCGTGGGGACCAGCTGCGGCATCTGGTGGTGGATCAACTCCTGCGGGACCGCGGCCCAGTGGTCCAGGAACGCCTGGAGATGGCACAGCTGCGACACACCGCTGTCGCCCGCCACGGAGCCGGCCAGGCCGGGCGTGTACAGGAAGACGAGGACGTTCGCGGCGATGAGCGCGTACGTCACCCAGGGGGTGCGGCGCACCGGGTTCACGTCATGGACGGGGATGACCACAAGGAAGTAGTGCCCGCGATGGGGCGCGCGAATCGGTGCCGCATCGGTGAACACCCGCACGCACGCGTGCGTATGACTCGTCAACCGCCCGCGGCACGGGGAAGGCGGGCCGCGGGGACTTACGTGAGGAACAGGCGATGAACGACCGTATTACTCCTCCGATGCACGCTCTTCCCGACGGCGAGGCCGAGATCTCCCTGGTGCTGCGGCTGCCGTGGGAGGACGTGGCCAGGCTCGGTCAGGAGGCCGGGCGGCTGGCCTCCCAGATGCAGCGGCCGGTGACCCTCGACGAGGCGGTGAGCAACCGGCTCAGGTCCACCCGGCCCGCCGCGCACGCGAAGCCGGCCGGCGAACAGCCCGCCGCGATGCCCACCAGCGCCTCCGTCTCGTCCCTGCCGCCCCGCCCACCGGCCGACCAGGCCCGCCAGGCCATCGAACGCATCAACGGAACCGCGTAGCCGTCAGGAGGCCCGCACCTTCGCGACCGCCTTCCTGGCGGCCACCAGCACCGGGTCCCAGACCGGGCTGAACGGCGGCGCGTAGCCCAGGTCCAGGGACGTCATGCACTCGACCGTCATCCCCGCCGTCAGGGCCACCGCCGCGATGTCCACCCGCTTGCCCGCGCCCTCTCTCCCGACGATCTGCACGCCGAGCAGCCGCCCCGTGCGGCGCTCGGCGAGCATCTTCACCGTCATGGGGGAGGCGCCCGGGTAGTACCCGGCCCGGCTGGTCGACTCGATCGTGACCGACACGAACTGCAGGCCCACGCGCCGGGCGTCCTTCTCGCGCAGCCCGGTGCGCGCGATCTCCAGGTCGCAGACCTTGCTGACCGCGGTGCCGACGACACCCGGGAAGGTCGCGTAGCCGCCACCGACGTTGGTGCCGATGATCTGCCCGTGCTTGTTGGCGTGCGTGCCCAGCGCGATGTGCCGCTCCTGCCCCGAGACCAGGTCCAGGACCTCCACGCAGTCACCGCCCGCCCAGATGTCCTCGTGGCCGCGCACCCGCATCGCGAGGTCGGTCAGCAGACCGCCGTACCGGCCCAGGGGCAGCCCCGCCGCCTTCGCGAGCGTCGTCTCCGGGCGTACGCCGATCCCCAGCACCACCACGTCCGCCGGGTACTCGGCGTCCTTCGTCGCCACCGCCCGCACCCGGCCGTCCTCACCGGTGAGCACCTCGGTGACCTCGGCGTCGTCGACCATGGTGATGCCGAGCCCCGCCATGGCCTCGTGCACCAGCCGCCCCATGTCCGGGTCGAGCGTGGACATGGGCTCGCTGCCCCGGTTGACGACCGTCACCTCGTAGCCGCGGTTGATGAGCGCCTCGGCCATCTCCACCCCGATGTAACCGGCCCCCACGACCACCGCGCGCCGGCCACGCGTGTGTGCCAGCGTGTCGATGAGCGCCTGACCGTCGTCGAGGGTCTGCACCCCGTGCACCCCGGGCGCGTCGACCCCCGGCATGTCCGGGCGGATCGGCCGGGCCCCGGTCGCGATCACGAGTTTGTCGTACGGCGTCCAGGACTCGGCCCCGGATTCGAGGTCACGCGCGCGTACCCGCTGTCCTGCCACGTCGATCTCCAGGACCTCGGTCCGCATGCGCAGATCGATGTCGCGGGCCCGGTGCTCCTCGGGCGTGCGGGCGATCAGCTGCTCCCGCCCGGTGACGTCGCCGCCCACCCAGTACGGGATGCCGCACGCCGAGTACGAGGTGAAGTGGCCCCTCTCGAACGCCACGATCTCCAGCTCGTCGGGGCCCCTCGACCGCCGGGCCTGCGACGCCGCGGACATCCCCGCGGCGTCGCCGCCGATCACGACCAGACGTTCCCTCGTGCCCCGCGTACGGCTCATGTTCATGCGAACACGCTACGAGGGCCGGGCATTTCAGTCCTGTTCGCCCCGCTCCCGCGCGCGTCCCGGGTCCGGGACCGGCCGCGCGGTGGGCAGCGGGCCCAGGGTGGTCGAGACGGGCACGGGCTCGGGCCGCCGCGGCAGCCGGGGCCGGACCAGCCGCAGCCACACCAGCACGAGCAGCGCGATCCCCGCGAGGAACGGCAGCACCGCCGCCAGCGCCACCACGATCCAGCGCAGCACGGTGACGAACGCGTCCCAGCCGCCCGCCAGCGCGTCCAGGACCCCCGGGTCGTCGTCCTCGTCCTTGGTGACCGGCGACTCGGACAGGTTCAGGGTGATGGTCGCCAGCGTCGTGCGGTCCTTCAGGGACGCCTGACGGGCCAGCAGCGACTCCAGATCGGCCTGGCGGCTGCTCAGTTCGCCCTCCAGCGTCACCACGTCGCTCAGCATGGTCGCCTTGTCCATCAGCTCCCTGATCCGCGCCACGCTCGCCCGCTGGGTCGTGATCCGGCTCTCCACGTCGACGACCTGGTCGGTGACGTCCTGCGCGTTCGCGGTGCGCTCCAGGAGCTTGCCCGCGCCCTCCAGACCGGCGAGGACCTCGTCGTACTTCCCGACGGGCACCCGCAGCACGAGCTCCGTCTGCTCCGCGCCCTCCTCGTCGCGGGAGGTGGTCTCCTTGCCGACGAACCCGCCCGCGTCCTCGGTGCTCGTCCGGGCCGCGGCCAGCGCCTTCGGTACGTCCTTGACCCGCACGGTCAGCGAGGCCGTACGGATGATGTGGCCGGCCGTGGGCTGCGGCGCGGCGGAGGCCTGCCTGCCGCCCCCGCCGTCCTCGGTACCGGCCGCGCCCTTCCCGTCGGCCTCGGCGGCGGCCCGGTCGTCCCTGGCGAGGCTGCTCTTGTCGCCGCCCGAGTCGTCCGCCCCGCTGCACCCGGCCAGGGCGAGGCCCGCGGCGAGCAGGAGTCCGGCGAGCGCGTGGACGGGCCGTACGGAGCTTCGTGAACGTGGTGTGCGCATGGGCGTCCCCCCGAGGGTCGTGAACGACTGACGCTCCTTCGACGCCGGGGCGGGCGCGGACGTTGGACTCCGGCGGTCCCGATGCGGTCACGGTCAGGACTCGTGAAGGACACCGGGTCGCCGGTGGACTGTCAGTGGGGTCTGAGAGGCTGGGGCCATGAGCGGATCACAGGTGGTCGTCGTCGGCGCCGGCATCGCGGGACTGGCCGCGGCCCACCGGCTGGCCCGGCGCGGCGCGCGCGTCACCGTGCTGGAGGCGTCGGAGCGGGTGGGCGGCAAGCTGCTGCCCGGCGAGATCGCGGGCGCGCGGGTGGACCTCGGCGCCGAGTCGATGCTCGCCCGCAGACCGGAGGCGGTGGCCCTCGCCCGCGAGGTGGGCCTCGACGAGCGTCTTCAACCCCCGGCCACCGCGACCGCCTCGATCTGGACCCGCGGCGCCCTGCGCCCCATGCCCAAGGGCCATGTCATGGGCGTCCCCGGCACCGCCGACGCCCTGGCCGGAGTCCTGTCCGACGAAGGACTCGCCCGCATCGGCCAGGACGCCGAACTGCCCCGCACCGAGGTCGGCGACGACGTGGCGGTCGGGGAGTACGTGGCGGCGCGCCTCGGCCGCGAGGTCGTCGACCGCCTCATCGAACCCCTCCTGGGAGGCGTGTACGCGGGCGACGCCTACCGCATCTCGATGCGCTCGGCGGTCCCGCAGCTCTTCCAGGTCGCGAAGACCCACACCTCGCTCACCGAGGGCGTCCGCGAGATCCAGGCGAGGATGGCCGCCAACCAGCAGACCGGGCCCGTCTTCATGGGCATCGAGGGCGGCGTGGGCACCCTCCCGCTCGCCGTCGCCGACGCGGTCCGCGCGGCGGGCGGCGAGATCGTCACCGGGTCCCCGGTGACCGAGCTGCGCCGCGAGGCGTCCGGCGGCTGGAAGGTCGTGGCCGGAGACCGGGTCCTGCACGCCGACGCGGTGATCGTCGCCGTCCCCGCCCCGGCCGCCGCCGGGCTCCTGCGCGCCGAGAGCCCGGAGGCCGCCGCCGAGCTCGACACCGTCGAGTACGCCTCGATGGCCCTGGTCACCCTCGCCTACCGCCGCTCCGACACCGCCCTGCCGGCGGGCAGCGGCTTCCTCGTCCCGCCGGTCGACGGCCGCACCATCAAGGCGTCCACCTTCGCCTCCCAGAAGTGGGGCTGGATCGCCGACGAGAACCCGGACACCGTGGTCCTGCGCACCTCCGTCGGCCGTCATGGCGAGACGGAGATCCTGGAGCGCGACGACACCGCCCTGGTCGACGTCTCCCGCCATGACCTGCGCGAGGCCACCGGCCTGGACGCCACCCCGATCGAGACCCGCGTCACCCGCTGGACCGACGGCCTGCCCCAGTACCCGGTCGGCCACCACGCGCGCGTGGCCCGTATCCGGGAGCACCTCGCCAAGGTCCCCGGCCTCGCGGTGTGCGGCGCGCAGTACGACGGCGTCGGCATCCCGGCCTGCATCGCGAGCGCCCACGCCGCGGTGGACCTGATCGAGGGCGACCTGACCGTCGTACCCGAGCTGACCGCCAACCCGGTGCAGAGCACGCGCGGCGGAGCGGGAGAATAGGACCCATGAGCAACGACGCCCCCACCCCCGAGTCCGGCAGGGTCCCGAACAAGGGCAAGCTGGCCAAGGACCTCAACGAGGTCATCCGCTACACGCTCTGGTCCGTCTTCAAGCTGAAGGACGTGCTCCCCGAGGACCGTTCCGGCTACGCCGACGAGGTCCAGGAGCTGTTCGACCAGCTCGCCGCCAAGGACGTCACGATCCGCGGCACCTACGACGTGTCCGGGCTGCGCGCCGACGCCGACCTCATGATCTGGTGGCACGCGGAGACCAGCGACCAGCTCCAGGAGGCGTACAACCTCTTCCGCCGCACCCGGCTGGGCCGCGCGCTGGAGCCGGTCTGGTCGAACATGGCGCTGCACCGCCCCGCCGAGTTCAACCGCTCGCACATCCCGGCGTTCCTGGCGGACGAGCACGCCCGTGACTACGTGAGCGTGTACCCCTTCGTCCGCTCCTACGACTGGTACCTCCTGGCCGACGAGGACCGCCGCCGCATGCTCGCCGACCACGGCAAGATGGCCCGCGGCTACCCGGACGTCCGCGCCAACACGGTCGCGTCCTTCTCGCTGGGCGACTACGAGTGGATCCTCGCCTTCGAGGCCGACGAGCTGTACCGGATCGTCGACCTCATGCGCCACCTGCGCGCGTCGGAGGCGCGGATGCACGTCCGCGAGGAGGTCCCGTTCTACACCGGCCGCCGCAAGGATATCGGCGAGCTCGTGTCGGGCCTCGCCTGATCAGCCGCCGCGCCTGGCGGTCGCCTTCCCGGAGGTGGCCTTCGGCTCCGGATGCGGTGCGCACGCGGCGCGCCGCACCGGAAGCCGCCCCTCCAGCAGGTAGGCGTCGAGGTACCCGTTGACGCAGCGGTTCGGGCCGCCGGCGATCCCGTGCGTCCCCGCGTCCCGCTCGGTCACCAGCACCGACCCGGACAGCCGCCGGTGCAGCTTCAGAGCCCCGTCGTACGGCGTCGCCGCGTCCCGCTCGGCCGCCAGGATCAGCGTCGCCGGCAACTCCCCGGGCCCGGTCCGCACATCGAGCGCCCGCTGCCGCGGCGCGGGCCAGTACGCGCAGGGCAGGTTCATCCACACGTTGTCCCAGGTCTCGAACGGCGCGACCCGGGCCAGCCGGGTGTTGTCCCGGTCCCACACCTTCCAGTCCGTGGGCCAGGAAGCGTCGTTGCACTCGACGGCCGTGTAGACCGCGTGGGAGTTCTCGGCCTCCTTCGCCGCCTCCTGGTGCGGCCCCGCCTGCTGGATCAGCGGCTTCGGGTCGCCCTTCAGATACGCCGACAGCGCCTGGGCGCGGTGCGGCCAGAAGTCGTCGTAGTACCCGGCCGACAGGAACGCCCCCTGGAGCTGCCCGGGCCCGACCTTCCCCCCGGCCGGCTCGGCGGCCAGCCGCGCCGCCGCCTTCTCGTAGCTGCGCTGCACCTGCTCGGCCGTGTCCCCGAGCCCGTACACGTCGTCGTGCCGGGCGACCCACTCCCGGAAGTCCGCCCAGCGCCCCTCGAACGCGGCCGACTGGTCGAGGTTGTTGCGGTACCAGATCTGGTCGGGGTCCGGGTTCACCGCCGAGTCGAACACCATCCGCCGCACGTGCGAGGGGAACAGCGTCGCGTACAGCGCCCCGAAGTAGGTGCCGTACGACGCGCCCATGAACGTCAGCCTCTGCTCGCCCAGCGCGGCCCGCAGGACGTCCAGGTCACGGGCGTTGTTCAGGGAGTTGTAGTGGGGCAGCGCGGCCCCCGCCCGCCTGGCGCACCCGCGCGCGTACGCCTTCGCCTCCGCGACGCGCTCCTTCTTGTACGACTCCGAGGGGTGCGTCGGCGCCTGGGTGGGCGCCTTGAAGAACTGCTTGGGGTCCTTGCAGGACAGCGGCGCGGAACGGCCCACTCCGCGCGGCGCGTACCCGACGAGGTCGTAGGCCGCCGCGAGCCGCTTCCACTCGGGCAGCACGCCGATCAGCGGGAAGTACATGCCGGAGGCGCCGGGACCGCCCGGGTTGTAGACCAGGGCGCCCTGCCGGGGCACCCGGCGCTTGCTGTTGTGCGGGTCCTTCTGGGTGGCCCGGACCCGGCTGACGGTCAGTCTGATCTGCTTGCCGTCGGGGTGCGCGTAGTCCAGCGGGACGGAGACCGTGCCGCACCGGACGTTGCCGGGCAGGTCCTCCGCCTCGGGGCAGGCGCCGAAGCGGATGCCGGCCGTCTCGGCGCGCGCGGCGGCCAGCGCGGTGCCGTGCACCTCCGCGACGCCGGGGGCGGCCGGAGCGCCCCCGGCCGGAGCGGCGGCGAGCGTGGTCAGGAGCAAGGACCCGGCGGCCGTGTAGAGGGCGGGAGCTCTCATCGCGTATCCCTTCGGTGCGCGGCAGCGACAAAAGGGATGTTTCGTTCGAGTGTCGGCGAAGGCAAGCACCGCCCCGCGGGTGTCGGCCCCAATGCCTCCGTACGCCCCCGGCGTGCTCAGTCCCGCCGGTGCGGCCCGCGGTGCTCCTCGCCGTGTCCGTCACGCCGCTCGTCGTGCCGCGCCTCGCGCCACACCTCGTACTGCTGCCCGCGGTGCGCGAAGGCGGCGCGCAGGTCGGGCTCGCCGACCGCGCTGATGCCGCGCACCGCGACGGAGGTGAGATACGTCCGCTCGTCGGTGCCGCCGGTGTGCCGGGTCAGGGCGCCGAGCAGCCGCTGACCAGCCGGTGAGGCCCAGCGCGAGTAGGGGTGGATCTCGACGCGCGCGATGGCGAGGCAGCTCAGGCTGAGGGCGAGCGGCAGCGCGAACCAGAGGGCGACCAGCTGGCGCGGCATCTCCGAAGGGGCGGGCACCAGCAGCGCGGTCGCGCCGAGCGCCAGGACGGCCAGCGCGGCCAGTTGCACCCGGCGCACCGCGGCCGCGATGCCGGTCCGGGCGCCGTCGGGCACGGCGAGACCGGCGTCCACGAGCCGGTCGGCGAGACTGCGCACCGCGTCCGCCGAGGCCGCGTCGGCACGCACCGGCGCGATCCGGGACTGCCCCTCGGGCCCGATGGCCCCGATGACCGTGCGCTCCATCTCGTCCCGCCCCCGCGGATCGACGACGGTGGCCCAGCCGGTGTGGGCCAGCAGCAGTCGTCTCTGCCGGGCCATCGAGACCAGCGTCAGATCGGCGACCCGCCTCGGCCCGCCGGACAGGAACGCGGCCTCGTACAGCGTCAGATCGTGTCCCCGGGCATCCGCGTCCGCGGCCGCCGCGTGTACGGCGGCCAGGCACAGCCGCGTACACGCGGTGCCGGCGGCGGCCCAGGCCAGCAGCAGAAGAAGAACCCAGAACATGCCGCGTTTCTATGCCAAAGGCTCCCGAAGGCGCCATGGGCTGTTCACGATCCGGACGGAGTGTTGTCGGTGTGTGACGTTCCGCTTGTCCGGAAGTGGCCTACGACGCGGCGGGGACCGGGGTCGACGGCGGGCCGGTCGCGGCCGGCGGCAGCGAGAAGGCGGTCGAGTACGGCGACGGAGTGAGCGGCACGACCTGACCCGGGTCGGTCGTCGGACCGGGCGGGGCGGGGGAGTTGACGAGCGGCGGGGCGCTGTCGCCGGCCAGCTCCTGGGCCAGGGCGCCGAAGTCGACGTACCCCGTGGCCTCCAGGATCTTGATGTGGTCCAGCACGGTCGTGTTGGCGTCGTCGGCCAGGGCGCGCACCAGGGAGTTCTGGGTGCTCGCGCGGACCTGGGCGACCACCGAGAACACCCGGCCGTGCGCGAGGCGCAGGATGTTGGCGAACTGGCGGTCGTAGTCGACGCCCTGGGCCTGGTTCAGGGTGGCGAGCCACTGCTTCTGCTGGTCGTTCGGCTCGTTGGGCAGGGCGAGCCCCAGCTTCGCCGCGACGTCGCGCACCCGTGCGTCCAGGAAGGTGTGCCCCTCCACGAGGTGCTGCCCCGCGGTCCGCACCGCCTGGGTCGTGCCCTTCAGCTCCGCCTGTTGGCCCGCGGGCAGTTCCCACAGCCCGGCCAGCCGCACCTTGGTGACGAAGTCCCGGTCCAGCGCGGAGAGCGGGCCGTACGGCGTCGTCACGGTCCCCGCCTTGAGCACGCTGAAGCCGGTGCCGGAACGGTCGGCGTACGACCACATCGGGATGAGCAACGCCACGAGGGTTGCCGCCAGTCCGGCGATGATGATGCCGGTGCCGGTGAAGACGCCTCGTCCCTTGACGGGCGGTCGCGATCGCATGGTGCCTCCTGTTGCGGCACCGCACGCTAGGGGGTCTCAGGTGCGGGACTGACATATTACTGCCGGGTCCGCGCGACCGTCCCCGGCGCCCGCCGGGCGGGGACCGGCCGCGCCCGCACCCCAACTGCTCAGCCCCGCAACGACATCCTCCGCGCGACCCGGGCCAGCCGGACCCCCGGCTTCCGCGACCGCGGCGCCGGACCCGACCGCTCCAGCCACCACTCCCGCAGCTCCCGCAGCGTCGCCGGGTCCGCCGACTGGTCGCTCAGCAGCAGGCGTTCGGCGAAGTCCAGCGCGTCCCGCCGGTACCCGCCCGTCATCGGACACCCGTGGGCGTACGCCAGGAAGGCCGGCCGGTAGCCCGCCCCGAGGATCACCGGCAGCTCCGGCGCGACCTTGGCCACGACGTCCGCCCGCTTGCCCGCGAGCGCCCGCGCCTGCACGCCCATCCGCGCCCGGTCGAACCCCTCCGGCACGGGTGTCCCGGCGACCAGCGCGGACAGCAGGGCGGTCTCGGCGAGGGCGAGGCGCTGCCGGGCGGGGCCGGTCGCCCCGGAGTCGCCCGGGTCGGAGCCCGCGTTCGGGCCAGGCGAGCCGATGTTCGGCCTTGTGCCGCTCTCCGGCTTCCCGCCGACCCCCGCGCCCCCCTTCGCCACCGCCTCCCGGACGGCCCCCAACTCCCGCTCCAGCTCGGCCGGTTCCGGAAAGTTCTCGTCGCGCTCCAGCAGCACCCCAGGAGGCGTGACCCGAGACGCGAGGTCGGTGAGGATGTCGAGGACCGGGCGCGGGACCGGGTGGGCGTGGCTGTCGTGCCACACACCGTCCCGCTCGAACCCGCCCGCGACATGGACGTACGCGAGGGCCTCCAGCGGAAGCTCGGCGAGCGCGGCGGCCGGGTCCTCACCCCGGTTGACGTGGTTGGTGTGCAGGTTGGCCACGTCGATCAGCAGCCGTACGCCGGTCCGGTCGGCGAGGTCGTACAGGAACTGCCCCTCGGTCATCTCCTCGCCGGGCCAGGAGATCAGCGCGGCGATGTTCTCCACGGCGAGCGGCACCGGCAGCGCGTCCTGCGCGATACGGACGTTCTCGCACAGCACGGCGAGGGCGTCCCGGGTGCGCGGGACGGGCAGCAGATGTCCGGCCTCCAGGCCCGGGGAGGCGGTGAGCGGGCCGCCCGCCCTCACGAACGCGATGTGCTCGGTGACCAGCGGCGCCCCCAGCACCCGCGCCCGCTCGGCCAGCGCCGTCAGCCGCCCGGCGTCGGGCCGGTCCGCGCCGCCCAGGCCCAGTGAGACACCGTGCGGCACCACGGTCACTCCGCGCTCGCGCAGCCGCCGCAGCGACTCGGGGAGATGCCCCGGGCAGACGTTCTCGGCCACGGCCTCGACCCAGTCGATGCCCGGCATGTTCTCCACGGCGTCCGCGATCTCCGGCCGCCATCCGATGCCCGTTCCCAGTCGCTCCATGCCCCGTCCCCTCCTCGGCCTCTCCCGCGTCGACGCCGGTCACCACCTGCTCGGTGTGACGGAGGTATGGCCCCCGGGACCGGTCCCGAACCGTGCCGGGGAGACGTTCAGAGCAACATTTGAGGTTCGGGTCCGGGGCGCCGGCTCAGCTCAGGCGCGGGGCCGGCGCAGTGCCGGATGGTCCGCCACGACCGTGCTGGAACCGGGTGCGATCTCCGTGAAACCGGCGTCGCGGACCAACGGCAGCCCGCTGGTGGTGAGTTCGCTCCAGCGGCCGGGCTCCGCGGTCCGCACCGCGAGCGGGAACCCGGCGTCACGCCAGGCGCCGCGCTCCTCGTCCGACAGCTCCCACCAGGCCAGCTGGGCGCCGTGACCGGCCTGGGCCATCGCCTTGCCCGCCGACATGCCGAGGTCCGGGTTGAGCCACAGCACCGGTGCCGCCGGGTCCGCCCCGACCGGCGGCTCGGGGTCGTCGAGATCCGTGCCGGACACCTGGAGCTTGGCCAGTTCCTTGGGCCACCCGTCGAGCGGCACCGGCGGGAACACCCGCACCTCCGCCGACTTCCCCGTCACGGTGATCCCGTCCAGCGCCTCGGCCCGCCGCCACTCGGCTCCCCGGGCCCGCCGCACCACCTTGCGGATCCGGGCGTCCTGCCAGTCCCGCACGGCCTCGGCCCACTCCCCGTCCCCGGTCGACCGCGCGTCGGCGAGCATCACGAGCACGGCCCGGGCGGCGGTCTCCAGGGCATCGGTACGAGCGGGCGGCGCGGCCTTCTCGATCCGCACGACCAGCGGCAGCACGAACTGCGGTGCCTCGTCGCGGGGAGTGGGCTCGGTACGAAAGGGACTGTCACCGGAGGACGAAGAATCATGGCTCACGTCGACCCAGCCTAGAGGCGCGGTGAAACCACGACGGACCGGAGCCGCCCTTACGGTCTCAAGCCCCGATCAGCTCGGACACCTTCACGAACCGGAACCCCTCCCGCCGCAGCACCGGCACCACCTCCCGCACCACCCGCTCCGTCGTCGGCGCGGCACTGCGCGTGCAGTGCATGACCACCACCGACCCCGGCCGCACCCCCTCCAGTACCTGCCGGGCCACCGCCTCCGCGTCCGTCGCGAACGCGTCCCCGCTCACCACGTCCCACTGGACCGCCGTCACCCCGGCCGGCGTCAGCTCCTTCAGCGCCCGCCGGTCGTAGCACCCGCCGGGAAACCGGAAGTACGGCATCGCGTCCCGCACCCCCGCCGCCCGGAACGCCGCGTACGCCCGCTCCACATCCGCCCGCATCCGGTCGCGGGACACCGTCGGCAGGCCGTAGCAGTCGTCGGTGAAGGCGTAGTGGCTGTACGAGTGGTTGGCGACCTCGAACAGCGGATCCCGTCCGATGGACCGCGCCTGCCCCGGATACTCCTCGGCCCACCGCCCGGTCATGAACACCGTGGCCGGCACCTTCAGCTCCCGCAGCGCCGAGATCAGCTCGGGATTGTCGAAGTGCTCCCCGCCCGCCGCCCGCGCCCCCTGATCCGCGGTCATGTCGGCGTCGAAGGTGAACGCCACCGTCTTGCCGTGAGCGCGGGAGCCGTTCTTGAAGACGGGGGTCACGCCACCGGGGCCGGGGGCCAGCGTGGGCGGCGCGACACTCGCGGAGGGGGCCGGGCGGGCCACCCGGGGCGGGGTCTCGGGGGTGGCGGCGCAGGCCGTGAGGGCGGCACCGAGGACACAGGCGGCGGCGACTCGTCGTACCAGAGTGATCACCGTACGAAAGTAGGATGAACCGCCTCATTCACCCGTCATCCCGGCCGTGGCGTCACCCGCTCAGATGTCCCGCCGCTCCAACGGCCGTGTCGCGTGTCGAAGCGGGAGCCGTGGCAGGGCTCACTGTTCCAGCAGCCGCCTGCGGGCCTCCGCCACGTCG
The DNA here is from genome assembly GCF_010548375.1 of Streptomyces sp. SID13726. Taxonomy (GTDB): domain Bacteria; phylum Actinomycetota; class Actinomycetes; order Streptomycetales; family Streptomycetaceae; genus Streptomyces. Next base: position 388,561 of record NZ_JAAGLY010000001.1, read on the forward strand.
AAGTCCGCCTCCGGATACCGCGGGTCCAGCTCCGCCAGGTGCTCCAGGAGCAGCCGGCTGACCGCCCAGTTGCGGTACCACTTGTGGTCGGCGGGGACCAGGTACCAGGGGGCGTGCGGGGTCGAGCAGCGCTCCAGGGCGATCTCGTACGCCTGCTGGTAGGCGGGCCACAGGGCACGCTCGTCGATGTCCGAGACGTTGAACTTCCAGTGCTTGTCCGGGCGGTCCAGGCGCTTGAGCAGCCGGTCGCGCTGGGCGTCGTACGAGAGGTGCAGGAAGCACTTGACCACGGTGACGCCGTCGTCGGCGAGGGACTTCTCGAAGGCGTTGATCTCGTCGTAGCGGCGCTCGATCTCGGCGGGCGGGGCAAGCGCGCGGACGCGGGCGATGAGGACGTCCTCGTAGTGCGACCGGTCGAAGATGCCCAGCTCACCGGCTTCCGGCAGGACCTTCCTGACACGCCAGAGGAAGGGGTGCTCCAGTTCCTCGGGGGTGGGGGCCTTGAAGGCGTGGATACGGCAGCCGGACGGGTTGAACAGGCCGATGACGTGCTTGACCGTGCCGCCCTTGCCGCTGGTGTCCATGCCCTGGAGCACCAGCAGGACCCGGCGCCGGTCACCCGCGGTGCTCGCCGCCCACAGACGTTCCTGGAGGTCGGCGAGCGGGGTGCCCAGAGCGGCCGTCGCGGTTTCACCGGCCCGTTTGCCGCCCGGACCGGCCGGGGTCTCCCGGGCGTCGTACGCGGCCAGGTCCACCGGCTTGCCGCCCGGCACGCGCAGCAGCTCGCGCAGGTCGGTCCCGGCGCGGGACTTCGAGCCCTTCTCGGCCATGGGGCACCCCTTCAGGTCCGGGTCCGGTCCCTCGATCCTGCGCCGGGGGACCGGAGCACGCCAGCCGTGCCGGAGGCGCGACTACCCGCGCCAGGGGCCCGTCACTGCGAACGTCGTCCCGGGCGTGTAGCAGTTGACGTACATCGTCCGTCCGTCGGGGGAGAAGGTGACGCCGGCGAACTCGCCCCACTCCGGTGCCTCGGGCGTCCCGATGTTCTGCCGGCCGCGGGCCATCGCGTAGACCTCGCCGTGCCGGGTGACGCCGAAGACGTGCTGGGCGCCGTTGCCGTCCTCGCACACCATCAGGCCGCCGCTCGGGGCGAGGCAGATGTTGTCCGGGGACTCGCCGGGCAGCTGGACGTCGGTGTCCGGGCCGAACACGATCACCAGGGTGAGCCGGCGCGCCGAGGGGTCGTAGCGCCAGATCTGCCCGAAGTGGTCGGCGGCCGAACCCTCGGCGCTGTGCGCGAAGGACGACACGAAGTAGACGGACTTCCCGCCCCAGTAGCAGCCCTCCAGCTTCTGGGCGTGCGTGATGCCCTTCGGGCCGAAGTCCTGGAGCCGGATGGGGGTTTCGGTGGCCAGCGGGTCCGGTACGTCGACCCACTCGACGCCCTCGAAGCAGGCCCCGGTCTCCTGGACCACCGACAGGTCGGGTACGCCGGGCACCCGCATCGCCTGGAGCCGGCCACCCGCGCGCAGCGAACCGAGGCCGCCCTCCGGCTTGTTGGGCAGGAAGCGGTAGAAGAGGCCGAAGGGCTTGAGGAAGGCGTCCTCGGTCTCGTAGACGATCCCGCGCCTCGGGTCGATCGCGATGGCCTCGTGCTGGAAGCGGCCCATCGCGGTCAGCGGTACGGCCCCGGAGCGGTGCGGGTCGGCCGGGTCGACCTCGAAGATGAAGCCGTGGTCCTTGGTGTAGCCGTTGGTGCCGGCCCTGTCCTCGGTCTCCTCGCAGGTCAGCCAGGTGCCCCAAGGCGTGGGCCCACCCGCGCAGTTGACGGCCGTACCGGCGATGGCGACCCGCTCCGACAGCACGTTGTTGCGGGAGTCGAGCGTGAGGGCCGTACAGCCGCCCTTGCCCGCCGGGTCGTAGGTGAGGCCCGCGACTGTCGGGACGGGGATCTTCGCGTCGACGCGGTTCTCGTGGTTGCGGACGAGGTGGACGCGGCCGTGTCTGCCGGGCAGGGCCGTCATGCCGTCGTGGTGGGAGGGGACCTTGCCCTCGCCGGAGCGGAGCTGGTCGCCCTCGCGGGAGAGGACCTTGTGGCGGAAGCCCTTGGGGAGGTCCAGCAGACCCTTGGGGTCGGGGACGAGGGGGCCGTAGCCGGTGTGGCCGAGGGGCTGGGCCGCGGCGGTGCCGGCGAAGAGTTCGGAGAGGGCACCGGTGAAGGCGATGCCCATGCCCAGGGCCCCGGAGCGGGCCAGGACCTGACGTCGTGTTGCGGACATGGCGAAGCAACCTTCCTGCTGGCGGACAGGACTGTGACGTCGCTGTGTCTATCACCTGGGTCGGGCTGCGGGAACCACGCGCGTAGCGTGTCCCCTTCCGTCACTGCCCGGTCGGATGCTCCTGCGCCCGCTCCAGGAACCGCAGCAGCTCCACCGGGAACGGCAGGACGAGTGTGGAGTTCTTCTCGGCGGCCACCGCGACGACCGTCTGGAGCAGTCTGAGCTGGAGCGCGGCGGGCTGCTCGGACATCTCCTTGGCGGCCTCGGCGAGCTTCTTGGACGCCTGGAGCTCGGCGTCCGCGTTGATGATCCGGGCCCGCCGCTCACGGTCGGCCTCGGCCTGGCGGGCCATCGAGCGCTTCATGGCGTCCGGCAGCGAGACGTCCTTGATCTCGACCCGGTCGACCTGCACGCCCCAGCCGACGGCCGGGCTGTCGATCATCAGCTCCAGGCCTTCGTTGAGCTTCTCGCGGCTGGACAGCAGGTCGTCCAGCTCGCTCTTGCCGATGATCGACCGGAGCGAGGTCTGGGCCATCTGCGAGACGGCGAACTTGTAGTCCTCGACCTTGACGAGGGCGTTCGCCGCGTCGACGACCCGGAAGTAGACGACCGCGTCCACCCGCACCGTCACGTTGTCCCGGGTGATGCCCTCCTGGGCCGGCACCGGCATCGTGACGATCTGGAGGTTCACCTTGTGCAGCCGGTCCACGAACGGCACGACCAGTGTGAATCCCGGCTCGCGCACCTGGCCCACGAGACGCCCGAGACGGAAGACGACCCCGCGCTCGTACTGCTTGACGACCCGGGCCGCCGCCGCGAGATACACGATCCCCGCGGAACCGGTCACCGCGGCCGCCGTCAACAGCTCTGGGAGCATGACGACCTCCTCGTAGAGGCCCCTTATGTCTGCTCCTGCAACGATATGCCCGGTGCCCGGTCCGGGGCCACGATCGGCCCCGGACCGGGCGGTGCGGGCTACGGGGCGGTAGCCCGCACCGGGTCCGGCTCGGTGACCCGGACCGGCTCGGTGCCGACCGAGCTGTGCCGCTCGGCCCAGTTCTCCAGCGCCGTACGGCAGGCGTGGTCCAGGTGGTGCAGACCGGAGAGGTCCAGCTCCACGGGACGGTCCTGGGGCAGCGCCTCCAGGCTGTCGAGGATCTTCGGCAGCCGCAGGAAGGTCGCGTTGCCCGACAGGTACGCCTGGACGGGGCCCGCGCCCTTGTCTATGACCTCAAGCTTGAGGTGCGAGGCCTCCCAGGCGGTCTTGGCGACGGACAGCGCCAGACCGATCAGCACGCCCTCGAACATGTTCACCGCGACGATCGAGACGGCCGTGACCACCAGGATCAGCGCCTCGCCGCGGTGGCCGCGCCACAGCGACACGATCCCGCGGAAGGGGATCAGCTTGAAGCCCGCGTGGACCAGGATGCCGGCGAGCGCGGGCAGCGGGATCAGCGCCAGCGTCGAGGGCAGCAGGGCGGCGAACAGCAGCAGCCACACGCCGTGCAGGACCCGGGACGCCTTGGTCTTCGCGCCCGCCTGGACGTTGGCGGAGCTGCGCACGATGACCGCGGTCATCGGCAGGGCGCCGAGCGCGCCGCACACCGCGTTGCCCGCGCCCTGGGCCATCAGTTCCTTGTCGTACTCGGTGCGCGGACCGTCGTGCAGCCGGTCCACCGCGGCGGCGCTGAACAGGCTCTCGGCGGAGGCGATCAGGGTGAACGCGAGGATGGTGCCGAAGATCGCCGGGTTGGCCAGCTCGCCGAACGCCTCGGTGCCGGGCGGCTGGATCGAGTCCAGCAGGCCGTTCACCTCGACGGTGGCGATCGACAGGCCGAAGACCTGGGTGACCAGGGTGGCGAGCAGGACCGCGGCGAGCGCGCCGGGCACGGTCTGCGCCTTCTTGGGCAGCTTCTTCCACAGCACGAGGACCGCGACGGTGCCCGCGCCGACGGCGAGCGAGGTGAGCGCGGTGGTGTTGCCGAGCGCGTCCACGGCGGCGCCGGGCAGCCCCAGGATCTTGTCGATGCCCGTGGTGGGCGCCTTCAGGCCGGCCGCGGAGTACAGCTGGCCGGCGATGAGCACGAGGCCGATGCCGGCCAGCATGCCCTCGACGACGGAGACGGATATCGCCCGGAACCAGCGCCCCAGCTTCAGGGCGCCCATGGCGAGCTGGATCAGCCCGGCGGACAGCACGATCACGCCGAGCGCGGGCAGCCCGAACTCATGGACCGCCTCGAAGACGAGGACGGTCAGACCGGCGGCCGGCCCGGAGACCTGGAGGCTGCTGCCCCGCAGGAATCCGGTGACCAGTCCGCCGACGATGCCGGTGACCAGGCCGAGTTCGGCCGGGACACCGGAGGCCACGGCCACGCCCACGCAGAGCGGGAGCGCGACCAGGAACACGACCAGGGAGGCGGCGAAGTCCTGCCGCAGGTGAGGGTATTTGGTCAGCATCCCGATCACAGGCCCTCGAACGCGTCGGTCTCGGTGCGGTGGACGCGCACCGCGCCCGTGTGCACCTCGTAGTACCAGGCGTGCAGGGTCAGTTGGTCCTCCGCGATCTTCTTGTCGATGAAGGGGTACGACCGCAGGCGCAGGACCTGGGCCAGGACGTGGCTCTGCACGCCCTCGGCGACCTCGGGGTCCTCGGTCGCGCCGGCCGGGCGCGGGGTGGCGTGGTTGAGCCAGTCCCGGACGGCCGGTACGGCGTCCAGGTCGTCGCCGCGCACGAGGGCGCCGACGGCTCCGCAGTGCGAGTGTCCGCAGACCACGATGTCGCGGACGCCCAGCACCTCCACGGCGTACTCGATGGTGGCCGCCTCGCTGGTGGGGTGCTCGGAGGCGTAGGGGGGAACGATGTTGCCCGCGGTGCGCAGCTCGAAGAGCTCGCCGGGACGGGCGCCCGTGATCAGGGCCGGGACGACCCTGGAGTCCGAGCAGGTGATGAACAGAACCTGGGGGGACTGGCCTTGGGCCAGCTTGGCGAACTCCTCAGGGCGCTGTCCGAACGTACGGGCGTTGTCGATGAGGGGCTGCATGTGGTGACTCCTCCTGGCGCGCCGTGGGGGCGCGTCGGGCTTACCAGGCGCGCCGAAGGGCGCGTCGGCTTACATGACAGTGGTTCAGATGAGGTGGGGGGACTGCTCCGCCGTCAGCAGCGGAAGACCTGAAGTGCCGCCGGAGCGTGGGCTGTCGAGGGTCTCGACAGCGGGAAACCGCCGGGTACGGGCTGGTTCCCGGGTGCGGTCGCCGACTCCTGGACCAGCTGGGGGCGTTCGGGCCCCTCGGGGGCGAAGTCGACGGCGCGGTGCCGGTCCCGGGCGCGCAGCGGACCGGTCGGGTCTCCGGCCGGGTTGCAGTGACGCTTCGAGGTGGCTTCGGCACGCAGCGCCTTGCCGGAGAGCGCGAATCCGGCAAGGGCTTTGGCCTCAACTTGACGGCCTGTATGCGCGGATGCGAAGCACTCGGTCGGCGCGAAGAACTGGAGGGAGAGCAGGAGGGCGGCGACGACCGCGATCACGGTTCGTACCGTCGCACCTCGGAACACAGCTCCCCCCTTCGGTAGTTCGCACTTCTAGTCCAGACCAACGCTTGGTCAATGGCTGGTCAAGAAACACCTTAGCCCGGCAAAGTTGTTTGCTGGGTTAACTTAACGTTTCCAGCTGAAGAGAGGCTGAAGCGTGCAGGGTAGTTGACGCGAACTGGCCCTTGACGTGCGATGTTTCGACGTGATTAGGCGACGAGACCCTTGGCGTCGCGGGCGAGCGCGGTGAGCCGGGATATCGCCCGGAAGTACTTCTTGCGGTAACCGCCGTTCAGCATCTCCTCGCTGAACAGCCGGTCGAAGGGCAGCCCGGAGGCCAGCACCGGCACCTCGCGGTCGTAGAGCCGGTCCGCGAGCACCACGAGCCTGAGCGCCGTCGACTGGTCGGGCACCGGCTGGACGTCGGTGAGGCACACCGCCTTGAGGCCGTCCGTCAGCGCGCCGTACCGGCTCGGGTGGACCCTGGCGAGGTGATCGAGGAGGCTCGGGAAGTCGTCCAGCGAGGCCCCCTCGGTCGCGTACGCCGCCTTGGTGACCTCCTCGTCCGCGAACGGCGCCGGTGCCTCGGGCAGCCCGCGGTGGCGGTAGTCCTCGCCGTCGATGCGCAGCGGGCGGAAGTGCGCCGCGAGGCCCTGGATCTCGCGCAGGAAGTCGACGGCCGCGAACCGGCCCTCGCCGAGCTTGCCCGGCAGGGTGTTGGAGGTGGCGGCGAGCGCCACGCCCGCGTCGACCAGCTTGCCCAGCAGGGTGGAGACCAGGACGGTGTCGCCCGGGTCGTCCAGCTCGAACTCGTCGATGCACAGCAGCCGGTGCCCGGAGAGCGTCTGGACCGTCTTCTGGAAGCCGAGCGCGCCGACCAGGTTGGTCAGCTCGACGAAGGTGCCGAAGGCCTTGAGCGAGGGCTCGGCCGGGGTGGCGTGCCAGAGGGAGGCCAGCAGATGGGTCTTGCCGACGCCGTAGCCGCCGTCGAGGTAGACACCGCGGGGGCCGGCCGGGGCCTTGGCCCTCCCGCGGGCCTTGCCGAAGCCGAGGAAGCCGCGCTTGCCGCCGCCCACCGCGTGGGCGCCGGACAGGCCCGCCGCGAAGCCCGCGAGGACCTGGACGGCCTCGGTCTGGCTGGGCTGGTTCGGGTCCGGGAGGTAGGTGTCGAAGCGCACCGAGTCGAACCGCGGCGGCGGCACCATCTCGGCGACCAGCCGGTCCGCGGGGACGTGCGGCTCACGGTCGCACAGGGACAGCGGGGCGGTGTCGGCTATCGGGCCGAACCCGGACGCGGCGGGGGAAGTAGACACGGTTCACCATGCTAAGGGCCGTGCCACACTGCACGACATGCGACGCCTGTTCCCTGTGACCGACCAGACAGCGATCCGGAGCCCGGGAGAGCCGGGGGAGCCAGGAGAGGGTGCCGGCCGTGAATGGAGCCTCGCCGAGCTGGCCGCGGCCTACGCCTACCCGGAACTGGGGCCCGGGACCGCCCCCGGTGCCCCCGAGGTCTGGCTGCGGGCCAACATGGTGTCCACCATGGACGGCGCCGCCCAGCACGACGGCCGTTCGCAGCCCATCTCCACCGCCACCGACATGCGGATCTTCGGGACGCTGAGGGCGCTGGCGGACGTGGTCGTCGTCGGTGCGGAAACGGTACGCCAGGAGGGGTACCGGCCCGCACGCGCGCGTGCGGAGTTCGCGGAGGCGCGGGAGGCGGCCGGGCAGGGCCCGGCGCCGGCGGTCGCGGTGATCAGCGCCAGTCTGGACCTGGACTTCTCGCTGCCGCTGTACACCTCGCCGCAGGTGCCCACGCTGATCCTCACCGGTGCCGCGGCGGCCCCGGACCGGATCTCCGCCGCCGAGAAGGCGGGCGCGCGGGTGGTGATCGCCGGGGACGGCGTCGGCGTGGACCCCGCGCGGGCCGTGCGTGCGCTCGCCGGGATCGGGTACACGCGGTTGCTGACCGAGGGCGGTCCCCGGCTGCTCGGGCAGTTCGTGGCCGCCGGGGTGCTCGACGAACTGTGTCTGACCCTGTCGCCGATGCTCACGGCGGGGGACGCGCAGCGGATCGCCGGGGGGCCGTCGGTCCCGGTCCCGGTGCGGTTCGTACTGGACTCCCTGCTGGAGGAGGACGGATTCCTCTTCGGCAGGTACCGCAGGCCGTGACCGCCCGGATACGGGTTCGATCGGTACCGCTGACGCCGACATCGCCGGAATCTGTCGTTCCGTTTGGCTTCCGGCGGGCACACTGAATCCGGCAGTACCCGTGCGATCACGGGGCAGGATGGTTTCCGCAGAGCGCAGAGAAGGGGACGCCTGGTGTTCACAAGCGTTTTGATGATCGAGAAGGCCCTGACGTCCGCCGACGTGGAGTTCGTCACCACCTTGCACGGGGACGAGCCGGTCGCGTTCCATGTGCTGCTCCAGCCGCGGGGGGATCAGGCGGACCGCCTGCTGCGGGCCATCGACGACGTGGCCCTCGGCGAGCTGGACGAGGCCGTACGGGAGCGGGAGACGCCCGAGGGCGAGGCCGCGAAGGGGGTCGGGGAGCAGGCCCTGGAGGTCTCCCTGCGGGCTCTGAGAGCGGCCGGCAGCGAGGCCGGGGGGCGGTTGATCGAGGACCATCCGCTGGACTCCCTGAAGTCCCTCGTCGAGGAGATCGGCGCGGACGAGGTGATCGTCCTGACGGATCCCCACTACGTGGAGGAGTTCTTCCACCGCGACTGGGCGTCCCGGGCCCGGCACAAGGTGGGCGTCCCGGTGCTGAAGCTGTTCTCGCACAGCAAGGCATAGGCTGGCCCCGCATCCGTACCGCACCACTTTGGGGAGACACACGCATGGCACCCGGCCTTCCTACCGCCATGGACCGACCGCACTTCATCGGGATCGGCGGGGCCGGGATGTCCGGGATCGCGAAGATCCTCGCGCAGCGCGGGGCCAAGGTGGCGGGCAGCGACGCCAAGGAGTCCGCGACCGCCGAGGCGCTGCGCGGGCTCGGGGCGACCGTGCACATCGGGCACGCGGCGGAGCACCTGGCGTCCGACGCCACCTGCGTGGTCGTCTCCTCGGCGATCCGGGCCGACAACCCCGAGCTGGCCCGCGCGGCCGAGCTGGGCATCCCGGTCGTGCACCGCTCGGACGCCCTCGCCTCCCTGATGGACGGCCTGCGCCCGATCGCGGTCGCGGGAACGCACGGCAAGACCACCACCACCTCGATGCTGGCGGTCTCCCTGTCCGAGCTGGGCCTGAACCCGTCGTACGCGATCGGCGGCGACCTCGACGCCCCCGGCTCGAACGCCCTGCACGGCGACGGCGAGATCTTCGTCGCCGAGGCCGACGAATCGGACCGCAGCTTCCACAAGTACGCCCCCGAGGTCGCGATCGTCCTCAACGTCGAGCTCGACCACCACGCCAACTACGCGTCGATGGAGGAGATCTACGAGTCCTTCGAGACCTTCGTCGGCCGGGTCGCCGAGGGCGGCACGCTGGTGATCAACGCGGACCACGAGGGCGCCCGGGAGCTGACCCGGCGGGTCGCCGCGAGCGGGGTGCGCGTGGTGACGTACGGCGACGCCGAGGACGCCGACGTGCGGGTGCTGTCGGTCGTGCCGCAGGGCCTGAGGAGCGAGGTCACCGTGGTCCTCGACGGCGCGCGGCTCACCTTCGCCGTCTCCGTCCCCGGCCGCCACTACGCGCACAATGCGGTCGCCGCGCTGGCCGCGGGCGCGGCCCTCGGCATCCCCGCCACCGAGCTGGCCCCGGCGCTGGCCGCCTACACCGGCGTCAAGCGGCGCCTCCAGCTCAAGGGCGAGGCCGCCGGGGTGCAGGTCATCGACTCCTACGCCCACCACCCCACCGAGATGACGGCGGACCTGGAGGCCATGCGCGCCGCCGCCGGTGACGCCCGCATCCTGGTCGTCTTCCAGCCCCATCTGTTCTCGCGGACGCAGGAGCTCGGCAAGGAGATGGGCGACGCGCTCGCGCTGGCCGACGCCTCGGTGGTCCTGGACATCTACCCGGCCCGCGAGGACCCGATCCCCGGGGTGACGAGCGAGCTGATCATCGAGGCGGCGCGGGCCGCGGGCGCGGACGTGACGCCGGTCCACGACATGGCGGACGTGCCGTCGGCGGTCGCGGGAATGGCGAAGCCCGGTGATCTCGTTCTCACCATGGGCGCGGGCGATGTCACCGACCTCGGCCCGCGCATTCTGGACCGTCTCGAGAAGTGAGGGGCTGAGCTGCATGGCGTACGACGTCGAGAAGCCGGACGAGGAGTGGCGCGCGGAGCTGAACCCGGCCGAGTACGCCGTCCTGCGGCAGGCCGGGACCGAACCCGCGTTCACCGGTGAGTACACCGACACCAAGACCAAGGGCGTCTACTCCTGTCGCGCCTGCGGTGCCGAACTCTTCACCTCTACCACGAAGTTCGAGTCGCACTGCGGCTGGCCCTCCTTCTACGACCCGAAGGACACCGACGCGGTCGAACTGATCGCGGACCGCAGCCACGGCATGGTGCGGACCGAGGTGCGGTGCGCCCGCTGCGGATCGCACCTCGGACACGTGTTCGAGGGTGAGGGGTATGCGACCCCAACCGATCAGCGGTACTGCATCAACAGCATCTCGCTGCGGCTGACGCCGGACGAGGGCTGACGCCGGGCGAGGGCTGAGGGCCGGCACAAGGGCCGGACCGTCGGACGGCCGCGCCGCGCCGGACGCGGTGCCGGTCGTCCGGGGCCCTGTGGATCTCCGGGACCGACCGATCAACTTCGGCCACGCGCGCCGCATTTGTGATGCGGCATCCCCCGCGTGGGCGGGATACGGTGCGGACTCGGTGATCCAGAGGGAGGCCCGATGTCCGTCGGGGGAGTGGCCGAGGTCCGGTCCGTGGTGGCGTCGCTGGTGGGGAACGCCGAGCGGTACGGGCACAAGCTCGCGTTCGCCGACGACCGGCGTGAGGTGAGCTGGGCCGAACTGGAGCTGCGGACCCGGCGGTTGGCGGTCGGGCTCGGGGTCGATCGGGGCGCCCGGGTGGCGTTCTGCCTCGACAACTGCGTGGAACTGGTCGAGGGACTCCTCGCCACCGTCCGGGCCGCCGCGATCGGGGTACCGCTCAGTCCGCGGGGCACCCACGCCGAACTGGCGGCGCTGCTCGCCGACTGCGATCCGGACGTACTGGTCGTCGACCGGCGGCAGTTGGCGCGGATCGCCAGCGTGGTGGGGGACCGGTCGCCGCGCCTCGTGGTGACCGGGGACGGGCCGGTGCCGGAGGGCGTCACGCACTTCGACGATCTGGTCGCCGACGAAGGCCCCCGTTCCCGCCCCGCGCCCCCTGACGACCTCGGCCTCGACGAGCCCGCCTGGCTGCTCCACACCTCCGGCACCTCGGGAACCTCCCGGGCCGCCGTGGCCAGCCAGCGCTCCGCGCTCTGGTCGCCGGTCGCCTGCTATGTGCCCCGGCTGGGGTTCTCCGCGGACGACCGGCTGCTGTGGCCGCTGCCGCTCGCGCACACCTACGCCCACTCGCTCTGCGTGCTCGGCACCGTCGTCGCGGGCGCGAGCGCCCGGATCACCGCCTCACGCGAACCGGCCGCGCTGGTACGGCTGATCGGCGGTTTCCGGCCGACCGTACTGGGCGGAGTGCCGCTCACCTACCAGCAGTTGCTCGACACCGGGCTCGGCGAGGTGCCCTCGCTGCGGCTGTGCGTCACCGCCGGGGCGCCGAGCGCGCCGGAGCTGCGGGAGCGGGTCGAGGAGCGGCTCGGGGCACCGCTGCTCGACGGGTACGGCAGCACCGAGACCTGCGGCAAGATCGCGATGGAGTCGCCCACCGGGCCACGGGTGCGGGGAAGCAGCGGGGCGGTGCTCCCCGGTATGGAGGTGCGGCTGGTCGACCCCGGCACCGGGGAGGAGACCGGTGGCACCGAGGGCGAGATCTGGGTGCGCGGGCCCGGTGTCATGCTCGGCTACCACGACGGGGGCGAGGCAGGCACCGACGGCTGGTACCGCACCGGTGACCTGGGACGGTTCGGCGCGCACGGGACGCTCACCGTCACCGGGCGCGCCAACGACCGTATCGTCCGCGGCGGCGAGAACGTCGACCCCGTCGAGGTCGAACAGGTGCTGCGCGCCCTCCCCGGGATCCTCGACGCGGCCGTCGTCGCGCGGCCGCATCCGCTGCTCGGCGAGGTCCCGGTCGCGTTCGTCGTGCCTCAGGAGCGGGGCCTCGACACCGGCGCCCTGCTGCGGGCCTGCGCCGAGGTGCTCTCCGCGCACAAGGTGCCCGACGACGTCCTGTTCACCCCGGCCATCCCCCGCACCGCCGCAGGCAAGCCACGCCGAGCCGTCCTGCGCGAGGTGCTCGCGGCCCGCCCGGCCGAGGAGGCGCTCGCGGGACTCGCGGACCGGACGCCGGGCGAACGGCTCGCGGTGCTCACGGAGTTGGTGTGCGCGGAGACGGGGGCGATTGGTGGGGGTGCGGGGGTTGGTGGGGCTTCGGATGTTGGCTGGGTGGCAGGTGTCCGTGGGGACGCCGTAGTCGCCCGGCCGTCGGTCGTCGACCCCCACACCGCCTTCGCCGACCTCGGGCTGACCTCGATGGGGGCCATGACCCTGTGGCACCGGCTCAGCCTCCGTACCGGGCTGCGGCTCCCGGCCACCCTGGTGTGGGACCACCCGACACCGGCCGCGGTCGCCGCCCACCTGGACGCGCGGCTGCACGGCGGTGCGCCCGCGCCCGCTGTCACGGCGGTTGCGCGGAGAGGGGCCGACGCCGAGCCGATCGCGATCGTGGCCGTCGGCTGCCGCTACCCGGGCGGGGTGCGCTCGCCGGAGGACCTGTGGCGGGTGGTGGCCGAAGGCGTGGACGCCACCGGGGAGTTCCCGGCCGACCGAGGGTGGGACGTCGACGCCCTGTACGACCCGGACCCCGAGCGGCTCGGGACGACGTACACCCGACGCGGCGGCTTCCTCACCGACGCCGCCGACTTCGACCCGCTGTTCTTCGGCATCTCGCCGCGCGAGGCCACGGCCACCGACCCGCAGCACCGGCTGCTCCTGGAGGTCGCCTGGGAGACGCTGGAGCGGGCCGGCATCCCCGCGCCCTCGCTGCGGGGCAGCGCGACCGGGGTCTACGTCGGTCTGATGCACGGCGGTTACGGCGCCGGGGCGTCCGCGCACGCGCTGGAGTCGCACATCGGCGTCGGCTCGGCGGGCAGCGTGGCCTCCGGGCGGATCTCCTATGTGCTGGGGCTGCGCGGCCCCGCCCTCACCGTCGACACGGCCTGTTCGTCCTCGCTGGTCGCGATGGACCTCGCGGCCACGGCGCTGCGGTCCGGCGAGTGCACGCTCGCGCTGGCCGGCGGGGTGACCGTGCTGGCCAGTCCGAAGCCGTTCGTGGTGTTCAGCCGACAGCGCGGGCTGTCCCCCGACGGCCGCTGCCGGTCCTTCTCGGACGGCGCGGACGGCACCGCGTGGGCCGAGGGCGTCGGCCTGGTGCTGCTGGAGAAGCTGTCCGACGCCCGGCGCAACGGCCACCCGGTACTGGCCGTGCTGCGTGGCTCCGCCGTCAACCAGGACGGCGCCTCCAACGGGCTGACCGCCCCCAACGGCGAGGCCCAACGGGAGCTGATCCGGCTGGCGTTGGCCGACGCCGGGCTCGGGACGGGGGACATCGACGTCGTCGAGGGCCACGGCACGGGGACCACGCTCGGCGACCCGATCGAGGCGGGCGCCCTGCTGGCCACCTACGGCCAGGACCGCGACCCCGGCGACCCGGTGTGGCTCGGCTCGGTGAAGTCGAACTTCGGGCACACGCAGGCCGCGGCCGGGGTGGCCGGGGTCATCAAGATGATCGAGGCCATGCGCCACCGCGAACTGCCCAGGTCCCTGTACGCCGAGCAGCCGTCCTCGCACGTCGACTGGTCCGACGGGGCGGTACGGCTGCTGGACCGGGCCCGGCCCTGGCCGGAGCGCGAGCGCCCGCGCCGGGCGGCGGTCTCCTCGTTCGGGATCGGCGGCACCAACGCACACGTGATCATCGAGGAGCCGGAGCGGGCCGGGGAGCCGGAGCGGGCCGAGGAGCGGCCCGAGGACGTCCGCTCCGGCCCGGTGCGGCCCGCCGGGAGCACCGCCTGGCTCGTCAGCGGCAGCGACGAGGCCGGACTCCGCGCCCACGCAAGGGAGTTGGCGGCGGCCCTGACCGACGTGCACGACGACACGGCCGCACTCGACGTCGCTTGCTCGCTCGCCACCACCAGGGCGGCACTGCCCCGCAGGGCCGCCGTCCTCGCCCCCGACGCCGACGGACTCCTCGCCGGACTGCGGGAGTTGGCTGAGGGCGCCGACAGCCCCGCACTGCGCAGGGGCGCGGCACGCGGCCTCCCCAAGGTGGCGCTGCTCTGCGCGGGCCAGGGCGCCCAGCGCACCGGAATGGGACGTGAACTGTCCGCCGCCCACCCAGTGTTCGACACGGTTCTCACCGAACTGTGCGACGCCTTCACCCCGTTGCTCGACCGACCGCTGCGCGAGGTGATCGACGACCCCGACAGCGACCTCCTCGACCGCACCGACTACGCCCAACCCGCCCTGTTCGCCCACGAGGTCGCCCTGCACGCCCTCCTCGCCGACTGCGGTGTGCGCCCCGACTTCCTGGTCGGCCACTCGATCGGCGAACTGGCCGCCGCCCACCTCGCTGGCGTGTTCTCCCGCGCCGACGCGGTCCGGCTGGTCGCCGCGCGCGGCCGGCTCATGGCCCGACTGCCCGCGGGCGGCGCGATGATCGCCGTACGGGCACCCCTGGCCGAGGTGCAGAAACACCTCGACGACACACCCGGTGCGCGGGTCGCCGTCGCGGCGGTCAACGGGCCCGAGTCCGTGGTGCTCTCCGGCGACGAGGAACCGGTGACCGCGCTGGCCGCCCGACTCGGCCGCAGGGCCACCCGGTTGCGGGTCAGCCACGCCTTCCACTCGCCGCGCCTCGACCCGATGCTGGAGGAGTTCCGGGCCGTCGCCGAGTCGGTGACCTACCACCGGCCCGCCGTACCGGTGGTGTCGACGCTCACCGGCCGCCCGGAGCCGGACGCCGTCCGGACCGCCGAGTACTGGGTGCGGCAGGCCCGCGAGACCGTCCGATTCGCCGACGCGGTGGGCTGGTTGGCGCGGGCGGGGGTGACGGCGTACGTCGAGGCCGGGCCCTCGGTGGCGCTCAGCACGGCGGCCGAGGAGTGCGTCGAGCCGGACTCCGGCGCGGTGTTCGTGTCCTGCGCCGACCCGGCCGCGGCGCTCGCCGAACTGCATGTGCACGGGGTGCCGGTGGACTGGCGGGCCGTGTACGCCGGTAGCGGCGCCCGGCGGCGGCCGTTGCCGACGTATCCCTTCCAGCGGCAGCGCTACTGGCTGGAGCCTCCGCGCCAGGTCGACGGCCGTCCCCTGGTGGGTGACGCGCAGCCCGACGCCGACGGCCCCGGCACCCGGTACAGCGGTGTGCTGTCCACCCCGCGTCAGCCGTGGCTCGCGGACCATGTGATCGGCGACCGGGTGCTGGTGCCGGCGACGGTCTTCGCGGAGCTTGCCCTCCGTACGGGGGAGGGCGGCCCGGTGCGGCTGGCCGAACTGGCCTTCCACGAGCCGCTGGTGCTGCCCGCGGCGGAGGCGGTGCCGATCCAGGTGGTCGCGGACGCGCCGGACCAGGAGGGAAACCGCCAGGTCTCCGTCTGGGGGCGGGCGTCTGGAACGTGGACTCGCCACGCGGGAGCGGTGGTTGGCCCAGCCGTACCCCTTGCCCGCGTCACCGCGTCCGACGAGCCCTGGCCGCCCGCCGGTGCCGAGGAGACCGGCGTCGACTACGACCGGCTCGCCGAGTACGGCCACCACTACGGCAGCGCGTTCCGCGCGGTCACCCGGCTCTGGCGGCGGGACACCGAGATCTACGCCGAGTTGGCGCTGCGGCCCGCCGAGGCCGCGGACGCCGGTTCGTACGCCCTGCACCCCGCCCTCCTCGACGCGGCCCTGCACTCCGCGCTGCTGGCCGAGGGGCCGGGCGAGGCACGTGTCCCGCTGGCCTGCACCGGGCTGACCGTGCACACGACCGGCGCCACCGCCGCGCGGGCGCGTCTCGAACGGCTCGGTCCCGACGAGGTCCGGGTGACGCTGAGCGGCACGGACGGGCAACCGCTCGCCACGGTGGAGTCCCTGGTCACCCGGGTCATGAAGGTCCGGCGCACCGAGCTGTACAAGGTGGCCTGGCGCCCGGTGCCGGAGTCAGGACAGGCCGGAACCGAGCACGAACTGCTCGACGTGGCACGGCTGTCGGACGACTCGGCCGCCGACATGCCGGGCCGCACCCGGAGTCTCGTCACGGCCGCACTCGCCCGGGTGCGCGACTGGGTCGCCGACAGCCGCCCGGGCCGGCTGCTGGTGCTCACCCACAACGCCACCGGGGACGACCCGGACCCGGCCGAGGCCGCGGTGGCCGGACTCGTGCGCAGCGCCCAGTCCGAGCACCCCGGCCGGATCGTGCAGCTCGACCTGCGCGGCGCCACCGTCGCCCCGGCGGCTCTCGACGCGGCCCGGCAAGCGGCCCTGCGCACCGGTGAGCCCCAACTCGCCCTGCACGAAGGTGAGATGCTGATGCCCAGGCTGGCCCCCGCACCGCCGCCGAACACCGAGCCGCCCGCCCTGGACCCCGACGGCACGGTGCTGATCACCGGCGGTACCGGCGCCCTCGGCGCGAGCCTCGCCCGGTATCTGGTCGCCGAACACGGGGCCCGTAACCTGCTGTTGGCCGGCCGCAGCGGTCGTACCCCCGACTGGGTGGCCGAACTGCCCGCCAAGGTCAGGGTGTCGGCCTGCGATGTGAGCGACCGTGCGGCCGTCGACGCGCTGGTCGCGTCCTGCGAGCCGCCGTTGACCGCCGTGTTCCACCTGGCCGGAGTGGTGGCCGACGGTGTCGTGGACGGGATGACACCCGAGCGCGTGGCGGAGGTACTGGCGCCCAAGGCGGACGCCGCCTGGCATCTGCACCGGGCGACCGAGGGTCTGGAGCTGTCCGCGTTCGTGCTGTACTCCTCCGCCTCCGGGGTGCTGGGCCGGCCGGGACAGTCCAACTACGCGGCCGCCAACGGCTTCCTGGACGCGCTGGCCCGGCACCGGGTCGCCCGGGGGCTGCCCGCGCGGTCCCTGGCCTGGGGCCCCTGGACCACCGCGGACGACGGCGGCATGGCGAGCCGGGTCACCCCGCGCCTCCTGGCGGACGACGGGGTGCCCGTGGTCGACGAACGCGAGGGCATCGAGCTGCTGGACTCCGCGCTGAGCACGGCGGAGGCGGTGCTGGTGCCCGTGCCGTTCGGACGGGCGGGGGCGCTGAGCGGGCCGGGGGTGGCGCGGGTGCCGCGGGTGCTGGCACCTGTTACCCAACCGGCCCTTGTCACCCAACCGGCCCTTGTCACCCCACCGGCCCCCGACACCCCACCGACCCCCCAGGCCCCCGGCGCCTGGCGGAAGCGACTCGCCGCCACGCCCGCCGCCGAACGAGAGCCCCTCCTCGCCCAGTTGCTGCGGGCCGAACTCGCCGCGGTGCTCGGCTTCCCGGACGCCGACGCGTTCCCGGACGACCGGGAGTTCGGGCAGCTCGGCTTCGACTCGCTGACGGCTCTTCAGTTCCGCAACCGGCTCAGCGCGTTCACACGGGTGCGGCTCGCGCCCACGGTCGTGCTCGAACACCCGACGGTGGCGGAGCTGACGGCGCATCTGTACGGCGCCCTGCGGGAGGCGGGGGCGCTTCCGGAGGAGACAGCGTCCACCCCGGACGCCGACCGTACGGATCAACTCCCTTCCTCCGCCTACCGGTTCACCACCCTCTACCACCGCGTCCTGCGCGAGCAGGGCCCGCTGGCGGCCATGTCCCTGCGCTACCTGTCCTCGTACGCGCTGCCCACCTTCACCGCGGCCGACAGCGCGGCGCACACCGTCGCGCCGGTCCGGCTGGCCCGGGGTGGCGGCACAGGCGGTGCCACGGCGCTGGTGTACATCCCCGACTACCTCGCCCCCTTCCACCGCGTCCCCACCGGACTGGCCCGGCAGTTCGACGGCGAACGGGACCTGTACCTGCTGGAACATCCCGGGTTCGGCGCCCGCAGGGCCGTACCGGACACGATGGAGACCCTGGCGCGGGCGCACGCCGACGCGGTGCGGGAGATCGCCCGGGACGGTCGTCCCGTCGTGCTCGTCGGGTACTGCGCCGGCGGCGTGATCGCGCACGAGGTGGCCCGCCTGCTGGCCGAGGACGGGGCGCCCCCGGCCGGTGTCGTCATGGTCGACTCCCACGCGGGGCTGCTCCGGCGCGGCGACGCGCGGGCGCTCGCGCTGATGGCCGCCGGGGCGGGGCTCCCGGACGAGGTGGTGGCGGAGTTCGACGACTCGCTGCTGCTCGTCGGGGGCGGGTACGCGCGCGTGCTGGAGGGCTGGGAGCCGAAGGAGGCCCCCGAGCCGTCACCCACCCCCGACCCGGCGACGCCCACCCTCCTGGTCCGAGGCCGCCCCACCGCCGAGATGCGCAGCGCCGACCCCGAGGCGGACTGGCTGCCGTACTGGCCGCTGCCTCACGACACGGCCGACGTCCCCGGCGACCACTACTCCGTCGTCCACCAGGACGCCGGGCCCACGGCCGCGGCGATCCGCGCCTGGCTGACCGAGTAGTCCGCCGCCACACGGTCCCCGCGCCCCCTGTCGGCCGAAACGCCCGATCGAGAACTGGAGTCCCGATGACCCCCGAGTACGACCTGATCGTCGTCGGCGGCGGCCCCGCAGGATCGACCGCCGCGGCCGCCGTCGCGCTGCGCGGGCACCGGGTGCTGCTGCTGGAGCGGGAGACCTTCCCGCGGTACCAGATCGGCGAGTCGCTGCTGCCCGCCACCGTGCACGGACTGTGCGGCATCCTCGGTGTCGCCGACGAGGTCGCGGAGGCCGGGTTCACCGTCAAGCGCGGCGGCACCATGCGCTGGGGCCGGGATCCCGAGCCCTGGCAGTTCTCCTTCGCCATGACGCCCCGGCTGCCCGAGCCCACGGCCACCGCGTTCCAGGTGGAGCGCTCCCGGTTCGACGAGATCCTGCTGCGCCACGCGGCCCGGGTGGGCGCCGAGGTGCGCGAGGGCAGCCAGGTGCGCCGGGTGGTCGCCGACGAGGAGCGGGTGCGCGGGGTTGAGTACACCGACGCGGACGGTAACGCCCGTACCGTGTACGGCCGTTACGTCATCGACGCCTCCGGCAACACCAGCCGGCTGCACTCCGGAGTGGGCGGGACGCGCGTCTACTCCGACTTCTTCCGCAACCTCGCCGTCTTCGGCTACTTCGCGGGCGGACGCCGGCTCCCCGAGCCCAACAGCGGCAACATCTTCTGCGCGGCCTTCGACGCCGGCTGGCTCTGGTACATCCCGCTCAGGGACGACCTGACCAGCGTCGGAGCCGTGATCTCGCCCGAGCACAACCCCGCCGTGCAGAGCGACCCCCGCGCCGCCTGGCGGGACCTGATCCGGGCCTGCCCCGAGGTCGCCGAGCTGCTCGACGGAGTGCCGGTCGCGACCGAGCCGCCGTACGACCAGGTGCGGGTGCGCAAGGACTGGTCGTACTGGAAGAAGTTCTTCTGGACGCCCGGTATGGCGCTGGTCGGCGACGCGGCCTGCTTCGTGGACCCGGTGCTGTCCTCCGGTGTCCATCTGGCCACGTACGGCGCCCTGTTGGCGGCCCGCGCGGTCAACTCGGCGCTCGACGGCAGCGTGCCGGAGGAGCGCGGGTTCGCCGAGTTCGAGGCGCGCTACCGGCGTGAGTACGGGGTGTTCTACGAGTTCCTCATCGCCTTCTACGACATGGAGCGCAACGAGGAGTCGTACTTCTGGTCGGCGAAGAAGGTCACGAAGGTGCAGAGCGCCGAGGCCGTCGCGTTCGCCGAGCTGGCCGGCGGGCTGGTCTCCGGTGACACGGCCGTGCTGCGTCCGGAGGGCCTCGGGGAACACTGGGGCGCCGCGGCCGCCGAGCTGGACGGCGCGGTGGAGCGGCTGGCGACCACCGACGACCGCGTGAACCCGCTGCTGTCCACGCGGGTCGTCGGCGACACCTTCCGCACCGGCAACGACCTCCAGGAGCAGGCACTCTACGGCGGTCCGCTGGACGCCGGCGCCCCGGCCGCCCCCGGTCAACTGGTCGCCTCCGCCGACGGGTTGGGGTGGGACCCGGCCCGCTAGAGCATCGGCGGCGGGTGGGGCAGCCTCGTCATGACCATGGTGAACGGGGGCTGACAGCGACGGGATCGGTGAATGACCGAACCACTGGTATGTTGACTTTCGGCTGATCGAGCCAGAGGATTCCGGGGGTGACCCACACCGAGCGCCCGCCTGCCCGCACCGTCCTCCCCGTCGACCTCGACGAGGCCGCCCACCGCTGTCTCGTCGCGGGGTTCGAAGGCACCACGGCCGTCCCCGACACGCTGAAGCGGCTCATCGACCGCGGACTCGGCGGGGTCATCCTGTTCACCCGCAACGTGCGCGACGCCGAGCAGGTCCGCCGGCTCACCGACACCCTGCGGGCCCTGCGCCCCGACCTGCTGGTCGCCATCGACAACGAGGGCGGCGGCATCGGTCACCTGGTCGCCGCGGACGCCCCGGAGGTCCCCGGCTCCTACGCCCTCGGCGTCGTCGACGACCCGGCCCTCACCGCCCGCTGCGCCGACGCGCTCGCCGGGCACCTGGCCACGCTGGGCATCACCGCGTCGTACGCCCCCGTCGCCGACGTCCAGCGGCAGGCCGACAACCCGATCGTGCGCACGCGTGCCTTCGGTGACCGGGCCGAGCTGGTCTCCCGGCATCTGGGCGCCTGGATCGCGGCCACCGAGGCACGCGGCATCGCCTCCTGCGCCAAGCACTTCCCCGGGCACGGCGGCACGCTCACCGACAGCCACCACGAACTCGCCGTCGACCCGCGGCCGTACGAGGAACTCGACCTCGAACCCTTCCGGGCCGCGATCGCCGCGGGGGTGCCGATGCTGATGAGCGCCCACGTCGTCTTCCCGGCACTGGACGCGAACCGGCCCGCCACGCTCAGCCGGCGCATCCTGCGTGACCTGCTGCGGCACGAGCTGGACTTCGAGGGGGTGCTGGTCAGCGACGCGCTGGAGATGAAGGCCATCGCGGACCGGTACGGGGAGGCGGCGGGCGCACGGATCGCGCTCGCGGCGGGGGCGGACCAGGTCATCGTCGCGGTGGCGGATCTGGCGGTCACGCTTGAGTGCCGGGACGCGGTGCTCGCCGCGCTCAGGGACGGGGTGCTGGGCGAGGAGCGGGTGCGGGAGGCCGCGGGGCGGGTGCAGCGGCTGGTCGAGCGGTACGCGACGCCGGCCGGCGAGGTCGCGCCCTGGGACGCGGAGGCCGGTCTTGAGGCGGCTCGGCGGGCTCTCGGGGGGCAGGTTCCCCTGGCCCCCGTCTCCGGGGCGCATGTCGTGGACTTGTTCCCGGCGCCGCATCCCGCGTTGAACTGGGGCGGGGAGGATCTGCTGACCCAGGTGCTGGCCGTTGATCCGACCGCCACGGGGACGGCGGTGGCCGGGGAGCCGGTTGATCTGGAGGGCGTGGCCGGGGAGGTCCTGGCCAAGGCCGGGGATGCGCCGCTGGTCGTGGCCACGTGTGACGCGGGGCTGTATCCCTGGCAGAAGCGGCTGAGGGATCTGCTGGTCGCCCGGCGCCCCGGGGCGGTTCAGGTCGCCACGGGGCTGCCGGACGGGAGTGCGGTCTGTTCCTACGGCCGCGGGAGGGTCAATCTGCGGGCGGTGGCTGAAGTTCTGGTGGGGACCCGGTGATCTCGCCTGCGGGCCGGTGGGGTTGGCCGCGCCCACGCGGCGGAGCCGCACAAGGATGCAGCCCCGCGCCCCCGAAGCAGCTCACCTTCACGGAACGCGTATGAGCTCCTTGATTCCCCGCGCCGCCAAGTAGTCCTCGTCCGCCGCTCGTTCCGCCAGTACCACCGCCGGCCGCACCCCCTGCTGACGCAGCCGCATCCACTCCTCGAAGTACGCCCCGCCCGGGCCCGACACCGATCGCGTGGACGGGGTGCAGTCCAGGACCAGGGCCGTGTCGCGGGGGAGGGCGGCCAGGGGGGCCGCGCGGAGTTCCGCAACCGTCGCCGCGACCGACTCGGCGATCGGCTTGGGCTTTCCGGACGCGTCGAACAGGCCCAGCGTGTACTCCAGTTCGGGGAAGTCCGCCAGCGCGCGGTCCACGTCGTGGGAGCACCACCAGGTCACGCCCCACAGGCCCGCGCAGCCGGACGCGTTGAGAATGGTCTCGCGGGCGAAGTGCGGGGCGTCGGCGGCCGGGATGTGGGGTTCGGGAGCGCCCGTCTCCTGGACCCAGACCGGGCGGGCGGGGTCCTCGGCGTAGGCCTTGGCGAGTTCGGTGCCGTACTCGGCGAGATGCAGGACCTGCGGCGAACGGGGGCCGTAGAGACGGGCGCAGCCGCCGGAGAAGACCCAGGGGTGGACCGTGGTGACGTCGCCCTTGCGGGCCGAGGCCTGAGGGGTGAAGGGGTGGTCGTCGCCGTACCAGGCCGCGTCGTACGCGGAGTGGGTGACCAGGCCCCCGTCCGCACCGAGGCCCTCGCGGGCGGCGGCCAGCAGGGAGTCGAGGTAGTGATCGACCTCGGTCACCGTCGCCGGGTTGTGCTCGATCAGGTTGTTGAGCTCGTTGCCCAGCTGGAGACCGATGAGGTTGGGGCGACCGGCGAGGGCCCGCCCCAGCGTGCGCAGCAGCTCCGCCTGAGCGTCGATGGCCTCCGGGTCGGTGAAGACGTTGCGGTGGTGCCAGCTGCGGGTCCACTCCGGGTAGAAGTCGAAGCTCGACAGATGGCCCTGCACGCCGTCCACCAGCACATCGAGGCCCGCGTCGGCGGCCAGGTCGACGAGGTGCGCCAGCTGGTCCACGGCGGTGGAGCGGATCATCGTGCGGTTGGGCTGGAGCAGCGGCCAGAGGTGGAAGACCCGCACATGGTCGAGGCCGAGCCCGGCGATCTGGGCGAGATCGTCGCGGGCGCGGGCCGGATCGAAGTCGTGCCAGGCGTGGAACCAGCCGTGGCGAGGCGTGTAGTTGACGCCGAAGCGGAGCGTGGGAATGGGATCCTCCTCGGGTTCGGCCCGGTCCGACTCCGGCCCGGCTCTTGTTCCGCTCTTGTCCTGGGCGAATGTATCAATCACCATAGTCGTCGATGGGTAATGATTTGAACCAAGAACTGGTCGTCGGCCTCGACGCCGGGGGCACCCGCACCCGTGCGGTCCTCGCCGCCGCCGACGGTCGTGTGCTGGGCGAGGGCGCGGGCGGCCCCGGCAACGCGATCACCGTGCCGCTCCCGCAGCTCACCGACCACCTCGCCGACGCGCTCGCCCGGGTGGTGCCGGAAGCCGCGCGCGCCCGGGTCGTGGCCGTGACCGGCGGTTTCGCGGGCGCCACAGCCGCCTCCGAGGACGACCCCGGCACGGCACGGGCCCGCACCGCCCTCACCGACGCCCTGCGCCGCCTCGGCATCCCGGCCGACCGGCTCGGCGTGTGCAGCGACATCGAGGCCGCCTTCGCCGCCGCCCCCGGCACCCCGTCCGACGGCCTCGCGCTGGTCGCGGGCACCGGCGCGGTCGCCATGCGCATCACCGGCCGTCACGCCACGACCACGGTCGACGGCGACGGCTGGCTCCTCGGCGACGAGGGCAGCGGCTTCTGGATCGGCCGCAGCGCGGTCCGCGCCGCCCTGCGCATGGCCGACGGCCGCGGCCGCCCGACGGTCCTCGCCGGCTGGGTCGGCCGCACCCTCGGCCTGCCCGTCGCCGTCCTCCCCACGGCAGGCATTCCGTCGTACGACAGAGGCGGCACCCCCCGCCCCACCGGCACGGGAGCCCACGACCCCGGAGTCCCCGGCTGGCAGCGCGCCCGGCGTGAGGACTACCGCAGGCTCCTGCTCCCCGCCGTCATGGCCGATCCGCCGATCCGGCTGGCCCGCTTCGCCCCGCTGGTCGCCGAGGCCGCCGCCGAGAAGGACGCCGTGGCCCAGGAGATCCTCGGCGAGGCGGCCGACCACCTCCTGGACACCGTACGAGCCCTGGAACCCGTGCCAGGCGAGCGGATCGTCGCCACCGGCGGCCTCCTCGGACCCGAGGGCCCGCTCACGACCCCGCTGACCGAACGCCTCCACGCCCACGGCCTGACCCTCGACTGGGTGGCCGACGGCTGCCCCGGCGCGGTCGCCCTCGCGAGACTGGCCCACCTGTCATGAGCGACGCCGTGTACCGCGACCCCACCGCCCCCCTCGACGCCCGCGTCGACGACCTCCTCGCCCGGATGACCCTGCGGGAGAAGGCCGGCCAGCTCAACCAGCGGATGTACGGCTGGGACGCCTACCGGCGCACCCCCGACGGCGGCTTCGCACTCACCGAGGCCCTGTACGCCGAGACCGACCGCTTCGAAGGGCTCGGCGCCCTCTACGGCCTCCAGCGCGCCGACGCCTGGTCCGGCGTCGACCACGCGAACGGGCCCGGCGCCGAGGACGGGGCCGCCCTCGCCGAGCTGGTGCAGCGGCACGTCGTGGCGCGGAGCAGGCTCGGCATCCCCGCGCTGTTCGTCGAGGAGGTCCCGCACGGCCTCATGGCCCTCGACGGCACGGTCCTCCCCGTCAACCTGGCGATCGGCGCCGGCTGGGACCCGGACCTGTACGAGCGCGCCGCCGCCCACGCCGCCGCCGAACTCCGCGCCCGGGGCGGCCACATCGCCCTCGTCTCGGCCCTGGACATCGCCCGCGACCCGCGCTGGGGCCGCACCGAGGAGTGCTTCGGGGAGGACCCGTACCTGGCCGCCCGGCTGACGGAGGCACTGGTGCGGGGCATGCAGGGTTCCCCAGGTGAGGGCGAGGACGTCTTCGCGCCCGACAAGGCCCCCGTCGTCCTCAAGCACTTCGCCGGTCAGGGCGCCACCGTCGGCGGCCGCAACTCCGCCGAGTCCGAGCTGGGTTGGCGCGAGCTGCACGAGATCCACCTCCCCGCCGCCCGGGCCGGGGTCCGCGCGGGCGCCGCTGCCGTGATGGCCGCGTACAACGAGGTCGACGGCATGCCCTGCTCCGGCAACCGGGCCCTGCTCACCGGGCTGTTGCGCGAGGAGTGGGGCTTCGACGGGCTCGTCATGGCGGACGGCCTCGCCGTCGACCGGCTGGCCCGGATCACCGGGGACAAGCTCTCCGCGGGCGCGCTCGCCCTCAACTCCGGTGTGGACCTGAGCCTTTGGGACGAGGGCTTCACCCATCTGGAGGAGGCGGTCGAGCGCGGTCTGGTGCGCGAGGAGACGCTCGACACCGCCGTCGCCCGCGTCCTGCGCCTGAAGTTCCGGCTGGGGCTGTTCGAGCGGCAGGACGCGACGGCCTCCGCTCCGGCCGGTGGCGCGGAACTCAGCAAGGAGGTCGCCCGGGCCGCCGTCACCCTCCTGCGCAACGACGGCGTGCTGCCCGTCGGCGCGGACGTCTCCCGGATCGCCGTGCTCGGCCCCCAAGCGGCCACCACCGCCCACCAGTCGGGCGACTACACCGCCCCGCAGCGCCCCGGCACCGGCAGCAGCGTCCTCGACGCCCTGCGCCGGCTCGCCCCGCCCCGCCTCGACATCCGCCACGCCCCCGGCTGCACCCTCACCGGCACGGACCTCTCCGGCATCCCGGCGGCGATCGCCGAGGCCGCCGCGTCCGACCTCGCCGTACTGGTGCTCGGCGGCAGCAGTGCCCGGACGCCCGACACCGAGTTCGACGCCAACGGGGCCGCGCTCAAGGCCGTGTCCGAGATGACCTGCGGGGAGGGCGTCGACCTCGCCGAACTGCGGCTGGGGGCGGCCCAGTACGCCCTGCTGGACGCCGTCGTGGCCACCGGCACCCCGACCGCGGTCGTCCTGGTCCAGGGGCGCCCGCACGTCGTGCCGGACACCGCGTCCGCCCTGCTCACCGCCTGGTACCCCGGGCCCTGGGGCGGCGAGGCGATCGCCGAGGTACTGCTCGGGCTCGCGGAACCGGCGGGCCGGCTGTCCGTCTCCGTCCCCCGCTCGGCGGCCCAACTCCCCGTCCACTACAACCACAAGGACACCGAGTACGGCGGATACGTGGACCGGAGCGCGGAGCCGCGGTACTCCTTCGGGCACGGGCTGTCGTACACGGGCTTCGCGTACGGCGAGCCCCGGACCGCCGACGGGACGGTGAGCGTGGAGGTCACCAACACCGGGTCGCGGTACGGGCGTTCGGTCGTCCAGGTCTATCTGCGCCGGCTGATCACCACCACCTGGCCGCGCACCCTCGAACTGTGCGGATTCGCGGGGGTCGGCCTGGCGCCGGGCGAGTGCCGTACGGTCGCGATACGACTCGGCGCCGACCAGCTGGCCGGCGCCGGAGTCGTCGAGGTCCGGGTCGCCGAGTCGGCACGGGCGGCCCTCACCGCCGTACCGCTGACCCTGGACCTCAGATCTTGACCGCTCCTGAGGACACACCCTTGTAGAACCAGCGCTGGGTGATCACGAACAGGATCAGTACCGGGACCACCGAGATCACCGAACCGGCCATGACCATCCGCTGGTCGTAGCCGAACGACGAGCTCTGGAGACGCGAGAGTCCCAGCGTGAGCGTCATGTTGCTCTCGGAGCGCAGCACGATCAGCGGCCACAGGAAGTCGTCCCAGGCGCTGATGAACGTGTTGATGACGACCACCATGATCGCGCCCCAGGCGGACGGCAGATACAGGTACTTGAAGCGCTGCCACTCGTTCGCGCCGTCCAGCATCGCCGAGTCCTCGATCTCGCGCGGGACCGCGAGGAACGCGCCGCGCATGAGGAGGACGTTGATCGCGCCGACGAACCCGGGCAGCCAGACGCCGGCCAGGCTGTCGACCAGGCCCAGGTCGCGGATGCTGATGAACAGCGAGACCATGATCGACTCGAAGGGGAACATCATCGAGGCGACCAGCACCACCCAGACCGCCTTGCGGCCCTTCCAGGCGGGCTTGGAGAGCATGTATCCGGCCGTGGTGGAGAAGACCAGCTGGCTGGTGACCGACAGGGCGACAACGATCAGGCTGTTCTTGATGTACGACCACACCGGCACCTGGTCGAAGACCGTGCGGTAGGCGCGCAGTGTCGGGTGGTGCGGCAGCAGGGTGGCGCCCGCGCCGAAGACGTCCTCGCTCGTGCCCTTCAGGGAGGCGAGCAGCTGCCACAGCAGCGGGCCCACGGTCAGGCCCAGCACCAGGAGCAACAGCAGGTAGCGGACGAGGAGTTCGCGCGGGCGGCCGTAGTCGCGCCAGCGGGGCATCAGACGACGGCGCTTGTCGACAGCGGCCGTGCTCATGACTCGTCCTCCTTGGTCAGACGCTGCGCCAGCAGGGTCAGCCCCAGCGTCAGCGCGAACAGGGCGACGCTGACGGCCGAGCCGTATCCCGCGTTGCCGGTGATCGGGTCCAGGCCGACGTCCCGGATGTAGAACGGCAGGGTGCGGTCGGCGCCGCCGGGCCCGCCGGTGGAGCTGCCGAGCATGTAGATCTCGGTGAAGACCCTGAGCGAGCCGATGCCGGTGAGGGTGCCGACGAGCATCATGGCCGTCCGGACGCCGGGGACCGTGATGTGCCAGAAGCGGCGGACGGCACCCGCGCCGTCCATCTGCGCGGCCTCGTGCAGTTCCTTGGGCACGTTCCCGAGGGCGGCCAGGTAGAAGACCATGTACCAGCCGAGGCCCTTCCACAGGGTCAGGCCCATCGCGGAGAGCAGGATCAGCCACGAGTCTGACAGGAACGGGATCGCCGACTGGATCAAGTGGGCTTTCTGGAGCCAGGTGTTGACCAGGCCGTCGTCCGCGAGCAGCCACTGCCAGCTCAGGCCCACGACCACGCTGGAGGCCAACACCGGTGTGTAGAACGCCGATCGGAAGAAGCCGATGCCCGGCAGGTTCTTCTCCACCAGGACGGCCAGCATCAGCGGCAGCAGCACCATCAGCGGGACGACGATCACCGCGTACAGGATGCTGTTGCGGGTGGCGAGCCAGAAGTCGTCGTCCTGGAGCATCCGCGTGTAGTTGTCGAGTCCGACGAAACCCGCGGCGCCGCCGAGCGGCTTGGCGTTGGTGAACGACAGCAGGACCGTGTTGAGGAACGGGAACACCCCGAACACCACCGCGCACACGATCGCGGGCGCGGTCCACAGCCACGGCAGCCACCAACGGCGGTACATGGCCGCTCCGTTGGCCCCGGGGGCGGGACCGGGCAGCGCGGCCTTGGCGATACGGCGGAGGCGGGACGGGGCCGGGACCGGCGCGGAGGTCAGGGGCTCCACGCCGGACACCGGGTTCGTGATCTGTGCCGTCACCGTCAGCTGCCCTGCTTCAGCAGCTCGTTCGCCTTTTCCTGGGCGTCCTTGACGGCGTCGGCGGCGCTCTTCTTGCCCTGCATGGCCAGCTGCACCTGGGCCACGATGGCGTTCTGCACGGCCGGAGAGAGGTTGGTCTGGTTGGTGGAGGCCGTCTTGAGCTGGTCGGCGACGAGCTTGCGGGCCTGGGAGAACGGGTCGGTGCCGGTGACGTTCTGGAAGAACGGGTCGCTCAGCGACTCGGTGGTGGTCGGGAAGATCACCACGGCCGGGTCCTTGCACCAGGCCGTCTGGTTCTCGGCGTTGGTGAGGAACTCCGCGAACGACAGCGCCACCGGGGCGTGCTTGCTGGTCGCGGCGACCGAGATGTACTGCGGGGCACCGGCGGAGGCGACGCCGAGCGCGTCGTAGGGCTGCTGGCCGACGGCCGTCTTGGCGTAGATCGACGGGCTGTTCTGCTTCACGAACCGCACGAAGCTCGGGTTCGTCGAACCGTAGGCGACCTTGCCCTGGCTGTAGAGCGTGGACGGGTCGTTGCTGGAGGACAGCGAGTCCTTCGGCATTGCGCCCGCCTTGTACAGCTTCGCCATCCACTCCACCCACTGGGTGGTGCGCGGGTCGTCGGCGAACACGGCGGACTTGCCGTCGGAGGAGAGGACCTTGATGTTCATCTGGTCGAAGTCGGCGGGGATGCGCCAGACCGGGTTGGCCATCGTCGCGAAGAACTTGCCGTCGGCGGCCTTGGCGACCTTCTCGTAGTCGGCGAAGAGCCCGAAGATGCTCGTCGGCGGCTTCGCCGGGTCGACGCCCGCCTTCGCCAGCAGATCCTTGTTGTACGTCAGCAGGACACCGCCCGTGTACCAGGGCAGCGTGGTGTGGATCGCCTTGCCGGAGGCGTTCGCGAAGGTGGCGGTCTTCCAGAACGACGGCACGAAGGGCTTGGACGCGTCCGGGTCCTTGGTGCCGATGTCGAGCAGGTAGCCGGCCTTGGTGAGGGCGGTCGCCGTCGGCGCGTTGACGTTGATGACGTCGGCCATCGTGCAGGCCTGGGCGTCGGCGACGGTCCGGCTGGTGAAGGTGTTGTCGCCCGGGTCGTCGATCCACTTGACCTTGGTGCCGGGGTGGGCCTTCTCGAAGTCCTTGATCACTCCGTTGAAGAAGTCCCCGAAGTCTTTCTTCAGGTTCGTCGTCTGGAAGGTGATGTCGCCCTTGACCTCGCCGGTGAGCTTCCCCGACCCGACGTTGCCCTTGTCGACCTTGCAGCCGCCGGCGGTGGAGTCACCGCTGTCCGAACCACCGCCGGAGAGGCCGCAGCCGGCGGCCGTGAGCGACAGAACGGCGATACAGGTCAGGGTGCGGGTCAGTCTCTTTGCGCGCATGTGATGCCCTCCACGGCTGGTTCAATGAACCAACTCCGACTCCGATTGATGAAAAGGTGGACCAGAATTCATCGGAGGTCAATGGTTTGCTGTGTTGCGTTTAGGTTCCGTAGGAGATCAGTGCCGGTGTTCATGGTCCGGATGGGACGGGTCACCAGGGTGTTCGTGCCCGTGGGAGTAGGTCACACCGGCGCGAGCCTGGTCCAGCCAGCCGAAGAACGCCTGGTGCCCCGCGGCCCTGCGCAGCTCGCGCGCGATGCCCTCGCGGGCCTCCTCGTACGGGCGTACGTCCTCCGGGGCCACCCCGTCGAAGGGGGTCACGCCTCGCCGTAGCGCCTCCGGGGTGAGGAAGCGGTCCTGGTTGCGGTCGTAGTAGTCGCGCACGGCGGCTTCCGGGACCGTCTGCTCGGACTCCAGGGCGGCGAGGAGGGTGCGGGCGGCGGGGGAGTGGGCCAGGGCCGCGGCGACGATGCTGCCGAGGTCTGCGACGTCGGATTCGGCCAGGGTGAGGGGCTTGGCCGGGGAGACTTCGGGTGGGGGTTCGAGGCCCCGGTCCGCGCAGGCCCTTCGGGCCAGTTCGTCAGTGACCACGACTTGAGTTGCCCAGCGGCGGCGTTGTCTCGCGACAGAGGGGGGTTCCGTCTGTCGTCTGGCGGGTGCGGGTTCGTGGGGGCTGGTCGCGCCCCGCGGCGGAGCCGCATGTCGATACAGCCCCGCGCCCCTGACGGGGCGCGTTTCCAGGAACGCGTTCACCCGTGCTGTCGGGAGCGGTTCGCCTTCTATCAGTGCCGCGTGTTCCGGCTTCACTCGGTCACCTCCAAGGGGATCGTCCTCGTGTACGCCACCTGGCCGTTCCACGCCGTCTTCGCCATCAGCCAGTACGAACCCGGCGGGATCGACGAGCCGTCCACCTCGATCACGGACTCGGCCCGTTCTCCTCCCGGCACGGTGAAGCCCTGGAGGCCCGGTGTCACGCCCTGCCAGGTGCCCCAGGACGAGACCGCCCAGAGTTGGCCGCCGACCGGGCCCCGTGTGGTGTTGTGCAGGCTCACCGGAACCTGAGCCCGCTCGCCCCTGCGCAGGGTGACGCGGTCGGCGGCCAGGTCGCAGCGCAGGCCCTGGCCCGCGGGGGGTGCGCCCGGGATGTCGAGGCCCACGACGTCCTCGTAGGTCTGGCCGCCGTACGAGAGCCGGGCCGTGAGCCAGTGGCGGCCGGGCTCGGCGTCCGGGGGCGGGGTCACGGTCACCTCGGACAGGGAGAAGCCGCCGGGGCCGAGGGCGTAGGGGAGTTCGGCGGGCTCGGCCGACCAGCCCGGCGGTACCTCGAAGAGCACCGTGCCCTTCGTCGAGGTGTCCGTGAGTTCCGAGCCGACCCGGACCGTCGCGGTGACCGGGCCGGTCGCGGTGAGCGTGGTGGGGGAGAGGTACACCGACACCGGCATGTTGCCGCGCGGGGCGGGGCCGGAGTTGTGCAGCCAGTAGCGGGTGTGGACCGGCTGGGCCGGTTCGTGGGCGGCCACGCCCGGCTCGGTCGCCGGCTCGGGGGCCTGGGGCGGTGTGGCCAGGACCGTGGCCACCTCGAAGCCGGTCAGGCTCGTCTCCAGGGTGCCCTCGCCGTCCGGTGTCAGCGGGTCGCCGGGCCTTTCCAGTACGTCCGCCCGGGCGCCCTCGGTCCACGCGACCGGCCCGCGCACCCGTGCCCGCGCCGGCCGTCCGTTCACCTCGTGCACCCGGACCACGACCCCGCGCCCCGGGTCGGCGGGGTCCGCGCTGCCCCGGGCCAGCGGGGAGCCGAGCGGCTTGAGGGCGTCCAGGAGCACCTCGCGCGCCGGTTCCACCTCCAGCAGGGAGGTCCTGCGGGGCAGGAGTGGGGTCTCGCCCTCGCCGCGCACCCTGGCCGTGAGCGGATGGTTGAACTCGTGTCCCCTGGCCGGGAGTTGAAGGTCCCGCCAGTCGCCCTCGCCCGCGACGACCGCGTACTCGAAGGTGTGCGACCAGCGCTGGAGCTGGAAGCCGGAGCCGTCGGGGGTGGTGCGGCGGGGCGGGTCGACCCAGATGCCGGACGGCCAGCCGGTGCAGGAGCGCATGAGTGACATGCAGAGGTCGCCGGAGCTGGTGATCACACAGCCGGGCGTGCCCCGGTTCAGGACCGCGAAGCCGCGCCCGTCCCAGGCGTCACCGGGCGGGAGCGCCTCGCCGCCGCCCGCCGCCGTGGCCGTGATCGTGAAGTCCTCCAGGTCCGCGAT
The DNA here is from genome assembly GCF_010548375.1 of Streptomyces sp. SID13726. Lineage (GTDB taxonomy): Bacteria > Actinomycetota > Actinomycetes > Streptomycetales > Streptomycetaceae > Streptomyces. The sequence continues at coordinate 420,394 of NZ_JAAGLY010000001.1, forward strand.
CAGGGCGTCGACCGCCTTCGCGTCGCCCTCCTCGGCGGGGCCCGCGATCACCAGCAGCGGCAGCCGCTCCAGGTCGCGCAGGTCGGCCCCGGGCACCCACTCCTCGCGCAGGGAGGCGCGCGGTGCGACCCAGACGGCGGCCACGCCCTGTTCGGCGACCTGGCGGCGCAGCTCGCGGTCGGCGGCCGGGTCCATCGCGAGGGCCTCGGCGACCAGGGAGTTGCGGTCGGGTCCGCCGACGGCGATCCGGATGTCCGGGAGGTTGGAGTCGACCTCCAGATCGCCGTAGCGGGGGCCGCCGGCGACGGTCGAGGTGGCGGTGACGCCGGCGCGGACCAGGGCCGCCGCGAGCGGGGCGCCCAGCTCACCGGCCTCGTCCCAGTCGGCGTACACCAACTCGGCCACCCCGATGGCCCGTTGGCCGAGTGCGGCACCGGAGCCGTCCAGGAGCGCGACCCGGGCCGTGGATCCCAGGGCGAACCAGGTGTTGGCCGGGTTGTCCAGCGTCCAGGGGAACTCCTCGCTGTTCACCTCCACGAACCCGAACCCGCGTCCGATCACCGCGTCGGCGACCTCGTGCACGGGCAGCCCGCCCCGCACGTCCGAGGGCCAGCGGACCCGGATCAGGCGGTCCTCGCCGTCGTAGCCGTCGATCGTCGTGGTGACGTCGAGACGGTCCACGCCGGTCCAGAGGGTCAGCTTCTGCGTGTACTCGAAGAGTCCGAGGTCGGCGCGGACGGTGATGCGGGACCCGGCCGGGGAGTGATCGACATCGATGTCGGCGGTGACGTCACCGCTGCGGGCGGCCGTCGTGCCGGTCGGGGTGAGATGCCAGGGGCCCTCGCCGAAGCGGGGGTGCCGGGAGAACTCCTCCTGGACGACCAGCTCGTTGCCGACGTCCCCGGAGGGCAGCAGCTCACGGCCGCCCTCCGTCAGCGAGCGCAGACTGCTGACGGCACCGCCGCGCGCGGGGTCGACCGTCAGCTCGTAGAACTCGTTGCGGATGGTCGTGCCCTCGCCGGAGGTCCACTCGGGGAGCGAACCGGCCGTCAGGGGAAGGGACTTGAGACCCATGCCGGGCACCTCGGGGACGACGACCCGCAGCGTGCCGTCCCCCTCGCGTACGGCGGGCAGCGGCTGGAAGTCGTCGCCGACGGGGACGAGTCCCGGGTCGTCGACGGTGAGGACGTCCTGGCGTTCCCAGGTCGTGGAGTTGAAGACCACCAGGTCGGGACCCGTGCCGGGCTCGACCCGGTCGGCCAGCGCCTGGGTCGCGTCGGCGTGCACGGTCTCCGCGAGGTCGGCCAACTCCCGCCAGCCGGTGAGGAGATCGATGTACACCTGGTCCGACTCGGAGCCGGTGATGGCGTCGTGGTGGGCGCCGTAGACGAGCTGTCGCCAAGCCTTGTCGAGGGCCGCGTCCGGGTAGGGGTGCCCGGTGACGAGGGAGGCGAGGGTCGCCCAGGCCTCTGCGTCGGCGAGCAGCGTCTCGCCGTACCGCTGGGCCTGCTTGGTGTCGATGTAGGAGACGTCCTTGCCGGTGTAGACCGGGTTCATGTCCCGGGTCTGCGGCGAGGCCTTGCGGCCCTCGGTCTCCAACTCGGCGCGTACGGCGGCGAAGAAGTCCCGGGGGATGCCGCTGACGAAGCGCGGCCAGACGTAACGCTCGTTCCAGTCGCGGTGGATGCCCATCACCCAGCGGCACGGCGGCGCGTAGTCACCGCCGACCGGGAGGAGGACGTTGCGGGTGAGCGCGACCTTCTTGAGCCCCTGGAACAGCTTGAGCGCCTCGGCCTCCGCCTCCGGCAGCGTGGGCGCGTTGTCGATCCGCCAGCCGGCGCCGTAGTGGTTGACCATGTACGCGGTGAGGATCCCGCGCCCCGAGGGGGCGATCCAGTCGAACTCGGCCGGGAACTGCATCCGCTTCGGGTCACGCGGTTCCTCACCGAACACGGAGAGCGTGGGACCCCACTGGTGGAAGGGCCCGCGCGCCCAGGAGCTGGACGTGACCCCCGCGTCCGCCATGATCCCCGGGAACTGCGGGTCGTGCCCGAACGCGTCCAGCTGCCAGGCCGTCTCCGGGGACGCCCCGAGGATGGCCCGTTGGTATCCGTCGCCGTACAGGGCGTTGCGTACGGTCGCCTCGGCGCCGGTGAGATTGGTGTTCGGCTCGTTGTAGGTGCCGCCCATGATCTCGACGCGGCCGGTGCGGATCAGCTCCCGCAGGAAGCCGCGCTCCTCGGGGAAGGCGTTCCAGTACGGCTTGAGGTAGTCGACCTCCGCGAGCACGAAGGTGTACGCCGGGTCGCGCCTGGCCAGGTCGGAGTGGGCCCGGACCAGGCTCATCCCGGACTGGCCGCGCGAGTCGAAGGTGCGGGCCGGGAGGCCGGTGGTGGCCGGGTCGTCGGCGACGTCCCAGGTCTCGGTGTAGGCGCCCTGGGTGTTCCACCAGACCGGGTCGTAGTGGAAGTGGCTGACCATGAACATGGTCCAGCCGGGCTCGGCGACCGTGAACTCACCGGTGCCGGTCGCGGTCTCGTCGCCGTCGGCCGCGGTGACCCGGATCGGTCCGCCGGTGCCGGTCACGGGTATCTCGGCGCGTACGGTGCCGCTCTCGCCGACGGTGACGACGGTCTCCCCGGTGCCGTGTCCCTCGACGGTGACGCGGACCTCCCGGCCCGGGACGTGCTCTATCCCGGCCGCCACCACCTGAAGCGGTTGCTCGGGGCTGCCGACGAACAGCTCGGTCGACTCGACAGAGGTGACACGCATGGGGCTCCTACGAGTACTCGTGCTCGGGGGAGCCCCATCCTGGCATCGGATGGATGATTCAAACAACCACCTTCGGGTATCTCAGGTGGTTCATCCATACATTCCGAGCCGTGATCACCTGGCCCGGCGGTTCTTCACCGCGTGCTGCGGGGTGATGTGGTCGGTGAGCGCCAGCGAGGCGCTGGCCCGCTGGTAGGCGACCTGGCCGACCCGGACGTAGAGGCAGTCGACGATCATCAGGACGGAGTGCCGGCCGCCGATGCTGCCGGTGCGGAAACTGGTCTCCGAGGTCGCCGAGATGAGCCGGATGTCGGCGGCCTTGGCCAGCGGGGAGCGCGGGTCGGTGGTGATGGCGACGGTCGTCGCGCCCCGCTCCTTGGCCATCTCGAAGGGTTCGAGGGTCTCGCGGGTGGCACCCGAGTGGGAGATGCCGATCGCCACGTCGGCCGGGGTGAGCAGGGCCGCGGAGGTGGCCGCGCCGTGCACCTCGGTCCAGCCGCGGACCTGGCAGCCGATGCGGAACAGCCGGGTCTCGGTCTCCTGCGCGACCGCGCCGCTGCCGCCGACGCCGTACACGTCGATGCGGCGGGCCTTGGCCAGCGCCTGGGACGCGCGCTCCAGGGCGTCGAGGTCGATGCGCTCGATGGTCTGCTGGATCGCCCGCAGATCCGCGCTGCCGACCACCTGGACGACCCGCTCCAGGCTGTCGTCGGGCGAGATGTCGGGGCCGATCTCGGCCGAGCCCCAGTCGGAGACCTCGCCGCGGCCGCGCTCCTGGGCCAGTTCGATCAGCAGATGCTGGTAGGAGTCGAGCCCGATGGCCCGGCAGAACCGGGTCACCGTGGCCTGCGAGGTTCCGGTGCGGCGGCCCAGCTCGGCCGCCGAGCAGTGGGTGACGGCGGCCGGATCCTCCAGGATCAGCTCGCCGACCTTCCGCAGGGAACCGGCCAGCCGGGGCAGCTCGGTGCGGATCAAGGTGGTGACGTCGGTCGGAGGCATGGAAAGAAGGTATCAGCCACCCTTTGGGCCGCTGATTGAATACCAGGACCGTCCTGTGATTTATTGATTCACCGATGGGTGATTGAATGGTGGTTCAATCCATCAGTGGGGAGTGTCGCGTGTCCGTCGAGTCAGTGAGCGCCCAGGGCTTCGCCGAACAGAGCCTGGACGTCCTCCGTCACATCACCGAGTCCGCCCGCGAGGACGTGCGCCGCGCCGCCGGGCTGATCGCGGACTGCATCCGCGCCGACGGCGTCGTCCAGGCCTTCGGCACCGGGCACTCCCAGGCGATGGTCCTGGAGGTCGCGGGCCGCGCGGGCGGGCTCGTGCCCACGAACCGGCTCCAGATGTCCGACCTCGTCGTCTACGGCGGTGACGCGCCGGGCGTCCTCGACGATCCGCTGCTGGAGCGCGAGCCGGGAGTGGCGGTGCGGCTGTACGAACTCGCCGCTCCCCAGGTCCAGGATCTCTTCGTCATCATCTCCAACTCCGGTGTCAACAACGTCATCGTGGAGATGGCCCTGCACGCGAAGGCCCAGGGCCACAAGCTCCTCGCCATCACGTCCCTGACACACACGGGGGCGGTCCCCGCGGGGCACTCCAGCGGGAAGAAGCTGGTGGATCTCGCGGATGTGGTGCTGGACAACGCGGCGCCGGTCGGGGACGCGATGTTGTCCTTGCCGGGGGGTGGGGCGGTGGGGGCGCTGTCCACGCTGACCGGGGTGATGCTGGTGCAGATGGCTGTGGCCGAGGCGTCCGGCTTGTTGCTCGCGGCGGGGGAGCGTCCGCCGGTCTACGTGTCGGCCAACGTGCCTGGTGGGTTCGAGGGGAATCTGGAGTTGGAGAAGCGGTATGCGGGGCGGGTTCGGCGTACGGCTACCTGAGGTTCGGGGTTTCTGGGGTATCGCGGGGAACTTGCGGCCGGTGGGGGCTGGTCGCGCAGTTCCCCGCGCCCCTATGTCGACTGACCCTTACTTCACGGGTACGGGAGTCAGAGCAACCGCCAGTGGATAGGCGCCGGTTGTGTAGGGCTTGCCGGTGCTGCCTGTGCTTGTGTTCACCGGTACCAGGGAGTTGCCGTCCGCCGTGGTGACGTAGGCCGTGGTGCCGTTCCAGTCGAGGGACACGTCGAAGGCCGACTTGCCGACCTTGACCGTGGTGCCGGGGGCGCCGGTGACCGTGTTCACCGGGGTGATCGTGTCGCCGTTGCTCGGGCTGACCCAGAGGGTGCGGCCGTCCGGGGAGAGACCGAGGCCGTAGGCCTGGCCGGTGACCAGGAGGGTCGGTTCCGTGTCGTTCGTGGCCGTGTCGATCGGGGTCACCGTCGAGCCGCCCGAGTTGGAGACGTAGACCGTCTTTCCGTCCGGCGCCGCCACCACGTTGAAGGGGCTCGGGCCCACCGGGATCGGCTTGCCCGCCTCGGCGGTGGTGAGGTCCACGGGCGTGACCGTGTTGTCGTGGATGTTGGCCACGTACAGGGTGCCGCCGTCGGGGGTGATCGCCATGTTCTCGGGCCCTGAGCCGACTTGGACCGGCGTACCCGCGGTCAGCGTGCCGGTGTCGATCGGCTGGACCGTGCCGTCCGTGTAGTTGGCGACCCAGAGCGTGCCGCCGTCCGGGGTGAGCGCGAGGCCGGCCGGGACCTTGCCGACGGCCACCGTGGCGGTGACCTTGCCGGTCGGTACGTCGATCACGCTGACCGTGTCGGAGCCCTGGTTCGCCGCGTACGCCGTACGGCCGTCCGCGCTCACCACGACCTCGCCTGGGTTGGCGCCGACGGCGATGTTCGTCGTCGTCCCGGAAGTGAGGTCGATCGAACTCACCGACGCGCCGCTGAAGTTCGCCGTCAGGGCTCGGGGCGTGCCGGTGCCGTCCGTGACCTGGACCGGGAGTGCGCGGTCGAGGATGCCGGTGCCTTCGACGACGATCGCGTGCACGCCCTCCGTCCTGCCCGTGATGGTGATGGTGGCCTTGGTGTCCGTGCCTGCCGAGGGCGTGGCGGTGACGCCGTCGGGTACGTCGAGCTTCCAACTGACCGGCTTGTCCTGGGCGTCGGAGAGGTCGAGCGTGACCGTCGCGGAGGCTCCCGGCTTCAGGGAGAGGGACGCGGGGGAGAAAGAGGCGTCCACACCGGGGTCGGGGGCGTTCTCCAGCATCGTGGTGTAGAGGAACTGGTCCATGACGCCCGGCGAGACCTGCTGCGGGACCGTGTCCAACTCCTTGCGGTCCTGCTGGAGTTGGGCCCAGTACGTCGAGACCGCGTCCGTGTCACCGGCCTTGTGGGCCAGCAGCAGGTCCACGGCCGTCCCGCCCGCGCCGCCGTAGCCGCCGAGTTTGTCGAGCCAGGCGGAGATCTCGTCGAGGAACCCGGGGTTGTCGAGCCGGGCGCGCAACTGGGCCGGGGTGGCGGCCATGTCGGCGAAGTAGGACTTCAGCCGGGCCGCCGCCCGGTCGAGGCCGCTGTTCTGCTCGTACGCCTTGCGGAAGGCGGCGATCAGCTTCGTCAAGGTGGGGGACTCGGCGGGGTCGAGCTGGGAGGAGCGGTTGTTCTCGGCGAAGATCCGGAGCCACTTGGCGGCCTTGGGCCCGGCGAGATCCTTCACCGAGGCGAGGAACGCCCTGTCCGGGTCGTAGGAGTTCGGGTTCCAGAGGTAGGCGGCCGAGGTGAACAGGGCGATCCGGCTCGCCTCGCCCTGGACCATCGGGTTGGCGGTCACACCGGTCGCCGCCGAGGCGACTCCGGGTTCGCGGCCGGTGTAGGGGCCGAGGAGGAGACGGCTGGTGACGTAGTCGTTGACCGGGTAGTTGTCCCAGACCAGGATCGGGTGGCCGTAGACCTCGCGGGCCTGCCCCACCTGCTCGGCCGTGATGGTGGGCGCGATGACGCCGACACCGGTCCACTCGACGACCACGGACGGGTCCAGCTGCTCCCGCAGGGCCTTCTTGTACGGGGAGTCGGCGAGGTCGGAGTACTCGGTGGGGACCATCTCCAGCGGTTCGAGACCGGTGTGGTCCGCGGTGAACCGCTTCCAGACCGTGTTCAGCAGATGCGCCTGCGCGGCACCGGCCGCACCGCCGCCCGTCCCGAACTCCCGCTCGTCCTCGGGGCAGTTCCACTTGGTGTAGCTGATGTCGTCCAGCGGGATCGCGAAGGAACGGACACCGATGGCGTACAGCGAGTCGAACTTCGCGGTCAGCGCCTTGACGTCCGCGTCGGAGGAGTAGCAGACCGACAGGCCGGGGGAGAGGGCGTAGGTGAAGCGGACGTGGTTCGCGGCGGCGCGGTCCACCAGCTCCTTGAGCTGGGCGAGTTCGGCGGGCGGGTACTCGTCGCGCCAGCGGGCCCGCAGATAGTCGTCGTCCTTGGGGGAGTAGACGTAGACGTTCTGCTTCGTCCGGCCGTAGAAGTCGAGCTGGCTCAGCCGCTCGGCATGTGTCCACGGGGTGCCGTAGAAGCCCTCGATCACCCCGCGCAGGGCCGCGGTGGGCCAGTCGCGGATCGTGGCCTCGGGCAACTCATGCTTGCCGGCGAGGAGTTGGCGCAGGGTCTGGGCCGCGTAGAAGGTGCCGGTGGTGTCGGTGCCGGACAGGGCGAGCAGCGCCCGGCCCTGGCTGCGGCCGGCGGCCAGGACATAGCCGCCGGAGGGGAGGCCGGCCGGGGAACCGGCCTTCAGCCGCTTCAGTGCCTGGGCGGTGGCGCTGTTCTCGCCGGGGCCGCCGAGGTAGACGGTGAGGGCGGACGGGGGCGGCCGGTCGCCGGCGTGGACCGTGGTGATGCGGTCGGCCCCGGCGGCCTTGAGTCCCGCCTCGACCACCCGGCGGGCCGAGGGGTCGGTGCCGGGGCCGACGACCTCCACCACCCGTTCGGGGACGGGCAGTTGGCCGCGTGCCACGCTCATGCTCTGCGGAGTCGGCCAGACCTGGGGCGCGGACTGCCGGGGCTCGGCGGCGGCGGGTGCCGCCGGGGCCGCGAGGCCGAGGGCCAGGAGCAGAGCGGCGGCGGCCGTACGTCTGAAGTTGATGAATGAATCCACCCTGGAAGGCTAGAGATGTTGAATGAAGCATTCAATGGGGCGAACGTTCAAAGAACCTTCCGGTGGACGAGGGCCGACATGCAGAGCACACCCGGCAGCAGCGGGAGCCAGACCGTCAGGACCCGGTAGCCGATGAGGGCCGCGGTGCCGACGCTCACCGGGACGCCGTAGACGGCGAGGGTGAACACCATGGCCGCGTCGATCGGGCCGATACCGCCCGGCGCGGGCACGGAGCCGACCGCGGTGCTCGCGGCGAGGTACGCGAAGGCGACCTGGGCCCAGGACAGGGTCATGCCGAGCGACGCGCCGACCGCGTGGATCACGCTCGCCTGGAGAAGGGGCGCGGCGGCCGCGCCGCCCCAGAGGGCGAGGACGCGGCTCGGCATGGTGTGCAGACGGCGGGCGTCGGTCAGGGCGGTGCGCACGAAGGTGACCGCCGGGCGGCGCAGCGGGCAGACCAGGATCAGCAGCAGGAGCGTGCCGCCGAGTCCGAGGCCCGCGGCCACCAGGGGCAGGAACAGCATGCGCCGGTCCGGGACCAGGTCACCGATGCGCAGCAGACCGGGCAGCGTGATCAGGAAGCCCAGCAGCACCAGCGTCTTCGCGATCGGCCTGACCAGCGCGTACAGGGCGAGCGAGGCGGTGGCCCGGGCCAGCGCGATGCCCTGCCCCTGGAGGAAGCGCAGGGTGACCGCGTGGGCGCCGAGGCTCGCCGGCAGGACGTGGTTGGCGGCACCGGCGGCGAACTGCGAGGCCACCAGCAGGCCGGGCGGCAGCCGCTCGGGCAGCGCGCCCTGGCGGACGACGGAGTTGGAGATCCAGCCCAGGCAGGTGTAGAAGAGCCCGATCAGCAGCCAGCCCGGGTCGGCCGAGGCGAGCCGCGCGGTGCCCTCGTACAGGGCACGCCAGTCCAGCACCGCCCATACGCCGATGAGCAGCAGGGGGAGCAGGGTGAGCGCGCGGCGGGCGAGGCGCGGCAGGGAGCGGCGGGAACCGGTCGCGGCGGGGGCGCCGACCGGGAGCGGGGCCGGGGCCGGAGCGGGGGCGGGGAGCGGACCCGGGGGACCTTCGAGCGGAAGCAGGGACACGGCGCACGTCGTCCTTTCGCGTCATGCCCCGTGCGAGGCACGGGGCATGACGGAGGCAAGGCGATGCAGAGGGGACGAGGGAAACGTTCCCGCTCGGTGTGACGTTCAAATGTCCGGCAGCCGAAGGAGCGCGGGCGGGTGGGCGACACGGGGTGGGGCGGCGGTGACGGAAAGGGGTCCGCCCCGGCACCCGTGACCGGGTGCCGGGGCGGGGCCGCGGGTGGGTCAGCCCTGGCTGCAGTAGTCGACCCAGCGGTGCGAGGAGATGTTGTTGTTGACGCTCTTGCCGAACTGCTCCAGGCCGGCGCCGTAGGTGAAGCGGTAGTTGCCGGTCGTCGTGTCGTTCCAGCGGTCGCCCTGGCTGATGCAGGCGTGCGCGCCACCGCCGTTGAGGGCCGTGTACAGGTCGACGGCGTCGTTGCCGCCCGCGTAGCCGTTGTTCCAGATGTCGGAGGTCAGGTTGCGGCAGGAACCCCAGTCGTTGGAGTTGCCGGCCCACTTGCACTCACGGCCGCCGCCGTTGGGCTGGGTGTACACGTGGAGGTAGCCGTCCGCGGAGGCCAGCTGGACGGACTTCGTTCCCTGCGAGCCCGACTCGGCGGCGCTGGCGCCGGTGACCGGGGCGAAGAGGACGGCGACGGCCGCGGCGGAGGCGGCGACGGTGAGGACACGCTTGATGGACATGGTGATTCCTTCGCTTGGTGACGCCTGATCAGCAGTGAGTGATCGGTGGTGGGTGTGGGGAAGGGGTGGTGCGACCACGGCCGTGCCGTGGTGGTCGGTGGGGCGGTCCGCCGGGGCTCAGCCGCCGGTGATGACGGACCTCGCCCGGGGCAGCGCCTCGCGCTTGAGGCGGTCGAGATCGGCCGTCGGGCCGGGATAGCGGGAACGCAGTTCGGCCCGGTACTCGGTGTCCAGGGACCTGGCCACGGACGCGAGCCCCGTGGACCCGGCGCAGTCGGCCTCGGCCGAGGCCAGCCGCACCTCCTTCGCGTGCGGCCACGGCCGGTCCGGCCTGGTGGCCGCGGCACGGGCCTCGGCCGGGCCCGGATAGGAGTAGCCCTCGGCCTTCATGCAGCGCGCCCAGGACTTCGCGGCCGCCCGGTACCGCTTGTCGCCGAGGACCATGCCGACCCGCATGCCGCCCAGGCTGTCGGTGATCCGGGTGGCCCGGAACCAGGCGGGCAGGTCCTCGTACAGCGTCCGCTGCGCCTCGGAGGCACAACCCTGGTCGCTGTGGGTGACCTTCATGCCGCCCGGCAGCCGGGCGGAGAGTCCGGTCGGCCGGGCCCCGTTGAGCGCGCTCACCAGGGCGGGCGCCCGGTCGGCCGGCATGGACCGGAAGTACCGCTGGTTGGGGTCGCGCCGGACCTCCTGCTGCCGCGCCCGGTACAGGTCGGTGCCGTAGCCGTGCCGGGCGGCCCAGGCCGGGTCGTCGACGACGTACGGGAACCTGCTCACCCCGTCCTTCGACGGCTGCTCCTCGACCCAGTACTTGTATCCCTGCTTCTCCATGCACTTCTTGATCAGGAGCTGCTCGGCGAGGTGCAGGGCCTGCTCCGGGTCGGCCGGGACACGCCGGTCGGCGGCGGCGGTGCCCCGGGCGGTGGCCGGTGACGACGTACCGTCCGCGCACCCTGCGAGCGTCGCCGTCAGGAGGGCGGCGGTCAGGAGGAGCAAGGTCCGGCGTGGCATCGGGCGACTCCCTGGGCGCGATGGAAACGGCTTGTGCTTTCAGGCCGTTGACGCCTCTCGCGGCCCGTCCGTATGACATCCGCGCACAAGAAATATCGGTCCCGGGAGACTTCGCCGGCGACTCATACGAACGCCCGTGTACAGCTGTCCCTCAGCTGAGGGACAGCTGTACACGGACATCGAATTCCAGCCAACTGCCCCCGAGGGGAAATCCGCACGCTTTCCCCGCCGACACCCGGCACCAAGCCCCATCAGCGCCCTGACCTCGGGTGACGGACCGGCCGGAACCGGCCACGACGGATCGCCGCTCACCCTTCTCCGGCACCTCCCGTCGATATCGTCGAACACGCATCCGTGGGGCGGGCGGTACGGCGATCGGGGAACGATGCTCCATATACGTCTGCTCGGTCCTGTGGAGGTGTGGGAGGGCAGCCGAAGGGCCCCGCTCGGCGGGGTCAGACCCCTGGCGGTGCTGTCCGCACTCGTCGTCCACCTGGGCGAGGTGCTCTCCACCGAGCGGCTCGTGGACTGCGTCTGGGACGAACAGGCCCCCGCGACCGCCAGCGCCCTCGTCGCCACCCATGTCTCCGCCGTACGCCGTGCGCTGGCCCGCGTCGGCGAGGCCGAGGTGATCAGGACCAGACCGCCGGGCTACGTCGCCGATCTCGACCCCGGCCAGGTCGACGCCCGCCGCTTCGAGGAACTCCTCACCTCCGGCCGGGCCGCGGTCGCCGGGGGCCGGCCGGGCGAGGCCGCCGAACTGCTGGCCGAGGCGCTCGGACTGTGGCGGGGCCAGGAGGCCCTGGAAGGGCTCGGCCAGTCCTTCGCCCGGATCGAGGCGGCCCGGCTGGCCGAACTGCGGCTGGTCGCCCAGGAGGAGTCCTTCGGCCTGCACCTGGAGCTCGGCCGCGCGGACCGGACCATCGCCCCCCTGCTCGCCCACGTCGCCGCCCACCCGCTCCGCGAACGCCCGCGCGGCCAGCTGATGACCGCCCTGTTCCGCACCGGACGCGTCTCCGACGCCCTGCGCACCTACCAGGAGGGCCGGGAGGCGCTGCGCGAGGAACTGGGCATCGACGCCGGTCCTGAACTGCGGGCCCTGCACAAGGCGGTGCTCACCAACGACCCCGCGCTGCTCGGCACCGACCATCGGCCGGGCGGCCCCGCACCGCTCGGCACCGGCACCGGCCCGCCGGTCCCCGAGAGGGACCCGCACCCGGACCACCGGCAGCGGGCCACGAGCCGTACGACGACCATGGCGGTCGGGGCGGCCGGAGGCACCGCGCTCTCCGGCACCCCGCTCTCCGGTGCCGGGCCCGGCGGTGTGCCGGGTGATGCCGGCACGCGGCCCGGGAGGCCCGCCCCCTCCCATCTCCCCCCGGACATAGCCGACTTCGTCGGCCGGGCGGAGCAGGTCGACTGGGCCGTCTCGCTGTTGGGCGGGGTCGACGACCCGGGCCGTACCGCCCCGCCGATCGGGGTGATCTCCGGCCGCTCCGGCACGGGCAAGACCGCGCTCGCCGTGCACGTCGGCCACCGCGCCGCCGAACTCTTCCCGGACGGCCGCCTGTTCGTCGACCTGCGGGCCGCCGACACCGCCCCGCTGCAACCCGCCGCCGCCCTCGCCCGGCTGCTGCGCGCCATGGGCGCCGAACCGGAGAGCCTGCCCAGCTCGGTCGAGGAGCTGACCGGCCTCTACCGCACCCACACCGGGCACCGGCGCATCCTGCTGATCCTCGACAACGCCGCCGGTGAGGCGCATGTACGGCCCCTGCTGCCGCCCGGCCCCGGCTCCGCGGTCCTCGTCACCAGCAGGCGCCGGCTGGTCGCGCTGGAGGGCGCCGCGCACCTCGACCTGACCGTCCCGGACCAGGAGGAGGCCCTCGAACTCCTGCGCAGGGTGGCCGGCGAGGACCGCACCCGCGCCGAGCCCGAGCAGACCGCCGAGATCGTCTCCCTGTGCGGGCGGCTGCCGCTCGCCGTCCGTATCGCCGGGGCACGGCTCGCCGCCCGCCCGCACTGGGTGCCCGGCCGGCTCGCCGCCCGGCTGCGGGACGAGCGGCTGCGGCTCAACGAACTGCGCGCCGGGGACCTGGAGTTGCGCACCAGCCTCCAGCTCGGCTACGCCGACCTCGACCCGCAGGAGCAGCGCGCCCTGCGCCGCCTGGCCCTGCTCGACCTGCCCGACTTCGCCGCCTGGATCGCCGCGCCCCTGCTGGACATCGGCACGGAGGAGGCCGAGGAGGCCGTCGAGCGGCTGGTGGACTGCCACTTCATCGACGTGATCGGCGTGGACGACACCGGGCGCGGCCGCTACCGCATCCACGACCTGGCCCGCGAACACGCCCGTGAGCGCTGTCTGTCGGAGGAGAGCACCGAGGACCGGACGGCGGCCGTGCTGCGGCTCGTGGAGTGCTGGCTGGGGCTCGCCCAGAAGGCCGCCGCGCAGGGCCCCGGCGGCGCGACGCGCTACTTCCCCGAACCGGCCGCCGTACGGCCCGTCGACCCGCTCGACCCGTGCGCCGAGGAGGACCTGCTCACCCGGCCCGCCGCCTGGTTCGACGCCGAACAGGCCGGGCTGCTGGCCGCCGTGGAGTACTGCGCCGACCACGGCATGGACCGCGCCGCCCGCGACCTCGCCGGGGCGCTCATCGCCAGCTCGGTCGCGCTGTACAACCAGTTCGACGCCTGGTCCCGCTCGCACACCGCGGCGATGGCGGCGGTCCGGCGCAGCGGGGACCGGGAGGGCGAGGCGTGGCTGCTCGCCGGGCTCGGCCAACTCCGCTACGAACAGGACCAGTTCGAGGAGTCGTACGCCTACTTCCGGGACGCCCTGCGGCTGTTCGAGACGCGGGACGGCGGGGCGCAGGGCGCGACCCAGGCCCTCGTCGGCATGGCCACGGCCCGGCGTGAACAGGCCTGCTTCCCCGAGGCGTTGGAACTCCTGGAGGACGCCCTCGCGCGGTACGGCGAGGTCGACGACCCCGGCGCCCGGGCCCAGGTGCTGTACGGCATCGGCTGTGTGCACCGGGAACAGGGCAACGGCCCCGCGGCCCGTGAGGCGCTGTCCCGGGCCATGGAGTTCTACCACGGCGACGGCGACCGGCACGGTGAGGCGCTGAGCCTGCGGTCGCTGGCCCTGTGCCATCGGGCGGAGGGCGCTCTGGCCGACGCAGAGCGGCTGCTGCGGGACGCGCTGCGGGCCTTCACCGACCTCGACGACACCTTCGGCGTGATGTACACCGAGCAGTCGCTCGCCAAGGTGGAGCTGCGGCAGGGCCGGCTGTCCGAGGCGCGGGAACGGCTCGGGCGGTGCCTGGAGGTGGCCCGCGACCGGCAGGACCGGTTCGGGGAGGCGCTGGTGCTGCGGACCCTGGGCGAGTGGCACCTGGCGAGCGGGGACACCGAGGGCGCGCGGGAGCCGTTGGAGCGGGCGGTCGCCGCGTGGGCGGCGCTGCGGCTGCCGCTGTGGCGGGCACGGACGCTCTGGGACCTGGCGGAGGTGCGGGAGGCCGACGGCGAGGCGGAGGTGGCCTCCGCCGCGCGGGCCGAAGCGATGGGTGTGTTCCGGGAGTTGGGGGCGAGGGAGGCACGGGAGCGCGGGGATTTCTCGGAGGGCTGAGGCAGCTCTGGCCGAGAGGACGCGCACGCCCCTGTCCGCTCTCGCCGTCCGCCGTGCGGGGCGCCTCACCTGGGAGTCGCCCTGCACGGCTGCCGTCTTCCGCGCCGCGCGGAATCAGCAGGGGAAGGTGCCGCTGTAGAGGGCGTGGCCGTAGGAGGAGCTGCCGGAGCCGAAGCCGTAGACGCCGTCGTCGGACCAGACCGCCTCGCGGAAGCCGTTGACGCAGGTCGACGCCGGCGCGAGGGCGAAGCCCTCCAGGTTGTCGGCCGGCATGACGGCCGGGTTGGTGTACGTCACGTCCGGAACGATCGCGCCGGCCGTGCCGACCTTCAGGAAGGTGTGCGTCTCACCGCAGGTGTTGTCGCAGGTCGCGACGAGACGCTGAGTCCCGGCGTCGAACGTCACGTCCATCACCGAGGCCTTGCCGGTGGCGACGGTGCCGAACGTGGTGAACGTACCGTCGGAGTTGAGGCCGTACACGTGCAGCGAGCCGTCCCACTCCAGGCCGGCGAAGAACAGACCCGAGCCGTGCAGCGGGTAGTTCGCCGGGTTGTAGGCGGCGCCGGTGCGCGGGTCGACCCAGCCGTTCGCGGTCAGCCAGCTGTCCGGGACGTAACCGACGCCCTCGAAGCCCAGGTTGGCGTCGTCCTTGTCGCCGGTGTCGAGCTGCGGGAACTGCGCGGTCATGTCCCACTGGTGGACCGGCGTGAGGGTCGAGCCGGTCGCGGCCGGGTCGAACTCCATGACCGTGTCCTTGGGGACCGTGTTGTCGGCGTTGTCCCGCTCGGAGGTCACGTAGACATGGCCGTTCGCGCCGACCGTCAGGCCCTCGGAGTCCGGCTCGCCGGAGCCGCCCGCGAAGCGGATCTGCTTGCCGGTCGCGCTCCAGGACGCGTCCGGGACCCACTTGCCGTTGCTCTTGACCAGCTTGAACAGCCAGTTCTTGTTCTTCGCGGCCCACAGCACCGACGGGTTCGCCGGGTCGAACGCCAGACCGCTGAGGTCGCGGCCCTCGGGCCCGGTGGTTGTGGTGAACGCGCACACGTTGTCGGCGATCGTCACGTCCAGGCCGCCCGGCCACGCCAGGGTGCCCGCAGGCGTGGCGCCCGTGCCGGAAGGTGCCTCGGGGGCGCAGCCGCTGGTGAGCGAGCCGCCACCGCCCAGCAGTTGGCCGGTCTGACCGCCGCCACCGCCGCTGCCCGAGCAGGAGTTCGCGCTGCCGAGGGTCGCGGTCGTGGCGGTGCGGAACCAGCCGGTGCCGTTGGCGCAGCGCTCGTCCGACGGCTTGGCGCCGTCGGCCGCCCAGGTCACCGAGTCGACGGTGTCGCCGCTGCCGTCGAGGAGGAAGAGTGAGTCGTTGTCGCCCAGTCCCAGCGAGGAGTCGAAGGTGACGTAGCCGCCCGCGGGAATGCTGGTCGCGCTCGGCGAGGACGACGACACCGAGACCGGCGAGTGGCCGGTGTCGCCGTCGGTGTACTTCCACGAGCCGACGCTCACCGCGCTCGTGCCGCCGTTGTACAGCTCCACGGTGTCCGAGCCGTTCGAGGTGACCTCGTTGATCCGCACCCGGCTCGCGGCCGGGACCGACGCCGGGCAGCCGCCGGAGTTCGCGGCGCCGAACGTGGCCGTCGTCGTGGTCACCCACGCCCCGGTGCCGTCGCCGCCGCAGCGCGCCATCGCCGGCTTCGCCTTGTCGCCGGCCCAGTCGACGCGGTCGACCACCGTGCCGCCGGACGTGTAGACCACCAGCTTGTCCGAGTCGCCCAGACCCTTGGGCGAGTCGAAGGTGACGAAGCCGCCCGCCGGGATGCTGGAGGCCGACGGGCTGAACGACTGCGCCGAGAAGCTGTCGTCCGACATCTTCCAGCCGCTGACGCTCACCGCGGCCGAGCCGGAGTTGTACAGCTCCACCGTGTCACTGTTCGACGAGGTGACCTCGTTGATCCGAACGTTCTGGTAGCCGGACGGGTCCGCGGCGGCCGCGGGCTGCGCGACGACCACCCCCGTGACGAGCAGTCCTGAAAGCGTCATGGCCGCGGCGCCCAGGGAGGCGACGCCGGTACGCGAGAGTGAGGTAGGCACGAGGCGGAACTCTGGCCAAACGGTGTTGAAACAGCGTGTACTCCAGCCGAACTCCACCTGCTGGCCACCGGAACGCCAAGCGCGCCACACCGTGGACGGCGTGCTGCAACAGCCCTGCAGGACCCTGGTCCGGCGCTTGCAGGCGATCTGCAGAGCAATTGCATCCGGGTCCGAGACGCTCTTCCCGTGACAGACATCATCACGCTCGCCGATCCCCGGGTCGCCGCGGTCGCGCAGGACGAGTGCGGGGAGCCGCTCGTCGACCTGCGGGAGGACGGGCAGCTGCTGCTCGACTCCCGGCAGGCCGACGACGAGGGCAGCTACGCGTATCTGCGGGCCGGCGCGCTGCAACGGCTCGTCAGGGCGCAGCGGCTGCTGCCCACGGGGATCCGGCTGCTGGTGGTGGAGGGGTGGCGGCCGCCGGCGCTGCAACGCCGCTACTTCGAGGAGTACGCGGCCACCCTGCGGCGGGCCCACCCGGACGCGGGTCCGGAGCGGATCCGGGAGCTGGCGAGCGCGTACATCTCCCCGCCGGAGGTCGCTCCGCACGTCAGCGGCGGGGCGGTCGACCTGACCCTGTGCGACCACACGGGCCGGGAACTGCCGCTCGGCACCGAGGTCAACGCCACCCCGGAGGAGAGCGAGGGCGCCTGCCGCACCCACGCGCCCGGTATCGGCGCCGAGGCGCGCGAGTACCGGGCCCTGCTGGGCCGGGCGCTCACCGCGACCGGATTCGTCAACTACCCGACCGAGTGGTGGCACTGGTCGTACGGCGACCGGTACTGGGCCCTGCTGCGCCGCGTACCCGCCGCCCGCTACGGCCCCGCGGACCCACCCCGCCCGCCGGACTGACCACCGGCGCGGGACGCCGTACCCACAGGCTGCCGTGCGAGGCACCGCGGGGCTCACCACGACACCGCATCACCGCAAGGGGGAACGAATGGACCAGAGTCACACCACCTGTCCACCACCGCGCCAGACCGACCACCGGATGAGCCCGGGAGACTTCGACGAGTCGTTCACGGCCGACATGCCCCGGCTGCGAAGACGGCTCCTGGCCATGACGGGGAACCCGCACGACGCCGACGACCTGCTCCAGGAGACCTATCTGCGGCTCTCCCGGCGGGCCCGCTCCCAGAGTCTGACGCGGCAGCAGCATCCGTACGCCTACACCTGTGCCGTCGCCCTCAACCTGCTCCGCGACTCCTGGCAGCATCCCTCCCGGCGCGAACGCACCACGGACCAGCTGCCGGAAGCCGGCTGGGACGGCGGACTCGCCTCCTACGAGGCCTCCGCCACGGCGCTCGCCCTGCTGAGCATGCTCTCCGAGAAGGAGGCGGCCGCGGTGATCCTCGTGGACCTGGAGGGACTCACCCACGACACGGCCGGGGAACGCCTCGGCGCCCACCGCGGCACGGTCCAGCGCAACCGCCTGCGCGGCCTGGCCAAGATGCGGGCAGCGCTTCCCCATTAGCCGGGTGGCACACCCTCACGGGGGTGGGGTGTGCCACCGCCGTACGTCTCCCTCGTACGTCTCCCTGTGTCTTTTCACCACGTCGACGAAGGAAGAGTCCCTTGCAGACCAACAGCACGCGCCGCCGGACCAGCGGCGCGATCCTGGGCGCCTCGGCCCTGGCCCTCACCGCCTTCTTCTCCGCCCCGGCACAGGCCGCCCCGGCCGCCGCCGACGCCACCTGCGGTGTCCTCGCGTCCGGTGCCTCGGCCACCGCGCAGGCCGCCGTGGACGCGGCCTGTTCGCAGATCGGCGTCTGGTACAGCTGGGGCGGCGGCCACGCGGCCACGCCCGGCGCCAGCTACGGCTACTACGACGGCTCCGACCCGGACAGCCTCCACGACAACGAGCGCAAGGGCTTCGACTGCTCGGGCCTGATGCGGTACGCCTACTACCGGGCGACCGGCAAGGACCTGCTCAACGGCACGGCCGACGACCAGTACCACACCTCGCAGGCCTCGGCCCGGTTCTCCGCCGGCCAGGGCACCGCCCCGCTGCTGCCGGGCGACCTGATGTTCTGGGGCAGCGGGCACATCCACCACGTGGCCATGTACCTGGGCAACGGCCAGATGGTCGAGGCCTACGAGTCGGGCACCCACATCAGGGTCGCGCCCGTGCGCACCGGCGGCGACTACGCGGGCGCCGTGCGCATCAACGGCTCCGGCACCCCGATCCCGCCGCCCGCCAACGGCGGCACGGTCTTCGAGACCTGGGGCACCGCAGTGCGCACCCACCGCTCCCCGAGCGTGGGCTCCGCGACCGTGGACACCTTCCCCGGACCGACCCAGGTGTCGGTGCAGTGCCAGCAGCACGCGGAGACCGTGACCGCCGAGGGCTACACCAACGACGCCTGGGCCAAGCTCGCCGACGGTTCGTGGATGACCGTCATCTACATCAAGGGCCCGGCCTGGCTGCCCGGCATCCCGGACTGCGGCGGCAGCAGCACCCCGCCCCCGTCCGGCGGCAGCAAGGCGTTCCAGACCTGGGGCACCGGGGTGCGCACCCACAGCGAGCCCAACGTCAACGCCGGTGTGGTCGACTACTTCGCGCAGCCGACCACGGTCAACGTCGTCTGCCAGGCGCACGCCCAGACGGTGACGGCCGAGGGCTACACCAACGACGCCTGGGCGAAGCTGACCGACGGTTCGTGGATGACCGTCATCTACATCAAGGGCCCGGAGTGGCTGCCCGGCGTGGCCACCTGCTGACCCGGCTCCCCGGCCTCCCCCGGCGCACCGCGCGCCGGGGGAGGCCGTCGTGCGCTCAGGACACCGCGGGCAGCCCCGGCCCCGCACACCGCACGTCCGCCGCCGGGACGGTCCCGTCGAGGAGGTACGCGGCCACCGTCCCGTCCACGCATCCGTTGCCGCGACTGGCGAACACCCCGTGCGAGTAGTCGTCGTCGAGGGTCACCAGCCTTGAACCGGGCAGCAGTTCACGCAGTGCGCGGGCCCCCTCGACCGGGGTGACGGGATCGTGCGCGGAGGCGACCAGCAGCACGGGCGGGGTGTCCGGGCCGCCGGGCCGGGTGCGCCGGGCCGGGCGGTGGTGCCAGTAGGCGCAGGCGGCGGCCTCCATGCCGGTCAGGACGGGCTGCGCGTCGACACGGCGGGTGCGGCGCAGGTCGGCCACGATCTCCCCGGCGCCCGGCCCGGGCCCGTCCGCGCACTTCACGATGCGGTTGGCCGCCTCGTAGTTGCGGGAGTCGGCGCTGTCGAAGGCGGAACCGGGCCGCAGTCCGGCCACGGAGCCGTCGGCCAGATAGCCGCGCAGCCCGTCGGCCAGCCCGGCCCAGCGCTCGGTACGGCCCAGGGCCCGGTACACGGCACGGTCGAACTCCGCGGGCCCGAATCCGCCGGGTCCGGCCACCGGCTGCGCGGCCAGCCCCTCGCGCACCTGCAGATACGACTCCCGTACGGCGCCCGCGCTCCCGCCGAGCCCGAAGCGCTCCGGGTGCCCGGCCGCCCAGCCGAAGAAGGTGTCCCGGGCCCGCAGCAGCGCCCGGCTCTGGAGCACGTCGAAGTCGTACCAGCTCCAGGGTCCGACCACGCTGTCGAGCACCAAGTGCCCGGTGCGCCCCGGGAATCGCGCCGCGTAGGCCGCGCCGAGATAACTGCCGTACGACACCCCGAGGAAGTTCGTGCGCCGCTCGCCCAGCGCGGCCCGGAGCGCGTCCATGTCGTACGCCGTCTGCTCGGTCGAGAGATACGGCAGCACCCTGGCCGAGGCCGCCGCGCAGTCGTCGGCCAGGTCCCGGAGAGAGGCGAGGTAGGCGTGCTCGGCCGTCGCGCCCACCGGGACCGGATCGGCGCCGGGGCTGTCGAACAGGCCGCCCATCGCCCCGCAGTCGGCCGGTGTGCTCCGCCCGACGCCCCGGGGGTCGAAGCCGATGACGTCGTAGGCCCGTCTGACGGACTCCGGCAGCTTGGCGCGCTTGGTCACCGCGTACGGCAGCCCGGAGCCGCCCGGGCCGCCCGGGTTCACCAGCAGGATCCCGCGCCGCTCGGCGGGTGTGCCGGAGGCGGGGACGCGGGAGACGGCCATGTCGATACGGGGTCCCGCGGGGCGGTGCCAGTCGAGCGGGACCGACATCCGCCCGCACTCGACGCGGTCGGGGGCGGCCGGCGACGGGACGGAGGCGGGGCAGGCGCCGAAGCGGAGGGGAGCCGGGGTCGAGGACGGGACCGGGGCCGGGAGCGGGGGTGCTTCGGGCAGGGGCAGCAGGGCGGTCGCGGTCACGAGGGCCCCCAGCAGGGCGGTGGGGCGGAACAAGTGTCTCTCCGATCCGTGTTCGGTAAGGGGGTGGTAAATGAAAATGATTATCGATAACGTTCTGGTGCGCAATGCCCGGCCCCTCCCGCCCGAGGGTCTGTCCGGGCTGCCCTGACGCCTGAACCAACCGCACGAAAAGGGGAGTTGTGGCTCATCTGCTGATGGTCGAGAGCTGGGTCGGATCGATGAGCAGGCTGCTGCCACGGGCGGTCCGGGAGGGCGGACACGAGTTCACCTTCCTCACCCGCGACCTGCACCACTACCTCCGCTCGGCGCCCGAGGGAGCGGCCCACCCGCTGCTCGGCGCCCGCAACGTGATCACCGCCGACACCAACGACACCGAGTCCCTGCTGCCGCGGGTGGAGCGGCTGCACTCGGTGCTGCGCTTCGACGGCGTGCTCACCTCCTGCGACTACTACCTGCCGACGGTGGCCCGGATCGCCGGACACCTCGGCCTGCCGGGACCGGGCCCCGAGGCCGTCGAGAACGCCTGCCGCAAGGACGCCACCCGCCGCGTCCTCGCCGACGCCGGACTGCCCGGACCGCGATTCGCCCTGCACCGGGAGTGGCCCGAACTCGCCCGCGCGGCACGGGAGATCGGCTACCCGCTCGTCGTCAAGCCCGTCGACCTGTGCGCCGGGATGTATGTGCGGCGCGTCGACGACGAGGGCCAACTCGCGGACGCGGTCCAGGCCCTGGCCGCCTTCCCGGTCAACGCCCGCGGCCAGCGCCGCGAACCCGTCGTCCTGCTCGAAGAGCTCCTGGACGGCCCCGAGGTGAGCGTGGAGACCGTGTCGCACGCCGGGGCGGTGCACGTGGTCGGCGTGACCGACAAGAGCATCGGCGGGGCGCCCGCCTTCATCGAGACCGGCCACATGTTCCCGGCCGCCCTCACCACTGCCGACACCGAGGCCGCCGAACAGACCGCCCTGGGCGCGCTCAAGGCCCTCGGCCTGACCGAAGGGGTGGTCGCGCACACCGAGATCAAGCTGACCTCCGCGGGCCCCCGCGTGGTCGAGGTCAACCCCCGCCCCGCCGGAAACCGCATCACCGAACTCGTCCGCCACGTCACCGGCGTCGACCTCGCCGCCGCCTTCGTCGACGTCACCCTCGGCCACGCCCCCGACCTGCGCCGCACCGACACCGGCCTGCGCAGCGCCGCCATCGGCTTCCTGGTGCCGGAGTACCCGGGCACCCTCGAAGCGCAGGGGCAACTCCAGGACGGCGAGGGCGTGTTGGAACTCCAGCTCACCGAACCCGGCAAGACGGTCAAGGCCGCCGGCAGCAACAACGAGTACCTGGGCCACGTCATGGCGGGCGACCCCGAAGGGCTCGGCGCCCGCGACCGCGTGGAGGCCCTGCTGGGCGAACTGCGGTCGGGGCTGGTCGTCCGATGACCACATCCGTCTTCCCGGCCTACGACGACCCCCTCGACCGGGCCCGCACGGGCGCCCTCGGCCCCGACCCGGCGGCGCTCCGGATCTCCGTCGCCTTCACCACCCGCCAGGCCGTGCGCCACGAAGGACGCGGGACCGGCTACCGCAACGAGGTGCTCAGTCTGCGGCTCGGCGCGGCCGTCGGCTCGTGCGCGGTCGAGCCCGGAGAGCTGCCGGACAGCGCGGTCGAGGACTGCGCGGGCGCCGACCTGGCCCGGCTCCTGGAGCATCCGTCGGCGCCGGTGCGGGTGGCCGCGCTCGACGCGTACCTGGCCCACGTCACCCCGCACACCCCGGACCACGGCGCGGAGCCGGTCCCGCTGGCCGCCGGTTCCTCCCTGGAGAAGTCACGGGCCCGCGCGAAGGCCGTCGTCGAACTGCTCGACCTGCCCGCCGGGGCCACGGTCCTCGTGGTCGGAGTCGTCAACTCCCTTCTGGAAGAGCTGCGTTCACGCGGGCTCGGCTATGTCCCCTGCGATCTCAAGGGCGGCACGACCGAGTGGGGTGAGCCCGTCGCCGCCGACGCGCTCACCGCCGCCGAACACTGCGACGCACTGCTCGTCTCCGGCATGACCCTCGGCAACGGCACCTTCGAACCGCTGCGCCTGCACGCACAACGCCACGGCAAGCAGCTCGTGATGTTCGCCCAGACCGGCAGCGCCGTCCTGCCCCGCTTCCTCGGACACGGAGTGAGCGCGGTGTGCGCGGAGCCGTACCCCTTCTTCTGGCTCGACGGCGGCCCCGGGACCCTCCACCGCTACCGCCACCGAGGAGACGGCCGATGACCACGACCGCCGTACGTCCCCCGGCCGCCCGCCCGGAACTCCTCGCCCTGCTCGGCGGCACCCCGCTCGTCCGGGTCACCGCCGACCTGCCCGGCGCCCACCCCGGCTTCTGGGCCAAGCTCGAAGGGCTCGCGGCCGGCGGCATGAAGGCCCGGGCGGCCGTGTCCATGCTGCTCGGCGCCCGCGAGCGCGGCCAACTGCTGCCCGGCGCCCCCGTGGTGGAGTCCACCTCGGGCACCCTCGGCATCGGCCTCGCCTTCGCCGGCCAGGCGCTCGGTCATCCGATCGTGCTGGTCGGCGACAGCGAACTGGAGCCGTCTGTACGGCAGTTGCTGCGCGCCCACGGAGCCCGCCTGGAACTCGTCGACCGCCCCGCCCTCCAGGGCGGCTGGCAGGCGGCCCGCCTCGCCCGGCTCACGGACCTGCTCGCCGAACTGCCCGGCGCCTACTGGCCCGACCAGTACAACAACCCCGACAACACCGCCGGATACGCCTCCCTCGCCGCCGAACTCACCACCCAGCTCGACCACTTGGACATCCTGGTGTGCAGCGTCGGCACCGGCGGCCACAGCGCGGGCGTCATCGGCCCGCTGCGCCGCCACTGGCCCGCCCTGCGGCTCATCGGCGTCGACGCCACCGGCTCCACCATCTTCGGCCAGCCCGCCCGACCCCGGGTGATGCGCGGCCTCGGCAGCAGCATCCATCCGCGCAACGTGGCCTACGACGCCTTCGACGAGGTCCACTGGGTCGGCCCCGCCGAGGCCGTCGACAGCTGCCGGGGCCTGGCCCGCGGCTCCTTCGTCAGCGGCGGCTGGAGCACCGGGGCCGCCGCCCGGGTCGCCGCCTGGGCCGCCCGGGTCCACCCCGGCGCGGTCGTCGCCACCGTCTTCCCCGACGGCCCCCACCGCTACCTCGGCACCGTCTACGACGACGACTTCACCACCGCCCACGGCCTCGACCCGCACACCGCGGCGACCCGGCCCGTCGAGATACCGCACCCCTACGCGGCCGAGGCCACCGGCTGGGTGCGCTGCACGAGGGTCACCGATCCCCTGAGAGGCGCCCAGTGAAGACCCGTCTGCGCACCGTACGGCTCGACCTCGCCGAGCCGCTGCGCATCTCCCGCTCCACCATGACCGCCCGCGAGGCCGTCTGGCTGACCGTCGAACACCAGGGCCTGTCCGGCCACGGCGAGGCCGTCAGCAGCGTGTACTACGGCCTCGACGCGGACACCCTCGTACGGCTCCTGTCAGCCGTGGACCTCGGCCGGTACGGCGACCCGGAGAGCGCTCTGGAAGCCCTGGGAGAAGGGCGGTTGGCGCCCGCGAAGTCCGTACCGCCCGCCGTCACCGCCGCCGTGGAGTCCGCGCTCCTCGACCTCGCCGGCAAGCGCGCCGGCCTCCCCGTCCACCGCCTCCTCGGCATCCCCGAACCGCCGGTCGCCGAGACCGCCCGCACCATCGGCATCACCTCGCCGTCGCACGCAGCAGCCGAGGCCCGGCGTCTCGTCGCAAGCGGCTTCCGGGTCATCAAGGTCAAGGCGGGCACCCCCGACCCCGAGGACGACGTGGAGCGGGTGCGTGTCGTCCGCGACGCCGCCCCCGGCGCCCGGCTGCTCCTCGACCCCAACGGGGCCTGGACCGTACGGCAGGCCGAGGCGCTGCTGCCCCGGTTCGCCGACCTAGGTGTCGAGGCCGTCGAACAGCCCCTCGCCCCCGGCGACCTGGAAGCCCTCGGCGCCCTCGCCGAGCGCTCGCCCCTGCCCGTCATCGCCGACGAGGACGCGGTGAGCCCCGACGACGTCCGCCGCCTGGCCGGACGGGTGCACGGCGTCAACGTCAAGCTCGCCAAGTGCGGCGGGGTCCGGGCCGCCCTGCGCATCGCCGAGTCGATCGACGGCAGCGGCACCGAGCTGATGCTCGGCTGCCTCACCGCCAGCACCCTCGGGCTCGCCCCCGCCGTCCACCTCGCCGGCCGCGCCCGCTGGACCGACCTCGACGGACATCTGCTGCTCGCCCGCGACCCGTGGTCCGGCATCGGCGGCGCCGACGGTGTCGTACGCCCAAGTGGCCTGCCCGGACTCGGTGTCGAGGAGGTGGTGGCGCGTGCGGACGTGGCGTGAGATGCGGCGCTTCCCGGTCGCCGTGCGGCTGCTGCTGGTCAACCAGCTCGGTGTGAACACCGGTTTCTATCTCCTCGTCCCCTATCTCGCCGTCCATCTCACCGACAACCTGGGCATGTCGGCGGCCGTCGTCGGGATCGTCCTCGGGGTGCGCAACCTCAGCCAGCAGGGGCTGTTCATCATCGGCGGGTCCGCCTCCGACCGGCTCGGGGCGCGGGGCGTCATCATCGCCGGATGCGCCCTGCGGACCGTCGGCTTCGGGCTGTTCGCGCTCGGCGACGGGCTGGCCGTGCTGCTCGCCGCGTCGGTGCTCAGCGGGCTCGCGGGGGCCCTGTTCAACCCGGCCGTGCGGGCCTATCTCGCGCAGGAGGCGGGGGAGCGCAGGGCGGAGGCGTTCGCGCTGTTCAACGTCTTCGCGACCACCGGCGCGCTGATCGGGCCGCTGCTGGGCAGCGCCCTGCTCCTCGTCGACTTCCGCACGTCCGCGCTCACCGCCGCCGGTATCTTCGCGGTCCTCACCGTGGCGCAGGCCCTGGTGCTGCCGGCGCGGAAGGTCGAGCCGAGCAAGGGGTCCGTCCTCGCGGACTGGCGGGAGGTCGTCGGCAACCGGGCCTTCGTGGCGTTCGCCCTCGCCATGGTCGGCATGTTCACCCTGGAGAACCAGCTCTACCTGCTCCTGCCCGACGGGGCCCGGCGGGCCACCGGGTGGGAGGGGGCGGCCGGACTGGTCTTCGTCGTCGGCACGCTCACCAACCTGGCCTTCCAGCTGCGGATCACGCGGGCACTCAAGTCCGTGGGCAGCAGGGCGCGTTGGATCGCGGCCGGGCTCGCCCTGATGGGCCTCGCCTTTCTGCCGCCGATGCTCGTCGCCGGGACCGGCGGACCGCTCGCCGTCGTCGCCGTACTGCTCGGCACGCTCCTGCTCTACCTCGGGGTCATGGTCGCCTCGCCCTTCGTCATGGAGCTGATCCCCGGGTTCGGCCGCCCCGAGCTGACCGGCACGTACTTCGGGATCTTCTACGTCGTCTCCGGCATCGCGGCCGCGGCGGGCAACACCGTCGTCGGCTGGGCCATGGACACGGGGGACCGACTGCCCTGGCTGTGCTGCGCCCTGTTCGGACTGGCCTCAGCGGGCGGCGTGACCTGGCTGCACCGGCGCGGGGTGCTGCCGGGGAGCACGGAGTCCGGCGCGGTTCCGGCCCGGGAGAGGAGCACGGCGTGAGGTTCCCTGCGATCGACGGTGAGCTTGGGGCGGGGGGTTCGGGTGGTGCGGGGCTCGGTGTGGGCGTGTCCGCGGGCGATGCCGGTCCGCGCGGAGAGGCGCATGGCATGAGCGTCCCCGCCGTCCCCGCCCGTAACCTCCTCACCGACAACCCCGCCCTCTACGAAGCCCGCTTCCCCGACCCCGGGCGGCTCGCCGGGCGCTGGGTCGAGGACTGTCTGTGTCGGCACGGTGCCGGGGTGCGGGTGCTCGACATGGGGTGTGGTACCGGGCGCGACGCCGCTCACCTGCACCGGGCCGGCCGTACCGTCACCGGGGCCGATCTGTCCGAGGCGATGCTCGCGCACGCCCGGTCGCACCACCCCGGGCCCCTGTACGTCCACGCCGACCTGCACGGCTTCGACTTCGGCCGTGCCGCGTTCGACGCGGTCGTCTGCCTGGACAGCGCCCTGCTGTACTGCCACACCAACGCCCAGCTCGACGCCTTCCTGGCCTCCTGCCGCCGCGCCCTCGTCCCGGGCGGGCTGCTGGTCGCGGAGATGCGCAACGGCGCGTACTTCCTGGGCCGCACCGACCTCCTCGACACCGAGACCGTCAACAGGTTCGTGTGGCAGGGCGTCGAGCACCGCTCCACGACCCTGCTGTACGTCGACCGCGCGGCCCAACTCCTGCGCCGTACCCGCGTATGGACCTCCGACGACGGATCGCCGCCCGTCGAACAGCGGTCCGCCTGGCGGCTGTTGTTCCCGCAGGAGCTGCGGCACCTGCTCGCCGCCCACGGCTTCGAGGTGCTCGAACTCCACGACGGGCCCGGCCCGCGCACCGAACCGGCCTGGAGCGAGGGCGACTTGCCCGCCGCGACGGCCGACGGTGACCGCCTCCACCTCGTCGCCCGCCCGCTCACCCACTGACTCGAAGGACCAGCCATGCACGACGAACGCTTCTCCGGCCTGCGCCGGCGCGGATTCCTCGCCGCCACCTCGGGCGCCGCCGCGCTCGCCCTCGTGGGCTGCGGCGGCACCGACGACGACCGGGCGTCCGCCGGGGACGGCACCCCGAAGCGGGGCGGACGACTGCGTGCCGCGTTCGCCGGAGGCGGGGCCAGTGAGACCCTGGACCCGCACCTCGCGAACCTGTTCGCCGACGTCGCCCGCGCCAAGGCCCTCTACGACAAGCTCGCCGACTACGGCGCCGACCTGTCCGCCCGGCCCCGGCTCGCCGCCGAGTGGGAGCCCAACAGGACCCTCGACCGCTGGCAGGTCACCCTGCGCGAGGCCGTCTTCCACGACGGCAGCCCGGTCACCGCCGCCGACGTCCTGCACAGCTACCGCCGGATCACCGACCCGGACCAGGCGTTCCGCGCCAAGGCGTCCCTGGACCCCATCGACCTCGACGCCAGCCGGGCCACCGGACAGCGGACCGTAGAGTTCGTCCTCAAGCGGCCCACCGCCGAATTCCCCAACGTCCTGGCCGCGTTCGGGGCGTACATCGTCCCCGAGGGCGCCAAGGACTTCGACCGGAACCCGATCGGCTCCGGGCCCTTCCGGCTCGTCTCCTTCGCCCCCGGCCGCTCCGCCGTCTTCCGCCGCTTCGACGACCACTGGGACGGCGCCCCGCACCTCGACGAGCTCGAACTCCTCGTCGCCAACGAGGAGTCGGCCCGCGTCAACGCCCTGCTCGGCGGCCAGATCGAGTACGCCCACGAGCTGGGCCCCACCACCGCCCGCGCCCACGAGGGCAAGGGCCAGATCGAGATCGTCCGGCTGCGCGGCAGCGCCATGCAGGCGTTCTGCATGAAGACCGACCGCGCCCCCTTCGACGACAAGCGGGTGCGCGAGGCGTTCTTCCTCATCGCCGACCGGCAGGAACTCGTCGACGGCGCCCTGTCCGGCGCGGGCGTGGTCGGCAACGACCTCTTCGGCAAGGGCTACGAGTACTACGCCGACAGCCTCCCGCAGCGCACCCAGGACCTCGACAGGGCCCGCGCCCTGCTCAAGCAGGCAGGTGCCGAGAACCTCAGGGTCACCCTGGACACCTCGGCCGTCGCCGCCGGATTCACCGAGGCCGCCGGCATCTTCCGCGACCAGGCGGCCGAGGCGGGCGTCACGATCGACGTCAAGATGGGCAGCAAGGACTCCTACTGGAGCGACATCCTCGACAACGGCACCCTGTGCTGCTACCGCTCCGGCGCCATGCCCATCGAGGCGCACTTCTCCCAGCGCCTGCTCACGGACTCCACCACCAACGCCACCAAATGGCGGCACAAGGACTTCGACGCCCTGTACCAGCAGGCCCAGTCCACCCGCGACAAGACCGAACGGGCCGCCGTCTACGAGCGGATGCAGCGCCGTCTGTACGCCGAGGGCGGCTTCGTCGTCTGGGGGTTCGCCGACTGGATCATCGGAACGTCCCGCGATGTGAGGGGAGTTGAGACCGAGGCGCCCGCCAACACCCTCGACTGGGCCCGCTTCGACAAGGTCTGGCTCGCGTGAGCGGACTCCGTGGCTTCGTCGTCCGGCGGCTGGTCCTCGGTGCCGTGCAGACCGCGGCCGTGGTGCTGCTGGTCTTCGCGCTCACCGAGGCGCTGCCGGGCGACGCGGCGGTGGCCCTCGCGGGCGACCAGCCCGACCCGGCGCGCATCGCCGCGATCCGGGCGGCCATGCACCTGGACCGGCCGGCGTACGAGCGGCTCGCCGACTGGGCCTTCGGCCTGGCGCACGGCGACTTCGGCACCTCCCTGACCTCCGGGCGGCCCGTCGGCGACTACATCACCGACGGCTTCGGCCCGACCCTGCTGCTGGCCGCGCTCACTCTGACCCTGCTGATCCCGCTCGGCCTCGGCCTCGGCGTCCTCGCCGCCCGCCACGAGGGACGGCTCGTCGACCGGCTGGTCAGCTCGGTGACGCTCGCCGTGTACGCGGTACCCGAATTCGCCCTCGGCGTCCTGCTGGTGACGGTGTTCGCGCTGAGGCTGGCCTGGCTGCCACCGACCGCCGTGGGCTACGGCACCGACCTGCTCGGCCACCCGGCCGCACTCGTCCTCCCCGTGCTCGTCCTCCTCTGCCGTCCGGTGTGCTCCCTGTCCCGCCTGGTCCGCGCGGGCATGGGCGACGCCCTCGCCGCCCCCTGCACGGCCCACGCCCGCCGCTACGGCGTCCCCGGCGCCCGGGTCCGCTACGCCCACGCCCTGCCCAACGCGCTCGCCCCTGCGGTGCAGCAACTCGCCCGTACCGTCGACTGGTTGCTGTGCGGGGTCATCGTCGTGGAGGCGCTCTTCGTGATCCCGGGCCTCGGCACGGTCCTGCTCGACGCGGTCGCCGAACGGGACGTCCCGGTGGTGCAGGGGCTGGCCGTGGTGTTCGGCGCGCTGACCGTCGTACTGAATCTGGGGGCCGACGTGGTGGCGTACCGGCTGACGCCTCGGGCGGGGGTGGCGGCATGACCGGGTCCGTACGGTCCCTTCGGCCAGGTCGCCGGTTCGGCTGGGGCCTCGTGATCATCGTCGTCCCGCTGCTCCTCGCCCTCCTCGGCCCCTTCTTCGCCGGTGAACCCGGGCCCCGTGGCGTCTCGTTCACGCTCGGCGGCGGGCATCCGCTCGGTACCGACTTCGTGGGCCGGGACGTGTGGCGGCAGGTGCTGCTCGGCGGCCGTACCGTCGTCGTGACCGCGCTCGCCGCGACCGCCCTCGCCTATCTGGTCGCGGTGCCGGTCGGGCTCGTCGCCGCGCTGACGTCGGTGCGGCGGCTGGAGGACGTGCTGATGCGGCCGCTGGACGTGCTGCTCGCCGTGCCGTCGCTGCTGCTGATCCTGCTCGTGGCGTCCGTGTTCTCGCCGGGGGCGGTGGGGGTCGCACTGCTGGTGGCGCTGGTGAACGTGCCGGACGCGGCGCGGATCGTGCGGGCGGCCGCGGGGGAGGTGGCGGCGCGGCCCGCCGTGGAGGCGCTGCGGATGCAGGGGGAGTCGTGGTGGTGGATCGGGGGCGGGTATGTGCTGCGGTCGACTGTGCGGACGGTGGGGGCGGACGCGGGGGTGCGGTTGACGGGGGTGCTGTATCTGGTGTCCACGGCCGCGTTCCTGGGGGTGGGGGTTTCGCCCGACGCGGCGGACTGGGCCGTGATGGTGGACCGGAACCGGACGGGGTTGGCGGTGCAGCCCTGGGCTGTGGTGGTGCCCGCGGTGCTGATCGTGGGGTTGACCACGGGGGTGAATCTGCTCTTCGACTCCTTGAGTGCGCCCAAGGAGGCGCCGGGGAGGGGCGTGGGGCGGGTGCGTCGTGGCTTGTCGCGCCCCGCGGCGGAGCCGCTGACGGATGCGGTCCCGCGCCCCCGAGAGGGCGCTGTTGCCGAACTTCTCGGGCTGCGGGTCGAGATCGGTGGCCGTGCCGTCGTCGACGGGGTGGATCTGCGGGTGCGGCCCGGGAAGGTGA
Organism: Streptomyces sp. SID13726; assembly: GCF_010548375.1. Taxonomy (GTDB): domain Bacteria; phylum Actinomycetota; class Actinomycetes; order Streptomycetales; family Streptomycetaceae; genus Streptomyces. The sequence goes on from NZ_JAAGLY010000001.1 coordinate 450,962, forward strand.
CCGCGCTCATCGGGGCCTCCGGCAGCGGGAAGACCACCACCGGGCTCGCGCTGCTCGGGGAGTTCCCGGCCGGCGCAGACGTCAGCGGCGACCTGCGGCTGCCTGCCGGCGGGCTCGTCGGGTACGTCCCGCAGCACCCCGGCGCCGTGCTCAACCCCGCCCGCAGGATCAGCGCCCTTCTCCACGACATCGCCCGGCCCCAGGTCCGTCACCTGTCCCGCGCCCAGCGGCGTACGGCCGCTCGCGCCCGTGTTCTCGACGCGCTCGCGCAGGCCCAACTCCCCGATGCCGAAGCCCTCTTGCGGCGCTATCCGCATCAGCTCTCCGGCGGTCAGCAGCAGCGGGTCGTGCTCGCTCAGGCACTGCTCCTCGGGGCCCGTGTCGTCGTCGCCGACGAACCGACCACCGGGCAGGACCCGGAGACGAAGGAGCGGATCGTCGAGCAGTTGGCGGCGGTCGCGGCGCGCGGGATCGCCGTCGTACTGCTCAGCCATGATCTCGACGTGGTGCGGGCGCTCGCCGACGACGTTCTGGTCATGCGGGCGGGGCGGGTGGTGGAGTCCGGGCCGCCGGAGCGGCTGTGGCGGGCGCCCCGGCACGAGTGGACCCGGCGCCTGCTGGACGAACAGGGGGCGGTCGCACCGGGCGAAGGACGGGGTCGACCTCTGCTGGAGGCAAGGGAGTTGAACGCCGTGCACGGCCGGGTCACCGTGCTGCGGGCGGCCCGTCTCACCCTCAACTCCGGTGAGTGCCTGGCCGTGGTGGGACGGTCCGGCAGCGGCAAGACCACCCTCGCCCGCTGTCTCGCCGGGCTCCACCGGCATCACGACGGTGCCGTCCTTCTCGACGGCACGCCGCTGCCCCGCAGTGTGCGGGACCGCGACCGGGCCCAACTCGCCGCCGTGCAGTACGTGTTCCAGGACGCCCGGGCCGCCTTCGACGAGCACCGGGCCGTACTGGACCAGGTGGCCCGTACCGCCGTACGGCTGCGTGGGATCGGTGCGCCGGCCGCCAGGGAGGAGGCGTCGGACGTGCTCGCCCGGCTCGGGCTGCCGGACGATCTGGCGCGCCGGGTGCCCGGGGCGCTCTCCGGCGGTGAGCTCCAACGGGCCGCGCTCGCCCGTGCCCTGCTCGCCCACCCGCGCGTCCTGATCTGCGACGAGATCACCTCGGGCCTCGACACCGTCACCCGGCGCGACCTCCTCGACCTGCTGGCCGGACTGCTCGGCGAGCGCGGCGGGCTGTCGCTCGTGCTGGTCACGCACGATCCCGGCACCGCGCGGCTCGCGCACCGCACCGTGGTCGTGGCGGACGGGGAACTTGTCGGAGAAGGAGTTGACGTTCGGGTTACTTAGGTTAGGCTACCCTTATGTCTGTGTCGGTTCCCGTCAGTCCGTCCGGACTCTCCCGTCGGCGTCTGTTCGCCGCGGGCGGCGCCCTCGCCTTCGGCGGTCTGCTGTCGGCGTGTTCCGAAGGCGAGGGCGGTTCGGGAAAGAGCGGTGGCGGCGCCTGGTCCTTCCAGGACGACCGCGGGCGCACGGTCACCGCCGACCGCAGGCCCGAGCGGCTCGTCGCGTTCGTCAGCACCGCCGCCGCGCTGCACGACTACGGCGTGGAATGCGTCGGAGTCTTCGGCCCCAGCGAGCCGATCGAGGGCAGGCGCAACCCGCAGGCCGGCGATCTGGACGTCACGAAGCTGACCAGTCTGGGCACCGACTGGGGCCAGTTCAACATCGAGAAGTACGCGGCCCTCAAGCCCGACCTGCTGATCAGCAACATGTTCCCGGCCCCCGACCTCTGGTACGTCCCCGAGCGGAGCGTCGAGAAGATCGAGGCCCTCGCGCCCACCGCCGGCATCAGCGTCGCCCACGCCTCCCTCCTCGCACCGCTCCGGCGCACCGCCGCACTCGCCCGGTCCCTCGGCGCCGATCTCGGGACCGCGAAGGTCACCGAGGCCAAGGCCCGCTTCGACAGGGCGGTCGCCACCCTGCGTACGGCCGCCCGCGCCCACCAGGGCCTCAAGGTGATGGCGATGTCCGGGGACGCCGACAACATGTACGTCGGCGTCCCCGGCTCCTACTGCGACCTCGCCTTCTTCAAGGACCTAGGCATCGACTTCGTCGAGGGGCGCAAGAGCGACGAGTGGGGGTTCTGGGAGACCCTCGGCTGGGAGAACGCCGACAAGTACCACGCCGATCTCATCCTGGTCGACAACCGCTCCAACGCGATGACCGCGGACCAGCTCGCCGAGAAGTCCACCTGGAACCGGCTGCCCGCCGTCGAGGCCGGACAGACCGCACCCTGGTCGATGGAGGAGCGCTACAGCTACGCCGGGTACGCGCCCGTCCTGGAGCGACTCGCCGCCGCCGTACGGAAGTCGAGGCGGCTCGGCGGGGCGTAGGGCCTGGTGCGAATGCCGCGTCCGCCGGCGTCACGAGGTGGTGCCGCCCGCAGCCGCTTCCTGAGGCGGACAGCACCACCGATCCGGTGCCCCACGCCCCCAGACGGTACTCCCCGGTGACCATGGCCCACGGGCGATCGCCCGCATCGGACCGCTCACCTCACGGCCGCGTCAGACTCAGCGGCAGCGACACCGTGAACTCCGTCGAGCCGGGCTCGCTGGTCAGCTCGATCGTGCCGCCGTGCGCCCGGACCAGCGACACCGCCACCGCGAGGCCGAGACCACTGCCGCCCCGGTCCCGGCTGCGGGCCTTGTCGACGCGGTAGAAGCGGTCGAAGACCCGCTCCTGGTCGGCGGCCGGGATACCGGGCCCCGCGTCCGCGATCCGCACCTGCGCCCGGCCGTCCCGGATCCGGACCGCGGCCGAGACCTCGGTGCCGGGCGGGGTGTGCATGGCCGCGTTGGTGAGGAGGTTGTCCAGGACCTGGCGGACGCGCTGCGGGTCGAGGCGCAGCTTCAGGGCCTGCGGACCGGGTGCCACCGTCAGCGGATGGTCCGGGTGGCTCGCCCGGAACGCGTCGGCCGCGTGCTCCACCAGCTCGACCAGGTCCACCTCGACGGGGCGCAGCGGTGCCTCCACCTCCGCCGCGTCCAGGCGGGCGAGCAGCAGCAGGTCGTCCAGCAGGAAGCCCATCCGGGCGGCCTCGGCGCGCAGCCGGGCCAGGTGCTTGTCGCGCTCCTCGGGGGCGTTGGCGGCGGCGTACTGGAAGAGGTCCGCGTAGCCCCGTACCGACATCAGGGGCGTGCGCAGCTCGTGCGAGGCGTCCGCGACGAACCGGCGCAACCGCTGCTCGGCCTCCGCGCGGACCGCGAGCGAGTGGTCGATGTGCTCCAGCATGGTGTTGAACGCCGTCCGCAGCTCCTCGACCTCGGGCCCGCCGCCCCGCTTGTCGGCGCGCAGCGGCAGCCGGGCCGCCGACTCGGTCAGGTCGTGCGAGGCGATGCCGTGCGCGGTGTGCGCCATGTCGCTCAGCGGCTGGAGCCCGCGCCGCAGGAGCTTCCGGCCGACCAGCACGAGCGCCAGCAGGGCCAGCCCGAACGCGATCACCTGGACCGTGATCAGCCGCCGTACGGTGTCGTCCATGTCGTCCATCGGGGCGGCGCTGACCAGGACCACCCCCGGCTCGACCTCGCAGGCCCGCAGCCGGTAGTCGCCGACGCCCTTCAGATGCTCGGTGCGCAGCAGTTCCGTGTGCGCGGCGGTCTGTGCCCCGGCCAGCGTGGTGAAGTCGTCGACGTCCGCCGGGAGGTCGGCCGGGTCCTCGGGCTTGCGCAGCTGCGGGGTGCCGTCCGAGACGTCGTACACGGCGTAGAACCAGCTGTAGTACTTCTTGCCCGAGAGCGTGCCGTAGTCCGCGATGCTCTTGGACTGGGCGATCTGGGCCTGCGCCAGCTGGGTGTCGAGCTGGGCCGACAGATAGTCGCGCATGTACGTGGTCAGCGCGGTGCCCACCACCGCGAACACCACCAGGGCGAGCGCCCCGAGCCCCAGCGCCATCCGGGTCCCGAGCCGCATCCGCTTGTACGCCGACCGCACGCGCCGGATCATTCGGCCGCCTGCCGGATGACGTACCCGAAGCCCCGCACGGTGTGGATCAGCGGCTCGCCCGTGTCGTCCAGCTTGCGGCGCAGCCGGCTGACGACCAGCTCGACTACGTTGGAGCGGCCGCCGAAGCCGTACTCCCACACGTGGTCGAGGATCTGCGCCTTGGTGAGCACGGTCGGCGACCTGCGCATCAGATAGCGCAGCACCTCGTACTCGGTCGGGGTGAGGGTGAGCAGCTTCTCGCCGCGGCGCACCTCGCGGGTGTCCTCGTCCATGGTGAGGTCCGCGACCCTGAGCACCGAGCGCTGGAAGCCGGGCCCGGCGCTGCGCCGCAGCACGGTCCGCAGCCGGGCCATCAGCTCCTCCACCGCGAACGGCTTGACCAGGTAGTCGTCGCCGCCCCGGGTCAGCCCGGCCACCCGGTCGGCGACCGCGTCCCGGGCGGTGAGGAACACCACCGGCACCATCGTGCCCGAGCGGCGCAGCCGGTCCAGGACGCCGAAGCCGTCGATGTCGGGCAGCATCAGGTCGAGCACCACGATGTCCGGGTGGAACTCGGCGGCGCGGCTCAGCGCCTCCTCGCCGGAGTTCGCGGTGACCGCCTCCCAGCCCTCGTAGCGGGCGACCGTCGCCACGAGATCGGCGATCGGCGGGTCGTCGTCCACGACGAGGAGTCGAACTTTTTCCACCTGCTCATAGTGCTTCACGGCAGGCCGAAAGCGGTCGCGGGGTGAGCCCTCAGGACACATCGATAAGCTCTTGAAAGTTGTACGACAGTAAAACGACAGCTCCCGCCGGAGAAGCTCGTAGCCCAGGCCCCGATCAAGGAGCTAGTCCGTGACGACCGTCCAATCGCCCCCTGCGCCCCCCACGGCGATAAAACGCCCCAGGGTGGTGGCCCGCACCGGGCTGTACGCCGTGCTGGCCGCCAACGCGGCCGTGGTCGCCTTCTTCTTCGCCCAGGCGGGATTCGCCTCCAACGCGCTCATCGTGCTCGGCCGCCTCACCGGCCTGTACGCCGCGCTCGTGATGGCCTTCCAGCTGGTCCTGGTGGCCCGCCTGCCCTGGCTCGACCGCCGGATCGGCATGGACCGGCTGACGTCCTGGCACCGCTGGACCGGCTTCGCCCTGCTGTGGACGCTGCTCGGGCACGCCGTCTTCATCGCCTTCGGCTACGCCGAGGGCACCGACGTCGGCCCGGTCGGCGAGATCGTCGACCTCGCCGAGACCACCGAGGGCGTGCTCCGCGCGGTCGTCGCGTTCTTCCTGATCCTCCTGGTCGGCGCGGTCTCCGCGCGCTACGCCCGGCGCCGCCTCGCGTACGAGACCTGGCACTTCATCCACCTGTACACGTACGTCGCCGTGGTGCTGGCCTTCACCCACCAGGTCGCCGTCGGCACCACCTTCGCCTCCTCGTCCGTCGCCACCGCCTACTGGTACTGCCTCTGGGGCGTCGCGCTCGGCTCGGTCGTCCTGGGCCGCGCGGTGCTCCCGCTGTGGCGCAACTGGCGCCACCAGTTCCGGGTCACCGCCGTCGTCCCCGAGAGCGACAACGTGGTGTCGATCTACATCAGCGGCAAGGACCTCGACCAACTCCCTGCCCGCGCGGGCCAGTTCTTCCTGTGGCGGTTCCTGACCGCCGACCGCTGGTGGCAGGCCAACCCCTTCTCCCTCTCCGCCGCCCCCGACGGCAGGACGCTGCGGCTGACCGCCAAGGCGGCAGGCGAGGGCAGCGCGGCCCTGCGGCACGTCAAGGTCGGCACCCGCGTCTTCGCCGAGGGCCCCTACGGCGCCTTCACCGCCCTGCACCGCACCCGCGCCGAGTCCGTCCTCATCGCCGGCGGTGTCGGCGTCACCCCGATCCGGGCGCTCCTGGAGGAGATCGAGGGGCACACCGTCGTCATCTACCGGGTCGGCTCCGACCGGGACGCCGTCCTCTACGACGAGCTGCGCGACCTCGCGATCACCAAGGGCGCCGAGCTCCACCTGGTCACCGGACCGCCGGTGCCCGACAAGCTGGCGGCGGGCGAGCTGGCCCGGCTGGTGCCGGACATCGCCGAGCGGGACGTCTTCCTGTGCGGACCGCCCCCGATGATGAACGCCGTGCTGGGCAGCCTGCGCGAGCTGGACGTGCCCAAGGCGCAGACCCACTTCGAGCGCTTCAGCCTGGCTGGATGAGGAAGACACCGTGAAACGAGCCATACCTGTCGTCGTCCTGAGCATCGCGGGCCTGGTGCCCGTGTGGCTGTACCAGCCCTCGGCCGGCTCCTCCACCGTCCAGACGACCACCCCGGCGTCTACGTCGACGTCCTCCTCTTCCTCGTCCTCCGGGTCCTCCGGCTCGAACGTCGTCACGAGTTCGACGATCGACACGGAGAAGGGCCCGGTCCAGCTCCAGGTGACCTTCGACGGCACGAAGATCACCGCCGTGAAGATGCTCCAGCAGCCGAACCACCCGCAGACGACGGCCGCCGTGCCGAAGCTGATCGCGGAGACGCTTGAGGCGCAGAGCGCGGACATCGACACGGTGTCCGGCGCGACCATCACCAGCGAGGCCTACAAGAAGTCCCTCCAGGCCACGATCGACGAGAACGCGAAGGCGGCGGCGGCATCGCCTTCGGCATCGGCGTCGGCGTCGGCCACCGAGGAGTCGTCCAAGACCGTCGACGGCACCGCGATCGACACCGAGAAGGGCACCGTCCAGGTCCAGGTGACCTTCGAGGGCGACAAGATCAGCGCCGTCCAGATGCTCCAGCAGCCGAACCACCCGCAGACGACCGCGGCCGTGCCGAAGCTGATCGCGGAGACGCTTGAGGCGCAGAGCGCGGACATCGACACCGTGTCCGGCGCGACGATCACCAGCGAGGCCTACAAGGAGTCCCTCCAGGCCGCGATCGACGCGAAGGGCTGACCCCCGGATGCACCGCGTCGAACACGTCATGAGCTTCCCGGTCTCGCTCCGGGTCGACGACGAGCACGTCCCCGAGTCCGCGGCGGACGCGGTCTTCGCGTGGCTGCGCGAGGCCGACGCCCGGTTCAGCCCGTTCAAGGAGGACAGCGAGGTCTCGCGGTACGACCGCGGCGAGCTGTCCGCCGAGGAGCTGAGCGCGGACCTGCGCGAGATCCTCGCCCTGTGCGAGCACTACCGGCAGGCCACCGGCGGCGCCTTCGACGTACGGCCGCCCGGGCGCCGTCTCGACCCCTGCGCGGTGGTCAAGGGCTGGTCGGTGCAGCGCGCGGCGGAACTGCTCGCCTCGGCGGGCGCGACGCGGTTCGTCCTCAACGCCGGCGGTGACGTGGTCACCGCCGGCGGCCCCTGGCGGGTGGGCGTACGCCACCCCGAGCACGCCGACAAGCTGTGCACGGTGCTCTCCCTCACCGACGGCGCGGTGGCGACCTCCGCCCGCTACGAACGCGGCGACCACATCCTCGACGCCCGCACCGGCCGCCCGGCTACCGGCCTGCTGAGCCTGACGGTCGTGGCCCCCACCCTCACCGAGGCCGACTCGGTCGCCACCGCGGCCTTCGCGCTCGGCCCCGAGGGCGTCGACTGGGCCGCCTCCCTGGACGGCTGCGAGGTCTTCGCGGTGGACGCCGAGCGGCGGGTGCTGCGTACGCCGGGCTTTCCCGCGGCTCCCGCGGCCGCCTGACCGGACGACGACGAGGGCGGGCCGCCGGTGTGTTCACCGGCGGCCCGCCCTCTGTGCCGCGTGGGTGTCAGCTGACGTCGGAGGCGTCCAGGCGGTAGAGACCGCTGTAGGCGCTCACCGCGGTGCCGTTCTTCTTGACCCAGGTGGAGATCTCGGAGTTCGTGCTCTGGCCGCCGTCGCTGCTGACGACGATGTAGTGCAGCTTGCCGGACTTCACGAGGGCCTTCAGCTTGGCGAGGGTCATGGCGTTGTCGGAGCCGGACCAGCCGCCCATGGAGATCACCGGCTGACCGGACTCCAGGATGATCGAGGAGGCGGTCTGGTCGGTGGCGACCGCGACGAGCCAGGTGGCGCCGTCCTGGTTCTTCTTCAGGTACGTGATCATCGCGGAGGAGACCTGGGAGCCGCCGCCCATGCCTCCGGCGGTACGCCCGGACCTCGACTCACCGGTGCTTCCCGTACCCGACGGGGGCTCACCCGTCGACTGCGTACCGGAGTCGGTGGAACCGCTCGTGGAGCCCTTCGTCCCGCTGGTGCTGCTGGTGCCGCCCGGCCCACCGCTGCCGCTCGGACGCTGGCCCCCGCCGCCGCCCATGCCCCCGCCCATCCCACCGGTGCTCGGACCGGCCGTCGGGTTGGTGCCGTTCGTGCTGGAGGTCGCCGCCGAGGCCGAGTACGCGGCCGGACCGGCGAGCAGGGCGACGACCGCGGCGAGTGCCGCGATGCCCGTGAGCCGCTGCCGCTTGGTGAACCGGCCGAGCAGCAGCCCGGTCACCGCGACGGCACCGGCGACCCCGGCCACCACCTCGGCGACCGTGTACACCGTGCCCGAGCCGGAGACCCGCTGGAGCAGGACGACCGCCCACACCGTGCTCACGGCGATCGCGGCCGGCAGCACCCAGGCCCACTTCGCCGCCGCGCCTTCCTTGAAGGCCTGGTACAGCTGCACCCCGCCGATACCGGCCAGGGCCGCGATGCCCGGGGCCATGGCGGTGACGTAGTACGGGTGGAACGTGCCCTCGGCGAGTGCGAAGGTCAGGTAGTGCAGGACGAACCAGCCGCCCCACAGCAGCAGCGCCGCCCGCTTGGCGTCCGTGCGGGGAGCCCGGCCGCGCAGCACCAGGCCGCCGATCAGCGCGACGAGCGCGAAGGGGATCAGCCAGGAGATCTGGCCGCCCATGATGCTGTTGAACATCCGGTACAGGCCCGCCTCGCCGCCGAAGCTCGCGCCGTTGCCCTGCGAGCCCACCGAGGAACTCGCCCCGAAGATCCGGCCGAAGCCGTTGTAGCCGATGACGAGGTCCCACACCGTGTTGTCGGTGGAGCCGCCGATGTAGGGGCGGGAGGAGGCCGGGATCAGGTCGACGACCACCATCCACCAGGCGCTGGAGACGACCAGCGCGACGGTGGCGACCGCGAGGTTGCGGATCCGCCGGCCCAGCCCGGTCCGCGCGGCCCAGAGGTAGACCAGGAAGAACGCGGGCAGGACGACGTACGCCTGCATCATCTTCGTGTTGAACGCGAAGCCGATCGCGACCCCCGACCACACCAGCGGCATCAGCCGCCCGGTGCGCACGGCCTTCATCAGCGTGGCCGCGCCGAGCAGCATCAGGAAGACCAGGACCGGGTCGGGGTTGGTGTCCCGGGTGATGGCGACCGTGATCGGCGTCAGCGTGAGCGCCAGCGCGGCGATGGTGCCCGCCACCGCGCCGAAGTCCCGCTTCACCATGCGGTACAGCAGGGCCACCGAACCGGTGCCGACCGCGACCATCGGCAGCAGCAACTGCCAGGTGCCGTAGCCGAATACGCGCGCCGACAGGCCCATCACCCAGAGCGCGAAGGGCGGTTTGTCGACGGTGATGAAGCTGCCGGAGTCCAGCGCGCCGAAGAAGAACGCCTTCCAGCTCTTGGTGCCGGAGTACACGGCCGCGTCGTAGAAGGTGTTGCCGGTGACGGAGGACAGATTCCAGGCGTACAGGGCGACGGCCAGCACCAGGATCGCCCAGAGCGCGGGACGGGCCCAGCGGGGGTCGTCGGAGGAACCGGTCAGCAGCCTCCTGGCCCGGGAGACCGGCGGGGCCGAGGCCCGGTGCCGGCCCTCCTGGACCGGTGCGGGAGGCGGGGCGAGGGTCGTCATGACGCGTACTCCAGGTGCTTGAGGGAGGCGTTCGCCCCGGTGGCGGGGACTGCGGGGGACGTGCGGGCGGCCGGCACCCGTGAGGTGCGGATCCGCCGGGGTACGGCGACCCGGGTACGGCCGGTCACGGTGGCGCGGAGCATCCGGCGCATGCCCCTCAGGTCGTCGAGGGCGGTGCGGACGATGTCGACCCGGCTGTCGGGGTCGTCGACCCAGTCGACCGGCACCTCGTGGATGCGCAGCCCGTTGCGCTGGGCCAGGACGAGCAGTTCGGTGTCGAAGAACCAGGCGGTGTCCTCGATGTGCGGGGCCAGCGCCCGGAACACCTCGGTGCGCACGGCCTTGAAGCCGCACTGCGCGTCCGAGAAGCGGGCCGCGAGCCCGAGTTTCAGCAGCCGGTTGTAGGAGCGCGAGACGAACTCCCGCTTGGGGCCCCGGACCACGTCGGCCTGCCGGTGCAGCCGGCTGCCGATCGCGAGGTCGCTGTGGCCGGAAAGCAGCGGTGCGACCAGGGGCAGGAAGCCCTCAAGACCGGTGGACAGATCGACGTCCATATAGGCGACGACATCCGCCGTGGAGGCGCTCCACACCTCCTTGAGCGCGCGGCCCCGGCCCTTGGCCGGCAGGTGCACCGCGTGCACATGGGGCAGCCGGAGCGTCAGCTCCGTCGCCTCGTGCCAGGTGGCGTCGGTGCTCGCGTTGTCCGCGACCGTGATGCGGAACGGGAACGGGAAGGACTCTTCGAAGTATGCGTGGAGACGGCCGACACTGCCGGCGAGGACGTGCGCCTCGTTGTACACCGGCACCACGATCTCGACCGACCGGCGCCGGACGCCTCCCGCGTTCGTTTCGTTCATGGCAGCGACGATCCGGGCCCTGTCTGGGGGATCCCTGAGCGGCTTCTGAGGGAGGAGTGAGAATCAGCGGACTCACAGGAAGCGCACAGTGGAGCCCTGTCGGAATGCCAGGAAGCGGCCGGTGAAGAGCCGTAATACAAGCGGTCTAGACTCTGCCGGACAGCCCCACACCCGAAGGGTATTCGGCGCTTTGATACGGATAGATTCAGTCACCAAGCGGTACCCGGACGGCACGGTGGCGGTGGACCGGCTCTCGCTGGAGATACCCGACCGCTCGATCACCGTCCTCGTCGGGCCCTCGGGCTGCGGCAAGACGACGACCCTGCGCATGATCAACCGGATGGTCGAGCCCAGCGAGGGCACCATCCTCATCGACGGCAAGGACAGCAGGCAGCAGTCGGTCAACACCCTGCGCCGGTCCATGGGTTACGTCATCCAGAACGCCGGGCTCTTCCAGCACCGCACGATCGTCGACAACATCGCGACCGTGCCCCGGATGCTGGGCTGGGGCAAGGACAAGGCCCGTGCCCGGGCACGGGAGTTGATGGACCGGGTCGGGCTCGACGGCTCGCTCGCCAAGCGGTACCCCTATCAGCTCTCCGGCGGCCAGCAGCAGCGCGTCGGGGTCGCGCGGGCGCTCGCCGCCGACCCGCCGGTGCTGCTGATGGACGAGCCCTTCTCGGCCGTAGACCCGGTCGTGCGCAAGGGGCTTCAAGACGAACTCCTGCGCATCCAGGAGGAGTTGGGCAAGACCATCGTCTTCGTCACGCATGACATCGACGAGGCCGTCAAGCTCGGCACCATGGTCGCCGTGATGCGCACCGGCGGCAAGCTCGCCCAGTACGCCCCGCCCGCCGAGCTGCTGTCCGACCCCGCCGACGCGTTCGTCGAGGACTTCCTCGGCACCGACCGGGGCATCCGGCGGCTCTCCTTCTTCTCCTCCGCCGGACTCAGGCTGCTCACCGCACCGGTGGTCGCGGTCGACGCCACCGCCGAGCAGATCGCGGGCCGGGCCACCGCCGACGCCCCCTACCTCCTGGTGACCGACGTGGCGGGCCGGCCCCTCGGGTGGAGCGAACCGGGGCACCTGACCGCCGGAAGCGTCGACACCGGACAACTCCTGCCGTACGGAAGGCCGTTCACCGCCGGTACCGACTCGCTGCGGGCCGCGCTCGACTGCGCGGTACTCTCGCCCACCGGGTGGGCCGTCGGGGTCGACGCCGACGGGCGGGTGGCCGGGGTGGTCTCCCAGCAGGCCATCGGCGAGGCGATCCGCGGGGCCCACGCGGAGGGCCGCACGGACTCGACGGCAAAGGAGTCGACAGCCACGGACTCCCCGGCCACCGACTCCAAGGCCGCCGGATGAACGGCTTCTTCGACATCCCCAGCGACCTCCAGCACAGCTGGCTGGGCCTGGTCGGCCTGCACCTGAGGGAGGCCCTGCTGCCGGTCCTCGCCGGGCTGGTGATCGCCCTGCCGCTGTCCCAGCTGTGCGTGCGCTTCCGGTGGCTGTACCCGCCGGTGCTGTGGGTGACGACCGTGCTGTACGCCATCCCGTCGCTGGCCTTCTTCGTGGTCCTCATCGACTACACCGGCCAGACCGAACTCACGGTGATGATCCCGCTCACCGTCTACACCCTGGTCATCCTGGTCCCGGCGATCGTCGACGGCGTCCGCTCGGTGCCGCAGGAGACCCTCGCGGCGGCCACCGCGATGGGCTTCGGGGCCGTACGCCGTTACGTCCAGGTCCAGTTGCCGATCGCCGTGCCCGCCATCATCGCGGGGCTCCGGGTCGCCACCGTGTCCAGCATCAGCCTGGTCAGCGTCGGCGCCCTCATCGGCAACCAGGGCGCGCTGGGCAACCTGCTCAACGACGCCACCGTCTACAACCGGCCCGAACTCGCCTGGAACGCCGTGCTCACCATGGCCGTCCTGGCGCTCCTCGTCGACGGTCTGCTGGTCGCCCTGCGGCTGCTGCTGACGCCCTGGATGCCGCGCCGGGCGCAGTCGAAACCGAAGGCGGGCCGGCCCGACCCGGCCGCCCTCGCCCTGGAGGACACGGCCCGGTGAACATCCTCAACTTCATCAACAACTTCTTCAGCGACAGCGCCCACTGGCAGGGCTACGACGGCATCCCCACGCGCGTCGGCGAGCACATCCAGTACACCCTGGAGGCGCTCGCCCTGGCCGCCGTGATCGGGCTGCCGGTCGGCCTGGTCACCGGGCACTACGGGCGCGGCGGCAACGCGCTCTCCCTGATCGCGACCGCGGGGCGGGCGCTGCCCACCTTCGGTCTGCTGGTGCTGATGACCCTGTCCCTCGGGTTCGGGCTCGTGAACGTGATGATCCCGCTGGTCGTCCTCGCCGTGCCGCCGATCCTCGTCACCACCTACGAGGCGATGCGCTCGGTCGACCCGTCCCCGGTGGACGCCGCGCGGGGCATGGGGATGCACGAGGCGGAGATCCTGCTCAGGGTCGAACTCCCGGTGGCCCTGCCGCTGATCCTCGGCGGGCTGCGCTCGGCGGCCATCCAGATCGTCTCCACCGCGACCATCGCGGCGTACGTCTCGCTCGGCGGACTCGGCCGGTACATCGTCGACGGCCTCTACCAGCGCAACTACGAGAAGGTCGTCGGCGGCGCCACCCTGGTCGCCCTGATGGCGCTCGCGACGCTCGCGGTGTTCTGGGGGATCACCCGGCTCACCGTGTCGCGCGGGGTGCTCAGGAGCAACTAGCCGAAGGGCCGGGGGAGTTCCCCCGGCCCTTCGGTCCCGCCTCTGATTCTCGGCTCGCGGTCCGCCGTCAGCCCTGGGTGCGGGCCAGCGCCTGTTCCAGCACCACCAGCAGCGCGTCGCGCACCGAACCCCGCTCCCGCGCGTCGAAGACGAGCACCGGCACGCGTTCGTTGACGTCGAGCGCCCAGCGGACCTCGTCCATGGTGTGCTCGACCTTGCCGTCGAAGGCGTTCACGGCCACCGCGAACGGGATCTGCTTGTGCTCGAAGTAGTCGACCGCGGCGTAGCAGTCGTCGAGGCGCCGGGTGTCGACGATGACCAGGCCGCCGAGCGCGCCCTCGACGATGTCGTCCCACATGAACCCGAACCGCTCCTGCCCGGGCGTGCCGAACAGGTAGAGCTTCAGGGTCGGATCGACGGTGATGCAGCCGAAGTCCATCGCGACCGTGGTCGTGGTCTTGCGCGGGGTGTGGCTGAGGTCGTCCACACCGGCGGCGACCTCGGTGATGGCGGCCTCGGTGGTCAGCGGCTCGATCTCGGAGATCGAGCCGACCGCGGTGGTCTTGCCCACCCCGAAACCGCCCGCGATCACCATCTTGACCGGCAGCGGCGGTCGTACGGCGGCGGACTGCGCGGCCGAGGGCCGGGTGGCCGGTTCAGTCGGTGTCACGGAGTACCCCTCGGGAGTCGGGGATGGCGCGCAGGCCGTCGATCAGCCTGCGCAGGACGGAGGCGTCGTGGGTGACGCCGGAGTCGGGCACGTGCACCGTCAGCTGCCCCGCCGTGCGCAGGTCCTCGGCGAGGATGCGCACCACGTTCAGATGCAGCCGCAGCCGGGCCGCGAGCTCCGCGATGGACTGCGGGATCCGGCAGGCGGCGACGATGTCGTGCTGTTCGAAGGCGAGCCGGTCGAGCACCGCGAGCCCGGCGGCGGTGGCCACCACCTGGGTCTCGACGGGCATCGTCCGGCCCGAGGGGTCGGGCGCCACCCGGCCGGCGGTGACCAGGAACGGCCGTACGGCGGGCACGGGACCACCCGGATCGGCGCCCGGGGGCGTACTGCCGTCGGCCATGACTGCGCTTCCTCCTCGGTCAGCGCTTCGACGTGGCGCCGACGCTGTTCTTCAGTTCGAGCACGAGCTGCGGGCTGAGCGCGGTCCCTGCCCGGTTCGCGAACAGCGTCATCTCGTAGGCGATGTTGCCCAGCTTGGCCTCCTTGTCGGTGACGACACCGAGGACGGCGCCGCTGCCGATCGCGGAGACCAGCACATGGCCGCCCTCCAGGTCGATGATGACCTTGTTGAGGCCGCCCAGGCCGTAGTTGCCGGAGGCGCCGGCGGCCAGGCTGGTGATGCCGGAGACGATCGCGGCGAGGCGTTCGGAGTCCGCGTGCTCGCGCAGCTCCGACACCGCGATGAGCAGTCCGTCGGAGGACACCGCGATGGCGTCGACGACGCCCGCGGTCTCCGTCGCGAAACGGTTCAGCAGCCATGTGAAGTCGGCTGCGGCGGCCTGGAGATCGGCCGGCGTGGCGCCTCCCGCCGGAGTGTCACCTGTGGACGTGCTCACTGCTCCGCTCCTTCCGGGGAGTGGTTCTGGTCGTGCGGGGGGTTGGATGCGGTCTGGTGGGTTTCCACGGCGTCCCTGAGGGCCGGTCGGGTGTGGCTGCCGGTGTCGCTGTCCCGGTGGGCGCGCTCCACGGCCGCCTCGAACTCGTCGAGGGCGTCCCGCACGGCCTCCGCGTCCGCGGGGCGCGACGGGGCCGCCTTCTGCACGGCGTCGGGGCCGAGGGTGGTGCGCAGCGTGGCACCCCGGACGCGGCGCCGCAGCGGACGGGGGCCGTCGCCGTCGTCCCCGGCGCCGGAGGCCTCACCGGCGCGGGCCTTCGGGATGAACGGCGTGGTGGCGGACGGGACTTCGGGCTCCGGGGCGTCCGCGTCGCGCTGCGGGACCCGGCGCGGGAGCGGGGCGGGATCGGCGCCCGCGGTCCCCGGGACGCCGGGCTCGGCGGCGTCGGTGTGCCGGGCCGGTTCGTCTACGGCTGCCTCCTGGCCGGACTCGGGCTGTACGGCCGTAACCCTCGGGGTGGGGGCCGGAGCCGGGGTGCGGGGTGTCTCCGGGGCCGCGAGGGTACGGGGCTGGGCGGCCGCGACCGTCACCGGGCTCATCGTCAGGAGCAGGGAGGTGGGGATGGTGACCTCGGCCGTCACGCCGCCGCCGGGGGTGCGGGAGAGGACCACGGCCACGTCCCAGCGGCGGGCCAGGGTGCCGACCACGAACAGGCCGAGGACCTTGGTCGGTACGACGTCGAGGCGCTCGCGGCGGATGAGGCGGGCGTTCTCCTCCTCCAGGCGCTCCGGGCTCATGCCGAGGCCGTGGTCGGAGATGACCACCAGGGCGCCCTCGTGGCTGTCCTTGACCGTGACCTCGACGGGGCTGCCGGCGGGCGAGAACGACACGGCGTTCTCGACGAGTTCGGCCACCATCAGCGTGAGGTCGCCGATGATGTCGGGCTCGACCATGACCTCGGTGCCGGCGTGCAGCGCGACCCGCTGGAAGCCCTCGATCTGGCCGAGCGCGGCCCGCACGACGTTGGTGAGGGCCAGCGGACCGGAGTCGAGGACGGTCTCGCGGATGCCGGCGAGCAGCATCAGGCTGTCGGCGTTGCGGCGCAGGCGGACCGCGATGTGGTCGATGGAGTAGAGGCGTTCGAGGAGCGCCGGGTCGGTCTCGCCGCGCTCCACCGCGTCGATGAGCGCGAGCTGGCGGGTGGTGAGGTTGCTGACCCGGCGGCCGACGTTGCCGAACATCTCGGCGACGTTGCGGCGGCTGAGCACCTGGCGTTCGAGGAGCGCGACCGCGGTGGTCTGCACCTGGTTGAACACGTCGGCCAGGTCGCCGATCTCGTCCTTCGCGGTGACCGGCATCGCCTGAAGTCGCGGCGGACCGGCGTCCTCGGTGTCGTCGTCGGCCACCCGGGCGAGCTCACGGCCCGCCACCTCGGCGACCTCCCGGGCGGCACCGGTCAGGGCCTGCACCGGGCGCACCACCGAGCGTCGTACGGCGACCGAGAAGGCGAGCCAGAGCAGGAAGCCGAGGGCGGCGCCGTTGAGCAGCCAGACGGCGTTCCACTTGGCGTCCTCGGAGGCGGTGTCGGCCCGGTCGGCGATCTGGTCGATGAGCGAGGTGGTGGTCTTCAGCCGGGTCTGCGCCTGGGTGCGGTAGTCCGGGTAGGAGTTGAGCGCCGCCTCGAACGCCGTCTTGATCTCGGCGTTCGTGTCCGCCTGGAGCGAGCTGGGGTCGATCTGGAGCTCGGCGTACTGCCGGGCGATCGTCGCCTGAGCGCTGTTGTGCTCGATGTCGCCGAGCTCCTCGGCCTGCGCCGGGGTGGCGAACCGGCCGAAGCGCTCGACCTGGTGGGTGTACTCGTCGTAGGAGCCGATCGCGCCGATCAGCTCGATGAGCGCGTTCGAGTCGCCGGTCGTCGCGGAGAACACACCGGTCTCGAAGGAGCCGTGCGCGGCGTCGGCGCGCAGCAGCGAGTCGAGGAGGTTGCCGGTGAAGGTGGCGGCGAGGGCCGGGTTGCGGTCCAGGCCGAGGCCGTCGATCAGGCCCTTGGCGGCGTCGCCGTAGGCCGGGTCGATGTTGTCGGCCGGCAGATAGGCCTTCTCGATGGTGTTGCGCAGGTCCTCCAGGCCGTTGACCTCGCGGAGGGCCTGGGCCTCCTCGGCCGGCAGCCGGCCGCCGAAGGTCGCGCGCACCTTCTCGACCTGGTCGTCGACGGCGAGCTGGGCCTCGCGGTAGGCGGTCTGCGAGGGGGTGCCGCCGTCCCAGCTGGACTGGTGGCGCACCGAGAGCAGCACGGCCTGCTGGTGCTCGGCCTCCAACTGCCCCACGAGCCGGGCGACCTGGGCGCTGTCCCGCACCAGCTGGGCGGCCTGCGAGGCGTCCCGGGACTGGCCGACCTGGTCGGCGAAGAGGTAGGCCAGCAGCACGGCGACCACCGCGAGCGGTACGCCCACCAGGATGTTGAGCTTGCGCCGGAAGGGCCAGCGCTCGGCGAAGTCCCGGATGCCCCGTATGCCGCGTTTGCTGCCCGCAGTCGGCGACGATGCCGACGGGGTGGACGCGCCCACCTCGTTCGTGGACACCAGCCCTCCTTCGTGGGTGTCTCGGCCGGCGCGCGAGGACGCGCATGACCGATTCTGATCGCTACGGGACGGTGCATTGGACACCTGAGTGGCTCCTGCACGCCTGTGTGACCGGCGCCAACTTCGGCGAGACTACAGCCTCTTCGGACAGCGCTTCCCGCCGCCCTCAGTCAAGAATCCGTTACAACCTGTCGGCGCCCGGCGCGCCGGTTTCGCGCTTCCTTCACAACAGACCACGGATTGAAGCCAATTGTGACCAGGCCGGTCTTGACTGCGCCAGAACAGGCTGGATTGGATCAGTGCAAGGGCTTCCCCCCTTGAACACCTCTGAATCCCCTGAGTCCGGAACGGGAATCGTGACTTCTACCGCCGCACACCGCAGGTCCATCAGGAACAACCCCGGCGTGGCCGCCGTCGCGCTCGCCGCCGCCACGGTCCTGCTTGCGGGATGCGGGTCCTCCGACGACACCTCCGACCCGCTGTCCGAGGACACGGCGGCCGCGAGCGGCGACACCGTCGTCGTCGGCTCCAACAACTTCGCCGAGAGCACCCTGATCGCCGACATCTACGGCGAGGCGCTGAAGGCCAAGGGCATCAAGGTCACCTACAAGCCCAACATAGGCAGCCGCGAGACCACCTACGGTCTGCTGAAGAACGGCTCCATCACGGTGCTGCCCGAGTACAACGGCTCGCTGCTGGCCTACCTCGACAAGGACGCGCCGCAGGAGTCGACCGAGGCGGTGAACACCGCGGTCAAGACCAAGCTCGACGCCAAGCTCACGCTCCTCGACTCGGCGCCCGCGGAGGACAAGGACTCGGTCACGATCAACGCGGACACCGCGAAGAAGTACAGCCTGACCGCCGAGTCCACCCTCGCGGACCTCAAGGACATCGCGCCCGAGATGGTCATCGGCGGCTCGCCCGAGTTCCAGACCCGGCAGCAGGGTCTGCTCGGCCTGGAGTCGGAGTACGGCCTGAAGTTCAAGTCCTTCAAGGCGCTCGACGCGGGCGGCGCGCTGACGCAGGCGGCGCTCACGAAGAACACCGTGCAGGCCGCGGACATCTTCACGACCGACCCCACCATCACCAAGGAGAAGTTCGTCGTCCTCAAGGACCCGAAGAACCTCTTCGGCTTCGCCAATGTGACCCCGCTGGTCTACAAGTCGGGCCTCTCCTCGGAGGGCGTCGCCGCCCTCAACGCGGTCTCCGCCAAGCTCGACACGGCGGCCCTCCTCGACATGGACTCCAAGGTCCAGCTGGAGAACAAGGACCCGCTGGACGTGGCGAAGGCCTGGCTGAAGGCGAACGGGCTCGGCTGAACCTGACCG
Organism: Streptomyces sp. SID13726; assembly: GCF_010548375.1. Lineage (GTDB taxonomy): Bacteria > Actinomycetota > Actinomycetes > Streptomycetales > Streptomycetaceae > Streptomyces. The sequence continues at coordinate 469,827 of NZ_JAAGLY010000001.1, forward strand.
ACGACCGGCGCGGGTGCGTCCGCGCCGGTCATCCGGTCGGTCACCGCGGGGCCGTCCTCAGTTCCCGGGTCACGGCGGTCTCGTAGACCGTGCGGGCGGGTGGGCCGGCTGTTGCGGCGATCTCCCGGGCTGTGGCCGTGCGGCCGGTCGGTTCGGCGTACCGGCCCGGTCGATGTGGCCATGGGCCTGGTGACGCTGCCCGCGCGGATGCCGGGCTGGAACCGTCTCCCAGTACGGCACCGGATGTCATGCGGGGGCTCCAACAGGTGCTGGCCCGAACGGAGTTCAAGGGCCTGGGCGGTCCCGTGGTCGTCCTACGCCTCACTGCCGGGCCCGGCCGCCGTGGACACGGCCGTGCGGGCCGGTGCGGACGCCGTGGTCGACGACCGGCACGCCGGGACCGAGGTGGTGCTGCGGGTCGGGACCGTGCACGTGATCCTGACGCGGCCGAGGAAGCCGTATCACTGTGAACACGACGTCACCGACCTGGAGTTGGAGCCGCGCGCGGCGGACGTCGTGATCGTGAGGACCGGTTGTCTGGAGCCCGGGCTGTTCGCGATGGCCGCCGACTGGAAGACGGCGCTCACCCCGGGCGGCGTCGACCAGGACCTGCCACGGCTCGGTCATCACCGTATCCGCAGGCCGATGTTCCCCTTCGACGACGCTTCCGGCGGGGAGACACCGGACCTCAGGGCCCGGCTGATCCCTTCCTCGGACAGGGAGTTGACCGGACCCGACGAGTGAGCACCGGCGTCCTAGTCCTCGACCGCCGCGGCGATCAGCAGGTCCAGGAGGGCGATCAGCACGTCCCGGGACGACTCGCGCCTGCGGGCGTCGCACAGGACCACCGGCACGCCCTCAGGGAGGGCCAGGGACTCCCTGATCTCCTCGGGCGGGTAGGGGTGTTGGCCGTCGAAGCCGTTCACCGCGACCACGAAGGGGATGCGCCGGCGTTCGAAGAAGTCCACGGCGGCGAAGCTGGCCTCCGGGCGGCGGACGTCGATGAGGACGGCGGTGCCGAGGGCGCCGACGGCGAGGTCGTTCCACATGAACCAGAAACGCTGCTGGCCCGGGGTGCCGAACAGATAGAGCACCAGCTCGTCGCTGATCGTGATCCGGCCGAAGTCCATGGCCACCGTGGTGGCGCGCTTCTGCTCGATCCCCGCGAGGTCGTCGATGCCCAGGCCCGCCATCGAGAGCGGTTCCTCGGTGCGCAGCGGGGCGATCTCGCTGACCGATCCGACCATGGTGGTCTTGCCGACGCCGAAGCCCCCGGCGATCAGGATCTTCACGGTGTCGGGCGGGGCGGGAGTCTCAGCAGTCTCGGTGACGAGCGTTTCAGAGCCGGCCAAGGCCTTCCCTCACTTTCTGCAACAGGTCCAGGTCCGGGGAGCGGGGCGAGACGGGGCGCGGGGGATGCGCGGTGATCAGCCCGGCCTCCAGGAGGTCGCACAGCATGATCACGACCACGCTGACCGGCAGGTCGAGCAGGGCGGCCAGCTCCGCCACGGCGACCGGGCGGGCGCACCGGCGCAGGATGCGGGTCTGTTCGGGCTGTGGCCTCGGGGCCCGGTCCGGGGGCGGGTCCACCGCGGTCACCGTGGTGATGAGGGTGAAGTCGGCACGGCTGGGCCGGGTCCGTCCGCCGGTCAGGGCGAACGGTCGTACCAGGCGGCCCGCCGCGTCGCTGTCGGTCACCTCATCCGCCGGTGGGGCCGATGCCGGCCCGTGGCGCCGCGCTGAGGTGCTCGCCGATCTTCTTCACCAGCATGTTCATCTGGTACGCCACCACGCCGACGTCGGCGTTCGGTCCCGTGAGGACGACGAGGTGGGCGCCGGGTCCGGCCGAGGTGAGGACCAGGAAGCTGTTGGCCATCTCGATGAGCGCCTGGCGCACCGGGCCGCCGCGGAAGTCCATGCTGACGCCCTTGCTCAGGCTCATCAGCCCGGACGCGGTCGCCGCCAGCCGCTCGGCGTCGTCGCGCAGGAACCCGGTGGACTTGCTGACGACCAGCCCGTCCTCGGAGAGCACGACAGCCTGCGTCACGTCGGCGACCCGCTCCACGAGTCCGGTGAGCAGCTGGTCCAGCTGGGTGTGCGTGGCGGGGGTGGGGCGTGTCATGGCGGTGTCCTTCATGAGCGGTCGGGGTGGGGAGTCCGGGCGGCGACAGCGCGGGACCGGGGGGTTCCGGGGGTCCCGTCGGTGCCGGGGGAGGCGGTGCCGGCGGCGTCCGGGTCGGGCCGGCCGTCCTCGTCGGCGGGTGCCGTTCCTCCTGGGGGGCTGAGGGGGTTCTCCGGCGCTTGGGGCAGACCGTCCTTGTCGGTGAGGGGCGCTGCCGCGGTGCTCTTCGGTTCTTCGAGCCCGTCGGACTCCTCGCCCGGGCACTCCCGTACGTCGACGAGGTCCTCCTCGTCCCGGGCCCGGAGGGTGCCGCGCTGGAAGCCGGCCAGCGAGGAGGCCGCGTGGTCCGCCGTGAACTCGTCGACGTCCTCCGCCTCACCGACCGCCGAAGCCTCCTCACGCAGCTCCACGGCCAGACTGGTCTGCGGCACGCGCCGGGGGAGGGGGGTGAGTCCGCCGGGGCGGGGGGTGGTGGTGCTTTGGCGTTGTGGGAGGGGGCGAGGGCGGGGGGTGGCGGGTGTGGTCGGTGGGGAGGCCTGATCTGCGGGATCTGCGGGATCTGCGGGATCTGCGGGATCTGCGGGATCTGCGGGATCTGCGGGATCTGCGGGATCTGCCGGGTCTGGCGTGCTGGGCGCGTCGGCTGCGGAGGCGTCGGCCGCTGCCGGGTCGCCCTTCGCCACGGGCTCCGCCGGGCCCGTCGTACCTGTCGATCCGCGTGCTCCGGCTCTGAGTCCCGTGCCTGCCGGAACGCGTGCGCCGTCCTTGCGTGATTCTGGGGCCGAGGGAGCCTCACCCCCGTCCGCACCCGCCGCCGTGTCCTCCGGCGTCTCCTCCGGCCCGTCCTCCTCCCGTACGACGACCTCGTGCGGTATCAGCACGATCGCCGTGGTCCCCCCGAACGGCGAGGACCGCAGCGTCACCTGGATGCCGTGGCGGTTGGCGAGGCGGGCGATGACGAACATGCCGAGGCGGAGGTCGTCGGCGAGGGCGACCACGTCGAACTTCGGCGCCTGTGCCAAGTGGGCGTTGAAGGAGGCGTACTCGTCCTCCGACATGCCGAGGCCCCGGTCCTCGACCTCGACGGCGAGCCCCTTGGCGACCAGCGCGGCCCGCACGCCGACGGGGCTCGGCGCGGGCGAGTACAGCGTGGCGTTCTCGATCAGCTCGGCCAGGAGGTGGATCACGTCCGCGACCGCGGGCGGGGCCAGGCAGACCTCCTCCTCGGTGTGCACCTCGACCCGCTGGTACTCGGCGACCTCGCCCACCGCGCTGCGCAGGATGTCGGCCAGCGCCACCGGCTCGGTCCAGCTGCGCCGCGGCTGCCCGCCGCTGATGATGACCAGGTTCTCCTCGTACCGCCGCAACTGGCTCGCCGTGGAGTCGAGTTCGTAGAGCCCGGCGAGGACGTCCGGGTCCTGGTGCTCGCGCTCCAGGGTGTCGAGACGGCTCAGCTGGAGGTTCACCAGGTTCTGGCTCTGGCGCGCGATCCCGAGGATCACCTTCTCGAAGCCCCGCCGGGTGTCGGCGAGTTCGACGGCGGTCACCACAGCGGTGCGCTGTGCCGTGTTGAACGCCTTGGCCACCTGGCCGAGTTCGTCCGAGCCGTAGTCCAACTCCGGTGCGGCCCGGTCCACATCGACCTTCTCGCCCCGCTCAAGGCGGTCCACCACATCGGGCAGCCGCTCCTGCGCGAGGCTCAGCGTGGCCTCCCGCAGACCGCGCAGCCGCCGGGACAGCGAGCGGGTGATCCGCCAGGACATGACCAGGCACAGCAGCAGCGCGATCAGCCCGCCGGCGCTGAGGGACGCGGCCGTCACCAGCTGCTCGTGCGCCTTGTCCGCGCTGCGGGTCAGCAGGGCCGCGGTCTGCTGCCGGATGAGGGCGCTGTAGCGCACGGACACCTTGTCCATGGCCGCCGCCCACTGCTTGCGCAGGTCCGGCAGCGCGGCCTGCCCGGTGCCGGCGGCGGGCTGCGCGGCGAGCACCTGGTCCTCGACGGACAGCAGGGTCTGCCAGTCCCGGCTCGCCAGGATGCTCTCGGTCTCGGCCTTCGCGGTGCCGCTGAGCGCGGGCACGATCTGGTCCTCGACGAGCCAGCGCCGGGTGTTCACCAGCTGCACGAACTCGGTCCAGGCCTTCTCGTCGAGATGACCGGACGGCCAGGCCAGGGTGAGCCGTACGTCCTCCTGGGACGTCAGCTCCGCCGCGTGCTCCAGGGCGACCAGCGGCCCGGCCTGCGAGGTGAGGTCGCCGTCGTCGACCTGGGAGAGCTGCTGGAAGGCATGGATCTGGTCGTCGATGACCGCCGTGTACTGGTCCAGCGCCTGCTCGGCGGTGATGTCGGTGGGGTTGTCCACCTGGTCGCGGTAGTACTCCAGGCTGCCCACCGAACCGAGCACCGAGTACAGCTGGTCGGCGATGCGCGAGGGCGCCCGCTGGATCTCGTCGGAGCGGCCGACGAGCTTGGCGACCGCCTTGTCCGTCGCCGCGCGCTTCTCGTCCAGCGCGGCCCGGGAGCCGGGCACCTTGGCCAACCAGGCCGCGGACACGGCGCGTTCGCCCTGGAGCGCGAGCGTGGCCTCGGTGCCCATCGCACCGGTGGACCTGCTCAGCTCGGTCTGCGAGCGCAGCCTGAGCCCCTCCGAGAACATCTGCGTGGTCGTCACGCCCCACATCGCGGCGAGGGTGACACTGGGCACCAGCGCCAGCAGGATGAGGGAGAGACGTATGGAGCCGAGGCGGCGCCGGGCACCTTTCCGGTCGGGCATGGTCGTCCTTGGGCGGTCAGGGGGAGTGGTTCTCCTGGGAAGGGTCAACGGGTCCCGGCTGCGGCGAACTTCGCGACCGTCGCGACGTTCGTCCGGGTGACGAACGCGGGCCCGGTCAGCACCGGGGCCACACCGCCCCCGCTGATGTTGCCGTTGGTCCGGTACAGCCACAGCGCGTCCACCGCGAGGTAGCCCTGGAGGTACGGCTGCTGGTCCACCGCGAACTGTACGTCGCCGTCGCGGATCGCCTTGACCAGGTCGTTGCTGAGATCGAACGTGGCGACCTGGGCCTTGCTGCCGGACGCTCGCACCGACTCGACGGCGTCCAGCGCGAACTGCGCGCCGTTGGTGACGACTTCGTCGATGCTCGGGTTCTGGCGCAGCTGGGCCGTGAGCGCGGTGTCCACGGCCTCGGGATCGGTGCCCTCCACGTAGAGGTTCTCGGTCCTGCCGCCGAACGTCTTCTTCACGCCGGCACAGCGTGCCTCCAGGGCGACGTTGCCCCGCTCGTGGATGACGCACAGCGCGTGCTTGGCCTTGAGTTCGTTCAGCTTGTTCCCGACGGCCGTGCCGGCGACGCTCTCGTCCTGGCCGAAGTACTCCAGGACGCCCTGCGACTTCCAGGCGTCGATACCGGAGTTGAGGCCCACGACGGGGATGCCCGCCGCGCGGGCCGCGGCCACCGGAGCCTTCATCGCGGCCGGCTTGGCCAGCGTGACCGCGATGCCGTCGACTCGGTCGCCGATGGCGTCCCGCACCAACTGGGCCTGCTTGGTGGGGTCCGGGTCGTTCGCGTACGTCAGCTCGACACCGTCCTTGGCGGCGGCGGCCTCGGCGCCCTTCTGCACGAGCTCCCAGAAGGCGTCGTCCTTGCCCGAGTGGGTGATCAGGGCGATCTTCAGCCGGGCGGCGCCCGCGCCCTTCGCCGCGCCCGTACCCGAGTCGAGACGGGAGTCGCCGCCGGAACCGGAGCAGCCGACGAGCAGCAGAAGGGGGACGGAGAGGAGGGCGGCCAAGCGCACGGATCTGGAGGAAGCCCGAGGTGGGGGAGGAGTGGTCATGGTGTGCGGCACCTCGCTGTGCGGCCGAGCAGGCGGATCGCGAAAGGGCGGCCGAGACACGGGAGCGCCGGCCGGTTGTACTTTCACTGGCCAGGAGCCAACCGCGTGTGACCGCCGGTAGTCAAGTGATCAGCCCCTTGTAGCGACTTCTCGGTTCCGCATCGTAATGATCTTCACGTCTGCGGGCACATCGAGGGGGCGGTAGCGGGGTTGCGCCGGCGACGGGTGCACCTCGGCTCCCGTCACGGCTTGCGTGCCACCACGCCGTACATCGCGACGTCCTCGTCCCGGACCACTTCCGTACCGGTGCCGTCCGGACGCCACTTGTGCACCTGGACGACGCCCGGCTCCACCAGCTCCAGGCCGGTGAAGAACTCCTCGGCCTCGGCGCGGGTCCGCAGCCGCATCGGCATCCCGCGCGCCGCGTACTCCCGGGCCACCCGGCCGACCTCGTCCGGGGCGAACTCGGCGGTGCCGATGGACATCGCGAGGTGGCTCCCGGACGGCAGCGGGTCGAGGAGCCGGCGCACGATGCCGACGGCGTCGTCCTCGTCCGTCATGAAGTGCACGATCGCGATCACCAGCAGCGCCACCGGCCGCGTCGGATCGAGCGTCGCGCGCAGCTCGGGCGCCTCCAGGATGGCCGCCGGCTCCCGCATGTCGGCCTCGACGTACGAAGTCCGGCCCTCGGGCGTGCTGTTGAGCAGCCCCCGGGACAGGCGCAGGACGAGCGGGTCGTTGTCGACGTACACCACCCGCGAGTCCGGGGACACCGACTGGGCGATCTCGTGGATGTTGGGGGAGGTCGGGATGCCGGAGCCGATGTCGAGGAACTGCCGTGTCCCCGCCTCCTCGGCGAGATGGCGTACGGCCCGGTTCATGAAGTCGCGGTTGGCCCGCATGTGCACCGGCAGCGCGGGCCACTCACGGACCATGGCGTCGCCCGCCTCGCGGTCCGCCGGGTAGTGGTCCGTCCCGCCGATGATGTAGTCGTAGATCCGCGCGGAGTGCGCGCTCCCGGTGTCGATGTCTCGCTCCATGCATCTCCCATCCCACCTTCAACTCCCGCCCAATCCAAGGTGGTTGGCGGATGTGTCCTGGATGTGCCCCGGCTCTCGGGGACGATGCCGAGCCCAACTTCAAGGACGTCGAGGGGGGCGTGGTGTGGGTGATGGGGGGCTCGCCTGGGAGTCCGGCGTGGTGCTCAGCGAGGTGAGCACGGGCTCGTACAGCCCCGAACTGCGCCCGCTCACCGACGCGTTGGGCCTCCTGTCGTACGGCAACGGGGTCCGCTACGACAGAGGCCCGGGCCGGTGTCCGACGGCAACCGCAGATGTGCGTGCCAGACCCCGCGACGCCGGACTGATCCGGACGACACCCCCTGGGCGCCCGGCAAGGGCGCCTGTGTCGTCACACGTGACGGCGACACCGCGGGCGGGGAACGCGTCGGACCGCGCAGGCTGCCCGGCGGGTGAGCCGGGGTCTGCGCGGTCCGGGGGCCGGGAGGCACATGCGGTCCGTGTTACTGAGCGGCCTGAGGCGTACCGGTGGCCATCCCGGCCTGTGCCGTACCGGCGTCGGAACCGGGCTGTCCCGGGTCGCCCGCCGGTCCGTCCTGTGCGGCCCGCTGTGCCGACCTGCGCCGGTCCCGGCGGCTGACCCGCGGGTCCTGGTCGGGCAGCCAGCCGAAGGTGAGGATGCTGCCGACGACGCCGAGCAGGAGGCCCACCATGAAGCCGCCCAGGTTCGAGGTGAGCCAGGTGCCCATCGAGCACAGGACGCCGACGATCGAGTAGAACAGGCGCTGCCCCGGGCTGAAGAGGATCAGCAGGCCCGCCAGGATCATCAGGGTCGGCAGGAGGTAGCCCGCCACGCCCTGCATCCCGACATGCATGACGACCTTCAGCGAGGCCTTCATGGTGACCAGGATCCACGCCCCGCCCAGGGTGAGCCACAGCCCGCCCCAGAAAGGCCGTTCGTACACCCAGCGGGTGAACCTGTCCTGGCTGAGCGGAGCCTGCTGGGCGTCCACCGGCTGCCCGGCACCCATCGGCTGCTGTCCGCCCACCGCCTGCTGTCCGCCGGCCGGCTCCTGTCCGCCCGTCGGCTCCTGTCCCGCCACGGGCTCCTGGCTCTCCATCAGCAACCCGTGCTGCTGAAGCTGAGCTTGAGGCCGGGAAGCTTGAACACGCCTGCCGTGGTGGCGTAGTTCGTCTGCCGCAGGTTGGCGATGTACACCGTGTCGGCCTGCTGGCTGAAGACGCCGAGAGGGCCCTTCACACCCGCCTTGGTGAGGGTGCTGGCGTCGTTGCCGATCTCGATGTTGTCGAAGGAGGCGTCACCGGACAGCTCGGTCGAGTCGGTGGTCAGGTCGGTCGCCTCGACCTTCTTGTCGCCCTGGCCCGCCTTGATGAGCAGGTTGGTGCCGCCCAGGTCGACGCTCTGGCACAGCTTGGTGAGGGTCGCGCTCTTGATGGCGGAGGTCACGACCAGCACCTGGCCGCCGGTGTCACCGGCGTTCGGGCTGTTGTCCGCCATGTTGTCGAGGCCGCCGAACTGCTCGAACCCGGTGCCCTTGAGCTCCGTCGCGGTGACGGTGAAGGGCATGCCGGAGATGGCGAACTGCACCCCCAGCGCACCCTCGGCGGTGAGGATCGCGAGACCCGCGGTGATCGCCACGGCCGGAACGGCCATGATCGCGGCCCGGCGGCCCCGGACCCGTCCGCGTCTCGCGGAGCCGTCTGGGGCTTGTGGGTTGGAACCGCTTTCGGGGGTCTCAGAGGTGGTGCCGGCGGACGAGGCCATGTGCTGCTCCCATAGGCATAGTCAACGCAAGTGGGGCTCACGTGCGGTTGTGCGGCTAGATGACATGGTGTCCTGGCGCGGACAGCGGCTGCGGCGCACGTCTCCTCACAACTCCCGGCGTCTGCAAGGGCTTACCCGTACTCCGCAGTAACGCAACGGAAGTTACCGGCGGTTACGACCATGGGTCAAGCAAGTTGTGAGTAAAGGGTGTCGATTATGCGCTACCTGTGATCAACAACGTCCCTCACTCGGGGAAATTCCCTGTTTCCTAGATCAACTCCCTTGTGATGTCTTGACGTTGACGGATGATCAGGTCTACAACTCTCCCTGGCTTCCCCCGGATCCGTGGCGCCGGATCTAAGCCGAGGGGCGGCGCTGCCCGAGTTCCCGGACCATCTGTCCATCACGGGCTCTTCACCGCCCGCATCACCACCCTCCACGGCACCCGTGCGGCCGCTTCCCCCCTGGGCCGCAGCGGGCTCGCCACCTCCCGCCCGGCCCGGCCGGAGCCCTCCCCCCATTGGGTCTCCGGCCGGTCACCGGCCGGCTGCCGTTGCCGGTCCGTCACGTACGGAGAAGGCGTGACGGACCGGTGGCGGCGGACGCCGACGTGCGTCCTCCGCACCCTCACACCCTCACCTCACGAAAGAGGCAACCCCGCATGCGTATGCGCTCTCTGCTCTCCCTCACCGCCGCTGCCGCCGCCTTCGCGCTGCCCGTGGCCGTGGCCGCGTCGGCCCCCGCCGCGGCGGCCGACGTCGCGGTCCTCACCACCGGTGGTCTCGGCGGCACCGCCGTCGCCGACGGCGCGACCATCACCGCGCCCCTGGCCAGCGGCACCACCGCGACCCTCTACTCCAGCGCGACCGGCACCACCGGCATCACCTGTGCCACCTCGCAGTTCACCGCCACGGTCGGCACCGGCGGCAACCCGACCGCCCCCGGCACGGCCACCGAGACGCTCACCGGTCACACCTTCAGCGACTGCACCTCGAACAACATCGGTGTGCTCGGCGTCACCAGCGTCACGGTCAACAACCTGTCGTACACCACCACCGTGGCGTCCGACGGCACCGTCGCCGTGACCCCGGGAAGCGCCGGCGCCATCCAGACCACCGTCGTGCTGCGCACCCTGCTGGGCAGCGTCACCTGCGTCTACCAGGCCACGGCCGGCAATCTCAGCGGCACCGCCTCCAACACCGACAACAGCATCGCCTTCACCAACCAGCAGTTCACCCGGACCTCCGGCTCCTCGCTCTGCCCGAGCAGCGGCTTCTGGACCGCCAAGTACGGCCAGGTGACCACCGGCGGCGAAGCCGTCTACGTCAACTGATCGTCGTAGCGCGGTAGTTCAGCGTCGGCGCAGACGAAGCGCCAGGGCGGCGCCCCCGGTGAGCAACAGCACCGCGGCGGCGCCGCCCGCAAGCATGGGCGCGGACGGGCCGGAGCCGGCATCGGAGTCGGCGGCCACCGGCGTGGAGTCCGGGGCCACACCGCCCGCCGAACGCGCCACCGAAGGAGTCGGCGTGGGAGTCGCGGCCGGAGCGGACGGCGCCGGACTCTTCGCGGGCTCCTTCTCCGCCGTGTTCTCCGCCGCCTTCGACGGGGTCGGCGAGGCGGCCGTACCCGCCCCGGTCCCGCCCTTCCCGGCCGCCGCCGGGAACACCACGTCCGAGCACGAGTAGTACGTGTCCGCCGTGCTGCTGTTCTGCCAGATCGTGTACAGCACCTGCCGTCCCGTACGGTCCTTCGGCAGCGTCAACCTGATCCGGTACGCACCGTCCGTCAGCGCCGGGTCCTTCACCTCCGCGAACGGCCGCTCCGGCAGGTCGGACCACTTCAGCGGCTTCGACGGGTCGTAGCCCGGCTCGGTGAGGTACATCCGGAACGTGCCGGTGTGCGGGATCGTCGAGACGTACTTCATGGTCAGCGTCGCACCGGGGTTCAGTCGGGTGGCCGGCCAGTCCGTGCGGGCCAGGTCCAGGCCCCGGTAGGCGGGCAGTCCGCCGCTGCACAGCTTCCCGTCGGGGATCGTCTGCCGGTCCCGGCCGTTCACGTTGGCGACCCGGAGGTTGTCCCAGGCCGTGAAGGGCGAGCCGTTCGCCGCGACGGCCGCCCGGCACGCGGTCGTGCTCGACGAGCCGCCGTCGGGGGAGCAGGCGTAGACCCGGCTGACCGGATCTGTCGGAGCCCCGTGGGCCTCGGCGGGCGTCGCCGCGAACACGGTCAGCAGCAACGGCGTCGCGACGGCGACCGTGGCACTCGTACGGCGGGCGGTTGTCCTGGGCATCCGGACCATCCGGAACGCCTCCTCGGGCGACGCGGGAAAGACGGGCTTCCGTGCAGTACGGGACAGGGGGCCCGGGCGTTCACCGGAACACCGGACCGTTCGCCCTCGCGCAGGGGGACCGTTCGCCCTCGCGCAGACGGACCGTTCGCCTTCGCGCAGACGCGGGCAAAGCGGCTATCCCCGGTCAACCGGCCATCACCGAGGGTGGGTTTCCGGCCTGGTCAAGGGTTTCCCCTGTATCCGCATGACCTTCTCTTTGCCTATCGTTCGACCACAGCTGACCCACAGGCCACCCCGAACGGGTCACGCACGCACCCCACGTCTGTCCGGCCGGCCGCCGCGCTCCTGGCTTCACCCCCCGCCGCTTCATCGACGAAGCGATTCGACCGCCGCTCCGCGCTGCCTGGAGCACGGCCACGAAAGGCAAGCCCTTGCGTACGTCTCCCTCCCTCCGGCGGAAGCTGATATCCGCCGCCGCGGTCTCCGCGGCCCTCCTCTCCGTCGGCACGGCCTCCGTCGCCGTCGCCCAGGACACCCCCGCACGGGAAGCCGCCGTCCCGGCCGCGCTCACCGACGCCGCCCCCGGCGTCCAGGCCGAGCGCCTCATCGTCGGCTACAAGTCCGGTGCGGCGGAGGCTACTTCGAACCAGGCCGCCGAGGCCGACGCCGCCGCCAAGGACGCCGACTTCCAGCGCCGTCTCGGTACCGGTGCCGCCCTCGTCGACCTCGGCGCCGACCTCAGCAAGGCCGAAGTCGCCGACGCCGTCGCCGAGTTCAAGGCCGACCCGCAGGTCGCCTACGTCGTACCGGACCGCCTGAACAAGCCGCAGGCCGACCCGAACGACACCGAGTACGCCAAGCAGTGGGACCTGTTCGAGTCCACCGCCGGCATGAACGTGCCCGGCGCCTGGCCGACTTCGACCGGCACCGGCGTGACCGTCGCCGTCATCGACACCGGCTACGTCGCCCACAGCGACCTGGCCGCGAACATCGTCGGCGGCTACGACTTCATCTCCGACACCGCGGTCTCCGTCGACGGCAACGGCCGCGACAGCAACCCGGCCGACCCGGGCGACTACTACGCGGCCAACGAGTGCGGCGCGGGCATCCCGGCCTCCGGCTCCTCCTGGCACGGCACGCACGTCGCCGGCACCATCGCCGCGGTCACGAACAACAACAAGGGCGTCGCGGGCATCGCGTACGGTGCGAAGATCTCCCCGGTGCGCGTGCTGGGCAAGTGCGGCGGCTACGACTCCGACATCATCGACGCCATCACCTGGGCGTCCGGCGGCAGCGTCTCCGGCGTGCCCGCCAACACCAATGTCGCCAAGGTCATCAACATGAGCCTCGGCGGCGACGGCGCCTGCACCTCGGCCACCCAGACCGCCATCAACAACGCCGTCGGCCGCGGTACGACGGTTGTGGTGGCCGCCGGCAACGACAACGAGAACGTCTCCGGGCACTCCCCGGGCAACTGCAACAACATCATCTCGGTCGCCGCCACCAACCGCTCCGGCGCCAAGGCCTCCTACTCCAACTACGGCTCCCTGGTGGACATCTCGGCCCCCGGCGGCCAGACCAGCACCGGCACCGCCAACGGCATCCTCTCCACCCTCAACTCCGGTGCCTCGACGCCCGCTTCGGAGTCGTACGCCTACTACCAGGGCACCAGCATGGCCACCCCGCACATCGCGGGCCTGGTCGCGCTGGTGAAGTCGGCCAACTCCTCGCTGACCCCGGCGCAGATCGAGACCGCCATCAAGAACAACGCCCGTCCGCTGCCCGGCGCCTGCTCCGGCGGCTGCGGCGCGGGTCTCGCGGACGCCGCGAAGACGGTGGCGGCCGTGAGCGGCGGCGGTACGACGACGGGGACGACCTTCTCCAGCACCACCGCCGTCTCCATCCCGGACAACGGCTCTGCGATCGAGTCGTCCATCGTGGTCAGCGGCCGTACCGGCAACGCCCCTTCGGGCCTCCAGGTCGGTGTCGACATCACCCACACCTACCGCGGTGACCTCGCGATCAGCCTCGTCGCCCCGGACGGGTCGGTGTACAGCCTGAAGCCGGCCAGCTCCTCGGACTCCGCGGACAACGTCAACACCACCTACACGGTGAACGCCTCCTCCGAGACCGCCAACGGCACCTGGAAGCTGCGCGTCCAGGACACCGCCGCCTCGGACACGGGCCGGCTCAACGGCTGGAAGCTCACCTTCTAGGCGGACTTCGAAGCCCGGCCTCCGAGCCGGACTTCCCCTGAGCGGATGGGCCGGCCGGTGCGGATGGGGCACCGGCCGGCCCGTCGTCATGCCCGGGCGCCCACGAGTTCGGCGCTCCGCATGGACTCCAGCACCCGGAGCCCGCGGTCGGGCCGGCTGTCCAGCCCGATCAACAGCCCCGGCACCGCGATGCTGGGCAGCATATGGGTCCACATGACGGAGATCCGCCGCCCGATGTCCTTCCGCCCGGTCATCGCCCGTGACATCAACTGCACTCCGGAGAAGGCCCCCACGAGCAGTTCCGCCGACTCCCGCGGATTGGCCATGGGCAGCAACTCGCCCTGCGCACTGGCCTCCTCGAACATCGCCTCCAGGCGCTCCACCCACTGCCGGAACGGTTCCGCGTAATCGACGCCCGGCGCCGCGCACTGGTCGATCGTCAGCCGCACACTGCCCTGCAACAGGGGGTTGTCCAGCAGGCGCTGTCCGAAGACGAAGGAGATGTCGAGGATCTCCTGGAGCTTGCACGGATGCGGCGGTACGTCCCCGAGCGAGAGCTGCTCGTCCAGCACCGCCTGCGCCAGCGACTCCTTGGACGGGAAGTGGAAGTACAGCGCACCCTTGGTGACGTCGGCGCGCTCCAGCACCATCGCGATGGTGCTCGCGGCATACCCGTGCTCGTCGAACACGGCACCCGCGGCCTCCAGAATCGCCCTCCGTGTCCTGACCGCACGCTCCTGCGTGGCCATAAGAACCCCCTCCCATGCGCCGGACCGGGTCTCGTCCGGCATCGATCAGGTCTCATTGAAAACAGACCGGAATCCCTCGTACTCTATCGCTCACCGGCACGGGCACCTCGCCGTCCGTCAGGGCTTCGGAGGAACGAGGGGGAAGCATGCCAGAGTCACGGCAGTCCACGGAGTCTCCGGCCGGACCCCGGCCCCTGACGGCGACCGTCCCCCGTGAACTGGTCCATCGCGCCGCCGTCGCGGAGACCTTCATCACGGGCTGGACCGGCACGGCCACCGACCGGTGCACCGTCGCCGCCCAGTGGCCCCGAGCCCATCAGTTACACGTGTCCCCCGACCGGTCGGCGTATGAACCGCTGCTGGTTGCAGAAACGGTCCGCCAAGGTGCGGCCGTCCTCTGCCACACCATCCACGGAGCCCGTCTCGACCAGCACTTCGTCCTGCACGAACTGAGCGTGGACGTACGGCCCGAGCACCTGGCGGTCGGCGCCGTGCCGGCCGCGCCGGTGCTCGACATGGTCGCGAGCGACGTCCGGCGCCGCGCGGGGCGCCCGGTCGGGCTCCGCTACGACGCCGTCGTACGCCTCGGCGGCGAGTGCGTGGGGACCGGCGGTCTCGCCGTGACCTGGATGAACGAGCCCGTCTACCGCAGGCTGCGCGGCGGCCGTACCGCGGCCGGTGTCTCCGCCCAGCCCCTGCCGCCCGCGCTGCCGCCCGCGGCCGTGGGCCGCGACCAGGCCGTCGACGTGGTCCTGTCGCCCGCCGGTCGCCCCGACCGCTGGCGGCTGCGGATCGATACCGCGCATCCCTTTTTCTTCGACCACCCGCTGGAGCACGTCCCCGGCATGCTGCTCCTGGAGGCCGCCCGCCAGGCGGTACGGGTGCACGGGGGCGCCGAGGGACGGGAGCCGGTGTCCTTCCGGGCGGTGTTCCACCAGTTCACCGAACTCGATTTACCCGTCTGGGTGGAGGTGAGCGACGCGGGCGGCACCGACGTACAAGTGACCGCGTCACAGGGGGATTCGGTGGTCTTCGAATGCCGTGTGAGGGCCGCCGTAGCGTGAGATATCGTGTACAGCCAGTAAGAAACAAACGGCATACCCCGTTCTTTCCGTACCAGGAGTGTGCAGTCGATGCCGAGGCAGTTACGCGCTGAACAGACCCGCGCGACGATCATCACCGCCGCCGCTGATCTGTTCGACCGTCGTGGCTATGAGTCGACCAGTCTCAGCGACATCGTCGAGCACGCCCAAGTCACCAAGGGTGCGCTGTACTTCCACTTCGCGGCCAAGGACGATCTCGCCCACGCGATCATGGAGATCCAGTCCCGTACCTCGCGACAGGTGACCGGGGAGGTGGACGCCCGGGGCTACACGTCCCTGGAGGCGCTGGTCCGGATCACCTTCGGGATAGCGCGGCTGTCCGTCGAGGGACCGGTGCTCAGGGCCGGGCTCCGGCTCGCCACGGGCGGGGTCGAGGTGCGGCCGCCCCTGCGTCATCCGTTCACCGAATGGCTGGAGTTGGCCACCGGGAAGCTGCTCGGCGCGGTCAAGGAGTCCGACCTGCACCCGGAGACCGACGTGGACGCCATCGCCCACTCGCTGGTCTGCTTCTTCGTGGGGACGAGGGTCGTGGGGCGGCATCTGGAGCCGGTCGGGCGGCAGCCGCGGCGGCTCGCGGAGATGTGGCACGTGATGATCCGGGGGACGGTCCCGGTGCCTCGGCGGGCGCGGTACCTGGCCCTGGTCGGGCAGTTGGAGCAGGAGTCCCGGGGCGGCGGTGGCTGAGGGCCGGTCCGGCTCGCGCCGCCCCGGCCGGTCGCGCCCCCGGTGATGCGGCTCCGCGCCCCCGCGGTGGCTACAGTCGGTCCATGTCCTTGAGCGCGGATGTCTTCCTCGGCAACGAGACCGGGTCCTTTCCTCACAGTGTGCTTGCCGAGCGGCATCCCGCGATCATCAAGCAGGTGCGGGAGGCGTTCCCGTACGGCCCCGAGCAACATCGCGCCCTGGACGCGCTGTTGGAGAGCTGTACCCACGGTGTGATCGAGCCGGTTCCGGGCCGGGACTGGGACGACCGGTACCTCGGGGAGTCCTGGTTCGACGTGCCGTGGCTCTGGTCCGAGAGCTACTTCTACCGGCGGCTGCTCGATGCCGTGGGGTACTTCGAGGCCGGGCCCTGGCAAGGGATCGACCCGTTCCGGCCCTCCAAGCTCGCCGAGTTGGAGTCGCGGGAGACCGACGCGGAGCTGGCCGCGCTGGACGGGCTCGCCGCGCGGTCCGTCGAGGAGCAGGGGGCCGCGCTGCTGCACGGGTCGTTGTGGGGAAACCGTGCCGATCTCGGGTTCCGGCTCTCCGACGGGGAGGCCGAGGCGCGGGACGCGGTGCCCGATCTGGTGGCCGACGACAGCGAGCGGTTCTGGTCTCTGGCCGACGGCGCCGGCACCCTCACCCTGATCGCCGACAACGCCGGGCGGGAGCTCATCCCCGACCTCCTGCTCCTCGCCCACCTCCTCGAACACGGCCGGATCGAGCGGGCCGTACTCCATGTGAAGCCGTACCCCTACTACGTCTCCGACGCCACGACCGCCGACGTCGTCGACGCGCTGCGGCGGCTCGTGCGGGCGCCGGGGCAGGCCGCCGCGTACGGGCGGCGGCTGTGGGCGGCCATGGGAGACGGGCGGCTGAGCGTACGCGCGCACCCCTTCTCGTGCGCCCCGCTGCCGTACGCGGACATGCCCGACGACCTCCGGGCGGAGCTGGCCGGGGCGGAGTCGCCGGGGGCGGGGCTGGGGAGTGCGGGGTTCACCGTCCTGAAGGGCGATCTCAACTACCGGCGTCTGGTGGGCGACCGGCGGTGGCCGGCGACCACGCCCTTCGCCGAGGTGACCGCCCACTTCCCCGGTCCAGTCGCCGCGCTGCGCACGCTGAAGTCCGAGGTCGTCACCGGTCTCGACGCCCGCACCGAGGCCGCGCTGGTCGCCGCGGAGGGGCAGCGCTGGCGGACCGGCGGGACCCACGCGCTCATCCAGGTCCGGTCCTGAGGGGCGTTATGCTGCCGACTTGTACCGGTGGGCTGCCATACGTCCCGCCGACGGGCAGCGAAAGAGGACGTCATTGACCCCGCGGTACCTGAGCAATCCAGGGGAGCCCGTCTACGACGTGGACGCACGGCGCTACGTCGACGTCACGGACGCCCGTGACGAAGCCGATCTGCACGACGTGTTCACGGACATCTACCGCACCAACCGCTGGGGCTCCGACGAGACCCGCTCAGGACCCGGCTCCGAGCTCCAGCGCATGAAGCGGGTGATCACCCAACTCGGCAGGCTCATCAAGGACTTGGACGTCCGCTCGGTGCTCGACGCCCCCTGCGGCGACTTCAACTGGATGCAGCACGTCGACCTGCACGGCGCCTCCTACCTCGGCGGTGACGTCGTCGCCGAGCTGGTCGAGGCCAACCGCGCCAACCACCCCGGCCCCGACCGGGAGTTCCAGCTCCTCGACTTCACCGCGCAGCCGGTGCCGCGGGTCGATCTCATCGTGTGCCGGGACGCCCTCGTGCACTTCTCCTACCAGCACGTCGTGGAGGCGCTGACCCGCTTCCGGGAGAGCGGCTCGCGCTATCTGCTCACCACGACCTTCTCCCGGACCCCCGCCAACACCGACATCCTCACCGGCTGGTGGCGCCCCGTCGACCTGTGCAAGGAGCCCTTCGGACTGCCCGAACCGCTCCAGGTCATCGGGGACGAGGAGTCCGACGACTTCTACGACGACAAGGCGCTCGCCCTCTGGGACCTCCGGCAGATCCCGGCCCGCTTCCCGGGTTACGAGCCCGCGGTCGCCGAGTCCGGATCGCTCGGCGCCTGATCCTCGGAACGCAGCCGGGCCAGGGCCCGCTCGGCGGCCAGGGTGCGGGGGTGCCGTAGCCCCAGCACCTCCTCGCAGGCTTCCCGGACCTCGGTGAACTCCACTTCCGCGGCGGCGAGTTCACCCTTGAGGCAGAGCAGCCCGGCGAGGTTGTACCGGACCGCCAGGGTCCCGGGATGCCGTGGACCCAGCGTCTCCACGCAGTCCGCCAGCACCGTCCGGTACTCCGCCTCCGCCCGCTCGACCCGCCCGCGCAGATGCAGTACGTGGGCGGCGCCGTGCCGCACGGACAGCGTCAGCAGGTGCTGCTCGCCGAGCACGGTCCGCCGGGCCTCGTACACCTCCCTGAACTCCCGTTCCGCCGCCTCCAGTTGACCTCGGTCCTTCAGCAGGTCGGCGAGGTTGTGCCGGACCGCGAGGGTGCCGGGATGCCGGGGGCCGAGAGTGTCGACGCAGTCCGCCAGGACCGTGCGGTACTCGGTCTCGGCCCGGTCGGTACGGCCCCGCAGATGCAGTACGTGGGCGGCGCCGTGCCGTACCGACAGGGTCAGCAGGTGCTGCTCGCCCAGCACCTCGCGCCGGGCCGCGTACACCGCCCTGAACTCCGTTTCCGCCGCCTCCAGTTGACCCCGCTCCATCAGCAGGTCGGCCAGGTTGTGGCGGACCACCAGGGTGTGCGGATGCATGTCGCCGAGCAGCCTGCGGCGGACCTCGAAGACCTCCCGGAACTCGGTCTCCGCGTCACCGGGCCAGCCCCGGTCGCGCAGTACGGTCGCCAGGCCGTGCCGGGCGGCCACGGTCTCGGGATGGTCCTCGCCGTAGGCGTCGGCACGCAGCCCGAGGACCGTACGGAACTCGTCCTCGGCCTCGGCGAGGAGGCCGCGGTCGCGCAGGACGTCGGCCAGGTCGTGGCGCACGGCGAGGGTGTTCGGGTGGCGCTCGCCGAGCACGTCCACGCACACCTGGAGGGTCTCCCGCAGCTCCTGCTCCGTCTGCCGGAACATGCCGCGTTCGTGCAGCACCTGGGCCATCTCGTGCCGGGTGACCAGGGTGTCGGGGTGGCTCGCGCCGAGGGTCTCCCGGTAGGCGTCCAGGAGCAGGCGGTACTCCTCCTCGGCCTCCGCGAGCAGTCCTCGGTAACGGGCCATCCAGGCCACGCCCTTGCGGGCCGCGAGGGTCTGGGGGTGGCGCTCGCCGAGCAGGGTGCGGCGCGTGGCGTGCACCGCGCGGTACTCGGTCTCCGCCTCGACCGGGCGGCCCCGGTCGCACAGCAGGTTCGCGAGCGCGTACCGGGCGTCGGCGGTCTCGCCGGCCGCGTCACCGAACAGCGCCCGGGTGTCCTCCAGCAGAGTGCGCAGAAGCGACTCGGCCGCCTGCAGGCGCCCTCGCTGCTGGAGCAGGTGCGCCGCGGCCGACCGCACTTCGAGCGCGTCCGGATCGCGCGGCCCGCAGGCCAGCACCACCGGCTCGCACGCCTCCAGCACCTCCTCGGCCCGGTCCAGCCAGCCGCGCCGGATCAGATGCCGGGCCCCGGCCGCCGCCGCGCGCAGCGCCTTGGAGACCAGGTCGTCGTCCGCCTCGTACGGGTCGCCGATCAGGGCCAGCGGGGCGTCGCAGTGCGGGAGCAGCAGCCGCCAGCGCGGCCAGTCGCGCGGGTCGTCCTCGCGGAGTTCGGCGGTGGCGGCGACGACCAGGTCGGCGACGACGGCCGCGTACTCCCTCATGTGCTCGGCGAGGTCCCGCTGGAGGCGCCCCGCGTCCCGGACGAGCGGGTGTATCAGCAGGGTGCGGGCGTGGTCGTCGCCGCCGCGCGGGGTGTGCAGCTCGACCAGGCCGAAGTCGGCGAGCGAGGTGAGCGCGGTGAACAGCTCCTGGGGCGTGACACCGGGCAGCAGCGCGGAGGCCGCCAGCCGGTCGGGGCGTAACAGGCCGACCAGCGGCACCGGCGCCTCGCCCAGACAGCACAGCAGCCGCATCAGCGGACGGGCCTGGGTGATGCCCCGCCGCTCCAGGAGGTCGAGGGACAGCTCCCAGGTGCCGGTCACCGGGACGGAGTAGTTGTTGCCCTGCCGCCCGGGCGGGCGCTCGTCGAGGAGTTCGGTGAAGCGCTCGTCGAGGGCCACGCGGTAGTCGGCGTACGTCCGCACGGTCGTCGTGCCCGGCCAGGCGGGGAACGCCGAGGCCGCCGCGAGATGCGACCCGGCGATGCGCAGCGCCAGCGGCAGCCCGCCGAGCCGCCGGGTCAGCAGCCGGGCGTCCTCGCGCGAACCGGCCCGCTCCCCGGCGAGGTCCCACAGCACCTCGGTGGCGTCGTCCTCCTCCAGGGCGTCGACCGAGTGCAGGGTCGCCCACGGTCCCCAGGTCGTCGGGCTGCTGTCCCGGCTGGTGATCAGCACCAGGCCGGGCAGTTCCGCGGCGGGCCGGATCCAGCCCGTGCCCTCCGCCAACCGGCCGTAGGGCGCGAGGTGTTCGGGCTCGTCGGCGTTGTCCACCACCAGCAGCCAGGGGCTCGCGGTGTCGCACAGCCGCCGCCACAGCAGGTCGGTCGCGCTCGAACGCCCCGACCAGGCACGGTCGATGAGGTCCGCGGGAGCGCCGAGCGCCGCCACCACCTCGCGCATCCCGGCGCTCAGCGCGGCGGGGTTCTTCGCCGTCACCCACCACACGTCGACGTTCAGCGCGGCGGCGTACGCGGCGATCTCCAGGGCGACGGTCGTCTTCCCGCTGCCGCCCATGCCGTGCAGCACCCGCACACCCGAAGTCGGCTTGCCCACCAGCTGTTTGAGCGCGTCCAGCAGGGGTTCACGGCCGCGTACCCGGCGGTCCAGGCGGCCCAGGGGCGGCGCGACGGTCAGCGCTCCGGGGGCACGGGCGGCCTCCAGCGGGGCCGGCGGCTGCTGCACCTGGATGAGGACGGGCCGCGCGAAACCGGAGAACTCCTGGATGAACTCGCTGAGCAGCCCGGACAGCGCGGGGTCCCGGGCCAGCAGTCCGCGCAGGGTGGTGTCCCACTCGTCCCGCTGCTCCCGCAGGATGATCTCCTGCCGGCCCGGCGGTGCCGCGTCGAGCGCCGCCCGCGCCCGGTCCAGGCGCTCCACGTCCTCCCGCCGCAGGATCCGCGCGATCCGGTGCCGGGCCGCCTGCCAGGCATCGGTGGTCATCAGCCCCACCATCGTGCCCGCGGCGGCGGCAGCGGTCTGGGTGAACAACTCTGCCCCGAACATCGAGGACCCCCTGTCGGCACACACCTCGACGGCTACGTCCGAACCCCTCTCCCGACTTCAGGTTCTCATGTCACGCGGACCGGAAGTGACTTGATCCCGTTGATGAAGTTCGACACGAGTCGTCCGGGCGGCCCGGCGAGCCGCGGCGCGGGCAGTGCACGCAGCGCCTCCCGGTACAGGATCCGCAGCTGGAGCCGGGCGAAGTGCGCGCCCAGGCAGACGTGCGGCCCGTCCCCGAAGGAGACGTGCGGATTCGGTGCACGGGTCAGGTCCAGCGTGTCGGCCTCCTCGAACGCCCGCTCGTCGCGGTTGGCGGAGGCGTGCAGGACGACCACCTTGTCGCCCGCGCGAATCCGCCGCCCGGCCAGTTCGGTGTCGTGGACGGCCGTACGGCGGAAGGTCAGGACGGGCGGATGCCAGCGCAGCAACTCGTCGACGGCCGTGGCGAGTCGGCCCGGATCGGCCCGCAGGCTCTGATACGCCCCCGGGTGCTCGGCCAGCGCCAGCAGTCCGCCGGGTGCCGCGCCGCGCACGGTGTCGTTGCCCGCGACGGTGAGCAGGAAGAAGAACATCTCCAGTTCGCCGTCGGCGAGTTCGGTGTCGTGGGCGAGGGTCGTCAGCACGTCGTCGCCGGGGTGCTCCCTCTTGTGCGCGGCCAACTGCCGGGCGTACGCGAACATGTCGGCCAGCATCGCCGGGGAGCGCGGGTTGAGCGGCTTCCCCGACCGGTCCAGGACCCGGGGTCCCGCCTCGTCCGGGTCCTGGTAGCCGATGACCCGCTGGGTCCAGTGCAGCAGCAGTCCCCGGTCGCTGTCCGGCACGCCCAGCAGGTCGGAGAGGTTGAGCAGGGCGTAGTCGTCGGTGACGGCGGGGACGAGGTCGACGGTGCCGTCGGCGCCGCGAGCGGTCTTGAGGGCCGCCGCGAACAGGGTTCCGGCCCTCTCCTCGGCCACTGCGGCGAACCGCTCCACGCGCCCCCGGGTGAAGGCCCGGCTCACCAGTCGCCTCAACCGCCCGTGATCAGGCGGGTCCTGATTGAGCATCATGCGCCGGATGAAGGGCAAGTCCGCCGGATCGGGGTCCCGGATCTGGGTCGCGCCGAGACACGAGGAGTACGTCGCCGAGTCCTTGAGCACCCGCACCACGTCCGCGTGCCGGCTCACCGCCCAGAACCCCGGCCCCGCCGGCCACCCCAGCACCTCGGGCTCCTCCTGCCAGGCCACCGGATGGTGGTCGCGCAGGACGCGATAGGCGCCGTGGGGCACCGCGTCGCCGTACTGGCGCGGATCGAAGACGTCGGGCACGGGCGGGACCTGTCGCATCCGACCACCGTGACGTGCGGGAAGGGGCTCGGCAAGGGAAGAGGGACGGCTGTCGCCTTGTTGGCGCAGATGCCGTACCCCCTGTCATCTCCCCCCTGTCATCTCCCCTCTGTCATCTCACGCCTGTCATCTCACGCCGAGGGAGGCGCATCGCATGCGTCTGGGAGTCGCACCGCACCGACTGTGGCCCGCTCACGAGGACGAACAGGACAGCGTTCTCGAAGTCGCCCGCACCGCGGAGGAGTTGGGCTTCGACCACATCATCGCGAGCAGTCATCTGCTGGCCGGACGGACGGGCGTGACCCCGGACCCGCTGGTCCTGCTCTCGGCGGTGGCCGGGGCGACCACCCGGATCGGGCTGCTGACCAGCGTCCTGATCCTGCCCCTGTACCACCCGGTCGTCGTCGCCCACCAGACCGCCACCCTCGACCGGATCTCCGGCGGCCGGTTCACCCTCGGTGTCGGCACCGGCTGGGACGCCACGGAGTTCGACGCCGTCGGCGTGCCGTTCGCGGGGCGGGGCCGCCGGGCCGACGAACAGCTGGACACCGTACGGCAGTTGTGGCGGGACGAGGCCGAGGTGCGGCTCGGGGTGCGGCCGCGCACGCCCGGGGGACCGCCGGTGTGGATCGGGGGCGGCAGTGACGCGGCCCTGCGCCGGGCGCTGCGGTACGGCGACGCGTGGCACGGCTTCGGCCTCGACGCGGCCGAACTTGCCGGGGTGCGGGGCCGGTTGGCTGAACTCGGCGAGGAGACGGGGCGGGATCCGGCCACACCGCTGGAGCTGACGGCGGGCCTGCTGCTCGTGCCCCCGGGCTTCGAGGCCGCCGTACACACGCCCGGGCAGCGGCCGTTGGGCGGCGCCGAGCCGACCGCCGAGCGGGTGCGCGCGGAGCTTCGCGGGCTGGCGGACGCGGGGCTGGCCGCCGGTTCGCTGTGGCTGCCGGTCGCCGCCGAGGCGCTGCCGGACGCGCTGGGGTGGGTCGCGGAGGAGGTTCTCTCGTATTTCTCCGAGGAGTGACGATTCGGCCGACCATGGTGTAGTGATCATGTCAATCGATAGGTCATCATGCCCGGATGGCGTTAGGACTGGCGTTACGACCTTGGCGTTCGGGAAGCGGAAAGGCGGCGGCCGGCGCGGTCGCCCTGGTACTGGTGCTCGGGGCCTGCGGCGGTGACGGGGACTCCACGTCCTCCGGCGGCGGGCGGACGACGGTCAGGGTGGCCGCGCTGCCCTTGAGCGACTGCGCCATGCTCTACATCGCGCAGAGCCGCGGGCTGTTCGAGAAGGAGGGCCTCGACGTCCGCATCCAGCAGATCCAGCAGAGCCTCCAGGCGCTGCCCGCCCTGTCCAAGGGACAGATCGACATGGTCGCGAGCGCGAACTACGTCACCTACTTCCAGGCCCAGGACCAGGGCACCCTCGACATCCGGATCGTCGCCGAGGCGATCAGGGCGGCCCCGCGCATGATGGACGTCCTGGTGCCGAAGGACTCGGACATCAAGACGCTCGCCGACCTCGCGGGCAAGAAACTCGCCGTCAACGTCCTCAACAACGTCCAGTCGCTCACCTTCAACGAGATCCTCGCGAAACACGGCGTCGGCGCACCCGTCTACCGGCAGATCCCGTTCCCGCAGATGGGGGCCGCGCTGGACAAGGGGCAGGTCGACGCCGTGCACGCGGTCGAGCCCTACGACAGCTCCATCCAGGACGAGTCGGGCGCCAGGGTCCTGGTGGACGCGGCGTCCGCGCCGGTGGAGTCCATCCCGCTCAGCGGCTACATCACCACCGAGCGGTTCGCCGGGAAGAACGCGGACGCGCTCGCACGGTTCCAACGCGCCCTGAAAGCCGCCGTGAAGCTCGCCGACGCCGATCCGTCCCTGGTGCGCGAGGTGCTGCCGACGTACACCAAGGTCACCAAGGAGCAGGCGGCGAAGATCGATCTGCCGGTCTTTCCGGAGACCATGGACGGCACGCAGATCGCCCGGCTCACCGAACTCATGCAGAAACAGAAGATGTTGAAGAAACCGATCGATCCGACCACCCTGCTGGTGAAGTGAGGAGCTCGCCGGTGGCGGGCTCGAAGAGGCCGTGCCCGAAGGGGCCGTGCCCGAAGGGGCCGTGCCCGTGCGCCGGCTGAGGGAGCGTCAGGAGCTGTGGCTCGGACTGCTCGGGGTGCTGCTCGCCTTCGGGGTGTGCGAGGCGGTGAGCCGGGCCGGTCTGGTGCGCCGCAGCTATCTGCCGCCCGCCTCCGAAGTCCTCGGCCGCGCGGTCGAGTTGGCGGGCGACTCCGTCTTCCTCGACGGGATCGGGGCCACCCTGCGCGCCTGGGCGCTCGGACTCGCCCTCGCCTGCGCGATCGCCGTACCGCTCGGGCTGCTGCTGGGCAGTGTCCCGCTCGTCGACGCCGCCACCCGGGCGATCGTGGAGCTGCTGCGGCCGCTGCCGTCCGTCGCCCTGATCCCCCTGGTCTCCCTGCTGCTCGGCTCCGGCACCGAAACCGAGGTCGCGCTCATCACGTACGCCTGTGTCTGGCCCATCCTCTTCAACACCGTCTACGGCCTCGGCGAGACCGACCCCCTTGCCAAGGACACCCTGCGCGCCTTCGGCTTCGGCCGCCTCGCGGTACTGCTCCGCGCCGAACTCCCCGCCACGGCCCCCTTCATCGCCGCCGGCATCCGCATCTCCGCCGCGGTCGCCCTCATCCTCGCCGTCGCCACGGAGATCCTCTCCGGCTTCGGCAAGGGCCTCGGCATCTACATCGCCCAGGCGGGCCTCGCCACGGACGGCACGAGGGATGTACTGGCCGGGGTGGTCTGGGCCGGGGCGCTGGGGCTGGTCATCAACGGGGTGCTGGTGTGGGCCGAGCGGCGGCTGTTCCCGTGGACGCCGGAGCATCGGGGGGTCGCGGGGCGCGGGGTGGGGTTGTGAGGGGGGTGGCGGGCGGCGGAGGTGGAGGCGGTGACCGTTGGGAGGGGGTGCCGGGGGTGGGGGGTTCGGTGGGGGGTGAGGGGGAGGGTGGGGTGCCGGGGGTGGGGGGTTGGGCGGGGGGTGAGGGTGGTGGTCGGGTGCGGGGGGCGGCTGATGCGGCGGGTGGTGAGGGCGGTAGCAAGGTGCGAGGGGCCGTGGATCCAGCGGAGGGCGAGGGCGAGGGCGGCAGTCGGGTGCAGAGGTCGGGTGATGTGGCGGGCGGCGAGAGTGGTGGTCGGATGCGGGGCTCGGTCGATCGGCCGGACGGCGAGGGCGGGAGTCGGCCGCGGCGCTCCGCCGATCCAGCGGACGGCGAGGGCGGCAGCCGGGTGCAGGGGTCGGGTGATGTGGCGGGCGGCGAGAGTGGTGGTCGGATGCGGGGCTCGGTCGATCGGCTGGACGGCGAGGGCGGTAGCCGGATGCCGGACTTCGCCGATCCAGCGGACGGCACCGCCTCGCCGCGTCACGACTCCCGGCTCCGCCCAGCCCTGTCGGCGTCGCCCCAGCCGCCCACGCCGCCCACCCCCCGCTCCCGCGGGGCCACTCACCCCGCCCTCCTGCGCTGGCTCGTGCTCGTGCTCGCCGTGGGTGTCTGGGAGTTGGGTACTCGGGCCCAAGGGAGTGTCTACTTCCCGCCGCCGAGTCGCATCGCGCGGCACGTCCGGGACCTGTGGTTCGACGGGCCCGCCCGGCATCTCTTCCTCGGTCCGGCCGCCGTGGACGACATCCTGCCCAGCCTCGGCCGGATGGCGGCCGGGTTCGCGATCGCCGTGTTCGGCGGGATCGTCCTCGGCGTCGCCGTCGGCCGCTCGCGCCGGGCCCACGCGCTGTGCAACCCCGTCCTCCAGTTCGCCCGGGCCGTTCCGCCCCCGGCGCTGGTCCCCGTCTTCGTCGTGGTGTTCGCGTTCGGCACCCCGATGCAGATCGCGTCGATCGCGTTCAGCGCCGTCTGGCCGGTACTGATCAACACCGCGGCCGGGGTCCGCAACACCGACCCGCTGCGCCTGGACGTCGCCGCGGTGCTGCGCCTGAACACCGCCGAACGCCTGTGGTTCCTCGTCCTGCCCTCCGCACTGCCCCGGATCTTCGCCGGACTGCGCCTGAGCCTTTCGCTCTCCCTCATCCTCATGGTCTTCTCGGAACTGCTGCCGGGCACCGCCAACGGCATCGGCTTCACGCTCACCGAGGCCCAGACCCGCTCCGACCTGCTCACCGTATGGGCGGCGCTGGTCCTGCTCGGCGTCCTCGGCTATCTGCTCAACACCGGTCTGCTGACGGTCGAGAAACGGCTGATCGGCAAGGGAAGGGCCGTATGAGTCACGCCAGCCGCACCCAGGAAGCCCCATGAGCCACGCGACACGCCCCCGGACCGAGGGCGGACAGGGAACCGACCGTATGCTCCAGCTCTCCGCGGTCGGCCAGCACTACGGCGACCACCGCGTCCTGCACGACATCACCCTCACCGTCCCCGCCGGCCAACTCCTGTGCGTGGTCGGCCCGTCCGGCTGCGGCAAGTCCACCCTGCTGCGCACCATCGCCGGCCTGCTCCCCGCGCGCGAGGGCACGATCACCATCGACGGCACCCCCGTCACCGGCGTCCCCGACAGCCTCGCCGTCGTCTTCCAGGACTACGGCCGCTCCCTCTTCCCCTGGCTCACGGTCCGCGACAACGTCGCCCTGCCGCTGCGCCGCCGCGGCCTCGGACGGGCCGAGCGGCGCGCCGAGGCCGACCGCATCCTCGACCGCGTCGGCCTCTCCGGCGCCGCCCGCCGTCACCCCTGGCAGCTCTCCGGCGGCATGCAGCAGCGCGTCGCCATCGCCCGCGCCCTCGTCCGCCGCCCCACCCTCCTCCTCATGGACGAACCCTTCGGCTCCCTCGACGCCCAGACCCGCGAGGACCTGGAGGACCTGCTCCTGGAGGTCCACCGCACCGACGGCACGACCATCGTGTTCGTCACCCACGACATCGACGAGAGCGTCTACGTCGGAGACCGCGTCGTCGTCCTCTCCCCGGGCCCCGGCTCGGGGATCGTCCTCGACCTCCCGGTGGAACTCCCCGGGCGACGGGACCAGATCGCCACCCGGGGACTGCCGGAGTTCGTCGCACTGCGGGCCGAGGTGGGACTCGCCGTGCGCGGCAAGGGAGTTCAGGAGAGCGGCCAGGAACTCGAGCCCGGCGCCGAGGACACTCAGCAGACCTGAACGTCCTGCCACACCATCCGGTGGTCCGAGGTCGGCACCGTCGTGCCGTTGCCCACCAGCCGGTACAGCGGGTCGTCGGACGTCGGCCAGAAGATGCCGTTCGCCCCCGGTATCAGCCCCTTGGACGGCAGCACGTGGTCCACCCGGAGATTGCCCGGCGTGGTGTCGTTGAAGTCCGCGGTGTCGTACGCCGGATTCCCGACGTGCGAGACGTTCGCACCGCCCTGCGACCGCGCCGCCTCCACCCCGCCCGCGCTCGACGGAGGCCGCTTCGGCAGCCGGATCGCCGGGTGGTCGAGCAGTTGCCGTACGGCGTGGTCGTAGCTGTCGCCGTCGTACGGATCGGCGTTGAGGTCGCCCGCGATCACGAACCGCGCGCCGGGCCGCAGTCCGCCCCGGACGCCCTTGTCGTCGTACAGGTAGGCGCTGCGTCGGCGCCCGCCGATGTAGTCGGCCCACAGGCGGATCTCGTCGTGGTTGCGCCGGCCGTTGCGGTCCTCGGTGCCGTCGAAGCTCGGCGGGGTCGGGTGCGAGACCAGGAAGTGCACGGTCTCGTGGCCGATGCGCACCGGTACGTCCCAGTGGCTCTTGGAGGACAGCCGGAGGATCGCCCGCGCCTCGGCGCTGTAGTAGCCCGGGGGCATCGCGTTGCCCGGCATGTCCTTCCACAGGAAGTGCTGGAAGGTGCGCACCGCGCGGGTGTCGATCGGGAACTTCGAGAGCACGACCAGGCCGTACTGGCCGGGGAAGAAGCCGTAGCCGTAGGCGTCCTGGCCGTATGCGTCCGAACCGGGCGTCGTGACCGCGCCGTTCTTCCCGTCCAGGTCGACCCCGGTCGCCACGCCCGTGTTCACCGGGCCGGTGAAGTGGTACGGGAAGCGGATCGCCCGGGCACCGCGCTGGCCGACCGCGAGGTAGTTGTCGAGGAACAGCCGGACCGCTATGCCGCCCGCCACGTAGTCGAACTCGTTGATCAGCAGCACGTCCGGGTCCACGCGCTGGACGGTCTCGGCGACATTGCGCGCCTGCGCGTTGTCCCGCGTCGACAGGTCGGTGACCAGGGCGCCCTCGGTGGCGCGGTTCAGAGAGGCGTTGAAGGTGGCGAACCGGACCGTGTGGCGGTGGCCCGACGCCGACGCGGGGGCCGCGGCGACACCGGTGAGCGCCGCGCCCGCCAGCGCGGCGAGCGTGGTGCGGCGGGAGAGGGCTGCGGGGCGGTCGGTCGAAGGCTGGGGCTGGTTCATCAGGGCTCCGGTGAGGGAGGGGACACGTCGTGAACTCGAGAAGTCTGCGCGCGTAGAGGTGAACGTCACAAGTCCCCCTCGAAGTGCCCGGATTCACCCTCGATTCACGCGATGGTGTGATCATGTCCCGGCGTGCGGATGGCCCCGAAGGGGCCTGGGTAGGGCCCGGCTCATGACGCAGCAGCCCTTCGAACTCCCGCACTTCTACATGCCGTATCCCGCCCGGCTGAACCCGCACGTCGACGAGGCCCGCGCCCATTCGACCGCGTGGGCGCGCCAGATGGGCATGCTGGAGGGGTCCGGGATCTGGGAGCAGTCCGACCTCGACGCGCACGACTACGGACTGCTCTGCGCCTACACACACCCCGAGTGCGACGGCCCCGCCCTCTCGCTCATCACCGACTGGTACGTGTGGGTCTTCTTCTTCGACGACCACTTCCTGGAGATCTTCAAGCGCACCCAGGACCGCGCCGGCGGCAAGGCCTATCTCGACCGGCTGCCCCTCTTCATGCCGATGGACCTGTCGACGCCCATGCCCGAGCCGGAGAACCCGGTCGAGGCGGGCCTCGCCGACCTGTGGACCCGGACCGTGCCGGTGATGTCCGCCGACTGGCGCCGCCGCTTCGCCGTCGCCACCGAGCATCTGCTCAACGAGTCGATGTGGGAGCTTTCCAACATCAACGAGGGGCGGATCGCCAACCCCGTCGAGTACATCGAGATGCGCCGCAAGGTGGGCGGCGCCCCCTGGTCGGCCGGGCTCGTGGAGTACGCGACGGCCGAGGTGCCCGCGTCCGTCGCCGGCACCCGGCCGCTGAGGGTCCTGATGGAGACCTTCTCCGACGCCGTGCACCTGCGCAACGACCTCTTCTCCTACCAGCGCGAGGTCGAGGACGAGGGCGAGCTCAGCAACGGCGTGCTCGTCCTGGAGACCTTCTTCGGCTGCACCACCCAGGAGGCCGCCGACACCGTCAACGACGTCCTCACCTCCCGCCTCCACCAGTTCGAGCACACCGCCCTGACCGAGGTCCCCGCCGTCGCCCTGGAGAAAGGTCTCTCCTCGGCCGAGGTGGCCGCGGTCGCCAAGTACACCCAGGGCCTTCAGGACTGGCAGTCCGGCGGCCACGAGTGGCACATGCGCTCCAGCCGGTACATGAACGCCCGCGCGCGGACCACCTCCCCGTGGGAGACCCTGACCGGCCGCGGCACCTCGGCCGCCGACGTCGGCGCCCTGCTCGTCGCGGCCGGCGCCGAGCGGCTGCGCGCCTACACGCATGTGCCATTCCAGAAGGTCGGCCCCTCCGTGCTCCCCGACTTCCACATGCCCTTCCGGAACCAGCTCAGCCCGCATCTCGCCGAGGCCCGGCCCCGCCTCACCGAGTGGATGCACCGCATGGGCATGCTCCAGGAGGGAGTGTGGGACGAGGACCGGCTCGCCGCGGCCGACCTCCCGCTGTGCGCCGCGGGGATCGACCCCGACGCGACCCCCGAGGCCCTCGACCTCAGCTCGCACTGGCTCGCCTGGGGGACCTACGCCGACGACTACTACCCCCTCGTCTACGGCGCCCGCCGCGCCCTCGCCGCCGCCCGGCTCACCACCCAGCGGCTGTCGGACTGCATGCCCCTCGACGGCGAGCAGGCACTCGTCCCCGCCAACGGCATGGAGCGCGGCCTGATCGACCTGTGGGCGCGCACCACCGCGGAGATGACCCCCGAGCAGCGGGGCACCCTCAAGGACTCCGTGAACGTGATGACCGAGAGCTGGGTGTGGGAACTGGGCAACCAGCTCCACCACCGTGTCCCGGACCCCGTCGACTACCTGGAGATGCGCCGCGCCACCTTCGGCTCCGACCTCACCATGAGCCTGTGCCGGATGGGCCACGGCCCCGCCGTCCCGCCCGAGGTCTACCGCAGCGGGCCCGTACGCGCCCTGGAGAACGCCGCCGTCGACTACGCCTGTCTGACCAACGACGTCTTCTCCTACCAGAAGGAGATCGAGTACGAGGGCGAGATCCACAACGCGATCCTCGTCGTGCAGAACTTCTTCGGCGTCGACTACCCCACCGCCCTCCGCGTCGTCCACGACCTCATGACCCAGCGCATGGAACAGTTCGAACACGTCGCCGCCCACGAACTGCCCGTCGTGTACGACGACTTCGACCTCTCCGAGGAGGCCCGCGAGATCATGCGGGGCTATGTGACCGACCTCCAGAACTGGATGTCCGGCATCCTGCACTGGCATCGCACGGTCGACCGCTACAAGGCGGAGCACCTGGCGGGCCGGACGCACGGCTTCCTGCCGGACCGGGCGCCGGTGCTGCCGCTGGTGGGCTGACCGACCTGGGTGGCCGGCGGGCCGAGCGAGTGATGAGGTCGGGCCTGCGGGCTGAGCGGGTGGTGAGGTCGGGCCTGCGGCAGAGCGGGTGGTGAGATCGCCGGGGCTCGCTCAGCCCCGGCTCCCCGGCACACGCCCCCGTGTTCAGCGCCGAGCACCCTCCTGGAGCGCCGCATGCAGACGCCGTGCCCGCTCCGCCTGAACCGGCTCCCCGAGGTCCTCGAACTCGTCAGCCAGGTCGGTGAGTTCGGAGGTGTCCAGCAGCGCCGGGTCGTCGTCCCGGCGCAGCAGGCTCTGGTCGAGTTCGATCGCGTCGAAGCGGCGTATCAGCGCGGCCAGGGCCAGTGCGGTCAGCCCCTGGTCCAGGGCCAGGTCGGTCCAGGTGTACAACGGCTCGTCGGCGGGGTCCGAGCCGAAGAGCACGCTGTCCGTCTCCTGGGCCCAGCCGCGCAGCTCGGCCGGGTCCGAGCCCGGTCCCGGTATCTCGCTCAGCCCGCACGCCGTGTCGAAGTCCGTCTCCCGCACCTCGTGCAGCAGCGGCAGGTCCTCGGTCCGGCCGTGCAGCCCCACCAGCACGGCGGCCAGCCGGAGTTCGTCCGTCATCGACGACCGCGTCTCGTACCGCAGCAACCGCCGCAGCGGCTCCAGGTCCGCCTCCGCCCGGTCGAACTGCGCGGCCCGCAGCGCGAGTCGACGTCGTACGGCATCCTCGGCCACCGCGTCCCACACCACGCTGTCACCCGCCCGCAGCCCCGCGAGGTCGGCGCGGCCCGTCGCGAGGACCTGCTCCCACAGCGGCGGCGGGGGAGGACCGATCAGCTCGTAGGCACGGCCCTCCTCCGCGTTGAGGAGCAGGAAGTCGGGCTCGGTGCGCAGAAGCGCGGCGTGGAGCATCCCCACCAGCTCGACGGGGGAGCGCTCCGGGAAGCCGAGGGCGGCGCGGAGCTCGGCCCGGTCCGCGTCGAGGTCGAAGTCCTCGCGCATCTCGTCCTCCACCTCGGCCACGTGCGCGAGGATCTCCTCCTCGCCGTCGTCCGGGGACAGCAGCATGCAGTCGCGCCACCCCGGCAGGCCGATCAGCACCTCCAGCGCCGCGTCGACGCCGGCCCCTATGATCCCGGCCCCGCCCTCGGAGTCGGCGTACAGCACGGAGCCGTCCGCGCACCGGAAATACGTACCACCGGTGTCGTCGCCCGCCACGGCCTCCAGCGGGCCGCCCGAGGCGAGGCGGACCGGCTCGGCATGGCCGTGCTCGACGCGGGCGAGGGAGAAGCCGAAGGGGAAGTCGGCGAGTTCGGCGAGGCGGGAGTCCTGGCGGAGCAGCCCCAAGGCGTGATCGGTCATGTCACAGAACGTAACAGTGCCCACCGACAACGGGACTTCGCGGTTCCGAATGCCGTTTCTC
Source organism: Streptomyces sp. SID13726 (assembly GCF_010548375.1). Taxonomy (GTDB): domain Bacteria; phylum Actinomycetota; class Actinomycetes; order Streptomycetales; family Streptomycetaceae; genus Streptomyces. Next base: position 502,407 of record NZ_JAAGLY010000001.1, read on the forward strand.
AACCTTCTCGTACGGAATGGGGCATTCAGGGAACTTCGGTGAGGTGCCAGGAGTCTGACGAGGCAAGGGGAACAGACCACAAGAACACACGGGGGTGTTCGGACCTTGACCGAGATCATCGACAGGATCACCGAGAGCGACCAGAACCGCCAGGACTTAGCGGCACCGGGGGAGCTCACGCCGTTCGTCGCACCGCTGCCCGTCCCGCCCGTCCTGCGTCCCGACTCCGGCGACGTACTGCGCGAGACGGAGATCGCCCTGCGCCCGACCTGGGTGCGCCTGCACCCGCAGCTCCCGCCGACGCTGATGTGGGGCTACGACGGCCAGGTGCCGGGTCCCACCATCGAGGTGCGGCGGGGACAGCGGGTCCGTATCGCCTGGACCAACCGCATCCCGAAGGGCAGCGAGTACCCGGTCACCGCCGTCGAGGTGCTGCCGCCCGCCTCGCCCACCCTGCCCGGCCGCGAGGGCACCGAGCCCAGCAAGGACGTCGCCGCCCTGCCCGCCTGGTCGGTCACCCACCTGCACGGCGCCCAGACGGGCGGCGGCAACGACGGCTGGGCGGACAACGCGGTCGGCTTCGGCGACGCCCAGCTCTCCGAGTACCCGAACGACCACCAGGCGGTCCAGTGGTGGTACCACGACCACGCCATGAACATCACCCGGTGGAACGTGATGGCGGGCCTGTACGGCACCTACCTCGTCCGCGACGACGAGGAGGACGCCCTCCGGCTGCCGTGCGGCGAGCGGGAGATCCCGCTGCTGCTCGCCGACCGCAACCTCGACACCGACGAGGACGGCCGGCTCAACGGCAGGCTGCTGCACAAGACACTCGTCGTCCAGGAGAAGAACCCCGAGACGGGCAAGCCGGTCACCATCCCGTTCGCCGGCCCGTACACCACGGTCAACGGGCGCATCTGGCCGTACGCCGAGGTGGACAGTGGCTGGTACCGCTTCCGGCTGGTCAACGCCTCCAACGCGCGCATCTACGACCTCGTCCTCCTCGACGAGGACGACAACCCGGTGCCGGGGATCGTCCACCAGATCGGCAGCGACGGCGGGCTGCTGCCGCGCCCGGTGCCGATCGACTTCGACGGCGCGCTGCCCACCCTGACCGCTGCTCCGGCGGAGCGCTTCGACCTGCTCGTCGACTTCCGCGCGGTCGCGGGCCGCACGCTCCGGCTGGTCAACAAGGGGCCGAACCAGCCCGCGGGCACGCCCGACCCGGCGGGCGGTGTGCGCTATCCGGCGGTCATGGAGTTCCGGGTCCGGGAAGGCTGCGAGACCGACACCTTCGAGCTGCCCGAAGTGCTCTCCGGCTCCTTCCGCCGGTACTCGCACGACATCCCGCACGGCCACCGCCTGGTCGTGCTCACCCCGCCCGGCACCAAGGGCTCCGGCGGCCACCCGGAGATCTGGGAGATGACCGAGGTCGAGGACGCGAGCGGCATCCAGTTCCCGGCCGACGGGATCATCCAGGTCACCGGAGCCGACGGCGTCACCAAGACATACCGGCGCACGGCACGGACGTTCAACGACGGCCTCGGCTTCACCATCCCCGAGGGCAGCCACGAACAGTGGAGCTTCCTCAACCTCGCGCCGATCCCGCACCCGATGCACATCCACCTGGCCGACTTCCAGGCCCTCGGCCGGGACCCGTACGTGGCGACGGGCTTCGACGCGACGGTCGGCGGCACCCGCACCCCGATCGCCCACGACCCGTCCAGGACGATCCCGCTGGCGCCCAACGAACTCGGCTACAAGGACGTCTACCGGGTCCCCGGAAGCCAGATGCTGCGGATCATGGGCAAGTTCGACGGGGCGTACGGCCGCTTCATGTACCACTGCCACTTCCTGGAGCACGAGGACATGGGCATGATGCGGCCCTTCGTCGTCATGCCCCCGGAGGCCCTGAAGTTCGACCACGGCGCGGGCCACGGCGGCCACGAGGGGCACACGGGCTGACGGCACACGGGCCGACGGCCCCTCCGTAGGCCGCGCTCGACCGCCGAAAGCGTCCCCTGTAGACGCCCTCCTCGGCCGGACGCGTCTCCTGTACGGCGCCCTCCACCGACGGACGCGTCTCCTGTGGCGCCCGCCACCGCGGCGCGCGACGGCAGCCCGAGGACCGGGGCCGTCGCGAGCCGCGGCTCGAGGGCGCCGTAGGGACAGCCGCGATCCCGCCGCGGCCCCGCCGTTCCCGGCTCCCTCGGCGACAGGCTCTCCGCACACTGATTCCCGCCCCTGACCACCGGTCAGTCTCACTCGTTCGTGGCTCGTCGCGCGCCGGTGCGCCGGGTAGAGCATCAGCCGGTGGTGATCCAGCCGGAGGCGATCGATGGAACAGACTGCGTTGCGCCCCAAGCCGATGCCCGGTCAGGAGTCCGGCGGCGGCAAGAGGCCCAGGCCGGCTCGGCGCCCGCATGCCGCCCGCCGCCGTGGCCGCCGGTTCACGACCCTGCTGCTGGGGCTGCTGGCCGCCGCCGTCCTGGTGCTCTCGGGCGTGGGCCTCGGGACGGTCGGCGCCACGGTGATCGGCATGAGCAAGCTGGCCGAACTCCAGCGCCAGGCGGGGGCGGGACAGGGACCCGGGGCGCGGCAGGGCGCCCCGTCCGCCTCGACGCGCCCGAGCCCCGCCCGGCCGTCCGCGAAACCGACGGCCGGCCCCTCGGCGGCGCCTGCCGTCGCGACCCTCGGGCTGGAGGCCGTGGACGCCGAGAAGGCGGGCGCCCTGGTGGTCGGCGTCCATGTCCCGGGCCCGGGCTACACGGCGGGCCTGGTCCGGGGCGACGTGCTCCTCAACTTCGGCCGGACCCGGATCGACACGGCCGACGACCTCGCCCGGGCCGTCGCCCGTGCCCGCCCCGGCCGCGAGGTCGTGCTCACGGTCCGCCACCGCAGCGGCGGCTACCAGCAGCTCACGGCCGTACCCGGCGTCGTCACATGACCGCCGCGCGGTCGCACACCGGCGCCCGGCCACGCGCACCCGGGCGGCGGAAGCCAGACCCGACCTCCTCGGGCAGCCCGCGAAAACCACTGGTCCGGATCCGGCCGCCGGCGTCACCATGACCTCATGCCGACCACGCTCCTCGCCTTCCTGGGGGCCTGCACCCTCATCGCCGCGTCCCCCGGTCCGAGCACCGTGCTGATCATCAAGCAGTCGCTGCACAGCCGCCGCTCGGGCTTCCTGACCGTGCTCGGCAACGAGACCGGGGTGTTCGTCTGGGGCGTGGTCGCCGCGCTCGGACTGACCGCGCTGCTGACCGCCTCCGAGATCGCCTACGACGTGATGCGGATCGTCGGCGCCGTCGTCCTCGTCGGCTTCGGCGTCCAGGCCCTGCGCAACGCGCGCCGAGCCAAGGGCGCCACGCAGGACGACGGCTGGGAGAGCACGGGCCGGACCGGCTGGGCCGCCTACCGCGGCGGACTGCTGCTCAACCTCGCCAACCCCAAGGCGGCCGTCTTCGCCATGTCCTTCCTGCCGCAGTTCGTGCCCGAGGGCGCCCCGCACCTGCCCGCCATGGTCGGGCTCGCCGCGCTCTGGGCGGTCTACGAGATCGGCTACTACGGCCTCTACGTGTGGTTCGTCGGCCGGTTGCGGGAGGTGCTGTCCCGCGCGGGCGTGCGCCGGCGCCTTGAACAGGTGTCCGGAGGCGTGCTGCTCCTCCTCGGTGTCCGCATGGCCCTGGAGAGCTGACGCAGGAGCGGCACCCCGCCAGGTCCGCCCGGTCCGCGCCGAAAGACGTGTCGACCGGCTCGCGCACCCCTCGCCGTACGGGCAGGATGCTGCCCTAAGACCTTCACCCGCCCAGGGAGGCCCGGATGACCGGCACCGCAGCGCCTTTCGCCGCCGACGACTACAGGGCCCGCATGGAGCGCGCGGCGCGGTCGGCCGCCGAGGCCGGGCTCGCGGGACTCCTGGTGGCTCCGGGACCGGATCTGGTCTGGCTCACCGGCTACGCCCCCACCGCGACCACCGAACGGCTCACCCTGCTGGTCCTCGCCCCAGGACAGGACCCCGTGCTCGTCGTCCCCACCCTGGAGGCCCCGGACGCCGCCAGGGCCGCCGGAGCGAGCGCCCTGACCCTGCGCGACTGGACCGACGGCAAGGACCCCTACGCCGCCACCGCCGCCCTCCTGGACACGAGCGGCCGGTTCGGCATCAGTGACAACGCCTGGGCGATGCACCTGCTGGGCCTCCAGAAGGCGCTGCCCGGCACCTCGTACGCCTCCCTCACCGAGGCCCTGCCGATGCTCCGGGCCGTCAAGGACCAGGCGGAGCTGGACCTGCTGACGGCGGCGGGCGCGGCGGCGGACGCGGCGTTCGAGGAGATCCGGAAGGTCCCCTTCGGCGGCCGCCGGGAGTCCGAGGTCGCCGCCGACCTGGCCGCGCTGCTACGACGCTTCGGCCACTCCCAGGTCGACTTCACGATCGTCGCCTCCGGCCCGAACGGCGCCAACCCGCACCACGAGGTCGGCGAGCGGGTCATCGAACACGGCGACATGGTCGTCCTCGACTTCGGCGGCCTCAAGGACGGCTACGGCTCCGACACCTCCCGTACGGTCCACGTCGGCGAGCCCACCGACGAGGAGCGCCGGGTGCACGACCTGGTACGGGCGGCCCAGGAGGCGGGCTTCCGGGCGGTACGGCCCGGCGTGCCGTGCCAGGAGGTCGACCGGGCCGCCCGCGCGGTCATCGGCGACGCCGGGTACGGCGAGTACTTCATCCACCGCACCGGGCACGGCATCGGCGTCACCACGCACGAACCGCCGTACATGATCGAGGGCGAGGAACAGCCCCTCGTGCCCGGCATGTGCTTCTCCGTGGAGCCCGGCGTCTATCTGCCGGGCCGCTTCGGGGTGCGCATCGAGGACATCGTCACGGTCACCGAGGACGGCGGCCGCAGGCTCAACGACACCACCCGCGAGCTGGTCATAGTGGACTGACCCGGCATCAGGAGCCCCTCACACGCCCCCGGACGACAACGGCGCGACCATGACCCAGGCACCGACACCCACCGCGGACACCGTCCGCCGACTGGTCCGTTCCCTGCTCAAGGACGATCTCAACGACGACCGCGCCAGGGGCGGCACCGACGGCGCCTCCAACGGCGCCCTCAAGAGCGGTACCGCAGACGGGGCCGACTCCCCGGCCGGACCCGAGGTCCGGCCGGTCGCCGAGGGCGAGGGGCACTCCACCTGGTGGGTCGGCACCCGCCATGTGCTGCGCCTCGCAGGGGACCGCGAGTCCTCCGTCCGCAGACGCCGCGAACCGCGCTTGCGCGACCTGGTCCGCCCGCACGTCCCGGTCGCGGTGCCGGCCGGCGTGGCACAGGGCGAGTGGGCGCCGGGCCTCGCGTACACGCTGGACACCAAGGTGCCCGGCGGCACGGCGGAGGAGCACGACGTGTCCGCGGTCGGCGAGGCCGATCTGGCCGGGCTGCTGACGGGGCTGCGCGAGGTTCCGGTACGACAGGCCGAGGCGCTCGGCGTGCCGCGTGTGGCCCCACGTTCCCTGGAGGCGCTGCGGCGGGAGGCCGACCGGGCCGTCGAGCGGCTCCGCGCGGCCGACGAGTTCGACCCGGTCCGGCTCCAGCAGCTCACCTCACCGGCGGCGGTCCAGCTCGCCGCGCAGCCCGGCACCGCGGTCCTCGTCCACCGGGCCCTGACCGGCGAGCACCTGGTGGTCAGCGCCGACGGCCGGGTCCGCGGGGTGCTCGACTGGACCGAGGCGATCGTCGGCGACCCGGCCGAGGACATCGCGAGCCTCGCGCTCGCCGTCGGCTCACCCGCCGCCGTCCGCGCCGCGACCCTCGCCGGCTACGGCGCCCGGCCCTGTCTGCGCGGCCTGTGGCTGGCCCGCTGCGACACCGTGATCCGGCTCGCCGCCCACCTCGAAGGCCGCGACCGGACCTCCCTCACGCTGCTGAGGACCCGCCTGGTGCGGGCCTGGGAGGCGATCTTGCTGGAGCGGGTCACGGAGCTGCGGGACGAGACGGACGACACCGGGTTGTAGCCGTCTCCACCTGGTCTTTTCCACCCTCGTTCCACCCGTGGGTTGAGGCGCCCGACCGTGCCGGAACCGGATAGTCGAAGCATGACGATCTCCGACTGGCTCATCGACGTGGCACTCCTCCTGGTGGTCTTCCGACAGCTGCGCGAGGAGAGACTGACGCTCCGCACCGTGCTGCTGCCGCTCGGCCTGATCACCTGGGCCGGGACCACCTACCTGCACCACATCCCCACCGCGGGCCACGACCCGCTGCTGATCGGCCTGTTCGCCGGGATCGGCATCGCCTTCGGGCTGGTGGGCGGACTGATCACCCGTGTCCGGTTCGCGGAGGGTCACATACGGGTGAAGGCGACCCTCGGCGCCGCCGCGCTGTGGGTGGTCAGCATGGGCTTCCGCCTTGGGTTCGCGGTCTGGTCCTCCCACCCGTCCGGCGCCGCGCACGTGGCCCGCTTCTCCGTCGACCACCAGATCACCAGCGAACAGGCCTGGGTGGCCGCGCTGATCCTCATGGCCTTCGGCGAGGTCATCGTCCGGCTGGGCGTGATCGTCCTCCGCGGCCTGCGCATACGCGCCCAGCACCAGGGACCGGCCCCGGTGTCGGCGACAGCGTGAGCTGCCACCGCGGACCGCGGACCCGTGTCGCGGGCCGGGCGGCCCGGCTGGCCGTACGACCTCACGACTGGAGCAGCACCACGCACGACTCCCCGGGCACATGCAGCACCCCGTCCGCACCCGGCGCCCGCACGGGCTCCCACGCCGCCAGCACCCGCGCCTCGCGCGGACCAAGCGGAATGGCAGCCGCCGACTTCGCGAGGTTCACGGCCACCCGGACGTCCCCGCGCCGGAAGGCCAGCCAGCGCTGGTCCTCGTCGTGGGCGACCTTGGTGTCGGCGAGGTCGGGGTCGGTGAGGTCGGGCTGTTCGTGGCGCAGCGCGAGGAGCCGGCGGTACCAGGCCAGCACTCGCGCGTGGGGCTCGCGTCCGAGCTCGGACCAGTCGAGGCAGGAGCGGTCGCGGGTCGCCGGGTCCTGCGGGTCAGGGACGTCCTCCTCGGCCCAGCCGTGCTCGGCGAACTCCCGCCGCCTGCCCCGCCGTACGGCCTCCGCGAGGTCCGGGTCGGTGTGGTCGGTGAAGAACTGCCAGGGCGTGCCCGCCCCCCACTCCTCGCCCATGAACAGCATCGGGGTGAAGGGTGCGGTCAGGGTGAGGGTCGCCGCGCAGGCCAGCAGGCCGGGGGAGAGGGACGCCGACAGCCGGTCGCCGCGGGCGCGGTTGCCGATCTGGTCGTGGGTCTGGGTGTAGCCGAGGAGCCGGTGCGCCGCCGTGCGCGTCTGGTCCAGCGGGCGCCCGTGCGCACGGCCCCGGAAGCTGGAGTAGGTGCCGTCGTGGAAGTAGCCGCCCGTGAGCGTCTTGGCGATCGAGGCGAAGGGAGCCTGGCCGAAGTCGGCGTAGTAGCTCTGGGACTCGCCGGTCAGGGCGGTGTGCAGGGCGTGGTGGAAGTCGTCGTTCCACTGGGCGTGCAGTCCGAGGCCGCCCTCCGCGCGGGGCGTGATGAGCCGCGGGTCGTTCAGGTCCGACTCGGCGACCAGGAACAGCGGGCGGCCCAGCTCGGCGGCGAGGGCGTCGACGGCCGTCGACAGCTCCTCCAGGAAGTGCAGGGCGCGGGTGTCGGCGAGCGCGTGCACCGCGTCCAGGCGGAGCCCGTCGATCCGGTAGTCCCGCAGCCAGGCCAACGCGCTGCCCAGCAGATAGGCGCGCACCTCGTCCGAGCCGGGCGCGTCCAGGTTGACGGCGGAACCCCAGGGGGTGTGATGGGTGTCGGTGAAGTACGGTCCGAACATCGGGAGGTAGTTGCCGGAGGGGCCCAGGTGGTTGTGCACCACGTCCAGGACCACCCCGAGGCCCAGCTCGTGGGCGCGGTCGACGAAACGCTTGAGTGCCTCGGGGCCGCCGTACGGCTCGTGCACCGCCCACAGGGAGACGCCCTCGTAGCCCCAGCCGTGTCGGCCGGGGAAGGGGCACAGGGGCATCAACTCGACGTGGGTGACACCCAGTTCGACGAGGTGGCCGAGGCGGGCGGCGGCCGCGTCCAGGGTGCCCTCGGGGGTGTAGGTGCCCACATGCAGCTCGTACAGGACGGCTCCCGGCAGGGCCCGGCCGGTCCAGGGCGTACGCCACGTGTACCGGGCGTGGTCGACGACCGCGCTGAGTCCGTCCGGGCCGTCCGGCTGGCGGCGCGAGCGCGGGTCGGGCAGCGCGGGACCGTCGTCCACCGCGAAGCCATAGCGCGTGCCGTCGGTGGCCTCGGCCTGTCCCCACCACCAGCCGGGGCGTTCCGGATCGAGCTCCAACGCGCGTGCGGCGCCCTCGCAATGAAGCGTCACACGGCCGGCCTGCGGTGCCCACACCTCGAACTGCACGGACGGTCCCCTTCGTCGGCTCACCGTGATGTAGCCCGTCCATGGTGCGTCAAACGCGATCAATCCGCCGTGGAATCCGCCCCTTTGCGGCGGGTGTCGCCGGGGCGCGCGGGTGGGGCGGCCGTTGTCTCGTTTTCTGGACACCCGGGGTTCACTGCCCGACAATCACCAACGTGACGTCGTCCTTCGAGTTCAACACGTACCCCGCGCGGCTGTCCGACGCGGAGCGCGACAAGGCGCTTCAGGTGCTCCGTGACGGCGTCGCCATGGGCCGGCTGTCCCACGACACCTTCGTGCGCCGGATGGAACTGGCTCTCGTCGCGCGCCGGTCCGACGAACTCGTCGCGCTCACCGCCGACCTGCCCCAGGAGAGCCGGGTCGCGCGGCTGGTGTTCGGGACCGTGGAGGCCGTCTCCGGGTTCACCGTACGGCTGCGCAGGGCGTGGCAGTCCGAGCGGCTGCCCAAGCTGCTGCTGCCGCACCCCGGCAGCGGCCACTCGCTGCGCATCGGGCGGGACCCGGCCAACGGGCTCCGGCTGACCCACGAGACCGTCTCCCGGGTGCACGCCGAACTGAGCCGGCAGGGCGGCATGTGGGTTCTGCGGGACCTCGGTTCGACCAACGGCACCACGGTCAACGGACGGCGGGTCATCGGCGCCGCGGTCGTGCGGGAGGGCGACCAGGTCGGGTTCGGCCGGATGGCGTTCCGGCTGGCCGTCAACTGAGCCCAACCTCACCTGTGGCCTGGGCTTTACGTGCCGTCGCCGCCCACATCCCGTTCCTTCGCGCAGTGTTGACGTACCGCACAAGTCGTGACTGACTGTGCGTACACCATGCACACCAGGTGAACCGACGGCACCACATTGTGGAGGTGTGCCCTGCCGCCCCTCCTCCGCTACCCGACCGTCGACGAGCTGGGCGCGCGGGCCGCCGCGGTCCTCGACCGCCACCCTTCGGACGCCCGGCTCCGCCGAGCGGGCACCTCCCGCGCGGGCAACCCCCTGTGGCTGCTCTCCGTCGGCCACGGCAGCCGCCAGGCCCTCGTCGTCGCGGGACCGCACGCCAACGAACCCGTGGGCGGCGCCACCGTCCTCAGACTCGCCGAGCGGGCCCTGGCCGACCCCCGGCTCACCGAAGAGGCCGACGCCACCTGGAACCTGCTGCTCTGCCTCGACCCCGACGGCCTGCGCCGCAACGAGGGCTGGCTGCGCGGCCCGTACTCCCTCGACCGCTACTTCCGGAACTTCTTCCGGCCGGGCTTCGGCGAACAGCCCGAGTGGCTGCCCGACGGCGCGGAGGCCGCCGCTCTCCCGGAGACCCGCACCCTCCTCGCCCTCCAGGACGAACTGCGGCCCTTCCTCCAGTGCTCCCTGCACGGCGTCGACGTCGGCGGCGGCTTCGTCGAGCTCACCCGCGACCTGCCGGGACTGGCCCGGCGCGTCGCGCACACCGCGGCCCGGCTGCGCATCCCGCGCGAGTTCGGGCCGTACGACACCCTCTACTGGCCGTGCCTGGGCCCCGCCGTGTACCGCATCCCGCCGCCGCGCCGCGGTGATCTGGCCGCCGCCATCACCGAGGCCGCCGTCGAGTCGACCTGGTACCACCCGCACCGGCACGGCACCGTGACCGCCGTCGTCGAGGCGCCCATGTGGGGCGTGGCGGCCGTGGAGGACGGCAGCACGCCCGCCGACGCGGCCGCGGTGCTGCGGACCGTCAGCCACACCCTGCGCCGCGACGCACGGCTCCTGGAGGACGTCCTGGCGCGGATCCGTCCGTACGTCTCGGACACCCCGGACGCGGCCCGGCTGCTCGCCCCGGTCGAGGACTATTTACTGGTCTGCCCCGGACTCGCCGACGCCTGGGACCCCGACGTCGCCGACGGCGCGCGTCCGCTGCCCCCGCTGAGCACCGGTCACCTGGCCGCCCTGCGCATCGCCGGCCGGCGCCTCGCCCTGCGCACCGCGGGCCTCCTGCACCAGCTCGTCGTGCGCGCGGGTCACGACCCGGCCGGCGCGCTGCCCGAGCTGGACCGGCTCGTCGACGGCTGGTGCGCCGACTACCGCGACGGCTGCGGCGCGCGCTGGATTCCCGTCGCACGCCAGGTCGAGTACCAGTCGCGCGTCGTGCTCGCCGCGTTCGAACTCGCCGCACGGTACGCGCCCGCGTGTTCCCGTTCGGGTGAGTCCGGGTGGGGAACCGAGGCCGCCGTGCCGATGCATCGGGAATGACGTTCACGATCACAGCGACAGCGGTACGGCGCGCGGCGCGCGCGGGCCTGCCCCTGGCGGCCGCCCTCCTCCTGGCGGGCGCGGCCCCCGCCACGGCCGGACACTCCGCGGGCGGCAACTACCTCTACCTCACCGTCACCAAGGGCGACTCGCACTCCAGCGACACCCGCGGCACCCTGCTGCTGTGCGACCCGCCCCAGGGACACGGCCGCGCCGCCGAGGCCTGCGCCCAACTCGACGCCGTCGGCGGTGACATCAACGCCCTTCCGGCCGCCACCGACGTCTACTGCCCGATGGTCTACGCACCGGTCGCCGCCCGGGCCCGCGGACAGTGGAACGGCCGCCCGGTCGAGTATCAGGAGACCTTCTCCAACGGCTGTGTGATGGGGGCGCGGACCGGGGCGGTCTTCGCACTGGGGAGCTGACGCGCGTGCGGTGACACGGTGACGCGGTCGCACGCGCGCGTGGAGCGACCTGGGCCGAGTCCGCCGGCCACGAGGACCGAGTCCACCGGCCGCGCGGGCTCAGCCCACCCGCCCGTGCCTCTCGCGCGCGTGCAGCGCCACCGTCACGACCGTGCGGGCCTGGTGCTCGACCTGGTGCTCCAACGGCACCCAGCGGGCCCGGAAACGCTCCGCGAAGGCGTCGCTCCAGGCCTCCACGAGCCCTTCCAGACGCGGTGCCGCGCGGTCGTCGGTCTCCCGCAGGACCCGCAGCAGCATGGCCGCCGCCCGCAGCGGCAGCCGGCGCGAGAACGCGTCCACGCTGCCGATGTACGCCCGGGTGTCGTCGGCGGGCCGGGTGCGGATCCAGTCCGAGGCCAGCCCCGGCACCAGCTCCAGACCCCACCGGGCGGCCCGCAGCAGCGGCCCGTCGGGCCCCTCCAGGCGCGGCAGCGCGTCGGCGAGGACCAGGTCGACCGCCCGCGACTGCCGCAGCAGCCGCCCCGCCAGCCGCCGCATCGCCGCCGCCGGCGCGGGATGCGGCGCCGGGTCGTCCACCAGGTCGCTCGCCCACATCGGCACCTCCACGACCGCCGTCAGACCGCCGTGGCGGTGCGCGTGGTACCAGGTGCTCAGCCGGGCGTCGTCCGGCATGCTCGGATACGCCGCCCCCGCGCCCGGCGCCGGCATGACATGCACCCCGGGCCCGGACGCGGGCCAGCCCGCCGCGTCCGAGGCGCCGGTCTCCACCGGGATGTGCAGTTCCGCCGCGGACTTGGCGAACGGCTCGGCGAGCCCGGGCACGTCCTTCGTCAACTGCACCCAGCTGCCGCCCAGATCGGTGCCGTGCAGGGTCACCTGGAGGTAGGGGCGCAGTTCGTCGATCACGCCGGTCAGGGCGCGGGTCTCGGGCGGCAGCCGGTCGGGCGGCAGCATCGCGGGGGCCCACTCCGGCTGCTCCTCGCCGGCCGGCCGGAAGAAGCCGAGGTGGTAGTCGAACAGGCTGCGCGGCGCCGGGGTGACGTGCAGGCTCGCTCCGTCGGGGTCCGCGCACAGCAGGAAGTGCCAGGAGGTGTCGGTCCTCAACTCCCGCTCGGCGAGTATGCGTTCGGCGACGGCCAGGGCGGCGGGGCCGCCGGCCGGCTCGTTGGAGTGGGCGCCCGCGACGACCAGGACGGCCCTTCGGGAGTTGCCGACCGACAGCAGATGCAGGGGCCTGCCCGCGCGGGAGACACCCACCTGCCTCAGTCGGCAGACGGCGGGCCGGTGTGCGGCCAACGCCCGTGCGGACGAGACGAGTTGGGCCTGAGTGGGGTAGCTCAGCTCCGGCAGGAGACTCACCCCCGACACATCCGACCGGCTTCGCAATCCGCAGTACCCCACGGTCCGGTTGAGGTGTCAAGGACGCCTCGGGGGAGGCTACAGGGGGCGCCCAGATGCATTTACCGGCAGCCGGTAGGGCGGTAGGTGCCAGCGGGGTTGCCCACTCCCGGCGGACGGCAGTAGCGGGCCCGGCGGACCGCCGTCGACGCGCGATTACCGGCCGGATCACGCAGGTCTCCCGGCCACCCGCAGGCCCTCCGACGCCGGTGGCCCGGCCCCGGGCGACGCGTCACCGCACGCCCGTCCCTCACCCCGGGCCCCGGGAGCGCGAGCGGGCGTGAGCCGGTCGCGGGGCCGGGGCGACGGCGTGCGGTGACGGGGTGCGCGCCTTCAGCGGGCGGTCCGTCTCTCCCCACGGCCCCCACGCCGTCAGCCGACCCTCTCCCCAGCCACCCGCTCCAGCAGTGCCACCGGCAACTCGCCGAAGAGCTCCGCCACGCGCGCGTGTCCCGAGAACTCCCGTCCCGGCACGAGGGCGTCGGCCCACACCCCCGGCGGCAGCGCGAGCACCGCGTCCCGCCAGCCGCCCGCCTCCGCCAGCCGCAGCGACAGCCGGGTCACCGCGGTGACCACCTCCCCGGAGCGCGCGAACGCCACACAGTGCGCCGCCGCGGGCCCCTCCGCCGTCAGCGGCACATAGGTCGACGCGTCCCCGAAGACCTCCGGCCGACGCCGGCGCAGCCGCAGCGCAGCGGCCGTCAGATCGCCCTTGTCGCCCGCGTCCTCCGGCGGGAACCGCACCGGCCGCCGGTTGTCCGGGTCCACCAGCGCCAGGTACTCGCCCTCGGTGCCCTGGTACACGTCGGGCACGCCGGGCATCGTCAGCTGCACCAGGGCCGCCCCCAGCACGTTCGCCCGGACGTGCGGCTCCAGCCGGTCCCGCAGGGCCGCCATGTGCACGCCCGGCGCCCCGCACGGCCCCGCCGCCACGAACGCCGACACCGCCTCCTCGTACGCCGGCTCCTGTTCCGTCCAGCTCGTGTACAGCCCCGCCTCGCGCACATGCTTCAGCAGCGCCTCCCGCACCCGCTCGGGAGCGGCGGGGCCGAGCCCGAACACCGTCTGCCAGGCCGCCCACGCCAGTTGCGCGTCCGGCACGCCCTCGCCGGTGCGTGTCACCTCGGCCAGCGTGTCCGCCCACCACTGCGGGCACTCGGTGAGCACGGCCAGCGCGGCCCGTACGTCCGCGCTGCGCTTGGTGTCGTGCGTCGAGGCCACGGTGCCCGTCAGCGGCCAGTCGCGCTGCACGCGCGCGCAGTAGGCGTGGAACTCCTCGGGCGTGAGCGCCGGGCTCCCCGGGTTCCCGCCCACCTCGGTCGCCGACAGCAGCGGCACGTACCGGTAGAACGCCGTGTCCTCAACGGACTTGGCCCGCAGCGCCGACGCCGTCTGCGCGAACCGCGTCCGGAACTCCACGTGCCCGGGACCCTCCCCGGCCCGCCCCAGCACCAGATCCCGTACGACGTCCACGGCGCCCGCCTCCTCCGGGACCACGAAGGCCAGCCTGGCCGCCGCCGCGGCCTCCTCGGTGACCACGGAGGCCGCGTCCGAGGAGCCGTAGGGCCGGTAGACCTCCATCCGCACCAGGAGTTCCTGGAGCGCGGTGCGCAGGGCCCAGGGCGCGCGGTCGCGCAGCGCGGGCTCCGGGGACGCGGCACACACGCGTACCGCCGCCCGGGTCAGCCGCTCGGTCTCGGCCGCCAGCTCATGCGTGATCACCTTGTACGCCGCCCGCCGTACCGTCGCGGCCCAGTCCCCGCCCCGGTCGGTCTGCGGGGCCGCGAACCGCCGGTACTGGCCGAGGAGTTCCCCGAACCCGGCCGGGTCCGTGAACAGCCCGTCGAGGTGCCTGAGGGCGTCGTAGCCGGTCGTCCCGGCCACCGGCCAGGACGCGGGCAGGTGCTCGCCGTCCGCGAGGATCTTCTCCACGACCGTCCAGCGTCCGCCGGTCGCCTCGTGAAGACGCTGGAGGTAGGCGTCGGGGTCGGCGAGGCCGTCCGGGTGGTCGATCCGCAGCCCGTCGACCACGCCCTCGCGCAGCAGCTGGAGGATCTTGGCGTGGGTGGCCTCGAAGACCTCCGGGTCCTCCACGCGCACCCCGATCAGCTCGGAGATGCTGAAGAACCGCCGGTAGTTGAGCTCGGTCCGGGCCAGCCGCCACCACACCGGGCGGTACCACTGGGCGTCCAGCAGCTGGGGCAGCGGCAGCTTCTCGGTGCCCTCGCGGAGCGGGAACACGTGGTCGTGGTAGCGCAGCACCTCGCCGTCCACGCTCAGGTTGCCGAGCTCGGCACCGACCGGGCCACCCAGCACCGGCAGCAGCATCTGGCCGCCCTGCGCCTCCCAGTCGATGTCGAACCATCGCGCGTACGGCGACTTCGGGCCCTCCCTCAGCACCTCCCACAGGGCGTGGTTGTGGCGCGGTGCCATCGCCATGTGGTTCGGCACGATGTCCACCACCAGGCCGAGCCCGTGCTCCCGCGCGGTGCCCGCCAGCTCCCGCAGCCCGTCCTCGCCGCCCAGTTCCCCGCGCACGCGCGCGGGGTCGACGACGTCGTAGCCGTGCGTCGAACCGGGCACCGACTCCAGCACCGGCGACAGGTGCAGATGCGAGATGCCGAGCGACGCCAGGTACGGCACGGCCGCAGCCGCGGCCGCGAACGGGAACTCGGGCTGCAGCTGCAGCCGGTACGTGGCCGTCGGCACCGCCGGGTCGGGTCGCTCAGGTGTCATGCCAAGCTACGTACCCGCCCTGCCGCCTTTCGTGTCATCGCCTGCTCCATGTGCCCCCTACACGGGTCGCTGCAACACCGTCATGCTGCGGTCCACCAGCGTCAGCCGGTCCCCGGCCTTGACCTTCGCCCCGGTGTCCGGCCGCACCCCGTCCGCGCGCGCGGTGTCGACGACGACCTGCCACTGCCGGCCGTGGTTCACCGGCACCACGAACTCCAGCGTCTTCGGCGAGGCGTTGAACATCAGCAGGAACGAGTCGTCGGCGATGCGCTCGCCGCGGGTGCCGGGCTCGGAGATCGCGTTGCCGTTGAGGAACACCGTGAGCGCCGAGGCCTGCGCCCGGTCCCAGTCGCGCTGGGCCATCTCCTTGCCCTCGGGGGTGAACCAGGCGATGTCCGACAGCTCGTCGTGGGTGCCCTCCACCGGCCGCCCGTGGAAGAAGCGGCGGCGCCTGAAGACCGGATGGTTCTTGCGCAGCCACACCATCGCGCGCGTGAAGGCCAGCAGCTCGCTGCCCAGCCCCTCCTCGTCCGCGGACTCCGGCCAGCCCACCCAGGCCAGCTCGCTGTCCTGGCAGTAGGCGTTGTTGTTGCCGCGCTGGGTGCGCGCGACCTCGTCGCCGTGGCTGATCATCGGCACGCCCTGGGACAGCATCAGCGTGGCGACGAAGTTGCGCATCTGGCGGGCGCGCAGGGCCAGCACGTCCTGGTCGTCGGTGTCGCCCTCGACCCCGCAGTTCCAGGACCTGTTGTGGCTCTCGCCGTCGCGGTTGTCCTCGCCGTTGGCCTGGTTGTGCTTGTCGTTGTACGAGACGAGGTCGTGCAGGGTGAACCCGTCGTGGCAGGTCACGAAGTTGATGGAGGCCAGCGGGCGGCGCCCGTCGTCCTGGTAGAGGTCGGAGGAACCGGTCAGCCGGGACGCGAACTCCGCGAGCGCGCGCGGCTCGCCCCGCCACAGGTCCCGTACGGTGTCGCGGTACTTGCCGTTCCACTCGGTCCACAGCGGCGGGAAGTTGCCCACCTGGTAGCCGCCCTCGCCCACGTCCCACGGCTCGGCGATCAACTTCACCTGGGAGACCACCGGGTCCTGCTGGACCAGGTCGAAGAACGACGACAGCCGGTCCACCTCGTGGAACTGCCGGGCCAGGGTGGCCGCGAGGTCGAAGCGGAAGCCGTCCACGTGCATCTCGGTGACCCAGTACCTGAGCGAGTCCATGATCAGCTGGAGGACGTGCGGGGACCGCATCAGCAGGGAGTTGCCGGTGCCCGTGGTGTCCATGTAGTAGCGGGGATCGTCGGTGAGGCGGTAGTACGACGCGTTGTCGAGGCCCTTGAAGGACAGCGTCGGGCCCAGGTGGTTGCCCTCGGCGGTGTGGTTGTAGACGACGTCCAGGATGACCTCGATCCCGGCTTCGTGCAGCGCCCTGACCGCCGACTTGAACTCCAGGACCTGCTGGCCGCGGTCGCCCCAGGAGGCGTACGCGTTGTGCGGGGCGAAGAAACCGATGGTGTTGTAGCCCCAGTAGTTGTTCAGGCCCATGTCGACCAGGCGGTGGTCGTTGACGAACTGGTGGACCGGCATCAGCTCCAGGGTGGTGACGCCGAGCCCCACCAGGTGCTCGATGATCGCGGGGTGCGCGAGGGCGGCGTACGTGCCGCGCAGCTCCTCGGGGAGTCCCGGGTGCCGCATGGTGAGGCCCTTGACGTGCGCCTCGTAGATCACCGTCTCGTGGTAGCCGATCCGGGGCCGCCGGTCGTCGCCCCAGTCGAAGTACGGGTTCACCACGACCGACGTCATGGTGTGCGGCGCAGAGTCGAGGTCGTTGCGTTCGTCGGGGGCGTCGAAGTGGTAGCCGTAGACCTCCTCGCCCCAGCCGACGGCACCGCTGATCGCACGCGCGTACGGGTCGAGCAGCAGCTTCGCCGAGTTGCAGCGCTGACCGCGCTCGGGGGCGTACGGGCCGTGCACGCGGAAGCCGTAGCGCTGTCCGGGCATCA
Source organism: Streptomyces sp. SID13726 (assembly GCF_010548375.1). Lineage (GTDB taxonomy): Bacteria > Actinomycetota > Actinomycetes > Streptomycetales > Streptomycetaceae > Streptomyces. The sequence goes on from NZ_JAAGLY010000001.1 coordinate 519,623, forward strand.
CCCCGGGCAGATACGCGTGCCGGACGAACGCGTCGCTCTCGCGCAGTTCCACCGCCGTCTCCGAGCCGTCGTCGTGCAGCAGACACAGCTCTACTCGGTCCGCGGCCTCCGTGAAGACCGCGAAGTTGGTCCCGGCGCCGTCGTACGTGGCACCGAGTGGATACGCCTCTCCAGGCCAGACCTGCATGGAACGACTCTTTCAGCTGTCCCGCGCCGCGTGGGGCGCCTTGGCCTCGAGTGTCCCCGAAAGTGATGGAACCACCTATGACTTACGTCCCTCTTACCGTGCGACCAGTGCACAGGCCGATCACAGGATCGGTCTGTGCCGAATCCATTGGGGCTGACACGTACTCCCGGAGTTGCCCGGGGAGTAGGGGGAAGATGTGCGCGAGATAGTGCACCGCCACCTCGGCAAGGTGGTGGCAGGTGCGGCCATCGCGGTGGCCGGGACCGCCGTGATGATCGGGATCACCCTGCCGGGCACGGCGGGAGCGGACGACTCAGGTGGCGGCAAGGGCGGCGCGGCGCAGTCCGCGGCGCCGGCGGGCCAGGGCGAGGGCCAGAGCGGGGCGGTGGCGCCCGGTGTGGTCGAACAGGCCCCGGCCGAGGGCGAGAAGGGTAAGGGCCGCGACCCGCTCACCGACGACGAGATGAAGCGGGTCGAGCAGCTCGCCGTCAGCCGTCAGATGTTCAACACCACCGAGGACGTGGAGGGCGATCGCGGCCCCGAGCGGCTCACCGTCGACCTCGCCGACCCGAAGGCCGGCGAACTGGACGACCCGAACGCGCCCCGGCGCGCGGACGTGACGTTCTACGACTACCGGGACGACACCCTCGTCACCAAGACCGTCGACATCGCCACCGGCAAGGTCGTCGCGACCGGCACCCAGCACGGCGTTCAGCCGCCGCTGAGCAGCGCCGAGTACGCGGAGGCGGCGACCCTGCTGATCGCCGACCCGCTCGGCGCGGACCTCAAGTCCGACTACAAGGACGCCACCAGCAAGGAACTCACCTCTCCCGACCAGCTGCTGCTCACCGGCGCGGTGTACCGGGCGATCCCGGGCGGCCAGCCCGCGACGCTCGACAAGTGCGGCGAACACCGCTGCGTGCGGCTGTTCCCGAAGGTGAAGAACGGCCCCTGGATCGATGCCAGGTCCTTCGTGATCGATCTGAGCGCCCGCAAGGTCGCCAAGCTCGGTCGCTGAACCGCCCCCTCCGTCCACTTTTCCCACTTGCTCCTTCCGCAAGGGAGTCATTTCTTCATGCGTGTCAACAGAATCAGCCGCGCCCGCACGCACGCCGCGATCGGTGTGTCCGTGGCCGCGCTGGCCGCCGGTGTCACCACCGGTGCGGGACCGGCCGCCGCACAGCCCAAGGCCGCCGCCGCGGCCGCGGAGTGCAGCACCGCCTACAAGATCGAGCAGAAGCTCTCCAGCGGCACCACCTGGCGCATGTGCTGGCGCTACGACAGCAAGGCCGGCCTCACCCTGGAGAACATCTCCTACCAGCCCAAGGGCGAGAGCGCGCCGATCAAGGTCCTCAACAGCGCCCGGCTCGGCCAGATCCACGTCCCCTACGACGACGGCAGCGTCGAGTACGACGACCTGACGGGCTTCGGCTTCGCCCAGGGCCTGATGAACCTGGACCCGGGCGAGTGTCCCGGCGGCACCATCAAGAGCGTCAAGGTCCCGGACTCCTGGGACCCGGACCACCCGAACGTCAACGGCCTGTGCACCACGACCCGTTCGCGCGGCCACGCCTACCGCATGCAGGGCGACAGCGCCAACAAGGTCTACCAGGCCCAGGGCAAGGACCTGCTCGTCTACTCGGTCAACCAGGTCGGCTGGTACGAGTACATGACCGAGTGGCGCTTCCAGGACGACGGCACCATCACCATGAACCTCGGCGCGACCGGCAGCCTCTCCTACGAGGACTACGACGCCGGCGACGGCCGCGGCTGGCCCATCGGCAAGGGCCCGCGCGCCCAGGCCACCAGCCACAGCCACAACGCCTTCTGGCGGCTCGACTTCGCCCTCGACGGCTCCTCCAAGAACACCGTCGAGCAGTACGACTCCACGGTCGCCGCCCCCGCCCAGGGCCAGCAGGCGCCTACCACCAAGACCACCCGCACCAAGGTCACCAAGGAACTCGCCGGCGACGCCAAGAGCTACCGCTGGTGGCGCATGGTCAGCGCGACCGGCAAGAACGCCGACTGGCACCCGCGGTCGTACGAGATCGTCCCCGGGCCGAGCACCAAGTACCCGGGCCGCAGCTTCACCAAGCACGACGTGTACTTCACCGAGTACAACCAGTGCGAGCAGTTCGCCAGCAACAACACCGGCAACTGCGCCGCCGGAGCGGGCAATTCCGTCGACAAGTGGGTCAACGGCCAGACGCTCACCCACCCCGTCGTCTGGATGAACGTGGGCTTCCACCACATCGCCCGGGACGAGGACCAGCAGCCGATGCCGGTCCACTGGCAGGGCTTCTCCATCGCCCCGAGGGACGTCACGGCTATGAATCCGCTCACTCCGGCCGAGCTCGCGGGGCAGAACGGTCACTGGGAGCCCGGTAGTTGAGATTGACCCTGTCCATCCGGCTGCACCGCCGACCGCTCCCGGAGTACCCTTCCTTGATCGTTGGGTGGGGCAGTCCCCCCGGGGGATGCTCGGGGGAGCGGAAGGCGGTGCGCGGGTGGGCTCGGGAGGGCTGGAGTTGCCCCCTGGTGACGAGGGTCACGAGGGGAACTCCGCAGACGTCCCGCCCGGCACGGTGTCCCTGGCACGGCCGATGGACGCGGGGGCGACGATCGGGCCGGAGCTGGACTGGGACGCCGAGGCCTGGCGTGAGGTGCGTACGCGCGCGCAGCGGGCCGGCCGGGCCTACATCTGGCTGAACCTCGTCGAACAGCGGCTGCGCGCCGTCGTGGCCGCTGTTCTGCGCCCCATCTACGAACCGGTCCACGGCCACGACGACTGGGTCGTCGCCGCTGCCGGACCGGCCGGACAGGAGTGGGTCCAGCGCGCGGTCGCCGTCCGCGAAGTCAGCCGCCGCAAGGGCTACTTGCTCGACCCGGCCGATGACAACGTCCTCAGCTTCCTCACGCTCCCGCAGCTGCGCGAGCTGATGGTGCAGCACTGGCCGTGCTTCGAGCCCTACTTCGACGAGCGCCGGGACGTCGAACTCGCGCTGGACGAGCTGGAGGTGACGCGCAACGTCGTCTCCCGCAACCGGGCCCTGTCCGAGGCCGTCCTCGGCCAGGCCGAGCGCGCCTCCGCCAAGCTCCTGGAGATACTCGGCGCCGGAGGTGACGTGCCCTCCGCGCGGCGGCTGCCCGTCGACGCCGTCGAGGACCTGGTGGGCGACCGGTACGCCGACGTGGTCGCCGTGCACCCCGACCGGGTGCGGCTGCTGCGGCAGTTCCCCGCCGAGGACATCTTCGGCGGCGCCCGCCGCCTGGACGCCGTCGGCATCGGCCTCAACCTCCTCGTGCAGAACTTCTCCGGCCGCCGGCTGGTCCGCCTCGCCGAGGCCGGCTGCCGGGTGCGGCTGCTGTTCCTGAACCCGGCCTCCAGCGCGGTCAAGCGGCGCGAGCGGGAACTGGGCATGAAGCGGGGCGAGTTGAGCCGCGCGGTCGAGATGAACATCCTGCACATGCGCCGGGTGCGGTCGCGGCTGCGTGACCCCGGCGCCTTCGAGATCCAGGTCTACGACGACACCCCGCGCTTCTCCGCCTACCTCGTGGACGGCGACGGCACCGACGGCATAGCGGTCGTGCAGTCCTATTTGCGCCGGTCGCGGGGGATGGAGGCACCGGTGCTCGTGCTGCGCAACGGCAACCGGCTGGTGAAGGCAGGCGACGTCGACGACAGCGGCCTCTTCCCGACCTACCGCGAGGAGTTCGAGACGAACTGGGTGGATTCGCGTCCGGTGTCCTGAACTGTCCCGGAGGGGGGCGGCGGTAAGCGGAACGCGGTCCTCTGATTGTCAGTGGCGCATGGGATGGTGGAGACCACTGGGGGAAAGCACCACCAAGAAGGGGGACCGCCCATGGGCTGGCACCGAGAGCTGCTGATCGGCTTCGACCTGGAGACGACCGGCACCGATCCGCGCGAGGCGCGCATCGTCACGGGAGCCGTGATCGAGGTCAGGGACGGGCAGCCGATCGGACACCGGGAGTGGCTGGCGGACCCGGGCGTGGAGATCCCGGCCGACGCCGTCGCGGTGCACGGCATCAGCAATGAGCGCGCCACCGCCGAGGGCCGCCCCGCCGACCAGGTCGCCGACGCGATCGCCGACGTCCTGACGACCTACTGGAAGACGGGCGTGCCGGTCGTCGCGTACAACGCCGCGTTCGACCTGAGTCTGCTCGCCGCCGAACTGCGCCGCCACGACCTGCCGTCGCTGCGGGAGCGCCTGGGCGGCCTCGACCCCGCCCCGGTCATCGACCCGTACACCATCGACCGCTCGGTGGACCGCTACCGCCGCGGCAAGCGCAACCTCGAAGCGGTCTGCACCGAGTACGGCATCGCGCTCGACGCCGCCCACGACGCCTCCGCCGACGCCCTGGCCGCGGCCCGGCTCGCCTGCGCGATAGCCGCCCGCCACCCCAAGGTCGCCGCCTTCGGCCCGGCGGAACTGCACCGCCGCCAGATCGAGTGGTACGCGGAATGGGCGGCGGACTTCCAGGAGTTCCTGCGCCGCAAGGGCGACGAGACAGCGGTGGTCGACGGCACCTGGCCGCTGCGGGAGCCGGCGGACGAGACGGTGTGAGCGAGCGTCACTCCGGCGCCGGGCTCAGCAGCGGGGCACACGCGACCGACGCCACCCGCGGTCCGGTCGCTCGGCGGTACCGGCATCGCTGAACCCGACCGACAGGGCATGCGTCGTGGACGGCGGTGTCGGCGGTGTCGGCGGTGTTGTCGGGGGAGTCCTGGCCGGGCATCGGATGTCCTCCTCGGTGGGCTGAACCGCGGTGCGGGGCAGGGTGGTTGTGCGGTGGGCGCGTTCCACGGCCTGGCCCCAGTACGTGCCGGCGACCATCAGCACCGCCCCCAGCCCGGTCAGCGCCGTGAAGTGCTCGCCGCCCAGACCGACGCCCACCGCGGCGGCCCAGATCGGCTCCGTGCCCAGCAGCAGGCTGGCCCGGCTGGCCGAGGTGCGCTGCACCGCCCAGGTCTGCGCGAGGAAGGCGAACACGCTGCAGAACAGGGCGAGATAGAGCAGCTGCGTCCAGGTGGCCGCGTCGGCACGGGCCAGGGTGGGAAGGTCGCGCGCGGCCGGGACCAGGAACAGGGCCGTGCCGACGAGGGTCTGCACGGAGGTGAGGTGCAGCGGCCGTATCGCCCGGCCCGCGGTGAGCCGGCCGACCAGCGCCACATGGCCCGCCCGCACGACCGCGGCGCCGAGCATCAGCAGGTCACCGAGGCGGGGCGCGTGGAAGCCGTTGCCCGCCATGAGGAGCGCGACCGCCAGGACGCAGACACCGGCGGCGGCGTAGAAGACGGGAGGCAGGCCGCCTCGGTGACCGGTGCGGTCGAGGAGCGGGGTGAGGACGATGGTCAGGCTGATGATGAGCCCCGCGTTGGCGGCGCTGGTGTGGGCGACGCCGTACGTCTCCACGACCAGGACGGCCGCCTGGGTGAGCCCCAGGGGCAGTCCGGCCCGGAGTTCCTCGCGGGTCCACCGGCGCGGTCCTCGCCCGGCGGCGACGACTCCCAGGCAGGCGAGCGCGGACAGGGCGTAGCGGGCGAAGAGCACCAGCAGGACGGGGAGAGCGGCGGTCGCCGTCTGGGCGGAGAGATAACTCGAACCCCAGACGATCGCGACCAGCAGGAGTACCGAGTCGGTACGGCGGGCGTCGGACACCTGCCCACCCTGCACCGACCTGTCTCTGAAGCCCAGAACCAGTTTCTTAAAGGATCTTTTAGCGCTCCTACACTGTAGGGATGGACGAGAGACAGCTGCGGATCCTGCGGGAACTCGGCGAGCTCGGCAGCGTCACCGCCGTCGCCGAGGCGCTGCTGGTGACCCCGTCGGCGATCTCGCAGCAGCTGAGACTGCTCCAGCGCTCGGTCAAGGTGCCGCTGACCGAGCGTGACGGGCGGCGCCTGGTGCTGACGGACGCCGGGCAGGCGCTGGCGGGCGCGGCGGTGGAGGTCGAGACGGCGCTCGCGCGGGCCCGGCACACGGTCAAGGAGTTCGTGGCCCGGCCCGGCGGCGAGGTGTCGGTGGCGGCGTTCCACAGCGCGGGCGCGGCGTTCTTCCCGCTGCTGCTCGGCGCCCTGACCGGCCCTGGCCGCCCGGTGCCGAGACTCTCCGACGAGGACGTCCAGCAGGAGGACTTCCCCCGCCTCACCCGCGAGTACGACATCGTCCTGGCCCACCGCCTGGACCATGCCCCGCCCTGGCCGCCCACGGTCACCGCCACGACCCTGCTGCGCGAACCCCTGGACGTGGCCATGCCCGCCGACCACCCCCTCGCCGCGAAACGCCGGGTGACGCCGGCAGACGTGGCCGATGAGCCGTGGATCACCGTCCACGACGGCTTCCCGGTCCTGGCGGTCGTCGAGGCCGTCGCCGCCGCGGCGGGCCGCCGTCTCCGTCTCGCCCACCGCATCAACGAGTTCGCGGTGGCGGCGGAGGTGGTCGCGGCCGGCGGAGGCCTCGCGCTGATGCCCCGCTGGACGGTACGCCCACACCCCGCCCTGGTCCTCAGACCCCTCACCGGAGTGCACGCGAGCCGCCACATCGACGCCCTGTACCGCCCGGAGAGAACAGCCCGCACAGCGGTCCGCACGGTACTGACGGAACTGGGCCGCGCCGCGAGGAGTATCCGGGGCCGGGAGGAGACCCCGTGATCAGCGGTGTCCGACGCGGCGGTAGTCGGTCAGGCGCCACCCCCGAGCGCTCAGAACGGATACCACCGCACCTTCTCATCCCCGTCCCGCAACGAGGCCACCCTGCGCTCGAACTCGGCCAACGCCTCGGGACGGGACGGCGCGTGCTGTGCCACCCAGGCGCAGCTCGCCGTCTCGCGGGCGCCCCGCAGCACCGCGCACCCCTCCCATTCGCGCACGTCCCAGCCGTACGCCTCGACGAAGGAGTCGTAGCTCTCGGACGGGAGCCCGTAGCGGTCGTGGGACAGGGCCATCACCACCAGATCGTGCTCCCGCAGATCCGACGAGAAGGTCTCCAGGTCGACGAGGACCGGTCCGTGCGGCCCGACATGGACATTGCGGGGGAGCGCGTCGCCGTGGATCGGACCCGGTGTGAGCCGGGGCGTCAACGCGGCCGCCGCCCCCGCGAAACCGTCCCGGCGTCGCCGCAGGAACTCCGCGTCGGCGGCGGAGATCGCGTCCCCCGCGAGCCGCAGCCAGCGCTCCACGCCTCCCAGCAACTCACGGGGCGGCAGGGCGAAGGACGGGGACGGCAGCGCGTGCACCACCCGTAGCAGTTCGGCCAGATCCCGTGGCTCGGCGGGTCGTACGGCATCCGGCAGCCGGTGCCACACCGTGACCGGGTGCCCCGCCACGAGCCGCGCCTTCGGTTCGGCGGCCCGGACCGCGGGGACCCCCGCCTCTTCCAGCCACCCCGCGATGTCCAGTTCGCGGCGTGCCCGGTCCAGCAGCTCGGCGTCGCGGCCCACCTTGACGACCAGGTCACCGGCGGCGAACACGGCGTTCTCCCCGAGGGCGAGCAGCCGCGCCGGCTCCGGCGGCACCCCCGCCGCGGCCAGTACGTCCCGCGCCTGTGCCTCGTCCATCGTCCGGCCTCCCGGTCCTGATATGTCGTCCATACATGTCGTCCATGCCGGTGTGCCGCCACCGCGAACCATGTCTGCGTCGCCACCGCGAACGGCGTCGTGATCCCGCCATCCACCGGCCAGTCTCGCATTCGTACAGGTAGACCCGTGTGCGCGCTGCCTTGACGGCGCATACCCCCTTCACGACCATGACGGAGGCCCACGCCGGGGCCGGACCGTCACGAGCCGTGCGAAGGAGCCGATTACGTGACATTGGTGACCGCGACGAGGCGGTCGGCGCGGGGCGGGCCGCGGGCCCAGGGGGAGCGGCCGCCTTCCGACCGGGGCGCCTGGTTCCTGGTGCTGCCCGCGCTGATCCCGATCCTGGTGCTGAGCGTGGGACCCCTGCTCTACGGGATCCTGCTGGCCTTCACCGACGCGCAGTCCGGCCGCACCCAGGCCACGCGATGGATCGGCGGCCTCAACTTCCAGGACCTGCTGCACGACACGCTGTTCTGGGAGTCGTTCCGGATCGGACTCGTGTGGGCGGTCGGGGTGACCGTCCCGCAGTTCCTGCTGGCGCTCGGCCTCGCCCTGCTCCTCGACCAGGACCTCAAGCTGCGCTGGCTCGCCCGCGCCCTCGCGATCATCCCGTGGGCCATGCCCGAGGTCGTCGTCGGCGTGATGTGGCGGCTCGTCTACAACCCGGACGCCGGCGTCCTCAACGAGACCCTGCGCACCCTAGGCCTCGGCGACGGCCGCGACTGGCTCAGTGGCCTGTCCACCGCCCTGCCCGCCGTGATCGTCGTCGGCGTCTGGGCCGGGATGCCCCAGACGACGGTCACCCTGCTCGCCGGGCTCCAGAACACCCCGCGCGAACTCCACGAGGCGGCCGCGATGGACGGCGCGGGCGCCTGGCGCCGCTTCCGCACGGTCACCTGGCCCGCCCTCAGGCCGGTCGCGCTCTCGATCACCGCGCTCAACTTCATCTGGAACTTCAACTCGTTCGCCCTGGTGTACGTGCTGACCAGCGGCGGTCCCGGCGGCCGCACCCGGCTGCCCATGCTCTTCGCCTACGAAGAGGCCTTCCGCTACGGCCAGTTCGGCTACGCCGCCGCGATGGGCCTGGTGATGGTCGCGGTGATCTCCGTCCTGCTCGCCGTCTTCCTGGTGGGCCGGCTCAGGGGAGGTGACGAGGCATGAGGACCAGCACCACCGGCCGCGTCGGCCAGTACGCCGCCCTCCTCGCCTATCTCGTCTTCCTCGCCTTCCCCTTCCTCTGGCTGCTCTCCACCGCCTTCAAGTCCCCACGGGAGCTGGGCAGTCTGCACCCCACCTGGATTCCCCGGGACCCCACCCTCGACAACTTCCGCCAGGCCTTCGACGAACAGCCCCTGCTGCGCGCCGCCGGCAACTCCCTGCTCGCCGCGCTCGCCGCCGCCGTGATCGCCGTACTGATCGCGACCCCGCTCGCCTACGTCATGGCCCGCCGGCGTACCCGGCTCGCGAGGGCCGCCACCGGCTGGGTGGTGGTCAGCCAGGCCTTCCCGCTGGTGCTGGTGATCATCCCGCTGTTCCTGGTCCTCAAGGAGCTGCGGCTGATCAACTCCCTTGTGGGCCTGGTGATGGTGTACGTCGTGTGGGCGCTGCCGTTCGCGCTGTGGATGCTCGTCGGATACGTCCGTGCCGTGCCCACCGAACTGGAGGAGGCGGCGGCCGTCGACGGGGCCGGACGTCTCAGGACCCTGGTCTCGGTGACGGCGCCCCTGCTCGCGCCGGGGCTCGTGGCGACGGGGCTGTTCGCGTTCATCACCGCGTGGAACGAGTTCTTCTTCGCCCTGGTCCTGCTCAAGACACCGGAGAAGCAGACCCTGCCGGTGGTGCTCACGCACTTCATCGGCGCCGAGGGAGTGGCCGACCTGGGCCCGCTCGCAGCGGCCGCCTTCCTGGCCACCCTTCCCTCATTGATCATCTTCGCGATCATCCAACGCCGGATCACAGGAGGCATGTTGGCCGGGGCGGTGAAGAGCTGATGCGCGCACGATGGATCGCCGTACTCGTCCTGCTCCTCGCGGGGTGCACCGGCACACCCGCCTCCGACGGCGGCCCCGTCACCCTCCGCTTCCAGTCCCTGGCCTGGCAGGAGGAGTCCGTCAAGGCCAACAAGGAACTCGTGAAGGAGTGGAACGCGGCCCATCCCGGCGTCAAGGTCGAGTACGTGCAGGGGAGTTGGGACAGCGTCCACGACCAGCTGCTCACCTCCTTCGAGGGCGGTGAGGCCCCCGACATCATCCACGACGCCTCCGACGACCTCGCCGACTTCGCGTACGGCGGCTACCTCGCCGACCTGAGCGACCTGCTGCCCCAGAGGCTCAAGTCCGACATCCCGCAACGGAGTTGGGACACGGCCACCTTCGGCGACGGCGTCTACGGCGTGCCCTTCCTCCAGGAACCCCGGGTGCTGATCGCCAACGCGGAGTGGCTGAAGAAGTCCGGCGTACGCGTCCCCACGCCCGAACACCCCTGGAGCTGGGCGGAGTTCCGGCACATCACCGACGGGCTCAGCGGTGACGGCAAGTACGGAGTGGCCTGGCCGCTCAAGGAACCCGTCTCCGCCACCCTCAACCTGTCCCTGTCGGCGGGCGGACAGCTCTTCCACCGGGGCGCCGACGGAAAGGTCACCGTCCGGTTCGAGAAGGCCGACGAGACCGTGCCGCGCACCATCCACGACCAGGCGAACACCGACCACAGCGCCTCGCCCACCACGCTCGGCAGCGGCGGCTCCGACACCCTGCCCGGCTTCTTCGGCGGCCGGTACGCGATGGTCCCGCTCGGGTTCTCCTACCGTCAGCAGATCGCGCAGCAGGCGCCGAAGGGCTTCCGGTGGCAGGTGCTGCCCGCCCCGGCCGGTGCCGACGGGCTCACCCAGGGCGTCAGCCCGCAGACCCTGTCCGTCGCCGAGGACTGCCCGCACAAGAAGGAGGCCGCCGAGTTCATCGACTTCCTCCTCCAGCCGAAGAACATGGTCCGGCTCGCGCTGGGGGACTGGATGCTGCCGACCGGAACCGAGGCCCTCGCCGATCCCGCCCTGCACACCGCGAAGGACGGCTGGGCGACCGGCACCGCCCTCGCCGCGCACCTCCGCTCGGCGCCCGCGCAGTCCGTCCGGGGCTACCCGGAGTGGAAGGACAAGGTCGCCACCCCCGCCTTCCAGGAGTACTACAGCGGCGCGATCGGCCTCGGCGAGCTGCGCGAACGGCTGGAGGACGACGGGAACCTGGTGCTGGCCCGGTATCAGCGCTGAAACCCGCTACCAGCGTCGATGACCTACTACCAGCGTCGACAACCCGCAACCAGCGCTGAAAATCTGTTGCCCCGGCCGGCGGGACCGCCCTAGCGTTCCGTCCGTGGCAGCGAACAACGCGATCACTCGCACCGGTCTCGGCCGGGGTCTCACGCCTTCCGCTCGGAAGCGCCGTGGCCCCGGAGCCCTGACCGGTCCGGGGAGCCACGTCCGCCGTCGCTGATCGCCGATCACGCGCGGCCGGGTTGGTCGCGCGCACACTCTCCTGTCTTCCGGTCAGGGCCTTCGTCTGCCCTCTCCCGCTTCCGGAAGACAAGGACCGCAGGCCATGGCCCGCCCCACGCGCGTCTCTCGCGCGCTCTCGCAGAACTTCCTCACCGACCGCAAGGCCGCGACACGGCTCGCCCGACTGGCCGTCCCCGACCGCGCCGAACCTCCCCTCCTCCTCGAAGTCGGCGCGGGCAAAGGCGCGTTGACGCAGCTGCTCGCGCCGCGCTGCCGCAGGCTCCTCGCCTACGAGATCGACGCACGGCTCGTCCCCGCGCTCGACGCCCGCGTGGGCGGCACGCCCCAAGTCCGTGTCGTCGAGGGGGACTTCCTGGCGGCGCGGCCCCCTCGGGAGCCCTTCTCCGTCGCCGGGAACGTGCCTTTCTCACGTACCGCCGCGATCGTCGACTGGTGTCTGCGGGCTCCGGCGCTCACCGACGCGACGCTCCTCACACAGCTGGAGTACGCCCGTAAGCGCACCGGGGACTACGGGAGTTGGACCCTGCTGACGGTTCTGAGCTGGCCCCGGTTCGACTGGCGCCTTGTGGGCCGGGTCGGACGGTACAGCTTCCGGCCCGTGCCGCGGGTCGACGCCGGGATCATCCGGATCGAGCGCCGCCCTGCGCCGCTTCTCCCGTCCGGCGCCGGGTACGGGTGGCGGCATCTGGTCGAGCTCGGGTTCTCGGGCGTCGGGGGCTCGCTGTACGCCTCGCTGTGCCGGGCCCACCCCCGGCGCCGGGTCGATGCGGCCTTCCGCGGTGTCGGTCTCGACCGGGCCGTACTCGTGGGGGAGGTGCCGCCCGAGCGGTGGCTGCGGTTGCACGAGGTGCTGACGGGGTGAGTGCTCCGGCGATGAACACGAGCAGGGCATGAGTCCTCCGGCAATAAAGTTGCACGAGACGTCTCGTCTCGCTTAGCCTTCTCTCCATGACCACTCCCTCGCACATCGCCATGTTCTCCGTCGCCGCCCACGGCCACGTGAACCCCAGCCTGGAAGTGATCCGCGAGCTCGTGGCGCGAGGGCACAGGGTCACGTACGCCATTCCGCCGCTGTTCGCCGAGAAGGTCGCCGAGACCGGGGCCGAGCCCAGGCTCTGGGAGTCGACGCTGCCCGGTCCCGACGACGACCCGGCGGCCTGGGGGAGCGAACTGCTCGACCACGTGGAGATCTTCCTCGCCGACGCGATGCAGGCCCTGCCCCAGCTCGCCGAGGCGTACGACGGCGACGAGCCGGATCTCGTGCTGCACGACATCACCGCCTACCCGGCCCGGGTCCTGGCTCACCGCTGGGGCGTGCCCGCGATCTCGCTGTCCCCGAACCTCGTGGCCTGGGAGGGCTACGAGGAGGAGGTCGCCGAGCCGATGTGGGCCGGGCCGAAGAGCACCGAGCGCGGACAGGCCTACTACGCCCGCTTCGAGGGCTGGCTGAAGGAGAACGGGGTCGAGCTGCACCCGGACCCCTTCGCCGGCCGGCCCGACCGCTCCCTCGTGCTGATCCCGAAGGCGCTCCAGCCCAACGCCGACCGGGTCGACGAGAGCGTGTACACCTTCGTCGGCGCGTGCCAGGGCGACCGCGGCTCCCAGGGGGACTGGCAGCGGCCGGCCGGTGCCGAGAAGGTGGCCCTCGTGTCGCTCGGGTCGTCCTTCACCAAGCGGCCCGACTTCTACCGGGAATGCCTCAGGGCCTTCGGTGACCTGCCCGGCTGGCACCTCGTGCTCCAGATCGGCAGGCATGTGGACCCGGCCGAGCTGGGCGTCGTACCGGACAACGTCGAAGTGCGGTCCTGGGTACCGCAGTTGGCGATCCTCAAGGAGGCCGACCTGTTCGTCACGCATGCCGGGGCGGGCGGCAGCCAGGAGGGGCTCGCGACCGCCACGCCGATGATCGCCGTACCGCAGGCGGTGGACCAGTTCGGCAACGCCGACATGCTGGTGGGTCTCGGTGTCGCCCGGCGGATCGACACGGAGGACGCGACCGCCGAGGCGCTGCGGGAAGCCGCCCTCGCGTTGGTTGGCGACCCCGAAGTGGCCGGGAAACTCAAGGAGGTTCAGGCGGAGATGGCCCAGGAGGGCGGCACCCGCAGGGCGGCCGACCTCATCGAGGCCGAACTGTCCGCGCGCCGGGCATGAGAAGAGGGCCCGTTGGCTCCCCGGTGACCAACGGGCCCTCAGTTCAGGGGGGTTCGAGGCTCTCAGACCCTCACGCGCTCACCCTCGTCGTCCCGTGCCGCAGGCGCCACCACGGCGTCCGCAGCCTCGTCGTGGGTGAGGTCAGGCAGCCGGTGCAGCCACTTCGGCAGGTACCAGTTGCGCTCGCCCAGCAGGGCCATGACCGCCGGGAGCAGCACGCCCCGGATGATCGTCGCGTCGATGAGCACCGCGGCCGCGAGGCCCACACCCATCTGCTTCATGGACTGCATGGACAGCGTCCCGAAGATCGCGAACACGGCGACCATGATGACCGCGGCGCTGGTGACGACACCGGCCGTGGTGACCACCCCGTGCTGGATCGCGTCCTTCGTGCTGCGGCCCCGCAGCCGTGCCTCACGGATCCGCGAGACCACGAAGACGTGGTAGTCCATCGACAGGCCGAACAGGATCACGAAGAGGAACAGCGGCAGCCAGGTGATGATCGCGCCCACACCCTCCGCACCCACCAAGGACGCGCCCCAGCCGTGCTGGAAGACGGCGACGAGGATGCCGTAAGCCGCGCCCACCGAGAGGAGGTTGAGCAGGATCGAGGTGATCGCGACGGTCAGCGAGCGGAACGACAGCAGCATCAGCACGAAGGCGAAGACCACGACGAACGCGAAGACCGGGATCACCGCTCCGGCCAGCTGGTCGTTGAAGTCCTTGGACCCCGCGACCTGTCCGGTGATCGGCGCCTGGACGCCGTCCACCTTGCCGAGGGTGGCGGGACGGACCTCGTCGCGCAGCGTGTCCAGGCTCCGGCCGGCCTTGTCGAGGTCGGAGCCGCCCACGAGCGGGACGTAGACGAAGGCGAGGTTCTGCGCGTCGTGCAGCTTGATCTCGACCGGGCCGCGCGAGGCGCCCGAGGAGATCGCCTTCGCCTTGAAGTCGGCCAACGCCCCGGTGACCTCGGGGGAGTTGATGTCGGCTGCCTTGACGACCACCTCGGCCGGCTCGGTGCCGCCCGGGAAGGCGTCGTTGACACGGTTGTACGTCTGCACGATCGGCAGCGAGTCGCCGAACTCCTGGTCCAGGGTGAGGTTCTGGGTCTTCATGCCGAGCGCGGGCGCCGCGATGGCGAGCAGCGCTCCGGCGGCGACGACGACCGAGACGACCGGTCGGGCGAGCACTGCCTTGAGCACGGCCGTCCAGAAGCGGCTCTCACGGTTCGTGCCGCCCCGCTTGCGCCGCAGCCTGCTCTCCGGGTGCAGCCAGGGGATCTTGCCCTTCTCGACCCGCTCGCCCAGCAGCGACAGCAGTGCGGGCAGCACGGTCACGGAACCGACCATCGCGACCGCGACGACCATCAGCGAGGCCAGGCCCATCGCCTCGAACTCGGCGAGCCCGGTGAACAGCATGCCCGCCATCGCGACGCACACCGTGACGCCCGAGACGATGATCGCGCGGCCACTGGTGGCGGCGGCGATCCGGAGAGCCGTCTGGGAGTCCCGTCCGGCCTGCCGCTCCTCGCGCTCGCGGCGCAGATAGAACAGGCAGTAGTCGACGCCGACGGCCAGACCGACGAGCAGCATCACGGAGTTGGCGGTGTCGCTCATCGGCATCACATGGCTGACGACCCCCATCAGGCCCATCGTCGCCATGATCGCGCTGACCGCCAGCAGCACCGGCAGCAGGGCCGCGACCAGGGCGCCGAACGCGATGAGCAGAATGCCGAGGGCCACCGGCACCGCGGACAGCTCGGCCTTCTCGAAGTCGTCGCCGAACGCGTCGTCGAACGTCTTCATCATGCTCGCGCCGCCGATCTCCTCGATCCGCAGCGACTCGTGCTCCTTCTGCACCCCCTCGACGGCCTTCAGCACCGGCTCGACCCGATCGCCCGCGGTGTCCGACTCGCCGCGCATGTCGAACTGCACGAGCGCGCTGCGGCCGTCCTTCGAGATGGTGTTCGTGTCGTACGGCGAGGTCACGTCCGTGACCTTGCCGGTGCCCTCGACTGCCTTCATGACCGCGGCGACGGCGGCCCTGAAATCGGCGTCGGTGGCCTTGCCGCCCGCTTCCCTCGCCTGGACCAGCACCGTCTCACTGGCGGGCTCGTCGATCCCGGCATCCTCGATGATCTTCGCGGCGGTGTGCGTCTCGTCCTTGAGCTGGTCGCTGTCCTTGACGTCGACCCGGCCCGCCGCCGAGCCGAGCCCCATCGCCAGGACGACGAACAGCACCCAGATCCCGACGGCGGCCCATCGATGCCGCGCGCTCCAGCCGCCGGCCCGGGCGGCCAGCCCGCGCACCCGTGTGTCTCCGTTCCGCATGACGGTCCCCATGCCGGGATGCCCCCTTGGAAGCGGTGGCAGCCCCCTGCCGCCACCTTTCGCTTCGAAGGTATGAGCTGGATAAAGCCTTCTCGTCGTGCTGTCCGGTGAAGTACGGGGCCCGCCGGCTCCTCCCAAGGGACCGCGCGCCCTCCGTACTGGGGAGGACCATGACCCTTACATCTAACGGCCGGTCTGCGGGGCGGTGATCGGGGTCGGCGGGGGCGGGCCGTCCTAGGGTGTGTGCATGACGACCACGTACGCGGCGCTGCTGCGCGGAATCAACGTCGGCGGCAGCCGGAAGGTCCCCATGGCCGACCTGCGCGCCCTGATGGAAGACCTCGGCCTCGACGACGTGCGCAGCTACCTCCAGAGCGGCCAGGCGGTGTTCACCACCGACCGGGGCGACGAGGACTCCCTGGCCGCCGAGCTCGCGGACGCCATCGAGAAACGCTTCACCTTCCCGGTCGACGTACTGGTCCGCGACCACGCCTACCTGAGGGCGATCGCCGAGAACTGCCCCTTCCCGGCCGCCGAACTGGAACCCAAGCAGCTCCACGTCACCTACTTCTCGGCACCGGTGGACGAGGACCGCTACACGGAGATCGACCGCGACACCTACCTCCCGGAGGAGTTCCGCCTCGGCGACCGGGCCCTGTACCTCTACGCCCCGAACGGCCTCGGCCGCTCCAAACTCGCCGAGCACCTGTCGAAGCCGCGGCTGAACAAGGGGCTTATCGCGACGAGCCGGAACTGGAACACGGTGGTCAAGCTGGTGGAGATGACCGGTAGCTGACCGGGACTCCGCCGTCGAGGCTGTCGTAGAGAGGGAGTAGCCGTTCGCGGACCGACCGACCGACCGACCGACCGACCGGCCGGACGGCGCGCGACACCCCTGTGCGAGGCTCCTCCCATGCGCTACATCATCATCGGGGCAGGAGCGGTCGGCGGGGCCGTCGGTGGGCGGCTCGCCGGGGCCGGGCACGAGGTGGTACTGGTCGCGCGGGGCGCGCACCACGCGGCACTTCGGGACGAGGGGCTACGACTGCGGGTGCCGGACGGCGAGTTCACGTACCGGCTGCCGGTCGTGGACGGACCGGCCGGACTCGGCGCGCTCCGCACCGACGACGTGCTGGTGCTCGCCGTGAAGACGCAGGACACGGAGGCCGCGCTGGAGACCTGGGGCCCGGCCCCGGTCGAGGACGGCGGCACGGCGGCCCAGCGGCTGCCGCTGCTGTGCGCGCAGAACGGCGTGGAGGGCCAACGCCTGGCCCTGCGCCGCTTCCGGCATGTGTACGGCGTCTGCGTCTGGCTGCCGGCCACGTTCCTGGAACCCGGCGTGGTGGCCGCCGCGGGCAGCCCCCTCACCGGCATCCTGCACCTGGGCCGACACCCGCACGGCACCGACGAGATCCTGCACCGGATCGCCGCCGACCTGGAGAAGTCGCGGTTCGAGGCACCCGTCACCGCCGACGTGGGCCGCTGGCAGTACGCCAAGCTGCTGTCCAACCTCGCCAACGCCGTCGAGGCGGTCACCGGCCCCGTCGAGAGCGAGGCCGCCCTGGCCTTCGTCGACCGGGTCCGGGCCGAGGGCGCGGCCGTCCTCGACGCCGCCGGGATCGGGTACGCGAGCGTCGAGGAGCAGCGCGCGGTACGCGGCGACAAGGTCACCCTGCTGCCCCTGTCCGGCACGCCACGCGGCGGCGGCTCCTCCTGGCAGTCCCTCACCCGCGGCACCGGCACCATCGAGGCCGACTACCTCAACGGCGAGATCACCCTTCTCGGCCGCGTCCACGGCGTCCCGACCCCGCTCAACGAACTCCTCCAGCGGCTCGCCAACACCTTCGCCCGCGAACGCCGGGAGGCCGGTTCGATGCCGGTGGGGGAGCTGGTGCGGCTGGCCGACGAGGCGGAGACGGCCGTAGCGAAGCCGCCCCGGTCGTAGCCGAACGGCACCCCGCCGCCCGCGGAGCCTCAGGCGCTCGCCGAGAGCAACACCCGGGCCGAGGCCGCCTCGTACCGGCGCAGCACCACCCGGGCCACCTCCGGCGCCGCCCCCAGCACCCCGGCCAGCACATCCGCCTCCGCCGCGCCGCGCGCTATGCGGTCGGGGAGGAAGCCGGGAGCCAGGACGTACGGTGCGACGGCGACGCGGGAGCAGCCCAGTTCGCGCAGCTCCCGTACCGCGTCCTCGGTGCGGGGGAGTGCCGCGGAGGCGAACGCAGGCCGCACGGCGCACCAACCGGTGTGCCGCCACTCCCGCGCGATGTCAGCGATCACTGCGATCGCCTCCGGGTCGGTGGACCCCGCCGAGGCCAGCACGACCCCGGTCGAGGACTTGTCGGCGGGCGTCAACCCCGCCTCGTACAAACGGCGTTCGAGCGCCGACAGCAGCAGCGGCGACGGGCCGAGCACCTCCGCCTGGCGGATCCGCAGCTGCGGCGGCGCGTCCCGCAGCACCGCCGGGATGTCCGCCTTCGCGTGGAACGCCCGCGTCAACAGCAGCGGCAGCGCTACGACGTCACGGACACCCTCCGCCGCCAAGGACTCCAACACCCAGTGCACGGAAGGGATGTTGAACTCCAGGAAGCCCGTCTCCACCCGTACGTCCGGGCGCAGCGAGCGCACCCGGCGTACGAGGGCGTGCACCGTCGCGGCGTGCCGCGGGTCGCGGCTGCCGTGGGCGATGACGAGGAGAACAGGCTTCATGGGACTCAGCTCTTCACCAGCAGACCGCGGCTGCGCAGCACCCACCGCTCCAGCGGGCTGAAGATCAGCAGGTCGATCGCGATGCCGACGAACAGGATGAGCAGGATCGCGAGGAAGACCGTCGCCATGCTGCTGTTGGTACGGCCTACCTCCAGGAGCTGGCCGAGGCCCATGCCCATGTCCGGCGACTGGGCGATGATCTCCGCGGCCATCAGCGAGCGCCAGGAGAACGCCCAGCCCTGCTTCAGACCGGCCACATAGCCGGGCAGCGCCGCCGGCATCACGATGTGCCAGGTGCCGCGCAGGCCCGTCGCGCCCAGGGTGCGGCCCGCACGCAGGAACAGCGGGGGCACCTGGTCGACGCCCGACACCAGACCGTTGGCGATCGAGGGCACGGCGCCGAGCAGGATCACCGTGAACATCACCGAGTTGTCCAGGCCCAGCCAGATCACCGCGGGCGCCACCCAGGCGACCGACGGCAGCGACTGGAGACCGGACAGGATCGGACCGAACGCGGCACGCACGAACTTCACCCGCGCCACCACCAGGCCCAGCGGTGTCCCGATGGCCAGCGCGAGCAGGAAGCCCAGCAGACCGCGCGAGACGCTGCCCCAGATGTAGGAGAACAGGGTCCCCTTGAGCCACTGGTCCTCGACTTCGCCCCAGACATCGGCGGGGGAGGGCAGCTTCGACGGGTTGTCGACGACCGGGTAGAGGAGCGTCCAGGCCACCAGCACCACCGCGACGGCGATGATGGGCGGAAGGATCTTGTTCTTGAAGGTCTGACTGAAGGGCGTACGGCCGGTGGCCGTGGTCTCCAGTGCGTCGAGGCCCGCCTCGACGCTCCCGGAGTCCTGCGCCGGCGTCGTCTCAGTGCTGGCCATGGCGGCGGATCTCCCCACGCAGTTCTTCGGTGATCTCACGGGCCAGTTCGGCCACGGGCGCGTCCTCGATGCGGCGCGGCTGCGGGATGTCGACCGTCCACTCGCGAGCGATCCGGCCCGGGCGGGACGACAGCAGGATCACCCGCTGCGCGAGCCGCACCGCCTCGCGCACGTTGTGGGTGACGAAGAGGACGGACACACCGGTCTCCGTCCAGATCCGGGTCAGCTCGTCGTGCAGCACGTCCCGGGTGATGGCGTCGAGGGCCGAGAACGGCTCGTCCATCAGCAGCAGGTTGCTCTCCTGGGCCAACGACCGGGCCAGTGCCGCACGTTGACGCATACCGCCCGACAGCTCGTGGACGCGCTTGCCGTACGCGCCCTTCAGGCGGACGAGTTCGAGGAGCGCCTCGGTCCGCTCGCGCCGTTCGTTCTTCGGAACTCCCCTGAGCTTCAGGGCGAGTTCGATGTTCTTGCCCGCGGTCAGCCACGGGAAGAGGGCGTGCTCCTGGAACATCAGGGCCGGGCGGCCGTCCGTCGCGATGGACCCGACGGTCGGCTTGTCCAGGCCGGCCACCAGGTTCAGCAGGGTCGACTTGCCGCAACCCGAGGCCCCCAGGAGGGTGACGAACTCGCCGGGCGCGACATCGATGCTGATGTCGTCCAGGACGAGCTGCTGCCCGCCCGGTCCTGCGAAGGACTTCGAGACATGTTCAAGGCGAGCGGCGTACTCCACCGACTCCGCGGCCTTGGCGAAGGTCGTTGCCATGGTCGTCACCTCCTGGGAACTCGTCGGGCGGGGATCAGCTGGTGCCGAGACCGGCGGCGTCGACGGTGCCGGCGCCCTCGGCCTTGAGGACCTTGTTGAGGAGCGTGAGGTCGTAGATGCCCTTCAGGTCCGGCTTCTCCAGGAGACCGGCCTTGACGGCGTGCTCCGCCTCGGTGTTGAGGGTCGCGGCCAGCGGGTCGTCGGTGAACTGGATCGACGACCAGGCCGGGTCCAGGACCTTCGCAGGAAGGGCCTTCCCGGAGTCCGCCTCAAGCTGCTTGTTGGCCGCGGCCTTCGCCAGGTCGGAGTTGGCGTTGATCCACTTGTTGGCCTCGACCGAAGCCTTCAGCACGGCCTCGACGGCCTTCGGGTGGTCCTTGAGGAAGGCCTGCCGCACGATGATGTTCGTGATCACGAACTTCTTGTCAGGCCACAGCGACGCCTCGTCGAGCAGGACCTTGCCGCCCTCCGCTACCAGCTTGGACGCGGTCGGCTCCGGCACCCAGGCACCGTCGATGGCACCGGACGCGTAGGCGTCCGGGGTGATCTTGTTGTCGGTGCGGACCACCGACACATCGCCCTTGCCGGTGTTCGCGTCGACCTTCCAGCCCTGGTCGGCGATCCAGTTGAGGAACGCCACGTCCTGGGTGTTGCCGAGCTGCG
Organism: Streptomyces sp. SID13726; assembly: GCF_010548375.1. GTDB lineage: Bacteria > Actinomycetota > Actinomycetes > Streptomycetales > Streptomycetaceae > Streptomyces. Next base: position 540,420 of record NZ_JAAGLY010000001.1, read on the forward strand.
GGGTCGCGATCTTCTTGCCCTTGACGTCCTTCAGGGACTTGATCTTCTTGGGGTTCACGACCAGCTTCACGCCACCGGACGCCGAACCGCCGATGATGCGCAGGTTGGTGCCGTTCGCCTTGGTGTAGCCGTTGATCGCCGGGGACGGACCGATCCAGCCGATGTCGATCGAGCCGGAGTTGAGGGCCTCGATCTCCGAGGGGCCGGCGTTGAAGATCTGGTACGCGGCCTTGGTGGCGCCCAGCTCCTTCTGGAACAGACCCTGCTGACGCGCGACGAGCGCGGTCCCGTGGGTCAGGTTGCCGAAGTAGCCGATCTTGACGGAGTCGAGACCGTCGATCTTGGACGAACCGGCGGCGACCTTCTCCTTGGCGTTGTCGGCCGTGGAGTCGGACCCGTAGCCGCACGCGGCCAGCGTAAGAAGGGGAAGCGCGGCTATGACCGCGAAGCTACGGCGAAGAGCGGATGAAGCAGGCACGGGAGGTGTTCCTCTCGGAGGCCCGGCGGTCACGGTCTCTCAGGTCGTGGCCGGGAGGTCGGCAGGTCTGCGTCTACGGCGGTGGGGGGTGAGGGCGCGCAAGCGGTGCGCGTACGTCAGCGCACACATCGCGCCACTCCGCCCTGCCCGCTGCCGAGCGCGCCGCTGCCTACGCGGCCGCCCTCCTTCGCGAACGTGGAGAAGTAGTCGGTGGAGTTCATGTCAGAAGTCCCACCCGTCGTCCTCGGCTTCGTCCTTGACGGGCTCCGGGGACGCGAACGACTCGCCGACCATGCCCGCGGTCAGCGTGGTGCCGTCGTTCGGGTCGATGAGGATGAACGAACCGGTGCGCCGCGAGTCCGAGTAGGAGTCGACGGGCAGTGGCTCGGCGGTACGGATCTTCACCCGGCCGATGTCGTTGGCGACGAGCTGTCCCGGGTGCGGGTGCAGGGACAGGTCGTCGAGCGTGAGCCGGGACGGGATGTCCTTGACGATCGCCTTGACCGTACGGGTGCCGTGCTTGAGCAGCACCCGGTGGCCGACCGTCAGCGCGGCGTCGGCCACATGGCAGACGGTCGCCTCGATGTCCTGCGTGGTCGGCGGCGCGTCCTTGCTGGGTACCAGCAGGTCGCCGCGCGAGATGTCGATGTCGTCCTCCAGGAGGATCGTCACCGACTGGGTCGTCCAGGCCACGTTGACCGGCTCGCCGAGCAGGTCGATCCCGGCGATCTTCGTGGAACGGCCCGACGGCAGCACGGTGATCTGCTCACCGACGTGGAACGAACCGGCGGCGATCTGACCGGCGTAGCCCCGGTAGTCGGGGTGCTCGGCGGTCTGCGGCCGGATCACGTACTGCACGGGAAGGCGCGCGTGGCAGTGGCTCAGGTCGTGGGTGACCGGGACCGTCTCCAGGTGCTCCAGGACGGTCGGGCCGCCGTACCAGTCCATGTTCGCGGACGGCTCCACCACGTTGTCCCCGGCCAGCGCCGAGATCGGGATCGCGGTGACCTCCGGGACGCCCAGCTCGGTCGCGTAGGCCGTGAACTCCTCGGCGATCGCGGCGAAGACGGGCTCGGCGTAGTCGACGAGGTCCATCTTGTTGACGGCGAGCACCACGTGCGGGACGCGCAGGAGAGCCGCGAGGGCGGCATGGCGGCGGGTCTGCTCGACGACTCCGTTGCGGGCGTCGATGAGGATCACCGTCAGCTCGGCCGTGGAGGCACCCGTCACCATGTTGCGGGTGTACTGCACGTGGCCGGGGGTGTCGGCGAGGATGAACCGCCGCTTGGGGGTGGCGAAGTAGCGGTAGGCCACGTCGATGGTGATGCCCTGCTCGCGCTCGGCGCGCAGCCCGTCGGTGAGCAGCGCGAGGTCGGGCGCTTCCTGCCCGCGGCTCAAAGAGGCGCGCTCCACGGCCTCCAGCTGGTCGGTGAGGACCGACTTGGAGTCGTGCAGCAACCGTCCGACGAGCGTTGACTTGCCGTCGTCGACGGAGCCCGCAGTCGCGAACCGCAGCAGGGTCGTCTCCGAGAGCACCTCGGAAGTGGTCGTGCTCATGGTTAGAAGTACCCTTCGCGCTTGCGGTCTTCCATCGCGGCCTCGGACATCTTGTCGTCGGCGCGGGTGGCACCGCGCTCGGTGAGCCGGGAGGCCGCGATCTCCGTGATGACCTGCTCGAGCGTCACCGCGTCCGAGTCGACGGCACCCGTGCAGGACATGTCACCGACGGTCCGGTAGCGGACGAGACGCTTCTCGACGGTCTCGCCGTCCTTCGGGCCGCCCCACTCACCCGCGGTCAGCCACATCCCGCTGCGCGCGAACACCTCACGCTCGTGCGCGAAGTAGATCTCCGGCAGCTCGATGCCCTCGCGGGCGATGTACTGCCAGACGTCCAGCTCGGTCCAGTTGGACAGAGGGAAGACGCGGACGTGCTCGCCGGGGGCGTGGCGGCCGTTGTACAGGTTCCACAGTTCGGGGCGCTGGCGGCGCGGGTCCCACTGCGAGAACTCGTCCCGCAGAGAGAAGACGCGCTCCTTGGCCCGGGCCTTCTCCTCGTCGCGGCGACCGCCGCCGAAGACCGCGTCGAACTTCTCCGCCTGGATCTTCTCGGTGAGCGGCAGTGTCTGGAGCGGGTTGCGGGTGCCGTCGGGACGCTCGCGCAGCACACCGCGGTCGATGTAGTCCTGCACGGAGGCCACATGGAGGCGCAGCCCATGTGCGGCGACCACACGGTCCCGGTATTCAAGGACCTCGGGGAAGTTGTGTCCGGTGTCCACGTGGAGGAGGGAGAACGGCACGGACGCGGGCGCGAACGCCTTGAGCGCCAGGTGCAGCATGACGATGGAGTCCTTGCCGCCGGAGAAGAGGATCACCGGCCGCTCGAACTCACCCGCCACCTCACGGAAGATGTGCACCGCCTCGGACTCAAGGGCGTCCAGGTGGGACAGGGCGTACGGAGCGTCCGTGCCCTCCTCCACCGCAGCGACGGTCGTCGTCATGCCAGTCCCCTCTCGGTGAGCAGCGCGTGGACCGCGGCCGCGGACTCCTGGACGGTCTGGTTCTGCGACTCGATCCGCAGATCGGGCGACTCGGGCTCCTCGTAGGGGTCGTCGACCCCGGTCAGCCCGGACAGCTCGCCCGCGGCCTGCTTGGCGTACAGGCCCTTCACATCGCGTACGGAGCACACCTCGACCGGAGTCGCCACGTGGATCTCCAGGTAGGCGGCGCCGCTCTCCTGGTGACGCTTGCGCACCGCGTCACGGCTGTCGGCGTACGGCGCGATGACCGGGACCAGCGCCTTGACGCCGTTGCGGGCGAGCAGTTCGGCGAGGAAGCCGATGCGCTGCACGTTGGTGTGCCGGTCCTCGCGGCTGAAGCCGAGGCCCGCCGAGATGAACTCGCGGATCTCGTCGCCGTCGAGCACCTCGACGAGGTGGCCCTCCTCGCGCAGCCGGCCTGCCAGCTCGTACGCGATGGTGGTCTTGCCGGCACTCGGCAGACCCGTGAGCCAGACGGTGGCTCCGGTCGTCACGTGCAACTCCTTGGTGTCTGCCCGAAGGGCGTTGGCGGTCATCAGTGCAGCCCGCACTCGGTCTTCGCGCGACCCGCCCAGCGCCCGGCGCGCGCGTCCTCGCCCTCCAGGACCCGGCGGGTGCAGGGCGCGCAGCCGACGGACGCGTAGCCGTCCATCAGCAGGGGGTTGGTAAGAACGCCGTTCTCCTGGACGTAGGCGTCCACGTCGTCCTGGGTCCAGCGGGCGATCGGCGAGATCTTGACCTTCTGGCGCTTCTCGTCCCAGCCGACGACCGGGGTGTTGGCCCGGGTCGGGGACTCGTCGCGGCGCAGCCCGGTCGCCCAGGCCACGTAGCTCTTGAGACCCTGCTCCAGCGGCTGGACCTTGCGGAGCTTGCAGCACAAGTCGGGGTCGCGGTCGTGCAGCTTGGGGCCGTACTCGGCGTCCTGCTCGGCGACCGTCTGACGCGGGGTGAGCGTGATGACGTTGACGTCCATCACGGCCTCGACCGCGTCCCGGGTGCCGATGGTCTCCTCGAAGTGGTAGCCGGTGTCGAGGAAGACGACGTCCACGCCCTTCATCACGCGGGACGCGAGATGGGCGACCACCGCGTCCTCCATCGACGAGGTCACGCAGAAGCGCTTGCCGAAGGTGTCGACGGCCCACTGGAGGATCTCCAGCGCGGAAGCGTCCTCCAGGTCGCGGCCCGCCTGCTCGGCGAGCGCCTTGAGATCGTCGGTCGTGCGCTCTTCCTGAACCGTGGTCATATCCGTTCGCCCCCTGAATCGGTCTGCTGAAGGCCCCGGGCGAGCAGCCCGAGGAACTTCAACTGGAATGCGCGGTTGCACGCCGCGCATTCCCAGGCACCGTGGCCCTGCTCGCTGGGACGCAGGTCCTCGTCGCCGCAGTAGGGGCAGTAGAAGGGGGCCGCCCGCTCGCTCACGACAGGGCCTCCTCGCTGGCACGCGTGGCCCAGGCGGCGAACCGCTCGCCCTCCTCGCGCTCGGCCTGGAACCGCTTCAGGACGCGCTCGACGTAGTCGGGCAGCTCCTCGGAGGTGACCTTCAGGCCACGCACCTTGCGGCCGAACCCGGCCTCCAGACCGAGAGCGCCACCGAGGTGCACCTGGTAGCCCTCGACCTGCTCGCCCTGGTCGTTGAGGACCAGCTGGCCCTTGAGACCGATGTCCGCCACCTGGATACGGGCGCAGGCGTTCGGGCAGCCGTTGAGGTTGATGGTGAGCGGCTCGTCGAAGTCCGGGATCCGGCGCTCCAGTTCGTCGATCAGCTGGGAGCCGCGCGCCTTGGTCTCGACGATGGCGAGCTTGCAGTACTCGATGCCGGTGCAGGCCATGGTGCCGCGCCGGAAGGGCGAGGGCTTGGCCGTGAGGTCCAGCGCCTCCAGGGCCTCGACCAGCGGCTCGACCTGCGCCTCCTCGACATCGAGGACGATCATCTTCTGCTCGACGGTGGTACGCACCCGGCCCGAGCCGTGGGCCTCGGCGACCTCGGCGATCTTCGTGAGGGTGGCACCGTCGACGCGGCCGACGCGCGGGGCGAACCCGACGTAGTAGCGGCCGTCCTTCTGCCGGTGCACACCGACGTGGTCGCGCCAGCGGCCCGAGGGCTCGGCGGGCGCGGGACCGTCGACCATCTTGCGCTTCAGGTAGTCGTCCTCCAGGACCTGGCGGAACTTCTCCGGGCCCCAGTCGGCGACGAGGAACTTCAGACGGGCACGGGTGCGCAGCCGGCGGTAGCCCCAGTCGCGGAAGATGCCGACCACACCGGCCCAGACCTCGGGCACCTCGTCCAGCGGCACCCAGGCGCCGAGCCGGACGCCGAGCTTGGGGTTGGTGGACAGGCCGCCGCCGACCCACAGGTCGAAGCCGGGGCCGTGCTCGGGGTGCTCGACACCGACGAACGCGATGTCGTTGATCTCGTGGACCACGTCCAGGAGCGGGGAGCCGGAGATCGCGGTCTTGAACTTGCGGGGCAGGTTGGAGTACTCGTGGCTGCCGATGTACCGCTCGTGGATCTCGTCGATCGCCCAGGTGCCGTCGATGATCTCGTCCTCGGCGATGCCGGCGACCGGCGAGCCGATCACGACACGCGGGCAGTCGCCGCAGGCCTCGGTGGTGGAGAGGCCGACCGCCTCCAGGCGGTTCCAGATCTCCGGGACGTCCTCGATGCGGATCCAGTGCAGCTGGATGTTCTGCCGGTCGGTGACGTCGGCGCTGCCGCGCGCGAACTCCTCGGAGATCTCGCCGATCACGCGCAGCTGCTGGGTGGTGAGGCGTCCGCCGTCGATCCGCACCCGCAGCATGAAGTACTTGTCGTCCAGCTCCTCCGGCTCCAGGATCGCGGTCTTGCCGCCGTCGATCCCGGGCTTGCGCTGGGTGTACAGCCCCCACCAGCGCATACGCCCGCGCAGGTCGTTGGGGTCGATCGAGTCGAAGCCGCGCTTCGAGTAGATCGTCTCAATGCGTGTCCGCACATTGAGACCGTCGTCGTCCTTCTTGAACTGCTCGTTGCCGTTCAGCGGGGTGTGGTGCCCCGCGGCCCACTGACCCTCACCGCGGTGACGGCTCACCTTGCGGCGGGGCGCTGCGGCAGCAGGGTTCTGCGGGGTGGCGGCCATGGTTCTACGTCCTTCGGGACAGGCGGAAAGCGGCTCTTACCTGCGCGTACGGGCGCATGGGTGTACATGCGCGTCATTGCGCAGGAGGGAGAACGGGAGGATGTGTCGGGTGACGCCGCGGCTCGTCAGCGCACCGGACAGATGGCGCTGGACATGCGGCCGAGGTCGACGTGCCGCCGACTCACCAAGGCAATTCCAGTTCCAGACATGACGGAAGCGTGTCACGGCGTTCTGGACACAGTCCAGCTTTATCCGCCATGTGGACACCCTTGTCTCGACAGGTGAGACAAGGGTGTCGTTGGTCACAAAGATCGCGGGCCCTCTTGTTCCCGCAGGTCAGGCCGGGTACGCCCCAGGCCAGGGGCCCGGCGCGGGCACCTCTGCCTCCTCCTCGACCTTGGTGTCGAAGAGCTGGAAGCCACGGCGCTGGTAGTTCGCCATCGCGTGCTCGCCGTCCTTGCTGCACGTGTGCACCCAGACCCGCTTGGTGTCCGTCAGCCCCGGCCAGCGGTCCGCGAGGTCCCAGGCGCGGGCGGTGCCGTACGACAGGAGGTGGCCGCCGATCCGGCGGCCGCGGAAGGCCGGGATCAGGCCGAAGTACGCGATCTCCACGACACCGTCGTCCTGCGGGGACAGCTCCACGAACCCGGCCGGGGTGCCGCGCTCGTACGCCACCCAGGTCTCCACGCCGGGGCGCTCCAAAAGCTCCCGCCACTGGGCGAACGTCCAGCCGAGCCGGTCGGTCCAGCGGATGTCACCGCCGACCGAGGCGTAGAGGAAGCGGCTGAACTCGGGGGAGGGGACCTCGGCGCGGACGATCCGTACGTCGCCCTGCGGGGCTTCGGCGGGCAGGAGGTCGGTGGGAGCGGTCTGTTCCAGGGACCAGGTGGTCACGGCGATGTTCGGCATGCCGGTCAGGGAATCATCCGGGTGGCAGGTATGTCGATTGCCTGCGGCGCCGTCGTGGCTCGTCGCGCCCCCGCGACGGAGCCGCACATCGATACAGCCCCGGCTCCCGAGCGCCTCAGCCCAGCGTTCGTTCGATCGAACCCAGTGGCACCGCGAACAAGGCCCTGCCCGACTGGGACCACACGTCGCCCGTCTGTTCCCAGTACGACAGGGACTCCGACTCCCCGCTCCAGCAGCTGCGGGACTCGTCCGTGCCGCAGCGGGTGGCCTTGGCGTGGTCCGAGGCGCTCTGGCGCCACAGGGTGCCGTGGTCGCCCTCGGTGTCGGCCGGGCGGCCCAGGTACCACTGGGAGTCGTGCGAGAGGACCGGACCGGAGCCGGATGCCTTGGTGACGTAGGCCTCGGCCACGCGCGCATAGCCGCCGGCGCCGGTGGCGAGGAGACCGGAGCGGGCCGGGGAGCTGCTGAAGTCGTAGCGCCACAGCCGGGTGCCCGAGTCGCCGTCGCCGGAGACCCACTCGCTCGCCACCAGGCTGTCCGGCCTGGTGCTGCGGTCGAGGGAGAGGTAGTCGGGGCGGGTGGTGCCCGCCCGGTCGGTCAGCCGGTACGAGCCGACGGCGGGCAGCACCCACCGGGCGCCGTTCGCCGACCAGCCGCCGCGCACCTTGCCGACCGCGCCGCTGTCGACGGTCGCCCTCTGGACGCGGTTCATGTCGTACACGTACAGCGCGTCGCCGTCCTCGCCGCTCGCGGTGACCAGCAGCTTGTCCTGGTACCAGACCATCCCGGAGACCTGCGAGACCAGGCCGCGGAAGTCGCGTCCGCCGTCGACCGGGACGGCGAGGAGCACCCAGGAGTAGGTGAGGCGGTTCAGGTCGTTGGCGTCGACGAAGGCGACCCGGGCCAGGCCGCCGTCCTCGGCGGCGGTGCCGGTGCGGGACCAGGCGGAGAGGATCACGCGGTTGGCGCCCCACAGGCCGTCGTCGTCGGCGTCCCCTGAGGTGGTGACCGCTCCGGCCCGCCAGGAGCGGGTGTCGGCGGCGTCCCAGCAGTACGCGGCGGTGGCGGTCGGTTCCACGGGCAGGGCCCGGCGCTCGCCCTCCGTGCAGTCGATGGCGTCGCGCAGGTTCCGGTCGGCGGAATCGAGGACGGCCGAGACGCCGACCGGGTGTCCCATCCCGGAGGAGAGCCGGTCGAGGGTCTGCCGCGGGACCTGCTGTTCCTTCAGTCGCAGCGGAGCGGTCTCGGCGGCCGAGGAAAGCGCCTTCAGGGCCCCGGGGTTGGCGGCCACGGTGGCCTGCGAGGCGCTGATCATGGTGGCCGCCGCGGTCAGCGCGAGAGCCGTCCCGGCCAGGAAGGCGCGCAGCGCCTGGCCCCGCTTGCGCCTGCGGTGTCTGCCACGATGCTTCATACGTCCTCCCGAGGCGGGCCAACTGCGCCTGATGATCCGTACGTTGACCGAGGAGCAGGTGGGGTGGCCCGTAGAGGGATGCTACGGCAGTGGAGCGCCGCGGGGGACGAAGACCCCGCAAATATGCGGAAGATGCACCCGGGGACGGCTCAACTCGCCCCCTCGGCGGTACGCGCCCCGAGCACCGCGGGGGCCGTCGAGTGCGGCAGCAGGTCGCCCGGGCTGCCCGGCAGCAGCACCTCGACCTCGGCCTCTTCGCAGAAACGATACGGCCGGTGTTCCAGGAACGCCCCGAGATAACGCCGTACCCGGGACATCTCCGCCCGCACGGTCACCGTACGGCCCGGATCGCCGAACACGTCCTCGGCCAGCCCCGCCGCACTGCGGCCCGCGCGGTGCAGGGCCAGCAGATACAGCAACTCGGCGTGCCGGGGGCTCAGTTCGTGACTCCAGGTGCCCGCACCGCTCGTCACCGTCACCGTCCAGCGGCGCGGCTGCGCGAGGTCCAGCACGATCCGGGTGACGCCCGGCGGCTCCGGCTGGTCGGCGGCGCGGATCAACCAGCCGCCGGCCAGCGGCTCCAGCGAGCACAGACCGAGCGCGGGCAGCCACCGGCGGCCCGGCGAGGGCGACTTGGGCAGCGCGATCCGGTTCGGGTACGGCATCCCGGTCACCGCCGCCGTCCAGCCGTCCCGGTCCACCACCACGGCCCGGCCGCGCAGCCGGGCCAGCACCGGGGCGGCCACCGCCCGCAGTTGCTCCAGCGAGGTCAGATGCAGTTCGCGCAGCCGGGACTCGGCGAGCTTGGCCACCGAGTCGACCCAGGCGAGCGTGGCCGGGTGCATGGTCTCCAGCGGCCCGCTCACGTCGACCACGCCGATCAGCCGGCCGTCCCTGGGATCCTTGATGGGGGCGCCGGTGCAGGTCCACGAGGTCTGCGAGCGCACGAAGTGCTCGGAGGCGAAGACCTGGACGGCCCGGCGCACCACCACCGGGGTGCCGATGCCGTTGGTGCCGACCACGCTCTCCCGCCAGTCGGCGCCGAGTTCGAAGCCGGTGCCGTCCGCCTTGCGCAGCACCGGGGAACTGCCCTCCCGCCACAGCACCCGGCCGTCCTCGTCGGCGACCACCATGATGTGGTGGGCGACGTCCGCGACCGACAGCAGGCCCTCCCGCAGCACCGGCAGGATGTGCCGGAGCGGGGTCTCCTCCCGGCGCCGCCGTACCTCGTCGGGGGGCAGCAGACCTGTCCGGAAGTCGTGGTCGGGGTCGACGCCGCCGCGCAGCATCCGGCCCCAGGACTCCTCGATCACGGGGCGCGGGGCCATGGGCGCGCGCTGGCCGGACAGGGTGGCGTAGCGGACCTCGCTCAGCACCCGGGCCGCGCGTGCGGAGTCCACGGCGGCGAGGTGCGGCACGTCTGTCGGCGAGAGCGGCACAGGTCCTCCCGGTCTCCGGTCCATTGACTGTCCGTCTCATAGTGCCGGTCGGGTCCGGGCGCGGCACACAATCCGTCCACAGTCGTCAGGAAGTTGCAACCCCCTGCAACCCTGGTGGTGTGCTCCGGCTTGTTTGAAACTTGAGCGAACGTCGTCTCGCAGCGACGTTTTTCGGCCTCTGGGCCATGTCGGGGGTGGTGCCGTGTCGGCGCAGCACCACCCCCGCCTCCGACGGTTCGGCAGCTGACGGGTCAGTCCACCGGGCGGGCCCGGTCCACCACCGTCGCCAGATCCAGGGTCGGCGGCAGGGTGCCGAAGGTCGTACCGCCGTCCGTGCCCAGGCGGGAGGCGCAGAAGGCGTCGGCGACCTCCGGCGGGGCGTGCCGGACCAGCAGGGAGCCCTGGAGGACCAGGGCCATGCGCTCGGTCAGACGCCTCGCGCGGGCCTCGATCCCGTCCAGGTCGGCCAGTTCGGTGAAGAGGTCCTTCGTCGCCGCGTCCAGCCGGTGGTCGGCGCCCCGGGACCTGCCGATCTCCATGAGGTAGGCGTCCAGCGAGCGGGGTTCCCGGCGCAGGACGCGCAGGACGTCCAGGGCCTGGATGTTGCCCGCGCCCTCCCAGACGGAGTTCAGCGGCGACTCGCGGACCAGGCGGGGCAGGCCCGACTCCTCCACGTAGCCGTTGCCGCCCAGGCACTCCGCGGCCTCCACGGTGAGCGGGGCGCAGCGCTTGGTGACCCAGTACTTGGCGGTCGGCACCGCGAGCCGGAGGAAGGCGCGCTCCTCCTCGCCGCCGTCGTCGTAGGCGGCCGCGAGACGCAGTCCGAGCGTGGTCGCGGCCTCGGACTCCAGGGCGAGGTCGGCCAGGACGTTGCGCATCAGCGGCTTGTCGGCCAGCCTGCCGCCGAAGGCCTCCCGGTGGTCGCAGTGGTGGATCGCCTGCGCGACGGCCTGGCGCATCAGGCCCGCCGAGCCCAGGACGCAGTCGAGCCTGGTCGCCGCGACCATGTCGATGATCGTGCGGACCCCGCGGCCCTCGTCGCCGACCCGGCGGGCCCAGGTGCGGTCGAACTCGACCTCGGCGGAGGCGTTGGAGCGGTTGCCGAGCTTGTCCTTGAGGCGCTGGAGGAGAAACGTGTTGCGGGTGCCGTCCTCCAGGACACGCGGGACCAGGAAGCAGGTCAGCCCGCCCGGCGCCTGCGCGAGGACCAGGAAGCCGTCCGACATGGGGGCCGAGCAGAACCACTTGTGGCCGGTCAGCTCGTAGGTCTCGCCGTCGGGCAGGGGCCGGGCCGACGTGGTGTTCGCCCGGACGTCGCTGCCGCCCTGCTTCTCCGTCATCCCCATCCCGAACAGCGCCCCGGCCTTGAGCCGGGCGGGCCGCAGCTCACGGTCGTAGACCATGGACGTCAGCCGGGGCTCCCACACGGCGGCCAGGTCAGGGTCGGTGCGCAGGGCCGGGACGGCGGCGTGGGTCATCGACAGCGGACAGCAGTTCCCGGCGTCGACCTGCGTCCACACCAGGAAGGCCGCCGCCCGCCGCACGTGTCCGCCCGGCCGGCCCCAGGCCGCGGTCAGCCCCGCCGAGACGCCCTTGCCGAGCAGCCGGTGCCAGGCCGGATGGAACTCGACCTCGTCGATACGGTGACCATGGCGGTCGTGGGTGCGCGGCCGGGGCGGGTTCTCGTTCGCCAGCACCCCCCACTCCTGCACCTGCGCGGAACCGCAGGCCCGTCCGAGCGCCGACAGCTCCCCGCGCACCTCGTCGAGCAGCTCCGGATCGAGATGCCGCTCGACGGCCGAGCCCAGGACGCGGTCGGCGCCGTAGACGTCGTAGCCGGTCAGAGCCGGGGGCTGGTTGGTCACGGTATGCGTACTCCCTGCCATGCCTGCGAAAGTACCCCGGGCCAGGGGCCGGGTCACCTCACGGACACGGCCACGGAAGGTGGCGATCACCGGCCGCCCTCTCCACGTGGGTCGGCACGCGCCGGGCCCGGTCGCCCGGCCCTCGCACGCCCCGGCGCCCGGCCCACGCGGTGACGTGTGCCGGGCGCCGTTGTGGGAGCCCGCCTCAGGCCAGGCGCGCCATCACCTCCGCCGGTTCGTGCTCGTGCTCGTGCAGCGGGTCCGCCTCGGGGACGCCGTGCGGCCAGCCCGACCGGTACACCGTGTCGAGGTAGCGCTCGCCGAGGTCCGGGGCGATGGCGACCGCGGTGAGGCCGCGGCGGCCGTGGGCGGACAGCCACTGGTGGGCGCCGCTGACGACCGTGCCCGTCGAGCCGCCGAACAGGAAACCCCGTGCGGCCAGCCGGCGGCAGACCTGGAGGGTGTCCGGCTCCTCGACCAGGACCACGTCGTCGATGTACGACTTGTCGAGCAGCTCGGGCGGCACGCTGGTCCCGAGCCCCGGGATCATCCGGAGTCCGGGCGGGCCGCCGAAGGTGACCGAGCCGACGCTGTCCACGGCGACGATCCGCACCGGCCGCCGCCACTGCCAGAACCAGCGGGCACAGCCCATCAGGGTGCCCGTGGTGCCCGCCCCGACGAACAGCACGTCCAGGTCGGGGAAGCGGCGCGCGATCTCGGGCGCCGTGGTGCGGTAGTGCGAGCGCCAGTTGCCCTGATTGCTGTACTGGTTGAGCCACACGTACCGCTCGTCCGAGGCGCACAGCGCCCGCACGTAGTTGAGCCGCGCGCCCAGGTAGCCGTCGTGCAGATCCGGCTCCCTGACCACGTGCACCCGGGTGCCGAGCGCCTCCATCAGGCGGATCGTCGGCAGGTTGCACCGCGAGTCGGTCACGCACAGGAACCGGTAGCCCCGGCTCGCCGCGATCATGCTCAGGGCCACCCCCAGGTTCCCCGACGACGACTCGACCAGGATCGACCCGGGCCGCAAAGTGCCGTCGCGTTCGGCCGCGTCCACCATCTCGCGGGCCGCCTTCAGCTTGATCGACCCGGCGAAGTTGAACCCCTCGCACTTGAGGAACAGCGGAAGTTCCAGCGCCGCCCGCAGGTCGACGTAGAGGTCTGACTCGTTGAACTCCGAAGGATCGGATATGACGGGCATGACGCCCCCCTCCTCATGCGCCACAAACGTGTTCAGCCGTACCGGCGCAGCTCGTTGAAGAACCCGTCGACGACGTGCAGTTCGCCGCGCCGGGTCAGTTCGTCGTGGACGAACCGGCCGACGGCGAGGTCCAGCACCCCCAGCCCGAAGGGGGAGAACACCACCGTCCGGTCCGTCGGGACGGTCACCCGTCCGGTCAGCACGTCGTCGAGCGTGCCGTCGATGAAGTCCCTGCTCCCCGTGAGCTGTTCGGCCAGATGCGGGGAGGTCTCGGCCTTGAGGCAGTGCTCCACGTCGTCGACGAAGTTGGCGGACGCGAGCAGGATCTCCGGGTCGAGATCGCGCAGGGAGACATGCAGGACCAGGGGGTGATGGCCGAACCACGACGGATCGTGGACGTGCGGCTTGCCGGCGACCGTGGCGAAGACCACCAAGTCGCTGGACCGGATGAGGGATTCGGCCGTGTCGTGCACGACGGCCTTGCCCGCAGCGCCGGACCGCTCCAGATAGCCGCGGAACCCGGCGGCGCTCTCGGCGGACAGGTCGTGCACGCCCGTCTCCTCGAACTCCCAGCCGGTGGCGGTGAGATGGGTGTGGATGTAGCGGGCGATCAGCCCGGTGCCGACGAACCCGACCCGGACCGGGCGGACCCGGCCCGCACTGAGCTTCCCGGCCGCCAGCGCCGCCGACGACGCGGTGCGCGTGGCGCTGATGATCGAACTCTCCAGGCACGCGAACGGATAGCCGGTGTCCGGGTCGTTGAGGATCAGCACCGCGGAGGCCCGCGGCAGCCCGGACCTGATGTTCTCCGGGAAGCTGGAGACCCACTTCAGGCCGTCGACCCTGAGCGGTCCGCCCAGCGAGGCGGGCAGCGCGATGATCCGGGACGACGGACGGTCCGGGAACTTCAGGAAGTACGACGGCGGGTTCACCGAGTCGCCCGCGCCGTGCAGCCGGTAGACCGCCTCGACCAGTTCGCCGATCTCCGGTTCCCTGCCGTACAGGGCCTGTTGGACCTGTTCGCCGGTGACCAGGGAGAAGGACGGGATGCCGTCGGTGCTCATACGCCACTCACCTCGCAGTCGGTGCGCAGTACCGGGTCGCCGAGCGCGGCCAGCACCTCGCGCGGCCCCTCGAAGGGTTCACGGCTGTGCGCCGTACGGATGTTGTCGACGAGCAGCAGATCGCCGTCCCGCCAGGGCTCGCGCACGGTGTGGGCCTCGTACACCTCGTTGATGGCCCGCACGACGTCCGCGTCGATCGGATCGCCGTCGCCGAAGCGGGTGTTGAAGGGCAGCCCGTCGGCGCCGTACATGTCCACCAGGTACTCGCGGACCTCGGGCTCCATGGTCCACTCGCTCAGGAACGCGATCTGGTTGAACCAGCAGGGCAGACCGGAGTCCGGGTGCCGCAGCACCGCGCCGCGCCGCTGCCGGGTGCGCAGCGAACCGTCCTCCTGCCAGGCGAACTCGATGGCGTGCCGGCGGCAGTAGCGCTCGACGGCGGCGCGGTCGTCCGTGCCGAAGGCCTCGGCGACCGACGCGCCGATCTCCTCGTTGTACGACCGCGTCAGCAGCCAGCCCTCCCGCTCGAAGCGGGACACGAGGTCGCGGGGCAGGTCCCGCAGCACCGCCGAGGCGTCGGCGAGCGCGGTCGCGCCCCCCGACCCGGGCGCCTCGAGACACGCGAACAGCAGCAGGCCGGGGAACTCCAGGCCGTAGCTGATCTCGTGGTGCATGCACATCTGCTGGTTCGGCGGCCACTTGGTGGACGAGTACACCCCGTCCGCGTAGCGGCGGCGCGGTGCGAAGGGCTCCCGGTCGGGCATCAGAGCGTCGGCCAGCCGCCGGAACACCGCCTCGGCGGTCGTGGGATCGGCGAGGCCCAGGCCCCGCACCAGGACGGAGCCGTGCTCCTGGACGAGGGCACGCAGCGGATCCTGGTGCTCGGCCGCCCAACTCACCGGGTCGCCGCCCGACTTGGCGTCGAGGACCGGCCGACTGCCGGGGGCCGGATCCAGGTGGGGAAGGAGATTCGTGGAGGACATCTCGGGTTCCTTTCAGCTGTGCCCGTCGAGCAGGCCCGCCAGGTCCGCGAGGACCGGGTGGCGCACGACGTCCTTGAGGGTGATCGCGCGGTCCAGGGCGATCGCGAGACGCACGGCGGACAGCGAGGTGCCGCCGCGGTCGAAGAAGTGGTCGAGCCGGCCGATCCGGTCCACCGCGATGCCCAGCACCTCGGCCCACGCCTCCGCCAGCCGCCGCTCGCCCGCCGTCACGGGCTCGCCCGCCCCGGTGTCGAGGTCCTCGGCGAGCGCGGTGAGCGTCCTGCGGTCGGTCTTGCCGTTGGCGGTCAGCGGCAGCCGCTCCCGCCAGTGCACGACCGCGGGCACCATGTACGACGGCAGCGACACGGCCAGCCGCTCCCGCACCGTGTCCGCGCCGACCGGCTCGGGCCCGGTGCAGAACGCGGCGAGCTGGGTGCCCCGTACGACCACGACGGCCCCGTCGCGCACCCCGTCCACCCGCAGCAGCGCGTTCTCGATCTCGCCGATCTCGACCCGGAACCCGCGGATCTTGATCTGGGTGTCCCGGCGGCCGAGGAACTCCAGCTTCCCGTCGGACCGCCAGCGGCCCACGTCACCGCTGCGGTAGAGCCGCTCGCCGGGCCGGTACGGGTCCGCCATGAAGGCGGCCGCCGTGCGCTCGGGGTCGTTGACGTACCCGCGCCCCACGCACACCCCGGAGAACACGATCTCGCCGGGCGCGCCCAGCGGCACCGGGACCAGGTCCTCGTCGACGACGTACACCCGCACATTGCGCACCGGCCGCCCGAGCGGCACCCGGTCGCCGTCCGGCACCCGGTCCATGACCTCGTGGTTGGTGTCGTCCGAAGTCTCGGTCAGGCCATAGGCGTTGGCCAGCCTGATCCCGGGCGCGGTGGCGAACCAGCGCTGCACCAGCTCCCGCTTCACCGCCTCCCCGGTCACCGACACACAGCGCAGGTCGGCCAGTTCACGCGGCCGCTGCCCCAACTCGGCCAGCACCGCCTCCAGATACGACGGCACGACCTGGAGCACGTTCACCCGCTCCTCGACCACCGTGTCCACGAACCGCGGCACGTCCAGGATCGTCTCCTGCCCGATCACCAGGGTCCGCCCGCCGACCAGCGGCGCGGCGAGCAGCTGCCACAGGGAGATGTCGAAGCACTGCGGCGCGGTCTGCGCGACCACGTCGTCCTCGCCGATCCCCAGGTCCTCGATCTTCGCGAGCACATGGTTGACGAACCCGGCGTGCTCGCACATCGCGCCCTTGGGCTCACCGGTGGAGCCCGACGTGAAGTAGATGTAGGCCAGTTGACCCGCGGTGACGGCGATCCCGAGATCGTCGTCCGCGTGTCCCTCGGCGTAGGCCGCGTCCACCAGGACCGTCTCGGCCGTCGTACCGGAGAGCGAGCCGGTGCTGCCCTCCTCGGTCAGGACGAGCAGGCAGCGCGCCCGCTGGAGCGTCCTCGCGACCCGCTCGGCCGGGAAGTGCGGCTCGACCGGCAGATACACCCCGCCCGCCTTGAGCACGCCGAGCACTGCGGCCATCCAGTCCAGGCCGCGCTCCATGACGACGGCGACGACACCCTCGGGCGGCAGACCGCGCACCAGCAGGGCCCGGCCGAGCCGGTTGGCCCGCGCGTTGAGCTCGGCGTACGTCCAGCGTCGCTCGCCCTGTACGGCGGCGACGGCGTCCGGGTGCTTCTCGACCCGCTCCTCGAAGAGCTCGTGCACCCGGCGGTCCGGGAGTTCCCGGTCCGGGCCCGCCAACTCCTCCAGCTGAAAGCGGAGTTCGTCCTCGGACAGCAGGCTCGCCCGGTCCGGGTCGGTGAGCGCGGTGACGTGGTAGCCGGCGATACGGGCGGCGGCCCCGGCGTCCAGGACGTCGGCGCGGTAGTGCAGCCGCAGGGTGCCGTCGGTGACGGTGACCCGCAGGTCGTCGCCGTGCGCGCCCTCGGTCCCGCCCGGCAGTGCGGCGAGGACCCGGGTGTGGGCCGTGAGCAGCGCGGCGGGATCGGTGGGCGTCCCGGCGGGCAGCGGGACCGCGTACTGCGCGGTTCCCGGAACCGGACCGGGCGTCCGGTGCGGAACTGTTTCCATGACTTTCTTTCCCCCTGTTTTTTCTTCGTTCAGGCAGGTCGGGCGTGGCGTAGCGGCACCGCCGGATTCCCGCCCCAGTGCGACCCCGGCGGCATCTCCTCGCCCTTCATCAGGAAGGAGTCGGTGCCGAGCACGGCCCCGTCGCCCATCGAGACGCCGTAGTGGACCAGCACGGCCGCCCCGAGGGTGCAGCCGTCGCCGATGGTGATGTGGTCGGACTTGAAGGTGCCGTCCTCCTGCGAGTGCGGCTGCACCTTGGAGTGCGCGGAGAGCGTGGCGTCGCTGCCGATCGCGGTGAGCGTGCGCTCGGTGATGGAGCAGCCGTCGTCGAAGACCCGGCGGCCCAGGCGTACGCCCAGCAGCTTCCAGACGAGGTTCTTGAACGGCGTGCCGTTGAACACCACGAGGTGATGGTCCGGCACCTTCCACAGCCGCTCGTGCCACCAGAAGTACGGGTCGTAGATGGAGCACAGCCGCGGCCGCAGCGGCCGGAACCGGGTGATCACCCGCTCCACCAGCACCCAGTAGGAGGTGGTCAGCAGCAGGCCGGCCATCAGATAGCCGCCGATCAGCAGACCGCCGAGGGCGCCCCGGTCGCCGTAGACGTCGACGACCGCGAAACCGAGCAGCGTCAGCAGGAACCACTGGAACCAGCGCAGGACCAGGAACAGGGCCATCGAGCGGGCGTTGAACCGGTTCTTCGCGGACAGCCGGCGGCGCAGCTCGTCGCCCTCGCGCAGGTGGTCGAAGCGAGTGTCGCGCTCCACCGTGCGCGGGATCTCGAACGGCGGCGAGCCCAACAGGCCGACGCCTTCGCGGAGTTCACCGTCGAGCGGCACCAGCACCTTGGTCGCGAGCAGGCAGTTGTCGCCGGTGCGGCCGCCGACCGGGTAGGCGATGTGGTTGCCGAGGAAGTTGCGCGGACCGATCGCGACCCGGGAGACGCGGAAGGAGGTGGCGGAGTACTCGGCGTTCAGGATCGACAGCCCGTCGGCGACCATGGTGCCGCTGCCGACGGTGGCCAGGTACGGCGTCTCGTGGGCCACCTCGGTGCCGAAGTTGGAGCCGGTCTGCTCCACCTCCGAGAGGTCGTAACCGATGGATCGCAGGTAGGGGACGATGTACGAGCTGTCCCCGCACAGCCACTTGAAGAACTTGATGTTGGTCATGCGGGCGATCGCGCGCTGCACCGAGTAGTGGAAGCCGTACAGCGGATAGACCCGGTCCGGCCTCAGGGCCAGGTTCAGCAGCCGCGGCAGCACTGTCACCACGACGAGACCGAGGACCAGGAAGCCGGTGAAGAGGGCGACCGACAGGGCCAGCGCCTGGAAGTAGAAGGCCGTGGAGGCCAGTTCCTCGGTGTTCGGGTCAAGGAGCGGGTCCAGCGCCGGTACCAGGTCCAGCACCAGGTAGACCCCGCCGATCCCGAGCGGGACGTACAGCACGAGCGTCTGGAGCAGGGCCGCGAGGGCGTAGCCGAACCGGCGCGGGGTGGTGCAGCGGGCGGCCGGGACGCGGACGTGGTCGACGTCCGTACGGCGGGCAGGGGAGCCGTGCCAGCTCTGGCCCGCGGGTATCGCCGTGTCGTCGTACAGCCCGGAGGAGTGGCCCAGTTGGGCGCCGTCGCCCATCGAGGTGCCGATGTCGAGCACCGTCTTCTCGCCGACGAAGACGTCCCGGCCCAGGGTGATCCGGCCGGTGCGGACCCGTCCCGCCCGGGTCCGGTAGCCGAGGAACAGGGTGTCCTTGCGGATGACGGTGCCGGCGCCGACGGTCAGCAGGTCGGTGCAGACCGGCAGCGAGCGGGACAGGATCGTCACGCCGGGGCCGATGCGGGCGCCGAGGGCCCGCAGGTAGAGGACGTAGAGCGGGTTGCCGGTGAACAGGAGCATCGGGCTGGCGTGCAGCAGCGCCTTGACGGTCCAGAAGCGGACGTAGGCCAGGCTCCAGACCGGGAACTCGGTCTCCTTCCAGCGGCCGACCAGCACCCACTTCGCCACCACCGGCAGGACGCACATGGCGAGGAACAGGGCGCCGCCGAAGACCAGCGAGCGCAGATAGACGGAGAGCGCGCCCTGTCCGCCGGATATCCAGGAGTACCCCTCGGCGGTGGCGATGCCCGCGGCGAGGCAGTAGGCGGCGAAGACGAGGAACTGGAGGACCCCGCACAGGACGTACCGCGCGGTGCTGCCCGGCGGCGGTGGCGGCTCGGCCGGCCGTGCGGGGGCCGGGGCCTCGGCGGCGGACTCGGTGAGCGCCACCGTCAGGCTGCGGATCGTGGGGTGGCCGTAGATGTCCCGCATCGACACCGACGGGAGATCGTCGCGCTTCCTGACCCGGGCGCAGAACTGGGCCATGACCAGGGAGTTCGCGCCCAGGTCGTCGAAGAAGTGGCTGTCGAGGGGGACTTGCTCCGTCTTGACGACCCCGGCCAGCACCTCGGCGAGGACCTGGGCGGTGCCGTCCACCGTGGCTACTGTCGTGATCTCGCCGGGATTTACCGCCACTTGAACTCCTAGATCATCACTTTTGGCCTTATGGGCTATTCGATGTGCTTGCTAAGTCGGACGGGGCTCTCGACCGGTTCCGGGGGCCGGGTCGGTGTTACGGCCTCGCGACACCGTCGGGCCGTTTCCGCGACGACCGTTTCGAGCGGCCCGCGTCCCACGTGCCGCCAGGCGAGGGCGAAGAGGAGCGCACCGGTGCTCATCAGGGCGTAGAGGAGCGCGGGGGAGTTCGTGAGCGCGCCGGTGGCGAGCAGCAGCACATGGGCGGTGTAGAGGGTCAGCGGCATGCTGCCCGCCGCCGCGAGCGGGGTCAGCGCCCTGGCGAACAGGGCACCGCGGGTCAGCAGCAGGGCGCCGCCCAGGATCGCGGCGGCCGAGCCCAGGGTGATGAGCAGGTCGAACGGCGTGGTGGAGTGCGGGGCGCGGGAGACGAGCGCCCACCAGGTCGCGCCGTCCGGGGTGTCCCACAGCGCCTCGCCGCGGGACGCGCCCGGGAACTCCGCGCGCCACAGGTGCCGCAGCCCGCCGAACCGGAACAGCACCAGCGACGACACCAGCCAGACCCCGGCCACCAGCGCCAGTCCGCCGCCGAGGAGCCGGGGCGCGATCTTCCGTGACGTCAGGTCCAGCCGCCCGAGGGCGAGTCCGGCGCACAGGTAGGCGGTCCAGGCGAGCACCGGGTAGTCGCCGTGGACCAGCAGGTCCGACAGCAGTCCGAGCGGGTCGGTGACCACGTCCTGGAGTGTCGGGTCGCCGTCGAAGGCGGGCTCCGGCAGCACGCCCCGCAGCGCGTGGACGGCGAACGGTGCCGCCACCGCAAGAAGGAGGGAGAGGGCCGCGAGGGCCCGTGGGGTGAGGCCCAGCAAGGGAATCGCGAGGACGAACAGCAGGGCGTAGAACGCCAGGATCACGTCCACGTCCAGGCCGGCGGCCCGCGACGCGTAGCCGAGCAGCAGGCCGATCAGTGCGATGACCCCGGCCCGGGCCGCCACCGCGAGGGCCGCGGGCCGCCCGGTCGCGGGCCGGGGACCGCCCGTGGTGAACGCCAGTCCGATCCCGGCGGTCACGGCGAAGGCGGCAGAGGACCGGCCGCCCGCGAACATCCAGGCCGGCGTGGGCGATCCGGCCTCGTCGAAAGCGTCGAACACATGGACGGAGAACATACCGAGCAGGGCGAGTCCCCGTGCCACGTCGACCCCCGGGATTCGCGGCACGGCATGCCTCGGCGCATACGGCGGAACTGGCATGAAAATTCTCCAGGGATGGATACGGCGTAATAGCGCACGCTGTTCACCGCACAACGGAAAATCATGATGAAGAACCCCCGTGGTTCCGGTGTGCCGGAAGAAAGAGAAGAGCCGTGAGGCGAGGAATGCGAGAAGAGGAGGAGCGGTTCGGGATGTGCCTGGAGTGACCACGCGGCGGGGACGGGGCGGCCTGGTCGGGCCTTGGTCAGGGCCCTGAGAATGCAATCCGAATTGTTTCGAGGTGCTCATGAACGGGTCAAGCACGTTTCAGTCAATGGCGGGTTCTTGCTGGTCGACCAGTCATTGGCGGTATGCCCCGTTCGGACCGCTGCGGGGTGTCACCGGGGAACTCACCCGAGGGACGGTGCATATGCCCTCCGGCGTTCCGCTTCGCGCGGCCTCGAAATTCAGCCACCGGGTTCATGACAGAAAAAGGGTTCGATTTTTCTGGGGATTTCCACGGAGTTGCCGGTCGTTTTCCCGGGTATGGCGGAACCGCACGCGCGCGGGCGTTCACCGCACGGGTGTGCCCCGGTACCGGCACCGGGGGATGAGTGCATGCTCTCCCGGCGGATACCTTTAGGTCGTGCAGCCAGCAAGCGAATCCACTCAGCGGCCCTCCGGCCGTCTCCACCGGGCGCGTGCCCTCTACCGGAACGTCTCGAAGCGCAGGACCGCCTGGCTGCTGCTCAAGGACACCGTCAACTCGTGCATCGAGTACCGCATCCTGGGGCTCGCCGCCGAGGCCGCGTTCTTCTCCCTGCTGTCCGTGCCGCCGCTGCTGCTCAGCCTCATCGGCCTGCTCGGCTACGTCGACGACTGGACCGGCACGGACACCATCACCAGCCTGGAGGCCAACCTCCTGGACGCCGCGCGTACGGTCCTGTCCGACAAGGGAGTACGCGAGATCGCGCAGCCGATCCTCGACGACGTGATGAAGGGCGGCCGTCCCGACGTCATCTCCGTCGGCTTCCTCTTCGCCCTGTGGTCCGGCTCGCGCGCGGTGAACGTCTTCATCGACACCATCACCGTCATGTACGGCCTCGACGGCGTCCGCGGCATCGTCAAGACCCGGCTCGTGGCGTTCGCGCTCTTCGTCGCCGCGCTGCTGATCGGCTCCATCGCGCTGCCGCTGATGGTCGCGGGGCCCGACGCGGTCGTACGGATCGTGCCGTGGTCGGCGACCGTCGTACAGGTCCTGTACTGGCCCGTGGTCATGGTGCTGTCCATCGCCTTCCTGACCACGCTCTACCACGTGTCGGTCCCGGTCCGCTCCCCGTGGATCGAGGACGTCCCCGGCGCCCTGGTCGCCCTCGCGATGTGGGTGCTCGGCAGCTTCCTGCTGCGCATCTACCTCCAGAACACCATCGAGGGCGCCACGATCTACGGCTCCCTCGCGGCCGCGGTCGCGGTGCTGCTGTGGATCGGTGTGTCCGCGTTCGCCGTCCTCGTGGGGGCCGCCGTCAACGCCGCGATCGACCGCGTGTGGCCCGCGGCCGCCACGGCGGCGGCACGGGCGGCGAACGACCGGCTCCGGGAGGCGCAGGTGGCGGAGTACGTGGCGCGGGCGGCGGCGGTCCGTGACACACAGCCCGACGACCCCGACGACCCCGACGACCCCGACATGCCCTCGGAGTTCCCGGAGCGCTGGTCGCGGTTCCTGCCGCCGGAGGACGTGACGTCGCGGTTGCGGACGCATGCGAAGACGACGCATCCCCCTCAAAACCCGGAGGGCTCCTGAGGGGGATGCGTCGTCGG
Organism: Streptomyces sp. SID13726; assembly: GCF_010548375.1. GTDB lineage: Bacteria > Actinomycetota > Actinomycetes > Streptomycetales > Streptomycetaceae > Streptomyces. Next base: position 563,029 of record NZ_JAAGLY010000001.1, read on the forward strand.
CCGCGCGTCCGTGAGTGGGTCCACTCGCCCGACTCAGGACTTCCAGGTCCCCGCTGCCGCCGCCTCCCTCGCGAAGTCCGTGAAGTCCCGCGCCTCGCGGCCCAGGACCTGCTGGACGCCCTCCGACAGATAGGCGTTGCGGCCGTCCAGGAGTTGAGCGAACGCCTCCACCAGGGGGTCCACCTCCTCGGCGGGCACACCGAAGCCGAGCAGGGTGTCGCCGTACTGCCGCGGTGACACCGACCGATACGCCAACTCCCGTCCCGTCGCCCTCGCGATCTCCGCCACCGCCTCGCCGAACGTGAGCAGCCGTGGCCCGGAGACGGTGATCGTCTCGCCGACATAGCGGTCGCCCGAGGCCAGGGCGGTCGCCACCACGTCCCCGATGTCCCGCACGTCCACGAACGGCTCCCGCACCTCACCCGCCGGGAACACCAGCTCCCCACTCAGCCGCAACTCCTCCACCAGCGGCCCCTCACTGAAGTTCTGCGCGAACCACGTGGCCCGTACGACCGTCCAGTCCGCCCCCGACGCGTGCAGCGCCTCCTCCGCGTCCCGCGCCCGGTCCTGCCCCCGCGACGACAGCAGCACCAGCCGCCGTACGCCGGCCCCCACCGCCTCCCGCGCGAGCGCCCCGACCGCCTCGGCGGCCCCCGGGGCGCCGATGTCCGAGGGGTAGACGAGATACGCCGCGTCCGCGCCCCGCAACACCCCCGCCCACGTCGAACGGTCCTGCCAGTCGAACCCCCGCGCCCGCGAGGCGGCCCGTACCGTCAGGCCCGCCGCCTCCGCCGACCGCGCCACCCGGCTGCCCGTACGACCCGAGGCACCGGTCACCATCACCGTCGTGTTCCGCGTGTTCTCCGTCATGCGGTCGAGTCAACTCCCGTGCCCGGCAAGGGACCATCGCTGAACGGCTCATTCCCATGCGTACGCGTCTACGCTGGCCGTATGGACGCTCTGGCAGGCCTGCTGGAAGGACCGCGGGCGCGTGGCGCCTTCATGATCCGTGCGTGTTTCGATCCGCCGTGGGCGGTGCGGATCGAGGACCGCGCCCCGCTCACCGTGATGCTGATGGTCCGCGGCCACGCCTGGATCGTGCCCGACACCGGCGAGCGGATCCGGCTGCGCCCCGGCGACCTCGCCATCGCCCGCGGCCCCGACCCCTACACCTGCGCCGACGACCCCGGTACGGCCCCGCAGGCCCTGATCCTCCCCGGCGCCGAGTGCCGCTACCCCGACGGCCGGGCCCTGAACGGCTCCATGGACCTCGGCGTCCGCACCTGGGGCGACCGGCTCGACGGCGAGACGGTGATGCTCATCGGGACCTACCTCATGGACGGCGAGATCAGCAACCGCCTCCTCGACGCCCTGCCGCCCCTGCTGTCGCTCACCACCGACGTCTGGGAGTGCCCGCTCACGCCCCTGCTCACGGAGGAGATCGTGCGGGACGAGCCGGGCCAGGAGGTCGTCCTGGACCGGCTCCTCGACCTCCTCGTCATCGCCGCGCTGCGCGCCTGGTTCTCCCGGCCCGAGGCGGCGGCCCCGGCCTGGTACGCGGCGCTCGCGGACCCCGTCGTGGGACGGGTGCTGCGCCTGGTGCAGGACGACCCCGCCCACCCCTGGACCGTGGCGTCCCTCGCCGCCAAGGCGGGGGTGTCCCGGGCGGCCCTCGCCCGGCGCTTCACCGAACTGGTGGGGGAGCCGGTGATGACCTATCTGACCGGCTGGCGGCTGGCCCTGGCGGCGGACCGGCAGCGGGGCGGCGACGAGACGATCGGCGCCATCGCCCGGCACGTGGGGTACGGGAGCGCGTTCGCCCTGTCCAGTGCCTTCAAGCGGGGGTACGGGGTCAGTCCGCAGGAGTTCCGGGTGCGGGGCGGTGGAGGCTGAACGTGCGGTACCCCGCACCCCTTCGAGGCACGTCGTAGCCTGGGGTCGTGTACAGGGAGCGGGCGTCTCGGCTCACGGGTGCCGTCGTCTGGAACGGTGACGGTGCGGGACGCGTCCTGCCCGACGGCTGCATGGACCTGCTCTGGAACGACGGACGACTGCTCGTCGCCGGGCCCGACACCCGTGCGTACGTCGCCCCCGGCGCCCCCGGTGTCTGGGCGGGCGTGCGTCTCTACCCGGGTTCCGCACCCGCGCTGCTCGGTGTCCCCGCTCACGAACTGCGCGATCTCCGCGTCGAGTTGGCCGACCTGTGGCCGGCTTCGGAGGTACGACGGCTGCAGGGCCGGGTCGCGGGGGCCGCCGACCCCGTCGTAGCCCTCGAAGAGATCGCGCTGGAGCGGGCGGCCCCGCCCGACCCGGCCCTGCGCGCCCTGGTCGCCGCCCTCGACGCCGGCCGTCCCGTCGCCGTGGCCGCCGATGAACTCGGGCTCGGCGCACGGCAGTTGCACCGGCGCTCGCTCGTCGCGTTCGGGTACGGGCCCAAGACGCTGGCCCGGATCCTGCGGCTGCGGCGGGCTCTCGCACTGGCGCGGGCCGGGGTGCCGTACGGCGAGACCGCGGCTCGGTGCGGGTACGCGGATCAGGCCCATCTGGCCCGGGACGTCAAGGAGTTGGCGGGGCTGCCGCTCGGGCGGCTACTCGGGGCGGGGTAGCGGGGCGTACAGGTCGACGCCGTTGCCGTCGGGGTCGTGCAGGGACGCGTACCGCTGGCCCCAGTCGGCGTTCCACGGCTTGAGCTCGCCGTGGAATCCCTCACCCACCAGCTCCTCGTACACCGCGTCGACCTCGGCCGGGCTGTCGCAGCGCAGGGCGAGCCCGGTGCGGCTGCCGCCGGTCGGGGCCTGCCAGCCGGGGAGGAAGGAACGGACCGTCTCCTCGGTGTCGAGCATCAACCGGATGCCGCCGGGCAGCTCGGCCTCCGCGTGCGGCTGGGTCTCGGCCCCCTCGGGGAACGGGAACCCGAGCCGCCGGTAGAAGGCGACGGAGGCGGCCATGTCGGAGGCCACCATGCCGATGGCGTCGAATCGTGGAGTCATGCGGCCACCGTAGGCGGCGGGGCGGACCGCGGTCTTGAAGGAATCGGACACGGACGGGCACCGGGCCGGAGGGGCGTGCCGGTGGCCCGGCCTCTCAGTGGCTTAGCCACTTGGCGAATCGGCCTCTCAGTGGCTCAGCCTTTCAGTGGCTCAGCCACCTGGTGCTCGGCCTTTCAGTGGTTCGGCCTTTCAATGGCTCAGCCACTTGGTGACTCGGCCTCTCAGTGGCTCAGCCTCCTGACGGCCCCGCCTCTTACCGGCCTCGCCTCTTGCCGGCTCAGCCCCCCCGGTGGTCACTCGCGGACGATCGTGCCGTTCTCGTCCATCGTCGGGTGCATCTTCATGGGGCCGTACTCGTCGACGTCGGACGGGCGCGGGGTCTCCGGTCCTTCGGGGCCGGTGCGCAGGACCCGCTCGACCCGGCAGATCCTGAAGACATGGCCCTCGACCTCGAACTCGTCGGCGCGGCCCAGCGCCCGGTACTCCTCGGCGGCCCGCGCGTACCGGGCCTTCTTGTCGTCGCCGAACTGGTAGAGCATGGCCCAGATCTCGGACATGCCGGAGTAGAGGGTGCGGCGCGCCTCGTGCGGGGTGGCCGCGAGGGTGCTGCGGGGCCGCCAGCCGTCCTCCATGCGCTCGACCACACCGAACCCGGTGGGCAGCAGCACCAGTTCGGGATGGGTGACGACCGCCCGCTCGGAGTCCGCGCGGACGTCGGAGGGGAAGCGGCTGCCGAGGTAGGAGAAGTCCCGCAGGCTCAGCTTCAGCGCGCCCGCGGCCGGACCCTCCACCTGCTCCGCGTCGAGGGCGAACCCCACGTCCCGCGAGGGTTCGCGGTCCGTCCCCCGCTCCCAGGACCGCTCCACCGACTCCCGGTCGGTGGGCCGGGGCGGCTCCAGGCCGTCCTCGCCCATTCGGGCGAACTCGTCGCCGCGCACCACGCGGTAGCGCACCCCGCAGGCCGCCACCTCGTTCACCGGCTCGCGCTCCAACACGGCCACGGCGGCGAGCAGTTCACGCCGTACGGCCGGGTCGTCGGTGTCGTCCTTCGCGGTGAAGAACAGATGCGACTGGAGTCCGTCCCGGGCGATCTGCGGCATCCCGTCCACCACGGGCTTCAGCAGCCGCCAGCCGGGCCCCGCCGCCGGATCCTGCGCGGCCACCCCGAACACCGGGCCGCGCAGGGCGATCCGGGGATACCGCACCGTCGCCTCCACCGCGTCGGCCTCCCGCACCCAGGCGGCGGGGTCGTCCCGGCGGACCAACTCCTCGTGGAGCTCGTTGATTTGTTGCTGCCAGTCGTCGGTCATGTACGCATTGTGGTGCCGGGTGGGGTGTGTATGGGGGCGAACCGATGCAACTGCCCATCCGGTTGGACGACTTCAGGACGATCCGGAGATCCGCCGGCCTCTCCGACTGTCCGCCGGCCGACAGCCGTCGCGCGGGAGTTGGAGGGCGGGCGCCTCATGCCGGAGGCTGTGGCCATGACGCACCGACTCCTCGCCTACACCCGCACCACCGCCTACCGCCACGACTCCATCCCGGCCGCCGTGGCCGCCGTACGCACCCTCGGGGACTTCGAGGTCGACGCGAGCGAGGACCCGGCGGCCCTGGAGGCACCCCTCGACCGGTACGCCGCCGTCGTCTTCCTCTCCACCAGCGGCGAGGTGCTCACCCCGGCAGGCCGCGCCCGGCTCGCCGCGTACGTCGAGTCGGGCGGCGGCTTCGTCGGCGTGCACGCGGCGGCCTGCACCGAGTACGCATGGCCGTACTACGGTGAACTGCTGGGCGCGAGGTTCGACAAGCACCCGGCGTACCAGCCGGGCAAGGCCCTGGTCGAGGACCACGACCACCCGTCGACCCGCCATCTGCCCGCCGCCTGGCAGTTCACCGACGAGTGGTACGACTTCCGCACCAACCCCCGCGCCTCCGTCAGGGTGTTGGCCTCCGCGGACGAGTCCTCGTACGACGGCGGCGGCATGGGCCCCGACCACCCCCTGGTGTGGTGCCGCGACCAGGGCCGGGGTCGCGTCTTCTACACGGCTCTCGGCCACGCCCCCGAGGCGTACGAGGACCAGGACTTCCGCGCCCATCTGCTCGGCGGGATCAACTGGGCGGCGGGGCTGGAGGACTGAGAAGGTCCTGCCGATCCGCTCGACCCGTCTCAGCCGCGCGGTGCCGCCGTGCTGGCCCGTTCCACCAACCGGGTGGACAGTTCGGTCCGGGTGCTCTCCGGGCGGTCGCCCTCCATCATGCGGACCAGGAGGCGCAGGGCCGTCGCCGACATTTCGGAGAGCGGCTGGCGTACGGTCGTGAGGGCCGGGGCCGCCCAGCGGGCCTCGGGGAGGTCGTCGAAGCCGACGACGCTCAGGTCGGCCGGGACCTTCAGACCCCGTTCGGCGAGGGCCTCGTAGACGCCGAGGGTCATGTGGTCGGAGCAGACGAAGACCGCCGTGGGCGGCTCGGGGAGGTCGAGGAGTTCCAGCGTCCGGCGGTGGGCGGCGGTCTCGTCGAAGCCGGCGTGGCGGATGTACTCGGGGCGCTGGCGGATGCCCGCCGCCGCGAGGGCCGAACGGTAGCCCGCCACCCGCGCCCCGCTGCACATCCTGCGCTGGTGACCGGCGACGACCGCGATGCGCTCATGGCCGAGGGCGAGCAGGTGCTCGGTCGCCGTCACCCCGCCCTGCCAGTTCGCCGCACCCACCGAGACCACGCCCGGCGGCGGCTCCAGCACCGGGTCGATCAGGACGTACGGGATGCGGTGCTGGTCCAGCCAGCCGTACTGCGTCGCCGTCAGCTCGGCCAGGTTGAACAGCACGCCGGAGGAGCCGCGCGCGGTGAGCTTGTCCATCCAGCCGCGCTCCGGGCGCCCGGTCCGGTTCCGGTTCAGGCCCGCCGAGACGACCACCTCCAGACCCGCGTCGTGCGCGGCCGCCTCCACGCCGTGCAGCACCGCCCCCGACCAGGAGGTCTCCAGCGAGTGCACGACCAGGTCGACGAGCCCCGACGACTTCGCCGCGTCGAACCGGGGCCGGCGGACATAGCCGAGCCGGTCCAGCGCCTCGGTGACCCGGCGCCGGGTCTCGGGGGCCACGTCCTCCCGCCCGTTGACCACCTTGGACGCGGTCGGCACCGACACGCCCGCCTCCCGGGCCACGACCGCCAGCGTCGGACCGGCCGCCACGCTCGCACTTCCCGTGCGGACCATCGGGGACCACCTCTCCGGCCCGCCCGTGGGCCATGAAAGTTTCGACCAGCGCGGAAACAGTCAGCGCGAAACAGTAAGCGCTTCCTACCCTAGGTTCGCCCGGTGGAGTCGGGAAGAGGTCGGGCTTCGCAGGTCTTCGTGGCCCCGTCGCTTTCGAAACCTCGAACGTGACGACAACTATCCGCAGCTCAGCCGAAACCCGCCGAAGTCGGCCGTGAACGCTGCGTCGACCAGGTCCACGGCGTGGATTCCGGCCATCGCACCTGTGAACCTCAACCTGCTCCCGTAGTCGTCGGAGAGCCGGCTGAAGTCGAGATCCGGGCCGACAGGAGTGCGTGCGCCGACCCCGTCCACGTACCAGAAACGAGCCACCGCCCCCTCCACGGTCACCCCCAGAGTGACCGCGCTTTCCACCTCCACGTCCACCACAGCGACCTGCCGGGTCTCACCCTCGTCCCGCTCGACCAGGCTGAGCACGGTCCGTCCACCGCCCCGCCACTGCTGCCCGTGCTGCCCGTCACCCTCCGGCTCCGCCCAGGTCAGGTCGAGCGCCAGATACGACTCGGTGTGGTACCAGAGCACCAGACCCGCGGCCTGCGTGAACGACCGGGGCCGCGCCTCGACGGACACCTCGGCCTCCGCCCGGTGCTCGGTGATCCGCTGGGCCAGCAGACTGTGCGCCCACCGCGACTCGGGACCGTGCCGCCCCCGCAGCCGGATCCAGCCGGGCCGGACGGCGGTGTCCGCCCAGGAGGGATCGGGTGCGGCCCGAAGCGTGCTCCAGGGCCAGCCCAACGGGGTTTCTGTGGGCGGGAGTTGATGCGAGGACCGCCGCAGCGGTTCAGCCGGCGTGTCCTTTTCATCCGCCGGTCCTGTCGGTCCCGTTGGTACATCCACGTCGACCGCCGGATGCGCACCCCCGTGTCGCAGTCGAGGCCAGCCCTCCGCGTCCCATGTCACCGCCTGGACCGCCGTCTCCCGCCCGAGCGTGCAGCGCGGTCCGTCCGCTGTGTGCAGGGGGCGGGCCGTGAGGTGGCTCAACACCCAGCTGCCGTCGGGCAGTTGGACCAGTTCGCCGTGGCCCGCCTTCTGCAGCTCCAGCGAAGGGTCGTCCCGGGACGTCAGCAGCGGCCGGTCGTCGAGTTCGTACGGGCCGGTGATCTCCCGGCTGCGGGCCATCAGTACACCGTGCTCGAACCCGGTGCCGCCCTCGGCCAGGACCAGGTGGTACCAGCCGTCCTTGCGGACCAACTTCGGCCCCTCGACGAGCCGTTCGTGCTGGAGCAGCAGGTGCGTGTCGCCGACCGGCGCCAGCGTCTCGCGGTCCAGTTCGGTCAGCACGATCCCGGCGAAGCGCCGGCCGCCCGGGCGATGGTCGTTCTGGAGGTTGAGCAGCCACAGCCGGCCCTCGTCGTGGAAGAGCGCGGGGTCGAAGCCGTGGCTCGCGATCCGCCGCGGTGCCGTCCACGCGCCGGACGCCTCCGTGGCCGTACAGACATAGGTGTCCGTGTCGAAGTACGGGGTGCCCACCGAGCGGACGATCGAGTAGACCACCCAGAAGCGCTCGCCGTCCCAGCTCAGCGAGGGGGCCCAGATGCCGCCCGAATCGGGCACACCCGCAAGGGAGTTGCCGGGGACCGCGCCCTCGACGTGACCCGCGTACTCCCAGTGCGCGAGGTCGCGCGAGCGGTGCAGGGGGATCGTCGGGAACCACTCGAAGGAGCTGGTCGCCACGTAGTACCGGTCGCCGACGCGGACCATCGACGGGTCGGGGGCGAAGCCGCGGATCACCGGGTTGTGCAGCAGGGTCACTTGAGGGCTCCCAGGGTGACTCCGGAACGCCAGTAGCGGCGCATCGCGACCATCATGATCGCCATCGGGACGATGGACAGCAGGGCACCGGTCAGCACCAGGCTGGTGAGGTCGACGCCGGACTCCAGGCGCTTTCCGGACCAGTTGTAGAGGCCGATGTTGAGCGTCCAGTTGTTCTCGCCGCGCAGCACGGTCAGCGGCAGGAAGAAGGCGTTCCAGGTGTTCACGAAGGCCAGCAGGAAGACCGTCGCACCGCCGGTGGTCATCATCCGCAGCACGATGCTGAAGAAGATCCTGAGCTCACCGGCCCCGTCGATCCGGGCCGCCTCCAGCAGCTCGAAGGGGATCGTGGCCTCGGTGTACACCTTGGCGAGGTACACGCTGAAGGGGTTGATCAGACAGGGGATCAGCATCGCCCAGGGCGTGTCGACGAGGCCGATCTCGGAGAACAGCAGATACAGCGGCAGCGTGAGCAGCGCGATCGGGATCAGGAAGGAACCGACCACGCACGCGAACACCAGGTTGCGGCCCGGGAATTCGAAGCGGGCGAGACCGTACCCGGTCGCCAGCGCCAGCAGCGTGCCGCCGAGGGAGCCGACACCGGCGTACAGGAACGAGTTCGCCGTCCAGCGCAGGAAGATGCCGTCCTCGTAGGTGAACAGCTGATGCAGGTTGTCCCACAGGTGCCAGCCGGAGAACCACAGCCCGTTGGACTGGTACAGCCCGGTGCGGTCCTTGGTGGCGGCGACGATCAGCCACCACACCGGGAAGAGGCTGTAGACGCTCGCAAGGGACAGCCCCACGAGCAGGAACCGCTGCCCGCCGCGTGAACGGGCCGCCGGATCAGGCTTGTTGAGCCGCCGGACGTGCGTGCTCTTCGTGGGTGCCTCGGTGAGGGTCATCAGTCGGTCTCCTTCGAGGTGAACCGGTAGAACAGGAAGGAGGCGACGCCGAGGATCAGGGCGAGCAGCACCGAGAGGGCCGCCGCGTAGTGGTAGTTGCCGGCGTTGAACGCCTGGTTGTAGATGATCATGATCGGGGTGAAGGAGTCACTGACCGTCTGCGGGGTGACGTTCCTGAACAGCGCGGGCTCGTTGAAGATCTGGAGCATCTGGATGACCGAGAGCATCCCGGTGAGCACCAACGCCCCCCGCACGAACGGGATCTTGATACTGGTCGCGATCCGCCACTCCGTGGCCCCGTCGAGCCGCGCGGCCTCGAACAGCTCGCGCGGCACGCCCTGGAGCGCCGAGTAGATGATGACCATGTTGTAGCCGATGCCGTGCCAGGTCAGCAGGTTGCCGATGGACGGCCAGACCATCGAGGGCGCGAAGAAGTTCCAGGAGAACCCGAAGACGTTGCCGAGCGGGGTCAGCGGACCGACGTCCGGGCTGTACAGGTTGAGCCACACGATCGCGGCGACCACACCCGGGATCATGTACGGCACCAGCAGCAGGATCCGGAACCGCCCGGCCACCTTCGAGGACAGCGCGTCCAGGAGGAGGGCCAGCACCAGACTGACCAGCAGCATGATCGGGATCTGCGCACAGGCGAAGAGCACGACCCGCAGCACGGACCCCATGAACGCCGAGTCGGTCAGCCCCTGTTGGTAGTTGTCGAGCCCGGCGAACTCGTCGGTGGTCCCGCCGAGCCCCAGCCCCGAGGACTGCGACCGGTAGAGCGACTGGTAGACGGCGTACCCGATCGGCAGCAGGTACAGGAAGACGAAGCCGAGCTGGAAGGGCACCGTGAAGGCGGCACCCTTCCAGCGCAGTGAGCGAATCATCAGTAGCAGCCCTTAAGCCTCTAGCTCCAGCCCCAGCCCTAGCCCTTGACGCTGATGCCGCGGGATTTCAGGTCGTTGACCGTCCACTCCTGCATGTGCGCCAGCAGGTCGGTCACCGTCTGCTCCTTGCTGACCACCTTGGCCCAGCCGGCCTGCATCTCGGTGAACATGGCGGTCCAGTCGGGCCCGAAGGTCCAGTCGGTGGTGACGGTCTTCAGGCTGTCCTTCACGATCTGCTGCCCCGCCTGGTAGTTGGAGCCGAGCAGCTTCTCGGAGACCGCCTCCGGCACATACGAGTCGCTGTCGGCCAGCGCGGGCATCACGCCGTTGCCGGTGGTCGGGCTCGCCATCGTCTTCACCGCGCCGGTGTTGGTGGACATCCACAACGCGGCCTCGGCGGCCTGCTTCTGGCTCTTGCAGCCCTTGGTCACCAGCGTCACGCTGCCGGTCAGATTGGTACCGGCCGGAGTCTTGGCGGCCTCACCGGCGAACGTCGGCCAGGGCGAAAGCCCCCAGTCCCCGAAGGACTTGGTGAAGTTCTGCACCATGCCGGCCATCTGCCAGGTCGAGATCTGCCGGGTGGCGGTCCCGCCGTTGTCGTAGTTGCGCTGCACGGCCGCGTAGTCGGCGAAGGACAGCTTGGAGTTGAGATCGTTGTCGATGATCTCCTGAATGACCTTGGCGGCCTTCAGCGTGCCCGCGTCCTGGAAGTCCACCTTCCAGGAGTTGCCGTCGATCGCGTACCAGTGCGCCCCGGCCTGCATGGCCAGCACTTCCAGCGTGCTCGGGTCCTCACCGGCGTAGTTGGTGATCTTGATGCCGTGCTTCTTCAGCACCTTGCCCGCGGCGATGAACTCGTCCCAGGTCGTCGGCGCCTCGATGCCGTACTTCTTGAAGATGTCGGTGCGGTAGATGGTGAAGTTCGGCGACGAACTGGTCGGCACGCCGTACGACTTCCCCTGCACCTGCGCGCTCGCCCACGACCCGGTGTTGAACTTGCCCTTCTCGCCCTCGACGTACTGCGTGATGTCGGCGAGCGCGCCCTGCGCGACCCAGCTGGTCACGTACTCGGCGGTGTTCTGCACCAGACAGGGCGCGTTGCCCGCCTTCACCGCGTTGGTCAGCTGCTTCTGCATGGTCAGCTGGTCGGTGACCTTCGTGTACTTCAGCTGGATGTCCTTGTGCGAGGCGTTGAACGCCTTGACGACCGCGTCCTGGCCGTTGGCCCAGCCCCAGAAGGGGAGGGTGACCGGCCCCGACGACTGCGAGCCGCCGGAGTCGGACCCGCCGCACGCGGTGAGCAGACCTGACAGCGCGAGTCCCGCAACGGCGGCGCGGGCGAACCTTCTCCGGGGGCTGCTGAAGTTCATCTGACCGTGTTCCTTCGGGAAGTAGGGCGTCTCGGAGAGGAGAGAGGGGATCGGCGGCTCGGTGTCGGCCGGAAACGGCGGCCGGGAGTCTCGTCGGCGCGCGGTTGCGGGGGGTCGGCCCAGCGGAAGCTGTAGTAACCGGTTGCTGGGACGGTAGGCCGACGGTCCGCCGGTTAGCAAGAGGTAGTCGGCAATTTGTTACGCCGATTTGTCCGCGGGGTTAGCCCGAAGTGCAGGCCGCAGCCCTGCACGAGAGCTGACGTATCACCAGCTCAGAGGCGTCTGGGCAGGACGGACGAAGGAACGGCCGGAGGCACTGGCCCCACCCCTCCGAACCGCGGAAACCGTTTACGAAACGAAGATCTGAACTCTCGGCCGATCTGCCCGCTAGCGGGGTTGCGTGGGCGGCCGCACGGAGTGCCGTACGACGACATGGGTGCCCAGCACCAGATGGTCCCCGTCGCTCCCGCGCCGCCGCGCCCCGCCGCCCTCACGCCGGTCGGCGACGGCCCGCAGGGCGACCCGTCCCATCTCCTCGTAGGGCACATGGACGGTGGTGAGCTGGGGGGTCAGCTGAGACGCGAGCGGAATGTCGTCGTACCCGACGATCGAGACGTCCTCGGGCACCCGCAGCCCCGCGGCCCGCAGCGCCTGCATGGCACCGGCCGCGACGACGTCGGTCCCGGCGAGGACGGCGGTGAACTCGAGCCCGTCCCGCAGCGAGCCCTCGACGGCCTCGTACCCGTGCTCGTAGTCGTAGGCCCCGTGCCGCACCATCCCCGCCTCGAACGGCACGCCGTACGCCTCGAAGGCTCGTCGGGCCCCCTTCAAGCGCCCCTGGGCGGTGGTGAGTTCGGCGTGCCCGGGCAGCACGAGCACCCTGCGGTGCCCGGCCGACAGCAGATGGCTGGCCATGGCGTAGGCCCCGCCCTCGTTGTCGTAGTCGACGGTGGTGGCCGGCACGTCACCCTCCAGCGGCGGCCGCCCGACCAGCACGAGATGCGACCCGGCGGCGTCCAGGGACCGGGCGAAGCGGCCCATGCGCAGCTGGTACTCGTCGTAGTCGTAGGCACCGCCGAGCAGCACGACCGCCGCCACCCCCTGCTGCCGCATGAGGTTGACGAGGGCGAGCTCCCGCTCGGGATCGTCCCCGGTGGTCCCCACCAGCGACAACCATCCGCGCAGGGTGGCGGCCCCCTCCACCCCCTTGGCCACATGGGCGAAGGCGGCACCGGTGATGTTGTTGATGAGGATGGCCACGGTGGGCGTACCGCCGCCGGCCAGTGACCGGGCATGGGCGTTGGTGACGTAGTCCAGATCGCGCACGACCTTCATCACCTTGCGGCGCAGATCCTCGGACACCGGATAGTTCCCGGACAGCACCCGGGAAACACTGGCCACGGACACCCCGGCCCGAGCGGCCACATCCCGAATGGTGGCCCGCCCGACATCCCCGGCCGCCTTGCGCTGACTCACCCGTGCGGCTCCTCACCGATAGTGCCCCGGCCCCAGGACCCCGGGTTCCGGAAACCGTATCCCATTGTTACTCCGGCACGACTCCCACGTCGTAGCCCCAGACGAACGGCAAGTGCCCACCAACAAGGCCGAGACCCCGGACACCGACTAAGGCGCCCCCGAAGGCGACCGAACCAAGGTGGTACGGGTATGTGAAGTGACCCGGGACCAGGTGATATGCCCAGGTCCCCACAGCCCCCAAGCCTCACTTGTCTCACCGAAGGACAACCCCCAACCCCCTCAAGCCACCCGCCCCATATCCCCCACCCGAACCTCATGAACCAACCCCCGCCCCCCGGCAACCCGCTCCACCTCATCCACCACGATCCGCCCCAGCCGCTCCAGCTCGTTCCCCAACGACCCCGCGATATGAGGCGTGAGGAACACGTTCGGCAGCCGGTACAACGGCGACCCCGCGGGCAGCGGTTCGGGTTCCGTCACGTCGAGGACCGCGTGCAGCCGCCCGGAGACCAGTTCGTCGGTGAGCGCGTCGGGGTCGACGAGCGCGCCCCGGGAGGTGTTGATGAGGACGCCTCCGTCGCGGATGAGTCCGAGCCGGTCGGCGTCGAGCATCCGGTAGGTCTCGGGGATGTCGGGCGCGTGCAGCGAGACGATGTCGCTGTGCCTCAACAGGTCTTCCAGTGAGAGGAGTTCGGCGCCGAGCGCGGTCGCCTCGGCGGTGCTGACGTACGGGTCGTGCAGCAGCACGGTGAAGTCGAAGGGCCGTAGCAGCTCCAGCAGCCGGCGCCCCACCCGGGAGGCTCCGATGACCCCGATCCGCCGGCCCACGTTGCCGGTGGCCGCGGTTTCCGCCGGGCCCGGGTACGCGTGGCTGACGCGGAAGCGTTCCCGGTGGTCGAAGGCGTCCTTCCCGGACAGCAGGATCATAGCGAGGGTGTACTCCGCGACCGGCAGGGCGTTGCCGGTGACGGCGCTGGAGACGGCGATCCCGCGGTCCCAGAGGGCGTCGCCGACCAGGGCGCGGACGGAGCCCGCGGCGTGCAGGACGGTGTGCAGCCGGGGTGCCGCGGTGAGGGCGTCGGTGTCGAGGCGGGGGCAGCCCCAGCCGGTGATCAGCAGTTCGGCCTCGGCCAGGGCGCCGGCCGCGGTGGGGTCGGCGAAGTCCTGGACGACGAGGCCCGGGTCGAGGTCGGCCGTCTTGCTCAGCCGGGTCATCAGGGGTGGGGGGAAGAGCAGGGGGAGGTGTACGGGATCCATCGCGAACACGGCCCTGGGTGGCTGAGGGCTGGGCATGTCACTCCTGACACACTGGGTGGAAACAGTTTCTGAAAACGTCTTCTACGGCAGATCTACCGTAGGTCTGGCGTCGAGGGGTGGTCAATCGGTGAACCGGCTGTTCTGACAACCGGTTTCCGTCCTGCGCCGATGACGGCGAGGTTACACAGTCTTTTCGAAAAGTCGTCGAGCCTCTTGACGCCGTTTCCAGCCAGGGCGGAAGCTCTGCCCCAACGCGGCAACCGGTTGTCAAACGGTCGCCGCGTTCCCTGAACGGACAGAGCAGGAGGTGGTGCGTAGTGCGCCCACATGCCGGTGCCGCGCTGAGCCGCCGCCGTTTTCTCTCCCTCTCCGTCGGCGGTGCCGCGGCGGGGGCGGCGACGCTGAGCGGCTGCGCGATGCGGGTGTCGGGCGCCGTCAGCGGCTCCGGCGAGACCGTCACGGTGATGGCCAAGGCCGACGATCTCTCCGTGGACCTGATCAAGCAGGCCCAGAAGGAGATCGGCGTCAAGATCAACACGGTGCTGTACAGCACCAGCAAGCTGATCGCGATGATGACCAACGGCAACCCGCCCGACCTGGTGCGCGGTGTCGGCGCCACGGACGCCCCGTACTACGCGGCTCGCGGGGTGATGGAGGACCTGGACCCGTACTTCGCGAGGAGCAGCGTCCTCAGGGCCGACGACCTGGACCCGGTCAACGACCTGTGGCGCTACGACGGCCACGTCCAGGGCAAGGGCCCGCGCTACGGCATGGCGAAGGACTTCTCGCAGGATTCCATGTTCTGGTACAACACCGGCCTGTTCGACGAGGCGGGCGTGGACTATCCGCCGGAGCTGGACCCGGTCACCTACGAGGAGTGGCTGGACACGGCCGGGAAGCTGACCCGGCGCAGCAACGGCCAGACGACCGTCTTCGGCGGCAGCTACAACGGTGTGCTCACCCCCAATCTGCTGGCGAGCCTCACCGTGGCCGCCGGCGGGAACCTCTTCACCGACGACTACGCGCGGGTCGACTTCACCGCCCCCGAGGCCCGCAAGGCGCTCGGCTGGTACGTCGACTACTGCCGGACCAAGGTCGGGCCGAGCATCATCCAGCCCGACCCCAACACCTGGGACGGGCCCACCTTCCAGGCGAACCGGCTGGCCATGTCCAACTCGGGCTACTGGCTGGGCGGTCTGATCAACGCCGACAAGAAGCTGGCGCCGCTGTCCCGGCTGGCTCCCGCGCCCGTCTTCGAGGGCGGCGCCCGCATCAGCCCCTGCCAGGCCGGCACCGGCTTCTGGATCCCGAGCAAGTCGCACCACAAGGACGCCGCCTGGCGGGTCTTCGAGTGGTTCTTCGGCGAGGCCCCGGCCAAGGCGCGTGCCTCCGGCGGCTGGGGCATCCCGACCCTGAAGTCGCTGCGTCCCCTGATGCCCGCTCAGGAGGAGTACCAGAAGCGGGTGTTGCGGGTGCAGGAGGCCGAGCTGAAGCACTACTCGGTGATCGCCTTCACGCCGTACGCCACCGCGGACTCGCTCCTCGCGCTCTTCAACCAGATCGCCCCGGCCGCCATGAACGGCGACATGTCCGTCGACACCCTCGCGCGGCGTCTGAACTCGGCCATGAACGAGCAGCTCAAGCGCGGTAAGGAGCAGGTGGGATGACGGTCGGTCAGATGCCCCCGGTCGCGGACCGGCGCGGTTCCGCCCCTTCGGCGGACCGGGCGCGATCCCGGCCGCACGCCTCCATCGCCACCCGCAGGCACCGGGCGTTCTACATGTTCGCCTCGCCCTGGATCATCGGCTTCGCGCTGCTGACGGTGGCGCCGATGGCGTACGCGCTGTGGCTGAGCTTCACCACCTTCGACGGTATCTCGCCCCACTGGCACTACGTCGGGTTCGGCAACTACCGGGAGCTGTTCTCCGACGCGCAGACCTGGCAGTCGCTGGGCCGCACGGGTCTGTTCGCGATCATCTCGGTACCGTTGTCGATCGTCGCCGGGCTCGGGCTCGCCGTCCTGGTCAACCGGCCGCTCAAGGCACGCGGGATGTTCCGCACCCTGCTCTATCTGCCGGCGGTGGTGCCTCCGGTGGGCGCGGGCATCGCGTTCAAACAGCTCTTCGACCAGAACTCCGGTGCCGCGAACGGGGTGTTGAACGTCTTCGGCATCGATGCCCTCGGCTGGCTCGCCGACCCCTACGCCCGCTACGTACTGATCATGACGGTGTTGTGGACGGCCGGAAACATCATGATCATCTCGCTGGCGGGGCTCCAGGACATCCCCCGCGAACTCCTCGAAGCGGCCCGGATCGACGGGGCGAGCGCCTGGCGCAGCTTCCGCAGCATCACGGTGCCGCTGCTGTCGCCGGTGCTGCTCTTCCAGACGGTGACCGGGGTCATCGCCTCGGTGCAGACCATCATGCCGCTGCTGCTGGCCCCTGACCCGACCCCGGCCGGCATCACCGCGCTCCCGCAGTCCAACTACCTCTACATGATGCACGTGTTCGCGGAGTACTTCGCGTTCGGCCGTTACGGCTACGCCTCCGCACTGCTGTGGGTGCTCTTCGTCCTGATCCTCGTCGCGACCGGACTGATCTTCAAGGCCACGTCCGGAGTGGTGTTCTACAACGTCGAACCGGAGGCGAAGAAGTGACCGTCACCAGCACTGCCACCGCCGGCCCGGCGACGACGAGCCCCGCCCCGGTGGAGCCGACTCCCCAGCCGACGCCCCGGATACGCGTCAACCGGCTCGTCCTCTACACGGTCCTCGTCGCGATCACCGGACTGTTCCTCGGCCCCTTCGGCTGGCTCGTCATCTCCGGCCTCAAGACCCCGGCCGAGCTGGCGGCCTCGCCGGTGCACTGGCTGCCGGAACACGTCCAGTGGCACAACTTCGCCGACGCCTTCCATCTCATCGACTTCCTCGGCTACGCCCGCAACTCCCTGATCATCGCGCTGATCTACGCCACCCTTGTGACCCTCAGCTCCGCCTGGGTCGGCTTCGGCTTCGCCCGCCTCGAAGCCCCGGGAAAGAAGACCCTGTTCGGCATCCTGCTCGGCTCGATGATGCTCCCGCAGATGATCACCCTGCTGCCGACCTACCTGATCTTCGCCAAGCTCGGCATGGTCGACACCTACTGGCCGTGGGTGCTGTGGGGCCTGTCCTCCGCCCCCTATCTGGTCTTCCTCTTCCGGCAGTTCTTCGCGGGGCTGCCTCGCGAGCTGGAGGAGGCGGCGATCGTCGACGGCTGCGGATACTCCGCGATCTTCTGGCGGATCTTCCTCCCGCAGTCCTGGCCGGTCCTCTCCGCGAGCTTCGTGATCGCCTTCACCTGGAGCTGGGGCGACTACATCGCCCCGCAGCTCCTGCTCTCCACGGATCGCACCACGCTCGCGGTCGCCGTCATGTCCACCTACGTCACCTCGGCCGGCACCCCGGTCACCAACCTCCAGGCCGCCGCCTCGGTGATGTACGTCGTCCCGATCCTGCTGATCTTCCTGGTCGCCCAGCGCGGCTTCGTCGCCGGCATGTCGACGACCGGTCTCAAATAGCCGATCTTTCCCGCCCGTCCGGCCGGTCTCAAGTGGCCGCCGTTTCCCATCTGTTCGCCAGGTCTCAAGCAGCCGACGTTTCCCGTCCGTTCGCAAGGTCTCAAGTGGCCGACCCCTCCCGTCCGTTCGCAAGGAGTCCCGCATGAACTCGCCCCTGTCCCGCCGTACGGCCCTCCAGGCGGCCGGTGCCACCGCGCTCGCCGCCGGTCTGACCAACCTGACGGCCACGGCAGCACGGGCCGACACCGCCGCCGCTGCCGCCCCGAAGCTGGTGACCTACCCCCGCCCCGCCGAGATGCCGACCAACACCAGCTTCCGGGTGCGGGTCCGTACCGCGCCTGACGGCGAGTGGCAGACCCTGGACATCTGGCGGCCCCAGCTGGGCGAGATCAATCCCATCACCGGCTCCAGCAAGATCTACAACTCCTCGCTGGCCTACTTCGACTTCCGGGGCTCCGTCGAGGTCGAGGTCACCTACCTCAAGGGCGGCACCACCAAGGTCAGGGTGAGACCGGACTCGTACGGCATCACGCCCGAAGTCGGCGGCGACACCCTGGTGTTCACGCTCGACCGGCCGCGCAACGTCGTCGTCCAGATCAACGACGACATCTTCGACTGCCTCCACCTGTTCGCCCGCGCGATCGGCAAGAAGCCCGCGCAGGACGACCCGAACGTCCTCTACTACGGCCCCGGTGTCCACACCACCGCCGACGGCACGCTGCTCGTCCCCTCCGGCAAGACCGTCTACCTCGACGGTGGCGCCGTCCTCAAGGCGACCGTGATCTTCCGGAACGTGGAGCACGCCGGCATCGACGGCCGCGGTGTGCTCGCCGGGACCGCGGGCGGCGGCGCCCTGGTGGAGAACTCGCGGAACATCTCCATCGGCGCGGTCACCGTGCTCAACCCCAACGGCTACGCGGTCCAGTTGGGCGAGGCCACCGGCGTCACCATCAAGGGCCTCGGCTCCTTCAGCTCCAAGGGCTGGGGCGACGGCATCGACGTCTTCTGCTCCAGCAACGTCGTCATCGACGGAGTGTTCATGCGCAACTCCGACGACTGCATCGCCATCTACACCCACCGCTGGGACTACTACGGCGACACCAGCAACGTCACCGTCCGCAACTCCACGCTCTGGGCGGACGTCGCCCACCCCATCAACGTGGGCACGCACGGCAACACCGACAACCCGGAGGTCCTGAAGAACCTCCGCTTCAAGAACATCGACATCCTCGACCACCGCGAACCGCAGATGAACTACCAGGGCTGCATCGCCCTCAACCCCGGCGACTCCAACCTGATCAAGAACGTCCGCATCGAGGACATCAGGATCGAGGACTTCCGCTGGGGCCAGGTCATCTACATGAAGGTCATGTACAACACGAAGTACAACACCTCGGTCGGCCGCGGCATCCAGAACGTCTACGTCAAGAACCTCAGCTACACGGGCACCCACGCCGAGCCCTCGCTGTTCCTCGGCTACGACGCCGACCACGCCATCAAGGACGTCACCTTCGAGAACCTGGTGATCAACGGACTCGTGGTCGCCGACTCGATGAAGAAGCCGAGCTGGTACTACACCACGGACACGATCCAGTGGTTCTCCAACGAGCACGTCATCAACCTCAAGTTCCTCACCACCGCCGAGGCCGAGGCGGCCGCCGCGTCATGAGCACCAGCCCCACGAGATCCGAACTCGCCCCGAACCGCCGGGGTTTCCTCGGCGGCACGGCGGCCCTGCTCCTGGTGGCGGGTGCGAGCGGTCTGCTCGCACCCGGCCCGGCCCGGGCCGCCGACCGCGAGAGCACCAGGGCCTTCACCCACCCCGGCCTCCTGCACAGCGCCGCCGACCTGGCCCGTATGAAGGCCGCGGTCGCAGCGAAGCAATCCCCGGTGTACGACGGCTACTTGGCGTTCGCGGCCCACGCGCGCTCGAAGTCGACGTACGCGATCCAGAACACCGGGCAGATCACCTCCTGGGGCCGCGGTCCCACCAACTTCATGAACCAGGCCGTCGCCGACTCGGCCGCCGCCTACCAGAACGCCCTGATGTGGGCCGTCACCGGTGAACGCGCCAACGCCGACAAGGCCCGCGACCTCCTCAACGCCTGGTCCGCTTCCCTGACCACGGTGACGGGCGCCGACGGTCCGCTCGGCGCGGGCCTCCAGGCCTTCAAGTTCGTCAACGCGGCCGAACTGCTCCGCCACACCGGCTACGACGGCTGGACGGCCGCCGACATCGCCCGCTGCGAGCGGTCCTTCCTGGACGTCTGGTATCCCGCGGTCTCCGGCTACATGCTCTACGCCAACGGCAACTGGGATCTGACGGCCCTTCAGACCATCCTGGCCATAGGGGTGTTCTGCGAGGAGCCCACCCTCTTCGAGGACGCCCTGCGCTTCGCTGCGGCCGGCGCGGGCAACGGCTCGATCGCCCACCGGATCGTCACCGACGCCGGCCAGGGCCAGGAGGCCGGCCGCGACCAGGGCCACGAGCAGCTCGCGGTCGGGCTGACCGGGGACATCGCGCAGGTCGCCTGGAACCAGGGCGTCGACCTGTGGGGCCACGACAGCAACCGCGTCCTGGCCAACTTCGAGTACGCGGCCCGCTACAACCTCGGGGGCGACGTCCCCTTCACGCCCGACCTCGACCGCACCGGCAAGTACATCAAGACGACCGTCTCCGCGACCGGCCGCGGCACCCTGCCCCCGATCTACGAGATGGCCTACGCCCACTACGCCGGGGTGCGCGCCCTCGACACCCCGTACACCGAGGCCGCGGTCTTCCGCGGCACCGGCGGGGCCCGCCTGATCGAGGGCAGCAACGACGACCTGCCCAGCTGGGGCACCTTCGCCTACGCGGGCGCCACGGCACCCGGGGCCACCGCGCCGACCGCACCGGGCGGGGTCACGGCGGTCGGCACCGAGCGCGCCGTCCGGGTGAGCTGGCTCCCCTCGGCCTGGGCCACCGGTTACACCGTCCTGCGCGCCACGCGGCCCGAGGGACCGTACGAGAAGATCGCCACCGGCGTCGGCGAGCCGACGTACACGGACCGCCGGGTGCGCGCGGGACGGACGTACCACTACACTGTCACCGCCGCCAACTCCCTGGGCCGCAGCGGAGATTCGGCCCCGGCGAGCGCCACCGCCGGTCTGCCCGAGCCCTGGTCGACCCGGGACATCGGGGACGTGCGGATTCCCGGCTCGGCGGTGTTCGACGGGGAGCGGTTCGTGCTGGAGGCCTCCGGCACCGCCGACACCCACCGGCTGGCGCATCTGCCGCTGCGCGGCGACGGCAGTGTCACCGCACGGATCGTATGGCCGCTGAGCTCGCAGTACTCCAAAATCGGGGTGAGCCTGCGGGACTCCCTCGACCCGGACGCGGCGCACGCCGCCATGGTGATCCAGGGGCTGCCGCTGCACACCTGGAGCGGCGTCTGGACCGTCCGGCCGACCGCGGGGGCCCCGGTCTCCGCGACCGGCAGCACACCCGTCCCGCCCACCCAGCAGGCGGCGATCACCACGAGCGCCGCCTTCCCGATCTCCGGCCTCGGCGCCCTGCCCGCATCGGCGACCCCGCTCCAGGCCCCGTACGTCGAGGCCGCGGGCGACGGCTACCGGCTGCGCATGCCCTACTGGGTCCGCGTCACCCGCAGGGGCCGCCGCTGCACCGGGGCGATCTCCCCCGACGGCATCCGCTGGACCGAAGTCGGCTCCACCGAGGTCGCGTTGGGCCGCACCGCCTACGCGGGCCTGCTGCTCACCTCCTGCCTCGGCGTCGACGCCGAGTACGCCGAGACCGGCACCGGGGCCTTCGACAACGTCACCGTCACCTCCGCCCATGGCGGCGAGGTGTGGTCGGTGCCCGAACCCGCCCGCACGGCAGGCGACTTGAGGGCGAGCGCCGGTCCGGACGCCGTCGAGCTGGCCTGGACCGACCCCGACCTCTCCGCCCGCTACAAGGTGCTGCGCGCCAAGGACACCCGCGGCCCCTACGCCACCCTCGCCACCGGCGTGGGCCCGGTCGGGTCCGGCACCCGCATCCGGTACCGCGACGCCACCGGCACCCCCGGGACGACGTACCACTACGCCGTCGCGAAGACGAACGCGGCCGGACGGGGCCCGCTCTCGGAGCCGGCCACCGCCACGATGCCCACGCCGTCCACCCCCCAACTCACCTCGGCGGCGCAGGCGTTCACGAACAAGGGAGAGGACTTCCGGCACCTCCTGCGCGCCACCCACGAACCCGTCCGCTTCACCGCCACCGGCCTCCCCGACGGCCTGCGCGTCGACAAGCGCACCGGCCTGATCCACGGAACGCCCCGCGAGAGCGGCGAGTTCACCGTCACCACCACCGCGGGCAACGCGGCGGGGGAGACCTCGGGAACCCTCGCCCTCACCGTCGGATCGCCCCCGCCCGCCCCCTGGACCCACGGCGACCTCGGTGACGTGGTCCTCGACGACCGCGCCTACGGCACCCTGGGCGTGGCCGCGATCCTCACCCCCGGCAGCACCGCCCACCGGGACGGGACCTTCACGGTGCGGGGCGCGGGCGTCGACCTGAGCGTCAACAACCAGGGCATGACAGGGCAGTTCCTCCGGCGACCCGTCACCGGCGACCACACCCTCACCGCCCGCCTCGCCTCCCGCACCGGGGCCACCGCCGACCGCGTCGGGCTGCTGATGGCGAAGTCGCTGTCACCGTTCGACCAGGCGGCCGGAGCGATCGTCACCGGCGGCAACAGCGCCCAGCTGATGCTGCGCAGGACGGTCGCCGGAGCCTCCGCCTTCACCGGCAACGGCACCGTCCAACTCCCCGCACTGCTGCGGCTGAAGCGCACCGGGACCGTCTTCACCGCCTCCGTCTCCACCGACGACGGCGTCACCTGGACCGACCTCGCCTCCGGTGAGATCCCCGGCTTCGGCGACGCCCCCTACCACGTGGGTCTGGTGGCCTGCTCCCGCAGCCCCCTCGCCCTCGTCACCTCGACCTTCGACGAGGTGAGCATCACCGAGAACTGATTCCCCCCACGGAATGGAGATGCACCGAAATGAGCCGCACATCCCCCCACCAGCACCTCCAGCGGCCCGAGTTGAGCCGCCGCGGTCTCCTGAGGACCGCCGGCGGACTCGGTGCCGCGTTCGCCCTGGGAAGCGGCGCCTTCGCCGCCGGCACGGCGGACGCGGCACCCTCGACCTGGACCCACCCCGGCATGCTGCACAACGCGGGTGACATCAACCGGGCCAAGGTCCGGGTCGCCGCCGGGACCGACCCCTGGCTCTCCGGCTGGAACAAGCTGGTCGCCAACTCCCACTCCGCGTCCACCTGGACCAACCGCGCCACCGCCACCATCGTCCGCGGCGGCGGCACCGGTGAGAACTACGGGCTGCTCTACAACGACATCGCCGCCGCCTACCAGAACGCCCTGCGCTGGAAGGTCGGCGGCACCGAGGCCAACGCCGTCTGCGCGGCCAACATCCTCAACGCCTGGTCCAGGACACTGACTTCGGTCACCGGCAACGCGGACCGCTTCCTCGCGGCCGGCATCTACGGCTGGGAGTTCGCCAACGCCTGCGAACTCATGCGGGACTACGACGCCTTCGACCTGGCCGCCGCCCAGGAGATGCTGGCGAGCGTCTTCTACCCCCTCAACAACAGCTTCCTGACCAACCACAACGACGCCTGCATCACCAACTACTGGGCCAACTGGGACCTGTGCAACATGGCCTCGGTGCTCGCCATCGGCATCCTCAACGAGGACTCCGCCAAGTACGACCAGGCCGTCACCTACTTCAAGTCCGGCGCGGGCAACGGCTCCATCGCCCACGCGGTGCCCTACCTCTACACCGACTCCGCCGGCTACGCGCTCGGCCAGTGGCAGGAGTCCGGCCGCGACCAGGGCCACACCGTCATGGGCATGGGCCAGATGGGCGCCATCTGCGAGATGGCCTGGAACCAGGGCGACGACCTCTACTCCTACGACAGCCGCCGCTTCATGAAGGCCGCCCAGTACGTCGCCAAGTACAACCTCGGCCAGGACGTCCCCTTCACCACCTACAACTGGGGCACGGGCCAGAACTGCGCCGCCTCCTCCCAGACCGTGGTCTCCGCCGACTCCCGGGGCCAGGTCCGCCCGGTCTGGGCGATGCTCCACTTCCACTACAACCGGCGCCTGGGCCTCGACGACAAGTACATCTCGCAGATGTACTACGACCTCGTCGCCCCCGAGGGAGGCGGCGGCGACTACGGCACCACCAGCGGCGGCTTCGACCAGCTGGGCTTCGGCACCCTGATGTACGCCAAGTAGCCGTCGAATCGCGCTCTGCACCGGAATACCGCGCCGATCTGTGGTGCTCTGTTGTTCACGGTGCAGTAGCGCGGTGAGAAGGCTGGTGGTCGTATGACAGCAGTCCGGACGGACCCCGTGGTCGGCACGCCGTACGGGAGTGTGCGGGGTCGGTACGAGAAAGGCATCGCGGTGTTCCGGGGCATCCCGTACGCCGCCCCGCCCCGCGGCCCCCGCCGCTTCCGGCCACCCGAGCCGCCCGAGCCCTGGGACGGCGTGCGCGACGCGGTCGCCTTCGGGCCGACGGCGCCGAAACCACCGTACTCCGAAGCCTTCGCCCAGTACCTGTCCGACCCGGTCGTCCCCGGCGACGACTGCCTCAATCTCAACGTCTGGACACCGGACCCGGGCGCCCGGCTCCCGGTCCTGGTGTGGCTGCACGGCGGCGCCCTGACCCGGGGCTCCTCGGCGGTGCCCGTGTACGACGGACACGCCTTCGCGCGCGACGGCGTCGTGTTCGTCTCCGTCAACTACCGCCTGGGCGTGGAGGGTTACGGCCTCTTCCCGGACGCCCCGGCCAACCCGGGACTGCGCGACCAGCTCGCCGCCCTGCACTGGGTCCATGCGTCGATCGGGGCGTTCGGCGGCGACCCGGACCGGATCACGCTCGCCGGGCAGTCGGCCGGCGCGATCAGCATCGGCGCGCTGCTCGCCGCCCCGCAGGCCCAGGGGCTGTTCCGGCGCGCGGTCCTGCAGAGCGGGCCGCCCGAGGCGAGCGACCGCGACAAGGTACGGCGCATGGTGCGCAGGATGGCCACCCGGCTGAAGGTCCCGGCCACCGCGGCGGCCTTCGCCGAGGTCGACCCCGAGCTGCTGCTGCGCGCCCAGGCCGAGGTGGGCCGGCTGAGCAGCCCGGTCCTCGGCGGCCCGGCCTTCGGGATCGTGGTCGACGGCGATGTCGTGCCCCGCGACCCGCTGGAGGCCCTGATCGACGGGGACGCGGCGAAGGACGTCGACCTCATGCTGGGCTGGACCAGCGACGAGTACCGTCTCTGGCTCGTCCCCGGCGGCCTCCTGGAGCGCGTCGACCGGCTCGGTCCTGTCGCCCTCGCCGGGGCGATGGCCCGCTGCCACTGCGGCTCCGAGGTGGTCCGCGGCTACCGCGCGCTGCACCCCGAGGCCGGCACCGCCGAGATCGTCGGCCAGATGGTCACCGACCACCTGCTGCGCATCCCGCTGCACCGCCTGGCCGAGGCCCGACCGGGCACGTCATACGTCTACGAGTTCGCCTGGCCCTCCAACCTCCCGGACCTCGGCGCCTGCCACGCCCTCGAACTGGGCTTCGTCTTCGACACCGGAGAGACCCCCGAGTCGGCCAAGCTCGCCGGCGAGGGCGCCCCGACCGAACTCGCGGAGGCCATGCACGGGGCGTGGGTGCGCTTCGCCGTCGACGGCGACCCCGGCTGGCGCCCCTGGGACGCCGGGCATCCGGTGCAGATCTTCGGCAAGGGCGACCCGTACGTCGTGTCCGGCCCTCGGGACGGCGATTTCGCGGTGTGGACGGCCGACACGACGACCCCGGAGACGGCCCCCGTCTCCGAACCGGCCGAGGGCTGGCCGGCGCGGACGGCGGAACTGCGCTCGGTCGTACGACGGCTGCGGCGCACGGGGCTGGCCCGGCGGCACTGACGGCGGAACCGTCGGCCGGGCCGGGCCGTCCGTCTCAGCCGCCGGTCGGCCTGACCGAGTCCCGGACCACCACATGGGTGCCCAGCAGGAGGTGCTCGGCGGGGTCCTCCGCCGTACGGCCCAGCGCGGTGCGTACGGCGAGGCGGCCCAGTTCCTCGTAGGGGACGTGGACGGTCGTCAGGGCCGGGTGGAGGTCGCGGGCGAACGGGATGTCGTCGTACCCGGCCAGCGAGACGTCCCCGGGCACGTCCAGGCCGGCCTCGTGGAGCGCGGTCAGGGCGCCCGCCGCGACCATGTCCGTCGCGGCGACCACGGCCGTGAAGTCCAGGCCGTCCTTGAGGGCCCGGCGCATCAGCCGGTGCCCGGAGTCGCGGGTGAAGTCGCCGTTCAGGAGCAGCGCGGGGTCGGGCTCCAGGCCACGGCCGCGATGGGCGGCGAGATAGCCGCGCTCACGGCCCTGCGCGGTGGTGTGGTCGGCCCTGCCGCCGAGGAACAGGACACGCCGGTGCCCCTGCGACAGGACGTGGGCGACCAGCGCGTACGCGCCGCCCTCGTTGTCGTACTCGATGACCGTGACGGGCGCCCCGGGCCCGAGCGGCGGCCGGCCGCACAGCACCAGCCGGGAGCCCGCCGAGGCCAGCGAGTCGGCCATCCGGCGGGTGCGCTCGCGGTACTCGACGGTGTCGGCGGCGCCGCCCACCAGGATCACGGCGGCGGCGCGCTGGGCCCGCATCATCTCCACGAACTCCAGTTCGTGCTCGACGTCGCCCTCCGTGCTGCACACCAGACACAGATGCCCGAGCCGGGTCGCCTCGCGCTCCACACCGTGTGCCATCAGGGCGAACGAGGGCCCGGTGATGTCCTCCAGCACGAACGCCAGCGTGGGTGTGCCGACGCCCGCGATGGCCTTGGCCCGCGCGTCGGCGACGTAGTCCATCTCCCGTACGGCCCGCATCACGCGCGTGCGGGTCGCCGCGCTCACCGAATACACCCCGCCGAGCACCCGGGACACGGTCGAGGCGGACACCCCGGCCCGCGCCGCCACGTCCCGGATCGTGCTCCGGCCGGCGTCCTCGCTCTTTCTCGTCATGCGCACCCCCGGGAACTGCGGCAACACGGATGGAAACCGGTTCCTGAACGGAGGCTAGCAGGGGGAGCGGCGCACGGTTAAGGGGTCGGACGGTCAGGTCCGGTCGGCCACGGCGGCGGTGAAGCGCTCGCTGAGGGACACGACCGCGGCACGCAGCTCGTCCCCGCCCTCGACGCGGAAGGCGAACGGCAGCCGGGCCAGCCATTCCTGCGCGTACATCGCGGGGTTGCGGGTGCTGCCGACCAGCACGCAGCCCTCGCCCGAGGGTTCGAGCCGTCCCATGGGCGGCCGGATCCAGGGGGCGACCTCGGCCGGGGGCAGGTCGAAGACCACGCGGGTGTCGAACGCCCAGCCGAGGCCCAGGTGTTCCTCCAGCACCGCCACGGGGTCGAGTCCTTCGGGCGGTTCGAACCCGTGCCCGGTCCGCCGGACGGCACGGACCCGGTCGACCCGGTAGGTGCGGATCGCGTCCGAGCGGTGGGAGTGGCACAGCAGGTACCAGCGGCCGTGGCGGACGACCAGGGACCAGGGGTCCACCTCCGCCTCCCACTCGTCACCGGTCTCACCTCGACAGGTGACCGACACGCGCTCCCTGTCCGCGACGGCACCGACCAGTTCACCGGTGACGGACGGGTCCGGGCGGACCGCGTACGGGTCCGGCGCGGCCGAGGCGTACTCCCGCAGCAGGGCCGCGTGCCGGCCGACGCTCTCCGGCAGCGCCTTGACGACCTTGTCCAGGGCGGTGCCGATCAGGTCGTCGCCGCCGGCCGCGCTCGGCCGGCCGCTGAGCACGGCCGTCACCAGGCCGAGGGCCTCGGCCTGCGTGAAGTGCACCGGGGGCAGCCGGGTCCCGCGCCCCAACCGGTATCCGCCGTGCGGCCCCCGGGCCGACGCCACGGGGATGCCGGCCTCCCGGAGGATCCCGACGTACCGGCGCGCGGCCCGCTCCGTGACACCCAGCCGGGCGGCGAGTTCGTCCGCCGTCGTACCGGGGCGCGTCTGGATGATCTCCAGGGTGCGCAGGGCTCGCGCGGTGGGGCTGAGGTCGTTCGGCACGGGAGGCAGGTTAGTCCGGTCATCGGCGGAACCGGCAGTGGATTGTCCGGATCTCCTCCTACGGTGGCTTCCCTGACGCGGACGAAGGGGAACTGATCATGGACATCCTGCTCATCGGCGGCCTGTGGCTGAACGGAACCGTGTGGGGCCCGGTCGCCTACGAACTGGAGGCGCTCGGCCACCGCCCGGTGCCGCTCACCCTCCCGGGCCAGGGGGACGGCGCCGAGTCCGCCACGCTCGACGACCAGGTCGCGGCGGTGCTCGCCGCCGTGGACGCGGCGCCCGGCAGGGTCATGGTGGCGGGGCACTCCGCTGCCTGCGCACTGGCCTGGCTGGCCGCCGACCGACGGCCGGAACGGGTGGCCAAGGTCGCCCTCATCGGCGGCTGCCCGACCTCCCACGGTCAGCCGTACGCCGACTTCTTCGAGGTCAGGGACGGGGGCATGCCCTTCCCGGGCTGGGACCCGTTCGAGGGCCCGGACACCGCCGATCTCGACGACACGGCCAGGCGTGAGCTGGCGGCCGCCGCGATTCCCGTGCCGGAAGGCGTGGCCAAGGGCGTGGTTCGGCTGACGGACGACCGGCGGTTCGACGTCCCCGTCGTGGTCGTCTGCCCGGAGTTCACGCCCGCGCAGGCCCGCGAGTGGATCGCCGCGGGTGACGTACCGGAACTGGCCCGCGCCAAGCGCGTCGACTTCGTCGACATCGACTCGGGCCACTGGCCGATGGTCACGGAGCCGGTTGCGCTGGCCCGCATTCTGGCGGAGGCGGCGGCTGATACGGACTGAGGGGAGCGAGGACGGGGAGACGGGGGGCCTACACCGATCCCCACCGTCTCCCCGGCCCACCCCACCCCGCTAGCGCAGCGCCCCCGCGATCCCCGAGATCGCCTCCGGCCCCACCCGGCAGCACCCCCCGATCAGCCGTGCCCCGCCCGCCTCCCAGCCACGGACCTCCTCCGCGGCGAAGGACGAACTGCCCTCCCACGCGCGGGTGCCGGCGTTCCAGGTCTCCCCGCTGTTCGGGTAGACCACGACCGGCTTGCCGGTGACCCGTGCGGCGACCTCGATCGCACCGTCCACGTCCTCGGGGGCGCAGCAATTGACGCCGACCGCGACGATCTCGTCCGCCTCGGCGGCGAGCGCGAAGGCATCCTCCAGCGGCTGGCCGGCGCGGGTGCGGTCACCGGCGACGGAGTAGGACAGCCAGGCGGGCACACCGAGCCCGCGGACCGCCCGTAGCAGCGCCTTTGCCTCGTCGCTGTCCGGGACGGTCTCCAGCGCCAGGACGTCGGGGCCCGCCCCGGCCAGCACCTCGACGCGCGGCCGGTGGAAGGCCTCAAGTTCGGCCACGCTCAGCCCGTAGCGCCCCCGGTACTCGGACCCGTCCGCGAGCATCGCGCCGTACGGCCCGACGGAGGCGGCCACGTACAGCGGTCGCCGCACGCCCTTCGCGCCCGCCTGCCGTGCCGCGTCCCGCGCCAACCCGACGCTCAGGGCGAGCAGTTCGGCCGCCCTGCCGCGCTCGATCCCGCGCTTGGCGAACCCCTCGAACGTGGCCTGGTAGCTGGACGTGATCGCCACGTCCGCGCCCGCCTCGTAGTACGCCAGATGCGCCTCCGAGATCGCCTCGGGCCGCTCCGCGAGCAGCCGCGCCGACCACAGCTCGTCACTCAGGTCGTGCCCGGCGGACTCCAGCTGATTGGACATCCCCCCGTCGAGCACGACCGGCCCGGCAGCCAGGGCCTCGGCGAAGGAGCGGGAAGGGACGTCGGGAACTTCCGGGATGTCGCGGGTCATACCCCGACGCTAACCGAAGGACCCCACCCCGACCGCCCCTGTCCGCTCCGCGAACACCGGGCGGGCCCGCCGTGCGGGACCACTCTCGCGAGCCGTAGGTGGTCCGTGAGCCTGGACACCATGCCGTGTGCCGGTGACCCTTCTCCTGTGACAGTGCGTTCGCAGTTGACCCAGGAAAGGGATGAGGAGGCAGTCGTGCGAGTACGTCGTGTCATGTCCTGTCTGGTCGCGGTCGGGTTGTCGCTGGGGGTTCTCACCACCGGGGCGTCGGCGTCCTCGGGGCCGTCCGCCACGGAGAACGGTGCTGCGCCCGTCGTCCGGCCCTTGCTCTGGTTCATGAGCACCTACTACTCGGACGGCCGGAAATGTGACGAGCAGCGCCGGGTCAAATACGCACAGGGCTACCCCACCAACCCGACGACCGGCTGCTACCGGAACCCGAGCGGGTACTGGTTCGAGTGGTGGGTCTCCTAGCACTCCAGGTATGGCGGGCACCCCGGCAGCCACTCAGCGCGCCGCGTGCCGCCCGCTCCGCTTCCCCCGTCTCCTGACCGTCGGCGGGACCACCAGCCCGCCCAGCAGGCCGAGGGCCAGTACGTACGGCCACCAGCCCAGGCCCTCCGCCGCCGCGCCCGTCGTGTGGGGTGCCGCGGCCTCCGTGTCCGGTGCGGTCGTGGTGGAGCGGGTGCTCGGGGAGGGGGAGGGCGTGGCCGTCGTCAGGGTCACGTCGTTGCCGTCGCCGCCGCGGTAGGTGATCCGGTACGTCGTGTCCGCGAGCTTGAGCCGGGCGCCCTCCTTGAGGTCCCTGAAGGCTCCCGTCGTGCTGGAGCGGCCCGTGTTGTCGAGCACCGTGATGGTGGGGGCCGGGGTCGAGCCGGTCGCCGAGAGGTCCAGGTCGCCGGCGAGGCGTACCGGGCCCGTCGCCTTCAACGGGCGGTTGCCCAAGACCAGTTCGCCCTTCGCGCTCTGGGTGTACGCGCCGGAGACGGTGAGACCGCCCGCGACCACGCCGTCGTTGGTGACCGAGCCCCGCACCGTGCCCTTGCCGGACAGCGCGGACACCACGCGCAGGCCCGCCGCGCCCACGTCCAGCCGCGAGCCGGCCGAGGTGAGCAGAATTCCGCTGCTGTGGGCGAGAGTTGCCCCGCCGCGCAGGGCCAGCGTGCCCTTCCTGACCGTCGTCGTCCCCGTGTACGTCACCGCGCCACCGGTCAGTGTCGTCGTGGCCGCGCCCGCCTGGGTGAGGGAGCCGCTGCCGCTGATCCTGGGCAGCGTCAGGGACTTGCTCGTGTTGGCGAGGACCAGCGAGCCGTTGTTCACGACCTTGTAGAGGCCGCCCTTGGTGTAGAGCCCGCCGTCGCCACCGGACCTGCCGCTGCCGAGGCGGAGCACCGCGCCCTTCTCGACGGTCGTGGAGCCGTCGTAGTACTGGACCGCCGCGAAGGTGACGTCGTTGCCCTTCGTCCCCTTGATGACGATGTCACCCGCGCCGGGCGCGGACAGGGTGTCGTGGAAGCGGCCCCCGCCGATCGGGGCGCCGAGCGTCACCGGGCCGTCGTAGTCGAAGGCGAGCTGTGAACGGGAGCGCGCCGCGAGGAGGTTGATGTAGACCGTCTCCGCCGTGCCCGGCATGAAGATCCTGCTGGTCGTCCCGTCGCCCCACTGGACGTTCGCGCCCTTGATGTTGGTGCCGCGCTTGTTGACGTTCCTGGTGGCGGGCGTCCAGTTGAGGGCGGGGTCGCTGAGCGAGGGGTTCGTGTCGCCGCCCTGGTCCGACCAGCTGTACTGACCGGTGAGGATCACCTTGCCGCCCGGCCGGGACTGGACGTTGATGTCGCTGCCGTACTCGCGCTGGTAGAAGTCCATCCGCTGGGTGACGGTCTGGCCCAGCGGGGTGTCCACGGTCCAGGTGCCCTGGTTCAGCACCTTGCGGACGTTCGGCAGCGCGGTCGCGAACTCGGGCCGCCCGGCGTTCGCCTGGGTGCCGTTGTCGATCACGCCGGAGAACGAGCCGGAGGTCAGGTCCCAGGTGCCCCAGAGGAACCGCGGCTGCGAGATCAGGCCGGAACCGCTGACCGTGCCCAGGTTGTAGGCGCTCTTCAGGGACAGCCGCAGGGTGCCGTCGACCCGGATGTTGTCCTGGTTCAGGCGAAACGCCGGGGTGCCGTAGGGGAAGTGGCCGATCAGACCCGTGGTGCCGCCGTTCCCGTACTGGAGCGTCGCCCCGCGCTCGACGGTGACCGCGGGCGGATCGGCGGCGGTCGTGGTGACGTAGGGATGGCTGCCGCCCAGGATCCGCACCCGCTGCCGGGACTTCGGCAGCGTGAAGTCGCTGTCCCGCGTGAGGACCAGCGTCCCGGTGCCGCGCACGGTGAGCGTGCCCTCGCCGCGGAACACCCCGTCGTACGTCGTCGTCCCCGCGGGCACGGTGACGACCGTGTCGCCGGTCAGGGTGACGTCCCGGTCCGCGAGCACGTCGGCGGTGACGTCCCGGGGACCGGCGGCCAGTGCCGGGGGAGCCGTGGCCATGAGGGCGACCGCCGCCAGGGCGCCGGCGGCCGCTGCTGTCTTGTGGATATGGCTGCGCACGTGATCGGAGACGGGCGGCACGGGGACCGATAACAGAAACCTTTCGGCATCGTGAAAGAAAGCGCATTCTCTTCTCACGTCGGACCCGTTGACCTCCTGGTTCCCCACCCTTACCTTTTCGGCGTTCGCCATTCCACTTCCCGTTCGCCATGCCGAACGTCGCACCACCCCCCACCCCCGAGAGGCAGTCACGTATGAGCCGCGATGACGACCTGCCCGGAGACCCGAGCCGTCGGCTGATGCTGAAGGGCGCCGTGGCCGCCGGCGCCCTGGCGGCCACCCCCACGGTCGCCGAAGCCGCCCCCGATCACCGCGGGAAGGCCGCCCCGTTCGAGAACCCGCTCGTCCGCAACCGCGCGGACCCCTGCATCCACCGTCACTCCGACGGCTTCTACTACTTCACGGCCACCGCCCCCGAGTACGACCGCATCGTCCTGCGACGCTCCCGCACCCTGAACGGCCTCGCGACCGCCGACGAGTCCGTCATCTGGACCAAGCACCCGACCGGTGTCATGGGCGCCCACATCTGGGCGCCGGAGATCCACCGGGTCGGCGGCAAGTGGTACATCTACTTCGCCTCCGCGCCCGCCGAGAGCGTCTGGGACATCCGCATCTGGGTCCTGGAGAACGCCAACCCCAACCCGTTCAAGGGCACTTGGCAGGAGAAGGGCCAGATCAAGACCGCCTGGGAGACCTTCTCCCTGGACGCCACCACCTTCACCCACCGCGGCACCCGCTACCTCGCCTGGGCGCAGCACGAGCCCGGCCTCGAAAACAACACCGGCATCTTCCTGTCGAGGATGGCGAACCCCTGGACCCTGACAGGGCCTCAGATCAGGCTCTCCACCCCGGAGTTCGACTGGGAGTGCATCGGCTACAAGGTCAACGAGGGCCCCTCGGTCATCGCCCGCAACGGCCGCCTGTTCATGTCGTACTCCGCCAGCGCCACCGACTGGCACTACTGCATGGGCCTGCTCACCGTCGACGCGGACGCCGACCTCATGAACCCGGCGAACTGGTCCAAGTCTCCGACGCCGGTCTTCACCAGCAACGACACCACCCGGCAGTACGGCCCCGGCCACAACTGCTTCACCGTCGCCGAGGACGGCCGCAGTGACGTTCTCGTCTACCACGCCCGCCAGTACAAGGAGATCGTCGGCGATCCCCTGAACGACCCCAACCGCCACACCCGCGTGCAGAAGCTCCGCTGGCACGCGGACGGCACCCCGGACTTCGGCATACCGGTGGCGGACACCGCCACGGACACGGAGGTTGCGTCATGAGACGTGCTTACGCGGTACTGCTCGCTCTCTGTCTGGCCCTGGCCGGCGCCCTGGTGACCGCGGGACCGGCCCAGGCCGCCGCCCTGACGATCCCCAACGGCGTGCAGTTCACGGACACTTCGGGAAACGCCCTGCACGCCCACGGCGGCGGGGTCATCAAGGTCGGCTCCTATTACTACTGGTTCGGCGAGGACCGCAACTCCGACAACACCTTCCGGTACGTGGACGCCTACCGCTCCACCGACCTGAAGAACTGGGAGTTCAGGAACCACGTCCTGACCCAGTCCAGCGCCTCCGAGCTGGGCACCGCCTACATCGAGCGGCCCAAGGTCGTCTACAACGCCTCCACCGGCAAGTTCGTGATGTGGATGCACAAGGAGAACGGCACCGACTACAGCGAGGCCCGCGCGGCCGTCGCCGTCTCCGACACCGTCGACGGGAACTACACCTACCAGGGCAGCTTCCGGCCGCTCGGCCAGTACATGTCCCGTGACATCACGACGTTCGTCGACACCGACGGCACCGCCTACATGGTCTCGGCGGCCAACGAGAACTACGACCTCCAGATCTACCGGCTCACCTCCGACTACACCGCCATCGCCGCCCTCGTCGCCAACCCCTGGCCCGGCGGCCACCGCGAGGCACCGGCCCTCTTCAAGCGCAACGGCGTCTACTTCATGCTGACTTCGGGCGCCACCGGCTGGAGCGCCAACCAGCAGCAGTACGCCACCGCCAGCTCCCTGGCCGGCCCGTGGACGTCGATGGCCAACGTCGGCGACTCCACGACCTACAACTCCCAGACCGCCTACGTCCTTCCGGTGCAGGGCACTTCGGGCACCTCGTACCTCTACATGGGCGACCGCTGGGGCAACTCCTTCGGCGGCACCGTCAACGACTCCCGTTACGTGTGGCTGCCGTTGACCTTCCCGAGCTCCACCACGATGTCCATGTCCTGGTACCCCGAGGTCACCGTCGACGCGGCGGCCGGGACGATCGGCGGCACGAGCGCCACGTACAACACGCTGATCGCCCGCCACAGCGGCAAGTGCGCGGACGTGGCCAACCAGTCGCTGTGGCAGGGGATCGCGATCAGCCAGTACACCTGCAACGGCGGCACCAACCAGAAGTGGTGGTTCAAGGACCTCGGCACCGGCTACTACCAGCTGGTCGGCCGCGGCAGCTCGCTGTGTCTCCAGGAGAACTCCACCAACGTGACCCAGGAGAACTGCTCGTCGAGCGCCACCACCCAGCAGTGGTCGGTGGTCACCTCGGGCTCCTACGTCAACATCAAGGCCCGGGCCACCGGGGAGTGCCTGGACGTGAACGGCGCGTCCACCGCCAACTCCGCCGCGATCATCACGTACACGTGCAACGGAGCGACCAACCAGCAGTGGACGCGCGGAACCTGACGGTCCCTCAAAGGCTCACGCGAGCAGGTCGATCGCGTCGATCGAGGTGCCCGCGCTGAGATAGGCCGTCGACCCCGAACCGCTCACCACGTTGATCTTCAGCACGTTGTACTGGCTGGTGTCCGTGAGCCAGGCACTGGCCGGCACGCTGTAGGTGAACGTGTGGTTGTTGCCCCGGTAGGACCCGTTGGTCAGCGACCGGGTGCTCGGCTGCGTGGGCGGGGAGGGGATCGCCGAGGTCCAGTCGTTGACGACGACCTGCGGCCGTCCGTTGGCGTAGGCCGTCGTCACACCGATCCGCAGGGTGTGCGCGGCGGCGGCCTGCGCCGCGGTGAGCTTGAAGTACACCAGCAGCCCGCTGTTGACGTCCTTCCAGAGGTAGCAGGGGAACGCCGAGGTCTCCGAGCCGCTGCCGATCACGACGTTGCCGGTCCAGGCCGCGGCACGGACGTCGGACGGATGGGCGTACGTCATGAGGTCGGCGTTCTTGAAGCCGCTCGGGGTGCCCGTCCAGTCGTTGATCCGCCAGATCGCGCCCGCGTTGCCCGGGTCGTTCGAGGACGGGATCGCGATCGAGTTCAGGGTGGTCGTGCCGCCCGCGGTGACCGTCACGGAGGTGGTGTACACGGCGAGTTCGCTCTTGAAGACGGTCAGCGTGTACGTCCCCGGCAGGACGCCCGCGAGGGAGAAGAAACCGTCCGAGGAGCGGGCCGAACCCCAGTACTGGGCCGCCGAGTTGGCGAGGCCGACGGTGTACGGGTACGCCGTGTTGCGGCCCGTGATGCCGACGCCCGCGACCCGGCCCCGGCCGCCGGAGGCGACGTAGCCCGAGATGCCGAGCGCGTCCGCCCAGGAGGTGGTGAGGGTGCCCGGGAACAGCGAGGAGGAGGGCGCGCCGCCGTCCGTGAGGGCGATGACGTACGGGCCCTGGAGGCCGAAGCGCTCGTCCTCGGTCTGGTTCTGGGCGTAGTGCAGGATCTCGTACAGGCCGCCGCCGTCCGCGCTCTGGTGGCGCAGCAGGGAGCGGTAGAAGGGGCCGCCGGACGCCTTCTCGTGGTTGGAGCGGACGATCCACAGGCCGACGCCGTTCGCGCTCCAGCCGATGTAGTTGTAGTCGCTGACCCGCAGCTTGGAGTAGTGCTTCGAGCGGGTCTGGCCGTCGGACTTGGCGAAGACGTCCGAGGCCTCGATGGTGGTCGGCGCGTAAGTGTAGGAATCCGGCTCGTCGTTGAGGAACAGGCCCGCCTTGACGCGCAGGATGAAGCGGGTGGAGGCGACCGAGGTGTCGGCCCGGTTGGTCCACAGGTAGACGTTGTTCTCGCCGCTGCGAGCCGCGTAGTAGTGCCGGAGCGTGCCGTAGGCGACCGAGATCAGGATCGTCGTCCCGGACTGCTTGATGGTGACGGTCGAGGTGCCGAGGCCGGACTCGATGTGCGAGTTCTTGCCGCCGTAGCCCTGGTACTCGGTGCCCTTGTAGACCAGCGAGGTCAGGTCGCCGTTGGTCTTGCTGACCTTGAAGACCAGGCTGGCGCCGGTGTCGACGACGTAGTTCGAGCCGTCGTCGGTGTAGCCGAAACTCGCGGCGGCGGCGGACTGCGCCAGCGGCCCGGCGAGCGCCGCGGTGCCCGCGGCGGCCGCGGTACCGAGAACGAAGGTGCGGCGTCCGACCGGTCTGTGCACGGCGGATTCGGACATGGGGGTGCCTCCTTCGAGACG
Organism: Streptomyces sp. SID13726; assembly: GCF_010548375.1. Classification (GTDB taxonomy): domain Bacteria; phylum Actinomycetota; class Actinomycetes; order Streptomycetales; family Streptomycetaceae; genus Streptomyces. The sequence continues at coordinate 599,395 of NZ_JAAGLY010000001.1, forward strand.
TGTGGGGGTGGTGCGGGTGCTTTGGAGAGTGACAGTTGAATCGATTTCGCGAAAGGGCTTTCGCTTGCTGGAGGTTGGCAATCTTGTGAAATCGGTTCGGGGTCTAGAAAGCGCTTGCCGGAACGGGTACGGTCCAGCCGCCAGGCCTTGTCGTGTGTCGGAGGAGCCTCGAATGAGACGTTTCAACCTCGCCCTGCTGGCGGCGGTCGCACTCAGCACCGGACTGATCGCGGTCCCGGCGCAAGCGCACGGCCGCAGCGCACCCCTCGGCATCGAGAACTGCACCAGCACCGCCTGCCACTTCGACGTCCCGCCGGGCACCTACGACGTGCAGCTGCTCCTCGGCGGCGACAGCGCGTCGAGCACGTCCGTCACCGGCGAGACCCGGCGCTCGCTCCTCCCGGAGACCGCCGTCGCGGCCGGTGAGCGCACCGCGCGCAGCTTCACCGTGAACGTCCGCACCCCGGAGGGCGAGCCGACCGGCCCCGACGGCACCCCCGGCCTGGACCTGGCGCTGGGCGGCTCCGCCCCCGCCCTGGCCGGCATCCGCGTCACCCCCGCCCGGCACGCCCGCCAGATCTTCCTCGTCGGCGACTCCACGGTCTGCGACCAGCCCGGCGACCCCTACTCCGGCTGGGGCCAGCAACTGCCCCAGTACCTGCGCGAGGGCGTCTCCGTGGCCAACTACGCCGACTCCGGCGAGAGCACGGTGACCTATCTGTCCGAGCCGCGCCTGTGGGCCACGGTCCAGCCCCTCATCCGCCCCGGCGACCTCGTCCTCGTCCAGCTCGCCCACAACGACAAGACCACGGACGAGGCGACGTACCGGGCGAACCTGGAGACACTGGTCGCGGGTGTACGGCAGAAAGGCGGGAACCCTGTCCTCGTGACGCCCATCGTGCGACGCTGGTTCAACTCCGACGGCACGCTGAACAACAACACCGCGCTGCTGGTCAACGGTCTCGGGGTGGACCACCCCGCGGTCATCCGCGCGGTGGCCGCCGAGCAGCACGTCCCGCTGATCGACCTGACGGCGAAGACGAAGTCGCTGGTGGAGTCCTTGGGTGTGGAGGGCTCGAAGGCGATCTACCTCTACAACGAGAAAAGGGACAACACCCACACGTCCGTGCACGGCGCCACCGTGTACGCGGGCCTGGTCCGCGACGAACTCGTCGCCCGGCATCTGGTGCCGAAGGGCCTTGTGAGGGTGGGATAGACGCCTGGGGCGTCCCGACCGGAACCGGGGCGCCCCAGGTTTTTGTACGGTACGACCCGGAAAGAGAGCCGATGCACCTGCCACCGGACGACCACACCCTCAGCCCGCGCACCGGGTACACCCGCGCCCACTGGGAGGCCGCCGCCGACTCCCTGCTCGCCGCCGTGGAGCCGTACGCCACCGAGGACCGCGCCCTCTACCACTTCCCCGGCGACCACGGGAGCTGGTCCGGCCGCCTCTCCGACGGCCTGGAGGGCTACGCCCGTACGCTCCTGCTCGCCGCCTTCCGCCAGGACGAGACCGCGCTCCAGCGCTACGCCGAAGGCCTCGCCGCCGGAGTCTCCGGTGCCTGGCCGCGCATCGAGGACCGCAGCCAGCCGCTGGTGGAGGCCGCGTCGATCGCCTTCGCGCTGCGGATCACCAGGCCTCTGCTCTGGGACCGTCTGGACGACGCCGTACGGCAGCGCGCCGCGGCCTGGCTCTCCGACGCCCTGACCGCCGAGGCCTGGCCCTGCAACTGGGAGCTGTTCCCCGTCACGGTCGCCGGCTTCCTGGCCTCGGTGGGACACGAACCCGAGGCGTCCCGCAAGGCCATCGGGCGCGGCCTGGAGCGGATCGAGCAGTGGTACGTCGGCGAGGGCTGGTACACCGACGGCGACGGCCGCAAGTTCGACTACTACAACGGCTGGGCCATGCACCTCTACCCGGTGCTGCACGCCTGGCTGGCCCAGGACGACCGCCTCCTCGACCTGTACGGCGGCCGCCTCGCCCGCCATCTCGACGACTACGCCCGCCTGTTCGGCGCCGACGGCGCCCCCCTGCACCAGGGCCGCTCCCTCACCTACCGCTTCGCGACGACGGTCCCGCTGTGGCTGGGCGCACTGACCGGCCGCACCCCGCTGTCCCCGGGCGAGACCCGCCGACTGGCCTCCGGCGCCCTCAAGTACTTCCTGGACCGGGGCGCGGTGGACTCCCACGGCCTCCTCACCCTCGGCTGGCACGGCCCCAACCCGGCCGTCCTGCAAGGCTATTCGGGCCCGGCCTCCCCGTACTGGGCGAGCAAGGGCTTCCTCGGCCTGCTCCTCCCGGCCGACCACGAGGTCTGGACGGCGGTGGAGGAACCGGGCCCGGCGGAGCGCGCCGACGCCGTGACACCGGTGGCGCCCCCCAACTGGCTTCTCCAGTCCACCCGTTCCGACGGCCTGGTCCGCCTCCACAACCACGGCAGCGAGGACGTGCGCTACGACCCGTACTACACGCGGCTCGCGTACTCGACGGTGACGGAGCCCTCGTCGTCGTACGACAACAGCCTGATCGTGGGCGGGGATCCGAGCCGTACGGAGATCGAGCCGCTCGGCGTCGGCGAGGGCTGGGCGGCCTCACGGCACACGGCGGGCACGGGCGCGCGGGTCTCCGCCGTCGTGCTCGCGCGCGAGGCCGTGGAGGTGCGGGTCTTCCTCGTGTCGGGCGCCGCGCCCGGGACGACGGTGCGGGTCACCGGATGGGCCCCGGGGGAAGGCGTCAGGTCCGAACTCCTGCCCGCCGTGGGCCTCGACGACGAGCTGACCGGCGTGACGGGAGACGGGGACACCCTGTTCGTCGCGCTGGCCCGCCTCACCGGTGAGCCGGATGCCGAGCCTCTGGGGGAGACGGTGACCGTGCGGACCGCAGGCGCGGGGGAGTTGACGGTGGCGTGGAGCGGCGGGCCCGAGGTGCGGGTGCGGCTGGACGGAGCCGGGGTGGACATCGCCGCCGGGGGCTGAGCCGTCTCGGGCAGTATGGGGATCAGGGGCGGGAGAGACGAACTGGTTGAACTGCTGGGCCGGGCGGGGCTTGAAGTCGTGGGGGAGGGGCGGGTCGAGGAGGACCGGGGCGTCCGGCTCTTCCTCGCCGAGTCCTGCGGCGACGGTCCCGCTGCGGCTCGGCGCACTGACCGGCTGCTGCGCCAGGGTGCCGGATCGGCGGAGACCGCCGCCCGGAACCCGGCACTGCCCGTCGAGGTCATGCGGCGCATGGTCGAGTGGTTGAGCGTCAGGACCTGACGCTCAGGGTTTGAGCCTCAGGGCTTGAGGCGGGCGATCCGCAGGCTCGTCGACGTCGGGGACGCGCCGTTCAGCGGGCCGGCGTACGTCGGTGTCACCGGCGCATATGCCCACACCAGCGTCCCGTCCTTCTGGACCGCGATGTCGCCGCTGATCCGCGCCGACACCACCTTGTCCGCGCTCTGGAACTTGCCGTTCCAGTCGATGAGACGGAAGTGGGTGCCCGTGAAGGTGCCGGTGCAGGTGCCGCTCGCGCACTTGGCGTTCTTCAGGGACTCCCAGGAGACGAGGAGGCGGTCCTTGCCGTACGGCGCCACGTGCACGTTGACGTGTTCGGTGGTCCTGGCCGCGGTGAGGTATAGCGCCTTGCCGGGACCGGAGTTGCGGTTCTTGAGGAAGGCCACGGCGACCTGGTGGGCGCCGGTGCTCGGCTTGACCGTCCAGCCGCGACCGCTCGAGTCGGCCGGGTTCTTCTTCGCGGACGCGGCACCCCGGGAGGCGAAGGCGGTCGCGTAACGGCCGGTGGCGGACCTCACCAGATCACCGGTGCGGCCCGGGAACGTACCGCCGCAGTACCCCGCCCAGCACTGCTCGCGCTGCACCACGGGAGCCACGTCCGGAGCGCCGATGCCCGTCGACACGAACAGCCCCGAACGCCAGTCGTCGAAGCAGAGGGAGGTGAAGTCGCCGGTGGTCTCGGCGTGCAGGGCGATGCCTTCGTTGTGACTGCACCCCCAGCCCCAACCCCCGCTCAGCTTCGCGCCCTTGGCGCTGACGTACGTCAACTTGTCCCCGAAGTGACCGTCCGCGAAGCCGCCCGCGCCGTGCACGACGAAGTAGGCGCCGTACTTCGAGCCGTTCCAGGTGAGTTGGCCGTCGAGCGTGGGGGAGGTGTCGTGGGAGGCGGTGCCGGTGAGCTTGGTCCGGAACGTCTGCTTGCCGTTCGTGTACCGCACGATCGCGGCCGCCGTCTCCTTCCACTTGTTGGTGTCGGCGACCCGGGTGAGCAGCGCGAAGCCGTCGTTGTGCGCGACCAGCCCGCCGACCTCCTTCGTCCCCTTGACGACGGTGTCCGCCTCCGAGCGCTTCCCGGTGGCGGTCAGCGGGGTGACGTGGACGCCGTCCGAGGCGGGCCACGCCATGCGCAGGGTGCCGTTCGGGGCGACCGCGGTCGCGGTCCGGGTCCACTCCCGGGTGTTGTTGTAACCGGCGGACAGATAGGGGAACTTGGCGGACAGCGTCACCGCCGTGGTGGTCGGGGCGAGCGCCGGAGCGGTGGCCGCGCCGGCCGTGGCGTACCAGGCGCCGACCAGCGCGGCGGTCGCGGCGAGCCCGGCGATCATGGGCCTACGTGCCGCACGGACCCGGCGGTGACGGGTGCGGGGCGTGTCGCGCGGGCTGTCGCCCGGCAGGGCACCCGGTGTGGCGCCGTCGAGCGGCGTGCGTCTTGCGGAAGTCATACCCCCAGGTCGCCGCGGCGGGCACGAAGGTTGCCGCGGACCTTGCCATGATCAAACGCCGCCCGGAGAATCCCCGCATGACCTCCACCATCCGCCACACCACCGTCGACTGCGCCGACGCCTACGCCCTCGCCGACTTCTGGTCCAAGGTGCTGGGCCAACCGCTGCACGAGGAGGACCGGCCCGGCGACGAGGAGACCCTGATCGAGGCCGCGGGCCTGCTCTTCGTCACCGTCCCGGAGGCCAAGGCCGGCAAGAACCGCCTGCACTTCGACCTCCAGCCCCAGGACGTCACCCGTGACGAGGAGGTCGCCCGCCTGCTCACCCTGGGCGCCACGCTCCTCGACGACCAGCGCACCGGCGACGGCAAGGGCTGGGTCGTCCTCACCGACCCGGAGGGCAACGAGTTCTGCGTGGAGCGCAGCGCGGCGGAACGGGCGGCCGGCTGAACCCGCCCGCCCCCGTCAGGACCCGAGCAGCGTCTTCGTGAGCCGCTCCGCGAACTCCACCGGCCGCTGCACGATCCCGATGTGCCCGCCCGGGAACTCGGCGAAGCCGGCCTTCAGGTCCTCGGCGAGGAACTCGGCCGTGCGGTAAAGGAGTTGGCCACGGGAATCGGTGCCGGCGGCGAGGGTGAGGCGGGGCCGTGAGGGTCCCGCCTCGGGGACGTAGGAGGTGAAGGGCCGCAGGACGTGCGCGAGGAAGAGCGCCATGGGACTGCTCAACTCCTCTTCTCCGGACAGGGGTTGACCGGCGGGCAGCTCGCCGGGCGCCCGCTCCTCCAGTACGGCGGTCATGAGGGCGCCGGCCGCCGCCGGACCCTTGGCCCGGTAGACGTCGTACACCTCCCGGAACGCGGCCTGTTGCCGCTCCCCGTCCGGCAACACGCCCACGCACGGCGGCTCGTGGGCGACGACGTGCCGCAGGCGTCCGGGGTGCCGGGCGAGCAGGTCGAGGGCGACGATGCCGCCGGAGCTGGTGCCGAGGACGTACGCCGACTCGCCCTCCCGGAGCGTCGCGTCGAGCACCCGCCGCGCGCCGTCGCTCCAGTCCCGCACCCGCTGGTCCCCGACGGGTTCGCCGAGGCGGCCGTGGGCGAGGCCGAGATGGTCGTACGTGACGACGGTGAAGTGCCCGGCCAGCGCCTCCGTGGCCGGACCGAGGCCCATGGGGTGGCCCGCGCCGCCGGGGAGCAGCAGCAGTAGGGGGCCGTGGCCGGTGATGTCGTGGTGCGGGTCGGTCATGGTGCGTCTCCTCCTGGGGCGGGCTGGGGCCAGTTCGTGAGCGCCACGTGCAGGGCGTCGACCGCCCGGTCCCACGACTTCTGTACGTCGCGGGCGGCGCCGAAGCCGCCCGCCGACTCCAGGGCGCAGTAGCCGTGGAAGGCGGCGCGCAGCAGGCGTACGGCGTCGGTGAGGTCGGGTTCGGCGAGGCCGTAGGCGCGGAGCATGCCGTAGGTGATCTCGGCGGTGCGGTGGAAGGCGGGGGTGTTCGCGATCAGCGCCTGGTCGACGCGGACCTGGGTGGCCGCGTAGCGCCCGGGATGCGCGAGGGCGTACTCCCGGTAGGCCCCCGCGAACGCGGCCAGCGCGTCCTTCCCGGCCCTCCCCGCCACGGCCACCGCGATCCGGTCGATCATCTCGCCACCGGCGAGCAGCGTGACCCTCGTGCGCAGGTCCTGGAGGTTCCTGACGTGCGAGTAGAGGCTCGCGTCCTTCACGCCGAAGCGCTTGGCGAGGGCGGCGAGGGTGACGTTCTCGAAGCCGATCTCGTCGGCGAGGTCGGCCGCCGCTTCGGTGAGGCGGTCGGGGGTGAGGCCTGCGCGGGGGACCATGTGTGCTCCGTAAGCCTAGGACTCCTAGGTAATGTACTGGACCGCACAGGAAAAGGCCCCGGATTTTTGGGTCCGGGGCCTTCGGGAAGCGGGTAGACGCAGGTCAGACGGTTCCGAGTGCCGTCCGCAGGGTGCTGATCGCCTGGGCGATGGCCGCCTCCGCAGCGTGCGTCTCCCGGAGCGCGTCGAGCATCACGAAGTCGTGGATGATGCCCTGGTAGCGGACCGCGGTGACCGGGACGCCGGCCTCGCGGAGCTTGTTCGCGTACGCCTCGCCCTCGTCGCGCAGGACGTCTGCCTCGGCGGTGACGACCAGGGCCGGGGGCAGGTCGCGGAGCTGGTCGACGGAGGCGCGCAGGGGGCTCGCGGTGATCTCGGCGCGCTGCTTCTCGTCGGTCGTGTACTGGTCCCAGAACCACTGCATGGCGTCCCGGCGCAGGAAGTAGCCCTCGCTGAACCGGTGGTACGAGCCGGTGTCGAAGCTCGCGTCGGTCACCGGGTAGAAGAGGACCTGCTGGACGAGCGGGACGTCCCCGCGCTCCTTGGCCATCAGGGTCAGCGCGGCGGTCATGTTGCCGCCGACGGAGTCACCGGCCACGGCGATACGGCCGGCGTCCAGGCCCTTGGCGGCGCCCTGCTCCACGACCCACTTCGCCACCGCGTAGTTCTGCTCGACGGCGACCGGGTAGCGGGCCTCGGGGGAGAGGTCGTACTCGGGGAAGACGACCGCGGCGCCGGTGCCGACGGCGAGTTCGCGGACCAGGCGGTCGTGGGTGTGGGCATTGCCGAAGACCCAGCCCGCGCCGTGGATGTAGATCACCACCGGGAGGGTGCCGGTGGCGCCGGCCGGACGGACGATCCGCGCCCGGACAGTGCCCGTCGGGCCGCCCTCGACGGTCACCCACTCCTCGTCGACCGCCGGCTTCGCGATCTCGCCCGACTGCACCTCGTCGACCGTCTTGCGGCCCTCGACGGGTCCGAGATCGAAGAGGTACGGCGGGTTCGCGGTGGCCTCGGCGAAGGCCTGGGCGGCGGGTTCGAGAACGGGGCGGGGGGTGCTGTCGCTCATGACGATCTCCTCGGATCGGATACCGCGGGTGTGGACGGCCTGCGGGTTCGGCCGGTGGCGGCATGCCGACAACAGTAGCGGGCGATTTAGTCGTGCACAACTAATTCGTGCTCGATAGAATCGGGGAGACTCGGACGGATACGGTGGAGGCACCAGGGAGAGGAGTCGTTCCGTGAGTACATCCGCAGGTGAGCGGGGCGAGGCGTCCCTGCTCCTGGACGACCAGCTGTGCTTCGCGCTCTACGCGGCGTCGCGAGCGGTCACCGCGCGCTATCGCCCCCTCCTCGACGAGCTGGGCCTGACCTACCCCCAGTACCTGGTCCTGCTGGTCCTCTGGGAACGGGACTCGATCTCCGTACGCGACCTGGGTACGGCCCTCCAGCTGGAGTCCAGCACCCTGTCCCCGCTCCTCAAGCGCCTGGAGACGGCCGGCCTGCTCAGCCGGGAACGCCGCCCGGAGGACGAGCGCTCGGTCGCCATCCGCCTCACGGACGCGGGGGCGAGCCTTCGGGAACGCGCACGCGCAGTCCCGCCGGCGATCGCGGACGCGATGGGGCTCACGCCCGAACAGGACGCTCTGGCCAAGCAGTTGCTGCGGTTGATCGCCGACAACGTGGGTGCGGCCTGACGCCGGTCGCCATGCGCGGGGTCGGACCGCGATCCGCCTGACCGTAAATCGGTTGGGCGTCTCCCTCGGTGCTCCTAAGGTTGCCGGGGCACCGAGGGAGGCGCATGGCGTACGAGGCTCAGCGGGACGGCAGGACGGGCAAGTCCCCTTCGTCCGGGGACCCTTCGCCCCCGCTGTGGCGGCAGCGGGACTTCGCCGTCTTCTGGGCCGCCCAGACTCTCTCCTTCCTCGGTGACTCCTTCGCGCTGATCGCCCTGCCGCTGCTGGTGCTGGAAGCGACCGGGTCCCTCGCGCGGATGGGGCTGCTGACGGCGGTGGGCGGGGCGGCAGCGGTTGTCGCCGCCGTGTTCGCGGGCGTGGTGGTGGACCGGGTCGACCGGCGTAGGCTGCTCATCGGGTGTGACCTCGTGCGCATGGTGCTGTACGGGGTGATCCCGGTGGTGTGGCTGTTCGGGCCGCGGGTGTGGCTGCTCTACGCGGTGCTGCCGGTGTGCGAGGCCGTCGGGATGCTGTTCGCCGTCGGGTACGTGACCGTCGTACGGAGCCTGGTCGGGACGGCGCAACTCACCGAGGCCAACGGCCGGTTGAACGCGACCGCCGCCGCGGCCGGGGTGCTCGGGCCGGTCTGCGCGGGAGTCGTGGCGGCCTGGACCGGGCCCGCCACCGCGATCGGAGTGGACGCGGCGAGCTTCGGGGTGTCGGCGCTGTGCACGCTCTTCGTACGGTTCCGGACCCGCGCCGCCGAAGCCCCCGAACGGACCAACCTGTGGCGGGACTTGCGCACCGGAGCGGCCTTCCTGCGCCGGCACCCGGTGCTGCGCTCCCTCACCGCGCTGCTGTTCGTGTTCAGCTTCCTCACCCTCGGCCTCAACGACCTGGTCATCTACCACCTCAAGCACGACCTCGGCCACGACGACGGCACGGTCGGCACCGTCATGGCCGTCGGCGCGCTCGGCACCATCACCGGGGCGCTGCTGGTGGCCCGGGTCCGCCGGTGGTTCGGCTTCGGCGCGGTCTGGACCGGCTCGGTCGCGATGTGCGGGCTGGCCTTCGCCGGGATCGGCTGGGCCCAGGGCGTCCCCGCCGTCGCGATCCTGTGCGCCCTCTTCCTCGCCGGCGGCGGCATGGCGGGCACCTGCTCCATGTCCCTGCGCCAGGAGGTCACCCCCGAACCCCTCCTCGGCCGAGTCACCTCAGCCTTCTGGACCCTCCACTACGCCGCGGCCCCCCTCGGCGCCGCCACCCTCACCTGGGCCGCCGAACACCAGGGCACAGCCCCGGTGGGCCTGGCAGCGGGCGCCTGCTGCGTCCTCATCGCCTGCGCGGCCCTCCTGACACCGATCCGCCGGGCCTGACACCGCCCGGCTCCCGTAGCCCTATCTCACCCGCTGTGCGAGACGGACCCGGCCGGCCCTCTCGACGCGACCGGAATCGGCCTGTTCCCGTTCAACGGCGAACTTCTCCCAGTCCTCCGGCCGCACCACCAGCAGAGTGTCACTGCCGGGCACGACGACCACCCCTCCGAAGGGCAGATCCCCCGCGAACCACACCCCGTCCTCGGCACCCTCCGGCCAACGATGCCGCTCCAGGGCGTCAGCAGCCCGCAGGAGCGGCGACCTGCACCGTGAAAACCGTGCCGTACACCTTTCTTGGTCATGCCCGCACGGAACTCGAGCGGATATTCCGCCAGCACCCTCGCGCACCTGCGCAACGAGAGAAAAGCGAACGGAAACCTGTAGGCCATCAGCACAAACCCCAAGACCCCCGCCACGGTCAGCACGCCCAGAACCGGCGAGTCCCAGATGCCCGTCCTGGCCAGCACCACCGGTGTCGCGCACAGCGCCCCGAAGACGACCAGGCGTAGAAGAAGGCTCCTGATCTCACCCATTGACCCCCGAATAATGCCGAAGACTCCACTTCCACAACCCCCGCGCCCCCACATACGCCACCACCCCCAACACCGGCGAAACCGCCGCCAGCCAATAAGGAACCCCCGTGTCGTGGCCGTGGCCCGTCAGGACCGCTGCTGGGAAGTAGGCGACGAAGGCGAGGGGGAGGCCGAAGGTGAGGAGGCTGCCTACTGCCTTGGGGAGGACGTTCAGGGGGTAGCTGCCGAAGGTGCCGAGGAGTTCTTCCAGCCAGCGGCTCCAGTAGTCCGCGGCCGGGAAGCGGAGGGCCGCGCAGGTGATCGCTGTGAAGAGGGCCGCCTCCAGGAACATGCCGCCGATGATCGCCGCGATGAGGTAGGAGACGCGGCCCGGTGTCCAGTCGAGCTGGCTGCGGCTCAGGGCGCCGACCATCAGGCCGACCGCGACCGTGAGGTCGCCGATCGCGTTGGTGGGGAAGAACTCCAGCTGGAGCTGGCGGTACACCGGCATCGGGCGGGTCAGGTAGATGTCGATCCTGCCCTCCTGGATCTGGCGGCCCGCGCCGTGGACGCGGCCCAGCAGCAGGACGAACAGGCCGTGCGCCAGCATCCGGGTCGCCGGGATCAGCAGGACCTCGGAGCTGTCCCAGCCGCCCATCCCGGTGAACCGGGTCAGCAGGACCGTGGCGAACACGATCACCGACACCTGCCAGATCGCCCCGATCGCGATCATCAGCAGGAACTCGGTCCGGTACTCCAGCTGCGCACGGAAGTTGAGACGCGTGACACGCCACGCGATCCGGACGGCGTTCATCGGCCTCAGCCTCCCTGGGAGATGACACGGCGGGCGGCACGCCGCCACAGGAAACGGGTGAACAGGGCGAGCGCCACGACCCAGAAGGCTTGCAGCGCCAGTTGCGCGGCCGCGTCCGACAGCGGAATGCGGCCGATGTAGATCGACAGCGGCACGCTCAACGTGGCCTGGAACGGCAGGAATCCGCTCAGCGTGATGAACCAGTCAGGGAAGAACCACAGCGGCGCGTACACACCCGACAGCAGGTTCTGCGCGAAGATCAGGATCAGCATCGCCGCGTTGTTGCGGACCGTCCAGAAGCACAGCTGGTCCAGCGTCAGCAGCACGAAGTACAGGACGCACTGGCCCAGCAGCAGACTCAGCGCGAACACCCCCGCCACGGCCGCCGACTTGGGCGGGTCCACCACCCCGGCCGCCAGGCAGACCAGATAGCCGCCGAGCGCCCACGCGAACCCGTACACCTGCTCCCCGAGCGCGCGCAGCGCGTGGTAGCGCTGTGGCGGCAGCGGGCGCAGGTACCAGTAGACGATCGTGCCGAAGTGCATGTGCTGGAGCACCGTGTCCCGGCCCGCGTACTGGTCCAACTCCCGCAGCCGGGAAGCGAGTACGGCCAGCACGGCGTACGTGACCGCCTGCCCCTCGGCGAGGCCCGCGGTGGTGCCGGTGTGTGCGTACAGCCCGTGCCACAGGGAGGCCACCAGCACCACCTGGACGACCAGGCGGAGCAGTACGGCGGTCATCCGGGGTGGCGCGTGCAGCTCGCCGAGCGGGGTGACGCGCGCGGCGCGCCAGGCGTGCAGGACGGCCATGTCAGACCGCCTCGGCGTGCACGTAGGCCGCCCGCATCACGTCTTCGAGGTCGGCCTCGTCGATGGCGACGCCCGTCACCTCGTACCGCTCGATGACCGCCTTCAGCGCCTGGTGCACGGTGGGGGAGTCGGGTCCGTCGGGCCCGAAGACCACCTGCGGTCCGTCCTTCTTCAGTACGGCGATCCCGGGCAGCGGCGAGATCTCCGTGTGCGCGTCGGCCAGTGTCGCCCGGACCTGCCAGGTCGAGCCGAACTTGCGGCGGATCTCGTCCAGGCTGCCGTCCAGGACGAGCCTGCCGTGGTTGATGAGGACGACCCGCTCGGCGAGCCGCTCCACCTCGGTCATGTCGTGGGTGGTCAGCAGGACCGTACGGCCGCGCTCCTCGACCTGGTGGCGCAGGAACTCCCGCACCTGCTCCTTGACCACCACGTCCATGCCGATGGTGGGCTCGTCGAGGAAGACGACCGGCGGGTCGTGCAGCAGCGCGGCGGCGAGATCGCAGCGCACCCGCTGGCCGAGCGAGAGGTGGCGGACCCGGGTGTCCCAGAACGTGGACAGCTCCAGGATGGTGTCGAACTCCGCCAGCCGGGCCGCGTGTTCGGCCTTCGGCACCTCGTAGATGTCCCTGAGGATCGAGAACGACTCGCGCACCGGCAGGTCCCACCACAGCTGGGTGCGCTGGCCGAAGACCGCGCCGATGTTACGGGCGTTGCGCTCGCGTTCCCGGTACGGCACCACGCCCGCCACCCGGGCCTCGCCGGAGGTGGGCGTGAGGATGCCGGTGAGCATCTTGATGGTGGTGGACTTGCCGGCGCCGTTCGGGCCGAGCAGGGCGAGGAGTTCGCCCGGCGCCACGTCGAAGGTGATGTCCGCGACGGCGTGCTTGGCGACCCGCTCCGGATTGACCAGGGAGCGCAGGGTGCCCGCGAGCCCGGGCCGACGGACGGTGGTGTGGAAGGTGCGGGACAGGCCGCGTACCTCGATGCTTCCGGTCACGCTGTGAACTCCCTTGCGGTGAACAAGAGTTACGGCCGGTCGGCTTGTGCAGGGCCGACCGGCCGCGGGTACACCATGACCGTCCCAGAATGTCGATCAATCAGGCAATGGATTAATCGCCTCCGGGGTTGGACTAATCGATCACCGGGGGAGCACCGAGAAGACGAACGAGAACTCCGCCGGCTCGGCCGACAGGTGGTACTGCGGGAGCGGGCCGGGACCGCAGGACTGCGAGCCGACGCCGTGGTGGCCGTGGTCGAGGTTCACCCACACCGTGTCCCCGGCCTCGAGATCCGTCAGATGCGCCGCCGCGTCCAGCTGCTCGGTCGTCCACCGCCGGGCGGCGAAGGAGAACTCCGGGTCGCCCTCGATCCGCAGACCGCCCAGCTCCACCCAGCGGACGTCGGCGCGGGCGCCGTTCTCCTGCGGGCGCAGATACGGCGTCTGCAACTCGTCCACGGTCGCTTCCCAGCGCCCCACCATGGACGCCCGCCGGGTGTCCGGGTAGGCCTCGCCGGGACCGCCGCCGAACCACCGCACCTGGTCCGCCTCGGGCAGGCCGAGCCGGACGCCGAGCCGCGGCAGCGGCTGCGTCCACTTGCCCTCGGGGCTCACGGACACCGTCAGGCGCAGCCGCGAGCCGTCCGAGGTCCAGCGGTAGACGGTCGCCAGGCCGACCTCGCGGGCGGCGGGCGCCACCCGGGTCCGGACGGTCAGCGCGTCCTCGCCCAGCTCCACCGAGTCCAGCCGGTGATGCATCCGGTGCAGACCGAGGGTCCGCCACAGCTTGCTGTAGCAGGTCCCGCCGTTCCACTCGCCCTCGTCGTTGTCGGTCGTCGCCCGCCACACGTCCAGCCGCGGACTCTCGACGGCGACCCCGCCGACGGTCCTGAGCGCACCGGTCCGCGCGTCGAAGGACGCCGGGCCGAGGGTGATCAGCTTCTCGCCGGGCACGGGCCGCTCGGTGGGCGCCACGGAGGGCCGTACACCCGAAGAGGCCGGGAGCTGTCCCCACGCGACGACGTGGTCCTTCGGCGCCCAGGCCGTGTCGGACGCCAGCAGCGCCCGTACGGTCCACTGCGCCTCCGCGCCCTCATGGGCCGGCGGCTCCGGCAGCTTCAGCTCCGCCGACTCGCCGGGCGCCAGCGGCGGCACCGCCAGCGTGCCCGCCTCGATCGTCTCGCCGTCCACCTGGTACGCCCACTCGAACGCGAGCTCGGACAGGTCCGCGAAGTCGTACTTGTTGGTCACGCGTACGGTGCCGTCGGCGCCGTCGATGCGGACGGGCTCGATGACCTTCTTGTACTCGATCAGGCCGGGGGAGGGCGTGCGGTCCGGGAAGATCAGGCCGTCGCAGACGAAGTTGCCGTCGTGCAGCTCCTCGCCGAAGTCGCCGCCGTAGGCGTAGCCCAGCTCGGCGTGCTGGACGCCGTGGTCGATCCACTCCCAGATGAAGCCGCCCTGGAGACGGTCGTACTTCTCGAAGATGTCCTGGTAGTCGCCGATGCCGCCGGGGCCGTTGCCCATGGCGTGGCCGTACTCGCACTGGATGAAGGGCAGCTCGCGGCGGGCCAGCGGACCCCCGTCGAGGCCCTTGCCGATCTGCTCGACCTCGTCGTGGAAGGCGTACATCCGCGAGTAGACGTCGGTGTCCCGGCAGTTCCAGTCGCCCTCGTAGTGCACGAGCCGCTCGGGGTCGCGGCCGTGGATCCACTCGGCCATGGCGGTGAGGCCGCGGCCGGTGCCGGCCTCGTTGCCCAGCGACCAGAAGACGATCGAGGGGTGGTTCTTGTCCCGCTCGACCATGCGGGCCGCGCGGTCCAGGAGGGCCGGGGTCCAGCGCTCGTCGTCGACGGGGTTGTCCCGCCAGTCCTGCTCGGTGAAGCCGTGGGTCTCCAGGTCGCACTCGTCGATGACCCACAGGCCGTACTCGTCGCACAGGTCGAGGAAGGCCGGGTGCGGCGGGTAGTGCGAGGTGCGGACCGCGTTGAGGTTGTGCCGCTTCATCAGCAGCACGTCCTCGCGCATGGTCGCGAGGTCGAGCGTGCGGCCCTTCTCCGGGTGCCACTCGTGCCGGTTGACGCCCTTGAACAGGATCGCCTTGCCGTTGACCTTGATCAGGCCGTCCTCGAGCGCGATCGTACGGAAACCGACGCGCAGCGGGATCCGCTCGCCCTCGGTGACCAGCTCGCCGTCGTAGAGCCGGGGGCTCTCGGCGCTCCAGGGAGCCACCAGGGCCGTCACGGACTCGCCGGTCGCGACATCGATGTCGAGCGCGGGCACGAGCACCCGCCCGTCGACGTCGGAGTCGACGCGCAGGGTGCCCTCGCCGGAGAGGTGGTCGTAGGAGGCGTGCACGAAGAAGTCCAGCGCGCTGCCCGCGGGGCGGTGCAGCAGCGTCACCTCACGGAAGATGCCCGGCAGCCACCACTGGTCCTGGTCCTCCAGGTAGGAGCCGGCCGACCACTGGTGCACCCGGACCGCGAGGACGTTGCCCTTGGGCTTCAGCAGCTGCCCTACGGCGAACTCGTGCGCGAGCCGGGAGCCCTTGAACTCGCCGAGGTCCGTGCCGTTGAGCCAGACGCGGGCGCAGGACTCGACGCCGTCGAAGCGGACGACGGCGCCGCCGTCCGCGGGCCAGTCCTCGGGGAGGTCGAAGACCCGCAGGTGGTCGCCGGTCGGGTTCTCCGTCGGCACGTGCGGCGGGTCCACCGGGAACGGGTAGAGGTGGTTGGTGTAGATGGGCAGCCCGAAGGCGCCGTTGCCCTGGAGGACCCAGTGCCCGGGGACCGCGACCTCGGCCCAGCCGGCGGCGTCGAATCCCTCCTCGGCGAAGGAGTCGTCCTCGGCGTCGGCGGTCGCCGACAGCCGGAAGCGCCAGGTGCCGTCGAGGGACAGGGCCTTCGCGTCCGAGGACGCGTACCAGGCGCGGGGCGGGAGGGCCCCGCTGCCGGGTGAGACGTCCTCGACGTAGTCGAACGCGCTGGTGGTGCGGAAAGACATCGGTCTCCAGGTCCTGAGAGAGAGGTGTCAGCCCTTGATGCCGGTCTGCGCGATTCCCTGGACCAGCCAGCGCTGGAGGAAGAGGAACACGAACACCAGGGGCAGGATGGAAATGGCGGTGGCCATGAAGATCAGGTGGAAGTTGACGGTCTGGTTGGTCATGAACGAGGACAGTGCGACCTGGACGGTCCAGGAGCTGGGGTCCTGGCCGATGACCAACGGCCACAGGAAGGCGTTCCACCCGCTGATGAACGTGATCGTGGCCATCGCCGCGAAGAAGTTCAACGAGTTGGGTACCACGATTCGCCAGTATGCGCCCCAGTATCCGAGTCCGTCCACGCGGGCCGCCTCCTCCAGCTCCTTCGGGAACCCGAGGAAGTACTGCCGGAACAGGAAGCAGGTGAAGCCGCTGAACAGGCCCGGGATGATCAGACCGCGGTAGGTGTCGATCCAGCCCAGGGACGAGACCAGCACGAAGCTGGGCACGAAGGTCACGGCCGTCGGGACCATCAGGGTGGCCAGGACCAGGTAGAAGACCTTGTTGGCGTGCTTGTACGGGATACGGGCGAGGCCGTAGCCGGCGAGCGAGCAGATGAGCAGGATGCCGACGGTCATGGAGACGGCGATCACCGTCGAGTTCCACATGGACTTGGCGAAGTCGACCGTCGGGTCGTTGAACAGCTCGCTGATGTTGCCCCACTGGAAGGAGGGCAGCAGCTTCCAGGTCTCGCCCGTGATCTCCGGGTCCGTGGACAGGGCATTGCGGACGATCAGGTAGAAGGGGAGCAGGAAGAGCAGGGCGGCGATGCTGACGGCGACGTAGAGGCCCGTGCTGCCGAGGACGCTTCCGCGCTTCTTGCGCTGGTCCTTGCCCACCTGAGGTGCGGTGGTGGTCACTTGGATTCCTCCCCCCTTCCGAAGCCCATGAACTTGCCCTGGAGGAGCGTGACGGCGCAGATCAGCACCGTGAGGATGACGGCGCCCGCGCTGCCGGCGCCGTAGTCCTGGTTCTCGCCGAGGGCGGTCTTGTACAGGACCATCAGCGGGGTCTGGCCCCAGGTCGCCTTGGTCGAGATGATGTTGAAGAACTCGTCGAACGCCTGGTAGGCGGCGATGAGCAGCAGCAGGATCACCGCGGTCGAGGTGGCGCGCAGCTGGGGCAGGGTGATGTAGCGGAAGGTCTGCCAGCCGGGCTTGGCGCCGTCGATCGCGGCCGCCTCGTACAGCTCGCCCGGGATGTTCTGGAGCGCGGCCAGGAACAGGATCATGTAGAAGCCGGCCTGGAGCCACAGGCGTACGGTCACGATGACCAGCCAGTACCAGGGCGGGTTCGGGTCGGACAGATAGGCGATGTTCTCGACGCCGAACCAGCCGAGCACCGTGTTCATCAGGCCGAAGCGGACGCCGGTGAAGATGGACATCTTCCAGATCAGCGCGGCGGCGACGTACGACACGGCGGTGGGCAGGAAGAACACCGAGCGGAAGAACGCCCGCATGAAGCGCAGCCGGTGTACCAGCAGTGCCAGGCCCAGGGACATGGCCCAGGTGAGCGGCACGATGAGCGCGGCGAACACCGTGAACGTCACCAGCGAACCGGTGAAGTTGGAGTTCTCCAGCATGCTCTTGTAGTTGTCGAAGCCGACGAACTTGCTCGGCGTGACGGTGAAGCGCGCGTCGAAGAAGCTGAGCCAGACGCTCCAGAAGATCGGCACGAAGACGAAGATCACCAGGCCGACGAGGAACGGTCCGGTGAAGAGCCAGAAGTTGAAGGTCGGGTTGCCCCGCAGGCCCCGCCGCGGCCGGGCCGGAGAGGCCTTGGCCGGGGCGGGCTGGGCGACCCCGCGCGTGGTGGTGGTCGACATGGCGTGTTTTCTCCGTCGGCCTAACCGAAGAGCTTCTTGAGCTCGGCGTTGACCTTCGTCTCCGCGGTGCTCAGCGCGGCACCGGGGTCGCCGTTCTTACGGACGCTGTTGGCGAACGCGTCGGTCAGCGCGGTGATCATCGCCTGCGTCCAGCCGATGTTGTCGAAGTGCCCGAACTCGTTGAAGAGCTTGACGCCCTCGGCCGGCAGGCCCGTCTTGAGCTTGGTGGCGGACTGGGCGATGGAGGTGCGCGGCGGGATGTGGAAGCCGTACGAGGTGGCCCAGTCCTCCTGGTACTGCTTCTGGTCGATCCACAGCCACTTCACGTACTCCTTGGCCGCGTCGACGTTCTTGCCCTTGGCGTTGACGAACATCGACCAGCCGCCGTTGTAGACCGACTGCTTGCCGTTGTCGCCGACCTTGGGGAAGGGGAAGACGCCGAGGTCGTCGCCGAGCGCCTGCTGCATGGCGGGCATCGCCCACATGCCGCAGAACTGGATGGCGCACAGGCCCTGGTTGATCGCGGACGGGTCCCAGTAGTCGGCCGGGGCGTCGAGCAGCAGGTTGCCGCTGGTGAACAGCTGGCGCAGCTGCTTCATACCGGCGACGACCGCGTCCGTGTGGAAGGCGGGCTTGTTGTCGGCGGTGAGGGTGTCGGCGCCGGCCGACCAGATCAGCGGGTTGATCGCCGGGGTGAGGTCATTGCCGAGGAAGACGCCCTTGACCTTGCTGGTGGTGAGCTTCTCAGCGGCCTCGAGCAGCTCGTCGAGGGTGGTGGGGACGTCGACCTTGGCCTTCTCCAGCATCGACTTGCGGTAGAAGAAGAACTGCGGGTCGTCGATCATGCGGACGCCGTATATCTTCCCGTCCACCGTGTGCGACTTGATGTCGGCCGGGTTGAAGTCGTCCTTGACCGGGTCGATGATGTCGGTCAGGTCCGCCACCTGGCCGCTCTTGACCATCTGGATCTGCGGGTGGAACTCGAAGACGTCGGGCGCCTGCTTGGTGAGCAGGGCCGCGAAGAGCTTCGCCTCGAAGTTGCTGCCCGTGATCCAGTTGGTGGTGACGTTGGCCTTGGAGTACGCCTTCGCGTACTTCTTGATGGCCTGCTCCGTGCCCGCCTCACCGTAGGCGTGGAAGTACTGGACCAGGTCGGTGCCCGAACCGGAGCCGCCCCCACGTCCGTTGTTGCTGCCGCACGCGGCCAGTCCGCCGGCGGCGGCCAGGCCCATCGCGGCCCGCAGAACGTTTCGACGGTCCCAGTTGTTGCTGCTCATTGCCGACATGCTGACGTCCTTGTCTCGAATACGGCTGCGGCTCTGTGCCATGGCTCTGCGGCTCAGCGCCAGGTGGCTCAAATCGACTTGCGGTGCGGGGACGTTAACCTTCGGCTAAGGCTTCGGCAAGGGGTTGGACGAAGTCTGCTCGAAGCGTTGTGCAACGTTCGGGATACCGGACGTGCCGGGGTCGCGGGCCGCCGCACCAGCGGCCGCAACCCCCTTGTGGATACTGCGTGTTACTGCCTGGACCGGACCCGGTCGGAGGGCGCCCGGGACCGCCGTGGCGGCCGGGGCCGTTCCGTGCCGGCCCGGGCGGCGTGCGGGGACACCTCGGCCGCCGTGGCGGACATCAGGGGTCCGGCGACAGCGAACGCGGCTGTCGACGGGGCCGATCTCCTGCGGTTCGGGTGAGTCACGTGCGTCCCTTCCGGCGTCATGGAGGTGCTGCGGTGTCCGGGGCTCCTAGCGGGGGTTGTGCGTCGCGCTCCGTGCGGGGGTGGCCCGCTTGGCCGCAGACCTCTGTCCGACCGACTCCAGGGCCCCTTCGAGCGCGAACGTCGCCGCGCCCAGACAGGCCGGGTCCGTGGGGATCGGGGAGAGGACGATCTCGGTGGCGGCCATCGGCCGGGGCAGCGCGTGCCGGGCGACGGCCTCGCGCACCTCCGCGACCAGGGGCTCGCCGAGGGCTGCCGCGACCCAGCTGCTGAGCACGACCACCTCGGGGTTGAACAGGTTGACCAGGTGCGCGATGGAGGCGCCGAGATAACGGGCGGTGTGCCGGACGACCTCGATCGCCACCGGGTCCTCGGTGACCATGCCCCGGGCCAGCGCGGCGATGGTGGCCGTCTGGTCGCCCGGGTGCAGCAGCTCGCTCTCGGGGCTCAGCTCCCGCAGGTTCAGCATGATCCCGGGCGCTCCCACGTACGTCTCCACGCAGCCGTGGTTGCCGCACCGGCACAGGCGTCCGTCCAGCACGATCGTGTTGTGGCCCCACTCGCCCGCGCTGTTGGAGACCCCGCGGTGCAGTCCGCCGCCCAGGATCAGCCCGGCGCCGACACCGGTGCCGAGGTTGACCACCACGGCGTTCACGCGCCCGCGTGCGGCCCCGAACCAGAGCTCGGCGACCGCGCCGGCGCGCAGCGGGTTGTCCAGGTAGAGCGGGTAGGCGATGCACTCGGAGAGCAGGTCGAGCAGCGGCACGTCGTGCCAGTCCCAGTTGGGCGCGTACTCCGAGATGCCGGTCGCGCGGTCCACCTGCCCCGGCACGCTCACGCCGACGCCCAGCACCCGGGCGCCCTCGATCCCGGCCTGCGTCACCACCGAGCCGACGGCCGCGGCGACATGGCCGACCACCTGCTCGGGGAGGCTCTCGCCGGGGCGGACGTCCTCCTCGGCGCGGGCCAGCACGTTCAGTGCGAGGTCGAACAGCTCGACGTGGACGTACGTCTCCGCGATGTCCACGCCGATCAGCGCGCCCCCGGAGGCGTTGACGGCGACGAGCCCCCGGGGGCGCCCGCCCGCCGACTCCTCGAACCCGACCTCCGTGATCATCCGGAGGTCGAGCAGCTCGCCCACGAGCGTGGCGACGGTGGCCAGGCTCAGCCCGGTGGCCGCCGCCAGCTCCTGCCGGGAGGTGGGCGACTCGGCGATGATCTGGCGCAGCACTTCGTAGCGGTTCGCCGTGCGGATGTCGCGTGATGTGCGCTTCACCAGGGCCGACCCCCATCCCTTCAGCTCAGGCCGGGACGACAGTGGCACCGGCGCGGCGCAAGGCTATGGGCTGCGGGGGACTTTGTACAAGGGGTTAGGAAAGGGGCTTTATAAAGTCAGTCGGCGAGTACGGCCCGGACGAAGTCGTTGGCGAATTTTGCCTCGGGGTCCAGCTCACGCGCCAGCTTCCGGAAGTCACCGAGCCGCGGATAGCGCTCGCGCAGCACCTCCGCGGGCGTGGTGAAGACCTTCCCCCAGTGCGGCCGGGCGTCGAAGGCGTCCAGCGCCTTCTCCAGCCGCCGCACCACCGGAAGGACGGCCGCGGTGTCCTCGATCCACGTGAAGTGCAGCGCCACGGTGTCCCGGTCGTGAGCGGGGCTCAGCCACTGCTCGTCGCCCGTCATGGTCCGCACCTCGCAGATCTGGAGCACCCCCTCGACGGCCTCCCGGATGCCGTCCACCGCGTGCAGCGCCTCGACGGCGTACGCGCGCGGCAGCAGGTACTCCGACTGGAGCTCCGCCCCGCTGCTCGGCGTGAACTCGGCCCGGAAGTGCGGGAGTCGGTCGTGCCAGGGCCCCGGAACCCCGAACTGCTCGGTGCAGTTGACCGCCGGCATCCCCGGCACCGGGTGCATCTTCTCGGTGGCGGGCGCGGCCCACGGGAAGTCGGCGAGCGGCTGGTCCGTGCGCCGCTTGACCCACACCTGCCGGAAGCCCGGCGCCCGCCAGTCGGTGAAGAGGCTGACGCTGTACGCCGCCGACATGACCGTCTCGAAGGATGCCAAGTCCATTCCTGTGAGCGGGAGTTCGGTGAAGACGTACTGCTCCACGTCGAAGGCCGGGACCAGGTCCAGGGTGAGCGCGGTGACGACCCCCAGGGCTCCCAGCGAGGTGACCGCGCCGCCGAAGCGCGGGTCGCCCCGGCCGATGGTCAGCGTGGAGCCGTCCGCCGTGATCAGCTCCACCTCGCGCACGGCCGACGCCAGCGGGCCGTTGCCGACGCCCGAGCCGTGGGTGCCGGTCGCGACCGACCCGGCCACCGAGATGTGCGGCAGGGAGGCCATGTTGGGCAGCGCGAGGCCGCGGGCGTGCACCGCGCGGGCGAGTTCGGCGTACCGGACGCCGCCGGAGACCCGTACCGTACGGGCCTCGGTGTCCACGTCGAGCACCGGCGGCAGGTCGGCGATCGACAGCAGGACGCCCTCCGGGCCCGGCTCGGCGATCTCGTTGAAGGAGTGCCCGCTGCCCAGCACCCGCACCCGGGAGCTGCTCGCGACCAGCGCGGCGGTCCGGTCGAGCGAGTGCGGGCGGTGCAGCTCCTTGGCGGAGTAGGTGATGTTCCCCGCCCAGTTGGTGATCGTCTCCGACATGTCCGTCGTTCCTCCCAGGAGTGCGTATACGTTGACCCTCTCATTTGCCGGGGCCTACCGTAGAGAGCGGTTTCTACAACCTTTCCGGACGGTCTGGAGGACCATCACCTTGACCGAGCGACCCCAGGCGCTGTTCGCCATGACCGCCGAGAACGTGCCGCTCGTCTTCCCCTCCGAGGTGCTGGCGCGGCTGCGGGAGCTGGTGGACATCGACCCCGCGCTCGCCGCCGAGGACCTCGCCGACCCGGCGCTCGCGGACGTCCTGGCCCGCACCGAGATCCTCGTGACCGGCTGGGGCTGCCCCCGCCTGGACGCGGCCGTCCTCGACCGGGCCCCGAAACTCCGGGCCGTCCTGCACTCGGCCGGCTCGGTCAAGGGCTTCGCCACGCCCGAGATCTGGCGGCGCGGCATCGCCGTCTCGTCGGCCGCCGAGGCCAACGCACTGCCCGTCGCCGAGTACACGCTCGCCATGATCCTCCTCGCCGGCAAGGACGTCTTCGTGCGCCGGGAGCGGATGCGGAGCGAGCGGGCCTTTCCCGGCTGGGGGATCGTGCCGGGCATCGGCAACCACGGACGGCGGGTCGGGGTGATCGGGGCGTCCCGGATCGGGCGCAAGGTGATCGAACTGCTGCGGCCGTTCGACCTCGCGGTGAGCCTGACCGACCCGTACGTCGACGAGGCGGGGGCCGCCGCCCTCGGCGTGCCCCTGGTGGAGCTGGACGACCTCCTGCGCACCTCCGAGATCGTGACGGTGCACGCCCCGGAGACCCCCGAGACCCGGCATCTGATCGGCCGCCGCGAGCTCGCCCTGATGCCGGACGGGGCGGTGCTGGTCAACACCGCGCGCGGAGGACTCGTCGACACCGACGCCCTCGTGGACGAGCTACGCACCGGCCGGCTCACCGCGGTCCTCGACGTCACCGACCCGGAGCCGCTGCCCGCCGACTCGCCGCTCCACGACCTCCCGGGCGCCTTCGTCACCCCGCACCTCGCGGGGTCGCAGGGCAACGAGCTGGCGCGGCTGGGGCTGGCCGTCGTGGTGGAGGCGGAGCGGGTGGTGGCCGGGGGAGCGGTGGCGCATCCGGTGGCGTTCGAGGCGTTGGAGCGCGGGGCCTGAGGGGTGGGTGGGCTTTCCGGGGGTGACCGGTGGGCGGGCTTTCCGGGGGGCGACCGGTGGGTCTCTCCGGGTCGGAAGCCGGTGGGTAGCCTCCCTGGGCATGACGTCCGAACCGCTCCCCGCCGCCCTTCCCGAGACCGAGCTCACCCGGCACCGGCGGCTGCGTGACCAGGGCAGCCTGGACCGCGCCGACCTGGAGGCGATCCTCGACGCCGGATTCGTCTGCCATCTCGGGGTCGTGATCGAGGGGCGGCCGGTGGTCGTGCCGACGGTGTACGGGCGGGACGAACGGCTGCTCTATCTGCACGGCTCGGTGGCCAGCCGCAGTCTGGCGGGCGGTACGCGCGTGTGCGTCACCGTCACCCACGTCGACGGCCTTGTGCTCGCCCGGTCCGTCTTCGAGCACGGCGTCAACTACCGCAGCGCCATGATCCACGGCACCGCCCGCAAGGTGACCGACCCCGAGGAGAAGCTGGCGGGCCTGCGTCTGCTCACCGAACACGCGACGCCCGGGCAGTGGTCGTACGCCCGGCAACCGAGCCGGAAGGAACTCGCGGCCACCACGCTGCTCGCCCTCGGCCTCGACGAGGCGTCCGTCAAGATCCGCACCGGCGCGCCCGACGACGGGGACGGACCCGACGCCGAGCTGGGGCTGTGGGCGGGTGTGCTTCCGCTCACCTCGGTGTGGGGCGCGCCCGTTCCCGACCCGATGCTGCCCTCGGAAACTCCCATACCGCCGCATATCGCACGTCGTGAGGGGACCCGGCACGGGTGATGTCGGAGCGAGGGCATAACGTGAGGAGTCGTACGTCCGAACCGGGAGGAGACAACGGGATGGGCAGCCGTACCGCGCTGGTCGAGGATCTGATGGAGCGGTTCCCGCACGTTCCGAGGGAAGCCGTCTTCAAGGAGGACCTGCTGCGAGGTGGCGTGGCCTTCGACCCGTCCGCCCTCAGCGACAACGAGTCGGGTGAGGTGAAGCCGAAGTCGTACTTCATCTTCTCCTTCGACCACGGCACCCTGCCGGAGCTGGGCGAGGCCGCGCTGCGCCGGCCGCCGGAGGAGATCATCCTCACCGGCGGGCCCTACGACCTGCGCAGGACCGTCGTGTCGGTGCGGGTCAACCCCACCTCGCCGTACCGGGTCGCCGCCGACGACGAGGGCGTGCTCGGGCTCTACCTCGACGGCAAGCGGATCTCCGACGTGGGTGTGCCGCCGATGCCGGAGTACTACCGGCACAAGCTCTCCAACGGGAAGTCCGTCATGGAGGTCGCCCCGACCATCCAGTGGGGCTACCTGATCTATCTGACCGTCTTCCGGGTGTGCCAGTACTTCGGCGCCAAGGAGGAGTGCCAGTACTGCGACATCAACCACAACTGGCGCCAGCACAAGGCGGCCGGGCGGCCGTACACCGGTGTGAAGGACGTCGACGAGGTCCTGGAGGCGCTGGAGATCATCGACCGGTACGACACGGCGAAGACCTCCACCGCCTACACGCTGACCGGCGGCGCCATCACCTCCCGGCTCCAGGGGCGCGACGAGGCCGACTTCTACGGCATGTACGCCAAGGCCATCGAGGAGCACTTCCCGGACCGCTGGATCGGCAAGGTCGTGGCGCAGGCGCTGCCGAAGGACGACGTGCAGCGGTTCAAGGACTACGGCGTGCAGATCTACCACCCCAACTACGAGGTGTGGGACGAGTACCTCTTCAAGATGTACTGCCCGGGCAAGGAGCGGTACGTCGGCCGGGACGAGTGGCACAAGCGGATCCTGGACTCCGCGGACGTCTTCGGCGCGCGCAATGTGATCCCCAACTTCGTCGCGGGCGTCGAGATGGCGGAGCCCTTCGGGTTCAAGACGGTCGACGAGGCGATCGAGTCGACCACCGAGGGCCTGCGGTTCTTCATGTCGCACGGCATCACGCCCCGCTTCACCACGTGGTGCCCCGAGCCGACGACCCCGCTCGGCAAGGCCAACCCGCAGGGCGCGCCGCTGGAGTACCACATCCGGCTCCTCCAGGCCTACCGCCAGACCATGGAGGACTTCGGCCTCTCCTCGCCTCCCGGCTACGGCCCGCCCGGACCGGGTCGCGCGGTCTTCTCGGTGAGCTCCTTCATGGACAGCCTGCCGGCGGCTCCGGAGCCGGCCGAGGTCTGATCCGCGGAACGGGACTCCGGGGCGCCTCGGTGGCGGTCCGGAGTCGTGCCGGGTGGTGTGCGGGTCGGTCGGCGCCGCGTGCCGCTCGGGTCAGCTGGCGTCGTGTGCCGCGCGGGTCAGTCGATGTCGTGTGCCGCTCGGGTCAGCCGGCGCCGTTGGACGCGAGGAACGCGGTGACCCTGCGGCCCGGCAGCGGGACCCAGACCGGGGTCGGGGCCAGTTCGGCGACCGCCGTGGCGAGCCAGTCGGGGTCGCCGAGGAGGTGAGCCGCCTCCGCCTCGGCGGCCTTCTTGAACAGGTCGCCCAGCAGGAACATGTGCTGGTAGGTGTAGGCGCGTCGGTGGTGGGAGTAGATCACCTTCCAGCCGCCGCGGGGAAAGGGCAGGTGTGCCCCCACCGCACAGGCCTCCGGGCCCGCCTCCGTGTGGTAGCCGCCGAGCGCGTTCACCACGCCCCCGGTGCGGCTGGTCTGCCAGGTGCGGGAGGCGGCCTTCACCGTCAGGGCGATGACGTCCGACCACGCCACCGTGGAGAGCGCCTCGGGCACCCCGCGTTCGTGATGCTCCATGCCCGCGCGCGTCAGCACCACGCACGAGCCCTTCCCGCGCTTCGGGTCCCCGATGACCCAGCGGTCCCCGACGAGTTCCAGCGGTCCCAGAAGCCGCGACATGATCCCCCCGTAGGTCGTGCTTTCTCCGGCCCGAGACCCTATTCTCCGTGACGGCTGACGTGACGGCTGATTCTCATGGGGCCGGATTGATACGTTTCCGGTTCCGATCCGTACAACTGGCCGTGACGCAGTGCGAGGGTGAGCCGCGCGTCAGTGGTCCGAACCCTCGGTAACCGATTTGAATAGCGCGCTTGTCAGTTGTGTGGGAGACGTGAAAGGCTCCTGTCCTGCCGCGAGGTTCCCCCCAACTCCTTTGCCAATATGGCGAGTTGACCTCGCTTTCGATGCAGGAGACCCATGCCCGACCTGCCGACACCCCAGAACGCCGCCGAGGCCGCGCTGTTCTCGGAGTGCTGGGACGCCGTGCTCTCGTACGCCGATCTGTGCACGGCCGGCTCCGCCGCCGCCACCGAACTGGCCACGGAGGCATTCTCCCTCGGGATGCGCGAGGCCCGTGACGCGGAGGCGGCCGTGCGCGGCGCCGGCCGCCGCTCGGTCCGACTGCCCCGGATTCCCCTGCTGCTGACCGCCGTTCGCACCACCGCGGCGGACTGGGAGATACGAGGGCTCGGCCACCGGCTCGACCCCGAACTGCGGCTGTGGCTCAACTCCGACAAGGCGTCCCGCTACACCGGCCCCCCGCTCCAGCGCCCGATCGCCCTCCGCGGTCTCCGCGACCTCCAGGCCGCCGACGCCGAACTGCTGTGGCTGGCCGAGGTGGAGGCGCTGCCGATGCCCGTCGTGGCCCGCAGGCTCGGCCTCGACCCGGCCACTCTCAGCGACGAACTCGCCCAGGTGCGCGGCCTGTTCAGGGACCGCAGCCACCGCAACCACCTCGACTCGCCGATGGACGCGCAGTGCCGCAGCTATGCCCGGCTGCTGGACGCCGTCACCCGCTCCACCAGCGGCGAGACCCCCGACGACCTCTCCCGGCACCTCGCGCGCTGCGTCCAGTGCGCGGAGGCCGCCGCCTGTCTGCGGCTGCACGGCGGCGGGCTGCCCGCGGCCCTCGCCGGCGGTGTGATCGGCTGGGGCGGGCTCGCCTATCTGGAACGCAGGCGCCGGGCGGCCGAGGTGCGTCTGGGCGCCGGGCGCCCGGCCGCCCTGGAGTCCGGTCCGTCCGACCCGGGCGCGCACAAGGCGAAGGTCGTGCGCAACGGACTGCTCGTCGCCGCCGTGCTCGTCTCCCTGCTGGCCCTCGCCGTCTCGATGATGCCGGGCGCCGACATGGAGGACGGTGCCGCCAAGCCCGGCAACACCACCGAGGGGCAGCCGGTGGCCAACCCCACCTCGGCCGCCCCCTCCGCGACCTCGCGACCGCCCTCCGCGGAGAAGCCCCAGCGCAGCGGCGCGTCGGGCGCGGGCGGCACCTCGGCCGTCGCCGACCCCTCCGCCCCGGCGAACTCCGACCCGGAGCCGCAGGGCACCTCCTCCGGCGGTGCCGAGGAACCGGAGCCCAGCGAGAGCGCCGCACCGCAGTGCACCGCCCGCTACGACCTCGTCAACCAGTGGCCCGACGGCTTCCAGGCCGCCGTCACCGTCACCACCACCGAGGCCCTCGCCGACTGGCGGGTCACCTGGTCCTTCAAGGACGGCCAGAAGGTGACGCAGATGTGGGACGCGAACTACACCCAGTCC
Source organism: Streptomyces sp. SID13726 (assembly GCF_010548375.1). Lineage (GTDB taxonomy): Bacteria > Actinomycetota > Actinomycetes > Streptomycetales > Streptomycetaceae > Streptomyces. The sequence continues at coordinate 626,938 of NZ_JAAGLY010000001.1, forward strand.
GGCGGTCGGGTCAGCGCCACCGCCGCCGACTACAACAAGTCGGTCCCCGCGGACGGTTCGCTCACGCTCGGCTTCCTCGCCACCTGGCAGGGCAAGAACGCACCGGCGTACGACTTCTCGCTGAACGGACACAGCTGCACCGACGCGTGAGCCGCCACGGGCTCGGTGCCGGGCGGGCGGGGCGACTACAGTCGACCCTCGGCCCGCCACCGTGCCGGGGCGGAGGCGGGGTGCGGCGCCCGGTCTACTTCGCCGCCCACAGCCCCCGGACATGACCGATGTGACGGGTCATGACCTCGTGCACCGCCCTCGCGTCACGGGCGACCAGCGCGTCGAGGAGTTCGAGGTGCTCCTCCGCGGAGGACAGCAGGCGGCCGGACTTCACCAGTGGGGTGAGGCCGTAGAGGCGGGAGCGCTTGCGGAGGTCGCCGACCACCTCGACCAGATGCGCGTTGCCCGCGAGGGCGAGCAGTCCGAGGTGGAAGCGGGTGTCCGCCTCGACGTACGCGATGAGGTCACCGGCCACGGCGGCCTGGACGATCTCCCGGGCCGCCGGGCGCAGTGCCTCCAGGGAGACCGGGTCGGCGGTCCCGGCCAGCTCCACGATCGTGGGGATCTCGATGAGCGAGCGGATGTGGGTGTACTCGTCGAGCTGCCGGTCGGAGACCGCGGTGACCCGGAACCCCTTGTTGGGCACGGTGTCGACCAGGCCCTCCTTCGCGAGGTCCAGCATGGCCTCGCGCACCGGCGTCGCCGAGACCCCGAAGCGCGCGGCGAGCCCGGGAGCCGAGTACACCTGGCCCGGCAGCAGTTCGCCCGCGATCAGCGCGGCCCGCAGGGCGTCGGCGACCCGCTCCCGGTAGCTGCTCTTCTTGCCGCCGAGGACGGGCAGAGCGGGGGCGGCAGCCGGGGCGGCTGAAGCAGCGGCGCCGGGGGCGCTGGGTCGCTGGGCGGCCATGAAGGGGTCTCCTAGTGGTGCAATGTCACGTGACACCCGGCATTATCCTCGACGCGCGCGGGCACTCGTCGTGGCTCACAGGACGAATCCCGCCGGGAACGGATCGCTCGGGTCGAGCAGGTACTGCGCGGTGCCCGTGATCCAGGCCCGCCCCGTGAAGCTGGGCAGCACGGCCGGGCGGCCCGCGACCTCGGTGGTGCCGAGGAGCCGTCCGGTGAACCGCGTCCCGATGAAGGACTCGTTCACGAACTCGGTGTGCGGCGGGAGTTCGCCGCGTGCGTGCAGCTGGGCCATGCGCGCGCTCGTCCCGGTGCCGCAGGGGGAGCGGTCGAACCAGCCGGGGTGGATGGCCATCGCGTGCCGGGAGTGCCGGGCGGTGGACCCGGGGGCGAGCAGATGGACGTGGTGACAGCCCCGGATCGACGGGTCCTCCGGGTGCACCGGCTCCTCCTCGGCGTTGATCGCCGCCATGAGGGACAGGCCCGCCTTCAGGATGTCGTCCTTGCGGTCCCGGTCGAAGGGCAGTCCGAACTGGTCCAGCGGCAGGATGGCGTAGAAGTTGCCGCCGTACGCCAGGTCGTATGTCACCGTCCGCCCGTCGGCCAGTGCGATCTTGCGGTCGAGACCGACGGAGAACGACGGCACGTTCTGGAGGGTGACGTTCTTCGCCCGGCCGTCCTCCACCGCGACCTCGGCGACGACCAGGCCCGCCGGGGTGTCGAGCCGGATCGTGGTGACCGGCTCGACGACCTCGACCATCCCGGTCTCCACCAGCACGGTCGCCACCCCGATCGTGCCGTGCCCGCACATCGGCAGATAGCCGGAGACCTCGATGTAGACGACACCCCAGTCGCAGTCCGGGCGGGTCGGCGGCTGGAGGATCGCCCCGCTCATCGCCGCGTGCCCGCGCGGCTCGTTCATCAGCAACTGCTTGATGTCGTCCCGGTGTTCACGGAAGTACAGCCGCCGCTCGTTCATGGTCGCGCCGGGGATCGTGCCGAGCCCACCGGTGATCACGCGGGTGGGCATGCCCTCGGTGTGCGAGTCGACGGCGTGCAGGACGAGTTTGCTGCGCATGACGCTCCTGGTGGTCGAGGGGGTGGGCGAGGGGGGTGGGCGAGGCGGGTGCGCGGCCGGTACTCGGGCGGCCTACGCGAGTCCGGCCGCGACCGCCCGCTCCGTGGCGGCCCGCACGACCGCCTCCTGCTTGGCCAGCAGCGGGACGCGCGGAGGGCGGCAACTCCCGCCGTGGCGGCCGACGATGTCCATCGACACCTTGATCGCCTGCACGAACTCGACCTTGGAGTCCCAGCGCAGCAACGGGTGCAACTGCTCGTACAGCTTCTTCGCGGTGGCGAGGTCACCGGCCACGGCCGCCCGGTACAGCTCGACGGAGGACCGGGGGAGCGCGTTCGGGTAGCCGGCCACCCAGCCCTTCGCCCCGGCGAGAGCCAGCTCCAGCAGGACGTCGTCGGCGCCGATCAACAGGTCCAGTTCGGGGGCGAGTTCGGCCAGCTGGTAGGCGCGGCGGACATCGCCGGAGAACTCCTTGACCGCCCGGACGAACCCCTCCGCGTGCAGCTTGGCCAGCAGCTCCGGGACGAGGTCGACCTTGGTGTCGATGGGGTTGTTGTACGCCACGACCGGCAGCCCCGCCTTCGCGACCTCCGCGTAGTGCGCGAGGACCGAACGCTCGTCGGCGCGATAGGCGTTGGGCGGCAGCAGCATCACCGACGCACAGCCCGCGTCACGCGCCTGCTCGGCCCAGCGGCGCGACTCCGCCGAGCCGTACGCGGCGACCCCGGGCATCACCCGCGCACCGCCGATCGCGGCCACGGCCGTCTCGACGACCCGGGCCCGCTCCTCGGGCGTGAGCACCTGGTACTCGCCCAGCGAGCCGTTCGGTACGACACCGTCGCAGCCGTTCTCGACCAGCCACGCGCAGTGCTCGGCGTACTTGTCGTGGTTCACGGACAGGTCGTCGTTCAGCGGGAGCGCGGTGGCGACGAGCACTCCGCGCCAGGGGCGAAGGTCGGTGGTGGTCATACGGTTTCCCTCTCCATAGGGTGTGACATTTCACTGGTCCCCGTTCGTCTCGGCCCGCTGCTTCTCGCTCTTCCCGGGCTGGTCGGCCTCCCCGGGCCTGCCGCCCTCCCCGGACCCGGACCCGGACCCGGACCCGGACCCGGCCAGCACCCCCAGCGGCACCGGCCGTGCGAACGGCCTGCGCCCCGGCGTCTGAGCGCACCCGGCGATCCCCGCGACCCCGGGCCCGCACACCCGGCCCTGGCACCAGCCCATCCCGGCCCGCGTCAGCAGCTTCACGGTCCGCAGATCACCGGCGCCCAGCTCCCGTACGGCCTCCCGCACCGCCCCGGCCGGCACCTCCTCGCAGCGGCACACGACCGTGTCGTCGGTGACCTGCTCGGCCCAGTGCGCGGGCGGGGCGTAGACGGAGTCGACGGCGGCGAAGAACGCCCGCGACCGGGTACGGATCCGTGCGGCGGCCGCCCACTCGGCCGGATCGGGCTCCCGTCCGGTCAGCCGGGCCGCGATCGACCGCCCGGCGATGTGCCCCTCGGCGAGCGAGAGGGCGGCGCCGCCGATGCCGGTGGTCTCGCCCGCCGCCCACACGCCCGGTACGTCGGTGCGCTGTTCGGCGTCGGCGTACACGTCCGTGCCGTCGATTCGGCAGCCCAGCGCGTCGGCGAGGTCGGTGTGCGGCAGCATGCCGTGCCCGACGGCGAGGGTGTCGCAGCCGAGCCGACGCCGGGTGCCCGGACGCACCCGCCCGTCCCCGTCGAGGGCCGCGACCGTGACCGCCTCGATCCGCTCGGTGCCGTGCGCCGCCACGACGGTGTGGTGGAGCAGGGTGCGCACCCGGTGCCGGGCCAACTGCCCCGCGTACCGGGCGCCTTCGGCCACCTTGCCGGGCTGGGCCGCGAGCGCGCGGGACCGTCGTAGGAACGCCTTCGGGTCGGCCGAGTCCACCAGTGCCGCGACCGTCGCGCCCGCCGCCGCGAGGCCGGTGGCGACGGGCAGCAGCAGCGGGCCGGTGCCGGCGACGACGGCGGTGCGGCCGGGCAGCACGAGCCCGCCCTTGAGCATGGCCTGCGCCCCGCCCGCCGCGACGACCCCGGGCAGGGTCCAGCCGGGGAAGGGCAGCACCTTCTCGTAGCCGCCGGTGGCGAGGAGGACGGCGTCGGCGCGCACCTCGGCGGGCTGCTCCTGCTCGGGGCCGAGCAGGGCGTGCACGGTGAAGCCGGTGGGATTGCGCTCGACGAACCAGACATGATGGTCCGTCACATGGCTTACGGTGCCTGCCTGTACGTGGGAGCGCAGTCCGTCCCGCAGCTTCTCCCACGTGCGCCACTGGTGGTGCAGCGCCTGCGGACGCCGGGCCCCCAGCTCCGGTGCGGGCCGGCGGTAGAACTGGCCGCCCGCCTCCGCGGCCGAGTCGATCAGCGTGACGTGGATGCCGCGGGAGGCCGCCGCGAGGGTGGCCGCGAGTCCGGCCGGGCCCGCGCCGATGACCGCCAGGCTCGGTTCACTCATCGTGGCCCGTCCCATCCTGGGTGCGGATCGCGTCGCCCGGGCGCAGCGGGACCAGGCAAGCCCGTTGGTTGGGGCGGTCGTTGACGGTCACCAGGCAGTCGAAGCAGACGCCGATTCCGCAGAAGATCCCGCGCGGCCGGCCCGCGCCACGGGTGGTGCGCCAGGAGGTGACCCCGGCCGTCCAGAGCGCGGCGGCGACGGTCTGGCCCGGCAGCGCCTCGATCGCCCGGCCGTCGAGCGTGACGGTGAACGCGGGGCCCGGTTCGGCGCGGGCCAGCTCCAGCGGGTTCACGGGGCCTCCTCGGTGTCGGACGCGGGGAAACGGTCGGGCCGGAAGGGGGCGAGGTCGAGTTCGGGGGCCCGGCCGGTCAGCACCCGCGCGATCAACTGGCCGGTACCGGTGGAGAGTCCGATCCCCGCGCCCTCGTGCCCGCACGCGTGGAACAGCCCCGGCACCCGCGGGTCGGGCCCGATCGCGGGCAGGTGGTCGGGCATGTACGGCCGGAAGCCGAGGTAGGTCCGCATCGCGTGCACGCGCTTCAGGAACGGGAACAGCCGGGTCGCGCCCGCCGCCAGCGCCCGCAGTGCGGGCAGTGACAACTCCCGTTCGAAGCCCACCCGTTCACGGGTCGCGCCGATCAGGACCGGCCCGGCCGCGGTGCCCTCGACGACCGGCGAGGTCTGGAGGGCCGCCGAGTCGCTGGCCACGTCTGCCACATAGTCGGCGGCGTACACCTTGTGCCGGACCAGACGGGGGAGCGGCTCGGTGACCAGGACGAAGCCGCGCCGGGGGAGCACGGGGAGGTGTACTCCCGCCAGCGCGGCCAGTTCACCGCCCCAGGTCCCGGCGGCGTTGACGACGTGCGGTGCGTGGATCTCGCCGGGGGCCCGGTCGGTCCGCACCCCGAGCACGGCACCGCGGGTGTCGCGCAGCACCTCGGTCACGGTCACGCCGGTGAGCAGACGGGCACCCGAGGCCCGTACGAGATGCGCGGCGGCCAGCGTGGGCATCACCTGGGCGTCCTGGGGATACAGCACCCCGCCCGCGAGACCGGGGGCCAAGTGGGGCTCCAGGTCATGGAGTTGGCTTCCGTCGACCCGTACCGCCCCGACACCGGCGGCGCGTTGTCCGGTCGCGAACTTCTCCAGGGCTTCGAGGCTGTCGGGGGTGGCGGCGACGACCACTCCGCCCTTGAGCTCGTACTCGATCCGCTCGCCGAGCTCCTGCGCCAGCTCGGACCACAATCCGCCGGACAGCAGGGCGAGTTCGAGCTCGGGACCCGGTTCCTTGTCGGAGACCAGGAGGTTGCCCTCGCCGGCGCCGGTGGTGCCGCCCGCCACCGGGCCGCGGTCCACGACGATCACGTCGAGGCCCGCCCGAGCCGCGTACAGGGCGCAGGCGGCGCCGACCATCCCGGCTCCGACGACCACGACATCGCAGGTCAGTCGCATGCTCACGGCAGTAATATGTCACATGGTTCTCTGCTGGGGAACACCCCGACGCCGACCCGGCCTCCCCGCCACCGGCCCGGCCGCCCCCTTCCTGCGCCGACTCGGCCGGGCGCCGTGCCCGACCGCCCGTCGACCGCTCGCTGGGTGTCAGTCGACCTCGTTCGGGTCCGCCGCCGGGGTGCGGCCCGCGCGTACGTCCTTGAGGCGGGCCGTGCCCTGCTCGACCGCGTCCTCGGTGCTGTCGTCGTCGGCGCCCGCGAGGCCGCCGTTGGTGACCGTGATGGCGTCGGTGCCGACCCGCACGGCCGCGACGTCGAGGGTGAGCGTGGTGGGCGCGCCGTCCGCGGTGCCCTTGACGGTGACGCGCAGCCCCTGCCGGGCGTCGCCGGACCTGGGCAGCGAGGTCTCGATCACCTGGACCGTGCGCTGCCCGCCGGCGGAGTCCTCCGCCGTGAACTGGTCGCACTTCACCGGCAGGCTCTTCAGCCAGGCGAACGAGGTGTCCAGGCCGGCCTTGTCGTAGGCGGCGACCTGGTACAGCAGCCGGGACTGCCCCTCCTCGAAGCCGGTCAGGGCGGACGCGCCGGACGGCTTGCCGAGCAGATCGTCGCCGTAGAGCAGGTCGAGCAGTTTCTGGCAGTCGGCCGCGTCGGTCTTCGCGGTGAGGAGGTCGGCGACGTCGACCTTGCCGACCAGCAGGCTCTCGCGCCAGCTTGCCGCGTCCTTCACCTCGGTCCAGTCGTCCTCCAGCTCCGCCTCGGTGACCAGCGCGCTGCGCGCCCCCGCCGCGGTGAGCGCGGCCGGGGACTCCTGGGCGAGGGGCGACGAGGAGATGTCCGTGGTGCCGACGCCGTCCGCCCCGCTGTCGTCCCCGTCCGAACAGGCGGCGGTCAGCAGCAGCGCACCGGCCGCCAGGGCCGAGGCGAGCACACGGGCGGGGCGAGTCGGACGCTGGGTCATCACGATGGCTCCTGATGGTGGGCGGATGGTTCCATGCCACAACCGCTCGTGGCGCACGACCAGCGCACAGGCCTGTTCGGGTGAGTGCCCGACCGCCGGGGAGGGGCCGGTGGACCGGTGCGGCGGATGAGGGGACACGATGCGAACAGGTGAAGTAAGGTAAGGCTTACTTAAATTGGAGCCGGGTGGCGGGCTGTCGTCCGGGTCCGGTGGCGTGGCCGGGCGCAGATCTGGAGACCTCATGTCGGAACTCACCAACGTCCCCGCCGTCCACCACGCGGACCCGGCCCCGGTGTCCGCGTGGACCCTCGACCGGGTACGGCTCGGCGCCGGCGGTCCGCGCGTCCGGGTGCGGGTGGCGGAAGGCCGCGTCACCCACGTCGTCGGGGCCACCGAGCCCGGCGGACGGGCGGCGCCGGTCGCCGACGGTGACCGGGTCCTCGACCTGGAGGGGCGGGTGCTGCTGCCCGGCCTGTGGGACGCCCATGTGCACATGGCGGAGTGGGCGAACGCCCGGCACCGGCTGGACCTGGCCGGAACCGCCTCCGCGCGGGCCGTTGCGGACCTCGTGCGCGGAGGCGCCGGCGCGACACCCGGCGGCCCGGTCCTCTTCGGGTACGGCTACCGCGACGGACTGTGGCCCGACGCCCCGCACAAGAGCCTGCTCGACACCGTCCTGCCCGACCGGCCAGCCGCCCTGGTCAGCGCCGATCTGCACGCCGTGTGGCTGAACTCCGCGGGCCTCGCCCTCGTCGGCCGCGAGGACCATCCGACGGGTCTGTTCCGGGAGCACGAGGCCCACGAAGTGCTCGCCGCCCTCCCCGAGTTGCCCGCCGAGGTTGTCGACGCCCGGGTCGAGGAGGCCTGCCGGGCCGCCGCCGCGCGAGGGGTCACCGGCATCATCGACTTCCAGTTCGGCGACGCGGTCGCGGACTGGGAGCGGCGCTCGGCCGGGTACCGGCCCGCGGTGCGGGTGGCGGCCGCCGTCTACCCGAGCCGGCTCGACGCGGCGCTGGCCCGCGGACTGCGCACGGGGGACGTGATCGCCGCCGAAGGACTGGTGCGGACGGGGCCGTTGAAGCTGTTCACCGACGGCTCGCTCAACACCAGGACCGCCCTGTGCCACGACGCCTACCCCGACCTGGAGGGCGGCGACGGCTCGCACGGCATCGAGGAGACGTCGCCGCGGGAACTGGTCCGGCTGATGCGCCGGGCCGCCGCGCACGGCATCGAGCCCGCCGTGCACGCCATCGGCGACCGCGCCAACACCGTGGCCCTGGACGCCTTCGAGGCCGTACGGTGCCGGGGCCGGATCGAGCACGCGCAGCTGCTGGACGCCGAAGACCTGCCCCGGTTCGCCGAGTTGGGCGTCACGGCGGGGGTGCAGCCCCGGCACGCGACGGACGACCGGGACGTGGCCGACCGGCACTGGGCCGGCCGCACCCACCGCGCCTTCGCCTACGCCGGTCTGCTCGCGGCCGGGGCCCGGCTGGAGTTCGGCTCGGACGCCCCGGTCTCCGGCCTCGACCCGTGGCTCGGCATCGCGGCCGCGGTCAGCCGCACCGACGACGAACGCCCCGCGTGGCACCCGGAGCAGCGGCTCTCCGTACGGGACGCGCTGGTCGCGGCGGCCCGCGGGCGGCGGCTGGTCAGGGTCGGTGACCCCGCCGACCTGGTGGTGGTCGACGTGGACCCGCTGGTCGCCGGTGCCGACACCCTGCGTGCGATGCCCGTGAACGCCACGATGACGGCCGGCCGCTGGACCCACGGGGACCACTGACCGGCCCCGGAACGCACTGAGGAGGATGTCCGGCCTTGTCGCAGACGACGTCCGACGGCCAGGGAGAGGCGAGAAGGGTCTCGTCGCCCGGCACCGTCCCGTACCCGATGCCCGCCGCGCTGCCCCCCGACCGGTCCGGCTGGGCCGTGGACCCGCGCCGGGCCGCCCTCCTGGTCCTCAACGTGCAGAACCACTTCCTGCGCGTGCTGCGGGAACGCTCCGCCCCGGTCGCCGAACTCGTCGACGCGGTCACGCTGTTGGTCGAGTCGGCCCGCGGGTCGGGGATACCCGTGCTGTACACCGTGGCCGTCGACGGACCGCCGTACACGGCACGGGAGACCGCCTTCGGGCACCCGCGGCTGCCCGCCGCCGAGGGCTCGCGGGACGTGGTGGACGCCGTACGGCCCCGGGTCGGCGACAGCGTGCTGGCCGCCAAGCGGCCCAGCGCCTTCGCGGGCACCCGGCTGCGCCCGCGCCTCGCGGAGCTGGGGCGTGACCAGCCGGTCATCGTGGGGGTGTTCGCGCGGACGCAGGTGATGCTGACCGCGGCCGACGCGTGGATGCAGGACCTGGAACCGTTCGTGGTCGCCGACGCCGTGGCCGACACCGTGCCCGGGGACCACCGGATGGCCGTCGACTGGATCGCGGCGACCTGCGGTGCGGTCAGGAACGCGCGGGGCGTGGCGGACGTGTTCGGGAGCGCGGGCACCTGGCAGGCGTGAACCGCCGTACCGCGTGAAGCAGTTGCGACGAACCCCGGTGCCGGGACGGGACCGTACCGTCCTGGCACCGGGGAGACCGGGTGAGGTCAGGCCGCCGTCCGGTCGGCCAGTACGGAGTGGTGGATCTCCTCCGCCCTGATCGCCACGGTCGACAGCAGGGTGCTGGTCAGCCCGTGGGTGTGCTCGGTGCCGCCCTGGAGGTAGATGCCGGCGGTGACCTCGGGGGCCGTCTCGACCCGGTGGTCGCGGTTCACGCGGATCGCGTCACCGTCGTCCCGCAGACAGAGCTTGGCCGCCTCGCCGAGCAGCGAGCCCAGGTCGCGCGGCCGGTATCCGGTGGCGAGGACCAGCACGTCGGCGGAGAGCGTCTGGAGCTCCCCGGTGGGCAGGAACTCGATCGCCACGTCCAGGCCGCCGTCGGCGCGCGGGCCGAGGTCGCGGACGCGGGAGACGTTGAGGAAGCGCAGCCGCTCGCGGCCCGCCACCTTCTCCCGGTACGAGGTGGCGTACAGGGCCTCGATCAGGTCCATGTCGACCACGGAGTAGTTGGTGGAGCGGTGGTAGTCGAGCAGGGACTGCTTGACCTCGGAGGGGGCGGAGAAGTAGACGTCCACCGCCTCCGGGTCGAAGATCCGGTTGGCGAACGGGCTGTCGTCGGCGGGGGTGTAGCCGTACTTCGCGAAGACCGAGCAGACCTCGGCGTCGGGGAAGGTGCGGTGCAGATAGTCCACCGCCTCGGCGGCGCTCTGCCCGGCGCCGAGCACCACCGCCCGCTTCACCGGTGCGCCCGTGGCGGCCAGTTGCGTGGCGCGGGGGATCAACTCGCTGTTGTGCCAGACGCGTTCCGCGAGTTCCAGTCCCGGCGGCACATGCGGTTCGAGGCCCGTCGCCACGCTGATGTTGCGGGCCCTGCGGGTCACGGTGGAGTCGGGGGCCGCGCTGTCGCGGGTGGTGACGTCGAAGTGGCGGACCTGGCCGTCCTCGTCGCGCACCGGGTCGACGGCGATCACCTCGCTGTCGTACGAGACGAGGTGGGAGACCCGCTCGGCCGCCCACTCGAAGTACTCGTGGAACTCCATCCGCAGCGGGAAGAGGGTCTTCTGGTTCAGGAAGTCGATCAGTCTGCCGCGCTCGCGCAGGAAGCACAGGAAGCTGTAGTCGCTGGTCGGGTTGCGCAGGGTGACGAGGTCCTTGAGGAAGGACACCTGCATCGTGGCGTCGTCGATGAGCATGCCCCGGTGCCAGCCGAAGCGCGGCTGGCGCTCCAGGAAGAGGGCGTTCAGACGCCGGTCGGCCGCCAGGCCCGCGTTGTGTTCCTCGACCGCTATGGAAAGAGCGAGATTTGACGGACCGAAACCGATTCCGAGGAGGTCGTGTACGACCTCGGAACCCATGAGCGGTGATTTCACCTTTGCATCGCCTCCCTCAGGCAACCACATGCTAGATAAGGTAAGGCTTACCTTGCAATGGAGTCGTGGAAAGGAAGGACCGCCATGAGGGTCGTCATGCTCGGCTATCAGACCTGGGGGCACCGCACGCTGCAGGCGCTGCTGGACTCGGAACACGAGGTGGTCCTCGTCGTCACCCACCCGAAGAGCGAGCACGCCTACGAGAAGATCTGGGACGACGACGTCGCCGAACTCGCCCAGAAGCACGACGTCCCCGTCCTGCTGCGCAACCGTCCCGACGACGCCGAACTCCTGACCGCCGTGGCGGAGGCGAGGCCCGACATCATCGTCGCCAACAACTGGCGTACCTGGCTGCCCCCGGAACTCTTCGACCTCCCGCCGCACGGCACGCTCAACGTCCATGACTCGCTGCTGCCGGCCTACGCGGGCTTCTCCCCGATCATCTGGGCCCTGATCAACGGCGAGGAGCGCGTCGGTGTCACCGCGCACCGCATGAACGCCGAACTCGACGCCGGGGACGTCCTGATACAGCGTTCGGTGCCCGTCGGGCCCACGGACACGGCCACCGACCTGTTCCACCGGACCGTCGACCTCATCGCGCCCATCGTGCGAGAGTCGCTCGACCTCATCGCCTCCGGCCGGGACGCCGGCCAGTGGGTGCCGCAGGACCGCGCCCGCGCCAGCTTCTTCCACAAGCGCTCGGCGGAGGACAGCCGGATCGACTGGAGTTGGCCCGCGGAGCGCCTGGAGCGGCTCGTACGGGCCCAGTCCGACCCGTACCCGAACGCGTACGCCTTCCACCGCGGACAGCGGCTCAGGATCGTCTCCGCGGCCGTCTCGGAGGGACGCTACGGCGGCACCCCGGGCCGGATCTTCATCCGCGAGGGCGACGGCGTGGTCGTGGTGGCGGGCGCCGACGCGTTCGACGGGCGGTGCCGGGGGCTGCTGGTGCGCAGGGTGCGCACCGACGACGGGACGGAGTACGCGGCGACCGACTACTTCCGCACCATGGGCGGGTACCTGACGTCCCGTCCCTGAGTCCCGCAGGTCCGCGCTACGCCTGGTGCGGACCCTCGGCCGCCGCCACGACGGCACTTACGCCTGGTGCGGTCCCTCCGCCGCCGCCACGACGGCACTCTCCCCGTCGTGGTGGTGGCGGCCCAGCGGGATCACCATCGGCGTACCGCTGACCGGGTCGGAGGTGATCCGGCAGCGCAGGTCGAAGACGTCCTCGACGACCGCCTCCGTGATCACCTCGGCGGGAGCGCCCTCGGCGACGATCCGGCCTGCCTTCATCGCGATGACGTGATCGGCGTACCGGCACGCCTGGTTGAGGTCGTGCAGCACCATCACCACGGTGCGGCCCTCACGCCGGTTGAGGTCGGTGATCAGGTCCAGGACGTCGATCTGGTGGGCGAGGTCGAGGTACGTCGTCGGCTCGTCGAGGAGCAGGATCGGGGTGCCCTGGGCCACGGCCATGGCGATCCACGCCCGCTGCCGCTGCCCGCCGGAGAGTTCGTCCACCGGGCGGTCGGCGAGATCGGTCAGGCTGGTCGCCGCCAGGGCCGCGTGCACCGCCTCCTCGTCCGCCGCGGACCACTGCCGCCACCACGTCTGGTGCGGCGAACGGCCCCTGCCCACCAGGTCGACGACGGTCAGCCCCTCCGGCGCCACCGGTGTCTGCGGCAGGATGCCCAGCTTGCGGGCGAGTTCGCGGGTCGGCACGGAGCGCAGCGCGGTGCCGTCCAGCTCCACCACCCCGCCGCGGGGGGCCAGCAGCCGGGCCAGGGCCCGCAACAGGGTCGACTTTCCACAGGCGTTGGCCCCGACGATGGCCGTGATCCGGCCGGTCGGCACGGTGAGGTCCAGGTCCTCCACCACCGACCGTCCGTCATAGGCGAGATGGAGCTTCTCGGCACGCAACTCCGGGCCCGACGGCGTCACTTCGGAGGAACGGGACGGGGACGCCAGCGGCGCCCGCGAGTCGGTGGACGACATGGGATCAGCCTCCAGAGCCCGCGCGGTTGGCGCGGATGAGCAGCCACAGCAGGACGGGCGCGCCGAGGGCGCCGGTGACGATACCGACCGGCAGTTCCGTCCCGGGGATCGCCTCGCGAGCGAGGAGATCGGAGCCCAGGACGACGAACGCGCCGGCGAAACCGGAGACGAGCGGGGGCGGGGACGAGGTGCCCGCCAGGCGTTGGGCGATCTGCGGACAGGCCAGCGCCACGAAGGCGACCGGGCCCGCGGCGGCGGTCCCGAAGGCGACCAGCCCCACCCCGGCCAGCAGCAGCGCGAGCCGCACCGGCTGGACGGGGGTGCCGAGTCCGGCGGCCACGTCGTCGCCGAGCTGGAGCGTGCGCATCCAGCGGCTCATGCCCAGGGTGACCGGCAGCAGCACGGCGAGCGCCAGCGCGAGGGTGTTCACCTCGTCCCAGGTACGGCCGTTGAGGTTGCCGACCAGCCAGCCGAGGGCCGCCTCCGCCTCGAACCGGTTGCCCCTTGCCACCAGGAAGTCGGTGGCGCTGGTGCAGATCCAGGACACCCCGATGCCGACCAGGATGATGCGGTACCCGGTGGCCCCGCCCTTCCAGGCCAGCGAGTAGACCAGCAGCGCGGTCGCCAGCGCGCCCAGCAGCCCCACCGTCGACAGACCGAGACCGCCGGTCCAGCCGAGCACGACGGCGGCCACCACGGCGGTGCCCGCGCCCGCGGTCAGTCCGATCATGTCGGGGCTGGCCAGCGGGTTGCGGGTCATCGTCTGGAACACCGCCCCCGAGACGCCGAACGCGACGCCGACCAGCAGTCCGGTCAGCGCACGCGGCAGCCGCAGATCCTGTACGACGGTGACCGTGCCGGCGTCGCCCGCCCCGCCCAGCGCCCTGATGACGTCGGTGAAGGGCACCGGGTAGTCGCCGATGGTCAGGCCCCAGCAGAACAGCAGGAAGGCGCCCACCGCCAGGAGCACACCGGTGAGCAGCAGCCGGGGGCGGAGCACCCCGGACACCGGGGGGAAGGACAGCCGGAAGGGCCTGCGGCGCAGCGCGGCGGGCCTCGTGACGGACGGGGCGGACATGCTCATACCTCCGCGAGCTTGCGGCGGCGGACCAGGGCGATGAAGAACGGGCCGCCGAGGAAGGCGACGAGGACACCGGCCTGGATCTCGGTGGGGCGGGCCACCATCCGGCCGAGGATGTCGGCGGACAGCAGCAGCACGGGCGCGAGCGCGGCGGACAGCGGCAGCAGCCAGCGGTGGTCGGGGCCGATCCCGGCGTACTGGGCGAGGACCCGCGCGATGTGCGGGACGACCAGGCCGAGGAAGACGACGGGGCCGATGACGGCGACGGACGCGCCGGTCAGCAGCACGACCGCGGCGACGCCCTGGAGCCGTATCAGACCCAGCCGCCGGCCCAGCGAGGCGGCCACGTCGTCGCCGAGGGCCAGGCTGTTGAGGGCGGGCGCGCTGGACAGGGCGAGGACGGCGCCGACGGCGAGGAACGGCAGGATGCGCAGGAGGTCGCCGGAGTCCTGGTCGGCCAGGGTGCCCGCGGACCAGAACCGGTAGCGGTCCAGCGCGTCCTGGTCGGTCAGTACCACGGCACTGGTCAGGGACGACAGCAGTGAGGTGACGGCCACCCCGGCGAGGGCGAGTTTCACGGGAGTCGCGCCGGAACGGCCGAGCCGCCCCAGGAAGAAGACCAGCACACTCGCCGCGAACGCCCCGCCGAACGCGAACCACACATAGCCGTACGCCGACGTCACCCCGAACACCGCGACCGCCACGACGATCGCGAAGGACGCGCCCCCGCTGACCCCGAGGATGCCGGGGTCGGCCAGCGGGTTGCGGGTCAGGGCCTGCATCAGCGCGCCGGACAGGCCGAGGGCCGCACCGGTGGTCAGGCCGAGCAGGGTGCGGGGGACGCGCACCGACCAGATGACGTTGTCGACGAGACGGCTCGGCGGGTGGCCGAAGACCGAGCGGACCACCTGGTCGAGCGGGACGCTGAGCGCGCCCAGTGCCACCGACAGGAGGGACAGGACGACGAGGAGGCCGACGACGAGTGTCACCAGCACGGTGGTGCGAAGCCTTCTGCCTGAAGCCACTTGCCGGTCTCCGTGTCGCGTCCGGATCACCGGACGATATGTCAGCAGGTTAGGTGAGCATAACCTCACATGCTGTGGCCTGTGCAGCCCGGTCCTGACCAGGAGCGTCGAGATCGGGGCTATCAAGTAAGGCAATGCTTACCTTACTATTCGGTCGCGGCTCCGCCGAGCCGTTCACACCGCGATGGGGAGGCACGGGCAGCTGTGTCGGGCAACACGCTTTCTTCTGCACCTTCTTCGGACCCCTCCGCCGTACCGGCGGAGACGGGGGACTTCTGGCGCGGACGCCTCGGCGCACCGGCGCCCGAGGTGTCGCTGCCCCTGGACCTCACCCACCCACCCCGGTCGGACGGCCCCGCGCCGACCGCCCGGCGCGCGGCGACCCTGGAGACCGGCGCGGACGACGGTACCTGCCTCGCCGCCTTCGTGGCCCTGCTGCACCGCTACGCGGGCGCACCGGCGACCGAGCTGACGGTGGCCCACGGCGGTCTCCCGCTGCGGATCGCGGTCGACGGCCGTATGCCGTTCGCCGAACTGCGTGACCGGATCGCCGACTTGCGCGCCGACGCGGTGGCACACCGGCTGCCGACCGCCGCGCTGCTACGGCTGCTCGCGCCCGAACCCTCCCGCGGCGGAGCCCTGTTGTGCGCCACCGGCTTCGGCGACGCGCCCTGGGACGAGGGCGGCCCGCTGGACCTGGCGCTGTCCGTCACCGACGGGCAGGTGTACGCCGACCACCGCACCGACATCCTCGAACCCGCCACCGTCGACCGGATCCTCGGCCACTACCGCACGCTCCTCGCCGACGCGCTCGCCCGCCCGGACACCCCGGTCGCCGACCTGGAACTCCTCGACGACGACGAACGCCGGCTCATCCTGACCGGGTGGAACGACACCGGGCACGACGTGCCCGCGCTGACCTGGCCGCGGATGTTCGCCGACCAGGTCGCCGCCCGCCCGCACGAAGTGGCCCTCATCCACGAGGACGTCCGGCTCACCTACGCCGAACTCGACGCCCGCGCGGCCCGATTGGCGCACGCCCTGGTGGCCCGGGGCGCGGGCCCCGAGAAGGTCGTCGCGCTCGCCGTACCGCGCTCCGCGGACATGATCGTCGCCGAGGTCGCCGTCCTGAAGGCCGGCGCCGCCTACCTGCCCGTCGACACCGACTACCCGGCCGACCGCGTCGCCTACATGCTCGACGACGCTCGCCCGGTCTGCCTGGTCACCACCGCCGAGATCGCCCCCGACCTGCCGCCGGACACCGACCCGCTGGTCCTGGACGCTCCGGAGACCGTCGCCGAACTCGCCGGGTACCCCGCCCAAGGTCCTTCTTCCGCTGCTGAGTTGACGACCGCGCACGCGGCCTACGTCATCTACACCTCCGGTTCCACCGGCCGTCCCAAGGGCGTGGTGCTCTCGCACGCCGGTGTCGCCAAGCTGGTCGCCACCCAGCGTGAGCGGTTCGGGATCGGCCCGCACAGCCGGGTCCTCCAGTTCGCCTCACCCAGCTTCGACGTGGCGTTCTGGGACCTCTGCCTCGGCCTGCTCTCCGGCGGCCGCCTGGTCGTCGTACCCGCCGACCGCCGGGTGCCCGGCGCACCGCTCGCCGACTACGCGAACGAGCACGGGATCACCTTCATGATCCTGCCGCCCGCCCTGCTCGCGGCCATGCCGGACGATGTCCAACTGCCGCCCGAGGCCACGCTGTTGGCCGGTACCGAGCGCGTCTCGCCCGAACTCGTCGGCCGGTACGCGCGCGGCCGGATGATGTTCAACGCCTACGGTCCCACCGAGGCCACCACCAACTCCACGCTGGGCCTGTGCGATCCGGACACCCCGGCGGGCACCATCGTGCCCATCGGCGTGCCCGACCCGGGCACCCGCGCCTACGTCCTCGACGACCGGCTGCGGCCTGTACCGGCCGGTGTCACGGGCGAGTTGTACCTCGGTGGCGCCGGGCTGGCCCGCGGCTACCTCGGCCGACCCGCGCTGACCGCCGAACGCTTCGTCGCCGACCCCTTCGGCGAGCCCGGTGAGCGTCTCTACCGCACCGGAGACGTCGTGCGCTGGAAGGCCGACGGGCGGCTTGAGTTCCACGGCCGGGTCGACAGCCAGGTCAAGATCCGCGGCTTCCGCATCGAACCCGGCGAGATCGAGTCCGTGCTGCGCGCCCACCCGGCCGTCGACCAGGCCGCCGTCGTCGTCCGCGAGGACCGCCCCGGGGAACGCCGTCTCGCCGCCTACGTGGTGCCCTCGCTCGACGGTGCCTCGGTCCCCGACCCCGAGGCGGGCGTGGCGGACTGGAAGGACCTGCACGAACTGCTGTACTCGGCGGCCGGTTCGGACGGCTTCGAGGAGAACTTCGCCGGCTGGAACAGCATGTACGACGGGCTGCCGATCCCGCTCGCCGACATGCGCGAGTGGCGGCAGGCCACCGTCGACCGCATCCGGGAACTGCGGCCCCGCCGGGTCCTGGAGATCGGCGTCGGCAGCGGGCTGCTGCTGTCCCGGCTCGCCCCCGACTGCGCCGAGTACTGGGGCACCGACCTGTCCGAGGAGGCCGTACGGGCCCTTCAGGCGCAGGTGTCGGCGGTGCCGGAGCTCGACGGCCGGGTGACTTTGCTGGCTCGGCCCGCGCACGACCTGGCCGGGCTGCCGGAGGGGCACTTCGACACCGTCGTCGTCAACTCCGTCGCCCAGTATTTCCCGGGCGGCGACTACCTCACGGGCGTTCTGCGGGCCGCCGCGTCGCTGCTCGCGCCCGGTGGCGCGCTGTTCGTCGGTGACGTGCGCAACCTGCGGCTGCTGCGGACGCTCAGCGCTGCGATCGAGACCGGGCGGGCGCAGGAGGGGGACAAGGAGGCGCTGCGGGCCGCCGTGGAGCGGGACATCGCGTGGGAGGGCGAACTCCTGGTCGATCCCGACTACTTCGCGGGGCTCGACGGCTTCAGCGCGGAGATCCGGGTCAAGCGCGGTACGCATCACAACGAGCTCACCCGGTACCGGTACGACGTCGTCCTGCGGCAGACCTCTTGGCATGACGTGCCCGACGCGGCCGAGTCGCCCTGGTCCGCGATCGGTTCGGTGCGGGAGCTGGGCGACCTGCTCGCCGCCCGGCCGGGCCGGATGCGCGTCACCGGCATCCCCAACTCCCGTCTCGCCGAGGATCTGGCCGCGCTCGACGCCCTCGGCGACAGCAGCAGGCCCGCCACCGCCCCGTACGGCGTGGACCCCGAGGCCCTGCACGAGGCGGCCGCGAGGCATGGCTACGCGGCAGCGCTCACCTGGAACGGGGACGCCGAGGACGGCAGCCTGGACGCCGTGTTCGCGCCTGTCGGCGACTTCGTGTCCGGCGGTGACTTCTCGTCCGTCGGCGACTTCGCGTCCGTTGGTGAAACCGACACGCTCCCCGTCGCCCCGTACCGCGCCGGAGGCCGGCACCCGCTCACCAACCGTCCCGCGCCCTTCCGCAACGTCGGCGCCCTGATGACCGCCCTGCGGGCGCACGCCGGCGAGTACCTGCCCGACTACATGGTCCCGGCGGCCTTCGTCCCGCTGGACCGGCTGCCCGTCACGCCCAGCGGCAAGCTCGACACCGCCGCGCTGCCCGTGCCCGACTTCACGCGGCTCAGCGCCGGACGCGCCCCCGAAACGGCCCGCGAGCGGCTGCTGTGCGACCTGTACGCGCGTGCCCTCGGACTGCCCGCGGTCGGCGTCGACGACGACTTCTTCGCGCTCGGCGGCGACAGCATCGTCGCCGTCCAACTCCTCATCCTGGCCCGCCGCGCCGGACTGGAACTGACCCCGCGCGACGTCTTCCGGCACCGCACGGTCGCCGAACTGGCCACGGTCGCCCGTACCGCAGCGACGGACGACTCGCCCGCCCTCCTCGCCTGGCCGCAGCCGACGCCGGACGAACTCGACGCGCTCCAGGCCCAGGGCGAACACCCCGTCACGGTCGAGGAGGCGCTGCCGCTCGGCCCGCTCCAGGAGGGCTTCTTCTTCCACGCCCTGGTCGACGGCTCCGAACACGACGCGTACGTCGTCCAGCAGGTCGTCGAACTGACCGGACCGGTCGACGGCACCCTCCTGCACACCGCCGCGCTGCGCCTCCTCGACCGGCACGCCCCGCTGCGCGCCTGCTTCCGCCAGACGCCCGACGGCCGCCCCGTCCAGCTCATCGCCTCCGGCGTGGAACTGCCCTGGCGCGAGGTCGACCTGACCGCCCAGGACGACTCCACGGTCCGCAGAGCGCTCGCCGAGGCCATCGCCGCCGACGAGCGGGCCCACCGGTTCGACCTGGCCCGCCCGCCGTTGATGCGCTGCGCGCTGATCCGGCTCGGCGAGGACCGCAGCCGCCTGGTTCTGACGTTCCATCACATCATCGCGGACGGCTGGTCGTTGCCCGTCCTGCACCGCGAACTCCTCGCCCTGTACGGCGAGAACCCGGCCCCGCTGCCCGAGGTCGCCCCCTACCGCGCCTACCTGGGCCGGATCGCCGGCGCCGACCGCGAGGCCGCCCGCACCGCCTGGCGCACCGCGCTGGCCGGGGTGGAGGAGCCCACCCGGCTGGTGGAAGCCCCCGCGACCGCCGGGCCGATCGAACCCGCCCAGATCCGGGTGGAGTTGTCCGAGCGGGTCACCGCCCGGCTCGCCGCCCGCGCGAGGGAGCGCGGAGTCACCCTCGGCACGGTCGTGCAGGGCGCCTGGGGCCTGCTGCTCGGCCGGATGACCGGACGCCAGGACGTGCTGTTCGGCACCACCGTCGCCGGACGCGACGCCGCCGTCGACGGCATCGAGTCGATGATCGGCCTCTTCATCAACACCCTGCCCACCCGCCTGCGTTGGGCGCCCGCCGACACCCTCGGCGAGCTGCTGGACCGGCTCCAGGAAGAGCAGAGCGCGCTCCTGGACCACCAGCACCTCGGACTCGTCGACATCCAGCGGGCCGCCGGGCACGCCGGCACCGGTGAACTCTTCGACACCCTCGTGGTGTTCGAGAACTACCCCGCCAACCCCGAGGGCGCCGACGGGACACCCGGGGTCACCGACCCCACCGGCACCGTCGCCCTCGCCGGGCACGCCTTCCACGACGCCGTCCACTATCCGCTCGCCCTGATCGTCAAGCCCGGCCGCCGTCTCGACCTGCGGCTCAAGCACCACGTACGGCGTCTCGACGCCGAAGCCGTACAGGCGCTCGCCGACCGGCTGACCCTCGTCCTGGAGGCCCTCGCCGACGACCCCGCCGCCCGGGTCGCCGACCTCGGCCTGCTCACCCCGCGCGAGCTGGCCGGGGCGCACCCGGCGGGGGAGACCCGGCCGGTCCCGGCCACCACGCTCGCCGCCGCGTTCGCCGCGCAGGTCGCGCGTACGCCGGGGGCGACGGCGGTCGTCTTCGAGGGCGCCGCCCTCACCTACGCCGAACTCAACGCGCGGGCCAGTGAGTTGGCGGCGCGGCTGCGGGCGCGCGGTGCCGGCCGGGAGGGGTTCGTCGCCGTCGCCGTACCGCGGTCTGCGGAGCTGATGGTGGCCCTGCTGGGCGTCCTGAAGTCGGGGGCCGCGTATCTGCCCCTGGACCTCGACTATCCCGCCGACCGGCTGGCGTACATGCTGGCCGACTCGGGGGCGACCACGGTCGTCACGACGGAGCGGGACGCGGCGAGGCTGCCGGCGGTCGACGGGCTCGACATCCTGACGACGGATGGACTGCCTTCAGGGGCGACGGTCTCGGACGAGGCGCCCCAGGCCCGCCCCGACGACCCCGCCTACCTCATCTACACCTCCGGCTCCACCGGCCGCCCCAAGGGCGTGGTCGTCACCCACCGCGCCATTGTCAACCGGCTCGCCTGGATGCAGGGCGCCTACGGCCTCACCCCCGACGACCGGGTGCTCCAGAAGACCCCGTCCAGCTTCGACGTCAGCGTCTGGGAGTTCTTCTGGGCGCTGTGCGAGGGCGCCGCCGTGGTCCTCGCCGCACCGGACGGCCACCGCGACCCCGCCTACCTGGCCCGGCTGATCAGTGCCGAGCGGGTGACGACGATGCACTTCGTGCCGTCGATGCTGGAGGCGTTCCTGGTGACCGACGAGGTCACCGCCGACCCGGCCTGGGCGGGCAGCCTGCGCCGCGTGTTCAGCAGCGGCGAGGCCCTGTCCGGCGCGGCGGCCCGGCGCTGGAGCGAGCTGACCGGCGTACCGCTGCACAACCTGTACGGCCCCACCGAGGCCGCCGTCGACGTGACGTACCACGCCTACGACGGCGCGCCCGACACCACCGTGCCGATCGGCCGGCCGGTCTGGAACACCGGACTGCGTGTCCTGGACTCCTGCCTGCGCCCGGTCCCCGACGGCGTGCCCGGCGAGCTGTACCTGACCGGCGTCCAGCTGGCCCGCGGCTACCACCGGCGCCCCGCGCTCACCGCCGACCGCTTCGTGGCCGACCCCTACGCCACGACGCCCGGCGCCCGCATGTACCGCACCGGCGACCTGGTGCGCCGCCGCCCCGACGGCACGATCGACTACCTCGGCCGCACCGACCGGCAGGTCAAGCTGCGCGGCAACCGGGTCGAACTCGGCGAGATCGAGGCCGCGTTGACCCGGCACCCGCAGATCGCGCGCGGCGCGGTCGTGGTGCGCGAACAGCGCCTCGTCGCCTACGCCGTCCCCGTGACCGGAGCAGTCCCCGACCCCGCCGAGCTGCGCGCCGCCCTCGCCGAGGCGCTGCCCGCGCCCCTGGTCCCGGAGGCGTACGTCGTCCTCGACGACCTCCCGCTCACTCCCAGCGGCAAGCTCGACCAGGCCGCGCTGCCCGCACCCGAGACCGAGCGCGCCGCCCGCCGGGAGCCCGAAGGACCCGTGGAGACACGGCTCACCGAGATCTTCGCGGCCGTGCTCGGCATCGAGGACCTCGGCCCAGACGACGACTTCTTCCGGCTCGGCGGCGACAGCATCAGCTCCATCGGCGTGGCCGCCCGGGCTCGCGCGGCGGGCCTGGAGCTGAGCCCGCGGGACGTGTTCACCCACCGCACCCCCGCCGCCCTCGCGGCCGCCGCCCCGGCGGTTACCGCCTCCTCCGCCCCGCATCCGGCCGCCGTCTTCGCGCTCACCGAGGCCCAGCACGCCCACGTCCGCGCCCTGGCCGCCCCGGCGACCGTCGCCGACGTGTGGCCGCTCGCCCCGCTCCAGGAGGGTCTGTTCTTCCACTCGGCGTTCTACGAGGGCGCTCTGGACGTCTACACCGTCCACGAGACCTTCGACTTCGCCGACCGGCTCGACACCGACCGGCTGCGCGCCGCCGTCCGCACCCTGCTGGTCCGCAACCCGGGCCTGCGCGCGGGCTTCACCAGCGAGGGCCTCGACCAGCCGGTCCAGTTCATCGTCGAGAACCCGGAAGTACCACTCGAAGAGGTCGACCTCTCCGGCCTCCCCGACGCCGAACAGGACATCCGACTGCGGGAGTTGACCGACGCCGAACGCGACCGCCGCTTCGACCTCTCGGCGCCCCCGCTGTTCCGGCTGCTCCTGGTGCGCCTCGGCGCGGAGCGCGGTGACCGGCTCGTCATCGGCCGCCACCTCATCCTCTGGGACGGCTGGTCGGCCTGGCTCTTCCTCGACGAGCTGTTCGCGCTCTACGAGACCTCCGGCGACGCCACCGCCCTGTCCGCGCCCGGCAGTTACCGCGACTACCTGACCTGGCTGGAACGCCAGGACGACACGGTCGCCACCGCCGCCTGGCGCACCGCGCTGGCCGGCCTGGACGAGCCCACCCTCCTCGCCCCGACCGCCCCCGACGGCCTCGAACCCGTCATCCCCGACCAGCTCGACGCACTCCTGTCCGCCGAACTCGGCGACCGCCTGCGGGAGTTGGGCCGCGAGCACGGTCTGACCCTCAACACCCTTCTCAACGCGGCCTGGGGACTCACCCTCGCCTCCGCGACCGGCCGCGGTGACGTCGTCTTCGGCACCACCGTCGCCGGACGGCCCAGCGAGGTCCCGGACGTCGGCGAGATCATCGGCCTGTTCCTCAACACGGTCCCCACCCGGCTCCGCCTCGACCCCGCCGAGCCCGTCCTCGACCTGCTCCGGCGGATCCAGGGCGAGCGCCTCGACCTCATGCCGTACGAGCACCTCAGCCTCGGTGTGCTCCAGGCCGAGACCGGGCACCGCAAGCTCTTCGACACCCTGTTCGTGCTGCGCAACAACGACACCGAGGAACGGCTGGAGCAGCTGCGCACCAGGCACGGCGCGACCGCCGTCGCCAACGTCGACGCCACCCACTACCCGGCCAACCTCGTCATCACCCCCGGCCACCGGATCGCGGTCACCCTCACCCACCGCCCCGACCTCGTCCCGACGGACCGTGCCCACGCCCTGATCGACCGGTTCACCGTGCTCGTCGACCGGCTCACCCGCGACCTCACCGCGCCCGTCGGCTCCCTCGACCCGCTGCTGCCCGCCGAACACACGGCACTACGGCAGGAGTGGGCCGCCAGCCAGGTCCCCCACATCGAGGAGACCATCGCCGACCTGCTCGCCAAGCAGGCCGCCCGCACCCCGGACGCCCGCGCCCTCGTCTTCGGCGAACGCACCCTGACGTACGCCGAACTCGACGCCGCCGTAAGCCGGATGGCCCGGCTGCTGATCGAACGAGGAGCAGGCCCCGAGCGGGTCGTCGCCCTCGGGCTGCCGCGCTCGCTGGACATGGTCGTGGCCCTGTTCGCGGTCCTGCGCACCGGAGCCGCCTACCTGCCACTGGAGCTGGACCACCCGGCCGACCGGCTCTCCCTGATGCTGGCCGACGCCCGCCCGCTCCTGCTGCTCACCACCACCGCCGTGTCGGCCACCCTGGACGGCGACATGACCCGGGTCCTCCTCGACGACCCCGAGGTCAGGAGTGAGTTGGCGGCCCTTTCCGACGCCCCCGTCGACCGCCGCTTCAGCCTGGAACACCCCGCCTACGTCATCTACACCTCCGGCTCCACCGGCCGCCCCAAGGGCGTCGTCACCCCCTACCGGGGCCTGACGAACATGCAGTTGAACCACCAGAAGGAGATCTTCGAACCGGCCATCGCCGCGGCCGGCGGGCGACGGCTGCGCATCGCGCACACCGTCTCCTTCGCCTTCGACATGTCGTGGGAGGAACTGCTCTGGCTCGTCGAGGGCCACGAAGTGCACGTCTGCGACGAGGAGTTGCGGCGCGACGCCGAAGCGCTGGTCGCCTACTGCGAGCAGCACCGCGTGGACGTCGTCAACGTCACCCCCACCTACGCCCGACTCCTCATCGAGCAGGGCCTGTTGGAGGGCCACGTCCCGCCGCTCGTGCTGCTCGGCGGCGAGGCCGTCCCCGAGACGGTGTGGGCCGCGCTGCGCGACACCGAGGGCACCTACGGCTACAACCTGTACGGGCCGACCGAGTACACCATCAACACCCTCGGCGGCGGCACCCTCGACAGCGCCACCCCCACCGTCGGCAAGCCCATCCGCGGCACCCGCGCCCACATCCTCGACGCCTGGCTGCGCCCCGTCCCCGACGGCGTCCCCGGCGAGCTGTACATCGCCGGCATCGGCCTGGCCCGCGGCTACCTCGACCGGCCCGGCCTCACCGCCGAGCGCTTCGTCGCCGACCCGTTCGCCACCACGTCCGGTGAACGCATGTACCGCACCGGCGACTTGGTCCGCCGCAACCCCGACGGCAACCTCGACTTCCTCGGCCGCACCGACGACCAGGTCAAGATCCGCGGCTACCGCATCGAACCCGGCGAGATCGAGACCGCCCTCAGCCGCCACCCCCTCGTCGCCCAGGCCGCCGTGGTGGTCCGCGACGAACGCCTCGTCGGCTATGTCGTACCGGCCGGGGCCGACTCCGCCGAGCGCAGGGCCGCCGAGGCCGCCCAGGTCGGCGAGTGGCAGGAGATCTACTCCGACGAGTACGAGGAGATCGACACCGCCGTCTTCACCGAGCGCTACGACGGCTGGGACAGCTCCTACGACGGCACGCCCATCCCCTTCGAGGAGATGCACGAGTGGCGCGAGGCCACCCTCGCCCGCATCGAGTCGCTGCACCCGCGCCGGGTCCTGGAGATCGGCATCGGCTCGGGCCTGCTGCTCTCCCGGCTCGCCCCGGCCGCCGAGGCGTACTGGGGCACCGACTTCGCGGCCCCCGTCATCCGCAAGATCGGTGTCGAACTCCTCTCAAGAGACCCGGAGTTGGCGTCCAGGGTCGAGCTGCGCTGCCGCCCCGCCGACGACCTCTCCGGGCTGCCCGTCGGCTACTTCGACACGATCGTCATCAACTCCGTCATCCAGTACTTCCCCAGCATCGAGTACCTGACGGCCGTCATCGACGGCGCCATGAAGCTGCTCGCGCCGGGCGGCGCCCTGTTCGTGGGCGACGTACGCAACCTGCGTCTGGCCCGCACCTTTCACACCGAGATCCAGCGCGCCCGGGGCACCGCCGAGGCCGACCTGGAGGCGACGGTGGAGCGCGGCCTCAGGCTGGAGAAGGAACTCCTCGTCGACCCCGACTACTTCACCACCCTCGGCCACCGGGTCGACCTGCGCACCAAGCGGGCCCGCCACCACAACGAGCTCAGCCGTCACCGCTACGACGTCGTCCTGTACGCCGACGACGCGGACGTGCGGCTGGCGGACGCGCCGGTCGTCGACTGGTCCACCGCCCACGGCATCGGCAGGCTGATGCGGGGCGACTGGTCAGCGGCGGCGGCCCTCGGCGAGTTCCTGGCCGGCGAACGGCAGACGCCCGGGCGTGGCGAACGCCCCGCGGCCCTGCGCGTGACCGGCATCCCCGACGGCCGTATCACCGACGACGGCATCGACCCCGAGGACCTGCACGGACTCGGCGCCACGGCCGGGTACCGGGTGCTGACCACCTGGTGCGCGCAGCCCGGGACGTACGACGCGGTGTTCCTGCCGTCCGACGCCCCCGAACCCCGCCTCACCGGCGGCCTGTTCCGCCCCGGCGGCGGCACCCACCCCTACGCCAACGACCCCACCGCCGCCCGCGAGGCGAGCGCACTCGTACGGCGGCTGCGCGAGGACCTGGGCCGCGAACTGCCCGACTACATGGTCCCCGCCGCCTTCGTCACCGTCGACGGCCTGCCCATGAACGCCAACGGCAAGCTCGACGTCCGCGCCCTGCCCGACGCCGAACCCGCCGTCGCCCTGGGCGGCGGACGCGGCCCGCGCACCCCGCAGGAAGAGGTGCTGTGCCGCCTGTTCGCGGAGGTGCTGGGACTGCCCGAGGTCGGCGCCGAGGACAACTTCTTCGACCTGGGCGGGCATTCCCTGCTCGCCACCCGCCTTGTCAGCCGCGCCCGCACCGAGCTCGGCGCCGAACTCGCCATCCGCGACCTCTTCGAGGCGCCCACCCCGGCGCTGCTCGCGGGCCGCTCCGACAACGGCAGGACTGCTCGTCCGTCACTGACCGCTTCTGTCGAACGACCGCAGCGCATCCCGCTGTCGGCCGCCCAGAGCCGACTGCTGCTGGTCGAGCAGATCACCGGCAGCGGTGTCGCCTACAACTTCCCGCTCGTCTTCCGGCTCCGCGGTGACCTCGACATCCCCGCCCTGCGCGCGGCCCTGGGGGACGTGGCCGGGCGCCACGAGTCCCTCCGGACCGTCTTCCCGAGCGATGACGGACAGCCGTACCAGCGCATTCTCACCCCGGCGGAGGCGCACCCGCCGCTGGACATCACCGACGCCACCGAGGAGTCGCTGCCCGCGCTGATCGAGGCGGCCCAGCGTCGTCCCTTCGACCTCGGCACCGAACTCCCGCTGCGCTGCGAGGTGTTCAGGGTCAGCGCCGACGACCACGTGGTGGCCGTGGTGCTGCACCACATCACCACCGACGAGTGGTCCGACCGGCCGTTCCTCGCCGACCTGAGCACCGCCTACACGGCCCGCCGGGCCGGACACGCCCCGGAGTTGGCGCCGCTGCCCGTCCAGTACGCGGACTACACCCTCTGGCAGTGCGCCCTCCTCGACGCCGACGGGGACGCCCAACTCGCCTACTGGACCGAGGCGCTGCGCGGAATGCCGGACGAGCTGGCGCTGCCCGCCGACCGGCCCCGGCCCACCGTGCCGACCGGCCGTGGCGGCAAGGTGCGCCTGGAGCTGCCCACCGCCACGGGGCAGGCCCTGCGCGACCTCACCAACGCCACCGGCACCAGTGTGTTCATGCTGTTCCAGGCCGCCACCGCCGCGCTGCTGCACCGCCTCGGTGCCGGTGACGACATCCCCCTCGGCGCCCCGATCGCGGGCCGCACCGACGAGGCCCTGGGCGACCTGGTCGGCTTCTTCGTCAACACCCTGGTGCTGCGAGCCGACCTCTCCGGCGACGACCTGACCTTCCGCGAACTCCTGGGCCGCGTACGGGAATCCTCCCTGTCCGCCTTCGAGCACCAGGACCTGCCCTTCGACCGGCTGGTGGAGGCGCTGAACCCGCCCCGGGAGGCCGGCCGCAACCCGCTCTTCCAGGTCATGCTCGGCTACCACCACCGCCCCGACGGCGACCCCGACGTGCTCGGACTGCCCACCGAGTGGTCCGACATGGACACCGGCATGGCCAAGTTCGACCTGCACTTCACCTACGTCGACGAGACCGACCGGATGGTCCTCCTGCTGGAGTACGCCGCCGACCTCTTCGACCACGCCACCGCCGAGCAGTTGGCGGACCGTGCCGTCCGGCTCCTGGAACAGGTCGCCGCCGCACCCGACATGGCCGTGCGGGACCTCGACGTCCTGACCGACGGCGAACGCGCCCTCGTCCTCACCGACTGGAACACCACCGGGCGTCCGGTCCCGGCCACCACCCTGCCGGAGCTGTTCCGCGCCCAGGCCGCCCGCACCCCCGACGCCACCGCCCTCGTCTTCGAGGGGGAGCGGCTGACGTACGCCGAGCTGGACGCGAAGGTGGAGCGCACCGCGCGCGTCCTCGCGGGCCTCGGCGCCGGGCCCGAGCGGACCGTCGCCGTCGCCCTGCCGCGCTCGCTCGACCTGGTCGTCGCGCTGCTCGCCACGCACCGTGCGGGTGCCGCCTATCTGCCGCTCGACCCGGACCACCCGGCGGACCGCCTCGCCCTCATGATCGAGGACACCCGCCCGGTCCACGTGATCCGCGACGCGCTGCCCACCGGCCCTGAGGGCGACCTGCCGTCGTCCTACGACCCCCGCCACCCGGCGTACGTCATCTACACCTCCGGCTCCACCGGCCGCCCCAAGGGCGTGGTCGTCCCGCACCAGGGCATCGTCAACCGGCTGCTGTGGATGCAGGACACCTACCGACTCACCGCTGATGACCGGGTGTTGCAGAAGACCCCCGCTGGATTCGACGTGTCGGTCTGGGAGTTCTTCTGGCCGCTCATCACCGGCGCCGCGCTGGTCGTCGCACGCCCTGACGGGCACCGCGACCCCGCCTACCTGGCCCGGGTCATTCGCCAACAGGCCGTCACCACCGTCCACTTCGTGCCGTCGATGCTCCAGCTCTTCCTGGAGGAGCCGACCGCCGCCGACTGCACAGAACTTGTACGGGTGATGTGCTCCGGCGAGGCGCTGCCCCTCCCGCTCACCCGCCGCTTCCACCAGGTCCTCGACGCCGAACTGCACAACCTGTACGGGCCGACCGAGGCCTCCGTGGACGTCACCGCGCTCCCGATCACCGACGACGCGACGAGCGTGCCCATCGGCCGGCCGGTCTGGAACACCCGCCTGTACGTCCTCGACGCGGCCCTGCGACCGGTGCCGCCGGGCGTTCCCGGCGAGCTGTATCTGGCCGGCACCCAGCTGGCCCGCGGATACCTCGACCGGCCGGGCCTGACCGCCGAACGGTTCGTCGCCAACCCCTTCGGCGCCCCCGGTGAACGCATGTACCGCACCGGAGACTTGGCCCGCTGGACGGCCGACGGCACGGTCGAGTACCTGGGCCGCACCGACGACCAGGTGAAGGTGCGCGGTCTGCGCGTCGAGCCCGGCGAGATCGAGGCCGTGCTCTCCGCCCACCCGGCGGTCGCCCACGCGGTGGTCGTGGCTCGCGGACAGGCACTGGTCGGTTACGTCGTCCCGGCCGCCGACCTGGACTTGGCCGCCCTCCGCGCCCACGCCGCCGCCGTCCTCCCCGCCCACATGGTCCCCGGCGCCCTCGTGTCCCTGGCCGCCCTGCCGCTCACCACGAACGGCAAACTCGACCGCAAGGCCCTGCCCGACCCGGCCTTGTCCGCAGCCCTCGGCGACGGCACCGCACCCCGCACCCCCCGCGAGGAGATCCTGGCCGGTCTCTTCGCCGACGTCCTGGGCCTCGAACGGGTCGGCGTGGACGACGACTTCTTCGCCCTGGGCGGTCACTCGCTGCTCGCGATGCGCCTGGTCGGCCGGGCCCGCACCGCCCTCGGCGCCGACCTCACCGTCCGGACCGTCTTCGAAGCGCCCACCGTGGCCCGCCTCGCCGCCCGCACCACTGCCACCTCGCACCGGGCCCGGCCCGCGCTCACCGACCCGCGCCCCCGCCCGCTGCTCCTCCCGCTGTCCTCCGCACAGCGCCGGATGTGGCTGCTCGCCCAGGTCGACGGCGCGAGCACTGCGTACAACCTGCCCACCGCCTCGCGGCTGACCGGCACCCTCGACCGGGACGCCCTCCAAGCCGCCCTGAACGACGTGGCCGCCCGGCACGCACCGTTGCGGACCGTGTTCCCGGCTGTGGACGGAGTCCCGCACCAGCGGATCCTGGACCCGGCCGGTGTCCAAGTCCCGCTGTCCGACGTCCCGTTCGCGGACCTCGCGGCACAGGCAGGACACGTCTTCGACCTGGAACGCGAACTCCCCTTCCGCGCCGCCCTGTCCGAGACCGCCCCCGACGAGCACGTCCTCCTGCTCCTGCTCCACCACATCGCCACCGACGAGTGGTCGGACCGCCCGCTGCTCGCCGACCTCTCCACCGCGTACACGGCCCGCACGGAGGGCCGGGCCCCCGACTGGGCCCCGCTGCCCGCGAGTTACGCCGACTACACCCTCTGGCAGAAGGACGTACTGGAGGCCAACGGCGACGACCTGCTGGACCACTGGAGCAGGGCCCTCGCCGGACTCCCGGCGGAGCTGAACCTCCCCGTCGACCGTCCCCGCCCCGCCGAGTCCAGCGGTCGCGGCGGCACCGTCGGCTTCACCGTGCCGCCCCGTCTCGAGGGCGCCCTGCGTGCCCTCGCCCGGGAGCACGGCGTCAGCATGTTCATGGTCGCCCAGGCGTCCGTGGCCGCCCTGCTGCACCGCCTCGGCGCCGGTGACGACATCCCGCTCGGCGCCCCGGTGTCGGGGCGCGGCGACGAGGCCCTCGAAGACCTCGTCGGCTTCTTCGTCAACTCCCTCGTCCTGCGCACCGACCTGTCAGGCGACCCCACCTTCGCCGACCTGCTCGCCCGCGTCCGGGACACCGACCTGGCCGCCTACGAGCACCAGGACCTGCCCTTCGAACGGCTCGTGGAGGCCCTGAACCCCGAACGCTCCCTCGCCCGGCACCCGTTGTTCCAGGTGATGGTGGTCCACCTCGCGAGCCAGGGCGACGGACCCGCCCTGCCCGGGATCACCGCGCGCCGCGAGACCCTGGGCCAGGACACCGCCAAGTTCGACCTGAGCTTCGACTTCGTCGAGCAGGGCGAGGGCGGCGGCATCCAGGGCTGGATCGAGTACAGCGCCGACCTGTTCGACCCCGCCACGGCCGAACTCCTCGGCCGGCGGCTGGAGTCACTGCTGGACCAGGTCGCCGAAGACCCCGCCCGGCGCATCGGCACCCTCGACGTCCTGCGCGACGACGAACGCGCCCTCGTCCTCACCGAGTTCAACGACACCGCCCGCACCGTCCCGGCCCTCACGCTGCCCGAACTGTTCCGCGCCCAGGCCGCCCGCACACCCGACGCCACGGCACTCGTCTTCGAGGACCACGAGCTCACCTACGCCGAACTCGACCTGCGGGTCGAACGCCTCGCCCACACCCTCGCCGCGCACGGTGTCCGCGCCGAAGCCACTGTGGCCGTCGCCCTCCCGCGCTCCCTCGCCCTCGTGGTGACCCTGCTCGCCGTCCACCGAGCGGGCGCCGCCTATCTGCCCCTCGACACCGGCTACCCGGCCGAGCGACTCGCGTACACCCTCGCCGACGCCCGCCCGGCCTGCCTGGTCACCGCCGAGGACATCGCCCTCCCGGACACCAACACGCCCCGCCTCACGGTGGCCGCCGACGGCACCCCGGAGCACCCGGCCCACGCACCCCTGCCGCACTTCTACGACCCCCGCCACCCGGCCTACGTCATCTACACCTCCGGCTCCACCGGCCGCCCCAAGGGAGTCACCGTCCCCCACAAGGGCATCGCCAACCGCCTCCAGTGGATGCAGGACACCTACCGACTCGGCGCGGAAGACCGGGTGTTGCAGAAGACCCCGGCCGGGTTCGACGTGTCGGTGTGGGAGTTCTTCTGGCCGCTCATCACCGGGGCGACCCTCGTCGTGGCCCGCCCGGAGGGACACCAGGACCCCGCCTACCTTGCCGAACTGATCGAGCGTCAGCACATCACCACCGCTCACTTCGTGCCGTCGATGCTGCGCGCCTTCCTCGACGAGCCCGCCTCCGCCCGCTGCACCGGACTGCGCCAAGTCATGTGCTCCGGCGAGGCGTTGCCCGCCCCGCTGGCCGCGCGCTTCCACCAGGTCCTGCCGGGCAGCCGTCTGCACAACCTGTACGGCCCCACCGAGGCGTCCGTCGACGTCACCGCCCACGAGGTGCCCGCCGACCCGGCCACGGTGCCGATCGGCCGCCCGGTGTGGAACACCCGCACCTACGTCCTCGACGCGGCCCTGAACCCGGTCCCGCCCGGCGTGGCCGGCGAACTGTACCTGGCGGGCGACCAGTTGGCCCGCGGTTACCTGGGCCGTCCCGCGCTGACCGCCGAACGGTTCGTGGCGGACCCGTTCGCCATGACGCCCGGCGCCCGCATGTACCGCACCGGCGACCTCGCCCGCTGGACCCGCGACGGTGAGCTGGAGTACCTCGGCCGCACCGACGACCAGGTCAAGCTGCGCGGCTTCCGCATCGAACTCGGCGAGATCGAGAGCGCCCTCGCCGCCCACCCGACGGTCGCGCACGCCACCGTCCTGCTGCGCGACGAACGGCTCGTCGCCTACGTCGTCCCGGTCCCGGACGCGACCCCGGACTCCGCGTCGCTGCGGGCCCACGTCGCCCGTTCGCTGCCGGAGCACATGGTCCCGGCCGCCGTCGTCGCCCTCGACGTCCTCCCGCTCACCCCCAACGGCAAGCTCGACCGGCGTGCTCTGCCCGCGCCCGACTTCGCCGCCGAGGTGACCGACACCCGGCCGCGCACCCCGCTGGAGGAGACCCTGTGCGGGCTCGTCGCGGACGTCCTCGGCCTCGAACGCGTCGGTGTGGAGGACGACTTCTTCTCCCTCGGCGGGGACAGCATCGTCGCCATGCAGCTGGTCGCCCGTGCCCGTGCCGCGGGACTCGCGTTCAGTCCGCGTGACGTCTTCCGGCACAAGTCGGCCGCCGGTCTCGCCACCGTGACGGCAGCGCTCGTCGGCGGGCCCGCCCAGGACACCGTCCTGCTCGACCTCACCGACGCCGAGCGCGCCGAACTCGCCGCCCTGCCCACGGGCACCGACGTCCTGCCCGTCTCCCCGCTCCAGGCAGGACTCCTCTTCCACGCGGCCCTGGACTCCGGGGACGAAGGCCCGGACGTGTACACCGTCCAGGTCTCCTACGACCTCGAAGGCCCCCTCGACCCCGAGCGGCTGCGAGAGGCCGCCCAAGCCGTGCTCGACGCGCACGAGAACCTGCGCAGCGGCTTCCGGCACCTGTCCTCAGGGCGGCCCGTCGCCGTCGTACCGCGTACGGCCGTACTGCCCTGGCGTCAGCTCGACCTCACAGCCGAACCCCAGGACTGGACTCGGCTCCTGGAACAGGAACGCCGCCGCTTCGACCCCGAACGCCCGCCGCTGCTCCGGCTGTTGCTGGCCCGCACCGAACCCGACCGGCACCGGCTGGTCCTCTCCCACCAGCACCTCCTGCTCGACGGCTGGTCGCTGCCCCTGCTCACCGCCGAGATCTGGGCGCGCTACGAGGGCCGTACCCCGGCCGCGCCCGCCCCGTACCGGGACCACCTGCGGCTGCTGGCCGGCCAGGACCCCGCCGTCTCGACGGCCGCCTGGGCCGAGGCCCTCTCCGGCCTCCCCGAGCCCACCCGGCTCGTACCCGCCGACCCCGACCGCGCCGCCGCCGTCCCGCACACCCACACCGTGGAGCTGGACCCCGCCCGCACGGCGGAGCTGGAGGCGTTCGCCCGGAGCCGGGGCGTCACCCTCAACACCCTCGTCCAGGCCGCCTGGGGCGTGCTGCTCGGCCGTCTCACCGGCCGCGACGACGTGGTGTTCGGCGCCACCGTCGCCGGACGTTCGCCCGAACTCGCCGGATCCGAGTCGATGATCGGCCTGTTCATCAACACCGTCCCGGTACGGGTGCACATTCGCCCCGACGAGAGCGCGGCAACCCTCCTGGACCGGCTCCAGGACAAGCAGTCCGGTCTCATCGCCCACCAGCACCTGGGCCTCGCCGACATCCAGCGCGCCGCCGGACTCGGCGAACTCTTCGACACGCTCGTGGTGTTCGAGTCGTACCCCGTGGCCGACGCGGACGAGGAGGGCGACGGGCCGCGTGTCACCGTCCTCGACCACGAGGACTCCACCCACTACCCGTTCGCCTGGGCCGTCGAGCCCGCCGAACGGCTGCGCCTGACCGCGGAGTTCCGCCCGGACCTCTTCGAGCCCGCCACCGTACGGCGGATCACGGACGCCCTGGTCCACCTCCTGACCGGCATGGCGGCCGACCCGTCCCGCCCGGTGGGCCGCCTCGACCTGCTCGGGCCCGCCGACCTGCACCAGGTGCTGGAGACCTGGAACGACACCGCGCTCCCGGCAAAGGAGGCCGAACGCCTCGGCACCGTACCGGCGTTGTTCACCGCCCAGGCCGCAGCCAACCCCGACGCGGTCGCCGTTACCGACGGCCGCACCACCTGGACGTTCGCCGAACTCGACGCACACACAGACCGGTTGGCTCGTGTCCTCGCCGGACACGGTGCCGGGCCCGAGCGCCTCGTGGCCCTCGCTCTGCCCCGCACCGCCGACCACATCGCCGCGATCCTCGCCGTGATGAAGGCGGGCGCCGCCTATCTGCCCCTCGACCCCGACCTGCCCGCCTCCCGCCTCACCGGCATGCTCGACGACGCCCGCCCGGTCCTGATCCTGGCCACGGCCGACACCGCCGACGCACTGCCCGCCACGGACGTCCCCGTACTGCGCCTCGACGCCCCGCAGGACGGACTCCCGGAGGCCGAACCCACGGCCCCCGGCCCCGACCACCCCGCCTACGTCATCTACACCTCCGGCTCCACCGGCCGCCCCAAGGGCGTCGTCGTCACCCAGCGCGGCATCACCAACCTCTTCCACAGCCACCGCCACGACCTGCACGACCTCGCGAAGGACCGCACCGGGCGTCGCCATCTGCGGATCGGACACGCCTGGTCGTTCTCCTTCGACGCCTCCTGGCAGCCCCAGTTGTGGCTCCTCGACGGACACGCGCTGCACATCGCCGACGACGAGACCCGCCGGGACCCCGAACTCCTCGCCCAGTTCATCCGGGACCACGGCATCGACTTCATCGAGGTCACCCCGTCCCTGCTCGCCCAGATGGCGGACAGCGGGCTGATCGGCCCCGACGGGGACTGCCCGCTCGCGGTGGTCGGCTTCGGCGGCGAGGCCGTACCCGAGTCGCTCTGGACCCGGCTGGCCGCGCTCCCGGACACCGAGGCGTTCAACCTGTACGGGCCCACCGAGGCCACCGTCGACGCGCTCGTCGGCCGGGTCCGCGACAGCACCCGCCCGGTCGTCGGACGCCCGGTGCACGAGTCCCGCGCCTACGTCCTCGACACCGCCCTGCGCCCGGTCCCGCCGGGTGTCACCGGCGAGCTGTACCTGTCAGGACCCGGCCTCGCGCGCGGCTACCTCGACCGCCCGGAGCTGACCGCCGAACGCTTCGTCGCCGACCCGTACGCTCCCGAGCCCGGCGCCCGTATGTACCGCACCGGAGACCTGGCCCGCTGGACCGAGGACGGGCTCCTGGAGTTCGCCGGACGCACCGACGACCAGGTCAAGATCCGCGGCTACCGCGTCGAACTCGCCGAGATCGAGGCCGCGTTGGACACCCACCCGGCGGTCGCGCAGACCGTCGTCGTGGCCCGCGAGCACCGGCCCGGCGTACGGCAGCTCGTCGCCTACACCGTCGCCGACGGCACCGACGGCACGGAACTGCGCTCCCACGCCGCCGCCGTACTGCCCGACTACATGGTCCCCGCCGCCGTGGTCGTCCTGGACCGGCTGCCGCTGCTGTCCAACGGCAAGCTCGACCGATCCGCCCTGCCCGCACCCGACTTCACCGCGGCGGGCGGTGGCCGGGCCCCGGAGAACGACACCGAACGCACCCTGCGCGACCTGTTCGCCGACGCCCTCGGCCTGCCCGCCGAAGCCGTGGGCACCGACGACGACTTCTTCTCCTTCGGCGGGGACAGCATCATCGCCATGCAACTCGTCGCGCGGGCCAGGGCCGGTGGCCTGCGGATCACGCCCCGCCAGCTCTTCCAGCACCGCACGGTCGCCGCGCTCGCGGCCGTCGCCGTAACGCTGGCCGCCGACGAACGGCACGCCGTCCACGACGACGGCACCGGCACCGTCCCGCTCACCCCGATCATGCGCGGTCTGCTGGACCGGGGCGGCCCCATCGCCGCCTATCACCAGGCCGCCCTCGTCCAGACCCCGGCCGGCCTCACCGAGCCCCAACTGCTCGCCGTACTAAGCGCCGTGGCCGACCGGCACGACATGCTCCGCGCCCGACTCGTCCGCGAGCCCGAAGCATTCCTGCGGGTACCGCCCGCCAAGGACACGGACGTCAGCTCGTGGCTCACCCGGGCCGATGTGCGAGGCGCCGACGAGGTCGCCCTGCGCGCGGCCATCTCCCGTCACGCGGAGACGGCCCGCTCGGGACTCGACCCGGACACCGGCGCCATGGTGAGGGCGGTGTGGTTCGACGCGGGTCCCGACCGGCCCGGACGGCTGCTGATCCTCGTCCATCACCTGGTGATCGACGGTGTCTCCTGGCGCGTCCTGCTGCCCGATCTGGCGACCGCGTGGGCCGCCGTACGGGACGGTCGTACGCCCGAACTCGCCCCGGTGGAGATGTCGTTCGGCCGCTGGTCGCGACTGCTCGGCGCCCGTGCCGGAGACCCGGCGGCCGAGGACGAGCTGTCGTGGTGGACCTCCGCGCTCGCCGAGGGCGCCGGGCTGCCGCTGGCCCGGACCCTCGACCCGGCCAGGGACACCGTGGCCACCACCCGCTACCTCTCCCTGAACCTGCCCGCCACTGTCACCGGCCCGCTGCTGAGCCGTGCCCCGGCCGCGCTCGGCGCGAGCGTCAACGACGTCCTGCTGACCGCCTTCGCGCTCGCGGTCGGCGATTGGCGGACCCGGTGGGCGGACGCCACGGAGGGCGGCGGGCCGGTCCTGGTCGACCTGGAGGGCCACGGCCGTGAGGAGCAACTCGCGGGCGACGCCGACCTGTCCAGGACGGTCGGCTGGTTCACCAGCGTCGTACCGGTACGGCTCGACCCCGGCGCCGCCGTCCCGGCGGACGCCCTGGCGGGCGGCCCCGCGCTGGACACCGTCCTGGCCCGGGTCCGGGACCACCTCACCGCACTGCCCACGGCCGGGATCGGCCACGGTCTGCTGCGCCACCTCAACCCGGCCACCGCGCCCCACCTCGCCGAACTCGGCGAGCCGCACATCGAGTTCAACTACATGGGCCGCTTCGACCGCCCCGAGGCCGCCGACTGGTCCTACGCCCCCGAGGACGACGCCGCCGACCTCGACGCAGACCCCGACATGCCGATGTCGCACGCCCTGACCCTCAACGCCCTCACCGAGGACCGCCCCGAGGGCCCCGAACTCAGCGCCCATTGGGCCTATGCCGCCGAACTCCTCACCGAGGACGCGGTACGGGACCTGGCGGAGACCTGGTTCCGGGCGCTGGAGGCGGTGGTGCGGCGGGCGGGCGCCATCGGGAACAGATCCCACGAGTAGAGATCAACAGAGATCAACGGAAAGGCAAGGCTTCTGAGATGAGCAACCCGTTCGAGAACCCTGACGGCGTCTACACCGTCCTCGTCAACGACGAGGGCCAGTACAGCCTTTGGCCGGAGTTCGTGGACGTCCCGGCGGGCTGGACGGTCGCCCACGGCCCGGCCGGCCGCCAGGAGTGCCTGGACCACATCGAGACCCACTGGACGGACATGCGGCCCAAGAGCCTGGTCGACGGCGCCTGAGCGCACACATGAAAAAGGGGGCGGGTCCGGTACCGGACCCGCCCCCTTCAGTATGTTCAGGAAGCTGGCTGCTCCACCTTGGTCGAGGTCTTGCCGTCCACCGCGGCCGTCAGCTGCGGCACCAGGCGGTCCAGGACGTAGGGGAGGCTCAGCACGGTCGACAGGGAGACCGCGTTGCCGTAGTCGCTGGTCTCCGGGATGAAGACCTCACGGCCCTGCTTCACCACGTTCAGGTCGGCGTAGACCTTGTCGCTGTGCAGCTTGGTCACCGCCGGGCCGGCGTCCGGCAGGATCCACACGTCGACGTCCTGGTCGAGCAGGTCGAAGCGCTCCTTGCTGATGTTGGCGCCGAACTGGTCCCCGATCACCTTGTCGAGGTCCTTCGGCAGCGAGAAGCCCAGGTCGGACAGGATCCGCGAGCGGACATCCTGGCTGCCGTAGACGAACGTGCCCTCGTACGGCGTCGCCATGACCGCCGTCGCCCCGGCGAACTCGGGGTGCTCCTTCTTGGCCGCGGCGAACTTCGCCTCGACACCCGACACCAGCGTCTTGGCCTCGGCAGCCTTGCCGAGCGCCTTGCCGATCTCCTCGGTCTGCTGCTGCCACGGCACCCCGTAGTCGTTGTACGCCTTCGGCTGGGCGACGACCGGCGCGAACTTCGACAGGCTCTCGTACTGGGCCTTGGTGAGCCCCGAGTACACGGCGAGGATCAGATCGGGCTTGAGCGCGGCGATCTTCTCCACCTGGGGGCCGGTGCCGGTGTCCTTGAGGACGGTCGGCGCCGCCGCGCCGCCCAGCTTGTCCTGGGCCCACGGCCCGATCGCGCCCTTGTAGCCGCCCAGCCACTCGGTGGTGCCCACCGGCACCTTGCCCAGCGCGAGCACGGCGTCCTGGTCGGTGAGGCCGACGGTCACGATCCGCTTCGGCTCGGCCTTGATCGTCGTACTGCCGAACTTGTGGTCGATCGTCACGGGGAACGCGCCCGCCGAGGCGGACGAGCCCGTGGCGCCGGACGAGGCCGAACCGGAGTCCGAGTCGGAGGAGCCGCAGGCGACAGCGGCCGCCGCGAGCAGGAGTACGGAGGTGAGCAGGCCGGTCAGCCGTGAAGCTCTGTTGGCGCGGGGCATCGGGTGATCCTTCTGTTCGTCGCGGTGACTTGTCGCGGTGATTCATCACGGTGGATTCGGCACGGTGAACTCGTCACGGTGAAAGGGGAGTTGGGGGGCGGCTGTGGGGTCAGTGGTGGTGGTCGCCGGGGGAGCGGCTGTCGGACCAGGCGAGCCACAGGGCGGCGTACGGCCCTTCGGCGGTGAGCAGTTCCTCGTGCGTGCCGCTCTCCACGACCCGGCCGTCGCTCAGCACGACCACCCGGTCCGCGGCCGCGGCCTGGCTCAGCCGGTGCGCGACGACCAGGGCCGTACGGCCCCGCAGGGCACGCTCGGCGGCCTCGTCCAGCAGCCGCGCGCCCGAACTGCCCGCCTCCGCGGTCGCTTCGTCGAGCACGACGACCGGCGGGTCGGCCAACAGCAGCCGGGCCAGGGCCAGTTGCTGGGCCCGGTCGGGGGTGAGCTGGTGGCCGCCGTCCCCGACGACGGTGTCCAGCCCCTCCGGCAGCGCCTCGGCCCAGCCGAGGGCGTCCACCTCGGCCAGCGCCTCCCGCAGCTCCTCGTCGCTCGCGTCCGGGCGGGCGAGGCGCAGGTCGTCGGCGAGCGGTCCGGCGAACACGTGCACCTCCTGGGTGACGAGCCCCACCGTGCCGGCGGACTCGTCCGGCTCCACGCCCCCGACCTCGACCCGGCCCTCCTGCGGCCGGTGCACGCCCGCCACCAGCTTGGCCAGGGTCGTCTTGCCCGCGCCCGTGGTCCCGACCAGCGCGACCCGCTCCTTGGGCCGCACCTCCAGATCGACGCCGTGCAGCACGGGTCTGCCGGGCACGTACGCGTGCACGACACCGGTCAGGGTCACCGAAGGGTCGCCGGCCGTGGGTGCCAGGTCCTCGTCCACCGCGTCGCGTACGGCGGGGGGCGTCTCGTCGACCACGCCGACCAGCCGGGCGAGGCCCGCCGTCGCCGACTGAGCGTCGTCGAGCAGTACGAGCGCGGTGTTGACCGGGCCGAAGAGACTGAGGAAGTACAGCGCGGCGGCGGTGGCCGTGCCGACCGAGGCGGAACCGGAACGCACCAGCAGGAAGCCCGTCACCAGGACGGCGGCGAGCCCCACGTACTCGGCGATGTGCAGCCGGCTGTAGAAGCGCAGCACCAGCCGCACCCCGCGCATCGTCAACTCCACGGCGGCACGCGAGCGTTCGTCGACCCGGCGGGCGTGCACACCCTGCTGGCGGTACGCCCGTACGGTCCGGGCCCCGCCGATGCTGTCCAGCAACTGCTGCTGCTGGGCGCCGGTCGCGATGCGCTCCTTCGCGTACAGGGGGACGGCGTTGCGCACGTACCAGCGCGCGGTGTGCGCCTGTACGGGCACGGCGAGCAGCGCTGCCAGCAGGAACCGCCAGTCCAGCAGCGCGAGGGCGCCCAGCGTCAGCACGATCGACAGCGCGGAGCGGGCCAGTTCGGGCAGCGCGGTGCGCACCGCCTCGGCGACCCGGGACACGTCACGGGTGACCCGCGAGTTGAGGTCGCCCGAGCCCGCCTTCTCCAGTCGCTCCAGGGGCAGCGACAGGGCGCGCTCCACGAAGAGCTCCCGCAGCCGGGCGAGCGCGGTCTCGCCGAGCCGGGACACCAGGGACATCCCCAGCGCGGTGGTGACACCCTGCACCACGCCCACGGCGGCCAGTGCGACCACGGGCCAGGTGAGCGCGTCGGCGGGGCGCTGCTCGGTGACGACGTCGACGATGCGGCCGAGCAGCGGCTGGGTGAGCAGTCCGACGGCCGTGGCGATCACCATCAGCCCGAACCCGGCGGCGGCCAACCTCCGGTGCGGGCGCAGCAGTTCGCGTACGGCGGCCCGGGTGCGGGCGGGGGTGGCGGTGGGGAGCAGGGCGCGGTCGGAGGCCTCGGCCGGGTGCGGGTCGGCGGGGGCCGTCGGGTCCGGGGGCCGGTGCGTGTCCAGGGCGGGCTCCGTGCTGGGGTCGGTCCGGGAGCCGCTGTCCGGCTCGGGGTTCGGAGTGGTCCGGGCGTCGGTCGTCATGCCAGGACCGCCGTCCGGTAGGCCGCCTCGGTGCGCACCAGTTCCGAATGGGTGCCCTCGGCCCCGACCCGGCCCTCGTCGAGGAGGACCACGCGGTCGGTGACGGCGAGCAGTGCGGGGCTGTTGGTCACCACCACGGTGGTACGCCCCTGGCGGATCTCCCGCAGCCCCTCGGCGATACGGGCCTCGGTCACCGCGTCCACCGCGGTCGTCGGATCGTGCACGACCAGGACGGACGGCGCGGCACGCAACGCCCTTGCCAGCAGCACACGTTGGCGCTGCCCGCCGGACAGGGACCGGCCGCTCTCGCCCACGTCGGTGGCGAGGCCGTACGGCAGGGAGCGGGCGACCTCGTCCGCGCGGGCGGCGGTGAGTGCGTGCTCGGTGCGGGGGTCGGGGGGTGAGATCTCGCGGGGCGTGCTCGCGCCGTGCGTCAGCTCACCGGGCCCGCCGGTCTCCGTCCCGTCCTCCAGGACCACGTTCTCCGCCAGCGAGCCCTCGAACAGGGCCGCGTCGTGGGCGGCCACCAGCACCGCCGCCCGCAGTGCCGCCGGGTCGAGACCGGTCAGCGGTACGCCGTCCAGTTCGACCGAGCCCGCCTCGGGATCGGTCTCCCGGCCCAGGCAGCGCAGCAGGGCGTCGGCCGAGGCCGGGTCCGTCACCGCGATGCCGGTCATGACCCCGGCGCGCAGGTCGAGGTCGACGCCGTCCAGGCCGCCCAGACGTACGCCGCGCAGCCGGAGTTCGCCGCGCACGGGGTGCGGCACCGGGTCGGTCCCGTCCACGACGGCGGGGTGGGCGCTCAGGACCTGGGCGATCCGGGCGGCCGAGGCGCGGCCCTGGGCCAGCTCGGCGTTGACCCAGGCGAAGGTCTCCAGCGGACCGAGCAGGAAGAGCGCGAGGCCCACCGCGGAGACCAACTGCCCCAGGGTGAGGGACCCGTCGAGGGCCAGCCGTCCGCCGACCAGGGCGATCAGCGCGATGAACCCGCCGGTGAGCGCCAGGACGAGGCCGGTCTGCCAGGCCTCCGCCCGCGCCGCGCGCAGGGTGGCGGCCAGGGAGACGCGGCTGGTGCGCCGGTACCGCTCGACGGCGGCCCGCTGCGCGCCCAGCCCCTTCAGCACCCGCAGTCCGGCCACCAGGTCGGCGGCCACGCCCGAGGCATGGGCGGCCCGGTCCTGCTCGGCCTCGCTGCGCCGCTCCAGGGGCTTGCTCAGCAGATGCCCCAGCCAGAGCAGCACGGGAGTCCCCAGCAGCACGATCAGGCCGAGCGGCACCGAGGTCACGAGCAGGGCCACGGCACTCACCGTGACACCGGCGACGGCCCAAATGCCGCTCAGCGCCGCCATGTTGACGGCGCCGACGCGCTTGGCGTCCTCCGTGGCCACGTTGGCGAGCTCACCGGGCAACCGGCCTTCCTCGGCACCTCCACGGGCGTCGAGGACCCGGCGCATGACCGCCAGCCGGAGCTCGTGCGCGGCTTCCTCCGCACCCCGTTCCCCGGCCCGCGCGCCCAGCCGGAAACTCCAGGACAGACAGACGTAGATGACGGCCAGGACCACCAGCCACAGCGTCAGCCGCCCGGCGTCCTGACCGGCCACGGCCTGGTCGATGACCACGCCGATGAGCACGGGCACCAGGGCTTCCCCCAGTTGGTGCACGCTTCCGAGCACCGCACCGACACCGAGGCGCCGTGCCTGCCCCCCGACCGATCGGGTCAGGACATCCCGCCCCGACAGCTCCCCAGTACTCACCAGCACCCTCCGGTAACGGGCCAACTTAGGCAAGGCTACTCTAAGTAAACGAAGTCGAGTCAATGTTCTGGCTCGTTCTCTTCGGAAAAACAAGTGGCACGCGAAGGGTGCGCGTCCCTAAGCTGAGCGAGCTTCGCGCGGCGGCCCCCACGGCTGCCGTGACCGCCGACGAGGACCTGGAGGAGGTGTCGACCGATGGCTGTCTTTGCGATGAGCACTGCCCGCATCCAGATCATCAAGTCCACCTCCGTGGCCGTCGGCTGACCTCAACTCCCTGCGCCGGGGCCACCCTTGTGAAGGGTCTCCCTTGACTTCCCTCTCAGTTTTCTCCGCTCTCGCTCCCTACGGCTGGGACGAGGCATGGGCGGACGAGTTCGCCCCCTACGAGTCCGAAGGGCTCCTGCCCGGACGAGTCGTCCGGGTCGACCGCGGGCAGTGCGACCTCGTCACCGCCGACGGGACGATGCGGGCCGACACCGCGTTCGTCACCCCGAACGACCCGATGCGCGTGCTGTGCACCGGGGACTGGGCCGTCGTCGAGCCCGTCGGCAACCCGCGCTACGTACGGACGTATCTGCCACGCCGTACCGCCTTCGTGCGCTCCACCTCCTCCAAGCGGTCCGAGGGGCAGATCCTCGCGGCCAACGTCGACCACGCGATCGTCGCTGTGTCGCTGGCCGTCGAACTCGACCTCGGTCGTATCGAACGGTTCCTGGCCCTGGCCTGGGAGTCCGGCGCACAGCCCGTGGTCGTGCTCACCAAGGCCGACCTGGTGCCGGACGCGGTGACGCTCTCGCATCTCGTGGAGGACGTGGAGACGACGGCGCCGGGTGTCCCGGTGCTGACCGTCAGCGCCCTCGACGGCGACGGGCTCGACGTGCTGGTCGCGGTCGTCTCCGGCGGTACGTCCGTACTGCTCGGGCAGTCCGGTGCGGGCAAGTCGACGCTCGCGAACGCCCTCGTCGGCGAGGACGTGATGACCGTCCACGCCACGCG
Organism: Streptomyces sp. SID13726; assembly: GCF_010548375.1. Lineage (GTDB taxonomy): Bacteria > Actinomycetota > Actinomycetes > Streptomycetales > Streptomycetaceae > Streptomyces. Next base: position 670,205 of record NZ_JAAGLY010000001.1, read on the forward strand.
TGACGTGGACGGCAAGGGCCGTCACACGACGACCACCCGCAACCTCCTCGCCCTGCCGGGCGGGGGCGTCCTGATCGACACCCCCGGCCTCCGGGGCGTCGGGCTCTGGGACGCCGGGACCGGGGTCGGACAGGTCTTCTCCGAGATCGAGCAGCTGGGCGCGCGGTGCCGTTTCCACGACTGCGCGCACGAGAGCGAACCGGGGTGCGCGGTGCTCGCCGCCATCGACTCCGGTGAGCTGTCCGAGCGGCGGCTGGAGAGCTACCGCAAGCTCCTGCGGGAGAACCAGCGCATCGTGGCCAAGACCGACGCACGGCTCCGCTCCGAGATCCGGCGCGAGTGGAAGAAGCGCGGCGCGGAGGGCAAGGCGGCGATGGAGGCCAAGCGGGGGCGCTGGCACTGACGGACACGGAGGCGCGGTCGGCATCACCGCCGACCGCGCCGACCGCGCCGATATCCCGGCCCCCGACAACGCAATCAGTCAGACCACACCAGACCAGCCGCCCCCCCCGAACACCCAAGGAGTACATCCCATGAAGTCGCCGCTCCCACCCGAGCCCGGGACGGCGACTCCGGCCACCACCCCCGGCCCTCTCGCCTCGTTCCTGCGGTTCGTGCTCTTCGGGGGTGGTGTCGGAGTCGTCGCCGGCCTCGCCGTACCGCTCCTGGCCGCGGCCATGCCCTGGGCGGTCTCGAACGCGCTCGTCACGATCGTCTCCACCCTGCTGTGCACCGAACTCCACGCCCGCTACACGTTCGGCCAGAAGCGCGGTGCCGGATGGCGCGAGCACTGGCAGTCCGCGGGCTCGGCCACCGCCGCCTACCTCGCGACCGGACTCGCCGTGTTTGTGCTGCACCTGGTCCGGTCGTCGCCCGGCGCGCTGACCGAGCAGATCGTCTACCTCGGCGCCTCCGGCCTCGCCGGCACCTGCCGGTTCGCCGTCCTGCGCCTGTACGTCTTCGCCACCCGCCGCGACAGGAGCGCACCGCCCCTGAAGCAGCAGCCCGAGCCGGTGCGGCAGACCGCGCCCGTGCAGCGGCCCGAGCCCGTGCAGCAGTCCGAGCCCGTCCTCCTCGCCGCCTAGCAGCCCTGGTCAGTAAGCGCGCTCCCGCCACTCACCGGTGGCGAGGTCCAGTTCCGCGTACGTCGCCTCGTCGGGGGTGAAGGTGAAGTAGACCCGGCCGCGGCCCCCGGCGACCGACCAGGGCGCCAGGTCGTCGCGCAGGATCCGGACCCCGTCGTCGGTCAGCTCGGCGGCGCCGCTCTTGCCCGCGGCGAGGAAGAGCCGGCCGTCCACCAGTGCCATGTCGGACAGGGGCAGCCCGTGGCGGCCCGCCACGGTGAAGCCCCGCTCGGCCGAACCGCGGAGCACACGCCCGCCTCGCGACTTGCCGCTGATCAGCACATCGCCGTCGGGGAGGAACACCACGGCGGTGAGGATGTCGTCGGTGGCGGGTCCGTCCGGATCGTCGAGCACCCGCCAGCGCGCCCCGTCGAAGTGCAGCAGGGTGCTGCCGTACCCCACGGCGTACACGTCGTCCGCGCCACGGCCGCGGAGCGCGCCGATGGGTTTCCTGAGACCGGGGTCGTGCTGGGTCCAGACCTCGCCGTCCCAGTGGTAGAGGACCCCGCCGAAGGTGGCGACATGCACGTCCCGGTCCGAACTGCCCCAGATCGCCATCGGGTTGGGGCGCAGCCCGTTGGACTCCTGGCGCGGCAGCTCGACGTGCCGCCACCCGAGACCGCCCTCCGGCACCTCGAACTCCAGGTCACCGGTGGCCTCCCGGTCCCGCCAGGACACCGGTGCCGTGGTCCACACCAGGCCGGTGGTGCTCGTCAGCCAGGGATGGCCCAGCGGCGAACACCACAGCTCACGCAGGGTGTCGTTGGTGGCCAGGACGTTCTCGGCGGGACCCGTGCCGTCCACCGGGCGCCGGAACACATACCCGGCGGCGCGGCCGGAGTCCCCCGGCCGGTAGGCGATCAGCAGGAACCAGGTCGTGCCCCGCTCCTCGCGGACGTACAGGATGTCCTCCCGCACGTCGTTCTCGTCCGGCATCGACTCGCCCTCCTCCACGGTCACTTACCGCGTCGGCGGCAGTTCCTCCAGCGCGGCGACCGTGCGTCCGCCGCGGATCGCGGGCAGTCCCCGCACCAGCCGGTCGAGCAGATGCTCGTAGCGCAGGCCCGCCTCGGCGAGGTAGGTGTCGTCGCCGGGGGAGTCGCCGTCGGCGATCAGGACCTCCGGCACCAGCAGCCCGGACAGGCCGGTGTCCGGCGCCGGGTCCTCGACGGTCAGCTCGTAGGCCGCCGGGTCCAGGTACTCGGGCACCACGGCCCGCCCGCGCAGGCTCCCGCCGACCTCGGGCACGAACTCGTCCCACAGGACCGTCAGAGCGGCCCGCAGATCACCGCGGACCTCGACGTACTGGTCGGTGGAGTTGCCGACGAAGGTCTCGGCCACGATGTCCCCCTGCACCAGAAGGGTCGAGGAGCCGGAGAGGACCAGGTTGGCAACCTTCAGATCACCCAGCACGATCAGCGACGGGCTGCCGTAGTCCAGGTTCAGGATGTTACCGTCGACCTGGAGGTCACCGTCGATGACATATCCGGTGACCGCGCCGTCGATCCCCTCGTACTCGGGCCGCCCACCGGCCTTGATCCACGGGTTCTGGTGCCGGTACTGGTGGTCGTCCAGCCAGAGCGAGCCGGGCAGCACGGCGGGTCCCGGGTGCAGGATGTACTCGTCCTCGTCGAGATTGTCGTACGACTCCTGCGGGAATCCCCGCCGCTCGAACAGGGCGACCGTCTCGGCCCAGGTCTGGTAGATCGTGTCCATGCCCGGCACAGTAGGCGCCCGCACCGACACCCCACCCCGCCCGGCAAACCCCCGGCCCGCAATTACGCAACGCGTTACGTACTTCTACTGACCGCCACCGGTCCCGCGCCCGCCTCAAGCCCGTGTCCGATTTCCGCCAGCCGCGGTTTCCCGGCCGGGGGAGACTGGAGGGCGTGATGGACGAAGACACCAGGTACGAAGCCGTACGGAGCCGGGACGCCCGGTTCGACGGGGAGTTCTTCTTCGCCGTCGAGACGACCGGGATCTACTGCCGGCCCAGCTGTCCGGCGGTGACCCCGAAGCGCCGCAACGTCCGCTTCTACGCGACGGCCGCCGCCGCCCAGGGCTCGGGCTTCCGGGCCTGCCGCCGCTGCCGCCCGGACGCGGTGCCCGGCTCCGCGGACTGGAACGTACGGGCGGACGTGGTGGGCCGGGCCATGCGCCTGATCGGCGATGGGATCGTCGACCGCGAGGGCGTCTCCGGACTCGCAGGCCGCCTCGGCTACAGCGCCCGCCAGGTCCAGCGCCAGCTCACCGCCGAACTCGGCGCGGGCCCCGTCGCGCTGGCCCGCGCCCAGCGCTCCCACACCGCGCGCGTCCTGCTCCAGACCACCGATCTGGCGGTCACCGAGATCGCGTTCGCGGCGGGCTTCGCCAGCGTCCGCCAGTTCAACGACACGGTCCGCGAGATCTACGCCTCGACACCGAGCGAACTGCGCGCCGCCGCCCGGAGCGGGGCCCGGCGCCCGGCCACCCCCACGGCGGGCATTCCGCTACGGCTCGCCCACCGCGGCCCCTACCGCTCCGGTGCCGTCTTCGACCTGCTGGAACGCGAGGCCGTACCCGGCGTCGAGGAGGTGAGCGGGACACCCGGGCGGCGCACCTACCGCCGTACGCTGCGCCTCCCGCACGGCACCGGAATCGCCGCCGTCGGCGAACGGCCCGGCACCACGCGGACCACGTCCGGCGCCCACCCCGGCGGCTGGCTCGACGCCCAGCTGCACCTCACCGACCCCCGCGACCTGACCACCGCCGTCGGACGGCTGCGGCGGCTGTTCGACCTCGCCGCCGATCCCTACGCCGTCGACGAGCGGCTCGGCGCCGACGCCCGGCTCGCCCCGCTGGTCGCCGCCCGCCCCGGACTCCGCTCGCCCGGCACCGCCGACGCCGAGGAGTTCGCCGTACGGGCACTGGTGGGCCCCACCGTGTCCGCGACCCTCGTCCAGCGCTACGGCAAGACCCTGGACGCACCTTGCGGCGGCCTCACCCACCTCTTCCCCGAACCGGCCGCGCTGACGGAGGACGACGGCCCCCTGGGCGCGCTCGCCACCGCCCTCGCCGACGGGACCGTACGCCTCGACCCGGGCGCCGACCGGGACCACGCGCAGCACGCGCTGCTCGCCCTGCCCGGCCTGGACACCCGTACCGTCGCCGTCGTCCGGGCCCGCGCCCTCGGCGACCCCGACATCGCCCCACCGGGCACCGAGACCCCCGACACCTGGCGCCCCTGGCGCTCCTACGCCTGGCAACACCTGCTCGCAGCAGGGGAGTTGGAGTACTGATGAGCACCCGCTGGACCCACCTCGACAGCCCCGTCGGCCCCCTTCTGGTGACCGCCGACGCGACCGGAGCACTGACCTCGCTGTCCGTGCCCGGGCAGAAGAACGGCCGTACCGTGCAGGAGGGTTGGCTGCACGACCCGGGCCCGTTCCGGGCCGCGGAGGAACAACTCGCCGCCTACTTCGCCGGAGAACTCAAGGAGTTCCAGCTGGAGTTGGCACCGGTCGGCACCGAGTTCCGGACCCGGGTCTGGGACGCCCTCGACGACGTCGCCTACGGCTCGACCACGACGTACGGCGAGATCGCCGCCCGGATCGGCGCCTCCCGGATCGCCGTCCGGGCCGTCGGCGGCGCGATCGGCGCCAACCCCCTGCTGATCCTCCGCCCCTGCCACCGGGTGATCGGAGCGAACGGCTCCCTCACCGGATACGCGGGCGGCCTGGAACGCAAGACCACCCTGCTCACCCTGGAACGCGCCCTCTAGCCCTCCTCAAGACCCCAGCTGTGGATGCGGCGCGGATGGATGCGGATCAGCTCCTCGCTGAAGTGCGGGCCCAACTCGTGCGGGCCGGTGAGGAGTTCCGCCTCCCCGCGGATGTCGATGCCGCGCACGGTCCACGGCTTCAGGCTGGCTATGTCGTCCACGACCAGCGCGACCTTCGGGTTCTTCTGGAGGTTGCGCCACTTCTTGGTGCGGCCCAGGGCGTAGCCGCCGATCAGGATGGTGCCGTCGTCCTGCGGGAAGAAGCCGACCGGGTTCGCCTGCGGCTGCCCGTGCTGGTCGACGGTGGCCAGCCGCCCCAGCCGCTGCGACTTCAGGTACGCGCGCTCGGCCTCGCTGAATTCGGTCATGGCGGCCAGCCAAGCACGTCGGCGCCGCCCGCACATCGGAACGGCGGCCCAGATCCTTCCGGGACCACAGCCCTACGTCAGCCCCACAGCACCGTCCCCAGCCACGCGCCCATGATGAGCAGACAGGTGAACAGCTCGGCCAGCACACTGGAGCCGCCCGAGCGCATCGCCGTGCGCAGGGCGGCCCGTGCCTCGCCGGGGCGGCCCAGTCGCAGCCGCTCCGACAGGTAGATGCCGCCCATGAACCCGGGGATCGCGCCGAGCACGGGGACCAGGAAGAAGCCGAGGAACGCGCCCACCCCGGCGTACGCCCCCATGCGGGGCGTGGCCCCGCTCTCCCGCAGCCGTCTCGGTGGCAGCGCCCACCGCACCACCTGCGAGAGGAACAGCGCGACGGTGGCTCCCACCAGCACACCCCACGCGACCGGCTGCGGATCCTTCAGCGCCCACCACAGAACCGCGGCCCACACCAGCCACGACCCCGGCACCCCGGGCACCAGTACCCCGCAGAGGCCGAACAGCATGACCGTGCCGACCAGCAGGAGATCCCACGCTCCCATATGTCCAGGGTGCCGGAGGGCGCCAGAAGACGCAGGTCAGCGATGTTCGTACGGAAGTCACAGCTCAACGACAGGAAAACGGGTCACACTCGGGGCCGATCCGCACGACGCCCACGGCGTCCCGGTCCGCAAGCGTCGCCGGGCGGCTCTCCCGTGGGGGGTGGAGCCGTCCGGCGGCCTCATCCGCCACACCTGTTCGAGAACTCACTCGCCACGCCGTTCGACGCGCGCGGTCGCGCCCGATTTTCGGGATGCCCCGTTTTCATACGGCCCGCGCGGTGGACAATTAGGGGCATGAGCCAGCAGGGGGGAAGGCCCACCGGTCACGAGGACGACTGGTGGGGTCAGCTGTACGACACCACGGACGACACGGGCCCCGCACCGGCCCCCGACACCCTGGACGACCGCTTCGCCTCGGCGGCGGGGACGGTACGGGACGGGAGCCAGTCCGGTGCCGCCGAGGACGGCGGGGCCCGGGCCGGTGCCGGAGTCCCCGCACCGCGGTCGGGTGCCCCCGAGGCACCGGAGACCGCGCCGCCCGGGAGTCCGGGCCGGCACCGCGGCTCCGGGGAGCTGCCGCCCGACCCGGCCGACCCGCCCGAGGGCCCCGCGGCCTACCCACCCGGCCCCAAGCCGCCCGGCTTCGTCGCGCGCTCACCCGAGACCCCACCGCCGTCCGGCAGCCGTACGTCCACGGAGACACCGCCCGCCACGAGCGTCCCGGCCTCACGGATGCCCCCTGACGCGCCGAGGCCGCCGGCCGTACCGCCGCCACCGGCCCAGGGTGCCGATCGCCCCGACGCAGGGCTCGGAACCGGTCCCGACGCGGACGCCACCCCTGCGGACACCGGCCGGGCCCCCTCCGCCCGCCGAGCCGCGGACGACTGGTGGGCCGCCGCACCCCCCGAACCCGACATCGCCGCCGCCGCACTCCCCGAGCCCGACATGGCACCCGCCCCCGCCCCCCGCACCGGCCCCGGCTTCACCCAGCCCAACCCCACGGCCGAACCCCCCGCACGCGTCCAGGAATCCGCAGCCCCGGAAGCCGACGCCACCCCCGCCCCACCGGCACTCCGTACGGCCACCCACGTGGACCTCCCCACGCTCCCCCCACCCCCCGTCGGCTTCGTGGGCTCCGGCCCGCCCACCTACGACGCCGAACCCACCGCCCTCCCGCCCGCGGACCCCGACGAACTCGACGACCTCGTGGCCGACACCGTGCTCGACGGGGCCAGGTACGGCGCCTGCACCCTGCGCGCCGTCTCCGTGCGCGGGGACTCGGCCAGGTTCCGGGGCGAGCCGCGCCGGGACTCCCTGCTCACCGCCCGTTTCGGCACCGGCGAGCAGGCGCTGGTCCTCGTCGCGATGGCGACCGGCGCCCGCGCCACCCCCGGTGCCCACCGCGCCGCCGCCGAGGCCTGTCACTGGATCGCGCGGGCCGTGGGACGCAGTCACGCCCGGCTCGCCCAGGACATCACCGCCGCCCGCCGCGGCGACCTCAAGTCCGGACTGCACCGCCTCACCGACCGCAGCCTCGGCAAACTCCGCGCCAGCGCCGCCGAGCAGGGCATCGACCCGGAGGAGTACGCGGCCACCCTGCGCTGTCTGCTCCTGCCCGCCGACCCCGACTGCCGTGTCCGGGTCTTCTTCGGCGTCGGCGCGGGCGGCCTCTTCAGGCTCCGCGACGGCGAGTGGCACGACATCGAACCCCGGATCACCGAGGTCACCGGCGAGCCGGTCGTCGGCTTCGGCTCGCTGCCCACCGAGACCCCCGAGGGCGACCGCCTCACCATGGACCTCGGCATCCCCACACCCCCGAGCCCCTACGAACCCGCCCCGGAGCCGTCCCGCGAACCCTTCCGCTTCCGCGCCTCCGTCGCCCGCCCGGGCGACACCCTCCTGATGTGCACCGGCGGCCTCGCCGAGCCCCTGCGCGGCGAACCCGGACTGTGCGAGTACCTCACCGGCAGGTGGTCGGGACCCACCGCGCCCGGTCTCGCCGCTTTCCTCGCCGACAGTCAGGTCAGGGTCAAGGGGTACGCGGACGACCGTACGGCCGCGGCGGTTTGGGAGGCGTGATCGCGGCCAGTGTGGATTGATGGACCCAAGGAGACCGAAGGGGTGCATGGATCCATGGCCAAACAGAACGTCGCCGAGCAGTTCGTGGACATCCTCGTCAAGGCCGGGGTGAAACGCCTCTACGGCGTCGTCGGCGACAGCCTCAACCCCGTCGTGGACGCCGTCCGCCGCAACGCGGGCATCGACTGGGTGCACGTCCGCCACGAGGAGACCGCCGCCTTCGCCGCGGGCGCGGAGGCCCAGATCACCGGCAAGCTCGCCGCCTGCGCCGGTTCCTGCGGCCCCGGCAACCTGCACCTCATCAACGGCCTCTACGACGCCCACCGCTCCATGGCCCCGGTCCTCGCCCTCGCCTCGCACATCCCCTCCAGCGAGATCGGCCTCGGCTACTTCCAGGAGACCCACCCCGACCAGCTGTTCCGCGAGTGCAGCCACTACAGCGAGCTGATCTCCAGCCCCAAGCAGATGCCGAGGCTGCTCCAGACCGCCATCCAGAACGCCGTCGGCCGCTCCGGCGTCAGCGTCGTCTCCCTCCCTGGCGACATCGCCGACCAGCCCGCCCCCGACCAGGCCGCCGAGACCGCCCTCGTCACCTCCCGGCCCAGCGTCGGCCCCGGCGACACCGAGATCGACAAGCTCGTCGAGATGATCGACAAGGCGCAGAAGATCACCCTCTTCTGCGGCAGCGGCACCGCGGGCGCGCACGCCGAGGTCATGGAGTTCGCGGAGAAGGTCAAGTCACCGGTGGGGCACGCCCTTCGGGGCAAGGAATGGATCCAGTACGACAACCCCTTCGACGTCGGCATGAGCGGACTGCTCGGCTACGGCGCCGCGTACGAGGCCACCCACGAGTGCGACCTGCTGATCCTGCTCGGCACCGACTTCCCGTACAACGCCTTCCTCCCCGACGACGTGCAGATCGCCCAGGTCGACGTACGGCCCGAACACCTCGGCAGGCGTTCCAAGTTGGACCTCGCGGTCTGGGGTGACGTGAAGGAGACGCTGCGCTGCCTCACGCCCCGGGTGAAGGAGAAGACCAACCGGCGCTTCCTCGACAAGATGCTGAAGAAACACGCCGACGCGCTCGAAGGGGTCGTGAAGGCGTACACCCGCAAGGTCGAGAAGCACGTCCCGATCCACCCCGAGTACGTGGCCTCGGTCCTGGACGAACTCGCGGACGACGACGCGGTGTTCACCGTCGACACCGGGATGTGCAACGTGTGGGCCGCGCGGTACATCTCGCCCAACGGCCGCCGGAGGGTGATCGGTTCGTTCTCGCACGGGTCGATGGCCAACGCGCTGCCGATGGCGATCGGCGCGCAGTTCACCGACCGGAAGCGCCAGGTCGTGTCGATGTCGGGCGACGGCGGGTTCTCCATGCTGATGGGGGACTTCCTGACCCTCGTGCAGTACGACCTCCCCGTGAAGGTCGTCCTCTTCAACAACTCCTCGCTCGGCATGGTGGAGTTGGAGATGCTGGTCGCCGGGCTGCCCTCCTACGGCACCACGAACAAGAACCCCGACTTCGCCGCCGTGGCCCAGGCATGCGGGGCGTACGGCGTGCGCGTCGAGAAGCCCAAGGACCTCGCCGGGGCGCTGAAGTCGGCGTTCAAGCACAAGGGCCCGGCCCTCGTGGACATCGTCACCGACCCCAACGCCCTCTCCATCCCGCCGAAGATCAGCGCCGAGATGGTCACCGGCTTCGCCCTTTCCGCCTCGAAGATCGTCCTCGACGGCGGAGTCGGGCGGATGGTGCAGATGGCCCGCTCCAACCTGCGGAACGTGCCCCGGCCCTGAGGAGCCCCGGGGTGCGAGACTGGCTGGATGACAGAGATCGCCTTCACCGAGGTCGCGCCCGTCATCCCGGTCCATGACCTCGACGCGGCCCTGGAGAGATACCGCCGCCTGGGCTTCACCGCGCACCCCTACGACGGCCCGGACCGGTACGGCTTCGTCGAGCGCGGCTCGGTCTCCATGCACCTCACCGAGTCGCCCGATCACGACCCCCTCCGCACCGGAGCCGTCGTCTACCTCTATGTGAGCGACGCCGACGCCGTCCACGCCGAGTGGACGGCGGCCGGCGTCGACGGCCGCTTCGGCGCGCCGGCCGACGCGCCTTACGGACTGCGGGAGTTCACCTTCGTGGACACGGACGGCACGGCTCTGCGGGTGGGGTCCCCGCTCAAGTCCTACCCGTCGTAGTCCACCCAGGCCCGCTGACCGGCACCGTCCGTGCCGTACCAGTAGCGGGGCAGGCCCTTGATGCTCGTCGTGCGGAACGGCTTTCCGCCGTCGTCGACGCGGACCGTGCCGGTGCGGCCCTGGGAGGACCAGTCCAGCTCCAGGTACCAGCTGCAGTCGCAGGTCTGGGTCTGCGCGGTCACCAGCAGGATCTCCGGGTCCTCGGAGGAGACGCGGTACGGCATCTTCACGGCCGGGAGGACGTTCTCGCCGTCGTTGCCGGACTCCGGGTGGGCGATCGGACGGTCCTTGTCGAGGTTCACGGAGAAGTAGCGCGGGGTGAGCGCGCCGCCGCAGCCCTGCTCCATGGCGTACGCGTTGCCCTTGGCCGGGGCCCCGCGCGAGACGACCCGGACGCGGAGGTCCTCCAGGACGACCGCCGTGGAGTTCTTGCCCTGCACCGAGATCTGCACCATCGTCTCCCGGCCGTGGATCGCGCCCAGCGGGCCCGCCCAGTTCGCGGCGTCCTGGGACATCGGGGGCGGCGGGACCTGGGCCGGCGGCTTGTCGATGACGTAGTCGTGGCCGCAACCCGCGTTCCAGATGTGGGAGTTGACGGTCCAGGTGAGCGGGGTGCCGGTGAAGGTGCCCTGCTGCCCCGAGTCGCCGGTGCCCTTCGAGGCGGTGCTGCCGTCCGGCGCCGAGGGGGAGGCGCTCTTGCCGGTGCCCTTGGGTGACGGGGAGCCCGAGGTGGCCGAGAGGCTCGGTGACTCGGACGGCGTGCGGCCCGGCGTGCCCGAAGCCGTCGTACCGGACGACGGGTCCGGAGCCTGCGCCACCTTGTCCGACGCGGACCGCCCCGAGGGCAACGCCGCCAGACTTCCCACCGTCGCGAGCAACGCCACCGCGGCGGCCGCGGCGACGGCGACCCGCCTGCGGCGATACCAGGGACGGTGCGGGGGGAGACCGGGGCCGGAGACCAGGGCGTCGGTGTCGTCATCGTCATTGCCGTCGGCATCGCCGTCACCGTCGGCAGGGGTGTCCCTGTCCCTGTCGTCGGCCGGAGCGGTCTCGGCCGGGCCGCCGGCCCCTGCTTCCGTCACCGCACCCGCACCCGCACCCGCGCCCACACCCGCAGCCGTCCCCGCTGCCCCGGCCGATGCCCCCGCGCCCTCACCCGCCCGAGGCCGCTGCCGTGCCGCCACCGCCGGCAGCCACAGGCGGTGCAGTTCCAGGCGTTCCTCGGCCGACGCCCCGCACAGCGCGGCGAACCGCTCCACCGGGGCGAAGTCGAGCGGTACCGCCTCGCCCGCGCAGTAGCGGTGCAGGGTCGAGGTGTTCATGTTGATGCGGCGGGCCAGCGAGCCGTAGCTGCGGTCGGTGCGCTCCTTGAGCCGCCGCAACAGGGCCGCGAACTCCTGGACCTCGTCCTGCGGTTCCGGTGCTGACAACGATTCCCCCCTGATCCGGTATCCCAGGCACTCCCTATACCTGCACGTCAGACGCCCTGGGATGGTTCCATGCCGACGGATCCCGCGTCCCTGGTTGCGTCCGCCCGGTGTGACCGCTGATGCTCTTGGTGTCGCACCGACCAGGCCGGACCGACCACCCGGAGTCGTTGTGGCATCCCATGACCATGCACAGATCTCACGGGGGACACCCATGCCCAGGCACACCCGAGCCGGCGCGCTCACCGTACTCTCTCTCACCGGCCTCGTGCTCGGCGTCACACTCTCCGTACAGGCGGGCGCCGCGCCGGCCGCGCCGCGGTTCCTCTCGGCCGCCGACCTCCCGCCGCACCCCTCGTCCGCCTGGACGGCGGGCAAGGTGACCGACGGCGTCCCGGACGAGCTGCGGCTCTGCCTGGACGAGGCGCTGCCGGGCTACGACTCCCGGTACCGCGACTTCCGCACCGACCTGGACACCAGCGCCCGCCAGCTGACCATCGAGGTCGGCACCAAGGCCAAGGCCGCCGCGCTCGCCACCCGCCTGGACAAGGAGATCCGTGCCTGCGCGGGCCGCCTCGAACAGTCCGACCCGGAGCTGGAGGCCGAGTACAAGGACTACGGCAAGGTGGCGGTCGAGGAGGGCGCCCGGGTGCACGGCCTGCACACGGAGTACTCGTACGGCGCCACCGACATCCGCCTGCTGTCCGTCGGCCGGGACGACCGGACCGTCACCGTCGTGGAATGGGCCCAGATGGGCGACTTCGCCGACGCCCCGGTGAAGGCCTTCAAGAAGACCACCGCCACCGCGGTGAACAAGCTCCACTGAGACGCGGGGCCGCCCTCTCGCACGGGGGTCGGGCGGGCGGCCCCGCACGGACCACATCACCGCGGCACCAACGTCAGCAGCATCGGAAAACGGGGAACGAACATGAACAGCACCAAGGCCACCCGCCGCACCACCCTGGCCCTGGGCCTCGCCCTGGCCCTCGGTCTCGGCGTCACCGCCCAGGCCTCCGCGGGAGCGCCCCGCAGCGTCAGCGGCAAGCCGTCCGACAACATCACCCGCATCGCCGACTTCTACGGCGCCTACGTCGACGCCGTCACCGACGAGGGCGGCGGCGAGCTCAAGGACGCCCTGCGCGCGCACTACCTCACGCCCGCCTTCCAGAAGGAGCTGAGGGCCTGGGAGGAGAAGGAGCACGCCGACGGCGTCCTGCGCGCCCAGAACGTCCCCCTCGCCTGGAAGGTCACCGACAACGGAACCTCCGACCACACGGAGGCCGTCGTCACCCTCACCTGGAGCGCCGGCCAGACCAGCACGCTCGTCGTCGACATGACCCGCGGCAGCCAGAAGATCTTCCACATCGGCACCAAGGGCAACGAAGGCACCTGACAGCGCATTCCGGCCACATTCCCAGCTGCCCCATCCCTTCGTCCCGTACGGCGAGATGGGCAGCCAGGAGTCGTCGGATCGGCCCACGCCGCGCGGTACCGGTGTCCCGGCGCCGCGTGGGTCACGGGCCCCGCGGCACCGCAGGGTCGGCTGCCGCCACCAGGAACAGATGCACCGCCTCACCTCCGCTCGCCGTACCCCGACCGTCGGGACCGGCGGCGGGGGTGCTCGCGTAGGCGAGGGGTGCCCCGGCCGTCGTAGGGCAGCCGCCGGGACTGTGGACCGAGTCCGGAACCCGTCCCTCCGGGGCTGCACACCGATCCGCCGGGTCGGTGTCCCAGCCTTCCGAGCGGCCGTCCCGATGGGCTGAGTCGCCTCGCTGACCTGGTGTTTCCCTGTCCCACCCTGGCCTTGGGACATGCGCAGGCCGTGCTCGGCGCAGGGCCTGCCGGCACCGGGTTGCCGGGCACATGCCACAGGGCAGGGACCAGCGGCACAGGCGCCGGGTGCCGGGAGGGTCGTACGGACCGCCGGGAGGTGTCGTGCCGCTCGAACGGGGCCGTCCCGTACGGCGATCCGGAGGGGCTTTTCCGGGATGTGTCCGGCCTGTCGGGCGGGTCCGGGGCGTTGTCGTCCGAGTGGCCGAACACCCGGTCGTTGATGATTCGACATGACTGCCGCATGAACTATCGGGCATGGATCCCCGTGAACGTGTTCGAGCAGGAGGGGAACCGACATCGGCACGCGGGCGGGGGTCATGAAGAGGCAGGCACGAGGAGGCGGTCCCACGGCAGTCGGGGCCTTCTCGGCTCAGACAGTGGAGGAGACGGCCGACGGCGCCACGGAGCAGGCGCGGTCGCCTCAGCTCCGGCGCAGACTGGAGCGGGCGGACCTGGGGGCGGTCCCCGAGACACGCAGGGCGCTGCGCGAGTTGTTACGACAGTGGGGGAGGCCCGGACGGTCCGAGATAGCCGAACTGCTCACCAGCGAACTCGTCACCAACGCACTGGTCCACACCGACCACGACGCGGTCGTCACCGCCACGGTCGGGCCGCGGGCGCTGCGGGTGGAGGTGCGGGACTTCGTCGCCCGCAGACCGCGCGTGCGCGTACCGAACGCCGACGACGGTACGCACGGCCGGGGCCTGGTTCTGGTGCAGTCCCTCGCGGACTCCTGGGGCGTGCGGGCGCACGGCGTCGGGAAGTCCGTGTGGTTCGAACTGGACGCCGAGGCGGCCTGAGACGCAACGGAAGGGGGCGTGACCGCGACGGTCACGCCCCCTTCCCGTGGTGCTCGGGCCCCGTGGACCCCGTTCGGTGACTCAGCCGAACTGCTGCTCAAGATCCTTGAGCTTGCGCTCCAGCGAGTCGAGACGCGGTAGAGCCATTGTGTCGTCCTCCGCGGTGAGATCGACGGAGGAATCAGACCCATGGCGGACCGGCTGGAGCGACGGACGCTGTCGCACGGGCAGCGGCTGGGGCTCCGGCGCCGATATGGCAGGCTCCGCGGTGGCACGCTCCAGGGCCGCCGCCTGCTGCGGCTGCTCCAGCTGACGCGCGCCCCGGCCGACGAAGCCACGGTGGCCGCGGCTGATCGCCTTGAGCTGCGCCCGCTCGACACGCTGCTGGTCGCGGCGGCGGATGCGGGCCGCCTCCTTCTGACGCTGGTCCTCGCGGACCTCGTCGACCGCCTCGTCCAGGCTGCGGACGTTCTCCAGCAGCATCAGCGACCAGGCCTTGTACGTCTCACGGGGCGCCCTCAGCCAGCGCACCACGCGGATCTGCGGCAGCGGCCGCGGCACCAGACCTTGCTCCCGCAGGGCGGCCCGGCGGGTCTGCTTCAGCGCGCGGTCGAACAGCACGGCCGCCGAGAGCGACATGCCGGAGAAGAACTGGGGGGCGCCGTCGTGGCCGAAGCCCCGCGGCGCGTGCACCCAGTTGAACCAGGCCGCGGCACCCGCGAACGTCCACACCAGTATCCGGGAGCCGAGCGCCGCGTCACCGTGGCTGGCCTCGCGCACCGCGAGGACGGAGCAGAACATCGCCGCGCCGTCCAGACCGAACGGCACCAGGTACTGCCAGCCGCCCGAGAGGCTCAGGTTCTCCTCACCGAAGCCGACCAGGCCGCGGAAGGAGAGGGCCGCGGCGACCGCCGCGCAGCAGAACAGAAGGACATAGGAGGCGGTGCCGTATATGGCCTCCTTGCGCCTGCGGCGCTCCTCGCTGCGCTCCCACGAGTCGTCTTTCGCGTGCTCCCCGCCGGACCGCTTGCTCCGCGCGAGCACCGCAACCGCCGCCAGCATGCCCAGGAGCAGTACGGCGCCCGGAAGCAACCAGTTCAGCGATATGTCGGTCAGTCTCATCTGGGGTCCCTTGCATTGGGATAGGGCGTAACGCCCGCCATAGTGGCCCACTCCCGCCAGCCCTCAGGGGGTTTCGGGGCAAGAGGCCGCCAAGGAAGTGCAAGGGAGTTGCCCAGGGCAGCGTTTTGCTCGAACTGCCGCTTGAGGGGCGGGAGTTGAGTTCGAATAAGACTACCCGTACGGGTGGTTCCACGGAAAGTTCCTGCGTCGAGTGAGGAAGTTGTGAATTACCTGTAACCGTACGGGCGTCCCAGTCGGCGTTGATCTTACGGGACCCGGCGGCGGGCCCTGTCGCGGGGGTCCCCCTGACAGGGACTCAACTGGCGGCGGCCGCCGTGAGCTTGGCGATCCTGACGCTGTCGCAGGTGCGCGGGCAGGAGGGGCAGGTGTCGTCCGGGTCCAGCGTGTAGTACATGCAGCAGCTGATCCGGTCCCGGGTGGGCAGCGGTTCACCGCTCGGTCCCCGGAGGACCCGGAACGCCGGGGAGCCGACGTACGGCTTCGTCGTGCCCGGCAGCAGGAGGTCCAGCGCGTGCTCGGCGCGGCGCTTCTCGTGCTCGCCGAGGAGTTCGGCGACGTACCAGAGCCCCTCGACCACCTCGTCCGTGATCATGCCCCACAGGGCCCTGCCGCGACGGCGCATGCGCGGGCCGAAGGAGGCGAGCAGCGGCTCCATGTGCTCGGCCACCGCCTCCCGGAGCTCGGCGCGCAGGGCCTCCTCGTCGGGGACCGGGCGGGCGTCGGGGTGCGCCGCCGCGGGGTCGTCCGGGAGGCAGGCGAAGGTGGTCGGGTGCACCGCGAAGTTCATGGGGCCCCGGGTGCGGTCGTACGAGACGTGCGTCACGGGGAGGCGGGGGACCCTGCGGTGCAGGAACCACGGTGCCGTGAAGAGGAGACAGGCCGGCCAGGCGTAGCGGTGCAGTCCGAAGCTGGCGATGACGTCCGGGCGGCCCTGCCTGCCGTTGTCCCGCAGTACCTGCTCGTCGTCCCAGGCGAGGAACGTGTCCATCGCGGTGCCGCCCGCCGCGAGCGCCGCCGCGGTGACCCAGCCGTCGGTCGCCGGGAGCTCTACGGCGCTGTCCAGTTCCGTGACCGTGAGGGCGGGGAGGGCTTTCGTCAGGTCCGCGTAGGCGGGGGCGACGGGGGAACCGGGTGCCGGGGTCGGGGCGGAACGGGGGGCGGGCAGCGGTATGGGCATGCGGGGCCACCGATTCGGTTGGAGGTAAGGCTTACCTTACCCAATCTCCTCGGGATTTGAACTGAGGCGTTCTGCGCCTAAGGTGCTTGACGGGTGAGTAACAACCCGTCGTAATGACCCCAAGTACCGACACGTCCGGAGGAGGACCCGTGAAGCAGGGTGCGCAGGGCTCCGCCGGGGTGGGGGAGGTTCGGGTGCCGGCGCAGGTGCGTTCGGCTGTGGCCGGGGTGTCTGGAGTGTCCGGGGCTTCTGGGGTGCCTGGTGTGTCTCGGGGGCTGGGTGATGTGTCGGGTGGGGTTGGGGTTGGGGTTCGGGGGGAGCACACCCACAGTGAGGTGCCCATTCCTCGGCCCGTCGTGCAGCGGGCCTCCGTGCGGGGGCAGATTCTCGACGCGCTTCGTACGGCTCTGGTGGCTGGGGAGTTGAGGCCCGGTGAGGTGTACTCGGCGCCCGCGCTCGGGGAGCGGTTCGGGGTGTCGGCCACGCCGGTGCGGGAGGCCATGCAGCAGCTCGCGCTGGAGGGGGCGGTGGAGGTCGTTCCCAACCGGGGGTTCCGGGTGGTGGAGCGGGGGGCTCGTGAGTTGGCCGAGCTGTCCGAGGTGCGGGCGTTGATCGAGGTGCCGGTGGTGTTGCGGCTGGCTCGGACGGTGGCGGTGGAGCGGTGGGCGGAGTTGCGACCGCTGGCCGAGGCGACGGTGCGGGCGGCGTCCGCGGGGTGCCGGGCGAGTTACGCGGAGTGCGATCGGGCGTTTCATCGCGGTGTGCTGATGCTGTCGGGGAACGAGCAGTTGGTGCAGGTGGCGGAGGATCTGCATCGGCGGTCGCAGTGGCCGTTGGAGGGTGGGGTGGGGGTTCGGGGGCGGGTGGATCTTGTTGCGGATGCGGCGGAGCATACGGCGTTGTTGGACGCGTTGATCGCTCGGGATCTGGATGTGGTGCGGGGGTTGGTGGGGGAGCATTTTGCGTCGGTGGGGTGAGGGGTGGGTGTCTGCGGGTGCGGGTGTCGTCTGCGGGTTCGGTGGGGGCGGGCGTTTTGCGCAGTTCCCCGCGCCCCTGAGATGCCTGCGGCGGCCCGCTCGGCCCCGGTGGGGGCTTGTGTAGCGCGTGCTGGTGCGTTGTGGGTCGGGGCCGGGGTGGGGGGTATCCGTCCTCGGTCCGGCGGCTCGGTCACTCAAAGAGGTGCTCGGTTATGGACGCCGGCCGCTGCGGGCGGACACCCCCCACCCCGTCCCCTGCGCACCGTCCGCGGCCAACGGCCCGTGGTGGCGCGCGTCAGGTGCAACCCCCCAGGGGCGCGGGGAACTGCGCGACAAGCCACGACGGACCCGCACCCGCCAGACCACACCACGAGGCACCCTCATAGGCGCCCGGCTCAAGCCCAGCGCAGCTGCCCGCGGGGAACTGCGCGACAAGCCACAACTCACCCGCACCCGCAACACAACCGAACCTGGCACCCCCCTAGGCGAACAGCTCACGCACTCGCAGCCGGTGGAGTCAACTGGCGGGCCAGCCACGTCGGTACGCCGCCCAGCAATCGGTACAGCCGGCGCGCCTCCTCGCGGAGTCGGGATGCCTCGGGTTCTGATTCCGCGTCGGCGAGGGAGGCCAGGGCCGGGGCTGTTCCTACGAGGTAGCCCAACTCCTCGCGGATGCGGAGGGATTCGGCGAAACCGTGGCGGGCTTCGGTCAACTCGCCGTCGCGCAGGGCGAGTCCGGCGAGGTGGCGCCAGGTGAAGGAGAGGAGCAGGGGGTCGGACTGGGCCGTGGCGCCGGCGTGGGCTCGGCGGTAGGCGGCTCGGGCCGACTGGGGGGAGTGGGCGAGGTTCTCCGCCAGGAGGCCGCGGCGGAAGTCGAGGAGGGCTCTGCCCTCGGCTCCGGGAGGGATCAGGGCCGCGGCCCGGCCCAGTGCCGCCCGCGCCTCGTCCGCACGGTCGCGGACCCCGTGCAGCGTCGCCGCGTACGCAAGGTGCCCGCGTTCACAAGCGGCCGCCCCCCGCTCGTCGTCGCTGTGGGCCAGCGCCTCCGCGGTGCGCAGGGCGTCCTCGGCCTCGGGCCAGCCCTGTTCGGTGTAGAGACAGCGCTCCACCAGCAGTGCCGTGCGTTGGAGCGCCGCCTGTGCCGTGACCGGTTGGAGCAGGGCGGCCGCGTCGGCCCAGCAGGCCCTTGAGCGCAGCCGCCATACCGCGGTCTGGAGTGGATCGTCACCGGCGGTCGTTCCGTTACCAGACATGGCGGTATCCGCCACATTGCCCTCCCCGAGCGCGCCATCGAGCTATGAGTGGTGGGCGCAGTTCAGCATGAATCCGCGGGCCCGGCCAAGGGGGTGGGTGAAGGAATTCACAAAGTCGTGGGGGCCCGACGGCTCACAGGTTTCAGCTCATCCGCAGTGCCAGGAAGAAATCCAGCTTGTCCTCAAGGCGTGACAGGTCACGGCTCGTCAACTGCTCGATGCGGCCGACGCGGTAGCGCAGCGTGTTGACGTGCAGGTGGAGGCGGGTGGCGCAGCGGGTCCAGGAGCCGTCGCAGTCCAGGAAGGCCTCCAGGGTGGGGATGAGTTCGGCGCGGTGGCGGCGGTCGTACTCGCGGAGCGGGTCGAGGAGACGGGCGGTGAAGGCTCGTCGTACGTCGTCGGGGACGAAGGGGAGCAGCAGGACGTGGGACGCCAGTTCCTGGTGGCCCGCCGCGCAGACCCGTCCCGGGCGGGCCGCCGCCACCCTGCGGGCGTGCCTCGCCTCCTCCAGGGCGCCGCGCAGGCCCTCCGCCGAGTGGACCGACGCGCTGACGCCCAGGGTGACCCTGCCGTCGTCGTCCAGGCCCGCGGAGAGGGGGTCGCGGACAGACTCCAGGAGGGCGTCCGCCAGGATGCCCGTCTCCGAGCCGTCGTGTTCCGCGGCGACCGCGGGGAGGGGCACCAGGGCGATCGCCTCGTCGCCGGTGTGGGCCACCGCTATGCGGTCGGAGGGCTCCGGGCCCATGGCCGCGGGGTCCACCAGGATCTCCTCCAGCAGGGACTGGGCCACCGGGCCGCCCTCCAGGTCGGCGTCCTGCCATTCGACCCGCGCCACGACCACCTGCCAGTGCGGGGCCGCTCCGAGGCCGGGGAGGAGGACCGGGGCCGCGACGCGCAGGCGGGCCGCGATCTCGGCGGGGGCGGCTCCCGTTTGGACCAGTTCCAGGACCTCCTGGGCCAGGCGGCGGCGGACCGTGCGGGCCGCGTCCCTGCGGTCGCGTTCCACCGAGATCAGCTGGGTGACGCCCTGGAGGAGGTCCAGGCGCTCCTCCGGCCAGTCGCCCGCGTCCGCCTCCACCGCGAGCAGCCAGTCCGACAGGACCGTCTCGCGGACGTCCCGCGAGGCCTGGGGGGAGCGGCCGCTGCTGCGGACCGGGAACAGGGAGTACGTCGACGGGCCGAGCGTGACTCTGTGCGGGCCCCGGCGGCCGGTGCGGGCCGCCGCCAGGTGCTCCGCCGCGAGCTTCGCGCAGGTGTCCGCCGGGAGGCCGGGGCCCGCCGCCTTCGGCCCCGCGATCAGGCGGCCCGTGGGGGACATGACCCAGGCGCGCAGGTCCAGGTCGGAGCCCAGGAGGTCCAGGACCACGTCCGGGCCGCCGCCCGCCGGGCCCGACGTCATCATGCGCCGGTGCCGGTCCACCACGGCCGCCAGGTCACCCGCGCGCTCGCCCGAGACCTGCCGTACGACATGCTCGGTGATCGTCGCGAACGCCACCGACTCGTGCACGGCGAACAGGGGGAGGCGGTGGCGGGCACAGGCCACCGCGAGGTCGTCCGGGACGTCACCCAGCTCGGCCTCGCCGGCCGCCAGCGCGACCACTCCGGCCTGCACGAGGAGTCGTACGAACGGCTCCGAGTCGGCCGCGTCCCGGCGCCAGGCGAGGCCTGTCAGGACCAGTTCCCCGCCCGAGAGATAGCGGCTGGGGTCGCGCAGGTCCGTGGTCATCACCCCGCGCACGGTGCGATCCAGTTCGTCCTCGCCGCCGAGCAGCCGCAGGCCCAGCGCGTCGGTGTCCAGCAGTGCGCGCAGCCGCATTCTCGTCGCCGCCGATCTTTGTCTCGAAATCTACGATGGGGAGGGGGTCCGGTGGAGGGGGGAGCGGCTTCTGCCGTCTCCGGGGCTGTGTCGCAGGTCACGTGGCCTGTGGCGCACGTTTCCGCAGGAAAGCATGGAGGTTACCGGTGACCTCCGTTCATACGAATCTACAAGATGAGGGCGCCGACCAGCCAACTCCTTCATGGTTTCCGTGACTGACCCCGTCGGAGTACACCGCTGTGTACTGGCTCCACTCCACGTAAACAGCACATGAACGAGCCGGGCCCGCCGCACACGATCTGGCTCGATCCGAACGATCACGAGACGTAGAAGAGAGCCGGTCATGGACTTCCTTCGCCCCGCCAGCTGGGAGGAGGCGCTCGCCGCCAAGGCTGAGCACCCCACCGCTGTGCCCATCGCGGGCGGCACCGATGTGATGGTCGAGATCAACTTCGACCACCGGCGGCCCGAGTACCTGCTCGACCTCAACCGGATCACCGAGCTCACCGAGTGGGAGGTGGGCCAGGACTCCGTGCGGCTCGGCGCGTCCGTGCCGTACACCGGGATCATGGAGCACCTGCGCGGCGAGCTGCCGGGCCTGGCCCTCGCCTCGCACACCGTGGCCTCCCCGCAGATCCGCAACCGCGGCGGCGTCGGCGGCAACCTCGGCACCGCCTCCCCGGCCGGAGACGCCCACCCCGCGCTCCTTGCGGCGGGCGCCGAGGTCGAGGTGGAGTCCGTACGGGGATCGCGTCTCATCCCGATCGACGAGTTCTACACCGGCGTGAAGCGCAACGCGCTGGCCGCCGACGAACTCATCCGCGCCGTTCACGTGAAGAAGGCCGACGGGCCTCAGCAGTACTCCAAGGTCGGCACCCGCAACGCCATGGTCATCGCCGTGTGCGCCTTCGGGCTCGCGCTGCATCCCGAGACGCGGACCGTGCGGACCGGGATCGGCTCCGCTGCCCCCACGCCCGTGCGGGCCAAGGCCGCCGAGGAGTTCCTGAACGCCGCGCTGGACGAGGGCGGGTTCTGGGAGAACGGCAAGATCATCACCCCTTCGGCCGTCAAGCAGTTCGCGGACCTGTGCGCCGCGTCCTGCAACCCGATCGACGACGTCCGCGGCACGGCGAGCTACCGCCGCCACGCGGTCGGCATCATGGCCCGCCGCACGCTGACCTGGACCTGGGAGTCGTACCGCGGTACCCGCCGCGCCACGGAGGGAGCTGCGTAATGCGCGTCAACTTCACTGTCAACGGTCGTCCGCAGGAAGCCGACGACGTCTGGGAGGGCGAGTCCCTGCTGTACGTGCTGAGGGAGCGGCTCGGGCTGCCGGGGTCCAAGAACGCCTGCGAGCAGGGTGAGTGCGGGTCCTGCACGGTCCGGCTCGACGGTGTTCCGGTGTGCTCGTGCCTCGTCGCGGCCGGGCAGGTCGAGGGGCGCGAGGTCGTCACCGTCGAGGGGCTCGCCGACTACGCCAAGCAGCGTGCGTGTGGGCATCCGGCTCCCGAGGGCCAGGACTCCCAGACCGGCGAGGGCGCCGAGCTCTCCCCGATCCAGCAGGCGTTCATCGACGCTGGTGCCGTCCAGTGCGGCTTCTGCACACCGGGGCTGCTGGTCGCCGCCGACGAGATGCTGGAGCGCACCCCCAACCCGAGCGACGCGGACATCCGTGAGGCGCTGTCGGGCAACCTGTGCCGCTGCACGGGCTACGAGAAGATCATGGACGCGGTCCGCCTCGCGGCCGCCCGGCAGTCCGAGGGGGTCTGAGCATGCCCGCCAAAGGCGCTCCCACGAAGATCAACCAGGGTTCCCAGACCAAGGGCGGCATCGGCGAGTCCACGCTCCGCCCGGACGGCACCCTCAAGGTCACCGGCGAGTTCGCGTACTCGTCCGACATGTGGCACGAGGACATGCTCTGGGGGCAGATCCTCCGCTCGACCGTCGCGCACGCCGAGATCGTGTCCATCGACACGAGTGAGGCCCTCGCCATGCCGGGCGTGTACGCCGTCATGACGTACGACGACCTGCCGACCGAGGTGAAGAACTACGGCCTGGAGATCCAGGACACCCCGGTCCTCGCCCACGGCAAGGTCCGCCACCATGGCGAGCCGGTCGCCATCGTCGCCGCCGACCATCCCGAGACCGCTCGTCGCGCCGCCGCCAAGATCAAGGTCGAGTACCGGGAACTGCCCGTCATCACCGACGAGGCCTCCGCGACCGCCCCGGACGCGATCCTCGTCCACGAGGGCCGCGACGACCACCACATCGGGCACGTCCCGCACCCGAACATCGTCCACCGCCAGCCGATCGTCCGTGGCGACGCCCGACAGGCCGCCGAGCGGGCCGACTTCGTCGTCAAGGGCGAGTACACCTTCGGCATGCAGGACCAGGCCTTCCTCGGCCCCGAGTCGGGACTCGCGGTGCCGGACGAGGACGGCGGTGTCCATCTGTACATCGCCACCCAGTGGTTGCACTCCGACCTCCGGCAGATCGCGCCCGTGCTCGGGCTGCCCGAGCGCAAGGTCCGTATGACGCTGTCCGGTGTCGGCGGGGCCTTCGGCGGTCGCGAGGACCTGTCGATGCAGATCCACGCCTGCTTGCTGGCGATGCGGACGGGGAAGCCCGTCAAGATCGTCTACAACCGGTTCGAGTCCTTCTTCGGACACGTCCACCGGCACCCGGCCAAGCTGTACTACGAGCACGGGGCCACGCGTGACGGCAAGTTGACGCATGTGAAGTGCCGGATCGTCCTCGACGGGGGCGCGTACGCCTCCGCCTCCCCGGCCGTGGTCGGCAACGCCTCCTCGCTGTCCATCGGGCCGTACGTCGTCGACGACGTCGACATCGAGGCCATCGCCCTCTACACCAACAACCCGCCCTGCGGCGCGATGCGCGGCTTCGGCGCGGTCCAGGCCTGCTTCGCCTACGAGGCCCAGATGGACAAGCTCGCCGACGCGGTGGGCATGGACCGGGTGGAGTTCCGGCAGCTCAACGCCATGGAGCAGGGGACCATCATGCCGACGGGGCAGCCGGTGGATTCGCCCGCCCCCGTCGCCGAACTCCTGCGCCGCGTCAAGGCGATGCCTCTTCCTCCGGAGCAGCAGTGGCTCTCCGCCGGCGAGGCCGCGGACGTACGACAGCTGCCGGGCGGTCTGTCCAACACCACTCATGGCGAAGGCGTGGTGCGGGGCGTGGGCTACGCGGTCGGCATCAAGAACGTCGGTTTCTCCGAGGGGTTCGACGACTACTCCACCGCCAAGGTGCGCATGGAGGTGGTCGGCGGTGAACCCGTCGCCACCGTGCACACCGCCATGGCGGAGGTCGGGCAGGGCGGGGTCACCGTGCACGCCCAGATCGCCCGCACCGAACTCGGCGTCGCCCAGGTGACCATCCACCCGGCGGACACCCAGGTGGGCTCGGCCGGTTCGACCTCGGCCTCCCGGCAGACGTACGTCACCGGCGGCGCCGTCAAGAACTCCTGCGAGCTGGTCCGGGAGAAGGTCCTGGAGATCGGGCGCCGCAAGTTCGGTTCG
The DNA here is from genome assembly GCF_010548375.1 of Streptomyces sp. SID13726. Lineage (GTDB taxonomy): Bacteria > Actinomycetota > Actinomycetes > Streptomycetales > Streptomycetaceae > Streptomyces. The sequence continues at coordinate 694,260 of NZ_JAAGLY010000001.1, forward strand.
TACCACCCCGCTTGGGCCACCGCCGAGCTGCTCCTGGAGGGCGGCAAGGTCGTCACCGACGGCGGCGAGGTCCTCGCGGATCTGGTCGACGTGCTGGAGAACGAGTCCGTCGAGGTCGAGGCGGAGTGGCGGCACCGGCCCACCGAGGCCTTCGACCTGCGCACCGGACAGGGCTTCGGACATGTCCAGTACTCCTTCGCCGCCCACCGCGCGGTCGTCGAGGTCGACACCGAGCTCGGCCTGGTCAAGGTGATCGAGCTGGCCTGCGCCCAGGACGTCGGCAAGGCGCTCAACCCGCTGTCCGTCATCGGCCAGATCCAGGGCGGCACCATCCAGGGTCTCGGCGTCGCGGTGATGGAGGAGATCATCGTCGACCCGAAGACCGCCAAGGTCAGGAACCCGTCCTTCACGGACTACCTGATCCCCACCATCCTCGACACGCCGACCATCCCCGTCGACGTGCTCGAACTCGCCGACGACCACGCGCCGTACGGGCTCCGTGGCATCGGCGAGGCACCCACGCTGTCCTCGACTCCCGCTGTGCTCGCGGCGATCCGCAACGCGACGGGGCTGGAGCTGGACAGGACGCCGGTCAGGCCCGAACACCTCACGGGCCAGGCGTAGCAAGACTCTCCGGGCGGCGCCGGGAACGTCACACTTCGCCGCGCCGCCCGGAGTGCCCAGTTCGTTCGTCTCGGGCCGTCCCCCGGGTCGTGCGGCCGAAGCAGTTTCCCAAATCCCGCAGCCGCAGAGGCGGTTGACGGGGGCCCCTGTGAACCTTGGGAGTAGGCCCACATGACCCAGCAGTCACTGGAGCCGGAGACCGTCGCCGAAGACGCGGGAGAAGGCACCCGCGTCCCGGCCGGACGGTCCTGGCTCGACCGGTACTTCCACATCTCCCAGCGAGGGTCGACCGTCGCCCGCGAAGTGCGCGGCGGCACCACGACCTTCATGGCGATGGCGTACATCCTCCTGCTCAACCCCCTGATCCTGTCCGGCAAGGACGTGGCGGGCGACACCCTCGGCCAGAAGGCGCTGATCACCGCGACGGCCTTCGCGGCGGCCTTCACCACGCTGCTGATGGGCTTCTTCGGCAAGGTGCCCCTCGCGCTCGCCGCCGGCCTCTCCGTATCCGGAGTGCTGTCCTCGCAGGTCGCGCCCGCGATGACCTGGCCGCAGGCCATGGGCATGTGCGTGATGTACGGCGTGGTCATCATGCTGCTGGTCGTCACCGGCCTGCGCGAGATGATCATGAACGCCATTCCGCTGGCCCTCAAGCACGCGATCACCATGGGCATCGGCCTGTTCGTCGCCCTGATCGGCTTCTACAAGGCCGGCTTCGTCCACCAGGGCAAGGCGACCCCGGTCACCCTCGGCCCGACGGGTGAACTCGCGGGCTGGCCCGTCCTGTTGTTCGCCGTCACCCTGCTCGCCATCTTCATGCTCCAGGCCCGTGGAGTGCCCGGCGCGATCCTGATCGGGATCGTCGGCGGGACCGTACTCGCCGTAGTGCTCAACGCCGTTGGCGCCATCGCCCCCAAGCAGTGGGCGAGCGGAGCCCCTGAACTGCACGGCAGCGCGGTGTCGATGCCGGACTTCTCGATCTTCGGGAAGGTGGAGTTCGGCGGCTGGGGCCAGGTCGGCGCGATGACGGTCGGCATGATCGTGTTCACGCTGGTGCTCGCCGGGTTCTTCGACGCGATGGCCACCATCATCGGCGTCGGCACCGAGGCCAAGCTCGCCGACGCGCAGGGCCGGATGCCGGGCCTGTCCAAGGCGCTGTTCATCGACGGCGCGGGCGGTGCGATCGGCGGAGTGGCGGGAGCCTCAGGCCAGACCGTCTTCGTCGAGTCGGCGACGGGTGTCGGCGAAGGAGCCCGCACGGGGCTGTCCTCCGTCGTCACCGGCCTGTTCTTCGCGGCCTGTCTCTTCTTCACCCCGCTCACGGCGATCGTGCCCGGCGCGGTCGCGGCCGCCGCCCTGGTGGTGATCGGCGCCATGATGATGATGAACGCCCGCCATGTCGACTGGGCCGACCGCGCCACCGCGATCCCGGTCTTCCTGACCGTCGTGATCATGCCGTTCACCTACTCGATCACGGCGGGTGTCGCCGCGGGCGTCATCTCGTACGTCGCGATCAAGACCGCCCAGGGCAAGGCCCGCGAGATCGGGGCGTTCATGTGGGCCCTGACGGTGATCTTCGTCGTCTACTTCGCCCTCAACCCCATCGAGAGCTGGATGGGCGTGCACTAGCAGCCCCCAACTCCCCTGTACGCAACCGCTGTTAAGGAGACCGAGATGCTGGACATCGCCGAAGAGCTGCACCGGTGGGTCGAGCAGGGACGTGACTTCGCCGTGGCCACCGTGGTGGCCGTCGGCGGCAGCGCGCCCCGCCAGCCCGGCGCCGCCCTCGCGGTGGCCGCCGACGGCACGGCGATCGGCTCGGTCTCCGGCGGCTGTGTGGAGGGCGCGGTGTACGAACTGTGCGGGCAGGCCCTGGAGGACGGCGAGTCGATCCTCGAACGCTTCGGCTACAGCGACGACGACGCCTTCGCGGTCGGTCTGACCTGCGGCGGAGTCATCGACATCCTCGTCACCCCGGTCCGGTCCTGCGACCCCGTCCGCCCGGTCGTCACGGCCGCCCTCGAAGCCGCCGTGAAGGGCCGGGCGGCGGCGCTGGCCCGGATCGTCTCCGGCCCGCGCGAACTCGTCGGCCGCGCGCTCGTCGTACGTCCCGAGGACGGCCCGGCGTACGACGGCGGCTTCGGCGCCCATCCCGAACTGGACCGCACGGTCGCCGCGGAGGCCGCCGCCGTCCTCGACGCCGGCCGCACCGGCACCCTGGAGATCGGCGAACAGGGCTCCCGCTGCGAAGCCCCCCTCACGGTCCTGGTGGAGTCCTCCGTCCCCCCGCCCCGGATGATCGTCTTCGGCGCGATCGACTTCGCCTCGGCACTGGTACGCGTCGGCAAGTTCCTCGGCTACCGGGTCACGGTGTGCGACGCCCGCCCGGTGTTCGCGACGCGGGCCCGCTTCCCGGACGCCGACGAGATCGTCGTCGAGTGGCCCCACAAGTACCTGGAGCGCACCGAGGTGGACCCCCGCACCGTCCTGTGCGTCCTCACCCACGACGCCAAGTTCGACGTCCCCCTCCTGCGCCTCGCCCTCAAGCTCCCGGTCGCCTACATCGGCGCCATGGGCTCCCGCCGAACCCACCTCGACCGCAACGACCGCCTCCGCCAAGTAGGCGTCACCGAACTGGAGTTGACCCGCCTCCGGTCCCCGATCGGCCTCGACCTCGGCGCCCGCACACCGGAGGAGACGGCCCTGTCGATCGGCGCGGAGATCGTCGCGAACCGGCGGGGCGGGAGCGGGGTGTCACTCGCCGGGGCGCATACGCCGATCCATCATGACGGGGCGGCGGTACCGGCCCGGCGGATCGGCTCGGTGGCCTGAGCCGACACCGGCGGCTGGTCCGGCCAGCTGAACGCGTACCCCGTCTCCCCACCCCGGCTCACCCGCACGAACCGCAGCAGTTCGCGCACGATGCCCGCGTTGCCCTGTGCCCAGTCCGGGCGGGGTGCCAGGTCGCTCGGGGTGGCGCGGTGTTCGGTGTTGGACCAGCGGGCTCCCGTGCTGTCGTGGGTCGCCCGGGTGGTGAGGTCGGTGACGAGCAGGGTCGCGAAGTCGTGGGCGTCCCGGCCTTCGGCGAGGCGGTCGCAGGCCAGGGCGAGGACCCCGGCGGTGCCGCAGCAGCGGCCGTTGTTGTCCCAGAAGCCGGGGTGCCGGCGGCGGGGGAGGCCGGAGTGGGTGACGGTGTGCCAGCAGCGGTCGGCGAGGGCGGACCAGGACGGGTCGCCCTGGGTGTCGCGCAGCAGGCGGAAGAGCTGGGCGTCGCCGGTCGGACCGTGGCACCAGCCGTAGCTGATCGGGTCGATCACGTCCGGGCGGAACTGCGGGGTGGAGTGGCGGACCAGGAAGCCGTCCGGGCCGTCCTCGTCACGGGCCACGACGTCCCCGACCCCGGCCAGCGCCGTCCCGACCAGGTCCGCCCGGCCGGTCGCGTGGCCGATCCGGGCGAGGGAGTAGGCGATGCCGAGGGTGCCGTGCGACATGTGGTGCATACGGGCGTCCGTGCCGGGGCGGTGCGGCCACGTGACACCCGTCGGGGTGGGCTCCGCCGCCCGTAGGTACGGCTCCACCGCGAGGACGGCGAACTCCGGGTCACCGCAGGCCAGGGCCGCCAGACCGATCCCGCCGTTGCCGCCCATCAGCTCGAACAGCTCGCCCCAGCGCTCGCCGTCGAAGTGCGCGCGTACGAGGGCCAGGGCGCGGTCGGACGCCGTACGGCAGGCGGTGTCGCCCAACTCGTCGTGCAGGGCCCGCAGGGCGAGCGCCATGCCGGCGCGGCCGAAGTACAGGGAGTCGTCCTCGTGGTCGTCGACGGCGGCCGCCACGCTGCGGCCCGCGCGCAGCGCCAGGTCGGCGTAGGAGTCGTCGCCGAAGTGCCGCCAGGCCTCCAGCAGTACGGGGACGATGCCCGCCGTGCCGCTGTAGAGGGTCGGGTTCGAGGGGGACGACGACCAGGAGAGGCCCCCGTCCGGCGTCTCCCCGGCCTCGGCCACCAGCCACCGCAGCCCGTCCACCGCGAGCTGCTCGACCTCGTCCACCCGCACCGTCGTACCGTCAACTGCCGTCATGGCGCCCACTTTCGCACGTCGGTCACCGCTCCGGCAGCAGCCCGGATCAAGGCCTGCCGGGCGCCGTCCGCCGGTCCCCGCACATGCCTGCCGAACACCGCCCGCCCCGTCACCCGCCCCGCGGCAGCCGATTCACCACCACCACGGCAACCGATTCACCGCCCCCGCAGCAACCGATTCAACGCCCGCCCGAACACCGACCTCGCCGCCACCCCCAGCACCACCCCCGGCACCAGCGGAACCCGCAGCTCCTCCCGCCAGATCACCCGGGCCCGGCCGCCGGGGCCCGGGCGTACCTCCAGTTCGGCCCAGCCCCGCACCACCCGGCCGCGCTTCTCCAGCCGGCACAGCCCTGAGACGCCCTCTGCGGGCGGGCGCCAGACGGTGACCTCCATGGTGTCGTCGAAGGCGAGCGGGCCCACCCCCGAGCGGGCCACGACGCGTGTGCCCTCGGTCGTCGGGCCCGGTGGGACGACGGTGACGCGGGTCAGGGGGACGACCTCGCCATGGCGGGGCCACTCCGTGAGGCGGCGCCAGGCCTCGTCCTGGGAGAGCGGGGCCGTGCGTTCGAGGAGGAAGGTGACCACGGGGCCGATCTTAGGGAATCCGGCCTGCTCAGCGGGGATTTCATAGCGGTCTCACATACATGGCGCAGCCGGACCCGGGCGCGCGGACGTACGTCGGGTGAACTCGCCCTCGCGGCAGGCCGGGGAGTCCTACCCTTTGCCCCATGGAGGGGCAGTCCGTCCCTCTTCAGGGGGAGTTGATCGTCATGCCTTTGAAGACCTACGGCGTACTGATCACGCGGGCCGACGACACCCGGCGCGAGGGTGGCCACGACACACCGCACTACCAGATCCACCTCGCCGACGACGCGGGCACGCACTACCGCGCGGCCGTCAACGTCCTGTCCTCGGAGCAGCCCTCCGAGCTGCTCTATCTCGTCAGCGAGGACTTCCGGCACCCCGTCACGGACCGGCTGGAGGGGCTGGAGGGCGGCTGGAACACCCTGCCGTCCGGACCCGGCGGGCCCAACCTCGACTTCGTGCGCGGCAACCTCTTCGACCCGGCGCTCCTGCGTACCCTGCCGCCGGACGTCTCCGGGCCCGACAACGACCTCGCCGACCTCCTCGACCACCACGTCCGACGTGCCGTCGCCGACCCGCAGGCCCGGCTGTACGTGTTCGGTGAGCGCTGGGGGCCCGAAACCGGCGTCAAGGACAAGGTGTTCGGCTTCAAGCCGGGCAACGGCATCCACGACATCCACATGAACCAAGGCAACAGCAGGCGCTTCCAGGGCGACGACGGCGTGTGGCAGGACGGCGGCCTCCTCATCCACTTCCCGGCACAGCGGCGCTGGGTCGGTGTCTTCCTCGCCTTCCAGAGCCAGTCCTGGCACACCGACGACCTCACCGGCCACACCCTGGAGGGCGTCGACCCCACCCGGCCCGAGCCCGGCACCCAGCCCGTCCGGCTCGTCGCCGCGCTCGTCAACCCTCGCGGCCCGGCCCCCGAACCGGAGAGCGTGACCCTCCTCAACGCCTCGCCCGACCCCGTCGACCTGACCGGCTGGCGTCTCCTCGACCGCCTGGGCCAGTCCTCCCCGGTACCGCCGGGGCCGCTCGCCGCCGGCGCCACTCTGCTCGCGCCCCTCGGCGGCGGCGGTGCCCAACTCGGGAACCACGGCGGCGAGATCACCCTCCTCGACGCCAACTCCCTGAAGGTGCACGGGGTTTCGTACACCGCCGAGCAGGCCGGGCGCGAGGGCTGGTCCGTCGTGTTTTGACGCGCGCTTGCATGTACACCCCCGCGGCCGTACGGGACCATGAGCGCGACTCGCACCGACCGGCCGCAGGGGGCGTCCCGTGGACAGCGAACGGCACGGCAGACTCGACGCGTTGCAGAGCGACCCGTACCCGCACTACGACCACGCACGGAACGCCGACGGCCTGGCCCGCGTCGCCGAACTCGACGCCTGGCTGGTCGCCCGGGACGCCGACGTACGCGAAGTGCTGCGCCGCCCCGAGGACTTCTCCTCGGCCAACGCCCTCGTGCCCGACGTCCTGCCGTCTCCCGCCGCGCTCGCCGTCCTCGGCGGCGGGTTCGGCGGGCGCCCGGTCGTCGTGACCGCCGACGGCGACCTGCACCAGCGGCTGCGCGCGCCGATCGTGCGCGGACTCTCGCCGTCGCGGGTCGCCGCGGTCCTTCCGTACGCCGCCGAGCGCGCGGCCGCCCTCGTCGACGGGTTCGCCGAGGACGGCCGGGTCGAGCTGATGTCGGCGTACGCCCAGCGGCTGCCCGGCGATGTCATCGGGCGGATCGTCGGCCTCGACCCCGCCGACGTCCCGGCCGTCGTGCACGGCGGGCACCGCGCCGAGGAGCTGCTGTTCCGGCCGCTGGAGGAGGCCGAGCAGGTCGCCGCCGCCGAGGACGTGGTGGCGATGCAGCACCTCCTCGACCGGTACGCGCGCGAGCGGCACGCCGGACCGCGCGAGGACCTGTGCACCGAACTCGTCGCGTCCCTCACCGAGCCGGGCGAACTCACCCTCGACCACCGCCACGAACTCGTCGCACACCTCCAGAACCTGCTGATCGCCGGGCATTTGACCACCACCGCGCTGATCGGCACGACCGTTCTGCATCTGTTGCGCCACCCCGGCCAGTGGGAGCTGCTGTGCGCGGAGCCGGAGCGCATCCCGGCCGCCGTCGAGGAGGCCGCCCGTTACGACGGAGCCCTCCAGGGCTTCCGCCGGGTCACCACCCGTGCCGTCACCCTGGCCGGTACCGAACTCCCCGCAGGCGCAACGGTGTTCGTGGCCTTCGCCGGCGCCAACCGGGACGGAGTACGGCATCCGCGCCCCGACGCCTTCGACATCACCCGCCCGCCCGGCCGCCATCTCGCCTTCGGATTCGGGGTGCACAGCTGCCCCGGCTCCCAACTGGCCCGCGAACAGCTCCGCCTCACCCTCCAGGAGCTGACCCGCCGGCTGCCGGGGCTGCGGCTCGCCGAGGGAGAGCCGGTCACCATGCGGCCGACGATGATCCACCGCTCGCCCCAACGCCTGCACCTGACCTGGTAGATCACACTCGTCTCGCATGGAAGGACCCCGTCGGGTTACCCGGACCGAGGAGAACCGGGAGGTGGCCCCATGGCGCGCACCCGCACGCGTACGGTGCTGTTCGACCGCGACAGCATCCTCGCCGACGACACCCTCGACCCGGACCGGCTGCGCCCGGCCCCCGGCGCCGGCGAGGCCCTCGGCCTGCTGCGCCTGCACGGCGTGCGCACCGGATTCCTCGCCGTGGGGAAGGGGGCACGGAAGGACCTGAGCGACGCCGACGTACGGGCCCTCAACCACCGCGTCGACGCACTCCTCGGCCCCTTCGACATCCGCGGAGTGTGCCCGCACGGCCCCGACGAGCACTGTCACTGCCGGCCACCCGAACCGGGCCTGATCCTCTGGGCGGCGGGCCGTCTGTGCACGGCCCCCGCCGACTGCGCGGTCGTCGGCACCGCCGCGGACGCCGAGGCCGCGGCCCGGGTGGGCGCCCACGGGATCCTCGTGCCGGACGAGCGGACCCGGCCGGAGGAGACGGCACGGGCCGAACAGGTGGCGCCGGACGTCCTGACCGCCGTACGGGCGCTGCTGACCGGGCCGCCGCAGGGGCGGGTCCTGGTGGACGAACGGCCGATCGAGGAGGCCTTCGGGGACGGCTGACCGAGTGGGCCCCCGGCGGCGGCCGACCGCTCAGCGTTCCGTCCACCGGCACACCAGCCGGAACACCGCGAACAGGGTCAGCGGCCAGACGCCCGCGAAGGCCCAGATCACCGGGGGCCGGGCGGTGACGATGCCGGTCACCAGGAGTGCCGTCGAGACCGCGAGCAGCAGGCTCACGGTCAGGACGTGCGGCCGGTAGTGGGTGACCCGGGACAGGTCAGGCCGCCGGCGCAGCCGCAGCGTGCGCAGCCGGCGGTCCAGACGGCGGTCGCGACGCAGGGCGCGTTCCACCTCGTCCAGAATGCGCTGCTCGTGATCGGGGAGTCGCCCTGTCGTCACTGTCGCTCCTCGCGGATCCGGAGGGGTCCTTCTCCGAGTGCCCGGAGAAGGACCCGCGAACCGTCCGGTGACCGGGCTCACTGGGCGTAGAAGGTCGCGTCCCCCTGGTCCGTGGCCGTGCCCGGAGTCTGCACGTACAGCAGGTAGTTGTAGTGCCGGACGTAACGGCCCGCGTAGTTGTACGACTCGTACGAGACTCCCGCCGAGTCGGCGAGCCCGGCCCGCTGGTAGAAGCTGGCGTCGGCGGCGAAGGCCGTCGTGCCGTCGTTCTTCTCCAGCCACACCTCGAAGTTCTTGTGGCGCAGGTAGTAGCCGGGGAAGTTGGCCGACTCCAGGGAGACCGTGCCGGTACCGGCGAGCCCGGTGACGACCCTGAACTGCGAGTCCGCCAGCGGCGACACGTTCGTCTCGATCTTCGCCCGGTACTCCCAGTGCCGCACGAAGCGGTCCGCGAAGTTGTACGACGAGAAGCGCTTCGGAGTGACGCCGTCGGCGACCGGGATGCCGAAGTCGGGGGTGCCGTCGGCCTTCCAGTAGACCTTCTGCACGCGGGTGCGGCGGTTGGGGTCGTTCAGCGGGTCGCCGCTGATGTCCTTGTAGCTGCGGTCGTGGTAGACGAGGATGTCCGACTTGCCGTCCTCGGACGTGGTGAAGGAGTTGTGGCCCGGACCGTACTGCGAGGTGGCGGCGCTGGACTGGAAGACCGGGGTCTGGGACTTCGTCCAGGACGCCGGGTTCGTCAGGTCGGCCGTCGCGGACGCGGTCAGCATCCCCAGACAGTAGTTGGCGTCCGTCGCGCTCGCCGAGTACGTCAGGAACACCTTGCCGCCGTGCTGGATCAGCGCGGGGCCCTCGTTGACCTTGTAGCCGATCGTCTCCCAGGACAGCGTCGGCTGGGACAGCTCGGCCGGAGTCCCGCTGATGGTCCAGGGGTTGGCCAACTTGGCGATGAAGACACTGGTGTTGTTGTCCTCGGCCGGGTTGCGCTGCGCCCACGCGAGGTAGCGCACGCCGTTCACGACGAAGGTCGTCGCGTCCAGCGAGAAGCTCTCCCAGGTGGTCTTGATCTGCCCCTTCTCGGTCCAGGTCGCGGTCAGCGGGTTGGCGCCGGTACCTTCGAGGACGTACATCCGGATCGCCCACACGTCACTGGTCGACCCGGCGGCGAAGTACACGTACCACTTGCCGTCGATGAAGTGGATCTCCGGCGCCCAGATGTGCGCGCCCATGACCCCGCTGGAGTGCTTGGTCCAGATCGTGGTCTCGGCGGCCGTCGCGAGGCCCTGGATGGTGGTGGCCCGGCGCAGCACGATCCGGTCGTACTCGGGGACGGTCGCGGTGAAGTAGTAGTAGCCGTCGGTGTGTTTGAAGATGTGCGGGTCGGCCCGCTTCTCGGCGATCGGGTTGGTGTAGGTCACGGCGGGGGAGTCGGGCACGGCGGCGTGGGCGGGGACGCCGACGCCTATCAGGACGGCGGCGAGGACGGCTGTCAGCAGCCGAACGACGGTGCGTCTCAAGGGAGTTCTCCAGTTCCGGGCGGGCCCGGTCGGGCCGGTCACGTCGTCGGTACGAGGCGCCACTGCTGGCAGTTGTTGTTCAGCCAGGTCCACTGCCGTACGTCGGCTCCGTTCGCGGTGGAGCAGTCGGCGACGTCGGCGACCTTGCCGGTGGACTCGTTGACGAGCCGGACGTAGTCACCGCCGGCGGTGAACACCAGGCGGAAGCGCTGGCACTTGTTGTTGAGCCAGGACCACTGGCGGATGTCGGCGCCGTCCGCGCTGGAGCAGTCGGCCACGTCGGCCACCTTGCCGGTCGCCACGTTCACCAGCCGGTTGGTGTCGTCGGCGAGATCCTCGATCCGCCACTTCTGGTTGGAGCCGCCGGTGCAGGTCCACTGGAAGATGTTGGCGCCGTCGGCCGTCGAACCGTTGTTGAGGTCGAGGCACTTGCCGCTGTTGCGGTTGACCAGGGTGTACGACGTCGGCGTGGCCGCGGTCTCGCCGGACGGGCCGGGCAGGCTGGTGCCGAGGGCGACCGGGGTGCCGAAGTTCGGGGTGCCGTCGGCGTTCCAGGTGAACTCCTGGGCGCGGGTGGTGCGTCCGTTGCCGCAGCCGCCGTTCGCGGCGGAGTTGGCGTGGTAGACGATCCAGTTCTCGGTGCCGTCCGGCGAGGTGAAGAAGCCGTTGTGGCCGGGCCCGTACACGCCATTGGCGTCACTGCGCTGGAAGACCGGGGTCTGCTTCTTCGTCCAGGACGCCGGGTTCAGCGGGTCGGAGCCGGTCAACTCCAGTTGGCCGAGCTTGTAGTCGGCCGTTGCGCAGAAGCTCGCCGAGTAGGTCAGGAAGGTGCGGCCGTCGTGGTACAGCGGCTCGGGGCCCTCGTTGACCGCGCCGCCGGAGGTCTCCCAGCTCAGCGTGGGGCTGGAGATGACGGTGAAGGTGTTGCTGGCCAGCGTGTACGGATTGCTCATCGGCGCGATGACCAGGCTCTGCGTACTGCCGTTGACGAACCCGCTTCCGACCAGGTACAGACTCCCGTCGTGCTGGAGCACGCTGGCGTCGATGAGCCAGCCGCTCGGCGTGAGGTTGGAGCCGGTGAGCGTGTTCTTGTAGGTGTAGGGGCCCATCGGGTCGGTCCCGGCGCTCTCCAGCACATGGGTGCGCTGGGAGTCGCAGCAGGCGACCCCGCTCTGGCCGGCCGAGTAGTACAGGTACCAGTGGCCGTCCAGGAAGTGCAGCTCCGGCGCCCAGATGTTGGTGTTGCGGGTCGACGTGGTGTCCGACCACACCTGGACGTTCGGCGCGGTGGCCAGACCCGCCAGGGTCGGGGACTTGCGGATGCCCAGGATGCCGGTGAACGTCGTGGTCACCAGGTAGTAGTTGCCGTCGTAGTACTCCAGCCAGGGATCCGCGCCCTTCGACGACTTGAGCGGATTGGTGTAGGGGCGGCCGTCGGCCGCGGTGGCCGAGGGGTTCGCCGACACCAGGGCGAGCAGCAAGGCGAACACACAGACCAGCAGTCGACGCATCCGGGACCGTCCGTCCTGTCCGTAATTTCGAACGCAGTTCGTAACTTCGGTCAGAAGATAAGGGCGGGTCAAGAACTCGTCAACGCTTCCGTCACACGCATTTCATCTGCACGAGACACCCCAACCGCCCCGGGAGGCCGCGGTGTCCGCACCGAGGGGCGCGGACACCGCGGCGACAAGCGGACGTGTCACTTCTCGCCGAGCAGCTTCCTCATCTCGCTGATCTCGGCGTTCTGCGTGGTGACGATGGAGTCGGCCATGGCCGTGGCGTCCTTGTACTCGCCCTTGGCCTTCTCGGCCGTGGCCATCTCGACGGCACCCTCGTGGTGTTCGACCATCATGGTCAGGAACAGGGAGTCGAAGTCCTTGCCGGACACCTTCTCCAGCTTGCCCATGTCGGCGTCGTCCATCATCCCGGCCATGCCGGAGTGCGCGGAGTGGTCCATCCCGGCCATCGACGACGGGACGTCCTCGCCCCAGGTCTTCAGCCAGCCGCTCATGGTCCTGATCTCGGGCCCCTGCGCCTTCTCGACGCGTGCGGCGAGGTCCTTGACCTGGCTGGAGGAGGCTCGCCCGTCGGCGAGTCGGGCCATCTCCACGGCCTGCCGGTGGTGCGGGATCATCCCCTGGGCGAACGAGACGTCCTGGGAGTTGTGCGACTCGGCGCCGTCACCGCCCCCACAGGCGGCGAGGGCGAACACGGCGCTGACGGACAGCGCGGCGAAACGGGTGGTGCGCATGCTGGAACTCCTGTTGTGCGAAACGGATCCGGACGCGACGAAGCACGCTGTCTCTAGATCCGCAGCAACTGGAGTTCCGACAGGGAGGGCGGCGCCCGGGCCCCGTCCTGCGACGCGACCACCTCGGAGCACGGCTCGTCCTGGCCCACGACGGTCAGGGCCGGGTCGGGAGCGAGCGCGGGCAACACCGGCCCACCGCTCAGCGCTCCCGACGCACAGGTCGAGTCGGCATGGTGAAGATGCCCGGACCCGCACCCGTCATGACAGCCCTCGTCGAGGGTCACCGCATGGGCGGACTCCACCCGTTCATGCCCATGGACCCCGCCCCCGGGAGCCAGCCCGTGCATCCCGAGGAGCCCGACGAGCAACGCGAGCAGGAGCAACGCCCGCCACCGGGGCGGGCGCGCGTCACTCTGCTTCGGTCGGGTCATCGGGCTCATCCTAGAGCCACGGCACCGACCGGGTGCTACGCCGTCGCCGCGGCCGCCGCCTTCCCGGCCTGCCGCCCCGAGAACAGGCACCCGCCCAGGAACGTCCCCTCCAGCGACCGGTATCCGTGCACCCCGCCACCCCCGAACCCGGCAACCTCCCCGGCCGCGTAGAGCCCGGGCACCGGCGCTCCGTCGGCGCCCAGCACCCGCCCGGCCAGATCCGTCTGCAGCCCCCCGAGCGTCTTCCGGGTGAGAACGTTCAGCCGTACGGCGATCAGCGGCCCGGCACTCGAATCGAGGATCTTGTGGATGGCGGCCGTCCGACTCAGCGAGTCCCCGGGGTAGTTGAGCGCGTTGCGAATCCCCATCACCTGGAGGTCCTTGGTGTACGGATTGTCGATCTCGCGGTCCCGCGCCTCGATCTGCCGCTTCAGATCGGCGAGTCGGATCAGGTTGTCCCCGGTCAACTTGTTCATCCCGGCGACGAGTTCGGACAGCGTGGACGCGACCACGAAGTCCTCCCCCTTCTCCTTGAACCGCTCGATCGGCTCCGGCGTCTGCCAGATCCGGGACAGCAGCTGCCAGATGTCCTTGTTGGTGAGGTCGGGGTTCTGCTCGGACCCGGAGAGCGCGAACTCCTTGGCGATGATCTTCTGCGTGGTGACGAACCACGAGTAGTCGTACCCGGAGTCGGTGATCGACTTGAGGGTGTGGAGGGTGTCGTAGCCCGGCAGGTCGGGTGCCCCGAAGCGGCGGCCCTTCGCGTCGAACCACATCGAGGACGGGCCCGGCAGGATGCGGATGCCGTGACCGGGCCAGATCGGGTCGTAGTTGCGCAGGCCCTCGGTGTAGTGCCACATCCGGTCGGGGTTGACGATCCGCCCGCCCGCCTGCTCGGTGATCGCCAGCATCCGGCCGTCGACGTGCGCGGGCACCCCCGTCACCATGAACTTGGGCGGGGTGCCGAGCCGGGCCGGCCAGTTCTGCCGTACGAGGTCGTGGTTGGCGCCGATGCCGCCCGAGGTGACGACGACCACCGGGGCGCGCAGCTCGAAGTCGCCGACGACCGTACGGGAGCTGGGCTTGCCGCGGGCGGCGCCGCTCGGCTCCAGGATCGCGCCGCGCACACCGGTGACCGTCCCGCCGGTGGTCACCAGCCCGTCCACGCGGTGCCGGAACTTGAAGGTGACCTTGCCGGCGGCGACCGCGGCCCGGACTTTCTTCTCGAACGGCTCGACCACGGCGGGACCCGTGCCCCAGGTGACGTGGAAGCGCGGCACCGAGTTGCCGTGTCCGTCCGCGAGGCCGCCGCCGCGCTCGGCCCAGCCGACGATCGGGAACCACTGCACGCCGAGCCCGGCGAGCCAGGACCGCTTCTCGCCGGACGCGAAGTCCACATATGACTCGGCCCACTTGTAGGCCCAGTAGTCCTGGCCCGAGGGGTCGTCGATACCGCGGTCGAAGCCGGCCGTGCCGAGCCAGTCCTGCCAGGCGAGTTCCCTGGAGTCCTTGACGCCCATCAGGCGCTGTTCGTCGGAGTTGACGAAGAAGAGCCCGCCGAAGGACCAGAACGCCTGGCCGCCCAGGCTCGCCTCCGGCTCCTGGTCCAGGAGCAGCACCTTGCGTCCCGCGGCGGCGAGTTCGGCGGTGGCGACCAGTCCGGCGAGGCCGTGGCCGACGACGATGGCGTCGGCGTCCTGCGACTCGGCGGCGAAGGCCGGGAAGGCGCTCTGGGCGAGGGCGGCACCGGCCAGCACACCTCCGGCCACGGTCAGGGCGTGGCGGCGGGTGACGCCGTCGCCGGCGGATACGGGTGTGTCCATGGAGCACCTCCGGGGCAGATGACAGGGGAAGTCAAGAGAGGGCAAAGGGTGTTGCTGCGCCAACTGCGCTGTTACCGTCGGTAGCCCACAGGAAAGCAGCACGTCGTTCCGGAGCGGTAGTGGCCGGGTGTCAACGCGGCCCCCCTCGCGTTGTGTCCCGGAGACAGTCGCGGGAGGGGAGCTCATGACCGTGGTCCACGGCCCCGAGCCGGTCATCGGCATCCTGCTGGACATGGCCTCGGACACCGACGTCTGCGGAGAACTCGTCCGCGCAGCCCGCACCCGCTCCCCGGAACTGGCCAGGATCGGCGAGGCGGAGACCCGCTCGCACGTCACGGCGCTGATCCGGGCGGCCGGACCCTGGCTCGCCGCCCTGGGACGCGCCGAGGCCGTCGACGAACAGGACTTCGGCGCCGCCCTGTTGCTCGGCGCCGACCGCGCCGTGCAGGGGGTCGCCGTGACGGCCGTGCTCCAGGGCGTCCAGGCCGGGCTCACCCGCGCGGTGGAACTGGCCGTCGACCGCTGCCGCGACGCCGGGATCCCCGACGCCGCACTGCTCTCGGTCGTGCTGCGGATGAAGGAGTACGGCGACGCGGTCGAACGCCATGTCGTCAACGGCTACCGGGCCGCCGAACAGGAGGCGCCCAGGGAGGCGGGCGCGGTCCGGGGACGGCTGCTGCGGCAGCTGCTGATCGACGGAGTCGTGCCGCCCGCCGAGGAGTTGACGCGGGCGGGCCTGCACCCGAACGCCGACGGACTGCACCACTGCTTCGCCGCCACCGCGGCCCGTCCGCACACCCTGCCCGTCTCCGCCCTCCTCGACGGCCGTGTGGCCGGCCTCGCCCCGCGCCCGCCGGACCCCGGGGAACTCCCGCCCGGCGCCCTGGTCGGCGTGGCCCCGGCCGCCCCCGCCGCCGAACTGCGCGCGCTGTACCGGCTGTGCGCCCGGGCCGTCGACCTCGGCGGACCCCAGGGCCGGGTCGGCCTGTACGACCTCACCGACCTCGCCGCCGAACTCGCCCTCGCCGAACAGCCGCTCCTCGGCGCCCACTTGAGCAGCCGCCTGCTCGGCGCGCTGGACCCGGCGGACGACTTCCACCGCCAACTCGCCCTGACCGCACGGACCTTCCTGGAGCACGGCCGACGGCTCGACCAGACGGCGGCGGCCCTGTTCACCCACCCCAACACCGTCCGCTACCGCCTCGGCCGGTTCCAGCAGATCACCGGCGACCAGCCGGGGGAGGGCAGTTCGGGCCCGCTGCACACCCTCCAGTGGTGGTGGGCGCTCACGACCTGGCTCGGCGTGGCGTAGCCGACATGCGCCGCCGGGCCCCGCGGCGTACCTTCGCCGTGAGCCCGTCGAGGGGCGACGGGCCGGGAAGGACCGCGTGGACACCGACAGCCGAGCCAAGGCGCAGCGCTTCGCCGACCTGCACCGGGAGGGCTGCTTCCTGCTCCCCAACGCGTGGGACGTGGGCAGCGCCCGCGTCCTGGAGGCGGCCGGGTTCCCGGCCGTGGCAACCACCAGCGCGGGCGTCGCGTTCTCTCTCGGACGGCCCGACCACGACTTCTTCGCCGAACAGCCGCCCGAGGACCGCGTCGACCGCGACACCATGCTGGGCCGGGTCCGGGAGATCGCGGCCGGGATCGCCGTACCGCTGAGCGCGGACCTGGAGGACGGGTACGGCGAGTCGCCCGAGACCGTCGCCGCCACCGTCGCAAGGACGCTCGCCGCCGGGGCCGCGGGCGGCAACATCGAGGACTTCACCGGCGACCGCGCCCGCCCGCTCCACGACGAGAAGCTCTCCGCCGACCGCATCCGCGCCGCCCGCGAGACCCTGGCGGCCGGCGGCGAGCCCTTCGTCCTGGTCGGCCGCACCGACGTGCTCCTCGTCGGCGGCCCGCTCGACGAGGCCGTACGGCGGGCCAACGCCTATCTGGAGGCGGGCGCCGACTGCGCGTTCGTCCCCGGCGCCGCCGACGCGGAGACCATCGCCACCCTGGTCCGGGAGATCGACGGCCCCCTCAACGTGGTGATGGGCCTGACCGGCAACGCCCTCTCCCTCGACGACCTGCGCGAACTCGGCGTCCGGCGGGTCACCGTCGGCGGCAGCATCGCCCGCGCGATGTACCGCCATCTGCTGGACGCGGCACGGGAGTTGGCCGACCGGGGCACCTTCTCCTACGCCTCGGACCAGCTCTCCCAGACAGAGCTCAACGACCTGTTCCGGCAGGGCTAGCCGACACGAGCGCACAGCTCGGCGCCTCGGGGGCGTCCTCGGCGTGCCGGGTCAGCCCGCAGACCGTGCGCAGGGCGACCTTCCAGTTCCCGTCCTGGAGTACGGCCGCCCCCGGGCCGCCGGTGTCCAGCCGGCGGTCGTCGAGCGTGAGGTCGTAGGCCACCCGGGCGGCCGTGTCCGAGGTGTACGACACGGAGGTCACCTCGGCGCGCAGCCTGCCGCCGGTCCGGTCGCGGAAGAGGTTGTCGATCATCAGGGCGTTCTCGTCGCCGTCCTCGACGACGTCACTGCGCTCGTCCAGGGAGGACTTCGGGTCGAAGAGCACCGTCCACGCCTCCCGGACGTCCCGCTCGGCGCCCTCCGGGTCCGCGGGCGCGGTGGCGGTCGGCGTCGGGGAGGGGGAGGGCGCCGGGGAGCCCCCGGTCGAGGGCGGGCCCGGTGAGCCGGTGGCGGAGGGCCGGGCCGTCCGGGACGCCCCGGCGTCACCACCGTCGCCGTCGTCGCAGGCTCCGGTGAGGACAAGGGCGGTGACGGCGAGGGCCACCGCCCAGATCCCGTGCCGTGTGGGGGAGTTCGTGCAGGTCATGGCACTCCATCTCCGGGTACGCCGTGTGGCTGGCCTACCCGGAGGCGGGAGATTCATCCGGGACCCGCGGGAAAACCCCGGGACCGGGAGCGCCTACTCCTCGGTGCCGGTGCCGGTGTTGGTCGCGCCCCGGCGCCGTACCGCGAAGACCACGGCGGCCACCGCCACCAGGACGCCTGCGCCGATGCCGGTCCAGGCGCCCGCGGACAGCCCGCCCTCGTCGTCCTTCGCGGTGGCGGCGGCCTGCGGGGAGGACTCGGGGGCCGTCTCCTCCGGGGTGGTCCGCGCGGGTGCGGGCGTGGGGCTCGCCGTCACGCTCGGCGAGGGGCTGACCGCCTTCGCGCCCGGTGCCGCCGCCTTCAGCTTCAGCGTCGGTGCCGGGGTCTCGCTGTTCTCGTCCAGCTCGATCCAGCGGTCCACGTGCCCGTCGCCGTAGGTCTGGAGGGTCTTGAAGGGCACCTCCTCGGCGTCGGGCAACTGCCGTACGACGACGGAGTACTCGGCGCTCGCACCGGTCTTCAGCTCCGGGCCCCCGACCGTGTAGCCGTCGGCGCTCGCGGTGAACTTCCAGCCCTTGGGGCCCTCGCCGTACTTCACGTCGGCCGGGGCGATCCCCTCGGGCAGGACCACGCGCACCGACGTGATCCCGGAGCTGTCGGACTCGGCCTCGGCGTGGAACGAGACGGTGACGTTCTCGGCCAGGGCCTGCGCCTTGTCGGCCTCGACCTCGGTGTGGGCGGCGGCCGGAACGGCGGTGAGCAGCACGGTGGTTGCCGCGAAGGCGGCGGCGACGGACAGGCGGGGCAGGGTGATACGGGACATGCGTGTCTCCAGGCAGGGTGGTACGACGGGACAGCTGTCCGGGGTGGCCGGACCGGCGCCCCGGTCGGGGTCAGTGGGCGAGAGCCGTGCCCGCCGCCGGAGGACCCCGCCGTACCACCGCGTGCGCCAGCAACGGCCGTGCGGTGAGCGGCCGTTCGTCGTACACCGGCACGGCGGTCACCGAGGCCGTGCGCGCCGGTGCCGTGGGCCGGGCGAACAGCAGCCGGGCGGCGGCCAGTCGGGCCCGTACCGCGTCGAGCGCCGCCGTCACCCCGCGGGCCACCGTCCAGCAGGCCGCGTCCGCGCGGTGCAGCAGGACGGCGACGAGCGTGGCGGCCACCGCGTGCGCCGCCGTCATGGCCAGGGAGCCGTGCAGCCGCTCGTGCCACGCCAGATGGGCTCCGTGCGGTTGCCCGCCGTGCCGATGGAGGGCCGGAGTGTGCGCGGTCAGCGACAGCCACAGATGCAGCCCGGACTGTCCCGCCACACTGCACGCGACGACCGCGGCCAGACTCCGGGGCCGCTGCGCGCCGACCAGCCCCACCGCGAACAGCACCGCCGCCGCGGCCGCCCCCTGCCTCCAGGGCACCGGGCCCTCGGCGAGCAGATGATGGGCGCTGACCCCGAGCACCGTGCCGACGACGGCGAACACCGCGGCCCGCGGAACGGGCAGAGGCGCGCGAGTCGTCGTGACGGAACTGTGCATGGCCCGCTCATCATGGGCCATCCCGGGCCCCCTTGGCAGGCGGGTCCGGCAAAGGCCCGTGCTCCCGGCAGCGTATGTACCGATCGGTCCCCGCCCTCACGGCGGGAACGTGAAGATCCGGAGGCCGCGGTACGGCTCAGCGGCTGCCCGGCCCCTGCGGCTCCGAAGCCGTGCCGGGCTCGACGACCTCGCCCTGGATCACCTGGGGCGCCGGCTGCCCCTCCTGCGCGGCCCGCTTCTCCGCCTTGAGGATGCGGGCCGACTTGCCCGCCGAGCGCGCCAGTTCGGGGCCCTTCTTGACGGCGAGGACCGCTATGACGACGATCAGGATGATCGCGAGTTCGCTCAGTCCGAACATGTGAAGTCCTCCGTCAGACGTAGACGCCGAAGTCGGACGCGACGCCCGCCGGACCGGCAGCGTACCCGCATCCTCCCGCTGTGCGAAGCGCTGGACGAGCGTGACTCTACAGCACTGTAGAAATCACGTCAGGGGCGCGCGGGGCCCCGGTGTCCTTACGATGGACCGCCCGTGACGTGCGCGGCAGCGGAAGGGAGACAGAGCATGACGGACCACCGGCGACCCCGGCGGCGGGGACAGGGCGAGCTGGAGGTGCAGGTCCTGTCGGCCCTGCGGGCGGCGGACGGACCGGCGACCGCGGGCTGGGTGCAGGAACGCCTCGGCTCCGACCTCGCCTATACGACGGTCATCACCATCCTGACCAGGCTGCTGGCCAAGGGCGCGGTCACCCGGGAGCGCTCGGGCCGCTCCTTCGCCTGGACCCCGGTCGCGGACGAGGCCGGGCTCGCGGCGCACCGGATGCGCAGGCTGCTGGACGGCGAGAGCGACCGGGAGGCGGTGCTGGCGAGCTTCGTCACCTCGCTCGACGCCGACGACGAGAAGCTGCTGCGGGAGCTGCTGGGTCGGACCCGGGACGAAGGGGAAGACTAAAGCCTCATGGGGTTGTTCGTCTTTCTGCCACTGGTCCTGCCGCTCACGGCCTGGCCCATCGCCCGGCTCGCCGAGCAGCATCTGCACCCACGCGTCGCCACCCGGCTGCTGACCGCCGTGGCCGGCGTGATGGCCCTGTGCAGCACGGTCTGCCTCGGCCTGCTCATGGTCGTCGGCACCGCGCAGCTGCCCGGCAACCCGCTGCCCGACGGCTGGTCCGACCCGGAGGTGCGGGCGGCCGTGCCCTACGACGAGGTCGCGGGCAAGGCCGCCATCCCGGGCCTCCTCGCCGTCGCCGCGGTGGGCTTGCGCACGCTGTGGCGGCACGGCCGGGTGCGCCGCCGCGCCCATCGCGCGCTGACCGGGCTGCCGGGCACGGAGGTCGCGGTGCTCGCCGACGAACTGCCGTACGCCTACGCCCTTCCCGGCGGCACCCGCGACCGCATCGTGGTGACCACGGCCCTGCTCACCGGCCTGCGGCCCGCCGAGCGCCGCGCCCTGTTCGCCCACGAGCGCGCCCACCTGGCCGCCCGCCACCACCGCTTCCTGCTGGTCGTCCAGCTGGCCGCGGGCGCCAACCCCTTCCTGCGGCCCCTGCGTACGGCCGTCTCGTACACGGCGGAGCGCTGGGCCGATGAGGAGGCGGCCCGCGTGGTCGGCGACCGCAGGACCGTGGCGCAGGCGATCGGCAGAGCGGCCCTGATCTCCCGCGGCACACCGGTCCCGACGCTGGCGGGTTTCGCGGCCCCGGGGCGCGGGCGCACCGGTCTCGGCTTCGGCGGGGCCCGGTGTTCCGGTCCCGCCGCTCCGGTGCGGAGGCTCGTCGCCCGCCGCGGCCCGGCGCCGGGGTCCTCCGGTTCGGGCGACCCGGGCTCCGCGCTGCCCCGTTTCGCCCTGCCGGGCCCCGTGCCACGGCGGGTGGCCGCCCTGCTGGGGCCCGCGCCCGCGACCCGCAGCTGGCCCTCGCTGTTCACGG
This sequence comes from Streptomyces sp. SID13726, assembly GCF_010548375.1. GTDB lineage: Bacteria > Actinomycetota > Actinomycetes > Streptomycetales > Streptomycetaceae > Streptomyces. Next base: position 715,319 of record NZ_JAAGLY010000001.1, read on the forward strand.
CCGTGGGGGCGGCGGCCTGGACGGCTGCCGCCGGTACGGCCATGTCGGCGATGTCCTCCGCGAACTCGGCGCTGACCCTGGCCCTGGTGCTGCACGCGGCGACGCCCCTGTAGCCGACGCGGGCCGGGAGGGCGTCCCCGCGCGTGACTCAGTCCTCCTCGTCGCCCTCGAAGAAGTCGCCGACCTCGTCGATCACCTCGGCCGCGACCATCCCGCCCACGACACCGACCGCGAGTCCGGCCGCGCCCGCGGCCACGGCGGTGCCGATGCCCGGTCCCGAGCGGTGGCCGTCGTGGCGGTCCTCGTGGTGGTGCTCGCCGTGCGCGTAGTGGCTCTCGTGCCCGTACGACCCCCGGTGCTCGACCAACTGGCTGATCCACCCGTCCACTTCGGTGTTCCAGTCCCGGACGTCGTGGTGGCCGACGAAGACGCGGGTCAGGGCGTCCTGGCCCGACGAGAAGAGCCCGCCGCGCTTGTCCGCCTCCAGGACGACCTCCAGACCCGCGGGGCCCGCCAGGAAGGTCACCTCGATCTCGTTCACCTGGTGCGCGTAGCGCGGGGACGGGGTGATCTCGATCTCCTGGTAGAACGGCAACTGCTGGCCGGTGCCGCCGATCCGCCCGTACTCCAGGTCGGCCGACCTGAAGCCGAAGCCCAGCTGCCCGAAGGCCTCCAGGATCGCCTCCTGCGCCGGCAGCGCCGTCACGGTCAGCTGGTCCAGGTCGCCCTTGTCCTTCGCGCCGGCCACCGCCAGCTCGGTGCGCAGCCCCAGCACGACGCCCAGCGGCTGGCCGTACAGCTCGGTGATCGGTGTCTCCCACGGCAGCGTCACCGTGAACGGCACGCTGTGCCGCTCGCCCGCCGCGAGCCGGAAGCCGCCGCCGACGGTGAACCGCTCGAAGACGACGACCCCCTCGCTCTCGCCGTCCTCGTGCTCGGCCTCGACCCGCGCCACCAGTTCCAGGCCGATGTGCTCGATGTCGAAGTCGGCCTCGCCGCCCACCAGATGGACCTGCCCCGACAGTCCGCCGCCCGGCCGGACCGCGCCCGGGTCGAGGACCGTGTCCACCGTGGGCCCGCCCACGCCGAGCGAGCCGAGCAGCCGTTTGAACACCATGGCGGTATTCACTCCCCATTCTCCGTTGCTTTTCTCTACAGGTGCGTAGAAGCATAGGGTGATCGCACCCCGCCAGGTTGCTTTGCCTGTCCTTTACCATTGGGTGAGACCAGTCCCGACCCGAAGGAGCCACGGACCCGCAATGGGTGAGCCTCCCAGTACCGACCGCGCCGCGTCCCACCCGTACGGGCGAGCGGGGGTGGCCAGGTGACCGAGATCCTGCTGCTCGCGCTGGCCCTGCTGCTGACGCTGGCGTGTGCCGTGTTCGTCGCCGCCGAGTTCTCCCTGACCACCGTCGAGCGCGGTGACCTGGAGCGGGCCGCCGAGTCCGGTGAGCGGGGCGCCGAGGGCGCCCTGAAGGCCGTACGCCGGCTGACCTTCCAGCTCTCCGGCGCCCAGCTCGGCATCACCGTCACCTCCCTGGTGATCGGCATGCTCGCCGAACCCTCCCTCGCGGCCCTCCTCAGAGGCCCGCTGGCGGCGATCGGCCTGGGCGGAGCCTCCGCGCCGGTGGCGACCGCGCTGGGCGTGGCCCTGTCCACCGTCGTGCTGATGGTGGTCGGCGAGCTGGTGCCGAAGAACTGGGCCATCTCCCGCCCCCTGGCCGTCGCCAAGGTGGTGGCCGGACCGCAGGCCGCCTTCACCGCCCTCTTCGGCCCGTTCATCCGGCATCTCAACAACACCGCGAACCGGTTCGTACGACGCTTCGGCCTGGAGCCCGCCGAGGAGCTGGCCTCCGCCCGCAGCCCCGAGGAGCTGGTCGCGCTCGCCGAGCGCTCGGCCGCCGAGGGCGCCCTGGAGGCCGACTCCGCCGAGCTGTTCGTGCGCACCCTGCACCTGGGCGAGCTGACCGCGGAGAACGTCATGACCCCGCGCGTCGACGTCAAGGCCCTGGAGACCCACGCGACCGCGGCCGACGCCGCGAACCTCACCCACGCCACCGGCCTGTCCCGCTTCCCGGTCTACCGCGACAGCCTGGACGAGGTCGTCGGCACCGTGCACATCCGGGACGTGCTCGCCCTGGAGCCCGGCAAGCGGGCCGTCACCCCGGTCACCGAACTCGCCACCGCGCCCCTGCTGGTCCCGGACAGCCTCACCGCCGACCGGCTCCTGGAGCGGCTGCGGGCCACCCGCACCATGGCCGTCGTCATCGACGAATACGGCGGCACCGCGGGCGTGGCCACCGTCGAGGACATCGTCGAGGAGGTCGTCGGCGAGGTCCGCGACGAACACGACCCCGTCGAAGTGCCCGACCTGCGGCCCGCCGGTGCCGGGACCTGGGAGGCGGAAGGCTCCGTCCGCGTCGACCGGCTCGGCGGAATAGGCCTCACCGCGCCCGAGGGGCCGTACGAAACCGTGGCCGGACTGGTCGCCACCCGGCTCGCCCGTATCCCCGCCAAGGGCGACGACATCGAGGTCGACGGCGGCTGGCGCCTTGAGGTCCTGGAGGTCGAGCACCACCGCGCCGACCGGGTCCGGATCACCGCGCCGGTCCTGGTCCGGACGGGGGAGGAGTCCCGATGACCACCGTGCAGCTGCTCGTCGGCGCCCTGACGCTGCTGACCAACGCCTTCTTCGTGGGCGGCGAGTTCGCCCTGATCTCCGTGCGCCGCAGCCAGATCGAGCCACGCGCGCGTGCGGGCCACAAGCGGGCCCGGATGACCCTGTGGGGTCTCGAACACCTCTCCGCGATGATGGCCACCGCCCAGCTCGGCATCACCGTCTCCTCGCTGGTCCTCGGCGCAGTCGCCGAACCGGCCGTCGCGCACCTCCTGGAGCCCGGCTTCGAGGCGGCCGGCGTCCCGGACGGGCTGGTCCACCCGATCGCCTTCGTGATCGCGCTCTCGCTGGCCACCTATCTGCACATGCTGATCGGCGAGATGGTCCCGAAGAACATCGCCCTCGCCGCCCCCGTGCCCACCGCGCTCCTCCTCGGACCGCCGCTGGTGGCGCTCACGCGCGCGCTCAGGCCGTTCGTGTTCGGCATCAACGCCTTCGCCAACACCCTGCTGAAGCTGCTGCGCGTGGAGCCCAAGGACGAGGTCGAGTCGGTCTTCACCGACGACCAGCTCGCCCGGATGGTCGTCGAGGCCGGTGAGGCGGGGCTGCTCTCGCCCGCCGACGGCGAACGGCTCAGGGACGCCCTGGAGCTGGGCACCCGCCCGGTCGGCGAGATCCTCGTCCCGGTCCCCAAGATGCGGACCGTCGACGCCTCGGTCACCCCGGCCCGCCTGGAGCGGCTGGCCGCCGACGCCGGCTACTCCCGCTTCCCGGTCACCGGACCCGACGGCACCCTGCTGGGCTATCTGCACATCAAGGACACCCTCGGGGTCACCGACCGCGACCGGCCCTTCCCGCGCTCCGCCCTGCACCCGGTCACCCGGGTCCGCATCGACACCCCGCTGGACGACACCCTCACCGCGCTGCGCGCCGGTGGCAGCCACCTGGCCGCGGTCACCGGGGAGGCCGGTGCCGTGCTCGGCTTCGTGACCATGGAAGATGTCCTGTCCGAGCTGGTCGGCCCGGCACCGGCCGCGCTGTGACCGGCGCGCGGGCGTGACGTACGGCTGGTAGACCTGGGAACGCCGTTCCCGGCCCGGCCGTTCACCCGATGAACATCACTATCGAAGGAGCAAGCCCGTGTCCGCCCCATCGACGGACTCCCGCCCGACGCGATCGACGCGCCGTTGAGTACCACCAGTGCCGTCCTGGGCCTGCTGGCCGTGTTCCTGCTGACCGCGGGCACCGGCTACTTCGTCGCCCAGGAGTTCGCGTACGTCTCGGCGGACCGCCTCGCCCTCGCCCGCGCCGCGGAGGCCGGTGACAAGAAGGCCGCCCGCGCGCTCAAGGTGCTGGAGCGGCTGTCGTTCATGCTCTCCGGCGCCCAGCTGGGCATCACGGTCACCGGTCTGGTCGTCGGCTTCATCGCCGAACCCTCGGTCTCCGCGCTGCTCAAGCCGGTTCTCACCGGCATGGGCATCCCCGAAGGGGCGGTCGGCGGCATCTCCGTCGTGCTGGCGTTCGTCCTGGCCACCGTCGTCCAGATGGTCCTCGGCGAGCTGGCCCCGAAGAACCTCGCGATCGCCGTCCCCGAGCAGCTGGCCAAGGCCCTCGCGCCCTCCACGATCGCCTACCTCAAGGTCGTCGGCCCGCTGGTGCGCGTCTTCGACGGCGCCGCCAACCGGCTGCTGCGCGGGATCGGCATCGAACCCGTCGAGGAACTCCACCACGGCGCCACCCTGGAGGAGCTGGGCCATCTCATCGGCGAGTCCCACGAACAGGGCGAGCTGCCCAAGGACACCGCCGAACTCCTCGACCACGCCCTGGAGTTCTCCGAGCGCACCCTCGACGAGGTGATGGTGCCGCGCGTCGACGCCGTCTTCGTCCGCAAGGACGCCACCGCCGCCGAGGCCGTCGACCTGATCGCCAAGCACGGCCACTCCACCTACCCCCTGCTCGGCGACCACCCGGACGACGTCCCGGGCGTCCTGGGCGTACGCGAGCTGATGCGGCTGTCCGCGGACGAGCTGTCCCGGGCCACCGCGGGCGCCCTCGCCCGCACCCCGCTGCTGCTGCCGGACACGCTTCCGCTGCCGGAGGCCGTCGAGCAGATGCGGGAGCGGGACGACGAGTTCGCGGTCGTCCTCGACGAGCACGGCGGGGTCGCCGGGATCGTCACCTACGAGGACATCGCCGAGGAACTGGTCGGCGACATCGCCGACGAGACCGACACCGTCACCGAGATCGCCGTCGCGGACGGGCCGGGCTGGCTGGTGGACGCGGGCCGCCGTCTCGACGAGGTCGCCGAGGCCACCGGTGTCGAACTGCCCGAGGAGGACGACTACGACACCGTGGCCGGCCTGATCGTCGACCGGCTCGGCCGCTTCCCGGCGATCGGCGACCGGATCACCGTGGACCTGCCGGACGGCGGGTGCGCGCGGATCGACGTACGCACTCTGGACCGGCATGTGCCGGAGCGGGTCCGCATCGAGAGGACGGGCGAGGCATGAGCTTCCCTACGGCGATCTTCGTCACCGTCCTGCTGCTGATCGGCAGCGGGTTCTTCGTCGCCGCCGAGTTCGCGCTGGTCGCCGCCAAGCGGCACCGCATGGAGAAGGCCGCCGCGGAAGGCCGTCGCGGTGCGAAGGCGGCGCTGGCCGGGATGCGTGAGCTGTCCCTGATGCTGGCGGGCGCCCAACTCGGCATCACCGTCTGCACCCTGGGCCTCGGCTCGGTCTCCAAGCCCGCGATCTCCCACGAACTCGACCCGCTGCTCCATGACCTGGGCCTGCCCAGCGCGCTCAGCTACGGCGTGGCCTTCGTGTTCGCCATGATCGTCGTGGTGTTCCTGCACATGGTGGTCGGTGAGATGGCCCCCAAGTCCTGGGCCATCGCCCACCCCGAGAGTTCCGCGATGCTCCTCTCGCCGCCCTTCCGGGGTGTCGTCAAGGTCGTCCGGCCGCTGATCTCGGTGCTCAACCGGATGAGCAACACGCTGGTACGGCTGTGCCGGGTCACCCCGCGCGACGAGCTGACCGCCGTGCACAACCGTGAGCAACTGACCCATCTGGTCGAGGAGTCGGAGCGGCTCGGACTGATCAGCGAGGCTGACTCCGAGCTGCTCACCCGCTCGCTCACCGAGCCCGATACGCCGGTGCGTGAACTCCAGATCCCGGCCGCGGAGATCACCTCGGTACCGGGCACCGCCGACCTCGACGCGATCCTGCGCACGGCCGCCGAGCACGACCGTACGCGGATGGTGGTGCGCGAGGGCCGGGAGGGGGACGGGGTCCCGGGGGACCGGATCCTCGGCTCCCTGCACGCGCGCGACGCGCTCGTCGCCCGCGCGCAGGGCCGCGCCGGCACCGCCCGCACCCTCGCCCGCCCGATCCCGGAGCTGACCTGCACCACCACGGTCGCCGACGCGATCGACCTGCTCCGCAGACACCGGGCGTCGCTGGCGGTCGTACGGGACGAGAACGGCGAGCTGACGGGCCTGGTGACCCTGGACGACCTCCTCGCCCGGTACCTCCAGCCTCAGGGAGGCTAACGCCGGTCGTCGAGATCCAGCAGCACCTTCGAGGCGACCCTCCGGTCGTGGGCGATGTCGAAGGCCGCGCGGGACTCGGCGAGCGGGAAGGTGTGGGTCACGATCGCGTCGACCGGGAGGTCCCCGGCGAGCAGGGTGAGGGCCTCGTCGAACTCCGTGTCGAAGCGGAAGGCCCCGCGCAGGTCGAGTTCGCGGGTGACGGCGATGTTGCCCAGGAGGGGGACCTCGCCGGGCGGCAGCAGGCCGAGGAGGACGACGGTGCCGCCGCGCCGGACGCGTTCCACGCAGGTGCGCAGGCCCGCGGGGGCTCCGGAGGCCTCGACGGCGATGTCGAACTCCCCGCCCCAGGCGCCGGGTTCGTCCGCACGGACCGTCGCGGTGGCGCCGGACGCCGAGGCGATCCGCAGTGGGGTCTCCAGGAGGTCGCTCACCACGACCTCGGCGGCGCCCCGGTGGCTCAGTACCGCGGTGACCAGACAGCCGATCGGACCGGCCCCGGTGACCAGGACCCGCCGTCCGCGCACGTCACCGGCCCGGTGCACGGCGTGCAGGGCCACCGACAAGGGCTCCGCCAACACCGCGCGGCGCAGGGGGAGTTCCGGCGGCAGTGGACGGATCTGCGCGGCGGGCACGGTCACCCGCTGGGCGAACCCGCCCTGGACGTGCGGGGTGCGGGCGGCGCTGCCGAGGTAGCGGGTGTCCGCGCAGATGTTGCGGTGCCCGGTGGCGCAGTGGACGCACCGGTCGCACGGGGTGGCCGGGTGCACGGCGACCGGGGTGCCGACCGCGGGACCGTCGGTGCCGGGGCCGACGCCCGCGACACGGCCGACGATCTCGTGCCCGAGCACCATCGGCTCCCGCACGTCGAAGTCCCCGACCCGGCCGTGCCGGTAGTAGTGCAGATCCGAGCCGCAGATCCCGCCGAGGGCGACCGACACGGTCACCTGACCGGGGCCGGCGGCGACGGGCTCGCGCTCCTCGACGCGGAGGTCTCCCGCCTTGTGGACGACGCAGGCGTGCATGTGGACGTCTCCTTCGATCACTGGAACAGGGGCCTCACAGGACGGACAGCATGCCTCCGTCGACGTACAGCACCTGGCCGTTGACGAAGTCGGACGCGGGGGAGGACAGGTAGATCAGGGCGCCCACCAGGTCCTCGACGTTCCCCCAGCGCCCGGCCGGGGTCCGCTTGCGGACCCACGCGCTGAACTCCTCGTCGGCGACCAGGGCCGAGGTGAGCTCGGTGTCGAAGTAGCCGGGGCCGATGCCGTTGACCTGGATGCCGAGCGGGCCGAGGTCGGCGCACATGCCCTTGGTGAGCATCTTCAGACCGCCCTTGGTCGCCGAGTAGGGCGCGATGCCGGGGCGGACCGCCTCGCTCTGCAACGAGCAGATGTTGACGATCTTGCCGTGGCCGCGCGGGGCCATGCGGCGGGCGACCTCGCGGCCCACGAAGAACGCGCTGGTGAGGTTGGTGTCGACGAGCCTGCGCCAGTCCTCGTCGGTGAACTCCAGCAGGGGCGTGCGGTGTTGGACCCCGGTGTTGTTCACGAGGATGTCGAGCGGACCCGTCTCCTCCTCGACCCGGGCGATCCCGGCCGCGACCTCCGCCGAGTCCGTGACGTCGAAGGCGGCCGTGCGCACCCGGTCCCCGAAGGCGGCGGCGAGTTCCGCGCGGGCCTCCTCCAGTGTCTTGGCGTCCCGGCCGTTGAGGACGACCGTGCAGCCCGCCTCCAGGAGTCCCTTGGCCAGCGCCTTGCCGATGCCCCGGCTGGAGCCGGTCACCAGGGCCACCTTGCCGGTGATGTCGAACAGGGGGTGGCTCACGCGGCCACCCCCGCGCGGGCCGCCGTACCGGGAAGCGGGGTGCGGGCGGGCCGGCCGTCCAGGACGTCCAGGATGTTGTCGACGGCCAGGTCGACCATCGCCGCCCGGGTGGGCTCGGTGGCCGAGCCGATGTGCGGCAGCGTCACCACGTGCTCCTCCGCCACCAGCGGCGACAACTCCCGTCCCATCGGCTCGCGTTCGTAGACGTCGAGCCCGGCGGAGTGCAGCCGCCGCGACCGTACGGCGTCCAGCAGGGCCGCCTCGTCCACGACCCCGCCGCGCGAGGTGCTGACGAGGGTGGCCGTGGGCTTCATCGCCGCCAGTTCGCGGGCCGCGATCAGATGCCGGGTCTCGGCGGTGAGCGGGACGTGCAGGGAGACGACGTCCGACTCGGCGAGCAGCGTGGTCAGGCTCGCCGGGGTCGACAGGCCGTCGTCGGAGGTGACGTCCGCGTAGGGGTCGTAATGGAGTACGCGCATGCCGAATCCCTGCCCCCGGCGGGCCACCGCACGCCCGATCTGGCCGTAGCCGATCAGGCCCAGCGTGGCGCCGTGGACGTCCAGGCCCAGGTAGTCGTGCATGCGGAAGACGTCCCAGGACCCGGCGGCGAGGCTCTCGGTCGCGGCGCCCAGGCGGCGGCGGGCGGCCAGGATCAGGGCGAAGGTGAGGTCGGCGGTGGTCTCCGCGAGGACGCCCGGGGTATGGGTGACGACCACACCGCGTTCGGCCGCGGCGGTCCGGTCCACGTTGTCGTAGCCCATGCTCGCCAGCGCGATCACCCGCAGGGAGGGGCCCGCCGCGTCCATCAGGGCGGCGTCGACGGGGTCGTTGCCCAGCGCCAGCACGGCGCTCACGCCCGGCGCCAGCGCGGCCAGGTCCGCGGGACCGGGCTTGGCGGCCGCGGACCAGGCCACCACGTCGGCCGCCTCGGACAACCGGTCGAGGCCGTGGCCGGGCAGATTCTCACGGGTGGTCAGCACACGCTTTTTCATGGCGTGGACGCTAACCGCGACAGGGGCCGGAGACAAATAGCAATTCGATGTGACGCTATTGCTGTTCCTTATCCAGGGCGGTGACCAGTTCCAGGAAAAGATCGTGCACGGCGAGTGCGGGCTCGGAAAGCGGCTGGCCGTCCGCGGTCACCACGGAGAGTTTCACCGGGATCACCGGGTCCACGATCCGGCGCACCGCGAGCGCGCGGACGTCGAGGATCGCGCGGGCGGCCGACCAGGGCAGGACCGTGGCCCCGAGCCCCGCGTCCACGGCGTTGACGAGGGTCAGCGCGGACTCGACCTCGCCGACCACCCGGGGCCGCAGCGAGGCCTGCTGGAACGCGGAGTCGACCACCTGCCGGATGGTGTGGATACGGCTCGGGAGCAGCAGCGGCACCTCCGCGAGCTCCTCCAGCGGCACCTCGCCCGCCCCGCCGGGCGCGCCGATCAGGAACAGGTCCTCGGAGCGTATGGGCTCGAACTGCACCCCTTTGAGCGGCCCGGCGCCGTAGATGAACGCCATGTCCATCCGCCCGGTCATGATCGCTTCGCTGATCACCCCGCCGAAGTTCTCGTTGATGTGCAGCAGGATGCCGGGGTAGCGCTCGCGCACGCTCTTGAGCAGGGGGAGCGCGAGGGCCGCGCCCATGCTGTACGGGGCGAGGCCCACCGACACCCCGCCGGCGGGGGCCCGGCCCGAGACCTCCACGGCCGCGTGCGCGAGGTCGACCTGGCGGAGGATGAGCTGGGCGTGCCGGTACAGCGCCCGGCCCGCCTCGGTCGGGGCGATCCCGCGCTTGCTGCGGATCAGCAGCTGCTGCCCGAACTGCGCCTCCAGTGCCGAGAGCTGCTGGCTGAGGGCGGGCTGCGCGATGTGCAGGATGTCCGCCGCGCGCGTGATGCTCCCCGCGTCGACGATCTTGATGAACGAGTAGAGACGCCTGGTGTCCATGCGGGGCCCTCCGATCGAGCGGAGCCTCATCGTAGGGAGCGGGGCGTGTGACCCGGGTCATAGCGGTCCGCGATAACGCCAAAGTGAACGCGTATTGGTCGCCGGGCGAGCGGCGCACTACGTTGTGGGAAACACATTCCAGGCCGTGCCGCCAAGGCGCCGGAATTCCTTTTCTTCTTTTCCTCGTTCGGAGGGCCCCATGACGCATACGGTCGATCTCGTGGCCGATCTCGGCGAGGGATTCGGCGCCTACACGATGGGCGACGACGAAGCCCTTCTCGAATTGCTGACGTCGGCCAATGTCGCCTGCGGATTCCACGCCGGGGATCCGCGCATCATGGACACGACGGTTCGGCAGTGCGTGGAGAAGGGCGTGGCCGTCGGCGCGCACCCGAGCTTCCCCGACCTCGTCGGGTTCGGGCGCCGCGCGATGGACCTGACCCCGGACGAGGTCCGCACCGACGTGCTCTACCAGGTCGGCGCGCTCCAGGCCTTCGCCGTCGCCCACGGCACCCGGGTCCGCCATGTCGCCCCGCACGGCCGCCTCGGGAACCTGGTCGCCGTGCGCGACGACTACGCGCGGGCCGTCGTGGACGCGGTCGCCGCCCTCGACCCGTCGCTGATCGTCCTCGCGCAGGACGGCGAACTCGCCGACGCGGCCCGCAAGCGCGGGCTGCGCGTGGGGATCGTCGGGATCGCCGACCGGGCCTACCGCGACGACGGCACGCTCGTGCCGCGCTCCGAACCGGGGGCCGTGATCCACGACGCCGAGGAGATCGCCCGGCGGACGCTGAGGATGGTCACGGAGGGGGTGATCCGCAGCGTCGGCGGACGTGACGTCCCCGTCGACTGCGACACGGTCCTCCTGCACGGCGACACCCCGGGGGCACTCGCCCTGGCCGCCCGGGTCCGGGAGCAACTCCTGGCGGCAGGCGTGAAGTTCGCCGCTCTGGACGAGGTCCTCGACGCCAAGGGGGCCTGACATGACCGGCCACCTCACCGTCAAGGACTGCGGTGACTCCGCCGTCGTCGCCAGGGCCGTCGGCCTCGACCAGGAGGCCGCCTGGCGGCTCGTGCACACGCTCGCCGACGCTCTCGACGCCGTGCACCTGCCCGGTGTGCACGGGCTGGTGCCGGCGTACGACGCGCTGCTCGTGGAGTTCGACTGCGCGGACACGGGCCACGAGACCGTACGACGGCTGCTGTGGCACGAGGCCGCACGGCTCGGCGTCGATCCCGGGCCCACGGCCGCGCCCCGCCGTTTCGTCGTCCCCGTCGTCTACGGCGGTGAGCACGGCCCCGACCTGCCCGTGGTCGCCGCCCAACTCGGCCTGACCGAGGGCGAGGTGGTCGCCCTGCACTCCGGGTCCGACCTCACCGTGCGCTGCCTGGGCGCGCCCGCCGGAGCGCCGATGACGGACGGACCGCCCTTCCCGGTGCCGGTGCCCCGGCTGGCCTCGCCCCGTACCCGGGTCGACCCCGGCTCGGTCGCCGTCGCCGGCCGCCAGGCGGTGATCTGCCCGATGCCGTCCCCCGGCGGCTGGCCCCTCCTCGGCCGCACCCCGGTACGCGTCCTCGACCTCCATGCCGACCCCCTCACGCCGTACCGGCCCGGAGACACGTTCCGGTTCGTGCCGATCGGGGCGGAGCGGTGGGGGGAGTTCGCGGGGGTGTCGCTGGCGGAGTGTGCGGAGGGACGGGCGGATGGCCCGAGGCTGGTCCGGCATGGCTGACACCCTCACCGTCCGTACCCCCGGTCACACCACCGTCCAGGACCTCGGCCGCACCGGTCGCTCCCGGCACGGCCTCCCCGCCAACGGAGCCCTCGACCAGCACTCCGCCCGCGTGGCCAACATCCTGTGCGGGAACGACGAGCGCGCGCCCCTGCTGGAGCTGACCGCCCTCGACTTCGCCTGCGTCCCCTCCGCCGACATCCTCGTCGCGGTCACCGGCGCCCCCGCCGACGTGACCGTCTCCGCCGCCCCCCGACCCCAGTGGGAGCCGTTCGTCGTCCGCGCCGGGGAGCCCCTCCGCGTCGCCGGCATCCGGCAGGGACTGCGGGTCTACCTCGCCGTCCTCGGGTCGGTCGAGACCGAGTACCTCCAGGGCAGCTGCGCCCCCGACACCGTCCTCGGCTTCGGCCCCGCCCTGCGTGCCGGTGACGAACTCACCCTGCGCGCCTCCTGCCCGCCCCTCGACCACCCCTACTCCCGCATCCCCCTCTTCCGCCTGGCCGCCCCCGCCGCCGCCGCCTTCCCGGCGACCACGTGGACCATCGACGTCACCGACGGCCCCGACCGGGCCGAGTTCGGCGACACCGCATCCCGGCTCTTCGGCGCGCCCTTCACCGTGAGCCCGCGCAGCAACCACATCGGACTGCGGCTGGGCAGCGAAGGGCGCCTGCCCCGTCGTACCGATACAGGCGAAGTGCTCTCCCGGGGCGTACCGATCGGCGCCGTCGAGGTGCCCGCCGGGGACGAACTCCTCGTCCTGCACCGCGGGCGCGGTGTGACGGCCGGCTACCCCGTCCTCGCCGTCGTCACCGCCACCGGCCTCTCCGCCCTCGGCCAGGTCCGCCCCGGCCAGGCCCTCCGCTTCCGGCACCGCACCCTCGACGAGGCGGTCACGGCGTACCGCGCACAACGCGCCGCCGTGGACGCGCTCCGGGCCAGGGTCCGCACCGCCTTCGACACCCTCCGCATTCCGGTCCACGCCGGCGGCTGACCCCGACTGCCCCGCGTATCCGGGCCCAGACACCACAGGCCCCGCCCCCGCCCCCTCCCCCGCCCGCCCCCACCGAGCCGAGCCCACCTCATCCCGCCCCTCCTCCCCGACAGGAGAGCCATGAGCACCGTGGCCGCCGCTCAGCCGATACCGAACACCGTCGATCCCAGAACCGCCCGGAAGATCACCCTCGCCGGATGCGTCGGCATCTTCGCCGAGCTCTACGACAACGGCATCTTCGGCTTCATGGCCGGCACCCTCGCCGCCGTCTTCTTCCCCGGCTCCGAGAACGCCGTCCAGCTCGTCTTCCTCGGCTACGCCGTGTCGTTCTTCTTCCGCCCCCTCGGCGGGATCATCTGCGGCCACCTCGGCGACCGCATCGGCCGCCAGCGGATGCTGGTCTTCGTCATCATGCTGATCAGCGTCGCGACCGCCGCCATCGGCGTCCTGCCGACGTACGCCAGCATCGGCGTCGCCGCCCCCGCCCTGCTGATCCTGCTCCGCGTCGCCCAGGGCTTCTCCGTCGGCGGCGAGGCCTCCGGCGCGATGAGCTTCCTCGCCGAGCACGCCCCCGAGGGCAAGCGCGGGCTCTACACGAGCTACGCCCAGATCGCCTCGTTCCTCTCCCTGCTCACCGGCACCCTGATCGCCGCCGCCATGACCAGCGGACTCGGCGCCGAGCGCATGGAGTCCTGGGGCTGGCGCATCCCGTTCCTGCTCGCCGTGCCGCTCGGCATCACCGGCATCTACATCCGCAAGCGGATCAGCGACACCCCCAACTTCACGCGCCTGCAAGAAGAGGGCGGTCTGTCCAGGAACCCGCTCAAGGAGGCGTTCTCCTCCGCCGAGCACCGCCGCGCGATGCTGCTCGCCCTGTTCATCCCCCTGATGAACGGCTCCGGCTACTACGTCCTGTTCAGCTACATGCCCACCTTCATGAGCAGCGAGCTGGACTTCAGCAAGGTCCAGGGGCTCCTCGTCACCGCGTCCAGCCTGGTCGCGATCTGTATCGCCATCCCGTACATGGGCCGGCTCTCCGACCGGGTCGGCCGCAAGAAGGTCATCGCCGGGGCCGCGGTCGCCATGGCCGTCGTGGGCATCCCCTGCTACCTCCTGATCGGCACCGGCAACGTCGCACTCGCCGTCCTCGGCGCCTGTCTCATGGCCCTCGTCTTCGCCGGGCACACCGGTGTCATCCACATCCTGCTCGTCGAGCTCTTCCCGACCCGGGTCCGCTACTCCGCCTACGGCCTCGGCTACAACGTCTCCGCCGCCCTCTTCGGCGGCACCGCCCCGCTGCTCATGACCTACCTCATCGACCGCACCGGCGACGTCCACATGCCGGCCTACTACGCCGTCGTCACCGCCCTGGGCACGCTCCTCGCCGTGTCCCGGGTCAAGGACCGGGCCCATCTGCCCCTGCGCGACGTCTGACACCCCCCCGAAAAACACCGAACAAGGAGCACCCGCATGCCCATCTCCGACTACAGGACCGCACTCGTCACGGGAGCGTCCACCGGAATCGGAGCCGTGGTCGTGGAACGCCTGGCCAAGCGTGGGCTCGAAGTCCACGCCGTGGCCCGCAACGCGGAACGCCTCGAAGCCCTCGCCGACGCCACCGGCTGCGTCCCGCACGCCGTCGACATCACCGACACCACCGCGCTCACCGCCGCCCTGGGCGGCCTGGAGATCGACGTCCTCGTCAACAACGCGGGCGTCTCCCGCACCGGCAACATCCTCACCGCCGACGAGTTCGCCGTGGACGAGCAGGTCGCCGTCAACATCCAGGCCGTGCTGCACCTCGTACGGCTGCTCATGCCGGGCATGGTCGAGCGGGACCTCGGCCACATCGTCAACATCAGCTCCATCGCCGGGGTCTACAACTTCGGCGGCAACACGATCTACCACGCCACCAAGGCCGCCGTGCACACCCTCTCCCGCCAGCTGCGGGTCGACGGCTACGGCAAGCGGGTCCGGGTCACCGAGATCTGCCCCGGCCGGGTGGAGACCGAGATCTTCGGCCGGCTCCTCGGCGACATGGCGGAGGCCCAGCGGCAGTTCTACGACGGCTACGAGTCCCTCAAGCCCGAGGACATCGCCGACTCCATCGAGTTCGCCGTCGACTCGCCCCGGCACGTCAACATCGGCCACATCGAGATCCTGCCGACCTTCCAGGTCCCCGGCGGCCTCAACTTCGAGCGCAGGGAGGGCTGATCGCATGCCTACGGCAGCACGGGTCCGCCGTATCAAGCCCTCGCCCAGCACGGCGGCGGCCCAGCGCGTCCGCGAACTCAAGGCCCAGGGCCACACGATCCTCGACCTGACCGTGGGCGAGCCCGACTTCGACACCCCCGACCACGTCAAGGCGGCCGCGATCCGCGCGATCGAGGCGGGGGAGACCAAGTACACGCCGGTGAACGGCACTTCGGAGCTGCGCGCGGCGATCAGGGGCAAGCTCCTGGACCGCCACGGCCTGAAATACGACGACTCGCGGATCACCGTCGGCGGCGGGGCCAAGCAGGTCATCTTCCTCGCGCTCATGGCCACCCTGGACGAGGGCGACGAGGTCGTCGTACCGGCCCCGTACTGGGTGTCGTACCCCGACATGGTCCGCGCCAACGACGGCACCCCGGTGATCGTCGACTGCCCGGAGTCCGACGGCTTCAAGCTGACCCCGGCCGGCCTGCCGGCCGCCCTCACCGACCGCACCCGCTGGCTGATCCTCAACACCCCCGGCAACCCGACCGGCGCCGCCTACACCACCGGCGAACTCCGGGCGCTCGCCGAGGTGTTGCTGGACCATCCGCAGGTCCGCGTCCTCACCGACGAGATCTACGACGAGATCTGGTACGACGAGGGTGCCGGGCTGTCCCTCGCCGCCGCCGAACCCCGCCTGGCCGACCGGGTGTTCCTCACCAACGGGGTCTCCAAGACGTACGCCATGACCGGCTGGCGGATCGGCTACGGGGTCGGTCCGGCCGACCTGGTGACCGCGATCAACACCCTCCAGTCGCAGATCTCCTCCTGCCCGTCCTCCGTCAGCCAGGCCGCCGCGGCCGCCGCGCTCACCGGACCGCAGGACTTCGTCCGGGAGACCGTCGAGGTGTACCGGGCCCGCCGGGACACCACCGTCAAACTCATCGGCGAGATACCGCAGTTGAGCTGCACCAGCCCGAGCGGCGGCTTCTATCTGCTGGTGAACTGCCGTGCGGCGCTGGGCCGGTCGACCCCCTCCGGTGAACTCCTGCGAGACGACGAGGACTTCGCCCGCTACCTCCTCGACCGTGAACAGGTGGCGGTGATCCACGGCTCCGCGTACGGCGCGCCCGGCTACTTCCGTATCTCCTTCGCCACGTCGGCGGACGTCCTGACCGAGGCGTGCGCGCGTCTCGCCGCCGCCTGTGCCGAACTGACCCCGTCCGAAAGGCCGTCATGATCCGCGTCAGCACGAAGTTCGACCGTCCCGCGCCGGAGTTGGTCGAGCGGCTCGGCACGTACTCCTCGGCCACCATCCACGAAGCGCAGGGCAGGCTCGGCGCGCTGGACTCGTCCATCAAGCCGGTCGACCACCGCATGTCGCTGTGCGGACCCGCGTTCACGGTCCAGTGCGCGCCCCGCGACAACCTGATGCTCCAGACCGCCATCGCCTACGCCCGCCCCGGCGACGTGGTCGTGGTCTCCGCCGGCGCCTACACCGAGGCCGGCTCCTTCGGTGACGTCCTCGCCAACGCCTGTCAGTCCAAGGGCCTCGCCGGCCTCGTCACCGACACGGGCGTTCGCGACACCGAGGACCTGCGCGCCCTCGGCTTCCCGGTCTTCTCCCACAGCGTCTGCATCAAGGGCACGGTGAAGGAGACCGTCGGCCCGATGTGCGAACCGGTCACGATCGGCGGCCAGTTGGTGCGCCCCGGTGACGTGGTCCGCGCGGACGCCGACGGCGTGGTGGTCGTCCGCCGCGAGGACGCCGAGCAGGTGGCCGAGGCTTCCCGGCAACGCGTCGACACCGAGGCCGAGTACATCGCCGCGTACCGGGCCGGGAAGACGGTGACGGAGATCTGCGGACTGGAGCCGCTCCTCGCGGCCAAGGGACTGGTCATCGAGGAGTAGAGGAGTAGAGGAGCAGCGGGGTAGGGGGGAGGAGCAGAGGCGCGGGCAGTCCGCCGTGGGCAGCGCCCGCATCCGCCGCCCTCACCTTCTGATCGATTGATCGGTACGATGACACCGTCCCGGACAATCGATCGGAAACGGTGAGCCATGCGGGAGTCGGCGCGGCAGCGGCAGGCCCGGATCGCGGAGCTGGTGCGCGTGCGGGGGGTCGCGCGGATCGCCGACCTCGCCGACGAGCTCGGGGTCTCCGTCGTCACCGTGCGGCGGGACGTCGAGGAACTGGCGCACCGGGGGGAGGTGCGGCGGGGGCACGGGGTGGCGCGGTCGCTGCGGCCGGTGCCGGAGCAGAGCCCGGCCGGCGGGGACGCGGTCGCCATGATCGTGCCCGAGCGCAACACCTACCTCACCGACGCCGTCCAGGGCGCCCGGGAGGCCGCCGAGAAGGCCGGACTCCGCGTCGAACTGCACATCGCGCCCGGCGACGGCGGCGCCGAGCGCGAGGCGGTGCGCCAGGCACTGGACGGCGGCGCGCGCGGCCTGCTGCTCTCCCCGCACTGGCGCACCCGCGCCGAGGAGCTGGACGCGGACCACTCCTGGCTCACCGAACTGGACGTCCCCGTCGTCCTGGTGGAGCGCCGACCCGCCCGCACCAGCGCCATCTACCCCATGGACTCGGTCCGTTCGGACCACGCCTACGGCGTCCACCTGGCCCTGGAGCACCTGACCGCCCTCGGCCACCGCCGTGTCGTCCTGGCCGCCCGCGACGACAGCCCCACCGCCCGGGTGATCCGCGGCGAGTTCGCGGGCCAGACCGGTGCGAGAGGCCTCGCCGAGGGCTGCCGTACGATCCTCAGCTCCCGCGCCGCCGGCCCCGACCCGTCCGCCGCCGGCCCCGGCGCCGCCGACCTCGTGGCCGCCGTGCGCGAGGCGGGCGCCACGGCCGTGCTGATCCACAGCGACATGGACGCCCTGGTCCTCGTGCAGCGGCTCCAGGCCGCCGGGATCGACGTGCCGGGACGCTGCTCGGTGGTGGCGTACAACGACGTCGTCGCCGACATGGGCCCGGTCCCGCTGACCGCCGTCGCCCCGCCCAAGACCGAGCTGGGCCGCATCGGCCTCGGACTCCTGCTGCGCCGCCTCGACGCGGCCCGCGAGGGACTGCGGCCCATCGCGACCCGGCACGTGGAACTGCTCCCGGGCCTGGTGGTGAGGGGATCGACCGCCCCGGCCCCCTGATTTGTTCGTTTGACCGCTTTATTTTCTTCTGTTCGATCCATTGACGCTTTTTTCGTCGCCCGCCCAAGATGCTGATGACCCAGCAGAGACGCGGGAGGCCCCATGCCCGGCCGACGTGCCGCCGTACTGATCGTCACCGTCGCCCTGATCCTGGCGGGCTGCTCCTCCTCCAGGAGCGGCACCGGCACCGGGAGCGGGCCCGTGCACCTCACCTTCTGGTCGGCCCTGCGCGGCACCCAGGAGGTCGTGGACGAGTACAACCGCAGCCAGGACAGGATCCGCGTCGACTACCAGCAGGTCCCCTCCGGACCCCAGGGCGGCTGGGCCAAGCTCAGCAACGCCGCCCGCGCCGGCAACGCCCCCGACGTCGCCACCATGGAGTACCCCCAGCTCCCCGGCTACGCCATCGACGGCGTCCCCCGCGACCTCACCGACCTGCTCCCCGCCTCGGTACGCGCCGAGTTCCTCCCGCAGGCCCTCGACCTGACCACCCTCGACGGCCGTGTCTACGCCGTACCGGTGGACATCGAGCCGATGATGTTCTTCTACCGCAAGGACGTCTTCACCAAGTACGGCATCCAAGTCCCCAGGACCTGGGCGGAGTTCGAGACCGCGGCCCGCAAGCTGAAGAAGGCCGACCCCGGCACCCGGATGGCCAGCTTCTTCACCAACGGCTCCCAGCACATGGCCGGTTTCGCCTGGCAGGCCGGCGGCCAGTGGTTCAGGGCCGTCGGCGACACCTGGCGGATCACCATGGCCGACGCCCCGACGAGCAAGGTCGCCGCCTACTGGCAGAACCTCGTCGACCAGGACCTGGTCCGGGTCGAACCGGTCGACAGCCAGCAGTGGCGGGCCCACCTCCAGAACGGCGAGACGGTCGGCTACATGGCAGGCGCCTGGGCCGCGGGCTCCCTGATGAAGTCCACCCCCGACGGCAAGGGCAAGTGGGCCATCGCCCCCCTCCCGCAGTGGAACCCCGCCGAACCCTCGCTCGGCACCCAGGGCGGCTCCACCTTCGCCGTCACCAAGGACAGCCGACACCCCAAGGAGGCACTGGAGTTCATCACCTGGATGGTCACCAGCCCGGACGCCCTGCGCGCCAAGCTCTCCAGCGGGGTCAGCAGCGCCTACCCCGCCGTACCGGCACTCGTCCCCGTGGCCCGCAAGGAGATGGACACCTCCTACTACTCCGGCCAGGACATCTTCGGCCTCTTCCAGCAGTCCGCCGAACTCATCTCCCCGCGCTGGCAGTGGGGTCCGCGGATGACCTCCACGATCACCTCCGTCGAGGACGGCTTCGCCAAGGCGGGCGCAGGCAGCGGCAGCATCATCGGCTCCCTGCGCGAAGGAGAACGCCGGACCCTGCCCGATCTGAAGAGCCTCGGCCTGTCGGTGACGACCAAGTGAGGTGCACCCCGTGAGCACAGTCCTTACCCCCGGCGAACGCACGGGGACCAAACCGCCCGCCCCGAGCGAGCCCCGCCCCCGCCGCGCCGGCCGCCGTCAGCAACTCCTCGCCTGCGCCACGCTCCTGGCCCCCTTCACGGCCCTGCTCGTCGCCGTCTTCCTCATCCCGGTCGGCTACGCGATCTACCTCAGCCTCTTCTCCCAGGACCACGAGGGCCTCGGCTTCGGCGGCGGCACCACCGTCTTCACCGGCCTGCGCAGCTACCTCGCGGTCCTCGGCGACCCGAGCTTCCGCTCCGGCTTCGGCGTGATCGCCCTCTACTGCCTGATCTTCGTCCCGGCGGTCGTCGTCGGCGCGCTCGCCCTCGCCCTGCTCCTGGACTCCGGCCTGGTCCGGCTGCGGCGCACCGCGCAGATGATGCTCTACCTGCCGCACGCCGTGCCCGGCATCATCGCCGCCGTCATCTGGCTGTACCTCTACACACCCGGACTCAGCCCCGTCATCAGGGCGTTCGGCGCGGCGGACATCCACATCGACTTCCTCGGCCTGCACACCGTGCTGCCCGCCATCGTCAACATCGCCCTGTGGAGCGGCCTCGGCTACAACATGGTCATCTTCTACGCCGCCCTCCAGGCCCTGCCCCGCGAGGTGATCGAGGCCGCCCGCATCGACGGCGCGGGCGGGATGCGCACCGCGCTGCTCGTCAAGGTCCCCATCATCCGCGGCACCGTCGTGATGGTCTGCGTGTTCGCCCTGATCGGCGCGCTCCAGCTGTTCACCGAACCCACCCTGATGAACCAGGCCACCCCGATGGTCAACTCCCGCTACACGCCCAACATGTACATCTACGACGCCGCCTTCCGCCGCAACAACTACGGCCTGGCGTCCGCCGCTTCCGTGATCCTCCTCCTCGTCACCTGCGCCCTGTCGTACGCGGTGACCCGCTGGACCGGCCGCAAGGAGCGCAGCCCCCGATGACCACCAGCCGACTCACCAGCCGCAGCGTCGCCAACGCCGTCGTCCTGATCGCGGCCCTCTACACCCTGCTGCCCGGCCTGTGGCTGCTGCTCGCGTCCACCAAGAACTCCGACGCGCTCTTCGGCAGCGACATCCTCTCCCTCGGCGACTTCTCGCTCGGGCAGAACCTGCGCGACCTGTTCTCCATGGAGGACGGCGTCTACGACCGCTGGTACCTCAACAGCCTCCTCTACGCCGTCGGCGGCGCCCTCGTCGGCTCGCTGATCAGCGTCGCCGCGGGGTACGCCTTCGACAAGTACGCCTTCCCGCACAAGGAGAAGCTGTTCGGCCTCGTCCTCGCCGGAGTCATGGTCCCGCCGACCGTCCTCGCCCTGCCGCTCTACCTGGTGGCCTCCGGCATCGGCCTGGTCAACACCTTCTGGGCGGTGTTCGTCCCCGTCCTCTTCAACCCCTTCGGCGTCTACCTGGCCCGCCTGCTCAGCAACGGCTATGTGCCCAACGAGGTGCTGGAGGCGTCCCGGGTCGACGGCGCGGGGGAGCTGCAGACCTACGTCCGGGTCAGCCTGCGCATGCTCGGACCCGGCTTCGTCACCGTCTTCCTCTTCCAGCTGACCGCGATCTGGAACAACTTCTTCCTGCCGATGGTGATGCTCTCCGACGAGCACCTGTATCCGCTCAGCCTCGGCCTCTACACCTGGAACAGCTCCGCCACCGTCTCACCCGAGTACTACCCGCTCGTCGTCATCGGCTCCCTGCTCGCCGTCGTCCCGCTGATCGTCGCGTTCGTGACGCTCCAGCGGTACTGGAAGTCCGGACTGACCGCCGGGAGCGTCAAGTGACCAGCAAGGAGCCCCGGTTGACGCAGATCCGCCGCCGCCCGCGCACCGTCCTCGCCATGGCGCACCGGACCGCACGCCAGGTCCTCGACACCGACGTACGGCGCAGACTCGCGGCCCTCACCGACCTCGAACCGGACCTCGTCCTCGACGACTTCACCACCCGGGAAGCCCACCGTGCCCTCGCGGACGCCGAGTTGCTCGTCACCGGCTGGGGCTGCCCGCCCGTCGACGCCGAAGTCCTGGCCGCCGCACCCCGGTTGCGGGCGGTCGTGCACACCGCGGGCACGGTACGCCACCACATCACGCCCGCCTGCTGGGACCGCGGCCTGCTGGTCTCCTCCGCCGCCGCGGCCAACGCCGTACCGGTCGCCGAGTACACCCTCGCGATGATCCTCCTCGCCGGCAAACGGGTCCTGGAGACCGCCCGCGTCTACCGCGCCGAGCGCCGCCGCCTGGACTGGAACGACCGGCTCGCCGACGACGGCAACTACCACCGCACGGTGGGCATCCTCAGCGCCTCCGTCATCGGCCGCCGCGTCATCGAGCTGCTGCGCCCCCACGACCTGACGGTCCTGCTCCACGACCCCTACGTCACCGCCGCCGAGGCACACGACCTCGGAGCCGAACTCGTCCCGCTGCCCGAGCTGTTCACCCGGGGTGACGTCGTCAGCGTGCACACCCCCTTACTGCCGGAGACCCGCGGACTGGTCAGCCGCGAGTACCTGGCCCGGATGGGCACCGGCGCCACCCTGATCAACACCGCACGCGGAGCCGTCGTCGACCAGAACGCCCTCGTCGACGAAGTCGTCCCGGGCCGCCTCCACGCCGTCCTGGACGTCACCGAACCGGACGTCCTGCCCGCCGACTCGCCGCTTTACGACTGCCCGAACGTCCTGCTCACCCCGCACATCGCCGGCTCCAAGGGCGGTGAGCTGCGCCGCCTCGCCGAACTGGCCCTGGCCGAGGTGGAGTCGTACACGCTGGGCCGTCCCTTCGCCCACCCCGTCCGCCCCGAACGCCTGGCCCGCCTCGCCTGACGCGGGAGCCCTGCGAAGAAGAGGAGGCGTGGCCCGGCCATGCTCCGAC
The DNA here is from genome assembly GCF_010548375.1 of Streptomyces sp. SID13726. Lineage (GTDB taxonomy): Bacteria > Actinomycetota > Actinomycetes > Streptomycetales > Streptomycetaceae > Streptomyces. The sequence continues at coordinate 737,635 of NZ_JAAGLY010000001.1, forward strand.
TGCCGCCCGAAGACCGCACCCTGAGCCCGTACACCGGCTGCACACGAGCCCACTGGGAGGCCGCGGCCGACCAACTCCTCGACGCGGCCCTCCGGTACGCCACCCCGGGCCACGCCCTCCTCGACCTCCCCGGCCCGCCCTCCAGGTCCGGAGTCCGCTCCGACGGCCTCGAAGGCTACGCCCGCACCTTCCTGCTCGCCGCCCTGCGCACGGCGGGCGCCTCCGGCAAGGACCCGCGCGGCTACCTGGAGCGCTACACCGCGGGGCTCGCCCGGGGCACCCGCACCCCCGGCCGCGACGACACCGAGTCCTGGCCGGAGATCGGCCACCACGGCATCCAGGGCCAGCCCATGGTCGAGTCCGCGTCGGTCGCCCTCGCGCTCCGCCTCACCACGCCCTGGACCTGGGACACCCTCCCCGGCGCCGACCAGGACCGCGTCGAGCACTGGCTGCGCGGCGCGCTCACCCACACGCCCGCGCCCAACAACTGGTACCTCTTCCCGCTGACGGTCGCGGGCTTCCTGGAGTCGGTCGGACGCGGCGACACCGACACCCGGCGGGCGATCGAGCGGGGCCTCGGGCTGCTGGAGGGCTGGTACCAGGGCCAGGGCTGGTACTCCGACGGCGACGGCCGCGCCTTCGACCACTACAACGGCTAGGCCCTGCATCTCTACCCGCTGCTCCACGCCCACCTCGCCGAGGACCGGGCACTCTCCGATCAACTGGGCCCGCGACTGCGGGAGTTCCTCGACGGCTTCTCCCTGCTCTTCGACGCGAACGGCGCCCCGATCCACCACGGCCGTTCCCTGACCTACCGTTTCGCCGCGACCGCCGCCGTGGCCCTCGGCGCCCTCACCGGCCACACCCCGCTCACCCCCGGCACCACCCGCCGCCTCCTCAGCGGAGCCCTGCGCCACTTCCTCGACCGGGGCGCCCTCACTCCCGACGGCCTCCTCACCCTCGGCTGGTACGGCCCCCACGCGGCGACCCTCCAGCGCTACTCCGGCCCCGGCTCCCCGTACTGGGCGTCCAAGGCATTCCTCGCCCTGCTCCTTCCGCCCGAACACCCGGTGTGGACGGCCACCGAGGAGCGCGCGCCCGCCGAGGGCCCCGACCGGGTCCTCGCCCTGTCCGCACCCGGACTGCTCGTCCAGACCACCGCCCGGGACGGTCTCGTACGGCTCCACAACCACGGCAGCTTCAAGCCGGACCCCCGTGAGCCGGCGCGCGAGACCCTCGGCAACCCGCTCTACGCCCGCCTCGCCTACTCCACCCGCACCGGCCCGACGAGCGCCGCCAACACCCCGGACAACCACATCGCGTTGGAGTCCCGGGGCACCCGCAGCGCCCGCCTCCGCGTCAACCCCCTCGCGGCGGGCCCGAACTGGCTCGCCTCCTGGCATCACCCGGTCTTCCCCGACGGCGGCCCCGTCCTGCCCTCGGCCCGCGTCGAGAGCCTCACGCTGGCCCGCGGCCGGTTCGAACTCCGTGTGCACCGGACGGTGGGCGTGCCGCCGGGAACGCCGGTCCATCACTCCGGCTGGGCGGTCGCCCTGCCCCCTGAGGCACAGCCCGACGACACCGGCGACGAGATCCGCCTCGACGGCCCGGAGGTGACCGGCCAACTCCTGGGCCTGCACGGCTGGTCGGCCGACCGGGTCCGCCGCGCCCCCGAGGGCACCGCCTACGGCCCCTGGGCCCTCGTCCCCGAACTCACCGGAGCAGTGCGGGAGTTCCCGCCTGGCACCGTGTTCGTGGCGCTGGCCTCCCTCACCTCCGAACCCGACCCGCCCCCGCTCGCCGGCCAGGTCACCGCCGAGGTCGCCGACCTCACCGTCGTCGCGCGCTGGGCCGACGGCGGCCGTACCGTCGTACGACTCGGCGACGGCGCTCCGACCGTGTCCGAGGAGCCGTCATGACCCCGCGCATGGGCCTGTGTTCGGTCACCCTGCGCCACCTGGACGTGCCGGACGTGCTGAGGGCGGCGGCGGACGCCGGTCTCGACTGCGTGGAGTGGGGAGCCGACGTCCATGTCCCGGCCGGCGACACGGACACCGCGGCCCGGGTCCGGGACGACACGGCCGCCGCGGGGCTGGCGGTCGCCTCGTACGGGTCGTACTACCGCGCGGGGCACAGCGATCCGGCGGAGTTCAAACCGGTGCTCAGGTCGGCCGTCCGGCTGGGCGCACCCCGCATCCGGATCTGGGCGGGCGCGACGGGCACGGAGGCGACGAGTCCGGAGCGGCGTGCGGCGATCGTCGACGACACCCGGCGGACGGCGAGGGCGGCGGCCGAGGCGGGCATCGAGCTCGCCTACGAGTTCCACCGCAACACCCTCACCGACGGCGCCGAACACACCCTGCGGCTGCTCGACGAGGTCGACCGGGCCGCCGTACGGACGTACTGGCAACCGCCGTTGGACCTGGCGGACGCGGAGGCTCTCGCCGGTCTCGACCTGCTGGGCGACCGGGTGGCCGCCGTGCACGCCTTCTCCTGGTGGCCCGGGACGACCCGGCTGCCCCTCGATGCCCGAACCGGCCTGTGGCGGGCGGCCCTTGGGCGGCTCCGGGACCGGGACCTCGACGTGCTGCTGGAGTTCGTCCCGGAGAACGACGAGAGAGTACTGACCCGCGAGGCCCGGACGCTCCGGGCACTCGCGGGTGCGGTCTGAGACCGTCAGACGGTGGCGGGCAGCACGTGGTCGCCCACCTTGTCGGTGCTCAGGCACAGCGAGCAGACCACCGCGTCGTGCGTGGCGCAGGCGGCCAGGTCGGGGCGCTCGTAGGGCTGGTGGCAGACGTGGCAGTCGTAGGTGACCGCGCTCGGGTTGCCGTCGGCGTCCAGCATCGGCTCGTCGATGCCGTCGTCGGTGCGGCGCAGGTAGTACTTGCCCTTCGTGACGATCGCCATCAGCGGGGTGAGGACGAAGGCGATGACGGCCGCGGCGACGGGGGAGTACGGCTGGAGGGTGTCGCCCAGGGCGTGGAAGTACATCGCGATGGACAGGCCGGAGGCGGCGACGAAGGCGACCACGCCGACGGGGTTGACGGCGTAGAGCATGCCGCGGCGGAACTCGGGGGCGTGCGGGGAGAGTTTGAGCAGGTACTTGTTGATGCCGATGTCGGTGGCGACGGTGACGACCCAGGCGATGGCGCAGTTCGAGTAGAAGCCGAGGATGTCGTTGAGGAAGCTGAACATGTCGGCCTCCATCAGGGCGAGCGCGAAGCCGAGGTTGACCAGGACGAAGACCATGCGGCCGGGGTAGTGCTTGGTGATGCGGGTGAAGGAGTTGGTCCAGGCGAGCGAGCCGGAGTAGGCGTTGGTCACGTTGATCTTGATCTGGCTGATCACGACGAGGACCACGGCCAGCGGGAGCACCAGCCAGGACGGCATCATCGCGTCGAAGGCGCCCTTGAACTGCTGGATCGGTTCGGGCGCGACGTCCGGGCCGACCTTGGCGAGGATGTACACGGCGAGGAAGACACCGATGGCCTGCTTGAGCGCGCCGAGGACGACCCAGCCGGGTCCGGCCATGATGACGGCGGTCCACCAACTGCGCTTGTTCGCCTCGGTCTTGGGCGGCATGAAGCGCAGGTAGTCGATCTGTTCGCCGATCTGCGCGATGAGCGAGAGACACACACCGGCGCCCAGCAGCACCGAGGCGGTGTTGACCCCGCCTTCGCCGTCGGTGCCCGCGTAGGCGAGGAAGCGGTCGACCGTGCCCGGGTCGGTGGAGATCAGGTAGACCAGCGGGCCGACCATCAGCAGCAGCCAGATCGGGGTCGTCCACACCTGGAGCTTGCTCAGCGCCTTCATGCCGTAGATGACGAGCGGGATCACCATGAGCGTGGAGACCAAGTAGCCCAGCCAGAGCGGGAGTCCGAGGCCGAGCTTGAGGCCCTGGGCCATGATCGAGCCTTCGAGGGCGAAGAAGATGAAGGTGAAACTGGCGAAGATGACGCTGGTGAGCACCGAGCCGTAGTAGCCGAAGCCGGAGCCGCGGGTGATCAGGTCGAGGTCGATGTTGTAGCGGGCGCCGTAGTAGGCGAGCGGGAAGCCGGTGACGAAGATGACCACGGCGGCCACGGCGATCGCCACGAGCGCGTTGCCGGTGCCGTGCGCCAGGCCGATGCCGGCGCCGATGGAGAAGTCGGCCATGTAGGCGATGCCACCGAGGGCCGTGGTGGCCACGACCATCGGGGTCCAGCGGCGGTAGGTGCGGGGCGCGAAACGGAGGGTGTAGTCCTCCAGGGTCTCCTGGGCCGCCTGGTCGGCGGACTTCGTCGGGTCTGCCGTTGCCGACCGTGACTCGGTTGTGCTCATGTCACGCCTCCCGGTGGGGCTCGGAGCGGATGGTGGGGGGACGCGTGGGAACCCCGCCGGGCGTCGTCGGCCGGAGGCGGTCGCCGGGTCGTCGTCAGCTGCCCGGCGGCCCTGTATACGACTGCGATCCCACGGCCCGCCACGTTAGAAAGGGGTTGTTACCGAGGAGTCGGGCCGTAGTGAACGCGGTGTTTCCGGAAGCTCACGCGGGGAGCGCGGGGAGCGAGCGGGGCGGAACGGAGCGTGGCTGGACGGAGCGTGGCGGAACGGAGCGTGGCTCGGCGGTGCGGGCGAAATCCGTTTGGCGGCGCGCGCCCCGCAACCTCGATGGACCCAGCCCCGAAGGGGAGTTGGCCACCCTCCAGGACGTCCTCACCAACTTCCGTCTGACCCTGCGCATGAAGTGCGAGGGCCTGGACCCGGAGCAGCTCGCCCGCAGGTCCGTCCCCCCGTCGACGATGTCCCTGCTCGGCCTCCTGCGCCATCTCGCCGAGTCCGAGCGGGACTGGCTCAACTGGATCAGCGGCTCCGACCCGCTGCCGAAGCTGTACGGCGAGCAGTCCGCGACCGACGCCCTGCTGGCCCGGCACCCCGACCCGGCCGAGCGGCTGGGCGAGGGCGGGGCCTCGGTCCGGGAGCTGATGGTGCACCGGGTCGAGGAGTACGCCCGGCACTGCGGTCACGCCGACCTGTTGAGGGAGTGCGTCGACGGCAGGGTGGGGCAGTAGGGCCCCTGCGCCGACGGGAGGCCGGCACCCTCGACGACACCGGCGCGCCATGTCCGGCCCTCACCGGGAACCATGGGACGCGTCGGCCGAGCCGATGACGGGCGGCCCGTCCAACGCCGGGATCACCGACCTGCTCGTGGTCGGCGAGAGCGCGGTCGCCAGGCTCATCGACAGCATCCTCGCCGGTTCCTGCGCGTGGCCTGAGCCCGGCCCGGGGGAGAGGCGCCCCAGCCGGAAGTACGGCCACGGCCGAGGGCGCCCGCACCACAGGTCGGTCAGAGGTCGAACTCGTGCGGCGCGAGCCCCAGCGCGAAGCACGCCTCCCGGACCACGGCCTGCTCGGTCTTGTCGAAGTCGCCGTCCGCGCCGCCGATGACGATGCCGATCTGGACCACGGCACGCGCCTCGGCGGGCTTCTTCTTCGCCTTGGCGATCTCCTGGAGCACGCTGACCTTGCCGAAGTCGAAGTCGGCGGTGAGCTTGTCGAGGTTCGCCTCGAAGCGGCGGCGCAGGTCGTCGGCGGCGAAGTTCTGCAACACCTCGTTGGTGGCGATGAGTTGGGCCACGCGCTGCCGCTCCGACGGATCGATGGTGCCGTCGGCCGCCGCGACCAGGGCGCACATCGCCATGCTCGCGTCCCGGAACGCGCCGCTCTTCAGGTCGTTCTTCGTCGCCACCAGCTGGGTCTGCATCGTCGACGCGGACTCCTTGATGCGGTCCCACAGGGCCATGAGCACTCCATACGGTCGGTCGAGGCCGGGACGCACCTCGTGGCGGCCCCGGTCCCTCAATCTCTACAGCAATGTAGAAACTAACGGACGGCCGCACAAGTTCCCACGATCACCGCCCGGGTCCGCCCGCGCCCGCTCGTGTCTACCCGCCGGTGACCGGCGCGCCGGCGGCTAGGGTCGGTCGTGACGACAGGAAAGGGCGGTACGACGTGCCGAGTTGGGATCGCAGGCTGAGCGCGGCCGGTGTCCGGGACCGTGCCCTGCGCGCGGACTACACGACCGCCGCCCGGGTCTTCGCCCGCAGAATCCTCGCCCACTACGCGGCCGTACGGCTGCTCGTGGCCCCGGAGCTGCACCCGCACGTGGTCGCCGCCTACGCCTTCCTCGCCCGCACCGACGACCTCGCCGACCAGGGCCCCCTCGACGAGCGCCTGCCCCGCTGGCACGCCTGGTCCGAACAGGTCACCGCGGGGCTGGAGTCCGGGCACGCCGACGACCCGGTGCTGCGGGCCTTCCTGCACACCGCGACCGCACGGCGGCTGCCGCACCACTGGGTGCACACCTACCTCAAGGCCACCACCGAGGAACTGCACTTCGCCGGGCACGCCACCGAGGCCGACTTCCAGCGCTACGTCGACAACCTCGCCCTGCCCGCCCTCATGCTGATCGAGGACCTTCAGTACGAGGGCGGCGGCGACGAGGAGTTCCGCGCCCGCTGCCGTTCGTTCGCCGAGGGCCTGCAACGCCTCGACTTCCTCACCGACCTCACCGAAGACCTCGGCGAGGGCCGCCTCTACCTCCCGCAGGAGGACCTGGACCGCTCCGGAGTCACCCGCGCCGACCTGGAAGGGGGCCAGGACACCGCGGCCGTAAGGGAGTTGGTCGCGCTGAGCTGTCGTAGAACCAGGAAGTCGCTGACCGACTCACGGGCCCTGGTGGACTCCACCGTGCCCGGCTTCCGGCCCTTGCAGCGCGCCCTCCTCGACCTGGCCGAGCACCAGCTGTCCCGGGTCGAGACCACCGGTACCGCCGTCACCCGCCGCACGGTCGGCTACGGCGTGCGCGTCCCGCTCGCCGTCCTGTTCCGCGAGCGGCGTCGGCTCCGGGACGGCGGCCGGTCGTGACGTGGGCCGTCCGGCGACTCCCTCGCCGGACGGCCCACGTCACGCTTTTGTCGGTCAGTGCCGCACCTTCACCTTGCTGACCGCCGCCACTCCGACCGCGGCCACGGCGATCTGGATCAGCCACTCGACCCAGTCGACGCCCTTGGTGTCCGCGACGTCGAGACCCGCCGCGATGCCCGTGCCGATGAAGGCGGCGACGATGCCGATCAGGATCGTCCACAGGATGCCGATGCGCTGGCGCCCGGGCACCACCAGCCGGCCGAGGACGCCGATCACGATGCCGATGACAATCGCGCTGATCACGCCTGAGATCTCCATGCGGTGCCACCCCATCCGTAGTTGGTGACGCACGAGTGCCCGCCGGAGCGGGACACAGTCCACAGCTTTGGCCACCGGTTCACGCCCAGCGGCCCGCCGGTCACTTCTACAGTGTTGTAGATTTCAGATGGGGTCCGTGGCGCGGGCCCGTACCGATCGTGTGGAGGGATGCAGCATGGGTGTTTCGCTGGCCAAGGGCGGCAATGTCTCGCTGAGCAAGGAGGCGCCGGGCCTGACCGCCGTCATCGTGGGGCTGGGCTGGGACGTGCGCACCACCACCGGCGCCGACTTCGACCTCGACGCCTCCGCGCTGCTCCTGGACGCCTCGGGCAAGGTCGTCTCGGATCGGCACTTCGTCTTCTACAACAACCTCACCAGCCCCGACGGTTCGGTCGAGCACACCGGCGACAACCTCACCGGTGAGGGCGACGGCGACGACGAGAGCGTCAAGGTGAACCTCGCCGCCGTGCCCGCCGAGGTCGAGCGGATCGTCTTCCCGGTGTCGATCCACGATGCCGAGGCGCGCGGACAGAGCTTCGGGCAGGTGCGCAACGCGTTCATCCGCGTGGTGAACCAGGCGGGCGGCGCCGAACTCGCCCGCTACGACCTCTCCGAGGACGCCTCCAGCGAGACCGCGATGGTCTTCGGCGAGCTGTACCGCAGCGGCGCGGAGTGGAAGTTCCGTGCGGTCGGCCAGGGTTACGCCTCCGGCCTGGCCGGTATCGCGTCCGACTTCGGTGTCCACGTCTGAGCGCGGCGGCGGTGAGGGGGGTCGTGTGATCGGCGTGTCCGGGCTCCGTCCGCAGGACCGGGCGGACTTCGAGGGCGTGCTCCAACTGGCCCTCGACGACAGCGGTATCCGCTCGGCGCTCCGCGCGGACCCCACCGGGAGCGCCGAGGGGCGGCTGCGGATGCGTGCGCGGTCGGCGGCCGAGGAGATCGCGGCCGCCGCCGGGGACGAGTACCGCGCCTACCTGGCCGCCGAGCGGGCCGTGGGCCGACCGGGGTCGGGGGCCACCGAGGCCACCGGGTGGCTCCTGGTGGTGGTCCTCGCGCCCCTGGTGGCAGCGGTCGCGGCGACCGTCCTGCTGCTCCTCGGCTATGTCCTGCGGCTCACCGCCCCCGCCGTGGAGTTCGGCGGCCCGGTGATCACGGCCGGTTGGACCCTCGCCTCCGTCGCGGCCGTCACCGGTGGCCTCAGCGTCTGGGTCCTGCTGCGCACCGCCCTGGGGCAGCGCGGGGAGCGCTCGGTGGCCCGGGCTCGCGAGCGGTGGCGCCGGGCCCTCCTGGAGCGGGGCGTGCTGCCGTATCTGCGCGGCCAACTCCCGGACTCCGCGGGGCTGTAGGCGACGTACGGGCCCGCAGGCCCGGTACGTCCGCCCGTCTAGTTGCGGGAGTTGCCGAACAGCAGCCGGTACCCGATCAGCAGCACCAGGGAGCCGCCGATCGCCGCGCCCCAGGTGTAGAGGTCGAAGAAGTGGCTCTCCACCGGGCGGTCGAGGAAGCGTGCCGAGAGCCAGCCGCCGACGAAGGCGCCCGCGACGCCGATGAGGGTGGTGCCGATGAGGCCGCCCGGGTCGCGGCCGGGCAGCAGGACCTTGGCGATGGCTCCGGCGAGCAGGCCGAGGATGATCCAGCCGATGATGCCCACGTCGTTGTCCTCCAGTCGGTCGGGTCGGGACGGGCGGGTTCACCCGGCGCGCCGACTCCGTGAATTGCCTGATTGCGCAAGCCTAGGGAGCGAGTTGAGGCGGGGGCGAGCCCTGCCGGTGACTGGTGGCGAGTCGTCGACGTTCTTTCACACACTTATTACATTGCGCAATCGATGAACTGCCGGCATGGTCGCAGGACCCGGCCCCGCGGACCCCTACACTGAGACAGCACATGTGTGTCGACAGTGACCGGGGCGGGACAGGAGGGGATCGTGGCGACATTCGCCGGCGGCTTCGAGGACCCGTCCGCGGAGGTGCTGACGGAGGCGGCCGCCGCGTTCGGACTGCTCGCCTCCTCGGCCCGGCTGCACCTCATGTGGGCCCTCTCCCAAGGTGAGAGCGATGTCACCCACCTCGCCGACCGGGTCGGCGGCGCGCTGCCCGCGGTCAGCCAGCACCTGGCCAAGCTCAAGCTGGCCGGACTGGTCCGCTCCCGCCGCGAGGGCCGCAGGCAGGTCTACTACGTCGACGACCCGGACATCGTGACCGTGGTGCGCGTGATGGTCGGCCAGCTGACCGCCCGTACCCGCGAGGTCCCCGTGCCCCGCCCGCACAGCATCGGCTCACGCCGCTCTTAACGCCCCTGGGATAGAAGGGTGCTGTGCCGAAGAGGGGGGTGAGGCATGCCGGACGCCCGGGTGTCCCGATACCGGCGCCTGCTTCCCGTGCTGGTCCTCGCCCTGGCGCTGTACGTCATCGTGCGCGCCGCGAACACCTCGCAGGGCGACTCCTCGCCGCCTGCCGAGCGGCCCGCCGGCACACCGACCCCGTCCGCCTCCGCGAAGGCCGGCGTGTCCTACGACCCCGCCGACTACGCCTCCGAGGTCCGCACCCGTGCGCGGCAGGCGGGCGTGAGTGCCCGGCTGGTGATGGCGATCCTCTACAACGAGGCCTACAAACCGCACGACCCGGCCGTGGAGCGGGCCTGGCAGAAGTACAAGCCGGACGCGGCCTTCGGCATCGCCGACATGCACCGGGCCACGTTCGACGCGGTGAAGAAGGGCCGCGACTTCGCGGACCGCGCCTGGACGGAGCTGCCCGACGACCGGGACCTCGCCATCGAGGCCGAGGCCTGGTACCTGCACGACCTGGCCGCCCAGCTGCCCGCCACGCGCTCCGGCGCGTACACCGAGGACGAACTGCTGGCCCTCGGCTACAACACCGGCGCGGGCAACATGCTCGCCTTCGCGAGCGGGACGCCTCCCGGCAGCCAGGCGAAGTCCTACCTCGACCGGTTCCGGGCCAACTGGGCCAAGGCCGGAAAAGCCGTCACGACAGCCTGAACCGGCCCGCCCGCGTGTGAGATCCGACGGGCTCCGTGCTGCGCGGGCCAGGGATTTGTTAGATTGCGCAACTACGCAACCTAGGCGGCGTTCCGGCTCCGCCTGTCCGTACACCGCCGCGTACGCCAGGCCGCCACCCCTCGGCCCGGCCTCACGGGCCCGACCGTTTCCTGGGAGTGGAAGATGAGCGACCCGTGGGACGGCCCGGGCGGTCAGGCCACCCGCAGCCGCGGCGCCCGGGTGCCCGGCCAGCGGGCGACCGGACCGGAGGGGCCGCGACCCGGCGGTCGCGCCGCGGCCCGGGCGGCGGCCTCCCGCGGGAAAGGCGGCAAGCGCTCGCGCCGCAGGGCCCGTCCGGTCCGGCGCGGCAGGCGGGTGCTGAAGATCGCGGGGATGTGCGTCGCGTTCCTGGTGCTCGCCACGGCCGGGGCAGGCTGGTGGTTCTACGAGCACCTCAACGGCAACATCAACAGCGTCGCGCTGGACGGCAAGGGCGGTTCGGAGAAGGCCGACGCGTTCGGCCGCACCCCGATCAACATCCTGGTCATGGGCTCGGACGGCCGGACCAGCAAGGCGGACTGCAAGCTCGGCGGCGGCTGCTCCCAGACCGGTGTGCAGACCGGCAACGGCAACGCCGACGTGCAGATGGTGGTCCACATATCCGCGGACCGCTCCAACGCCACCGTCATGAGCATCCCCCGGGACACCATGGTCAACGTCCCGGCCTGCAAGGACAGCGAGTCGGGCCAGTCCACCTCCGGCTACTACGGCCAGATCAACAGCGCCCTCCAGTACGGCCCCGCCTGCCAGGCCGCCACCATCCACCAGCTCACCGGCATCCCCATCGACCACTTCGTCAAGCTCGACTTCTCGGGCGTGGTCAAGATGTCCGACGCGGTCGGCGGTGTCTCCGTGTGCGTCAGCGACAACGTGTACGACACCTACTCGCATCTGAAGCTGTCCAAGGGCACCCACACCCTCAAGGGCGAGGCGGCCCTGGAGTTCGTCCGCTCCCGGCACGGCTTCGGGGACGGCAGCGACCTCGGCCGTACGGTCTCGCAGCACATCTTCCTCAGCGCGATGATCCGGAAGTTCAAGAGCGCGGGCACGCTCACCGACCCCACCGCGGTCTACGACCTCGCCGACGCCGCCACCAAGGCGCTGACCGTGGACGACGGCCTCGGCAGCGTCAAGAAGCTGATCGCGCTCGCGGCCGACGTGAACAAGGTCCCCACCAAGCGGATGACCTTCACCACCATGCAGACCGCCCCCGACCCGACCGACGACAACCGGGTGGTGGTGGGTGCGGGCGCCAAGTCGCTCTTCGCCAGCATCGCGGGCGACCAGTCCCTGACCACGGGCTCCGGCAAGAAGGCCACGAAGGCCACGCCCTCCGCCTCGGCCGTGCCCGCCGCGCAGATCGCCGTGACGGTCGAGAACGGCACCGAGATCACCGGCCGCGCCTCCGAGGTCGCCGACGCGCTCACCGGACAGGGCTTCAGCTCCGCCACGACCACGGCCAACGCGCCGAGTTCCGCGAGCACCACCACGCTCACCTACGGCGCCGGGCAGAAGGGCGAGGCGCAGACCGCCGCCAGGGCGCTGGGCCTGTCCTCCGCGCATCTGGAGCAGGGCACGGGCACCGGCCTGACCCTGGTGATCGGCGCGGACTGGACGAGCGGGACCACGTATCCGGGCGGCTCCTCCTCGCCCGCGCCCGCCGACACGAAGGCCGCGGTCTCCGACGCGCACGCGCAGACCGCCGACCAGGCCAAGACCTGCGCCAAGGTCAGCCCGTACCGGACGGTCTCGCTGAACGGGGTGCCCATGACGCCGGCCCAGGCGTACGCGGCGGCGACCAGCAAACCCGACTCGGACCAGTGAGGACGAGCCGGGGTTCGTGGTTGTACAGTTGCGCAAGCTGGCAACAATGAACGTAGAGAAAGGGCGGCGGGATGCTCCGCAACGGACTGGAACCCTGGCACCTGCTGGTCGTGGCCATCATGATCATCCTGCTGTTCGGCTCGAAGAAGCTGCCCGAGGCGGCCCGCGGGCTCGGCAAGTCGATGCGCATCCTCAAGAGCGAGGCCAAGGCCATGAAGGACGACGACGAGGCCCAGCCCACCGCGACCGAGCGCAACCCGGCGCTCTGAGCCCGGGGCGGCCGTGAGGAGGGCCGCGGGGGTTTGTTACGCTCCCGCTGCCTCCCGCGGGGGAAGTCCGGTGAGAGTCCGGCGCTGACCCGCAACGGTGTGCGCGGCGACCCCCGGGTCCGCCGCGCGAGCCCGATCGCCCGGGGGTGGCGCGACCCGTCGACTGCTCGCCGTGGACTGCGAGAGGGGACCGCGCGGCCCAGGTGCCGTTCGGGGCCGTCTTGTGCGTGACGTCCGCCCGGCGGCCCCACCCCGAAGGACCGCCCCACCGTGCGCCGAAGTACGGCCCCCAGCCGCACCCCCCTGCTGCCCCGCACCCTCGGGCTCGCCCTGCTGCTCGCCGTGTCGCTGTGGTGCGGGGTCGCCCTCGGTGCCAGCGGCATCGGCGCCACCGAGGTGGGCCGGTTCCTGTGGGCCGGGCTCACCGGCGGCACCGTGCACGCCCGCGACGCCGCCGCCTACACCATCGTCTGGGAGATCCGGCTGCCCCGGGTCGTGCTCGGCGCGATCGTCGGGGCGGGCCTCGCCTCGGTCGGCGTGGCCGTCCAGGCCATGGTCCGCAACGCGCTCGCCGACCCCTTCGTGCTGGGCATCTCCTCCGGCGCCGCGGTGGGCGCCAACGCCGTCATCCTGCTCGGCGCGTTCGCCGGACTCGGCGTCTGGGCGCTGTCGCTGTCCGCGTTCGCCTCCGCCCTCGCCGCGATGGTCCTGGTGTACGCCGTGGCCCGCTCACCGCAGGGCCTCACCCCGCTGCGGCTCATCCTGACCGGCACGGCACTCGCGTACGGCTTCGAGGCCGTCACCACCGTCATGGTGTTCGGCGCGGCCCGGGGCGAGGCCGCCCGCTCCGCGATGATGTGGCTGCTGGGCAGCCTCGGCGGGGCGAGCTGGGCGCAGGTACCGCTCGCCGCGGTCACCGTGGCCGCCGGCTGGACCTGGCTCAGACGGCGGGCCGAGTCCCTGAACGCCCTCGCGATGGGCGACGAGACCTCCGCCGCGCTCGGCGTCCGACCAGGGCGGTTGCGGCGGGAGTTGTTCCTCGTCACCGCCGCCGTCACCGGAACCGTGGTCGCGGTCAGCGGGGCCATCGGCTTCGTCGGACTCATGGTCCCGCACGTCGTACGGATGCTCGTCGGCGCCGACCACCGACGCGTCCTCGCCGTCGCCCCCCTCGCCGGAGCCGTCCTGCTGGTCTGGGCCGACATCCTGTCCCGGCTCCTGCTCGCCCCCGCCGAACTGCCCGTCGGCGTGATCACCGCCGTGGTCGGGGTGCCCGCCTTCCTGCTGCTCATGCGGCGCGGCGGCTACTCCTTCGGAGGCCGGTGACCATGCGGCTCGACATCGAGGACGTGAGCGTCGCCGGAATCCTCCGGGACATCCGGCTGACCGTGCGCAGCGGGGCCTTCGTCGGGCTCGTCGGCCCCAACGGCAGCGGCAAGTCGACCCTGCTGCGCTGTGTGTACCGGGCCCTGCGCCCGACCGCGGGAGTGATCGGGCTCGACGGCGACGACGTGCACGCCATGAACCCGCGCGCCGCCGCCCGGGTGCTGGCCGCGCTGCCCCAGGAGTCGTCGGCCGAGTTCGACTTCACCGTCGCCGAGGTGGTCGCCATGGGCCGGCTGCCGCACCGGGACCGTACCGCCGCCTCCGACCACGAGATCTGCGCCGCGGCCCTGCGCCGGGCCGGTGTCGACCACCTCGCCGGACGCGGCTTCCTCGCCCTGTCCGGCGGCGAGAAGCAGCGCGTGCTCATCGCCCGCGCGCTCGCCCAGCAGCCCCGGGTGCTCGTCCTCGACGAACCCACCAACCACCTCGACATCGCCCACCAGTTGGACGTGCTCGGCCTGGTCCGCGACAGCGGCCCGACCGTGCTGGCCGCCCTGCACGACCTCAACCTCGCCGCCGCCCACTGCGACCTCCTGTACGTCATCCAGGACGGCCGGATCGTCGCCTCGGGCCCGCCGCACGAGGTGCTCGAACCCGCCCTGCTCGCCGAGGTGTTCGGGGTCCGCGCCCATCCCGTACGGCACCCGGAGACCGGCGCCGTACAGCTCCTGTTCGACCTCCTCCCACCGGCCTAGCCGTCCCGAACGCCGCCGTCCCCCTTAAGGAACCCCCCTCATGCGCAAGCCCGTCGCCCTGTCCGCCGCCCTCTGCCTCGCCGTGCTCGCCACCGGCTGCGGCGCTCACGTCGAGTCGTCCGCCGACGCCAGGTCGACCGCCGTCACCCTCACCAACTGCGGCCGGAAGGTGACGTACGACAAGGTCCCCGAGCGGGTCGTCACCAACGACGTCGGGATCACCGAGCTGATGTTCGCCCTCGGCCTGGAGAACCGCATGGCCGGGTTCGCCATGCCCGACGACAAGGGCGACCTGACCGACGTGCCCTGGAAGGACGGCTACGACAAGGTCAAGTGGATCTCCAAGGACCAGCTCACCAAGGAGAACGTCCTCGACGCCAAGGGCGACCTCGTCTTCGCCGGCTGGAACTACGGCTTCCGCGACGACAGCGGCTTCACCCCGGAGGCCCTGAAGAAGCTCGGCATCCCCTCGTACATCCTCACCGAGTCCTGCCGCAACGGCCGCACCAAGACCTCCCGCGGCATCATGGCGCCGCTCGACGCCCTGTACGCCGACCTCACCAACCTCGGGAAGCTGTTCGGGGTGGAGCGGCGCGCGGCCGCCCTGATCGCGGACTTCAAGAAGCGGATCGCCGCCGTGCAGGCCGAGGCGCCCGCGGACCGGCCCAAGGTCTTCCTCTACGACAGCGGCCAGGACCAGC
This sequence comes from Streptomyces sp. SID13726, assembly GCF_010548375.1. GTDB lineage: Bacteria > Actinomycetota > Actinomycetes > Streptomycetales > Streptomycetaceae > Streptomyces. The sequence goes on from NZ_JAAGLY010000001.1 coordinate 752,789, forward strand.
CCTTCACCTCCGGCCGCTGGGCCACCCCCGACGAGATCATCGCCAAGGCCGGCGGGGTCAACGTCATGCACGACGTCGACGACTCCTGGACCACGGTCGGCTGGGAGAGCGTGGTCCAGCGGAACCCCGACGCCATCGTGATCTGCAACTACGGCGACGTCAGCGCCGAACAGAAGAAGAAGTTCCTGCTGTCCTACGCCCCGCTGCGGAACGTCTCCGCCGTCAAGCACAAGCGGATCTTCGTCCTCGACTACGTCGACCTCGTCGAGAGCCCCCGCAACCCGTCGGCCATAGCCCGCCTCGGCGCCTATCTGCGGACGGTCGCCGCACAGCGCTGAGCAGCGGCACCCGTCGTAGGGTGAATCCCGGACAGGACGGACAGGCGACGCACAGGAGGCCGGCGTGACCGGGACGACGGTGGCCGAGGTGCTGGCCGAACTCGCGACGCTCGACGACCCGAGGACCCGCGCGGTCAACGAGCGGCACGGCGACGACCACGGCGTGAACCTCGGCAAGCTGCGCGCCCTCGCGAAACGGCTGAAGACCCAGCAGGACCTCGCACGCGGGCTCTGGGAGACGGACGACACCGCGGCCCGGCTGCTGGCGATCCTGATCTGCCGCCCGAAGGCGTTCGAGCGCGACGAGCTGGACGCCATGCTGCGCGCGGCCCGCACCCCCAAGGTGCACGACTGGCTCGTGGGCTACGTCGTCAAGAAGAGCCCGCACGCCGAGGAGCTGCGCGTGGCCTGGTTCGCCGACCCGGACCCGGTCGTCGCGAGCGCCGGGTGGGCGCTGACCACGGAGCGCGTGGCGAAGCGGCCCGAAGGTCTCGACCTCCCGGGACTGCTCGACCTCGTCGAGGCCGGCATGAAGAACGCCCCGGATCGCCTCCAGTGGGCGATGAACCACTGCCTGGCCCAGATCGGCATCGAGCACCCCGCACACCGCGCCCGCGCGCTGGAGATCGGGGAGCGCCTCGAAGTCCTCAAGGACTACCCGACCTCCCCGGGCTGCACCTCGCCCTTCGCACCGGTCTGGATCACCGAGATGGTCCGCAGACAGCAGGACGGCACGCCGGCTTGAGCCCGGGCGCGGTCAGGAGCGGGACCGAACGCGCGCGAACAAGGGCTTGAGCAGGGGCCACAGCAGAAGCAGCAGGACCACCGCGTACACCGTGACCGAGAACGGCGTGTTCACCAGGCCCCGCACACTCCCGTCGCTGATCTGGAGCGCCCGCCGCAACTGGTTCTCGGCGCCCGGGCCGAGGATCACGCCGATGACGGCGGGCAGCACCGGGAGGCCGTAGCGGCGCATGCCGAAGCCGATCAGGCCGATGATCAGCAGGATCACCAGGTCGATCACCTCACCGCCGACCGCGTAGGCGCCGACCGCGGCGAAGAAGAGGATGCCCGCGTACAGATACGGCCGCGGGATGCGCAGCAGCTTCGCCCACACCGGTGCCAGCGGCAGGTTGAGGGCGAGCAGCAGCACCATCCCGACGAAGAGGGACGCGATCAGGCCCCACACCAGGTCGGGTTCGTTCGCGAAGAGCAGGGGGCCGGGCTGGATGCCGTACTGCTGGAAGGCGGCCAGCATGACGGCGGCCACGGCGGTCGTGGGCAGGCCCAGCGTCAGCATGGAGACCAGCGTGCCCGCCGCCGACGCCGAGGCGGCCGCCTCGGGACCCGCCACGCCCTCGATCGCCCCCTTGCCCCACTCGTCCTTGTGCTTCGACAGCCGCTTCTCCGTGACATAGGAGAGGAACGTCGGGATCTCGGCGCCGCCCGCCGGGATCGCGCCGAACGGGAAGCCGATCAACGGGCCGCGCAGCCACGCCTTCCAGGTGCGCCGCACGTCCGCCCGGCCGAGCCAGGGCCGTCCGACGGGGATCGCCTCGCCCGTCGTACGGCGCAGATGGGCCGCCACCCACAGGGCCTCGCCGATCGCGAACAGGCCCACCGCGACGATCACCACGTCGATGCCGTCGGCGAGTTGGAGCGAGCCGAACGTCAGCCGCTGCTGCCCGGTCATCTGGTCCAGGCCGACCAGCCCGAGCGTCAGACCGATCAGCAGGGACGCGAGGCCGCGCAGCCGGGACGAGCCGAGCACGGACGTCACGGCGATGAACGCGAGGACCATGACGGCGAAGTAGTCCGGCGCGCCGATGTCCACCGCGAGGTCGGCGACCGTCGGGGCGAGGGCGACCAGCAGGATCGTGCCGGTCAGACCGCCCACGAAGTGCCCGACGGCCGCCGCGGCGAGAGCCTGCGCGCCCCGGCCCGACTTGGCCATCGGGTTGCCCTCCATGGCGGCCACCACCGCGGCGCTCTCACCCGGGGTGTTGAGGAGGATCGAGGTCGTCGAACCGCCGAACATCGCCCCGTAGTAGATCCCGGCGAACATGATGAACGCGCCGATCGGGTCGAGCCCGTACGTCACCGGCAGCAGCAGCGCCACCGCCATCGCGGGCCCGATGCCGGGCAGCACCCCGATGGCCGTGCCGAGCAGCACACCGAGCGCCGCCCACAGCAGGTTGACCGGGGTGAGGGCCGTACCGAAGCCGTCCAGAAGGGAGTTGAGGGCATCCATGTCACAGCACTCCCATCAGTGGGCCGCCGGGCAGCGGCACTCCGAGCAGGTTGTCGAAGAGGGCGTAGGTGGCGAGGGAGAGCACGGCGGCGATCAGCGGGTCCCGGTCGAAGCGGCGGCTGCCCAGGGCGAAGGCGGCGCCCCAGAAGAGCAGGGCGCCCGCGAGGGGGAAGCCCAGCGGCTCGATGAGGACGGCCGCGCCGAGGAACACCCCGGCCAGCAGCAACACCGTGCGCCAGTCGGCGGGTTCGGACAGGTCGACGTCCTCACCGGCCTCCGCCTCGCCGTGTCCGCCGCGCAGCACGTCCACGGCGAGCAGGGCCGCGATGAGGAGGAGTCCGCCGCCGACGACGATCGGCACGGTCCGCGGACCGACCGGGCCGCGCTGCGCGATGTCCACGTCCATGGTGAGCGCGTCGGTCAGGACCAGCACGCCGAGCGCCAACAGCAGGACGCAGACGCCGAGTTCGGAGCGGTCGCGCAGCCAGGAGCTCCGCTTCGGTGCCGTTGCCGCTGTCTGTGCCGCTGTCTCCGGGGTCGTCACAGTCCCAGCTCCTTCAGTACGGACACCACGCGCTCGTCCTGGGCGTCGAGGAAGGCGCCGAACCTGTCGCCGGTGAGGAAGGCGTCGTCCCAGCCGTTCTCCTTCAGGGACTTCCGCCACTGCGGCGACGCGTGCAACTCCTCGACGAGGCGCACGAGTTTGTCCCGCTCGGCGTCGGACAGGCCCGGCGGGGCGACGATGCCGCGCCAGTTGGTGAAGTCCACGTCGTAGCCGGACTCCCTGAGCGTCGGCGCGTCCAGGCCGGACACCCGCTTCGGTCCGGTGACGGCGAGCAGCCGCAACTCGCCCGCCCTGATCTGCTCCTGGTACTCGCCGACCCCGGAGACCCCGAAGGCGACCTTGCTGCCGAGGATCGAGGCGAGCAGTTCGCCGCCGCCGTCGAAGGGGATGTAGTTGACATCCTTCGGCGCGATACCGGCGGCCCGCGCCATCAGCATCGGCGCGAGATGGTCGGGACCGCCCGGCGACGAACCGCCGCCGACCGGCAGCTTGCCGGGGTCCTTCCGCCAGGCCGCGACGAGCTGGTCGATCGTCTCGTACGGCGAGTCCGCGGCCACCACGACGACGTCCTGCTCCTCGGTGAGCCGCGCGATCGGCGTGGTGTCGGCGAGGGTCCTGGGCGAGTCGTTGGAGCGCGCGGCGCCGACTACGCCCAGGCCCATGGACATCGCGAGCCTGCCGTTGCCGTGCTCGCTCACCAGCCGGGCGAGACCGACGGTGCCGCCCGCGCCGGGCAGGTTGAACACCTCGACGTTGTGCGTGAGCCCCGCGTCCTCGGCGTTCCTGGCCGCGGTGCGGGCCGTGATGTCGTAGCCGCCGCCGGGGGAGTTGGGGACCATCAGACGCAGACCGGGGATCTGGGTGCCGGTCGCGGAGCCGTCGCCGGCCGCGAGCAGCGGCGGACCCACCAGCAGAAGCGCCGCGGCGCCGAGCACGGCGAGCGGGGTGCGTAGGCGCACGGGGCCACCACCTGTCGATACGGGGTCGGGGGAGTGGCCACATGGTGCCCGCGCACCGGCCGTCTGTCCCGCTTCCGCAAGCAACGGAGGTTGTGGTCTTTACGGTTTCTTGGTCATGATGGGGCGAACCGGAGGGCGGGGACGAAGGAGCGGCCCTGTGCAGGAGACGATCGACGTCCTCGTGGTCGACGACGACTTCATGGTCGCGCGGGTGCACCGCACCTACGTCGACCGGCTGGCCGCCTTCCGGGTCGTGGGCACCGCGGGCACCGGCGCGGAGGCCATCACGGCCGTCGGTGAACTCCGCCCCGACCTGGTCCTGCTCGACCTGTATCTGCCGGACGTGTTCGGCCTCGACGTGGTCTCCCGGCTGCGCGCCGACGGCCACGACTGCGACGTCATGGTGGTCAGCGCGGCACGCGAGGCGGACACGGTCCGCGGCGCCGTACGGCACGGCGTGGTCGACTACCTGCTCAAGCCCTTCGGCTACGAGGAACTGCGGGCGCGTCTGGAGCGGTACGCGGCCCGCAGGGTCAGCCTCCACGCGGCCGTCGTGCGCGGCCAGGCCGATGTCGACCGCGTCCTGGCGGGGACGGCCGCGCCCCCGGCCCGGCCGCTGCCCAAGGGCATGAGCGTGGAGACCGCCGAGCTGATCGAACGCACCCTCCGCGACGCCGAAGGCACCCTCTCCGCCACCGAGTGCGCCGCCCGCACCGGCATCTCCCGTGTCAGCGCCCGCCGTTACCTGGAGCACTTCCACTCCACCGGCAGCGCGGACGTGTCCCTGCGCTACGGCGCCGCGGGCCGCCCGGAGCGCCGCTACACCTGGCGTCCGTGACCGCAGGTCACGCGGGCTGCCACAGCTCGATCCGGTTGCCCTCCGGATCGGTGACCCAGCCGAACCGGCCGATGCCGTCCATGTCCTGGGTCTCGGCGGCGACGTCCGCGCCCCTGTCCCGCAGCTGGGCGAGCATCGCGTCCAGGTCGCGGACCCGGAAGTTGAGCATCGTGCCCTGCGAGCGCGACCCGAAGTAGTCGGTCTCCGCCTCGAAGGCCGCGAACACCGTGGGCCCGGCCTCCTGGAGCCACAGGCCGTGCGCGTCGGCGTCCAGGCCGAGGCAGTCGCGGTACCAGGCGCTCAGGGCGCCGGGGTCGGTGGCCCGCAGGAAGTATCCGCCGATTCCAAGTACACGTTCCATGCGGCCATCGTGCCAGGAGAGCGCCCGGACGGCCCGGCCGGACACCGGTGCCCGTCCCGCCCGGGGCCCTGGACGGTCGTACTCCTCACTGATGGGTCCGGCGGAAGGCGCCGGGGGTCACGCCGGTGTGGCGGGCGAAGAACTTGCGGAAGTTGGTGGGCTCGGGGAAACCCAGGCGGCGGGCGACGGTCGCCACCGGTTCGTCGGTGTGGGCGAGCAGCCGCTGGGCCTCCAGGGCGACACGGGCGTCGATGACGTGCTTCACGGGCCGCCCGGTCGCGGCCACGCAGGCGCGGGTCAGCGTCTTGACGGTGTACCCGAGCCGGTGGGCGTAGTCGGCGGCGCGGCGGGTGTCGGCGTAGGACCGCTCCAACTCGGCGCGGAAGCGGGCGTAGACCTCGCCGCCCGCGTGCGGGTCCGCGTCCGCGCCGGAGTGCGGCAGCCGGTCTATCTGCAACAGCGCGGTGGCCAGCAGGAGTTGGAGGATCTCCGCCGACACGTCCGGCCCCGGCCGCCCGTACTCGGCCCGCAGCTGGCTCAGCAGGGTGGACAGGGCGGCGTACGCGGGGCTCGGGCCCAGTTGCCGGCACACCGGGCCGTACCGCTCGTCCACCAGCCGGTCGGCGCCGCTGAAGCGGGGCGGGAAGGAGGGCCGGAAGAGCAGATGCGTGCCCTCGGTGGTCCCGGGGTCGGTGAACCGCTGGACCTGGCCCGGCCGGATCCAGAGCAGGGTGCCCGGGCGGCAGGGGTACGTCACGAAGTCGACCGTGTGCTCGCCGCTGCCCGCCGTGATCAGCGTGAGGGTGTGGAAGTCCAGCCGGTGCACCGCGTCGGAACGGCTGCCCCGGAACCCGCGCCGCTCCCGCAGGGTCGCCAGATCCAGGATCTCGAAGCCGGGGACGCGCGCGTCGGGCGGGTTGAAGCCGAGCCGGGGGATCGCCGGGTCCGCGGCGCCCAGGTCGGTGGCACCCATCTCGGTCTCCAGATGTCCTCGATCTACCATCCCGCGTCTTCAGCGTACCTCGCCCGCCTGCGGTTTCACGGCGAGAGTGGAGGTCGCAAGGGCGGTGCAGGGCCGCCTTCACCCCAAGGAGCCTCCCCATGAACGGCACGGTCACGGTCCTCGACAGGGGCGCGGTACGCGTCCACAGCTACATGTCGCCCGCGGACACCTTCCACGCCACCACCCAGCTGATCGAGACCCCGGCCCGGATCGTCGCGATCGACGCACAGCTGCTCCCGGCCTACGCCGACGAGGCCGTCGCCTACGCCCAGGGGCTCGGCAAGCCGCTGGACCGCCTCGTCGTCACCCACGCCCACCCCGACCACTACAACGGCGCCGCCCGCTTCGGTGTCCCGGTCCACGCGCTGGCCCGAGTACGCGAGCAGATCGTCGCCCGCGGCGACAGCGACCTGCCCACCGGACAGGTCATCCCGGTCAGCGAGTTCACCCCGTCCGTGGCCGTCATCCCGGGCACCGAGGTCATCGACGGCGTTCCGTTCGTCTTCGAGGCCGTGTCCGGCGGCGAGGCCGCCGACGAACTGCTGATCAAACTCCCCGAACAGGGCGTGCTGATCGCCCAGGACCTCGTCTACAACGACGTCCACCTCTACCTCGGCAACAACGACATCACCGGCTGGCAGCGGGCCGTCGACACCCTGGCCGGGGAATCCGGCTACGACACGATTCTTCCCGGCCACGGCCTGCCCACCGGTCCTCAGGTCTACGAGGACGTACGGCGCTATCTCACCGACGCCCGCGAGCTGCTCGGTGACGACGGGGAGGCGTACAAGGCGGCGATCGTGGACCGGTATCCCTCGTATGCCGGGCCGTTCATCATCGACATCGCCAATCGGTCGCTGTTCGCGGGGTGAGTGCCGCTCGGTCGGGCGGTCGGAGGGTCGCGTGATCCGGCGGTCGGAGGGTCGGGCGGGATACATCGGGTGTGTCGGAGGTTTTCGACTCCCGTCGCCTGCCCGAAAAGCGGCGCTGCCCGGACTTGGTCTCGTCCAAGTCGTTGACTCCTCCGATGTATTGGTATTGCCTGCGACCTCCACTCCCTCACCGGAAAGGACACGCGATGAACCGGAGATCAGTCCTGCGGGCCGGGGCGGGCCTGCTGGCGGGCGGTGCCGCGCTCACCCTGCCGCGCGCGCCGCTCGCGGTCGCCGCCGCCGATCCGACGGACGGCTGGACGCAGACCTCGTTCACCTACAGCTGGCAGAAGCCCTGGAACCTCGACCTGAGCGAACGGCACAGCAGCAGCGGTGGGGTCCACCGGATGTGGGTGTACGACACCGACGAGCCCTTCGAGGAAGGCAGTTCGACCGATCCGCGCACCGAGATGCGCTGGAAGGTCGACTACACGACGGGCAACCGCATGTGGGACGCCGACGTGTACCTCCCCTCGGGCACGGACGGCGCGTCCTTCGTCCAGATCCTGCGCGGCGTCCACCCCTCGGGCACCCCGGCCACCGACATCATGCTCAACGTCTACGACACCGGCGGCGGCACCGTGCGCCGCTACGACGGCACGGTGCTGAAGACAGGGGCGTACGACACCTGGTTCAACGTGAAGATCGCCCACCAGGCGACCACCGGCACCGGCACGGTCAAGGTCTACCTCGACGACTCCCTCGCCCTGACGGTCGCCGACCGGGGCCCGGCCACCCGCTACTTCAAGAACGGCGTCTACAACCACGGCTCGGGCCGCGCGGAGGCCCGTTTCCGCGACATCCGGTACTGGACGCGCTGACCCGGACTGATCACCCCCCATGTCCGGTGCGTCCGCGGTCGCTTCGGCCGGTGACGTGGAGGCGGCGGTGCAGCTGGTCCGCCAGGGCGCGGAGCCCTCAGGAGGTCCGCGTCAGCTGTGAGGGCGAGCCCGCCGCCTGGCCTCCTTCGTCGTTCAGGGTCAGGGTGTCCGTGCCGGTCTTCGTCAGGGTGTAGACGTTGCCGCGTACGCACAGCACGCCCGCCGACGGATCGGTGGCTGTGCTGGTGGCCGCCTCGAAGACCATGGAGGTGCCGCGCGCCTCCGACAGGCGCAGGGTCTCGGTGCACCCGATGTCCCGGCCGGTGTCGTCCGTGATGTGACTGACCTGGCGGCCCACGATGTCGCCCTCGGCCGCCGCGTGCAGGGTGACGGTCACGGACACCCCGGTCGTACGGGAGTTGACCACCCCGTCCCCTGAACCGCTGCCGGGCCCGGTGCCCTTCCATGTGCCCGTCCAGGACGCGGGCAGGGCGTCGTCGGTCGCCGCGGAAAGGGAAGGGGATGGGGAGGAGGGCCGGGTGCCGTCCGCGCCACCCGTGCCGTTCTTGTCGTCGTCGGAGCCGTTCGGCAGGGCCAGCGCGATCACGGCGGCCACGACCGCCACCGCGCCCACGACCAGCAGGGCCGTTCCGGCACGGCTCCCCGGCGCGCGAGCCGGGCTCATCGGCGCACCCGGCAGCGAGGCGTACGGCGGCGGAGGGACGGGCGGTCCGAAGACGCCCGGGGCGGGCGGGACCTCGGTCGCGGGGTACCCGAGCGGTGGCCCGAACCCGGCGCTCCGCGTGGGGAGTTCAGGCACCGGTACCGGGTGCGAGCGCTCCAGCAGCGTGCCCAGTTCGGCCTCCCGAGCGGCGATGTCCTCGGCGAGGCCGGCCGGCAGCGCACCGGCCCACGTGCCCGAGGCGGCGGTGAGCCGCTTCAGCAGTCCGTCCGCCGTGGGCCTGGCCTCCGGCGACTTGTGCAGACAGTCCGCCAACAGCCGTACGAGCGCCGGGGGTACGGCGTCGAGCACCGGCTCCTCGTGCACGATCCGGTAGAGCAGCCGGGCCGCCGACGGCGCCTCACCGGGCCGTAGGAAGGGACCCTGCCCGGTGGCGGCGTGGACCAGCACCGCCCCCAGCGAGAAGACGTCGCCGGGCCCGGCCGAGATCCCGCCGGACGCCTGCTCCGGTGCCATGAAGCCGGGGGAACCGATGACCCCGCCGGTCCTGGTGTGCCGGGTGTCGTCGACGGCCCGGGCGATGCCGAAGTCGATGAGCAGCGGGTGGCGGCGGGCCAGCAGGACGTTGGACGGCTTCACGTCACGGTGGGCGAGCCCCGCCCGGTGCACGGCCCGCAGGCCCTCCGCGAGTTCGGCCGCCAGCGCCAGGACGGCCGGCTCGGACAGCGGCCCGTGCCGCTCCACCCACTCGGCGAGGGACGGCGCGGGCACGTACTCCGTGGCCAGCCACTGCGGCCGGTGCCCCGCCGGGCTGTAGTCGACGACCGCCGCCGTCCACGGGGAGCGCACCTGGTCGCTGCTGGCGATCTCGCGGGCGAAGCGCTCCTCGAACCCGGCGTCCGCGCCCAGTTCGGCGCGCACGGTCTTCAGCGCCAACGGCCGCCCCGACGCCGTACGCGACAGATACACCTGCCCCATGCCCCCGGCCCCGAGCCGCGCCAGCAGGGGGTAGCCGCCGACGGCCGGCGGGTCCTCGGGATCCAGACTGCTCATGACGCTCTCCGGGCGGTACTCGGCGACGCGGTGCGGCGGGCACCGCGCGCTGGGCGCACCGGCCACCGCCGTGGATCCGCACGAGCTTATCCTGCACCTGAAGCGTTCATCTCAGTTGACGAAATGGGGTTCGGGTGGCGACGACCGGGAGTCGGCGGGACGCGGTCACCGTCGATGTCTTCGAGGCGCGGCTCGCGGCCATGTGGTTCTTCGCGGCCTTCCTGGCCGCCGGGTTCCTCGGTGCCTGTCTGTCGGTCTCCGGAGCGCTCCCCATGGGGCCGGTGCTGTCCGTCTCCGCCTTCCCGGCGCTCGTCACCGCGCTGCTGTATCCGCTGCTCAGGCGCCGGTTCCTCGTACGGTTCGACGCGGCGGGCGTGACCGTCGTACGCCCCCTCGGCCGGCGGAACGTCCCCTGGCCGGACGTCGCCGGGTTCTGCTTCGCCCTCTCGGACGGCGACAGCGAGTCCTGGCAGATCCGGATCAGCCGCACCGCCGCCGCGCCGACGGGCCGACTGGTCCACGTACTCGCGGAGTTCGCCGGCAGCCGCGTCGACGAACGCCGAACGGCCGTGCACGGAGCGCTGTTCCGCCAGTTCGCGCTGCGGGGACTGGGGCTCGTCGAGGACCCGTGGCCGGAGCAGTGGCAGCGCGACCACGTGGCACGGGCCCTCGGCGAGGCCGGTCGGGGCGAGGGGATCGGTTAGGAGGCGGGGGCCGGTTCCTGGCCCGTGCGGTCGGTGACGCCGACGGACAGGAGCGCGGACCTGGTCGTGCCGAGGTAGCGCAGGGTCGACGCGTCGAAGACCCAGGCGTAGCCCTTCGGGGAGTCCGCGAAGGCCAGGCCGACCCCCTTGCGTCCGGCGGCGTCCTCGGCATGCTCCACGACACGTGCGCCCGGGAGTTGGGCCATGGCCCGGTAGAGCGCGGCGCTCAGCTCGGGGAGCAGGGTGGCGCTGTCGATGACGGCGCCGATGTTCTCCAGGGCCGTCTCCGCGCGACGGCTGGGCTCGACGCCCCCGGTGTCGCCGTAGAGCCTCCTCAGGAGGGCGTCCGGGTCGGTGGGCAGGGCCTGGAGCTGCCGGAAGCTCAGGTAACCGACCCCGTACATGCGCATGGTCATCCGCAGGGAGGGGTCCGCGACCGCGACGCCGGTGCGCAGACCGTCCCGCTTCCCGTCCACCGACCGCCACTCCTCCTGGCGTACAGCCCCCTTGTACTCCGGGACGGTGAAGGGACCCTGCTCCTGCCTCTCGGAGAGTTCCCTGGGGTCGGTGAAGTCGACACCCAACTCCCGTGCGGAGCCTTGGGACTTGGTGTAGATGAACTGGTCGTCGCGGACCGTGACCGGGGGTCGGTCCGCCGCCGCCAGGGCGATGCGGGCCAGCAGCCGGGTGGCGTCGCGGCGGTCGTCGGCGGTGGCCGATGCGCTCTTCCCGTCCTGCGCGCTGTCGACGGCCACCGCGCCCAGGGCGACAGCGGTGGCCAGGACCAGGGAGGCCGCGACGAGGACGAGGCGGCGGGTGGGGCGGGGGCGGACGGGGGTTGTGGGCGTGGTGTCCGCGGTATCGGTGGTGCCCATCGTGCCCGTGGTGCCGGGCTGTTCGCGGGTGATGTGTGCCATCAGGTGCTCCCTCAGGACGCGGTGGCGGTCCCGCGTGAGCACCGGGTGGGCGGGAGCGGGCAGCGCCTCGGCCAGGTCGTGCTGGTCGGCCGGCTGGTCCCGTCGTCGCGGGGTGGTGTTCATCGCTTCTTCTCCTGCGTGGACCGAGCCGCCGGAAGGCGGCGGCTGCCCAGTGACTGTCCGACCGGGGTGGGGTGTTGCGTGCCGGGTGGTGCGGCGGGGGTGACGCCCTTGATGTCGCGGTCGCCGCCGCCTTCTAGTTCGAGTTCGGTGAGCCGGCGCAGGCGTTTCCTCGCGCGCGAGAGGCGGGACCGTACCGTGCCGACGGCCACGCCCAGGGCCTCGGCGGCGGTGGCCGCGTCCAGGCCCTCCCACACACAGAGCGTGAACACCTCGCGCTCCCCGCGCCGCATCCGGCCCAACGCCCGCTGTGCGGCGGCCAGTTCCTCGCTGTCGGCCAGCCGCCGGGCCACCTCGTCGGCGTGGTCGGGCACCGGGTCCGGGGGCGGGATCCTGCCGAGCGCGGCCCGGTGTCTTCGCGCGGCCCGCGTGGTGTTGCGGGTGACGTTCGTCGCGATGCCCAGCAGCCACGGGCGCAGACTGTCGTCCCCCTCCAGCACCCGCTCATGCAGCCGCCACGCCTCCAGAAAGGTCAGCGACACGATGTCGTCGGCCGCACCCCGGTCACCGGTCAGCCGTACGGCGTGCCGGTGCACCACCGAGGCGTGCTCGTCGAAGAGTTGCCCGAACGCGTCAGGGTCCCCGGCGCGTACCCGGGCCCGCAGTGAAAGTTCCACACTTCTCCCTGTCCGCATCCGGGCCCATGCTGCGGTGACTCGCGTCACACCATGGAGGCACCCCTGAGACCCCCCTCAAATGGTCTTCGGCGCAAGGGAGTTGAAGACGGATGGGTCCGATGTGCTCCGCTATGCTCATGCCGTTCGAACAGGCTACGACCGGTGGGCGCCCAGCCCCGCCGGGAAGGAATCGTGAGCGAGCGCGTGATACCCGGAGATGGCGATTCCCACGCGGCGACGAGTTTCCCGCGCGGCGCGGAACGGTTGATCGCCGGTCGGTATCAGTTGTACGAGGTCCTGGGCAGGGGCGGCATGGGCACGGTCTGGCGGGCCCACGACCAGCTGCTCGACCGCCCGGTGGCCGCCAAGGAGCTGCACATCCTCGCCCACGGCGACGAGGAGCACCGCACCCGGCTGCGCAGGGCCGTCCGGGAGGCCCGCGCGGTCGCCCGGGTACCGCACCCGCATGTGGTCGGCGTCCATGACCTGGTCGAGTTCGAGGACCGGCTGTGGATCGTCATGGAACTCGTCGAGGGCCCCTCGCTGGCCAGCCGGCTCGCCGAGTCCGGACCGCTCGCCCCGCACCACACCGCTGTCCTGGGCCTGCAACTGCTGGACGCGCTCGACGCGGTGCACGCGGTCGGCGCCCTGCACCGGGACGTCAAGCCCGCCAACGTACTGGTGCGCCGCGACGGCAGCGCCGTCCTCACCGACTTCGGCATCGCGGCCCTGGACGACGGGGAGTTCCTGACCACCACCGGTGAACTCGTCGGCTCCCTCGAGTACATGGCACCGGAGCGGGTCACGGGAGCCGAGGCGGGCCCGGCCTCCGACCTCTGGTCCCTGGGCGCGACGCTCGCCACGGTCTGCGGCGGCCGGTCCCCGTTCCGCAGGCCGGCGGCCCCCGCGACGCTGCACGCGGTGGCGTACGAGGAACCCGTCCTCGCCGAACAACTCGGCCCGCTGCGACCGGTGGTGGAGGCGCTGCTGCGCAAGTCCCCGCTGGAACGCCCCTCTTCGGCGGTCGTACGGGACGAACTGCGCCGGGTCGCGGCGGGGCAGCCCGCCACCGGACCGCTGCCCCCGGCGACCGTACGGGTACGCCGTCCCTCCGCGCCGATCGCCGAGGCGGACACCGTGACCAGTGGCCGGCAACCGGTCGCCGCGCAGGGGGAGCCGGTCCCCACGGCGTGGGGCACGACCTCCCTCGGAGCACCGGGACACGGACCGTCCCGCCCGGCCGGCCGGAAACGGCTGTGGTGGGCCCTCGCCGGTACGGCCGTGCTGGCGGCCGGCGCCCTCGGCGGGCTGTTCCTCGCCGGAGCGCCGCCGTTCGAGGGGGCGCCGGAGACGACGACCGTCAGCCAGGTCGTCCAGTCGGCGACCGGATGGCAGCCGGTCGCCGGTGTGTCCGTCCACCAGGGCGACAAGGTCACCCTCCGGTTCGTGTCGGGACAGTGGACGGCCGACCACCGCAGCATGCCCATGACCGGCCCGGCCGGCTACGACACGGCGACCGACCGACAGCTTGAGTTCGCCAAGGACTGCAAGGTCAAGCCCACGGCCCCCTTCGGCGCCCTCCTCACGGTCCTCGCCGGAGTGAAGAACGCCCCCGTCCACACCGTCGGCCGCCGACTCACCTTCCGCGCCGCCGGGAACGGGACGCTGCAACTGGGCATGAACGACACGGCGGGCGCCTGCTCCGACGACAACCGGGGTGAGGTGACGGTGCGGGTGAGTGTGGTGCACTCGGACTGAGTGCGGGGGCCGGCACGGAGCTGTCGGGGTGCGAGGCGGGCGGTGCCGCCTTCGGTCCCGCACAGGGAGAGCCGGGAGCGCAGGGAGGTCCGGGAGCACTGGAAGACCCGGGAGTCCCCGGCCCGTCAGTCGAGCGTCCCCGCTCCCTCGGGACGTTCGTCGGGGTCGGCGGAGTCCCCCGGCACAGGGACGCCCTCGGCGCCGTACCGGCGTAGCAGCCACAGGCCGTAGACGGCGTAGAAGACGAGCACGCACGCCTGCCACCAGTCCGGTGCCGCACCCGGCGAGCGGATCTGGAAGAAGTCGTCGAGGCCGTGGACGGCGACCAGCGGCCAGATGGAGCCGAGGGCGTGGCGCAGTGCGGCGCAGGTGAAGCCGAAGAGGGCGGCCGACAGCATCTGCCACAGGGTGTCCTCCAACTCCGCGTCGAAGAACAGGTAGTTCTGGAGGTGCCCGGCGCCGAAGAGGACGGCCACGCCGAGCGCGGTGCGGAGCGGGCCGAGTGGGCTCAGGGTCTGCTGGACGAGACCGCGGCTGTAGATCTCCTCGTTCACGCCGACCCACAGCAGCGAGACGAGCGAGCCGACGATCACCGTGGTGCCGCCGTCCACGCCGGCGACCGCGTACGAGCAGGCGATCAGCAGCATCGGCGCGGCAAGCCACCAGCGCCGCGGACGCCCGAGCGTGGTCACCCCCGCGGCACGCAGCAGGCCCCACCGCCACAGCACGCACCACACCCCGGCCGCGCAGAGGGCGTTGACCAGGGTGGCGCCCAGGTCGGGGAACCAGGAGGGCGCCAGCGGAGGCAGCACGACCTCGGCGAACAGCAGCAGCACGGCATGCCACGCGAGGGTCAACTCCACCGCGCCCCAGAGGGGATGACGGATGACGTGCCCTTTCCACCGTTCCATCACGGGGAGAGGTTATCCGCAGGGGGTGGCCCATGCTCTGGTAACGATCTACTAATGGCCGACACCTGCACGGTGCGGACAAACGTAGGCTCCACAGCATGAACAGAGGTGTGAAGATCGGCATAGCCGGTACCGGTGCCGCGCTGCTCGTTGTCGGGGGCATCGGCGCGTACAACGTGGTGCAGGCGATGTCCTCCGGGCCGACGGGGAGCGTCGAGCCCAAGATGGCGCACACCTTCGACTCGGCGGCCGTGTCGAGCGAACCGCCGTCCGACGCCAAGGCCGTGGCGCTGACCCGGACCTTTCTGGACGGCTGGGCCGGGCAGCGGCTCACCGCGGCGGCGGGCGCAACGGACTCGCCGACCGCGGCCGCTTCGGCCCTGCGGGGGTACGCGGATGGTCTGCATCTGCAGAAGCTGGAGTTCAAGCAGGTCGCGTCGGCGGGGGCGTCGACCGTGACGGCGGGGGCCACCAAGGTCACGTTCGAGGTCACGGCCCGGGTGGCGGACGGCACCTGGACGTATGCGAGTGCGGTGGCGGTGCGGCAGGACACGGCGGGTCAGTTGGCCGTGCACTGGAACAACTCGGTGCTCTACCCGGGCCTGGGCGACGACCAGTCGCTGACCGCGGGCAAGCTGCCCGAGGGCGTCAGCACGGCCAAGGTCGTGGCGAGCGACGGAAAGACGGACCTGGCCCGGTTCTCCTCGCTGAGCGACATCGTGGCGACGATCCGCAAGAACGCCAAGCCCGCCGGGGGCACCACCGGCACCGGCGTCGCCGTGGTGGACGCCGGCGGGGAGGGCGTCAAGATGCTGAAGGTCTTCGCCAAGGGCAAGGACCCCGTCATCACGACGACCATCGACGCCTCCCTCCAGGCGGTGGCCGAGACCGCCGTGACGGACTCGCACCTCCAGGACAAGCCCGCCGGGACGGTGGCGCTCGACTGGCGGACCGGACACATCCTCGCGCTCGCCCACACCGGGGCGGACGGCGACATCGCCATCAACGGCATCAAGTCGCCGGGCTCCACGATGAAGATCGTCACCTCGGCGGCCCTCTTCGACCAGGCCGGTCTCACACCCGCCAGCCCCGCTCCGTGCACGGACTCGCTGACGGCCAACAGCCAGCTGTTCCACAACGACTCGGGCGTGACGGCCAACCCCGGTTCCACGCTCGCCCAGGCGTTCGCGGTGTCGTGCAACACCGCCTTCATCAAGGACGGGTTCCACTACCTGGTCCACGACGGCGACGCCTCCGCCCTGCACGACGAGGCCGTCAACGTCTTCGGCATGGGCAGCTGGTCCATCGGCGGCGGAGTCGCCACCACCGACCCGAGCATTCCGGCGGACGTCGAAGGCGGCGACCAGGCGGCCCAGTTCATCGGCCAGGGCAGGGTCACCGCCACCCCGCTGTTCATGGCGTCCGTGGCGGCCACCGTCCGGGGCGTCGGCTTCAAGCAGCCGGTCATCCTGCCCGGGCAGGACCAGGCGACCGCGCCCCGGCCCATCTCCGCCCGCACGGCCGGCTACCTGCAGTCGATGATGCGCGGTGTGGCCACCGGCGGCACCGCGGCTCCCCGGCTCGGCGGCCTGGCCGGAGTCGGCGCCAAGACCGGCACCGCGGAGGAGGGCGACCACACCAACGGCTGGCTGACCGCGTACAACTCGAACATCGCCGTCGCCGCCCTGGTCGAAGGCGGCAGCTCCGGAGTGGACTCCGCCGGATACGTCGTCCGTCACCTGCTCACCGGGTCCTGACGCGCGGTTCCGTACGCGGGCCGGGAGTTGGGCACGTGTCGTATCCGGGACCGCCCTTCGGAGACGGGTCCCGGACAGAGACGGTGACTCGCGCCCCGTTGACGTGAGTTGTCCGGTACTCGTGGAAGCAGCGGCGCAGGGTGTCTCTTCCAGAGGGTCGGCCGACGAGGGCGTGCGCGCCGCGCGGACGGCGACGATCGGGTCGTACGCCGGCATGCGTGCCGCGATCTCCCGGGCGGGAAGCTCGACACCTGGACGTGCAGCTGTGCCTCGCCGTCGGCGAGGTACCTGAAGTAAGGACGGCGGATCGTCCGGCCGGGGGTCGAAGATCAGCACCTCCGCGCCCCGGGACGCCGCCGGGTCCAGGGCCCAGCCCGCACTGCCCCCGCACTCCACGACGAACGACCAGTCACCGCTCTGCCCGACGCGGCCCACGCAATAGACCTGCGCGAGGTCGACCATCCGAGACGCTTCCCGCACGGTGAGCGCGGCGCCGACCTCGACCGGCTCATGATCCGCCATCCGCTCGACGAGCTGCCGGGGGCCGAGGTCGCGGGCACAAGTGATGTACAGATCACCGGCGTTGAGGTCCGGACCGCGCCAGGCACCGGCGATCCGGGCAAGGGTGTCGGGCATTGCTGTCTGTTCCCTCTGAGCACAACGTGGGGTCGGTGGGGCACAGCGAGAAACAGCGCTGTGCCCCAGCAGCGGTCAGCAGGGTGTCACGGCTTGGGCACCGTGCCGTCAGGTGGAACTCGTGGTGTCGTAGGAGCTGACGGTTGGCCGTCGGCCGCGGTAGCCGACCGAGGTACGTGCGGCCCCCGAGACCCTTATGCCGCCATCAGCGACGCCATGGCGCGCTCCATCGCGGCCTGGAACTCCTCCGGGGTCAGCGGCAGACGGGACTTGACGTCCCGGCTCCACTGGTCGGCGAGGACCTCGGCCGAGCCCGCCTCGACACCGTCGAGCGCGGCGTCGGCCAGGTCCGACGGCGCCATCTTCGCCACGGGCCAGCCCGCGGCCATGTCGGTGTCGGCCAGGCCGAGGTGTACCGCAGTCACCAGCGTGCCCTGCTCGGCGAGTTCGAGGCGGACGCCGTTGGTCATGGCCCAGGCGGCGGCCTTGGTCAGGTGGTAGGCGCCCGCGCCCCTGCCCCCGAACCACGACATGGCGGACAGGACGTTGACGATCGCGCCCCCGCCGTTCCCGGCCAGCGCCGGAGCGAACTCCCGGACCAGTGCCAGGTGGCCGAACATGTTGGTCTCCAGCTCGTGGCGCACCGCGTCCAGCGAACCGGTCAGCAGGTCCGTCCCCGTACTGATTCCTGCGTTGTTGACGAGCAGTGAGACGTCCGGGGCGGCCTCGGCGGCGGCTCGCACGGATGCGGGATCGGTGATGTCGAGGGGCAGCACCTCCACCCCGGGCAGGTCCACGGTCTCCGGCCGGCGAGCCGTCGCGTAGACCTTGCGGGCGCCCCTCTCGAGCAGGCGCTGGGCGAAGGCGTGGCCCAGGCCACGGTTGGCACCGGTGACAAGGGCAACGGAGTTGTTGATGTCCATGCCCGGTACGCTAAAACCTGACGCTAACGTCAGAGGCAAGCGCCGACCGTCAGGACCCGGATGACGTCAGGGCCGGGACGAGAGGAATCGCCGTGACCGCCACAGAGGCCGCGGCCGAGGAGCTGATCCGCATCGGCGAGGTGGCACGGGGCGCCGACGTCTCGGTACGCGCGGTGCGCCACTTCGAGCAGCAGGGACTGCTCACCGCGGAGCGCAGCCCGTGATGAGGCCGGCGTCGTCGAGCCGGTGCGGCACGGCTTCGTGCAGGCGGCCCCAGGGCTGACCAGGACGTAGATGATGGCTGCGGACAGCGCCTCATCAGGTGTCCGGCGTTCCGCCGCCCCGCGGGCGCACCGTCGCTGGTGGGATCAGCGGCTTCGCGATCTCCCACAGCCCATCCGGAACAGTCCAACTCCACGACGGCCCGCCCCAGTTGCATCCCTATGGCACAATGCGCCGCCATGAATCATCGAGAACGATTCCACAGTGCGGCCGTCGAGCAGGGCATCCCGGAGGACGAGGTCAGGAGGTTCGCCGGATTCCTGCGGTTCGCGATCGGGACGAGCCCCGGCTACGACGGTGTGCCCGTCGGGCAGATGGGCGGACTGGCCCGGCTGCCCGAGGGGATGCCGTGGCCGGCCTGCGACTCGATGCCGCTGCCGTTCATCGCCTCCTTCGACTGTGCGGCTCTTCCCCGGGTCGACGACCTGCCGCTGCCGGCCGACGGCTCGTTACTTTTCTTCCTGCACCACGACCGGGCGTACGACGAGCGCGAGGAGTTCGACAAAGACGATGAGATGGCGTACGCGCGGGTCGTGACGTGCCGGCCGGCAGCCCGATGGTGACCGCCCCGAAACCCGTTCACCCCGATGAGGTCTTCTACAACACGACGCTGCCCTTCATCGGCGAGGAGCATCAACTCGCCGCCGCGGTGATGGCGGAGTTGCCGAGCTGGCTCGAGGACGACGAGATGGGTACGCCGAGCACGCCCATATCGGACGACGACCACTTGGGCCTCCGGTTGCCGCACAAAGCGCAGCTCCGCGATCTCGCCAGGAAGCTGTGGCCGCAGAACTGGCCCTCTTTCCAACTCGGCGGATACACCAGGGGCATCGGCGCACTGGCCACCGATCACATGTGGCACACCCCGGAGGTCGAGATGGCCGAGCGGAACCTCGACGCGCGGAGGCAGGCCGGGGAACCGGTCATCGGACGGGGTGAGAAGGACGGGCATCTCGAACGGGAAACTCTGCGGGTCATGCGGGAGTGGGTGACACTGGCCCAGTTCGTGCCGGAGGAGGTCTATCGGGCGCGGTTCCTGATCCGCCGCGACGATCTCGCCGCCGGGCGGTTCGACCAGGCGCTGTCCCTCACCGCGTTCACCGAATAGGCCACGCTGCCGACGTACGTCTCGGACGTGCGCCAGCCAGTGCTCTCGCCGCCGCCTCGAATCCTGGCTGAAGAACCGTGGCGTCATGTGAGAAGAGGTTGGCTCGATGCGGGTTCGGACCTTGTAACGCTGCACGTCGTTCCCGGTCGACCAGGTGAACCGGCGAGTAACCGTCATCCTGCGGTATAGCCTGCTGTACCACTTCTCTGGGTGTGGGCGGCAACGACCGCAGGGGCATGTGGCCGATGTACTTTCCCCAGCGCATCAGCCACCCCTTGAAGGAACACCGTGGTGAACTCCGAAGTACCCGTCACCGTGCCTGGTCCAGCCGATGAACTGACCATTCAGGAAGTGATGTAAGCAGTGAGCAGGGCTGGCCAGCAAGGAAGTGAACCGCCCGGTGCATGCACGTTTGACTCCCCCAACCCGAACGCGGCATCACAGGGATTCGAGAATTTCCGGCGTGAATGGGAGTCCAAGTTCGGCGGCACCTTTCGGTTGCCGCACTTCAGTCAGGGCACGGTGAGTAACTTTCGGGTCGTGAGTCGGGGTGTCAAACTGGACGACGTAGTAATAGTCGACGTTCACGGCTTCACACGAACCGAGGGTACTCCGCAGGGAATCGAGAATCAGGTTCGGATGTATGTTGTCCGGCGCGGGACATACGGTTTGCGTAGCTCGTGCGGCCGAAAAGGGAGTGCCGTGTCGTCCGGACGGTTCCATCTTCAGCACTTTGGGTCACCGCCTCGATTTGAGACGGCACCTCGCACTACCGTGAAGATAGTCCTTCTCCCTGCCTCCATGTTCAAGCCGCTGCTGCGGAACAAGATCATAGTCGGGTCCATGGATACGGCCGAGATGCGCATACTGCTGGCTCACTCGGAAATGATTCGCGCGAACATTGCCAATCTTGGTCCATTTGGTGTTCAAGCTGCTAAAAATACGCTGACGGAGTTGGCCAGGGCGGTCGTGCTGGGTCGGCTTGACGATACGGAAACCCGGTTTGCTCCCGCGCTCGCCGAAGCTGCAAAAAATCTTGCAAACAGACTGCTTAACGATCCTGAACTCTCTGTGGCGATGTTGGCTCGTGAACTCAATGTGTCTGTCAGGACTCTGCAACGGTCATTTGCGTCATCGGGAGATTCAATTAGCTCCTACATTCGCAACCGGCGGCTGGAAGGGGCGAGGCTTGAACTCGCCAAACCGCACGCTCAACTGAGTATTTCTGAGATCGCCGCACGTTGGCAATTCGCGGACAGCAGCCACTTCATTCGTTCTTTCAGGAAGCGCTACAGTCAAACCCCGAGTGAGTATGCAAGGTCTAACAATTTTCCGATCGGTCAAGGAGGTGAAATTCGGCCGGAAGGGTGAGTTGAACGGCGACGGCTGCTCAAAAGGCGCCAATGTGCGGTAACCGGTCTTCCATGGATTGATGACGATCTCGTTTTCGTCCCCATGGAAGTGGTCACAGCTGACCGGTGCGCGCGATCAATCGGTCGGCGAAGTCCAGGGTCTGGTCGAGGGTGGGAAACGCGGCGAATGCGTCCACGAACGCCTCGCCCACACCGGACTCGGCGTGGCGTCTGAGCTTGGCGGCGAGCGAGTCAACGGATGTGTTCGGGTCGAGGTTGATTCGCATGGCTGTCTTCAGCATGTCGGGATCGCGGCCCGCGTCTTCGGCCGTGCGGCGCGCTATCGACCACCAAGCATCGATCACGTCGTCCGGCAGCCCCTCGAACGCCAGCCAGCCGACGCCACTGCGGCCGACCCGGCGCATCGCGGCAGCGCTGGCACCACCGATCCAGATGGGCGGCCCGCCGGCCTGTACCGGGCGCAAATCGGCGTGGGTCGGCGGCAGAGTGAAGAAGGGACTGTCCCAGGCCACCGGATTGGTCGTCCACCACGCCTGCAGGAATGCCAGCATGTCGTCGAGAATCTTGCCGCGCTGATGCCAATCCGCGCTGCGGGCGATATCGTGCTCGTCCTTCATCCACCCCAGCCCTACGCCGACTTCGAGGCGACCTTCACTGAGCACATCGAGCGTAGTGAGAAGCCGGGCGAGGTGCGGTGGCTCGTAGTAGAACGTGTTGAGCGTGCTGGCGTTGAGCCGCACCCGCCTGGTCGCTGTCGCGGCCACGGTCCAGAGCAACAGAGGATCGAGGGAGCGGGTCATCTCCGGGGGGAACGGCTGCTGTTTGCCGGGGTAAGGCGTGTGCGGTGCGACCGGAGTGACCAGCCGATCGGCCACCCACAGCGAGTCATAACCGAGGTCTTCGATCCCACGGCAGAAGGCGCTCAGGCCGTGCGCGCTGCCGACGGCGGGTCCGACGGCGGGGATTCCGAAACCAAGCTTCAAAGTGATCCTCCGGGAACGAGAATGAGCGATCGCTCTTCAGGGCGGGGTGGCCATCGCGCAACTCTGCGAGTGGCGATGCTCGTTGGAACGAGAGATGACGCGATGGCCTGTCCCGGCGTCCGAGGTCGGGGCCAGTGAGCCCGCCGCGCGGAGTCGGCGGACCAGCAGCCCCGGCCCGGTGCGGAAGTCGGGTACTTGTGCTGATCGGCGGCCGATGACCATGGCGCAGGTCATCGGGCAGGTCCGGCTCCGGCGGGATGCCGGGTTCGGCTGCGCGCACGACCGGTCCCGCCTACGGTCCGTCAGCAGGTCGGCGCCGTGAGAACGGGGGAGGGCGCGGGCGACCGTCATCTGCCGGGGCGAACCACCGGGTCGCTCCCCTCCCCGCACCTCAACTCGCATGCCACGCAGTGAAGTCGCGGCGTGAATCGGGGTACGGCATCGAGGGAGCGACCCGGCAATCGAGCCGTTGGCCGGGTCAGACGGCGACGAGTTCCAGGCCGAAGTAGCCGTTGCCCACGGGGTACGTCTTCGACCGGCGCCATCCCGAGGCCTCGAACAGGGCGTCGAACTCGGCCAGGTCGCGTTCCATGCCGTTCGTCGTGGTGAGCATGGCCATGTCCGACAGGGCGGCCAGGTCGGGCGTGCCGATCTCGCCGACGACCATCTCGACGACCAGCGCGCGTCCTCCCTCGTGCACGGCGGACCGGCAGTTGCGCAGAATGGTCGTGCACTGGTCGTCGTCCCAGTCGTGCAGGATCGTCTTCACCAGGTAGAGGTCGGCCGGGGGAACCTCCACGAAGAAGTCGCCGCCCACCGCGGAGAAACGGCCGGACAGGCCGCGCTTGTCGGCCTCGCCACGGGCGGCCTCTACGACGTGCGGCAGGTCGAGGACCTGCCCGCTCAGCGCGGGGTCGGCCTCCAGCAGCGCCAGCACGAAGTCACCGTTCGAACCACCGACGTCGACGACGGTGGACACACCGGCGGTGGACACGGCGGCCACGGCGCCCTGCGTCACCAGGCCCGACAAGTCTCCCATCGCCTGGGCGAAGAGGGCCGCCTCCTCGGCGTTCTCCGGCTTCGCGTAGTACTCGAAGATCCCCATCCCCAGCGCCTTCTCGGTCTGGGTCCTGCCTTCCCGCACGGCCTCGGAGAAGGTCGCCCAGGACTGCCAGAGTGCCTGGCCGGTCTGGGCCAGCACCAGGGAGCGCATGGAGCCGGGGGTCCCGGAACGCAGCAGGCAGCCCCGGCCGGTGAGCCCGAAACGACCGTCCCCCTCGTAGCTCAGCAGGCCGATCGAGGAGCCCGCGCGCATCAGACGGTAGGTGGCCTGCGGATGACTGCCCTCGCGTTCGGCCACCTCCTCGGCCGTCATCGCTCCGTCGGAGAGGTGGTCGGCGATGTGCAGCGCCGCTATGCCCCTCAGCACCTGGGCGCGGACGAGGCCGATCAGCAGGTCGAAGACAGCGCCGGCATCGGCAGCCGGGTCGCTCGACGAAACGTCGGTGCCGAAATTGGTGTCAGACATGACAGCTAGAACCCTTCAGTACTCACCATGAGGCGGAAGCATGCAAGCAAGCGCGCTGTCTCTGTCTCCGCGCGCTGCGACAACGATGTCCGCGTTGCTCACCGTAGGGAGACCGCAGCGGCGTGCGCTTGTACGACAGCGTCACGCTGATGGAACGTCGGTGCCGCGCGATGCGGGACGTGGCGGATTGCCGTGGTGGAATCAGGCCGCGAGGGTGCGGCGGACGCAGGCAGGCGAGGCGAGGTGTCGAGATGAACGCTACGGAACACACCGAACCTCGACCGGGTGGACCGGCACCGAGAAGGAAGTTCTTCGTCGATACGACGGCCCCGACTACCCCAACTACCCCGACCACCGCGACTGCACCGATTGCCGTGCGGAACGGCTTCGACGTCTTCCGGCGTGCGTGGGAGTCGCAGATCGGCGAGGCGCTTCCGCTGCCGCCCTGGGAGCCGGTCGGATCGGGTGAGTTCCGGGTCCGGGTCCGTGCGTTCACGGTGCACGACACGGTGATCTCGGGCGTCTACGGCGAGTTGATGGCCGGCGGCACCCGGGGCGCCTCCCACCACCTGGAGGACCGGGTCCTGGTGCATGTGATGGGACGCGGTGAGTGGCGCTTCGTCTCTCCACGCAGCCGGGGCGAGACCGCCGTACCGGCCGGGCAGTTCATCGTGCGCCACAACGGCCCTCCGGCCCGCTTCGAGGTGGCACCGCATTCGACCGCGAAGGTACTGATCCTGCCGGCCACGCCGCTCAGTCCGCTGATCCGCGACCGGGCGACCGTCGGACCGGCCGACTCGCCCGAGCTACGACTGCTCATGGCCTACATCGAGATAGTCGAGGCGACGCTCGACGACCTGACCCCCGCCGGTGCACGAGCCGCCCGCAACTCCCTGCTCGAACTGGCCAAAGGGGTGCTCACGCAGACCTTCGACGACACCGAACCCCTGCTGGCCCCCGCGTTGGCCCAGGCGGCCAGGGACATCGCGGACAGCCGCCTCACCGACCCCGACCTCTCGCCTGTGGCTCTGGCCCGCGAACTCAACGTCTCCGTACGGACGTTGCACCGGGCCTTCGCCGAGACCGACGACTCGGTGGCCGCGTACATCCGCCGCAGACGCCTGGAGCAGTCCCGCCTCGAACTGACGGCGCCGGGCCGCCGCCCGAACGTCTCGGAAATAGCCGCACACTGGCAGTTCGCCGACAGCAGCCACTTCGTCCGTGCCTTCAAGAAGGAGTACGGCCAGACGCCCGCCGAATACGCCCGCGGACCGGCTTCGACAAGCTGACCGCGAAGTTCGGCACCGTGCGATCGGAGCCCTGTTCCTGACGGTCGCCCTGGGCTCCGGCTGCAAGGTTGCCCACCTGCCCGGACTCTCGATGCGGCGAATCGCCGGTCTCTACCCGGGCGAGGCGAGGACCGACGCGAAGGACACCGAGCTGACCGTGCCGATCGGCTTCGACCAGGACCTCACGGCCGAGGCCCCCGGCCCCTCCAACCGGATCCGCGGGCTGCTCACCCAGTTCCCCCCAGTCTCCTCCGGACGGCCGAAAGGCACGGCGTCCCCGGGCCGGTCGCGCAGGAGATGCTCACCGGATCCCGGCCGTGCCTCCACCTGGTCCCCTTCCAGGGACTGACCCTCGCCCCGCGGGAAGAGGCCCGTCCCGCCGCGCGCACGGGCGGCCTCCCCGCCCTGCCTGACGGATCGTCAGAAAGGGGTGGTGCGAGCAGCGCGGAAGGAAGGGAGAGGGGCCCGGTTGTGGTGCGTGGAGCCGTCTCGAAGTGAAACGGTTGCCCGACGTGTCGGAAGGGGAACTGCCGGGAATGCCCCACGCGAGCCGTCAGCCACGGCCTCCGCATGTCTCACACGGTCTGATCACCCCGTGCGTTCTGGTCCTGTTCACGCCGATCTGGTCGCACGGACTGACGGAGGAGGAGCCGCGGGTCGAGGCCGGGGTGCGGGGGTTGAGTGAGGGGACGTTCGCTGCGGTGGGGGAGCTGCCGGGCGTCGATGCGTGGCAGTTTGACTGTTGTCTCGGTCGTTGAGGGGGGCGGTGCGCTCGTGTCCCATTCTGGGGAGGGCGGCATGACCGTACCTGGCTCTGTGAAGGGTGACGGTGCGTAGCCCGCGGCCGGGTTCACCGTTGACGGCTGCTGCCGCAAGCCCGCGAACGGATTGCGCCAGAAGCGGGCACGCGGGGTTCGCCAGTTGTAGCGCAGGGCCAGGAGCCGTAGCCCGAAGGCGAACAGTGAGGTGCCGAGGGCGGTGGCGACGTTCAGCCATCCGATGTAGTGCAGCAGAGCGGCCGAGGTGGCTCCTGCGAGGGCGGGCAGTGCGTACAGATCGCGGTTCCAGCGGAGTAACGTCGGCTGTTCGAGGGCGAGGAGCTGGGCGAGCACGCCGCCGCCGACGGCGCTGGAGATGCCGAGCGTGACCGCGGCGGGGATGTTGAGACCGTGGGAGAGTGCCTTGATGGTGCCGGTGACGCTGAAGAGCCCGAGCGCCGCCGCGTCGGAGACGTCGAACAGCCTGCTCTGACCCGCTTTGTCGTCGTGGCGCAGCCGGTGTCCGAAGTACACGATCGCTGCTGCGGCGCAGGGCGTGAAGAAGTAGCCGAGATCGGTGAAGGCGACGGGGGCGACCCTGAGGACCAGGTCGCGGAAGAGGCCGCCGCCGAGGCCCGCAGCCTCGCTGAGGATGACCGTCCCGAAGATGTCGTAGTCCTTGCGTACCGCGAGGAACGCCCCCGACAGCGCGAAGGCGAAGATGCCCAAGAGATCCATCATGTACTGGACGGCATCGCTCAGTTCCGCTATCGGCATCGGTCAGGGCCTCTCTGAATGCTGGTGAGAATGTGTCGCGACGCTTCCGGGGCCTGTCGGGTGCCGTGAAATGCCGTGCGCAACGGCATTGGTGTCGCCGAACATCGCCGCAGTGTAGCCATACGTTTTCGGACCTGTCCTGTGCGAGGTGGTGCTGAAGTGGCAATTCAACTGGAGCCACTGCTCCGGGACTTCCTGGTGGCGCGCATGTTCCACACGGATGACGCTGTGGTTCAAGCGTGTGCTTCACCCCCTGTCTAGGCTGCGAGGGGTACGCACGGGGTATCTCGGCGGCCGTTATGGGCAATGCCAAGCGGCAAGCGAACAAAAGGAATTCACATCACGAAAGAACTCGCTCATCGCGCGATTGTGGGTGGGATGAGAATTCGCAGTGCCGAGTTCCGGAGACTGTGGGCTCGGCACGACGTGGGCCGGGGGTCTCTGTCGTGAGCCGCACGCATATCGTCTGCCGTACGCGGTGCGGCCGTTGTCGCCGGGCGGCGAAGCTCGCGGTGGTCGCCGCACTTCCTGCCCTGCTGTTGTCCACGCTGACGGCCCCCGCCGCCCCCGCCGCCGAGGGCGACCCGGTGAGCCTGCTGTCCCGGTCGTGGCAGTTGTCCCGGGGTGCCGGCGTGACCGTGGGCGTGGCGGACACCGGGGTCGGCGGCTCGGCACCCGCACTCGACGGCGATGCGCAGGGAGGCGGTCTGTCGAACGAGCGCCGGTAGTTCCGCGAGGGGATCAGGCTCAGGGTGGCCGAGCAGTTCGCACGAGGGGAGCCGAGTGCAGCGATCGCGACACCACCGGCGCCGGCCGGCTTGCCGCCGGCCAGGACCGTATGCTCCCGCGCCGCTGGTGCCATCGCGCCGTCCCAGAGACTCCCCGGAGCCGATTCCGGCCCGACCCGTGCCCGGTGCGAGAGCAAAGGCCGCACAGGAGCCGAGCTCGGCAAGAGGGGCTCAGAGCCAGTCCCGTCGCTTGAAAATGACGTACAGACTGACGCAAACCAGCCCCATCAGGCCGATCGCAAAGGGGTATCCGAAGCTCCAGCCCAGCTCGGGCATGTTCTCGAAGTTCATTCCGTAGATCGTCCCGACCAGCGTCGGCGCGAACAGAATCGCCGCCCACGACGAGATCTTCTTGATCTCCTCGTTCTGTTCGAACCCCGCCTCCGCCAACGCCCGCATCTCCGCGTTCTGTTGCTGCGTGACCAGGGTCGCGTTGACCGTGAGGATGTCGGTGAGGGCCTGGCGGAAGCCGTCGACTCGTTCGCTGGTGTGGGTGACGTGGTCGGCGACGTCTCTGAGGTAGCGCTGGAGTTCCTCGTCCGTGCCGTACTTGGCGAAGCCGGCCATCAAGGCGTGCAGCATGCCGACCAAGGGGCGCGTGGCGCGCTGGAACTCGACCATCTCGCGGGAGAGTTCGTAGATGCGGCGGGAGACTTCCGGGTCGCCGCGGAAGACCTCCGTCTCGATCTCGTCGATGTCGTTCTGGACGCCGGAGACGACCGGCGCGTAGCCGTCGACCACCGCGTCCAGGATGGCGTAGAGGACCGCCTCGGGGCCCAGGCTCAGCAGTTCCGGGGTCTTCTCCATGCGGTCGCGGACCGCCGACAGGTCAGGGGCCGCCCCGTGTCTGACCGTGATGACGAAGTCCGGGCCCACGAACACGTGCAGCTCGCCGAAGTCGACCTCCTCCGGGGCGTCGAGATAGCGGGCCGCCCGCAGGACCACGAAGAGCGTGTCGCCGTAGCGCTCCAGTTTCGGGCGCTGGTGGGCCTCCATCGCGTCCTCGACGGACAGCGGATGCAGGTCGAACTCCGCGGCCAGGGAGAGGAGTTCGCTCTCCGTGGGCCGGGCGAGACCGATCCACGCCATGCCCGAGGGCTGGTCGCGCAGCTCTCGGAAGGTGTCGGCGAGCGTGGCGGGGGAGGAGACGCGGACGCCGTCGCGGTAGAGGGCCGCCTGGACGATGCTCGGCGGCTCGGCCGTCTCCGGGGCGGTCGGCTCGGCAGCGGGCGCCGGGGTCGCCGGCGGAGCGGAGGGCGGGGGCAGGGCGCGGCGCCGGACGAACCTCCTGAAGCCCTTGGCGGCGGGGTTCTGCGCGGCGGGACGGGCGCGTCGCTCGGACATCGTGGCTGCCTCTCGCTCTCGGGTCGAGCCGATGTCGGCGTGATCACGGAGCAGGGTATACGGGGCAAATGACATCGTGGGGCGATCTCCCACCGCACTTCGGTGAGAGTTGCGGACCGAACCTGTCCGCAAGCGCCGCTAGCGTGCCTCTCATGACGAAGACGACCGCGACGGCCCCCGTGCTCGGCATCCGCGCCCTCAACCGCGCGACCCTCGACCGCCAGCTGCTCCTGCGCCGGTCGGACCTCTCCGCGAAGGACGCCGTCGGACATCTCCTCGGCCTCCAGGCGCAGAACGTCAAGCCGCCGTACTACGCCCTCGCCGCCCGCCTCGACGGCTTCGCCCCCGAGGACCTGTCCACGCTGATGGCCGACCGCGAGGTCGTCCGGATCGTCACCATGCGCTCCACCATCCACACCCACACCGCCGAGGACTGCCTCACCCTGCGCCCCCTCGTGCAGCCCGCCCGCGACCGCGAACTCGTCAACTTCCGCAAGGGACTCGAAGGCGTCGACCTCGACCGCCTCGCCGCCCTCGCCCGCGAGCTCGTGGAGACCGAGCCGCGGACCATGAAGCAGCTGCGCGAGGACCTCCTCGTCGAGTGGCCGGACGCCGACCCGCAGTCCCTCGCCATCGCCGCCCGCTGCAAACTCCCGCTCGTCCAGGTCACCCCGCGCGGACTGTGGGGCAAGAGCGGCCAGGTCGCGCTGACCACCGCCGAGCACTGGCTGGGCCGCCGTCCCGCCGAGTCCGCCCCCGCCCCCGACGCCACCGTCCTGCGCTACCTCGCCGCCTTCGGGCCCGCCTCCGTGAAGGACATGCAGACCTGGGCCGGACTCACCCGCCTCCGCGACGCCTTCGAACGGCTCCGCCCCCGGCTGCGCACCTTCCGCGACGAGAACGGCGTCGAGCTCCACGACCTCCCCGACGCACCCCGCCCCGCCGAGGACACCCCGGCCCCGCCGCGCTTCCTGCCGGAGTTCGACAACCTGCTGCTCTCCCACGCCGACCGCACCCGCGTGGTGCCGCCGCAGTACTGGGGCCGCAGCTGGCAGGGCAACCAGGCCCACTGCACGCTCCTCGTCGACGGCTTCCTCGCGGGCATCTGGAAGCTCACCGCGGACGCGCTCGTCGTGGAGCCCTTCGGCCGGCTCACCAAGGCCCAGCGCCAGGACGTCACCGCCGAGGGGGAGCGGATGCTGGCCACGCTGCACCCGGGGACGCCGTACGACATCCGGTTCGGGACCGTCGTAGAGAAGTGACGGCCCACGACCGTAGAAAAGTAACGGCCTACGACCGTAGAGAAGTGATGGCCTACGACCGTAGAGAAGTGATGGCCTACGACCGTAGAGAAGTGACGGCCCACGACCGTAGAAAAGTGACGGCCCACGACCGTGGAAAAGCGGGGGCCCAAAGATCCCCTGTCAGTCCGCCCGCCCCGTCACCGCCACCGTCAGCCCCAGTCCGATCATCGTGAAGCCGCCCGCCCCGCCGATCAGGGAGAGGCGGCGGTCGGAGCGGGCGAACCAGGTGCGGGCCGCCGACGCGGTCAGGCCCCACAGGGTGTCCGTGATCAGGGCGATCGTGATCGGCACCAGGCCGAGCAGCAGCATCTGGGCCGGGACGCTGCCCGCCGAGTGGTCCACGAACTGGGGGAGCACGGCGGCGAAGAAGACGACGCTCTTGGGGTTGGTCACGCCGATCAGGGTGCCGTCGAGGACGGTCCGCAGGTCGCCCCGTGCCGGTCCGGCCGACCCGGAGGTGATCGCCGAGGACTTCAGCTCCTTGCGGTGGCGGAAGGCCTGGACGCCGAGGAAGACCAGGTACGCGGCGCCCGCCAGTTTCACCGCCAGGTAGACGGCCACCGACTGCTCCACCAGCGAACCGATCCCGACCGCGACCGCCACGACCAGCAGATACGAGCCGAAGACGTTGCCGACCGCCGTCGCCACCGCGGTCCTGCGGCCGTGGGCGAGGGCGCGGCCGATGACGAACAGCACGCTGGGCCCGGGGATCACGATCACCAGCAACGACATCGCCGCGAAGGCGAGAACACGGTCCGTGGACACCATGGCGGTCATTCAAGCAGGCGTCCGCCGTCCGCCTCTAGTGCGCGGCCGTCCGTCTCCAGGGCCCCGGCACATGGACAGAGGGCGTTGCGGGCCGCTCGTGGTGGCCCGCAACGCCCCCTTGCTTCTCACCCGAGCATCTGTCGGATGCTCAGGAGGACTTCTGGGGAGCTATGAGTTGACCTGCGTGGTCACGAGGCTGGAGAAGGTGGTCAGCCGGGTGTAGACACCCGGGTAACCGGCCTGCGCGCACCCCTCTCCCCAGGAAGTGATCCCTGCCAGGACGCCCCCGATGAGCAGGGGACCGCCGCTGTCGCCCTGGCAGGTGTCTGTGCCGCCGGAGGTGTATCCGGCGCAAACCATGTCGCTCGCGACGAAGTCGGAGCCGTAGGAGCTTGCGCAGCTCGAGTTGGAGACGGTCGGGACCGTCGCGGTCCGCAGCTGGTTGGAGGAGCTGCCGTTCTCCGAGGTGGTGCCCCAGCCGACGATGCGGGCGGTGGTGCCGGCCGCGTACACACCGGTCTGGGACGAGGAGACGTACGACGCCGTGGTGTACGGCATCGACGTCGACAGGGTCAGGACGGCCACGTCGTCGCCGTTGGTGGCGTCGGTGTAGCTCGGGTGGATCCAGATCTTGCTGACCCGGGCGACCGTGCCGTTGGTGCCGTTCAGGTAGGTGCGGCCGCCGACGACTCTGACACTGCTGGTGGTCTCGCCGACCATGCAGTGGGCCGCGGTGACGACCTTGGTGGCGGAGACCAGGGTGCCGCCGCAGAACTGGTTCTGCGAGGCGTCCGTGATCTGCATCATGAACGGGTACGACGTCGTGGTCGTCGTCGTACCGCCGACGATGGGCTGGGGGGCGGCGACAGCGGTGGGGGCGCTGAGCAACGCGGTGGCGGCGGCAGCGGCGGTCGCCAGGGCGACGGCGCCGGCCTTCTTCGCACGGGTGAGCCCGAACATCAGTGAGTCTCCTCAGGGTTGCCGGTGGGGGGTCGCGCGGGTGTGGGGGGTGGTACACGGGGGTCGCGGGACCGACCCCCGTATGCCCGGGCGAGCGGCACGTTCATAAGCTAGAACGCGGAAGTTCCCCTTCCCAATGAGGGAACCCCCTAAGGGAGTTGGGCAGGGAAAACCCTCGGTCGGCCCTGGGCTGCCCCGGCGTGTCCCGCGTTTCGGCTACGGCCGCCGTCCCGCCGCCAGCCGGACGATGTCCACCCGGGAGCGGATCCCGAGCTTGCGGTAGACCCGGGTGAGGGTCGCCTCGACGGTCTTGACGCTGATGAACAGCCGCGCGGCTATCTCCCGGTTGGTGGCGCCCTCCATGACGAGCGCGGCCACCTGACGCTCCATCGAGGCGAGCCCTTCGAGACCGTCGAGCCCGTCCGGCGCGGCGACCGGCACGACCGCGGGCTCCGGGACCGGCGCCATCGCGGCCGCCTCCACCTGACGCAGCCAGGGCAGCGCCCGGCAGCGCCGGAAGAGCCGAGCCGCCTCGTCGTACGACGTCGGAGCGGGCCGCCGGGTGCGCAGCTGGGCCAGGGCGAAGGCGGCCCGGGCCTCCTCCAGGCCGTGGCCCAGCTTGGCGAGACGATCCTGCACGGAGGTCAACTGGGCGAGCGCGGCCTCGTGTTCCCCCCGCGCCGCCCGCACCAGGGCCTCGGCCCGGTCCAGTACGGCGAGCACGCTCTCCCGGCCCAGCCGGAGCGCGTTGCGGCGGGTCACGTCGATGACGTCCTGCGCCTCCCCGACCTCCCCGATCCGTACCAGCGCCTCGGCCAGGTCGCCCTGCCAGCGCCCACGCGCCGGGTCGGTGATGCCGAGCCCGTCCTCCAGCTCGCGTACCCGGCGCAGCGAACGGACCGTGCCGTGCGCGTCCCCGGCCACGAACTGGGCGTATCCGAGGGCGGTCAGGCCCCGGGACTCGTACATCTGGTCGCCGTTCTCCTCGGCGTGGCCGACCGCGTCCCGGGCCAGTTCCAGGGCCCGCTCGACATTGCCGCCGGAAGCCTCCGCGAGGGAGGTGAGCACGGCCGAGGCGACCTCGCCGATCCCGGTGTCGCGGGCCATCGACAGGGCCTCCCGGGACAGGTCGAGGGCCCGTCCGCAGTGCCCGGAGCGCAGCTCGGTCTCGGCGACCCCGCGCAGGAAGTGCACCTCGCTCTCGACCGACCCGCGCCGCCGCACCTCGCGCAGCAGCGCGGTGACCGTGGCGCGGGCCTCGGGCAGCTGGTCGCTCATGATCAGCCAGCGGAACCGGGAGTACCCGGCGCCGTTGTGATGGCAGGCCACCCGCGGGTCCTGAGGCTCCTTCAGGGCCCGCTTGATGGTCGCGGGGGCGTCCGGGTGGCCCATGAGGGTCTCCAGCTGGGCCTGGAAGGAGAGCGCCATCAGTTCGTTGTAGCGGTCGCCGGCCCGCGCGGCGAGCGCCGCCGAATGGGCGGCCTCCTCCCGGGCCCGGTCGAAGTCGCCGTCCACGAGGACGTGCCGCCAGGTCAGCTGATAGTGGATCAGCGAGAGCAGCTTGGGGTCGTCGCCCGCGTCGGCCAGCGCCTGTGGGAAGACCGCGTCGACCTCCGTCATGGCGTGGCCCGCGGTGTCGATCACGATGATCCAGGCCCGCACCCGGTCGGCGGCCACGGTCGCCCGGGTCAGCACGTCCCGGGCGATGTCCCGGGCGAGGTCCAGCTCACCGGCGGTGATCGCGTCCTCGGCCGCCTGGAGCCGCCGTACGTCCGGGCCCTGCGCGCTGTCGGCGGGGGTGTGCCGGGCCGACAGCAGTCCGAGGGAGGCGGCCACCGAGGGGGCGCCGCGGTCCCGGGCCAGGGCGGCTGCCTCGGCGAGCCGGGCGGCGACCACGGGGTCGGTGCCGGTGGTCGCGAGGGCCAGATGGCGGGCCCGTTCGATGGGGTCGGAGGCGGCCGTGGACAGCGCCTGATGCGCGTCCCGCCGCTCCTGCGCGGGGGCCTCCGCGTACAGGGCGGCCGAGATCAGCGGATGCGCGAAGCGTACGGCGGGCCCCTCGGCCTCCGTCGCCAGCAGACCCAGCGCCGCCGCCTGGGCCATCTCGGCCTCGGCGTCCGGACGGCCGGCCGCGTGCAGCAGGGCCGGGGTGGGGCGGGCGCCCGCGCTCGCCACCAGGAGGGTGCGGCGGGCCTCGGCCGACAGCATCTGGAGGCGGCTGAGCACCAGGGCCCTGAGCGAGGTCGGCACCGGCAGCGGCTCGCCGGGGCGCGGCGGGGTCGGGTTCTCGCTGAGCGCGCGGCCCAGCTCCAGGGCGTAGAAGGGGTTGCCGCCGCTGGTGCGGTGGATGTCCCGGACGGTGGAGCGCTGGAGGCCGGTGTAGCCGCGGTGGTCGAGCAGGGCGGCCACCTGGGCGCGGGTGAGCGGGTTGAAGCGGACGGCGAGGCTTTCCGGGGGCAACGCGCGTAGATGGCGGTCGTACTCGGGACCGTCGGTCCGGACCGCGCACACCATCCGCACCGGGATGTCGCCGAGCCGGCGGGCGGCGAACCCGAGCAGCTCCAGGCTCGCCGGGTCCAGCCACTGCACGTCGTCGGCGACGACCAGGACCGGGCCCTCGGCGGCCAGGGCGCGCAGAGCCGAGAGCACGGCCAGGCGCAGGGCGAGGCCGTCGCGCTGGAGGGTGGACTCGCCGCGTCCGGTGAGCGCCGACTCCAGCGCGGTGCGCTGGGCCGCGGGCAGCTTGTCGGACACGTCGTCGAGGACCAGGCCGAAGAGGTCGGCGAGGGCCAGGAAGGGAAGGTGGGATTCCGACTCGGTGGCCGAGCAGCGCAGCACGGTCGTGGCCGCTTCGCCGCATTCCGCGGCCAGGGCCCGCAGGACCGTCGACTTTCCTATTCCGGCGGGGCCGTGCAGCAGCACGCTGCCGCCCCGGGCGAGCTGCTCGCGTGCCTCGCCGAACAGCTCGTCGCGACCGATGACCAGGTCAGGGCGGCATCTCGCGGGCTCCTGGAAGTCGCGTGGCACGGTCACCGCTCCCCTCCGTGTGTCGTGTCCTGGCCAATATTAGGCAAGGTGCATTGAAATTCGGAGGGAAGCGGTGGTGAGGGAGATAACAACCGGTTCCGCATGGGGAAATTCAAAGCGACCGTGCATGAATGAGATGTCTGCGGATGTTACGGAAGCAGCCCCGCCCGACGCGCCGCGACCACCGCCTCGCCCCTGGTCCGGGCCCCCAGCCTGCGCATCGCCGACCGCAGGTACGCCTTCACCGTCTCGGGGGCCAGCCCGAGCCGCTCCGCCGCCACGGCGTTCGTCGCCCCGGCCGCCACACAGGCCAGTACGTCCAGCTCGCGTGGTGCCAGGGCGACGCCGTCCGCGGCCGCGGGGTCGGTGGCCAGCAGGGCGCAGGCGTCCAGCAGTTCGGTCCTGAGCGCGGGGTCGGTGATCCGCGGGGCCAGCGCCCGCAGCGCCGCGTGCGCCTCCCGGACCTGCTCCCAGGCGGAGGTGTCGGCGCGGTCCGGCTCGGCCTGCGCCGCCGACAGCACGTCCCGCGCCTCGTCGCCGACGACCAGCGCCTGCTCCACGTCCCGGGCCGCGTCCACCGCCGCCGTCAGCGTGCGGTTGCCGAGCGGCCGGGGGTCGCGCAGGGCGCCGTACAGCACCCCGCGCACCCGCCGCCGTACCACCACCGGCACGGCCAGCACCGAGCGCAGGCCCTCGGCGGCGACCGCGGCGTCGTACTCGTGGCTGATCCGGGTGGAGACGGAGTAGTCCGCGACGGCGCACGGGCGGGCCAGCGCGACCGTCCTGCCGCCGAGGCCGTTGCCGGAGGTGACCGCGAGGGCCAGGAGCGAGGTGGTGGCCGTGCCGCTCAGTTCGCTGATCCGCACCTGCGGCCGGCCGGGCTCCACCAGCCCGCCGAAGGCGACCGGGAGCCCCGTGCCGCGCCGCAGTCGCGCGAGTGCCCGCCGGATCTCCACCGAGCCGGCCGTGTCCACTGACACCTGTTCGTCCCCTTCGCCGCGGCACACACCCCCGTTCGGGGGTAGTGAGACCTGCACCACGGATTACACGATGGCAGAGAGCCGCCCGGCAATGGTCCGGCACGAGGAGGACGACAGATGACGGCTACGGAGGACTTCCGCGGGGCACGGGACTTCCTGCTGCGGCACCGCGAGGACTACGCCACGGCGTACGAGGGCTTCGACTGGCCCCGCCCGCACCACTTCAACTGGGCGCTCGACTGGTTCGACGTCATCGCCGAGGGCAACGACCGCACGGCCCTGCACATCGTCGAGGAGGACGGCAGCGAGGTCCGGCTGTCCTTCGCCGAGCTGGCCGAGCGGTCCGACCGGGTCGCCAACTTGCTGCGCGAGCGCGGGGTGGAGGCCGAGGACCGCGTCCTCGTCATGCTGGGCAACCAGGCCGAGCTCTGGGAGACCGCCCTGGCCGCCATGAAGCTGCGGGCCGTCGTCATCCCGGCGACCCCGCTGCTCGGCCCCGCCGACCTGCGCGACCGCGTCGAGCGCGGCCGGGTGCGGCACGTGCTGGTGCGGGCCGAGGACGCCGGCAAGTTCGACGAGGTGCCCGGCGACTACACCCGCACCGCGGTCGGCGGGGTGCCGGAGGGCTGGCAGCCGTACGAGGACGCGTACGCCGCCTCCGCCGAGTTCCTGCCCGACGGGCCGACCCTGGCCGACGACCCGCTGATGCTCTACTTCACCTCCGGGACGACCGCCCGCCCCAAGCTCGTCGAGCACACGCACACCTCGTACCCGATCGGGCACCTGGCGACCATGTACTGGATCGGCCTCAAGCCCGGTGACGTGCATCTGAACATCTCCTCGCCGGGCTGGGCCAAGCACGCCTGGTCCAATCTGTTCGCGCCGTGGAACGCCGAGGCCACCGTCTTCATCCACAACTACACGCGCTTCGACGCGGCACGGCTGATGTCCGAGATGGACCGGGCCGGGGTGACGACCTTCTGCGCCCCGCCGACCGTGTGGCGCATGCTCATCCAGGCCGACCTGACCCAGCTGCGCACCCCGCCGCGCGAGGTGGTCGCGGCCGGGGAACCGCTGAACCCCGAGGTCATCGAGCAGGTCCGGCGCGCCTGGGGCGTCACCGTCCGGGACGGCTTCGGCCAGACCGAGACGGCCGTGCAGGTCTCCAACAGCCCGGGCCAGCCGCTGAAGACCGGCTCCATGGGCCGCCCCAGCCCCGGCTACAGGGTGGAACTCCTCGACCCGGTCTCCGGCGCTCCCGGCGCGGCCGAGGGCGAGATCGCGCTGGACCTGTCGGCCCGGCCCGTCGGCCTGATGACCGGCTACCACGGCGACCCGGACCGTACGGCGGAGGCGATGGCCGGGGGGTACTACCGGACCGGTGACGTGGCGTCGAGGGACGAGGACGGCCATCTCACCTACATCGGCCGCAGTGACGACGTCTTCAAGGCCTCCGACTACAAGATCAGCCCCTTCGAGCTGGAGAGCGCGCTCCTGGAGCACGAGGCGGTCGCCGAGGCGGCCGTCGTGCCCGCGCCGGACGAAGTGCGGCTCGCGGTCCCGAAGGCGTACGTCGTGCTCACGGAGGGCTGGGAGCCCGGCCCCGACACGGCGAAGGTGCTCTTCGAGCACTCGCGCGAGGTGCTGGCGCCCTACAAGCGCATCCGGCGGCTGGAGTTCGCGGAGCTGCCCAAGACGGTGTCAGGCAAGATCCGGCGGATCGAGCTGCGGGAGGCGACGGCGGCCGGGTCGGCGGCGGAGTACCGCGAGGAGGACTTCCGGTGAACTCGTACGCGCACGGAGTGAGCACGACGCAGCTGCTCGGCGACACCATCGGCGCCAACCTGGAGCGGGCGGTGGCCAATTGGCCCGACCGGGAGGCGCTGGTCGACGTGCCCTCCGGACGGCGCTGGACGTACGCCCGCCTCGGCGCCGAGGTCGACGAACTGGCGTCCGCGCTGCTCGCCTCCGGGGTCGTCAAGGGCGACCGGGTGGGGATCTGGGCGGTCAACTGCCCCGAGTGGGTGCTCGTGCAGTACGCCACCGCCCGCATCGGCGCGATCATGGTGAACATCAACCCGGCGTACCGCACCCACGAGGTGGAGTACGTCCTGCGGCAGGCCGGGATCTCCCTGCTGTTCGCCTCCCTGAGCCACAAGAGCAGCGACTACCGGGCGATGGTCGACGAAGTGCGGGGCGGCTGCCCGGAGTTGCGGGAGGCCGTCTACTTCGGCCACCCGAGCTGGGACGAACTGCTGCGGCGCGGGGGCCCGGGAGCGGTGCACCCGGAGCTGTCCTGCGACGACCCGATCAACATCCAGTACACCTCAGGCACGACGGGCTTCCCGAAGGGAGCCACGCTCTCCCACCACAACATCCTCAACAACGGTTACTTCGTCGGTGAGTCGATCGCCTACAGCGAGCAGGACCGGATCTGCATCCCGGTGCCGTACTACCACTGCTTCGGCATGGTGATGGGCAACCTGGCGGCCACCTCGCACGGCGCCTGCATGGTCATCCCGGCCCCCTCCTTCGACCCGGCGGCGACGCTGCGCGCGGTCGAGCGGGAGCGCTGCACCTCGCTGTACGGCGTACCGACCATGTTCATCGCGGAGTTGAACCTCCCCGACTTCGCGTCCTACGACCTCTCCTCCCTGCGCACCGGGATCATGGCGGGCTCGCCCTGCCCGGTGGAGGTGATGAAGCGGGTGGTCGCCGAGATGCACATGGCGGAGGTGTCCATCTGCTACGGCATGACCGAGACCTCCCCGGTCTCCCTCCAGACCCGCAGGGACGACGACCTCGAACACCGCACCGGCACGGTGGGCCGCGTCCTGCCGCACATCGAGGTGAAGGTCGTCGACCCGGCGACCGGGGTCACTCAACCCCGGGGCACGGCAGGGGAGTTGTGCACCCGCGGCTACAGCGTGATGCTCGGCTACTGGAACGAGCCCGGGAAGACCGCGGAGGCCGTCGACCCCGGGCGCTGGATGCACACCGGGGACCTGGCGCTGATGCGTGAGGACGGGTACGTCGAGATCGTCGGCCGCATCAAGGACATGATCATCCGGGGCGGCGAGAACATCTACCCGCGCGAGATCGAGGAGTTCCTCTACGGGCACGCGAAGATCGCGGACGTCCAGGTCGTCGGGGTCCCCCACGAGCGGTACGGCGAGGAGGTCCTGGCCTGCGTCATCCCGCGCGACCCGGCGAACCCGCCGACCCTGGAGGAACTGCGCGCCTTCTGCGAGGGCCGGCTGGCCCACTACAAGATCCCGAGCCGGCTGCGGATCCTGGAGTCGTTCCCGATGACGGTGTCCGGGAAGGTGCGGAAGGTGGAGCTGCGGGAGACGTACGCGCAGGGGTAGCCGGGGAGTCCGGGGAGTCCGGGGAGGGCGGGGAGGGCGGGGGCGCGGGGAGGGCGGCAGGGCAGAGAGGTCGGCCCTGCCTGCCGCTCACAGGCGAGCGGTCAGGGAGGTCGGCCCTGCCCGACGCCCACCGGCGAGCGGCCTACCCGTCCAGTTCGTCCGCCAGGCTGTTCACCGGCTGCGGTGTCCCCGTCAGGTCGAGGACGAACAGGGGGACGCCGAGGGAGTCGGCGCCGGCGCGGGCCTCGGTGGTGTAGCCGGCGAGCGAGAAGTACACACAGTGCGCGGACTCCGTCATGGCGGTGAGCCACAGGCACTCCACGTCCCGCAGTGAGGCGGGGCGCACGGTCGGGTCCACCTGGGCCAGCAGACCGCGCGCGGCGATGCCTATGCCGGACGGCGGCCGCTGGTCCGCGCGCCGGATGTCCTCGTAGCCGAGCCAGCGCAGATACAGCGCGGCGACGGTGACCGCGTCCCGCGCGGTGCGGATCGTGATCGGCTGGAAGGCGCGGCGCGGGGGAGCGGCGGCGTCCGGCTCCGGGTCCGCCTCCGGCGCGCGGGCCGGGCCCCCGGTCACCGGGATGCGCAGGACGGTCCCGCAGGCGCAGCCCAGCTCGGGCCGCGGCCACTCGGCCCTGAGCCCGCAGACCGGGCACTTCACCGCGACCCACGCCTCGTCCCACACCTGGTGGGTGACGGCCGTGGGCACGCCGTCGCGGTCCAGCGACGGCGAGACGGGGGCGCCGCACTCGCAGGGGTACGACGGCGCCGCGTAGAGATGCTCGCGCCGGCAGACCGGACAGCGCACCGACACGCTCTCGGACATGGCCTCATCGTCCTCCTGCGCGCACCCCGTTGTCCGCCTCTTGACGGTGTTCACCCGCCGACCTACATTTCTTCCAGATAGTAGAAAATCTATTCCACTATACGGAAGTGCTCGCGGCGGGGCGCGACGGGAGTACGCATCCGACAGGAGTACTCGATGGCTCGAATGACCGCTGCCCGCGCGGCAGTTGAGATCCTCCGGCGCGAAGGTGTCAGCGACGCGTTCGGCGTGCCCGGCGCGGCGATCAACCCCTTCTACGCGGCGCTCAAGGCATCCGGGGGCATCCACCACACCCTCGCCCGCCATGTCGAGGGCGCCTCGCACATGGCCGAGGGCTACACCCGCACCCACCCGGGCAACATCGGCGTCTGCATCGGCACATCCGGACCCGCGGGCACCGACATGATCACCGGCCTGTACTCCGCGATCGGCGACTCCATCCCGATCCTGTGCATCACCGGCCAGGCGCCGACCGCGGTGATCCACAAGGAGGACTTCCAGGCCGTCGACATCGCCTCGATCGCCAAACCGGTGACCAAGATGGCGGTGACCGTCCTGGAGGCGGCCCAGGTCCCCGGCGTCTTCCAGCAGGCCTTCCACCTCATGCGCTCCGGTCGCCCCGGCCCGGTCCTGATCGACCTGCCGATCGACGTCCAGCTGACGGAGATCGAGTTCGACCCGGATACGTACGAGCCGCTCCCGGCCTTCAAGCCGGCCGCGACCCGCCCGCAGATCGAGAAGGCGCTGGCCCTCCTCAACGAGTCCGAGCGCCCGCTGATCGTCGCCGGCGGCGGGGTCATCAACGCCGACGCCGCCGAACTCCTCGTCGAGTTCGCCGAGTTGACCGGCATCCCGGTGGTCCCGACCCTGATGGGCTGGGGCCTGCTGCCCGACGACCACGAGCTGAACGCCGGCATGGTGGGCCTGCAGACCTCGCACCGCTACGGCAACGCGACCTTCCTGGAGTCCGACTTCGTCCTCGGCATCGGCAACCGCTGGGCCAACCGCCACACCGGCAAGCTGGACGTCTACACGGCCGGACGGAAGTTCGTCCACGTCGACATCGAGCCCACCCAGATCGGCAAGATCTTCGCGCCGGACTACGGCATCGCGTCGGACGCCAAGGCCGCGCTGGAGCTCTTCGTCGAGGTGGCAAGGGAGTTGAAGGCTGCGGGCAGCCTGCCCGACCGCAGCGCCTGGGCGGCCTCCGCGCAGGAGCGCAGGGCGACTCTCCAGCGCCGTACGCACTTCGACGACATCCCCATCAAGCCGCAGCGCGTCTACGAGGAGATGAACAAGGCCTTCGGCCCGGAGACCCGGTACGTCTCCACGATCGGCCTCTCCCAGATCGCCGGCGCCCAGATGCTGCACGTCTACCGGCCGCGCCACTGGATCAACTGCGGTCAGGCGGGCCCGCTCGGCTGGACCGTCCCGGCCGCGCTCGGTGTCGCCAAGGCCGACCCGGACGCACAGGTCGTGGCCCTCTCCGGGGACTACGACTTCCAGTTCATGATCGAGGAGCTGGCCGTCGGGGCGCAGCACCGGATCCCGTACGTCCATGTCCTCGTGAACAACGCCTACCTGGGCCTGATCCGCCAGGCCCAGCGCGGCTTCGACATGGACTTCCAGGTCAAGCTGGAGTTCGAGAACGTCAACTCGCCGGAACTGGGCGTCTACGGCGTCGACCACGTCAAGGTCGCCGAGGGGCTGGGCTGCAAGGCGATCCGGGTGACCGACCCGGCGGAACTGGGCGCGGCCTTCGAGCAGGCCAAGAAGCTCGCCGCGGAGTTCCGGGTGCCGGTCGTCGTCGAGGCGATCCTGGAGCGCGTCACGAACATCTCCATGTCGACGACGAACGACATCGGGAACGTGGTGGAGTTCGAGGAGATCGCGACGGAGCCGGCGCATGTGCCTACGGCGATCAAACCGCTGAAGGTCTGACGCCGGGCGTCAAACATGAGAGGCCCGCCGCCCCCGTGCCGGCGGGCCTCTTCACGTGTCGAGAATGTGCCCGCGGCAGGGGCTGGTTGAAGCCCCTTGAACCGTATTCAGAGCTTGATTTGAGGGTTTCGTAGGTGGGATACGCCTGGTGCCGTAGAGCGGCTGCGGCTCGGTGGGGGCTGGTCGGTACAGCTGGACCTGCTGCCTTTGAGGGGCGCGGGGAACTGCGCGGCCAGCCACGAAGCACCCGCAGCCGCCACCCGACAGAACCCAGTACCCCGGAACGCGAAGAAGCGCAGGACACGGAAATCCGCGTCCTGCGCTCACTCCACGCCGGCTCGACCGGCACCGCGACGGCG
The DNA here is from genome assembly GCF_010548375.1 of Streptomyces sp. SID13726. Taxonomy (GTDB): domain Bacteria; phylum Actinomycetota; class Actinomycetes; order Streptomycetales; family Streptomycetaceae; genus Streptomyces. Next base: position 794,758 of record NZ_JAAGLY010000001.1, read on the forward strand.
GCGACGGCACCGAGGGACCCTCCTTCCCTCAGGTCGAAGAAGGAGGCCCCGGTGCCTTCACCACCGCACTGGCTCGCCCACCGCCGCGGTTGTCCGCTGATTCACCGAAGGTCTTGGTTCCGGGCGGGGCCACCGCCTGGGCGCGACAGGACAGATGTCAGCGGTGGCGCCGCCCGGGGTCTATGGGGGTGTCAGAGCCGGGCGCCGGAGAGCCGCTCGACCGCCCGCAGCAGCGCGGAGTGGTCCAGCCCCCCGTCGCCCTGCGCACGCAGACTGGCGACCAGCTGGGCCACCACGGCCCCCACCGGAAGCGCCGCGCCGACATTGCGGGCCGCGTCCGTCACGATGCCCATGTCCTTGTGGTGCAGGTCGATCCGGAAGCCCGGCTTGAAGTCGCGCTGGAGGAAGTTGTCCTTCTTGCGCGTCAGCACGGTCGAGCCGGCGAGCCCGCCGTTGAGGACGTCGAGGGCGGCCTTCAGGTCCACGCCCGACTTCTCCAGGAAGACCACGGCCTCGGCGCACGCCTGGATGTTCACGGCGACGATCAGCTGGTTCGCGGCCTTCACGGTCTGGCCCGAGCCGTGCGGACCGCACAGCACGATGGTCCTGCCCAGCGCCTCGAAGATCGGCTCGGCCTCGTCGAAGTCGGCCTGCCCGCCACCGACCATGATGGACAGCACGGCCTCGATCGCACCGGCCTCACCGCCGGACACGGGGGCGTCGAGGACCCGGATGCCCTTCTCGGCGGCGGCCTTGGCCAGGTCCACCGAGGTCTGCGGGGTGATCGAGGACATGTCGATCAGCAGGGCGCCGGAGCGGGCGTTCTCCAGGATGCCCGCGGGGCCGTACGCGATGGCCTCGACCTGGGGGGAGGCGGGCACCATCGTGATCACCACGTCGGCGTCCCGCACGGCCTCGGCGATCGAACCGGCGGCGGTGCCACCGGCGGCGGCCAGGCGCTCCAGCTTGTCCTGTTCGAGGGTGAAGCCGGTGACGTCGTAGCCCGCCTTGACCAGGTTCTCGGACATGGGGGAGCCCATGATGCCGAGGCCTATCCACGCGATCTTGGGGAGGTTGCTCATGATTGGGGGTGCCTCTCGGTAAAGGGGGTCAGCGGGCGAGCCAGTCGAAGGCCTCGGCGCTCGGGCGGTCGCCCGGCTTGTACTCGAGGCCGACCCAGCCGTCGTAACCCGCCTTCTTCAGCTGGTCGAGGAGGTCTTCGAGGGGCAGCGAGCCGGTGCCGGGCGCGCCGCGGCCGGGGTTGTCGGCGATCTGGACATGGCCGGTGACCGGCGCGAACTCCTCGATCACCGCCGGCAGGTCCTCGCCGTTCATGGACAGGTGGTAGAGGTCCATGAGGAAGCGCGCGTTGTCCAGGCCCGTGGCCCGGTTCACCCGGTCGACGACGGCGACCGCGGCCGGGGCCGACACCAGCGGATACCGCGGCGACTCCGGCTTGTTGAGGGCCTCGATCAGGAGGATCGCGCCGATCCGGTCGGCCGCGCGGGCCGCCAGGACCAGGTTCTCCAGCGCGAGCGCGTCCTGCTCGGCCGGGTCCACGCCGTCGACGCGGTTGCCGTACAGGGCGTTCAGGGCCGTGGCGCCGAGCGACCGGGCGAAGTCCGCGGCCACGTCGATGTTGGCGCGGAACCGCTCCGACTCCGCGCCCGGCACCGAGAGGGCGCCCCGGTCGGGACCGGGCAGCTGACCGGCGTAGAAGTTCAGGCCCGTGAGCTGGACGCCCGCGTCCTCGATCGCCTTCTTCAGGGCGTCGAGCTCCGACCGCTCGGGGGTGGGGGTGTCGATCCAGGGCCACCACAGCTCGACCGCGGAGAAGCCGGCCGCGGCGGCTGCCGCCGGGCGCTCCAGGAGCGGGAGTTCGGTGAAGAGGATCGACAGGTTGACGTTGAAGCGCTGCTCTGCGAATCCCATGTCGCCGGCGCTCCCTTCCGTGTCGAGTGTTTCCGTGATGCGGAAGTTAGTTTCTGCTTATTGGAAGATTGCCGTCGGGTCGGAGGGGTTGTCAAGAGGGCCCGGCGGAAAACGTCACCGCGCGTTAGGTTGAGCGCGTGCGATTGAGAGTGGAGTTCACGACCGAGCCCTTCGACCTCGACGAGGCGCCGGCGCACGCGCTCGTGGCCCGTGAGGTCATCGAGGCGGCCGACCTCGACGCGGTGGACGTCGGTCCCTTCGGCAACACGGCGGAAGGCGGTGCCGGTGAGGTGCTCAACGCCGTCGACGCCCTGCTGCGCAAGGCCCTGGACTCCGGCGCCACCCGGATCTCGCTCCAGCTCAACGTGATCGGGGAGGGCGGCGAGTGACGGCCGACGAGCCCTTCGTCGCCGCGGTCAAGCCGCTGGTCGACGCCATGGGCGGCGAGATGCTCCCGCCCGACGAGGCCGGCCCCGACGATGTCGTCCTCGCCTGGGAGGGCGCCGACGTGGTCGCCGTACGGCTGCCGCAGCTCGCGGACTCCCTCGATCACATCCTGGCCGCCATGGAGCGCAGGCGGGGCATGCCGCTCGCGGACCTGGACCGCAAGGCCAAGCAGGAGGTCGTCCGCGTTCTCGAGGCGCGCGGCGCCTTCTCCGTGCGGCACGGCGTGGAGACCGTGGCGAGCGCGCTCGGGGTGAGCCGCTTCACGGTCTACAACTATCTGAACCGGGACAAAGCGTAGGGAATGGCCTTCGCCGGGGTCCGTAACCCCGAATTTTCAACAAAGTGTTGACGTGATGTCGCGTCGGGGCGTTAGCTGAGCCCGTGACTTCGACTACCACGCCCCCCGGCCTGGCCCGGTTCAACGTCCTGGAGGAGCACGCGGCCCACGCCCTCCTCCTTGAGGCGTGCGCCTCCACGGCGTGGGCTCGGCGTCTGCTCGCCGCCCGGCCCTACGCGACCGCGGCGGACCTGTACGAGGCGAGCGACGCGGCCACGGCCGGGCTGACCCCCGGCGACCTCGCCGAGGCGATGGCCGGCCACCCGCCGATCGGCCGCCCCAAGGCGGGCGACCCGACCTCGGCCCGCGAACAGCGCGGCATGGCGGGTGCGACCGAGGAGCTCAGGGCGGAGATGCTCGAACTGAACCTGGCGTACCAGGAGCGGTTCGGCCATGTCTTCCTGATCTGCGCCACCGGCCGCACCGGCGAGCAGATGCGGGACGCGGTCAAGGAGCGGATCGGCAACGCGCCGGAGCGGGAACGCGAGATCGTCCGCGCCGAGCTGGGAAAGATCAACCGTATTCGCCTCGCCCGAATCGTCGAAGAGGACTGAGCAGCATGAGCACCAGCACCACCGCCTCGGTGTCGACGCACATCCTCGACACCAGCGTCGGCCGTCCCGCCGCACAGGTCGCCGTCCGGCTGCTGGCCCGGTCGGGCCGGGACGCGGACTGGCAGGCGCTCGGCGGCGGCGAGACCGACGCCGACGGCCGGTGCAAGGACCTTCCGGCCCTGCCGGAGGGCACCACCCACGTACGGCTCGACTTCGCCGTGGAGCCGTATTTCGAGAAGAAGCAAGCCGATGCGCAGCAGGACGCCCCCACGAATCGGGACAGCGGTGCCGTGTTCTTCCCCGAGGTGGCGATCACTTTCGCCGTACGGCCCGGGGAGCACTATCACGTACCGCTGCTGCTCAACCCGTTCGGCTACTCCGTATATCGAGGGAGCTAGCTAGAGATGCCCACCATTCTGGGACAGAACCAGTACGGCAAGGCCGAGAACCGAGTCGTCAAGATCACGCGGGACGGCGCCACCCACCACATCAAGGACCTCAACGTCTCCGTCTCGCTCAGCGGCGACATGGACGAGGTCCACTACTCCGGCTCCAACGCCCACGTCCTGCCGACCGACACCACCAAGAACACGGTGTACGCGTTCGCCAAGGAGCACGGCATCGAGTCCGCCGAGCAGTTCGGCATCCACCTCGCCCGGCACTTCGTGACGAGCCAGGAGCCGATCAGGACCGCGCGGATCCGTATCGAGGAGTACAGCTGGGAGCGGATCGAGAACGCGGGCAAGGGGGCGCACTCCTTCGTGCGCAAGGGCCAGGAGACCCGGCTGACCCAGATCACCTACGACGGCTCGTCGTGGGAGGTCGTCTCCGGGCTGAAGGACCTGACCGTCATGAACTCGACGGACTCCGAGTTCTGGGGCTACGTCAAGGACAAGTACACGACGCTCCCCGAGGCGTACGACCGCATCCTGGCCACCGAGGTCTCCGCCCGCTGGCGCTTCAACTGGACCGACGACGCCGAGCCGATGCCGGCCTGGGAGGAGTCGTACGCCCAGGTCAAGGGGCACCTGCTGAGGGCCTTCGCGGAGACGTACTCGCTCTCGCTCCAGCAGACGCTGTACCAGATGGGCTCGCGGATCATCGAGAACCGCGACGAGATCGACGAGGTCCGCTTCTCGCTGCCGAACAAGCACCACTTCCTGGTGGACCTGGAGCCGTTCGGGCTCAAGAACGACAACGAGGTCTATTTCGCGGCCGACCGGCCCTACGGACTGATCGAGGGCACCGTGCTGCGGGACGGGCGCGAGGCGAAGATCCCGGCCGACCTGACCAACCTCTGAGGGGCGCACGCACCATGGCAGCAGTTCAGCGCATCGTGATCGAGAACTGTTCGATCGCGACCGTCGACGCGCACGACACCGAGTACGCGAACGGCCATGTCGTCATCGCCGGCAACCGCGTCGAGTCGCTCGGCGCGGGCAGGGCCCCCGAGGGCCTCACGGACGTCGTACGCCGTATCGACGCCACCGGCCATCTGGTCACCCCCGGCCTGGTCAACACCCACCACCACTACTACCAGTGGATCACCCGGGGCCTGGCCACCGACCACAACCTCTTCGACTGGCTCGTCGCGCTCTACCCGACCTGGGCGCGCATCGACGAGGAGATGGTCTACGCGGCCGCCCAGGGCTCGCTCGCGATGATGGCCCGTGGCGGTGTCACCACCGCGATGGACCACCACTATGTCTTCCCCGCCGGCTCCGGAGACCTGTCCGGCGCCATCATCCGCGCGGCCCGCGAGACCGGTGTCCGCTTCACCCTGGCCCGCGGCTCGATGGACCGCAGCGAGAAGGACGGCGGGCTGCCCCCGGACTTCGCCGTCGAGACCCTCGAAGGCGCCCTCGCCGCGACCGAGGCCACCGTCGAGGAGCACCACGACTCCTCCTTCGACGCGATGACCCAGGTCGCCGTGGCCCCCTGCTCGCCGTTCTCCGTCTCCACCGAACTCCTGCGCCAGGGAGCCGAGTTGGCCCGCCGGCTCGGGGTGCGGCTGCACACCCACGGTTCGGAGACGGTCGAGGAGGAGCAGTTCTGCAAGGAGCTGTTCGGCATGGGCCCGACCGACTACTTCGAGTCCACGGGCTGGCTCGGCGAGGACGTGTGGATGGCGCACTGCGTCCACATGAACGACTCCGACATCGCCGCCTTCGCCCGGACGAAGACCGGCGTGGCCCACTGCCCTTCGTCCAACGCCCGTCTCGCGGCCGGGATCGCGAGGGTCCCGGACATGCTCGCGGCCGGTGTCCCGGTCGGCCTCGGCGTCGACGGTACGGCGTCCAACGAGTCCGGCGAGCTGCACACCGAGCTGCGCAACGCCCTGCTCATCAACCGCCTCGGGGCGCACCGGGAAGCCGCTCTGAACGCCCGTCAGGCGCTGCGTCTGGGCACCTACGGCGGCGCCCAGGTCCTCGGCCGCGCGGCCGAGACGGGCTCCCTGGAGCCGGGCAAGCTCGCCGACCTGGTGCTCTGGAGGCTCGACACCCTCGCGCACGCGTCGATCGCCGACCCGGTGACCGCGCTGGTCTTCGGCGCGGCGGCACCGGTCACGGCCTCCTTCGTGAACGGCCGTCAGATCGTCGAGGACGGACGCCTGTCGCACGTCGACGAGGACGCGATCGCGCGCTCGACGCGGGAGCAGGCCCGGCGCCTGGCCCGGATCGCCGGTCACTGACCTCTCGTACGGCAACGATCTCCGGCCGGGAGGGACGGCTCCCGGCCGGCAGTCGTGGACGCCCAGCGGTGTTCACGACGGCCGTGCCCGGGGCGCGTGTTGGACGCGCGCGCCCCGGAACGGTCCTCCGTCAACGGTCCCCGCACGGCCGCGCACCACCTCCATGAAACCCACGGCACCGCCTTTCCGCGGCCGTGTACCCGCCCGGAGGAGAGCCGCAGTGTCAGTTCACCCCGTCGACGAGAAACTCCCCGCCCTCAAGATGGCGACCACCGGCCTCCAGCACGTGGCCGCCATGTACGCCGGAGTCGTCGCCCCGCCCCTGATCGTCGGCGCGGCCATCGGCCTCTCCGCCGCCGACCTCACCTTCCTCACCGGCGCCTGTCTGTTCACCGCGGGCCTCGCCACCTTCCTCCAGACCCTCGGCGTCTGGAGGATCGGCGCCCGGCTGCCCTTCGTCAACGGCGTCACCTTCGCCGGTGTCGCCCCCATGACCGCGATCGTCGCCTCCACGGACGACCGGTCCGACGCCCTGCCGGTCATCTTCGGCGCGGTGATCGTCGCGGGCCTCCTCGGCTTCCTCGCCGCCCCCTTCTTCAGCAAGGCGATCCGCTTCTTCCCGCCCGTGGTCACCGGCACCGTCATCACCCTGATCGGCGTCTCGCTCCTGCCGGTCGCCTTCGGCTGGGCGCAGGGGCCCGACCCCACTGCCCACGACTACGGTTCGGCGACCAACCTGGGCCTGGCCGCGGCAACCCTCCTGATCGTGCTGCTGCTACGGCGGTTCACCCGGGGCTTCGTCAAGCAAGTGGCCGTGCTGCTGGGCCTGGTGGCCGGCACCCTGGTCGCGATCCCCTTCGGAGCCACGGACTTCGCCCCCGTCGCCGACGCGGCCGTCGTCGGATTCCCGACCCCCTTCCACTTCGGCGCCCCGCAGTTCCAGCTCGCGGCGATCCTCTCGATGTGCGTGGTCATGGTGGTCTCGATGACCGAATCGACCGCGGACATGCTGGCGTTGGGCGAGATCGTCGAACGCCCCGCCGACGAGCGGACCATCGCGGCCGGCCTGCGCGCCGACACCCTCGGCTCCGCCCTCAGCCCGCTCTTCAACGGCTTCATGTGCAGCGCCTTCGCCCAGAACATCGGCCTGGTCGCCATGACGAGGATCCGCAGCCGGTACGTCGTCGCCACCGGCGGCGCCTTTTTGGTGCTGATGGGACTGTGCCCGATGGCCGCCTCTCTCATCGCCGTCGTACCGCGCCCGGTGCTCGGCGGCGCCGGGGTCGTGCTGTTCGGCTCGGTCGCCGCGAGCGGCATCCAGACCCTGGTCAGGGCGGGCCTGGACAAGGACAACAACGTCCTGATCGTCGCCGTCTCGCTCGCCGTCGGCATCATCCCGATCACCGCGCCGGAGTTCTACCACGCCTTCCCGGAGACCGCGCGGATCGTCCTGGACTCGGGGATCTCGACCGGCTGTGTGGCCGCGGTGGCGCTCAACCTGGTCTTCAACCACCTCGGCAGGGGCAGCGACGCGCAGGACGTCACCCACCCCATGGAGGCCGTCCCCGCTCAGTCGATCTCGTAACCGTCCCCGTACACCTTCCACTTGAGCGGGGTGTCGAGATCGAGGTTGCCCGCCTTCAGGAACACCCGCTGGGCCGTCTCGACCCGGCTGACATCACTGTGGGCGGCCTCCTGTCTCATCGCCCACACCCGGGCGTCCAGGAAGGCGTTCAGATACGTCTTCTCGCCGCCGCCGTCCGTCGGGGTGGCCGCGTGCCGGCGGGCCCGGGCGCGGATGCCGCCGAAGCTGAGGGCGTCGGTACCGGGGCCGTGCATGACCATCGCGTCGTAGTAGACGAACTGGCCGAGCGTGCCGAGGCCGTCCTTCTTGGCGCGCCCGACCGCCGGGCCGAAGTAGACGCGGTCCCGCTCGTCCCGCTGCGCCTTGCGGAACGCCGAGGTCTTGGCCGCCTTCCGCCAGGCGGCGGGGAAACCGTCGAGCCCGTCGTGCGAGTCGGTGCCGTCCGCCGCGCGCAGGGCGGGCAGATACCCGGCCAGGGGGTTGCCGGAGACCCGGTCCGTGTAGAGCTCGACCAGCGCCAGCATGTCGCTCGTACCGGAGCAGAAGCCGATGATGCCGCCGGTGTAGCCGCGGCCGTCCCCGATGTCCTCGATGTACTTGTACTGCGCCTGCCAGTCCAGCGAGGAGTTCTCCGCGCTGGACACCAGCCGCATCGCGATGTCCTTCTTGCCGGGGTCGTCGAGCCCGGTCGGATCCGCGGCCTCGGCGGACGGCCACTGCGTGCTCAGCACCCCGGCCCCCAGGACGGCGAGCAGGGTGCGGCGGGCGGCGGTTCTGGACAGGAGGGGCACGTCGTCTCCAAGTGAGGCGCTGTGAAAGGGGTTTGAGAGTTGCGCGCCGACTTGGGAATGCCGTGGGGTGCCCATGGCAGGTCACTGTGAGATCGGGTCACTTCCTGTCGACCGCCTGCGAAGGGCCCGGGCGCAGGGCCACCGCCGCCAGCAGCAGGGCCGCCGCCGCGATCGCCGTCCCCACCCGGAACGCCAGCTGGTAGCCCGCCGCCGTGGCCGCCACCGTCTCCGCGCCACCGGCCAGCAGGCCCTCCGTCCGGCTCGCCGCCAGGACCGACAGCACCGCGAGACCCAGCGAACCACCCACCACCTGCGTGGTGTTGAACAGCCCCGACGCCAGTCCCGCGTCCTCCTCCCTCGCCCCCGACATCGCGAGCCCCGTGAGCGCGGGCATCGCCGCCGCGAACCCGGCGGCGAGCAGGAGCAGCACCGGCAGGACGTCCACGGGATACGAGCCGTCGGCGGGGGCGCGGCTCAGCAGGGCCATCCCGGCGACGATGAGCGTGAGGCCCGCCAGCAGCACCCGGTACGCACCGAACCGGCCCACGGTCCGCGCCGACAGCCCGAGCATCAGCACACCGATCGCCACCGGCGCCGGCAGGAAGGCGGTGCCGGTGAGCAACTCGCCGTAGCCGAGGACGCGTTGGACGTAGAGCGCGCCGAGGAACTGGAAGCCGTACATGGTGGCGATCATCAAGATCTGGACGGCGTTCGCCCCGGACAGCAGCCGGGACCCGAACAGCCGCAGCCGCAGCAGCGGACGGACGGTCCGCGCCTGGCGCAGGACGAACGCCGTGAACAGGGCGAGGGCGAGCGCGGCCAGGAGGAGCGTGCAGGGCAGGCCGCGGTCGCCGGAGCCGACGATGACGTACACCGTCAGCATCAGCGCGCCGGTCACCAGCGCGGCTCCCGGGTAGTCGGCGCCCCGGCCGAGACCCGCGCCCTCCTCGGGGGCGAGCACGCGCACGGCGGCCAGCAGGGCGACGAGCCCGATCGGCAGGTTGATCAGGAAGATCCAGTGCCAGTTCAGGGCCTGGGTCAGCGCCCCGCCCAGGAAGGTGCCGAGCGCCCCGCCCGCCGCGCCGACCGCGCTGAACACCGCGATGGCCCGGGCCTGTTCGCGTGGCTCGGGGAACAGGGCGACCAGCATGCCCAGCACCACCGCCGCGGTCATCGCCCCGCCCACGCCCTGCAGAGCCCGGGCCGCGATCAGCGTGCCCTGGCCGGTGGCCACCCCGCACAGCACGGACGCCGCGGTGAACACGGCGAGCCCCGCCGTGAACATCCGCTTGCGGCCGACCAGGTCACCGAGGCGGCCCACCAGCAACAGCAGCCCGCCGAACGGGATCAGATAGGCGTTCACCACCCAGGCGAGCCCGGGCCCCGAGAAACCGAGGTCGCTCTGGATGGCCGGCATGGCGACCGTGACGATGTTCCCGTCCAGGATCGTCATCAGCGTGCCCGCGCACAGGACGGCGAGGGCCGCCCGGCGGGAGTGGGTTCGGTGCGCCCCTGGGGTCGGGGTCTCGACGACGGTCGTCATGACGGCGTGGCCTCCGCGGTTGCCGTAGGTTCCGGTAAGTGTCGTAGGTGCACGACTTGTAACGGAGGACATCGTCGGTGACCATGGGGGAGCGGCAGAAGGAGGCAGTTCGATGTCCCAGAGGAACACCGGTGTTACCTCGCAGGTGGTGAACGCGCACGCGTGCCCGGTGCGGGAGGTTCTTGACAGGGTCTCCGGCAAATGGAGCGTGCAGATCCTCGTCGCGGCGGCCCACGGGCCCATCCGCTTCACCGAACTGGAGCGCAGCATCGAGGGCATCAGCCGCCGCATGCTGACCCTGACCCTGCGCAACCTGGAGCGCGACGGACTCGTCACCCGTACCGTCCATCCCACGGTGCCGCCCAAGGTCGAGTACGAACTCACCCCGGTCGCCCGCGAGTTGCACGACACCCTGCAACGCCTGACCGACTGGGCCGAGCGCAACAGGGTCTACATCGCCGAGGCCCGGGCGAGCTACGACGCCGAGCGGGAACCGGAGCCGGCCTGAGCTCATGACGCCGGGCGGGAATCCTGGCTACAGCAGGCTCGGGTCCGAGGCCAGCCCCTTGAAGACCTCGCCCGCGTTCGCCACCAGGCGGCGCTCCTTGAGGTCCATCAGGCCGCCGACCGCGGTGATCTCGGCCGCGACCGTGCCGTCCTTCTTGCGGATGGTCTGCTGTATTCGGAACGTCTTGCCCTCGCCCCACTCGAAGGCGCAGCTCACCTCGACCTCGTCGCCCGCGAGCAGCTCCCGCCGGTAGCGGACGGTGGTCTCCAGGGCCACCGGCCCCACCCCGCTGCCGATCAGCTCCGCCTGGGTGATGCCCGCCGCCTTGAGCAGCGACCAGCGGGCGTGCTCGGCGTAGTTGATGTACACGCTCTGGTTCAGATGGCCCTGCACGTCCGTCTCGTACCCGCGGACGGTCACCGGAACGGAAAACGACTCGCTCACGTCAATCCCCTCTCGTACCAAGCCGGTTGCCGACCCGATCCTGACACGTGCCCGCTACACGCGGCGCGGGGAGGCCAGCAGGTACCGGGCTCTGGTGCGGGGCTCGGTGTACTCGCCGGTCTGCCAGCCGGCGCTCTCCAGGGTGATCGCGCAGGCCCGCAGCGCCCCGGCGTCCTGCGCGTGCACGGCGACCGCCTCCGGCTGCGGGGTCGCCCGCACCCGGTAGCCGGGCACGCCCCCCGCTTCCGGCGGGTGACCGGCCGCCTCCAGGGCCAGCGCCGCCGCCTGCACCAGATGACCGCGCTCCCAGCCGCACGGCCGGTCCGTGGCCCCGTCCGGGTTGGTCATCCGGCGCAGCTCCAGCAGTCCCTGCCAGGCGCTGTGCACCTCACGCACCCGGGCCGGACCGGTCGCCGCGGGCTCCTCGGTGCCGCCGATGTGCGCGGCGAACACCTCGGTGGCCGGGGCGGCGGGCTGCGCGGGCGCCTCCTCGACCGTCTCCCGGACACGATGGCCCGTCGGCGTGAGGAAGTGGTCGTGCGGCGGCCTGGGGTGCCGGAAGGCCAGCCCACGTCTGACCAACTGCGCCAGCTGAGCCTCGGTGCCCCTCAGCCGCCCGGTGACGGGATCGGCGGCCTCGATGACCCGCCGCTGCGCTGCGGTGGGCGGTCGCGTCACGGCGGGCTCCTTCCTGGAGACGGGGTCACGGCCGCCTCCGTCTTGAAGGCCGGCTGCCGGCCCCGTTCCTCCCGAAGGCAGGCAACGTCCCCGTCCGTCGGCGACACAGCTCACCACCCCCTCCGTCGGCGAGGCGGCTCACCGCCCCCTCCGTTCCGAAGGCTACGACCCCGGTCTGACATTCCAGCCCGCGATCACCGGTCGCCCGTGCTCCGTGCCCAGTCGGCACAGCGTCCCCGTGGCCAGCTGGAACAGTGCCCCGGCCGACGGGGGCAGGCCGAGGCGGCGGGCGGTGAGGACGCGCAGGAAGTGGCCGTGTGCCACCAGCACCACGCACCCCTCGGTGTTGGCGTGGGCCGCGTCCACCTTGGCCAGCATCCGGTCGGCCCGCTCCCCGACCTGCTCCGGGCTCTCCCCGGGGTGGTCGGGCGGGCCCGGCGCGACCCCGTCCGTGAAGAGGAACCAGTCGGGCCGCTCCCGCTGGATCTCGACGGTCGTGACGCCCTCGTAGCCGCCGTAGTCCCACTCGCGCAGATCGACGTCGACCCGCAGGTCGTGCAGCCCGATCAGCTCCGCGGTCTCCCGGGCCCGCTGGAGCGGGCTGACGAAGGCGGCGCCGATGCGGTGGGAGCGGATCAGCGGCACCAGCCGGCGCGCCTCCTCCCGGCCGCGCTCGGTCAGCGGCACGTCCGTCCAGCCCGTGTGCCGTCCGGACCGCGACCACTCGGTCTCGCCGTGCCGGACCAGAAAGAGATCACCCACGCGCGCGCCCTCTCCCGCTCGCTGCGAGCACCGTCTCGCCTGCGAGCACCGTGCCACACGGTCCCCGGGGCCCGCAGGGCGGACTGGGCCGGACAGCCCCTAGAACCCCGGCAGCGCCTGCACCGACTGCGCGAGCTGCCCGACCGCCAGCACCAGCGGGGGCACGGGCTGCACGAACTCGGTGAGCCGGGTCAGGGCCCGCCGCAGGACCGAGGGCTGCGGCTCGTCCTCGTCCAGTTCCTCACGCAGCCGGCGCAGCTCCCGCGTGGTGGCCTCGGGGTCGGCGAGCGCGGCCCGGTGCTCCGCCAGCAACCGCTCGACCTGCGTGAGGAGTTCGGCCGTACGCTCGGCGTCGGCCGGCTGGAAGGAGACCGAGCCGGAGAACGCCCGGGCGTGGTCGCCGATGGCCTGGTTGCCGACGTAGTGGGTGCCACCGCTGATCATCAGGCCGTTGTTGACCGGAGGATCCTGTCGCCTGTCGTCACTGTCCATGAGCCGCCTCCTGCCCGCGCTACTTGCCGGACCCGCCGACCGCGCCCAGGGCCGTCGCCCCGGACTGCTGCGGGACGTTCTGGTTGGCGGTCGCGCCCGAGCCGATCGCCTGGTTGCCGATGATGCTCATCCCGCCCTGCTGGATCAGGCCCTGGTTGAGGATGGTCTGCTGCTGGGCGCGGAAGTCGGTGGTGTCGTAGCCGCGCGCGTCGAGGAACTCGCGGATCGCGGCGAGGGTGTGCCGCTCCACCAGGGACGTGATCCGTACGGCGTCCACGACCTGGAAGTAGTTCTGGTAGTCCGGGCTCAGGGCCAGCTCCCGGACGCTCAGCCGGGCGCCGAAGTCGTAGACCGGGTCCTGCTCCAGGGCTTTGAGCTCGTCCGCCATCCGCCTGCTGTGCCGCTCCTCGAAGCGGGCCTGGCGCAGCGCCCGGAACGGAGCGGCGTAGAAGGCGACGCCGGTGCGGGGGACGGCCTCCAGCAGCAGCCCCCGCCGGGCCTCGGCGGAGAGAGGCCCGCGCAGCCGGTCCACGACGTGGTAGTCGGCCCGGACCGGGCCGAGCACGTGGTTGCTGCAGTGCAGATGGAGCGTTCTGCCGGTGGTCGAGAAGTGCAGGAACACGCTCGGCACCACGTCCCCGCCCCACAGCGGCACATGGACCGCCAGATAGTGGCGGACCGCGCCGGTCGGCTGCTCCATGATCCGCTCGATTTCCTCGGCGGACAGCCGGGCCGCCGGGGCGAGGCTGGTGGTCCTGATGAACCGGTCGTCGTCACCGATGCTGGTGCCGCTCGCGAAGACCCGGTCCTCGACGACGAGGGACCCGAGCGGCCGCGCCCCGTCCGCCGCCGCGTCGGCCGGCCCGCGCGCGGCGGTCGCCAGCAGCCGCGCGCGTACGTGGTCGACGAGCTCGGTGACCGTGAACGGCTCCGGCACGGCCGGGCGCGGGACCGCGCCCACCGGGTCGTCGGCGGGCAGCAGTGGCACCGCGATCGGCCACTGCGAGGCGGCCTCCGAGTAGCCGATGAAGGGCGTGTAGCCGCTGTACACCGTGACGTTGCCGTCCTGCGCCTCCCTGATGGCCGCCAGCCGCTCGGCCATCCACTTCCGCGGCGGCACGGTGGGACGCGGCTGCCGGGCGAACGCCTCGCGGGTCATGGTCGTGCGCAGCAGCCGGTCGACGTCGAGATCATGGCGTACGACGGTGGCGTACGCGTAGGCCACCGCCACGAAGGAGACGAGGGCGGCCGGCACCCCGGCCAGATAGGCGCCCAGCACCCAGCTCACGAAGCCGGGGGTGGGCAGCGCCGAGACGACGACGCCGAACAGGAAGCCGAACGCGACCGTGACACCGGCCGCGATCCCGGCGCCCACCAGGACCCTGCCCTCGGGCTGGTGCCGGCCGCGGGTGGCCAGGCTGGGTCTGCCGTCGGCGCGCTGGGCGGCGGACAGGAGCAGCGCGGCGAACACCAGCCACAGGGGCGCGAACACCGCCACGGCGGTGAAGGCCGCGGTCAGCCGCTGATCGCGGCGCAGCCGCATCTCCTGGGCCGTCAGACAGTGGCGGGCCACCGTCACCAGGTCGACGTCGGGTGAGCCGGCCACGGCCGCGGCCTCGTCGGCCAGGAGGTCCTCCACCACCCGGTCGGCGAAGCCCTCGTCGACGTAGGCCGCGGCGCACAGATACCGGGTGACGTCACCCGGAGTGCTCCCGACCGGCATGTGGACCGGCGCGGACGTCATGCCGGGCCCTCCCTTGCTCCAGCGGCGCCGCCGCGCCGCCAGGGCGCCGGTGGACCTGGTGGTGGGTGTCGCGGGCAGACCGGTGGTCAGCAGCGCGAGCAGCGCGCCGACCGCCAGGCCGAAGATGAGGGCGCTGAGCAGCAGGTCCTTCAGCAGTTCGTCGGAGGGCGCCAGCAGCACGTCGGGGACGAATGCCTTCTGCATGCCCCACCACGACAGGTTGGCGACCGCCGACACCAGCACGCCCACGGCGAGGCAGCGCGGCCAGGTGGCCGTCCCGCGGGCCTGCATCCGGGCCGCGAAGAAGGCGAGCCCCACGAGCAGCAGCAGCACGGCGAGGTCGTTGACGACCAGGGCGGAGGTGCTGCCGTAGCGGTCGGAGGAGAGCGACCAGGCGGGCAGGAACGCGGCCTCCAGGACCCGGCGCAGCAACTCCTCGTCGGTCCGCAGCTGCCGGTAGAACTCCTCCTCGTACACGTCCCACAGCGGTCCCTGGACCCATGGGCTGCCCGCGAGGACGACGGTCAGGACCAGGAGCGTGATCCGGCCGCGTAAGGCCGGGGGCGTGCCCGAAGCACGCCTGTTCGAGATCAACAACCGGGACCCCCATCCCCCCGATCCCCCCGGATCAGTGGCCGCACTCTATGGCATCCCCGCTCTCGCCGACCGTGAATCCCATCCACACCACCCGCTACTGCCGATAGCCGCTCAGGAACCGGCCGATCCGCCCGATCGCCGCCTCCAGGTCCTCCGCGTGCGGCAGGGTGAGGATGCGGAAGTGGTCGGGGGAGGGCCAGTTGAAGCCGGTGCCCTGGACGACCTGGATCTTCTCGCGCAGCAGCAGGTCCAGGACGAACTTCTCGTCGTCGTGGATCTTGTGGACCTTGGGGTCGAGCCGGGGGAACGCGTACAGCGAGCCCTTCGGCTTCACGCACGAGACGCCCGGGATCTCGTTGAGCTTCTCCCAGGCCACCGTGCGCTGTTCGTACAGGCGCCCGCCCGGGGCGGTGAGGTCGTGGATGGACTGGCGGCCGCCGAGCGCGGCCTGGATGGCGTACTGCGCGGGCGCGTTGGCGCACAGCCGCATGGAGGCCAGCATGGTCAGGCCCTCCAGGTAGTTCTTCGCGTGCTGCCTGGGTCCGGTGACCACCAGCCAGCCCGAGCGGAAGCCGGCCACGCGGTACGTCTTGGAGAGACCGCAGAAGGTCAGGACGACCAGGTCGGGGGCGAGGGCCGCGACCGAGTGGTGCACGGCGTCGTCGTAGAGGATCTGGTCGTAGATCTCGTCGGCGAAGACCATCAGGCCGTGCCGGCGGGCGAGGTCGAGGATGCCCTCGATGATCTCCTTGGGGTAGACCGCGCCGGTGGGGTTGTTCGGGTTGATGATGACGACGGCCTTGGTGCGGTCGGTGATCTTCGCGGCCATGTCGTCCAGGTCCGGGTACCAGTCGGCCTGTTCGTCGCAGAGGTAGTGGACCGCCTTGCCGCCGGCCAGCGTGGTGACCGCCGTCCAGAGGGGGAAGTCCGGGGCGGGGATGAGGATTTCGTCGCCGTCCTCGACCAGTGCCTGTACGGCCATGGAGATCAGCTCGGAGATGCCGTTGCCGAGGAACACGTCGTCGACGCCGACCTCCAGGCCCAGGGTCTGGTAGCGCTGGGCGACGGCCCGGCGGGCGGAGAGGATGCCGCGCGAGTCGGTGTAGCCGTGCGCCTGCGGGAGCATCCGGATCATGTCCTGGACGATCTCCTCCGGCGCCTCGAAGCCGAACAGCGCGGGGTTGCCGGTGTTGAGGCGCAGCACGCTGTGGCCCGCCTCCTCCAGTGCGTCGGCGTGCTCGATCACCGGGCCGCGGATCTCGTAACAGACCTCGCTGAGCTTGCTCGACTGCCGGAACTCCATGCGCTGCCGCCTCTCCGGTTTCGGGTGTTGCTTGGTTTTACCAAGTAGCTGCTTGGAAAGTCCAACAACTTGTCTAGACTGCGTCGCATGTCACCTCGCCGAAGCTACGACCAGTACTGTTCCGCGGCCCGGGCGCTCGACGCGGTCGGCGACCGCTGGACGCTGCTGATCGTCCGGGAGCTCCTCGCCGGCCCGCGCCGCTACACCGATCTGCACGCCGACCTGCCCGGTGTGAGCACGGACGTACTCGCCTCACGGCTGAAGGACATGGAGCGCGACGGCCTGACGACCCGGCGCCGGCTGCCCCCGCCCGGCGCGGCCTACGTCTACGAACTCACCGCCCGCGGACGCGAGTTGCTGCCCGTACTCCAGGCTCTCGGCACCTGGGGCGGACCCGAGCTCGGCGACCGGCGGCCCACCGACGCGGTACGCGCGCACTGGTCGGCGCTGCCCCTGCTGCGCTCCCTGGAGGGCGAGGGACTCGTCGAAGTACGCCTGGAGGAAGGCGACTTCCACCTGTACGTCGGCGCGCAGCACGGTCCCGCGTACGGCGACGGACCCGCCCCCGGCGAGCCCGACGCCCGGCTCGTCCTGGACGCCGGGACCTGCGGGGCCGTCGGCCGGGGGGAGCTGAGCCTGACGGACGCGGTGCGGGACGGGCGGGTCGAGGTGACCGGGGACGGGGCGATCGCCAAGGCGCTCAGGGAGGGGTGAACGCGAAGAAGGCCCGCCGGAGCGGGCCTTCTTGACGGTGTGTCAGGGTGCGGGCATCAGGCGCCCGGCGGCACCCGGGACGGCCGTCCCGAACCGCGTGTCAGCGCGTATCCGCCGACACCGGCGAGCGCGGCCAGCGCCCCGCCGATCGCGGTCCACACCCAGCGGTCGGACCACCAGCCGGAGGACCAGCCGTCCTCGGGCTCGATCGCGGACAGCACGGCGGAGGAGGAGTCCTCCGAACCGTCCTTCTCCGCCTCGGACCTGACCGCGATCCCCGGCACCAGCGGCTCGGCGAGCGAACCGTCCACCGCGGCCGACCCGCCGATGTCCTTGGAGCCGACCCGCAGTTCGGCGCCGACCGGGAGGCCCAGGTCGGCGGTGCTGAGCCCGGTGACCGTCAGCCGGACGTAGTACGTGCCCGGCAGCGGGTCGTTGGCCCAGGTCTCCGACCAGGCGCGGACCGTGCGCAGCGTGCAGGCCAGCTCCACCTCGCGCGCGTCCGCGGCGGCGGTGCGGGTCTGGGCGCCGTACTGGCAGGACTGGCGGCGCCGCAGCCCGTCGTACACGTCGAGCTGCCAGGTCTCGGCGGCGTGGGTCTCCGGCAGCTTCACCGTGGCCTCGACGGTGGGCCGTTGACCGGCGTCCGCGGGGAACGACCAGTACAGGTAGTCACCCGTCGAGCCGCTCGCCGTGGCGGTCTGCCCCTGCTCGACCTCGGTCGCGGTACGGAACGACGTGCCCGCCAGGGTGGGCGCGTCACCGTCCGTCGAGGCCGAGTCCGAGGGGGTCGGCGAGGAGTCGGCCGCGGCCGGTGCGACGGCCAGGCCCAGCAACAGCAGGGAAGCGCTCAACGCGCGTGTGATCCGCATCAGTTGGTCCTCCAGACCGCTACCCGCCAGCGCGACAGCCAGCCCCACAGCAGACCGGCGACGAAGCCGGCGAGGATCAGCGCGCCGAGCAGCCACCAGCCGCGCCCGAGGCCGAACGAGGCCACGTCGCTCGCCTTCGACGGCCCGTCCACGACGTCCACCGTCAGCTCCAGCGGCAGACCCGGAGCGGTCTTCACCCCGGAGGCGGCCGAGAAGGAGTTGGTGACCTGGAGGCACACGGTCTCGGCCGGGGCGTCCTCGTCGTCGGAGTCGCTCTCGGCCTTCGGGTACCTGAGCCCCGTGGAGATCACGTCCGTACGGCCGTTGCCCGCCGCCTCGCCGCGCACGATCTCCCGGCCGTGCACGGTGACCGCCCGCAGCAGCACCCCGTACGACGGGTTCACCGCCCGGTCGGCCCCCACGCTCACCGAAGTCCGCAGCTCCTGGCCGGGCTTGACGTCCACCCGGTACCAGCGCTGCTGGGTGAACTCCTCACGGTCGGTGTACAGCCCCGACTTCAGGGTGGGCGCCGTGGCGCAGGAGTCGGTGCCCTCGGTGGCCACCGGCGTCACCACCGGGTCGGCCGCCCGGTCCACCAACTGGTTGACCTTGTCGGTGAGTTCGGTGGTGTGCTCGACCGAGGTGTAGGTGCCCCCGGTGGCCTCCGCGATACAGCTGAGCTGCTTGCTCATCTTGGTGTTGGGGACCAGGCCGAGGGTGTCGATGGTCAGGTCGACGCCCTTCGCGGCGATCTCCCGGGCCACCTCGCACGGGTCCAGCGGCGCGCAGGTGTCCTCGCCGTCGGTGATCAGCACGATCCGCTTGGAGCCGTCGCCCGCGGCGAAGTCGCCGGCCGCCTTCAGCAGCGCCGGGCCGATCGGCGTCCAGCCGGTGGGGGAGAGGGTCGCCACCTGCGTCTTGGCCTCGGTGCGGTCCAGCGTGCTGACCGGGTAGAGCTGCGCGGTGTCCTTGCAGCCCGTCTTGCGGTCGTCGCCCGGGTAGTCGGCGCCGAGGGTCCGGATGCCGAGCTGGACCTCCTCGGGCGTCGCGTCCAGCACCTCGTTGAAGGCCTGCTTCGCCGCCGCCATCCGGGTGCCGCCGTCGATGTCCGCCGTCCGCATCGAGCCGCTCACGTCGAGGACGAGGTCGACCTGGGGTGCGGCCTGGCCGGTGGGTTCACCGGCGACCGCCGCGACCGGGAAGGCGATCCCGGCCGTCAGGGCGACGAGCAGGGCGCACACTCCTGCCGCCAGCCGTTTTCTTGTGATCATCGCCGGATCCTATTGATCAGGTGCGCCGCACGACAAAACGGCCGCTCAGAGCAGGGGGTTGGGCAGCCGGGTCCACTGGTCGCCCGGTGTCCCCGGCGACAGCCGCATCAGCGTCAACGCCTTGGCGGGCAGCGGCTGTTCGAGCAGCGCGGCCAGATCGGGGGTGCGCGGCAGATCCCGTACGGCCGTCTCCAGCGCCCCGCGCAGCTCGGCCGCCGAACCCGCCGTACCCGCGAGCGCGCCCGCCACCAGGGAGCCGAACAGCTTGCGGCGCAGGGTGGTTTCGTCGTCCGTGACGATCCGTCCGGACAGCGCCGGGACCGGAACGCCGTGCCGGGCCAGCCGCGCGGGGCTGACCCGGATGTCGGCGAGGTCCCGGTACACGAGGCGCACGGGCGCGTCCGACTCGGACAGGACGACGAGGAGGTTCTGGCCGTGCGCCTCCAGGGCGACACCGAGGTCGAGCAGGCGCAGTCCGGCCGTGAGGGCCAGCCGGGCGAACTGGGCCAACCAGGCGGGGTCGTCGGCCAGTTCGGTGGTGGCGAGGGCGGCCACCGGCAGGACCCGGTCGCCGTAGGCCTGGGGCGACTCCCGCAGCACGGCGGCGAGATCCGGGGAACCGGCCGTCGCGGCCCCGAGGGTGCGGGTGAAGTGCAGCAGGCCGTCCATGCGTTCCGACAGGGTCTCCGCGAACGCGGAGAGGGCCGCGGACATGCCGATGGAGTAGACGGAGATGTCCCGCACCGAGGACGTCAGCCGGGCGCTCAGCGCGGTCTTGACGTGCGTCGGACCGTCGGCGAGGGCGAGGGTGCGCAGGGACATCAGCGGGTGCGCGTCGAGACCGTCGGTGACCGTCCGCTTCAGCACATGCTCCGCCTGCCACGGATGCACGGGCAGCAACAGCCGCTCCCCGTCCCGCAGTTCCGACGGCCACTCGCCCGTCACCAGGCACTCGCCCGCCGGGGCCGGCACCAGCCCCAGCCGTACCGACGGCCGGTGCTCGGGCCCGTACGCCAGCTGCTCGGCCACCGAGAAACCGGGCCGGGAACGGCAGTTGGGGTGATAGGGGTGCCCGTCGACGATCCGCTGTTCCCACTCCCAGTCGTGCACCGGCCACTTGGCCGGGGTCCCGGGCTGCCCGGCCCTCGACAGCGCCAAAGAGGCCACGCTGTCGGCGAGTTCGGCCGCCGGCTCGGCGCCGTGCGGTACGCCGAGGGTGGTCATCAGGCGCGCCGGATCGTCGTAGCCGGCCTCGTCGAGGTGTACGACGGTGACGTAGGCGGCGGTGGCGAAGGGGTCCGGGTGCGGGCCGTGCAGCCGGCGGCCGTCCGAAAGGCGCAGGGTGAGACCCTCCCGGCCGGCGGTCCGCTCCGCGATCCACGGCAGCGGATCGTGCGTGAGCCCACGCCACAGGCGGGACAGCACCGCCGCACGGGCGCCGGGCAGTGCGGCCGAGTACCGCGCCGCGAGGTCGGGGCGCAGCACGGCCAGCTCCTCGGCGAACTCGGCCTCGGCGGCGGGAGGACGGTGCACGGGGGGCTCCTCGGGTACGAGTGGGGTCACGGCGGGGCGGTGACGGCAGACATACTGATCGTCATCGCCCCAGATGAACCGTAGAGAACGAGTGGATCGCGTGGATCTCCAGCCCCCGCCCGCCGACAGCGCCGACGTCGCCCACCGCGCCGACGCGTACGCGGCAGCGCCCCTGCTCAACTGCCTGCTGCGGGAGGTGGCCGAGCCACTCCCGCGATCCGGCGGGCACCGCGTCCACCGGCTGCCCGGCGGCAGACTGCTCAGGGTACGGGGCGAACGGCGGCCCGCCGAGCCCGAGGTGCGCACGGAGGACGGCTGGCGGCGCGTCGGCCACCCCGAGCTGGTGAAGCTCGTCGCCGAGGAACTGACCCGGCACACCGGACTGTCCAACCACGAACTGCCCGCCGAGATGACCGACAGCCGGGACGCGGTGGCCGCCCTGCTCACGGCCCGGGAACGGGCCACGGCGCCCGCGGACCCGTATCTGCGCTCCGAGCAGTCCCTCGTCACCGGCCACCCGCACCACCCCGCTCCCAAGGCCCGCGGCGGCGGACCCGTCGCCGCCTGGCTGAAGTACGCCCCCGAGGCCCATGCCCGTTTTCCGCTGGTCCTGCTCGGCGTGCGCGCGGACACGGTCGTCGAGGAGGGCGACACCTCGGCCCTCGACGCGCTGGGCGAGGCCCCGCCCGGCTACCGGCTGCTCCCGGCCCACCCCTGGCAGCTCGACCTGGTCGGGAGCGCCGGGGCCTGTGCGGAGGCCTTCGGGGACGGCCGGCTGATCCGGCTCGGCACCACCGGCTTCGAGACCTGGCCGACCGCCGCGATCCGCACGGTGTACGCCCCCGAGCGGGACCTCTTCCTGAAGTTCAGCCTCGACGTGCGCATCACCAACGACATCCGCCGGCTCTGGCGCCACGACCTGCTGAAACTCCGCCGTACTGATGAAGCGGCCGCCTCGGCCCTCGCCGCGGGTCCCGCCGGGTGGCTCAGTGACCGCGGCTACCGCACCGCCGACTTCGCCTTCGAGGAACTCGCCGTCCTGGTCCGCGACGGCCTGTACGACCGCATCGCGCCCGGCACGACCCCGCTGCTCGCCGCCGCCCTGGTGGAGGGCTTCGAGGGCAGCCCCCTCGACGGCACCGAGGACCCCGGGGCCTGGTGGGAGGCGTATCTGGGCGCGGTGGTCCCGCCCGCGCTCGCGGCCTTCGCCGACCACGGCGTCGTACTCGAAGCGCATCTTCAGAACACCCTGGTCGCCGTGGACGCCGACGGCACGCCCGTGCGGGCGCTGTTCCGGGACGCCGAGGGCGTGAAGCTGCTGCCGGACGTGTCCAGGGCGGCCGGGTGGGAGCGGCTGGTGTACTGCCTGGTCGTCAACCACCTGTGCGAGGTCGCCGCGGCCGGCGGCGAACGGCACCCCGGGTTCGACCCCTGGCCGGCCGCGCGCCGGGAACTGGCCCGCCACGACCTCCCCGAGGCCCGGGCCCTGCCGGCCGCGCCGACCCTCCCCGGCAAGACCAACCTGCTGCTGCGGTGGACCGGCGCGGACGGGGCGGACGCCCGCTATCTGCCGCTGCCCAACCCGCTGGCCGGGGCCTGAGCGCCGACACGCCTCGGGGGCGCCCACCACGGAACCGATCCGCGGCGGACGCCCCCGAGGCGTCTGTCGGTACCTGCTGATCAGAACCAGCTCTGGTACGTGCCGGCGTTGCACCCGAGGGTGCGGAAGCCGACATTGCTGTCGTCGATGCAGCGGTTCGTCGCCTGGTTCTTCAGCTCGATCGTGTTGTCGGCCCACTTCTTGACGTACCAGCTCTGGTTCGGGCTGGAGTCACAGTTCGCGGTCTTGAAGCCCTGGTCGCTGTCGAACATGCAGCGGTTGGTGTTGACGTTCTTCAGCTGGACGGTGCCGTCGTTCCAGCGGTGCACGATCCAGTTCTGGGCGTTGCTGCCGTTGCAGTCCCAGGTGCGGAACCCGTTGTTGGTGTCGTCGATGCAGCGGTTCGTCGCCTGGTTCTTGAAGGTGTTGATGGCGTCCGCGGCCGAGGCGGTGGACAGCGGCAGCAGGGCGAGCGCGGTGGCGGTGGTGCCGAGCGCCGCGATGCGGCCGAGCGTGGCGAGGGACATGGGTGTGCCTTTCGGTCGGGTGGGACTCCCGCACCGCGGTATGCGGCGCGGGAAGGGAAGGAAGGACGGATGCGGCGGCGGACCGGTCAGCGGCACTGGGTGCTGACGTTGCCGGTCTCGTCGCCCTTGAGGTAGATCGCGCTGACGTAGCCCACTCCGCCCGCGCGGAGCGGGAGTTGGATCCACTTGTCGTTGGTGTAGCCCTCGGCGGAGATGCGCTCGCCGGTCTTCCAGCAGTTCGCCGGGTAGGTCTCGTTGGGATAGACCTTGCTGACCGGATCGCAGCCGGTGACACCGGCGCAGGCGCGGACGTTGGCCTCCGCCCACGCGGTCACCGTGGTCTGCCCGCCACCGCCTCCGCCCCCTCCGCCGGGCGTGCAGGGCAGGTTGACCCCGCGCTCGCGCAGATACGGCACCGGGTCGATGCCGCGGACCGTGGTGGACGTACCGATCCGGACCCGCAGATGCAGGTGCGGCCCGGTCGCCTCGCCCTCGGCGCCCATGAGAGCGATGCGCTGCCCGGCGGTGACGCGCTGGCCGACGGAGACGTCGCGCTGGTACATGTGCCCGTACTCGGTCACGGTGCCGTCTTCGTGCAGGATGCGGATCCACTGCCCGTAGCCGCTGGCGGGGCCGGAGGCGATGACCTCACCGGCGCCGACGGCGTAGATGGGCGTGCCCAGGGCGTTGGCGATGTCGACGCCGTCGTGGCTGCCGCTGTAGCCCTGGCTGATGACTCCGGCGGTGGGGCACGAAGCGGCGAACGCCGCCGCGGCGGCCGGCGCGGCGACGGCCGGGGCCGCGGCCGTCAGGGGCAGGAACACGGCGGCCGCCGCGACGAGTCCGGCGAGCGGATGCAGACGCACGGGACTTCCTCTCCGGTGATGCGGTGTGGGGACGGCCCGGAAGCTATCCGCGCCGCGGCACCGGGCGGCACCCGGAACGTTCCGGAATGACAGCGCGCGACCGCGGCCGATAGGGCTCTCCAAGACAACCGGACGGTTTCCGAGCCCATGGGGGAGACACACCGTGCGAACCACCACCCGACGCCTGATACAGGGGCTGTGCGCCCTGCTGGTCGTGGGCGGGCTGACGCCCGCCACGACCGCCACCGCCGACGGCGGGGAGAGACCCGCCGCGCAGAACCCGGCCGCCGACTGGCGCGTCGACCTCGCCAGCACCTCGGCCGATCAGCACAACACCCGCCACCAGGCGGACGGCCGGCTCACCATCGGCGACCGCCGCGCCCGCCCCGCCTCCGCCCCCGGCCGGGCGTACGCCCTCTACACCGCCCCGGCCCAGAGCCTCGGGCGGCAGACCGACTCCTTCACCGTCCGCCGCGAGGCCCGGGTGCCGTCGGGGAGCCAGGTGCTCACCGAGGTCCGCGGCAGCGGCCACCCCGGCGACTGGACACAGTGGACCGCCCCCGACTCGGCGGGCCGGCTGCGGCTGTCCCAGGCCGTGTCCGTCCTCCAGGTGCGGCTCACCCTCCTGGGCGGCGGGACCGGCTCCCCGGTCGTCTCGGACGTCCGGGTGCACGCCGACCCGTCCCGGTCCGCCGCCCGTGCCGGTGCCGGGGCGAGCGCCGCGGCGTCCGTGTCGTACCGCCTCTTCGCCACCCGTGAGGGACTGACCGGGCAGACCACGGCCAACGGCCATGTCATCCAGCCGCGCGACCACTTCGTGGCCCTGCCCTCGCGGCGGATGCTCGCGAGCAACGGAGGCCGCGAGTACCAGGTGCGGCTGTGCTACGCGCGCACCGGACGCTGCGAGACCGCCCCGGTGTGGGACGTCGGTCCCTGGAACACCAAGGACGACTACTGGAACCCGCCGGGCCAGCGCCAGATGTGGAACGACCTCCCGCAGGGCACCCCGGAGGCCCAGGCGGCCTACCAGAACGGCTACAACGGCGGCCGTGACGAGTTCGGCCGCCGGGTCGCCAACCCGGCCGGGATCGACGTGGCCGACGGCACCTTCTGGGACGGCCTCGGCATGACGGACAACGACTGGGTCGACGTCACCTTCCAGCCCACCGACGGCGGCGGGGGCGGCGGGACGACCAACGTCACGGCCTGGGCGGAGGCCAACGTCCGCGCCTGCGCGGGCATCACGGGCTGCGATCCGGTCAGCAAGGTCTACCCGAACGAGACGTACCCGGCGAACTGCTGGAAGACCGGCGAGCGGATCTCCGCCGAGGGCTACACGAGCGACAAGTGGGTCGAACTCCCGCTGCGCGCGGGCGGGGTGGGCTACGTCAGCGCGATCTACCTCAAGGGCGACGAGACCGGCGGTGTGAGCCGCCGCTGCGGCACCTGACCCGCTGAGCGCCGCCGCCCACCCCGTAACGTGCCGGAGTCCCTTCCCGGCCGTCCTGCGGCACTGTCGCCGCAGGACACCGACTGGAAGGACAGGGACCCGTGAGGCTGTGGCGAGGGAAACCGGGCTGGGTGGCGGCGCTGATCGCGCTGCTGATGACGGCGGGGGTGTGCGCGAGCGCGCCCGCCGCGACGGCGGCGCCCGCCGCCCGCCCGGACTTCAGACTGCCGTTCGCATGCGGACAGACCTGGCAGTTGCAGACGTACCTGGGCCACGCGCCCGACGACAAGAAGCTCGACATGTACCGGGTCGGCGGCCCCACCCTCGGCGCCACGGTCGCCGCCTCCGCCGCCGGCACGGTCACCGAGTTCTTCGAGCCCGGCGGGCTGGAGATCAACCACGGCGGCGGCTGGTTCACGGTCTATCTGCACATGGACCGCATCGACGTGCGCCTCGGCCAGCGCGTCGACTCCGGCACCCCCCTGGGACGGCTCGGCCTCGTCGGCACGGAGGAGGCGCACCTGCACTACGAGCAGCTCTACGACACCAACGGCGACAACGACGGCGAGACCGACGAGATGGTCCACCCGGTGATCCAGGGCACCGAGTACCGGCTCAGCCCGGACGGACCGTTCCCGCAGGTCAAGAGTACTAACGCGTGTGACGGCGGGGGCGGTCAGCCCGACCGGTTCTGGGTGGACACCTACGCGGACGCCACCGGATACAAGTACGTCGACTGCGTCGGCGACAGCGCACCGCGCTGCGCACCCCAGGGCACCCTGCGCAAGGGCACCAACTACGTGCTGTGCAAGCAGTGGGGGGACAAGGTGGGCAACGACACCTCGTACAACCACTGGTGGCTGCTCACCGACCTCGACGAGGTGGCGCCGGGCGGGTCGGGGCGGGCGTACGTCTCCGCCTACTACCTCCAGAAGTGGGGCAACGACGAGGCCAAGGACAACGACGGCCGGGACATCCGTACCTGCACCTGACCGACCGGTCCGGCCGGCGCCACGCGGCACCGGCCGGACCGGGGAGGATCACGTGCACTCGGACACGGCGGGGCGGTCCTTCGTCCGTACGGCCGGAAGCCACGCCTTGCCGTCCCGCAGCCGGACCCGGTACCACGTGGTGGTGCGGGTGCCGACCTCGTCGGTCACCGGCAGGCCCTTGCTCGTCCGGCACTCCGCGGACAGGGCGTCCCCGTGCCACACCCGGGTGGGTACGACGTTGTCGATGGTGTACGCCGCCTCGGGGTCGACCGCCAGCCCCAGACTGCACATCGGGTCGCGTGCTTCGGCCCGGTCGCGGCAGAGCTTCTCCACGTTGTACACCGTGACCCGGGCGATGGCCGGGGCGGTGCCGGAGATGTTCTCGGCGTGCACCTCGGTGTCGTTCCGCGCGCCCCGGTCCCCGCCGTTCCCGACGAGGTACGGCAAGCCGACGGCCGCCGCCGCGCCCAGCGCCGTGGCCGTCACGGCGCCGAGCACCAGCCGCCGCCGACGGCGTGGCGGACTGCTGGGACTGCTGTCGGACCCCGTCTCGGCCCCCGTTTCGGACGCGGCCTGCACACGGGCCAGCAGCTCCGCCGCGGTGTGCTCGGCGCGGGTCGCGTGGGCCGGTGCCAGGCAGTCGGTGACGAGCGCGCGCCACGCCGGAGGCACGGCGGGATCCAGCCGCAGCGGCGCCCGCCCGGCCGCGAACTCCTGTACGGCCGTGCCGCGGGCCGCCGCCGTCGCGCCGGGGAACGGCGAGGCGCCCCCGGTGAACACCTGGTGGATCACGATGCCCAGGGCCCAGACGTCGGTGCTCGGCCGCACCTGCACCCCGCGCTCGCCCAGAGGGGCCCGCCAGCGCTCGGGCGGCAGGTAGTCGGGCGTGCCGGCGGGCGGCATCCAGCCGTGCGTGCCGAGGGTGCCGTCCAGCTCGGCGGCGAGCCCGAAGTCCGACAGCCGGACCGAACCGTCCGCCATCAGCAGGACGTTGTCGGGCTTGAGGTCGCCGTGCACCCAGCCCTGGGCGTGCAGATACGCCAGCCCCTCGCAGATCTGCGTCAGGATCCGGGCTCCCGCGCCGTCGGGCAGGTCCCCCTCGCTCTCCAGCAGCTGCCGCAGACTCCGCTCGGCGCGCTCCATCACCAGGACGACCGCCCCGTCGAGCTCGGGACGGTCCGGCTCGTCCAGGACGACGGAGTCGAGCAGCCGCACGAGCCGGGGGTGGCGGGTCCGGCGCCCGAACTCGCTCTCCCGGCGGGCGCTCTCCGCGAGCCCGCGTGCCTGGCGGGGCGCGAGTCCGGCGGTGGGCATGAACTTCAGGGCGACGATTTGGGTGTCGTCCGCGGCGGGCGTGCTGTGGTCCTTGTCAGCCGGGGCTGTGCTGCGGCTGTTGTCCGTGGGGCCGGTGTTGCGGCCCTTGTCCGTGGCGCCTGTGCTGTGGCCGTTGTCCGTGGCGCCCGTGCTGCGGCTCTTGTCCGTGGCGCCCGTGTTCCGGTTCTTGTCCGTCGCGTGGGCGCCACGGTCGGCGTCCGCCGGGCCCACGCGACGCCCCTCGTAGACCCATCCCCAGCCGCCCTCGGCGATCGGATCGCCGACCTCCCAGTCCCCGACCCGCAGTCCGCGGGGAACTCTCGGCACCGCCCCGCTCACCGGCCCGCTCCCGCCCCGGCCGCCGTGCGTGCGGGAAGGAGGCCGAGGTGCCGCTCGTCGACCAGGCCGAAGCGGAGCGCGACCCCGACGAGCGTCTCGCGTTTGCCATTGCGACGGGCACCGCGGCCCGGCTCCCGCTCGGCGGGCGGGACGATGCGGAGCTTCTCGTCGGCGAGGTAGTCGATGTGGGCGCTGACCGCGCGGGCCGTGAGCCGTTCGCACTGCGGGTGCCGGCGCAGCCGCTCGACGATCTCGGGCGTGGTCGGTACCGCGAGCGCCGACTCGTCGCGCAGCCGGGGCTCGCAGAGCGCGACCAGCACCAGGAAGTACGCGGCGGTCTGGTCGAGCGAGTACGCGGTCAGGGTCCGGGTGCCCAGGTGCTCGCCCTCAGGACCGCTCGGATCGAGGTAGACGTGGTCGGGCGCGAAGACGTGGAAGCTCACCCCGGCTCCCCGCGTGGGCAGCACGACCCGCGCGAACTCGAAGGGGATGGGCGCCCCGACGCGGCGCGGCGGCACCCGCAGATACTCCCCGGCGCCCTCCGGGTTCTCCACCAGATAGCTCTGCGTCGTACTGAAGTTGCTCAGCAGCCAGTGCTCGTCGGTCACCCGGATCTCCCCGGCCAGCCGGGACACCGACGGGTCCGGGAGCCGCAGCTCCACGGGTGCCGTGTCGCAGCCCCGGCCGAAGCGCGCCACCTCTCCCGGGCCGAGCCGTACCGTCCGCACCGGTTCCTGTGGCAAATGGATCACTATGCCGCTCATCGTCCCCCGATTCTCACGGTTTCCCTTGCGCCGTGCGCCGGTCAAACGCACGGACTCCCTGCAGTAACACCCTCCCCAGGCGGATCCGGTTGCACCCGCACGCGGTCCGTCGCGGGCGTACGCAGAACTACGTATAGCCTGGTGAAATGCTGAGGGAGGTCACCGCAACCCATTACGTCGAGCCCCTGCGCTCGGGCGGCTCCGTCCCCGGCGTCTTCGAGGCCGACGACCTCGGGACGTACGTCGTGAAGTTCACCGGCTCCGCGCAGGGCCACAAGGCGCTGGTGGCCGAGGTGATTGTAGGGGAACTGGCGCGGGCGCTGGGGCTGCGCTTCCCCGAGCTGGTCCTGGTGCACTTCGACCCGCGGATCGCCTCGGACGAACCCCACCAGGAGGTCCGGGAACTCCACGGTGCCAGCGCGGGCCTCAACCTCGGCATGGACTACCTGCCGGGCGCCCGCGACTTCACCCCCGAGGCCGCCGAGGTGTTCCCGGTCGACCCGCTGGAGGCCGGCCGGGTGGTCTGGCTCGACGCGCTCACCGCCAACGTCGACCGTACGGTGCACAGTTCGAACCTGATGATCTGGCCGACGCTCGGCATCGCGCCGCCGCGTCTGTGGCTGATCGACCACGGCGCCGCGCTCGTCTTCCACCACCGCTGGGAGGGCACGGACCCGACCAAGGCGTACGACTTCCGCCACCACGCCCTCGGCCACTACGGCCCCGACGTGCGCGCCGCCGACGCGGAACTCGCGCCGAAGGTGACGCCGGAACTGCTGCGCAGGATCGTCGCGGAGGTCCCGGACGCCTGGCTGACGGACTTCGGCACGCCCGCCGAGATGCGCGAGGCGTACGTCGACTACCTGCACGCGCGTGTGCGGGCCTCCGCCGACTGGCTCCCCACCGACTTCCCCACCCGGGAGGAACTCGCCGCCGAGCAGGCCCTGCGGGCGGCGCGGACGGAACAAGGACGGCCGAAGTGGCTCAAGCGGGTCCCCGACCTGCACGGCGAACCGGCCGCGGAACAGGACTGGTCGGTGCACCTCGGATGAGCCCCGTCGTACAGATCGAGTACTGCACCCAGTGCCGCTGGCTGCCCCGCGCGGCCTGGCTGGCCCAGGAGTTGCTCACCACCTTCGAGACGGAACTCGACGAGCTGTCCCTCAAGCCCGGCACGGGCGGCGTCTTCGTGGTCCGCGTGGACGACGAGATCGTCTGGGACCGCCGCGAACAGGGCTTCCCGGAGCCGACGGCCGTGAAGCGGGCCGTACGCGACCGAGTGGCCCCGGGGAAGTCCCTGGGCCACTCGGACAAGAACTCCGAGGACAGGCTCAGCCCTTGAGCTGCTCGTACGCCGGCAGCGTCAGGAAGTCCGCGTAGTCGGCGTCGAGGGAGACCTGGAGGAGCAGGTCGTGGGCCTGCTGCCAGTGGCCGGCCGCGAAGGGCTCCTCGCCGATCTCCGCGCGGATGGCGGACAGTTCCTCGGCGGCGACCTTGCGGGCCAGTTCCGGGGTGGCCTTCTCGCCGTTCTCGAACTCGACGCCCGCGTTGATCCACTGCCAGATCTGCGAGCGGGAGATCTCGGCGGTGGCCGCGTCCTCCATGAGGTTGAAGATGGCGACCGCGCCGAGCCCGCGCAGCCAGGCCTCGATGTAACGGATGCCCACCTGAACGGCGTTGACCAGTCCGTTGTACGTCGGCTTCGCCTCCAGCGAGTCGACCGCGATCAGGTCGGCGGCCTCGACGTGGACGTCCTCGCGCAGCCGGTCCTTCTGGTTCGGCTTGTCGCCGAGGACCTTGTCGAAGGACTCCATGGCGATCGGGACCAGGTCGGGGTGGGCGACCCAGGAGCCGTCGAAACCGTCGCCGGCCTCACGGTCCTTGTCGGCGCGGACCTTCTCGAAGGCCACCTTGTTGACCTCGGCGTCCCGGCGGGACGGGATGAACGCCGCCATGCCGCCGATCGCGTGCGCCCCGCGCTTGTGGCAGGTGCGGACGAGGAGTTCGGTGTACGCCCGCATGAACGGGGCCGTCATGGTGACCGCATTGCGGTCCGGCAGGACGAACTTGGCGCCGCCGTCACGGAAGTTCTTGACGATGGAGAACAGGTAGTCCCAGCGGCCCGCGTTCAACCCCGAGGCGTGGTCGCGGAGTTCGTAGAGGATCTCCTCCATCTCGTACGCGGCCGTGATCGTCTCGATCAGGACGGTCGCGCGGACGGTGCCCTGCGGGATGCCGCAGTACTCCTGCGCGAAGACGAACACGTCGTTCCAGAGCCGCGCTTCGAGGTGCGACTCGGTCTTCGGCAGGTAGAAGTACGGGCCCTTGCCGAGGTCGAGCAGACGCTGGGCGTTGTGGAAGAAGTACAGGCCGAAGTCGACGAGGGCGCCCGGCACTTGGGCGCCGTCGGCGTCGGTCAGGTGCCGCTCGTTCAGGTGCCAGCCGCGCGGGCGCATGACGACGGTGGCGAGCTCCTCGTCGGCCTTGAGGGCGTACGACTTGCCGGACCTCTCGTCGGTGAAGTCGATGTTCCGGGTGTAGGCGTCCGCCAGGTTGACCTGTCCCAGGACGACGTTCTCCCACGTGGGCGCCGAGGCGTCCTCGAAGTCCGCGAGCCAGATCCTGGCACCGGAGTTGAGCGCGTTGACGGTCATCTTGCGGTCGGTGGGACCGGTGATCTCGACCCGGCGGTCGTTCAGGGCCGCGGGGGAGGGCGCCACCTTCCAGGAGTCGTCCGCGCGGATCGCGGCGGTCTCCGGGAGGAAGTCGAGCGTGGAGGTGCGGGCGATCTCGGCGCGGCGCTCGGCGCGGCGGGCGAGGAGCTCGTCACGCCGGGGCGTGAACCGGCGGTGCAGCTCGGCCACGAAGGCGAGCGCCGCCTCGGTGAGGACCTCCTCCTGCCGCGGCAGGGGCTCGGCGTCGACGATGGCCAGCGGGGACGGCGCTGGTGCGGACATGAGCGGTCACTTCCTTCAGCGGTGGCACCGGGTGCCAGTCGAACCGGGTACGCGAGCGGCGCCCCTCGCAAGGGTGGGGCGCTTCTGAACAGTGGATACTAGTTTCCTCATCGTGGAAGTTCAATCGTCTGTTGATGTCGAGATTCTCCGAGTCGAGCGAACGTGGCTCTGCGTGCCACCGCGCTCACTCAAGGTGCGCCAGATCCGCCGCCGTGTCGATGTCGTACGGCTCGGCCACGTCCCCGCACTCGACGAGCACGAGCGCGTCCCGGTGCTCCCTCAGATAGGCGCGTGCCCCCCGGTCGCCGGTCGCAGTCGCGGCGATCCCGGCCCAGTGCGCGGCGCCCAGCAGGACGGGATGCCCGCGTACACCGTCGTAGGCGGCCGAGACCAGCGAGGACTCGTCCTCGAACGCGGCCAGGACTCGGGTCACCGCCTCCGGCCCGATGCCGGGCTGGTCGACGAGCGACACCAGCGCCGCCCGCGCCCCCGTACCGGCCAGCGAGTCCAGCCCGGCCCGCAGCGACGCCCCCATGCCGTCGGCCCACTCCGGGTTCTCCACCAGCACACAGCCGCCGAGATCCGCCGCCGGCGGTCCGGCCGCCGCGGCCGCCCCCAGGACCACGTGCAAGCGGGCGCAGCCGGCCGCGCGCAGGAAGCCGACCGCGTGTTCGACCAGCGGGCGGCCCCGGTGCCGGAGCAGTGCCTTGGGCCGGCCGCCGAGCCGGCGTCCGCCGCCCGCGGCCAGGAGCACTCCGGCGACCTGCTGTTCGTTCTCCGTCATGCGTCCTGCATACCTGACGTGCCGGGGTGCGCCGGGTTTCGCGGGGCTGAATTTCGGTCCGCACGGTGGCGCCCGGCGCCCTGCGTGGCGTTTACTGACCCGCGTCCCCCGGCGCCCGACCAGCGTCACGGGGCTGTTCGGCGGGATTCACCACGCAGGGCGCACGACGGCGTGCGAGGGGGAGTGCTGTGTTGCGGAGCTTGGGGCAGAGACCAGTGACCGGCAGCGACAACGATCCGAGAGTGGCGGAACTGCGGACCGCGGTGTCCCGGCTGCGCCGCGAACTCGCCGCGCACCCCGCCGAGTTCCCGGACCGCGGCATCGCCGAGGACGAACTCGCCGCGCTGGCCGCGATGACGATCGACGGAACGCCCGAAGTCCCGCGCCTGCGACGGTCGTTGCTGCTGATCGCCGGGGCGATCGGGTCGGTCAGCGCGCTGTCGCGGGGGCTGACGGACGTACGCAACGCGGTGGAACTGTTCGGGGAGCCGCGCCGCTAGGGCCCGCGACGCCGGGCCGATCCGGACGCACCCCCTAGGGGAACGAACCCCGGTACCCCTTGTGCGTGCCGCGGTGCTCGAACTCCGGGCAGAGCCAGGTCTCCTGGACGAACTCGGTGAGGTCGTCCCAGACCGCGAAGATGCCCGTCGGACCGTGCTTGGCGTCCACCCTCCGGTAGCGGTCCTTGACGTCCCGGAAGCAGGCCAGCCCGGCCATCATCCCGTTGCCCAGCGGGCTGTAGTCGGACCACGCGCACGAGACGCAGGCCCGCAGCCGGGCGGCTCGCGGCAGTGCGCGCTGGATGTCGCGCAGCGCCTGCTCGAAGTCGAACCGGAGCGTCCCGCTGCCGAACTCGTATCCGTCCAGGTGCAGGGTGGTGCTCAGGGTCTGCAGATCCGGCCCGGGCCGGGGGCCCGCCGGATCCCCGAGCCGCAGGACGCAGCGCAGCGTGCCGGGCCGGACGCCGCTGCCCCTGACGTCGACGGGCAGGGGTGTTTCCCACTCCAGGAGGCAGAAGTACAGCGCCCCGTCCCTGAACGAGAACATCCGCTCGGGCGGCTCCCCGCCCAGCGCGCCCAGGTCGTCCATCACGTCGCCCTCGAAGTGGACGCCCCTGATGGTCGTACGGATCGACTCCCGCCCGTCGGACTCGAAGACGACGTCCTCCGTGCCGTGCCGGTCGGTGTACCGCCCGGGCCAGCGCTGTAAGGCCGTCACGCCGGGCTCTGGCTGGCCAGTGCCTCGGAGAGTTCCGACGCCACCTGCTGGAGCACCGGCACGATCTTCTCGGTGGCCGCCTCGGTGACCCGCCCCGCCGGACCGGAGATCGAGATGGCCGCCGCGGTGGGGGAGTCGGGCACCGACACCGCGAGGCAGCGGACGCCGATCTCCTGTTCGTTGTCGTCGACGGCGTACCCCTGGGCGCGCACGTCGGCGAGGGCCGCGAGGAAGCCGTCCGGCGTGGTGATCGTCTTCTCCGTCGCGGCCGGCATGCCGGTGCGGTGGAGGAGGGCGCGCACCTCGGCGTCCGGGGTGTTGGCGAGCAGGGCCTTGCCGACGCCCGTGGAGTGCGGCAGGACACGCCGGCCGACCTCGGTGAACATCCGCATCGAGTGCTTCGAGGGCACCTGGGCGACGTAGACGATCTCGTCCCCGTCGAGCAGTGCCATGTTGGCCGTCTCGCCGGTCTCCTCGACCAGGCGGGCGAGATAGGGGCGGGCCCAGGTGCCGAGCAGCCGGGAGGCGGACTCGCCGAGGCGGATCAGGCGCGGGCCGAGGGCGTAGCGGCGGTTGGGCTGCTGACGGACGTAACCGCAGGACACGAGGGTGCGCATCAGGCGGTGGATGGTGGGCAGGGGCAGTCCGCTGCTCGCGGACAGCTCGCTCAGTCCGACCTCTCCGCCCGCGTCCGCCATCCGTTCCAGCAGATCGAAGGCGCGCTCAAGGGACTGGACCCCGCCACCGGCGGACTTGGCGGAGTCGGTGGTGCTGGCGCTGGACGTCGGCACGGCGCGTTCCTTTCGGGGCTGCCTTTCGGGTCTGGGCAGGAGGGCAGAAGCCTACCCGGCAGTCGGTTGACTCCCCGCTGGTGCATAGCTACGTTCTGCTTGTTGGAATTCTAATTCCGCTTTGTGGAAACGTCCAGAGTTCCGGCGGTCGGCGCACTGTGAGGAAGTGTGCCCTTGACGGCGCCCGACCGGGAGTGAAGACTCCTTCAACAGAAAGTTGAATTCCGTTACGCGGAAGTCAACTGCGGCAGAGAGGGGTGCGGGTGTCCGACACTGAACTGGTGCTGCGCTCGACGCGTGTCATCACACCCGAAGGGACGCGGGCCGCCTCGGTCGCGGTCGCGGACGGGACGATCACGGCCGTCCTGCCGTACGACTGCGAGGTGCCGTCGGGCGCCCGGTTCGAGGACCTCGGCGACGACGCCCTGCTGCCCGGCCTGGTCGACACCCACGTGCATGTCAACGACCCGGGCCGCACCGAGTGGGAGGGCTTCTGGACCGCCACGCGCGCGGCGGCGGCCGGCGGCATCACCACCCTCGTCGACATGCCCCTCAACTCCCTTCCGCCCACCACGACCGTCGACCACCTGCGCATCAAGCAGGAGGTCGCCGCCGACAAGGCCCACATCGACGTCGGCTTCTGGGGCGGCGCGCTGCCCGACAACGTCAAGGACCTGCGCCCGCTGCACGAGTCGGGGGTCTTCGGCTTCAAGGCGTTCCTGTCCCCGTCCGGCGTCGAGGAGTTCCCGCACCTCGACCAGGACGGGCTGGCCCGGTCACTGGCCGAGATCGCCTCCTTCGGCGGCCTGTTGATCGTGCACGCCGAGGACCCGCACCACCTGGAGGCCGCCCCGCAGCAGGGAGGTCCCCGCTACGCCGACTTCCTGGCCTCCCGGCCGCGCGATGCCGAGGACACGGCGATCGCCCAACTCATCGCGCAGGCCAAGCGGTTGGACGCGCGTGTGCACGTGCTGCACCTGTCGTCGAGCGACGCGCTCCCGCTGATCGCCCGGGCCAAGGCGGACGGTGTGCGCATCACCGTCGAGACCTGCCCGCACTACCTCACCCTCACCGCCGAGGAAGTCCCGGACGGAGCCAGCGAGTTCAAGTGCTGCCCGCCCATCCGGGAGTCCGCCAACCAGGACCTGCTGTGGCAGGCGCTGGCCGACGGCACCATCGACTGCGTGGTCACGGACCACTCGCCGTCGACGGCGGATCTGAAGACCTCCGACTTCGCCACGGCGTGGGGCGGCATCTCCGGCCTCCAGCTGAGCCTCGCGGCGGTGTGGACGGAGGCCCGCAAGCGCGGCCACTCCCTGGAGGACGTGGTGCGCTGGATGTCCGGGCACACCGCCGAACTGGTGGGTCTGGACGCGCGCAAGGGCGCCATCGAGGCCGGCCGTGACGCCGACTTCGCGGTCCTCGCGGCCGACGAGACCTTCACCGTGGACCCGGCCGCCCTCCAGCACCGCAACCGGGTGACGGCGTACGCAGGCAAGACCCTCCACGGAGTGGTGAAGTCGACCTGGCTGCGCGGCCGACGCATCGTGGCGGACGGCGAGTTCACGTCCCCGCAGGGTCAACTGCTCACCCGTACGCCCTGATCGACCCGCACCGGCCAACTCCCGAAAGGTACAAGTACGTGACGGCGATTCCCAGCTTCACCGGCGACGCGAACCCGTACGGCGGCGGTGACCCGTACGCGGACTACCGCACCGCCGACTTCCCCTTCACCCAGCACGTCAACCTCGCCGCGCGGACCCTCGGTGCCGGGGTCATCGCCGCCAACGACGAGTTCTTCGCCCAGCGCGAGAACCTGCTGATGCCCGAGCCGGCCGAGTTCGACCCCGAGCGCTTCGGGCACAAGGGCAAGATCATGGACGGCTGGGAGACCCGGCGCCGCCGGGGTGCCTCGGCCGAACACCCCTGGCCGACGGCGGAGGACCACGACTGGGCGCTGGTACGGCTCGGCGCGCCCGGCGTGATCCGGGGGATCGTGGTCGACACGGCGCACTTCCGCGGGAACTACCCGCAGGCGGTGTCGGTCGAGGGCACCTCCGTCGCCGGCTTCCCGTCCCCGGAGGACCTCCTCGGCGACGACGTGAAGTGGACGACGCTGGTCCCGCGCACACCGGTCGGCGGCCACGCGGCGAACGGCTTCGCCGTGTCGCTGGAGCAGTGCTTCACGCATCTGCGGGTCAAGCAGCATCCCGACGGCGGCATCGCGCGCCTGCGGGTCTACGGCGACGTGGTCCCGGACCCGGTCTGGCTCTCCGCCCTCGGCACCTTCGACGTGGTCGCTCTGGAGAACGGCGGCCGGGCGGAGGACGCCTCCAACCTCTTCTACTCACCCGCGTCCAACACCATCCAGCCGGGGCGTTCCCGCAAGATGGACGACGGCTGGGAGACCCGGCGCCGCCGTGACCAGGGCCACGACTGGATCCGCTACTGCCTCGCGGCCCAGTCCGTGATCCGGGCGGTCGAGATCGACACCGCGTATCTCAAGGGCAACAGCGCGGGCTGGGCGTCCGTCTCGGTCCGCGACGGCGAGTCCGGCGACTGGACGGAGATCCTGCCCCGCACCCGCCTCCAGCCCGACACCAACCACCGCTTCGTCCTCCCGGCCCCGGCCGTGGGCACGCACGCGCGCGTCGACATCTTCCCGGACGGAGGCATCTCCCGGCTCCGGCTCTTCGGTTCCCTGACGGAGAGCGGTTCCGCGGCGCTGGCGGCGAGGCACCAGGAACTGGGCGGCTGAGCCCGGGAGTTCCCCGCCACCGTCTCTCGCGTGCCGGAGGGGCCGAAGTCGTTCGACGACCTTCGGCCCCTCCGGCACACGAGGACCAGGAAAACGCCCCTACGTCACGCCGCATGACCCCCGTCCACCGCGAACTCCGCCCCGGTCACGTACTCCGCCCCCGCCAAGTACGCGACCACGGACGCCACTTCGTCCACCGCCCCGAACCGCCCGAGCGCCGTCATCGCCGCCTGCCCGGCAGCGAAGGGCCCGTCCGCCGGATTCATGTCCGTGTCGACGGGCCCGGGATGCACGACGTTCGCGGTGATCCCCCGAGCCCCCAACTCCCGCGCGAGCGCCTTGGTCAGGCCGACCAGCGCGGACTTGCTCGTCGCGTACAGGACCCCACCGGGCCCCGGAACCCGCTGGGCCATACAGCTGCCGATGGTGATGATCCGGCCCCCCGACCGCATCCGCGAGGCCGCCGCCTGCGACGCGAGGAACACGCCCCGGACGTTGACGGCCAGCACCCGGTCCACCTCCGCCAGGGACAGCTCCTCCAACGGCCCCAGCACCCCCACCCCCGCGTTGTTCACCAGCACGTCCAGCCCGCCGAGCGTCTCCGCCGTACGGGCCACGGCGCCCGCCGCCTCACCGGCGTCCGCGGAGTCCGCCCGCAGGGCCACGCCCCGCCGCCCCAGCGCCTCGACCCGCCGTACGACGTCCGAGGCCCCCTCCTCGCCGTGCACATAGGTCACGGCCACGTCCGCTCCCTCGCGCGCCAGCCGCAGCGCCGTGGCCGCGCCGATCCCGCGACTGCCCCCGGTGACGAGCGCGACCTTGCCGTTCAGCGTTCCGTACGTCGTTGTCATGTCACCCATCCCACCGCCCGCGCCCCCGGACCGCTGGCGGCCGGCGGACATCGACCTCGGCCGGACCGGCGCCCGCCGATGAGTTGCGGGCGCGGGTGGGGTCTGAGCTGATGACAACAGACCGCACCGCAGGAAGAAGGCACCCACCATGGGCAAGCTCGTCTCCCAGATCTTCGTGACCCTCGACGGCGTCTACCAGGCCCCCGGCGGCCAGGAGGAGGACCGCAGGGACGGTTTCGCACAGGGCGGCTGGGTCGTCCCCTACGACGACGAGGACTTCGGACGGTTCGTGGACGACGTCTTCGGCGGCGTCGGCGCGTTCCTCCTGGGCCGCCACACGTACGACATCTTCGCCGGGTTCTGGCCGAAGGTGACCGACCCGGCCAACCCCGTCGCCGCCAAGCTCAACGCCCTGCCGAAGTACGTCGTCTCGTCCACCGTCACCGACCCCGGATGGA
The DNA here is from genome assembly GCF_010548375.1 of Streptomyces sp. SID13726. GTDB lineage: Bacteria > Actinomycetota > Actinomycetes > Streptomycetales > Streptomycetaceae > Streptomyces. The sequence goes on from NZ_JAAGLY010000001.1 coordinate 833,226, forward strand.
GCGGCACCACCGTGATCGCCGGCGACCTCGCCAAGGAGGTCACCGCGCTCAAGGAACGCACCGACGGCGACGTCCAGGTGCACGGAAGCGGCGTCCTGCTGCGGTCCCTGCTGGACCTCGGGCTCGTCGACACCCTGCACCTGATCACGTTCCCGGTCGTGCTCGGCGCGGGCCGCCGGCTCTTCCTCGACGGCGCCACCCCGACCGCCTTCCGGCACGCGGGCGGACGGATCACCTCGACCGGCGTCTCGATCCAGTCGTACGACCTCGCGGGTAGCCCGGAGTACGGCTCCTTCGAACTCCCCGAGAACGCCTGAACGCGCCCTGAACGCGCCCTGGTGCGTCCTGTCGAACGCCCTGCTCCGCCCGGCCGCCCGGTGATCGTGAAGACGCCGGGCGGCAGGTTAACTTCCTGAAAACTCATCGGACTTGCCGGGAAATTCTCCGGAGTTGTCATTGACATGCCACTGTCTACGCGCGTCATCATGAGGGCATGAGATTCCCCCCACGGATCACTCGAATCGGCGCCGCGGCCGCCGTCCTGTCCGCCGTTCTCGTCGGCGGCACCGTCAGCACCGCCACCCCGGCGGCCGCGGCGGTCGGCAGCGTCTGCTACTCGAAGCTGCCGTCCCAGGCCTACGACACCCTGGACCTCATCGACCAGGGCGGTCCCTTCCCCTACTCGCAGGACGGAGTCGTCTTCCAGAACCGGGAAGGCGTCCTGCCCAGCCAGTCGACGGGGTACTACCACGAGTACACCGTCATCACCCCTGGTTCTTCCACGCGCGGCGCGCGCCGGATCGTCACCGGTCAGAAGAACCAGGAGGACTACTACACGGCGGACCACTACGTCACGTTCAAGCTGGTCAACTACGGCTGCTGACACCGCCGCCGGCCCCTGGAGAACGGTGCGACCAGCCGGAGGTCCGGTCCGCGTTCAGCCGGACCTCCGGCTCTCCGCGACGGCGAACAGGGCGAACGCCAGCACGACGAGGGCGACGCTCACATAGATCCCGTAGCCGTCGAGGAAACCGATCCGCTGGACGAGCCCGACACGCCAGTCGGTGAACTCGTGCAGCAGACCCATGACGCCCTGCACCAGGGCGAGGAAACCGAGCAACTCCAGCAACTGCTTCATGGTCGGACTCTCGTCCCGCGGACCCCCCACGCACATCGGCCGCGGGGCGGGACCCGGCCCGCGAAAGCATCGCCCGCGCGGGGCGTCGTACACCGAAAGTCTGCGGCGCCGCGACTTTGGTCGCGGATCGCGCTCGCGGGGAGGTGTGGCAGGCCCTCACTGCGTAGATTTGTCGACCGTGAATGGTGACGAGACGGTTCCCGAACCCCCGGCCTTTCCCGGGCGGCGCTGGCTGATGCCGTCCGCCGTGATCCATGAGTTCGACCCCGCGGCCGCCCGGCCCGGACGGCGGCCCAAGCGCACCGCGCGCGACTGGATCGTCGACTTCTCCTGCTTCCTCGTGGCCGTCTTCATCGGCCTGGTCGCCGCGGACGCGCTGGGCGACAACCCGCGGGTGTCCCACACCGCCGCCGGCATCGACCAGCTGCTCGGCGCGCTCGCCTGCGCGGCCGTGTGGCTGCGCCGCCGCTGGCCGGTCGGCCTCGCCGTGGCCACGATCCCGCTCTCGGTGCTCTCGGACACCGCGGGCGGCGCCTGCATGATCGCCGTGTTCACCCTCGCCGTGCACCGCCCCTTCCGGTACGTCGCCTGGGTCGGCGGCCTCAACATCGCCGTGGTCCCGATCACCTACCGGCTGCGGCCCGACGCGGACCTGCCGTACGTCGTCACGGTCGTCCTCGCCGTCCTGCTGATCGCCGGGATCGTCGGGTGGGGCCTGCTGGTGCGTGCCAAACGGCAGCTCATGCTCAGCCTGCGCGACCGCGCCCGGCGCGCCGAGAACGAGGCCCGGCTGCGGGCCGAGCAGGCGCAGCGGCTGGCCCGTGAGGCCATCGCGCGCGAGATGCACGACGTCCTCGCGCACCGGCTGACCCTGCTGAGCGTGCACGCGGGCGCCCTGGAGTTCCGGCCGGACGCGCCCCAGGAGGAGATCGCGCGGGCCGCCGGAGTCATCCGGGAGAGCGCGCACGAGGCGCTCCAGGACCTGCGGGAGATCATCGGCGTCCTGCGGGCCGGGGACCACGACGACTCAGGACGCCCCCAGCCGACCCTCGCCGCCCTGGACACACTGGTCGCCGAGTCCCGCGAGGCCGGCATGAAGGTCACCCTCGACCACCGGGTCACCGACCCCGCCACCGTCCCCGCCTCAGCCGGCCGCACCGCCTACCGCATCGCCCAGGAGTGCCTCACCAACGCCCGCAAGCACGCCCCCGGCACCGAGGTCACCGTCACGGTCACCGGCGGCCCCGGCGACGGCCTCGCCGTGACCGTGCGCAACCCCGCGCCCGAGGGCGAGGTGCCTCCCGTCCCCGGCTCGGGGCAGGGCCTGATCGGACTCACCGAGCGCGCCACCCTGGCCGGGGGACGGCTGTCGCACGGGGCGGAGCGGGACGGGGGGTTCCGGGTGGAGGCGTGGCTGCCGTGGGGGTGACGGACCCGTGGGACCCATGGGGGTGACGGCCCCGGCCCGCCGGGACGCAACTCACCGGTCCGCAAGGGTGATTGCGCCCCGCCCCGGCGTGATTACGTAAGGCCCATGACTGTGATCAGACTGCTCCTCGTCGACGACGACCCCCTGGTGCGGGCCGGCCTGTCCCTGATGATGGGCGGCGCCGACGACATCGAGATCGTCGGCGAGGCGGCGGACGGCGCCGAGGCCGAGGCCGCCGTGGACCGGACCCGTCCGGACGTCGTCCTCATGGACATCCGGATGCCGTCGGTGGACGGCCTCACCGCCACGGAACGCCTGCGCGCCCGCCCCGACGCCCCGCAGGTCGTCGTCCTGACCACCTTCCACGCGGACGAACAGGTGCTGCGCGCCCTGCGGGTGGGGGCCGCCGGGTTCGTCCTCAAGGACACCCCGCCCGCCGAGATCCTCGCCGCCGTCCGCCCGGCGGCGGCCGGCGACCACGTGCTCTCGCCCACCGTCACCCGTCAGCTGATGGCGCACGCGGTCGGCACCGCCGCCGACACCCGCCGCACGCGCGCGCGTGAGCGCATCACCGCCCTCAACGACCGTGAGCGCGAGGTCGCCGTCGCGGTCGGCCGGGGCCTGTCCAACGCCGAGATCGCCGCCGCCCTCTACATGAGCGTCGCCACCGTCAAGACCCACGTCTCCCGCGTCCTCGCCAAGCTCGACCTCAACAACCGGGTGCAGATCGCCCTGTTGGCGTACGACGCGGGTCTGCTGGAGGACGCGGAACCGGAGCCGGAGGGGCACTAGCGGGGGCCGTCGTGCGTTGACGGTGTGAAGGGGGAGTCCATGGCTGAGGAAGTGATCGACCTGGGGGAGTACGGCGAGGCGTTCCGTACCGACCCGCATCCCGTGTACGCCGAGCTGCGTGCGCTCGGCGCCGTCCACCGGGTGCGACCGCCCGGCTCGGACGCCGGGTACGCGACGTGGCTCGTCGTCGGCCACGAGGAGGCGCGTGCCGCGCTCGCCGATCCGCGGCTCGCCAAGGACGGCCGCCGCATCGGGGTGACGTTCCACGACGAGCAGCTGATCGGCCGCCACCTGCTCGGCAGCGACCCGCCCGAGCACACCCGGCTGCGCGGCCTGGTCTCCCGCGCCTTCACCATGCGCCGGGTGGAGCGCCTGCGGCCCAGGATCCAGGAGATCACCGACGACCTCCTCGACGCGATGCTGCCGCACGGCCGCGCCGACCTCGTGCGCTCCCTCGCCTACCCGCTGCCGATCACCGTGATTTGCGAACTCCTCGGCGTGCCCGAGATGGACCGCACGGAGTTCCGCAAGCTTTCCACCGAGGCCGTGGCACCCACCAGCCCGGAGAGCCTGTACGACGCCATGCTGCGCCTCGGCGAGTACCTGGCGGAGCTGATCGAGGACAAGCGCTGCGCGGGCCCGAGCGACGACCTGCTCGGCGACCTCATCCGGACCACCGCCGAGGACGGCGACCGGCTCTCCGCCGCGGAACTGCGCGGCATGGCCTTCATCCTGCTGATCGCGGGCCACGAGACCACGGTCAACCTCATCACCAACGCCGTCCACGCCCTGCTGACCCACCCCGACCAACTCGCCGCCCTGCGCGCCGACATGAGCCTGATCGACGGCGCGGTCGAGGAGGCGCTGCGCTACGAGGGCCCGGTGGAGAACGCGACGTTCCGGTACGCCGCCGAGCCCGTGGAGATCGCGGGGCGCACCATCGCCGAGGGCGACCCGGTGATGATCTGCCTCAGCGCGGCCGACCGCGACGACTCCCGCTACCCGGCCCCGGACCGCTTCGACATCCGCCGTGACCCCCGCGGCCACCTCGCCTTCGGCCACGGCATCCACTTCTGCCTGGGCGCCCCGCTTGCCCGCCTGGAGGCCCGCACCGCGATCGGGACCCTGCTGGACCGCGCCCCGGACCTCGCCCTCGACGGACCGGCGGGGGAGTGGCTGCCGGGGATGCTGATCAGGGGGGTGCGGAGCCTGCCGGTGCGGTGGTGAAGCCCGGTGGTCCCGGGCGGGTTCAGAGGGCCTCGGCGGGCCCCGGTGGGTTTCAGAACGCGGCGGCGGCGCTCGCGCCGCCCGGGATCTCCGCCAGCCGTACGGCCCGGCGCTCCCGCCGGGACACCTCGCACGCCTCGGCGATCCGCAGTGCCTGCAGGGCCTCGCGGCCGTCGCAGGGGTTGGCTCTCTCGCCCCGGACCACCTCGATGAACGCGGCCAGCTCGGCCTCGTAGGCCGGTCCGAACCGCTCCAGGAACCCGGTCCACGGCTTGTCCGCGGCGGGCGGCCCCGTGGGCTCGGTGGACGCGATGGGCGTACGGTCGTCCAGGCCCACCACGACCTGGTCCAGCTCGCCGGCCAGCTCCATGCGCACGTCGTACCCGGCGCCGTTCATCCGGGTCGCCGTGGCCGTCGCGAGGGTCCCGTCGTCGAGCGTGAGCAGGGCGGCGGCGGTGTCGACGTCCCCCGCGGCCCGGAACATCGGCGGACCGGCGTCGGACCCGGCCGCGTACACGTCGACGATCTCGTGCCCGGTCACCCAGCGCAGGATGTCGAAGTCGTGGATCAGGGTGTCCCGGTACAGCCCGCCGGACAGCGGCAGCCACTCGGGCGGCGGCGGTGCCTGGTCGGAGGTCAGCGCCCGCACGGTGTGCAGCCGTCCCAGCCGCCCTGAGCGCACGGCCTCCCGCGCACCCGTGTAGCCCGTGTCGAAGCGGCGCTGGAAGCCCATCTGGAGAATCGTCCCGGCGGTCTCCACCTCGGCGATCGCGTGCAGCGTGCCGGGCAGGTCCAGGGCGATGGGCTTCTCGCAGAACACCGGCAGTCCCGAGCGCGCCGCCCGCCCGATCAGCTCGGCGTGGGCCGAGGTCGCCGTGGTGATCACCACGGCGTCCACGCCCCATTTGAAGATCTCGTCGACGCCCGGCGCCGCGGTCTCCCCGAGGCGCTGGGCGAGCTCCTGGGCCCGCCCGCCGTTCGCGTCCGTGACGATTAAGGAACCGACCTCCCGATGGCGGCTGAGCGTGTTCGCATGAATGGTGCCGATGCGGCCCGTCCCTATGACCCCGATGCGCATGTGAACAAAATGTGGTCGCGAACCCCGCGCTGTCAATCCGTATGTCCGGACAATCTGACTACACGACTTCCCGTCAACAACGCACGGAGCTACGCTCGCTCCCGTGCCGAAACCAGAAGTAGACCCGACCGTGACGCTTGAGCTCAGTGTGGACCGCGGCAGCCCGGTGCCGTTGTACTTCCAGCTGTCCCAGCAGCTGGAGGCGGCGATCGAGCACGGAACCCTCACCCCCGGCAGCCTGCTGGGCAACGAGATCGAGCTCGCCGCCCGGCTCGGCCTGTCCCGGCCCACGGTCCGCCAGGCCATCCAGTCGCTCGTCGACAAGGGCCTGCTCGTGCGCCGCCGCGGGGTCGGCACCCAGGTCGTGCACAGCCAGGTCAAGCGCCCCCTGGAGCTCAGCAGCCTCTACGACGACCTGGAGGCGGCCGGGCAGCGCCCCGCGACGAAGGTCCTGGTCAACACCGTCGTCACCGCCACCGCCGAGATCGCCGCGGCACTCGGCGTCCCCGAGGGCAGCGACGTGCACCGCGTGGAACGCCTCCGCCTCGCCCACGGCGAGCCGATGGCCCACCTCTGCAACTACATCCCCCCGGCCCTCCTCGACCTCGACACCGCCCAGCTGGAGACCACCGGCCTGTACCGCATGATGCGCACGGCCGGAATCACCCTCCACAGCGCCCGTCAGACGATCGGCGCGCGAGCGGCCACGACAGCGGAGGCGGAACGTCTGGCCGAGGAGACCGGCGCCCCCCTCCTCACGATGCAGCGCGTGACGTTCGACGACACGGGCAGAGCGGTCGAGTACGGCACGCACACGTACCGGCCGACGCGCTACTCATTCGAATTCCAGCTGCTGGTGCGCCCCTAGAGCGACGTGGCCGGCCCCCACGCACTTGCGGGCGGCGGCGAATCGCACACCCCCCTGTGCTGCCCCGTTCGGCACCTCGTGTGAGCGTGCGGCAGAATCGGGCCTTGATGAGCACCTACGGCAACTTCAGCGCCCCCATAGGCTCCCGCCGCGCCCCCGCCCTGCGAACGGTGGGCACGAGGGAACGCCGCTCACACCTGACCGCACCCCGCGTGCCGACGGTGGGCATCGACATCGGCGGCACCAAGGTCATGGCGGGTGTCGTCGACGCCGACGGCAACATCCTGGAGAAGGTCCGCACCGAGACCCCGGACAAGTCCAAGAGCCCCAAAGTCGTCGAGGACACCATCGTCGAACTGGTCCTGGACCTCTCCGACCGCCACGACGTCCACGCCGTCGGCATCGGCGCGGCCGGCTGGGTCGACGCCGACCGCAACCGCGTGCTGTTCGCCCCCCACCTGTCCTGGCGCAACGAGCCGCTGCGGGACCGTATCGCCGGTCGCCTCGCGGTCCCCGTCCTGGTGGACAACGACGCCAACACCGCCGCCTGGGCCGAGTGGCGCTTCGGCGCCGGACGCGGCGAGGACCACCTCGTCATGATCACGCTGGGCACCGGCATCGGCGGCGCGATCCTGGAGGACGGCCAGGTCAAGCGCGGCAAGTACGGCGTCGCCGGCGAGTTCGGCCATATGCAGGTCGTGCCCGGCGGCCACCGCTGCCCGTGCGGCAACCGCGGCTGCTGGGAGCAGTACAGCTCCGGGAACGCGCTGGTCAGGGAGGCCAGGGAGCTGGCCGCCGCCGACTCCCCGGTGGCGTACGGGATCATCGAGCACGTCAAGGGCAACATCGGCGACATCACCGGCCCGATGATCACCGAGCTGGCCCGCGAGGGCGACGCGATGTGCATCGAGCTGCTCCAGGACATCGGCCAGTGGCTCGGCGTCGGCATCGCCAACCTGGCCGCCGCCCTCGACCCGTCCTGCTTCGTCATCGGCGGCGGTGTCTCGGCCGCCGACGACCTGCTGATCGGCCCCGCGCGGGACGCCTTCAAGCGCCAGCTCACCGGCCGCGGCTACCGCCCCGAGGCCCGTATCGCCCGCGCCCAGCTCGGCCCCGAGGCCGGCATGGTCGGCGCCGCAGACCTCGCCCGCCTGGTCGCCCGCCGCTTCCGGCGCGCCAACCGGCGCCGGGTGGAGCGGCACGAGCGCTACGAGCGGTACGTGGAGGCCCGCCGCACGTCGAGGGACACCGCATGACGGCATCCCTGCCGCGCCAGGCCACGGCGCCCCCCGACGAGCCGCAGCGCCCCACCGAGGACCGCCAGCACCGGATCCGCCGCCGGGCGATCACCCTGCTCATCATCGTGCTGCTCATCGGCGTCCCGGCCGGCTACCTGGTGATCTCCGCCAACCAGAGCCGCGACAGCGGCAAGGACAAGGAGGAGAAGTACTCGGCGACCGGCCTCACCCCCGGCTGGCCCTCCAAGGTCCAGCGCCGCCTCTACCAGGTGCCGGTCCCGCACCCCTCCGACCTCGTCGCCTCCTACGAGACCAACAACTGGAAGACCAGCCGCCTCTACGTCCAGTTCCGGACGACCGACGCGGGCCTGGACGCCTTCCTCACCGGCATGGGCGTCAGCCGCGCCGACCTCAAGAGGGGCGACGTCTCCATCGGCGAGCGCGACCAGAAGGTCACCGGCTGGAAGTTCACCGAGATGAACCGGTGGTGGGGCCTGACCCACGCGCAGAAGGACCCGGCGCCCACCCAGGACGTCATGATCAACATGGCCGTGCCGAGCAAGCCCAGGGTCTACGTCGTCTCACGCACCGTTCCGTGATCTGTCCGCTCCGGTGAGCGGGCCTGGGCCTGGGTCTGGGTCTGGGTCTGGGCCTGCCCGGCCCTGCCTGGCCCAGTCCAGCCCGTCGCCGGAGCCGATTGTCAGACCCCGCCCGTAGAGTCGAAGACGACTGATCCGACATGCGGGCGGGAGGTGACAGGACGTATGACCGACAGGGCTGTGGTGGTGGCTGAGCGCGGGGGCGAGCGGCGGGATGAGCAGCGGGGGTCGGCCGAGCGCAGGGGTGAGCCGCAGAGGTTGGCCGAGCGCAGGGGTGCGTCGCAGGGGGTGACCGTCCCCGTCCGGCTCGCCGCCGTCTACCTGCCCGCGCCTCTCCCGCGCGCGGGCCGGATCGCGTTCTGGGACCCCGAGGGCGCGCCCCTTCCGACGGGGGACCTCGAAGCGCTCGGCACAGACACCGGCCACCTGCCCACCGCCTCCGCACGGCAGGGTGAGGACCCCTCGATCGCCGACGTCCTCGCCGCGGGGCCCGAGTCGCGCGACGGCGGTCCGCCGCTCGTCGAGCACATCGACCTCACTGTCGTACGGCCGCACGGCCCGGGGGTCCGGCGCCGCACCGCCCCCGCGCTGTCCCTCCCGCTCGGCGAGGCCCTGCCGCTCCTCGTCCGGGCCCGGAGCGACCCCGCAGCGCATCCCGCCACCGCCTGCTGGGGCGCGGCAGCCCTGCACGCACTGCGGCTGACCGCCCGCGGCCGGCTGCTGCCCGGCCTCACCTCCGGCGGCCACGACGCCTGGCGGGCCGGCCCGCTGGACCCCGGCGACATCGCGCACCTGCGCGCGATCGCGGCCGCCCTGCCGTACGAGGGCCACGCGGTACCGCTGCCCGGCCCCGGCCCGCTCCGACTGCCCGAGCCGGAAGCGCTGATGCGGTCCTTCCTGGACGCGGTCGCCGACACCCTGCCCCGCACCCCCGCCGCCCCGTACGCGTCCGGCAAGCCCTTCGCGGCCCGCGCGGCCCAGCGGCTGCCGCACGCCCAGGACTGGGCCGCCGAGGTCGCCGCCGGCATGGACGCGGGCGTGCGGGTCTCGCTCCGTCTGGACCTGTCGGCCTACCACCTGTTCAACCGCGAGGACACCGGAGCGCGCAGCGCGGGCGCGGCGATCGTCCAGGTGCACAGCCTCGCCGACCCGACCCTCGTGACCGACGCGGCGACCCTGTGGGCGGGGGCCGCCGACGCCGTCTTCGGACCACGCGCACGCGTGGACGCCGCTCTCGCGGTGCGGCGCGCGGCCAGGGTCTGGCCGCCTCTGGACCGGCTCTCCGAGCAGGACGTCCCCGACGTACTGGCCCTGTCCGACGAGGAGTTGGGCGATCTGCTCGGCGTGGCGGCGTCCCGGCTCGCCGCCGCCGGAGTGGCCGTGCACTGGCCGCGCGACCTCGCCCAGGACCTCACCGCGGCCGCCGTGGTCCGGTCCGCGCCGGGCGCGGCGACCGACGGCACCGGCTTCTTCGAGAGCGAGGAACTCCTCCAGTTCCGCTGGCAGTTGGCGCTCGGCGGCGACCCGCTCAGCGAGGCCGAGATGGACGAGCTGGCGGAGGCCCACCGACCCGTCGTACGCCTCAGGGACCAGTGGGTCCTGGTCGACCCGGCCCTGGTCCGCAAGGCCCGCAAGCGCGAACTGGGACTGCTCGACCCGGTCGACGCGCTCTCCGTCGCCCTCACCGGCAGCGCCGAGGTCGACGGCGAGGCGGTGGAGGCCGTGCCGGTCGGCGCGCTCGCCGCGCTGCGCGACCGGCTGACGGCCGGGGTGCTCCCCGCCGAGCCGCCGCCGGGCCTGCACGCCACCCTCCGCGACTACCAACTCCGCGGACTGGCCTGGCTGGACCTCATGACCTCGCTCGGCCTCGGCGGCTGTCTCGCCGACGACATGGGGCTCGGCAAGACGATCACCGTCATCGCCCTGCACCTGCGCCGGGCGCGCCGCGAGCCGACCCTCGTCGTCTGCCCCGCCTCCCTCCTCGGCAACTGGCAGCGGGAGATCACCCGGTTCGCACCCGGCGTCCCGGTCCGCCGCTTCCACGGCCCGGAGCGCACCCTGGACGGCCTCGACGGCGGCTTCGTCCTCACGACATACGGCACCATGCGGTCGACCGCGCCGCGACTGGCCGAACAGCACTGGGGCATGGTCGTCGCGGACGAGGCCCAGCACGTCAAGAACCCGTACTCGGCGACCGCGAAGGCCCTGCGCACCATCCCGTCACCCGCGCGCGTGGCCCTGACCGGCACCCCGGTCGAGAACAACCTCTCCGAGCTGTGGGCGCTGCTCGACTGGACGACCCCCGGACTGCTCGGCCCCCTGAAGTCCTTCCGCGCCCGGCACGCGCGCGCGGTGGAGAACGGCGAGGACGAACAGGCGGTGACCCGGCTCGCCCGGCTGGTCCGGCCCTTCCTCCTGCGCCGCAAGAAGTCCGACCCGGGCATCGTCCCGGAACTCCCGCCCAAGACGGAGACCGACCACCCCGTCCCGCTCACCCGCGAACAGGCCTCCCTGTACGAGGCGGTGGTGCGCGAGTCGATGCTGGCGATCGAGACGGCGGAGGGCATCGCGCGCAGAGGGCTGGTGCTCAAGCTGCTCGGAGCGCTGAAGCAGATCTGCGACCACCCCGCGCTGTACCTCAAGGAGGAGGTCCCGCCCGCGGCCGGCGACCGCATGGCCACCCGCTCCGGCAAACTCGCCCTGCTGGACGAGCTGTTGGACACCCTGCTGGCCGAGGACGGCTCGGCGATCGTCTTCACCCAGTACGTGGGCATGGCCCGCCTGATCACTTCCCACCTCGCCGCCCGCGCGGTCCCGGTGGACATGCTGCACGGGGGGACGCCGGTGCCGGAGCGGGAGCGCATGGTGGACCGTTTCCAGAGCGGCGCGATCCCCGTCCTGGTCCTGTCCCTGAAGGCCGCGGGCACCGGCCTCAATCTCACCCGCGCGGGCCATGTCGTCCACTTCGACCGCTGGTGGAACCCGGCCGTCGAGGAACAGGCCACCGACCGCGCCTACCGCATCGGCCAGACCCAGCCCGTCCAGGTCCACCGCCTGATCACCGAGGGCACCGTCGAGGACCGCATCGCCGAAATGCTCGAATCCAAGCGCGCCCTCGCCGACGCGATCCTCGGCTCCGGCGAGTCCGCCCTCACAGAACTGACCGACCACGAACTCACCGACCTGGTCTCCCTGAGGAGGCCGTCATGACACCGGGCCCCGCGGACGAGGCCCGACGAGCCCTACGAGCGGCCCGTGAGGCGAGGGCACGTGGTTTGGCGACGGGGGGTGACGGGGCCGCCGGGGAGGCGGGGGCTGACGGGGGCGTGGGGCGGGGCGGGTCCGGGGGCTCCGGTGGTACGTCGGGTTCTTCGGCTGCGTCGGGTTCGTCGGGCGGGGTGGCGGCACAGGGGGACGCCGACGGGGCCGGGGTTGGCTGTGCGGCCGGGGCGAGTGACGCGGTTGGGGCCACTAATGCTGTCGGGGACTCCGGCGTGGCCCGAGTTGCCGGCGGGGCCGGGGCTATCGACGTGGCCCGAGCTGCCGACGGGGCTGGGACCACCGACAGGGCCGGGGCTACCGACGTGGCCCGAGCTACCGGCGGGGCCGGGACCACCGAGGCGAGCCCTGGGGACGTCGGCCGACACCCCGACGACTCCGTCCGGCTTCTCGATGATCCGGATCACCTCTCTGGTGGCCCTGGCCATCACTCCGGTGAGTCCGGCTACTACTCCGGCGACTCCGGTCGGCCTCCCGGTGGTTCCGGCCACAGCTCCGGTGACTCCAGCCGCCAGCCTGGTGCCCTCGGCCGCTACTCCGGTGACTCCGGTGGGCCTTCCGCTGGTTCTGGCCGCTACTCCGGTGCTTCCGGCCACATTCCCGGTGGTTCCGGCGATCACTCCGGTGATTTCGACGGTCACTCGGGTGACTCCGGTCGGCCTTCCGCCGGTTCCGGCCGCCACTCCGGTGATCCCGGCTACCTCCCCGGTGTCCCTGGCCGTCTTTCCGGTGACTCCGACGGTTACTCGGGTGACCCCGGTGGGCCGTCCGCTGATCCCGGCCGCCACTCCGATGGCCCCGGCCACCTCCCTGGTACCCCCGGCCATCACTCCGGCGAGCCCGGCTGCTTCTCCAGCGACTCCGGTCGGCCGTCCGCTGATCCCGGCCGTCACTCCAGTGACCCCCACCACACCCCTGGTGCCCCGGCTCACCACTCCGACGACTCCGGCCACCACCCCGACGCCCCCGACCGGCCCCCCGCTGATCCCAGCCGCCCTCCCAGCGGCGCCGAAGGCTCCCCGGGTGCCCCCGTCCAACGCCCCGTGCCCCGCCCCGCGGACGCCGCCCGAGAAGCGTTGCGTGCGGCTCGCAAGAGCCAGGCGGAAGCGGCCGCCCGTGAGGTGGAGGCCGTACTCGCGCGTCGGTCGCGGCCCGCCAGCTCGGCCGCGTCCCGGGACCGTACCCGTGCGCGCCGCCCAGCCGCGGGGAACCGGGCGCGTGACGTACGGGAGTTGCTGGCCGACGCGTTCCGGATGCCGGACGAGGCGTCCGCTCCCGCCGACACCGACTCGTCTCCCCGGCCCGACGAAACTCCTGCCCGCAGCGGCACCGCTTCTCCGAACCCGCCGCACGAGCCCCCCGCCCCCACCATCGACACCAACCCTTCACTCACACCCGAAGCCGCCCCGGCACACCTCGACACCGCCCAGCCCCGGCTCACCCCCGGGCACGACACCCCGGCACACCTCGACACCATCGAGCCCCGGCTCACCCCCGGGCACGACACCCCGGCACACCTCGACACCATCGAGCCCCGGCTCACCCCCGGGCACGACACCCCGGCACACCTCGACACCGCCGAGCCCCGACCCACCCCCGGACACGACACCCCCGCGAACACCCCCACCCCCCGCCACCCCAACTCCATGGCCGCCCCCAACCGGGACAACGACCTCCGCCGTACCTTCCCCGCCTTCCCACCCCACGCCTCCCCGGATTCCCCGGACTCCCGGTTCGCCGCCACCTGGTGGGGCAACGCGTGGGTCACCGCGCTGGAAGAGGGCGCGCTGGACGTCAAGCGGCTGGCCCGGGGGCGTGGTTACGCCGAGCAGGGGCATGTGGACGCGATCACCGTGACGCCGGGGCTGGTGCTCGCCTACGTGCAGGGGAGCCGACCGCGCCCGTACCGCGTGCAGGTGCGGCTGCGGACGCTCGGGGACGCGGACTGGGACCGGTTCCTGGACCTCGCCGCCGACCGGACCGGGCACATCGCCGCGCTGCTCGACAAGGAGATGCCCCAGTCGCTGGCCGAGTGCGGAGTGCCGTTGCTCCCGGGCCCCGGCGACCTGGAACCGCAGTGCAGCTGCCCCGACCGCGGTCACCCCTGCAAGCACGCCGCCGCCCTCTGCTACCAGACGGCCCGGCTGCTCGACGCCGACCCGTTCGTGCTGCTCCTGCTCCGCGGCCGGGGCGAGCGCGAGCTGCTCGACGCCCTGTCCCGCCTCAGCGCCGCCCGCGCGGCCCGTGCCGCCCAGGACCAGGAGCCGACGCGGTTCCCCGGAGTGCGGGCCACCGAAGCCCTCGCGGCCCGTCGACTCCCGCCGCTCCCGGCCCCGTTGCCCGCGCCCGCCCACCCCGAGCAGCCCCCGGCGTACCCCGCCTCGCCGGGCGGCCCCGACCCCTTCGCCCTGGACCAGCTGGCCACCGACGCCGCCGCCCGCGCCCACGCCCTGCTCGCCACCGGCCGCGACCCCGTCGGCGAACTCACCCTGTGGCAGGACGCGGTACGCCTCGCCGCCGCCCGCCCCGGCTCCGGACTCACCGCCGGGACCCGCGCCCTCTACGCCTCCCTCGCGGCCGCCACCGACCGCACCCCGGCCGACCTGGCCCGCGCGGTCGCCGCCTGGCGCCAGGGCGGGCTCGAAGGTCTCGCCGTACTCGAAGAGCCGTGGGACCCTCCGGCGGGCCGTTTCGACCGTGCCCGCCCCCTCCTCCTCGCCGCCGACCTCCCCGCCTTCCGCCCCGCGCACAACCGCCTCACCCACCCCCGCGGCCATGTCCAGCTCCGCCTCGGCCGCGACGGCCTCTGGTACGCCTACGAGTCGGAACCGGGCCACGACGACTGGTGGCCCCGCGGCACCCCCGACCTGGACCCGGTCGGCGCCCTCACGGGCCTCGGCACACCGGGCGACCTCTGACCGCCCCGTGCGGACCCCGCAGGCCGCTCCGCCCCCCGTCAGGTGAAGGCGGTGTGAGAGTTCCCCGGTGATGTTCGGGAGCCGGGTACGGGGTCCGGGGTCCCAGGGGCTGGCCGCTCAGAAATGGCGGCTAGCGTGGAGCCGTGAGTGAGACGAAGACCCCCGCCCTCCAGTACCGCTTCGACGGCCCGGAAGACGCCCCGGTCCTCATCCTGGGCCCGTCGCTCGGCACGACATGGCACATGTGGGACCGGCAGGTCCCGGAGCTCGTCAAGCAGTGGCGTGTCTTCCGGTACGACCTGCCGGGACACGGCGGCGCGCACGCCTACCCGGCGGGCTCCGTCCGCGACCTCACCGACCGGCTGCTGGCCACCCTCGACCAGTTCGGGGTGCAGCGCTTCGGCTACGCGGGCTGCGCGCTGGGCGGCGCGGTCGGCATGGAGCTGGCCCTGCGCCACCCGGAGCGGATCGCCTCGCTCGGCCTGATCGCCGCCTCGCCGCGCTTCGGGACGGCCGACGAGTTCCGCCAGCGCGGGGTGATCGTACGGACGAACGGGCTCGACCCCATCGCCCGCACCTCGCCGGAGCGCTGGTTCACCACCGGGTTCGCCGCCGCCCAGCCCGCGATCACCGACTGGGCCGTGCAGATGGTGCGCACCACCGACCCGGGCTGCTACATCGCGGCCTGCGAGGCGCTCGCCGCGTTCGACGTACGGGCGGAACTCGCCGGTGTCACCGTGCCGACCCTGGTCCTCGTCGGCTCCGACGACCAGGTCACCGGACCGGCCGAGGCCCGCACCCTGGTCGCCGGCATCCCGGACGCCCGGCTCGCCGTTGTCCCCGGCGCCTCCCACCTGGTGCCGGTCGAACAGCCGGCGGCCGTCACGGACCTCCTGGTCAGACACTTCTCGACCGCCTGGCAGCCCGCCTTCGACTCGTCCACCGGCCAGACCGCGATCCCGGCGGCACCGGCCAAGGCGGTCCTGACGGCCGCTCCGCCGCAGCCGGTGCCGATCGCCGAGATCGCCCCGGCCGTCCCCGACCCGCAGACGGCGGTCCGCGCCGACCCGTACGACGCCGGCATCAAGGTCCGCCGCGAGGTGCTCGGCGACGCGCACGTCGACCGGGCGCTCGCGCAGGCCGACGAGTTCTCCGGCGACTTCCAGGAGTTCATCACCCGCTACGCCTGGGGCGAGATCTGGGACCGGCCGGGCCTCGACCGCCGCTCCCGCAGTGTCGCCACCCTCACCGCCCTGGTCGCGGGCGGGCACCTGGACGAGCTGGCCTTCCACACCCGGGCCGCCCTGCGCAACGGCCTCACCCCCACCGAGATCAAGGAGGTCCTGCTCCAGGCGGCCGTGTACTGCGGTGTCCCGGCGGCCAACAGCGCGTTCAAGGTGGCCCAGCAGGTCATCCGCGAGGAGACCACGCCCACCGAGTGAGCCCGGCGCCCCGCTCGGCGCCCGCGCGGAGGCAGGATGGGGGGCATGAAGCTCACGAAGATGTCGCACGCCTGTGTCCGCCTGGAGAAGGACGGACAGACACTCGTCCTCGACCCCGGGGCCTTCAGCGAGGAGGACGCCGCCCTTGGCGCCGACGCGATCCTCGTCACCCACGAACACCCCGACCACTTCAGCGAGGAACGCCTGCGGACGGCCCTGGACGCCAACCCGGCCGCCGAGATCTGGACCCTGAAGTCGGTCGCCGACAAGATCGGGACGGCCTTCCCGGGCCGCGTGCACACCGTCGGCCACGGCGACACCTTCACCGCCGCCGGCTTCGACGTCCAGGTCCACGGCGAACTCCACGCGGTGATCCACCCCGACATCCCGCGCATCACCAACGTCGGCTATCTGATCGACGGCGGCCGCGTCTTCCACCCCGGCGACGCCCTCACCGTCCCCGGGAACGCCGTCGAGACGCTGATGCTCCCCGTCATGGCCCCCTGGAGCAAGATCTCCGAAGTCATCGACTACGTCCGCGAGGTGAAGCCCCAGCGCGCCTACGACATCCACGACGCCCTCCTCACCGACCTCGCCCGCCCGATCTACGACAACCAGATCGGCGCCCTCGGCGGCGCCGAGCACCTGCGTCTGGCGCCGGGGGAGAGCACGGCTCTGTGAGTGTCAGTGCCGCCTAGTAGGTTGTGAGGCATGCGCATCGCGACCTGGAACGTCAACTCGATCACCGCCCGTCTCCCGAGGCTGCTGGCCTGGCTGGAGAGCACCGGCACCGATGTGCTGTGCCTCCAGGAGGCCAAGCTCGCCGAGGAGCAGTTCCCCTTCGACCAGCTCCGCGAGGCGGGCTACGAGTCGGCGGTCAACGCGACCGGCCGGTGGAACGGCGTGGCGGTGATCTCCCGGGTCGGCCTGGAGAACGTGGTCAAGGGCCTGGCCGGCGACCCCGGTTACGACGGCGCCCCGGAACCCCGCGCGATCTCCGCGACCTGCGGCCCGGTCCGCGTCTGGTCGGTCTATGTGCCCAACGGCCGCGAGGTCGACCACCCGCACTACGCCTACAAGCTCCAGTGGTTCGAGGCCCTCAAGGCCGCCGTCGCGGGCGACGCCGCGGGCAGCAGGCCCTTCGCGGTCCTGGGCGACTACAACGTGGCACCGACGGACGACGACGTCTACGACGTGGCCGCCTTCGAGGGCCTCACCCACGTCACCCCGGCCGAGCGCGCCGCCCTCACCTCCCTGCGCGAGGCGGGCCTGTCCGACGTCGTCCCGCGGCCCCTGAAGTACGACCACCCGTACACCTACTGGGACTACCGCCAGCTCGCCTTCCCCAAGAACCGCGGCATGCGCATCGACCTGGTGTACGGCAACGAACCGTTCGCGAAGGCCGTCACCGACGCCTACGTCGACCGCGAGGAGCGCAAGGGCAAGGGCGCCTCGGACCACGCGCCCGTGGTGGTCGACCTGGAGGTGTAGCCGCCGGTCACGGCACGAGCGCGGCCAGGTCCACCGACCCGGCCAGCGCGGCGAGCCCCTTGTCGCCGGGGTGCAGATGGTCGCCGCTGTCGTACGCCGGCAGCATGCGTGAGGGGTCGGCCGGGTCGCGCACCACGGCGTCGAAGTCCAGGACGCCGTCGAACACATCGGTGTCCCGGATCCAGTCGTTGACCGCGACCCGCTCGGCGTCGACGGCGGCCGTGCAGCGGGCCTCGCCGCCGCACGGCACGATCGTCGCCGCGAGCATCCGCAGCCCGCGCGCGTGTCCCCGCTCGGCCAGCTCCCTCAGTCCCGCGACGACCTCCCGCGCCGAGGTGCCCCACCGCACGTCGTTGACGCCCTGGAACACCACCGCCGTACGCGCCGAGGTCTGCGCGAGGACGTCCCGGTCGAACCGGTGCAGCGCGCTCACCCCGGAGGTGACCGTGGAGACCCCGTCCCCCGGATACCGGTCGCTGACCACACGGTTCCCGGAGATCCCCTGGTTGAGCACCCCGTAGTGCGGGACCACATGCTGGGCCCGCAGCCGGGCGCCGAGCACGTCGGGCCACCGCCGGTTCGCGTCCACCGTGGACTTGTCCCCGTCGGTGATCGAGTCCCCGAGCAGCACCACCGACCCCGGCCCGCCGCCCACATCCACCCCGGTCAGCAGCGGCCAGCCGGTCAGGACCGAGGTGTACGCCGCCGAGGAGCCGTCCGCCGTGTGGTCGCCCGGGACACTGAGGTACGACCGCTGCTGCGCGAGCGCGTGCACGGGAGCCGCCGCCACCGGGCCGGGCAGATGGAGGCTGACCAGCAGCCCGGTGTCCGCGGGCACCACGAAGGCGAGCGGATCGCTGAACACCTGCGTCCCGGCCGGGATGTCGATGCCGGAGGCACCCCCGAACGACACCGCCACCGGCGCCTCCCGGGCCGTGGCGCCCCGGTCCTGCACCGCCACCGTCACCCGGCCGAGCCGTACCGGCGCCGCCGCGAAGGTGTTGTCGAACCGCAGCCGCACCCGGGGCCCGCCCACCGAGGTGTGCACCACCAGCCGCAGCGTCCGGTCGGTCCACGGCCCGACCGCCGGGTGCCCGGAGGTGGCGGTCGCCCAACTCCCGGTCCAGTCCGGCGCGTCGGCCCGCACGGACACCGCGAACACATGCAGGTCGGTCGCCCGCGGCAGCCGTACCGAAGTCACCTCACGGCCCGGCGCGAGCGGCACCGTGACGACGTACAGCCGCGCCCTCTCGGCGAGTTGGCCCCCGGGCGTGTTCACGTGCGGCAGCGCCACCGCCTTCGTGGCGAGCGGGCCGCGGCGCCAGTCGGGGGCCGTCAGCCGGTACTCCGAGCGGTCGCCGTCGGCGTACGACACCGTGCCCGTGCCGCCGGCCTCCTCGCCGCCGGTGCCCGCCACCAGGAAGGCGAGCGCGTCGCCGCGGCCGCCCACCCGGACGTTCTGCCCGTCGGCCCGTACGTTGTCCGGGGCCCCCGGCGCCCGGTCCGGCAGGGTCAGGCGCGCGCCCTGCACGGTGAGGGCGCGGCCCGGTGTCCAGCCCGCGGCGGTGAGGTCCCGGGCCGACAGCGAGGCGCCTTTGCCGTCGAAGTCCGCGTCACCGGGGCGTTCGTCGTCGCTGACCGCGGAGTTGTCGAACAGCCGCTCCAGCGGGAGCGGTTCGCGCCGCTCGTGGTGGACGGACGCCTTCGCGGGCGCGGCGGACGCGGTGCAGCCCGGCACCAGCGCCGCGCACAGCGCGAGGACCGCCGCACCACCTCGGACACGTCGGTGCACAGACGGCTCCTGCGGCTCGTGGGGGACGAAACGTGCATCGCGAAGCTAAGGAGACGACGACGGCACGTCAACGCGCCATGCGTGAACTCGGCGTGAATCAGCCGGGAAACGGCGGCCCGCGCGCCTGTGGTGCGGGCGGTGGGGGGAATGACACGCTGGGCGTATGAAGATCCCTTTTCTGGGCGGCCGGAGTGAGAAGTCCGGGACCCGCGACCCCGAGGGCATCGCCGAACTCCTCTCCGAGTGCGAGCTGCTGCGCTCGCACGCGTCGCGTTCGGGTGTCCGACTCGACGACACGGCGGCCTCGTTGGAGGCGCTCGACCAGATGGTCCCGCGCTGGCGTGACGACGAGGACGTCCTGCTCTGGCTCGGCAACGACGCCGGGCTCTATCTCGGCACGGTGATCGTGCGGACCGTCCCCGGGGCGGCCTGGGACCTGCGGCCGGACGGGCAGCCCGTGATCCGGCTGGAGTCCGGCCGTGAGTTCGACGTCGTGGCCTCGGGGCACGAGTGGGCCGCGAGCGGCGTCCCCGAGCTGTCGCAGCTCTACGCGGAGGTCGCGGAAGAGTGAATCCCTGGCCGACACTTCGGCGTAAATACGGCTAATGCCCGAAAAGTGCGTGTCGTTCCTTAAGTGCGATCTTGCCTCGATAGGTTGCGGCAACCACGACACAGCTGAGAGTGAGTAGGGCTGGGCATGGCCGTCCTCGATCCGTTGATCGAACTGCGTGACGTCAACAAGTACTACGGAGAGCTGCATGTCCTCCAGGACATCGACCTCACCGTCGGCAAGGGGGAGGTGGTCGTGGTCATCGGCCCTTCGGGGTCGGGCAAGTCCACGCTCTGCAGGACGATCAACCGCCTGGAGACCATCAAGTCCGGTTCCATCACGCTCGACGGACAGCCCCTGCCCGAGGAGGGCAAGGCCCTCGCGAAGCTCCGTGCCGAGGTCGGCATGGTCTTCCAGTCCTTCAACCTCTTCGCCCACAAGACGGTTCTCCAGAACGTCTCGCTGGCCCAGGTGAAGGTCCGCAAGCGCAAGAAGGACCAGGCCGACCGGCGCTCCCGCGAACTCCTCGACCGAGTGGGCCTCGCCGACCAGGCCGACAAGTATCCGGCCCAGCTCTCCGGCGGCCAGCAGCAGCGTGTGGCCATCGCCCGTGCCCTCGCCATGGAGCCCAAGGCCCTGCTGTTCGACGAGCCGACCTCCGCCCTCGACCCGGAGATGATCAACGAGGTTCTGGAGGTCATGCGTCAACTGGCCCAGGAGGGCATGACCATGGTCGTCGTCACCCACGAGATGGGCTTCGCCCGGTCGGCCGCCCACCGCGTGGTGTTCATGGCCGACGGCCGGATCGTCGAGGACCGCGCGCCCGACGACTTCTTCACCCACCCGGACAGCGAGCGCGCCAGGGACTTCCTCTCCAAGATCCTCAAGCACTGAGAGGGGCGACGGCCATGCCCACGAGCCTCGACTACGATGGTCCGTTCATCCCCACGGTGATGGCGACCGAGCCCCCAGGGACGCTGCTGCCGGGTGGGGGTCCCCCCACGGCCCTTGAACCGTAGGGGGCAGCAGTCACAGAGCCATACCCGCCCGGCGCCGGCCGGAGATCACTGCTCGCGCAGCGGAATCGACACGTACGACGGGTCGTTCGCCGGCGAGGAGAAGGTCAGCTGAGCGCCGGACGGGTTGTGCTCGATGTAGAGCGGGTCGACCGTGTCGACCACCAGGGCCAGACGGTGCCCTGCCGGGACGTCGTAGGCCGTGGAGAACAACTCCAGGTCCACGGCGAACGGCTTCCCGGGCGTCCGCCCGTGGAAGGTGTACGGCGCGTTGGAGACCAGCTTGCCGAGGCCGAGCGGCCCCACGTCGTACAGGTAGGCGACGAGGGTGCCGCTCTCCTTGGTAGGAGTGACGGTGGTGTGCAACTTCGCGGTACCGCGCACCTGTTGGGCGCTCGCGTACTTCTCCGACTGCCATACGGCGGCCCAGCGGCGGGGGAGCAGGGGGATCGAGGCGACCGGGGGAGCCTGGGCGAGCTGGTCGAGGATGCTGGACAGGAAGACGATCCCGCCGTCCGCGCCCGAGTCGACGTTGGTGTGGATCGTGGTGGTGCCGGACAAGGCGATCTTCTTCGTGGTCGCGCCGACCGACTTCCAGTCGGGGTAGCCCTCGTAGCCGCCCGTGGAACGGGACTTGAGCTGGACCGGCTGCTCGCGGTCGATGCCGTTGTCCGCGCCCTTGAGGTAGTGGTCGAACCAGCGCCCGGTGTCCGTCCACACGTCGTTGGGCAGACCGAACAGGCCGGTCAGTTCGGCGGTGGCGTGGTCGCCGGGGCGGAACTCCAGTCTCTTCGGGCCGGTCAGCTTCTCGTAGAAGTCGGCGTACTGGTTGGGCGGGAAGATCGTGTCGCCCCAGGCGTTGGCCATCATGACCGCGGCGCCGTTCTGGTTCAACTGATCCACATATGTGGCGGCCGAACGTTTCTTCCCCCAATCGATCATGTCCTGTTCCTTCGTCAGGTTCGACGCGTAGAAGTCGTCGAAGATCTGCCGGAGTTCGGCGCTCTGGCGGCCGGTGACGAGGCTCGCGCCGTCGAGGAGCGCGGTGGCCTGGACGTGCTGGGTGCGGCCGGAGTAGATCGAGTCGATCAGGTCGGCCCAGCCGCTGAGGGCGGCGACGGCCTTGACGCGCTTGTCCTTCGCGGCGGTGAGCAGGCTGATGCCGGCGCCGTAGGAGACGCCCGCCATGCCGATGTGCCGGTCGTCCGCGGGGGTGTTGGCGAGCGCCCAGTCGATGACCTTGGAGGCGTCGGCCGTGTCGGGAGGGCCCGCCACTTCTATCTCCCCGCCCGACTGCCAGAACCCCCGGACGTTGTAACTGACCACGATGTAGCCGGAGTTCGCGAGCTTCTGGGCCTGGGCGAGGTACTCGACCTGGGGCAGGCCCCAGCTCGTGGGCAGGACGAGGAGCGGGTAGCGCCGCGTGCCGTCGGCTCCGGCGGGCGTGACGACGTTCGCCTTGAGGACGGTGCCGCCGTCACCGGCGATGTCGACGAAGCGGACGGCGTCGGCAGCCTGGGCAGTGGGGGTGAGCCCGAGGGCGCTACCGGCGATCAGAGTCGCGGAGACGGCGCCCACGGTGGTCGTACGCAGGGCCTTGCGAGGGTGTCCCACGGGTCACTCCCTACTCGTGTCAATGCAAAGTGACCAGACGGTAACCTCGGCGCTTTACCGGAGGTAACCCGTCGGTAAGTTACGTGGGAGTAACGATTGTTGTGGTGTGAATCAATTCAGGAGGCGCGGTGTGAGTTCGGTGCGGCCGAGGGCGTCGGCAGCGGCGCCTGGGCCGCGCGGGTCACGTCCGCGACGAGTTCGGCGACATCGGGGCCGTACGCGTGCGAGTTGACCACCTTCAGCAGGAGGACGAACGGACTGCCCCCGTACTTGCGGGCCAGCCGCTCGTGGTTGCGTGCCAGATAGCGGGTCGCGGCCTGGTTGGTGATCGCGGTCTGGCCGCAGAACAGGAACACGGGCCGGCTCAGGCCGGGCTGCCCGGCGGTGAGGCGGGCCAGCAGGACGTACTCGGAGAGCCCCTTCTCCAGGCGGTAGCGCTCGCTGCCTATCTGGTACGTCATCCGGACCGGGCCAGGTTCCGAGGAGTCGATGTTCACGTGCACCCCGGGCAGCATGGCGCTCATGTGCGCCATCATGCGGCGGTTCGACGACGGGCCGCCGACGCAGAACTCCGTGCGCTCCCCGAAGCCCTGCCGGGCCACGTCCTGGGCCACCACGTCGGCGTGCGCGCCGCAGTCCTTGATGAGGGCCGAGAGTTCGAGCAGGGCGAACACGTCGTAGCGGTGCACCGCGAGATCGGTGCCGCCGGCGTCCCGGTTGACGACCAGCAGCGACTCGGAGTTGTCCGGCAGCCCGAAGAAGGCCTGCTTGCGGCGGAGCTTGCGCTTCCACAGGTACGTCCGGGCGAGCCAGCCGAGCGCGGCGCTGATGCCGGCGGCGGCCACGCCCAGGACGATGTTGCGCACGTCGTCATTCATGTGCGCGCATGCTAGCGGTCGAACGCAAACCCGTGTTCGAAGTCGGCCTCTTGCGCTCCTGACGAGGGCATGACGATGGAATAGGCTGCGCGAACGGCCCTTCAGTGGAGGTACGGATGCGTCGCCCAGTCGCGCGGAAACTCTCGGTCCTGGCGGTCTCGGCCGCCGTGGTGTCGGTCGGAGCGGCAGCCCCGCCGCAGGCCGCCCCGACACCCAGGAAAGTCCCCGTGGCCGTCGGCTACGGCGGCGCGGTCGCCAGTGTCGACGCGGACGCGTCCGCCGCCGGCATCGAGGTCCTGAGAAAGGGCGGCAACGCGGTCGACGCGGCCGTCGCCACCGCCGCGGCCCTCGGGGTCACCGAGCCGTACTCCTCCGGCGTCGGCGGAGGCGGCTACTTCGTCTACTACGACGCCAAGTCCCGTACGGTCCACACCATCGACGGCCGGGAGACGGCACCGCTGACCGCGGACTCCGACCTGTTCGTCGAGAACGGCAAGCCGCTCGCCTTCGCCGACGCCGTCACCAGCGGACTGAGCGTCGGCACACCCGGAACGCCTGCCACCTGGGCCACGGCCCTGGACAGGTGGGGCAGCAGATCCCTCGGCAACGTGCTCAAGCCCGCCGAGCGGATCGCCCGCGACGGGTTCACGGTCGACGACACCTTCCGCTCGCAGACCGCGTCCAACGAGACACGGTTCCGGTACTTCCCGGACACCGCGAAGCTCTTCCTGCCCGGCGGGCAGCTCCCAGTCGTCGGATCGACCTTCAAGAACCCCGATCTCGCCCGCACCTACGCGGAGTTGGGCCGCAAGGGCGTCGGCGCGATCTACCGCGGCGACCTCGGCGACGACATCGTCGATACCGTGAACAACCCGCCGGTCGACCCCGGTTCGGGCTGGAACGCGCGGCCGGGGAAGCTCTCCGGGAAGGACCTCGCCGCGTATCGGGCCAAGCTCCAGAAGCCCACGAAGACCTCCTACCGGGGGCTCGGCGTCTACTCCATCGCGCCCTCCTCCTCCGGCGGCACGACGGTCGGCGAGGCCCTCAACATCCTTGAGAACACCGACCTTTCGAAGGCCAGTGAGGTGCAGTACCTGCACCGCTACATCGAGGCCAGCCGGATCGCGTTCGCGGACCGGGGGCGCTGGGTCGGCGACCCCGCCTTCGAGGACGTACCGACCAAGGGGCTGCTGTCCCAGCGGTTCGCCGACTCGCGGGCCTGTCTGATCAAGGACGACGCGGTGCTCACGAGTCCGGTGGCGCCGGGGGATCCGCGCAAGCCCGCGGACTGCTCGGCGGGCGGGACGGCGGCTCCGACGACGTACGAGGGCGAGAACACCACGCATCTGACGGTGGCCGACAAGTGGGGGAACGTCGTCTCCTACACGCTGACCATCGAGCAGACCGGGGGGAGCGGGATCACCGTCCCGGGGCGGGGGTTCATCCTCAACAACGAGCTGACGGACTTCTCGTTCAGCCCGGCCAACCCCGCCGTGCACGACCCGAACCTGCCCGGTCCCGGTAAGCGGCCCCGGTCCTCGATCTCGCCGACGATCGTGCTCGACAAGCACGACAAGCCGGTCGTGGCGCTGGGTTCGCCCGGTGGGGCGACGATCATCACCACCGTGCTCCAGGTGCTGACCGAGTTCGTGGACCGCGGGCTGCCGCTGGTGGACGCGATCGCGGCACCTCGGGCGAGTCAGCGCAATGCGGCGCAGACCGAGTTGGAGCCGGGGCTGTACGACAGTGCTCTGAAGGCGAAGCTGGAGGCCATCGGGCACTCGTTCAAGCTGAATCCCGAGATCGGGGCGGCGACCGGGGTGCAGCGGCTGCCCAATGGGAAGTGGCTCGCTGCTGCCGAGACCGTTCGGCGGGGTGGGGGGTCCGCGCAAGTGGTGTACCCCGCGCCGTAGTTGTCCGCGGGCGCGCGGGGGCTGGTCGCGCAGCTCCCCGCGCCCCTGGCGGCCTCACCTGAACGTCAGCTCGCCTGCTGCCGCGTCAACCGTCACCCGGCCGCCTTCTGTGACGGTGCCGTCCAGGAGCAGGCGGGACAGGTGGTTGTCGACCTCCCGCTGGATCGTGCGGCGCAACGGCCGGGCGCCGTACTCCGGTTGACAGCCGCGTTCCGCCAGCCAGTCGACGGCGCTGTCGGTGAAGTCGACCGTGACGCCCTGGGCGTGGAGCAGGCGGCGGGTGCTCTCCAGCAACAGCCTGGTGATCTCCCGTAGTTGCTCCGCCGAGAGCTGCCGGAAGACGACGATCTCGTCGATGCGGTTCAGGAACTCCGGGCGGAAGTGGTCGCGCAGCGGGCGCAGGATCTGTTCGCGCCGGGCCTCCTCGTCCGACCGGGCGCCGAAGCCGATGCCCGCGCCCTTTCGCGTGACCGCCTCCGAGCCCAGGTTGCTCGTCATCACGATCACCGTGTTGGTGAAGTCGACCGTGCGGCCCTGGGAGTCGGTGAGGCGGCCGTCGTCGAGGACCTGGAGGAGGATGTTGAAGACGTCCGGGTGGGCCTTCTCCACCTCGTCCAGGAGCAGCAGCGAGTAGGGGTGCCTGCGGATCGCCTCGGTGAGCTGGCCCGCCTCCTCGTGGCCGACGTACCCGGGCGGGGCGCCGACCAGGCGGCTGACCGTGTGCCGTTCCTGGTACTCGCTCATGTCGAGGCGGACCATGCGCTCCTCGTCGCCGAAGAGGGACTCGGCGAGCGCGCGGGCCAGTTCGGTCTTGCCGACGCCGGTCGGGCCGAGGAAGAGGAAGCTGCCGATCGGGCGGTCCGGGCTCGCGAGGCCCGCGCGGGAGCGCAGCACGGCGTCCGAGACGACCCGGACGGCCTCGTCCTGGCCCACGACCCGCCGGTGCAGATGCTCCTCCAGCCCCAGCAGACGGTCCTTCTCCGCCTCGGTGAGGCTGCTGACCGGGATGCCGGTCAGCCGGGACACGACCTCGGCGACCGCCTCGGCCGTCACCTCCAGGTGCTGACCCTCGTCGGCCTCGCCGTCCCCGGCCGCCTGACCGATCCGCTGCTTCAACTCGGCTATCTTGTCCCGGAGTTGGGTGGCCTGCTCGTACTGCTCGTCCGCGACGGCCTGGTCCTTGTCCCGGCTCAGCCGGTCGACCTCGTGCTCAAGCGCCCGTACGTCCGTGCCCTTGGTCCGCGCCCGCAGCCGTACCCGCGCTCCCGCCTGGTCGATGAGGTCGATCGCCTTGTCCGGCAGCCGGCGGTCGGTGACATAGCGGTCCGAGAGCCGTACGGCGGCCATCAGCGCCTCGTCGGTGTAACGGACCTGGTGGTGGGCCTCGTAGCGGTCGCGCAGACCGCGCAGGATCTCGATCGTGTCGTCGGTCGTGGGCTCCGGGACCAGGACGGGCTGGAAGCGGCGGGCCAGGGCCGCGTCCTTCTCGATCCTGCGGAACTCCTCCAGAGTGGTCGCGCCCACGATGTGCAACTCGCCTCGGGCCAGGGCCGGTTTGAGGATGTTGCCGGCGTCCGTCGAGCCGCCGCCCTCGCCGCCCCCACCCGCGCCGACGACGGTGTGCAGCTCGTCGATGAAGACGATCAGCCGGGCGGAGTTGTCGCGGATCTCGCCGACGATGCCGGTCAGCCGCTCCTCGAAGTCGCCCCGGTAGCGGGTGCCCGCGACCACCCCGGTCAGGTCGAGGGCGAACACCCGCCGCCCGATGAGCACGTCGGGGACGTCGCCGTCGACGATCCGCTGGGCCAGGCCCTCCACGATCGCCGTCTTGCCGACGCCCGCGTCACCGATGAGCACCGGGTTGTTCTTGCCGCGCCGGGACAGCACCTCGACGGTCTGCTCGATCTCCTCGTCCCGTCCGATCACCGGGTCGATTCGGCCCTGCCGGGCCAGCTCGGTGAGGTCGCGGCCGTACTTGTCCAGGGTGGGCGTGCCCGTGTCGCGGGGGGCCTCACCGAGGGGCCGGCCGGCGTCGGACGCGGCCCCGGGAGGCATCCCGGTCGGGGCGAACAGGGCTGAGTTCAGGATGTGCCCGGCCGCCGAGTCAGGGTTCGCGGCCAGGGCGCTCAGGACGTGCTCCGGGCCGATGTGACCGGCGCCGCGGGACCGGGCCAGGTCGTGCGCGTCCAGCAGGGCCCGCTTGGCGGCCGGGGTCAGGGACAGCGAGGTCGGCGGCGGCGCCTCCTCGGGCTGGTGCCGTACGGGTCCCGAGCGCTCGTCGATCTCCGAGGCGAGCGAGTCGGGGTCGGCGCCGGCCCGGCTCAGCAGGGTCCGGGTCGGCTCGGCGGCGAGCGCGGCTCGCAGCAGGTGCTGGGTGTCCAGGTCCCGGCTGCCGTGCTCGGCGGCGTACTGCGCGGCGCCCCGCACCAGCTCCCGGGCCGGCCGGCTCAGCAGCTGGCCGATGTTGATCTGCCGGGGGCCCGGGCGCGGCCCGCCGAAGAAGCGGGCGAGGAACTCTCCGAAGGCGTCATAGCTCTCCGGACCGCTGAATCCGCTGGTCATGGCGTTCCCATCCGGCATCCCCGCGCGGGCCGGGGACGCCCTCGCTGATCGACGTGCCGGGGTCGGGTAACCCGGGTGCCAGCCGGTTACACCTTCGCACGGATGGGGGAGTGGAGCACTTTCAGTGAGCGTGCTTCCAGTGAGCGCCGGGCGGGACGAGGTGAACGTGGACCTCCGGGTGCCGGTTCTGAACAGCCCCGTCCGGCTCCCCGACCCGGGAGGCCGGCTCAGCGAGCCGTCAGGACCCGGGGCCCGGCGTCCGTGATCGCCACCGTGTGCTCGGCGTGCGCCGCCCGTGAGCCGTCGTTCGTCTTCAGGGTCCAGCCGTCCGGCGCCTCGTGGTACCCGTCCGTGCCGCCGCCGATGAGCATCGGCTCGATCGCGAGGGCCATGCCGTGCCGCAGCCGGAGACCGCGTCCCGGGCGCCCCTCGTTCGGCACCGGCGGGTCCTCGTGCATGTGGCGGCCGATGCCGTGTCCGCCGAAGCCCTCCGGGATGCCGTAGCCGCCGTCCCGGCACACCGTGCCGATCGCGTGCGCGATGTCCCCGATGCGGTTGCCCACGACCGCCGCCTCGATACCGGCCGCGAGCGCCCGCTCGGCGGTCTCGATCAGCCGTGTGTCGGCCGCGCGCGCCCTGCCGACCGTGAAGCTGATCGCCGAGTCGCCCGCCCAGCCGCCGAGTTGGGCCCCGCAGTCGATGGAGACGAGGTCGCCGTCGCGCAGCCGGTACGCGGTCGGGATGCCGTGCACGATCGCGTCGTTGACCGACGCGCAGATGACGGCCGGGAACGGGGTCGGCGCGAAGGACGGCCGGTACCCGAGGAACGGCGAGCCCGCACCCGCCTCGCGCAGCACCTCCCGCGCCACCTCGTCCAGCTCCAGCAGGGAAACGCCCACGTCAGCGGCTTTGTGTACGGCGGTCAGGGCGCGCCCGACCACCTGTCCGGCCTCGTGCATGGCATCGATCGATGTGTCCGTCTTCAGCTCCACCATGCCAATTACTATACCGGTATTAGAATGGGGTCATGGTGCGCACCCCTCTCACCCCAGAAGAACGCGAACGCGGCGAGCGGCTCGGCCTACTGCTCCGTGAGGCACGCGGCGGCCGCAGCATGACCGAGGTCGCGGCGAGCGCCGGGATCTCCGCGGAGACCCTCCGGAAGATCGAGACCGGGCGGGCTCCGACGCCGGCCTTCTTCACGGTCGCCGCGCTCGCCAGGGCCCTCGGACTGTCCATGGACGAACTGGCCGGACTCTGCGAGATGGCGCGCCTGTGACGGGAGTTCGCGCACCGGTCGGGACCGCGCCATGAGACTCCTGCTGCTGCTTTGAAAACTTGCTGTAGCCCGTTCGTAACACTGCTGGTGTTGCCTTACGGACCGTAGTGCTCCGGTCTAACGGGAGTTGAGCGATGGCAGTGGATCAACTCCCGGGCCGGGTGCGGGAGTTCATGGCCTGTCTGGAGGGCGTGCTGGCCCGTCTGGATCAGGGTGGCGGCTGGTGCAGGGTGTTCTGGCAGCGCGACCCGGACGGGATGCGGGCCTGCCTCGACGGACGCGAGGTGCCGCCCTGGGACGTGGTCGAGGCGCTCCTCCAGGACCTCGCCGTCGAATACGGTCCCGAGGCGGCCCGCGCAGAGGCGGAACGGGTCCGGCCGCTGCACGCCGCCGCCCAGTCCGCCCACGACGACCGCCCCGGCGGCCGGGACGCCCTCGGCGACCGCTTCGACGTCATGCTCCGCGAACAGCGCTACGCCATGGAACGCCAGGCCGAACTCGGCCGCCTGCTGGCCTCCGCCACCACCCGGGAGGAGGCCGACGCCCTCCGCCTCGACCTCGCCTGGGCCCGCGACGACCACGAACGCGCGACCCGCCGCTGCGCCGAACTCCAGGCCCGGATGGCCGAGTTGGACCAACGGGTGCGGGGCGGCCGGGCGTCGGAGACACGGCGGGGGCAGGGCGCGGACGGGACCTACGGGGGCGTCTCGTACGGGCCTGATCTTCGCGCGACCGGCACACCCGCCGCCGACCCCCGCGCGACCGGCACACCCGCCGCCGAGCCCCGCGCGACCGGCACACCCGCTGCCGACCCCCGCGCGAGCGGCACACCCGCCGCCGAGCCCCGCGGACCCGGCGCGCACCGGGCCGCGGACCCGCGCGAGAGCACCCCCGACACCGACCGCTTCCCGAACCTGCCCCGGCAGCGCGACACCCGCACGGCCGACGTACCGGAGACCCCACGGGAACCCGCCCCCGCACCCCCGGCGCCGGAGGCCCCCGCCCCCAAACCCCGCAAGCGCCGCCGCGGCAGCGCCCGGTTCGCCGGGATGGCCGAGGAGGAGGGCGCCCCCGTCGTCGTACCCCCGACAAGCGGACCCGATCTGCCCGCCGCACCCGTGGCGAAGGGGCGGAGCCCGCGCGGGGCCCGGTTCGCGGGGGCCGGGGCGGCGCCGAAAGCGCGGTCGGAGCGGTCGGCCGAGCCGGTGGACGCGGTGGACGCGGTCGCGCGGCGGGAGACCGCCGACACGGTCGAGCCGCTGGTCCGGCTGCGCGCGGAGGGCCGTACCGGCGAGGCGCACGTACTGCTCGTCGAGGTGGCCCACTGGCCCGCCGACCGGTTCCCGCTGCTCGCGGCGGAACTCCAGCGGGCCGGGCTCGGCGCCGATTGGGCGACCCTGCTGTGGGAGGCCGCCTCGCTGCCCGCCGACCGGCTCGTGGCCGCCGCCGACGCGCTGGCCGCGGCCGGGCGGGCCGGGGACGGGGAGCAGGTGCTGCGCCAGGGCGTCGCACGGCCCGCCGCCGAGATCGGCGAGGCGGTGCTCGCGCTGATCGCCGAGGGCCGCCGCCGTGAGGTGAACGCCCTCCTCGACGCCTACGTCCGTGTCCGCGCCCCCGAGGAGGCCGCCCGCAGCGCCGAACCCGGCCCGCGGACCCTCGTGCCCCTCCTGCTGGCGGCCGCGCGGGGCGTCTCGGACCAGCGGCACTGGGATCTGGTGCACGCCCTGCGGGTCGCCGGGTTCTCGGCCTGACAGGTGCACCGCAAATCCGGCGGCCGGCCGTGTCACTCGTCCAGTGGGGTGCGAAACACGATCGACTCCGCGGGTTGACGACGATGGTCTTGGCAAGCCTCTCCAGGAGGCTTACGTTCGTGCCTCTACGGCCTTCATCTACGGGCGTAGAGGCTCTGCGTCCCGCCGAAGGAGCAGCTCATGGCCAATGTCGTACGTGCCGCTCTGGTCCAGGCCACCTGGACCGGCGACACCGAGTCCATGGTGGCGAAACACGAGGAGCACGCCCGCGAGGCGGCCCGACAGGGCGCGAGGATCATCGGGTTCCAGGAAGTGTTCAACGCCCCCTACTTCTGCCAGGTCCAGGAACCCGAGCACTACCGCTGGGCCGAGCCGGTGCCCGACGGCCCCACCACCACGCGGATGCAGGAACTCGCACGCGAGACCGGCATGGTGATCGTGGTGCCGGTGTTCGAGGTCGAGCAGTCCGGCTTCTACTACAACACCGCGGTCGTGATCGACGCAGACGGCACCGTCCTCGGCAAGTACCGCAAGCACCACATCCCGCAGGTCAAGGGCTTCTGGGAGAAGTACTACTTCAAGCCCGGCAACCTCGGCTGGCCGGTCTTCGACACCGCGGTCGGCAGGATCGGCGTCTACATCTGCTACGACCGCCACTTCCCGGAGGGCTGGCGGCAGTTGGGCCTCAACGGAGCCCAGCTCGTCTACAACCCGTCGGCCACCCACCGGGGCCTGTCCTCCTACCTGTGGCGCCTGGAGCAGCCCGCCGCGGCCGTCGCCAACGAGTACTTCGTCGCCGCCATCAACCGGGTCGGCGTCGAGGAGTACGGCGACAACGACTTCTACGGGACGTCGTACTTCGTCGACCCGCGAGGACAGTTCGTGGGGGACACGGCGAGCGACAAGGAGGAGGAACTGGTCGTCCGGGACCTCGACTTCGACCTCATCGACGAGGTACGGCAGCAGTGGGCGTTCTACCGCGACCGCCGTCCCGACGCCTACGAAGGGCTGGTGCAGCCGTGACCAAGGACCTGCTGGGCCGACACCGGGCCGTCCTGCCCGACTGGCTCGCCCTCTACTACGAGGACCCGCTGGAGATCACGCACGGCGAGGGCCGCCATGTGTGGGACGCCGAGGGCAACAAGTACCTCGACTTCTTCGGCGGCATCCTCACCACGATGACCGCGCACGCCCTGCCCGAGGTCACCAAGGCGGTGAGCGAACAGGCCGGGAGGATCATCCACTCGTCCACTCTGTACCTCAACCGGCCGATGGTCGAAATGGCCGAGAGGATCAGCCAGTTGTCCGGCATCCCGGACGCGCGGGTCTTCTTCACCACCTCCGGCACCGAGGCCAACGACACCGCCCTGCTGCTCGCCACGACCTACCGCCGCAGCAACACGATCCTGGCGATGCGCAACAGCTACCACGGCCGCTCCTTCAGCGCGGTCGGCATCACCGGCAACCGCGGCTGGTCGCCCACCTCGCTGTCCCCGCTCCAGACGCTGTACGTCCACGGCGGCGTCCGCACCCGCGGCCCGTACGCGGCTCTGAGCGACGACGACTTCATCGCGGCCTGCGTCGACGACCTGAAGGACCTCCTCGGCCACACCCGCCCGCCCGCCGCCCTGATCGCCGAGCCGATCCAGGGCGTCGGCGGCTTCACCTCCCCGCCCGACGGCCTCTACGCCACCTTCCGCGACGTACTCCACGAGCACGGCATCCTGTGGATCGCCGACGAGGTGCAGACCGGCTGGGGCCGTACCGGCGACCACTTCTGGGGCTGGCAGGCACACGACCGGAGCGGCCCGCCGGACATCCTCACCTTCGCCAAGGGCATCGGCAACGGCATGTCCATCGGCGGGGTCGTGGCCCGCGCCGAGATCATGAACTGCCTGGACTCCCACAGCATTTCGACGTTCGGCGGCACTCAGATCACCATGGCGGCGGGGCTCGCCAACCTGTCCTATCTCCTGGAGCACGACCTCCAGGGCAACGCCCGGCGCGTCGGCGGACTGCTCATCGAGCGGCTGCGGGCCGTCGCCGCGCAGGTCCCGGGCGTACGGGAGGTGCGCGGGCGGGGGCTCATGCTCGGCGTAGAACTCGTCAAGCCCGGCACCGACGAGGCCGACCCGCAGGCCGCGTCCGCCGTGCTGGAGGTCGCCCGCGCCGAAGGGCTGCTGCTCGGCAAGGGCGGCGGGCACAGCACCAGCGCGCTCAGGATCGCCCCGCCGCTGTCCCTGACCGTCGCGGAGGCCGAAGAGGGCGCCGCGATCCTCGAACACGCTCTGAGGAGCACCATCCAGTAGGTCCACAGCAAGGGAACACCGTCATGAGCACCACCTTGGAGCCCCTGGAGTCCTTGGAGCCGACCCTGTCGGTCCGTCAGGTCCTCATGCTGGAACGGGTCCTGGCCGGGGAGCCCGAGGTGGTGGCCGGTGCGAGCCAGCTCGACCGGGCCGTGCGCTGGGTGCACGTGGCCGAGGCCGCCGACGTCGGGGTGATGCTCAGCGGCGGTGAAATGGTCCTCACCACCGGGGTGTTGCTGGCCGGTGACGACGGCAAGCAGGCCGAGTACATCCAGTCCCTGCACCGCGCGGAGGCCGCGGCCGTGGTCCTCGGACTCGGCCGCGCCTTCCCGGCCCCGCCGGACGTGATGCGCCGGGCGGCCGAGCGGTGCGGGCTGCCGATGGTGGTCCTGCACCGCCCCTTCCCCTTCGCGGAGTTGACCGAGGAGGTCCAAGCCCGGCTCGTGCGGCGGAAGTTCGCCGCCGTCAGCATGTCCGAGGCCGTCCGCACCACGCTCACCGCGCTCATCACCGCGGACGCCCCGCTCCAGCACCTGCTCGACGAGATCGCCCACCACAGCGGCTGCCCCGTCGTCGTCACCAACCTCGCCCACCGCGTCCTCGCCACCGCGGGGGAGCGGTCCGCGGTGGACGACGTGCTGCGCGACTGGGAGCGCATCGCCCGCCAGGCCGGAGGCAGCGAGGGCGACGGCTGGATCCGCGCCGAACTGGTCGGACGCGGGGAGCGCTGGGGCCAGATCATGCTCTGCGGCTACCGGGGTGACACGGCCACGGGACGGCTCCTCGCCGACCGCGCCGCCGAGGCCCTCGTCCTGCACCGCATGCTCGGCGGCACCTCCGCCCACACCTGGGAGGAGCAGTCCGCCCAGAGCCTGCTCACCGACCTGGTCAGCGGGGTCGTACCGGCCCGGCAGCTGCTGCCCCGCGCCCGGGCCGCCGGACTGCCCGTGAACCGGCGCACCTTCGTGCCGCTCGTCGTACGGGACGGCGACCCCGCCGAACTCGACCGGGTGCTACGGCTGTTGGGGCTGTCCGGCATCGTCGCCGAACTCGCCGACGGGGCCACCGCCGTACTGCTGAGCCTGGCCCGGGACCAGGACGCCGCCGTCCTCACGGCCAACTTCGCGGCCCGGCTGACGAGGACCGCCGTGGCCGCCGCGGACCCGAGGACCGCCTGGGACGACGTACCGGCGGGGCTGCGGGAGGCCCAGCACGTCGCCGACGCCGTCGCGGACTCGGCACCGGCCCTCGACCTGCCTCCCGTGGTGCGGCTCAAGGACGTCCATCTGCGCGGCCTGATACGGCTGTTGCGTGACGACCCGCATGTGCAGTCCTTCGCGGAACGCGAGCTGGACGGACTGCTGTGCGGCTCCGGTTCCGGTTCCGCGGACGATCTGCTCGCCGTGCTGCGCACCTACCTCGCCACCGGCCGCAACAAGTCCCGCACCGCCCAGCTCCACCACGTCTCCCGCCCCGCGCTCTACCGGCGGCTGGAGGCGATCCAGAGCCGGCTCGGCGTCGACCTCGACGACTTCGAGCAGGCCGCCTCGGTGCACATCGCGCTCCTCGCGCACGACGCGCAACAGGGCTGAAACATGCCACGACCTGGGAAAACGGCGGTGAAACATGCGCTCACGACAGGGTGACACCGTGGCACGCCCAGGCCCCTCAGACGTGACACGCTGCAACTCAAAGCCGGTTTTCGGACTTCCTACGCTTCTCGCACACCGAGCGACCGGAGGTCCCGATGAGCAGAGTGATTCGTGCCGCCCTCTTCCAGACCGCGTGGACGGGCGACAAGGAGTCGATGATCCAGGTACACGAGCAGGCGGCCCGGGACGCGGCCGCGCAGGGTGCTCAGGTCCTGTGCTTCCAGGAGCTGTTCTACGGGCCGTACTTCTGCCAGGTCCAGGACAAGGCGTTCTACGAGTACGCCGAGCAGATCCCGGACGGGCCCATCGTCAAGCGATTCCAGGCGCTGGCCAAGGAGTTGGGCATCGTCCTGATCCTGCCGATGTACGAGGAGGAGCAGCCCGGCGTCCTCTACAACACCGCCGCCGTGATCGACGCGGACGGCTCGTACCTCGGCAAGTACCGCAAGCACCACATCCCCCAAGTGCCCGGATTCTGGGAGAAGTTCTACTTCCGCCCCGGCAACCTGGGATGGCCGATCTTCGACACCAAGGTCGGGAGGATCGGTGTGTACATCTGCTACGACCGCCACTTCCCGGAGGGCTGGCGGGCGTTGGGCCTCGCGGGTGCCGAGATCGTCTTCAACCCGTCGGCCACCTCGCGCGGACTGTCCGCCTACCTCTGGCAGTTGGAGCAGCCGGCCGCGGCCGTCGCCAACGAGTACTTCGTCGGCGCGATCAACCGGGTGGGCGTGGAGGAGCTGGGCGACAACGACTTCTACGGGACGACCTACTTCGTCGACCCGGAGGCGCAGTTCGTGGGCGAGGTCGCCTCGGACAAGGAGACCGAACTCGTCGTCCGCGACCTGGACATGGCCAAGCTCAGGGAGGTCCGCGACCGCTGGCAGTTCTACCGCGACCGCCGTCCCGACGCCTACCCGCCGCTGACCGCACCCTGACCGAACCGACCACCCTGGCAGGAGAGGGAACATGAGCAGCCGTACCGTCATCAGCGGTGGTCTCGTCATCACCGCGTCCGACGAGATCCACGCAGACGTGCTGATCGAGGACGGCCGCATCGCCGCCCTCGCCGTGCCCGGTACCCAGAGCTGGACCGCGGACCGCACGATCGACGCCACCGGGAAGTACGTCATCCCCGGTGGCGTCGACGCCCACACCCACATGGAGCTGCCCTTCGGCGGCACCTTCGCCTCCGACACCTTCGAGACCGGCACCCGGGCCGCCGCCTGGGGCGGTACGACCACCATCGTCGACTTCGCGGTGCAGAGCGTGGGCCACTCCCTGCGCGAGGGCCTGGACGCCTGGCATGCCAAGGCCGAGGGCAACTGCGCCATCGACTACGGCTTCCACATGATCGTCTCCGATGTGAACCAGGAGACGCTCAAGGAGATGGACCTGCTGGTGGAGGAAGGAGTCACCTCCTTCAAGCAGTTCATGGCCTACCCCGGCGTCTTCTACTCCGACGACGGCCAGATCCTGCGCGCCATGCAGCGCTCCGCCGAGAACGGCGGCCTGATCATGATGCACGCCGAGAACGGCATCGCGATCGACGTGCTGGTAGAGCAGGCGCTGGCGCGCGGCGAGACCGATCCGCGCTATCACGGTGAAGTGCGGAAGGCCTTGCTGGAGGCCGAGGCCACGCACCGCGCCATCAAGCTCGCGCAGGTCGCCGGCGCGCCCCTGTACGTCGTGCACGTCTCGGCCATGGAGGCAGTGGCCGAGCTGGCACGCGCGCGTGACGAGGGGCTCAACGTCTTCGGCGAGACCTGTCCGCAGTACCTGTTCCTGTCCACGGACAACCTCGCCGAGCCCGACTTCGAGGGCTCCAAGTACGTGTGCAGCACGCCCTTGAGGCCCCGCGAACACCAGGCCAAGCTGTGGCAGGGGCTGCGCACCAACGACCTCCAGGTCGTCTCCACCGACCACTGCCCCTTCTGCTTCACGGGCCAGAAGGAGCTCGGCCGGGGCGACTTCTCGAAGATCCCCAACGGCCTCCCCGGCGTCGAGAACCGGATGGACCTGCTCCACCAGGGAGTCGTCGACGGACACATCTCGCGCCGCCGCTGGATCGAGATTGCCTGCGCCACCCCGGCCCGGATGTTCGGCATGTACCCGAAGAAGGGCACGATCGCCCCGGGCGCCGACGCGGACGTCGTGATCTACGACCCGAACGCCGAGCAGGTCCTGTCCGTGGACACCCACCACATGAACGTCGACTACTCGGCCTACGAGGGCAAGCGCATCACCGGCCGGGTCGAGACGGTCCTCTCGCGCGGCGAACTCGTCATCACCGAGCGGGAGTACACCGGGCACGCCGGACACGGCGCCTACACCCCCCGCTCCACCTGTCAGTACCTCAACTAGGAGTGGCGCCCATGGACTTCGGACTCGTTCTCCAGACCGACCCGCCCGCCTCGAAGGTCATCAGCCTGATGCAGCGGGCCGAGCAGAACGGCTTCACCTACGGCTGGACCTTCGACTCCGCCGTGCTGTGGCAGGAACCGTTCGTGATCTACAGTCAGATCCTCTCCAGCACCACGAAGTTGACGGTCGGCCCGATGGTCACCAACCCGGGCACCCGCACCTGGGAGGTCACCGCCTCCACCTTCGCCACCCTCAACGACATGTTCGGCAACCGCACGGTCTGCGGCATCGGCCGCGGCGACTCCGCGATGCGCGTCGCCGGACGTACGCCCAACACGCTGGCCCGGATCAGCGAGGCCATGAAGGTCATCAGGGCGCTCGGCTCGGGCCAGGAGGCCGACCTCGGCGGCACGGTGATCAGGTTCCCGTGGATCAAGGAGGGCGCCGAACTCCCCGTATGGATGGCGGCGTACGGCCCGAAGGCGCTGAAGATGACCGGCGAGGAGGCCGACGGGTTCATTCTCCAGCTGGCCGACCTGTACCTGACCGAGTACATGGTGAAGGCCGTCAAGGACGCGGCCGTCGCCGCCGCCCGGGACCCGGCCGACGTCAAGATCTGCGTGGCCGCCCCCGCCTATGTCACCGAGGACGACTCGCCCGAGGCGCTCGCCCACGCGCGCGAGCAGTGCCGCTGGTTCGGCGGGATGGTCGGCAACCACGTGGCCGACCTGGTGTCGAAGTACGGCTCCGGCGGTGGTCTGGTCCCTCAGGAACTCACCGACTACATCAAGGCGCGCGAGGGGTACGACTACTCCCACCACGGGCGCGCCGACAACCCGGACACCGCGTTCGTGCCCGACGAGATCGTCGACCGGTTCTGTGTCATCGGACCGGTCGAGAAGCACATCGAGAAGCTGAACGCGCTGCGCGAGCTGGGTGTCGACCAGTTCGCCGTGTACGACATGCACGACGCCCAGGAAGCGACCATCGACGCGTACGGCTCCGAGGTCATCCCCGCCGTCAACGCCTGAGAGCCACCCCGACCCCCCACTCCTTGTCCCCCCTCCCCGCCGTCCCGAGGAGGGGTGGCGGGGCCGGGACGGGCCTCCCCGCCCGTCCCGGCCCCGCCCGAGGCCCCCGCACGGCCTATCCCGTTCCGTCCTGATCGATTGGCCTGCCCATGACCGAAACAGTCCCCACGGGGTCGCCGATACCGCAGAACGCCGGCACCGACGGCCGCGTCGAGCTCGCCCCCGAGGCCTTCCCCGCCGACAGCCCCTTCGCCAACGAGGACCTGCGTCCCGTACCGGTCTCCGAGCGCAAATGGACGACGTACAACTTCGCGGCCCTGTGGATCTCCATGGCGCACTGCATCCCCAGCTGGACCCTGGCCTCCGGCCTGGTCGCGCTCGGCATGGACTGGAAGCAGGCCGTGTTCACCATCGCCCTGGCGAACGTCATCGTGCTGCTGCCGATGCTCGCCACCGGGCATGCCGGGCCCAAGTACGGCATTCCCTTCCCGGTGCTCGCCCGGGCCTCCTTCGGGCTGCGCGGCGCCAACATCCCCGCGCTGATCCGGGCCGCGGTGGCCTGCGGCTGGTTCGGCATCCAGACCTGGATCGGCGGCAGCGGCATCTTCGCGCTGGGCTCCAAGCTGACCGGCGGCCACTGGGAGAACGCCGGCAAGATCGCGGGCAACCCCTGGCCCCTGTGGCTGTGCTTCCTGCTGTTCTGGGCGCTCCAGATCGCGATCATCTACCGCGGCATGGACTTCCTGCGGCACTTCGAGAACTGGGCCGCGCCCTTCGTGATCGCCGGCGCGCTCGTCCTGCTGATCTGGATCGCGGTCAAGGCTGACGGCTTCGGCGCGCTCCTCGACCAGCCCTCGAAGCTGGGCTGGGGCCCGGACTTCTGGCCGGTCTTCTTCCCGTCCCTCATGGGCATGATCGGCTTCTGGGCCACTCTGTCCCTGAACATCCCCGACTTCACCCGTTTCGGCGCCAGTCAGAAGGCGCAGACCTGGGGCCAGTCCCTCGGTCTGCCCACGACCATGACCCTGTTCGCGATCCTCGCGGTGCTGGTCACCTCCGGCTCCGAGGTCGTCTACGGCGAGGCCATCTGGGACCCGGTCGCACTGGCCGCCAAGACGGACAACGCCTTCGGGCTGCTCTTCGCGCTGATCATCGTGCTGGTCGCCACGATCTCCGTGAACATCGCGGCGAACGTGGTCTCACCGGCGTACGACCTGTCCAACCTGGCCCCGAAGTTCGTCAACTTCCGTACGGGCGCGCTGATCACGGGTGTCGTGGGCATCCTGATCTTCCCGTGGAAGCTGATCTCCACGCCGGAGTTCTACATCTTCACCTGGCTCGGCGTGGTCGGCGGTCTGCTCGGCACGGTCGCGGGCATCCTCATCGCCGACTACTGGATCGTCCGGCGCACGGTCCTGCACCTCGCGGACCTCTACACGCCCGGCGGCCGCTACTGGTACGCGAACGGCTGGAACTGGCGGGCGATCGTCGCCTTCGTGGTGGGCGGTCTGCTCGCCGTCGGCGGCTCGTACTCCGGCTTGGGCGCGGACGGCAAGAAGACCGGGCCGTTCCCGGCCGACGGACTGATCCCGTTCCTCAAGCCGCTGGCCGACTACGGCTGGGCGGTGGGCCTTGGCACATCGCTCCTGCTGTACGTGGCGCTGATGCTGCCGAAGGGCAGGCAACAGGAGGGCATCGCGGCCTGACCGGACGCCACGCGCGTGTGGAGGGCCGCCACGCGCGTGTGGAGGGCGGTCGGAACCTGTTCGCTCAGGCCTTCTGACCGCTCTCCAGGGCCGCCACCGCCTCCTTGGCGGCCTTGATCGCGCCCTTGTTGATCTCGTCCGTGCTGGGCGCCTTCTTCGACTCGAAGTCGCTGCCGTTGTACGTCACGGTCACCAGCGCGTTCGACGCCTGGACGATCACCACGCCCTCACGGGTCTGCTGCTTGTCCTCGGTGGTGAGGTTCACCACCGAGTACCCGGCGTCACCGACCCCGGGGACGGCCCCGCCGCCGCTCTTCTCCGAGATGTTGTCCTTGTACGACTTGGCGGCCGCGTCGGCGGACTCCGTGATCTCGAAGGACACGTCGAGCCAGCGGTAGTCGTACCCCTTGAGCGCGTTCCAGGAGCAGGTGCGGCGCAGGGCCGTGTCCGTCGAGGGGATCTCCTTGCCGGCCGTCTTGGCGCCCGGCACGAGCGACTTGAGGGTCGCCGCGGCGATGCTGCCGCAGGGCGCGGGCGCGGCGGCGTACTGCTTCGAGACGGCCGCCGTCGACTCGCCCGAGGGGGACTTCTCGGCGGACCTCGGCGCCGACTCCTTCTCGGCGGCCGGAGTCGCGGCCGGGGACGTCAGCGCCCAGCCCGCCGCGGCGAGCACGACGACGGGCGAGATGCGCGCGGTCAGGGCCAGTGGCAGGGAGAGAGTTCGCACAGCGCACTTTTCGTGGGGGACGGACGGTGCGGACGGGGTCCGCACTGCGGACGGGACGCCAGTTTCACACGTCTCCCTGTGGGGCGGAAGTGCGAACTCGCTCCGTACCTGTGCCGTCACCGCGTCCCGCCGTCGATGCGTCATGTGTCCGTTTATGTCCGGGCGATGGGCCGGTACAGGGCCGATTCGAGGCGGTCCACGGCCAGGAACGCCCCGTAGGCCACGAGGTGCACCAGACAGTGGTCGGTGTGCTCAGGGCGCCGCCAGGCCGCCACGTCCGCGTCCGTGATCCGGTACGGCGCGAACGCCGCCAGCAGCACCAGACGGGCGCCGGGCCGCTCCCGCCGGTCCGGGAAGCCGTCCAGGCCGAGCGGCGGATGCGAGCCGTCCCAGTCCAGCAGGGCCTCCTCGACGAGCTCCTGGTCGTCGAGGTCGAGGAGACCCGCGCCCGCCATGGCCGCCCGCAGCAGCGCCGCGTACGCGAGTCCGACGGGCGCGCCGTCCGCCCACGCGGGCGCCTCACCGGGATCGGGCGGATCGAGCAGGGCCAGGGAGGCACCGGGGCGGGCGGGACGGCGCACGGTCCGGGCGAGGGTACGGCCCGCGAGACTGCGTACGGCACGGAACCGCTGGGCGTTGCCCGGCAGCACCTTCTCGGTCAGCAGGGCCGACACGATCCGGTTGATGAAGTGGAAGGCGAACACGGTGCCGAGATAGCCCGGGGCGTGTTCGCGCGGGAAGGGGTAGGGCCCCGCGCCGAGACCGCCCGGCACCCGTGTGCGCCGGCCCCAGTCCAGCACGCGCGCGTGCTCCTCGTCCGCGGGACGCTCTCCCCGGGCCACGCGTTCGGCGAGGGCGTGGTCGCCGGTGGCGTGCAGCAGCATGGTGTGGGCGTCCACGCAGAACGGGCAGCGGTTGGCGAGCGACACCCCGAGCGCCGCCAGCTCCTTCCCGGTACGGCCGCCGGGGCCCGCGATCAGCGACTCGCGCAGCAACGCCCAGGTGGGGGCGAGGAGTTCGGGGGCGGAGGAGAGCACCACGAAGGTGGGAGGTGTCTCGATGCCGAAGTCCCGGGCGATCTGCCCGTAGACCTCGGCGACGGGTCCGGTGGCCGTCTTCGGCGGCAAGGGCTCGGTGTGGCGGAAGGAAGTGGACATGGGCAGCAGCCTGCGCCTCGGGGGTGCCCCGGGTCGTCGTACGGCCGAAGGGAGTCGGTGCTGCGCCGGCGGGCGCGGACCGGGTGCCGCACTACTGCGAGGGGAGTAGCGCGGGAGTTGTCCACAGGGCTGACGCCGGTGTCGGCGGCGCGGTCTAGCGTGGGGGCATGAGCGGGTACCCGGCCGAGTCGGCCACACGCAGGCGCCTCGCCGACCTGGCCCTCGCGGTCGTGGTCGGCGCCCTCGCCGTGACCGCGGCGGCCTTCGACGCGGACACCACCGCCGTCGACTACACGCTGATCGCGGTGGGTTCGGCCGCCCTCGCGCTCTACCGCCCCGCACCGCTGGCGGTGCTGGCCGTCGCCACCGCCAGCGGCACGGCGTACGTCCTGCACGCCCACCCGGGGGCGCTCGCCGCCCTCCCCGTCCTCGCCGCCGTGCTCACCGCGGCGCAACTGGGCCACCGGGGCTGGGCGGCCGCCGCGAGCGGGGTCTACCTGACGGCGTACCTCACCACGGGACCCTCCCTCCAGGACTCGGTGGGCAAGGCCGGGCTGCTCGCGGGCTGGTTCCTGTGCATGGTCGTGGGCGGCCTCGCCGACCGCAACTGGCAGGCCTATCTGCGCCAGACCGAACAGCGCGCCCTGGAGGCCGAGCGCACCCGGGAGGAGGCTGCCCTGCGCCGCGCCGGGGAGGAACGCCTGCGCATAGCCCGGGAGTTGCACGACTCCCTCACCCACAGCATCTCCATCGTCAAGCTCCAGGCGGGCGTCGCCGTCCACCTGGCCCGCAAGCGCGGCGAGGAGGTGCCGCCCGCCCTGCTCGCCATCCAGGAGGCGAGCGGCGACGCGATGCGCGAACTGCGCGCCACGCTGGAGATCCTGCGCTCCGACGAACAGAACGGCACGCCCGCACTGCTCGTCGAGCGGGCCCGGGCGGCGGGCCTCGCCGTCGATCTGACCGTGGCCGGCGAGGAGCGGCCCCTGCCCGCCACCCTGGACCGCGCCGCGTACCGGATCGTCCAGGAGGCCCTGACGAACGCGGCCCGGCACGCGGGCCAGGCGAAGGTGCGGGTCGAACTGGCCTACAGGGACGACGACTTGACGATCCGCGTGGAGGACGACGGAGCCGCCTGCCCCGAGCGCCCGTCCGAACCCGGCCACGGCCTCACCGGCATGCGTGAACGCGTCACGGCACTGGGCGGGACGCTGGAGACGGGGCCGCGGGTGGAGGGTGGGTTCTCGGTGCGGGCGGAACTGCCGCTGGGGGTGGAGGAGTCGGCGTGAGGGGATATGAGTTCCCGGCGTATGCGGGGGTGACGGTGTGATCAGGGTGGCGCTCGTCGACGACCAGGCGCTGATGCGGGCCGGGTTCCGGGCCCTGCTGGACGCCGAGGACGGGATCGAGGTGGTCGGCGAGGCGGCGGACGGCGAGCGGGGCGTGGAGCTGGTGCGGGCCGAGGTGCCGGACATCGCGCTGATCGACGTGCAGATGCCGGTGATGACGGGCATCGAGGCGACCCGCCGAATCGCCGCGGACCCGCAGCTCGCGGCGGTCCGGGTGGTGATCCTCACCAACTACGGCCTCGACGAGTACGTCTTCGAGGCGCTGCGGGCGGGCGCGAGCGGCTTCCTCCTGAAGGACACCGAACCGGCGGACCTGCTCCAGGCCATCGAGGTGGTCGCGCACGGCGAGGCCCTGCTCTCCCCGTCGGTCACCCGCACCCTGATCGGCGAGTTCGTCTCCCGCCCGCCGGACCGCTCCACCGCCCCCGGCCTCGAATGCCTCACCCGCCGAGAACGCGAGGTCACCGCCCTGGCCGCGCGGGGCCTGACCAACGAGGAGATCGCCGCGCACATGGTGATCAGCCCGCTCACGGCGAAGACGCACGTGAGCCGCGCGATGACGAAGCTGGGGGCCCGGGACCGGGCTCAACTGGTCGTGTTCGCCTATGAGTCGGGGCTGGTGACCGCGCGCGGCGGCTGATATTCCGTTGCCCGTCCCGGCCGGCGATCAGCACTCTGGGGCGATGACCGAGACGACACCGCGAGTGCACCAGGAGATCCTCGCCTACTACGCCCGGGGCGGGGAGGACGCGCGACTGAGACCGGGCGGCGCCACCGCCGGGCGGCTTGAGTTCTGGCGTACGCAGGAGGTGCTGCGACGACTCCTGCCCGGCCCGCCCGCTCGGGTGCTGGACGTCGGCGGTGGCAGCGGCGTGCACGCGGAGTGGCTCGTGGCGGACGGGTACACGGTCGACCTCGTCGATCCGGTACCGCTCCACGTCCGGCAGGCGGCACGGATCCCCGGGGTCACCGCACACACCGGCGACGCCCGCGAGCTGTCCGTACCGGACGACACGTACGACGCCGTGCTGCTGCTCGGGCCGCTGTACCACCTGCCCGAACGGCCCGACCGGACAAGGGTGTTGGCCGAGGCGCACCGGGTGGTCCGGCCGGGTGGGCCGGTGGTCGCGGCCACCATCAACCGCTACGCGCAGCTGCACGACCTGCTGCACAAGGAAAGCTATTTCACCCCGGGTCACCGTGAACGCACCGACGCCGTGCTCGTCGACGGTCGGCACCCGTTTCACGACGACGGCTTCTTCACCGTCGCCCACTTCGCCCAACCGGACGAGGTGAGAGGGGAGTTCACCGAGGCGCGATTGACCGTAGAGGGTCAGTACGGCGTCGAGGGCGTCGCCTGGTTGCTGGGCGGAGTGGAGGACTGGCTGGACGACCCCGAGCGCCGGGAGACGCTGCTGGCGGCGTGCCGGCACATCGAGTCCGAGCCGACGCTGCTCGGGGTGAGCGGACACCTGCTCACGGCGGGCAGACGGCCCCTGTGAGAGGGGGCCGTCCGCCCGGCGGGGTTCAGGCGGCCGTACCGCCCGAGTAGTCGCTGTCGAAGGTGGTCTCGACGGTGGTGGCCACGGACTGGGCCACCCCAATACCGGTGAGGATGATGCCCAACTCGCGGTTGCTCGACAGGGAGTTG
This sequence comes from Streptomyces sp. SID13726, assembly GCF_010548375.1. GTDB lineage: Bacteria > Actinomycetota > Actinomycetes > Streptomycetales > Streptomycetaceae > Streptomyces. The sequence continues at coordinate 878,023 of NZ_JAAGLY010000001.1, forward strand.
CTGCTGATGTTCATGGAGCCCGCCTCCACCTCCTGGGTGGACAGGCCGTAGTCGGCGACCATGGCCTTGGCGTGGATGTAGAAGCCGTCCGGGTCGGAGTACCCGACCACGGTGCCGCCGGCCGCCTCGATCTCGGAGACCTCGCTCGCGTAGTCACCCGGGGTCTCCAGCACCACCCGCACCTTCACCCCCGCCTTCGCGCGGGCCGCGATGGCGTCCACCACCGTGCTGTCGCTGAACTCCAGTTCCTCGACGTCGAGCGTCTTGGTCGCGGCGTTGACGACGGACAGCAGACGGCTGCGGGAGTCGGTGGGGGACCACAGCAGGTGATCGCCGTCGGTGGGGGTGACCGAGGTGCCGGCGTAGTCCGCGGCGAAGACCTTCTCGATCGCGGCGACATCGCGGGTGTCGTCGGTGAACACACCGTAGTCACGCCCGGTCGCGTAGTACTGCGAGGTCAGATTCCCGGTGAGGACCAGCGACTTGGCGCCGTCCACCGTGATCGTCTTCTGGTGCGTGTAGACGAAGCTCGCCGGCGACCACACCACGCCCACACCCGCGTTCGTCAGCGCGGTGTACGCCGAGCTGTTGGCGCTCTGGTGCGCGCGGTCCAGGACGACCCGCACGGTGACGCCCTTGTTCTTCAGGGCTATGAGGTCGTTGACCGCCGTCGTGTCCTCCAGCTCGTACATGGTCATGTCGAGCGATGTGGTGGCCGAGTTGACGAAGTCGTAGATCGTGGGCTGCCCGCCGCTCTGCGAGAAGGCGAAGGCGGTGTAGGTCGCGGCGCCGGCGGGGACGGAGGCGCCGAGTACGGCGGCACCGGCGGCGAGGGCGACACCGGTACGGGTGAGGACCTTCCACAACATGAGGGACTCCTGGTCGAGTTGGGGCCCGCGTGGGGGTCGCGGGCGTCCGCATGGCACCACGCGCGTAGATCACGGTGGAAGGGGAGCCCGGTGAACTCGGCGTTACCGACGGTCCGCACGGTCCGGCAAAAGGGACTTCGTGCAGGTGGGATGCGGTTCATGGAGTTCTCGTGTGATCGCAAAATCTTCGTAGCCGGGTCGGTGTGGAATGAAAGGATCCAGGGAGGCGACCGCTTCGGACCGGCCGAGGCGTGCGCCCGACCAGCGAGGTGAGAGATGTCGTTCACCACCCGCCCCACCCTCCAGGGCACCTTCGGCATGGTGTCCTCCACCCACTGGCTGGCCTCGCAGTCGGCGATGGCGGTCCTGGAGGACGGCGGCAACGCGTTCGACGCGGCGGTGGCCGGGGCCTTCGTGCTGCACGTCGTCGAGCCGCACCTGAACGGTCCCGCCGGCGAGGTGCCGATCCTGCTCGCACCGGCAGGCGGGGAGGTACGGGTGCTGTGCGGGCAGGGCGTCGCACCGGCCGGGGCGACCGTGGCCCACTACCGGGCACTCGGCCTGGACCTCGTACCCGGCACCGGCCCCCTCGCCGCCGCCGTCCCCGGCGCCTTCGACGCCTGGATGCTGCTCCTGCGCGACCACGGCACCAAGCCCCTGGCCGACGTCCTCAAGTACGCCGTCGGGTACGCCGAGGACGGCCACGCGCCCGTGGAGAACGTCGGCGCGACCGTCGAGAGCGTGCGAGAGCTGTTCGAGACGGAATGGACCTCCTCGGCAGAGGTGTATCTGCCGGGCGGCAGGGCCCCACGCCCCGGCGAGCTGTTCCGCAACCCCGCCCTCGCCGCCACCTGGAAGCGGCTGCTCGCGGAGGTGGCGGACGCGGGCGACCGGGTCGCGCAGATCGACGCGGCACGCGAGGTCTGGCGCACCGGCTTCATCGCCGAGGCCCTCCTGCGGCAGTCCCGGCACCCCACCCTGGACACCAGCGGCACCCGGCACACCGGCACCCTCACGGCCGCCGACCTCGCGGGCTGGTCCGCGAGCTACGAGGCCCCGGCGACGTACGACTGGAACGGCTGGACCCTGTGCAAGGCCGGCCCGTGGAGCCAGGGACCGGTGCTCCTCCAGCAGCTCGCGCTGCTCCCGCCGGAGCTGCCCCGGTACGGCTCCGCCGAGTACGTGCATCTGCTGGTCGAGGGCTGCAAGCTGGCCATGGCCGACCGGGAGGCCTGGTACGGCGACGCGGCCGACGTACCCCTCGCCGAGCTGCTTTCGCCGCACTACAACGCGGACCGTCGCGCCCTGGTCGACGACAAGGCCTCGTACGAACTCCGCCCCGGCAGCCCGGGCGGCCGTACCCCCCGACTGAGCGCACACGCGCGCGTGGTCGTCTCCGACGAACCCGGCTTCAGCCCGTTGGGCGTCGGCGAGCCGACGGTCGCGAAGCGCCCCACCTCACCCGTACCGGGCGAGCCCGAGGTGGGCCCCGACGGCACCACCCGGGGCGACACCTGCCACCTCGACGTCGTCGACCGCTGGGGCAACATGATCGCCGCCACCCCCAGCGGAGGCTGGCTCCAGTCCAACCCGGTCGTACCCGAGCTGGGCTTTCCGCTCGGCACCCGGCTCCAGATGACCTGGCTGGAGGAGGGCCTGCCGAACTCCCTCACCCCCGGCCGCCGCCCCCGCACCACCCTCACCCCCTCGATCGCCCTCCGCGACGGCGTCCCGGTCCTGGCCTTCGGCACCCCCGGCGGCGACCAGCAGGACCAGTGGCAACTCCACTTCTTCCTGGCTCTGGCCCTGCGCTCCCCGGTCCGCGGGGGCCTCGACCTCCAGGGCGCCATCGACGCCCCGAACTGGCACAACGACAGCTTCCCGGGCTCCTTCTACCCCCGCGGCATGCGCCCGGGAAGCGTCACCGTGGAGGCGCGGACGGCCCCGGAGGTGGTGGCGGAGCTACGGCGACGGGGGCACGACGTGACGGTGGGGGAGCCGTGGTCGGAGGGCAGGCTGTGCGCGGTGGCGCGGGACCCGGAGACGGGGGTGCTGTCGGCGGGGGCGAATCCTCGGGGGATGCAGGGGTATGCGGTGGGGCGGTGACGGGGCCGTGTGTTCGAGGGCCTGGGCGCACCTCGCGGAGCCGGAACGGGAACCGGCATGGCAAGGGGGGACTCGGCACGGCCAGGGGGAACCGGCGTGGGATCGGGAACCGGAATGAGGACCCCCGAACCCGCTGTTCACGCCGATTCCACTCGCCCTCCACCGGACCGGCGAGGATTGTCAGTCCCGCGTGCTCTCATGGAGTCATGATCGTAGACACGGAAACCATCGACGAGTTTCTCGACCGGCATGCGGGCGACGTGGAAGAGGCGGTGCGTGAGGCCGCCGCGACCGAGATCATGCCGCGCTTCCGGCGGCTCGCCGCACACGAGGTCGACCAGAAGGCCGGCCCCCACGACCTGGTCACGGACGCCGACCGCCTGGCCGAGCGGTACCTCACCGAGAGGCTCGGTGCCCTCCTGCCCGGCTCCGTGGTGGTCGGCGAGGAAGCCGTCCACGCGGACCCGACGTCGTACGAGGCGATACAGGGCGACACCCCGGTCTGGATAGTCGACCCGGTCGACGGCACCCGCCAGTTCGTGCACGGCGACCCCGGCTTCTGCACCTTGGTCGCCCTGGCGAAGAACGGCGTACTGCTGGCCTCCTGGACCTACGCCCCCGCCCGCGACCAGCTCGCAACGGCGAGACGCGGCCGAGGAGCCTTCCTCAACGGCGAGCGACTGCACGCGGGCACCCCCGACCCGGCCCGCGACCTCCAAGTGGCCACCTCCCACCCGGACTACACGACCGACGACCAGAAGCGCGGCCTCCTCGGCCTGTGGACGGACGGCATCGCACCCCGCCCGTGCGGCTCGGCGGGCCTGGAGTATCTGGCGGTGGCCCGAGGCGAGTTGGACGCCACGGCCTTCTCATGGGAAGCGGCTTGGGACCACGCGGCCGGCCTCCTCCTGGTGGAGGAAGCAGGCGGCACCCACCTGACCCTGACCGGCACCCCGTTCCGCATCACAGGCGGCAACACCCTCCCGTTCACAGCGGCCCGGGACAAGGCGACGGCTCAGCGCATACGGACGCTGCTGGCGTCCTGACACGCCGCTGAGGAGTTCTAGCCGCCGACGGTGCGAAGGGGACGGGGTGGGGGGTGTCCGCCCGCAGCGGCCGGCGTCCGTTACAGAGCCCTTCTGACACGGACCGAGCCGCCGGACCGAGGACGGATACCCCCCACCCCGGCCCCGACCCCACCACCGACGGAACGCGCTACAGCAGGCCCCACCGGGGCGTTGCGGGCCGCCGCAGGCCTCAGGGGCGCGGGGAACTGCGCAAAACGCTCGCCCCCACCGAACCCGCCCCCAACCACCCACCAAACCGCCCAACCCACCCCGCCCAACCCACCCCGCCCCCCAACCCTGGACGCCCCCCGGCATATCCTGATCCTCTGGCCATCGGCTGACGAAGGGGTCCGAAGGTGCCGTCGATGCTCGATGCGGTCGTGGTGGGTGCGGGACCAAACGGCCTGACGGCCGCCGTAGAGCTGGCTCGACGCGGCTTCGACGTGGCCGTCTTCGAGGCCCGGGAAACCGTAGGCGGAGGCGCCCGGACCGAGGAGCTCACTCTCCCCGGCTTCCGGCACGACCCCTGCTCCGCGGCCCACCCCCTCGGCGTCAACTCCCCGGCCTTCCGAGCCCTCCCCCTCGACCGCTACGGCCTGGAGTGGCTGCACCCCGACCTCCCCATGGCCCACCCCTTCACCGACGGCACCGCCGCCGTCCTGTCGAGGTCGGTCGCCGAGACGGCCTCCTCCTTCGGCCCCCGCGACGCGGGCACGTACCGCAGGCTGGTCGAACCGTTCCTGCCCAAGTGGGACACCCTGGCCCGGGACTTCATGTCCCTCCCCCTGACCGCGCTGCCCCGCGACCCGGTCACCCTCGCCCGCTTCGGACTGGTCGGCCTGCCCCCGTCGACGTGGCTGATGCGCCGCTTCCGGGACGAGCGCGCGAAGACCCTGTTCGCGGGACTTGTCGCCCACGTCATGGCCCCCCTGGGCGGCCTCGCCACCGGCGCCGTCGGCCTGATCTTCGCCCTCGCGGCGCACGCCCGCGGCTGGCCGGTGGCCCGCGGCGGCTCCCAGTCGATCTCCGACGCGCTCACCGCGTACCTCAAGGACCTCGGCGGCACCGTCCACACCGACTACGAGGTCAAGCGGCTCGACGACCTGCCGCCCGCGCGCGCGTACGTCTTCGACACCTCACCCACCGCCCTGGCCCGCATCGCCGGCTTCGGCAACTACTACGAGGGCTACCGCTACGGCCCGGGCGCCTTCAAGGTCGACTACGCCCTCGACGGCCCGGTGCCGTGGACCGCGAAGGAGGCGCGCAGCGCGGGCACCGTGCAGATCGGCGCCGACTCCGCGGAGATCGGCATCGCTCTGCGCGCCGCGTCCAGGGAGGGCCGCGCACCCGACAGGCCGTTCATGATCACCGTGCAGCCCAGCGTCGTGGACCCCGGTCGGGCCCCGGCGGGCAAGCACGTCTTCTGGGCCTACGGCCATGTCCCCAGCGGCTGGACCGGCGACCTCACCGACGCCATCGAGCGCCAACTGGAGCGCTTCGCCCCGGGGTTCCGCGACCGCGTGCTCGCCCGGGCCACCGCGGGCCCGCCCGAACTGGCCGCCCGCAACGCCAACTACGTCGGCGGCGACATCGCCTCCGGCGCGGTCAGCGGACTCCAGATCATGCTGCGCCCGAAGCTGTCCCTCTTCCCGTACGGCACCCCGCACCCGGCCGTGTTCATCTGCTCGTCGGCGACTCCGCCGGGCCCGGGCGTGCACGGGATGTCGGGACACAACGCCGCGAAGGCCGTGTGGCGGAGGCTGCGACAGCAGGCCTAATGCTCATAAGTCGGCCACGGATGCAATGAGTTCACGCCGAGAACAGTGAGATTCACGTGTCTTCTTTGTCACTGTCTTCACATGCTCCGAGAACCGTGAAGATTCAAGTTCGGTAAGTAGAGTTCCGGTTCATGAAAGACCGGAAAGGTTCCTTCCGTTTCGGCTCCCGCAGTGCCGTGCGCCTCGGTGACCTCGCTCAACTCGTGCGGGCCCCTGCCGCGTTGAGCGTCCCCGGCGACGTGCTCGCCGGAGCGGCCGCGGCCGGACGCCCCCTGAACGCCCGTGTCCTCGGCACCATCGGTTCGTCCGTCTGCCTCTACTGGGCGGGCATGGCCCTCAACGACTACGCCGACGCGACCGTCGACTCCGTGGAACGCCCCCAGCGGCCCGTGCCCTCCGGCCGGGTCCCGCGCCGGACCGCGCTCGCCGTGGCCGGCGGCCTGACCGCGGCGGGCCTCGGCCTCGCCGTCGCGGCGAACGGCCGCCGCGGACTCCTGGGAGCGCTCCCTCTGACCGGCCTGATCTGGGCCTACGACCTGGGGCTCAAGGCCACCCCCGCGGGCCCGGCCACCATGGCGGCTGCCCGTACCGTGGACGTCCTGTCCGGCGCGCTCACCGCGGCCCCCACGGCCACGGCGCTGCGCCGGGGCGCGGCCCCCGCCGCCCTCGTCGGCGCCCACACCTACACCCTCACCGCGCTCAGCCGCCACGAGATCTCCGGCGCCCCCACCCGCGTACCGGCCGCGACCCTCGCCGTCTCCACGGCGACCGCCCTCGCGGCGGCACTCCCGGTCCGCGGAACGGCCTCCACCACGGCCCCCGTCGACTTCCGCACCCCAGCCACCGCAGTCACTCCAGCCACTGCCATCACTCCAGCCACCGCCGTCACCACCACCGGCACCTTCGCCTACCTGGCCACCTACGGCACCGCCCAGGCCCGCGCCGTACGGGACCCGTCCGCGGCGAACGTACGACGGGCCGTGGGCGCCGGAATCCTCGGCCTGATGCCCCTCCAGGCGACGCTCACCGCGCGCGCCGGAGCCCGCGCGGTCGCCGCCGCCCTCGGTGTCGTCCACCCCCTCGCGCGCCGGCTGGCGCGTCGCATATCCCCTACCTGAGCCCCACCACCCCCCAGGCAGAGACCGATGCCATGAAACCCAACCCCCTCAGATTCGGCTACGGCACCAACGGCTTCACCCACCACCGGCTCTCCGACGTCCTCGCGATCCTCGCCGACCTCGGCTACGACGGCGTCGCCCTCACCCTTGACCACAACCACCTCGACCCCTACGCCGACGACCTGTCCCGGCGGGTCACCGCGCTCGCCCGCGCACTCGACCGGCACCACCTGACCGTCACCGTCGAGACCGGCGCCCCCTACTTCCTCGACCCCTGGCACAAGCACCGGCCGACCCTCATGTCGGACGGCTCCGGGCTCCGCGTCGACCTGCTGCGGCGCGCCCTGCGCATCGCGGCCGACCTCGGCTCGCCCACCGTCCACCTGTGCAGCGGCCCGGCCCCGGACGGGCTGCCGGAGCCGGACGTCTGGAAGCGGCTGGCGACCGGCGTCGAGACGGTCCTGGAGACGGCGGAGCGGTACGGCGTGGCGCTGGCCTTCGAGCCGGAGCCGTACATGTTCGTGGACAGTGTGGAGCGCTGTCTGCGTCTGGCCGAACTCGTCGGCGGACACGAGCTGTTCGGCGTCACGCTGGACATCGGCCACGCCCACTGCGTGGAGGAGCGCCCGCTGCTCGACTGCGTCCGGCTGGCCGCCCCGCTGCTGCGCAACGTGCAGATCGAGGACATGCGGCGCGGGGTCCACCAGCACCTCGAACTCGGCACCGGGGAGATCGACTTCCCGCCCGTGCTGGCCGAGCTCGGCGCCCTCGGCCACCGCGGCCTGGTCTCCGTCGAGATCCAGGGCGGCGCGCTCGACGCGCCCGAAGTCGCCCGCCGCTCGATCGAGTTCCTGCGTACGGCGTCGTAGCCGCCCTCCGTTCTCCGAGCATCAGAGGTTCCCGTGAAGGTCATGCACCCAACCGACCCCTCTTCCGCCGTGCGTTCCCTCCTGGACGAGGACGCCCGTACCTGGCTCGACGGGGCCGCCGCCGCGGTCGCCGCCGACGCGGCCGCGATCCGCCGGCTCTTCCCCGCCGTGCGCAGTCACTGCGGTCGCTCCCGGCTCGACGCCCACTGGAGCGTCGACGAGGCCGCCCGTGCCGTCCTGCTCACCGCGCTGCCCCTGCGCGGCGCCGCCCTCGCCGGCGAGGTGGGCCCGCTGTACCGGTTCGGCGACCCGGCCGAGCAGCGCGCCGTGCTCCGCACGCTGCCCCTGCTCGACCTGGACGCCCTCGCCCTGCCCCTCGTCCGCGAGGCCCTGCGGGGCAACGACACGACCCTGATCGAGGCCGCCCTCGGCCCCTACGCCGACCGGCACCTCCCGGACCCCGAGTTCCGGCAGGCCGTGCTGAAGTGCGTCTTCTGCGAGATCCCGCTCGACCGGGTGCACGGCCTCACCGGCCGCGCGGACCGCGAACTGGCCAGGATGCTCGCCGACTTCGCCCACGAGCGGCTCGCCGCGGGACGCCCCGTACCCACCGACGTCCGGCCCGTCCTCCACGCCTTCCCGGACGTCCTCACCCCCCGACTCCAGCTCGTCTTCGAGGCACTTGAGGAAGAGGCCTGACCCGTGCGCATCTTCGACCCCCACATCCACATGAGCTCCCGCACCACCGACGACTACGAGGCGATGTACGCCGCCGGAGTACGCGCGGTCGTCGAACCCGCCTTCTGGCAGGGCCAGCCCCGCACCTCGCCGGAGAGCTTCTACGACTACTTCGACGCGCTGCTGGGCTGGGAGCCGTACCGCGCCGCGCAGTTCGGCATCCAGCACTTCTGCACGATCGCCCTCAACCCCAAGGAGGCCAACGACCCGCGCTGCACCCCGGTCCTGGACGAACTCGACCGCTATCTCGCCAAGGACCGGGTCGTCGCCGTCGGTGAGATCGGCTACGACTCCATGACCCCGGAGGAGGACGAGGCGCTCGCCCGCCAGCTGCAACTCGCCCTGGAGCACGGCCTGCCCGCCCTCGTGCACACCCCGCACCGAGACAAGGCGGCGGGTACCGGACGGACCCTCGACGTCGTCCGCGAGTCGGGCATCGACCCCGCGCTGGTCGTCCTCGACCACCTCAACGAGCTCACCGTCGGCATGGTCCTGGACAGCGGCTGCTGGGCCGGGTTCTCGATCTACCCGAGGACCAAGATGAGCGAGGACCGCATGGTCACGATCCTCCAGGACGTCGGGACCGAGCGCGTGCTCGTCAACTCCGCCGCCGACTGGGGCCGTTCGGACCCGCTCAAGACCCGCAGGACGGCCGACGCGATGGCGGCCGCCGGGTTCGGGGAGGACGCCGTGGACCAGGTGATGTGGCGCAACCCCGTCGCCTTCTACGGGCAGAGCGGGCGGCTCGACCTGGACGAGCCCAAGCCGGACGACGAGTCCTCCTTCCAGGGCAACTCCATCCGGCGCGGGGGAGCGTGACCGACCCGTGCGCTTCCTGCATCCGGACGGCACCACCGTCCACCTCGGCTACTGCAGCAACGTCCACCAGGCCGAGGACCTCGAAGGCGTCATCGCCCAACTCGCCGACCACGCCGAGCCCGTGCGCGAACACCTCGGCGTGGACCGGCTCGGCATCGGACTCTGGCTGGCCAGGGGAGTGGTCACCGAACTCGCCGCGGACACGGGGGCGTTGGCGCGGCTCAGGACCGAGCTGCGCTCGCGCGGCCTGGAGACCGTCACCCTCAACGCCTTCCCGTACGCCGGGTTCCACCGCGAGGTCGTCAAGAAGGACGTCTACCTGCCCGACTGGGCCGACGAGGCGCGACTGACGTACACCCTCGACTGCGCCCGCGTGCTGGCCGCCCTGCTCCCCGACGACACCGACCGCGGCAGCGTCTCCACCCTGCCGCTCGCCTGGCGCACCCCCTGGCCCGCCGCCCGCGCCGACGAGGCCCGCCGCGCCCTGGACCGCCTCACCGACGGTCTCGCCGCGATCGAGTCGGGGACGGGCCGCCGTATCCGCGTCGGCTTCGAACCCGAACCCGGCTGCGTGGTGGAGACCACCGCCCAGGCCGTACGGCACCTGGGCGGACTGGACCCGGACCGGCTCGGGGTGTGCCTCGACGCCTGCCATCTGGCCGTGCAGTTCGAGGAACCCGCCGAAGCGCTGAAGCGGCTCGCGGATGCCGGGCTGCCCGTGGTCAAGCTCCAGGCGTCCTGCGCCGTCGAGGCCGCGGACCCGTCCGACCCGGCCGCCCGCGCCGCCCTCCGGCGGCTCGCCGAACCCCGCTTCCTGCACCAGACGCGCGCGGCCACCGCCGCCGACGTCCTGGCGGCCGACGACCTGCCCGACGCCCTCGGCGGAGCACTGCCCGCCGACGCGGGACCGTGGCGCGTCCACTTCCACGCCCCGCTGCACACCGAACCCGAACCGCCGCTGCGCGGCACCGCCGACCAGCTCCGCCAGGTCCTCACCGGACTGCTCGCCGGACCCTCGGCCGTCTGCGACCACATCGAGGTCGAGACCTACACCTGGTCCGTCCTGCCCGAACCGCCCGCCGACCTGTCCGCCGGCATCGCCGCCGAACTCGCCTGGGCCCGCGACCGGTTGACCGACCTCGGCCTCAAGGAGGACCCCTCATGACCAACCGAGTCGTCGTGCTCGACATCGTCGGCCTCACCCCGAACCTGCTCAAGCACATGCCCGCCGTCTCCGCGCTCGGCGACCGCGGCTTCCGGTCCCGGCTCGACACCGTGCTGCCCGCCGTCACCTGCACCGTCCAGTCCACCTTCCTGACCGGCGAACTCCCCTCGAAACACGGGGTGGTGGCCAACGGCTGGTACTTCCGCGACCTCGGCGAGGTCATGCTGTGGCGGCAGCACAACGCCCTCGTGGGCGGCGAGAAGATCTGGGACACGGCCCGCGCGCAGCGCCCCGACTACACCGTGGCCAACGTCTGCTGGTGGTACGCCATGGGCGCCGACGTCGACTGGACGGTCACCCCGCGCCCCGTCTACTACTCCGACGGCCGCAAGGAACCCGACTGCTACACCTGGCCGCCCGCCCTGCACGACGAACTCACCGCCAGGCTGGGCGACTTCCCGCTCTTCACCTACTGGGGCCCGAACGCGGGCATGCCCTCCACCCAGTGGATCCTGGCCGCCGCCCGGCAGATCTTCGACGAGAAGCAGCCCGACCTCACCCTCGTCTACATCCCGCACCTCGACTACGAACCCCAGCGCTCCGGCCCCGACTCAGCCGCGACGATCCGCGCGGCCCGCCAACTCGACGACGCGCTGGGCCCGTTGATCGACCACTTCCTGGAGGCTGGGGCCACGGTCGTCGCGCTCAGCGAGTACGGCATCGCCCCCGCCTCCCGCCCGGTCGACATCAACCGCGCCCTGCGCCGCGCCGGGTTGCTGGAGGTCCACACCCAGGACGGCATGGAGTACCTCGACCCCTGGACCTCCCGGGCCTTCGCGGTCGCCGACCACCAGCTCGCCCACGTGTACGTCAGGGACCCGGCCGACACGGACACGGTCGCGAAGATCGTCCGCGAACTCGACGGCGTGGAACGGGTGTTGGACGCCGAGGGCAAGCGCGAGCACGGGCTCGACCACGAACGCTCCGGTGAACTGGTCGCCCTCGCCGACTCCGACGCCTGGTTCACGTACTACTACTGGCTCGACGACGAGCGCGCCCCCGACTTCGCCCGCCAGGTCGAGATCCACCGCAAGCCCGGCTACGACCCCGCCGAACTCCTCTACGACGAGACGGTCCCGGCGGTGAAGCTGCGTGCCGTCGGCCAGGTCGCCCGCAAGAAGCTCGGCTTCCGGTACCGCATCCGCACGGTCCCGCTGGACCCCTCCGGCGTCAGCGGCAGCCACGGCCGCCTGCCCGACGACCCCGACCACGGCCCCGTACTCCTGTGCTCGCGGCCCGAGCAGGCCAGGGAGGCGTACGCGGCGACGGAGGTCAAGTCCCTGCTGCTGGGCCTCGCCGGCCTCGAAATCCCCGAGACCGGCATCGAGACCCCTGAGACCGGCCTCGAAACCCCCGAGAAAGGAACCCCGGAGTGACCCCCCACCCTCCGACCCCCCACCCCCCACTCCCCACCGTCCGCCCCCTCCTCGACCCCGCCCCCGAATACGCCAAGTGGCAGGCCGAGGAGCCGGTCCGCCGTGTCACGGTCTGGGGTGACAACAGCCCCTGGCTGATCACCCGCCACGAGCACGCCCGCTCCGTCCTCGCCGACCCCCGCTTCAGTGCCGACGCCACCCGCGACGGCTTCCCCGGTCTGCGCCCCCACGCGCCGCCGCGCGGGCCGGGACAGTTCTTCCTCATGGACCCGCCCGACCACACCCGGCTGCGGCGCATGCTCATCCCCGACTTCACCTTCCGCCGGGTCGAGGCGCTGCGCCCGGCCGTCGCCCGAATCTGCGACGAGCTGCTCGACGCGATGACGTCCGGCGGCGCCACCGAGGCGGACCTGGTCACGGCGTACGCTCTTCCCCAACCTTCGCTCGTCATCTGCGAGTTGCTCGGGGTGCCCTACGAGGACCACGCGTTCTTCCGGGAGCAGGCGCAGGCGTTCACCAGCTTCAGCACCGACACCACCGACGTGCTCGCGGCCCGCCGGGCCCTGTACGGCTATCTCTCCGAACTCCTCGCGGCGCGGGGCAAGGAGCCTGCCGACGATCTGCTGTCCCGGCTCGCCACGGACCGGGTGGCCACCGGCGAGGCGAGTGCCGAGGAAGCGGTGGGCGTGGCGTTCGTGCTGCTGCTGGCCGGGTTCGAGACGACCGCGAACATGTTCCCGCTGTCGGTCGTCGCCCTGCTGCGCAACCCGGAGCAGCTGGCGGCCCTGCGCGCCGAGCCGGAGCTGTGGCCCGCGGCGGTGGAGGAGCTGCTGCGGTATCTGACGGTCTCCCACTGGGGCCTGCGCCGGATCGCGACCGAGGACGTCGAGGTCGGCGGGGTCCTGATCCGCGCGGGCGAGGGTGTCGCCGTGGCGATCCAGGCGGCCGACCGGGACCCGTCCGTCTACCGGGACCCCGACAGCCTGGACGTCCGGCGGGACGCGAGCGGCCATCTCGCGTTCGGCCACGGGCTCCACCAGTGCGTCGGCCAGTCCCTGGCCCGCGCCGAACTCCAGATCGGGCTGCCGGCCCTCTTCGAGCGGCTTCCCGGGCTGCGGCTGACGGCGTCCCCGGAGGACCTGGCCCTGCCGATGTCCGCGATGCACGGGGTGCGCTCGCTGCCCGTCGCCTGGTAGACCGGGGCTGCCCCGGGCGGGGCGGGCTGGAAGAGTGGCCGCCATGACCACCATCAGCCTCGTCCGGGGCGACATCACGCGGGAGAGCGCCGACGCGATCGTCAACGCCGCGAACTCCTCCCTCCTCGGCGGGGGAGGAGTCGACGGCGCCATCCACCGCCGGGGTGGCCCCGCGATCCTGGCGGACTGCCGCAGGCTGCGCGCGGCGCACTACGGCAAGGGCCTGCCGACCGGCCAGGCGGTCGCCACCACCGCCGGTGAGCTGGACGCCCGCTGGGTGATCCACACCGTCGGGCCCCGCTACAGCCAGGAGGAGGACCGCTCCGAGCTGCTCGCCTCCTGCTATCGCGAGTCCCTGCGCGTCGCCGACGAACTCGGCGCCCGTACCGTCGCCTTCCCCGCCGTCTCCGCCGGTATCTACGGCTGGCCGATGGACGACGCGGCCCGGATCGCGGTGGCGACCGTACGGGAGACACCGACCTCGGTCGAGGAGGTCAGGTTCGTGCTCTTCGACGAGACGGCGTACCAGGCGTTCGCGCGGCGGACCGGCTGACACACCAGGGGCTCGTACCCTGACGGCCGAACGTGCCAGGGCACCCGAAAACAGGGCGGCGGGACGGGAAAATGCCTGTTCAGGGCCGTCTCGGCGGGCTGCGGTCGGCCGGGCACGGGTCCTGCGACCGGTTGCGGGGTGCGGGAGCGCTTTCCACGGTGGGGCCAACGAAGTCATTTCGAAAGGAACGTGCATGCGCCCCCTCGTCTCCCGCGGCCTCCTCCTGCCGCCCCTGGTCTGTGCCGCGCTGATCCTCGGCCCGGTCGGCACCGCGGCCGCCGCCGACGCGGGCCGCGGCGGGTCGGACCACGGTGTGGCGCACCTGGCCACCTGGTACGGCACCGACGACGCCGACGCCCTCGTGGACCGCCTCGACGCCCTGGACCGGGCCGAGCACGGCAGCGTCCTGCAGCCCCTCCTCGACGCGGTGACCGACGTCGCCGCCCTGGACGACACCGGCCTCGACGCCGACGTGGCGGCCGCCCACGCGAAGGCCGTGGAGGAGGCGAACGCCAAGGTCCAGGAGCAGCTGCGTCAGCTGGCCGGCACGGACCGGTCAGCGGCCGCCGCCGACCCGGTCTCGGATCTGCTGGCCTCGCTCCAGTCCACGGTCGACAACCTCCTCAAGGCACTGACCTCGCTCGACCTGGGCGGTGTCCTCAGCGCGGTCACCGGCCTGCTGGGCACGGTGGTCGGCGCGGTCACCGGACTCCTCGGCGGCGGCCTGCCCTCGCTGCCCGCCCTGCCCCAACTCCCCGCCCTGCCCTCCCTGCCGGCCACCGGCTGACCCGACGGCGCCCGGCACCGCCCGGGCATCGCACACGGCACCCCCGCGTGAACGCACGCGGGGGTGCCGTATGTCGTCATGTCCCCAGGACCCCACAAAGTCCGACAGAGTCATTGCCTCGGATGCCTTCGGGATCTAGGTTGAGTCGCATCCTGTGCCTCAAAGTCACCAATAGCGCACAGGAATTGACGCTCCCTCAGTACGCGCACCCGCACTGTCGTCCCGAGGAAGGTTCCGCCGATGTCCCATCCGTATCTGCCCGCCCCCATCAGTCGCAGGCGTCTGCTGGAGGGAGGCGCGGCCGTCCTCGGCGCCCTCGCACTCTCCTCCGGACCCGTGGCCGGCCGCGCCCACGCGGTGGACGGTTCCCCGGAGTGGAACGGCGCCATGGACCTCTTCCGGGTGGGCACCGAGCCGCCGCACACCACGCTCATGCCGTACGGCACCCTCGGCCAGGCGCTCGCCGCCGACCGCACCCGCTCGCCGTACCGGCTGAGCCTCGACGGCAAGTGGAAGTTCGCGTACGCCGACCGCCCCGACGACCGGGACACCGACTTCTACCGCACGGACGTCGACGACTCGGGCTGGGACACCATTCCCGTGCCTTCGGTATGGCAGGTGCATGGCTACGACTTCCCGATCTACATCAACATCACCTACCCGTGGTGGGGTCCCAACGGCCTCGGCGAGGAGGCCCAGCCGCCCGCCGCGCCGACCCGTTACAACCCCGTCGGCCAGTACAGACGCACCTTCACCGTCCCGAAGGACTGGTCGGGACGTCGGACCTTCCTGCACTTCGAGGGCGTCAAGTCGGCCCACTACGTGTGGATCAACGGCACGCTCGTCGGCTACCACGAGGACTCCTACACGTCCGCCGAGTACGACATCACCCCGCACCTCAGGCCGGGCACCAACCAGATCGCCGTGGAGGTCTACCGCTACTCCGACGGCGACTGGCTGGAGGACCAGGACATGATCCGGCTGAGCGGCATCTTCCGCTCGGTCCACCTCTACTCCACGCCCTCCGTCCACCTGCGCGACTTCAAGCTGGACACCCCGCTCGGCGACGACTACACGTCCGCGCGGCTCTCGGTCACGGCGAGCGTCCGCGACTACGGCGGCGACAACTCGGGGCGCTACACGGTCGAGACGCAGCTCTACGACACCGGCGGCCACCCGGTCTGGTCCCGGCCGCTCCAGCAGACCGTGGCGCTCGACGCGGGCGCCGAGACGACCGTACAGGCCGAGAAGGCCGTACCCGCGCCGAAGCTGTGGTCGGCCGAGCACCCCGACCTCTACACCGCCGTCCTGCGGCTGCGCGATCCCGCGGGCAAGGTGATCGAGACGCTCTCGCACCGCGTCGGTCTGCGCGAATTCGCCCTGAAGGACGGGCTGATGCGGATCAACGGCAAGCCGGTGTCCCTCCGCGGCACCAACCGCCACGAGATGCACCCGGACCGCGGCACCGCGCTCACCCGCGCGGACCTGGTCGAGGACATCACGATCATCAAGCGGCTGAACATCAACACCGTCCGCACCTCGCACTACCCCAACAACCCGCTGTGGCTCGAACTCGCCGACGAGTACGGCCTGTACCTCGTCGACGAGACCAACCTGGAGACCCACGGCATCCGCGACCAGTACCCCGGCAACCACCCCGACTGGAGCGCGGCCTGCGTGGCACGCGCTCAGAACATGGTCCACCGCGACAAGAACCACGCCTCGGTGGTGATCTGGTCGCTGGGCAACGAGGCGGGCGGCGGCAGCACGTTCGTGAACATGCGCGACTGGATCAAGTCGTACGACACCACACGCGTCGTCCAGTACGAGGGCGACGACCGGCCCACCATCAGCGACATCCGCTCGGAGATGTACGAGAGCCCCGCACGCGTCGAGCAGCGCGCCAAGGACACCGCGGACACCCGGCCGTACGTCATGATCGAGTACTGCCACGCGATGGGGAACTCCAACGGCAACTTCAAGAAGTACTGGGACCTCGTCCGCCGCTACCCCGTCCTCCAGGGCGGCTGGATATGGGACTTCGTCGACCAGTCCCTCAGCGAGCCCGTCCCCAGGCGGCAGTTGCTCACCGAGAGCGGACCCGGCGCGCTGACGGGTGAAGTCCTGCCCGCGAGCGCCAGGTTCGACCGCGAGAGAGGTGTCTCCGGCAGTACGGTCTTCGCCCGCGACGCCCGCCTAGACCTCACCGGCTCGCTCACCCTGGAGGCCTGGGTCACCCCGAAGGTGACGGGTGGTCACCAGCCCTACATAGCCAAGGGCGACACCCAGTACTCCCTCAAACAGTCCGGGAGAACACTGGAGTTCTTCATCTACGGCGGCGGCCAGTGGATCGCCGTCAACTGGACGACCCCGGACGACTGGACGGGCAAGGAGCACCATGTCGCCGGTGTCTTCGACGCGACCGCGGGCACGCTGACGCTCCACGTCGACGGTCAGGCAAAGGCGACGCGGACCACCACCCAGCGGCCCAGCAGCAACACCGCGCCCCTCACCCTGGCCTTCGACGTCGACAACCCCACCAGGGAGCTGAGCGGCACGATCAGGAAGGCGCGGGTGTACGCCCGCGCCCTGAGCGCCGCCGAACTGGCCTCCGACGGACGGGGAGCCGGTGACGAGGGTGTGCGGTTCTGGTTCGACGCGGCGACCGTCGGGCTCCGTGAGAAGCGGCCCGCGCAGAAGACGTTCTTCGCGTTCGGCGGCGACTGGGGCGACAACCCCAACGACGGCGCCTTCGTCGCGGACGGCATCGTCACCGCCGACCGCGGCCACACCGGCAAGGCGGCCGAGGTCAAGCAGATCTACCAGGCGGTCAACGCGTCCTGGGCCTCCGGCGGGGCGGTCACCCTGACCAACGAGTACCTGTTCACCAACCTCCGGGAGTTCGACGGAAGTTGGACCCTCGCCGCCGACGGCAAGGTGGTGCAGCGCGGCCGGCTGACACGCGACCAGCTGAACCTGGCACCCCTGTCGAGCAAGGACATCACCGTCCCCTACAAGCTGCCCGGCACCCCGGCGCCCGGCACCGAGTACTTCCTCCAACTCTCCTTCACCACCCGGGAGTCCACCCCCTGGGCGAAGTCCGGCTTCGAGGTGGCCAAGCAGCAGCTCGTCGTCGACGCGGGCAGCCCGGCGGTGACCCCGGTGCCGCTGGCGAAGGTCCCGGCGCTGGCGTACGAGGACACGTCCGGCCATGTCACCGTCAGGGGCAAGGACTTCTCCGTCACCGTCGACCGCGGCAGCGGGACCATCACCTCGTACAAGGCGCACGGCACCCGTCTGATCACCTCCGGTCCCGTGCCCAACTTCTGGCGGGCGCCCACCGACAACGACCACGGCAACGGACAGCACACCCGCAACCAGACCTGGCGGGACGCCGGTACCGGCCGCAAGGTGACCGACGTGAGCGTGCGGGCGCTGCGGGACCGGGCCGTCGAGATCAAGGTGAGCGGCACCCTGCCGACGACGACCGAGTCGACGTACACCACGACCTACACGGTCTTCGGCAACGGCGAGATCAAGGTCGACAACACCCTTCACCCGGGGGCGAGTTCACTGCCGTACATCCCGGAGGTCGGCACGATCCTGTTCCTGCCGCGCCGGCTCGACCGGCTCCACTACTACGGGCGCGGACCCGAGGAGAACCACTGGGACCGCAACGACGGCACGGACGTGGGTCTTTACTCCGGCACGGTCGCCGAGCAGTGGACGCCCTACATCCGCCCGCAGGAGAACGGCAACAAGACCGACGTCCGCTGGGCCGCGCTGACCGGCCGCGACGGCGTGGGCCTGCTCGTCTCCGGTGAGCCCCTGCTGGAGGTCAACGCCTCGCACTTCACCCCGGAGGACCTGTCCAACGGGGTGCGCCACGACTACCAGCTCACCCCGCGCGACGCGGTCGTCCTGCGCGTCAACCACCGGCAGATGGGCGTCGGCGGCGACGACAGCTGGGGCGCGCACACCCACGACGAGTTCAAGCTGTTCGCGAACCGGGACTACACGTACACCTACCGGCTGCGACCGCTGACGAATGTGAGCCACGCCACGGCAACCTCTCGGCGGCCGACGGCGACCTCTTAGCACGCCGGGGGCTGAGGAGATCGCGGCGTACCAAGAGTGGGGCGCCCTTCGCGGGGCGCCTCACTCAGCGGTGTCGCTGGACACGCGAGGTTGATGTCGGATTCTCGCCAGCCGAGGTCCGGCGGGTGGTCGATGCTGGACGTATGCAGACGGGGATGTACACCGAGACCGAGCGCTGTGTGCGCGCCGTGCAGTCGAAGGACGCGCGGTTCGACGGATGGTTCTTCACGGCTGTCACCACGACCCGCATCTACTGCCGGCCGAGCTGTCCCGTCGTACCGCCCAAGCCCGAGAACATGACCTTCCACCCGAGCGCGGCGGCCTGCCAGCAGGCGGGTTTCCGGGCCTGCAAGCGGTGCAGGCCCGACACCAGCCCGGGCTCGCCGGAGTGGAACCAGCGTGCCGACCTCGTGGCCCGCGCGATGCGGCTGATCGCCGACGGCGTGGTCGACCGCGAGGGCGTGCCCGGCCTCGCCACCCGGCTCGGCTACAGCACCCGGCAGATCGAACGCCAGCTGCTCGCCGAACTGGGCGCCGGTCCGCTCGCCCTCGCCCGCGCCCAGCGGGCCCAGACGGCGAGGATCCTCATCGAGACGACCGAGCTGCCGATGGCGGACCTCGCCTTCGCGGCCGGGTTCTCCGCGATCCGCACCTTCAACGACACCGTGCGCGAGGTCTTCGCGCTCTCCCCGAGCGAGCTGCGCGCGCGGGCGCCGAGGAAGTCGGTGGGCGGCACCCCGGGCGCGCTGGTGCTGCGCCTGCCGTTCCGCGTACCGCTCAACCCCGACAACCTCTTCGGCCACCTCGCGGCGACCGCGGTCCCCGGGGTGGAGGAGTGGCGGGACGGGTCCTACCGGCGCACACTGCGGCTGCCGTACGGCCCAGGAATCGTCACCCTGACACCCCGCCCTGACCACATCGCCTGCCGGTTGATGCTCGGCGACCTGCGCGACCTGACCGTCGCCATCAGCCGCTGCCGCCGGATGCTCGACCTGGACGCCGATCCGGTCGCGATCGACGACCAGTTGCGCACGGACCCGCTCCTGGCGCCGCTGGTGGACAAGGCGCCCGGGCGCCGGGTGCCGCGCACCGTCGACGAGGCGGAGTTCGCCGTACGGGCCGTGCTGGGCCAGCAGGTCTCCACGGCCGCCGCCCGCACCCACGCGGGCCGCCTGGTCACCGCGCACGGCGACCCGGTGGACGACCCCGAAGGCGGCCTGACCCATCTGTTCCCGTCCCCGGAGGCGCTGGCCGCGGTGGACCCCGGCGCACTCGCGATGCCCCGCACCCGACGCACGACGTTCACCACCCTGGTCTCCGAACTGGCCGAGGGCAGGCTCCAGTTGGGTGTGGAGACGGACTGGACGGAGACCCGTGCACGCCTCCTGGCCCTGCCCGGCTTCGGCCCCTGGACCGTCGACGTCATCGCCATGCGCGCCCTCGGCGACCCGGACGCCTTCCTCCCCACCGACCTCGGAATCCGCCGCGCGGCCCAGGAGTTGGGCCTCCCCTCGACCCCGGCGGCGCTGACCGCCCGCGCGGCGGCCTGGCGGCCCTGGCGGGCCTACGCGGTCCAGTACCTCTGGGCGACCGACAGCCACCCCATCAACTTCCTTCCCGCATAAGGACGTTCCCCAGTGAAGCAGCACACCGTGATCGACAGCCCCTACGGCCCCCTGACCCTCGTCGCCGACGACGGCGTCCTGTGCGGCCTCTACATGACCGACCAACGCCACCGCCCGGCGGAGGAGTCCTTCGGCGAGCCCGACGACAGCTGGTCGGGCGAGGCCGAAGCCCAACTGCGGTCCTACTTCGCGGGCGAGTCAAAGGACTTCACCCTGGAACTACGGTTCCTCGGCACCCCCTTCCAACGCACCGTCTGGGACCAACTCCGCAAGATCCCCTACGGCGAGACCCGCACCTACGGCGAACTCGCCACCGCCCTCGGCAACCCCAACGCCTCCCGAGCCGTAGGCCTCGCCAACGGCCGAAACCCCATCGGCATCATCGTCCCCTGCCACCGAGTGGTCGGCGCGGACGGCAGCCTCACGGGGTACGGCGGCGGGCTGGAGCGGAAGCGTCAGCTGCTGGACTTCGAGCGGGGGGCCGCGTTGTTCTGAGCTCGCGTTCGTACCACACCCCTTCCTTCCCGCCCAGGTCCCCCGGATCGGCAGGCCCGACCTCGATGAACCCGTTCTTGGTGAGCACCTTCTGGGACGCGAGGTTGGTGTGGGCGGTGGCTGCGCGCAGGGTGTGGAGGGCGTAGCGGGTTGTCGCGAGTCGGCACAGTTCGCGGACGGTCGTGGTCGCCAGTCCGTGGCCCGTGGCGTGTTCGGCGACGCGGTAGCCGAGTTCTGCCGTGCCGTCGACCAGGTCGACCAGGTTGAAGCGGCCCAGTACCGCACCGTGCTCGTCGAGGAGGACGTGGAAGGCGCAGAGGCCGGTCTCCTGTTCGGACAGCAGGGCGTCGAAGCGGGCGGGGAAGTGGGTGAAGAAGGCGTCGCCGCGGTCGGAGACGGAGGCGGCGAACCAGGCGCGGTTGGCGAGTTCGAAGGCCAGCACCGCCGGGGCGTGCCCGGCGTGCAGGCGTTGCAGTTCGGGCATGGGTGCCGCCTTCAGCTCGGGTCGGCCAGGGTGCGGAGCAGCTTCGGCAGCGCCGTGCCGATCGGTTCCCGGATCACCTCGTCGGCGAGTTCGTCGTACGGCGTCGGCTCGGCGTTGACGATCACGAGCCGGGCGCCGTGGTCGGCGGCGACCCCCGCGAGGCCCGCCGCCGGCTGGACCTGGAGGCTGCTGCCGACGGCGATGAACACCTGGCACGCCTTGGTGATCGCCACCGCCTCACCCAGCACCACCGGATCGAGCCGCTCACCGAACATCACCGTCGCCGACTTGAGGATCCCCCCGCACACCAGACACCGCGGGTCGTCCTCCCCGGCCTCGACCCGGGCCAGCGCGTCCTCCATCGAGCCGCGCGCGTGGCACTCCGTGCACACGACACCCCGCGCGCTGCCGTGGAGTTCGACCACCTTGCGAGCGGGCATCCCGGCGAGCTGGTGCAGCCCGTCCACGTTCTGTGTGATCACCCGCACCGGCACACCGGACTTCTCCAGCTCGGCGACGGCCCGGTGCGCGGCGTTCGGCTCCGCCTGGAGCGTCCGGTTCGCGCGCCGCATCCGCCACGAGCGGCGCCGGATCTCGGGATCGCCCATGTAGTAGTCGTACGTCACGAGCTTCTCCGCCTCGGGATCCTTGCGCCACAGGCCGTTGGGCCCGCGGTAGTCGGGGATTCCGGAGTCGGTGGAGATACCGGCCCCGCTGAGGAGCGCGACGAGGGGCTTGGTCATGGGACCGAGGGTAGGGCGGGTGATCCGGATGCGGCGAGCGGATATCCGACCGACGGGCCGCTGAGAGCCCGGTGTCCAGGTCCGACCGTGGCAGCAGAGCACTCCGACGGGCTGAACACGGCCCCGGACGGACCTCGCGTCACCCCACCCGGTGCCCGTTCTCCAGCTCCGCCGTCCCCGCCCCGTCCGCCAGCGCGTCCAGCGCCGCCAGCACCCGGTGGCCGAGCGTGCCCGGCAGATACTCGGCCAGCTCCTCGCGCGGCACGAGCCGCCAGGAGAGCAGCTCCTCCTCCTGGAGCCGGATCGCCTTGAACTCGTCGTCGGTCAGCACACCGCCGTCGTAGAGGTACGCCACCAGCGGCGGCCACGTCGGCCGGTACACCCAGTCCACCGCGAGCAGCCGGCCGAGGTCGCGGTCGAGCCCGATCTCCTCAAGGGTCTCGCGGCGCGCGCCCTGACGCGGGGTCTCGCCGTCGTCCGACTCGATGGTGCCGCCCGGAAGCGCCCAGCCCTCACGGTAGTTGGGCTCGACCAGCAGCACCCGGCCCGCCGCGTCCCGGAACAGGGCGGCGGCACCGGCGAGGATCCGGGGCAGCCCGGCGATGTACGTGGCGAAGTCTTCGGTGGAGGTCACCCTCGAAGGGTAACCAGCTCCCACGGATGCCTACGGCGGCTCGGTGGGCGGTCAGGCCCATGGCACCGGCGTCACAGCCGACCCCCCCCTCACCCCTCCACCCCCACCAACTCCAGAGTCCGCTCGGCCAGTTCACTGATCCGCACCCCGTCGAACCCGAACACCGCACTGCGCACCCGGTCCTCCAGCGGCTCCTTCCACTGCCCCGGAATCGCGTCCGCCCCCGTGAGCACGCCCGCCACCGACCCCGCCGTCGCCCCGTTGGAGTCCGTGTCCAGGCCGCCCCGGACCGTCAGCGTGATGGTGCGGGTGAAGTCGCCGTCGCCGTACAGCAGACCGGCGGTGAGGACGGCGGCGTTCGGGACCGTGTGGATCCAGCCGAGGCCGCCGGTCTCCTCCGAGACCGTCGTCAGGGTGTCCTCCCAGGTCATCCGGGTGTCGTGGAGGGAGACCACGCGCCGTACGGTCCGGGCGAGCCGGCTGCTCGCGGGGATCACGGTGAGTGCCTGGTCCACGGCCTGGCGCACGGTGTCGGCCGTGAACGCCGCCGAGATCAGCGCGGCGGCCCACATCGCCCCGTACACCCCGTTCCCGGTGTGCGAGAGCACCGCGTCCCGGCGGGCCAGGGAGGCGGCGCGGCGCGGGGCGCCGGGGCAGGTCCAGCCGTAGATGTCCGCGCGGATGAGGGCGCCGATCCACTCCTGGCAGGGATTGTCGTACGTCGCCGTCAGCGGGGGTTTGAGTCCGTTCGCCAGGTTGCGATACGCGGCCCGCTCCGCGGTGAACGTCTGGAGATACGGCAGCCGCAGCAGCCACAGGTCGCCCACCTGCTCGGTGCTGAAGGCGAAGCCGTGGGTCTCCAGGAGGTCGAGGCCGAGGATGGCGTAGTCGACGTCGTCGTCCCGGCAGCTGCCGTGGATACGGCCGCGCACGCACTCGCGCCACTCGGGGCGCAGCTCGAAGCCGTCGTTCTCGCCGACGGGCTCGGGGAGGTAGTCGGTCAGGGGCAGGGCGGCGGCCTGCCGGAGATAGCGGTCGATCCGGTCCCGCGTCCACAGGTCGCCCTGCTCGACCGGCTTGCCGAGCATGTTGCCCGCGATCCGGCCCAGCCAGCCCCCGAGGATGCGGTCGCCGAGCTCTGGCTCAGTGCCCACAGGGGTCATAGCTCCGGTTTACCCCATTCCGCGTCCGTGCACAGAGGGTCCGCAGGGCCTTCTCAGGCTTCGGGCGGGGCATGACGCCGGGGGCCGTCTCCGGTTAAGGTCGCAGCGGCGCGACTGGCCTTGACGTGCGCGAGGCCCGGAGAGCAAGGGGAAGACGTGACACAGCGCGTGCTCATCGCCGCGGACAAGTTCAAGGGCTCGCTCACGGCCGTACAGGTCGCTGAGCGGGTGACGGCCGGGCTGCGCCGGGTCAAGCCGGACGTGGAGGTCGAGGCGCTGCCCGTCGCCGACGGCGGTGACGGCACCGTCGCCGCGGCCGTCGCGGCCGGTTTCGAACGCAGAGAAGTGCCCGTCGCCGGGCCCCTCGGCCAGGAGATCACCGCCGCCTTCGCGGTCCGCGGCAACACCGCCGTCGTGGAGATGGCCGAGGCCAGCGGCCTCCAGCGGCTGCCCGCGGGCGTCTTCGCGCCGCTCACGGCATCGACGTACGGCTCCGGCGAACTGCTGCGCGCTGCGCTCGACGCGGGCGCCCGCACGATCGTGTTCGGGGTCGGCGGCAGCGCCACCACCGACGGCGGCGCCGGGATGCTCTCCGCGCTGGGCGCCCGCTTCCTGGACGCCGACGGCGAGCCCGTGGCCCCCGGCGGCGGAGGACTCGCCGACCTCGCCTCGGCCGACCTGTCGGACCTGGACCCACGGCTCGCGTCCGTCGAGTTCGTCCTGGCCAGCGATGTCGACAACCCGCTGACAGGCCCCAAGGGCGCCCCCGCGGTCTACGGCCCGCAGAAGGGCGCCTCCCCGGACGACGTCGAGGCCCTGGACAGCGCCCTCGCCCACTACGCGAAGGTGCTGGAGGAGTCCGTCGGCGCGAAGGCCGCCGAGTACGCGGCCTCGCCGGGCGCGGGCGCGGCCGGCGGCATCGGCTACGGCGCCCTCCTGGTCGGCGCCCGGTTCCGCCCCGGCATCGACGTCATGCTCGACGTCCTGGGTTTCGCGCCCGCGCTGGAGTGGGCGGACCTGGTGATCACCGGCGAGGGCTCGCTCGACGAGCAGACCCTGCACGGCAAGGCCCCGGCGGGCGGCGCTGCCGCCGCGCGCGCCGCGGACAAGGAGGTCGTCGCCGTGTGCGGCCGCCTCGCCCTGCCCCCGGAGGCCCTCGGCCGGGCCGGCATCCGCCGCGCCTACCCGCTCACCGAGGCCGAGCCCGACATCCAGCGCTGCATCACGGAGGCGGGCCTGATCCTGGAGGACGTGGCGGAGCGCATCGGGCGGGACTTCCTGACGTAGGGGGAGCGAGGTAAGGCCGCGCGGCCGGTGCCGGGGTGAGCGCGCAGTGACTGGATGAGCCAGTCGGCCAGTCAGCCAGTCCTCCAGTCAGCCACTGTGCCGGGGAGCGGCTGAGCCACTGGGCCAATTGGCCACTGGGCCACCGAACCACTACGCCAGCGAGCGGCTCAGCCACTTGGCCACCGAGCCACTACGCCAGCGAGCGGCTCAGCCACTGCGCCACCGAACCATTAAGCCACCGAACCACGCGCCGCCGCCCGCCCGCCCGCGCCACCCACCGCCGCCCCTCACCCCCGCACCCCCGACAACCGATACGCGTCCAACGCCAGCGTCATCTCGATCAGATCCCGCGGCCGCGCCAGCGACCGGGCCGTCAGCTGCTCCAGCCGCCGTAACCGGTTGAACACCGTATTGCGATGGCAGTACAGCCGCCCGGCGGCCCGCCCCGCCGACCCCTCGCACACCAGCCACACATCGAGGGTCTCCAGGAGTACGGCCCGGTCGGCGGGCTCCAGCTCCAGGAGCGCGCCGAACACGTCGGACACCAGCCGGTCCGCCAGCTCCGGCTGGCTCACCACGAGCGCGGTCGGCATCCGCTGGTCAAGGCGTACGACCGCGGTGGCGTCCGGCGGACAGGTGCGCAGCGCCAGTTCGGCGAGCCGCCGGGCCTGACCCAGCTCGGCGAGCCCCGGCACCACCGGACTGATCCCGCCGGGCCCCGAACAGCGCCCCTCCAGCGCCCGCGCCACACCGTCGAGCCCCTGACCCGGCGCGAGCGCCACGACCGCCACCTCACCGTCGGCCCGCATCCGCCAGATGAACCGGAACCCGGCACCCCGCACCGGCCGCTCGGCCGCCTCCCGCCGGTCCGCCCGCAGCACCACCACCGCGTACGGCCCGTGCTCCGGCAGATCGAGCCCCGCCGCCGCCCGGGCCGCGAGCCCGGGAGTCGCCTGTCCCTCCAGGAGCGCGTCGAGGAGCGCCTGCAACTGCTCGTCCGTACGCCGCCGCAGCTCCGCCTCGGTGGCCCGGTACGCCTCCGACGCCGCCTGGGCCTGCGCGTCCACCGCCGACCACACCATCGTCGTCGACCGCATCAGCGCCGCCAGCCGCTCCGGCTCCCGCCCGGCCGTCCCCTCCACGAGCGCGTCCCACACCAGGTAACCGGCGTTGCGGTACGCGTGCACGAGCAGGTTGAGCGGCAGCCCCTGCCGGGCCCGGCGTCGGCCCGCGTCCTCGGCGTACTCCAGGTCGCGGCGCGGCGAGTCGCGGGGCGCGGAGATCGTCTCGATGCCGATCCGCATCGCCTCCTCCGCCTCCCGCCACTGCTGGTCGTACGGCAGCACCTGCGCGTAGACGGGGGAGTGGTCGGTGAGTTGCCTGAGGTGCTCGTCGACGAGCTCCGGCACCCGTTCCAGCAGAGTCGTGCAGGACTCCGCGAGCAGCTTCCAGTCATGACCGGTCCGCGGCCGTCGCCCTCCCATTCCCGGAGGATGCCACCGGGACCCGGCCGCGCACAGGCCCCTGACACGCGGTGTTGTGCACGCGCACAACGACGGCACCGGCCCGCTGGGCACCCGCAGCGATTGTGCCGCGGGCCGTGGACGGACGCCCGTACCGGTGCTGGGGTGAGCGCCACACCGAGTGCGGACAAGGGGGGAGTCCATGACCGGAGCCGGACTGGTCGTCCGTGACCTGTCGGTCGGATACGGCCCCGTGCGGGCCCTGCGCCGGGTGTCCCTGGAGGTGCCCGAGGGCGCCGTGGTG
The DNA here is from genome assembly GCF_010548375.1 of Streptomyces sp. SID13726. Taxonomy (GTDB): domain Bacteria; phylum Actinomycetota; class Actinomycetes; order Streptomycetales; family Streptomycetaceae; genus Streptomyces. The sequence continues at coordinate 904,820 of NZ_JAAGLY010000001.1, forward strand.
ACGGTGCTCGGCGGCAACGGCGCCGGCAAGTCCACCCTGCTGCGCGCGATCAGCCGCACCCTCTCCTTCCACGGCGGCGCGGTCACCGAGGGCACGGTGACCCTGAACGGCCGCCGCCTCGACGCCCTGCCACCGGACCGGGTGGTCGCCGCCGGGGTGTCCCAAGTACCCGAGGGAAGACGGGTGTTCGCCCGCATGACGGTCGCCGACAACCTCCGCGCGGGCGCCCTCGGCGGCAGCAGATCCGGCCGCGCCACGGCCCTGGACCGCGTCCACGAACTCTTCCCGGTACTCGCCGAACGCGCCTCGCAGCGCGCCGGACTCCTCTCCGGCGGCGAACAGCAGATGCTCGCCGTCGCCCGCGCCCTCATGGCCGGACCTCGTGTGCTGCTCCTCGACGAACCCTCCCTGGGACTCGCCCCGTTGATGGTCCGCCGCATCGCCGACACCGTCCGCGAGATCAACGCCCAGGGCACCTCGGTCCTCCTCGTCGAACAGAACGCGGCACTCGCCCTGCGCCTCGCCACCCACGCCTACGTCCTCGAAGTCGGCGAAGTCGCCCTGTCGGGCCCGGCCGCCGAACTGTCCGCCTCCGATGAGGTCCGCCGCCGCTACCTCGGCGTGGTCGACGAGGACGCGGCGGCCGACGCGGAACAGGCGACCGGACGGACCCTGGCGAGGTGGGAGGGGTGACCGGCCCGAACATCCCGGCCCTGGAGGTCCGCGACCTCACCGTCCGCTTCGCCGGACTCACCGCCCTCGACGACGTGAGCCTCACGGTCCGCCCTGGCACCGTGCACGCCCTCATCGGCCCCAACGGCGCCGGAAAGTCAACCTGCTTCAACGTCCTCTCCGGCGTCTACCGGGCCACCGAGGGCAGTGTCCGCTTCGGCGCGCACGAACTGACCGGCATGCCCGCACACCGCATCGCCGCGCTCGGTGTCGCCCGCATCTTCCAGAACCTCGCGCTGCCGCCGCACGCCTCCGTCGAGGACTGCCTCCTCCTCGGCCGCCACCGGCTCACCCGCACCGGCTTCCTCGCCGCCGGACTCCGGCTCCCGTCGGCGGCCCGCGAGGAACGCCGGCACCGCCGACGCGTCCGGGAGATCGCCGAGTTCGTCGGCATCGCGGACTGTCTGACCCGGCCCGCGGGCTCACTGCCGTACGGCCGGCAGAAGCTCGCCGAACTCGCCCGCGCGCTCTGCATGGAACCCCGCCTGCTGCTCCTCGACGAGCCGGTCGCGGGCATGACCGCCGACGAACGGCGCCGAACGGCCGCCGTGATCGCGGGAGTCCGGGACTCCCTCGGCATCTCGATCGTGCTGGTGGAACACGACATGGGGGTGGTGATGCGGCTCGCCGACGCGGTGACCGTACTGGACTTCGGGCGCCGGATCGCCGACGGCGCCCCCGCCGACGTACAGAACGATCCGGCCGTCGTACGGGCGTATCTGGGGGCCGCGTCATGAGCACCTTCGCCGAAATCCTGCTGAACGGCGTCTCGTTGGGCTCGGTGTACGCGCTCATCGCGCTCGGGTTCGTGGTGATCTTCCGGGCCACCGAGGTCGTCAACTTCGCCCACGCCTCCCTGCTGTTGGCCGGTGGATACGTCACCGCGAGCCTCCACGACGACCTCGGCTTCTGGCCCGCGCTGCTCGTGGGGATCGCGGGGGCCGCGCTGGTCGGGGCCGCCGTGGAGTTCCTGGTGATGCGGCGCTACCGGGGCGGCGACCACAGTGTGCTGGCCATCGTCACCATCGGCGTCGACATCCTGCTGACGACCGAACTGACCCGCCGTATCGGCACGGACGTCCTCGCGCTCGGCGACCCGTGGGGCGACGACGTGCTGAAGATCGGGCCGATCTCCCTCGCCCACACCCGGATCGCCGCGTTCGCGGCCGCCGCACTGCTCATCACCCTGTTCCTGCTGGCCTTCCGCTACACCTCGTGGGGCGTGGCCATGCGGGCGGCGGCGGAGAGCGCCGAGACGGCCGCGCTGATGGGCGTACGGCTCGGGCGGGTCTCGCTCGGCGCGTGGGCGGTGGCGGGCGGACTCGCCGCCGTGGCCGCCCTGTTCCTCACCGTCTTCCCGACCCCGGGGCTGGAACGGGCCACTTCGCTCGCCGCGCTCAAGGCGTTCCCGGCGGCCATCCTCGGCGGGCTGGACTCGACGACGGGCGCGCTGGTCGGCGGCCTGCTGGTCGGCGTCACGGAGTCCCTCGCGACCGGCTACCAGGGCGATCTGACCTTCCTGGGACGGGGGTTGGGAGATCTCGCCCCCTACCTCGTGATGGTCGCGATCCTGCTCATCCGGCCCGCCGGGCTCTTCGGCACGAAGGAGCTCGCCCGTGTCTGAGGCCCTGGTGAAGCCGCTGCGGATCGTCCGGACCCGGACATGGCTCTGGGGCGCCGGGGCCGTCGTCCTGCTGGCCCTGCCCTTCTACCTGGACCGGTTCTGGCTCCAGGCGGGCCTGTTCGCGATGGCCGCCGCCATCGGCGCGATCGGCATCAACCTTCTCACCGGCGCCACCGGCCAACTCTCCATGGGGCACGCCTTCTTCCTGGCCGTCGGGGCCTACGGCTACTGCGTGTTCGCGGCCGACGGCGGCGACGGACTGACCGGGCTCGGCCTGCCGACCTGGCTCGCGGCCGTGCTCGCGGTCCTGGTCGCCGGGGTCGCGGGAGGGCTGTTCAGCCCCATCTCCGGGCGGCTCAGCGGCGCCTACCTGGGCATCGCCACGCTCGCGCTCGTCTTCATCGGCCAGCACGTCATGTTCAACGCGCATGACCTGACCGGCGGCGCCAACGGCCGGGACGTACCGCCCCTGAGCCTCTTCGGCCTCACCTTCGACGACCGTGAACTCCTCGTCGCCGCCGTGCCGTTCGGGTCCGCGGAGAAGCTCTGGTACGCCGGTCTGGTCCTGCTGGCGGCGGGCGCGCTGTTCGCCCGGGGCGTCCTGCGCGGCCGGCCGGGACGCGCCATGAACGCCATCCGCGACCACCGCATCGCCGCCGGGGTGCTCGGTGTCCCGGTCGCCCGCCACCGCGCCGCCGTCTTCGTGCTCTCGTCGATGTACGCGGGTCTCGCGGGCGTCCTGCTCGCCCTCGTCTTCCAGCGGACCGTGCCCGACTACTTCGGCATCACGCTCTCCCTGGAGTACCTCGCGATGATCGTCATCGGCGGCCTCGGCTCGGTCTCCGGGGCGGTCGCCGGGGCCGTCTTCGTCTCACTCCTGCCGCAGCTGCTGACCCGCTGGAGCGACGCGCTCCCGCTCGTCTCCGTCCCCGGCACGGGCGGCATCGCACCGGGCGAGGCGTCCCGGTACCTCTACGGCGCCGCCGTCGTGCTGGTGGTGCTGTTCCTGCCCGGCGGCCTGGTCAGCGTGGCCGCCCGGCGTCGCACCAGAACCCACACGGAGGAACGATGATCACGACGATGTACGTGACCAGGACCGCCGCCGGTGCCCTCGCCGCGTTGCTGCTGCTGGCCGGATGCAGCTCCAAGGCCAAGGACTCCGACGGGAACGGCGACAAGGCGGCCGCGGGCGGGGTGAAGACCGGCGAGGGCGTCTCCGGCAGGACGATCACCCTCGGCGCGCTCACCGACATGACCGGCGTCTACGCGACCCTCGGCAAGAGCGTCACCCAGGCCCAGCAGCTGTACGTGAAGCAGCTGAACGCCGCCGGAGGCGTCTGCGGCTACCAGGTGGCCCTCTCGGTCCGCGACCACGGCTACGACCCGCAGAAGGCCGTCTCCGGCTACACCGAGCTGGAACCGAAGGTGCTGGGCTTCGCGCAGTTCATCGGCTCACCCTTCGTCGCCGCGGTCAAACAGCGCGTCGACGGCCAGGACAAGGGCCTGGTGCTGCCGCAGGCGTGGTCGTCGGCGCTGCTGGGCAGCCCGTACATCCGGGTCATCGGATCGACGTACGACATCGAGACGATCAACGCGGTCGACTTCCTGATCAAGGAGAAGGGGATCAGGAAGGGCGACAGGATCGGCCATGTCTACTTCGAGGGCGACTACGGCGAGAGCGCCCTGGTCGGCTCGAAGCACATCGCGAAGGAGGCCGGGCTGACCGTCGTCGAGCAGAAGATCAAGCCCACCGACAACGACATGACCGCCCAGGTCGCCGCCCTCAAGCAGGCCGGCGTCAAGGCGATCGTGATCAGCGCGGGCCCGCGCCAGGCGGCCTCGCTGGTCGGGGACGCGGCGGCGGGCGGCTTCGCGGTGCCGATCATCGGCAACAACTCGGCCTTCGCCCCGCAGCTCCTCGCCACCCAGGCGGGCCCGGCCCTGATGAAGAACTACTACGTGGCCTCGCCCTCGCTGCCCATCGGCGCGGACACCCCGGAGGCGAAGAAGCTCGTCGCCGACTATCAGGCGGCCTACCCGAAGGACGCCCTGGACAACGGCATCGTCGCCGGCTGGACCGCCGCGTCGGCCTTCGGCGAGGCCCTGAAGAAGGCCTGCGCGAACAAGGACCTCACCAGGGAGGGCGTCGACAAGGCCCTCCTGTCGATCGACTCCTACGACATCGGCTTCGGCGTGGCCCAGGACTTCACCGACCCGAAGGCCCCCTCCTCCCGGCAGAGCGTGATCCTCCAGCCGGACAAGAGCGTGACGGGCGGCATGAAGGTCGTACGGGAGGCAGGGGCGTCGGAGGCGGCGGAGGCGTACACACCGGGGGCCTGAGCACGGCCGAGGGGCCCGAACCGGAATCGGTTCGGGCCCCTCGCCCATGTCAGGAACATCCGCTACGGAAGCTGTGCCGCCCGTGCCTCGCGACGGTTGTCGCGGAAGTTGTTCACCCGGCGGGCCGTGGCGAACAGGGGGATCACCGCGCCCATGACCAGCTGGAGCGCGCAGCCCGTCTGGAGCAGCAGCTGGCCGCCGGGGGCACCGAAGGCCCAGGCCGCGAGCAGGCCCATCCCCAGGACGATCCAGGAGAGCATGCCGACCGCGAGGCGGCCCCGCGGCTTCGGGTACTCGACCCGGCTCACCATCAGCCACGCGGTGCCCAGGATCGCCAGGAGGGTCGCCACGAAGGGCAGCTCCAGGAGCACGATGGAGACCACGGTGAGTGCGCCGAACGGTGACGGCATGCCCTGGAAGGTGCCGTCCTTCACCGTCACACAGGAGAACCGCGCGAGTCTCAGCACCACCGCCAGCAGGACCACCACCGCTCCGACCGCGGCCACCTTCTGCGAAGCGTCGTCCGCCACCATGCCGTAGACGAGGACGAAGTACGCCGGCGCGAGGCCGAAGCTGATCAGGTCCGAGAGGTTGTCCAGCTCGGCGCCCATCGGCGAGGAGCGGAGCTTGCGTGCCACCAGGCCGTCGAACAGGTCGAAGACCGCCGCGCACAGCATCAGGATGACGGCGGTGGCCGCGCTGTTGCGCGCCATGCCGGATTCCTGGCTGTCGGTGAGGTGCGGGATCAGGATGCCGGTGGTGGTGAAGTACACCGCCATGAAGCCGCACGTGGCGTTGCCGAGGGTCAGGGTGTCCGCTATTGAGAGGCGGAGAGAAAGAGGCATCTCCTCCTCGTCGTCGGCCTCTTCGGCCTCGGGCACCCAACCCGCCTGGGTCTCAGGATCAATCACGGTCAATGCGAGTCACCCCAGCCACCGTCTTCTGGCCGACCTCGACCGCGACCTCCACGCCTTCCGGCAGGTAGATGTCGACGCGCGAGCCGAAGCGGATCAGACCGATGCGGTCACCCTGCTCGACCTTCGTGCCCTGCGGGATGTAGGGGACGATACGGCGGGCCACCGCGCCGGCGATCTGGATCATCTCGATGTCACCGAGTTCGGTGTCGAAGTGCCAGACGACGCGCTCGTTGTTCTCGCTCTCCTTGTTGAAAGCCGGAACGAACCCGCCGGGGATGTGCTCGACCGACGCCACCGTGCCGGAGAGCGGCGCGCGGTTGACGTGGACGTTGAGCGGGCTCATGAAGATCGCGACGCGGGTGCGACCGTCCTTCCACGGCATGATGCTCTGCACCACACCGTCGGCCGGGGAGATGACCCGGCCCTGGGCGATCTCACGCTCGGGGTCGCGGAAGAACCACAGCATGCCCGCCGCCAGCGCGGTGGTGGGCACGGCGACGGCCTTCGCGACGCCGGAGCGGCGTGCGCGCAGCAGGCTGACGGCTGCGGTGGCGACGGTCGGAAGGAGCCACGGCGATGCTCCGCGCGCGAGGCGTACGCCTGCCAGGCTGTCGCGAGGTGCAGAGGTTTGGCTGTGGGGCATGGATGACCTTCGTAGCGGATGATGCCGCGCACTAGACGGGGGACGGCGGCTTTCCGGGATCGTACCGGTCGCGGGCCACAACTGGGTAAGCCAGGAAGCCGAGTCGGTGGCTGAAGCGTGTTGACGGGGTGTGATCTTCTTCTCCAAGAAAACACCCCGTATTCGGACATCTAGCCCTGGAACCGATACTCTTCGAGCAGCCTGCGACCGATGATCATTTTCTGGATCTCGGCGGTACCTTCACCGATCAGCAGCATCGGAGCCTCCCGGTAGAGACGCTCGATCTCGTACTCCTTGGAGAAGCCGTAGCCGCCGTGGATCCGGAAGGCGTCCTCCACGACCTCCTTGCAGTATTCGGAGGCGAGGTACTTCGCCATCCCTGCCTCAAGGTCGTTTCGCTCCCCGGAGTCCTTTTTGCGTGCCGCGTTGACCATCATCGCATGCGCGGCCTCGACCTTGGTAGCCATCTCGGCCAGCTTGAACTGAATCGCCTGGTGCTGAGCGATCGGCTTGCCGAAAGTGTGACGCTGCTGGGCGTACTGGACACCGAGTTCGAAGGCACGCTGAGCGACACCGCAACCACGCGCCGCCACATTGACGCGGCCCACCTCGACGCCGTCCATCATTTGGTAAAAACCTCGGCCGGTGGCCCCGCCGAGCACGCGATCGGCCGGAAGTCGCAGGCCATCCATGATCAGTTCGGTGGTGTCGACGCCCTTGTAGCCCATCTTGTCGATCTTCCCGGGGATGGTGAGACCGGGGCGGACCTCTCCGAAACCGGGCTCCTTCTCGATCAGGAAGGTCGTCATCGACTTGTGCGGCTTGGCGGCCGCTTCCTCGGGAGAGTGTCCTTCGTCACTTCGGACGAGTACGGCGACCAGAGTTGACGTTCCGCCGTTCGTCAGCCACATCTTCTGGCCGTTGAGGACGTACTCGTCGCCGTCCCTGACCGCCTTGGAGGTGATGGCGGACACGTCGGAGCCCAGACCCGGCTCGGACATCGAGAAGGCGCCCCGGACATCGCCGGCCGCCATGCGCGGCAGGAAGTGCTCCCTCTGCTCCTGGGTGCCGTGCTGCTTGAGCATGTACGCCACGATGAAGTGGGTGTTGATGATGCCGGACACCGACATCCACCCGCGGGCGATCTCCTCCACGCACAGCGCGTACGTCAGGAGGGACTCGCCCAGACCGCCGTACTCCTCGGGGATCATCAGGCCGAACAGGCCCAACTCCTTGAGCCCGTCGACGATCTGCTGCGGGTACTCGTCGCGGTGCTCCAGCTCCGTCGCGACCGGGATGATCTCCTTGTCCACGAAGTCCCGGACGGTGGACAGGATCTCCTGCTGGACGTCCGTGAGGCCGTGGGTCTGGGCGAGGCGTGCCATGGGGGTCAGCCCTCCTGAAGTTCCGGGCGGCCGGGCTGCTCGCCGCCGCGCTCCTTGATGTAGGTCTCGGTGGGCACCATGACCTTGCGGCGGAACACGCAGACCAGCGTGCCGTCCTGCTTGTAGCCCTTGGTCTCGACGTACACGATCCCGCGGTCGTTCTTCGACTTGGAGGGCCACTTGTCGAGCACGGTCGTCTGGCCGTAGATCGTGTCGCCGTGGAAGGTCGGCGCCACGTGCTTCAGCGACTCGATCTCCAGGTTGGCGATCGCCTTGCCGGAGACGTCCGGTACCGACATGCCGAGCAGCAGCGAGTAGATGTAGTTCCCGACCACGACGTTCTTGCCGAAGTCGGTCGTCTTCTCGGCGTAGTTGACGTCCATGTGGAGCGGGTGGTGGTTCATGGTGAGGAGGCAGAAGAGGTGGTCGTCGTACTCCGTGACCGTCTTCCCGGGCCAGTGCTTGTAGACCGCCCCGACCTCGAACTCCTCGTAGGTGCGCCCGAACTGCATGCTCACGCCTCCGGGATCTCGAACTTGGAGGTGCGCTGCATACCGGCCGCGCGTCCCTTGCCGGAGATGACCAGCGCCATCTTGCGGCTGGCCTCGTCGATCATCTCGTCGCCGAGCATCGCCGAGCCCTTCTTGCCGCCGGCCTCGGACGTGCACCAGTCGTACGCGTCCAGGATCAGCTCGGCGTGGTCGAAGTCCTCCTGCGAGGGCGAGAAGATCTCGTTGGACGCCTCGACCTGACCCGGGTGCAGCACCCACTTGCCGTCGAAGCCGAGCGCGGCGGCGCGCTGGGCGACCTCGCGGTAGCCGTCCACGTTGCGGATCTGGAGGTAGGGGCCGTCGATCGCCTGGAGGTCGTTCGCGCGGGCCGCCATCAGGATCTTCATCAGGATGTAGTGGTAGGCGTCCGCCGGGTAACCGGGCGGCTGCTCACCGACGACCAGCGACTTCATGTTGATCGACGCCATGAAGTCGGCCGGGCCGAAGATGATCGTCTCGACGCGCTGGGACGCGGTCGCGATCTCGTTGACGTTGTTGAGGCCCTGCGCGTTCTCGATCTGCGCCTCGATGCCGATCTTGCCAACCTCGAAGCCCATGGTCTTCTCGATCTGGGTCAGCAGGAGGTCGAGGGCGACGACCTGCTGGGCCGTCTGCACCTTCGGCAGCATGATGCAGTCGAGGTTCTGCCCTGCCCCCTCGACGACCGTGACGACGTCGCGGTACGTCCACTCGGTGGTCCAGTCGTTGACGCGCACGACCCTCGTCTTGCCGGTCCAGTCACCCTCGTTGAGGAACTTGACGATGGTGTGCCGCGCCTCGGGCTTGGCGAGCGGGGCGCACGCGTCCTCCAGGTCGAGGAAGACCTGGTCCGCCGGGAGGCCCTGCGCCTTCTCCAGGAAGCGGGGGTTGCTTCCCGGTACCGCGAGACACGAGCGGCGGGGACGCAGACGGTTGACGGTCATGCGGGGACCTCCAGGGGGTCGAGCTTGTTCGCTGTGCGGATCTCGTCGACGATCCGCCCGATGATTCCGGTGATGTCGAAGTCCTTCGGGGTGAACACCGCGGCCACTCCGGCTGCCCGGAGCTGTTCGGCGTCACCATTCGGGATGATGCCACCGGCGATCACCGGTATATCTGTGGCACCGGCCACACGGAGCCGGTCCAGGACGTCCGGCACCAGTTGCGCGTGCGAGCCGGACAGGATGGACAGGCCGACCGCGTGCACGTCCTCCGCGAGGGCCGCGTCCACGATCTGCTCAGGGGTCAGCCGGATGCCCTGGTAGACCACCTCGAAGCCGGCGTCACGCGCGCGCACCGCGATCTGCTCGGCCCCGTTGGAGTGTCCGTCCAGGCCCGGCTTGCCGACCAGGAAGCGCAGCTTGCCCACGCCGAGGTCCTTGGCGGTCACCTCGACCTTGCGGCGGACGTCGGCCATGGCCGAGCCCTCCTCCGCGGGCACCGCGACCGGCGCCGAGGAGACGCCCGTGGGCGCCCGGAACTCGCCGAACACCTCCCGCAGCGCCCCGGCCCACTCGCCGGTCGTGGCACCCGCGCGGGCGCACTCCAGGGTGGCCTCCATGAGGTTCCCGGTGCCCTTGGCGGCCTCCTTCAGCTTCTCCAGCGCCTTGCAGGGGCGCGGGTGGTTGAAGGGCGGCTGGTAGCGGGTGTCGCGCCAGTTCTGCAGCCCGGCGATCACGCGGGCCTCGACGGCCGGGTCCACCGTCTGGATCGCGGTGTCCAGGTCGGCCGTCAGCGGGTTCGGCTCGGTGCCCTCGAAGGCGTTGACACCGATGATCTTCTCCTGGCCGGACTCGATCCGGGCCCGCCGCTCGGCGTGCGAGGAGACCAGCTGCGACTTGAGGTAGCCGGACTCGACGGCGGCCATCGCGCCGCCCATCTCCTGGATGCGGTCGATCTCCGCGAGCGAGGCCCCGACCAGCTCGTCCACCTTCGCCTCGATGACCTTCGAGCCCTCGAAGATGTCCTCGTACTCCAGCAGATCGCTCTCGTACGCCAGCACCTGCTGGATGCGCAGCGACCACTGCTGGTCCCAGGGCCGGGGCAGGCCCAGCGCCTCGTTCCAGGCCGGCAGCTGGACGGCACGCGCGCGTGCGTCCTTCGAGAGGGTCACGGCCAGCATCTCGAGGACGATCCGCTGGACGTTGTTCTCCGGCTGCGCCTCGGTCAGCCCGAGGGAGTTGACCTGGACGCCGTACCGGAAACGGCGCTGCTTGGGGTTCTCGATGCCGTAGCGCTCGCGGGTGACCTGGTCCCAGATGCGGCCGAAGGCGCGCATCTTGCACATCTCCTCGACGAAGCGGACGCCCGCGTTCACGAAGAAGGAGATCCGCGCGACGACATCGCCCTTGCGGTCCTCCGGGATCTGGCCGGACGCGAACACCGCGTCGAGCACGGCGATCGCGGTCGACATCGCGTACGCGATCTCCTGGACCGGCGTGGCGCCCGCCTCCTGCAGGTGGTAGCTGCAGATGTTGATCGGGTTCCACTTGGGGATGTTGTTGACCGTGTAGCAGATCATGTCGGTCGTCAGACGGAGCGAAGGACCCGGCGGGAACACATGCGTGCCCCGCGACAGGTACTCCTTCACGATGTCGTTCTGGGTCGTCCCCTGGAGCTTGGTGATGTCGGCGCCCTGCTCCTCGGCGACGACCTGGTAGAGCGCCAGCAGCCACATGGCGGTGGCGTTGATCGTCATCGAGGTGTTCATCTGCTCCAGGGGGATGTCCTGGAACAGCCGGCGCATGTCACCGAGGTGCGCGATCGGCACGCCGACCCGGCCCACCTCGCCGCGGGCGAGGATGTGGTCGGAGTCGTAGCCGGTCTGCGTCGGCAGGTCGAAGGCCACGGAGAGCCCTGTCTGCCCCTTGGCGAGGTTGCGCCGGTACAGCTCGTTGGACGCCTCGGCCGTGGAGTGGCCGGCGTACGTGCGCATGAGCCACGGCCGGTCCTTCTCCCTTGCCCCGTCGGCGTTCTGACGCTCAGTCATCTATGACCCCGGGTGTCTCAGATGTTGCGGAAGCGGTTGATGGCGTCGAGGTGCCTGGCGCGCATCTCCTCGTCGCGCACGCCCAGGCCCTCCTCGGGGGACAGGCACAGCACGCCGACCTTGCCCTGGTGGAGGTTGCGGTGCACGTCGTAGGCCGCCTGGCCGGTCTCCTCCAGGGAGTAGACCTTCGACAGGGTCGGGTGGATCTTGCCCTTCGCGATGAGCCGGTTGGCCTCCCAGGCCTCGCGGTAGTTGGCGAAGTGCGAGCCGATGATCCGCTTCAGCGACATCCACAGGTAGCGGTTGTCGTACTCGTGCATGTAGCCCGAGGTCGAGGCGCAGGTGGTGATGGTGCCGCCCTTGCGGGTGACGAACACGGAGGCGCCGAAGGTCTCGCGGCCCGGGTGCTCGAAGACGATGTCGATGTCCTCGCCCCCGGTGAGCTCGCGGATGCGCTTGCCGAAGCGCTTCCACTCCTTGGGGTCCTGGGTCTGCTCGTCCTTCCAGAACCTGTAGCCCTCGGCGTTGCGGTCGATGATCGCCTCGGCGCCCATCGAGCGGCAGATGTCCGCCTTCTGGTCGCTGGAGACGACACAGATCGGGTTGGCGCCACCGGCGAGCGCGAACTGCGTGGCATACGAGCCGAGTCCACCGCTCGCGCCCCAGATCAGGACGTTGTCGCCCTGCTTCATGCCGGCGCCGTTGCGGGAGACCAGCTGCCGGTAGGCGGTGGAGTTCACGAGCCCCGGGGCGGCGGCCTCCTCCCACGACAGGTGGTCGGGCTTCGGCATCAGCTGGTTCGACTTGACCAGCGCGACCTCCGCGAGGCCGCCGAAGTTGGTCTCGAAGCCCCAGATCCGCTGCTCGGGGTCGAGCATGGTGTCGTTGTGGCCGTCGCTCGACTCCATCTCGACGCTCAGGCAGTGCGCGACGACCTCGTCACCGGGCTTCCAGGCGTTGACGCCGGGGCCGGTGCGCAGGACGACGCCCGCGAGGTCGGAGCCGATGATGTGGTACGGCAGGTCGTGGCGCTTGGCCAGGTCGTTGGTGCGGCCGTAGCGCTCCAGGAACCCGAAGGTCGACAGCGGCTCGAAGATCGAGGTCCACACCGAGTTGTAGTTGACACTCGATGCCATGACGGCGACCAGGGCCTCGCCCGGGCCCAGTTCGGGCACCGGCACGTCGTCGAGGTGGATCGACTTGCGCGGGTCCTTGTCGCGGGATTCCAGGCCCGCGAACATCTCCGTCTCGTCCTTGTGCACGGTGATCGCGCGGTACGACTCGGGGAGCGGCAGGGCGGCGAAGTCGGCCGGAGTCGAGTCCGGCGACTGGATCGCTTCCAGGATGTCCTTGGTGGTCACGGTGTTGCCTCCGGCGATACGCGTCCTGAGGGAGGGACGCTGAGGGTTACGTCGGTGCCGTCGGTTCGGCGGTGGTGGTGCTCGGCAGCGCTTTGTGGCGCGGGAGGTTGCCTGTGACGCAGGCGTCCGGACGGCCAAGCCGGTAAGGCTTGTCGGGACAGCCGGACACCCTCAACGTAAGACACCGCGTGCCACCGTGCAAGGCACTGAGTGCCAGAGATTGCTCTCAGGTGAAATCTTTACGTAACAAATGAGCGATGATCGATCATTGTTACCGGCAAGTAGGTACTAAAGGGCATCAGCCAGACACGCCAGATACAGCGCCATCGCCGTCCGTGGCTCCCGCACCCCGCGCCCGCTCAGCTCCTCGATCCTCGCCAGCCGGTACAGCAGCGTGTTCCGGTGGATCGCCAGCCGCTCCGCCGTCCGCACCAGCCGGAACCCGCACTCCGCCCACGCGATCAGCGTCTCCCGGGTGACCGGCCAGTCCTCCCGCTCGCGCACTCCCGCGAGCAGCACGGCCGCATACCGGGCGCGTTCCTGCCGTACGACGGACGCCACCAGCTGGGGCACACGCAGCTCGGTGACGTCGAACACCCGGCCGTCCGGATCGAGCCGGGGCCCGGCACGCAGTGCCAGCGCTGCGTCCCGGTACGAGTCGTGCATCCCGGTGATGCCCCGGCCCGGTTCGCCGATTCCGGCCCACGCGTCGGCCCCGTGCCGCTCGGCGACGCGCTCGACCAGGGCGTGGCACCGCCCGACGAGCCCCGCGCCCCCGGCCCGCAGTACCAGGTACCGCCCGGCCGCCAGCTCGCCGGCCACGTCCTGGCCGCCGTCGAACACCTCCCGCACGGTCCGCAGCAACGACAGCCGGGACACCCCGCCCGCCCGGACGTCCAGCACCACCGCGGCACGCGGCCGCCCCGGATCCACCCCCAGCTCGCCGAGCCGCGCCTCCACCGTCTCGGCGTCGACCACGTCCGGGTCGTAGAGCGCGATGTCCCGCACGCAGTCGTCGACCGCCCGCTCGTGCAGCAGCCGGGAGCGCAGCAGCGCGGCCTCCTCCAGCAGGATCTCGGTCTGCCGCTGCACCACCAGGCCGAAGCGGCGCACCTCCTCCGGCTCACCGGTCAGACAGACCGTGCCGACCGCCTCCGCACCGACGATGATCGGCAGACTGGTGCCGGGCAGCACCCCGCGCAGCCGTCCGGCCTGCTCGGCGGTGTGGGTGGCCGGGCGCCGGGTGCGCAGCACCTCGTACGACGCCTCGTGGACCGTGCCGAGACGGCCGGTGTCGCCGCAGCCGATCACGACGGCCTCGCGGTCGGTGATCAGCACGTTGAAGCCCGTGATGCGCCCGATGTCGCAGGCGATCTCCTGCGCGAGCGCGGGGGTGAGCACGTCGGCCGCTGCCATGGACGGAAGGTACAGCGACGGCCCGGAATCAGGGGAGGCCGATCGTGCACTTCGTACGATGACGACTCCGCCACCGGTCCCTACCTTTTTCGGCCATGTCCCCCTCACTCGAGAAGTCCCGGCCCACCAGAACCCTCCCCCAGAGGGGGTACCCCCAGCTGATCACCCTCTACGCGGGCGGCGGTGAGTTCTGCGACGGCTACATCCTCAGCATCATCGGCGTCGCGCTCCCGCTCGTCAGCAGCGACTTCGACCTCGGCTCCACCATGTCAGGCCTCGTCGGATCGGCCTCGCTGATCGGCATGTTCGTCGGCGGACTCGTCTTCGGGTACGTCACCGACCGCATCGGCCGGCAGAAGGTGTACCTCCTCGACATCACCGCGTTCATCGTGCTGTCGGTCGCCCAGTACTTCGCGCCCGACGCCTGGACGCTCACCCTGCTCAGGTTCGCCATGGGCATCGCGATCGGCGCCGACTTCGCCATCGCGGGCACCATCGCCTCCGAGTTCGCGCCCCGCAAGTCACGGGGGCCGCTGCTCGTCGTCATGGTCACCATGTGGTCGGTGGGCGCGGCGACCGCGTACGTCGTCGGCTGGCTCATGATGCGCTCCGGGCACGACGACTGGCGCTGGATGATGGCCAGCAGCGCGATCCCGGCCGCGCTGATCCTGCTGCTCCGCTTCGGCACCCCCGAGTCCCCGCGCTGGCTGATGAACCAGGGCCGGACCGCGGAGGCCCAGCAGGTGGTCCGCCAAATGCTGGGCCCGGACGCCGACTTGAGCGACCTGGAGGCCGAGACCACCAACCGCAGCCGCTACACCGACATCTTCCAGGGCGTCTATCTCCGCCGCACGATCTTCGTGGGGGTCTTCTGGGCCTGCCAGTTGCTCCCGATCTACGCCATCACGACCTACGAGCCGACCATCCTGACCTCCCTCGGCCTGGAGCACGGCAACAGCGCCTACCTCGGCTCGGTCGCGCTCCAGATCTTCTACATCCTGGGCTCGCTCTCCGGGATCCTCTTCGTCAACAGGGGCCGCAGACCACTGCTGTTGTGGAGTTTCGCACTGTCGGCGGTCCCGCTTCTCGCCCTGTCCTTGCTCGCCGATCCGAGCCCGGCGGCCGTCCTGGTCCTGTTCGCGGTGTTCGGGGTGGCGTCCTTCTCCAGCCAGTGCCTCCAGGCCATCTATCCCTCGGAGTTGTTCCCGACGGGCGTCCGCGCCACCGCCAACGGCTTCGCGACCGGGGCGAGTCGAATCGGCGCCGCGATCGGCACATGGGGCGCCCCGGTGGTCCTCGGCCACAGTACCCGGCTCGCGATGTTCCTCGGTGCGCTGATCTGCGGGGTCGGCTGGCTGGTGTCCTACCGCCTGGCCCCCGAGACCAGCGGCAAGAGCCTCGCGGAGTCGAGCGGCGACGGCACGGTCGTCGCCCCGGCCGTGAAGGAGCTCTCGTGACCCCCTCCTCCGTCCTGATCGTCGGCGGCGGAGTCGTCGGCCTGGCCTGCGCCCACTATCTGGGCCGGGCCGGGCTGGGGGTCACCGTCCTGGAACGCGACCGCCTCGGCAGCGGAGCCTCCCGCGGCAACGCCGGCGAGGTCTGCCCCGACCTGGTCGAACCGCTGGGCGCACCGGAAGTGGCGAGGAAGGCGGTGACCGGCCTGTTCCGCCCGACGAGCCCCCTGTGGATCAACCCGGTCCCCAGCCTCCCGCTCCTGCGCTTCCTGACCCGCCTGGGACTGCACAGCACGTGTCATCGCTACGGCACCGGCGCCGCGTCCCTCGCCGCGCTCGCCGAGGACACGTTCACGCTGTTCGAGGAACTGGAGGCGCTCGGCGTGGACGGCGGGGCGGCGAAGGAGGGATTCCTGTTCGCGTACCCGTCGGAGGAGGAGGCGGCGCACGGGCTGGCGGGGTTTCGCGGGCTGGGGGCGCCGGTGGGGGAGCTGCTGCGAGGGTCCGCCCTGGTGGAGACGGAGCCCGCGCTGGGTCCCGCGGCCCGCGCGGGCTTCCTCGTGGAGCGCCAATGGTCCCTGGACCCCGGCCAGTTCGTGGACACGCTCACGGAACGGCTCCGCCGGGACGGGGCCGAACTGGTGGAGGGGGCGCGCGTGACCGCCGTACGGGACGACGGGGGCCGCGCGGAGGTCCGTACGACCGCCGGGACGTACACGGCGGACACGGTGGTCCTGGCGGCCGGGGTGTGGTCCCGGGAGCTGTGCCGCTCGCTCGGCGTACGGATCGACCTCGCGGCCGGGAAGGGGTACAGCTTCTCTGTCCCGACGGACCGGCTTCCGAGTCGGCTGGTCCACCTGGGGGCGGCGAAGGCGGTGCTGACGCCCCTGGGCAAGGGCGTCCGGGTGGCCGGAACCATGGAGTTCGACCGCGACCCGGACCGCTTCCGGCAGGGCCGGGTGGAGGCGCTGGTCGCGGCGGCACGGCCGTATTTGCCGGGCGCGGATTGGGCCCGTAGAGAGCAGGAGTGGATGGGTCCCCGCCCGATGACCCCGGACGGTCTTCCTCTGATCGGCCCGGTGCCGGGTCACCCCCGTGTCCTGCTGGCGACCGGCCACAACATGCTGGGTCTGATGCTGGCTCCGGCGACGGGACGACTTGTCACCGGGTTGGTGACGGGTCAGGCGTCCCCCGGACTTGCGGCGAAATTCTCACTGACTCGGAGGTGATGCTCTTAGGGGCGCGGGGCTGTATCGATGTGCGGCTCCGCCGCGTGGGCGCGACCAGCGCCCACTCACCCGCACCCGTCAACGTTCCTTGAGCGCCTGCTCAATAGCCCGCATCACTTCATCAAGCGGCGCATCCGTCCGAGCGACAGTGACCAACACCTCGCCCTGAGACGTCACCGAAGCAGGAGCCGGCCGGGGCGAGGCGTCCCGCCCCGCCCCGATACCCGTCCCGAAAGTCTTCCGCACGATCGAGAACGCATGATCCAACTGCGCCTCCACATCCCCCTGCCCACCCGCCCGCAGCCACCGCCTGAGCACATGGTTGTGAGCCGTGACCACGGCCGACGCGGCGACCTCCGCCAGCAGCGGATCGTCGTTCGCGTCGTCGTCATGCGCGTGCTCGTCGAAGTGCCCGAGCAGATACCGCGTGAACAACCGCTCGTACCGGGCCACGGACGCGATCTCCGCCTCCCGCAGCGTCGGCACCTCGCGCGTCAGCTTGTAGCGGGCGACCGAGATCTCCGGCCGGGCCGCGTACATCTTCATGACTTCCTTGATGCCACGGCACACCGTGTCGAGCGGATGCTCGTGCGCGGGCGCCGCGTTGAGCACCGACTCCGCCCGGATCAGCGTGTCGTCGTGGTCGGGGAAGATCGCCTCTTCCTTGGACCGGAAGTGGCGGAAGAAGGTGCGGCGGGCGACCCCGGCCGCGGCCGCGATCTCGTCGACGGTGGTGGCCTCGTACCCCTTGGTGGAGAACAGCTCCATCGCGGCGGCCGCCAGTTCACGGCGCATCTTGAGCCGCTGGGCGGCCGCGCGACTGCCTGCGGCACTTTCCGGCGCGTCGGGCGTGGCTGGTGTACGGGAGGACTTGGCGGGCTGGGGCATGCCCCGAACGTACTGCATGTATGCAGGATGATGCGCGTGTCCGGGGTTCCCCCCGCCCGGGACGGACGGGGGGCCGCCGGTCCCCGGCGGGGGAAGGCTGCTCGGGTCGAGCAGCCCGCCCCAGTCCTCACCGCCTCTGAACCAGTCGCCGACCCGCTCAGCGCCGGGCATATTCGCGGAAGCCACGGCCGGTCTTGCGGCCGAGGCAGCCCGCGGCCACCAGGTGCTCCAGGAGCGGGGCCGGAGCGAGGCCCGGGTCGCGGAACTCGCGGTGCAGGACCTTCTCGATGGCGAGCGAGACATCGAGCCCGACGACGTCCAGGAGCTCGAAGGGGCCCATCGGGTAGCCGCCGCCCAGCTTCATCGCGGCATCGATGTCGTCAAGAGACGCGTAGTGCTCCTGCACCATCTTGATCGCGTTGTTGAGGTACGGGAACAGCAGGGCATTCACGATGAAGCCCGCACGGTCCCCACAATCAACCGCGTGCTTCTTGATCCGTCCACACACCTCGTGAACTGTTGAGTGGACGTCCTCGGCCGTCAACACCGTACGGACGACCTCGACCAGCTTCATCGCCGGCGCCGGGTTGAAGAAGTGCATACCGATCACGTCCTGCGGGCGCGAGGTGGCACGGGCACAGGCGACGACGGGCAGCGAGGAGGTCGTGGTGGCCAGGACCACGCCCGGCTTGCAGACCTTGTCCAGCGCCTGGAACAGCTGCTGCTTGACCTCCAGGTCCTCGGCGACGGCCTCCACGGCCAGGTCGACGTCCGCGAAGGATTCGTAGGAGCCCGCCGCGGTGATCCGGTCCAGGGTCTGCGCGGCCGCCTCGGCGGTCATCCGGCCCTTGTCGACGGAGCGGGAGAGCGACTTGCCGATCCGGGCCTTCGCCGTCTGCGCCTTCTCCTCGCTGCGGGCGGCGAGGACGACCTCGTAACCCGCCTTGGCGAAGACCTCGGCGATCCCGGACGCCATGGTCCCGGAGCCGGCGACCCCGACGGAGCGCACCTCGCGGCCCGCGGCCTTCTCCGAGCTCTCCAGGGGAGTCAGCGCGTCCCGCACGACCGCCGCGCTGCCCGGGGCCTCGTACGTGTAGAAGCCGCGTCCCGACTTACGGCCGGTCAGCCCCGCCTCGCTGAGCTGCTTGAGGATCGGGGCGGGGGCGTGCAGCCGGTCGTGGGACTCGGCGTACATGGCCTCCAGGACCGTGCGCGCGGTGTCGACACCGATCAGGTCGAGCAGGGCGAGCGGGCCCATGGGCAGTCCGCAGCCGAGCCGCATCGCCGCGTCGATGTCCTCGCGGGAGGCGTACTTCGCCTCGTACATCGCGGCGGCCTGGTTGAGATAGCCGAACAGCAGGCCGTCGGCGACGAAGCCGGGCCGGTCGCCGACCGCGACGGGCTCCTTGCCGAGGTCGAGGGCGAGGTCGGTGACCGCGGTGACGGCGGCCGGCGCGGTGAGCACCGAGGAGACCACCTCGACCAGCTTCATCGCGGGCGCCGGGTTGAAGAAGTGCAGTCCGAGCACGCGCTCCGGGCGGGCCGAGTCGGCGGCCAGCCGGGTCACGGACAGGGCGTTGGTACCGGTCGCGAGGATCGCCTCGGGGCGCACGATGCCGTCGAGTTCGCGGAAGATCTGGTGCTTGATCTCGTACGACTCCGGCGCCACCTCGATCACGAGGTCGGCGTCGGCCGCCGCACGCAGGTCGGTGGAGGTGCGGATGCGGGCGAGGACGTCCGCGCGCTCCTGCTCGGTGAGCCGGCCGCGCTCCACGGCACGGGCGGTCGCGGTCTCCAGGGCGGCGACGGCCTTGGCGGTCTGCGCCTCGCTGATGTCGATGCCGACGACCTCGCGGCCGGCCTTGGCGAGGACCTCGGCGATACCGGTGCCCATGGTGCCGAGGCCGACGACGGCGATCGTCCTGAGCGGGGACAGGGAGGGGTCGGACAGGGGAGTGGCCATCGCGGAACTCC
Source organism: Streptomyces sp. SID13726 (assembly GCF_010548375.1). Taxonomy (GTDB): domain Bacteria; phylum Actinomycetota; class Actinomycetes; order Streptomycetales; family Streptomycetaceae; genus Streptomyces. The sequence continues at coordinate 924,302 of NZ_JAAGLY010000001.1, forward strand.
TGGAATGAGGGTGACGACTGGGAGCGCGACCCGGTACGCCGAGGGGCGCACCGGGTGCGTGAGGCATTGCGGAATGCGGGTGGTGCCGGGCTGCGAGCGCACACGCCCGGGCCGTCGTCGCGAGCCCTGCACAGAGCCCGGAGAACGGTGGAAGCCGACCGGCCCTGTCCCAGACCGAGTCGTACTGGTAGTGCTGGTGGTACCTGAGGTACCGAACCGACTGCTCTCACGGCGGCTGCGTCACCAGGCCGTCATGAGGAGTTCCGCGAGTGGGTAACTCGCTCGTCTGAGCTTAACCGGTGGGTAACGAGCGCGCCAGCCCCCTGTGTTTGTGATGTACGTCCCGGGACCGGGACGGTCACTCTAGGCTGCGTGTCATGGACGAAGAGTTGCGATCACTCGCGGAGCGCTTACGGCAGGAGTCGGGAGCGTCGGCGGGCTACGACCGGCTGGTGGCCACCGAGGACCCCGACGAACTGGCCGGAGTCCTCACCGAGCCCGGACAGCCGCTGTGGGCCCGGGAGCTGGCCGCGTTCCGGCTCGGACTCGCCGGGGACCGCCGGGCCTTCGAGTCGCTCGTCCTGCTGCTCAACCACCGCGATCCACCGCGCTGCGCCTCCGCCGCCCACGCCCTCGCCCGCCTCGGCGACCCGCGCACCGCCCGCGCGGCCGCCACCCTCGCCACCAACGAACTCCGCGTCGCCTACGCCCTGCACCCGGTCCGGCTGCTGGCCGAACTGGACGCGCCCGAGTCCGTACCCGCCCTGATCACCACGCTCCGGCGCCGGCTGCGCCCGCACGACCCGTATCGCCGGGTGGCCCTGGCCTGTGTGGAGGGGCTGGGCACCCTGGGGGACGCCCGCGCCAGGCCCGTACTGAACGAGGCGCTCGCTCATCCGGCGCTGGCGGAGGAGGCGGTGCGGGCGCTCAAGCGGATTCCTCGGCAGCGGTGAGGTGGGGTTCGCGGTGGGTGGTGGTGGGTGGCGGTGGGGCGGGGTGTTCTGTGCCTGAGTGCCTGAGTGCCTGAGTGCTGGTCAGCCGGTCAGTCGGTCAGCTTTCTTGCGTACCGCACCTCTGGTACCGCGACCCCGTCCACCTCGAAGGGCTCCTCGGCGCCGTCGGCCTCGAAGCCCTCGCGTTCGTAGAAGCGCCGGGCGCGGGTGTTGCCCTTCAGGACCCACAGGAGCATGCGGGGGTGGCCGGCGGCCGTGGAGCGTCGTACGGACTCCTGGAGCAGGGCGTGTCCGATGCCGCCGCCGGACCGTCGCGCGTCCACGTAGATCGCGTACAACTCGGCGTCCCCGGTGCGGAGTTCGCCGTCGCGGTAGGGGCCGTGACAGGCCCAGCCGAGGATCTCGCCGTCCCGCTCGGCGACGAGGTCCACGACGCTGCCGCCGCCCCGACCGAACCGGGCCCGGCGGTGTTCGGCGTCCCGCGCCACGCTGAGCGCGTCGAGGAACGGCTGGGGCATCAGGCCCCGGTACGCACTCTGCCAGCCCCGGACGCGGATCTCGGAGACACGGTCGCAGTCGGCGAGGGTCATCTCGCGGATGAGGAGACGGTCGGCCATGACGGCACCCTAGGGGCGGTCCGAACCGGCGGCCTCCGATTATTCGGGCGCCACTGTCTGTTCGCGTACCACCGTTTGTTCGGGCACCACCGCGAACGCCTCCACCTCCATCAGGAACTCCGGCCGCACCAGAGCCGCCACCTGCACCGCCGAGGCCGCGGGGAGCCGGTCGTCGGGTATGTGCTCGGTGCGGGCCGCGCGGAGCGCTGGCATGTGGGCCATGTCCGTGACGAAGTAGGTGAGTTTGACGACGTCGTCGAAGGTCGCCCCGGCGGCGGCCAGGCAGCGGCGGAGGTTCTCGAAGACCTGGCCGGCCTGGGCGGTGGCGTCGCCCCCGCCGACCGGCTTGCCGTCCTCGTCGAGCGCGACCTGGCCCGAGATCGCGACGAAACGGCCGCGGCCCAGCACCACATGGGAGTACTGGGCCGCGGGTGCGACCCCGGCGGGGGCGGGAATCCTGGTCAGCTCACTCATGCGTCCATGGTGGACCATGGGACTGACAACGCCCCCGACGGAGTGTCAGGCGCTCAGCCGTGGAAGCCGAGCAGCCCGTGCAGGGTCGAGCCGTGCGAGGACGTCGACGCCGCCTTGGACGTCAGCGGCTTCGGGTCCGGCAGCGTCGGGCAGACCGCGTCCGCCTGGCCGCCGCCGCGCGGCACGGTGCCGTCGGTGAGGTACTTCGCCAGGTACTTGTCCAGGCAGGCGTTCCCGCTCAGCGTGATGCCGTGGTTCCCGCCGCCCTGCTCGACGACGAGGCTGGAGTGGGCCAGCAGCCGGTGGACCGTCGCGCCGCCATGGTACGGGGTCGCCGCGTCGTTCGTCGCCTGGAAGAGCAGCGCCGGCGGCAGCTTGCCGTTGGCGACGTTCACCGGCTTCAGCGACGAAGTGGGCCAGAACGCGCACGGTGCGTTGTACCAGGCGTTGTTCCAGGCCATGAACGGGGCCTTCTCGTACACCGCCCAGTTGTCCTTCTGCCACTGCCGCCAGTCACGCGGCCAGGAGGCGTCACGGCACTGCACCGAGGTGTAGACGGAGTAGCCGTTGTCCCCGGCCGCGTCCACCGCGGCGAAGTTCTCGTACGCCTCCACCAGCGGGTCGGCGTTCTTGTTGTTCACGTACGCCGAGAACGCCTCGGCCAGATAGGGCCAGTAGCCGTTGTAGTAGCCGCCCGGGATGAAGGTGTCCTCCAGCTCCGAGGCGCCCACCTTGCCACCGGCCGGCTTCTTGGCGAGGGCCGCGCGCATCGCGTACCACTTGGCCTCGATCTTCTCCGGGTCGGTGCCGAGCTTGTACGTCGAGTCGTACTTGGCGATCCAGGCCATCAGCGCGCGGTGGCGGTCGTTGAAGGCGTAGTCCTGGGCGAGGTTGTCGTCGTACCAGACGCCGGTCGGGTCCACGATCGAGTCCAGGACCAGACGGCGCACCTGGTGCGGGAAGAGCTTGGCGTAGACCGCGCCCAGATAGGTGCCGTACGAGTAACCGAAGTAGTTGATGCGCTGGGCGCCGAGGGCCTGGCGGATCGAGTCCATGTCCTGCACGGCGCTGATGGTGTTGATGTACGGCAGCACGCTCGCGTACTTCTTGCCGCAGGCGGCGGCGAACGACTTGGCGCGCTTGAGGTTCGCCTTCTCCAGGGCCGAGCTGCTCGGCACGGAGTCAGGGCGGACCGGGTTGAAGTAGCCCGGCGAGCAGTTGAGCGCCGGCTTGCTGCCGCCGACCCCGCGCGGGTCGAAGCCGATGACGTCGTACTGCGCCGCGACCGCCTTGGGCAGCGCGGAGGCGACGAACCCGGCGAGCGTCAGACCGCTGCCGCCGGGACCGCCGGGATTCACCAGCAGCGGCCCCTGGTACTTCTTCGCGGTGTGCGGCACCCGCGACAGCGCGAGGGTGATCTGCTTCCCGCGCGGGTGCGCGTGGTCCAGCGGCACCCCGAGGGACGCGCACTGAAGCGTCGGATAGTCGGCGGTACCGCACTTCTTCCAGCTGAGCTTCGCCACTTGAGCGGCCCGCGTCACCTGCGGAGCGCTCGCGTCGGCGGGAACGGCACTGACGGTCCCGGCCACGACGACCGCGGCACCGCACAGCACGGCTGCGCGTTTTCTCATGGAGTCCTCCCAGGACGGAGGTTTGCGAACCGCGAGGACCACGGTCCACGCGGCATCGTCCCGGAAAGCGCGCCCGGAAGAACGTGTTCTGGCAATACTTGACCCAATTGGGCCGCCGGATGCGCTCGAACGCTCTCAGATCAGCGTCAGTTGCGTCGTTTCCGGCAACCGGCTCTCCGTCGGCTCCGGTTCCCGGATGCGGCGGGGCATTCCCGGGCCCGAGGGGCCGATGCCGTACTCCTGGGCCAGTTCGTGGACCTGGCGGGTGATGCGGCGCTGGTACCACTTGGGGGCGTAGGCGCCGTCGGCGTAGAGGCGTTGGTAGCGGCGGACCAGGTGGGGGTGTTCGTGGTTCAGCCAGGTCATGAACCATTCGCGGGCGCCCGGGCGGAGATGGAGGACCAGCGGGGTGACCGAGGTGGCTCCGGCGGCGGCGATCGCGCGCACGGTGGAGCGCAGCTGAGCCGGGCTGTCGCTCAGGAAGGGGATCACCGGGGCCATCAGGACGCCGCAACTCAGGCCGTGTTCGGTCAGGGTGCGTACGGCGTCCAGGCGGCGGTCCGGAGCGGGGGTGCCCGGCTCCACGGTGCGCCACAGCTCGCGGTCGGTGAAGCCGACCGAGACCGAGATGCCGACGTCCGTCACCTCGGCGGCCTGCTTCAGGACGTCCAGGTCGCGCAGGATCAGCGTGCCCTTGGTCAGGATCGAGAAGGGGTTCGCGTGGTCGCGCAGGGCGGCGAGGATGCCCGGCATCAGGCGGTAGCGGCCCTCCGCGCGCTGGTAGCAGTCGACGTTGGTGCCCATCGCTATGTGGTCGCCGGTCCAGCGGCGTGAGCCCAGCTGGCGGCGGAGCAGGTCCGGGGCGTTCACCTTGACCACGATCTGCGAGTCGAAGCCGAGCCCGGTGTCCAGGTCCAGATAGCTGTGGGTCTTGCGGGCGAAGCAGTACACGCACGCGTGCGAGCAGCCGCGGTAGGGGTTCACCGTCCACTCGAAGGGCATGCGGGAGGCGCCCGGTACCCGGTTGATGATCGAGCGGGCCCGGATCTCGTGGAACGTGATCCCGGCGAACTCGGGTGTGTCGAAGGTACGGCTGACCACCGCGTCGGCGCCGAAGAGGGCGGCGTCGGCCCGTCCGTGTTCCGCGGACTCGGTGAGGTTCTCCCAGCGCATGAGGCCTCCTCGGTAGCACTGCCCTCCGAGTGAAACACTTGTTCGATTTCTTGTGCAACCCCGATTTGGGCGGCCGTGGGCGAGGGTGGTTGGCTTGCTCCAAGCCCGAGAACTTGAAGTCCTGGAGGAAGTCGATGGCGCAGGTCGAGGCCACTACGGAGCGGATCGTCGCGGCGGACGCGGAGAAGGTGTTCGACGCCGTCGCCGACTACAGCGGCACCCGCGGCAAGGTGCTGCCCGAGCAGTTCAGCGAGTACGAGGTCCGCGAGGGCGGCGACGGCGAGGGCACCCTCGTCCACTGGAAGCTCCAGGCCACCAGCAAGCGCGTGCGCGACTGCCTCCTGGAGGTCAGCGAGCCCACCGACGGCGAACTCGTCGAGAAGGACCGCAACTCCTCCATGGTCACCACCTGGCGGGTCACCCCGGCCGGCGAGGGCAAGTCCCGCGTCGTCGTGACCACCACCTGGGACGGCGCCGGCGGCATCGGCGGCTTCTTCGAGAAGACCTTCGCCCCCAAGGGCCTCGGCAGGATCTACGACGCCCTCCTCGACCGGCTCGCCACCGAGGTCGAGAAGTAAGTCCCGCGCGCTCGGCGGTCGTTGATCCCGGTCACCGGATCGAGTGGATCTCCGTCCGGACCACCGATGTGCCGTAACTCGTCGCGCTTGTTCGTAGTTGTCGCCTAAAGCGGGAATTGCGGGGCAGGCGCGACGAGGGGAGCGGGACGTGGGCGTGACGACTCCGGCGTACGAGGAACGGGTCGAAGCGCCACCCGAGGCTCCCGCCCCGCCCGCCGAACTCGGCCCGCGCCGCGTCCGGTTGGTCTTCTTCGGGCTGATGCTCGCGCTGCTGCTCGCCGCGCTGGAGCAGATGATCGTCGCCACCGCGCTCCCCAGGATCGTCGGCGAACTGCACGGCCTGGACCGGATGTCCTGGGCGATCACCGCCTATCTGCTCACCGCCACCATCGGACTGCCGGTCTACGGCAAGCTCGGCGATCTCCTCGGCCGCAAGGGCGTCTTCCAGTTCGCGATCGTCGTCTTCGTCATCGGCTCGGCCCTCGCCGGACGGGCCACGAGCATGGACCAGTTGATCGCCTTCCGCGCGGTCCAGGGCGTCGGCGCGGGCGGCCTCATGATCGGCGTGCAGGCGATCATCGCCGACATCGTGTCGCCCCGCGAGCGCGGCCGTTTCATGGGCCTGATCGGCGCCGCCTTCGGACTCGCCTCCGTCGCGGGCCCGTTGCTCGGCGGCTACTTCACCGACCACCTCTCCTGGCGCTGGTGCTTCTACGTCAACGTGCCCTTCGGGATCGTCACCCTCGCCGTCGTCACCGCCGTACTGAAGCTCCCCAAGCCCCTCGCCCGACCCCGGTTCGACGTCCTCGGCGCCCTGCTGCTCGCCGCGGCCTCGACCTGCCTGGTGCTGCTGACCAGTTGGGGCGGCACCGAGTACGCCTGGGACTCCCGGACGATCCTTGGACTCGGCGCCGGAGCGGCCGTCTCCGCCGTGCTCTTCCTCGTCGCCGAGCGCTTCGCCGCCGAACCCCTCATCCCGCTGCGGCTGTTCAGGGACTCCGTCTTCAACATCACCGGTCTGGTGGGCCTGGTGATCGGCGTCGCGCTGTTCGGGGCCGCGAGCTATCTGCCGACCTTCCTCCAGATGGTCGACGGGGCCAGCGCCACCGAGTCGGGCCTGCTGATGCTGCCCATGATGGCCGGCATCGTCGGCGCCTCCGTCGTCTCCGGCCAACTCATCAGCCACACCGGCCGCTACAAGGTCTGGCCGGTCCTCGGCACCGCCCTCTCCGTCCTCGGCATGTGGCTGCTGTCCCGCCTCGAAGCGGACACGCCCCGGCTGCACTACAGCATCTGGATGGCCGTCCTCGGCGCCGGGATCGGCATGGTGATGCCGGTGCTGATCCTCGCCGTGCAGAACTCCGTCCGCCCCGCCGACCTCGGCACCGCCACCAGCGCCAACAACTACTTCCGGCAGATCGGCGGCAGCGTCGGAGCGGCGATCTTCGGCACCCTCTTCGCGCACCGGCTCGCCGACGCCCTCGCCGACGAACTGCCCACCGGCAGCGGGCTGCCCGACCCTGAGGCCATCACCCCGCAGCTCGTCCACGCGCTGCCCCCGGCGCTGCGCGACGGCTACATCCGGGCCTACGCCGACGCCATGCCGAGGATCTTCCTCTACCTCGTGCCGGTGCTCGTCCTCGGCCTGCTCATCGCCTTCTTCCTCAAGGAGAAACCGCTGGTGTCCCACAACGCCCCCGACACGGAGACCGCCCCGATCCCGCAGGCCCGATCGCCGTACGCCGCCGGGGTCCCCGTCTGCGGCACGGTGCGGCACTCCGACGAGACCGTCGTGCCCCGGACCGCGCTCACCCTCATCGACGTGGCCGGAGCACAGATTGGGCGGGGCGCCAGCGGCGAGGACGGACGGTACGCGCTGGCCACGCCGGGACCGGGGTCGTACGTCCTGATCGCCGCCGCGGGCGGGCACCAGCCGCAGGCGGTCTCCGTGACCGTCGGTGAGCGCCCGGTCGAACTCGACATCGTGCTCGGCGGCGCCGGACGGCTCGCGGGCGGGGTCCTGACCGCCGACGGCACACCCGTGCGCAACGCCACCGTCACCCTCACCAACGTGCACGGCGAGGTCGTGGCCACCACCCGCAGCGGCCCCGAGGGGACCTACGCCATCACCGAACTGGTCGCGGGGGAGTACACCCTCGCCGCGAGTGCGCCCGCGTACCGCCCGGCCGCGCTCCCCGTCACGGTGCGGGCCGACCGGGAGACCCGCCAGGACGTCGAACTCGCGGGCGGCGCGGTGCTGCGCGGCACCGTGCGGGCCGGCGGCGGCAGGCCCGTCGAGGACGCGCGCGTGACACTCCTGGACGCGGCCGGCAACGTCGTCGACACCCTCACCACCGGCCCCGACGGCACCTTCCGCTTCCTGGACCTGTCCTCCGGCGAGTACACCGTCATCGCCGCCGGATACCCGCCGGTCGCGACCGTCCTCCAGGTGGCCGGGGGCGGCCGTACCGAGCGCGATCTCCAGCTCGGACACGAGGACTGACAGGCCGTCAGCGCGGGGGCGCGCGCCGGGGCGAGCCGGTCCGGGCCAATTCCCGCATTGCCGCACACCGTGACCGGCCGGAGCCGTACGGTGGAGCAGGCGGCACAGATCTTGCGGAGAGAGGGCCTGGGCCATGGACCGTGGCACCGAGACGGGCGCACCTCCCAGCCGCGGGGCTGGGGACGGCGCGGCGGACGGCCACGCCGCGGCCGGACGTGTCCCGCTCGCCGTGGTCGTGGTGGACCGCGACGGCCTGGTGTCCCACTGGAGCCGGGGCGCGCGCCGACTGTTCGGCGCCACCAGGGAGGAGGCCATCGGCCGCCCCGCCGCCGACCTGCTGCCCGTCTCCGGCGCACTGCCCGACGCCGAGGACACCCCGCCCTACGGCGCGTACGCCGCCTACGACGGACTCGGCCCCGACCTGGAGTCGTCCCTCGACGGCGGGCTGTCCTACCCGGCCGCGGGCCGCGCCGGCCTCACCGTGCCCGGCGCCGACCGCGTCGACGTCCTGTGGTGGGCCTACCCGCTGGTGGGCCCGGGACAGGAGCGGCTGCTGGTGCTGGCCGCCGACGCGGACGGGCTCCACCAGGACCTCGACCTGGACGAGGGCGCCGTGGCCGTCGAGCGCATCGCGCCCGCCTTCGCCCTGCACACCGACTTCCCCGGCGCCGACGAACTCGCCCGCAGGCTCCCCGAGATCCTGCCCAGCATGAGCGTCGGCGAGAGCGCTCGCATCGTCGCGCAGATCCTCGAACTGGGCTATCCCGTCCTGGAGTTCAGCCAGAACGACCGGGTGCCCGTCACCCCCGACTGGGGTGTGCCCCGGCGCACCGAGCGCAAGGCCCGCCGGGAGCGGGCGGCCAGGGCGGCCGCCGAGGGGCTGCCGGTCCCGCAGGGCGAGCAGGACGAGGGCGAGGACCTGGAGTACGTCGCCGTACGCGAGCGTCTGGAGTTCCTCAACGAGGTCAGCGGGAAGATCGGCACCTCCCTCGACCTGTCCCGAACCATCGTCGAGGTCAGCAAGGCCGTCGTGCCGCGCTTCACCGACGTCGCCGGCACCTATCTGCGCGAACAGGTCGTCGCCGGCGAGGGGTTCCCCGACGGCGTGCCCGACACCACCACCATGTGGCACCGGGTCGCCCTGGAGCACACCGACGAACCCGGCCGCTGGGACGACGTCGTACCGGTCGGCGAGGCCATGCCGTTCCCCGCGCACACGCCGTTCTTCCAGTGCATGACCACCGGCGAGCCCGTCCTCGTGCCGCGCATCAGCGAGCAGATGGGCCACGCCATCGCCTCGCAGTTCGAGAAGCGCGACATCCGGCCGCTGATCACCGGCCGCTCCATGCTGGTCGTCCCGCTGAAGGCCCGCAACGTGGTCCTCGGGTTCATGATCCTGCTACGGCACCCCGAGCGCGTCGAGTTCAACGACATGGACCGCGTCACCGGCGCCGAACTCGCCGCCCGCGCGGGCCTGGTGCTCGACAACGCCCGCATGTACACCTTCCAGGAGTCCGTCGCCGAGACGCTCCAGGACAGCATGCTGCCGCACATCCCGCCGCGCATGGCGGGCTGCGACATCGCCACCCGGTACCTGCCGGGCATGCTCCTCGGACGCGTCGGCGGCGACTGGTTCGACTCCGTCAAGCTGCCCGGCGCCCGCACCGCCCTGGTGGTCGGCGACGTCATGGGGCACGGGCTCAACTCGGCGGCCATGATGGGCCAGTTGCGTACGGCCGTACAGACCATGGCAGCGCTCGACCTGCCGCCCGCCCAGCTGCTGCGCAACCTCGACGACCTCGCCCAGCGGCTCGGCGACACCTACCTCGCGACCTGCCTCTACGCCGTCTACGACCCGATCGCGAGCGAGCTGCACATCGCCAACGCGGGCCACATCCCGCCGGTGATCGTGCGCGCCCGCGACGGCCGCAGCGAGCTGCTCGACCTGCCCACCGGTGCGCCGATCGGCGTCGGAGGGGTGCCCTTCGAGGCCGCACACGTGCGCGTGGAGCCCGGCGACCGGCTGCTGATGTGCACCGACGGGCTGGTGGAGGTGCGGGGCGAGGACATCGGGGTGGGGCTCGCGACGCTCACCGAGTCCGCCGCGCATCCGGCCGCCTCCATGGACGACGCCTGCGACGCGATCATCCGCGCGCTCAACACACGGGGCGGCCGCAAGGACGACGTGGCGCTGCTGATGGCCCGGCTCAACGGCATCGAGCCCGACGACGTGGCCGAGTGGCGGGTCTCGCTCGACCCGGTCGAGGTGGGGCGGGCCCGCGCGGTGGTGCGGGAGCAACTGCACGAGTGGGGGCTCGCCAAGCTGGTAGACGCGGCCGAGCTGATGGTGAGCGAGCTGGTCACCAACGCGATACGGCACTCGCACGGGCGGCCCGTGGAGCTGCGGCTGGTGCGCGGGGACACCCTGCTGTGCGAGGTGGACGACGACGACCACGACTTGCCGTCGCTGATGAGCGCCGGGCCCACCGACGAACGGGGGCGCGGGCTCAGGGTGGTGAGCACACTGGCGCGCGAGTGGGGTGCGAGCCGCACGAAGGCCGGGAAGACCGTGTGGTTCGAACTGACCTTGCCACGGCGCTGAGCAGGCACGCACGGGGCGCGTGTTTCTCGAACTGGGCGTGAAGGAATGCGCCATGCGCTTGTTCACGTGACCCCCGCGCGATACACCGTACTGGCCCGCCAAGTGTGGCGGGTTTGCGTCGCATCCTGGGGAGTCGGACATGAGCGTGACGGGTCGTTACCGGGAGTCCTGGGAGGGGTTCTGGCGGGAGGCTCCGGGGCGGCAGGGGGCCGTGTTCTGGGACGCCGAGCCGGTGTTGACCTCCGGTGTCCATCTCGCCCACTTCGAGCCGCTGCTGATCGACCCGGGGCTGCCACTCGTGGACCTGGGCTGCGGGAACGGCACCCAGAGCCGTTTCCTCGCCGCCCACTTCACCCATGTCATCGGCGTGGACCTGTCCGCCGCGGCCCTGGATCACGCGCGCGCCGCCGACCCCGGTGAGCAGGTGACGTACCGGCAGCTGGACGCCTCCGACAAGGGTGAGCCGGAGACGCTGCACGCCGAACTCGGCGACGCCAACGTCTACATGCGGGGTGTGCTGCACCAGACCGCGCCCGAGGACCGGCAGCAGATGGTCGACGGGATCGGCGCGCTGATCGGGGAGCGCGGCCGGGCCTTCCTCGTCGAACTCTCCGAGGCCGCCAAGCCCATCCTGGTGGGACTCGCGCAGGGCCCCGAAGGACCGCCCGCCAAGCTGGCCCCCATCTTCCAGCACGGCATCGCGCCCGGCGAGGTCGCCGACGACGCGGTGCCCGTCTACCTCGGGGCGGCCGGGCTCACGATCGTGGCCGGCGGTGAACTGCCGCTCATCACCACCGAGTACCGGCCCGACGGCACCCGGATCGAGCTGCCGTCCAAGTGGTGGGTGGTGGGGCGGGCCGCCTGACCGGCGGGGTGGGGCTGGGGGGAACTCCTGGGGCGGCCGGTTCGTTTGACACGAACAGAATTCGAAATTTCGGCCAAGTCAAGCTCAATGAGTCCTCATGGAGGTCCCAAGCATGACTCGACATCACCCCCAGCCGACCCGGCGTGCCGTGCTGGGCGGTGCCGCCGCTCTCGCCACTCTCACGGTGACGGCCGGTGCCGGTACGGCGAGCGCGGCGCGCAACGCCACCTGGCCGACGGAGTTCCAGCTCCCCGACGGCTGGCTCCCCGAAGGCATCGCCATCGGCAGAACGCCGTACGCGTACATGGGATCGCGTGCCAACGGCGCGATCTACCGCACCGACCTGCGCACCGGCGAGGGCAAGGTGCTCTATCCCGGTGCCACCGGACAGGTCGCCGTCGGCCTGAAGACCGACCAGGAAGGCCTGCTGTACGTCGCCGGGAACACCGGGGTCGCGCGGGTGCACCGGGCCCGTACCGGCGAGGTGCTGCGCAGCCATCAACTCTCCGAGGCCACCGGGCACTTCATCAACGACGTCACCCTGCTCGGCGACCGCGCCTGGTTCACCGACTCGCGGGCCGCGGCCCTGTACTCCGTCCCGCGCGGCAGCCGGCCGGGCGCGGTGCGCACCCTGCCGCTGACCGGCGACTGGGTCCAGCTGCCGGACGTCAACAACGCCAACGGCGTCGTGGGCACCCCCGACGGACGTGGGCTGATCGTCGTCAAGAGCACGCCGGGCGAGCTGTACCACGTCGACCCCAGGTCCGGGTACGCCAAGAGGATCACGCTGGTTGGCCAGGACACCGTCGTCAACGGCGACGGCCTGTGGCGCATCGGCCGCACCCTGTACGTCGTGCAGAACCGGCTCAACCTGATCAGCGTGTGGGACCTCGACGCCAAGGCCACCACCGCGACCCTGCGCACCACCATCACCGACCCGCGGTTCGACGTCCCCACCACGGCCGCACGCTTCGGCAGCCGCCTGTACCTGGTCAACGCACGCTTCACGACCACGCCGACGCCGGAGACGACGTACAACGCCGTCGCTGTGCCGATCTGACACGCGCGTCCGGCGACCGACGAAGGGCGCCCACCGACCCGGAGGGCGCCCTGTTCGCTACTGCTCGTCGGCCGTGCGTCCGCGGCGGTAGGCCACCCAGCCCGCCGCCACCAGCGCGGCGGCGAGGGCCGCCAAGGAGACCACCGTGACACCGGTGGCGGCGAGGCTGCCGCCCGCGATGGAGGTGCCGGGGCCGCCCGTGGCCGAACCGGTGGAGCCGGAGCTGCCCGAACCGCCGGTGCTCGTGCCCGACCCGCCGCTCGTCGAGCCGCCGGTGGTGCCGCCGTTGTCCGAGCCGCCGTCGTCGCCCGTGTCCGGGTCGGTGTCGACCGGGTCCTGGCCCACGAAGCTCACCGGGACCTTCACGTCCTGGGAGCGGTCGCCGGACAGGGTGTGGTCGGCCCGCGTCGCGAGGACGCACTTGGCCTTGAAGCAGTCGGTGAACTCGTCCTTGGCGTCCACGGTCAGCTCGACCTCGAAGGAGCCCCCGTCCTTGTACGGGGTCGCCAACTCCTCGCCGTAGTCCGGCGGATTGGACGAGATCCACGCCGAGGAGTGGGACCCGCCGCTCATGTCCACGCCGCCGATGCACGGGGTGGGCAGCTCGCCGTCGCCGTTGTCGACGCACAGGGCGACGTAGATCCCCTTGTCGACGTCGTAGCCGGAGCCGGTGACCTTCAGCTTCTGGTCCGTGACGGCCAGGCTGTTGACCGGTGTCACGGTGAGCTTCTGCCCCTCGGGACCGGTGACGGTCCTGCTGCCCGACGGCTCGGTGTCCTCGCCGTCGCCGTCCCCGGTGCCGCCGTCGCCCGAGGCCGCCTGCACGGTCAGCGTGACCGGTGAAGTGCGGGTCGTGCCCACGGAGTTGGTGAACTCGGCGCGGTACTCGTAGCCGTCCTGGCCGGCTTTCGCGGTGAAGGCGTAAGCGTTCTGGGCCGCGCCCTCGATCGTCGACCAGGTCTGGCCGCCGTCCGGGCTGACCTGCCAGCGCACGGTCGGTGCGGGGGTACCCTCGGCCGCCGCGACCAACGTGACCCGGTCGCCCGGCGCCACGGTCTGGTCGGTGGGGGACTGGGTGACCTCGGGGGAGACCCGGACGTCGAGCTTGAGGACCTTGCTCTCGGCCTGCTTCGTGACGTAGACGGAGGTCGCGCCCGGGGCTACGGCGATACCCGCGTAGCTGTTCACCACGCGGCTGCCGGGCAGCGTGACCGGGTCGGCGACCTGCTCGAAGGTCCTGGCGTCGAGGATCTGGAGGGAGCCGTTGTTGTCCGAGCCCTCCTCGGCGGTGCCGTAGTCCTCGCGCAGCACGAAGGCCCGACCGGTGGTCTTGTCGAAGGCGGCGGCCAGGGGCCGGTCCGCGCCGGTCAGGGTGGCGACAGGCTTGGCGTCCTTGTCGAACACGAGGACGGAATCCCCGCTGCTCACCCAGACGTTGCCGGTCGTCGGGTCCGCCTCGACGAAGAACACCGAGTCGGCGGCGGGTAGTTCGGCCGTGGCGGTGACCTGGAAGGAGGCGGTGTCGATCCTCCTGAGCACCTTCTTGCCGTCGGCGGTGCCCGCGGACCAGGCGACGCCGTGCGCGGCGTCCACGCCGAGCAGGCTGCCGCCCTCGACGGTCGTCGTGCGCTTGACGGTGCCGGTCGCGGTCTCGACCTCGGAGAGCGCGGCGCCCTGCGCGACCAGGGTGGTGGCGGCCGTGGTGCCGGGGCCGACTCCGGTGACCGTGGCGCCGTTCAGCCAGACGCCGCCCGCGGTGGTGTCGCCGTCCTCGGCGGTGCCGATGCCGCGCAGCGGGAAGTGGAACACGACCCCGTCGCCGGGCAGCGGTGCGACGATCTGCCGTACCACCCGGTTGGCCAGGGCACCGCCCGCGCCGGGCGCCTGGGCGACATGGCTGAGGAGTCTTCCGTCCTTGGGGTCGAGGGCGTACAGCCCCTGCTCGGCGATGTCGGCCGTGTCGACGATGTTGTCCGAACCGACGTACAGCTTCCCGGAGTCGGGGTGCAGCAGCAGGTCCAGCGGGCGGCCCGCGGTGGTGAACTCGGCCGACCGCACATAGCTGACGGTGCCGGGCGGGACGTCCACGCCGTCGCCGCCGTCGCCCCCGTCACCGGGGTCCTGGCCCTCGAAGGCGAGGGGGATGCGGACATCCTGGGAACGGTCGCCCGCGGCGTTGTGGTCGACCCGGGTGACGACCGAGCAGGCCACCTCCAGACAGTCGAGGCCGCTGTCCTCGCCCTTGACGCTCAGGGCGACGTCGAAGGTGCCGCCCACGCCCCACCGCTGCGCGACCGTGCCGGCGCCCTCGTCCGAGGCGTCCCTGGGGATGATCCACACCGAGGAGCCGCTGCCGCCGCTCTGGTCGGCGCCGCCCAGGCAGGGAGTGGGGATGCGGTTGTCGCCGTTGTCCTTGCAGACGGCGACGTAGATGCCCTTGGTGTCGTCGTAGCCCTCGCCGGTGACCCGCAGGGTCTCGCCGTCCGGGTCGAGGTTCGCGGAGGCGGAGACGGTGAGTTTCTGACCGTCCTTGCCGAGTGCCGTCCTCGGGGTGTCGGCGGCCTGGGCGGGCGAGCCGACGGTCACGGCCGTGGCTCCGGCGGCCACCAGGGCGGCGGCGCCGAGGCCGGCGGCGGGGCGTCTGAGCCGGCGCACCGGACGCCGGTCGGGTGTGTCGTCTGTCATGGAGGTTCCTCGGAGAGGGAAGTGCCGGAACGGGCCGGCCGGTCGGCCGGCCCGTGGGCCTGTGGGGCGGCGAGCGCTTGGCGGGACGAGCGCCTACTGGAAGGTGATGGGCACGTGGACGTCGTACTTGCGGTCGTTGGTGTCGAAGTGGTCGGCGCGGGTCACGACCGCGCACTCCACGTCCTGGCCGCAGACGCTGCCGTCGTCGAGGGTGGCCTTGACGAAGATGTTCACGTTGAAGGTGCCGCCGGTGCCGAACTTGGAGCTGTTGGCGAACAGGCCGCCGAAGGTGTTGTTGACCCAGTGCGAGGCGCCGGTGGAGCCGGACTCGTCCTGACCGCCCAGGCAGGGGGTGGGCTTGGTGTCGCCCGGGTTGCCCTCGACCACGCAGAGGCCGACGTAGATGCCCTGGCTCGTGTTGAAGCCGGAACCGGTGACGTTGATGACCTGGCCGGCCGCGCCGGCGGTGTCCGGGCTGGTCACGGAGAGGTTGTACGTGGTGCTGCCGTCGACGATCGTGCGCGTCGAGGTGGCGGCGGAGGCCGAGGTCGCCAGGCCCAGGGTCAGGGCGGCGGAGGCGGCGACGGCGAGGGCGGCACGGGCGGCGGTACGGGCGGAAGGAACGGCTCTCATGGCGAGCGCTTCACCTTTCAAGGGGTTACCCAACTCCCGGTCGGGATTAGGTAAGGCAAACCTAAGTATGACTTCCCGGGGTTTGTCAACGGAAGGCAAAGGATTTTCAACTCCCGTTTCTCGTAAGGGAATTGGGCATGCCGAGGAGCGGACCGAGCGGCCCGCTCCTCGAAGGGGGTTCGCCGAAGCGAAGGGAGTGCGCCAAGCCGAGCAGGGAGGGCGCCGAGCCGAGAGGGGAGTGCGCCAAGCCCGGCACGCCGGGTCAACCCGCGGTGGGGCGGACCTCGAAGTCGGCGGCGGCGCCGCGTTTTCCGGTGACGGTGTACAGCTCGACGGTGTGCGCGCCCTCGGCGGCCGTCGTGTACACCGGGAAGGCGCGGGAGACACGGCCCTCCTCGTCGGCCGTCGCCTGGTACCGGGTGTCGTCGTCGATCGCGACGAGCACCACCTCGCCGGGCTCGAAGCCCGCGCCGGTGACCTGCTGTTCACCGCCCGCGGCGAGGGCGGCGAGAGCGACCGTCGCCGAGGGCGCCGACTGCTGTTTCGCGTCCCCGGCCGGCTGCTCGGGTGCGGCGGTGCCCGGAGCCGGCTCCTCGGAAGCCTCTTCCGGTGCCGTCCCAGGCGTGTCGTCGCCGGTGCCGGACCCGGTCCCCACCGTCACGTCGAGCAGTCCGAGGTCGTCGCCCCGGGTGAACTCCCGCCCGCTCCACGCGGACAGCAGTTCCGCGCCCTCGGCGGTGAGGGACGCCCGCAGTCCGGTCCAGGTCACCCCGCCGGTGCGTACGACAGGGGCGGCGCCCGACTCGACATCGGCCAGGGCGAGTTCGCGGACCACGCCGTCGGCGGCCGTACGGGCGTGCAGGACGCCGGAGCCGCCGTCCAGCTCCAGGCGCAGTGCGCCGAGCGTCAACGGCTGTGCCACACCGGTGAGTTGGGCGGAACCCCCCAACTCGACCTCCGCGTCACCCGATCCGGGATCGGCGCCGCCGCCGGTCGCCGGGAACCAGGCGCGGTCCGCCGACCCTCGTACGGCGGGCGCGGTGACGTCGAGCGTCACGCCGTGATCGGCCAGTTCACCGCCCGCTGTCGTCCAGCTGGCGTAGCCGCCGGACACCTCGCGCGGATACGCGCCCCCGTCCTGCGCGATCGCCACGCCCGGACACAGCAGTGCCAGCAGGGTGCCGCCCGCCAGTGCGGCGGCGCCGGGTCTCTTCGTCATCTTCTGTTCTCCCTCTGGGAATTGGGACCGGGACGGGGCTCAGGCCACCTGTCCGGTCCGGCGCCGACGCGCCCAGTACCAGATCCCGGTGCCGGCGGCGACCAGCCCCGCCGAGGTGAGCCCGACCGTCAGCGCGGCCGAGCCGGTGCTCGCGAGCGGCCCGCTCGTCTTCGAGCC
The DNA here is from genome assembly GCF_010548375.1 of Streptomyces sp. SID13726. Taxonomy (GTDB): domain Bacteria; phylum Actinomycetota; class Actinomycetes; order Streptomycetales; family Streptomycetaceae; genus Streptomyces. Next base: position 941,472 of record NZ_JAAGLY010000001.1, read on the forward strand.
GGAATCGGAGCCGGAGCCTGATCCGCTGCCTCCGGTGGTGCTCGCCCCGGCGCCCGCACTCGGCGTCGACGAGGCGTCGCCCGACGAAGCGCCGTCCGACGCGCCGCTGCCCGACGACCCGCTCCCCGCGAAGGTCACCGGAATCCGGACCGTCTGGGACTGGTCGCCGCCGCGCGTGTGGTCGTTGCGCGTGATCACGGCGCATTTCACGCCGGACTCGGTGCAGTCGGTGTTGGCGTCCTTGGCCCGGACCGTCAACTTCACGCTGAAGGTGCCCTTGTGCCCGCTGCCGCCGTACGGCTTCGCCAGCCCCTCGCCGTAGGAGGGCGGGTTGGACGAGATCCACTGGGACGCCCCGGACTCGCCGGACATGTCGACCCCGCCGATACAGGGCGTGGGCGTCTTGCCGGCGCCGTTGTCCACGCAGAAGGCGACGTAGATGCCCTTCTCGGTGTTGTAGCCGGAGCCGGAGACGGTCACCGTCTCGCCCGCCGGGTCGAGTCCCGAGGACTTGGAGGCGGTGAGTTTCTGCCCCTCGGGTCCCGTCGCCGAGGTCCCCGCGGCGGCCGCGGGGAGCGCCGACGCGAGCGTCAGCGTGATCGCGGCGAACGCCGACATTCCTCCGACTCGCCTGCCGCGCAGGCGAATTGGCCCCTTCACGTCCCACCCCCACTTGGAGTTAATAAGGTAAACCTAACCTAAGCTATTGATCAACTGTAGGTCATCCCCGAGAATGGAGTGGGCCGAGCGATGCGTCTGTCCGGAAGACCCCGACGAACCCCGTGGAGCCGCGCCCTCGCACCCGTCGCGCTGGCCCTCGCCCTGCTGACCACCGCCTGCGGCACGGGCACCTCCGACTCCGCCACGGCGGCGAAGGCGACCCCGGCGTCGGCCGGGGAACGCGCCGCCGCGGCCGAGAAGCAGCTCGCGAAGAACACCCTCGTACCGCTCGAAGGCAAGGCGCCCGTACCGGAGTTGCCCGTCACCGTCGACTCCTCGGACGGGCGGAAGGTCACCGTGAAGGACGCCTCGCGGATCCTGCCGCTCAACGGCGGAGTCGCGGAGATCGTGTTCACGCTGGGCCTCGGCGACCGGGTCGTCGGCCGGGACATCACCGCCACCTTCGCGGAGGCGAAGAAGCTCCCGCAGGTCACCAAGGCGCACGACGTCAGCGCGGAGAGCGTGCTGTCCCTGAAGCCGTCCGTGGTGCTCGCCGACACCGACACCGGGCCGAGCGAGGCCGTCGACCAGATCCGAGCGGCCGGAGTGCCGGTGGTCGTCCTCGACCCGGCGACGAAACTGGCCGACGTCTCCACCCGCACCACCCGTATCGCCGAGGCTCTGGGAGTCCCCGCCGCAGGCAAGGCCCTCAACAGCCGTATCGCCGAGGAGCTGGCGGCGGCGCGGGCCGCGGTGCCCGAGGGCAGCAGGCCCAAGGTGGCGTTCCTGTACATGCGCGGCAGCGCGGCCGTCTACCTCATGGGAGGCAAGGGCTCGGGCGCCGACTCGCTGATCGAGGCCGCGGGCGCGGTGGACGCGGGCGTCGAGGCGGGCCTGGACCGGCCTTTCACCCCGCTCACCAGCGAGGCCCTGGTCAAGGCGCAGCCCGAGGTGATCCTGATGATGGACAAGGGCCTGGAGTCGGTCGGCGGCGTCGACGGCCTCGTCGACATCCCCGGCATCCGGGAGACCCCGGCCGGCCTGGACCGACGCGTCGTCACCCTGGAGGACGGGGTGCTGCTCAGCTTCGGACCGCGCACCCCGCTGGTCATCGACATCCTGGTCGACCGCATCCACCGGACCTGAACCCGCTCTACCCGGCCTGCCTGAATCCGTTCTCCCGGGCCTGCCTGAGTCCGCTCTCCCCGGCCCACCTGAACCCGCTCTCCCCGGCCCGCCCGAACCCGCCCTACCGACCCGCCCTACCGGCCCACCCGAACCGGCACCGCGACGGGCGGCCCCTTCCGGAACGCCCACGCCATCCCCGGCTCCATCACCCCCCGGAAGACCCGCCGCACCGGCGCGGTGCACAGCCCGGTCACCACCGCCGCGGCGACGGCACTCACGGTGATCACGCCGAGCGGCGAGTGCGTCCAGCGCTGCCCCGCCCAGCCGAAGTGCTCGGCGGCCTGGACGACGAAGCCGTACAGCGTGCCCGCGCCCAGGGTGGTGAACCACGTCCGGCGGCCCGGCACCCAGGACAGGAAGCAGGCGACCAGGACCAGCGAACAGCCGAAGAGGGCCAGGGTCATGAGCGGCCCGTACCAGGCGGGCACGCCGAAGTGCTGGGCGGCGTAGCGGTGGAAGAACCACGCGTAGTCCATGCGCGGGACCGCCCAGTACGCGAACACCACCGCGCCCGCCAGGACCGGCACCGCGAGCAGCCGCACCCGCCACCGGCGCACCAGTGAGAAGTGCTCGGGCCGCAGACACAGGCCCAGCACGAAGTGCGGCAGGAACTGCAGCACGCGCTGGAAGTCCAGGTCGTCACCGATGGACGGGGTGAGGGAGGCGAGCGCGGCGACCGTGAGCGCGGTCGGCAGCGGCCACCGCAGGCTTCGCCAGATCGGCGTGGTCAGCCGCCAGATGAACAGCGCGCCCAGGAACCAGGTCAGATACAGCGGGTCGAGGAGACTGATCTCCCGGTCCGGGACACCGGAGGACCAGCGGGTGAAGTAGGTGTACGCCGTCTCGAACACCACGTACGGCACGACGACCCCGGTGACCAGCCGCCTGATCTTCTCGGGGCTCGCGTCGAAGGTGCGTGAGAAGTAGCCCGAGATCACGATGAACGCCGGCATGTGGAAGGCGTACACGAGGGTGTAGAGCGCGGTGACCGTACGGCTGCCGGAGCGCAGCGGCTCCCAGGCGTGGCCCGTCGCGACCAGCACGATCGCCAGGTACTTGGCGTTGTCGAAGAACGCGTCGCGCCGCTTCGGGGGTTCGGCCCGGTCCGGTGAGCCGGCCGCCGTGGCCGCCCTTGCCCTCGTCGTCCGTCGTGCCGTCAGGGTGCTGTCGTTCACTCGTGTCCTCGACCGTTTCCCGGGAATCCGCCGGGGGCGCCTCACCGCTTACGGGCGACGCAAACCTCCGCGGCGCGTAACGTGACGGAGCATGAAGATCCTCATCAGCGCCGACATGGAGGGCGCCACCGGAGTGACCTGGCCGGCCGACGTGCTGCCGGGGACGCCCCAGTGGGAGCGGTGCCGGTCGATGTTCACCTCGGACGTGAACGCCGCCGTACTGGGCTTCTTCGACGGGGGCGCCGACGACGTGCTCGTCAACGAGGCCCACTGGACCATGCGCAACCTGCTCCTGGAGCGACTCGACGAGCGCACCGAGATGCTCACCGGCCGGCACAAGTCCCTCTCCATGGTCGAGGGCGTGCAGCACGGCGACATCGACGGCATCGCCTTCGTCGGCTACCACGCGGGCGCCGGCATGGAGGGCGTCCTCGCCCACACCTACCTCGCCAACTCCATCACCGGGGTCTGGCTGAACGACGTACGGGCCAGCGAGGGGCTGCTCAACGCACACGTGGTCGCCGAGTACGGGGTGCCCGTCGTCCTCGTGACCGGAGACGACGTGGCCTGCGAGGACGCCCTCGGATACGCCCCCGAGGCGCTGAAGGTCGCCGTCAAGGACCACGTCTCGCGCTACGCCGCCGTGTGCCGCACCCCCGCGCGCACGGCAGCCGACATCAGAGCCGCGGCCAAGGAGGCCGCCCGGCTGGCGGTCCGTCAGGAACCGGTACAGGCGGGGCCGTTCACGATCGCGCTCGAGTTCGACGCCGAGCATCTCGCCATGGCCGCCACCGTGGTCCCGGGCGTGGGGCAGGTCGGGGAGCGGAAGGTGGCGTACACGAGCGAGTCCATGTACGCCGGAATCCGTACCTTCAAGGCGGTCACCACGATCGTCTCGGCCGCCGTGGAGGAGCAGTATGGCTGACGAGCAGGCAATGGACGAGGTCGTCCGCTTCACCTCCGACCTCATCCGCGTCGACACCACCAACCGGGGCGGCGGCGACTGCCAGGAGCGCCCCGCCGCCGAGTACGCGGCCGAGCAACTGGCGGGCGCGGGCCTGGAACCCATGATGCTGGAGCGCACGAGAGGCCGTACGAACGTCGTCGCCCGGATCGAGGGCACCGACCCGTCGGCCGACGCGCTGCTCGTCCACGGCCATCTGGACGTCGTGCCCGCCGAGGCCGCGGACTGGAGCGTGCCCCCCTTCTCCGGGGAAGTCCGCGACGGGGTCGTCTGGGGGCGCGGCGCGGTCGACATGAAGAACATGGACGCGATGATCCTGGCCGTCGTGCGGGCCTGGGCCCGGCAGGGCGTACGGCCCCGGCGGGACCTGGTCGTCGCGTTCACCGCCGACGAGGAGGCCAGCGCCGTGGACGGCTCCGGGTTCCTCGCCGACCGGCATCCGGAGCTCTTCGAGGGCTGCACGGAGGGCATCAGCGAGTCGGGGGCGTACACCTTCCACGCCGGCGGCCGCCAGATCTACCCGATCGCGGCGGGCGAGCGCGGCACCGGCTGGATCGAACTCACCGCGCGCGGCCGGGCCGGACACGGCTCCAAGGTCAACAAGGAGAACGCGGTCACCCGCCTCGCCGCCGCCGTCACCCGCATCGGCGAGCACGCGTGGCCGCTGCGGCTCACCCCGACCGTCCGCGCGGCCCTCGCCGAACTCGCCGCGCTGTACGGCGTGGAGCCCGACCTCGACGACGTGGACGGGCTGCTGACCAAGCTGGGCCCCGCGGCCAAGCTGGTCGAGGCGACCGTGCGCAACAGCGCCAACCCGACCATGCTGAACGCCGGTTACAAGGTCAACGTGATCCCGGGGGAGGCCGTGGCCCACGTCGACGGCCGGTATCTGCCCGGCACCGAGGACGAGTTCCGCGTGACCCTCGACCAGCTCACGGGCCCCGACGTGGACTGGGAGTTCAGCCATCGCGAGGTGGCCCTCCAGGCTCCGCTCGACTCGCCGACGTACGCCCGGATGCGGGCCGCCGTCGAGGAGTTCGCGCCCGAGGGACACGTGGTGCCGTACTGCATGTCCGGCGGCACGGACGCCAAGCAGTTCTCCCGCCTCGGCATCACCGGGTACGGCTTCGCGCCCCTGAAGCTCCCGGAGGGCTTCGACTACCAGGCCCTCTTCCACGGGGTCGACGAGCGGGTCCCGGTCGAGGCACTGCATTTCGGTGTCCGGGTACTCGACCGGTTCCTGCGGACGGCCTGAGCAAGTGGGGGAGAACGTGCAGACGTCGTCATACGGTTCCTGGCCCTCGCCCATCGACGCGGCGCTCGCCGCGGCACACGACGGACACCCCGAATGGCTCGGCTTCGTCGGGGACGAGGTCTGGTGGACCGAACCCCGGCCCGCCGAGGGCGGCCGCCGCACCCTCGTGCGCAGGCACACCGACGGCACCGAGGAGCCGGTGCTGCCCGCGCCGTGGAACGTGCGCAGCCGGGTCATCGAGTACGGCGGCCACCCCTGGGCCGGTGCGGTGGTGGCCGGTGCGCCGCTCGTGGTGTTCGTGAACTTCGCCGACCAGCGGCTGTACCGGTACGAGCCCGGCGCCGAGCCGCGCCCCCTCACCCCCGTCTCCCCGGTGGGCGGCGGACTGCGCTGGGCCGAACCGCAGTTGAGACTCGACCTGGGTGAAGTGTGGTGCGTCCTGGAGGAGTTCACCGGCGACGGACCCACCGACGTGCGCCGGGTGGTCGCCGCCGTCCCCCTGGACGGCTCGGCCGCGCAGGACCGGGACGCCGTACGCGAACTCACCGACGGCCGCCACCGGTTCGTCACCGGACCCCGTATCTCGCCCGACGGCTCCCGCGCGGCCTGGCTCGCCTGGGACCATCCGCGGATGCCCTGGGACGGCACGGAGCTGGTCGTGGCAGAGGTCCGTGCGGGCGCTCTCCGGGAGCCGCGCACGGTGGCCGGCGGCCCGGAGGAGTCCATCGCCCAGGCCGACTGGTCGCCCGACGGCCGGCTGCTGTACGCGAGCGACCGCACCGGCTGGTGGAACCTCTACCGCGACGGCGAACAACTCTGCCCGCGCGAGGAGGAGTTCGGCGGCGCCCTCTGGAAACTCGGGCACCGCTGGTTCGCCCCGCTGGACAGCGGACTGATCGCCGTCGTGCACGGCAGCGGCTCGACCGCGCTCGGGATACTGGACCCCGAGACCGGCGAACTCGTCGACGCGGCGGGCCCCTGGACCGAGTTCGCGCCCGCCCTCGCGGTGCACGGCGAGCGGGTCGTCGGCATCGGCGCCAGCCCGCGCACCGCCTACGAGGTGGTCGAACTCGACACCTGCACCGGCCGGGCCCGGGTCATCGGCGCCCCGCACGACGACCCGGTCGACCCCGTCCACTACCCCGAACCGCTCATCCGCACGTTCACCGGACCCGACGGCCGGGACATCCACGCCCACGTCTACCCGCCCCACCACCCCGGACACCGGGCGCCGGCCGACGAGCTGCCGCCGTACGTCGTCTGGGCGCACGGCGGGCCCACCGGACACGCGCCCCTCGTACTCGACCTGGCGATCGCCTACTTCACCTCGCGCGGGATCGGGGTCGCCGAGGTCAACTACGGCGGCTCGACCGGGTACGGCAGGGAGTACCGCAACCGGCTGCGCGAGCAGTGGGGCGTGGTCGACGTAGAGGACTGCGCGGCCGTCGCGCTCGCCCTCGCCGACGAGGGCACCGCCGACCGGGACCGGCTCGCCGTCCGCGGCGGCAGCGCCGGGGGCTGGACCGCCGCCGCCTCGCTCACCACGACCGACGTCTACGCCTGCGGCACGATCATCTACCCCGTCCTCGACCTGGTGTCCTTCGGCTCGGGGGAGACCCACGACTTCGAGTCGCAGTACCTGGAGAGCCTGGTGGGATCGCTCGCCGAGGTACCGGGACGGTACGCGGAGCGCTCACCCGTCGAGCACGCCGACCGCGTTACCGCGCCCTTCCTGCTCCTCCAGGGCCTCGACGACGTGATCTGCCCGCCCGCGCAGTGCGAGCGGTTCCTCGCCCGGATCGCGGGGCGCCGGGTGCCGCACGCCTACATCGCCTTCGAGGGGGAGGGGCACGGATTCCGGCGGGCCGAGACCATGATCCGGGTGCTGGAAGCCGAACTCTCCCTCTACGCCCAGGTCTTCGGGCTCAACCCACCCGGTGTCCCGACATTGGAGCTCAACAAGTGAATCAACTCGTACGGCCGTCCAGGCTCGGTCCCGGAGCCCGGGTGGCCGTCGTCGCGCCGAGCGGGCCGGTCGTGGAGGAACGGCTCCAGGCCGGGCTCGACATCCTGCGCGGCTGGGACCTCGACCCGGTGGCCGCCCCGCATGTCCTCGGCACACACGGCGAGTTGGGCTATCTGGCCGGTTCCGACGCCGACCGGGCGGCCGACCTCCAGCGGGCCTGGTGCGACCCCTCCGTCGACGCGGTGCTGTGCGCCCGGGGCGGCTACGGCGCCCAGCGGATGGTCGACCTGCTCGACTGGGAGGCGCTGCGGGCGGCCGGCCCGAAGGTCCTCGTGGGCTTCAGCGACGTCACGACCCTGCACCAGGCCTTCGCCACCCGGCTGGGCCTCGTCACGCTGTACGGACCGGCCGCCGCCGGTGCCGACTTCACCAAGAACGCCGTCGCGCAGGAGCATCTGAGGGCCACGCTGTTCGCCCCGGAGACGGTCCGCACCCTGACCTCCCGGGGCACCGCCCTGGTCCCGGGCCGGGCCCGCGGGGTCACGCTCGGCGGCTGCCTCAGCCTGCTCGCCACCGACCTCGGCACCCCGTACGCCCCCACCGGCGCCGGAGGCGGACTGCTGCTGATCGAGGACGTGGGGGAGCAGGCGTACCGCGTCGACCGCATGCTGACCCAACTCCTGCGCGCCGACTGGCTGGACGGGGTCGCGGGGATCGCCCTCGGCTCCTGGGCGGGATGCGGCCCGTACGCCACGCTGCGCACGGTTCTCGCCGACCGGCTCGGGGGACTCGGCGTGCCCGTCGTCGAGGAGTTCGGATTCGGGCACTGCGAGGGGGCGTTGACCATGCCCTTCGGGGCGACGGCCGAACTCGACGCCGACGCGGGCACGTTGACGCTCGACGAACCCGCCCTGCGCTGAATCCCCGCCGACGCACCATCCCGGCCGAGGCGTTCGATCCCCGTCAAGAAACACCCGGCACGGCGATTGACCTCCTTTGACACGTGTCACACCATGACACCGACCGGTACTTACCGGTCGGTAAGTCGGGTTGTCCTCAGTGTGGAGGTCTCGTGTCCCGTCGTCTGCTCGGATACAGCGTCCCGCTCGCTCTCCTGCTCGGCGCCACGCTCACCGCTCCCGCCGCCGCGACCGGTCAATACACGGTCAGCGCACTGAAGTTCACCGTCCAGGCCGGGGGCCGCACCTGCACGATCGACGCCGATCTGTACCGTCCCTCGGGGGTGGGCCGGGCTCCCGCGGTGCTCACCACCAACGGCTTCGGCGGCAGCAAGTCCGACGGGTCCACGGACGCCACCGCCAAGGCCTTCGCGCAGCGCGGCTATGTCTCGCTCGCCTACTCGGGGCTGGGCTTCGGAGAGTCCGGCTGTCTGATCTCCCTCGACGATCCGCGCATCGACGGCGTGGCCGCCTCGGCGCTCGTCGACTTCCTGGGCGGCAGGCGCGCCGCCGACGACGGCACCAAGGCCGACTTCGTCACCCTCGACGGGCCCGGCGACCCGCGGGTCGGCATGATCGGCGGCTCCTACGGCGGCGCGATCCAGCTGGCGACCGCCGCCGTGGACCGCCGGGTGGACGCGCTCGTGCCGATGATCACCTGGAACGACCTGGCGTACGCGCTGGACCCCAACAACACCAGGAGCGCTGTTCCCGGTGCCTTCAAGTGGCAGTGGTCCAACGGCTTCTACCTCATCGGCGAGGGCCGGCCACTGACCCAGGCGAACCTCGACCCGTCCCGGATCAACTCCCTCGGCTGTCTACACTTCGTCACCAAGGCATGCGACACCGTCCGCACCCTCAACTCCGGGAGCTATCCCGCGGATCGCACCAAGGAGCTGCTCGACTACTCGCACAGCGTCTCGCCGGTGTCGTACCTGAGCCGGGTCAAGGCGCCCACCCTGCTGGTCCAGGGGCAGGCGGACAGTCTCTTCAATCTCAACGAGGCGACGGCGACGTACAAGAGGCTCAAGGCGCAGGGCACGACCGCCAAGATGATCTGGCAGTCCTGGGGGCACAGCGGCGGCATCACCGATCCGGCGGCCGGTGAACTCAACTTCGCCCAGGGGAACTTGGAGACCAGCTATGTCGGCCGGCGGATCCTCGCCTGGTTCGACCGCTACCTGCACCGGCAGAAGAACGTCGACACCGGACCGGCCTTCGCCTACTACCGCGACTGGATCACCGACCCGAACCACACCTACGCCACCGCGGACCGCGTGCCCGCGCCGAGCCGGTCCCTCTACCTCTCCGGGGACGGCAAGCTCGTCGACAACAGCAGGAAGGTGCGGCGCGGGAGCCAGTCGTACAGCAACCGGCTCGTGCCCACGAGCCATTCGGAGAGTTCGCTGGCCGGCATCGTCGGACTCCCGGACCCGGCGCCGTACGACACCGAGGGCACCTACGCCGGTTGGACCAGTGCGCCGCTGAGCCGGACCCTCGACGTCGTCGGCGCCCCGAAGGTGACTCTCAAGGTGAGCTCAGCGGAGGCCGAGCGCACCCAGGACTCCGGGGACGCGGCCGACAGGCTGGTCCTGTTCGCCAAGATCTACGACATGGCGCCCGACGGGACCAAGACCCTCGCGCACCGGCTGGTGGCCCCGGTGCGGGTACCGGATGTGCGCAAGCCGTTCACGGTGACGCTGCCGGGGGTCGTCCACCGGTACGAGAAGGGGCACCGGCTCCAGTTCGTGATCGCGGCGAGCGACGACGCCTACTTCGGGAACCGGGGGATCAAGCCGGTGACGGTGGCCGCCGCGACCGGGCGGACGGGGGTGCTGGAGCTGCCCGTGGCGGGCCGGTGAGTCACCCGAAGGGCAGACCTCACCGTGCGTGACGGGGGCCGCGGGCCCACCCTGGTCGCATGAGCCCGAAGACCTCCGAGAACGGCCCCACCAAAGGCAGGGGCGGGGCGGTGACACCCGCCAGGGTGGTCGTCCTGCTCCTCGCCGTCCTCGCCCTGATCTTCATCTTCGAGAACACCCGGGCGACCAGGATCCGCCTGCTGATCCCGGAGGTGACCATGCCCCTGTGGATGGCGTTGCTCGCCACGGCCGTGATCGGCGCGCTGTGCGGGGCGTATTTCATGAAACGGCGCTCCTAGACCGCCGTAGGCTGACGGGATGCCGCACACCGCATCCCGCTATCTCGCCGAAGGCCCCCGCGTGGGCATACGCCCCTTCGCCTACGAGGACGCCGCCGAGTTCACCGGGCTGGCCCGGGAGAGCAAGGAGCTTCATCAGCCCTGGCTGTTCCCGCCGGACAGCGACAGCGCGTATCTCGCCTATGCGGGGCGGCTGATCGAGGACCGGACCAAGGCGGGGTTCCTCGTCTGCGAGAAGGACGGCGCGCGGGGCGACGGGGCCATCGCGGGGTTCATCAACATCAACAACATCGTCGAGGGCGGCTTCCGGTGCGGGGCGCTCGGCTACGGAGCGTTCGCGCACGCCGCCGGGCGCGGGCTGATGCGGGAGGGGCTGGACCTCGTCGTCGGGTACGCCTTCGGGCCGATGCGGCTGCACCGGCTGGAGATCAACGCGCAGCCCCTCAACACCGCCTCCCTCGCCCTCGCGCGCGCCTGCGGTTTCCGGCTGGAGGGGTTCTCCCCGAAGATGATCTACATCGACGGGGCGTGGCGGGACCACGAGCGCTGGGCGATCACCGCCGAGATGCGGGCTTCCGGTTGATCTTCATGGTGTCGAGGTCCGTGACCGTCGACCTCAGATCCCGGAAGCCGTAGCCCAGGTCCCGCAGCGCCGTCTCCGCGCGGTCCTCCGCGATCGCGCCCGCCATCTCGTCGCCGTCCGCCGCGTCCGACACCACCACGTACCGCATCGAGAAGTGCTTGAGCGGCGCGGGCTCGTACGACAGCGAGCCCTCCTCGGAGAACCGCATGCTCGTCATGCCGTGGTCCGCCGCCTCGGCGAGCAGCCGGGCCCGGGCCTCCTCGGTGAGCCCGTCCCAGGTCCCCCGCACGATCACCCGGTAGGTGTGGCGCTCGCTCACTGTCGCTCCTTCGCGTATCTCCGTGGACGGTCGACTGTACGTCGGCGAGGATGACCCGCATGCGGAATATCGTCGTGCTGGACGCCCCCTCCAACCTCGGCCTGCGTCCGCCGGTCCCCGGCACCGTCCCCGGCTGCCACAAGCTCGCCGGTGCCCTGCGTGAGCAGCGGATCGTGCAGCGGCTGCGCGCGCTGGAGGGCGGGGTGGTGGTGCCGCCGCGCTACGACCGCGGGGACTGGCAGGAGGGCGACGGCGTCTTCAACGCGGCGGCGATCGCCGCGTACACCGTCAAGCTGGCCGACCGTCTCGAACACCACGTCCGCGCCGGGGACTTCCCCGTCGTCCTCGGCGGCGACTGCTCCATCCAGCTCGGCGCCTCGCTCGCCCTGCGCCGCGTCGGACGTTACGGGCTGGCCGCGATCGACGCCTCCCCGGACTTCCGGCACACCGGCAACTCCGACCGGATCGGCGCGGCGGGCGGCGAGGAGGTCGCGCTGGCCACCGGGCGCGGACAGGACGACCTGACGGACCTGGAGGGGCTGAAGCCCTATCTGCGGGACGAGGACGTGCGGTTCTTCGGCATCCGCGACGAGTTCGAGGAGGACCGCGCTGAACTCGCCGCCCTGAAGATCCCGGTCGTGACCGTCGCCGACCTCCGCGAGTGGGGCGCCGACGCCCTCGCCCGGGCCACCGCCGAGGCCTTCGAGGTCCCGGAGATCGACGGCTTCTGGGTCCACCTGGACGCCGACTGCCTCGACCCGTCCGTCATGCCCGCCGTCGACAGCCCCGACCCCGGGGGACTCCTGCCCGACGAACTCACCGCTCTCCTGCGGCCGTTGCTCGCCTCCCCCTCCTGCGTCGGGCTCAACATCACCATCTACGACCCCGATCTGGACCCCGACGGCACGGCGGGCGCGCTCCTCACCGACATCGTCGTGGCCGCCTTTGCGCAATCCTGACCGGTAGCTCCCCTGGCCGACTCGGCGCCGAGCGGTTTCCATGGTGATCGTGACGACGATCCGGCGAGACGTACTCACCCTGCCCGCCGCACCGCTGGGCCCCGACAACCCGCTGCCCCCGCTGCGGCTCCTCCACGAGGCGCACCGCATCGACGTACGGGACCGGGACGACCTCCCCCGGGACATGGCCCGGCAGGCCGGCTACGGACCGCTGCCGAGCCTGCTGCCGGTCCGGGTCCGGGACGGCTACGGCAGAGAGCGCGCGCCTCGCGACCTCGACACGATCGTGATCGAGAACGACCGGCTCCGGGCCACCGTGCTCCCCGGACTCGGCGGCCGGGTCGCCTCCCTGCTCCACAAGCCGACCGGGCGTGAACTCCTGTACCGCAACCCGGTGTTCCAGCCCGCGAACTTCGCCCTGAACGGCGCCTGGTTCTCCGGCGGCATCGAGTGGAACATCGGCGCCACCGGCCACACCACCCTCTCCTGCGCACCCCTGCACGCGGCCCGCGTCCCCGCCCCCGACGGCGGTGAGATGCTCCGGCTGTGGGAGTGGGAGCGCCTGCGCGACCTGCCCTTCCAGATCGACCTGTGGCTGCCGGAGGACTCGGACTTCCTGTACGTCGGCGTACGGATCCGCAACCCGCACGAGCGGCCGGTGCCGGGCTACTGGTGGTCCAACATCGCCGTACCCGAGGAGCGCCGGGTGCTCGCCCCGGCCGAGGAGGCCTGGCACTTCGGGTACGAGCGCCAACTGCGCCGGGTGCCCGTACCGCCGGACCCGGCCGGCGGCCCGCACGCCGCCGACTACTTCTACGACCTGCCCGACACCCGGCGCCGCTGGATCGCCGCCCTCGACGCCCACGGCCACGGGCTGGTGCAGACGTCCACCGACGCGCTGCGCGGCCGCAAGCTGTTCGTGTGGGGGACCGGCACCGGCGGCCGGCGCTGGCAGGAGTGGCTCACCGAACCCGGCACCGGCGGCTACTGCGAGATCCAGGCCGGGCTCGCCCGCACCCAGCTGGAGCACGTCCGGCTGGACCCGGAGAGCGAGGTGTCCTGGCTGGAGGCGTACGGGCCGCTGGAGACGGCACCGGTCACCGAGGAGGCGGAGGCGCGCCTGGAGGCCGTACTCCCACGGGCCGCCGTCGACGAGGCCTACGCCGCCTGGAAGCCGTACGCCGACTCCGAGCCCGGTGAGGTCCTCGCCGCCGGCTCCGGCTGGGGCGCCCTCGAAGTGCTGCGCGCCGACCTGAAGCTGCCGGGCACGCCCTTCGAGGAGAGCACCCTCGGGGAGGCGCAGGCGCCCTGGCTGGAGCTGCTGCGGGCCGGTGCCCTGCCCGAACCGCGCCGGGTGCGGCCGCCCGGCGAGACACTGGTCGCCCCGCACTGGCGGGACATGCTGGAGACCGCGCCCGCCACCCCGCTCGCCGAGTACCACCTCGGCGTCGCCCAGTGGCACGCCGGTGACCGGGCGCAGGCGGTGCGCAGCTGGGAGCGGGCGCTCGAACTGGCCCCGTCCGTCTGGCCGTTGCTGCGCTGTCTCGCCGTAGCCGACCAGGAGACCGGCAACCGAGAGCGGGCCGCCGACCGGTACGCCGAGGCCTTCGACGACCTGTGCCACGAGCGGCGTGACGACGGCGAGGCGTGGACCGCGGCCACCGCCGCGCTGGGCCGCGAGGCGATCGAGGCGCTGCTCGCGGCGGGGCGTACGGAGGCGGCGCGGGCCGTCTGGGAGCGGCTGTATCCGGCCGTCCGGGTCCGCGGCAGGTTCCGGCTGATCGAGGCCGGCCTGCTGCTCGCCGAGGGACGCCCCGAGGCGGCCCGGGCCGTCTTCGACGACGGCTTCGAGGTCGCCGATCTGCGGGAGGGCGCCGAGGCGATCGGCCGGATGTGGAGCCGCGTCAGCGACGAACCGCTGCCCGCACGCCATGACTTCCGCATGCGGCCGGAGACGTAGCGGACCCGGGGCCTGCCGTTCGGATCAGGCCTGGACCGTGACGTTGCGGTCCACGTACTCGTAGATCACCCCGTCCGGGTGCATCGCGATCAGGTTGCGGCCCGCCGGCGTGGGCACCGGGCCCGCCACGACGTGGGCGCCCAGCTCGGTGAGCACCTGGGCGGCCTCCTCGACGTCCTTCACCGCGATGGTCGCCGCGACCTTGCGCAGCACCTCCAGCTCCGCCTCGGGGCCGCTCATCAGCAGGAAGCAGCCCACCGCGGCCACCTGGACGCCGCCGCGCTCGAAACGGAGGGCCGTCGTGCCCGCCAGACGTTCGTAGAAGACGACCGCGGCATCCAGGTCGTCGACGCAGACACGCAGCGTGGTTCCCAGAATCTCCATGCCGACGAGCCTAGTTCGGGCGGCCGGGCGCCGGAGATCGTTTCACGCGATCCTCCCGACCCTGCCCCCGGTGCCGCACAGCCGCCGGACCGGGCCGACGTTAAGCGGACGCCCGCGCGGGTACCCGGCGGCCATGGAGCGCATGGATCACCTGGAGCATCTGGACAAGCATCTGGTCGACGAGCTGGCGCAGGTCGCGCGCGAGACCATCCGGGAGGAGCTGCGTGAGCAGACGCGCAAGCAGCGGCGTACGGCCATGCTGTACGCCGCGTCCGGCGCCGTCGCCCTGTACGCGGGCGCGGCCCTGGCACTCGCCGTGGGCCTCGCACTCGCCCTCGGACTGCCCGACTGGGCCGCCGCGCTGATCACCGCCGCGATCCTGGGCGCGGCCGCCTATCTGCTGCGCGGTGGCCGCGACCAGGCCGTGGTTGAGGACCCGGTTGGTGCGCCGGTAGTTGCGGTGCTGGGCCCAGGCGAGCCCGGCGAGCGCCAGCACGCCGAGGCCGATCGCGGCCCACGGGTAGGGGGTG
>NZ_JAAGLY010000200.1 GCF_010548375.1 Streptomyces sp. SID13726
GCCCATGATGAGGCCGATGAGGATCCACCCGATGAAGCTCATCCCTGTCTCCGTTCTCTGGGGGACGAAACGGTCATACGACGTAACTGCCCCGTATGCCTGACTTCACGGTGGCACGGGGTGAGGCGGTTCGCACGCCGGGCGGCGTCCGCGCGGTCGTTAGGCTCGGGGGATGGCGACGACCGAGGCGACGAGCGCGCGCGTCGACAGCTGGCTCTGGGCCGTGCGGGTGTTCAAGAGCCGCTCGCAGGCGACCGCGGCGGTCAAGGCCGGCCACGTGCGGGTCAACGGCGAGCGCGCGAAGCCGGCGACGAGCGTCAAGGTCGGCGACCGGGTCGTCGTCCGCGGCGGCCCGGCCGAGCGGATCCTCGTCGTGGAGAAGGTGCTGGTCAAGCGCGGCTCCGCGCCCCTGGCTGCACAGGCCGTGATCGACCAGAGCCCGCCCCCGCCCCCCAAGGAGCTCACCGTCCGCGTCGCCGTCCGCGAGCGCGGCGCCGGCCGCCCGACAAAGCGCGAGCGCCGCGACCTCGACCGCCTCCGCGGCCGGGGCTGAGGCCGGCGCACCGAGG
>NZ_JAAGLY010000201.1 GCF_010548375.1 Streptomyces sp. SID13726
CATCTGCCGGGCGGCCGTCTTGTGTGACGGGTCCGCGGGCAGGCCGGGGTAGCGCAGCCCGGTGACGTCCTTGTGGTCGGACAGCGCCTCCGCCACGGCCAGCGCGTTGGTCCACTGGCGCTGGGCGCGCAGCTGGATGGTGGCCAGGGAGCGATGGGCCAGCCAGGCCTCCATCGGGCCCGGGATCGCACCGACGATCTTGCGCCAGCGCCGGACGGCGGCGGCGAGCTCCGGGTCGCGGCAGACGACGTAGCCGAGCAGGAGATCGCCGTGGCCGGTCAGGCCCTTGGTGCCGCTGGCGACGGAGAAGTCCGCGCCGAGTTCCAGGGGCCGCTGGCCGAGCGGGGTGGCGAGGGTGTTGTCGACGGCGACCAGGGTGCCGCCCGCGTGGGCGGCCTCGACCAGGCGCCGGATGTCGCACACGTCGAGCCCGGGGTTGGAGGGGGTCTCGATCCACAGCAGCCTTGCTCCGTCGAGGACGGTGAGCTGCGCTTCGTCCCCGGTCGGGGCGGTCCGGACGTGGATCCCGTACGCCTCCAGCTGCTCGCGGACCAGCGGCAGGGCCTGG
>NZ_JAAGLY010000202.1 GCF_010548375.1 Streptomyces sp. SID13726
GCCCGACGGGCTCGCCGTCGCGCCGCGCGAGGAAGGCGTGGTGGGTCGTGCGGCGGTCGAGGTCCTCGTAGATCTCCCGGACGAGTTCGAGACCGGCCTCGCGCATGCCCCAGAACCGGGCCCGTTCCTCGGTGACCCAGGAGTGGATCAGCGCGGCGTCGGCGGTCGGGTCGACGGGGGTGAGGGTGATCGTGCCGAGCCCCTCGACGCGCTGGGAGTACACGGGCTGCCGGGTGGCGGCGCCGGAGGCGGACGCGCTGCTGCTGGTCATACGGATTCCTTGGTGAGGCGGGTCCAGTCGGTGACGACGGGGACGAGTTCGCACCGGGCCCAGCACGGGAGCTGGTCGCGGTGGTGGGGCGACCCGGTGACGCCGTCCGCGCCGAGCGGGACCGCCCAGAGGCTGTCCTCGCGGCGGGCCAGGTCCCACACGTAGCGGGCGGCCGAGGCGCGGGCGGTGAGGTCGGTGAAACCGGGCACGGTGGAAGTGGCGTTCACGCAGTCGTGGTCGCCGCCCAGGCCGGGCCACTGCGCGTCCGGGTCGGGCAGCGCCGACCAGGGCGTCAG
>NZ_JAAGLY010000203.1 GCF_010548375.1 Streptomyces sp. SID13726
ACCGCGGCGCGCAGGTCCGTGCCGAGCTCGGTGCCGCCGGGCTCGCGCGTCAGCACGACCTCGCGCCCCGTGAGCTCGCCGAGCCACTGCCCGAGCAGGCGGGACTGGGTGGACTTGCCGACGCCGTCGCCGCCCTCGAACGAGATGAAGTACCCGGGTGCGCTCACGGCGTCCACCCTATCCGCGCCGTCGGACACGCGTACGGCCGCGGGCTAGCCTCGGGGCATGCCCGACCCCGTTGCCGCCCGTTCCCTGCCCTCTCCCGGCGTCGCGTTCGCCGGACGCACGTTCGACGCCGTCCTGTTCGACATGGACGGCACGCTCATCGACTCCGTCCCGGCCGTGAACCGGAGCTGGCGCCGAATGGCGTCCGAGCACGGGCTCCCCGACCCCGACGACTTCCAGATTCCGCACGGGACCCCTGCCCGCACCCTCATCGCGACCCTCCTGCCCGCCGACCGCGTGGAGGCCGCGTTCGAGCGCATCCACGAGCTCGAGCTCGAGGACACCGACGGCGTGACGATCCTGCCCGGGACGCGCGACGCGCTCGCCACGCTGCCGCAGGC
>NZ_JAAGLY010000204.1 GCF_010548375.1 Streptomyces sp. SID13726
GGTGCGGCTCCTCGATCGTCTCGACGGCCGCCTCCTGCGGGGCGGTGAGCCGCGCGACAGCCTCCTCGAGGTTGGTCGTGATCGCGGCGACCAGACCGTCGGCGTCGCGCGCCTCGAGGCGGTCGACGAGGATCTCGTGGGACTCGGGGGAGTCGGCGCGCACGGCGTACTCGTCGCTGACCGTGAAGCTCGCGACCCGGACCTCGACGATGAGCGTCGTCATCCAGCGCAGCAACCACGGGTTGCCGCCTGCGGCCACCAGGGTCCAGTGCAGGGTGAGGTCGGCGTCCCCGATCCGGCGCGGGTCCTGCGAGGCGCCGGCCGACACGAGAGCGTCGTACGCGGCGCGGACCGAGGCGACCTCCGGGTCGGTCGCTCGGGCGACGGCGAGGCGGGCGGCCGTGGTCTCGACGCTCGTGCGCGCGGCGTACAGCGCCGGGATGCGGTCGCGCCCGATCGTCACGACACGCAGGCCCCGCCCCGGGGTCGCGGTCAGGAGCCCCTCCTGCACGAGCCGCTGCGCGGCCTCGCGGAACGGGCCGCGGCTGACGCCGAGCTGTCCGGC
>NZ_JAAGLY010000205.1 GCF_010548375.1 Streptomyces sp. SID13726
TCATGCCGTTCCACTGGCCGGGCGAAGGCCGCGCCAACACGCTGACCAACCCGGCCCTCGACCCGGTCTCCCGCATGCCGGAGTTCAAGGTCTGCGCGGTCCGCGTCGAGCCGGCGTAAGCGCCGGCCACAGCGCCCAAGTTCGCGATTTCTGAGGCGCTGGCACCACGAACTCGGCCCTGCCGGCCGGGATCCTCGGCTGTGTACGGCTCGGTTGCGACTGATTCGGTGTCGAAGGGCATGACGTTTTCGGTGCCCGGTGAGCCGACCCGTGTCAGCCGACTTCAGGTACCGCGCCACGCGGAGCAGGCTCCTCTTCGGTGACACGCCGGATGTGGCCTACGCATGAATCCAGCGTCAGGGAGGACCACTCAACGTCGATCTCAACGTCGTGGAATATGCGGGTGAGGTCCGCAAGCTGCGTGAAGATCGCCGTCTGTACCTCCCCAAGGGCCGCATCGGCGGGCATCGGCACCTTGCCACATCCGCCACCGGAGTCGTCGGCGATGAACGTGTAGGGCCACACGTCTTGCCCAGTCAGCAGGATGATCTCCTTCGGTATGCCG
>NZ_JAAGLY010000206.1 GCF_010548375.1 Streptomyces sp. SID13726
GTCCAGCGCTCCCCGCACTTCCGTCCGCCCGCACGTCCCGAGACACCGGCCGTGATGGTCGGTCCGGGGACCGGGATCGCCCCGTTCATGGCCTTCCTGGAACACCGCCGCGCCCTCGGCCACCACGGCGGGAACTGGCTGTTCTTCGGCGAGCAGCGCCGGGCCACCGACTTCTACTACCGCGAGGAGCTGGAGGAACTGCACCGGCACGGCACGCTCAGCCGGCTGGACCTGGCCTTCTCCCGCGACCAGCGGGCCAAGGTCTACGTCCAGGACCGGATGCGCGAACAAGGCGCCCAGTTGTGGGCCTGGCTCCAGGAGGGCGCCCACTTCTACGTGTGCGGGGACGCGAGCCGGATGGCCAAGGACGTGGACCGGGCGCTGCGTGACATCGCCGTGGCCCACGGCGGCCTGACCGAGGACGAGGCCGCCGCGTACCTGAAGCAGCTCTCCGCCGAGAAGCGGTACGCCCGCGACGTGTACTGACGGGCGTCGCCGCCCCCTGCTTCCGGTCAGAACCAGTTGACGGTGAGGGTGGCGGTGGTGGTGGCGGTGGCCGGGGTG
>NZ_JAAGLY010000207.1 GCF_010548375.1 Streptomyces sp. SID13726
TCGACTCGCGCCAGAAGTGGCCCGCGTACCAGGAGGCCTACCAGGCCGTCCTCGACCGGACGAGCAGCGAGACCGCGCCCTGGCACGTCGTCCCGGCCGACCGCAAGTGGTTCGCACGCCTCGCGGTGAGCGAGCTCCTGCTCGACGCGCTGCGCCGCCTCGACCTCGGCTGGCCCCCGGCCGACTTCGACATCGAGGTCGAGAAGAAGCGACTCGCGGCGACCTGAGCTCGGACGCCGCGGTTCAAGCCCTGCTGAGGGAGAGCCACCGCTCGGTCACGACATAGCCGACCCGCGCGTTCATCCGCAGGCTCGCGGTGTTGACCTGCGCTCCACCGGTCGCGAACTCGCGCACGCCGCGTCGTGCCAGCGCGAGGACCGAGGCTGCCTTCACCGCCGACGCGACCCCCGACATCGCCAGCCCGGGTGCACCGACGTGCGATCTGTCTCGGCCCGGTCCCCGTCCTGGGCCAGGACCGTCGCGCCCACCATCCCGTGCTCGGGGTGCGTCGCTCCGACGACCGTCCCGCCCTGTGCACGGGCGTCAGCGAGCCCAGCAGCCGTC
>NZ_JAAGLY010000208.1 GCF_010548375.1 Streptomyces sp. SID13726
CCCTCGGACGAGCCCGCGGTCCCCGAGGAGCCGGTGGAGGCTCCCGCGCGCTACCTGCTCGCGACCGAGGCCGAGTCCGACGGGCTCGCGGTCGTCGACCCGACGATCCGGGACGGGAGCGCCGTCGTCGACCGCGTCGAGGTCGGCGCCGCGCCCTGGGGGATCGCCGTGCACGCCCCGACGATGCGCGCGTACGTCTCGACGGCGCAGGGCGTCGCGGTCGTCGACCTCACCACGAGCGAGCGCGTCGACCTGATCCCCTACCGGGACACGCCCGCCCGGGTCGGGTTCGGCGAGTACCGCCGCGGCGTCCTGGGCATCGCGGTGTCGCCCGACGGCACCCGGGTCTACGTGGCCGTCCACCGCGGCGACTCGTCCACGCTCGAGACGATCGACGTCGCCGCGCGCGAGGTCCTCGCGAGCACGCCCGTGGGCCTGCGGCCGTTCGACGTGCTCGTTGCGGCCGACGGCAGCGAGGTCTACACGGTCGACCACGACCAGTTCTCGGTGCACGTCGTCGACACCACGACGTTCGAGGCGCGGCGCATCGAGGTCGCCCCCTT
>NZ_JAAGLY010000209.1 GCF_010548375.1 Streptomyces sp. SID13726
CCCGACGGAGAAGAGCGCGATGTCCGCCCGGTGCTGCACGTCGAGCACGCGCCGCACCGACCGCTCGCGCCACATCGCGCGCTTGGTCTCGGCGTAGTCGAAGAACGCGGGCACTGGGAAATGGTGCACGTGCGCGTCGAACGCGGTGCCGAAGCCCGCGATGAGGTCGCCCGCGTAGTGCACGCCCGACGTGCGCGTGTTCGCGGCGCCGTTGAGCTGGACGACGGCGCTCCCCCGCGTCGGCTTTTGCGGCAGGTGCCGGGAGATCGCCGACAGCGTGGTCCCCCACGCGATGCCGAGGATCATGTCGGAGTCGAACCACGTCGACAGCAGGCGCGCGGTCGTCAGGGCGACCTGCTCCAGCCGCTCGACCTGCGGCGCCTGGTCCGGCACCGGGACGACGTACGCGTCGATGCCCCACGTGCTCGAGAGGTGCTGGCCCAGCCCCGGGCCGCGGCTCCGCGCCGGCCGCAGCGAGATCTCGACCAGCCCCGTGTCCCGGGCCCGCTTCACGAGCCGCGACACGGTGGACCGCGACGTGTGCAGGTGCTTGGCGATGGCCT
>NZ_JAAGLY010000020.1 GCF_010548375.1 Streptomyces sp. SID13726
CGCCGGTGACGCCGAGTCCGCCCGGGCCGAGGGAACCGCCCGGGCCACGGGTGGCGCCGGGGCCGCGGGAACCGCCGGGGCCGCCCGGACGGGCCTGGCCGCCAGGTCCGTCGGGTCCACCAGGTCCACCTGGTGCTCCCTGGCCGCCGAAGCCGTCAGGGCCGTTGAAGGGTTCGCCGCCGAAGGACTCGGCCCTGGCGAAGGGGTCGGGGCCCGCGGGCGGTACGACCGGGCCGTCGCCGGTGACCGGGCCGCCGGTCGGGCCCGCGGGACCCTGGGCGCCGGACGGGCCGGGACCCTGCGGTCCGCCGAAGCCGCCGCCGTAGTCGATGCCGCCGCCCTGGCCGCCGTAGTCGATCCCGCCGCTCTGCCCGCCGGGGCCGGGCTGACCACCCGGACCGCCCTGCGTGCCGAAGCCGCTCTGCCCGCCCAGGCCGTCCTGACCGGGGAAGCCGCCCTGGCCGTTCAGGCCGTCGGGACCGCCGCCGTTCTCCGAGAAGTACGGGAGGTCGTCGCGGCGCGGTTCGCCGCCGCGCGGGCCGGCGTTCAGGGCCTCGGTGACGTCGAAGGAGCCGGTGCCGCCGCCGTGACCGGGGGCGACCGGACCGCCGGTGGCCCCGGGGAGCCCGGCGCCGTTGGTGGCACCCGGGCGTGAACCGCCCGGCACGCTCATGGAACCGACCACACCACCGGGCCGGCCGGTACCGGGACGCGCACCACCCGAGGTGGGCGCACCCGAGCCACCGTGCCGGGGACCGGACGCACCGGCGCCACCGGCGCCCCCACCGGCCGCACCCGTGCCCGCACCCGAACCACCCGGCAGACCAGCCCCGTTGGTGGCGCCACCGCCCGGACCGCCCTTGGCGGGGCCGGACTTGCGGGGCGCGAACCAGTCGCTCGTCTTCTCCTCGGCGGCGGGCGGCGCGGGTTCGGCGGGAAGCTCGACGGTGCCCGTGGTCGAGGAGGGACTCGGCGCGGACGGCTCGGCGTCCCTGCCTCTGTCCTCGGAACTCTCCGTCTCCCCCACGGGCTGACGCACGACGACCGGCGGAATGGGCCGGGATCCAGGGATGTTGATCCGGATCCGGGTCGTCAGCGTCGTCTCGGTCTTGCGCTCCTCCGGCTGCGCGCCCGAACGGCCCGCGTCCGGACCGCCGTCGGACACCTGGGGCGTCCCGTACGGCGGCGTACCCGAGGGGTAGGCGGCTCCGCCGCGCCCGTTGGGCCCGGAGGACGGACTGTCAGTTTCACGACTCAAGGCAGGTTCTCCCGATCGGCTCCGCCGCCCGTTTCGACCTCACTGCTTCGGGCGTCGGCGGCGCGCACCACCATACTGGCCACTTCTGGCCCGTATCCCACGACCGCTGGGGAAACCCACACGGGACTCGCACGCACGCGATGCGGAGAAGTGGTACGTCACTTGCCAAGTCGGACGGCGCCGCCGTCCGGTTGCCGCCCCGGTCCAAGGGTGGCGCAGATCACAGCAACCGCCATACCACCGAGCAGGAAGAGGTAGGAGCCGCTTCCCGCGGCGAAGACGAAGTCGCCTTCCGGGCGGCTGGCGGTGAGGAAGATGACGGCGAGCATCCAGCCGCCTGCGGGTGCCACGGCCCCGGCCCGGCTCGCGGCGGCCCGCGCCCCGCCGAGCAGCAGTCCGGCCTCGCCGAGCAGCGCGAGCAGCAGTCCGCCGGGGAACCAGCCGCTCTGCACGAGCGATCCGGCGAGCCCGACGACCGCGCCGAGCACGAGGAGTCCCAGGTAACCGGCGGCCCGGCCGGCGGAGGGGCGCTGGAGGGGCTGGGCCAGCATCGACGTACGGTCGCTCATCACGCGCCCTCGATCCCGGAGAACAGGTCGCTCTCCCTCGCGTCCCCGTGTTCCCCGCCCACCAACTCGTAGTACTCGGTGGTGAAGAGGGGTTGCGCGAGTTCGTTGGAGAGGACGAAGTACGACCCCGACACCTCCAGCTGGGTCGCGTGCGCCGCCATCGCGGCGCTCTTGGCGGCGGCGTACGCCGTGCCGTCGATCTCGGTGGTGATCAGCGCCTCCTCGACCACGCCCGGTACGTCGGCGAGGACGCCGGGCTTGTCGAAGGGAAGGCCGGGCAGTTCGTCGTGGAGACGGGCGAAGGCCTGCTCGCCGACCGGGCGCGGGACGCGGTTCCAGTAGACCTTCTCGATCCGCCAGCCCGCGTCGGCGGCGAGTTCGGCCGCGCGCATGGCGACGCGGTGGGCCTGGATGTGGTCGGGGTGGCCGTATCCGCCGTTGTCGTCGTAGGTGACGAGGACCTGGGGGCGGGTCTCCAGGATCACCTCGACGAGCAGCGCGGCCGCCTCGTCGACGTCGGCCTGCCAGAAGCACGACGGGTCGTCGTTCTCCGGGAGGCCCATCATTCCCGAGTCGTGGTAACGCCCGGCGCCGCCGAGCAGGCGGAAGTCCTCGACGCCGACCGCGCGCATGGCAGCGGTGAGCTCGCCCAGCCGGTGCGCGCCGAGGGCGGCACCGGTGAGATGGCGCAGCCCGGGCGGGATGACCTCGCCGAGCTCACCGAGGGTGCAGGTGACCAGGGTCACCCGGGCACCCTCGGCCGCGTACCTGGCCATGGTCGCGCCGTTGTTGATCGACTCGTCGTCCGGGTGCGCGTGCACCAGGAGGAGGCGTCGGGCGGGCTGTTCCGTCATGGCCCCACCCTACGAGGAGGCACTGACAGTCCCGCGCAGCCGGTCAGAACTTGATACTGCCGATCATGCCCGCGATGTTCGTCGTCAGCTCGCTGATCGTCGGGGCGATCGTCGAGGACGCGAGATAGAAGCCGAGCAGGACGCACACAGCCGCGTGCCCGCCCTTCAGACCTGACTTCTTGATCAGCAGGAAGACGATGATCGCCAGCAGCACCACCGCCGAAATCGAGAGTGCCACGGCGGCTCACCTCCAAAGAACCCAGGGACGTGGGGGGTCGGACGGGAACGGAACTATGGGGGCAGATAAATCCATACAGCAGCCAGCGGATTCTTACCCACTATGCGGTAGTGATCATAACTATCCGTGCCTGCGCATCCGTCGGCGCACGGCCGCACAAGGGGGCGCATGGCCAATATGGTCGGGGCATGACGACCGAGCCTGACTCCTTTCCCCGCCGGCACGCCCGTACCCAGCGCTTCACGCTCGGCGCGCCGCGCGCGTTCACCGTGGCGCCCGACGGGTCGCGTGTCGTGTTCCTGCGCTCGAACTCCGGCTCGGAGCGCGCCGGTTCGCTCTGGGTGCTGGACACCGGGGACGGCGGGGAGCGCGTGGCGGCGGACCCGCGCGCCCTCCTGGGCGGGGCCGTGGAGCACCTCTCGGCACAGGAGCGGGCCCGGCGCGAACGCAGCCGCGAGGGCGGCGCGGGGATCGTCGGCTACGCCACCGACAGCGCGGTCGAGTTGGCCTCTTTCGCGTTGTCAGGACGGCTTTTCACGGCGGAGCTGCGGGCCGGCACGGCACGTGAACTGCCGGTCCCCGGACCGGTGATCGACCCGCGCCCGGCCCCCGACGGGCGGCACGTCGCGTACGTCGTCCAGGGCACCCTCAGGGTCGTCGGGGCCGAGGGCGACGGCGACCGGCCCCTCGCCGCCCCGGAGTCGGATCAAGTCACCTACGGGCTCGCGGAGTTCGTCGCGGCCGAGGAGATGGGCCGGTCACGGGGTTTCTGGTGGGCGCCGGAATCGGACCGGCTGCTGGTCGCGCGCGTGGACGACACGCCGGTGCAGCGCTGGTGGATCTCCGACCCGGCCCGTCCGGAGCGTGATCCACAACACGTCCCGTACCCGGCGGCGGGCACTCCCAACGCGGACGTACGGCTCTTCGTGATCGGCCTCGACGGGACCCGCACGGAGGTCGCGTGGGACCGGCGGCGCTATCCGTATCTGGCGCATGTGCACTGGTCAGCGGCGGGTGCCCCGCTGCTGCTCGTACAGGCGCGCGACCAGCGCAGCCAGCTGTTCCTCGCGGTGGACCCGGAGACCGGCACGACCCGGATGGTGCACGCGGACGAAGATCCAATTTGGCTGGATCTTTTCCCTGGGGTGCCCTGCTGGAGCCCCGCGGGACGGCTCGTGCGGATCGCGGACGAGGGTGGCGCGCGGGTCCTCGCGGTGGGTGAACGCCCGCTGACCGGCCCGCAGTTGCACGTCCGCGCGGTCCTGGACGTCACCGAGGACGACGTGCTGGTCTCGGCGTCGGCCGGTGAGGAGGCCGAGTCCCCCGAGACCGGCGAGGTACACGTCTACCGGGTGAACGAGCTCGGAGTGGAGCGTGTGTCGCAGGAGCCAGGCGTGCACTCGGCGGTGCGCGCCGGGGGCGTGACCGTGCTGGTGTCCGCGAGCCTCGACCGGCCGGGTGCTCGAGCGCGGGTTCTGCGGGACGGGAAGGAGACGGCGACTGTCACGTCGTACGCCGAAGATCCCGGTTTGACCCCGCGCGTGACGCTCACCCAGGGGGGCGCACGGAAGATCCCGTGCGCCGTGCTTATGCCCCAGGACTACGCCGGTGACAGGCCCCTTCCGGTTTTGCTGGACCCGTACGGGGGTCCGCACGGTCAGCGGGTGGTCGCCGCGCACCATCCGCATCTGACCTCGCAGTGGTTCGCCGACCAGGGGTTCGCGGTGCTCGTGGCCGACGGCCGGGGCACCCCGGGGCACTCCCCCGCCTGGGAGAAGGCGGTCCGCGACGACCTCGCGGCGGTGGTCCTGGAGGACCAGGTCGACGCGCTCCACGCGCTCGCCGGGGACTTCCCGCTGGACCTCTCCCGGGTCGCGATCCGCGGCTGGTCCTTCGGCGGCTATCTGGCGGCCCTCGCGGTGCTGCGCCGCCCGGACGTCTTCCACGCGGCGGTGGTCGGCGCCCCGGTCACCGATCTGCGCCTGTACGACACCCACTACCAGGAGCGCTATCTCGGCCTCCCGGCCGAGCAGCCGGACGTCTACCGCCGCAACTCGCTCATCGACGACGAGGGTCTGGTCGACGCGGTCGAGCCGCACCGCCCGATGATGGTCATCCACGGCCTCGCGGACGACAACGTCGTGGTCGCCCACTCCCTGCGCCTCTCCTCGGCCCTGCTGGCCGCCGGCCGCCCGCACGAGGTGCTGCCCCTGTCGGGCGTGACCCACATGACCCCGCAGGAGACGGTCGCGGAGAACCTGCTGCGGCTTCAGCTGGACTTCCTGAAGCGGTCGTTGGGGCTGGGCCAGGGGGTGTCGTTCGGATCAGGCCGGCTGTGAGGAACGGTGCGTCCTGGCGGGCCCGAGCGGGGTCTGGTGCGTGCGGCTGCGAGGCGGAGGAGCCGTGTCGATCAGCCGCTGCCGCGGCGGGCGACGCGATGGGGCCCCTCCCGCGCGAGGTTGGTGCGAGCGTGGGGGAGTCGGCGAGTGACGACAACGCGGCTGGGGGTCCCCCGCGCCCTTGAGGCTGTGGGGGAGTGCGTGCCAGGGCCCGCGACGCCGGACTGATCCAAACGGCACCCCCTGGGGCGGTACGGGCAACGGGCCGGGAGACATGGCGCTCCCGGCCCGTTCACGGCACCCGCACGGCCGTACGTTGCAGAGCCTGGCGTGTCCGTATATCGGAACCGGGTCGGCCAAGTTGCCGCCGTGTTACTCCGTGGCCTCGGGCGGCACGACCTGCTTCTCCTCGGCGAAGTGGCAGGCGGAGTCGTGCGCGGCCGGTCCGCTCACCGAGCGGAACTCCGCCGGTACCGCCAGCAGCGGCACCTCCAGCGCGCAGCGCTCCTGGGCCTTCCAGCAGCGGGTGCGGAAGCGGCACCCGGACGGGACGTTCGTCGGGGACGGCACGTCACCCGCGAGGATGATCCGCTCCCGGTGCTCCCGCGCCTCCGGGTCGGGCACCGGCACGGCGGACAGCAGCGCCTGGGTGTAGGGGTGCGTCGGATGGTCGTAGATCTCGGCGTCCCTGCCGATCTCCACGATCCGCCCGAGGTACATCACCCCGACCCGGTCCGAGATGTGCCGGACGATCGACAGGTCGTGCGCGATGAAGAGGTACGACAGCTCGAACTCGCTCTGGAGCCGGTCCAGGAGGTTGATCACCTGGGCCTGGACGGAGACGTCGAGCGCGGAGACCGGTTCGTCGGCGACGATCACCTCGGGGCGCAGCGCCAACCCGCGCGCGATGCCGATGCGTTGGCGCTGTCCGCCGGAGAACTGGTGCGGATAGCGGTTGATGTACTCGGGGTTGAGGCCGACGACGTCCAGCAGGTCCTGGACCCGCTTGCGGCGGTCGCCCTTGGGGGCCACCTCGGGGTGGATGTCGTACGGCTCCCCGATGATGTCGCCCACCGTCATCCGGGGGTTGAGCGAGGTGTACGGGTCCTGGAAGACCATCTGGATGTTGCGGCGGACCGACTTGAGCGCCTTGCCGGACAGCTTGGTGATGTCCTCGCCCTTGTACCTGATCGACCCCTGCGTGGGCCGCTCCAGATTGACCAGCATCTTGGCGACGGTCGACTTGCCGCAGCCGGACTCCCCGACGATGCCGAGGGTCTCGCCCTTGTTGAGCGCGAAGTCCACGCCGTCGACGGCCTTGACGGCACCGATCTGCTTCTTGAACAGGATGCCCTGCGTCAACGGGTAGTGCTTGACCAGTCCACTCACTTCCAGGATCGGCTCAACCATTGAGGCACTCCGTCCAGAAGTGGCAGGCGCTGGTCCGTGTGTCGTCAACGTCGTACAGAGGTGGTACATCCGTCCGGCACACGTCTTGAGCCATCGGGCACCGGGGGTTGAACGCGCAACCCGGCGGGATGTTCATCAAGTTGGGCGGCAACCCCTTGATCGCGTACAGCTCCTGCCCCTTCTGGTCGAGACGGGGGATGGAGTCGAGGAGTCCGCGCGTGTAGGGGTGGGCGGGCGCCTTGTAGATGTCGTGCACGGGAGCCTGTTCGACGATCCGGCCCGCGTACATGACGGCGATGCGGTCAGCCACGTCCGCGACGACTCCGAGGTCGTGGGTGATGAGGATGAGCCCCATGTTGTACTCGCGCTGCAACTCGGCGAGCAGGTCCATCACCTGGGCCTGGACGGTGACGTCGAGGGCGGTGGTCGGTTCGTCGGCGATGATCAGCGCGGGTTCCAGGGCGAGGGCCATCGCGATCATGATGCGCTGGCGCATACCGCCGGAGAACTGGTGCGGGTAGTCCTTCACCCGCTCCTTGGCGGCCGGGATGCGGACGTGGTCCATCAGCTCGACGGCCTTGGCCCGCGCGTCCTTCTTGGACATCCCCCGGTGCACGACGAACATCTCACCGAGCTGGTCGCCGACGGAGAGCACCGGGTTGAGGGAGGACAGCGCGTCCTGGAAGATCATCGCCATCTCGGCGCCCCTGACCTTCCGCCGCTCCTCCTCCTTGAGCTTCAGCAGGTCCTGCCCCTGGAAGACGATCTCCCCGCCGGTGATCCTCCCGGGCGGCATGTCGAGAATCCCCATGATCGCCTGCGCGGTCACGGACTTCCCCGACCCGGACTCCCCCAGCACCGCGAGCGTCTCCCCCGCGTCCACGCCGTAGGCGACCCCGTTGACCGCCTTGGCTACGCCGTCCCGGGTCCGGAACTCCACGTGCAGGTCACGTACCTCTAGCAGCATGAGGGGGCCCACCTCGGCTTCGGGATTGGGTTGTTGATCGTCTGCTGCGCCGTCGCGGCTGGTCGCGCAGTTCCCCGCGCCCCTGAAAACGCTGCGGACACCGCAACCTGCAAAGCACCCCGTCTCGGCATCCTCGAACAGCTCACCCCGCTCACCTCAGCTTCGGGTCGAGGGCGTCGCGGACCGCGTCGCCGAGCATGATGAAGGCGAGGACCGTGATCGCTAGGGCGCCGGCCGGCCAGAGGAGCATGTGGGGGGCGTTGCGGATGTAGGCGGAGGCCGCCGAGATGTCGATGCCCCAGCTGACGGTGGGTGGTTTCAGGCCCACGCCGAGGTAGGACAGGGTCGCTTCCAGGGAGATGTAGGTGCCGAGGGCGATCGTGGCCACGACGATCACCGGGGCGATCGCGTTCGGGGTGATGTGGCGCAGCAGGAGGCGGGAGTTGGAGGCACCGAGGGCCCGCGCCGCCTGCACGTAGTCGTTCTGTTTGGCGGTGATCACCGAGCCGCGCGCGATCCGGGAGATCTGCGGCCAGCCCAGCAGCACCATGAAGCCGATCACCGGCCAGACCGTGCTGCTGGTGACCACGGAGAGCAGGACCAGGCCGCCCAGGACCACCGGGATCGCGAAGAAGATGTCGGTCACACGGGACAGGAGTGAGTCCCAGAAGCCGCCGAAGAAGCCGGCGAGGCCGCCGAGCACCGACCCGAGGATCGCCACCCCGAGCGTGGCGCAGACGCCGACCGTCACCGACGTACGGGCGCCGTACACGGTGCGCGTGTAGACGTCGCAGCCCTGACCGTCGTAGCCGAAGGGATGGCCCGGCTGGGAGCCCTCCTGGGCCTTGGCGAGGTCGCACTTGAGCGGGTTGCCGGAGGCGATCAGCGACGGCCACAGGGAGATGACGACCAGGAAGAGGATCACCAGTCCCGAGAGGATGAAGACGGGGTTGCGGCGCAGGTCGCGCCAGGCGTCGGACCACAGGGAGCGGGGCCTGCCCGAGGGGCCGGAGCCGTCCGGGCGGCCTCCCTCCAGTGTGGTCGCCTCGCTCACGGCGAGGTCCATCGCGCCGCCCATGCCGGTCGCGGCGATCGCTCCCTCTGGTTCCTGGGGCTCAGGCATAGCGGATCCTGGGGTCGAGGACGGCGTACAGCAGGTCGACGAGCAGGTTGGCCACCAGGAAGACCAGGACGAGGACGGTCACGAAGCCGACCACGGTCTGGGTGTTCTGGCGCAGGATGCCCTGGTAGAGCTGGAAGCCGACACCGTGGATGTTGAAGATCCGCTCGGTGACGATCGCGCCGCCCATCAGGGCGCCGATGTCGGTGCCGATGAAGGTGACCACGGGGATCAGCGAGTTGCGCAGGAGATGCCGGGTGATCACCCGGTGTCTCGGCAGCCCCTTCGCCACGGCCGTGCGGACGTAGTCGGAGCGCCGGTTCTCCGCGATCGACGTCCGGGTCAGCCGGGTCACGTACGCCAGCGACACGGACGCGAGGACCAGGCCCGGCACGATCAGCTCGCCGAACGTGGCGTCCGAGGACACCGACGGCTTGATCCAGCCCCACTCGACACCGAGCAGCAGCTGGAGCAGCAGACCGGTGACGAAGGTGGGGATGGAGATCACCACGAGGGTGAGCAGCAGGACCGTGGTGTCCACCGGCCGCCCGCGCTTGAGGCCGGTGACGACACCGAGGGAGATGCCGACGACGATCTCGATGAGGATCGCGACGATCGTCAGCCGGATGGTCACGGGGAACGCGGTCGACATCAGCTCGGTGACCTTCTGGCCGTTGAACGCGGTGCCGAAGTCGCCGGTGAAGACGTTCCCCATGTAGGTCAGGTATTGCTGCCAGACCGGCTTGTCGAGGCCGAACTCCCGCTTGAGCTGGGCGGCCGTCGCCGCGTCGCACTGCTTGTCGCCGCACAGGCCCGCGATGGGGTCGCCCATCACGTTCACCATGAGGAAGATCAGCAGCGTCGACCCGACGAACACCGGGATCATCTGGAGCAGGCGCCGGACGACGTACCGTCCCATGGCAGGCTCAGCCGACCTTGATCTCGTTGTAGACGGGGACGCTGAACGGGTTGAGCTTCACGTTGGAGAGCCGCTCCGAGTAACCCGCGCTGCCGTTCTGGTACCAGAGCGGGATGGCGCCCATGTTGTCCCGCAGGACCTTCTCGGCGTCCTGGAACTTCTCGACGGCCTTGCCGGTGTCGGTCTCGGCGTTCGCCTCGTCGACGAGCTTGTCGAAGTCCTTGTTGGACCACTTGCCGTCGTTGGAGGAGGCGTTGGTGTAGTAGAGCGGCTGGAGGAAGTTCTGGATGAGCGGGTAGTCCATCTGCCAGCCGGCGCGGAAGGGGCCGCTCATCTTCTTCGCGGTGATCTGGCTGCGGAAGTCGGCGAAGGTGCCGACCGGGTTGCCGACGCAGGCCTTGTCGTTGTCGAGCGCGTTGTTGATGGAGTTGCAGACCGCGTCGACCCACTCCTTGTGGGAGCCGGTGTCCGCGTTGTACGTGATCTTGACCTGGCCGCCGGGGAGCCCGCCGCCCTCCTCGATCAGCTTCTTGGCCGCGTCGGGGTCGTACTCGCAGGCGTCCCCGCACAGGCCGTCCTTGAAGCCGCCCTCCTCGCCGAGGACCGGGGAGGTCCAGTCGGTGGCGGGGGTGCGGGTCTTCTGGAAGATCGTCTCGGTGATCTGCTTGCGGTTGATCGCCCGGGAGAGTCCGGTGCGGACCTTCTCCATCCCGGCCGCGTTCCAGTTCTTGTCGTAGAACGGGAAGGCGAGGGTCTGGATGATGCCGGCGGGGGTGTTGATGTACCGGTCGCCGAGGTCGTTCTTGACGTTCTTGAGCTGGGCCGCCGGGACGTCGTCGACCAGGTCGAGGTTGCCGGCCATGAGGTCGGTGTAGGCGGTGTTGTTGTCGGTGTAGACCTTGAGGGTCACGCCGCCGTTCTGGGCCTTGTCCTCGCCGGGGTAGGCGTCCCACTTCCGCAGGGCCATCTGGGAGCCCTTGGTGTACGACTCGATGGTGTACGGCCCGTTGCCGACCGGCTTCTTCAGCCAGCCCGCGTGGTCGGTGAAGAAGGCCTGCGGGAGCGGGGCGTAGGCGGGGTAGCCGAGGGTGTCGGGGAAGGTCGAGAACTTCTGGTTGAGCTTGACGGTGAAGGTTCTCGGTCCGGTGACCTTCAGTCCGGAGAGGGTGTCGGCGGTCTGCTTGCTGCCGTCCTCGGGGTGCGTCTTGTCGTACCCGTCGATGTAGCCGAAGAAGTACGCGTTCTTCTGGTTGTTCTTGAGGGAGGCGCCGTAGTTCCAGGCGTCCACGAAGGACTTCGCGGTGACCTTCTCGCCGTTGCTGAAGGTCCAGCCGTCCTTGACCGTGATCGTGAAGTTCTGCGAGTCGGTCGTGTCGATCTTCTCGGCGAGCATGTCCTCGGCCTTGCCCGTCTCCGGGTCGTACCGCTTCAGGCTGCGGAAGATCATGTCGAGGACCTTGCCGCCCTGCACCTCGTTGGTGTTGGCCGGCTCCAGCGGGTTCTGCGGGTCGCCCCATGAGGAGCTGAGCACCGCGCTGCTGTCCCCGCTGCCGCCGCTGTCGCTGTCCCCACCGCCGCATGCCGTCGCCGCGAGGGCTACGGCCACCGCGCATGCGGCCCATTTGGCGTGCGTGGCTCCACGCATGGAGTGCCTCCTCAAGACTGATCCGTTAACGGCCAATATCAGCTGAAGAGGCGCATATCGCACATGGGCCCGTCCTTTGGGGGGACGAGCGGGACCCGGTTGGAGTAGATCTTCGTTGTAGGGCGCAATGGATCTTCACCAGCCGATGCCAAACCGTTGGAATAGGTCCTTCCGGTGTACGCATTTCGACACTGGAGCGTCCGCATAACGAACTCATTGACCGATAAGCCCAGTTGGTCCGATGTAAGACACAGCACGATCACGAGGCGCTACACGCGTAGCTACGGAAGGGTCAAGAACAAGCAAAGAAGGTAAAGAGAAACCCAAGCCGGACCAGAATTTATTGACCTTGAATGAATTGCGTTGAAAAAGTCCGGCGTAGCCCGTAGGGGAGTGCCCTGCGGAGTCATCAAGACCCTCCCTTGGGCCAGGAGCACCATGACCCCCCCAACTCCATCGGCGGCTGCCCCGCTTGAGGTGGCTGACGAGAGTGCCGAGAAGTCGATCACTTCTCCCACTCCCAAGGCCAACGAGAGCCGCTCACCCGGGCAGCTCGCATGGCGCCGGTTCAAACGCGACCGTACGGGCGTCATATCCGCGTACATCGTGATCTTCTTCTTCGTGGTCGCGCTGTGCGCGCCGCTGATCGCCAAGCTCTACGGCAAGAACCCGTACACCACGTACGGGCTGAACACGCCAGGACTCCTGGGGGACAACAGCTTCCCGGTGGGGCCCAACGGCGGCATGAGCGGCGAGTTCTGGTTCGGCATCGACCCCCAGCTCGGCCGCGACGTCTTCACCTTCCTGCTCTACGCGATCCGCAACTCGCTGCTCATCGCCACCGCCATCACGGCTCTCGTCGTGATCCTGGGTGTCGTGATCGGCGTGACGGCCGGGTACATCGGCGGCAAGACCGACTGGTTCCTCGGCCGGGTGATCGACATCCTGCTGGCCTTCCCGTCGCAGCTGTTCTTCGTGGCGTTCACGCCCGTGGTCATCGCGCTGTTCGTGTCCTCGGACGAGAACACGCCGACCTGGCTCACGGTCGCCTGCCTCATCGGCCTGCTCACCGCCTTCGGCTGGGCCTCCATCGCGCGACTGCTGCGCGGCCAGGTACTGGCCCTGCGCGAGCGCGAGTTCGTCGAGGCCGCCAAGGTCACCGGCGCCTCCCCGGCACGCATCATCTTCAAGGAGCTGCTGCCGAACCTGTGGACGCCGATCCTCATCCAGGCGACGCTCAACCTCCCGCTCATGGTCACCACCGAGGCGGGCCTCGCCTACCTGGGTGTCGGCCTCCAGGACCCGACCCCCGACTGGGGCGTCATGATCGGTTACGCCGCGCAGTTCTACCAGGACGACATCACCCTCCTGCTCTTCCCCGGCGTGTCCATGGTGGTCTTCGTGCTGGCGTTCAACCTCCTCGGCGACTCGGTGCGGGACGCGCTCGACCCGAAGACCAAGCGCTGACACTCCGGCTTCTCAGGACCACGGCAAAGACGCCGGGGTGCCGGAACCTCTCTCATCAACTCACTTCCTAGGCAGGCTTGCGATGTCCTTCTCGCGCAGAAACTTCCTGATAGCCACCGGCGTCGTCGCCGCGTCGAGCTCCGTGCTCTCCGCGTGCAGCAGCGGTGACACCACCAGCAGCTCCGGCTCCGGCGGGAAGCAGCAGGCCGCCAAGGCCGACGCGACCGTGGTCAAGATCGGTACCGCGGAGGACTCCAAGGGCCCGGCCCCCGAGGTCTCCGGCGCGAAGAAGGGCGGCAAGGTCTCCCTCCTCAACGACGACGACTTCTCGCACCTCGACCCGCAGCGCATCTACTACGCCTGGAACTCGCTGGCGGCGATCGTCCTCTCCCGCACGCTGACCGGTTACAAGATCGCCGACGACGGTTCGATGACCCTCGTCGGCGACCTCGCCACCGACACGGGCACCATGAAGGACGCCGGCAAGACCTGGTCCTTCACCCTGAAGGACGGCGTCAAGTGGGAGGACGGCTCCGACGTCACCGTCGACGACGTCCGCCACGGCTTCGAGCGCGCCTTCGCCAGCTACATCACCGAGGGCGCCATGTACGTCCAGACGTGGCTGACCGGCAGCCAGGACTACCGCAAGTCCTACTCCGGCCCCTACAGCGGCAAGCACCTGAAGTCGATCGAGACCAGCGGCAAGACGATCACGTTCCACCTCGCCGAGGCCCGTCCCGACTTCAACTACGTTCTCGCGATGCAGTCCTACGCGCCGACCCCGGTGAAGAAGGACACGAAGCAGAACTACGACAAGAAGCCGGTCTCCAACGGCCCGTACAAGATCAAGACCCACGTCACCGACAAGTCGATGACGCTGGTCCGCAACGAGCACTGGGACGCGGCGACGGACCCGATCCGCAACGCCTACCCGGACGAGTTCGACTTCACCTTCGGCATCGAGGCCCTGACCGCGGCCGACCGTCTGCTCGCCGACTCGGGCCCGGACCAGTACGCCGTCTCGTGGCGCACGATCCCGGTCGAGCGGGTCGCGAAGGCGCAGGCGCAGGCCAAGGACCGTATCTTCTCGGGTCTGAGCAGCGGCGTCAGCGTCTACTGGATCAACACCACCCGCGTCGCGGACAAGTCGGTCCGTGAGGCCATCATCAAGGCCTGGCCGACCGCCAGCATCCGCCAGCTCCAGGGTGGCGCCAACCGCGGTGACTACGCGACCGGCATCATGAGCCCGCTCGTCGCCGGCTACGAGTCGCAGGACGTCTGGGGCAAGCTGAAGAACCCGGCGGGCGACCCGGCCGCCGCGAAGAAGATCCTGGAGAAGGCCGGCAAGACCGGCACCAAGATCGTCTACGCGTACCAGAACGACCCGACCAACGCCAAGGTCAAGGTCGTCGTCGAGAACGCCCTGAAGGCGGCCGGCTTCGACGTCGTCACCAAGCCCGTCGACTCCACCACCTGGTACGACGAGACCGGCAAGGTCGGCAACCCGTTCGACATCTACTGGGGTGGCTGGTCCTCCGACTGGCCGACCGGTTACTCGGTCTTCCAGCCGCTGTTCGACAGCAAGGCGATCGCCGACGGCGGCTCGAACTACTCGCACCTGAAGGACACCTCGGTCGACGCCGCCATCAAGGCCGCCACCGCCGAGACCGACCAGGACAAGGCCAACAAGATGTGGGCGGCCCTGGACAAGCAGGTCACCGAGACCGCGGCGTTCATCCCCGACGTCTACATGCGCCGGATCTACCTGCACGGCTCCAAGCTCGGCAACGTGAAGATGGACCCGAACTTCGACGGTTGCATGCTCTACAAGATGTACGTCAAGGCCTGATCCATTCCCTGAGCGGTGGGGGCGGCCACAGCCGCCCCCACCCTCGGCTCTCGTCCTCCGTGCCGCCGGCCACCCCGGCCCGGCCCGATCCGCACGACGGCCCTCCCAGGAAAGCCAACCCCCATGCTTCGCTTCCTCGTCCGCCGACTCCTCGGCGCCGTGATCACGCTGCTGATCATCAGTGCGGTCACGTTCATGCTCTTCTACGCGGTGCCGCGCGACCCGGCCCGGATGGCGTGCGGCAAGCTGTGCACGCCGGAGACGCTTGAGCTCATCCGCCACAACATGGGGATCTCGGACTCGCTGCCGGTGCAGTACTGGCACTGGCTGTCGGGCATCTTCCTGGGCCGTGAATACCCTGGCTTCGGGCACTGCAACGCGCCTTGCCTCGGCTACTCGTTCGTGAACCGGGAGCCGGTCCTGTCGACGGTCATGGACCGCTTCCCGACGACCTTCTCGCTGGCCATCGGCGCATCCGTGGTCTTCGTCGTCTTCGGTGTCGGCATGGGCATGCTGGCGGCCGTGAAGCAGGGCCGCGCGACCGACAAGATCGCCTCCAGCGCCTCGCTGGTCGCCTCGTCCATGCAGATCTACTTCGTCGGCACGCTGGCCATGTACCTCTTCGTGTACCAGTGGAAGATCATGGGCCAGCCGTCGTACACGCCCTTCACCGAGAACCCGGGCGCCTGGTTCGGCGGGCTGCTGCTCCCCTGGCTGGTGCTCGCCCTGATCTTCACCGCGAACTACACCCGCATGACGCGCTCCCAGATGGTCGAGACGCTCAGCGAGGACTACGTCCGTACGGCCCGGGCCAAGGGGCTCTCCCGGCGCACGGTCTTCTTCCGGTTCGCCTGGCGCGGCGCGATGGGGCCGATCGTCACGATCTTCGGCATCGACCTGGGCGCCCTCCTCGGCGGCGCGATGATCACCGAGAAGACCTTCAGCGTCCAGGGCGTCGGCCTGCTCGCCGTGAAGTCCGTCTTCACCAGCGACCTGCCGATGCTGCTGGGCATCATGGTCCTCACCGCGTCCTTCGTGGTGATCGCCAACATCGTCGTCGACGCCGTGTACGCCCTGATCGACCCGCGTATCCGCCTCGCGTGACCCAGCCCGCCCCGACCAGCTACCCCGCATCACCCCCCTCTGGAGCGTCCCCGTGACGAGCACCGATCAGCAGCCCTTCCTGTCCGTCAAGGACCTGAAGGTGCACTTCTCGACCGAGGACGGCACCGTCAAGGCCGTCGACGGTCTCTCCTTCGACCTCGCGCGCGGCAAGACGCTGGGCATCGTGGGTGAGTCGGGGTCCGGCAAGTCGGTCACCAACCTGACCATCCTGGGGCTGCACAACCCGGACAGCACCACGGTCGAGGGCACCATCGTCCTCGACGGCGAGGAGCTGAACGGCGCTCCGGAGAAGACCCTGGAGAAGCTCCGCGGCAACAAGATGTCGATGATCTTCCAGGACGCGCTGGCCTCGCTGTCGCCGTACCACACCATCGGCAAGCAGATCGGCGAGACCTACCGCAAGCACACGGGCTGCTCCAAGCAGGAGGCCCGGGCGCGGTCGATCGAGATGCTGAAGCGGGTCGGGATCCCCCAGCCGGAGACCCGGGTGGACGACTACCCGCACCAGTTCTCCGGCGGTATGCGCCAGCGCGCGATGATCGCGATGGCCCTGGTCTGCGACCCCGAGCTGCTGATCGCCGACGAGCCGACCACGGCCCTCGACGTGACGGTCCAGGCGCAGATCATGGACCTGCTGAAGGACCTCCAGAAGGAGTTCGGCACCGCGATCATCTTCATCACCCACGACCTGGGCGTGATCGCGGACATCGCCGACGAGGTGCTGGTGATGTACGGCGGCCGGTGTGTGGAGCGGGGCACCAAGGAGGAGGTGCTGCGCGACCCGCAGCACCCCTACACCTGGGGCCTGCTGAGCTCGATGCCGAGCCTGGACCACCCGGTGGACGTGCCGCTCAACCCGATCCCCGGCTCGCCGCCCTCGCTGCTGAACCCGCCGTCGGGTTGCCGCTTCCACCCGCGCTGCGCGTTCGCGGAGAAGGTCGAGGGGGGTCTCTGCTCCACCGAGCAGCCGATCCTCCAGATCGTGGACGGACGCGGCAACGCCTGCCACCTGACCGCCGAACAGCGCGGTGAGTACTTCTCCGACCTCGCCGGCAGCGCGGCGAACTGACGTACAAGAGACGGGATTTCACCACCATGAGCAGCACCACTCCCCTCCTGGACGTCTCCGGGCTCACCAAACACTTCCCGATCAAGGGCGGGTTCCCGATCCGCCGTACGATCGGGGCCGTGCAGGCGGTCGACGGGCTGGACTTCCAGGTCAGCGAGGGCGAGAGCCTGGGCCTGGTCGGCGAGTCCGGCTGTGGCAAGTCCACGACGGGCCGGCTGATCACGCGTCTGCTGGAGCCGACGGGCGGCAAGATCTCCTACCGCGGCCAGGACATCTCGCACGCGAACCGGCGGCAGCTCGCGCCGATCCGCTCCGAGATCCAGATGATCTTCCAGGACCCGTACGCGTCCCTGAACCCCCGCCAGACGGTCGGCAAGATCATTGCGGGTCCGATGGAGATCAACGACATCAACCCGGAGGGCGGTCGCGAGAAGCGGGTCCGTGAACTCCTGGAGATCGTCGGCCTGAACCCCGAGCACTTCAACCGCTTCCCGCACGAGTTCTCCGGCGGCCAGCGCCAACGCATCGGCGTGGCACGGGCGCTGGCCCTCAACCCCAAGCTGATCGTCGCCGACGAGCCGGTCTCCGCGCTCGACGTCTCCATCCAGGCGCAGGTCGTCAACCTGCTCCAGAAGGTGCAGCGCGAGCTCGGTATCGCGTTCGTCTTCATCGCCCACGACCTGGCCGTAGTGAGGCACTTCTCACAGCGTGTAGCGGTCATGTATCTCGGTAAGATCATGGAGATCGCCGACCGCGACGACCTGTACGAGAACCCGCGCCACCCCTATACGCGGGCCCTGCTGTCCGCCGTACCCGAGGCCACGGTGGACGACGCTCCCGCCCGCGAGCGCATCCGGCTCCAGGGCGATGTGCCGTCCCCGATCAACCCGCCCTCCGGCTGCCGTTTCCGCACGCGCTGCTGGAAGGCGACGGACAAGTGCGCGAGCGAGGCTCCCCCGCTGGTCCAGGTCGAGGGCAACAAGCCCGGCCACCTCACGGCCTGCCACTACCCCGAGACGGCGGACACCGTTCCCGGCCCGCGTCTCTCCAAGGACCCCCGGGCGGCGGCCTGACACACCCCTTTTCGTCAGCCGTCTCCCTCAAGGAGCGGACTTTCTCGGCCCATTGACCCGAGCCCATGAATGTCCGATCCAGGGGAACGAAGGCCCGCACCCTCCCAGGTGCGGGCCTTCTTCATGCGGTTACGCGCCGGTGGTGCCGTCCAGCAGTTCGCGTACGACGTCCAGGTGGCCGTTGTGGCGGGAGGTCTCCTCGACGAGGTGGAGGAGGATCCAGCGCAGGTCGGGCCGGCGCCCATCGCGGATCGGGGTCTTCGCGGGGGTGTCCAGGCCGTGGGCGGCGACCAACTCGCGGTAGCGGGCGGATTGTTCGGCGTACTCGTCGAGCAGCCGCGGGAGCGGGAAGTCCACGGCGACGCGCATCTCGCGGTCGGGGTCCTCGTCGGTCCACGGGCCCTGGTCCTCCTCGCCGAGGAACACCACCTGGAACCAGTAGTACTCGACCCACCGGAGATGGTTGATCAGCCCGCTCATCGTCATCAGCGGTGAGCCCGGCAGGGGTGCCTCGCGGGCGTGTTCGGCGGAGACCCCCTCGCACTTGGCGCGGGCCGTGTCACGGGCGTAGTCGAGGAAGGTGGTCAGCTGGGAGCGCTCGTCCCAGGCGGGAGGAGTATCGGTGCGTGTCATCGCGGGGAGTCTCCCCGGCCGTCCCCGCGGTGTCGACCGAATTACCGGCCCGCAGGACCGCGGTTCCGCGCGGTGCGGCAACTCGCGTTTCTCACATGCTGGTTGATCCAGCGATCCGGGTATCCGGGGCAGTCCCGTGTGACAGACTGCCGCGATGGTCGATCGGTCGTTCGGGGATCCCTCGCTCGCCGCGTTGTACGACGGGTTGCATCCGTGGGGGGCCGGGGACGAGTTCTGTCTCGGCTATGTGCAGGGGGCCGAGTCGGTGCTGGACGTCGGCTGCGGTACCGGGCGGCTGCTGCGGCGGGCCCGCGCGGAAGGGCACCGGGGCCGGCTGACCGGACTCGACCCGGCGGCGGCCATGCTGGTGCGGGCGCGGTGGGGCGAGCCGTCCGTGGAGTGGGTG
This sequence comes from Streptomyces sp. SID13726, assembly GCF_010548375.1. Classification (GTDB taxonomy): domain Bacteria; phylum Actinomycetota; class Actinomycetes; order Streptomycetales; family Streptomycetaceae; genus Streptomyces. The sequence goes on from NZ_JAAGLY010000020.1 coordinate 18,942, forward strand.
CTCGGGGATCTGCGCAGCCAGGTGTGGGACCGGGAGTTCGACCTGGTCGTGATGACCGGCCATGTCTTCCAAGTGCTCGTCGGGGAAGAGGAGTTGAAGACCGCCCTGCACGCGGTGCGGGCCGCCCTCGGACCCTGCGGACGCTTCGTGTTCGAGACCCCCAATCCGGCGGCCCGGGTGTGGGAGACCTGGACGCCGGAGCGGGTGCGGGAGGTCCCCGACGTGGACGGGAGCGCCGTACGGACCTGGCGTGAGGTCGACCAGCCGGTCCTCGGCGACCGCGTCACCTTCACCGAGACCTTCCTCAGCCCGCGCTGGTACCGGGTCAGCCGCTCCACCCTGCGCTTCCCCGACGCGGACACCGTCTCCCGGCTCCTCGCCGGAGCGGGCCTCACGGTCGTCGAACGCTACGGCGACTGGGGCCGGGGTCCGTGCACCCACACGAGCCCCGAGATCATCACCGTCGCCGCGCCTGTCTGAGCCCCGGGTCGGCCCTGAGGAAAACCGCCGGGCCGGCCCGCAGGTGCGACAAGTCGCCCTGACTCCGGCTCTCCTACCCCACGCCCTCTTCCAACGCCGCCAGCGCCGGATCCATCACGATGTCCTCGTCCCTGGCCTCGGTCGTCGGGTCCTCCGGAAAGTGGCAAGCAGTGAGATGTCCGTCGCGGTTGCCGGCGAGTTGGACCAGCGGGGGCTCGTCCGTCGCGCACTTGTCCTGCGCCTTCCAGCAGCGGGTGCGGAACCGGCAGCCGGAAGGCGGATGGATGGGCGACGGGACGTCGCCGGACAATCGGATCCGCTCTCTGTCCGCCACGGCGCCCTCGACGGGAACCTCAGGCACCGCGGAGAGAAGGGCGTGCGTGTACGGGTGGCGGGGACGTGCGTAGATGGAGTCCCGATCCCCGACCTCGATCACCTTGCCGAGGTACATGACCGCGACGCGCTGCGAGAAGTGCCGTACGACTGCCAGGTCGTGAGCGATGAAGAGGAAGGCGATGCCCATCTCCTCCTGAACCTTCTGGAGGAGATTCACGACCTGCGCCTGGATCGAGACGTCGAGGGCGGAAACCGGCTCGTCGGCGACGATCAGCTTGGGGCTCAGAGCCAACGCCCGTGCCACGCCGATACGTTGACGCTGACCGCCGGAGAACTCGTGCGGAAAGCGGTTGAAGTGCTCGGGATTGAGCCCGACCAGCTCCAGCAGCTCCCTGACCTTCCTCTCACGGCCGCCCTCCGGGTTGATCCCGTTGACCTCCATCGGCGACTTGATGATGGTGCCGACGGTCTGTCGTGGATTCAGGGACGAGTACGGGTCCTGGAAGATCATCTGGATCTCGGAGCGCACTGGGGCCAGTTGCCGACGCGAGGCGTGGCTGATGTCCCGGTCCTGGTAGACGACCTTCCCGCTGGTCGGCTCCAGCAGCCGCGTGATCAGTCGTCCGGTGGTCGACTTACCGCACCCGGACTCGCCCACCAGGCCGACGCTCTCCCCCACGCCGACAGTCAGGTCGATGCCGTCCACGGCCTGAACGGCACCGACCCTGCGTTTGATGGGGAATCCGCCGTAGATCGGGAAGTGCTTCGTCAGACCCTCGACCTTGAGAAGCGTCTCAGCCGGCGTGTCCGAGGCGTTCTGCTGTGCGGGCAGGGTGAGGTTGTCACTCATGTCTCGGTTCCTAGCGCAGCCGGGGCTGGATCTGGTCGACAAAGATGGACTGCTTCTGTTCCGCAGTCAGATGGCAAGCCGCCGCGCGTCCCTGGGGAAGCGACGGACGCTCCGTGACGCAGCGCTCGCCGCCCACCTCACCGGTGAAGGCACAGCGCGGATGAAAGGGACAGCCCGAGGGCGGGTTGAGCAGACTGGGCGGGGATCCGGCAATCGGTGTGAGTGCCTGGCTGGTGTCGCCGCCGAGTCGCGGCATGGAGCTCAACAGGCCCCAGGTGTAGGGGTGTCGGGGCCTATGCAGCACCTCGTCGACACTGCCGCGTTCCACGGCCCGGCCCGAGTACATCACCAGCAGGTCGTCGGCCATGTCCGCGATGACACCCAGGTCGTGGGTGATGAAGATGATCGCGGAGCCGAACTCCCGCTGGAGATCCTTGAGCAGGTCGAGAATCTGCGCCTGGACGGTCACGTCGAGAGCGGTCGTCGGCTCGTCCGCGATCAGCAGATCAGGGTCGCAGATCAGCGCCATGGCGATCATCGCGCGCTGGCGCATACCGCCGGAGAACTGGTGGGGGTAGTCGTCCACGCGTCGCTCGGGTTGCGGGATACCGACCTTGGCCAGCATCTCGATCGCCCGATTCTTCGCCGCCTTCTTGGAGGCACCGGTGTGCTTCATGAACGGCTCGGCGATCTGCCGGCCCACTGTGTAGTAAGGCGAAAGCGCCGTCAGGGGGTCCTGGAAAATCATGGCGACCTTATTGCCTCGGAGTTTCTCCATCTCCTTCTCGGTCGCGGTGACGAGCTCCTGCCCCTCCAGGACGATCTCACCGTCGACGGTGGTGGTCATGGGGTTGTGCAGGCCGAGGACGGTCAGGTTGGTCACGGATTTCCCGGACCCCGATTCGCCCACTATGCCCAGGGTCTTGCCTCGCTCGACATCGAAGGACAGCCCGTCGACCGCCTTCACGATGCCATCCTCGGTCGAGAACTGCACCCGCAGATCGCGGACCGAGAGGAAGGCCTGTGGCCCGGTCGTGGGCCTTTCACCTTCGGTCTTGGCCAGTGTGCTCACGGTTGTTCTCCTAGCTGAGGCGTACGCGGGGGTCGATATAGGCATAAGCGATGTCCACAACGATGTTCAGGAGCAAGATGAAGAAGGCTCCGAACAACATCACGCCCATGGTCAGCGGCAGGTCCTTGGACAGTGAGGAGTTCACCGCCAGTCGGCCGAGACCGGCCAGGTCGAAGGTGAACTCGGTGACCACCGCACCCGACAGGAGCGCGCTGAGGTCCATTCCGATGATGGTCACGATCGGGATCAACGAACCTCGCCAGGCGTAGCGGAAGAACACGTACCGCTGCGCCATGCCCTTCGCACGGGCGGTACGCACATGCTCCTCCTGGAGCTGCTCGATCATGGTGGAACGAGCCATACGCGTGTACTGCGCGGTGAAGATCGTGGCCATCACCGCCCAGGGCAGCAGAAGCCCGATGAACCAGCCGCCCGGATCCTCGGTGAACGGTACGTACTTGGGGTTCTCCATCCAGCCGGTGCTGTAGACGAAGAGCCCGAGGACGATCGGTCCGAGCAGGTAGATCTGGAAGGAGCTGATCACCACGGAGGCGCCGGTGACGGTCTTGTCGACCGCGCTCCCGCGCTTCCAGGCCGCGATCATGCCGGTACCCAGGCCGAACAGAAGGAAGATGACCAGACCGCCGATGGTCAGCGAGAGCGTCAGCGGGAACCGGTCGATGATGGAATCCCAGACGAAGTCGCCGGACTCGAAGGAGACACCGAGACAGGGCGCCGAGCAGTGTCCGACGGGAAAGTCCCGGCCGACGACGATGCCGCTCATGAACTGCCAGAACTGCGTACTGATGGGCTTGTCGAGCCCCAGGTTCTCCCGGATGACCGCGAGGTTCTCCGGGGAGCAGTTCTTGCCACAGGACAGCGCGGCGAAGTCCTGTGGGACTGTGTAGAACAGGAAGAACGTGAAGGCACCGATCAGGAACATGATCACGGCGGCGCCTGTCAGCCTGCGAACGAGGAACTGAAGCATGGCGGGTCGGATGCTCTCTTCGAGGAACGGCGGCAGGAGGGGGCGACGTGGCGGGGGTGCGCTCCGCCTGACGCGCACCCCCGCTGCTCAGCCGAGACGCGGTGTTACGGCTTGACCAGGTACAGACGGTTGATGTCGAGGTAGTTCGAGTTGGTGCTGTACCGCGCGCCACCGATGTTCGACCCGTACAGCTGGATCTGCTTGGAGTAGTAGACCGGAGCAGCCGGGTTGATCTCCTCCACGAGACGGTGGTGGGCCTCTTCCCACTTCGCCGCGGCCTGCTCGGGCTGCAGCTTCAGAGCCTCCTGGATCAGGGCGTCGACCTTGGCGTCCTTGACGTGCGAGTAGTTCGACCCGCCGTCCGAGACCAGGCTGCCGTCATACACCGGAGTGACGACCGTGGACGGGGAGGCCCAGTCCTGACCCCAGCCGGTCATGTAGAGGTCGTACGGGTTGTTCAGCTTGCCGATCTGCTCGTAGAAGCTGGCGCGGTCGATCTCCTTCGACTGGACGTCGAAGCCGAGCTTCTCCAGAGCGTCCTTGATGATGACGGCCTGGGCCTGGCCACGCGGGCTGTTGGAGTAGGCGTAAGTGATCTTGGTGCCGTCCTTGAAGCCCGCCTCCTTCAGTAGTTCCTTGGCCTTGGCCGGGTTGCCGTTCGGGGTCTTCTTCTTGCCGAACGGGTCGTAGCTGTCGTCGTAGCCCGGCAGGGTCGGGGCGAACAGGCCGCCAGCCAGCTCACCGCCGTACTTGCCGCCGTCGGCCTGGATCATGGCCTGGTTCGGGATCGCGTACGTGATGGCGTCGCGAATCTTCTTGTCCTTCATCCGGTCCAGGTTGAAGGACATCTGCCAGACGTACGGCTGGTAGCCCTTGATCGTGCGCTTGTTGGTCGCCGGGTTGCCCACGACGTCCTGGATCTGCGCGGGGTCCACACTGTCGGTGAACTGGATGGCGTTCTTGGCTTCGCCCTGGTCGGCGATCAGGCGCTTGGTCTGGCTGGCCTGGTCGATCGTCAGGCTGAAGTTGAACCCGTCGGCGTACTGGTGACGCACGGCGTCGGTCTTCGGGTCCCACTGGTCGTTCTTGACCAGGGTCAGCGACTTGCCGGCCTTGTATTCGGCGATCTTGTACGGCCCGAGCGCCTTCGGTGCCTTGTCGTACTTCTCCTTCGTGTCGTCCTTGGCCGGCACGATGGCGTATCCCGCCATGGCCAGGGCCTGCGGGAGGTCCGGCCGCGGGGTGTCGAATTTGAAGATGACGGTCTTCGCGTCCGGGGTCTGCAACACCGAGTCGGGCAGGTGCTTGCCCTTGTACGGGCCGTCCGGGAGCGCCTTGCGGTAGTCGGAGCCGGAGAGCCAGCTCTGCACGAAGCTGGGGCCGTCGAAGATGACCTTCGAGTACAGCCGCTCGATGGAATGGCGGACGTCGGACGAGGTGACGGGGTTGCCGTCCTGGTCCTTGATGCCGTCCTTGAGGGTGTACTTCCAGGTCTTGCCGCCGTCGGTCGTCTGACCGGCGTCGGTGGCGACGTCACCGACGACCGTGAGGTTGCCCTTGTCGTCCTCCTGATAGTCCGTGAGTCCACGGTGTATCAGGTTGGAGAACTGGCCTGCGTCGCTGACGTAGATCTGGCCCGGATCCATGTGCGTCAGGTCCGACTGCATGTAGACGTTGATGACGCCGCCCGACTTGGCACCGGGCACCTCCGCCGCCGGTCCGGTCGAAGTGGCCGCGTTGGCGTACGCAACCGGCTTCGACTGCTCCGCAGCGTCACCCTTGCTCTTCGACTCGTCCTTGGCGTTTCCCCCACCGTTGTCGGAACAGCCGGTCAGGGCCAGGGCGCCAGCCGCTATCGCGACCACCATGGCACGCGCTCTGCGCGATCGGATGGGCTTCATGATGCTTGATGCACCTACCTGTCGGTTGTGATCCATATGAACTGACTGACGCGCACGGTGTACCGGCGCGGGGGTCAGTGCCCCCCATGGGTGGACGGTCAGCGTCCGGTCTTTGGGTCGAAGGCATCCCGCACCGAGTCACCGAGAAGGTTGAAGGCGAGGACGAAAATGACCAGCGCGGCTCCGGGGAAGAGCAGGTAGGCCGGATCCTGTTCGTAGATCCGGGCACCGGTCGCGAACATCCTTCCCCAGTCCGGTGTCGGCTCCACGAAGCCGACACCGACGAACGAGAGGAAGGCGATGGTCAGGATGGTGCTGGGCAGGATGTAGGTCGTCTGCACCAGAATCGGCGTGACGATGTTCGGCAGGATCTCCTTGCGGACGATCCGCCAGGACGAGGCGCCGGACACTTTCGCCGCCTCGACGAACTCCCGCTCCCGCAGGGAGAGTGCCGAGCTCCGCACCAGACGGGCCATGCCCATCCACCCGAGAACCCACATCACCAGGATGATGGCGACGGCCCGCAGATACGTCGGGGTCTCGTCCCTCGGATCGACGAACAGGGCGGTGACCACAGGCATGAAGGCGATGAAGAACAACTGGCTCGGAAAGGCCAGGAAGAAGTCCGTGACCCGGCCGAGCCAGTAATCGACCCGCCCACCGAAATACCCGCTGACCACGCCGATAAGCACACCGGTGACCACACTCAGCAACGTCACCAGGACGGCCATGTAGAGCGAGGTACGCATGCCGTACAGGAGCTGGGTGAACACGTCGCGGCCGAGCTGCGGCTCGACGCCGAACCAAAAGTCACCGGAGACTCCGCCGAACCCGCCCGAGGGCATGGCGAAGTCGTCCAGCAGGAAGGGGTACTCGGGCTCCTGCGCATAGAGCGTGTACGGGTTCTTGCCGTACAGCTTCGCGATCACCGGGGCCAGCGCCGCCACAGCGAAGAAGAAGATCACCACGCAGGCCGAGGCGACTCCGGTGCGGTCGCGTTTGAAACGCAGCCACATCAACTGCCCCGGAGATCGGCCCTCAAGAGCCTCGGGCTTCTTCTTCGGCTCCGGGTCGCCGTCTCCGTCGACGACGGCCCGAGCGTCGCCGCCCTCGATGTCGATAGGACTTGTCACAGTTCGCCCATTTCACAGGTGTGGGTGCGCCGAGCCGGCGGCCCGCACGGGTGTGCGCGGTCGCGGACCGGATCATCCGGATCATGAAGATGCGTCAGGGAAACCCGCAGCCGGACGCGCGTAGGCGGCAGCCCGCACTACACGGTCGACGGATTCCGTGGAGTCAATCTCCGTACGCGGTACGACTGTTGCCTGTATCGGACGCTGTGACCCACCTGGTGCTTGTGACACCGCGCATGGGACTCCTCCTCATGACTCCACGTGTTCACCAACAGGAGGGGGTTCCCGCCTATCCTCCGACACCCCTGACGGAGGATCAGGCACCCCCTGGTGCTCGTGAGTCGGCGCCGTCCCCACGGCGCGAGACCCATTGACCCGAGCGCTACGCGGCTAACTATCTGCCATGAGCCAAGTGCCGACCACAGTCTTTAAATCTCAATTCAGTCACAGCTGCCGTATAGATCTTCCAAAATCTGGACAAACTGTCTGGCGCGAGAAGGCCGCGAAACGGACGTGTTACATGGGTATCGGGCGACGCGTTCCGCATTTCGGACACATCCGACCCGATGGCGGCCTGAAAATGAGTTGCAAAAAGCCCGGGCGCCCCAATGATGGGGCGCCCGGGCTTCGAGCTGTGCGGTTACTGTGTGTCAGCCGTGCTTGGCGCGGCTCGCGGCGCGGGCGCGCTCACGGGCGTCCAGGTTGACCTTGCGGATGCGAACCGCCTCGGGAGTCACCTCGACGCACTCGTCGTCACGGCAGAACTCGAGGGACTGCTCCAGGGAGAGCTTGCGCGGCGGGACGATCGCCTCGAACGAGTCGGCCGAGGACGACCGCATGTTCGTGAGCTTCTTCTCCTTGGTGATGTTGACGTCCATGTCGTCGGAGCGGGAGTTCTCGCCGACGATCATGCCCTCGTACACCTCGGTGCCCGGGTCCGTGAACAGCACGCCGCGCTCCTGGAGGTTCGTCATCGCGAAGGCGGTGACGGCACCGGCGCGGTCGGCGACCAGCGAGCCGTTGTTACGGGTCTGGAGGGCACCGAACCAGGGCTCGTGGCCCTCGTGGATCGAGTGGCCGATGCCGGTGCCGCGGGTCTGCGTCAGGAACTCGGTCCGGAAGCCGATGAGACCGCGCGAGGGCACCACGAACTCCATGCGGACCCAGCCGGAGCCGTGGTTCGACATGTTGTCCATCCGGCCCTTGCGGACGCCCATGAGCTGCGTGACCGCGCCCATGTGCTCCTCGGGCACGTCGATCGTCATGCGCTCGACGGGCTCGTACGTCTTGCCGTCGACCTCCTTGGTGACGACCTGGGGCTTGCCGATGGTCAGCTCGAAGCCCTCGCGGCGCATCTGCTCGACCAGGATGGCGAGCGCCAGCTCACCACGGCCCTGGACCTCCCAGGCGTCCGGGCGCTCGGTGTCGAGCACGCGGAGGGAGACGTTACCGATCAGCTCGCGGTCGAGGCGGTCCTTGACCTGGCGGGCGGTGACCTTGCGGTCCTTGACCGCGGCCTTGTTGTCGGCGCCCTTGCCGGTGCCGCCCCGGCCGACCAGCGGCGAGGTGTTGGTGCCGATGGTCATGGAGATCGCCGGCTCATCGACGGTGATCAGCGGCAGCGGGATCGGGTTCTCGGGGTCGGCGAGGGTCTCGCCGATCATGATGTCCGAGATACCGGCGACCGCGCAGATGTCACCGGGGCCCGCCACCTCGGCCGGCTTGCGGGTGAGCGCCTCGGTCATCAGCAGCTCGGTGATGCGCACGTTGGACATGGTGCCGTCGCGCTTGATCCACGTGACGGTCTGGCCCTTGCGCAGCTCGCCCTGCTCGACGCGGAGCAGCGCGATACGGCCGAGGAAGTTGTCGGCGTCCAGGTTGGTGACGTGCGCCTGGAGCGGGGCCTCCGCGTCGTACTCGGGGGCCGGGACGTGGGACAGGATCGTGGAGAAGAAGGGCTCCAGGCTGTCGCTGTCCTGCGGGACGGTGCCGTCCTCGGGCTTGGTCAGCGAGGCCACGCCGTCCCGCGCACACGCGTAGACGATGGGGAACTCGATCTGGTCCTCGTCGGCGTCGAGGTCGAGGAAGAGGTCGTAGGCCTCGTTGACGACCTCGTCGATGCGCGAGTCGGGGCGGTCCGTCTTGTTGATGCACAGGATGACGGGCAGGCGGGCCTGGAGGGCCTTGCGCAGTACGAAGCGGGTCTGCGGCAGCGGGCCCTCGGAGGCGTCGACGAGCAGGACCACCGCGTCCACCATCGACAGACCGCGCTCGACCTCGCCACCGAAGTCGGCGTGGCCCGGGGTGTCGATGATGTTGATGGTGATGACGTCGCCGCCATCCTTCGGGTGGTACTTCACGGCCGTGTTCTTGGCCAGGATCGTGATGCCCTTCTCACGCTCCAGGTCGTTCGAGTCCATCATGCGGTCGTCGAGCGACTCGGCGGCGTGCGCTGCGAAGGCACCGGCCTGCTTCAGCATGGCGTCGACAAGAGTCGTCTTGCCGTGGTCGACGTGGGCGACGATAGCGACGTTGCGGATGTCGTGGCGCGTGGCCATAGTGCGGCGTACTCCCAAGTGGTGAGAAGGCCCTGCTGCGTACGTCCGTGTGACGCGGGCCTGCCGGGCTTGACACGCCACGGCCTCACCCCATCGTACGTTGCCTCCGCACCCGGGGCTCGCCGGGCTCAGTCGGCGGCGGGCGGAGCGGGGACCTTCGCGCCCTTCTTCAGGAAGCCCATGTCCTCGTAGACGGGGGTCTGGAAGCCGAAGGCACCCGCGTTCACCACGTCCTTCCTCGCGGCCGTCAGCTGGGGCCGCTGGTACAGCGGGATGGACCCGGCGGCCGCCCAGATCCGGGAGTCGGCCTTGCGGATCAGGCCCCGGCTCTCGCTCGCGTCCAGCGTCGAGACGGCCTGGTCGAACAGCTGGTCCACCTGGTCGGTGCCGACCCGGGTGTAGTTCTGCTCCACGTTCAGCGAGCCGTCCGCGGCCGGTACCGGCTTGGCGAAGATGGGCCGGGCGTCGGTCGCCGGGAAGGCGGACGCGGGCCAGGAGTACAGGGCGAGGTCGTACTGCCCGGACGCGATGTGGTCCTTGAAGTAGCTCTCGTCGGAGACCTTGGTGATCTCGGTGCGGACACCGATCTTCGCCAGCATCGAGGAGATCCGCCCGGCCACGGTCCGCAGCGTCTCGGAGCCCGGCCCCGACGGCAGGACGAACCGCAGGGTGAGCGCCTTGCCGTCCTTGGCCAGCACCTCGGTCGCGGCGCCGGCCGGAGCGGGCGTGCCCTTGGGGGCGTACGCCCCCGGCGCGCCGCCCTGCTTCAGCTTGTTCGCGTACTGCTTGCCGTCCTGGGCGAGGTGGTGCGAGCCGCTGTCGCCCTTCTTCGCGTGGCCCTTGGGGTCCTTGTCGTCGCCCGACTTGTCGTCCTCGCCGACGATGTACGTCCCGTCTCCCCCGTCCTCGGAGTTCTCGGAGTCCTCGTCGGCCTTCCTGCCCTTGGCCCCGGCCGCCTTCTCCTCCTTGTCCCCCTTCTTCTTCTCGACCGGCCCCCCGGGCACCCAGCCGGCGTCGGCGAGCAGCGCCCGCGCCTCCTTGGTGTCCTGGCCGCCGAGCGCGCCGCTGTTGTCGGCGTAGGCGTCCTGCCCCGAAAGGGCGAGGTGGCTGCCGACGGGCTCGGCGGGCAGTCCGAGCGGGCTGAGGACGAGGCCGGCCAGCGCCTTGCGGTCGAGGGCGCGGGCCACGGCCCGGCGGACCCGCTCGTCGGCGAGGGGGCCACTGGCGCCGTTGAGGGCGAGCTGGGTGTAGGCGGGCTCAAGGGACCGGCGGACCTCGAAGCCCTTCAGGGCCGTCTCCTCGCGCTCGCGCGCCGCGACCGCCTCGCTCTTCTTCTCGCGGGCCTCGGTCTCCTCCCCGGCGGCCTCCTCGTCCTCGCCGTGGGCGACGGCCCAGGAGCGCAGGGCGTCGGCGGCGCCGAGGTTGCTGCCGGGGCCGTGGGCGGGAAGCCCGCCGGGGCCCGCGTGACCGGCCTTGCCGCCGGCGCGGGCGGCGCTGGTGATCCGGCCGAGGGCGTCCGGGTCGATCTCCGCGAGGTCCAGCTTGCCGGCGGCGAGCGCGGCGGCCCGCTCGTCGTGGGGTACGGCCCGCAGCACGATCTCGTCCAGTTTGGCGGGGTGGCCCCACCAGCGGGTACTGCGGGTGAGGGTGACCTCGTCGTCCTTGCGGTCGACCTTCTTCAACTGGAAGGGACCCGCGGTGACCTTGAGCTTCTTGCGCGCGGAGTCGTTGAAGGAGTCCGGGGTGCCCATGACGTCCTTCGGGTACAGCGGCGAGAACAGCGAGCGCCAGTCGGCGTACGGCCGCGCGAAGGTGACCCGGACCTCCAGGTCGTTGGCGCCGCGCTCGATCCTCTCGATGCGCTCGTAGCCGGAGTTGCGGGCGGTCCAGTACGCGGAGTCCTTGCCGGACAGGGCGCGCCACTGGGCGGCGAAGTCGGCGGCGCCGATCTCCCGGCCGTCGCTCCACACGGCCTGCTGGTTCAGCTTGTACAGCACGACCTGCCTGGGCTCGGTCTCGACGACCTTCGCGGACTCCAGGTAGTCCGGGTCGAGCTGCGGCTGCCCGTCGGCGTCCAGCCGGTACATCGACGGCAGGACCGCCTGGGCGACGGTGGTGGTGGTCGCGTCCGCGTCCGACTGGAACGTGTTCAGGGTCTCCGGTACGGCGTCCACGGCCCAGCGCAGGGTGCCGCCGTCGGCGACCAGGTGCCGGGGGGCGGGCGCGATGTCCTGCTCGGCGAGCGGCTTGCTCGGCTTCTCCCCGGAACTGCACCCGGCGAGCGCGGGCACCGCGAGCGCACCCGCGGCGAGGAAGGCGACCGAGCGCATGACCGCGCGCAGCGTGACGGCGTGGTGGGACATGCCGGTTACCTCCGGGGGTGTGCCGCCTGGTTCTGATCACGTTTGGCGGAGTATGGAGCTGATCAGATGTATGCGGCCCACTGAAGAGGAAAGGGTTCAGCAGCCGGCGGCGACACGGCGGAAACGGCGCGGAAGCCCACCCGTGCGGCGCAATGGGCGGCGCTCGGGGGGCGCGCGCGGAGGGTCACGATCCGCCAATCCATGCACACGGCTTCCCACCGGCAGGTGTGACGCGCAACACTCGCAGGCGCATGACCGTTCCCGTCCAGGGCGATGGCGCCCGCGGAAGTGAGGTCACCGTCATGTCCGTGAACGACGAACTGGCATCGGCACAGCGCGCGCTCGACGAAGTGCTCAGGTACGTCAAGCGCCTGGAGCAGCAGCTGGGCAGCGGCGGCCTGGAGATGCGCCGGGTCCGGATGGACGCCGACCGGCTGCGCGAGAGCCTCGCCCTGCTCAAGGAGGGATCGAGCCCGGCGGCGCCCAAGAAACCGCAGCTCGTCCCGATCCCCGACACCCCTTACGACAACACCCTGTGGACGGACTCGGACGACGAGGGACTCGGCGCCCGCGACCGCAGGGCCCCCTGAACCCGACCGGAGTCAAGAGTTGGCCACTGGTACGGAACCCCCCGACACCGAATCCCATCCCGAGAGCGGCGGCGTACGCACCCGTACGCGCGCCGCGATCGCCGCCCCGCACCTGCGCACCGACCGCTGGTGGCTCGCCCCCGCGGGCACCGCCGCCGGGCTGTTCGCCTTCATCGTGTACTCGACGTGGCGGGCCTTCGCCAACACGGACTACTACGCGGCCCCGTACGTCTCGCCGTTCTACTCCCCCTGTCTCGCCGAGCGCTGCGAGCCCATGCGCCACGGGCCCAACTGGGAGCTGTTCGGCAGCTGGTGGGGCATCTCCCCCGCGATCATCATCCTGATCTTCCCGCTCGGCTTCCGCCTGACCTGCTACTACTACCGCAAGGCCTACTACCGGGGCTTCTGGGCGTCCCCGCCGGCCTGCGCGGTGGCCGAGCCGCACAAGAAGTACACCGGTGAGACCCGCTTCCCGCTGATCCTGCAGAACATCCACCGGTACTTCTTCTACGCCGCGATCGTGGTCGCCGGGATCCTGACCTACGACACCGTGCTGTCCTTCAGGAACGAGAAGTACGAGTGGGGCCACATGGGCCTCGGCTCCCTGGTGTTCCTGGCCAACATCGTGCTGATCTGGGCGTACACCCTCTCCTGCCACTCCTGCCGGCACATCGTCGGCGGCAAGCTGAAGCACTTCTCCAGGCATCCCGTGCGCTACAAGGCCTGGCAGTTCGTCGGGAAGCTCAACGCCCGTCACATGCAGCTGGCCTGGGCCTCCCTGGTGAGCGTGGCGCTCGCCGACTTCTACGTCTTCCTGGTCGCCTCCGGCGCTTTCGACGATCCGAGGTTTTTCTGATGTCCGTGGTCGATCGACAGGAATGGGACGTCGTAGTAGTCGGCGCCGGGGGCGCTGGACTACGGGCCGCCATCGACGCCCGCGAGCGAGGCGCCCGTACGGCCGTGATCTGCAAGTCGCTGTTCGGCAAGGCGCACACGGTGATGGCCGAGGGCGGCATCGCGGCCAGCATGGGCAACGCCAACTCGAACGACAACTGGCAGGTCCACTTCCGCGACACCATGCGCGGCGGCAAGTTCCTCAACCAGTGGCGGATGGCCGAGCTGCACGCACGTGAAGCCCCGGACCGCGTCTGGGAGTTGGAGACCTGGGGCGCCCTCTTCGACCGTACGAAGGACGGCCGGATCTCGCAGCGCAACTTCGGCGGCCACGAGTACCCGCGCCTCGCCCACGTCGGCGACCGTACGGGCCTCGAACTGATCCGCACGCTCCAGCAGAAGATCGTGTCGCTCCAGCAGGAGGACAAGAAGGAGACCGGCGACTACGAGTCGCGCCTGAAGGTCTATCAGGAGTGCACGGTAACCCGGGTGTTGAAGGACGGCTCGCGGGTCTCCGGTGTCTTCGCCTACGACCGCGAGACCGGCCGTTTCTTCGTCCTCGAAGCGCCTGCCGTGGTCATCGCCACCGGTGGCATCGGCAAGTCCTTCAAGGTCACGTCGAACTCGTGGGAGTACACGGGCGACGGCCACGCGCTGGCCCTCCTCGCGGGCGCACCGCTGTTGAACATGGAGTTCGTGCAGTTCCACCCGACGGGCATGGTCTGGCCGCCCTCGGTGAAAGGCATCCTCGTCACGGAGTCCGTCCGCGGTGACGGCGGGGTGCTGCGCAACTCCGAGGGCAAGCGGTTCATGTTCGACTACGTCCCGGACGTCTTCAAGGAGAAGTACGCCGAGTCGGAGGAGGAGGGCGACCGCTGGTACGAGGACCCGGACCACAACCGCCGTCCTCCCGAGCTGCTGCCCCGCGACGAGGTGGCGAGGGCCATCAACTCCGAGGTGAAGGCGGGCCGGGGCTCACCCCACGGCGGAGTCTTCCTGGACGTCTCGACCCGTATGCCCGCCGAGGTGATCCGGCGCCGACTCCCCTCCATGTACCACCAGTTCAAGGAGCTGGCGGACGTCGACATCACGGCCGAGCCGATGGAGGTCGGGCCGACCTGTCACTACGTGATGGGCGGGATCGCGGTCGACTCGGACACGGCGGCGGCGCGCGGGGTGCCGGGGCTGTTCGCGGCCGGTGAGGTGGCCGGCGGTATGCACGGCTCGAACCGGCTGGGCGGCAACTCCCTTTCCGACCTGCTGGTGTTCGGGCGCCGGGCGGGCTGGCACGCGGCGGAGTACGCGAACTCGACGCAGCGGCCGCCCTTGGACGAGGTCCAGGTCGACGCGGCGGCGGCGGAAGCGCTGCGGCCGTTCTCGGCGGAGGGCACCGAGCCGGACGTAGGGCCGCCGGAGAACCCGTACACCCTGCACCAGGAGCTCCAGCAGGCCATGAACGACCTCGTCGGCATCATCCGCCGGGAGGGCGAGATGGAGCAGGCGCTGGAGAAGCTCGCGGATCTTCGGGTACGGGCGCGCAGGGCCGGGGTCGAGGGGCACCGGCAGTTCAACCCGGGCTGGCACCTCGCCCTCGACCTCAGGAACATGCTGCTGGTCAGCGAGTGCGTGGCGCGGGCCGCGCTGGAGCGGACCGAGTCGCGGGGCGGGCACACCCGTGAGGACCATCCGACGATGGAGCGCAAGTGGCGTCGGGTGAATCTGCTCTGCCAACTGGCCGACCCGACGGGCGGGTTGGCGGCCACGGACCCGGTCCGGGGCCAGATCAACCTGACCCGTGAGACCACTGACCCCATCCGCGCCGACCTGCTCGCCCTGTTCGACAAGGAGGAGCTGGTCAAGTACCTCGCCGAAGAGGAGCTGTACGAATGAGCGGCTACACGGCCCACTTCAAGGTGTGGCGGGGGGATGTGAAGGGCGGTGACCTGGAGGACTTCAAGGTCGAGGTGAACGAGGGCGAGGTCGTCCTCGACATCATCCACCGCCTCCAGGCCACCCAGGCGCCGGATCTCGCGGTCCGCTGGAACTGCAAGGCGGGCAAGTGCGGTTCGTGCTCGGCGGAGGTCAACGGGCGGCCCCGGCTGATGTGCATGACCCGGATGTCGGTCTTCACCCAGGACGAGACGATCACCGTCACCCCCCTCCGCGCCTTCCCGGTCGTCCGGGACCTGGTCACGAACGTCGGCTTCAACTACCAGAAGGCACGCGAGGTCCCGGCGTTCGTGCCACCGGCCGATCTCGGTCCCGGCGAGTACCGGATGATGCAGGAGGACGTGGACCGCTCGCAGGAGTTCCGCAAGTGCATCGAGTGCTTCCTGTGCCAGGACACCTGCCATGTGGTCCGCGACCACGAGGAGAACAAGACGGCGTTCGCGGGCCCCCGGTTCCTCATGC
Source organism: Streptomyces sp. SID13726 (assembly GCF_010548375.1). Classification (GTDB taxonomy): domain Bacteria; phylum Actinomycetota; class Actinomycetes; order Streptomycetales; family Streptomycetaceae; genus Streptomyces. The sequence continues at coordinate 34,519 of NZ_JAAGLY010000020.1, forward strand.
GGGTCGCCGAGCTGGACATGCACCCGCTGGACGCGGCCGAGTCCGAGGGCCTGGACCGCAAGAAGACCGCCCAGGACGAACACGGCCTCGGCTACTGCAACATCACCAAGTGCTGCACGGAGGTCTGCCCCGAGGGCATCAAGATCACCGACAACGCCCTGATCCCCTTGAAGGAACGAGCCGTCGACCGCAAGTACGACCCGCTGGTGTGGCTGGGCTCGAAGATCAGGAGACGGACCTCATAGGAGCCGGACGCCGGGCGAGCCTCTGGAAGAGGCTCGTGCCGACGCCGGTCGCCATCAGACCGAGCAACGGAATGTAAAGGTGCCGGTCGGACACCCCGCCCAGGGGCCCCAGGAAGACGAACACCCCGAGACCGGCCGCGCTCACCAGGGTCCCAACGCCCGAGAGCCTCGGCCGCAGGATCGTGTCGCGGACCCAGGGCGGCGCCCAGCCCGTCACCACCTGCACCACGCCGAGCACCAGCAGAGCACCCACCAGCACGGAAGTCGCGACCACCAGCACCCAGTTCACGCGCTCACTGTCCCACGAGCTCCAGCACCCTGACGAGGCTGTGCTCCACGATCTCCCGCATCCCCTCCGGGCGCGGGAGGTCGCCCTCGGTGAGGTGCTTCCCCACCCGGCCGTAGCTGCCTTGCTAGCGGACCCAGTCCCTCTCGTACGCCGCCCAGTCCCCCTCCGTCGCCGCGAAGTCCACGTACAGCGCCACCCCGAAGTTGGCCCGGTCCGCGTCCGTGCGGGAGAGCCCGAGGCGTACGCCCCGGACGGCGGCGGGGACGGTCTCGGCGAAGGCCCAGTGGTCGAAGTTGTTCTCGCGGTAGAAGGGCAGGCCCATCAGCAGGTCGGTGGATTCGGGGGTGACCTCCAGGGCCAGCGAGGTCTGCTGGGCCACGTATCCGCCGTACAGGCTCTCCAGCGGTGTCGCCGTGTCGTACGACATCACCGCGATCTGGTCCACCCGCCGCGCGACCTGTCCGAAGTACGCCTGCGACCACCACTTGGGGTGCCCGGTGAGCGTCCCCGCGACGGAGTGCAGCGCGGGCAGCGGGTCGATCTGGTGGGCGGCGACGGAGAGCGGGACGCCCTTCGCGCGCGTGACCTCGTGGAGGGTGTCGAGGAGGTCGAGGTAGTGCTCGTCGCCGGAGTGCAGCGGCTCCAGGTCGAAGTGGGTGCCGTCGAAGCCGGTGTCGAGGATCTGCCGGGTGGACCGGACGATCGCGGCTCGGGTGTCCGCGTCGGCGAGGCGCATGCCGTCGGGGGACTCGGTGGCCAGCTCGTCCCCCAGCCAGGCCTGCACCCGGATGCCGGGCGCCGCCCGGTGCAGGGCGCCGATCAGCCGACGCGCCTTCGGATACGACGACTCGGGCAGCGTTCCGTCGTGTTCCAGGGGGCCCGCGTGGACGTACAGATCCCGGATACCGGTCTTCCGGAGGCGAGCCGCGAGAGCGGTGACGTCGGCGTCGGTCTTACGGCCGTCCACCCAGGCGTGGCCGAGCCAGATCGCGTCCTTGTCCCGGGTGCGGGTGCCGTCGGCGGGGTCGCCGGTGTAGTTGAGCCGGAGGGCGGCGGCGACGGAGAGCACCGGCACGAGGACGACGAGCGCGAGCCCGAGAACACTCCGGCGGATCCAGCGCCGGCGTCTCGCCTTCGGTGCCGGTGGGACCTTCCCGCCGTTCCCGTCCGCCTGTATGTCCTGCCCGTCCGGCATCCGCTCCCCGCCCCTCGTCGTACCCCCGCCCACCCCACCCCGCTCGCGCCCCCGCATTCCGCCCCATACGCTCCGAAATGTGACGTCATCCCTGATACGCGGCCGCCCCCGGCGGAGCCGCTCGCACATATCCGTGCGGGTGGCGCACGCCCTGCTGGGCGTGGTCGCCGGGGTGGTGTGGCTGATGCTGCCGTGGATGACGATCAACGACGACGCTCCGGTTGCAGCCGCGCGCGTGAGCGCCGCCGCACCTGAGTCGGACGGCTCCTCCGCCGCCGACCTGGTCCTGCCGGTCGCCGCGCTCGCCGTGGTGGTGGCCCTCGCCGCCTACGGCTCCCTGCGTCGGATACGCCGCACCCGCGGCCGTACGACACCCCCCGCCCCCGGCACGACCCACGTCGGCGCGTACGCCTCCCCCGCCGCCCCTCCCCCGCTCGCCGACCTGGACGACCGCTCCCGCACCGCGCTGGTCGAGGCGGACAACCACCTGCGCGCCTTCCGGGACGAACTCTCCTTCGCCGGAGCCGAGTCGGGGCCCGACGCGATGGCCCCGTTCGTGCGGGCGGCCGAGGCGGCGGAGGCGGAGCTGGCGGCCGCGTGTGCGATCCGGCGGCGGTACGACGAGGGCGTACCGGAGGAGGCGGCGGCCCTCGCCGGGGTGGTGGGCCGGTGCGAGGAGGCCGAGCGGCGGCTGACCGCCGGGGAGGCGGACCTGCGCGGCCTGCGGGAGCGGGACCCCGCCGGGGCCCTGGCGGCGGCCGAGGCCCGCTTCCGCGAGCTGACCGCCCGCACGGGCGGCACCGTCCCCGTGGGTGACTCGGTCACCGGGTACGTCGAGCTGGCCAAGGACAGCCTGGTCAGCGCCACCGTCCACCTCAACCAGACCCATCAGGCGACCGCCGCCGAGCGCCCGGACGAGGCGGCCCTGCATCTCAGGGCGGCGGAGACCGCGATCTCCCGGGCGGACGTGCTGGTGACGGCCGTGGCCCGGGTGGACACCGCACGCGCCGAGGCGGCCCGGCTGGTCCCGTCCGCCCTCACCGGCGCGGAGGCGGAACTGGCCCCTCTCCGGGACGGCCCCGAGGGCGAGGCCTACGCACGGCTCCAGCACGCCGACGCGGTCCTGACCGCCGTACGCCAGGAGACGACGTCCGGGCAGCCGTACGACCCGCTCGGCGTCCTGCGCCGGATCGTGCGCGCGACCGCGCCCCTCGCGACCGGCCGGTCCGGGGTGCTCACGGCCGCCGCGCGGCTGGTCGCCCGGGAGTCGCTGGCCGGGGCGGAGGACTGTGTCGCCGTCCACCGCGAGGCGGTCGGCGCGGCGCCACGCGTGCTGCTGGCCGAGGCGCGGCGAGCCGACGACCTCCCGCAGGACACCCTGGCCCGCGAGGCCCGCGACCTGGCCGAACGGGACGTACGGCTGCGCGGGCACACCGACTAGGGCCGGCCGGAGCCGGTCAGAACAGGCTCAGCAGGGCCTCCGCCGGGTCCACCATGCCGTTCTCCCCGTCCGGCAGCGGGAGTTCGAACCACACCGTCTTGCCGCGTGGCGTACGGCGGGAGCCCCAGGCCGCGCTGAGGAGGCCGACCAGTTGCAGTCCGCGACCGCCCTCGTCGGTGTCGCGGGCGCGCCGGCGGCGGGGCTGGACCAGGCCGGAGTCCCAGACCTCGCAGACCAGGGTGCGGTCCAGGAGGAGGCGGAGCCGGATCTCGCCCTCGCCGTACCTGAGGGCGTTGGTGACGAGTTCGCTGACCAGCAACTCCGTGGTGTCGACCAGGGGTTCGAGGTCCCAGCTCAGCAACCGGCCGCGCGCGTACTCACGGGCCCGGCCCACGCTGCGCGGCTCGCGCGGCAGCGTCCAGTCGCCGACCGAGTCGGCGGGCAGGCCCTGGACACGTGCCATCAGGAGCGCGATGTCGTCCTCGCCGTGGTGGGTGTCGAGGGTGTTGAGGACGTGGTCGCAGACGTCCTCCAGGGGCGCGGAGGGGTCGGTGAGGGCACCCACGAACGCCTGGAGACCTTCGTCGAGGGGGTGGTCGCGGCTTTCGACCAGTCCATCCGTGTAGAGCGCGAGCAGGGCGCCTTCGGGCAGTTCGACCTCCACCTCCTCGAAGGGCTCGCCGCCGACGCCGAGCGGCATGCCGGGCGGCACGTCGAGCATCAGCGCGTCCTCGCCGGGCTCGACCAGGACGGGCGGCAGATGGCCCGCGTTGGCGAAGGTGCAGCGCCTGGTCACCGAGTCGTAGACGGCGTACACGCAGGTCGCGAGGTACACCTCGGAGAGGTCCGCCTCGCGGGGGCGGCGGGCCGCGCGGGTGGCCTGCTGAACCCCGCCGGGGGCGCCGAGGCCGCGCGCGATCTCGTCCAACGCGCTGAGCACTTCGGCGGGTTCGAGGTCCAGGAGGGCGAGGGTCCTGACGGCCGAGCGGAGTTCGCCCATCGCCACGGCCGCGCGCAGGCCCCGTCCCATCACGTCGCCGACCACCAACGCCGTACGGTGTCCCGGCAGTTCGATGACGTCGAACCAGTCGCCGCCGACCTCGCTGGGCCGGTCCGCGGAGGAGTTGCCGGGCAGATAGCGGCAGGCGATGTCCAGGCCGGAGGCGACCGGGTCGCCGGGCGGCAGCAGGGACCGTTGCAGTATCAGCGCCCGTTCGTGCTCGCGCCGGTACAGGCGCGCGTTGTCGATACAGACCGCGGCACGGGCCGCCAGCTCCACCGCCAGGTCCCGGTCCCGGTCCCCGAACGGCTCGCTGCCCTTGGTCCTGGCGAACTGCGCGAGTCCTACGACGGTGTCGTGGGCGACCATCGGCACGGCCAGCGTGGACTGGACGAGGGCGCCCTCCTCGGCCGGGATGTACTGCGGGCGGGCGGTGCGCAGGGCGTCCGCGCAGGGCGAGTTGAAGGGGTAGTGGTGGACGGCGCCGACCGAGACGGGGGCGCCGGAGCCGATGAAGGGGGCGTCGGAGACCGCGCTGGCGAAGGCGACCCGGCGCAGTTCGGCGCTGCCGTCGGCGAGCCCGGGCGGGGTCTCGTCGCCGGCCAGGAGGCCCTGGTAGAGGTCGACGGTGGCCAGGTCGCAGAAGCCGGGGACGACCACGTCGAGGAGTTCGCGGGCCGTGGTCTCCAGGTCGAGGGAGTTGCCTATGCGGGCGCCCGCCTCGTTCAGAAGGGCGAGATTGCGCCGGGCAGCGGCTGCCTCGCGGGCGGCGGCCCGGCGGGCGGTGATGTCGGTTCCCAGCCAGGCGATCCCGATGGGCCGCCCGGAGCCGCTGCGCACCCGGTACAGGTTGATGGACCAGTGCCGGCGCTCGTCGGAGCCCGGCAGAAAGCCCGTGACGTGCATGTCCGTGATGGAGTCACCGGTCTCCAGGACCCGGCGCAGGGTCGCGGTGACCCGCTCGGCCTCGGGGCGCGGGAGGTAGTCGTGGACGCCCTTGCCCCGGTGGTCGTCGGGGCTGCCGCCGAACAGGGAGGCGAAACGGTAGTTGACGCGGCGAACCCGCAGGTCGGGGTCGATCAGCAGGAATCCGAAGGGAGATTGACCGAAAATCGCCTGCGATGCGGCGAGGTCGGTCTCGATGCTGCGCAGGGTGCGCACGTCCACGACGATGCAGACGGCGGCCCGCTCGCCCTCCTCGGTCCGGGTCGGCATCACATAGACCTCGGCGAGGCCCTCCCGGGCGCGCTCGCCGTCCACCGTGGCGGGGCTGCGGAAGGGGACCACTCCGGTCCACTCGCGGCCGTCCAGGATCTCGGCCATCTTGCGCTGGCCCTGCTCGCGCAGGTCGGGGTCGATGAACGCCTCGATGGGGTCCATGCCGACCGCGCGCCCGGCCGGGATGCCGAAGAGCTGCTCGGCGCGCAGGCTCCACTGGTCGACCAGGCCGTCGGGGCCTATCGAGAAGGACGCGACCTTGATGTAGTCGTAGATGGAGCCGGGCGGGCTGCTCTGCCACATGGCGTCACCGGACGACGCGTCGCCGGGACGGACATGCGCCGCGGCATCATCCGCGGCCTCCGCCCTCGCGCCGTCCGACGGGTCCTTCGACTCCGTGGCCTTCGCTGGTATCTCGCTCACGCGAACCGTCCCCTCCAGCTCACCGCGTCCGGTACCGGTCACCGGGGGCGGCTGCCCGCAGTATCCAGCACTACGGCGCCGCACAACACGGTGTTCACGATCACAGCACGATCCCGACGGTTTTCGGTCCGGGCTGCGACAACACTTCCAGTCTTCTAACCAGCGGACACTGCGTCGAATCACGTCTGTCCACAACCGCCACTGGCCTGAACCAGTCGCTGGACAACGGCAGGGCTGTCGTACAGGTGTTCTTCACCGCGATCAGGCCCTGTTCATCCCGGTACGGCGAGTTCGAACCAGACCGTTTTGCCCGTCGTGCCGGGCCGGGTGCCCCAGCGGTGGGCGGCGTGGGCGACCAGCTGGAGTCCGCGTCCGCTCTCGTCGTCCAGGTCGGCGACGCGTTCGCGGGGCGGGTCGGGGAGGGGGTCGGAGACCTCGACCAGGAGGACACCGGGGACTCCGCCGGGGCGGACGAGACGGACGCCGATGGGGCCGGTGGCGTGCCGCAGGGAGTTGGTGACCAGCTCGCTGACCAGCAGGGCCGCGATATCGGCGAGACCGTCGAGATTCCAGGCGGTCAGCCGGTTCCTGACGGCCGTGCGGGCGGCGCGCACGGCGCCGGGGTCCGCGGGGAAGGTCCACTCGGCGCAGTCGCCTTCGGTGTCGATCACGCCGATCACATCCCGGGCCAGCCCATGTCCGCTTTCGTGGGGTTAAGGGGGGCATACCCGATATTGGGAGTGCAGTACCGCAGCGAATGGGGTAAGCGAGGCACCCAAGAGCCCGGGGGACGTCTTCCGCGCCCCTAAAGGGCCTTCAGTGCGCCAATCGCCTCTACATCCTGGTCGAGCCAGTCGACGTCCCAGAGCTCATCCGGGGCCAGCCAGCGCAGTTCGTCGTGGTCCTGAAGCGGTTCAGGGGCGGGGGAACCCGGAAGCAGGCGGGCCGTCCACGCCTGGAGGACGTACGGGGGGCTCAACGGCCACTCGCCCGGGACGCGCTCCAGCGCTTCCGCCTCCACACCCAGCTCCTCGCGCAGTTCGCGGGACAACGCCTTCTCCGGTGTCTCGCCCTGCTCCACCTTGCCGCCCGGCAGCTCCCACCGGCCGGCAAGTTCCGGAGGTGCGCTGCGGCGGGCCGCGAGGAGGCGGTCGCCGTCGTAGAGGGCGGCGGCCACCACCACGATCCGTTCCGTCATGCGCCGGAGCCTACGGGAGGCGGGGTCAGTCGGCGGAGCCGGAGCCGTTCTGGCTGACGCGCTCGACCCAGTAGAGCTGCTTGTGGCCGCGGGAGTCGAGGCTGTCCGCAATCTTCTGGGCTTCCGCCCTGGTCGCGTACCTGCCCACGCGGTAGCGATTGCCGTTGTCGTCCTGTCGTATGACGAGCCAGGGAAGAGTGATCGTGCCGTCGTTCATTGCGCCCCACCGCCCCTTCCCGACCTGCGTCGAGCCCCACCCGATAAGGAAACCGCAATCCGCATATGCCCGAGCCTACGCCCAACCTTTACGCAGCGAACACGCGTTTTCACAAAGAGGTACGCAACCAGCCAGGACGGACTCCCCGGTCGCGGGGCGCACATCGGTGAACGCGCCCCCGGTGGACGCGCGTACCTCCGCTCGGGAAGGTGCCCGGAACAGCGGTGTCCACCTGCTAGAACGGCCGAATTCGAACGGCGCTCGACCGCGGGCCCGTTGAGTGTTCGCCCGGGGCAACCTCCCCGGGGCGCGCGCTACTTCACCGGAAGGTGGTACGCGACCTGGTAGCGGTCGGCCGGAACGACCACGTCGGCCGTCTCCACCGGGCGCCCCGAGGCGTAGTAGGTGCGGTGCACCACGAGGACGACATGGCCCGGGACACCGCCCAGCGCGAGCAGTTCCTCGGCGAGGCCGGGGCGGGCGCCGACCTCCTCGGTGACGTTGTCCACGACCACGTCGATGGCGGCCATGCGCTCGACCACGCCCATGCCGCCGAGGGGCCCCTCCTCGGGGAGCATCACGGGGGTGCGCCCGGTGACCGCGAGGGGCTCCCAGGAGGTGGAGAGCATGATCGGCTCACCGGCCTCCCTGAAGACGTACTTGGTGCACATCACGCGGTCGCCGGGCCGGACGGCGAGCCGCTCGGCGATGGCGACGCTCGCCTCGGTCTGCTCGCTGCTGGACTCCCAGGTGCCACGCCCCTCCCCGTCGGCCTGCTCCTGCCGGAAGGGCGTGGCACCGGAGGCCGGGCGGTAGCCGGAGCGGGCGATGCGGCGGGGCACCGGCCGCTCCCTGACGTACGTCCCGGAGCCGGAGCGGCCCTCGACCAGGCCCTCCGCCATCAGCACCTTGCGCGCCTCCAGGGCGACGGTGTCCGAGACGCCGTACTCCTCGCGGATCCTCGCCTGGGACGGCAGACGGGTGTGCGGTGGCAGCGAACCGTCGGCGATCTTCTTGCGGAGATCACCCGCGACACGCAGATACGCCGGCTGCTCACCGAATGTCACTGGCCGCTCCCATCAGGTTGTACAGACAGCAACAGCCTGGCAACCGTGGGTTGGGCCATGCAAGCAAAGGCCAGAGAATCACTCGATGTGATGACATGTTCCGGTGGCGGGCTTTACGCAGGCACTTTCTCCCCGGTATAGCCGCGATCACACATCGAGCTCGCCACTGTCCGAGCCGCCGCCCCCGCTGCCGGAGTCCTCGTCGTAGGACGGCGGGTCGGTGGCGAGCCCCAGAGCCTTGCGTGCGGTGACCGTGCTGGGGCCGTCCACGAACGCGTAGCCCTTGTCGTAGTGCGTGTAGAAGGTGTCCACGTCCTTGTCGTCGGCGGCCGCGACCGCCTTCTCCCACTCGCCGCGGGCGGTCTCCATGTCCTTGAGCAGGGCCGCGACGGGCTTGTCGGCCCTGGCCGACCAGGAATGCCCCTCCAGGGTCCCGATCTGCTCGTCGAGGCTGTCGTGGACGTCCTGCGACCAGTCCCGGTAGCCGGGCAGATCGTCCTCGGGGTAGTCCTCGGGCTCCTGCCACAGCACGGTGTCGAGGGCGTTGAGGGACTTCAGGAGGGCGACCTGGTCGGCGTCGAGCGTGCTCTCGTCGGCGCGCAGCGAGCCGGTCAGGGTGGCCGACGCGTCCGTGTTGCCGAAGATGCAGCTGACCTCGCGGTCGCCGAGGCGCCAGCTCTGCCGGGTCGGGCCGAAGTAGTACACGTCGACGTCCTGGGGCAGCGACCAGGTGTCCAGGACGTAGCTGTCCTGGAGCGGGTAGCACCGCTCGTCGGCGGCGTCGGAGACCGCGCCGTCACCCGGGAAGGCGGACCCGGTCATCTCGAACTCGCCGAACACCTCGCCGTCGTGCTCACCCGCGCAGGGGACCGCGTCGACGTCGTAGGTAAGACCGTCGAGGTTCTCCCCCGGCGCATCGAAGCACTGGCCCTTCACCACGGAGAAGGCCGCGCCCTCGGTCGCGCCCTTCTTGAACCCCTCCCACGCCTGCGAGAGCCCTCCCGTGGCCAGCACCGTCACCCACAGGGCGAGGCCGAGCGACGACAGGATCGACCCGGCGATCGCCAGGCCCTTGCCGGACTGCCCCTTCTTCCTGATCTGCACCAACGCGATCACACCGAGCACCAGCCCCACGGCCGGGAAGCAGCACAGGACACCGAGCACCAGGGAGGCGACCGCGAGACCGTTGACGCCGACGGGGCGGGTGTAGGGGCTGTAGCCCTGTCCCCAGCCAGGGTACTGCGGCCCATAGGGTTGCCCGTACGGCTGCCCGTAAGGCTGTTGCCCGTACGGCTGCGGTCCCTGCGGCGGCGGCCGGTACGGGTCCGGGGCGGGGGACGGCGGCCCGGGGGGCGGGGGTATGGACACGGGTACCGTGCTCCTGGTTCAGGCTGTGGTGGGGAACTGACGTACGACAGGGCGCATGGTATGCGTGGGGCGGGCGGGGGTGGAATGCCGATTTCGAGTACGACGATCCGCGCGGTGAACGGGCTCACGGCGCGGTGGGCGGGGGTTTCTTCCGAGGGGACGGGGATTTCGGGGGGTGCGCGCTCGGCTGCGGGGGTTCCGGCGGGCGGTGGGGTCGGGGGTTCGGCTGCGGGGGCGCGTACGGGCGGCGGGAACGGGGGTTCGGCCACCGGATCGCCGCTGGGCGGCGGCACCGGCGACTCGGCTGCCGGGGCGCCTACGGGCGGCGGGACCGGAGGCTCGGCCACGGGATCGCCCACGGCCGGCGGGACCGAGCGCGTGATCCCCGGATTGCCGATGCCCGGTGGGTGTGAGGGTGCGGCCACCGGATCGCCCGGAGGGGCCCGGGGATCGGCCACAGGGGTGCCGACGGCCGCCGCGAGCGAGGGCTCGGCCACGGGATCGCCCACGGCCGGCGGGACCGAGCGCGTGATCCCCGGATTGCCGATGCCCGGTGGGTGTGAGGGTGCGGCCACAGGCTTTCCGGTGGGCCGTGAGTCCGAAGGTGCGGCCACCGGATCGGCCGGCGGGGCCCGGGGATCGGCCACAGGGGTGCCGACGGCCGACGCGAGCGAGGGCTCGGCCACGGGATCGCCCACGGTCGGCGGGACCGAGCGTGCGGCCTCCGGCGGGACCGTGTTCTCGGCCGCCGGTGTGTGGCCGTTGCTGGCCTTTCTGGCTGACGGGGCGGCGGGGGCGGCGCGGGACGAGCTGGCCGGGGCCGTGGGGCTGCCGGCGGGCGAAGCGGCGGGGGCGGCGCGGGAGTTGTCGCGCGGGATGGCGAGGGTGCGCGGGGTGTGCTCGGCACTCGGGCTGTGGACCGGGCGGACCTTGGAGTTGCGGGAGGAGTGGGCGGCCGGGCTGCCCGTCGGCGCGCACGGGGTGCTCAGTGGTGATCCGGCCGCCGACCAGCGGGAGTTGGACGCCTGGGCCGCCAGGCGGACGGGCGGGCTGATCGAGCGGATGCCGGTGCCGGTGCGGCACGACACCGAACTGGTGCTGGCCGGCGCCCTGGCAGTGCGCACGGACTGGCTCCAGCGCTTCCTGGACCTCCCGTTGCTGCCGGAGACCGGCCCCTGGGCGGACCGCGCGCTCCTGGGCCTGCACCGCACGAGCAGCCTGCTGGACCGGGTCGGGGTGGCGGACACCCCGGACGGCCATGTCACCGAGCTGAAGGTGCTGGGCGACACCGCGGTCGACGTCCATCTCCTGCTGGGCGAGGAGCACATGACGGCCGGTCAGGTGCTGGGCGCCGGGGTCGGTGTCCTGGCCCGCAGCCGGCCCGTGCTGTCCGGCTTCCAACTCCCCTACGGGGAACCGGGACCGGGGCTGCGGGTGGTCAGAAGGCGCACCGCCCGCCGCGAGCCGCCGACGCTCAGTGTGACGACCCCGGCGTTCGGCCTGCGGGCCCACCACGATCTGCTGACACTGCACCGGCTGTTCGGCCTCACCGCGGCACGGGACGCGAGCGAGGGCCACTTCCCGGGCATCAGCGGCGTCCCGCCGGCCGTCGGATCGGCCCAGCAGTCGACCATGGCGGAGTTCGGCGCCACCGGCTTCCGCGCCGCCGCCGTGACCGCCCCCGGCGCCACCGCCACCGGTGTGCCCGTCCTGCGCTGGACCACCACCAGGATCGAGGCCGTCCTGGACCGTCCCTTCGGCTTCCTCGCCGTCCACCGTCACTCGCGGCTCGTGCTCGCGGCCGGATGGGTCACCCATCCCCGGCCGTACCCCGACGACAGCGCCCTGTTCTCCGAGGAGTTCTGATCAAGTTGAACACGTACGACGACACGGTCCGTGCGGTGAACGGGCTGACCGCGCGCTGGGCGGGGGCGTCCTCCGGCGGCTCCGCGTGCTCCGGGGCCGGGGTCTGGCCGCTGCTGGCCCTCCTCGCGGACGGGGCGCACGGCCCGGCCCGGGCGGAGCTGGCCCGGGCGCTCGGCGTGCCCGCGGAGCACGCGGCCCAGGTGGCACGGGAGTTGCTCGGCCTCATGGCGGGCATCGAAGGACTGGACTCGGCGATCGGCCTGTGGACCGGCCGCACACTGGAGCCGCGCGAGGAGTGGACGGCCCGGCTGCCCGCCGACACGCACCACGCCCTCACCGGTGATCCCGCCATCGACCAGGGCGAGTTGGACGCCTGGGCGGCGAAGCGGACGGGCGGGCTGATCGAGCGGATGCCGGTGGAGGTGCGCGAGACCACGCAGTTGGTGCTGGCGAGCGCGCTGGCGCTGCGCACGACGTGGCTGCGGCCCTTCGAGGAGCGTCCGGTACGGCCGTCCGCGGGCCCCTGGCGGGGCAGGACCCTGCGCGGGCTGCACCGGCGCAGCGTACGGCTGGACCGGGTCGGGGTGGCGGCGCTGCCGGACGGCCGGGTCACCGAGGTGAAGGTGCGCGGCGGCAACGGCATCGACGTCCATCTCCTGCTCGGCGACGAGCACATGACGCCGGGTCAGGTGGTGGGCGCGGGGACGGCCGTACTCGCCGGCGGGCTCCCGGTGGTGAGGGGCGCGCTGCTTCCGCACGGGCCCGCGGGACCGGGTCTTCGCGTCGAGGAGCGCCCCTGCGCCACCCCTCAGCAGCCGACGCTGGAGCTGACCACGACGGCGTTCGAGGTACGGGCCCACCACGATCTCCTGCGCCCGCACAGCCTGTTCGGCCTCACCACGGCCCGGGACACCCGCCAGGGCCACTTCCCCGGCATCTCCCCCGCCCCCCTCGCGGTGGGCGCCGCCCAGCAGTCCGTGCTGGCCCGCTTCGACGCCCTGGGCTTCGAGTCGGCGGCCGTGACGGCGGTCGCCGCGGCTCCGGGAGGCGCCCCGCCCGCACCCCGGTACATGGCCACCGTGGTCACCGCCACCTTCGACCGCCCCTTCGGATTCCTCGCCGTGCACCGGGAGTCGGGGCTGGTGCTGACGGCCGGGTGGGTGACGGAACCGGCGCCCGCGCGATGACGATTCGCCCGCGTGGAGCGTGAGTTCGCCGGACTCGTGGTTCACCGCACCCGCTCGGCGACCTTCGTGGACTTGCCCAGGAGCCATTCCAGCGGTCCCCTGTGGCGGGCAGTTCCTCGATGCCGAGGAGGTGGATGCCGGGGATGTGGGGGATGTAGGCGGTCAGGGACATGGAGCCGACGGCGATGAGGGGGCGGGTGAGGCGGTGGAAGCGGGGGGAGGCGTCGAGGGCGGCGAGGCAGGCCGCCAGGACTGTGATCGCCACGCCGGTGTTGGCGAGGGCGGAGAGGGTGGTCTCGCTGTGGGGTGAGGCGAGCAGGAGGCGCCGGCCGGGGTGCCGGCGTCGGGGTAGCCCCAGGTGTCGGAGCACCAGGCGGAGGCGGCCGGTCCGGACTCGCCCCGGCCGCCGGCGCTCAGCTTCGCCAGGGCGCCCGGGACCAGGTGCGGGGCCGGCCAGGAGCCGCCGTACCCGAGGACGGCGAGGCCCACGCCGGTGAGCGCGAGGCGGGCGCGGACCGCGGTGGCGGTCAGGTCGAGGCGGGCCACCGCCATGCCGGCGACGACGAAGGGGATCCAGGTCAGGGCCGGGTAGCTGCCGGTGAACAGAGCGGGCCGGTGCCGTCGGCGCCGGTGGGCCAGGCCCAGAGGCCGCTCACGCCGTCCTCGGGGAGCGCGTGCTGGACGGCGTAGAGGATCTGGGGCAGGACCAGGGCGCCGGCCGCGGCGATGGCTGCGAGGGGGCGGGCGCCGAGCCGGTGCAGGGGCAGGACGAGCAGGAAGTAGAGGCCGTAGAAGGCGAGGATCACCTCGACCGGGGTGCCGGTCAGGGTGATCAGGGTGCCCAGCACCAGCAGGACCAGCGCCCGGACCACCTTGGCGACCGCCTGCCGGCCGGCCCGGCCCGTCTTGGGGACGCGGCGGCCGGTGATCGGCATGATCGAGAAGCCGGCCAGGAAGGCGAAGGGCGCGGAGGCGCGGCCGTGCGTGAGTTCCATGAGGTGTCCGGTGATGCCGCCCTGTGCCGGGTCGGGGCCGAGGTGGGCCGCGTACATCCCGAGGACCGCGAGCCCGCGGGCCAGGTCCACGCCGATCAGGCGGCCGAGCGGGACCGGTGCGGTCACGGGTGGCGTGAGCGTGGTGTCGGGAGCGTGGTGTCGGGTGCGTGGTGTCGGGTGCGTTGGGGGTCATGGAATCCACGCTGTCGGCCGGCCCGGCCCCGGGGTATCCGGCGACCGTCCCCTCGCTCCCCCACCCGGCCGGACCTCTCCCCCCGACCGGCGGGAAGGTTCCGCCGCCTCCCCTGTGCCGGTGTGTCCCGGTCTACGGTCGCAACGGTGACAATCGACATCCACGCGCGGCCGGAGCCGTGCGCAGAGGAACGGCGAGGCGGGACGCGCGTGATCCGGGTCATGGTGGTGGACGACGAGGCGCTGGTGCGCTCCGGCTTCGAGCTCATCCTGAGCGCGGCCGACGACATCGAGGTCGTCGCGACCGCGACCGGCGCCGAGGCCGTCGACGCCGTGCGCGGGACCGGCCCCGACGTCGTCCTCCTCGACATCCGGATGCCGGACGTGGACGGACTGACCGTGCTGGGCCGACTGCGTGCCCTGCCTGAGCCGCCGGTGGTGGCGATGTTGACGACCTTCGACGCCGACGAGTACATCCTCACCGCGCTGCGCTCCGGAGCGGCCGGGTTCCTGCTCAAGGACACCGAGCCGGACCAACTCGCCCAGCTGGTGCGTACGTTGGCCGCAGGAGGAGTCGTGATGTCGCCGAAGGCGTCCCGGGCCGTCTGGCAGAGCCACCCGGGGGCGACGGCGGCCGACGACGAGGAGGCGGCCCGGGTCGGACGGCTCAGCGAACGCGAGCGCGAGGTGCTCGTGCTGATCGCGGAGGGCCTGTCCAACGCCGAGATCGGCACCCGCGTCCATCTCAGCGCGGGCACCGTCAAGGACCACGTCAGCGCGATCCTGACCAAGCTGCGGGTGGGCGGCCGAGTACAGGCGGCGCTGCTCGCCCAGCGCGCGGGACTGCTCGACGCGAGCCGGCGGCGCCCGGAGTCGGGGCGATGAGCGCTCCCGCGGCTCGATGGGCACGGATTCCCGAGCCGGTCGTCGACGCCCTGGTCGTGGCGGTCGCCGTCGTGGACGTCCTGCTCAACCTGGAGGACGCGGGCCGCCCGGAGCAGGTGGCCGCCGTCCTCGCCTGCACTGCGCTCGCCCTGCGACGGCGCTTCCCGCTCCCGGTGTTCCTGCTGACCCTTCCCGCCAGCCTCATGCTGGACATCGTCTTCGCCCCGTTCGCCGCCCTGTTCACGCTGGCCGAACGCTCCCGCAACCGCCGCCTGCTCGTCGGGTGCGCCGTCCTGTTCGCCCTCGCCTCCGCCGCGCCCTGGCCGCTGGACGAGTTCACCGCGCACGAGCGCACCTGGACCGTCGTCTACTTCTTCTACACGCTCGCCACCGCCGCCGCCCCCGTGCTGCTGGGCCAACTGGTCCAAGCCCGCCGGGACCTGGCCCGCAGGCTGGTCGAGATCGAGGAGGCCCGTGAGCACGAACGGCTGCTGCACTCCCAGGCCGTCCTCGCCCGCGAACGCGCCCAGCTCGCCCGGGAGATGCACGACGTCGTCTCCCACCAGGTCAGCCTGATCGCCGTCCAGGCGGGCGCCCTCCAAGTCGCGGCCACCGAACCGCACTTCAGGGAGGGCGCGCGCACGATCCGTTCCCTCAGCGTGGACACCCTCGACGAACTCCGGCACATGGTCACCCTGTTGCGGGCGTCCGGCGGCCGGTCCACCGAGCTCACCCCGCAGCCCACCCTCGCCGACCTCCACAAGCTCGTCACGACCAGCGGCATCGACGCCGAACTCACCGGCGAACTGCCCTCCGAGGTCAGCACCACCGCCCAACGGGCTGTCTACCGCACGGTCCAGGAAGCCCTCACCAACGTCCGCAAACACGCGCCGGGGGCGTCGGCGGCCGTACGGCTGTGGCGGGCCGAGGACGGTACGGCGTTCGGGGTGACGGTCACCAACACCCCGCCGACCAGGCCCTCCCTGCCGCTTCCCGGCTCCCGTCAGGGGCTGGTCGGGCTCCGGGAGCGGGCCGAACTCCTGGGCGGTGCCTTCGAGTCCGGGCCCACCGCGGAGGGCGGCTACGAGGTGGAGCTGCGGATTCCCGGTCGGGCCGGGTGAGGGGGACGCCGTAGCGGCGCCCGGAGGACTCAGAAGTCGTCCGCGCCGTTGCGGAGTTCGGGGGTCCAGTAGCCGGTGAGGGCCTTCGCCGGGTCGACGGCGATGCCTTCGGCGCCGGGCGCGGTGACGGTGATGACCGTGTCGTCGCCGTCGAGGGTGACGGCGAACGCGGAGACGGGCTCGTTGTCCTCGTCGACCCCGCCGTCGGACAGCTTCACCGCGGCGTAGGCCGGGGCTCCCGCCGTGAGCACGACCGGGGAGGCGGGCTTGCTCTTGGCGACGGCCGGGACGTCCTGCTTGTGGCTCTCCAGGAACTGGATGTGCGGGAAGCCCGTCAGTCGGCAGGTGTGGCGGGAGGTGTTGCGCGCGGTGAGGACGAGGTGGGTGTAGGGCGGGCCGTCCTGCCTGGCGGCGGTGACGGAGAGGTCGTGCGAGGTGCAGAGCGGGGTGGCGGCGGTGGCCTGCTTGCCGGCCGTGACGGAGGCGACGGTCGCGCGGGGCGAGTAGGGCGTGGTGCCGCGGTCGCCGTCCGCCGTATTCCCGGAGTCCGTGGACTTCCCGGAGTTCGTCGTCTTCCCGGAGTTCGTCGTCTTCCCGGAGACCGAGGCGGTGGTGGCCGCGGTGGTCGGCGCGGCCGACCTGACTCCCCCTGCGCTCTGGCAGGCGCTGAGGGACAGGACGAGGGCGGTGCCGGTGGCGGCGAGCAGGGCGGTGCGGTGGAGCGGGGTGTTCATCGGAGAGTTTCCCTGTGAGGTCGGAGCGGGGCCGCGGCGAGGTGCCGTCGGCCTGGGTCGTTCAGGTGCCGGAGCAGCCGGCGTACGGGCGTACGGACGTAGAGGCGTACGGGCGTAACGGCCTTGCGGGGACGGTCAGTTGCCCTTGCCCGGCCGGTAGCCGGACGGCAGCGTGTACACGAACTCGCGCGGGTCCGCGTGCGCGGCCTCCATCAGCTCGGGGACGCTGTGGTAGCCCAGCGCGTACAGGTTCCGGCCCGGGTCCCAGGTGTTGTACGCGTAGATCGCGGCGCGCTTGGTCTTCATGTGGGAGCCCGGGATGTTCAGCACGTACGCCGCCCCGTCCGCGCGCCGGTCCTCGGGACGGGCGTAGGCGTAGACGTGGTTGAAGCGGACGTCGGAGATCGTGCCGTCGTTCATCAGGCGGTAGGCGACATCGCTGCACGCCTTGTGGGTCTCGGTGCGCTCCAGCCAGCCCGCGGTGAACTTGTGCGAGGCGCCCGGGTACTGGGCGGCCAGCGCCCTGACCTTCGCGTCGATCCGGTCGACGAGCTTGTTGTAGGCGGACACGCTGTCGAAACCGTCGTCCACGATCTTGAAGTTGATGACCTTGTCGACGCCCAGCGCCTTCGCGGAGGCCATGAACTCGGCGGTCCGGCCGGCGACGATCTTGTTCGTCCCGTCGGTCGGCCAGGACAGGTTGTGCCGGCCGCCCGCGGCACACGGGTGCGGGCTGGACCAGGTGGTCAGTGGGCAGGGGTCGGTGTTCATGAGCGTGGCCAGGTCGGGGTTGCGGCCGTTGCTCACCAGGACGAGGTGGACGGGCCGGCCCGCCGCCTTGTGCTCCAGGATCGAGCCGGCCAGGCCGATCGCGTCGTCGTCCTGGTGCGGGGCGTAGAAGATGGCGGGCTTGGCGGCGGCCGAGGCGGCGGGCGCCCGGCCCGTCTGCCAGGCCACCGCGGCGGCGGTCAGCGCGCCGGCGGCCAGCACGCTCCGCCTGGACATCCCGGTGGCCCGGTCGTCGCTGCTGTGCATGTGGAATCTCCCCGTTCGGTGATCGTGACGGCCCTACGACGACGGGTGGTCCACGCCTCCCAAGAGGCGCCCCGCGTCACCTTCAGTCGATCACTCGCCGGGTGCCGTTCCCAGGCGGTTCTCCCGGCAGAAATGCCGTCGGCCATACTTCTACCGGGGGCTCGCAGTCGTACGGGCCGGACGATCGGAGACCTCGACGGTGCGTGAAGGCACGTCTGCCACCTGCGATTTCGGGCAGCGGCTGCGCCGTCTGCGGGCCGACGCCGGGCTGAGCCAGGAGGCGCTGTCCCACACGGCCGGGGTGAGTGTCCGGGCCCTCGCGGACATGGAGCGCGGACGGACCCGCGGGCCCCAGCGCCGTACGGTCGAGGCGCTGGCCGAGGCGCTCGGGCTGGACGCCGGCACGGCGGCGGAGCTGGAGCGGTCCGCCGCCGAGGGCCGCCCCCGCCCCCGCGCCGACCTCGGCCCCGCCGCGCCCACCGCGCTGGCCCTGCCGCGCGACATCCAGGACTTCACCGCGCGCGGCCCGGCCCTGGCCCGGCTGCTGGAGCTGGTGGGCGACGCCGGTCCCGGCCGGCCGGTGGTCAGCGTGGTCGCCGGTCAACCCGGCCTGGGCAAGACGGCGTTCGCGGTGCACGCGGCTCATCGCCTCGCCCCGCACTTCCCGGACGGGCAGTTCGCGCTCGACCTGCACGGCATGGACCCCGAGCCGACCACACCCCGGGACGCGCTGGCCCGGCTGCTGGGCGCGCTGGGCGTGGCCGACGGCGCGATACCGGCGGGCACCGACGACCGGGCCGGGCTGTGGCGGTCCCTGTCCGGCGACCGGCGGATCCTGCTGCTCCTGGACAACGCCGTCGACGAGTCCCAGGTCGGCCCCCTGCTGCCCGGGACAGGGCCGTCCCTGACCCTCGTCACCAGCCGGCACACCCTGGCGGGGCTGGAGTCCGTGCACCGCAGCGATCTGGCCCTGCTGCGGCGCGAGGAGGCCGTGGAGCTGCTGACCCGGATCATCGGCCAGGACCGGGTCCGGGCGGAGGCGCAGGCCGCGCGCGACCTCGCCGACCTGTGCGGACATCTGCCGCTGGCCGTCCGGATCGCCGGGCAACGGCTGCTCGGCCGGCCGCACGAACGCCTGGGCAAGCTCGTCGCCCGGCTCGCCGCGGAGGGGCGGCGGCTGGACGGGCTCCAGGCCGGGAGCCTGCGGGTGCGGGCCGCGTTCGCGCTGTCGTACCGGCAACTGCCGCCGGAGTCACGGACGTTCCTGCGGCGCGCCGCGCTGGCCGCCGGGGCGGACTTCAGCCCCGAGACCGGTGCGCTGCTGGCCGGCCTGTCCTACGACGACGCGGTCGCCTGCGCCGAGGAACTGACCGACGCCGGGCTGCTCCAGAGCGACCCCGTCACCGAGCGCTACCGCTTCCACGACCTGCTCCGGCTGTACGCGGCCGAGCTGGTCGAGGAGGAGGACGGGACCGTCGTACGGGATGCGGCGCTGGACCGGGTCGAGGGGTGGATGCTGCGGCGGGCCACCGCGGCGGCGCTGTACTTCGATGTGGAGCATGAGCGGGATGAGGTGGGTGGGGGTGGAGTCGGCGGGTCGGGGGTGGTCGGTGGCTCAGGGGTGGTCGGTGGCTCGGCCTTCGGCCGCGATCCGGTCGTGGCCCTCGATCCCGACCCGGACACCGCGCCCGTAGGCCAGGAGGAGGCGCGGGCCTGGCTGGAGGCCGAGCGGGCGCAGTGGCTCGCGGCGCTGCGGCGGGCGCATGAGGGCGGGCGGTATCGGGAGGTGCTGGACACGGCGAAGGCGATGCACTGGTTCTCCGACCGCAACCAGCACTGGGAGCAGTGGGTGGAGGTGTTCCGGCGGTCCGCCGACTCCGCGCGGCTGTCGGGGAGCCGGCAGGAGGAGGCGGTCCACCTCAACTACCTCGCCTGGGCCTACAACCTGTGCGTCCACGACCCGCACGCCGCCCTGACCGCCGCCGACTCCGCGCTCGCGGCGGCCCGGGACAGCGCGGACGGGCTCCAGGAGGGCTGGGCCCTCGGCTACGGCGCGGGCGCGCTGCACCGGCTGGGCCGTCCCGAGGAGGCCCACGGCCGGCTGCGCGACGCGGCCCGGTGTCTCGCCGCGCAGGAGTCCCCGCAGGCCCGGCTGGCCGAGCTGACGATCCTCAACACCCTGGGCACCCTGCTGCGTCACACCGGCCGGGCGGCGGAGGCCCTGGACGTCCACCGCCGCAGCGAACGGATCTGCCGTACGGGGATCCCGGGCCGTACCGCCGAGTTGATCGCCCTGTACCACGCGGTCGCCCGCCAGCAGATCGGCAACGACCTGGCCGCCCTGGAACGCTGGCCCGAGGCCGAGCAGCCGCTCCGGCAGGCCCTCGCCGCCTTCGAGTCGGCCCGTATGACGGCCTGGTCCGAGCAGGCCCGGCTCGACCTGGGCCAGGTGCTGAGCGCCCTGGACCACCCCGAGACCCACGAGACCCTGCTCGCCGCCCGCGACGGCCTCGCCGCCCTGCGCAGCCCCCGTCAGGCGGAGGCGGCCGAGGCTCTCGCGGCGCTGGGCCGGAGCGCCGAGGACGAACGGGAATCAGCGTCATGCCAAGTCACGCAGGGCCGGTCCCGCTGATCAGTACGTCGATCAGCTGCCGGGCGCGGGTCTCCTCGCGCAGGAGGGTGTCGACCAGGGGTCCGGTGCCCGCCGTACTCATCAGGTTCTGGCCGGTGGCCTCGTCGACGTACTCCGCGACGGGCCGGACGTCGGCCGTCAGCGGCGCGCGGCCGGCGGCGGTCAGCACACGGTGGACCGAGACGTAGTCGACGCCCAGGCGGGCCAGTTGCTCGCCGCCCGCGTACCGGGTGTCCTCGCCCGCGGTGTTCTCCCCCAGCAGGTGCGGGTGGCGGAGGGCGACCTCGTGGGTGGCCAGGAGGGCGAGCAGCACGTGCTCGGTGCCCACCGCCCGGTCGCCGAGCCGACGGGCCTGCTCGTAGGTCTCCTGCTTGACCCAACCAGCGGGCATGGTCGCCCAGTTGACCCCGCCGAGCTTGGTCAGCCACCGCATCCACACGGGCATACGGCGGTAATGGCCACGGCCGAGAAGCACGTCACGGGTGGCGTGCAGCAGGGGGTCGAGACCGTCGTCCCGGCGCCCGGAGCCCCCGTCGAGGCGGGCGAGCACGCCCTGGGCCGGGATTCCGCACACGCCCAGCAGCTCCACGGCCCGGTTGTCCTCGGCCAGCAGCCCCCGCAGCAGGTGCACGGCACCGAACTTCCCCGCGTCCTCCCGCCGCGCGTGCTCCATCGCCGAGGTCAGTGCCCTGGCCGCGGCGCCGGTGAAGGAGGTCCGGCGGTCGCCGTCCTCCCCCAGGACGTCCGCCGAGACCACACGGTGCTCCGCGTCGTCGTCGGCGCTCCACACCCCGTCCTTCTCCAGCCGGTCCCGCAACACCGCCAGCAGCGCGGTCTTGGTCGCCCCTTCCCCCACGAGCGCTTCCCGCGCCGGGCCCCTGGAGGTGGCGACGCCGGCCAGGAGGTGCTCGGTCCCCATGGCTCCGTCCGCATCCGCACGCGCGCCCCGGGCGGCGCCCAGGACGCCTGCGATGTTCCAGTCGGGGGACTTGATCGCTTCCATACGGCCCTTCCTCTTCCCACCGTTCCTGCGGAGCAGCCTCGCCGACGGGGGCGGGCGGGCGCGTCGGTCGGGAGGGGGATCCGCGCGTGCACCTTTGGATAGAGCCGAGGGGTGAGCTTCGGTGTGTCGGGGACCTGGCTCAGCCTTCCGGGGTGGGCGTGGGTGCCGCATCGGCCGGGGTGCCGTCGCGCAGGCTGCCCAGGAGTTCACGCATCGCCGCGAGCGCCTCGCGGGCGGCCGGGGCCACGTCCTCAAGACGCCCGGCCTCCGCGACGGTGACCACTTCGGCGGTCCGGTCCAGTACGGCGGTCCGCAGCCCGGCGGCGATCCGCTGCCGCTCCAGGTGCGCCGCGAGGAGCGTCTCGTGGACGACCGCGCTCAGTTCACCGCCCTCGCGGCGGACGATGCGCCCGCGCCGGGACCGTACGAGAAAGCCCGTCAGCCACGCGCAGCCGAACACCGGCACCAGCAGCACGGTGAGGGCGAACACGCAGATCCCCACGGCGACGACACCGGCCGGCTCGCCGTCGATCAGGCCGTCGCGCGCCGCCGTCATGGACACCGCTCCGGCGAGTACGGGCGCGGCCAGCGGCACCGACGCCCAAGTCGCCCACGGATCACGGCCGTAGGCGGCCACCGCGTACACCCCGCCGGTGAACGCGCAGGCGCCCGCGGCCAGCGCCGGCCAGGGATCGGCGACGGAGCCGGGTGCCAGCGGCCACAGCCAGGCCGCCGTGAGCAGGGCGGCCAGCGCGGGCCAGGGTGCCGCCCGCCGCCACAGCAGGGGCAGCAGCTGTACGACCGACAGGGCGCCCAGCAGGGTCAGTTCGAACGCGCCGCGGTCCTCGGTGAGCAGGAACACCGCGGGGAGGATTCCGGCGGCCGGCAACAGGGCGTGCGAGGCGAGACGCCAGTCCAGCACCCTGGACCGCCCGGCCGGGGGACGTACGCCACGACCCGGCTGAACCGGCAGTTCCGCCCGCACCGACCATCCGCCGCCCGGCCCCGGCCCTGGCCTCGGCCCCGCGGTCACGGTGCCGCCGACCGCCTGGGCCCGTTCCCGCATGCCGGTCATCCCGCGCCCCGACCCGAGCCCGGCCCGCCCACCGGCGCGGGCCTGCCCATCGGCGCCTGCCGGTCCGTCGGCGCCTGCCGGTCCGTCGTCGTCGACGGTGAGAGCGAGCCACCCCTCCCCCAGGTCCCGCAGCCCGATCCGTACGACCGCCCCCGGGGCATACCGCAAGGTGTTCGTGAGAGCCTCCCGGGCGATCCCGAACACCGCCTCCGCCACCCGGGCACCCACCGCCGGACCGCCCTCGACCCCCGTCACCTCCACCCGCTGCCCGAGCCGCACGAACCCACCGGCGAGTTCCTCGATCCGGGTGCCCAGGGGAACGTCGTCGCTCCCCTCCGCGGCCCCCAGGGAACTGACGAGGCGCTGCACGGTCACGAGGGTCTCGCGACCGGTACGGGCGGCGAAGTCGAGTGCCTCGGCGGCGAGTTCGGGCCGACCGACGGCAAGATGTCGAGCGGCCTCGACGGTGACGACCACGGAGGTGAGATGGTGAGCGCTGACGTCGTGCAACTCCCGCGCCAGCCTGCGCCGTTCACCGGCCCCCGCCAGCCGCGCCTCCTCCCGCGCCCCGGCCAGCCGAGCGGCGGCCCGCTCCCGCGCGGCCGTCCGATGGGCCTGCCCCCGGCCGACCCCCACGACAGCGAGATGCAGCGCGGCAGAGACGGCGATCCCGATCCCGACGGTGACACTCGCACCGTCCACGGCGAGATCGACCAGTCCCTGCCAGCACACGAGCGCCCCGACGGCCCGCAGCGTCACCGCCAGACCGGTACGGACGGCCACCGAGTAGACGGCCACCATGTCCCCCACGAACACGAACACCTGCACCGAATCCGGTGCCCCGCCCCCCACGGCCACCCCGTAACAAACGGCAACCCCACCCAACGCCACCAACGGCAGCCACCGCCGCACCCCCAACACCAAGGTCCCCCCGACCGCCACCCCCACCCCCCCCCCGCTCCCCTCCCTGATCCCGCCGTACCCACCGTCCACCAACTCCGGCCCGGGCCACACGAGAAGCAGGACACCGAGGGTGAGCGGCAGCAGCCAGTTCCGGAGTGATTCCATGAGGGGTCGAGCGTACGGTGCGCCTGCCTGGTCCAGCGGACACCAATGGCATCCGTCTCGGCCGTATCGCCTCCCCCCCCTGCGCGTCCCCACCGGTTTTCACATGTCTTCTTGATCAGCAGGATGAGCCAATCCCTAGCAGGGAGGCGTCCGGGGATTCAGCAACGGCGACGGCCGCCCAAGATGCCGACAGAGGCGGCAGACGATCCCGCTCCGAGCAAGCAGCCCTTCCTCCAAGCTCCGCAGTAGGTGGGCAGCTCGAGGTCGGTGACACGCATCAGTGGAGGGCCTTGGGGAATCCCCCAGCTGCCAACTTCGCGGGCCCGTGGACACCTCAGCCTGGCACAGCAGCAAGGCCGGCAACGGAGCTGAAGTTGATTCTGCATGGCAACCGCACCCCCTCTACCACCCGCCAACGAGGCACCAGCACGTTGGATCATGATGGACAGGGCTACGACTGGCGCCTCAGCTTCGGATCTGACCGGCCGAGACCTCCGAGCGATGGTTCGAGAACTCGGTAGCTTCACCACCCCTCGACGAAAAGGCCGAGGCCCAGCCATTCTCAAAGGTTAGGCTGAATCCCTTGGTTCACAGGACAGCGAGGGGCGGGACCTCTGTGCGCGCACTGCACGTACACCATGTCAAGGTTCACTCAGCCAGGACTTCACAGACTTGATCGACTTAAGCGATCTGAAGGGAAACCAACACGCCCAATCCGAAACCGACGGGTTCCACGACAACGGCATCGACGCTCTTGCCATCGACGAAGAAAACCGCCGGATCGTCATCGTCCAGTCAAAACTAGACGGTTCAGGCAACTCTGGACTCTCCCAGGCCGATGCACTCAAGATTCGGAACGGCTGCAGCGACCTCTTCAACATGAAGTTCGACCGCTTCTCCCCCACACTGCAAGCACGTCGTACAGAAATCACCGCGGCTTTGAGCGATGCCTCGGTCACCTTCATCGTTGTCGTCGCCACTACAGGTCGAAGTACCCTGCCGGCAGAGGCCCAACATGTATTCAACGACTTCCTCGCGGAAGTCAACGAAAATGACCCGGTGGTCACCTTGGAAGTACTCGGCCTGCGGGAATTTCATTCCATGGTGGTCGAAGGGACGGCAGGACCACGGATCGAGTTGACCGTGCCCATCGAGCAATGGGGCAAGGTCGACCTCCCTTACCAGGCGTACTACGGGCTCGTTCAGGCAACGGAAATTGCCTCCTGGTTCGAACAGCACGGTGATCGCCTCTTCTCGCAGAATCTACGAAAGTCACTCGGCAACACAGAGGTGAACGAGGGACTGACCCACACGCTGCTGACTCAGGGCGAGAACTTCTGGTACTTCAACAACGGAATCACGGCGCTCTGCGAGTCCATCAAGAAGACACCCCGCGGCGGCTCAACCCACACATACGGGGACTTCGAAATCGAAGGCGTGAGCGTAGTCAACGGGGCGCAGACCGTGGCGAGTATCCATCGAGCCGCAAAGAGGGAAGAGAAATCCCTTGAGGAGGCCCGTGTTTGGGTTCGATTCATCTCGCTCGAAGGATGTCCGCCTGATTTCGCCACAGACGTGACGCGAGCAACAAACACGCAGAACAGTGTTGAGAGTCGCGACTTCGTCGCCCTTGACCAACAGCAGGAGCGCATTCGCCGGGACATGCTCTTGTCATTGCACAAGCAGTACTCCGTGAAGCGAGGAGAGAACGCACCCGCCGAGAGCGACGGCTGCACCGTCGAGGATGCAATCGTCGCCCTCGCCTGCGCACACAACAATCCGTACTACACAGTTCTGGCGAAGAGCGCAGTCGGCCGCTTGTCCGAAAATACCGAGCGGGCGCCATACACAAATCTCTTCAACAACGGAACCAGCGCGCACAGAGTATGGCGCTGCGTCCAGGTGATGCGAGCAGTCGAGGCAGACCTGGCCAATCGCCGGAAGAGCCTCGTCGACAGGGAATTCGCTGTGGCCGCGCACGGGAATCGGCTCGTGCTGCAGCTGGTCTTCAACCAACTCAGATTGGATAAGATCAACGATGCGAAGTACGACTGGGACAAGGAGATCAAGCGGATCCACAAGGTGACAGACACCACCCTCAAGCACCTGGGCGAAGCCATTGAAAGTACCTACGCGAACAACTACCTTGCACCGCTCTTCAAGAACACCACGAAGTGCCGCGACCTGGTCACTCAGGTCGAGGCGAAGTTGAAGTCAAACTGAGCAACAGCACCCGGCGGATCGACTCTCCGTCGGGTGCGCGAACCGGCACGGACGCTCAGTAGTGATAGCGAGCGGCAAGGATGACGATCTCTTTGTCCGTGACCAGGTAGACCAGACGATGCTCGTCATCGATGCGCCTCGACCACACCCCGGGCAAGTGGTACTTAAGCGGCTCGGGCTTGCCGATCCCCGTGAATGGGTCCCGCCTGACGTCCTCAATGAGCTTGTTGATTCGAGCGAGCATCTTGCGGTCGTTCTTGAGCCACGAGGTGTAGTCCTCCCAGCCCTGATCCTCGAAGACAAGCCTCACGCAGCACCCTCAGCAGGATCGGCCGCATCGGGATCAATCAGCTCGCGCTCCGAGATGTTGACGTACCCCAGAGCGTTCTCGTACGCCTTGAGCAGGCGGCGCGCGTTCGCAGGCGAGCGCAGCAGGTACGAGCCCTCACGTAGCGCCGCGTAGTCCTCAGCCGAGACGAGCACCGCGTTGCCGTGCTTGGAGACAATCTCGATGGCCTCGTGATCGTCATTGACCTTCTTGATCAGCGGAAAGAGGGCTTTGCGCGCTTCGCTCGCAGTTATCGACATGACCTGCCTCCCTCTAACCAGTGGTACCTAATAACGTACCACTAGGGAAGGCGTGGAGCGACGCTGAACGAGTGACAACCCATCAGGTTCCCGGCACAGGAACGAGCAAGGGGCCCGGCCCCGAAGAGCCGGACCCCATAGGTCTGTCCGAGTGTCGCCGCATCTGGTCAGACGTTGAACCGGAACTCCACCACATCCCCGTCCTGCATCACATACTCCTTGCCCTCCATCCGCGCCTTCCCCTTCGCCCGCGCCTCCGCCACCGACCCCGTCTCCACCAGGTCGGTGAAGGAGATGACCTCCGCCTTGATGAAGCCCTTCTGGAAGTCGGTGTGGATGACTCCGGCCGCTTCGGGGGCCGTGGCGCCCTTCTTGATGGTCCAGGCGCGGGATTCCTTGGGGCCGGCGGTGAGGTAGGTCTGGAGGCCGAGGGTGTTGAAGCCGACTCGGGCGAGGGTGGCCAGGCCGGGCTCCTCGGCGCCTACCGACTCCAGGAGTTCGAGGGCGTCCTCCTCGTCCAGCTCCGCCAGGTCCTGCTCCAGCTTGGCGTTGAGGAAGATCGCCTCGGCCGGGGCGACCAGGGCGCGCTGCTCGGCCTTGAAGCCGTCGTCGACCAGTTCGTCCTCGTCGACGTTGAAGACGTAGAGGAAGGGCTTGGTCGTGAGGAGGTGCAGGTCGTGCAGGAGCTCTTCGTTGCCGGAGCCCTGGACGATGCCCGCCGAGAACAGGGTGTCGCCCTTCTCCAGGATCTCCTTCGCCGCCTCGACGGCCGCCACCTTGGGCGCGATGTCCTTCTTGATCCGCGACTCCTTCTGGAGGCGGGGCAGGACCTTCTCGATGGTCTGGAGGTCGGCGAGGATCAGCTCGGTGTTGATCGTCTCGATGTCGTCCTTGGGCGAGACCTTGCCGTCGACGTGGACGACGTTCTCGTCCTTGAAGGCGCGGATGACCTGGCAGATCGCGTCCGACTCGCGGATGTTCGCGAGGAACTTGTTGCCGAGGCCCTCACCCTCCGAAGCGCCGCGCACGATGCCCGCGATGTCCACGAAGTCGACGGTCGCCGGGAGGACCTTCTGGGAGGAGAAGATCTCGGCCAGTTTCGCGAGGCGCGGGTCCGGGACGCCCACCACGCCGACGTTCGGCTCGATCGTGGCGAACGGGTAGTTGGCCGCCAGCACGTCGTTCTTGGTCAGGGCGTTGAACAGGGTCGACTTGCCGACATTCGGCAGACCGACGATTCCGATCGTGAGCGACACGTTGCGACTTCCCGTAGTGAGAGGGCCAGGGGGCCGGGACCCGTACTGGGCGGACCAGGGGCCGGCGGGCCGGCCGATCCCCCAGTTTACGGGCTGTCCGGCCCCGCTCCGGCTGACCTCTCGAACGCATGGCCAAGGTCTTTCCTACGGCGTGTCTGAAGGCCGATTCCGCACATAAGCAGACCTAAGTTGGACCAGTGGAGCAACACAGGACCCGTCCCCCGCACAACGGAACACGACGCCCGGCCCCGGGAGCACCGCTGCCCGCGCAGGCGCGCGGCGGGCGCCGGCCCCCGCTGTCCCGGCGCCCGGCACCGCCCGTGGTCCGGCAGCTGCGGAGACTGCCCAACCCCCGCCTGACCGGGCTCGGCGGGGGGCTGTTCTGCACCGTGCTGATGCTCCTGCTCGGCTGTCTGATCTCGCTGCTGTTCGGTTCGGCGCTGACCGCGTACGGCGTGCTGTATCTGCCGGTGTGCGTGCTGACGGCGGTCTGGATCCGCAAGGCGGACCTGCTGACCGCCCCCATCGTGGTCCCGATCGCCTTCGCCGTGGGCCTCCTCGCGGTGGCCGACACCAGCAAGGGCGCCTCGGGCCATCTGATGGGGCTGTTCACCGCCCTCGCCACCCAGGCGGGCTGGCTCTACGCCGGCACGCTGACCGCCGGTGTCATCACGCTGGTCCGCAGAATCCGCCTGGTGCGCGAGCGCTCGCGCTGACCCGGACGGGCCGGCCTACTCCTTCGCCGCCCGCATCGCCGCCCCCACGATCCCCGCGTTGTTCTGGAGCTCGGCCGGGACGATCTCGGCCTTGATGCCCTCGATGTGGGGCAGGAACTTCGCGGACTTGCGGCTGACGCCGCCGCCGATGATGAACAGCTCGGGCGAGAAGAGCATCTCGACGTGGGCGAGGTACTTCTGGACGCGGTGGGCCCAGTGCTCCCAGGTGAGCTCCTCGTCCTCCCTGGCCTTGCTGGAGGCCTTCTTCTCGGCGTCGTGGCCGTGCAGCTCCAGGTGGCCCAGCTCGGTGTTGGGGACCAGGACGCCGTCGACGAAGAGCGCGCTGCCGATGCCGGTGCCGAAGGTGAGCAGGATGACGGTGCCCTTGCGGTCCTTGCCCGCGCCGAAGTTCATCTCGGCGACGCCCGCCGCGTCCGCGTCGTTGACCACGGTCACCGGGAGGCCGCCGAGCCGCTCGCTGAACAACGCGCGCGCGTCGGTGTCGATCCAGCTCTTGTCGACGTTGGCCGCCGTACGAATGTGTGAGCCGCCGGTGACCACGCCCGGGAAGGTGAGCCCGACCGGGCCCGTCCACCCGAAGTGGTCCACGACCTGCTTCACCCCGTCGGCCACGCCGTCGGGCGTGGCCGGGTGCGGGGTGAGCACTTTGTGGCGCTCCAGGGCCAGGTCGCCCTTGTCCAGGTCCACCGGGGCGCCCTTGATCCCGGATCCGCCGATGTCCAAGCCGAAGATCTGCATGGCCCTACGTTACGACGGACGACTGACAGTCACTCCCCGGAGGTCCCCGAAACCGGGTCTGACCCCGTACGCTCCGCGACCAGCGCCGCGGCCTCCTCGCGCAGATCCCGGCGCAGCTCCTTCGGCAGCGAGAAGGTGATGGACTCCTCGGCCGCCTTCACCAGCTCGACGTCGCCGTAGCCGCGCTGCGACAGCCACTCCAGGACCTCCTCGACGAGCACCTCCGGGACGGACGCGCCCGACGTCACGCCGACCGTGGTGACGCCCTCCAGCCAGGCCTCGTCGATCTCGCTGGCGAAGTCCACGAGGTAGGCCTCGCGGGACCCCGCGAGCTTGGCGACCTCGACGAGCCGCACGGAGTTGGAGGAGTTGCGGGAGCCGACCACGATGACCAGCTCGGCCTCGGCGCCCATCTGCTTCACCGCGAGCTGGCGGTTCTGCGTGGCGTAGCAGATGTCGTCGCTGGGCGGGGAGATGAGCTGCGGGAACTTCTCCTTGAGGGCGTCGACGGTCTCCATGGTCTCGTCGACGGAGAGCGTGGTCTGGGAGAGCCAGACAATCTTCGACTCGTCGCGGACCTCGACCTTGGCGACGTCCTCGGGGCCGTCGACGATCGTGATGTGGTCGGGGGCCTCGCCGGAGGTGCCGATGACCTCTTCGTGCCCCTCGTGACCGATCAGGAGGATGTCGTAGTCCTCCTTGGCGAAGCGGACGGCTTCCTTGTGGACCTTGGTGACCAGCGGGCAGGTCGCGTCGATGGTGGCGAGCCGCCCGCGCGCGGCCTCCTCGTGGACGACGGGTGCGACGCCGTGCGCGGAGAACATCACGATGTTCCCCTCGGGGACCTCCTCCGTCCGCTCGACGAAGATGGCGCCCTTCCTCTCCAGGGTCTGCACGACGTACTTGTTGTGGACGATCTCGTGCCGGACGTACACCGGAGCGCCGTACTGCTCCAGGGCTTTCTCGACGGCGATCACGGCGCGGTCCACGCCCGCGCAGTAGCCCCGGGGGGCGGCGAGCAGGACACGGCGGCCAGGCGAAGCAGTCATACGTCCCATCGTAAGGCCGCGTTCGGCCGGTCAAAGATCGCGTGCCCGTGACCTTCCTGGGGAGACTGACCTGGAGATGTGAGGGGCGGGGCGGACGAGGCACTGGCGGAGGCACGATGTCCGGAACCGGCACGGCGGACCGTACGACCGAGGAGGAGAGCGGCGACCTGCGGCGCAGTCTCGGCTTCCGGGACCTCGTCGTCTACGGGCTGCTGTTCATCGCGCCCATGGCGCCCGTCGGCGTCTACGGCACCCTGGACGCCAAGTCGCACGGGGCGGTGGCGCTCGTCTACGTGGTCGCCACCGTCGCGATGGCGT
This sequence comes from Streptomyces sp. SID13726, assembly GCF_010548375.1. Taxonomy (GTDB): domain Bacteria; phylum Actinomycetota; class Actinomycetes; order Streptomycetales; family Streptomycetaceae; genus Streptomyces. Next base: position 64,882 of record NZ_JAAGLY010000020.1, read on the forward strand.
TCACGGCGTTCAGTTACGCGCAGATGGTGCGAGTCGTCCCCCTGGCGGGGTCTGTGTTCGCCTACGCGCGCGCGGGGCTCGGCAAGGAGGCCGGGTTCGTCGCGGGCTGGATGGCGATGCTGGACTATCTGCTGATCCCGGCGGTGGCGTACCTCTTCTCGGGCATCGCGATGAACTCCCTGGTCCCGGAGGTCTCGCGCTGGGTGTGGACGGCGCTCGCGGTGCTCGTCACGACCCTGCTGAACCTGTGGGGCGTCCGCGCGGCGGCCCGGGTGGGCTTCCTGGTGCTGGCGATGGAGATCGTGGTCCTGCTGGTCTTCGTGGTGTCCGCGATCGTCGTCCTCGCGCGCGACGGCGCCGAACGCGGCTGGCTGTCGCCGCTGTCGGGGGACGGCACCCAGGGCGCGTTCGCGCTGTCGGCGGTGCTCGGCGCGGTGTCGGTCGCCGTGCTGTCGTATCTGGGCTTCGACGCGATCGCCTCCTTCGCGGAGGAGGTCACCGGCGGTTCGGAGAAGGTCGCGCGCGCGGTGCTGTTCTGTCTGGCCCTGGCGGGTGTGCTGTTCGTGGCGCAGACCTATCTGGTGGCCCTCCTGGACCCGACGACCTCGGCCGAGTTCGCGGCGGACCCGGGCAAGCAGGGTTCCGCGTTCTACGACGCCGTCGACTCCGCGGTCGGCACCTGGCTGCACGACCTGGTCGCCGTCAGCAAGGCGATCGGCGCGGCCTTCGCGGCGCTGGCCGGGCAGGCGGCGGCCGGGCGGCTGCTGTTCGCGATGGGCCGCGAACGGCGGCTGCCGCGCGCGCTGTCGAGGACCGACTCGGGTGTGCCCCGGGTGGCATTGCTGTGCGCGGCCGTCATCACCCTGGTCGCGGCGGTGTGGGCGGCGAGCCGGGACGACGGCATGGACCACCTGGTCTCCGTGGTCGACATCGGCGCGCTGACGGCCTTCACGCTGCTGCACGCGAGCGTGGTGGGCTGGTTCGCGGTACGGCGGCGGGGCGGGCCGGTGATCTGGTGGCGGCACGTGCTGCTGCCGGTGGCCGGGGCGGCGATCACGGTCGCGGTGATCGTGGAGGCGTCCGGGGCGGCGCAGGTGGTGGGCGCGGTGTGGCTGGTCGTGGGGCTGGCGGTCCTGGTGGGACAGCGCAGGAGGCCGGAAGTCCCCTCGTAGTCACGGCCGGTGACGGTGCGTTGTCGTACCCGGACGTTACGCTCGCGGCATGGCTGTGAACTCGACTCCGGAAGCGCCCTTGCCCGTCGGCGAGGTGTCGCGGCTCATCGGCGGCTGGATCGACCGCCTCGGCGCCGTGTGGGTCGAGGGGCAGATCACCCAGCTCTCCCGGCGTCCGGGCGCGGGGGTGGTGTTCCTGACGCTGCGCGATCCGTCGTACGACATCTCGGTGAGCGTGACCTGCTTCCGCCAGGTCTTCGACGACGTGGCCGACGTGGTGAGCGAGGGCGCGCGGGTCGTCGTACTGGCGAAGCCGGAGTGGTACGCGCCGCGGGGGCAGCTCTCGCTGCGGGCCACCGAGATAAGGCCGGTCGGGGTCGGTGAGCTGCTGGCGCGGCTGGAGCAGCTGAAGAAGTCGCTGGCCGCCGAGGGGCTGTTCGCGGCGGAGCGCAAGAAGCCGCTGCCGTTCCTGCCGCAGCTGATCGGGCTGGTGTGCGGGCGGGCCTCGGCGGCCGAGCGGGACGTCCTGGAGAACGCCCGGCATCGCTGGCCTGCCGTCCGCTTCGAGGTGCGCAACGTGCCGGTGCAGGGGGTGCACGCGGTTCCGCAGGTCGTGCAGGCGGTCAAGGAGCTGGACGCGCTGGACGGCGTGGACGTGATCATCGTGGCGCGCGGGGGTGGCAGCGTGGAGGATCTGCTGCCGTTCTCCGACGAGCAGGTGGTGCGGGCGGTGGCGTCCTGTCGTACGCCGGTGGTGTCGGCGATCGGGCACGAGCCGGACACCCCGCTGCTCGACTACGTCGCCGACCTGCGGGCCTCCACACCGACGGACGCCGCGAAGAAGGTCGTACCGGATGTCGGGGAGGAGTACGACCGGGTGCGGGCGCTGCGGGACCGAGCGCGGCGGTGTGTGGAGTCGTTCCTCCAGCGGGAGGAGCGGGGGCTCGCGCACGCGCTCGCGAGGCCGTCGATAGAGGACCCGCACCGGATGATCGACGAACGCGCCGACCATGTGGCCTCGCTGGCCGACCGGGGCCGTCGCACCCTGGGTCATCTGCTCGACCGCGCCGACTCCGAGCTGACGCACACGCACGCGCGCGTGGTGGCCCTCTCCCCCGCCGCGACCCTCCAGCGCGGGTACGCCGTCCTCCAGAAGGCGGACGGGCATGTGGTGCGGACGCCGGACGAGGTGGCGGCGGCGGAGACGTTGCGGGCGCGGGTGGCCGACGGGGAGTTCACGGTGGCCCGGGTGGAGTGAGGGCACCCGAGGCCGGCGAAGGGCCCGGCGGGCCGGAGCGGCAGGAGGCGGCCGGAGAGCCGTCGGCCGGGCCGCCCCGCGGCAGCACAGCAGTGGTCGAGTCGATGCATAGGGTGGGCGGATGAGCAGCAAGGTGGCGGAAGAGGCGCTCGGGTACGAGCAGGCGCGGGACGAGCTGATCGAGGTCGTACGGCGGCTGGAGGCGGGCGGTACGACGCTGGAGGAGTCCCTCGCGCTGTGGGAGCGCGGTGAGGAGCTGGCGAAGGTGTGCCGGCGCTGGCTGGACGGCGCGCGGGCCCGGCTGGACGCGGCGCTGGCCGAGGAGGACGAGGCCGGGGGCGAGAGCGGGACCGGGGGCGATTCCGAGGGCGGCTCCGAGTAAAAAGCCTGGGTGACTGTGAAGCGGATCACCACGCCCCGCTTTTTGTTGAACATTGAACTTAGCTCGCGTACCGTCGGAGACGCCAACCGGTCCACGGTCCGTTTCCGGGACCAACGTACCTCCTCAGAAGGTTCTCCATGTCTCTCGTTCTTGACCCCGCCGCCCAGGACCTGCTGTTCCGCGAGGCCCGCACCGCGAACACCTTCACCGACGAGCCGGTGACCGACGAGCAGATCCAGGCCATCTACGACCTGGTCAAGTACGGTCCGACCGCCTTCAACCAGAGCCCGCTGCGCATCACCCTGGTCCGCTCCGCCGAGGCCCGTGAGCGCCTGGTCCAGCACATGGCCGAGGGCAACCAGCCGAAGACCGCCACCGCCCCGCTGGTCGCGATCCTCTCCGCGGACAACGAGTTCCACGAGGAGCTGCCCGAGCTCTTCCCGCACTTCCCGCAGGCCAAGGACCTCTTCTTCGCCGAGCGCCCCGCCCGCGAGGGTGCCGCCGGGCTGAACGCCGCCCTTCAGGCCGCGTACTTCATCATCGGCGTCCGTGCCGCCGGCCTCGCCGCCGGCCCGATGACCGGTCTCGACTTCGCCGGCGTCCAGAAGGAGTTCCTGGACGGCGACCACACCCCGCTGATGGTCGTCAACATCGGCAAGCCCGGCGACGACGCCTGGTTCCCGCGCTCCCCGCGCCTGGAGTACGACGACGTCGTCACCACCGTGTGAGACATCCGACAGACATGACGAAGGGCCCCGCTGCCGAGCAGCGGGGCCCTTCGTCATGTCCTCACGCCGTCTTGAGCGCCTTCGCCATCTCGGTCAGCTGGGCCGGCGAACCCGTGCCCGCGACCACCGTCGTCGCACCGTCGCCCTGGTGCACGAGGGCGTCGTAACGGCCGCCCGTGTACCGCGTCCAGGTCCGGCCCGCGATCTCCTCGGTCTGCTTCGTCGCCTCGGCGCCCTGGCTGGCCTCGTCGATGAACGTCGACGCCTTCTGAGTCGACTGCTCGATCTGGACGTACTCCCCACCGGGGGCCTGGAAGCCCAGGTGCCAGGCGTCGAACTCGTCGCCCTGGAAGCGCACCGAGGTCGCCTTCCAGCCGGCGGACAGGCCTTCGGGCGCGGCCACCGGGTACGAGGCCGCCCGGCGGGCCGTGAGCAGCTCGACGCGGTAGTCGACCTTCTGGACGTCCGGAGCGGAGTCGTCGTGCGGGATGAAGACGTAGATGACCGCCGCCGCGATACCGATGAGGCCCAGGGAGAGAATCATGTCCCGGACCGTCTTCTGCTTGCCGTTCGAACCTGCCACGTCCCTATCGTCGCAGGTGCCCTGGTCCGCTCATCCGTGGGGCCCCCTGCTCATTTTGTCTGCCCGGCGATAGAGTCGGGCGAACACCCTCATCCGGCCGTCGTCGTATCAGAAAGGTGCGCTCCGATGACCGAGCATCATCATCTGCCCTCCGAACTCGAAGTCCCCTCCGAGGCTCCCGACCGCAACCTCGCCCTGGAACTCGTCCGGGTGACCGAAGCCGCCGCCATGGCCGCGGGCCGCTGGGTCGGGCGCGGCGAAAAGAACGGCGCCGACGGTGCCGCGGTGCGCGCCATGCGGACCCTCGTCTCCACCGTGTCGATGAACGGCGTGGTCGTCATCGGCGAGGGCGAGAAGGACGAGGCCCCGATGCTCTTCAACGGGGAGCGCGTGGGCGACGGGACCGGGCCCGAGTGCGACATCGCCGTCGACCCGATCGACGGCACCACGCTGACGGCCAAGGGCATGCCGAACGCGATCGCCGTGCTGGCCGCGGCGGACCGGGGGTCGATGTTCGACCCGTCCGCCGTGTTCTACATGGACAAGCTGGTCACCGGCCCCGAGGCGGCGGACTTCGTCGACATCGACGCGCCGGTGTCGGTGAACATCCGGCGGGTCGCCAAGGCGAAGCGGGTCACCCCGGAGGACGTGACCGTGGTCATCCTCGACCGGCCGCGGCACGAGGGGATCATCAAGGAGATCCGGGAGGCGGGGGCGCGGATCAAGCTGATCTCCGACGGCGATGTCGCGGGGTCGATCTACGCGCTGCGCGAGGGCACCGGCGTCGACCTGCTGCTGGGGATCGGCGGAACCCCGGAGGGCATCATCTCCGCCTGTGCCGTGAAGTGCCTCGGGGGGACCATCCAGGGCAAGCTGTGGCCCAAGGACGACGAGGAGCGGGCCCGGGCGATGGACGCCGGGCACGATCTGGACCGGGTGCTCACGACCGACGACCTGGTGTCCGGGGAGAACGTGTTCTTCGTCGCCACCGGGATCACCGACGGTGAGCTGCTGCGGGGTGTGCGGTACCGGTCGGAGACGGCCACGACCGACTCGATCGTGATGCGGTCGAAGTCGGGGACGGTGCGGCGGATCGACTCGGAGCACCGGCTGAGCAAGCTGCGGGCGTACAGCGCGGTGGACTTCGATCGCGCCAAGTAGCGCCTGTGGCGCCCTTTGGCGCCTGCCGGCTCGGGCGGCTCGGGGCTCAGGCGGGTCGGAGCGTTGGCGGCCGCGGGTGCGTCGTGGCTTGTCGCGCCCACGCGGCGGTAGCCGGACATCGAGACAGCCCCGCGCCCCTACGGAAACGGGCGCCCCGGTGCGGAGGGGGCGCCCTTTCCGCTGTCCTTGCGCTCAGCCCGCCTGGGCTATGCGGGCCGCCCTGGCCGCGTTCTTCAGTTCCATGTCGCGGCGCCTGCGCCGGGCCAGGACCACCCGGCGCTCCGCGGCGGTCAGGCCGCCCCAGACGCCGTAGGGCTCGGGCTGGAGGAGGGCGTGTTCGCGGCACTCGACCATGACCGGACAGCGGGCGCAGACGCGCTTCGCGGCCTCCTCGCGGGAGAGCCTGGCGGCGGTGGGTTCCTTGGAGGGGGCGAAGAACAGGCCGGCCTCGTCGCGCCGGCACACCGCCTCGGTGTGCCATGGAGCGTCTTGGTCCCTGTCCCGCACCGGCACCCGCTGGGCCGGAACGGCAGCGACCTGCAGGGACGAATGCGGCGGTTGCAGCACGGTCTACTCCTGACGACGGCTTCGCGAGCGAGAGACGATGCAGCAAGCCCTACCCGCTGTGCGCGCGCCTATGCACTGAGTCCCGAAGCGCTGGATTCCGGGCGGTCCTGTGCGCCGTCGGCGCTCGGCCGGGGGCGGATCCGTCGGTTTCGGACACGCCCGGATTCACGACCGTCAACGATCCAGGTGTTTGCGCAAACCCCTGTCGACCTTGCGGTCCACCACCCGCTGCACCCGGTCGAGGATGTCCGCGACGAGCTTGCCGCGCTTGGGGCGGCCCTCGATGTTGCCGAGCACGGCCCAGCCGTCGACGTAGACCACGGGGGCGTCCGGCTCGGTCGAGTCGAGGGTGTCGACCTCGAAGTTGCCGAGGATTCCGCCGCCGGTGCCGCGCAGCGAGACGTTCTCCGGGACGCGGACCTCGACGTTGCCGAAGACCGAGAAGGCCTTGATCACGACCTGGCGGTACTCGAAGATCGCCTCGCTGAGGTCTATCTCCACGCTGCCGAAGATCGCGTACGCGTGGATGCGGCGGCCCGCGCGCCAGCGGCCCTTGCGGACGGCGGCGCTGAACACCGCCACCACGTTGTCGTCCGGGTCGTGGGGGATCGCCTCGGTCGGGCGGTTGGACGCCGGGGTCCAGGCCGGGGTCGTACGGCGCTCATGGGCCGCGGGCAGGTCCCGGATGAAGACCTCCAGCTCGCCCACCGTCTTGGCGCTCAGCACCCCCTCGACCCGCTCGGCGTGCTCGTCCGCGGTCAGGCGCCCCTCGGCGAGGGCCTCGCGCAGGATGTCGGCGACACGGTCGCGGTCGGCGTCCGAGGCGCGCAGCTCCGCCGGGGTGGGTGCGGGGTCGGTGTGCTTCTGAAGGTCCACGGCAGCAGCGTACCGAAACGCGATAGATCGCGACTAGGGCTGTGGACAAGTCTTGAACAACCAACTGAGCCTTACCTCACAAGCTTCCGTGCTTGGACAGGTTCTAGGCTGGTGAGGCCCGCCAACGGAGGCGGGTGGCCGTCTTTCGAGTGAGGAATGGGCTGAGATGCCTGAGTTCGCGTACACCGATCTGCTCCCGATGGGAGAGGACACCACCCCCTACCGGCTGGTGACCTCCGAGGGTGTCTCCACCTTCGAGGCCGACGGGCGGACGTTCCTCAAGGTGGAGCCGGAGGCGCTGCGCAAGCTCGCCGAGGAGGCCATCCACGACATCCAGCACTACCTGCGGCCCGCGCACCTCGCCCAGCTGCGCCGGATCATCGACGACCCCGAGGCGTCGGGCAACGACAAGTTCGTCGCCCTGGACCTGCTGAAGAACGCGAACATCGCGGCCGCCGGTGTGCTCCCGATGTGCCAGGACACCGGTACGGCGATCGTCATGGGCAAGCGCGGGCAGAACGTGCTGACCGAGGGCGGTGACGAGTCGGCCCTGTCGAAGGGCATCTACGACGCCTATCTGAACCTCAACCTGCGCTACTCGCAGATGGCCCCGCTGACCATGTGGGACGAGAAGAACACTGGCTCCAACCTCCCCGCGCAGATCGAGCTGTACGCCACCGACGGCGGCGCGTACAAGTTCCTGTTCATGGCGAAGGGCGGCGGCTCGGCCAACAAGTCGTTCCTCTACCAGGAGACCAAGGCGGTCCTCAACGAGGGCTCCATGATGAAGTTCCTGGAGGAGAAGATCCGTTCGCTCGGTACGGCCGCCTGTCCGCCGTACCACCTGGCGATCGTGGTCGGCGGCACCTCCGCCGAGTACGCGCTGAAGACCGCCAAGTACGCCTCCGCGCACTACCTGGACGAGATCCCGGCCGAGGGTTCGGAGCTGGGGCACGGCTTCCGGGACAAGGAGCTGGAGCAGAAGGTCTTCGAGCTGACGCAGAGGATCGGGATCGGCGCGCAGTTCGGCGGCAAGTACTTCTGCCACGACGTGCGGGTCGTACGGCTGCCCCGGCACGGCGCGTCCTGCCCGGTCGCCATCGCGGTGTCCTGCTCGGCCGACCGGCAGGCCGTCGCGAAGATCACCGCGGAGGGCGTGTTCCTGGAGCAGCTGGAGACGGACCCGGCGCGGTTCCTGCCGGAGACGACGGACGAGCACCTCGACGAGGCCTCCGACGTGGTCCGGATCGACCTCAACCAGCCGATGGACGACATCCTCGCCGAGCTGACCAAGTACCCGGTGAAGACCCGGCTCTCGCTCACCGGCCCGCTGGTCGTGGCCCGTGACATCGCGCACGCCAAGATCAAGGAGCGGCTCGACGCGGGTGAGGAGATGCCGCAGTACCTGAAGGACCACCCGGTGTACTACGCGGGCCCGGCGAAGACGCCCGAGGGCTACGCGTCCGGCTCCTTCGGCCCCACCACGGCCGGCCGCATGGACTCCTACGTCGAGCAGTTCCAGGCGGCGGGCGGCTCCAAGGTGATGCTCGCCAAGGGCAACCGCAGCAAGCAGGTCACCGACGCGTGCGACAGCCACGGCGGCTTCTACCTCGGCTCCATCGGCGGCCCGGCCGCCCGCCTCGCCCAGGACTGCATCAAGAAGGTCGAGGTCGTCGAGTACGAGGAGCTCGGCATGGAAGCCGTCTGGAAGATCGAGGTCGAGGACTTCCCCGCCTTCATCGTCGTCGACGACAAGGGCAACGACTTCTTCCAAGATCCCGCGCCCGCGCCGACGTTCACCTCGATCCCCGTGCGGGGCCCCGGGCAGGCGTAGCTCGTCCGGTGCGGCGGGAATGGATTCGCCCCCGCCGCCCCTACCCGTCCCGTCCCCAGGGGCTGCCGCCCCTTCGACCCCGCCTCTTGGACCCCCATCGGCCCGAAGGGCCCGTCCTCAAACGCCGGACGGGCTGGGTGGTGCCGTCGGACGAACAAGTCGAACGACTTCTTTCAGGACCCGGCTCCGGCACCGACCTTCACCTCGATCCCGGTCCGGGGCCCCGGGCTGGCGTAGCGCCTCTGGTGCGGCGACTTCCTCCAGGACCCGGCACCCGCGCCCGCGTGCACGCCGATTCCGGTGCGGGCGCCGGGGTCGGCGCGGCGACGACGACGTAGGGGGAGGCGAGAAAGGTCCGGTACGGGGCACCCGGCCGGAACATATGCCTCCCCCCGATCGCTGTACCGGGTATGAGTGACTACCGCATCGAGCACGACTCCATGGGCGAGGTCCGGGTCCCCGTGGACGCCAAGTGGCGGGCGCAGACGCAGCGGGCCGTGGAGAACTTTCCCGTCTCGGGGCAGCGGATCGAGCGGGCGCACATCGAGGCGCTCGCTCGGATCAAGGGGGCGGCCGCGAAGGTGAACGCGCGGCTGGGGGTGCTCGACAAGGACGTGGCGGAGGCGATCCAGGAGGCGGCCGAGGAGGTGGCCCGGGGGGACTGGGACGCGCACTTCCCGATCGACGTGTTCCAGACCGGGTCCGGGACCTCGTCCAACATGAACGCCAACGAGGTCATCGCGACCCTGGCGAGCGAGCGGCTCGGGGGCGGGGCCGCGGTGCACCCCAATGACCATGTGAACGCCTCACAGTCGTCCAACGACGTCTTTCCCTCCTCCATCCACATCGCCGCCACCGCCGCCGTCACCCGGGACCTGATCCCCGCGCTGCGGCACCTCGCCGACAGCCTCGGCCGCAAGTCCGAGGAGTTCGCCGACGTCGTGAAGTCCGGGCGGACCCATCTCATGGACGCCACCCCGGTGACCCTGGGGCAGGAGTTCGGCGGCTACGCGGCCCAGGTGCGGTACGGGATCGAGCGCCTCGAGGCGTCGCTGCCCCGGCTCGCCGAGCTGCCGCTGGGCGGTACCGCCGTCGGGACCGGGATCAACACCCCGCCCGGGTTCTCGGCCGCCGTCATCGAGGAGGTCGCCCGGGCCACCGGGCTGCCGCTGACCGAGGCGCGGGACCACTTCGAGGCGCAGGGCGCACGAGACGGGATCGTCGAGACCAGCGGGCAGCTCAGGACCATCGCGGTCGGGCTGACGAAGATCGCCAACGATCTGCGGTGGATGTCCTCGGGGCCCAGGACCGGGCTGGCCGAGATCTCGCTCCCCGACCTCCAGCCCGGTTCGTCGATCATGCCCGGCAAGGTCAACCCGGTGATCCCGGAGGCAGTGCTGATGGTCGCCGCCCAGGTCGTCGGCAACGACGCCACCGTCGCGACGGCGGGCGCGGCCGGCAACTTCGAGCTGAACGTGATGCTGCCGGTCATCGCCCGCAACGTCCTGGAGTCGGTGCGGCTGCTCGCCAACGTCTCGCGGCTGCTGGCCGACCGGACCGTCGACGGCATCGTGGCCCACCGCGAACGGGCCCGGGAGTACGCCGAGTCCTCGCCCTCCGTGGTCACCCCGCTCAACAAGTACATCGGCTACGAGGAGGCCGCCAAGGTCGCCAAGAAGTCGCTGGCCGAGCGGCGGACGATCCGCGAGGTCGTCCTGGCGGGCGGCTACGTCGAGCGCGGCGACCTCACGGTGGAGCAGCTGGACGAGGCGCTGGATGTCCTGCGGATGACACGGCCGTAACCTTTCCCGTCCCGGGCGTGAACCGTGACGGGAACCGCAGCGTCGTATGCCTATGGCACCTAATATCTGTTCATGGCAGACGGTGGAGCGGTGAGCGCGGTGAGAGCGGCGGAAGCGGGTACGGCGACTTCCTTCTGGGCGCCCGGGAGTCAGATCCTGTGGCGCTACCGGGAGAACGCCGGCGCGCGCTTCCACATCGTGCGTCCGGTCACCGTCGTACGCGACGACGCGGATCTGCTCGCCGTGTGGCTGGCGCCCGGCACCGAGTGTGTGAAGCCGGTGCTCGCCGACGGCACGGCCGTGCACACGGAGCCGCTGGAGTCCCGTTACACCAAGCCGCGGACCGTGCAGCGGGACCGCTGGTTCGGCACCGGGGTGCTGAAGCTGGCGCGGCCGGGGCTGCCGTGGTCGGTGTGGCTGTTCTGGGAGCCCGGCTGGCAGTTCAAGAACTGGTACGTCAACCTCGAGGAGCCGCTGGTGCGTTGGGACGGCGGCGTGGACTCCGAGGACCACTTCCTGGACATCACCGTGGAACCGGACCGCAGTTGGCAGTGGCGGGACGAGGACGAGTTCGCGCAGGCCCAGCAGGACGGTCTGATGGGCCCGGAACTGGCCGGACAGGTCCGTCGGGCCGGGCGGTCCGCGGTGGAGGTGATCCGCGCCTGGGGCCCGCCGTTCTCGGACGGCTGGCCCGACTGGCGGCCCGATCCGTCCTGGACTGTGCCGTTCCTTCCGGAAGACTGGGACCGTACGCCCGCGCACTTGTCCTCATGAGACCCTTGATGCGCCCCCGGGCTGCAAACGTAGGATCGTCCTCCGCAAGAGCGCGCAGCGGCAACTACCGGAGCGGGCACTGGGCTTGACCGATCGTCACCGAGGGGCGGCAGGACGTGAGCGTGGGGTACGAGGGGAACACCGGTACTGTCCGCAGACGGTTCAGCATGCACACAGGAACATGCCCTGACCACGCGGGAATTCCGTTCCTGGGACACCCATTCCGGGTATCGGGATTTCGGCGGGACCAACTGCGCGTACTTCGCGCAGCCCCGGACGGACGGATTCGACACGCGTGACGGAGCACCCGACCTCCTTCGAACGCCCCCAGCCGGGCGTCGACCCCACGGACCCCCGCGGGGCGCTCCTGCATTCCCCGGCGCCCGTCGTCCAGAGCAGCAACAGCACGACCGGGAAGACCGGCGCCACCGGCAACCACAAGGACATGGGCATGAACCCCGCCGGTACCGGCTCCGAGCACTCCCAGCCGGCCGCCGCCGAACAGGACACCCACCGCCCGCGCCCGGTCGCCGAGGGCGTACCGATCCAGCCCGCCGGTGCGGACGGGCCGGCCCAGAGCGGCGACGAGCGCCGGACCGGACAGGGCGTGCCCCCGGGCCGGCCCACGCCGATGCGGCGGGACGGTGACCGGCTGCGCTTCGTGGGCGCGGCGACTCGCCGGATCGCCCGCGGCATCGACCTGGACGAGATCGTCATGGGCCTGTGCCGGGCCACCGTGCCGACGTTCTCGGACGCGATCCTCGTCTATCTGCGCGACCCGCTGCCCGTCGGCGACGAACGGCCCACCGGCCCGCTCGTGCTCCGGCTGCGGCGCAGCGACCGCATCCCGCAGCAGGAGCGGGACCTGGAGGACGGCATCCTGCCGGTGCCGGTCCCGGAGAACCCGACCGAGCTGGACGCGCTCGGCACCGAACTGTGCGAGGTGCAGCCCGGCAGCGCGCTCGCCGAGGTGCTGCGCGGGGTGCGGCCGGTGTTCACGGACACGCCCGCGGCCCGCGCGGCGCTGCCGGAACTGCTCGGCGAGGGCTGCGAGTTCGCCGTACCGACCGGGCGGCGCGCGATCCTCGCCCCGCTGCGCGGCCGGCGCCGGGTCATCGGCGCCGCGCTGTTCCTGCGCCGCCCCGACCGCATCCCCTTCGACCCGGACGACCTCCTCGTCGCCGCCCAACTGGCCACGCACAGCGCGCTGGGCATCGACAAGGCGGTCCTCTACGGCCGTGAGGCGTACATCGCCGACGAGTTGCAGCGGACCATGCTCCCGGAGACGCTCCCGCGCCCGACCGGCGTCCGGCTGGCCTCGCGCTATCTGCCGGCCGCCGAGACGGCCCGGGTGGGCGGCGACTGGTACGACGCGATCCCGCTGCCGGGCAGCCGGGTCGCGCTGGTCGTCGGTGACGTCATGGGTCACTCCATGACGTCCGCGGCGATCATGGGCCAGCTGCGCACCACGGCCCAGACGCTGGCCGGACTCGACCTGCCTCCGCAGGAGGTGCTGCACCATCTCGACGAGCAGGCGCAGCGGCTCGGTACGGACCGCATGGCGACCTGCCTCTACGCCGTCTACGACCCGGTCTCGCACCGCATCACCATCGCCAACGCCGGGCATCCGCCACCGGTGCTGCTGCACCTGGGCGGCCGTGCGGAGGTGCTGCGGGTGCCGCCGGGCGCGCCGATCGGTGTCGGGGGCGTCGACTTCGAGGCCGTGGAACTGGACGCGCCCGCCGGAGCCACGCTGCTGCTGTACACCGACGGGCTCGTCGAGTCGCGGCTGCGGGACGTGTGGACCGGGATAGAGCAGCTGCGGGAGAAGCTGGCCGCCACCGCGCAACTGACCGGGCCGGATCACCCGCCGCCGCTGGAGGCGCTGTGCGACGAGGTGCTCGACATGCTCGGCCCCGGCGACCGGGACGACGACATCGCGCTGCTCGCGGCCCGCTTCGACGGGATCGCGCCGAGCGACGTCGCGTACTGGTTCCTTGAGCCGGAGGACGCGGCACCCGGCCGTGCCCGGCGGCTCGCGCGGCGGGCGTTGTCCCGTTGGGGCATGGAGGATCTCACCGACTCCGTCGAGCTGTTGGTGAGCGAGGTCGTCACCAACGCGGTGCGGTACGCGACCCGGCCGGTCACTTTGCGGCTACTGCGGACCGATGTGCTGCGGTGCGAAGTGGGCGACGACGTGCCACAGTTGCCGCGTCTCCGGCAGGCCCGCGCGACGGACGAAGGCGGGCGGGGACTCTACCTCGTCAACCGGCTCGCTCGTCGGTGGGGGGCCACTCGGCTGAGTACCGGGAAGGTCGTGTGGTTCGAGCTCAATCGGGGGTAGTCGGTCCGCCGTCGGCCGGTGGGGGCTTGTCGCTCCCTACCGGGTCGGGGGCGGTACGACGTCGCTCTCGGACGAGTTCCTTCGTCGTCGCACGGTCGCGCGCACGGCCAGGACCGAACAGAGGGCTGTGCCGGCCAGACAGGCGTAGAGCAAGGGGTTGATCGCGGCGGGCACCAGGTCGACCGTGGTGCCGTCGCTCCAACGGCAGACGTGAGACAGCGGGAACGCGCTCTCGGTGATCGACTGCGGCCGGTTCGACGGGCCCTTCCCCGCCTGGATCGCACAGATCGTCTCGCTCCGCGTGAATCCGGACAGGACGCCGACGGCGTAGACGAGCGGGAACACCACTCCCAGCAGGGCGGCGCTCGCCCATGCCCACGTCCTTCTCTCCACGCCGCTCCCTCCGGCAGTACTCCATCGGCTCGGCCAGCGCTGAGGGCGCCCGGTGAGCACCGGGCGCCCTCAGCGTTTCTGGTCGGCTACTGGTCGCCGTTCGGGTCGAACGGGTTCTCCGGAGTGGTGGTGCTTTCCTCCGGAGTTGTGGGGGCGCCTGTCGTCGGGGTTTCCGACGGGGTTTCCTCGGGGGTGGTCGGGGCGCCCGTCGTCGGGGTTTCCGACGGGGTTTCCGACGGCTTGTCCGTGGTGGGGGTCTCCGACGGGGTTTCCGAGGGGGTTTCGCTGGGCTTGGGGGTGAAGGTGGGCTGGACCGCCGCGCCCTGGTCGGTCTCCAGGTCGAACTTGGAGTCCGAGTCGGCCACCCCGAAGGTGTACTCCGCCCAGATCTGGGCCGGGAAGCCACCGCCGTTGACGCGCGGGAGGCCCGCGGTCTTGTACATCTTGCTCTGCGCGTGGGTCTTGTAGTCCTCACCGAACAGGCCGACCGAGGTGACCAGGTCCGGGGTGTAGCCGGTGAACCAGGCCGAGAGGTTGTCGTCGGAGGTACCGGTCTTGCCGGCCACCTTGCGGCCGTCGCGGGCCGGGTTCTCCTGCACCGACACCTTGGCCGTACCGTCGTCGACCACGCCGGTCAGGACCGAGGTGACCGTGTCGGCGGCCTCGCGGCTGATGACCTGCTCGCCGATCGGGTCCGGCATCTGGTACTCGCTGCCGCCCTGCTCCGCCGAGCCGATGATGGTCGGCGTGACCTGCTTGCCGTGGTTGTCGAGCGTGGCGTACACGCCGGCCATCTGGATCGGGCTCGCGCCCATGGTGCCCAGCGTGTAGGCGGGCAGCGCCTTCAGCTTGCCGGTGTCCATGCCGAGCTTGGTGGCCGTCGCCAGCACCTTGTCCATGCCGACGTCGACGCCCATCTGCGCGAAGACGGAGTTGATGGACTGGTTCATGGCCGTCTGGACGGTGACCTGCTTGCCGTAGCTGTGGTCGTCCTCGTTCTCGGGGGCGAACCCGACCTTGTTGCCGCCGGCGTCCACGACCTGGCGCTTGCTGGTGCCGTCGTAGACCGTGTTCGCGCCGATCGGCTTGCCGGACTGCGTCTCGGAGCCGTTCTCCAGGGCGGCGGCGAGGATGACCGGCTTGAAGGTCGACGCGGGCTGGTAGTCGGTGCGGTTGGCGTTGCTGATGAAGTGCTTGGTGTAGTCCGAGCCGCCGTACAGGGCGACGATCTTGCCCGTCTTGGGGTCCACGGAGGCGGCGCCGGCCTGGACGTTTCTGTCGACCGTCCGCTTCTTCGGGTCCAGCTGGCTGGTCAGCTGGTTCTTGACGGACTTCTCCAGCTGGGCCTGCTTCTTCTTGTCGATGTTCAGGGTGATGGTCCAGCCGGAGTTCTCGACCCGGGCCTCCGCCTCGTCCTGGGTGATCCCGTCCTTCTTCACCATCTGCGCCTCGAGCTGCTGCTTGGCCAGCTTGACGAAGTAGCCCTTCTGGCCTTCGAGACCGGGGGCGGCCTTGGGCTCCTTGGGCACCGGGAACGTCATGGACGCGCGCTTGGTCTTGTCCAGCCAGCCCATGTCGACCATGTTGTCGAGGACGTAGTTCCAGCGCGCCTGCACGAGCTTTCTGCCGGTCGGGGTGGCGACCGCCCAGTCGTACTGGCTCGGCGCCTGGAGCAGCGCGGCCAGATAGGCACCCTGCTCGACGGTGAGCTTCTTCGCGTCGACCCGGTAGTAGTCCTGGGCGGCGGCCTGGATGCCGTAGGCGCCGCGGCCGTAGTAGCTGGTGTTGATGTACCCGGCGAGGATGTCGTCCTTGGACGTGTTGCGGTCGACCTTGAGCGAGATGACCAGTTCCTTCAGCTTGCGCGTGACGGTCTGGTCCTGGTCGAGGTAGAAGTTCTTGACGTACTGCTGGGTGATGGTCGAACCACCCTGCTTGCCCTTGCCGGAGAGGGTGTTGAGGAGACCGCGGGCGGTGCCCTTGAGGTCGATGCCCGCGTCCGTGTAGAAGGTCTTGTTCTCCGCCGCGACGAAGGTGTGCTGGACCTCCTTGGGCACCTCGGAGAGGTCGACGATCTCGCGGTTGGTGTCGCCCTCGCGGGCCATGACCGAGCCGTCGCTGTACTTGTAGATGTTGCTCTGCTTCTGAGCGTCCGCGTTGCCCTTGGGGACGCCGACCATCATGTACAGCACGATGAACGCCCCGATGCCGAGCAGGCAGAGGCCGAAGAACGTGCCGAGGATCTTCTTCCAGGTGAAGAGCCTGCGTATGCGACTCTTACCGTTCTTGGTGTTCTTCTTGCCCCGGGCGGCCTTGCGCGCGGCGGCGCGGCCGCCCTCGGCGACACCCTCGCTCGGTGTGCCGGACGAGCGCGTGGGCGGCGCCGCGCGGCGGCCACCGCGCTGACGTGCTCGTCTCTCTTCCGCTCGTCCCATGGGTCGACTCGCTCCGCTTCCTCATCGGCGGCCACACAGGTTCGTGGCTCAGGTCAGCTCAGAAAGCTAACACCGCTCTATATGACAAAGGACCTTCGATCCGGTCTTCGGGGGGCGTGAGAATCAGCACCCGCCTCCTCGGAACCAGACCGCCGGGAGGGCGTGAAGGTTGCCGGAGCAGGGTAAAGTGATATCAGTTAGTAAGCGCATCGATAGATGTCGACAGATGGGGGACCGCCATGTCCATGGACGACTCGACTCCTGAGGCGCCCGAAGCGCCCGAGGTGCCCGAAATGCCCGCCCCGCGCGTACGGGAGACCCCCGCGCACAGCATCGGCGGCGGGCTCGCGCTGCTGCTCGGGCTGCTCGGCCTGGGCGGCGGGGCCGCCCTGCTCGCCGTCGCGGCGGCCTCGACCTCGACCGGCGTCAAGGGCGCGCTGATCCCGGCCGGGATCCTGGTGCTTCTCGCCTCGTTCATCTCACTGCGCGGCCTCAACACCGTCGCACCGGGCGAGGCCCGGGTCGTCCAGCTCTTCGGGCGCTACCGGGGCACGATCCGCCAGGACGGCCTGCGCTGGGTGAACCCCTTCACCTCGCGCACGAAGATCTCCACCCGGGTCCGCAACCACGAGACCGCGGTCCTCAAGGTCAACGACGCCTACGGCAACCCGATCGAGCTGGCCGCGGTCGTGGTGTGGAAGGTCCAGGACACCGCGCAGGCGACCTTCGAGGTCGACAACTTCGTGAAGTTCGTCGCCACCCAGACCGAGACGGCCGTACGGCACATCGCCATCGAGTACCCCTACGACGCCCACGACGAGGACGGGCTCTCGCTGCGCGGCAACGCCGACGAGATCACCCAGAAGCTCGCGACCGAACTGCACGCGCGCGTGGAGTCGGCCGGCGTCCAGATCATCGAGTCCCGCTTCACGCACCTCGCCTACGCGCCCGAGATCGCCTCGGCGATGCTCCAGCGGCAGCAGGCGGGGGCGGTCGTCGCGGCCCGGCGGCAGATCGTGGAGGGCGCGGTCGGCATGGTCGAGGAGGCGCTGGCCCGGATCTCCGAGCGGGACATCGTCGAGCTGGACGAGGAGCGCAAGGCGGCGATGGTGTCCAACCTGATGGTGGTGCTGTGCGGTGACCGCGCCCCGCAGCCGGTCCTCAACACCGGGACGCTCTACCAGTGACGGCACCTTCCGAGAGGGACTCCCCCGGGCGGCGGCCCCAGCAGCGCAAGCAGGTGCTGCTGAGGCTGGACCCGCAGGTGTACGAGGCGCTGGCGCGGTGGGCCGGGGAGGAACTGCGCTCCGCCAACGCCCAGATCGAGTTCCTGCTGCGCAGGGCCCTCAAGGAAGCGGGACGGCTGCCCGGCGACACCGGGCCGCTGCCCCGCCGGGGACGGCCTCCAAAGGACGCCGGGAACCCCGAGGACGCCAGGAGCCCCGGCGACGCCTAGAGCGCACGTAGCAGAACCGTGACAATCAGCCCCCACCTGCGGCTGCTCACCCCCTGACACCCACCTACACACTCCGCGTATACATGGTGGGTATACACCGCATGTACAGTCCTCCCCATGTCCATCGGTCACACTCTTCTGGGACTCCTGGAGTCCGGACCCCGCCACGGTTACGACCTCAAGCGGGCCTTCGACGAGAAGTTCGGTCACGACCGGCCGCTGCACTACGGCCAGGTCTACTCGACGATGTCCCGCCTGCTGAAGAACGGGCTCGTCGAGGTCGACGGCATCGAGCCCGGCGGCGGCCCCGAGCGCAAGCGGTACGCCATCACGGACGCCGGCATCACCGACGTACAGAAGTGGCTCGCGACGCCGGAGAAGCCGGAGCCGTATCTCCAGTCCACGCTGTACACGAAGGTCGTCCTCGCGCTGCTCACGCACCGGGACGCCGGCGACATCCTCGACACCCAGCGTGCCGAGCACCTGCGGATGATGCGCATCCTCACCGACCGGAAGCGGAAGGGGGACCTCGCCGACCAGTTGATCTGCGACCACGCCCTGTTCCATCTGGAAGCCGACCTGCGCTGGCTGGAGCTGACCGCCGCGCGTCTCGAGAAGCTCGCGGAGGTGGTGGTCAAGTGACCCCGGCCGGTTCCCTGCTCGTCGCCGACGCACTGCGCAAGGCGTACGGTCCGACCGTCGCGCTCGACGGCGCCGACTTCTCCATCCACCCCGGCGAGGTCGTCGCCGTCATGGGCCCCTCCGGGTCCGGCAACCCCATCCATGACCTGTGTGCCCAATTCTTCCACACGTTGGCAACCGCGTGTAGTCACACGCTACAGCTCGTGCGTCTCAGGGCTTCCGCCCAGGTCGAGCCAGCACCGACAGGCGCTCACGCTGAGACTCACTGAGGGGTGGCCACGTGTCGACCTGAGCGCGAACGACTGCCGCTAGGTCCATGGTCCGCTCCGCGGAGGCGCACTCTTCAACTGCACTGCCTTGCTCGGGGGGTTGGTCACCGCCCGTAGCCTCATGCTCGATGCCGCCGTTAGTGAGCATCTGCGCCACACTCGATGAGCGCGGACATCGTCTTGCCGTCCGGCCCTGCATCGCAGTGCAGTTCACTGCAAAGGCACTTGACGATGAACAACCCTCGCCCGTGTGTGGCGGATGGTCCTGCGTCCTCCCATTCCGGGAGGTGCGCCGAGTCATCATCGGATACCTCAATACTCAAACCATGGTCGGTGGATATCAACTCCACTGTCACTGTTGACGTTTCGGCGTGAACAACCGCGTTGGTCACTAGCTCACTGACCACGAGTGCCGCCGTGTCTTGCTGATCCTTGCCGAGTGCGCGCGTAAGGGCGCGCGCTTGCGGCACGGCATCCGGGATGGCTGCGAACGTTTCCGTGACTGCCATAAGTCCGCCGCTGGGCGGACAGGTGAGCGGAGGTGCGGTCATCGCCCTCAACTCCCTCCAATGTCGCGTGCGGTCGATGCATGCGACGGTAAGAACCAAGTAAGGCCAAAGTGAACATTGCAGAGTGCATCACCACACATGCGTTGAAGTTACCTGCGCGTACGTTGACATTGCGCACATTGCGCGGTCGAGCGACTACGCAAGGTCGCACTTGACAGGTGCTTTACCTGGGCGCTCACTGGTAACACCTGCAAGTTTGCACGTCCGTGGAGGTGACGGGGATGGACAGCCGCCACGCCTACCAGGCATCCAACCTGCACGCCGATGAGGCAACAGAGAAAGGGCGACGCGAATACTGGGCGCACTACGCGGAAACTCACGTACTCCGGGCCCATCACACGTACGTCGACCCGCAGCCGTGCAGGGTTCGCGCAGTGCGCCAACAGTCGGACCGCTACAGCCTGCACGCCTTCCATATAGAGGGAGAGAAGGAGATACGGCGTACGGCCCTTGATTGCAAGCGGCATCCCGATGACGACTACCGCTTGATTGTGGTCACCAAAGGTGAACCCCTCCTAGTCCGGCAAGGCGAGGCAGAGGCAGTGATCAGCCCAGGCATGGCGGCTATGGCCACACCGGCAGAGCCGTTCGAGATTCGCCACGGCGCACACTCCGCCTTTGTGCTGCAACTGCCCAACAGGGAGATCAATGAGCGCATCAACAGCAAATCGCCGCTAGCGCTCGGGTTCGACACCAGTAAGGGCCTGGGCAGACTCACCGTGGATATGCTCCGGGGCTTGTGCGAGCAACGAGACAACCTCACGGAGCTAGAGTTCAACGCGGTATGCGACAGGCTAGCCGACCTCTTGTGCATGCTCATGGTCGGAGACGACAGCCCCGACCCCGGGCACCTCCGCGAGATCGACAGCGCGATACGCAGATACGTGCATGAGCACGCAGGCGACAGGACACTTTCTCTCCCCGCGGTAGCGGCGGCGCTGGGCTGGTCGCCCAGGCGGCTGCAAGAGGTCATGGCCCAAGCGGGTACTACATACCGGGATTTGGTCCGGGAAGAGCGCCTAACGGCGGCTAGGCGAATGCTTAGGGATTCAGCCGGCCGACCAATCGGCGAGGTTGCCGCACGGTGCGGTTTCGCCTCCGCCAACGTGTTGAGCATGCTCTTTAGGGAGCGGTACGGAGAATCACCGCGCGACTACCGGCACCGCGTAGGCGTAGGCGTGGCGGTTGGCGTGCGCTCATGACATCCGTACCGCTCCCGAGGGAGTTGACCGCTACCTGTGCCCACTCGCTCACCGCAAGCGCCATGTCCTAGCGATCCACCCGTGACAGTCTGGAAAAGGGCACACAGCTACTTCACGTCGTCGTAGGCGTTGAAGCGCTGCCTGGGGGTCCCTTAACGGCTCTTCCAACGGGGCCAAGCTATTCGGGAGTTACGAGCGGAGTGCGATGCTCCGCCCGTGGTCCTCAACCTTGAATCGGACAGATCGGACTGTCAAGCGGTGACCCCGAGTGAAATGAGTGCCCATGATCGATGGCGGGGCAACTCCGCCTAGAGACTGCACAGTTGAACGGAAAAAATCTTGAGGGTGTAGGGGACAACGCCCCTTTGCCTATTTCCGCGGGTGCTAAAAGAGATGCGCCCCCCGCCCAGGTGACTGGACAGGGGGCGCCTCGCCCTCATGGGTGCGCTACGACGTACGGCTACGCCTCGCGCGTGTAGGAGTCGAACTCACCCGCGCGCGCTCCGTCGACCCATGCAGCAATCTCGGAGGCCGTGAAGATGAGTGCGGGACCCGTTGGCGCCTTTGAGTGACGCACGGCCACCCTGTCGCCCACCTGGGCGAATTCGACGCAATCGCCATTTGCCCCAGACTTACGCGCCTTCTGCCACTGCGCGCCCAGGGTCGATGCGTCCTCGACGATGTGTTGCATTACCTATCCCTTGCTGTAGGTGTCTCGGTAATTCTTGATCAGCTCGAACGATTCCGCCCCCGTGAGCGAATCCGTCATGAGCCGCTTGTAGAACCGCGAGTAAGCCTGTACCTCGCTCGGCTCTTCGAGGAACCTATTAGCCGTCAACCCTTCCAAATACGTGATGTCAGGTTCCCAGCGTTCCGGGAATGACAGGATTACGAACGGCCCGAATAGGACTGCATGGCTTGCAGCCTCTTCCGGTAGGACCTGAATGTTTATTGCGTGCGGGTACGTCTCACACATTTCCAAAAGGTGTCCAAGTTGCTCCGCCATGATTTCCCGTGAACCGATGACATGGCGGAACACTGATTCAGAGATCACACCCCAGAAAACCAATGGATTGGGGCGCTTGAAAATCTCTTGGCGCTTGGCCCTGATAGCTAGCCGTTCCTCGCGTTCCTCCTCCGCGATATCCGGCATGTGTTGGTCGATTACCGCACCCGCATAGCGGGACGTTTGCAACAGGCCAGGGATCACGATTGCTTGCGCCGCATAAGCATCCGACGCGTCATCTTCGTATCCAATGAGGTCTGCATACGCGGTCGAGACAATGTCTCGAACTTTGGTTTCCCAACCTCGTTCATTTCCGCGTTTCTTGAGGTGCGAGATGTACGCCCGTAGGCCACGGTCCGTGACCTTGTAGTAGGCGAGCAACGCGGTTAGGTCGTCTTCACTGATACCGATGCGCGCAGATTCAATGCGGTTGACCTTGGACTCAGACCAACTCAGGGCGCGAGCAACGTCCCGCTTGGTCTGCCCCGTCCCGTCGCGCAGGCTCGCAAGGACATGGCCCAAGCGCACCTGCCTCGCCGTTGGCTCCGCATGGCGTCCGTACGTTCGAGCAGTCATGGCAACCTCACCTCCCCTCTCTGACCTGGGCTTTAGCCCCAACACCCGTAGCCGGCCAAGCTAGCTGACGCGCCCTCAATTGGGCGAATCTCATTGACAGACTTGCACGCGCATGGCCTGAGCGTGCAGGCTTGCATCCAGCACGCCACCGGGTAACCGGCTGCGTGCCGTCCGTAGCACCACCAACCCCCTGGGGGGTGAGCTATGCCCGTACAGAACCAGCGACGCCAGTATCCCACCCAACCGGCGTCGGTTGCTCTAGCCCGCACACAGGTGCGTGAGTTCTTAGAGGGGTGGGAGATCAAAGAGAAAGACAGCGAGGAAGCCCAAAACGCAATCCTTGTTGTCAGCGAATTGACCACTAACGCGGTACTGCACGGCAATGCCGGAGGGCAGTTCTCGGTATTGGTCGCCCTCGACGGAGACGCACTCACAATCTCCGTGCGCGACTCCGGTCAAGCGGCGCCGCTCAAAAGGGCGCCCCAGGAAGGCGAGACGAACGGACGGGGCTTGTTCCTCGTTGACATGATCGCACGCGACTGGGGTTGGCGCACGGAAGTCGTCGGCAAGACGGTATGGGCGGAACTCCCCATCAAGGTTCCGTCATGTGCCGCATGACACGTGACAATCGGTATCCCGTCTCGCGACACGTCCTCCGTGCGCGCGACGGGCTAGAGGCTCCCCACACTCCCCGTCCCGTGGGTCGAGTCTCCGCAGGGCGCCCAGACGTGGGCTCGTCTGGGCGCCCCGTGTAGTCGCGCGCTGGCAGGCGCGCGAATGTCCGCAACCAGTGCAAGGGAGATTGCAGACAGTGAAAGAGCTTATCGGGTTCGCGTGCGTCGCTGTGAGCGTCGCAGGTGCCCTGTTGCTCATCCGGCCACCGCGGAGGCGTCCGGGCAAGCATAGGCGCCCCATCGAGCCGCAGGCCATGACGCAGGCGCCCAGGGAACCGGACCCCTACGTGTGGCGCAAACCGACCCCACATGACGCCCGTTGGCGTCGCTGGTCACGTCGGGCGCAGGCAGCCATCTGGACAGGTGAGGGCGACGTGCCGCCCCCTCTGCCGACAGAGGATGTCTGGGCTTCCGTGACCGTTGAACCCCGAACATGGGCGCCCCCCAGTGGCGTTGAGCGTGCTGCGCGTCGCCTCGCCCCTTTCGAGGACTCTGCCGCCTTAGTCCGGCGGTACGTCGACCACTAGACCTCAGAGAGGTAACTGATGAGCGAGGCAACCGAGTTGGAGACGACTCCACTCCTTCTCAAGTTCGGCGCATGGATGGAGCACTGCGTTCCGCACGAGGGGAAGAACTGCGCTGAGTGCCTTGCGGGTAAGTCGCCTCGCCAAGGGTGCGACGTAGGCGTTGCCCTTTACGAGGAGTACCGCGCCGAGAAACAGCGCGCGTTCGAGGCCAGCAAGGAAGACAAGTAGAACACCCGAGGCTGCCGCCATCCGGAGTGCCGCCCGAAATCGGGGAGACCCGAAAGTAGGGCGGAGGCGCGCACCCCTTGCGCTGGGCAGGAAGTACCCAAGGGGAACCCACAGACGCCCACCGCGGGAAATCTTCGATGGTTCCCACCCGCGGTGAGGCGCCCCGTACAGAAATCGGGGCAACGCAAAGAGGCCCCCTCGCCCGATCAAGGGCGGGGGGGCCGGTTTATGCAACGGTCCAATGAGAGGCAGCGATGACGAACACCCCCGCGGAAGACGATGACGAACTCTTTGCTGACATCGTCCTTACCGGCAGCGCGATTAACGCGGCCCGTGAGTCCGGTGATCCGGATGACCAGGAAGTTGCGGATATCGCAGCCGCAGCCCTGAGCAACAAGCACAAGGGCTAGCCGGTAACGCAGAAAGCGCCCCCCTCGCCTGAGCATGGCGAGGGGGGCGCTTTGCTGTGTCTGGACTACTTCACCGCGCTGGGCGACTCCTTGTCGCCAACCGGCTGCACGATCATGCCGTACACGGCCCGCAGTCCGCCCGCTACGGCTGCGCCAAGCGCAGCCCGGGACAGGTCGTTGCCGGAGGCCGCCCAGGCTGCCAGGAAGCCGCCCAGGGCCGTGGCCCCGACCTGTTCCGCGAGGCGTACGAGATATCTGCTCATGTCCTTACCTCCCCTGCGTGCAGGGTTACTTGCGTGTTGTTGATGGCTGCCTGTAGGGCGCCCAGGGCGCCGGACACGTCGAGCTGCGCGAGCGTGGACGTGAGGGCGTCGAGCTTGGCCAGTGCAGCCGACAGGGCCGCGCCGTTGGCTTCTGCCTGGGCGCGCACTGCCGCTAGTTCTCCCTCAAGGGCCCGGACACGGTTGCCTGTGTCCTTGAGCCACGATTGGGGTTGCCACGTGGGGTTCGTGGCCCTGTCCGGCGCCGTGTCGGGCGCGGTGATTTGATCCGTCTTCCAGACGGCATCGAACGTCTGTTGAGCGGTGAGAGTCACCGTCTGACCTCCGCTGTTCGCGCCTTCCGCGCTCGCCGGCCGCAGCCCGTTTGCCCATTTCGCGAGCGCCTCGCGGGTGGGGAAGTTGGCAACGTTGCGGTCAATCCCGCCACTGATCGAATACTGGTGATACAGCCACGCGTGTTTGACCCGCGGATTTCCTTCCGGGGCGCTTGGGTCAGCAATCCACAGGCCATCACCCGCGTAACTCGTAACGTCGTGGTCGAGCCAGAACGACCGATTGCAGTAGAGGATGACTCTGTGTTCCGGGGCGAGCCGCTTGCACTCACGGATGAACCTGTCTTTTTCCGCGCTGCTGGGATACGTGCCGTCATTCGGCGCTGTCTCCCAATCGCACGCGAGGATTTCACCCGCACGCGCCCCTGCCTTGCTCACAAAATAGGCAGCCTGGGCCTCCGGGTTTCCCTTCCGTAGGAAGTGATAGAAGCCTGTGACTAGCCCAGCGTCCCGCGCTCGCTTGGTCTGTTCAGGCATCTTCGGGTTGACATAGGCCGTGCCCTCCGTGGCCTTGACGAACACAAAGTCAAGCCCTTTGAGGTCGTACGTAGTTGATTGATAGGACGCCACATCAACGCCCTTGATTTGATCTGCCATCGAGTCACCCGCCCCTGATGAGGGAGAAAACAGCCGTGGCCGATGAGGCGAGGCTCAGCAATGCCGCTGTCGGCAACGCGTAGCGCCATCTTTCGAGGGCGCGGATACGCCCCTCATGGTCCTGTTGCTGAGTCAGAGCAATGTCTAGCTTGGTCTCGATGCGGACCAGCAAAAGTGCCGTTTCTGTGGAATCCTGCATGCGCCGGCCTCCGGTTTAGTCCACGATGAATTCAAGGTGCATGCGAAGGTTGGTTCCGCTGACGATGTTGCCGCCCGCGGAACGGAGCGTGCATATGCCGTCCGTGCCGCACACGAACCCGCCCGACACGGAGCCGTTATCCCAACTGCCGTTGATTGTCTGACTGGTTGGACGCCACCCGCTTGGGAGCGTGCAGCACGCCGTATCCGTGATGTTGCCGCTCGATGCGGTTATGTCGGCACCCGACCTGTTCATGAACATGTCGACGATGACGACATTGCCCGCGCGATAACCGCTAAAGGTGCTAACGGTGAATCCGGTTGAGGCGGTCAACCCGCTTGTTGTCGTGGTGGGGGTGTCATCGGCCAAGCGTGCCGCCGTTACCAACATCCCTGATTTCCACGTGGTCATCAGTCACCCCCTTAGAGGTACGGCACGTAATAGGGAGTCCAGAGACTCACCGCCGAATCCGCGCTTTGTGCCTTTGTGACGCCGTTGACGGAGCGAGTTACCGTCATCGCCTGGGGGAGGATGTTCCTGAAATCGTCGTAGCGAATAACAGGATTTGTGTTCGTGTTGGCGCTCGCCGAAATCGACCGGAGACCTTGAAAGCTCGACGCCGTGAGTGCGCTGTCGAATGTCTCTCGGTCCCAGGCCAATGGCTCATCTGCGGAGGCTAGCCACAACTTTGCCTTGAGGAATATTCCTATCCCTTGGAAACGCATTCGGTAGAAGGTGCCTGCCACGTGCGTAAGGGCCGGAATAGAAAGCGCCTCTAGCTCTGTCTCTACACCCGCCAATCTCTTGCGGATGCTGAGTGTTATTCCCTGGTCTTGATTGAAGGCCGCCCTAGCCGTATAGAGGTTGTCAGAGTCGACGTGTCGTCCCGTAATGCCTCCGGACAGGAATCCGCCTGTGGCTAGAGCGCTAGTGGCTATAGACACGTAGATGTCAAAGTCAGTGAAAGTCGTACTCAGGAACGTTCGACGCGACGTGTTCACAGTGGCCAAGGTGTGGGTTCCGATTCCGGAGCCAACGGCGTAATCGGCGGTAGTTCCTCCGCCTGTTCCGTATGTGCCTCCGACGTCCGCTGTCCCCCACCCGTTGGAAACGGTCCGGCCGAATGTGTCTGCCCCGTTTCCGCGGCATGCACTAACCGTCATGCGCTCGCCGGCCACGCGAATGTCAAAGGGAAAGTCGGATGCGCTGTCGCTGGAGTCGACCCATTCCGGACCGGTTTCCGTGGTGACGTAGATGGTTGTTGCGCTCGACGTTGCAGGGTCGGACAGGTGCGAGCCTGCCGTGTCCGCTCTCGCCGTTCCTACCTGCGCAATTGATGACCACGGGGCCCCTGGGGTGCAGTTGAAAGTGACGTCCCAGGCGTATTGCTGGATCACCTCCGAGTAGCCCTGTATCAACAGGTCGATGGCGTCGGGCGGCAGCCATGAGGGCGGGTTGGACACCGTGGCCCTGTCGCCCACGTCCGCCGCCGTGACGTCGTCGATGAGCGAGGGTCCGGCTGCAAGGTCGACGTGCAGTGTCGGGTACCGCGCCTCATCCCAGGTGCCCAGGTGCAGCAACCATTCCGCAGCCTGGGCGGGTTGCGTGTCGTCGTACAGGTTGAGATCTCGGGAGTCCTGATAGCGGCCAACTCCGTTAGGGGGCGCCTGAGTTGACAACGCACCGGAGGTGAGTTCAGACACGGCGGAGGCGCCATCCCTGCGACTGACCGTGATGTCGTTCTTGATGAGCTGGTCATCGTCGACCGGTTGGAAGGGTGGGGCGACGTGACCCGCGGTCGTGTAGTTGAGGGCGAGGCGGACCCGTTGGTTGTAGAGAGAGGATGCGTCCCGGTACATGAGTCCGGCTGCCTGCCGTTGCTCGTACAGGATTCCGCCGTCTGCCTCCGCGGAGTCCCTGAGTATGTCGAGCAAGGCCGCAGGCTTCTGAGGCCCTAGCTGAGCCTGTATGCCCGGATCACCGCAGACGGACATGGGTATGGCTTCCTCGCCTGCAAGGCGGGCGAGGCGAGCGCCTGCGCGCTCCCCGTTCTGCCCTGTGTCGACGTTGCTATAGGCGCTCGACTGCGAGGGGTAGAACACTCCGATATGACCTATGGCCATGCTGCCAAGCTCAGATGAGTAACCATCGGGGGGGGACATGAGGCTTTGAACTCGGCCAACCGACCCCGAATAGCTACCGCTCGCGCTACCTCCGGCACCACCTACATTGATCCAAGTGGTTTGATAACTGACTGTTCCGGCACTCTCGCTAATGATGTGCCGCCACCTATTCCAACGGCCATCGGATATGTCAGATCCAACAACGCGCGCGTCACTGACAACCAAGTTGTTGTCATCGTCGTAGCCCAGGACCCGAGCCAAGGTGCTACCGCTGACTTGCAGATACCAATTCTTCACGGTGCCCGTAGATTGGATTTTGAGAATCGTGCGGTAATTGGAGGTGATTGCATCGAGGTTGAAAACAAACTCGACTTGCCACGATGTGGGGTCGGCAGGGTCCTGCGGCGGAATAGATGCGCTGATCTGTGCTCCCGCACTGATGGTTGGCAGCGCGCTCGACCCTGCCAACGTGTCGTTCGCGGCGAACGCAAGCCCAGACGTCGTCATGTCGTCGACTCCGTCAACGGCGGAGTAAGCGACGGTTGAGGTAGCCCCGTCTTCCATGGGCCAGTACGCGACCGGACCCAGGGAGGGGATACGGCGGGTAAGCGTCGACTTGATGGGCGAGTTGCCCTGAGACAGGCGCCGCAGGATGCCGGACGCCGTGACCTGCGTATAGACGTCCTTGCCTGAGACGTCCCATTCAGCCGGCCACTCACTCACCTCGCCCACGAACCGCACTTTCCGAGTCGTGAGTGAGGTGTTACCTGCGAGGGTCCAAGTACGTCCGGCAGAGTCGGCGAACGTCGTTGCGCCTGCCGTCTGGGCGCTGAAATCCGGGTTGGCCACGATGGTTCCGGCGATGCCGTTCCGCACCTGGGCGGCATGGATGAGCCCCGCCGCTCGACCGAACCCGAACGATGACGCGTCGCCAACACGGAGCGCAGCCGTTGTGTTGGCGATTGAGGTTGTACCGGCCTGCGTCACAGGGTCGCCAAGCTGCACCCAAGTGCCGCTCAGCGTGTCCGCCGTGTAGAACGTCACCGTATTGCCGGACGCCCCGTTGTCGACATCGAGCGTGAACCGCACTGCCATGCGTGTATCCGGCCCCGCAGGCAGGGGAACGGTAGAAGACGCACTCAGCACGTTGGTACCGTCCGCGGACCACTCGACGTAAAGGGCGTAGTCCCGGACGGCAAACATCCATGACTTGTTTGGCGAGCCAGCATGCTTGGCGATTAGCTCGACGGTATCGAATCCGGTTGTGTCCGATTGCGTGTCGAGCCAGTTGTTCAACGTCGCATCAATGCGAACGTCGATATCCCCCGTGACGTCGAGAGCGGCAGCGTCCGGAGTTGAGGCGTAGTCGCCCGTATCGCCCGGACAAGAGAGCGCCACACTTCCCGCCATCACAGACACCCGCAGGGGCGTATTACGGCCCAACTGACCGTAGTACGCCCCCACGGGATTTCGGGGTGAGAACTTCCCCGACGTGTTGTTCAGCGTGAGCGTGCAACGAGACGGGTCAACGTCGTCCCCTTGTGCCGTTCGCCCCCTCGTAATGGTGATCGGATCACGGTGATAGACGTCATTCGTAATGTCTGTCCACGTGTTGTTTAGGAATAGCTCAATGAGCGTGGCTAGGGGCGTCTGAGGGAATGTCACGCGTTCCCCCTTCCTAGGGCTTTCTGCACGTTGCCCCCGGATATGCGCTGTATCTCGCCGCGCAACGGGTCGATGAGGACGGACGCCAACGTCTTTGCGTCGACACAGAGGTTGGCGACGATGGGGCGCCCAGGTGCGGAAGTGCCGTTGCCGCCCATGACGGGCGTTGTGCCGCCGCTCGACGTCACGGCCGTTCCCTCGCGGACTGGCCTGACAAGGTCGACCGCCCAACGGCGTAGGTCCGTTTCGAGCTTGGGCGACTTGCGCTTAATGCCTTGCCAGACTCCGGAGGGCACGTGGGCGCCAACCTCGTTGGCCATGAGGGTTGATGGCGAATGTATTCCAAGAGCCTTACGAATAGCTTTCGCCATGCTCTTGGCTATGGTCTCCATTTGCTTGTCTATCTGCTTCTGCTGTTTCTGGAGACCCTTTACGAGACCCTGTGCAGCCTTGATGCCAGAGTCGTACATTGCGGAGCCTGCCGCGTTACCGGCCTTGCTCGCCGCATCGGTGAGTATCTGCTGTTGCTTGTTGATGTCCTTTATCTGTTTGGCGCTTGCCGTCGACAGGGCTTGGGCGGAAGCCATGCCGCCTTCAACGCCTGCGTTGGCTATGTCCGAGACAAGGTCTGCGGCAACGCCTTTCTTCTTAAGCGCGTTGAGTAGAGAGGTGAACTTGAGTGCGTCCGTTGCCTTTTTCTTCAGGCCGTCGAGGATGTTCATTGCACCCATGCCGCGCGCTGAGTCCTCGCCCACCATGGACGTGATGTCAGCGCCTTGCAGGATGTTCGACTTCACGTTGGCCGCGAGCGTGTCACGTGCCTTGATGAGGTCTGCCACCTTCTTTTGGGCAGTCTTGAGCTTGGCTGCAACGCTCGCTTGTTTGTTGGCGAGGGACGTGAGTTTCCGTGTGTCGTCTGCGATCAGGTCGAGTAGCTTGCTCTTTTTTCTGCTCTTTGGCATCGAGTCACGGACAATGTCCGCCACCTTGGTTGCGGCTGCCTTGACCTGTTTCGCACTGCCCGTCAGTCCGTCGACCAAGCCGCGGGCAATCCAACGACCCTGGGCTTTCGTCACTTTCGAGGGCGAGGAAATACCGAGAGCCTTTGCGACGGGACCAGGGATCACAGACTTAGCCCAACCCATGATCTGTGACTTGATCCAACCACCCATGGACTTAATGCCGTTCCACAGGCCCTGAACAACGGCAGTTCCCTTTGAATACAGGAGACTTCCCAGACTTCCTATGCCGCTAGAGATTCGCCCCGGTAGACCCCTGACCCAGGCAACAAGCTGCGAGGCAACTTGAATACTGCCGCTCTTGATCCGGCCCCAATGCTTGATGATCAGGCCCGGAAGAGTCCAGTTGAGGAAGAACGAAACTAGCTTCCCGGGGATGCCCTTGACCCATCCAACTACCGCATTCCAGACGGCAATGGTTCCCGACTTGATGGAACCCCAATGCTTGATGATCAGGCCAGGCAGCGTGAAGTTGAGGAAGATCGAAACTAGCTTCCCTGCAACAGACTTGATGAAAGACCAGACGTAGCCCCAGATTTGCAGGGTCCACGCTTTGATCTTGTCCCAGTTGGCAATGATCAGCACCGCTAGGGCGACAACGGCAGCGACGATCAGAGCGATAGGCCAGAATGCAATTAGCCACTGTGCCGCCATGATTGCCCCCCATATGACCGCGCGAGCGGCCATGCGGGCGTACTGCATGAGAACAGAAAGGGACGCACGCAGAACGGCCATGGTGAACGTGCCGACGGCAGCAAGAGCGGACCCCACCCATGCGGCGGCAGTCGTGGCCGCGGAGGCGACCGCTCCCGCAGCCGTCCGGGCCATGGCCATAAGGCCAACTCCCATGAGCCGCAGGTAGCCGGCCACCGACCTATAGAGCGCACTTTGGCGTACCGTCTCGGCAGCCGTGGCAACGGCCGTATAAGCCGCGTACACCTTCTGTGCCGCAGTCACGGTGATGACCGCTCCGGCGACCACGCCCAGGACCACGGCGAGCACCTTGAAGGCGCCCGTGTGTTTCATGGCGAAAGACGCCACGGCCCCGCCCGCTTCCGCGAGTTGGGTTGTCACTGCGCGCTTGAACGCCTCCATCGAGGACGCCGGACTACTACCAAGGGTTTTCGCTGCTTTCTCGGCTGCGCCCTTGACCTTGTCCATCCCTGTAGCGGCGGCAGCGCTCGCAGGGTCGAGCGCGTACAGCGCGTCACCCATCACGTTGGCGGGGTCACCGAACAGGGCTGCCGCAGCGTTGAGTCTGACCTGTTCGTCTTTGGTTCCGCGGAGGGAATCGAGGGTGATCTGTAGAGCCTTCTTTGCGGAGTCCCCACCCTTGCCCAGCATCTTGGCCACGTCGCCCGCGTTGAGTCCGATGGACTTATACGCAGCGTCGACCGCCGAGCCACCCGCTAGCGCGCGCTCGCCGAACTGCCCTAGGGCGTCGGCTACTTGGTCTGCGTCTCGGGCCCCACCCTTGAGGCCCTGTGCAAGTAGCCCGGTCGCTGTCTGCGCGTCGAGCCCAACGCGCTTCCACTGAACTGAATATTCATTTAGGGTTTCGAGGAAATCCCCTGCTTTGTCAGCGCCGGATTGCAGACCCTTGGCGACGATGTCTAGAGCTTGGTCCGCGTCCTTGGCAAGCCCTGTTCGGAGCAACTGACCAACGGCGGCAGTGGTCATTCCAAGCTCAGCGTCGAACGCCTCAGAGAGCGCCATTACCTTTGTCGTTACGCCCTCAAGTCCGCCTTTCGCTCCGGACACATTGCCGATGTTTTGATAGACACCCTTGATTGCCTCGTTGACATCCGCCGTAGACTCGCCCCATGCGTTGGCGTAAACGCGTGCGGATACCTTTGCGAGGTTGGCAGCCTCAGCGTTCCCAATGCCGAGTTGGGTTTGCAGCTTGGCGTTAGCCGCACTCATGTCCATTGCCTGAGCTACGCCCACCCCCAGGGCGCCGGCCACCCCTGCGCCAATGGCCGCGGATGCCGTCGACAGGCGCTCTTGCATGGATTGCAGTTCGGGTGATGCCTCATCACGCGCAATCAGCCGGAAGATAAGGGAGGTATCCGAAGACACGGATTCACCTCCGTTTCAATTGGGCCTCCGCCTCATCGAGTTGCTTGCCGTATTCGTCGAGCCAATCAAGCAAGGCGTCCGCTTCCTCGACGCTGAGTAGGTCCCATTCCCAGGGCCGCACGTGCAAGAGGTGTGCGGCGTTGCCGAGTTGGCCTAGCCTGCGATCGGCAGATCCGCTTTTCCCTCTTCCTCGCTCTCATCGATGGCGGTTGCTATCTGCTCATCGAGGCTCGCGAGGGTGGCCGCGCGTTCGTCGCCCGTGGTGTTCTCTGAGACTGCCTCTCGCATCTTCAACAGCTCTTGTTTGCTGTATTCCAACTTGAGTTCATCCCAGGCGAAATCCACATCGTCCCAACGGATGCCGGGGTGTTCCCGCTTGAGGAACATGTAAAGGAGTGCACGGCGGCACAGACTGTTTCCCGAGAGAACGGCACTCGTGAAGTCTGAGAAATCCCGGTCCGTCTTCCGCTCCAACATTTCCCGTTCGGGAGACATGAGCTTGCGCGGGTTGTACTTGAACCGCTTCGGTTCCTCAGAACCTTCCGGCTGATACACGAGATACATAGGCTCAATCGCTCCGTACTCGACTCGCAATGCGGTTGGCCATTTCGTTGATAGCGTCAGTTACTGCACGCTTCGCCTCCGGGGCAACACCCCTCATGGCGTCATCGAACCAACCGATTTTTCCGAACTGGACACGCCAACGGTCATTGCCCCATGACTGCGTGCGGAATCCCTTACGGGAGTTCATCCGCTTGGGGGCGTTGGCGAAATCACGAATGCGGGGTGTGCGCCTCGCGCGAATGCTCGCGCCTGCCCCTCGCATCGTCATGTTGACTCGCGGCTGAATGCTTCGGGCGATAGCCGGCCTGAGTTGTGGGCGCGTCGCTGCGCCCCCGCTTGGAATAGCTAGCGCGCCGTTCCTGGCACGGTCCGCATGGGGCCTGAGTTCGTCTCTCAGCGTCTTAGCTAGTTCCTTGCGGAGTTCTCTACCATCTGCCTCCGCGCGCATAGCGCGGATGAGGTCACGCAAGCCGTTCTGCGTGACCTCAACGCCAACCGGTCCGTCAGCCATCAGGCGGTTGCGCGGGTGACTGCGCCGCTCGTTGGGAAGCTGACGGATTGCGAGGCTTCGTCACCGACCCCGCCCTGAATGGGCTTCAGCTCCTTTATCAAAACGGAGCCTGTCCACTTGGGGTTTGAGGTGCCGACTACCGCGGAGGTAGGTCGTACCTCAAACGTGACCACCGTTCCGAACAGGGGCCAAAGGATGCTATCGAGGGCGGCGGCGGCATAGTCATTCTTGAACTCGATTGCGAGTCCTCCGCTCTTAAGTCCGCCGATGACTTGCTTCCATCCGGCGCTGCCGTAGGTGGTGACGTCCTTTTCGTCAACCTCTACGGTCAGTTCCGCTTTGTTTGCGTAGGCGCTCAGGTCTGTTCCGCTGAGCGCTACATACTCAGATGTGAGGACCATAAAGGCCATGAGGATGCACCCCTTACGCCTGTATGCCGAATGCCACGGCGAAAAGAAAAGAGGGAGTTGTGCCGCCGATGGTCCACTTAACGCGGTGCCAATCGTCGGTAATGGCAGTGCCATCCGTGCGCAGGATTTCGCCGCCAATGGCATTCGCCTGCGTGAAGGTGAGTTGAGTAACGGGGGAAGGGAAGCTGTTGGAGTTGTCCGACTCGACGACGACGTTGAGAGTCGGGGTCGTACCGCTCGCGCCCAGGACGTGAAGGGCGGCATAGAGGCGCCTGCCGGAGGCCACGGCGCCTAGCTGTACGCCTGTGCCCGTACCGCTCGACGTGCGCGCCGTGCCGGGCGGGTGGCCGAACTGTCCGCGGACCAGGGGCCACGTGGAAGACGCCTTTCCCTTCCACGGGGCAAGGTCGCCCACCTGTCCGCCAAAGTTGTAGTCCGCCCTGAGCGCCTTGAGGAAGTAGGCGAGATCTCCCACAGAGGCGCCGACCGGTCCCGCCGACCATGGGCCTGTGCCTCCAAGCGCAGCCCATGAGGCGTTGTCGACGTAACTGTTGTCGGCCCCTGCTTCCCAGAACCCTTCGCCTGTAAGTTCCGCGGAGCCGAGTCCGGCCGTGACTTCTTTCCAGCCGTTTGACCCGTAGGTTGTTCGGTCCTTTTCCTCGAACTCACCAGAGATCTCAACCTTGTTTGAGGCGCCCGTGAGGTCTGTCCCTACGGCAAACAGACGGACGCCCGTAAGTGTGATGAATGACATTTACGCACTCCCGTCGCCAATGACCAGGATGGAAATTTCGGCGCCTAGGTACTGGACTCCGTTGTGTTCGTAGAGCCGTAGGCCCTGCACGCGCGTGACTCGGAAGTCGTGCGCATAGCCGTTAAGGGCAGGAGTACCGGGGGCGCCTCGCGCTGCCTCTAGGGCGACCTTTAGCGAGGCGGGACCGGACCCGGACAACATGGCATCGAGCAACGCTTGCCCCGCCAAGTCATCGGCTCGCCCGACCAAAACGCGCGCCGTAAAGTCGATGTGGTCGAGCGCGCGGTTCATGGCTTTGTCGTACTCAATGGTGTAATCCGCGATGAAAAAGCAGGGCGTTGTAACACCATCGGGCATGTATCCAGTGCAGACGAGTGACGCCCCAGGCAAGGTCACCGCGGAGGCGGCAACAGCTAGTTGCGCTCGCACGTTCGTGATATCCATGCGCCCCCCTTAGAATCCCGGAAGAACGAATGGCTCAATGAGGTTCCAAACGTCCGGGTCCCTGCGGGACAGGCGAACGGCTCCCCATTCCGCGGACCCTAGGACACCTTCCGGTGAATCCTTGCGCTTGAAGAATCGGGATGCCTGAATGAGCGTCGCAGTCTCGATGGCTTCCGGAATTTCCGGCCACCCCCAACGCGCGGTCACGCGCACGCGCATGCGACTGCCATTCCCCCATGTCCACAGTGACGACGTGCGCAACAGGCCCGTGACTGGAACGCCATTCGCAAGGGCGTTGTCCGGGTATGTTTCGTAATCCGTGACCGCGGACCAGGAGCTACCGGAGCCAATCTCAACAACCAGTCCGGCGAGGCTGCCGATTGGCTCGACTAGAAGCATGTCGCCCGACTCATCCGAATAGATGCGACGGGTCGGGTTGTAGATGCGCGCCGTTGCGCTCGCGTCGAGATAGAAGCGCTGCCCGCATGCACGGTCAATGCTCCGAGACCCGGAGGCAAGGGCCTGGTTTAGTAGGTCATCGCGCGTGGCGTCAGATATCCCGAGATACGTTTTGAACAGGTCGAGGGTCGCGTATTCATTCGCCATCGCTTATCGCCTTGCGGGGACTTCCACCCGCATTCTTCCGGACGGGTCCCGCGTCGACCTCCGCGGGTATTTCGGTACCGTCCTCAACGGGGGCACCGTAGTGCGCTAGCTGTTCGTCCACCTGTCGCACGCGGTCCGTCAGACCACGGGCAACGTAACCGGCGCGCTCGCGCTTGAGAGCGGCAATCATGTTGCTGGACACGGAGCCTCCCTAGAACAAGGTCACATCTGCCGTGTTCGTGACGTTGGTATTTGCCGAGTAGGTGAGCCGCACATATCGCCATGGCTGATCGGCTCGCAGAATCTTGTGTGTAGTCCCTGCCGTGGTAATGGCGAATGTGGCGACCGCCCCCGTGTCTGGGGTAGCTACGTCCGCGTAGGAAATCGCGAACCAATTGCTTCCGTCCGCGCTGCCCTCAATCGCGTAAGTGCACGTCGGTGTGGCGCCCACGGTGGTTGTAATGGTGAGCAGTGCTGGGCGCTCCGTTACCGCTCCACGGTCGGCAACGTTTGTTGAGACACCGTTTCCCGCTTGCGCTGCTGACAGGCGTGCGGCATTGGGTAGCCGGTCGCCGGCCAGGGCCTGAATTGTCGCCATCTTCTAACCCTCCATCAGTGAGGAAGCGGGGCCCGGAATACAATTCCGGGCCCCGCTAGGAATGGTCAGAATGTAGGCGTGATGAGGCCGGTACCGGCAATCTTGCTCGTGCCGTTCGTGTACCGCCCGAACGTGTACGCAAAGTAGGAGTAGGCGACAAGCAGAACGCCCAGGGAGGCGGCGGCAGGCTGTTCCGCACGAATGAACAGCGGGGCCGCAGGGTCCTCCCAAAGGTGGCACTCGGATGAGGGCACGATGTAAACCTCATCCTCGTTCGTACCGGCGCCCAGGTTCGTGGCAATGTTGTTATCCACGATGACCTCAAGGCCACAGGGAAGAACACCACGGGGACCGGAGTTGTAAGAACTCTGAGAATTCGCCGCGCCCGCGGACTGCACCGGGAACCCACCCCAGTTGATCATGGGCCACGTGGAACTCATCTGGCTGGAAAGCCAGTACCAACGGCGAGAGTGCATTACCGCATGGGTCGGGCGACCCATCGCCAGTAGCGCCGCCTCAACGTTGGCCGCAGCCCCAAGAATCTTGGGGTACATTTCCGCGCCCGTGGGTGATGCGTCGGTGTAGGCAGTCGACTGAGCCACGTTCGTGAGCCCGTTCGTGGCCTGATTCAGAAGGGTGTTGTCCAGCACCGTGGCCACGCGGTTGAAAAGGTCCTGCATGGTCACGTCTTCGATACCGCTTCCGCGGTCGATTGCCTGCCGAGAAACGGTCTGCTGTCCCGCGGCAGTCTGAATAGGCACCGTCAGAAGGGTGTCATCCATGTTGGTTTCCTGCACGGCGGAATTCTCCGCGGACTGAAGAGCCGCACCGGATGCCGTGGTGATTCGGGAAATGTTGACACTCATTCCCGACTCGGGCAGGGGGTGAGTGTTGCAGACGTCTGCGAAGGGACGCAGGGCGGCAGTCGCAGGGGCGTACATGTCCGTGAGGTACTGCGGCACCGTGAGGCCGGTAAAGGCCCCAGTGCCCACGGCGCGCGTGAGGTATTCGGAGCGCTCTACCCGCTCTTCCTGCATGTGACGAGAAAGGCGCGATGCTGCCTCAACGTCCTGGAAGAGGAACTGACGAGAGACATCCATAAGGAAACCCTTGCCGTACGGGTCCATGTCCTTGCGGTATGTGCGCTCATCCATGCCGACGCGCGCGACCTGGTCATAAGCAGGCTTGCGCGTCTCCGTCTGCTTTACCTTGGCCTGTTCCGCCGAGCGCTCCATTTCCTCGGCCTTGATCTTTTCGGCCGTGGCGCGCTTGTTCTCGATACCGGCGATGTCCGCCTTTGCCTGGTCCCGCGCTACGAAAAGCTCTGCAACCCGCTCGTCTTCCTCGGGCGTGAGGTTAGAGCGTCCGTCCTGCTGAGCTTTGTCAAGGATCAGCTTTACTTCTGCGTCCGCCTTCTTACGGCGCTTCTGCGCCGCTTCAAACTCGACCTCAATTGAGGCAATGAGGTCATCGATGGTTCCGGGCATTGCCCACACCTCTTAGCCCTTTCGGGCAAGTGTCTTTCTGGGGGATTACTGCGAGGCGTCAACGGGGCATCTGCCGTGCCGCTGGGAACCGCGCCTCCGGGGCGTCTGCCGGAAATGCGGGTGTTGCTGCGAGGCGCGTAGCCTCGCCTACTCAGCATCCTCCGCAGCGTCAATCAGAAGACGCGTGCGGAGCATCTGAATTGAACGACCCTCAGGCGCCGGCCTGGGCGCGAGGGGCGTTGGTATAGGGGCCATGTCTGCCCGCGCAGAAAGGCGCGCGAGCGCTTCACGTGCGACTAGCGGAGAGAGGTTGGGGATGAGCGACAGGAACTCTCCGCTACGCGCCGATACGGTCGTGTGCGGGTTGGCTCCGTAGGTCACTGGTCCGACGTCACCGCGCGCAAGGTCAAAGCTGTTGATGCGGTATTCCGCATAGTCGGGCGACCATTGCCCGGACGTGATCCGGAACATAAACGACTGTTCCCTTACGTCCTGGTCCTCAATGGCTTGCACGAGTAGTTGAACGTCAGAGCGCTTGGGGTTGAGCCATGCGCGCTGCCCTAGTCCGTGGTCATCCGCCCAAAGCTGTAGGCGTCCGTTGCGGGTTGAGGCCATGGGAGTGCCACCATGATTGAACCGATAGACAACTTCCGGGTCTTCATTCAGCGTCTTGTCCGCGGCGCCCAAGGAAACAATCTCGGTATAGGGCCCGAACATATCCCACATTTCGTAGCCCTGTTCAAAGGCGCTCGCGTAACCCTCAACCTCGTACCATTCCATGTCATCGCGCGTGACTTTCTTGGCGCGCAATTCGGAAGTGAACCGAACCGCGGCTGACTCGGGTCTGTCGCGAGGAACCGCCATCGCTGCGCTTCCGCCTGCGGCACTCCGGGCGGCAGCCGCTTCCGCCCGGAGGGTGGCCATGTCTGTCATGTCATCACTCCCGATGGTGCAGCGCCCCCGAAACTTGGGGCCGCATTCTTGTTTCCGAACAGTCGATCAAACTCCGCGAGTTGGCTTTCGGTGAAGGGGGCTCGGTCATCCAATTCGCGCGCCTCCGATGGGGCGAGCACGCGGGAATCAATCTGCGTTTTCACCGTTGCTGCCCTGGTCTGCGGGTCCATTCGCAATAGGGCGTCCGTGTTCAACTTGACGAAACGCGGTTGCGGGGTGAGCGAGGTGAGCGCATCTTCCCGACGCACCACGGCGGGACCGAGATTCATGATGAGGAACTGCAAATTCCGCTGAGAGATATTGGCGTAGGTGACGGAGGACCCGGAAACCATGGCGTCGATTAGATCCCCTGGGGTGTCGAAGAATCGAGCAACGTCCCCGATGCCAAAACGTTTCGCCTCAATCCACTCAGCGCCGGCCGCCTCCGCCTGAATGGGGTTGTACTCCCAGTCAGAACCCGTAACGAAAAGATCGTTGTTGGCTATGGAAGCCTTAAACCTGCGCTTAGTCTCGTCCGCAAATTCGGGCGTGATGGTGCGTCCCGTGTTCTTGAGGTGAGCCGCGGGGACACTGCCGTTGCCGAACCAGTCCAGTGCAAATTCCTGAATGCTCAGATACTCACCAATGGATAGTGCAGCGTAGGCGACAGGTGACAGGCCAACCGGCATTCCCGGTAGCGTGTATTGCTTTTCGTGCCACACCTCGGAAGGGTCGTATTCCTTGCCTGCGATGAGGTACTTAAGGACGCCCTTGCGCACGCGCACGGTGACATCACACAGGGGAACTAGCTCGATGCGCGCAGGTAGCCCGAAACCGTCAACGGCAGTGATGAGGCCAAAGCAGTTGCCCGCCCTGTCTAGGTCCATCTGTGACGAGTAAAGCCACTCGATCATTCGCACTCCGGGTCCGCCCGGAGTGACCAGGACCGGAGGCTTGGGCACCTCAACCTGAATGCCGCCGACCCGTCGATAGATGTCAACGGGCATGGTCGATACGAGGTTGGCGCGCAGCCTGAGACACGCCCAGACTGCGCTATGGCGGAGTGCGGTTTCATTGGTTACGGACGTCGTTCCCGCCCGTTGTGCGGGCCGTGGCGGGATTACCTGATCTGCTGTCTGTCCGGGATATGCCCGCTTAGCCGCTGAGAATAGGCTCACGTCTCACCCCTCCGCGCAGCCAATATGGAGCCTGCGAGCACGACCACACCCGCGGCTACCGTTGCCCCTAGGGAAAGCCACGGGTAGAGAAAGGCAGCAACTCCGAAAGCAACCAGCAACAGGCCCAGGACGTCAAGGAACGTAGTAACGCGCTCGCGCATGGGGGCACTCCTAGAAGATTGATGCCGTTAGGTCGTACTCCTGCACCAATGGCAGTCGGACCATGAGCGCCCAGCGTGCGAACGTGACCGCGCACAACGGGGCGATATCCACGGGGGAATTGGTCCTGTCGAGCGTCCACGCGTCGCCTTGCCGTCGAGTGCGCGCGGCGTTAACGGCGCCCGTTAGTTCGCGTTGGTCAATGTGCCTCGCGCCACCCTGAATCAACGTGTCCGTGATTTGCCCGCACGCCTCCGTGAGGTCATGCACTCGCAATATGGACAGGTCGCCCCGTGCTGGGCGCTCAGGGTTCTTGGGCACCTCAATACCGGCGGCAACTAGGTCATCGATTAGAGAGGCGGCAGGGGCGCCGTAGGACGCAACGGCCACGGCCACAGGGTCATGGATCTCGCGGAGTCGAGTGATAGCCGGTACGACCCAATCAGTACCGGGGCGCCTGTCGACCAACTCAAGGTGAAAGAGTCCATCCGGACGGAGCGAGGCAACCCCTATGCTCGCGTGCTTCCGGTCCTGGGCTACGTCGATAGCAAAAGCTAGGTCAGTACCGGGGCAAGACTCCCTGTCGACCGCCACGGCCCAAGCCTCGCGCGGAATGTTCGGGTCACTGGGCGGAACCGCCTTACGGGTGCGGTTCAAATAGGCCCGATCGAACGCACTCGGGTCGCCGGCCATCTTGTCCAACTCAGACCGAATGATGTCTTCCGAGACCGTATAGCCCAGGGCAGGAAGGCAAAAGCGCCACGTTTCCGGATCGTCCCGCGGCATGTCCTCCGGAGCGAACCATTCGAAATACGCGACGCTCGGATACTCGCCCGTGGCCCACATCTGCTCAATGAGCGCGCGCCCTTGCTCGCGTTTCTTATTGAGCCACACGCTACGGTCCGTGCCGCCCGCGCTCGCCCACCAAAGCTGAGCCATGGGCTTTGTCAACATGGCCGGACTAAAGGCTTGCTCTAGGCGGTCATCCTCGTGTGCGAATGCCTCATCGATTACGCCCAGGTCGAGCGCGGGGCCGTGACCCGCCTTTTCGGTATTCGCGGTAATACCAAGCTTGGACCGCGTCTTACTCCAGATGATCGCCTCATGGCCGTTGGTCTTTCGGACCCGGTAGCGCCCAGCGATGGAGGAATCATCCATCGTCGCCAGGAACTCATCCTCCCAACGGGTCCGCGCCATGCCGCGAGTCTGCGCCGCATAGATCACGGTCTGACGCTGCCAAGCGGCAATCCGATGGACCATGAGCGCCAAGATTTGCTGTGTCTTCCCTTGCTGCCGAGAGACGCTTAGCCCAACCTCGCGATGCACGAACGTGCCGGTTACCGGGTCAATCTCAAGGGCAACGTCCAACACGTATTTCTGCCACGGCATAGGCGGATATCCGAGCGCTTCCATAACGCGCCATGCCGCGGGGCCCAGGCTCTTGAATCCGGGTCGCCTGGGGGTGCCCCACAAGGGCGGACAGGTGAGCCCGTAGCGCTCTCTCAGGTCATCGGCAAACTCACTCGGGGGACGCCAAGTCACCAAAGGGGTCATCGTCATCTGTTGCCGTCCGCCCCTCTGTTAGCTGGGCGACCGTTTGCCGCAACTCCCTGGTCAGTTGCACGAACACGCGCCTATCCCCGTCCGCGGTGAACGCGTCGACCTCACCCGCCAAGCGGACTGCGAGCGCAGCCAATAGGGGCTCGAAACCGGTTAGGTCCCCGAGCTCACGCACGTCAGATCGAACGGCTTTCTCAACCGGTCCCACGCGTCCACCCCTTCTGACCTGCGCATTCCCCTGCGCGGTTCGGCCGGCCTGCGCCTCTCGCGGCGCGCTTTCGGGCCCCAATTCGGGCGCCCTGGGCGGGTGTCACTGGGGCCCCGGGGAGAAAAATCCGAGTTTGGGCCGGGGCTGGGAAGGGGCCGGAATCCTAAAAAACGCGCAGGTCAGAGCCGGTCTGAGATGCAAACATGCAGGTCAGAGGCTTAGAGCCTTGGTCCTGGTCCTCATCGGTCCAGCTGTCGCACCCTGTTTGACCTGGGCTTTTGTCCGCCGAGTTGCCCCATGGGAGCATCGGGGCGCCTTCCGTGGGGATGGAAGGTGCTTGGGGCGCCCACCCTGTTGGCGGGGTGGGCGCTCATCCATGTGTGGTCGAGCTGCGCCGCGTTGCTTGTGTGTCGTCGAGCTGCGTGCGCTGTGCTCTGTCTCGCCCTGGTCCTGGTCCTGGTCCTGGTCCTGGTCCTGGTCCCTGCCCTGGGTAGCGCACGCGCCCCCAGGCGTGGCCTGGTTGTGTGGTCGGGCGGACCTGGGCGTGTGGTCGGGCCTGGGTAGCAGGGACCAGGACGTCTATGCGTACCAATCGATGGACGTACGCAGCCGCTCATACTCGCTGGGTAGCTTGTCGCCCTTGTCGTTGTTGCACTTGCGCCCGCATGATGCGCAGCCCTTGACCCCGTGGATTGGGCCTAGGTTGTCGAGCGCGTACGGGTCCCCGCCTTTGCTCACGGGGATGATGTGGTCTGCACTGTCCGCCCCGGGGTGTCCGCACCATATGCAGGTGTCTGACTCGGCTAGCACCTGGGCGCGTGCTTGGCGGTATCGGTACTCAGTGAGTTCCTTGCGTCCGGTCATACGCCTTCCCCTCTGGGCATGGGTAAGGCCCCTGTTCCCGTGGGGACTCAGGGGCCTTATGCCTGGGGTGTTTCGGGCATGCCGAACACGGGTCAATCTTCGGTCCTGTTCAGGTCATCGTCAAGGGGTGTTCGGGGTCGGTGTGTGTCTGCAATCCGAATGGCCTGTGTGCGGGCAATCCATCCTGTGTCTAGGCCACACGTGCAGGTGACTCGGGAGTGTGGTCCGCGCTCGAATTGGCGCCATCCGTTCACGGGTGGTCGCTCGGTTACCTCGTTCTCATAAGCCACGACGTGGTCAATGGGTGTCCTGGGGCGAGGGAAGCGGATTGGAGGCGGGGGCGGTATGGGTGGGCATTCCTCGCCATCAAGGCATGCGGGGGTGCACAGGTGTCGATAGGGCGGCAATTCGTCTAGGTCCCAGAGGGCGCCTTTAGCGGTTGGCTTTCCGTAGTTGCGTATTCGCCCCTCGCTCGCCCACCTATGCAATGTGCCCCGTGGCCTATGGGTCCATGTCATTGCCGCCTCAGTGTCAACGAGCCTCCGCTTAATCGCCACGTTCATCTAGGCCCCTCATGTAGTCCTCAATCTCTTGCCACGTGTATTTCATGCCGCATGGCGGAGTCTCGCCAATGCAGCCGATACAGACAGCCTCGCCATTGTGGAGCTTGAGGGCGCCTGCGCATCGTCCGCATACAGCGCCTCGCACAATGGATGAGGGCGGCACGTCATACCCAAGCAATTGGCGCGCTCGCCTCACGTGCGCCTGTAGCGAGCGCTTGATTTCATCTATGAGCGCGAGCGCTTCAAAGTTCCCAGGGAACGGGCTATCGACCCTCGTTGCGGAGCGTCCTCCGTGATCGTCCCTAGATGCCGGCCCCTCGATAGCTGCGCCGAGTTGGGCGATGAGCGGCGCGTGACGAATCGTCTTGACGCGCCTTTCCAAGGTGTACGGGCAGGGGCAGTCACCCCAACCGTTCGCCCCTCGCAGACAGTCTTTCGTGTGCGTCATGACTCGCAAGTCATACTCAACGCGTTCATCAAAGCCGCGCGTGAGTTGGTCTGCGAGCGAGGCGCAGTATTCGGTGTCAGTAGCCATTACCTCTCGACTTCCGGGCACGCGTCATGCAAGGCCCATATGTACGTGCCGCATTCAATGCCCCAGTAAGGCTCATGCGGGTTGATGGTCTGTCGGCATGCGTCGCACCTCACCGGCCTAGAACGGCGGAGGGTCGCAGGTGGCGCAGGAACGTGTTTCCTCGCCCCCTGTGAGGCAGAGGGGAACGCTGGGCGCCCAGTAGCGCTCACAGGGGGTCGGCAAGGGTCCGCGGCAGCCTCCGTAAACGCCTGGGCGTCCATGGGGTGGCCTGCGCACACGTGAGGCCCCAGGACAGGCGTTCCGGCCCGCACGTCGCCCAGTGAGGCCACGGTGAGCGCTCGGGGGCATCCTGCCGCCATGCGGAGCCTGTAGGGGCGTCCTCCGCTCAGGAGTAGCGCGCGCAGCTCGACCGCACCGAGGGGGGTTGTGTCGACACCCGCCCAGGTTCCTGAGACAAGCGCGGTGAGGACCCAAGCCCCGCACCTCTTGCAGGTGCCCAGCTTGGGCGGGGTGTCTAGTAGGTGCTGCATTTGATCATTACTCACTGCTCACAATCTGTGTCCTCTGTCCTACCTGTCCGCCCCTAAAGGGGGGCGGACAGAGGACAGGTCAGTGAGGACAGGTTTTAGGTACCTGTCCGGACAGGTCTGACCTGGGGAAATAGGCGTTGGACAGGAAACCTGTCCGGACAGGCGGAGGCTCGACCTGTCCGGACAGGTCTCGATTACTGGGCGTAGTTTTTTCAGGGTTTCAGGCATCGAACAGACCCTCTGATTCCTCATCCTTGATTTCAGGGGGTTTCAGTGCCTCGCGTTTCTTCCGGTGACTTATTGCCTCCGCCAATACGGATGTCCCTAGCGTGAGGTCACGTTCCG
The DNA here is from genome assembly GCF_010548375.1 of Streptomyces sp. SID13726. Lineage (GTDB taxonomy): Bacteria > Actinomycetota > Actinomycetes > Streptomycetales > Streptomycetaceae > Streptomyces. The sequence continues at coordinate 109,294 of NZ_JAAGLY010000020.1, forward strand.
CGAGCCACTTTCGGAGCCTGTCTCTGCCTAGCGCGATGGGCGCTCCGTGTTTGTCGAGCAACGCCACGGCGGCACTCACCGCAGGGTCAAGCCCCGCCATGGCGAATACGGCCGTGCGCTCCGGGACCAGGACCACGGAGGTTTCAGGCTGTCCGTTGCGCCGTGTCATGCCCTGCACGGCCACGATGCGGGGCAACAGGCGAACCTCTGCCGTGTCGTCGTCATCCTTTGTCTTGTCGATGCGGACGGTTATGACGCGCTCCGCTCCCTTCCCTTCTTTCTTAACGAGTAGTTCCGTCTGCACGGCGCCCAGTACGTTAGAGGCGCCTCGCCCGTGTTCCCCTACGTGTCCCGTGTGGTGCACGAGTAGCGCGCACGCTTCCGATTCCCTCGCTAGACGCTCGATGCGTTGGAAGATCACTGACATGCGCTCGTTGGACGATTCCTCAATGCCGACCGTTGAGCGCGCCTGCGTGTCGACGACGACAAGCGCAGGTCGGAGGCGCTTACAGGCTTCCTCCAACACCATCCATTCGATGCCGGCCACCTGAATTGGGCGAGGTAGGAAGTACACCCCGGACATGCGGCAGCCGGTTTCTTGCTCCCATGCGCGGACCCGTTTTTTGATGCCCCCTGCGCCCTCCGCAACGAGATAGATCACGTCACCCTTGACGACGTCCCGCCCCGCCCAGGGGCGACCGTTGGCGACGCATCCGGCCATGTCGAGCGCCACAAACGATTTCATAGCCCCAGGCTTTCCGTTGATGCGCGCAACGGTGCCGCGGTACAAGAGTCCGTCGACTACCGGAGACAGTTCCTCAATGTCGTCTAGGGCGTCTGTCGTCAGAGTCTCGGCTAGTAGCGCGTCCACCATTTCCGCTACGCGCGCACGCTGGGTTTCTTCCTCGATAGTCACCGCGCGCTCTTTGGCGCGGTTGAATGACGCTATCTCCTTTGCTTTCTCGATCTCGGCTGCCTCGCGCCTGTGGTCCTCTATGAGGGTCTGTGTTCTGTCGTCAACTCCCAGTGATGGGAGTTTGCTCGACAGGACGGAGACGATGCGTTGCACGTCGTCATTGAAGCTCTCTAGAGGTGCAGCCTGCGGATTGAGTAGCCAGTAGAGCGCGAGGCGTGCATTTATCTCCGATTGGGGCAACTCGGCATTGCCCTGCGGTTCAATCGTCACGCGTTCACCCCTGCCCCTGCGCCTAGACGTATGAGGCAGGGATGATTTCCACTCCAGTAAATGACCAGTGGTCCGCCTCTACGTGGCGAGCCATGAGCTTGTGTGTCCTGGTCCACCGGAAACGGGCGCCCAGGAAATCGCGGTCAATGCATTTCCACAGGGCGTAGCGCTGGGCAGCGTCCGCGGTTGTAGCAATGGCCATTACCTTGCCGTTTGATGAGATCACAAATGCGCGGGTGCCTTCCATGTCGCAGCGTCCTCCGTGGGCTTTGTGCGCCTCCGTCGATATCGGTTCCGTGTCTGCGGAACGTGGCGTGATGTGAGGCGCCCTGCGGCCCATAGCACGCTCACCGCGTGCGCCTCCGTCCAAGACATGAGCGGGTCGAGCGTCTGCCATATCCGGGCAGCGTGCGCCTTATGCGGCAGCCGCTCACCGCGGACCAGGGCGCGGACGTCCTCAACGGCTGCCCTGGGCACGCGAGCGGGCAGACGTCGAGCCGTGACCCTGTCCGCCTTGAGGACGCCTCGCTTGAGGCCCTGCGCCACGGCTGCCGCGTTGCTCGACACTCCGTATTTGATGCGCGCCTCGCCCAGGCCGTTATGGACCGTGTTGAGGGTGACGTTTTCCCGTTCGGCTATCTCGTCCAACGTGAGTCCGTCTGCCAACCCTTGGAGGTAGAGCACCTGTTGGGCCGAGACCTTGTAAGCGATGGGATGTCCGTTGACCTTGTAATTTTGGGCGGACCGCTTCCGCCGGCGCGTCCTTTTCCAGGGGTTGTCAGCCCTGTGCGGTCCGGTCCATTCGAGCTGTTCCCACCACGGCCGGACGCGTGCCATACGGGCGCGCGCCTCTGCCTGTCTCTGGTAATACTTGCGCTTCCTCGCGAGCGCGCAGGGGCGGCAACGGCGCTGCCATCTGCCGCGGTCCTTGTTGAAAACCATCCATACGTTGTCGGGGTCATCGAAGCTATGGCCCCGCGGGCAGTGAGTCATTCGTGGTCGGCCCATCGTCGCCCCTTTCTTTGGGCCTGGGCGCAGGAAGGCGGAGGGACCCTATACAGGTCACCTCCGCCCATCCGGAGCCCATATGTGTGGTGTGTGGCGCGAGGCGCCCCGAAGGGCGCAACTCAACATCCCTACGGCAGTGCGGGCAGTAGCCCCAATGAACGTCTGACAGATCACCCCTGCGTTTCAGGTTCATAGTCGTTTGCTCCGTCCGGAAGACACACATCGTCGCCCTTGAAAAGGGTCTCCGCGTGAAACTTCCTGCCGCCCGGTTTGGGCCACGTAACGGCAACGGAGTGTCCGCAATCGCGACACGTCCATATCTCAATTACGCCGTAACTATTGGAGGGTGACAGCCTGTGCATGCCTGCCGCTCTCATCCGGAGTTGCCATCGGCCATTCGCGCTCGCCCCATGCGAGGGGAACGACGTCACACGTAAACAGCCCTGTCCGGCCGTGCCGCCAAGCGTCCGGGGCAAACTCGGGGTCGCCCGCAGGCCACCCCTTAACGATCCATTGCTTGCAGTGCTGACACCTCATGGGGCCCTGTCCTTATGTCTGTCGACCAATCCCCCAGGGCACACCTCGCGTATGTGCGCCCCAGGGTCACCGAGGATTGCGGTAAGGGCAGAAGACAAAAAATGCGGTTCAACGTGGCTTCCCACGATGACCGCAACATGTTTGTCTCGACTTGCCCCCGCTACCTGTCCGCACTCCGGGCAGTAATAGCGGTCACTCATCCTCGCGCGCCTCCGCCCAGGCGATGAGTTCCCGGTAGAACGTGGCCATTTGGCGGACGCGCTTGCGCTCCCAATAGCGGCTTGATGCTGCGCGCGAGGCAGGCTCACCCGGTATCGGTGCAAGGCGTTCGGACCGCAACTCAAGGTCTGCCGCTCGCTTCCGCAGCTCTGCAAGGACCAAGGGGTGAGCACTCATAGCCGCACCCGCCTTCCGCAGTTGCCGCACTTGCCCTCAGGCGCTCCGCCGGTCCGGTTGGCCGTGGCGAACACCTCGCGCCAATCGAACGAGTGCAGACGGAGCACGTTGCAGCGCAGCCATTTGCGTGTCCGGAGGTAGCCGGCCAACAGTGTTCCGCTCATGATTCCTCGCATTGCTTCCCGTAGTCCTGGGCTATTTTCTCGACCTTTCCGGCTGCCTCGCGGAGGGCGGAGGCGCGGTTCATGTACCAAATCTCGCGCACCTCCGCCTCTTTCTTCTTCTGTCGCCAGTAGTCCGCTTCACTGTCGAACGTGAAGGCAAGAGCACGGATGCGGCTGACTGCCTTGAGGGTGTCTTCACTCACTGGGCTTTCTCCTGTACTGCCGCCGTGGCGTTCGACTACTCCGCGGGTCCGGGTCGGGTACCTCGCCACGTAGGTAAGCGCCGTAAGAGCGGGCACCCTCAATTGCCTTGAGTAGTTCGGTTGTTGCATCGAATGCCTCGCGTACGTTCATGACGCACAGTTCGTTGCCGATGGTGACGACGACGTGTTCGCCATCGTGGTCAATTTTCATTGCACCTCCCACGCAAACAGGTGGGTGCGGTCGTGATGAATTGGCGTACCGCAGTCGAGCAATCGGGGCAGAGCTGCGCTTTAACGTCCGGCTCCGCGTATGGGTCATGGCCCATGGCAAGGCGCTTCCAATTCATGGGCATTGGCGCCCATTGCTCGCCTGTGCGGAACCCTCCGCCTGCCGAGACGGGGCATATGGCCCCGCATCGGTCGCACTTGATTTGGTAGCTCACTGACCCTCGCCCCCTAGGCCAAAGAGCTTTTCGTGAGTGAACGTCCGCCATTGGACGGAGAGTTGTTGGGCGATGAGTCCGCCCAGGGCGTGACGTAGGTGTGACTTGAGGGAGTCACGCGCTTCCGGGTTGTTCCATATCTCCGCGGGCACGATTTGCCGCGCGGTGACTTCCTGTCCGCCCCATTGGGTTACGGCGCGCACTTCAACGAATCCAGGGATGTTGACCACTAGAACCGCCCCCCAGTCATGCAATAGGCGGCAAGCCATGCCGCGAACAGGAGTAGGAACGTGCGCCGGAACGCCACGAATCCCGCATGTCTCCCGTCTTTCAGGGCAACCCATTTCCAGACGTGTTCGCTGAGTGTGTCGCCCTCTTGCTTATTGAGGAGTGCACCTAGCTCGACCAACGCCATGCCGAACAGGGCGCACAACCATGCCCACGACCAAAAGACCATCTGATTTCCCTTCCGACTTGTAACGGTCAAGCGACAGTTGACCCGTAAGGGTGACGTGCAAGCTTGCACGTGCGCGAAATGCGCGCTAGCTTGGGCACACAACGACGGCAACACCCTTGGGAGGGACCGCAGATGAACGCCATGGTTTGGCGCAACACCCGCAGCAACGAACTCAACTTCCACGCTTTCGCGGAGGGCGTTGCCCTGTGCAACAGGCGCATCACCCCTAATGAGGGCGGGTTCGTCACCGCGGCCCAGGCCAAAGCGCAGCCCATGTCTCACCTGTGCGAGCGGTGCGAAAAGAAGGTGGCTGCGGTTGAGGCCCAGGCGGAGCGCGAGGCGTACAAGCCGCAGGCGCTCACCCCCGCGGAAGCGGGCGAGGTTGCCGACGCGCAGGGTCGGGTGTTGTTCGAGGGGAACGCGAACACGCACAAGCGTCCGCAGGGCTTCCCGGAGGTCATCACGATTGAGGACCAGGGCAAGGGCATGTTTGCCCTCAAGGACGAACAGGGCGACGTGATCAAGCGCGTCCGCTCGACCACCCGCCTTTGGGTCCGGCGCTGCCCCGCCAACATCGATGAGATTCGCGCGGAGGCGCACGCCCAGGCGGAGGCCGTTGCCGAGTCGTTCGAGCTGACGGAAGTTCACCTCACGCCCCAGGACATTGCGGACGCTGAGCTTGGCGCCTGCGAGTGGACGCCTGAGCAGATCGAGGACGCTGCCCGCGCGGCTGCGGGTGTGGTCGGGGCCGCGGAGGCGCTGACCAAGGAAGCCGCTGAGTCGGGGATGAGGGTTGTCCCTGCCGAAGCACGACAGCTCAGGGAAGCGCTCGACGGCATCCTGAGCGATGTTGGCGGCGCAGGGCTCGACGACTCACGCGAGGCTGCCGCCGCGCGCTATGACGCCCTGCGCAATCCGGTTGAGGTTGAGGCCGAGAACACGTTTCCGGGTTTCAACCGGAACCAGACCTATCACCAGACGATGGCGCAGAACGAAAAGCAGCGCGCGTCTTGGAAGCGCGTTGCCACAGCTTCCATGTTCGCCCACTACATCAAGGATCACGCCCAGGCGAATGCCGCCAACGGTTGGGACGTCATCCTTGAAGGCTGGTCCGATGGTGAACTCAACGTGATGATGCTGGAATGCGTCCCGCAGTCGAGGGAAGAGGCGATTGCCTACGCGCGCACTAAGTACGTCGACCCTCACCGCGAGCGCGAGGCGCAGGCCCTTGCCGCCGCTTGGGGATTCTGATCACACCACCATTCCGGCGCCCTCACCGAATGTGCATCATGGGTGAGGGCGTCTGCCTATCCAAGAGAGGTGATCACATGGGAACGACTTCCGGTAAGGGCGGGGCGCCCAAGGGGAAGCCTGCCGTCCCGCCCCCGATGGTGAGCAACACGGTTCGGGACTGGCTACTCTCGCGTCCCCTGAGCGAGGCTGCGCGCGCCGTTGTCGAGGGCGCGGAATGGGTCGAGGGTCGTAACGCCTGGGCGCTCGACCTGAGCCCGGAGACTGCCGACGAACTAGGCATGGCCACCCTGTCCCGACTCGACGCGTAGCCGCAGCTCGACGTGTAGCGCCCCCGCCCTTGAGGCAGGGGCGCTTTGCTATGCCTTCCGCCCCTGTAGCCGGTAGGCGCTCCGTATGGTCGCCTCCGCCTGCCTGTGTCCTCCGTCGCCCCCTGCGGCTGCGTACGCGTCGCCCAGGGCCGTGAGGACATCGTCAAGGGGGATGCCGTCCGCGCAGGCTGCGCGAGCGGCCCACAGTAGGGATTGGTTGCGGTTGCCTTCCTGCGCGTCCTCAACGGTCCGCACAAGCCCTGAGAGCACACCGACGCGCCCAGGCTGCCGGAAAGGCGAGGCAGTCTTTACGGGCTCATGTCTGCGGCACAGTTCGACTAGCCACGGAGGCGCCGGCCTCACGTCGCTCGCGTTCTCGGAAACGTAAGCACCTTTGCGCGTGATGCTCCCTGCGCCCAGGACGTACCCGCCCCACTGACCCGAATTGCATCGGATATCAACGATCCCTTGAGCAATACTGGCCTGTGACGCCTCACGTGCGCTGACCCAATCTGGCCAACGGTAGTAATAGTGACAACCCATGGACCCCGTGCATACGCGATAGGTGGCGTTGGCTTCCTCCCAATTGCCCCCCAGGGATTCACAGACATGTCTGTAGACGTCAGTCCCATCAACGAGAGGCCCAAAAGCGTCATGGAGTCCCGCGAACTGAGTACCCGCCATCTGATATTCGCGCTTAGGAACGTCGCAATCGACAACGAGTAGAGAGCTTGGCTTGCAAGCCACACCGATATTGGAGTCTGGCCAACGCGTCCAATAGTCAATGATCCTGCCTAGGTCGTTGGTTGCAGCCTCACCCCAACGCAGCGTGTAAGGCTGCCCCGGGGTGAGGGTGTGAGGCGTTTTCTCCCCAGGTTCTACCGGGAAGATATGGAAGCCTCGCGCTCGCGCCTGTAGGGCAAAGGCGATGAGGTTAGTTGAGGCCACGGGCGGCAGACCTGAGGAACGATGCTCGGATTTCCTCGTTCATTTCCGGGGGAACCGCCTCGCCCATCGCCGCGTAAAGCGGGTTCATCGTGTCCGCCAACCGGTCGTAAGTCTGCGCAGGCGTAAGCGTCCCGTCCATCAGATGGTTGGACAACGCCTGTACCGTGTGCGCGCCGACTAGTTGAACGGTCCTTATCCCCACTCGCCGGATGAGGGTTTCTTGGCACTCATCGCATGTGATCGCGTCTATCGCAAGGTCTATGAGCGCGTGGAGTTGCTTCCGGTCCATGTCTTGCCTCTCTTGAAGCGCGAGGGGCGCCCCTTGTCAGTTAGGGACGCCCCTCGCGCGTTGTGTCTACTTGCTCTGTACGGCGGTAAGTGCCGCGTTGAACTCCGTTTCTGCGGCGGCAAGTTCCTCCGCAGCTTCCTTGACGGCACTTTCGTGTCCGTCGAGCTTGGCGAGACGTTCCGTAAGCCGTTCCATCTGCCCCTGTATCTTGGCTCGCTCCGCCTCAACGTCGAGCGCATCGAGCTTGGCAACGGCAGCCTTAGCGCGCTCGAAACGTGCCGCCGCAGACGGCAGAGTGAGGGGCGCACGGCCCCGCCTCCGTGGTACGTCTGCGACGTCGTCAGAGTCGCTTTCCGCGAGCGCCGGCCCCTCTTCTACGGTGCCGTCCCATTCCGGGTCTTCCTCGTACGGCTCCGCCTTGACCTCCGTCATTTCAGTTACCTCCGCAGGGTCCTTTGCCTTACGCCTTACGGCCATGAGCACATCCTTAGTTGGGTGTTTATCAAGGTGCGCAAGTCCCTGTCCCTTGCGCCTCCGGTCGTTGCATTCCATCCGCCGTGTTGGGGCACGGCCACCGGCCCACTAGTCGATTACTTAAAGGGGTTGTCCGGGAACGTGGCTGCGATCATCTGCATTTGCGCTTCCGGCATTCCCGCAGTCGGCACCCCCTTGCCCTGTAGGAACTGCGCGAGGGGCGACGGGGCAGCCTCCGCGGGTGCAGGGGCAGCCTGGGCAGGCGGAGGGACGTACGCAGCCGCAGGCGGGGCCCCGTACGCGGCAGGGGGCGCAGGCTGCGCCTGTGTGTGCTGCCACTGGTCATACGGCAGAGGGGGCGCCTGCGGAGGCGCCTGAGCGGCAGGCGGAGGCGCGTACTGCTGCGCCTGGGCGGCAGGCTGCGTGAACTGCGAGGTACGCGGGTTCGCTGCCACGTAGGCGGACGCCATGGCCCCATCCTGCGGAGTGAAATCCGCGAGCACGTACGCCCCATCTTTCTGGCCCTGACTCGGCAACTTGTTCAGCCTGCCCAGGACCATTGAACCGATCATCTTTCGCAGTTGAGGGACCAGCCCCTTACCGCCGATACGGGCGCCCTCTAGCTTTGTCGGCTGCCCTGTCTGAGGGTCCGGCAGATCGATAATCACGACGTCCGCCGTAACGACGTCTGACGTTTCCTGCGTTCCGTCCGGGCGGTTGAACGTCTGCGGAGAGACACTGTCCGGATAGATCAGAAAGAGCCTGCCTATCCATTGCGGGTTGTCTCTGGGCGCAAACTTGTCCGCGCGTCCGGGTTGCTGAAACTGCGGAGGTGTCGTCAACTCTTTCTCTCTCTCGTGAGGTACCGATAGGCCCGGTAAGCCTGTAGCGGCACAACTGAATTACCGATGGCGCGCAACGCGTCCTCAATGGCCATGCGGACAATCCCGGTTACCCATGAGCCCGGTAGGCCCATGGCCCATTCCGTGAAGCGAGGGGAGACGCGCTTACCGCCTCGCGGACCCAGGACGATGGGGCGAGGCGCAGCCCTACGGGTCACGCCTTCCCATCGCTCGACCACGGGGCCGAACCGTCCCCACCCGTCATCGCCCAGGCGCGCGAGCGCGGTCACTAGGTCATCGCCCCCCGAATCGGGACGCGAGGCGCGCGCATAATCCGGTCCGCGGATGTCATCGGCTGCGGTTGGGGTTGGAAGGTGTGGCAACTCCGAACCATCGGAATCTGTGGTGCGGAGCGCCAACGGCGGAAGCGCGTAGGCATACCCATTCAAGGTCATACCCGCAGCCGGCCAAGTCCCCTGATACGACGTCGAGCCCCCGTTTTCGGATGCCTGCCACGTTTTCCAGGAACACGAATCCGGGTCGTATCTCGCGAATGGCTGTAGCGACATACGCCCAGAGTCCGGAGCGTCTTCCACCTATTCCACCCCTGGGGCCTGCATGGCTTATGTCTTGGCAGGGGAATCCCGCCACGATGGTTGTTATTTCCGGATGCTCGACCGCCACGGAGGCCCAATCGACCCGCGTTATGTCGCCTAGGTTCTTGGCGTCCGGGAAGTGTCGAGCCATGACCAGCGCAGGCCAATACGCCTTTTCGGCGTACAGGATGACCCGCTGGCCTAGTAGCCGTTCTACGGCGTAATCAAGGGCGCCTATGCCTGAGCAGAGAGACAGGATCACGGCAACTCCCGTTCAACCGCCCCACATGTGCGGCAAGTCCACGTGAGCGGACCGCGGTTAGCGGGTGTGGAAGTCTCCGCCCAGGAATGCAAAGAGGGCGCTACCCAATGGAGTAGCGCCCTCAAAGCCATGGTGATCATGTCAGTATGTGAAGCTCCCGTTCCCTATGCCCTCACGAATCTCCCTCTTGGATTCCTCATCGAGGACGGTCCACTCCGCCCGGAAATCCTTGAGGTCGATTCCGAAGAACTCCCGTACTTCCTTGAGACTTGCGAGCGTTTCCATGCAATCGCCTTTCTAGCGCTTCCCGTTGCATCCGCGTTCGCCCTGGTCATCCTTGGGCGCATGGAAGGGGCAGAAACGGCAGTCTTCGGCAATGTCGAATTGCCTTGCCGCCGTAGCCGGACCCCCGATGGAATCAAGGGCCTTGACCCTTTCTCCGATGCGCTCGACCCGCTTTAGCGCGTCTATCGCAACGGAGGGGTCATAGGGCTCCGTCCACACGTACAAGTCATCGAGGGTCCCCGCCTCGCGGGGCCAACCGATGATTGCCACGTGATCGATCTTTTCGCCTTTGAGCTGCGCTCCGTAGGCGTAGGTGTGAACCTGTACGCGGTAGGTGGGCGAGGGGCCCTTAGTGGTCAACTTGTCCAACGACCAACGGCCCATCAACTTGTGATCCAAGAACATGCACAAGGTGCGGTCGAGCAAATCCCCCGTGCCGTGCGGGACATACGCGCTGGGGAATTTCAGCGGTACCTCAACCGCATAGCGGCCAGTACCGGCGTTCGCCCACAGGAACATTTCCGCCAAACCAGCGTGAACACAAGTTCCGACGAAAGACGCCCAATTGTCGCCCCCCGGATTGACCGGCGCAACCCGCAGTAGAGACATAGCAATTCGCCTGTCACAGGGCGAACCGATTTCGCTTGGGCCCATCGTTTCCTGTTGATTGCGTGCGAGGCGGTTCGTATACGCATAGAACGTTTCCTTTAGGCGCGCGGCTATCTCTCTGCCGTGGTCCGTCATCGGCACTGCCTGTGCCAACACCCTTGACGTGCGCCCCGGTTGCTCGAACGGGGGCGCCGGTTGCCGGAACTCAATCTCCGTTGACGCAGGCTCGCTCACGGTTGCTTGTGCAGCCTCCGGGGCACTCTCCGTCACTGGAGAATGGGCAGTAGACCTCTGATTCAGCCTGCGGGACCTCAGCTCTTTGAGAGCTTCCATTGCCTCTACCGCCTCCGGGGCAACCGCACGCCCCGGGGCTACACCTGTCGTCGTGCTGTCCGGGGTGTGGGCACTCCGGGGGAGGCTGTCCGCAGGTGCACTGTCCGGAGGGGCAGTAACAGCCCTCTTCCCACCATCGCCGTTGCTCGGGGGCGCGCAGTCCCTTTCCGGCGGGGTGTCGTTGCTTGGCTCGCTCGACGGCTGCGGCGTAGTCGTCGACGCCTGGGATTGGTTCTGTGGGCATGGCTCTTTCGCTTCCTCGCTCGCGCCGGCCACGGCGTATTTCTCACCGCTCATGGGGCATATCTCGCTGCCCCGGGGCAGTATTTTGTGTGTGTTGAACCTCCCCTCTTTGTCGAGAATTGGGGTGCGCCCGCAGGCGGGGCAGTCGGCATAGTCCCTGCCTTTGACGGGCGCTTCCGAGTTGTCGGATGGACCCGCGTTGAGGACGTGTTGAGGGATAATGACGCCCGACATGTCACACTCAACGCCCGATTCCTTGACGTGCTTACGGAATCGTTTCTGCGCGGTCGGGGCAACGTCCTTACGGCAGACAGGGCACCTGTACTTATCGGCCATACATCGCCGCCAAGTGCTCTACTTCCATCGTCATGTAACGGCGCTCGCCCAACACGACTACGGGAGTCAGATACCGGCGCCGTTCCCACCCGCGGACGCGCCTGAGCTTGACTCCGAAATAGCGCGCCACCTGTTCCGGGGTCATGAGTTCCCCTATCGGTTCCTGGGGCGCCTCACGCGGCTCACGTGGCTTACGTTGCTTTGGCTGTCTGCGGTTCATTCTTCCGCCCACCTTGCTACGTGGCGCTGCATGATGAATCGCGCCTGTGGTCCTGTGATGAGTACCGGCCCCATCCGGTACCGGCCTAGGTGCGCGGAATCCACGTACCATTTCCAACCCTCCGGGGTGGCTTTCCCTGCGCGTTTGTGGCACAGAAGAGGGAGCGCTAGGGGGCTGCGTCTGCCTACCGTTTCCGTAAGGTCCGCCCACCACTTCTCAAATAGAGTCGTCTGCATGTGCAGTTCACGTTTCTGACGACAGTGGGGGCAGTAGTCGGATTCTTTTCCGTCCTTAACAGAGATGATCACAGGGGGAGTTGCGGCAGGAACGGGCTCGACGTCCCCGGGGTCAAAGCGTCCGCCAAGCGTGTTCCGCCTCGCGTCGAGATAGCCGCAACTCTCCCTCAACCAATTCACAACGGCAGTTTCAGCGGCAGTCCCTTTCTGTTTGTTCCGATTCGGCATGAGCGCCTTTCTCGTGAGAGTGGACAGGCGAGGGGCGCGCAACCCCACAACAAACACACCAGTCATGCGCGATGACGCGCGAGGGAGGCTTGAGAACCGAGTTCCATAGGTGCCCCTCGCGGCGCCGGCCACAGGTCATCAGAACCTCGTTCCGTAGTCCGCGTGGACATCGGGACTTAGTCCGCTTCGGTCGGGTTCCGGATACTCACGGATCATGTCCGAAGAACTGTCGAACCATCGAACCCCAGGGAGTTGATTCCGCACGGCTCTCGCCTGCACGGAATCGGGGAGACGCGTTGGGACTCTCCCCATGACGGGGCCGAAATCGGGGCTGAAATTGGGAGGGAGTACGCGGCGCCACGGCGCCATAGCGATGATGCGTAGCTTCTGGGCGCGAAATCCCTTCGTTCCCAGGACGATGCGCCCATAGGTCTCAACTACCGCGTGCACGTGGGTGTCTGTGGACGATCGGTAGAAGTCTGCCCGCGGACTGTAGCTCACGTAAAAGCCGCAGTAACAGCCTTTCAGACTGTGGTCACCGGCGCGATAACGTTTGACCTCTTCCCGGGCAGCCAGCAAATGAGACAGTTCCTCTCTCGCCCTACCCAAGCCGTTGTCATAGAAGTAGACCGGTGAGGCATCGAAGAAAGACGAGACGTCGACATAGCACTCATGGCGCGCCGACACGTACTCGGAAATCTCCCGTTCTAGCTCCCTTATGCGGCACTCGATTTCGTCGACCGTACGAGGGTTGGCCCATTGAACAATCCGAGCGCACAGGCAGACATTCTCTCCGTCCTGCCAGTCGTACGGATGTGCAGGCGAATCAACGACGTGCGTAGGCTGGCCCCCGTTGCCCCCACCTCCAAGCCTCAACGGAGGAATGTGAAGCTGTCTGCGCACGGCGAAATGCCGATAGCCGCGCAGGGTGCCTGCGAAGAGCTTTCGGTCGTTCCCCTCCGACTCAATCCCGCCCGACATTAAGCGGGCACCTCTTCCGGCACACCCGGCGTCCTTACCGGTACTTCCTCCGGAACTCCAACGGGCAGCGGTTCGAACTCAACTTCTTCCTGTTCCTTGCCTATATCGGCCATAGCTAGTTTCCTTTCTGGTTGTTCTCACCGTGTTGGCAGTCGCAGCCGGCACACGCGGCATGGCCGCGCGGCACAGGGGTTTTGCCGCGGCACCAATAGCCTTTGGGCCAACCCTTCTCAAGGCGGTGCCTGTGGCGACTCAGGCGCTTACTTCCTGGGCGCGCGACCGCCACAGTCCGGCCACACGTGGCGCAGGTGGTAGGGGGCAACCGCCCGCCCGCTTCCTGGGCGCAGGGGGTACAGATCATCGGCCATTCCTTGTGTCGAGTAGCGAGGTACGGCAGGGCGTCAGAGAATGGCTCGCGAATGCCGCAGGGAAGGGATGTGCCCTCATGGATACAAAGAGCGCGCTTGAGACTTGGACAGGGAAAGGCGCCCATGAGGCGGCCGAACGAGCAACAGCGGAAGGCACGTTGCATGACCTTGCTCAGGAATGGGGCCATGAGCTTGAGGCACGAAAGATCAAGGAAGATCACGTGAGGCGCGGAGGGCAGTACGTCACGGTTGCTACGTGGGGCGTGTTCCTTGCCCCCCTCGCGGAGGGGCAGGAAGGCGCCCAGGACGTGCGCAGGGGGCGCAGGACGCCTCACAGGCAGTCGAGCTAGCCGGACGCTCACGGAGCCCCCCGCAGGTGCGGTATAACGGCGCTGAGCCGTTTGCCGACCGAGAACCTGAGGGGGGCGTGCCTGTGGAGGGGGCAGAGTCAGAGACTGTGGAGGGGGCAGAGGAGTCCGAGACTGCGCCCGACCGAGACCACATCAAGGCGGTTGTCGACGGATGGCCCCCGCTGAGTCCCTTTCAGCGAATCGCGCTAGGCGTGATCCTGGGACCAGAGGCGGAGGAACCAGAGACACCCGAGACATGAGTAAGGCCCCTGTCCCGATTGGCAGGGGCCTTACGTCGTGTCTCGGCAACGGTCTAGGTCTTTGTTCCGGTCGAATCGCGTAAGCGTCCGTCCATCAAAGGTGTTCCACAGAATCGTGATGACGCGCTTTGCCGCAAGGTTCACGGCCAACACGATGCGGTCTGTATGGATGAGATGAACGCCCGGATAGGCCATGGACTCAATGGGCCTAACCGGGCGCTCTATTGCCTCTCTCAATTCCTCGGGGTCTAGCGCCATGTCGACTGCGCGACTCAAGGCGTGATGCGTGAAATTCCATTCGTCGGCATTGCGACGCGCAGTCATATGGCTGCCCTCTCTGGGGCAGCACTGCCCCCTATTGCCGCGGGATCACGGTGATTGTCGAGTAGTCAAGTTCTTCCGCAGGCGCAGCCTGAGCGCGCTTGCCCGGCTTCCGCCTGGGCGCCTGCCCGCATACGACGTACGTCATGAGGCGGACGATTTCCCGCCTGGGGCCCAACTCAAGTCGGCCCCATACCTGTTCGGCTGTCTCGTGTGCTGTCACGAAATCCTTGAGGGGCGATTCCCCTACAGCCTCCGTGAGCGTGGCAGAGATCGCCCTCAACCGGGCATTGATCTTTGCGTTGCCCGTCTGCAACTGAGCGGCATCAATGCTGGGCTTGTCCGGGTCGGTTTCCGCGAACATGACGGCAAGTTGCGTTCGCTTTTCGATCAACACCGCCTGTTCGTTGCGCAGTCCCTCAACGTCGATTTCCTCGCCCTGGGGTGACACAAGCTCGATGAGATCCGGGCGGGACAGGCGCTCAACAATCAGCGCCGCAATGTACGTGTCGAGCAACGGTGCCGGTTGCCTGCCCTTGTCGCACACGTTGCACAGGTACAGAGGCATGGACGTTCCGGGAGTCTTGCAGCGCTGCCGCATGTACGGGCGCTCATGCTCCGGAATCTTGTCAATCTCGGCTGCGGTGACCCCGGGGCCTAGGCAGCGCTCACAGAGGTAAATGAGGCTGCCAAGCCACTTGGGGGTGTTGCCGGTTGTCGTCTTGCGTGATGGGTCGGCAAACAAGGTAATCAGCGCCTGCCTCTCATCTTCGGTGATGATCGGATCAAAGGCGTTCCACTTGACGATTTCGCCTCGCCATACTGCGTGCCCCGCAACGCGAGGTGAGGTGAGGATGCCGAACAGGGTTTCCCGAGACCACCGCCCAGTCAGGACATTTTTGCCCCGGCGCGTCACCTTGCGTCCATCCGTCTCAGAGACAGTCGGAACCTTGCGCCTGTTGAGCGAGAGCAATACCTGATTCACCGGGACTTTGCCCAACAGAGCTTTCTTCCAACTGCGGATTTCGTCCCGCTCGTTGGGCCTGTGTTGGGTCATGTCCAACACAGGAACGTTTTCGTAAACCCTGTCGGCGATATCGGCCCTGGGGTTGATGCACTTGGAGCGCACGCGCCCGGTATCGACACCCCACCCGAACGGCCGGACGCCTCCGCCCCATTCACCATTCAGGGCGCGTCGCTTGTGCGAGAGAGAGACGCGCTCGCCCTTGTGGGCGGACTCTTCCTCTGCCTTGACAATGTCGCGCTTGAAGTCGGCCCTACCGGCTGCCCGCTTGAAGTTGTACGGGCCTCCGCGTTGCTGACTCCACAGGGTTGCACCCTTGGCGACGCACAGACGAATGAACTCATCCGCCTCCGACGTGTCACGTGTGAGCCTGTCTGCATGCCACACGATGACGATGGTGATGAGTCCCGCTTCAATGTCCCGCAGTAGGTCTTGGAACCCTGGGCGCTCGCGCTTTTGGGCAAAGGCGGAAATGCCAATGTCGGAGTAGTGCCGCTCGACTGCGCGCCCGACGTCCTCAAGGGCGAAATCCTCGTTCTCGGTGTGCTGGGACGCCACCCCCTTGCCCGTCTTCTGCTCATCAAGGGAGACTCGCCCGTAGCTCACGCAGAGTTGCGCGAGCGCTACGGATTGCGGCAGATTGGGCCGGATCAGAGTGGACTGTCCCATGTGTCCGTTATACCTCCGTTTGGGGCCCCTGTTAAGGGCTAGCGAATCGGGCACACAGGCCATGTGTGGGGAAGTCGACCCTGCTGCACTGTCTCGCCGGCATCGTGACACCCGACTCCGGGTCGATCCTGTACGGCGGGCGCGAGATGGCGACCATGAGCGACGCCGAGCGCAGTGCCCTCAGGCGCTCCGACTTCGGGTTCGTCTTCCAGTTCGGGCAGCTGGTCCCCGAACTGACCTGCGTCGAGAACGTGGCGCTTCCGCTGCGCCTGAACGGCACCTCCCGCAAGGAGGCCGAGCGGACCGCGCTCACCTGGATGGAGCGCCTGGAGGTCGACGGCCTCCGCAAGAAGCGGCCCGGTGAGGTGTCCGGCGGCCAGGGGCAGCGGGTGGCCGTGGCCCGGTCCCTGGTGACCAGCCCGCGCGTGGTGTTCGCCGACGAGCCGACCGGCGCGCTCGACTCCCTCAACGGCGAGCGGGTGATGGAGCTGCTCACGGACGCCGCCCGGTCCACCAACGCGGCCGTCGTCCTCGTCACGCACGAGGCACGGGTCGCCGCCTACTCCGACCGCGAGATCGTCGTACGGGACGGCAAGTCCCGGGACATGGAGCGGGTCGTATGAACGTCGGGCAGTGGTCAAGGGACCTCGGCATGGGGGTCAGGTTCGCCTTCGCGGGCGGGCGCGAGGGGTGGATGCGGGCGACGCTGACCGCGGTCGGCGTCGGTCTCGGGGTGGCCTTGCTGCTGCTGACCACCGCGCTGCCGAGCGCGCTCTCGGTCCGGCACGAGCGGGAAGCCGCCCGCTCGGACATCACGTACAACGAGCCGACCGTGAAGAAGGGCGACAACACCCTGCTGTCGGCGAACGCGTCGACCACCTTCAGGGAGACGGACATCCGCGGCCGGGACATCGAGCCCGAGGGACCCAAGGCGCCCCTGCCGCCGGGGCTCTCCACGTTCCCGGCGGCCGGCGAGATGGTCGTCTCCCCCGCGCTGAAGGAGCTGCTGGAGTCGGACGGCGGCAAGCTCCTGCGGGAGCGGCTGCCGGCGCGGATCGTCGGCACCATCGGCGAGAGCGGGCTGATCGGCTCCCATGAATTCGCCTTCTACCGCGGGGCCGAGGGGCTCGCCGCACAGGGGGTCGACGGCGCCCGAGTCACCCGGATCGACAAGTTCGGTGACCCGAACCCGCCCCAGTCGGACTCCGACCCGGTGCTGGTGCTGCTGGTCCTGGTCGTCTTCGTGGTGCTGCTGATGCCGGTCGCCGTGTTCATCACCGCGGCCGTGCGCTTCGGCGGCGAGCGGCGCGACCGGCGGCTCGCGGCCCTGCGGCTGGTGGGCGCCGACGGCCGCTCGACCCGGCGGATCGCGGCCGGCGAGGCGCTGGCGGGCGCGGTGCTCGGACTCGTCCTCGGTGCCGTGTTCTTCCTGATCGGCCGTGAAGTGGCGGGCTCCGTCGAGGTGTTCGGGCAGAGCGTGTTCCCGAGCTATCTCAACCCCTCGCCGCTGCTGGCCCTGCTGGTCGGGGTCTCGGTGCCCGCGGCGGCCGTCCTCGTGACGCTGCTCGCCCTGCGGGGCGTGGTCATCGAGCCGCTCGGCGTGGTGCGGACGGCGAAGCCCGCCCGGCGCCGGCTGTGGTGGCGGCTGCTGGTACCGCTGGCCGGTCTCGGGATGCTCTACCCGATGGTCGGACAGGGCCGGGACGGCGGCGACTTCAACCAGTACCTCGTCACCGGCGGTGTCATCCTGCTCCTGGTCGGCGTGACCGCGCTGCTGCCGTGGATCGTCGAGGCGGTCGTGGCCCGGCTGGGCGCCGGCGGACTCTCCTGGCAACTGGCCGTGCGCAGGCTCCAGTTGAGCAGCGGTACGGCGGCCAGGATGGTCAACGGCATCGCGGTGGCGGTGGCCGGGGCGATCGCTCTCCAGATGCTGTTCGCGGCCACCGAGAGCGACTACACCAAGCCGTCCGGCTACGACGTCTCCCGTGCCCAGATGCAGGTGAGCGTCCCGGAGGGGAAGACGCTCGCCGCGACCGCGAAGCAGTTCACCGACACCGAGGGCGTCGCGCAGGTGTACGCCTTCGACGAGGGGTACGTGAGCGACGGCAAGAGCGTCGACGCGAACGGGACCCGGGTGACGGTCGCGGACTGCACCTCGCTGCGTGAGGTGGCCGCGCTGCCGTCCTGCCGCGACGGTGACGTCTTCTCCGTCAAGGCCGCGGTGGACTCGGACGGCGAGGCCTCCGGTGTCGTGAACGCGGACGGCGAGTCCGAGGTGTCGAGCGCTCCCGGCACCAAGCTGTACTTCGACACCTCCGGCAATCCGGAGAAGTCCACCTGGGTCACCTGGACCGTGCCGAAGGGTGTCAAGCAGGGCCGGTCGATCACGGACCCGACGGGCTTCAGGCGGGCCGGCCTCCTGATCACCCCGGGCGCCTTCCCCGCGAACGCCGCGGGGAGCGTGCGCGGACAGGTCTATCTGCGGCTGGACGAGTCGGTGCCGGACGCGCGCGACCACGTACGCAACACGGCGGCCCGGGTCGATCCGCGCGAGGAGCCGATGACCTGGGTGTCCACCAGGAGCAACGACCGCTACGAGACCATCCGCACCGGCCTGTTCGTGGGTGCCGTCTGTGTGCTGGCGCTGATCGGGGCGAGTCTGCTGGTCTCCCAGCTGGAGCAGTTGCGCGAGCGCAAGAAGCTGCTGTCGGCGCTGGTCGCCTTCGGCACCCGGCGGCGCACCCTGAGCCTGTCGGTGCTGTGGCAGACGGCGATCCCGATCACCCTCGGACTGCTGCTGGCCACGGTGGTGGGGCTGGGCCTGGGGGTCGTCCTGCTGCGGATGACGGACACCTCGATCCGGGTGGACTGGTCGAGCGTGCTGTCGATGACCGGGGTGGGCGCCGGGGTGGTCCTGGTGGTGACGCTGCTGAGCCTGCCGCCGCTGCTGAGGCTGATGCGGCCGGACGGGCTGCGGACGGAGTAGCCGCCCGCAGCCGGACGTCCCGCTCAGAGGCTGTACTCCTTCACCACCCGGCGGACCTGGGCGAACAGCATGCCCACGTTGACGGACTTGCGGCAGACCACGACGGCCACCACGTCCTGCTGCTCGTTCATCCGCACGAACAGGTGGGTGAGGTTCTCGCTGTTGACGAGGATCTCCTGGAAGAAGTGGTTGTCACTGGCCATGCCGCGGCGTTCCTTGAAGACGTCCTCGATCATCACGACCGTGCGTCCCTGGAACAGGTCGAGCGTCGCACCCGCCAGCAGGTCCAGGACCTCTGGCGGGTGGTTCTCGACGGTCTCGTACGACAGCAGCATGCCGGTGGACATGTCGACCACGCCGGAGGCGACGCAGTCGGGGGCGTCGGTGCGAAGGGACTTGACCAGGCCCATCACCTGGTCGGAGAAACCTGTCGTCATGCGCTTCGTCGCCATCCCTTCAGACTCCTTCTGGTGCTTTCTCGGTCGCTCGGTTCGACTCGGTCGCTTCGGCCGCCGCCTCGGTCGCCTCGGTCGCCTCGTCGGTGAGGATCGAGCCGATCCGGTTCAGGGTCGGCTGGGTCACCCGGTGCAGCTGGTCCACGTCCAGGCCCTCGTCGCCGAGTACGACCATCAGGGCGGTGTCGCCGACGGCGTAGAAGGCGGCGCAGCCGTGGCTGCCGTAGGTCACCGTGCGGCGCAGCGAGCCACGGGCGGTCGCCCCCGCGGTGCGCCGGGCGAGGCCGAGCCCGGCCGCGGCGAGGGCGGCGAGGCCCTCCGGGTCGATCGAGTCGGCGGTGTCGGCGGCGATGAGCAGCCCGTCCGCGGCGGCGACCGCGGTGTCCGTGATACCGGTGACCTGTTCCCGCAGACCGCGCATTTCGAGCGCCAGGGCTTTGTGATCCATGTACTCAACTCCCCTATTCCTGTTCACATCTGGTCGGCCTGTTATTTCGTCATTCCGTTTCGGAGCCGGAAGAAGCTGCCGGGTTTGCGGCGGGGCAGATCGGTCCGGGTGGGCGGTGGGGACTGCTCCACGGGCGAGGGTTTGCGGGGCCGCAGATCATGCCCTTCGGGCAGGGTGCGGACCGGGATGACCGCGGGTGGCCCGGCGCACTCCAGGAGCCCTTCGTCGAGCATCCGCGCGACCTCGACCGTGACGGTGTAGACACCGCGCCCGACCCGGAAGGCGAGGTCCCGGGCCGTGCTGCGGCCGTCGGCGTGGGTGAGCAGATCGCGCCGCAGACCGCCGGCCCCGTCGTCGGTGCCCGAGCGCACGGGGCGTTCGCGGTCGGGGTGCACGGAGTGCGGCAGATTGGCGAGGGCGGTGAGTCTGCGGGTCGCGTCCTGGAGCAGCCGCAGAGGTGGTTCACCCACCGGGACCTGGGCGAACGGCACCTCGGTGGCGAACCGTTCGCACTCCTCGACCCGGCCGGCGGCGATCGCGAAGACCGCGTCGTGCAGGGCCAGCGCGCACACCACGCGCAGTTGCGCGGCCCCCGCGTAGCCGTGCGCGATGAGCGCGGTCGCCGGCCAGCGCGCGCCGCCGGACTCCCGCACCAGTTCGGCCCACTGCTCGCCGCTGACCCGCCCGGAGCGCAGCAGCAGGGCCTCGGGGCCGGGGGCGCCCGGCGACTCGGCGGCGACCACCCGTCCGTCGCCGAAGTGGAGGGTGCCGCCCGGGGTTCCGGTGACCCGCAGCTCTCCGGTGAAGCCGTCGCGCCCGCACGAGGCCAGGGCCTGTGCCAGGTGTTCGTGGCCCGACATCACACCCCCCGCCGCCTCGTACACACGCCTGACGCGTAGCACTGAGGAGGGAAGGTGTATCAGTCCGGGCGCATATTCCGGGCGCCGCTTTCCCAGCTGCCGCTAGTTGACGGAAGTTGAGTCGCGGGGCTACTCAAAACAGTGCGTTCGGCGCTCATTTGACCGAATTCGAGGCAGGTTTTTCAGGGTCCGGAGGCGGCTGATCGGCCGGCCCCTCCTCGCCCGCGACGTCCCCGTCGCCGCTCCCGTCCCCGCCGTCGTCCACGCCCTCGTCCCCGGCCGACTGCTCCTCGGCGTAGGCCTTGAGGTAGCTCACCACCGTGTTCGTCACCGCCACCAGCGGTACGGCCACCACCGCGCCGCCGATGCCGGCCACCATGCCGCCGGTCGCGACCGTCAGCACCACCGCGAGCGGGTGGACGCGCACCGCGCGGCCGAGGATGAACGGCTGGAGGATGTGGCCCTCGATCTGCTGGACGGCGAGGACCACCGCGAGGGTCATCACCGAGGTGAACACGCCCTGGGTGACCAGCGCGACGACCACCGCGAGCGCGCCGGAGGCGACCGCGCCGACGAGCGGGATGAAGGAGAACAGGAAGATGAAGACGGCCAGCGGCACGGCCATGGGGACATTGAGGAAGTAGATGCCGACGCCGATGAAGACGGCGTCGATGAGGGCCACCAGGACCGTGCCGCGGACGTAGGCGGTCAGGGTGTGCCAGGCGCGCGGGCCGGCGCCGGCCACGGCGGGACGGGCGGCCGCGGGGACCAGCTTCAGCGACCACTCCCAGATGCGGCGGCCGTCGTAGAGCAGGAAGAGGGTGGAGAAGAAGGTCAGCAGGATGCCGGTGAGCGCCTCCACGACGACCTGGACGCCCTCCAGGCCCGCGGAGGTGATCTGGTCGGTGTTGGCGCCGACCGCCTCGCGGAGGTTCTTGGCGATCTGGTTGATCTGCTTGTCGGTGACGTGGAACGGGCTCTTCAGCAGCCAGTTGCGCAGATCGTCGATGCCGTTCTGGATCTGGTCGGAGAGCGTGTCGATGTTCTCCATGACCTGCCAGGTCACGAACCAGCCCATCAGGCCGATGACGACGAACCCGAGGATCGCGGTGAGGGCCGTGGCGGGGCCGCGGGGCACGCCGTGGCTCCGGAGGCGGGCCACGGTCGGCTGGAGCAGCGCGGTGATGAGCAGGGCCACGACGAAGGCGAACACGACAAGCTGTACGGCGCTGATGACCCGCATCAGCACCCAGACCGTGCCCGCGAGGATCAGCAGCCGCCAGCCGGCCTCGGCGGCGACCCGGACGCCCCACGGCACCGCCTGTGCCGGATCGGGACGGGGGACCAGCACCACGGGCCGGCGGGAGGCGGGACTCGCGGGCTTCCTCGGCTTGCGCGCGGGCGGCGGCGGGGCGGAGTCCGCCTCGGCCTCCTCACGGGCCACCTCGGCGCGGCGCTCGTCCAACCGCTCTCCCACATCGGTCAGCCGGGCACCGAGCCGACCGAGCCACCCTGGCACTCGCGACATGATCCGTCCTCTTCCCCCGTCTCTCCCCACTACTCCCCCCTGGAGTCGTCCGGTCCGACCGTACAGGGCGACAGCCCCTCCCCCTAGGACGGGGCGGGGCTGCGTGAGGTTGAGCGGGCGGGGCGGCCCGTGATCAGTAGTTGCCGTGGGCCTGCCAGTAGGACCAGGCGTCGCAGGGGCTGCCGTAGCGTTCGTTCATGTAGCTGAGGCCCCATTTGATCTGGGTGGCCGGGTTGGTCTGCCAGTCGGCACCGGCGGACGCCATCTTGTTGCCCGGCAGGGCCTGGACGAGTCCGTAGGCGCCGGAGGAGGCGTTGACGGCCAGGTAGTTCCAGGTGGACTCGTGGTTCACGATGTTGCTGAAGCACTGGTACTGCCCACTGGGGATGATCTGGCGTGCCAGGGCCTGGACCTCGGCGGTGGTGTACGACGCCTGCTGCGGGTAGACACCGGTGGCGGCCTTGGCCTCCCGCTCCTTCTTCGCCTTCTCCGCGGCGGCCCGCTGCTTGGCCTGCGCGTCCTCGGCGGCCTGCTTGCGGGCCGCTTCCTCCGCGGACCTCCTGGCACCGGCGTCCGCGGCGACGGCCTGTGTCTCGGCCTGCTGGGCCAGCGGGGCCGCCTGCACCTGGGCCTGCTCGCCTGCGGGGATGTCCGCGAGGAGTGTGGCGTCACCGGCCGGCGCCTGGGCGTCGTCGGTGGGCTGAGCGGTGCCGGCCTGGGCGACGCCCATGACGGCACCGACAGTGGTGACCGCCGTGGCCGAGACCACGGCGAATCCGCGTGCGGAGTTCCGGTTCACGGCGAGAGGCCTAGTACCAGTTGTTGGCCTGCCAGAACGACCAGGCCTCGCAGGGGCTGCCGTACCGGCTGTCCATGTAGTTCAGGCCCCACTTGATCTGGGTGGCCGGGTTGGTCTGCCAGTCGGAACCGACCGACGACATCTTGGAGCCCGGCAGGGCCTGGAAGAGACCGTAGGCGCCGGAGGAGGCGTTCACGGCGCGGTAGTTCCAGCTGGACTCGTGGTCCACGATGTTGCTGAAGCACTGGAACTGGCCGCTCGGAACCATCGAGGCAGCCATCGACTGGATCTGCGCGATGGTGTACGAGCTCTGCACCGGGAAGCTGGAGGAGCTGCGGCTGGCCTTCTCCTTGGCCTCGGCGCGCTCCTTGGCTTCCTTGGCCGCCTTCTCGGCGAGTTCCTTCTTCTCGATCGCGGACTTGGCGGCGGCCTTGCGCGCCGACTCCTCCGCGACCTTCTTGGCGCTCGCGTCCGCGGCGATGGCCTGGTAGTCGGCCTGCTGCGTGAGGGACGCGGTCTGCACCTGAGCCTGCTCACCCGCGGGGATGTCCGCCAGGAGCGTCGTGTCGGCTGCCGTCGCCTCGGCGTCGTTCGGCTGCGCGACGCTGCCGGAGGCAACTCCGACGACGCTTCCGACAGCGGTGACCGCGGTGGCGGAGGCCACTGCGAATCCCCGGACCGAAATCGGGCTCACACGGTTTCCTTCCAGCATCGCCCGCTTCGGTGACCCTGGCGGACGCGATCTGCCCCTGGACACTGGCCTCCCAACTGCGGGGTCACGGGAGACACGGGCCCGGTGGGCAACTCCCTCACGGGGAGCGCCGCATGGTGCGCGGGCGGCATACGGCGGACGATATGGAGTTGATCCGGTGCTGCTGTGGTGCCGTACCGCTGGGGGTACAGATGTGCCGTATGCGGGGCCTGACAGAACCGAGACTCTGCCGTAACCCGACGCCGAGTGGCAATTCTGAGTTGCGTGTGAAAGCTCACATCCCGTTTGACCCCAGGGATTTCGAGAAACCTCGACACGCGAAGGCGCCGCCCGGCTAGGCTCTTGGCCTTTCCGGACGGCGCCAACTGGCGGGTACTACCTCAGATTTGGCCGTCCTCCAGCATTTCGGTCACAAGGGCCGCGATCTGGGACCTCTCGGACCTCGTCAGGGTCACATGCGCGAAGAGCGGGTGCCCCTTCAGCTTCTCCACCACGGCGACGACACCGTCGTAGCGGCCGACGCGGAGATTGTCCCTCTGTGCCACGTCATGGGTGAGAACCACCCGTGAATTCGCGCCGATTCGGGACAGAACGGTGAGAAGGACGTTCCTTTCCAGCGACTGGGCCTCGTCCACGATGACGAACGCGTCGTGCAGCGAGCGGCCGCGGATGTGGGTGAGCGGCAGGACCTCCAGCATCCCGCGCGCGGTGACCTCCTCGATGACCTCGCGGCTGGCGACCGCGGACAGGGTGTCGAAGACCGCCTGCGCCCAGGGGCTCATCTTCTCCGACTCGGAGCCCGGCAGATAGCCCAGCTCCTGCCCGCCGACCGCGTACAGCGGACGGAAGACCATCACCTTCTGGTGCTGGCGGCGCTCCAGGACCGCCTCCAGACCCGCGCACAGCGCGAGCGCCGACTTGCCGGTGCCGGCCCGGCCGCCCATCGACACGATGCCGATGTCCGGGTCGAGGAGGATGTCCAGCGCGATGCGCTGCTCCGCGCTGCGGCCCTTGATGCCGAACGCCTCCCGGTCGCCGCGCACCAGACGGATGTTGCCGTCGGGCGAGACGCGGCCGAGCGCCTTGCCGCGCTCCGAGTGGAGGGTCAGCCCGGTGTGCACGGGCAGTTCGGACGCCTCGGGGACGTGGACGTGGCCTTCCTCGAAGAGGATGTCCACCTGCTCACCGGGCAGGGTCAGTTCGGACATCCCGGTCCAGCCGGAGGAGCCCGTGATGGCGAGCTCGGCGCGGTACTCCTCGGCGAGGAGACCGACCGAGGACGCCTTGATCCTGAGCGGGAGGTCCTTCGACACGACGGTGACGTCGAACCCCTCGGCCTGCAGATTGCGGGCGACCGCGAGGATGCGGGAGTCGTTGTCCCCCAGGCGGTAGCCGCTGGGCAGGATGCTGGGGTCCGAGTGGTTGAGCTCGACACGGACGGTCCCGCCGAGTTCCCCGATCGGGATGGGGGCGTCGAGGCGGCCGTGCCGGACCCGGAACTCGTCGAGCAGGCGCAGGGCCTGCCGGGCGAAGTAGCCGAGTTCGGGATGGTGCCGCTTCGCCTCCAGCTCCGTGACCACGACGATGGGGAGCACTACCTCGTGCTCGTCGAAGCGGCTCAGGGCGTTCGGGTCGGCCAGCAGGACGCTGGTGTCGAGAACATAGGTGCGCCGGTCAGGCATACGGCGCTTTGTGCTGGTCACCACGGAAGGACGTACCCCCTCGGATGAGGTCGGGGAGCGACGGAGTGGAGCTGGACCGGTCGACGGCCCGTTTGCACGGGCCGGGAACCGGCCCTCCACTGCTTCTTCCGTGCTGAGACCGCACGGCAAGGCTGGTGCAAAGGGCCTCCCGGGCGGACGGCCCCGTGCCGCCCGCTGAGATCCGACACCCGTGGTTCGGGCGTCGACCTGCTTGGCTTATGCCCTCGAACACCCGGCGCCATGCCAGCGCATATGACGGCGCACTGGTGAACTGTCCGTTACTTCCACCCCAGACGGGGTACGCCGCGTGTTTGCCTCAGCCGCCGTAACGCCGGTGTCGCGCCGCGTAGTCGCGCAGGGCGCGCAGGAAGTCGACCTTGCGGAAGGCCGGCCAGAAGACGTCGCAGAAGTGGTACTCCGAGTGGGCCGACTGCCACAGCATGAATCCGGACAGCCGCTGCTCGCCGCTCGTGCGGATCACCAGATCGGGGTCGGGCTGGTCGCTGGTGTAGAGGTGCCGGCTGATCGCGTCGATGGTGACGGACTCGGCGAGCTCCTCCAGCGGGGTGCCCTTGTCGTGGGCGTCCAGCAGCATCGACCGTACGGCGTCGGCGATCTCCTGGCGGCCGCCGTAGCCGATGGCGACGTTGACGAGTATCCCGTCGACGTGGGCGGTGGACTCCTCCGCCTCCTTGAGCGCGGTCTGCATCGGGGACGGCAGCAGGTCGGGGGCGCCGACGTGATGGACCCGCCAGCGGCCGTCGGCGGCGAGGGTGCGGACGACGTCCTCGATGATGCCGAGGAGGGGGCCGAGCTCCTCCGGCGGGCGGTTGAAGTTGTCCGTCGACAGCAGCCAGAGGGTGACGACCTCGACGTCCGTCTCGGTGCACCAGCCGAGGAACTCCTCGATCTTCTCGGCGCCGGCGCGGTGGCCGTCGACGGGGGTGGAGCCGGCCGCCTTCGCCCAGCGGCGGCTGCCGTCCACGATGACACCGATGTGCTTCGGCACCTGGGCGTGGTCCAGGTGGCCCTCCACCCGGCGTGCGTAGAGCCTGACGAGCAGGCCGCGCAGCTTGTCGCGCAGGTTCACGTGAAAGTCAGCCCCTTTGAGATGGCGGTCCCCGCGAGTCGAGCGTACCGGGGGTGCCGGGTGCCAACTGTGCGGGGTGCCTTGAGCGGTGGGGCCGACGGAGGTCGCGTACGAGCGGCCGCACCCCCGGGCGGACATCCCCTCCGCCCCTCCCCGCGCACAAAAAACGGGCCGGTCCGTGGGGGGGATACGGACCGGCCCGAGGGGGGGTTTCCACCATAACCCTTCGTGAGGGATGGTGCGTGCATCGGCGTGCCACAACTACTCTCCGGAGTCGGGCGGCGACGGCGCGGTGGCCGATTGAAGGCCAGTTCATGGGGGTTTCGTGGCCGAATCACGGCGGAATCATGGGGGCGTAGGGCATCGCCCACGCGGGTGAACCCGGGTCGGAACGTTTCTTTGACGTCGGGAAGCAGGCACGGCACCGCGCAGCCCCCTCCTCTGCGCGGTGCCACCGCGCAGCTTTGCTGGCGCGAATTGCCTCGGGTTGAATTTACGTCAAAAGCGGTCCGGTGGCGAGCCGCCTGGGATAACGATGTGGAAACCCGGTGAAGACCATGGATATGCGGGGTAGATCGGTACATGATGCCCCCGTTGACCCATTTGCGATCATTTGCGGGCTTCGATCAGATGGCGGCTGCTGTGGGCCACGAAGGGCCCGTCGGCCGCGATCCGCTCGTGCAGGGACCGCAGTTGAGGCTCGTACCGCGCCACCGTGAAGCCGGGGACCATCCACACCACCTTGCGCAGGAAATGGACAACCGCCGCGATGTCGTGGAACTCCATCCGCAGCCGCTCGGCCCGCAGGTCGACGATCTCCAGGCCCGCCGCCTCGGCGCCCGCGCGCTCGCGGTCCGGGTGCCGGTCGGAGCTCTGCTCCTCGGGCAGCGGGCCGAGGAAGTGCTCGACCAGCTCGAACACGCTGCGCGGGCCGACGTGCTGGGCGAAGTACGTGCCGCCCGGCCGCAGCACACGGGCGATCTCCGCCCACCGCGGCTTGACCGGGTGGCGGCTGCCGACCAGGTCGAAGGTGCCGTCCGCGAAGGGCAGCGGGGCGTCCTCGGACACGGCGACGACCGCGATGCCGCGCGGGCTCAACAGGGCGGTGGCCTTGGCGACGTTCGGCGGCCAGCCCTCGGTGGCCGTCATGAGCACGGGTGCCTTCGGCGCCGTACCGAGGGCGAAGTCCAGGACCTCGCCGCCGCCGGTCTGGATGTCGAGGGCGGCGGTGGCGGTGGCCAGCCGGCCGCCCAGGGAGGTGGCGTAGCCCCAGGAAGGCCGCGCCTCGGTGGCCCGCCCCTCGAACCACGAGAAGTCCCACCCGTCGGTGGGGACGGCGGCGCCCTCGGCCACGAGGTCTTCGAACGTGCGGGGATCCGGGGAGGTCATGGAGGTGATCGTGGCAGTGGGCGGCGGGCGGGCGCCGCCCATTTTCCGGCGGGGCCGGGGCCCTCGACCTCCGACGAGGTCAGGGCACCAGCGGCCGGACCTGCTCCGCCGCGAAGCGCACGAAGCCCTCCGGGTCGGGCTCGTCGCCCGTCGGCTGGAGTACGACGGTGTCGGCACCGGCGTCGGCGAGCCGCTGCACGGCCTTCGCGACGGCGTCCGCGTCCCCGGCCACACCGAGGTCGGGTGTGTCGGCGAGGCCCTCCTCCCCCAGCTCGGCGCGCAGCCGGGCGGCGGCGTCGGGGCCGGTGGCGGTGAGGAGGTACACGACGACCCGGTGCGGGTCGGTGCGTCCGGCGCGCCGCCGGCCCTCGTCGATGAGCAGACGGGCCCTGCGGACGCCCTCCGGTGGGGTGCTCGCGGTGAGGACGGTGCCGTCGGCGGCCTCCCCGGCGAGGCCGAGGGTGCGCGGTCCGGTGGCCCCGGTGAGCACCTCGACCGGGTCGGCGGGCGGCCAGTCGAGGCCGACGTCGTCGAGGGTGACGTAGCGCCCCCGGACGGTCAGCCGCTCGCCGCGCAACAGGGCCCGCAGCGCGTCGAGATGCTCCCGCAGCAGGGTGAGCGGCGACTCGGGCCGTGCGCCGACCTGGCCCATCCAGGACTGCACGCCGTGGCCGACGGCGACGATCGCGCGGCCCGGGAACATGCGGTGCAGGGCGGCCGTCTCCATCGCGGTGATGGCGACGTTGCGCAGCGGGACGGGGAGGAGGCCGACGCCGATCCGGACCCGCTCGGTCCACGCGAGCGCGGCGGCCGCCGTCGAGATCCCGCCTTCGCGGAAGCAGTCCTCCCACAGCCAGAGTTCTTCGAGCCCGGTCTCGTCCGCGAGCCGGGCGAGCGCCCGCAGCCGCTCGGGAGGGAGTTGGGGACGGAACACTGCGCCGAGTCCGGTCATGACGCCCTTCCTACCCACGTGCGGGGTACGGGACAACTTCTTTACGCGTCCGGTTCCCTACGCCTCCGGCTCGTACCGCAGCAGCACCACGCCGTTGCCGAACGTGCGCGACTCCACGAGCCGCAGCGAGGTCGGGGTGTCGGCCCGCGGGAACAGCGGCTTGCCCGCTCCCACGAGGACGGGATGGACGTAGAGCCGCACCTCGTCGACGAGACCGAGCCGCAGGAAGGACTCCCCGAGGCCCGCCCCGCCGAGGCCGAGGTCCCCGCCCGGCTGTTCCTTCAGCGCGCGGACCTCTTCCG
Source organism: Streptomyces sp. SID13726 (assembly GCF_010548375.1). Taxonomy (GTDB): domain Bacteria; phylum Actinomycetota; class Actinomycetes; order Streptomycetales; family Streptomycetaceae; genus Streptomyces. Next base: position 138,348 of record NZ_JAAGLY010000020.1, read on the forward strand.
GTACGACCTCGTGGAAGAGGGTGCTGTTCCAGCCGACGCTCTTGAGGGTGCGGGAGTAGACGAACTTGGGGAGGTCGCGCCAGATCGGGGCGAACTCGACGGTGGACGCGTCGGCGTCGGGGTCGGCGTCGGCCGTGGGCCAGTGGGCGGCCATGAGTTCGTAGACGACCCGGCCGTGGATGAGGCCGCCCATGGCGCCGATCGTGGCGTTCATGTGCGCCAGCAGCTCGTCGTCGACCCGGTGCCAGCTGATGTCTTTGTCGGGGCCCTCGATGTAGCCGTCGAGGGACATCCCCATCATCAGGACGATTTTCCGCATCGGTCACCTGACCTGGGCAGGAGAGAGAGGATCGGTTCCCACGGTACGGGAACGCGGCGCGGACGGCGTGCGAACGCCATGACGGAAGGTGGCTCCGGGATGGGGCGCTGGCAGGACGGGCGGGGACGGCTGGTCGTGCACGGGGAGGGGGCGGGGCCCGATGTGCCGCTGGAGATCGCGTCCTCGTACCGGGCCCGGACGAAGGGGCTGCTGGGGCGGGACTCGGTCGAGGGGGCGCTGCTCCTCTCCCCCGCGAACAGCGTGCACACCTTCCGGATGCGGATGCCCATCGATGTCGCCTATCTCGACCGGCGGCTCCGGGTGGTCGCGGTGCGCACCATGCGGCCGGGGCGGCTGGGGCTGCCCCGGCTCCGGTCCCGGCATGTGCTGGAGGCGGAGGCCGGGGCGATGGCGGGATGGGGGCTGCGGGCCGGGGTGCGGGTGGAGATCGCGGTGGAGTAGGGCGGCCGGCGGGGTGCGGACGGACCGGGACCGGGCCGTGGACTACACCGGCAGGCGGTGCAGGGCGTCGGCGACCGGGACCGGGTCCGCGGGGCCCAGGTGGCCCGAGGCCGGGAAGTCGTGGACCGTGAAGCGGTTGTGCGGGGTGAGCGCGTCGGCCTCCGCGATCATGCGGTCCTGGAGCGCGGTGGCCACGGTCCTGTCCCTGCCGAAGCGCAGATAGGTGCGCGGAATACGGCCCCAGGTCCCGGCCCGCCCGACCGCGCGGTCCCCGTACGCCGTCATCGACTCGTCGGTCTGCATCCCCTCCAGCACCCGCAGGAACTCCGCGTCGGTGTAGTCGGCGCAGATCATCTCCTTGAGCACCGCCAGCTCCTGGCGGTCCGAGGTGCGCCAGTTGAGCCGCAGGACGCCGAGCTTCTCCGGGTCGCCGACCATCCGGAGCGGGACGACGGCCTGCTGTCCCTCGGGAGAGGCCGCGCAGTCGTTCAGGGAGGGCAGCGCGCGGCTCGGGCAGAACGCGGCCATGTAGCAGATGTGGTCGAGGAGTTCGGGCACGGCGTTGCCGACCCGGCTGACCGAGAGGCCGCCCATGCTGTGGCCCACGAGGACGACGGGACCGCCCAGGCGCGCGGCCCCGCGGACGGCCGCGGTGACCCGTCATTCGAAGTCGTCGAGGGTGAGTGCGGCGACCGGCGAGGGCTCGGTGGCGAGGGCACGCAGGTCCTGTGCCTGGTAGGCCTCCGGGATGAACTTCTCGGTGCCGTGCAGGGGTTGGTCCACCGCGACGACCCGATGGCCGCGCAAAGCGAGCTCCCGGCCGATCCCGGTCCAGAACGCGGCGGCGCTGTGGGTGCCGTGCACGAGGACGTAGGTCCGCACGCCCCGGCCGGTGGCGTGTGCGGGGGCGACGCCGGCACCGACGCCGACGCTCGTGGCGAGTGCCGTGCCGCCTGCCGCGACGGCGAGGCCGCGCAGGGTCTTACGTCGCGAAATCCCTTGAGTGGAAGGGGAGTTGACGTCTGTGAGGTTTCCGTTGTCAGCCATGTCGACGAGACTACGAAGGTGCCGGGCACGTCACGATGGGTCTGCACACCCGGTCGGAGGTGTACCTGCGGACACCCGGGCCGGTGCCGTCAGTTCGCTCCCCGGGGGAAGGAGACCTCGACGCGGCGGTTCTTCTTGCGGCCGGCTTCCGTGGCGTTGGAGGCGATCGGGTAGTCCTCGGAGTAGCCGCGGACCTCGTAGGTGATGCCCGAGTCCTTCAGTTCCTGGTCGAGGACGTCCTGGACGGCGTTGGCGCGCTGGCGGGAGAGGGTGAGGCCGTGGGCGTAGCTGCCGAGGTCGTCGGTGAAGCCGAAGACGCGGATCTGGGTGGCGTTCTGGTTCTTGATCTCGGCGGCGATGGCGGCGATACGGGACTTCGCCTCGCCGTTCAGCCTCGCGCTGTCCTTGGCGAAGAGGACCTCGGCCTGGAGGGCGAACTTCACGTCCGCGTTGGTGTCCTCCCGGCGCTCGTCCCCGCTCTGGTCCTCGACGACCTGCTTGATGTCCAGGACCTTCGGCTCGGCGAGGGTGGCGCCCTCCGGGAGCTTCAGGTCCGGGTCGTTGGAGTCCACCTTCACCGGGGCGGAGGCGGACGGCTCGGTGCCGGGGGGATAGCTGGGGTCGCCGTCGTCCGCGTGTGCGGGGGTGAGACCCAGGGCGAGGAGCACCGAGGCGGCGGTCACGGCCAGGGCGAGGCGGGGTGGGGTGTGGGTGGTCATGGTGGGCGTCATCCGGAGATCTGGATGGGGGCGGAGGCGAAGGTGGGGAGTTGGAAGGCGACCTCCGTCGTACCTTCGGGCGGTGCCGGGAACTGCATGAACACGGCCAGGCTCTCGCCCGCCTTGAGGGTCGAGAAGCCGGTGGTGGTCAGCGGGCGCCCGTCGGTGTCCCGCAGCACGTAGTACCGCTTCTTGCCCTTGGAGTCGACGAGCGTGGCGCCGCCCAGTGACCGGCCGTTCCTGACGATCTCGGTCTCGTCGCCGCGCACCGCCGCGGGGACGACCACGCTCTTGTCGCTGTCGTTCTTCAGGGTTCCGTTCACCGTGACGAAGCCGCCGGCGTCCCGGGTGGCGGAGGTGATCTGGAGCAGCAGTCCGTCCTGGCCCTTCAGTTCGGCCAGGGGCGTGTCCGACTGCCCCTCCTGGGTGCTGGGCTGGGACCCGGTCCCCTTGGAGGCGGACGCCGAGGTCTCCGGCTTCTTGTCGTCGTCGCCTCCGCCGCAGCCGGCCACGCCGACGGCCAGTCCGGCCGCGACCGTCAGCGCGACGATCCCCCTGCGGGCCCTCGCCGTGAACCGAACGCTCATCACTCTGCTTCCTTCGTCACTGGTGTCGTCAGCTTGTCAGTCCGCCAGGTGGACGTCGAAGAGATCCTCGGGTTTCGGGAGATTCGTGAGGTCCTTCGGATCCAGGTTCCATTCGACGCCGTCCTCGCACGTGAGCTTCGGCAGCACGTCCGCGTCGGTGTCGTCGGCGGGGGGCTCCTCGTCGGCGGGCGGCTCGTCGGGAAGCTCGAAGTCGCAGCGCGGCTCGATCACGGCGGTGGCCCGCTCGGTCGAGTGGGTGTTCTCGGTGCCGGGGACGATGGAGTCACCGACGGACTTGTCGGTCGTGGCCACGACCTCGTAGCCCGGGGGCGACAGACCCGGCTGCGGGGTGCAGTCCACGGTGGCGTCGTTCTGCGCGGCCAACTGGGACGCCCGCGCGCACCCCGTGAACGCCACACCGCCACCGTCGAGGATGTCCTGCCACTTGGTGGGGTCGAGTACGTTCGCCACCCACTCGTCGGTGAGCTGGTCGCGGGTGTCCAGGGCCGCCGCCAGGGCCGCCGCGTCGGCCGCCGTCTGGGCGCTGTTGCGGTTCGCCGTGGCCTGGCCGACCGCGAGGAAGGCGAACGCGAGCAGGAGCAGGCCCCCCACCACCGTGATGTAGATGGGGAAGGCCTGCCCGGTGTCACCGTGCGGGAGGAGGCGCGTCAGCCTCCGGTCACGTTGGCGATCTGCTCGGTGATCGCGTCGTAGATCGTGCTGCCGATGTCCGTGCCCGTGATCGCCAGGACGATCGCCACCACCACGGCGATGATCCCCAGGTACTCGACCGCGGTCTGACCCTTGTCGTCGTTGAACCGGTTGTTCATGGCGGGCCCCTTCGGCGTCATCGCTGTCGACATCCGGAACGTAGTCTTCGATGTTCCGTCCGGCCGAGGGTCCGTGGGCCCAAATCCGGGCCCATGTCGGCGTCTTCACGGCTCACCCCACTCCCCGGCTCGAACCCGGCGCCGTGCCCAGCCACTTGGCGGCGGCCTCGGAGCGACTGGTGCTGTGGAGCTTGGCGAAGATGCGGTTGATGTGGTTCTTGACCGTCTTCTCGCTGATGAAGCAGGCGGCGGCGATCTGCTGGTTGGTCATGCCGGATGCGATGAGGTCCATGATCTCCGCCTCCCTCGCGCTGAGTTGGAAACGCGACCGGTCCGAGGACGACTGTCCCACAGATGGTTGCAATCGCGAAAGCACTTGGGAAGAAATCGGGGAGACTGGGGCGGGAAGGTCCGAATTTTCATGTGCGTTTGCATCGCGAAGTTGGGTGAGCAGCGCGCCCGCCGCGGTGGGGGTCAGATGGGTGCGGCCCTGGACCACGTCCCGTACGGCCAGGACGAGCTGGTCCGCCGTGAACTCGCCGTGGACCAGGTAGCCGTCGGCTCCCCGGCGCAGCGCCTCGCGGACGGTCTCCGGCTCACCGCTGTACGTCAGCATCAGCACCGGGGCGATCGGCACGAGGTGCGGGAGGGCCGCGATGCCGTCGACGCCGGGCATGCGGACGTCCAGGAGGATCACGTCGGGGCGGTGGTCGCGCGCTGCCTCGTACGCCTCCCGGCCGTCCGCCGCCTCGGCCACGACGGTGATGTCCGCGCGGCCCGAGAGCAGGGCGGTGAGGCCCGCTCGGACCACCGGGTTGTCGTCGGCGACGACGATCCGGACCGGTGTGGGCGGGGCCGTCGGGAACAGCGCGAACGGGGTGACGGGGGGCTGGGGGTCGTCCGGCACGGCGCGGCCTCCTCTCGTGGTGGGGTGGGGGGTCATCGGGCTGCCCGCGGGGGTGGCAGGGGGAGTTCCAGGCGTACTTCGGTGCCCTTGGCGTGCGGGCCCTCGCCGATGTGGAGCCGGGCGCCGGCCGACGCGGCGCGTTCCACCATGCCGACCAGGCCGAAGTGGCCCGCTCTGCGGAGTTCGTCGAGGGTGGTGCCCTGGGGCAGGCCGCGGCCGTCGTCGTGGACGCTGATGCGCAGCAGGCCGTCCTCGATCTCCGCGCGCACGTCGAGGCGGGTGGCCCGGGCGTGGCGGTGGGCGTTCTCCATCGCCTCCTCGGTGATGGTGAGGAGCTGGCGGGCCACCGGGGGCGGGACGGGGAGCGCGGGGTGCGGGGCGGCCGGGGGGCGGTAGGTCGTGCGGAGTTCGGTGCGGGCACCGAACTCCCGTGCGCGGACGGCCAGTTCTTCGAGCACGTCGGTCGTGGCGGGGTGGTCGCGGCGCAGGTCGGTGAGGAGTTCGCGGGACTCCGTGGCGGCTCGGCGGGCGGCTCGCGCGACGATTTCCGCCTGTCGCTTGAGCAGGGCCGGGTCCGGGGTGGGGGCGGCCGCCGACGTGGCCAGGCCTTCCGCCGCCAGGGCCACGCCGTGCAGGGTCTTCGCCACCGAGTCGTGCATCTCCCGTGCCAGCCGGGCCCGTTCCTCGCCGATCGCCTCCGTCACCGCCAGGCGGGCCCGCATCGCGGTCAGCGCCTGGGTCGCCGTGCCGAAGCGGAGCAGGAGGTTGCGCAGGGTGGAGCCGACCGCGCCGGTGATCACGCAGAAGCCGGGGAGCAGGAGGGTGTCGGCGGGGGTGGTGTGGCTGTGCGGGAGGGTCGCCTGGGCCAGCAGCAGGATCAGGGACTGGAGCGAGGCGAACACCGCGGCGCCGCGCCAGCTGTAGGCGATGCCGGCGAGGAGGGGGGTGCAGACGCTGACGTAGGCGAGGGTGGTGTCGGGGCCCGCGGAGAAGAGCAGCAGGGCGGCGAAGAGGGTGTCCGCGGCGAGGAGGGTGGGGTGGCGCAGGAGGAGGGGGCCGAAGCGTTCCCAGTCCCTGAAGAGGGCGTACGAGACCATGAAGGTGACGACCACCGCGGCGCCGACGAGGCGGGTGCCGAGGCCGGGGTGGGCGTTGAGGAGGGCGGCGGGGGCGGCGAGGGCGATCATCGCCAGGCGGAAGCCGAAGACCTGGCGGCACATCGCCTGCAGGGCGTTGACCTGGATGTCGAGTGCGGGTGTGCGGGTGTGCGCGTTCTTCGTGTTCCCATCCGCACCACTCGTGCGGCCGTCGTCGGGTGCCGGTGGCGCCTGTGGGGGCTGATCGCCGTCGGCGACCCCGCGTCCGTTCGAGTCCTTCGTCGCTACGGCCCACGGCGGCGGACCCGGCACCGCCGAACCCGCGCCACCCGCCGGCCGGGACTCGGACCCGCGCGCCGGCGTCGTCCCGCTCGCCCGTCCGTCCGCCCCCGGGCACCCGTGCCTCAGCCCGCGCCCCACCCCCCGCGCGCCCATGAGCGACATCGCCGACCCCCTACTTCCCCGTGATCGTGCCGAAGTCGGTTCCCGAGCCCAGCAGCAGCCCCGCGGCCAGCAGGAGCATCGTGGCCGGGACCATGAACGTGGTGATCATCAGGGTGGCCTTGGGGACCGCGCGGGCGGCCTTGCGGCGGGCGTTCTGGGCGTCCGTGCGGCGCATGTCCTTGGCCAGGGAGACGAGGGTGTCCACGATGGGCGCGCCCAGCTCCTCGCCCTGCTGGAGGGCCGTCACGAACATCGCCACCTGTTCGGAGTCGTTGCGGCGGCGCAGTTCCGCGAAGGCCTGGCGGCGGCTCATGCCGAGGTCCATCTGGCGGAGCGTGATGCGGAGTTCGTCGGCCCAGGGGCCCTCGTACTTGGAGGCCACCCGGTCCAGCGCCTGGCGGAAACCGAGGCCCGCGCTGACCACCACGGCGAGCACGTCCAGGAAGTCGGGGAGGGTGCGCTCGATGACGTCCTTCCTGACCCGGATCGCCGACCAGATGCCGACCTCCGTCCAGAACGCCCCGAAGGCCAGCAGGAGCAGCGCCACCAGGATCTGGCCGCGGAGGAGGAAGACCAGGAAACCCAGGGCGCCGAGGAAGCCGTAGACCGCCCTGCGGGCCGCGTAGCGGTTGATGGTCAGGCCGCCGGGGTTGCCCGCGAGGTCGATCTTGCGGCGGTACTTGGCGACCTGCTTGGGGCCCATCAGGCGCAGGACCGCGGGGGCGTACCGCATGCCCATGCGGTCGATCAGGGAGTCCACCGCGCCGGTGCGGGTGGAGCCGACCTCCAGGGCCAGGACCAGGTCGCTGGGGAGTTTCGCCTCCGCGCGGTACATGCGCAGGCCGGCGAAGACGCCCCACACGCTCACGGCCGCCAACAGGGCCAGTCCGACTGCGATCATGACCAGCCCCTCAGACGTCGATCCGTGACAGACGGCGGATCAGGACGAACCCCACCGCGTACAGGCCGAACGCGATGATCACCACCGCCTGTCCGACCGGTGAGCCGGTCATCCGGTCCAGTGCGCCATCCTTCACGCCGTTCATGAGGAACAGCGAGCCGATGCCGAGGACGGGGACGGCGTACGACGTCATGCTGACCTGGGAGAGCTGGGTGCGGACCTCGCGCCGGGTCTCCTTGCGCTCCTCCAGCGTCTCGGTGAGGTTGCGCAGGGCGCTGACCACCTGGCCGCCCGCGCGGTTGGACAGGACCAGGGTCGTCACCAGAACCACCAGCTCCCGCGAGGGCAGCCGCTTCGCCATCTCGTCGAGCGCGTCCTCCATCGAGACGCCGACCGCCAACTGGTTGGCCACCTTCGCCAGTTCCTCGCCGGCCGGGGCCTCCAGCTCCTCCGCCGCCATGCCGATCGCGGTGCGCAGGGCGAGGCCCGCGTGGGTGGCGTTGGCCAGGATGCGGGCCAGTTCGGGGAGTTGGTTGATGAACTTCTCGATGCGCTTCTGGCGCTGCCAGTTGAGGAACTGCAGCGCCGCCCAGACGCCGATGAGGCCGAGGATCGGGCCGAAGAAGGGGGCCAGCGTCTCCTGGCCGATCAGCCACAGGCCGGCCACCGCGGCGAGCATCGCCACGAAGAACTCGCCCGGTGTCACGTCCAGTCCGGTGGCCGCGAGCCGGAGTTCCAGCTGCCGGCCGAGCCGGGTGCGGCGCAGCCTGCGGTCCAGGTCGCGGAAGTGGCGGCGGCGGCCGGTGTAGGTCACCTGGCTCGCGGCCGAGAGCCGGTCGACCAGGGCCGCCCGCTGGGCCCGGCCCTTGGCGTAGACGTGCACGCCGACGACCGCGAGCACGCAGGTCAACAGGGCGACGCCGGTGGTGAGATTGACGAGGGAGTCGAGATCCATCGGGGCCTACCTGGCTTCTCGGAGGGCCAACTCGGCCGGGGACTGGGCCACGCCGAAGGCCTGGGGCGTGGGCTGGCTCGCCATGTAGAGGCGGTCGACGGTGCGGCGCGGGAGCGGGAAGTACTCGAACTGGCCGTAGATCCGGCCGTCCGCCGCCATCGGCCGGGCGTGGAAGCGGGCCACCGTCGCCAGCCGGTACGGCTCGCTGCCGTGGCTGTCGAGCAGCGCGATCTCGGTGATCCGGCGGGCGCCGTCGGCGAACCGGGTGAGCTGGATGATCACGTCGATCGCGCTGTTGATCTGGTCGTGCAGCGCCTCGAAGGGGACCTCGACCTCGGACATCGACGCCAGGGTCTTCAGCCGCATCAGCGCGTCCTCCGCGCTGTTGGCGTGCACGGTGGCCAGGGAGCCGTCGTGGCCGGTCGACATGGCCTGGAGCATGTCGAGGGACTCGCCGCCGCGGACCTCACCGACCACGATCCGGTCGGGGCGCATGCGCAGCGAGTTGCGGACCAGGTCGCGGATGGTGACCCGGCCCTGGCCCTCGACGTTCGGCGGGCGTGACTCCAGGCGGACCACATGGCGTTGCTGGAGCTGGAGTTCGGCCGAGTCCTCGATGGTGATGATCCGGTCGTCCTCGGGGATCAGCCCCGAGAGCGCGTTGAGCAGCGTTGTCTTGCCGGTGCCGGTCGCGCCCGAGACGATGATGTTGAAGCGCGCCTGCACCAGGCCCGCCAGCAGGTACAGCATGTGTTCGTCGAGCGAGCCGAAGCCGACGAGTTCCTGGAGCGTGTAGGAGCGCGGGAAGCGGCGGATGGTGAGGATCGCGCCGGTCAGGGAGAGCGGCGGGATGATCACGTTGACGCGCTCGCCGGACGGGAGGCGGGCGTCGACCATCGGGTTCGTCTCGTCCACGCGGCGGTTGACCGTCGAGACTATTCGCTCGATGGTCTGCATCAGCTGGTCGTGGGAGGGAAAGCGCAGCGGCAACTGCTCGACCCGGCCGGCGCGTTCGACGAAGATCGAGTCGGGGCCGTTGACCATGATCTCGGTGATGGAGGCGTCTTCGAGCAGCGGCTCCAGGATGCCGAGGCCGAGCGCCTCGTCGACCACGCGCCGGATCAGCTGCGAGCGCTCGACGGTCGACAGGACGGGGCCCTCGCGGCTGATGATGTGCCCGAGGACCCGCTCCAGCCGGGCCCGGCGTTCGGCGGCGGCGAGCGAGCTCATCTCCGCGAGGTCGATCTCCTCCAGGAGCTTGGCCCGGTAGGAGGAGACGAGGTGGCCGTCCTCGCCCCGGCTGCCGTTCTCCTCGGGGGTGTTGATGCGGGACCGCAGACTCATGGGGGTACCTCGTTCAGTGGTCGAGCGGCATGGTGGCGGTCTTGACGGCGGGGTCGAAGCTCCAGCCGGGGACGACCGACGGGATCTGGACGGTGGCGGTCACGGTGACCGAGTCGCCGCCCCCGCCCTCGGCGCAGGAGACGGACAGCCAGTCGCTGACCGCGTTCACACAGCCGTCCTGCGCGCTCAGGTCCAGCGAGGCGGCCCGCGCCCCGGCCCTGGCCGCCGTACCGGCCTGCTGGGCGGTGTAGGCGACGAGCCCGAGCTGGACGACCGCCATGGCGACGAGGATCAGGATCGGGATGAAGCCGAGGTATTCGAGGGCGACCTGGCCGCGGTCGCGCCGGTGGGCGCGGCCCGTCGGGGGGTACGGCGTCTCACGGCCTGTCCGGGAGTACGGCATCTCAGTCCTTGTCCTCCTCCACGGCGCCCGCGTGACCCGTCACGTCGAAGGGGAAGCCGATCGAGCCCGGGAACAGGACGGGCACCTGGAGCTTGACGGTGGCCTTGACGTAGCCGCCCCCGGTCGCGCAGCTCACCGTGCCGCTCCACGCGCCCGGCAGCTTGTCCTGGCCCGCCTCCTGGCATGCGGCCTGCCGCTCTCCGTCCGGTACCGCGGTCCCTGCCCGCGCCGCCTCGTCCGCAGCATTCCCCGCCAGCGTGAAGGTGTACCCCAGCAGCACGAACTGCCACAGCAGCACCAGGGTGACCAGGATCAGCGGGGTCATCCCGAGGAACTCGATCGTCACCTGCCCCTCGTCGCGTCGCCTCCTCATCTCCCCAGCTCCCTGCGCCGCCGGAAGGCCAACGCCCCCCGCTCCCGCCCTCCGTTGCGATGCGAGTTCGTCTCCGTGCCCTTGACCAGGCCCAGTTCACCGGCGAGCGTCCACAGGGCCTGCTTGACCGTGCCCCTGGCGTCGAGTTCGTGGACCCGGCCCGCGTCCACCGCGCCCTGGAGCTCCTTGAAGTTCGCCGGGATGACGGTCGCGGCGACCCCGGTGCCGGTGATCTTCTGGATCAGCGGGGCCTGGATCTCCGTACCGCGGCTGTGCCGGTTGACGACGACCGTGGTCTCCTCGGCCTTGCGGACCTGGAGGCGGTCCCACATGCGCACGGCACGCTTGGCGCCGCGGACGGCGACGACGTCGGGCGTGGTGACCAGGAGCGCCGTGTCCGCCATCTCCACGACCGCCGCGCCGGCCCCGCTGAGCTGGGCGCCGCAGTCGACGACCACGACCTCGTAGCGGGAGCGCAGGGCGGAGACGATCTGGCGGGCGGCGCGCTCGGTGACCTCCTCGCCGCGTTCGCCCTCGCCGGGTGCGAGCAGCAGGGCGAGGCCGGTGTCGTGGCGGAAGACGGCGTCGGCAAGGACGCGCGGGGAGATGTCGGTGATGGTGGCGAGGTCGACGACCGAGCGGCGGAACTGGACGTCCAGGTAGGAGGCGACGTCGCCGGTCTGGAGGTCCAGGTCGAGCAGGGCGGTGGGGCGGCCCGAGGCCTGGGCGGCGAGGGCGAGCTGGATCGCGGTGGTGGTGGCGCCGACCCCGCCCTTGGCGCCGCTGACGGTGACGACGGTGCCGCCGACACCGGTGAACACGTCACCGCCGGCGCCCAGGTGCCGTCGTACGCCCACCGACCACTGGGCGACCGCGTTGACCCGGGTGGCGAGTTCCTCGTAGCCGAGCGGGAGGGAGATCAGGCCGCGGGCGCCGTAGTCCATCGCGGCCTGGAAGAGGCCGGGGCTGACGTCGGAGGTGACGAGGATGACGCCGACGGCCGGGAAGCGCAGGGCGACCTCGCGGATCAGCTCCAGGGCCGGGACGGGACCGATCCGCTCATGGACGACGACCACTTCCGGCAGCTCGTCGATCGACTCGGACGCCAGGCGCGCGAGGGTGTCGATGAGCTGGGTGGAGTCGGTGACCGGGGCGACCGGCTCGGCGTCCGGGAGCTGGCTGAGCAGCGTGGTGAGGGAGCGGACCGCGTCCGCATCGCCGACGGCCGGAAGGATCCTCGTGGGCATGGCGGCCTCTCACTTGTCCTTCGCGAGTTCGTACGTGCGGTCCTGCTCGGGGACGGTGCCGGTCTCGCCCGGGGCGACCAGGGCGAGCCGGACGCGCTTGGCGAACGACTCGGCGTACGTGATGCGCTGGGCGTCGAGGGCGGAGAGCGCGAAGGTGATGGGACGGGCCTCGGTGGCCGCGCGGGTGCGGTCGTCGGCGTCGGGCTGGAGCGAGGTGAGATCGCCGACGTCCAGGACCCGGGCGTTGGTCACGATGATCTTGGACTGGTCGGGATCACCCTCCCGCTGTCCCTCGAAGGTCGCGTAGACGTTGACCGCGGAGCCCGCCGTGATCTTGCCGGCGACACCGGTCGCCGCGTCGATCATGATGGCGATCTCCTGCTGCCCGGGCTGGAGGGCCGGCTGGTCGACGATCATGTCGCTCTGGAGCAGGGAGCCCTTCTTCAGGGTCGTCACCGCGATCTTGTCCCTGACGGCCGCCAGATCGGTGACCGCGTTGGCCGACAGCCAGCGCTCGGGCATCTCGGTCTTCTCGAACTGCGCCGCGGTGAGCCGGGTGTACGGCTGGATGTCCTTCTTGACCTCGTACGCCGTGACCTCGGGGCCGACCTTGGACTTCACGTCGTTGATGACGGACAGCACGCCGGCGAACGCCGCGAGGGCGCCCAGGACCGACAGGAGCAGGAGTATCACGCCGCGGCGCTGACGGGAGTTCATGAACCGTACAACCTCGTTGGGGGGCTCGGTCGAGCGGAGTCGGGGACGGGGGCGATCCGGTACGGCTCACCCGGCGGGCAGTTGGTGCTGGTACTGCTGTCGTTGCTGGGGTACGGGCGGCACGGGGGCGGTGGCCGAGCAGAAGACGCAACGGTCTCCGATGACGTCGATACCGCACCAGTGACAGATGTTCTGCCGTACCGAGGTGACCAGTTGGTAAAGGACGGACAGGTCGGGCAGGAAGGTGCAGAACTCGATCAGCCTGCCGGTGCCCCACCACTCGGCGGACTCGGCGGGCAGCGGCGTCTCGCGCAGCCCCTGGATCCGCCAGGACTTGGCGAGGTTCCCGGAGACCCAGTCGGACTGGAGCTGGCCTCGGGCGACGAGCATCGAGGTGGCGAACTCCGGTCCGGCGAGCACGGCGTCCGGGGCGATCCGTACGAGTTGGGGCTGCGGGTGGGCGAGCACCGCGAACTGGCTGCCCGGCACCCAGGACTTGGCGTGCGACTTGAGGCCGACGGGTACCCGGTCGAGCTTGGCCACCGAGCCGAGGAGCGCGCCCGCGTGGAGGTAGTGGGTGAGCAGCCGGCCGGCCGAGGCGAGGACGCCGGGGCTGAGGTCGCAGGAGGCGAGCTGTCTCAACTGGCGGGCCAGGACGGCGATCCCGAGCGGTGGCAGTTCGGGACGGAACAGGGCGATCCGGTCGCTCTCCAGCAGGGACCGTACGGTGCGCAGCCGCTGGTCCACCGCCGGGGGCACGGCATGGGAGTACACGACGATCACATGGCCGTGCTGGTCGATCAACGACTGGAGCGCGGCGAGCGAGTGGTCCAGCGGCTGCCGGTCGAGGCCGTCGAGCACGACGGCGGGCAGGGTCCGCTCGTCCTGTGCCGGCAGCGCCATGTCGGCACCGGTCACTGCGATGGCAGTTGGCACGCGCAGCTCCCCGTATCCCATGCCCGTGGGTCCGACGGATCACTCCGGCACACCCGGTCGACTTCACTGCGTGACTACCTGAGCACTGTAACCACGCCTCTGTGACCGGAGAACAGCGATTCTGTGACTTCCTGCTCCGGTTGAGAGCTCAAAAGCGGGCGATTCCTGCCCAGATGGGGCGCACTTGCCACGTGCGCGAGCCAGTGAAAGGCGAGTTGCGCCCGCCTCCTTGACAACGGATTGGTCTGGACCAACTCTCTTGTCATGCCCATACTCAGCAGAAAACCGGTGCGGTTCTGGACCGCAGCCGTCTCCGTGGCCCTCGCCCTGGGTTTCGCGGGACCGGCGTCCGCCGCGGACGTCAACAACGCGAGGAACGCCGGCTTCGAGTCCGGTCTGTCCGGCTGGACCTGCTCCGCGAGCAGCGGTACGACGGTCTCCTCCCCTGTGCACGGCGGCTCGGCCGCGCTGAAGGCGACGCCGGCCGGGCAGGACAACGCGAAGTGCGTCCAGACCGTGGCCGTGAAGCCGAGCTCGACGTACACGCTGAGCGCCTGGGTGCAGGGCGGCTACGCCTACCTGGGCGCGACCGGCACCGGCACCACCGACGTGTCGACCTGGACCCCGGACTCGGCCTCCTGGAAGCAGCTGACGACCACCTTCACGACGGGCGCCGCCACGACCTCGGTGACGGTGTACACCCACGGCTGGTACGGCCAGGCCGCGTACCTCGCGGACGACGTGGCGGTGTACGGCCCCGACGGGGGCGGCGGCGGTGACCCGTCTCCCACGGTCCCGGCGACACCGTCCGGCCTGGCGGTCTCCGGTACGTCGTCCTCGTCCGTCTCGCTGTCCTGGAACGCGGTGTCGGGCGCGACGGGCTACAACGTCTACCGCGCCGGTACGAAGGTCACGGCGGTGACCGGGACGTCGGCGACCGTGACGGGGCTGGCCGCGTCGACGTCGTACAGCTTCCAGGTCACGGCCGCGAACTCGGCGGGTGAGTCGGCTCGTTCCTCGGCGGTGACGGGCACGACCACCGCCTCGCCGGGCGGCGGGGGCGGGACGGTGCCGAAGCACGCGGTCACCGGGTACTGGCAGAACTTCGACAACGGGGCGACGGTCCAGCGGCTGTCGGACGTGCAGGCGCAGTACGACATCATCGCGGTCGCCTTCGCGGACGCGACGACGACGCCGGGGGCCGTGACCTTCAACCTGGACTCGGCCGGGCTCGGCGGCTACACGGTCGACCAGTTCAAGGCCGACATCAGGGCGAAGCAGGCGGCGGGCAAGAAGGTCATCGTCTCGGTCGGCGGGCAGAACGGCACGGTGTCGGTGAGCGACTCGGCCTCGGCGACGAACTTCGCGAACTCGGTGTACTCCCTGATGCAGACGTACGGCTTCGACGGGGTCGACATCGATCTGGAGAACGGGCTCAACGCCACCTACATGTCACAGGCGTTGCACTCGCTCGCCGCGAAGGCGGGCTCCGGGCTGGTCCTGACGATGGCACCGCAGACGATCGACATGCAGTCGACGTCGAACTCCTACTTCCAGACGGCGCTCAACGTGAAGGACATCCTCACGGTCGTCAACATGCAGTACTACAACAGCGGTTCGATGCTCGGCTGCGACGGCAAGGTGTACTCGCAGGGCTCGGTGGACTTCCTCACCGCCCTCGCCTGCATCCAGCTGGAGGGCGGACTGGCCCCGTCCCAGGTGGGGTTGGGTCTCCCCGCGTCCCCGAGCGGGGCGGGCAGCGGCTACGTCTCCCCGACCGTGGTGAACAACGCCCTCGACTGCCTGACGAAGGGCACCGGGTGCGGCTCCTTCAAGCCGTCGAGGACCTACCCGGACCTCCGGGGCGCGATGACCTGGTCGACGAACTGGGACGCGGCGGCGGGGAACGCGTGGTCGGGGGCGGTGGGGCCGCATGTGCACGAGCTGCCGTAGCGGGCGGCGGTAAGTCGCGGGCGCCGAGCCGAACGGGTCCTCCGTCACCTCGGCGCCCGGCACCGCGTGGATCAGGCGAGCGGCTTGTAGTACCCGAGGATCGCGGCCAGTTGGGCGAACCACTGCCCCAGCAGGTCGCGGTTCTTCGCGTCCACGACGCACTCGTAGAACCGGCCGTCCATGTGGACGACGGCCATCATGAGCGTCTTCCCGTTGGGACCGGCCTTGTAGTGAACGCTGCGGATCTCGTGCCAGGGGAACTCGGCGGAGTATCCGTGATCCTCGAAGGCGACACCGGCGGAGTCGACGACGATCGAGTTGTGACGGTCGACTGCCATGAACTCGGGGGTGTCGGTGGGCTGTTGCGCGTACTGGTGGGGGTACGGCGGCGGGGCGGGGTGGCCGTACTGCGGGGGTGGTGGGGCGGGGTGGCCGTAGGGCTGCGGCGGTGGCGGAGGAGGGGTGGGTGGGCCGAAGCCGGGGGCTGCGGGGCCGTAGCCGGGGTGGGGGGGTTTGGGGCGTTTGGGGGGTTCCCGGTGGGGCGGGTGCGGGCGCGGCAGTGGCCGTCGTAGC
>NZ_JAAGLY010000210.1 GCF_010548375.1 Streptomyces sp. SID13726
GCCGCAGTCCGAGACGGTGTGGCGCCAGGCGGACAAGTACAACGTCCCCCGCATCTGCTTCGTCAACAAGATGGACAAGCTCGGCGCGGACTTCTACTTCACCGTCGACACCATCATCAACCGCCTCAAGGCGAAGCCGCTGGTCGTCCAGCTGCCGATCGGCGCCGAGAGCGACTTCACCGGCGTCGTCGACCTCCTCGAGATGAAGGCGCTCGTCTGGCACGGCGAGACGCAGCTCGGCGAGGCGTACGACACCGAGGAGATCCCCGCGGACCTGGTCGAGAAGGCCGAGCGCTACCGCAGCGAGCTCGTCGAGGCCGTCGCCGAGGCCGACGAGGAGCTGCTCGAGAAGTACCTCGGCGGCGAGGAGCTGACGGTCGCCGAGATCAAGTCCGGCATCCGCAAGCTCGTCATCGCGGGCGAGGCGTTCCCGGTCCTGTGCGGGTCCGCGTTCAAGAACAAGGGCGTCCAGCCCATGCTCGACGCGGTCATCGACTACCTGCCGTCGCCCCTCGACGTGCCGGCGATCGACGGTCACGACCCGAAGGACGAGGAGAAGGTC
>NZ_JAAGLY010000211.1 GCF_010548375.1 Streptomyces sp. SID13726
GCCGCTGTGGCTCGACGTCCCGTTCGTCCCGGCGCCGGGGCATAAGCTCGACGACCGGTTCGGCCCGTCGACGGAGCTGCGCGTGAGCGCGACGCCGCCCGAGCTGCTGCTGTCCGGGGACGGGACCGGCGTCGAGCTCGGCCGCGACCTCGTCATCAACCCGGAGGTCCGCGAGGGCGTGCTGCACGTGACCGCGCGGGCGGCGTCGTGCGACGTCGTCCCGCTCGGCCCCGACGGCGAGCCCGACCCAGACGTGTTCCCCGCGTGCCACCTCGCCCAGCAGGACTGGGGCGTCCCGGTCCGCGTGGTGGACCGCGGCGAGCCGGGCGACGTCCCGTCCCTCACCCTCCCGCTGCGGGGCTGAGCGACGTCGTCGAACCCGGGAATGCTCCCCAGCGAGACCTGCTCGTGAGGAACGACCCAGGGTTCGGCGCCGGGCGTCAGCCCCAGGTGAGGAGCTCCTCGCCGTGGGCGGCCCAGGCGCCCACCTCCGCGAGGGGGGTCACGTCGTCGGGGGCGGCCTCGAGCGCGACGACGGGGCACACGGCCGACCGGCCGCCGT
>NZ_JAAGLY010000212.1 GCF_010548375.1 Streptomyces sp. SID13726
GGTCGCCGCGGATCTTGATGAGCCCCGCGCCCAGCTCGACCCGGAACAGGCACCACCGGGCCGCCAGCAGGACCAGCACCGGGGGAGCGACGCCCCCGCCTGACGACCCCAGCCAGCCCACGAGGAACGTCACCTCGCACAGCAGCGACTCCCAGCCGAACCCGTAGAACCGCTGCCCGGCGTTGACCACCGACAGGTACGCCGCCCACAGGAGCAGGAACGCGAGCGTCGTCACCCACCACGGGCCGCGCTGGGGGAGCCCCACGACGAGCAGCCCCGCGAGGACCACCCCGCACCACGCCTTCCCCGTCACGAACCGGTCGCCGCACCGCCACCGGAGCACGCTCGGCCCGTCCCGCCACGACGTGCGGTCCACGAACGCCGCCAGGGGCAGCAGCCCGTGCTGCTGCGCGGAGACCCCTATGGCCTGCACGCCTTCGAGGAGCCCGCCGCCGGCGGCCTCGCCGAGGGAGAGCAGCCAGGCCTGGGGGTCGGTCTCGTGGGGGTGGACGCTCTCGGGATCGCCCGCGGGCTGCGGATGCGGGGCGTACCCCTGGCGCAG
>NZ_JAAGLY010000213.1 GCF_010548375.1 Streptomyces sp. SID13726
CGCGGCGCCGGCGGCCGGTCTCGGTGTCGGCCACCCCTGCCGAGCCGACCCACGCGTCGCGGTCTTCCCGGATCCTGGCGAGAATGCCGGGCACTCCGCCGCCGGCCACGGCCCGGTCCAGTACCCGCTGGGCAGCCGCGTGATCGTCGCGGACCGGCGCCGCCGACGCCGTGGGAGCCGCGATGGCGAGCTCCGCCACCGCCGCCGAGGCGATCAGCAGCCGGAGACCCGCGCGGAACGTCCGCGTACGTACGGGCTTGTCCATGGAGCCGGCTTCGGGAACCTGCCGTGCGGTTGTCGTCGTGTTCATGATGAGATCCTCGGACCCTGACGCAGGGTCAGGGTCAAGCGGTTTCGACCGCCGATGTCCAGGGGGACCGAAGATGCTGACGATCGGCCAGGTCGCGGCCCATCTCGGCGTGACGGTACGGGCCGTCCGCCACTACCACCAGAAGGGGCTGCTGCCCGAGCCGGAACGTGACGCCTCGGGGTACCGGCGCTACGGAGCCGACGCGGTCGTCTCCCTGGTGCGGATCAAGACGCTGTCCGACGCGGGCGTCC
>NZ_JAAGLY010000214.1 GCF_010548375.1 Streptomyces sp. SID13726
GTCGATCGCCGCGAGCTTCCCGACCGCCCTGTGGTCGATCGCCGGTGGTGCGAACGGCGCCACGAACTTCATCATCATGATCGCGGTCATCGTGGTCGTCATCGGCCTGGTCGTGTTCGTCGAGCAGTCGCAGCGCCGCGTGCCGGTCCAGTACGCCAAGCGGATGGTTGGGCGTCGCATGTACGGCGGCTCGAGCACGTACATCCCGATCAAGATCAACATGGCCAACGTCATCCCGGTGATCTTCGCGGCCTCGCTGCTCGCGGTCCCGGGTCTCATCGCGCAGTTCGGCGACCAGAGCGCCGACTGGGTCATCTGGGTCAGCACGAACCTGGGCGACCCGGCCGCGCCGCTGCACATCGCGCTGTACGTGCTGATGATCATCTTCTTCTGCTTCTTCTACACGTCGATCACGTTCAACCCGGACGAGGTCGCGGACAACATGAAGAAGTACGGCGGCTTCATCCCCGGCATCCGTGCCGGCCGGCCGACCGCCGAGTACCTCGACTACGTCATCACCCGCATCACCTCCGCGGGCTCCATCTACCTCGCGCTCGTCGC
>NZ_JAAGLY010000215.1 GCF_010548375.1 Streptomyces sp. SID13726
CGTCGAGGCCGTCGCGAGGTTCCTCGGCGGCCACCGCCCGGATGCGGAGGCGGGGCGCGAGGTGGTCGTCGTGCAGCCGCCCGCGAGCAAGCGCATCGAGGTCGACGTCGTGGTGCCCGTCCCCGACCTCGCGGACCTCGGCACGGCGGCCCTCATACCCGACACCTCGCAGCGGACGGCGGCGCGCGGTGGGAAGGACGACCCCGGGGGCCGCGGTGCGGCATCGGCGACGACCGTGGCCGGGCTCCCGCCCCTGCCCCCGGGCGAGCCCGACCTGTCGGGTCCGGCGACGTCGCGACCCACCGGGGCGCTCGACGTGCGCCCTCCGCGCCCGTCGGTGTGGCCGCACGTCGAGGAGCGCGTCGTCGACCTGGTCGCCGACCACCGCTCCACGCTCGTCTTCACCAACTCGCGACGCGGCGCCGAACGGCTCACGGCGCGCATGAACGAGGTGTGGGCGGAGCGCCAGGGCGAGGACGTCCTCGACCCGGGCACGATCACGGCGGCCCAGGTGCAGGCGCAGTCGGGCGCGAGCTCCGGCGCCGAGCCCGTCATCGCG
>NZ_JAAGLY010000216.1 GCF_010548375.1 Streptomyces sp. SID13726
CAATCCCGGACGCTGCGGCATCATGCCGGGATTGGGACGCGGGCCGCCGGGGCCGCCGCCGGGACGGGGACCGCCCTGCGGACGGGGCATGCCGCCCGGGCTGGGACGGGCGCCGCCCGGAGCCTGCGGACGGGGACCGCCCGCTGCGCCCTGGGGACGGGGACCACCCTGGCCCTGACCCTGCGGACGCGGGGCGCCGCCGGGACGCTCACCGGGACCACCAGGGCCGCCGGGGCGCGGGGCACCGCCCGGACGGGGCGCCTGCGGGCGCGCCATGCCGGTGGAGCCACCAGAGGTGAAGGGGTTGTTGCCCGGACGGGGACCGGCTGGACGAGCGCCGGGTCGGGCACCCTGGCCGCCCGGACGCGGAGCGCCGGGACGGTCGCCGCGGTCGCCACGGCCCTGGCCGCCCTGACCGGGAGTACCGGCCGGACGCGGGGCGCCGGGACGCGGGGCCTGCTGGCCGGCCGGACGCGGAGCACCGG
>NZ_JAAGLY010000217.1 GCF_010548375.1 Streptomyces sp. SID13726
GATGACGAGAGCACATGTCCGGACCGGGCCCGGCGCCGGCGGACCCGGGGACGGACGCCCCGCAGAACGAGGCGGCGGACCTCGGGGCGGGGAGCCGGGGCCGCCAGGCCGTCATATGCGGTCGATTCCATGCGCCCGCGGTGCGCGACATGACAGGGATCGATCAATTGCGGACCCAGGTCGGTCAACGCGGAGGTTCCCGTTCCAGCAAGGTCACATGGTGTACCCGAACTGACTATTCTCCCCTGCGTGTTGCGCTGCACTCACAGTGAGTGACCGAATGCCGTGTTGCGCGCGGACGGAGGCCTGGCCGCAAGGAGGCGTGACCACCGATGCGATCTCGAACCGACCTGTCGGGGGCACCCATGCCCTCACCCGCGCTCGGCCGGGCGGCGGCCCGACCGCTCCCGCATCCGTACCGCACCACCCCCAGTCCACTGATTCCAGACTGTTTAGGGACCCCCCGATGGTTCGTACCGGCTCAACCCCCGGAGGCCTGCCACGCGCAACGGCTCCGGCATGGCTCATCCCTCCCGGCCTTCTGGCCGGGGCCTGCGG
>NZ_JAAGLY010000218.1 GCF_010548375.1 Streptomyces sp. SID13726
AGCTGTACCTGATCTCGAAGGCCAACGGGAAGATCTGGCAGGTCACCGGAGCGCGGCGCGTCGGGGCGTCCTCGCCCGTCGTGCTCCCCGAGCTCGCCGGGAACGTCGCGGCGCACTACGACTTCGACCACCCCGTCGCGGGCTCGACGACGTGGGAGGCGGACCAGGGCTGGTCCGGGACGAACATCCAGCTCGTCAACGGCGGGGTGGAGATGCGCGTGGCCGACCGGGCCTACCCGGGCGCGGGCGAGGCGCTGCAGACGCAGCAGATGAGCCCGCTCGCGTCGTCGAACGACGACTGGAAGGCCGGCGTCTACGACGCCGACGGCGTGGACTCGCTCGGGGCCTTCGCGGACGCCGACGAGATCTCGGTCATGGGCTGGTTCAAGCCGACCGGCGAGCACCCCGCCCTCAACTCGGGCACGACGAACCCCGACGACCGCTACAACGCGATCGGCCTCGCCGGTGTGCTGACCGGGGACTCCGACGGCCACGCGGTGCGCGCGCTGCTCGAGGTCAACACCGTCGGCGACGAGCTCAAGCTCGTGGCCCTGGG
>NZ_JAAGLY010000219.1 GCF_010548375.1 Streptomyces sp. SID13726
GCCGGCGAAGAGGTACTCGTCGAGGTGGCCGGGCAGCGGGGCGGTCGACGCGTACGTCACGGCCGGCGGGCAGCCGAAGGCGATCGCGACCGGGAGGCGCTCGCCGCGCTTGGCGGCCACCGCGTAGTGGTTGCGGCTGTCCTTGTGGATCTGCCAGTGCATGCCGATGGTGCGCTTGTCGTGGCGCTGGAGGCGGTAGAGGCCGAGGTTGCGCACGCCGGTCTCGGGGTGCTTGGTGTGGGTGAGGCCGAGGTTGAAGAAGGACCCGCCGTCCTTGGGCCAGGTGAAGAGGGCCGGGAGCCGGTCCAGGTCCACGTCGTCGCCGGTGAGGACGACCTCCTGGACGGGCGCGGACTCGCCCTTCACCTTCTTCGGCGGCACGTGGACCATCGAGCCGAGCTTGCCGAAGGCCTCGCGGACGCCGATGAAGCCCTGCGGGAGCTCCGGCTCGAGCAGGCCGCCGATCTTCTCGCTGATCTGGCCGTACGACTTGAGGCCGAGGGCCTTGAGGAGGCGGCGGTCCGTCCCGAAGACGTTCATGGCCAGCGGCATCGC
>NZ_JAAGLY010000021.1 GCF_010548375.1 Streptomyces sp. SID13726
CTTGGCCGACCAGCGCAGGGCGCAGTGGTCCGTGCGGGTGGCGCGGGCGCCCAGGTCGCGCGGGTCGGGCAGGCCCGGCTTGGGAGCCAGGGCCAGCTGACCGGTCAGCGCCTCCACGGCGGCGTGCGCCAGCGTCTCGTCCTCGCGGCAGCTCATGGCCGTACCCTACGAGGACGCCGAGGCCGAGGAACTGGCGCTCTCGGACGGAGCGTCGCTCGGCGGCTCGCCCGTGGGAGCGCCGCTCGGGGGCGTGCCACCGCCGCCGCTGCCGGCGCCCGTGCTCTCCGCGTCCGGGTCGATGCCGAGGGTCAGGGAGCCCTTGTAGCCCTTGGACGGGTCCTTCTTGTGGACGGCCTTCAGGGTGAGCAGGCCGCTGGAGGCGCCGCCGCCGTCGTACACCATGTCGTTGTCGAGGGTGGTGTAGCTGCCGGTGTGCCTGGAGTACGGGTCGAGGGTGAAGATCTCCTCGGCGATGTCGTCGGCGAAGAAGAGCTGGCCGGTGTAGTTGACCGTGCCGCCCTCGTAGGTGCCGTCCTCCTTCTCGCCGCCGGTGTGCACCTTCACGTGGATGTGGCAGGTGCGCGGGGTGTACCAGCCGGGGAAGATCGTCTCGAACTTGACGACCCCGTTGGCGTTCGCGATCTGGTAGCCGCGCAGGTAGGTGTTGTCGTTCGCGGAGTCGCCCTCCTCGCTCTCCGCGGGGGCCGAGCCGCCGGGGTTGGCGGTGGTGTAGCCGGAGTAGTAGCCCCAGGCGTCGCAGTGCCAGATCTCCACGGCCGCGCCCTTGACGGGGGTGCAGCCGTCGGTGGCGTCCACCACGGTCAGGCGCAGGGTGAGCGGGACGCCGCTCTTGCCCTCGGTGATGTCCTTCCTGACCAGGGCGCCGTCAAGGTAGTAGGGGCCCTCGGTGACGCTGGACATGAGGGTCATGCACTCGCCGGTGCTGGTGGCTGTCGCGGCGCTGGTCCCGGTGGTCCCGGTGGCCGTCCCGGTGTCGGCGAAGGCCGACTGGTACCCGGCGACCGCGAGGCCGCCGGCCGCGACCGTGCCGCCGGTCACCGCGAGCGCGCGGCGCCGGGTGATGGTGGAGTTCCTGTGGTTTCCCGTCATGACCGGAAAGGTAAGAAAGCTGTCCGTCAGGACCTTGGGTGAACGCTGTGCGCGGGCTGAGAATGCCCGGAAACCTGAAACCCGCGGCTCACACCGCCATCAGCGGCGCGTCCTTCTTCCACTTGAGGATCTTGTCGAAGCTCACGACCGCACCCCGGCGGCCCGGTTTGTTGCCGATGTGGACGTGGTCGGCGAGCTCCTGGATGAGACCGAGCCCGCGGCCGTTCTCCGCCTCGGCGGCGACCGGGCGCACGGCCTGGGTCCGGGTGAATCCGGGGCCGGAGTCGGTGACTTCGATACGGCACTTCTCGCCGTCCAGGTACGCGGTGACCCGGTACGCCGCCGAGGAGTCCAGTCGGCCGCCGTGCTCCACGGCGTTGGCGCAGGCCTCGCTGAGGGCGAGCGAGAGGTCGTAGGAGATGTCCGGGTCGACGCCCGCGGTCTCCATGGTGCCGAGCAGCAGGCGCCGGGCCAGCGGCACGCTCGCAGCCTCGCGCCGCAGATGGAGTGACCACCAGATGCTCATGCTCCAGCCTCCCGGCCGCGGCTCGACATACCGTTACGTATTGCCGCCCGCGCCCGGGTGTAAGCACACCGTTGACGTGATGCCGCCCATACGGGGGATGCGCAGGGGGCGTTCACCGGTGTATGTGGGGCAGCTTGCCCCAGAAGTGACGTTCCGGTCGTACGGCTCGTACGTCATCTTGTGGACCTGCCGTGTGGCGGTCGTGAGCCCAGTGCGATGATGAGCCCGCCATGACTGCCCCCCACGCGCGTTCCGGAGGGGATCTCCGGGTTCTGCGGGCCGCGGTGTTCGCCGCGGTCTGCGTCGTGCTGGCCGCGGCCGGTCACGCGATCGCCTCCTGCGCCACCGTCCCGCTGTGGACGCTCGGCGCGGGTTTCCTGGGGGCCGTCCTGGTCGTGGCACCGCTCGCCGGGCGCGAGCGGTCGCTGGCGGGGATCGCGACCCTGCTCGCCGCCGGACAGACCGTGCTGCACGTGCTGTTCGGGCTGGGGCAGCACGGGACGTCGGCGGGCACCATGTCCATGGGTTCGACGGGGTCTTCGGCCGCGGCCTCCGACGCCACGCTGGTCCAGCAGGCGGCCCGGCTGCTGTGCGGGACCACCGCCGCGGCGATCAGCCCGGCGCAGGCCCAGCGGATCCTCACCGACGCGCGGCTCTACCCCGAGACCGCGGGGACGACGGCCACGCATCACACGGCGGACGCCATGACCGGCTCCTCCGTGCTGCCGTCCCTGCCGATGGTCCTCGCCCACGTCCTCGCGGCGGTCGCGGCCGGCTGGCTGCTGCGGCGCGGGGACCTGGCGCTGCTGCGGCTCGTCGAACTGTCCGCGTGGTCGGCCCAGTCGGTCGCCGAAGCGGCGCTCGTACGGTCCCTGCGCGGAGCGCTCGCCCTGGTGCGCGCCCTGCGCGCGGGGCTGCCGGGGGCGCCCGAGGCCGGTCCGCGCGCGCCCCTGACGGCGTCGCCCGCGCCGCCGGGGCTTCGGACCACCGCACTCCAGCACTCGGTGATCAGGCGGGGTCCGCCCGCCGGGACGCTCGTTCTCGCAGCCTGACACGACGCCAGCTCTTCCTTCGGTACTTCGGTACTTCGGTACTTCGGTACTTCGGGGTTGAGGGCCGCCGTCGTGCGGCACGCGCGCGTGCGCGCATCCTCATCCGACCCACTCGAAGTGGAGTGCCCCCTGTCATGAAGGCTTCCCGTCTCGCCGTCACCGGTGCCGTCGCCGCCTCGGCCGTCGTCGTCCTTTCCTCGCCCGCGTTCGCGCACGTCAGCGTGGCCGCCGAGGGCACCGCCGCCAAGGGCGGTTACGCGGTCGTGGACTTCAAGGTCCCCAACGAGCGCGACAACGCCTCCACCACCAAGCTCGAGGTCAACTTCCCGACCGACCACCCGCTGGCCTCGGTCATGCCGGAGCCGATGGCCGGCTGGAAGATCGAGACCACCACTTCCAAGCTCGCCAAGCCCGTCGAGTCGCACGGCAAGCAGCTCACCGAGGCGATCACCAGGGTCACCTGGACCGCCACCGGCAAGGGCATCGAGCCGGGCTACTTCGAGAAGTTCCCGGTCTCCATCGGCGCCCTGCCCGAGGACGCCGACGACCTGACCTTCAAGGCCATCCAGACGTACTCCAACAAGGAGGTCGTGCGCTGGATCGAGGTCCAGGAGGACGGCGCCGAGGAGCCCGAGACGCCGGCGCCGGTACTCACGCTGTCCGCCGCCTCGGAGGACGGCCACCACGGCTCGACGGCCGCCGAGGACGCGGACGCCAAAACCGAGAACGCCTCCGCGGCGACCGCGGCCGCCCCCGCCGACAGCAGCGACACCACCGCGCGCGTGCTCGGCGTGGTCGGCATCGTCGTCGGCGCCCTGGGCGTGGCGTACGGCGTGCTCGCCGGCCGTCGGCGCGGCGCCGCCTGACCCTCTCCGCGGGACGTGTGCCGGGGTCGCGGGACCCCGGCACACCCTGAAACCCTTACATCTGGGACATTCTGATATGCGCAAGAAGATGTTCGCCGCGGCCGCCCTGGTCGCCGCCGCCACCCTGACCCTCTCCGCCTGCGGCAGCGGTGACGACAGCACCTCGCCCGTCTCCGTGGTCTCGGAGGAGGCCGGCTCCGAGAAGGCGGCCACCGTCCTCGACCAGCCCTTCGAGAAGCCCGACCTGGTCCTCACCGACACCAAGGGCGAGAAGTACGACCTCCGGGCCGCGACCAAGGGCAAGCCCACCCTGATCTACTTCGGCTACACGCACTGCCCCGACATCTGCCCGCTGACGATGAACAACATCGCCGTCGCCAAGAAGCAGCTGCCCAAGGCCGAACAGGACGAGCTGCGGGTCGTGTTCGTCACCACCGACCCGGCCCGTGACACTCCCGCCGAGCTCGGCAAGTGGCTCAAGGGCATCGACACCCAGTTCGTGGGCCTGACCGGCGACTTCGCCACCATCCAGGCGAGCGCCCGCACCCTCGGCATCTCCATCGAGCCGACCCACAAGGACAAGAAGACCGGCAAGACCGTCTCGGTGCACGGCACCCAGGTCGTCGCCTTCTCCCCGAAGACCGACGAGGGGTACGTCCTCTACGGCGAGGACGCGACCGTCGACGACTACACCAAGGACCTGCCCAAGATCATCAAGGGGCAGAACCCGTGAGGCGTACGGCGATGTCGTTCGCAGTGCTCGCCGGTGCCCTCGTCCTCGCCGGGTGCTCGGACTCCTCCGCGGACCTCACGGTCTCCGGCGCCTACATCCCGCAGCCCGTCTCCGCCGACATGGCCGCCGGGTACCTCGTCATCGCCAACTCCGGTGACGCCAAGGACGAGCTGACCTCGGTCACCAGCGCCGACGGCGACGTCACCCTGCACGAGACGAACGGCGGCGCCATGGAACAGGTGACCCGGCTGGCCGTTCCGGCCCACGGTCAACTCGTGTTCAAAAGCGGCGCCAACCATCTGATGTTCGACAAGCTGAAGCGCAAGCCGACGCAGGGCGACACCGTCACCGTCGAACTGCACTTCGCCCAGTCCGACCCCGTCGTCGTGAAGATGCCGGTGAAGTCGGCGACGTACGTCCCGAAGACCGGACACTGAGGGAGGGATCCCCTTGACGCAGACCATCGCCCCCCGCGTCCGGACCCTGGTGCTGCTGCTCTTGGCCGCCTGCGGCCTGCTGCTGACCACGGCCGGACCGGCCTCCGCGCACGCCGCGCTCACCGGCAGCGACCCCCAGCAGGGGGTGGTGGTCGACAAGGCGCCCGACCAGGTCTCCCTGACCTTCTCCGAGAAGGTCTCCCTGTCGGACGACTCCCTGCGGGTCCTCGACCCCAAGGGCAAGGCAGTCCAGCAGGGCAAGCCGTTCGAGGTGAGCGGCACGACGTACGGCGTGAAGGTGCACAGCGGCCTGCCCGACGGCACGTACACCGTCACCTACCAGGTCGTCTCCGCCGACAGCCATCCCGTCGCCGGCGCCTTCACCTTCTCCGTCGGCGCCCCCTCGACCACCTCGGTCTCGGTCTCCGACGAGACCGCGGGCGGCGGAGTGGTCGGCTGGCTGTACGGCTTCGGGCGGTACATGTCGTACGCCGGTTTCATCGTGCTGGTCGGCGGCGCCGCCTTCGTGCTCGGCTGCTGGCAGCGCGGGGCCGGAGTGAAGCCCGTGCAGCGGTTCGTCGTCGGCGGCTGGCTCACGCTCACCGCGGCCACCCTGCTGCTGCTCTTGCTGCGCGGCTCCTACACGAGTTCGGGGAAGGTCGGGGACATCTTCGACCTGGACCTGCTCGGGAACGTGCTCCAGACCAAGACCGGCGCCGCCCTGGTCTCCCGGCTGCTGCTGCTCGCGGCGGCCGCGCTGTTCGTCTCCGTGCTCTTCGGGGCGTACGACAAGCGGGAGGACGAGGAGAAGCGGGACCTGACCTTCGGGCTGGCGATCGGCGGGACGGTGGTCGCGGCCGGGCTCGCGGCGAGCTGGGCGATGGCCGAGCACGCCTCGGTCGGCATCCAGGCCGGTATCGCGATGCCGGTCGACGTGGTGCACCTGCTCGCCGTCGCCGCCTGGCTCGGCGGGCTGTGCGCCCTGCTGGTCGCGCTGTACCGCTCGGACGTCCCGATCGAGTCCGCCGCCGTACGACGCTTCTCGCAGGTCGCCTTCGGCAGCGTGGTCGCGCTGGTCGCCACCGGCATCTACCAGTCCTGGCGACAGCTCGGCTCCTGGTCGGCGTTCACCGAGACGACGTACGGGCAGCTGCTGCTGGTCAAGATCGGTCTGGTGGCGCTGCTGGTCGGCATCGCGTTCATCTCCCGGCGGTGGACGGCGCGGCTCGCGGACGCGGTGGTGCAGCGGGGGAAGCGGGTTCGGGAGAGGGAGCGGGTCCCTGCGAGGGCCTCCGGCGGTGGGGCGGGGGCGGGGTCCGGGTCTGGTTCCGGATCGGGGTCTGGTTCTGGGGCCGGGTCTGGTTCCGGGGCCGGGTCTGGTTCCGGGGCCAGGAAGGGGGCCGTCGATTCCAAGGGGGCCGGTTCCAAGGGCTCTGGCTCCTCCGGTTCCAAGGCGTCCGGCTCTTCCGGCTCCTCCGGTTCCAAGGAGGGCGGTTCGAAGGACTCCGGTGGGTCCAAGGGGGCCGGTTCCAAGCGGGCCGCTCAGCTCGCTCGGCAGCAGGCGGCCGTGGACACCGCGCAGAAGAAGCGGACGCGGGACGCCGATCCCGACCGGTTCGGGCTGCGCCGCTCGGTACTCGCCGAGGCCGGGGTCGCGGTCGTTCTGCTGGCCGTGACGACCGTGCTGACGCAGACCGAGCCCGGCCGTACGGAGGAGGACGCCAAGGCGGCCAAGGCCGCGGCCTCTTCCTCCTCTTCATCGTCCTCGGAGGCCGGGTCCGGAGCGGTGACCCTGGACATGTCCTTCGACACCGGTGGCACGGACGGCAAGGGGGTCGTGACCGTCGACTTCGACCCCGCGCGCGTGGGCGGCAACGAGATGCACGTCTACGTCCAGCGGCCCAACGGCCGTGCCTTCGACATCCCCGAGGTGAAGGTCGCCCTCACCCTGGAGGCCAAGAAGATCGGCCCGCTGGCCATCACACCCGACCGCATCACCACCGGTCACTGGTCCGCGAGCAACGTCCAGATCCCCATGGCGGGCGACTGGAAGATCGCCGTGACCGTACGAACCTCCGACATCGACCAGACGACCGTCTCCAAGAACGCGCAGATCGGCTGAACAGCACCATGTCCGACCACTCCATTCCCGCCGCAGAGCCCGGTGCCGGTGCCGGCACCGAAGAGGGCGAGTCAGGTCAGGGGGGCGCGTCCGGGACGGGTGCGTCTCTGGAGGGCGCGTCCGGGGAGAGCGCGTCCCAGAGCGCCTCCTCGAAGAGGGCCACCCCTGGCAAGGGGCGAGTGTCCAACAGGCGCCAGCCCCAGGGACACGCGTCCAAGGCACGCGCCTCCACGGCCGGGTCCTCCGAGACCGCTGCCTCCCCGGAGAGCCCCTCCTCGGCGAACGGCCCTGAGAGGGACGGTCCTGAGAAGGACGGTCCTGAGGGGGATGGCCCTGAGGGGGATGGCCCTGAGGCGGGCAACTCCCAGGGAGACGGTCCAGAGGCGGGCACCCCCGAGACCGACAGCTCCCAGGCGAGCGGTTCCCAGCCGGGTGGGCTCCAGGCCGACAGCTCCCAGACGGGCGGGCCCAAGACGAACGCGCCCAAGGCCGGTAGCCCCCAAGCAGGCGGGTCTCAGACGGACGGGCCCACAGCGAGCGGGCCCAAGACGAGCGGGTCCAAGGCCAGCACCCCCCAGACCAGCAGGCCCACAACGAGCGGGCCCAAGGCCGACACCCCCCAGACCAGCAGGCCCACGAAGAGCGGGCCCAAAACCGGCACCCCCCAGACCAGCAGGCCCACGAAGAGCGGGCCCAAAACCGGCACCCCCCACACAGCCGCCCCCGAGACCACCGCCTCCCCCACCAACGGCATCTCACGCCGAACCCTCCTCGGCACCGCCGGTGCCACCGGGCTCGTCCTAGGGGCGGCCGGTGGGGCCGTGGGGTATGCCGCCGCGCCCGCCGGGGCGACTCCGCTGAGCTCCGTGGGCAGTACCGAGGCGATGTTCCACGTGAAACATCAGCCCGGCATCACCCAGGGGCTCCAGGCCCGCGGCCATCTCGTCGCCTTCGACCTGGCCGCGGGCGCGGGCCGCAAGGAGGCCGCCGCGCTGCTGCGGCGGTGGTCCCGGACCGCGGAGCTGCTGATGGCGGGGGAGGCCGTGGGGGCCCACGACACGGATGTCGCCCGGGACGCGGGGCCGTCCGCGCTGACGGTGACCTTCGGCTTCGGGCACAGCTTCTTCGCCAGGACCGGACTGGAGAAGCAGCGCCCCGTCGCCCTCGACCCGCTGCCCGACTTCTCCTCCGACCACCTCGACAAGTCCCGCAGCAACGGCGACCTGTGGGTGCAGATCGGCGCCGACGACGCCCTGGTCGCCTTCCACGCCCTGCGCGCGATCCAGAAGGACGCGGGCAGCGCGGCCAAGGTCCGCTGGCAGATGAACGGCTTCAACCGCACCCCGGGTGCCACGGCCCACCCCATGACCGCCCGCAACCTCATGGGCCAGCTGGACGGCACCCGCAATCCGAAGCCGGCCGAGTCCGACTTCGACGAGCGGATCTTCGTCCCGGCGTCCGTCACGAAGGACCCGTCGTGGATGGCCAACGGCTCCTACGCCGTCGTACGACGGATTCGGATGCTGTTGGACGACTGGGAGAAGCTGACGCTCGGGGCCCAGGAGGCCGTCATCGGGCGCCGGAAGGCGAACGGGGCCGCGCTGTCCGGCGGCACCGAGACGACCGCGATGGACCTGGAGAAGACGGACGCGCAGGGCGATCTGGCGGTCCCCATCAACGCGCACGCCCGGATCACCCGGCCCGACCAGAACGGGGGCGCGGCGATCCTGCGGCGCCCGTTCTCGTACCACGACGGCATCGACGCGGACGGAGTCCCGGACGCCGGTCTGCTGTTCGTGTGCTGGCAGGCGGACCCGCTGCGCGGCTTCGTCCCGCTCCAGCGCAAGCTCGACCGCGGGGACGCGCTCTCCCAGTACATCCGGCACGAGTCGAGCGGGCTGTTCGCGGTGCCGGGCGGGGCGGCGGAGGGCGGGTACGTGGGGCAGGGGCTGCTGGAGGGGTGAGGTTACGCGGGTTCACCCGGTCGTGAGACGCGTGGGCCGCGTTCCACAAGGGCCATTAGGGTGAGGTCATGCCAGCGAGCTACGCGTATCTCGGCCCTGAGGGCACCTTCACCGAAGTCGCCCTGCGGACGCTGCCCGAGACGGCGACCCGGGAGCTGATCCCCTATGTGTCGGTGCAGTCCGCGCTGGACGCGGTGCGCGCGGGTGAGGCCGAGGCCGCTTTCGTGCCGATCGAGAACTCCGTCGAGGGCGGCATCACCACCACCCTCGACGAGCTGGTCGCGGGCGCCCCGCTGATGATCTACCGCGAGGTGCTGCTGTCGATCACCTTCGCGCTGCTGGTCAGGCCGGGCACCAAGCTGACCGACATCAAGACGGTCTCCGCGCACCCGGCCGCCCAGCCGCAGGTGCGCAACTGGCTGCGGAACCACCTCCCGGACGCCCTGTGGGAGTCGGCCGCCTCGAACGCGGACGCCGCCCGGCTGGTCCAGGAGGGCCAGTACGACGCGGCCTTCGCCGGCGAGTTCGCGGCCGCCCGGTACGGGCTGACGGCCCTGGAGACCGGCATCCACGACGCCGAGAACGCGCAGACCAGGTTCGTGCTGGTCGGCCGTCCGGCCCGGCCCGCCGCACCGACCGGTGCCGACAAGACCTCCGTCGTGCTGTGGCAGCGCGACGACCACCCCGGCGGGCTGCGCGATCTGCTGGGCGAGTTCGCCACCCGCGGGATCAACCTGATGCTGCTCCAGTCCCGGCCCACCGGCGCCGGTATCGGCAACTACTGCTTCTGCATCGACGCCGAGGGGCACATCACCGACCGGCGGGTGGCGGACGCCCTGATGGGGCTGAAGCGGATCTGCCGCGAGGTGCGTTTCCTCGGTTCGTACCCGCGTGCAGACCGGCAAGCCGCTGACCTGGGGGCACCGCTGACCGGCACCTCGGACGAGGAGTTCATGGCGGCCTCGGACTGGGTGGCCCGCTGCCAGGACGGCCGCTTCTGACCGCTCCTGGAGCCGGTCCTACCTGCAGATTTTAGTTATCCACAGGAGTTATCCACAGGTCCGCTTCTCGACCTGGGGACAAGTCGACAACAACAGGTGACCCTGTCGACAAATCGGCCCTCAGGCCGCTTCCGTGTCCACACGCGCGCACGTCACCCTTCGTCCACTGTTTTCCTTTAGTCAATCCTTTGGGGTGACCGGTTTCCACTCAAAAGTAGGGGTAAAAGGAGGTTTGCGACAGGAATCCTCGGCGTGATCCCCAGGTTTCGGAGTGATCGATTCCGAAATCCACAGATCCTCCGCACACCCTGTGGATAACTCTTTGGAGGGTGTGGATACCTGTGGACAACCACGAGCCAAGTCCCGCTCTCCACAAGGGAGTCGAGTCAACCCGACGCCTCGCCCGTGCTTCGTCCCGGGGAGCGGTGGCGCATTTCATTGACACGTTGCGCAATTCCCCCATAACGGAACGTAAGCCGCGATTCATCACGGTCGGCAATAGTGAGTCGTGGGCCGTATCCCCGCACCGGTAGCCTTGGCCGCGTGATTGACCTTCGCCTGCTCCGTGAGGACCCCGACCGAGTGCGCGCGTCCCAGCGCGCCCGTGGAGAGGACGTCGCCCTCGTCGACGCCCTCCTGTCTGCCGACGAGCGGCGCAGGTCGTCCGGCGTCCGCTTCGACGAGCTGCGTTCCGAGCAGAAGGCGCTCGGCAAGCTCATCCCCAAGGCCTCCGGTGACGAGAAGGCCGAGCTGCTGAAGAAGACCGGCCAGCTCGCCGCCGACGTCAAGGCCGCCGACGCGGAGCAGCACGAGGCCGACGAGGAGACCAAGCGCCTCCTCCTCCAGCTCGGCAACCTCGTCCACCCCGACGTCCCCGTCGGCGGCGAGGAGGACTTCGTCGTCCTGGAGACGCACGGCACCATCCGCGACTTCGGCGCCGAGGGCTTCGAGCCCAAGGACCACCTGGAGCTCGGCGAGGCGCTGGGCGCCATCGACGTCGAGCGCGGCGCCAAGGTCTCCGGCTCGCGCTTCTACTACCTCACCGGCGTCGGCGCCCTGCTGGAGCTGGCCCTGGTCAACGCGGCCATCGCGCAGGCCACCGAGGCCGGCTTCACGCCGATGCTGACCCCGGCCCTGGTCCGCCCGCGCGCCATGGAGGGCACCGGCTTCCTCGGCCAGGCCGCCGAGAACGTCTACCACCTGGAGAAGGACGACTACTACCTGGTCGGCACCTCCGAGGTCCCGCTCGCCGCGTACCACATGGACGAGATCCTCGACGCGGACAAGCTGCCGATGCGCTACGCCGGCTTCTCGCCGTGCTTCCGCCGCGAGGCCGGCACGTACGGCAAGGACACCCGGGGCATCTTCCGCGTGCACCAGTTCGACAAGGTCGAGATGTTCTCGTACGTCGCCCCCGAGGACGCGGAGAACGAGCACCAGCGCCTCCTGGACTGGGAGAAGCAGTGGCTCACCGGCCTCGAACTGCCCTTCCAGGTCATCGACGTGGCCTCGGGCGACCTCGGTGCCTCCGCCTCCCGCAAGTTCGACTGCGAGGCGTGGATCCCCACCCAGGGCAAGTACCGCGAGCTGACCTCGGCCTCCAACTGCGACGGCTTCCAGGCCCGCCGCCTCTCCGTCCGGATGCGTGACACCAGCGACGGCAAGAACAGGGTCCAGCCGCTGGCAACGCTCAACGGCACGCTGTGCGCGGTCCCGCGCACCATCGTGGCGATCCTGGAGAACCACCAGCTGGCCGACGGTTCGGTGCGGGTGCCCGAGGTGCTGCGTCCCTACCTGGGCGGCCGGGAGCTGCTGGAGCCGGTCGCCAAGTGAGTTTCCCGTACCGGCTGATCGCGACCGATCTCGACGGAACGCTCCTGCGCTCCGACGAGTCGGTCTCGCGGCGTACCCGTGACGCCCTCGCCGCGGCCACCGCCGAGGGTGCCGCCCACATCGTCGTCACCGGACGCGGTGTCCGCTGGACGCGGCACATCCTCGACGACCTGGGCTACCAGGGCCTCGCGGTCTGCGGACAGGGCTCGCAGGTGTACGACGCCGGCGAGCACCGTCTGCTGACGTCGGTGACGTTGGACCGGCAGCTGGCCGCGGTGGCCCTCGCGAAGATCGAGGCGGAGATCGGCCCGCTGTTCCTGGCGGCGAGCCGCAGCGGCCTCGACGGAGATGTGCTGGTCGGGCCGGGGTACGCGGTGACCGGCGCGCTGCCGTCGGTGCCCTTCACGGACGCGTCCGATCTGTGGGCGGCCCCGCTGAGCAAGATCTACATCCAGCATCCGGAGCTGTCGGACGACAAGCTGGCGGAGGCCTCGGTGCGAGCCGCGGGCGGCTTCGTCACGGTCGCGATGGCGGGCCAGGGCATCGTCGAACTGCTGCCGCTGGGCCTGTCGAAGGCGACCGGACTGTCCCTGGCCGCCCGGCGCCTCGGCTTGAAGGCGGCGGACACGATCGCCTTCGGCGACATGCCGAACGACATTCCGATGTTCGCCTGGGCGTCCTACGGGGTCGCGATGGCGGACGCCCACGAGGAACTCAAGGCGGTCGCCGACGAGGTGACGGCCTCCCACGAGGAGGACGGCATCGCGGTGGTGCTGGAGCGGTTGCTGGGCTGACGCCCGGTGAGAACGTCTCGCGGAGGATGCACGGATCGAACGTGCGCGGGCTTTGCAACCCGATCTTGGCTGCATTTGATCAAACACAGTGCAAGCCAGTGCCTTACCACTCGGCCAATCCTCCGGGTGGGCGGCCTCACGCGAGAGCGACATCGCGTGCTCGAAGCGGCCGCCCCGGGCAGGTTCCTCTGACGGTGGACTCGACGGTGGCGTAACTACACCGGAGTCCTCCGAGGGCTGCCCTGAAGGGAGTGCGGCGGACTGTCGTGCATGGACATCGCCGTACTCCTCCCCAGTGTGTGGCGCCGGTCCGACCCGGCGTCCTGGACACAACCATCGTGCCTGTCCGCCGAGTTGGATGCCACCGAATTAAACGGCCGGGTGTTCGAACTAGCGGCGTCCCCACCGCTTGCGGCGCTTGCTGAAGAACCACCCCGCGGGCGGCTCGTCGGAGCGCCAGGGCTGCGGCTCGGGCGACTCCCGGCGCCAGCGCGCGGCGAGCATACGGGCCCGGGCAGACGGCTCGTTCGTCTCGGCGGACCGTATGAAGTCATCGTCGAGGACCAGGTCGTCCCAGTCGTCTGCCATGCCTCTTCCCTTCGACTCGCAGCCGAACATTCCCCTTTGTCCAGTGTGCCCCGACAGGGATGAAGTCCCTGTCAATAAGCCCGGCATCAGGGGCCGCCGTCCGCTACTCCTCGCCCGCCAGCGTCAGCGACCGCAGCTTCTGTCCCGCGTACCAGGTCGCGAGGACGGTCACCACGACCAGCAGCACCGTGGCCGTCGGCAGGCCGACGTCCGAGGTGACCAGGTCCCCGCCCGCGACCTTGTGGGCCACGGCCAGCGACCACTGCTGGACGCTCAGCGTGCGCGCCCCGGCGACTAGGGAGCCGAACAGGGCCTCCCAGACCAGCGCGTAGACGAGCCCGAAGACCACCGCGTGCCGGGAGACCGTGCCGAGCAGCAGGAAGAGCGCCGCGTAGGCGATCGAGGAGACCAGCGCGGCCACCGTGTAAGCGACGGCGATCTGCTGGCCGTTGCCGTTGAGGATGAGCCCCGCGATGAAGGTGGGCAGCGCCGAGAACACCATCGTGACGGCGATCGCCACGATGAGCTTGGTGAAGATGATCGTCGGCCGCTTGATCGGCTTGGACAGCAGGTACACCACCGAGCCGTCGTCGATCTCGGGGCCGATCGCGCCGGTGCCCGCGATGACGCCGATGATCGGCACCATCGTGGCGAGCGCTAGCCCGCCCAGCAGGTCGGAGGCGGTCTGGTCGTCGGCGCCGACCAGTCCGCGCACGATCACGGAGATCACGATCAGCAGCAGGGGCAGGGCGCCCAGGATGAGGGCCCGGCGGCGGCCGAGCAGGGCCCGGTAGGTGAGTCGGGCGACTGTGGGGTCGTACATCTTCGGCCTCCTACGCCGCGACGAGATACGAGAAGACGGACTCGAGGGACTCGTCGGACGGCGAGACCGTGAGCAGCCGGATGCCGTGGTCGCGGGCGACCCGGGGCAGCAGCGCGGTGAAGCGGCCGAAGTCGACGGCCTGGACGTGCAACGCACCTTCCGCCAGGTCGACCTCGATGCCGGAGGTCGACGGGTCGGCGATCAGCGCAGCCGCGAGGGCGCGGTCGTCGCTTGAGCGCACCAGGTAGCGGTGCGGACGGTCCGTCATCAGACGGCGGATCCTGCGGAAGTCCCCGCTGGCCGCGTGCCGTCCGGCCACCACGACCTCGATGTGCCAGGCGAGTTGCTCGACCTCTTCGAGGATGTGCGAGGAGAACAGGACCGTACGGCCCTCGTCGCCCATGCGGCGCAGCAGGTCCATCAACTGCATGCGCTGGCGCGGGTCCATGCCGTTGAACGGCTCGTCCAGCAGGAGCAGCGACGGGTCGTGCACCAGGGCGCTCGCCATCTTCACGCGCTGGCGCATGCCCTTGGAGTACGTCGAGATCTTGCGGTCCTGCGCGTACTCCATCTCGACCGTCGCGAGGGCCTTCTGGGCCGCCTTGGCGCCAAGGCCGTGCAACTCCGCGTTGGCGACGACGAATTCGCGCCCGGTGAGGAAGTCGTACATCGCCTCGCGCTCGGGGACGATGCCGATGTGCCGGTAGATCGCCTCGTTGCGCCACACCTGCTGTCCGTCGAGGGTGACGGTGCCGGTGGAGGGGGCGAGGAAGCCGCCCATCATGTTGATGAGGGTGGACTTCCCGGCGCCGTTGGGACCGAGGAGGCCGGTGACGCCGGGGCCGATCGTCATGGTGATGTCGTTGACGGCGACCACGTTGCCGAACCAGCGGGAGACGTGGTCGATCTGGAGCGTGGTCACAGTCCCACCTTCTTGTAGCGGCGCAGCAGGAGGCCGTAGCAGGCGGCGATCAGGCCGAGGACGGCGAGGACGTAGACGACCCCTTCGCCGTTGTTCGGGCCCACCGCGCCGGGGAACGCCGAGCTCGCGCCGAGGAAGGCCGACTGGAGTCCGTCGATGAGCGTGATCGGCGAGAAGAGGCCGATCCACGGGATGGCGCTGCCGCTGCCCTGGGCGTCGGCGATGGCCTGGAGGGTGGAGACGGCGCCGTAGGAGATGGTCATGACGGCGATCACGGCCGCGATGCCGAAGCCGCGGCGCGGGGTGACCGACGCGATGACCAGGCCGATGCCGGCGAAGAGCAGTGAGAGCAGGGCCACGGAGACGAGTCCCTGCCCGAATCCCTTGGTCTGGTCGGCGAAGTCCAGCTTCGCCAGCAGCGCGCCCACGTAGAGCACGATCAGCGGGGCGGCGGTCAGGACGAACATCGCGGAGGCCAGCGCCGCGTACTTGGCGCGGACGTAGTCGGCGGTCTCGATCGGCCGCGAGAAGTACAGCGGGACGGTCTTGAAGCGCAGGTCGCGCGAGACGGACTGGGGTGCCTGCGAGGCGACGTACAGGCTGATGACGGCCTGCATGATGATCGCGTAGCGGGTGTAGTCGACCGGGAGGTCGTTGGCCTTGGTGGCGACCGCGACGGCGACCATGATGGCCGCCGGCACGCACATCACCACGAACAGCAGCATCGGCAGCACCTTGGACTTCACCGAGCGGCCGAGGCCGTAGGCGCCGCGCAGGGACTGCGAGTAGAGCGAGCGGGTGGCGTAGGAGCGGCCGAGGCGGGGGCCGTCGTAGCTCCGGTAGCCGATGTTGTGGATACGGGTCTGGTCACCCGAGGGGGCGGTGACCGGGTGCTCAACTGCCATGGCCGACAGCCTCCTTCCGCTGCTCTTCGCTGCTGTCCTCGCTCGTGAAGACCTCCGAGATGTGGTGCCTGCGCTGCTCCATGCGCACCAGGCCGAGGCCGCGGTCGGCGACCACGTCCCGGACGAGGTCGTAGGTCTCCTCGCCCTGCGCGGTCAGCAGCAGGACGTGGCCCGCGCCGGGCAGGCCGCTCGGGGAGTCGAGGAACTCCACCCCGCGCGCGTGGAGCGCGTCGCGCACCGCGCGGGTGCCGTCGGGGTGCTCGTCGGTGTCGGTGACCTCGACCGCGAGGGTGGTGGTGGTCTGGGTGAAGTCGGTGGTGGAGCTGGAGCGCAGGAGCTTGCCGCCGTCGATGACGACGACGTGGTCGCAGGTGCGCTCCAGCTCGCCCAGCAGGTGCGAGGTGACCAGGACCGAGATGCCGAAGTCGGTGTAGATGCGGCGGATCAGGCCCAGCATGTCGTCACGGCCGACCGGGTCGAGGCCGTTGGTCGGCTCGTCGAGGAAGACCAGCTGCGGGTCGTGCACCAGCGCCTGCGCCAGCTTCACGCGCTGCTTCATGCCGGTGGAGTAGCCGCCGATGGGGCGGTAGCGCTCCTCGTACAGACCGACATGGCGCAGGGTGTCCGCGGTGCGCTCGCGCGCGGCGGTGGGCGGCAGTCCGGACATGCGGGCCATGTGCACGACGAACTCGGTGGCCGAGACGTCCGGCGGCAGGCAGTCGTGCTCCGGCATGTAGCCGACCCGCTCGCGGATGTCGGCGCCCTTGGTGGCCACGTCGAGCCCGAGCACTTCGGCACGGCCCTCGGACGCGGGGGACAGACCCAGCAGGATCTTGATCATGGTGGACTTGCCGGCTCCGTTGGCTCCGACGAGTCCGGTCACACCGGGTCCGACGTCCAAGGAGAGCCGGTCAAGCGCGGTCACCCGGGGGAACCGCTTGCTCAGGCTTTCGGTCGCGATCACAGTCACGGGATAGACGGTAGTGACGCGGACCACTCAGGTCGTCACCCCGCAGAGCTGCATCGGCATCAACCTCCAGGTGTACGGGCACCTAGGGGTCACCCTGAGGTCGAACAACGTGGACTCCGTTTTCCACATCTGCGGGGTTTTCCACAGCCCGACCCGGCCCTATTGACGCAGCCTCTAACAACTGTCACATTCGCCAGTGTCAAGTTACGGACACGTACCGCGGTCGACGGGGACGAGGCGGCATGACGACGGCACCGAACAGCGGACTCTCCACGCGATTGCGCGGATTCCGGCAGGTCCAGCGGCTCGCGTACGAGTGCGCGGAGGCGGTCGCGGCCCGGCTGGAGCCCGGCGTGACCGAGCGGCAGGCCGCCCGGATGCAGCGCGAGTGGCTGCGCGAGCGGGGTGTGCGGGACTGGTTCCACCTGCCCTTCGCCTGGTTCGGCGACCGCACGGCGTTCACGGGCTTCCGTGTCCCGCTCCAGTTCTTCCCCACCGGCCGGCGCCTGGAGCCCGGGATGCCGTTCATCCTGGACATGGCCCCGGTGTACGAGGGTTTCACCGCCGACATCGGCTACTCCGGCTCGCTCGGCGCGAACCCCGTCCAGGACCGGCTGACGGCCGACCTGGAGGCACACCGCGAGCTGATCCTGCGCGAGGTCCGCGAGCGGCGCTCGCTGCGCGAGATCTACGAGGACGTGGACCGCCTCATGGTCCGCCAGGGCTACGCCAACCGGCACCGCGCGTATCCCTTCGGCGTGATCGCCCACAAGGTCGACCAGGTCAGGGAGGGCCGCTGGTCACCGCGGGTCTTCGGGTTCGGCACCCAGTCCCTCAAGGGGCTCGCGGCCGACGCCCTGCACGGCCACCGCGAGGGCTGGTCGCCCCTGTGGTCGCCGTACCGCTTCTCCGACCACCCGCCGCGGCCGGGCCTGTGGGCGGTCGAACCCCACCTCGGATTCCGGGGCACGGGCGCGAAGTTCGAGGAGATCCTGGTCGTCACCGACTCCGCGGACCCCGAACAGAGCGCTTTCTGGCTGGACGACGATCTGCCGCACGTGCGGCGCTGGGCGGAGGCGAAGTGACGTTGCTCGAAGGCGCGCGGGAGCGCCGGGTACGGACCGGCGGAGTCGAGCTGTGCGTGGCCGAACTGGGGGACCCCTCGCGGCCCACGGTCGTCCTCGTGCACGGCTACCCCGACAGCAAGGAGGTCTGGTCCGAGGTCGCGGCCCGGCTGACCGACCGCTTCCACGTCGTCCTCTACGACGTCCGCGGCCACGGCCGCTCGACCGCGCCCGAGCCCCTGCGCGGCGGGTTCACCCTGGAGAAGCTGACGGACGACTTCCTGGCCGTGGCGGACGCGGTCAGCCCGGACCGGCCCGTACACCTGGTCGGGCACGACTGGGGCTCGGTGCAGTCCTGGGAGTTCGTCACCGTCCCGCGCGCGAAGGGCCGTATCGCCTCCTTCACCTCGATGTCCGGGCCGTCCCTCGACCACTTCGGCCACTGGATCGCGGGGCGCCTGAGGAGGCCCACCCCGCGCCGGGCCGGCCAGCTCCTCGGCCAGGGAGTCAAGTCCTGGTACGTGTACGCGCTGCACACCCCCGCCCTGCCCGAACTGGCCTGGCGCGGCCCGCTCGGCAAGGTCTGGCCCCGCCTCCTGGAGCGCGTCGAGAAGGTCCCCTCCGACGGCTACCCGACCACCTCCCTGCCCACCGACGCGGCCCACGGCACCTGGCTGTACCGCGACAACGTCCGCCCGAGACTGCGCCGCCCGCGCGCCGACGCGTACGCACACGCGCCCGTGCAGCTCATCACGCCCCTGGAGGACGCGTTCCTCTCGGAGAAGCTCTACGACGGCCTGGAGCAGTGGGTGCCCGAGCTGACCCGGCGCACGCTCCCCGCCAAGCACTGGATCCCGCGCTCCCGCCCCGACCAACTGTCGGCGTGGATCACCGAGTTCGTGACGTCCGTGGAGGCAGGCCGGGCGAGCGTACGGGCGACCGGGAAGTACGCCGACCGGTTCGGCGGGCAGCTCGTCCTCGTCACCGGCGCGGGCAGCGGCATCGGACGGGCCACGGCGTTCGCCTTCGCCGAGTCCGGCGCGCGCGTGGTGGCCGTCGACCGGGACGCCGAGTCCGCCGCCCGCGCCGCCGAACTGTCCCGGCTGCTCGGCGCGCCGTCGGCGTGGGCGGAGACGGTCGACGTCTCCGACGAACAGGCCATGGAAAAACTCGCCGACAAGGTCGCCGCCGAGTACGGCGTGGTGGACGTCCTCGTCAACAACGCCGGAATCGGCCTGGGCGGCTCCTTCTTCGACACCACCACCGAGGACTGGAAGAGGGTCCTCGACGTCAACCTCTGGGGCGTCATCCACGGCTGCCGCCTCTTCGGCCGGCAGATGGCCGAGCGCGGACAGGGCGGCCACATCGTCAACACCGCCTCGGCGGCCGCCTACCAGCCCTCCAAGGCCCTGTCCGCCTACGGCACCTCCAAGGCGGCCGTCCTCATGCTCAGCGAGAGCCTGCGCGCGGAACTGGCGAGCCAGGGCATCGGAGTCACCGCCATCTGCCCCGGCATCGTCAACACCAACATCACCGCCACGGCCCGCTTCGCCGGCACCGACCCCGACGAGGAGAAACGCCGCCAGAAGCGCACCGCCCGCCTCTACGGCCTGCGCAACTACCCCCCGGAGAAGGTCGCCGACGCGATCCTGCGCTCGGTGATCCACAACCAGGCCGTGGTCCCGGTCACGCCCGAGGCCAGGGGCGCCCATCTGCTGTCCCGCTTCGCACCGCGCGCGTTGCGGGCGTTGGGGCGGTTGGAGCCGCCGGTCTGAGTCGGGGAGGCCGAGGGGGCGGGGGCGTCGGCCCGACACCGGTGACGACGCCCTCGCCCTCGCCGAGGTCGTGGTGCACTTCCGGCACCGCCCACCGAGGCTGTCGTCCCGCTCCCTTCCGCCGTGATCGCCGTGCACGGCCCAACCGGCGCACGGCAAGCTCACCTCGGCACCCCACCCCGGCCCCGCAGCCCCCGAAGGCCCCCATGGACACCGCGTACCGAATCGACGACCTGGCCCACCTCAGCGGCGCCACCGTCCGCACCATCCGCGCCTACCAGGACCGCGGCCTGCTCCCCCGGCCCGAGCGCCGCGGCCGGTCCAACATCTACACGGACACCCACCTGGCCCGGCTCCGCCAGATCGCCGACCTCCTCGATCGCGGCTACACCCTCGCCTCCATCAAGGAGCTCCTGGAGGCCCACGACTCCGGCCGCGGCCTCGGCGGAATCCTCGGCCTGGTCGCCGAGGTCGACGGCCCGTGGACCGACGAGGAGGCCGTACGCATCTCCCGCACCGAGCTGGAGGAGCGGTTCGGCGGCGCCCCCGACGACGCGTCGGTCGCCGACGCGGTCGAACTCGGCGTACTGGAGCCGGTCCCCGGCGACGAGGACTCCTTCCTCGTGCCGAGCCCCCAAGAGCTCACCGTGGCCGTCGAGTTGCACGCCGCCGGGGTCCCGCTCTCCGCGATCTCCGGCCACCTGAGGGAGTTGAGGGGGCAGGTCGAGCACATCGCGGCCCGTTTCCTGGAGTTCACCACCGAGCACGTCTTCGCCCGCTACCTGGACGGACCCCGCCGTCCCACCGACGCGGAAGCCGCGGAGGCGGCCTCCCTCGTACGACGGCTGCGGCCGCTCGCCCAGCACACGGTCGACGCGGAACTCGCGCGCGCGATGCGTCTGTTGGCGGTACGGCAGCTGCGGCAGCACCTGGGCACGGAGGCACCGGCGCAGAGCCCGCCCGCGTCACGCTCCGTGGCCGTGCCCGAGGAGACAATGCGGGCCGTGGAGGGGCTGGTCGGGGCGGAGAGGGCGGCGGAGTTCTTCGTGCTGGCGGCTGAACGGGAGGTGCGGGCAAGGGCGTTGGATGCGCTCACGTCAAATGAGGTGCCCCCAGTCGATCTTGACGAAGGGGGCTGACATGACAGGGGGTTGTCCACAGAACTGCCAAGTAGCCTGTGGATAACTACAGTTGGTTGTGGATCAAACATCCGGGTCAAAATCGTTCGCGTGATTCACGTCTCTCCCCGCACCCTGGTGCCATGGACGAAAGACGCACCGTGAAGGTGTCGAAGTACCTCTCGAAGCACCTGCGGCACCAGCCCGAGCGGATCGGGCTCACTCTCGACGAGGCCGGCTGGGTCGAGATCGACGTATTGCTCAGCGCGACCGCCGCGCACCACTTCCGCATCACGCGGGAAGAGCTGGACCACGTCGTCGCCGCCAACGACAAACAGCGCTTCGCCGTCGACGGCACCCGCATCCGCGCCAGCCAGGGCCACAGCGTCGAGGTCGACCTCGGCCTCACCCCGACGCCCCCGCCGCCGTACCTCTACCACGGCACCGTGGCCCGCTTCCTGGACGCGATCCGCGCCGAGGGCCTGCGCCCCATGAACCGGCACGACGTGCATCTGTCCCCCGACCGCGAGACCGCGACCCGGGTCGGCGCCCGCCGGGGCCGCCCCGTCGTGCTCTCCGTGGACACGGCGGCCATGCACCGCGACGGCCATGTCTTCCACGTCAGCGCGAACGGTGTGTGGCTGACCCGGGCCGTGCCGCCGGAGTACCTGCGCTTTCCGCAGTCGCACTGAGCCCGCCCGGGCACCAGGCATGATCAGTGGTATGGACCACCTCCCCAGCACCGAGGCCGCCGTCACCGCGCTCCGCACCCTCGCCGCCGAGTACGGGCTCGCGATCGAGGTGAGCCACGACATCGGCGCCGACCAGACCTCGCGCCGCAGCGCGGCGGGCGTCGGCGTCACCACCGACCCGGACGGCACCCTGCCCCACGAGGCCTACGTCGAGCTCGGCGGCCGGCCCCGGGTGGACGTACGGCTGTTCCCGGACGACGACGCCCTGATCACCGTCGACGGAGTCGAGTGCCCCGACATCGCCCGCGACGACGTCCCCGCCTTCCTCCGCGCCCTCTACGAAGGCCACGCCTGGGTCAAGGTCCGCCGTTTCCCGCCCAGTCACTTCCTGATGGTCCCGTTGCCCGGCGACCGCGTGCACAAGGAGTTCATCCCGGTCGGGCTCAGCCCTTGGCTCAGCGGCCGTGCACGGTGACCCTGAGTCACTGTTTCACGTGAAACACGGCCCGGCGCATACGCTCGGACACATGAGCCTGCGTCTGAGCACCGTGATCCTCCCGTACCGCCGCTGGAACGAGGGGGGCCGCGAGGCATGGCAGCGCGCGGAGCAGCTCGGCTTCCACACCGGATACACCTACGACCACCTGTCCTGGCGCACCTTCCGCGACGGCCCCTGGTTCGGCGCCGTCCCCACCCTGACCGGCGCCGCGGGCGTCACCGACCGGCTGCGCCTGGGCACCCTGGTGACCTCCCCGAACTTCCGGCACCCGGTGACCCTCGCCAAGGAACTGATCACCCTCGACGACATCTCCGGCGGCCGGGTCACCCTCGGCATCGGCGCGGGCG
Source organism: Streptomyces sp. SID13726 (assembly GCF_010548375.1). Taxonomy (GTDB): domain Bacteria; phylum Actinomycetota; class Actinomycetes; order Streptomycetales; family Streptomycetaceae; genus Streptomyces. The sequence goes on from NZ_JAAGLY010000021.1 coordinate 22,142, forward strand.
GCACCGGCTTCGACGCGACCGCGCTCGGCCAGGAGCCGTGGACCCCGCGCGAGCGCGCCGACCGGCTCGCCGAGTTCGTCCCGCTGCTGGACCGCCTGCTCACCGAGGACGCGGTGTCCTACGAGGGCGACTTCTATGCGGCGCACGAGGCCCGCAACATCCCCGGCTGCGTCCAGCGGCCCCGGCTGCCGTTCGCGGTGGCCGCCACCGGGCCGCGCGGACTGAGCCTCGCCGCACGCCACGCACAGGCGTGGGTCACCACCGGCGACCCGAAGCTGTACGAGAACGGCACCCCCGAGCAGTCGGTCCAGGCGCTCCGCGGGCAGATCGAGAAGCTCGCGGACGCCTGCGCGACGCTCGGCCGGGACGTGCACGGGCTGGACAAGATCCTGCTCACCGGTTTCACCCCGGACCGCGCCCGCCCGCTGGAGTCCCTGGACGCGTTCGTCGACTTCGCCGGCCGGCACCGGGAGCTCGGCTTCACCGAGCTCGTGATCCACTGGCCGATCCCCGACTCGGACTTCGCCGCGGACGAGAAGGTCTTCGAGCAGATCGCCATGGAGGCCCCGGCACAGCTGGGCTGAGACAGCGGTCCCGGGGCTGCCGGGACCGACCGCACGTCATCTATGTCTCACCTGTGCGGACACCCGCACGGCCGTGCGGGCATATGCGGGAGAATGAGGGGGTGACCTCAGCGACTCGACAGCCCGAGACCCCGGCCGCCGACATACCGCCGCGCCTGATCGCCACCGATCTCGACGGCACTCTGCTGCGCGACGACAAGTCGGTGTCCCCGCGCACGGTCGCGGCCCTCGCCGCCGCCGAGGAGGCGGGCATCGAGGTCTTCTTCGTCACCGGCCGCCCGGCCCGCTGGATGGACGTCGTCAGCGACCACGTCCACGGCCACGGCCTCGCCATCTGCGGCAACGGCGCCGCCGTGGTCGACCTGCACGGCGGCCCCGGCGCCCACCGGTTCGTGAAGGTACGCGAGCTGGCCCGGGACAACGCCCTGGACGCCGTACGCCTGCTGCGCGAGGCGGCGCCCGGCACGGTGTACGCGGTGGAGCAGACGTACGGCTTCCACCAGGAGCCGGACTATCCCAAGCTGCACATGGAGATCCCGGACCACCTCGCCCCGGCCGAGGAGCTGCTGGCGGACGACGGTCCCGGGGCCGACGAGCCGGTGCTGAAGATCCTCGCCTACCACCCCACGATCGACCCGGACGCCTTCCTCACCCTGTCCCGTCTCGCCATCGGCGACCGCGCCAACGTCACCCGGTCCAGCCCCAGCGCGCTGCTGGAGATCAGCGGCCCCGACGTCTCCAAGGCCAGCACCCTCGCCCTGTGCTGCGCCGAGCGCGGCATCTCGCACGAAGAGGTCGTCGCCTTCGGGGACATGCCGAACGACGTCGAGATGCTGACCTGGGCGGGACAGTCGTACGCCATGGGCAATGCCCACCCGGACGTGATCGCGGCGGCCTCGGGCCGGACCGTCGCCAACAATGACGACGGGGTGGCCGTGGTGATCGAGCAGCTGCTCGCGGCGCGCTAGCCGAGCGGCACCCCGCGGGCCGCGAGCCACGGCACCGGGTCCACCGCCGAGCCCAGCTCCGGGGTGACCCGTACCTCGAAGTGCAGATGCGGGCCGGTCGAGTTGCCGGACGTGCCGGACTGCCCGATCCACTGGCCGGGCGCGACCTGCTCGCCCTGGTCGACGGCGACGGCGGCGAGGTGGGCGTACTGCGTGTAGTAGCCGCCGGTGTGCTCGACGACGATCTCGATGCCGAAGGGGCCCCCGCAGGACACCTTCACCACCCGGCCCGCGCCCACCGCCCGCACCGGTGTCCCGATCGGCACCGCGAAGTCCTGCCCGGTGTGCCGGTTCGCCCAGCGCGCCCCGCCGCTGCCGAACCCCGCGGACAGCTCGTACACAGCCACCGGCGTGACCCACGGGCCCGCCGGTGCCTGCGGCGGCTGGTCCAGCCGTACGGCACCCCGGCAGGCTCCGGCGGCGACGGAGGCGTCGGCCTGGCCCTGCAACTGCCAGCGGGCCTCTTCCAGTTTCTGCTCGATGCCCTTCTTCAGCACGGCGAGTTCGGTGCCGCGCCGCTCCAGCGTCCGCCAGGCCGCGGCGGCCTTCGCCTCGTCCGCGGCGAGCCGTGCCTCGGCCCGGCGGCTCTTGTCGACCGCGTTGTTGACGGCCAGCGTCGTCCGGGAGAAGACGTGCTGACCCTGCATCAGCTCCTCGGGGTCGTCCGCGAGGAGCATCTGCGCGGTGATCGGCAGCCCGCCGCCGTCGCGGTACTGGGAGCGCGCGATCCGGCCCAGGTCCTCGTGCAGGACGGCGATCTCACGCCGCTCCCGGTCCAGGAGCTGCTCGAACCGCTGGGCCTGCGCCCGCTGTACCTCCGCCTCCAGACGGCCCGCCTCGTACTGCCGGGTCGCCAGGGCCGCGTCCTCGTACAGCCGGGCCACCTGGGCGCTGAGCCCCGGGTCACCGTCCTCGCGGCGGCCCGCGCCGTCGTCGTCGGCGGCGTCCGTGGGGCGGGCCGCCAGCACCGCCAGCGCGCACAGCAGCGCCGGAACGAGCAGCGGGTGACGGCGAGGTGATCGCATGTCAGCGATCCTGACCCGGGTCCCGCGGCCCGGTCCTGTTCAAGTCGTACGGCCGGGGGACACGTTGCTGCGGACGGGTCAGTGCGGCGCCTGCCACACGATCGTCGTGCCGCCGCCGTCCGGCCCGATTCCGGGACCGTGCCCGCTGTCCCCGCCGAGCGACTCCGCCCGCCGTCTCAGATTGCCGAGCCCGCTGCGCCGACCGCCCTCCGGAATGCCGACACCGTCGTCCGCGACGGACAGCCGTACCCCGGGCCGGCCGTCCGGCAGGGTCGCCGTCGCGTCGACGACGACGTCGATCCGGGAGGCCCCGGCGTGCCGGAAGGCGTTGGAGAGGGCCTCGCGCAGGGCCGCGACGAGGTTCTTGCCGGTGAGGTCGCCGACCACGCCGTCGACCGGGCCGACGAAGCGGTACGACGGCTTGAACCCGAGCGGCACGGCGGCCATGTTGATCTCGCGCAGCACCCGGGTGCGCAGTCCGGCGGGCGCCTCGGCCGGGCCCTGCTGGAGCGCGAAGATCGCCGTGCGGATCTCCTGGATGGTGGTGTCGAGGGCGTCGACCGCCTTGCCGACGCCGCCGCGCACCTCGGGCACGGCCGACCCGCGCTGTGCGCTCTCCAGCATCATCCCCGTCGCGAACAGCCGCTGGATGACCAGGTCGTGCAGGTCACGGGCGATCCGGTCGCGGTCCTCGTACACCGCGAGCCGCTCCCGGTCGCGCTGGGTCTGCGCCATCTTCAGCGCGAGCGCGGCCTGGGAGGCGAACTGGACGGCGAGGCCGCGCTCGGCCCGGCTGAACGGCCGCTCGCCGCGGGCGCGCGGGGTGACCAGGCTGCCCAGCACCCGGCCGTCGCTCTCCAGGGGCACCATCATGATCGGGCCGTAGCCGCGGGCGAGGCCGTTGGTCACCCGCGGGTCCGTGCTCGCGTCCTCGACGAACACGGCCTGCCCGTCGAGGAGTTCGGCGACGATCCCGCTGTCCGGCGGCACCACCGTGCCCAGCGCGTCCGACGGCTCGTCGGCGGCCACGGCGACGATCTCCAGACCTCCTTCGTCGGCGGGCAGCAGCACGATCCCGGCCGCCGACCCGGACAGCCTGCGGGCCTGTTCGGCCACGACCTGGAGGGCGTCGTCGGCGTCGCCACCGGACAGCAGGGCGGTGGTCACGGCGACCGAACCGTCGATCCAGCGCTCGCGCTGCTGCGCCGCCTCGTACAGCCGGGCGTTGCCGACGGCGATCCCCGCCTCCGCGGCCAGCACCCGGACCATGTTGAGGTCGTGGTCGTCGAACGGCCCGCCACTGTGCTTCTCCGCCAGATACAGGTTGCCGAACACCTCGCCCTGCACCCGGACGGGCAGCCCCAGGAAGGTGCGCATCGGGGGATGGTGCGTGGGGAATCCGCACGAGCGCGGATCCGCCGTCACCTCCGTGAGCCGCACCGGTTCCGGATCGCGGACGAGCGCCCCGAGCAGCCCCCTTCGTCCGTCCGGAGGCCGTCCGATGCGGCGGGCCGTCGCCTCGTCGACGCCGTGGTGGACGAAGTCGGCGAGCCCGTCGCCGTCCTCGTCGACGACCCCGATGGCCGCGTACCGGGCGCCGGTCAGCTCCGCCGCCGTCCCACAGATCCGGTCGAGTGTGGTGTGCAGCTCCAGGCCGCTGCCGACGGACCGCATCGCCTCCAGGAGCTGCGGCAGCTGTGCAGCCAGTTCGGTCGGCATTCCCTGAGGCGTGGACATGCCCTGAGCGTAATGAGTACTGATTGCCCCAGAAAGCCGAGTTGGGCCTTCAGAGCCCTCGCGCCGACCGGACTCAGCCCGCCGCCACCAGCAGCTCCGACTCCGCCTCCCGCTCGGCCATCCTCCGCAGCGGCCCCTCCACAACGGCCAACTCCGCGTAGGAGCCCCGCTGCACGACCCTTCCCTCGTCGAGTACGACCACCTCGTCCACCGACTCGAGACCCGCCAGCCGGTGCGTGATGAGGAGTGTCGTACGGCCCTCGGTGGCGGCCAGCAGATCGGCGGTGAGCGCGTCCGCGGTGGGCAGGTCGAGATGCTCGCCGGGCTCGTCCAGGACGAGGACCGGGAAGTCGGCCAGCAGCGCCCGGGCCAGCGCGAGCCGCTGGCGCTGACCGCCGGACAGCCATGCCCCGTGCTCGCCGACCAAAGTGTCGAGACCGTCGGGCAGGCCCTCGGCCCAGTCGAGCAGCCGGGCCCGCCGCAGCGCGTCCCGCAGTTCGTCCTCGGTCGCGTCCTTCCTGGCGAGGAGCAGGTTCTCGCGCACCGAGCTGTCGAAGAGGTGCGCGTCCTGCGCGCACAGCCCCACCAGCCGCCGTACGTCGTCGCCGTCCAGCCCGTAGGCGTCCACCCCGCCCAGGGTGTAGGTGCCGGCGTCCGCGTCCAGGAAGCGCAGCAGCACCTGCGTGAGCGTCGTCTTGCCGGAGCCGGACGCGCCGACCACGGCGACCCGGCGGCCTTCCGCGAGGGTCAGGTCGAGCCCTGCGAGGGCGTCCCGGTCCTGGCCCTCGTGCCGGGCTGTGAGGCCCTTGACCAGCACCGGGAACGGCGAGGCCGGTGCCTGCCGCGGCCGCTCCGGCTCGCGTACCGGCTCGGGCGCGTCCAGCACCTCGTACACGCGCTCGGCGCTCCTGCGCACCCGCTGGCGGTACTGCACGGCCAGGGGCAGTCCGAGGACGGCCTCGAAGGCGGCCAGCGGGGTGAGGACCACGACGGCCATGACGACCCCGCCGAGCCGTCCGGCGGCGACCGCCTGGGCGCCGACGAGGGCGGTGGCGGTGACGGTCAGGCCACAGACGAGGGCGGTGAGTCCGTCGCCGAGCGCGGTCGCGGTGGCGGCGCGCGAGGCGATCCGGGTGAGCACGCCGTCGGCCCGCCGCGCCTCGGCGGTACGGGCGGGCAGGGCTCCCGCGACGGTCAACTCGGCGGTCCCGGTGAGCAGATCGGTCACCCGGGTCGCCAGCTCACCGCGCGCGGGGGCGAGCCTGCGCTCCGCCCGGCGGGCCACGGCGGCGGTGACGAGCGGGACGCCGACCCCGGCCGCCAGGAGGCCCACGGCGAGTGCCGCACCGGCCTCGGGCAGCAGCCAGGCCGTGAAGGCCACGGAGGCGGCCGACACCCCGACAGCGGCACCGGCGGGCAGCAGCCAGCGCAGCCAGTAGTCCTGGAGGGCGTCCACGTCGGAGACCAGCCGTGAGAGCAGATCACCCCGGCGGGCCGTGCGCAGACCGGCGGGCGCCAGCCGTTCGAGCCGCCGGTAGACGGCGACCCGGGTGTCGGCGAGCATCCGCAGCACCGCGTCGTGCGACACCAGCCGCTCCGCGTACCGGAAGACGGCCCGACCGATACCGAAGGCCCTGGTCGCCGTCACGGCCACCATCAGATACAGCACCGGCGGCTGCTGCGAGGCCCTGGAGATCAGCCACCCCGAGGTGGCCATCAGCCCCACGGCACTGCCGAGGGCGAGGCTGCCGAGCAGCAGGGCGAGGGCAAGCCGGCCGCGCCGGGGACCGGACATGGCACGGACCCGGGCGAGGACGCCCCGCGCGTTCCCCGGCACCTCGGTCGTCCCGGGCGCCTCCGAGAAGGGGACGCCGTCCTCGGTCATACCGACCGGGGACGTGCGGGTGACGGCCTCCGCCAGAGCCGGAGCCGGTGCCGGTGCCGGTGCCGCGGGCTCCGCCAGCCGGACCACCCGGTCGGCCACCCCGAGCAGCGCCGGCCGGTGCACCACCAGCAGGACCGTCCGCCCGGCCGAGAGCCGCCGTACCGCCGCCACGACCTCCGCCTCGGTGGCCCCGTCGAGCGCCGCCGTCGGCTCGTCGAGGAGCAGCACCGGCCGGTCCGCGAGGAACGCCCGGGCCAGCGCGAGGCGTTGCCGCTGCCCGGCGGAGAGCCCGGTCCCGTCCTCGCCGAGCACGGTGTCGGTGCCCTGGGGGAGCGCGGTCACGAACTCCAGGGCCCCCGCGTCCGCCAACGCCCGCCGTACGGCGCTCTCGTCGGCGTCGGGGCGGGCCAGCCGTACGTTCTCGGCGATCGTCCCGGCGAACAGCTGCGGCCGCTGCGGCACCCACGCGATCCGCGAGTGCCACTCCTCCAGGTCGACCTCGTCAAGAGCGGCTCCCCCGATCCGGACCCGCCCCTCGGCCGGCCGGACGAAGCCCAGCAGGACGCTCAGCAGCGTCGACTTGCCCGCGCCGCTGGGGCCGACCAGCGCCACCGTCTCCCCGGGCGCCACCTCGAAGGACACGTCGGTGACGGCGTCCCCGGAACGCCCGGGGTAGCGGACCGTGACCTGCTCGAAGGCCAGCGCGCCGGCGGGCACCGCACCGGTCCCGGACGCCGGCACCGGTGTCTCCAGCACCGCGAAGATCTCCTCGGCGGCGGCCAGCCCCTCGGCCGCCGCGTGGTACTGCGCACCGACCTGACGCAGGGGGAGATACGCCTCGGGGGCCAGGATGAGGACGACCAGGCCGTCGTACAGGGTCATCTCGCCGTGGACGAGCCGCATGCCGATCGTCACCGCGACCAGCGCCACCGAGAGCGTGGACAGCAGTTCCAGGGCGAAGGAGGAGATGAAGGCGATCCGCAGGGTCCGCATGGTCGCCTGGCGGTACTCACCGGTGATGCGCCGGATCGAGTCGGCCTGCGCCTTGGCCCTGCCGAACACCTTCAGCGTCGGCAGCCCCGCGACCACGTCCAGGAAGTGCCCCGACAGCCGGGACAGCAGCCGCCACTGACGGTCCATCCGGGACTGGGTGGCCCAGCCGATCAGCACCATGAACACCGGGATGAGGGGCAGGGTGCCGACGATGATGGCCGCCGATACCCAGTCCTCGGTCACGATCCGCGCCAGCACCGCCACCGGCACGACGACCGCGAGGCCCAACTGCGGGAGATAGCGCGAGAAGTAGTCGTCGAGGGCGTCGACTCCCCTGGTGGCGAGAGCGACCAGCGATCCGGTCCGCTGCCCGCTCAGCCACCCGGGCCCCAGTGCCGTGGCCCGCTCCAGCAGCCGCCCCCGCAGCTCCGACTTCACGGCGGCGCTCGCGCGGTGTGCGGCGAGTTCCGTGAGCCATGAGACGAGGCCACGGCCGACGGCTACGGCCACCAACAACAGCAGGGGAGTGCGGAGTTCGGCGACCGAGAGGCTGTGCTGGAACGCGCCGACCACGATCTCGGCGATGAGCATCGCCTGGCCGATGACCAACAGGGCCCCGAGGGCGCCCAGGCCGACCACGGCCGCCAGGAAGAGCCGGGTGGCCCTGGCGTAACGGAGCAGACGCGGGTCGATCGGTTTCACGTGAAACACACCCTCTTCTCAAGGGGCATGTTTCACGTGAAACATGCCCCAACTCGGGCTCAGTGCGCGGCGTCGGCGATGTGCTGCGTGCCGATGCGCTTACGGAAGACCCAGTACGTCCAGCCCTGGTAGAGCATCACGACCGGCGTGGCGATCGCCGCGCACCACGTCATGATCTTCAGGGTGTAGGGGCTCGACGAGGCGTTGGTGACCGTGAGGCTCCAGTCCGCGTTGAGCGAGGACGGCATGACGTTCGGGAAGAGCGTCAGGAAGAGCATCGCGACGGCGGCCACGATGGTGACGCCGGACAGGGCGAACGACCAGCCCTCCCGCCCGGCCCGGTTGGCCACCAGGGCGACGACCAGCGCGGCCACGGCGACCACCAGCGCGACCAGGCTCTTGCCGTCTCCGTTGTCGGCCTGGGTCCACAGCAGGAAGACCAGCGCCAGCGCGGCGGTCACCACACCGACCCGGGTGGCCAGCTTCCGCGCGCGTTCCCGGATCTCACCGACGGTCTTGAGAGCCGTGAACACCGTGCCGTGGAAGGTGAACAGGGTCAGTGTCACCAGTCCGCCGAGGAGGGCGTACGGGTTGAGCAGGTCCCAGAAGCCGCCGACGTACTCGAAGTTCCGGTCGATCTTCACCCCGTGCACGATGTTGCCGAAGGCGACGCCCCACAGGAACGCGGGGATCAGCGAGGTCCAGAAGATCGCGGTCTCCCAGTTGCGCTGCCAGTTCTCCTCGGGCCGCTTGGCCCGGTACTCGAAGGCGACACCGCGGACGATCAGGCAGACCAGGATGACCAGCAGCGGCAGGTAGAAGCCGGAGAAGAGCGTGGCGTACCAGTCGGGGAACGCGGCGAAGGTCGCGCCGCCCGCCGAGAGCAGCCAGACCTCGTTGCCGTCCCAGACCGGACCGATGGTGTTGATCAGGACGCGCTTCTCGACCCGGTTGCGGGCCAGCAGCTTGGTGAGGACACCGACCCCGAAGTCGAAGCCCTCCAGGAAGAAGTAGCCGGTCCACAGGACGGCGATGAGCACGAACCAGACGTCGTGAAGTTCCATGACTCGCTCTCCCTCGGCCTAGTACGAGAAGGCCATCGGCTTGTCGGCGTCACGCGCGTCGCCGCCGATCTTCGTGGGCGGGTTGAGGTCGGCCTCGGTGAGCTCGGGCGGCCCGGCCTTGATGTACTTCGCCAGCAGCTTGACCTCGACGACCGCGAGGATGGCGTACAGGCTGGTGAAGACGATCATCGAGGTGAGGACCTCGGCCTGCGAGACACCGGGGGAGACCGCGTCCCGGGTCCGGAAGAGGCCGTAGACAACCCAGGGCTGACGGCCCATCTCGGTGAAGATCCAGCCCCAGGAGTTGGCGATCAGCGGGAAGGCCATGGTCCAGATCGCGACCAGCCAGTAGAGCCGGCCGAGCTTGGGGCTGAGGGCCTTGTTCCGGAAGAGGACCAGGTGCGGGACCTCGTCCTCGCCGACCCTGAGGTGCTGCGGCAGCAGGAACTTCTTGCGGGTCAGCCAGAGTCCGGCGATGCCGATGGCGAAGGACGCCATGCCGAAGCCGATCATCCAGCGGAACGCCCAGAAAGCGACGGGGATGTTGGGCCGGTAGTCGCCGGGACCGTACTTCTCCTGCTCGGCCTTGTTGGTGTCGTTGATGCCGGGGACGTAGGAGTTGAAGTCGTCGTCTGCGAGGAACGACAGCACACCGGGCACGGACAGCTCGACGGTGTTGTGGCCCTTGCTGACGTCTCCGTAGGCGAAGATCGAGAAGGGCGCGGAGTTCTGGCCGTCCCACAGGGCCTCGGCGGCGGCCATCTTCATCGGCTGCTGCTTGAACATGACCTTGCCGAGGGTGTCGCCGCTGATCGCGGTGAGCATGCCGGCGATGACCACGGTGATCAGGCCCAGCCGCAGCGAGCTCTTCATCACGGTGATGTGCTTCTTGCGGAACAGATGGAAGGCCGCGATGCCGACCATGAACGCGCCGCCGGTCAGGAAGGACGCGCTGAGCGTGTGGAAGGCCTGGGCGAGCGCGGTGTTCTGGGTCAGCACCAGCCAGAAGTCGGTGAGCTCGGCCCGGCCCCTCGCCTCGTTGATCCGGTAGCCGACCGGGTGCTGCATCCACGAGTTGGCCGCGAGGATGAAGTACGCCGACAGGATCGTGCCGATCGAGACCATCCAGATGCAGGCCAGGTGGATCCTCTTGGGCAGCTTGTCCCAGCCGAAGATCCACAGGCCGATGAAGGTGGACTCGAAGAAGAACGCGATCAGGGCCTCGAAGGCGAGTGGGGCGCCGAAGACGTCACCGACGAAGCGCGAGTAGGCGGACCAGTTCATGCCGAACTGGAACTCCTGCACGATGCCGGTGACCACACCCATCGCGATGTTGATCAGGAAGAGCTTGCCCCAGAACTTGGTGGCCTTGAGGTACTTCTCCTTCTCCGTGCGCACCCACGCGGTCTGCAGTCCGGCCGTGAGGGCGGCGAGCGAGATCGTCAGCGGGACGAAGAGGAAGTGGTAGACGGTGGTGATGCCGAACTGCCATCGCGCCAGGGTCTCCGGCGCCAGAGCCAGGTCCACGGTGCCGCTCCTTACTCACACGCTTGTGAAAGCGTTCACATTCACAAGCTAGTATGACGCACCTCTTTTCGACAAGGCGAAGGGGGGTCCCCCTCGCCACCGGGAACCCCCCTGTTAACCTGCCCTGACCAGCGCGAACGCGTGGCGGATGTGAGCTAGAGCTCCTTACGGAAGCCCTCCGTCACCTTCAGGAAGATGTCGTTCGCCTCGGTCTCCCCGATCGTCACCCGCACGCCCTCGCCCGGGAACGGCCGTACGACCACACCGTGCCGCTCGCAGGCCGCCGCGAAGTCGGCGGTGCGCTCCCCCAGCCGCAGCCACACGAAGTTGGCCTGGGTCTCGGGCACCGTCCAGCCCTGGGCGCGCAGCCCCTCGACCACGCGATTGCGCTCACAGACCAGCGAGCCGACCCGGCCCAGCAGTTCGTCCTCGGCGCGCAGCGAGGCGATCGCGGCCTCCTGCGCGAGCTGGCTGACGCCGAAGGGCACCGCCGTCTTGCGCAGTGCCGCCGCGACCGGCTCGTGGGCGATGGCGAAGCCGACCCGGAGTCCCGCGAGGCCGTACGCCTTGGAGAAGGTGCGCAGCACGCAGACGTTCGGGCGGGTGCGGTACAGCTCGACGCCGTCCGGCACCTCGGGGTCGCGGATGAACTCGCGGTAGGCCTCGTCGAGCACCACCAGCACATCGCTCGGCACCCGGTCGAGGAACCGTTCCAGCTCGGCCCGGCGCACGACCGTGCCCGTCGGGTTGTTGGGGTTGCAGACGAAGATCAGCCGGGTCCGGTCGGTGATCGCGTCGGCCATCGCGTCCAGGTCGTGCACATCACCCGGCGTCAGCGGCACCTTCACCGAGGTGGCACCGCTGATCTGCGTGATGATCGGGTACGCCTCGAAGGACCGCCAGGCGTAGATCACCTCGTCGCCGGGGCCCGAGGTCGCCTGGATCAGCTGCTGCGCGACGCCGACCGAGCCGGTGCCGGTGGCCAGGTGGGCGAGCGGGACGCCGAAGCGGTCGGAGAGCTCGTTCATCAGGCCCGTGCAGGCCATGTCCGGGTAGCGGTTGAACGAGGAGACGGCCGCCGTCACCGACTCCATCACGCCCGGCAGCGGCGGATACGGGTTCTCGTTGGAGGACAGCTTGTAGGCCACCGGACCACCGGCCGCGGCGGGCCTGCCGGGCTTGTAGGTGGGGATACCCTCCAGCTCGGCGCGCAGCTTGGGGCTCGTCTCGCTCACCGCAGTCCTCCTCATGACCACCGACTGGTGGCAGCCGGGCTTCCCATTACTCCTCACCTTATGAGGATCGGGCGCCACTGCGTACAGGTGAGGGCCAACCTCATCAGCCCCACTGGCATCACGGGCATCACCGTACGAAGTCAGACGAATCGGGGGGCGCGGTCACATATATCTATGCGCCGGTGGCTCGCGCCGTGGCGCGCGTCACCCGTGAAGGTGAGTTGAGACCTCTTCGAAACATCGGGGACTTGGCAGGCCCATGCGTGCCGACAAGTTACGTAGTGCCATTGGATCGTTTAACTGACACTGTTTCAAAGGCAGTTGATGCTAAATGACCTTGCAGAAACGTGCCTGTCAACGCGTGCATATGCGTCCGCCCTACCCCACCGCATGAGCCCTACTATCGGCTCGCCATGACAGCAGCAGGGAAGCACCAGGTGAGCCGCGCGGAAACCTCACGTCGAGGCAGTCGGCCGGGTCGGGCGGGCATCAGAGACGTGGCCGCCGCCGCCGGAGTCTCCATCACGACCGTCTCCGACGCCCTGAACGGCAAGGGCAGGCTCCCGGACGCCACCCGCCGCCATGTCCGTGAGGTCGCCGACCGGTTGGGCTACCGCCCCTCGGCCGCGGCCCGAACCCTCCGTACCGGCAAGTCGGGCCTCATCGGTCTGACCGTGACGACGTACGGGGATGAACCTTTCACCTTCACCGAGTTCGCGTACTTCGCCGAGATGGCGCGGGCCGCCACCTCGGCCGCGCTCGCCCGCGGCTACGCCCTCGTGATCCTGCCCGCGACCTCGCGCCACGACGTGTGGTCCAACGTCGCCCTGGACGGCACGGTCGTCATCGACCCGTCCGACCAGGACCCGGTCGTCAGCGAGCTGGTCCGGCAGGGGCTGCCGGTGGTCTCCGACGGCCGCCCGGCCGGCGCGCTGCCGGTCACCGCGTGGGTCGACAACGACCACGAGGCCGCCGTACTGGGCATCCTGGACCATCTGGCCGACGCCGGCGCCCGCCGCATCGGCCTGCTGACCGGGACGACGACGGACACGTACACGCATCTGTCGACCACCGCGTATCTGCGCTGGTGCGAGCGGGTGGGCCAGGACCCGGTCTACGAGGCCTACCCGGCGCACGACCCGTGTGCGGGCGCCGTCGCCGCCGACCGGCTGCTCGCCCGCCCGGACCGCCCCGACGCCGTCTACGGCCTGTTCGACCCCAACGGCACCGATCTGCTGGCCGCCGCCCGCCGCTACGGACTACGGGTCCCGGACGACCTGCTGATCGTGTGCTGCTCCGAGTCCACCGTGTACGCCAGCACCGAACCGCCCGTCACCACGCTCTCGCTGAAGCCGCGCCGTATCGGCACGGCCGTGGTCCAGCTCCTCATCGACGCCATCGAGGGGGTCGAATCGGACCAACCGGTCGAGCAGGTGATACCGACGGAGCTGATCGTGCGCACCTCGTCCCAGCGGCGGGCCCCGCGCACGACGGTCAGCCCGCCGCGGTCACCCGAGGAGCAGTAGCCGTGAGAGGGCCGGGCAGTGGTCGAAGCCCGGCCCAATCGGGGCGAATGCCGCGGTGAACAGGAGTCTTGCTCCGATTCACCACCCCTGGGTCATCACATGGCGCGATCCGCATTCCTATGATGGGCCCACGACACCGCGGGGCCGCTGCGACCAGGCAGTCCGAAGCGGTGCAGATGCGGCGCGATGGTGGAGGGGTCTGATGACTCAGGGGGCCGGTCAGGGACCCGAGGTGGAGCGCACTGCGGTGCTGCGCGACTTCCGGGTACCCGCGTACGTCAACGAGACCGGTCCGTACGGCCACAGCACGCACCCCGGGGACGTGATCCCCGCCCACGAGGAGACCTACCCGGAGGGGTACACCCCCACCGAGCAGGACCTGCCGGTCATCAACCCCGGTGAGGGACCCCAGGCGGCCGCCGACCCCGTGTCCAGGGAGGTGGACGGCCCCGGTCCGCTCTTCGTCGTGGGCGACGTCCACGGCTACCTCGACGAACTGCTGGCCGCGCTCCAGGAGAAGGGCCTCGTCGACGCGGCGGGCGAGTGGTGCGCCGGCACCGCCCGGCTCTGGTTCCTCGGCGACTTCACCGACCGCGGCCCCGACGGCATCGGCGTGATCGACCTCGTGATGCGGCTGTCCGCGGAGGCCGCCGCGGCCGGCGGCTACTGCAAGGCCCTCATGGGCAACCACGAGCTGCTGCTGATCGGCGCCAAGCGGTTCGGCGACACCCCCGTCAACTCCGGTGCGGGCACCGCCACCTTCCAGGCGGCCTGGCTGCTCAACGGCGGCCAGAAGACCGACATGGACCGCCTCCAGGACCACCACCTCCAGTGGATGTCCCGTCTCGACGCGGTCGAGCAGGTCGACGGCCATCTGCTCGTGCACTCCGACACCACCGCCTATCTCGACTACGGCGACTCGATCGAGGCGGTCAACGACACCGTCCGCGAGACCCTCACGCGCAACGACGCGGACGAGGTGTGGGATCTCTTCCGCAAGTTCACCAAGCGCTTCTCCTTCCGCGACGAGGGCGGCGCCGACCATGTGCGCTCCCTGCTCGATACGTACGGCGGCGCCCGCATCGTTCACGGGCACAGCCCGATTCCCTATCTGCTCGGCGAAGTGGGCTCCGAGGACGGCGAGGACGAATCGGGTCCGGTGGTCGAAGGACCGCACGTCTACGCCGACGGGCTGGCCATCGGGATGGACGGCGGGGTGACCATGGCCGGAAAACTGCTGGTCCAGCAACTGCCCCTGGATATCTGAGCGTTCCCGGGGCAGACGTCTCACCGTGCCGGACCGACCGGCGTGAGCGCAGGCCAGGGGCCAATTTCTGGAAACCCCCTGTCACCCTGTGCCGTCACCGCTCTACCATCTGGTTATCCGTAGCAGGCTCCCCTCCGTTTCTGCCCGACGGCTCGTTGGCATGCGAGCCCCAAGCCCTACGGAGCATCGGGGGATGCACATGAACAGCGTTCCGCAGCACCTGCTCAGTGAGGACCGCCAAGAGTACGAGCGGATCCTCGATGAGGCGCTGCGCTCCGCCCCACACCGTCCCGAACTGGCCGCTGTCGGACAGCGGCTGAATCCCGAACAGCTGCGCACCATGGCGCTCAACGCCACCGCGCTCATCACGGCGGCCGCGGCGACCGAGTACCAGCACTATGTGAAGGTCCGCGAGGAACAGCGCCGCCCGGCGCCGTCCACCCTGTCGTCCGTGCACGAACCCGGTCCCGCCGAGTCGAGTACGGGTGCGATGGGGCTCGCCACGGCCATGGGAGAGGTCGCCGAGACCACCGGCGCGGGCGCCGTCGCCGTCGCCGCGGTCCTGACGCCCGTCCTCGCCGGAATAGCCGCGGCGATCTTCCTGCTCGTGGGCTACATCCTCCAGATGCTCAACCCCGAGCCGGCGTTCGCCCACACCATGATCACCGTGGGATGGGTGTTCGGCGCCGTGACGGCGGCCGCGATCCTGGTCGCCGCCGTCGGACTGCTCCTCACCGCCCTGCGCAACCGGCCCTCCCTCGAAGCGGGTTACGGCGAGCTGAGCGAAGAGGTGGCACGCGCCAGGGACGCCTGGCACGACGCCCTGCTGGAGCGAGGCGTCCTGCCCTTCCTCCGGGAAGCGCTGACCGACCCCGGTACCGCCGCCGCGGTGCACCACACGGCACCGCCGGCGCCGAGCACCAGCCGTATGCCCAACCTGGGCTACGGCCGCCCCGGCTTCACCAGCCCCGACGACGGATCCTCGGGCTCCCGCCCGAGCTTCAGCAGTCCGGACTACACCAGCCCGGACTTCGGGGGGCCGGACCACAAGCCGGAGTGACGGTGCCGGATCAGCCCCTCGGCTTGCGTTCCCCTCGAAAGGAGCGCAAGCCGGATGTCCGGTCGGGGCGGATCACCGGGGCCGGTGTGGCTCTTCCGGAAGAGCGATGATCGCGATGCCGTCCGGCTGGGCCACTGCCAGGCGGATGCCGTCCGGGTGCAGGGCGGCAACGGGCGTCGGAATGTGAGTGACCCCGTAGCTGCCCTCTCTGCGGGGCACCTCCACGGTGGGCCATTCCGCCACCACCGCACCCGTCGTGACATCGATCAGCCGCGGATTCCCGTACAGGGAGACAACCGTGTCACCCCGGGCGATCAGAGTGCCGATGGTGAAATCGACCTTGTTGCGATGGATCCACCGCATCGCGGAGAGCGACCAGACGCCCAACTGCCGTGGGCCCAGGGCAGGCGTCTCCTCGTCGTCGAGAAACTCCTCCCCGGTCGCCACGGCCACGCGGTCACCGTCGAGCCAGCAGGCCGAGACGACCTCCGCGTCAATGCCCGGATCCATGGGCAGCACTCCATGGCCGTCGAGCACGGCAGGGGCCGTCAGCGCATCGGCCAGGTCGAAGACTTCGACGACTCCGTACGGATGCCACACCCAGCCGGCCGACAGCAGGTGTGTCCCGTCCGGGCTCACCGCCAGCCGCGAGTGGAAGACGTCCTTCGGCTGACGTTCACCACGGGTGAGCCGCTCTCCCGACTCCACGTCCTCGATCTCGAGGACGTTGTACTCCTCCGGGCAGTGGACCAGGACCTCGCGGCCGTCCGGCAACGCTCCGAGTGCGACCGGATAGTCGAAGTCAGCGGCGTGGTAGTCGCTGCGGTTCAGCTCACGGACGAGCCGATCACCGTCGAGCAGCAGCGCCTCGGTACCACGCTCGGCATGGACAACGGAGTACCGGCCGGACGGGGAGACGACACTCCGGTCGAAGGGAAACCCACGGCTGATCGAGGCACGCTCCACGCCGTCAGGGCCCCATCGGCGGCCCCCGCCCACCGCATCGACCAGATCGTCGCCGTCCCACGCCAGCGACTGCACCTCGGCCGTCACCTTCAGAACGATCAAGACTCCGCCCCCCTTCATCGCATCCCCGAACGCGCACGACGGCGCTGCCCCGAAGGCACCCGGCCTCCGGAACAGCGCCAATCTACGGACGTCAGTCCGCCAGCGGCAGGTACACGCGATTACCGCTCGCCGCGAACTCCTTCGACTTCTGGGCCATGCCCTCCTCGATCTCCTCCTGGCTGTCGCCGTGACGGCGGCGGATGTCCTGGGAGATCTTCATCGAGCAGAACTTCGGGCCGCACATCGAGCAGAAGTGGGCCGTCTTGGCCGGTTCGGCCGGGAGGGTCTCGTCGTGGAACTCACGGGCCGTGTCCGGGTCCAGGGCGAGGTTGAACTGGTCCTCCCAGCGGAACTCGAAGCGGGCGTCGGAGAGGGCGTCGTCCCATTCCTGGGCGCCCGGGTGGCCCTTGGCGAGGTCGGCCGCGTGGGCGGCGATCTTGTAGGTGATGACGCCGGTCTTGACGTCGTCCCGGTTGGGCAGGCCCAGGTGCTCCTTGGGCGTGACGTAGCAGAGCATCGCGGTGCCCCACCAGGCGATCATCGCGGCACCGATGCCGGAGGTGATGTGGTCGTAGGCCGGCGCGACGTCGGTGGTCAGCGGGCCCAGCGTGTAGAACGGCGCCTCCTCGCAGATCTCCTGCTGAAGGTCGATGTTCTCCTTGATCTTGTGCATCGGGACATGTCCCGGGCCCTCGATCATGGTCTGCACGTTGAAGCGCTTCGCGATGGTGTTGAGCTCCCCGAGCGTCCTCAACTCCGCGAACTGCGCCTCGTCGTTGGCGTCCGCGATCGACCCCGGGCGAAGGCCGTCACCGAGCGAGTACGTGACGTCGTAGGCGGCGAGGATCTCGCACAGTTCCTCGAAGTTCTCGTAGAGGAAGCTCTCCTTGTGGTGCGCCAGGCACCACGCCGCCATGATCGAACCGCCGCGCGAGACGATGCCGGTCTTGCGGTTCGCGGTCAGCGGGACGTACGGCAGCCGCACGCCCGCGTGGACCGTCATGTAGTCCACGCCCTGCTCGGCCTGCTCGATCACCGTGTCCTTGTAGATCTCCCAGGTCAGCTCCTCGGCCCGGCCGTCGACCTTCTCCAGCGCCTGATAGAGCGGCACCGTGCCGATGGGGACGGGGGAGTTGCGCAGCACCCACTCGCGGGTGGTGTGGATGTTGCGGCCCGTGGAGAGGTCCATGACCGTGTCGGCGCCCCACCGGGTCGCCCAGGTCATCTTCTCGACCTCCTCCTCGATGGAGGAGGTGACCGCGGAGTTGCCGATGTTGGCGTTGACCTTCACCAGGAACCGCTTGCCGATGATCATCGGCTCGATCTCCGGGTGGTTGACGTTGGCCGGCAGCACCGCGCGGCCCGCCGCGATCTCCTCGCGGACCACCTCGGCGGAGACGTTCTCCCGGACCGCCACGAACTCCATCTCGGGCGTGATCTCGCCCCGGCGCGCGTACGCGAGCTGCGTGACCGCGCCGCCGTCTCGGCTACGACGCGGAAGGCGCGGCCTGCCGGGGAACACCGCGTCGAGGTTGCGGAGGTTCCCGCCCCGCGGCGAGGTGTGCTTGATCCCGTCGTCCTCGGGGCGCACGGGACGGCCCGCGTACTCCTCGGTGTCCCCGCGTCCGATGATCCAGTTCTCCCGCAGCGGCACGAGGCCCCGGCGGACGTCCGTCTCGGTGAGCGGATCGGTGTACGGGCCCGAGGTGTCGTACAGCGTGACCGACTGCCCGTTGGTGAGGTGCACCTGACGGACCGGCACACGCAGATCGGGGCGCGAGCCCGCTGGGCCCGTCACGTATCCCTTGTGCCAGCCGATGGACTTCCCGGCCTCCGAGTCGACGGTGTCGCTCTGTTCGGAGGCAGGCGTGCGTGCGTCCTTGATGGTCATGAGACCTACTCCCTACGCCGGCATTACCCGGTAACAGGTTCAGCGGTCGACGCAGCGTTTCCCGTCCGCCGACGTTTCGTGGGGAACGTCACTCGCCAGAGATGACGTTCCACGTGAAACATCGCTGGGACGGAGGTCAGCGCCCTCTCAGCCCGGTGCTCCGAGCTCCCGCGTGTACAAAGGTGGCACCACGCTAGCGTCAATTCGGGCGCGGTGAACAGGGGGCCCCTTTCGTTCTTGCGATGATCGGGCGGTGACCTCGACACATCAGCCCCCGTACCCGCCTCCCGAGCCACCGCGCCGACCGGGTTCCGGAAACGGCCCGGGAGGCGGACCCGGATACGGCCCTGGGCGTGGCCCCGGCGACGGTTCCGCGGGCGGGCCCGCGACTGGTCGTATCGGCGGGCCTGTTGGTGGGGCCGGGGGTCCCGGTGGTCCCGGTGGTCGTGGTGGGCCTGGTGGTCCCGGTGGCTCAGGTGGCCCCTTCGGTGGTCCCGGAGACGGCGGGCGCGACGGCGGCTGGCACGAGCACGCGCACAGCGGCGGGCACGGCTACGGCCAGGGACACGGGCAGCAAGGGCATGGGCAGCGGGGACACGGCCAGCAGGGTCAGGGTGCCGGTCACGGTGGTCAGGTCGGCGACGGTGGCCACGGTGGCGGTCCCAGTGGGGGCGGCCGGGGTGGCGGTCCCGGTGGAGGCGGCCGGGGCGGCGACGGTCACGGACACGGTGACGGGCATGGTCATCACGATGACGGCCATGGGCACGGCCCCGACGGCGGCCACGGACACGGCGGCGGCCCCGGGACGGGCAGCGGCGGGCACGGTCACTCGCACAGTCACAGCCACGGCCCGGCGACCCCCGTCTCCAAGCACCTCCGCAAGGTCATCGGGGCGATCCTCATCCCGTTCGGCGTGGCCGTGGTCGTGGGGCTCGCGGTGCTGTGGCCCGGCGGGGCTCCGGCGCACGAGCGCACCGGGGTCGGCTTCGACCGGCAGACCCAGCAGGCCACCGTCAGCAAGGTCGTGAGCGTCAGCTGCAAGTCGGTGAACGCCTCGGGGGAGGCCCCGACCGGGGACACCTCCACCGCCGAGGGCTCCTCCGCCCAGCAGCAGGCGGACGGCACCTGCAAGAAGGCGACGATCCGGGTCGACACCGGCGACGACAAGGGCCGTACCTTCACGGAGATCGTCCAGCCCGACCAGTCGCGGCAGCTGCACGAGGGCGAGAAGGTCGTGGTCGCGTACGAGCCCTCGGCGCCCAGGGACCTCCAGTACTCGGTGACCGACGTCAACCGCAGGCTCCCGATGGGGCTGCTCGCCGGCATCTTCGCGCTCGCCGTCGTGATCGTCGGGCGGATGCGCGGAGTCATGGCCCTGGTCGCGCTGGCGGTCAGCTTCCTGCTGCTGAACTTCTTCGTACTGCCCGCGATCCTGCAGGGCTCGAACCCGCTGCTCGTGGCGGTGGTCGGGTCGAGCGCCATCATGCTGATCGCCCTCTACATGTGCCACGGGCTGTCGGCCAGAACCTCCGTCGCGGTACTGGGCACGCTGATCTCCCTGGTGCTGATCGGCGTCCTCGGCTCGCTGTTCATCGGCTGGGCCGCGCTCACCGGCAACACCGACGACAACACCGGGCTCATCCACGGGCTGTACCCGTCGATCGACATGAGCGGTCTGCTGCTCGCCGGCGTCATCATCGGCTCCCTCGGTGTCCTCGACGACGTAACGGTCACGCAGACCTCGGCGGTCTGGGAGCTGCACGAAGCCAACCCGACGATGGGCTGGCGGGGGCTGTATCGCGCCGGCATCCGGATCGGCCGTGACCACATCGCGTCCGTGGTCAACACGCTCGTCCTCGCCTACGCGGGCGCCGCGCTGCCGTTGCTGCTGCTCTTCTCGATCGCCCAGTCCAGCGTGGGGACCGTCGCCAACAGCGAGTTGGTCGCGGAGGAGATCGTGCGCACCCTGGTCGGCTCGATCGGCCTGGTCGCCTCGGTCCCGGTCACCACCGCCCTCGCGGCCCTGGTGGTCTCGGCGGACCGACCGGGCACGGAAACCACGGCATCGGCGACGCCCACTCCGGTACCGGCGACGAGCGCGAGCGCGGGCACGGCCGTGGCCCCGGGCAGGGGCGGCGGCAAGGGGCGTCGCCGGAGGCGCTGAGACGGTCGGGCCCGTCCCGGGAGGGGCGGCTCAGCTCAAGGGTCGGGGCTACGAGGGTCGGGACTACGAGGGGCGGGGCTGCAAGGGTCGGGACTACGAAGGTCGGGGCCGCAAGGGTCGGGGCTACGAGCTCAGAGCCGCGCAAGCCAGACGCCGGGCCCCGACGCGACTCGACCCGACGCAGCCCGACCCGACGCAACCGACCCGGCCCGAGCGGCTCCCGGCAGAAGCGTTCCTGCACCTACCCGACCCACAACAGAACGTCCCTCACGCCGCCTCACCCCAAGACGTCACCCCGCGCTCTGCTCCTCCGCAAGAATCCGGTCAAGCGCCTCGTCCAGATGGGTGCCGAAATCGGCCAACGCGGCCTCCTGCCCTAGCGGCACCAGCTTGTCCGTACGGTCGAGGAAAGCGATGATCGGCGCCGTCGACGAGCGGAACAGCGCCTGGTCGGCGCCGACCTGAAGCCTGATCAGCACGTCCCCCAGCAGATCGGAACCGGCGGGAGCGACCCGTACATCTCCCTCGCCGCACGGCCGACCGATCCCGTCGATCAGCAGCTCACGGCCGAAAGCCCAGGTCACCGGGGCGTCTCCCGGCAGATGGAAGGTCAGCCGGACGGCATAGGGATCACCGGCCTCGTAGCGCAGCTCCACCGGGATACGGAAGGAGAGCTCCTCCGACACGAGGAAGCTCATCATGACCTCTGCCTGTACTGACTCGCGCATCGCCTACCCCGTCATCTGCCTTCGCCTGGCCGGGAATCATCCCTCTGACACTGATGAAATCTTGCTGAAAGTACATGGCAGATCACAAGGAGTTAGTTTTCAGATACTGATAGAGATCGCGATCGACCCCACCAGAAGCCCGACTTCCTCTTGCAGTTGCTGGGCAGCGGCCAGCAACCGGTCCGCCTGATGCGCGGGCAGGGAGATGGCCATCGTTGCCGCAGCGTTACCCACCGTGATCGGAATCGCCGCGCACACCGTGCCCAGCGCGTACTCCTGACGCTCGATCACCGGTTCCATCCGCCCGGTCCGTTCGAGCCGCCGGAGCAGGCTGTGCTTGTCGCGCACGGTGTACGGGGTGATGGACTGCACGGGATAGCGGTCGAGGTGATCGCGCCGGGACTGCTCGTCGAGCTGGGCCAGCAGGCACTGGCCGATGGCGTGCGCGTGCCCGGTCTCCCGGAAGTCCGCCCACTCCACGACGGCCGGGTTGCCCGGGCTGTCGGAGACGCACACGACCTCGATCTCGCCGTCGCGGTACTGGGCGTAGTAGACCGGTACGCCGATCAGGTCCCGCCAGTGCGCGAGCGCCTCCACGACAGTGCTGCGACGTTTCTGCTGAGCCCCGCTGCTGCTCAGCCGCTCGGCCGCCTCCCCGAGGAAGAACAGGCCCTTGTCGCGGCGCAGATAGCCCTCGTGCACCAGAGTCCGCAGCAGGTGGTACGCCGTGGGCAGCGCGAGCCCGGTCTCACGGGCGAGTTGCTTGGCGGGCGCCCCGTGCGCGTGCTCCGCGACCGACTCCAGCAGACGCATCGCACGCTGGACGGACCCGATGAGGGTCGCGGAGTGCGGCTGCTCGGGCGGAGCGGCGGCGGGCGGTGCAGCGGGGGGCAGTACGCGGCGCTGTACGGGGGGTGTGGGCCGTACCGGAGCGGATGTCCGTCCGGAGGCGGACGGCTGTGCCGGAGCGGAGGCCGGTTCGGAAACGGAGGCCGACGCGGAAGCGGAAGTCGGTTCGGAAGCAGAGGCCGATGCGGAAGCGGAGGCCGGTCCAACAGCGGAGGCCGGTGCGGAAGCGGACGGCTGAACCGGAGCTGTCGGCTGCGCGGCCGTCGTCGCCGCGCGGGTGTCGAACTGGGCGGGTGCGGTGTCAGCCATGGCCAAGGGGCACTCCCGGAGCGCGAGGGGGCAGCCCGTGCGGGGGAACACGGGAGGGGGTGTACGCCGCTCACGGGGTCGTCCCCGCGTCGAGTTCCGGACTTTAACGGTCCGTCACCGCACGCATACGGCCTGCCCGGAAAACTTCCCTCGCGCGAGGGAACAGGCGCTTCCTGTTACCGGTCGCCCCACCCGCTCCCGGTGCTCACCAGTCGCTGCGCGACGAGGAGCTCGACATGAACTTCCGTACGACGTAGACGAGTCCGCCGACCAGGGCGACGAAGACCAGCAGCTTGAAGAGCAGGCCGATGACGAAGCCGACGACCGTGGCTATCAGTCCGCCGAACACGACCAGCGCGATGACCGGCACCGCGATCCACTTCACCCACCACGGCATCCCCGCGAAGATCTCTCCCATCGTCCTTACCTCTCTGCAGTCCGGCACTGTCCCGGCCCCTCTGGTACCGGATCCACCAATGTCCTGCACTCGATGCTAGGGCCGGTGGGTGCCCCCGCGGGGGCCTCGCACCCCTTGTCCTCCCCTGACTGATCCCCTAGGGAACCCCGAGGTCCCGGCTCAGCTCTCCGGGGGAGAGAACACCACCATGACCCTCAGGTCCTCGCTGATGTGGTGGAACTTGTGGGCGACGCCGGCCGGGACGTAGACCACGCTGCCGCGCGCGACCTCGGTGGTCTCCATGCCCACGGTGATCGCGGCGCGCCCGCTGACCACGAAGTAGACCTCGTCCTGCCCGTGCGGCTGCTGCGGGTCCTGCGCACCCGCGTCGAGCGCGTACAGGCCGACCGACATGTTCCGCTCTCTCAGGAACTGCAGGTAGGCGCCGTCGTTGGCGGCGCGCTCCGCCTCCAGTTCGTCCAACCGGAATGCCTTCATCGACTTAGTCCGCCCTCGTCGTACCCGTAACCGATCTCTTCTGCCACGATCAGACACATGAAGAATTTCCTAGTCAAGACGATCGCCAACGCGGGTGCCCTGGCGGTCGCCGTATGGCTGCTCGACAAGATCACCCTGACCGGTGACAGCACCGGCAAGAAGATCTGGACGCTGATCCTGGTCGCCCTGGTCTTCGGCCTGGTGAACTTCCTGGTCAAGCCGATCGTGAAGATGCTGGCCCTGCCGCTGGTCATCCTGACGCTCGGCCTGTTCACCCTCGTCGTCAACGCCCTGATGCTGCTGCTGACCTCGTGGTTGTCCGACAAGCTCGACCTCAGCTTCCACGTCGAGGGCTTCTGGACCGCCGTGGTGGGCGGCCTGATCATCTCGATCGTGTCCTGGGCCCTGCACGTCGTCCTGCCCGACGAGGACTGAGGAGGCATGGCCTACCGCGTCTGTTTCATCTGCACGGGCAACATCTGCCGTTCCCCGATGGCCGAGTCCGTCTTCCGCGCCCGGATATCCGAGGCCGGCCTTGAGGACCTGGTCGAGGTCGACAGCGCCGGCACCGGCGGCTGGCACGAGGGGGACGGCGCCGACCCGCGCACGGTGTCCGTCCTGGAGGAGCACGGCTACGACGGCGGCCACACGGCCCGGCAGTTCCGGTCGTCCTGGTTCGCCCGCCTCGACCTCGTCATCGCCCTCGACACCGGGCATCTCAAGGCCCTGCGGCGCCTCGCACCCACCCCCGAGGACGCCGGGAAGGTGCGGCTGCTGCGTTCGTACGACCCCGCCGCGGGCGACGGCCTCGACGTGCCGGACCCGTACTACGGGGGCCTCGACGGCTTCGAGGAGTGTCTTGAGATGGTAGAGGCGGCGAGCGAGGGTCTACTCGCCGAGGTACGCGAGCAGGCGGAAGGACGGGTGGCATGAGCGACAGAGTGGCGGGCGACGGGGAGGGCACGCGCGCGGTGCGTGCCGGACTGCCCGAGACGGCCAAGAACGAACCGACCCTGCCCGGTCCGGTGTTCGCCGCCCACTTCCATCTGCCGGGGGAGGTTGACGGCCCGTTCACCTACGGCCGCGACACCAACCCGACCTGGACGCACCTGGAGCGCGCCATCGGCGAGCTGGAGGCGCCGGGCGAGGACGGCGTGGAGACACTGGTCTTCGCCTCGGGCATGGCCGCCATCTCCGCCGTGCTCTTCTCCCAGCTGCGCGCCGGGGACACGGTCGTCCTGCCGAACGACGGCTACCAGGTGCTGCCTCTCGTGCGCGCGCAGCTGGAGGCGTACGGCATCGAGGTGCGCACCGCACCGACCGGCGGCGACGCCCAGCTCGACCTCCTCGACGGCGCGAAGCTGCTGTGGATCGAGAGCCCGTCCAACCCGGGGCTCGACGTGTGCGACATCCGGCGGCTCGTCGAGGCGGCACACGCGCGTGGGGCGCTCGTCGCCGTCGACAACACGCTCGCCACACCGCTCGGACAGCGCCCGCTGGAGCTCGGGGCGGACTTCTCCGTCGCCAGCGGCACCAAGCAGCTCACGGGGCACGGAGACGTCCTCCTGGGGTATGTCACCGGCCGCGCGGGCGAGGCCACGGACGCCGTACGCCGCTGGCGGAAGATCGTCGGGGCGATCGCGGGGCCCATGGAGGCCTGGCTCGCACACCGTTCGATCGCCACGCTCCAGATGCGGGTCGACCGGCAGAACGCGAGCGCTCTGGTACTCGCCCGCGCCCTCAAGGAGCGCCCCGAGGTCACCGGTCTGCGGTACCCGGGGCTGCCCGACGACCCCTCGCACGAGATCGCCTCGCGGCAGATGCGGCGCTTCGGCTGCGTGGTCTCCTTCACGCTGCCCACGCGCGCGCGTGCCGACCGTTTCCTCGACGCCCTGCGGCTCGTGGACGACGCGACGAGCTTCGGCGGAGTGCGCTCCACGGCCGAGCGGCGCGGGCGCTGGGGAGGGGACGACGTGCCGGAGGGGTTCATCCGCTTCTCGGTCGGCGCCGAGGACGCCGAGGACCTGGTGGCGGATGTGCTGCGGGCGCTGGACGAGTCGGCGGAGTAACCGTTCCAGCAGCGCCTTTACGGACATCCGGGCAGGTCCGGCTACGTACAACGGACGGTCCGAGCCTCCCCCCTCGTGGCTCGGACCGCCCCGGTTCCGCGCGCGAAGAACCGCGCGAACAAGGCTAGTTGACTCTGTGTCAGTGTCCAATCACAGTAGCGACAGAGACCTATCGACATATTTATAGTTGGGCCCTGCCTCGGGGCCGGGAGAAGGGCAGGGATGGGGAGGGCGTCGCCATGGATCTGGCCTTGCTGCGCACCTTTGTGACGGTGCACCGGGCCGGTTCCTTCACCCGCGCCGCCGCCCTGCTCGGACTGTCGCAGCCGGCCGTGACCTCGCAGATCCGCACGCTGGAACGGCAGTTGGGCCGCCCGCTGTTCCTGCGGCAGGCCCGCGGGGTGACCCCGACGACCATCGGCGACGAACTCGCGCACAAGGCCGCGCCCCATCTCGACGCCCTGGTGGAGATCACCGAGACCGGCCTCGACGACGAGTCGTCCCTGCGCACACTGCATCTCGCCGGGCCTCCCGAGTTCACCGCTGAGCGCGCGCTGCCCGCGCTCACCGAGCTGACCGGCGAGGACGGCCAGGGCTTCGCCCTGCGAGCCTCCTTCGGGAACGCCGAGGAGACCCTGGAGGGCCTGGCCGCCGGGCATCACGATCTGGCCATCTGCACGGCCCGTCCGCGCGGCGCGCTGCTCACGGCCAGCACGCTCTGCGACGAGGAGCATGTCCTGATCGCCGCGCCGGAGTGGGCCGAGCAGATCGGCTCCGGCGCGATGGAGACCGTCCCCGCGGGCAAGCGGGCGCCCGCACTGAAGGACGTCCCCCTGGTCGAGGTGCACGAGTCGCTGCCCTTCGTCTCGCGCTACTGGGCCTCCGTCTTCGACTCCCGCCCGGCCGCTCCGGGCACCGTCGTCGTCCCGGACCTGCGAGCCGTGCTGGCCTGCGCGGTCGCGGGCGCCGGGCTCGCGGTGCTGCCGCGCTATCTGTGCGCGGACGCCCTGGAGCGCGGCGAGGTCGTCGCACTGCACGAGCCCGCGGTACCACCCCTGCGGACGTACTTCCTGGTGGTGCGTACCGGGACGCTCGCCATGCCGCATGTCGCGCGGGCCCACGAGTGGCTGCTGCGGGCCGCCGCCGACTGGTGCTGACCAGGGAATTCCCGTTCGTCACGCAGCGAGCCCGGCCGATGACGGGATGCGATGTTTCACGTGGAACCATCCGGGCCACATTCCCCCCATGACCGTCCGACCCGTGGTCAAGCGCACCGCGCGTGCCGTCCTGCTCGACGGTGACGACCTGATCCTGATCAAGCGCACCAAGCCCGGCCTTGATCCCTACTGGCTGACTCCCGGCGGCGGAGTCGAGCCCACGGACACGACCGTGGTCGACGCCCTGCACCGCGAGGTGTACGAGGAACTCGGCGCCAAGGTGACCGACGTGATCCCCTGCTTCGTGGACACCGTCGAGCACATCGGCGCCGGCGGCAGCGCGACCGGCGTGAAGGTGCAGCACTTCTTCGTCTGCCACCTGGAGTCGATGGACCCGTCCCTGCGGCACGGCCCCGAGGTGGACGAGCCCGTCGGGGAGTACGAGATCGTCCGGGTGCCGTTCACCCGCGTCGGGATCGCCTCCGTCCACCTCGTCCCGCTGTCCCTGCGGCACTATCTGGACGGCAACATCGAGGGCGTACGGGCCATGCACGCACCGGACCTGGGCTGACCTCGCGCCGGATCACTGGGCGAGGACGAGTTCCTCCACCGAGTCGTGGCGTATCCGGTCCGCCGGGATCCCGATGGACCTGAGCGTGTCCACACCGCTGCGGATCATGCCGGGCGGTCCGGAGAGATAGGCGTCGTAGTCGTGCCAGGGGCCGTACTCGCGTACGGCGTCCGGGAGCTGGACATGGGCCTGCCGGTCGACGATCGCGCGGACCGACAGCCACGGGTGCGACTGCTGCAGCCGGAGCATCGTGTCGATGTCGTACAGGTCGTTGTCGGTGCGGGCGCCGTAGAACACCTCGACGGACCGCCGTGCGCCGTGCTCGGCCACGTCCTCGACCAGCGCCTTGATCGGAGCTATGCCGGTGCCGCCGCCCAGGCACAGCAGTCCGTTGTCGGTGGTGTGGTCCACGGTCATGTGGCCGGCCGGGGGCCCGAGGCGGATGACGTCACCGGGCCGGGCGCGGTGCACCAGGGCGCCCGAGACCCAGCCCGCGGGGACGGCCTTCACATGGAACGACAGCAGGCCGTCGGAGCGGGGCGCGGACGCGAAGGAGTAGTGCCGCCATATGCGCGGCCACCACGGCGTCTCCAGGCTCGTGTACTGGCCGGCTAGGAAGGGATAGGGCTGGTCCGGGCGTACGGTGACGACCGCGACGTCCGGGGTGCGCAGATCGTGGGACACGACCTCGGCGTGCCACCAGGCCGGGGCTCGCAGTTCGTCCGCGGCGGCCGCGTCGATCATCACCTGCGAGATGGTCGTGTACGTCCGGACCCAGGCCGCTTCCGTCTCCGCGTTCCAGGCACCGGGGGCGTACTTGCTGAGCGCCCCGATGAGGCACTCGCCGACCGCCGGGTAGTGCTCGGGCCGGGTGCCGTACTTGCGGTGGCCCCGGCCCAGGTTCTGGAGGTACTCCACCAACACCGGGGTGTTGTCGATGTGCTCGGCCGCGGTCAGCAGCGCCCTGAGCAGGCGGTCGCGCTGGGCGTCCATGGCGGCGGGGAACAGCGGGCGCAGATCGGGGTGGCGGACGAAGAGCAGCGCGTAGAAGTACGACGTGACCTTGTCGGCCACGGGGGCGACCTCGCCCATGGTCCGGCGGATGAGGACGGCGTCCGGGGAGGGCGGGCGGTCTCGCGGGGACAGGTGGGCGAACTGCGGGGAGACGGTGCCGGCGGCCATCGCGGGGGCCTGGGGCGAGAGGGTGCGCTGGACGGGGACGCGGGGCTCTGGCGGCGGCTGGGCGGGCGTGCGGCCCGCGCGATCGGGCTCCGGTTCCGGCCGTGGCGCGTACGGAGACCGGTCCTGTGACGGGTACGGGCTGTTGTCTGGTGACGGGTAAGGGCTGTTGTCTGGAGGGTTCTGAGGGGTGCCGCCCGTGGCCTGAGAAGTATCGCTCGTGGTCTCAGAGGTGTCTGCCGGGCTCTGCGGTGAGGTGCCCGTCCCGGGCTTGCCCACCGGACGCAGTGCGGCCAGCCGGTTTCCGTCGGTCGTGTCCTGTTCGGAGCCTGGCACCGCTTCCGGCTGCTTGCGAGGACTGAACCAACCGCCCCCGGAAGTGCCGTTGTCGGCCGACATGGTGGTCGGAGCGTCCATGATGTGCCTCGCCTCGAACATCTTTCGGTCGGTCTGCGCACTTCCGCGGTCGGAAGGTGCCTGCTTTCCCCCGCAGACGGCTTACTTTCCCCGTTCGGTGTCCCGGCCGACGCGGCCACATTCAACCCGTATTCGAAGCCCGTACGGACAAGTAGGCGAGAGTGTGACATTGGCCGCAGCACTCTCACGTCAGCGTTCCACCGCGCACGGATGTCCAGGCCGCATAACCACAAATGCGGGTCTTCGATCTCTCCGTCCCGTTAGGCTGCAATGCCCTGCTCTCGGCCGCACAGAGGTGTGTGCACCCCCGGCACGGACAGGAACCGGAGTCGACCCTACCGGTCACCGCCCCGCACACAAGTCCCCCCTCCCCTCCACGAATTGATCGCACGGCGTTCGGGGGGCGAACCACGAATTGCCTCAATTACCGGGCTTGGCGCACCAATTCATAGGCTTCCCACAGATCCCTGCCCTTGTAGGAGTGCGTCGAGATTTCGGACAGATGAGAGTCCGCATTGACCGCGACGGAGATCGGCACCACACCGAACAGATCCCGGTCCGAGGACGAGTCGCCGTACGCGACGCAGTCCGCCCGCGTCACTCCGAACTGCTCGCACAACCGGTCCGCGACAAGGACCTTGGCGGCGGCGCTGAGGACTCCGGCCGGGTCCACGGGCTCGGTGAACGGGATGGCCGGAAAACGGGAGCCGTGCGCGGCATGGGCTCCCCAGCCGATGAGCCGCTCCACGAAGAAGGACGGCGAGAGCGACACGACCGCGCAGTAGTCGCCCTGTCCCCTGATCTCCGTCCAGACGGCACGGATGCGCGCCAGCCAGGGGGCACCTTCGAAGGCCGCGGCGACATGCGCCTCGGTCAGTTCCGCCCACAGCGCGTGCACCTGCTGCGCGTACTCGGGCGGACCGATCAGCCCGGCTCCGACGGCCTGGTCGAGCGCCACCGTCTCGGCCTCCAGACCGAGTTGCCGTGAGATCTCCACGGGCGCGGTAGTCCCGTGCAGCAAGGTGCCGTCGAGGTCGAAGAGATGAAGTCTCGCCATACCGTCGAGGCTAGTGGTCCGCCACTCCGGCGGATCGTCCCGGCTGCTCACCGTCCATCACCGGACGGCCGCCGTTCGCCGATGTTTCACGTGAAACACCCGGCATCCGGTCACATCCTGTGCGATCGGCCACGACATGGCCAAAAGCTCGTACGTGGCTCCGGAAACAGGTGGACTTGAAGGGCACCCGTCGGACAGCCTGACCTGCGTGCCGACTCCTTCTCTCGCCGCTCTCCCCATCCGTCGTCTGACGCTCCGCGATCTCACCGCCTGCGCCGACTTGTCCGAGGACCGGGGGTGGCCACGCGAGGAGCACAAGTGGGGCCTCCTCCTCGCGGCCGGAAGGGGCTACGGCATCGACGACCCCCAGGGAGGTCTCGCCACCGCCTGCGTGATCACGGAGTACGGGCCCTACGGCCGGCCCGATCTCGGGGCGATCGGGATGGTGCTGGTCGCCGAGCGGCACGCCCGCCAGGGCATCGGACGCCGGCTCATGCAGCACATCCTCTCGATGATGGGCCCCACCCCACTGACGCTGCACGCGACGCCGTACGGCCAACCGCTCTACGAGGAGCTGGGCTTCAAGGTCGCCGGGCGGGCGGAGATGCTCCGCGGGCACTTCGCACCGGGTGGGCTCGCGTCGGGCGGCCCTGCATCAGGCGTCACCGCGTCGGGCGGTCTCGCGCCTGACGGTCTCGCGTCGAGCGGATTCACGCCGAGCGATCTCGCGCCGAGCGGTCTCGCGCCGACGGTGAGCACTCGTGCGGCCACCGCCGAGGACCTAGCCGCGATCCTCCGGCTCGACGAGGAGGTGCTCGGCACGGATCGCACGCACCTCATCACGCGCCTGCCCGCCTTCGCAGACCAGCTGCGGGTCGCCGAGGAGCACGGCCGGATCATCGGATACGCGGCCGCCTGGCCCAACATGGACACCCAGGTCGTGGGCCCGCTGATCGCCCGGGACACGCGTACGGCACAGGCACTGCTCGCCTCCCTGGCCGCCGGCACCGACCGGCCGCTGCGCACCGACATCGACGTACGCCATGAAGAGCTGCTGGCGTGGGCGAAGGAACACGGCCTGGTGTCGGTCGCCTTCAACGCGGTCATGACGCACGGCCTCCCGGAGCTGCCGGGCGACTGGACCCGCCGGTTCGCCCCGCTGACGGTCGCGGCGGTCTGAGACACAGCTGTACGACGGCGCCGGCTCCCCTCGCTCAGGGGAACCGGCGCCGTCGTCGTACCGGCCGCGCTCAGTGGTGCACGGCGGGCCGCTGCTCGACTGGGGCCGTTCCTGCGACCACGGCGCTGGGCGTGCTGTCCCGGCACTCCAGGGCCGCCGAGAGGATCGCGAGGAGCAGGGCGGCCGTGGCCAGGGCGGCGCCCACCCAGTTGGGGGCGGTGTAGCCGAGGCCGGCCGAGATGACCAGGCCGCCGAGCCACGCGGAGAGCGCGTTGCCGAGGTTGAAGGCGCCGATGTTCACGGCCGAGGCGAGGGTCGGGGCGTCGTGCGCCTGGTCGAGGACCCTCTTCTGGAGCGGCGGTACGGCGGCGAAGCCCAGGGCGCCGATGAGCGCGATGGTGACGCCCGCGAGGATCTTGTTGTGCGCGGTGAGCGTGAAGAGCGCGAGCGTCACGGCCAGGGCGCCCAGGGAGACGAACAGCATGGGCATCAGCGCGCGGTCGGCGTACCTGCCGCCGACGAGGTTGCCGCCGACCATGCCGAGCCCGAAGAGGACCAGCAGCCAGGTCACCGAGCCGTCGGCGAAGCCGGTCACGTGGGTCATCATCGGCGCGATGTAGGTGATGGCCGCGAAGACCCCGCCGAAGCCGAGGACGGTCATCGCCATCGCGAGCAGCACCTGGGCGTTCTTGAAGGCGGCCAGTTCGTGGCGCAGCCGTACGCCCTCCGGCCGGGGCATGTCGGGGACGAGCCGGGCGATGCCGACGAGGCCGACGACTCCGAGGGCCGCGACGATCGTGAAGGTGAGCCGCCAGCCCGCGGTCTGGCCGATCAGCGTGCCCAGCGGAACGCCGACGACGTTGGCGACGGTCAGGCCGGTGAACATCATCGCGATGGCTCCGGCCTTCTTGTCCGGGGCGACGAGGTCGGCGGCCACGACCGAGCCGATGCCGAAGAAGGCTCCGTGGGCCAGGGAGGCGACGACACGGCCGATGAGCATCACGGAGAAGGCCGGGGCGACCGCGGAGAGCAGGTTGCCGACGATGAACAGTCCCATCAGCAGCATCAGCATCCGCTTGCGGGAGATCCTGGTGCCGAGCGCGGTCATCAGCGGGGCGCCGAACATGACGCCGAGCGCGTAGCCGGTCACCAGGAAACCGGCGGTGGGGATGGAGACCCCGAAGTCGCCCGCGACCTCGGGCAGCAGGCCCATGATCACGAACTCGGTCGTTCCGATTCCGAAGGCCCCGATCGCGAGGGCCAGAAGCGCGAGCGGCATGGGGGGGGTGACACCTTCCCAGACGATTGCAGGAGCGTGTTGCGCACCCCCACAATAATTGCAGACGCGCTATATTTGCAAGCGACGGCTATCTCGGTTCGCTCCTGTCTTCGACGGGTGCCTCGGGACGGAGAAAACAGGCCCCATGACCGCCACAGACCCCGCACTCACCGCCCTCGCCCAGGGCTGGTGCGCCCCCTCCCTGCTCCACGGCCGGATCGAGGCCCACATCGAGAAAGCCCTCCAGACCGGACACGACCTCAGCGTCCGCGAGTACTCCCTCCTCGGCGTCCTGGGCCGCCGGCACGACGGAGACGGCGGACACCTCCAGATGAAACAGGTCGCCGACGCCGTCGTCCTCAGCCAGAGCGCCACCACCCGCCTCGTCACCCGTCTCGAGGACCGCGGCCTCCTCACCCGCTACCTCTGCCCCACCGACCGCCGCGGCATCTACACCGACGTCACCCCCGCCGGCCGCACCCTCCTCCGACAAGCCCGCCCCACCAACGAACAAGCCCTCCGCGAAGCCCTCGACCAAGCCGCCACCAACCCCGAACTCGCTCCCCTCGTACGCGCCCTGGAAGCCCACCGCACACCTGCGGTGCCCACGCGGAACGCCCCCGCATAGGGTGCGAGCATGGGAGATCTTGAAATTCGGCCCGCCACGGTGGATGACGTCTCCGCGATCGTCGCGATGCTCGCCGACGACCCCTTGGGCGCCCAGCGCGAGTCACCGGACGATCTGACCCCTTATGTGGCCGCCCTGGAGCGGCTCTCCGCCGACCCGAACCAGCATCTGGTCGTCGCCACGCACGAGGGCCGCGTGGTGGGCACGCTTCAGCTCACCGTCATTCCCGGACTGTCCCGGCGCGGTGCCACCAGGTCGATCATCGAGGCGGTGCGCGTCCACGCCGACGAACGCGGCAGCGGCCTCGGCACCCGGCTCATCGAGTGGGCGGTCGAGGAATCCCGGCGCCAGAACTGCCAGTTGGTGCAGCTGACGTCCGACAGCAGCCGTACGGACGCGCATCGCTTCTACGAACGGCTCGGATTCACCGCCTCGCGCGTGGGTTTCAAGCTGCCCCTGTGACACAGCTTGTCCCTGTGCCGCGGCCTGTCCCTCTGACGCTCCCTGCCCCAGTGGCACTCGCCCGCAGGCGCTCCGCCGCGACCGGCTTCCTCGCGGCGCGGTGAGGTGCCCTGTTTCACGTGAAACAAGGCCCCAGTCGACGCCCAGGTGAAGCGGAGCGCCGACCGACCGATCGGGCAAGAGCCGTTACCCGATGCCCCGCCATCCCTCCGGATCCACTCCGCCCGGCACCGAAGCCCCCTCGTCGTACGGCTGCCGGGTGAACACGAACGAGCCGAGGTCGAGGTGGTCCACGGACCCGTCAGGCCGCCGTACGGCCTTCAGGAGCTCCCCCTGGAAGTAGCCCTCCAGCCCGGTCCAGGTCCCGTCTCCGTTGGCCCGGAAGCGCGAACGACGCCCGGCACCCGACAAGGGCTCCAGCGAGGCGAGTCCGTCCGCAGTCAGCCGTAGGGCGAACCCGTTCGTCCCCCAGTACCACTGACCCGCCAACTCCAGTGCGGGTACGTCGACTTCGTGCATCGGGCGCCACGGCTCGGGAATCCTGGGCTCGGCGTCGGCGACGATGCGTACGAGATCGGCACCGACGACGGAGAGCAGCGGGCCCGAGGTGCAGTTGGCCAGGACGACCGCGGCGACATCGTCCGCCACACCGATCGTGAGGTTCGCGAGGAAGCCCGGCAGCGATCCCGAATGCCCCACCAGCAACCGGCCGTCGCGGTGCTGGACCTGAACGCCGAGCCCGTACGAGGAACCGTCGGCGAGCTCCGCGGTCCCGGCCGGCGCCGCGGGCGTACGCATCTCCCGTACCGTCTCGGCGCTCAGCACCCGGTCGTCGCCGTTCGCCAGGAAGACGGCGAAGCGCGCCAAGTCGCCTGTGGTGGACCAGAGTTGACCCGCGGCAGCCATCCGGCCGAGGTCCTCGGAGGGTTCGGGCAGCATCACATCGGCCCATGGATGGACCGCCCAGCCGCCCGCGTGCGGCGCTACGGGATGGCCGCTCGTGCGGTCGAGGCCCAGGGGTTCGAGCACCTCCCGCCGGAGGACCTCCTCCCACGGTGCTCCGCGCAACTTCTCGACGAGCGCGCCCAGCAGCGTGTAGCCGGGGTTCGAGTAGTGGAAGCGGCGACCGACCGGGTGCAGGAAGGGCTGCTCGCCGAGCACGTCGGAGAGCTCGGGACGCAGGGTCCCGGGGGTGCGCTCCCACCAGGGCGCGGGTGACTCGGCCGCCAACCCACCGGTGTGGGCGAGCAGTTCGGCGACGGTGGCCTCCCCCGCCCCCGTCCCGGGCACATGCTTCTCCAGCGGGTCACCGAGATCGAGCAGCCCCTCGTCACGCAGCCGCAGGACGAGGACGGCGGTGAAGGTCTTGGTGATCGAGCCGATGCGGTACTGCACGTTCTCGTCCGGCCCGTGCCCCTGCACCGAGGTACGCGAGCCGTGCCACACGGTCCGCCCGCCCCGTACGACCGCCGCCACCAGCGACGGCGCCCGCCCCTCGGCCTGGGCCACCGCGATCCGGTGCGTCAACGCCCGGCGCGTGCCGGGAAGCAGCTCTTCGTGAGGTGTCGTCATGCACCCAGTCCATCCCGCGGGGGACTCGGGCGTCGAGTTCATTTGCCCCGGGCGGTGTAGGTTCTCCCTTTCGGTATCAGGCGCCGCCGCTATGACCAGGACGTTTCCCTGCAGTCTCACGGCATGCCGGCCAGCTGCTGTCTCAGAGCGATGTCGTTTCCCCAGATCTGCTCGCCGGTGCTGACGGTCAGCAGTTGCTGGCACCTCCACTGCAGCGGCGCCTCGGGACGGTGCGTGAGCCGCTGCACGAGTGTCGGGAACAGGTAGTGCGTCGCTTCTGCGGCGATGTGCTCTCGTAGCCAGTCGACCGGGAGCCGGCTGAAGCCATGCATGGCGGCCTCCTGGGCCAGGTCCAGGAGCTGAGCAGTGTCGACGGCTCGGACGGGGCGGGGAAGGGTCGGGGTCATGTCGCGATGATGCCAAGAAGCCAGTGCGGCGCCGAGATGTCAGCTGGGCCGGGATGCGATCTGCTGACGGGCAGGGCCCCAGACGTCCTCGAACTCCTCGAAGGTGAGTTGTTCGGGGTCATGGCCTTCCCATTCCGAGACGGGCAGCTCGGCGGTGATCCCGAATCTGCTGTCGTAATCACCGAGGCGGCCTGCGTCGCGGGCCCGCTGCCTCTCGGCGAGGGAAGCAGCTGCGATCGGGATCAGCTCTGGCCCTTCGAGTTCGACCTGCCGGATCACCCAGCCTTCGGCGTCGACCTCCAAGTAGAACCAGGTGTCTTCCTCGTCCCAGTAGCAGCGCATCCATGTGGTCACCAGGCCATGATGCCGGGCCAGATGCGCCGCCCTACTCCGCTCTGTCTCATGACTGGGCGATGAATCCTGCGGATCGGTCGAGCTGGAAAGGAGAACCGACCCGGGTTGGATCCCAGCCTTGATCTCGTGCCTCTCGAATGCTGGCAGCAACGTGAGCCGGACGAATGGGCTCCGTCTCGACGCCCACCCAGTTGCTGGGATGGGCCTGACCGCTGGTGACGATCAAGGTCGTGCCCGGCTGGCTGCCGCTGGCCGCTGCAACCGCATAGGTCAGCGGTGTCCAGCAGAGGCCCTGCATGGAGGAGGGCTTCCTGCGGATCCGCCAGCGGTACTCGATCCCGTCAACGGTTATGCGCCGGGAACCCTTCTTGTTCAGCGCCAACTTCGCCTCCTCCGCTGTGGGACTCTGCTGTGTTGCCGCGGTCGCGAAAAGCAGGTTGCACGCGAACGTACCGAACGTTGTCGCCGACAAGCGCCTTCGGGACTACGGATGGGTTGATCAGCCCATAATCGGAGTCAGTGCCGAGCGACCCGGCACATCGCACCCGACCCGGGTGCGCTCACCGCGATCGGAGAGCATCGTGAAGAACAGCCCGTTGTGGCGAGTGGTTGACAACGAGAGTGGTAGCCAGTCCATCGTCAGCACGCCCTCCGAGGCGGTCGCGTTCGTCAACAGCCGGTTCGACACCGATGACGACGACGAGCCATTCAGCATCACCGAGGTCGGTCCTCTCCTTCCGAAGCCGCTCGGGGTCATCACCGCATGGGCCGCCGAGAAGGACGGCGAGCGAACCGACGGGCGTACTGCCCCGATCACCATCAGGCCGGTTGTGACGGACAACGCCGGCGAGTGCGATGACGTGGTGCTCTGGCGCGACGTGTACGTCTCCTGGGACCACGACATGTACACCGTCGAGGAGCCGGACAGCTCCGAGTACAGCGAGGCTTACAGCGCTGCCGAGTTGAGCGCGATCCTCGACGAGTACGCCGACAACTACGAGTACGCGCCTGAAGGGCCCGACAGCCACAGGTGGCCGAAACCGGAAGAGTTGATCACCTACGGCGCCCAGGAGTGCACCAAGCGGTTCGGGCACCTCGACGACGACGCCCTGCTGTGGCTCGCTGCCACCCGCATCACGCTCGCGGTGTGGCGCAACACACCCGTCGAGAACTGGCATGCCGGGAAGAGTCCGCTCCACGACGGCACAATGATGCGGATCAACACGGCAACCACCCGACTCGTGCGCTCGATGCTGTCGTTCGACCATGTCGACTGGATCGGTCTCGGTCTCGCGATCGTCAACCCGTCCCGGGTTCTACCGACCGGGCAGTCTGTTCTCGAACTCGGGCTGGCCTGCCACAACCCTGACGACCCGGCGCACGAGGCTGATCCGCGCGAAGAACTCGCGGAAATGGCACAGGACGCGATCGCTTGGGGGCGAGCGTACTGCCTTCGCGAGAAGACGTTCGGCCTGCGAACCCTGATCGAATCCTTCTGCGCGTCCGACAACGGCTGGTTCGGAACACCGAGTTGGGGGCGCATCGTCGATCGGTTCCTTACGGCTGTCGACGACCGGGAAAATGCGCACTGGCACGTGCACCGAGACAAGCCTTGGTTCGACGAGTGGTTCACCAACCGCCCGGTCGACATTGCGGACACCACGGAACTTCGTCGGCTGCTCCATGTCGGGCCCGACCTGCTGTCCGAGGAGGCCGCCGAATGGTGCGTGGATGGTGCCATCGGCTACGTCTGCCGGGACGACCACGCGAACGGCTGCCTGCAGTGCGGCATCCCGCTGGCAACGGAGTCCCCCAACGAGTGAACGTGGGCACCAACATAGAAAAGCAGCAACCCACTGACCGCGCTCTCTCCCGCCTACTCGGCGACCTCCCCTGCTCGGGGAGCCAGTCGCGGCTCCACTGACCGGAGATGTGCGCGTGCTTCTGACGGATCTGTGGCAGCAACGCTGACCAGGCTGCCCGCTGGCCGGTCACAAGCTCCGCGAGCCCTACAGGAAGGACGTGTTCGCGTCCAACCCGCTGACGTGTGATGGGATTGACCAGCGATTCTCAATCCCGTGTCAGATTCCGCCCACTCGCGCACGGCGGTATCAGGTCTGTGCCATGTCCACGAAGCGTGAGTAGTGGCCCTGGAAGGCGACAGTGATCGTGGCCGTCGGGCCGTTACGGTGCTTGCCGACGATGATGTCCGCCTCGCCCGCGCGCGGTGACTCCTTCTCGTAGGCGTCCTCGCGGTGCAGCAGGATCACCATGTCGGCGTCCTGCTCGATGGAGCCGGACTCACGCAGGTCGGACACCATCGGCTTCTTGTCCGTGCGCTGCTCGGGACCACGGTTGAGCTGCGAGAGCGCGATCACCGGGACCTCGAGTTCCTTGGCCAGGAGCTTGAGGTTACGGGACATGTCCGAGACCTCCTGCTGGCGGCTCTCCTGGCGCTTGGAGCCACCGGCCTGCATCAGCTGGAGGTAGTCGATGATCACGAGCTTGATGTCGTTGCGCTGCTTCAGCCGCCGGCACTTCGCCCGGATCTCCATCATCGACAGGTTCGGGGAGTCGTCGATGTAGAGCGGCGCGGACGACACCTCGGGCATGCGGCGGGCCAGCCGGGTCCAGTCCTCGTCCGTCATGGTGCCCGAACGCATGTGGTGCAGGGCCACTCTCGCCTCGGCCGACAGCAGACGCATCGCGATCTCGTTGCGCCCCATTTCGAGGGAGAAGATGACGCTGGCCAGGTTGTTCTTGATGGACGCGGCGCGCGCGAAGTCCAGCGCGAGCGTCGACTTGCCCATGGCGGGACGGGCGGCGATGACGATCATCTGGCCCGGGTGCAGACCGTTGGTGAGCGAGTCGAGGTCCGTGAACCCGGTGGGCACACCGGTCATCTCGCCGCTGCGCGAGCCGATCGCCTCGATCTCGTCGAGCGCGCCCTCCATGATGTCGCCGAGCGGGAGGTAGTCCTCGCTGGTGCGCTGCTCGGTGACCGCGTAGATCTCGGCCTGGGCCCGGTTGACGATCTCGTCCACGTCGTCGTCGGCCGCGTACCCCATCTGGGTGATACGCGTGCCCGCCTCCACCAGACGGCGCAGTACGGCACGCTCGTGGACGATCTCGGCGTAGTACTCGGCGTTGGCCGCCGTCGGCACGGTCTGGACGAGGGTGTGCAGATACGATGCGCCGCCCACCTTGTTGATCTCACCGCGCTTGGTGAGCTCGGCGGCGATCGTGATGGGGTCGGCCGGCTCGCCCTTGGCATAGACGTCCAGGATCGCCTGGAAGATCGTCTCGTGGGCGGGCTTGTAGAAGTCGTGGCCCTTGATGACCTCGACGACGTCCGCGATGGCGTCCTTCGACAGGAGCATGCCGCCGAGGACGGACTGCTCGGCGTCCAGGTCCTGGGGCGGGACCCGCTCGAAGGCGGTGCCCCCGCCATCCCACTCGCCGTTGTCCCTGCCGCGTTCGTGCTGCTCGTCGCGTCCTCGGCCACCGTCGCCGCGGCGGCGCGAGGAGGGCAGACGATCACTGGGACCGCTGTCGGCCCACGGGTCGTCCAAGGGCTCGGAAATACTCACCGAGCCACCTCCTCCCGTCCGCCGAGCGGACCTCGCCGTGCCTCTCATTTCTACGGCACGGCACTGACAAATGAGACGCCCAACTCCGGTTCTGGCGCGTCGGTTTTGTGATGGTTTCCAGGCCGACGGACGGAGCGGGCGCCGGACCACCGTAGGCCCGCGGGCACCGTCAGCCAATCTGGTTATCCACAGGCCATGTGGACGACGGCCCGGATGCTGTGGAGAACTCCGCAAAACCTGTGCACGACCCGGTGGACAGGCCTGTGAACAAGCGCCGCCATTACTTCAGAGAACACCTCTGACCTGCATCTTCACCGTCCACCGGCTGTGCAGAAGAAAAACTTTCCCCGTCAGCTCAAGATCACTTCGAACTGTACACAGCGGCGCACGTCACGCAACGACAAGTAAGGGTCTAAGCTGCATTGCATCTCTTACCTGTGGACGATTAGATTGGTGCACATGACACAGGCGCCCGCGACCCCCAAGGCCACCCGGCGACAGCACGACCGTGAGATCGTCGCACTCGCCGTTCCGGCCTTCGGCGCGCTGGTCGCCGAGCCCCTCTTCGTCATGGCCGACAGCGCGATCGTCGGTCACCTCGGCACCGCACAGCTCGCCGGTCTCGGCATCGCCTCGGCCCTCCTCATGACGGCCGTCAGCATCTTTGTCTTCCTCGCCTACGCCACCACCGCCGCCGTCGCCCGGCGCGTCGGAGCCGGCGATCTCCAGGCCGCCATCCGCCAGGGCATGGACGGCATCTGGCTGGCCCTGCTCCTCGGCGCCGCCGTCATCGCCGTCGTCCTGCCCACCGCTCCGTCGATCGTGGAACTCTTCGGCGCCTCCGACACCGCGGCTCCCTACGCGACCACCTATCTGCGGATCTCGGCCCTCGGTATCCCGGCCATGCTCGTGGTCCTCGCCGCGACCGGTGTGCTGCGCGGGCTCCAGGACACCAGGACCCCGCTCTACGTCGCGATAGCCGGCTTCATCGCCAACGGCGTCCTCAACGTAGGCCTCGTCTACGGCGCCGACCTCGGCATCGCGGGCTCCGCCTGGGGCACGGTCATCGCCCAGTGCGGCATGGCGGCCGCCTATCTCGTGGTCGTCGTACGCGGAGCCCGCAGACACGGCGCCTCTCTGCGTCCCGACGCATCGGGCATCAGGGCTTCCGCCCAGGCCGGTGTCCCTCTGCTGGTCCGCACTCTCTCCCTGAGAGCGATCCTGATGATCGCCACAGCCGTGGCAGCCCGCCTCGGTGACGCGGACATCGCCGCTCACCAGATCATCCTGTCCCTGTGGAGCCTGCTCGCCTTCGCGCTCGACGCCATCGCTATCGCCGGACAGGCCATCATCGGCCGCTATCTGGGGGCCGGCGACAGCGACGGCGCCCGCCGGGCATGCCGTCGGATGGTGGAGTGGGGCATCGCGGTCGGAGTCGTCCTGGGCGTACTGGTCGTACTCTCCCGGCCGCTGTTCCTGCCCCTGTTCACCAGTGACGCCACGGTCAAAGACGCCGCCCTGCCCGCTCTGGTGATCGTGGCCCTCTCCCAGCCGATCTGCGGAGTCGTCTTCGTCCTGGACGGCGTGCTGATGGGCGCGGGCGACGGGCCCTACCTCGCCTGGGCCATGGTCGTCACCCTGGCCGTCTTCGCCCCGGTGGCTCTGCTCGTGCCCACGCTGGGCGGTGGCCTCACCGCTGTATGGGCGGCGATGACGCTGATGATGGCGGTCCGCATGCTGACGCTGTGGCTGCGCACGCGCTCAGGCCGCTGGATCGTCACCGGCGCGACCCGCTGACCGTTTCACGTGAAACATCGCGGGCCGTCACGTTTCACGTGAAACACGACCAGCTCCACTACTGCTCCGGCACGCAAGAGGGGCCGTACCCCAGGAGGTACGGCCCCTCTCACAACTGCTCATGCCAGACGCAGCGGTCAGGCCGCGACGACCTCGATGTTGACCTTGGCGGCAACCTCGGGGTGCAGACGCACGGACGTCTCGTGGGCGCCCAGGGTCTTGATCGGCGAGCCCAGCTCGATGCGGCGCTTATCGACCTCGGGGCCACCGGAAGCCTTGATCGCGGAAGCGACGTCGGCCGGGGTGACGGAACCGAAGAGACGACCGGCGTCGCCGGAGCGGACAGCCAGACGGACCTTGACAGCCTCGAGCTGGCCCTTGATCTGGTTGGCCTGCTCGATGGTCTGGATCTCGTGGATCTTGCGAGCACGACGGATCTG
Source organism: Streptomyces sp. SID13726 (assembly GCF_010548375.1). Classification (GTDB taxonomy): domain Bacteria; phylum Actinomycetota; class Actinomycetes; order Streptomycetales; family Streptomycetaceae; genus Streptomyces. The sequence goes on from NZ_JAAGLY010000021.1 coordinate 63,817, forward strand.
CTCGACGTCCTTCTCGCCGCCCTTGGTCCAGCGGATCGCGAAGTTCCGCGGGATCAGGTAGTTGCGAGCGTAACCGTCCTTGACGTCGACGACGTCGCCCGCGGCACCGAGGCCGGAGACCTCGTGGGTGAGGATGATCTTCATGAGTCGGTCACCCCTCCCTTATCGCGCGGTGGACGTGTAGGGCAGCAGCGCCATCTCACGGCTGTTCTTGACGGCCGTGGCGACGTCACGCTGGTGCTGCGTGCAGTTGCCGGTCACGCGGCGGGCACGGATCTTGCCGCGGTCGGAAATGAACTTCCGCAGCATGTTCGTGTCCTTGTAGTCCACGTACGTGACCTTGTCCTTGCAGAATGCGCAGACCTTCTTCTTCGGCTTGCGCACAGGCGGCTTCGCCATGGTGTTTCTCCTGTGTGATCAAGAAGTTTGGGTACGACCCACCCTTCGGCCAGAGGCCTAGAAGGGGGGCTCGTCCGAGTAGCCGCCGCCACCGCCGCCGCCGGAGTTTCCACCCCAGCCGCCGCCACCACCGCCGCCCTGGTTGCCACCGGCGGGAGCGCCGGTCGCCCACGGGTCGTCGGCCGGAGCGCCGCCGCCCTGCTGGCCGCCGCCGGAGTTTCCACCCCAGCTGCCGCCACCCTGGCCGCCACCGCCACCGCCGCCGTAACCGCCCTGGCCACCGCGTCCGGCACCGCCGGCGGTCTTGGTGACCTTGGCCGTGGCACTGCGCAGGCTGGCGCCGACTTCCTCGACGTCCAGCTCGTAGACCGTGCGCTTGACGCCCTCACGGTCCTCGTAGGACCGCTGCTTCAGCCGGCCCTGCACGATGACGCGCATGCCTCGCTGGAGCGACTCGGCGACGTTCTCCGCCGCCTGCCGCCAGACCGAGCAGGTCAGGAACAGGCTCTCGCCGTCCTTCCACTCGTTCGTCTGACGGTCGAAGGTGCGGGGGGTGGACGCGACACGGAACTTCGCGACCGCCGCACCGGAAGGGGTGAAGCGCAGCTCGGGGTCGTCGACAAGATTGCCGACGACCGTGATGACGGTCTCGCCTGCCATGGGGAACCTCTCGGCGGGTTTGCTGCTCTGGCTGCTTGGTTGCTGCTACTCGAATCCCGGGATCAGCTGAGCGGGAGGCTCAGTGGGTCTCGGGGCGGAGGACCTTGGTCCGGAGGACCGACTCGTTCAGGTTCATCTGGCGGTCGAGCTCCTTGACGATCGCGGGCTCAGCCTGCAGATCGATGACCGAGTAGATGCCCTCGGGCTTCTTCTTGATCTCGTACGAGAGACGACGACGGCCCCAGGTGTCGACCTTCTCGACCTTGCCGTTGCCCTCACGGACGACGGAGAGGAAGTTCTCGATCAGGGGGGCGACGGCGCGCTCCTCCAGATCGGGGTCGAGGATGACCATCACCTCGTAGTGACGCATGTGGAACCCACCTCCTTTGGACTCAGCGGCCACGGTCGTTCCGTGGCAGGAGGGTTGTGATGCGTACGCAACGGTATCGGCCGCCACTGACAATCGGGGCTTCCTCGCGGTAGTCCCGGTCGTGACATGGGCAGACACCGTGCAGACGGTACAGACTACCCGCACACCGGCTTCCGGTTGAAATCCGGCCGCCGGGACGGTCACTCTGTACACATCGGGTGTGTATGGCGCTACGATGCGCCGCCTTCCGCAGGAGGTGCCCTATGGCACAGGCAATGCGACCCAACACCGTCGGAGGCCTTTTCGCCACGGACGGAAAGCCCCATCCCCTCCAGGACACTCTGCTCGCGGTGACCCTGGTGCTCGGTATCACGGCGTTCGTCACGGCGATGTTCCACAACCTGCACCTGCTCAGCTCCTGGACCGGCCTGGTGGGCATCCTCACCGGCGCGTACGGGCAGTGGGTCTCCGAGACAACGCGTGAGCGCTTCGGACTGATCCTCGGCCTCGGCGCGTCGGCGATCGGTTTCTTCCTCGGCATGGCGCACGGAGGCCTCTTCGGCGGAGTCATCAGCTGACGCCACGGGCACCGTCCCCTTAACACCACCCAAAGCACCGCGGAACGCCTCGGCGGCACAGGAGCCGGGGCGCAGGTGCCGTACGCCCAGTCGGGGCGCTCGCAAGGCGCAGTAGGCTTCGGCGCGAGAGCCGGAGCCCCTGTACCCATGGGGACACACCAGCCCGAGGAGCGCCCCGAATGAGCCTGACCCTGAGGACGATCAGCCGCGAGCAGCATCTGGCGTACATCCAGAGCCTGCCGTCGGCGAGCCACATGCAGGTTCCGGCCTGGGCCGATGTCAAGGCCGAGTGGCGCTCCGAGAGCCTCGGGTGGTTCGACGAGAAGACCGGCGAACTGGTCGGCGCGGGTCTGGTCCTCTACCGCCAGCTGCCCAAGATCAAGCGCTACCTCGCCTATCTGCCCGAGGGCCCGGTCATCAACTGGTTCGCGCCGAATCTGACCGACTGGCTGGAACCGATGCTCGCCCACCTCAAGCACCAGGGCGCGTTCTCCGTGAAGATGGGCCCGCCGGTGATCATCCGGCGCTGGGAGGCCACCTCCATCAAGGCAGGCATCCAGAACCCGGACGTCAAGCGGCTGCGGGACATCGAGGCCGACTTCATCGAGCCGCGCGCCTTCGAGGTCGCCGACAAGCTGCGCCGGATGGGCTGGCAGCAGGGCGAGGACGGGGGAGCCGGCTTCGGCGACGTCCAGCCGCGCTACGTCTACCAGGTGCCGCTGGCCAACCGGTCCCTGGAAGAGGTCCACAAGAACTTCAACCAGCTGTGGCGCCGCAACATCAAGAAGGCCGAGAAGGCCGGCGTCGAGGTCGTCCAGGGCGGTTACCAGGACCTCGAGGAATGGCAGCGGCTGTACGAGATCACCGCGGTGCGCGACCACTTCCGGCCCCGCCCGCTGTCGTACTTCCAGCGCATGTGGACGGCTCTGAACACCGAGGACCCCAACCGGATGCGGCTGTACTTCGCCCGGCACGAGGGTGTGAACCTCTCCGCGGCGACCATGCTGATCGTCGGCGGGCACGTCTGGTACTCCTACGGCGCCTCCGACAACATCGGCCGTGAGGTCCGGCCCTCGAACGCGATGCAGTGGCGCATGCTGCGCGACGCCTACGCGCTCGGCGCGACCGTCTACGACCTGCGGGGCATCTCCGACTCGCTCGACGAGACCGACCACCTCTTCGGCCTGATCCAGTTCAAGGTGGGCACGGGCGGCCAGGCGGCCGAGTACCTCGGCGAGTGGGACTTCCCGCTCAACAAGCTGCTCCACAAGGCGCTCGACATCTACATGTCGCGCCGCTGACGTCGCGCTCTTCGCTTCAATAGCTCTCATACCTCTGATACACCGCAGCCACCAGAAAGGTTCCGGGTCCGGCCATGGCGCTCACGCTCTACGTCGACACCGCGCGCTGGCGTGCGCACCACAAGCACGTGCAGGAGCGGTTCCCGGGGCTCGTCCCGGTCTGCAAGGGCAACGGCTACGGCTTCGGGCACGAGCGGCTGGCGGAGGAGGCGACCCGGCTGGGCTCGGACATCCTTGCGGTCGGCACGACCTACGAGGCCGCGCGCATCAAGGACTTCTTCGGCGGCGACCTGCTGGTGCTGACGCCGTACCGGCGGGGCGAGGAGCCCGTGCCGCTGCCCGACCGGGTGATCCGTTCGGTGTCGTCGATCGACGGCGTCTACGGGCTGGTGGGCGCCCGTGTGGTCATCGAGGTGATGTCCTCGATGAAGCGGCACGGGATCAGCGAGCAGGACCTGCCGCAGCTGCACGCCGCCATAGAGAACGTCCGCCTGGAGGGCTTCGCGATCCACCTGCCGCTCGACCGCACGGACGGCTCGGACGCCGTCGAGGAGGTCATCGGCTGGATGGACCGGCTGCGCGCGGCTCGCCTGCCGCTGCACACCATGTTCGTCAGCCACCTCAAGGCCGAGGACCTCGCCAGGCTCCAGCAGCAGTTCCCGCAGACCCGTTTCCGCGCCCGCATCGGCACCCGGCTGTGGCTCGGGGACCACGACTCCACCGAGTACCGCGGCGCGGTCCTGGACGTCACCCGGGTCTCCAAGGGCGACCGCTTCGGCTACCGCCAGCAGAAGGCGGCTTCCGACGGCTTCCTGGTGGTCGTGGCGGGCGGTACGTCGCACGGGGTGGGCCTGGAGGCCCCGAAGGCCCTGCACGGCGTCATGCCGCGCGCCAAGGGCGTCGCCCGCGCCGGCCTGGCCACGGTCAACCGGAACCTTTCGCCGTTCGTCTGGGGCGGCAAGCAGCGCTGGTTCGCCGAGCCGCCGCACATGCAGGTCTCCATCCTGTTCGTCCCCTCCGACGCCCCGGAACCGAAGGTCGGCGAGGAGCTGGTGGCCCATCTCCGGCACACCACCACGCAGTTCGACCGGATCGTCGACCGCTGAGCAGCGCCGGAAACGGCCTCTGAGCCGGCGTAGAGACCACGAAAAGGCCGTACCCGGATCTCCCGGGTACGGCCTTTCGCTGCGTGATCAGGCCTGTCTACGTCCCCCCAGACGTTGTTCGCTCAGAGCGAACCGTCGGTGGTCTCCCGCTCCTTGCCCCACTCCACCTGCGGTCCCTCGAAATGGGACGCGTGCCGCGGCGGATGGGCGGCCGCACCGAGCACGAAGACGTCCTCCGCGCCGTCGAGCACACCGCCCGAGGGATCGTCGTCGCCGGCTCTCCGCACCACGTCCCGCTCGGGCATGAGGATGTCCCGCAGGACCATCGCGCACAGGTACGCCGTGCCCAGCAGGTGCAGTGCGATGGCCCAGTGGTAGCCGTCGGTCGGCAGGCCCTTGTGGGCGTTTCCGCTGGTCGTGTACGCGAGGTACAGCCAGATCCCCAGGAAGTACGCCACCTCGCACGCCTGCCAGATGAGGAAGTCCCGCCACTTCGGCCGGGCCAGCACCGCCAGCGGCACCAGCCACAGGACGTACTGGGGCGAGTAGACCTTGTTGGTGAGGATGAACGCGGCGACGATCAGGAACGCGAGCTGCGCGAAACGGGGGCGGCGCGGGGCGGTCAGCGTGAGGACCGCGATACCCACGCAGCACAGCAGCACCAGCAGCGTGGCAAGGGTGTTGACGGTCTCGGTGCTCAGCGGGTCCGACGAGTTCTGGGCCATGATCAGCCAGAAGGAGCCGAAGTCCACGCCCCGTTCCTGGCTGAACGTGTAGAACTTCGACCAGCCGTCGAAGGCGAAGAGCATCACGGGCAGGTTCACCACGAGCCAGGCGACGACCGCGCCGCCCAGGGCCTTGCCGAAGTCCCGCCACTTGCCCGCGCGCCAGCAGAGCACGAACAGCGGCCCCAGCAGGAAGACCGGGTAGAGCTTGGCGGCCGTGGCGAGCCCCAGGAGGACACCGAAGGCGAGCGACCGGCCCCGGGCCCACATCAGCATCGCGGAGGCCGTCAGCGCGACAGCCAGCAGGTCCCAGTTGATGGTGGCGGTCAGCGCGAAGGCGGGCGCCAGGGCGACCAGGAGGCCGTCCCAGGGGCGGCGGGCGTGCGTCCGGCTGACGCAGACGACGATGATCGCCGCGCACACCATCAGCATCCCGGCGTTGACCATCCAGTACCACTGCTCTTGGTGCTGGATGCTTCCGCTGCCCGGCGTCAGCCAGGCGGCGACCTCCATGAACACACCGGTCAGGACCGGGTATTCGAGGTACTGCATGTCGCCGGGGAGCTTGTCGAAGTACGGGACGAGACCGTCGGCGAAGCCGCGCCCCTGGTAGAGGTGCGGGATGTCCGAGTAGCACGCGTGCGTGTACTGGGTGCTGGCACCGAAGAACCAGCCCCCGTTGTAGCAGGGCGCCTTCTGGACCAGGCCGAGCGCGAACATGCCGATGGCCACGAGCGCGACGACCCGGACGGGGGTCCACCAGGACGTCCCCAGCAGGGCGCGTCGCCCGAGCGGGCCACCGATGAACTCGCTGCCGCTCCTGGCGATCTCGTCGTCCTTGGTCGGCCGCACCGGGTCCGACTCGTGCACGCTCGCTGGCGTCGATTCAGCACTGGGCATGGCGCACATCCTGCCGTACGAGGCTAGGAGTACGCCGAGGGCCGCCGCACCTGGTGGGTGCGACGGCCCATGTTTCACGTGAAACACCCTCGGCGGGTCATTTGCGGCTAACCTCTCGATCCTCCGAAGAGGCCGCCATTGCCGTTTCCGTTGTTGCCGTTCTCCTCCGTCGACGTGGCCGTCGGTGTCGAGGTCACGCCCCCGTCGGTACCCCCGTTGTCTGTGCCGCCTGAGTCGTCACACTGCCAGTCGAACTGACAGGTCTCGGTGGCCGTGGGCGTCGGAGACGAGAACGTCTGGCTGGGCGTCGGGGTCGGAGTCGGAGTGGGCGACGTGGTGGCGCTGGGCGTCGGAGTGGGCGTCGGGCTCGGAACGTCGTTGACGATCTCGCCGATGGGCTCCGGCGTCGGGAAGTCGATCGACTTCTGGCCCTTCAGCGCCTGATCCATGTAGTCGTGCCAGATCTCGGACGGGAACGAGGCACCGTGGATCTTCTCCTGGCCACCCGTTCCGTACATCTCCAGGAACGTGCGGTTCTTGTTGCTCTCGTTGTCGTCCATCCGGAACATCGTGATCGACGTGGACAGCTGGGGGGTGTACCCCACGAACCAGGCGGACTTGTTGCCGTCGGTGGTACCGGTCTTGCCCGCCACCTCACGGCCGGTCAGCTGGGCGTTGGTGCCCGTACCGTCGTCGACCACGGTCTTGAGGACGTCGGTGACGTTGTCGGCGACCTTCTTCTCGAACGCCTGCTTGGGCTGCGCCTTGTGCCGGAAGATGTCGCCGTCCTTGCTCGTGACCTTCTCCACGGAGTACGGCTCGTTCTGCTTGCCGCTGGCCGCGAAGGTGGCGTAGGCGCCCGCCATCCGGATCGCGCTGGGGTCGGAGATGCCGATGGAGAAGGACGGGAAGCTGGTGCCGGTGAGGCTGTTGTCCTTGAGGCCGGCGTCCATCGCCGACTCCTTCACCTTGTCCAGGCCGACGTCCATGCCGAGCTGCACGAAGGCGGAGTTCACCGACTCCCGCATCGCCTCACGAAGGTCGATCTTGAAGTCCGGGGCGGACCCGTAGGACTGCTTGCCGTCGTTCTCCTGCAGCCACTCCTTGTCCTCCTTGTCCTTCCAGACCGACCCGTCGTAGTTCCGGATCTTGAGGTCGTTCTTGCCGCTGTACAGGCTCTTGGCGTTGACGACCGTGCGCTCGTCCTGCGCCTGGCTCTCGCCCAGGTCAGGATCGCGCACGCCCCACTTCATGGCCGCCGCGAGCACGAACGCCTTGAACGTCGAACCGACCTGGGCACCGGTCGAGTCGCAGTTGTTGGTGAAGTGCTTGGTCGCGTCCTCACCGCCGTAGCAGGCCCGGATCGCACCGGTGGACGGCTCCACCGAGGCCCCGCCGAACTGGACGAAGGTGTCCTTGTCGGGGCGCTTCTTGGCGTCGATGTTCTCCTTGCGGACCTTGGTGACCGCCGCCTCGAGCTCGGAGACCTTCTTCTTGTCGAAGGTCGTGTAGATCGAGTAGCCGCCCTGCTGGAGCTTGTCGGCGCTGATGATGTCGTTGTTGATCAGATACGCCTTGGCGAGGTCGACCAGATAGCCGACCTGTCCCTTCAGGTCGCTGTTCGACCGGGGGTTCTTCACGTCGGGGAGCTGGGTGTACTTCGCCCGGTCCGCGGCGCTGAGATGGCCGTACTCGACCATCTTGTCGAGGGTGTCCTGCATCTGCCGCAGGGCCCGCCTGCTGTTGGCGTCCGGGGTGGCGGACGGGTCGATGGAGGTCGCGCCCGCGGGGTCGTAGTAGGTGGCGCCCTTGAGCATGGCCGAGAGGAACGCGCACTCGCCCGGGTTGAGGTCGACGGCGTCCTTGTTGAAGTACGCGCGCGCGGCCGCCTGGATGCCGTACGCGTTGCGCCCGTAGTAGGCGGAGTTCAGATACCCCGCCATGATCTCGTCCTTGTCGACCGTGGCGCCCACCTTGACGGAGATGAAGATCTCCTTGAACTTGCGCGTGACGGTCTGGGACTGGTCGTTCAGGCGCGCGTTCTTGACGTACTGCTGGGTGATGGTGGAGCCACCCTGTGTGTTGCCGCCCCTGGCCATGTTGAACACGGCGCGGGCGATGCCCTTGGGGTCGATGCCGCTGTCGGTGTAGAAGGTCTTGTTCTCCTGCGAGACCACGGCGTACTGCATCGCCTTCGGGATCTGCGAGAGATTGACGATCTGGCGGTTCGTCTCACCACCGGTGGCCACCATCTCGCTGTTGTCCGACCAGTAGAAGACGTTGTTCTGGGACGTCGCGGTCTCGGCGACGTTGGGAACGCTCACCAACGCGTAGCCGACGCCGGCGACCGCCACCAGGCTTCCGATGAAGCCGATGAACATGCCGGCCATCAGCTTCCACGACGGCACCCAGCGCGCCGCGCCGTACTTGCCCGCGCGCGGATAGTCGATGAACCGCTTCTTGCCGGGGTCGGACGCACGGCCCCGGCCCGCCGGGGCGCCGCGTCGACCTCCGCGGCCGGGTTCGGCCGCTCTGCGGCGACCACCACCCGTGCTTCTCTGGGCCGCGCGACGCGCCTCGGCGCGACTGCCGTGACGCTCCTCGCCTTCCGGACCGTAGGCAGCCGACTGTTGGGAGCTCGTCCCATAGGAGTCGGAAAGAGACCCGGTGGCGCCTCGCGGAGCCGCACGGCGGCCGGAGGACGGGCCGGACTGGCCGCGTCGGGCCGCGGCACGTCCGCCTCCCTGCGGCTGCGGCGGTTTGCGACGGTGCTCGCTCATCGAAGGACTACTCCTCGGGCAGGCGCACCCTTGCGCGCCTGGAAACGGCGGCTGGTTTCCGGTCCCCCCGAAGTACGGATGTGGTCGGTCCTGCATTCATCCGTACCGCACCGGGGACAGCGACGCCCCCCAGGCGTCACTTGATTCCCGGTGGTGTGCATGCCGCACAGACTACGCACCGTCAAAACCCATCGAGCCCCGAAGTTCACCCCAAATCAGGCAACTTGGTTCGCATGAATCAGTGATGTGATCCCGTTCACCGTCCTCCCTCTTGTCGCTTCCGGAAGGCCGTTCTATCGTCTTGATGTATCGAGTCGATACATCGGACCGAGACAGTGACGAGGAGGCAACGATGAGCCGGCGTTCCGGGATCCTCGAATTCGCCGTACTCGGCCTGCTCCGTGAGTCTCCGATGCACGGCTATGAGCTGCGCAAACGCCTCAACACGTCACTGGGCGTGTTCCGTGCGTTCAGCTACGGCACGCTCTACCCCTGCCTCAAGACGCTGGTCGCGAACGGCTGGTTGATCGAGGAACCGGGGAACACCACCGAGGACGCCCTCGCCGCACCACTCGCAGGGCGTCGCGCCAAGATCGTCTACCGGTTGACGGCGGAAGGTAAGGAGCACTTCGAGGAGCTGCTCTCGCAGACGGGCCCCGACGCGTACGAGGACGAGCACTTCGCCGCTCGTTTCGCCTTCTTCGGGCAGACCTCGCGCGACGTCCGCATGCGAGTCCTCGAAGGCCGCCGCAGCCGGCTCGAGGAGCGCCTGGAGAAGATGAGTGCCTCGCTGGCACGCACCCGGGAGCGCCTCGACGACTACACGCTTGAGCTCCAGCGCCACGGGATGGAGTCCGTGGAGCGCGAAGTGCGCTGGCTGAACGAGCTCATCGAGAGCGAGCGGGCCGGCCGGGACCTCAAAGGCCCCGACCGTGGAGAAACCGCTCGTGACACCACAGAGGGAGCGCCGGGCGTCCTGCCCCGGTCCGGGGACACCCCCGGACCGGATACGCCCGGCGACACCGCCACGTGAGGTCCCTGCCAGGACCTCACTCGTACACACAGGGAGCAACCGGAATGGGTTCGGTTCGCGTAGCCGTCGTCGGCGTGGGCAACTGCGCCGCGTCGCTGGTTCAGGGAGTCGAGTACTACAAGGACGCCGACCCGGCGTCGAAGGTCCCCGGGCTGATGCATGTCCAGTTCGGCGACTACCACGTCCGTGACGTCGAGTTCGTCGCGGCGTTCGACGTGGACGCGAAGAAGGTCGGTCTCGACCTCGCCGACGCCATCGGCGCCTCCGAGAACAACACCATCAAGATCTGCGACGTGCCGAACACCGGCGTGACCGTCCAGCGCGGCCACACCCTCGACGGCCTCGGCAAGTACTACCGGGAGACCATCGAGGAGTCCGACGCCGAGCCGGTCGACGTCGTCCAGATCCTCAAGGACAAGCAGGTCGACGTCCTCGTCTGCTACCTGCCCGTCGGCTCCGAGGACGCGGCGAAGTTCTACGCCCAGTGCGCCATCGACGCCAAGGTCGCCTTCGTCAACGCCCTCCCGGTCTTCATCGCCGGCACCAAGGAGTGGGCGGACAAGTTCACCGCGGCGGGCGTCCCGATCGTCGGCGACGACATCAAGTCCCAGGTCGGCGCCACCATCACGCACCGTGTGATGGCGAAGCTGTTCGAGGACCGCGGTGTCGTCCTGGACCGCACGATGCAGCTGAACGTCGGCGGCAACATGGACTTCAAGAACATGCTCGAGCGCGAGCGCCTGGAGTCCAAGAAGATCTCCAAGACGCAGGCCGTGACCTCGCAGATCCCCGACCGGGACCTCGGCGCGAAGAACGTCCACATCGGCCCGTCGGACTACGTGCAGTGGCTCGACGACCGCAAGTGGGCCTACGTCCGCCTCGAGGGCCGTGCCTTCGGTGACGTCCCGCTGAGCCTGGAGTACAAGCTCGAGGTCTGGGACTCCCCGAACTCCGCGGGTGTCATCATCGACGCCCTGCGCGCCGCGAAGATCGCCAAGGACCGCGGCATCGGCGGCCCGATCCTGTCGGCCTCCAGCTACTTCATGAAGTCCCCGCCGGTCCAGTACTTCGACGACCAGGCTCGCGAGAACGTCGAGAAGTTCATCAAGGGTGAGGTCGAGCGCTAAGGCTCACTCCAAACGCTCCTGCCAGGGCTACAGAGGGTCTCCGGGTGGTATCGCCCGGGGACCCTCGCCGTATGTGAGGCTGTGCCCCATGTCCGTCGTCCGCGATCTGCGTGTCCTTCTCCGCTTCCGGGACTTCCGACGCCTGCTCACCGTGCGTCTGCTCTCCCAGGGCGCGGACGGCGTCTTCCAGATCGCGCTCGCCGCCTACGTCGTCTTCTCCCCGGAGAAGCAGACCTCGGCCACCGCGATCGCCTCCGCGATGGCGGTCCTGCTGCTCCCTTACTCCTTGGTGGGCCCCTTCGCCGGCGTCCTGCTGGACCGCTGGCGCCGCCGCCAGGTCTTCCTCTACGGCAACCTCGTGCGCGCCCTGCTGGCATCGGCGACGGCCGTCCTGGTCCTCAGCGACGTCCCGGACTGGCTCTTCTACGTCTCCGCCCTGTGCGTCACCGCCGTCAACCGCTTCGTCCTGTCCGGCCTGTCCGCCGCGCTGCCCCGGGTGGTGGACGAGGAGCGGCTGGTGATCGCCAACTCGCTTTCCCCGACGGCGGGAACACTCGCCGCGACCGCGGGCGGCGGCCTCGCCTTCGTCGTACGGCTGCTGGTCGCCGACTCCGACGCGGCCGTGGTGCTCCTGGGAGCGGGCCTGTACCTGTGCGGCGCACTCGCCTCGCTGCGGATGCCGCCGGAACTGCTGGGCCCCGACCGCGAGTTGATCAGGCCCGGCCTCGGCGCCGCGCTCGCCGGAACGGCCCGCGACCTGGTGGCGGGTGTACGGCATCTGGCCGCACCCTCACGCCGGTCGGCGGCCCGGGCGCTCGGCGCGATGTCGTTGATGCGGTTCTGCTACGGCGCCCTGCTCGTCATGGTGCTGATGCTCTGCCGGTACGCGCTGACCTCCGACCCGGACGACGGACTCGCCCTGCTGGGGCTGGCGTTGGGAATCTCCGGCGCCGGCTTCTTCGCGGCGGCCCTACTCACCCCCTGGGCCGCGGGACGACTCGGGCCGGAGCGCTGGATCGTCGTGTGCGCCGCGGCGGCCGCGGTACTGGAGCCCGCGCTCGGCCTCCCCTTCGCCACCGCCCCCATGCTCATCGCGGCCTTTGTCCTGGGCCTGATCACCCAGGGCGCGAAGATCGCCACGGACACGATCGTGCAGTCCTCGGTCGACGACGGATTCCGGGGCCGGATCTTCTCCGTCTACGACGTGCTCTTCAACATCGCCTTCGTGAGCGCCGCCGCCGTCGCCGCCCTGATCCTGCCGCCGGACGGCCGCTCGGTGACGCTGGTGGTCACCGTCGCCGTCATCTACGCGGCGGTCGCCCTGGCGATGACGAAGGAACGCCGGCCGGTACCGGAACGATGAAGGGGTCGGTGTTTCACGTGAAACACCGACCCCTCGATACCCCCGGGGTCATGTTTCACGTGAAACATGACCCCGTTTCACAGCCTCAGCTCTGCTCGGCCCACCACTCCTTGAGCGCGGCCACCGCCTCGTCGCGTTCCATCGGCCCGTTCTCCAGACGAAGCTCCAGCATGTGCTTGTACGCCTGGCCCACGGCAGGGCCGGGCCCCACACCGAGAATCTCCATGATCTGGTTGCCGTCGAGGTCGGGCCGGATGGAGTCCAGCTCCTCCTGCTCCTGGAGCTGGGAGATCCGCTCCTCCAGACCGTCGTACGCACGCGACAGCGCGGTCGCCTTGCGCTTGTTCCGGGTCGTGCAGTCCGAGCGGGTCAGCTTGTGGAGCCGGTCGAGCAGCGGCCCGGCGTCCCGCACATAGCGGCGGACCGCCGAGTCCGTCCACTCCCCGGTGCCGTAGCCGTGGAAGCGCAGATGGAGTTCGACGAGCCGGGAGACGTCCTTCACCAGTTCGTTGGAGTACTTCAGGGCCGTCATCCGCTTCTTGGTCATCTTCGCTCCGACCACCTCGTGGTGGTGGAACGAGACCCGGCCGTCCTGTTCGAAGCGACGGGTGCGCGGCTTGCCGATGTCGTGCAGCAGCGCGGCCAGCCGGAGGGTCAGGTCGGGCCCCTCCGCCTCCAGGGCGATGGCCTGCTCCAGGACGATCAGGGTGTGTTCGTAGACGTCCTTGTGCCGGTGGTGCTCGTCGCTCTCCAGGCGCAGCGCCGGAAGCTCGGGCAGCACATGCTCGGCGAGCCCGGTGTCGACCAGCAGCGTCAGGCCCTTGCGCGGGTGGGCGGAGAGGATCAGCTTGTTCAGCTCGTCCCGCACCCGCTCCGCGGAGACGATCTCCAGGCGCCCGGACATCTCCGCCATGGCGGTGACCACCTCGGGCGCCACCTCGAAGTCCAGCTGGGCCGCGAAGCGGGCGGCCCGCATCATCCGCAGCGGGTCGTCCGAGAAGGACTCCTCGGGGGTGCCCGGTGTACGCAGCACACGCGCCGCGAGGTCGTCGAGGCCGCCGTGCGGGTCGATGAACTTGTTCTCCGGCAGAGCGACCGCCATCGCGTTCACGGTGAAGTCACGGCGGACGAGGTCCTCCTCGATCGAGTCGCCGTACGACACCTCCGGCTTGCGCGAGGTGCGGTCGTACGCCTCGGACCGGTAGGTGGTCACCTCGATCTGGTAGCCGTCCTTCTGCGCCCCCACCGTGCCGAAGGCGATCCCGACCTCCCACACGGCGTCCGCCCACGGCCGCACGATCTTCAGGACGTCCTGAGGCCGGGCGTCGGTCGTGAAGTCCAGGTCGTTGCCGAGCCGGCCGAGCAGTGCGTCCCGGACCGAGCCGCCGACCAGGGCGAGAGAGAACCCGGCCTCCTGGAAACGGCGAGCGAGGTCGTCGGCGACGGGAGCGACACGGAACGGTTCGTCCACCGCGCGATTCCGTACCTGGATCGGGGCACTGAGGTTGTCTTCGTTGGCGTTCGGCACAACAGAAGAGGGTACGTGGCCCCGGCGGCAGGGAGCGCCTCCATTAAACGTGCACCGAGTCTTCATCCCCACCTGCACAAGGTCTGCCCCGGAGACTCACGGACGTGCTCCCCTTTATACGTGCACATACGGGACAGCACGGCCAGGTCTTCCGATCTTGTGGAGCAGTCCGCGGCACTTCCCCTCAGCGCGCATCGTTACCATGCGTGGACGCACATTCCGACGACCACTGACGACGACGAGGGACGGGCGAGCGCGTGGCCGAGGCGGCAGACTTCCAGGGGACCAGTCCCTCACCTGCCCGCCGCTGGCTGCGGCGCACCGGAACCCTGCTGGCGGGGGCGCCACTACTGGCCGGCCTGTGCCAGCTCCCCGCCGCCACGCCCGCCCAGGCAGCGGGCGACGACGGCTCCGTGTCCGTCACCGTCGACACGCTCAGCACCAGCGCCCCTACGGACGGTGACACGCTGACCGTGTCCGGCACGGTCACCAACAACGGCAAGAAGGCCGTCACGGGCGCCCACGTGGATCTGCGGGTGGGCCCCGAGCTCACCACCCGCTCCTCCATCGACACCGTCACCGACGACAGCGACTCCCTCCAGGGCGCCACCGGGTCCGAGGTCGGCGGCAAGTACGTCCAGGACTTCGCGAAGCTGACCCCGGGGGTCTCCCAGCCGTTCTCCATCTCCGTGCCGGTCGACGAACTGGACCTCGGCCACGCCGGCGTCTACCAGTTCGCCGTCTCGCTCTCGGGCAAGCCCTCCGCGCAGTCGTGGGACCAGATGCTGGGCATCCAGCGGACGTTCCTGCCCTGGCAGTCCGACGAGGCCGACACGAAGACGAGGACGACCTTCCTGTGGCCGCTCGTCTCCACCGTCCACATGACGGCGGAGACCGGCTCGAACGCCCAGCAGACCCCGGTCTTCCTCAACGACGACCTCGCCGACGAGATCTCGGCGGGCGGCCGACTGGACCAGATGCTGTCGCTGGGCGAGGATCTCGACGTCACCTGGGTGATCGACCCCGACCTGCTGGCGTCCGTCGACGCGATGACGCGCAGCTACCGGGTCCAGGGCGAGGGCGACACCACCACCGCGGGCACCCACCAGGCGGTCGCCAAGGCGTGGCTGGCGAAGCTCCAGAACGCGGTCGAGGACCGGGAGGTCGTCGCACTGCCCTTCGCCGACCCCGACCTCGCCTCCCTCGCCCACAACGGCACGAGCGTCACCGGTTCGCTGAACCACCTCAACGAGGCCACGGACGTCGCCGCCACCACCGTGAAGACCGTCCTCCACGTGACCCCGAGCACCGACTTCGCCTGGCCCGTGAACGGCGCGGTGGACCCGGCGATCGTCAAGGTCGCCACCTCCGCGGGCGCCGACAAGGTGATCGCGCGCAGCGACAGCCTCCAGGAGAGCGGCGGCCTGTCGTACACGCCCTCCGCGGCCCGGCCGATCGGCGGCGGCACCACGGCGGTGGTCGCGGACGCCCGGCTGTCGACGGCGTTCCAGGGCGATCTCACGAAGGCCTCCGCCTCGACGCTCGCCGTCCAGCGCTTCCTCGCCCAGAGCCTGTCTCTGGGCCTCCAGACGGACAAGCAGCGCAGTGTCGTCGTCGCCCCGCAGCGGATGCCGACGGCGAGTCAGGCCGGTGCGATGGCCGAGGCGATCACCGCCCTCCAGACCGGCAACTGGTCCGAGACCCAGAAGCTCACGGCGGCGGCCGCGGCCAAGCCCGACCCCGGTGCCACCACCAAGGTGCCCTCGGCGTCCTCCTACCCGTCCTCGCTGCGCAGGCAGGAGCTGCCGAAGGCGGCCTTCCAGCAGATCGCGAACACGCAGGACAAGCTCGACAACTTCAGGGTGATCCTCTCCGACGAGTCCCGGGTCGTGACCCCGTTCGGCCGGGCCATGAACCGCGAGATGTCCACGTCGTGGCGGGGCCGGACCGCTGCGGCGAGTTCCTTCCGCGGCGACGTCGAGGACTACCTCGACGAACTGACCTCCCAGGTCAGCCTGATCGAGAAGTCGGAGACCAAGCTCTCCGGCCGCAGCGCCACCATCCCGGTGACGGTCCAGAACAACCTGGTGCAGGGCGTGCAGCACCTGAGGCTGCGACTGACCTCGCTGAGCCCGAACCGGCTCGAGATCGGCGGCACGTCCTACTCCGAGCAGCGGGTCGAGGTCTCGGGCGGGCACAGCCAGACGGTGAAGTTCACCACGACGGCCAACGCCAACGGCCAGGCCTCGGTGGTCGCCCAGCTGTACACGGAGGACGGCCAGCCGTACGGCAATGCCGTCAGGTTCGACGTGAAGGTCACCGAGTTCACGGCCACGGTGATGCTGGTCATCGGCGGCGGTGTCCTGCTGCTGGTGCTGGCCGGCTTCCGGATGTACACCCAGCGCAAGCGGGCGGCCGCCCGTGAGGCCGAGCAGAACGGCCCCGACGACGAGGCGGGCGAGGCTGTGGACGGTCCGGAGAACCCCGAGGACCCCGAGGACCGTCCCAAGGACGAGTCGGGCACCGGGACCGGGGCAGACGACCCTGGGCAGCCGAGTGACCCGACAGCGGACACCGCAGCGGAAAGCGCCGACCCGTCCGGCACGGGTGAGAGAGTGGACCGTTGAGGATGTCGTGGCCGGTGGGCCCGGGACGATGAGGTGGGGTAACCATGAACGCGCCGTACGACGGTGACCGCGGTCAGGGCGCGGGCAGCTCTGGCCGCCCCGAGGGCCCGCCGCCCGAGAACGGCCAGGTGCCGCCGCAGTCTCCCGCGGACATGTACCTCCAGGACGCCTACGACCAGGACCCCTACCGGGCTCAGGACCTCTCCGCCCAGGACCCGGTCGCCGAGGCGCTCTACGACCGCGCCGCGCACCCCCCGCCGCCGCCCGGCACCTACCAGCCGCAGCAGCCGCTGTACGGGCAGCCGGCGCAGACGCCGTACGCCCCGGACCCGCAGGTGTGGGCGCAGACCCCGGCGCCCGAGCCGGAGGGGCCGACGCAGTACCTGCCGTACGGCGACAACCCTCGCACCACCCAGTTCGTCGGCGTCGACGACCTGGTGAGCCGGGCCGGCGAGGAGCGGCACGAGCCGGACGCCTTCGCGCACCTCTTCCGTGACCAGCAGCAGGGCGGCGGCCGTCCGACGGATCCGCCGTCGGTGCCGGGTCCCGCACCGGCCCCGGGCGGGCCGTCGCCGGTCTCTCAGGCCCCGCAGTTCCCGGCTCCCGCGGCCCCCGCGCCGTCGGCCGACGAGACCATGAACCTCGGCACCGCGCCGGCCGTGACGGCCCAGGCCGCGCCCACCCCTCCCGCCACGCCCACCGCGCCCGCGAAGAAGGGCGGGAAGGCCGGGGGTCTGCTGAAGTCGAGCGCCGTGATGGCGGCCGGCACGATGGTCTCGCGCCTCACCGGCTTCGTCCGCTCGGCGCTGATCGTGTCGGCGCTGGGCACCGCCTTCCTCGGCGACTCCTTCCAGGTGGCGTACCAGCTGCCGACCATGATCTACATCCTCACCGTGGGCGGCGGCCTGAACTCCGTCTTCGTGCCGCAGCTCGTGCGCGCGATGAAGGAGGACGACGATGGCGGTGAGGCCTTCGCCAACCGGCTCCTGACGCTCGTCATGGTGGCCCTCGCCGCGCTCACCGCGCTCACGATGTTCGCGGCGCCGCTCCTGGTGCAGGCCCTGTCGACCTCCGTGGCGACCAACCCGGCGGCCAACGACGTCGCCATCACCTTCACCCGCTACTTCCTGCCCTCCATCTTCTTCATGGGCATCCATGTGGTGATGGGGCAGATCCTCAACGCGCGCGGCAAGTTCGGCGCGATGATGTGGACCCCGGTCCTCAACAACATCGTCATCATCGTGACGCTCGCGATGTTCCTGTGGGTGTACGGCACCGCCGCGCACTCCGGCATGAGCGTCACGAACATCCCGCCGGAGGGGCAGCGCCTGCTCGGCGTGGGCATCCTGCTCGGGCTCGTGGTGCAGGCCCTCGCGATGATCCCGTACCTGCGCGAGACCGGGTTCCGGCTGCGACTGCGTTTCGACTGGAAGGGCCACGGCCTCGGCAAGGCTGCGATGCTCGCAAAGTGGACGATCCTGTTCGTCCTCGCCAACCAGGCGGGCGCCCTCGTCGTCACCCAGCTCGCCACCGCGGCCGTCGCCGACACGAAGATCCCCGGCACCGGCTTCAGCGCCTACGCCAACGCCCAGCTCATCTGGGGCCTCCCGCAGGCCATCATCACCGTGTCGCTGATGGCGGCCCTGCTGCCGCGCATCTCCCGCTCGGCCGCGGAGGACGACGCCGGCGCCGTACGTGACGACATCTCGCAGGGGCTGCGCACGACGGCGGTCGCCATCGTTCCCATCGCCTTCGGCTTCCTCTCGCTCGGCATCCCGATGTGCACGCTGATCTTCGGCGCCTCCAGCACCGGCGCCTCCACCAACATGGGGTACATGCTGATGGCCTTCGGCCTCGGCCTGATCCCCTACTCGGTCCAATACGTCGTCCTGCGCGCCTTCTACGCCTACGAGGACACCCGGACGCCCTTCTACAACACCGTCATCGTGGCGGCCGTCAACGCCCTCGCGTCCGCCGTCTGTTACGTGGCGCTGCCGCCTCGCTGGGCCGTGGTCGGCATGGCCGCTGCCTACGGTCTGGCGTACTCGATCGGCGTCGGGGTCGCCTGGCGGCGGCTGCGCAAGCGCCTGGGCGGCGACCTGGACGGCAACCGCGTCCTGCGGACCTACGCCCGGCTCTGCATCGCCTCGGTTCCGGCCGCTCTGCTCAGCGGCGCGGCCTGTTACGGCATCAGCCACTCGCTCGGTCAGGGCGTCGTCGGTTCGCTCGCCGCGCTCATCGCGGGCGGGGCGGTCCTGATCGGGATCTTCTTCGTCGCCGCGCGCAAGATGCGGATCGAGGAGATGAACTCGCTGGTCGGCATGGTCCGGGGGCGTCTGGGGCGCTGAGGCGGGGGTACGCGCACAACCATCGTCCGCCACTGTGTGTCGTGCATAGCGCCGGACTGTGGGCACAATTGGATTCTGCGTCGCACGGCGCGCAACGAATGGGGAGGCAGGGAACGACGGTGGCGGAACGGAGCACGGCTGCCGTCGACGTGGCAGACAACAGCGGCGACGAGCCGCTGACCGCCAAGGCGGACCAGTCCACGGCCGACGGCGTGGCCAAGAACCGGGAGCGGGACACGGAAGACGTCGAGGCACAGGGGAGTGGCGGGACCGAGAGTCCCGGCAAGGCGTCACCGCCGGAGCTGCACAGCGGCCACAAACTCGCCAGACGCTACCGTCTCGAGGAGTGCGTCACCCGTCTGGACGGGTTCAGCAGTTGGCGGGCCGTGGACGAGAAACTGCGTCGCGCGGTCGGCGTCCACATCCTGCCCGCGGACCATGCGCGGGCGCGTTCCGTGCTGGCCGCGGCCCGTTCCTCCGCGCTGCTGGGCGACCCTCGCTTCGTGCAGGTCCTGGACGCGGTCGAGGAGAACGACCTCGTCTACGTCGTCCATGAGTGGCTGCCCGACGCGACCGAGCTGACCGCTCTCCTCGCGCCGGGACCGCTGGAGGTGTACGACGCCTACCAGATGGTCACTCAGGTGGCCTCCGCGATGGCCGCGGCCCACCGTGAGGGCCTCGCGCACCTGCGACTGAACCCGAACGCGGTCCTGCGTACGTCGAGCGGGCAGTGGCGTATCCGCGGCCTCGCCGTGAACGCCGCGCTGCGGGGCGTCAGTTCGGAGACCCCGCAGCGCACGGACACCGAGGCGATCGGCGCCCTCCTGTACGCGGCGCTCACCCAGCGCTGGCCGTACGAGAGCGACGCGTACGGCCTCGCGGGGCTGCCCAAGGGCGTCGGTCTCATCGCCCCCGACCAGGTCCGGGCGGGCGTCCACCGCGGCCTGTCCGAGCTGTCGATGCGGGCACTCGCCAACGACGGCGCGACAGCCTCCCGCCACGAGGCGCCGTGCACCACACCCGAGGAACTGGTCAAGGCGATCGGCGAGATGCCCCGCATCCGCCCGCCGGAGCCGTCGTACACCGCGCCTCCCGAGTACCAGCGCACGACGTACCAGCAGGGCACGTACGGCCGCCCGGCCCCGCGCCCCGGCATCACCCAGCCGGTCCCGACCCCGCCGCCACCGCTCCAGAGCCGCACCGGCCGAGCCCTGAAGTGGGCCGTCTCGGCCCTCCTCATCGCCGCGCTCGGCCTGGGCAGTTGGCAGCTGGCGGACGCACTGATGGACCGGGACGGCAAGTCGGACGACACCAACCAGACGCAGACGACGGACGGCGGCGACAAGAGCCCGACGAAGGCGGCCAGCACGCCGATCACCATCGCCAAGGGGTACGACTTCGACCCGTTCGGCGACGGCTCCGAAAAGCCGGCCGACATCAGCAAGGCTTACGACAGCGATCCCTCGTCGTACTGGCAGACCGACTTCTACAAGGGTGCCGACTTCGGGAACCTGAAGCCTGGCCTCGGCATCATCCTCGATCTCGGCAAGGTCCAGGACATCGGGAAGGTCACCGTCTCGTTCGTGGGCGACACGTCCGTCGAACTGCGCGCCGCTTCCAGCGACACGGGTGCGAGGCCCACGGACTTCGACTCCTACGCCAAGGTCGCTCAAGGATCTGGTACGAGCGTGACGCTCAAGCCGGACGAGGCCCTGAAATCCCGATACCTTCTGATCTGGTTGACCAAGCTGCCGCTGACAGATCAAGGCACCTACCGCGGCCGAGTGGCCGACATCAAGATCACCAGTTGAGGCTGAGCGGGAGGGGGTCCGATGGCAGATGACACCGTGTATGGCGACACCAGCGATCAGGACCTCCTGGCCCGGCACGTAGACGGCGACCCCGACGCCTTCGGTGAGATCGTGCGGCGGCATCGGGACCGGCTGTGGGCCGTGGCCCTGCGGACGCTCGGGGACCGTGAGGAGGCCGCTGACGCCGTTCAGGACGCCCTGGTGTCCGCGTATCGGGCCGCCCACACCTTCCGGGGCCAGTCGGCGGTCACAACGTGGCTGCATCGCATCACAGTGAACGCCTGCCTCGACCGCGCCCGGAAGGCGGCCTCCAGAAAGACGTCTCCCGTCGACGACACAGAGAGGCTCGAGCAGCTTCTGGAGCCGCACGAGGAGGCGTCGGCGCCCGCCGAGCGCAACGACCTCCACCGCCAGCTCCTGGAGGCGCTCGGCACCCTCCCGCCCGACCAGCGCGCCGCCCTCGTCCTGGTGGACATGCAGGGCTACCCCGTCGCCGAGGCCGCCCGCGTGCTCGACGTCCCGACAGGGACGGTGAAGAGCCGCTGCGCCCGGGGCAGAGCGAGACTCCTCCCCCTCCTGACTCACCTCCGGCCGGAAAACACCGGTGACGGCAGCCGACAGGGCTCAGGAAGGAACCGGACGCAGGGGACATCCGTCCCACCCGCAGCGGGA
This sequence comes from Streptomyces sp. SID13726, assembly GCF_010548375.1. Lineage (GTDB taxonomy): Bacteria > Actinomycetota > Actinomycetes > Streptomycetales > Streptomycetaceae > Streptomyces. The sequence continues at coordinate 85,145 of NZ_JAAGLY010000021.1, forward strand.
CCTCCGTCAGAAGGCCCGCCGGACTCAGGATCAAGCGATTCAGCTGCAGTGAAGGGCGGAGGTGGGCGAGCGTGACATCCACGACAGACACGGCCGGGCACCCGGATGTCGCGGAGATCTCCGACCTCACCGAAGGCCTGCTCCCCGCGTCCAGGACCGCAGACGTACGGCGGCATCTGGACGAGTGCGAACTCTGCGCGGACGTCCACGCGTCGCTGGAGGAGATCCGCGGACTCCTCGGCACCCTGCCGGGCCCGCCGCGCATGCCCGACGACGTGGCCGGACGGATCGATGCCGCTCTCGCCGCGGAGGCGCTGCTGCAAGCCACGGCTCCCGAAGCCGTGCACGAACTGAACGACCCCGAGCCGGTAGAGACCGCGCATGTTTCACGTGAAACATCGCCTGCCTCGGACCGCCCCGCGGGTCACGCCCGCTCCTCGACCGCCGGCCCCGGCCGCAAGGAACGCAAGAGGAGCGGCCGACGCAGGGTCGCCGTCCTGGGCACCGTATTCACGGTTGCCGCTCTGGGATTCGGTTCGGTGCTGCTGTCCACACTGGACGACGGCAAGTCCTCCGACGACACAGCTCGGGGAGAGACGTCCACCGCCGCTGACACCTTCTCGACGAGCGGCCTGGAGAAGCAGGTGTCCGACCTCCTCACGCAGAAGCAGAGCGCGAGCGGAGGGTCGCGGGCCCCGCACACCAGCATGGGCGCCGCTGACATTCCCGGCTCAGGAGATCCCAGGATCCTGTCGACGCCCGACATTCCGCTGTGTATCCAGAAGGGCATCCACAGCAACGGTTCGCCCCTCGCGACCGAGGACGGCATCTACAAGGGGACAGACGCTCTCCTGGTCGTGCTGCGTGACCCCTCGGACAGCACGAAGGTCACCGCCTACGTCATGGACGCGTCCTGCGTGAAGGACGCCCCCTCCGGCGCGGCGAAGGTTCTGCTGAAGCGGTCCTACGCCCACTCCTGAGTGCTCAGGCTTCGTCTCCGCTCTCCGTGGTAATGCGTACGGTGTGGCCTCTCCGTGTGCCCGGACACACCGGGAATGCGCGCCCCTTAGGATCCGTTGGGTGGGGTGAGAGTTCCGAGAGGGCTCCACCGGTCCGACGACGCAGTCCAGAGACGAGGAACCAAGCCGTGAGCGACGTCCGTAACGTGATCATCATCGGCTCCGGGCCCGCCGGCTACACGGCGGCGCTCTACACCGCGCGCGCGTCGCTGAAGCCGCTGGTGTTCGAGGGCGCCGTCACCGCCGGCGGTGCGCTGATGAACACCACCGAGGTGGAGAACTTCCCCGGCTTCCAGGACGGCATCATGGGCCCCGAGCTCATGGACAACATGCGCGGCCAGGCCGAGCGCTTCGGTGCCGAGCTCGTTCCGGACGACATCGTCAGCGTCGACCTGACCGGTGAGATCAAGACCGTCACCGACACCTCGGGCACGGTGCACCGCGCCAAGGCCGTCATCGTCACGACCGGCTCTCAGCACCGCAAGCTCGGCCTGCCGAACGAGGACGCCCTCTCCGGCCGCGGTGTCTCCTGGTGTGCCACCTGTGACGGGTTCTTCTTCAAGGACCAGGACATCGCCGTGATCGGCGGCGGCGACACCGCGATGGAGGAGGCGACCTTCCTCTCGCGCTTCGCCAAGTCCGTGACGATCGTCCACCGCCGGGACACCCTGCGCGCCTCCAAGGCGATGCAGGAGCGCGCCTTCGCCGACCCGAAGATCAAGTTCGTGTGGGACAGCGAGGTCGCCGAGATCCAGGGCGACCCGAAGCTCTCGGGCCTGAAGCTGCGCAACCTCAAGACCGGCGAGCTGAGCGACCTCGCGGTCACCGGCCTGTTCATCGCGATCGGCCACGACCCGCGCACCGAGCTCTTCAAGGGCCAGCTCGACCTGGACGGCGAGGGCTACCTGAAGGTCGAGGCTCCCTCGACCCGCACCAACCTGACCGGTGTCTTCGGCGCCGGTGACGTGGTCGACCACACCTACCGCCAGGCCATCACCGCGGCCGGCACCGGCTGCTCCGCCGCTCTCGACGCCGAGCGCTTCCTCGCCGCCCTCGCGGACGAGGAGAAGGCCGAGCCCGAGAAGACCGCTGTCTGATCCCCCATCCTGCACCACCGCACCAACCAGTTAAGGAGCCCGCCGTGGCCGGCACCCTGAAGAACGTGACCGACGATTCCTTCGAGCAGGACGTCCTGAAGAGCGACAAGCCCGTCCTGGTGGACTTCTGGGCCGCCTGGTGCGGTCCGTGCCGCCAGATCGCGCCGTCCCTCGAGGCGATCGCCGCCGAGTACGGCGACAAGATCGAGATCGTCAAGCTGAACATCGACGAGAACCCGGGTACGGCCGCCAAGTACGGCGTCATGTCCATCCCGACGCTCAATGTGTACCAGGGCGGCGAGGTCGCCAAGACCATCGTCGGTGCCAAGCCGAAGGCCGCGATCGTCCGCGACCTTGAGGACTTCATCGCCGAGTGATGTTTCACGTGAAACACGAAGGGGCCGGCCCGTGAGGGTCGGCCCCTTCTTCATGTCCGTCACAACGGGCGCAGCGCCGGTTCCTTCTGTACGGCCCCCAGAAGCCGGTCCAGTGCCATCTCCACGTCTTCCTTCCAGGAGAGCGTGGTGCGCAGTTCCAACCGCAGCCTCGGGTAAGCGGGATGAGGCCGGACCGTCTTGAAGCCGACCGCCAGGAGATGATCCGCGGGGAGCACACACGCGGGCTCCTTCCAGCGGGCGTCACCGAAAGCCTCGATCGCCCTGAAGCCCCGCCGCAGCAGATCCTTGGCGACCGTCTGCACCATCACCCGGCCCAGCCCCTGCCCCTGATAGCCCGGCATGATGAACGACGTCATCAGCTGAACGGCGTCCGGAGAGACGGGACTTGTGGGAAACGCCGAAGAGCGGGGCACGTAGGCGGGAGGGGCGTAGAGCACGAAGCCGACCGGTACGTCGTCGACGTAGACGACCCGCCCGCATGATCCCCAGTCCAGCAGGACGGCGGAGATCCAGGCTTCCTTCTCCATCGCGGCTGTTCCCGCTTTTACCGCGGCTTCTCCGCTGACGGGGTCCAACTCCCAGAAGACACACGAGCGGCAGCGGTTGGGGAGGTCCTGAAGGTTGTCCAGCGTGAGCGGTACGAGCCGGCGCCCCATGAAGGCTGTTCCTCGCTTCCTTCGCCCGCCGCGTCGCGGGCGGCCGTCAGAGCGCTCCGTTCCCTGAGCAGGCTGCCGACGAATCCGCCGACCGCCCCCAGTCCCAGGCCCGCGCTCACCAGTCCGCTTCGGCTCACCGTTCGCATGGCCCCTGCCTCCCCTCAGAGGTGCTGCCGGGTGGATGTGCCACACCCAGTCGCATCGTATCCACACAGGGATTCCATCGATACCGCCTGAAAGCAAAGAGCGGGCCGTGTTCCGGTACACACCGGACACGGCCCGCTCTACGTGTTCCGCCTGGGCGGTGTCACCCCGGCGAAGCCTGGATCAGGCTTCCGGCTCCTCGGCCTCGTCGTCCAGCATGCTCTTCTGGAGGACCGGTCCCTCACCGGGGGCGAGGGAGCTGAGGATGCGCTCAAGGTCCTCCATGGAGGCGAACTCGACCGTGATCTTGCCCTTCTTCTGACCCAGGTCGACCTTCACCCGGGTCTCGAAGCGGTCCGAGAGCCGCGTCGCGAGGTCGGACAGAGCCGGGGAGACCCGAGTGCCCGCCCGGGGCCCCTTCGAGCGCTGAGCCGTCTGCGGCCGCGAGCCCATCAGGGTCACGATCTCCTCGACGGCACGCACCGAAAGTCCCTCAGCCACGATCCGGTGGGCCAGCCGGTCCTGCTCCTCCGAGTCCTCCACGGAGAGCAGCGCGCGGGCGTGTCCGGCGGAGAGGACCCCGGCGGCCACCCGGCGCTGTACCGCCGGCGAGAGCTTCAGCAGGCGCAGGGTGTTGGAGACCTGCGGGCGGGACCGGCCGATGCGGTCCGCCAGCTGGTCGTGCGTGCAGTTGAAGTCCTTCAGCAACTGGTCGTAGGCCGCGGCCTCTTCCAGCGGGTTCAGCTGAGCCCGGTGCAGGTTCTCCAGGAGGGCGTCCAGGAGAAGCTTGTCGTCGTCCGTGGCCCGGACGATCGCGGGGATCGCCTCCAGGCCGGCCTCACGGCTGGCCCGCCAGCGCCGCTCGCCCATGATGAGCTCGTAGCGGGTGGGACCGACCTGGCGTACGACGATCGGCTGGAGGAGACCGACCTCCTGGATGGAGGTGACCAGTTCCTGAAGCGCGTCGTCATCGAAGACCTCACGCGGCTGACGCGGGTTCGGCGTGATGAAGTCGAGCGGCAGCTCCGCGAAGTGGGCGCCGATGGGAGGCGCGGGCGTCTCCGCGTAGCCGTTGGCCGACGGCTCCTCGGTTTCATGTGAAACAGGCGGCAGTGTGGCCACCTTCGCCGCGGCCACCCCACGGTCGGTCGTCAGCACCGGGACGGATGTCGGGGACGCGGAACCAGCGCCCCCCATCGCCGCCGGGGTCGGCGTCTTCTCCGTCGGGGCAGCGGGGATCAGTGCGCCGAGACCACGGCCCAAACCCCTCCGTCGCTCGCTCACTGGATCCCCTCCACCATGCTCGGGTTGCTCTGTGCGCCGATGTGCGCCTGTGTCGGGTCGTAGCTGACGCCGACACCCTTCAATGCGATCTCTCGCGCCGCCTCAAGGTAGGACAGGGCACCGCTCGATCCGGGATCGTAGGTCAGCACCGTCTGTCCGTAGCTCGGCGCCTCGGAGATACGGACCGAGCGGGGAATGCTCGTCCGCAGCACCTCGTCACCGAAGTGGGTGCGCACCTCGTCGGCGACCTGGGACGCGAGGCGTGTCCGGCCGTCGTACATGGTGAGCAGGATGGTCGACACATGCAGGGTGGGGTTGAGGTGACCCCGCACCAGGTCGACGTTGCGCAGCAGTTGCCCGAGTCCTTCCAGCGCGTAGTACTCGCACTGGATCGGGATGAGGACCTCCGCACCGGCCACGAGCGCGTTGACCGTCAGCAGGCCGAGCGAGGGCGGGCAGTCGATGAGGATGTAGTCCAAGGGCTGCTCGTACGCCTGGATCGCGCGCTGGAGCCGGCTCTCACGTGCCACCAGGGACACCAGCTCGATCTCCGCACCGGCGAGATCGATCGTGGCGGGGGCGCAGAAGAGGCCCTCGACATCAGGGACCGGCTGGACGACCTCGGCCAGCGGCCGGCTCTCCACCAGGACGTCGTAGATGGAAGGGACTTCGGCGTGGTGGTCGATACCCAGCGCCGTGGAGGCGTTGCCCTGGGGGTCGAGGTCGATCACCAGGACACGGCCGCCGTGCAGAGCCAGCGAAGCGGCAAGATTGACGGTCGTCGTCGTCTTGCCCACCCCACCCTTCTGGTTGGCGACGACCATGATCCGGGTCTGCTCGGGCCGTGGCAGGCCCTCGCCGGCACGGCCCAGAGCCTCTACCGCCAGTTGGGCAGCACGACCGATCGGAGTGTCGTCCATCGGAGGCGGTGTTTCACGTGAAACATCGTCCCCCATCGACTCGGTTCGGGGACCGGGGACCGGATCGGTCATCGGTCCCGCGATGTTGGCGTCGGACCGCAAGGATTCACTCTCCTCGACTTCAGGCTCGCAATGAACAGAGCCTCCCATGTCTTCGGGGTCGTGAACCAGTGAGGCCTGTTGTTCTGTGGAGAAATCCACCTCTGTGGACAACTCCGTTACCTCTCCGAGTGACCCGAGAGGCTTTCGGTCGCGGGGTTCGGCCGCGGCGCGGCCCCGGCTGATGATGCCGTGCAGCAGTGAGCGACGTTTCACGTGAAACACGATGCAGGGCAGCCGTGCCCGTTCTGCCGCGACACTCCGGCATGCGTAGGTTTGGCAGCTTGTGTGGAGTACGTCTCGTCGTCAGGACGGATCAGCGACGCCGACGGGTACGACCCGTGCGGGCCGCCTTGGCGCGCTTGGCCGCGAACCGCACACCGCCAGGGCTCTCCCCGACCTCGACCCGCACCACCGTGGACAACGGATCGACGACTCCCTCACCCACTTGCAGGATGGAGGTCTCCACCGCACCGAGCTTGCTCAGCGCGGTCGACGCGGCCTTGAGCTCCTCCTCCGCGGTGTCGCCCTTGAGGGCGAGCATCTCCCCGTAGGGACGCAGCAGGGGGATGCCCCAGGTCGCCAGCCGGTCCAGCGGAGCCACGGCCCGTGCCGTCACCACGTGCACCGGTGTCAGCTTGCCCATGACCTCCTCGGCCCGGCCTCGGACGACCGTCACATGGTCCAGGCCCAGCAGCTCCACAACCTCGGTCAGGAAGTTCGTGCGCCGCAGCAGGGGCTCCAGCAGCGTGATCTTCAGGTCCTCGCGGACGAGGGCCAGGGGGATGCCGGGCAGGCCGGCGCCGGAGCCGACGTCGCAGACCGTCACGCCCTCGGGAACAACTTCCGAGAGCACCGCGCAGTTCAGCAGATGCCGCTCCCACAGGCGCGGCACCTCGCGTGGGCCGATGAGACCGCGCTGCACGCCCGCCTCAGCCAGCAGTTCGGCGTAGCGCACCGCGTCCGTGTAGCGATCGCCGAACACCTCTCGCGCCTGCTCGGGCGCGGGGGGAAGCTCCGCTGCCTCCGTCACGGGGAACCGTCCTTCCGTACCGCGTCAGGCGCACCGGGCGCCGACCACCAGAACTATCAGGCTGACAAAGTTCGGCCCCGTCTGCTCTACAGACGGGGCCGGAGGAACGTTGGGACCGATCAGGCGGGAAGCACGACGACGAAGCGCTGCGGCTCCTCGCCCTCGGACTCGCTGCGGAGCCCGGCGGCCTTGACCGCGTCGTGGACGACCTTGCGCTCGAACGGCGTCATCGGCTGGAGCTTCACGGACTCGCCGGTGTTCTTGACGTCGGCGGCGGCCTTGGCGCCCAGCTCGGAGAGCTCGGCCCGCTTCTTGGCCCGGTAGCCGGCGATGTCCAGCATCAGCCGACTGCGGTCCCCGGTCTCCCGGTGCACGGCCAGGCGCGTGAGCTCCTGAAGGGCTTCCAGCACTTCGCCGTCCCGGCCGACCAGCTTCTGCAGGTCGCGGCCGCTCGCGTCGCTGATGATCGAGACAGCGGCGCGGTCGGCCTCGACGTCCATGTCGATGTCGCCGTCGAGATCGGCGATGTCGAGCAGACCCTCGAGGTAGTCCGCCGCGATCTCGCCCTCCTGCTCCAGGCGGGTCAGGGTGTCTGCACCCTCGGCAGCGGCGGAGGTGGTGCCTTCCGTCACGGGATGGACTCCTTCGTTACTTCTTGGACGGGGACTTGGGCCGCTGCGGGCCCTTGCGCTGTCCGGACTGGGCCTTGCTGCGGTTGCCGGCGCCGGGCTGCTTCTTGGCGGCAGCGGCGGGCTTGGCGTCCTCGGGCGTCGCGTCCTCGGGCTCGTCGGACGACTTGCTCAGCGAGGTCGGTGCCGAGGACTCCGGCTTCGAACCGGCCGTGCCCGACTGGCGCTGGGACTTGCTCTGCCGCTTGGGCTGCTGGCGCTTGGGGGCGGCGGCGCTGGTCGGCGTGCCGTCCTCGTTCTGGACCGCGGCCTGGGACTCGCTCTGGATCACGGAGCCGTCGGTCTGGGCGGCGAGACCCGCCTTGTTCAGACCGTTGATGAACTTGCGCTCGAACTCGTTGCGGTCCCGGCCCTTGGCGACGATCGCCTTGATGATGGTGCGCTCGCTGCGCTTGCGGGCCTTGCCGTGGGTCGTGACGTGCTTGGTCAGGCGGTCCAGGTAGGCGGCCTGAGCCTTCGAACCCGGGGTCGGGTTGTTGCGGATGACGTACATCTGCTGGCCCATGGTCCACACGTTGGTGGTCAGCCAGTAGACGAGGACACCGACCGGGAAGTTGATGCCGAAGACGGCGAACATGACCGGGAAGACGTACATCAGCATCTTCTGCTGCTGCATGAACGGCGTCTTGACCGTGGTGTCGACGTTCTTCGTCATCAGCTGGCGCTGTGTGTAGAACTGCGACGCCGACATCAGGACGATCATGACCGCGGTGACGACGCGGACGTCGGTGAGGGAGGCGCCGAGGGCCTCCACCTTCGACGAACCGTCGGTGAACTTCGCCGCGAGAGGGGCGCCGACGATGTGCGCCTTACGGGCGCTGGCCAGCAGCGAGTCGTTGATGACACCGATCGTGGAGCCGGTCGCGATGCCGTTGAGCACGTGGTACAGGGCGAAGAAGAACGGCGACTGCGCCAGGATGGGAAGGCACGAGGAGAGCGGGTTGGTGCCCGTCTCCTTGTACAGCTTCATCATCTCTTCGGACTGACGCTGTTTGTCGTTCTTGTAGCGCTCCTGGATCTTCTTCATCTCGGGCTGGAGCGTCTGCATGGCCCGCGTCGACTTGATCTGCTTCACGAAGAGCGGGATCAGGCAGATACGGATCAGGATCACCAGGGACACGATCGACAGGCCCCAGGCCCACCCGGTGTCAGGGCCGAAGATGGCGCCGTACACCTTGTGGAACTGGACGATGACCCAGGAGACGGGTGTGGTGATGAAGCTGAAAAGACTGGCAATCGTGTCCACTAATCATGCTCCTTGGGCATGGGACGGAGTCTCTGCGGCCGGGCTCGAAGGAGTATGTCCCTCGGTGGCCGAGTCGGCGGCGGAGGGCCCGCCCCTACGTGCACGCCAGGCGTTACGCAGCATTTCGTGCCACCGCGGACGCTTGCGTGGCGGGACATGGTCCACACCCCCCAGCGACCACGGATTGCACCGCAGGATGCGCCAGGCGGTGAGTGCCGTTCCCTTGATCGCACCGTGCCGGTCGATGGCCTGGTAGCCGTAGTGGGAGCACGACGGGTAGTACTTGCACACCGGCCCGAGCAACGGGCTGATGGTCCACTGGTACAGCTTGATCAGCGCCAGCAGCGGGTACTTCATCGCGCGCCCCCTCCCAGCAGCCGCTGAAGGGCGGCATCCAGGTCTCGGGCCAGTTGTTCATGGTCGGCGTCGCCGGCCTCGGGCAACGCTCGTACGACTACCAGGCTACCGGGGGGCAGGAGGGACACCCTGTCGCGCATCAGGTGGCGAAGTCTGCGCTTCACCTTGTTGCGTACGACGGCACCGCCCACGGCCTTGCTCACGACGAAACCCGCACGCGTCGGGGGAGCGCTCTCCCCAGGCGCGTGCGGGTCCGTGGCACCGCTACGAAGATGGACGACGAGGGACGGGCGGCCTGCCCGGCGCCCCCGTCGTACCGCGGTCGCGAAGTCTTCGCGCCGCCTCAGCCGATGCTCGGTAGGCAGCACGACGTCATGACCTGATCAGAATCAGGCGGACAGGCTGGCGCGACCCTTGCTGCGGCGGTTCGCGAGAATCGCGCGACCGGCACGGGTACGCATCCGCAGACGGAAGCCGTGGGTCTTGGCGCGACGACGGTTGTTCGGCTGGAAGGTGCGCTTGCTCACTCGGGGGCTCCAGAAATAAATCGGTGGTGGCGGGTGCCGTCCTGGCTGTCACCGTGCGCCCACGAGTAGCTCGCAGTAACGCCCGAGTGCACCGCTTCCCGATCACCCGAAGCGATCTGTGCCCATCGGAGGCAGGCGGCAGCAGCCATCGACAACTCGACCTGGTTACGGTACGCGCGGCTACGCCATCCGGTCAAACCAGTGGTCACCGGGAGACACTATCCACAGGCTGGGGACAACAACTTGAACCGCACCCGTCGCCCTGACTACCGTGGCTGAACTCCGATTCGTTCCCTTGACCCCTCTGTTTCGGCTCCATCCCAGTTGAATCCCGACTCGTCCCACAACCACACGTTCGTGGGACCCGTGAGAGAGCGTGCCCTGTGGCTGACGTACCTGCCGATCTTGCCGCAGTGTGGCCACGCGTACTCGAGCAGCTCCTGGGTGAGGGCCGGGTCCAGGGTGTCGAGGCCAAGGACGAGCACTGGATCCGGCGCTGCCAGCCCCTCGCGCTGGTCGCCGACACCGCCCTGCTCGCCGTACCGAACGAATTCGCGAAGGGCGTACTGGAGGGCCGGCTGGCCCCCGCCGTCAGCGAGACGCTGAGCCGCGAGTGCGGCCGCCCGATCCGCATCGCGATCACCGTCGACGACTCCGCAGGCGAGCCCCCGGCACCGCCCGCGCCCCCGGCCCCACGGCCCCCGTCGCGCTACGACGAGCCCGAGCTCCCCTCCGGTCAGTACGACAGCTCTCCGTACGACAACCAGTACGAGAGCTACGGCCGCCACCGTGCCGAGGACTCCCGCGCGGGCCGCGGCGAGCGCCCCGGCCCCCAGGGCGACCACGCGCCCCGCCCGGACCAGCACCCCGCCGGCCCCCGCGCGGACCAGCTCCCGACCGCGCGACCCGCCTATCCCTCGGAGTACCAGCGCCCCGAGCCCGGCGCCTGGCCGCGGCCCCAGCAGGACGAGTACAGCTGGCAGCAGCAGCGGCTCGGCTTCCCGGAGCGCGACCCGTACGCGTCGCCGTCGCAGGAGCCGTATCCGCAGGAGCCGTATCCGCAGGAGTCGTACGGCGCCCCCGCCCAGGACTACCGCCCGCAGCCGATGGAGCGCCCGCCCTACGACGGCCCGCGCCCCGACTACGACCAGCGGCCGGACTACGACAAGCCCCGGCCCGACTACGACCAGCCGCGCTCCGACTATGACCAGCGCGACGCCCGCCGGGAGCTGCCCGAGCCGCCGTCCGGCTCCGGGCACGTGCACCGCGGCGGCCCCGTCGGCTCCAGCCTGCCCACCACCGGTGCCCCCGGTCCGCTGGCCGCGCAGCCCGCGCCGGCGACCGGGCCCGGCGAGCCGACCGCGCGGCTGAACCCGAAGTACCTCTTCGACACGTTCGTCATCGGCGCCTCCAACCGCTTCGCGCACGCGGCGGCGGTCGCCGTCGCCGAGGCACCGGCGAAGGCGTACAACCCGCTCTTCATCTACGGGGAGTCGGGGCTCGGCAAGACGCACCTGCTGCACGCGATCGGGCACTACGCGCGCAGCCTGTATCCCGGCACGCGCGTGCGGTACGTGAGCTCGGAGGAGTTCACCAACGAGTTCATCAACTCCATCCGCGACGGCAAGGGCGACAGCTTCCGCAAGCGGTACCGCGAGATGGACATCCTGCTCGTCGACGACATCCAGTTCCTCGCGGACAAGGAGTCGACGCAGGAGGAGTTCTTCCACACCTTCAACACGCTCCACAACGCCAACAAGCAGATCGTGCTCTCCAGCGACCGGCCGCCCAAGCAGCTGGTGACCCTGGAGGACCGGCTGCGGAACCGTTTCGAGTGGGGCCTGATCACCGACGTCCAGCCGCCCGAGCTGGAGACGCGGATCGCGATCCTGCGCAAGAAGGCGGTCCAGGAGCAGCTCAACGCCCCGCCGGAGGTACTGGAGTTCATCGCCTCCCGCATCTCGCGCAACATCCGCGAGCTGGAGGGCGCGCTGATCCGGGTGACGGCGTTCGCGTCGCTCAACCGGCAGCCGGTGGACCTGGGCCTGACCGAGATCGTGCTGAAGGACCTGATCCCCGGCGGCGAGGACTCGGCCCCGGAGATCACCTCGACGGCCATCATGAGCGCCACCGCGGACTACTTCGGCCTGACCGTCGACGACCTGTGCGGCACCTCGCGCGGCCGCGCGCTCGTCACGGCCCGTCAGATCGCCATGTACCTGTGCCGTGAGCTGACGGACCTCTCCCTGCCGAAGATCGGCGCGCTCTTCGGCGGCCGCGACCACACGACCGTCATGCACGCGGACCGAAAGATCCGCAATCTGATGGCCGAGCGGCGCTCCATCTACAACCAGGTGACCGAGCTGACGAACCGCATCAAGAACGGCTGACAGCGCCTGCTGTACGGCGCTCAGGGCGCCCTGGGGACGAGGTCCCGGGGGCGCCCTTCTTCATGCCGTCGTAGCCGGCTGTTCGAATCCCTGCCGCGTTACGGCCTCTCTCCACAGATTCGGTGACTTTCTGCCGTCCACATCCTGGGGACCGCGAAGTTGTCCAGATCGCCGTCCACAGGCAGCTTGTCGAGGAACCATCAGGGCAGGTCAGGTGGTTGTGGATTCGTGGACGAACGATCTCCACAGACTGTGGACAGCGAGAAGATCCACAGGCTGTGCATCGAGTTGTCCACCGACAACCCACAGGCTGGGCCCGGTTGTCCCCAGCGATCACCGGCTTCTCCACATGCCTGTCCACTGTTCGGCAACGCGACGCGCCTGATCACCGGGTCGAGTGAAAGGCGTCACACGAAGGTGCCGGGTTGGGCTGTGGGAAAGGTGGGTAAAGCTGGGGACGGCGCTGGGGAGAACTCGCCTCAGGCTGTGCATGGAGTGTGCAGAACTTTCTGTTCTCCACAGAGACCCCAGGTTGTCCACCGCCGTCACCCACAGGGCCAGTGGACAAAATTTCCCCTCTGAGCTGGGAAAACGGGGTTATCCACGGTATCCACAGCCCCTACTACTACTCCCAACTAGAGAGAGCTGGGAATCCGTTTCGAAGTGGGTCCTGTGCACAACTCGCTGTCCGGCTCCCGACTGCCCCTCGTCACGACTTGACCCCGAGAGGCACCTACTGTCAGTGGGGTGCGTCAGACTGTTCCCCGGTGTCCTTCCCAGCACGGGGACCGACGACACCGAGACAGACGACGAAGCCAGGCAGGCCGAGCAGCGCCGGCAACAGCAGGAGGCGGCAACAGTGAAGATCCGGGTGGAACGCGACGTACTCGCGGAGGCAGTGGCCTGGGCGGCACGCAGCCTCCCGGCCCGTCCGCCGGCGCCTGTCCTCGCCGGCCTTCTCCTGAAGGCCGAGGAAGGCCAGCTGAGCCTGTCCGGCTTCGACTACGAGGTCTCCGCGCGGGTCTCGGTCGAGGCCGAGGTCGAGGAGGAGGGCACGGTGCTGGTCTCCGGCCGCCTGCTCGCCGACATCTGCCGCGCCCTGCCCAACCGGCCGGTAGAGATTTCCACAGACGGTGTACGGGCGACCGTGGTGTGCGGCTCCTCGCGGTTCACACTCCACACCCTGCCTGTGGAGGAGTACCCGGCGCTTCCGCAGATGCCGAGCGCGACCGGCACCGTCCCCGGCGAGGTCTTCGCCTCCGCCGCCGCCCAGGTGGCCATCGCCGCGGGCCGTGACGACACGCTCCCGGTGCTGACCGGTGTGCGCATCGAGATCGAGGGCGACACCGTCACGCTGGCCTCCACCGACCGCTACCGCTTCGCGGTCCGCGAGTTCCTGTGGAAGCCGGAGAACCCCGAGGCGTCCGCGGTGGCCCTGGTGCCCGCCAAGACGCTCCTGGACACCGCCAAGGCCCTCACGAGCGGCGACAGCGTCATCCTGGCGCTCTCCGGCTCCGGCGCGGGCGAGGGCCTGATCGGCTTCGAGGGCGCGGGCCGTCGTACGACCACGCGGCTGCTCGAAGGCGACCTGCCGAAGTACCGCTCGCTGTTCCCGACGGAGTTCAACTCCATCGCCGTGATCGAGACCGCCCCCTTCGTGGAGGCCGTCAAGCGTGTGGCCCTGGTCGCCGAGCGCAACACCCCGGTGCGGCTGAGCTTCGAGCAGGGCGTGCTGATCCTCGAGGCCGGTTCCAGCGACGACGCACAGGCTGTGGAGCGGGTCGACGCGCAGCTGGAGGGCGACGACGTCTCGATCGCCTTCAACCCGACCTTCCTGCTGGACGGACTGAGCGCCATCGACTCCCCGGTGGCCCAGCTCTCGTTCACGACGTCCACCAAGCCCGCGCTGCTGAGCGGCAAGCCGGCCCTGGACGCGGAGGCGGACGAGGCCTACAAGTACCTGATCATGCCGGTGCGCCTCAGCGGCTGACCCGGCCGCCGGGAAAGCCCCAGGTGAGGGCGTACGTTTGAGCGCGTATGCCCACAGGTTTGCGTGAGCGTCCGGGTTTAGGCTCGGACATGGGTGCGAAAGCGCCCCTCACGTCACAGCAACCTAAGGAACCACTGATGGAGCTCGGTCTCGTCGGCCTCGGCAAGATGGGCGGCAACATGCGCGAGCGGATCCGCCGCGCGGGCCACACGGTCATCGGATACGACCGCAATCCGGACCTCGCCGATGTCCACAGCCTCAAGGAGCTTGTGGACGCGTTGCAGGGCCCCCGGGTCGTGTGGGTGATGGTCCCGGCCGGTGGACCGACCCAGGCGACGGTCGACGAGCTGGCCGAGCTCCTGGAGCCCGGTGACGTCGTGGTGGACGGCGGCAACTCCCGCTGGACGGACGACGAGAAGCACGCCGAGGAACTGGCCGCCAAGGGCATCGGCTTCGTCGACTGCGGTGTCTCCGGCGGTGTGTGGGGCCTGGAGAACGGCTACGCGCTGATGTACGGCGGCGACGCGGAGAACGTAGCCAAGGTGCAGCCGGTCTTCGACGCCCTCAAGCCCAAGGGCGACGCGGGCGCGGTGCACGCCGGCAAGGTCGGCGCGGGCCACTTCGCGAAGATGGTCCACAACGGCATCGAGTACGCGATGATGCAGGCCTACGCCGAGGGCTGGGAGCTCCTGGAGAAGGTCGACTCCGTGACCGACGTCCGGGAGGTCTTCCGCTCCTGGCAGGAGGGCACGGTCATCCGTTCCTGGCTCCTCGACCTCGCGGTCAACGCCCTCGACGACGACGAGCACCTGGACAAGCTGAAGGGCTTCGCTCAGGACTCCGGCGAGGGCCGGTGGACCGTCGAGGCCGCCATCGACCACGCGGTGCCGCTGCCGGCGATCACCGCCTCGCTGTTCGCGCGGTTCGCGTCCCGCCAGGACGACTCGCCGCAGATGAAGATGATCGCGGCGCTGCGTAACCAGTTCGGCGGCCACGCGGTCGAGACGAAGTAATCCACAGGACTGTTCGCACAGTCCACAAGCTGGGGGAGGTCGCGCCCGACCATGCACGTCACGCATCTGTCGCTGGCCGACTTCCGCTCGTACGCCCGGGTCGAGGTTCCGCTCGACCCGGGCGTCACCGCGTTCGTGGGCCCCAACGGACAGGGCAAGACGAACCTGGTCGAGGCGATCGGCTATCTCGCCACCCTCGGCAGCCACCGGGTCGCCTCCGACGCCCCCCTGGTCCGCATGGGCGCCGACCGCGCGATCGTCCGGGCGCAGGTGCGGCAGGGCGACCGGCAGCAGCTGGTCGAGCTGGAGCTGAACCCCGGCAAGTCCAACCGCGCCCGCATCAACAGGTCCTCGCAGGTCAAGCCGCGTGACGTGCTGGGGATCGTACGGACCGTGCTGTTCGCGCCGGAGGATCTTGCGCTGGTCAAGGGAGACCCCGGGGAGCGGCGGCGTTTCCTCGACGAGCTGATCACCGCGCGCTCCCCGCGCATGGCCGGGGTGCGCTCCGACTACGAGCGCGTCCTCAAGCAGCGCAACACCCTGCTGAAGTCGGCCGCGCTCGCCCGACGGCACGGCGGCCGCTCGATGGACCTGTCCACCCTCGATGTGTGGGACCAGCATCTCGCGCGCGCGGGCGCCGAGTTGCTCGCCCAGCGGCTCGACCTGATCGCCGCGCTCCAGCCGCTGGCCGACAAGGCGTACGAGCAGTTGGCGCCCGGCGGCGGCCCGGTCGCCCTGGAGTACAAGCCGTCCGCGCCGGGCGAGGCACACACGCGTGAGGATCTCTACGAGCAGCTGATGGCCGCGCTCGCGGAGGCGCGCAAGCAGGAGATCGAGCGGGGCGTGACGCTCGTAGGACCCCATCGGGACGATTTGAATCTCAAACTCGGTCAGCTGCCCGCCAAGGGATACGCCTCGCACGGCGAGTCCTGGTCGTACGCGCTGGCGCTGCGTCTCGCGTCGTACGACCTGCTCAGAGCCGAGGGGAACGAACCGGTGCTGATCCTCGACGACGTGTTCGCCGAGCTGGACACCCGACGCAGGGAGCGGCTGGCCGAGCTGGTCGCGCCCGGGGAGCAGGTGCTGGTGACGGCCGCGGTCGACGACGACGTGCCGCATGTGCTGGCGGGGACGCGGTACTCCGTGTCCGAGGGGACGGTGGAGCGCGTATGAGCGACGAACAGCTCCCCGGCGAGCAGCCCGCCTCCGCCGGGAACGCCCAGCCCGCCGAGCCCTCCGGCGTCGACCTCGCGCGCGTGGCGCTCAGGGCCGCGAAGGAACAGGCACGCGCGCGTGGGGACGCGGCGCAGCAGAAGCGGCAGGCCCGGCGCGGGGGCGGACTGCGCTCCGGCGCGCGCGCCGACGGACGCGACCCCATGGCCTTCGGTGCTGCCATCAACCGCCTGATCACCGAGCGGGGCTGGGAGACGCCGGCCGCGGTCGGCGGGGTGATGGGGCGCTGGCCCCAGATCGTGGGAGAGGCCATCGCCCTGCACTGTGTGCCGGAGAAGTACGACGAGGATGAACGAGTCCTGGTTGTGCGCTGCGACTCGACGGCGTGGGCGACTGAGATCAGACTCCGAGCACCGCAACTGCTGGCCCGGCTGAACGAGGATCTCGGGCACGGCGCCGTGAAGTTGATCAAGGTGCACGGCCCCGCCGGTCCCGCCCGGCGCTACGGCCCGTTGCGCGCCCCCGGCAGCGTGGGACCCGGCGACACCTACGGGTGACGGACATCACATCCAGGGCGTCGGCGGTGCTTTCGGAGCGCCGCCGACGCCTTTGTCGTAGCCCCGCGTGCTGTTGCGAATCGCGACCTGACTCCCAAGTAGCCAAGGGTTGACAGCCGGAAGCGCTGAGTGCCGCTGTGAGCCTCTTGGAGCCCCGCTCCGTATATGGGGACCCGGAAGACGCCGGTTGAGGGCGGCACATGAGGACTCAGGTACCGGCAAACCCCCATCACTGTCGGCGCTACCGGTAGACTGGAAGCCAATCCCGCCCCAAACGTGGGGACCGCCCGGGAAACGCTGAGCAACGCTGATCAAGGCTTACCAACGCAACATGCCGCAGCCGCTCCGGCAACCCGCCGACGAGCCTGGCTCGTGCTGTGCCAGAAAGGGCGCTTCGTGGCCGATTCCGGCAACCCCAACGAGAACATCCCGTCCACCGACGCCGCGGCGACCTCGTCGAACGGCGAGGTCACCGCCTCGTACGACGCCAGCGCCATCACCGTCCTCGAGGGTCTGGACGCGGTCCGCAAGCGACCCGGTATGTACATCGGCTCGACCGGCGAGCGCGGCCTGCACCACCTGGTGCAGGAGGTCGTCGACAACTCCGTCGACGAGGCGCTGGCGGGCCACGCGGACACCATCGACGTGACGATCCTCCCCGACGGCGGCGTCCGGGTCATCGACAACGGCCGTGGCATCCCGGTCGGCATCGTCCCCTCCGAGGGCAAGCCGGCCCTGGAGGTCGTGCTCACGGTGCTGCACGCGGGCGGCAAGTTCGGCGGCGGCGGCTACGCGGTCTCCGGCGGTCTGCACGGCGTGGGCGTGTCCGTGGTGAACGCCCTGTCCACCAAGGTGGCCGTCGAGGTCAAGACCGACGGTCACCGCTGGACGCAGGACTACAAGCTCGGCGTCCCGACGGCCCCCCTGGCCCAGCACGAGGCCACGGACGAGCACGGCACCTCGGTGACCTTCTGGGCCGACCCGGACATCTTCGAGACCACCGACTACTCCTTCGAGACGCTCTCGCGGCGCTTCCAGGAGATGGCGTTCCTCAACAAGGGTTTGAGGATCAAACTCACCGACGAGCGGGAGTCGGCCAAGGCGACGTCAGGCGCGGACGAGGCGGGCGCGGACGAGAGCGCCGAGGTCAAGTCGGTCGACTACCACTACGAGGGCGGCATCGTCGACTTCGTGAAGTACCTCAACTCCCGCAAGGGAGAGGTGGTGCACCCGACCATCGTCGACCTCGAGGCCGAGGACAAGGACAAGAACCTGTCCGTCGAGCTCGCGATGCAGTGGAACAGCAGTTACAGCGAGGGCGTCTACTCCTTCGCCAACATCATCCACACGCACGAGGGCGGCACCCACGAAGAGGGCTTCCGCGCGGCGCTCACCTCGCTGATCAACAAGTACGCGCGCGACAAGAAGCTGCTCCGCGAGAAGGACGACAACCTCACGGGCGACGACATCCGCGAGGGTCTGACCGCGATCATCTCGGTGAAGCTGAGCGAGCCGCAGTTCGAGGGTCAGACCAAGACCAAGCTGGGCAACACCGAGGTGAAGACCTTCGTCCAGAAGGTCGTCTACGAACACCTCACCGACTGGCTGGACCGCAACCCCGTCGAGGCCGCGGACATCATCCGCAAGTCCATCCAGGCGGCCACCGCGCGCGTGGCGGCCCGCAAGGCCCGCGACCTGACCCGCCGCAAGGGCCTCCTGGAGACCGCCTCCCTGCCCGGCAAGCTCTCCGACTGCCAGTCGAACGACCCCACCAAGTGCGAGATCTTCATCGTCGAGGGTGACTCCGCCGGCGGCTCGGCCAAGTCCGGCCGTAACCCGGAGTACCAGGCGATCCTCCCGATCCGCGGCAAGATCCTGAACGTCGAGAAGGCGCGGATCGACAAGATCCTCCAGAACCAGGAGATCCAGGCGCTGATCTCGGCCTTCGGCACCGGGGTCCACGAGGACTTCGACATCGAGAAGCTGCGCTATCACAAGATCATCCTGATGGCGGACGCCGACGTCGACGGCCAGCACATCTCCACCCTGCTGCTGACCTTCCTGTTCCGCTTCATGCGGCCGCTGGTCGAGGCCGGGCACGTGTACCTCTCCCGCCCCCCGCTCTACAAGATCAAGTGGGGCCGGGACGACATCGAGTACGCGTACTCCGACCGCGAGCGCGACGCGCTGATCGAGATGGGCCGCCAGCGCGGCAAGCGCATCCGCGAGGACTCCATCCAGCGCTTCAAGGGCCTCGGCGAGATGAACGCCGAGGAGCTGCGCGTGACCACCATGGACCAGGAGCACCGCGTCCTCGGCCAGGTCACCCTCGACGACGCCGCCCAGGCCGACGACCTGTTCTCGGTCCTGATGGGCGAGGACGTCGAGGCCCGGCGCCAGTTCATCCAGCGCAACGCCAAGGACGTCCGCTTCCTCGACATCTGAGTCGGTCTCAGCTGACCGCACCAGGAAGGATCTTCACCAGCAATGACCGACGACAACCCTCCCGTCACCCCTGAAGCGGGCGGCGACATCAGCATGCGTGTCGAGCCCGTCGGCCTCGAGACGGAGATGCAGCGCTCGTACCTGGACTACGCGATGTCCGTCATCGTGTCCCGTGCGCTGCCGGACGTCCGGGACGGTCTCAAGCCCGTCCACCGCCGCGTCCTGTACGCGATGTACGACGGCGGTTACCGGCCCGAGAAGGGCTTCTACAAGTGCGCCCGCGTCGTCGGCGACGTCATGGGCAACTACCACCCGCACGGCGACTCCTCGATCTACGACGCGCTGGTCCGTCTCGCGCAGCCCTGGTCGATGCGGATGCCGCTGGTGGACTCCAACGGCAACTTCGGATCTCCCGGCAACGACCCGGCGGCCGCCATGCGGTACACCGAGTGCAAGATGATGCCGCTGTCCATGGAGATGGTCCGCGACATCGACGAGGAGACCGTCGACTTCACGGACAACTACGACGGCCGCTCCCAGGAGCCGACCGTCCTGCCGGCCCGCTTCCCGAACCTGCTGATCAACGGCTCCGCCGGTATCGCGGTCGGCATGGCGACCAACATCCCGCCGCACAACCTGCGCGAGGTCGCCTCCGGTGCCCAGTGGTACCTGGAGAACCCGGAGGCCTCGCACGAGGAGCTCCTGGACGCGCTGATCGAGCGCATCAAGGGCCCGGACTTCCCGACCGGCGCCCTCGTGGTGGGCCGCAAGGGCATCGAGGAGGCGTACCGCACCGGTCGTGGCTCGATCACCATGCGCGCGGTCGTCGAGGTCGAGGAGATCCAGAACCGCCAGTGTCTGGTGGTGACGGAGCTGCCGTACCAGACCAACCCCGACAACCTCGCGCAGAAGATCGCCGACCTGGTGAAGGACGGCAAGGTCGGCGGCATCGCGGACGTCCGCGACGAGACGTCGTCGCGCACGGGCCAGCGGCTCGTGATCGTCCTGAAGCGGGACGCGGTCGCCAAGGTCGTCCTCAACAACCTCTACAAGCACACGGACCTCCAGTCGAACTTCGGCGCCAACATGCTGGCGCTCGTCGACGGCGTCCCGCGCACGCTGTCCCTGGACGCGTTCATCCGGCACTGGGTGGCGCACCAGATCGAGGTCATCGTCCGCCGTACGAAGTTCCGGCTGCGCAAGGCCGAGGAGCGGGCGCACATCCTGCGCGGCCTGCTCAAGGCCCTGGACGCCATCGACGAGGTCATCGCCCTGATCCGGGCCAGCGACACCGTCGACATCGCGCGTACGGGCTTGATGGACCTGCTCCAGATCGACGAGATCCAGGCCAACGCCATCCTCGAGATGCAGCTGCGCCGCCTCGCCGCCCTGGAGCGCCAGAAGATCATCCAGGAGCACGACGAACTCCAGGCGAAGATCACCGAGTACAACGAGATCCTGGCCTCGCCGGTCCGCCAGCGCGGCATCGTGAGCGCCGAACTCGCCGCGATCGTCGAGAAGTACGGCGACGACCGCAAGACCATGCTGGTGCCCTACGACGGTGACATGTCCATCGAGGACCTCATCGCCGAGGAGGACATCGTCGTCACGGTCTCGCGCGGCGGTTACGTCAAGCGCACCAAGACCGTGGACTACCGCGCCCAGAAGCGCGGCGGCAAGGGCGTACGCGGCACGAAGCTCAAGGAAGACGACATCGTCGACCACTTCTTCGTCTCGACCACGCACCACTGGCTGCTGTTCTTCACCAACAAGGGCCGCGTCTACCGCGCCAAGGCGTACGAACTGCCGGACGCCGGCCGGGACGCGCGCGGTCAGCACGTCGCCAACCTGCTGGCCTTCCAGCCGGACGAGGCGATCGCCGAGATCCTCGCGATCCGCGACTACGACGCGGCGCCGTACCTGGTGCTCGCCACCAAGGCGGGTCTGGTCAAGAAGACGTCACTGAAGGATTACGACTCTCCGCGTTCCGGTGGCGTCATCGCCATCAATCTGCGTGAGCGCGAGGACGGTTCGGACGACGAACTGATCGGTGCCGAACTGGTCTCGGCCGACAGTGATCTGCTTCTGATCAGCAAGAAGGCGCAGTCGATCAGGTTCACCGCCTCGGACGACACCCTGCGTCCCATGGGCCGCGCCACCTCGGGTGTCAAGGGCATGAGCTTCCGCGAGGGCGACGAGCTGCTCTCGATGAATGTTGTTCGACCCGGTACGTTCGTGTTCACTGCTACGGACGGCGGGTACGCGAAGCGGACCCCTGTCGACGAGTACCGCGTCCAGGGTCGTGGTGGCCTCGGCATCAAGGCCGCCAAGATCGTGGAGGACCGCGGATCGCTCGTCGGTGCGCTGGTGGTCGAGGAGACCGACGAGATCCTCGCCATCACGCTGTCCGGCGGTGTGATTCGTACGCGAGTCAGCGGGGTCAGGGAGACGGGCCGTGACACCATGGGCGTCCAACTGATCAACCTGGGCAAGCGCGATGCCGTGGTCGGCATCGCACGTAACGCCGAGGCGGGACGCGAGGCGGAGGAGGTCGACGGCGATGTGGCCGACGACGAGATCGCCGAGGGTGCCGCCGAGACCATCGGCACGGACGAGGGTGAGTCGCCCTCGGCCGAGTAGCACGAGGAGAGAGTCATCGTGAGCGGAGCCACGGGCGCCGGATCGACCGGAACCTCTACGGGGTCCTCCCCCGGCACGGAGGCGGACGGCGGCGGCCGTGGCTCTGCCGCGCGTGCGACCGACGCGCGTGACGCGGCAGCGCGTCCGACAGAAACGAACACGCCGGACACGCACACGACTCAGCTCAAGGCCATCAAGCCGCCCGCGACCCAGTCGCGCTCGCCCGAGACTCATGGATCCCAGGGGGGACCTGTGACGGACACCCAGCCGCCGGCCCAGCCGACGGCGCCCGCCGCACCGCCTCACGCGGCGGCACAGCCGCAGCCCGCGGCACAGCCCTCGGCGTCCCCGCTGCCGGGGGAACGGCAGCCACAGCAGCAGGCGGGACCGTACCACCCGCCGCAGGCCTACCCGACACAGGCCGCCCCGGCCGGTGCCGTACGTCGTCCGCGCACCGGTGCGCGGACCATGCCCCGGACCCGGAAGGCGCGTCTGCGGGTGGCCAAGGCCGACCCGTGGTCCGTCATGAAAGTCAGCTTCCTGCTCTCCATCGCGCTCGGCATCTGCACGATCGTCGCGGCCGCCGTGCTGTGGATGGTCATGGACGCGATGGGTGTCTTCTCGACGGTCGGCGGGACGATCTCCGAGGCGACCGGTTCGAACGAGTCGAACGGCTTCGACCTCCAGGCGTTCCTCTCCCTGCCGAACGTCCTGATGTTCACGTCGATCATCGCGGTCATCGACGTCGTCCTCGCGACGGCGCTCGCGACTCTCGGCGCGTTCATCTACAACCTCTCCGCGGGCTTCGTCGGCGGCGTCGAGCTCACGCTGGCCGAGGACGAGTGACCCGGTTCAAACCTGTGGGGACGGTCCTGTCGAGAACCGATTTTGGGACTGCCTACGTCGTGCGCTAATCTTCAGGAGTCAGCGCGCGGGACACACCCCGCAAAGCGCGGCGGGGCTATAGCTCAGTTGGTTAGAGCGCATCCCTGATAAGGATGAGGCCACAGGTTCAAATCCTGTTAGCCCCACCAGCTACGAAGACCTTCAGCCGATTCCGGTTGGGGGTCTTCGGCGTTTCGGTGGGCTGTCGCTCTGCTTGGTCCGGTACTGCGAGGTGCTGCCAGGTACTGCGAGGTACTGCGAAGTGCCGCCAGGTGAAGTCAGGTGGCGTCAGGTGCAGTCGGCCGCGGTGAGTTCGGCTGCGTCCGCGTCGTCGGTGTCCGCGGGGGAATGGTGGCGGCAGCTGGGGGTCTTGCCGTGGGCCTCGGCCCGGATGCGCTGCTTCATCGTGGGGGGCAGCGCTCTGGCGTCGGACCAGAGCCCCTGGGCGACCGCCGGGGGTGCCGGGTGGGCCACGGTGGTGTTGCGGGCCTGCTCGGTCTGCGGTACGGCAGCGGCGGCGGTCGTCGTGATGAGGCCGAGCGCCGTGAACAGCGCGAGGAAGGCCGTGATGACGGCGGTCCAGAGCTTCATGACCTTGTTCTGGGTCATGGTCCCTCACTTTCGGGCTGGAGCGATTTGCGTACTTTCCTCATGATGTGTATATGCGCCGCGAAAGCACGGACCGGCATCCGTGGCGCGTCGATCTTCAGATGAACACCACCCGGATGGGCGCAAGGGTGGAGAAAAAGTGGGTAGCCGGGAGGAGAAGGGGCGAAGTGACCGTCCGTGGAGGTGTGATCACCCTCTGATCGGAGGGTCCACTTCCGCTTCTACTGGGTTGTCCCGGACGGGAGTTGAGGGCCCGGACGCAGGTCACCGATCGGTATCGGTCGGTGTGTATAGTCGGGCGCCAGAGGTCCCCTACGTCAACGAAAGACGAGGTCGCGCGGTGAAGAAGCTTCTCCTGGTCGCACTGGCCGCCATCGGCGGGCTCCTCGTGTACCGCCAGATCCAGGCGGATCGCGCCGAGCAGGATCTGTGGACGGAGGCGACTGACTCCGTGCCCACGGGTTCGTGAGTACCGAGATTCGATTCTGAGATTCGATTCTGAGACTCGAGTCTGAGCAGACCCCGGCCGTGGTTGCGGTCGGGGTTTTGTGTTGCCTGGACCTGGACCTGGACCTGGCTCCGGACTCGGATTCCGGTGCGGGCTGTGGCTCCGGGTTTCGGACGGTCGTACGGATTGCGGGGGTGGCCGTCGGGCCGGCGGGGCAGGATGGGCCACGATCGGTGAGCCGTCCGCACGGGCGGCCGTAGGAGCTCGGGCGCGGGTACGGAGGGGTGGCGCGGGATGGGGCGGCGGCGTACGGCGTGGCGGCGGGTGGCCGTGGTGGGGGCGGTGCTGAGCGCGGTGGCGGGTGCGCCGGGGGGACTGGTCCTCGCGGCTTCCCCCTCACCCTCGTCCTCCTCTGCCTCCCCTTCTTCTTCCTCGTCCTCTGCTACGACCTCCTCGTACGCGTTCGCCGAAGGGGCGCCGTCGGTCACCGGGGCGGTGGGGACCGCGGACGCCGAGGAGTTGTCGCCTGGGACGACGTACCGGAGTTCGCTGCCGAGCGAGGGCAAGGTGTACTACCGCCTCGAACTCGACGGCACGTCGACCGTGTACGTCGCCGCGACGGCCGTACCCCCCGCGGGCGCCGCCGTCGCCACCACGGACGGCGTCAGGGTCTTCCTCCAGGACGCCGACGGGCGTTCCTGTTCCACGGACACCGCAGGCGTCGGTGCCGGCCGCAGCGTGCGTCCCCTCACCGTGTGGGGCGCGCGTGAGCTGCCGTCGGGCGGGTCGCTGTGCCAGAACGCCGGGACGTACTACGTCGTCGTCGAACGGGTGCGGCGGACCGTTTCCTCGCCGGGGGACTGGGATCTGGAGCTTGCGCCCGTGCTGGAACCCCGGCTGCGGCAGGCCGGTTCGACCAGCGCGCCCGAGGCCTGGGACTCGGCCACGCCTGCGCCGCCCGGCGGGGAGCCCGTGGCAGTGCGGGGTGGCGGGGGGTTCGGCTCGGCGGCGGCGCTGGAGCAGGGGGTGTGGCGGGACGACGTACGGCCCGGGCAGACGCTGTTCTATGAGGTGCCGGTCGGTTGGGGGCAGCAGTTGTATGCCACGGCCGATGTGGGCAGTTCGGCGGGTGGCGGCGGGGGCGGCTCCGGCACCGGCGGGTCGGGTGGCGGGGGGTTTGTCGCGGGGGCCGTGAATCTGGCGCTGTACAACCCCGTGCGCGGGCTCGTCGACGATACGAGCATCAGCTACAACGGCAGCCAGAAGTCAGGGGCGTTGGCTGCTGTGCCGCCGGTCGAGTACGGCAACCGGTATGCCGTTTCCGGCCGGGTGAGCGGGATGCGGTTCGCGGGGGCCTACTACCTCGTCGTACATCTCGCGGAGCGGGTGGGCGAGGAGTTCGGGGACGGGCCGCTGGGGTTGACGCTGCGGGTGCGGGTGAAGGGGGCGGCGACGGTGGGGCCCGGGTATGTGGGGTCGTCCGAGCCTTCCGGGATCTTTCAGGTGGGTGTTCTGGGTGAGGGGGCGGGGGTGGCCGGGGGTGCCTCTCGGGGTGACGGTGGTGCGGGTGGTGGTGCGGGTGGCGGTGCGGGTGGTGGTGCTGGGATGACGCTGGTGGCTGTTGGGGGGATCGGGGTGGGGACTGTGGTGTTGGTGGTTCTCGGGGTGTGGACGGTGGTGGGGCGGCGGAGGGCTGCTGGGGTGTAGGGCTTCGGGTTGGGGGTGTCTCCGGGGGCGGGGGCGTCCGGTTGAGCGGTCGTTCTTTTCGGGTGTGCTTGCCCGGGTGTGCTTGTCCGGGTGGCGTGCCGCTCAGGACTACGGCGGCTCGGCTGCGGGGGGCTTGTCGAGGTGTCGGGATGTCAGATCTGGGTCAGGGCCCAGAAACCCACGGCGTAGCAGGCCAGAGCCAGGAGTAGCAGCGGGATCGCCACCTTGGCGGGTGGGCCGCTTCGGCGTGCTCGTGAAACTGCTCGGGCGGGAGGCGGAACCTGTGGGCTCTGAGCGGTGTACGAAGCAGTAGAGGCATCTTCGCGGAGCTGGTGCGGGGTGTGTGGGGAGCGCGGGGCGCGGGGTTGGGGGGAGGGCAGGACGTGAGTGGGGGGTGTGGGGTCGTGGGGGGAGATGCGGGCGGGGTGAGCTGGTGCGTGCTGATGTTGTTGGGCCTGGGCCTGGGGGCGTGGCTGTGGGCGGGGCTGGTGTTCCGGTGGCGGGGGGAAGCTGCTGGTGCCCGATGCCGAGGGGGGCTGGGGTGGAGCGGGGGGCGTGGCGCGTGGGGACCATGGGGGCGCCGAGCCGGTGAGGGGGGTGGTGGTCGGGTAGGGCGCGTCGGGGTCTACGGCTTCTGTGCCGGCGTTTGGGTTGGGGCGGAAGGGGGCGGCGTGTGGCGGGTGGGCTGTCTCGCCGGGCCAGGACGGGGGGTTGGACTGCTCGTGCCGCGGGGTCGAGTTGGCGTCTCCGGGCCCGGGCCACGACGGTGGGTCGGCCTCGTCGGGGCGGTGCGTTGGGCGTGCGTGCCTGGGCCAAGGCGCAGGGTTGGCTTCGCCGGACCAGGACGGTGCGTTTCCCTCGCCGGGCTGGGGCGCCCTGTGTATCTCCCTGGCCCCGGACGGGTCGTTACCTGCCTCGGGCTGAGGCGCCGCGCTTCTTCCGTTGGACCAGGAATCGGACCAGGGAGGGGTGCTGGCTGCCTCGCCGGGTTGGAAAGGCGGCTCACTTACTCCATCACGGGGGTGGGAAGGCGGCTCACTTATCCCGCCACGGGGGTGAGAAGGCATCCCGCTTCCCTCACCGGGCCAGGGGGGCACCCCGCTTGGCCCGTGGGGGCGGGAACGCCCACTTCCTTCACCGGGCCGGGAGGGCATTTCGCCTGGTTCGCCGGGGTGGAGGGGACGTCGGCTTCCTTCGCCGGGACGCGAGGACTTCTTGCCGGGGTCGTTGGGGCGGAGGGAGGGGTTGTTTCCCTCACCCGGCCACGACGGCATCTCACCTGGTTCGCCGGGCTGAGGGGAGCGGCTGTTTCGTCCATCGGGCCAGGGCGGCGAGGGCATCCCGACTTGCCCCTCGGGGCGGGGGGACCGTCCCTCTTCACCGGGCCGGGAAGGTATTTCGCCTGCCTCACCGGGCTGGAGGGGCCGTTCGCTCCATCCGCCAGGCCAGGAGGACGCCTCGTTCGAACCCCCGGGCTGGGGCGGCACCCCACCCGGCTCCCCACGATGGGAGGGCGCTCTGTCCGGTTCCCCGGATTGGGAGGGCACTCCGCCTGGCCCCTCGGGCAGGGAGGAACTGCCCGCGTTTCCTCCGGTGGGCCAGTGAGGAGGCGGCTGGCCAGCGTCGCCCTGCTGGGATCCAGCCCCGTTGCCTTCGCCGAACCAGGAGGATGCTCCTCCCGACTCACCGGGGGGTCGGGAAGCAACCCCGTTGGTGCCCTCGCCGGACCAAGAGGGCACCGCACCTGGTCCGCCGGACCCGGCCTCGTACCTGGACCCGGTACCGGGCTCCTGCCCGGACGCGTAACCGGCACCGGGTTCGTACGCGGACGCGGCGTCTGGCCCGGGCTCGTACCTGGACCCGCCACCGGACATGTCCCCGGACCCGGCGTCTGGACCGTGCTCGTACCTGGCCCCGGCACCGGGCTCCTGCCCGGACGCGTAACCTGCACCGGGTTCGTACCCCGACCCGGCATCTGGCCCGGGCTCGTACCCGGACCTGGCCCTGGGTTCCTGCCCGGACCCGGCATCTGGCCCGACCTCGGGCCTGTACCGGGCACCGGGCTCCTGCCCGGACCCGGACCTGGACCTGGACCCGGACCTGGCACCAGGCTCCTGCCCGGGCCCGGGCCCGGACCCGGACCCGGCCTCGTACTCAGGTCCGTCACCAGACCCGGCCCCAGCCTCAGATCGCGCACCGGCCCCACCCCCGGAACCAGGCCAAGACACCCCCGCATCTCCTCCGGCGGCACCAAACGCCCCCACATTTCCAGCCCCACCCCCGGAGCCCACCGCACCCCCCGGGCCTACACCACCCCCGGAGCCCACCGCACCCTCAGGGCCCACACCACCCCCGAAGCCCCTCTCGCCCCCGTACCCCGCCCTGTCGTCTCCCCCCATCCGAACCCTCCGAGGATCCACCCCCGGAGCCTGCTTCACAGGACCCCCCGCCCCGAACCCCGGTGGCAGAGGACCGAGTTGGTCGAAGATCTCTATCGAGTCGTCGTCGGGGCCGGGGTCCGGGAGGAGTTCTCGGGCGGCGGCGAGGGCCTTGCGGGCGCCTGTGGCGGTGCGGAAGCGGGCGTGGGGGTCCGGTTGGAGGAGGGAGGAGACGACCTGCCAGAGCGGGTCGGGGACGCTCTGGGGCGCGCTCGGGGTGCCGTGGGCGGCGAAGTACTGGATGAGCGCCTTGGCGTCGGGCTTGGCGCCCTCCAGGAGGTACAGCGCGACCAGGCCGACGGCGAACAGGTCGGCGGGGAAGTCCGGTTCCGCGCCCATCATCTGCTCGGGGGCGAGATAGCCGGGCGTGCCCACGACGAGGTTGGTCTCGGTCAGGCGCGGTTCGCCCAGCCGCATCGCGATGCCGAAGTCGGACAGGCGCAGCCGGGGCCGTCCGGTGCCGGTGGCCTCCAGCAGGATGTTGGCCGGTTTGATGTCCCGGTGCACGACACCTTCGGCGTGCACCGCGGCCAGTCCCGCGAGGAGCTGGTCGAGGAGGGTGCAGACGAAGGCGGGGGGCAGGGGGCCGTAGTCCCCGATCAGGTGGACCAGCGAGCCGCCGGAGACCAGGTCCATGGTGAACAGGACCTTGTCGTCGTCGGCGGCCCAGCTGGCCGGTGCGAGGACATGGGGGTGGTCGATCCGCAGGGCCTGTTCGCGGACGAACCGCAGCAGGGAGTGCGCGTCGCTCTGCAACAGGACCTTGGCCGCCACATAGCGGCGGCGCCGGTGGTCCCAGGCACGCCAGACGGCGCCCACGCCGCCGCGTCCGATCGGGTCGGCCAGTTCGTACCGGCCGGCGAACACCTCACCCATGACTGTGCGTCGCTCCTCCCCCTGCGGTTACCCCCCTTGCTTCCCCCTCGATGAGCGATACGACCCCTCGTGGCCTCCCTGATGAGAGATACGGCCCGTGTTCCTCGTCTCCTCGGCGGCCGGCACACCCCCGTGTGTCACCGCCGGTGAGGAGCGCGACCCCCTCGCGCTCCTCCGTCACACCCGTACGGCCCTCGGCCCGGCTGCCGAACCCCCTTCGGCGACCGGGCGGTCGGGCTCAGTTCTGGTGGGACTGGTAGTGCGTGACCGCGTCGGACGTGCGGCCGGCACCGTAGACCCGGAGGAACTCTGCCAGTTCCGGGTGGGTCGGGGCGAGGGTGTCGGCCGCGTCGATGATGTCTCCGGCGGCGGCCACCGAGCGCAGCAGCGACTGGATCTCGCGGACGACCCGCTTGACCGTCGGCGCACCCGAACTGCTCGTCGTGGTCGTGGTGTTGCTGAGCACCGAGCCCCCCTGCGACTTCTTGATCTCGTCCATCCGCTCGGTCGCCTCGGCGGCGCTCACGCTGCCGTCGGCGACCTGGCCCGCCAGGTCCTGCAGCAGCTGCACCCGCTGGACCACGGCGGGATTTCCGATCTTCGCCCGCTGACCGCTCATCAGCTGACTCAGCATCGGAGCGGACAGTCCCAGTACCCCCGCGAGACGGGCCTGGTTGAGGCCGAGGTCGTCTATGAGCTTCCGAAAGAGCGCCCCCAGCGGCTCCCCGTACCAGTTCCGCTGAAGCTCCCGCGCTCTTGCGGTCGCTTCCTGTTGTGCGGCGTCCATGTGCGTCTCCCCATCGCTTCCCCAAAAAACCGTGGTTCGCGACAGCGAACCACGCCGAGCATCTTACGGAGAGTGGTCGTTCGCGGGGACCCCCAATCTTTTTGCGGAGCACCGGGGATGACCCGGTACTCTGGTCTCGACGCCCACCGGTCAGCGGTAGGTCCGGCGGACGTCTCTCGTCCCGGGGCCTTAGCTCAGTTGGTAGAGCGCTGTCTTTGCATGGCAGATGTCAGGGGTTCGACTCCCCTAGGCTCCACACCTCATCCCCTCCGACCTGCGGATACGCGGGCGGAGGGGATTTTCGTGCGCGGGCGGGCCGGCTCGGGGTGCCGGTGGGGCGCCGCCGGGTCATGATCGGACCACGTGTCCTCTCCCCCGGAGCGCACGGGTCCCCTGCCTTGGAGCGATCGACTCCCCGACCGCACAGCGGATGCCCCATGCACAGTCGCCGCGTTCGTTCCCTCCCCTGTCTCCTCGCCGCCCTGGCCCTCCTGCTGGTGGCCGCCGGTCTGCCGGCGGCCCCCGAACCGGTCTCCCTGTGGGTCGATCCGAGCACTCCCGCCGCGCTCCAGGCCGCCGAGTACCGTCGCCTCGGCCGGACCGAGGACGCGGCCCTGATGGACCGGATCGCCGGCCGCCCCCAGGCCACCTGGCTCACCGGCGCGAACCCCGGCCCGACCGTGCGCGCCGCCACCAGCGGGGCGGCCCTCGCGGGGCGTACCGCGCTGCTCGTCGCCTATCACATCCCGCAGCGTGACTGCGGGTCCTTCTCCGCGGGCGGCGCGGACGACGCACGGGAGTACCGGGCCTACGTCGACTCCTTCGCGGAGGGGCTCGGCGACCGGGGCGCCCTCGTCGTACTCGAACCCGACGCCGTCGCGCAGACCCTGGCCGATTGTCCGCAGACGGGGACCGCGGACCGCCTCGCCCTGCTGGCCTACGCGGTGGGGCGGCTCAAGCGGCAGCCGCACACCCGGGTCTACGTCGACGCCGGGAACCCCGGCTGGATCACCGACGTGTCCTGGCTGGCCCGAGCCCTGCGCCGGGCCGGGGTGGACGGGGCCGACGGCTTCGCGCTCAACGTCTCCAACTTCCAGACCACGGCGACCGTGACGTCGTACGGCAGACGCCTGGCCGAGGCGCTCGGTGGCGACCCGCACTTCGTCGTCGACACCAGCCGGAACGGCAACGGCCCCTATATCGGCGTCGACGCGTGGTGCAATCCGCCGGGCCGGGCCCTGGGCAGCCCGCCCACCACGGAGACCGGGGTCCCGGGCGTGGACGCCTACCTGTGGATCAAGCGGCCGGGGGAGTCCGACGGAACCTGCCGGGGCGGACCGCCGGCCGGGCAGTGGTGGCCGCAGTACGCACTGGACCTGGCCCGCGCCGCCCAGGACTGACCGGCACAGGGCTCAGCAGCACGTCGCCCGGCTGTCTGTCGGCATCGCTCGGCTGTCCGTCGGCACCGCCCAGCGGTCCGTCGGGCGCCCGCGACGCCGTAACCGGTACTCACCGACCCGCGCCCCATCCCCTACCGTCCGCCCATCAACTCCCGGTACACCTCAGAAGCCCGCGGATGCCCCCGGCACCCCCACACCCCGTGCGGGCAGTAGTCGCTGATCGACTGGTAGAGGGGACGCTCGCGGGCGAACCACGTGAGCATGCCGCGCATGTACGCCGGGTTGTCGCCGTTCTCGAAGAGGCCCCACTCCTGGTACGAGAACGGCTTGCCGTGGGCGCGGGCGAAGCGGACGTGGGCGCGCAGGCCGTACGGCTCGTCGAGCTGGGCGGTGAAGCTCAGGCCGCGCGGGGCGTCGTAGGCGTCCATGCCGATGATGTCGACGACCTCGTCGCCCGGGTAGCAGCGCGGCCACGGGATCGCGTCGCGGCCGCGGGTGGGGGTGAACTCGAAGCGGAAGCGCTGGCCCGGGACCGAGCGCATCGCGCGGACGATCCTCGTCCAGTACGCCTTCCAGGCCGCGGGGTCGGGGCCGCAGCGGTGGGTGTAGGTGGTGCCGTTCATCTCCCAGCCGAGCACGAGGACCGTGTCCGGGACGCCCAGGGACGTCAGCCGGCGGGCCAGGGCGCGGAAGTGGCCGTCGTAGGCGCCGCTCGCCCCGCGGCGGAGTTCGGCGCGGACCACGGCGTCGGACAGGTGGGCCTCCGTGCGTTCCAGCATCGGCACGTTGAGGACGAACATCCGCTTCGGGTCGGCCCGGCGCCAGGCCGCCCAGGACTCCAGGTAGCCCGGCGCGCCCTCGATGTTGCTCCAGCGGTCGCCCGGCAGATACACGTGCCCGACCCGGGGCGCGGGCCCGCCCAGCCAGGTGCCGAAAGCCGTGAGCCGGTCCACGTCGGCCGGTTCGTAGCCGACGTACGCGCCGTACGCTCCGGACGCGGAAGCCGCCGCGGGGGGTTCGGAGGTGCGGGGCGTGCAGGCCGCGGCCAGGAGCAGCAGTACGGCGGCCAGGGCGGGCAGCCCGTGGCGGGAGGGCTTCATGAGGGCGGCGGTCCCTCCGGTTCGGGAGACGGGTCCCTGCGACTGTGCCGCACGGGAGCCGTGCCGTACCGGTTCCGCCACCCCGTCGGGTGAACAGCACGGTGGGGCGGAAACCCTTCCGCCCCACCACTGCTACAGGCCCGCGTCAGCGCCCGTCGTCGCGCCGGGCCGCGTCCTCCTCGGCCTCCTTCGCCTGGACCTCCGGGTCCAGGACGGACCGGCCGCTGCCGTCCACGGACGTCAGACGGCCCGGCTCGGGCACCTCGGTCGCGGCGGGGGGCTCGACCAGCCAGTCCGGGTTGGCCTGCTTGTCCCACCACTTCCAGGCGGCGAACGCGCCGCCCGCGACGATGCCCGCCACCGCCAGCGCCTTGGCGAGCCGGCCGGCGCGCGCCCGGCGCTCGCGCTTGCGGATCAGCTTCTGGATGTCCTTGGGCGAGACCTGGCCGCGCAGGGCGACCAGCGCGGCCGCGCTGCGGGCACCGGCCTCCTCGCGGACCGGCCCGGCCGCGGCGACGGCCTGCTCGATCCTCGGACGGGAGTAGTCGGCGGCCTGCCGAGCCGCCTTGCGGGTGCGGACGGCGGCTTCGTGGGCGGCCTGGTCGACCTTCGGCGGAACATGCGTGCGAGCCTGCTCCAGGCGCGGCGCGACATGGGCGCCGTACTGGACACGGGCCTGCTCGGCGGCCTGGGACACCTTCGGCGCGAGCCGTACGCGTGCCTCGTGCGCGTAGTGCGAGGCCCTGTCCTTGGCCGTGTCGGCGTAGGGCGCCACCACTTCCGCGGCGTGCAGCACGCTGTCCTTCGCCGAGCCGGTAGCGGCGCGCACGCTGTCGATGCGGGTCACGGGATCCTCCTCCTCGGTGGCGTACGGTATTTCGACTTTCCACCCTTTTACGGATCATGCCTGCCGGTGCACTGCCCGCCACCTGAGGGAGGGCATCCGGATCAATAGCGGATGAATACGTGGCAACAGGAGCTTGTCGACGACAATGCCACGGATCGCCGCCCAGCGCCCCTGCCCGGACCCCGCCCGACCGGATCCGTGCGAGGATCGGTGGGGCACAACAAGACAACGGAAGGCAGATCGTGGCCGAGCAGCTTTACGCCACCCTCAAGACGAACCACGGCGACATCGAAGTCCGGCTCCTGCCGAACCACGCCCCGAAGACGGTCAAGAACTTCGTCGAGCTCGCCCAGGGCGAGCGCGAGTGGACGCACCCCGGCACCGGTGAGAAGTCCACCAAGAGGCTCTACGACGGCACGATCTTCCACCGTGTCATCAGCGGTTTCATGATCCAGGGCGGCGACCCGCTGGGCACCGGCATCGGCGGCCCGGGCTACGAGTTCGAGGACGAGTTCCACCCCGACCTCGGCTTCAACAAGCCCTACCTGCTCGCCATGGCCAACGCCGGCCCGGGCACCAACGGCTCCCAGTTCTTCGTCACCGTCTCCCCGACGGCCTGGCTGAACCGCAAGCACACCATCTTCGGCGAGGTCACGGACGCGGCCAGCCAGAAGGTCGTGGACGCGATCGCCGCCGTCAAGACCAGCCGCCCCAACGACCGTCCCGTCGAGGACGTCGTCATCGAGTCGGTCGTCATCGAGACCCGCTGAGGTCCCGCGGGTACCCCCGCGAAGGGAACCAAACGCCCCGCTCAACCGTAAGGATGAGCGGGGCTGTGCAATGTCCGTACGACGACTCAGGGCGACTTAGGGGATGTCATGAACCAGGAGGCGGGCGGTTCACCGCAGGCCCAGAGCCTGCCCGGCTGCTATCGGCACCCGGACCGCGAGACCGGCATCCGCTGCACCCGCTGCGAGCGCCCGATCTGCCCCGAGTGCATGGTCAGCGCCTCCGTCGGATTCCAGTGCCCCGACTGCGTGCGGGACGGCGGCGGCAGCGGACCCGCGCCGGCCGCCGCGCGGCCCCGCACCATCGCGGGCGGCACCGTCACGGCCGACCCCCGGCTGCTCACCAAGGTCCTGATCGGGATCAACCTCGCGGTGTTCATCGCCATCCAGGCCAACGCGTCCCTGGCGACCGATCTCAGCCTCATCGGGGCCTATCCGCCAGCGCCGTTCCAGCCCACCGAGGGCGTCGCGGACGGGCAGTACTACCGCCTGGTGACCTCGATGTTCGCGCACCAGGAGATCTGGCACATCGGCTTCAACATGCTGAGCCTGTGGTGGCTCGGCGGCCCCCTTGAGGCGGCCCTGGGGCGGGCGCGCTACCTCGCGGTCTACTTCGTCTCCGGTCTCGCGGGCAGCGCGCTGGCCTATCTGCTGGCCAGTCCGGTCACCCAGACGCTCGGCGCCTCCGGTGCCATCTTCGGCCTCTTCGGCGCGACCGCGGTGCTGATGCGCCGGCTCAACTACGACCTGCGGCCGATCATCGCGCTGCTGGTGATCAACCTGATCTTCACCTTCAACCCGTCGTTCAACATCTCCTGGCAGGCCCACATCGGCGGCCTGGTCGCGGGCGTGATCACCGGCTACGGCATGGTCCACGCCCCGCGTGAGCGGCGGGCGCTGGTGCAGTACGGCACCTGCGCGCTGGTGCTGCTGGTCGTCGTGGGCATGACGCTGTTGAGGACTGCCCAGCTCACCTGAGCGGCCCGTTGTCCACAGCGCGTGCCGGATCTTGTGCATACCGTGCGGGAACAGCTGTGCCCCCTGTCACCGACCCGTGTTCATGCAGGTCAGGCAGGGGGCGAACAGGCTTGCGGGGCTTGGTGCGATGGTCGTACCGGCGTCAACACCCGAGGGGTTATCCACAGATCGTCGTCTTTTCCCCAGCCCGTTGTGGAAATGGCCCCAGGCTGTGGATAACTCAGCGGATACCCCTGGGCAGAGCTACTTCCGCGGAGCTATTTCCACTGGGTGGAGACGCCGAACCCGGCGGCGATGAAGCCGAAGCCCACCACGATGTTCCAGTTGTCCAGGGCGTCGATGGGCAGCGAGCCGTCGGTCACATAGAAGACGACGATCCAGGCGAGCCCGATGAGGAACATGGCCAGCATCACGGGGGCGACCCATGCGCGGCTGTTCAGCTTGATGGCGGTCGCCTGCTTCGCCTGGGGCGGCGTGTAGTCGGCCTTCTTGCGGATACGTGACTTCGGCACGAGGGTCTCTCCTGTCGATGCGCTGCGTGGCCGCGCAGGTAACTGGTCGGGCTCCGGCTCCGGGCAGCGTACAAGGGGACTCTTAGCGCTCCCCCGGGCGTCCGTTAGCGTAGTGCTTCCGCGGCGCCGAAGGAGATAAGGGTACGTTGAGCAATTCTGCCGACTCCCCCCAGGCCGGATCCAGCCCTGTACGCGGGCGGGGTTTCCGGCCCGTGCGGGTGCTCACCGTGGGGGTCTTCGCTCTCGCGGGGCTCATCTTCTTCACGAGTTTCAACACGGCCAAGGGCACCAACATCCGCACGGACGCCTCCTTGCTGAAGCTCTCGGACCTCATCCAGGAGCGCAGCCACAAGAACGGCGGGCTCGACGAGTCGAACGGCTCGCTGCGCCGGGACGTCGAGGCGCTCGCCGAGCGGGACGACGGCAGCACCCGCGCCGAGGACGACAAGCTCGCGGCCCTGGAGAACCGGGCCGGCACCCAGAAGCTCAAGGGCGACGCGATCACCGTCACCCTCGACGACGCCCCGCCGAACGCGACCGCCAAGCTCCCCGGCTACCCCGAGCCGCAGCCCGACTACCTGGTCATCCACCAGCAGGACCTCCAGGCCGTGGTCAACGCCCTGTGGCAGGGCGGCGCCAAGGGCGTCAAGGTCATGGACCAGCGGCTGATCTCCACCAGCGCCGTGCGCTGCGTGGGCAACACCCTGATCCTCCAGGGCCGGGTCTACTCACCGCCGTACAAGATCCAGGCGATCGGCGACCCCGGGAAGCTGAAGCAGTCGCTCGCGGACTCCAAGGCGATCCAGAACTACATGGTCTACGTCAATGTGTACGGCCTCGGCTGGAATGTCGCCGACGACAGCACGGTGACTCTTCCCGGCTACTCGGGCACAGTGGATCTGCACTACGCGAAGCCCGTGGAGTGAGCACGGTGTGAGCCTCAGGAGCTGCCGGTGCGAGTCGTCGTCAGGACCGTCAGCGAGCTGTGCATCACCGTAGGCGCCCTGATAGTGCTGTTCGTCGTCTATGTGCTGTTCTGGACGGGTGTGAAGGCCGACCACGTCATGGACGACCAGATAGACACCCTGCAACGGCAGTGGGCGACCACCGCTCCCACGCCGAAGGCCTCCGCGAGCCCGGCGGGTGTGACGTACCGCGACGGACAGCCCTTCGCGGTCATGTACATCCCGCGTCTTGGTTTCACGTGGAACAAGCCCGTGCTCCAGGGCACCGGCGTCGGCACCCTGAAGAAGGGCCTCGGTCACTACGCCGGCACCGCGCGGCTCGGGGGCAAGGGCAACTTCTCCGTCGCAGGTCACCGGCGTACGTACGGAGATCCGTTCAAGGACTTCCCGAAGCTGCGGCGGGGTGACGCGGTGGTGCTGACCGACGGAACCACCTGGTTCACGTATCGGATCGACAAAGGGCCTTACAAAACAGTGCCCACCGACATTGAGGTGATCGATCCTGTGCCACGTAAGTCGGGGTATACGCGGCCCGGCCGCTATCTCACGCTGACCACGTGCGATCCGGAGTGGGGACACAGCCATCGGCTGATCGTCTGGGCACACCTGGACTCCACACAGCCTGTGGAGGACGGCAAGCCTGTTGCCCTGCGCCGTTAGTCTGGTGCGGTACGGCGTGAGTCTGGTGCCGTGGTGCGACGGAAGGGACGGCATGTACGGCTGGATCTGGCGGCATCTGCCGGGGAACGCATGGGTGAAGGCGTTCCTCTCACTCGTGCTGGTCGTTGCTGTGGTCTACGTCCTGTTCCAGTACGTCTTCCCGTGGGCCGAACCGCTGCTGCCCTTCAACGATGTGACGGTGGACAACCAGTGAGCGCGCGCATTCTCGTCGTCGACAACTACGACAGCTTCGTCTTCAACCTGGTCCAGTACCTCTATCAGCTGGGCGCCGAGTGCGAGGTGCTGCGCAACGACGAGGTGTCGACGGCGCACGCCCAGGACGGCTTCGACGGCGTACTGCTGTCGCCCGGCCCCGGGACCCCCGAGGAGGCGGGCGTGTGCGTGGACATGGTCCGCCACTGCGCCTCGACCGGGGTGCCGGTCTTCGGCGTCTGCCTCGGCATGCAGTCGATGCAGGTGGCGTACGGCGGTGTCGTGGACCGCGCCCCCGAGCTGCTGCACGGCAAGACGTCCCTGGTCGAGCACGAGGGACGCGGGGTCTTCGCCGGGCTGCCGACGCCGTTCACGGCGACCCGGTACCACTCCCTGGCCGCCGAGCCGGCGACGGTGCCGGCCGAGCTGGAGGTCACCGCGCGGACGCACGACGGGATCATCATGGGGCTCAGGCACCGTGAACTCCCGGTCGAGGGCGTGCAGTTCCACCCCGAGTCGGTGCTGACGGAGCACGGTCACCTGATGCTGGCCAACTGGCTGGTGGAGTGCGGCGACCAGGGCGCGGTGGCGAGGTCGGCGGGGCTCGCCCCGGTGGTGGGCAGGGCCACGGCGTGACCGCGCTGCGCCCCGAGCGCGAGGACCTGTACGGCGACGCGTCGTACGAGTCCCACGGCGGTGCGTCCACCGACGGGGCGGCGACGCGGTATCTGCCGCCCATCGACGAGGAGACGGTGGCGCTGCGGATACCCGATCCGCCGCCGCAGTCCATACCCGCCTCTGACGCCTCTTCCGTCACATCCGCCTCTGGAACCCCGGAGGGCGGCCGTGCGGCCCGCAGAAAGGCCGCCAAGCGCCGTCACGGGCGGCACGGTGGTTCTCGTACGGCCTCGGAGGCCGCCGAGGAGAACGGGCAGGCCCCGCTCTCGCGGGTGGAGGCCCGTCGGCAGGCGCGGGCGGCGAAGCCCGGCGCGGCCGTCGTCGCGAGCCGGGCGATAGGCGAGGTGTTCATCACCACCGGTGTGCTGATGCTGCTGTTCGTCAGCTACCAGCTGTGGTGGACCAACGTCCGGGCGCACGCGGCGGCGGACAAGGAGGCGAGCAGCCTCCAGGACGACTGGGCGAGCGGCAAGGGCGCCCCGGGCACCTTCGAGCCGGGCCAGGGTTTCGCGCTTCTCCACATCCCCAAGCTCGACGTGGTCGTGCCGATCGCCGAGGGCGTCAGCAACAAGAAGGTGCTCGACAAGGGCATGGTCGGGCACTACGGCGAGGGCGCGCTGAAGACGGCGATGCCCGACGCCAAGACCGGCAACTTCGCCCTCGCGGGTCACCGCAACACGCACGGCGAGCCGTTCCGGTACATCAACAAGCTGTCCCCGGGCGACCCGATCGTCGTCGAGACACAGGACGAGTACTACGTCTACAAGATGACGTCGACCCTGCCGGTGACGTCTCCGAGCAACACGAGCGTGATCGACCCCATCCCCAAGGGATCCGGTTTCACCACGGCCGGTCGCTACATCACCCTCACCACGTGCACGCCGGAGTTCACCAGCAAGTACCGGTTGATCGTCTGGGGCAAGATGGTCGAGGAACGGCCGCGCAGCAAGGGCAAGCCGGATGCGCTCGTCGAGTAGGGGCAGATGACCAGTGGCAGCGACCACGGAGCAAGAACAGCACACCGGCACCTCCGCACCGCGCCGCCGCGGCGGCGGGCCGATCGCCATGGCGGTCAGCGTCTTCGGTGAACTCCTCATCACGGCGGGCCTGGTGCTCGGCCTGTTCGTCGTCTACTCCCTGTGGTGGACGAACGTCGTCGCCGACCGCGTGGCCGACAAACAGGCCGACAAGGTCCGGGACGGCTGGCTGCAACGGGACACCGGTCCCGGCGCGCTGGACACCAAGAACGGCATCGGCTTCCTGCACGTCCCCGCGATGAGGAACGGCGAGGTCCTGGTCGAGAAGGGCACCTCGACGAAGATCCTCAACGACGGTGTCGCCGGCTACTACACCGACCCCGTCAAGGCCGCGCTCCCCACCAGCGGCAAGGAGGGCAACTTCACCCTCGCCGCCCACCGCGACGGCCACGGCGCGAAGTTCCACAACATCGACAAGCTCAAGAAGGGCGACCCGATCGTCTTCGAGTCGAAGGACGACTGGTACGTCTACAAGGTCTACGCCGTCCTCCCCGAGACCTCGAAGTACAACGTCAAGGTCCTCGGCCAGATCCCCAAGGAATCCGGCAAGAAGAAGGCCGGCCACTACATCACGCTGACGACGTGCACGCCGGTGTACACCTCGCGGTACCGGTACGTGGTGTGGGGGGAGCTGGTGCGGACGGAGAAGGTGGACAGTGAGCGGACTCCGCCGGAGGAACTGCGCTGACTCCGCGCTGACTCCGCGCTGACTCCGCGCGCTCACGTGATCCAGATCACTTGTGGGCCGCTCGCGCCTCCTTGCCCCCTCGATGTCGATGAAAATACGATGAGATTTCATCGAATGACTGTTCGAGGGGGAAATTTGCAGTCTTCAAGAAAGATGGCCGTCGTAGGTGTCGCCACTGCCCTGATGTCCGTTGCGGGCATTTCCCAGGCCGGCGCACTCTCGTACTCGGGGACCACTTGCGAGAGCCTTCGCCCGTGTCTTTCCCTGTACTACAACTCCAACCAACAGGGCTCGCACACCAGCTTCTACGGATATGGCGACCTCGACAATCTGGCCGGTTACACCTTCGCCTCGGATTCCGCGGGGAAGGGACAGCCGGTCAAGAACAATGCCGCGTCGGCGTACTTCTCCTCGAAGACCCCCGACGAAAGTGCGGTCATCTATTTCAACAGCAACCAGGGCGGCGCCTGTGACTGGCTCTGGGCGCAGGGCGGTCGGTACTCCATCGCGAACCGGCTGAACAAGACGTACAACGAGAACGCTTCCCTCCGGGTGAAGGACGGAAGCGCGGGTCTGAGCGACTGCTATCAGTTCTGAGCGGGCCAGAAGTCATGCGGGTGCCGGACGCGAGCTCGACGCGTCCGGCACCTTTCACGTCGGAGGAGTATCCATGTCCAGGCAAGTTGGTCGACCCCTGGGCGGCACCCTTCTCGCCTGCGCCCTGCTGATGGGCACAGCGGCTTGCGAGGGGAGTACGGGAGGCGCCCCCGGTCGATCGCACACGTTGACGCCGGTGCCGGCCCCGACCGGCGAAAGCCCCGCAGAGCCCTCGGCTCTGGAGAAGTACTTGGAACTTCCGATCGCCAAGTACGCCTTCAGCGTGGAAGAACTCGATCTGATGTCCCGTGCGGAATGGAAGATCACCAGGGAATGCATGCGCGAGTACGATCTCGCCTACGATCTCGAACGGTCCGCATCCGCGGCGGAATATCAGCCCGGCAGCAACCGACGTTATGGCGTACTGAACGCCCAGGTGGCCTCGCGGTACGGCTACGAAATTCCCGATGCGGCGCCTGCCGCGAGCCAGGAGACCGTGTCGGAGAAGCAGCTCCTCGCTCTGAACGGCCGTCCCGGTGGCACCGCGGAAGTGAATGGGCGAAAGGTGCCGGAAGGCGGCTGCCTGGGGCGGGCGAAGTCGGAGATTCGAGGGCGGTACACCGACGCGAAGGGTGCCGAGGTGGCCAGCTCTATCGCCACCGAGAGCTTCACGGAATCCCTTGAGGCACCGGATGTCGTGAAGGCGACTCGTGACTGGTCGCAGTGCATGAAGGAAAAGGGCTTCTCGTACAGCACGCCTCTCCAGGCGCTCGGTGCGGACGAGAACTCCGGGGCGAAGGTCACGCGGCGCGAGATATCCGTCGCGACGACGGACATCGCCTGCAAGGAAAGCACCGGTCTCGTCAAGATCTGGAGCAGCCGGGAAACCGCGATCCAGGACTCCTTGATCGCGAAGAACCAGACCGACCTCAAGCGCCTGGCCGTGTCCCATCGGAAGGTCGTCAGCGAGGCGCGTTCCGTGCTCGGCTGACGACCGGGACGCGGTGAACGAGCGGGCCCCGGCACTCTCACCGGAGTGCCGGGGCCCGCTTCTTGCTACGGCCGGATCGATCCTCAGCTGAGGCCGAGGCCGAGGCCGGGTCCAGGCCTAGCCGCCTCCGCCTCCGAAGAAGCCCCCGCCGTTGTTCCCGCCGTTGTTGTTGCCGTTGCCGACGCTCACCGAGGCCAGGGTGATCTGGGTGCTGCCCGGGTCGTTGACCTCGTCGCCGGCGTTCGGGCTCTGCTGTATGACGAGGGCCGTGTCGCTCTGGTCGCTGCCGTTGGCGAACTGGATGTTCGTGAAGCCGGCGTTGTTCAGGGTCTGCTTGGCCTGGCCCACCGTCTGGTTGACGACGTTCGGGACCTCGGTCTTGTCCGCCGCCTTGCCGATCTGGATGTTGACCGACGAGTTCTTGTCGACCTCGGTGCCGGCCTGCGGCGTGGTCGTGATGACCTTGCCGATCTGGTTGGTGTCGTTGGTCTCGACCTCGGTGCAGTTGCCGACCAGGTTGTTCTGGGTCATCTGCGCCTTGGCGTCGTCACAGGACTTGCCGGTGACGTCCGGGACCGTGGACTTCTCCTCGGGCTTGGCGATGGTGAGGGTGACCGTCGACCCCTTCTCGACTTCCTTGCCGGAGACGGGGTCCTGCTCCAGGACGCTGTTCTCGGTCTCCGTGGACTCGCGGGTCTTGGTCTTGACCTCGAGCTTGTAGTCGTCGCCCTCCAGCTTCTCCGTCGCCTCGTCGACGTCCAGGCCGATGACGCTGGGGACGGTGACCTTCGGAGCGCCCGTCGACACCACGATGCTGACGGCGGACTGCTTGTCGACCGTCTGACCGCTCGCCGGGTCCTGGCTGCAGATGTTGCCCTTGGCCGTGTTCTCACAGGCCTTCTGGGTCACTTCGCCGAGTTTGAGATCGCTGTTGGTCAGCTGTTTCTCGGCGTCGGCCTGCGACTGGTTGACGAGGTTGGGCACCTTCACGCTGTCGTTGCCCGCGCCGCCGGTGCCGCTGAAGATCCACTTGCCGATCAGGATCGCGCCGACGAGCACCAGGACGCCCGCCACCACCAGCAGGATCGTCGAGGTGTTCGACTTCTTCTGGCGGCGCCGGTCGGGGCGGTCGTCGTAGCCGAAGCCGCCGTCGTCCGGGCTCATCGGGGGCAGCATGGTGGTGGCGCCCGCGTCGGAGCGCAGGGCCGTGGTCGGCTGGTCGTCGGGGTAGCCGCCGTAGCCCACCGAACCCATCGCCGCGGTGGCCGCGACCGGCTGGCCGTCGAGGCATGCCTCGATGTCGACGCGCATCTCGTCGGCCGACTGGTAGCGGTAGTTGGGGTCCTTCATCAGGGCCCGCAGGACGATGGCGTCCATCTCGGGCGTGATCTCGGGGTCGAAGACCGAAGGGGGCTGCGCCTCCTCGCGTACGTGCTGGTACGCGACGGCCACCGGGGAGTCGCCCACGAAGGGCGGACGGACCGTCAGCAGCTCGTAGAGGAGACAGCCGGTGGAGTAGAGGTCCGACCGGGCGTCGACCTGCTCGCCCTTCGCCTGCTCCGGCGAGAGGTACTGGGCGGTGCCGATGACCGCGGAGGTCTGGGTCATCGTCATGCCGGAGTCGCCCATGGCGCGGGCGATGCCGAAGTCCATCACCTTGACCTGGCCGTTGCGCGTGAGCATCACGTTGGCCGGCTTGATGTCCCGGTGGACGATGCCGCTGCGGTGGGAGTACTCCAGGGCCTGGAGGATCCCGATGGTCATCTCCAGGGAGCGCTCCGGCAGCAGCTTGCGGCCGCTGTGCAGGAGTTCGCGGAGCGTGGAGCCGTCGACGTACTCCATGACGATGTACGGGATCGAGACCCCGTCGATGTAGTCCTCGCCCGTGTCGTAGACCGCCACGATCGCGGGATGGTTGAGCGAGGCGGCCGACTGGGCCTCCCGGCGGAACCGGGCCTGGAAGGACGGGTCGCGCGCGAGGTCGGCGCGAAGCGTCTTCACCGCCACGGTGCGGCCGAGCCGCGTGTCCATGGCGAGGTAGACCTCCGCCATGCCACCACGGCCGAGCACCTGGCCCAGCTCGTACCGGCCGCCGAGGCGACGCGGCTCTTCCATAGCTTCCTACCAGCCCTCTCCGTCGGTCCCGACCGGCACGTGTGTGCCGTCGGAGGCTGCACTCCGGGCCTACCGTACCCGGCTAGCTTTGTGTGACCTGGCCAAGTGCGTCACCCGATACAGGACCGGTATCGCAACGTGCACCGATGTGAAGGGGACGTGAGCGGGGTCACTTCTTGGAGTCGATGACCGCCTCCATGACGCTCTTGGCGATGGGCGCCGCGAGACCGCCACCGGAGATGTTCTCGCGGACCGCGTCGTCGTCCTGGATGACGACGGCCACCGCGACCGGCGCGCTGTCGCCGACCTTGGCGTAGGAGATGAACCAGGCGTACGGGTTCTTGCTGTTGTTCTCGCCCTGCTGGGCGGTACCGGTCTTGCCGCCGACGGTGACCCCGTCGATCTGGGCGTTCTTGCCGGTGCCGTCCTTGACGACCGTCTCCATCATCGACTGGAGGATCTGCGCGTTCTCCGCCGACAGCGGCTCGCTCATCTTCTCCGGCTCGGTCTTCTCGAGGGTGTCGAGGTTCGGGGCCTGGAGCGAGTCGACCATGTACGGCTTCATCAGGGTGCCGTTGTTGGCGACCGCCGAGGCGACCATGGCCATCTGGAGCGGGGTCGCGGCGGTGTTGTACTGGCCGATGGAGGACAGCGCGGTCTGCGACGGGTTCATGTCGGCGGAGAAGACCGGCGCGCTGGAGCGGACCGGCGTGAACTGCTCCTCGGTGAAGCCGAACTTCTTGGCCTCGTCGAGCATCTTGTCGTTGCCGAGGTCGGAGCCGATCTTGCCGTAGACGGTGTTGCAGGAGTACTGAAGCGCCACGCGCATGGTGGCGTTCTTGCAGGGGATCGTGCCCTCGTTCTTCAGCTGGGTCGTGGTGCCCGGCATGGTCCACGGCAGCGGCGAGTCGGTCTTCTCGTCGGCCGTCTTGTACAGACCGTTCTCGAGCGCGGCGGCCGCCGTGACGACCTTGAACGTCGATCCGGGCGGGTAGACCTCGCGCAGCGCCCGGTTGAGCATCGGGTCGGCGGGGTTGTTCTTCTTGTCGAGCTTCTTCCACGCCTCGGCGTCGGCGTCGCTGCCGCCGGCGATCGTCGACGGGTCGTACGACGGGTACGAGGACAGCGCCAGGATCTTGCCGGTGGACGGCTCGATGGCGGCGACCGCGCCCTTGCCGCCCTGCTTCTTCAGACCGTCGTAGGCGGCCTTCTGCGCGGCGGCGTTGAGGGTGGTGACGACATTGCCGCCCTCCTTCGGCTTGCCCGTGAGCATGTCGAGGGTGTTGCGGAAGAACAGCCGGTCGTCGTTGCCGGTGAGGATGCCGTCCTCGATGGACTCCAGCTGGTTGGCGCCGTAGGCCTGCGACACGAAGCCGGTGACCGGCGCCCACATGGCGCCGTCCTTGTAGGTGCGCTTGAACTTGAAGTCGCCCGACGTCGTCTCCGCGTGCCC
Source organism: Streptomyces sp. SID13726 (assembly GCF_010548375.1). Classification (GTDB taxonomy): domain Bacteria; phylum Actinomycetota; class Actinomycetes; order Streptomycetales; family Streptomycetaceae; genus Streptomyces. Next base: position 129,594 of record NZ_JAAGLY010000021.1, read on the forward strand.
GGTGATGGCCTTGCCGTCGACGATGATGTCGCCGCGGGGCGTGGCGTACCGGGCGATCAGCACACGGCGGTTGTCGGGGTCGTCCTTGAGGCTGTCGGCCTTGACGTACTGGAGCCAGTTGTCGCGGACGAGCAGGGCGAGGACCAGGAGGCCGCAGAAGATCGCGATCCGGCGCAGGGGCTTGTTCATGACGGGCGGACCACCTGGGTCATCTCGGCGTCGGGGCTGGGGGCGGGCGCGGGGGCCGGACGGCGTGCGGTGTCGCTGATCCTGATCAGGATGCCGATCAGGGCCCAGTTGGCGATGACGGAGGAACCGCCGTACGCCAGGAAGGGCATCGTCATACCGGTCAGCGGGATCAGGCCCATCACACCGCCGGCCACCACGAAGACCTGGAGCGCGAAGGCGCCGGACAGGCCGATGGCGAGCAGCTTGCCGAACGGGTCGCGGGCGGCGAGGGCGGTGCGCACACCGCGCTCCACGATCAGGCCGTAGATCAGCAGGATCGCCATCAGGCCTGCCAGGCCCAGCTCCTCGCCGAAGGTGGCGAGGATGAAGTCGGAGTTGGCGGCGAAGCGGATCAGCTCGGAGTGGCCCTGTCCCCAGCCGGTGCCGAGGGTGCCGCCGGAGCCGAAGGCCCACAGGGCCTGCATGGACTGCTCGGAGTGACCGCCCACCCCGGCCTGGCTGAGCTTGTACTCCTTCATCGGGTCGAGCCAGGCCTGGACACGCTGCTGGACATGTGGTTCGAAGGAGGCCACGCCGACCGCGCCCGCCGCCGACATCAGCAGACCGAAGACGATCCAGCTGGTCCGCTCGGTGGCGACGTACAGCATGATGATGAACATTCCGAAGAACAGCAGCGAGGTACCGAGGTCGGTCTCGAACACCAGGATGAGGATCGAGATCATCCACACGACGATGATCGGACCGAGGTCACGGCCGCGCGGCAGGTACAGGCCCATGAAGCGGCGGCTGGCGAGGGCCAGTGCGTCACGCTTGACCATGAGGTAGCCCGCGAAGAAGACGGCCAGCACGATCTTGGCGAACTCACCGGGCTGGATGGTGAAGCTGCCGACCTGGATCCAGATCTTGGCTCCGTACGTGAGTTCGGCGCCGAGACCGGGGACCAGCGGGAGCAGCAGCAGGACCAGCGCGCCGACCATGGAGATGTAGGTGTACCGCTGGAGGACCCGGTGGTCCTTCAGGAAGATCAGGACGACGGCGAAGAGAGCGATGCCCATCGCCGTGTAGATCAGCTGGTTGGTCGCCTTGCCGCCGGCCTGGCCGATCTGCCGCAGCAGCGCCGACTGGTCCAGCCGCCAGATCGCCACGAGCCCGAGGCCGTTGAGCAGCGTGGCCAGCGGCAGCATCAGCGGGTCCGCGTACGGGGCGAACTTCCGTACGACGAGATGGGCGACGCCGGCCAGCAGACCGAGCCCCAGGCCGTAGCTGAGCAGCCCGGCCGGGACCTCGTCGTGCATGGCGAGACCCACGTTGGCGTAGGCGAAGACCGGGATGAGGACGGCGAACACCAGCAGTGCCAGCTCGGTGTTGCGACGGCTCGGGGCGCCGATCGCGCCGATCGTGGACGTGTGGTGCGTCGACGTGTTGGTTGTACTGCTCATGGTGTGACGGGGCCTCTCACGGCTGGCCTACTGCGTACCGCATTGCCCGACGACCTGCTTCTCCTTGTCCGAGAGAGTGGGGCCGGGGGTCGGAGTGGGCTTGGTCGGGGACGCGGAAGCGTTCGGGGACGGCGAGGTCGTGCCGGTCGGGGTCGGTGTCGGTGTGGCCTTGGACGTCAGGGAGGACTGAGTGGTTCCCGTGGTGCCGCCGGCCTGGCCCTCGCCCGTCTTGGAGTTCTTCCCGCTCTCCGTGGCCTGCGCCTCGGCCTGCTTCTTGCACGCGGAGGCCTGGACGCCCAGTTCGTCGATCTTGTTCTGGGCCGTCTTCAGGTCGCCCTCGGCGATGGTGCCCTCGACCGACTTCTGCTGGTACGGCGGCAGGTACTTGAGTTCGATCTCGGGGTGGTCCTTCTCCACCTCCGAGAGCGAGACCCAGGCCAGGTCCTGGCTGATGCCGCGGTACAGCGCGACGTGCTCGCCGTTGGTGCCGACGTAGTACTGCGTCTGCGTCCAGCGCCAACCGCCGTACAGGCCACCGCCGATGACGGCCAGCGCGAGGACCGAGTAGAAGGATCTCTTCAGCCACTTGCGGCCCTTGCGGGGCTTGACGAAGTCGTCGTCGGTGTAGTCGCCGAAGCTGCCCGCCTGCACGTAGCCGGTGGTGTCGCCGGAGCCGGGCGGGCCGAACTCGCCGCCCCCGCCCTGTCCCGGTACCTGCCGGCCGAGCCCGGAGGCGCGGCCCGCGGGGGTCTGCATGATGCCGTTGTCGTGCAGCTGGTGCTGGTTCTCGGCGACCGCGCCGACCACGACCGGGGTGTCGGAGAGCTGCCCGGCGAGGGTGTCCCCGGTGTCCAGGTCGAGCACGTCGGCCACGATGACCGTGATGTTGTCGGGGCCGCCGCCGCGCAGCGCGAGCTGGATCAGCTCCTGCACGGTCTCCTGGGGGCCCTGGTAGCTGGCGAGGGTGTCTTCCAGCGTCTGGTGGGAGACGACGCCGGAGAGGCCGTCGGAGCAGATCAGATACCGGTCGCCGGCCCGGACCTCACGGATCGACAGGTCGGGCTCGACATGCTCGCCGCTGCCCAACGCCCGCATCAGCAGGGAGCGTTGGGGGTGGGTGGTGGCCTCTTCCTCGGTGATGCGGCCCTCGTCGACCAGCCGCTGCACCCAGGTGTGGTCCTGCGTGATCTGGGTCAGTACGCCGTCCCGGAGCAGGTAGGCGCGCGAGTCGCCGACGTGCACCAGACCGAGGCGCTGGCCCGTCCACAGCAGGGCGGTGAGCGTGGTGCCCATGCCTTCGAGCTGGGGGTCCTCCTCGACCATGGAGCGCAGCTGGTCGTTGGCGCGCTGCACGGCGTGGCCGAGCGAGGTGAGGACATCGGAGCCGGGGACGTCGTCGTCGAGGGCGACGATGGTGGAGATGGCCTCGGAGGAGGCGACCTCACCCGCGGCGGCGCCGCCCATGCCGTCGGCGATCGCGAGCAGGCGCGGACCGGCGTATCCGGAGTCCTCGTTGCCCTCCCGGATCATGCCTTTGTGCGATCCGGCGGCGAAGCGCAGTGACAGACTCATGCGCACCTCGCCCGTCGGCTCCGGATACATCCGCACGGTGCCCACCCTCCGGTCGGGAGCGCGCCGGGGCCCGGGGTGGGGACCCACTCCGCGTGCTCGCTCCGCTCGCGCCTATTCATGATGTAGCACTACTTCCGCAGCTCGATGACGGTCTTGCCGATACGGATCGGCGCGCCCAGCGGAATCGGTGTGGGAGTCGTCAGCCGCGTACGGTCGAGATACGTGCCGTTCGTGGAGCCCAGGTCCTCGACGATCCACTGGCCGTCGCGGTCCGGGTAGATCCTGGCATGGCGGCTGGAGGCGTAGTCGTCGTCCAGCACGATGGTGCTGTCGTGCGCCCGGCCCAGGCTGATCGTCTGCCCCTGGAGCGCCACGGTGGTGCCGGTGAGGGTGCCCTCGGACACGACGAGCTTGGTGGGTGCGTTACGGCGCTGGCGCCCGCCGGCGGCCGGCTGCTGGCGCTGCTGCGGGGGCGCCTGCTGGCGCTGGGCCTGCTGGGCCCGGCCTGCCTCCCGGCGCGAGCCGCGCTGAGTGACACGCGTACCGAACAGGTCGCTGCGGATGACCTGCACGGCCACGATCACGAACAGCCACAGTACGGCCAGGAAACCCAGCCGCATGACCGTGAGGGTCAGCTCTGACATTGCCCCCGCTTCACCCTTCGGCTTGCCGGTAAATGATGGTGGTGCTGCCCACGACGATCCGCGAGCCGTCGCGGAGCGTAGCGCGGGTGGTGTGCTGCCCGTCCACCACGATGCCGTTGGTGGACCCGAGATCCTGGATCGTCGAGGGCGTTCCGGTCCGGATCTCACAGTGCCGGCGCGAGACGCCGGGGTCGTCGATCCGCACGTCGGCTTCGGTGCTGCGGCCCAGCACCAGCGTTGCGCGGGAGATCTGATGGCGGGTGCCGTTGATCTCGATCCAGTGGCGGGTACGGGAGCCCGGCGCGGGTGCGCCGACCGGTCCGCCGGCGCCGGGGCGCTGGGACGGGGCCGCCTGCGGATAGCCGTAGCCGCCGCCTGCCGCGCCACGACCGCCGGGCGGCGGGGCGG
>NZ_JAAGLY010000220.1 GCF_010548375.1 Streptomyces sp. SID13726
GCAGGCCGCCAACCCGCAGACGCTGTAGGTGAACATCGACTCCGAGCACGTCGAGGAGTCCGCCGAGTTCATCGAGTTCTTCACCGACACGGAGAACCTCGCCGCGCTCAACGAGGCGGACGCGCTCATCCCGGCCACGACGTCGGCCCAGGAGGCCATGGCGTCCTCGCTCGGCGACGAGAACGGCTGGTCGACGATCCTCTCGTCCGGCCAGTACCTCACGTCGGCGCCGTACCTGTTCGTCGACGCGTACGCGCAGTGGAAGGACACGGTCGCGACGCCCGCGTACCAGAAGTTCCTCGCCCAGGAGATCGACGCCGACCAGCTCGCGACCGAGCTCGAGGCCGGCTGGGACGAGATCACCAAGTAGCAGGACAAGCGGCGGGGCGGTGGTTGCGCGACCGCCCCGCCGGGAACAGCGGCCCGCACGGGTCGCACCGGGCGCGACGAGCGCCGACGAGAGATCGACAGGGAGTGGACCGTGACCTGGCTGGACGACCGAGCGGTGGCAGTGATCACCGGAGCGGCGGTGGGGGAGGCGCTGGACGCGGCCG
>NZ_JAAGLY010000221.1 GCF_010548375.1 Streptomyces sp. SID13726
ACGATGTCGCGTCCGGGCGTGCCGCGGAGCGTCGCCACGAAGGCGACGCCGCACGCGTCGTGCTCGGCGGCGGGCTCGTACAGACCGGATGCCGTGGGAGGGGCGGACAGGGCGGGTGCCCGGTGCGCGTCCCGATACTGCGGCGTGGTCATCAACACCGTCCTCACAGGTGCCCGACCGAGACGGCCGGGCTGGTTCCAGCTGGGGGGGTTCGGGACGTCGTCGGCCCTGTGGACATGACAGAACCCACCGGGCGGTCGCCCGGCGGATTCGCCGTTGAATGACGGAGGCTCAGCGACCGGGGTCTGGTCGCGCGGCATCTGCCTGCTCGGACTCCTCCGAGTCGTCGGAGTCCTCGGTCGTGGAGGGGTCCTCGTCGTCGGTCGACTCCTCGACCGGCTCCTCGGACCCCGTGGTGGGCGCCTCGTCCGGAGCGTCGAGGGACACCGTCTCCTCGCGCCCGGGGTGGCGACGCCCGACAACGATAAACGCAATCAGCGCACCGACACCGACCAGGATCGAGGTCCAGACGTTCAGCCGGAGGCCGAGGACGA
>NZ_JAAGLY010000222.1 GCF_010548375.1 Streptomyces sp. SID13726
CCGGCCATGGCCTGCTCGCGCAGGCCCTCGGCGCTCACCGTGTTGCCCTTGCCGAGCAGCAGGACGTTCACGGGGAGCCGGTCCAGCGCGCGGTGGATCGCCTCGAGGTGCCAGGCGCCGGGCGTGACCGTCGTGGCCTTCGTGCCCTCGCTCGGCCCGGTCCCGCCGCCCGCGACGGTCGTGATGCCCGTCGCGAGCGCCTCGACCACCTGGGACGGCGAGATGAGGTGCACGTGCGAGTCGATGCCGCCCGCGGTGAGGATCTTGCCCTCGCCGCTCACGACGTCGGTGGACGGGCCGATGTGCAGGTCCGGGTGGACGCCGTCCGCGACGTCGGGGTTGCCCGCGCGGCCGAGCGCGACGATCCGCCCGTCCCGGATCCCGACGTCGGCCTTGACGATCCCCCACCAGTCCAGCACGACGGCGTTCGTCACCACCGTGTCGAGCGCGCCCTCGGCGCGGGTCGTGGTTCCCTGCGCCATCGACTCGCGGATCGACTTGCCACCGCCGAAGTCGGCCTCCTCGCCCCCGAACGTGCGGTCCTCCTCGACC
>NZ_JAAGLY010000223.1 GCF_010548375.1 Streptomyces sp. SID13726
CCGTCTCCTCCAGCAGCGGCTCCGTCTCGACGCCGGGTCCGACCGCGAGGGGGACGTGGTCGTACTCCTGGACCAGCGCGACGTCGACTGCGTCCCCGCGCAGCGCGGCGGGCACCGTGGCGGGGTCGAGCTCGGAGACCAGGAGCCGCAGCCCCGGGTGGTCGGAGCTCAGGCGCACGACGGCGGGCGTGAGCAGGGTCGGCACGGCGGTCGGGAAGACGCCGATGCGCAGCGTCCCGCGGAGCGTCGTGGCGGCCGAGGCGAGGTCCGCGTCGGCCTCGCGGAGGATCTCCAGGATCTTCTCGGTGTGCTCGACGAGCCTCTCGGCCGCCGCGGTGAGCCGCACCCGGCGGCCCGACCGCTCCAGGAGGGGCACCCCGGCGTCGCGCTCGAGCGCGGAGAGCTGCTGCGACACGGCCGACGGCGTGTAGGCGAGCGCCTCGGCCACCGCGGCGATGGTCCCCCGGTACGAGAGCTCCCTGAGCAGCCGGAGCCTGCGGACGTCGAGCATAAGAGGAACTTACGGCATGCCGCACGAACGTGAACTAGACC
>NZ_JAAGLY010000224.1 GCF_010548375.1 Streptomyces sp. SID13726
CCGCGGGGTGACCGGCCGTCGTCGTGCTACCGGGCGGGGAGCGTCAGGACTCGCCGCCCGCGTTGCCGGACGTGCCGGCGGTGACGTCCATGAGGCGGTACTTCTCGATCGCCTGGGCGGACGCGTCCGCGGGGACCTTGCCCTGCTTGGCGAGCGCCTGCAGCGTGCGCACGACGACGGACGGGCCGTCGATCTTGAAGTGCCGGCGGGCCGCCGCGCGCGTGTCCGAGAACCCGAAGCCGTCGGCCCCGAGCACCTCGTAGTCGCCCGGGACCCACTTGCGGATCTGGTCGGGCACGAGGTGGTCGTAGTCGCTCGTCGCGACGAACGGGCCCTCGGCGCCGGACAGCTTGGCCGTGACGTACGCGACGCGCGGCTCGGCGGCCGGGTCGAGGAACGCGGCCTGGTCGGCGGCGAGGCCGTCGCGGCGCAGCTCGTTCCAGCTCGTCACGCTCCACACGTCGGCCGCCACGCCCCAGTCGTCGTGGAGGAGCTGCTGCGCCTCCAGCGCCCACGGCACGCCCACGCCCGAGGCGAGGAGCTGGGCACGAG
>NZ_JAAGLY010000225.1 GCF_010548375.1 Streptomyces sp. SID13726
AGCCGGATGTCGTAATGATTTGATCATTGCGTCATCCCAACGCATCGCACAGATCTAGCGGTCGTCACGTTCGTGACATACGCTCGGCGGATGGCCGACGCACCGCTGCCCACGCCGAACGAGCGCGCGCTCGAGTCCGACATCGTCACGGACCTGCGCGAGCAGCTGACGTACGGGTCGTACCTGCACCTCGACACGCTGCTCGCCGCGCAGGAGCCCGTGAGCGACCCCGAGCACCACGACGAGATGCTGTTCATCGTCCAGCACCAGACGACCGAGCTCTGGCTCAAGCTCGTGCTGCACGAGCTGCTCTCCGCGCGCGACCTCCTCGCCGCCGACGAGCTCGGCGCCGCGCTCAAGCGCATCGCGCGCGTCAAGCACGTGCAGCGCACGCTCACCGAGCAGTGGTCCGTGCTCGCGACGCTCACCCCCAGCGAGTACGCGCAGTTCCGCGGGTTCCTCGGCCACGCGTCGGGCTTCCAGTCCTGGCAGTACCGCGCGGTCGAGTTCCTGCTCGGCAACCAGAACGCGCTCATGCTCGCGGTGTTCGAC
>NZ_JAAGLY010000226.1 GCF_010548375.1 Streptomyces sp. SID13726
TTCCTGGGGGTCGTCGGCGCGGACGTACCGTTAGCCGAGGAGGCAGCCGGCTCCAAAGCCTGCGCCGAACCACTTGGAGCCGGTCCAGGTGGCGCGGGCGGTGATCCCGATGGCCTTGCCGGTGACGGCGGCGACGACCATAGCGGCGCCGCCGGCCTTGCGCAGGACGGGCGGGTAGGAGGGGCGGACTTCGAGGACGCCGGGGGCAATGTCATCCTCGTCGACGTCGTCCGGCGCGGGGGTGACGAGCTTGCCGGGGATGACCTTGGTCAGGTCCCAGTCGAGGGGGGTGGTGTCGATACTCACGACTGCTCCTCACGGCGCCCGGCTTCGATCGACTGACGCTTGCTTTCGGAGGCGAGAACTCGGGCGGCCGGGTGGAACTTGGTGTCGCCCTTGGTGCGGATGCCACGACGCGTGGGCGGCTTGTAGACGCGCTTGCTTCCTGCAGGCATCACTTGCGATGCCACCTGCGCAGAGTTGACCTTGACGGGCTTCTCGCCGGGGGCTTCGGAGCGCGCCGCGATGAGGCGTCGTGCGGCAGCGTTGCG
>NZ_JAAGLY010000227.1 GCF_010548375.1 Streptomyces sp. SID13726
GGGTAGGGCAGGGTCGGGCAGGAGAGCGTTCAGCGGTACGTGGCCGTGGTACGGATGCGCGAGACGGCCAGCAGGACCAGCAGGGTGGTGGCCATCAGGACCAAGGCGAGGGCCGAGCCGCTGAAGAGCGAACCGGTGTCGGTGGCGGTGAAGATGCGGACCGGGAGGGGCATTCAGTCCGGTGGGTAGAGCATCATCGTGGCGCTCAGCTCGCCCATGGACAGGGCGAAGCAGAGGCCGGCGGCGGCGGTCAGGGACGGCAGCAGCAGGGGCAGCCGGACCCGCGATCGAGCCCGAGCGCCAGCCGATGATGAGCAACCTGCAGCGCCTGCTCGCCGGGGACACCTCTGTCCTGTCCGACCGCCGGCGCCGGGCCGAGCCCCGGGAGGTAGCGCCAGGGCTGGAGGGCCTGCCGTCTGATCTCACCGCCGACTACCAGTACCCGTCCCCGTCCCCGGTGCAGCTGCCTCCCGAGGCACCCGTGCGGGCCCGGCCCGTGCCCCAGCAGCAGATCGCCTCTCCACCGGCCGCCAGACCCGCGGTCGACTCGC
>NZ_JAAGLY010000228.1 GCF_010548375.1 Streptomyces sp. SID13726
TATGCGTCTGAACCACCCTGACGGAGACTCATGCCAAACTCGTCGGCTGAACCCTGATTAACGAAGAGGTAGCCGACCACAAGCGATGCGGCTGCGGCCGAAAGCCAGACATACCACCGCGCATGGAGGGGAGTCGAAGGGGGCTGCTGCACGGATCTGTGACATCTGAGATCGCTTGCTCGCCGAGCAGGCTGGAAGGATGTTGCTGTGCCCAAGCCCTATCCCCGTGAGTTTCGTGAGGACGTCGTGCGGGTCGCCCGGAACCGTGGTCCCGGTGTGACGCTGGCGCAGATCGCCCAGGACTTCGGGGTCCATGAGATGACGATCACGAAGTGGTTGCGTGCCGCCGATGTCGAGGACGGCGTGAAGCCCGGCGTCACCTCGGAGCACGCACGGGAGTTGCGTGAGGCTCGACGTCGGATTCGGTTGCTGGAGCAGGAGAACGAGGTCCTGCGGCGGGCGGCGGCGTACCTGTCCCAG
>NZ_JAAGLY010000229.1 GCF_010548375.1 Streptomyces sp. SID13726
CTTCCCGCCTCGGCGGTGGCGTCCTTCGACGCCCTGAGCGCCGACCTCGACAGCGGGCTCGAGCGCGCGGTCCGGCGTCTCCACGAACGCTCGGGCGTGGATCGATGACGACCACGCACCCGGTCGACGCTCCCGGCGCGGAGTCCCCCGAGGACTCCGGCGGAGCTCCCGGCATCGTGCGTCGCGTCGTCTCCGTGCTGCGTCGCGTCCCGGCGCTCACCCTCATCGGCATGATCCGGGCCTACCAGTCGGTGATCTCCCCGATGACGGGTCCGACGTGCAAGTACTACCCGTCCTGCTCCCAGTACGCCCTCACGGCGGTGCGTCGTCACGGCGCCCTGCGCGGAACGGGCCTCGCCCTCTGGCGGCTGCTGCGCTGCAACCCCTGGAGCCTTGGTGGGGTCGACGACGTTCCGCCGGCACGACACACGCACTAGACCGCAGCCCGGCCACGGGCGATTCACAAGCTTTGTCCGAAGTTGAGGGAGCAGTCACGGATGGACTTCTTCGCGATCCTTTACCCCATCGAGTGGGTAGTCGCCTGGATCA
>NZ_JAAGLY010000022.1 GCF_010548375.1 Streptomyces sp. SID13726
GCGCGCCCTGGCCCGCGCCCGCGCCGCCGGCGCCGAACTGGTCCGGCACGGCGCCCGCCCGGCCCTCGCCGACCTGGTGCCGCGCGCGGACGCCGAGGCCCACGCACAGGCACTGCTGTCCCGTTTCGAGGACACCCCCGCCCTCACCGAGACCCTCCGCACCTGGCTCTCCCTGCACGGCAGCTGGGACCGCACGGCGGTCGCCCTCGACGTCCACCGCAACACCGTGCGCCAGCGGATCGCGAAGTGCGCGACCCTGCTCGACCTGGATCTGGACGACCCGGACGTACGGATGGAGCTGTGGTTCGCGCTGCGGTCGGCATGATCGCGTGACCCGTGTCCCAGCGTGCGGGATGCGCGGTGATCCCGTGAAGGCGTGCATCAGAATGGGAGGCATGCCGATACCCGGGACACCCAGCCGCGCCGAGCTCGTCGACCACCTTGTGAAGACCCGTATCGCGGGCGAGGTCGCCACCCCGCGTGAGAACAACCTCTCCCACTACCGCCAGCTGGCGAACGGCAACCGCCATTACTGGCTCGGCCTGGAGCTGGGTGACCGGTGGACCGACGAGCAGGACGTGCTCGCGGTGATGGCGGAGCGGGTGGGGGTCAACGACGATCCGGAGTACCGGTACGGACAGGACACCATCGACCCGGAGCTGACGGTGGACGCCCTGGAGCGGATGGCGGCGCGGCTGCGCAAGGCGGCGGACGGCACGCAGCGGGTGCTGTTCGCGACCGGTCACCCCGGCGGCATGCTGGACGTCCACCACGCCACGGCCGCCGCGCTGCGCTCGGCGGGCTGCGAGATCGTGGTGATCCCGGACGGGCTTCAGACGGACGAGGGGTACGTCATGCAGTTCGCGGACGTGGCGGTCCTGGAGCACGGCGCCACGCTCTGGCACACCCACTCCGGCGAGCCGATGAAGGCGATCCTGACCGCCCTGGAGCGCGAGGGACGCCCGCTGCCGGACCTGGTCGTCGCCGACCACGGCTGGGCGGGCTACGCGGGCCAGCACGGCGTGGACTCCGTCGGGTACGCCGACTGCAACGACCCGGCGCTCTTCGTGGGCGAGTCGGAGGGCACCGTCCAGGTGACGGTCCCACTGGACGACCACGTGGTCAGCCCGCGCTACTACGACCCGATGACGGCGTATCTGCTGGGCGAGGCGGGGCTGAAGTAGCCCGATCCCGGCGCAGCGGCCCGCCGCGGGGGCGGTGACCGGCCGGGGCACGGGCCGCGGGGCGGAGGCGGTGACCGACGGCGGCGCGCGCTTCGTCACGGCGAGCCGCGCGTCCGGGACGAGGGCACACGCCCCGGCGGCGCACCACGAGAACAGCTCCCCGGCTCCGCACACACGCGGACCCCCGCCCCGGAGGGCGTGCGGCGGAGCCCTGGTTCTCCCGGGCCGCTCAGGGGCGGCGCGGCGCCCGGACCACGCCTTCCTGGATCACCGAGATGGCCAGCCGCCCGTCCCGGGTGTAGATGCGGGCCTGGCCGAGGCCGCGGCCCGCTGAGGCGGACGGGGACTCCTGGTCGTACAGGAGCCATTCGTCGGCGCGGAAGGGGCGGTGGAACCACATCGCGTGGTCCAGCGAGGCCCCGACGACGTCGCCGACGGCCCAGCCGCCCCGGCCGTGGGCGAGGAGCACCGAGTCGAGGAGGGTCATGTCGGAGACGTAGGTGGCGAGGACGACGTGCAGCAGGGGGTCGTCGGCCAGCTTGCCGTTGGTGCGGAACCAGACCTGGGAGTGCGGTTCGCGCGGCTCGCCGAAGGTGCCGTACGGCGGGTCGTCGACGTAGCGCAGGTCGATCGCCTCGCGGGTCTCCAGGAACCGCTCGACGACGGCCGCGTCCAGGTGGTCGTAGCCGCGCAGCCGGTCCGCGGAGGTGGGGAGCGTGGCCGGGTCTGGGGCGGCCGGCATGGCGGCCTGGTGGTCGAAGCCGTCCTCGTACCGCTGGAAGGAGGCGGAGAGGGCGAAGATCGGCTGGCCGTGCTGGACCGCGATGACCCGGCGGGCGGTGAAGGAGCGGCCGTCGTTCATGCGGTCGACGGTGTAGACGATCGGCGCGCCGGGGTCGCCGGGGCGCAGGAAGTACGCGTGCAGGGAGTGGGCGAGCCGGTCCTCGGGGACCGTGCGCCCGGCGGCGACCAGCGCCTGGGCCGCGACCTGCCCGCCGAAGACCCGGGGGACGACGGCGGGGCGGGAGTGGCCGCGGAAGATGTCCTCCTCGATCTGCTCGAGGTCGAGCAGATCGAGGAGGTCCTGGAGTGCCTGGCTCATGGTGCTGTTGTACCGGCCGGTGGTTTCCCGGGGCCTACAGGCCCATGTCCTTCGCGATGATCGACTTCATGATCTCGTTGGTGCCGCCGTAGATGCGGTTGACGCGGTTGTCCGCGTACAGGCGGGCGATCGGGTACTCGTTCATGAAGCCGTAGCCGCCGTGCAGCTGGAGGCAGCGGTCGATGACGCGGTGGGCGACCTCGGTGGCGAACAGCTTGGCGCTGGCGGCCTCGGCGGGGGTCAGCTCACCGGCGTCGAGGGCCTCCAGGGCGCGGTCCACGACGGCCTCGGCGGCGTCGACCTCGGCCTGGCAGGCGGCCAGCTCGAACTTGGTGTTCTGGAAGGAGGCGACCGGCTTGCCGAAGACGGTGCGCTCCTGGACGTACTGCTTGGCGAACCGCACGGCGGCCTTGGCCTGCGCGTAGGCGCCGTAGGCGATGCCCCAGCGCTCGGAGGCGAGGTTGTGGCCGAGGTAGTAGAAGCCCTTGTTCTCCTCGCCGAGGAGGTCCTCGACGGGCACCTTGACGTCGACGAACGCCAGCTCGGCGGTGTCGGAGGTCTTCAGGCCGAGCTTGTCGAGCTTGCGGCCGACGGAGTAGCCCTCGGACTTGGTGTCCACGGCGAACAGGGAGATGCCGAAGCGGCGGTCCTCGGCGGAGGACGGGGAGGTGCGGGCGGCCACGATCACGCGGTCGGCGTGGACGCCGCCGGTGATGAAGGTCTTGGCGCCGTTGAGGACGTAGTGCGTGCCGTCCTCGGAGAGCTTGGCGGTGGTCTTCATGCCCGCGAGGTCGGAGCCGGTGCCCGGCTCGGTCATCGCGAGGGCCCACATCTCCTCGGCGGAGACGAACTTCGGCAGGAAGCGCTTCTTCTGCTCGTCGGTGGCGAGCATCTTGAGGTACGGCAGGCCCAGCAGGACGTGCACACCGGAGCCGCCGAACTGCACGCCCGCGCGCGCGGTCTCCTCGTACATGACGGCCTCGAACTTGTACGAGTCGATGCCGGCGCCGCCGAACTCCTCGTCCACGCGGATGCCGAAGATGCCGAGCTCGGCGAGCTTGTAGTAGAAGTCGCGCGGCGCCTGGCCGGCCGCGAACCACTCGTCGTAGACGGGGACGACCTCGGCCTCAATGAAGGCCCGCAGGGTCTCCCGGAACGCCTCGTGATCCTCGTTGAACACCGTACGGCGCACCGCGCCCACCTCCACCGGACTCACAGTTCTCTGTCTAAGCGCTTGCTCAGAACATCACCGTACCGGCGGGTAGGGAGAGCGTCCAGAGGAACCGGCCCGTAACGCTCGTCACGTCACCCCCGAGGGTCACCGGCCGCCGCCGCGAACGCCCCGCACGCCATCCGGTGCAGCAGCTCCGCCGTCCCGCCCCGCCCCGGCAGCGAGCCCGGGCGGCCGAGGTGCGGGGTGGAGTTCAGCAGCCCGAAGACCGAGTGGACGGCGGAGCGGGCCGTGGGTTCGGCCAGGCCCGGGTAGACCTCGCGCACGACCTCCACCCACAGCTCGACGTACTGCCGCTGGAGCTGGCGCACGAGCTTGCGGTCGCTGTCGCGCAGGCGGTCCAGCTCGCGGTCATGCAGGGTGATCAGCGGGCGGTCGTCCAGCGCGAAGTCGATGTGCCCCTCGATCAGCGAGTCCAGCAGCGCCTCCGGGTCCCCGCCGTCCGCCTCGGCGACCCGGCGCTTGCCGCCCGTCAGCAGCTGGCCGCTGATCCCGACCAGCAGCTCCGCGAGCATCGCGTCCTTGCCGGCGAAGTGGCGGTAGAGCCCGGGGCCGCTGATGCCGACCGCGGCGCCTATCTCGTCCACTCCCACGCCGTGGAACCCGCGCTCGGCGAACAGCCGCGCGGCCTCCTTGAGGATCTGCTCGCGCCGGGTGGGGGCGTCGGTTCTGGTGGCCATGGAAGCAATTCTAGACAGGGAGGTTAGCGGTCGTTAACCTGAAGGAAATGGTTAACGCTCATTAACAGCCGATCACTGGCCGAGGGGACCGCGGGACATGGATCAGGCACCCGAGCTGACGAGCGCGGCGGACCCCGCGTCGGAGGCCTGGAAGGCCAACGAAGAGGCCCACCGGGTACTGGTGGACGAGCTGCGGGACAAGCTCGCCGCGGCCCGCCTCGGCGGTGGGCAGCGGGCCCGCGAGCGGCACACCGCGCGCGGGAAGCTGCTGCCCCGGGACCGGGTGGACGGCCTGCTCGACCCCGGCTCGCCCTTCCTGGAGCTGGCCCCGCTCGCCGCCGACGGGCTGTACGACGGCCAGGCCCCGGCCGCCGGGGTCATCGCCGGGATCGGGCGGGTGAGCGGGCGCGAGTGCGTGGTCGTCGCCAACGACGCCACCGTCAAGGGCGGCACGTACTACCCGATGACGGTGAAGAAGCACCTGCGCGCGCAGGAGGTCGCCCTCGACAACCGGCTGCCCTGCATCTACCTCGTGGACTCCGGCGGCGCGTTCCTGCCGATGCAGGACGAGGTCTTCCCGGACCGCAAGCACTTCGGGCGGATCTTCTACAACCAGGCCCGGATGTCCGGCGCGGGCATCCCGCAGATCGCGGCCGTCCTGGGATCGTGCACGGCCGGTGGGGCGTACGTCCCGGCCATGAGCGACGAGGCCGTCATCGTGCGCGACCAGGGCACGATCTTCCTCGGCGGGCCCCCGCTGGTGAAGGCCGCCACCGGTGAGGTCGTCACCGCGGAGGAGCTCGGCGGCGGCGAGGTGCACTCCCGGGTCTCGGGCGTCACCGACCACCTCGCGGAGGACGACGCCCACGCACTGAGGATCGTGCGGAACATCGCCGCCACGCTTCCCGCGCGCGGGCCGCTGCCCTGGTCCGTCGAGCCCTCGGTGGAGCCCAAGGTGGACCCCTACGGCCTCTACGGCGCGGTGCCGGTGGACTCCCGCACCCCCTACGACGTCCGCGAGATCATCGCGCGCATCGCGGACGGCTCCCGGTTCGCCGAGTTCAAGGCCGAGTTCGGGCAGACCCTGGTCACCGGCTTCGCCCGGATCCACGGCCACCCGGTCGGGATCATCGGCAACAACGGCATCCTGTTCTCCGAATCCGCCCAGAAGGGCGCCCACTTCATCGAGCTGTGCGACCAGCGCGGCATCCCGCTGCTGTTCCTCCAGAACATCTCCGGGTTCATGGTCGGCCGGGACTACGAGGCGGGCGGCATCGCCAAGCACGGCGCCAAGATGGTGACCGCGGTCGCCTGCACGCGCGTGCCCAAGCTGACCGTGGTGGTGGGCGGTTCGTACGGCGCCGGGAACTACTCGATGTGCGGCCGGGCCTACTCCCCCCGCTTCCTGTGGATGTGGCCCAACGCCAAGATCTCCGTCATGGGCGGCGAGCAGGCCGCCTCCGTCCTCGCGACCGTCAAGCGGGACCAGCTGGAGTCCCGCGGGGAGACCTGGCCCGCCGAGGACGAGGAGTCCTTCAAGGACCCGATCCGCGCCCAGTACGAGCGCCAGGGCAACGCCTACTACGCCACCGCCCGCCTCTGGGACGACGGGGTCATCGACCCGCTGGACACCCGTCAGGTGCTCGGCCTGGCCCTGACCGCATGCGCCAACGCGCCGCTGGGAGAGCCCCGGTTCGGCGTCTTCCGGATGTGAGGACCCATGTTTGACACAGTGCTGGTCGCCAACCGCGGGGAGATCGCGGTCCGCGTCATCCGCACGCTCCGGGCGCTGGGCGTGCGTTCGGTCGCCGTCTTCTCCGACGCGGACGCCGACGCCCGGCACGTCCGGGAGGCCGACACGGCCGTACGACTGGGCCCGGCGCCGGCCTCGGAGAGCTATCTGTCCGCCGAGCGGCTCCTTGAGGCCGCCGCCCGCACCGGCGCCCAGGCCGTCCACCCCGGCTACGGCTTCCTCGCGGAGAACGCGGCCTTCGCGCGCGCGTGCGCCAACGCGGGGCTGGTCTTCATCGGGCCCCCGGCGGAGTCCATCGCGTTGATGGGCGACAAAATCCGCGCCAAGGAGACCGTGGAGGCGGCCGGAGTACCGGTCGTGCCCGGCGGCCGGGACCCCGAACTCGCCGAGGCCGCACACGCGTTGGGCGCACCGGTCCTGCTGAAGCCCAGCGCGGGCGGCGGCGGCAAGGGCATGCGGCTGGTCCGGGACCTCACCGTCCTGGAGGAGGAGATCGCCGCGGCCCGCCGTGAGGCCCGCACCTCCTTCGGCGACGACACGCTGCTCGTCGAGCGGTGGGTGGACCGGCCCCGGCACATCGAGATCCAGGTCCTCGCGGACGGCCACGGCAACGTGATCCATCTCGGCGAGCGCGAGTGCTCGCTCCAGCGGCGGCACCAGAAGGTCGTCGAGGAGGCGCCCAGCGTCCTGCTGGACGAGGCCACGCGCGCGTCCATGGGCGAGGCGGCGGTCGAGGCGGCCCGCTCCTGCGGCTACCGGGGCGCGGGCACGGTGGAGTTCATCGTGCCGGGCGACGATCCGTCGTCGTACTACTTCATGGAGATGAACACCCGCCTCCAGGTGGAGCACCCGGTCACCGAACTCGTCACCGGCCTCGACCTGGTGGAGTGGCAGCTGCGGGTCGCGGCGGGCGAGCGGCTGCCGTACGGGCAGGAGGACGTCCGGCTGACCGGGCACGCGATCGAGGCCCGCGTCTGCGCCGAGGACCCCGCGCGCGGGTTCCTCCCGTCCGGCGGCACCGTGTTGAGGCTGCGCGAGCCCCAGGGCGACGGCGTCCGCACCGACTCCGGGCTCAGCGAGGGCACGGAGGTCGGCAGCCTGTACGACCCGATGCTGTCCAAGGTCATCGCGTACGGCCCCGACCGCGCGACCGCGCTCAGGAAGCTGAGGGCGGCTCTCGCGGAGACGGTCACGCTGGGCGTGCAGACGAACGCGGGGTTCCTGCGGCGGCTCCTCGCCCATCCGGCGGTCGTCGCGGGCGAGTTGGACACCGGGCTCGTCGAGCGGGTGGTGGACGACCTGGTCTCCACGGACGTACCGGAGGAGGTGTACGAGGCGGCGGCGGCCGTACGGCTCGACGCGCTACGGCCGCGAGGGGAGGGCTGGACCGATCCGTTCTCGGTGCCGAGCGGCTGGCGGATGGGGGGCTCCGGGTTCACGAAGGCCGTCGGGTTCCCGCTGCGGGTGCAGGACCCCGTGGAGTACGTCCCGCGCGGCACGGCCACCGTCGCCGACGAACACGTCACCGTCACCCTCGACGGCGCCCGTCACACCTTCCACCGCGCAGGCGACTGGGTCGGCCGCGACGGCGATGCCTGGCAGGTGCGGGACCACGACCCGGTGGCCGCCGCGCTCACCGGCGCGGCCCGCTCCGGTGCCGGCTCGCTCACCGCGCCCATGCCGGGCACGGTGACCGTGGTGAAGGTCGCCGTGGGGGACGAAGTCACCGCGGGGCAGAGCCTGTTGGTGGTGGAGGCGATGAAGATGGAGCACGTCGTCTCCGCCCCGCACACCGGCACCGTCGCCGAGCTGGACGTCTCGCCGGGCACCACGGTCGCGATGGACCAGGTGCTGGCCGTGATCGCACCGCACGAGGAGGTGGCGCAGTGAGTCTGCCCATGACGGTCCCCGAAGCGGGCCTGCCCGCCCGTGTCCGCATCCACGAGGTCGGCGCCCGCGACGGCCTCCAGAACGAGAAGTCGACCGTGCCGACGGAGGTCAAGGCGGAGTTCGTGCGCCGCCTGGCCGACGCGGGGCTCACGACGATCGAGGCCACGAGCTTCGTCCACCCCAGGTGGGTGCCCCAACTCGCCGACGCGGAGCGGCTGTTCCCCCTGGTGAGCGAGTTGCCGGTGGACCTCCCGGTGCTCGTCCCGAACGACCGCGGCCTGGACCGTGCCCTCGCGCTGGGCGCGACCCGCGTGGCCGTCTTCGCCAGCGCCACCGAGTCCTTCGCCAAGGCCAACCTCAACCGCACGGTGGACGAGGCCCTGGCGATGTTCGAGCCGGTCGTCGGCCGGGCGAAGGCGGCGGGCGGGCACGTGCGCGGCTA
This sequence comes from Streptomyces sp. SID13726, assembly GCF_010548375.1. Classification (GTDB taxonomy): domain Bacteria; phylum Actinomycetota; class Actinomycetes; order Streptomycetales; family Streptomycetaceae; genus Streptomyces. The sequence continues at coordinate 8,283 of NZ_JAAGLY010000022.1, forward strand.
CCTCTCGATGTGCTTCGGCGACCCCTGGGAGGGCGCGGTCCCCGTCCCGCAGGTGGTGCGCGTGTGCCGCGCCCTGCTCGACATGGGCTGCGACGAACTGAGCCTCGGCGACACCATCGGGGTGGCGACCCCGGGCCACGTGCGCGCGCTGCTCACCGAACTCGACGTGCCCGTCGAGAAGTTGGGTGTGCACTTCCACGACACGTACGGCCAGGCGCTCGCCAACACCTACGCCGCCCTCCAGCACGGCGTCACCACCGTGGACGCCTCCGCGGGCGGCCTCGGCGGCTGCCCGTACGCCAAGTCCGCCACCGGCAACCTCGCCACCGAAGACCTCGTGTGGATGCTTCAGGGCCTCGGCATCGACACCGGTGTCGACCTCGGCCGTCTCGTCGCCACCAGCGTGTGGATGGCCGAACACCTGGGCCGACCCAGCCCGTCCCGCACCGTCCGTGCCCTCTCCCACCAGGAGTGATCCGAGATGGACCACCGCCTCTCCCCCGAGCTCGAAGAACTCCGCCGTACGGTCGAGCAGTTCGCCCACGACGTCGTGGCGCCGAAGATCGGCGAGTACTACGAGCACCACGAGTTCCCGTACGAGATCGTCCGCGAGATGGGCCGCATGGGCCTGTTCGGACTGCCGTTCCCCGAGGAGTACGGCGGTATGGGCGGCGACTACCTGGCCCTCGGCCTCGTGCTTGAGGAACTCGCGCGCGTGGACTCGTCGGTGGCGATCACCCTGGAGGCCGGCGTCTCCCTGGGCGCGATGCCGCTGCACCTCTTCGGCACCGAGGAGCAGAAGCGCGAGTGGCTGCCGCGGCTGTGCTCGGGCGAGATCCTGGGCGCCTTCGGCCTGACCGAGCCGGACGGCGGCAGCGACGCGGGGGCGACCCGGACGACGGCCCGCCTCGACCCCGACACGGACGAGTGGGTCATCAACGGCACCAAGTGCTTCATCACCAACTCCGGTACCGACATCACGGGGTTGGTGACCGTCACCGCCGTCACCGGGCGCAAGCCGGACGGCAGGCCGCTGATCTCCTCGATCATCGTCCCGTCCGGGACGCCGGGCTTCACGGTCGCGGCGCCGTACTCCAAGGTCGGCTGGAACGCCTCCGACACCCGTGAGCTGTCCTTCGCGGACGTCCGGGTCCCGGCGGCGAACCTGCTGGGCGAACAGGGGCGCGGCTACGCCCAGTTCCTGCGCATCCTCGACGAGGGCCGGGTCGCCATCGCCGCCCTCGCGACCGGGCTCGCGCAGGGGTGTGTGGACGAGTCGGTGAAGTACGCGAAGGAGCGCGAGGCGTTCGGCCGGCCCATCGGCGCCAACCAGGCGATCCAGTTCAAGATCGCCGACATGGAGATGAAGGCCCACACGGCCCGCCTCGCCTGGCGGGACGCGGCCTCGCGGCTGGTCTCCGGCGAGTCCTTCAAGAAGGAGGCGGCCCTCGCCAAGCTGTACTCCTCGACCATCGCGGTGGACAACGCCCGCGACGCCACCCAGGTCCACGGCGGCTACGGCTTCATGAACGAGTACCCGGTGGCCCGTATGTGGCGCGACTCCAAGATCCTGGAGATCGGCGAGGGCACGAGCGAGGTGCAGCGGATGCTGATCGCCCGGGAGTTGGGGCTGGCGGGTTAAACCGCAGATCACAGGGCACGCACAGCCTCGACGGGACGGCACCCCGCCCGCTGGACAATTGGTGAGGTTAGGCTAACCTACCTTCGAACTTTGTCCCGGCGGGCGCTCCGCCCCGTTCGAAAGCAGCCACACATGCCCAACGCCAGAGCCTCCCATCTCACCCGCCGTGGCATCCTCGCCGCGGGCGGCGCACTCGGCCTCGGCGGTGTGCTCGCGGCCTGCGGTGACGACGACTCCAGCGGCGGGAGCGCGGCCGAGGAGACGGCGGCTGCCGGCAAGTCCGGTTCCTGGACCTTCAAGGACGACCGCGGCACCACCGTGAAGCTCGACGAGGCCCCCACGAAGATCGTCGCGTTCGTCGGCGTCGCCGCCGCGCTCCACGACTACGGCATCGAGGTCAAGGGCGTCTTCGGCCCGACCAAGACCAAGGACGGCAAGGCCGACGTCCAGGCCGGCGACATGGACGTCAGCAAGCTGACGGTCTTCGGCAACGTCTGGGACCAGTTCAACGTCGAGCAGTACGCGGCGTTCGCCCCCCAGGTCCTCATCACCACGATGTTCGACTCCGCCGGCACCCTCTGGTACGTCCCCGAGGCGTCCAAGGACAAGATCGCCAAGCTGGCCCCGAGCGTCGGCATCTCCGTCTACGACCGTCAGATCACCGCGCCGCTCCAGCGGGTGTGGGAGCTGGCCGAGTCGCTCGGCGCGGACATGAAGGCCGACAAGGTCACCGACGCCAAGAAGCGCTTCGAGACGGCCTCGGAGCGACTGCGGACGGCCGCCAAGGCGCACCCCGACATCAAGGTGCTCGCCGGGTCCGCGGCGCAGGACGTCTTCTACGTCTCCGGCACCAACCTCTCCGTCGACCTCGAGTACTTCAAGGCGCTCGGCGTGAACTTCGTGGAGCCCTCGGCGTCCGTCCTCAAGGCGAGCGGCGGCTGGTACGAGTCGCTGAGCTGGGAGAACGTCGACAAGTACGCGGCGGACATCATCATGATGGACGACCGCACCGCGACCATCCAGCCGGCCGACATCACCGAGGCCACCTGGAAGAAGTTGCCCGCCGTGAAGGCCGGCCAGGTCATCTCCCGCTCCCCGGAGCCGATCCCGTCGTACGACAAGTGCGTGGCGATGGTGGAGAACCTGGCGAAGGCGATCGAGACCGCGAAGAAGGTCAGCTGATTCCATGAGTACGGCCGTAGCCGCCCCGTTCCGTTTCTTCTCCCTCCGGGTCGTACGGACGAGGCGGCTCGGGCCGTCTCTCGTCCGGATCGCCTTCGCCGGGGACGACCTCCGGCACTTCCTCTCCGACGGCCACGACCAGTCGCTGTCGCTGTTCGTCCCCGCCGCCGGGCGGAGCGAGCCCCATGTCCCCGTGGAACTCGGCGACGACTGGTGGCAGGCCTGGCGCGACCTCCCCGACGACGTCCGGGCGGTGATGCGGTCGTACACACTGCGGTCGCTGCGACGGAACCCCGACGAGATCGACATCGACTTCGTGCTGCACGAGCCCGCAGGACCCGCCTCCGCGTGGGCCGCCCAAGCGGACCCCGGCGACCCGGTGTTCCTGCTCGGACCCGCCGTCGCCGACAACCGGGCGATCCGGTTCCGGCCGCCCGAGGACACCGACCTGGTGCTGCTGTGGGGAGACGCGACGGCCCTGCCCGCCGTCGCCGCGATCCTCGAAGCCCTCCCCGCCGGGCAGCGCGCCCGGGTCTGGCTGGAGGTGGCGGACGCCGGGGACGTCCAGGACCTGGCCACCGAGGCGGACACCGAGATCACCTGGCTGGTCCGGGACGAGCACGGCACCGGCCCACTGGCGCCCGACGGCCTCCGCACCGGCCCACTGGCGCTCGACGCCCTCCGCACCGCCCAACTGCCGCCCGCCGAGCGGCCGTACGTCTGGATCGCCGGCGAGTCCGGGTGCGTGAAGGAGCTGCGACGGCACTTCGTGCGGGAGCGGGGGATCGACCGGCGCCGGGTGACGTTCGTGGGGTACTGGCGGCTCGGGCTGTCGGAGGAGCAGCTCAGGGAGTCCGGGGGCTAGGGGGTGCCGTTCGGATCGGGCCGGCGTCGCGGGGTCTGGCACGCACTCCCCCACAACCTCAAGGGCGCGGGGGACCCCCAGCGGCGTTGTCGTCACTCGCCGACTCCCACGCCCGAACAACCTCGCGCGGGAGGGGCCCCCATCGCGTCGCCCGCCGCGGCAGCGGCCGATCGACAAGGCCCCTCCGCCTCGCAGCCGCACGCACCAGACCCCGCCCAGGCCCGCCAGGGCACACCGCTCCTCACAGCGGGCCTGATCCAAACGACACCCGCCAGGGCCCGTTGCGAACGCCTCTCGCGCAACAGGCCCTGGTCCGGGGCGAGTGACGGCAGTCACGGATGGGGCGCGGTTTCGCTGTCGTTAATTAGGTTAGGCTTACCTAAGTTTAAGCCGGGGTTCCGCCCCCGCTCCTGCCCTGCCCGCCCCGCACGGACCGTCCCCACCGGAGGACCCCCACATGCGCTCGCACCTGCTCAATGACACGACCGCGGAGAGCTACCGCCGCTCCGTGACCGAAGGAGTCGAGCGGGTGGCAGCCAAACTCGCCACCGCCAAAAGCCCGTTCACCGGCATCACCGTCGACGCCCTCACCCCCCGCATCGACGAGATCGACCTCGACAAGCCCCTGCTGGACACGGCGGCGGTGCTCGACGAGCTGGAGGACGTCTACCTCCGCGACGCGATCTACTTCCACCACCCCCGCTACCTCGCCCACCTCAACTGCCCGGTCGTCATCCCGGCCGTGCTCGGCGAGGCGATCCTCTCCGCCGTCAACTCCTCCCTGGACACCTGGGACCAGTCGGCCGGCGGCACGCTCATCGAACGCAAGCTGATCGACTGGACGACCGCGCGCATCGGTCTCGGTCCCGCCGCCGACGGCGTGTTCACCTCGGGCGGCACCCAGTCCAACCTCCAGGCCCTGCTGCTCGCCCGCGAGGAGGCCAAGGCCGACAGCCTGGCCGAACTGCGGATCTTCGCCTCCGAGGTCAGCCACTTCAGCGTCAAGAAGTCGGCCAAACTCCTTGGTCTCAGCGCCGATTCGGTCGTGTCGATCCCCGTCGACCACGACAAGCGGATGCAGACCGTCGCCCTCGCCCGCGAGCTGGAGCGCTGCAAGCGGGACGGCCTGGTCCCCATGGCCGTCGTCGCCACCGGCGGCACCACCGACTTCGGCTCCATCGACCCGCTGCCCGAGATCGCCGAGCTGTGCGAGCAGTTCGGGGTGTGGATGCACGTCGACGCGGCCTACGGCTGCGGACTGCTCGCCTCGGTCAAGTACCGGCACCGCATCGACGGCATCGAGCGCGCCGACTCGGTCACCGTGGACTACCACAAGTCCTTCTTCCAGCCGGTGAGTTCGTCCGCCGTGCTGGTTCGCGACGCGGCCACCCTGCGACACGCCACCTACCACGCGGAGTACCTCAACCCGCGCCGGATGGTGCAGGAGCGCATCCCCAACCAGGTGGACAAGTCCCTCCAGACCACCCGCCGCTTCGACGCCCTCAAGCTGTGGATGACCCTGCGCGTGATGGGCGCCGACGGCATCGGCCGGCTCTTCGACGAGGTCTGCGACCTGGCCGTCGAGGGCTGGCGGTTGCTCGCCGCCGACCCGCGCTTCGACGTGGTCGTGGAGCCCTCGCTCTCCACCCTCGTCTTCCGCTACATCCCGGCCGCCGTCACCGACCCGGCCGAGATCGACCGCGCCAACCTCTACGCCCGCAAGGCCCTGTTCGCCTCCGGCGACGCGGTGGTCGCGGGCACCAAGGTGGGCGCCCGCCACTACCTGAAGTTCACCCTGCTCAACCCCGAGACCACGGCCGACGACATGGCCGCCGTCCTCGATCTGATCGCCGGCCACGCCGAGCAGTACCTGGGAGAGTCCCTTGACCGCGCGTCCTGAAGTCCCGAACAAAACCTACGATTTCGTGGGGATCGGGCTCGGCCCGTTCAACCTCGGCCTCGCCTGCCTCACCGAACCCATCGACGAACTCGACGGGATCTTCCTGGACTCGAAGCCCGACTTCGAGTGGCACGCCGGCATGTTCCTGGACGGCGCCCACCTCCAGACCCCGTTCATGTCGGACCTGGTCACCCTCGCCGACCCGACCTCGCCGTACTCCTTCCTCAACTACCTGAAGGAGAAGGGCAGGCTGTACCCGTTCTACATCCGCGAGAACTTCTATCCGCTGCGGGTGGAGTACGACGACTACTGCCGCTGGGCCGCGAACAGGCTGAGCAACGTCCGCTTCGGCACGACGGTCACCGAGGTGACGTACGAGGACGGCGTCTACTCCGTCGCGACCGCCGACGGTGTGGTGTTCCACGCCCGGCGACTCGTCCTCGGCACCGGCACCTCCCCGCACCACCCGGAGGCCGTCCGCGGTCTGGGCGGCGACTTCTTCCACAACTCCCGCTACGTGCAGCACAAGGCGGAGCTCCAGAAGAAGGAGTCGATCACGATCGTCGGCTCCGGTCAGTCCGCCGCGGAGATCTACTACGACCTCCTCAGCGAGATCGACGTGCACGGCTACCGGCTGAACTGGGTGACCCGCTCCCCGCGCTTCTTCCCCCTCGAATACACCAAGCTCACGCTGGAGATGACCTCCCCGGAGTACATCGACTACTACCGCGCGCTGCCCGAGGCCACCCGCTACCGGCTCACCGCCGAGCAGAAGGGCCTGTTCAAGGGGATCGACGGCGACCTCGTCAACGAGATCTTCGACCTGCTCTACCAGAAGAACCTCGGCGGTCCGGTCCCCACCCGGCTGCTCACCAACTCCGCGCTGAACAGCGCGCGTCACGAGAACGGCACGTACACGCTCGGCTTCCGCCAGGAGGAGCAGGAGAAGGACTTCGAGCTGGAGTCCCAGGGCCTGGTGCTGGCCACCGGCTACAAGTACACCGAGCCGGAGTTCCTCGCCCCGGTCAAGGACCGCCTGGTCTACGACTCCCACGGCAACTTCGACGTGTCCCGCGACTACGCGATCGACGTGACGGGCCGAGGCGTCTTCCTCCAGAACGCCGGCGTCCACACCCACAGCATCACCAGCCCCGACCTGGGCATGGGCGCCTACCGCAACAGCTGCATCATCCGAGAGCTGCTCGGCACCGAGTACTACCCGGTCGAGAAGACGATCGCGTTCCAGGAGTTTTCCGTATGACCTTCACCTTCCGCCCGCTGGACCCGCTCAGGGACGCCGAGCTGCTGCACGGTTGGCTCACGCACCCCAAGGCCGCGTTCTGGATGATGCAGGACGCGAAGCTGGAGGACGTCGAGCGCGCCTACATGGAGGTCGCGGCCGACGCACACCAGGAGGCTCTGCTGGGGCTCGACGAGGACGGCGTGCCGGTCTTCCTGATGGAGAGGTACGACCCGGCCCACCGCGAACTCGTCGGCCTGTACGAGCCGTTGGCGGGTGATGTCGGCATGCACTTCCTCACCCCGGCGACCGACAGGCTCGTGCACGGCTTCACCCGGGCCGTCATCACCGCCGTGATGGCCCACCTCTTCGAGGACCCGGCCGTCGAGCGAGTGGTCGTCGAGCCGGACGTCACCAACAAGGCCGTCCACGCCCTGAACGAGGCGGTCGGGTTCGTGCCCGAGCGCGAGATACAGAAGCCGGAGAAAATGGCCCTGTTGAGCTTCTGCACCCGGGAACAGTTCCTCCTCGCGACGGGGGTGTCCGCATGAGCCTCGCCGACGCCGTGGCCCATCTCTCCCCCGAGCGCTGGGAGACGGCCAACCGCCTGCTGATCCGCAAGGGGCTCGCCGAGTTCGCGCACGAGCGGCTGATCGAGCCCGAGGAGACGGACAAGGACCAGTACGTCGTCCGCAGCGACGACGGCAAGACCCGCTACGACTTCACGGCCGTCCGCCGCGCCCTCGACCACTGGCAGGTCGACGCCGACTCCATCACCCGCCACCGCGACGGCGCCGAACTCCCGCTCGCCGCCCTGGACTTCTTCATCGAGCTGAAGAACACCCTGGGCCTGACCGACGAGATCCTGCCGATCTACCTGGAGGAGATCTCCTCCACCCTCTCCGGCACCTGCTACAAGCTCACCAAGCCGCAGATCCCGGTCGCCGAGCTGATCCGCTCGGGCTTCCAGGAGATCGAGACCGGCATGACCGAGGGCCACCCCTGCTTCGTGGCCAACAACGGCCGGCTCGGCTTCGGCATCCACGAGTACCTCTCGTACGCCCCCGAGACCGCGAGCCCGGTCCGCCTGGTCTGGCTCGCCGCGCACCGCTCCCGCGCCGCGTTCACGGCCGGGGTCGGCATCGAGTACGAGTCCTTCGTACGCCAGGAGCTGGGCGAGGAGACCGTCGAGCGCTTCCACGGCGTCCTGCGCGACGGGGGTCACGACCCCGCCGAGTACCTCTTCATCCCGGTCCACCCCTGGCAGTGGTGGAACAAGCTCACCGTCACCTTCGCCGCCGAGGTCGCCCGCGGCCTGCTGGTCTGCCTCGGCGAGGGCGACGACGAGTACCTGGCCCAGCAGTCCATCCGGACCTTCTTCAACAGGTCGCACCCCGAGAAGCACTATGTGAAGACGGCCCTGTCCGTCCTCAACATGGGCTTCATGCGCGGACTCTCGGCCGCGTACATGGAGGCGACCCCGGCGATCAACGACTGGCTGGCCGGCCTCATCGAGGGCGACCCGGTCCTGAAGTCGACGGGCCTCACGATCATCCGCGAGCGGGCCGCCGTCGGCTACCGGCACCTGGAGTACGAGGCCGCCACCGACCGCTACTCGGCATACCGCAAGATGCTCGCCGCACTGTGGCGCGAGAGCCCGGTCGCGTCCCTCCAGGACGGAGAGTCGCTCGCCACGATGGCCTCCCTGGTCCATGTCGACCACGAGGGCCGGTCCTTCGCGGGTGCGCTGATCGAGCGGTCCGGGCTCACCCCGGCGGACTGGCTGCGCCGCTACCTCAAGGCGTACTACACCCCTCTGCTGCACAGCTTCTACGCCTACGACCTGGTGTTCATGCCGCACGGCGAGAACGTCATCCTGGCGCTCAAGGACGGCGTGGTGGAGCGGGCGATCTACAAGGACATCGCCGAGGAGATCGCCGTCATGGACCCGGACGCGGTGCTGCCGCCGACGGTCGAGCGGCTGCGCGTCGAGGTCCCCGACGACATGAAACTCCTGTCGATCTTCACGGACGTCTTCGACTGCTTCTTCCGCTTCCTCGCGGCCAACCTCGCCGCCGAAGGAGTCCTGGAGGAGGAGGACTTCTGGCGCACGGTCGCCGAGGTCACCCGCGACTACCAGCACTCGGTGCCCGAACTCGCCGACAAGTTCAAGCAGTACGACCTGTTCGCGCCCGAGTTCGCCCGCTCCTGCCTCAACCGCCTCCAGCTGCGCGACAACAAGCAGATGGTGGACCTGGCCGACCCGTCCGGCGCACTCCAGCTGGTCGGCACCCTGAACAACCCCATCGCGGGCCTGTAGGACGGCCCAACGACCAGGCGGGGCACGGGAGTACGGTCCTCCTGTGCCCCGTCTTTTTCTGGCTCTTCTTGCGTCTCTTGAGCACATGGTGAGCACAGCATCGTCATAGTGAGTGCCACTACGGTCCACATCTTGCCGTGACCGCGCTCCTTTGGGGGGAGACGAGACGATGATGTCCGAGCACACGCCACAGCAAGTCCTGCGCACCCCCGACGCCGGGTTCGCGGCGGAGGACGTCGCGGCCGTCCACGCCTACGCGAGCGCGTTCTGCGGCAGACCGGCCACGGCGGCGGACCTCGCCACGGCGGTGCTGACGGCCCAGCAGGGGCCCGCCACCCGTCCGGCCCTCCTCGCCGACGTCCGCCGGACCGCGTTCGGCTGGCTGCGGGACGGCCGCTCCGCCGTCCTGCGCCCCGGCTTCCGGGACTGGGCCCAGCGGGCCGGCGAGTCCTTCGGTACGACGGACACCCTGCGGCACGTGGAGCACGACTCCCTGCTGCTGCGGGCGTTCGGGGAGCTGGCCGAGCAGTCCCGGGCGGCGCTGTGGCTGTGCCAGGCGGAGGCCGAACCGGCTTTCGCAGCAAGGGTGTTGAACACCTCGGAGGAGTTCGCCGAGTCGATGGCCGAGGCGGCCCGCGCCCGGCTCGCCGACACCTTCCTGCGGCTGCGCGCCGAGCACACGACCGACGCCCGCTGCGTCCACTACGGCGGCATGCTCGGCGCCATCGCCCGCGGCACCCATCGCGAGACCCCGCCGGACCTCGAACGGCATCTGGAGTCCTGCGAGTTCTGCGCCCACGACATCGCGCTGCTGCGCACGCTGACCTCGGGAGACGCGGCGGAGCTACGGCCCCTGCTGGTCGACCGGCTCCTGGTGTGGGGCGGCCCGGCGTACCGCTCGGCACGGCCGCCGACGCCCACGCCGCTGACGGTGCCCGGGCTCGGACTCGGGCGGACCGACGGCGGCCACGCCAAGCCCGGGGGCCCGAGGATGGGCTCGTGGGCCAAGGCGGCCTTACGGGGCAGGGGCAAGGGCAAGGGCAGCGCGGGGTCGGCCTCGGGGGCGGAGCCCCGGCCGACGTCCGGCACGGCACAGCCCCCGCGGACCGAGCCCGAACAGCCCGTACCCGACACCACCGCCTCCCCCTCCCCCTCCCCCACCGCCCCCGAAACCCCCACAGCCCCCACCACCCCCGCTCCCCCCGCCTTCCTCACCACCCCCACCCCACCGGGCACCACCCCCACCCCGCCCCGCACCACCACCCCCGCCCCACGCCGTCCCGTCCTCCCCCTGGCCGCCGCCGTCGTCGTCACCGCCGTCGCCAGCGCCGTCACCCTGAACCTGCTGTCCGACACCGGGACCGGGACGGCCGTGGACTCCTACGGACCGCCGCCCTCCGCCTCCCGGCCCTCCTCGGCGGCGCCCTCGCCGACCACGGCACCCGGCACCGTGCTCGCGACCGTCGCCCTGAAGAGCGCGGCCGATCCCGGGAGTTGTGTCACCGCCACCCCGGGGAGCTCCCCGGACAACGCCCCCGTACCGGCCGCGTGCGCCGGCGGGGCCACCCAGCAGTGGCGGGTCGTCGCCGTCGGGCAGGGGGCCGTCGACCTCCAGCACGTGGCCTCGACGTTCTGTCTGGACATCGCGGGCTACCGGGCCCCGGGCGACCCCATGCAGATGCGGCCCTGCGCCTACCAGCAGGGCGACAGCGCCCCCTACCCGGAGGACCAGGCGTTCGTCGTCGAGACCCACCGGGACAAGACCTTCACGCTGGTCTGCCAGGACAACCCGGACATCGCCGTGGGGATCCGCGACGGCGAGATCCGGATGCTGTCGGCCGGGACCGGGAGCAAGGCGATCCGCTTCGCGCTCGACGACGCCCTGTCCGAGGCACTGGGCAACTGAGCCCCGGATGCCAGAATTTCCCCATGGCGGAAATCCTCCAGAAGGACGGCACATGGGTCTTCGACGGCGACGCGCTGCGCCTGACTCCGGGAAGGGACAAGAACGTCGGACTGCTCCGCAAGACGCTCGGTGAACTCGTCGTACCGCTCGGTGCGTTGGCGGGCGTCTCCTTCGAACAGGGCAAGAAGACCGGCCGGTTGAGGCTGCGGCTGCGCGACGGCGCCGACCCGCTGCTGCACGCGACCGGCGGCCGGCTGGCCGAGCCGCACGACCCCTACCAGCTGATCGTCGAGTCGGACCGCTACGGCGTCGCCGAGTACTTCGTGGACGAGGTGCGCAACGCGCTGCTCCTGGACCAGGTCCCCACCGACCCGGTGGACGGGTATCTGCTGCCCGGCCCCGCCGTGCCCCTGTCGGTGTCGGCCGGCGACGGCACCGCGGCCTTCGACGGGGAGCACATCCGGCTGGAGTGGAACTGGAAGACCGAGGACGCCAAGGCGTCCGCCGGCGCCCGCAGCCTGGCCATGGCCGACATCATCGCCGTGGAGTGGCAGCCCGCGGTCGGCCTGGAGAACGGCCATCTGCGCTTCACCGTGCGGCACGCGCCGACCAAGGCGCCGCCGAAGTACGACCCCAACGCGGTGGAGCTGTGGGGCTTCAAGAAGGACCCGCTGATGGCGTTGGTCGCGGCGGCGGTCCAGGCCAGGCTTCCGCACCCGGCCCGGGCCGCCGCCACGGACGTACAGAAAAGCGGTGTACTGACAAGCAAGGAGCCACGACCGGAAACGCCTTCTTCTCCGGTCGCCGCCGAGGACGGTCATGACGCGCTCCTGCGCCGGCTGCGCGAGCTCGGTGAGCTGCACCGCACGGGTGTCCTGACGGACGAGGAGTTCACCATGGCCAAGCAGGCGATCCTCAAGCGGATGTAACGGCCCCTTCGTGACCGCTACTTGGCCCTGCGCGCCACCGTGAAGTGGTCGATGCGGTCGCCGGTCTCGGCGATGCCCGACACCTTCAGCTTGGCGTAGCGGCCCTTCGACGCGGGCTCGACGTCCACGCGCAGGAAGGAGTAGTTGAGGTAGCGCACCCGGGACCAGGCGACGGTCTCGTTGACCTTGCCGTCCTTGGTGTTGATGAAGGAGGCGACGGACTCCTGCTCGTTGAGGTGGCCCTCGTAGGAGTCCGGCGCGGTGAACGCGTACAGGCTGCGGCCCGCGGCGCCCGCCGTGACGTAGACGACGCCCTCGGTCTCGGGGTACGCGGTCTCGCCGATCGGGAGCTTCTTGGTGACCTTGTTGCCCTTGATGACGTCGGTGCGCTCGTACTGGTGGTTGTGGCCGTTGATGACCAGGTCCACCGTGTACTTCTCGAACAGCGGCACCCACTCCTGGCGCACGCCCCCCTCCGAGGCGTGCGCGGTGGAGGTGCAGTACGCACAGTGGTGGAAGAACACGACGATGAAGTCGACGTCCTTCGCGGCGCGGTACTTCTTCAGCTGCGCCTCGAACCACTTGGTCTGGGTGCCGCCGGAGATGCCGAGGTTGGCCGGGATCTCGAAGGAGACGTCGTTCGGGTCGAGCGAGATGACCGCGGTGTTGCCGTAGACGAAGGAGTAGACGCCCGGCAGGTGCTTCTTGTCCGGCCCGTTGTCGGGGAGCGTGAAGCGGGCCTCCTCGCCGCCGTAGCCGTTGGGCGAGTACCAGGCCTCCATGTCGTGGTTGCCGTAACTGACCATCCACGGCACGGACTTGGCGACCGACTCGGTCTGGGCGAGGAACTGGTCCCAGACCCGGGAGTCGAAGCCGGTGTCGGCGGCCTGGCCCTGGCCGGTCGGGTCGGCGTAGGCGATGTCACCGGCGTGCAGGTGGAAGGCCGGGTTCTGGCCGAGCAGCAGGCTGTCGTTGGCCAGGCCGTGGTAGCTGACGCCCTGGTCGCCGAAGGCGGTGAAGGTGAACGCCTTCTTGTGGGCGGGCGCGGTGGTGAAGGTGCCCAGGGTGCCGGTCAGGTGCGGCTCGGCCGGGTCGAAGCCCTGGTGGCCGACGCCGTAGTAGTAGGTCTGGCCGGGGCGCAGGTGGCTCAGCTTGGCGTGCAGGTAGTACTGGGTGTGGTCGGCGCTCGCGCCGACGCCGGTCGGGGTGTACAGGGTGCGCACCTCGGCCTCGATCTTGCGCGAGAGGTCCCAGGGGCGGGCGCCGATGCGGATGAAGGGCTTCTTCACCGCGACCGGGACCTGCCAGGAGACGGTGACCTCGGTGCGCGGGTCGTTGCCCCACGCGAGGTGCCGGCCGAAGGGGGCGACGAGGGAGCCGTCGACGCTCGCGGCACTGGCGAAGGTCTGGGTGGGAACGGCGGCCTGGGCGGTGGCGCCCGGAACGAACGCGCCACCGGCGACGGCGCCGAGCGTGACGGCTCCGCCTCTGATCATCGTGCGCCGGGAGAATCTGGCGCGCAGGTACTCGTGCTGCTCGGCCATGCTCATGCGCTCGGCGAGCTTCTCGGGTACTCCCATGCGAGGAATGTCCATGGCGTCTGAAACTCGTCTCCCCGGGCGACGGACCGCAAGACGCAGGATGGACAGCTCGCGAACAGGGACTCATGAGAGATTCAATGTTCTTCCAAGGATTTCCAACAGCCGCTTGCCCGATATCGGGCAGGATTCTTGCGAAAGCCGTTCCGGTCCCCCAGGATCTACCGGGTGCACGACGAACTCGTTGATCATCTGACGCGGTCCACGCCCCTGAGCCGGGGCGAGGCGCTGCGGGTGGTCCAGGACGTGCTCGCCTACTTCGACGAGACGACCGTGGAGTACGTCCGTCGCCGCCACCGTGAGCTTCAGGCCCAGGGCCTGGTCAACGCGGAGATCTTCGGTCGGATCGAGGCGGACCTGAAATACCGGGCGGTCGCGCCGCCGGAGCTTACGCTCAGGCAGCTGCGCCGCATCGTCTACGGCTAGGAATACCCATATATGTGCGGAATCGTCGGTTACATCGGCAAGCGTGACGTCGCCCCCCTGCTGCTGGAGGGACTTCAGCGGCTGGAGTACCGCGGCTACGACTCGGCGGGCATCGTCGTCACCTCGCCGAGGACGGCGGGCCTGAAGATGGTCAAGGCCAAGGGCCGGGTGCGCGACCTGGAGGCGAAGGTCCCGGCCCGCTTCAAGGGCACGACCGGCATCGCGCACACCCGCTGGGCCACCCACGGCGCCCCCTCCGACGTGAACGCCCACCCGCACCTGGACGCCGAGGGCAAGGTCGCCGTCGTCCACAACGGCATCATCGACAACGCCTCCGACCTGCGCCGCAAGCTGGAGGCGGATGGTGTGGTGTTCCAGTCCGAGACGGACACCGAGGTCCTCGTCCACCTCATCGCGCGCTCCCAGGCGGAGGAACTGGAGGACAAGGTCCGCGACACCCTGCGGGTGATCGAGGGCACCTACGGCATCGCCGTGATGCACGCCGACTTCAACGACCGGATCGTGGTGGCCCGAAACGGCTCCCCGGTGGTCCTCGGCATCGGCGAGAAGGAGATGTTCGTCGCCTCGGACATCGCCGCGCTGGTCGCCCACACCCGGCAGATAGTGACGCTGGACGACGGCGAGATGGCCACCCTCAAGGCCGACGACTTCCGTACCTACACGACCGAGGGCACCCGTACGACGGCGGAGCCCACCACGGTCGAGTGGGAGGCCGCGTCCTACGACATGGGCGGCCACGACACCTACATGCACAAGGAGATCCACGAACAGGCCGACGCCGTGGACCGCGTGCTGCGCGGCCGCATCGACGACCGCTTCTCCACCGTGCACCTCGGCGGCCTCAACCTGGACGCCCGTGAGGCCCGCCAGATCCGCCGCGTGAAGATCCTCGGCTGCGGCACCTCGTACCACGCGGGCATGATCGGCGCCCAGATGATCGAGGAGCTGGCCCGCATCCCCGCGGACGCCGAGCCCGCCTCGGAGTTCCGCTACCGCAACGCGGTCGTGGACCCCGAGACGCTGTACGTGGCCGTCTCGCAGTCCGGTGAGACCTACGACGTCCTCGCCGCCGTCCAGGAGCTCAAGCGCAAGGGCGCCCGGGTCTTCGGCATCGTCAACGTCGTCGGCTCGGCGATCGCGCGGGAGTCGGACGCCGGGATCTACGTCCACGCGGGCCCCGAGGTCTGCGTGGTCTCCACGAAGTGCTTCACCAACACCACGGTGGCCTTCGCGCTGCTCGCCCTGCACCTGGGGCGCACCCGCGACCTCTCGGTGCGCGACGGCAAGCGGATCATCGAGGGGCTGCGCCGGCTGCCGGGCCAGATCTCCGAGATCCTGGAGCAGGAGGAGCAGATCAAGAAGCTGGCCGCGCAGTTCGCGGAGGCCCGCTCGATGCTCTTCATCGGCCGGGTCCGGGGCTACCCGGTGGCCCGCGAGGCCTCCCTGAAGCTCAAGGAGGTCTCCTACATCCACGCGGAGGCCTACCCCGCCTCCGAGCTCAAGCACGGCCCGCTGGCCCTCATCGAGCCGGCCCTGCCCACGGTCGCGATCGTCCCGGACGACGACCTGCTGGAGAAGAACCGCGCCGCCCTGGAGGAGATCAAGGCCCGCAGCGGCCGGATCCTGGCGGTGGCCCACCAGCACCAGGAGAAGGCCGACGAGACGATCGTCGTCCCGAAGAACGAGGACGAGCTGGACCCCATCCTGATGGGCATCCCCCTCCAACTCCTCGCCTATCACACGGCACTTGCCCTGGGCCGGGACATCGACAAGCCGCGGAACCTGGCGAAGTCGGTGACGGTGGAGTAGCCAACCGCCGTTCCCCGCCCCGGACATGAACGATCCCCTGTGTGCCACCAGCACAGGGGATCGCTCTTTCAGGGGCCGGGGTCGCCCAATACCCCGGCCCGTCGCTGCGTCAGCCGGTGGCCGTCACCTCTCGGCCCGCAGCGCGTCGGGGAAGTACCGTCGGCCAGTGGGCCAGTGCGGCCGTCGCCGCGTACCAGGCCAGCGCGCCCGAGCCGACGGCGAACCAGCCCCCCACCTTGGTGAGCGCGCCGCCGGCCCCGAACTGCGCGAGGGCGAGCAGCACGAGGCAGACGAGGAACAACCCGTAGGTGCCCTGGGTGAGTTGGTCCCCTCCCGCGAGGGTCAGGGACAGGACGACGAGGGCGAACAGCAGCAGGAACAGCCCCGCCGCGTCGGCCGAGCCGCGGTCCGCGACGGCCCAGGTGAACCAGAGCGCGCCGAGCGCCGAGAACGCCGTACCGTCGGCCGTGTCGCGGTCGCGGAGGGCGAGGAGTCCGGCGACGAACAGCGCGACGCCGCCTACGTAGTGGGCCAGTGATACGGCGTCGGATGCCGACACCCCGTCGATCACAGCGGTGTTCCCGAGTCCGAACGCCAACAGGGTGACGCCCAGGGCCAGTCGGCCGACCACGGTGGTGGTCGCAGTTCCCGCGGAGACGTCTTTGTCCACGGCGGGCTCCCTTCGTGCATGTGCAGTTGTGCGGTGACCGATATATGCCCTTCACAAGGGCACAAACACCTCTACGCACGAGTAGATTTGCACATCTCACCAGGGAGAACGGCGAGTTACGGAATGACGACGACCGGACGCTTGGCCCGCTTGGCGAGCCGCCCCGCGACGGAGCCGAAGATGCGTCCCACGATGCCGTGCGTGGAGCCGACGACGATCGCGTCCGCCTCGTACTCCCGCCCGACCTCCTCGAGTTCGTGGCAGATGTCCCCGCCGCGCTCGACGAGGATCCAGGGCACCTCGGCCAGGTAGTCCGCGCAGGCCAGTTCGAGGCCGAGCACCTCGGTGCGATGGTCCGGCACGTCCACGAAGACCGGTGGCTCGCAGCCGGCCCACACGGTGGTGGGCAGTCGGTTCGCGACATGCACGATGACCAGGCCCGAGCCGGAGCGATGGGCCATGCCGATCGCGTAGGCGAGGGCGCGCTCGCTGGATGTGGAGCCGTCGAAGCCCACGACGACGCCGTGCTTGAAGGCGGGGTCGCAGGAGTGGCGTGGCTCTTCCGCCGCCTGGGGCTCGGCCGCCGTGGGGTCGGCGACGGGCCGCTTGCGGTCCGCTGGTTCGAAGAATTCGTGACCGGCCATGGCTGTCTCGGCTTTTCGATCCTTTGTGGGAGGGCCGGCGAGCGGGGCTCGCTGACGGCGGCAGCTGTGTGCGGCGGAGCTGTGTCCGGGAATGGTCTTCCCACGCCCATACCCCCAAGGGTACGGCGGCACGCCTCCTTAGCCCAGATCCCGCCCACATGGTGTGGGGGTTCCAGGGAGCATGCACGAGGGGGCGCCCGTAACGCAATGGTTGCTGCGCTGTACAGGCGGTTTGCACAGGATTCACGTGGCCGGTCTTGCGCCGGGTCCCACCGAACGGCCCCTCGGCACAGTGACCGACCGGTCGAACACGCGTTGAACCCCCTGAGCCACGCCGCAGGGAGACGCCACAGGGAGCACGCGATGACCGGACACCGACCGCCCGCCGAGGAATCCAGCACGGACGTGGTCCGCTGGGCCGCCTTCAGCTGTGTCCTGGTCCCCGTGGTGCTCGTCTGGTACGGCACCTCGCTCGCCGGCGCCACCGGCACCGCCCTCGGACTCGCCGCCGTCACGGCCGTCTGCCGTATCCTCCTGCGCCAGTCGGAGCGGGTCGCGGCCCGCCTGCACGCCGAGGAACGGGCGCCCCACCGCGGCCACCGTCACAGGAGCGGCGGCGGGTCCCGTCGAGGCGGTCGTCACACCGGCGGAAGCACACCGGTCGGCTGACCGGTTTCCATGCACCGGACCGACTCTTTTCAGCCAACTTCCGCGTTGGCCGCATCCCTTGGCCCGACCACCCCTCAACCCCCGTTCCACCTGCACGGATAGGGTCTCCAGGGCCCCGCGCACCCTACGTGGATTAGCCACTGCCACAAGGCGCACTTCCCTGCACGGCCCACGAGTGCAACGCTTCGTGATCGAATGCTTTACGCCAAGTTGCCAAGTCGACAATGTGCCGGATGACGAACTGGTCACGCCGACACCACGGGACACAGTAGATTCGATCTTGACTGTCTTACGGCGGGGGACTCGTGCAGGACCGAGGGGAAACGTGTTGGAGCGACAAGCCCGACGAGCGAGGAGTGCCGCGACCACCGAGGGGGGCTTAGCAGTATGAGCCACGACTCCACTGCCGCGCCGGAAGCCGCGGCCCGGAAGCTTTCCGGGCGACGCCGCAAGGAGATCGTCGCGGTGCTGCTGTTCAGCGGCGGCCCCATCTTCGAGAGTTCCATACCACTGTCGGTGTTCGGGATCGACCGCCAGGACGCCGGCGTACCCCGTTACCGACTGCTGGTGTGCGGCGGCGAGGAAGGCCCACTGCGGACCACAGGGGGCCTGGAACTCACCGCACCGCATGGCCTGGAAGCGATCTCACGCGCGGGCACGGTCGTCGTGCCGGCCTGGCGCTCGATCACTTCACCGCCGCCGGAGGAGGCACTCGACGCACTGCGCCGGGCGCACGAAGAGGGCGCCCGCATCGTGGGCCTGTGCACCGGCGCGTTCGTGCTGGCCGCGGCGGGCCTGCTGGACGGCCGCCCCGCGACGACGCACTGGATGTACGCGCCGACGCTGGCCAAGCGCTACCCGTCGGTGCACGTGGATCCACGAGAGCTCTTCGTGGACGACGGCGACGTACTGACCTCGGCCGGTACCGCGGCCGGAATCGACCTCTGTCTCCACATCGTGCGGACGGACCACGGCAACGAGGCGGCCGGCGCGCTGGCCCGCCGCCTAGTGGTACCGCCGCGCCGCTCGGGCGGTCAGGAGCGCTACCTCGACAGGTCTTTACCAGAGGAGATCGGCGCCGACCCGCTCGCCGAGGTCGTCGCCTGGGCGCTGGAGCACCTCCACGAGCAGTTCGACGTGGAGACGCTGGCCGCGCGCGCGTACATGAGCCGCCGTACCTTCGACCGCCGGTTCCGTTCGCTCACGGGAAGCGCGCCGTTGCAGTGGCTGATCACACAGCGGGTGCTCCAGGCCCAGCGGCTGCTGGAGACGTCGGACTACTCGGTGGACGAGGTCGCCGGACGCTGCGGCTTCCGCTCGCCGGTGGCGCTGCGCGGGCACTTCCGGCGGCAGCTGGGCTCGTCCCCGGCCGCCTACCGGGCCGCGTACCGGGCACGCCGCCCGCAGGGTGACAAGCCGCTGGACGGCGACGGTCCGGTGCCCGGTGCGCCGGGGCCCGCCCCCAGCCCGCCCGTGCAGCTGCACCCGGAGAGCGGCCCGGTGCCGCTCCAGACCCGCCGCACCCCGGCCCCCGTGGGCCTGCCGTCCGACAACGGCCGCGAGCTGTACGTCGGCGGCCGGGTGGGTCTTCCGGGACAGCGCAGCGGAGCGTGATCTCTCGGCGCCGGACGGGCACTTCCAGCCCGTCCGGCGTCTGAGGCCCAGGCTCCTTCGGGGCCGACGCGGGGATACCGGGGGGCGGCAGCCCCCTGTTGCGCCGACCCCGGTACCGGGGCACCCCAAAGCCGGACGTCAGCCGTAGGGTGTTCGCATGAACGATCGCATGGTGTGGATCGACTGCGAGATGACCGGCCTCTCGCTGTCCGACGACGCGCTCATCGAGGTGGCCGCCCTCGTCACCGACTCCGAGCTCAATGTGCTCGGCGACGGTGTGGACATCGTCATCCGCCCGCCGGACCGGGCGCTGGAGACGATGCCGGAGGTGGTGCGTCAGATGCACACCGCGTCCGGACTGCTCACCGAGCTGTCCGGCGGCACCACCCTCGCCGACGCCGAGGAGCAGGTCCTCTCCTACATCCGCGAGCACGTCAAGGAACCCGGCAAGGCACCGCTGTGCGGCAACTCCGTGGGCACCGACCGCGGATTCCTCGCCCGGGACATGACGGACCTGGAGGGCTACCTCCACTACCGGATCGTGGACGTCAGCTCCGTCAAGGAACTGGCCCGCCGCTGGTACCCCCGGGCGTACTTCAACAGCCCGGAGAAGAACGGCAACCACCGCGCCCTCGCCGACATCCGCGAGTCGATCGCCGAACTCCGCTACTACCGCGAGGCGATCTTCGTACCCCAGCCGGGACCCGACTCGGACACCGCCAGGTCCATCGCCGCGAAGCACGTCCTGCCTGCACAGTAAAGGCGTGCGCGAGCACCCCTTCGGACCCTGTACACTTTTTCTCGGCCGGTCGGGGAAACCCGAACAGCCGAACATGGTGGGTGTAGCTCAGCTGGTAGAGCACCTGGTTGTGGTCCAGGATGCCGCGGGTTCGAGTCCCGTCACTCACCCCACTCACCTCAGCCGGTGACCTTGGAGACAAGGTCACCGGCTGAGGTCGTTTCATGGGCCGGGCGCCCTGAGGAACGTCCGCGCGACCTTGCGGAAGGCCGCGACCAGACGGCTCCGGTCCTCGGCGCGGGTCGCGAGGACGACATGCGCCGGCTCCACCCCGTGCAGCGGGACCGCGGTGACGTCGGGGCGCAGCGCGCCGGCCCGGGGCAGCGCCGTGATGGCGAGGGCCTGTCCGGAGGCCACGAGTTCGAACTTGTCCTCCAGGGCGTCGGCCAGCGGGCCGCCGGGTGCCGGGCGGCCGTCCGGGCGCGGGTCGATGCGCCAGTACGCGTTCCAGACCGGGTCGGCCACCCGCACCAGCGGCTCGTCGGCGATGTCGTCGAGCGTGACGGACTCCTTGCCCGCGAGGCGGTGGCCGACCGGCAGGACCAGCACCCGGGGCTCGCCGTACAGGACCGTCACCTGCGCCTCGTCGGCCGGGAAGGGCAGCCGGGTCACCAGGGCGTCGACCTTGAGCTCGGACAGGACGGTCGTCCGCTCGCCCCAGTCGATGTGCGCGGTCCTGACGTCGGCGTCCGGGAAGCGGGCCCGCAGTTCGCGCACCGCCGGGGTGACGATGAGGCCCGCCGTGTACCCGACGGTGATCCGGCTCGGCTCGGCGGCCGCCCGGGTGAGGGACGCCGCCTGGGCCGCCGAGCGCAGCAGCGCCTTCGCGCGGGGCAGGAAGACCTCCCCCGCCTCGGTGAGCCCGCTGCCCTGCGGGGTCCGCTCAAGGAGCCGCGCGCCCAGCTGCTGCTCCAGCCGCCGGATCTGCCGGCTCAGCGACGGCTGGGTGATGTGCAGGGCGTCGGCGGCCCGTCCGAAGTGCCGGTGCTCGGCGACGGCCGTGAAGTACCGGACCAGGCGGAGGTCGAGGTCGGTCATGCCCGAAGCGTACGCCCGCCGGTCCGCCGTGATCGCGAGGAAATGGCAGCTGACCTGGTGTGATGCCTGATTCGTATTGCGCGATGCGAAACAGGCTTTGGACCGGGACCGCCCTCCCTTCCCACGATGGAGGTCACTCACCGTCGTCGTGAAACGAAGGACTTCACCATGCGTGTATTCGTCACGGGCGCGACCGGCTTCATCGGTTCCGCCGTCACCCGGGAGCTGCTGGGCGCCGGGCACGAGGTCGTCGGGCTGGCCCGTTCGGACCGGTCGGCCGAGGCGCTGAGGAAGGCCGGGGCGGAGGTGCACCGCGGGGACCTGGACGATCTCGACAGTCTGCGCCGGGGTGCCGAGGGGGCCGACGGGGTCGCCCATCTGGCGTTCATCCACGACTTCACGAACCTGACCGCGTCCGGCGAGGCCGACCTCAGGGCGATCGAGGCCGTGGGCGAGGTGCTGGCGGGCACCGGGAAGCCGCTCGTGGTCAGCTCGGGACTGCTGACGGCGCCGGGGCAGGTCGCCACCGAGGACCAGCCGGCCGACCCGGCCTCCCCCGCCAGGCACCGGCACGCCTCGGAGACCGCCGCGCTCGCGCTGGCCGAGCACGGGGTGCGCGCCGCGGTGCTGCGGCTGCCGCCGAGCGTGCACGGCGAGGGCGACTACGGCTTCGTGCCGATGTTCGTCGCCGCCGCGCGCGAGAAGGGCGCCTCGGGCATGGTCGGCGACGGCTCCAACCGCTGGGCGGCCGTGCACCGGCTCGACGCGGCCCGGCTGTACCGGCTGGCCCTGGAGGCGGCGCCGGCGGGGGTGCGGCTGCACGCGATCGGGGACGAGGGGGTGCCGTTCCGGGAGATCGCCGGGACGATCGGGCGGGGGCTCGGCGTGCCCGTCGTGAGCGTGGCCCCCGAGGAGGCGACGGACCACTTCGGCTGGCTCGGCCGCTTCGCCTCCGTCGACATGCGGGCCTCCGCCGACCTCACCCGCAAGCTGCTGGACTGGTGGCCGGAACACCCCGCACTGATCCCCGACCTGGCGGCGGGCCACTACTTCAGGACGGCCTGACCCCCTCCGCTACGACACCGCCCGCCACGCCACCACCAACTCCCGTACACCGCCGTACCGTTCGGCCGGGTCCGACCGCGTGGCCCGCCCTACGACCGCTAGCTGCGCGGCCGTACCGCGAAAGGCGTCCTCGCCCGGGCCGGCGTCCAGCAGGAGGCGGATGGTGCGGCCGAGGGCGTGGACGGTGGTGCGGATGCCGATCTCGGCGCCGCGCCGCCACTCCTCGGGTGCCATGAAGCGGGTGGAGCCGGGCAGCCGGTCCTCGGCCAGGACGAACGGGCCGGGACGGTACTCGTCGAGGTCGATCAGATGGATCTCGTGGCCGTCGAAGTCGTAGAGGAACGCGCCGTCGTAGAGATCGACGGCGACCTGTCCCGCGGCCTCCACGGCGAGGTGGGCGTCGAGGATGCGGTCCAGGGCGTGGTGGACCCGGGGCAGCGGGAGGGCGCGGAAGCGGGCCCGGGCCGTGCGGTCGTAGAGGATCTCGCCCTCGTGCCACGGCATCACGACGGCCGTACGGCGTCCCCCGACGGCGATCCGGTGCAGCTGGGGCACGATCGCCGGGTGCCGGACCACCCGGTGGAAGTCCCAGGCCCGGTCGAGCGAGCGCTGCCCCCGGCCGGTCACCGCCTCCTTCACGAACCAGCGCTGTCCGTCCGGGAGTTGGATGCCGTGGGCGACACAGCCCGAGTCCTGGTCGCCGAAGGAACGGAACACCTCGCCGACGGTCCGCAGGTACGGCTCGGTCTCGGGGACGGTGTCAACTCCCAGCAGGGGGTGCGCAGTCATGGCCCTCACCGGGGTCGGGTGCGTGGACGCGGGTGATCCTTGTGTTCAACCTCTTGACGCAGCAGGTCAGGACGACGTCCGCCGCACCAGTTCCGTGGCCAGGACCACCTGTCGGCGTTCCAGTCCCCGTGAGACCGCCGGGCGGCGGTCGGCGATCTCCGAGAGGAGGAGGTCGATCATGCGGCGGCCCATCTCCTCGATGGGCTGGCGGACGCTGGTGAGGGGCGGGTCCATGTGGCGGGCTATGGCGGAGTCGTCGTAGCCGATGAGGGCCACGTCGGCGGGGATGGTGCGGCCCTCCTCGCGGAGCACCTGGCGGGCGCCGGCCGCCATGACGTCGGAGCCGGCGAAGACAGCGTCCAGGTCGGGGCGGCGGGCCAGGAGCTTGGTCATCGCGCGGCGCCCGCCCTCCTCGGTGAAGTCACCGGGCTCGATCAGGTGCTCGTCCACCTCGTGGCCCGCGTCGAGCAGGGCGTCGCGGTAGCCGTCGACGCGGCGCTGGGCGCCGTACACGTCGAGGCGGCCGGTGATGTGGGCGATCGTGCGCCGGCCGCCGGACAGCAGGTGCTCCACGGCCGAGCGGCCGCCGCCGTAGTTGTCGGAGTCCACCGACGGGAGCGTCTCCCCCGCCGAGCGCGGACCGCTGATCACCGCCGGGATCTCCAGCTGGGCCAGCAGGTCGGGCAGCGGGTCGTCCGCGTGGACCGAGACCAGGAGCACGCCGTCCACGCGGTGCGCGGCGAGGTACTGGGCCAGCCGACGGCGTTCGCGGTCGCTACCCGCGAAGATCAGCAGGAGCTGCATCTCGGTCTCCGAGAGCTCCGCGCCGACGCCCTTGAGCATGTCCGAGAAGTACGGCTCGGCGAAGAAGCGGGTCTCCGGCTCGGGGACGACCAGGGCGATCGCGTCCGTGCGGTTGGCGGCGAGCGCGCGGGCTGCCGTGTTGGGGACGTAGCCCAGCTCCGCCACCGCCGCCTCGACGGCCGCGCGGGTCGCGTCGCTGACCCGGGGCGATCCGTTGATCACCCGGGAAACGGTCCCTCGCCCGACGCCGGCGCGCGCGGCGACCTCTTCGAGGGTGGGCCGCCCACCGCTCCGGCTCCGCGCTCCGTGGCTTGCCATGGGGCTCCGCCTTCCACCGTTGTCTTGACGCTGGCCTGGAATTTAACAGTCCCGCCTGTTCCAGTGGCTGTCGCGGGGGCTGCCGCCCCCCAGACCCCCGCTTCGGCCCGCAGGGCCTCGTCCACAAAGGCCGGGCGGGCTGAAGTCGGTCCAGTTAACGGGCTGATAACTGAACGCATCTCTCCGCGTCGACTCCCTTGACACCCTCGCTCCGACCCGCGAACCTTCAACACATCACAAGTGGGAGCGCTCCCACGGTACCTGACACATAAACATCCCGCACGTTCCCCGCCCGAGCCGCAGCTTGCACGAACGGGCCCAACAACGCAGTTGGCCGGGGGGTCGGCACGTCAGGCAACAGGAGGACGCAATGCGCACGACCATCCGCCGGACCCACCGGCTGTTGGCCCTGGCGGCCGTCGCCGCACTGACCACGGGAGTGCTGGCCGGCTGCGCCGGTGACTCGGACGACGGCGACTCGTCGGGCTCGGGCAACAACGCAGGCAGCGGCAAGACCACACTCACCATCGGCACCTTCGGGGTCTTCGGTTACAAGCAGGCCGGACTCTACGACGAGTACACGAAGCTGCACCCCGACATCACCATCAAGGAGAACGTCACCACCCGGACCGACGTCTACTGGCCGAAGGTGCTCACCCGGTTGCAGGCGGGCTCCGGCACCGACGACATCCAGGCGATCGAGGTCGGCAACATCACGGAGGCCGTGCAGACGCAGGGCTCCAAGTTCGTCGACCTGGGCAAGGACGTCGACAAGTCGCAGTGGCTGGACTGGAAGAACGCCCAGGCCACCACCGCCGACGGCAAGCTCATCGGGCTCGGCACCGACATCGGCCCGATGGCGATCTGCTACCGCAAGGACCTCTTCAAGGCAGCCGGTCTGGAGACCGACCGGACCAAGCTCGCCGCGCAGTGGAAGGGCGACTGGAACAAGTACGTCGCCCTCGGCAAGGAGTACATGAAGAAGGCGCCCAGCGGCACCAAGTTCGTGGACTCGGCCTCCTCCGTCTACAACGCGGTCCTCAACGGCGAGAGCGAGCGCTACTACGACAAGAGCGGCAAGGTCGTCTGGGACAAGTCGGCCGGTGTGAAGAACGCCTGGGACGTCGCGATGTCGGTGGCGACCAGCAACATGTCGGCGAAGCTCAAGCAGTTCGACAAGCCGTGGGACCAGGGCTACGCGAACGCCTCCTTCGCCACCGTCGCCTGTCCCGCCTGGATGATCGGTTACATCCAGGAGAAGTCCGGTGACGCGGGCAAGGGCAAGTGGGACGTGGCCGCCGCGCCGACCGCGGGCAACTGGGGCGGTTCCTTCATCGGCGTGCCGACGGCCGGCAAGCACCAGAAGGAGGCCATCGAGCTCGCGAAGTGGCTGACCGCGCCCGAGCAGCAGGCGAAGGTCTTCGCCAAGCAGGCCAGCTTCCCGTCGACCCCGTCGGCGTACTCCTCCCTGAAGCCGGCCGCCGCCACCACGGAGTTCTTCAGCGACGCGCCGATCACCCAGATCTTCTCCGACTCCGCGAAGACCATCCCGGCGCAGGTCTTCGGCGTCAAGGACCAGCCGATCAACACCGCGCTGACCGACATCGGCATCCTCCAGGTCGAGCAGAAGGGCAAGACCCCGGCCCAGGGCTGGGACGCGGCCACGAACGAGATCAAGGACGTGCTCGGCCAGTGACAAGCCCCAAGCAGGCACTCGCGCATCCCGCGTCGAGCGCCGAGGCCGCGCCCGGCTCCCAGCCGGGCGCGGCCCGGGGCGCTCACGGTCGCGGTACGCCGCCGAAGGGCCCGAGCCCCTGGCGGAGCAAGCTGTACCGCTGGGACATGAAGGCGTCGCCGTACGTCTTCATCGCCCCCTTCTTCGTGATCTTCGGGGCGTTCTCGCTGGTCCCGCTGCTCTACACGGCCTGGTACTCGCTGCACGACGTGCAGCTGTCCTCGCTGGACACCCAGACCTGGGCGGGCCTGGACAACTACCAGAACCTGCTGTCCTCGGACTTCTTCTGGAACGCCCTGAAGAACACCTTCACCATCGGGGTGATCTCGACCGTCCCGCAGCTGATGGCCGCGATCGGCCTGGCGCATCTGCTCAACTACAAGCTGCGCGGCTCGACCGTGTGGCGGGTCGTGATGCTCACCCCGTACGCCACCTCGGTGGCGGCGGCGACCCTCGTCTTCACGCTGCTGTACTCGTGGGACGGCGGCATGGTCAACTGGCTGCTCGACTTCATCGGCATCGACCCGGTCAACTGGCGTGAGTCCGACTGGGGTTCGCAGTTCGCGGTCTCCTCCATCGTGATCTGGCGGTGGACCGGCTACAACGCGCTGATCTACCTCGCCGCGATGCAGGCCATCCCGGCCGACCTGTACGAGTCGGCGGCGATCGACGGCGCCAACCGCTGGCAGCAGTTCATCCACGTCACGGTCCCGCAGCTGCGGCCCACCATCCTGTTCACGGTCGTGGTCTCCACCATCGGCGCGACCCAGCTCTTCGGTGAGCCGCTGCTGTTCGGCGGGGTCAGCGGGTCCAAGGGCGGCTCCGAGCACCAGTACCAGACGCTCGGCCTGTACATGTACGACCAGGGCTGGATCATCGGCAACCTCGGCAAGGCGTCCGCGATCGCCTGGTCGATGTTCCTGATCCTGCTGATCATCGCCGCGATCAACCTGCTGGTCACCCGACGCCTGAGGAAGTCCCAATGACCACCAGCGAACTGACACTCCCTCAGACACGTAAGCGCTCCCGCCGGGTGACGGGCGCGGGCAAGCAGCTGCACGCCGGCCCGGTCACCTACCTCGTCCTGGCGGTCTTCGCGCTGGTCTCGCTCGCGCCCCTGGTATGGACGGCGATCGCGGCCTCCCGCACCGACCGCAGGCTCGCCCAGACCCCGCCGCCGCTGTGGTTCGGCGGGAACCTGTTCAAGAACATGCAGACCGCGTGGGACGAGGCCGGTCTGGGCACCGCGATGCTCAACAGCGTGATCGTGGCGGGCGCCATCACGATCAGCACGGTGCTGTTCTCCACCCTCGCCGGATTCGCCTTCGCCAAACTGCGGTTCAGGTTCTCCGGCTTCCTGCTGCTGCTCACCATCGGCACCATGATGATCCCGCCGCAGCTGGCGGTCGTCCCGCTGTATCTGTGGATGGCCGACCTCGGCTGGTCCAACCAGCTCCAGACCGTCATCCTGCCCACCCTGGTGACAGCCTTCGGCACCTTCTTCATGCGCCAGTACCTGCTCCAGGCACTGCCCAGCGAGCTGATCGAGGCCGCCCGCGTCGACGGCGCGAGCAGCATCCGGGTGGTGTGGCACGTGGTCTTCCCCGCCGCACGGCCCGCGATGGCCGTGCTCGGCCTGCTGACCTTCGTGTTCGCCTGGAACGACTTCCTGTGGCCGATCATCGCCCTCAACCAGCAGAACCCGACCGTGCAGGTCGCCCTGAACTCACTGGGCACCGGCTACGTCCCCGACCAGGCCGTGATCATGGCGGGCGCGCTCCTGGGCACGCTGCCGCTGCTGATCGCCTTCCTCCTGTTCGGCAAGCAGATCGTCGGCGGCATCATGCAGGGCGCGATCAAGGGCTGAGGTCCCGTCGTACGCCCTCCCTGTCCCGTCGCACGCCTTCCTGTCCCGCCGTCATCTCTCCTGGGGCCGGGCCGGTGCCACCCCGGCCCCCCTCAACTCCCCTCCCCCCTCTACCAGTCGGTCTTTCCACGACCTCCAATGGGAGCGCTTCCATGCCTGAGTCCGAATCGCCGGCGACCCCGGTGACCTTTCCCCCCGCTTTCCTCTGGGGTGCGGCGACCTCCGCGTACCAGATCGAGGGGGCGGTACGGGAGGACGGCCGTACGCCCTCCATCTGGGACACCTTCAGCCACACCCCGGGCAAGACCGCGGGCGGCGAGCACGGTGACATCGCTGTCGACCACTACCACCGCTACCGCGACGACGTGGCCCTCATGGCCGACCTGGGCCTGACCGCCTACCGCTTCTCCATCTCCTGGTCCCGCGTCCAGCCCACCGGCCGCGGCCCCGCCGTCCAACGCGGCCTGGACTTCTACCGGCGCCTGGTCGACGAACTGCTCGCACACGGCATCAAGCCCGCCGTCACCCTCTACCACTGGGACCTGCCGCAGGAGCTGGAGGACGCCGGCGGCTGGCCGGAGCGCGACACGGCCTACCGCTTCGCCGAGTACGCACAACTCGTCGGCGAGGCACTCGGCGACCGGGTGGAGCAGTGGATCACCCTCAACGAACCCTGGTGCGCGGCCTTCCTCGGCTACGCCTCCGGAGTCCACGCCCCCGGCCGCACCGACCCGGCAGCCGCCCTGAAAGCCGCCCATCACCTCAACCTCGCGCACGGCCTGAGCACTTCGGCCCTGCGCGCGGCGATGCCGGCCCGCAACTCGGTGGCACTCAGCCTCAACTCCTCAGTGGTACGGCCCTTCTCACAGGACGCGGCGGACCTCGCCGCGGCGCAGAAGATCGACGACCTCGCCAACGGCGTCTTCCACGGACCGATCCTGCACGGCGCGTATCCCCAGACGCTCCTCGCGGCGACCGAACTGATCACGGACTGGTCGTTCGTCCAGGACGGCGACCTCGCCCTGATCCACCAGCCCATCGACGCCCTGGGCCTCAACTACTACACGCCCACCCTGGTCTCGGCGGCGGACGCGGAAACCAGCGGCCCGCGCGCCGACGGCCACGGCAACAGCAGCCACTCCCCCTGGCCGGGCGCGGACGACGTCACATTCCACCAGACCCCGGGCGAGCGCACCGAGATGGGCTGGACGATCGACCCGACAGGCCTGCACGACCTGATCATGCGCTACAGCCGCGAAGCCCCCGGACTGCCCCTCTACATCACCGAGAACGGCGCGGCCTACGACGACAAGCCCGACCCCGAGGGCCACGTCCACGACCCCGAGCGCATCGCCTACCTCCACGGCCACCTCGCCGCCGTCCGCCGCGCGATCACCGACGGCGCGGACGTACGCGGCTACTACCTGTGGTCCCTCCTCGACAACTTCGAATGGGCCTACGGCTACGAAAAGCGATTCGGCGCGGTCTACGTCGACTACACGACGCTGGAGAGGACACCCAAGTCGAGCGCCCTCTGGTACGGGCGAGCGGCCCGCACCGGGACGCTTCCGGAGGTGCCGGGGGTGCAGTGACCACCGCGGGGCGCGGCAGCCGAGGGGGGTGCCGCGTCCCGGCGGTTCACTTGAGGGTGGCCTTCTGGACTTTCCCTGTGCCGAGGTCTTTGGCGGAGAGGTGGACCAGACCGCTGAGGTCGATCTCGAACGTGACCTCGATCTGCGGGACTCCGCGCGGGACCGCCGGCAGACCGCCCAGCTCCAGCGTCCCGAGCTTCTTGTTGTACGCCGCGATCTCGCGCTCGCCCTGGTAGAGCTGGATCTGCACGGACGGCTGGTTGTCCTCGGCCGTGGTGAAGATCTCCGAACGCTTGGTCGGGATCGTGGTGTTGCGTGCGATGATCTTGGTCATGATGCCGCCCTTGGTCTCGATGCCGAGGGACAGCGGGGTCACGTCGAGGATCAGAAGGTCCGGGACCTCACCCTTGATGATGCCGGCCTGGAGGGCGGCACCCGAGGTGACGATCTCGTCCGGGTTCACGGTCCTGATGGCTCCTCTGCCGGTCAGCTGCTTGACGAGGTCGACGACGGCAGGCATCCGGGTGGCACCGCCGACGAGAATCACCCGGTCGATGTCCGGGCTCCGGATGTCGGCGTCCTTGAGGGCGTTGAGCAGCGGTGCCTTGCAGCGCTCCAGGAGGTCATCGGTCAGCCGCTGGAACTGGGCCCGGGTGAGCTCCTCCTCCAGGTGCAGCGGGCCTTCGGCGGTGGCCACGATGTAGGGCAGGTTGACGCGGGTCTCGGTGGTGCTGGACAGCTCGATCCTGGCCTTCTCGGCAGCCTCGCGCAGGCGCACCTGAGCCAGCCGGTCCCGGTTCAGATCCACACCGTGGTCGGACTTGAACCGCTCGACGAGGTAGTCGACGACGCGCTGGTCCCAGTCGTCACCGCCGAGGTGGGCGTCCCCGCTGGTGGCCTTCATCTCGATGACCCCGTCACCGACTTCCAGCACGGACACGTCGCAGGCGCCGCCGCCGAGGTCGAAGACGAGGATCGTCTCGTCGTCCCGGTCACGACCGTACGCCAGGGCCGCGGCCGTCGGCTCGCTCACCAGCCGCAGGACGTTCAGGCCGGCGAGTTCACCGGCCTCCTTCATCGCCCGGCGCTGGAAGTCGTCGTAGTGGGCGGGAACGGTGAGGACGGCATCGGTGATCTCGTGTCCGAGGTAGACCTCGGCGTCATGCTTCAGCTTCCGGATGATGTGCGCGCAGACCCGCTCCGCGGTGAGGTCCACGCCGTCGATCTGGATCTTCCAGTCGGTGGCCAGGTGGCGCTTCACCGACCAGACGGTCCGGTCCGCCTCGGTGACCGCCGGGCGCCTGGCCGGCTCCCCAACGAGCACCTTGCCGTCCTTCGTGAACGAGACGACGGACGGCGTGGTCCTGGCCCCCTCCGCGTTCACGATCACGGTGGGCTCGCCGCCCTCCAGAACGCTGACGACCGAGTTGCTGACCCCGATGTCGAACCCGACCGCTCTGGCGGTCCGCGTGGCGGGGCGGGGCGTCCGCGCCCGGACCTTCGCCGCCTCTGTCGCCCAGTGGTCCCGGCTCGCCTCCGCCCGCAGGGCCTGTGAAGAGTCCGCGCCGAGCCAGCGGACGAGTTGCTGGCGGATCTCCGCGTAGCCGCGGGCCGCCGCCTTGGGGTCGCCGTCGGCGCCGAGTTGCTCCAGATCGGCGTCGATGAGCCGGCCGACGCTCTCCGCCGTCTCCTGCCGTGCGCCGCCCGGGGGCGGGCGGTAGCCGACGTTGTGGGCCAGCACCAGGTCCTCGACGGTGTCCGTGCCCTGTCTGCGCGGCTCCGGCAGCCCTCTGCTCTTCAGCCCCCGGTACAGGGACCGGTAGACGTGGTCGAGCGTCAGCTCCTCCGGCGCCCGGGGGTCGCCCTCCGACAGGAGCCTGAGCAGCTCGCCGGTGAAGGCGGTGTTCCGCTCCCCGCTCGGCGCCAGGGCGGTCACGCCGCTCGCGGTCGCGGTGAGGGTGAAGGTGCCGGTGATCTGCGTCTGGTCCAGCACCGCCTCGTCGGACGCCATGACGTCGATCGCGCGTCCCGAGAAACAGCAGTCGAGGATGACGACCCGGTTGTGCGCGGGAGAGTCCACGACGGCCTCGCGGACGCCGTCGTAGGGCATGGCGGTATAGCGCAGCAGATCCCGCTGGGTCCTGGCGAGGCCGAGGTAGAGGTTGCCGCGGCTGTCGAGGAGTCCGTGGCCTGCGTAGTAGATGAGCAGGAGGTCCTCGGCCTGCGGCGCGATGGTG
Source organism: Streptomyces sp. SID13726 (assembly GCF_010548375.1). GTDB lineage: Bacteria > Actinomycetota > Actinomycetes > Streptomycetales > Streptomycetaceae > Streptomyces. The sequence goes on from NZ_JAAGLY010000022.1 coordinate 39,962, forward strand.
CCGAGCCGGCGGCCGAGGTCCGAGGCGGTCTCCGGGTCGCTGATGACCTCCCAGGTCGCCGGGGCGAGCCAGCCGTGCTCGGGCCTGCTCAGCGCGCTCACGATGTCCGTGAGGTTGTTCCGCACGGCGGGCAGGTCGGGAAGGGACGGGTCGGCCGGGTAGTGCGCCGTGCCGATGAGTACGACGCGGGACCTCGGGCCGTCAGGCCGTCTCATCGGAGTCCGTGCCCTGGCGCTCGCCCTGCCGGAGGAAGTCGAGGAGTTCGGTGACCAGGGCGTCGGAGGCTCCGGCACGCTGGACGTCGACCTCGAAGGTCTCGCCGCTCGGCCGGGTCACCTTGAGGCTCACGTCACGGGTGCGGTGCCTGACCCACTCGACGACGGCCCGGGCCAGGACCGTGGCCGCGCCGCCGGTGGAGAGGGCGACGACCAGGGCCTCGGGCAGCCCTCCCATGTCGTCGCCGCGGATCTCCCCCTGCTCCAGCCGGAACCGGCCGCGCAACTCCCGTTCGTGCCGCAGCCATTCGGCAAGTTCCGCCGGCCCGTCCGGCGCCGCGCCGGAACCTTCGATCAGCAGTCTGTACTCCACCCTGCGCCCCCGTACGAAGAGTTGCCCGATCGCACTGTACGAGAGGATCGTCCGGCGGCACACGAAAAGCATCAAGAAGGACGTACGGCCCGGTAGTTCACCCGCGCACCTCCCGGGCGACCACCACGTCACCGGGCGGTACGACGACCGTGCCGCCCGCGGCGGCGACGCCGGTCAGCAGGTTCGTGGCACCCGGTGCGACCTCGACCTCGGCCGCACGGTCACCGTGGTTGACGAGGAAGAGGTAGTCGGCCTCCGCACCCCGCCGCAGCACCGCCTCCACGCCCTCCGGCGTCTTGCGCACCGGCTCCACCCCGGCCTCCGTGCGGATGCGGTCCAGCAGCCCCGCGAGCGTCGACGGGTCCGGGTGGGTGGCCACGTACCAGGCCGTGCCCTCGCCGTAGATGTGCCGGGTCACCGCCGGGGTCCCGGCCAGCGGGCCCGAGGTGTACGACGTGACGGCCTCGGCGCCTTCGAGGCGTACCCGTTCCGACCACAGGGAGGCCGTACCGCCGTCGCTCAGTGCGAGGGACTCACCGGGCAGCAGGGGGAACAGCTCGTCGGTGCGGACGCCGAGGGAGTCACGGAAGGCGCCCGGGTAACCGCCAAGCCGGACATGGCAGTTGGTGTCGACGGCGCCGCTGTGGAAGCCGACGACCAGGGAGCCGCCGGCGGCCGCGAAGCCGGTCAGGTTGGCCGCCGCCGAGTCGTCCACCAGGTACAGGGCGGGGGCCAGGACCAGGCGGTAGGAGGAGAGGTCCGCCGACGGGTGGACGAAGTCGACCGCGACGCCCGAGCGCCAGAGCGGCTCGTACCAGGACCGGACCAGGTCCAGGTAGCGGACCGACTCGCTGGGCTGGGAGGGGAGTTCCAGGGCCCAGCGGGCGTTCCAGTCCCAGACGACGGCGACCGAGGCCGGGTTGGTGGTGCCGCGTACCTCCGCCAGCGCCTTCAGGTCGGCGCCCAGCGCGACCACGTCCCGCCAGATCTGGCTGTCCGTGCCCGCGTGCGGCAGCATCGCCGAGTGCCACTGTTCGGCGCCCGCCTTCGCGGCCCGCCACTGGAAGTAGGCGATGCCGTCGGCGCCCCGGGCGACATGGGCGAGCGCGTTGCGGCGCAACTCCCCTGCCGTCTTGGCCCGGTTGACGGGCTGCCAGTTCACCGCGCCCGTCGAGTGCTCCATCAGCAGCCACGGACCACCGGCCAGCGAACGCACCAGGTCGCCGCTGAGCGCGATGTCGATCTCGGACTCGGGGTCCGTCGACCTCAGGTAGTGGTCGTTGGAGACGACGTCCAACTCCGGTGCCCAGCGCCAGTAGTCGAGCGCGTCGAAGTTGTACATCACCATGAAGTTGGTGGTGGCGGGGATCGAGGGGGCGGCTTCCCGGAGTACGTCCCGCTCGGCCTTGTACAGCGACAGCAGTTCGTCGGAGCAGAAGCGGCGCCAGTCCAGCCGGTGTGTGGGGTTGGGGACGGCTCCGGTGGCGCGGGGCGGGATGATCTCGTCCCAGTCGTGGTACCACTGGCTCCAGAAGGTCGTGCCCCAGGCGTCGTTGAGGGTCGCGAGGTCGCCGTAGCGCTCGCGCAGCCAGCGCCGGAAGGCCGCCGCGCTGACGTCGCAGTAGCACTCGGCGTTGTGGCAGCCGTACTCGTTGTGGATGTGCCACATCACGACGGCCGGGTGGTCGGCGTACCGCTCCCCGAGCACCCGCGCGATGCGGAGCGCTGCCTCGCGGTACTCGGGGCTGGAGGGGCAGAAGGTCTGGCGGCTGCCGTACGACAGTCCCCGGCCGTCCCTGTCGACGGGCAGGGCTTGCGGGTGTGCGCGGAAGAACCAGGCCGGCGGGGCGGCGGTCGGGGTCGCGAGGTCGGCGGCGATGCCGTTCTCGTGGAGCAGGGCGAGGATCTTGTCGAGGCGCGAGAAGTCGTAGGTGCCCTCGCTCGGTTCGAGGAGTGCCCACGCGAAGATGTTGACGCTGACCATGTTCACCCCGGCCTCGCGCATGAGGCGTACGTCCTCGGCCCAGACCTCCTCGGGCCACTGCTCGGGGTTGTAGTCACCGCCGTAGGCGAGGCCCTCGGGGATCATCGGTCGACTCCGCCCAGGAGGCGGCGCGTTGTCTCCACGCCCCACTGGTCGAGCGAGAGCAGGCGGTCGCTGGACGCCATCAGGCCGCCCGTCGCCTCCACATGCGCGGCCCAGCGCTCGCGGGTGTCCACGGCCGGGCGGGCCATCAGGCAGTCGGGGTCGTTGACCCAGAGGCGGCCGTGCTGCCACTGGCGGCCGACGCCGGTGAACTCGGCCGGGTCCTGGCCGGGTTGGCTGTAGTCGTCGGCCTCGGGGCGGCGGTGCGGGCCGGTGTCGGGGCTGACCCGCATCGCGTCGAACAGGCCGATGGACGCCAGCAGGGGCGCACCGCAGCCCAGGAGATACGGCTCCGCGCCGATCGCCTCGCGGATCAGCTCGATGCCGGAGCGGTACGCCGTGAGCGCGTCCGCCGCGGAGTGCCGTACGCCCTCCAGCGCGCCCGCGTAGAGGAAGTCGACCTTGAAGTAGTCGTAGCCCTCGGCCGCCAGCGTCCGGAAGACCGACGCGAGGTACTCCGCGGCCTCCGGGTGGGTGGTGTCCAGGACGCTCAGGTCGTGGCCCCAGTTGCGGCCGGCGTGCAGGAAGCCGCCGTCGAGGTCCTTGACCAGCCAGTCGGGGTGCTCGGCGGCCAGGTCGCTCGCCGGGTCGACCAGGAAGGGGGCCGTCCAGATCCCGGCGCGGCGGCCACGGGCGCGGATCGCGTCGGCGATGCCCGCGCGGGAGCGGAAGCGGCCGGAGAGGGTGAGCCAGTCGCCGAGGGCCTTCTGGTAGCCGTCGTCGATCTGGACCACGTCGATGGGCAGGTCGAGGGTGTCCATCGCACGGATGTTCTCATGGATGTCGTCCTCGGTGACGTTCGTGAAGTACTCGTACCAGGAGCACCAGACGGTGGGTGCCGGACGCGGGGCCTCCACCCCGAGCCCGGCGGCCCACTCGGCCAGCGCCGCCTGGATGTCCGTGCCCGTGAACTCCTTCACCGGGCCGTCGGCGGTGACCTCTGCGGTGCCGCCGAAGCCGGAACCGGAGCCGGAACCGGAGCCAGAGCCGGAAACGGTCAGGCGGATCGACGGAACCTCACGTGTCGGTTCCGGCGCCGCCCACAGCCGTACCGGCGAGCCGTCGCCCGGGTCGAGCGCCAGCAGCCCCTCACCCTGGAAGGTGCCTTCGGGGACGGTGACGCCCGGCCGGTAGCAGACCGTCGCCCAGTTGCCGTTCGTCGGGCGGTACGGCTTGTCGCCGAGGGCGTAGGCGCCGCTGGGGCTCCAGGACTGCCAGCCCTCCTCGTGGACACGGGCGGTGCGCGCGTCCACGGGCACGGAGGCGACCGGGGTGAAGGGGTGGGGCACGGTGGTTCTCTCTCAAGTGGTGGGCGATCAGCCCTTGTTGGCGCCGAGGGTCAGTCCGCTGACGAACTGGCGCTGGAGCACGAAGTACACGATCAGGGTGGGGATCGCGGTGAGCAGGGCGCCCGCGGCGACCAGGTTGGGGTCGGTGAAGTACTGGCCGGAGAGGTTGTTGAGCGCCGAGGTGATCGGCATGTTCTCGCCGGTGGAGATCAGCACGATGGCCCAGAAGAAGTCGTTGTAGATCCAGATCGACAGCAACGTTCCCAGGGCGGCCATGGCGGGTTTGCACAGCGGCAGGACGATCTGCCAGTACATCCGCCACACGGAGGCGCCGTCGACCAGGGCGGCCTCGGTCAGTTCGTGGGGCAGCATCCGCATGTAGTTGGACAGGACGAAGGCGCAGAACCCGGACTGGAACGCCACGTGGATCAGGACCAGGCCGAGTGCGGAGTCGTAGAGCTTGCCGCTCATGGTGATGCCGGGCAGGTCGATGAGCAGGTACAGCCGGTACAGGGGGGTGATGATGACCTGCTGGGGCAGCAGGTTGCCTGCGGTGAAGACGAGGAGCAGGGCGATGTTGAGGCGGAAGTCGAAGCGGCTGACGTAGAACGCGACCATCGAGGAGAGCAGCAGGGTGATCAGGACGGCCGGGACCGCGATGATCAGGGTGTTGACGAAGTAGTGGATCATGTCGGACTGGACGAAGGCGTTCTTGAAGTTGTCGAACGTCAGCTTGTCCGGCCAGGAGACATAGCCCTTGTTGCTGGTCTCGGAGTAGGGCCGCATGGCCGCGAAGATCGCCCACAGCAGCGGGGCGAGCCAGGCCAGCGCGGTGCCGGCGAGGAAGACGTGCAGCAGGACCCGGGCCGGGCGGACGGGCGTGCGCTGTTTGGCGGGTGCGCCGGTGGCGACGGTGGTGCTCACGCTTGCCGCTCCTTCCGGAAGGTCGCGATCAGGTACGGAATGATGACGACGAGGGAGATGACCAGCAGGACCACGGCGATCGCGGAGCCGTAACCGATCCGGCTGGACTCACCGATGATGTTGTTGGTGATCAGGATCGACAGCAGCTCCGTGCCCTGGGCGCCCTTGTTGAAGACGAACACCAGGTCGAAGGCGCGCAGGGCCTCGATGATCGTGACGACCAGGACGACCGTGTTGGTCGGGCGCAGGGTCGGGAAGATGACGTTCTTGAACGTCTGCCACTCGTTGGCGCCGTCCAGCGAGGAGGCCTCGCGCAGCGACGGGTCCACGCCCTTGAGGCCGGCCAGGTAGAGGATCATCATGTAGCCGGTGTGCCGCCAGGACGCGGCGATCAGCACGGCCCACAGGTTCAGGTCCGGGTCGCCGATCCAGTCGATGTAGTGGCCGGGCTTGTTGGCCCCGATGAGGCTGTTGATCAGGCCGGTGTCGGGGTTGTAGACCAGCTGCCACACGAACCCGGTCACCGCCAGGGAGACCACGACCGGCAGGAAGAACGCCGTCTGGTAGACCCGGGAGAAGCGGATGCTCTTGTCCAGCTGCACGGCCAGGAACAGGCCGAACGGCGTGGGGATCAGGATGAGCACGACGAACCAGATGACGTTGTGCTCGACGGCGGGCCAGAACTGCGGGTTGTCGGTGAACAGCTGACGGAAGTTGTCCAGTCCGACCCACTTGATGGAGTCGAAGCCGATGCCGTCCCAGCTGGTGAAGGCCAGCAGGATGGAAGCGAGGGCGGTGACCCAGACCAGGGCCACGTGCAGGACCGTGGGCACGCCGGCCATGAAGCCGAGCGTGATGCGGTCACGGCGGGTCAGCAGGCGCTTGTGGCCCTGCGGGACCCGCTTGGCAGGGGCAGGGCCCGAAGGCGGCTCAGCGGCCGCCTCCGGGCTCTTCGTGTTGGTGTCGGTAGTCATTCAGCCGCTCAGCTCAGGAGGACGCGAAGATCGTCTTCTTCTGGCGTTCGATCGAGGACAGCAGACTGTCGACGCCCTTGGGGTTCTGGAGGAACTTCTGCAGCGAGGGCTGCATCACCGTCGAGGTGAAGTCCGGACGCGAGTCACGGTCCATGAACTGCGTCAGACTCTTCGCACTGCCGATCATCTCGAACGCCTTCTTCTGCAGCGCCGAGTACGAGGCGGTGGAGGCCTTGTTGGAGGCGGCCACCACGCTCGGGTCGCCCTTGAGGTAGAGCTCCTCGGCCGCCGGGCTGCCCAGGTACTCCAGCAGCTTGACGACACCGTCGTGGTTCTTCGGGGACTTGGAGACCATGAAGCCGTCGGTGGGCGCCTCGACGGTGTCCTGCCCGTACGCCGAGTTGATCTCCGGGAAGGCGAAGAAGTCCAGGTCGTCCAGGTCGGCCTTGTTGGTGAACTGCTGCGCCACGAAGGTGCCCAGCAGGTACATGCCGGCCTTCTTCGACACCAGGGTCTGCGCCGCGTCCTGCCAGGTACGGCCCATGAAACCGTCCTGGTGGTAGGGCAGCAGCTCGGCCCAGTGGTCGAAGGCCGCCTTGACCTTGGCGTCGGTCCAGGACGCCTTGCCCGCCATCAGCTCGACATGGAAGTCGTAGCCGTTGAGGCGGAAGTTGATCTGGTCGAAGGTGCCCATCGCCGGCCACGCGTCCTTGTCACCGAACGCGATCGGCACCAGGCCGTCCTTCTTCATCTGCTTGCACAGCGCGACCAGCTGCTCCCACGTGGTGGGGACCTCGTAGCCCTTGGCCGCGAAGACGCTCTTACGGTAGAAGACCGCCCACGGGTACGTGGTCATCGGCACGAAGTAGTACTTGCCGTCCGCGCCCTTGGACAGCTTCTTCATCGCGTCCGGGAAGTTGCCGCCGATCTTCTCCCACACGTCGTCGATCGGCGAAGCGAGGTTCTTGGCCGCGAAGAACTGCATGCGGTAGCCGGCGAACCACTTGAACACGTCGTCCGGCGTGCCCTGGAGGTAGGAGTTGATCTGCTCCTGAAAGGTGTTGTGGTCCTTCGTGTTCACCTTGACGGTGAGGCCGGACTGCTTCTGGAAGGCCGCGTACACATCGGCGTACGCCTTCTTCGGCACGGCGTCCGAGTCGTTGGAGCCGACACTGACGGTCTTGGGGTCCGAGGAACTGCCGCTGCTGCCGCAGGCGCTCAGCAGAGGGATGCCGGCACCGAGCAGGGCGGCGCCGCCCACGCCCTTGAGAACGCCACGGCGGCTCGCGGAGGGGAGGGAGGACGAGAGATCACGCATGTACGGCTCCTGACGACAGGGTCCGGTCACGGAGGGATTTGAAGACCAGTCGTAATCAACCAGAAATCAACTTGACCGAACACGGTGGCGCAATGACAGCCGTATGTCAGGTCATGAGTCAATAGCTCTCGACCCCATTTGTCGAAACGTGACCGACGCCTTCGTGATCCCTCATCGCCGCTGCTCATGGATGAGCCGGACTGGGAACGGTCTCAGTTATAGACGCCGAACGCCTTCGAGAAGGCCGACTCGCTCTGGACGATCGAGCTGCATGTCGCGTCCGCCGAGTTCTTCGCCCCTCCGGCGCACTGCTTGTCCCGGGTGGCGGACCACATCGACAGCCAGCCGAGACCCTTCGCCTCGGCGAACGAGACCAGCTGGGCTGCGTCGTCGACCTTGAAGATCTCCGAGGCCACGTCGTTGACACCGATCATCGGCGTGACCGCGACCGTCTTCCAGGCCGCGCTGTCGGAGAGCCCGAGGACGCTCCTGACCTGTGCCTGGGTGGCGGTGGCGGCCTGCTCGGCGTACGTGCCCATGTCTCCGGCGTACGAGGGCCCGTAGTCCATCGCCATGATGTTGACGGTGTCGATCCGCACGCCGTTGGACTTCGCGTTCGCCAGGAGGTTCACCCCGTCCTGGGTGAGGCCCTCCGGCATCACCGGGAGGGTGTAGGACACATCCAGTCCGGGGTGGCCCGCCTGGAGCTTCGCTATCGCCTGCGCCCGCCGGGTGTTCGCGGCCGTGTTCGGCAGGGCGCCGCCCTCCACGTCGAAGTCGACCTTGGTGAGGCCGTACGCGTCCACGGCCTTCCCGTACGCCGCCGCCAGCGCGTCCGCCGAGGAGCAGGTCGTGGCGAGCTCGGAGCCGGAGGCACCGCCGAAGGAGACCCGGACGTCACCGCCCTTCGCCCGCAGCGCCCCGATCTGCGCGGCCACGGCGTCGCTCCCGAGATCGGTCACCCCGCCCCACTTGGGCGTGCAGCCGCCGCCGTCGGTGACGAAGGCGAGGTTGTAGTCCTTGACGCCGGTGGCCGCGGCGCTCGCGAGGAGGTCGAAGGCGGGGTAGAGGGAGGTGTCGACGTAGGGCGCGAAGCCGGCGGTGGCGGTGGTGCCCTTCGTGGGCGAGGAGGTGGGCGGGGCGGTGGGGGTGGGGGTCGACGTGGGCTTCCGCGTGGGCGTCGGTGGGGGCGTCGGCGTGGGTGTCGGTCCGGGCGTCGCGGACTGCGTCGGGCGGCCGCTCGGCTCCGGGGTCGCGGTGGCGTCGGCGGAGCACTTGGCGCCGTCGACGAGACAACCGACCGGATCGGCCGTGCCGTTGACCACGAAGCCGACGGTGACCGACTCCCCCGGCGCCAGTCCGTCGGTGTCCCACTTCGCCGAGGTCACGGTGACATGCTGTCCGCTCACCGCCGACTCGGCGTTCCACAGGGAGCCGAGCCGCGCGCCCGGGGGCAGGTCGAACTCCAGCTTCCAGCCCTTGTCCGCGGTGGTGCTGTTGTTGGTGACGACGTACTGGGCGGTGTAACCCGTCGACCAGTCACTGGTCCTGGTGTACGCGGCCCCGATCCCGGCCGCCTGTGCGGTGCCGCTCAGCAGGACCGCGCCGGTCCCCACCACGGCGGCGGCGACCACCCCGCCGATGACCTTGTTCCTGCCGTTGACTCTGCGCCGATGGATGCTCATGGCGTGGCACGCTAGCGAGCCGGAATCGGGCAAATAGCCTGATCAGGACGGGGGTTGAGGATCTTAGGGCGCGCTTAAGGATGGGATCGGGGTCGGTTAAAGGTCGAGACCAATCGGCCCGTCCGGCGCCGGCGCACCCGGTGTCCCCGGCGCTCCGGCTCCCGCCCGTCCAACTGGATCCAGATCCGCACCTCGGTGCCGCCGAGCACCGACGAGCCGATGCGTACGTCCCCGCCGGTCGACTCGGCGAGCCTGCGCACGATGTCGAGCCCGAGCCCGGTCGACCCGGCGCTCCCGGAACCCCGGCCGCGCGCCATCGCGGCCTCCGGGTCCCGGATACCGGACCCCGCGTCGGAGACGAGCACGATCACCGCGTCCTCGCCGTTGTGCACGTCGACCGCGAAGGCGGTGCCCTCCGGGGTGTGCCGGAAGACGTTGCCGAGCAGGGCGTCCAGGGCGACGGCGAGCTCGGCCCGGGCCACGGGTATCCGCACCGGCCGCTCGGTGCCGGCCACCCGCCACTTGCGGCCCTCGTCCTCCGCCAGCGCCGACCAGAACCCCATCCGCTCCCGCACCACCTCGGCCGCGTCGCACCCGGCACCGGGCCCGGCCGCCGCGGTCTGCGGCTTGGCCTCCCGGGCGGTACGGATGATGGTGTCGACCTCGCGCTCCAGCTGGGCGACCGCGGCCCGGGTCTGCTCGGCGGCCGGACCGTCCCCGAGCGAGGCCGCGTTGAGCCGCAGCACGGTCAGCGGGGTGCGCAGCCGGTGGGACAGGTCGGCGGCCAACTCTCTTTCGTTCGCCAGCAGTTGTACGACCTGGTCGGCCATGGAGTTGAACGCGACCGCCGCCAGCCGCAGTTCGGTCGGCCCCTCCTCCGGCACCCGGGCGCCGAGCTTGCCCTCCCCCAGCTCGTGGGCGCTCTCGACGAGTCGTTGCGCGGGCTGCACCATCCGGACGCCGAGCCGGTCGGCGACCGCGACCGAGCCGACGACGAGCGCGATGCCGACGCCCGCGAGGACCGCCCAGGCGGTCGCGACGCCGTTGCTCACCTCGGACTCGGGGACGTACACCTCGACGACGGCGATCTGGCCCGAGCTGAGCGCGACCGGCTGGAGCAGGGTGGAGCCGCCGGGCACCTCGGTGGTGGAGGCGCGGCCCAGCTTCCGCACGGTCGCGATGTCGGCGGCGGCGGCCCGCCGCACCCCGATGTCCAGGGCCTTCTCGGCAGCGCCTGCCGGTATGTGGACGGCCATCCCGGAGTCCGAGCCCGCCGAGGCGACGACCCGCTCCAGCTGGTCGCGGTCGGTGGTGATGGACAGCGCGGGGGCGACCGCGGCGGCCTCCCGCTCGGCGTTGGAGAACGCGCGGTCCCGGGCCATCTCCTTGATGACCAGGCCGAGCGGGATCGCGAAGGCGACCACGACCATGGTGGTGACCGCTAGGCAGACCTTGACCAGTGCCCATCTCACAGCGGCGGCTCCAGCTTGACCCCGACACCCCGCAGGGTGTGCAGATAGCGGGGCTGCGCGGCGGTCTCCCCCAACTTGCGCCGGAGCCACGACAGATGGACGTCGATCGTCTGGTCGTCGCCGTACGACTGCTGCCACACCTCGGCGAGCAGTTCCTTTCTCGGTACGACTACTCCGGGGCGGGCGGCCAGGAAGGCGAGGAGGTCGAACTCGCGGCGGGTGAGGTCGAGTCGGGTGCCGTCCAGCTCGGCCTGGCGGCGCAGCGGGTCGACGCTCAGGCCGCCGACGCGCAGCACGGTCTCCGGCGCCGCCTCGCCGCCGGCGGCCCGGGACCGCCGTAGGACCGCGGCCATGCGGGCGGAGAGGTGCTCGACGGAGAAGGGCTTGGTGAGGTAGTCGTCCGCCCCCGCGTTGAGCAGCCGGACGATCTCCGTCTCGTCGTCCCGCGCGGTCGCGATGATCACCGGGACGTCGGTGATCCCGCGCAGCATCTTCAGGGCCTCGGACCCGTCGAGATCGGGCAGACCGAGGTCCAGGATCACCACGTCGAAACGGAAATGGGCGACCTCGCGCAGCGCCTCCAGCGCCGTCCCGACACTGCGCACGGTGTGTGCCGCGTCGGTCAGGTGCCGGATGAGCGCCGAGCGGACGAACTGGTCGTCCTCGACCACGAGCACACTTGCCATGCGCCGCACCGTACGCGATTCGGGCGAGCCCGGTCGGGGCCTGTGGATAACTCAGTCCGTGTGCGGCCTGTGGGACGTGTGAGGCACTATGGCGGGCGATGCGCAGAGGACTCGTACATGTGATGGCCTGGCTGCTCGCCACGGGCGCGGCGGTCACGCTGTCGTGGTGGGGTGTCCACACGGTCATGGCGGGCACGGCCTACGACCCGCCGCGCGCCCTGCCCATCACGGCGGCCGACGCGACCACGCAGGAGTCGAAACCGCTGGCGTCGCCGAAGCCGACCCCGACGCAGCGGACGGCCCCGTCGAGGACCCCGTCACCCACGCCCAGCGCCACGACCGCTCGGCCGACCCCCTCGCAGAGCCCGTCCCCCACCGCCTCGGGCGAGGTCAAGAGCTACGACACCGACGGCGGCCGCGCGGTCTTCGACCTCGGCAAAACCTCGGCGACCCTCGTCTCCGCGACTCCGGGCACGGGCTGGTCGATGCAGGTGTGGAAGACCGAGTCGTGGATCCGGGTGGAGTTCTCCTCGGGCGCGGACCGGGTGTCGGTGTTCTGCACCTGGCACGACGGTCCGCCTCGGGTGGAGATCGGGACGTACTGACGGGCTCTAGCGGAAGACCGAGGCGGGCGGGGCCGGGGAGGCCACGGCTCGGGCGTCCGGCACGGGTGCGGCGCCGCCGGTGAAGTCGAGGAGGGGCTTGCCGTGTTCCACGCGGCCCGGGTGGGGGTCGGAGGCGGCCCGGCGGGTGAGTTCGGCGATCGGCAGCGGGGTGTCGGAGGCCACGAGGACGGCGTTTCCGAAGCGTTTGCCGCGCAGGACCGTGGGGTCGGCGACGAGGGCGAGTTCGGAGAAGCGGGCGGCGGCGGTGGCGATCTGGCCGCGGAGGTGGGCCAGCGGCGGACCGTCGGCGAGGTTCGCGGCGTAGACACCGCCCGGCTTCAGCGCCCTGCGGACCTCGTCGAGGAACTCGGTGGAGGTGAGGTGCGCGGGGGTCCTGGCGCCGCTGAACACGTCGGCGATCACGAGGTCCGCCCAGCCGTCGGGGACCTTGGCGAGCCCCTCGCGGGCGTCGACCGACCTCACGCGTATCCGGGCGTTCGGGTCCAACGGGAGCTTCTGCCGGACCAGTTGCACGAGCGCCGCGTCCCGTTCGACGACCTGCTGGGTGGAGCGGGGGCGGGTGGCGGCGAGATAGCGGGCCAGGGTGAGGGCGCCGCCGCCGAGGTGCACCGCGTGCAGGGGCTTGCCGGGGGCCGCGGTGAGGTCGATGACGTGGCCGAGGCGTCGCTGGTACTCGAAGGAGAGGTGCTGCGGGTCGTCCAGGTCCACGTGGGACTGGGGGGCGCCGTCGATGAGCAGCGTCCACGCGCGTGTGCGCTCCCGGTCGGGGATGAGCTCGGCGAGACCGCCGTCGACTGGCTCTACGACGGGCTCGGCGGACCTTCTGGACTTTCCCACTCCGCCATTATCGGGGGCGGTCGGTCACGGCGCGTCCGCGGGCGGACGGGGCTGGTCGCGCAGTCCCCGTCACTGGCAGTTGTCCGCCGCCTCGATCAGTCTCGCCGCCTCGTCCAGTGCCGCCCGTAGCACCGCGGGGTCCGTCGCCAGCTCGGCGTCGCCCGGGGGCAGCAGCCAGTCCGACCCCTCCACCGGAGGCTCCGGGGCCAGCCGTAGCCCGCGCCCGTTGGTCTCCGTACACGTGCTCCCGGGAACGTCCCACGCCGCCGCCGTGCCCGGTGGCACCAGGAACCCCAGCGTCTGGCCGCCGTCGTCGTGCAGTACCGGTCCGACCGTCTCCCCCACCCCCCGCCGCAGGATGTCGACGGCCTCCAGGCCGTGTCGCGTCGGTACCGTCACCACGTCACAGCTGATCTCCATCGCGGCCTCCACCAAGGAACCCTCGTCCGACTCCGAGAGGTTCAACGCGCGCCCGCGTCAACGGCTACGGCGGAATTCCGCCGCAAAGGATGGCAGTTCATGGCAGATCCCGGATGAGATATCCGGTTTGTAGCCAAACCCCGCGTGGCGGCCCGGACACAGCAGGTACGTTCTTGCCCGCCGGAAACAGGGCGCCACTCTGACAAACCAGTCAACTCGCCCCACCCCCGGCATGGTTCGACGGTTCGCACGAGAGGACCCGGCCATGGCGTCGTCAATGGTGACCTCGTCCCAGTCCCCCCTGCCACCGCGGCCGAACCTCGTGTTCCGGCGCCTGCGCGGCCAGCGCTCGCCGGCCGAGTTCGCCGCGGCGGTACGGCGGGCCGCGCGCGAGATCGGCGAGCGGGTCAGCTGCGACGCACGCTATGTGGGCCGCGTCGAGGCGGGCGAGATCCGCTGCCCCAACTACGCGTACGAACGGGTGTTCCTGCACATGTTCCCCGGCCGCACGCTCACCGACCTGGGCTTCGCGCCCCGCGCAACCGTACGCGGACGCCGGGCCCGTGGCGCGGCTGAGACGCCGGGGACGTGCGAGCCGTATGACACGCAGGACACGCAGGAACCAGAAGAGACGTACGACGACTACGAGGAGAGCGACGTGCTGCGTCGCGCATTCATGACCGGCGGTGGTGCCACGGTGGCCGCCGCCTCGCTGAGCCCCTTCGGGCTCGCCGTCGACGCCGTGGCCGCCGGACGGCCGGTCCACCGTGCCGGGGCGAGCGAGGCGGGCGCCCTGGAGGAGGCCGTACGCCGGATCCGGTTGCTCGACGACCGGCACGGCGCGGACGGCCTGTACCGGCGCGCGGCGGCTCCACTGCGCGCCGCCTACGCGCTCCTTGACGCCGGCGCGACCCGGCAGACGACCGCCGACCGACTGCACGCGGGCGCCGGTGAACTCGCCATCTCGGTGGGCTGGCTGGCCCACGACTCGGGGCGGTTCGACGACGCCCGCTCGCACTACGCGGAGGCGCTCGCGACGGCCCGGGTGACCGGTGACGACGCCCTGGAGGCGCACGCGTTCTGCAACACGGCCTTCCTCGCGCGGGACGCGGGCCGGCCGCGGGAGGCGGTACGCGCCGCGCAGGCCGCGCAGCGGGTCGCCAGACCGCTGGGCTCGGCCCGGCTGATGTCGCTGCTCGCGCTGCGCGAGGCGGGCGGCTGGGCGGGGCTCGCCGACCGCACGGGCTGCGAACAGGCCCTCGCCCGTGCGCAGGTCCTCTTCGAGAGAGGCCTCTCGGACGCCGACCCCGAGTGGATGAGCTTCTACGGCGAGGCCGAGCTGGAGGGTCTGGAGGCGCAGTGCTGGTCCATGCTGGGCGACTGGCCGCGCGCCGCCCGCCACGCACGCCGTGCGGCGGGGCTTCAGGACCCGCACTTCACCCGCAACATCGCGCTGTACACGGCCGAACTGACCGACGACCTCTCCCGCGGCGGCCGACCCGACGAGGGGGCGGCGGCGGGACTGCGGGTCCTGGAGCTGCTGGGCGAGGTCCAGTCGTCCCGCATCCAGACGATGCTGGCGGGGACGGCGAGGGTGCTGCTGCCGCATCGGAGGGCTTCGGGGGTGTCGGCGTTCCTGGAGCGCCACGCGGCCATGCCGCGGACGGCTTGAGGGGGTCACCCGGCTCGTCCCGGGCACTCGACCGGCTACCCCAGATGCCCGAGGTCGTTCCAGCTCTCGATCGCCGGTTCCCCGTACGCCCAGCCCAGCACGGACAACGACGTCGGATTCAGCCGTATCCGCGCGGCGAAGTCGATCGGCAGCCCCAGCCACCGCGCCCCGATGGACCGCAGAACATGCCCGTGGGCGAACACCAGCACGTCCCGGTCGGCGGACCTCGCCCACGCCACGACCTCGTCCGCGCGCGCGGTGACCTCGGCGAGGGACTCACCGCCGGGCACGCCGTCCCGCCAGATCAGCCACCCCGGTCGCACCGCCTGGATCTCGTCCGGGGTCATGCCCTCGTACGCGCCGTAGTCCCACTCCATGAGCGTGTCCCACGTGGTCGCCCGCTCCCCGAACCCGGCGAGTTCGCACGTCTCACGCGCGCGTGCCAGCGGGCTGGTGCGGATCTCCAGGCCGGGCAGACCGTCGTACGGTGCCCGGTGCAGGCGCTCGCCGAGCAGCTTGGCCCCGCGCCGGCCCTCTTCAAGAAGGGGCACGTCGGTTCTGCCGGTGTGCTTGCCGGACAGCGACCACTCGGTCTGTCCGTGCCGTGCCAGCAGGACGCGCGGTGCCATGAAGAGACCTTTCCGGGGGAAAGCGGAGGCGGGACCCCTCCATCATCCCGCACCCTGTCGGAGGGCAACCCGCCGGCCGATCTCTGCGTCTTTGAGGGCCGGGGACGCTCCGTGGGCCCGATCAGCGGGCGCTCGCACATACGCCGTAAAGTGGCATGACCGGACCAGGACCGCCGGAGCCGCGCAACACGAAGGGGGACAGGATCGGATGCCGCAGACCGAGACACCAGGCACCGAGGCAGCCCCAAGGGCGCGGCTGCGCTGGTGGACCGAGCTGCCCCTGATCCTGCTGGTGTACGCGTGCTACAGCGCGGGCCGGCTGCTCGCCCGGGGCGACGTCAACAGCGCCGTGGACCACGGCCTGGCGATCCTCAAGATCGAGAAGGCCCTGTACCTCAACGCCGAGCACCCGCTCAACCGGCTGTTCACGCGCGAGGCGTGGCTCGGCGTCCCGGCGGACTTCTGGTACGCCTCGCTGCACTACCTCGTCACGCCCGCCGTCCTGATCTGGCTGTTCCGGTCGCGTGCCGTGCAGTACCGGGCGGCCCGCACCTGGCTGATGACGTCGACCTTCATCGGTCTGATCGGCTTCACCCTGCTGCCCACCTGCCCGCCCCGCCTCCTCTCGGAGGGGCACGGCTTCGTGGACACGATGGCCCAGTACAGCTCGTACGGCTGGTGGGGCGGCGAGGCGAGCGCCCCGCGCGGCATGGGCGGCATGACGAACCAGTACGCGGCGATGCCGAGCCTGCACGTGGGCTGGGCGCTGTGGTGCGGGGTGATGCTGTGGCGGTACGGCGGGACGCGTACCACGAAGGCCGCCGCCGTCGCCTACCCGCTGATCACCACGATCGTCGTCATGGGCACCGCCAACCACTACTTCCTCGACGCGGTCGCGGGCGCGGTCGTGATGGGCGCCGGCTTCCTGCTCGCCCCGTACGTCACCCGGGCCGCTGAGCGGGCAACCGCGGGCATCCGGGCCCGGATAGCCCCCGTCACCGCTGTCGCTCGGGCCGCAGAGCCCTCAATTGTCAGTGGCGGATGCCAGACTTCCACGGGTGAGCACATTCCACGGCAGCGCGAGTCACGGTTCGCAGGCGGAGCCGAGCCGAGTGCCGCCCCCACGGACGCGGGGGACGGCGCTCCGGCAGCGGCTCGCTGAGCTGCGCGGCCCCGAGGTACCGGCCAAGGCACTGGACGCCCGCGCCCTCGCGGCCCTGGCCGCGAACCCGGGATGCAGGCGGCGCGCGCTGCTCGACGGCGCCGGGGTGAACAAGACGGCACTGGCGAGCGCGCTGGGCTCGCCGTCCGCCTTCGGACAGTCGCAGTTCGCTCTGACCCGGGGCAACGCCTTCGAGGCGAAGGTCAAGGCGGACGGCGGCGCGGAGCTGCTGCGGCTGGTGCACGAGCGGCTGGACCGGAGCGCCGAGCCGCCCACCGAGGCCGACGTTCCCGACCTGGCCGCGATCGGTCCCGAGGGCCGTACCGCGCGTACGGCCCTGGCCCTGCGGGAGGCGGCCCCGGGCACCTGGACGCTGCTCGACCACCCCATGCTGGCGCTCGACGTCGCCGGTTCCCCCGCGTTCCTGGAGCCGGACGCGGTGGTCGTGCACCCGGACGGCAGCTGGACCGTCGTGGAGATCAAGTCCTTCCCGATGCTGGACGGTTCGGCGGACCCGTCGAAGGTGGGCGCGGCCGCCCGTCAGGCCGCGGTGTACGTGCTGGCCCTGGAGGAGGTCGCGGCCCGTCTGGAGCCGGTCCCGAAGGTCCGTCACCGGGTCCTCCTGGTCTGCCCGAAGGACTTCTCCAACCTCCCCACCGCCTCGGCCGTCGACATCCGCAAGCAACGCGCGGTCACCGCCCGCCAGTTGGCCCGTCTCACCCGCATCCAGGACATCGCCGACACCCTCCCCGAGGGCACCTGCTTCGCCCCCGACCTGCCCGCCGACGAACTGACGGCCGCGGTGGAATCCGTCCCGGCGACCTACGCCCCCGAGTGCCTGTCCGCGTGCGAACTGGCCTTCCACTGCCGCACCCGCTCCCGCGAGGCGGGCGCGGTCACCTCCCTGGGCCGCTCGGTACGAGCCGAGCTGGGCGGCCTGACCACCGTCGAGGACGTCCTGGCGGCGGCCCGGGGAGAAGCCGGGGACCCCGACGACCCGGCGGTGGCGGCCCTGCGCAGGGCCGCGCGGCTGCGCACCGAGGCGCTGGAGGAGCGGGGGGCGACGGCCGCGGCGGGCACGGTCGCGGGAGGTACCGCGTGGTGACGCCGGTCCAGCCCGCGCCGGTCCCGCCCGCGTCGGCACCGGCCACGACCGCACGGCAGCGCGCCGAGACGCTGGAGAGCCGAGGGACTTCATACGCGGCAACGCCCGGCGACGGAAGGTACCGCGCGGTGCCGCCCGTCCCGCCCGCCACCGCGGCGAGACGTCTCCGCAGCCCTCGCGAACTCGCCCCGGCCCCGCGCCTCCAGGAGCCCCTGTGTCACTGATCACGACCCTCGCCCGGCTGGAGGCGGTGAGCACCGGCCGGGCGCAGCCCGCCGCCACCGTCCGCCACCGGCGTCTCTCCGACCACCCCCTCGTGCTCGTCCCGCTCACCACCGCGGGCGAGGCCGGCGCCCCGCTCGGCGCGCTGGTGGGGACCGACCGGGACGCCCCGCGGCTCCTGGTCGTGGCACAGCCGCGCGACCGGGACCTCAGGTTCGCGTTCCTGGCCGAACTGGCGGACATCGTGCTGCCGTACGTCGACGGATACGCCGAGACGGTCGAGGCGGCCGAGCGCAACGAGACCGATCCGGAGACCGGCAAGCGCGTCAAGGTCGAGGTCGAGCTGTGCGCGGACGCCCCGCAGCTGATCCTGCCGAGCCGCGCGGGCGTGGATTTCGTACGGCTGCTCGGGCGCTCCATGCGTTTCCGGCGTACGGCGGAGCAGGACCCCGAGACCCCGTATCCGGCCCCGCCCCGGGTGCCGTTGCTGGGTCGGTGGCTGACCCACTTCGGGGAGCGGGCCCGGGTGCCGGGCTCGTCGCTGCTGCTGGCGATGACGGACGTGCTGGGACGGCACTGGTCCACTGGCCAGTCCACCCTGGAGGACCAGCACCTGGGCGCGCTGCTCGCCTGGATCGACCCGCCGGAGGGCCGCTCCGGCGCCGAGGCGGCCCTGGAGGCCGAGCTCGCCCGGGACGACCGCGGCCAGCTGCTGCACCCGCCCGCCGGTCCCGCGACCGACCCGGCGTTCGACAACAAGCTGCTCGCGCCCGCCCTGGAGCGCTACGACCGCGCGCGTACCGCCTTCGCCGCCGCCGAGGACGGACTGGAGGCCGACGACCGGCTCGGCACGCTCACCGCCGCCGAACAGGAGATCCGCGCACTGGTCGCGAGCCGCACCCGCCCCACCTGGGACGCGGTGTGGCGGGGCCTGGACCTGCTGCGGGCGCTGCCCGAAGGGGCGCACACGGAGGAGCGGTGGACGCGCGACCGCTGGTCGTTCACGAGCCACCGCGACCGGGTCACCGCTGGCGAGCCCCCGCAGCCGCGCCGCGACGACGCCGTGACCGCGGCCAACAAGCTCGCCTCCCGCGAGCGCGAACAGGCCCGTCTGGAGGCGCAGGAGGCGCTCGACGACCCGCTGGTGATGGCGGGGCGGCGGCTGGCCGGGGAGGCGTTCGCGGGCGAGGTCACGGATGTCGTGATGACGTACAGCGAGGGCAAGCGGCCGAGCCCGCGCCCGCTGGTGACCGTGCGGACCGACGACCGGCCGCATCTCGGCGAGCGCGCCAAGGTGTACCGCTCGCTGGGCGGGAAGCCGCAGTCGGCGGAGTTCGTGGGGTACGAGGAGGAGGGCGCGCTGATCGTGCTCAAGGTCCTCGACAAGATGGGCCGCGGCAAGGAGCCCGAGACCGGGTCCGTGCCCGAGAAGGGCGACCGGCTCTGCTTCACGCTCTTCGAGCACGAGCAGCGCGGCGGCGCGAAGCTCCCCGACCCGGAGAACACGCCCTGGACGCACGGCGGTCCGCCCGGTGAGGCCGTGCCGGAGAACGCCGATCCCCTGACCGCGGAGGACGTGCTGTGACCACCCCGGCCCACCGGGCCTTCGACCCCGGTGCCGAGGCCACGCGGGCCACCGACGCGATCCTTCACGACACGTTGCACGGCACCCATCGCGGTGTCGTCGTGGACTCCCCGCCCGGCGCCGGGAAGTCCACGCTGGTCGTCCGGGCGGCGCTCGAACTGGCCGACGCGGGGCGCCCGTTGATGGTCGTCGCGCAGACCAACGCCCAGGTGGACGACCTGGTCCTCAGGCTCGCGGAGAAGAACCCGGACCTGCCCGTCGCCCGGCTGCACAGCAGTGACGCCGACCCGTACGACAAGGCGCTGGACGACCTGCCACAGGTCCGCAAGTCGGCCAAGGCCGGCGATCTCACCGGGCTGCCCGTCGTGATCTCCACGGCCGCCAAGTGGGGGCATGTGAAGACGGACGAGCCGTGGGCGCACGCGATCGTCGACGAGGCGTACCAGATGCGCTCGGACTCGCTGCTGGCCGTGGCCGGGCTGTTCGAGCGGGCGCTGTTCGTGGGCGACCCGGGGCAGCTGGACCCGTTCGCGATCGTGGGCAGCGAGCAGTGGGCGGGGCTGTCGTACGACCCCTCGGCCTCGGCGGTGACGACCCTGCTGGCGCACAACCCCGAGCTGCCGCAGCACCGGCTGCCGGTGTCCTGGCGGCTCCCGGCCTCCGCCGCGCCGCTCGTCTCCGGCGCCTTCTACCCGTACACGCCCTTCCGCAGCGGCACCGGCCACGACGACCGGCGGCTGAGCTTCGGCGTCCCCTCGGACGGCTCGGGCCCCGACCGGGTGATCGACGCGGCGGCGGAGTCCGGCTGGGGGCTGCTGGAGCTGCCCGCGCGGCACACTCCGCGGACGGACCCGGAGGCGGTGCGGGCGGTGGCCGCGGTGGTACGACGGCTGCTGGACCGGGGCGGGGCCGCCACCTCGGAGCGCTCACCGGACCCGGCTCCCCTGACGGCCGACCGGATCGCCGTCGGCACGGCCCACCGGGACCAGGCGGCGGCGGTCCGCGCGGCGCTGGCCGACCTGGGCGTCGTGGACGTCACCGTCGACACGGCGAACCGCCTCCAGGGCCGCGAGTACGACGTCACGGTCGTGCTGCACCCCCTCTCCGGCCGCCCCGACGCCACCGCCTTCCACCTGGAGACGGGCCGCCTCTGCGTCCTGGCCTCCCGTCACCGCCACGCCTGCATCGTGGTGTGCCGAGCGGGCGTGAGCGACCTCCTGGACGACTACCCCTCGACGGAGCCGGTCCAGCTGGGGACGCTGGTGAAGTTCCCGGACGGCTGGGAGGCGAACCACGCGGTGCTGGCGCGGCTGGCGGAGCACCGGGTGCCGTGGCGGCCGTGATGGACGTCCGCCGATCACGCGGTGCCGGCGGAGCACCGGGTGTCCTGGAGCCCTTGAGCGGGAACATCGTGGGGGGCGTCGGCCTTGGTACCGCCGGAGGCCCCCGTGCCCTCTTGCACAGGCGCGGGACAATGGACGGTGGCCTGTGCACAGGCGGGCCGTTCGGCACGACGACGTACGAGGAGGATGAAGACATGGCGGAGCCCACGCCGCGTCGGAACGAACCGCGGCTACGCCCCGCGCCCCTGCTGTTCGAGCCCACGCAGGTGGCCGACGACCCGGAGCACTTCTTCGACCTGGAGTCGATCGACGACCCGCGCGCGCTGCTGACCCGGGCCACCGAGCTGACGCACGCCTTCCGCGCCGCGACCGACCGCGCGGTGGAGTTCCAGGCGATGGCGGCGGCCCAGCTGGCCGACCCCCGGCGCTTCGACCGGCTGACCACGGCGGACATCGCCGAGCGGGCCGAGTGGACCGAGGACTACGCGAAGAAGATGGTCGAGTTCGGCCGGGATCTGCTGCGCGGCGCGGAGGGAGGGGCGGGGCACGCCGATCCCGTGTGAGCTGTCGCCGCCGTGACCCTCGTAAAAAATGCTTGGCATATGCCAGGCGGGCAAGATACTCCCCCGCACCCTTCCCTGTCCCGAATTCCCGCAACCCTCGGAGACTGGTCGCTCACGCCCGGTACATGTAGGTGACATGAGCACACGCGAAGAACCGTTCTCCGATCGCTTCGACGTCTCGGGCGTCACCGCGGACGGGGCCGCCTGGCTCGCGTCGGCAGGAACGTATCCGCGTAGCACCCTGGCGCTGTGGGAGGAGCGGCCCACGGCCCCGGTCGTGCTGCCCTGCGGGACCGCCTTCGACGTGGTCAGCACACCGGCGATCTTCGGGCGCCGGATGCTCGACCGGCTGTGGGACGAGGGGCCCGGTTCCGGCCCGGTGGCCACACTCCGGGGCCGGATGCTGCTGTTCGTGGCGCCGGGCGCGGCCCAGCGGCTGCCGTCGCTGCTGCGCTGGGAGGAGTTCGGCCGCACGGGGGCGATCCCGCCGCTGCTGTGCCACGGCACCGGCGACGCGGTCACCGTCCCGGCCCCGCTGAGCGCCGCGAAGTCCGCGCTGACGTCGCGCTGGCTGGTCGCCCCCGACACCCGTCACCCCTGGCTGCCGGGCCCTGAAGTCCTGGTCTGGGCGGCCGTCCGAGCGGCACGGACCGCCGTACGGATTTCGATTTTTCCCCCGGCCGATCAGGATGCTAAGGTCTACGACGTCAGCAGGCGCCGCTAGCTCAGTTGGTTAGAGCAGCTGACTCTTAATCAGCGGGTCCGGGGTTCGAGTCCCTGGCGGCGCACCGACATCGAAGGCCCTCCGTGGAAGCGGGGGGCTTTCGACGTTTCCGGGTGTCGCAGGGGCGGCCGGGGGTGCGCGAACCGGCCTCGCCATCGTCGTTCCTGCGCGGCTGCGCCGCGCGTTGTGGGGGCTCCGCCACCCACACCCCCTCGGCGTCGGCCACCGAGCCGTCGGTCAAGGAGTCACCCGGCCGTGATCTCCACATCCCACGCCCCCGACTCCGTCCGCCCCGTCACCGTCACGCGTACGTTCGACCCCGGGACCTTGAAGGTCTCGCCGACCGCGACCGGGGCGTCCGCCAGGGGTGGGTAGACGGAGTTTTCCCAGCAGGCCTCGGTGTGGGGGTGGGCGTCGAGGACCTGGATGGGGCCGGTGCCGGAGGCGGCGCCGCTGTGGACCCGGTAGACGAGGACGCCCTGGCGGCAGACCGCCGTGTCGTTGGCCACCGCGCCGCGCGCCTCGAAGGCGAGCGCGCTGTCGGCGCCGGTGCGCACGACCGCGAGCTTGGTACCGCGTCCGGGGCCGAAGATCCCGGCGTTGCCGGGGCCGGTCTCCAGCGGTTCCAGCGTGAGGCGCCTCGGCTCAGGTCCCCGTACGCACGCCACCTGCCGGCGTTCCAGCCAGCCCAGCTTCCACTTGTGCCAGGCGAACAGGTCCGGGGCGAGCCCGAACTGGCTGCCCATCAGGTCCCAGTCGCCGACGTAGGTGTCCCAGTCCCCCTTGCCGTCCATCGGCCGGTGGTAGAGGTCGGGCAGGTCGAAGACGTGCCCGGTCTCGTGGGCCAGCACCAGCCGGTCCGGCGGGTGCTTCTCGAAGACGGTGACGACCCGGCGGATGTCGGTGCCGTCGGCGCGCAGCGGGACGTCCAGGTTGACGACCTTCGTGGCGTCCGAGTCGACGCCGGGCGCGTCCGGGTCGGCGACGAAGTACACGACGTCGTAGCGCGAGAAGTCGACCTGCCCGTCGGCCGCGGCGAGCGCGTCGCGCAGATACGCGCCCCGGCGTTCGGCGTTCCAGTCGCGCTGTATGGCGTACGACGTGGACGGGTGCGGCATCCGGATCCAGTGCGGCAGCGGGTGCGGGCGCAGCGTGAAGCGGCCGTAGGAGGCGCGCTCGAAGAAGCGGGTGGTGGCCGGGAAGTGATCGGCGGTCAGTTCGGCGGGGCTGGTCAGCGGACGGGCGTCCGGGAAGGAGAGGAAGACCATCACGGCGTCGAGCGCGCGGGCCGGGCGCGGATACGCGGTGTTCCAGGTGTCCACGCCCTCGGAGTGGTGGGCGTCGGTGCGACCGAGAGTGCAGGGGGCCGAGGAGAAGGGCTCGGCCACCGAGGGCCCGGTGACGAGGGAGGTGGCGGCGAGGGCCGCCATCGTGGTGAACACGGCCGCGGTGCTGCGCAGTCGGGGGCGCGGAAACGAGCGCGGCAAAGGGACCTCCGGGAGCGGTTCACGGGACACCGCACCCAGCCTGTGGGGGTTTGCAGTAATATGCCCTGTTTATCTGCACCGGACGAGTGAGAGTGCGTAACCCTCCGTCGGCGCCGACACCCCCGAATCGCTCACGGAACGTCACAAGCGGTCCGGAGCCCGAAGAACCCGTCCAGCTGCGGGCAGAAACGATCTGTCAGAAGGGGTTGCCGGTCCGTCAGACTGGGCAATGGCTGGAAGGGCCCGGGGGCAGCCTCTATGATCGGCACACTTTCCTGCGCGGACAGCGATCGAGTGCACTGCGGGAGCTAGCGGTGAACGGAACGTCCGAAGGGCCGGCGCCCGCGGCAGACCTCGACGGGTCAGCCGTAACAGAGAGTGACACCACCACACCTACTCGTACCGAGTGTCCGGCACATCGTGCGGCCTTCGCGGCCGCCCCGCTCGCCATGGCCGTGGTCGACCGTGAGGGCCTGGTCCTCGACGCCAACCCCGCCTTCGGCGAGCTGCTCGGCGCGGTGACCGAGGAGTTGGCCGGGGCGGTCGCCGCGGACCTCGTGGACCTCAGCTCGGACGCGCGCACCTGGCACGCGTACCGCGAGGTGCTGCGCGGCCGCCAGGCGAAGCTGCGCTGCAAACGCCGGCTGAAGCATCCCGACGGGCACTCGCTGTGGGCGCAGATCACGGTCGCGCCGCTGGCCGACGGCGCCCCGGGTGTCCTGCTGTCGCTCGCCGACATCACCGCCCGGCGTGAACTCCAGGCGCGGCTGCGGCACTTGCAGATGCACGACCCGGTGACCCGGCTGCCCAACCGCACACTGTTCTTCGAGCGGCTGACGGCGGCCCTGGAGGCGGAGTCGTACGAACAGGGCGGCACGGGCCGGATCGGGCTGTGCTACCTCGACCTCGACGGGTTCCAGGCGGTCAACGACACCCTCGGCCACCGGGTCGGCGACCGGCTGCTCGCCGCCGTGGCCGAGCGGCTGACGCGCTGCGCCGACGAGGCGGGGCAGGGTCGGGCGACCGCTCCCCTGGTGGCGCGGCTGGGCGGCGACGAGTTCGCGCTGCTCGTCGAGGACTCCACCGGCACCGAGCAGCTCGCCGACCTCGCCGAGTCCCTGCTGAAGGCGATCCAGGCGCCCTTCGACGTCTCGGGGCACCGGATGTCGGTGTCGGCGTCGATCGGGGTCGTGGAGCGGCAGGCCGAGGGCACTTCGGCGACCGGGCTGATGCAGGCCGCGGACACCACGCTGTACTGGGCCAAGGCCGACGGCCGGGACCGCTGGACGCTCTTCGACCCCGAGCGCAACGCCCACCGCGTGACCCGGCAGGCGCTCGCCTCGACGCTGCGTCCGGCCATCGAGCGCGGCGAGTTCCAGCTGGAGTACCAGCCGCTGGTGGGCATGGAGGACGGGCGGCTGCGCGGGGTGGAGGCGCTGGTGCGCTGGAACCACCCGCAGTTCGGGATGCTGACGCCGAATCGGTTCATCGCGCTGGCCGAGGAGGACGGCTCGATCGTGCCACTGGGCCGCTGGATTCTGGCCACCGCCTGCCGCCAGGCCCGCCGGTGGCAGCTCGACCACCCCGACGAGCCGCCGATCTTCGTGAGCGTGAACGTGGCGGTGCGTCAGGTCTGGGACTCCGACCTGGTCGCGGACGTGGCGGCCACCCTTGAGGAGACCGGCCTCGCCCCGCACCTGCTCCAGCTCGAACTCACCGAGTCGGCGGTCATGGGTTCGGCGGGCCGCCCGCTCCAGGCCCTCCAGGCGCTGAGCGACATGGGCGTCGGCATCGCGATCGACGACTTCGGCACCGGCTACTCGAACCTCGCCTACCTCAGCCGGCTGCCGGTCTCCGTCCTGAAGCTGGACGGCTCCTTCGTACGGGGCTTCCAGTACGAGGGTGAGGGCGTCGCTCCCAACCCGGCCGACGAGGTCGTCGTGGAGGCGATGATCCAGCTGGCCCACCGCCTCGGCCTCACCGTCACCGCGGAGTGCGTGGAGACCTCGGCCCAGGCCAGCCGGCTGCGCCGGATCGGCTGCGACACCGGCCAGGGGTGGCTGTACTCACGGCCGGTGTCGCCGGATCGTATCTCCGGGCTGATGGGTGTGAAGGCCTAGAAAGCCTTCGGCTTCGGCAGACCGTACGCGTCCGCGATCAGCTCGTAGGAGCGCAGGCGTACGTCGCCGCTGTGGGCGTTGCCCGTGAGCATCAGCTCGTCGGCGCCGGTGCGCTTGTGGAGGTCGTCCAGGCCGGAGCGGACCTCGTCGGAGGTGCCGTGGATCACGTTGGCGTTCCAGGAGTTGGCGAACTCCTCCTCCATGGGGCTGAACTCGTACGCTTCCGCCTCCTCCGGGGTGGGGACCAGGCCGGGGCGGCCGGTGCGCAGCCGGATCATGTTGAGGGCGGCGGCGCGGACCTGGCGGCGGGCCTCCTTCTCGTCGTCGGTGGCGAGGGCGGAGACGCCGATGAGGGCGTACGGCTCGGCGAGGACCGCGGAGGGGCGGAAGGACTCGCGGTACAGGTCCAGGGCGGGGATGGTGTTCTGCGCCGAGAAGTGGTGCGCGAAGGCGAAGGGCAGTCCGAGGGAGCCGGCGAGCTGGGCGCTGAAGCCGGAGGAGCCGAGCAGCCAGACGGGCGGGCGGTGCGGGGACTGGACGCCGCCGGGCGAGGTCGCCTGGACGGGGCCGGGTACCGCGTGGATACGGCGGTAGGGGTGGCCGTCCGGGAAGTCGTCGTCCAGGAAGCGGACGAGCTCGGCGAGCTGCTCGGGGAAGTCGTCGGCGCCTTCGTGCAGGCGGTCGCTGCGGCGCAGGGCCGCTGCGGTGGCGCCGTCGGTCCCCGGGGCCCGGCCGAGGCCCAGGTCGACCCGGCCCGGGGCCATCGCCTCCAGCGTGCCGAACTGCTCCGCGATCACCAGCGGGGCGTGGTTGGGCAGCATGACTCCGCCCGAGCCGAGCCGGATGCGGCTGGTGTGGGCGGCGAGGTGAGCCAGGATCACCGCGGGCGAGGAGGAGGCCACCCCGGGCATCGAGTGGTGCTCGGCGACCCAGTAGCGGTGGAACCCGCGCTCTTCCGTGAGCCCCGCGATGGCGACGCTGGTGCGCAGGGCGTCGGTGGCCGTGCGTCCGGCGCCGACGGTGACCAGGTCCAGTACGGAGAGGGGTACGGGGGCGGCGCCCTGTGCAGTACCCCGGATCTCGTCTTCCGCCACGGTGGGCTCCTCCTGTGTGTCGCCGTGCGCTGTCGCTCCACGGGTAACAGGGGAATGTCCCCGGTTGTTCCCGGGGACGGGGTGGATCGTCCTCCACGGCAGTCTTCGGCACCGGCGACCGTCCACCGAGCGGGCTCAGACCTGGACGATCGGCTCCTTGGTGAACAGCGCGCCCAGCGAAGGCGCGTTGACCCTGCGGTCGGTCAGCCTGAGGGCCTCCCAGACCGTGACCTGGTTCGCGGTGAGGACCGGCTTGGCGAGTTCCTTCTCCAGGGCCGGGATGTGGGTGGCCGTGTGCAGGGCGGTGTCCGGGAGGAGAACCGCGTCGGCGTCCGGTGAGTCGGCCGCCCGGGCCAGCGCGAAGACCTCCTCCTCGCCCCAGGTGCCGACCTCGGCGGCGGTGATGATCCCGGCGCCGCGCACCTGGAGCACGTCCACCCCGCCCGCCCTCAGGAACTCCGCGAACAGGCCCGCCACGTCGTCCGGGTAGGTCGCCGCGACGGCCACCCGGCGGGCCCCGATCTCCTGGGCCGCGTGCACGAAGGCGAAGGAGGTCGAGGAGGCGGGCAGACCGGCCGTGCGGGCCAGGGTGCGGACCTGGTCGTGGGCGCCCTCCCAGCCGTAGACGAAACTGCCGCTGGTGCAGGCCCAGACCACGGACTCGGCGCCCGACATCCGCAGTTCCTCGACGCCCGCGGCGAGCCGGTCGGCGGCGCCCATCTCCAGGAGGGCGTCCACGCGGTGGGCGTCGGTGCCGATGTCGGTGTGGACGACGTCCAGGCGGATGTCGCTGCCCAGGAGCTGCTCGATGCGGGGATAGTCGTCCTCGGCGGAGTGGCCCGGGTAGAGGAATCCGAGTGCGGTCATGTCCAGCCTTCCTGCTGCTGTTCTTCGTCCGGCAGGCCCCGGACTTCCGGCAGTCCCGGAATCTCCGGGCGCACGGGACCGGTCCTCGCCGCCGGGTCGATCAGCGCCTGGTACGGTCCCACGGCTCGGGTACCCAGTCGGCGCAGCGCCGCCCACATCGTCACCTGGTTGGCCGAGATCACCGGGATGCGCAGTTCGGCCTCCAGCTGCGGGATGACGTCGTACGTCGGCAGGTTGGTGCAGCTGATGAACAGGGCCTCGGCGTCGGCGCGCACCGCCTTGTGGGCCATCTCGGAGACCTGGCGGTAGGGCACCTTCCAGATGTGCCGGGTCAGGCCCATGTAGGCGCGTCCGGTGACGGCGACGCCCGCCTCGGCGACGTACTCCTCCAGCGACCTGGTCACCGACACGGTGTACGGCGTCACCAGCGCGACCCGGCGGACGCCGAGTTCGTCGAGGGCGTCGAGGAGGGCGCCGGAGGTGGTGACGGAGGGGACCGCGCCGGCCCGGGTCATGGCCTCGCACATGGCGCGTTCCCCGGCGATCCCGCCGACGAAGCTGCCGGAGGTGCAGGCGTAGGCGACGACCTCGGGGGCGATGGCGTGGAGCGTGCGCACGGCTTCGTGCAGGGTCTCGTGCTCGCTGACCAGGCGGGCGAGGTCGAGGCTGACCTCGACGGGGACGTACGGGGTGCGGGTCAGATGGAGCGAGACCTCGTCGGGGACCCAGCGCCACAGTTCGCGATCCAGCGCGAAGTCGAAGGGGGCGACGACACCGACACCGCGCTGCGGGCGCGGACCACCGAGAAAAGAAACGTCCATGGCAGGGACCGGCCTCACGGTGAGAGACGGGGGGACAGCGGAACGTGCGCAACGCCCGTGTTGACGAAGGTAGGTTCGGGTGCGAGCGTGGTCAATCCGCCCATGTCACGCTCACGTCACACGGGAGTCGCCCCCGGTGTTTCCGCCCATGTCAGACGCCCGGCCGTCGCCCGGAAACCGGCGGAAAAAGGTCGGTCACCCCGCATGAACGTGTAGAAATCGCCCCAGCGGATCTCCGCGGAAACGGTGGCCCGATGCCCGTCCCCACCCTTCTCGTCCTCGACGCCGACCCGTTGCCGCGCCTCGGCAGGCTCACCGGCCGGGCCCGGATCGAGCACGCGGACGAGACCACGCTCGCCGAGCGGCTGCCGTTCGCCGACGTGCTGCTGGTCTGGGACTTCACCTCGACCGCGGTGCGGGACGCCTGGCCGGGCGAGGGCCCGAGGCCGCGCTGGGTGCACACCGCGAGCGCGGGCGTGGACCATCTGATGTGCCCCGAACTCGTCGCCTCCGACACGCGGGTGACCAACGCGCGCGGGGTCTTCGACCAGCCGATCGCCGAGTACGTCGCCGCGCTGGTCCTCACGATGGCCAAGGACCTGCCCCGCACCCTGGACCTCCAGCGCGAGGGCGTGTGGCGGCACCGCGAGTCGCAGCGGGTGGCCGGAACCCGTGCCTGCGTGGTCGGTTCGGGGCCCATCGGCCGGGCGATCGTGGCCACCCTCAAGGCGCTCGGCATCACCACCGCCCTGGTCGGCCGCCGCTCCCGCACCGGCGTCCACGGCCCCGACGACCTGGACCGGCTGATGGCCCGCGCCGACTGGGTGATCGCGGCCGCCCCGCTCACCGCGGAGACCCTGGGCATGTTCGACGCCCGCCGCTTCGGGGTGATGCAGCCCTCCGCCCGCTTCATCAACATCGGCCGGGGCCAGCTCGTCGTCGAGGACGACCTGGTGGCGGCCCTGGCCAAGCGCTGGATCACGGGCGCGGCCCTCGACGTCTTCGAGTCCGAACCCCTGCCGCCCGACAGCCCGTTGTGGCACGTCCCCGGGCTGATCGTGTCCCCGCACATGAGCGGCGACACCATCGGCTGGCGCGATCAACTCGGCACGCAGTTCGTGGAGTTGTACGACCGCTGGGAAGCGGGAAGAGCGCTGCCGAACGTGGTCGACAAGGGACGCGGGTACGTACCAGGGCACTGAACGTCGAGCGGAGGGGCACATGCGCGACATGCCGGACATGCGGGTTCTCGACCTCACCGAACTGACCGCCGTACGACTCGTGGAGGGTTACCGCAAGGGCGAGTTCAGCCCGGTGGACGCGACCCGGGCGGCCCTGGAACGGGCCGAGGAGATCCAGCCGGAGGTGAACGCCTTCGTGCGGCTGACCGGCGAGGAGGCCCTGGCGCAGGCCCGCGCCTCGGCCGACCGGTGGCGGCGCGGCGAGCCGGCGGGCGCGGTGGACGGCGTCCCGGTCACGGTGAAGGACATCCTGCTGATGCGCGGGGCCCCGGCGCTGAAGGGGTCCAGGACCATTGCGGAGAGCGGGAGTTGGGACGAGGACGCGCCCTCGGTCGCCCGGCTGCGCGAGCAGGGCGCCGTGTTCCTCGGCAAGACCACCACCCCGGAGTTCGGCTGGAAGGGCGTCACCGACTCACCGCTGTCGGGCGTCACCCGCAATCCCTACGACCCGTCGCGCACCGCGGGCGGCTCAAGCGGCGGTGCCGCGGCGGCCGTGGCGCTCGGCGCGGGGCCGCTCGCGCTCGGCACGGACGGCGGGGGCAGTGTCCGTATCCCGGCCGCGTTCTGCGGGATCTTCGCCCTGAAGCCGACGTACGGCCGCGTGCCGCTCTACCCGGCGAGCGCCTTCGGCACCCTGGCCCATGTGGGCCCGATGACCCGTGACGCGGCCGACGCGGCCCTGCTGCTGGACGTGATCGGCGTCCCGGACTCCCGGGACTGGTCGGCGCTGGGCCCGGCCCCGGGCCCGTACTCGGCGGCCCTGCCGGGCGGTGTGCGGGGCCTGCGGATCGCGTACTCGCCGTCCCTCGGCGGCCAGGTCGCCGTGCGGCCCGGGGTCGCGGCGGCGGTCCGGCGGGCCGTGGAGCGCCTGGCCGGACTCGGCGCGTACGTCACCGAGGCGGACCCCGACTTCGCCGACCCGGTGGACGCCTTCCACACCCTGTGGTTCAGCGGAGCGGCCCGGGTGACCCAGCAACTCGGGCCGCACCAGCGGGAGTTGCTCGACCCCGGGCTCCGGGAGATCTGCGGTCTCGGCGCCCGCATGAGCGCCCTCGACTACCTCGCGGCGGTGGACGTCCGCATGGAACTCGGCCGCCGGATGGGCCGCTTCCACGACTCCTACGACCTCCTGGTCACCCCGACCCTCCCGATCACGGCGTTCGAGGCGGGCGCCGAGGTGCCGAAGGGCTCAGGGCACCGCCGCTGGACGGGCTGGACGCCCTTCACCTACCCCTTCAACATGACCCAGCAGCCCGCCGCCTCCGTCCCGGTGGGAACCGACGGCGACGGACTGCCGGTGGGACTCCAGCTGGTGGCGGCCCGACACCGGGACGACCTGGTACTGCGGGCGGCGCACGCGCTGTACGAGGCGGGGGCAGCCGGCGTACGGCCGCCCGCGCCGGTGCGCGCGGGTGAGCGCTAGAGCCGGCTGAACCGCAGGCTCTCGCCGATCGCCCCCGACCGCCACAGGTCGTTGCACCCCTCCGCCAGGGCGTCCAGGCCCTCCACCACCTGCCCCCACACGATCCCCGGCACCCAGCCCACGTCGCCGTTCAGGAGGAGGTTGTTGCGTTCGTAGAACAGGGCCAGGTCGACCAGGGTCGTGCCCGGGCGGACCTCGCGGTCGTAGCCGTAGGACTTGGTGCCGAGTTCCGCGCCGGCGAAGGAGAAATAGCAGAGATCGCCGGGGATGGGGGTGACTGTCGGGTTTTCCAGGGGTGGCTCGGATTCCGCGAAAGGTGGGAAAAGAGCGTAGATCTCATTGCGTGCGTACTTTGCGTGATAGACGTCGCCCGCGAGCGGAAGGGCGTCCCATACGGTCGCGCAGGTGATCGGCGCTCGATCGTCCAGCAGCTTTGCCGTACCGGTGACACCCCGCTTGACCAGCGAGACTTCGATGTAACGGTCAGCCATGCGTTCCATGGTCCCGCGCCGGTCAAGAGGGCCTTGTCGGGAAACGGGGCTCGAATCGATCTGCATAAGTCGCATCGGGTCGGGTAGCCGCGCCGCCATGGCTCCACCACTGGAACATGGCGAACACACATCCGGGACCACACGCCGATCGCTGCTCGCGGGGGTGGCGGCGCTCGGTGCGCTGGGCGCGGCCGGCTGCTCACGCGTGGCCACCGCCTCGACCACCGGCGGCGGCGAACTGCTCGACCGGCTGCGCGCGGCAGGTGTCGTACGGCTGGGGATCGCGGGCGAGATCCCCTTCGGCTACATCGACAAGAACGGCGACCTGACCGGCGAGGCGCCCGAACTCGCGAAGGCCGTGTTCAAACGGCTCGGAGTCGACCGGGTACAGCCCGTGCCGACCGAGTTCGGGTCGCTCATTCCGGGACTGAATTCCCAGCAGTTCGATGTCGTGGCGGCCGGGATGTATGTCACCCCGGAACGCTGCGAACAGGTCATCTTCGCCGATCCCGATTACCAGATGCTCGATTCCTTCATCGTGCGGAAGGGGAATCCGAAGGGGCTGCGCGACTACAAGGACGTCGTCGAGAAGAAGGCGAAGTTCGCCACCGGCACCGGGTACGCGGAGATCCAGTACGCCGTCGAGGCGGGGTACAAGGAGAGCGACATCCTGATCGTGCCGGACCAGGTCGCGGGGCTGAACGCGGTGGAGGCGGGACGCGTCGACGTGTTCGCCGGGACCGCGCTCACCACCCGTGAGGTGGTGAAGAAGTCGGCCAAGGCGGAGGCCACCAAGGCCTTCACTCCGACCGTGGACGGCAAGCCGCACGTGGACGGCGGCGCCTTCGCGTTCCGGCGCACCGAGACGAACCTGCGGGACGCCTTCAACACCGAGCTGCGGAAGCTGAAGAAGAGCGGGGAGCTGTTGCGGATCCTCAAGCCCTTCGGGTTCACGCAGGCCGAGATGACGGACCTGACCGCGAAGGAGCTCTGCGGCGGATGACCTCCGGACTCTGGGAACTCGTGCTCAAGGGCATCTGGACCACCGTCCAGCTGCTGGTGTTCAGCTCGCTGCTCGCCGCCGCCGTCTCCTTCGTGGTCGGCGTCGCGCGCACCCACCGGCTGTGGATCGTCCGCTTCCTCGCGGGCCTCTACACCGAGGTGTTCCGCGGGACCTCGGCGCTGGTGATGATCTTCTGGGTGTTCTTCGTGCTGCCACCGGCGTTCGGCTGGCAGCTGGTGCCGATGTGGGCCGGCACGCTCGCGCTCGGGCTGACCTACGGGGCGTACGGCTCCGAGATCGTGCGCGGCGCGCTCAAGGCGGTCGACCCGGCCCAGCAGGAGGGCGGGATCGCGCTGAGCTTCACGCCCTGGCAGCGGCTCAGGCTGATCCTGCTGCCGCAGGCGGTGCCGGAGATGATCCCGCCGTTCTCCAACCTGCTGATCGAACTGCTCAAGGGCACCGCGCTGGTGTCCGTGATGGGCATGGGCGACCTCGCCTTCAGCGGCAACCTGGTACGGCTCGCGCTCCAGGAGAGCGCCGGGATCTACACGTATCTGCTGCTCATCTACTTCGTCATCGCCTTCCTGCTGACCCGGCTGATGCGGGGTCTTGAGAAGAAGCTCAAGGCGGGCGTCGGCAAGGAGCCCCAGCGCGGCCTCGACACCGAGACCGAGCTGAAGCGGGGCCGGACCACGCCCGTAGGAGGTCGTGTCGCATGACGTGGGACTGGAGTGCCGTAAGCGACTTCATGCCGCAGTTCTGGAAAGGTCTGCTGGTCACCCTTCAGGCCCTCGCGCTCGGCTCGCTGATTTCCTTCGCGCTCGGGCTGGTGTGGGCGCTGCTGATGCGCGCGCCCTCGCGGTTCGTGCGCTGGCCGGTCGGGGTGGTCACGGAGTTCGTGCGCAACACCCCGCTGCTGGTCCAACTGTTCTTCCTCTTCTACGTGCTGCCCGAGTGGGGCGTGACCCTCTCCGCGCTCGCCACCGGTGTCATCGGGATCGGGCTGCACTACTCGACGTACACCATGCAGGTCTACCGCGCCGGTATCGAGGCGGTGCCGGTCGGCCAGTGGGAGGCGGCGACCGCGCTGAACCTGCCGCGGGTGCGGACCTGGCAGGTGGTGATCCTGCCGCAGGCGATCCGCCGGGTCGTGCCGGCCCTCGGCAACTACGTGATCGCGATGCTCAAGGACACACCGATGCTGATGGTGATCACGGTCCTGGAGATGCTCGGCGAGGCGCGGCTGTTCGCGCAGCAGCACTTCCAGTTCACCGAGCCCCTGACCGTGATCGGCGTGGCCTTCATCGTCATCTCCTATCTGGCCTCCCTTCTCCTGCGATCCCTGGAGCGACGTCTTGTCCGCTGACACCCCCCTCATGGAAGAGCCCGACGCCAACGCCAACCCCCCGGTGGACGGCAGCGAACTGATCCGCTTCGAGGACGTGACCAAGCGCTTCGGGTCGAACACGGTCCTGGACCGGCTGAACTTCTCGGTCGACTCCGGCAAGCACGTGACGCTGATCGGTCCCTCCGGGTCCGGAAAGACCACGATCCTGCGCATGCTGATGACCCTGACCAAGCCCGACGAGGGCACGGTCAGCGTCGACGGGGAGAAGCTGTACCCGGCGCCGGAAAAGCAGCTGCGCGAGGTCCGCAAGAAGATCGGGATGGTCTTCCAGCAGTTCAACCTGTTCCCGAACATGTCGGTCCTGCGCAACATCACCGAGGCGCCCGTCACCGTGCTCGGCATGTCCAAGGACGAGGCGGAGGCACGCGCGCGTGAGCTGCTCGACCTGGTGGGGCTCGCCGACAAGGCGGGCGCCCGGCCGACCCAGCTGTCCGGCGGACAGCAGCAGCGGGTGGCCATCGCGCGGGCACTGGCCATGCGGCCCCGGGTGCTGCTCCTCGACGAGGTGACCTCGGCGCTCGACCCCGAGCTGGTCGCCGGCGTCCTCGACGTGCTGCGGGACATCGCCCGCACCACCGACATCACGATGCTCTGCGTGACCCACGAGATGAACTTCGCCCGGGACATCTCCGACCAGGTCCTGATGTTCGACTCGGGCCGGATCATCGAGTCGGGCTCCCCGGAGAAGATCTTCAGCGAGCCCGAGCAGGACCGCACCCGGGAATTTCTGAGCGCGGTTCTCTGACCACAGGAAGTGAACGACGTTCAATCTTCGAGGTCCCCGGCCCGGGGCATGCTTATGGCATATGCCAGCGTGTCAGCGCCCCTGCTGAGAGCCCCCCGGCCGGGGACCGAATCTCGTCAACAGCCGCTCACTACAAGCCTTTTGCCGGTTATCGTGGAAGGGATCGCTGTGAGGATTACTGCCCAGTAGTAGTGCGACCGAGCGAGCCGCAGGGGGAACACCGTGGCGCTGCTGTGCTGTCCTGGGGGACGCTCCCCGGATCCCCGGCCGAACACTCATGTGCCCAGCTCCGCCGTGCGAGGTGTGTCACCGTGAGGATCGAGCCGACCGCGCCGTACCACTCGGCCCAGGACGCGCTGCGCGTCCTGGAGACCATGACCCGGCACACCGCCGGAGTCACCGACGTCGAACTCTCCCGCACCACCGGCCTCGGCCCGGAGCGACTGACCGCACTCCTGAGGATGCTGCGCCGCGAGGGGTACGTCGAGCAGGTGGCCGACGGCGCGTATGTCACCGGAGACGCCCTGACCAGGCTGAGTTCCGTCCAGGACCGCGACCGGGCGCTGCGCGAGAAGCTCCAGCGCACGCTCGACGGACTGCGCGACTCGATCGGCGCGGCCGTCTACATCAGCCGGTACGTCGACGGCGAGGTCACCATCGCCCAGTACGCCGACGGTCCCGCGACCCCGGCGGTCAACGAGTGGGTGGACTTCCGCTCCTCCGCGCACGCGACCGCCCTCGGCAAGAGCCTGCTCAGCCAGCTCGACCACAACGGCCGCCGCGACCACCTCTCCCGGCACCGCATGACCCGGCTCACCTCGCGGACCATCACCAACGACAAGCTGCTGCTCTCCCGCCTGGAGGCCCAGCCGCCGACGGTCCCCCACCTCGACCTCCAGGAGTACGCGGTGGGCACGGTCTGCGCCGCGGTCCCGATCACGGCGGGCTCCGCGGTCGGCTGCCTGGCCCTCTCCCTCCCGATCGAGCACGCCCACCGACTCCGCCAGGCGGCGGACCGCCTGAACAGGGAAGCGACCCCGCTCCTGCTCTCACTGGCGATCTGAGGGCGGCCCGAGGGCGGCCCGAGAGCGTCCCGAGAGTGGTCAGAAGCACCCTCGCGGACCGGGTAGTATTTTCTCTGTCGCCAGCCGCCGCAAAGCGGAGGGCGAGAGTCATGCGCCGCTAGCTCAGTTGGTTAGAGCAGCTGACTCTTAATCAGCGGGTCCGGGGTTCGAGTCCCTGGCGGCGCACACGTGAAGGGCCTCTCGTGGGAGCGGGGGGTCCTTCGGCGTATCCGGGTTCCGGGAGCAGTCTGCGGTACGTGTCTTCTCCCGGTGGGCGCCACCACACCGGGTCGGTGCAGTGGGTGCCCTCTTTTCTCAGGGCCGCTCGGTGGATCTTGTTCGTTGCCGTGACCGGCATTCGGTCGACCACGCGGACGAAGCGGGGGGCCATCTTGGTGCCGAGGTCGGGCTGGGCGGTGAGGAAGGCCGTGAAGGTCGCCGGGTCGAAGGTGCCGGCGAGCGTCGCCATCACCTGGTCCCCGGTCACCGGATCCGGCACCGCGTACACCGCGACGGCCACCGCGCCCTCGTACCGGGCGAGGATGTTCTCGATCATCGCGGCGGCCAGGTTCTCGCTGTCGACGCGGAGCCGGTCGTCGGTGCGGCCCGCGAAGTAGAGGTAGCCGTCGCGGTCCCGGTAGAAGAGGTCCCCGGTCCAGTACCACCCGTCCCGGCGCCGCTCGGCATCCGCCTCGGGATTGCGCCAGTACCCCTCGAAGGGGTTCGGCGCCCGGTTCACCAGCTCCCCTATCGCCGCGTCCCCGTTCAGCAGCCGCCCGCCCGCGTCGAACTCGGCCGGCGGACACTCCGTACCCGTCTCCTGATCCAGTACGACGAGTCCGGGCGCCGCCCGTCCGACCGCGCCCCGAGGCGTCCCGGGCGCCCACTGGATCGCAGCCCCGCCCTCGGAGGACCCGTACCCCTCCACCAGCCGCACCCCGAACCGCCGCTCGAAGGCGGCCGCGTCCACCGCCCCCGCCTCGGTGCCGAAGCCGAGCCGCAGCGGGTTGTCCCGGTCGTCCGCGCGCGGCTCGGTGGCCAGGACGTACTGGATCGCCCGGCCGACATAGGTGAAGTACGTCGCCCCGTACTCCCGTACGTCCGCCAGGAACCCCGAGGCCGAGAACCGCCGCCTGAGCGCGACCCCGGCGCCGCTCGCCAGCGCGGGCGCCCAGTCGGCGATCACCGCGTTGCCGTGGAACATCGGCATGCAGACGTAGTGCACGCCGTCGGGGCCGAGCCGGAACTGGTCGGCCAGGGAGCGTCCGGCGGCGGCCAGGCGGCCCTGGGAGCACAGGGCGGCCTTGGGGGCGCCGGTGGACCCTGAGGTGAAGTAGAGCAACAGCCGGTCGTCCGGGGTGGCGCGGGAGGCGTCCGGTTCGGCACCGGCGTAGGCCGCGAGCAGGGTGTCGTACTCCTCGGTGCCGGTCACCAGCAGGCGGACCCCGGGCAGGTCGAGGCCGCGCAGCAAAGGGAGTTGGGCCGGTTCGGTGATCAGCAGGCGGCACTCGGTGTGCAGGATGTCGCGGGCCAGCTCGGGGCCGCGTCGGGTGGGGTTGACCCCGGCGACGGCGGCACCGGCGAGGGCCGCCGCGCTCAACCACATCGGATATTCAGGGGTGTTGTCGAGGAGAACCCCGACATGGGCACCCGACGGGAGCAGATCACCGAGCAGGGCCGCCCGCGCCGCGGCCCCCGCGGTCACCTCGTGGTGGGTGAGCACCCGCCCCTCGAACCACAGCCCGGGGCGGTGGTCGCCCCACCGCCCGGCGACGAGCTCCGCGACCGTACGCCTCCTGGAGTCCATGGAGGCGCACGGTAGTTGACGAACCGTCAGATGTGGAGGGTCGAGGACATCTCGGAGAAGGTGACCATGAAGCCCACGCAGAAGGCGACGACGACCCCGAGGAACGCGAGCGTGCCGAACACGCCCACCGCGTGCTGGGTCCGGCCCGGCGCGTGGGCGGTGGCCACGACCGGTTCGCCGGCGGTGTGGTGGACGGTCACGATGTCGCCCTCGACGGTGCTGCCGGGGCCGCCCTCCTCCTCGAAGCGGACGACCCGGCCGTCCTGGGTCGTGAACTCGTAGACGTGGTGCAGTGTCGTGCTCACCATGCTGTCCCCGCCGCCACTGGTCGTCGTGTAGGTGCGCAGACAGCGCGCCTCGGCCGTCAGTCCGCTGTTCCAGGCGCCGCGCAGCCGGGACCAGCGCCGCAGCACGCCGTAGGCCATCCCGAGGGCCATGACCATGATCAGGCCGGGAGCGAGGTAGAAGAGGAAGTTGAAAGCGTCCATGACACATCCCCCGAGGTCAGCTGCTGATGTGGGGGAACCTACCCCGGGGGACGACCTGACTGTCTCAAGCAATGCTCAGAACGTGACGTCCGAGCAGGCGTAGAACGCGTTCGTCGTGTCGGCGACCGTCCACACCGCGACGATCACATGCCGTCCGCTGAGCCCGGACGGCAGGGTGCCGCTGTGCGAGAGGGTGGCCGGCGGGCGCTGGCCGTTGTAGGGCACGGTGAGGAACGGGGTGAGGTTGAGGTCGGAGCGGGCCAGGTTGTGGTTCTGGTTCCAACCCGCCTTGGTGACGTAGTACTTGAAGTCGGTCGTGGCGTGCATCGCGGTGAACTGCCAGCGGAACGTGTAGCTCTGACCGCCCGTCACCCTGGTCGCCGGCCAGGCGGTGCCCGCCGGTGTCCGCGGGGCGCTGAGCTGGCTGAAGCGGCTCACGCCGCCGTTGCATATCTGTCCGTCGGCGGGCCCGGCGCCCGGGAAGCCCTTGAGGCCCTCGACGCTCTGCGGCTCCCACTGGATGTCGCCGCAGTTGGTCACGGTGCCGTTCTGGCAGAGCTTCTGCCTGCTGATGGGGAGGTCGGTGTAGCCGTGGCTGCTGGCGCCGCCGGAGGAGAGCACGACGGCTCCGGTGGTGGCGAGGCCCACCACGGCGGCGTACCACTTGGTCTTTTTGCGCATGCTGCCGCTCCTGGAGAACGTGGGGGATGTCCTGTGAGGCGTGCAGGTCTAGACCAAGTCTCAGATTATTGCCGTGCATTGACCATGTCCATACCAATCACGCCCCCTGTTCTCCACGTCCCGAGCAGAACGCCACCGTCAGGTCCTTCACCAGCGCCTTGCGTTCGTAGTCGTCCAGTTCCACCAAGCCCCGCATGGTCAGCCGGGTCACCGTGTCCTCCACCGAGTCCACGACCGACGTCAGCATGGTGGCCCGGTGCTGGGCGTCCAGCGCGGCGATCCGGCGGCGGTGCATCGCGGCGGCGACCTCGGGGGCGTACTCCACGCGCAGCGGCTGGACCGAGAACACCTCGACGCCGACGGGCGCGGTCTCCGCGGCCACCAGCCGGGTCAGCGCCTCCCCCGCCGCGTCGGCGGAACCCCGGCCGGAGCCCGGCGCCTCCACCGGGACCCGGGCGAGCGCGGCCTCGACGCACTCGCGCAGATACGTCTCGTGGTCGTCGACGCCGAGCGTGGCCCGCGCGGTGTCGCGCACCCGCCACACCACCAGGACGACGACCCGGAGCCCGACCCCGCTGGCGTCGGCGGCCGCCATCGGCTCGCTGCGCCAGTGCCGCAGCCGTACGTCGACCCGGCGGCGCAGCAGCAACGGGTTGACCCACATCAGGCCGGTGCGCCGGACGGTCCCCCGGTAGCGGCCGAACAGCCCGAGCACCCAGGCGCGTCCGGTGGTGCCGCGGGCCAGTCCGCCGAAGCCGAACAGGCCGAGGGCACCGGCACCGGCGTAGGCCGCCCACTGCACCGGGCCGAGGCCCGGTCCCGCGTACGACGGCAGCCGCAGCGCCTCCATCGCGAGCGGCGGCAGGGTGCCCGCCCACCAGGAGGTGACCGCGCACCCGGCGAGCCCGCAGGCGCCGGCGAGAACGCCCGCGGAGCCGGGCAGCACCCGGGCGGGGCGCTCGGCCAGGCCGGGGTCGACGTCGGGGGCGGGGCGCGGGGCGGCCCGGTCGGGCCTGCGCAGACGGGGCTGCTCCCCGGTGCCCTGGCGGCGGGCCACCACGGCGGGCTTCAGCGGCACCGACACCGGGTCGGGGTCGTCCCGGAACAGCAGATGGACCGGGATCTCGGTGGTCGCCTCGTTCTGGATGAGCCGGGCGGGCCGCGAGGGTCCCTCGGACTCGGGGGTGTGTGAAGTGGTCGTGCTCATGAGTGCCTCCAGCCTCCGCGCCAGATGCGTCACAACAGGGGTGGGTCAGAACAGGGATGGGTCAGGACAGGGACGGGTCGTGACAGGGATGGGTCACAGCGGTCGGGTACCGGCGGACGGGTCAGGTGAAGAGGCGGCGCCAGGTCTCCGGTCCCGGGTAGCCGTCCGCCGCGCCGCCCCGCCAGCCCTGGGCGCGCTGGAAGGCCTCGACGTTGCGCCGGTCCGGCTCGCCCCAGCGCGGTCCCGGGCCGGTCGTGTAGTACTTGCCGAACCCCTTCTTCACCAGCCGCTCGCCGAGCTGCGTGACGTACTTGTTGGTCGCGCCCGGCCGGAACATCGCGCGCCCCGGGTAGCCGGGGACGCCGTGCGAGGAGGGCGCCGGCGGTCCGGCCGCGCCCGTGGTAATGTCCTTGCCGCCGCCGGTGATCAGCAGCGCCCAGGTCTGGGCCCCGGGCAGCCCGTCCGCGTCCTTGCCCCGCCAGCCCTGCGCCTCCTGGAACGCCTGGGTGGCCCTGCGGTCCGCGTCCGTCCAGCGGGGTCCCGGCCCCGAGGTGTAGTAGCGGGCGGCACCGCGCTCGACGAGCATGCGGCCGAGCTGGGTGACGTACTTGTTGTTGGCCCCGGGACCGAAGTAGGCCGCCCCCGGGAACGGCGTCACGTCCGGCGCCTCCGGCTTGGCGGTGTCCGGCTCGGTGCCCGCCGTACCGCCCGCGAGGCCCTTGTAGCGGTAGGCGAGGTAGCGGCTGGAGTTGCTCCAGTACGCGTACGGGGTGGCCTGCTTGCGGGCGTAGGGGCGGGTCTCCTCGTAGGCGAGGTAGTAGGTGTGCGTGTAGTCGGTCCAGCCGCCGAAGATGACGACGTGGGAGCCCTGCTCGGGATTGGCCGGGTTGTGGAAGAGCAGAATGTCGCCGGGCTGGAGGTCCTCCTTGGCGATCCGCACGCCGTACTGGTCGAGGCTGCCGGTCCATTCGTTGCCCGGGAGGTTCCAGGCCATGGAGACGAAGCCGGAGCAGTCCTGGCGGTAGCCGTCGCCCCAGTACTCGGACATGCTGTACGGCACCCTCGCGGCGACCCACTGCTTGGCACGCTTGATGATGTCGGCGCGGGTGGTGGCCGGGGCCTTGATCACCGCGGGCTTGCCGCCGGGGCCGTGCAGCGGGGCCTTGTCGCCCTGCGGGGTGTCGGGCTCGTCGGCCGTGGGGGCGCCGGGGCGGGCGGGAGCGTGCGGGGCGGCGAAGGCAGGGGCCGCGTGCACGATGCCGAAGGCGGTGGAGGCGGCGGCCGCGAGGATCACGGCCCGGGTGGCCGCCGGGTGGCCGCCCGCCGGGCGGGGAAGTACGCGTCGCCAGTGGAGGCAGCCGGGGCAGTCGCAGTCGTTCGCGGGATCGATTTCCTCGAATACCGGAGTCTCCATGCGACGCCCCTCACACTCCAGGCCGAAATGTCCGCAACTGTGCACATTCGCCAGTTTCCCAACTGTCGCCCCGACGCGCATGCTGACGGTCCGAATGATGTACGGCGGCCCGGACCACCCTCCCGAATCGGGTAGAGTCGTGCAGGTCAGCAGGCGCCGCTAGCTCAGTTGGTTAGAGCAGCTGACTCTTAATCAGCGGGTCCGGGGTTCGAGTCCCTGGCGGCGCACAGACACGGGGAGGCCCCTCGCTTCGGCGGGGGGTCTTCTTGCATGAACGGGGTGAAACGGATCACGTCGGTGACCGTATGGATGTCCACAACGACTCCACAAGGTCCCCACAGGCGCCACAATGAACGCGTATGACCGGTAAACACCGCGTTTCGCATCTTGCGATCATGATGAGCACCGTAGAACCCTGGTTTTCAAGATGCTGCGGATACGCGGCAGTTGGGGGGCAAGGAGCCGGTTGCCGGTGTTGCGGGGAAAGGGGGCCCCGCTGCCAGGGACGCCGGAGGGGGCGTCTGCAACCGGAAGGTCGCGGTTACCTGTCTAATGCTGTGAAGATTGTGGTGACTGCGGCCCACCACTGATACGTCTGTGAAGGTCGAGGGGGACCGGAGCAGGGGTAAGGAAACGACAACACGCGATCGATTCGCGTGTGGGGGGATGACTCATGACGTCGACGCCGACGGGCGCCCGGCAGAACTTCGACCCGTCAGACACCACACAGCTCAGGCTGCCTTCGCATCGGACCGGCACTTTCCGCCGGATAAAGAAAACGCTTCCGAAGTACGACTACGAGCACTACAGCAGACTGGCCGGTCCCCTCACGCAGCCCGATCCGGGCAAGCCCTACAAGGTGCAGTACCGCTCGCTGATCTCGCAGGAGCCGCACCGCATCAGAGTCGCCCTGATGCTCGCCGCCGCGCCCCTGCTCTCGCTGGTCCTGCTCGCCTGGCTGCTCCAGCCC
Organism: Streptomyces sp. SID13726; assembly: GCF_010548375.1. GTDB lineage: Bacteria > Actinomycetota > Actinomycetes > Streptomycetales > Streptomycetaceae > Streptomyces. The sequence goes on from NZ_JAAGLY010000022.1 coordinate 82,263, forward strand.
GAGCACTGGACCGAGCGCGACTACCCGGCCTTCTCCTGGCTGCCGGCGCTCGACATCGTCATGCTCGTCTCGATCGGCCTGATCGAGTTCTTCCGCTGCATGAACGTCCTGTCCAACGCGCACGCCACCCTGGTCGCCCGCGACCCGGTCCCGGTCGTGCCCGAGACCGGCACCAGAGTCGCCTTCCTCACCTCCTTCGTGCCCGGCAAGGAGCCGCTGGAGATGGTGACGAAGACCCTGGAAGCCGCGGTCAGGATCCGGCACCGCGGCCTCATGCACGTCTGGCTCCTGGACGAGGGCGACGACCCGGCCGTCAAGGAGGTCTGCGCCCGGCTCGGCGTGCACCACTTCTCCCGCAAGGGCGTCGCCAAGTGGAACCAGGCCAAGGGCCCGCACCGCGCCAAGACCAAGCACGGCAACTACAACGCCTGGCTGGACGCGCACGGCGACCAGTACGACTTCTTCGCCTCGGTGGACACCGACCACGTGCCGTTGCCCAACTACCTGGAGCGGATGCTCGGCTTCTTCCGCGACCCGGACATCGGCTTCGTGATCGGCCCGCAGGTCTACGGCAACTACGACAACTTCGTCACCAAGGCCGCCGAGTCCCAGCAGTTCCTCTTCCACGCGCTGATCCAGCGGGCCGGCAACAAGTACGGCTCCCCGATGTTCGTCGGCACCTCCAACGCCGTACGCATCAAGGCGCTGAAGCAGATCGGCGGCCTGTACGACTCGATCACCGAGGACATGGCGACCGGCTTCGAGATCCACCGCCACAAGAACCCGGCCACGGGACGGAAATGGCGCTCGGTCTACACGCCGGACGTTCTCGCCGTCGGTGAGGGGCCCAGCGCCTGGACGGACTTCTTCACCCAGCAGATGCGCTGGTCGAGGGGGACGTACGAGACGATCCTCAAGCAGTATTGGAAGGGCTGGTACTCGCTGCCGCCGAGCAAGCTCTTCAACTACACGATGATGATCATCTTCTACCCGATGTCCGCCCTCAACTGGATCCTCGCGGCGCTGAGTTGCGCGCTGTTCCTGGGCCTGGGCGCCTCGGGCGTGAACATCGACCCGACCGTGTGGCTGATGCTCTACGGCAACGCCTCCGCGCTCCAGATCGGCCTGTACATCTGGAACCGCCGCCACAACGTCTCGCCGCACGAGCCCGAGGGCTCCGGTGGGGTCGCGGGCATGGTGATGTCGGCGCTGTCCGCCCCGCTGTACGCGAAGGCGCTGGTCGACTCGGTGCTGCGGCGCAAGAGCAAGTTCGTGGTCACGCCGAAGGGCGACTCGGCCAGCCCCGACCGGTGGTTCGGGACGTTCCGCTACCACTGGTACTTCATCGCGATCTTCGGCGGCTCGATCGGTGCCGGTATCGCCCTCGGGCACTCGCACCCCGCGATGATCATCTGGGCCACCTTCGCCATGCTGATCACCGCGACACCGATCTTCACCTGGCGGCACATGCTGCGGCAGGCGAAGAAGAAGCCCGCAGGCGCGCCGCCGGAGGCCGTGGTCCCGGCTCAGGTGCCGCCGCAGGCCGCGCCGCGCACGCAGTACCAGCCGCAGCCGGTGCCCGCCCAGCACGCACCGGCCCACAAGCCGAGCTGGGCCGACTCGCACCCGCGTGACGACGAGGGCAACGACCAGACCATGCAGATCGCCCTTGGTGGACTTGGGGGACGTAAGGAATGAACGACCGTGCAGGCCGCCGCCGCGCCCGTCGACTCGCGATAGGTACGGCGGTGGTGCTCGCGCTGGCCGGGATGAACGGGCCGTGGCTGTACCGCTTCGGGACCGAGAAATACCACCAGTACCAGATCAACAGACCGGAGTACAAAGCCGAGAACGGCAAGTGGGAGATCGTCGACTTCCCCGAGAAGTACCGCCAGAACACCATCCACGCGGCGCTGCTGCGCACCGGGAAGGTGCTGCTGGTGGCGGGTTCGGGAAACAACCAGGACAACTTCGACGCGAAGAAGTTCGACACCCGGATCTGGGACCCGGTCAAGGGCACCATCAAGAAGGTGCCCACGCCGAGCGACCTCTTCTGCACCGGTCACACCCAGTTGGCGAACGGCAATCTGCTGATCGCCGGTGGTACCAAGCGGTACGAGAAGCTCCAGGGTGACGTCACCAAGGCCGGCGGCCTGATGATCGTCCACAACGAGAACCCGGACAAGCCGATCACCCTGCCGGCGGGCACCAAGTTCACCGGCAAGGAGGGCGGCAAGACGTTCGTGTCCAAGGACCCGGTCGTCGTGGAGCGGGCCAAGAAGGTCTTCGACAAGGCGACCGGCAAGTTCCTGCGCAACGACCCCGGGCTCGGGCGTATCTACGTCGAGGCGCAGAAGAGCGGCCGGAAGTACGAGACCGGCACCCAGGACAACTACCGGGTCCAGGGGCTCACCGGGACGGACGCGCGCAACACCTACGGGATCGCGCAGAAGCTCGCGCTCGACAAGAAGGACTTCCAGGGGATCCGGGACGCCTTCGAGTTCGATCCGGTCGCCGAGAAGTACATCAAGGTCGACCCGATGAAGGAGGCCCGCTGGTATCCGACGCTCACCACCCTGAGCGACGGGAAGGTCCTCAGCGTCTCCGGGCTCGACGACATCGGTCAGCTGGTACCGGGCAAGAACGAGGTGTTCGACCCGAAGACCAAGAAGTGGACGTACACCTCGAAGATCCGCCAGTTCCCCACCTACCCGGCGCTGTTCCTCATGCAGAACGGCAAGATCTTCTACTCGGGGTCCAACGCGGGGTACGGGCCGGACAACGTCGGGCGTGAGCCGGGCATCTGGGACGTGGACAGCAACAAGTTCACGAAGATCCCGGGGCTCAGTGACGCCAAGGAGATGGAGACCTCAGGGACCGTGCTGCTGCCTCCGGCGCAGGACGAGAAGTTCATGGTCATCGGGGGTGGCGGGGTCGGCGAGTCCGCGCAGTCCAGCAACCGGACGCGGATCGTGGACATGAAGGCGGACAGCCCGCGGTTCGTGGACGGGCCGACGCTGGAGAAGGGGACGCGGTATCCGCAGGCCTCGATCCTTCCCGACGACTCGGTGCTGGTGTCCGGGGGGTCGGAGGACTACCGGGGGCGGGGTGACTCCAACATCCTCCAGGCGCGGCTGTACCACCCGGACACGAACACGTTCGAGTCGGTGGCCGATCCCCTGGTGGGGCGGAACTACCACTCCGGGTCCTTGCTGCTGCCGGACGGGCGGGTGATGTTCTTCGGGTCGGACTCGTTGTACGAGGACAAGGCGAACACGAAGCCGGGTGTCTTCGAGCAGCGGATCGAGATCTACACGCCGCCTTATCTGTACCGGGATTCGCGGCCTTCGCTGTCCGGGGGGCCGCAGACGATCGCTCGGGGTGCGTCCGGGACGTTCACCTCTCCGCAGGCTTCTGTGATCAAGAAGGTGCGGTTGATTCGGCCCAGTGCGTCCACTCATGTGACCGATGTGGATCAGCGGTCCATCGAGTTGAAGTTCACGGTGTCCGGGGACAAGGTGAAGGTGACTGTGCCGGAGAACAAGAATCTGGTGCAGTCGGGGTGGTACATGCTGTTCGTCGATGACGATCAGGGGACGCCGTCGAAGGCACAGTGGGTTCGGGTGCCGTAGGGCTCAAAAAAGCTCCCGCACCTTAGGTTTTTCGGGTGCGGGAGCGTTGTGGCTTGTCGCGCAGTTCCCCGCGCCCCTAGGTGCCTGACGCTTGCGCCAGTTTCAATGCGTAGGTTGGCCACCACTGACCCGCCTTCGGGCCGCCCTTGCATTCGCCGTCCGACTCTCCTGGGCGCTTGACCCACAGGTACGCGTCGACGAGCGAATCCGCCGTCTTTATCGTGGGAGTTTCTCCCAACGCCCGGCCCGGCGGGTTGCACCAGCGTTCGTTCTCGTCGCCGTCCTTGTACGGGCCGTTGCCGTTGCGGCTGGTGTCGATGACGAAGTGTTTGTTGCCCACCTTGGCGGAGAGTTGCTTGCCGTAGGCGATGGAGTCCTGGGTGGAGTAGAAGTTGGAGACGTTCACCGAGAAGCCGTCGGCCTTGGCGATGCCGGCCCATTTGAGGGGCTCGAAGATCTGGTCGGGGTGGCCCCAGCCGGCGTTGCCCGCGTCCAGGTAGACCTTGGTGTTCTTCAGGGACTTGAGCTTCTCGATGGCACCGGTGAGGAGGTCGTAGCGCTCCTCGTGGAACTCGTCCTGAGTGCAGCCGTCGACCAGGTGCAGTACGGCGTCCGGTTCGAGGATCACCGTGGCCGAGCGGTCGCCGATGCCCGCGGCCACGCCGTCGATCCAGGACCGGTAGGCGTCGCCGTCCGCGGCACCGCCCTGGGAGTACTGGCCGCAGTCGCGGTGCGGGATGTTGTAGAGGACCAGGAGGGCCGTACGGCCGGCCTTGTCGGCGGCCTCGGTGAAGCCGCGCGCCTCCTGCTCCGGGTTCTCCGGGCCGATCCACTCGCCGGTGGGCTGCTGGGCGATCTTGCGGATCTGCTCGGCGTCGTCGTCCTTCCCGGATTTCGCATACCGCGCGACCTGCTTCGCCGCGTTGCCGTCCGGGTTGACCCAGAACGGGTCGGCCTCCTTGGGCTGCTGGGTGATCCCGGCACCGACCTTGTCCCCCTCGCCGTCCTTGTTCGCGTCCCCCGACGACGAACACGCGGCCAGCAGCAGTGCCGCCCCCAGCACCGCCGCGGAAGCCCCTGCGCGGGTCGCCGTCCTGGCCCCCCTGCTGACGTACATCCAATTCCCCCCTGGGTGCACCGTGGCAAGTCTCAATCGTGACACATCAGGCGCGCCGCCCACGAGGTCGCCGGAGCCTTGTCCAGGAGCTGTTACAGCCCCGAAGGTCGGGGTAGGCGCGCGACTGTAGGGGGGCGCTCGTCGACGAAGGGGAGTGCTCAGGGATGCGGTACGCCACCAGGGAGATACAGCTGGCCACGGCGCTGGTGGAAGCGGCGGACACCCTCGTCGAGGGTTTCGAGGCCACCCGGTACTTACAACGGCTGTCGGACCACTGCGTGGAGCTGCTGGCCGCGCGGGCGGCCGGCGTGATGCTCATCGACGACGGCCGGGCGGTCTCGCTGGCCGCCGGGAGCCGGCACGAGGAGATGACGCTGGAGCTGCTGGAGGCGCAGCACGGCGGCGGGCCCTGTCTGGAGACCTACAGCTCCGGACGGGCGGTGGCGCCGGTCTCCGTCCGGGTCGCGCACGCGGACGCCCGCTGGCCCGGGTTCACCGAGCAAGCCCTGCGGCACGACGTCGTGGCGACCTTCGCGGTGCCGCTGTGCCGCCGCGGGACCCTGCTGGGTGCCCTCAACGTGTTCACCGCGACGCTGCCCGTCGCCGTGCCCGGCGAGACCTCGCTGGAGCTCCAGGTCGCGCAGGCGCTCGGCGACGCCGCCGCGCTGGGCCTCCAGAACCGCCGTACCTACACCCGGTACCGCACCCTGTCCGGGCAGTTGCAGGAGGCCCTGTCGAGCAGGGTCCGGATCGAGCAGGCCAAGGGGATGCTCGCGGAGCGCTGGGGGGTACCGGCGGACCGGGCGTTCGTGGCGCTGCGGCAGTACGCACGACGGCAACGGCTGCCCCTGGACCGGGTGGCGAGCGCCGTCATCGAGGGCGCGGCCGACGGCGCGGGACTGCGCCGGGAACTCGACGAGAACGCGTAACACCCTTGCCCACCACGGGACATGACGGAAAGTCACCCCCTCGGGACGTGGCGTCATTCAGCCCTCTAGGCCCGGGCGCTCATCCGTTCTAGAGTCTTCTCATACGGACACGGCCCCAGCCCCTGGCCGTAGTCATCACCACCGGGCCTCCCAGGCCTCCCGCGCTGTCGCCGGGTTACTCCCGCAGCCCGAGCGCGTGCGGTCGAGGACCAGCCCGGTCGGCGACTTCGGGGGGAGCGGGTCGCCGACCGGGCCAGGTGCCTCCCGGGACCGGGACCGCGGTCAGGCCCTGCGGCGCCTGACGAGGAGCACCAGCACTCCACCGAGCAGCAGCGCGCCCGCGCCCACCGCGGCGGCGACGGGCAGGATGCCGCTGCTTCCCGTGCTGGCGAGGGAGCCGGAGTCGACGGCCGTGGCGACCGTCTGGGTCTTCACGTCGTTGCCGCCGTCGGAGGAGGCGGTCGCGGACGGCGACGGGGACGGGGACGGCGAGGCGGAGTCGCCCTCGACCTCGACCGTGACGTCCGCGGTGTCGTTGGCGTGGTGGTCGTCGAACTCCATGGTGTTGCCGTAGCTGGTGGTCGCCTCGGCCTCGCCGGTGGTGGTCTCGGCGCCCGCTCGGATCTTCAGGCCGAAGGTGAAGGTACGGGTGTCGCCGACCTCGAACTCGTTCGGGCGGGGCTGGCAGATGTACTGCGCGGCCCCCGGCGTCCGCTCGCCGGTGCCGGACTCCGCCTCGGGGTTCCACACGCTGCACCGCTCGGGGATCTCCACGGCCTCGGTGCCGGTGGGGACGGTGAACAGCAGCGCGGGCTGGTCGTCGTCGACGTTGTTCTCGACCCGGGCCGGGCCCTCGTTGCCCAGGGTGACGTCCACGTGCACCAGGTCGCCCGGGGCGCCCTCGGCCGTGTCGCCGCCCGCGACCATGTCGGCGGTGTTGACGACGGAGACGTACTGCCGGGCGAGTTCGGTGCCGTCACCGGCCGCGGTTCCGTCGGGGACCAGGGCGAGCTTCGGGCCGCTGCCCGACACGGTCGGGGTGCCCGGCAGGGGCAGCGCCTCTCGGCTGACGAACTCGTACAGGGCCTGCTTCGTGACATCCAGCTTCAGCGGCTGGTCCAGCCGGTAGCGCTTGCCGGGCTCGACGACCGTGTCAAAGGTGCACAGCGCCCGCTGGGTGGCGCCGTAGTCGTCGGGGACCTTGGAGTACACGCAGTTGGAGAACCGGTCCGCGTAGGCGAGCCCGGGGGTGGTCTGCACCCGCAGCTGGACGCCGTCCGCGGGGACGGAGCCGGTGTTGCTGACGGTGACCGGGGTGTCGAACGCGGTCCCCGGCTTGTCGCCCTTGCGGTCGGCCAGTTCGTTGACCGTCAACTCGGCGGAGCCCACGGTCAGTCGGACGGTGGTGGAGACCACGGTGCCGTTGGCCGAGGTACCGCTCAGGGTGACCGTGCCAGTGGTGCCGAGGGGGGTGTCGGGCTTGGGGTTGACGTCCGCGATGTAGCCGGCCTGGTCGCCCTCGGGGACCTCCGCCATGGTGGACCAGGCATAAGTGTCCTCGGCGGGCTTGCCGTTGACCGTGAGCCAGCTCTTGACCTTGCTCAGGTCCATGCTGACGGTGACGTCCTTCGCGGTGCCGGGGCCGTCGTTGTGCAGCAGCCAGCCGATCTGCGGCGGGTCCTGGCTCGGTGGCATGGGCAGGGCGAGGTTGTCGCGCGGCGCGTCGATGCGTACGACCGGACCGTCCGCGGCCTGCGCCGAGGTCGCGGGCAGCCAGGTGGCGACGGCGGCCGCGAGAGCGGCGAGCACCGCCCCCGCCCTGCGTCGGCGGTTGATCATCTGTGCAGCCTCCCCCGCGGGGCGCATCTCGCCCCGCCGGCCACTCAGACACCCCACAGTCACCAAGGGTTGTACCGGCGTTCTAGCTTCCGCCACTCGTGAGGTACGCCGACACGACCACGTTGGCCGTGTAACTGCGGCTCGTCCGGTCGAAGTTGCCCCCGCAGGTGATCAGCCGGAGTTCCGCCCGCCCCGACTCGTGCTGGCCGTAGGCCTGTCGGGCGTCGAACCGGTCGCGGGCGAGGACCCGTACGTCGTCGACGGTGAACTCGGCGACCTTGCCGTCGTCGCGGGTCACCCGGACCGTGCCGCCCGGCCGGAGCGCGCTGATCTTGTAGAAGACGGCGGGCCGGGTCTCGGTGTCGACGTGTCCGACCATCAGCGCGGTCCCGACCGCACCGGGCTGGACTCCGGACGCATACCAGCCGACGACTCCGGGCTGGTCGAAGGGCGGTGGGTCGAGGGCGCCGCGCGGGTCGAGGCCGCGGGCGACCACCGGTGCCTGCACCCCGAGGTCCGGGATGTCCAGGCGCTGCGGGCGGGCGCCCTTCAAGGGCTTGGCCGGGGGCGGCAGTTCGACGTCCGGCGGGCGTCCGACGGCGGCCACGTCACCGGTCGTCGGGTCGGATATGCCGTGCCGTACGTCGGTCACCTGGCGGCCCCACAGCCACAGCCCGAGCAGCAGCATCGCCCAGGCCACGCCGGTCAGCAGCCGGCCGGTGCCGCGGGCGCCGCCGGGGCCGTCGTGCCCGGGGGGACGGTCGCCGGAGAAACGGTCGTCGGGGAAGCGTTCGGCCATCGCCGGTCAGCTCCGCCCGCGGCTCCGGCGGCTGCCGCGCAGCACGACGGCCACCGCGGCGACCCCGGCGAGCACCAGCCCGGTCACCGCGTGCCCGGCGCCGGGTCCCGCGGAGCGGGTGTCCATGGCGGAGAAGTGGGTGGCCGTACCGCCGCCGCCCGCGTCGACGGGGGCGGTCGGCGAGGCGGGCGCGGACGGATCGGTCCTCCCGCCCTTCGCTACGACGGTGATGCGGCCCTTCACCTGGAAGTCGGCGCAGGTGATCTTCACGTCGTAGGAGCCGGGCCCGATCGAGGAGCGCACGCGGGTCTCGCCGGCGAGGCTGCCGCCGGACCCCGTCAGCCGGGCGTCGGCGACGAACGCGGCCGAGGCGGCGGTCGCCGTCTTCCCGGCGCAGCCGGTCACGCGCAGCGTGAGGTCGGCGCCGGGGGCCGGGGACGACGGGGTCACCGAGACGCTTCCGCCGTCGGCCGCCTGGGCGACCGGGGTGAGGACGGCGACGGCCAGGACCGCGGTACAGAGAGTGAGGCGTAGGGAACCCATCGTGAACCTCCAGATATCTGGAGACTCCCTCGGCGGGCCGGGCGGCGCATCCCGAGGCGGCGCCCCACTACTCCGTACGAGTACCGCGCGCGAGCCGGTTCTCAGATCCGGTCGACGAGGTCGGCGATCGAGTCGACGACCTTGGAGGGCCGGTACGGGAAGTCCTCGACCTGCTCGGGCCGGGTCAGGCCGGTGAGCACCAGGTAGGTCTGCATGCCGGCCTCGATGCCGGCGAGGACGTCGGTGTCCATGCGGTCGCCGATCATGGCGCTGCTCTCGGAGTGCGCGCCGATGGTGTTGAGCCCGGTGCGCATCATCAGCGGGTTGGGCTTGCCCGCGAAGTACGGCTTCTTGCCGGTCGCCTTGGTGATCAGGGCGGCGACGGCGCCGGTGGCCGGCAGCGCGCCCTCGGCGGAGGGGCCGGTCTCGTCGGGGTTGGTGCAGATGAAACGGGCGCCGTCGTTGATGAGCCGGACGGCCTTGGTCATGGCCTCGAAGGAGTAGGTGCGGGTCTCGCCGAGGACCACGTAGTCGGGCTCGTGGTCGGTGAGGATGTAGCCGATGTCGTGCAGCGCGGTGGTCAGCCCGGCCTCGCCGATGACGTACGCCGTGCCGCCGGGGCGCTGGTCGTCCAGGAACTGGGCGGTGGCCAGGGCGGAGGTCCAGATGTTCTCGATCGGCACGTCCAGGCCCATGCGGCGCAGCCGGGCGTGCAGGTCGCGCGGGGTGTAGATCGAGTTGTTGGTCAGCACCAGGAAGGGCTTGCCGGAGTCGCGGAGCTTCTTGAGGAAGGCGTCGGCGCCGGGGATCGGTACGCCCTCGTGGATGAGCACACCGTCCATGTCGGTGAGCCACGACTCGATGGGCTTGCGGTCTGCCATGTGCGGGATCTCCTGCCGTACGCGGTACTGCGTGTGCCTCAGCCTAGCGATCAGCTGTCGGTGGCAGATTTCCATTCTTCGACGTATTACGGAAGGTTCTGCTCGATCTCGGCCCGATCCTGGTCAACGCGGTCCCGTCGCAGGCCACGGTGACGCCGTCGAAGCGGATACCGCCGCTCACGCGAGGACTCCGGGCAACCGGTGCACGCCGTCCAGCACCTGGGTCGCCCCGGCCGCCCGCAGCGCGTCCGCGCCGTGCGCCCCGGTCAGCACACCGGCGACCAGCCCTGCGCCCGCGCGGACCCCGCTGAGCATGTCGTAGGAGGTGTCGCCGACGACGGCGACCTGCCGGACGTCGTCGGCGACCGCCGTCCGCAGGAACGCGGTGAGGACCATGTCCGGGTACGGCCGTCCCCGGCCCCCGGCGTCGGCGGGGCACAGGGTGAGGGGCACGAGGTCCTGCCAGCCGAGCGCGGCGAGGATGGCGTCCTGGGTGGGCCGGGCGAAGCCGGTGGTCAACACCACTGTGCGGCCCTGGGAGTTGAGCTCCTCGATGGCCTCGCGGGCGCCGGGCAGGGCCGCGACCCGGCCGCCGTCGACGAGTTCGGCGTACGCCGTCTCGAAGGCCCTGTTCGCCTCCTGGGCCCGGCTCTCGTCGCCGAACAGGTGCCGGAAGACGGAGATCTTGGACTCGCCCATGGTGGCGCGGACGTGGTCCAGCATCGGTTCGGGATCGGCGTCCAGGTGCCGGGCGGCGGCCACGAAGGCCTGCTCGACGAGGCCGCCGTCGGCGACGGTGGTGCCGGCCATGTCGAGGACGACGAGCCGGATGCGGTGCGGGTGGTTGGGGTGGTGGGAGTGGTGCGAGTGGTTGAGGTGGTGGGAATGGTGCGGGTGGTGGGAGTGCTGGGGATGGCGGGGGTTGTTGTCGGGGTTCAGGTCGGTCATGGGTGTCACCAGCCCAGTTCGTTCGCGGTGGTCTCGGCGATCGCCGGGGAACAGGTCATGCCGCGCCCGCCTGGTCCGGTGACCAGCCACACCCCCTCGTGCACCTGCTGCCGGTGCACGACCCGCCCCGGCTCGGTGCACTGCGCGTACACCCCGGCCCAGCGGCGGCGGACCCTCGGCAGCGGGCGGCCGAGGAAGGACTCGACGACCTCGGTGAGGTGCTCGTAGGGCTCCTCGACGGTGTCGAAGGCGAAGGGGTGCTCGTACTCGTGGGTGTCGCCGATGGTCAGGCCGCCGTCGGCGCGCTGCACCATGAGCAGCTGCATGCGGTGGGCGGCGGCCGTGTCGCCCTGCGGCTGCCGGGAGTTGAGGCCGTCCAGGGCGGGCGAGGCATAGGCGGGGTAGTAGCGGAAGCTGTCCGCGTCGGCGACCGAGGTGGTGAGCGGTTCGCCCAGCGGGTCGGTCTGCATCATCTGGAGGCGTACGCGGCGGACCGGCAGGTCGGGTCCGGCGAGTTCGCGGACGAGCCCGCCGAGCCAGGCGCCGGTGCACAGGACGACGGCGTCGGCGCGGTGCACCTCGCCGTGGTCGTCCCTGACGGTGCCCGGGCCGGTCACCTCGCGGACCTCCCGGCCCGGCAGGAAGGTGTAGTGCGGGGACCTCGACAGCTCGGCGCGCAGGGCGAGTTGGGCGGTGCGGGGTTCCACGGCCGCGTCCCGCTCGCAGTACAGGGCCGCGTCGAACGCACCGCGCAGGGCGGGGTTCAGGGCGCGCGCCTCGGTGGGCGTCAGCAGCTTGTGGCCACGCGCCGCCGCGTCCTGCCGGGCTACGGCGGCCTCGGCGACGGCGAGTTCGTACGGGCCCCTGACCGGGGTCAGCGAGCCGTTCGCCCGGAAGCCGAGCCCAGGCACGCGGACGCCGATCTCCTGCCACAACTCCCTTGCGCGCAGGGCGGTTTCGAGTTCCTCGCCGCCCGCGCGCCCGCTCACCCAGATCTGCCCGAAGTTGCGCAGCGAGGCACCGCGGGCCTCGGCCTCGCGCTCGATCTGCACGACCTCGTGGCCGCGCTCCACCGCCTGCCAGGCGTGCATGGTGCCCACCACGCCCGCGCCCACGACTGTCACTCTCACGACGCTCACGCTCCTCGCGCACGGGGAACCGGAGGAATCCGGCCGACGACAAGAGCCTGAACGAGCGATCACGTTTGGGCTAGACCCGTTATCTTTTAGTTACTCAAGTGGAAGGTCCCGAGGTGATCGTTCTCAGCCGCGCAGATGGGTCGTGAACGAGAACCGGTCGCCGCGGTAGAGGGACCGCACCCGCTCCAGCGGGCGGCCCCCGGTGTCCCGGGAGACCCGGTGGATCAGCAGCATGGGCAGGGCGGGCGGGGTGCCGACGAGGAGGGCCTCGCGCGGGGTGGCCAGGACGGTCTCGATGCGTTCGTCGGCGTCCCCGAAGGCGATACCGCGATCGTGGAGGTAGCCGTAGAAGGAGGAGTCCGGCTCGAAGTCGGTGTCCAGGTGCGGGACCCGGGCCACGGCGACGTACGTGCTCTCCAGGCCGACCCGTTCGTCGTCCGCGAGCAGCAGGCGCTCCAGGTGCCAGACGGGTTCGCCGCGTTCGAGCCCGGTCTCGGCGGCGAGCGGGTCGGGGCAGGGGAAGCGGTCGAGGGTGACGAGGGTGCGGCCGGGGGTACGGCCCTGGCGCCGCACGCCCTCGGTGTAGCTGGCGAGGGACAGCGGCTGCTCCAGCTTGGGCCCGGCGACGACCGTCCCCCGCCCCTGCCGCCGCAGCCGCCCCTCCAGCACCAGCTCGCGCAGCGCCTGCCGCACGGTCTCCCGGGCGATCCCGTACTTCTCCGACAGATCGCGCTCGGTGGGGATGGCGCTCCCCTCCCCCAGCTCACGGATCAGCTGGTCGATCCGCGCCTTCGCCGCGTAGTACTTCGGGATCCGGCCGTGCTCCGGGATGCCGGAGCGGACGGGGGCGCCGGGGGCCTGGTTGTTCGGGTAGTCCACGGGGGGATCGTCGCAGACGGGGGTACGGGGGCGGGGGTACGGGGAGGTTGCCGGCTCGGGGTCAGCGGCGCCTTCGGGGGCCGGTCGGTCTGCGGATGAGCAGCAGGGCGCCGGTGACGAGCAGGAACGCGGCGGTGAGGAGGGCTGCGGGGGTGGCCAGGCCGGTGCGGGCGAGTTCCTGGGCACGTTCGGCCGCGTCGGTGAGGGGGCTCCGCTCGTCCGGGCCGGGGGAGGTCGAACTGCCCGGCACGGGGCCGTCCTCGACGCGGAACGCGTAGTCCTCGGACTGCCCGACCCAGTCGCCGTCGTTCCCGTGCCGCTGGACCACGGCCGCGGTGGCGGTGACCTCGTTCGGCGCGGTGTCCGAGGTGAGCGCGAGGCGGACCTTCACGGAGACGGTCCTGCCGGGGCCGACGGTGAAGCCGGGGAAACGGCCCTTGTCGTCGGCGAACGCCCCGACGAGTTCGTCCTCGTCGGTGGTCTCGAAGGTGACGGGGTGGGGGTCTTCGCCGTCGTAGAACTCCAGTCGCGGCTGGCCGGGGCGGAGGGACCTGGCCCGGTCGACGAGGACGACGACGGGGTGGATGTCCGCACAGGTCCGGCCGGTGGTGTTGGTGAGGTCCAGGTACCAGGTGCCGTATCCGCCCCCGGCCTCGTAGGCGTCGGGGCCGCCGTGGATACGGGTGGTGAGGGGGAAGGTACGGCCGTCGGGGGCGCAGTCGGAGCCGACGGCCGCGGAGCCGGGGTGCGGGGCGGCCGGAGGCGCGGAGCCCAGGACGGCTGCCACCGCGAGGCCGAGAAGAGCGGGCGTGAACAGTCGCATGAACACATGAGCGTGCCGGGCCACGGCGGGAGCGCGGTGCCACCACCCCGGGCGGGCGCCGGAACTACGGTGCAAATCCGCCCGATCAGCGGAGCGGGGGGATCGGCGGAGCGGGGGGATCGGGGATCAAGGGGGCGCGAGTCTGCGGGGCCGGGGGCGGGCGGTGTTCAACGGGGGTGCGGGGCTCTGGGGCTGGGGGCGGGGGCGGGCGGTGGTCAACGGAGGCCCGGGGCACTGGGGCCGGGGCGGGCGGTGATCCACAGAGGCGCGGGGCTCCAGGACCAGTAGCGGGCGTCAATCCACAGAAGCCCGGGCCTCCGGGACCGATGGCGGGCGGTGGTCAACGGGGAGCGAGTTCCCGGGGCCGGTGGCAGGCCATGGCCGGTGGCAGGCCATGGGCAACAAGGGCGCGAGCCCCGGGACCTGTGGGGCAGGCCATGCTCAGCGAGGTCGCGAGTCCCCCGGTCCGGTGACACTCGCGTCCGCGCCCCCGGCCAACCCCTCCCCCGGCCCGAACACCGGCGCCAGAAGCAGCTGGGCCGCCCCCTCCGCGACTCCAATCCCGGCGAGGCGTACCGGTACCGCGTCGGCTCCCCGGGCGCGTTCGGTGAGGACCGCTCGTACGCCCCGTACGAAGGTGTCGGGGGCCGCCGTGACGGTCCGGCCGCCGAGCAGGACCTGGTCGATGTCGAGCAGGCCCACGAGATTCGCCGCCCCGACCCCGAGCACACGTGCCGCCTCGTCCAGGTCGCCGTCGGCCACCGCGCGCAGGCACAGCGCCTCGACGCACCCCCGGTTCCCGCACCCGCACAGCGGCCCGTCCAGCTGGACGACCTGGTGTCCGAACTCCCCCGCCCCGGTCCGCGCCCCCCGGTGCACGGTCCCGCCGATCACGAGCCCGGCCCCCAGCCCCGTACCGAGATGGAGGTAGCCGAACGACCCCGGCTCCCCGCCGACGGCCAGCCCCAGCGCGACCGCGTTGGTGTCCTTGTCGACGACGACCGCCACCCCCAGCCGCCGGGTGAGCGCGTCCCGCAACGGAAACCCGTCCCACTCGGGAAACCCGGTCACCCGGTGCAGCACGCCCCGCACGTGGTCGAGGGGGCCGGGGAGCGCCACGCCCACGCCGAGCAGAGTGGGGATGCCGGCGAGCGGGACACGGGGGCCGGCGATGGGCGAGGACTCCGGGGAAGCACCGGCCGGCGAAGACCCCGGGCCCAGCACTCCGGAGACCCCCTCGCACACCGCCTCCGACGACACCCCACCCACCCCACAGCACACATCCCCCACCAACCGCTCGACCTCCCCCACCACGACCTCCGCCCCCGCCCCCAGATCCAGCGGAGCAACCCGCTCCGCCACCACCGCGCCCGTCAGATCCACCAGCACCGCACGCAGCTCGTCCCGGTCCAGGTGCACCCCCACCGCGTGCCCCCCCCCCGGCACCAGCCGCAGCACCGTCCGCGGCTTGCCGCCCGTCGACGCCCGGCGGCCCGCCTCCGTCGCGAGCCCCCGCTCCCGCAGCCGGGCGGTGATCTTGCTGACGGCCTGCGGGGTCAGCCCCGTGCGGTCGGCGAGTTCGAGCCGGCTGATGCCCTCGGCCCCGGCCCCGCGCAGCAGGCCGAGCACGAGCGCGGTGTTGTGGCTGCGCAGGGCCAGCAGGTTGGCGCCGCCGTTCGTCCTGTTCACACCCGCCATTGTGGCCCGTACTTGCACTTTGGCAACAGCGTTGCGAAAGTGGACGTCATGGCTGCTACCCCTCTCCGCGTGGGCCTCGTCGGCTACGGCCTCGCGGGCTCCGTCTTCCACGCCCCGCTGATCGCCGCCACCGAGGGCCTCGCCCTCGACACGGTGGTCACCTCGAACCCCGAGCGGCAGGCCCAGGCCCGCGCCGAGCACCCGGACGTCCGTACGGTCGCGGACGCCGACGAGCTGTTCGCCCGCGCCGGAGACCTCGACCTCGTCGTCATCGCGTCCCCGAACAAGACGCACGTGCCGCTCGCCTCCACCGCCCT
Organism: Streptomyces sp. SID13726; assembly: GCF_010548375.1. GTDB lineage: Bacteria > Actinomycetota > Actinomycetes > Streptomycetales > Streptomycetaceae > Streptomyces. Next base: position 97,807 of record NZ_JAAGLY010000022.1, read on the forward strand.
CAAGGCCGGTCTCCCGGTCGTGGTCGACAAGCCGATCGCCGGCACCGCGGCCGAGGCCCGTGAGCTGGCGGCGCTGGCCGAGGAGCGCGGCCTGCTCCTCTCGGTCTTCCAGAACCGCCGCTGGGACAACGACTTCCTGACCCTGCGCAAGCTGCTCGACGAGGGCGAACTCGGCGACGTATGGCGCTTCGAGTCACGTTTCGAGCGCTGGCGCCCGCAGCCGAAGGGCGGCTGGCGCGAGTCCGGCGACCCCGCAGAGATCGGAGGTCTGCTCTACGACCTCGGCAGCCATGTCGTCGACCAGGCACTGACCCTCTTCGGCCCCGCCGCCTCCGTGTACGCCGAGTCCGACATCCGCCGCCCCGGCGCCGAGGTCGACGACGACACGTTCTTCGCGATCACCCACACCGGCGGTGTCCGCTCCCACTTGTACGTCTCCGCCACCACCGCCCAACTCGGCCCCCGTTTCCGGGTGCTGGGCTCGAAGGCCGGCTATGTGAAGTACGGCCTCGACCCGCAGGAGGCGGCCCTCAGGGACGGCGGGCGCCCCGGGCCTGACTGGGGCGCCGAGCCCGAGTCGCTGTGGGGCCGGCTCGGCTCCGGCGAGTCCCCCGTGACCGGCGGCGGCACCCCCGTCCCCACCCTCCCGGGCGCCTACCCCGCTTACTATGCGGCCGTGGCCAGGGCCCTCTCCGACGGCGGCACCAACCCGGTGACCGCGCTGGAGGCGGCCGCCGCCCTCGACGTACTGGAGGCGGCGCGCCGTTCGGCCCGCGACGGAGTGGCGGTGGAGCTGTGACGCACAACACCGAGCTGACCCCGAAGTTCCACCCGGAACTCACCCCGCCCCTGGAGGAGTTGGAGGCGCAGGAACGCCGCCTGGTCTTCCGGCAGTTCACGTACGACGACGCCTGGGCGCTGGGTTCCCTGCTGGTCGAGCTGGCCCGGGAGCGGCAGGCACCGGTGGCCGTCGACATCCACCGCGCCGGCCAGCAGCTCTTCCACGCGGCCCTGCCCGGATCCACCCCGGACAACGACGCCTGGATCACCCGCAAGCGCCGGGTCGTGGAGCGCTACGGCTCCGCCTCCTACCTGGTCGGCGCCCGCTTCCGCGCCAAGGGCAGCACCTTCGAGGAGTCCTCGCGCCTGGACCCCGACGAGTACGCGGCCCACGGCGGCTCCTTCCCCATCACGGTCGAGGGCGCGGGTGTGATCGGCTCGGTGACGGTGTCGGGGCTGCCCCAGCTCCAGGACCACCGTCTGGTCGTGGAGGCGCTGGAGCAGTTCCTGGGCAAGGAGGGTTAGCCGGGCCGGAAGGAGCGTCGGCCGGGCCGGAATGATGCCGGGCTTCTGCTCGTTGGCACCTGCCATGAACTCGTTGGCACCTGCCATGAAGCAGAGCATCGGACAGTACGGCATCTGGAACGGCGGCGGTCTGCGTGGGGAGGACCCGTCCCTGCGGGCCGAACGCGCGGAGGCCGCCGCCGAGTTGGAGGAGCTCGGGTTCGGCGCGATCTGGCTGGGCGGCAGCAGTTCGGCCGCCAACGCCGCTCCGCTCCTCGACGCGACGTCCCGGATCGCCGTCGGCACCAGCATCCAGAGCATCTGGGACCACGAGGCCGAAAGCGCCGCCGCGAGCCGGACCGCCCTGGACTCCGCCCACCCCGGCCGCTTCACCCTGGGCCTCGGAGTCAGTCACGCCAGGCTCGCGGAGCAGTACCGCCGACCGTACTCGGCGCTGGTCGGCTACCTGGACGCCCTGGACGCGGCGGGGGTCCCCGCCGAGGCCCGTGTCCTGGCGGCGCTGGGCCCGAAGACCATCGAGCTGGCCCGGGACCGCGCGGCCGGCTCGATCCCGTACCTGATCAGCGCGGACCAGGTCGCGAAGTCCCGCGAACTCCTGGGCGCAGAGCCCCTGTTGGCCCCCGAGCTGAAGGTGGTCCTGGAGACGGACCCGGCCACGGCCCGCGCCCTGGCCCGCGACTGCCTCTCCATCTACCTCGCCCTCCCCAACTACACCAACAACTTCCTCCGCAACGGCTTCACCGAGGACGACCTGAAGGACGGCGGCAGCGACCGCCTGGTCGACGCGGTCTTCGCCTGGGGCACGGAGGAGCAGATCCGCGCCCGCATCGGCGACTTCACCGAGGCGGGCGCGGACCACGTGGCCCTTCAGATAGTGGACGGCGCCCCGAGGGAATCCCTCCCGAGGGAGGCGTGGCGGAAGCTGGCCTCTCTGCTCGGGTGAGGGGAACCGCTTCGGGGGCGCGAGGAACCGCGCGACCAGCCACGGCCGCGCCGCACCCGCGCCACCCGCTCCACCCGCTCCACCCGCTCCACCGGCGGAGCCCTACGCGTCCTTGAACTCCTGCCGCTGACGCCCGAGTCCGGAGATCTCGAGCTCCACGACATCCCCGGCCCGCAGATACGGCTTGGGCTCGGGCTCCCCCATGGCCACCCCCGCAGGCGTCCCCGTGTTGATCACGTCACCGGGATAGAGCGTCATGAACTGGCTGACGTACCGCACCACTTCACCCACGGGGAAGATCTGCTCGGCGGTCGTACCGTCCTGCTTCAACTCCCCGTTGACCCACAGCCGCAACGACAGGCTCTGCGGATCCGGCACCTCGTCCGACGTCACCAGCCACGGCCCCAGGGGGTTGAACGTCTCGCAGTTCTTCCCCTTGTCCCACGTCCCCCCGCGCTCGATCTGGAACTCCCGCTCGGACACGTCGTGCGCCACCGCGTACCCGGCGACATGAGCGAGCCCCTCCTCCGCGGACCCCAGATACCGGGCCGTACGCCCGATCACGACCGCCAGCTCGACCTCCCAGTCGGTCTTCACCGACGTGCGGGGCACCAGAACCGTGTCGTACGGCCCCACCACCGTGTCCGCGGCCTTGAAGAAGATCACCGGCTCGGCGGGCGGCTCGGCCCCCGTCTCGCGCGCGTGGTCGTGGTAGTTGAGCCCGATGCACACGATCTTCCCGATCCGGGCGAGCGGCGGCCCGACCCGCAGTCCGGTCGCGTCCAGCGAAGGCAGCTCACCGGAGTCCGCGGCGGCGCGGACCCGGCCGAGTGCCGCGTCGTCGGCGAGCAGCGTCCCGTCGATGTCGTCGACGACACCGGACAGGTCCCGCAGGACCCCGTCGGCGTCGAGCAGCGCGGGCTTCTCCGCTCCGGCCGTACCGACTCGCAGCAGCTTCATGATGACTTTCTCCCTCGATCGCGCGGGGCGTCCTCCGACGGGTGCAGCCATCGGATGACTGGTCGATCCTCCAAGCTGAGTGTCCGGTCCGCAATACCCGGTTCACGGACTGGACCGTCGCCACCCCGGTCAGCGGTAGAGCGCGGCCCTCTCGACCGCGGCCCACGTCGAACTGGTCACCACGTACAGCGCGGCCGCGAGCGGCACCACCGCCACGGTGAAGAGCGTGAAGAAGGACATGAACGGCATGACCTTGCTCATCGCGCCCATGCCGGGCACGGCCTGGCCGTCCCCCGCCGGCAGCACGGGGTTCGCGGCCATCATCCGCCTGGTGCGCCGGAAGTTGAAGCTCGCGACGGCGGCGACCACCGCGAACAGCCCGACGTAGACGAGCCCGGCCGCGCCGAACACCCCGCCGTCCCCGAGGGCGTCGGCCCACCGCCCGCCGAGCGGGGCGGCGAACAGTTCGTGGCCGAGGAGTTCGTTCGCCTTCCCGCCGATCGTGGTGTTGGAGAACAGGTGGTACAGCAGGAAGAACGCGGGCAGCTGGAACAGCCCGGGCAGACAGCCGGACAGCGGTGACACCTTCTCCTCGGCATGCAGCTCCAGCACCGCCTTCTGGAGCCCCTCGGGACTGTCCTTGTGCTTCCTGCGCAGCTCGGCGATCTTCGGCTGGAGCTTGGTGCGGGCCTTCTGACCGCGGGCGGCGGCGCGGGACAGGGGGTGCACGAGCAGTCGTACGAAGGCGGTGAACAGGACGATCGAGGCGGCGGCCGCGGTGGCGCCGAAGAACGGGTGGAGCAGGTCTGCCAGGTGCTGGACCAGGTCGGCGAAGACAGACATGGGTGAGCCCTCCGGGGGTCTCGTCGTGCCGGGAGTGGTGAAGGCGGCATGACGACCCGCGCGGGGTGCGCTGATTACCGAGCTGAACCCCTACGCGGTGGTCGTCCGGAGGGTGTGGCCGGGCGCCCGGGGACGCGGCCGGCCCTTGGCGTCGGGGTCCCGCTGCGGCAGGAAGGCCGTGCGGCGGGCGCGGTCGCGGATGGCCGTACGGACCCGGGTGGGCGGTACGGCGGGCGCGCAGCGCGAGGCGATCAGGGAGCAGGCGGCGAACGCGGAGCCGGCCGCGGCGGTCGCGGCGAGCGCGACGGCGGCGGAGAGGCTGCCGGTGTCGAGCAGGACGACGTCGAGGACGAGAAGGAGCAGCACGGCGGCGGGACGTACGGTCGTCCACCTGCGGATCACGGCCACTCCCCCTCTCCGTTCTGCGAGTCCTCCCCCGGTTATACCTGATCGACCACGAGGGGCTGCAAGAGCCTCTTCGGCTTGAGCAGGGCCCGGCTGACCGGGTCCGCGGGGTCGGGGTCGAGTCCGGGTCCGGGGAGCATGAGGACGTCCTCGACCGGTACGACGGTGGCGCAGGCGGGGCATTCGCCGTAGGACCCGAGTTCGGTACGGCACTCCGCGTGCTGGAAGGTGCGCAGCACGGTGGGGTCGTACTGCTCGCGGCCCCAGCGGCCGAGGGCGCGCAGGGCCGGCCACAGGGCGATGCCGCGGTCGGTGACGACGTACTCGTCGCGCGGCGGGGACTCCTGGTAGCGGCGCTTTTCGAGGATGCCCTCCTCGGTGAGCATCTGGAGGCGGGCGGCGAGGACCGCGCGCGGGATGCCGAGGTGGACGAGGAAGTCGTTGTAGCGCCGGATGCCGTAGAGGGCGTCGCGGACCACGAGCAGGGTCCAGCGTTCGCCGACGATCTCGAGCGCGCGGGCGATCGAGCATTCCTGTGTCGCGTAGTCCTTGCCCAGTGCCATGCCGCCCACTGTAACCATTTTCCAGCCTTGGGTTCAATGAACGAACCTACTCTGCTACGGTTCACCGCATGACTAAGTTCAATGAACGAACCCTCACTGAGGTGAAGGTGCCGGCACCCGCCCCGCAGGCGGCTTCCCGTCCCGGTGCCACCCTCGCCCTGACCAGCGCCGCCACCGCCGTGGCCCTCATGACCTACACCGCGCCGATGGTCACGCTCCCCGAGGTCGCCGCCGACCTGCACACCCCGCTCTCCGCACAGGCCTGGCTCCTGAACGGCACCCCGCTCGGCGTCGCCGCGCTCCTCCTGGTCGCCGGCAGCCTCGCCGACGACTACGGACGGCGCCGGATCTTCGTCGCGGGCACCCTCGCGCTGGGCCTCACCACCGCCCTCGGCGCCCTGACCTCGTCGACCTGGCTGTTCACCCTGGCCCGGATCGCCCAGGGCGCGGCCAGCGCGGCCCTGCTCGCGAGCAGCCTGGGCCTGCTGGTCCACGCGTTCCCCACCCCGCGCGGCCGACTGCACGCGACCGGCGTCTGGGGCGCGTTCGTGAGCGGCGGCATCGCGGTCGGCCCGCTGCTGAGCGGCGCACTGCCGAGCTGGAGAGTGTCGTACGGCGTTCTCGGCGCCGCCGCCGTGCTCGTGGCCGCCCTCTCCGCCCGCCTGCTGTCGGAGTCCCGGGCCCCGCGCGGCGGCCGCCCCGACCTCGCCGGGGCCGTGACCTTCGGGCTCGCCCTGGTGGCCCTGGTCGCGGCGCTGACCCTGGGCCGGGACGGATGGCTCCGGGCGCCCGTGGGGCTGCTGTCGCTGGCCTTCGCCGTGCTGCTGGCCCTGTTCGCCGTGGTCGAGCGGCGCTCGGCGACCCCGATGATCGACCTGGGCCTGCTCCGCCACCGCCGTTTCCTGGCGTCCTCCGTCAGCGGCCTGTTCACCGGGCTCGCGGTGATCGGCCTGTTCAGCTTCCTCCCGGCGCTTCTCCAGCAGACGGTCGGCCTCTCCGCGATGGACACCGCCTGGCTGTTCCTCCTCTGGTCCGGCCTCTCCTTCGCGGTCGCCCTCCAGGTCCGGCGCCTGGCGGGCCGGGTCTCCCCCCGCTGGCAGCTCGCGACCGGCTTCCTCCTGCACGCGGCCGGCGTCCTCACCATGCTCGGCTCCCTGGACGCGGGCTCCTGGACCCGCCTCCTCCCCGGCCTGGTCACAGCGGGCATCGGCAGCGGCCTCCTGAACGCGGCGCTCCCGCTGGCCGCGGTGGAATCCGTCCCGGCCACCCGAGCGGCCATGGGCTCCGGCGCCCAGCAGACCTTCCGCTACATCGGCTCCTGCGCCGGGGTGGCCCTGACGATCGCCATCGCCACGTCCACCGGCGGCGGCCTGGCGCACGGGGCGGACATCGCGATGGTGGTGTCGGCGGTGCTGGCCCTGGTGGCGGCGGGGGGTGTGGTGGGGCTGCGGGAGCGGGCGTGAGGGGGGTGGGGGCGAGGTGAGGGAGGTGAGCGGGGTGAGGGAGGAGGGCGGGGTGAGGGAGGTGGGCGGGGGCGCCGGACCGACCTCAGCCTCAGCCCCGAGGCCGCATCGACACCAGCTTCCCCCACACCACCAGCCGATACCGGGACGTGTACTCAGGCGTGCAGGTAGTGAGCGTGATGTAGTAACCAGGCTGCCCGTACCCGGAGTTGGGATGCACCGAGGAGCGCGGGACCGGCCGGATCACCCCGGCGTCACGGGCCGAGGTCTGCCGAAGGGTCCGGTCCACGGCGTACGTGTAGACCGCACTGCGCGTCTCCACCTCGATCGTGTCCTTCGGCGCGAGCCGGTTGATGTACCGGAAGGGCTCGCCGTGGGTGTTGCGATGCCCGGCGAGCGCGAAGTTCCCTGCCTGGCCCGGCTGTTGACTGCCCGGGTAGTGCCCGACGTACCCCTTGTTGAGCACGCTCCGCTTGCCGACCCCTTCGGCGACGGGAACGCGGAGGTGCAGCCGGGGGACGGTGAGAATGGCGTACGCCTGCGACCAAGTGGCCTGGGAGCGACCGGTGTTGGAGGTGCCCCCCGACCGGGACGACCGCGCCGGGGACGACTGCGGGGACGGCGGCGGGACGGCCGTATCGGAGTCACCGCGGGCCGCCGCGGCGCCGCCGTCGCCACCCCCCTGCCCCCACTCCCGCTCCAGCGCCTCGACCTTCCGCCGGGCCCCCTCCCGCGCCTCCCGGTTGGTCCACCACAGCTGGTGGACGACGAGCAGCATGAGGACGACCCCGACGGTCACCAGGACCTCGCCGCCGGTCCACAGCACGCGTCGGCGACGGGCCCGCCGACGCCGTACCGCGTGCTCCAGGACGCGAACCCGCATGCGCACGCCTCCCTCCACCGGGCCCGCACCATAGGCGCTCTCCCCCCAACTGGCCATACACATCGGTAAGTAAGAGTCACACAGGGGCTGCGCTCCTATACTTCACGCATGCGATCCACGACGATCCAGCCCGCCCTCGCCCAGGACGCGGAGCGTCTCACCGCGCTGATCCAGGCGTCCGGCGCCTACCGGGGGACGTACGCCTCGATCATCTCCGGCTACCGGGTCACCCCCGACTACATCGCCCGGCACCGGGTCTTCATGGCCGTGGACGAGACGGGACGGCTGCTCGGTTTCTACGCCCTGGTGCTCGAACCGGCCGAGCTGGACCTGGCGTTCGTGGCGGACGACGTCCAGCGGGGCGGTGTCGGCCGGCTGCTCGTGGAGCACATGCTCGGCCAGGCCGGCGAGGCGGGTCTCGCGGAGGTGCGGGTGGTGGCGCATCCCCCGGCCGAGGACTTCTACCGCCGCCTGGGCGCCGAGCGCGTCGGGACGGTCCCGCCGTCACCGCCGAAGGTGACCTGGGAGCGCCCCGAGCTGTCGTTCAGGACGCCTCAGCCTCACCCCGGGAATGGCCACCCCTTGTCATAACCGTTGGAGAAATAGAAAGCCGCATAGAAAGAAAGCGCTGTCCCGCCTCTCGACAACCTCGTGTGCCACACCTGATGCTTCGTGATGGCGCGCGGGGGGCGAGTTGGGCGAGCCACTTGGTTCCACTGGCCGACTCCTGTCCAGGACAGGACGCCGGGCCCCACGGAGAGGTGGAGAAGACAGCCATGATCCGACGCAGAACGCTGCTGACAGCCGCAGGAGGAACCCTCCTCGGCAGCGCCCTGGCCACCGGCACCGCCCGCGCGGACGCCACGATCGCCATCGCCCCGGGAACGTCGTACGGCACCTGGGAGGGCTGGGGCACCTCCCTGGCCTGGTGGGCCAACGTGTTCGGCGCCCGGGACGACTTCGCCGACATCTTCTTCACCACCAAGTCGACGTCCTACAACGGCACTTCACTTCCCGGCCTCGGCCTGAACATCGCCCGCTACAACCTGGGCGCGTGCAGCTGGAACAGCGTGAACGGCGAGTCGATGGTCGCCTCGGCCAACATCCCCGCGTTCAAGCAGATCGAGGGCTACTGGCAGGACTGGAACAACGAGGACCCGACGTCGAGCGCCTGGGACTGGACGGCGGACGCCAACCAGCGGGCGATGCTGGTGAAGGCCACGTCCCGCGGGGCGACCTCGGAGCTCTTCGCCAACTCCCCGATGTGGTGGATGTGTTCCAACCACAACCCGTCCGGCGCCTCGGGCGGCGGCAACAACCTCCAGACCTGGAACTACCGCCAACACGCCTCCCACCTCGCGGCCACCGCCCTGTACGCCAAGAACAACTGGGGCGTGAACTTCGCGACGGTCGACGCCTTCAACGAGCCCTCCTCGTCCTGGTGGACGGCGACCGGCACGCAGGAAGGCTGCCACATGGACTCGACGGTCCAGTCCGCCGTACTGCCGTATCTGCGCAGCGAGTTGAACACCCGCGGCCTGACCGGCGTGAAGATCTCGGCCTCGGACGAGACGAGTTACGACCTCGCCCGCACCACCTGGAACTCCTTCAGCTCCACGACCAAGGGGTACGTCAACCAGGTCAACGTGCACGGCTACCAGGGCTCGTCCGGCCGCCGCGACCTCCTCTACACCGACGTCGTGACCACGGCCGGCAAGAAGCTGTGGAACTCCGAGACCGGCGACAGCGACGGCACCGGCTACACCACGGCCTTCAACCTGCTCTACGACTTCCGCTGGCTGCACCCCACGGCCTGGGTCTACTGGCAGGTCATGGACCCGACGGCGGGCTGGGGAGTGATCAAGTACGACGCGAGCACCCTCCAGGCCGGCGCGATCGAGACGAAGTACTACGTGCTGGCCCAGTTCAGCCGCCACATCCGCCCCGGCATGAAGATCCTCGACACGGGGGTGAGCTACGCGGTCGCGGCCTACGACTCCTCGGCCAAGCGCCTGGTCATCGTGGCCCTGAACACCTCGACGTCGGCCCAGACCCTGACCTTCGACCTGTCGTCCTTCACCACGGTCACGGGCGGCTCCGGCGGCCTGGTCCCGCGCTGGAACACGGTGACGACGGGCGGCGACAAGTACGTGTCGTACTCCAACACCTATCTGAGCGGGAAGACGGTGGCGGTGCCGTTCGCGGCGAAGGCGGTGCAGACGATACAGATCGACGGTGTGACGATCTGAGGAGGGTGTGTGCGGTCGGGGGGAGGGCGTGCGCGGTCCGGGAGGAGGGCGTGCGCGGTCCGGGCGGAGGGCGTGCGCGGTCCTGGGGTTTTCGGTTGACCGCCCCCTGGCCTGCACCTCCCTCTCCCTTTGTCACTGATCGGCAGTACGGTGTCCCCCATGCGCCCCGACACGCCTGCCGAGAACGTCGACCACAACGCCGAAGCGGCGCGCCTGGAGCGGACCGCCGACCGGTATCCCGAGGACGCCGAGGCCCTGCTCGTGCAGGCCGCGGCCCATCTGGAACTGGCCGGCGACCGCCCCGCCGCGACCGCCCTCTACGACCGCCTGCTGGCCACGCAGGACGGCCTGGAGAACCCCTTCCTGGTCCGCGCCCTCAAGGCCGCGAACCTCTGGGAGTACGGCCATGAGGCCGAGGCCCGCGCGATCATCGAGGGCGTCCGGGCGGCAGCCCCGCGGGACCCGGCGCCCTGGGTGATCGTGGCGGAGGCCCTGGAGTCCCACGACGAGCTGGAGCAGGCGCAGGAGACGTTCACGGAGGGGGCCGGGGTGCTCCTGACGGACGTGGCGGAGCCGCCGTACTCCACGCATCCGCTGCTGTTCGGCCGCCACCGGGTCCGGCGCATGCTGGGTGTGGCGCACGACGAGTGGGACACCCTCGCCGACACCCTGCACTCCTCCTCGGTCTCCCTGGACGAGCTGCACGACCCGAAGCGCGTCTGGTCCCTCGGCTCGGACAACCCGGCGGAGCTGGCGGCGGAGATCTCCCGCCTGCGCGCCGAGCTCGGCACCTACCGGGAGGCGCTGTCCCGCCCGTTCCCGGTGGCGGTACTGCACTGGCCCGCCGCGGAGCTTTCCGAGCTGGTGAGCGGGTATCCCCCGCTGGTGTCGGAGTATCCCTCCCACGAGGAGCACCTGGCGACGATAGAGGCGTCCCTTCGGGAACTGTCCGCGTCGGGCACCCCCAACCTGGGAATCGTCACCGGGACGGTCCCGTCCTACGAGGCCTTCGCGGCGTCGGAGGGTTCGTCCCCGTCGGATACGGCCCTGCTCCCCCAGTACGCCACGACGCTGGCGGCGCGGGGGCGGGCGGTGGAGTGGCCGCCGCAGCGGGGGACGGCGTGCTGGTGCGGGTCGGGACGTGGATACGGGGAGTGCCACGGGGAGTGAGCCGGCGAGGGGGCGAGGAGATGCCGCTCGCCCCCTCTTTTTCCCTTACTCGGAGAGCCAGTCGGTGGCGTTGAGGGCGAGGGCGGCGTTGGTGGCGCCGGTGTCGTTCCAGCCGTCGTAGAGGGTGTTGCCGGACTGCCCGGTGCCGTCGTCGATCGGCGAACTGTCACCCCAGAAGGCGATCTTGCCGCTGCCGTAGGTGCTGGTGAGAAAGAAGGCGCCGGTGTTCCCGGAGTAACCGGTCCGGTAGAGCAGCCCCTTGACCGCGGAGTTGTCGGAGGGCGCGAGCGTGGCCGTGGTCCCACTGGCGATGAGACTCTTCTTGACCGTCCCGAACGACCCGTGCAGCACGGGGTCGCTGCTGTCGCTGATGGCGCTCGGGTAGTCGGAGCTGATGTTCTTCGAGTCGATGGAGAACCCGAACGGGTCGTCACTGTCGACGCTGTTGTTGCTCATCAGGTCGTTGAGGATCTCGACCGCGTCGTACCCGTCGTTGTTCCGATCGGACCCGGTGTGATCGGAGATCATGAACAACCCGCCCCCGTTCTTCACGAAGTTCATGATCGCGGTCTTCTCGGCGGTCGTGAACTTGGTGTTGGGCTCGGGCAGCACGAGCGTGTCGAACTTGGAGAGGTCGGTGGCCGAGGAGCCACCGTAGGTGAGGGCGCTGGTCGCGGTCTTGAGGCTGTAGTCCCCGGTCTGCTGAAGGGCAACGCCCCAGGAGGACAGCGCCCCGGTCCAGTCGCTCTCGTCACTCGGCGAGGAGTCCTGCCCGAGCGGGTCCGGCTGACTGGTGGAGATGATCCAGTCGGCGTTCCCGGCGGTCTCGGCGTGGGCGTTGTCGAACAGGACACGGTGGGTGGTGGCCGCGGCGGCGGGGGTGGACGCCTGAAGCGTGGCACCGGCGGCGACGAGGCCGAGGACGGTGAGAGCGGTGGCGAATCTACGGGGACCGGGCATCGCGTGAACCTCCATGAGTGGGGGGGCGGAAGAGGCGGTGCGGGTGCGGTGCGGTGTTGTGTGGTGCGAGTGGGGTGCGGTGCGGGGTGACGAATCTGCGCGCGTAGAACAGGGGTTGAGGGGGCCCGCTCGACACAGGGCAGGACGCTACACAGAGGATCACGGGGGTCGGGAGACTCGACTGGGCGTTCATGTCGATCTCTTACTCAAGAACCCACCCGTCCGGCCGCCCGCCAGCTTTCCGCCGCAGAGGCGGGCGGCCCGACAACAGCTACCAGCAGCTGTACCAAGCGAGCGGCGCTGCTGGGCAGTTCAACGCCAACGGCACAGGATCAGCCGCACCGGATGTCCGGGGTGCTGAGGGTGTACTTCACCCCACCCCGGACCAGCGAGCCGCTCAGGTGGATGCAGTGGTTGGTGGCGTCGAACCAGGTGTAGACCGGCCCGGCGTAGTAGTGGTAGTTCGCCGGGTGCTCCGGCGGCGGGTCGGCGGTGTAGTCGCCGCTCTCGTCATGGAGATACAGCGTGATGTTGGACGCGAGGCCGTCGTAGGGGCTGGAGAAGAACTTCGCGCAGTTCCGCTTGGTCGAGGCATTCCAGTAGGTGCGCGCGTACCCACCCCCGTTGCGCCCGGCGTGCGTGGCCCAGTACGACTTCCCGTCCCAAGTACCGCTGCACTCGGCGGCAGCAGCGGCGGCGACGGGGGCGGCAGTCACCACCCCCGGCGCCGCCTGAGCGGCCGGCGCGGCGACCAGCCCGAGCAGCAGCCCCATGACCCCGAGCCCCAGCAACTGTGTTCTCCGCAGACGCTTCATCCGCAACTCCCCTGGTGAGATACCGCTGATCCGGTACATGACAGATGCACCGAAAATCCTCACCCCACCCCAGCGAAAACATCCCCCATTTCACGAAACCTCCGCGCCCACAACACCACCGAAACCAGCCCACCCATCAGCGAACTCCCCCACCTCCCGCCAAAGAACCACCAGCTCAACCACCGCGCGCGGCAAATCCGCCACCCAGCGGAATCTCAGCCCCCGCAGCAGACGAAGGCTGACCCGAAACCGGAAACACCACAAGCGGAGCGATATCCTCAAGCCGGTCTCGACATTCCGGGATGCACGGTATTGATCTGAATCTCCCGAGCCCGCACCCCCACGTGTTCTCAACGCCACGCGCCCGACAACTCCCGGGCGACAACGGCGCTGAGCGTCCGCACCCCCCGTGTCGAGCCAGGATCGACACCCGTCAACTCGCGGACCCGGCGCAGGCGGTAGTCGAGGGTGCGGGGGTGGACATTGAGCGCGGTCGCCGCCGCACCGCGATGCATGTCGTGGCGGTAGTACGCGTCGAGAGTGGCGAGAAGGTCGGGGCCCGGGGCCAGACGACGGGCCACCACGCGGAGCCAGTCGTCGATGAACGGCACGTCCCCGACAGCAAGTTCGACGAACACGTCGGCAAGGGTGTGTGGCCGCAGCAGGGCCGTCACCTGGCTCGGCGCGGCCACCCGACTGATCCGCCGAGCCCGCTCCAGAGCCTCGGGCAACTCGGCCAGCGGCGCGGTGGCCGTGCCGACGGCGCAGGGGCGACCGACGGCGTGGGCGAAGTCGCGTACAAGATCCGGCAGGTGGTCGGGGACGAGGTCGGGCAGGAGGTCGGACACAAGATGCGGCGGTACGTCCTGCGACGCCGCGGTGCCGGAGAAGAGGGGAAGCAGGGCGACCAACTCGCCGCTCCCGTCGCCACCCTCCGGTCCCCACATCACCGGCGCCCGATGGCTCTTCACCAGCTCCCCTATTTCGCTTTCCAGAAAACGATCGACGACGGGTCGATCCGGAAACCGGAAAACCGTCACCGCGTAGCGATCCGACAGTTCCATGTCGATGATCTCGGCGAGTTCCGCCGAAATCAGATCTCCATTCAGCAATGACCGGACCAGCAAGGCAACCTGCTCCGTATACGAGATTCGGCGGCGCAGCACGCGTACGAATCCCTGCCGGTAGGCACTGATGCCGCGTTCACCCTGCGGGGCGAACCAGGCCATCATGCGCATGAGCTCGTCGACACCCCCGCCGCGCTGAGCCTCGGTCGCCTCGTTGATCTCACGCAGCATGAGTTCGGTGTGCACGCGCAGCACCCTCTGCCGCCCGTCGAGCGACACCCCGGCGCGCGCCCGCAGCTCCCCCATCGACGCGATGTATTCGAGGTCTGCTCCGCTCAACTCGTCGTTGCCCGGCGAGAGTTCGACGGTGCGACATCGAAACCACATCGCATGTTCCAGCGTCTGGGCTCGCGCCCGAGCGTCCTTGTCCAGGAACCCGAACTCCTGGATCTCCCGTGTGTACGTCTCGACCTCACGACGGGCGTTGGTCGACGCCCGCCGGGCCAACTCGGCGAAGAGGCTCCCCATGGAACGTGAGCATGCCAGCCAGGGAGAAAGGTCGGCAGACGAGATCAGGACGACTTTCATCACCTCGGACAAAGCAGCGACAAGCCACGTGACGGGCTTTTGTCACAGTGCACAAAATTCTCAGATCTGGGCGTTCTCGTCAGTCAATCCACTTGTGGGGGAACCGTAAAGAGACATTAATGGAAGCCGCATAAAAACCCATTCTCAGCCAGGCACGGTAAATGGTTCCTGGCCAAACGGGAGGGAAACCCCGATGAGAACAGGAACGCGAAAGAGAATCATGGCGACGGTGGCGGTCATGGTCACGTCGACGGCACTCATGCTCGGCGCACCGGGCTCCGGCTCGGCCGCACCCGCCGCCACGCCCAGCCTGCGTGCGTTCGGGATCAGCGGCGACGGCACCCTGATGGCCACATTCACGACCGACCGGCCGCAGGTCCTCGACTGGGTCAGGGTCGTCACCGGCCTCAGCGGCGACACCGGCCTGATCGGAATCGACTTCCGGGTACAGAACGGTCTGATGTACGGCGTCGGCAACAAGGGCGGCATCTACACGATCAAGACCCCGCCGGCCACCGCGGACGTCGTGGTCACCAAGGTGTCCCAGCTTCAGTACGCCCTGAACGGCACCAACTTCGGCGTCGACTTCAACCCGGCGGCCGACCGCCTGCGCGTCATCAGCGACAACGGACAGAACCTGCGGCACAACCTCAACGACCACACGACGATCCAGGACCTGAACCTCACCACCCCGCCCACCGAGGGCACGACCAAGGGCGTCTCCGCCGCCGCCTACACGAACAACGACCTCGACGGGACCACCGTGACCACGCTGGTCGACATCAATACGACCACCGACCAGGTCGTCCTCCAGTCACCGGCGAACAACGGCACCCTCGCCCCGACCGGCAGTCTCGGCATCGACGCCGGGATCAACGCCGGCATGGACATCTACAGCACCCTGTCCGGCGGAAAGACCACCGACAACACCGCCTTCGCCACCCTCACCCCGTACGGCGCCGGCACCCCCTCCCTTTACACCATCAACATCTTCACCGGCCAGGCCACCTCCATCGGCCAGTTCCCCCTGAACATCACGGACCTGGCCATCTCCCTCACGGGATCCTGATCCCCAGCCTCCGACCGGCGTTCGCCGCGGCCGGACCATCCGCCGGGCCGCGGCGAACTGGAGCCCCTTCAGCCGGACCCTCTCCAGCACCTGCCGACGCCCTTCCGACATGCTGCACGGAGGCCTGGAGCTGCTGCCGCTGCACGTCGCGCATGCCTGAGAGATGGCCGCGGCACTGCGATCCGGCCCACGGGAAGTCCATGGGTGCTGGTCAATCGGCCTCCGCCCCTGCGGCCAGCGCATCGAGAACCGTACGTAGCTCGGCCAGTTCCGCCGCAGTGAGGGCGGCCGATGGCCTCTGGCACGGCTGCCCGGAGCACGCGACAGTCCAGGTCCGACGCCTCAGCCAGGGACGACGGCCGGAAAACGATCACTTTTCGACGCAAGGGCTTCGATTGTCAGTGACTGCTGTTAGAACTGATCCGTAACGGCACGGAGGAACGAAGGAGCGGTCGTGGCGGAATCGGGGGACCTCAAGGCTGGCGTCCACGAGCGGCTCGTCACCCAGGAGCTGCACGATCAGATACAGGATCTCGAGGCCGCGGGCTGGAAAGCCATCGACGCAGAGGTCAGCGCAGAGTCCACTCCGCACGTTCTGGCCAGGCATATCAGTGACGTCATCGGCCGTCGGTTGGCTCAACTGCCGCAGAAGGATCAGGTCTCCGTAGCGAACCAGATCATGCAGTCGCTGACCGGCAGTGCACCCGACCCGGACGAGAACACCAGCGACGGCACCATCATCGAAGGCCCCAGGCAGCTGCTCGCACTCGCGGAGCAGGAAGCCCCTGGCGTCTACGCCATCCGCCCGCTGACGCCCCTCTCCGAAACTGCATTGATCACCAACGCCCCCGACGATCCCAATCTCGGCGCCGAACTGCGCGCCGAGCTGGCCACAGCCGACCGCATCGATCTTCTGTGTGCGTTCGTAAAGTGGTATGGCATCCGCGTACTAGAGAGCTCGCTCCGTGAGGCCGCCCACCGCGGCGTGCCCATTCGCGTCATCACCACGACATATATGGGCGCCACCGACCGGCATGCCCTCGACCGTCTTGTACGAGATTTCGGCGCCGAGGTCAAGGTCAATTACGAGACCCGCTCGACCCGCCTGCACGCCAAGGCCTGGCTCTTTCGCCGCAACAGCGGCTTCGACACCGCATATGTAGGCAGTTCCAATCTCTCCAAGGCCGCACTCCTCGACGGTCTGGAATGGAATGTACGTCTATCGTCCGTCGCAACACCGGCCGTGCTGAACAAGTTCGAAGCCAGCTTTGACTCCTACTGGAACGACATCGCCTTTGAAGCCTACGACCCAGATCGTGACGCTCTCAAGTTGGACGAAGCCCTGGGTGTGGCCGGCAGTTCGACGTCCGACCAGGACTCGAAGATCAGCCTCTCAGGTCTTGAGGTTCGCCCCTATCCACACCAGTCCGACATGCTGGAGCGACTGCGCGTCGAGCGGGAGGTCCGCAGCCATCATCACAACCTGCTGGTCGCAGCGACCGGGACAGGCAAGACCGTCATGGCCGCACTCGACTACCGCAACCTGCATAGGGAGCGGGGCGACAGGCAGTATCCTCGACTGCTCTTTGTGGCACACCGCAAGGAGATCCTGAAGCAGTCGCTGCGCAAGTACCGTGAAGTACTGGATGACGCGTCCTTCGGTGAGCCGCTGTTCAGCGGTGAGCTACCGCGCGACTGGCAGCACGTTTTTGCCAGCGTCCAATCGCTTACTGACCAGCGACTCGACCAATTCGACCCAGAACACTTCGACATCATCGTCGTCGACGAGTTTCATCACGCTACGGCTACGACCTACCGCCGCGTTCTCAACCATTTCAAGCCAAAGCAACTCCTCGGCCTGACCGCCACTCCTGAACGCGCGGACGGGCTCAACGTGCAGGACGAGTTCTTCGAGGGCAGGATCGCCGCCGAGATGCGGCTGTGGGAGGCGCTGGACAACGACCTCCTCTGCCCGTTCCATTACTTCGGTGTGCCCGACGGTACAGACCTCACCCGCCTTGACTGGCGTTCGGGCACGTATGACCAGAGCCAGCTCGGCGATCTTTTCTCCGCCGATCATGCCCGGGCTCGTATCGTGATCAAGCAGGTGGCCGACAAGGTATCCGACCCGACGAGCATGCGCGCGCTCGGATTCTGCGTCACCAAGAAGCACGCTCACTTCATGGCAAAGTGCTTCAACGAAGCAGGAATCAGGGCTGCGGCTTTGGACAGTGAGTCGAAGCCCGAGACCCGCGACCGGACTCTCTCCCAACTCAAATCCGGAGAGATCCAGGTCATCTTCTCCGTGGACCTGTTCAACGAGGGCTTGGACATCCCCGACGTCGACACACTCCTGCTGCTCCGTCCGACGAACAGCGCCACCGTCTTCCTTCAGCAGCTCGGGCGGGGCCTGCGCCGGACGCCGGACAAGCCGGTACTCACCGTGCTCGACTTCATCGGTCAGCATCGCGCCGAGTTCCGGTTCGAGGAGCAGTTCCGCGCGATGACCAACCTGTCGCGCAACCGGCTGCTTGAACACGCTGAGCACGACTTCCCTCTCTTGCCGTCCGGCTGCCAGATCATCCTTGAAGGTAAGTCCAAGGATCTCGTGCTGGAGAACATCCGCGCGCAGATCAAGGCGACCGTTCAGACTCTCGCCAAGGAAGTCAGGAGCTTCCGAACGCCGCTCCTTGCCGACTACCTCAGGGAGAGCCGTCGCGAAATCAAGGAGCTGTACAAGTCGAGCAACTCGTGGACGTCCGTCCTGCGCCGTGCCGGCCTGGCCGATCTACCTGAACAGACAGGTGAGGAAGACCTGTTGAAGCGCGTTCACGCGTTTCTTCACGTCGACGACCCCGAACGCGCCGAGGCGTACACCCACCTACTGAGCGATGACGCCCCGACGTACGAGGCTCTGGACCCAAGGCAGCAGACGTACGCTCGCATGCTCTTCTTCAACCTCTGGGACAAGGCTGGCGGTTTCAACTCCTACGCAGCGGGACTCGAATCACTGCGCGAGCAGCAGGCGCTCCGTAGTGAACTGCGGCAGGTTCTCGACCACGTGATGGGTCAAGCCGACCACTTCCCCATCACTTTGGAAGGCGCACACTCCCACATCCCTCTGAAGATCCACAGTGCATACAACCGCTCGGAGATCCTGGCTGCCCTTGGCGTCGCTCGCCTCAACGGGCAGATGCCTGGCTCCTTCGCTCAGGGCGTTTTGTGGGATCAGCCGAACCAGACAGACGCACTACTGATCACTCTCGAGAAGAACGAGAAGGACTTCTCTCCCACTGTCAGGTACAAGGACTACGCGTTGAGCCCTTCCCTGTTCCACTGGGAGTCACAGAGCACGACTGCGGAGACCTCGCCCACCGGGCTGCGCTACCAAGAGCATGTCCAACGCGGCAGCCATGTACTGCTGTTCATGCGGCGCTACAAGGACACTGACATCGGCAAGGCCCAGCCATGGATGCTGCTCGGCCCGGCGACCTATGTCCGGCATGAGGGCAGCAAGCCCATGGCCATCACCTGGCAACTGCACCATGACTTGCCCGCGGATGTGTGGTCGTACTCGGCCATCGCCGCCGGGTAGCGAACAAGACCCTGCCTGCTCTTTCCAGCAGCAGGAACGGCTAGCTGATGGGCTGCCGTGGGTCACGAATGATCTGACCAGCACGCTCAAGAAAGGTTGCGTGTGCCTGTGTCATCTCTTCCCTGGCTTGCCCAAAGGCGGACCAATCCGCACTAGAGCTCAGAGAACCGGAACTCTCGATGTGCAGCAAAGCACGCACGGCCGCCACCGACTTACCCGTGATCGCATAAGCCAAGGCATTTGCCTCACTTGGCCCCCATAGGGCCAATTGACTGGTTTTAGCCTGTAGTTCGAGTGTCCGCTCCCGCACCTCGCGCCCTGCTGCTTCATCAAACCCGGTCCCGCTTCGCACCTCAGGGGCAATACGGGCCAGCGCTTCATCGAGAGCGGCATAAGCCGTGAGGAGGGCGGCGAAGGACTGATGACGCTGGCTGCGTACCCACTGCCAGTGCTCGGCCGCGGCCTGACCATGCACCTGCGTCAATGCTGCCTCGACCGCCTTACGGCCACCGGCTTCCGCTCCGTGCTTGGCGTACCGGCCTGCGATCACAGCACCGATGACCGCGGCTGCGAAAGCGATAACACCCGAGATGACCGTCCCCGTCGCATCACTCATCACGCCATCTTCGCTTGGGCTCAGCACAACCACAACATCCGCCCAAGCGGCCTGTGCCACTTCCTGCACTCCTTGAGCGGTGAAGCTATTAACCTCGACCCATGACAACGCCCACAGCCGGGTTTCAACCCGGTGACGTCCTCACTCGTGCAGACATCCATCCCGTGCTCGGTGGGAGCGGCTACGCCGGAATCTGTCCAGCGATAGAGAAGAGGAACGTCCTCTTATTCTCCGACAGCAAGATTGGCGAACGCTACGGATACAGCGATGGATGGCTCGCCGAAGATGACGACATAGGGCCCGTATTCACTTACACCGGAGCAGGTAAGCGAGGTGACCAAACCCTCAGCGGGGGCAACACCGCGATTCTGGAGCACGCCGCCAAGGGCCGCACTCTGCACCTGTTCATCGCGGTGGGAAAGGTCCCGGGAAGCGACACGCGAACCCACAAATATATAGGGCAGTTCAAGGTCGACGAACGCAAGCCGTTCGAGATACGCGAGGCCAGGGACGAACTGGGCCAGGACCGCAACGTCATCGTCTTCCGGCTACGCCCTACCGGGCCTTGCATCCGAGAGACTTCTGACACGCTTCGACCGGCGCCCGTTTCCAGGTTCCGACTCCAACGGACCGCAGGTCGCCTGGCCCGGGCGTACCGACGCCAGAGGCGTCAGCAACATCCGACCGAAGTCGAGCCAGTAGGTGTGGCCACCCGCGATGATCTGGCAGACGCCTTCGAGGATCGCGAGACCGCCGCCGGGGAAAGCATCGTTCAGATGGAGCTATCGATGCGGGACTCGACCTCTCAGCTTGTGTTCGACCTTTACAACCAGACGAGCAACACGATTTATGAGCCAACAGGTAGCGCAGCAAACGAGTCGATCACTCAGGCTCTTGCGCAACTCCTCCACGCACGGCGCTACTTGAGACGGCTGACCCACCAACAGCCCCTCCACCTGATGGTGCTCACACCGTCGCTTCCCCACGAAGATCTCCGTGATCTGCTCGCTGAACACGGGATCGGCATCGTGTATCGAAATGACAGTGGCGGATTCTCCGAGTTCGAGACGAGCACCGCTACCGCCAACGGCTTCCCTCAAGGCTTCCGCTGCACTGACTGCCCTGCGCTTGCCTCCTGAGCTTCAACCCACCTGTGTGCTTGCGGCCAGTGGGGTGTCATCGCCTGCATGACGCGATGGCACCCCACTCACACCACCAACGGCTACTCAAGCTCCGCCTCGAACCGGATCTGCGCACGATCAAGGGCCTCGTCGGAGTCCCGTCCGTGCCCCCTCAGCCAGTGCAGGACGTCGACAATGACATCGATCGCCGCTTCCTCGACCACTGCCACCGCCCCAACTCCCGCGGGCCACAAACGATCTGGCTCGCAGCCGTAGTTGCTCAGCAGGGCCTCCACTCGATTCACCCGAGCGCCCCCAGAGTGCCCCTCAGCACAAGACAACTCTGTCGGCAGCTCACACCAGGTCACCTTCTGGTCAGCCCGCAGCTGAACACCCCAACGATCGGTAGTAGCACTGACCAGTGCCATACCTCTGCCGGACTCGTCATCCGGCACGGCATCGAGGAGCACCGGTAGCGCGCGGGGGTCAGCGTCGTGGACCTCGATCCGTACCCGAGTCCCACTCATAGACACGACGAGTGTGGCCGGTGTCCCAGTACCCACGTGCTTGATGACGTTCGACACGAGTTCACTGACACAGAGCTGAGCAGCATCGACGACGCCATGAAGGCCCCACAGCTCCAGGTGGAGCCGCATGATCCGCCGCAGTGCCGCAACCTCTTCCGGCTCCGCTGTGAAGGGAAGGCTCCAGGGCTTCCTCGAGACGCGTGCGATGCAGTCCATCATCCATCAACACCTCTACCTTCTAGTCGAGTTGCCGCAGTCATCCCCCGCATACAGAGAGTTGCATCGGAACTCTCAAAATGGAACTCTCATTTTGAGCGAATAGTGGTGCGCCCGCGCGACGAGCGCCCCCGGCGCGCGCCACCTTGCCGTCGCCTTGGAGCAACCAGGACGATCTGCTGGATCGAGACGAAGGGCCGAAGGAATGGCAGTTGGACCCACCACACGCAGGCGCCAACTAGGTGCCGACCTCCGCCGCCTCCGCGAGCGCCACGGGCTGACCCTTGAAGAGGCGGGTGCGCGCGTCGGCATCTCCAAGGCAACGCTGAGCCGCTATGAGACGAAGGAAGGCACGGTCAAGTGGCCGGCCGTCGATGCCCTTTGCCGGGAGTACGGCGCCTCCGACGAGGAACGCCTCGCCCTTGTGGAACTCGCGAAGGGCGCCAAGATCCAGGGCTGGTGGCGGTCGCTCGCCGACCCCGTCCCGGAGTCGATGAACCTCATGCTCACGCTTGAGGACGAGGTCGTACGCGAAGACCACTACGCCTGTATGTACATCCCTGGCCTCCTGCAGACCCGCGCTTACGCCGAAGCCGTCCACCGGGCTTCGGAAGTTCACTGCCCCGAGCGCGAGGTGCAGCACATGGTCGACATCCGCATGAAGAGGCAGGAGCTACTGGAACGAGATGAACCACCGCTGCTCTGGTGTGTGATCGATGAGGCGGCACTGCGGCGCAGGGTGGGCGGACGCGATGTCATGCAGGGTCAGCTCCAGCATCTCCTCGCTATGTCACAGCGACCGCACATCACGGTCCAGGTGCTCCCTTTTGCATCCGGCGCCCATGCAGCTGCCGTCGGCAGCTTTGCCATCCTTCGAGGACAGTCCCTCGAACTCGACGTTGTCTATGTGGACTTGCTCGGCGGTGGGCTCTTCATGGAGAAGCAGCCCGAACTGGAGCGTTATAGGTTGGCGTTCGAGTACCTCAGCGCGCAGGCGCTCGATCTCGAGTCCTCGGCGGAGATCATTCATCGCATGAGCAAGGAGTCCTGATGACAGCGCCCTCGACGCACCAGTGGTTCAAGTCCTCCTACAGCGGCGGGAGCGGAACCGAGTGCGTGGAGTGCGCGCGTGATGAGGCGGGCGTACTCATACGCGACTCGAAGCAAGAGCACGGACCTGTAGTCACGATCGGGGTACCGGCCTGGCGCTCCTTCGCTGAGTCTCTGAGCCAGACACGCGCCCGTCTTCGCCGGGCCCCTACAGCTTCTGCATAAATCAGCTCCCCGCTTTATGCCAGCTCGGGAATATTCCACGATCTCCGTGGACGAGGAACGATGGTCTCCGTAGCGTCATCCGGTAAGTCGCCCAGCACGGGCGGAACGGAAGGGGGCGCCATGGCGCGCGAGGACCTGACACGGCTTACCGGCACGACCGTTGGCGGGCCCAACTGCGATGACGACGACTGCCCGAACGTCTACCGCACCGCGGCTGGCTCCATCGTGGTCCAGGGAAACGTGTCGGACGCCTTCCTGCCGCCTGAGGGTGAGGCCTTGGTGGAGATTCCGGAGTCCGTGCTCAAGGAGGCCGTACGTGCTCTTGGATGGTGACGAGTGGCGGCGGACATTTGACGCGTATACGCGTGACGCATGGCGCTTCGAGGCTCAACCCACGTACACCATGCCCCAGGAGGCTGACAACGTCGCCCGCTTCCTTCGCGGTGAGACCAAGCCCGCCGATCACAATGCTCGTTGGCATGAACGGGTGCATGGGTACGTGGCTTCAGGGCGGGCCATTGGGCGCGTCCGGGTCGTACGGAAACCGCTGACCGACTATCAGCGGTACCAGTTCGCCTGGGGTATCCCAGGGAACATAACGGCCGGAGAGGAAATCCGCATCCTGGATGTCACGCAGCAGGATTACGGCCTTCCTCTGTCAGGAACCGACTGGTGGATGTTCGACGAGGCCCAAGTGGTGCACCTGAACTTCCGCCCAGATGGAACTCAGATCAGCCGGGAGACAGTCAGCGGTGACATCTCCCCCTACTTGGAGTGGAAGCGCATTGCGCTGACTCATTCAGTGCCGTTCTCCAAGTATGTGAAAGAAGCCGGGTGACCTTCGAACCTGAGCAGCTGGGGCAGTCGAGATCCGATCTCTCACAGACGCTCCGCGAGTTGCGCACGCGAGCCGGCCTCACTGGGGACCGGCTCGCTCGGCGTTGCAACATGTCTCAGAGTCAGATCAGCAAGTTCGAAACCGGCAGGAAGATGCCGAAGCTCGTGGATGTCGAACGTATCCTCCGAGCCCTGGACGCTCCAAGTGACGTCGTGGCGGAAGTCACTGCTCTTGCTCGCATCGCGAACACCGAATGGCAGGACAAGCGCTCGTCCTGGCGCCGCGGCATGGAGAAGCGCCAGAGAGAACTGGCGTCCTTGGAGAGTAAATCCACAAAGCTGAGATACTTCCTGCCCGCAATGATCACAGGTCTACTGGCCACGCCCGAGTACGTACGCGCCAGCCTGGCCCACGCCCCAGGGGACACCTCCAAAACCGTGGCGAGCAAGCTGGAGCGCCAGGCCGTGCTCTACGACACCTCGAAGACCTTCACTTTTCTGCTGACCGAGCAAGCCGTGCGGTGGGCGATCATCTCGTCGTCAGCCATGGCAGTACAGATTGACCGTCTGGCGTCACTGTCACATCTGCCGAATGTTCGTATCGGAATAATTCCAACAGGGACCGTGATACCGCGTGGCCCCATGAACACCTTTACTCTCTACGACGACCGCTTGGCCACCGTCGAGAACTTCACTGGGCGCATGGTCTTTCGGGATGCTCGCGACATCTCCGAGCATCTTGCCGCGTTCTCTCTTTTCGAGCGCCACGCTCGCTTCGACACAGAGGCAAGAACCCTCCTGCAGGAGTGGGCAGACTCTTGCCGGTGATCTTTAGTCCATAACCGGAATATCGCTCGGACAATCCGCGGAGCCAGGCAATCATGGATACATCATGAAGCCGGGGAGGATTGATGGCAGGCCCAAGCGAGCCCAAGGGATACAGACTTGCGGAACTCCCGACAGAACCAAGAGCGATTCCGGCCTGTGACACGTGTCTCGGCATTTGTGTGCGCCGGGAAAATGCTCGTTCAAGGAATGACTACAGCGCCGTATCCGACGCGAATGTAGATCTGCGTCGCCATCAGGGTGGGACTCACTCGGCAGAGACGCGACCGTCATGAGCTCAGCAACAAAATCCGGCATCTTCACGGACCAGCCCTTGATGACTTTGCGTGTATCTCGAGATTCCGGGCGCACCTGGGGTCCCGAACTGGCCATCCTCGGTTCTGACGATCTAGTGCCCTTGAACTCTATGGCGTGGCCCCCATGCAAGTGCCCGCGCTGCAAAGACCATCACGGCGTCTTCGTCCGCTGAGGCATACGCCCCCATCCCCTGAAATCCCGCCCGGCACAGGCGGTGACGGTCCCACAACCACAACACCTGATCAGAAAGGTGCAGCACATGCTGGACGGAAACGATCTCTACAAGCTCGACATCGACAGCGCATCCTTTGCGAAGGCCTGCGGAGGACCCTGCACCGAAGGGTGCGTGACCCTGGCTCGGATCGGTGACAACGCTTGGGCCCTGGGTGACAGCAAGCGGCCGGACGCGGAGCCGTTGCGGTTCACCACGGAGGAGTTGGACTCGGCCGGTATCGATCCGACGCGATTCGGGATGTCCGTCTGACCGGACCCGACTCCGAGACCGGTCCAGGCTCCTGGCCCCTGGCCCCTGGCTTGAGACAGGACCGGTCTCCCTCCCGATCTTCGACACCAGATGGGGACGACTGGTGCATCATCACGGCTTCCTCTGGACCGGCCCGAAAGCACGTTTCGACGATGAAGCCTTACGGCGTCCGCCACATCCCGAACCACCTCCCGCCGGAAGCAGGCCGGAGTTGGTCCAGCGTTGTCGAGAGGTGGCCGCGGAGTTCGCGGCGACGGAGATTCCGCCGCTGGAGACCGCGTACTGGCTGGTCAAACCTCGCTCCTCCGTACGTGGCACGTGGGAGGAGCCCAAAGAAGCGGTGACCTGGCTCGCAGAGCAACTGGACGACTACGCACCGCGGTTCGCATCCGAGTGGGATCGCGACGCCACTCATCTGACGTTGCTGATCGACTCGGCTTTGGTGAGGCTGAGTCTGGGTGCGGATGCCTCGCTCGGCTTCTACCTGGAGCGGCCTTCCTATCTGTCCCTCGCGGTGGTGACATGCTCTCCACATCGTTCGAGACCTAACCTGCCCTGCCCCGTCCGGCAGTCGTAGGAGCCATGCAAAGGGAGGGCCCACCGGCGCCGACAGCCCTTCCTCCCGGCCTGGGGACGAACGCCGTTCCCATGGGTATGACCGCCATCGATTCACCATTGCCTTGGGAAGGGGAACACAGTGACCAGCTCGGTGCCGTGGCGACAACGTCTGTCCACCGGAACAGAGGACACCCAGAACGAAGTGGTCCGCCTCTACCAGCAGACGCGGCACAGCAAGGCGTACGTCCCCACCATGATCTGGGGCACGATCCAGACCGAGGCGTACGCCACCGTGATCCTCCGCCAAGTAGTCGGCTTCCTCGATGTCCCGGACGACGTCTCCGCCGGCGTGGCCAAGCGGATGGAGCGCCAACAGGTCCTGTACGACGGTAAGCACCAATACGACGTGATCCTTGGCGAGCAAGCCCTCTACACGAACATCGGAGGGCCGACCGTAATGCGCGGGCAGATGGAGCGCCTCCTCCGCGACTTCGACCTCCCATCCCTGACGCTCGGCATCCTTCCCGTCACCGCCGAGGTCGGTGTGGTCCCCATGCCCGGCTTCAACATGTACGACGACAACCGCGCCAGCTACGAGCTCGTATCGACCGGCGTGGACATCACCGACCCCGCCGAACTCGCCCTCCACAGCAAGGCATTCGACGCGCTCAGGGAGGCCGCGCACTTCGGAGACCCCGCCAAGGATCTGATCAACAAAGCCCTGACCTCCTGGAGCAACGGATGACGCCTCACGGTATGTCGATCGGCACAGGTGAGCCAGACCAAGTTGAGTGGTGCGCCGCGCGAAGAACAGACGACTGCGGCTGAGCATCCCCACCCAGGAGACCAGCACATCCCCAGGACGGTAACCGGCGTCGACGCCCGCGGAACACAGCACTGCGAGACCTCGGCCCTCGGCGTGCTCCTCCGTCAGCAGGGCATCGACCTCTCCGAACCCATGCTCTTCGGCCTCGGATCCGGTCTGTCCTTCGTCTACTGGGACAGCAAGAGCATGGGCTTCCCCTTCCTCGGCGGACGGGTCAGGCCCTTCGAGCTGACCAGGAACCTGGCCGCCGCACTCGCGCTGGACCTCGACGTCCGGGAGACCTCCTCCCCGCGCAAGGGGTGGGCGAACGTCGTCGACGCCATCGACGGCGGCCGGCCCGTCGGGCTCCAGCTCGACAGCTACCACCTGGACTACTTCGGTACGAAGGTGCACTTCGGTGGTCATGTCGTCGCGATGTACGGCTACGACGACGAGGTCGCCCTTCTCGTCGACACCGACCAGCAGGGCGGGGCCGTGTCCACGAGTCGGGGCAGTCTCGCGGAGGCGAGGGCGGCTCGGGGGCCGATGACCGCGAGGCACCGGTCGTTCACCGTCACGGCTCCGGGGCGGTCGGCCGAAGGCGGGATCGCCGGGCTGCTCCCCGAGGGCAGGATCGTCCCCGCCATCACCACCTGCGCCCACGCCTTCCTCAACCCGCCCATCGCCAACCTGGGTCACCGAGGCATCGAGAAGACCGGCAAGCTCGTACGCACATGGCTGCGGCGGACCGACGACCCGCAGCGGGACCTCGCGCAGGCCGCGCTCCTGATGGAGAAGGCCGGTACCGGCGGTGCCCTGTTCCGCAACCTCTACCGCGACTTCCTCGCCGAGTGCGCCGAGCTGCTCGACAGCGAACACCTGCGCACCGGACTCGGGTTGTACACCGAGGCCGCCCAACTGTGGACGGCGGTCGCGGAGTTGATTGCCGAGGCCGGTGAAACGGGCGACGAGCGGCACCTCGTACGGGCGGGCGACGCACTCGGTGACCTGTCACGGATCGAGCGCGAGGCGATGGAGGCGCTGAGTCGTCTGGCGGACGCCAGGCCCTGACCGGGGCGTCACTCCCGGGCCGTCCACCCGGACCTGCGCATCACCGTCGAGCGGGTCATCGCCGAGTTCCGGGCGGGCGGGACGGCAAGGCGTCGAGCACCGGGACGCCGTCCAGCCGGTACCGGCGACGCCGGCCAACGAGCACACCGTGTCCCGGGCCCCCAGCGCGACCACAGAGCCGTCCCGTCAGTTCACTCAACGAACCGGTACTTCAGATGGGTCGCCAGCGGAGTCTCCACCACCCTGACCTGCTCAAGCCGCCGCTCCCCCACCCCCACCCCCTCGAACAACCGCAGCCCGGCCCCCAGCAACGCCGGCACCACATGCAGCTGAAGCTCGTCGACGAGCCCCTCCCGCAGATACTGCTGGACCGTCCTCGCACCGCCCGCGATGTCGACGTTCCGCTCCCCCGCCGCCGCCCGCGCCTGGGCGAGCGCGCTGTGGATGCCGTCCGTGACGAAGGTGAAGGTGGTGCCGCCCTGCTTCACCAGGGGTGCGTGCGGACGGTGGGTGAGGACGAAGACCGGCACCCTGAAC
This sequence comes from Streptomyces sp. SID13726, assembly GCF_010548375.1. Classification (GTDB taxonomy): domain Bacteria; phylum Actinomycetota; class Actinomycetes; order Streptomycetales; family Streptomycetaceae; genus Streptomyces. The sequence goes on from NZ_JAAGLY010000022.1 coordinate 125,875, forward strand.
GGCGGGTTCTCGCCCCAGAAGTCCGCCCCCGTGTCGTACATCATCCGCCCCATGATCACCGCCCCGGTCGCGTCGAACCACTCCCGCATCAGCTCGGAGTCACGGTTCTCCTCGCCGCCGGTCATGCCCTGGCGTTCCCGCCAGCTCGCCAGGTTGTGGATCCACTCGAAGAGGGGTTCGGCGCCGTTCCCGCCGGGGTTATCGAGGGTGACGCCGGGGCCGGCGATACAGCCGTCGAGGGAGATGGCCAGGTCAGCGGTGACGGTCATGACGTGGGGCTCCTGTAGTCCGGGGAGGCTTTCTGCGGCCTCCTTCACTCTCACGTCGATCGAGGGGCTGCGCATTCGACATGCGCGGCAGCATTCAGTCCTGGAGAGGCTCCGCTACTAGGCCGGCGCGGGCACCTCGACATAGATCATCGCTTCGTTGTCCCGCCACTTGCACGGCCCCGCGCTGTCGTCGCGCTCGCAGACCGTCGCCCGGACGTCGAGAAACCGAAAATGCCGTGGGTCGAACTGAGCTGTACTGAGATTTGTGGAGTCCCTGATGCCAGGGTTACGGTCCTGGCGAAGGAGAACCACATCAGTGCCGGCACCACGGAAGTACCCCGACGAGCTGCGTGAGCGCGCGATCCGCGAGGTC
>NZ_JAAGLY010000230.1 GCF_010548375.1 Streptomyces sp. SID13726
GTCCGGGTCGGGAAACCCCACCCGGAGCAAGGTCGGGCAGACTGTGTCTGAGGGCTGCCCGCCCGATTCTCTCCGGAGAAGCACAGTCGGGTAGACCGCTCGAGCCCTGCGGCGACGCAGGGCCTAGATGGATGACCGTCGCCCGCGCGAGGGCGACCTCGCGCGGGAACAGAACCCGGCGTACAGACCGGCTCGTCCGCCCGCCTCTCCCGGCACGACCGGGAGGACGGGACAGTCCGTCCTACTCGTGCCGAGGAGCACCATGTCCCACCACGACGCGCACACGCCCCCGCTCGCCTACGTCATCGCCGGGTCGGAGGCGACCGGCGGTGCCGGCATCCAGGCCGACCTCAAGACGTTCCAGGAGCTGGGCGCGTACGGCGTCGGCACGCTGACGTGCATCGTCTCGTTCGACCCGAAGAACGACTGGGGTCACCGGTTCGTCCCGGTCGACCCGCAGGTGATCGCCGACCAGTTCGAGGCGGCGACGGTCGCGCACGAGCCGTCGGTCGTGAAGATCGGCATGCTCGGCACGCCCGCGACGATCGA
>NZ_JAAGLY010000231.1 GCF_010548375.1 Streptomyces sp. SID13726
CCTGATGGGGGCCGGCGAGCGGATCTTGACCGTGCCCGCCGATTTCGGCACGATGGGCCTGGCCACCTGCTACGACCTGCGCTTCCCGGAGCTGTTCCGGGCGCTGCTGGACGCCGGGGCTCGGTTCCTGGTGGTCCCGGCGGCCTGGCCCGCCGGGCGGCTCGCGCACCTGCGGCTGTTCGTGCGTACGCGGGCCGTCGAGGAGCAGTGCTTCGTCCTGGCCTGTGTCGCCGCCGGCGAGCACGGCGGGGTCGTGCAGGCCGGGCACAGCATGGTCGTCGACCCGTGGGGCGAGGTCCTGGCCGAGGCGGGCGAGGACGAGGAGGTCCTCACCGCGGACATCGACCCGGCCGCGGTGGGCCGGATCCGGGCCGAACTCCCCGTACTGCGCGACCGGGTCCTGGGCATCCCCGTTCCGGCGCGCTGATCCGCACGCTGCCCGGGCCCCGCCGGTCCCGTCCTGCCCGTCCCCCTGTCGTGCGTTCGGGTGAGCGGGAGGATGACGGCGGACCGCTCCGCGGCCCGACCCTCCGGAGGACGCGGCGCCGA
>NZ_JAAGLY010000232.1 GCF_010548375.1 Streptomyces sp. SID13726
CTATCCGCACCCCGCCGGCGAAGGTGTTGAACCGGCCGCGGATCCGGGCGAAGCCGATGTGCTGCGCGGTGAAGGCGATGGACGAGTGCGCCGGATCGAGCTCCCAGTGGCCCGGCGCCGGCAGCAGCGGCGGTTCCACGGCGTCGAGCACGATCTCCCCGGTGCCGGGCTGCGCCGGGTCCCCCACCAGCGTCGCCCCGTGGAACGGCGCGTAGCCCTCGGCGGTGACGGTGAGCCGGTACTCGCCCTCCGGCACGGCCGCGGTGAACCCGCCGTACGGATCGGTCTCGCCGCTGACGATGCGCCGCCCGATCGGGTCGGTCACTTCGAACCTGGCCTGTCTGACGGGCTGGTGAACCGTGTCGAGGACACGACAGCTGAGCAGTCGCGCCGTATGAGGCAGCGTCAGCGTCGCGGATGTGTCCTGACCGCCGCTTCCGCCCGTCTCCATCCCCCTTCTGCGACCGAACATGGTTGATGCACCCCCGTGCTGTGTGGACTTGTACCGCTCTGGCGAAGACGCATTCGATCATGCTGTCGGGTTGCGG
>NZ_JAAGLY010000233.1 GCF_010548375.1 Streptomyces sp. SID13726
GCCTTGGCGCGGTAGACGCGGCCCAGGTTCGTGAAGAACAGCAGCCAGTGGTGCGTCGTCGTCACGAAGAAGTGGTCGACGATGTCGTCCTCGCGCAGCTGCGCGCCGCGCACGCCCTTGCCGCCGCGCTTCTGCGCCCGGTAGCTGTCGCTGCGCGTGCGCTTCACGTAGCCGCCGCGCGTGATCGTGACGACCATCTCCTCCTCGGCGATGAGGTCCTCGATCGAGACCTCGCCGTCGAACGGGAGGATCGTCGTCCGGCGCTCGTCGCCGTACTTGGCGACGATCTCGCCCATCTCGGTGCCGACGATGGAGCGTTGGCGCTCCGGCTTGGCGAGGATGTCCTCGTAGTCGAGGATCTTGCGCTCGAGCTCGTCGTGGTCGTCGATGATGCGCTGCCGCTCGAGCGCCGCCAGACGGCGGAGCTGGAGGTTGAGGATCGCCGTCGCCTGGATCTCGTCCACGCCCAGCAGCCCCATGAGGCCCGCGCGGGCCTCGTCGGCGTCGGGGGAGCGGCGGATGAGCGCCATGACCTCGTCGAACAGGTC
>NZ_JAAGLY010000234.1 GCF_010548375.1 Streptomyces sp. SID13726
CAGCTGGCGATCGTCACGGCGCTGGCCGACCCGGAGCCCCGGCCCCGGATGATCGACCGCTGTCTGGTGGCCGCGTACGACGCCGGCCTGGAGCCGCTGCTGGTGCTCACGAAGTCGGACCTGACCTCCGCGGACAAGATCCTGGAGATCTACTCCACCTTCGGCCTGAACTACGTGGTGACCAACCGCGAGGAGCTGGCGACGGGCGACGCAGCCGACCGGGAGGCCGAGCGCCTGAACGGCCGGATCACCGCCTTCGTCGGCCACTCGGGCGTCGGCAAGACCACGCTGGTGAACTCGCTGGTCGCCGAGGGCCGCCAGCGCGCCACCGGGCACGTCAACGCGGTGACCGGCCGCGGCCGGCACACCACCACCTCGGCGCTCGCGCTGCCGCTGCCCGACGGCGACGGCTGGGTCATCGACACCCCGGGCGTGCGCTCCTTCGGCCTGCACCACGTGGACCCGTCCCGGGTGATCCTGGCCTTCCCCGACCTCGTCCCCGGTACGGAGGGCTGCCCGCGGGCCTGCAGTCACGACGAGCAGGACT
>NZ_JAAGLY010000235.1 GCF_010548375.1 Streptomyces sp. SID13726
CGTCCGAGGGCGCCGTTGAAGAGGTTCCAGGCCAGCATGCCCGCGAGCGTGAAGAGGAAGGTGGGGATCTTCCCCGTCGACAGGCCCGCGATCTCCCCGAAGACGATCGTGAAGATCCCGGCGCTGACGAGCGGCTGCGCGATGACCCACGTGATGCCGAAGATCGTCTGGCGGTACCGCACGATGACGTCGCGCAGCGCGAGCCGGACGGCGACCTCGCGCGCGTTCCACAGCTCGCGCACGGACGGCAGGTTGAGGCGCCCTGGCGGCGTGATGACGGTGCGCTGCACGGTCTGCTCCACGTCAGGCCCCCTCGTACTCGAAGTTCACGAAGACCATGCCCTTCTCGGTGCTGGACGCCTCCGTGAACTCCGGGTAGGGGAGGTCGGGCAGCACCTCGAAGCGCCACGCGCCCTCCCACGCGTCGAGCACGCCGGCCTGGCACGCGTACACGTCGACCGTGTACTGGCCCGGCTTGAGCCACAGGTCGCGGACCACGAGGCGGCCCTTCTGGGGCTGCTCCGGGTTGAACCACTTCCCGCCGAG
>NZ_JAAGLY010000236.1 GCF_010548375.1 Streptomyces sp. SID13726
GGCAGGCCACGGGTCCCAGGTGAACGAGGACAACGCGGTGACGCGGCTCGCGGAGGCGGTCGCGCGCATCGGGGCCCACCACTGGCCCAACACGCTCACCCCGACGGTCGACAAGCTGCTGCGCGGCGTCGCGGACCTCACCGGGCTCCGGTACGACCCGGAGGACCCGTCGTCGGTCGCGGCCCTCGTCGCCGCGCTCGGCCCGGCGTCCCGGTTCGTCGGGGCGACCGTGCGCCACACGTCCAACCCGACGCAGCTCACGGCCGGGTACAAGGCGAACGTCATCCCGGGCCGGGCGGAGGCGGCGATCGACGCGCGCCTGCTGCCCGGGCACGAGGACGAGGGATTCGCGACGCTGCGCGCGCTCGCGGGCGACCACGTGCGGGTCGAGGAGATCCACCGAGACATCGCGCTCGAGGTGCCGTTCGAGGGCGACCTCGTCGACGCGATGGTCGACTCGCTGCTCGCCGAGGACCCCGAGGCGACCGTCCTGCCGTACACGCTCTCGGGCGGCACGGACAACAAGTCGCTCGCGCGCCTCGGCAT
>NZ_JAAGLY010000237.1 GCF_010548375.1 Streptomyces sp. SID13726
GGCTTCGCCGGGCCCTTCACCCTGCTGGTGATCACCGACCTGCTCGGCTACTTCACGCAGGGCTGACCGCGCATTCACCGCGCGTCAGTCGCGTCCGCCTCAGTGCTCCCGAACCTGGACGCGAAGACGGGCACGCCAGCCGGTGCACCCAACCACCCACTACGCCCCGCCCGAACGGCCGATGATGGTCGTGAACAGGTTGTACGTGTTGCAGCCTCAACCAGAGACATACAGGGGCCAGCCATGGACCACAGTGCTGAACGAGAGAGCGCCGAAAACGCAGCTCGTTCGCGGTACACCCGCGATATGCAGGAGGAACGGCACGTTTTACGCGAGGCGCTTCGCTCGGATCTGCCCGCCGCCCACCTCGGCTTGGGTGTGACCGTCATTGCCTTGATCGTGATCGCCAGCTTCTCTGGCCCGCGGTGGACATTGATCGTTACCGGGGCTTTCACGGCCTGGTTCGTTCTGGCGCTCATGGTGATTCGCATCGGCGATGGCCGCGGCTGGGACGCCATCAGGCGGGCCTACATCGCGACCTTCGGC
>NZ_JAAGLY010000238.1 GCF_010548375.1 Streptomyces sp. SID13726
GCGACACGCCCGAGCGCGGGGGTCGGACAGCTAGCGGTTCGAGAGAGAGAGTCAGACGACGCCATGGCGGGACAGAAGATCCGCATCCGGCTCAAGTCCTACGACCACGAGGTCATCGACAGCTCGGCGCGCAAGATCGTCGACACGGTGACGCGCGCTGGTGCAACGGTCGTGGGTCCGGTGCCGCTGCCGACGGAGAAGAACGTCTTCTGCGTCATCCGGTCGCCTCACAAGTACAAGGACAGCCGCGAGCACTTCGAGATGCGCACGCACAAGCGGCTGATCGACATCATCGATCCCACGCCGAAGGCCGTTGACTCGCTCATGCGTCTCGACCTGCCTGCGGACGTGAACATCGAGATCAAGCTCTGAGGCTGGAGGACATCATGACTATTCCCCAGCAGAACGCGCGCCCGGTCACCGCGGTGCTCGGCACGAAGCTCGGGATGACGCAGCTCTGGGACGAGGCCGGTCGCCTCGTGCCCGTGACCGTCGTCGCCGTCGGGACGAACGTCGTGACGCAGGTGCGCACGGCCGACGCCGAC
>NZ_JAAGLY010000239.1 GCF_010548375.1 Streptomyces sp. SID13726
TGCGGTCGGGCCGTCCGCCACCCATACCTGCACGCCGAGGGGCATCCCCGTCACGCTCAGAACCTGTATACGCATAGGTCCCCCAAGACCACCTCTTGGGCGCCCCCCTCGCGGTGTCCGAATATGACACCACACTTCTGCACCGTATGTAGAGAGACAGTGCAGAAGTGATGATCCGTCAGTTAGGCCTCATTGGCCGCACGCGGCTCATCCTCATCGTCGCCAGGTAGGTTCTGGAGCTTTCGCTCCGCGCGGCGCCATGCCTCCAGCGCCTGCTGGATCTCCTCGGGAGACGCGTCTGGGGCGCCCCTGACGACGACTGTCATCCGCACATCCCCCTTGGTGGGGAGCTTGATGACGGCCGTGTCAACCAGCCGGCCGCCGTTCTTCAGCTCGTCCACGATCCTCAGCGGCAGATCGGTCCTGTCCAGGTCTGAGATTTCGGCCTGCGACAGCTCCGCTTCGGTGGTGGCCAATGTGGGTTCGCTGCCAGCCAGGACTTCGGAAACGGTCCCCTCGGGCCACCTGTAGAAAGCGGCCGCCA
>NZ_JAAGLY010000023.1 GCF_010548375.1 Streptomyces sp. SID13726
AACTCGGTGGTGACGGCCTTCTCGGACGGCCGGCGCATCGTGGTCAGCGGTAGCGCCGATCAGACCGTTCAGGTGCGGGAGTTGGAGAGCGGTCGGCCGCTCGGGCCGGCCTTGAGCGACCTCAGTGTCCTGGGGGGCCGTGGGGGCGGCGGTGGTGCGGGTCACCTCGGCGGAGTCGAAGGAGCCGACGCCGGACCGGCCGCCGTGGGTGTCCCCGACGGGACCGGGGCCCGCGCCCGCGGTGTCCCGGGTGCCGCCGCGGTTCTCGATCCGCGGTGCGCCGCCCTGCCCCGGCACGACGACCGGCGGCTCGACGGGGCCGTGCCCCTGTACTCCGGCGCCTTCGGGGCCGCCGCCCGAGGCACCCCAGCCGGCGGAGCCGTAGGCGTGATGGGTCCGGTCGGCGGGCGGGGCGCTTCGGCCACGCTCCTCGCGCGCGGGTCCGCCGCGGTCCTCACGCGCGGGTCCGTCCCGCTCGTCACGCGCGCGTACGTCCCCCGCCAGTCCTGCCGGCCCTGTCGACCCCGCTGAACCGGAGGCGGCCCGTCCGGTGGAGACCTCGCGCCCCGGGCCCGTGCCCGGCGCTGCCGCTTCAGGGCTCTCCGGCCCCGCGCTCTCCCCGGGGGCCACCCGCACATGCCCCTCGCCGTCCGGCTCCGTGCCCAGCCGCGGGCCCCCGCTCGGGGCCAGGCGCAGGACCGACTCGCCGATGCGCAGGAGGGCGCCCGGGGGGAAGCGGACCGGGCGGGTGCCGACGCGGGTGCCGTCGAGCGCCGTGCCGTTCGTCGAGCCCAGGTCGGCCACCGAGACGCGGCCGTCGGCGGCGACCGTGACCGCGCAGTGCAGGCGGGAGACGTCGGGGTCGTCCAGCGGGACGTCGGCGTCGGCGGAGCGGCCGATGTGGATCTGGCCGCCGTGCAACAGATGGACGCCGCCGGCGTCCGGGCCCGCGACCACATGGAGCTGGGTCGGGGCGTCGTCGAGCTCGGGGTGCGGCTCCGGGGCGGCCGGGGCGCCCAGCGAGAGGACCGCGCCGTCGATCAGCGGGGGCTCGCCCAGGGTGGCGCGGCGGTCGTCGAGCCGCTCGCCGTCCGCGTACAGCACGACCGGACCGTCATTGCCGGAGACCGCCGAGGCGAGCGCCGACGCCACCGCGGACAGGGCGGTGCCGACGGGAGCCGTCACCAGCACGTCGCAACTCGCGGCACGGCCCCGGGCCCGGTCGGGCGGGCCCAGCGGGTCTACGACGGTCAGCCGGATCTGCATCGCCGTCAGCGGTCCCTTCTGCGCGGACAAGTCGAGTCGTCCTTGACTGGAGGCATCCTCGCACCTGCCACTGACAACGCGCCCGCCGCCTGGAGGCAAGTGATCTTGATTGGTCAGCTCTGCCCCCAAAAGTGCCTGACCAGTGCAGCGCCGGCGATCACTTGAGATCGGTCACGTCAACGTCCGGCAACCAGGAGACCCGGACGGAGCGTCTTTCCTTCGAACGTGCTTGGGAACGCATACGTAGTGCTTTGTGAGGCGGCACTACAGTGGTCCGGAACGACAGCAAGCAGCAGGGAGTGCATGACGTGCGGCCGGTAGGCAGCAAGTACTTCCTCGAGGAGCCGCTCGGACGCGGTGCCACGGGGACCGTGTGGCGTGCCCGCCAGCGGGAGACCGCGGGCGCCGAGGCCGCCGTGGCCGGACAGCCCGGTGAGACCGTCGCGATCAAGGTCCTCAAGGAGGAGCTCGCGAGCGACCCGGACATCGTGATGCGGTTTCTGCGCGAGCGGTCCGTCCTGCTCAGGCTGACCCACCCGAACATCGTCCGGGTGCGCGACCTGGTCGTGGAGGGCGATCTGCTCGCCCTGGTCATGGACCTCGTCGAGGGCCCCGACCTGCACCGCTACCTGCGCGAGAACGGCCCCTTCAGCCCGGTCGGCGCCGCCCTGCTCACCGCCCAGATCGCCGACGCGCTCGCCGCGAGCCATGCCGACGGCGTGGTCCACCGCGACCTGAAGCCGGCGAACGTCCTGCTCAGGCAGTACGGCGGCCAGATGCACCCGCTGCTGACCGACTTCGGCATCGCGCGGCTCGCGGACTCCCCGGGCCTGACCCGGACCCAGGAGTTCGTCGGCACGCCCGCGTACGTCGCGCCCGAGTCCGCCGAGGGCCGCCCGCAGACCTCCGCGGTCGACATCTACGGCGCCGGCATCCTGCTGTACGAACTGGTCACCGGCCGCCCGCCGTTCGCCGGCGGCTCCGCCCTGGAGGTGCTCCACCAGCACCTGAGCGCCGAGCCGCGCCGTCCCTCCACGGTCCCCGACCCGCTGTGGACGATCATCGAGCGCTGCCTGAGCAAGACCCCCGAGCGGCGCCCCAGCGCCGAGAACCTCGCGCGTGGGCTGCGTGTCGTCGCCGAGGGCATCGGCGTGCACGCGAACTCCGCGCAGATCGCCGCCGCGGAGAACGTCGGCGCGCTGCTGCTGCCCGACCCGGCCCCCGCGGCCGTACCGGAGGCGCCCGGCGCCGCCGACCCGACGCAGGTGCTGCCGCACGGCGCCGGTGCCTACGACCCGAACGCCGCGACCAGCTTCCTGCCGCACACCGGCGCCGGGAACCCCGTCGGTGCCGCCGACCCCACCGCCGTACTCCCGACGAACCGCGGCGCGGCCGACCCGACCGCCGTCATGCCGCCGGTCCCGCCCGGGCAGCCGGGGCAGGGGCAGTACGGGCAGCAGGGGCACCAGTCCGGCGGCCCCGAGGACCCGCACCCCTGGCAGAACCAGCTGCGCGCGGCCCGTGACCGCAACGAACAGACGCAGGTCCAGTACCTCGACCCCAGCGAGGACCCGCTGCGCCGCCGCCCGCAGCGACAGGCGGCCCGGCCGCAGCAGCAGCCTCAGCAGCAGCGGCCCCAGCAACGACCGCAGCAGCGGCCGCAGCAGGGCGGCTACGGCCGTCAGCAGCAGCCCCAGCAGTACGCCCCGCAGCAGCAGCCTCAGCAGCAGCCCCAGCGGTACGCGCCGCCGCCGCAGCCCGAGCGGCCCGCGCGTGAGCCCCGGCAGCCGCGGCAGCGCAGCGCCAACCCGATGAAGATCCCGGGTCTGGGCTGCCTCAAGGGGTGCCTGTTCACGATCGTCATCCTGTTCGTCGCCAGCTGGCTGATCTGGGAGCTGAGCCCGCTCCAGGAGTGGATCGGCACCGGCAAGAGCTACTGGCAGCAGCTCGGCGACATGATCGACACCGTGAGCGGCTGGATCGGCGATCTGGGCGGAAACTCCTCAGGTCAGCAGTAAGTCTGGGGATTTGTCGACACCCAGCGGGTGATTTCCGTCTCCGCGGTGAAGGTTGGCTCTTCCGGCGCGTAGCTTTGGCGACAACACGCGTCTGTAGGAGCAGTCTTGGGACGGAAGATCGGCAGCCGGTACACCGCCAACCAGATCCTGGGGCGGGGCAGCGCCGGCACGGTGTGGCTGGGTGAGGGACCCGAGGGGCCCGTCGCCGTGAAGCTGCTGCGCGAGGACCTCGCGTCCGACCAGGAGCTCGTCGGCCGCTTCGTCCAGGAGCGCACCGCCCTGCTGGGTCTCGAACACCCGCACGTGGTCTCCGTACGGGACCTCGTGGTCGACGGCAACGACCTCGCGCTCGTCATGGACCTGGTCCGGGGCACCGACCTGCGCACCCGGCTCGACCGCGAGAAGCGGCTCGCGCCCGAGGCGGCCGCGGCGATAGCCGCCGACGTCGCGGACGGACTGGCCGCGGCCCACGCGGCCGGGGTCGTGCACCGCGACGTCAAGCCGGAGAACGTCCTGCTGGACATGCAGGGTCCGCTGGGCCCCGGCGGCTCGCACCCCGCGCTGCTGACCGACTTCGGTGTCGCGAAGCTCATCGACTCGCCGCGGCGGACCCGGGCCACGAAGATCATCGGCACCCCGGACTACCTGGCGCCGGAGATCGTGGAGGGGCTGCCGCCCCGGGCGTCGGTGGACATCTACGCCCTGGCGACCGTGCTGTACGAACTGCTGGCCGGGTTCACGCCGTTCGGCGGCGGGCATCCGGGGGCGGTGCTGCGGCGCCATGTGACCGAGACGGTGGTCCCGCTCCCCGGGATCCCCGACGAGCTGTGGCAGCTGATCGTGCAGTGCCTGGCGAAGGCACCGGCCTCCCGGCTGCGGGCCTCCGAGCTGGGCGCGCGGCTGCGGGAGCTGCTCCCGCTGCTGGCCGGGATGCCGCCGCTGGACGTGGACGAGCCGGACGCGGAGCAGGCGGAGGAGCAGGACCGGGAGGAGCCGGCCGCGGCCTCTTCCGGGGAGCCGGCGTCCTACGGGCGGCCCGCGCGGCGGGGAGCCGTGCCGCTGGTGCCGGGGGCGAAGCCCGCCGACTCCAACCGGGACACGCATACGTCGATGAGGGTGCCGGGGCCCGACGAGCTGGCCGGGGGCGCGCGCGGGACGGCACGGGTGCCGCGGCCCGCCGGGGCGCCGAGGCCGGGGTCCGCCCGGCACCGGGCCACCACGCGGCGGCGGAGGCTGGTCGTGGGGGTCGCGGGACTGGTGCTGGTGGCCGCGGCGGGGGTCGGGGTGTGGGCGGCCACGTCGGACGACGCGGGGGCGTCGCCCCGGGAGAGCGGGAACTCGGCGCCTGCGTCTCCGTGAGTGCGGGCGCGGGTGCGGGTCGGTGGGGGGTGACCGTCGTTTCGGGGGCCGGCCCCCGGGCCCCCGCTCCTCAAACGCCGGAGGGGCTGAGTTTCTACGGCCCGACAGCCGTTAGGCTGGAGGGCGTGGCAGTCGTCGATGTATCCGAAGAGCTCAAGTCCCTCTCCTCGACCATGGAGTCGATCGAGGCCGTTCTGGACCTCGACAAGCTGAGGGCAGACATCGCCGTGCTCGAGGAGCAGGCGGCCGCGCCGTCCCTGTGGGACAACCCGGACGAGGCGCAGAAGATCACCAGCAAGCTGTCCCACCTCCAGGCCGAGGTCAGGAAGGCGGACGCGCTGCGCAGCCGGATCGACGATCTCGCTGTGCTGTTCGAGATGGCCCAGGAGGAGGACGACCCCGACACCCTCGCCGAGGCCGAGTCGGAGCTCACCTCCGTCAAGAAGGCGCTCGACGAGATGGAGGTGCGCACCCTCCTCTCCGGCGAGTACGACTCCCGTGAGGCGCTCGTCAACATCCGCGCCGAGGCCGGTGGCGTCGACGCCGCCGACTTCGCCGAGAAGCTCCAGCGGATGTACCTGCGCTGGGCGGAGCAGAAGGGCTACAAGACCGAGGTCTACGAGACGTCGTACGCGGAAGAGGCCGGCATCAAGTCGACCACCTTCGCCGTGCAGGTGCCGTACGCCTACGGGACGCTCTCGGTCGAGCAGGGCACCCACCGGCTCGTGCGGATCTCGCCCTTCGACAACCAGGGCCGCCGCCAGACCTCCTTCGCGGGCGTCGAGATCCTGCCCGTGGTCGAGCAGACCGACCACATCGAGATCGACGAGTCCGAGCTGCGGGTCGACGTGTACCGGTCCTCCGGGCCCGGCGGTCAGGGCGTCAACACCACCGACTCCGCGGTGCGGTTGACCCACCTCCCGACCGGCATCGTCGTCTCCTGCCAGAACGAGCGGTCGCAGATCCAGAACAAGGCGACCGCGATGAACGTCCTCCAGGCGAAGCTCCTTGAGCGTCAGCGCCAGGAGGAGCGGGCCAAGATGGACGCCCTCAAGGACGGCGGCAGCTCCTGGGGCAACCAGATGCGGTCGTACGTCCTGCACCCGTACCAGATGGTCAAGGACCTGCGCACCGAGTTCGAGGTCGGCAACCCCGAGGCCGTCTTCAACGGCGAGATCGACGGCTTCCTGGAGGCCGGTATTCGCTGGCGCAAGCAGCAGGAGAAGTAACTTTGTCGACTTGACAAGTCCCGCAACTGCCGCCCGATGGGCGGCAGTTTGCATTATGTCTGGGTTTTACATCACACTCACAGACTGCTTTCCCCGGCAAAGAGCGCTTACCCGGACATCGCGCGCGCAACGGCCTTGACGATCCTTTGAAAAATGGGAAGGGTAAAGCGTGGCATGCGTATCTCTGGGGCGCATGTGAACCGGGGGACCTGAGTTAGCTGCCTTCTCCCGTCGATCACGGCCCCGAGCGCCGCCTCATTGACGATGAGCTACTGGGGGTAGCAACCACATGACGAAGAAGACGCGGATCCGGATCGCGCGGATAGCCGCCGGTGCCGTGATCGCGGCCGGTGCCTCTCTGACCGCCGCCGGCGCCGCTTCCGCGGCGGGCATCGGCGTGGGCGTGGACGCCGGTCCGATCGACCTGAGTGTCAACGCGAACCTCGGCGACGACGACCCGACCGACGACCCGGGCGACGGCACCATCCCGACCGCTCCCAACACGGAGGAGCCGCCCACCGAGGAGCCTCCCACTGAGGAGCCGCCGACCGAGGAGCCGCCCACTCAGGAGCCTCCGGTCACCGAGGAGCCGACGCTCCCGACCGAGCCCACCGAGAACCCGACCGAGCCCACCGACGACCCGACCGACCCGGGCACCGGCGGCGGCAACGGCGGCTCCGGTGGCGGCAACAACACCAACCCCGACGGCGGCTCCAACCCCTCCACCCAGGAGGAGGGCTCCTCGGCCCTCACGGAGACCGGCACGTCCGACACCGCGGCCCAGGGCACGGGTGGCGCGCAGCTCGCCGAGACCGGTGCCGCGCAGACCACCTTCCTGGTGATCGGTGCCGCGACGATGATCGCCGGTGGCATCGGCTTCCGCATCCTGCCGCGCCTCGTGAGCGGCCGTGGTGGCGCTGTCGCCTGACGGTGACTCCCGGTAGACATCTGTCTGCTCAGCGTGCGCATGCCGTACGACGAAGGGCCCGGAGCGAACTCGCTCCGGGCCCTTCGGGTGTCTTCGGCCGCCGGTCAGGCGGTCCGGTCCGCCGGACAGTGCCTAGGCGGTCTGGTGCGCCAGCAGCGCCACGGCGGCGATCAGCACCGCGAGCAGGGCGATCAGCGCCGTCGGGTTCAGGCCCGCGAAGAGGTTCTCCTGCTGAAGCCGCTCGCGGTTGGCCCGGCAGACCGGGCACCGGCCCTCGCTCACGGGGGCCGCGCAGTTCGCGCACACCAGGCGGTCGTACGTCATGCGCGTCACCCTCCTTGCCAACGGTTCCAAGGGAAGAACGCTCCCGGGTCGCAGAACGTTCCCTCATCTACTGTGCCAGGTTCCCCTGGGCGCCGCCTGTGCGCTGTCGGAGGGCGGGGTCCCAGGTGGGCACAAAACCGCCCATCCGTTGCGCAACCCCAACCAGTGCCTGCGCCGCCGCACCCGGTTCGCGTATGGTCACGCTCATCTACCCCCGGCCTACCGTGGTGCATCCGTGATCCGATTCGACAACGTATCCAAGGTCTACCCCAAGCAGACCCGCCCCGCACTCAGGGATGTCTCCCTCGAAGTGGAGAAGGGCGAGTTCGTGTTCCTGGTGGGGTCCTCGGGCTCCGGAAAGTCCACCTTCCTGCGGCTGGTGCTCCGCGAGGAGCGGACCAGCCAGGGCCAGGTGCACGTCCTGGGCAAGGACCTCGCGCGCCTCTCCAACTGGAAGGTGCCGCAGATGCGCCGCCAGCTGGGGACGGTCTTCCAGGACTTCCGGCTCCTGCCCAACAAGACGGTCGCGGAGAACGTGGCCTTCGCCCAGGAGGTCATCGGCAAGTCGCGCGGCGAGATCCGCAAGTCCGTGCCGCAGGTGCTCGACCTCGTCGGGCTCGGCGGCAAGGAGGACCGGATGCCCGGCGAGCTGTCCGGCGGTGAGCAGCAGCGCGTGGCCATCGCGCGGGCCTTCGTGAACCGGCCCAAGCTGCTGATCGCCGACGAGCCCACCGGCAACCTCGACCCGCAGACCTCCGTCGGCATCATGAAGCTGCTCGACCGGATCAACCGGACGGGCACCACCGTGCTGATGGCGACGCACGACCAGAACATCGTGGACCAGATGCGCAAGCGCGTCATCGAGCTGGAGCAGGGCCGCCTCGTCCGGGACCAGGCCCGCGGCGTCTACGGCTACCAGCACTGACCGCCGTTCGAAGAAGTCCCCGGAAAGGCCTGAAGAAGACGCCATGCGCGCCCAGTTCGTACTCTCCGAGATCGGTGTCGGTCTCCGTCGCAATCTGACGATGACGTTCGCCGTCATCGTCTCCGTCGCCCTGTCGCTCGCCCTGTTCGGCGGGTCGCTCCTGATGAGCGACCAGGTCGGTGCCATGAAGGGCTACTGGTACGACAAGGTCAACGTCTCGATCTTCCTCTGCAACAAGAGCGACGCCGAGTCGGACCCCAACTGCGCCAAGGGCGCGGTCACCGACGACCAGAAGAAGGACATCCTCTCCGACCTGAAGAAGATGTCGGTCGTCGAGACGGTCCTCCACGAGTCCCAGGACGAGGCGTACAAGCACTACAAGGAGCAGTTCGGCGACTCCCCGCTGGCCGCCTCCCTCACGCCGGACCAGATGCAGGAGTCGTACCGGATCAAGCTGAAGGACCCGGAGAAGTACCAGGTCATCGCGACCGCCTTCAACGGCCGTGACGGCGTGCAGTCCGTGCAGGACCAGAAGGGCATCCTGGACAACCTCTTCACCATGCTGAACCTCATGAACCGGGCCGCGCTCGGCGTGATGGCGCTCATGCTGATCGTCGCCCTGTTGCTGATCGTCAACACGGTGCGGGTCTCGGCGTTCAGCCGTCGGCGGGAGACCGGGATCATGCGGCTGGTGGGCGCCTCCGGCTTCTACATCCAGGCGCCGTTCATCATGGAGGCCGCCGTCGCCGGCGCGATCGGCGGCGGGCTCGCCTGTGTCTTCCTGGTGGTCGGCCGCTACTTCACCGTCGACCACGGCATGGCCCTGGCCACCAAGCTCAACCTGATCAACTTCGTGGGCTGGGACGCCGTACTGACGAAGCTTCCGCTGATCCTCGCCGCGAGTGTGCTGATGCCCGCGTTGGCCGCGTTCTTCGCGCTGCGCAAGTACCTGAAGGTGTGACACACGCCAAGAGGGCCGTACGGTCAACCGGCCGTGCGGCCCTCTTGCGTTGTCCTAGACTCACCGGCATGTCAGGCCGAGACCTGTTCTGTCCGCCCCGCCGCATCCGCCGCGGGGCCGCCCTGACATTGGTGTTCGCGAGCGTGCTGGTGGCCGGCGCGGCGACCGGCTCCTTCCCCGAGGCCGAGCGAACCGACCGGAAGTCCCCGGCCGAATCGGCCCGTTCGGCCGCCCCCGCCGCCCACGAGGACGTGGCGAAGGCCGCCGAGGAGGCCATGGCCGACGGCAAGTCCCCCATGGAGGCCGCCGAGCGTGCCGTCAGCCGCAGCGGGGACCGCTGGGGGGCCGTCTACTCCCGGGGCGAGTACGAGGAGTTCGAGGAGGCCCTCGACGGCGAGTACACCGGCGTCGGCCTCTGGGCGCGACGCGAGCGGGACGGCCGTATCGAAGTGACCAAGGTGAGCTCCGACTCGCCCGCGGCCGCCGCCGGGATCCGCAAGGGCGACCGGCTGCGCAGCGTCGACGGGGAGCGGGTCGACGGGCATCCGGTCACCGAGGTGGTCTCCTTACTGCGCGGCGACGCCACGGACGCGGCCGCCGGTACGGCCGTCCGGCTGGGCCTGGAGCGCGGCACACACGCGTGGACCGAGACGGTACGGCGAGCGCGGCTCTCCACGGACTCGGTCACCGTCCGGGAGGTCGCCGGCGGGATCACCGTGATCGGGATCGACTCGTTCACCAAGGGGGTCGGCGACGAAGTGCGGGACGCCGTCCGGCAGGCCCCCGCCGACGACGGGATCGTCCTCGACCTCCGGGGCAACTCCGGCGGGCTGGTCACCGAGGCCGTCACCACCGCGTCCGTCTTCCTCGACGGGGGACTGGTCGCGACCTACGACGTCGAGGGCTCGCAGCAGGCGTTGCACGCCGAGGCCGGCGGGGACACCGGCAGGGCGCTGGTGGTGCTGGTGGACGGCGGGACGATGAGCGCGGCGGAGCTGCTGACCGGGGCGTTGCAGGACCGGGGGCGGGCCGTGGTCGTGGGGTCGCGGACGTTCGGCAAGGGGTCGGTGCAGATGCCTACGCGGCTGCCGGACGGGGCGGTGGCCGAGCTGACCGTGGGCCACTATCGGACTCCGTCGGGGCGGGGGGTCGACGGGCGGGGGATCACGCCGGATCTCGAGGCCGATGACGGGGCTCTTCGGCAGGCCGAGACGGTGCTCGGAGGGTTGGGAGACAGCGACTGAGCGGGCTGCTGTCGGCTGCCGGCCGGTGGGGGCTTGTCGCGCAGTTCCCCGCGCCCCTATAGGTGGGTCACCTCCCGTTCGATTAAGGGCTGGCCTCGGGCCCCCTCCCTGGTGCGAAAATGGGCAGCACTATGAGCAAGGGAATGTACGTACCGAAGGAGTCCCAGCCGAAGCAGGGTGGGGCGGCCGCGAAGGCCAGGGACGGCGAGAAGGGCGGCAAGCGTAAGATCGTCGCCCAGAACAAGAAGGCCCGGCACGACTACGCGATCATCGACACCTACGAGGCCGGCCTGGTCCTCATGGGCACCGAGGTCAAGTCGCTGCGGGAGGGCCGGACCTCGCTGACCGACGGCTTCGTCCAGATCGACCGGGGTGAGGCGTGGCTGCACAACGCCCACATCCCGGAGTATCACCAGGGCAGTTGGACCAACCACTCCGCGCGCCGCAAGCGTAAGCTGCTGCTGCACCGCGAGGAGATCGACAAGCTGGAGGCGAAGTCCCAGGAGACGGGGCACACGATCGTGCCTCTCGCCCTGTACTTCAAGGACGGCCGGGCCAAGGCCGAGATCGCGCTCGCGCGCGGCAAGAAGGAGTACGACAAGCGGCAGACCCTGCGGGAGCAGCAGGACCGGCGGGAGTCGGACCGGGCCATCGCGGCGGCGAAGCGGAAGCAGCGGGGTCAGTAGGGCGGTCGGCAGGTCTGCGGGCCGCCGGGAATACGGTGGCATCGGCGTGCGCTGGTCACGTACGATGGAGTCAACACCGGCCAGTGGTCGATGTTGCTTGATAAATCAACATGGGGATGATCGGTTTCGACAGCGGATGTTGAAGCAGGGGAAGCGTGTCGAGGAAGCGGCAATGATCTCGTAAACCATATGTCGCAACCAATAATCGCCAATTCCAAGAGCGATTCCCGCGCCTTCGCCCTCGCTGCCTAATAAGCAGTGAGTGAAGGCCCTTACGGGTGTCAGACCGGGGATGTTCCCGACCCGGACCCTGGCATAATCTAGGGGACTAAACCATCGCGCCCGGTCACGGGGTGCGATGGGAAATCAAACAGTGGCTGGGCCCGTCGGCGACTTGTTCGCGTGATCACCGGGGCCGAGAAAATCGCAGCGAACTGCACACGGAGAAGCCCTGATTCTGCACCGTTGGACGCGGGTTCGATTCCCGCCATCTCCACTCGCCTCTTCCGGGAGGCAACCCCATGTGGGCAAAGGCCCCGTCGCTTCGAGCGGCGGGGCCTTCGTCATGTCCGAATCCGGGGTCCGTGTCCTGTCTTGTGCCGCCTCACGGCTTCACAGTTTGCCCACATGTAACCCCGAAAACTCTTGTCCTGCACCCGACATGTATGCCTAAGGTAAACGCCGCGCCGGACGGAGTCGACCACTCCGCCACAGGGCGCGTCTAGGGCGACCTGGGGATGCCGTCGCCACGGGGAGGACAGAACACCATGCCGAGATATCGGCTCTTCACGCATGCCCGCGCGAGATCCGGGCTGCTCACGCCGCTGTTGACATCGGCGGTCGCTGTGGCGCTGCTGGGCGGGATCGCCGTACAGCCGGATCTGCTGGGGCGGTACGCGGCCGACGACATGGCTTCTGTCGCCGACACGGGTGACAGCTACGACGGGTTCGACGCCAAGGCCGCCGAGCAGCTTCGGCAGGATCAGTGCCTGCTCGGCGAGACGCTGCGGATGGGCGGGCCGGCCATGTTCGGCGTCGCGCAGAACGGGTTGAACCAGACGCCGGACAAGCTGCACACCGCGGCGAACCGGGAGTACTGGGAGACGACTCCGCTGTCGACGGCGTTCCAGCAGGACAAGGATGCCGCCGACAAGGAGGGCACCGCCCTCTACGATCACATCCGCGACTTCGAGATCTCCGGCCTGCCCACACCGAGTGGGTTCCAGTCGAAGGCCGATTTCGAGTGGCCGCCCGGCACGTCCGGCGACGACCGTCCGAACTTCTTCCAGCAGACCGGGATCTCCAAGTGGATCTGGGAGCAGTTCTGGAAGAGCGAGGGTGATTTCTACCGCGATCTGACCCCGAAGGCGGACGACGCCACGGTAAAGGCGGTCAAGAGCCTGGGTGACCCGTTGTACGGCGGCGACCCCGACCCGAATGGGCCCAACTGGAACCAGGCGTACGAGGAACACCAGGCCTACGACGGTCTGGTGAACTGGTCGATGGAGCCGACCGCCGCGGACAACGCCCGGCTCTTCCTCTCGTACGGCGGCTTCCCGCGCACAGCGCCCGAGCCCGGCAGCGTCGAGTACCGCATCGCGGTGGAGGACCTGAAGGCCCGGTTCGCCTCCTGTGCCTGGCGCACCCCGGTCGACCCGAACAAGGTGCTCGGCAAGGAGGTCGCCGCCGCGTCCGCCGAGTGGCAGCAGGAGATCGCCGCGCAGGCCGCGCCGCGCAACCAGATCCTGACGGCCAACCAGAACGCGACCAAGGCGCTCGCCGCCGGTTCCAAGGCGCTCGGTGAACTCCTCGGGCTGTCCTGGCGGGCCGACCACCTGGTCCGCTGGCAGGACTACTGGTCCGCGGGCGGCCCCGGCTGGATCGGCGACAGCCCGTTCGTCGTGCACGCCCACGGGGCGAGCGACAAGTGCCTGGACGTGGCGGGCGGCAAGAAGGACAACGGCACGCCCGTGCAGATCTACACCTGCAACGGCAGCGCCGGGCAGAAGTGGCAGATCTCCGGCGACCGCCTGGTCAACCCCAACTCGGGCAAGTGCCTGACCGTCAAGGGCGGGGCGAGCGCCAACGGTACGGCCGTGCAGATCTCCACCTGCGGCACCGGAGCCTCGCAGAAGTGGGAGTACGGCACGCACGGCACCTCGCGGCTGTACAACCCGGGCACCGCCAACTGCCTGGACCTCGCGGACTACACCAACAGCCGTGACGGCCGTATGTGGGACTGCACCGGCAAGGCCCCGCAGCAGTTCGACGTCGTCCCGTCCGGCCACAACGGCACCGACGACCTCGACTACCCGACCAAGGCGCAGTTCGACAAGGCGGCCAAGGGCGTGACCGACGCCCAGACCGCGGCGAAGAAGCAGGTCGACGCGCTGAAGGCCCAGGCCGCGACCGCGAAGACGGCCGCCACCGCGTCGGACACCGCGCTGGCGGCGTCGTACGGCATCGCGGACAAGGCGGGTGCCCCGCGGGGCCGCGGGCTGCTCGTCGGGCAGCAGAAGGCGCAGGTCACCAAGGCGTCGGCCGCCGCGCTCGACGCCCTGGCCAAGGCCGGTGACACCGCGTACGCGGCCACCCGTGCCGCCGCCGGGGACAGTGCCACCATCGCGGCCCGTGCGCTGACGCAGGCCGCGCAGTCGAAGGCCGCCTTCCGGACCGCCGCCGCGAACGAGGCGCGGGCCCAGGCGAAGGCCGCCGCCGACGCGGCCGCCGTACAGGCGCAGACCGCCAAGGACGCGCGGGACTTCGCGAAGGCCAAGCTCGCCGAGACGCAGAAGGCCGAGGCCGATGCGAAGGCGGCGGCTGCCGACGCGCACGCCAAGCGGCTCGCCGCGGAGGCCGAGGCGGCGACGGCGAAGGCGGAGAAGGAGACCGCCGCCGCCAAGCAGGCCGAGGCTGCCCAGCACAAGCAGAACGCGCAGGGCTACGCGCAGACCGCCACCGAGGCCAAGGGCCGCGCGGAGAGCGCCGAGTCCACCGCCCGTGCCAAGCGCCAGGACGCGGAGGGCGCCCGGGACCGGGCCAAGGGCAAGCGGGACGACGCGTGGGACGCCGAGAGCCAGGCCAACGCGGCCCGGGCCAAGGCCGACGCCAAGGACGCGTACGCCGAGGCCCATGACTCGGACGACGACGCGAAGGACTCCCGCGCCGCCGCCGACCAGGCGGACAAGGCCGCCGATGACGCGGAGTCGGCCGCTAGGTCGGCCCGTTCCGAGGCGGACGCGGCGACCCAGGCGGCCGCCGACGCGGACGCCGCCGCCACCCGTGCGGAGGCCGCCGCCAAGCGGGCCCGTTCCGACGCGGACGCGGCCCAGGCCGCCAAGCTGCGGGCGGACGCCGCGGTCCGTACGGCGACCAGCGCCGCCGCCGACGCCATCAAGGCGTCCGAGGCCTCCGCCTCCGCCGCCCGTACGGCCGTGAAGCTGGCCGACGAGGCCGAGGCGCACGCCGCCGACGCCATGAAGCAGGCCGACGCGTCCAAGGCCGAGGCTGCCAAGGCGGTCGCCGGCGCGGCCGACGCCGCCGGGCACGCCTACACCACCGCCCAGGCGGCGGAGGACGCCGGCAACGCGGCCCAGCAGGTCGCCGCCCCGGCCAACGACGCGATCCAGCTGGGCGCGCCGTACGTGACGTCGGACTCCGCGGCGGGCCTCGCCGTCCTGGCGGGCCAGTCGTCGAAGACGATCGCCGAGCAGCAGCGGGCGGTCGCCGAGGCCCACGCGGCCAACGCCCAGAAGAACGCGGCCCAGGCGGCGAGCCTCGCCGCCGCTGCGACGGGTGACGCGAAGGCGGCGTACACGCTGGCCGCCGAGGCCGCCGGTTTCGCTGCCGACGCCCGCAAGTCGGCGAAGGAAGCACTCGGTTACGCCGCCGAGGCCGCCCAGTACGCGGCCGACGCCCAGGCCTCCCTGGCCCGCGCCAAGGAGTACGACCGCCAGGCCACCGAGGACGCGGCCGCCGCCGACCAGGCGGCCGACCACGCCGAAAGCTACGCGGCCGACGCCCGCGCCTCCGCCGACCAGGCGGCCCTGGACGCTGAGGCGGCCCGTTCCGCCGCCGCGGAGGCCGAGCAGGCGGCCAAGGACGCGCGGGCCGCAGCGGATCGGGCGGACGCGGAGGCCACTGCTGCGGAGCAGGCGGCGAAGGATGCGCAGAAGTATGCGGAGTCGGCGCAGCAGGCGGCGACCCTGGCGGAGAACAAGGGGGCCAACGACCAGATCAAGAGCGGAGCCGGAACCGGCATCGGTAACACGTTCTACACGGTCGACAGCACCCACGAGACCAGCCGGGAGAGCAAGGGCTGCGATGACATCATCATGCCCAACGGCTGCACGCTGATCATCACTGTGCACTTCGACGCCACCGTCTCCTTCTACGAGTGCGCGGCGGACCTGGACCCGGAGAAGTTCGGCTGCCCGGCACCGGACACGACGTACCTCACCACCAAGACGTTCCGGAACCTCACGGCGGACATCACCCGTGACCTCTCGAACCTGGAGGTCAACCAGGGCATCGCCGACAGCCTGCGCAAGCAGGGCCTGAACCTGCTCTTCGGTGACTTCACCGGCTGCTACCACAAGCTCACCGGTACGGGTGGCGGCTGGGGCGACTGTGCCTGGGCCGCGTCCAACTTCATCCCCGGCAAGCTCCTCGAGAAGGCGATCGAGCCCCTCGTACGGCTGAGGCTCGCGGTCAAGTCGGGAGACGACATCGCGGACGCCTGGAAGGCCCTCAAGGAGTCCGGCCTGGAGGACGACGTCCTGGCCGGTATCGGCAAGAAGGAGGCCGAGAAGCTCAAGAACACGGGCTGCCCGACCAACAGCTTCCCGGCGGGGACGCAGGTCCTGATGGCCGACGGGTCGCGCAGGTCCATCGACACGATCGCCGAGGGCGACCGGCTGCTGGCGACCGACCCGAAGACCGGCACCACCCGGTCGGCACCCGTCACCGCGACCTTCTCGCACCGGGCCGACGAACTCGTCGAGCTGACCGTCGCGGACGGCGGGCGCCTGCTCACCACCCCGGGCCACCGGGTGTACGTGCAGGGCAGTGGTTGGACGACCGTGAAGGAACTGCGCGTCGGTGACCTGCTGCGCACCCGTGACGGTGCGTCGGATGCCGTGACCGGTCTCAGGACCGTGGCGGCGCCGAGCGCGGTGTGGGACCTCACCGTCGCCGACCTGCACACCTTCTACGTCCTCGCCGGAGTCACCCCGGTTCTCGTCCACAACTGCGACGGCACGCTCCCCAACGATCTGTACGACGAGATCGAGGCACGCTACGGCACGGACATCGCCGACGGTGTCGACTACAACGCCCGCCGGATGCACGACGGTTCGGCGAACTCCCTCGACCACGAGATCCCGGGCATCGGACACAACCTGAAGGCGCTGGGTGACTACCTCGCGAGCTGGCGCGGGAAGTTCACGTACCGTGACACCAAGAAGGGATCGGAGGTCGTCTACGACGCGGCCAAGGGGGTGCTGGTGGTGAAGACGCCGTACAACATCCACGCCTACCAGTACACGGCCCAGCAGTGGGAAGACGGCTTGCAAGCGGGACGGTACGCCCTGAAGAACCCGGGAGGCGGTACACCGTGAGGGACAGGCCGTTCGTACGTCAGGAAGGCACAGGTTTCTCCGTCCGGTTCGCGGGGGCACAACGCCCGCTTCTGCACGGTGCGTTGCTGTGGCTCGCCCATCGGCGTGAGGGCGAACCCGCGCTCACGGTACGGGCCGGATGCGACGGACAACGGTTGGAGCGGCTCGCCGAGATGCTCGACACCGGTGAGCAAGTGCTACTGACCGTGGCGGACCTTCACGTCCTGCATGCCGTGCTGTTGTCCGTGCCCAGCATGTTCGCGTCGGAAGAGGCCTTTCACACCCAGCTCGGCTTCTACCGCGAGAACGCGCTCGCCCTGGCAGACGGCCTGGTGAGGGCTGTCCAGGACGCTGCTGTACCGGAAGGCTGACGGGCAGTACGCACAGGTGCCCCTCTCCCGCTCGCCGGGAGAGGGGCACCTGTGTCACTGGCGTCAACTGCGGACACGGGAACACCGAGCGGTCCGTTCCTCTTCACACCACCGTCCGCCGCCCCGTACTCCCCCGCTCCGTAATCCAAGGCGCCAACAACGTCGACTCCGCCACAACCGCCCCGTCCAGCTTCCTCACCAGCAGTTCCACCGCCCGCGCCCCCACCTCCGCCGACGGCACCGCGACCGAGGTGATGGGGACACGGGCCGACTCGGCGACCTCGTCGGGGCAGATCGCGGTGAGGGACAGGTCGGTCGGGACTCGTAGGCCCAGGTGTTCGAAGGCGTCCAACAGTGGTTCCAGCAGGGGCTCGTTGTGGACGACCACCCCTGTCAGCGCGGGCTGTTCGCGGAGCAGGCGCTCGGCGGTCTCGTGGGCTGTGCCGGGCTCGCAGGGGTGCACGGTCGAGGACATGCCGTTGCGGTCGGCGGCGGTCGTGAAGCCCTGGACCACGCTGTGGGCGAAGGCGGTCTGCCGGACGTAGACCTCCGGCGGGGAGCCGACCAGGGCCACCGAGCGGTGCCCCAGTCGTGCCAGGTGTTCCACGCACGCCTCGCCCGCCGCCCGGAAGTCGAGGTCGACGCAGGTCAGGCCGGACGGGTCCGCGGGGAAGCCGATCAGTACCGACGGCAGCTCCAGGGCGCGCAGCAACGGCAGGCGGGGATCGTCCAGTTGGACGTCCATGACGATCAGCGCGTCGACCAGGGCCGTGTCCGCGACCCGGTGCAGCCCGTCCTCGCCCTCCTCCTGGGTCAGCAGCAGTACGTCGTGGTCGTGGCGGCGGGCCGTCGTCACCACCGACACCGCGAAACCCATGACGGTGGGGACGTGGATGCCGGTCCGTAAGGGCACGACCAGCGCCAGGACGTTCGAGCGCCGGCCGGCCAGGGCGCGGGCGCCCGCGTGCGGGCGGTAGCCCAGTTCGCGGACGGCCGCCTCGACCCGCTGCCGGGTCTCCTCGGAGATCGGGCGCTTGCCGCTGAGGGCGTAGGAGACGGTGCTCGGGGAGACCCCGGCCCGCCGCGCCACATCCGTGATCTTCACCATCAGCCCAGCTCCAGGGAGAGGAACCCGGTGCCCGCCTGCGCCCGCGCCGTCCTGCCCCCCGCCGCCAGGCCCCAGGGCGCCGACGGGTCACCGCAGGACGCCCGCAGCGTGTCCCCTTCGCGTACGACGGTGAAGGCGACCTCGCCGGACCGCACCGTGACCTGCTCGCCCCGGGCCAGGCCGTAGGCCCGCAGGGTCACCCCGTCCGCGTGGTCGTAGTCGGGGCGGTCGTCCACCGCGCCGACCGGGATCACCGCGCCGGGCCGGACCAGCAGCGGCACGCTCAGGAAGTCGTGCCGCTCGCGCACCCAGCGCGGTCCGGTCACCGTCTCGCCGGTCACGAAGTGGGTCCAGGTGCCCTCCGGGACGTAGTACGACACCTCCCCGGAGTCGGTGAACACGGGCGCCACCAGCAGATCCGGGCCGAGCATGTACTGCCGCTCCAGGTGCGCGCACCCGGGGTCGTCCGGGAACTCCAGGACCATCGCCCGCATCACCGGCACACCCTCGGCGTGGGCGGTGCGCGCTGTCTCGTACAGGTAGGGCATCAGGCTCAGCTTGAGCCGGGTGAAGTGCCGCAGTACGTCCACGGACTCCTCGTCGAACAGCCACGGCACCCGGTAGGAGGAGCTGCCGTGCAGCCGGCTGTGGGAGGACAGCAGGCCGAAGGCCAGCCACCGTTTGAAGAGGGCCGCCGTCGGGGTGCCCTCGAAGCCGCCGATGTCGTGGCTCCAGAAGCCGAAGCCGGATAGGCCGAGGGACAGCCCTCCTCGCAGCGACTCCGCCATCGACTCGTACGTCGCCTCGCAGTCGCCGCCCCAGTGCACCGGGAACTGCTGGCTGCCCGCGGTCGCCGAGCGCGCGAAGACCACCGCCTCCTCCTCGCCGCGGTGCTTGCGCAGCACGTCGAAGACCGTGCGGTTGTACAGGTAGGTGTAGTAGTTGTGCATCCGCTCGGGGTCGGAGCCGTCCGACCACTCCACGTCCAGCGGGACGCGTTCGCCGAAGTCGGTCTTGAAGCAGTCCACGCCCTGGGCGAGGAGCGCCTCCAGCTTGGCCGCGTACCAGTCGCGGGCGGCCGGGCTGGTGAAGTCGACCAGGGCCATGCCGGGTTGCCACAGGTCCCACTGCCAGACACTGCCGTCGGGGCGCCTCAGGAGGTGGCCGAGCGCCTTGCCCTCCGCGAACAGGGGGGATCTCTGGGCGATGTACGGATTGATCCACACGGACACCCGCAGGTCCCTCGCGTGCAGTCGCGCGAGCATGCCCTCGGGGTCGGGGAAGACCCGCGGGTCCCACTGGAAGTCGCACCAGTTGAACTCGCGCATCCAGAAGCAGTCGAAGTGGAAGACGGACAGCGGGAGTTCGCGGTCCTTCATGCCCTCGATGAACGACGTCACCGTCTCCTCGTCGTACGACGTCGTGAAGGACGTCGACAGCCACAGGCCGAAGGACCAGGCGGGCGGCAGGGCCGGGCGGCCGGTGAGGGCCGTGTACTTGCGGATGATCTCCTTCGGCGTCGGGCCGTAGATGACGTAGTACGTCAACTCCTGTGTCTCCGCGCTGAACTGAACCCGCGAGACCGCCTCCGAGCCGACCTCGAAGGAGACCTTGCCCGGGTGGTCGACGAAGACGCCGTAGCCCGCGTCCGTGAGGTAGAACGGGACGTTCTTGTACGCCTGCTCGGTGGCCGTGCCGCCGTCGGCGTTCCAGACGTCGACGACCTGGCCGTTCTTCACCAGCGGCCCGAACCGTTCGCCGAGCCCGTACACCGACGTGCCGACCGCGAGCCCCAACTGCTCGCGCAGATAGTGGGCGCCGCCCGCGTCCCGCATGATGCCCATGCCCTTGGGGCCGCTCCCCGTCAGCAGCCGGCCGCCCGCGAGGAAGTCGACCTGCCAGGTGCCGGTGCGGGCCACCCGGACCGACAGCGTGCCGGAGGTGAGGGTGGCGTGCTCCTCGTCGTACTCGGTGTGCGCGGTGAAGTCCTCCTTCCTGACCTCGAATTGGGGCCCCTGCGGCTGCTCGCCCTCGAAGTGGGTGAAGGTGACGCCGATGACGTCCGGCATCGGGGCATGGGCGCTGATCGTCACGACCGGTCCCTTCAACAGGTCGCCGCGGCGGCGGATCGGCTGGGTCGGCGCGAGGATGTCCAACCGGCCGTCGTGCGCGGCGACTTCGTGGACCTGGGCCGGATGCGCCGCGGTGACGCCCTCGCGGAGCAGCCAGTAGCCGTCGGTGAACTTCACGTGGGGGGTCCTTACTTGACGGCACCCACGGCGATACCGCGGGTGAGGGTTCGCTGGAAGACGAGGAAGAAGACGAGCGCGGGGAGTACGCCGAGCAGGGCGGCGGCGTTGGTCATCGTGGCGTCCATCAGGCGCTGGCCCTGGAGGACGCCGAGGGCGACGGAGACGGTCTGGTTGTCGTTGGAGATCAGCATGACCAGGGGGAGCAGGAACTCGTTCCAGGTCCAGATGAAGAAGAAGACCAGGAGCACGCCGAGGGTGGGGCGGCTGACCGGGACGACGATCCGCCACAGGACCTGCCACTTGTTCGCGCCGTCGATGCGGGCCGCTTCGAGGATCTCGCGGGGGAACTGGCCCAGCACGGCGGCGAGGAGGTACGTGCCGAAGGCTGCCTGGATCACCGTGAACACGATGACCACGCTGAGCCGGGTGTCGTAGAGGCCGACTTCCTTGCTGAGGTAGTAGACCGGGTAGACCAGCGCCTCCTGCGGCAGCATGTTCGCCAGGACGAAGAAGGCCAGGACCCAGGTGTGGCCCTTGACGCGGCCGATGCCGATCGCGTACGCGTTCAGGACCGACAGGATCACGGCCAGGACCGCCACCGAGCCGCTGATCAGTACCGAGTTGACGAGCTTCTGGCCGAAGTCGACACGTTCCCAGAAGTCCTTGAGGCCCTGTGTGTAGAGGCCGTCGGGGAGGCTGAGGGGGCCGTTCTGGGCGTACTCGGTGGGGGACTTGAAGGCGTTGACCGTGACGATGAGGAACGGCACGACCATGAACAGCGCCGCGACGCACAGGGCGATCAGCACCGGGTAGCGGCGCAGGGCGGTGGTCATGAGCCGGTCCTCTCCTGGAGCCGCAGACCGATCAGGGAGAGCGCCAGGATGATCACCGTGAGCACGGTGGAGATCGCGGCGCCGTAGCCGACCTGCGTCTTCTCGAAGAACGTGGTGAAGGAGAAGTAGGACGGGACGTTCGTGGCCCCGCCGGGTCCGCCCTTGGTCAGCACGTACACCGCGCCGAACACCTTGAGCGCGGCGATCGAGCACCAGGTCAGGACGACGTAGATCTCCGGGCGGATCTGCGGCAGCGTGATGTGCCAGAAGCGGCGCCACCAGCCGGCGCCGTCCAGCTCGGCGGCCTCGGCCAGTTGAGGGTCGGCGCGTTGCAGGCCCGCCATGAAGACGACCAGCGGGAAGCCCAGTTGGACCCAGACCATCACGCCCATGACGGTGTAGAGGGCGAGGTCGGGGTCGCCGAGCCAGTCCTGCTGCCAGGAGCCCAGGCCGATCGCCTTGAGGAGGGCGTTGAGGGAGCCGTTGTCGGGGGCGAGGATCCAGCTCCAGACGATGCCGGCGACCGCGATCGGCAGGACCTGGGGGAGGTAGAAGCAGGCGCGCAACACGGCGGCGATCCGGGTGCCGAAGTGCTTGCCGACGTGGTCGAACAGGGCCGCGGCGAGCAGCAGCCCGAGAGCCGTGGGGACCGCCGCCATCGCCACGACCATGAACAGGCTGTGCCGGAAGGACGCCCAGAACTCCGTATCGTCCATCAGCTCGCGGTAGTTGGCGAGCCCGGACCACTCGGGGGAGCCCACGCCCTGCCAGTCCGTGAAGCTCACGTACGTGTTCATCGCGAACGGCAGCACGATGACCGCGAGGAAGGCGAGCGCACCCGGCAGCAGGAACAGGGCGTAGGAGTCGCGGGGGCGGCGCGGGGGCCGGAGGGCAGTGCCCTTGCCGACCGCCCGCGCACCGCGTTCGACGGTCACCGTCATCGCTTCGGCGCGCCCTTGTCGTAAGCCTCCTGGAGATCGCCGAGGTAGCCGTCGGGCTTCTCGCTGCCGGTGATCAGCTTCTGGGTCTCGGAGACGAGGACGTCGTAGAAGCCGGGGACCGGCCAGTCGGGGTAGAAGGCCAGACCGTCGTTCGTGGAAAGGGTGTTGAAGTTCTCGATCAGCGTCTTCGACTGCGGGTCGGTGATCGCGGAGGCGTCGGCCGCGACCGGGACGCCGCCCGAATTGCCCAGCAGGTTCTGGATCTTCTTGGACATGGTGATGTCGATGAAGTCGTAGGCGAGGTCCTTGTTCTTCGAACCCTGCGGTACGACCCAGAGGTTGCCGCCGGAGCCCAGGGTGAGCTTCGAGTCGGGCCACAGGAAGGTGCCCCAGTCGAACTTGTTGTCCGTCTTGAAGCGGCCGTACCACCAGCTGCCGGAGAACAGGACCGGCGCCTTGCCGGAGGTGAAGGAGACGCCCGCGGCCTCTTCGTTCTGGCCGCTTGAGGTCTTGCTGAAGTAGCCCTTGCTCACCCAGTCGGCGAAGGTCTCGGCGCCGTACGTCCAGGCCGCGTCATGGAAGTCGGTCCTGCCCTTGTAGAGCTGGTAGGAGTCGACCCACGCGCGGTCGGCCTTGGAGAGGGCCAGCTGGTAGAGGTACTGCTGGGCCGGGTAGGCGGCGCCTCCGTTGGCGAGCGGGGTGACTCCCTCGGCGACGAACTCGTCCATGGCGGCGGTGAGTTCGGGGAGGGTCTTCGGTTCGGCGATGCCGTACTTCTTGAAGAGGTCCTTGTTGTAGTAGACCAGCGTGTACTCGGCGTAGTTGGGGACGCCGTACCACTTGCCGGAGCCCATCACGCCGTTGGTGTCGTAGAGGCTGGTGGTGCGGACGCTGGGGCTGAGCTTCTTGTCCCAGCCGTGCTTGGTGGCCTCCGCCGTGAGGTCGGTCAGCAGGCCCTGTTTGGAGAGCAGGCCCGCGGTCGCGTTGCCCTTGTTGTACTCCATGAGGTCGGGCGCGTCCGAGGAGTTGAGGACCATCGGGGCGGTCTTCTGGATCTGGTCGAAGCTCTTCTCCTCGAACTCCACCTTCACGCCCGGGTGCTGGGCCTCGAACTCCTTGATCGCCTCCTTCCACGCGATGCCCATCGCGCTGGTCGGGCCCTCGTAGTGCCAGAGCCGGAGCGTCTTGCCGTCGGAGGACCCGCTGTCGGAGCCTCCGCACGAGGTCAGCAGCAGCGACCCGGTCAGGATCACCGCCGTCGCCACCACACGCCTTCGTGCCGTCAACATCCCGTACCTCCGGGGGAGTCGGATGGTGCTTCGGGCCGGGCGCCGCGCAGGGGTCGTCGGGTCGAATCGTTGTCGAACCACGATCGGCCGCTGTCGAAGCGCTTCGACGAAGGAACGTATGTGCGGCTTCAAGAGTCGTCAATGGGTTGCACAGGATCAGGTGAAGCGATTCGACGATCCGGCCGAAACGAGCGCGATCATCAGCGCCACCGCGGCCGCCGTGACCGGAACGCCGAACCCCGCCACCGGTGAGAGGTGCTCCACCGTCCAGCCGCCCGCCGCGCTTCCGCAGGCGATCCCGCCGAGCAGGCCGGTCACCGCGAGGGTCATGCCCTCGTTGAGGCGGTCGGGCGGGGTGCGCCGCTGGACCAGCGTCATCCCGGTGACCATCGTCGGGGCGGTCGCCATCCCGGCGATCAGCAGCGCGCCCGCGAGCGCGGGCAGCGAGCCGGTGAGAGCGGCGGCCAGCAGGGGCAGCGTCAGCAGGGCCGTCATGGCGGCGACGCACCGGACGTAACGGTCCTCGGCGGGCCCCGTCCCGCGGGTCGCGCCGTAGGCCAGGCCCGCCGCGCACGAACCGGCCGCCTGGAGCGCCAGCACGATCCCGGCGGCCGAGCGGTGGCCCTGCGCGTCGGCGAAGGCGAGGGTGACGACCTCCATGGAGCCGAACACCGCGCCCATCGCGAGGCAGACAGCGAGCAGGGGAGGGATGCCGGGGCTGCGGAAGGGGGCCTTCGACGTGGTGTGCGGCCGGCGGGGCGGTTCCGTCGCGCGCTGGGCCGCGAACACCAGCACGCCCGTCACCAGCAGCACCGCCGCCACCAGCGTGCCCGCCTCCGGGAAGAACGTCCCGCACAGGAAGGCCGCGAGGACCGGGCCCAGCATGAAGCACGCCTCGTCGGCGGACTGCTCGAAGGAGTTCGCCACATGCAGCGCCTTCTCGTCGCCGGCGAGCAGACGCGCCCAGCGGGCCCGGGACATGCCGCCGATGTTGGGGGTCGTGGCGGTGGCGGCGTACGACAGGAAGAGCGTCCAGGCCGGTGCGCCGAGCCGGACGCACAGCAGCAGCGCCAGCGAACCCAGCGCCGCGAGGACCGTCGCCGGTACGGCGATCTTGGCCTGTCCATGACGGTCGACGAGCCGCGCGATCCACGGGGCGACCGCCGCGGTGGCCGCCGGACCGGTCGCGGTGACGGCGCCGGCGAGGGCGTACGACCCACGCGTCCCGGCGATCATGACGACCGCGCTCACGCTGAACATCCCCATCGGCAGCCGGGCGAGAAGGTTCCCGATGGTGAACGCGCGGGCGCCGGGGGTGGCGAGAAGGCGGCGGTACGGGCCGGGGGTGCGGGAGCTGCGCCGGTCCTGCGGGCCTCCCGGACCCCGGGGGCTTCGCGGTGCGAAGTCGACGATGACGAGTGCGTCGGCGGTCATGGTGAACATCGGTCGGGTCGGTCGCGGCATGCGCCCACCGTCGCCCCGGAGTGATCAAGGGGTCCAACACTTTCTCCGTACCGATTCACGCACCCGCGTTGTAAGTTCGCCGGATGCCCGCGCCCCAGCACCTGGACCCCCGTCTCCTGCGCGCCTTCCTCGCCGTCGCCGACGAGCTCCACTTCACCCGCGCCGCGGCCCGGCTCTACGTCGCCCAGCAGGCTCTGAGCCGGGACGTGCGGCGACTGGAGCGGGAGCTCGGTGCCGAGCTGTTCGTGCGGACCACCCGGCAGGTGACGCTGACCGCCGACGGGGAGCGGCTGGTGCCCTACGCCCGCCGCGCGCTGGCGGCCCAGGACGAGCTGCTCGCCGCCTTCGGACAGGCCCGGCCGCTGCTGGTGGACCTGAACTCCCCGGGCCTGGGCACCGGCCGCAGGGTGCTGCACCGGGCCCGTGAACTCGCCCCTGACCAGGAGCTGATGGCCCGCTACGAGAGCGGGCTGACCGGTGCGGCCGGGGAGCTGCTGGCCGGGCGCCTGGACGTGTCCTTCGGACGGTTCGCCGGTCTGGATCCGGCGCTGCGGGCGGGTCTGGAGCACCGGCCCGTGCGCTTCGAGCCCATGGCGGTCGTGCTCCCCGAGGACCACCGGCTGGCCGCCCTGGAGCGGGTGCCGCTGGCCGCGCTCGCGGGCGAGACCGTGTACGCGGGGGCCGGAAATCAGCGCACTCCGGAATGGACCGATCTCGCTCGTCGGCTGTTCGAAGGCCGGGGCATCGAGGTCGCCCCGCCGGCCCCGCTCGCGGTCGGCGACGAGGAGTTCCAGCGGATCATGGCGAAGACCCGGAACCCGATTCTGGCCGTCGTGGATTTTCCGGCCATGCCCGCCACGGTGCTGCGTCCGCTGGTCGACCCGGTACCTCTGTCGCCCGTGTCGCTGGTGTGGCGCAAGGGTCTGGTGCATCCCGCATTCGACGCCCTGTGCCGGGCCGCAATCGAACTCGGCGTCGAACATGGATGGCTCCGACGGCCCGCCGATGGATGGATTCCGGCCACTGATGAGCGCCATATGCACGTCCACAAGTGACACGCGGCAAACACAGAACCTCCGCGTGCGCTACATTCGTGGCCTGAGCACGGTGTGATAAGGGGGGCGCTCGGACCGGGTGGGGGCCTGGTTCGACCGGCTTGTGCTCAGGGTCGTATGCGCACCCGGAACGGTCCCGTGGGGGGATGTGCGTGCGCGTGAAGAACGTTAAGAAGTGGCGAGAAGACGCCCAACCGGAATGGCCCGAGGCCGCATCAGCGACCCAGGACATACCGACGACAGGGGCGGCAGGGGCGACAGGGGTCAGTACCCAGTCGTTCCCGGAAACCGGAGAGACCGTCGGGGAGACCGGCGGCCCGGGTGCAGGCGGCCGGCGGGACTTCCCGGGGGCGCCCAGAGCGGACCGGGCGCCCAGAGCGGACCGAGCGCCCAGAGCGGACCGCGCCCGGGGTGTGCCGGAGCCGCCCGGCCGGAAGTCCGTCGTGCGTGACCCGTGGGAGGAGTCCGGCGGGGTCGCCGGGCAGACCCACGACCCGCACGAGGTGACCGTCCAGCTCGACGCCATAGGGGTGGGTCCCGACAGCCGTATCGAGGGCAGCCCGGCGGTCGAGGGCGGGTCCGAGGGGTCCGACGGCCCGGTCTTCGTCGACGAGTCGGGGCGCCGCAGCCGCCGCTTCCGCCGGATCGGCATCGCCGTCGGCACCGCCTGCGCGGTCTACGCCGTCGTCATCCTCGTCACCCTGCTGTCCGGCAACTCCAACGCGCCCTGGGTCCCGATGACCGGCCCGAAGGACGACGCCCCGGCCGGCAAGGTCGACACCAGCCCGATGCCGGCCGAGTCGGCCGACCCCTCCGTCCCCTCGGTCGTGATCCCCGGGGTCACCCCGACGGCGAGCGACGGCTCGACGCCGGTTCCCGGGGCCGGGGCCACCGTGCCCGGGGTCGGGGTGAGCCCGGTCAAGCCGGGGGCGTCCGCCGATCCGTCGGCGCCGGCCTCCCAGCCGGGCGGCAACCCGTCGGTCAGCACCGGCCCGTCGACCCAGCCGTCGGCGCCGGTCACCCCGCCGGCCAGCCCCTCGGTCACCCCGCCCGTCAGCACCAGCCCCGATCCCTCTGTGGCCCCGTCCGGCACCACGGGAGGCGGCGACAGCGCCGGCCCCGGCACGGTCGCCGACGGCCCGGCCGCACCCTCGCCCATCGCGTCGGAGACCCAGAGCGGCGGCACCTCCGCTCCCGCCGCGCCCTCCGCCGCCCCGCTCGCCCCGTCCCCGGAGCACATCCTCTGATGTCATCCCGCACCCGCCGTACGGGCTCCGCGCCAGGAGCCCCCGACGGCTCCAGGCGCCGTCGCCTGCCCATGCGCCTGCTGCTGCCCGTGCTCGTCCTCGTCGCCCTGATGGCGATGCTGATGCTGCGCGGCTACGTCCACAGCGAGATCCTCGCCGACCACCGCATCCAGGCCGAGGCCTCCACCGACAAGGTGCCGGAGAAGATAATCGACGGCGGCCCGGTGATCGACACCCGCAGCGGACGCGCCACCAGCCTGAGGATGCCGGACCGCCGGATCGTCCTCACCTTCGACGACGGCCCCGACCCGACCTGGACCCCCAAGGTCCTGGACGTCCTCAAGAAGCACCACGCGCACGCGGTCTTCTTCGTCACCGGCACCATGACCTCCCGCTACCCGGACCTGGTCAAGCGCATGGTCGACGAGGGCCACGAGGTCGGGCTGCACACCTTCAACCACCCCGACCTGTCCTTCCAGTCGAAGAAGCGCATCGACTGGGAGCTCTCGCAGAACCAGCTCGCCCTCGCCGGCGCGGCCGGCATCCGCACCTCGCTCTTCCGGCCGCCGTACTCCTCCTTCGCCGACGCCATGGACAACAAGTCCTGGCCGGTCACCGAGTACATCGGCACCCGCGGCTACATCACCGTCGTCAACAACACCGACAGCGAGGACTGGCAGAAGCCCGGCGTCCGCAAGATCATCACCAACGCCACGCCCAAGCCCGGCAAGGGCGCGATCGTGCTGATGCACGACTCCGGCGGCGACCGCCACCAGACGGTCCAGGCGCTCGACCGGTTCCTGCCCGAGATGCAGGACAAGGGCTACGAGTTCGACAACCTCACCGAGGCCCTCGACGCGCCCACCGCGCACACCCCGGTCACCGGGCCCGAGCTGTGGAAGGGCAAGGCGTGGATCTTCCTGGTCCAGGCCTCCGAGCACATCACCGACGTGCTGGTCGTCGGGCTCGCGATCATCGGCTCGCTGGTCATCGGCCGCTTCGCGCTGATGCTGCTGCTGTCGGGGGTGCACGCGCGAAGGGTGCGCCGTCGCGACTTCCGCTGGGGCGAGCCGGTCACCGAGCCGGTGTCGGTGCTGGTGCCCGCCTACAACGAGGCCAAGTGCATCGAGAACACCGTCCGTTCACTGATGGCGAGCGAGCACCCCATCGAGGTGATCGTCATCGACGACGGCTCCGGCGACGGCACCGCCCGGATCGTCGAGGCGATGGGCCTGCCCAACGTCCGGGTCGTCCGCCAGCTCAACGCGGGCAAGCCCGCCGCCCTCAACCGCGGCCTGGCGAACGCCCGTTACGACATCATCGTGATGATGGACGGCGACACCGTCTTCGAACCGTCCACCGTACGCGAGCTGGTGCAGCCCTTCGGCGACGCGCGCGTCGGCGCCGTCGCGGGCAACGCCAAGGTGGGCAACCGGGATTCGCTGATCGGCGCCTGGCAGCACATCGAGTACGTGATGGGCTTCAACCTCGACCGCCGCATGTACGACATCCTGCGCTGCATGCCGACCATCCCGGGCGCGGTGGGAGCCTTCCGCCGCTCCGCCCTGGAGCGCGTCGGCGGCATGAGCGACGACACGCTCGCCGAGGACACCGACATCACCATGGCGATGCACCGGGACGGCTGGCGCGTGGTCTACGCCGAGAAGGCGCGCGCGTGGACCGAGGCACCGGAGTCCGTCCAGCAGTTGTGGTCACAGCGCTACCGATGGTCGTACGGCACCATGCAGGCGATCTGGAAGCACCGGCGCGCGCTGGTGGAGCGGGGCCCGTCGGGCCGCTTCGGCCGCGTGGGCCTGCCCCTGGTGTCCCTCTTCATGGTGGTGGCCCCGCTGCTGGCCCCCCTGATCGACGTGTTCCTTCTCTACGGCGTCGTGTTCGGCCCGACCCAGAAGACGATCGTGGCCTGGCTGGGCGTCCTCGCCGTCCAAGTGGTCTGCGCCGCCTACGCGTTCAGGCTGGACCGGGAGCGCATGACCCATCTGATCTCGCTGCCGTTGCAGCAGATCCTCTACCGCCAGCTCATGTACGTCGTGCTGCTCCAGTCCTGGATCACGGCCCTCACCGGAGGCCGGCTGCGCTGGCAGAAGCTGCGCCGCACGGGGGTCGTGGAGGCGCCGGGCGGGCCGGTGCCGAGGCAGCGGGCGCGCAGTGAGAGCGACGACCGGAGGCCGGTGGGATGACACAGGAATACACGGCGGAGCAGCGAGCGGCGGTTCCCGCGCCCAAGGCACCGGGCCGGGACCGCTACCTGGACCTGCTCCGCTCCCTGGCCCTGGTCCGGGTCGTGCTCTACCACCTGTTCGGCTGGGCGTGGCTGACCGTGCTGTTCCCGTCGATGGGCGTGATGTTCGCGCTGGCGGGCTCGCTGATGGCGCGCTCGCTGAAGCGTCCGGCGCTGAGCGTGATCAGAGGCAGGGTCCGCCGACTCCTGCCTCCCCTCTGGGCGTTCAGCGCGGTGGTGCTGCCCCTGCTGTTCCTCGGCGGCTGGAAGCTGTCGGAGGACCCGGACCACAGCGGCACGTGGGGCCTGCTGGAGCTGGTGAACTACGTCATCCCGATCGGGGCGCCGCCGTACCCCTGGGAGGTCGGCTTCCCGAAGGACCTCCTGGAGAGCACGTGGGCGGACCAGGCGGTGGGTCCGCTGTGGTACCTCCGCGCGTATCTCTGGTTCGTGGTGGCCTCTCCGCTGCTGCTGTGGGCGTTCCGCAGGGTGCCGTGGGCGACGCTGCTCGCTCCGCTGGCACTGACGGCGGTCGTGGGCACGGGAGTGGTGACCATCCCCGGCGAACTCGGCAACGCCGTCACCGACTTCGCGGTCTACGGCAGCTGCTGGGTCCTCGGTTTCGCACACCACGAAGGGGTGCTGGCGAAGGTCCCGCGCTATCTCGCCGTCTCCGGATCGGTCCTGGTGATGGCCTTCGGCCTGTGGTGGGCGTCCGGCCATCTCGGCCCCGAGGGCTGGGACCTGAACGACATCCCGCTGGCCCAGGCCGCCTGGTCCTTCGGTTTCGTGGTGATCCTCCTCCAGTACTCTCCGTCCTGGCAGGAACTCCCCGGCCGCCTGGCCCGCTGGGACAAGCTGGTGACCCTCTCCAACAACAGGGCCGTCACCATCTACCTCTGGCACAACCTGCTCATCATGGCCACGGTCCCGATCATCGACCTCGCCTACCGCCTCCCCTTCATGGAGAGCGACCGCGCGGTCGCGGCGCTGGACGCCACGGACACGCTCTGGATGTTCTTCTTGGTCTGGCCGCTGATCGGGCTCGCGATCCTGGCGTTCGGGTGGATCGAGGACCTGGCGGCGAAACGGAGGCCGAGGCTGTGGCCGAACGGGACGAAGCGCGGTGCGGCGAAGCCGCGGGCCGCCGTGGCACAGGGGAGCTGACGGAGCGACCGGGGCGGGGAGTGCGGCGCGGCGGGGTGGGTCACGGGACGGCTGTCCGAAGGAGCAGGCGCCCGGCCCTCGCTCATGTCGTCCGTTCACGCCTGGATACCCTGCGCCCATGACGGCCGACGCGCGTCCCGCGGCCGACCCCGGGGCGACGGTGCGCGCCCTCGTCGACCGCGGCCTGCCCCAGGACGTCATCGACGTCCACGCCGCCTGTCCGTACTACTCCGTGATCGAGCTGGAGCAACTGGGGGACGTCGATCTCCTCGACCTCCGCGACCGATTGGAAAGCGTCGTGTGGGTCGGCGACGAGGAGTTCGCCGCGCACGGGCTCGCCCCCGAGGACATCGCCGGGCTGCGGCGATGGGCGCTGGACTGGGAGTCCGATCTCGGGTTGCGGATCCTTGAGGAGTACGACGAGGAGTACGACGACTCCCAGGGCGCTGAACGCTGACGC
This sequence comes from Streptomyces sp. SID13726, assembly GCF_010548375.1. GTDB lineage: Bacteria > Actinomycetota > Actinomycetes > Streptomycetales > Streptomycetaceae > Streptomyces. The sequence continues at coordinate 30,988 of NZ_JAAGLY010000023.1, forward strand.
GGAGGGTTTCGTAACAAAAGGCACCCACGACCTCTCACCACACCGGCCGCGGGGGTGAGAGCAAAGTTCCTTCGCGGTCACCCGGTGCCACAGGCAGGAAACGCGCTCTCCCTACCTTCGGGATCAGCCAGTCGTAGCAGGACCTGAGCCCCGTCGCACCGTGGAGGCGTCATGACAGCCCCTAGCACTGCCCCCGCACCCCAGAGCAGGGGCGGCCGCTGGATCGAGCAGTGGGATCCCGAGGACGAGACCTTCTGGAAGGAGACCGGGGAGAAGGTCGCCCGGCGGAATCTTCTCTTCTCCGTGCTGTCCGAGCACATCGGGTTCTCGATCTGGACCATGTGGTCCGTGCTGGTCCTCTTCATGGGCCCGGAGTACGGGCTCACCCCGGCCGACAAGTTCCTGCTGACCTCGATGGTGACCCTGGTCGGCGCGGTCGTACGGGTGCCGTACACCTTCGCCGTCGCGATCTTCGGCGGGCGGAACTGGACGATCATCTCGGCCGGCCTGCTGCTCGTGCCGACCGTCGCGGCCTTCGCCGTGGTGAAGCCGGGGACGTCCTTCGACACCTTCCTCTGGATCGGCCTGCTGGCCGGCATCGGCGGCGGCAACTTCGCCTCCTCCATGACCAACATCAACGCCTTCTTCCCGCTGAAGAAGAAGGGGTGGGCCCTCGGACTGAACGCCGGCGGCGGCAACATCGGCGTGCCCGTCATCCAGCTGATCGCGCTCGCGGTCATCGGGGCCAGTGGTGGGCCGCGGGTGCTGCTCGGGATCTACATCCCCCTCATCCTCGCCGCCGCCGTCCTCGCCGCCCTCTACATGGACAACCTCGCGTCCGTGAAGAACGACACCGGCGCCGCCAAGGACGCCGCGAAGGACGCCCACACCTGGATCATGTCGTTCCTCTACATCGGGACGTTCGGGTCGTTCATCGGATACGCCTTCGCCTTCGGTCAGGTCCTCCAGGTCCAGTTCGGGCGTACGCCGCTCCAGGCCGCGTACCTCACCTTCATCGGCCCGCTGCTCGGTTCGCTGATCCGTCCCCTCGGCGGCTGGCTCGCCGACAAGTACGGCGGCGCGCGGATCACCCTCTACAACTACGTCGGCATGGCCGCCGCCACCGGTGTCCTGATCGTCGCCAGCATGGAGAAGTCGCTCCCGCTCTTCGTCACCGTCTTCGTGGTCCTCTTCGTCCTCAGCGGACTCGGCAACGGCTCGACGTTCAAGATGATCCCCGGCATCTTCCAGGCCAAGGCCCAGGCCAAGGGGCTGGAGGGCGAGGCGGCCGCCGCTTACGGCCGACGCCTCTCCGGTGCCTCCATGGGGCTCATCGGCGCGGTCGGCGCGCTCGGCGGCGTCGGCATCAACCTCGCCTTCCGCCAGTCCTTCCTCACCAACGGCTCCGGCACCGGCGCCTTCGTCACCTTCCTCGCCTACTACGGCCTCTGCTTCGCGGTCACCTGGGCCGTATACCTTCGTCGTACGGCCACCCAGGGGCCGGCCACCGCGACCGCCGAGACGAAGCCGCAGCTCAGCTACGCCGAGGTGTGACGTAACACCGGCGACATGAAGCCGAACCGAGCCTGTCACGAGCCGTTGACAGGCTCGCTCGGCATGTAGGTCAGACGACTCGAGTGCGGGACGAGAGCCATGTACGAGCAACAGCAGGCAGCAGAGCAGCACGGCCCCCTCGCGGGGTTCACCGTGGGAGTCACGGCCGCGCGCCGGGCGGACGAACTCGGTGCGTTGCTCCAGCGCCGCGGGGCCGCCGTACTGCACGCGCCCGCCCTGAGGATCGTGCCGCTCGCCGACGACAGCGAACTGCTGACGGCGACGAAGGACCTGATCGACCAGGCGCCCGACGTGGTGGTGGCGACCACGGCGATCGGTTTCCGCGGGTGGGTCGAGGCCGCCGAGGGCTGGGGGCTCGGGGAACCGCTCCTGGACCGGCTGCGCGGGGTCGAGCTGCTCGCGCGCGGGCCCAAGGTGAAGGGCGCCATCCGGGCCGCCGGGCTGACGGAGGAGTGGTCGCCGTCGTCCGAGTCCATGGCCGAGGTGCTGGACCGGCTCCTGGAGGAGGGCGTCGAGGGGCGCCGGGTCGCCATCCAGCTGCACGGTGAGCCGCTGCCGGGGTTCGTGGAGGCACTGCGGGCCGGGGGAGCGGAGGTCGTGGGGGTGCCGGTGTACCGGTGGATGCCGCCGGAGGACATCGCACCCCTGGACCGGCTGCTCGACGCGTCGGTCTCCCGGGGACTGGACGCGGTGACCTTCACCAGTGCGCCCGCCGCCGCGTCGCTGCTCTCGCGGGCCGAGGACCGCGGTCTGCTGCCCGAACTGCTGGAGGCGCTCAACCACGACGTGCTGCCGGCCTGCGTCGGCCCGGTGACCGCGCTGCCCTTGCAGGCGCGGGGCGTGGACACGGTCCAGCCCGAGCGGTTCCGGCTCGGCCCGCTGGTGCAGCTGCTGTGCCAGGAACTGCCGGGCCGGGCGCGCGCGCTGCCCGTCGCCGGGCACCGGGTGGAGATCCGGGGCCACGCCGTCCTGGTCGACGGGGAGCTGCGCCCTGTGCCGCCCGCGGGGATGTCGTTGCTGCGGGCCCTGTCCCGGCGGCCGGGCTGGGTGGTGTCCCGGGCCGAGCTGCTGCGGGCGCTGCCGGGCGCCGGGCGCGACGAGCACGCCGTGGAGACCGCGATGGCCCGGCTGCGTACGGCCCTGGGGTCGCCGAAGCTGATCCAGACGGTGGTGAAGCGGGGCTACCGGCTGGCCCTGGACCCGGCGGCGGACGCGAAGTACGCGGACGCCTAGCAATGCGGACGCCTAGCAACGCGGGCGCCCGGTAAGCCGACGCCCAGTACGCGGGAGTACGCGGGCACCCGATACGCCGACGCCCGGTCAGCCGGCCCGGTCGGCCCCCTCAACCCTGCCCGCCCGCTCGGCCCGCCCCGCGCGGCTCCCCGTGGCCACCACCAGCAGCCCCGTCGTCACCGTCAGCAGCACCGCCCGCACCACGTTCCACGCCACCCACGGGTCCTCGAACTCCTCGCGCAGGGCGCCGTAGTCGCCGTTCTCCATGATTCCGTCGTTGAGGGGGATGTTGAGGACGACGGTGACGAGGAGGGCCAGGAGCGAGGTCGCCAGGGCCGCCCAGACCCAGCGACGGTGGTCCCGGCCCCGGGCCTGCCAGGCCGCCACCACCGTGAGCAGCGGGGCGCCCAGGAAGGTCAGGAAGAACACCGGGTTCTGGATGACGTCGTTGATGTCGCGCATCACCTCGACGTAGACGCGGTCGTCGCTGCGGGCCAGGGCCGGCATCACGGCGCACGCGAAGATGTAGAAGGCCCCGGCGATCAGGCCGGTGGCGACCGTGGCCGCGCCCAGGACGAGTCGGCTGCTCCTGCTGGTCTGTGTCATGCCTCCCAGTGAAGGCGGGCCGCGGGCCGCCGGACATCGTCGAGACGCGCGGCCGCATACGCGGGCGTCCAGGCCCGCCCCGGTACGAGGGGTTCCGGCGGCGCGGGCGGGAAGGCACTGTAAGAGGGAGCCCCGAAACAGCCCCGCACAGCCCGAAGCACCCCACCGACCCCTTTCGACCGGGGCACCCCTAGGCGGTGACAGGCACATGGCACTGGGTACGGCCACGGTCGCGTACGAGCTGCGGTTCGACGCCGGACGGATCTGTCTCGACCTCCTCGCGACCACCCACCCCGGGGAACGCCTCGACTCGACGGAGGTGCTGTGCGCCTGGATCGTCGGTTCGGGTCTGGTGCCCGACGGGACCGACCTGACGCGCGCGGACCCCTCCTGGCTCGTCGGCTTCCGTGAACTGCGGGGCAGGATCGGTCAGTTGGTGCGAGGCGCCCCGGGACACGGCTACGACCTCGCGCTCGCCCACGTCAACGACGTGGCCCGTACCGCGCCCCCGGCCCCGCGCGCGGCGAGGGACGAGGACGGGGTGCTGGTGCGGGAGTTGGCCGGTCCGCCGGACTGCGCGGCCCTGCTCGGGGCGGTCGCCAGGGACGCCGTGGAACTGCTCACGGACCCCGTCGCGCGGGCGGCGATCAGGGAGTGCGAAGGGGACAACTGCCCCATCGTGTACCTCGATACATCACGGGGACGGAGGAGGCGCTGGTGCTCCAGTGAGATCTGCGGGAACCGCGAAAGAGTGGCCCGGCACCGGCGGCGCGCGGCCCTCTCGCGCGCCTGACCGGTCGTTATGTCCCTTCTGTGGAGCGGCTGTCGAAGTGATTTCGATTACATATCGTTTACCGGCTCAACCTCACGGGGCGTAGTCGTGATCTTGCCTATGTGGCGGAAATGTAAAGATCACGCGGCGGGAATGTGCGCGCATGTCCTGTCTCGTCACGTCACTCAGAAGAAAACTGTCGTCGCACTTTGAACATCCAACTCCCCGCTTCCGTACCCGTAGTCGAGCGACCGACTGGGGGAACCCGGGACATCGGAGGTGGGCGTGCGCAAGGATTCCGTCGTGGCCAATGAACGTGGATCGAGGGCCCGACATCGCATGTCCCAGCCCTCGGAACCAGATGAGGAGCTGATGCGTGCCCTTTACAGGGAGCACGCCGGGCCTCTCCTTGCGTATGTCCTCCGGTTGGTCGCGGGCGACCGCCAGAGAGCCGAGGACGTGGTGCAGGAGACGCTCATCCGTGCCTGGAAGAACGCCGGACAGCTCAATCGAGCGACCGGATCGGTACGCCCCTGGCTGGTGACGGTCGCCCGGCGCATCGTCATCGACGGTCACCGCAGCCGGCAGGCCCGGCCGCAGGAGGTAGACCCGTCGCCGCTGGAGGTCATCCCCGCGGAGGACGAGATCGACAAGGCGCTGTGGTTGATGACGCTGTCGGACGCGCTCGACGACCTGACCCCCGCCCACCGGGAGGTGCTCGTCGAGACGTACTTCAAGGGGCGTACCGTCAATGAGGCGGCCGAGACGCTGGGCATTCCCAGTGGCACCGTCCGCTCGCGGGTGTTCTACGCCCTGCGGTCGATGAAGCTCGCACTGGAGGAGCGGGGGGTGACGGCGTGATGAGTGTGTACGGGGGTAACCAGGGATTCGGCACAGGTGGTTCGGGTATGTCTGGTTCCATGATGGGATCTCCGGTGCCGAACGAGCACGAGACCGTCGGCGCCTACGCTCTCGGGATCCTCGACGACGCCGAGGCGACCGCCTTCGAGGCCCATCTCGCGACCTGTGAATGGTGCGCCCAGCAGCTCGACGAACTCGCCGGCATGGAGCCCATGCTCGCCGCCCTCGCGGACCTGCCGGGAGCCGGCACACCCGCGATCGGGGAGTCGCTCTCCGCCAAGCCCAGCCCGCGGATCGTGAACAAGCTCGTGGACGAGGTCGCGGAGCGCCGGGCCCAGAAGCGGCGCCGCAGCTTCTACATGGTCGCGGCCGCGGCCGCGCTGATCATCGGCGGCCCCTTCGTCGCGATGGCGGCGAGCGGCGGCGACGACTCGGGCGGCGGGGCCAAGCAGGGCCAGGTCCTCGCGGGTACCGCCAAGGACCTCTTCGAATCCATGCCCGACAAGGTCTCCGCGACCGACTCCTCCACCGGTGTCAGCGCGACCGTCGCCATGCAGGAGAAGGACTGGGGCACCTCCCTCGGCCTGGAGCTCAAGGGCGTCAAGGGACCGCTCAAGTGCTCCCTGATCGCCGTCTCCAGCAACGGCGAGCGCTGGACGGCCTCCACCTGGTCCGTCGGCAAGTGGGGCTACGGCCTCGCGGACGGCAAGACCCCGGAGTCCAAGCAGCCGCTCTACATCGGCGGCGCGGTCGCACCGACGCTGAACGACATCGACCACTTCGAGGTCGTCACCTCCGACGGCAAGAAGCTCGTCCAGGTCGCCGCGTAACTTCCCGCCGGGCCCCCCTTCGCGTACGGTTGACGGCTGCCCAGCACGTCAGAAGGGGGCCCGGTGGCCGCTCAGGCTCAACCATCTGCGGTCGGCTCGGTTCAGGACTCGGTTCGGGACCGTGAGATCAGCGTCGAACAGGAACATCTGGACCAGGTGTACCGCCGCCTCGAGGAGAAGATCCACGAGGCGGAGTTCCTGATGAACGACGCGGCCAAGCGCGGCCAGGTCGGCACGCCCGGCGCACTCGCCGAACGGGACGCCCAGGTCTTCCGGGCCGGCGTCCACCTCAACCGGCTCAACAACGAGTTCGAGGACTTCCTGTTCGGCCGTATCGACCTGCTCCTCGGCAAGGACGGCAAGAAGGGCCCCGACGGCGCCTACACCGCCGTGGAACCCGCCGAGGGCGCGGTCCGCGACGACAACACCGCGGACATCGCGGAGACCCTGCACATCGGCCGGATCGGGGTCCTGGACGCCGAGTACGCCCCGCTGGTCATCGACTGGCGGGCCCCGGCCGCGGCCCCCTTCTACAGGTCCACTCCGGTGGATCCCGGGCGTGTCGTACGGCGCCGGGTCATCCGCTCCAAGGGGCGGCGCGTCCTGGGTGTCGAGGACGACCTCATGCGCCCCGAGCTCAAGGCCCTCCTCGACGGCCACGAGCTGGCCGTCATCGGCGACGGCGCCCTCATGGCCGCGCTCGGCCAGGCCCGCAGCCACACCATGCGGGACATCGTCTCCTCCATCCAGGCCGAGCAGGACCTGGTCATCCGGGCCCCCGCCGCCTCCGTGACCTACGTCGAGGGCGGCCCCGGCACCGGCAAGACCGCCGTCGCCCTGCACCGGGCCGCGTATCTCCTCTACCAGGACCGCCGCCGGTACGCGGGCGGCATCCTCATCGTCTCGCCGACCCCGCTGCTGGTCGCGTACACCGAGGGCGTCCTGCCGTCCCTCGGCGAGGAGGGCCAGGTCGCCATCCGCGCGATCGGCTCCCTGGTCGACGGCGTCGAGGCCACCCTCTACGACTCCCCGTCGGTCGCCCGCTCCAAGGGCTCGTACCGGATGCTGAAGGTGCTGCGGAAGGCGGCCAGGGGAGCGCTGGAACTGGGCACCGGCGGTTCCGTGCGGGCCCCCGGGCGCTCCGACTCCGGGCAACTCGCCTTCGGTGACTTCGGTGAGGGGGACGCCGGTTCCGGGGGCGGGGACGGGGCCGAGGCCGTCGTAACCCCGCAGTTGTCGGCAGGACCCCCCACCCGGCTGCGGGTGGTCGCCTTCGGGCGGAGGCTGGAGCTGGAGGCGGACGAGCTGGAAGGGGTGCGGCGTACGGCGCTCAGCGGCACCGCGCCCGTCAACCTGCTGCGGCCCCGGGCCCGCAAGCTGCTGCTGGACGCGCTGTGGGCGCGGTCCGGGGCGGGCGGCCGGCACACCGATCCGGAGCTGGCCGCCGAGCTGCGGTCGTCGTTCGACGAGGACATCGTCTCGGAGGACAGCTTCGTCGAGTTCCTCGACGCCTGGTGGCCCGAGCTCACCCCGAAGGCGGTCCTCGCCGCCATGGCCGACGAGCGGCGGCTGGGCCGCTGGGCGCGCCGCATCCTCAACCCCGGCGAGGTCCGCAAGGTCGCCCGCTCGCTGCGGCGCGACGGCCACTCCGTGCACGACATCGCCATGCTCGACGAGCTCCAGGCGATCCTCGGCGTCCCGGCCCGCCCGCGGAAGAGACGCGACCTCGATCCGCTCGACCAGCTCACCGGCCTCGATGAGCTGATGCCGGTGCGCGAGGAGTCGCAGCGCGAGCGGGCCGAGCGGCTCGCCCAGGAGCGCGTCGAGTACGCCCACGTCATCGTCGACGAGGCCCAGGACCTCACGCCGATGCAGTGGCGCATGGTCGGCCGCCGCGGCCGGCACGCCACCTGGACGGTCGTCGGCGACCCGGCCCAGTCCTCCTGGTCCGACCCTGACGAGGCCGCCGAGGCCCGCGACGAGGCCCTCGGCACCCGTCCCAGGCGCCGCTTCCAGCTCACCGTCAACTACCGCAACCCCTCCGAGATCGCCGACCTCGCCGCCAAGGTGCTGGCCCTCGCCATGCCAGGGGCCGAGTCCCCGCGGGCCGTACGGTCCACCGGTGTCGAGCCGCGCTTCACCGCCGTGGGCAGGTCCCTGGCGGAGACCGTCCGCGCCGAGGCCGCACGGCTGCTCGGGCTCGTCGACGGCACCGTCGGCGTCGTCGTCGCCATGCAGCGGCGCGAGGAGGCGGCACGCTGGCTCGCGGGACTCGGCGACCGGGTCGTGGCGCTCGGCAGCCTGGAGGCCAAGGGCCTGGAGTACGACGCCACGGTCGTCGTCTCCCCCGCGGAGATCGCCGACGAGTCACCGGCCGGCCTGCGGGTCCTGTACGTCGCCCTGACCCGGGCGACGCAGCAGCTCACCGTGGTCTCCGGGGAGCGCGACCAGCCGGACGGAGCGGGCGTACCGGACCTGTTGCGGGACTGAACCAGCGGTACGGGAATGGCCTTGCAGGATCCGTTTGTTAGCCTTGTCGTGACACCGGCCCGATCCAAGCCCCCGGGCCCAACCTTCGTCCCTCAGAGGGACCACTTGCCGCGAGGCGAGCATGGCGGGTCGGTGTCACTTCCCTCTCTGCACTGTGAACAAAACGTTCGCAATCCATCGCGGCTAACGCCTACTCATCAGTAGGTGCGACGATCGGACGGCATCAGCACCACAGGTGAAAGCAGAGGAAGTCGGCCATGGCAACGGCGCCCAGCGTCTCCTACTCGATGACGGTCCGGCTGGAGGTGCCCGCGAGCGGAACCGCCGTATCGCAGCTCACCACCGCCGTGGAGTCCTCCGGAGGCTCGGTGACCGGCCTCGACGTCACCGCGTCCGGTCACGAGAAGCTCCGGATCGACGTCACGATCGCGGCCAGTTCCACCAACCACGCCGACGAGATCGTCGAGGAGCTCCGCAAGATCGAGGGCGTCACCCTCGGCAAGGTCTCCGACCGTACGTTCCTCATGCACCTCGGCGGCAAGATCGAGATGGCGTCCAAGCACCCCATCCGCAACCGCGACGACCTCTCCATGATCTACACCCCGGGCGTGGCCCGCGTGTGCATGGCGATCGCCGAGAACCCCGAGGACGCCCGCCGCCTCACCATCAAGCGCAACTCCGTTGCGGTCGTGACGGACGGCTCGGCCGTGCTGGGCCTGGGCAACATCGGCCCCAAGGCCGCCCTGCCGGTCATGGAGGGCAAGGCAGCCCTCTTCAAGCGGTTCGCCGGCATCGACGCCTGGCCGCTGTGCCTGGACACCCAGGACACCGACGCGATCGTCGAGATCGTCAAGGCCATCGCCCCCGGGTTCGCCGGCATCAACCTGGAGGACATCTCCGCGCCGCGCTGCTTCGAGATCGAGGCGCGCCTGCGCGAGGCCCTCGACATCCCCGTCTTCCACGACGACCAGCACGGCACCGCGATCGTCGTCCTCGCCGCGCTCACGAACGCACTTCGCGTCGTGGGCAAGGAGATTGACGGTGTGCGCGTCGTCATGTCCGGCGCCGGCGCGGCCGGTACGGCCATCCTCAAGCTGCTGCTCGCGGCCGGCGTGAAGAACGCCGTCGTCGCCGACATCCACGGCGTGGTGCACGCGGGCCGCGAGGACCTGGTGGACGCAGCCGCCGACTCGCCGCTGCGCTGGATCGCCGACAACACCAACCCCGAGGGGCTGACGGGGACGCTGAAGGAGGCCGTGCGCGGCGCCGACGTCTTCATCGGCGTCTCGGCCCCGAACGTCCTGGACGGCGACGACGTGGCCGCCATGGCCGAGGGTGCGATTGTGTTCGCGCTCGCGAATCCCGACCCCGAGGTCGAGCCGACGGTCGCCCGTCAGACGGCCGCCGTGGTGGCCACCGGCCGCTCCGACTTCCCCAACCAGATCAACAACGTGCTGGTCTTCCCGGGTGTATTCCGCGGTCTGCTGGACGCGCAGTCCCGTACGGTCAACACCGAGATGATGCTCGCGGCCGCGAAGGCTCTCGCGGACGTCGTCACCCAGGACGAGCTGAACCCGAACTACATCATCCCCAGCGTGTTCAACGACAAGGTCGCGGGCGCGGTGGCCGGTGCGGTGCGGGACGCGGCGAAGGCCGCGGGGGCGACGGCGTAGGGCCCTCGTCCCGGTCTCCGGACCCCGCGTCTACAGTGGGTGTCGGATGTTTGTTCGGCTGTGAGGATCGCCACGGCGGTCCTCCGGCCCGGCGCGTCGCGGAACCGGGCGCTTCACGCCACCCTCTAGGGTGGCGCCACGCCCAGGCCTCTGTTCGTGTGACCCCCTAGGGTGTTCATGCGAGTCCTACGGGTGCCGGATTGGCTTTCCCGCAGCAGGTAGGGGCAGGATGCGTCCCTGGGCGCGAGCGCATCGGCTTCGCTGTGCCTCGTGTGCGGCACCGCCGCGAGGCACACCCCAACGGCAAGAAGAACACGGGAGTAACAACATGAACCGCAGTGAGCTGGTGGCCGCGCTGGCCGACCGCGCCGAGGTGACCCGCAAGGACGCCGACGCCGTTCTGGCCGCGTTCGCCGAGACCGTCGGCGAGATCGTCGCCAAGGGTGACGAGAAGGTCACCATCCCCGGCTTCCTGACCTTCGAGCGCACCCACCGTGCCGCTCGCACCGCGCGCAACCCGCAGACCGGCGACCCGATCCAGATCCCGGCCGGCTACAGCGTCAAGGTCTCGGCGGGCTCCAAGCTCAAGGAAGCCGCCAAGGGCAAGTAGTTCTGACGGTGCGTCTCGGGACGACGTACACGTCTCAGTAACGCCAATGGGGCGGCTCCTCTCACCGAGGGCCGCCCCATCGTCGTACGTACGACCGGGTGCTATCCGAGCGCCTTGCCCGGCAGCTCCACCTTCGCCCCCAGCTCCACGAGCTTCTCCATGAAGTTCTCGTAGCCGCGGTTGATGAGGTCGATGCCGTGGACCCGGGACGTGCCCTGGGCCGCCAGCGCCGCGATGAGGTACGAGAAGCCGCCGCGGAGGTCGGGGATGACCAGGTCGGCGCCCTGGAGGCGGGTGGGGCCGGAGACGACCGCCGAGTGGAGGAAGTTGCGCTGGCCGAAGCGGCAGTTCGAGCCGCCCAGGCACTCGCGGTACAGCTGGATGTGCGCACCCATCTGGTTGAGCGCGGAGGTGAATCCGAGGCGGGACTCGTAGACCGTCTCGTGGATGATCGACAGGCCGGTGGCCTGGGTGAGGGCGACCACCAGCGGCTGCTGCCAGTCCGTCTGGAAGCCCGGGTGCACGTCGGTTTCGAGCGCGATGGACTTCAACTGGCCGCCGGGGTGCCAGAAGCGGATGCCCTCGTCGTCGATCTCGAAGGCACCGCCCACCTTCCGGTAGGTGTTCAGGAACGTCATCATCGAGCGCTGCTGGGCGCCGCGGACGTAGATGTTGCCCTCGGTCGCCAGCGCCGCGGACGCCCAGGAGGCGGCCTCCAGACGGTCCGGCAGGGCACGGTGGTTGTAGCCGCCGAGCCGGTCCACACCCGTGACGCGGATGGTCCGGTCGGTGTCCATCGCGATGATGGCGCCCATCTTCTGAAGGACGCAGATCAGGTCCTCGATCTCCGGCTCCACCGCGGCGTTGGAGAGCTCGGTGACGCCCTCGGCGAGGACCGCCGTCAGCAGGACCTGCTCGGTCGCGCCCACCGACGGGTAGGGCAGCCGGATCTTCGTACCGCGAAGCCGCCGCGGCGCCTCCAGGAACTGCCCGTCCGCGCGCTTCTCGATCGTCGCGCCGAACTGCCGCAGCACCTCGAAGTGGAAGTCGATGGGCCGGCCGCCGATGTCGCAGCCGCCGAGGCCGGGGATGAAGGCGTGCCCGAGCCGGTGCAGCAGCGGACCGCACAGGAGGATCGGGATCCGCGAGGAACCCGCGTGGGCGTCGATGTCGGCGACGTTCGCGCTCTCGACGTGCGTCGGGTCCATCACCAGCTCGCCCGGCTCCTCACCCGGACGGACCGTCACCCCGTGCAGCTGGAGCAGTCCTCGTACGACACGCACGTCACGGATGTCCGGAACGTTGCGCAGTCGACTCGGCTCGCTGCCCAGCAGGGCGGCGACCATGGCCTTCGGTACGAGGTTCTTCGCACCGCGGACACGGATCTCGCCCTCCAGCGGGGTTCCGCCGTGGACAAGCAGTACGTCGTCAGAGCCGTTGACGGTCATGTATCTCGCGTTCCGATGAGTCGGGCAGGGGCCAGAAGGGAAAGGGTAATCGCCGCCCACCCCTCTTCTGTAAGCCCAAGTGCGGCCCAGCCACGTCATAGCTCTGTCACAACACGAACTGCTAGGCGGCGGGCACATGGGGTCACTGGCGCCTGGCGTGCGCTCACGGCGCATCGTTGCGCTCTGAGCTGCAACCACTCCCTTAAGGGCATTGCCTCCCCACCGCGCGGGAAGATGCGGGATCATGTCTGGCATGACCGAGGTGTCCTCGCTCACAGGGCGGTTGCTCGTGGCAACACCCGCCCTGGCGGACCCGAACTTCGACCGCGCGGTGGTGCTCCTTCTCGACCACGACGAGAAGGGCTCCCTCGGTGTCGTTCTCAACCGCCCCACCCCGGTGGACGTCGGCGACATCCTGGAGGGCTGGGCCGACCTCGCCGGCGAACCGGGTGTCGTCTTCCAGGGCGGCCCGGTCTCCCTGGACTCGGCGCTCGGGGTCGCCGTCATCCCCGGCGGCGGCGCCGTGGACGGAGCCCCGCTGGGCTGGCGCAGAGTGCACGGGGCGATCGGCCTGGTCGACCTGGAGGCCCCGCCGGAACTGCTCGCCTCGGCCCTCGGAAGCCTGCGCATCTTCGCCGGTTACGCCGGCTGGGGCCCCGGCCAGCTGGAGGACGAACTGGTCGAGGGCGCCTGGTACGTCGTCGAGTCGGAACCCGGCGACGTCTCCTCCCCGTCCCCGGAGAGACTCTGGCGCGAGGTGCTGCGCCGCCAGCGCAACGAACTGGCGATGGTGGCGACGTACCCGGACGACCCTTCGCTCAACTGATCCATGTGAGCTTCAGTACCCTTGCCTCATGAGCACTCTCGAGCCCGAGCGCGGGACTGGTACGGGGACCCTCGTAGAGCCGACGCCGCAGGTGTCCCACGGTGACGGTGACCACGAGCGCTTCGCCCACTACGTCCAGAAGGACAAGATCATGGCGAGCGCCCTCGACGGGACCCCCGTCGTGGCGCTGTGCGGCAAGGTGTGGGTGCCCGGCCGCGATCCCAAGAAGTACCCGGTGTGCCCCATGTGCAAGGAGATCTACGAGTCCATGGGTTCCGGGGACGACGACAAGGGCGGCGACAAGTAGGACCGTCGCTGCCTGACTGAGCTTCGTGAGGCCCCTGGGGTGCGCTGTGTGCGCCCCAGGGGCCTTTCGCGTGTCACGGATTGGTTGAGACCTCTTGTGGGCGTGTTCATGCAACCCATAACCTCCGTTGCGTTGAGCGAAACCGTCATTGCATATGCTGCAACGCACGCCCGGAGGATCACTCCATGAAGCTCTCCCCCCGCCTTCCCGCCCTGCTCCTGGCCGGCCTGGTCGTCACCGCCTGCGCGCCCCAGACCTCCTCCAACTCCTCCTCCGACAAGGACGAGAAGTCCGGCACCCTGCGGGTCTGGCTCTTCCAGGAGGTCGGCAACAAGCCGAAGGAGAAGGTCGTCGACTCCGTGGTCGCCGCCTTCGAGAAGTCCCACAAGGGCACCGAGGTCGACGTCGAGTACATCCCGGTCGAGACCCGCGCCCAGCGCGTCAAGGCCGCCTTCAACGACCCGTCCTCCGCGCCCGACGTGATGGAGTACGGCAACACCGACACCGCCGGCTATGTGAAGGACGGCGGACTCCTCGACGTCACCAAGGAGTTCGCCGACTGGAACGAGTCGAAGGACACCGACCCCACGGCGAGGACCTCGGTCACCGTGGACGGCAAGGTGTACGGCTCGCCCTTCTACGTCGGCGTCCGCGCCCTCTACTACCGCACCGACGTATTCAAGGAACTCGGCCTCGAAGTCCCGAGGACGATGGCCGAGTTGGCCACCACCGCCCGCGAGATCCGCGCCGCCAAGCCTGAGTTGTACGGCCTCGTCGTCGGCGGCGCCTACACCTACGGCGCGATGCCCTTCATCTGGGCCAACGGCGGCGAACTCGCCGTCGGCAAGGGCGGGTCGTACGCCTCGGCGATCTCCGGCGCGGCCGCGCAGAAGGGCATCAAGGAGTACACCTCGCTCTTCACCGACGACAACTGTCCCGCCGCCAAGTGCGCCGGCATGGGCGGCAACGACACCATCACCGCGTTCGCGGCGGGCAAGGCCGGCATGGCGATCGGCGGCGACTTCAGCCATACGGCGGTGGAGGCAGGGAAGGTCAAGGGCGAGTACGCGGTGGTGCCGCTGCCCGGGGTCTCGGCCGGGTCGATCGCTCCCGCGTTCGCCGGCGGCAACAACATCGGCGTACTGAAGAGCACTTCGCACCGGACGCTCGCCGTCCAGCTGATGGAGCAGCTCACCTCGAAGGAGACGCAGGCGTCGATGTTCGGCGCGATGGGCTTCCTGCCGACGTTCGGGGACGTCCGGGACAAGGCCGCCGCGGAGCAGCCGTACGTGAAGCCGTTCGCGCAGACGCTGGCCGCCGGGACCAAGTTCGTGCCCGCGTCGCCCGGGTGGGCGCAGATCGACTCGTCGCTGGTGCTGCCGACGATGTTCCAGGAGGTCATCAGCGGCAAGAAGAGCGTGGCCGCGGCCTCCGGGGAAGCGGCGAAGAAGATGGACGCCGCGTTCGGGTCCGTCGGGTGACGTCCGTGACCGACCGCACCACCCGGGCGCCCTGGCTCTATCTCGCCCCCGCCCTCGTCGTCCTCGGCGGACTGCTCGTCTACCCCATCTACCAGCTCGGCCTGATCTCGTTCTTCCAGTACACCCAGGCCCAGGTGAGCGGCGGCGAGCCGACCACCTTCGAGGGGTTCTCGAACTACTCGACGCTGTTCTCCGACCCGGAGTTCTGGCACGTGCTGCTGGCCACCGTGCTGTTCGCGACGGCCTGTGTCGTGTCGACGCTCGCCGTGGGGTGCGCGCTGGCCGTGCTGCTCACGCGCGTGCGTGCCGTGCCGCGGCTGGCGCTCATGCTGGCCGCGCTCGGGGCGTGGGCGACCCCGGCCGTCACCGGGTCCACCGTGTGGCTGTTCCTGTTCGACCCGGACTTCGGCCCGGTCAACCGGATCCTCGGCCTCGGCGACCACTCCTGGACGTACGGGCGGATCAGCGCGTTCTTCCTCGTCCTGCTCGAAGTGGTCTGGTGCTCCTTCCCGTTCGTGATGGTCACGGTCTACGCCGGGATCCGGGCCGTGCCCGCCGAGGTGCTGGAGGCCGCCGCGCTGGACGGCGCCTCGCAGTGGCGGATCTGGCGCTCGGTGCTCGCGCCGATGCTGCGCCCGATCCTGACCGTCGTGACCATCCAGTCGGTCATCTGGGACTTCAAGGTCTTCACCCAGATCTACGTCATGACGAACGGCGGCGGCATCGCGGGCCAGAACCTCGTCCTGAACGTCTACGCCTACCAGCAGGCCTTCGCCTCCTCGCAGTACAGCCTGGGCTCGGCGATCGGCATCGTGATGCTGCTGATCCTGCTCGCCGTGACGCTGGTGTACCTGCGGCTGCTGCGCCGCCAGGGGGAGGAACTGTGAATCTTGTACGGCAGAGTCCTCCGCGGCTGAATCTTCTACGGCGTCCCTGGCGCACCGCCGCCGAGGCCTCGGCGCTGCTCATCGCGGTCGTCGTCGCCTTCCCCCTCTACTGGATGGTCCTCGGCGCCTTCAAACCGGCCGGGGAGATCGAGTCGACCGAGCCGCGGCCCTGGACGCTCGCGCCCTCGCTGGATTCCTTCCGGCGCGTGTTCGGGCAGCAGGATTTCGGTCGGTATTTCGTCAACAGCCTTGTCGTGGCGTGCAGTGTCGTGATCGTCTCGGCGCTGATCGCGTTTCTCGCGGCGACCGCGGTGACCCGATTCCGGTTCCGCTTCCGGACCACCCTGCTGATCATGTTTCTGGTGGCCCAGATGGTGCCCGTGGAGGCCCTCACCATCCCCTTGTTCTTCCAGATGCGGGACTTCGGTCTGCTGAACACGCTGGGGTCGCTGATCCTGCCCCACATCGCCTTCTCGCTGCCCTTCGCGATCTGGATGCTGAGAGGGTTCGTGAAGGCCGTACCGGAGGCCCTGGAAGAGGCCGCGTACATCGACGGCGCGAGCCGTGCGCGATTCCTGTGGCAGATTCTGTTCCCGCTCGTCTTCCCCGGCCTGGTGGCCACGAGCGTGTTCTCCTTCATCTCGGCCTGGAACGATTTCCTCTTCGCCAAGTCGTTCATCATCAGCGACACTTCGCAGTCGACGCTGCCGATGGCCCTGCTGGTCTTCTACAAGCCGGACGAGCCGGACTGGGGCGGCGTCATGGCCGCGTCGACGGTGATGACGATTCCGGTGCTGGTCTTCTTCGTACTCGTACAGCGACGCCTGGTCTCGGGGCTGGGCGGAGCGGTCAAGGACTGACATGACTTCACTGATCCCGACGGCGCGCGGCGTCGTCGCCGGTTCCGGCGAGGTGCGGCTGACGGCACGCTCCCGGCTCTCCGCGGGGACCGGCACGGAGGGCGTCGGCCGCTGGCTGCGGGGCGTCCTGTGGCAGGCGACCGGGCTGCCGCTGCCCGAGGCCCGCGAACCCGACGACATGCAGGGCGACGGCACCGAGGGTGACGGCATCGCGCTGCGGATCGCCCCTGGGCTCGGCCCGGAGGAGTACCGCCTCGTCAGCGACGGGACCGGCGTCCTCGTCGAGGGCGGTGGCGCGGCCGGTGTCTTCTGGGGCGCCCAGACGCTACGGCAGCTCCTCGGCCCCGACGCCTACCGCAAGGCACCCCTCGACCCCGGCCGCACCTGGGCCGTGCCGCACCTCACGGTCGAGGACGCCCCGCGCTTCCGCTGGCGCGGCCTCATGCTCGACGTCTCCCGGCACTTCATGCCGAAGGACGGTGTCCTGCGCTACCTCGATCTGATGGCCGCGCACAAACTCAACGTCTTCCACTTCCACTTGACGGACGACCAGGGCTGGCGGGTCGAGATCAAGCGGTACCCCCGGCTCACCGAGACGGGCTCATGGCGGGCGCGCACCAAATTCGGCCACCGGGCCTCGCCGCTGTGGGAGGAGAAGCCGCACGGGGGCTTCTACACCCAGGACGACATCCGCGAGATCGTCGCCTACGCCGCCGAGCGGCATATCACCGTCGTCCCCGAAATCGACGTACCGGGACACTCGCAGGCGGCCATCTCCGCGTACCCGGAACTCGGCAACACCGACGTCATCGACACGACCTCCCTCTCGGTCTGGGACAGCTGGGGCATCTCCGCAAACGTACTCGCCCCCACTGACAACACCCTCAGGTTCTACGAGGGGGTGTTCGAGGAACTCCTGGAGCTGTTCCCCTCGGAGTTCATTCATGTCGGGGGTGACGAATGCCTCAAGGACCAGTGGCGGCAGTCGCCCACCGCGCAGGCCCGTATCAAGGAACTCGGGCTCGCCGACGAGGACGCGCTCCAGTCGTGGTTCATCGGCCACTTCGACAAGTGGCTGACCGCGCGCGGGCGCAGGCTCATCGGCTGGGACGAGATCCTGGAGGGCGGGCTCGCCGACGGCGCGGCCGTCTCCTCCTGGCGCGGTTACGAGGGCGGGATCGCCGCCGCCCGCTCCGGGCACGACGTGGTGATGTGCCCCGAGCAGCACGTGTACCTGGACCACCGGCAGGACGCCGGCGCGGACGAGCCGGTGCCGATCGGCTATGTCCGCACCCTGGAAGACGTGTATCGCTTCGAGCCCGTTCCACCGCAGCTGACTTCGGCCGAGGCCGGGCACGTCCTCGGCACGCAGGCCAACCTGTGGACCGAGGTGATGGAGGATCACGCGCGCGTGGACTACCAGGCGTTCCCGCGGCTCGCGGCCTTCGCCGAGGTGGCCTGGAGCGCCCTGCCGGCCCCGGCGGAACGGGACTTCGCGGGCTTCGAGGAGCGGATGGCCGTCCACTACCGGCGACTTGACGCCCTGGGCGTCGGATACCGGCCGCCCGCGGGCCCGTTGCCGTGGCAGCGGCGGCCCGGGGTGCTCGGCCGGCCCATCGAGGGGGCGCCTCCGAACAGGTAGGGGAAAAAGACCCCAAGAGTCACCGAAGAGTGTCAATCCGTGCGTGCCGGTGATGCCGTACGAAAACGGACCATCTCCCTGATGGGGCGGGCGAATGCCACCGAATGCCTCCTAGCGGACCCCTGTCTTCGGCCGTTGCGAAGATGTGCCAGAGTTGCCACGTCCGCCCTGTCAGCACGTACCGTACGGCAGCAACAGGCAGGGCCGGCAGGACCAGGTGGGGCAGCGGGAAGGGGCAGCCGGTTTGACCACGCACGCACCGCAGGCGGCGCAGGCCGTCACGCTGCCCACGACGCTGGACGAGGCCGTGGCGGCCCTCACGGCCATGCCCGCGGCCGTGCCCGTCGCGGGCGGCACCGACCTGATGGCCGCCGTCAACTCCGGGCAGCTCAGGCCCGCCGCGCTGGTCGGCCTCGGCAGGATCAGCGAGATCCGCGGCTGGCAGTACCAGGACGGTCACGCCCTGCTCGGCGCGGGACTCACGCACGCGCGTATGGGCCGCCCCGACTTCGCCGCCCTCATCCCGGCGCTCGCCGCAGCCGCCCGCGCGGCCGGTCCGCCGCAGATCCGCAACGCGGGCACCCTGGGCGGCAACATCGCCTCCGCGGCCCCCACCGGCGACGCGCTGCCCGTGCTCGCCGCCCTGGAGGCCACGCTGATCATCGCGGGCCCGGACGGCGCCCGCCGCGAGATGCCGGTCTCGCACCTGCTGGCCGGCATGGAGATGCTCCGCGCGGGAGAGCTCATCGGCTTCGTGCGCGTGCCGCTGCTGCACGCCCCGCAGGTCTTCCTCAAGGTGACCGGGCGCACCGGACCGGGCCGCGCGATGGCCTCCGTCGCCCTGGTCCTCGACCCGGCCAGGCGCGGGGTCAGGTGCGCCGTCGGAGCCATAGCGCCGATGCCGCTGCGGCCCCTGGACGCCGAGCAGTGGGTCGCCCGGCTCATCGACTGGGACAACAACCGCGCGATCGTCCCGGAGGCCCTGGAGGCCTTCGGCGAGTACGTCTCGGCGGCCTGCATCCCCGACCCGCAACCCGCCGGGGACGGCTCCGTGCCACAGCATCCGCCCGCCGTTCTGCATCTGCGGCGCACCGTCGCCGCGCTGGCCCGACGAGCACTGGGGAGGGCACTTTCGTGACCGACGACCAGCACGGAGAGGGCACACCCCGGGGTCCGGGCCGCTGGGACCCGCTGCCCCAGGGCGACTACGACGACGGCGCGACCGCCTTCGTGAAGCTCCCCGAAGGGGGCATCGATGCCCTCCTGGCCTCCGCCGACAGCCCGCTCGCCGCGCGCGGACACGGCTATGTGCCGCCGCAGATCGCGGTCGCGCCGGGAGAGCCCGGGCAGCAGGGGGACGGCACCGACCCGGCGGGCCCGGGTGCCTGGGGCGCCCCTGCCGAGGGCTCCGGCTGGCCCGACCCCAACACCGCGCCGCAGGGCCACACCGGACAGTTCACGTACAACCCCTCGACCACCCAGCAGTGGAACGTCGAGGACACCGCGGCGGCCCCCGCCTCCGGCCACGACGTCACCGGCCAGTGGTCCATCCCCGTCGCCGGCGGCGACCTCCCGGACGAATCGGGCGAGTTCACCACGTCGGCGCTGGTCGAGCAGTGGGGCGGCACCCCGCCGGCGACCCTGCCCGGCGGCGCGCCCGCACCCTGGGCCACCCAGCCCGCGCAGCCGTGGGGGGACCGGACCCAGGGCGGCGCCGGAGCGGGACCCGAGCACGGCGGTCCGGGCGACGCGGGGCACGCGCACGTGCCGGGCGGTGGGGTGCGCGGGGACGGGCACGGCGTTCACGGCGGGCCCGATGCCGAGGATCACGGTGCCGTCGTGGGCGACGGCCACACGCACGTGCCCGCCGGTGGCGACGGCCATACGCACGTGCCCGCCGGTGACGGCCACACGCGTGTGCCGCTCGGCGAGGCACCGGGCGGAACCGCCGGCGACGGACACGGCGGCCCGGCCGGGGACGCGCGCACCGCATCGGTCGACGAGGCCCACGCGCACGTGCCGACCGCCCACCCGCACGCCGAACCGGAGCCAGGCCCAGGCCCGTCGGGCTACGACCCCGCCGAGCCGCACGACTCCGCCCGGCTCCACGCCCCCGACCGGTCCTACGGCCACGCCCCCGCCGACTCCTACGCGGGCAGCCCCTCCGAAGCCGCCTCACAGCCCACTCCCGGCACGGGCGAGGCACCGGCGGCCACCGGGGGCTCCGAGGACGTTCCAGGGGCCGTAGCAGCCGCTGACGGCCCCGCCGGGACCGGCGCCGGGCACACCCCGGACGCCGGTGACGGCGAACCGGCCCCGGAGAGCGCCGACGAGCACACGGCCGACGCCGACTCCGATGCCGACTCCGCCGTGGACGAGCACACCGAGAACGCCGAGCGCGCCGAGGAGGCGGAGGACGCCGACGAGCGGCCCGCCGCGCTGCCCGGCGAGGAACACCCCCTCGCCTCCTACGTGCTGCGCGTCAACGGCGTCGACCGGCCCGTCACCGACGCCTGGATCGGTGAGTCGCTGCTCTACGTGCTGCGCGAGCGGCTCGGGCTCGCGGGCGCCAAGGACGGCTGCTCGCAGGGCGAGTGCGGGGCGTGCAACGTCCAGGTCGACGGCCGCCTCGTCGCCTCCTGCCTGGTGCCCGCCGTGACCGCCGCCGGCAGCGAGGTCCGCACCGTCGAGGGCCTCGCCGAGGACGGCCGCCCCTCCGACGTGCAGCGCGCGCTCGCCCGGTGCGGCGCCGTGCAGTGCGGCTTCTGCGTGCCGGGCATGGCGATGACCGTGCACGACCTCCTGGAGGGCAACCCCGCGCCCACCGAGCTGGAGACCCGCCAGGCGCTGTGCGGCAACCTCTGCCGCTGCTCCGGCTACCGGGGCGTCGTCGACGCCGTCAAGGAGGTCGTCGCCGAGCGCGAGGCACACTCGGCGGCCGACGCTGAGACGGACGGCGACGAGGCACGTATTCCGCACCAGGCGGGCCCCGGGGCCGGAGGCGTCAACCCGTCGGCGTTCGAGGCCTCGGGGTCGCCCGGCGCCCATGAGCAGGCGTACGGACAGGGACAGGACGGAGGCCAGGCGTGAGCAACGAAGCCGCCACCGCGACCACACCCGCGGAGGCAGCACCCGCCCCCGAGCCGATTCCGCACGGCATCGGCGTCTCCCTGCCCGCCGCCGACGCGCGCGCGAAGACCGAGGGCACCTTCCCGTACGCAGCCGACCTGTGGGCCGAGGGCCTGCTGTGGGCGGCCGTCCTGCGCTCGCCCCACGCGCACGCGCGCATCGTGTCCATCGACACCTCCCACGCGCGTGACATGCCCGGCGTCCGCGCGGTCGTCACCCACGAGGACGTCCCCGGCAGCCCGGTGCACGGCCGCGGCAAGGCCGACCGCCCGGTCTTCGCCTCCGAGGTCGTACGCCACCACGGCGAGCCCATCGCCGCCGTCGCCGCCGACCACCCCGACACCGCGCGGATGGCCGCCGCCGCCGTCATCGTCGAGTACGAGGTGCTCGACCCGGTCACCGACCCCGAGCAGGCGTTCGAGGCCGAGCCGCTGCACCCCGACGGCAACCTCGTCCGCCACATCCCGCTGCGCCACGGCGACCCCGACGCGGTCGGCGAGATCGTCGTGGAGGGCCTCTACCGCATCGGCCGCCAGGACCCCGCGCCCATCGGTGCCGAGGCCGGTCTCGCCGTGCCCCGCCCCGACGGCGGCGTCGAGCTGTACCTCGCCTCCACCGACCCGCACACCGACCGCGACACCGCCGCCGCCTGCTACGGCCTGGAGCCCGAGCGCGTCAAGGTCGTCGTCACCGGCGTCCCCGGCGCCACCGCCGACCGCGAGGACCAGGGCTTCCAGCTCCCGCTCGGGCTGCTGGCGCTGAAGACGCAGTGCCCGGTGAAGCTGACGGCCACGCGCGAGGAGTCCTTCCTCGGCCACGTGCACCGGCACCCCACCCTGCTGCGGTACCGCCACCACGCCGACACCGACGGCAAGCTGGTGAAGGTCGAGGCGCAGATCCTGCTCGACGCGGGCGCCTACGCCGACACCTCCTCCGAGGCCCTGGCCGCCGCCGTGGGCTTCGCCTGCGGGCCGTACGTCGTCCCGAACGCCTTCATCGAGGGTTGGGCCGTCCGCACCAACAACCCGCCCTCCGGCCACGTCCGCGGCGAGGGCGCCATGCAGGTCTGCGCCGCCTACGAGGCGCAGATGGACAAGCTCGCCAAGAAGCTGGGCGTCGACCCGGCGGAACTGCGCCTGCAGAACGCGCTTGCCACCGGCGACGTCCTCCCGACCGGCCAGACGGTGACCTGCCCGGCCCCGGTCGCCGAACTCCTCCAGGCCGTACGGGACTTCCCGCTCCCGGCGCTCCCCAAGGACACTCCCGAGGACGAGTGGCTGCTGCCCGGCGGCCCCGAGGGCGCGGGCGAACCGGGCGCGATCCGCAGAGGCGTCGGCTACGGCCTCGGCATGGTCCACATGCTCGGTGCGGAGGGCGCGGACGAGGTCTCCACGGCGACCGTACGCGTCCAGGACGGCATCGCCACGGTGCTCTGCGCGGCCGTCGAGACCGGCCAGGGATTCACCACGCTGGCCCGTCAGATCGTCCAGGAGACCCTCGGCATCGACGAGGTCCACGTGGCCCCCGTCGACACCGACCAGCCCCCGGCAGGACCGGGCGCCCGGGGCCGCCACACCTGGGTCTCCGGCGGCGCGGTGGAGCGCGCGGCCAAGATGGTCCGCACCCAGCTCCTCCAGCCCCTGGCGCACAAGTTCGGCATGTCCACCGAGCTGCTCCAGATCACCGACGGCAAGATCACCTCGTACGACGGCGTCCTGTCGACGACCGTCACCGAGGCCATGGACGGCAAGGAACTGTGGGCCACCGCTCAGTGCCGCCCGCACCCCACGGAACCCCTCGACGAGGCCGGTCAGGGCGACGCGTTCGTCGGCATGGCGTTCTGCGCGATCCGCGCGGTGGTCGACGTCGACATCGAACTCGGCTCGGTCCGCGTGGTCGAGCTGGCGCTCGCCCAGGACGTCGGCCGGATCCTCAACCCCGCCCAGCTGGAGGCCCGTATCGAAGCGGGCGTCACCCAGGGCGTCGGCATAGCGCTCACGGAGAACCTGCGCACCGCGCGCGGGCTGATCCGCCACCCGGACCTCACCGGGTACGCCCTGCCGACGGCCCTTGACGCGCCGGAGATCCGGATCGTCAAGCTCGTCGAGGAGCGGGACGTGGTCGCCCCCTTCGGCGCGAAGGCGGCCAGCGCGGTGCCGGTGGTCACGTCACCGGCGGCGGTCGCCTCCGCCGTACGGGCCGCGACGGGCCGTCCGGTGAACCGGCTGCCGATACGGCCCCAGGCCGCGGTGGTGACGGACCGATGAGCACACCGGGACAGGCGCCGCGCGCGTACGAACCGCCGCCCGGGCCGGGCAAGTCGGCGCTGTGGACTCCGCTGTCCGTCGTCGCGGCGGTCGTGGTCGTGGTGGGCGGGGTCTGCTTCGCGTGACGCGCGAGGGCGCGCGGGGCGCCGGCTGATGCGCGGAGTCGTGCTGGTCACCGGCGTGATGGCGGCCGGGAAGTCGACGGTCGCGCAGGCCCTTGCGGAGCGGTTGCCGCGGGCGGCGCATGTCCGCGGGGACGTGTTCCGGCGGATGATCGTGTCCGGGCGCGAGGAGTACCTGCCCGGGGCGTCCGGTGAGGCCCGCGCCCAACTCCTGCTGCGGTACCGGCTGTTGGCGGCCCCGGCGGACGCGTACGCGGAGGCCGGTTTCACCGCGGTCGTCCAGGACGTCGTGCTGGGCGAGGACCTGACGACGTACGCCGCACTGCTCAGGACGCGCCCGCTACACGTCGTGGTCCTCGCGCCGGACGCCGCGACGGTGGCCGCCCGGGAGGCGGGCCGGGCGAAGACGGGCTACGGCGACGCGGCCTGGACGATCCCCGCGCTGGACGAGGCGCTGCGGGCCTCGACACCGCCGATCGGACTGTGGCTGGACACCTCGGGACTGACCCCGGCACAGACGGTGGACGCGATTCTCGCGGGGCGGGAACGGTCGAGGGTGCTCTGACGTCTCCTTGGTACGGGGGCGTTGTCAGTGGCAGCGCGTAGTGTTTCGAGCAGTGGGGGACGAGCGCAGGCCCGACGGGTTCGCCGTGCCGTGCCCGGCCAGGGGACTGCGTACGAAGCACACGGGGGAGCCATGAGCACGACCGATGCCGCCGTAGCGGCGATCACACTGACCGAGGACGCACTGCACCCGTACATCACACATGTCTCGACCCGTCGCTGGCTCAGCGGCCCCGGACTGCCCGGCGCCAGCGACCTGTTCACCTTCGAGGAGCTGCGCCGCGAGGGCCTGCGGACGGTCGGGGACTCGACGTCCGACCCGGGCGGCCACCTCAGCGAGGAGCTCCGCGACCAGCTGGTGATCGGCGGACTCACGGATCTGCGCGGCATGGAACGGGAGTCGGTCCTGCTCGACGGAGCCACGGGCGAGATCTCGACGACGTCGTTCTTCCACGCCCGCCCCGACCTGATGGACCGCACCCCGCTGGCCCCGTCGCTCCCCACCCTGGTCCGCTTCGCGACGGCCACGGACGAACTGACGGAGGTCCGCGGCCAGTTCGCCGCCTACGCCGGCCGCTTCGGTCCTACGGCGGTGGAGGAGGCCACGCGCCAGCTGCTGACGGTGTTCGAGGAGGGCACGGGCGGCGAGGTGCCGACGTTCTGGAAGATCGCGGCCCTGATCCGTCCCCTCGCCCTGGTGGCGGGCCCCGGCACGGACTCCGGCCTCGCCCTGGACCTGCCGCCGCGGCTGCTGGACCACGAGTTCGGCCGCAACCGCGTCGCCCGCTTCGAGGACATCGACTTCCCGTCCACCCTCACCCACGCCCCGACCCGCCGCTTCCTGGCGGAGACCGGCCTCCCCGAGGACGGCGTCCTCTTCCACACCGACCCGGACGCCCCGCTCCCGACCCTCTCCGAGCACCAGGCCGACCGCCTGGTGGCCCTCCCGCCCCGGGCCGACCACCTGATCGTCCTCGGCCACCTCATCGAGGACAACACCCTGGTCGTCGACGGCGAGACGGGCGCGGTCCTCAACTGGAGCGAGCGCGAGGCGACCCTCCACCCCCTCAACACCGACATCTCCACCCTCGCCTTCACCCTCTGGCTCCTGCACCGCGAACGCCAGATAGACGAGTCCCTCGCCCACGAACTCACCAACACCCTGTACGTCCAGGTCGCCAAGACGATGATCCGAGCCCTCTCCACCATCGACCCCACGGGCACGACGACGGACGCGGACTGGCACTACTGGACGGAGCTATTCCAGGACGAGGTGGGCGGGGTCCTCTAACCGGCTGCGCGCCGCAGGGTCGCGGAGAGGTGGTGCTGCAAGGGCTGCCCGACCGCCGCGAGGTCATGGACGAACGTGAAGGTGCCGCCGTCGTCGCCGGCCAGGCTGTAGTGCCGACGCGTGGCGGTCACCTCCTTGGCGGTGGGGGTGAGGGCGACGGCATGGGCATCGAGGTCGACCACACCGTCTTCCGCGTGTCCGACCAGGATCTCGGTGATCCCGGTGGGCTGGGTGACCAGGGCCTCCACCCGCCCGTCGCCCTGGAGCCGCCACCACCCACTCTCCCGGGCCGCGGGCCTCAGCGGCGCCCCGTCCGCGTCGAGCAGCCAGGCCCTCGCCTCGTACCGCAGAAAGGGCCGCCCGTCATGACTGAACCTGACCTCCTGCGCGTACGCGAAGTCGCCGTCGAGCGTGGGATATCCACCTCGACCCTGCCCGCGCCACGAGCCGAGATAGCCGAGCACGGGTGCGAGCAAGGGATGCGGGGCGGGTGCGTGATCCGCCCCGTACACCTCGGGAAAGGGTTGCTCGGCCGCTGCCTCGAACACGTCCACACTCCACACTTTTCGCTCCCGCCGACTGCTGACGGCAAGCGTAGGGCTCCGCGCGGGGGAAGGGGCGGCGCCCTGCGGTGCTTGCGGTGGTCACGGTGGGCGGATCAGTCCTTGCGTCCCGTGGCGGCGACGGTGACGCCCAGGCCGATCATGGTGAGCCCACCGATCCCGCCGACCAGGGCGAGCCGCTGCGGCGACCGTGCGAACCAGTCCCTGGCGGTGGCCGCGACCAGGCCCCACACCATGTCGGACGCCACGGCGATGATGTTGAAGACCAGGCCCAACAGCAGCATCTGCGCCGGGACATGCCCCTCACCGCGGTCGACGAACTGCGGCAGCACCGCGGCGAAGAACACGATCGTCTTGGGGTTGGTCACACCGACGGCGAACCCCTCCCAGAACGTCCGCACACCACCCTGCGCGGCCCCCGCCCCGGTGACGGCGCCATACAACGACCCACGCTCACGCCACGCCTTGACACCGAGAAACACCAAGTAGGCGGCCCCCGCCAGCTTGAGCACGGTGAACACGAGCACCGAGCGCTCCACCACCGCCCCCACCCCGAACGCCACGGCCACGATCAGCACATAGGCGCCCACCGTGTTCCCCACCACCGTGGTCAACGCGGCCCGACGCCCCTGCGCCAACGCCCGCCCGATCACGAACAGCACACTCGGACCAGGAATCACGATCAACAGAAACGACATGGCCGCGAAGGCGAGCAAACGGTCGGTAGACACCATGCGGGTCATGCAAGCACGGGGAGCCTCGGGCTTCCAGCGGTATTCCCTGAGGGGGTCCGGGGGCTGGGGGTGGGACCTGAACTGGCCCTTGGGTGGGGCCACTTGGTCAATCTCTGGAGGCCGTGGCGGGAATCGAACCCGCGTAACTCGCTTTGCAGGTTTGTCGGGGCTGGTCAGGGCCTGATTCGGATGTGTCCGCGGGTGTTCAACGCCGTACGGACACTGCCATCGCTGGGACTAGTTGAACGGGTCCGGACGACCACGCACGGGGACGAACGAGATGGGAAATGAGACGGATAAGAGAACGACGACGCTCTAGCCCCACGCGGCACCGGTCGCCAGGTTTCGTTCGCTACCTTGCTATGAGTGCCAGGCCTATGGGGGGTTACATGGCAAGCGGGGTGTACAAAGCAGAGTCGAAGACATCGGAGACAGCCAGGTGGTCGTCTGAGGTGGCTACGCCGGAGCAGCGGAGGACTACGACTTCCGCGCCGGAGCAGCGGAGGACTACGACTTCCGCGCCGGAGCAGCGGAGGACTACGACTTCCGCGCCGGAGCAGCGGAGGACTACGACTTCCGCGCCGGAGCAGCGGAGGACTACGACTCCCGCGCCGGAGCAGCGGACGACGGACGTCGAAGCTCAGACGACCTCACAGCCCATCGCAGAGCCTGCTCTCGGCACAGATGCGTTGTCCACGACGGCTGAACTCTCAAGCGTCGCTGTACCGGATAACTACATGCTGTTCTTCCTCGGCGAGATCACTAACAGTCAGTTGGCGATCAACAGTGGCACAGTGACCCAGACCATGATGAAAGGACTGCCCGAGTCGCATCAGGCGAGCACAGCCCAACTGTCTCGACAAGCGGAGGGTGATTCACCGCTAGGTGGAAGTCCCTTGCTCAGCGAGCCGGCATGGAGGACCCTGCCGTCGGACATGGTCAGGGCACCAAATGAGGAGCTCATCAGTGCCGAAGCGCTCTGCCGCAAGGAGCTGCTACTCGCGCTCGGTGACCTGCTGTCCCGGCTTGATCAGCTGGGATTGGACACCGATGCTCAGCAGGCTATCCGTCAGGCAGTAGCCGAGCTTCAGCTTGAGCTGAATCAGACTCCAATCAATATGGCACGAGTCTCCTCGGCCATTACGCAGATTCGCGCTCACATGGGATGGGAACCACGAAAGCCCGGGCACTCGCCGGGACTCGGGTCGGGAGCTGCGGTATGACGGCTACGGGCGGCCCTCAGTTTCACGGGTCCATACACGGAAGTCAGATTGCGATCGGCAATCAGGATGTGTCACAGCTGCAATATGTGACAGCTGACGGTGGCCTGAGCGATCGTCTTGCCAGGTCGGTGAACTCGGTCTTGGAAGCACTGGAGAGCCTCAAGCTTGATCCTGAAGGGGAGACAGCGGTACGTCAGGACGCGGAAGCTGCACTGGAGGAGGCAACGCAGCCTGAGCCGGATGTGGGGCGTGTGCGTCGGCTGCTCGGGCGGATCCAAGTCGTTCTGGCTCCAATAGCAGCAGGTGCCGCCACGGGTGCCGCCAGTGGGACGGCCGAACTGGCACATACCGTCCTCGCCGATCTTCAACGAGCTTTGCCCTGAGACGCGGGCAGGCAAGGTTGGCCAGGTGACGGGCCCTACTGTGTCGTCTGTGGCGGAAGGGCCACACACTATTTGCAGGTTTGTCCGGGCTGGTCAGCGCATGATCCGGTCTCGTTCGGCGGTGTTCAGACCCGTACGGATGCCTGCCCCGAAGTGGTTGGCGTACGGCTTTGAACGGCCGCGTACGGCTACGAACGAGACGGAAACTGAGACGGGCTCGTTCCTTGCGAGCTACTCAACTCCAGCATGGCGACGACCCCTTGAAATCATTCGGCTACAGTGAGTACATGATTGCTGTTGGGCTCCTTGGCCTCCTGATCGCGGTTCTTGGGTACTACAGGGGAGGGGCGAGGGTGAAGTTGAGATGCTTCGTCGTGCGGTATTCCAGCGGTGAGTATGTCCTTCGCTTCGTTGCGTCGAACCATGGGCGTTCAGGTACATCGCTCGCGACTGGGCATCTCGATGTCTCTTGGCAGTACGACGACAAGCCTTGGAAGGACACACGTGAAACCTACGTGCCTGCGTTTCCCGCCAAGCACCGGTTGACACCAGATGACCCGGTGGAGTGGTCCTGCCCTGTGACCGACCTGATGACGCGGGCCATCGGCATGACGCCCAACGCATGGCGACTTCATGTCAAGGTCGGGCACCGTAAGCGGAAGGTGCATGTATCCAAAACGATCCGTCTTGTGGAGAAGGTCGAAGTACCACCACTGTCTTAGACGCCATTTCAGTTGGCGTGATCTTGCGGCAATCTGGGGTGATGGCTGCTGCGCTTGTCGAACGGTTGGCGCTCGAGGGCTTGTGGGAGTTGTTCCAACGGGTGGTTCCGTCGGCACCGCAACGCCCGCAGGGTGGAGGACATCGTTGCCGAGGAGAGCGTGAGGTGCTGGCCGCGATCATCTTCGTGGCCACCTCGGGCTGTACCTGGAACCAACTGCCACCGGGCTTCGGGCTGTCGGGGGTGACCGCCTTCCGGCGGTTCACCGAATGGAGTGAGGCCCGTGTGTGGGCCAAGCTCCACCGCCTGGTCCTGGACGAACTCGGAGCCCGGGGCGAGCTGGACTGGTCGCGGTGCGCGATCGACTCCGTCAGCGTCCGGGCCCTCAAAGGGGGCAGTTGACGGGACCGAATCCGACCGACCGTGGCAAGAAGGGTTCGAAGATCAACCTCATCGTTGACCGCCAGGGCCTGCCCCTGTCGGTCGGCATCTCCGCCGCCAACCTCCACGACAGCCAGGCCCTCATCCCACTTGTCCGCGGCATCCCGCCCATCCGTTCACGCCGCGGCCCCCGGCGTCGGAAGCCCGGCAAACTGCACGGGGACAAGGGCTACGACTACCGACACCTACGGCGTTGGCTGTCGTCCCGCGGCATCCGGCACCGCCTCGCCCGAAAAGGGGTCGAGTCATCCCGACACCTGGGCCGGCATCGCTGGGTCGTGGAACGGACCGTGTCCTGGCTGTCCGGTTGCCGACGCCTCCACCGCCGCTACGAGCGAAAGGCTGAACACTTCCTCGCCTTCACCGCCATCGCCGCGACCCTCATATGCCACCGCCGACTCGCCAACTGAAATGGCGTCTAAGCCACGACCTGACACTGATCGATAAGCCGCGCGACCACGCTGAACGTGGCCAACTGCTCCATAGCCTCTTGCTCTGCCAGGTCACCTGTTTCGTGGGCGGCAGGGTTCCGGAGCGCGAAGTAAGCCCCTTGACCGAGTTGCAGGGCGCCGCGCTGCCGTGTCTGGACTCCGGGGTCCGTTTGGTCGCCAGGTATCCGGAGGCGGGGCTTGCCCGTTTCCGGGGCCTTGTCGCTGAAGGCTTCCTGAACGAGCTTGGCATCCGACAGGTCACGCCGACCAAGCTTGGTCTGAAGGTGGGCGTTGATCGACGTGGCAGCGGCGTGGACGGCGGCTCGGTAGTGCTCGGACTCCCACAAGGTACGAGCGGCATCCCACACCCAGGGGTGAAATTGGTCGGCTGGAAGGGACGGGGCGTCAGGAGCCAGCCGGGTGGCCCAGTCGTCCATGTCATTAAGGATGCCCAAACCACGCTTGATGGAGGCCTGAGCCCTCACTACCCCCTCCAGTCGGTCGACATCGATGAACGTCGCCAACAGGGGATCAAGGCAGGTAAGGATCTTCTTGAGCGTTGGTTCTGCAGTGCGCAGCTCCCCACGGAGCGTCGCATCCCCCGACCGCTTGCCGTCGCGCGGAATGGAAGCCCGATACTTGGCTGCCAGCTCGTCGAACTCCTCAAGGCGCTGCCGCATCCAGTCACGATCCACGCACCAAGAGTAGAGGTCCTCAGGATCGCGCCCACAGCGGATTTCCGTGCATTGGGGGTCAACTGAGACGGGAACTGAGACGCACGACTAAAAGGGCGGCACCCACGGAGGGTGTCGCCCTTTCGTCCTGCCTGGTCAAGCGCTTGAGGCCGTGGCGGGAATCGAACCCGCGTAACTCGCTTTGCAGGCGAGTCCCTGAACCACTCGGGCACACGGCCGGGTCGGTGGGGAGCGGTGGCTCCTGCCGAACTCGGTGGAATGACCGTATGGCGGGGGTGAGAGCATGCTCAAGGGGATCGTGGAGGCTGCAACGGGACTGCCATACGGCGTTCATGAACGGGCGAGGGGCTGGGTGAGAACCTCCGCCCAGCCCCCCTCCCACACACACCCACACCCACCGCCCACCTCAACTCACCGCAACGCCTCCGCCACCTCCCGTGCCGCGTCCACCACCCGGGGGCCCACCCGTTCCGGGACCGCGTCGGCCAGCATTACTACTCCCACGCTGCCCTCGACGCCGGTGACGCCTAGCAGGGGAGCGGCTGCTCCGCTCGCGCCTGCCTCCAGTTCGCCGTGTGTCAGCAGGTATCCCGGCTCTTCGAATCCCTGTTGGCGGGCGGCGAGGATCGCTCGGCCTGCGGCTCCGCGGTCCAGGGGGTGGCGGAAGCCCGCTCGGTAGGCCACGTGGTAGTCGGTCCAGGTGGGCTCCACGACGGCCACGGCCAGGGCGTCCGAGCCGTCGACCAGGGTGAGGTGGGCCGTGGCGCCGATGTCCTCGGCCAGCGAGCGGAGTGCGGGCAGTGCGGCCTCGCGTACCAGGGGGTGGACCTGTCGTCCGAGGCGCAGCACCCCCAGTCCCACCCGGGCACGGCCGCCCAGATCACGGCGTACGAGTGCGTGCTGTTCCAGCGTGGCCAGCAACCGGTACACCACGGTGCGGTTCACGCCCAGTTTGTTGGATAGCTCGGTGACGGTGAGCCCGTGGTCCGTATCGGCCAGGAGCTTGAGGACACGCAGTCCTCGGTCAAGCGTCTGAGAGGTCTCCGCGGTCACGACGCCCACTCCTCCAAGTGGTGAGGTCGGCAACCTCCGAGCGGCGGTGCGTCACCGAGTCCCGTCAGTGACGCGCTTCAGAGGCCGCCGATCGGCCGGCGGCCCGGCCTGTACCGGACCGCGTCGCTTCACGGCTGCGCTCCGCGGCGGCGCTGCCACGGGGCGTGTGCGTAGCGGGACAGTAGCGAAGGCGGTTCGCTGAGCGGAAGGCTCCGTCCAGAATCCGGGCAGTGACCAGGACGTACTACCTCTGTTTGTCCTGATTCGTACGGCGTGTGGCACAGGGCGTGCACAGCGCGCGCACCCAGCGCACACGCACCCGGCCGCCCAGGCGCCCATACCTGCCAAGCTCAGACGCGCCCAGCCGCCCATACCTGCCTAGCTCAGACGCGCCCAGCCCGTATGCCCCTGGCTCGTACGCCGAGACACCCGACCCGCCTGGCACACCCGACCCGCCCCCGCCCACCGCACGCACCCGTCACTTCATCCGAGTAGCCCACTCCTGGACCTTCGCGATCCGCTGCCGCAGCTGCCCCGCCGTCGCCTCGGCGCTCGGCGGCCCCCCGCAGACCCGCCGCAGCTCGGTGTGGATCACCCCGTGCGGCTTGCCGCTCTGGTGGACGTACGCGCTCACCATCGTGTTGAGCTGCTTGCGCAGTTCCATCATCTCCTTGTGGGAGACGACGGGCCGGCGCTCGGCGGGCAGTTCCAGGAGGTCCGCCTCGGAGTCCGGCTTCTTGCGGCTGTGCGCGATCTGCCGGGCCTGACGCTTCTGGAGGAGCAGCTGGACCTGGTCCGGTTCGAGGAGGCCCGGGATACCGAGGTAGTCCTGCTCCTCCTCGCTCCCCGGGTGCGCCTGCATGCCGAACTCGGCACCGTCGTACAGGACCCGGTCGAAGACCGCCTCGGACTCCAGCGCCTCGAAGGAGAACTGCTCCTGCTCGCCGGTGTCCTCGTCCTCCTCCCTGTTCGCCTCCTCCATCTCCTTCTCGGACTCGGCGTACGGGTCCTCCTCGCCCTCCTTCTTCGGCTTGTCGAGGGCGTGGTCCCGTTCCACCTCCATCTCGTTGGCGAAGGTGAGGAGGTCGGGGACGGTGGGGAGGAACACGGACGCGGTCTCGCCGCGCCGCCGGGACCGTACGAAACGGCCCACGGCCTGGGCGAAGAAGAGGGGCGTGGAGATGGTGGTCGCGTACACGCCGACCGCGAGCCGGGGGACGTCGACGCCCTCCGACACCATCCGCACCGCGACCATCCACCGGTCGTTGCCCGCGCTGAAGTCGTCGATCCGCTTGGACGCGGCGGCCTCGTCGGACAGGACCAGGGTCGCCTTGGCGCCCGTGATCTCGCGGATCAGCTTGGCGTAGGCGCGCGCGGAGTCCTGGTCGGAGGCGATGACGAGGGCACCGGCGTCCGGGATCGCCTTGCGGACCTCGGTCAGCCGCTGGTCGGCGGCGCGCAGCACGCTCGGCATCCACTCGCCGCGCGGGTCCAGCGCCGTACGCCACGCCTGGCTGATCGCGTCCTTGGTCATCGGCTCGCCGAGCCGGGCGGCGATCTCGTCCCCGGCCTTGGTCCGCCACCGCATCTGCCCGCTGTACGACAGGAAGATGACGGGCCGGACGACGTGGTCGGCGAGCGCGTTGCCGTAGCCGTAGGTGTAGTCGGCGGCCGAGCGGCGGATGCCGTCGTTGCCCTCCTCGTACGTCACGAACGGGATGGGGTTGGTGTCGGACCGGAAGGGCGTACCGGTGAGCGCGAGCCTGCGCGTGGCGGGCTCGAACGCCTCCAGACACGCCTCGCCCCACGACTTCGAGTCACCGGCGTGGTGGATCTCGTCGAGGATCACCAGGGTCTTGCGCTGCTCGACGCGGTTGCGGTGCAGCATGGGCCGTACGCCGACCCCCGCGTAGGTGACCGCGACGCCCTGGTAGTCCTTGCCGAGCGGCCCCGCGCTGTACTCCGGGTCCAGCTTGATCCCTATCCGCGCCGCCGCCTCGGCCCACTGCTTCTTCAGATGCTCGGTCGGCGCGACGACTGTCACCTGCTGCACGACATGGTGGTGCAGCAGCCAGGAGGCGAGGGTGAGGGCGAAGGTCGTCTTCCCCGCGCCGGGTGTCGCGACGGCCAGGAAGTCTCGCGGCTGCTCCTGGACGTACTTCTCCATCGCCCCTTCCTGCCAGGCACGCAGCTTGTTGGCGGTGCCCCAGGGGGCGCGGCCGGGGAAGGCGGGAGAAAGGTGATGGCTGGAGGCGGCGGTGGTAGTCACGGTCTCCGTAAGGGGGTCGAGCGGCTCGGCGGTGGTGTCTTCGGCTGTGTATGACGACCGGGTCACCTTACCGGCGGCCCGCCGATGTCAACGCGCGGACGGGGCCGGGTCGCCCACGGGTGGGACCGAGGTCACAGCCGTCGCAGCCGCCCCGCGATCCGTCGTACGTCCGTCTGCGCCCCGGCCGCCACATCGATGACCAGCGCGTACGCCGTGTCCTGGTCGACACCGGCGAGAGGCCAGGGCCGGCATCGCCGTATGCCGAACGGCTCGCGCAGCGCACCGGAGACGCCCGACTCCCCCCACGGCCACCCCCCACGGCCACCCCCCACTGCCCACCCCCCCACCACTCACCGCACCCGCAACCGAGTAGTCACCCAAGCCCCCGCCAGAGCCACCCCGGCCATCGGCAGGAACACGACCGCGAAGGCCGCCGGATGCTGTGCACCGGACGCCTGGGTGGCCGTATGGCTCACCGCGCCCCCGCCCAGCGCCGCGAAGGCCGCTCCGCCCGCCGCCAGGAGGACGGCGTTCGAGAGGCCGTCGGAGATCTGGAGGGCGGCGGAGTTGGTGCCGGCCTCCTCGGGGGCGGAGAGGTGGAGCAGCAGCACGCTGGTGGAGGAGATCACCAGGCCCATGCCGAAGCACCCGAACCCCCAGGCGACGGCGACGGTCCAGACCGGCACGGAGTGGATCAGCACACTCGGCGCGGTGGCGATGGCGGCGGCGACCAGCACCATGCCGAGGGTCATCAGCCGTTCCCGGTAGGGCTCCACCCGCGCCCTGGCCTGCACCCACGACCCCAGCGCCCACGTGCCGCCGCCCGCCGCGAGCGAGAACCCGGCCAGCGTCGGCGACAGCCCCCGCTGGGTGACCAGCATCAACGGCACGAAGGACTCGGCGGCGACGAAGGACCCCGCGGCGACCCCGCGCAGCAGCACGACGGACGGCAGTCCGCGTGCGGCCCGGTACGTCCCGCGCGGCAGCAGTCCGAGCACGGCGGGCACGAGGAGCGCGACGCCCGCGACACCGGGGAGGAGGGAGAGGGGGCGCAGGTCCTGGGCGGCGTACTGGAGGAGGCCGGCGCCGAGGGAGATGCCGAGGGCGAGCCGGATGCGCCGCCGGTCGAAGGCGGCCGGCGTGTCGGTGCCGTCGACCGGCCCGGAGGCCCGCCGCCGTATCTGAGGCAGCGCGAGCGCCAGCGGGAAGACGACCAGCACCGGAATCCCGACGAACACCCACCGCCACCCGAGATGCTCGGTCACCGCCCCGGCGGCGAGCGGCCCCACGATCGACGGCACGACCCACCCGGCCGCGAACGCCGCCATGATCGCGGGCCGGAGCCGCTCGGGATAGGCCCGCCCGACGACGACGTACAGGGCGACGATGACCAGCCCGCCCCCGAACCCCTGCACGGCCCGCCCCAGGATGAACAGCCACATCGCCCCGGCGGTCCCGGACAGCAGCAGCCCGGCCCCGAACCCGGCGATCCCCGCGCTCAGCGCCCCGACCGGACCCCGCCGGTCCGACCACTGCCCGCTCAGCACCATCCCGAACAGACTGGTGGTGAAGTACCCGGAGAACGCGAAGCCGTAGAGCGCGATCCCGTCCAACTCCCGTGCCGCCACCGGCATCGCGGTTCCGACCGCCGTCGCCTCGAAGGCGATGAGCACGACCACGGACACGATCCCGATGCTCAACGCCCGGTAGGAGCGCCCCAGCACTCCTTCCCCGGACCCCTCGGAAGGGCCCTCGCTCTCGTCGACGACACCGGCATCACCCGGCTTCAGCACGGTCATGCCCGCCACAGTAAGGGCCGCAGCCCGGTTTGACCCCTGTCGGGAGGACCGCATCCCCTGCGACCTTGGTCGTACGACCGCCACCGTGCGCTTTGGCCGTTCCGCCAAACCGGCCCGCCGCCCCCTGGCCGATCCCCTCACCCGCCCGCCCCCGCCGCTCCGCATCATCAGGGCCAACCACCGAAACCCCGGAGGGGAGCCGCAGCGTGGACACCGTCGGTACCCGACGCCCCCGTGGGCAACAACCAGGCGTCACCCGCAAGTTGACCCGTCGGCAAGGCGTCCGCACGCTGGTCGACGAAGCCTCCGCCAGCCCGCTGAAGCGGACCATGGGCGTCACACAGCTCACGCTGCTCAGCGTCGGCGCCACCCTCGGTACCGGGATCTTCGTCGTGCTCGGGGAGGCCGTTCCCGAGGCCGGGCCGGCGATCGTCGTGTCGTTCGTGCTGGCCGGGGTCACCGCCCTGTTCTCCGCGCTGTCGTACGCCGAACTCGCCGGGATGATCCCGGGATCGGGGTCGTCGTACAGCTACGCGTACGCCACGCTCGGGGAGTTGGTGGCCTGGGTCTGCGGATGGTGTCTGATCCTCGAGTACGGCGTCTCGGTCGCCGCCGTCGCCGTCGGCTGGGGGCAGTACGTCAACGAACTGCTCGAACTGACCGTCGGCGTCACCCTTCCCGAGTCCCTCAGCGCACCGCCCGGCCTCGGCGGCACCCTCAACATCCCGGCCGCCCTCATCGTCGTCCTGGCGATGGTCGTGCTGCTGCGCGGCGCGAAGGAGAGCGCGGTCGCCAACGCCGTCATGGTCTCCGTGAAGATCGCCGCGCTCGTGCTGTTCTGCGCGGTCGCCTTCACTGCCTTCCACGCCGGGAACTTCCAGCCGCTGTTCCCGCTCGGCGCCGCGGGCATGAGCGCGGGCGCGGCCTCGCTGTTCTTCTCCTACATCGGGTTCGACGCCGCCTCGACCGCGGGGGAGGAGGCCCGTGATCCGCAGCGGGACCTGCCCCGGGCGATCGTGATCTCGCTGCTCCTGG
This sequence comes from Streptomyces sp. SID13726, assembly GCF_010548375.1. Lineage (GTDB taxonomy): Bacteria > Actinomycetota > Actinomycetes > Streptomycetales > Streptomycetaceae > Streptomyces. The sequence continues at coordinate 67,809 of NZ_JAAGLY010000023.1, forward strand.
TCACCGCGCTGTACGTGCTCGTCGCGGTCGCCGCGCTCGGCGCGATGCCGTGGCGGAGGTTCGAGGGGACGGAGGCCACGCTGAGCGAGGTGCTGGTGCAGAGCGTCGGCGGCGGCAGCCTGTGGCCGATCCTGCTGTCCGTGGGGGCGGTCGTCGCCACCACCAGCGTCGTGCTCACCGTGCAGTACGGCCAGATCCGCATCCTCTTCGCGATGGCCAGGGACGGCCTGGTCCCGCCGCTGTTCGCCAAGGTGCACCCGCGCACCGGAGTGCCGCGCGCCAACACCGTCATCGTGTCCGGCTTCATCGCGGTCCTCGCCGCCCTCGTCCCGCTGGGCAGCCTCGCGGACGCCACCAGCATCGGCACCCTGTTCGCGTTCATGCTGGTCAACCTGGCCGTGATCCTGCTGCGGCGGCGCGACCCGGACGCCCCCCGCTCCTTCCGCGTCCCCTTCTCCCCGTGGTTCCCGCTGCTCGGCGTCGGCTTCTGCGCCTACATGCTGTCCAGCCTCGGCGCCGACACCTGGATCGCGTTCGGTACCTGGATGGCGGTCGGGCTCGTCGTCTACGGCCTCTACGGCGTCCGGCACTCGAAGCTCAACCAGCGGCTGCCGTAGGCCCGATCCCCGCCAGCACCCTCAACTGGAGCCACAGCACCAGCCGTTCGTCGGGATCGTCCAGGTCGATCCCGGCGTGCCGCCGCACCTGCTTCAGCCGGTAGCGGCAGGTGTTCGGATGCACCGCGAGCCGCTTCGCCGCCTCCGCCATGTCGCACCCCGAGTCGAGCCAACTCACCAGCGTGCGCGCGTAGTCGGTGCCGTGCTCACCGTCGTACGCCAGCACCCGCCGCCAGCCGCCCGCGCTCAACTCCCGCCGCTCGCCCAGCACTTCGGCGAGGCGCAACAGCGTGACCCGCGGCCGGACCTCGTCGACCGTGGCCACGGGCAGCGCGGGGCCCAGCACCCGCAGCACCAGATCGGCGTCCGCCCGCGACCCGGCGACCTCCCCGGGACCCGCGACCAGTTCGCCGAGGCCCGCCCGCACCGGCACCCGGAGCGCCTGCCCGGCCCGCGCCACGATGTCCTGCGCCAACTGCCGGTGCCGGGCCCCCGATCCCGCCAGCAGCGCGTACACCACCCCGTCGACCAGCACACACGCGTGCCGCCCGTAACGCGCCTCGCACTGCAGCCGTACGACGTCCAGCAGCCGCAGCCCCGTCTGTTCGGCGTCCGGGAGGCTCGCTGAGTCGAGGACGAAGGCGGCCACCCGCACCGGTCCCTCGACCCCCAGCCGGGCGGCGGCGGTCGCGGTGTCCGCCGTCCCGTCCAGCAGCCGCCGCAGCAGATCGCTGTTCTGGTGCCGGGCCAACTCCTGTGCCGCGCGCGCCCGCAGGAGCAGCAGCGCCGCCGTCGACGCCCCCTGGACGAGGGTCTGTTCGGCGTCCGCCGCGAGCGTGCCGTCGTCCACGACCCACACCGAGCCGAGGGTCTCGCCGCCGGCCCGGACGGCCACCGCGAGGCGTGCCAGGTCGCCGTCCCGCAGCGCGGGCAGCCGCAGCGGGCCGCCGGCCGCGAACAGGGCCCGGTACTGCTCGGAGTTGGCGGCGCTGACCGGTACCCGCAGGCCCAGGATGCCCTGCCGGCGGTCCTCGTCGACCGGCTGGCCGGGGACGGTCGAGTAGGCGAGGATGCGCTGGCGCGGGTCCTCCACCGCGGTGGCCCCGCCGGTCGCCGCGGCGATCGCGTCGGCGAGCGCGAAGAGGTCGCCGTGGCCGCCCGCCGACGGCACCGGGCGGGCGCCGATCGCCGAGGCCAGCAGCAGATGCGCCTGGTGCCAGGCGGTGTCCTCGGCGACGGACAGCAGCGCCACCCCGTACGCCTCCGCCTCGGCCACCGGCCCGTCAGGACCGCGCACCACGACCCCGGTCATCCCCGCCTCCGCGACGGCCCCCACCAGCGGCCCGGCCGCCGCCGCCCGCACCCCCACCGCCAGCAGCAGCGCGCCCGGCACCCGGGGGAGCGGGGCGTGGGCGTCGTACAGCAGCGCCTCGGTGACCTGGGCGCCGAGCCCGGCGGGGGCGGTGTGCAGCCGTACGGAGGTGCCGCCGACGACGTCGAGGAGGTCGCCGAGGGTGCAGGCGTCCATGGGTGCCCCCCCTCAGGAGTTTTGGCCGATCTCCAAAGGAACGTACGCAGGAGTTGTACGGCCGCACAACCCGGGGCGGCCGGCCGGCTCCGAGACTCGGCACATGACCGGAGTGAGCATCCGTACCGTCCACGACGTCGCCGGCCTGGACGCCGTCAGCGCGTACTTCAGCGAGGTGTGGCGGACCCCGCGCACGGCCCCGCCGTATCCGGCCGAGGTGCTGCACAGCCTGGTCCACGCGGGCGGCGCGGTGCACGCCGCCTATGAGGGGGAGCGGCTGGCCGGGGCCGCCGTCGCGGTGTTCGGGGCGCCCGCGGCCCAGGAGACGTACTCGCTGGTCGCCGCCGCGGACCGCGGGCTCGGCCAGGTGGTCAAGCAGGCCCAGCGGGCGTGGGCGCTCGGGCTCGGCGCCCGCACCATGCGCTGGACCTTCGACCCGCTGATCGGCCGCAACGCCCGCTTCAACCTGGCCAAACTGGGCGCGGCCGGCACCGAGTACCTCGTCGACTTCTACGGCCCCATGGCGGACGGCGTGAACGACGGCGACGAGAGCGACCGGCTGACGGTGACCTGGGATCTCGCGGCGCCGGGACAGTCGTACGACCTCGGTGACCGGGAGGGCGCGCCCGCCACGCACCGCGCGCCCGACGGGGAGCCGCTGGCCCGCCGTGACCTGGCCGGTCTGCGGGTCTGGTGCCGGGTCCCGGACGACGTCGTCAAGCTGCGGGCGGCCGATCCGGTGCTGGCGCTGCGCTGGCGGCGGGCGGTGCGCGAGGTGTTCACGGAGGCGTTCGGGCAGGGGTTCAGGGCGACCGGGATGTCCCGGGACGGCTGGTACACGCTCACGAGGGAGGCCGCGGTATGAAACTGGAGTGCGTGGAGGTCGTCCATGTGGAGATCCCGCTGGTCAGCCCGTTCCGGACGTCCTTCGGGACGATGACGACGAAGGACACCTTCCTGCTGCGCGTCGTCACCGACACCGGCGAGGGCTGGTCGGAGTTCGCCGCCGATCCGCAGCCGCTGTACTGCTCGGAGTTCGTGGCGGGCGCGGAGATCGTGCTGCGGGACTTCCTGGTGCCGAGGGTGGCCGCGCTGCCGTCCTCGGAAGCGGCCCTGGTGGGACCCGCGGTCGCCGGGATCAAGGGGCACGAGCTGGCGAAGGCGGCCCTGGAGACGGCGGTCCTCGACGCCGAGCTGCGGTCGTACGGCATGCCGCTGGCGGTGTACCTGGGCGCGGTGCGCGACCGGGTGCCGGCCGGGGTGTCGGTCGGCATCAAGGGGTCGGTCGCGGAGCTGCTGGACGATGTCGCGCGCTACCTCGACGAGGGGTACGTGCGGATCAAGCTGAAGATCGAGCCGGGCTGGGACGTCGAGCCGGTCCGGGCCGTGCGCGAGCGCTTCGGCGCCGAACTGCCCCTCCAGGTCGACGCGAACACGGCGTACACGCTCGCGGACGCCGAACACCTGCGGCGGCTCGACGAGTTCGGGCTGCTGCTGATCGAGGAGCCGCTGGAGGAGGACGACCTGTACGGCCACGCCCGCCTCCAGAGCCGTATCGCCACCCGGGTCTGCCTCGACGAGTCCCTGCACAGCGCCCGGGACACCGCCTCCGCGATCGCCATGGACGCGTGCCGGGTCGTGAACGTGAAGCCCGCGCGCGTGGGCGGCTATCTGGAGGCCCGCCGCATCCACGACGTGGCCCACGCGCACGGCGTGCCGGTGTGGTGCGGCGGCATGCTGGAGACCGGAATCGGCCGCGCCCCGAACCTCGCCCTCGCCGCGCTGCCCGGCTTCACGCTGCCGGGGGACACCTCGGCGTCCTCCCGCTACTTCGCCGAGGACATCACCGAGCCGTTCGTCCTGGACGACGGTCACCTGCCGGTTCCGCGGACGCCGGGGATCGGTGTCGTACCGCTGCCGGACGTCCTGCGGCGCTTCACGCGCGCGCGACGGGATCTGTACCGGGGCTGACCGGCTCGTGGCCGGAAGTGACCGCCGCGTTAGATTGATCCCGTGCTCTCTCGCCTCACGCGCCCCCAGGCCGTCGCCGTCTGTGCCCTGCCCGTCGTGGCGCTGGTCGCCACGGCCCTCTTCGCGCCGCTGCCGTTCTCGCTGGCGCAGCCCGGGATGACGGCGAACGTCCTCGGCGACAACAAGGGCACACCGGTGATCACGGTCTCCGGCGCGGAGGTGCGCAGGACCAGCGGGCAGCTGCGGATGACGACCATCGAGGCGACCGGGCCGGACGCGCACGTCTCCCTCGGTGACGTCTTCGACAGCTGGTTCCGCACGGACCGTGCCGTGATGCCCCGGGACGCCGTCTACCCGAGCGGGCAGAGCGTCAAGGAGATCGAGCGGCACAACACCGAGCAGATGACCGAGTCCCAGGACGCGGCGACCGAGGCCGCGCTCGGCTATCTGAAGCTGAGCGACAAGAACATCAAGGTCACGCTGAAGCTCGCGGACGTCGGCGGGCCGAGCGCGGGGCTGCTCTTCTCCCTGGGCGTCATCGACAAGCTCGACGGCGACGGTGCCGGGGGCGATCTGACCGGGGGCCGCACGATCGCCGGCACCGGGACGATCGACTCCGACGGGACCGTCGGGGCGGTGGGCGGCGTGGCCCTCAAGACGCAGGCCGCGAAGCGGGACGGGGCGACGGTGTTCCTGGTCCCCAAGGACGAGTGCGCCGACGCGAAGGCGGAACTGCCGAAGGGCCTGCGGCTGATCCCGGTGACGTCCCTGAAGGGGGCGGTGGCTTCCTTGAGGTCCCTGGAGAACGGCAAGGGGTCAGTACCCGCCTGCTAGTGCTGGTGCGCGAGGACCGCCCTCGGGGTGGTCAGCCGCAGCCCCATCTCTATCAGGGTCCAGCCGAGCCGCGCCCGGATGTCGTACGGCTGCCTGGCCTCGGCGGCGAGCCGGTACGCGTCCGCTTCGGCCCGGAGGTCGGCGGCGCGGGCGTGGTGCAGGGCGAGGTGGGTCTCGGGGTGCATGGCGGGGCCTCTCAGTCCTTGGCGAGGGGGAACAGGTGCGTGTGGATGCGTACTTGCTCGGTGTCCGGTGCGTCCGTCTCGCGGCTTCGGTAGTCGTCGATCAGGGCGTGCATCTCGTGGACCAGTTCGGTGGCCTGTTCAGGGGTGAGCCGGAGCGTCATGTCGCTCATGTCGGAGCCGCGGGTCCACTCGGCGGACCAGTGGTCCCGGGTGCTGAGCCAGCCGGACAGCTCGCGGGCGTGGCTTGTGGCGACCTCCTGGAGGAAGAAGTCGGCCATCCCGCGCACTTCCGGTCCCGCGCTGTCGAACTCGGTGCTGTCGAAGGACACTCCCTGGTCGGCGGCCTGCCACCAGCGCTCCCGTCCCTTGCCCCGCTCCGGCGCGTCCTCGACGAAGCCGTGCGAGGCGAGCTGGCGGAGGTGGTAACTGGTCGCGCCACTGGACTCATTGAGCCGCTCGGCGAGCATCGACGCCGTGGCCGGGCCGTGCCGCCGCAGTGCGTCCAGCAGCTGCATCCGCAGGGGGTGGGCGAGTCCGCGCAGGGATCGCGCGTCGAGTTTCCTGACCTTGCGTTCTTCCGGCATGCGTACAAAGGTATCTATGCAAAGATTTCTTTGCAACAGGTTCTTTGGAAGTCCCCGCCCCTACTTCACGAACCCCTCCGCCTTCATCCAGTCCAGCGCCACCTGATGCGGATCCTCCCCGGCGACGTCCACCTTCGCGTTCAGCTCCTGAGCCACCGTGTTGTTCAGCCGCTTCGTCACCGGGTCCAGGACCTCCGCGATGGCCGGCCACTTCTTCAGGGACTTGGAGTTGATCTCCGGGGCCGCGTTGTAGTTGGGGAAGAACTTGCGGTCGTCCCGCATCACCGCCAGGTTCATGGACTTGATGCGGCCGTCGGTCGTGAAGACCTCCCCGTAGCGGCAACTGCCCTTCGCCACCTGGGTGTAGATGATCCCGGTGTCCATCTGGGTGATGTTCTTCGCCGGGACGTCCATGCCGTACGCCTTCTCCAGGCCCGGCAGTCCGTCCGCGCGGTTGGCGAACTCGCTCTCCACGCACAGCGTCACCGCACCGGAGTCCTTCGCGGCCAGCGCGGCCACCTCCGACAGCGTCCGCGTGCCGTACTTGCGGAACCCGGCCTGGTTCATCGCCAGGGCGTAGGTGTTGTTCAGCGGGGCCTTCGGCAGCCAGGTCAGCCCGTTCGCCAGGTCGGCCTTCCGCACCGCCTCCCACTGCCGCTGCGGATCGGTGACGGGCTCGCTGTTGCCCTGGTAGGTGATCCACGCCGTGCCCGTGTACTCGTACATCCCGTCCGCGTCCCCGGACTTGACCGCCTCCCGCGCCCCGATCGACCCCTGGATCCCGGTGCGGTCGAGGACGTCCGCCCCGGCCGCCTCGAACGCGATCCCCATGATCGCCCCGAGGATCAGCTGCTCGGTGAACTCCTTGGACGTGACCGTGAGATCGGCGCCCTTCAGGGGTTCACCCCGCCCGATCGAACCCGGCCTCACGTCGTCCACCATCGGGGAGCCGCTGGTCAGCCCGCAGCCTGACAGGAGAACCAGAGTGAGGGCGAGTGCCGGACATGTCCGTCTCACCTTGTCGCCTCCAACGGCCGGGCGGCTGCCCGATACGGGCTCGCGCCCCAGGTCGTCGGGCGTGGGGGAGCCGGCGGCGGGCCCGCAGGAGGGGGGTCGGACCGGCGAACCGGCCGGCGCAGGACAGCGTCGCCTCACGTCCCCACCTCCAACCCCCGCGGCCTGAGCAGCAGTTCGGCGAGCGAGGCCAGCCAGTCGACCAGCAGCGCCAGCGACACCGTGAGGATCGAGCCCAGCATCAGCACCGGCATCCGCTGGTTGGTGATGCCGGTCGTGATCAGGACGCCGAGCCCGCCGCCCCCGCCGAAGGTCGCCAGGGTCGCCGTACCGACGTTGAGGACCAGGGCCGTACGCACCCCCGCGAGGATCAGCGGTACGGCCAGCGGGAGTTCGACCCGGGAGAGGACGCCCAGGGCGGACATGCCGATACCGCGGGCCGCCTCCAGCAGGGTCGGGTCGTTGGCCTTGAGCCCGGCGATCGTGTTGGAGAGGACCGGCAGGACGGCGTAGACGATGATGCCGATCAGCGCCGCCTTCGTGCCCGTGCCCAGCCAGATCACGAGCAGGGCCAGCAGGCCGATCGCCGGGGTCGCCTGGCCCATGTTGGCGACCGCCATCGCCACCGGGCTCGCCCTGCGGAAGGCCCGGCGGGTCAGCACGATCCCCAGCGGGATGGCGATGATCAGCACGAAGAACGTCGAGATGACGGTCAGCTTCACGTGTTGCCACAGCGCCTTCGACACCTGCCCGTTCGACAGCGCGTTCTCCGAGATCGAGTCCAGGTCGGCCTGCTGGAACCACAGCCAGGTCGCCAGCAGCACCGCCACCAGGAACGCCGGAAGGAAGGTCAGCTTCTGCCAGGTCAGGCGTTGCTTGGGCGGGCCCGGTGGGCGAGGGGCCGCGGTCTCCTCCAGCTCCGGGGTCTCGGTGGTCGTCACGCCTTCCGCTCCCCTCCGTCGCCGCCCTCCTGCTCGGCGTGCGTCTGGGCGGTCCGCGTCTCCTGGAGCTCGTGCTGGTGCTCCATCGCGTCGAGACGGTCGGCCTCCAGCAGCTCGTGCACGGAGTTCATGAGCGTCTCCATGTCGACGACACCCGTGTACTCCCCGCGCCGCCCGGTCACCGCGACCCGCCCGGCGTTGTCGGTGAGCACCGCCTCCAGCGCGTCCCGCAGCGTCGCGTCCCTGGTCACCGTGTCGTGGACCAGCGTCCCGGCCCGGGCCAGCGACCCCTTGGCGCGCATCATGTCGCCGCGCCGGAGCCACTTGTACGGCCGTCCCCGCTTGTCGAGCAGCAGGATCTCGTTGGTCCCGCTCGCCCGGAGCCGGTTGAAGATCTCCTGGAGGGGGTCGTCGACGGTCACCGTCGGATAGTCGGTGATCTCCACGTCCCGCACCCGGGTGAGGTTCAGCCGCTTCAGCGCCGCCCCGGCGCCGACGAACCCGGACACGAAGTCGTCGGCCGGGTTGGTCAGGATCGCCTCGGGGGTGTCGAACTGGGCGATGTGCGAGCGCTCCCGCAGTACCGCGATCCGGTCGCCCAGCTTGATCGCCTCGTCGAAGTCGTGGGTGACGAAGACGATCGTCTTGTGCAGCTCGTGCTGGAGCCGGATCAGCTCGTCCTGGAGATGGTCCCGGGTGATCGGGTCGACCGCGCCGAACGGCTCGTCCATCAGGAGGACGGGGGGATCGGCGGCCAACGCCCGGGCCACCCCGACGCGTTGCTGCTGGCCGCCCGACAGCTGACGCGGATAGCGGCCGTGGAACTCGCCCGGGTCGAGGCCGACCAGGTCGAGCAGCTCCTCCACCCGGTCCCGGATGCGGGCCTTGCCCCAGCCGATCATCTTCGGCACCAGCGCGATGTTCTGCGCGACCGTCATGTGCGGGAAGAGCCCGGCCGACTGGATCGCATAGCCCACCTTGCGGCGCAGCTTGACCGGATCAATGTCGGTCACGTCCTCACCGTTGATCCGGATGCGACCACCCGACGGCTCGATCAACCTGTTGATCATCTTGAGCGTCGTCGACTTACCGCACCCGGACGGCCCGACGAAGATGACGATCTCGCCCGCCTTGATCTCCATGGTGACGTTGTCGACGGAGGGTTGAGGATTGCCCGGGTACCGCTTGGTCAGGTTCTCCAGCTCAATGGATGCACCTGAGGTGCCAGTGGCCTCAGACACGGATCCCCCTCGGAATGGTCAGCCGTCCGATCAGGACGTAGGCGGCGTCGAAGAGCAGGGCGAGGACGATGATCCCGAGCGTGCCCGCGAGCACCTGGTTGAGCGCGTTCTTGCTGCCCAGGGAGGCGATACCGCGGAAGATCTCGTTGCCGAGCCCGGGCCCGGAGGCATAGGCGGCGATCGCCGCGATGCCCATCAGCATCTGCGTCGAGACCCGGATGCCGGTCAGGATCGGCGGCCACGCGAGCGGCAGCTCGACCCGCACCAGGCGCATCACCCGGGACATCCCGATCCCCTTGGCCGCGTCCACCAGCGACGGGTCGACCCCGCGCAGCCCCACGATCGCGTTGCGCACGATCGGCAGCAGGCCGTACAGCGTCAGGGCGATCACCGTGGGCGGCACGCCGAGCCCCACGACCGGGATGAGCAGGCCGATCATGGCCAGCGACGGGATGGTCAGGATGGTCGAGGTGGCCGTCGTGGCGAGGTTGCCCGCCCATTCGCTCCGGTAGGTCGCGACCCCGATCAGCACCCCGATCGCCGTCGCCACGACCATGCACTGGAAGACGGCGCTCGCGTGCTGGTAGGCGTCCGAGAGCAGCTGCTGATGGCGGTTGCCGAGGTACTCCCAGAAGTTCACACGGCTCACCTCAGGTCGCGGTCAGTGCGCCGAGTCCTCCGCCGCCTGCTCCACCAGCGGGATGATCCGCAGCGGAACGGGGTTCTCCATGACGATCGCGGTGGAGGCCCGGACGATCCCATCGAAACCGACAACCCGGTCGATCACACGTTGGAGATCGGCGTTGGAGCGCGCCACCAGCCTGCACAGCATGTCCCCGCTGCCGGTGGTGGTGTGCAGCTCCAGGACCTCGGGCACGGTCGCCAAGTGCGCCCGTACGTCGGGGCCTTGCCCCTGCCGGATCTGGAGCGTGGCGAACGCGGTCACCGGGTAGCCGAGCGCCGCCGGATCGACCTGCGGACCGAATCCCCGGATGACTCCGTTCGACTGAAGCCGGTCCAGCCGCGCCTGCGCGGTCCCGCGGGCCACCCCCAGCCGCCGGGACATCTCAAGCACCCCGATCCGCGGCTCCCGCGCGAGGAGCACGATGATCCGCCCGTCCAGCTCGTCGATCCCCACGGCAGCCTCCCGGAGAGGTGGTCATCCTGTACAGATAGGCCGCCGAGACGGCCGTACGGCTGAACACATTGTCCAGCGATAACGGGAACTATTGCGCACCTTGCCATACCGGGACCACGCTTCCCGCATGACGCAGACCACTCACCACACTCCCGACACCGCCCGGCAGGCCGATCCCTTCCCGGTCAAGGGAATGGACGCGGTCGTCTTCGCCGTCGGCAACGCCAAGCAGGCGGCCCACTACTACTCGACGGCCTTCGGCATGCGGCTCACGGCGTACTCCGGACCGGAGAACGGCAGCCGCGAGACCGCGTCCTACGTGCTCACCAACGGCTCCGCCCGGTTCGTGTTCACCTCCGTCATCAAGCCCGTCACCCCCTGGGGCCACTTCCTCGCCCAGCACGTGGCCGAGCACGGCGACGGTGTGATCGACCTCGCCATCGAGGTCCCGGACGCCCGCCGCGCCCACGCCTACGCCCTCGAACACGGGGCCCGCTCGGTCGCCGAGCCGTACGAGCTGAAGGACGGGCACGGCACGGTCGTCCTCGCCGCGATCGCCACCTACGGCGAGACCCGCCACACCCTGGTCGAGCGCACCGGCTACGACGGCCCCTACCTCCCGGGCTTCGCCGAGGCCGCCCCGATGGTCGAGCCGCCCGCCCACCGCACCTTCCAGGCCGTCGACCACTGCGTCGGCAACGTCGAGCTCGGCCGGATGAACGAGTGGGTCGGCTTCTACAACGAGGTCATGGGCTTCACGAACATGAAGGAGTTCGTGGGCGACGACATCGCCACCGAGTACAGCGCGCTGATGTCGAAGGTCGTCGCCGACGGGACGCTGAAGGTCAAGTTCCCGATCAACGAGCCGGCCATCGCCAAGAAGAAGTCCCAGATCGACGAGTACCTGGAGTTCTACGGCGGCGCCGGCGTCCAGCACATCGCGCTCAACACCAACGACATCGTGCAGACCGTACGGACCATGCGCGCGGCCGGGGTCGAGTTCCTCAACACCCCCGACTCCTACTACGACACGCTCGGCGAGTGGGTCGGCGACACCCGCGTACCGGTCGACACCCTCCGGGAGCTGAAGATCCTCGCCGACCGCGACGAGGACGGCTACCTGCTCCAGATCTTCACCAAGCCGGTCCAGGACAAGCCGACCGTCTTCTTCGAGATCATCGAACGCCACGGCTCGATGGGCTTCGGCAAGGGCAACTTCAAGGCACTGTTCGAGGCCATCGAGAGGGAGCAGGAGAAGAGGGGCAACCTCTAGCCCGCTCGTCCGGAGGCCGACTCCACGGCGTCAGCCGGGTGTGCAGGACGTCACCGGTACGTCCTCGGCGCCACCGCCTTCGCGTCCATCGCCGGCAGCTCCTCGTCCGGCACGTCGCCCAGCGCGGTCAGGGCCTCCCGGGCCGCGGGCGCGCCCAGGGGGGAGAAGTACGGGTTGACGGCGAACGCCTCCTGGAGGTGGCGGCGCGCGGGGGCGAAGTGCCCCAAGTCCCGTTCGGTCATGGCCAGGTGGTAGGTGTACAGCGCGCTGCGCACCCCGCCGCCGTGCACCTTGTCCGTCGCGATCCGGGCGTACCGCAGGGCCTCCTCGTCCCGGCCCGCCCGGTGCAGCGCCCAGCCCAGCGCGTCCGCGACGGCGATCCCCGGCTGGCGCCGCCACTCGGCCCGCAACCGCCGTACGGCGGAGGCGGGTTCACCGTGGTCCGCCTCGAACTGCCCGAGCACCAGCTCCTCGTCGGCCCCGCCCGCAGCCGCGCCGCTCACCCGCGCCCGCAGCAGGTCGTACTGCACCCGGGCCGCCTGACCGAGGCCGAGCGACTGGTACAACTCGCCCAGCTCCAGGGCGTATTGGGGCAGCGGCTGCTTGGCGAGCGCCATCCGGTACGCGTTCAGGGCCTCCGTCGTCCGGCCCAGCGAGGCCAGCACCCGGCCCTGACCGGCCTGCGCGGCCCGCTGGTCGGGGTCGAGACGGACCGCCTCCTGGAAGTGCCGCAGCGCGTCCTCGCGGTCCCCGCGCTCCCAGGCGAGCTGCCCGGCCCGCTCCAGATACGCGGCCCGCTCGGCCGGCGCCTCCGTCCTGGCCGCCGCGTCGGAGAGCTGGGCCGCCGCGTCCTCGCGCCAGCCCCGGTCCCGGTAGACACCGGCCGCCCGCGCCATCACCGCGGGCCCCGAGCGCAGCTCCGTCAGCCGCTCCAGCGCCGTACGGGCCGCCTTGTAGTCGCCGAGGCCGGTGTACGCGTCGATCAGCTGCGGATACGTCGTCCACCGCTTCGGCTCCAGCTTCCGCGCGGCCTCGCCCCAGGTCCGCGCCGCCCGGAAGTCCCGCCGCGCGTTGGCGAGGGCGGCCAGACCGCCGAGGGCCTCCGCGGTCCGCCGTACCTTCAGGGAGGTCCGCAGCGCGTGGTCGGCCCTCGGATAGAACGCCGCGTCGGCCGTCCGCCGCCCCTGCTCGACGTACGCCGTCCCCAGCACCGCCCACGACACCGCGTCCCCGGGATGCCGGCGCACCCGGCCCTCGCGCTCACCGATCAGCACCGCCAGATCGGGCAGCGCGGCCGGCACCCCGGCGGTCACCGCCGTCAGCGCCTGGGCCCCGGGAGCCGGCGCCGGAGCACGGGTCGCCGCCCGCTCCTGGGGCAGCAGCATCAGCACCGTACCGAGCACCGCGCAGCCCGCGACCGCGGCGATCACCAGACGCCCGGACAGCCGGGAGGGCCGCTCCTCCTGTGGGTTCTCCATGGCGCTCACTGTGCGTCCATACGACGACCACACCCCGGCACGCGGCAGCTGCCGCAGGTGGGGTTCACACCGATGGCCCCCGGTGCGACGCTGTGATCATGAGCCGTATCGAAGCGCGTCGCGATGAAGACACAGCAGTCACCGGCAACCTCGTCGACCGTCTGCTGAGCGGCCTGCCCGCCGAGACCGTCCTCGTCGACCCGGACGTCACGGCCTCCTACGCCAACGACATGGCCAGCTTCTGCCCGGCCGGCGACCCCGCCGTGGTCGTCCTGCCCCGCACGGTCGAGCAGGTCCAGCACGTCATGCGCGTCGCCACCGGACTGCGCGTCCCGGTCGTCCCGCAGGGCGCCCGCACGGGCCTGTCGGGCGCGGCCAACGCCTCCGACGGCTGCATCGTGCTGTCCCTGACCAAGATGGACCGCATCCTGGAGATCAACCCGGTCGACCGCGTCGCCGTCGTCGAACCGGGCGTCGTCAACGCGACCCTGTCCCGCGCGGTCAACGAACTCGGCCTCTACTACCCGCCGGACCCCTCCAGCTGGGAGATGTGCACGATCGGCGGCAACATCGGCACCGCGTCCGGCGGGCTGTGCTGTGTGAAGTACGGGGTGACGGCGGAGTACGTCCTCGGCCTGGACGTCGTCCTCGCCGACGGAAGGCTGATGTCCACGGGCCGCCGTACCGCCAAGGGGGTCGCCGGATACGACCTGACCCGCCTCTTCGTCGGCTCCGAGGGCTCGCTCGGGATCGTCGTACGGGCGACCCTGGCGCTGCGGCCGCAGCCGCCCGAACAGCTGGTGCTGGCCGCCGAGTTCGCGTCCGGGGCCGACGCCTGCGACGCGGTGTGCCGGATCATGGAGGGCGGGCACGTGCCGTCCCTCCTCGAACTGATGGACCGTACGACCGTCAAGGCCGTCAACGACCTGGCGCACATGGGACTCCCCGAGACCACCGAGGCGCTGCTGCTCGCCGCCTTCGACACCGCGGACCCGGCCGCCGACCTCGCCGCCGTCGGCGCGCTGTGCGAGGCGGCGGGCGCCACCCAGGTGGTCCCGGCCGACGACTTCGCCGAGTCCGAACTCCTGCTCCAGGCCCGCCGGTTGTCGCTCACCGCGCTGGAGGCCGTCAAGGGCACCACGATGATCGACGACGTGTGCGTGCCCCGCTCCCGGCTCGCCGAACTCCTCGAAGGGACCGAGCGGATCGCCGGCAAACACGGACTGACCATCGGTGTCGTCGCCCACGCGGGTGACGGCAACACCCACCCCACGGTCTGCTTCGACGCCCAGGACCCCGACGAGTCCCGGCGCGCCCGCGAGTCCTTCGACGAGATCATGGCGCTCGGCCTGGAGCTCGGCGGCACCATCACCGGGGAGCACGGGGTGGGCGTACTGAAGAAGGAGTGGCTGGCCCGCGAGATCGGGCCGGTGGGGGTGGAGATGCAGCGGGCCGTGAAGGGCGTCTTCGACCCGCTGGGCATCCTGAACCCGGGCAAGCTGTTCTGACCCCGGTCCCCGAGACCCCGGTCCCCGCGAGGGCTCACTCCCCGTCCGTCGACTCGTCGCCCGGCCACGGGTCGCGCAGCCAGAGGTCGTCGGCCGGGGTGGGCGCCAGCAGCTCGGCGAGGCCGTCGTCGATACCGAGCTGCTCCGCCTCAGAGCCCGGGGGGACCGCCCTCAGGGTCCGCTCCAGCCAGGCCGACACCTGCGCGGCCGGGGCCTCCAGGAGGGCGTCCCCGTCGGGCGAGCTCAGCGCCATCAGCACGACGCTGCGGCCCGCGACCTTCGTCGGCCACACCCGCACGTCCCCGTGCCCGCACGGCCGGAACACCCCCTCCACGAGGAGTTCGCGGGCGAAGGTCCAGTGCACGGGGTGGTCGGAGCCGATGTGGAAGGTGACGTGGACGGCGAAGGGGTCGTCGCTGCGGTAGCCGAGCCGGGCCGGCACCGGGATGCTGCGCTCCGGCGACAGGATGAGTTTCAGCTCCAGTTCGCGCTCCACCACGGTGTGATGCATGGCGTTCATGTCCTCTCCTCGGTTCTCGTACGGGCCCGCGGTGGGCCCGTACGAGTGGAGAGCGGGGAGGGGGCCGAAGCATTACGCGGGTTCGGCGAACTTTTTTCCGCCGGTGTCCCGGGCGGGCCCGGCCGCTACCACGGCCGGGGTCGGGTCGTGCGCAAAAGGGGTGGGTCCGGTGGGACTGGCGGTGGGTCTTGCGCCGGTCTGATAGATGTGGAGCCCCCTCTATTGACCCCCGAGCAGATACGGGACGACGGACATGAGCGCCCCAACCCCGGCACCCGGTGACGACAGGCCCCGCGAAGGGTATTACCCGGACCCGTCCATTCCTGGATATGTCCGTTACTGGAACGGTGCCTCGTGGGTACCGGGCACCAGCCGTCCCGCCCCCGCGGACGGCGAGCCGCTCGTACCACCGCCGGGGCCCGGCTCCGCCCAGTCGCAGGCCCAGGCCCAGGGCCCGGCCGCGTCCCCGGTCGAGGAGACCGGCCCGCACTTCTTCGACGAGGACCCGGTCGCGGGTCCCGGTCACCCCGAGGCCCAGCACGGCAACCGTCCCGAACCGGCGGCCGCCTGGACCGCGGACCGGGCCCGGCAGTCGGGCTTCGGGGGCGACCAGGACCGGCGCGTCTCGTGGGGGGCGCCGGAGGGGAACGGACCGGCGCAGGGCGCCGGGCACGGCGTACCGCAGCAGGGCGCTCCGCAGGGCGCCGACCCGAGGGTCGCCGGTGCCGCCCCGGCCCAGCCGGCCGGCCAGGCCGCCCGCACCGACGGCTCGGCGACGATCCCGCCCGTCGAGCCGGACGAGGACGGCGGCACGCGGGTCTTCCGCAGGCCCACCGCGGGCGCCGCGCAGCAGCCGGGCGACGACGGCACCATGAAGTTCCGCGCGCTCTCCCCGCGCACGGCGCAGCAGAACGAGGGTCCCGGGGCGCAGAGCGGAAGCACGCCCGGACCGGCGTATTCCGGTCCGACCGCACAGGGCGGCGGTCAGGGCGGCGGCGCGCCGCTGCCGGGAGCGGTCGCGGGCGGTGCCGGTGGGCACGGTGGTGCCGGTGTTCCGGGTGGTCCCGGTGCTCCTGGTGGTGCCGGTGCCCAGTCCGCCGTGGCCCCCGCCGGTCCGCAGGGCCCCGGCTTCGGTGCCGGGAAGGCCGCCGCCGAGCGGGCCGCGGCCACCGGTGCCGCGGGCCCCCAGGGTCCCGCCTCCGGCGCCGCCACCGCCCTCTCCGGCTCCCAGCAGTCCGCCCCCGCCGCGGGCCCGCAGACGGCCCCTCCGGGCGTGCCCCAGCAAGGGCAGCCGCAGGGCGCCGGGCAGCCGGGCGTGGTAGCGCAGGGCCTCCCGCAGCAGAGCGGCCCGCAGCTCTCCTCCACCCCCATGAGCACCGGGCACGGCGGCGGTCAGCCCTCCTGGGCGCAGCAGGTGCACCGGCTCGCCGGTCCCGACGAGGAGCAGCCCGCTCCCTGGAAGCCGCCGGTCGAGGACATCTTCCAGGCGGCCGCCCGGCGACAGGCCGCCGCGAGGCCCGCGAGCCTCGGCAAGCGGCTGGCCGCCCGGCTGCTGGACACCCTGGTCGTCGGCGCGGTGACCGCCGTCGCGGCCGTCCCGCTCGGTGCCGAGGCCGCCGACCACATCAGCGCCAAGATCGACGAGGCCAAGCTCTCCGGCGAGACCGTCACGGTCTGGCTGCTGGACGGCACCACCTCGGTGTACCTCGCGATCGTGGTCGCCGTGCTCCTCGTCGCCGGCACCCTCTACGAGGCGCTGCCCACCGCCAAGTGGGGCCGCACCCTCGGCAAGAAGCTGCTCGGCCTGGAGGTGCGGGACATCGAGGGCCACGAGCCCCCGGCGTTCGGCGCGGCCCTGCGCCGCTGGCTCGTCTACAGCGTCCCGGGCCTGCTCGGGATCGGCCTCGTGGGCGTCGCGTGGTGCCTGTTCGACAAGCCGTGGCACCAGTGCTGGCACGACAAGGCGGCCCATACGTTCGTCGCGGGCTGACCGGCTACCACGAACGGCGTACACGAATCGGTACTCCGGACGGCCGCTCGCCGGATGCGGAGCCGGGGGGTTCGCGGTCGACTCGGGCCATGACCAGCGAACCGCCTCCCGGCTCCGGCCAGCAGCCGCCGGATGACGACCCGTTCAGGAAGCAGCCCCCGCCTGGCGAGGGCTCGGGATCGCCGTACAGCACGCCGCCGCCGTCGTACGGCGGAAGTCCCTACGGCGGCGGCGACCCGTACGGCGGCGGCCCCGCCGACCCGCTGGCCGGCATGCCGCCGCTGGCCTCCAGCGGCAAGCGCACGCTGGCCAGGATCATCGACCTGATCCTGGTCGGGATCGTCGTCTGGCTCATCACCTGGGGCTTCGGGGTGAGCGAGTACAACGTCGACGGCGACAACGTGCAGTACGGCAAGTCGCTCGCCCAGTCCGCGCTCGCCGCGGTGCTCTACATGGCCTACGACACCGTCCTGATCACCCGGTCCGGGCAGACGCTCGGCAAGAAGTGGCTCGGCATGCGGGTGGCGAACCTCGACAACGGCTCCACGCCCTCCGCGCAGACCAACCTGATCCGTGCGGCCGTCCTGTGGATTCCGTTCGCCTTCTGCTGCGCCTGCATCTGGACCGCCATCTCGGGCGGCTGGAGCTTCTTCGACAAGCCCTACAAGCAGGGCCTGCACGACAAGGCGGCGAAGACGGTGGTGGTGAGCACCGGCTGACACACCACGAGCCGTGTGCTCCGGGCCGGCCCGAGGTCAATCGGGCCGGCCCGGAGCACACGGCTCACGAACGCACTGTTCAGGCAGCAGTCTTGGAGCCCGTGGCCACGGCCGGCACGGGCTCCTCCGCTGTCCGCTGGGTGGGCTTGCGCAGGGCCACCACGCGGGGCTTGGGCTGCGGCACCGTCATGGCGACCAACAGGCCGAGCGCGAGCGCCGAGACGGCGATGACCGCGGTCCCCACGGTCGAACTCGTCTGTGACAGCAGCAGCATGGCGAGCGTCGAGAAGATGACGGTGATCGAACCGTAGGCGAGCTGTGCGGCGGTCGGACGAGGCATGGCAATCGGTCCTCGGAAATTGGGGTCCACGGGGGGTGTCGGCCTGGCATTCCGCCGACATCCGGGCGTTCCGCCAATCGACTCTAATCGCCTGTGTGCCCGAGTGGAACGAACAGTAAGCGTGACCTAACGAACAGTGCCGGAGCACGGGGGGCGCACGGAGTCATGGGGTCCAGCAAGTGGACTGCTGTGCGCGCCCGTTCCGTTGCGGTCAGGTGTCCGCAATGCGAACACCGGCTCCCAATAATGCACTTGTCGGGTCCAAGTCAAGGTCTGTCTTTTCTCCTCAACCTTTAGTCAAATACCGGCACTTGACTAAAGGGGAGTGGCTCGAGTGACAGACAGACCCTGGACGTTCAGAACGGCGGCGACCATCGTGGCCCTCGCCGCGGCCTCGGCCACGTTCTCGACGTTCGCCGTGGCGCAGGCCGCCGACAGGTCCGCGGAGACCCCCGCGGTGGACCGGCAGGACCCGCAGCCGGCGAAGGCCCGGGAGCACGACTTCGACGGCCCGCTGACCAAGACCCTTCAGGCGCAGCGCCAGGAGGCGCTCGACCAGGTCATATCCGGCGCCGCCACGGTGCGGAACCGTGACGGCTCCAAGGTGGTCGAGCTCAAGAGCCGCAAGGGTGACAGCAAGTACGTCGAACTCGGCCGGGAGAAGACCGACCGGATCTTCACGATCCTGGTGGAGTTCGGCGACCAGGTCGACCCGCGCTACGGCGGCACGGCCGGCCCGCTGCACAACCAGATCGCCAAGCCGGACCGCAAGGTGAACAACAGCACCGCCTGGCAGGCCGACTACAACCAGGCCCACTTCCAGGACCTGTACTTCGGCGACGGCAACGCCTCGGTCAAGTCCTACTACGAGAAGCAGTCCTCGGGCCGCTACTCGGTCGAGGGCGAGGTCACCGACTGGGTCAAGGTCCCCTACAACGAGGCCCGTTACGGCTCCAACGACGCCGCGACCGGCGCCTGGTACGCGGTCCAGGACGGCGTCGACGCCTGGGTCGCCGAGCGCGAGGCCGCCGGGGACACCGCCGCCGAGATCGCCGCGGAACTGGCCGAGTTCGACCAGTGGGACCGCTACGACTTCGACGGCGACGGCGACTTCAACGAGCCCGACGGCTACATCGACCACTTCCAGATCGTGCACGCCGGCGAGGACGAGTCCGCGGGCGGCGGCGCCCAGGGCGCGGACGCCATCTGGGCGCACCGCTGGTACGCGTTCGGCACCGACGTCGGCGCCACCGGCCCCTCCGGGAACAAGCTCGGCGGCACCCAGATCGGCGACACCGGCGTCTGGGTCGGCGACTACACCATCCAGCCGGAGAACGGCGGACTCGGCGTCTTCGCCCACGAGTACGGCCACGACCTCGGCCTGCCCGACGAGTACGACACCTCCGGCGGCGGCGAGAACTCCACCGGCTTCTGGACGCTGATGTCCTCCGGCTCCTGGCTCGGCACCGGCAAGGACTCCATCGGCGACCTGCCCGGCGACATGAACGCGTGGGACAAGCTCCAACTGGGCTGGCTCGACTACGACGTGGCCAAGGCGGGCAAGCGCTCCACCCACAAGCTGGGTGTCGCGGAGTACAACACCAAGAACCCGCAGGCGCTCGTCGTGCAGCTGCCCGACAAGACGGCCACCCTCGATGTGGTGGCTCCGGCGCAGGGTGCCACCCAGTGGTGGAGCGGACGCGGCAACGACCTCCGCAACACGCTGACCCGCCCGGTCGACCTGACCGGCAGGTCTGCGGCCTCACTGACTCTCGACGCCTGGTGGGACATAGAGAGGAACTACGACTACCTCTACACGGAGGTCTCCACCGACGGCGCCAACTGGACACCCGTCGACGGCGTTTCGGCCGACGGCACCGCCATTGCGCGCGACGGCAGCGGCAAGCCCGCGCTCACCGGCTCGGTCGACGCCCCGCAGAAGCTGACCTACTCGCTCGACGCCTACGCGGGCCAGAAGATCAGCCTGCGCTTCCGCTACCAGACCGACGGCGGCACGGTCCTCAAGGGCTTCACCGCCGACGAGATCACGGTGACCGCCGACGGCGCGCCCCTCTTCTCCGACAACGCCGAGTCCCTGGACGCCGCTTGGGCCACCAAGGGCTTCCGCCGCATCGGCGCCTCCTTCACCGGCGACTACCCGCAGTACTACCTCGCCGAGAACCGCCAATACGTGTCGTACGACAAGGTGTTGAAGGTCGGTCCCTACAACTACGGCTTCTCCACGACCCGTCCGGGCTGGGTGGAGCACTACGCCTACCAGAACGGCC
Organism: Streptomyces sp. SID13726; assembly: GCF_010548375.1. GTDB lineage: Bacteria > Actinomycetota > Actinomycetes > Streptomycetales > Streptomycetaceae > Streptomyces. Next base: position 87,978 of record NZ_JAAGLY010000023.1, read on the forward strand.
TGTTGATCTGGAAGTGGGATGCCTCCCAGCTGGACGACAACACCAGCGAACACCCCGGCGAGGGCCTGATCCTGCCGGTCGACTCGCACCCGACCGCCCTCAAGTGGTCCGACGGCACGCTGATGCGCAACCGCATCCAGGCCTACGACTCCACGTTCAGCTGGTACCCGACGGACTCGATCACGCTCCACAAGAACGACGTGGCGACGCGGATCAAGGGCAAGCCGGGCGTCCCGGTCTTCGACGACGGACGGTCGGCGTACTACGACCCGAGCAACCCGCTCGCGGGTGTCAAGATCACTGACACCAACACGCGGATCGCGATCGTCAACGAGCCCCTGAGCGGCTCGACGATCACGCTCAAGGTCGGACCTTCGGTCAAGTAAAAGTAAAAGAGCAGGTCAGAAGCGTATCGGCGGCAACCCCTGGCGGGTTGCCGCCGATCGTGTTTAGGTGCGTGCTGTGGCTTCGTTATTGACACCGACATCGACACCGACGCACACGGGGGTGTGACCGCATGGCCGCAGGAGGTTTCTGCAAGCTGCCGAACGGCACGGTCGTGGTGGCGCTGCACCTGCCCCGGCCGCCCGCCGCGGGCTGCGGCAGCGTGCGGGTTCTCGTCCACGCCCAGAACCGGGCGCGCGCCCTGACCAGGCTGCGCAACCTCGGTCTGCGCGCGGTCTACCTGCGGGGCAACGCCGAGCCCCCGACGCCGGACGAGATCACGGCCGTACTCCACCATCCGGACGGGCTGATATGGCGTACGGCACCTGACAACGCTGTCGCGCCCGGCCCGGAGCCGGCCACGGAGCTGTGGCACCCGATCAGGTCACTGCTGAGGAGGCCGGCGGCACCGGCGTAGATCTCGGATCTCTCCGCGGCGGAGGATTCTTCCGCCGTCACGGCCCCTAGACGACCGGCTTGCCCGAGAGTTCCACGCCCGCGTCCCGCATCTCCTCGATCGCCCGCTCGGTCGTCTCCTCGGCGACGCCCGCGGTGAGGTCGAGGAGGACCTGGGTGCGGAAGCCCTCGCGGGCCGCGTCCAGCGCGGTGGCCCGTACGCAGTGGTCCGTGGCGATCCCGACCACGTCCACCTCGGAGACGTCCCGCGTGCGCAGCCAGTCGGCCAGCGTGACGCCGTTCTCGTCGGCCCCCTCGAACCCGCTGTAGGCGGCCGCGTACGCCCCCTTGTCGAAGACCGCGTCGATGGCCCCCGACGCCACGGCCGGCGCGAAGTTCGGATGGAACCCCACGCCCTCGGTCCCGGCGACGCAGTGCGCGGGCCAGGAGTGCACGAAGTCGGGGTTGTCGGCGAAGTGCCCGCCGGGCGCGATGTGGTGGTCCCGGGTGGCCACCACATGCTGGTAGCCGGAGCCCGCCGCCTGCCCGATCAGCTCGGTGACGGCGGCGGCCACATCGGCACCCCCCGCCACCGCGAGGCTGCCCCCTTCGCAGAAGTCGTTCTGCACGTCAACGACGATCAAGGCGCGGCGCATGTGGGTGTCCTTCGACTATGAGGTGAACTTACGAGCCTAGAGACTTCGGCGGCACTGCGGGAGGGCGCACCCGCATTAGCTACCCGAGCGCCCCTGCACATACTCCGTCGGAAGGACCGGCTCCCCGCGCGACAACTGCGTCGCCGACAACGGCAGGTTGGCCCGCGCGGCCGTATGCCGGTCGCGTACGACGTCCAGCGGCTCGCGTGCGACGACCTCGCCGCCCTTGACCAGCTCGACGAGGAGCTGCCGGTCCGCGAGCGCGGGCGGCACCACGCCGGTGCCGACCACCTCGGCCTCCGCGATCCCCTCGGCGTCCAGCCGCCGCGCGGCCCACTTGCGGCCACCGACCGAGCTCTTGCCGCCGGACGACTTCTTCGCCACCGGCACCAGCGGGGCCTTCGGGTCGGCGGACTCGGCGCGCGCGACCAGCTTGTAGACCATCGAGCAGGTGGGATGCCCGGACCCGGTCACCAGCTGGGTGCCGACGCCGTACGCGTCCACCGGGGCCGCGGCCAGCGAGGCGATGGCGTACTCGTCGAGGTCGGAGGTGACGATGATCCGGGTCCGCTTCGCGCCCAGCTCGTCCAGCTGCTGGCGGACCCGGTGGGCGACCAGCAGCAGGTCACCGGAGTCGATGCGCACCGCGCCCAGCTCGGGCCCGGCCACCTCCACGGCCGTACGGACGGCCTCGGCGACGTCGTACGTGTCGACCAGCAGGGTGGTGTTCCGGCCCAGCGAGTCGACCTGGGCCTGGAAGGCGTCGCGCTCGTGGTCGTGGAGGAGGGTGAAGGCGTGGGCGGAGGTGCCGACCGTGGGGATGCCGTAGCGGAAGCCGGCGGCGAGGTCGGAGGTGGTGGCGAAACCGCCGACGTAGGCGGCGCGGGCGGCGGCCACGGCGGACAGCTCGTGGGTGCGGCGGGCGCCCATCTCGATCAGGGGCCGGTCCCCGGCGGCCGAGGACATCCGGGAGGCGGCCGCGGCTATCGCGGAGTCGTGGTTGAGGATCGAGAGGATCACGGTCTCCAGCAGCACGCACTCGGCGAAGGAGCCCTCCACGCGCATGACCGGCGAGCCCGGGAAGTACACCTCGCCCTCGGGGTAGCCCCAGATGTCACCGCTGAAGCGATAGGTCGCGAGCCAGTCGAGGGTCTCCTCGTCCACGATGTTCCGCTCCCGCAGGAAGCCGAGGACGTCCGCGTCGAAGCGGAAGTTCTCCACCGCGTCCAGCACCCGGCCGGTGCCCGCGACGACGCCGTAGCGCCGCCCCTCCGGCAGCCGCCGGGTGAAGACCTCGAACACGCTGCGCCGCTCGGCGGTACCCGCCTTCAGGGCGGCCTGCAGCATCGTGAGCTCGTACTGGTCCGTGAAGAGCGCCGTCGAGGGAACGTCCACCGGCAGCCCAAGGTCCGCTGTGTTCATAACAACGGATGCTACCCCAGTTCGCGTCAGTGTGACGATTTGTGGGGTGCGTGGCAGCATGGGCCGTGTGACGTCACCCGCTCCCGTAGAGATCGAACGCACCGAGTCGGCGGAAGAGGTCTTCGCCGTCCCCGAGCCGGACGTCCCCTGGGTCACCATCGTCCACAACGACCCGGTCAACCTCATGAGCTACGTGACCTACGTCTTCCAGACGTACTTCGGCTACCCGAAGGACAAGGCCACCAAGCTGATGATGGACGTCCACCACAAGGGCCGGGCGGTCGTCTCCAGCGGCAGCCGCGAGGAGATGGAACGCGACGTCCAGGCCATGCACGGCTACGGCCTGTGGGCCACCCTCCAACAGGACCGGAAGTAGCGAATCCCCTCCATGCCAGGAATCTTCGAACCGATCCCCGGCGGCGGCGCGGCCGTCGCGCTCGACGATGTCGAGATCTCCATCATCCGGTCGCTGGCCGTCCAGCTGCTGGAGCTCATCGGGCCCGGGCCCGCCGAGGACGCGCCGGACGACCCGCTCGCCGAGCTCTTCGCGGAGGGGCCGAGCGAGCCGCCGTCCGATCCGGTGCTGAAGAGGCTGTTCCCGGACGCCTACAGCGACCCCGAGGGCACCCCGCAGGCCAAGGAGGCCGAGGAGCAGCGGGCGTACTCCTCGGAGTTCCGCCGCTACACCGAGAACGACCTGCGGGCCGGCAAGCGGGAGACCGCCCTCGCGGTGATCCGCACCCTGGACGCGCTGAACTCCGCCGGTGAGGGCGGGGCGGTGCTCAAGCTGTCGACCGAGGAGTCCCGGCAGTGGCTGGGCGCGCTCAACGACCTGCGGCTCGCCATCGGCTCCCGGCTCGACATCGCCGACGAGGAGGACACCGACCTCCTCTACCGGCTCCCGGACGAGGACCCGCGCAAGCCGATGGTGATGGCGTATCTCTGGCTCGGCGGCCTCCAGGAGACCCTCGTCTCGACGCTTATGCCGTGAGATGTGACGGTTCTGTGTTCGCTCAGAGGACGCTCAAATCCGGATAACGATCACGTCACCGCGCTGACGGCATTCGCTCGCCCCGGAGCCCCTTTGTCCGCTTCTTCCTGTGGTCTGCGCCACATGCCGCCCGGGTGATCATCATTACGGCCGTGATAGATCTTCACGACCGCCCGGCGAACACCACCCGCATGTTCGCCCGGGTGCGCCACCGAGCCGGTCATCGCCGGCCAGGCACTTCGCTCCATTCAGTCCGGGGGGATCGAGATCCGGTCCGAGGCCGACGAGAGGCCCGGTTCGGTATGGAGAAAGGCGCATCACGGATATGACCTCCGCTCAGGTCGAAGAAGGCTCGGGGACCGCCCCGAACCAGTCGGAAGAGGGATACGAGCGCGGGCTCGGCAGCCGCCAGGTCCAGATGATCGCGATCGGCGGCGCCATCGGCGTCGGCCTCTTCCTGGGAGCCGGGGCGAACATCGCCAAGGCCGGCCCCAGCCTCATCTTCATGTACGCCCTCGCGGGCGTGATCATCTTCTTCATCATGCGGGCGCTCGGCGAGCTCCTGCTCTACCGCCCGGTCTCGGGCTCCTTCGCCGAGTACTCCCGCGAGTTCCTCGGCCCGTTCTTCGGCTACTTCACCGGCTGGACGTACTGGCTGATGTGGGTCGTCACCGGCATGGCCGAACTCACGGCCGCCGCGATCTACGTCAACTACTGGTTCCCGGCCGTGCCGCAATGGGTTACCGCCCTGGTCTTCCTGGTGATCCTCTTCGGGGTCAACCTGATCTCGGTGAAGGTCTTCGGCGAGCTCGAGTTCTGGTTCTCGATGGTCAAGGTCACCGCCCTGATCGGCATGATCGTCATCGGCCTCGGCGTGCTCACCTTCGGCTTCAGCTCGGCCGGCGACACCGCCGCGGTTTCCAACCTGTGGGCCTTCGACGGCTTCTTCCCCAAGGGCGTCGGCTCGTCCCTGATGACCCTCCAGGGCGTCATGTTCGCCTACCTCGCCGTCGAGCTGGTCGGCGTCACCGCGGGCGAGTCGGAGGACCCGGAGAAGACCCTCCCCAAGGCCATCAACACCCTGCCGTGGCGGATCGCCCTCTTCTACGTCGGTGCGCTCACCGTCATCCTCTGCGTCGTGAAGTGGACCGAGTTCGCCCCGGGCGTCTCGCCGTTCGTCGAGGCCTTCGCGAAGATCGGCATCCCGGCCGGCGCCGGCATCGTCAACTTCGTCGTCCTCACCGCGGCCCTGTCCTCCTGCAACTCCGGCATGTACTCCACCGGCCGCATGCTGCGGAACCTGGCCGACAGCGGCGAGGCCCCGGCCGTGTTCAAGCGGCTGTCCGCCACCAAGGCGCCCGCGTTCGGCATCACCGTCTCGGTCGTGTTCATGGGTATCGGCGTGATCCTGAACTACGTCGTCCCCGAGAAGGCCTTCGGATACGTCACCTCGGTCGCCACCGCGGCGGGCATCTGGACCTGGCTGATGATCCTGATCAGCCACGTCCTCTACCGCCGCGCGGTGGTCGCGGGCCGCCTGCCCGCCTCCTCCTTCCCGGCGCCGGGCGGCTCGGTCTGCTCGTACATCGCGATCGTGTTCCTGCTCTTCGTGACGGGCCTCATCGCGTACGACGCCGACTCCCGTGTCTGTCTGTACGTGATGGCGGGCTGGGCGGCGGCTCTCGGGGTGGGCTGGGCCGTCCTGAAGTCCCGGAACCCGGGGATCACGGACCGGCCGGAGCCGGAGTTCGAGAAGGTCGGATAGGTCGTCGTCCGGCCGCGGGCCGGTGGGGGCTGATCGCGCAGCTCCCCGCGCCCCTGAGGAGTCGTCCGGCATGTGGGCTGCTTCGTACCGTTCCTCGGTACGGGGCAGCCCTCTGCTTATCCTTTTCCGCATGCTGACCATCACCCAGGCCCTCGTCGACCAGATCGTCGCGCACGCGCGCAAGGACCATCCCGACGAGGCGTGCGGAGTCGTCGCGGGCCCGGCCGGCTCGGACCTCCCGGAGCGCCTCATCCCGATGCTCAACGCGGCGATGTCCCCGACCTTCTACGAGTTCGACTCCGGTGACCTGCTCAAGCTCTACCGCGAGATGGACGACCGCGACGAGGAGCCGGTGGTGATCTACCACTCCCACACCGCGACCGAGGCCTACCCCTCCCGCACGGACATCTCCTACGCCAACGAGCCCGGCGCCCACTACGTCCTCGTCTCCACCGCGGACACCGACGGCCTCGGCGACTTCCAGTTCCGCTCGTACCGGATCGTGGAAGGCGAGGTCACGGAGGAGGAGGTCACGGTCGTAGAGGCGTACTGATCTCGCAATTCGGTCAGAATTCATCCAGCATGCGAGATCACACTCCGGGACCCTGACCGGGAATCGATACGATGAGCCCATGGTTCTGAACGACGTGAGCATCGAGGCGCCGAGCGTGCTGCTCGTGGCGCGGCTGCACGTCGACCTGTGCAGGCTGAACAGCGCCATCTGTTGACGTTCCCTGCCGCCGTACGGCCGTGAGCCGCGGCGCGCGTCGTCGTGCGCCCACCGACCAGAACACTTCCCGACAGGAGCCCGCAACCATGGCCATCGAGGTCCGCATCCCGACCATCCTCCGCACCTACACCGACGGCCAGAAGGCGGTGGAGGGCAACGGGACCACGCTCGCCGAGCTCTTCGCCGACCTCGAGACCCGGCACGCGGGCGTCCAGGCCCGCATCGTGGACGGCGGTGAGCTGCGCCGGTTCGTCAACGTGTACCTGAACGACGAGGACGTCCGCTTCCTCGACGGCATCAACACCAAGCTCACCGACGGCGACAACGTCACGATCCTGCCGGCCGTGGCCGGCGGCATGGCCTGATCGTCGATGCGCTACGACTCCCCGCTGGCCGCGGTGGGCAACACCCCCTTGGTGCGCCTGCCGCGGCTGTCGCCGTCCGCCGACGTCCGCATCTGGGCCAAGCTGGAGGACCGCAACCCCACCGGCTCGGTCAAGGACCGCCCCGCCCTGCACATGATCGAGCAGGCGGAGAAGGACGGCCGTCTCACCCCGGGCTGCACCATCCTGGAGCCGACCTCCGGCAACACCGGCATCTCGCTCGCCATGGCCGCGAAGCTCAAGGGCTACCGCATGGTCTGCGTGATGCCCGAGAACACCTCGCAGGAGCGCCGGGACCTGCTCGGCATGTGGGGCGCCGAGATCATCCCGTCCCCGGCCGCGGGCGGCTCCAACACCGCCGTACGGGTCGCCAAGGAGCTGTCCGCCGAGCACCCCGACTGGGTGATGCTCTACCAGTACGGCAACCCGGACAACGCGGGCGCCCACTACGCCACGACCGGCCCGGAGATCCTCGCCGACCTCCCCTCGGTCACCCACTTCGTCGCGGGCCTCGGCACCACCGGCACCCTGATGGGCGTCGGCCGCTACCTGCGCGAGCAGAAGCCGGACGTGAAGATCGTCGCCGCGGAACCGCGCTACGACGACCTCGTCTACGGCCTGCGCAACCTCGACGAGGGCTTCGTACCGGAGCTGTACGACGCCTCCGTCCTCACCACCCGCTTCTCGGTCGGCTCGGCCGACGCGGTCACCCGCACCCGTGAGCTCCTCCAGCAGGAGGGCATCTTCGCGGGCGTCTCCACCGGCGCGGCCCTGCACGCGGCGATCGGCGTCGGCAACAAGGCGGTCAAGGCGGGGGAGTCCGCCGACATCGTCTTCGTGGTGGCGGACGGCGGCTGGAAGTACCTCTCGACCGGCGTCTACACGGCGGCGACCACGGAGGAAGCCATCGAGACCCTTCAGGGCCAGCTCTGGGCCTGAGGTTCTACCTCGCCAGGTGACGGACCTGGTCCCACAGGACCGGGTCCACCACGCCCGCCTTGCGGCGGAAGTCCCCCACCGGCACCTCGCGCAGCTCGTCCGTCTCCAGGAAGCTCGCGCGCCCCTGCGCGTCGCCCACCGAGCCCGGCGGCAGCGGGATCACCCCGGCCCGCTCGTCGTGGTACTTGCTGGTGATCTTCGCGACGGTGGCCCTCCGGCCGCGCACCGCGAGCACCAGACAGGGCCGGTCCTTGCCGCCCGGCCCGTCCTCGTACGGCACGGTCGCCCACCAGATCTCGGCGGGCCGCGGCCGCAGCCCCGTGGTCCGCCCCGCCGGCCGGGTCGTCCGGTCCGCGCGCCCCCTGGGCCGGTGCCCCCGTCCCCACCCGTCCACGAGCGTGGCGACCAGCGCGAGCAGCACCACCGCCGCGAGCGCGAGCCACCAGGACGTGTCCATGAGGACGACGTTACCGGCGCGCGATCAGCCCCGCGCGCCCTCTGTAAAACCCGCGCGACCCCTCTCTTGCCCCACACGCCCCCGGTCCAGCCGAACCGGTGACACCACAGGTGAGTTCGCCCACAACAGCCCTTGGCGGAGGAGCGACCGGAGGTTTTGCGCCTTACGCTCGACAAACCGCACGACCCCCGACGCACTCAATTGTCAATTCCCGCCAGCGGAGGTTTCTGCTTCATGAAGCTCACCGTCGTCGGCTGCTCGGGGTCGTTCCCGTCCGCGGAATCGGCCTGCTCGAGCTACCTCGTAGAGGCCGACGGCTTCCGGCTGCTACTCGACATGGGCAACGGTGCCCTGGGCGAGTTGCAGCGCCACTGCGGTCTCTACGACCTCGACGCGATCTTCCTCAGCCATCTGCACGCCGACCACTGCATCGACATGTGCGCGTATTTCGTCGCGCGCTACTACCGCCACGACGGCGGCCGCTGCGACCCCATCCCGGTCTACGGCCCCGAAGGCACCGAACACCGCCTCACCACGGCCTACGCCGACACCCCCACCGCCTCCTCGATGAGCGAGGTCTTCGACTTCCACACGGTCAAGCCGTCCACCTTCGACGTCGGCCCGTTCACGGTCCACACCGAACGCGTGGCGCACCCGGTGGAGGCGTACGGCATCCGCGTCGAGCACGGCGGGAAGTCGCTGACGTACTCCGGCGACACCGGAGTGAGCGGGGCGCTGACCGAACTCGCCCGCGACACCGACCTGTTCTTGTGCGAGGCGGCCTTCACGCACGGCAAGGAGAACATCCCCGACCTGCACCTCAACGGCCGCGAGGCGGGTGAGACGGCGACCAGGGCAGGCGCCCGCCGCTTGGTCCTCACCCACATCCCCCCGTGGACCGACCCCCAGGTCAACCTCGCCGACGCGCGCGCGGTGTTCGACGGCCCGGTGTCATTGGCGGCACCGAGACTGTCGTACGACATCTAGCCCCCCCCGCATACGCGAAGGCCCCCGGAGAGGTTCAGGACTCCGGGGGCCTTCGCGTGCGTGGTACGGCCGTGACTACGCCTTGGTGAGGTCCTCGACCTCTTCCTCGGGTTCGCGGCCGGGGGTGGGGAGGTTCCACTTGATGATGGCGAAGCGGAAGACGGAGTAGTAGATCGCCGCGAACACCAGGCCGATGGGGATGATCAGCCAGGGCTTGGTGGCCAGGCCCCAGTTGAGGAAGTAGTCGATCGCACCGGCCGAGAAGCTGAAGCCGTGGTGGACGCCCAGTGCCCAGGTGACGGCCATGGACACGGCGGTCAGGACCGCGTGGATGACGTACAGCACGGGGGCGATGAACATGAAGGAGAACTCGATCGGCTCGGTGATCCCCGTGACGAACGAGGTCAGGGCGAGCGACATCATCATGCCGCCGACGGCCTTGCGGCGCTCGGGACGGGCGGTGTGCGTGATGGCCAGGGCGGCCGCCGGGAGCGCGAACATCATGATCGGGAAGAAGCCGGTCATGAACTGACCCGCGGTCGGGTCACCGTGGAAGAAGCGGGGCAGGTCGCCGTGCCAGACGGTTCCGGAGGAGTCCTTGAAGGTGCCGATCTCCTGCCAGGCCACCGTGTTGACGAACTGGTGCATGCCGACCGGGAGCAGGGCGCGGTTGATGGCACCGAAGATCGCCGCGCCGACGGCGCCGAGGCCGGTCATCCACTCGCCGAAGCTGGTGATCACGTCACCGATGGGCTCCCAGACCAGGCCGAAGAAGACACCGACGGCGGTGCCGATGAAGGCCATCAGGATCGGCACCAGGCGGCGGCCGTTGAAGAACCCCAGCCAGTCGGGGAGCTTGGTGCGGTGGAAGCGCTGCCAGGTGACGGCGGCTATGAGGCCCATGATGATGCCGCCGAGCACCTTGGGGTCGTTGTAGGTGGCGGCGACGTCAGCACCCTTGGTGATCTTTGCGTCGGTGATCGGGAACGCGGTCAGCACGTTCTTGTAGACCAGGAAACCCACCAGCGCCGCCAGCGCCGTCGACCCGTCGGACTTCTTGGCGAAACCGATCGCGATACCGACGCAGAACAGCAGTGGCAGGTTGGAGAAGACAGCGTCACCGGCGGTCATGAACACGGCCGCGACCTTGTTCCAGCCGAGGCCGTCCTTCCCGAACACGTCGTCCTGACCGAGACGCAGCAGGATGCCCGCCGCCGGCAGTACGGCGATCGGGAGCTGCAGGCTGCGGCCTACCTTCTGCAGGCCCTGCAAAAGGCCTGATCCCCACTTCTTCGTGGGCGCCGCCGAGGGCGCGGTGGCGGTGCTCATGACGCTTCCTCCATCGGGTGGTGGTCTACACCACTCAGTGGTGTAGACCTGTTGTACACGATGGAGCCGTTATAAGGAACCCGTCAGTTCCGCAACCGGAGGACTACACCTTGGTGACGTCCTCGACCTCCTCCTCGGGCTCCCGCCCGGGGGTCTTCAGGTCGAATCTGGTGATCGCGAAACGGAAGATCACGTAGTAGACGGCCGCGAAACACAGCCCGATCGGGATGATCGCCCACGGCTTCGTCGCCAGGTTCCAGTTGATGATGTAGTCGATCAGCCCGGCCGAGAAGCTGAAGCCGTCGTGTACCCCGAGCCCCCACGTGACCGCCATCGACACGCCCGTCAGCACCGCGTGCACCGCGTACAGCAGCGGCGCGATGAACAGGAACGAGTACTCGATCGGCTCGGTGATCCCCGTCACGAACGAGGTCAGCGCGACCGAGAGCATCAGGCCCCCGACCTCTTTGCGCCGCTCCGGCTTCGCGCAGTGCGTGATCGCCAGCGCCGCCGCAGGGAGCGCGAACATCATGATCGGGAAGAACCCGGACGTGAACTGCCCGGCGCTGGGGTCACCGGCCAGGAACATGTTGATGTCACCGTGCACCTGCGAACCGTCCGGCTTGGTGTACGTCCCGAACTGGAACCAGATGGGCACGTTCAGGAACTGGTGCAGCCCGATCACGAGCAGCGCCCGGTTCGCGACACCGAACAGCCCCGCGCCCCACGCCCCCGCGTCCTTCAGCCAGTCGCTGAAGTTCTCCAGACCGTCACCGATCGGCGGCCACACCCACAGGCACAGCGCCGCGAACGCGATGGCCACGAACGCCATGATGATCGGCACGAGCCGGCGGCCGTTGAAGAAACCGAGCCAGTCCACCAGCTTGGTGCGGTGGTACCGCTGCCAGAAGAACGCCGTCAGCAGGCCCATCACGATCCCGCCGAACACCCCGGGATTCTGGTACGTGAACGCCACCACCGTGTGGTCGACCGTCGCCTGGCACCCGATCCCCTGCACGGCCTTCGCCCCGCTCGGACAGTCCTCAGGGAACTGCTTCAACACCGAGAAGTAGACGAGGAATCCGGCCACCGCCGCCAGCGCCGTGGAACCGTCGGACTTCTTCGCCATCCCGATGGCCACACCCACGCAGAACAGCAGCGGCAACCCCAGCGAACCGTCCAGCAGCGCCCCGCCCGCGCCCATCATCACCTTGGAGACGTTCGTCCACCCCAGACCGTCGTCCCCGAACACGTCCGGCTGGCCGAGCCGGTTGAGGATGCCCGCGGCGGGCAGTACGGCGATGGGCAGCTGAAGACTGCGGCCCATCTTCTGAAGCCCCTGGAACGCGGCCTGCCGGCGCCGGCGTGCGGGTGAGATCTCGGTTTCCGAACTCATCAGTTGGCGACCGCCTGTCAGGTGGTGTAGACCAGTCACGGACGATGTGGTTGCTGTGACGTCATCTTTCGGTACGAACGCCGCAATCGCTCGCGAAGTTGGGCCAACTGTGCGTGAGGAGACCGAAATGGCCAGCAAGGCAGAGAAGATCGTCGCGGGACTCGGCGGCATCGAGAACATCGAAGAGGTCGAGGGCTGCATCACCCGCCTGCGCACCGAGGTCCTCGACGCGAGCAAGGTCGACGAGGCCGCCCTCAAGGCCGCCGGCGCCCACGGCGTCGTCAAGATGGGCACCGCGATCCAGGTCGTCATCGGCACCGACGCCGACCCGATCGCCGCGGAGATCGAGGACATGATGTGAGCGGCGGGGTGTGATCCGGGCGGCGGGGCGTGAGGTGGGCGTCGAGACGTGAGGTGAGCGTCGAGGCGTGAGGTGAGCCGAGCGGGCCGAGCCGTCACCCGGGAGGCCGATAGGCTCAGCGCCATGTCTCGAATCGACGGCCGCACCCCCGAACAACTCCGCCCGGTCACCATCGAACGCGGCTGGAGCAAGCACGCCGAGGGCTCCGTCCTCGTCTCCTTCGGCGACACGAAGGTCTTCTGCACCGCCTCGGTCACCGAAGGCGTCCCCCGCTGGCGCAAGGGCAGCGGCGAGGGCTGGGTCACCGCCGAGTACTCGATGCTGCCCCGCGCCACCAACACCCGCGGCGACCGCGAGTCCGTCCGGGGCAAGATCGGCGGCCGCACGCACGAGATCAGCCGGCTCATCGGCCGCTCCCTGCGCGCGGTCATCGACTACAAGGCACTCGGCGAGAACACCATCGTCCTCGACTGCGACGTGCTCCAGGCCGACGGCGGCACCCGCACGGCCGCCATCACCGGCGCGTACGTCGCCCTCGCCGACGCCGTCTCCTGGGCCCAGAGCAAGAAGCTGATCAGGGCCGGCCGCCAGCCGCTGACGGGAACCGTGAGCGCGGTCTCCGTCGGCATCGTCGGCGGAGTCCCGCTGCTCGACCTCTGCTACGAGGAGGACGTGCGCGCCGACACCGACATGAACGTCGTCTGCACCGGCGACGGCCGCTTCGTCGAGGTCCAGGGCACCGCCGAGGCCGAGCCGTTCGCCCGCGACGAGCTCAACTCCCTCCTCGACCTGGCCGTCCTGGGCTGCTCCGAACTCGCTGTCCTCCAGAGCAAGGCGCTTGATACGGTCCTCGAAAGGTAAAGGGAACGCCAAGAACGGTGGCCGGTGGGGGCAACCCGACCGACCGCCCCGGCGTCTTCAGGGATACGGGCGCCCGCTGTGCACAACGGGCGCCCGGCCAAGCAAACGGGGGCCTCCCGAGGCCTGCCCAAGGGAGGGAACACATCCATGGCCGCGAGCCGACGCCGCCGTAGTCGCCGTATCGCCACCATCGCCGCCGCGGTGGCCGCCGTAGGACTGACGGTCGGCCTCACCACCGGCTGCGACGCCGTCAGCAAGGCGCTGGACTGCGTCCAGACCGCCGAGGCCGTCGCCGACAGCGTCACCGACCTCCAGCAGGCCGTGGAGAACGCGTCCAACGACCCGACGCAGATCGACGACGCCCTCGCCTCGATCGACCAGAACCTCGACGAGATCGGTGACAAGACCGACAACACCGACGTCAACAAGGCGGTCGACGACCTGAACGCGGCGGTGGCCAACGTCCGTACGTCCGTGAAGAACGGCGACGAGACCCCGGACCTCAGCCCCGTCACCGACGCGGCCGGCGAACTCACCAAGGTCTGCACGCCGTAATACTGGTGGGCATGACCCGCCTGATCCTCGCCACCCGCAACGCCGGCAAAATCACCGAACTCCACGCGATCCTCGCCGACGCAGGTCTCCCCTTCGACCTCGTCGGCGCGGACGCGTACCCGGAGATCCCGGACGTCAAGGAAACCGGCATCACCTTCGCCGAGAACGCCCTGCTCAAGGCCCACGCCCTGGCCCAGGCAACGGGCCTGCCCGCGGTCGCCGACGACTCCGGCCTCTGCGTCGACGTCCTGAACGGCGCCCCGGGCATCTTCTCGGCCCGCTGGTCGGGACGGCACGGAGACGACAAGGCCAACCTGAACCTCCTCCTGGCCCAGCTATCCGACATCGCGGACGAGCACCGCGCCGCCCACTTCGCCTGCGCGGCGGCCCTGGCCCTCCCGGACGGCACGGAACGAGTCGTCGAGGGCCAACTCCGAGGCACCCTCCGCCACACCCCGTCCGGCACGAACGGCTTCGGCTACGACCCGATCCTCCAACCGGACGGCGAGAGCCGGACCTGCGCGGAGCTGTCGGCAGCCGAGAAGAACGCGATCAGCCACCGGGGGAAGGCGTTCCGGGGGTTGGTGCCGGTGGTGCGGGAGCTGTTGGGCTGATCTCTGGTGCGGCCGGAGGGACTCGAACCCTCACGGGAGTTACCCCACTGGGACCTAAACCCAGCGTGACTGCCAATTCCACCACGGCCGCCTGGCACTGCCCGGTCATGTTACCGGGCAGTGCCACTCCTACGGTCCCCGATATGTCCGTCAGATCGACAGGTCCTTCAGGAGCTTCGCCACGTGCCCCGTGGCCCGCACGTTGTACAGCGCCCGTTCCACCTTGCCCTCCTCGTCCACGATGATCGTGGAGCGGATGACGCCCAGGTAGGTCTTGCCGTAGTTCTTCTTCTCGCCGTAGGCCGCGTAGGACTCGGTGACCGTCTTTTCCGGGTCGGCCAGCAGGGTGATCCTCAGGGATTCCTTGTCGCGGAACTTGGCCAGTTTCTCCGGGGCGTCGGGGGAGATGCCGATGACGTCGTAGCCCGCGCCGGCCAGGACCTCCAGGTTGTCGGTGAAGTCGCAGGCCTGCTTCGTGCAGCCGGGGGTCAGGGCGGCCGGGTAGAAGTAGACGATGACCTTGCGGCCTTTGTGGTCCGACAGGGAGACGTCGTGGCCGTCGGCGTCGGGCAGGGTGAAGGCGGGGGCCACGTCCCCGGGCTGGAGTCGCTCGCTCATTGGGCCAGCGTAACCGGGGGTCCTGACAGTGCGGTCGCGGGCGGAACTGACAGACTGTCCAGGACGACAACGAGAAAGCGACTTCGGAGGCCTGCCGTGGCGGACACGTCGGACATCAGAACCCCGGCGCAGATCGAGGCGGACATCAAGCGCCGCCGCGAGGTGCTGGCCGAGACGCTCGACGAGATCGGGGTGCGGGTGCACCCGAAGACGATCGTCGGCGACGCCAAGGCGAAGGTCGTCTCCAACATCGACCACACGCTCGGCCGGGCGTACGTCGGCGTCAACCGGGCCGTCACCGATGTGAAGGGCCGCTTCGTGGACGAGGAGGGCGCTCCCCGCCTGGAGCGCATCGTGCCCGTCGCCCTCGTCGCCGTGGGGCTCGTGGGGCTGCTCGCCCTGGGCACCCGGCGCCGGAAGGGCTGACCCCGGCGGCGCACACGCGCCCCGGAGGCAGGTAGGTTCAGTGCCGTGAGCGCCAACAGAAACGACACCCAGCACGACAAGCTGCCCATCCGGATGCTGCACGACCGCGTACTCGTGCGGCAGGAGAACGGTGAGGGCGAGCGGCGGTCGGGCGGGGGCATCCTGATCCCGGCCACCGCGGCGGTCGGGCGTCGGCTGGCCTGGGCCGCGGTCGTCGCGGTGGGTCAGAACGTACGGACCGTGGAGCCGGGCGACCGGGTGCTGTACGACCCCGAGGACCGCGCCGAGGTCGAGGTGCGGGGTGTCGGGTACGTGCTCATGCGCGAGCGTGATCTGCATGCCGTGGCGGCGGACCGGTTCGAGGGCTCCGAGGACTCGACCGGCCTGTACCTCTGAAACGGCGGTACAAAGGGGCTGGTGACCATGGTCACCAGCCCCTTTTGTCGTTCCTTTGCTAGCTTTGAAGGTGTCCGCCCGACGAGACGCGCCGTACCGGGATCGACGTAGAGGTACAGGAAAGACGACGCACCCCTGTCAGAGATCGTGTCTCGGAGGTGCCTGTCATGGCCTGGGTTCTGCTCGTCGTCGCCGGTCTGCTGGAGGTCGGCTGGTCGATCGGGATGAAGTACACCGACGGTTTCACCCGCCTCGTGCCCAGCCTGTTCACCGGCGCGGGCATCGTCGCCAGCATGCTCCTGCTGTCGTACGCCGCCAAGGACCTCCCCATCGGGACCGCCTACGGCGTCTGGGTCGGGATCGGTGCGGCCGGGGCGGCGGTGCTCGGCATGGTGGTGCTGGGTGAGCCCGTCACCGCCGCCCGGATCTTCTTCGTGTGCCTGCTGCTGGTCGCCGTGGTGGGGCTGAAGGCGACCTCGGGTCACTGAGCGCGGGTCATTCCCGCCGGGACGTCGTCACCGGGCCGCCGCCCGCTGTCGTTCCTCCGGTCGAGCCGTCCGTCGTACCGCCGCCGGTGGCGTCACCCGTCGTACCGCCGTCGGTGGTGCCGCCGGTCGAGGTGTCCCCGGTGGTGCCGCCGGTCGTGGTGCCGCCGTCGGTGGTGCCGCCGGTCGTCGTGGTGCCGCCGGTGGTGCCGCCCGTCGTGGTGGTGCCGCCGGTGGCGTCACCCGTCGTGCCGCCGTTGTTCTGGCCCTGGGTCTGGCCCTGCGTCTGGCCCTGGGTGTCCTGGCCGCCGGTGGTGTCGCCCGTGGTGCCGCCGTCGTCCTGGCCGCCCGTGGTCGGGTCGGTGGGGGCCTGGCTGCTCGGGGCCTGGTTCTCGGCGCCCGCCTGGAGTTCGAGGTCGAAGTCGGAGACCGGCTTCCCCTTGAGCGCGGCCTTGGTGTACTGCGCCCAGATCTCGGCCGGCGGGCCACCGCCGTTGACGCGCTCCAGGCCCAACGCGCCGTACAGCGACTTGTGCGCGGCGGTCACCGGGTCCTGGCCCATCACGGAGACGACCGTGGCGAGTTCGGGGGTGTAGCCCGCGAACCAGGCCGCGGTGTCCTCCTCGGCGGTGCCGGTCTTGCCCGCGGCGGGCCGGTCGGCGCCCTGGGCCGCGGTGGCGGTGCCGTTGTCGACGACGCTCTGCAGGATCGAGGTGGTGGTGTCGGCGGCCTCGCGGCTGATGGCCTGGGTGGTCTTCTGCGCGGGCAGCTCGACGTTCTCCGTGCCGTCCTTGGTGATCTTGTCGATCATCGTGTACGTGCCGTGCTTGCCGTGGTTCGCGAGCGTGGCGTAGGCCTCCGCCATGTCGAGCACGCTCGCGGTGTTCACGCCGAGCGCGATCGAGGGGGACGCCGTGAGGTCGGGGGTGTCGGCCGGGATGCCCATGTCGATCGCGGTCTGCTTGACCTTGTCGGAGCCGACGTCGACGGCCATCTGCGCGTACACCGAGTTGACGGACTTGTCGGTGGCCTCGCGGACGGTGATCTCGCCGTAGGAGCCCTGGTCCTCGTTCTCCGGGGCGTAGGTGCCGCCGCTCCACCCCACGACCGGGCGCTTGTTGGTGCCGTCGTAGTAGGTGTTCGGGGTGATGAGCTGGCCGTCCTGGGTCTCGGAGTGGTTCTGGACGGCGGCGGCGAAGACGAGGGACTTGAAGATGGAGCCGACCTGGAAGTCGCCGCGGGTCGCGCCGTTCGTGTACTGCTTGACGTAGTCGATGCCGCCGTACATCGCGACGACCTTGCCGGTCTTCGGGTCGACCGAAGCGCCGCCCGCGCGGACGTAGTTGTCGGCCTTGTTGTTCTTCTTGTCGAGCTTCTTCATCACCTGGTCGTCGACGGCCTTCACGAAGGCGTCCTGCTTGCTCTTGTCCAGGGTGGTGGTGATCCGGTAGCCGCCGGCCTCCAACTCGTCCGTGGTGACGATCTTGTTGGTGGTCAGGTAGTCCTTGATCGCCTGCACGATGTAGCCGCGCTGCCCGGACAGGCCGGTGGAGACGGTCTGTTCCTTCGGCATCGGGAACTTCAGGCCGGTGCGCGCCGACTCGGCCAGCCAGCCCTTCTTGACCATGCCGTCCAGGACGTAGTTCCAGCGGGCCTCGGCGGCCGCCTTGTTCTCGGGGTGCGCGACGACGTCGTACTCGCTCGGCGCGTTGACCAGTGCGGCGAGATAGGCGGCGCGGGCCGGGTCGAGGTCGATGGCGTCCTTGCCGTAGTAGGCCTGGGCGGCGGCCTGGATGCCGTAGGCGTTGCGGCCGAAGTAGCTGGTGTTGAGGTAGCCCTCCAGGATCTCGTCCTTGGACTTCTCGCGGTCCAGCTTGATCGAGATGAAGAACTCCTTGGCCTTGCGGGTGACCGTCTGCTCCTGGGCCAGGTAGTAGTTCTTCACGTACTGCTGGGTGATGGTGGAGCCGGACTGCTTGCCCTTGCCGGTGGCGGTGTTCCAGGCGGCGCGGAGCATGGCCTTGGGGTCGACCGCGGACTCGGTGTAGAAGTCGCGGTCCTCGGCGGCCAGGATGGCGTGCTGCGCGTCCTTGGAGATCTGCGCGAGGGTGGTGTTCTCGCGGTTGACCTCGCCGTCGCGGGCGAGCTGGCTGCCGTCGGCGTAGAGGTAGACGTTGGACTGCTTGGTGGCGAGGGCGTTGGCCGGCGGGATCTTGACCATGGAGTAGCCGAGGTAGAACAGGCCGGCCAGGAGGAGCACGCCGAGGACGAAGGTGCCCAGCACCATGCGCCAGGTCGGGATCAGCCGTCGCCAGCCCGTGCGCTTCGGCCGCTTGGGCTTCTTGGCCTTCTCACCGCCGGGCTCTTCAGCCGCCTGCGGGTCTCTCGGTGCCCAGCCCTCGGTCGGCTGTTGCGGCTGGTCGCTCATCTCGTGCACGGACTCCTGTTTCGCGTCGTACGTTCCCGTACGACCTCGTACGCCTTCTGCGCCCCCTGTTGAAGACTCTCGCACCATGCGTTCCGTTCCCGGATATGGCGCGCGTCTCGCCCAGGAAAATGGGTGGCCCGCCTCGTCACCTGCGCACTAGGCTCCTGCGCTTCGGTGTCGGCGGGCCGAGGAGGGCTGTGGATGTGGGTTCCGGGCGGTTGTACGCGGCCGTCGCGGCGGGGGGATTCAGACGGTACGCGACCTACCGGGCGGCGACGCTCGCAGGGGTGTTCACCAACACCGCTTTCGGTGTGATCCTCGTCTACACGTATCTGGCGCTGTGGGACGAGAAGCCCCATCTCGGGGGCTACGACCAGGCGCAGGCGGTGACTTACGTGTGGCTGGGGCAGTGCCTCTACGCGACGCTGGCGATCCAGGGCGGCGGCGCCGAGAAGGACCTGATGGACCGGATCCGCACGGGCGAGATCGCGGTCGACCTGTACCGGCCGGTCGACCTTCAACTGTGGTGGCTTTCCCACGACTTGGGGCGCTCGATGTTCCAGATGCTGGGACGCGGGGTGATCCCCTTCGTGTTCGGCGCGCTCTTCTTCCCGATGGCGCTGCCCACGGACGTCACCTCCTGGGCGGCCCTGCTGGTCGCGCTGTTCCTCGCGATGACGGTCAGCTTCGGGATCCGCTACCTGGGCGCGCTGAGCGCGTTCTGGCTCATGGACAGCCAGGGCGTCGCCCAGACCCTGATGATCACGGGGGTCTTCTTCTCGGGCATGGTCCTGCCGCTGAACGCCTTCCCCGGTGAGTTCGGCGAGATCGTGCGGGTGCTGCCGTGGGCGGCGCTGATCCAGATGCCGGCGGACGTGCTGATGGGGGAGACCGACCCGCTCGGGGCGTTCGCCTTCCAGGCGGTGTGGGCGGTGGCGCTGCTGGCGGCCGGGCGGCTGCTTCAGCGGGCGGCGACCCGGCGGGTGGTGGTGCAGGGTGGCTGAGACCTTCGCCGGCACGTCCAGGGCGCGGGAGGGCCTGCGGGCCTATCTGCTGATCGCCGGGATGTGGATCCGGTCCTCCATGGCCTACCGCACCTCCTTCGTCTTCACGGCGGTCGGCAACTTGGTGGTGACCGCCATGGACTTCGCCTCGATCCTGCTGATGTTCGCGCAGGTCGACTCGCTGGGCGGCTGGACACTGCCCGAGATCGCCTTCCTCTACGGCCTCTCGGTGACCGCCTTCGGCCTCGCCGACCTGGTGCTCGGCTCGATGGACGTGCTGGGCGCCCGGATCCGCGACGGCTCCTTCGACATCCTGCTGGTGCGGCCCGCGCCGGTGCTCGCGCAGATCGGCGCGGACCGCTTCGCGCTGCGCCGCCTCGGCCGGATCCTCCAGGGCGCGGTGGTGCTGGGCTGGGCGCTGACGGCGGTCCACGTGGAGTGGAGCGCGGCGAAGGTGCTGCTGGTGCCGGTCATGGTGGTCAGCGGCGCGGTGATCTTCAGCGCGCTGTTCGTGGCGGGCGCGGCCTTCCAGATCTACGCGCAGGACGCGAGCGAGGTCCAGAACGCGTTCACCTACGGCGGTACGACCCTGCTCCAGTACCCGCCGACGGTGTTCGGGAAGGACTTCGTGCGGGGCGTGACCTTCATGCTCCCGCTCGCCTTCGTCAACTGGGTGCCCGCCTCCTATGTGCTGGGGCGGCCGTACCCGCTGGCGCTGCCCGACTGGGCGGCCTTCGCGCCGCCGCTGGTGGCGCTGGCGTGCAGTGTGCTGGCCGGGCTGGCCTGGCGGGCGGGTCTCGGTTCATATCGGAGTACGGGGAGTTAGCGATGGACGTGGCCATGGGCTCGGCGGCGGACGCCTTCATTGAACTCGACCACGTCGAGAAGGTCTTCGACGTGCGCAAGAAGACCGGCTTCCTGAAACGCGAGCGGCGCCAGGTGCGGGCGGTCGACTCGATCTCCTTCACCGTGGCGCGCGGCGAGATGGTCGGGTACATCGGCCCGAACGGCGCCGGCAAGTCGACCACCATCAAGATGCTGACCGGCATCCTGACCCCGTCCGGCGGCCGGCTGCGGGTGGCCGGCATCGACCCGTCCCGCGAACGCACCCGGCTGGCGCACCGGATCGGGGTCGTCTTCGGCCAGCGGACCACCCTGTGGTGGGACCTCCCGCTGATCGACTCCTACAAGCTGATGCACCGCATGTACCGCATCCCGGACGCCCGTTACCGCGAGAACCTCGACCGCTGTGTCGAACTCCTCGAACTGAACGCCCTGTTGGACGTCCCGGTACGCCAGCTCTCGCTCGGCCAGCGGATGCGCGGCGACATCGCGGCGGCCCTGCTGCACGACCCCGAGGTGCTGTACCTGGACGAGCCGACGATCGGGCTCGACGTCATCTCCAAGGCCAAGGTGCGGGGATTCCTGCGGGAGTTGAACACCGAGCGCGGCACCACGGTCCTGCTCACCACCCACGACCTCCAGGACATCGAGCAGCTCTGCTCCCGTGTGATGGTCATCGACCACGGGCGCCTGATGTACGACGGTCCCCTCACCGGCCTGCACGAGGTGGGCGAGAGCGAGCGCACGCTCGTCGTGGACCTGGAGCGGGAGCTGCCGCCGATCGAGGCGGCGCCGGCGCGGGTGGTGAAGGTGGAGGGACCCCGGCAGTGGCTCTCCTTCCCGGCCTCCGAGTCGGCGGCGGCGCTGGTGGCCCGGGTGGCGGCGGAGTACCCGCTGGTGGACCTCTCGGTGCGGGAGCCGGACATCGAGGCGGTGATCGCGAAGATGCTGTATTCCATGGGGGGCACCCCCACACCTCCGCCCGAGCGATCGGTCTCGTAGCCGTGCGGTGAGGGAACTCGTAGGCTGACGGCATGACCGACGAGCTTCCAGAACTCAGGGCTTCCGACGCCGATCGCGAGCGAGTCGCCGAGGTTTTGCGGGACGCCCTCGCCGAGGGGCGGCTCGACATGGAGGAGTTCGAGGAGCGGCTGGAGGCGACGTACCGGGCCCGGACGTACGGCGAGCTCACGCCGATCACCCGGGACCTGCCGGTCGGACAGGTGGTCGCGCCCAAGGTCGACATGGTGAAGAGGCCCGAGCAGGACGGGAGTTGGCCGTCCCGGATCGTCGGCGGCGAGGGCTCCTCGACCTGGGCCGTCGCCATCATGTCCGGGTTCCAGCGCCGGGGGCGGTGGACCGTGCCCAGGCGGTTCAACTGCTTCGCCTTCTGGGGCGGCGGGGAGATCGACCTGCGCGACGCGAACTTCGCCGACGGCGAGGTCGAGATCAACTGCGTCGCGATCATGGGCGGGGTGCAGGTGATCGTTCCGCCGGGCGTCGAGGTCGTGGTCCGCGGCATCGGGATCATGGGCGGCTTCGACCACCGCGAGGAGGGTGTGCAGGGGGATCCCGGGGCGCCCCGGGTCGTCGTCACCGGATTCGCGTTCTGGGGTGGCGTGGGGGTCGAGCGCAAGCTGACCAAGGCGGCCCGGCAGCGGCTCCGGGAGGAGCGGCGGCAGCAGCGGCTGGAGCGGCGCGAGGCCGTTCGGGAGCTGAAGGAGTCGATCCGGGACGATGCGTACGAGGCGCATCGCAGGATGCTGGAGGGGCACCGGGAGCGTCGCCGACGGGGGGAGGACTGAGGGGTTCGTCGGCGGGTGCGGGTGCGGGTGATGGTGCGGGTGCGTGGTGGCTGGTCGCACGGTCATCCCGAGCCGCACCCACTGCTTTTGGGGGCGCGGGGAGCTGCGCGACCAGCCCTCACCGGCCGGCACCTACAGCCGGGCCGCCACCGACCCCGTCAGATCCCGAAGGGCGAACGTGTCGGCCATCCGCTCATAACCCCGGTCGTTCGGATGCAGCCGGTCCCCCGAGTCGTACAGCGACCGCAGCCGCCGCGGGTCGTACGGATCCCGTACCGCCTTGTCGAAGTCGACCACCGCGTCGTAGACCTTGCCCGACCTGATCTCCGCGTTGATGGTCTCGCGGACGTTCTCGCGGGCCGCGGTCCAGGTCGGGCGGTCGCCGAAGGGCATGAGGGTCGCGCCGACGACCTTGATGCCGTGGGCGTGCGCCTGGCGGACCAGGTCACGGAGCCCGGCGACGATCTTGTGCGGGTCGGCGAGGCCCGGGTTGCGGAGGATGTCGTTGACGCCGAGGTCGATCACGACGACCTTGACGTTGGGGCGTTCGAGCACGTCACGGGTGAAGCGGCGGATGCCGGCCTGGTTCTCCAGGGGGCGCCCGCGGGCGTCCGCGAGGACCTGGTTGCCGCCGATGCCCGCATTGACGACGCTGTAGCGGGGCAGGTGCTGCCCGTCGGCGAGAGCCGTGCGCAGACGCCGGTTCAGATAGTCCGGCCAGCGGTTGTTCGCGTTGGCCGTCGAGTTCTTCCCGTCCGTGAGCGAGTCGCCGAACGCGACCACCGTGCCGTACGCCTCGTCACCGAGCACGTCCAGCGCGGTCAGATACCGCCAGCTGTCCACCTGCTCGGTGTACCCGGTGCCGGTCAGGTCCTCGGTGAGGTCGCCCTCGGCGGCGTACGACGTCTGCCGGGCCGTCGGGTGGTAGGTGACCGGACCGGACAGGGTCGGGGAGTAGGTGGTGACCAGGACGTCACCGCCCGCCGGGACGGCCAGCGCGACGGCGTCGCTGAGCACCTGCGCCCCGGCCGCGATGATCACCGTGGTGTTGCCGGCGAAGGTGAGCCGCCGCATGGTGCCCGTGGTGGCCGCGGCGGTCTCCCTGCCGGCGGCCAGCGCGATGGAGGCGTGGGTGATGGTCAGCGCGCTCCGGCCGTAGAGATTGGACAGCGTGATACGGGCACTCGTACCGCCGACACTGGTGTGGACGACGTTGCGGACGGAGCGGCCCGCCATGCCCTCGGTCTGGGTGCCGGGCTCGGCGCCGACCGGGGAGGCGGACCAGGCGCCCACCCAGAGCCCGGCGGAGGCGGGTGCGGCGGAGGGGCGCGAGGGCCGTGAGCCGGACAGCGAGGTCCGGTCCTTGGTGCCTGCGTCGGCCGCCACTCCGACATAGATGGCGGTGGACATGGCCACGATCACGGCGACGATCGCGGCGAGCAGGGCGTAACCATGACGCCGTGTCATGTGGTGCTGTTCTCCTCAGGAGATGGGAGCCCGGGGCTCCGATCTGATGAACTCATCATGAGGCATCGGACCCGGACAAGTGACCAGACCCCCTCCGGTTCCCCCGTCCGGTCAGACGCCGGGAACTCTTGTTCCGTTCCGGGAGTCGGTCAGGAAGGGACAATGTGTGAGGGATCACCGAACGGGTGGAGCGGATGGAACGCACGAAACCAGAGGAAACGGGACCTTCTGACGTAGAGCAGCATGCCCGTACGACCGGGGCGGCGAACCGTGCCGTCCCCGCTTCGGCCGTACGCGCGATGACGACCTTCAGCGAGGCGGACCTGGAGAAACAGCGCGGTGTCCGCCGTATGAAACTCACCGCGACCGGGCTGCTGCTCTTCGTGGCGCTGGTGTACGTGCTGGCGAAGTGGGCCTCCCACGAGGGTGCGGGGGCCTGGGCCGGCTATGTGGCGGCGGCCGCCGAGGCCGGCATGGTCGGTGCCATGGCCGACTGGTTCGCGGTCACCGCCCTCTTCCGGCACCCGCTCGGCCTGCCCATCCCGCACACCGCGATCATCCCCACCAAGAAGGACCAGCTGGGGGTGTCCCTGGGAGAGTTCGTCGGCGAGAACTTCCTCTCCGAGGACGTCGTACGGCAGCGGCTGCGTGCCGTGGGGATCGGGAGCCGGCTCGGGGCCTGGCTGGCCGAGCCCGAGCACGCCGACCGGGTGACCGCCGAGCTGTCGGCCGCGCTCCGGGGCGCCCTGACCGTGCTGCGGGACTCCGACGTCCAGGCCGTGGTCGGCGAGGCGATCACCCGGCGGGCCGACGCCCAGGAGATCGCGCCCGGCATCGGGAAGATGCTGGAGAAGGTCGTCGGCGACGGCGGCCACCGCAGGGTCGTGGACCTGGTGGTCGCGCGGGCCCACGACTGGCTGGTGCTCCACGACGCGCAGGTCATGGACGCGGTGCAGGGCGGCGCGCCCGGCTGGACCCCGCGTTTCGTCGACAAGAAGGTCGGCGAACGGGTCTACAAGGAGCTGCTGCGCTTCGTCACCGAGATGCGGGACATGCCCTCGCACCCGGCGCGCGGGGCCCTGGACCGGTTCCTGACGGACTTCGCCTCCGACCTCCAGTCCGACACGGACACGCGTGCGCGTGTCGAGCGGCTGAAGGGCGAGGTGCTGGGGCGCGGCGAGGTCCAGGACCTGATCGCGTCCGCCTGGACCGCCGTACGGTCGATGATCGTCTCCGCCGCCGAGGACGAGCGCAGCGAGCTACGGCTGCGGGTGCGGGCCTCGCTGCTGTCGCTGGGGGCGCGGATGGCCGCCGATCCCAAGGTGCAGGCCAAGGTCGACGGCTGGGTGCAGGGGGCCGCCGTGTACGTCGTCACGACCTACCGGGGCGAGATCACCTCCCTGATCACGGACACCGTGGCCGGGTGGGACGCCGAGCACACCACGAAGAAGATCGAGGCGCACATCGGGCGTGATCTGCAGTTCATCCGGATCAACGGCACGGTGGTGGGGTCGTTGGTGGGGTTGTTGATCTACACGGTGTCGCGGGTGGTGGGTGCGTGACGGTGTCGCGGGTGGTGGGTGCGTAGAGCGGCTGGTCGGGAGCGGTGGGTGCGTAGAGCGGCTGGTCGGGGGCACTCGGGTCGGGTTCGCTCGATGGCGAGCTCGATGACGAGGGAGCCCTTCCGTGACCACCGCCCAGGCCGGCAGCGGCCGTACCGTGACGACGAACATCCCCGCCCGGCTCGACCGGCTGCCCTGGTCCCGCTGGCACTGGACGATCGTCATCGGGCTCGGCACCGTGTGGATCCTCGACGGCCTGGAGGTCACGGTCGTCGGCAACATCGCGAGCCGGCTGTCGGAGCCGGGGAGCGGTCTCGCCATCTCCTCCGGGCAGATCACCGGTGTCGCCGCGGCGCTGTACGTGGCGGGCGCGTGTATCGGCGCGCTGTTCTGGGGGCGGCTGACGGACCAGTGGGGCCGCAAGAAGCTGTTCATGATCACGCTGGCGGTGTATCTCGCGGCCACGGCGCTGACGGCGGTGTCTTTCGACTCCTGGTGGTTCTTCCTGTTTCGCTTCCTGACCGGGTTCGGGATCGGCGGGGAGTACGCGGCGATCAACTCCGCGATCGACGAGCTGATCCCGGCGCAGTACCGGGGGCGGGTGGATCTGATGATCAACGGGAGTTTCTGGCTGGGGGCGGTGGGTGGTTCCCTGCTGTCGATTCTCGCGCTGAACACGGAGTTCTTCCCGAAGGACGTGGGGTGGCGGCTGACGTTCGCGCTGGGGGCCGTGCTGGCGTTCGTGATCCTTCTCGTACGGCGGCATGTGCCCGAGAGTCCGCGGTGGCTGCTGATCCACGGGCGGGACGAGGAGGCGGAGCGGATCGTCACCTCGATCGAGGAGCGGGTGGTGGAGGGGCGCGGTGGTGAGCCCCTGCCCGCGGCCGAGGGGGAGCTCACGATCCATCAGCGGCGGGGTGTGTCGTTCCTGGAGATCGCGCGGACGGTGTTCTCGGACTACCGGCGGCGGTCGGTGCTGGGGTTCTCCCTCTTCATCGGGCAGGCGTTCCTGTACAACGCGATCACGTTCGGGTTCGGGGCGATCCTCACGACGTTCTTCGACGTGCCGACGGGGGACACGGGGTACTACTTCGCCGTCATCGCGGTCGGCAACTTCTGTGGGCCGCTGTTGCTGGGGAAGCTGTTCGACACGGTGGGGCGGCGGGTGATGATCTCGTCCACGTATCTGCTCTCGGGGCTGCTGCTGTTCGTGACGGCGTGGTTGTTCGGGCGGGGGTCGTTGGACGCGACGACGCTGACGGGGTGCTGGTGTGTCGTGCTGTTCTTCGCTTCCGCGGGGGCGTCGAGTGCGTATCTCACGGTGTCCGAGGTGTTTCCGATGGAGACCCGGGCCATGTCGATCGCGTTCTTCTATGCGCTGGGGACTGCTGCGGGGGGTATCAGTGGGCCGCTGTTGTTCGCTGATCTGACGAGTACGGGGGTTGTGGGGGATACGGTGCTGGCGTTTCAGATCGGGGCGGGGTTGATGTGTGCGGCGGGGGTGGTGGCGGCGGGGTTGGCTGTTCGGGCGGAGCGGCGGTCGTTGGAGGATGTGGCTACGCCGTTGACTGCGGTGGGGTGACGGTTGGGTGTGGGCGTGTGCGGGTGTCGGCTGCGGGTTCGGTGGGGGCGGGCGTTTTGCGCAGTTCCCCGCGCCCCTGGATGCCTGCGGCAGCCTGTTTCGCCCCGGTGGGGGCGTGTGTAGCGCGTTCGGTCCGGTGGTGGGGTCGGGGCCGGGGTGGGGGGTATCCGTCCTCGGTCCGGCGGTGGCTGTCGTTTGATTGGTACGGGGTGATGGACGCCGGCCGCTGCGGGCGGACACCCCCCACCCCGTCCCCTGCGCGCCGTACGCGGCCAACGGTCCATTGGGGTGCGGGCCGACTGCAACTCCCTAGGGGCGCGGGGAACTGCGCGACCAGCCACGACGGACCTGTACTCGCCAGACAACAGAACCCGGCACCCCAATAGGCGCCCAACGTGCCCTCACAACGCAGGCCGGCTGCAGCTCCCCAGGGGCGCGGGGAACTGCGCGACCAGCCACGACGGACCCGCACCCGCCAGACAACCGAACCTGGCACCCCCTACCGCCGCCTCCGCAACATCAGCACCCCACCCGCAACCGCCCCGATCCCCACAGCCGCAGACCACCCCACAAGGTCGTTCGACCCCGTCGCGGCAAGATCCGGGCCCGAAGAACCCTTAGCAGCCGCACCTCCACTGGCCGTAGGCCGAGGAGTCGACCCCGTCGACGCACCCCGCTCCCGCGTGAACGCCAGCGTGCCGAAGCCCAGTTGGTCGTAGCCGCCGCTGTTGGGGCCGTAGTCCCCGCCGCCCCCCTCCGGCGAGGACTTCGCGGTGATCTGGGTGAGGTAGGGGGCCGAGAGGGACCGGCGTTTGGTGTAGTGGTTGGTGATCATGGCCCAGATGGGGCGGGTCATGGTGGGGTCGACGCCGGCGGCCGCGGTGGCGGACTCGGAGCCGGACCAGCCGCCGATCGCACCCTTGCGGCGGGTGTTCGCGGTGTAGGAGACCTGCCCACCCATGCTCCACTTCGCTACGTACTGGGCGCCCTTGAGGAACCGGCTGTCGTCATGGCCGTACAGGTCGTACCCCTGGTTCCACGCCATCTCGCAGAACGTGCCCATGAGGCCGACCCCGAGCAGTGCGTGCCCCTGGTCCCGGCCGGCCTCCAGCCATTCGGCGAGGCCGTTGTCGAGGACGACGGGGATCGCGTTGCGGAGGGAGCCGAGGCCCTCGCCGTGCTTGAAGTAGTCGATGGCTCGGGCGACTTGGGACTTGTCGTCGACGAAGATGCCGGTGGCGAGGACGCAGGCCATGGCCGTGAGGTCCCAGTTGGTCCAGTAGTTGGTGACGACGGCACCGTTGTGGCGGACCAGGAAGTCGTCGCTGAGGGGGGGCGAAGACCTTGGTGAGGAGTTCCTGGGCGCGGGCGAGGTCGAAGTCCGGGTGGTCTCGGACGAGTTCGGCGGCGTTGGCGTACTGGTAGCCGTAGAGACCGGCGGCGAGGAAGCGGTCCGCGCTGCCGGCCAGCGAAGTCAGCTTCGCCGACCAGGCGTTGAGGATCGCGACTGCGGTGTCGGCGTGCGCGCCCTCGCCGCTGACGTGGAAGCGGAGGGCGTTCTGGTACGCGGCGTGGATGTCGTTGTAGAGGATCGCGTAGTTCTGGGGGCTGCCCGATCCCCGGTACACCGTGGTCTGCGGATTCGCCGTCCAGCCGCTCTGCGCATGGCGGTTGGCGGTCAGCCTGGCGAAGCCGGCCGTGTAGGGCGCGGCGCCCGCCTTCACCTTCGCGGCCATCCGCGCGAGGTCGGCCGTGGTGTGCAGCAGACCCGGGTGCGCGAACGCGGAGTCGGCGACGGCGGTGGCGGGCAGGGCTGCGGCCGTGGTCGCCGCGGCACCGGCGGCTCCCGCCGCCTTGAGCATGCTGCGGCGGCTGATCTGTGAAGTCACGTAGGTCGTTCCTCGCGTGCCGGTGGCTGGGGACGCTCAGGAGACGCGAGGGTGAGACCGTCGATAACAGAAAAGGGATCAGGCAAAGGGATCAGGCAGAAGGAACAGGTAAAGGAACACGCTAGGAGCCGTACCCATGAGCATCCGCAGGATCATGCCCGACATCCACGTCTCGTCCGGGGAGGCCCTGGCGGCCAACCGCGGCTTCTACGGCCTTCTCGGCTTCGAGGAGGTCATGGACATGGGGTGGGTTGTGACGCTGGCGTCGCCCGCCAATCCGACCGCCCAGATCAGCTTTCTCACCGAGGAGCGCACCGCGCCCGTCGTCCCCGACCTCAGCGTGGAGGTCGAGGACGTCGACGCCGTGTATGCGCGGGTCGTGGCGTCGGGCGCGGAGGTCGTACGGGAGCTTCGGGACGAGGAGTGGGGCGTACGGCGCTTCTTCGTCCGGGACCCGAACGGCCGGGTGGTGAACGTCCTCACCCACCGGGCCGGAGGGGCGTAGCGGCTCTCAGGCGTTGCGGTCCGCCACCGCCCAGGAGGCCAGCGCCACCGCGCCCGCGACTCCGAACACCGCGGGCCAGGCGCCGACCTTCTTGGCCAGCGGGTGGGAGCCGGCGAACGCGGCGACATACGTGGCCGTCAGCGCCCTGGCCGCCTTCCCGCCGGCCCGCTCCCGCCACTGCCGCGCGGCTGCGGCCCCGGCGACGGCCAGGACCGCCCCGCCCAGCGGCCGCTTCTTCGTCCAGCGGGCCACGCCGTACCCGCCGACGAGCCCGACAGTCGCGATCGCCGCACTGGGAACCTTCGCCATGTCCATCTCCTGCTGCTTTGGGTGATGTGCGCCCCCGAGATCTCCGAGGCTAACGCCGTCGTCGGCCGCGTTCGGAACCTGAGTCGAGGGCTGTCAAGTCCGCTCGCGCCGGGCCCGCAGTTCCGTCACGTACCCCGAGGAGACGGCGCAGCCCGCGGCGGCGAGGGCGAGGCCCACGGCGACGGGGGTGATGTACGCGGGGACGTCGTCGGTCGGGTAGCTGTCGCCGTCGTTCGTCTCGCAGACGAAGTCGAGGGGGATGAAGCTCACCGAGTAGTCGGTGACGTGGGCGGCCCGCTCGTCCGAGCGGCACGGCAGGATCGGCGACGAGTTCGCCCCGCCGTCCTCCGCGTCGAGGACCGCGCCGCCGACGTGCAGCAGGCCCCACGCGTACACGGCGGCCGCCACCGCTCCCGCGAGGGCCGCGACCCCGCGGAGCCCGGAGGGGAGGTCGCCGAGCCGGGCGAAGCAGTCGGCGGTGCGCCCGGCGCCGTAGCCGAGGAGCCCGCAGCCGGTGACCACGAGCACCAGGATGAGCAACGGAATCAGCAAGAACATCCAGACCCCCTGTTCGAATGTCGTGGTCAGCGTAATCGGACGGTGTCGAGGAGGATGTCGGTGACCGACCGAGAGGGGAGAGTGTCCGGTTGACCCACCTCGTCACCGGTGACGGCACCCGCCTCGCCTACCGCGACCACCCCGGCCCCGGGCCAACCGTGCTGCTCCTGCACGGACTTGCGGGCCATCTCGGCGAATGGGACCACCTCGCCGGGCGGTTGGCGGCGTCCGGGTGCCGGGTGGTGTCGTACGACGCCCGGGGGCACGGCGGGAGCACCCGGCGGCCGGTGTCGGTGAGCCGGGCCGCCCATGTCGCGGACGCCGTGGCCGTGTTGCGGGAGCTGGATCTCGCCCCGGCGGTCGTCATCGGGCAGTCCCTCGGCGGTCATACGGCGATGCTGCTGGCGGCGGAACACCCCCAACTGGTCCGTGCCCTGGTCCTGGTGGAGGCGGGGCCCGCGGGCCGGGAGGCGGAACTGCCGGGCACCATCGCGGCCTGGCTGGACAGGTGGCCGGTGCCGTTCGCGTCGCTCGCGGAGGCGACGGCCTTTCTCGGGCACGAGGCGTGGGCGCGGGGGCTGGAGGAACGGGCGGACGGGCGGTGGCCCCGCTTCGACCGCGACACGCTGGTCGGGACGGCGGCGGAACTGGCCCTGGACGGCTACTGGCCGCAGTGGTCGCGGGTGCGCTGTCCGACACTCCTGGTGCGGGGCGCGTCCGGCACCAGGCGGGACGCCGAGGCCGACGAGATGCGCGCCCGGCGCCCGGAGACCCGCGCGGTGGTGGTGCCGGGCGCCGCCCATGACGTACACCTGGACCAGCCGGAGCAACTGCACGTGGAGATCGAGAAGTTCCTGGGGGAGAGCGAGTGACGTACGTCTTCCTGGAGACCGCGCGGCTGCGGCTGCGGGCGTTCACCGAGGCCGACGTCGAGCGCCTCGTCGCGCTGGACGGCGACCCCGAGGTCATGCGCCATCTCACCGGCGGCGTCCCCACACCCCGCGAGACGATCCGCACCCGGACCCTGCCCCACCTCCTCCACGACCACCCCGGCCTCGGCACCCGCGGCTTCTGGGCGGCCGAGGAGAAGTCCACCGGCACCTTCCTCGGCTGGTTCGAGTTCCGCCCCCTCGACGACGCGAGCCCGGCCGTCGTCGAACTCGGCTACCGCCTCAACCGGCCCGCCTGGGGCCACGGTTACGCCACAGAGGGCTCCCGCGCCCTCATCGACAAGGGCTTCACCGACCTCGGCGTCCAACGGGTCACCGCCAACACCATGACCGTCAACCGGAGTTCACGCCGCGTGATGGAGAAGTGCGGGCTGCGCTTCCTGCGCAGCTTCCGCGGGGAGTGGCCGGAGCCGATCGAGGGGGCGGAGGAGGGGGAGGTGGAGTACGAACTCCTGCGCGCGGACTGGGTACTTCACCGAGGCGGTGCCTCATGACCGCGGCCCGCCCACTCCTCTACCTCGACGTCGACGGCCCCCTCAACCCGTATGCCGCCAAGCGCCAGCAGCGCCCCGAGGGCTACACCACCCTCCGCGTGAAGCCCGAGGGCTGGCTGGCCCAGCACCCCGGCGTCCCCCCGTCCCGGGTCCGGCCCCTCCGCGTCTGGCTCAACCCCGCGCACGGCCCCGCCCTCCTGCGGTTGGCCGACCGGTACGACCTCCACTGGGCCACCACCTGGACCCACGAGGCCAACACCTACATCGCCCCCGTCCTCGGCCTCCCCGCCCTCCCCGTCGTCACCTGGCCCACCCTCCCCGCCGGCGGCCCCGAAGGCACCTTCTGGAAGACCCACCACCTCGTCACCCACGCCGCCGGCCGCCCCTTCGCCTGGCTCGACGACGAACTCGACCACCGCGACCGGGCGTTCGTGGCCACCCATCACGCCGGCCCGGCTCTGCTGCATCGGGTCGATCCCCGACTGGGGCTGCGGGAAGGGGACTTCGAGACGGTGGCGGAGTTCGCGCTGGGGGTCTAGGCCCACTCGTCCGGCGGCCCCGGCACCCGTCCGGACTCCCAGACGCGGTCGAACTCGGACCGGAAGTTCTCGTACCACTCGCCGTCGCGGCCCGGGCGCAGGGTGAGGACGGCGTCGCCGGTGGCGGAGTTGTGGGAGTAGATGTCCACGTGGATGAGGCCGTCGGGGCGTTGGGGGTCGAGGAGGACCAGGCCGAAGGCGGGGACGAAGGGGAGGAAGCGGATCTCCAGGCGGTCCTGGGCGCCGGGGGTCTCCGCCAGCTCCCGGAGCAGGTCGAGGGACGAGCGCAGGCGGTTCTCGTAGACGCCGGGGCGGTCCGGCATCGTGCTGCGGCGGGCCGCCTCCGCCGGGGTGGAGCCGTGCGGGTCGATCAGGGCCGGCTTGACCGTCGCGCCGGCGGCCAGGCGGCTCCGGAGCTCGTCGATCAGGTTGCGCAGGGTCCGGCCCAGCGTCACCCCGACGATCCTGATGTCCTGCGCCCCGCGCACCTGTTGGAGGAGTTCGGGCTTGTCGTGCGCCAGGAAGTCCGCCGCGGAGACCTCACCGGCGGCCCGTGAACGCACCTGCTCCGACAGGTCCGTCAGCTGACGGCGGCTGCCCAGCAGGCTCCCCGCGAGCAGCGCCAGCGTGGCGAGGGTGGCCGCGGCCAGGGTCTTGTCGCCGACCAGGTCCAGGGCGCCGAGCACCGCCAGGGCCAGGGACAGCAGGGCCGTCGAGTAGATCTCCAGGTTCTCGCCGCGGGACAGGTCACGGCCCACTCGCCGCAGGAATCGCATGCGGGTCAGTGTGCGGTCGGGGTACGCCTCTGTCGAGATCGCCGGTTCACACCTCATCGAGCAACGCCGCGAGCCCGTGGTCCAGTTCGGGCCCCAGGTCCTCCGCGCCGGGTCTGACGACGTCGTAGGAGCGCAGCAGGAAGCGGCGGAGGGGGGTGGTGCCGAAGCGGATCACGGCGAGGCCCAGGGGGGAGTGGAACTCGATGACGGTGCGGGCCCAGCCGTACGGGCGGATGTGCACGTCGCCGTCGCCGGCCGGTGCGACGAGGCCCTCCTCCAGGAGGGTCCGGCCGAACATCCACGTCACGCCCTCACCGTCGGCGGAGACGTGCGCGGGGAAGTCGATGTGCACGGCGAAGGGGTCGGCGGAGGTGTAGCGCAGGGTGGGGCGGATGGGGAGTTCGGGGTGGTCGGCGGTGATCAGGCGGGCGCGGGTGGTCTGGTGCAGGGTCGTGAGGCGCATGAGGGTGGTCTCCGGTCTGTGTGCGGTGGGCGTCTGTTGCCGTGTCGAGTGGCTGGAGTGCCCCTTGATTACGCGGTGACCGGAGCGGTTTATGTGATCTGAATCACGGCCGGAACTGAATGATTGAAAGTTTTGTCATCTACGCTGACAAACCCTTCCGCGCCCCAACCGCCGGGAACTGGAGCGTTCCTGCATGACCGATCGACCGGCCAGAGTGCCCGCCCAGACGTCCCCCTCCGCGACCGCCGAGTACGTGCGGATCTACGAGGAGGAACAGCCGCGCCTCGTCGCGTACGCCCGCTCGCTCACCCGCAACACCTGGGCGGCCGAGGACCTCGTCGCCGAGGCACACTTCCGTGTGTGGCGGCGGCTGTCCGCCGGGCACGAGATCGAGAACGTCCCGGCGTACCTCATGACGACCGTGCGGCACCTCGCGTCCTCCGTCGCGAGCGCCACGCACGAGACCCCGCGCGACCCGCAGGTCCCGGAACAGGCCTTCGGCGCGGGCACCTTCGAGACCGCGGCCCGGCACGCGGACGACCCGGCCGAACAGGTCTCCTCCACCGACCTGTTGGTCCGCGTCCTCGGCCAGCTCCCCGAACGCTGGGTCCAGGCCCTGTGGCTCGCGGACGCCGAGGGCCAGCCGCTGGAGTCGGTCGGCCGGCAGATCGGCGCCAAGCAGGGCGCCACCGCCGTACTGCTGCACCGCGCCCGCGAGGGCATGCGGCAGGCGTTCCTGCGCTCGCAGACCGAGGCGCCCGACGACCCTGCGTGCGAGGTCCACTGGGTCCGCATGCCGGCGTACGTCCGTGGGAGCGCTACCCCGCGCCAGTCCGAGCGGCTGCTCGCCCACGTCGACGGCTGCGACGCGTGCCGGGGCCGCCTCGCCGTCCTGATCCGCGCCAACAACCGGCTGCCCGCGCTCGTGGGACCGGCGCTGCTGGTCTTCGTCGTCGGCGGCACGGGCAAGTTCGTGGCCTCGCTCACGGCCGGGTCGGCGGCGGCCGGCGGTGCCTTCGGCTCCAACGGCCTGCTGCACACGGCGCGTTCGGCGGGACCCAAGACCAAGGCGGCCCTCGCCTCGGGTACGGCGGCCGCGGCGGCCGTGGCGGTCGTGCTCGCGTTCGGCGTGAACGAGTCGCCCGCTACGGCGACGCTGCGGGGGAAGGGCAGGGTGCCGGTGGCTCAGGGGCCGGTGGTGCAGCCTTCGGTGGGGGCGACGGGGGTGCCGGGGGCGACGGGGGAGCATCGGGGGGATGAGCGGGACCGGACCCTTGCGGATGGTGTGGTGGGGGACGTTCAGTTGGTGGCGGGGGTTCGGGATTCCGGGGGCTCCGGGGGCTCCGGGGGTTCCGGGGATTCCGGGAGTTCCGGGGGCGGTTCGGGTGGTGGGAGTGTGGTGGGCGAGCCGAGTCCGCCTGCCGCGCCTGCGCCTGAGCCGGTTCCCGAGCCTGCGCCCGAGGAGCCGGCGCCGAGTCCCAGTCCTGTCGTACCCGCGCCGGGGGGTGAGGAGCCGGAGCAGCCGCCTGCGGAGCCGGAGCCCGAGGTGCCGGGGGACGTGACGCCGACTCCCGTGGATCCGGGGGGTGTTGGGGAGACGCCGGAGCCGCCGACGTACTCGGACCCGCCGGTGGACCCGGTGGACCCGCCGTCGGACCCCGTGGCCCCGCCATCGGACCCGGTGGACCCCTCGGAACCCCCCACGACGACCCCGGACCCGACCACGCCCCCTCCGGCCACCGGTGACGACTGCGACCCCACCCCGACCCCCGCCACCGAAACCACCCCCACCCCCGAAACCACTTCCACCCCCGGAACTACCCCTACAGACGCGGGAGTTGAACAGCCAGGTATGCAAAGCTGACGCCAGCCGCCGCAGGGGAGGTGCCCGCGGCCGCCTGAGAGGAGCGCACCGTGAGAGAGAACGGCTTCCGTGCCGAGGAGATCGACACCAGCAAGCCGCACCCCGCACGGATCTACGACTACCTGCTGGGCGGCAAGGACAACTACGAGGTCGACCGCGAGGCCGGTGAGCGGCTGATCGCGGCGGCCCCGGAGGCGCGGATCGGCGTACGGGCCAACCGGGCCTTCCTCAACCGGGCCGTCCGCCACGTCATCGGCACCGGCGTCCGCCAGATCCTGGACATCGGCACCGGCCTGCCCACCTCACCGAACGTCCACGAGACGGCACTTGAGGTCGCGCCGGACATCCGCGTCGCGTACGTCGACAACGACCCGATCGTGAACACCCACGCCGGCGCCCTGCTGAGCGCCGACGGCACGACGAGCATCGTCCTCGCCGACCTGCGCGACCCGCGGGCGATCCTGGACGACCCCGACGTACGGGCCGTGATCGACTTCGACGAGCCGGTCGCGCTGCTCCTGGTCGCGGTGATCCACTTCCTCACGGAGGCGGACAAGCCGGAGGAGATCGTCGCCACCCTGCGCGACGCGCTCGCCCCCGGCAGCCATCTGATCCTGTCCCACGCCACGGGCGACTTCGCCGACCGCGCCGGGGCGGCGGCCGTCTACAGCAAGGCCACCGCCAGCATGAACCTCCGCACCCGCACCGAGGTCGAGCGCTTCTTCGACGGCTTCGAGCTGATCGAGCCGGGCGTGGCCCAGGTGCCGTTCTGGCGCCCGGACGCACCCCCGCCGCCCCGCTCCGAGGAGATCGGCTTCTACGGCGGGGTGGCCCGCAAGATCAGCTGAAACCTCAGTGCTGGTACGGCTGCTGCGGGGCCTGTCCGCCGTACATCTGCCCCTGACCGCCCTGCCCGCCACCGGCGGCCGCCTGCGC
Source organism: Streptomyces sp. SID13726 (assembly GCF_010548375.1). GTDB lineage: Bacteria > Actinomycetota > Actinomycetes > Streptomycetales > Streptomycetaceae > Streptomyces. Next base: position 124,163 of record NZ_JAAGLY010000023.1, read on the forward strand.
CTGGAGCTGCTCCGCGTCCTGCGCGGTCACCTTGTTCTCCGCGCCGCAGAAGGTGCACTGCGTGGCGTACTTGGTGGAGATCGGGAACAGCGGCACGAAGAACAGCGTGAACTTCGTGACCCGCTTGCGCAGGGTGTGCGCGGCCGGGTTGCCGCAGCGCCCGCACACCAGCGTGAGTATCGCGAGCTGGTACAGGTACCCCTTGGTGCCGAAGAGGATGAACATGGTGTCGCCTTCCAGGATGGGTGCTTGGAGGCAGTATCCCCGAGCGGGTGTACGAACAGTGTGGGGCTCCGGGGACGGGCGCAGCGAGACCGCCCCCGGTCAGCCGCAGTCGAGCTCGTGGATCGCCGGATGGACCGGGTCGGTACTGGTGCCCTCGACCACGAGCGCGCCGTCGGCCCGCCCCCACGTCAGCCGGTACGACCCGGCGGCGACGGGCCGGTAACCGTCGTCCGCGAACCATGACCCCGACGGTCCCCACGCGACCCCGGTCGCCCCCGCCACCGCGTACACCTCACCGGTGCCCGCCATCAGGAAGGCCGTCTCCCGCACGATCGCCGTACAGCCGCCGGGGCCGGTGGGCCGTAGGACGAGGTACTCCGCCCCCAGATCACCGAGCGCGTTGAAACCGGTGCTCGCCAGGGCGACGACGGCCAGGAGGACGCGGCCGACGAGGCGTGGCGTGGATTCCCGGGGCGGGAGACGAAGGGCGCGGGACGCGTCGGCGGGCGCGGTCAGGACGAGGGACGCGGCGAGGTCGTCGTAGGAGATCGAGCCGTCGGGCGAGCGCCGCCGCAGCACCGCACGCACGCTCATCAGCACGAACGATACGAGGACCAGCAAGCCCGCCGGCATCCAGCTGGGCACCACCCGCCCCATGACGACCACCAGCACGCTGCTCCAGCTCACCACGACGGCGAGCCCCAGACCCCACAGTGCGAGGGCCCGATACGGGAACGGCCGTTTCGCAGCCGCAGCCGCCGTCCGCTCCAGGTCGACTCGCCACCGCGCAAGGTCCATCAGCGCACCCTAGCCCTGTACACGCCATGCTCTCGCGTCATGGCCTGGATCACCGCTTCGCCGGATGCGGCTGAGTCATCGCCGACTCGACACCTGGCATCGGTGGCAGTCCTGCATTCGCGTGACCGCTCAGAGCGGTCCCGGTGCGTCTGCTCGCAGCCGGGCTGTCGCGCAGCTGGAATGACCGGGCATGAAGGCGAACGCCCGTGAAGGCACTCCCGTACACGCTCCGGTCGACTCCATCCGAAACGTCCTCGGCCTGCTGCTGGCCGGCTTTGTCGGCACCCTGAACCTGGTCGGCCTCAACAGTGGGGAACTGACCACCGTTCTGCGCAACGAGACCGGGCTGGCGAACCTGCTGGCCCTGGTGTTCCTGGTTGCACTGATCACCGCCGTCGTGAGCGTGCTTGTCCCGAGGACTCAGCGCCTGAAGCGCCACCAGGCGGGCGGAATCGTGCTCCTGGCCCTCGCCGCATCACCGCTCCTCACCATCGTCGCCGTGACGATCCCCGGTGGTACCCGTTGGTGGACACGGGGAGGGGCGTTGGGGGTGTCGGTGCTGCTGGCAGTCGGTGGGGCGCTTCTCCTGCTCGGCAGGATCGGTCGACCCGGAGGGCGGGCTGTGTCCTGGCAGAGTGTCCTGCTGGCTTGCGCGGCGATTCTGACATTCACCGCGTCGTACGCGGCGGTACGGCTGGAAACCAAGAGCCAACTGGACACCACACGGCCCCAGTTGTCCGCGACGCTGACCACGGACGGGAAACTCGGCCGCATCTCCATGACGGTCTCCGCCGCCAGGCTGAGCGAAGGCGAGAAGGTTGGTGTGTTGGTGCGCGGACTACCCCGGGCAGCAGCGCGGAAATGCAACAGGTCAGGTGCTGAATGTGCTGTGGATGCGTGCCCGAAAGGCACCAGGAAATGTGATCACCTTGTCAGCGGTGCACTCGAACCGGACTCTGCCGGGCTCATCGACAAACAAGTGATCACCGCTGTGTTTGAGCTGTCCCGAGTTTCGTAGAGTCCGGTGATCTTGTTTCAGGCGGACTGCGGGACTCGTTCTTGGCCCTGCCAGAAGTCGCGTTCGTACTCGGCAGGTGGCACGTAGTCGAGCGCGGAGTGAAGA
>NZ_JAAGLY010000240.1 GCF_010548375.1 Streptomyces sp. SID13726
CAGGCCCTCCTCCCGCCACGCCGGGTCGGCGTACAGGTCGATGGCCAGCTTCACCTGGCGGTGCAGCGACTGGACGACGCCGATGTCCGACTCCTTGCCGATGCCCGAGAGCACGAGGGCGAGGTAGTCGCGGGTGGCCAGCTCGCCGTCGCGGGTCATGTCCCAGGCCGAGGCCCAGCACAGTGCGCGCGGCAGCGACTCGGTGAAGTCGCCCAGGTGCGCGGTGACGTTCTCCAGCGAGACCTCGTCCAGGCGGACCATGGCGTACGACAGGTCGTCGTCGTTCAGCAGCACGACGGCGGGACGGGCCCGGCCGAGCAGCTCCGGCACCTCGGTCAGCTCGCCGTCGATGTCCAGCTCGATCCGGTCCGTACGGACGAGCTTGCCGCCGTCCAGGTCGTACAGGCCGATCGCGATCCGGTGCGGCCGCAGCGTCGGCTCGCCCTTCGCGCCCGCGGGCAGCGCCGGGGCCTCCTGGCTGACCGTGAACGCGGTGATCGTGCCGTCCGCGGCCGTCTCGATGCGGGGACGCAGCACGTTG
>NZ_JAAGLY010000241.1 GCF_010548375.1 Streptomyces sp. SID13726
CCCATCGACCTCACGTACAAGGAGTTCGAGCTCCTCAAGTACCTCGTGCAGCACCCTGGCCGCGTGTTCACCCGCGCCCAGCTGCTCCAGGAGGTGTGGGGCTACGACTACTACGGCGGCACGCGGACCGTCGACGTCCACGTCCGGCGCCTGCGCGCCAAGCTCGGCCCCGAGCACGAGCAGCTCATCGGGACGGTGCGCAACGTCGGGTACCGGTTCGACCCGCCGAAGGACCGCCGCCCCGCCGAGGGCGTGGACGACGCCGGGGCGGGCACCGCCGGGTCGTCGGCCGACAGCGGGCCCGGGACCCCGGTAGGTTCGTCCGGGTGACGCCCGACCCCTCCGACTTCACGTCCGCGCTGCCCGACGGCCCCTGGCGCCATGAGCTCGTCCCGGCCAACGGCGCGCGCTTCCACGTCGCGCTCGCCGGTCCCGAGGACCGCGGGGTCCGGGACCCCGGGCCGCCGCTGGTCGTCCTGCTCCACTCCTTCCCGCAGTTCTGGTGGGCGTGGCGCCACCAGATCGAGCCGCTCGCCGC
>NZ_JAAGLY010000242.1 GCF_010548375.1 Streptomyces sp. SID13726
AGATGACGGCATCGCGCCACCAGCCGCCGCTTGCGGTGACCTTGCTGGAAGCGCTTGCAAGCCGGGAGGCGGTCAGCTCATGGGTCATATAGGGGTCAACGCGCGCACATGCCCCCTGGTTGCGGGCCTGATGCCCCGAAGGAAGTTCGAACAACCAGCAAGCGGCGGCAACCGTCAGGACACACGGATGTAACGATCAGCTCGTCTTGCAGAAAATTTCCGCAAGCTCTTTCGGACTTCTTGCGGGCTTGTTACGTTCCTGGCAACTCGGGACCGCGAGGACGCGGCCGGGATCATCGAAGGAGTTCATATGCGGCGTGGCATAGCGGCCACCGCGCTGGTCGCGACCCTGGCGCTCGCGGCGACGGCTTGCGGTGGGGACGACAAGGGCGCGGCCGGCGAGACCAAGGCAGGCGGCGAGCTTTCCGGCACGGTCACGTGGTGGGACACCTCGAACGACGCCGAGAAGGCCAGCTTCCAGAAGATCGCCGAGGCGTTCACCGCGAAGCACCCGAAGGTCACCGTCAAGTACGTCAAC
>NZ_JAAGLY010000243.1 GCF_010548375.1 Streptomyces sp. SID13726
CGATGTAGTCGAGCAGGATCCAGCGGGCGTCGCGGTCGCCCTCGCGGCGCACCGGCTTGGCGCCGAGCTCCTTGAGCAGGCGCTCCTCGATCTCGTCGACGATCGACTTGACCTGGCGGTCGTTGGGCGCCGAGGCGAGCAGGAAGGCGTCGGTGATCGACAGCACGTCGCTGACGTCGTACGCGATGATGTCGTGCGCGAGCCGGTCGGCCGCGGCCTGGGCGGCGGCGGTGATGAGCTCGATGGAGCGGTCCGTGGCGGTCACTGGCCATGCTTTCGGGTTGGCGGGCAGATCCATACAAGGGTCTCATGTACCGCCGACCCCGCCCGCGCGCAGCGTCGCGCGCGGGCCGGGGCATCGCCCGAGGGCCTGGTCAGGCCCGGTCAGGCCCGGTCCAAGGGCTGGTCAGGACGGTTTGTAGTCCTTGCCCAGGGTCACCACGATGTCGGCGTTCACGGCGTTCTCGCCCTTCTTCACCACGGTCTCCGGCAGGCCCAGCGTCTTGGCCACGTCGACCGCCTTGGCCCGCTGCGCGT
>NZ_JAAGLY010000244.1 GCF_010548375.1 Streptomyces sp. SID13726
TCTGGTACGTCGCCACCACGACCGTGCTGAACGCCGGCCAGTACTACGTCGAGCGGCACTACGCACGCGGCACCTCCCGCAGCCTGCCGCCCTCACCGCCTCGGCGACTGCGCATCCGGCTGGCCGGGCTGCGCGCCCGGCTGCACACGGTGACCGCCGCCGGCGGACGGTAGCCCCGCCACCCCGAGGGTCCGCGGCCCTTCCTCCCCGGGCCCCTCCTCCCCGGGCCCCGCCCGGGGAGGTCCGCGGAGGAGGGACCGTGCGGAGCCGGCTTCAGACACCGCGGCCGGGTGCGCTCATGTCCCCCGTCGCGGGCGTGCCGTCGGCGAGCCCGTAGCGCAGGAAGACGGTGCCCTTCGGCCCGGCCGCCGGAGGCTCGAGGAGGGTCACGTTGGTGGGTACCGTGCCACCGTCGAACACCTTCTTGCCCACCCCGAGCAGGATCGGGTGCACCCAGAGGTCGAGACGGTCGAAGAGCTTCTCGCGCAGGAGGCTCTGCACGAGGTTCAGGCTGCCGACGACCTTCACGTGCTCGTG
>NZ_JAAGLY010000245.1 GCF_010548375.1 Streptomyces sp. SID13726
GAGCAGGTTGCCGCCGGTGGTGGCGACGTTGCGCAGCTGGCCGGAGGCACCGGAGAGCAGCGCCCGGCTGAGGAGCGGGTAGCGGGTGCGCACCACGCGGTCGGCGGCGAGGTCGCTGTTGCGGACCGTGGCGCCGACGCGCAGGCCGCCGTCGGGGAGTTCGCGGATCTCGTCCAGCGGCAGGCGGGAGACGTCGATGAGGGCGCCGGGGGTCTCGACGCCGAGTTTCATCAGGTCCACGAGGTTGGTGCCGCCGGCGAGGTAGCGGGAGCCGGGGTGGGCGGCGTAGGCGTCGACCGCGGACTGGACGGTGGTGGCGCGCACGTAGGCGAAGGGCTTCACGCGGTCACCTCCGCGCCGGTCGCGGTGGCCGCGGCGTCGGCTCCCGCGTCGGCGACGGCTCGGACGATCGCGGGGTAGGCGCCGCAGCGGCAGAGGTTCCCGCTCAGCCGTTCCCTGATCTCCTCGGTGGTCAGCACGGCGGGGCCGGGCGGGGCCGGGGCCGCGGCGGCGGTGACCTGCGAGGGGTGGCCG
>NZ_JAAGLY010000246.1 GCF_010548375.1 Streptomyces sp. SID13726
CGGGGCTGCACCCGCTCCGGCGCGAGCTCGGCGCGCTCGGGCGAGCGGTTCCGCAGGCGCGCCCACGCGAGGATCTGGTCCTGCTGCTCGCCCTGCCACCGGACCGAGGTGCTGCGGAACTCGATCGTCGGGTAGGCGTCGACGTCGAGGAAGTCGGGGCTGCGCAGGTGCGCGTCGCGCTCCTCGTGGTGCGTCGTGAGGCTCGCGGTCTCGATCGTCGCGGAGACCGCCGAGGCGAGCGGGTCCTCGCCGACCAGGATGGTCGCGCGCGCCCGGGTGAACTCGCCCCGGACGGGCGACACCATCATGTGCATCCCGGTGAACCCGATGCGCTTGTGCGCCTCGTCCAGCGCGTAGGTGCCGGCCTCGGGAACGGTGAGGCCGTTCCACTGCCGGACAGGGCGTGCCGTCGTCATACGTCGCTCCCAGGCGTCGTCGAGCCGCGACGTCGGTGTCCGCCCGGTACTTGGTCAGGTGTCCAGGACAGCATCCACGATGAGTGCGTGAAATTTCAACCAGATGGCGGGTGAT
>NZ_JAAGLY010000247.1 GCF_010548375.1 Streptomyces sp. SID13726
CTCTTCGGCGGCGATCTCTACGGCGGACTGACCACGACGGTCACCGAGTTCAGCCGGATGCCGCTCGAATGCTGCACCACCGCCCAGGCCGCCACCCCCGAGTCCCTGCTGATGCTCGCCCGCAGCTTCGGCGCCAACGCCGTCATCGGCGTACCGACCATGATCGTCCCGCTGCTGCGCGAGGCGTACCGGCAGGACCCCCTGCTGCGCATCGAGAAGGTCCTCTACCTCGGCACGGCCATGGGCCGCGCCGACCGCACCTGGCTGCGCGAGCACCTCGGCACCCGCATCGTCTCCAGCGTCCTGGCCGCCAACGACGGGGCCCAGCTCGGCTACCAGTGCGCCGCCCTCGACGGGATGCTCCACCACGTCAACGACGACTACAACTACCTGGAGGTCGTCGACGACCACGGCCGCCCCCTGCCCGACGGCACCGCGGGGGAGCTGCTGACCACCACCTTCCAGAAGGGCGAGGGCCCGCTGATCCGCTACCGCATCGGCGACCGCGGCCGGTTCGTCGACCACGACTG
>NZ_JAAGLY010000248.1 GCF_010548375.1 Streptomyces sp. SID13726
CGCTACCGCCGCTCCTACCTGCACCGACCACCGCCGCTCGCGGCGGACGACCCCGCGGGCCCGCTCGTCGACGACACGCTGCTGCGCCTGCCCGACGCCGCGCGCGCCGCGCTGCGCCCCGACGCGGAGTCCCTCGCCGACGTCGTCGAACGGCTCCGCCCCTTCTGGGCCGCGACCCGCACGACGCTCGCGCACGGCGAGGCGGTCCTCGTCGTCGGGCACGGCAACTCGCTGCGCGCGCTGTCCGTGCTCGTGGACGACCTCACGCCCGAGGAGGTCCAGGACCTCGACGTGCCCACCGGCCACCCGCTCGTCCACCGCTTCACGACGGGGCCTGACGGCGCGCTCGCCGCCGAGGTCCGCGGCGGCACCTACCTCGACGCGCACGGCGCCGAGCACGCCATCACGGACCTCCGGGCCCGTGGGGGCACCTGACCGTCGGCCTCAGGACCGGCCCAGCGTGCCGACGTCCGTGGCGTCGAGCAGGCACCGTCGCCACGCGTCGGCCTGGGGACCGTCGCCCGTCGGCC
>NZ_JAAGLY010000249.1 GCF_010548375.1 Streptomyces sp. SID13726
TCCCGGGCCGCGCCGACCCGCTGTTCGGCGAGGGCCGCCAGGTTGGTCTCGTTCTCCACCACCACCGCGGCCGGCAACCGCCGCTGCAGCGCCGCCACCAGGTCCCGGTGCCAGGCGGGCAGTCCGGCCGTACTGCGCAGCTCCCCGGCCGGGGCCACCAGACCGGGGGCGCCGACCACCACCGTGTGCAGTCCGTCCGCGCCCGCCTCCCGGCCGAGGGCCTCCAGCACGTCCACCGCCTCGTCCACCGCGTCCACCGGGAGCGCGGCCTGGGCCAGCGGGCGGCCGAGCAGGTCCGCGACGACCGCCGTCGCACTGTCCGTCCGTACGTCCAGGGCCGCCAGGTAGGCGCGGCGGGCGACGATCCCGTACACCCGGGCGTTGGGCCCGCGGCGCTGCTCTCCCGACTCCCCCACGACTTCGATCAGACCGGCGCCGGTGAGCCGCTCGACGAGATCGGCGACCGAGGGGCGGGACAGCCCGGTCATCGCCTTGAGCTGAGTGGCGGTCAGCGGCCCCTCCTCCTGGA
>NZ_JAAGLY010000024.1 GCF_010548375.1 Streptomyces sp. SID13726
GGGGTCCTGGGCCGATGGGCACCTGGGCGCCGGCGAGCCGGACGGGGCCGGTGTCGGGGGCGCCGACGGGGACGGGCGCGGGCGGCAGCGGGTCGTAGGAGGGCGGCGGCGGTACGACGGCGGCGGGGCGCCCGCCTCCGCTGCGGCCGCCGGGACCGGCCTGCGTGGTGGGCGTACGACCACCCCGGCGGGCCTCGATCATGGCCACGGCCTTCTCGGGCAGCCACGCCGACGCCGTACCGCTGTCGTCGGAGCCGGAGCCGAAGAGGTGGGGGGCCAGCTGGGCCTGGAGGTCGGCCGGGTTGGGGCGGCCGATGGCCTCCATCTGCATGAGGGACTCGATCAGCGGCCGCAGCTCGTCCGGGAGGCCCTCCAGGTCGGGGCCCTCACGCAGCAGCATGAAGACCGTCTCGACCGGGTTGGCGCCGTGGAAGGGCGGGTGCCCCGTGGCGGCGAAGACCAGCATGGAGCCGAGCGAGAAGACGTCGCTTGCGCCGGTGACGCTGCGGGAGTCCTTGGCCTGCTCGGGGGACATATAGGCGGGGGTGCCGACGGCGACGTTCGTCATCGTCAAACGGGTGTTCGAGACGCCGGACGCGATGCCGAAGTCGATGACCCGGGGGCCGTCCTCCACGACGAGGACGTTGGAGGGCTTGAGGTCGCGGTGGACGAGACCGGCGCCGTGGATGGACTGGAGGGCCTCCGCGACGCCCGCCGCGAGCCAGCGCACCGCCTGGGCCGGGAGCGGCCCGCAGTCGTTCACTATCTCTTCGAGGGAGGGCGCGGGGACGTACGCGGTGGCCAGCCAGGGCACGGCCGCGCGCGGGTCGGCGTCGACCACGGCCGCCGTGTAGAAGCCGGAGACCGCCCGGGCCGCCTCCACCTCACGGGTGAAGCGGACCCGGAAGAGCTGGTCCTCGGCGAGCTCCGTGCGCACCGTCTTGATCGCCACCCGCCGGCCCGAAGCCGAGCGCGCGAGATAGACCAGCCCCATGCCGCCGGCACCCAGCCGTCCCAGCACCTCGAACGGCCCGATCCTGCGCGGATCGTGCTGCGTCAGCTGATCCACCACTCTGCCTGCCACCTCCCCGTACGGGCCCCGTCAACCCACATAGTCACGCGACCCCGTGCAGCGTCTCACCACCGCACCGCCATGGCGGCACGCAACCCTGATTCTTCCTGGCCGGAGGCCTGGTTGCGAACCCGGCCCCAAATGGGGTGTCTCCCATCAAAGCGGTACCTTCTACCACCCGGACCGCTCCATGATGGCGAACGACGCCCCTTGATTGTCCGTGACGACGGCCACTTTCCCGTACGACGTCTCGAATGGCGGCGCCTGCACCCGCCCCCCGAGACGGCTGACCGTCCCGAGCGCGGCCTCGCAGTCCTCCACCCCGAAGTGGACGAGGAAGTGCGGCGGCATCTCGGCCGGGAACACGTCGGCGACGGGGGCGCGGCCGAAGTCGGGGCGGGCCTCGGGTCCGAACAGGGCGTCGTGGAAGAGCCCGCCGTAGAAGGTGTTGGCGGCCTCGGTGTCCCGGGCGTACAGCTCGGCCCAGGCGAAGGCGCCGGGCTCGTGCCGCCGGCCGAAGCCCTGGTGCCGACCGGGCTCCCAGAGGGCGAAGACGGCCCCCTCCGGGTCGGTGACCAGCGCGGACGTACCCAGCTCCGCGACCGGCACAGGCGCGGTCACGACCTGTCCGCCGGCCGCCCAGATCCGGTCGGCGAGGCCCTCGATATCCGGGGTGGCGAAGTACACCGTCCACACCGTGGGCATCCGCCCGTCCGTCTTGTGGGCGAGCGCGGCGACCGGCTCACCCCTGAGATGCGCCCATACGGCACCCCCGTGGGCGTCCTTGAACGTCCATCCGAACAGCTCACCGTAGAACCGCCGCCCGGCGGCCACGTCGGGAAGCTGCGCGTCCACCCAGCAGGGGACGCCCTCGGCGTATCCCGTTCCGTCTGCGGATGCCCTGTTTTCGGCCATACCGTCAAAGTAACGGCGACGCACGCACCCCGCAGGACCAGGCACACCCGCCTCTCGGCCCTCGTGCACCCCATTTGCAGTCGGCCGAATCGCGCTCCGATCACCCCTCGGTAAGCTGACGGCATGACAGGACAAGTGCGTACCGTCGACGGCCGTGTGGCCGGTCGGCGTGGGCAGGCGACCCGGCAGAAGCTGCTCGACTGCCTCAGCGAGATGCTCAGCTCCTCCCCTTACCGGGACGTCAAGGTCATCGATGTCGCCCGGAAGGCGGGGACTTCACCCGCGACCTTCTACCAGTACTTCCCGGACGTCGAGGGCGCCGTCCTGGAGATCGCCGAGCAAATGGCCACCGAGGGCGCCGGGTTGACCGAGCTGCTGGCGGGCCGGTCGTGGGTCGGCAAGGCCGGCTGGCAGACCGCGCAGGAACTCGTGGACGGTTTCCTGGAGTTCTGGCGCAAGAACGACGCGATCCTTCGGGTCGTCGACTTGGGCGCCGCCGAGGGCGACAAGCGCTTCTACAAACTCCGTATGAAGATCCTCAACTCCGTGAACAACTCCCTCGCGGACGCGGTCGCCGAGCTCCAGTCCAAGGGCAAGGTCGACAAGGACGTCAACCCGGCCGCGGTCGCGGGTTCACTCGTCGCGATGCTCGCGGCGGTGGCCTCGCACCAGAAGGGCTTCCAGACGTGGGGCGTGAAGCAGGCTGAACTCAAGCCGAACCTCGCGCTGTTGGTGCACCTGGGCGTGACGGGCAAGAAGCCGACGAAGTAGGCCCTTCCCGAGTCCTGTCTGGCAGGCGGCTGTTCACCCGGGTGGACGGCCGCCTGTCGTGCGTCCAAGGGTCACTTACGGGTGATCCTGAAGAGCCGTATCTCCCGTTCGACCCGGGCCTGGTAGGTGGCGTACGGCGGCCAGAAGGCCAGCGCGGTCTTCCATACGGCCGCCCGCTCCTCCCCCGTCAGCAGGGCCGCCGTGACCGGGATGTCCGCGCCCTTCCAGCTGACCTCGGCGTCCGGGTGGGCGAGGAGGTTGGCGGTCCAGGCGGGGTGCCCCTCGCGGCCGAAGTTGGAGCCGATGAGGATCCAGGTGCGGCCGGGCTCCTCGGGCATGCAGGCGAGCGGTGTCCGGCGCGGCACCCCGCTCCTGGCCCCGGTCGCGGTGAGGATCACCCCCGGCAGCATCTGGGCGCTCAGCAGCACCCTGCCCCGGGTGAGCCGGTGCACGGCCCGGTCCAGGGCCGGGATCACATGCGGGGCCACCTTGGCGAAGCCGCGCGTGGAGGACACCTTCTGGACGACCCTCGTACCGATCACACCGCCACCTCCGTCGCCCGCTCGAACAGCCCTGCCGCGTCGGCGGCATGGGCCCTGAGCCGGTGCGCGGGCCCGAACAGCAGCTCGTCACCGGCGGCCCGCTTGAAGTACAGATGCGCCTCGTGCTCCCAGGTGAACCCGATGCCCCCGTGCAGCTGGATCCCCTCGGCGGCGGCCGTGCGCAGCGCTTCGAGGGCCTGCGCGAGGGCAAGCCCGCCGACCCGCTGCTCGCCCTGGCCGACGGCCCAGGCGGCGAAGTAGGCGGCGGAACGGGCCGCCTGGAGCTGTACGTACACGTCGGCCAGCCGGTGCTTGACCGCCTGGAACGACCCGACGGGCCGCCCGAACTGCTCCCGCTGCCCGACGTACCCGACGGTCAGCTCCAGCGCCCGGTCGGCGGCCCCGACGGCCTCGCAGGCGAGGACGGCGGCGGCGGTGTCTCCGACGTGGGCGAGTGCGGCGGGTACGTCGGCTGCGGGGGCGGGGGCGGTGGCGTTGCGGTTGCCGTTGGAGCCGTTGGGGTTGCCGTCGCTGTCGCCACTGCCGCTGCCGCCGTCGCTGTCGCTGCCGCTGTCGCTGTCGCCCAGCAACTCGGCTTCGACGTCCCGGAGTTGCACCCGGGCCTGGGGGCGAGTCGCGTCCAGCGCGGTCTGCCGGGTGCGGACGAGGCCGGGGGCGTCGCCGGGGACGAGGAAGAGGAGCGTGCGGGAGCGGGCGAACCCACCGGCGTGCGCGGCGACGAGCAGGAGACCGGCGCTGTGCCCGTCGAGGACCTGGTCGACCTGGCCGTAGAGCCGCCAGCCCGCCCCCGCGCGCCGGGCCTGGACCCCGCCCGCGCGCCCTCCGCCCGCCCAGTCGCCCCGGTTGTCCCCGGTCAGCCCGAGCGCCGTGCCCGGCGGTACGGCGAGCGTGGCGGTCAGGGCGCCGGAGGCGAGGCGGGGCAGCAGGTCGGCGCGCTGTGCCTCGGTGCCCAGGGCCCGAACGAGCGGCACGGTGAGCACGGCGGTGGCCAGCAGCGGCGAGGGGGCGAGGACGCGGCCCGTCTCCTCGCAGGCCAGCGCCAGTTCGGTCGCCGAGCAGCCGACACCGCCGTACGCCTCGGGGACCGCCAGTCCCGGCAGACCGAGCTGCCCGGCGAGGGCCCGCCACAGCGCGGGGTCGTGGCCTGCCGGGGTCTCCGTGGCCGCGCGCAGCTCCTTCGGCCCGCAGCGCTTGCGCAACAGCTCTCTCAAGGTCCGCCGGATCTCGTCCTGTTCGGCGGTGAACCGTGCGTCCATGGCTCTTCCCTCCCGATCTGACGGTCCGTCATATTAGGAGCGCCCGCACCAGTTGCACAGAGGCAGGAGCCCCCTCATGCCCCCCAGCCGCCGGAAAGTCGCGATCACCGGTGTGGCCCTCTCCGAATGCGGCCGCGTGGACGACACGTCCCCCTACGCCCTGCACGCCCAGGCCGCCCGCGGGGCGCTCGCCGACGCCGGCCTGGACCGCTCCCTGATCGACGGCCTGGCCTCCACCGGCACCGGCCTGCTCGCCCCCGCCGAGGTCGCCGAGTACCTGGGCCTGCGCCCCACCTGGGTCGACTCGACGTCGGTGGGCGGCTCGACCTGGGAGGTGATGGCGGCACACGCGGCCGACGCGATAGCCGCGGGCCACGCGAACGCCGTCCTCCTGGTCTACGGCTCCACGGCCCGCGCCGACATCAGGGCGGGCCGCCGCACCGGCACCCTCTCCTTCGGCGCCCGGGGCCCGCTCCAGTTCGAGGTGCCGTACGGTCACACCCTGATCGCCAAGTACGCGATGGCCGCCCGCCGCCACATGATCGAACACGGCACGACGATCGAGCAGTTGGCGGAGGTCGCGGTGCAGGCGCGCGCGAACGCCGCCCTCAACCCGGAGGCGATGTTCCGCGACCCGATCACCGTGGACGACGTCCTGTCCGGCGAGATGATCGCGGACCCCTTCACCAAGCTGCACTGCTGCATCCGCTCCGACGGCGGCGCGGCGGTGCTGCTGGTGGCCGAGGAGTACGTACGGGACTGCCGTACCGCCCCCGTCTGGGTGCTCGGCACCGGCGAGCACGTCTCGCACGTCAGCATGTCCGAGTGGCCGGACTTCACGGTGTCCCCGGCGGCGGTGAGCGGACGGCTGGCCTTCGAGCGGGCCGGGGTCCGGCCCGAGGAGATCGAACTCGCCGAGATCTACGACGCGTTCACCTACATGACGCTGGTGACGCTGGAGGACCTGGGGTTCTGCGCGAAGGGCGAGGGCGGTTCCTTCGTGGAGAAGGGACGGCTGAAGGTCGAGGGCGGTGAGCTGCCGGTGAACACCGACGGAGGCGGACTCTCCGCCCAACACCCCGGAATGCGGGGGCTGTTCCTGCTCGTGGAGGCCGTACGGCAGCTGCGCGGGGAGGCGGGGGCACGGCAGGTGCGGCGCCGGGACGGGTCGGCGCCGGGGCTCGCGGTGGCGTCGGGGACGGGGGGCTGGTTCTGCTCGTCGGGGACGGTGGTGCTGGGCCGTTAGGGCGCGCACCGCTCACTGTGCCGATGCGGCGGCGGTACGAGTCCGACGGCACCGTGCGGATCACGGCGACGGCAAGGCGGTCGGCCACGTCGACTTCGCGTGGAAGGACCACGGCGAGCAGGCCGTCGTACGGATGCGGCCCGAAAGGTAGGTGTCCTCGGACCTCGGTACCGTCTGAGGCATGGCAACGGATCTTCACGAGCTGCTCAGGTCACTGCGGGTGTGGGACCCGGAGGTCACCTCCCTGCCCGCCCTCGACCCGGACTCCGCGCCCGCGACCCCGCTGGAGCTGTTCGCCGCCTGGTTCACGGAGGCGGTGGCGGCCGGGCAGACCGAGCCGCACACCATGTCCCTGGCCACGGCGGACACGGAGGGCCGGCCCGACGTACGGACCGTGATGCTGCACGGCGCCGACGCGGACGGCTGGGCCTTCGCGAGCCACGCGCGCAGCCGCAAGGGCGGACACCTGGCGGGACGGCCCTACGCCGCCCTCGGCTTCTACTGGCCGGTGCTGGGCCGCCAGGTACGGGTGCGGGGGCCGGTGACCGCGGCCCCCTCCACGGAGGCCCAGGCGGACCTGCACGCCCGCTCGACCGGCGCCCTGGCCGCCGCGCTCACCGGCCGCCAGAGCGAAGTCCTGGGCTCGCTCGGGGAGTTGGCGCGGGCGTCGGAGGAGTCCTGGGAGCGGGCGCAGCGAGATCCCGCCGCGCCGGTCGCGTCCTGGACGCTGTACCGGCTGGCGCCGGAGGCGGTGGAGTTCTTCCAGGGCGACGAGCGCAGGCGGCACGTACGGCTCAACTACCTTCGTACGGCGGACGGTTGGGCTCAGGAACTGCTCTGGCCCTGAAAGTCGTACACCGCGAAGTCCGCCACCGGCCGGTAACCGATGCGCTGGTACAGGCCGTTGCTGGTCGGGTTGGCCAGGTCGGTGAAGAGCAGCACCTCCTCGGCGCCCCGCTCCCGGGCGACCCGGCTGACCTCGGCGGTGACGGCCCCGGCGTGCCCTCGGCCGCGCAGCGGGGCCGGGGTGTACACCGGCGCCACCCGGATCTGCCCGGCGACCAGCGGGGTGAGCCCGGCCATGGAGACGGGGGTGCCGTCCGGGGCCTCCCAGAGGGCGACACCGTCGTAGGCGAGCCGGGTGTCCGCCCAGGACCCGGCGCGCACGGGGTCCTTCTCGTCCTCCCCGATGTCCCGGACGAACTCGCCGAACCAGCGCACCAGCAGCTCCCGGTCGCCCGGCCCGGCGATCCTGGCCCGTCCTGCGGGCGCGGGCCGCGGCACGCTCAGCTCGCCGAGCCGGTACAGCCGCTGCCGCTGGTACGGCACGGCCACGGCCCCGGTGCGGCGCGCCCACGCCTCGGCGAACCGGCCGGCGGTCCCGGCCTCGGCGCTTACCCCGGGCACGTCCTGGCCCAGGGCCGCCAGATGCGCGGCGAGGGCTTCGGCCCGCTCGGCGGTCAGCGGCGACAGGTACAGCCGGTACGGCGGCGTCCGGAAGTACGCCCCGCACACCTCCCCGCCCTCCGCCAGCAGCCCGAACACGGGCGCGGCACTGCCGTACGCGTGCAGCCCGCGCGTGCGCAGCCCCTCGGTCACGGTGAGCAGGACGGTGTGCAGGTCCGGCCGTGAGCGCAGGAAGGCTCCGCCGCGGGCGAGGAACTCGTCGAGGTCCTCGGTGGTGTGCCAGGGGTCCCCGGTGGAGTGCCAGGGGTCCCCGGCGGGGTGCCAGGCGTCCCCGGCGGGGTGCCAGGGGCCCTCGGCCGAGTGCCGGTCGTCGGGAAGCGTGGTCATGCTCCATGGTGCTGCGCGACCGGGCCCAGGCGCCCGCGAATTACGCCGGGGCCGGGGCTGGATCCGGGTCCGGCTCCGGCTCTGGGTCCGTGGCCAGCCGCGCGTGCAGGTGCACGTCCCGGAAGGTGTCGCGTCGGCCCGCCTCGAACATCGCGCCCCGCAGTGTGCCCTCGTAGCGGAAGCCGCAGTGCTCGGCGACGCGGCAGGAGGCCTCGTGGCCGAGGGCGTGGCCCAGTTCCAGGCGGTGCAGGCCGAGGTCGGTCAGGGCCCAGGGGGTGGCGAGGCGCAGGGCGCGGGTGGCGACGCCGTGGCCGCGGGCCTCGGGGAGCACCCAGTAGCCGACGCGGGCGGTGCGGAAGACGTGGTCGATCAGGTTGACGCCGAGGTGCCCGAGCGTCGTACCGCTCGACTCGTCCGTGATCCGGTACGACACGCTCGTGCCCTGAGCCGCCTGCTCGGCCCTGCGCCGGATGGCGTCCCGGGCGCCGTCGAGGTCGTGGATCGGGGTGAGGGGGGTGTTCCAGCGTCCGAACTCGGGGTCCAGGGCGGCGCGCAGCCAGTCCTGGACCTGGGCGTCGGATTCGGCGTCCCAGGAGCTCAGGCGCAGGCCGTGGCCGTGCAGCGGGGCGAAGGGTCGTATCAGGTGCTCGTCGTCGACATCGGTCATCCGCCCATTCAAACCGCCACGGCCGTCTCACGCGGCCTGAACCTCGGCACCCCGCCCGCAAAGACCACCTCCAGCTCCAGCCCGGCCCGCAACTCCCCGTGCGCACAGCCGACGATCTCCGTCACCATCCGCGCCGACCACTCACCCACCCACTCACACCACCACAGCAGTCCCCCACGGCCTGAACCTCGGCACCCCGCCCGCAAAGACCACCTCCAGCTCCAGCCCGGCCCGCAACTCCCCGTGCGCGCAGCCGACGATCTCCGTCATCATCCGGGGGCCCTCCGCGAGGTCGACCACGGCGGGGACGTACGGCAGGCGGTCCTTGAAGGGGGGCAGGTCGTTGCGGTGGACGACGGACCAGGTGTGGAGGGTGGCACGGCCGGTCGCCGGGTGCCAGGAGACGTCCTCGCTCCAGCAGCGGGGGCAGAACTCCCTTGGGTAGTGGTGGACTTGGGCGCAGGAGGCGCAGTGCCTGAGGAGCAGTTCGCCGCGCGCCGCCGCGTCCCAGTAGGTCCGGGTGAAGGCGTCCGCCTCCGGCCGGTCGAAGCCCGCGGTCATCAGAACCAGCCCAGCGCGGCGTCGAGCGACCAGGTCTGCCAGGACATCCCGAACAGGGCGACGAGCGAGATGAGGGCCATCATCGAGTTCTGCCCCTGCTCGGCCCAGTCATGGATCATCAGGGTGAAGTAGAGGGCGTTCAGCAGCAGTCCGCCGACCAGCGCCAGCGGGGTGAGCAGGCCGAGGATCAGGCCGACACCCAGGGCGAGTTCGGCGTACGCGACGACGTACGCCATCGTCTTCGGCCGCGGCGCGACCACCACGTCGAAGCCACTGCGCACCGGCGTCCAGCGGTGCTTGGCGGCGATGTTCGCGGCCCAGGTGATGCCACCGCCCTCGAACCACGTCTTCTTGTCCTTGTGCCGCCAGCTCTCCAGCCACCACAGACCGAGGCCTATGCGCAGGACGGCCAGCCATTGCGCGCCGGTCAGCCAGATCGTGTCCATGGAATCTGACGGTACGTCAGATCGCGGACGGCGGGAAGACCTCGTTCCTGGTGGGCCCGGGCGGCAGGTCACTTATGATCATTGCGGACGGAACGCCCACTCCCAGCGAGTGATGACCCCATCGGCTTGAGGCCTGCCATGATCAAAGAGTCGCTTCAGGAACTCATGTCGACCGCGTTCGGCGACTGGACCCCGGACGACGGCTGCACCGATGCCCAAGTCACGGCCACCGAGGACCACTTGGGGATCAGCCTGCCGGACGCCCTGCGCGACTACTACGCCACCGCGGGCCGCCACCCGGAACTGATGGGCCTGAACGGCCACGAGCACACCCTGCGGGTGACGGCTCCCGAGCACCTGGACATCGAGGACGGACATCTGGTCTTCTGCGGGGAGAACCGTTGGCCCGCGCGGTGGAGCGTGCGCCCGGACGATGTCGGTTGGCCCGACCCGAGGGTCCACGGCCGGAGCGAGCCGGGCGGGAAGTGGTACAGCGAATCCCGGAGGCTGTCGGCCTTCCTGATCAATGTCGCCGGCAGACAGGCCGTGGCGTCGCTGCCGCACCGAGCCACCTGCCGGGTCCGTGAGCAGCAGCTGGGGGTCGTCGAATCACTGCTCAGCTACGTCGGGTCCCGCGAGATGCAGAAGGGCGGCCACTGGCTGAGCTTCGTCGACCCGTCGCGACGCCTTCTGGCCAGCTACTCCTACAACACCGCCACCCTGCACGTCGGGGCCGTGGAGCACACCGCACTCGCGTCCCTGCACGAGCGTTCAGGTCTGACACTCAAGCCGGCGTGACGCCGGGAAGACCTTCCTCCCGGTGGGCCGAAGCGCGACAGTCGTCACGCGGGCACCCCAACTGACGCTCCGGGCAGTGCAGTTGCCGGCATCCGCCCCTGCGGGCGTTCATCCGGGCCGGAAAATCCGCTTGAACCGCGGACGGGTGGCCATGGCAGGCTTGCGCGGTGATGGCCGAGCTGTTCCCCTCCGATCTGAGCTGGGACGACGTGGATCCCGCCCGCCACGCCTTCGACAGCGCGTCGGCAGCGCGGGTGGTGCGGTCACTGGGGCCCGCCCGGACACTGCCCGGCGACCGCGGCGGCCCCTACGGCGACCCGCCGGCCGGCGGCCCGAGCCCGAACGCGGGACGGCGCTGGTCCGACGCCATGGCGTACGCCCTCGTCGAGCACTACGGCCGCTGGACCCTGGGCTGGCGCTGGGCGCACGACGAGGGTGACTTCGACGGCGGTCCCGTCGGGAACTGGTGCTGCGCGCGGCACTCGATCACCACACCGCAGGAGACGCTGGACAGGGTCGTCGCGGCCCTGTGCGAGTGGCGTGAGTGGCTGGAGAGCCTCGCCGGGCGGTTCGAGGCGTACCCCCTCGACCTGGCCGGGATCGAGGACCAGCGAATCCTGTGGGACCGCACCACCCGGAACCTGATCCTCCAGGTGGTTGATCGCACCGGCTGCGGCAGCGGTTGGTACGGCCACTGCCGTCAGGTGCTCACCTGGTTCCTCAGCCGCTGGGGGGTCGCTCCCGACCTCGCGCAGGAGCTGGTCGGCGAGGCGATCGGCGGGCGGTTCGAGAGCTGGACCGGTCCCGACCCGGCGCTGGTCGACGATGTCGCGGAGCAGCTCGCACTGTCGCTCCGGCCCGACGACGGCGCACGACCCGCCGAGCCCCCGCCGGACTACCTGGAGCGCTGGCTCTCGGTACGCGAGGACGTGCCCTGGCAGGAGGCCTCGGAAGACGACCGGGACGACCCGGTGACCCCGGCGCGGGACGGCGCGGCGGATGACATACGCGCCTTCGACGGCGCCCTGGATCCCGCTCGCGCCCAGGGGCTGCTCGACGCCCTGGACCTGCTGCGGGCCGACGCGGCACGCGGCGCCTCCCTCGACTTCGAACTGCTGCGGAGCTGGCAGCGGCACGTCCTGGGGACACCGGAGCCACCGCCGTTCCGCACCCTGCCGGCCTTCGCCAAGCGCGGCAGGGAGCGCTACGGAATCGGCCAGGACACCCGGGCCCGCCTCGACTCCTGCCTGGCCGGGAGCGCGCGCTCCGCCGAGTCGCCCGTCCCCCTCACCGCACGGGCCGCACGCGCGTATCTCGACGTGTGCTTCTTCCACCCGTTCGACGACGGCAACGCCCGGTCCGCCTTCCTCACCCTCCTCTTCGTCCTCGCCCGCGAGGGCATCACGCTCGACGGGGTGAGTCTGCTGCGCCTGGTCGCCTTCCGGGCCGACGAGCCGCAGGACGCGCTGACCCTCACGCGGTACATCGGCATCCATCTCGCGGAGACCCGACGCAACCTCCGCTGACCGGCGACCGCACGCTCCGGCACACACGGTGAGAACCCATGAGAGAAACCTGTGCGCCCCCCGAGAAGCTGTGGGTCCCCCATGAATACCCGCGGATTGTTGGCAATTTTGTCGGAGACGCGGCTACGTTCGTTCCCGCCAGCGAAAACGCCGAGGGAGCCAACCGTGAAGCACAGGGCAATCAAGCGCAGGAACGTCGTCATCGGGATCGGTGCGACGGCGGGGGTCGCCGCTGTCGGAGGCATCGCTCTGAGTGCCAGCGCGTCGACCGGCAGCAGCTCGAAGGCCACGGAGGACAGCCTCGTCTTCGACCCGGACGCCTTCACCGAGCTGACGACGACGGTCACCGACACGGAGGGCACCGAGCACTCGGTGACCTACCACTTCTGGAAGGCGATCACCTACGTCTCCAAGCCGGTCGACGCGACCTACCAGTCCCTGATCGTCAGCGCGCCGGTCGAGATCGACGGCACCGCGGTCGACGCGAGCAACGCCCCGATCCTGCTCGCCAACTCCATCGGCGGCTACATGCCGTCCTCCGTCGCGACCGCGACCGGCGTCGGCGCCGGGGGCATGGGCGGGGGCGGCGGCGCTCCCAGCGGTGCCCCGACCGGCAGTGCCGCTCCCAGCGCCTCCGCCGCCTCCAACGCCAACGCGAACACCAACGCCACCGGCGGCGCCACCGCGAGCAACCAGCTCCTCGCGCTGGCCGCCGGGTACGTCGTGATCGAGCCCGGCGCCCGTGGTCGTACCCTCAAGAACTCCTCGGGCGAGTACTACGGCACCGCCCCCGCCGCGATCGTCGACCTCAAGGCGGCCGTGCGGTACATCAAGGCCAACAAGGGCCGCATCCCCGGCAACACGGAGCGGATCGTCTCCGCCGGCACCAGCGCGGGCGGCGCCCTGTCCTCGCTGCTCGGTGCCTCCGGCGACTCCCCGATCTACGACAAGCTCCTCAGGGAGATAGGCGCGGCCGACGCCTCCGACGCGATCTTCGCGGTCGGCGCCTGGTGCCCGATCACCGACCTGGAGCACGCCGACGGCGCCTACGAGTGGAACTGGGGCACCAACGTCACTGCCTCCACCGGCAAGGTCGTGGACCAGTCGGTGTCGAAGGAGCTCCAGGCCCAGTTCGCCGAGTACCAGGCGAAGTTGAGGCTGCGCGGGCTCAAGGGCTCCGGCTTCGGCACTCTGACCGCCCGCAACTACGACGAGTACCTGGTCAAGCAGTACCTGGAACCGTCGGCCACCACCTACCTCGCCGCGCTCTCGGACTCCGACCGCGAGACCTACCTCGCCGAGAACACCTTCATCACCTGGTCCGGCGGCCGGGCGAGCTTCACCTGGGCCGACTTCCTCACCCATGTCGGCGCCCGCAAGAAGACCACCCCGGCCTTCGACGCCTTCGACCTGTCGGCCGGCGAGAACAACCTGTTCGGCGCGGGGACGACCGAGAACCGCCACTTCACCGCGTACGGCGCCAAGAACGACAGCACCGGCCTGTCCACCAAGCGGGTCGCGAGCGACATCCCCGCCAAGCTCGACCAGATGAACCCGATGTACCACCTGGTGGAGAAGGTCAACTCCGCGCGTTCCAGGCACTGGTGGATCCGCCTCGGCACCAGCGACTCCGACACCTCGCACGTCGTCTCCGCGAACCTCGCGGCCGCCGCCGCGGGCCTCGGCGACGAGGTGAACCACCTCTACTACTGGGACCAGGGCCACGGCGCCAACACCGACCCGGGCGACTTCATCACCTGGATCGCCAAGGTCACGGGCCACAAGAAGGCCGGGAAGACCGGGAAGACCGGGAAGACCAAGTAACCCCCAGGAACGCGGCCCCCGGTTTCCCGTCAGTCTCCGGCCGCCGCACACCACGGCGCCGAGCTCCGCATCCGCGGGCCTCGGCGCCGTGGCGCCTTCCATGTGCACTACGTCACAGGGCCCACGCACTTCTCCTACAGGCGTGATCGATCCGCAACCAATTCCGGGCTTGACCGAGACCCATCAACGCGCTGTCTGATTACGCTCGCGCCCATGGACGACTCCACACCCTCCGCAGGCACCACCGACCGCCCCGTGTACGTCATCGGCGGCGGCCCGGCCGGACTCGCGGTCGCGTACGCGCTGCGCGCCCGGGGCATCCGCGCGGTCGTCCTGGAGAAGGCCGACCGGGTCGGCGCCTCCTGGCGGCGCCACTACGACCGCCTCCACCTGCACACCACCCGCCGCCTGTCGGCCCTGCCCGGCCTGCCGATGCCCCGCCGCTTCGGCCGCTGGGTCGCCCGCGACGACGTGGTCCGCTACCTGGAGAAGTACGCCGAGTTCCACGAGCTGGAGACCGTCACCGGGGTCGAGGTCTCCCGCGTCGAACGCACCCCCGACGGCACCGGCTGGCTCCTGCACGCCACCGGCGGCCGCGAGTTGACCGGCGCCGCCGTGGTCGTCGCCACCGGCTACAACCACACCCCGCGGCTGCCGGACTGGCCGGGCCGCGAGACGTACAAGGGCGACCTGGCGCACGCGGGCGAGTACCGCAACCCCGAGCCGTACGCCGGCCGGGACGTCCTGGTCGTGGGCGTCGGCAACACCGGCGCCGAGATCGCCGTGGACCTGGTCGAGGGCGGTGCCTCGCGGGTACGGCTGTCCGTGCGCACCGCCCCGCACATCGTCCGCCGCTCCACGGCGGGCTGGGCGGCCCAGTACACGGGCGTTCTCGTACGACGGCTGCCGGTCGGCCTGGTGGACCGGCTGGCCCGCCCGATGGCGAAGCTCAGCGTGCCCGACCTCGCCGAGCACGGCCTGCCCCGCCCGGACACCGGCCTGTACAGCCGGGTCAAGGAGGGCGCCATCCCGGTCCAGGACGTCGGCCTCATCGACGCGATCCGCAAGGGCAGGGTGGAGGTCGTGGCCGCCGTCGACGGCTTCGAGGAGGGCGAGGTGCTCCTCGCCGACGGCACCCGGATCACGCCGGACGCGGTGATCGCGGCCACGGGGTACGTGCGCGCGCTCGACGGGCTGGTCGGCCACCTGGACGTCCTCGACGGGGTCGGGGGGCCGGTCGTCAACGGCGCCCGCGTCCCGAAGAACACCCCCGGCCTCTACTTCACCGGGTACGTCACCCCGATCAGCGGCACCTTCCGCGAGGTCGCGATCGACGCGGAGAAGATCGCGAAGGCCGTACAGAAGGAGGGCGCGGGCCGGCTCTCGCGGCTGCCCGTCTGACCCGGAACACCCCAACTCGCTTCACCAGCGCTCCTGTTACATGTGTGAGAGATGTGACAGGAGCGTTGTCGTGTGCCGTCGTACGGGGCCAGAATGTGAACACTTCTCATGTTCTAGCTCCACACTCTCTCCACTACGGAGGACGCACGTGGCACGCGACAGACAGCTCCCCCCGCTCCCCTCGGTCTCCCCGCTCTCCCGGCGCTCCCTGCTCGGCGGTGCCGCCGCCGCGGCCGGTGCCGTCGCCCTCACCGGTACCGCCGCCTCTCCGGCCTCCGCCGCCACCGCGCGTGACGTGGACGTCGCGATCGTCGGCGGTGGGCTCGCCGGGCTCACCGCGGCCCGTGACCTAGTCGCGGGCGGGAAGACGGTGGCCGTCCTGGAGGCCCGCGACCGCGTCGGCGGCCGGGTCCTCAACCTGAAGCTGGCCAACGGCGGCGAGACGGAGGGCGGCGGCGAGTTCATCGGCCCCACCCAGGACCGCATCAAGGCCCTCGCCGACTCGCTCGGGGTGGCCACCTTCGCCACCTACAACACCGGCAACAACCTGCTCTACAAGGACGGCAAGAAGACGCCGTACGCCACCGACGGCCTCCTCGGCTCGGTCCCGCCGATCGACGCCGCCGGACTCGCCAACGCGGCGATCGTGCAGGCCTCCCTCGACGACATGGCCAAGACGATCCCGGTGGACGCGCCCTGGACCGCGGCGAAGGCCGAGGAGTGGGACCGGCAGACCTTCGAGAGCTGGCTGCGCGGCAACGCCGTCATCCCGTCGGCCAAGTTCCTTCTGGACGTGGCCTGTACGTCGATCTTCTCGGCCGAGCCCCGTGAACTCTCCCTGCTGTTCGTGCTGTTCTACATCGCCGCCGCCGGCAACGAGACCACCCCCGGCACCCTGGAGCGCCTCACCGAGACCGCGGGCGGCGCCCAGGAGCTGCGCTTCGTCGGCGGCTCGCAGCTGGTGCCGATCAAGCTCGCCGCGACACTGGGCGACCGGGTGGTGCTGAACGCCCCGGTGCGCACGATCGCCAAGTCCGGCTCCAAGTACGTCGTCACGGCCGACGGGGTCACCGTCACCGCCAAGCGGGTCGTGGTCGCCGTACCGCCGCCGCTCGCGGCCCGCATCACCTACGACCCGCTGCTCCCGGCCGCCCGCGACCAGCTCACCCAGCGGCTGCCGATGGCCTCGGTCGGCAAGGCGATCGCCATCTACGACACCCCGTTCTGGCGGGCCGACGGTCTCAACGGCCAGGTCGTCAGCGACACCGGTGTGATCAGCTCGACCTTCGACAACTCCCCGCCGGACGCGTCCTACGGCGCCCTGATGGGCTTCATCGAGGCCGACGAGGCCCGCAAGTACGACGCGGCGAGCGAGGCGGAGGTGAAGGCGGCCGTCCTCAAGGACTACGTGACCTACTTCGGCTCGAAAGCGGCCTCCCCCACCTCCTTCGTGCTGCAACGCTGGAACAACGAGGCCTACACCCGCGGCGGCCCCGTCTCCATCGGCGCGCCCGGTGTGCTGACCCAGTACGGCCCCGCCCTGCGCACCCCGGTCGGTGGCATCCACTGGGCGGGGACGGAGACGTCCGTGCACTGGATGGGCTTCATGGACGGAGCCGTCCGCTCCGGCGAGCGGGTGGCGAAGGAGGTACTCGCGGTGCTGTAGGTGCCGCGCGATCAACAGCGCTGTTTCGCCAACTTTGTGTGCACGCCCGTTCCTGACAACCCGTCAGTTCTGTAATCTGACAGTGCGTCAGTTGTTCACGCTGTCACACAGGAGCGGGCGGACCGATGCTTGGATCAACCCACGGCACCCTCACCACCGACTCCCGCCGGGCCCGGGTCATCGCATGCGGCGAGCAACCCGGACCCGCCGTCCACGGCAGGCCGGCCGATGTCGACGACCTCGACGTCGGCGGCCGACCGCTGTATACGGACGTCCCCGATCTGGACCGGTTCTTCCGGCCGGAATCGGTCGCCGTGATCGGCGCCTCGGACGCCGAGGGCCGCCCGAACACCGGGGTCACCCGGCAGCTGGTCGACTGGGCGGAACGGGTCGGGGCCCGGCTGCACCCGGTGAACCCGACCCGTCCGGCCGTCTTCGGCATCCCCTGCGTGCCGTCCGTCTCCGACCTGCCCGAACAGGTCGACCTCGCCGTCCTGTTGGTCGCCGACCCGCTGCCGGTGATCGAGCGGCTGGCCGAGGCCAAGGTGAAGTTCGCGGTCGTCTTCGCCTCCGGGTTCGCCGAGACCGGCGAGGAGGGGGCGCTCGCGCAGGAGCGTCTCGCCGCCGCCGTGGCCGAGTCCGGGATGCGGCTGCTCGGCCCCAACACCAACCTGAACGCGTTCTCCTCCTTCCGCGAGGACCTCGACGGCCCCGGCATCGCCCTGATCACCCAGTCAGGACACCAGGGCCGCCCGGTCTACGCCCTCCAGGAACTCGGTATCCGGCTCACCCACTGGGCGCCCACCGGCAACGAGGCCGACTTGGAGACCGCCGACTTCCTCTCCTACTTCGCCGAGCGCCCCGAGGTCGGCGCCATCGCCTGCTACGTCGAGGGCCTGAAGGACGGCCGCTCCTTCCTGCTCGCCGCCGACCGCGCCGCCCGCCGCCAGGTGCCGGTGGTCGCGGTCAAGGTGGGCCGCACCGAGACCGGCGCCCGTACGGCCGCCTCCCACACCGGCAAACTCACCGGCGCGGACAAGGTGGTGGACGCGGCGATGCGGCAGTACGGCGTGATCCGCGTCGACGGCCTCGACGAACTCCAGGACACCGCGGCCCTGTTGGCCCGCGCACGGCCGCCGCGGGCCGAGGGGGTCGTCGTCTACTCCATCTCCGGCGGCACCGGCGCCCACTTCGCCGACCTCGCGACGGAGGCGGGCCTGAGGCTGCCCGCCCTGTCGGAGGCCAAGCAGGCCGAACTGCACCAGTGGATACCGGAGTTCCTGAGCGTGGCCAACCCCGTTGACAACGGCGGGCATCCGGTCGGCGACTGGCGGGGCCGGAAGATCATCGACGCGATCCTCGCCGACCCGTCGGTGGGCGTGCTGATCTGCCCGGTGACCGGGCCCTTCCCGCCCCTGAGCGACCGGCTGGTCCAGGACCTGGTGGACGCGGCCGAGCAGACCGACAAGCTGGTGTGCGTGGTGTGGGGCTCGCCGGTCGGCACCGAACCGGCCTACCGTGAGGTCCTGTTGGGCTCCTCCCGGGTGGCCACCTTTCGCACGGTCGGCAACTGCATCACCGCCGTCCGCGCCTATCTCGACCACCACCGCTTCGTCACCGGCTACCGCTCCCCCTTCGACGAGGCCCCGCGCACCCCCTCGCCGTCCTTCCGCAAGGCACAGGCCCTGATGCGCCCGGGCCAGCAGCTCAGCGAGCACGCGGCGAAGCAACTGCTGCGGGCGTACGGCATCCGGGTGCCGCGCGAGCAGCTGGTGACCAGTGCGGCGGCGGCCGTCCGCGCGGCGGGCCTGGTGGGCTACCCGGTCGTCATGAAGGCATCCGGCGCGAAGATCGCCCACAAGACCGAACTCGGCCTGGTGCGGATCGAGTTGACCTCCGCCAGCCAAGTCCGCGACGCCTACCGCGAGTTGACGGACATCGCCCGCTACGAGGACGTCTCCCTGGACGGTGTCCTGGTCTGCCAGATGATCGAGCGGGGCGTGGAGATGGTCGTCGGGGCCGCGCACGACGAGCTGTTCGGGCCGACGGTGACGGTCGGGCTCGGCGGGGTCCTGGTCGAGGTGCTGCGCGACACCGCCGTACGCGTGCCGCCGTTCGGGGAGGAGCAGGCCCGGGACATGCTGGAGGACCTGCGCGGGCGAGCCCTGCTGGACGGGGTCAGGGGGCGGCCCCCGGCGGATCTCGACGCGCTCGTGGAAGTGGTGCTCCGGGTGCAGCGCATGGTGATGGAGCTGGGGGACGACCTCGCGGAGCTGGACATCAACCCGCTGATGGTGCTGCCCAGGGGGCAGGGGGCGGTGGCGCTCGACGCGCTGGTGGTGTGCCGGTGAGCGAGGTGCTGCACCGCGTCGACGGCCAGGTCATGCACCTCACCCTCAACCGGCCCGAGGTCCTCAACGCCCTCACTCCCGGCCAACGGGACCTGCTCATCGGGCTGTTGGGGCGGGCGTCGGCCGATCCGGAGGTACGGGCCGTGGTCCTCACCGGGACCGGGCGCGGCTTCTGCGCGGGCGCGGACCTGCGGGGCGGGGCGGCGGACGGCGAGCGCGTGGCCGGCGACGTCGCCCGTACGATCCGCCTCGGCGCCCAGCGTCTGATCGCGGCCGTCCTCGACTGCGAGAAACCGGTGATCGCGGCGGTGAACGGCACCGCGGCCGGCCTCGGCGCGCATCTCGCCCTCGCCTGCGATCTGGTCCTGGCCGCCGAATCGGCAAGGTTCATCGAGGTGTTCGTGCGCCGGGGCCTGGTCCCCGACGGCGGCGGCGCCTACCTCCTGACCCGACTTCTGGGCCCGCAGCGCGCCAAGGAGCTGATGTTCTTCGGCGACGCGCTCACCGCCCCGGACGCCGAACGCCTCGGCCTGGTCAACCGGGTAGTGGCGGACGGGGAGTTGGACAAGACGGCCCGCGAATGGGCGGCCCGGCTCGCCACCGGCCCGACCCGCGCCCTCGCCCTCACCAAACAGCTCGTGAACGCCTCCCTGGACTCCGACCGCGCCACCGCCTTCGCCGCGGAGGCAACCGCGCAGGAGATCAACATGACGACGGCGGACGCGCGGGAGGGCGTGGCGAGCTTCGTGGCGCGCAGGAGCCCTGAGTACCGGGGGCGTTGAGGGTTCGGCCGCCCGGGGCTTCCCATCTGACACACCGTCAGCTTCAATGGGAGATGTGATGGGACAAGCAGGGATGGCGGAAGCGGCCGTCCGCTACCTCAGGTCCGGCAGGGCCCTCTCCGTCGAGGCGCTGCCCCGCCCGGAGTTGCGGTGTGTCCGCGAGGACGAGCGGGCGCCGGTCGACCAGGCCGAGTTCCGGCGCGTGCTCGGGAACTTCGCGAGCGGGGTCACGGTGGTCACGGCCCCCGGCACCCCTCCCGCCGGCTTCGCCTGCCAGTCCTTCTCCTCCCTCTCCCTCGACCCGCCGCTCGTCGCCTTCATGGTGGGCCGTACGTCGACGACCTGGCCGCGGATCGCCCGGGCGGGCGTGTTCTGCGTGAACGTACTGAGCGCGGAACAGGGCCCGCTGTGCAGGGCGTTCGCGGCGCGCGGCGCGGACAAGTTCGCGGGCGTGGACCACGACCCGGCGCCGGTCTCCGGCTCTCCCCGGCTCGCGGGCACGCTCGCGTGGATCGACTGCACGATCCACGCGGTGCACACCGGCGGCGACCATCTGATCGTGGTGGGGCGGGTGGACGCGCTGGGGACGGGGGAGGGCGAGTCGCCGCTGCTGTTCCACCGGGGGCGGTTCGTGTGAGGGGCCGGGGACGGTTCGTCTGAGGGACCGGGCAGTTCGTCTGAGAGATCGCCTGAGGGACTGGTGGCGGTTCGCCTGAGGTACCGGGGCCGTACGGCCCGTTGTCAGTGGTCTCCGTGATAATCGGTTTCGTCCCGTTCACCGGTACGGCCGGAGGCTCCCGTTGTCCTCGATCCACACGTTCGCCACCTGGGAACCGCTGCTCAGGCTCCTGCACGCCCAGCACGCGGAGCGCCTCGCCCCGACGGGCGGCCATGTCGCCGGCCGGATCGGTCACGGCTCGTGGAGCGTGCCCCTGCACCGGCCGTCCCCGCCACCGGGCCGGGCCGCCCAGATCGAGGACTCGCAGGCCGAGTACGACGCGATCGGGCTGGTGCACACCGCGCTCACCGAGTCCGGCACCGACGACGTCACCTTCGTGGCGGAGATCTTCCCGGCCGGCAGAACCGTCCTCCACCTCCTCGACCACGGTCCCGCCGTGGAGCCCGGCATCGGCGGACCGCACCCGGGATCGATCCACCTGGTCGAGGACGCCGTGGCGGAGCCGTGGCGGCGGCTGCCCGACCCCGTGACCGGAGCCGTACCGGACCCGGCGGCCGACCCCACGCTGCTGGAGCGGACGCTGCGCGAGCGGCTGCCGGACGCGATCGGCGCCACGGAGGCGGAGATCGCGGCCGCGGAGGAGCGCCTCTGCATACCGCTGCCCGAAGAGCTGAAGGCGCTGTACCGGGTGGTGCGGGCGCACTGGGAGGACTGGGACGGCGACTACGAGAAGGCGGAGCGGGTCGCCGAGGCGGTCGGCTGCGAGTTGCTCCCTCTCGACGACGTGTACGTCGCCGACGCCTCGTCCCGGTGGTGCCCCTGGCAGTTCGCGGCGATGGAGGCGGTCGTCACCCCGCCCGACGCCGCCGTGCAGGGCCTGGTCGGCTCACCGGGCTGGATCGTCTTCGGTGACAACGGCGGCGGCGACCGGCTCGCGATCGACCTGACCCCGGGCCCGCGCGGCCACTCGGGGCAGATCATCCTGCTCAGCCACGAGGAGAACATCGGCGGCATCCTCCTGGCCCCGTCCCTCACCGGCCTGGTGCTCGACGGCGAGTCCGGTGAGGAGGGTTCCCGGCGCCGCGAGACGCCCGCCGTGGCCTACGTCAACGTCCACGGGGTGAGCAGTGTCCAGGCCGCCGCCGACCCCGCCCTCGAAGTGCTGTCCATCGGCGTGTGGGAGGGCGGCCCGGTCAGCCTGGCCCCCGTCGCCGGACTGCCCCGGCTGCGCACGCTCAGCGCGTATCCCGGCACGCTCGCCGACCCGCTGGAGATCACCAAGCTGACCGGCCTCGAGTACCTGGAGCTCGGCCCGGAGGACTGGCGGGTCCTGCTCGACGCCGACGCGGTCCCCCGGAGCCTGCTCGCGGCGGGCATCGAGGTCCACGGCGAGCGCCACCCGCTCCCGATCGTGGACCTCGCGAACGAACTCCTCGCGCTGTGGAACCGCCCGCCGATCACACGGACCGTGCTGGAGGGCGACCTCTAGGCGGTCGGGCGGTGAGGCGGGCGGGGGCAGACGGTCCGACGGCGAGGCAGTCGGGGCCAGACCGTCCGACGGCGAGACGGGCGGGGCCAGACCGTCCGACGGCGAGACGGGCGGGGCCAGACCGTCCGACGGCGAGACGGGCGGGGGCAGACCGTCAGACGGTCACGCGCTCGCGAGCGCGGAGGCGGAGGCGGAGCCAGGGGCGGCCGGCCGCCGCCGGATCACGAGCGCCATGAGCGCCGCCGCCGCGCACAGCGCCCCCGACGCGTACCAGACCATGTCGTACGTCCCGAAGACGTCCCGGGCGACACCGCCGAGGAAGGCGACGAGGGCGGCGCCGACCTGGTGCGAGGCGAGGACCCAGCCGAAGACGATCGCGCTGTCCTCGCCGTACTGCTCGCGGCACAGGGCGACGGTGGGCGGGACGGTGGCGACCCAGTCGAGGCCGTAGAAGACGATGAAGAAGAGCATCGGCGGGTGGACCGAGGGGGCGAGCAGCATGGGCAGGAAGAGCAGCGAGACACCGCGCAGGGCGTAGTAGACGGCGAGCAGGCGACGGGGCTCGAAGCGGTCGGTGAACCAGCCGGAGGCGACGGTGCCGACGACGTCGAAGACACCGATGACCGCGAGCAGCGAGGCGGCGGCCGTGACGGGCATGCCGTGGTCGTGGGCGGCGGGCACGAAGTGGGTCTGGATCAGGCCGTTGGTGGAGGCCCCGCAGATCGCGAAGGTGCCGGCGAGCAGCCAGAAGGGCCCGGTGCGGGCGGCCTTGAACAGCACCGTCACCGCCCGGCGCGCGGCACCGGTCACCGGAGCGGGCTTCGGCACGAACTCCGTCGCGCCGTACGGCCGTAGCCCCACGTCGGCCGGGTGGTCGCGCAGCAGCAGCCAGACGAAGGGCACGACCGCGAGGGCGGCGAGCGCGACCGTGATCGCCGCCGGTCGCCAGTCGTGCTTCTCCACCATCCAGGACAGCGCAGGCAAGAAGATCAGCTGCCCCGAGGCGGAGGCGGCGGTCAGGATGCCGGTGACCAGCCCGCGCCGCTCGGTGAACCAGCGGTTGGTGACGGTCGCGGCGAAGGCGAGAGCCATGGACCCGCTGCCGAGCCCGACCAGCAGGCCCCAGTAGAGCATCAGCTGCCAGGCCGCCGTCATCCACACGGTCAGCCCCGAACCGATCGCGATCACGGTCAACGCGACCGCGACCACCCGCCGAATACCGAACCGGTCCATCAGCGCCGCCGCGAAGGGCGCGGTCAGCCCGTAGAGCGCGAGGTTGACGGAGACGGCCGCGCCGATCGTCCCGCGCGACCACCCGAACTCCTGGTTCAGCGGATCGATGAGCAGCCCCGGCAACGACCGGAAGGCGGCCGCCCCGATGATCGTCACGAAGGTGACGGCGGCGACGAACCAGGCGCGGTGGATACGGAATCCTCCGGGGGACCGGGTTTCCTCGACGGCTGCGGCTTCGGTTGTCTGGGTCACGACATAGAGCTTGCGGCCTGCGCCTTCCCGGATCCATTGGCCCGAAGGACAGCATTCGTTAGGATCAGGCCATGAAACCGCATCGCGTGGTCGTCCTCGCCATGGACGGGGTGCTCCCCTTCGAGCTGGGTATCCCGCACCGGATCTTCGGGCGGCCCAAGGACGCGGAGGGGCGTCAGCTGTACGACGTCGTCACCTGCTCGATCCGTCCGCCGGGGCCGGTGCAGACCGACGCCGACTTCGCGATCCAGGTCGAGCACGGGCCCGAGGCCCTGGCCACCGCGGACACCGTGATCGTCCCGGCGTCGTACGAACTCGGGCCGGTCTTCGAGCAGGGTGTGCTGACCGACCGACTGGCCGCCGCCCTCGCCCACATCCGCCCCGGCACCCGACTCGCCTCCATCTGCACCGGCGTCTACGTCCTCGCCGCCGCCGGTCGCCTGGACGGCCGCCCCGCCACCACGCACTGGGCCGACGCCGACCGGCTCCAGCAGCTCTTCCCGCAGGTCAGGGTCGACCCGGACGTCCTGTTCATCGACGACGGCGACGTCCTGACCTCCGCGGGCGTGGCCGCCGGGCTCGACCTGTGCCTGCACATGGTGCGCCGCGACCACGGCACCGCGGTCGCCACCGAGGTGGCCCGCCGCACCGTCGTACCGCCGCACCGCGACGGCGGACAGGCGCAGTACATCCACCGGCCGGTGCCCGATCCGCAGCAGTCGACCACGACCTCGGCCCGTACCTGGGCGCTGGGCCGGCTGCACGAGCCGATCCAGTTGCGGGACATGGCCGAGCAGGAGGCCATGTCGGTGCGCACCTTCACGCGCCGCTTCCGCGAGGAGGTCGGCGTCAGCCCCGGCCAGTGGCTCACCCAGCAGCGGGTGGAGCGGGCCCGGCACCTCCTGGAGTCCACCGGCCTCTCCGTCGACCAGGTCGCCCACGACGCGGGCTTCGGCACCGCCCAGTCGATGCGCCAGCACCTACAGACGGCTCTCGGGGTCACGCCGACCGCGTATCGCCGTACCTTCCGGGCCGGGGGCGGGGTCGGGGACGAGGCCGGGGGCGGGGTCGGGGACGGGGGCCTCGACGGCTCCGCCGCGCGACACGGCGATGTCGGCGCCCCGCGCTGACCTCCCCGCCCGGCGCACCTCGCCCCACCACCCCACCCCCGTCAGCAGGAGGGTCAGCACCACCCCGGCCAGGATCGCGCGGGACGGCTCCGTCACCTTGAGCAGGGCTCCGGCGAGCGAACCGGTGGCCGCGTAGCCCGCGCCCGCCGCCGCGTACATCACGGAGTACCCGGCGGCCAGGGCGGCGGGCGGAAGCGCGTCGCGCAGGGCCAGGTTGCGGGTGAGCAGCGCGCCCACCTGGAGCAGACCGCCGACGGCGAGCGCGACCGCGATCCCGGCGGGGTCCGGTATCAGCGCGACCAGGGTCACGCAGACCGACGTTCCGCACATCAGCACGACACCGCGGGTGCGCAGCAGGCCGGGCCAGGTGCGCAGGCCGTACAGGAACGCCCCGAGTCCGCCGCCCACCGCCAGCCCGGTCAGCATCGGCCCGGACCAGCCGACGCCGATGCCCCGCTGTTCGAGCAGGGCGGGCAACGCGAGTTCGGCGAGCCCCAGCAGGCTGAGACTGGCCGCGCCCATGACGTACACCGGCCAGGCACCGAGCAGCAGTCGGCGCGACGACGTACCGCTCCACGCCCCGCCCTCCGCGTCGTCGGCCACCTCCCACCCGGCCGGCAGCAGCCACAGCCCCGTCACCGAAGCGGCCATCAGACCGGCGGTCAGCAGCAGCGGGACCCGCGGCGCGACTCCGAGGGCGAGGCCGGTGACGGCGGCCGGGGAGACCGCCCAGATGACGGAGTTGAGCATGGACTCGGTGGACAGCGCCTGCGCCACGGCCCGTTCGGGGACGATCTCGGTGAGCAGCGCGCGCAGGCCACCGGTCGCCGCGGCCGGGGCGGCCCCGGCGAGGAACGCGAACGCGCCCAGCACCAGGAAGCTCGCGTGCGGAAACAGCCCGAGCCCGGCGAACCCCGCGGCGCCGGCCGCGAGCCCCACGGCCAGCTGGGGCCGGGGACGCTCCGGACGAAGCCGCATCCCGAGCACCGGAGCGCCGATGATCTCGCCGATCACGTACACCGCCGCGAGCATCGCCCCCAGCGCATACCCTCCCGGTCGCTCGCGCACCAGGAAGACGAGGGCGAGCGGAGCCATCGCCACCGGCATCCGGGCGCCGACGGTCGTGCACGCCCAGACCAGGACCTTGGGGTTGGCGACATCGCGGTACGTCATGCGCCGAAACTAGGCCCCGGCACCGACATCGCCCCAACGGTTTTCCCGACCCTGTGGAAAACCCCGTACCGATGGCCGGATGCCCGATGAACGAGCGCATGCCCAATGCGCGTCGGGACAGCGGATTCTGCTGTTCGACGGTGCGGTGCACGGCTACGACGCGATGTTCTGCGAGAGCCGGGACGAGGACGCACTGCGCACTCGCCGCGCCGCGCTTCGTGGACCCTGAAGATCCCGACCTGGTCGTACTCGCCGACGGTCGTCGCATCCCGTTCGAGACCGCCCGGCACGCCGCCTTCGACGCGCTGTCCATAGTCGCCACGAACGAGCGGGGCCGGGCCACCGATGTCGTATCGGAGGAACTGGCCTGAGCGCGCTCTCGGTGAGCACGTCGCCCCGGCGCCCCCCACTAGAACGTCAGCACCCCCCGGGCCACCCGCCCCGCCTCCGCGTCCTCCACCGCCTTCTCGAAGTCCTCGATCGGATAGGTCTCGGTGACCAGTTCGTCGAGGAACAGGCGGCCCTGGCGGTAGAGGTCGGCGTAGAGGGGGATGTCGTGCTGGGGGCGTGAGGAGCCGTAGCGGCAGCCGAGGACGGACTTGTCGAGGAACATCGACGCGACGACGAAGGACGCCTCCGCGCCCGCCGCCGGCATCCCGAGCAGCACCGCCTGGCCGTGCCGGTCGAGCGAGTCGACGGCGGCGCGGACGAGTTCGACGCGGCCGACGCACTCGAAGGCGTGGTCCACACCGTACGGCAGCAACTCCCGTACCCCGTCCACGGAGTTCAGGAAGTCGGTCGCCCCGAACCGGCGGGCCATCGCCTCCTTGGCCGGGTTGGCGTCCACGGCCACGATCCGCGAGGCCCCCGCGATCCGCGCCCCCTGGATGACGTTGAGCCCGATCCCGCCGGTCCCGATCACCAGCACGCTGTCGCCCCGGTCCACCCGGGCCCGGTTGAGCACGGCGCCCACCCCGGTCAGCACCCCGCACCCGATGAGCGCGGCGGACGTCAGCGGGATGTCGTCGGGGATTCGGACCGCCTGGACGGCCTTCACCACGGTCCGTTCCGCGAAGGCGGAGTTGCTCGCGAACTGGTACACCGGCCGACCGCCCCGCGAGAACGGCTTCTGGGGCCGCCCAACTGCCTTGCGGCACATGGTCGGACGCCCCCGGTCGCAGTCGGCGCAGGCCCCGCAGTTGGCGAGCGTGGACAGCGCCACGTGGTCCCCGGGCCCGACATGGCCGACCCCCTCCCCCACCGCCTCGACGACCCCCGCGCCCTCGTGCCCGAGCACCACCGGCACCGGGAACGGGATCGTCCCGTCCACCACCGACAGGTCGCTGTGGCACAGCCCGGCCGCCGAGATCGCCACCCGCACCTCCCCGGGCCCCGGCTCCCGCACCTCCAGATCGTCGACGACCTCGATCCGCTTCCCGTCGAACAGCACTCCGCGCATCAGACGACCCCCTTGGGTTCCCTGGGCAGACCGAGCACCCGCTCGGCGATGATGGTGCGCTGGATCTGGTCCGAGCCGCCGTAGATCGTGTCGGCCCGCGAGAACAGGAACAGGTGCTGGAGATCGTCGAGTTCGTACGGCGACGAGGGCGACCACTCCCGGGGCCCGACCGCCGCCTCCGCCCCCCGCACCAGCATCGCCAGCTCCCCGAGCCGCCGATGCCACCCCGCCCACAGCAGCTTGGCCACATTGGGAGCCCCGGCGTCCCCCGAACTCCCCAGCGTCCGCAGGGCGTTCCACCGCATGACCCGCAACTCCGCCCACTGCCGCACGAGCAGATCGCGTACGACGGGATCGGCCACCGCCCCGACCCGTACGGCGGTCTCCATCACCCGGCTCAACTCCTGGGCGAACCCCACCTGTTGGGCCAGCGTGGACACCCCCCGCTCGAACCCGAGCAGGCTCATCGCCACCCGCCAGCCGTTCCCCGCGCCCCCGACGACATGCTCCGCACGCGCACAAGCCCCGTCGAAGAACACCTCGTTGAACTCGCTGGTCCCGGTCAGCTGCCGAATCGGCCGCACCTCGACCCGCCCTGGCTGATCCATGGGCACGAGCAGGAAGGACAGCCCGTGATGCCGGTTCGACTCCGGATCGGTCCTGGCCAGCACGAAACACCAGTCCGCCTCGTGCGCGAGGGAGGTCCAGATCTTCTGCCCGCTGATCCGGTACGACCCGTCCGACGCGAGCGACGCCCTGGTCCGCACCCCGGCCAGATCCGACCCGGCCCCGGGTTCGCTGTACCCCTGACACCACAACTCGTCCCCGGCGGCGACGGGCGGAAGGAAACGAGCCTTCTGCTCCTCACTGCCGTGCGCGAGCAGCGTGGGCGCAAGCAGCTTCTCCCCGATGTGCCCCGACCGCGCCGGTGCGCCCGACCGCGCGTACTCCTCGGCCCAGGCCACCTGCTGGGTCAGCGTGGCGGTCCGGTTTCCGTAACCGCCTTCGGACCAACCAAGCCCGATCCAGCCGGACTTACCGAGGGTCCGTTCCCAGGCACGACGGTCCTGAGCACCATCGGCGTGGGCCGAGAGCCATTCCCGCACTTCGGCACGGAACGCCTCATCGTCGCCGGTGAATCCAAAATCCACGAGGGTCTCCTATCGACACCGGTCCAGGCATCCCAGCCAGGGGCGCGGGGAGCTGCGCGACCAGCCACAGACAACCCGCAGCCGACAATCCCCAAGCACCCCCTAGGCACCCGGCCCCGAAAGCAACGGCATCGGATCCACCCCCACCGACCCCGGCAAGAACTCCGCGATCATCGAGGGCGTCCACCCGCCGGAGGCATACGCCGCCCGCAGCTCCCGAGGCTGCGCCCACACCGCGATCTTCGCCCCCGCCACCGTGTACACCTGCCCGGTGATCTCCTGAGCGCGCGAGGACAGCAGATAGACCACCATCGCGGCCACATCCTCCGGCTCCCCGATCTCCGCCAGATCGAAGGGGACGTTCGCCGACATCCGCGTACGGGCGACCGGCGCCACCGCGTTCGCGGTCACCCCGTACTTGTGCATGGCGAGCGCCGCGCTGCGCACCAGCGAGATGATCCCCCCTTTCGCGGCACTGTAATTGGCCTGCGAGAACGACCCCTGATGGTTCCCGCTGGTGAACCCGATCAGCGTCCCCGCCCGCTGTTTCCGCATCACCGCGGAGGCCGCCCGGAAGACGGTGAACGTGCCCTTCAGATGGGTCGCGAGGACCGGGTCCCACTCCTCCTCGGACATGTTGAACAGCATCCGCTCGCGCAGGATCCCGGCGACGCACACCACCCCGTCGATCCGCCCGTAGGAGTCCAGCGCGGCATCGACGACCCGCTGTCCGCCCGCCATCGTCGAGATGTCGTCGGCGACGGCGACGGCCTCACCGCCGGCCGCCTCGATCTCCTTCACCACCCCCGAGGCGATCTCGCTCGCGGGGGACGCCCCGTCCACGGAGACGCCGTAGTCGTTGACGACGACCCGCGCGCCCTCGGCTGCCGCGGCCAGCGCGACCGCCCGTCCGATCCCCCGCCCCGCGCCGGTCACGGCGACGACCCTGCCTGCCAAGAAGTTCCCCACGCCCGGCCCCTTCCCGCGGTTTCTGACGGACCGTTAGATTTTATGACCCGTCAGATGTGCGGACACAAGCCCCGGGGAGGGCCCGATGTCACTTCCGGCCGCGTTCCACGACATCGCCAAGCGCGTGAACAACTGGGGGCGTTGGGGAGCCGACGACGAGATCGGCACCCTGAACCTGATCACCGACGAGGTGGTCCGCGAGGCGGCGGCGACCGTCCGCACCGGCCGTCGCGTCCCTCTCGCCCTCCCCCTGAAGCAGGACGGCGTGCAGACCGGGATGATGCCGGGCCGGGTCAACCCGCTGCACGCGATGGTGCAGATCAACCAGGAGATCTTCGGCCCGGGGACGGTCGCGTGCAGCGACGACGCCGTGACCATGGGGCTCCAGGCGGCCACCCACTGGGACGCGCTCACCCATGTCTCGCACTCGGGTCTGCTCTACAACGGCCGCCCGGCCGGCTCCATCACCCCGCACGGCGGCGCCGGGTTCAGCGGAATCGAGAAGGCGCGGCACGTCGTCTCGCGCGGGGTGCTGCTCGACGTGGCCCGCGCCCGGGGCGTGGACCGGCTGGACGGTGGTCACGCCGTGACCCCGGAGGACCTGGAGGCCGCCGAGGAGTTCGCGGGCACGCGCGTGCGTGCCGGTGACATCGTGCTCGTAAGGACCGGGCAGGTCCAGGTGTACCTGGCCGGGGACAGGGAGTCGTACGCCTATCCGTCGCCGGGTCTCTCGGTCCGTACCCCGGAGTGGTTCCACGCGCGCGATGTCGCGGCGGTCGCGAACGACACCCTGACCTTCGAGATCTTCCCGCCCGAGATCGAGGACCTGTGGCTGCCGGTGCACGCGCTGGACCTGGTGGAGATGGGGATGCTCCAGGGCCAGAACTGGAACCTGGAGGAGTTGTCCACAGCCTGTGGAGAAGCGGGGCGCTACGCGTTCCTGCTGTCGGCGATGCCCGAGCCGTTCGTCGGGGGCACCGGAACGCCCGTGGCCCCCGTGGCCGTTCTCTGAGGAGGTCGGCCGGCGGCGCGCAGGCCCGCCCCGAGCTCGGCATCGCGCGCCGC
Source organism: Streptomyces sp. SID13726 (assembly GCF_010548375.1). Taxonomy (GTDB): domain Bacteria; phylum Actinomycetota; class Actinomycetes; order Streptomycetales; family Streptomycetaceae; genus Streptomyces. The sequence goes on from NZ_JAAGLY010000024.1 coordinate 30,240, forward strand.
CGTCATCGGTTCCCCTCCGCCCTGAGAGAACCGACACCGCACCACGATCCACACTCGCCGAGGGCCTCCGTCACCGAAACCCCCGCCGTCCCCTCACGGCGAATCGCTGACCACCAGCGTCATCAATCGAACACACTGCGTCAACACCCGCACGGGGATTTATTGCTTACGTCCGCTTTGCCGCAGCCGCGCACGGGTGCACGTCCGGCGCACCGGCTCACCAAGAGGCAAGGGGAGACAGCGGTTTCTGCGGCCGTGCACCGGATCTGCCGGACCTTCCGCGCCCGTGCGCCGGTCACACCGCTTCGAACGCGAACCCCTCGTAGGCGGTGGCCTCGATGTCGTAGGCCGCCGCACTCTTCTGCGACTGCTCGCAGCGGTCCAGCTCGCACCAGATGCTCTTGCCCGAGCCCTCGACGCTCCAGCCCCAGCGGTCCGCGAGGCCGTCGACGAGGGCGAGGCCCCGGCCACCGGTCGCGTCACCGTCCACACAGCGCGGCACCGGCGCCCGGCCGCTGCGGTCGGCGACCTCCAGGCGGACGGTGGCCGACTCCTCCTCCGCACCCGGCAGGGACAGCCGCAGCACGGCCGGACGACCGGTGTGCACCACGGCGTTGGTGACCAGTTCGGACACGAGCAGGATCAGGGTCTCGGCGAGCGGTTCGTCAGCCCCTATCCCGGACCCGGCGAGCCGCGAACGGGCCCACCGCCGGGCTCGCCCCACCTCTGCGGGGTCGGGCCGGATCTCCAGCTGCACTTGAAGCACCTGCACCGCTCACACCATCCGAACCGGCGGGCACATGGCCTCGCGCCTCACGAGGGCCACGATCGTAGCCATTTTTTGCATGACCAGAACAATGGCCAAAGCCGGGGTCACAGAACGTGAATCCCTTACGGGACAGCATGGTTGACGTACAGTCACGCCAACAAGCGCTTCGGGCATATTCCAGCGCGAAGGAGTACCCGTGCGGGATACTGTGCGACGCTCGTCGCGGGGGATCGAACAGGCGGTGGCCACAGGCTCTCCCGCCCTGCGAGCAGCGGCGCGCATCGCCGGGTCCGGGGCCGCCCCATCGGCAACACCGGCATGGCTCATGCTCCGAACCACTCGCATCTCACACAAGGTACCGGAGCACGCCGTCGACTCCAGGACGTGACGAGTCACACATAGGACACAACCCGATATCAACGCTCCGTGATTCCGGTATGCCACAATCCGCGACATCCGCGCCGGGCTTCCCGGAGACCGGGCAGGCCGAGGGCGGCTCAGGCCAACAGATCGACGGCGAGCAACTCCTCACTCTCCGCTCCGCCACCGCCCCGCCGGGCCCGCACCCAGGCCCGCTTGAGATGCAGATGCACCTCGGCCTCCCAGGTGAACCCCATCCCGCCGTGCACCTGGAGACAGTCCCGGGCGCCCCGCTCAGCCGCCTCGTCGGCCAGCAGCCGGGCCGCCGCGATGTCCACCGGGTCGGCGGTCACGGCGGCCGCGTACACCGCCGCCCGAGCCGTCTCCGCCCGCACCAGCATCCCCGCACACAGATGCTTCACCGCCTGGAACGCCCCGATCGGCTGCCCGAACTGCTCCCGGGTCCGGGCGTGTTGCACGGCCAGCTCACACACCCGCGTGGCGGTCCCGAGTTGCTCGGCAGCGGTCAGCAGCACGGCCACGGGGTCGAGGTCGGACGCGCGCGCCCCGGGCACCCGATGCAACGGCGTCAGCGGATCGACCGACTTCAGCGCTACGGCCCCTGCGGCATCCCCCCGCACCACATCGGCCTCGTCCAGCCACTCCACGAGTCCGCCCGGATCGACGCCGGCCACGACGACCTCCCCCTCGACGACGCCGACCTCGACGCCCGCCGCGAGATGAGTGGCCACGAGAGGCCCGGGCAACAGCACCCGCCCGGCCTCCTCGAACACCAACACGGCCTCCGCAAGCCCGAGTCCGACCCCGCCGTCCGCCTCGGGCACCCGCAGCGCGAAGAACCCGGCGACCCCCAACTCCCGCCACAGCCCACGGTCCAACCCGGGCGAGTCCACGGCAGCACGCAGTGCCTCCCCGTCGAACCGCCGCGAGAGCAACCCCCGCACGCCGTCCCGCAACGCCAGCTGATCATCTGTCAGTTGAAACCGCATGCCACGGCCCCTTCTCAACACCGGTAACGGTGACCTACCCAGGGGCGCGGGGCTGTATCGATTTGCGGCTCCGCCGCGTGGGCGCGACCAGCCACAGACGACCCGCACCCGGCACACAACCGCTACCGCCCCTTCGGCAATCCGAGAATCCGCTCGGCCACGATGTTCCGCTGAATCTGCGAGGTCCCGGCAGCGATCGTGTACGACAGCGACGACAACCGATCGAGCACCCAGCCCCGTTCGAGATCCAGCGACTCCACACCCAGCACCTCCCCCGCCACCTCGTACAACTCCTGCCGCGCATGCGAGTACCGGAGCTTGAAAACCGACCCCCCCACCCCCGGCACCCCACCACTCACCTCCGCCTCACTCACGTTCCACTGCGTGAGCCGCCACAACGCCCTGAACTCGGCATTGAGCCGCCCCAACCGCCGCCGAAGCACAGGATCGTCCCAACGCCCGTTGCCCCGAGCCGCCACGGCAAGCGACCGGAGCACCCGCCGACAAGCGACCACCTCGCCCACAAAGGCGGTCCCCCGCTCGAACGACAGCGTCACCATCGTCACGCGCCACCCGTCGTTCTCCTCCCCCACCCGATTCCCCACCGGCACCCGCACCTCGTCGAGGAACATCTCGGCGAACTCGGCGGACCCGGCGAGCGTGCGGAGGGGACGTACGACAACACCCGGCGCGGACATGGGCATCGCGAGCCAGCTGATCCCGCGATGCTTGGGCGCAGCCGTATCCGTGCGCACCAACAGCTCGCACCAGTCGGCCACTTCGGCATGCGAGGTCCAGATCTTGGACCCGGTGACCACGTACTCGTCGCCGTCCCGCCGGGCACGCGTCCGCAGCGAGGCGAGGTCGCTCCCGGCGTCCGGTTCGCTGAACCCCTGGCACCAGACCGACTCGCCGCGAAGGATCGGCGGCAGCCAGCGTTCTTGCTGCTCGGGCGTGCCCTCGGCGGCGATGGTCGGCCCCGCGTGGAGGAGTCCGACGAAGCTCGCCCCCACGTAGGGCGCGCCCGCCGTCTCGGTCTCCTCCAGGAAGATCAGCCGGGTCGTCGGCGAGGCGTCCCAGTGCACATGCCCGTACCCGGCGTCGTAGAGCATCCGCTGCCAGCCGAGGTCGTAGGCCCGGCGTCCGGGCCAGTCCTCGGGGGACGGTTTCGGGGGCAGGGTGGGGAGCGCCTTGGCGAGCCACTCGCGCAGCCGCGCCCGGAACTCCTCCTCCTCCGGCGTGTACGCGAGGTCCATGACAGCCGCCCCTATCTGATGAACCGTCAGATCCTGGAAGGCTAAGTCCCGCACCCCTGGACCGACAAGGCGTCGAGCCCTACGCTCTGCGCACCATCTGACTACCCGTCAGCTCCGTTGATCCGCAAGGGGGCCGCCGTGAACGACACCGCCCACGCGCTCAGCGCGTCCCGCACCCTGTGGGAGCTGGTCTCCCGCCGCGCCGACCTGACCCCCGACCGCCCGGTCCTCCTCCAGGACGACCGCACGCTCACGTTCGGAGAACTGCGCACGCGTGCCGAGCGGGTGGCGGCGGGGCTCCACGACATGGGCGTACGCCCCGGCACGGTGGTCGCCTGGCAGCTGCCCACCCGGATCGAGACGGCCCTGCTCTCCTTCGCGCTGGCCCGCCTCGGCGCCGTGCAGTCGCCGGTGATCCCCTTCTACCGGGACCGCGAAGTCGGCTTCGCGCTGCGGGAGTCGAAGGCGGAGTTCTTCGCGGTGCCGGGCGTCTGGCGCGGCTTCGACCACACGGAGATGGCCCAACGGCTCAGCGCGAAGGGCGTCTTCGAGGCGTACGACGACCTCCCGGACGGCGACCCGGCCGTGCTGCCCGCCCCGCCCGCCGACGGCACCTCCGTGCGGTGGATCTACTGGACCTCGGGCACCACCTCCGACCCCAAGGGCGTGCTGCACACGGACCGTTCGCTGATCGCGGGCGGCTCCTGCCTCGCGCACGCGCTGCACCTCGCGGCGGACGACGTGGGCTCGATGGCGTTCCCGTACGCGCACATCGCGGGCCCGGACTACACCGTGATGCTGCTGCTGTACGGCTTCCCCGCGGTGATGTTCGAGCAGTTCGCGCTGCCGGACGCGCTGGAGGGCTACCGCAGGCACAAGGTGACGGTGGCGGGCGGTTCGACGGCGTTCTACTCGATGTTCCTCACCGAGCAGCGCAAGCGGCCCGGCGAGCGGATCATCCCGACGCTGCGGCTGCTCGCCGGGGGCGGGGCGCCCAAGCCGCCGGAGGTGTACCACGCCGTCGTACGGGAGTTGGGGGCGCAGCTGACGCACGGGTACGGCATGACCGAGGTGCCGATGATCACCATGGGCGCGCCGGACGACACGGCGGAGAACCTGGCGACGACCGAGGGGCGGCCCCCGGAGGGGATGGCCGTGCGGATCGTGGACGGGGAGGTGCGGCTGAAGGGGGAGGCGGTGTGCCAGGGCTATCTCGACCCGGCCCAGACCGCCGAGGCCTTCGACGAGTTGGGCTATCTGCGCACCGGCGACCTCGGGCGGCTCACGGCCACCGGCCATCTGGTGCTCACCGGGCGGCTCAAGGACGTGATCATCCGCAAGGGCGAGAACATCTCGGCGAAGGAGATCGAGGATCTGCTCGCCGCGCATCCGGACGTCGGGGACGTGGCGGTGATCGGGCTGCCGGACGCCGAGCGCGGGGAGCGTGTGTGCGCGGTGGTGGAACAGCCCGAGGGCGCCGGGGAGTTGACCCTGGACGCCGTAGCCGGGTATCTGCGCGCGGAAGGGCTGTCGCCGCACAAGCTGCCGGAGCAGCTGGAGGTGGTGGACGCCCTTCCGCGCAACGAGACCCTGCGCAAGGTCCTCAAGTACAAGCTCAGGGAACGCTATTCGGGGACGGTGAAGTAGCGGGCGAAGGCGGGCACGATCTCGGCCTCGCCGACCTTGCCGTCGCCGTCGGTGTCCAGGGTCGCGGCGGCGGCCTGTGCGAGGTCCTCACCGACGCCGAGGATTCTGAGCACGCGCGCGGTGTCCGCCACGGTGGCGCGTCCGTCGCCGTCCTGGTCGGCGACGGCGATCGCCGCGTGCAGGAAGGGGCGGGCGATCTCGGCGAACCGGTCCGGGTTGTCGCGCAGCCGCTTGACCGCGCCGTTCACGAACTCGTCGCGGGTGATCCGCTGGTCGCCGTCCCGGTCGGCGATGCCGGCCATGCCCTGCCAGAACGCCTCCGCGCCGATGTACAGCGCCTGTCCCTTGTCGGAGCGTGCCGTGGTGCCGAACTCCGTGAGCAGCGCCTTGGCCGCCACGTTGAAGTCCTCGCGGTCGATGTAGCCGTTGCCGTCCTGGTCGAAGGTGGCGAACCGGCCGGCGATCCTGCGCTCGTACTCGCTGCTGACCATGTCTCTTCGGGCCGCCTCACATCACGTCGGGTGCATCTGGCACGGAGCGTACGACGCGCGGGGCGCCCCGGGGGCCGGAAGGCGTCGCTTGTGCCAAGACCGGGGGAATTTCGGGACAACGGTGTGGCCGTGCGAGTGCCCCAGGTCACAGCTGTGCCGGTTCAGGCCGAGAGTGGTCCCGCCTCCTCGTCGGTCGCCGAGTCCAGGTCCGGGTGGACCTCGAACAGGCGGCGGACGCCGAGGGCACCGAGGACACGGTTGACGTGCGAGCCGTCGGCGGCGCCCTGGGCCGGGAGTATCAGGCGCAGATCACCCCGGCAGGAGCGGATGAGGCGGCGGGAGGCGATGAGGACGCCCACGCCGCTGGAGTCGCAGAAGTACACCTCGGAGAGGTCGAGGACGAGACTGTGGCGCCCCTCGGCCACCACGTCGTGCACCCGCTGGCGCAGCACGGGTGAGGTCACCAGGTCCAGCTCGCCCGACACTTGGAGCACGGTCCAGTCGCCCTGCTCGTCGCCGGTCACATTGAACGCCACCACCATGCCCTTCGCTCGCCGGAAAGCAACCGGAAGCCTTACCTACGCTTCCTTGCAGCGCGGCTGCCCAGCGGCCGTTCCCTGAAACACAGACCGAGAAACGGGAATCGTTCGAAAGAGGCTTGTTTTAGTCGGCTTCGATCCTGTTCGATCAGGTCTGATCAATCTATGGACGGGTAGAGGAAGGTCCACTACCACTTGCGCCCTCGCGGGGGGCGCGTATTGGAACAAAGGGGCGTGCGCTGTCGGAGGTGCCGACTACATTCGAGGAGACGGTGGGCGCAGGCTTGACTCGGAGACTTCCAGGGGTGAGGGGGCCGTATGGCGAAGAAGGACGCACCGCCCCGCTGGGACCGCAAGATGCAGCAGCGGCTCGCGCGCGGGGAGGCGGCCGCTCTGGGTGAGCTCTACGACCGTTTCGCTTCGCTCGTGCACGGACTCGCCCACCGGGTGCTCGGTGACGAGCGCGCCGCCGACGGCATCACCCGGGACGTCTTCGCCCACGTCTGGGAGCACCCCGAGTCCTACGACCCCAAACAGGGCCCGCTGCGCTCCTGGGTGGCCACGTTGACCCACCGACTCGCCGTGCAGCGGCTGCGCGCCACCGAGACCGCCGCGCTCAGCCAAGGCGGCGAGGGGGCCGTCGCCGACGCCGAGGAGCTGGAGGGCAAGGTCCGCCGGGCCTCGGTCGCGGCCCGCGCCGACTACATCGTCCAGTCCATGCCCACACCGCTGCGCGCCGCCCTGGAGCTGGCCTACTTCCAGCGCCGCGACTACCGCCAGACCGCCACCGACCTCGGCGTCACCGAGGACGAGGCCCGCCGCCGCCTCCGCCTCGGCCTCCAACTCCTGTCCACGGCGCACGACGCCGGAGCGCCGGGCGCGCCACCGGGATACGGGGGCGCGGCGTGAGCGGCCATTTCGAGGTGTACGGCGAGCGTGGCGGGTACGGGGAGCCGGGTGCGCGGGGTTCGGGTGCGCGGGATGCGGGGCTCGGTGGGATGTTCGCCGAGGGGTCCGGGGATGCCGGGGGCTCCGGGGGCGTCCGAGGTGCCGCTGCGGCCTCGCTGCCGGGCGGTTTCGGGTACGACGACGGCGCGGAGGCCTCCGGCGAGCGCGACCGGGGTGGGGCGAGCGGCCCCCGCGCGGGCGGCCCTCATGGGGGCGCTCCTCGTGCGGACTCCCCCGGAAACGCCGTCCCGAGGGGAGCCGGCGCGGGTGATCCGCCCGACCCCGGCGCCGACGGCGCGGGCGGCACGGAAGCGGGCGGGCCGAGTGGCCCCGGCCCCTTCGGAGACCCCGGCGACCCCGGCAAACCCGGTCGCCCCCACGGCCCGGGCGCTCCGGGTGACCCCGGCGGCCCCGGCACCGGCGACAGCTCCGGCGCCGATCCCGGCCGGCCGCCCCGCATACCCCTCCCCCGGGCCTCCGTCGAGGACACCGGGCGGCCGCTGCCCGCGCTGGACGAGCTGCCGCCGCCCGCGCCGCTCGTGCTGGAGCACCGGGTGCTGAAGGCGTTGCTCGGGGCGTGGGCACTGGCCGCGTGTTCGGTGGCGGAGACGGCCGCCGTGGAGGACCACCTCGGGGTGTGCGGCTCCTGCGCGGACGAGGCGCTGCGGCTGCGCGAGGCGGTCGGGCTGCTCCAGCGGCCGGAGAGCCTCGACCTGGACCCCGGTCTGCGCACCCGTGTCCTGGAGAGCTGCCTGGACCGGCGCCCGCCGCGCATCCCGCTGCCCGAGTGGGCCACGCCGTACGACGCCGAGACCGCACGGCTCGACGCGCTGCTCCAGGACTTCGGCGACGCCGAGTGGCACGCGCCCGTGCGGCTGCGGTGGTTCGAGGCCGACGAGGCCACCAGCCGCCGTACGACCGTCGCCGGGGTCATAGCCCACCTGCTGTCGGTCGACGGCCTCGTCGCGGTCGCCCTCGGCCTGGACGACCCGATGGGCGAGATCCCCGCGGGCGCCCCCACACCGGCCGGCCGCACCGAGTCGTACTGGCGCGCCTCGCACTTCCCGCCGACCCGCTCGGTACGGGCGCCGTGGCGCGAGCAGAGCCACGACCTCGTGCGCACGGTGTCCTTCACGGGCAGCACCTCGGGGAAACTCGCCGTGCCCTACGGCGACTTCGAACTCCCCCTGCACGACGCGATGCTGGACCGCGCCTTCGAGTGCTGGGTCCACGCGGGCGACATCGCCGAGGCCGTCGACTACCCCTACGCTCCCCCGTCGCCCCGCCACCTCAACCGCATGATCGACCTGGCGGCCAGGATGCTGCCCGCGGTGCTGGCGGAACGCCGGCGGAAGGGGCTCGCGGCACCGGTACACGGCCGGCACCTGGTGAGCGCGGGCGGCCCCGGCCGGAGTCTGCGGCTGGAGATCGAGGGAATGGGCGGCGGCGAGTGGCTGATCCCGCTCGACTCCCCGGCGGCGGTGGGGTCGGCGGCCCACGAGGTGGCGCATGTCGCGCTGGACGGCGTGGAGTTCTGCCAGCTGGCGGCGGGCCATGTGCCTCCGGCGGAGGCGGCGGCTGGGCAACTCGGTGACCGTGAGGCGATCAGGGATGTGCTGTTCGCCGCGGCGAGCTTGAGCCGTCTGTAGGGGGTGGGTTGCGGGTTCGTCGGCGAGTGCGGGCGATTCGTGGTTGCTCGCGCAGTTCCCCGCGCCCCTGAAAAGCGTCCACTGAAGGTCTTTCAGGGGCGCGGGGAACTGCGCGAACGGCCCCCACCGGCCCGCAGCCGCCCTACGACAGCAGCCCCCGAGCCGTCAGGCGAACACGACCGTCCGTCGGCCGTTCAGCAGAATCCGGCGCTCCGCATGCCACTTCACGGCCCGCGCCAGCGCCTGGCACTCCACATCCCGCCCGATCGCGACCAGTTGGTCCGGCGTGACGTCGTGCCCCACCCGCTCGACCTCCTGCTCGATGATCGGCCCCTCGTCGAGGTCGGCGGTGACGTAGTGCGCCGTCGCCCCGATCAGCTTCACACCCCGCGCATGCGCCTGGTGATACGGCTTCGCGCCCTTGAAGCTCGGCAGGAACGAGTGGTGGATGTTGATGATCTTGCCGCTCAGCTGCTTGCACAGGTCGTCGGAGAGGACCTGCATGTACCGGGCCAGCACGACGAGTTCGACGTCCTGCTCGCGCACCAGCTCAAGAAGCCGCGCCTCCGCCTCGGCCTTGTTCTCCCGCGTCACCGGAATGTGGTGGAAGGGAATGTCGTACGACCCCACGAGCTCGGCGAACTCGGTGTGGTTGGACACCACGGCCGCGATGTCCACCGGCAGCGCTCCGATGCGCGCGCGGAACAGCAGGTCGTTCAGGCAGTGCCCGAACTTGCTGACCATGAGCACGACCCGCATCCGGTCCTCGGCCCGGTTGAGCTGCCAGTCCATGTGGAAGGAGTCGCCGATCGCCGCGAAGGACGCCCGCAGCTTGTCCACCGTGACCGGCGCCTCCGCCGAGAAGTGGACGCGCATGAAGAACAGACCCGTGTCGTGGTCGCCGAACTGCTGGCTGTCCTCGATGTTGCAGCCGGTCATGAAGAGATAGCTCGACACGGCGTGCACGATGCCCTGCTTGTCGGGGCAGGACAGGGTCAGGACGTACTGCTCGGCCGGGGCCTCGGCCCGGGTGGACTGCGCGTTCATGCAGGACAGGGTCGCATATCCCCCGCTCCGGCAGACACCGCGTCCGTCACGCGGACCGGGTCATGATCTGGAGCACCTGGAGCGTGCGCGGCGGCGCCTCGGGGTCCTCCCCGTCGGCCATCGCCATGCGCACGTGCGCGTCCCGCGCCGCCCGCACCGCGTCCGGCCAGCCCGGGTTCTCCATGTACACGGAGACGGGGGCGTCGGGCCCGACCTGGTGCATGATCCGCAGCACCCTGAGGACGGCGGTGTCGACCAGGGCCGCCTCCTGGGAGTCCCGGAAGATCGTGCCGACGTATTTCTCGGCGGACCAGTTGTCCAGCCAGGTGTCCTCGACGAGGCGGTACACGGCGTCGGTGACGTCCCCGTACCCCTCGACACCGGCCAGCCAGACGTTCTGCTGGAACGTGGGGTCGGAGAGCATGTGCAGCGCGGAGCGCACATTGCTGCGCCAGCGCCACCACGGCATGTCGTTCAGTGGCATGCCGCCCATGGTGGAGGAGCGACGGCCGCGACGGGAAGAGTTCTCCGAACCTTGCACGGTCATCGATCGTACGTTCTGCCTCACACGGGGCGCACAGACCCCTCGCTGTTCACCTTTACGTCACCCTTCGTTGACCAAGGGTCACTCCCGAGTTGGCGGTGTGGCGGAAGCGTGTGTGTCCATGACCGGCAGGCGATTCATGCGAAGCACCTTCCTCCCCAAGCACCACCGGCCCGTCAGAGCCACCGTCCTCGCGGCGGGGGCGCTGGTGGCCAGTGCCTCGCTCGCCGCCGGTTGCGGGGTCGTCCCCGGTACCACGGGGGGTTCCGGGGACGACCCGATCAAGGTCATGACCTGGGCCCCGTCGGACACCAAGGCGACCAACAAACCCGGCATGCCCGCCTTCGCCCAGGCCTACGCCCGCTGGATCAACTCCAAGGGCGGCATCAACGGCCGTAAGCTCACCGTCCTGACCTGCAACGACCACAACGACGGGGTGGCCGCCGCGAAGTGCGCCCGGCGCGCGGTCAAGGAGAACGTCGTCGCGGTCATCGGCTCCTACAGCCAGTACGGCGACTCCTTCTTCCCGCCTCTCGAAGGCGCGGGCATCCCCTACATAGGCGGCTACGGCGTCACCAACGCCGAGTTCACCAGCCCGCTGTCCTATCCGGTCAACGGCGGCCAGCCCACGCTGCTCGCCGGACTCGGCAAGGAACTCGCCACGGCCTGCGGAAACGTCACTCTGGTCCGGCCCGACACCATCGCGGGCGACGAACTGCCCGTGCTCCTCGACTCCGGACTGACCACCGGCGGGCACCGGGCGGCGAGCGACATCCGGGCGGCGGACGACGCCACCGAGTACTCGGAGCAGTCGACGCGGGCGCTCGACACCTCGACCGGCGGCTCCTCGGCGGCCGGCACCGCCACATCCGGCGGCTCCGCCTCCGGTTCGGCGAAGCAGGGGTGCGTGGTGCCCGCGCTCGGCGACCGCACCAGCACCTTCATGGACTCCTTCCGGCGCACCCGCGAGGAGTACCCGCAGGTGCGGACCGCCATGGCGATGGGCAGCGTCGACCAGACGGTGATCGACGCCTCCGGCGGGAAGTCCGGGCCGTACGAGGGGTCGTACATCACCGGCTGGTACCCGGTGGAGGGCGACGCCCGCTGGGACGGGATGAAGAAGGTCATCAACGCGGAGGCCTTCGACGACAACCGCATCGACTCGGCGGACGCCGGGGTGCAGACGACCTGGATCGCCTACACCGTGTTCAAGGCGGTCGTGGAGTCGCTGGGCGACGGCCAGGTGTCCGCGGACAGCGTGCGCGCCGCCCTCAACGACGGGCTGAAGATCAGCACCGGCGGTCTGACCCCGACCCTCCAGTGGACCACCCGGGACACCTGGAGCTCCGCGGACGACCTCGCCTCGGTGGGCTTCCCGCGGATGGTCAACGCCAACGTGACGCTCCAGGTCGTGCGCCAGGGCCGGCTCGTGGCGGCCCACAAGGGCTTCACCGATGTGACGAAGACCCTCCAGAACGCGGACGTCGACTGACCGTACCGCCTACAGCTGGGTCGCCGAGCGCTCGGTCAGGCTGTACTTCTTGGCGATCGCGTTCCACAGCCGGGCCGCCTTGGCCTTCTCGGTGCTCGCGGTGCCGCTGTCGCGGTTGCCGGCCTGGGTCTGGCCGGTGGTGCGGGCCTGGCCCTTCTTGCAGCCCTTCCGGCCGGCCGCCTGGTCGGCCCAGGCCGCGTAGTGGTCGTCGGCGGACGCGGACGCCTGCCAGGCCTTGGTGAGGGCGTCCGTCAGCTCGGCGTGGTTCGGCAGCTGGTCCACGGAGATGCCCTTGAGGCGGGTCACCAGGCCGGTGCGCTGGGTCGCCGCCGAACGCAGGTCCGCGGCCGCCTGGCCGAGGTTCTTGCAGGACTTCACGTTCGCCACCGCGTTGATCACCGAGGAACGGCTGTTGCCGCTGTCGGCGAGCAGCTTGTCCAGCTCGGCGGCCTGCGTCTGCGCCGGGTCGGCGGACGGCGAGGCCGAACCGTCGGTCGCCGGGGCCGTCGCGGACACGGTCTGGTTCTTGTCGCCGCCGTCGTCGCCCCCGCCCCCGGCGAGCAGCGCGCCCGCGCCGATGCCGAGCACCACGATGCCGATGCCGACGGCCGCGATGACCGGCACCCGCGACTTGCGGCGACCGCCCCGCTCGTCGTCGTAGGCGTCACCGCCGGGCGGGACGTACGAGGGCTGCTGTGCGGCGTACGACGGCTGCTGCGCCCCGTACGGGGGCTGCTGGGCGCCGTACCCGGGCGGGGTCGCCTCGGGCTGGGCGAAGCGGGGCAGTTGCTGGGTGGCCCCGGCCGCGCTCTCGCCGCCGGCCGCGCCGCGGAAGAGGTTGTCGAAGTCGGAGGGCGGCTGCCGCTCCCCACCGTAGGGCGTGCCGGGGCCCTGGCCGGGGACGGGGGCGATGAACTGCGTGGCCTGGGCGTCGGGGTGGGCGTGCGGCGGGAGCGGGGCGCCGGGCGCCGCGCCCTGGGTGCCGTACGGGGCCTGGCCGAACTGGGCCGCCTGGGCGGACACCTCGGGCGGCAGCGCGCCGGGGCCGACGGGCGGCAGGAACTGGGTGGCGCCCTCCGAGGCCGCGGGGCCCGCGGGGACGGGCGGGATGAACTGCGTGGCCCCTTCGGAGGCCGCGGGACCGGCCGCGACCGGCGGGATGAACTGCGTGGCGCCCTCGTCGGCGGGCGGCAGGGGCGCGGAGGCGGGGGCGCCGGGGGCGCTCGCGGTGGGCGCGCCGGGTGCCGGCGTCGACGGGAGGGGCTGGCCGACGGGCGGCAGGTAGTACGACGTCGGCTCGTTGGAGTCGTAGCCCGTCGTCGGCTGCTGCGGGGCGCCGTAGGCCGTGACCTGGCCCTCCTGGGCGGGCAGCGGCTGGGACTGCGGGGCCGGGGCCGACGGGAGGGGCTGGCCGACCGGGGGGAGGTAGTAGGAGGTCGGCTCGTTGGTGTCGTAGCCCGGCGTCGGCTGCTGCGGGGCGCCGTAGGCCGCGATCTGGCCCTCCTGCGGGGGCAGCGGCTGCGACGGGGCTTCGGGCTGCGACTGGGGCGGTATGCCGCCGGGCTGCTGGGGGGTGCCCCAGGTCTGGGTGGCCGGCTGCGACCAGTCCTGGGCCTGACCGCCCTGGTTCTGGTCGGGGCCCCACGGGGTGCCCCAGGCCTGGCCGCCGGGCGGCTGGCTGTAGGCCGCGTCGGGCTGCGAGGGGCCGCCGTAGGAGCCCTGGGGGGTGTCCTGTCCGGACGGCCGGCCGCCGTAGCCCGGTTGCGGGCTGCCGTAGGCGGGTTGGGGGCTCTCGTAGGCGGGTTGAGGGCTCTCGTAGGGGGGTCGGGGACCGCCATATCCGCCCGTCTGTCCCGGCAGCAGGGGTTCCCCGCCGTCGGAGGGCAGCACGATGCCTTCGCGCGCTTCGCGCGCCGAGGGCTGGTCGCCCTGTCCACTCTGCGTCACCGGGACTCCTACTTATGGGGGAACTTCGGAATCGTCGGCTCACGCTACCGGGTCCCCCGAGCCCGGTGCCACGTAGCACAGGACGTGACCTGCGTCCCTGTGACCGCGGTAACAAATCCCGGGGGATCATGTGACAGTTCCGGGCTCCCGTCCGCTATACATGCCCTCCTTTCACGCGGCCGCCTGGAGTTCGAGACGGGCCCCGAACTCCCGGACCACCGGCTCGTCCCGGAACGGTTCGAGGCGCTGCTGGAAGTCGTCGAGGTACTCCGCGCCCCGGTTGGAGCGGAGGGTCTCCAGCAACTCCACCGCCTTGAGGCCGGTGTTGCAGGCCTGCTCGATCTCGCGCTGCTGCACCTGCGCGGTGGCCAGCAGGACGTAGCCGATGGCCCTGCGGCGGGCCTTGTTCTCCGGGAGCCCGTCCAGGGACTCCCGCGCGCACCGGGCCGCCGCGTCGGCCTGGCCGAGGTCGCGGTGGCAGTGGGCCAACTCGTCGGCGAGATAGGCCTCGTCGAAGTGCGCGATCCACGCCGGGTCGTCGCCGGCCGACGGATCGGCCGCCTCCAGCGCGCTCACCGCCCGCCCGGACGCCGCCTGGGTGGCCCGCGCGTCGCCCATGAGCGCGTGCCCCCGGGCCTCCGCCGCGTGGAACATCGCCTCCGCGCGCGGGGTCACGCGGCCCCGCGCCCCTTCCTGCGCCGCCCGCGCCAACTGGGCGATCTCCCGCGGGTTCCCGAGCTGCGCGGCGAGATGGCTCATGGACGCGGCGAGCACATAGCCGCCGTACCCGCGGTCGCCGGCCGCCTGCGCGAGCCGCAGCGCCTGGATGTAGTACCGCTGGGCCAGGCCCGGTTGGCCGGTGTCGACCGCCATGTACCCGGCGAGCTCGGTCAGTCGGGCCACCGCGGCGAACAGGTCCCGCCCGACCGCCTCCCGGTACGACCCGGCCAGCAGCCCGGAGACCACGCTGTTGAGGTAGTGCACGACGACCGGGCGCACATGCCCGCTGCCGTACTGGTGGTCGAGGTCCACGAGGGCCTGGGTCATCGCGCGGACGGCCGCCACGTCGGACTGGCCCACCCGGGGGCCCGCCGCCCGCGCCACCTGGGAGTCCGGCGAGGAGATCAGCCAGTCACGGCTCGGTTCGACCAGCGCGGACGCGGCGACGGACGAGCCGGACAGGAAGTCCCGGCGGCCCACGTCACTGCGCCACAGCTCACACACCTGCTCGATGGCGCCCAGTACCGTCGGCGAGAACTGGAGGCCGACGCCGGAGGCGAGGTTCTTGCCGTTGGCCATGCCGATCTCGTCGATCGTGACCGTACGGCCGAGTTTGCGCCCGAGGGCCTCCGCGATGATCGCGGGCGCCCGGCCCCGCGGCTGCTGTCCGCGCAGCCAGCGGGCCACCGACGTCTTGTCGTAGCGCAGGTCGAGGCCGTGCTCGGCACCGCACATGTTGACCCGGCGGGCCAGCCCGGCGTTCGAGCACCCCGCCTCCTGGATGAGCGCCTGCAGCCGTTCGTTCGGCTGCCGCGCGACGAGAGGCCTTGCGGCCATGGCGTACCCCCTGTGGCTGCGGTGCCTGCCCACGCACCGAGTTGACGTGTCTTCCACCGAAAAGTTCCGGCCGTGAAGATCAATGCCCCGAAGTCATGGCGAAAATGCGAGGCATGCGAGGATTGCCGGGGTAAAGGCGGTTGCCGTCCCCACACCTGGCTACCCAGCTCACGCGGATGTTCCTCCTGCGCGCCCCCACCCATGCATCCATGCGCCCCGGACGCGGAACCGGTGCGCTTCCCCCGCGCGCGGTCACCGGCGCCGGACGGGCCGCCTCCGCCCGCCGAACAGGCCCTGCGGCAACCGCAGTCGGGCCCTGGCGCAGTCCCGCGAGAGGGCTCGGACAGTGCTCCGGGCAGCGTAAGATCACAGGGCACTGGGCGTCGCGAGACACAAGTCGGTCCGGCGCCGGGACCTGGCCGTAACTCCAGGTGGGTGCGGGAGTTGTGTTGGGCGTGGAAGAGACGATCGCGGGCACCGAAGCCGCTCAGATTCCGAAGCAGCGCGGGGAATCGCTGCTGGAGACAGCCGTACGTTACGCCGAGGAGCGTCACTGGGACGTCTTCCCCGGCACCTGGCTGGAACCGGTCGAGGGGGTGCAGCGCTGCTCCTGCGGTGACGTCGCGTGCGCCGCCCCTGGGGCGCATCCCACCCGGGACGACTGGGCGACGCAGGCCACGGGCAGTGCGACCGTCGCGCGCCGGATGTGGTCCAAGCAGCCCGCGGCGTCGATCCTGTTGCCCACGGGGCGTACGTTCGACGCGATCTCCGTCGCCGAGACCGCCGGGTTCCTCGCGCTCGCGCGGATGGAGCGCATGGAGTTGACGCTGGGGCCCGTGACCCTGACGCCGGACCGCCGGATGCAGTTCTTCGTGCTGCCGGGCGCGTCGGTGAAGGTGCCGGATCTGGTGCGCAAGCTCGGGTGGGCCCCGTCGTCCCTCGACCTGGTCGCCCTCGGGGAGGGCGCGTACGTCGCCGCGCCACCCACTCGGTTCGGGTCGTCGGGGGCCGTTCAGTGGGCCTGCCGTCCCACGCCCGCGAACCGCTGGCTTCCGGACGCGGAGGAGTTGATCTCGCCGCTCGCCTACGCGTGCGGCCGGGATCGCTGATCAGGGCTTGCGCGGCGGCGGTCGTCCGTGCGGCTACGGTCGCCTGTCCGGTAGTGGTCGTCTGTGCGGCCGGGGTCGCCTGTCCGGCGGTAGCCGCTTATTGAGCGCGGCTCCGCGCGCCTAAGGTTGGCGTTCATGACGTCGGCTGTGAGTGTGCGTGGGCTCTGGAAGCGGTTCGGGCAGCAGGTTGCTGTTGCGGGGATCGATCTGGAGCTTCCCGCCGGGAAGTTCATCGGGCTCGTCGGGCCCAACGGGGCCGGGAAGACGACGACCCTCTCCATGGTGACCGGGCTGCTGCGGCCAGATCAGGGTTCCGTCTCGGTCGTCGGGCACGACGTGTGGCAGGACCCCGTGACCGTCAAGGCCCGGATCGGGGTGCTGCCCGAGGGGCTGCGGCTGTTCGAGCGGCTGTCGGGGCGTGAACTCCTCGCGTACTCCGGACGGTTGCGGGGCCTGCCCGGTGCCGAGGTCGACCGGCGGGCCTCGCAACTGCTCGACGTGCTGGACCTGGCGGGCGCCCAGCACAAGCTGGTCGTCGACTACTCGACCGGCATGCGCAAGAAGATCGGGCTCGCCGCCGCGCTGCTCCACAACCCCGAAGTGCTCTTCCTGGACGAGCCGTTCGAGGGCGTGGACCCCGTCTCCGCGCAGACCATCCGGGGCGTGCTGGAGCGCTACACCGCGTCCGGCGCCACCGTCGTCTTCTCCTCGCACGTGATGGAGCTCGTCGAGTCGCTGTGCGACTGGGTCGCCGTACTGGCCGCGGGCCGTATCCGCGCCCACGGGACGCTCGACGAGGTACGGGGCTCCGCCCCCTCGCTGCAACAGGCATTCCTCGAACTCGTGGGCGCGCAGGGGCGGGACGCCGGGTCCGACCTCGACTGGCTGGGCGGCAAGCGGTGACCGGGGACGTCGCGATCACCCCCGTCGTCGTACGGCTGAAGCTGTCGCTGCTGCGCAACGGCCTGCGCCAGTCCGGCGGACGGCGGGCCGCCTACGTCGCCTCGGCGATCGCCGTACTCCTCGTCTCCGTCCTCCAGCTGGTCGGACTCGTCGCGCTGCGCGGCAACGAACACGCCGGCTCCGTCGTCGTCCCGCTGGTCGCGGTGCTCGCGGCGGGCTGGGCGGTGATGCCGCTGTTCTTCCCCGGCGGCGACGAGACCCTCGACCCCACCCGCCTGGTGATGCTGCCGCTGCGGCCCCGGCCCCTGGTGGGGGCGCTGCTCGCGGCCTCGCTGGTCGGCATCGGGCCGGTGTTCACGCTCTGCATGCTCGCCGGGTCCGTCGTCGCGGTCGCGCACGGCGGGGCGGCGTACGTCTTCGCCGTGCTCGGTGTCGCGCTCGCGCTGCTGGTCTGCGTGGCCCTCGCGCGGACCGTCGCCGTCGCCAACATCCGGCTGCTGACCAGTCGCAAGGGCCGTGACCTCGCGGTGCTGAGCGGACTGGTCATCGCCGTCGGGGCGCAGGTCGTGAACTTCGGTGCGCAGCGGCTGGGTTCAGGCGGCCTCGGGCAGCTCGACGGAACGGCGGACGTGCTGAAGTGGGTGCCGCCCGCCTCGGCGATCGGCGCGGTGGACTCCGCGAGCGAGGGGTCGTACGGCATCGCGATCGCCCAACTCGCCCTGTCCGCACTCGCGTTGGCGGGGCTGCTGGCCCTCTGGTCCCGGCATCTGACCCGGCTGATGACCTCGCCCGACGGCTCCACGCTGCCCTCCGCCGACGGGGCCTCGCGGGAACGGAGTTCGACCGGACTCGCGCGCCTGCTGCCCGCCGGCCGCACCGGCACCGTGATGGAGCGCAGCCTGCGCTATGTGTGGCGCGACCCCAAGACCAAGGCCGCGTGGGTGACTTCGCTGGCGATCGGCCTGATCGTGCCGGTGTTCAACGCGGTGCAGGGCACCGGCTCGATCTACTTCTCCTGCTTCGCCGCCGGGATGCTCGGCGTGCAGATGTACAACCAGTTCGGGCAGGACACGTCCGCGTTCTGGATGGTCGCGATGACCATCTCCTCCACCCGGGACGCCTACGTCGAACTCCGCGCGCGGGCCCTGGCGTTGCTGGTGATCACCCTGCCGTACGCCACTCTCGTCACCGTCCTGACGACCGCGCTGATCGGCGACTGGCCGAAGCTGCCCGAGGTGCTCGGCATGTCGTTCGCGCTGCTCGGGGCGATGCTGGCGACCGGGGCGTGGACCTCGGCGCGCTTCCCGTACTCCATCCCGCAGGAGGGCTACAAGAACGTGGCCCCCGGCCAGTCGGGCCTGGCCCTCGCCGCCGTCGTCGGCGGAATGGTCTCGGCCGCGCTCCTCTGCGCGCCGGTGATCGCCCTGGCCATCTGGGCGAACGTCAGCGCGAACGGCGACGACTGGAGCTGGCTGCTGCTGCCCATCGGCGCGGTCTACGGCACGGTGATCACGTTCGCGGGGCTGCGACTGGCGGCACCGCGGACGGCTCGTCAGCTGCCGGAGATCCTGACGGCGGTGAGCAAGGGCTGAGGTCCGGTCGGGAGTTCGGACGGGGTGCGGGTGGGGGTGGGGGTGGGGCGCGGTTGGGCGGTCTGCGCAGGGGGGCGAGGCAGAGGTCGAAGCGGGGGGCCGGGGTTCCGAGGTCAAGGTCCGCACGGGGGCCGAGATCCAGGTCCGTGGGAGGCGAGACCCAGGTCCGCAGGCGCCGGTACTCACCCCCCGCGCTCAACCCCCGCGCTCAATCCCCGCCCCGGCCCGCCCCGTCACTCCCGCTCGAACCCCGCCAACCCGTCCAGGAACGGCTCTATGGCCGCCCGCCAGGCCTCCGGCTGGTCGTAGTGGACGAGGTGGCCCGCGTCCGCGACCTCCGCGTACTCGCCCCGTGGCAGGACGCGGACCATTTCCTGGGCCTCGGCTCGGCCAAGCTCGCCGTCGAGGCCGCGGACGACCAGGGTGGGGCACCTGACCTGGGCGAGTTCCTCCCAGTGGGCGTCGTAGACCCAGGTCTCTCGGGACTCCAGCATCTGCTCGGGGTCGAAGACGGGGCGCCAGCCGTCGGGGGACTCGGCCATCACCTCGGCGTAGAACTCGCCGCGGGCCGGGTTGGGCCGCTCCACCCAGGGGTCGTCCTCGCCGAACCACTTGCGGACGTCGGCGAGGGTGGCGAAGGGGACGGGCCAGGCCTTGAACCAGTCGCCCCATTCCCGCTGCGAGGCGGAGCCGAGTGCGGAGGCCCGCATGTCGCAGATGATCACCCCGCGCACCAGGTCGGGACGGCGGGCGGCGAGCTGCCAGGCGGTCAGGGCGCCCATGGCGTGGCCGATGAGGACGGTCGGGGCGAGGCCGAGCTGTTCGAGGGCCGCCTCGGCGTCCTCGACGTACGCGTCACGTGTGAAGGAGGCCCGAGGGGGCTTGTCGCTACGGCCGTGACCGCGCTGGTCGAGCGCGACGGCCCGGTACCGCTCGGAGAGCCAACGGGCGGTGGACGCCCAGTGCGAGGCGCGGCCCATCAGGCCGTGGAGTAACAGCACCCCGGGTGATCGTTTCTCCGGGACCTCGGGAGCCTCCGGCGGCTCCCCCACCGAATCCGTCTTGGGAGGATCACCGAACTCCCAGGCCACGAGACGTACGCCGCCCGCCCCGGTCACGTCGATGCGCCGCGCCATTGGCACCCCCCTAGCTCCGCTCGGACCGCTCGCTCCCGCGCGAGCCGGCCGGCCGTGTGCACCGTGTCCTGACTGCTGTGCCTGTTCCGTCCTGTCCGTGCCCGTCTTGTCCGTGCCTGCCCTGTCAGTCGCCGCTCGCCGTGTCGCACATCTCTTCAGCGCACGTCCTGTGCGCCCCGTCACCCGTAGACTATCGAATACGTATTCGAAAATCGGGTCTCGCGCGGCAACACCCCTCGTTCGAGTGACCTCGCTCAAGGAATGATCGCCGCAGTCGAGGGGAGACCTTCAGCGGGAGGCGGACCGCTCGGGGAAATCGGTCCGAAGGGGATGACCTTGAGAGCTCGGGGCTCCAGGTCAGCACAGGGGAGGACCGGCCCCGGCACCGAAAGGTGCCGGGGCCATCCACATGTCTACGGCACATCCGCCCGCCCCCTCAGGTCATATGCCTCACGCGACAGCCTTGCACGGGAAGCGTCGAAGCGCTGCGATTCCGCACAGTGAATCTTGGCTCCACCGGCCCCGGGGAACACCACAACCACCCCACGGGACCCGGGACTTGAGACCCTGCGCGTCCCCCGCGCGCGCCCGCTCGCCCCGCCCGCGACCGCTCAGCGCTTGGCGACGAACACGTGCGACGCGACGTCGGACTCCAGCTCCGCCGCCTCGCCGCCGCTGCCCACCAGCACCCCGCCGGCCGACTCCGTCACGCTCACCACCGAACCGGGCTGCACACCCGCGCGGCGCAGCGTGTACATCAGCTGCGCGTCCGTCTGGATCGGCTCGCCGATGCGGCGCACCACGACCGTCTTGCCGTCGAGACCCGGGTCGAGGTCGGCCAGCGACACCATGCCCTCGTCGAGGAAGGGGTCCGCGCCGTCCTTCTCACCCAGCTCCTCCAGGCCCGGGATCGGGTTGCCGTACGGCGACTCGGTGGGGTGGCGCAGCAGCTCCAGGACGCGGCGCTCCACCGCCTCGCTCATCACGTGCTCCCAGCGACACGCCTCCGCGTGGACCTGCTCCCACTCCAGGCCGATCACGTCGACCAGCAGGCACTCGGCGAGGCGGTGCTTGCGCATCACGCGCGTCGCCAGCCGGCGGCCCTCGTCGGTCAGCTCCAGGTGGCGGTCGCTCGCGACGGACACCAGTCCGTCACGCTCCATCCGGGCCACGGTCTGGCTGACCGTCGGTCCGCTCTGGTCCAGCCGCTCGGCGATCCGGGCGCGCATGGGGACCACACCTTCCTCCTCCAGCTCGAGGATGGTGCGGAGATACATCTCCGTGGTGTCGATCAGTCCGGACATACGTGCCCCTTGATGAGATCTGCCGGAAGCACGACAGCTTCCCGGCGCGTGCGCTGGCCCTGACGTCAATTCTGCCGGATACCACTGACAAGCGTGCCGCGCCGTGGAAACAGGGCGGTTACGACCGGGCTCGCGGCCGTATTGACATCCCACTGGTCCAGACCGCACGGTGATCCGCGACACCGCGACGAAGGGGTTGGATACCGCATGGGCGAGACGGGGTCCGGGAAGAACGACGGCAAGCTGTCCGAGCAGTTCTTCGACGCCGCGATCGGACTGCTGCGGCGGGCCCGCGACGAGGAGGCCGAGTCCGTCGCGGCGGCCGGTGAGCTCCTCGCCGACACCGTCGCCGCCGGGGGCCGCCTCTTCGCCTTCGGCGCCGGGCACTCCTCGCTGGCCGCGCAGGACATCGTCTACCGGGCCGGCGGACTCGCCCTGATGAACCTGCTGACCGTGCCCGGGGTGGTGGGCGTCGACGTCATGCCGGCCACGCTGGGCTCCGCCCTGGAGCGCGTGGACGGCCTCGCGAGCGCGGTCCTGAGCTGCTCACCGCTCCGCGCGGGCGACGCCCTCGTGATCATCTCCCTCTCCGGCCGCAACGCCCTCCCCGTCGAGATGGCCCTGACCGCACGCTCCCTGGGCGTCAAGGTCATCGGCGTCACCTCGCTCGCCTACACGACGTCGACCGAGCCCCGCCACAGCTCCGGCACCTTCCTCAAGGACCACTGCGACGTCGTCCTCGACTCCAAGATCCCCGTCGGCGACGCGGAACTCTCCCTCGACACCGTCCCGGCCCCCTTCGCCCCCGCCTCCACGGTGCTGACCTCGGCCCTGCTCCAGGCGGTCATGGCCACGGCGGCCGGCGCACTCGCCGACCGGGGCATCGAGCCGCCCCTGCTGCGCTCGGGAAACGTGGACGGCGGGCTGGAGTGGAACGACCGGGTCTTCGAGGAGTACGGGGACCGCATCTTCTACCGGCACTAGGCCCACACACGCAGGCGACCCGCGAGCTCTGGTCCCTCCACCTTGCGGAGAGGGGCCGGCCGGACGTTACCGGCGAGCTCGCGGGTCGGGTGACTGCGTTGAATTGGCCGGCTGCGTACATCTCGTGCACGCGGGTCCGGCACCGCACTCGGTGGGTGACGGGCGCTAGCCCGCAGCCACCTCCGACGTCCGGTGTGCATACATGCTCCGAACCACCTCCTCTCCTCGGTAGGAGACACACTAGGAACCGGTCGGTCACGGCTCAACCGGTTTTTCGAGACGGTGAGGGCCAACCTCCTTCGAGCCGGAAGTCGTATCCGTAACCGTCGCCCCGTTGCACCAGCCGCAGACTCCGGTACGAGACATCGATCCGCCCCTCCGGCGTGGTGAGGCTGTGTCGTCCGGTGGCTCGGACCGAGACGCGGCCCGTCCATGCGCCGGCCCACTTTCCGGCAGGCACGACGGCCCGGACGAGATCGCCGGTGCTGTATCCGAAGTGACGCTTGACCCGCGCGCGCCGCAGGCGTGGGAAGCCGAACCGGTCGGGAGTGGTGCGCGCGTACGAGCCGCGCCCGGTGGCCTTGACGACCAGCACCCGGTCCGGAAGTCGCACGATCACGTCACCGCGCTCGGGCTCCATGCCCCCGACGCACAGCGCGTCCACCGTGTGGGTCTTGTGCAGCCCCGCGGTCTCGCGGTTCCACTGTGTCCGCGCGCCGGACCAGGTATGCACCGGCCGGCCGAGGGTCCTCAGCGACTCCATGAGCCGCCAACGGGTCGCGTTCATCGCGGCGGCGTCGTTGAGTGGCGTCCTGGCCTGCCGGAGGATCCGCGCAAGACGGTCGGGGCGGTCGGCGAGGAAGATCTGGACGGGCAGGGCGCCCTTGGCCCTGTTGCAGGGAACGCAGGCCAGGACAAGGTTGGAAATACGGTCCGAGCCCCCTCTGCTGCGAGGGCTGAGGTGCTCGACGTTCAGAGGCACCCCGGTGGCCCCGCAGTAGGCGCAGGCGTTCTTCCACCTGGAGTGCAGGTAGGCGCGGACTTCGAGTCCGGCGAGAGTGCCCTGCTGGTACTCCACGTCGGTGAGGGGCCTGCCCGCGCTCATGGAGTGGACGTCGAAAGCCGTGCTTTCCACGTGGATCTCGGTGACGGGCGCGTAGCGGCACAGGCGAGCGGCCACGGCGTATGTGGTGTCGACGCGGTGACGCAGGGAGGGTGGCAGCCATCCCGCCGGGCGGGACCGGTTGTCCGGGCGAGGCGCTCGGTAGCGGCGGTCGGCGGACCGGCGTCTGTGCCGGTAGCCCGCGCGCTGCCTCATGCACAGCCGGATCTGCTCGCCACGATGTCGGAGTTCGACCGAGATCAGCCCTCGTCTGACGGTGAACGTGCCTCCCTGCCCGCCGGTCTCCGGCTTCTGGTCCATGAGGGCGAGGCCGGTCCCCTTGGAGCCCGGATCGATGCGCAGGTGCACGCCGTCGACTTCCGATGCGGCGAGCGTGCGGTCCTTCAGACGAATGACGAAGGGCACTTGGCGGGCGACCACCGCCCTTCCCCTGCTCAGGAGTTCGCGGGCGCGGGCGGGGTGACAGGGCATGAGGGGCCGCCCGTCCTTGGAGATGACGAAGACCTGGCCTTCTCCGACGCCTCCCGCGTACGACTGATCGTGCGGAGGAGCGTCACCGCTCCAGCTCTCTGCCGCGTGCGCTGCCGTGGCAACGCCCTTGGCGTGACGCCGACGGACGCCGGTGCAGTGCCCATCGGTCTCCCCTCGCTCATGTTCCCTGCCGGCGCCCCGCACGGCGGCGGGGTGTCCGTGAGCCGTTTCGTCCCTGCTCCCAGGGGTGTCTGCTCCCACGGATTCCAGAGCGGGCTGCTGAGGAAGCACAGCCAGGTGGGTCTGCTCGCCTACAGGAAACGTAGTCATCAAGGGCACCTCCTTGATCCTCGGATCGTGATGACTGGAGCTGGTCAGCCGACGACCACGCGGTCGGGGAGCGACTGAGCCGATCTTGCCGCTATGGATCCGGCCTCCGCGATCACCCGGTAGCTTCCTGTTCATGACACGGATGCGGCCGTTCGTCGAGGTCGGGTGTGGGAGGGGAAGGGGGGACCGTGACTGATCTGCGGATCGAAACCGTCGTAGGCGACGCCATGGCCGAGCAGTGGCGCCACGTGCACAACGTGATCGTGCCGCCCGCTGCCATGGGGCCGGAGGACGTGCGGGAGCGGGTGGGGCGGTATCGGCTGGAGAACGCCTATCTCGGGGAGATGTTGGTGGGGTGTTCGACTGTCCGGCCGCCGGTGGGGGACGACGCTGTGGCGACCGTCATCGCGCGGGTGCTGCCCGAGTTCCGGGGGCGAGGTTTCGGGGCGGCTCTGTACGAGAAGGGTCTTGATCACGCGCGCGTGCTCGGTGCCAGGGTGATCGAGACATGTGTGCTGGCCGTCAACGAGGACGGGACGCGGTTCGCGCGGGCGCGCGGGTTCGTCGAGGTCGACCGGTATGTGCTGGACGGCGGGAGCGACGAGTGGATCGATCTGCGGCTGGCGCCCGACGGGTGAGCCTCTTAGGGGGATTCGGCACGTTTCCGGCGTACAACGATTCCCTCAATCTTGCGGGAACGTGGTGTGTGCTGCGTCACGTTCGAGTTGAATGATTGTTAGTGAGCGGCTGGCAGGGGGTCCAGGTGGTGAGTGCTTCACGGCGTAGTGGGACCACCGACGAGCTGGGGCCGGACGGGCCGGGACCGGACGGCCCCGAGGGCTCGGGCGGTTCCGATCTGCTCGCCGCGCTGCTGGACGGGATGGACGCGGCCCTGTGCGCGTTCGACGCGGAGGGTGTCGTCACCCACTGGAACCGCGAGGCCGAGCGCATCCTCGGCTGGACCGCCGCCGAGGCGGTGGGGCGGCACGGCTTCGCCGGGTGGGCCGTACGGCAGGCGGACGCCGAGGAGGTCGAGGGGCGGCTGATGTCCGCCATGCAGGCCCCCGGGCGGCAGGTCCACGAGTTCGCGCTGCTGACCAAGGACGGCGGCCGGGTGCTCGTACGCACCCAGTCCGCGGCCGTGCGCGGCCCCGACGGCAAGCCCGCCGGGGTGTACTGCGCCTTCAGCGAGGTGCACACCCAGATCGACCTGGAGCGGTCGATCGCGCTGAGCGAGGCCCTGTTCGAGGACGCCTCGTGGGGTGTCGTGCTGGTCGACGCCGATCTGCGGCCCGCCGTGGTCAACGCGCACGCGGCCCGCTCGCTGGGCATCGGCCGTACGTCCGTGCTGGGGCGGCCCCTCGGGGAGCTGCTCGCGCAGGGCGTGGAGGAGCTGGAGAGCGCGCTGACCCATGTGCTGGCCGAGGGCGCGCCGCCGGCCCCGGCCGAGATCTGGGTCGGGGTGCGGACACCGGACGGGGAGAAACGGCGGTGCTGGCGCTGCGGCTTCGTACGGCTGGCCTCGCCGCTCGCGGAGGAGCCGGTGCCGTTGGGCGTCGGCTGGCTGTTCCAGGACGTGACGGAGGCCAAGCAGAGCGAGCAGGAGGCCTCGCTGCTGCGTTTCCGGACCAACCAGCTGCACCGGGCGGCCCGGGCGGCGGCGGAGTGCGAGGACCCGGCCGAGGCGGCCGTCGTGCATCTGGACTTCGCGCTGGCCGGGTTCGCCGACCACGCGCTGATCGACCGGGTGGCCGGGGGCGCGCTGGCCGACGGTGAGCCGGACGGGCCCGTACGGCTGGTCCGGGTCGCAGCCACCCCCTCCGGGGCGCCCGGCCCGAGCCTCCAGGCCTCGGGCGCCGCGGGGCTGCCCGTGCGGTACGCCGAGGGGCATCCGGCGTTGCAGTGCGTGGACCGGGTGGGCTCGGTGCGGGCGAGCGTCGGGGCGGTGCCGGGTGACCGGGCCCGTGAGTGGGCCCTGGCCCGGCAGTGGCCCGCGGACGTGGTGCACGCCCTGTGCGCGGTGCTGCGCAGCCGGGGGCGGACCCTGGGCGTCGTGACGTTCCTGCGGGGTTCCGGGCGGGGGCAGTTCGAACGGGGCGACGCGGTGTACGCGGAGGATGTGGCGGTGCGGATCGCTTCCGCGCTGGATCTGGGCGGGGTGGTGGAGCGGCCGGGGTCTTAGGGGCCGGCTCCACCACGTTCTGAGTGCCCGTTCGACCGCCGTCTCAAGGGCTCAGTCGCTCCACCCGCCACCCCCCGTCCGCCTCCGCCACGTACCGCAGGCGGTCGTGGAGGCGGTTCTCGCGGCCCTGCCAGAACTCGACGCGTTCGGGGGCCACGCGGAAGCCGCCCCAGTGCGGGGGGACCGGGACCTGTTCGCCCTCGGGGTAGCGGGCGGCGAGGTCGGTGTACGCGGTGTCGACCTGGTCGCGCGAGTCGATGACCGAGGACTGGGCGCTGGCCCAGGCGCCGAGCTGGGAGCCGTGCGGGCGGGTGCGGAAGTAGGCGGCGGTCTCGTCGCGGCCGGTGCGGCGGGCCACGCCGGTGACGATGACCTGGCGGGCCATCGGGTGCCAGGGGAAGAGCAGGGAGACGTACGGGTTCCGCGCGAGGTCGCTCGCCTTGCGGGAGTCGTAGTTGGTGTAGAAGACGAAGCCCTGTTCGTCGAACTGCTTCAGGAGCACCGTGCGGGAGCTGGGGTGCCCCTCGGCGTCGGCGGTGGAGACGACCATGGCGTTCGGCTCGAAGAGGTGCGCCTCGGTGGCCGCCTGCTTGAACCAGCGCGCGAACTGCTCGACGGGCGTGGCGGCCAGGTCGGCCTCGGCGAGGCCCTCCGCGCGGTACTGCTCGCGCATGGAGGCGGGGTCCGGGGAGGCGGCGTGTGCTGCGTCGGTCACGCGGTCATCTTGCCGTACGGACGCTTCCCCACGGATTGCCGTACAGCCCGCTTCCCCACGGATTGCCGTACGGCCGCTTCCCCCCATCCCCCACCACCACAGACGGTGGCACTGAGTGCCGCCAACACTCCCCAAAGGTGGCACTCGGGGATATCGTGGCGTCATCCGTCGTTCACATCATGAGGAGCCGCCTGATGTCCGACTTCGTACCTGGCCTCGAAGGCGTCGTCGCGTTCGAGACGGAGATCGCCGAACCGGACAAGGAGGGCGGCGCGCTGCGGTACCGGGGCGTCGACATCGAGGATCTGGTCGGCCATGTCTCGTTCGGCAACGTGTGGGGGCTGCTGGTCGACGGCGCCTTCGATCCCGGTCTGCCGCCCGCCGAGCCGTTCCCGATCCCGGTGCACTCCGGGGACATCCGCGTGGACGTCCAGTCGGCGCTCGCCATGCTCGCGCCGGTGTGGGGGCTCAGGCCGCTGCTCGACATCGACGCCGACCAGGCCCGTGCCGACCTCGCCCGGGCCGCCGTCATGGCGCTCTCCTACGTCGCCCAGTCCGCGCGCGGGCAGGGGCTGCCGATGGTGCCGCAGCGGGAGATCGACAAGGCGCAGTCGGTCGTGGAGCGGTTCATGATCCGGTGGCGTGGGGAGCCGGACCCGAAGCATGTGGCCGCCGTGGACGCCTACTGGACGTCTGCCGCCGAGCACGGGATGAACGCGTCCACCTTCACCGCGCGCGTGATCGCCTCCACCGGTGCGGATGTCGCCGCCGCGCTCTCCGGGGCCGTAGGAGCGATGTCCGGGCCGCTGCACGGCGGGGCACCGTCCCGGGTGCTCGGGATGATCGAGGAGATCGAGCGGACGGGCGATGCGGAGGCGTACGTCAAGCAGGCGCTGGACCGGGGTGAGCGGTTGATGGGGTTCGGGCACCGGGTGTACCGGGCCGAGGATCCACGCGCGCGTGTGCTGCGTCGTACGGCTCGGGAACTGGGGGCGCCCCGGTTCGAGGTCGCTGAGGCGTTGGAGAAGGCGGCGCTGGCGGAGTTGCATGCGCGGCGGCCGGATCGGGTGCTGGCCACGAACGTGGAGTTCTGGGCGGCTATCGTGCTCGACTTCGCGGAGGTGCCGGCGCACATGTTCACTTCGATGTTCACGTGTGCGCGGACTGCTGGGTGGTCGGCGCACATTCTTGAGCAGAAGCGGACTGGGCGGCTTGTGCGGCCTTCTGCGCGGTATGTGGGGCCCGGGTCCAGGGATCCTCGGGACATCGAGGGGTATGAGGGGATCGCCCACTGAGGGTGTGGCTGAGGGGTGTGGGCGGCTGCGGGCCGTTTGTGGCTGGTCGCGCAGTTCCCCGCGCCCCTAAAAAACCTAAAGCAGGGCCTCGTCCAGCAGTACAGCCCACTGCTCCACAACCTTCTCTCGGCGAGCGTGGTCGTCGGTGAGGAGATTCGCCAGGCCCAGGCCCCTCGCCATGTCCAGCAGGCCCTGGACTGTTTCTCGGACTCCTGGCTTCTTCTCGTCCGCGGCCAGCAGCTCCACCGCGATGCGATGGGTCTCGCGGCCGACGCGAGCCTCCAACTCCGTCACCCGGGGCCGTAGTTGCTCCTCGTTCGAGGCTGCCACCCAGAGGTGGAGGGCGGCTCGGAAGAGGGGGCCCGTGTAGAGGTCGACCAGGGCTGAGACGACCGCGCGTCTGTCGTCGGCCGCGCCCTCGGGGAACAGGGCGCGCAGGGCCGTAGAGCGCTCCTCCGCCACGTACTCCACCGCCGCCGTGAAGAGGTCCTCCCTGGTCGGGAAGTGGTGTTGGGCGGCGCCTCGGGAGACGCCGGCGCGTTCGGCGACGACCGTGACCGTGGAGCCCGCCCAGCCGTGTTCGGCGAGGCAGGAGACGGCCGCTTCGAGGAGGCGTTGGCGGGTGGCGCGGCTGCGGTCCTGTTTGGGCCTGCGCTCCGCCCGGTCGCCGATCGTGGTCACACCACCCATGAGGGATCCCGTCGTTCCAGGAAGGCCGTCATGCCCTCCCGCGCGTGCGGTGAGGCGAACAGCCGGGCCGAGAGCGCGGTCAGGTGGGCCGCGTCCCGGTCGAAGGTCTCCAGCACCCTAGCCGTGAGCAGCCGTTTCGTCTCCGCCAGGGCCTCGGGGGCGGACCGTCGCAGACCGTCGAGGATCGGTTCGAGTACGGCGTCCACGTCGTCGCCCGCCGCCGTGACCAGGCCGATCCGGGCGGCCTCGGCCGCGTCGAAGCGCTCGCCGGTGAGGTAGTGGCGGGCGAGGGCGCGGGGGTCGGTGCGGGGCAGCAGCGTCAGGGAGATGACCGCGGGGGCGACTCCGATCCGTACTTCCGTGAAGGCGAACGTCGACTCCGTGGCCGCGACCGCGATGTCGCAGGCGGCGAGGAGGCCGAGGCCGCCCGCGCGGACGTGGCCGGGGACGCGGGCGACGACGGGTTTGCCCAGCTCCACGATCTGCCGCAGGACGCCGACCAGTTCGGAAGGGTCCGGGGGGTCCTTGAGGTCGGCGCCCGCGGAGAAGGTGTTGCCGGTGTGGGTGAGGACGATCGCGCGGACATCCGGGTCCTTGGCGCAGTCGTCGAGAGCGTGGGCCAACTCCCCCACCAGCGCGGCCGACAGGGCGTTGCGGTTGTGCGGGGAGTCGAGGGTGAGGGTCTCGACGGCACGCGCGCGTGTACGGGCGATCAGTGTCATGCGCGTTCCCTGAGCTGTCGTCGGAGGATCTTGCCGGAGGCGGCGCGGGGCACTGCGGCGATGAAGGTGACCTGGCGGACCCGTTTGTAGGGGGCGACGCGCTCGGCTACGTACATCATGACCTCACCCTCGGAGAGATCGGAGAGATCGGAGAGATCGGAGGGGCCGGACGCGGCCTGCTGGCGGACGACATAGGCGTGCGGGACCTCGTTGCCGTCCTCGTTGTAGACGCCGATGACGGCCGCGTCGGCGATGCCGGGGTGGGTGAGCAGGAGGGCCTCCAGTTCGGCGGGGGCCACCTGGAAGCCCTTGTACTTGATGAGTTCCTTGACCCGGTCGACGACGAACAGCCAGCCGTGCGCGTCGACATGGCCGACGTCACCGGTGTGCAGCCAGCCGTCCGGGTCGATCATCGCGGCGGTGTCGTCGGGGCGGCCGAGGTAGCCCTTCATGATCTGCGGGCCGCGGATGAGGATCTCGCCGGGTTCGCCGATGTCGAGGTCCTTGTCGGGGTCGTCGAGGGAGACGATCCGCATCTCGGTGCCGGCGATGAGCTTGCCGACCGTGCCGGGTGGCGCCTCGCGCATGGCGGAGAGGGGGACGACGTGGGTGCCGGGCGAGAGTTCCGTCATGCCGTACGCCTGGCCGACGGGCGGGAGGCCGAGCCGGGCCGAGCAGGCGGCGGCGAGTTCCGCGTCCAGCGGGGCGGCGGCGCTGACGATGTAGCGCAGGGACGAGAGGTCGTACCGCTCGATCAACGGGTGCTTGGCGAGGGCGAGGACGATCGGCGGGGCCACGTACAGGCCGGTGATGCGGTGGTTCTGGATCGCCGCGAGGAAGGTCTCCAGGTCGAAGCGGGGCAGGACGACGACCGAAGCGCCTTGGCGCAGGGGCGCGTTCATGAGAGCCGTGAGGCCGTAGATGTGGAAGAAGGGCAGGACCGCGAGGATGCGGTCCTCGGGGCCCGCCGACATCAGGGGTTCCAGCTGGGCGAGGTTGGTGGCGATCTGCCGGTGCGTGAGCATCACGCCCTTGGGGGTGCCGGTGGTGCCCGAGGAGTACGGCAGTGCTGCCACGTCCGTCACCGGGTCGATGGCGATGTCCGGCTCGGGGGCCGTCGAGGCGAGCATGTCGAGCAGGGAGCGGTGGCCGGGGGCGCTGTCGCAGACGAAGATCTCCCGTACCCCGCCCGCGAGTTCGGCCGCCCTGCGCGCGGTCTCCAGCAGCGGGGACACGGTGACGATCCAGCGGGCGTCGGAGTCGGAGAGCTGCTTGGCGAACTCCTCCGGCGTGGACAGCGGGTGCACGGTCGTGACGGAGGCACCCGCGCGCGTGGCGGCGTAGAACGCGGTCGGGAAGGCGATCGTGTTGGGGCTGTGCAGGGCAAGCACGTCCCCCTTGCGCACCCCCGCGTCCGCGAGCCCCGCCGCCACGCGCCGGTGGAACGCGTCCAGTTGGGCGTACGTGAGGGTCGTGCCGTCGGTGCCGTCGATCAGGGCGGGCGTGTCACCGAACTCCGCGGCACGGGCCAACACCGCGTCATGGATGGGAAGTTCTACGGGCTGGACGTCTGCGTACTCGCTGCGGAACACGGCTCCTCCAGGGCGGCCTAGTACGACTTGGGAAGGCCCAGGGTCTGGTGGGAGACGAAGTTGAGGATCATCTCCCTGCTCACCGGGGCGATACGGGCCACACGCGCGGCCGTGATCAGCGAGGCCAGCCCGAACTCGCGGGTGAGGCCGTTGCCGCCGAGGGTGTGGACCGCCTGGTCCACGGCCTTCACACAGGCCTCCCCGGCGGCGTACTTCGCCATGTTGGCGGCCTCGCCCGCGCCCATGTCGTCGCCCTCGTCGTAGAGGTGCGCGGCCTTCTGCATCATCAGGCGGGCCAGTTCGAGGTCGATGTGGGCCTGGGCGAGGGGGTGCGCGATGGCCTGGTGGGCGCCGATGGGGGTGTTCCACACGGTGCGGTCGCGGGCGTAGGTGATCGCCCGGGAGAGGGCGTAGCGGCCCATTCCTATCGCGAAGGCCGCGGTCATGATGCGTTCGGGGTTGAGGCCGGCGAAGAGCTGGAGGAGGCCTGCGTCCTCGTCTCCCACGAGGGCTTCGGCGGGGAGTCGCACGTCGTCGAGGGTGAGCTCGAACTGCTTTTCCTGGGCGGTCAGTTCCATCTCGATATGGCGCCTGTCGAAGCCCGGGGCGTCTCGGGGGACGATGAACAGACAGGGCTTGAGGCGGCCGGTGCGGGAGTCCTCCGTGCGGCCGACTATGAGGGTGGCGTCGGCTATGTCGACGCCGGAGACGAAGACCTTTCGGCCGGTGAGCAGCCAGTCTCCGGTGTCCGGGTCGCGGCGGGCCGTGGTGGTGATGCGGTGGCTGTTGGAGCCGGCGTCGGGTTCGGTGATGCCAAAGGCCATGGTGCGGGTGCCATCGGCCAGAGCTGGGAGCCACTCCTGCTTCTGGGACTCCGTGCCGAAGCGGGCGATCACTGTGCCGCAGATGGCTGGGGATACGACCATCATGAGGAGGGGGCAGCCTGCTGCGCCGAGTTCTTCGAGGACGATGGAGAGTTCTGAGATTCCGCCGCCTCCGCCTCCGTATTGCTCGGGGAGGTTGACGCCCAGGTAGCCGAGTTTGGCTGCCTCTTCCCAGAGGTCTTCTCGGTTGAAGTCGCGGCCATGGCGTTTGCCCAGGGCGGCTACGGCTGTTCGGAGGGCTTTGTGCTCGTGCGTTTCGATCGTGGGCATGTGGCTCCTTCGTTGGGGCTGGTCGCGCAGTTCCCCGCGCCCCTAGGTAGATCGGACTACTGCCAGTAGAGAGCCGACCGTTACCTGTTGGCCGACAACTGCATTGAGCTCGGTGAGCGTTCCTGCGTGTGGAGCCGTGATCTTGTGTTCCATCTTCATTGCCTCCAGCCATAGGAGGGGCTGGCCCGCTTCCACTGCGGATCCCTCCGCCAAGCCGTCCGCGATCCGTACAACCGTTCCCGGCATGGGGGCCAGCAACGAGCCTGGGGCGTGCTGGGTCGTCGGGTCCGGGAAGCGGGGCAGGGGCTTCAGGGCCGTGCCGCCCACGTACACCTCGTCGCCGTACCTCGACACCTCGAACTTCCGCTGTACTCCGTCCACTTCGAGTACGACCCTGCTCGCGTCGGCGTGCAGCACCCGCACCCCGTCCGCTTCCAGGCCCTGCCTCGTGTGGCGGTAACGGACCTCGTGCTCCTCGCCCGCCATCTCGTAGCGCTTGGTCTGGGGGGTGGAGGGGAGGTTGCGGAAGCCTCCGAAGCGGGAGCGGCCGACCGCGTCCGAGAGCGCGGCCGCCAGAGGGGCCAGCAAGTCCGTGACGGGCTGGGTGAGTTCCGGCAGGTGGCGGTCGTAGAAGCCCGTGTCCATGCGGGCCGTCGTGAACTCCTTGTGGCGCAGGGAGTTGACCAGCAGGTCCCTGTTGGTGGTGGGGCCGTGGAGCTGGGCCCCCTCCAGCGCGCCCGCCAGTTTGCGGAGTGCTTCCGCGCGCGTGGGGGCGTGGGCGACGACCTTCGCCAGCATGGGGTCGTAGTGGACGGGGATCGGGTCGCCGTTCTCGTAGCCCGTGTCCAGGCGGACCGACGGGGGCAGCGCGAGGCGGTGCAGGGTGCCCGTCTGGGGGGTCCAGTCCCTCGCCGGGTCCTCGGCGTAGAGGCGGGCCTCCACGGCGTGGCCACGTGCGCCAGGAGGGGTGTCGGACAACGCGGCACCCTCCGCGATCCTGATCTGTTCCGCCACCAGGTCCACGCCGAACACCGCTTCCGTCACCGGGTGTTCGACCTGGAGGCGGGTGTTCATCTCCAGGAAGTGGGCGCGGTCGTCGGCGACCAGGAACTCGACCGTGCCCGCGCCGACGTAGTCCACCGCGCGGGCCGCCCGGACCGCCAATTCGTGGAGTTCTGCGGTGAGTTCGTCGCTCAGACCGGGCGCCGGGGCCTCCTCGATCACCTTCTGGTGGCGGCGCTGGAGGGAGCAGTCGTGGGTGCCGAGGGCCCAGACCGTGCCGTGGGTGTCGGCGAGGATCTGGACCTCGACGTGGCGGCCGTCCTCGACGTACGGCTCGACGAAGACCTCGCCGTCGCCGAAGGCGTTCGCGGCCTCGGTGCGGGCGCTCTCCAGGGCGGCGGGCAGGTCTTCGAGGCGGCGGACGATCCGCATGCCCCGGCCTCCGCCGCCCGCCGCCGCCTTCACCAGCACCGGCAGGTCGGACTCGGTCACGTCACCCAGCGGCGCGAGCCCCATCAGCTGCTTCGCGCGCGTCTTGGACGCCATCGCCTCGATCGCGGACGGGGGCGGGCCGATCCAGACCAGGCCCGCGTCCAGGACCGCCCTGGCGAAGTCGGCGTTCTCGGAGAGGAATCCGTAGCCGGGGTGGACGGCGTCGGCGCCGGCGGCGAGGGCCGCCTTCACGATCAGGTCGGCGCGCAGGTAGGTGTCGGCGGGGGCCGCTCCGGGGAGTCGTACGGCCGCGTCCGCCATGCGCGTGTGGAGGGCGTTCGCGTCGGGGTCCGAGTGCACGGCGACCGTTCGGATGCCCAGCTCACGGCAGGTGCGGAAGACCCGGCAGGCGATCTCGCCTCGGTTGGCGACGAGGACAGAAGCAATCACTGGGTTCCTCACATCCGGAAGACGCCGAAGCCGCCCCGCGCGCCTTCGTAGGGCGCGGTGTGGATCGCGGACAGGCACATGCCGAGGACCGTGCGGGTGTCGCGGGGGTCGATGACGCCGTCGTCGTAGAGCCGCCCGGACAGGAACATGGGCAGCGACTCGGACTCGATCTGCTGCTCCACCATCGCGCGCAGGGCCGCGTCGCCCTCTTCGTCGTACGGCAGTCCCTTCGCGGCGGCCGACTGGCGGGCGACGATGGAGAGCACGCCGGCGAGTTGCTGGGGGCCCATGACGGCCGACTTGGCGCTGGGCCAGGCGAAGAGGAAGCGGGGGTCGTAGGCGCGGCCGCACATGCCGTAGTGGCCCGCTCCGTACGAGGCTCCCAACAGCACGGACAGGTGCGGGACCTTGGAGTTGCTGACCGCGTTGATCATCATCGCGCCGTGCTTGATGATGCCGCCCTGCTCGTACTCCTTGCCGACCATGTAGCCGGTGGTGTTGTGCAGGAAGAGGAGCGGGATGTCACGCTGGTTGGCCAACTGGATGAACTGGGCCGCCTTTTGGGACTCCTCGGAGAACAGGACGCCTTGGGCGTTCGCCAGGATGCCGACTGGATATCCGTGCAGTTCGGCCCAGCCGGTCGCGAGGCTCGTGCCGTACAGGGGCTTGAACTCGTCGAAGTCGGAGGCGTCGACGATCCGGGCGATGACCTCGCGCGGGTCGAAGGGGGTGCGGAGGTCGCCGGGGACGATGCCGAGAAGCTCCTCGGCCGAGTACTTGGGGGGCTCCGCCGGGCCCGGATCGCCGTACGCCTTGCGGTGGTTGAGGCGGGACACGACCCTGCGGGCCTGGCGCAGGGCGTCCTGCTCGTCCACGGCGAAGTAGTCCGCGAGGCCCGACACGCGCGCGTGCATCTCGGCGCCGCCCAGGGACTCGTCGTCGCTCTCCTCGCCGGTGGCCATCTTCACCAGGGGCGGGCCGCCGAGGAAGACCTTGGCGCGCTCCTTGACCATGATCACGTGGTCGGACATGCCGGGGATGTAGGCGCCGCCGGCCGTGGAGTTGCCGAAGACGACGGCGACGGTGGGGATTCCGGCGGCCGAGAGCCGGGTCAGGTCACGGAAGATGGCCCCGCCCGGGATGAAGATCTCCTTCTGGGACGGGAGGTCGGCGCCGCCCGACTCCACCAGGCTGATGCAGGGCAGCCGGTTGGCGAGGGCGATGTCGTTGGCGCGCAGGGCCTTCTTCAGCGACCACGGGTTGCTCGCGCCGCCGCGCACGGTCGGGTCGTTGGCGGTGATCAGGCACTCCACGCCCGCCACCACGCCGATCCCGGTGACGAGGGAGGCGCCGACCGTGTAGTCGCTGCCCCAGGCGGCCAGCGGGGAGAGTTCCAGGAAGGGCGTGTCCGGGTCGAGGAGCAGCTCGATGCGCTCGCGGGCGAGGAGCTTGCCGCGTTTGCGGTGTCTCTCCAGGTACTTCTCGCCGCCGCCCGCCAGCGCCTTGGCGTGCTCGGTGTCCAGCTCGGCGAGCTTGGCGAGCATGGCCTCGCGGTTCGCCCGGTGGTCGGGGCCGGCCGGGTCGAGGGTGGTCCGCAGGATCGTCACAGCAGGGCCTCCGGGATGTCCAGGTGGCGGGAGCGCAGCCATTCACCGAGGGCCTTGGCCTGCGGGTCGAAGCGGTGCTGGGCGGCGACGCCCTCACCGAGGATGCCCTCGACGACGAAGTTCAGGGCGCGGAGGTGGGGCAGGTCGTGCCGGGTGACGGTCAACTCCGCTGTCTCCGGGAGGAGTTCGCGGAGGCGGCCCTCGGTGAGGGTGTGGGCGAGCCAGCGCCACGCCTCGTCCGTGCGGACCCAGACGCCGATGTTCGCGTTGCCGCCCTTGTCACCGCTGCGGGCACCGGCGATCAGGCCGAGGGGCGCGTGGCGGGTGGGGCCTTCCGGCAGCGGCTCGGGCAGGGGTGGTGCCGGTGAGGCATCGAGCACGGCGGTCTCCTGGGCCGGCGCCACAGGGATCCGCCGCCCGTCGTGGAGGACGGCCACATGGTCCACGGCTCCATGGGGGACGTACACATCCTCGAAGACCCCATAGGGCGAGCCCTTCCCGGGTGGTGCCAGCACATGGAACCCGGGGTAGCTGGCGAGGGCGAGTTCCACGGCGGCACCGCTGAGCGCTCGCCCCACGGCCCCCTGGTCCGCGTCCCGGACGACGAGCCGCAGCAGCGCACTCGCCGTCTCCTCCGTGTCCGCGTCGGGCCGGTCGGTGCGGACCAGGTCCCAGGTGACGTGGGCGACCTTGGCGAGCGCGGGGCCCATCTGCTCCCGCACCAGGGCGGCCTTGGCCTCGATGTCGAGGCCGGTCAGGACAAAGGTCACCTCGTTGCGGAAGCCGCCGAGCCGGTTGAGGCCGACCTTGAGGGTGGGCGGCGGGGCCTCGCCGCGTACGCCGGTGATCCGGACGCGGTCGGGGCCGTCCTGGGTGAGCCGGACCGTGTCGAGGCGGGCGGTGACGTCGGGTCCCGCGTACCGGGCGCCCTGGGTCTCGTACAGGAGTTGGGCGGTCACCGTACCGATGTCGACGAAGCCGCCGGTGCCGGGGTGCTTGGTGATGACGGCGGTGCCGTCCTCGTGGAGTTCGGCGAGGGGGAAACCGAGCCTTCTGAGGTCGTGCCCGCCCTCGGTGAAGAACGCGTAGTTGCCGCCGGTGGCCTGGGTCCCGCACTCCAGGACATGGCCCGCGACGACGGCTCCCGCGAGACGGTCGTACTCCCCGGGCCCCCAGCCGAAGTGCGCGGCGGCGGGCCCGGTGACCAGGGCCGCGTCCGTCACCCGGCCGGTCACGACCACGTCGGCGCCCTCGCGCAGACAGGCGGTGATGCCGAAGCCGCCGAGGTAGGCGTGCGTGGCGAGGCTGCCGGGGTGACGGGCGGTGAGGCCGTCGCCCTCGACGTGGGCGACCTTGACGTCCAGGCCCAGTCGTTCAGCCAACTCCCTTATGCGGGTGGCGAGTCCGGCCGGGTTCAGTCCTCCGGCGTTCGCCACGATCGCGACACCCCGCTCGTGCGCCAGCCCCAGGCACTCCTCCAGCTGCCTCAGGAACGTGCGGGCATAGCCGGCCCCGGGGTCCTTCAGCCGGTCCCGGCCCAGGATGAGCATGGTCAGCTCGGCGAGGTAGTCGCCGGTGAGGACGTCGAGTTCACCGCCGGTGAGCATCTCGCGCATCGCGTCGAAGCGGTCGCCGTAGAAGCCGGAGGCGTTGCCTATGCGGAGGGGGGTCATTCGGCCGCCCCCTTGGGCGTACGGCCCTTGCCGGGTGGGCCCGCGAAGGCCTGGGCGATGTCGAGCCAGCGTTCGGCGTCCTCACCCTCCGCGCGCAGGGCGAGGTCGGCGCGGTGGGCACGCTGGGTGACCAGGAGGCAGAGGTCGAGGGCGGGGCCGGTGACGCGGTCGACGGCGTCCTCGGGGCCGTAGACCCACAACTCGCCGCCAGGGCTGGTGAGTTCGATACGGAACTCCTCGAACGGCGGGGTCAGTCCGTGCACCCCGAAGGCGAAGTCCCGGGTACGGACGCCGAGTCGGACGATGTGCCGGATGCGGTCGGTGGGCTCCCGGGTCACGCCGAGCGCGTCCGCCACGTCCAGGCCGTGCGCCCAGGTCTCCATCAGTCGGGCGGTGGCCATGGAGGCGGTCGACATGGGCGGGCCGTACCAGGGGAAACGGGCCCCCTCCGGTGCCGCGCGCAGGGCGTCCGCCAGGTCCTCACGCCCGGCCCGCCAGTACGCCAGCAACCGCGCGGGCGGCTTCCGGGCCCCCTCCTCCGCACCGTTGTCCACGAAGTCGCCGGGCGCGGCCAGCGCCTTCTCGACCTCGCGGGAGAAGGCCTTCTGATCGGTCACGGCGAGCAGGGACGAGTGGTCGGTCCAGGCGAGATGCGCGATCTGATGGGCCACGGTCCAGCCGGGAGCGGGGGTCGCGAGCGCCCACCGCTCCTGGCTCAACTCGGCTACCAGCAGGTCGAGTTCCTCGCTCTCCGCACACAGGTCGTCGATGACGGGCATGGGGTCTGCCATGGGGTGAGGATGTCAGCGGCCCAGGAAACAAGCAAGCGTGCTTGCATTAATTTGTTGTCCATGAGTCCGGGGCCGTGTGTGTACGGGTCGCCACTCATGGTGATTCGCGGTGGTCGCCGTAGCGGAAGCGGCGACGGCGATTGCGTCGCGGCCGCCGGCCTCGCACACACATCTTCCGGCCGGTCAGGTCAGGCGACCGCGAATCCACCATGCACAGAAGGCGGCCAAGAAGACGGTGAGGCCGAGGTAGACGCCGGTCTCGGCCCACTGGAGGGGCCAGAAGTTGGCGGCGGGCTGGTAGGTCACCTGTTGCCGGTAGCCGGATCCGACGAGGACGGCGACACAGTCGGAGAAGGACTCGCAGCCGGTGAACGACGGTGGCAGGCCCGCGCGGTGGCCGGACGCGTCGACGGTGTGCTGGGAGAGGATCCAGGCGCCGGGTTGGCCGAAGTCCACCTCGCGCACGGCGTCGACGCCGATGTTCGTCGGCTCGACCTGCGTGAACGGCAGGGTGACCTGGACCGGGGTGGCCAGGTGCGGCCGTACCACCAGAGGCATGGCGACCTGGAGGGCGGCGAAGACGGCGAGGGTGACGGCCATCGCGGGCAGGGTGCGGCGGAACAGCACGCCGAGGGTGACACCGAGGATGAAGGCGAAGGCGGCGTAGCCGATGGGAACCACACCTCGGGCGCCGAACACCAACGGGTCGATCCTCGGGAAGAAGGGGTCCGAGGCGTCGGATCCGCCGAGGCCCACGGCCCGGTCGACGGGCCCGCTCCACCAGGTCACCGCGAGGCTGGCGAGGCCCGCCACGATCATGGTGGCCAGACCGGCGAAGACGAGCTTCGTCGCCAGCCAGCGGGCGCGGGTGACGCTCTGGTTCCATACGAGCCGGTGGGTGCCGTCCTCCAGTTCACGCGCGATCAGCGGTGCTCCCCAGAACAGGCCGACGAGGGCCGGTACGGCGAGGACGACCGCCCATCCGACGTAGTACAGACTCTGGTCCGCGCCGGAGATCCGGCTCAGCAGGTCGCGTCCGGCGGTGTCGTAGAGCTGGGCCAGCCGGGGGCCCGTGGCCGCGAGGACGGCGGCGAGGGCGGCCACGGCGGCGAGCAGGACGGTGGCCTGGGTGCGGAACTGCCGCCAGGTCAACCAGATCATCGAAGGACCTCCAGCGCGGGACGGGTGTCACGGACGGCACCGGCGGGCCGGGTCATATAGGCCAGGACGATGTCCTCCAGACCGAGCGGGCTGACGGTCCAGGCGGGATCGTGGATCGGGCCGTCGGCGCGCACCAGCAGCGTGGTCTGGCGGTCGGTGTGGCTGGCGGAGATCAAGTGCAGGCCCGCCGGAAGGGTGTCGAGGTCACGGCGGGGGCCGGTGAGCCGATGGTGGGTGGCGCGCAGGTCGTCGATGTCGCCGTCCACCTGCACCTGGGAGTCGACCAGCACGATGACGTGGTCGCAGGCCCGCTCCACATCGGAGACCAGGTGGGAGGAGAGAACCACGCTCAGTTCCTGCTCGGCCACCGCCTCCATCAGGTCCTGCATGAACTCCCGCCGGGCGAGGGGGTCGAGGGCGGCGACTGGCTCGTCCAGAATGAGCAGCTCGGGCCGCTTGGCGAGGCCCAGGGTGAGTGCGAGCTGTGCGCGCTGGCCGCCGGACAGCCTCCCCGCCTTCTGCTTGGGGTCCAGACCGAGTCGCCGGATCCGCTCCTGGGCCAGGGCGTGGTCCCAGCCGGGGTTGAGCCGGGCTCCGAGCCTGAGATGGTCGGCGATGCTCAAGGCGGCGTACGTCGGGGTGTCCTGGGCGACGAAGCCGACCTTGGCCAGCTGTGCGGTGCCGCCCGCGGGCCGGCCCCCGCACACCTCCATGGTGCCGGTGGTCGGGGTCAGCATCCCGGAGGCCAGGTTCAGCAGGGTGGACTTGCCGGCCCCGTTCGGGCCGACCAGTCCCACGACCCGGCCCTCGGGCACGTCCAGGTCGCAGTTCCGCAGCGCCCAGCGCTGCTTGTACCTCTTGCCCAGGGCCTGGGCCCGTAATACCGCGCTCACGCTACGTCCTCCCCAGCGGCGTTCCGAAAAGTGCTCGTGAACAGGGCCTCGATGGACTCGTCGTCGAGCCCGGCCAGTCGTGCCTTGGTCAGCCAGCGCCGCAGTTCCTGCTGGAGCGGACCGTGCGCGGCCAGCGAGGCGTCCGCCAGCGTCCGGGTCACGAACGTCCCCACGCCCGGCCGTGCGGCCACCAACCCCTCGTACTCCAGCTCCCTGTACGCCTTGAGCACGGTGTTCGGGTTGACCGCGACCTGCCTGGCCACTTCCTTGACCGTGGGCAGCCGGTCCCCCTCCTTCAGCAGGCCCAGCCGCAACGCGTGGCGTACCTGTTGGACCAGTTGTTGATACGGCGACGCACCGGACCGGTCGCTCAGGTGGAACTCAATCACCAGTTCCTCCATTTATCTAGTTAGCTAGCACTTTAGCTTCCTGGGGCGGCGGTCGGTCAACACCGTGGGCGACTCCACGGCGACTCCACGGCGACTCCACGGCGGCACCGAGGAACAATCGAGGCACTATCGAGTGAACCCACCCCATCCGCGGCAACCGCACATCCCCCGCACATGTCACACACCTCGCACGATGTGACGTATGCCCCAGGGGGGATCATGAACCAGCAGCAGTACCCACAGCACCAGCCCGGTTGGGGCGGTCCTCAACAGCCGTACGGGCAGCCGCCGTTCCAGTCGCCGCCGCCGAAGAAGGCCGGGGCCGGGAAGGTGATCGGGCTGGGGTGTCTCGGGGTTGTCGGGCTGTTCGTGCTGATCGGTGCCGTCGGCGCGGCCGTGGGCGGCGGCTCCAACAGCCCTGCTGGGGGCGGTAGTTCCACTACCGGAACCAGTAGGGACGCAGGGGCCGGTGACGCCAAGGGTGGCGCCGTCCAGGACAGTGAGAAGAAGGCCGACGGCAAGCAGGGGGCCGGTGAGAAGGGGACCGGTGAGAAGGCCGTCGTCTTCAAGGTGTGGGGCACCGCGCCTGCCGGCGTCCTCGGACCGCTCGACATCACCTACGGGTCGGACTCCGACAACCGCGACGGCGACTTCCAGGACGGCGAGTTCGAGGCGACCCTGCCGCTCGACGAGGACGCCCTGTACTTCAACGTCACCGCGCAGCTCCAGGGGTCCGGGGACATCCACTGCTCCGTCACGGTCGACGGGAAGACGAAGAAGGCCCACGCGGCGGGCGACTACAACATCTGCAACGCACAGCTCAGTTCCGGCCTGCTCGGCGGGTGGGACTGACCATGACCGACCCCGTTCCGCCGCAGCACACCGCGCCACAGCCCACAGCGCCTCAGCACACCGCGCCTCCGCCGCCCGCCTTCCCACCACCGGTCCCGACCCCGACCGCGACCCCGACCCCGACCCCGACCCCGACCCCGGCGAAAAGGAACCGCACCAACGCCATCGTCATCACCTCGGCCGCCGCCGTGATCGCCGCCGTCGTCACCACCGGCCTCCTCGTCACGCAGTCCACGTCCACGGGCGACGACGACAAACCGGCCACCACAGCCACGCCCACCACCCCCGACAACGGCATCGTGACCGCCGCCGAGGAACCGACCCCCGAGCCGGCGTACGGCGAACTCGGCACCGACAGCTTCACGATCGGGCTCCGCACCACCGCACGGCACTGCTTCGGATCGGCGGGCTGCAACGTGACCGTGGAGCCGGAGCTGACCTACCTGGGCGACAGCGGGACCATCGACCCGGACGCGACGTACGAGATCACCTACGAGATCCAGGGCGACGAGTCCGGCCCGGTCATCGAGACCGCCGAACTGACGGACCAGACCCAGCTCGGCTACACACCGTCCCTGATCAGCACCGCGTCGGCCGGCACGGAGCCTTCCGTGGAGATCACCGACGTCCAGGAGAGGTGAGTCCGCGCCCGGCACCGCCGTAGAAACTCCCGCGCGCCCCACCCCCGCCCCGCAGTACCGTCACCCGGTGATCGATGAGGACGGCTACTTCGGAGAGACCGTCGCCGCGACGTACGACGAGTCGTCGGCGGAGATGTTCGCGGCACAGGCGGTGGAGCCCGCCGTGGATCTGCTGGAGCGGCTCGCCGGGGGCGGGCGGGCGCTCGAACTGGGCGTCGGGACCGGGCGGATCGCGTTGCCGCTGGCGCGGCGCGGGGTCGAGGTGCACGGGATCGACCTGTCGCGGGCGATGGTGCAGCGGCTGCGGGCCAAGCCCGGCGGGGATGCCGTGAAGGTGGTCGTCGGGGACTTCGCGACCGCCCGTGCGCCCGGCACCTTCTCCGTCGCGTACCTCGTCTTCAACACGATCATGAACCTGACGACCCAGGACGCCCAGGTGGACTGCTTCCGCAATGTCGCCGCCCATCTGGAACCGGGCGGGACCTTCGTCGTCGAGGTCATGGTCCCCGAGCTGCGGAAGCTTCCGCCGGGACAGACCACCGTCCCCTTCCACGTCGGCGACAACCGCCTCGGCTTCGACACCTACGACCTCGCCACCCAGGCGATGTCCTCGCACCACGTACGGGTCGAGGACGGCCGGGGCTCCTTCTGGTCCGTCCCCTTCCGGTACGTCTGGCCCGCCGAGCTGGACCTGATGGCCCGGCTGGCCGGGATGCGGCTGCGGGAGCGGTGGGCGGACTGGGGCCGGGAGCCCTTCACCGGTGACAGCGGCAAGCATGTGTCGGTGTGGGAGAAGGTTGGGGGCTAATCAGCCCGCCCGGCCGTACGCCGTCGTCTCGCGGCCCGAGCCGTACAGGCGGGCGTAGGTACCGCCCCAGGCGAGCAGTTCGGCGTGGCGGCCCGTCTCCGTGATGCGGCCGTCTTCGAGTACGACGATCCGGTCCGCGTCCGGGGCGAGGTCCAGGTCGTGGGTGATCATGATGGTCGTACGGCCCGCCATCAGTCGGCGCAGCGGCTCGATGACCCGGCGGGCGGCCAACGCGTCGAGACCGGTGGTCGGTTCGTCGAGGACCAGGACCGGTGAGTCCCGCAGGATCGCCCTCGCCATCGCCAGGCGCTGGAGCTGACCTCCGGACAGCCGTGCCGAGTTGGGGTCGACCTGGGTGTCATAGCCCTCGGGCAGCTCCATGACGAACTCGTGCGCGTCGGCCGCCCGCGCCGCCGCCACGATCGCCTCCTCGCTGGCTCCGGGCCGGCCGCAGGCGATGTTCGCGCGGACCGTGTCGTGCAGGACCAGGGTCTCCTGGGGCAGCAGAGCCACGTACTCGCGCAGCCGCTCCAGCGGGAACTCGGACAACGGGACGCCGTCCAGGAGGACTTGGCCCGCCTCCGGGTCGTAGAAGCGCAGCAGGAGCTTGGAGAGGGTCGACTTGCCCGCGCCGCTGGGGCCGGTCACGATCACCAGCTCGCCGGGGAGCACGGTAAAGGAGAGGCCGGACAGGGCTGTGGTCTCCGTGCCCGGATAGCGGAAGGACACGTCTCGTATGTCGATACGGCCGTCAGGGCGCCCCCGCTTCAGCTGTGCGCCGCCCGCCGGGTCCGTGACCGAGGGCCGCGCGTCCAGGATCTCGACCAGCCGCTCGGCGCCCGCGGTGGCCGCGGTGACCAGCAGGCCGAGTTGAGCGAGGCTGCGAACGGGCGGGTAGAGGTAGCTCAACAGGGCGGCGAAGGCGAGGAGTTGGCCCAGGGTCATCTGGCCCTCGGAGATCTCCCATACGCCGATGCCGATCACCGCAAGCACGCACAACGTCTCGATGACCTGGACGAGTTGGCCGTACGCCTGGTTGAGGCGGGCCGAGCGGACGGCGGCCCGGAACCACGCCGTGGCCTCCTGCCTCAGCCGGCGGCGCTCGGCGTCCTGGCGGCCGTAGGCCTGGGTGAGGACGAGGTTGCCGAGCGATTCCTCGACGACGGAGGTGACCGCGCCGTCGGCGACCCTGCCGTCCCGGGCGACGGCCTTGACCCCGGCGGAGAACCTGCGCGCGGCCAGCCAGAACAGCGGGGCGAGGGCGAAGGTGGCCGCGGCGAGGTCCCAGCGCAGCCAGAACGCGGCGGCCGCGTAGAAGACCGCGCTGAACAGGGCGGACGCGGTGCCGATCAGGCCGGAGACGGCCATCTGCTCGATGGCCTCGACATCACCGGTCAGACGCGACAACAGGTCGCCCTGGCGGT
This sequence comes from Streptomyces sp. SID13726, assembly GCF_010548375.1. GTDB lineage: Bacteria > Actinomycetota > Actinomycetes > Streptomycetales > Streptomycetaceae > Streptomyces. The sequence continues at coordinate 74,921 of NZ_JAAGLY010000024.1, forward strand.
GGCGTTGGAAGAAGTGGGGCGGCAACCTCTGTACGTGGTCGAAGACATGCTCACGCAGTCGCATCACGAACCGCTCCGACACCCATACGGCGAGGGAGCCGCCCGCGTAGCCGATGGCGGCGCCGACCACGGCGAGCCCGAGCCACTGGGCGGCCGGTGACCAGAAGGCGTCGAGGGAGCCCTTCTGGAGGGCGTTGTCGGTGAGGTCGCCGAAGAGCAGGATCGCGGCGGTCTCGGCGAGCGCGCCGAGCACGGTGCACAGCCAGACGGCGACCAGCCAGCGCCGTAGCCCTTTGGTCATGGGCCAGAAACGGCGGAATGCGGTACGGGGATGGAGGGAGGGGAGGGCGGGGAGACCAGCGGGCGCGTACTGTTCGGGTACGGGTACGGGTACGGGAAAACCGTATTCGGAAAGAATGAAACCCGGTGGCAGCGCCCGCGGATATCCCTTTGGCGATGCCTGCGGATATTCCTTCTCCGAATTTCGCGGTGCCCGGCCTTTACGCCTGCTCATCTCCCCTCCCGGTCGCGTCAGCCGGCCTGGCGCGGCGGGACCGGCTCACCCGGGCGCGGGCGGCGACGGCCCGGCTGACGCGGCGGGGGTACCTGGTTCAGGTTCCGATTGGGGTCGGAGGCGGCATTCTGGCCCGCGTTCGCGTTCCCTCGGGGCGTGAGTGGAGCAATCACCCTGAAGCTCATAAGAATCCTCCTGAGTTTCCAGTTCGTGCGCCGGATGAGAAGGAACTTAACAGCTCCCGGCGCAACGCAAGCGAAAACTCAGAAAGAAAGGCTCCGATAAATGCTGTGAATACCTTGGTAATTCCTAGGGGGTAGCTGGGTCACCCCGCCCGACCTGCGTGCGGACCGCTCCCATGCTCGCCGCGATCACCAGCGCGACGGCGAGTGCCTGGAGCGCGGACAGCGACTGATGGAGGATCAGGAACCCGGCGAGGGCGGCCATGGCCGGCTCCAGGCTCATGAGGATCGCGAAGGTGGAGGAGGGCAGGCGGCGCAGGGCGAGGAGTTCGAGGGTGTAGGGCAGGACGGAGGACATCACGGCCACCGCCGCGCCGAGGGCCACGGTCACCGGGTCGAGGAGCTTGCCGCCCGACTCGGCGATGCCCAGCGGCAGGAAGGCCAGCGCGCCGATCGCCATCGCGAGCGCCAGCCCGTCGGCCTGCGGGAAACGGCGGCCGGTGCGCGCGCTGAAGACGATGTACGCGGCCCACATGGCACCGGCGGCGAGCGCGAACGCGACGCCCACCAGGTCGAGTTCACCGAATCCCTGGTCGCCGCCGCCGAGGAGGAAGACTCCGCCGAGCGCGAGCGCGGCCCAGACCGCGTTGATCGCGCGGCGGGAGGCGAGGACGGACAGGCCGAGCGGGCCGAGGACCTCCAGGGTGACCGCGAGGCCGAGGGGGATGCGGTCGACGGCCTGGTAGAAGAGGCCGTTCATCGCGGCCATGGTGAGGCCGAACACGACGACCGTGCCCCAGTCGGCGCGCGAGTGGCCGCGCATCCGGGGGCGGCAGACCAGCAGGAGGACGACCGCGGCGGCCATCAGCCGCAGGGTCACGACCCCGAACGCGCCCGCCCTCGGCATGAGGGTCACGGCGAGCGCGGCACCGAACTGCACGGAGACACCGGCGCCGAGGACCAGACCGACGGGCCCGAGGGAGCGTCGGCCGCGCGGGGCGCCGGGCGCGGAAGCACCGCTACCGGCGCCCACGCTCGCATCTGCCCCTGTGCCGGTCGGCGGCTGGGCGGGAACTGGGGAATCGGGTGTGGTGGAGCTGGGGGTCGTCACGGGGATGTCCAGGAGCGGCTCGGAGTTTGTTCACCATGATGCACTGCTCGGTCCAGGGTACTGGACTTCGACAGGTGTGTGAACTCCATTAGCAGCTGACATCCACGGCTGGGCGGTCTCCTGGAACAACGGCAGCCGCAGCTCCCCCGTGTCCATCACCGCGCCGCTCTGCCCCCGGTGCAGTCGCGCGTACGCCCCGCCCCACGCCAGCAGCTCCTCGTGGCGGCCGACCTCCACGATCCGGCCGCGGTCGACGACCAGGATGCGGTCGGCGTCGGGGGCGAGGTTGAGGTCGTGGGTGATCATGATGGTCGTACGGCCCGCCATCAGGCGGCGCAGTGGCTTGACCACTCGGCGGGCGGCGAGGGCGTCGAGCCCGGTGGTCGGTTCGTCGAGGACCAGGACCGGCGAGTCCCGCAGGATCGCGCGGGCGATGGCGAGACGCTGGAGCTGACCTCCGGACAGGCGCGCCGAGTTGGGGTCCACCTGGGTGTCGTAGCCCTCGGGCAGCCGGACGATGAACTCGTGCGCGTCGGCCGCCCGCGCCGCCTCGACGATGGCCTGCTCACTCGCGCCGGGCCGCCCGCAGGCGATGTTCGCGCGCACGGTGTCGTGCAGGACGAGCGTCTCCTGGGGCAGCAGGGTGACGTACTCACGCAGCCGGGCGAGCGGGAAGTCGGACAACGGGACGCCGTCCAGGAGGACTTGGCCCGCCTCGGGGTCGTAGAAACGCAGCAGCAGCTTGGAGACGGTGGACTTGCCCGCGCCGCTGGGGCCGGTCACGATCACCAGCTCGCCGGGGTGCACGGTGAAGGAGAGACCGGAGAGGGCCGGCGTGTCCGTGCCCGGATAGCGGAACGTGGCGTCTCGTACGTCGATACGGCCGTCAGGGCGCCCGGCGTCCGTGGGGCGCCGCGGGTCGGCGACCGCCGGCCGCACGTCCAGGATCTCGATCAGCCGCTCGGCGCCCGCGGTGGCCGCGGTCACGGTGAGGCCGAGCTGGGCGAGGCCGCGGACCGGCGGGTACAGGTAGCCGAGGAAGGCGGCGAAGGCGAGGAGCTGGCCGAGGGTCATCCGGCCGGTGGAGATCTCCCAGGCGCCGATGCCGATGACCGCGAGCACGCAGACCGTCTCGATGACGGCCACGAGCTGCTCGTACGCCTCGTTGAGCCGGGTCGAGCGGACGGAGGCGCGGAACCAGGCGTTCGCCTCCTCGGCCAGCCTTCTGCGCTCCGCGTCCCGGCGGTCGTAGGCCTGGGTGAGCACGATGTTGCCGAGGGACTCCTCGACCACGGAGGTGATCGCGCCGTCGGCGACCCGGCCGTCCCGGGAGACGTCCTTGATGGAGCCGGAGAACCTGCGCGCGGCCAGCCAGAACAGGGGGGCCAGGACGAAGGTGGCGGTGGCGAGGTCCCAGCGCAGCCAGAACGCGGCGGCGGCGTAGAAGAGAGCGCTGAAAGCCGCCGACGCGGCACCGACCAGACCCGACACGACCATCGTCTCGATCGCCTCGATGTCGCCGGTCAGCCGGGACAACAGGTCGCCCTGGCGGTGCTGTTGGAAGAAGTGCGGCGGCAACTTCTGCACGTGGTCGAAGACATGCTCGCGCAGCCGCATCACGAACCGTTCGGTCGCCCACGCGGCAAGGGAGTTGCCGCCGTACGCCACGACCGCACCGACCACGGCGACCCCGAGCCACTTCACGGCCGGCGCCCAGAACGCGGCGAGCGAGCCCTTCTGGAGGGCGTGGTCGGTGAGTTCACCGAAGAGCAGGATGGCCTCGGTCTCGGCGAGTGCGGCGAGGACGGTGCACAGCCAGACGGCGAGAAGCTGTCCGCGCAGCCCCTTCGTCAGCGGCCAGAAACGGCGGAACGCGGTGCGGGCGGGAATAGTAGGGGTGCCGTATTCACTTTCCTCGAATTCGACATGCTTTCCGTCGTCACTCACAAATGAACCCACCCGAATCACATGAGAAAAGGGGCCGACGGTGCACCATCGAGCCCCTGTTCCTCAGCCCTGGATCAGCTGTCCTGACCACCCGGGATCGGCTTGGGCACCGGCGGCTTGTGGTGGTGCTTCTTGGGCTTCGGCGGGGGCGGGGGAGGCAGCTGCTTCGACTTCGGCTTCGGCAGGGGGGCGAGCTTCTTGAGGCTCATTCCAGCTCCTTGGGAGGGGGTTGCGCTGTTCCTTGTTTCGCCGAATTCCGCGTCCGGAACCCGATGTCGAAGAAGCTACACGGCCCCCACCAAGAAAAGTGCTACGGAAGGCAAAGGGGCACTGTGAATAGCCTTGGTAAGGCTGAGAGTTGGTTGGGTAAGAAGGGATTTCCGGTCAGCGGCGGGACATGTAGAGGTCGAGCGCCTTGTGCAACGGCCGGTAGAGCACGAGCCCCACCCCCGCCAACTCCCCGCCCTCCCCGAACCAACCCAGACTCTCGGCCCGCCAGTCCGGCTTCACGTCGGCTCGGACACGGAGGGACATACGGTCTGCTCCTTCAGGTGGCTGATCTTGGCTTCACCCTATGAGCCAGTCCGGGAAAGCAGCTTCAACTCCCGCTCGGCGTCGGCAGGTTCCCCAACAGGCAATCGCCAGCGGCATGTTCACCCGTAAGGCTGATCATGCGGGCATCCGCACGCAGGTCGCGTGTTCGCTCGATTACGTTCCGTCGCATGGTCAGTTCACAACATGACGCCATGCATCGGATCTTCCGACAGCAGCCGGACCTCTTGGCCCGGCTCATGCCGGAGACAGGCGTCAAGTTCCCCGAGTACAGCTCGATCGAGCCGCTCGACACCGATCTCACCGAGCTCAGGCCGTTGGAGCGCAGGGTCGACAGCTTCTTCCGGGTCCGTACGACCGACGACGAGGGAGGATTCCTCCTCGCTGTCGAGTCGCAGAGCAAACCGGACCCGGAGAAGCACAACAGCTGGGCGTACTACATGGCGCACATGTACGCCAAGTACCGGTTGCCGCCGGTCCTACTGGTGGTGTGCCGGGACAAGAGGACGGCGGCGTGGGCGGCGGAGCCGATCCGTATCGGGCGCCGTTTCCACACGAGCATGCAGGTGTTCCCCCTGGTACTGGGGCCCACCGGCATTCGTGCGATCACCGACCCCAAGGAGGCGGCGAAGGACCTGGCACTCACCACCTTCTCCGTCCTCATCAACGCCAAGGATCCGGGCATCCTTGCCATACTGGATGCGGTGGCACCGGTGCTGGGGCCCAACGCGGACTGGGCGGAATTCGTCGAGGCCGGTCTGGACGAAGGTCCAGCCCGTGATCACTGGAGGGAACTGATGGCCGTCTACACCCCGAACTTTCCCGGCTTCGGCAGTGTGATGGAGGAGGCGTGGATTCGCGTCCACTCCGAGGGCAGGGCTGAGGGCGAGGCTCAAGGGGAGGCCAAGGGTGAGGCCAAGGCCATCCTCCGATTCCTCCGCGCGCGCGGCGTCGAGGTCTCCGAGGCCGTAGAGGAACGGGTCATGGCCTGTGTCGACCTGGAGGTCCTGGAGACCTGGGTCGAGCGGTCGGTGAGTGTGGAGAGGGCCGAGGAGCTGTTCGGGGACGAGTAGCCGTCCCGACACGGAGAAGGGCGCCCGGCGGGATGCCGGGCGCCCTTCTCGTCAGTGTTCGGTACACATCACGGCAGCAAACCGACCCCCGGCGCCTACCCGACCACCAGATCCGCGTACACCACATGATGATCCGACACCGAGTTCGGATCCACATGCTGCCCCCGCGAAGCAACCCCCCGCAGGAACACGTAGTCGAACTTGCTCTGCCAGTCCGTGGTCACACGGCACGTGGCCGTCGGTGCGGGATGGCAGCCGGGGTCCGCGTCCTTGGCCAGGGGCCAGAGCTTGGTGAGTTCGGCCGCGTCCGGTACGGCGTTGAAGTCGCCGATGACGACGGTCTGTTGGTGGCGGGCGATTGCCTTGGCGAGGACGCCGACCTGCTCGGCGCGGACCGGTTCCTGGCGGCGTTCGGCGAGGTGGGTGTTGAAGACCCGGACGGTCCGGTCGCCCACGGTGGTGGTGACCGCCATGTAGCCGCGGTCCTCGGAACCGCCGTCGGGATACTCGACGACCTCGGCGTCGGTCATCGGCGTCGCCGAGAGGATCGCCTGGCCGTAGCCGCCCGGATTCCACGGCGCTCCCCCGCAGCGGCCCCAGTTGCGCAGCACGCTCCCGTACTCGACGTGGTAGACGAGCCCGTGCAGGTCCTCCAGGTAGTCCCGGATCTTCGCGACATCCCCCACGCAAGCCTCCTGCACCCCGATGACCTGCGGCGCGAACTTGGCGATCTCCGCCGCCCGGTCGTCGTTGGCGCTCTCGCAGGGGTTGCAGAGGTTCCACGTCATGACCCGGCCCGGTACGACGTCCCGGACCGCCTTGGCGGGCAGCGAACGGGAGTCGAGGGACCCGTTCGGCGCGCTGGGACCGGAGAGCACCATCCAGACCACGACCATGGCCCCCGCGACCACCCACGTGCCCTTTCCGAGCACCATCGCCTCCCCGACGTGGTTCCACAGGCCGACCGGCCTCTTCGTACACGGTTACACGGTAAATCGACTACACGGCCCGCGCCCCGGGCTCCCGCACCATGAACACGTCCACCGCGTCCTCGGACTCCACCCCGAACCCGTGCCGCTCGTACAGCCGCCGGGCCGCACTGCCCTGAAGGACATCGAGGCGTACGACGATCCCGTCGGCGTCGGTCCGCACCAGCAGGGAGCGCAGGACGGCCGAGCCGAGTCCGCGGCCCTGGAGTTCCGGGGCGAGGTAGAAGTGCTCCAGCCAGTGCCCGTCCGGCGCCGGGCGCAGGGCGACGCAGCCCGCGAACCGCCCCTCCGCCACGATCACCGACGTGTGCCCCGCGACGAAGGCGTCCCTGAACCGCTGCCGCACCCGGTGCTCGTCGAACCGGCCCAGCCGCTCCAGGTCCGGACGCATCACCACGGCCCGCAGCTCGGCGATCGGCTCGACGTCGGCGGGGTGCGCGGGGCGCAGGGTCCAGGTACGTGTGTCCATGGTCCGGAGTCTCTCAGGAGGCATCACGGACGAACCGGGCCGGTCTGACCGACCTGGCAGGTATGACCGGCCTGACCGACCTGCCTGCCGTCCCGTGGCCCGAACGCCTCCAGCGCCTCCCCGTCCGTCACCCGCGCGCCGAGGTAGCAGTCGGCCCACTCCGCGATCCCCGGGTACCCGCACTCCGTGACCAGCCGCGCGACCGCGCCGGGGACGTCGTACGGCGTCACCCGCAGGTCGGTGCCGGGGCCGAGCAGGCACCAGTGGGCGCCGGGGCGGCCGTACGGCATGCCGACGCTGCCGGGGTTGACGATCAGACGGCCGTGGGCGAGGCGGACGTACGGCATGTGGGTGTGGCCGCAGACCACTGTGCGGACGCTCTCGGGGAGGTCGGCGAGGACCTCCGTCCAGCGGTCCGGGCGGGAGTCGACGAGGACGACCTCCTCGTCGTCGCGCGGTGTGGCGTGACAGAAGAGGACATCGCCGAGGCCCTCGACGGCGAGGGTGCGAGTGAGGGGGAGGGAGGCCAGGAACTCCACGTCCTCGTCGGCGAGTTGGTCCGCCGCGTACGGGCCGATCGGGTCCGGGATCCGCGTCCGCTCTCCCCTGCGGTACTCGACGAGCTCCCGGTCCGCGTTGCCCGAGATCCACAGCACCCGCTCGCCCTGCTTTCTCAACAGGGCCAGTACTTCGGCGGGTTGGGGTCCTGCGGTGACGTCCCCGGTCAGGACGATCCGCTCGGCGGCGGCCAACTCCGGTTCCGCGAGGACCGCTTCCAGGGCGGGCAGGACGCCGTGGATGTCGGACAGGACGGCGACGCGGCGCAGAGCGGGAGCGTTCATGAACCCACTCTGCCCGCGTGCGTCTCGGCTCAGGCCGAATCGGGGCTCAGGCCGACTCGGTTCAGCCCTGCCCGGCCCAGCCCTGCCCAGACCGCCCGAAGTGCACCGGGATGTACTGGTCGTAGAGCCGGTTCGTGGTCGCCGTGAAGTCGGCGCGGGTGACGATCGCGCACTTCACGGTCACATCGCAGACGACCCCGTCGGCGATCTCCGGACGGATGTTGAGCGTCGTGGTGAACCGGCCGCCCTTCTCGTAGGGGATCGTGACGCCGGGCGTGCCCGTGCCCTGGTCGGTGATGCGGCGGGCCGAGCCGTCCGTCGACTCTCGGCCGCCGAGGCAGCCGGTGGGGAGGGTGGTGTAGGTCGAGGGGTCGCCGACCTCGACACCCTCCGGGATCGGGCAGAAGGCGAGGAAGATGCCCTGCGCCCGGTCGTAGCCCTTGCCCCGGACGCCGACCGTGCCGCCCGCGGCGGGCAGGACGGTGGGTCCGGCGGTCAGCCTCAGGTGGAAGGTGTCACCGGCGGCGGTGGTGACGGTGCGGTGGGCGTGGCCGACGAGCGGGGAGGCGCTCGCCGTGCCGGCGAAGGGAAGTACCGCTGCGAGTCCGGCGGCGGCTACGACCGCTGCACGACGCAGCGGCTTCTTGGTGGGGGGTGCCATGAGACGGAGTCCGGCCTTTCAGTTATGCACTTACCGTGAACTACTTGATACCTAAAGCATGACTGGCCAGTAGGCAACGCGAGCCGTATCCCTTCACGGACCGCACATCGCATCACCACACGCTCACTCATGCTCCATGCTCCAGTGCCTCCGCCAGCACCTCGGCCAGATGCCGCCCCCGCACCCCCGCCACCTGCCCCAGCTGCGTCCGGCAGGAGAACCCGTCGGCCAGCACCACCGCGTCCTCGGGCGCCTCCCGTACGGCGGGCAGCAGCTGTTCCTCCGCGCAGGCACGCGACACCTCGAAGTGCCCTTTCTCGAAGCCGAAGTTGCCCGCCAGGCCGCAGCAGCCGCCGGCCAACTCCCCGGTGAGCCGCGCGGCTTCGCGCAGTCGGCGGTCGGCCGCGTCGCCGAGGACCGCGTGCTGGTGGCAGTGGGTCTGGCCGACGACCGGACGGTTCAGGGCCGGGGGCCGCCAGTCGGGGGCCAGTTGCTCCAGCGCCTCCGCGAAGGTGCGGACCCGGGCGGCGAGACGGGCGGCGCGCGGGTCGTCGTGGAGCAGTTCGGGGAGGTCGGTGCGCAGGGCGGCGGCGCAGCTCGGTTCCAGGACGACGAAGACCGGCTGCTCCGCCACGTCGTCCAGCTCCGGCAGCAGGAACGGCTCCAGCAGGTTCAGTGTGCGCAGCAACACCGCACGGGCGCGGTCGAGTTGGCCGGTGGAGAGGTATGTCAGACCGCAGCAGACGCGGGCCCGGGGCCGCCTCCGCAGTGGGTGCACCTCGACGCTCTCCAGCTCGCTGTCGTCCGTCCGCCGCACCCGCCACGGCCACGTGGGCGGTTCCAGGACGCCCAGCCCCGCCGCCTCGAGGACCCGTACGGCCGCCCGGCCGACGTCCGGCGAGAAGTGCTCGGTGAAGGTGTCCGGCCAGAGGTAGACCGTCGTGTCCGGCAGGTCGGCGGGCCGCCGCCCCGAGCGCGCCAGGCCCACCCACTCCCGCATCCGCTCCCGGTTCCGCCGCCGCAGCCACCGGCTGAACGTCTCCGTCGCCACCCGCGGAATCCCCCGCTCGCCCGCGATCCCGCCGAGCCGCTTCCCGACGGCCGCCAACGACCGTACGGAAGCAAGGGAGTTGACCACGGAGGCCGCCCGCATACGGTCCACCCAGCGCAGCCAGAACGGCAGCCGGCCCATGCTGTAGTGGGCGGCGGGCCGCAGGCGCCCCGCGTAGTGGTGGTGCAGGAACTCCGCCTTGTACGTGGCCATGTCGACCCCGACCGGGCAGTCGGACCGGCAGCCCTTGCAGGACAGGCACAGGTCCAGCGCGTCCCGCACCTCCTCGGACCGCCAGCCGCCGGTGACCACGGCACCCGCCTCACCCGTCTCACCCGCCTGGCCCGCTACCCCCGCCAGCATCTCGTGCAGCAACCGGGCCCGCCCGCGCGTGGAGTGCGCCTCCTCGCCGGTGGCCCGGAAGGACGGGCACATCACGGCGGACCCGGCCGCCGACGTCGTACGACATTTCGCGACGCCCACGCAGCGCCGTACGGCCGCGGAGAAGTCACCGCCGTCGGAGGGATAGCCGAAGGCGACGTCGACCGGCTCGCGGGGCAGGACCGAGAAGCGGAGGTTGGTGTCGAGGGGTGCCGGGCGGACCAGCATCCCGGGGTTGAGCAGGTCGTCCGGGTCCCAGACCGCCTTGGCGCGCTCGAACAGCGACACCATCTCCGTGCCGTACATCCGGGGCAGCAACTCGGCCCGGGCCTGTCCGTCCCCGTGCTCGCCGGACAGCGAGCCGCCGTGCGCGGTGACCAGGTCGGCGAGTTCCTCGGAGAAGCGCCGGAAACGGGCGATGCCCGGCTCGGTGAGCAGGTCGAAGTCGATGCGGACGTGGATGCAGCCGTCGCCGAAGTGGCCGTACGGGGTGCCTCGGAAACCGTGCGAGGTCAGCAGCGCGCGGAAGTCCCTCAGATACGCGCCGAGCCGCTCGGGCGGCACCGCGCAGTCCTCCCAGCCGGGCCAGGCCTCGGAACCGTCCGGCATCCGGGTGGCCGTACCACTGGCGTCCTCGCGGATCCGCCACAGGGCCCGCTGCCCGGCGGGGTCGGTCACCACGAGCGCGTCGAGGACGTCGGCCGCGCGCACGATCCGCTCCGCACGCGCGCGTGCCTCCTCCGGCGACTGCCCGCCGGTCTCCACGAACAGCCACGCCCCGCCCCTGGGCAGCGCGACCACCGAGGGCACCAGGTCGGCCGCCATGCCCTCCACCGTCAGGGGGCGGTGCGCGAGCAGCCCGGCGGCAGCCTCGGCCGCCGCGCCCTCGTCCGCGTACCCCAGCACCGCGAGCGCACGCGCGCGTGGCGCTTCCACCAGTCGTACGACGGCCTCGGTCAGGATGCCGAGCGTGCCCTCGCTGCCGCAGAAGGACCGGGCGAGATCCGTTCCGTGCTCGGGGAGCAGCGCGTCCAGGGCGTACCCGGAGATCCGGCGGGGCAGCCGCGGGAACCCGGTCCGCAGCCGCGCGAGCTCCCCGTCGACGAGTTCCCGCAGTCCGTCCGGCGCCCCGGCCCACCCCTGCCCGAGCCGCAGCCGGCGCCCCCGCGCGGTGACCACGTCCAGCTCACGCACGCTGTCCGCGGTCGTGCCCCACGCCACCGAGTGCGAGCCGCACGAGTTGTTCCCGATCATCCCGCCGAGCGTGCAGCGGCTGTGCGTGGAGGGATCAGGCCCGAACCGCAGCCCGTGCGGGGCGGCGGCCTCCTGGAGCCGGTCGAGCACGAGACCAGGCTGTACGACGGCGGTCCGTGCCTGCGGATCCACCGACAGGAGCCGGTTCATGTGCCGGGTGAAGTCCAGCACCACCCCGGTCCCGGTGGCCTGCCCGGCGATGGAGGTACCGCCGCCGCGGGGGACCACGGGAACACCGTGCTCCCGGCACACCGCCAGCACCGCCGCCACATCGTCGGCGTCTCTGGGCGCGACCACCCCGAGCGGGACCCGCCGGTAGTTGGAGGCGTCCATGGTGTTCAGGGCCCGCGAGGTGACGTCGAACCCGACCTCACCCCGGACCGCTTTCCGCAGCGCTGCCTGGAGCTGCTCCGTCATACCTCCAGCAAACCAGCCCGGCTGTCGCCCGGGTCGTCGGCTCCGGCGCACGTCTCAGCAGGCGGACCACGTCTCAGCCGACGGACTACGTTTCACCCACGTTTCCCCCACCGGCTAACCTCCATGCGTGGCTGAGATCCAGATTCCCGCTGACATCAAGCCCGCCGACGGTCGTTTCGGCGCGGGCCCCTCCAAGGTGCGGACGGAAGCGCTGGACGCGCTGGCCGCCACCGGTACCTCCCTCCTCGGCACCTCCCACCGCCAGGCCCCGGTGAAGAACCTGGTCGGCAAGGTGCGCGAGGGCATCAGTGACCTGTTCTCCCTCCCCGAGGGCTACGAGGTCGTCCTCGGCAACGGCGGGTCCACCGCGTTCTGGGACGTCGCGACGCACGGCCTGATCGAGAACAAGTCCCAGCACCTGACGTTCGGCGAGTTCTCGTCGAAGTTCGCGAAGGCGTCCAAGCTCGCGCCCTGGCTGGCCGAGCCGACGGTCATCACCTCCGACCCCGGCACGCACCCCGAGCCTCAGGCGGAGGCGGGCGTCGACGTGTACGCCTTCACGCACAACGAGACGTCGACGGGTGTCGCGGCCCCGATCAAGCGGGTCGCGGGCGCGGACTCCGGGTCCCTGGTCCTGGTCGACGCCACCTCCGGCGCCGGCGGCCTCCCGGTGGACGTGTCGGAGACGGACGTCTACTACTTCGCCCCGCAGAAGTCCTTCGCCTCCGACGGCGGCCTGTGGGTCGGCGTGTTCTCCCCGGCCGCGATCGAGCGCGCCGAGCGGATCCACGCCTCCGGCCGCCACGTCCCGGAGTTCTTCAGCCTCCCCACGGCGATCGACAACTCCCGCAAGAACCAGACGTACAACACCCCGGCCCTGGCCACCCTGTTCCTCCTCAACGAGCAGCTGGAGTGGCTCAACGGCCAGGGCGGCCTCGCCTGGTCGACGGCCCGCACGAAGGACTCCTCGACCCGCCTCTACACCTGGGCGGAGGAGTCCAAGCACGCGACCCCGTTCGTCACGGACGCCGCCAAGCGCTCCCAGGTCATCGGCACGATCGACTTCGCCGACGACATCGACGCCGCCGCCGTCGCCAAGGTCCTCCGCGCCAACGGCATCGTCGACACCGAGCCCTACCGCAAGCTCGGCCGCAACCAGCTCCGCGTCGCGATGTTCCCGGCGATCGACCCGGCGGACGTCGAGGCGCTGACGAAGTGCGTCGACTATGTGATCGAGAAGCTGTAGCGAGTAGTCGTACGACGAGAAGGGCGCCCGGCATCCCGCCGGGCGCCCTTCGTCTTTCGTAGACGGCGTCGCGCGTCACGTCCTGGGCGGTCGGCCATTCCAGGACTTCCCACAGGGGCCCGTACCCGGCGTACTGCGTCTGGAGGGCCCCTCTGGGAAACCTCCGACGTCATCGCACGTCTCCACGTGTCCGATCGCATCCCCGGAGTGACGCGATCAACCCCGTTCCCGGCATCAAACTCAGTGCCCCCGAGGCCAGTTGTGGTTGACATATTCAGACCCAGGGAGAAACATGAACCCGATTAAGAATACGGATTCATATACGGAGGCCCGGATGAGCCCGAACACCCCCCGGCCCTTCTCGCCCTTCTCCTCCGGCCCGGGTCGCCCCCAGCAGCGCCGCAGTCAGGAGACCCACGCCGCCCTGCTGCGCGCCGCGGACGCCGGCTTCAGTGCCGACGGCTGGCGCGGCACCTCCGTGGAGCGGGTCGCGGCCGCCGCCGGCACCTCCGTGGGCAGCGTCTACACCCGCTTCGGCAGCAAGCGCGACCTGCTGCTCGCGGTGGTGGGCGAGCGCCTGGAGGAGATCACCGGCATCGTCGAGACGTCCGAGTTCAGCGAGCTGTTGCACAACCCGGTCGGCGGGCTCAGGGCCACCGTGGCACTCGTGGTGACCCGCCGGCGCGGTGCCGCCGGTCTGCTGACCGCGTGGTCCGACGCGTGTATCGACCACCCCGAGATGCGGGAGCTGGAGACCGGCATCCGCGACAGCATCGTCAAGCAGCTGCGGGACCGGCTGGAGCTGCTGTCGGCGCATCCGGGCATACGCTCGGAGATCAATCTGGACCAACTGGCCATCGCGGTATGCGCGTTGATCGAGGGCCTGCATCTCCCGCCGTGGACCGCCCTCAGCGACGACGAGGCCACCGACATCTGCTCCCGGCTCATCCTGCACACGTGCCTGCGCGACGAGGCGCTGCCACCGGGATAGCTCTTCGGCGGTAGTTCGTCGGCAGCGCTGTTCTCCGCGCCTCTGGGTGGGTTGCAGTCGGAGCAAGTCCAGGCTGCACCCACCGCTTTTAGGGGCGCGGGGAACTGCGCGACCAGCCCCAACGCACCCGCAGCCGAGAGACGCCCGATCCCTCATCCCCCCCACACGCCACAGACGAGGTGACCATGTCCGACAACCAGACCACGCTCCCCGCCCGGAGCGATGAGTCCGCCCCCCCCACCCAGCGACAGCGACAGCGGCGGCGGCGGCAAGAAGAAGAGCTCCGGCATGCCCCGCCGCATCATCTTCATCGCCCCGCTGCTCTACCTCGGCATCCTCAGCGTCCTGCAGTTCAACTTCACCCGCATGCACTCCGCGCTCGTGCACATCCAGGACGGCACGACCTCCGGGCTCGCCCTGACGAACCAGCAGCTCAGCGACACCAACCGCAAACTGACCACGACCAACGACCAGTTGAGTCAGACGAACAAGAAGCTCGACGCCACCAATCAGCAACTGGGCACCACGAACAGGAAGCTCAACTCGACCAACGACCAGCTCGGCGTCACCAACAGGAAGCTCGCCGTGCTCGGTGAACTCGAGAACCGCATGATCGCGCTCAACGAGAACATGACGGCCATGCGGAAGCTGATGGAGCCGCTGCCCGGGACGGCCGCGAGGATATCCACCCTGAGCGGCCAGATCTCCCAGCTCAACAGCAGTGTCGGCGCCCTGGAGAAGGACGCCTCGTCGCTGCCCACCGTGGCCCGGAACATCGAGGCGATGCAGACGAGCATCGACTCCCTGTCCACGCAGATGGGCGGGATGAACGGAACGCTGTCCAGCATGCAGGAGGACCTCAACGACATGGACGAGCGCCTGAAGATCATCCCCAAGCTGACCGGCTGAGACCGATGAGTTCGGGGCACCGCGGTGCCAGGGAAAGGGTGCCCGGCATCCACCGGGCACCCTCCCCTGACGCACCCTCCCCTCAAGCAGCCGTACAGCTCACACCCGGCACACCCCCACCCGCCGGCGCTCCCCCGAACCCAAGACTCGCCGAACCGCCCACCGGAACACCACCGTTGTGGGAGGCGTTGACCGCCGTCACCGTCGAGCCGGTCTGGGTGTACGAGGCGTTCCACATGGAAGTGACCTTCTGCGCACCCGGCCAGGTCCAGGTGACCTTCCAGGAACTCAGGGCCGTGGAACCGGAGTTGGTGACCTTGACCTCGGCGTTGAAGCCGCTGCCCCAGTCGCTGCTGACGGAGTAGGTGGCTGTGCAGGCCGCCGTGCCGGGGTCACCCGGGCCTCCCGGATCGCCCGGGTCGCCGCTGGGAGGGAAGCCCGGTGCCTTCACGCTCGCCAGGTAGCCGTCCTTCGCCGTGTCCACCGTCTGCCAGTCGTCCTTGAGGATTCCGCCGGTGTCACCGGAGTTGGGGTTCCACGACCAGAAGGTCCAGTGGAAGGAGTCGGCGCCGTACGTGGATGTCGGGCGCAGGTACGCCACCAGGGCCGCCAGCCATTTCTGGTCCACGGTCGATGCCAGCGTCGTGCCGAACTCGCCCACCCACACCGGCGCGATGTTCTGCTTGAAGATGTAGCCCCAGTACTTGTCCCAGATCCCCGGCATGTTCGCGGGGAACGTCGGGTCGCTGAACCAGCTCTGCTGGGCGACGGACGTGGCGTAGTCGTGGGCCGAGTACACGACCCGGTTCGCCACGTTCAGCTGGACCGGGTACTGGGCGACTCCCATCAGGTTGCCGCCCCACCAGCCCGAGACGCCGTTGAAGGTCTGCACGCCCTCCACGAAGATCAGCAGGTCGGGATTGACGGACAACACCGCGTTGCCCGCCCGCTGGGCCGCCAGGCGCCAGTCCAGAGAAGTGTCCCCGCAGCCCCAACAGGCGGGGTCGTGGGGCTCGTTGTGCAGGTCTATGCCTACGACCGTGTCCTGGCCCTTGTAACGCGTCGCCAGCGTCTTGAGGTTGGCGATCCACGTGGACTCCGGGACCGCGGCCGTGTACCAGAGCGCCGACTGCCCGCCGGCGTCCGGGCGGTGCCGGTCGAGGATGACCTTGAGGCCGTCCTGACCGGCGTACGACACGATTCTGTCGAGGACACCGAGGGAGTTCAGGCCCTGGAGGTCGGCGTTCTTGCCGCTGGAGAAGTCGATGCTGTTGGGGACCGTGCCCGACTTGAAGATGTCGTCGCTGAACGGGATGCGGATGGTGTTGTAGCCCAGCGTCTTCATCTGGTCGATCATGGACTTGTAGTCGCGGGACCAGAGGCCGTGGACGACGTAGTTGCCGGTCTCGAAGCCGAACCAGTTGATCCCGGCGATCCGGACCGGCTGCCCGGAGGCGTCCAGGATCTGGCGGCCGCTGGTGTGCCAGTAGCCGGCGCCGGCGTCGGCCGCGCGGACCGTGTCGGCGCGGGCCGCCTGCACGCCGGCCAGCGGCAGCACGAGCGCCGCGGTCACCGCGCACAGCACTCTTCGCAAGCTGCGGAGCATGTTCGCTGCTTCCTCTCGGAGGGGGAGCAGGTCCGGAACCCGGGTGGGAGCGCTCCCACCGTCCTGCACCTCCCATGGAAGTCAGGTCGCATGGACACGTCAAGGCATTCGGCGTCCCCTTGTCCGCGGACGTCACCGGCTCAGCTTCTGGAACCTCCGTACCGCCAGCGGCAGGAAGATCGCCGTCAGCACCACCGGCCACACCCACGCCATCAGCAGCGCGTGCTGCTCGACCCAGGAGTCCCCGCCGCCGACCGGCGTCCCGAACAGGTCCCGGGTCGCCGCCGCCGTGGAGGAGATCGGGTTCCACGCGGCCACCGCGCCCAGCCAGTCGGGCATCAGCTGCGGTGCCACGAAGATGCTGGAGATCATCGTGAGGGGGAACGCGACCGCGAACAGGCCGCCCGCCGCCTCCGGGTTGGGGACCATCAGGCCCAGCCACACGCCGATCCAGATCAGCGCGAACCTGAGCCACAGCAGCAGTCCGAACGCGGCCAGGAAGCCGAGGCCGCCGTCGGGACGCCAGCCCATCGCCACCGCGGTCAGCATCATGATGGCCAACTCGGCACAGGCCACGAGGAGATCGGTCACCCCGCGCCCCGCGACCACCGCGGAGGACGCCATCGGCATCGAGCGGAACCGGTCGATCACGCCCTTCGTGGCGTCGTACACCACCAGGGTCGCGGTGTTGATGAAGCCGAAGGCCATCGTCATCACGAACATGCCGGGCATCAGGAAGTCCTTGTAGTCCCCGCCGCCGGGTACCTGCATGGCGCTGCCGAAGACATAGCCGTAGAGCAGGACGGAGAGGATCGGGAAGCCCAACTGCCAGGCGATGTTGATGGGTTGGCGCTGGTAGTGGGTGAGGCCGCGGCGGACGATGTTCCAGACGTCGGCGAGGACCCAGTAGGTGCGGCCGTGGGTGGCCTCCATGGTGCGGCCGGGCTCGGCCTCGATCGCGCTCATGCCGCCGTCTCCTTCTGCTCCGTACGGTGTCCGGTCAGGCGCAGGAACACGTCGTCGAGGCTCGGCCTGCGCAGTCCGATGTCCTCGACCCGCACGCCCTCGTCCTGGAGGGTGCGGGCCACCTCGGTGAGCGCGGAGACCCGGTCGACGACCGGGGCGTGCACCCGCAACTCCCCTTCCTCCGCCTCGGGTTCGCCGTCGGAGACCCGGGCGACGACCTTCACCACGCGCGGGATGTCGGTCCGCTCGGCGACCACGACCTCGATACGGTCGCCGCCGACCCGGTCCTTGAGCCCGTCCGGGGTGTCGTCGGCGATGGCCCGGCCCTGGTCGATGACGGTGATGCGGGAGGCGAGCTTGTCGGCCTCCTCCAGGTACTGGGTGGTGAGCAGGACCGTGGTACCGCTCGCCACCAACGCCCGTACCGATTCCCAGACTTCGCCGCGGCTGCGGGGGTCGAGTCCCGTCGTCGGCTCGTCCAGGAAGAGCACGGCGGGCGCGAGGATCATGGACGCGGCGAGGTCGAGGCGTCGGCGCATACCGCCGCTGTACTTGCCGACTCCCTTGCCGGCGGCGTCGGCGAGGTCGAACTGCTCCAGGAGTTCGGTGGCCCGGCTCTTGGCGCGCCTGCCGCCGAGGTGGAACAGCCGCCCGAACATCTCCAGGTTCTGCCGGCCGGTGAGGACCTCGTCCACGGCGGCGTACTGGCCGGTGAGCCCGATCCTCGACCGCACCTCGCGCGCGTGCCGGACCACGTCGAGCCCGGCGACGGTGGCCCGGCCGCCGTCCAGCCGGAGCAGCGTGGACAGGATGCGGACGGCCGTGGTCTTGCCCGCGCCGTTCGGCCCGAGCAGGCCGTGCACGGTGCCCTCGCGGACGGCGAGGTCGAATCCGTCGAGGGCGTGCTTCTCGCCGTACCGCTTCGTCAGCCCCTCGGCACGGACTGCGTATCCGTCGTCGGTGGTCATGGGTTCCCCCTTCTCTGCTTAACTGAGTACACCGTACCCGATTGCGCGTACGCTGTACTCAATTTTTCGGCGGAACTAAGCTGACGCCATGACGAGCAGCGGGGAGACCAGTGGCAGCGGGGACATCGTCCGCACCCTCGAACTGCTGTGGGACGGGGCTCCGCGGCCCAGCCGGGGGCCCAAGCCGGGGCTGACGCTGGACCGGATCGTGGAAGTGGCCGTCCGGATCGCGGACGAGGAGGGGTTCGACGCGGTCTCGATGCGCCGGATCGCCACCGAGCTCGGGACCGGCGCGATGTCCCTGTACCGGTATGTACCGGGGAAGGCCGAGCTGCTCGACCTCATGCTGGACCGCGTCCAGAAACCCGCCGAGAATCCGGCGGACCTCGGTGACGGCGGCTGGCGGGCCGCGCTGGAGGCGGTGGCCCGCGCCACGCTCGCCCTCTACACCCGCCACCCCTGGCTGCTCGGCGTCAACCAGGCCCGCCCGCTGCTCGGGCCGAGCGCGCTGGACGGCCTGGAGAAGGTGCTCGGCCGGATCCGCCCGATGGGACTGACCGATCCCGAGCTGGTGTCGGCGGCCATCATGATCGACGGGTACGTCGTCGGGGCCGCCCGCACCCAGGTCTACCAGCAGGAGGCGGAACGCAACTCCGGCATGACGACCTCGGAGTTCTTCGCGGCCCAGGCGCCGTTCCTGGAGAAGGTCATGACCGCCGGCCGCTACCCCGTCCTCGCGTCCCTCGCCGACGACACCTGGAGCCCGGAGTTCGACCACTTCGAGTTCGGGCTCCAGCGGATCCTGGACGGTCTCGAGGTGTGCGTGGAGGAGCGCCGGAGGCAGTCAGAGTCGGCCTCGGGAGCAGCCGAGTCGTCGGCCTCGGGAGCAGCCGGGTCACCGGCCTCAGGAGGAACGGCGGAATAGCCGGCGCAGTGCGTAGAGCGCGGCGGCGCCCGCCACGACGAGCAGGCCGATCTTCACCGTGCCCTCGGAGTCACCGCCGCCGTCGCTGCCGGAGGCCGACGAACTCCCGCTGCCCGAGGGCGACTTGGACCCGCCGTCCCCGGGTGCGTCCTGTGCCTCCACCTCGCTGTCGGTGCCCTCCATGCCGAGCAGGATCTTGGTCCCGTCGGGCGAGTAGGAGACGGACTCCCCCTGCCCGAGGGGCACGCTGATCCGCCCCTGCTTCTTGAGGTCGCCGTCGTTCCAGTCGTACCAGAGACCGCCGAAGTACCCGCGTACGACGAGCTGTTGGCCGTCGGGGGAGAAGGCCGCGTCGGTGGCCCACAGGTCGATGGGCTTGGCCGGCTTGAAGACGTTGGTGCCGGAGGGGGAGAGGGTGGCGGGACCCTCGTAGAGATGGCCGCCGTCCTCGTGCTTGTCGATGATGTAGACGTGCCCGGTCTTGGGGTGGACGACGAGCGACTCGGCGTCGCGTGAGCCGTCGGTGTACTTCACGACGTACTGCGTGGCCTTGACCGACTGGTCTTTGAGGACCTTCGGCTCGGGAAGCTTGTAGATCCAGACGTAGGGCCAGGTGACACCGTCGTTGTCGCCGATGTCGCCGACCCAGAGCTGGTTGTCGGGCCCCATGGCGATGGCCTCGACGTCACGCGGGGTGCCCACGCCGGTCATCGTGATCCGGGCGACCGTCTTGCCGGTGGCGCTGTCGACGGCGTAGAGGTAGGCGCCGGTGTCCTGGTCGTTGTGGGTCCAGTAGATGCCGGGGTGCTGACGGGAGGCGGCCAGTCCGCTGGACTCGGTGATCCTCGGGTCGCTGATGGTGAACCCCTTGTCCCCCTTTCCGTCCCCGTCGGCAGCGGAGGCGGCGGACGCGGCGGGCACGGCGGACGCGGGCACGGCGGGCAGGGCACAGACACCCACGAGCAGGGTCCCGGCGAGCAGGGCAAGGGGTCGACGCATGCCCCAAGCCTGCCATCCGGCGCCGCCGGTCGGGCCGGGGGCACCACCGAGGGCTTGCCTCACGGCAGGCGCGGCTGCGGCAGACGGCACGCGGTACCCGGCACCACCCCCGCCCCCATCCCCACGTGGCCATCTTCACAACCCCAGAACCCCCAAGATCTGCTACCCACCGGTAAGAATCACCGATGATGAGCGCATGCTGCGATTCATGCCCGTCGGCGATTCCATGACCATCGGCAGCGCGGGCGAGCACACCTGGCGTTACCGGATGTGGCAGCACCTGCGTGACACCTACGGCGGCCCCTTCGCGTTGGTCGGGCCGCGCGAGACGCTCCACGACAAGGCGGCGGACGCGCCGACGTCGTACGAGTACGCCGACCCCGACTTCCCCCGGTTCCACCTGGCCGGCTGGGGCGAGGGCTGGCAGCACATGGCCCCGCTGATCGCCGACGCGGTACGGGCCCACCGCGCGGACGTCCTCCTGGTCTCCCTCGGCCTGATCGACCTGGGCTTCTACACGAACGCGGAGCAGACCGCGGAGAACGTCCGGGCCTTCGTCGCCGAGGCCCGCCGGGCGAACCCCCGCATCCGCATGGCCATCCTCCCGGTGATCCCGAACGTCCGCGCCGAGTCGGATCCGGCCTTCTCCACCCAGGTCACCCTCTTCAACGAGCTCCTGGCCAAGGCCCTCGCCGACCTCGACGAACCGCGCTCGCCGCTCCTCACCGTCTCGCCCCCGCCGTCGTACGACATCAACCACGACACCTACGACGGCACCCACCCGAACTCCGACGGCGAGCACAAGATCGCGGCGGCGTTCGCGGAGGCGATGTACCAGGCGTGGGACCTGGGCGAGCCGTACGAGTCCGACTGACCCCGGCGGCTACACGGGCACGGCGTCCGGCCACCAGGGCGGCACGTTCCCCGGGCAGAAGGGGTCGGGGTACGAATCGATGACCCCGATCCAGGCGACCGCCGCCCAGACGAGCCCCACGCTCACACAAACCGCCACCGCCCAGGCCCACTTGACCCGCCGACCGGCGAACACCTTGAAGGACAGCCCCCAGAGCACGGAGAGAACTCCCCACATCACCAGGAAGACGGCGAGCAGAGCACCCCCGTTGGCCGTTCCGATGTCACACGTGCGCCAGACACTGCCGATCAGCCAGACCGCGGCTCCGGCGAACACCCCGCCGGCGCCCAGGGCCGGCAGCGGCCCCCAACTCCCCGGATCGTCCTCCCCACTTGGGGACACCTCACCGCTCACGCCCGGAACTCCCCAGCACCTCGGTGTAACTGAGGACGAACCCGGGCGTCGCATCCCGTCGCCGCACAGCCATTCACGCACCGCCTCCATGACGTCGATCGGTAGGGGACCCAGATCGTCTCAGCCGCCAGCCGCCCGCCGCGCCACCCGCTCTCTCTCCCCCTCCTTCCGGGAATAGCCGTCTCTCCCCGTGCCGTTGAACGCGCGAGCCGGACGGAAGAGGAAGCGCGGTGATCGTGTGATGCGGGCGGTGCGGTTTCGGGAGTACGGCGGGGTCGACGTGCTGCGGGTGGAGGACGTGGCGCGGCCGGTCCCGGGGGCGGGGCAGGTGCTCGTCGAGGTGAGGGCGGCCGGGATCCAGCCCGGGGAGGTGATGATCCGGGAGGGGGCGCGGCACGACCGGTGGCCGGCGACGTTCCCGTCCGGGCAGGGCAGTGATCTGGCCGGGGTCGTGGTGGAGACGGGACCGCAGGTGCGCGGCTTCGCGGTGGGTGACGAGGTCCTGGGCTTCACCCACCGGCGGGCCAGCCACGCGCAGTTCGTCGTGGCCGACGACGTGAACCTGGTCTCGCGTCCCGAGGGGCTGCCCTGGGACGTGGCCGGTTCCCTGTACGTGGCCGGCACCACCGCCTACGCCGGCGTGTTCGCCGTGGACCCGGTCCCGGGCGACACCGTCGTGGTCTCCGGCGCGGCGGGTGGCGTCGGATCGCTGGCCGTCCAGCTCGCCCGGCGGCGCGGTGCCACCGTGATCGGGCTGGCGAGCGAGCGCAACCACAACTGGCTGACGGCCCGCGGGGTGGTCCCGGTCGGATACGGGGAGGGCGTCGCCGAGCGCATCCGGGAGGCCGCCGACGGGCGCGTCGACGCGTTCCTGGACACCTTCGGCGAGGGCTACGTACGGCTGGCGGTCGAGCTGGGCGTACGCCCCGAGCGGATCAACACGATCCGTGACTGGCGGACCGCGGCCGAGGTCGGCGCCCGCACCTACGGGGAGGGCTCGGCCGCCTGCGCGGTCGTCGTCGGCGAACTCGCCCGCCTCGCCGCACGCGGGGACCTGGAGGTGCCGATCGCCCGTACCTACCCGCTGGACCGGGTGCGCGACGCCTACCGCGACCTGGAACAGGGCCACACCCACGGCAAGATCGTGCTCCGGCCGCAGGAGACGGTTCACCCCCGCTGACCCTCGATGGCCGCCACCAGGAACTCGGCACACGGACGGACCCCGCACCCGGCCCACGACTCCTCCGCCGCACCGAGATGGACGTCCCGGGCGTGCGCCAGGACCGCCCCCTGCTCGGGCGGCATCCGGCCAACGGCCCAGTCGGCCGCCGCGTCCTTGGCACGGATGTCCCCCGTGGCCGGCGTGGTCCAGACCCTGGCGAGGGGGAGCAGGACGTTGCGGGTGTCGTGGTCCAGGTCCCGCAGCAGCTCCGGCACCCCGGCGACGATCCCGCGCATGAGGTCCTCGCGCGGCACGGGATCGAGGAGCCGAGCCGGTGGCGGCCCGTACGTCCTCCTGTACGACGACGGTGACCTCCACCGGCCGCGCCCCCAGCACCCCGGACACCCGCATCAACTCCCCCGGAGACCTGCACGGACGGCGGAGCCGTGGAGGCAGATGCCGAGGGGGTTGTCGGAGAGGGTGCGGAGGATGATCCGCGCGACTGTCCCGGCGCCCTCGACCGGCATGTGCGTCACCCCTCCGTGCCCTGGTCACCGTGCGTATCGTTGTACCGCGCGGCTGCCCTCGTCCATGGGGCGGCCGGGGAGGAGCGCCACGATGACCGTCCTTGAAGACAGGATCGCGATGGCCGACAGCGACGACACGAGCTGGCTCGACGACATGTTCGAGCGGCTCGAAAAACTGCCCGTCCCCGAGGGATACAAGGTCGAGATCGTCGAGGGGACCATCTACATGTCGCCGCAGCGGGACATCCACTGGGAGACCATTCTCTTGATCATCGATGCGCTGAGGGACCACTTCGGCCGGCGCACGAGGGTGTTCTCGGACGTCCGTATCGACTTCCCCGGCCGCAAGAACGGTCTCGCTCCGGACGTCGCGAAGCTGCGCGACGGCGCCGAGAAGAACTCCGAGGGCCGCTGGCGTCACGAAGACGTCGAGTTCGTCGCCGAGGTCATTTCCACGGACACGGGCAGGAACGACTACGGCCCCAAGAAGAGCGCCTACGCCGTCGCCGCGGTCCCCGTCTACCTGATCGCCGACCCCTACCAGGGCAAGTGCCACCTCTACACCCAGCCCAAGGACGGCGAGTACCTGAGCGACACCACCCTCGCCTACGGCGTGGACGTCGACATGACCGCGACCCCTCTGGAACTCACCATGAAAACGGATGAGTTCCCCCGGGACTGACTGACACAATCCGCCCCATGGCGATCATCCACCGCACCACCCTGAAGCCCACCAAGCTCGAACTGCTCACCGCCTGGCTGCCCACCCGCCCGTGGTACGTCGGCGCCGGGACACCGGAGTTGACGAAGGCCGGTGGGTTCCGGCTGGATGATCCGGAGGGCGAGGTCGGCATCGAATTCATGGTGGCCGTCGACTCCTCCGGCCCCGAGCCCGTCGCCTACCTGGTCCCCCTCACCTACCGCGCAGCCCCGCTGCCCGGCGCCGAGCACGCCCTCGTCGGCACCATGGAACACGGCGTACTGGGCCCCCGCTGGGCCTACGACGGCACCCACGACCCGGTCCTGCGCACCGAGCTCCTCGCCCTGATCGAGGGCCGCGTCCGGGCCCAGGCCCAGAGCGTCAGCGACGCCCTCGACGACGACGTGGTCCGCTCCTACGCCGGTCCCGGACTCCCCACCGGCCCGGCCCAGGTCACCGAGGACCAGGACGGCACCGGGCTCTCCCTCCCGGGCGGCACGGTCCTCACCGTCCACCGGGTGCTGTCGCCCGCGGTCCCCGAGGCGGCGGCCGGTCATGTCGCCGGAGCGTGGGACGCCCCCGACGGCACCCGAGCGCGAGGCGTGTTCGCCACCCTGCGCACCCCCTGAGAGAACCTGAGGGAAGGCGTGTCACAGCGGGGCCGACTGTCTCGTCCCGAGGGGTGAAGCTGAACCCCGACCGAGGAACCGAGGAGCGGACGATGAACCTCGCACTGTGGATCGCCGCCGGACTGCTGGCCGCGGTGGCCCTGACCGGCGGTGTCACCAAGACCTTCGTACCCCGGCAGAAGCTGGCCGCGGCCCACGGCGGCGGCTGGACCGGAGAGGTCGGCACGGCGTTCGTGAAGACGCTCGGCGTCCTCGAACTCCTCGCGGCGGCGGGCCTGATGCTCACCGCGGCGCTCGGCATCGCCCCGGTCCTGGTCCCGGTGACCGCCATCTGCTGGGTCCTCCTGATGATCGGTGCGATGATCACCCACGGCCGGCGCGGCGAGTCCGCGCTGGTCGTACTGAACCTGGCCTATCTGGCCCTCGCGGTGTTCGTCGCGTGGGGCCGCTTCGGACCCGAGCCGTTCACCGGCTGAACGGCTCCGAGTCGTTCGACGGCTGATCGGCCCCGAGCCGTACGACGGCTGAACGGCCCCGAGTCCCTCACCGGCTGAGAGGAGCCGAGCGCCCCGCATGACCAGGACAGAGGAGTTCCAGGAGCTGCGGCCGCTGCTGTTCTCGATCGCCTACCGCATCCTGGGCAGCGTCGCCGAGGCCGAGGACGCCGTCCAGGAGACCTGGATCCGCTACGAGGCCGTCGGGACCGAGCCCAGGTCGGTGCGGGCCTACCTCTCGACCACGGTCACCCGCATCGCGATCGACGTACTGCGCTCGGCCCGGGTCCGCCGCGAGCGGTACGTCGGCACGTGGCTGCCCGAACCCCTCCTCGACGACCCCTACGACGACCCCGCGCGAGCGGCCGAACTCGCCGACTCGGTGTCGATGGCGGCCCTCTTGCTGCTGGAGCGGCTCAGCCCCCTGGAACGCGCGGTCTTCGTCCTCAGGGAGGTCTTCGACTTCGGCTTCCCCGAGGTCGCCTCGGCGGTGGGCCGCTCGGAGGCGGCGTGCCGCCAGCTCGCGTCTCGGGCCCGGCGCCACATGGCGGCGGGCCGCCCGCGTTTCGAGGCGGACCGGACGGAGCGCGCGGAGCTGGCCGCCCGCTTCTTCGACGCCCTGCGCGAGGGAGACGTGGACGCCCTCCAGGGGCTGCTCGCCGCCGACGTCTCGATGGTCGGCGACGGCGGCGGCAAGGCCCCCCAGCTGGCCAGGGCGGTCACCGGCGCACCGAACGTGGCCCGGCTGCTCGGCTCGGTCCTGCCCCGGCTGGCCGGTATCTCCGTCACCTTCGAGCCGCACGAGCTCAACGGCCAGCCCGGCGCGATCTTCTACGACCGTGAGGGCAGGGTCCTCCACACCCTGACCCTCGACGTCCTCGACGGCCGGATCCAGACGATCCGCACGGTGATCAACCCCGACAAGCTGGGCCATGTGGGCCCGGTCGCGGACGCGTGGGCGATCCACCGGGAGTTCCGGGCCAACCTCTCCGGGGACTGACCCCGGCCGAGCCCGCCTCAGAAACCCGCCTCAGAACCCCACGTCAGAACCCGACGTCAGAACCTCGCCTCAGAACCCGACGTCAGAACCCCGCCTCAGAACCCCGCCTCAGAACCCCACGTCCGCCGCCCGGTACGTCGGCGCCTTCCGCACCCTGCTCGCCCGCTCGTACGCGTACGCCAGCCTCAGCAGCACCGGCTCGCTCCACGCCGTCCCCATGAACGTCAGCCCCACCGGCAGCCCGAACGCAAACCCCGCCGGCACGCTCACCGCCGGATAGCCGGCCAGCGCCGCCGGGGTGGAGGCGCCACCGCCGTAGGTGTCCCCGCGGATCAGGTCGATCTTGGCCGGGGGGCCGGACGTGGGCATCACGAGGGCGTCCAGGCGGTGGCGGCGCAGTACCGCGTCGATGCCCTCGGCCCGGGAGAGCCGGTGGTTCACGGCCAGCGCCTCGCGGTACTCCCGCTCCGAGAAGTCCAGCCGCTGCACCGCCTCCAGTCCGTCCTGCCGTACGTAGCGCAGTTCACGGTCCGCGTGCGCCCGGTTGAAGGCGATCAACTCGGCCAGGTCACGCGGGTGTTCACCGGGCGCGGCGCCCAGGTAGGAGTTCAGGGCGCGCTTGAACTCGTAGGCCTGGACGACCATCGAGCCGGGCAGGTCCTCCAGTTGCTCGGCGGTCGGGATGTCCGCCGGGTCGACGATCACCGCGCCGGCCGACCGCAGGACGGCGATGGCCCGTTCGGCGATCTCGTCGGCGTGGTCGCTGTAGCCGAAGTAGACGGTCCTGGGGACGCCGATCCGCGCGCCGCGCAGTCCGTCCGCGTCGAGGAAGCGGGTGTAGTCGCGGTGGAAGTGCCCCCGGCTCGCCGCCGTCGCCGGGTCGCGGCCGTCGACGCCCACGAGGGTGCCGAGCATGATCGCCGCGTCCCGGACCGTACGGGCCATGGGGCCGACGCTGTCCTGACTCGGCACTCCGGGGATCACCCCGCCGCGCCCGACGAGTCCGACGGTCGGCTTGACCCCGACGACACAGTTCGCGGAGGAGGGGTCGATGATCGAGCCGTTGGTCTCGGTGCCGATCCCGGCGACGCAGAGGCCCGCGGCGACGGCGGCGCCCGTGCCGGAGCTGGACTCGTTGGGCGAGCGGTCGAGCTTGTAGGGGTTGCGGGTCTGGCCGCCGCGCGCGCTCCAGCCGGCGTGGTGGGTGAGCGAGAGCCCGCCCGCCCACTCGCTGAGGTTGGTCTTGCCGAGCACGACCGCGCCGGCGGCCCGGAGCCGGGCGGCGACGGTCGCGTCCCGGGCGGGCCGCAGCCCCTCCAGGGCGAGGGAGCCGGCCGTGGTGTGCATCCGGTCGGCGGTCTCCACCAGGTCCTTCAGCAGTACGGGCATACCGTGCAGGGGGCCGCGCGGGCGCCCCGACGCGTCCAGCCGCCGCGCCTCCCGCACCGCGTCGGGGTTGACCTCGATCACCGCGTGCAGGAGCGGGTCGATCCGCTCGATCCGCTCCAGGTGGTAGCGGGTGAGCCGCTCCGCGTCGAGCCGTCCCGCGTCCATCAGGGCGCGCAGCTCGGTGACGCCCAGCTCGTCGAACTCCCCGGCACCGACGTCGGCCGCCCGGGCCGGGACCGCGCCCAGCAAGGGAGCGGCGGCCGCCGCGCTGCCGAGCGCGAGCACGCTCCGCCGGCTGGTGTGCATACCCTCCGTGTGCTTCATACAGGGAACGCTAGAGACAGAACCGCCCCAACTCCCTCCGGCTGTCCCCCGGTTCCACGGGGGAGCAATCCCCCCGAAGCCCACACTTGCCTGGAGTCCACTCCAAGGCGTTGGCTTGACGACCATGAAGTACACGCAGCTCGGACGCACCGGACTCAAGGTCAGCCGACTCGTCCTCGGCACCATGAACTTCGGCCCGCAGACCGACGAGCCCGACTCCCACGCGATCATGGACTCGGCCCTCGACGCGGGCATCAACTTCTTCGACACCGCCAACGTCTACGGGTGGGGCGAGAACAAGGGCCGTACCGAAGAGATCATCGGCAACTGGTTCGCGAAGAGCTCCCACCGCGACAAGGTGGTCCTCGCCACGAAGGTCTACGGCAACATGGCCGCGGACGGCGACGCCTGGCCGAACCACGACAAGCTCTCCGCGCTCAACATCCGGCGCGCGGTCGACGCCAGCCTGAAGCGGCTGCGCACCGACCACATCGACGTCTACCAGTTCCACCACGTCGACCGCGCCACTCCCTTCGAGGAGATCTGGCAGGCGATCGACGTCCTCGTCCAGCAGGGCAAGATCCTGTACGTCGGCTCCTCCAACTTCCCCGGCTACAAGATCGCCCAGGCCAACGAGATCGCCGCCCGCCGCGCCGGCACCATCGGGCTGGTCAGCGAGCAGTGCCTGTACAACCTCGCCGAGCGGCGCGCCGAGATGGAGGTCATCCCGGCCGCGCAGGAGTACGGCCTCGGCGTGATCCCCTGGTCCCCGCTGCACGGCGGTGTCCTCGGCGGGGTCATCAAGAAGGAGGTCCAGGGCGGCCGCCGCGCCTCGGGCCGCGCCGCCGACACCCTCGCCGACCCGGCCGCCCGCGCGCAGATCCAGGCGTACGAGGACCTGCTGGAGAAGCACGGCCTGGAGCCCGGCGAGGCGGCCCTGGCCTGGCTCCTCACCCGCCCCGGCGTCACCGGCCCGATCGTCGGCCCGCGCACGGCCGAACAGCTGGACTCGGCGATCCGCGCGGTGGAGCTGGACCTGAGCGAAGAGGTCCTGACCGGCCTGGACGAGATCTTCCCGGGCCCGGGCCCGTCGCCGGAGGCCTTCGCCTGGTGACCGCAGGCCGGCAAAGGCGCCTCTAGGGGCGCGGGGAACTGCGCGACCAGCCACGACGGCGCAGCGGCCGGAGAACTGGCCGCAGTTCCCCTACCTGCCGAGCGCGGCGGCCAACGCCACGACGACGAACATCATCACAAGCACACCGGCCATGATCCGGTTCCGGGTTTTCGGGTCCACGCGTCGAGCCTAACCGCCCCCGCCCAGCGCCCAACGGCCGACCACCTCATAACGGGGCTGCTCCCCCGCCACCCCCGAGGTGGGCAGATTGCTCCGCACCAACGCCAGCTCGTCCACCGTCCACGTACGGCTGGTGAACCCGTCGAGCACCTCCAGGTACGGCCGTACCTCGAAGGCCTCCCGGCTGCGCGCCACGGTCAGATGAGCCTTGTACCGTCGGTGCTCCCCCATCTCCACCCCGGCCCGCCGCCCCGCCGCCTCCGCCCG
The DNA here is from genome assembly GCF_010548375.1 of Streptomyces sp. SID13726. GTDB lineage: Bacteria > Actinomycetota > Actinomycetes > Streptomycetales > Streptomycetaceae > Streptomyces. Next base: position 104,027 of record NZ_JAAGLY010000024.1, read on the forward strand.
CTCGGCGAGTAGTCGCAGCACCGGCAGCTCACCGGCGGCCCCCGCCCACAGCGCCCTCCCGTGCCCGAACACCCCGCCACCGCGCACGGCCAGCGGAAAGGGAGCGGTCCGTCGGGCCGCCCGCTCCAGCCGCTCCGACAGCTCCGGTACGACGTCCTCGTCGACCTCGCCGTAGAAGGCGAGAGTGAAGTGCCACCCGGGAACGCCGGTCCAGCGCAGCACCTCAGCGCCGGGCAGCTTCCTCAACTCGGCCACCTTCAGCGCGAGTTCGTCGGACACGTCCTGCGGGGGCAGCACCGCGGCGAAGAGTCTCATGAGGGTCAGCCTGTCACCATGGGCACATGGAGATCACCATCAGAGACGGCGGACCCGACGACATACCCGTGATCCTCGGCATGCTCGACAGCTGTGTGGAGTGGCTGGTGGCGCAGGGGCGTACCGGACAGTGGGGCACGAAGCCGCTGTCCCAGCACCCGAAGACGGTGGAATCCGTGGCGCGGTACATGGAGACGGGCAGCGTCTACATCGCCGAGGCGGACGGGGTCCCCGCGGCCACGCTGACCCTCACCGACGCCCCCTCCGCCTACCTGCCGCCGGTCGACGAGCCCGAGCGGTACATCCACTGGCTCGCCTCCGACCGCCGCTTCCAGGGCCACGGCGTCGGCAGCGCCCTTCTCGCGCACGCGGCCGAGGTGACCCGGCGCGCGGGCGTCTCCCTGCTGCGGGTGGACTGCTACGCGGGCGGCGACGGCAAGCTGGTGCGCTACTACGAGGGCAACGGCTTCTCCCCGACGGATGCCTTCACCGTCGGGGAGAGCGAGTGGCCGGGCCAGGTGCTGGCCATGCGCGTGCTGCCGTAGGGCTCAGGCCGCCGTCGCCAGCCGCTCCTGCGCCTCGCGCGGGACGAACCTGACGTGCGGGTGGCCGCGGTTCCAGCCCACCGAGAGCCGCAGGTTGCCGACCTTGGCCAGGACCAGGCCGATCGTCACGGCCGCCGCCGCGGCGATCGCGCCGCCCGCCGCGAGGCCGGCGCGGACGCCGTACGCGTCGGTGATCCAGCCGGCGATGGGGGCGCCCACCGGGGAGCCGCCCATGAACACCATCATGTAGAGGGACATCACCCGGCCGCGCATGGCCGGGTCGGTGCCCATCTGGACGCTGGTGTTGGCGGTGACGTTGACCGTCATGCCGAACATCCCGATCGGGATCATGAACAGGGCGAACAGCCACAGCGAGGGCGCGACCGCGGCCACCATCTCCAGCGTGCCGAAGGCCACCGCGCCCACGACCAGCACCCGCATCTTGGCGGTGCCGCGCCGGGCCGCGAGCAGGGCGCCGGCCAGGGAGCCGACGGCCATCAGGGTGTTGAAGAGGCTGTAGGAGCCGGCGCCCGCGTGGAAGACGTCGTCGGCGAAGGCCGAGAGGTACACGGGGAAGTTGAAGCCGAAGGTGGACACGAACCCGACCAGGACGATGGTCCAGATCAGCTCGGGCCGCCCGGCCACGTACTGGAGCCCTTCCCGCAGCTGTCCCTTGCCGCGCGGGGCGCGCTCGACGGCGAACAGCTCACGCGACCGCATCATCAGCAGGCCGACGAGCGGGGCGACGAAGGACAGGCCGTTGGCGAGGAACGCCCAGCCGGTGCCCACGCCGGTGATCATGACGCCCGCGACGGCGGGGCCGATGAGGCGGGCCGACTGGAAGTTCGCGGAGTTCATGCTGACCGCGTTCTGGAGCTGGTCGGGGCCGACCATCTCGGAGACGAAGGTCTGGCGGGCCGGGTTGTCGACGACGGTCGCGAGGCCCATGGCGAAGGCGGCGACGTAGACGTGCCAGACCTGGACGTGTCCGGTCAGGGTGAGGACGGCCAGCGCGATGCCGGTGGCGCCCATCGCGGACTGCGTGAACAGCAGCGCGCGGCGCTTGGGCAGCCGGTCGACGAGGACACCGCCGTAGAGGCCGAAGAGCAGCATCGGCAGGAACTGGAGCGCCGTCGTCACGCCGACGGCGGTGGCGGAGCCGGTGAGGCTGAGCACCAGCCAGTCCTGGGCGATGCGCTGCATCCAGGTGCCGATGTTGGAGACGACCTGGCCGACGAAGAACAGGCGGTAGTTCCTGACCTTCAGCGAGCTGAACATCGAGGACTTGCGCGTTCTGGGGGTGTCAGGGGTAGTAGGGGTCGGTGCGGGGGCGGAGTCTGCTCCGGGTCCCGTACTCAAAAGGGTCGCCTCCTCGATGTGGCTTACAGGTGTGCGAGCTTCTCCAGCACGGGGGCGGCTTCGCGCAGTTTCGCCCACTCGTCCTCGTCGAGGCCGTCGACCAGGGTGGCCAGGAAGGCGTTCCGCTTGGCGCGGGACTCCGCGAGCATGGCCTCGGCCTGCTCGGTCTTCGTGACGACCTTCTGGCGCCGGTCCTCGGGGTGCGGCTCGAGACGGACCAGTCCCTTGGCCTCCAGCAGTGCCACGATGCGGGTCATCGACGGCGGCTGGACGTGCTCCTTGCGGGCGAGTTCGCCCGGTGTGGCCTTGCCGCAGATGGAGAGGGTGCCCAGGACCGACATCTCGGTGGGGCTCAGCGACTCGTCGACCCGCTGGTGCTTGAGCCGACGGGACAGTCGCATCACGGCTGATCGCAGGGAGTTCACGGCGGCAGCGTCGTCGCCATGGGTTAGATCCGGCATCTCTTTAGCGTAACTCATTACTCTCGCTAAACAAGCTGGCGCGCACCGGGATTCCCGTGAGCCTGGCCACTGAAACCCGATCATCACCCGAACGAGTGAGTCCTGTGCGGAAAGTGACCGTCGCGTCCCGCGGGCGGCGACCCTCGTCTACATGGGGACCAGCGTGCTCAGCCTGCGGATAGACGGGGAGCTGCTCGAACGGCTCCGGGACCATGCGGCCAAAAGGGGAATGAGCGTCCAGGACTATGTGATCCGGACGCTCATTCGAGACGACTTCGACGAGCGGTTCCAGACCGCCGTCGACGAGACGGAGAAGTTCTACGGGGTCACGTGAGGGCGGATCACGTGAGACCCAGCGCCGGCATCAGGTAATAGAAGGCGAAGACGGCGGAGACGACGTACATCGCGGCCGGGATCTCCCTGGCCCGTCCGGCCGCCAGGCGCAGCACCACGAAGGTGATGAAGCCCATGCCGATGCCGTTGGTGATCGAGTAGGTGAACGGCATCATCACCATGGTGACGAACGCCGGGATCGCGATGGTCCAGTCGGCCCAGTCGATGTCCCTGACCGAGTTGGCCAGGATCATGAAGCCCACCGCGAGCAGTGCGGGGGTCGCCGCCTGGGACGGGACCATCGTGGCGACGGGTGTCAGGAAGAGGGCCACGGCGAAGAGACCGCCGGTGACCACGTTCGCGAAGCCGGTGCGGGCGCCCTCGCCGACACCGGCGGTCGACTCCACGAAAGCCGTCGTCGCCGAGGACGAGCTCGCACCGCCCGCGGCGACCGCGAGGCCGTCCACGAACAGGACCTTGTTGATGCCGGGCATCTGGCCCTCGCCGTCGGTGAGCTTGGCCTCGTCGGAGACGCCCATGATCGTGCCCATCGCGTCGAAGAAGCACGACAGCAGGACCGTGAAGACGAAGAGGATGCCGGTCAGTACGCCGACCTTGCCGAAGCCGCCGAAGAGGCTGACCTTGCCGAGCAGGCCGAAGTCAGGGGTGGCGACCGGGTTTCCGGGCCACTTCGGGGTGGTCAGGCCCCAGGACGGCACCTTGGCGACGGCGTCGATGATCACCGCGAGGACCGTCATCGTGACGATCGAGATCAGGATCGCGCCGGAGACCTTGCGGACGATCAGCGCGAGGGTGAGCAGGGCGCCCAGGATGAAGACCAGGACCGGCCAGCCGTTGAGGTGACCGTCGCCGCCGAGCTGGAGCGGGACGGTGGTCTGGGCGACGTCCGGGATGCGGGAGACGAAGCCGGAGTCCACGAGCCCGATCAGCATGATGAACAGGCCGATACCGATGGAGATCGCCTTGCGCAGGCCGAAGGGCACCGCGTTCATCACGCGCTCGCGCAGGCCCGTGGCGACCAGAAGCATCACAATGAAGCCCGCCAGGACCACCATGCCCATCGCGTCCGGCCAGGACATCCGGGGCGCGAGCTGGAGCGCGACCACCGAGTTCACACCGAGCCCTGCGGCCAGCGCGATCGGGACGTTGCCGACCACGCCCATGAGGAGCGTGGTGAAGGCGGCGGTCACGGCGGTCGCGGTGACCAGCTGGCCGTTGTCCAGGTGGTGGCCGTACATGTCCTTGGCGCTGCCGAGGATGATCGGGTTGAGCACGATGATGTACGCCATCGCGAAGAACGTGGCGAAGCCGCCCCGGATCTCGCGGGGCAGGGTGCTGCCCCGCTCGGAGATCTTGAAGTAGCGGTCGAGGGCGGTTGGCATTGGATGTTCCTACGAGCAGAAGTGGACAGAGGGAAACGGTTTCAGTATGAACGTATGACTCTGAAGGTGACCATCTCCGCGCGTAGATGTGATCGCCTCGTAAGCTGTCCCCATGGCGAAGTGGACCCCCCAGCACGAGGCACCGGAACCCCTTGAGGGGCCCGTGGTCGCCACGATCACCGGTGGCACGATCCTCTGGTTCGCGCTCTTCCTCGTGCAGCTGCCCTTCTACGGCTGGTTCGCGGACCACGACCGCACCTGGTGGGTGTGGACCTGCCTGGCCGGAGGAGTGCTCGGGCTGTACGGGACCTATTTCGTGCGCAGGAGGGACGCGGCGATCAAGCGGGCTGCTGCGGACACCGCAGAGGACTAGGGCCGCGTACAACCAGGGCACGAGCCGTCTCCTCCCCAGGTCGGAACTTCCGCCCACTCGGCGGGTGAAGCCGCAAAACCGCACGTACCGTCGAATGCATGACGCACATCGACGCGGGCGCCGAACTCGACCCTGTGCACCCCACGACCATCCGGCGGCCGGTGACCGGACTCACCGCGGCCGAGGTCGCCGAGCGGGTCGCGCGGGGGCAGGTCAACGACGTGCCGGTGCGCAGCAGCCGGTCCCTGCCCGAGATCGTCCGGGCCAACGTCTTCACCCGGTTCAACGCGATCATCGGCGTGCTCTGGCTGATCATGCTGTTCGTCGCGCCGTTCCAGGACAGCCTGTTCGGCTACGTCATCCTCGCCAACACCGGGATCGGCATCATCCAGGAGTGGCGGGCGAAGAAGACCCTCGATTCGCTCGCGGTGATCGGCGAGGCCCGGCCCACGGTACGGCGGGACGGCACCGCCGCCGAGGTCAGCACCTCGGAGATCGTCCTCGACGACCTGATCGAGATCGGGCCCGGCGACAAGGCCGTGGTGGACGGGGTGGTCGTCGAGGCGGACGGCCTGGAGATCGACGAGTCGCTGCTGACCGGCGAGGCCGACCCGGTGGTGAAGCGGCCCGGCGACCAGGTGATGTCCGGCAGCTTCGTGGTGGCCGGCGGCGGCGCCTTCAAGGCCACCAAAGTGGGCCGCGAGGCCTACGCCGCCCAACTCGCCGAAGAGGCCTCGCGGTTCACGCTGGTCCACTCCGAGCTGCGCTCGGGCATCTCCACGATCCTCAAGTACGTGACGTGGATGATGATCCCGACCGCGATCGGCCTGGTCATCAGCCAGCTGTTCGTGAAGGACAACGACCTCAAGGACTCCATCGCCCGCACGGTCGGCGGGATCGTGCCGATGGTGCCGGAGGGGCTGGTGCTGCTGACCTCGGTCGCCTTCGCCATAGGCGTCATCCGGCTCGGCCGGAAACAGTGTCTCGTCCAGGAACTCCCGGCCATCGAGGGCCTCGCCCGCGTCGACACGGTCTGCCTCGACAAGACCGGCACCCTCACCGAGGGCGGCATGGACGTCACCGAGGTCAGACCGCTCCAGGGGGCCGACCCGTCGTACGTCCGCAAGGTCCTGGGCGCCCTGGGCGAGTCGGACCCCCGGCCCAACGCCTCGCTCCAGGCGATCATCGACGTCCACCCGGACGTCGAGGAGTGGCGCTGCACCGAGTCGCTGCCCTTCTCCTCCGCCCGCAAGTACAGCGGCGCCACCTTCAGCGAGGGCGACGGCGAGTCCAGCACCTGGCTGCTGGGGGCGCCGGACGTGCTGCTGGGCGCGGACGACCCCGCGCTCGCCGAGACCGGGCGGCTCAACGAACAGGGCCTCAGGGTGCTGCTGCTGGCCCGGGCCGTCCATGACCTCGACGATCCCGAGCCGGCCCGGGGAGCACGGCCGACCGCCCTCGTCGTACTGGAACAGCGGCTGCGGCCCGACGCGGCCGACACCCTGCGCTACTTCGCCGAGCAGGACGTGCGGGCCAAGGTGATCTCCGGGGACAACGCGGTGTCGGTCGGGGCGGTGGCGGCCAAGCTGGGGCTGACCGGGGGCACCGTGGACGCGCGGCGACTGCCCGCCGACCGGGACGGGATGGCCGAGGCGCTCGACGAGGGCACGGTGTTCGGGCGGGTCACCCCGCAGCAGAAGCGGGACATGGTGGGAGCGCTCCAGTCGCACGGGCACACGGTCGCGATGACCGGTGACGGGGTGAACGACGTGCTCGCGCTCAAGGACGCCGACATCGGGGTGGCCATGGGCTCCGGGTCCGAGGCCACCCGGGCGGTCGCGCAGATCGTGCTGCTCGACAACAGCTTCGCGACGCTGCCTTCGGTGGTCGCGGAGGGGCGGCGGGTGATCGGCAACATCACCCGGGTCGCCACGCTGTTCCTGGTGAAGACCGTGTACTCGGTGCTGCTGGCGATCCTCGTGGTGTGCTGGCAGGTCGAATACCCCTTCCTGCCCCGGCACTTGACCCTGCTGTCCACGCTGACGATCGGCGTCCCGGCGTTCTTCCTGGCCCTCGCGCCCAACAAGGAGCGCGCGAAACCGCACTTCGTGCGGCGGGTGATGCGGTACTCGATCCCGGGCGGGGTGGTGGCCGCGGTCGCGACCTTCGTCACCTATCTGATCGCCCGTCACCACTACACCGGCGCGGGCTCGTTGGACGCGGAGACCAGCGCGGCGACCCTGACCCTGTTCCTGATCTCGATGTGGGTCCTGGCGATCGTCGCCCGCCCCTACACCTGGTGGCGGGTCGCCCTGGTCGCGGCGATGGGCCTCGGCTTCGTGCTCGTCCTGGTCGTGCCGTGGCTCCAGGACTTCTTCGCGCTGAAGCTGGTCGGGGTGACCATGCCGTGGATCGCGGTGGGCATCTCGGTGGTCGCGGCGGCCGTCCTGGAACTCCTGTGGAGGCTGGTCGACCGCCGGACCGCTTAGCGCTGGGCTTCCGCCGGGACGCCGTCCTACTTGACGTCTACGTAATCCGCCGCGGAGTTCACCGCCGGTGTGGTCGTCGTGCCCGCGAAGGTGTAGCGGAAGAAGCCGTCGGCGGTGGCCTTGACCGTGGTCTTCAGGGTGCCGGTGCCGGAGGTCTTGACCGTCTTGAGGGTGCTCCAGGTGGTGGAGCCGTTCTTCTTGAACTGGAGCTTCACCGGCTGGGTGGCGTAGCCGGCGTACTTGTTGGTCTCCCAGTTGGCGCGCGAGAGCTTGCCGGTGACCGTGATGGTCTTCCCCTTCTTCACCGGCTCCGGAGAGGCGTCGGTGGTGAGGGTGGACTTGCGCTGGAGCTTGGCGGTGCCGAGGTTGCCCTGCCAGGTCATGCCGTCGTCGGCGTTGACCGCGAGCGCGCCCAGCTTCCAGGTGCCCGCCTCGGTGCTGATCAGGTCGGAGTCCTCGTCGGCGGCCTTGGGGCGGAACTGGATCTTCGCCGTGCACTTCAGGACCGTCGAGGAGGACGCCGTGCAGGTGCCGGCGTCGTCGCCGCCGAGCAGGTCGTCGGAGTGCAGGCCGAGCGTGGCCCCCCGGTAGAGGACCGGCCCGGTCTGGAAGGAACTCGCGGCCAGATTGGCCGGCTTGGTCACGGTGTACGTCGCCGAGACCGTCACCTGGGCGGTGGGGCCGACCACGATGTTCTTGCCGCCGTTCACCTTGAGCTGCGAGAAGGTGACGGCGGGCCCGGCCGTGGCGGCCTGCGCGGCCGGGACGACGAGGGCGGAGAGGGCCACGGCGCCGGAGACGGCGACCACGGTGGCACGTATGCGCATGTGCGTTTCCCCTGAGGGATCAGTGTTCTAGGAGTCTGTTGACTCGCAGGGTCCGATCCACGAGGGGTGGCACAGGTTGTACGGCGGGCCCGGATTTTGTCCGCACATGCGCAACGCTTTACCTCACGCCGACTTACCGCACGTCGGCTCAGCGCACGTCGACGAAGTCCCCGGTGGCGTTGGCCGCGGGCGTGCTGACCGTGCCCGCGAAGCTCCAGCGGAAGTAGCCGTCGACCGTGGCCTTGAGGGTGGTCTTCAGGGCGCCCGTGGAGTTGGTCTTGACGGTCTTCACCGTGGCGTAGGTGGTGGAGTTCTTCTTGCGGAACTGGAGCTTGACCGGCTGGGTGGCGTAGCCGTGGAACTTGAGGTCCTCCCAGTTGGCGCGGGAGAGCTTGCCGGTGACGGTGATGGTCTTGCCCTTCTTCACCGGCTCCGGGGCCGCGTTGACCGTGAGCTTCGACTGGCGCTGCACCTTGTGGGTGGCGTAGGTGTCGTTCCAGTAGACGGTGCCGGTCTCGTCGGCGGCGATGGCGGCGGCGGTGACGTGCCAGGTGCCGGCCAGGGAGTTCATGAAGGGGTTGCGGCCCGGGGTGACCGTGATGGTCAGCTTGCAGTTCGAGGTGGTGGCGCTGACCGCCGTACAGGCAGCGGTCTGTTCCTTGGGGGTGAAGACGCCGTCGACGTGGTTGCGGTCCCGGCCGTGCCACAGGTCGAGATAGGCGTCCCGGATGCCGGCGGAGTGGCTGGCGGTCAGCGACAGGGTGTAGGTCTTGCTGCCCGTCGTACCGGCGACGATGTTCTTGCCGCCGTTGACCTTCACGTTGGAGACGACGGGCAGTTCGGCGTCGGCCGCCGCGCGCATCGCCGATCTGGAGACGCCGAAGCGCTCCGCCGCACCGGGTTTGTGGAGACCTCCGCCGTCGGCCTGTGCGGCCGGTACGGCGAGGGCGGACAGGACGAGGCCGCCGGAGACGGCGGCCACGGTGGCTCGGATGCGCATGGTCATTCCCCGCTTGGTCAGTGGTCCCCGGATGTCTGATCAGATGCGGGGCGACCGCGGGAGGTTGCCTGGACGGTAAGAAATTCTCAGCCGAAGACCGAGGTGACCGGGGAGGTCCGGAACGTCACCGTCGGACCGTAGGAGCCGTCCTCCTCGTCACTCACCTCGACGGTGATCTCCCGGTCGGGATAGCGCGCGGACAGGACGCCCTGCCAGCACTCCCCCAGGGCCAGGGCGAGCTGGGGCAGTTCCTCGCCGAGCCGATCGTCGTCCGTGAGGGGCGAGTTGGCGAAGGTGTCCCACAGCTTGACCTGGTTGGTGACGGACTCGACGCGCTCACGGTCGTCGCCCAGGCCGGCGAACCAGTCGTCGACGTTCTCCTGCCGGAACCGCTCCTTGAGGAACACACCGCCGCGGTACTCGACCGTCTCGGGGCAGAACAGCCAGGCGGCGGCCAGCACGAAACGCAGCCCGCCCTCGAAGTCGAGGAAGTTCGCCGGGGCGAGTTCCTCGTCCTTCCACTCGGTGCGCCACTTCCGGAAGAAGGCGGGTAGCTCACGCTCGGACCAGGAGGGTCTGCTGCTGCTCACGGAATCTCCCACGGGAACGCGGCGCGCACTTCCTTGCCGGGGCGCACGAAGACCTCGCCCGTCTTCGGGTTGGTGTTACGCACGTACTCTACGACGTGCGGGGTCTCCACCCCGCCGTGCGGACGGCCCTCCAGATCCACGCGCTTGACCGCGCGGCCCTCGGAGTCGTACGTCGTGTAGTTGGTGACCTTTCCGGTCTGCGGATCGGTCTTGTAGAGGGTGCCGTCCTTCGGGCCGTTCTCCACCGGCAGGTTGTTGCCCGCGCGCCCGCCGGAGCCCTGGTACTGCTCGCCGTTCTTGATCAGGTCGGACGCGGGTCGCTGCGCGGAGCCCCCGGTGCCGGAGCCCTCGCTGTTCATCCTGAGGGGCTCGACCCTGGAGTCGTTCCCGGCGTGCTGGGCGAGGTCCACCGCGCCGGCGCCCGCCAGGCCGACGCCGGTGGCGATCCCGGCCGCGGAGACGGCGTTGAGCGGTACTCCGGCGATCGCCCCGACCCCGGTGGCGTCCAGGGCGACGCCGAGCCCCTCGCCGCCGGCGCTGACCCCGGCCAGGAGCATGCCGCCGAGCATGGCCGCGCTGTCGCCGGGGTGCTGGACCATGGCGTTGCCGAAGGAGGCGAGGTCGTTGACGACGGTCTTGCCGCCGTCCAGCAGGCCCTCCCCGACATCGCCGAAGAAGTCGCCGACCTTGGACCAGAACCCGGGGCGCTCCGGGGCGGCCTCGGTGGCCTTCTTCACCAGCGCGGCCGCGGTGTGCCCAGCGCTGTCGACGTTGCCGCGCGCGGTGTCGAGGGTCCCGCGGGCGGCGGAACGGTCCGCCTCGCCCGGGTCGTCGAAGGGGATCTCGCTGTTGTCCCCCTTGCTGCGCGCCTGGTCGACCCGCTGCTGGTGGGCGCTCCTGGCGTTCGCGGTGGCCGTCTCGCCGCGCGCGTACCGGGCTATGGCGTCGGCGGCGTGCTGCTGGCCCGCGCGCAGGGCGGCGATGTAGTCGTAGAGGGCGTTGGCGGCGGCGTGGAAGTTGTCACCGGCCTCGACCCAACGGGCCGGCTGGCCGTGGAAGCGGTCGCGGAAGGCGTCACCGGCCTGACCGCGCCAGCCGTTCTCGGTGTCGATGCTGGCCAGTCCCTCGCCGGCCTCGACGAGGACGTCGCCGTAGGCGAGCAGCGACTGGGCGGTCGTGGTCAGGGAGTCCGGGGCGCCGGGGACGAGGGCGCGGGGGTCGGTGGTCCCGCCGAGTTCGGCCATCAGGACGCTCCCGGGTCGGTGCCGGTGGCGGAGCGGAGAATGCCGTCGGCCGAGAGCTGGATGTGCCGCTCGGCCGCCTCGTAGCTCTGCACGCAGTGACCGAGCCGGTCGGCGACCTCCGAGCCGTCGGTGGCCAGGTGGGTCACGCCGATGTTCCAGCGATCGCAGAAGTCGTCGACGGCTCCGGCCAGTTCGTCGTGGCCGAAGGCGTCCTTGGGGGCGTCGATGTCGCTGACCTTCTTGGTGGCCATCGCGTCCAGCGTGGTGCTGATCCCGGTCGCGGCCTTGCGCAGTGCTTCGAGGTCCACGGAGAAACCGTCCGCCATGTCCCGTGCCCTCCCCCGGCTCGGTGCCGCGGCCCCGTCAGAGGCCGCGATCGGCAGAGGAAGGTAGCAGCGGACGGTAAGGGGCGCAGCGGGAGATTCTTACTTGACACCGGTGGCCCGACACCGGGATGCGGGAGGCGGGTGCCGGCCCGCCTCCCGGGCCGTGCTCAGTCGAACCAGCGGTCCCGGGCCAGTTCCCGGGTGCGGGACGGGTCCTCCAGGAGAGCCGCCACCTCGAAGCGGCGCGGCCACTGGCCCGCCGCCCAGGCGAGGCCGGCGGCCACGCCCTCCAGGGTGGCGGCGTGCAGGACACCGTCGTTGGTCAGGCGCCAGTCGATCTCCACGCCGTCGACGACGAGTTCGTCGTGCTCGACGTACGAGGACGGGGTGCGGGGGCCGAGCAGGACCCGTACCGAGTCGGGTACGTCGTGCTCGGTGCCCTCCGAGTCCACGGACCCGGTGACGGACTCGCTGAGCCGGCGGACCTGGAAGAGTTCGGCCAACTCGGCGGCCCGCGCGGGGCGTACCGGCAGCAGGGGGACGCCCTCGGTGAAGGGCAGCAGGTCGGGCGAGTCGACGACGACCGCGTCGGCCGCGTCCACCACCTCGACCCGGCCGTCGGTCACCGCGCGCAACTCGTCGGGCAGGGTGACCTGTTCGGGGTCCAGGTCGGCCAACGCGCCGTAGAGCGCGTGCAGTTGGGCTCCGGTGACCGGACGGTCGGGGTCGGCGAGGCGGTCCAGGAGTTCCGCCGCGCCGCCGGGCTCGTCGAGCAGCGCGGCGACCGAGGTGCGCACCCCGAGCGCCCGCAGCACCTGCTCGTCGTCGAACCCGGTCGCGTCGGCCTCGTCGTACAGACCGCGCAGCAGCGGGTCGCCGCCCGCGGCCAGCAGTCCGGCGGGGCGGCGGCCGTCGAGCACCGGGTTCCCGCGCAACCACCAGGCGGTGTACGGCCGTACGACCTCGTGGGTGCCGTCCGGCAGCAGGATGCGGACCTGCTGGGTCAGGGCGTCCCGCAGGGGCGGCTGCGCCAGCAGGGCCAGGGCCTGCGGCCACTTGTCCTCGTCGACCAGGTCGAGATCGCGTACGGCGATCAGCTCGGTGGCGACCGGCGGTACCGGGGTGTCCGGGAAGCGGTCGAGGATGTCCTCGCACCACACGTCGACGGCGTCCAGCAGCCCGGCGTCGTCGGGCTCGGCGAAGTCGCCCTCGCGGGGCTCCAGTTCGTCCGGGTCGAGGACCACGTCGGTGGCGCGGACCAGGGCGAAGCCGGCGAGCACCCCGCAGGCGGCGAGGGGCTGTTCGCCCCACTTCTCGGCCAGTTCGGCGTCCACGAAGGCGAGTTCGTCCTCGCGCATGACCCGGGCGAACGCGCTGCCGGGCAGGACGAGTTCACCGGCGGGGACCAGCTCCCCCTCCTCGTCGGGCAGGGCGAGCGCGCCCAGCCAGGGTTCGTCGCCGGGCTCCAGGCCCGCGTCCCGGACGAGCGCGAGGACGGTGTCGGCCAGCTCCTCGGCGTCCGGGGTGTCCTCCTCCCAGTCCAGCCCGCCGTCGTCGTCCATGGAGGCGGCGACGGCGGCCCGCACCTGGGGCGTGGTGAGCACCGCGCGCGGAGTCGCGGGCAGGGCGCCGAGCTTCTCCAGGAGCGGGTGGGCGGCGTCCGGGTGGGCGACCTTGAGGCCGAGCCGGGCGAGGGTCTCGGGGTCGATGAGAGACCCCTCCGACCTGGGCAGCAGCACCTGCCGGGGCCCGATGGTGGTCCGCCCGTCGGCGAGCGGCACGGGAAGTCCGGAGAGCCGGTCGGGGTCGACGCCCGCGAGGCTGTCGTAGAGCCGCTGCCACCACTGCGGTTCCTTCTCCAGGCCCGCGAGCCGGTCCACGGCATCGGTCAGCGGGACCCGCGCGACGCCCAACGTCCGCAGTTCCGCCCGGCGTTCGAGACCGGCGGGCAGCAGGGTGGGCAGCACCTCGGCGAGCACCCGCACGGTGTCGGCGCCGGCTCCCTCGACGACCTCGGCCTCGCGGGGGCGCAGCGCCTCGGGGAGGTCGTCGGTCGGGTCGAGTGCGGGCGGGAGAAAGGCGGTGCGCGGGAGGCGGTCCAGGATCGCCCCGCGCAGGGCGCCGTCCAGTTCGCCCTTGCCCAGCGGGCCCGGTACGAGGGGGATGATGCCCTCGGTCACCGGCCGCCAGGCGGCGAGGAGTTCGGCGTAGGCGTCCGCGGCGCGCTGCACGAGGAAGTCGGTGAGCGGTCCGGGTGCCGCGTGCCTGCGGGTGGTGTCCAGCGGGAAGGACGCGATGAGCAGCGCGGGCACGCCCAGGGCCTCGTCGCTGGGGGTCGGGGCGTGCACGACGGGGCTGGTGCGGGGGTGCGCCGGGCTGCCGTCGGCGTCGGCGGGCACGGCCCAGGTCAGCGACCAGTGCGGGCGCAGCCGCTCCTCGACGGGCCGGTCGGCGAGGAGTTCGGGGGTGAGCGGTCCGTGCGCGGACGCGGTGCGCCACCGGGTCGTACCGTCGCGCGAGTCCTCCACGACGGTGAGACGGCCCTCGGTGCGGCGGGTGATGGTGCGGACGGTGTCGGTCTCGACGACGACCTCTTCGAGCCCGGGGAGGGCGAGCAGCAGGGCGTCGTCGACGGCGGCCAGCAGGCGTTCGGCGAGGTCGGTGGCGGCGGGGTCGCGCAGCGGGAGGATGACGACGGTGTCGTAGGGCTCGGGGGCGGTGCCCTCGGCGGCGAACGGGAGCCGCAGCAGGGGCACATGGCCGTCGCGCCGCCGGACCTCGTCACCGAGGCCGGGGCTGTGCCGGGCGGTCTCGGCAGCGTGGTCGCGGGCCTCGGCGAGCGACCAGCGCACGCCTCCGTGCCGGCCGACGACCGCGGGTTCGTCGGTGACGGCGAGGACGGCGGCGAAGCCGACGCCGAAGCGGCCGACGGAGGTGACCGGGAGGGCGGGGGCGTCGGCGGGGCTGACGGAACCGGCTGTGCCGGAGAGGCCCGCCGCACCGGTCTGGGGCTCGCGCTTGGCCGAGGCGCGGAGGGTGGAGAGGGACTCGACGCCGGTCGCGTCGAGCGGGGCGCCGGTGTTCGCGGCGAACAGCACGCCCTCGCGCAGGGTGAGCCGGAGCCGGCCCGGGACGCCCGCGCGGGCCGCCGCGTCGGCGGCGTTCTGCGCGAGCTCGACGACGAGTCGGTCCCGGTACCCGCCGAGGACGAGGTCCTCCTCGGCGTTGGCGTCCTCCCGGAAACGGGCCGGACTGGTGGCCCAGGCGTCCAGCACACCTCGCCTGAGCCGGGCGGTCCCGAACGGGTCGGCACCCTCGGCGGCGGGCCGCACGAACTTGCTCACGTTGACTCTCCTCATCGGCGTGAGCACGAAGGTACCGCGCGCGAGCTGGGCCGTGACCCGGGGTCGGTTCGCGGTGCCCGCAGCGGCCGACGGGCGGCGGGGCCTGGGCCTCGCCGCCCGTCGGGACGGTTGTCGCCCGGGGTTACCTGGCCGCGCGGCCGAAGGTGTCGCCCGCTGCCGGGAGGCCTCCCGTACCCGGCTGGTACGTGGTCACCGCGGCCACCGTGCCGCCCGCCGTCACGTTGGACAGCGGCAGGGCGTACAGGGTGCCGTACGTGGACGGACCGTAGGGCAGGCCGACGTACAGGGCGGTGCCGGTGTAGTGCATGCTCACGCCGAGCCGCTGGTTCGCGGCGGGGGTGCCGGGGATGCCGTCGCCGTCGCCCACCTCCAGCCAGCGGTCGTTGGCCCCGGGGGTGCCGAGCAGCGAGAAGGTGCTGATGGCGCCCGCGCTCGCCGCGGTGCCGACGGCCTCGTCGGGGCTGCCGACGGCCAGCTTCAGGGTGGCAGTGGTGCTCACCGCGCGCGGTGCGGTGTTCACCGCGGCCAGGGTCTGGCCGAAGTGGTCGCCTGCCTCGGACGTGCCGACCACGTCGTCCTCGCCCGTGCCCGACTGGTAGGCGTTGAGCTGGGAGTAGGTGCCGGTCGCGGTGATCCGGAAGGTCAGCACATTGCCCGTCTCGGCCTTGGAGACGCCGTCGACGGTCAGTGCCTCACCCGGCGACCCGACCGCGAGGATCGACTCGGTCGCCGCCGCGGCCCCGGAGGGACGGTAGGGGACGAGCGCCACCGCGGTGCCGAACCCGTCGCCGGCCTCCGCGCCGCCGCTCACCGTGTCCAGGTCCTGGTCGAGGCCGAACAGCGGGGTGGGGCGGTTCTCGGAGTTCAGCGTGTTCGGGTCGAACACGGCGAGGTTCCCGGCGCCGGCGTCCGTTCCGATGGTCTCGTCGGGGGCGCTGATGACGATGTGGTTCGCGTCGGCCGCGACGGCGCCGCCGAAGCCGTCGCCCGCCTCGATGGACCCCGGGACGTCGAGGCTGTCCTGGTGGATGGAGGCGTTCGTGGTGCCGTGGACGTAGACGGCCATGCCGGCGTCGGCGGACGTGTCGAGATCCTCGCCGGGGCTGCCGATCACCAGGAACGGCTCACCGGAGTTGGTGACCGCGGCCGCGAGGGCGGCGCCCATCCGGTCTCCGGTCTCGGCGCTGGACGCGCCCAGCGAGCCGTTGCCCGCGCCCTGCTGGTAGTTGGTGTCCTTCACGGTGCCGGTGCCCAGGCCTCCGGTCGCTCCGTGCAGGAGGTCGACCATGCCGGCGTCGGTGGCGGTGCCGAGGGCCTCGCCGGGGGTGCCGACGGCCAGGTCGGTGCAGCCGTCCTCGTCGTAGTCGACGGTGGCGAGGGTCTCACCGAAGCCGTCGCCGGCCTCCGAGCTGCCGTTGACCCAGTCCAGGTCCTGGGTGATCTCGGCGGTGCCCTTGCCGCCGCCGTACACGACGCGGACCAGGCCCGCGCCGCTGTCGCCGCCCACGGTGGCCGTGGGGTCGGCGACGGCGATGTCCTGGACGCCGTCGCAGTTGAAGTCGGTGACGGGCGCCGGGCCGGTGGTGGCGGACACCCAGGAGGCGAGGTCGTCGGAACGGGCGGCGATCGCCCCCGTGCGGGTCTCCGTCTCGCCCAGGCAGCCGCCCTGCCAGGAGCGGCTGCCGACGCCGACCAGTTCGGTGGTGCCGTTCGTCTCGCGCAGCAGCGGGCCGCCGGTGTCGCCCTGGCACAGGGCGCCGTCCTGGCCGGTGAGGGTGAGGGCGTCGGCGCCGACGGCGCCCACGGCGAAGGTGGTGGTGTGCGCGGTGGCGGTCAGCCAGTCGGTGGCGGTACGGCCGTAGCCCACCGCGCGCAGGGAGTCGCCCGCGACGGGGGCCGTGGCGGCCACGGCCACGGGGGTGACACCGGTGACCGGGCGGGCGAGCCGGGCCAGGACCAGGTCACGGCCGGTGCGCGGGACCAGCTGCACCACGGCGCTGGTCTTGCCCGCGACGGTCGCGGTGGCCTTCAGGGCGGGCTTGCCCGCGGCGACGGTGGGCACCTCGGGGTCGGCGGCGAAGCAGCTCGCCGCGGTGACGATCCAGTCGGAGGCGACGAGGGCGCCGCTGCACGCGCGGGCCGTGTCGTCGGCACCGAGGGACACCTTGGCGGTGAAGGCGTAGGAGCCGGTGGAGACCGGGTCGCCGGCGACGGCGTGCGCCGGGACGGCGGTCAGGGCTCCGGCGGTGGCGACGGCCCCCACCAGGGCCGCGCCCGCGGAAGAACGCAGAGAGGTCACGTTTCTCGATTCCTTGATGCTGGGTGCGGCCGGTTCAGCCGGTGACACGGATCTCGACGAGCACGGAGCGGGCGCCGCCCACGGTGCCCTCGCCGACGCTCTCGAAGCCGCCCTCGGCGACGGCGACGGTGGTCGTGGCGCCGTTCGCGGTGAGGTCGGCGCTGATCGGGTGGTCGCCGGTCTCCAGCGCGAAGACCCGGGGCAGTTCGAGCGTCAGCCACCCGGAGGCGGCGGTGGCCTTGAAGCAGTAGTCGCCCTTACGGCCGACGGTGCTGTCCGCCACGGTGTAGACCCTGATCTGGTCGGCGGTGCCGTCGCAGGTGGCGAGCAGGATGTGGCCGTCACCCTTCTTGAGCTGAATTCCTTCCGAGGTGAGAATGCCCGCCGCGCCGGGATAGGAGAACTGCTCCACCGCGCTGGGCGGAGTGTCTGCCGCGGCGGCGGAGGAATCGTCGGCGACGGCCATGGGAATAGCTATCGCCGCTCCCACGAGAGCGGCGATTCCAGAAAAGAAAAGACCACGAGCACGAGCACGGAAAGACACCGCACCCTCCTTTCGGGTGCGGCATTTCCATGCCGAAAGCCGCTCCCCCCAAGCGTTTCCCCATCAAAGAACCTGCACAAGATAACCCCGAGTTCACCCACCGTCAACCCACTTTGATTCATGATCAAAGTACCCAGAAAGGTACATAAGGGAATAATAAAGCGAAGGAAAAGCGCATGTATAGTGACGGCCATTCTTGGCAAGGAAAACAATCAGATACCGGGGGCTCGATGACTCGAAGAACGCCACGCGCGATACAGAGAACGGCACTGGGCCTGCTGCCGCTGGCTCTTGCCGCCGGCCTGCTGGGCGCCGCGCCCGCGGCCGCGGTGTCCGCCGACGCCTCGGAGGTGACCGCCGCCGACCGCGGGCAGGTCGTCGACTACTGGCGTGAGGGCGGACCCGGCGTCAAGGCGGCCGCCGAGGCGGCCCTGACCGGCACCGACGCCGACGTGGAGACGTTCCTGGCGGCCGCCGACGAACTCACCGGCCAGGACGAGCGGGTGACGGCCGCCCAGGTCGCGAGCGTCGGCGGGCCGGAGCTGCTGGCCGCGGCCCGCGCCGCGCTCGCGGGAACCCGCGCCCAGCTGCACGACTTCCTGGACGACGGCTGGGAAGACCCGATGCAGCAGGACAACCGGGTCCGGGTCGCCCAGATCGTCGACACCGCCGGGCCCAACGTCCGGGAGGCCGGTCAGGCCGCGCTGAACGGCAGCCCGGAGGACGTACGGAACTTCCTCGCCGAAGTCCAGTACACCCAGCAGGAGCAGGACGAGCGGGTCCAGCTCGCCCAGATCATCAGCGTGGGCGGCACCAACGTAAGAGCCGCCGGACGCCTGGCGATCAGCGGCAGCGCGGCCGACATCAAGGAGTTCCTCCAGGTCGGCCAGTTCGTCGCCCGCGCCAAGGACCAGGAGCACGACACCGTCGCCCAGCTCGCCGCACAGGCGAAGGAGGCGGGACGGCAGGCCGCCGCCCAGACCGCGGCCGCCAAGACCGAGTCCGCCAAGGCGGTGCAGGCCTCCCAGCTCGCCAAGGCGGCCGCGCTGGAGGCGGCAGCCGAGGCCGAGGCCGCCAAGGACGACACCGACAAGGCCGCGCTGGCCGCCAAGCGGGCCA
>NZ_JAAGLY010000250.1 GCF_010548375.1 Streptomyces sp. SID13726
CCCTGATCGCGTACGGGTCCCAGGAGCAGCGGGACCGCTTCCTGCCCGGCATCGCGCGCGGCGAGGAGCTGTGGTGCCAGGGCTACAGCGAGCCGGGCGCCGGCTCCGACCTCGCGGGGATCCGTACCACCGCGGTACGGGACGCGGCGGACGGGCGGTTCCGGGTCACCGGCCAGAAGATCTGGACCTCCCTGGCCCGGGACGCCGACTGGTGCTTCGTCCTTGCCCGGACCGAACCGGGCTCGCGGCGCCACCGCGGCCTGTCCTTCCTGCTCGTGCGGATGGACCAGCCGGGCAGGGTCGAGGTCCGGCCGATCCGCCAGATGTCGGGGACGAGCGAGTTCAACGAGGTCTTCTTCGACGGGGCGGTGGCGGCGGAGGCCGTCGGCGGGGAGGGCGACGGCTGGACCGTGGCCATGGGTCTGCTCGCCCTGGAGCGCGGGGTCTCCACGCTCGTCCAGCAGATCGGCTTCGCGGCGGAGCTGGAGCGGGTGGTGGGGGCCTACGTGGGCGCGCTGCCGGAGGGCG
>NZ_JAAGLY010000251.1 GCF_010548375.1 Streptomyces sp. SID13726
GCCCACGAGCTCGAAGACGTGTAGCCGCACGTGCCGCCGCATCGCGTCGGTCGCCTCCTGGAACCACCCGAGCTGGTGCGGCTTGTTGCGCTGCGCGGCGCCCTTGCGCGACCGGTCGCCCTTCCACCCGGACGCCTCGAGGTCGAGCAGGCGCTCGGTTGCCGCCGGGTCGTCGCCGTTGTCCACGACCGTGAGCTCGCCACCGAGCCGCTCGGCCAGCGCCGCCGCGTCCTGCCGGACGTGCTTGCGCCGTCGTTTGCTCAGGTGCGCGACGGGGTCCTCGCCGGGTACCCGGAGGCACGCGCGCTCCAGCCGGTAGCGCTCGAGGACCGGGAGCCGACGGTCCACGGCGACGTCGAGGAGCGCGGCCAGGAGGGGGCCGTCCGGGAACAGCGTCAGCTCGAGCAGCCCGGGCAGGCCGCTGCGACGGCGGCCGACGGCGTCGAGCACGGCCTCGAACGTCCCGCGGGTGTCGTCGCGGTCCACGAGCGGGGCGCAGACGGAGGCGTTCCGGGCCAGGTACGGCGG
>NZ_JAAGLY010000252.1 GCF_010548375.1 Streptomyces sp. SID13726
CACGAGGACGGCGACGGGCTCGGCCAGGGCGGGGGCGAGGAGGTCGACGCACCGCTGGAGGAGGACCGGGACGTGCCGCTCGGCGGCGTCGTCGGGGGTGCTCGTCATGTCCGTCTCCTCTCCGTGCTGGTCGGTGCTGGTCCCTCGTGGTCCGAGCCGGTCGGTGGCGGCCGCGCCGCCCGGCGGTGCTCCTCGCCGGGCCGGTCCCGTACGGTCAGGTCTCCCTCCGCGTCCTTTCTGGCGCCGGGGAAGTGCGTCAGACCGGGCGGGAGGAGGCCTCAGCGTGCGGGAGCCGTGGGGCGTGACCCTAGAAGCGCAGGTCCGGGAACACCTCCTCGGCGGTGTCGGAGTACGCCGACTCCTGCTCCGCGAGATACGTCTCCCACGCCTGCGCGTCCCAGATCTCGACCCGCGTGCCGGCGCCGATCACGGCGACGTCGCGGTCGAGCCCCGCGTACGCCCGCAGGGGCGCGGGGATCGAGACGCGTCCCTGCTTGTCCGGGATCTCGTCGCTCGCCCCCGAGAGGA
>NZ_JAAGLY010000253.1 GCF_010548375.1 Streptomyces sp. SID13726
GGCATGCTGCTGTCGATCCTCCCGCGCGGTGACAAGGAGCACCGCGAGAAGGAACGCCGCGTCCTCATCAACTCCATCGGCCCCGTGTGGGACGGGAACGAGGTCTGGCTTCTCACCGCGGGCGGCGCGACGTTCGCCGCGTTCCCCGAGTGGTACGCGACCCTCTTCTCCGGCTTCTACCTGCCGCTCCTGCTCATCCTCGTCGCGCTCATCGTGCGCGGCGTGGCGTTCGAGTACCGCGGCAAGATCCGCGACGAGGGCTGGGCGCGGCGCTGCGACGTCGCAATCCAGGTCGGGTCGTGGGTGCCCGCCGTGCTGTGGGGCGTCGCGTTCGCCAACCTCGTGCGCGGCGTGCAGCTCGACGCCGACCACCAGTTCGTCGGCGGGTTCTTCTCGCTCCTGTCGCCGTTCGCGCTCCTCGGCGGGCTCGTCACGCTGAGCCTGTTCCTGCTGCACGGCTCGGTGTTCGTCGCGCTCAAGACCGACGGCGAGATCCGCGCCCGGGCCCGGCAGCACGCCTCGGTCTT
>NZ_JAAGLY010000254.1 GCF_010548375.1 Streptomyces sp. SID13726
CGGTCGAGATCGTCGCCGACGACCCTGCGGCGCTGCGTTCGCTCGTGGGCGACGGTGGGGACGTCCTCGACGCGCTCCAGGAACTGACTCGCCTGGCCGTCCAGGCCCGCACCGGGGAGCGGAGTCGACTGATGCTCGACGTCGCGGGGTTCCGCGCCGACCGTCGGCGTGAGCTGACCGCACAGGCCGAGGAGGCCATCTCGCGTGTCCAGTCGGGTGGGGCGAAGGTCTCGTTGGAACCGCTCAACGCGTTCGAGCGCAAGGTGATCCACGACGCGGTGGCCGCCGCCGGCCTGCGCAGCGACTCCGAGGGGGTCGAGCCCCAGCGCTACGTGGTGATCTACCCCGCGGACTGACACAGTCTCCCGTTTGACGACCGTCGCCCCCCGTTTCACGTGAAACGGGGGGCGACCGTCGTAGGGGAACAGCACGCTGACGGTGTCCATCCAGGAGGGCTGTCACGAACGGGGCGCGGGTCCGTCGGCGATGCTCGCTCGTGGGCACGTCGGGCGGTGCTGACCAGGT
>NZ_JAAGLY010000255.1 GCF_010548375.1 Streptomyces sp. SID13726
GCCCTGAAGGAGGGGCGTTCGGCCCCTCCCCCCCCCCCCGAGCGATCCGTCGCTTCATCGCGTACGGACACGGTCTCAGGCAGGATCGAGGGCCTGGATCTCGTCGAGGTGGTTCTCGACCCAGTTCCGCAACTGGGCCAAGGGCTCCGCCACGCTGTGGCCGAGCGCCGTGAGCGCATACTCGACGTGCGGCGGCACCGCCGGGTACACGGTTCTGTCCACGAACCCCTTCTCCTCCAAGCGGCGCAGTGTGCTGGTCAGGACCTTCGGGCTGACGCCTTCGAGACGGCGCAGCAGGGCGCCGAAGCGCTGCGGTCCCGCCCCCATGGCGCCGATGGCCAGCGCGGACCATTTGTTGGCCAGGAGGTCGAGCACCTCGCGGCACGGGCACTGCGCGGCGTAGATGTCGTGCTGATCGTGCCGGTCCGACGTGCAGTCCATGACCATGGCTTCCAGCCCCTCTCCGGTGAGTCTTCCACCTCGATACTTCCCCAGGGGAAGTAGCCTCCCTTGCAGGTTACTACG
>NZ_JAAGLY010000256.1 GCF_010548375.1 Streptomyces sp. SID13726
CGCGAGCGCGGTGAGCGCGGCGCTTGCGCGAGCGCAGCGCGTCCAGGCTCGGCTCGACGTCCCCCGGCGTCCAGCCGTGCATCGTGTACACCTCGTCCGACCACCACCAGGTCCCGGTGCCGAGCTCGACGCGGTACTGCCCCACGAGAAGGTGCGTGCCCACGGCGAGCACCTCGGCGAGGGCTGCGGGGCGCACGGGAGCGGTCTGCTCGGGGCTGGGGGTGGTGGTCGCGGAGATCGAGGCCATGGTGTCCTCCCAAGGTTCGGGGGGCTGCGGGCCGCTTCATGACTCCGCCTCCAACCTAGCCCACTCGTCCGGAGTCGGCACCCGGGCTCCGCTACGGTGCGGGCATGACCCGCGAGCCGCGCCGGACGATCGCCCAGCACGCCGACGACGCGCTCGCGCTCGTCCGCCCGACGCCGTCGACGGACGTCCCGCTCGAGGACGCGGTCGGGGCGGTCCTCGCGGCCGACGTCGTCTCGACGCTCGACGCGGCCGCGTTCGACGCGTCCGCGATGGACGGG
>NZ_JAAGLY010000257.1 GCF_010548375.1 Streptomyces sp. SID13726
CGACGCGACGCGGTAGCGCACCGACGGGGTCGAGACGACGGCACCGCGGCGCACGTCGGCGCGCGCCGCGGAGACCACGCGGTCGGCGTCGAGCCACGCGAGGTCGGGCAGGACGGACTTGTCGATCCCGGCGCGGTCGTGGAACTCCGTGTGGGTGAAGCCCGGGCACAGCACGGTCGCGGTGACGCCGGTGCCGTGCAGCTCGACGGCGAGCCCCTCCGTGAACGAGCGCACCCACGCCTTCGCGGCGGCGTAGGTGCCGCCCGCGGTGAGCGCCGCGACGGACGCGACGTTGAGGATCGCGCCCCGGCCCCGCGCGGTCATCTGACCGGCGGCCGCGTGGGACAGGACCAGGACGGCCCGCACCATGACGTCGAGCGCGCGGAGCTCGACGTCCAGGTCGCCGCCCACGAAGTGCTGCTGGGTCGCGAAGCCCGCGTTGTTCACGAGCAGCCCGACCGGGCGCTCGTCCGAGCCGCCGGGAGAGGCGAGGCGCTCGGCCAGGCGCGCGACGTCGTCGGGCA
>NZ_JAAGLY010000258.1 GCF_010548375.1 Streptomyces sp. SID13726
GCCACGGCGTCCGTGGGCGTGACGAGGAGGCTCGAGTCGTCGGGTGCGACGGCCTCGCTCCCGATGCTCGGGTCCGCGAAGCTGGGCATCGTCACGCCGGGGAGGAGCCGGACCCAGGCCCACAGCTGGTAGGCGTCCCGTGCGCTGGCCTGCTCGAGGACGGACAGGCGCGGAGTCTGCAGGCTCTCGGGCTGGACGCTCACGGCGTAGGACGTGCCGGCGTCGAGGCCGGTGACCGTGAAGGAGGTCGTGGCCGTCGTGCCCACGGCCGCACCGTCGACGAGCACGGTGTAGCCCGTGACGCCGCGGTCGTCGGTGGACGCGGCCCAGCTCACGCTCGCCGACGACGTCGTGGTCGCCTCGGCCGTGAGGCCCGTCGGGACCGACGGCGCGGTCGTGGCCGCGGGGCCGCCGCTGCCGTCGCCCTCGATCGCCGGGTAGGCGTTCTCGACGAGCATCCGGAACTGGGCCTCGAACCACTGGCCCGCGAGCGGGGCGTCGGGCAGGGCGCCGGTGAGCTGGTT
>NZ_JAAGLY010000259.1 GCF_010548375.1 Streptomyces sp. SID13726
CGGATGCCGAGCAGTCGGTCGCGCGAGTAGGGGTAGAGCGACGCGTCGTCGCCGACGGGCCGACCGGGCGGTGCAGGTGACGCGACGACGACGGCGACGTCACGGTGTCCGTGCTCCGCGAGGTGCGCCCCGACGGATCGGCCGGCGCCGTGGTCGTCGATCGCGACCCAGGGCCCGGCGCTGTTCGCCCGAGAACGGACGAGAGGGAGCCCCCTGCTGTCCAGGACCCGCACTGCCGGGTGGTCCTCGGGGAGCCCGTCGGCGATCGCCCCGTCGATCACGGCACGGTTCACGGCGTCGACGGAGTCGCGGCTCCCCGCGCCGCGCCACGCACCGTGCGCCCCCGACGGGATGAGCACCATGCTGGCGCCGTCGTGCGTCAGCGACTCGGCGATCCCGCCGAGGAGCTCGACCACGTACGGGTCCGAGAAGGCGTAGGCGAGGTCCACCGTGAGGATCACGCCCACCGCACCCGCGTGCCCGGTGCGGAGC
>NZ_JAAGLY010000025.1 GCF_010548375.1 Streptomyces sp. SID13726
GCGGCGTAGGCCTCTCGGCCCACGTTGGTGGCCGTGAAGGCGCCGCCGCCGGAGGCCGGGCTGGTCGCCTCCTGGTCCCGGCCGCGCCCCGGCGTCAACGGCACGGAACCCGCCGTCGGCCCCGCCGTACCGGCGCCGCAGCCCGTGCCCGCGGAGACCGCGGCGGGCTGGCGCCCCTGGCGTTTCCGCATGTCGAACGATGTGTGGGGCACCCCGTCCGTCGCCGGTGACCTCGTCTACGTCACCTCCTTCGAGGTGCACGCCCTCGACGTCGGCACCGGCCGCCGCCGCTTCAAGACCCGGGACGTGGCCTGGTCGATGGCGGTCGCGGACGGCCGTATCCACGCCTCCGACGGCCCCACCCTCTTCGCCCTGGACGCCCGCGAGGGCGCCGACCAGTGGCGGCTGAACACCGACGCCTGGGTGTACTCCCTCAAGGCCGAGCGGGGCACGGTCGTCACCGGCACCCGCGGCGGCGGCGTCCAGGGCTGGGAGGCCGCCAACGGCCAGAAGCTCTGGGAGATCGCCGGCTGCCAGACCGACTTCGAGTCCCCGGAGGCGGGCCCCGCGCTCCACGAGGGCACGGTGTACGTCTGGCAGGAGGGCCGGCTGCGGGCCCTGGACGCCCGTACCGGCGACGAGCGCTGGGCGTTCCCCATCGGCGACGCGGCCTCCTGCGGCGGGGTGCCGGTCCGGGTGGCCCAGGCCAACGACGGGTTCGTGTACCTCTCGGCCGGCACCCGGGTCATGGCCCTCGACGTGGCGACCGGGCGGGTGCGCTGGCACTTCGAGGCGCCCGCGGTCTTCCTGTGCCCGCCCACCTTCGTGCCGGGCGCCGCGGTCACGGGCGGCGGGGTCTACCTCGCCGACTACCTCGGCACGGTGTACGCCCTCGACGCGGCGGACGGCCGCGACCGCTGGCGGATCGCGACCGAGGCCCGTGCCTCGGTGGAGCCGGTCCTGGTCGCCGGGGGCCATGTGCACGTGGGCAGCGGCAAGGGCCTCTACACCCTGGACGCCGTCACCGGCACGCCCAAGTGGCGCTTCCAGGCCGGCGGCGACATTGTGGGGGCGCCCGCGGTGGCCGAGGGCCGGATCCACTTCGGCTCGACCGACCACCTCCTCTACACCCTGAAGGCCGACGACGGCCGCCTGCGCTGGAAGCTGGCCACCGGCGGGGAGATCACGGGTTCGCCGGTGGTGCGCGACGGAGTGGTGTACGCGTGCAGCAAGGACCGGTGCGTGTACGCGCTGGACGCGGAGAAGGGGACGGGGACGGCCCGGACCAACTGAGGGCGCTGTCAGCGGCCCCCGTTAGAGTGATCACATGCATTCACGGGGGCGTGTTCTCAGGCTTACGACGGTCATGGCGGTGGTGCTGCTCGCGCTGACCGGGTTCTCCACCGGCCACAAGAGCAGCGGGCGGCACAAGAGCAGTCACCGCGACGGTGACAGCGGCGGGGGGTGCAGCAGCTCCCGCCAGGACCACGACAGCTACAGCACCAGCGGGGGAAGCGGCGGCGGCAGTTCGTCCAGCCGGACCAAGGTGCTGAAGGACGGTTCGGTGCGGCTCGTGAGCTGTGCCACGAAGAGCGACCCGTACTCGACGGCCGAGGTCACCAACCCGAACAGCCGCCAGGGCACCTTCAAGGTCTCCTTCTCCTTCGACGACAAGGACGGGCACCTGCTCTCGGTCGAGTACCCGGAGGTCACGGTGGACGCGAAGGGCACGGAGACCGTCCGTGTGATGGCGAGCGCCGCCCTCCTCAAGCACCTCGACCACTGCCAGGTCGAACCGGAAGCCGACCGGGTGAACTGACCGTCAGTCCCGCAGCCCCGTCAGGAACTCCAGCAGCGCCGCGTTCACCTCGTCCGGCCGCTCCTGCTGGGTCCAGTGGCCGCAGCCCGGGAGCACCAGGGGCTCGCGGACCAGGTTCGGCATCAGCTGCGGAAGCTTCTCGATCAGCTCCGGGGTGCCGGGGAACGCCGGGACGAGGTCCCGGTCGCCGTACACATAGAGGGCTGGCGGGGTGACCCTGGCGCCGTGCCACGGGGCCGTCAGGTGCCAGTTGCGGTCCAGGTTGCGGTACCAGTTGAGGGCGCCGGTGAAGCCGTCGGTGTAGCTCGCGGCGAGTTCGTCGAGGTCCTGCTCGGTGAGCCAGGCGGGGAGTTCGACGGGGTCGGGCATGTCCGCGAGCCAGCCGCGGTCCGGGTCGCTCACCAGGGCCTGCTCGTAGCGGCCGGCGCCGGGGGCGTCGCCCGAGGCGCCGTAGAGCAGCCTGCGCAGGGCCGCGCGCGGGTCCTTGCCGAACTCGGCGTCGGCCACCCCCGGCCGGTTGAAGTAGTTCCAGTAGAAGCGGCCCTCGAACCGCTCCTGCATGGTCACGAGCGGCGGCCGCTCGCCCCGGAACGGCGGCGGCACGCTCAGCCCCGCCACCCCGCGCACCACGTCGGGCCGGAACAGCGCGGTGTGCCAGGCCACCGGCGCCCCCCAGTCGTGCCCGACGACGTACGCCGACTCCTCGCCCAGCGCGTGGATCAGCCCGACCACGTCACCGACCAGGTCGAGGATGCTGTACGCCGACACGTCCCGCGGATGGTCGCTCGTGCCGTATCCGCGCTGGTCGGGCGCGACCGCCCGGAACCCGGCCGCGGCCAGCGGGCCGAACTGGTGGCGCCAGGAGTGCCAGGACTCGGGGAAGCCGTGCAGGAGCACGACGAGCGGTCCCTCGCCCTCCTCCGCGATGTGCAGCCGTATGCCGTTCACGTCGATCGTGCGATGTTCAACCATGAGGTGAGCATACGCCTGTATGGGGCACCGAGATTGCTAACGCAATCGGAACCCGGGCTGTCGCGAACGGAACAGTCCGGCCTGCCGTTCCAGGGGCAGGTTCCCGAGCGAGACGAGGTGCGGCGCCTGCGCGAAGCCCTGCCGTACGGCGGACTCCTTGGCGGCCCAGAGTGCGCGGACCGTGCCCTGCACCCCCTCCGCCGGGTACCCGGCGATGACCTCCGCGGCGGCGGTCGCGGCAGCCAACACCCCACCCGGCTCGGTGAGTTCGGTGACCAGTCCGATGGTGTGGGCGCGCTCCGCGGAGAGCCGTTCCGCCGTCCCCATCAGCGCCGTCCGGGCGGCCTCCCCGTGCGGCATGACCTGCGCCATGAGCACCGACTCGTAGGCGCTGACCATGCCGTACGTGGTGTGCGGGTCGAAGAAGGTGGCGGCCGGGTCGGCGATCAGGAAGTCGCTCTCGCCGAGGAGGTAGAAGGCGCCCCCGCAGGCCATCCCGTTCACGGCGGCGACGACCGGCTTCCAGAGGTCGTTGGACTTCGGCCCCACGTGCAGGAGCGGATCGTCCGCCATGTACGGGGAGTCGGGCTGCGGCACCTCCGCGTCCCGGTCGAGGCCGGTGCAGAAGGCCCGCTCCCCGGCACCGGTCAGCACGACGGCCCGTACGGTGTCGTCGAACCGCAACTCCCGCCACGCATCGACGAGTTCGTCCCGCATCCCGAGATCGATGGCGTTGAGCCGGTCCGGCCGGTCGAGGGTGACGACCGCGACGCCGGTCTCCTTGTCGGCGGCGACCCGCAGGCCGGTCACGACAGCACCCACTGCGGAA
Organism: Streptomyces sp. SID13726; assembly: GCF_010548375.1. Taxonomy (GTDB): domain Bacteria; phylum Actinomycetota; class Actinomycetes; order Streptomycetales; family Streptomycetaceae; genus Streptomyces. The sequence continues at coordinate 3,621 of NZ_JAAGLY010000025.1, forward strand.
GTCCGTCCGAGAACACCACGTGCACCCGGGCGCCGATCCGGATCCGGTGCGGGTCGAGGGAGCCGATCGGCGCCCCGGCCACGCTGACCAGGTTCCCGACCAGCCGGATCCGCGGGGCCTCCTCCAGCTCCACCACGATCACGTTGTACGGCGCCTGCGCCGCGTAGTCCGGCAGGAGCGGCGGGTGCGGGACGACGTAGGACCAGATCCGGCCGCGCCCGGAGACGGGGCGCCACTCGGTCCCGAACGACCGGCAGTGCGGGCAGCAGGGGCGGGGCGGGAAACGGAGTTCGCCGCAGTCGGCGCAGGCCTGGACGCGGAGTTCGCCCCGGCCCGCGTACTCCCAGAAGGGGGCGCCCGTGGCGTCCTTCACCGGTTCGAGCATGTCAGCTCCCGTCGGTCCTGTTGGTCAGCAGCAGAGCGGAGGTGGGGACGCCCTCGCCGGCGGTGACGAGGCAGGTGGCGGCGTCCGGCACCTGGGCGGTACTGGTGCCGCGCAGCTGCCGTACGCCCTCGTCGATGAGGTTGAAGCCGTGCACGTACGCCTCGGACAGCCCGCCGCCCCCGGTGTTGATCGGCAGCCGGCCGCCGATCTCCAGGGCCCCGCCCTCGGTGAAGGCGCCGCCCTCGCCGCGCCCGCAGAAGCCGTAGCCCTCCAGGGAGAGCGGCACGAGGGCGGTGAACGCGTCGTAGATCTGGGCGACATCGACGTCCTGCGGGGTGAAGTCGGCGTGCTTCCACAGGTGTCGGGCCGCGGTCCAGGCGGGTCCGGTGAGCGGGTCGTCGTTCCAGTAGTTGACCATGCCGTGGTGCTGGGCGGGCAGGCCCTGGGCGGCGGAGTGGACGTAGACCGGGGTGTTCGGGCAGTCCCGGGCGCGCTCCCTGCTGACCAGGACGCAGGCCAACGCCCCGTCGGTCTCCAGGCAGTTGTCGAAGAGGCAGAGGGGCTCGCTGATCCAGCGGGAGGTCATGTACATCTCGCGGGTCAGGGGGCGGTCGTACATGATCGCGGCGGGGTTCTGGTTGGCGCGGTTGCGGCAGGCGAGGGCGACGTTGAAGAGGTGGTCGCGGGTGGCGCCGTACTCGTGCATGTAGCGGCGGGTGAGCATGGCGATCTCGTCGGCGGGCCGGAGCAGGCCGAAGGGTCTCGTCCACTGGGCGGGGGTGGGGAGTTGGACGGTGGTGTTGGTCCAGGGGCGGGGCCCGGACCCGCGCTTGCGCGAGCGCCAGGCGACCCCGACGCTCGCCTGGCCGCTCGCTATCGCCGCCGCGAGATGGGCGACCGTGGCACACGAACCGCCGCCGCCGTAGCCGACCTTGCTGAAGAAGGTGAGGTCACCGAAGCCGACGGACTTGGCCAGCTCGACCTCGTCGGTCTCCTCCATGGTGTACGAGGCCAGGGCGTCGACCTCGCCGGGGTCGATACCGGCGTCGTCGAGGGCGGCGAGCACGGCCCGGCAGGCGAGCGTCCTCTCGTCCTCGGCGAGGTTCCTGGCAAAGGGAGTTCGTCCGATACCCACGATCGCCGTGGCGTCCTTGAGGGTCACGCCGTACGCACCTCCGCACACTGTGAGGGCTGCTGACAGCCCGTCAGGCTACAGCTAATCTGACGGGTAGTCAGCTAACGCGTTTCCGCTTTCGGGGAGGCCGATGTGGAGTGGCGCAGCATCCCGGAACTGGTCCGGCGGGCGGCGGAGCGGTACGGCTCCGCGGAGGCCGTGGTGGAGGGCCGTCAGCGGGTCTCGTACGGCGAGTTGGGCGCCCGCGTGGAGCGAGCGGCGGCGGCCTGCATCGCCAACGACGTGCGGCCCGGCGACCGGGTGGCCGTCTGGGCCCCCAACTCCCTTGACTGGATGGTCTCGGCGCTGGGCGCGGTGTCGGCGGGCGCGGTCCTGGTGCCGCTCAACACCCGCTTCAAGGGCACGGAGGCGGCGGACGTCCTGCGCCGCAGCGGGACCCGGCTGCTCTTCATCACCGGCACCTTCCTCGGCACCTCGTACGTGGCGTCCCTGCGCCGGGCGGTGGCGGAGGGGCCCGGTCTTCCGGACCTGGAGCAGGTCGTGGTGCTCTCGGACGACGCGCCCGCCGACTACCGCACCTGGAAGGACTTCCTGGCGAGCGGGGACGGCGTGGGGGAGGCGGAGGTGCGGGCGCGTGCCTCGGCCGTCGAGGGGGACTGGCCCTCGGACATCGTCTTCACCTCCGGCACCACGGGCCGCCCCAAGGGTGCGGTGATCACCCACGAGCAGACGCTGCGGGCGTACGAAGTCTGGTGCGAGCTGGCCGGGTTGAGACAGGGCGACCGCTATCTGATCGTCAACCCCTTCTTCCACACCTTCGGTTACAAGGCCGGGGTGATCGCCTGTCTGATGCGCGGGGCGACGATGATCCCGCAGCCGGTCTTCAACGTCGACACCGTGCTCGCGAACATCGCCGCGGAACGCGTCTCGGTGCTCCCGGGCCCGCCCACCCTCCACCAGTCCCTCCTCGACCACCCGGCCCGCTCCTCCCACGACCTGTCCGCCCTGCGCCTGGTGGTGACCGGCGCCGCGGTCGTCCCCCTCCGACTGGTCGAGCAACTGCACGGCGAACTCGGCGTGGAGACGGTCCTGACCGCGTACGGCCTCTCCGAGGCGAGCGGCATCGTCACGATGTGCCGGCGCGGTGACCCGCTGCCGGTGATCGCGTCGACGTCCGGGCGGGCGATCCCCGGCACGGAGGTGCGAGTCGAGGCACCGGACGGACAGCCCGGCGAGATCCTGGTCCGCGGCTTCAACGTGATGCGCGGCTACTACGAGGACGCGGCGGCCACCGCGGAGGCCGTGACCCCGGACGGCTGGCTGCGCACCGGCGACATCGGCGTCCTGGACCCGGCGGGCAACCTGCGGATCACCGACCGCCTGAAGGACATGTTCATCGTCGGCGGCTTCAACGCGTACCCGGCGGAGATCGAGCAACTCCTCGGCCTGCACCCGGGGGTGGCCGACGTGGCGGTGATCGGGGTGCCGGACGCCCGGCTCGGCGAGGTCGGCAAGGCGTATGTGGTGCGCCGTCCGGGTGCTGTCCTGACCGCCGACGATCTGATCGCGTGGGCTCGGCGGGAGATGGCGAACTACAAGGTGCCGAGGGTGGTGGAGTTCGTGGTGGGGCTGCCTCGGAACGCGAGTGGGAAGGTGGTGAAGGGGGAGTTGCGGGGGGCAGGGGTCGTGGAGTGATCTCGCGGGCCGGGCCGGCTGTGTCGGGCAGCACCACGAACCCTGTCGTGTCGTCGGTGCGCTTGGCGATCTCCAGGGGCACGGCGAGTCGTCCCGGCACCCTCGACGAGGCCGACGGTGCCGTACGGCGATATGGCAGGGTGTGGACACCAGTCGGTGTGTGGAGGATGCATGGATGGGATTCGGTGGGTGGCCGGCGAATGGCGGTCGCGTGGGTACTGTCTGTCGTTCGCTCGCGGCATCGATTCCCGGGAGCTGGCGGTCCGTCTCGGTGCAGACCCCGGCGAACCTCCCGCAGAGATGACCGAGGCGCAGGCCCTCGGGATGCTCGACTACGAGAGCTGCTACACGGTGGCACGTTTCGGTGAACTCGGGGGATGGTCTTTCGCCGTTGAGTCAGGGGCCGGTTCCAACGCGTTGCTCGAAAGCGACAGGATATCGAGCGGTGGGGTCGAGCTGGTGCACTTCAATCCGCAGCCCGATCACCCGCCGTCCCTTTTCTCCTACGCGAAGGACGGGCACTCCGTGTGCTTCTTTCCCTTCTTGTCGGAGCGCGTGGAGAACGGCGGCTCGCAGCCGGATCTCCTCGTTCCCGCGATGAAGGAGTTCGGTGTCCTCGATGGCGAAGGACGACGTGTTCCGTGGGGCGACGGCCAGAGCCAGTCCGCCGCTGAGGCGATGGCGTGTACCTTCGCGGCGATCGAAGCGCACTTCGGCCTGTCACTCCCGAGGGACGCGGTGGTCGACGGCCGTCTGCCCACGTCGGTCACGGTGAGGGACGAGCCGCGCTTCTGGTGACCTGCGGACCCACGAGTGGGGGATGTCCCGACGGGACACCCCCCACTCGGCCTTCAGACGGTTCTACGGGGCCATCGTGCAGACGACCGGCAGAGAGGCCGCCGAGCACGACGAGAAGCCGGGAGTCTCGATGAAGTACTCATCGGTGTCCATGAGGCGGTACTTGTCGACGAATCCCTTGGGGAAGCGCGCCATGGAACCGGAGTTGACCCATCCCGACATGGAGGACCGTCCGCACACCTCGTTCCATTTGGGGAAGTCGTAGCGGTCGTCGTCGTACAGCTTGTACTGTCCGCTGTCGGACCGGGTGGCCACGGTCTGCACACACTTGTCACCGGTGGAAGGGTTGGTTCCTCCCATGGCGGCGGGCATGCCCGCGCTCTGGTAGGTGGCGGCGAAGGGGAATTCGTCGCAACTCGGTCTGTCATTGGGGTTGTTGGTCAGGAACAGGGTGGATTGCGGGCTCCTGACATAGGAGTCCGGGCACACTACCTGGCGGTTGTCCTCCGGGTCCCGCTCGTAGAGGTTCTTGTCCGCCTGCGGCAGGTAGAAGAGCGGCGAGTCGTGGGACTTGCTGCCCGGGTGGCCGGGAAGCCCTTCACTGATCAGCCAGGCGTGCGCTGCCGCAGCCGGATACTTCGCGGAGTTGAACACGTAGGTGGGCACGTACTTCTCGAAGACGCATCCGGGGCTGGTGGTCGTCCCGGCCGTCCGGTCGCATCGGACGTCGAAGTCGGGCGTGGACGTTCCGAGATCGGCCGGGGTGAGCATGACCGGCGTGGTCCCGCTCGCGACCTGGCCCTGAACCTCCCATGAGAGCTTGAGCTCCTTGTCGTCCTCCTGCCCCGTCCACTCGTTGGTGTAGGTGGCGTAGGCGGAGTGCAGGTCCGTGCCGTTGGTCTGCCAGGTGTTGCTTCCCTCCCAGACCGCCGCGCTGGTGGAGCACTCCGGTGCGCAGCCGAAGGACGGCGTCATGGTGAGCGGGCCGAAACCCTCGGTCGCGGGAGCGGGGCCGCCGGCGGACGGCTCGGTGAACTCGACCGGGATGAAGGAGATCTTCTGCTGGAAGGTCGGTGCGGCAGCCTGCAGCTTGATCTGGACGGATGACGCGAACTTCGCCCCACCGCTCCAGTACGGATCCCCGTTGATCTCCACGTAGTAGTCGAACGAGATGGGGGTGATCTTCTTCAGACAGGCTTCGTACCGTTTGAACCAGTCGTTGCCCACCGAGACACCCGTGTCGCCGCACCAGGTGACGAGATCGTAGGTGCTGTCGGTGGCGAGTGCGCTGCTGACCTTGGCCTTCTCCTTGCTCGTCAGGTCTCCCGGCTTGCCGACCGACATGCATACGGTCCGGCCGCCACCGATGCTCTTGCACGTGCTCGACGCGGTCCCCTCCGTCTTCGGCGTGGCGCGAAGCGCTGTCGTGGCGGGGATGTCCCGGCTGCCTGTCCTCGGCTCCTGGTAGTCGTCGAGAACTGGATTGGGCGCGGTGGCGTCGGGTTCCGGCAGGCTGATGTCGATCAGATGCTCGTCGACCGGTACGAAGGCGACGGCGTCCCAGGCGACGTCCTTGTCTCCGGTGCCGGTGTCAGTGCTGTTGGAGAGACTGATCTGGGGTGTCGTGCCGTTGAAACGGTAGGCGCCGATGTCGACCCACTTGTTGGAGTCGTTGGCGCTCTGATCGAGCCGGGTGACGGTGGTGCCGACGGCGGTGGGGATCGAGTACTCGACGTCCGTCGCCTGCGCACCGGTGTCCGGGACGTGGACGTAGATCCTGGCGCCCTTCTTGGGGAGCGGGCCGTTGAGTTTCCATGTGCCCAGCACGGTCATGCGCCCGGCGTCGCCGCCGAGGTGTGCCGCGTCACGGGTGTGCGCGTACCAGAAGTGGCCCTGATAGCCGCCGCCGATCTGGTGCAGGTCGGCCTTGGCGTCGTACTGGCCCATGCCGGGACCCGTGGCGTTCGGGTCGGGATAGAACGTGAACTGGAAGGACCCGTCGGATGTCGTCGTTCCGCAGTCACTCCAGGTCGGGGTGGCTGCGGGTACCGAGTCGACGACGTAGGAGCCCGCAGGCGCCCCGCTGCACACGGGCGTGCCGTACTGGAGCCGGGAGCCGCGCCCAGGCTCGCTGACCAGGGTCTGGTACTTGATGTTCTCGAAGCCGCAGGTCGAGGCGCAGGTGGACTTCCAGGTGGCGTTGGACGCGTTCCACCAGTACTGGGTGTAGCAGGCGGCGTCCGGGCAGTCGGGCGGGTTGGCGGTGTCGCAGTTGTTCTGGGAGTTGCAGAACGTGTCGAGCGGCGGTGAGACGTGGGCCCGGTTGTAGGTCGCGGCGCCGGGGACCGTGTAGGCGGCGGACGTGCCGTTCCAGTAGGCGGGCCGGAAGCCGGCGGAGGAGAAGCCGGACTCGCCGGGCCAGTCCTGGCGGCCGGAGGTGGCGTAGGAGTGGCCGGTGTCGATGGACCAGGCGGCCCAGCCCATCACCTTCTCCTCGTAGGGCCAGTTCTGCGGGTGGGCGGCGTCCTTGGCGGCGAGGGGGTCCATGTCGGTGTTCATGAAGCTCAGCCGGGAGGCGGGATAGACCGGGTTGGCGGGGTTGTTGTACCAGCCCAGACCCCAGTTGCCGTTGGTGCCCTCGTCCGCCTTCTTGTTGAAGCCGAGGTTGTAGTTCCAGACGGCGGCGAACCAGTTCTCGGGCTTGGCCGGGTCGTCGTTGTTCACGGTGATCGTCTGGCCGGACTCGTGCACCTCGTTCCACTTGTCGGCGAGGATGTGCAGCGAGGCGGCGATGTTGGTGGCGTAGTCGAGGGCGACCGCGCGCTGTGTGCTGACCGGGAGGGACGTCTCGCCCTCCTTCTCGTATCCGGCCTTGCGCATCCCGTCGGTGACCTGCCCGACGCCGTAGCCGCAGTCGGACTTGTCCCAGTTGATCGTCCAGTAGTCGGCGAGCGTGCCGCCGCTCTGGTGTCCGTAATAGCCGTCGACGGCCGCGAGCGGACTGCCCATCTGGCCCGGGATGGCGCCGGATTCGGCCTGCCACAGGTTGGACTCCTGGGCGAGGATGCCGAGTTCGACCTGCGCGGGGATACGGCCGCTGGTGCCGTTCAGCGTGGGGACCGGGAACATGCCCTGCGGGTCGATGGTGGAGATCCCGGTCTGGGAGCGCCAGCCGCCCTGGGTGAGGTAGCCGGAGCGCAGATCGCCGCGGACGGCCATGTCCACGGCCCACTCGACCTGGTTCGGGGTGGGCTGGAGGGCCTGGGTGGCGGTGTCGTTGCGGGGCACGGAGCACCAGGCGTCGGTGTCGACCGGATCGTGGGCCCGGGAGTCGTCGTCGGCCGCGGTCAGCGTGCTCATCGTCGACAGCTGCGGCTTCGCCGAACCGGTCAGTGCCGGTGACGGCCTGCTGCCCGCGGTGCTGCCGGGCGCCGGGGCCGCCTGCCTGGTGTGCCTGCCGGTGCCGGCGGCGGTGCCGGTGATGGTCAGGGTGTGGCTGACGTGACCCGGTGTCGTCCCGGCTGCGGGTTCCTCGGTCGTGGTCCTGGTGAAGCCCTGGCCGGCGTTCTTGATGTTGTCGACGCCCGCGAGGACGGCAGGGGAGAGGACGGGGTCGACGGCCAGGCGGCCGCGGGTGGAGACCTCCGCGTCGGGTGCGACGTCCAGGGCTTTGATGCCGCTGGCCGCGAAGCCCTTGCCGCGGGTGGCCTTTCCGGTCAGGTAGACCTTGCCGTCCGTGCCCTGGCGCAGGTTCATCGCGGTGAGCCGGCCGCTCGCGACGGTCGACTTCCTGCCGTGCGCGAAGGTCTGTACGTCGGCATCGGTGTCGCCGGTGCGGTCGAGATAGCCGACCGTGCCGTCGGCGGCCACCCGGATGCCGTACGGGGCGTGCCGGGTGGCGGTGAGCGCGGTGGTCCTGCCCTTGCGGTCCACGTGGACGAGCCGGTTCCCGGCGGCCGCGATCACGCCGTCCCCGGTGGGCACGGCCGAGGTGATCTCGCCCTTCGCCGTGGTGTCGGCGACGGTGGCGCCCTTGGTGTCCACCGTGACCAGACGCGTCTTCGTGTCGCGCAGCGCGGTGAAGGCGGCGGTGTGCGTGGCCGGGTTGCAGGTCGGGTCGAAGTAGGCCAGGGACGCGGTGAACGGCAGCTTGGTGACGCCGCCGTCGTCGAGGTTCACGACCGCGGTGAACGCGCCGCCCATCATCAGGTCCGGCTTGTTGGTGAAGGTGCGGGGGGCGTAGACGACGGCCGCGTGGTGGTCGTCCATGACACAGCTGTTGCCGATCCACGTGTCGGCCGGAAGCTGAGGCTCACTCAGCACCGTGACCGTCTTCCACGCGTACGCGTCCTTGCTGTCCGCGACGAGCAGGTGCAGTCCGTCGCTGTCGGCGGCGCTGGTCACGGCCCGGTCGGAGGAGGTCTTCCAGCCCTTGCCCAGGGTGGTGTCCGGCGTCTTGACGGCCCCCTTCGGAGCGGTGGGCGCCGGCTGCGACGAGGGAGTGGGCTCGGGGGAGGTGGGTTTCGCGGCGGCGGGCTGGATCTGTATCAGCCCGGTCAGGGCCGCGGTGACGGCGAGGACCGTCACCGCGGGTCTTCTACGGCCGGATATCAACTGGTTTCCTCATCTCTTCTCGGCAAGGGAGATACGGACGTTGACCGGTACCTGTGCGGCGATCCGGGTCTCAGCCGGCGATGGGAGTGAACTGATCGACGTAGATCTTCGGAACCTGCGGAACCGGGCCCATGTCCTTCGAGCCGATGACCGCCTCGTCGCGGCCGGTTCTGCCCGGAGGGACATCCTGAAGCCAGTAGCGGTTGTACGCGGTCCAGCCCTTGCCGTCCGCGATGCTGATCTGGACCGAGTACGTGGTGTCCCGCCCGGAGGTGTTGGTCACCTCGATCTCGGTACGGACACCGCTGCTTTCCGGTGTGGCACGAACGACCAGGTCTCCGTACACCAGGACACGTGTACGGCCTTCGGAGTGAACCGAGGGCACAGGCGAGGGAGTTACTCGCGGACTGCTCTGTCCAGCGCTCGGAGTCGCCGGCCGCCGGGACGCGGCGGGCTTGTCGGCCACGGCGTCCGTGCACCCGGCGGCCAGCACACACACCGCCATCAGGCACAGCGCCCGGAGCGTTCTCGATCCGGGCACCGCAGCGTCGACGTTCACCGGGCGAAGGCCGCCGCAGCCAGCTTGGCGCGGGCAGACTTGACCCTCATGTTCCCCCTCCCCCTACCGGCGCCGGGCGGAGCCGGTGACACAGCGTCAATTACGGTCCCTGCGCGCTCAGTTGCTCAACGCAAGATCCGCAGACGGGCGAGAACCTATCACCGGCCTGTGCAAAGGGGCGTACAAATCTTCTATTGCCGATGAACCCGGGAGCGGATCAAGTCATCAGGCCGCGCCCTGTTCGCCGGACGCAGAAGTAAAAGGCATCCATTGAATAGGCCGAAGAAAATCCAAACACAAGCAAAGGAAATTCAAAGTCGGTCCCTCGGTGACGCGACGAAAGCGGTCCAGGTCGCGGCCGGGCAGAGCAGTGCGTGGAGGAACCGCGGGACGGAGATCCGCCTGCCCGGCTATGCCGATTCACCACGTGGTACAGAGGTGCTCATGGCTACAGGAGTACCTGGTCTTACCGAGTTGTGGCGACGCTTCGACAATTGGCTGGCCGAGCATGCCCCTGGAGACCATGGGTCCTTGCGGCCGGGTTGTCCGGACGGCGAGTTCAAGCGTCTGGAAGACGGCCTCGGCTTCTCCCTCCATGGGGATGTGACGACAACCCTCGGACTGCACAACGGCGTCACCACGCGGAGGGCCAGTACGGAGGCGGGAGCCTTCCTCCTCGGCTACAGCCTCTTGGACGTCGACGGAATACTGGAAGCTCATCGAGATCTCGTCTCGATGGTGGAGGATGCCCGCGAGGAGGGCGAGGAGGATTTGGTCGTCGGCCGCATCGCCGACAGACAATGGGTTCCCCTCGCCCGGAACATCTCCGGCGATCTGCTGTTCGTGGACCACCGGCGTCGTCACTCCGGAGAAATCGGGGAGATGTCGTTCGGTGATCCCGAGTACCGCGTGCTGTGGCCGCGCATGGATCTCATGCTCGTGGATCTGTGCGACTCGGTGGAGAACGGCACTCCGGTGACCTCAGTGCCGCGAGTTCCCGTTGTGTATGAGGGGCGGATGATCGAGTGGCACGTCCGGCGGTTGTTCGGGTGCCCAGGGGCACGTTCCGCTTACCGGGAGCCCGCCGCAGGGCGGGACTTGTAGAAGGACTCCTCCAGGTAGACGGACGGGTGCGGTTGGTAGGGGGCTTCCAGGTAGGCGGCCTCGTCCTCGTCGAGTTCGACGTCCACCGCCGTGATCGCTTCGGTGAGTTGGGGCGGCTTGGTGACGCCGACGATGGGGGAGGTCACCGTTGGGTTGCGCATGACCCAGGCCAGGGCGATCTGGGCCGGGGACAGGCCCCGCTTGCGCGCGATCTCGTGGACGCGGTCGGCCACCGCCTGGTCCTCGTCTCGGTAGAGGATCTTGTCGCCCTCGTCGGTCGCGGCGCGCGTCGTGGCGGTGTCCCGGGCCCGTGTCAGCCTGCCCCGGGCCAGTGGGCTCCACGGGATCACGCCGATGCCCTGGTCGGCGCAGAGGGGGAGCATCTCCCGCTCCGCCTCCCGGTGGATGAGGTTGTAGTGGTCCTGCATCGACACGAACCGGGTCCAGCCGTTCAGGTCGGCGAGGTACAGGGCCTTGGTGAACTGCCAGGCGTACATGGAAGAGGCGCCGAGGTAGCGGACCTTCCCGGACCTGACCGTGTCGTGCAGTGCCTCCAGGGTTTCCTCGATCGGGGTGTCGTAGTCCCAGCGGTGGATCTGGTAGAGGTCGATGTAGTCGGTTCCCAGGCGCTTCAGGGAGGCGTCGAGTTCGGCGAAGATCGCCTTGCGGGACAGCCCGGCGCCGTTCGGGCCCGGGCGCATCCGCATCCACACCTTCGTGGAGAGAACGACCTCCTCGCGCCGGGCGAAGTCCCTGACCGCCTGGCCGACGATCTCCTCACTGCTTCCGGCGCTGTACCCGTTGGCCGTGTCCAGGAAGTTGACGCCGGCCTCAAAGGCCTGCCTGATGATGTCCCGACTGGCGTCCGCGCCAAGGGACCAGGGCTCGCCGCCCCGGTCCGGCTCGCCGAAGCTCATGCAGCCCAGGGCGATGGCGGAGACTTCCAGTCCGGTCTTTCCGAGCTTGATGTATCGCATGCGGCCGAACCTAGGAGCTGAAGTGCGCTCCAACGCAAGCGGCGGTCAGTTCCTCAGCGAGGTGACGAAAGCGGTCCAGGTTGCGGATGGGAGGAACAGTACGGGGCCGTCGTGGGCCTGCTTCGAGTCCCGGACGGGGATGACGCCGGGGAAGCCCTGGGCTACCTCGACGCAGTCGCCTCCGGTGCCGTTGCTGTAGCTGCTCTTACTCCAGCGGGCGGTGCTCAGGTCGATCTCGGTGCTTGCCATTACGGTAGTCCTCCGCCGTTGCCTGGATCAGTGCGAGGGACGCCTCGGTCGAGAGTGCGGCGGCCCTGAGCAGATCGTACTGCTCGCGGTACTGCTTCACGAGCGCCGGATAGTCGATGAGTTGGCTGCTGTGCAGGCCCTCCAGGTAGACCAGCGGTGGTGCCTCCCGGAAGGTCATGACCTTCGTCATGCCCATCATGAACGGGTGGGCGAGGGACGTTTCCGGCATGACCTGCAAAATGGAGCGGGTGGCGTCCACCACCCCCAGGATGTGCTCCAGCAGTTCGGCCATCTCCTGGTCCGGCACGAGGCTGCGGCGGATCAGGGACTCGTCGAGGATCGCCCAGAAGGCGGGAGGCCGCTCGGCGTCGAAGAGTTCGGCCCGCCGCATACGGGCCTCGACCTTCGCCTCGACCTCCTGGGCCGTGGCCCGCGGCATCGCTGCTCGCACGACCGCCCGCGTGTAAGGGGCGGTTTGCAGCAGGCCAGGCACCAGCATCGGCGCCCACTCTTCGATCGTCTCCGCGTGCTGCTCCATCTCCGCCACGTCAGCGAAGTACTCCGCGTGCCCCGACTGCCTTGCCTTGCGGGCGTCTTCACAGCGGCGCTCGAAAAAGCCGTCCGTCTTCAGGACCTTGTCCACATGCCGGGCCAGATCCACCGGCATCCGTCGCTCACCCCGCTCGATCTGGCTCAGGAAAGGGATGCCCCGGAAGCTTCCCTCCGCCAACTGCTCCAGGGTCAGCCCCGCCTGCTCCCTTCGAAAGCGCAACTCGGCGCCGTAGAAGGAGGGGACGTTCGCCGACGCGTCGGGGTCCTTGCGTGAGGGCACAGCTCATCACCGCCGTTTGCCAGTTGCGCTTGCGCAGCCGAAATCCCTTCTACGGTACGGGACTTCCCGTCAGTGTGTGATCGGATCGTCACAGAACGCACTGGAAGGTGTAAGCGACCGTGCCCCCACAACCGCCTCACGGCATCTTCGACACGACCCTTTGCGTGGAGGAACTGCGGGACGCCCTCGCCGTCCACGGCATCACGCTGCCCTCACTGCGGCCGTCCGGCCTCGTCGTCCTCGGCAGTTGTACCGTCCCGACGGCGCGGATACTGGCCGCTGCGCTGCGGGGAGACCGCCGCGCATCCACTCCGGCCGCTCTCGACGTTCGCGTCCTCGCCGTCCCCGAGGTCGTCGCCGACCTGCGTCGATCCGTACGGCGGTACCTGGGGTCCGCTTGCGGCGAAGTCCAGCTGTGTGTCACGGAGTTGGTCGCCAATGTCGTACGGCATGTGGGGGAGGGGACCCCAATCCAGGTGCGGGTGGCGTGCGTGGCCTGTGACCGGGTCCGTGTCGAGGTCACCGATCCCGACGCGCGGGCCCTGCCGGTGCTGCTGCGTGCCGCCGTTGACGAGGAGGCCGGGCGCGGGCTCGCGCTGCTGGACGCCGTGGCGCTGCGGTGGGGTGTGGAGCAGCGGGCTCAGGACAAGACGGTGTGGTGTGAGCTGCCCTGGCCGGAGTCGGAGTCGGAGTCGGAGTCGAGGTCGGGGGCGGAGGGACTCACGCGCCCCGTGTCTCCCGCATACCGGCGAGCCACGACATGACTCGGCCGCGACGGCTCCCCCTCCGCGCCGCCGCGGCCGCTCCCCGTGCGTGGAAAGTCGTAGTCAGGCCTTCTCGTCCGTGGCGTGGTTGTCCAGCGGCTTGACCGTGCCGTCCGTCGCGGCGGCGGCCAGGGTGACGACCTTCTCGGCGCCCGTGGCGTGGTTGTCGAGCGTGGTGACCTCGTCCTCGGTCCCCGTGGCGTGGTTGTCCAGCGGCTTGACGGTGCCGTCCTGCTTCTCGGATTCACTCATGGGTGGTGACTCTCCCGATTCTGTGATGGGCGATGCCCGCCCGGCGACTCCCCCGAGGGCCGCCGGGCGGGCATGTCAGGGTCGGTAACCCTAGCGATGGAGACCACCGCTGACCCGTCTGCCCCCCGACGCGACGGATCGACACGCAGAGCATGTCGTGCGGCGATAAACGAACGATGAACGTCCGCACGCGTGTACGGCCGCGGGTCCGGCACCGGTACCTGCACCGGTACCTGCACCGACACCGGCAGGCGGTCGGTGGGAGGGTTTGCCCTGATCAGGGCCGCCCCACCGGCCGTCCCCGCTCCTGCGCGGCGCCCGACGGGCCCAGCAGAAGCCGTACGTCGGCCGCCTCCGGTGAGCCCAGTTGCTCGAAGATGCCGAGGGCCTCCTGCCAGCAGGCCTCCGCCCGGCCGGGCTGTCCGAGTCCGCTGAGGGCGCGGCCGAGGACCGTCAGGACGTTGCCGCGCCGCCACTCGCCGCCGATGCCCCGCAGCACCGCGAGGGCCTGCTCGGTCAGTGCGGCGGTCTGCGCGGGTCGGTGGCCGACGAGGTGGGCCTCGGCGAGCCGGAAGAGGGTCATGCCCTCCCAGAGCCGCTGGCGGCTGTCCCGGAACACCTCCAGGGCCTCCGTCAGCCGGTCCACGGCCGTGTCCAGCCGCCCCTGCCCGGTGAGCGCGAGGCCGAGCGCGTACCGGCCGTTCGCGCCGCGCAGGGTGTGGCCGAGACGGTCGTAGATGACGATGCCCTGCTGGGCCAGTTCCACGGCGCTGGTGCTCTGCCCCATGGCCAGGTGGATCCGGGAGAGGTTGCACAGCGCGCTGGCCTCGCCCGCGAGGTTTCGGTCGAGCCGGAAGCTCTCGATGGCCTCCTTGAGGCACGCCTCGCCCTCGGCGTGCCGCCCCTGGTAGAGGGCGATGATGCCCCGGTCGTTGGCGGCCCAGCAGCCGGCCACCAGGTCGTCGGCCGCGCGGGCGAGGTCCATGGCCAGCTGGGCTTCCGCGTCGGCGTGCTCGAAGCGGCCGGCGACGAGATGGACGTTGGTGAGGGTGGTGAGCGCACGCGCGCGTGTGCGCGGTTCGTCCGCCGCGTCGGCCGCGTCCCGCAGGGCGAGGGCGGCCACCTCGTACTGCTTGGAGTTGGCGCCGGACTCGGCCAGGTCCTTCGCCACCCACAGCAGGTCCACCGCGCGCCGCAGCAGGGCCCCCTTCGCGCACTGCTGGACGAAGGCGAGCAGGGCGTTGGCCTCCGCGTACAGCCAGTCCTGTGCGGTGTGGCGGTCCGCGAACGACAGCCCGGGGTGGCGGATCTCCTCCAGGTGCTCCACCAGCCGGTCGCCGGGCCGCTCGATGGCGTACACGGCCGCCGCGCTCGCGAGGTAGAAGTCCAGCAGCCGCGACAGCGCGGCCTCACGCTCGCTGGGCGGCCACTCGTCGCGTTCGGCGCACGCACGCGCGTAGAGGCGTACGAGATCGTGGAACCGGTAGCGGCCGGGCGCCGCCGACTCCAGGAGTGAGGTGTCGACCAGGGCCTCCAGGAGGTCCTCGGTGTCCTCGGTGGGCAGGTCGAGTACGGCGGCCGCGGCGGCCAGCGAGATGTCGGGGCCGTCGGCGAGGCCGAGGAGGCGGAAGGCGCGGGCCTGGGCCGGTTCCAGGGCGCCGTAGCCGAGTTCGAAGGTGGCCTTGACGGCGAGGTCGCCGGCCTGGAGCTCGTCGAGGCGGCGGCGTTCGTCGGCGAGTTTCGCGGCGAGGACGGAGACGGTCCAGGTGCGGCGGGCGGCGAGGCGGGAGGCGGCGATGCGGATGGCCAGCGGGAGGAAGCCGCAGGCGGCGACCACGTCGAGGGCGGCCTCGCGCTCGGCGGCGACCCGCTCCGCGCCGACGATCTTCGTGAACAGCTGGAGCGCCTCGTCGGGGGACATGACGTCGAGGTCGACGAGGACGCCGTCGGCGAGGCCGACCATGCGGACGCGGGAGGTGACCAGGGCCGCGCAGCCCTCGGTGCCGGGCAGCAGGGGGCGTACCTGGGCCGCGTCGCGGGCGTTGTCGAGCAGCACGAGGATCCGGCGGCCGTCGAGGACCGAGCGGTAGAGGGCGGACCGCTCCTGGAGGGAGTCCGGTATCGCGGAGTCGGGGGTGCCGAGGGCTCTGAGGAAGGCGCCGAGGACGGTCTCCGGTTCGGCGGCGAGAGAGCCTGCGCCCTGGAGGTCGACGTACAACTGCCCGTCGGGGAAGGCGGATCGGGCCTGGTGGGCCACGTGCACGGCCAGCGTGGTCTTGCCGACGCCGCCGATGCCGGCCAGCGCGGAGACCGCCATCACCCGGCCCTCGGAGCCGGAGGCGAGGACCTCGCTGAGTTCGGTGACGAAGGAGGCGCGGCCGGTGAAGTCCGGGACGGTCGCCGGGAGTTGGGCGGGGCGGACCGGGGCGGCGACGGGTTCGGGCTGCGGGGAGGAGGGCTCGGCGAGGCCGGGGTCGGCCTGGAGGATGCGCTGCTGGAGTTCGCGCAGGCCGGGGCGGGGGTCGACGCCGAGTTCGTCGGCGAGCAGGCGGCGGGTGTCGGCGTAGACCGCGAGGGCCTCGGCCTGGCGCCCTGAGCGGTACAGGGCCAGCATGAGGAGTTCCCTGAGCCGCTCGCGCAGGGGGTGTTCGGCGGTCAGCGCGGTCAACTCCGAGACGGCCTCGGCGTGACAGCCCTGCTCCAGGTCCATGTCGAGGCGGGTTTCGAGGAGTTGCAGCCGCCACTCCTCAAGGCGCACGCGTTGTGCCTCGGCGTACGGCCCGGGTACGCCGGCCAGCACCTCGCCGTCCCACAGGGCCAGCGCGCGGCCGAGCACGTCCCGGGCGTGGCACAGGTCCCCGGCGTTCTTGGCCCTCTCCGCCTCGGTGGCCAGCTCCTGGGCGGCGGCGAGATCCAGCGCGTCCTCGCGCAGTCCCCGGATCGCGTACCCGCCGGACTCGCTCACCAGGACCCCGGGGTCGAGGACCTTCCGCAGCCGCGAGGCGTACGTCCGCAGCGCGGCCAGCGCCTGCGACGGGGACTCCTCGCCCCACAGGGCGTCGATCAGCTCACTCGCGGTCGCCGTCCGCCCGGCGCGCAGCAGAAGAGCGGCGAGCAGGGCGCGCTGCTGAGGCGACCCGGTGTTCAGCAACTCCCCGCCCCGCCAGGCCCGCACGGGCCCGAGCACACAGAAGCGGAGGAGGGCGGCCTCCTGGCCCTCGGGTCGGCTGTCTCCGGCGCTCACGGGGGTACCCGAGTGCGCCGTGTCCCCGGCCCCCGCCGGGGAGCCGGGTCGCCTCTGCTCCGGTACCCGCGGTACACCGTCCATCGCCGTCCCCCTAGGGCCTGTTTACAACCCAGTCAGTTTGCCTTGTCCGCGGCGGATGCGTCAGCTGTGGAGAGCGTGATCACAGGTGGGCACGCGGGAAATCACAAGGCCCTCACCCGGTCTCCGCACGCTTTCGCACGGGGGGCGGCCGGGGCGGGGGGCGTGTGCGGAGTCGTCGGGGGTCGTGCGTGGAGCTGTCCGGGGGCGTGTGCGGAGTCGTCGGGGGTCGTGCGTGGAGCTGTCCGGGGGCGTGTGCGGAGTCATCGGGGGTCGTGCGTGGAGCTGTCCGGGGGCGTGTGCGGAGTCATCGGGGGTCGTGCGTGGAGCTGTCCGGGGGCGTGTGCGGAGTCATCGGGGGTCGTGCGTGGAGCTGTCCGGGGGCTGTGCGCGGAGTCATCGGGAGCCGCGCGCGGAGCTGTCGGGGGCCGTGCGCGGAGTCATCGGGAGCCGCACGCGGAGCTGTCCGGGGCCGTGCGCGGAGTCATCGGGAGCCGCACGCGGAGCTGCCGGGGTTCGCGCGCGGAGTCAGCGAGAGCCGTACACGGCGTCATCGGCGGCCGTGCGCGGAGTCAGCGGGAGCCGTACGCGAAGCCATCGGGGACCGTACACGGAGCTGACGGGTCGTCAGATCGGCGCTACCGTGAGCGGCATGGAGACCACGACGGCACTTCCGAAGATCATCTCCGTCGACGACCACACGGTGGAGCCCGCCGATGTCTGGCAGAGCCGGCTCCCGAAGAAGTACCTCGACACCGGGCCCCGGATAGTCCGCGCGCCGCTGAAGGAGATCAGCTTCCTCGGCGGCCGGTTCCGGCCCGTGATGGGCGCCCCCGGCGACGAGGGCCCGCTCGGCGACTGGTGGCTCTACGAGGACCTCCGCCGCCCCCTCACCCGCCTCGACACCGCCGTCGGCTACAGCAGGGACGAGATCAAGCTGGAGGTCATCACCTACCAGCAGATGCGCCCCGGCTCCTTCGACGTCCCCGCCCGCCTCGCCGACATGGACGTCAACCACGTCCAGTCCGCGGTCTGCTTCCCCACCTTCCCGCGCTTCTGCGGCCAGACCTTCACCGAGGCCAAGGACCACGACCTCGGGCTGCTGTGCGTCCAGGCCTACAACGACTGGATGGTGGAGGAGTGGTGCGGCCCGCAGGCGCAGGGACGGCTCATCCCGCTCACCCTCATCCCGCTGTGGGACGCCGAGTTGGCCGCCGCCGAGGTACGGCGCAACGCGGCCCGCGGGGTCCGGGCCGTCGCCTTCTCCGAGATACCCCCGCACCTGGGCCTGCCCTCCGTCCACTCCGACGACTGGGACCCCTTCCTCGCCGCCTGCGACGAGACCGGCACCGTCGTCGCGATGCACATCGGCTCCAGCAGCCGTATGCCGTCCACGTCCAAGGACGCGCCGCCCGCGGTCGGTTCGACGATCACCTTCGCCAACTGCTGCTTCTCCATGGTCGACTGGCTGATGAGCGGCAAGTTCGAGCGCTTCCCCAACCTCAAGGTGATGTACGCCGAGGGCCAGATCGGCTGGATCCCCTACATCCTGGAGCGCGCCGACGTCGTCTGGGAGGAGAACCGCGGCTGGGGCGGCGTCGCCGACAGGGTCCACCGCCCGCCGTCCGAGCTGTTCGCCGAGCACGTCTACGGCTGCTTCTTCGACGACGCCTTCGGGCTCAGGAACCTCGACTCGATCGGCGTCGGCAACGTCCTCTACGAGACCGACTACCCCCACTCCGACTCCACCTGGCCCAAGTCCCGCGAGGTCGGCGAGGCCCAGATGGGCCACCTGGACCCCGAGGTGGTCGAGCGGATCGTCCGCGGCAACGCGATCGACCTGCTCGGGCTCACCCCCGAGGGGCTGTGGAGCCGTCCATGAGGTACGGCATCCAGCTGCCCGTCCAGTCCCAGAGCACGATCTACGCCGAGCCCTGGGAGGCCGGTGCCGGTCCGGCGGACCTCGTGGCGATCGCCCGGGCCGCCGACCGCGCCGGGTTCGCGTACGTCGCCGCCTGCGACCACGTGGCGATCCCGCGCCGCCTCGCGCCCGCGATGAGCACGGTCTGGTACGACCCGGTCGCCACCCTCGCCCATCTGGCGGGGGTGACCGAACGGGTGCGGCTGCTCAGCCATGTGGCCGTCGTGGGGCTACGGCACCCCCTGCTCACCGCCAAGCAGTACGCCACCCTCGACCACCTGAGCGGCGGCCGGCTGATCCTCGGCGTCGGCGCGGGGCACGTCCAGGAGGAGTTCGAGGCGCTCGGCGTCGACTTCACCGCGCGCGGGGCCGTACTGGACGAGTCGATCGACGCCCTGAGGAGCGCTCTCGGCCCCGACGAGTTCCCCGAACACCACGGCAAGCTCTACGACTTCGAGGGACTCGGGCAGCGTCCGCGCCCCGCGCAGGCCCACGTCCCGCTGTGGGTCGGCGGCTCCTCCCCGGCCGCCGTCCGCCGGGCCGCCCTCAAGGGCGACGGCTGGCTGCCCCAGGGCGATCCCCGGGACCGGCTGCCCGAACAGATCGACCGGATACGGCGACTGCGGGACGAGGCGGGCCTGGACGGGCCGTTCGCCATCGGGGCCATCGCCGAGCCGCTGTACGTCGGCACGCCCGCGTGGGACGTGGGCCGCCGCACGCTCACCGGGACGCCGGCGGCCCTCGCCGAGTCGCTGCGGGCCTACCGCGCGATGGGCGTGGACCAGATCCAGGTGCGGTTCCGCAGCCGGGCGGTGTCCGAACTCCTCGACCAGATCGAGCGGTTCGGCGCCGAGGTCGGTCTGTTATTGAAAGCTTGAACAAGCTCCCGCCGGGCCGCGTATGTACGAACGTACGGACGTGACGGCCCCGGCGGAAGGACCGTAAGTGCGCACCTCCGGCAACTCCCCCCACGCTTCGACCCACTCTTCCCCTCACCCTTCCTCCCACCGCCTCTCCGTCGCCCTGGCCTGCGTGGACGGCGACTGGCCGCACGAGGACTGGCCGGCCGCGGACGACCCGTACGTGGGTCGGGTCGTCCGTCTGGCACGGCCCTTCCGGGTCCCGGCCGCCGTCGACGTGGTCATCCTGCGCTGCGACGAACCACTCGACGCGCTCGGCGAGTTGACCGGCTCCGGTGCCCCCGTGATCGTGGTCAGCGGGCACCGGGACACGGAGACCGTCGTCGAGGTCTTCCGGCGCGGCGCGGGCTATCTCGTCGAGGGCGACCACTGCACCTGCATGCTCTCCTCGGCCGTGGTCGGCGCCACCGTGGGACACACCTATCTCTCGCCGTCCGCCTGCGCCGCCCTGCGCGAGGGCGCCCGGCACACACCGGTCGCGGGCGAGGCCATCGAGCGGCTGCGCGCACTGCTCTCGCCGCGCGAACGCGAGGTGATGGAGCTGCTGTCGACCGGGCTCGGCGCCCAGGAGATCGGGCTGCGGCTGAGGCTGAGCGAGAAGACCGTCCGCAACAACCTCAGCAACATCTACGCCAAACTCCACGCCCGCGGCAGCACGGACGCGGTCCTGCGCTGGCTGGGGGCCAAGCCCATGGTTCGCACCTGAGAACCCGTCAGAGCGCCGGGACCTCCGAGAGGGGTATTTCCAGATCCGTGACGTTCTCGCCGCCCTCACCGAATCCGGGTTCCGAACGCAGCGCCAGCGTGGAGTTCTTCAGTCCGGACGCCTCGGGGGTTCCGCATTTCACATTGCGGAGCCACAGCCGCCCGTCCGGAGTTCCGTTGTTCAGGATCTGCGGATAGAAGACGTGGATACTGGTGGCGCCCTCGCTCGGTGAGAAGAACACCGTCTGCCCGTCCTGCGGTTCCTTGTACGTGGCCTTGATGAACCCGCTCACGTCGGTACGCTTGTGCGACCACATGAAGAAGCCGATGCTGTCCGCCTGCACGGTGTCGGACCGCTCGAAGGCCAGCGTGGTCTTCTTGTCGTCCCGGGTGATGTTGACTTCCTTGGTCTGGAACTTCGCGCCGATCTCGAAGAAGGAATTCCCGAGCTTGATACCGCTGTCGGCGACGAATCCCTCCTCCAGCTGAATCGTCCGCGTCACCGAGGCGCTCACGCTGAAACTCTTCGTCGTGGTCGAGGCGTTCCCGCAGTTGTCCGAGACGGGCGAGACCCGTTCGTTCGGGCCGAGGCTGTCCCGCTTGAACTGGACGTCGACGAACCGGCAGTCCGTCAGCTTGTCGGAGTCGGCGCGGCAGTCGGCCGTGACCTCCGAAGGGGTGGCGGCACCGGCCGGGTTCAGCAGGGTGACACCGGCGGCGACGGCGACCGCGGGCGCGGCGACCATGAGCGCCAGGCGCTTCCTGCGACTGCGCCGACCGTGGACTCTGGAGCGGGACATGAGGGTTTCTCCTGGTGAGAGGGGGATCGGGGTCAGCAGTCTTCGAGTACGGTCTTGGCGGTGCCGTCCACCACTCCGGGGGCGCCGGCCGCGCCGGGCAGCATGCTGGGGCCCTCGACGACGTCCTCCAGGACGAAGTTCTTCTCGGGCGTCGGGTTGTTGGCGAAGTCACCGGGGAAGGCGTCGATGCGCACCCGCCATTCGCCGGTCATACGCTGCATCTTCGGCGTGAACAGAATGTGCGCGACCTTTCCGACCGGCACCTCGACGGTGTCCTTGCTGCCCGCCTTCACGGTGTTCGTCGTCATGTCGAGCGAGCTCTTGTGGACCGACCAGGTGCCGCTCAGAACACCGAAAAGGCCGCCGGAACCGCCCTGCACCGTGGCGATCTGCTTGCCCTTTCCCTGGGCCACCTCGGACTCCCAGGCGATGGACACCTTGGCCGGATCGGTGGCGTTCGGCTCGCAGTTGGGGAAGTCGATCGACGCCTTCTCGGTGGGGCCGTCGAAGGTCTCGAAGTTGGTCTCGACGAAATCGCAGTTGTCGGATCCGAAGCTCGGTCCCGCGATGGGGTGCCCGCCGAAGTCGTCGATGGACTGCTGTTTTCCGTCGAGCACTTTCGCCCTCTTGCACAGGTCCATGATCTGCGCCGGGGTCTTCTCCTCGGCCGCGTTCGCCGACGGCAGCAGAACGGTGACCACGGCACCGCCGGTGGCCAGGGCCGCGCCGATCGCCACGTACCGGACCTTCTTGTTCCTGAGTCTCCTTCTGGCCACGCCAGTCTCCGTTCTTGGGGGTGGCTTTGCCTTGCCGTGACGGATTATTGGTGGACCCTGTGAGGCGTGCACAGAGGCAAATGTCCCTACCCGTAGGTCACTTGCTATCTGACGTTCCGTCAGATTCGGCGCTACGATGCGGACCTCACCGATGCGAAGGGGTTCGCCATGGGCAAGCTCGACGGCCGCGTCGTCCTCGTTACCGGCGCGGCGCGCGGACAGGGGGAGCAGGAGGCCCGGCTGTTCCGTGCGGAGGGTGCCGAGGTCGTCGTGGCGGACGTGCTCGACGAACAGGGAGAGGCGCTCGCCGAGGAGATCGGCGCCCGCTACGTCCACCTCGACGTGAGCCGGGAGGACGAGTGGCGCTCCGCGGTCGAGACGGTCGCCGAGGCGCACGGCCGGATCGACGGGCTGGTCAACAACGCCGGCATCCTGCGCTTCAACGCCCTCCTCGACACCCCGCTCGACGAGTTCATGCGGATCGTCGAGGTCAACCAGGTCGGCTGCTTCCTGGGCGTCAAGACGGTCGCCCCGCGGATGTCCGACGGCGGCACCATCGTCAACACCGCCTCCTACACCGGCGTGACCGGCATGGCCGCGGTCGGCGCCTACGCGGCCAGCAAGCACGCGATCCTCGGGCTCACCCGGGTCGCCGCGCTGGAACTCGCCCCGCGCGGCATCCGCGTCAACGCGATGTGCCCGGGCGCGATCGACACCGCCATGTCCAACCCGGCCGCCCTGGACCCCTCGATGGACGGCGAGGAGGCGGCCCGTGGACTCGACCGGTTCTACCGCAAGATCGTGCCGCTCGGGCGGATCGGGCAGCCGCAGGAGGTGGCCCGGCTCGCGCTCTTCCTCAGCTGCGAGGACTCCTCCTACATCACAGGCCAGCCCTTCGTGATCGACGGCGGCTGGCTCGCCGGAGTCTCGCTCGGCTGACGGGCCGTCATGTCTTGACCATCCAGGCGCCCGGTGCCACAGTCGGCGGCAGATCGGGAATCTGACGGAGTGTCAGAAACAGACTGGGGACGGTGAACCTCCTTGGAATTCGGGCTCTTTGTACAGGGATACGTGGGAAAGCGCGCCGAGACCGACCCGCTGGCCGAGCACAAGGCGCTGATGGAGGAGACCGAGTACGTCATCCAGGCGGACAAGTCCGGGTTCAAGTACGCCTGGGCGTCCGAGCACCACTTCCTGGAGGAGTACTCGCACCTCTCCGCCAACGACGTGTTCCTCGGCTACCTCGCGCACGCCACCGAGCGCATCCACCTCGGCTCCGGGATCTTCAATCCGCTCGCCCAGGTCAACCACCCCGTGAAGGTCGCCGAGAAGGTGGCCATGCTCGACCATCTCACCGAGAACCGCTTCGAGTTCGGCAGCGGACGCGGGGCCGGGTCCCACGAGATCCTCGGGTTCATACCGGGCGTCACCGATATGAACTACACCAAGGAGATCTGGGAAGAGACCATCGCCGAGTTCCCCAAGATGTGGCTCCAGGACGAGTACGTCGGCTTCCAGGGCAAGCACTGGCAGCTGCCGCCGCGCAAGATCCTGCCCAAGCCGTACGGGAAGTCGCACCCCGCGATGTGGTACGCCGCCGGGTCGCCGCCGTCGTACGCGATGGCCGCCCGCAAGGGGCTCGGGGTGCTCGGGTTCAGCGTGCAGAAGGTCTCCGACATGGAGTGGGTGCTGGAGCAGTACAAGACCGCTGTCGTGGACGCCGAGCCCATCGGGGACTTCGTCAACGACAACGTGATGGTGACGACGACGGCGATCTGTGCGCCGACGCATGACGAGGCGATCCAGATCGCGGTAAACGGCGGGCTGCACTATCTGCCCTCGCTGGTGTTCCGGTACCACGACACCTTCCCGCGGCCCGAGGGGTTCCCTGTGTGGCCGGAGACGCTGCCCGAGTACACCGCGGAGTTCGTCGAAGTCCTCATCGAGGAGGAGCTGTTGATCTGCGGGGACCCCGATGAGGTGGTCCGGCAGTGCAAGCGGTGGGAGCAGGCGGGGGCGGATCAGTTGAGCTTCGGGTTGCCGGTGGGGGTTCCGAAGGAGGAGACGTTGCAGACGATTCGGTTGATCGGGGAGCACGTGATTCCGAAGATCGATACGGATCCTGTGCATCGGACTACGCGGTTCCGGAGGGGTGTCTGAGCTTCGAGGGCGGCTGCGGGTGTGTGGGGGCTGGTCGCGCAGTTCCCCGCGCCCCTGAATGCGCAAGGTAGGCCGAGGAGGCAACGTTCATGCTCGATCACGTCATCAAAGGGGCGACCGTTGTCGACGGGACCGGCGCCCCCGCCCGCACCGCCGACGTCGGCATCAGGAACGGTCGTATAGCTGTCATCGGAGACATCGGTGAGGACGCCCGCACCACCGAGGACGCCACCGGGCTCGTCCTCGCCCCCGGGTTCGTCGACCCCCACACCCACTACGACGCCCAGTTGTTCTGGGACCCGTACGCGACCCCGTCCCTCAACCACGGAGTCACCACCGTCGCCGCCGGGAACTGCGGGTTCACGCTCGCGCCGCTCAACCCCGCGCGCCCCGAGGACGCCGACTACACGCGCCGCATGATGTCCAAGGTCGAGGGGATGTCGTTGGTGGCCCTGGAGGAGGGGGCGCCCTGGAGTTGGCAGTCCTTCGGGGATTATCTGGACGCACTCGAAGGGCGGATCGCCGTTAACGCGGGGTTCATGGTGGGGCATTGCGCGCTGCGGCGGTACGTCATGGGGGCGGATGCCGTCGGCGGGCAGCCGTCCGAGGAGCAACTGGCTGAGATGCTGCGGCTGTTCCATGAGGCCATGGACGCCGGGGCCTGGGGGTTCTCCACCACCCAGTCGTCCACGCACTCCGACGGGGACGGCAAGCCCGTCGCGTCCCGGCACGCCCTGCCCGCCGAACTCCTCGCGCTGTCCAAGGCAGTCGGGGAGCACGAGGGGACGCAGATCGAGGCGATCGTCGCCGGGTGTCTCGATCAGTTCAGTGATGCCGAGATCGAGCTGTTCGTGGAGATGAGCGCGGCGGCGGGGCGGCCGCTCAACTGGAACGTGCTGACCATCGACTCGGCCGTACCGGAGCGGGTGCCGAGGCAGCTGTTCGCGAGCGAGCAGGCGAGGAAGGCGGGCGGCCGGGTCGTCGCGCTGACCATGCCGATCCTCACTCCGATGAACATGTCCCTGGGCACCTTCTGCGCCCTCAACCTCATCCCCGGGTGGGGGCCGGTCCTCTCGCTGCCCGTCCCCGAGCGGATCGAGAGACTGCGCGACCCGGACGTACAGGCCGAGTTGGTGCGGCACTCCCAGGCCAAGGAGGCCGGCGTCTTCCGGCGGCTGACCAACTTCGGGCGGTACGTCATCGGGGACACGTACAGCGAGGCGAACCGTGGGCTCAGCGGGCGGGTCGTGGAGGACATCGCGGCCGAGCGCGGGCAGACGCCGTTCGGCGCGCTCGTCGAGATCTGCGCGGCCGACGACCTGCGTACGGTCCTGTGGCCCATGCCGACCGACAACGACCCGGCGTCCTGGGCGATGCGTGCCGAGGCCTGGCAGCACGAGGACGTGATGCTGGGCGGGTCCGACGCCGGGGCGCATCTGGACCGGATGTGCGGGGCGCCGTACACGACCCGTTTCCTCGGGGACTGTCTGCGCGGGCGGAAGCTGACCACGCTGGAGCAGGCCGTGAAGATGCTCACCGACGATCCCGCCCGGCTGTTCGGGCTGCGGGAGCGCGGGCGGATCGAGGAGGGCTTCCATGCGGACCTCGTGCTCTTCGACCCGGAGCGGATCGACGCGGGCACGGCCACCCTGGTGCACGACCTGCCGGGTGACAGTCCGCGGCTGGACTCCCGGGCGATCGGGATACGGGCCGTGTGGGTCAACGGAGTCGAGGCGATCCGGGACGACGTGGTGAGCGGGGCCGTACCGGGCCGGGTGCTGCGCTCGGGGCGGGACACCCGGACGGTGAGCACCAAGTGAGCTCCACAGGCGCTTCTGCGGACGGTTCGTCGCACAACTCCCCTGACGAACAGCGGCTGTTCGTCGGTGGCGAGTGGGTGACGCCCGACGGCGGGCACTACGCGGTGGCCGACCCCGCCACCGAGGAGACCGTCGGGTGGGCTCCGGAGGCCTCGCGGGATCAGGTGCACGCGGCCTGTGCCGCGGCTCGTGAGGCCTTCGGGCCGTGGTCGCGCACGGCGCCGGGAGAGCGGGCGGCGATCCTCGCCCGGGCCTCCGACATCGTGCGCTCCCGGCTCGTGCCGTACGCCGGACTCGCCCAGGCCGAGACCGGGGCGACCACCGGGACGGCCCGGGCCATGCAGGTCGGCGTGGCCGTCGCCCGCTTCCGGCGGTACGCGCAGGTCGAGCCCGCCGAGTGGGCGATCCCGCCGCAGATCAACGAGGCCGGGCCGATGGGGAAGGCCGCCGTGATGGGCGCCCTGGCCGTCCGGCAGCCCGTCGGGGTCGTCACCTGCATCACCTCGTACAACAACCCCTGGGCGAACCCGGCCGGGAAGATCGCCCCCGCCCTCGCCATGGGCAACACCGTCGTCGTGAAGCCCGCCCCGCAGGACCCCCTGTCCGTGTACCGCATGGCGGAGGCGCTGGAGGCCGCCGGGGTGCCGCGCGGGGTCGTGAACGTGGTGAACGGCCGTTCCGTCGAGGTCGGCGAGGCCGCCGTCGACTCACCGGACGTCGACATGGTCAGCTTCACCGGCTCCACGGCGGTCGGGCAGCGCATCGGCGAGGTGTGCGGGCGGTCCATGAAACGGCAGTTGATGGAGCTGGGCGGCAAGGGCGCCGCGGTCGTCCTCGACGACGCGGACCTCGGCGCGGCGGTGGCCGGCATCGGCACCACCTTCTCCTTCTACAGCGGACAGATCTGCACGGCGCCCACCCGGGTGCTGGCACAGCGCGGGATCTACGACCGTCTCGTCGAGCAACTGGCCGCCTACGCGGGGCGGTTGACGGTGGGCGACCCTCGCGAGGCCGGGACGGTCGTCGGACCGGTGATCTCGGCCGCGCACCGGGAGCGGGTGGAGTCGTACATCGAACTCGGCCGCAAGGAAGGTGCCGTGGTGGTCGCCGGCGGCGAACGGCCCGATCTGGACCGGGGTTTCTATGTCGCGCCGACCCTGCTCGCGGACTGCGGGCCCGGGACACGGGTGGTCCGGGAGGAGATCTTCGGGCCGGTCGTGACCGTGACGCCCTTCGACGACGAGGAGGAGGGGATCGCCCTCGCCAACGACAGCGACTACGGCCTGATCGACTACGTCTGGTCGGCGGACGTGGCCCGTGCCTTCCGGGTGGCGCGGCGGCTGCGGGCCGGGGGAGTCGGGGTCAACACGGTCGGCCGCAACATGGAGGCGCCGTTCGGCGGCTTCCGCAGGAGCGGGGTCGGGCGGGACTGCGGCTCGTACGCGCTGCACGCCTACAGCGAGGTGCAGTCGATCGTCTGGCCGGGGTGAGACGTGCCGCGGACACGCCCGTGCCCTCAACTCCCTCTGGAATACACATAGATGGCCTAGAGTCCCGGAGCGGTGGGGTGGCGACATCGATGTCGGCGCCCTGAAAAGCAGTCAAAAACCGTTCCGGAGAACTGACTTGAAGCTCACCAAGCGTCTCGCCATGACCACCGCGGCCCTCGCCGCCGCGACCGCCTTCCTGGGGACGACCACCGGCAACGCCGCCCCCGCGGACGCCGCGCCCCGGCCCGTGAAGGCCCCCGCCGCGCTCAAGGTGCCCGCCGGCAACAAGCTCACCGGCGTGTACCCCGCCCGGGGCGTGCAGACCTACACCTGCACCGACGGTGCCTGGAAGCTCCTGGAGCCCGCCGCCACCCTGTCCGACCGCAGAGGACGCACGGTCGCCCTGCACTCCCGCGGCCCCGTCTGGGTCTCCACGGTGGACGGCAGCGCGGTGAACGCCGCGGCCGTCGCCACCTCCCCCAAGACCGGCACCATCCCCGAACTCCTGCTCCAGGCCACGGCCACTCGGGGCTCCGGCGTCTTCGGCGGGGTCTCCTACATACAGCGCCTGAACACCACGGGCGGCGTCGCCCCGGCCACCGCGTGCACCGGCACGGACCAGGTGAGCGTGGCGTACACGGCGACGTACGCGTTCTACAAGCCGGCGAAGTGACGTGACAGGGGGATCGGCGGCACCGGTCACCGGTCCCCCTCCGGCACGACGGACCCCGGCGAGTACTCGGGCCCCGGCACGGGAACAGTGGCGGGTATGGGACACATGGTGCAGGTCAGGGGTGGCGAGGTCTGGGCCGAGGACACCGGGACGGACACCGGCGGGGCACCGCCCCTGGTGCTGCTGCACCCGGGTGTCGGCGACTCCCGGGCCTGGGACCCCGTGCTGCCCGCCCTGACCGCACGGCACCGCGTGATCCGGTACGACGCCCGCGGCTACGGCGGATCACCGGCGCCGACCGTGTCGTACACCCTCGTCGAGGACCTCTGGAGCGTCCTGGACCACTTCTCCGTCGAGCGCGCGGTCCTGGTCGGCAGCAGCATGGGCGGTACGACCGCGCTGGACGCGGCGCTGGCCGAGCCCGACCGGGTGGCCGCCCTGGCGCTCCTGGTCCCCGGCGTCAGCGGCTACCCGGACCTGGAGGTCCCCGAGGTGACCGCCCGGATCGGCGAACTCGCCACCGCAGGCGACAAGGACGGCCTGGTGGAGCTGTTCCTGACCATCTGGGGCAGGGCCGGCACACCCCCCGACCGCGACGCCGAGCGGCTGCTGCGGGCGGCGCTCCCGGCCTGGTTCACCACGTACGGCCACCAGACCGAGTCCGCCCCGGCCTTCGACCGCCTCGGCGAACTGGACCTCCCCTGCGCCCTCCTGCTCGGCGAGGACGACCAGCCCGAGGTGGTCCGCTGCAACGAGGCGATGGCGGCCCGCATCCCCGGCTGCCTGCTGGTCCGCGCCCCGGCCTGCGACCACTTCCCGACGCTCCGGGTGCCGGGGACGGTCGTAGAACTGGTCTCGGGTCTCCTCAGCCGCTGAGATCCACCCGCACGGTCAACTGCCCTGCCCCTATGGCCCGCACGGCCGCGCTGTTCATCACGGGCAGCGAGCGCAGGCGTACGGCGGTGTCGTCGTCCGGCAGCAGATGCGCCGTCCCCGGGTGCCACCGCCCGCGGATCCGCACCCGCACCCGCGGGTCGGCCTTGATGTTGCGGACGTACTGCGACCGTTCCCCGAACTCGGAGACCAGCCAGAAGGAGTCCCCGACTCGCTTGCCGCCCACGGGAGTTCGGCGGGGCAGGCCCGAGGTGCGGCCGGTGGTCTCCAGGACGGTCTGGAGCGGCAGGCGGCGCATGATCGGGTTGAGGCGGCGCTGGAAGGCCGTGGCGGCGCGGTACTTGCGCTCGGCGTTGGGGGACATGGTCTCGGGGCTCCCGTCGCTCGTCTTCCGTATTCTGACCGGCGGCCTCGATGATCTCAGGGTGGCCGCCGGGCGGACGAAGGGGTGTCGGCGATGCGCGTGGTGACCTGGAACCTGTGGTGGCGCTTCGGCCCGTGGGCGGAACGCCAGAAGGCGATCCTGGCGGTGCTGCGGGAGCTGCGGCCGGACGTCGTCGGCCTCCAGGAGGTGTGGTCGGCGGGCACGGAGAACCTCGCGCGGTGGCTGGCGTCCGAACTCGGCCTGCACTGGGCGTGGGCGCCCTCACCGGCCTCCGAGCGCTGGCAGCGGCGGATCGGCGACCCCGGGGTGGAGGTCGGCAACGCGGTGCTCAGCCGCTGGCCGGTCATCGAGGAGGCCGTCCTGCGACTGCCCGCCCCCGAGGACCTGGACGACGGCCGCCTCGCCTTCCACACCCGGCTCGCGGGACCGTCGTACGACATCCCCTTCTTCACCACCCACCTCACCTCGGCCCCGGACGCGTCGGCGCTCCGCTGCCAACAGGTCACCGCACTCGCGGAGTTCGTCGCCGCCCACCGCGGCACCGGCGCCTTCCCGCCCGTCGTCACCGGCGACTTCAACGCCTGGCCCGACTCCGACGAGATCCGCCTCTTCGGCGGCTACAAAACGGCCCCGGCCGCCCCCGGCCAACTCTTCCTCGACGCCTGGGAGTACGCGCCCCCGACAGCCCCCTCCGCGACCTGGGACCCGGCGAACCCGTACGTCCACCACTCCCCACCGGCCCGCATCGACTACATCCACGTGGGCCTGCCGGGGGCGGGAGGCCTGGGCCACGTCCGCGGCGTCCGGCGCGCGGGGGACGGGCCGGTGGAGGGGGTGTGGCCGTCGGATCATGCGGCGGTGGTGGCGGAGTTGGCGGACGGGGCAGTGTGACTTCAGGTGGTCGAGCAGGGCGAAACGGCCCGCCGGTCGGAATGGCGGGCCGTTTCGAATTCCGGGTGAAGCGTTCCGTGATTGTCAGCGGCTAATGCCTTCTCAGCATCCTTCGGTGATGCTGGTCACCCCGGCGTCGAAGACCGAACTGCCCTTTCCTGCGGGGGTGAGCCAGCACTGGCTTCCCGCGGCGACGTGCACTCTGACGTATATCCCGCTGGAACAGTGGTTGTTGTAGTAGATCGTGGTGGACGTGATTCCGTCGCTGAACGAGTAATTGGCGTAGTTACCCTGCGGCAGCGTGCATGCGAAGCTGTAGCTGGCCCTGGGGCTCACGACGTCCGGGTGGGTGGCGTCGGTCTGCGTCGCCGCCGAGCTGACACCGGTTCCGAGCGCGATCAGGAACCCCGTCGCCGCGACTGTCGCCACTGTTCGGCGCATTCGTTTTCCTCTCGTGAAGAGACAGTTCGCTGTGCCTGATTTCACGTGCGGTCGCCAACTATCCATGAGGTATCTCGCAGTTGCCAGGGATCGTTTTCGGTCGACGTGGACAGGGAATGGCGAGAACTGATCCTTCCAGCCCCTCAATTCGCCCGAATTTATCGCGCTTTGAGCTGCCGTCGACGATGAAAGGTAAGTCCGCTGCCGGGCAGAGTAAGAATTCGGCTCGCATTGGCATTCGCCCACGTCGGGCCTGTAGCTTGGGCGCGTGGCCGCCCGCGACTTCGATACGCTCCAGTTCCGCCGAGTTCCCGTTTCCGCCCCGGTCAATGAGTCCTCCGGTCTCATGAAGTCCAGCGCTCTCATGGCGGCCGGCACTCTGGTCTCACGTCTGACCGGATTTCTGCGCACCCTGGTCATGGGAGCCGCGCTGGGGGTGGGAACACTCAACGACACCTATCAGGTGGCCAATACGCTCCCCACCATGATCTACGTCCTGGTCGGCGGAGGTGCCCTCAACGCGGTCTTCATTCCGCAGTTGGTCCGGTCGATGAAAGAGGA
The DNA here is from genome assembly GCF_010548375.1 of Streptomyces sp. SID13726. Classification (GTDB taxonomy): domain Bacteria; phylum Actinomycetota; class Actinomycetes; order Streptomycetales; family Streptomycetaceae; genus Streptomyces. The sequence goes on from NZ_JAAGLY010000025.1 coordinate 34,747, forward strand.
CTCCGACGGGGGCGCCGCGTACGCCAACCGTCTCATGACCCTGGTCGTCACATTCCTCGGATCGACCACCCTGATATGTGTCGTCGCGGCACCGGAGTTCATCCGGGTCATGGCGCCCTCGATGGCCGACCGTCCCGACCAGATGAGCGTCGCGGTCACCTTCGCCCGTTACTGCCTGCCCACCATGTTCTTCATGGGGATTCACGTGGTGATGGGGCAGATCCTCAATGCGCGCGGGCGGTTCGGCGCCATGATGTGGACGCCGGTTCTCAACAACATCCTGATCATCGTCGCTTTCGGATCGTTCGTCTGGGTCTTCGGCACGGCCGCGCATTCGGGAATGTCGGCGGCGTCGATCACACCGCAGGGAGTGCGCCTGCTCGGGGTCGGCACCCTGCTGGGGCTGACGGTCCAGGCGCTGGCGATGATCCCCTACCTGCGCGACTCGGGATTCCGGATCCGCCTTCGCTTCGACTGGCGAGGCCACGGCCTCGGGAAGGCTCTCGGCCTCGCCAAGTGGACCTTCCTGTTCGTGCTCGTCAACCAGGCCGGCATGGTCGTGGTGACGCGTCTCGCCACCGCCGCCGGCGCCGCCGCGGAGACGGCCGGACACCCCGGCACCGGCATCACCGCCTACAACTACGCGCTCCTGCTGTGGCAGATGCCGCAGGCCATCGTCACCGTCTCCGTGATGACGGCCGTCCTTCCCCGCATCGCCCGCGCGGCCGCCGACGGCGATCACCGAGCGGTACGGGACGACATCTCACAGGGGCTGCGCACGTCGGCGGTCGCCATCGTCCCCTGCGCCTTCGCGTTCCTCGCCCTCGGCGTCCCGCTGATCCAGCTGCTCTACGCCGGAGCCGGCGAGCAGGGCGCCCGCAACATCGGCTTCGTCCTGATGGCCTTCGCCCTGGGACTGATCCCTTACTCGGTGCAGTACGTGGTGCTGCGCGGCTTCTACGCGTACGAGGACACCCGGACCCCCTTCTTCAACACCCTCATCGTCGCGCTGGTGAACGCGGTCGGCTCCTTCGCCGCCTATCTCCTGCTCCCCGCGCAGTGGGCCGTGACCGGCATGGCCTTCGCGTACGGCCTGGCCTACGTCATCGGTGTCGGCGTCGCCTGGAGACGGCTCCGCGGCCGGCTCGGCGGCGACCTCGACGGCCGCAGGGTCGCCCGCACCTACCTGCGCCTGATCGGGGCGAGCCTCCCCGCGGCCCTGGCGGCCGGATCGACCGCCGCCTGGCTGATGACGGCGATCCACCCTCCCGTCGTCGCCGCGCTCACCGCGCTCGCGGCCGGGGCGACGGTGCTGATCGCCCTGTTCCTCCCCCTCGCACGCGTGATGCGCGTCAGCGAGGTCGACGCCATGGTGGGCATGGTCCGCACCCGCCTCGGCCGCTGACGGAACGCGACGGCCCGCCCGCCGACCGGCCGGGCCGCTCAGGCGTCCTGCCCCGCCCCGGTGAACATCTCGATCAGGCCGTGGGGTGTGTCGTCGCCGAACATCAGCCCGTACAGGTCGGTGCCCTCCGTGGCGGATTCGGTGCTGCGTGGGAACATGGCCCGCTCGTGCGCGGTGAGCGCCGTCTCGATGTCGTCGGGGTGGGCCGCGAGGAACTGGGCGAGTTCGGCGCCGTCCAGCATGGCGAGGTTGGCGCCCTCGCCGTTGGGGGCCGCGACATGGGCGGCGTCGCCGATCAGGGTCACTCCGGGGACCCGGGCCCAACTGTGGCCGACCGGGAGGGCGTTGAAGGGGCGCAGGACCGGGGCGGAGTCGCCGTCGGTGATCAGGGCGGTGAGTTCGGGCGCCCAGCCCTCGAACTCCGCCGCGATCCGTGCCCTGGCCGCCGCCGGGTCCGTGAAGTCGACGTCCTCGAACCAGTCCGTCGGCCGGGCGAGCATCACGTACGTGTGCAGGGTGCCGCCCTTCTCCCGGTGGACCACGAACCCCTTGCCCGGCGCCAGCACGAACAGCGCCCCGTCGCCCACCGCCTTCGCCGCGGCCGGGTGCCGGGTGTCGGCGTCGTAGAGGTAGGTCTCGACCGACGACATGCCCGTGTACTCGGGTGTCACGCCGGTCAGCAGCGGCCGTACCCGCGACCACGCGCCGTCCGCGCCGACCAGCAGGTCCGTCGTGACCGTCGTACCGTCGGCGAACGTCACCTCGTGGCGGCCCCCGCCGAGGGACCGGGTGCCGCTGACCTTGTGGCCCCAGCGGACCGTGCCCGGCGGCAGCGAGTCGAGCAGCAGCTGCCGCAACTCGCCGCGCTGCACCTCCGGGCGCTCGCCGGTGCCGTCGTCGGCCTTGTCGAACAACAGCGTGCCGTCCCGGTCGAGCAGACGGGTGGCCTCCCGGCCCTCCAGGACCAGACCGCGGAACTCCTCCGTCAGACCGGCCGCTTCGAGGGCGAGCCGGCCGTTGTAGTCGTGGATGTCGAGCATCCCGTCCTGCGAGCGGGACGTCGGCGACGGCTCCGCCTCGTAGACGGTGGACGTCATGCCGTGGACGTGCAGGACACGGGCGAGGGTGAGGCCGCCGAGTCCGGCGCCGATGATGGTTGCGTGGGTGGTCATGGTGGCTCCTGATGTGTTGGGAGGGGGCCGGGTGCTGGTGCCGGCGGGGCCCTGGTGACCTCGCGGCCCCGGGATCTACGGCTAGCCTCCGCGCCCCCGTCGACAGGCCGCCGACATCGCACCGACAGCCCCGACATACGGCCGACAGACGCCCGACAGTCCCGCATCCCCCCTCGCACAGATGCCGACCAGTCGGTATGGACATGTGCCGCCAGGACCGGTAGAGATGCACCCATGCGTATCTCCGTGACGATCTTCCTCACCGACGAGACCATCACCCCGACCCGGCTCGCCCGTGAGCTGGAGGCGCGCGGGTTCGCCGGGCTGTATCTCCCCGAGCACACCCACATCCCCGTCGAGCGGGCGACCCCGTACCCGGCCGGTGGCGAGCTGCCGCGCGAGTACGGCCGTACCCTCGACCCCTTCGTCGCGCTCGGCCAGGCCGCCGCCGTCACCGAGCGCCTCGGGCTCGGCACCGGCATCACGCTCGTCGCCCAGCACGACCCGATCGACCTGGCCAAGCAGATCGCGACCCTGGACCACCTCAGCGGCGGCCGGTTCACGCTCGGGCTCGGGTTCGGGTGGAACGTGGAGGAGGCCGCCGACCACGGTGTCGAGTGGCGTACCCGGCGGGAGCTGGCGCGGGACCGGATGCGGCTCATGCAGGCGCTGTGGGCGGACGAACCGACCGCCTACGAAGGGGAGTTCGGGAGTGTCCGGGCCAGCCACGCCCACCCCAAGCCCATCCAGAGGCGGACCCTGGTGGGCGGTGCCGCCGGGCCCAAGCTGTTCTCCCACATCTGCGACTACGCCGACGGCTGGCTCCCCATCGGCGGACGCGGTCTCACCGAGTCCGTCCCGGTCCTCCGCGCCGCCTGGACCGACGCGGGCCGCGACCCGGCCGCCCTCCAGGTCGTCCCGTACGCCGTCCTGCCCACCCCCGGCAAGCTCGCCCACTACGCCGAACTCGGCATCGAGGAGGTCGTGCTCCAGCTGCCGCCGGCGGGGGAGGGGGAGGTGCTGAAGGTGCTCGACGAGTACGCCGCGTACTTGTAACCCAGGGCCAGGCGGCCAACCAGGGGCGCGGGGAACTGCGCGACCAGCCACGACGAGCCCGCACCCGGCATCACACCGCGTCCCCCACCACCACCCCCGTCCCCGCTGAACCGGCGGAGCCCCTCCGTATGCTCGAAGGATGACGACTTCCGCGACCTCCGGAACCGGCCCCACCGACCGCCCCGGCGGTACCGGCCCCACCGAGAACTCCATGCGTCGCGCCCTGAAACGCGCCCGGGACGGCGTCGCCCTGGACGTGGCGGAAGCGGCGGTGCTGCTGCAGGCGCGCGGTGAGGCGCTCGTCGATCTCACCGCGTCCGCCGCCCGGATCAGGGACGCGGGTCTGGCGCAGGCGGGCCGCCCCGGCGTCATCACGTACTCGAAGAGCGTCTTCGTCCCGCTGACCCGGCTGTGCCGGGACAAGTGCCACTACTGCACCTTCGTGACCGTGCCCGGCAAGCTCCGCCGGGCCGGGCACGGCATGTTCATGTCCCCCGACGAAGTCCTCGACGTGGCCCGCAAGGGCGCCGCGCTCGGCTGCAAGGAAGCCCTGATCACGCTCGGCGACAAGCCCGAGGACCGCTGGCCGGAGGCCAGGGAGTGGCTGGACGCGCACGGCTACGACGACACCATCGCCTACGTCCGCGCGATCTCCGTCCGCATCCTGGAGGAGACCGGACTGCTGCCCCACCTCAACCCCGGCGTGCTCTCCTGGACCGACTTCCAGCGGCTCAAGCCCGTCGCCCCGAGCATGGGCATGATGCTGGAGACGACGGCCACGAGGCTCTGGTCCGAGCCCGGCGGCCCCCACCACGGCTCCCCGGACAAGGAACCCGCCGTACGCCTGCGGGTCCTGGAGGACGCCGGCCGTTCCTCCGTGCCCTTCACCTCCGGCATCCTCATCGGGATCGGGGAGACGTACGAGGAGCGCGCCGAGTCCCTGTTCGCGCTGAGGCGCACGGCACGGGCGTACCACAGCGTCCAGGAGCTGATCATCCAGAACTTCCGCGCCAAGCCGGACACCGCGATGCGCGGCATGCCGGACGCGGAGCTGGACGAACTCGTCGCCGCGGTGGCCGTCGCCCGCCTGATCATGGGCCCGGCCGCCAACATCCAGGCCCCGCCGAACCTCGTCGACAGCGAGTACGAGCGGCTGATCGGCGCGGGCATCGACGACTGGGGCGGGGTCAGCCCGCTGACCATCGACCACGTCAACCCCGAGCGCCCCTGGCCGCAGATCGAGGAGCTGACCGAGCGCTCCCGCGCCGCCGGTTTCGAGCTGCGGGAACGGCTGTGCGTGTACCCCGAGTTCGTGCGGCGCGGCGAGCCCTGGCTGGACCCGCGGCTACGGCCGCACGTGGCGGCCCTCGCCGACCCGGAGACCGGCCTCGCGCGCCCCGACGCCCTTCCGCGGGGGCTGCCGTGGCAGGAGCCGGAGGAGGTCTTCGTCCCCTCCGGCCGCACCGATCTGCACGCCACGATCGACACCGAGGGCCGTACGTCCGACCGTCGCGACGACTTCGACGAGGTCTACGGCGACTGGGGCGCCCTGCGCGAGGCGGCCGCCCCCGGCATGGTGCCGGAGCGCATCGACACGGACGTACGGCAGGCCCTGCGCACGGCCGCCGACGACCCGACCAGGCTGACCGACGACGAAGCCCTCGCGCTGCTGCACGCGGACGGCCCCGCCCTCGACGCGCTGACCCGGATCGCCGACGACGTGCGCCGATCGGCGGTCGGCGACGACGTCACGTACATCGTCACGCGGAACATCAACTTCACCAACGTCTGCTACACGGGCTGCCGTTTCTGCGCCTTCGCCCAGCGGCGCACCGACGCCGACGCCTACACGCTCTCCCTCGACCAGGTCGCCGACCGCGCCCAACAGGCCTGGGAGGTCGGCGCGGTGGAGGTCTGCATGCAGGGCGGCATCCATCCGGACCTGCCCGGGACGGCGTACTTCGACATCGCGCGCGCGGTGAAGGAGCGCGTGCCCGGCATGCACGTGCACGCCTTCTCGCCGATGGAGGTCGTCAACGGCGCGACCCGCACCGGGATGTCGATCCGCGAGTGGCTGACCGCCGCCAAGGAGGCCGGCCTCGACTCCATACCCGGCACCGCCGCCGAGATCCTCGACGACGAGGTCCGCTGGGTCCTCACCAAGGGCAAGCTGCCGACGGCCACCTGGATCGAGGTGATCGAGACCGCCCACGAGGTCGGCCTCAGGTCCTCCTCGACGATGATGTACGGCCATGTCGACCAGCCCCGCCACTGGCTGGGCCACCTGCGCACCCTGGCCGGCATCCAGCAACGCACCGGCGGCTTCACGGAGTTCGTGACGCTCCCCTTCATCCACACCAACGCCCCGGTCTACCTGGCCGGCATCGCGCGCCCCGGCCCCACCATGCGGGACAACCGGGCGGTCACCGCGATGGCCCGCCTGCTGCTGCACCCCTGGGTGCCGAACATCCAGACCAGCTGGGTCAAGCTCGGCACCGAGGGCGCGGCCGAGATGCTGCGCTCCGGCGCGAACGACGTCGGCGGCACCCTGATGGAGGAGACGATCTCGCGGATGGCGGGTTCGTCGTACGGCTCCTACAAGTCGGTGAAGGACCTGGTCGCCGTGGCCGAGGCGGCGGGCCGTCCGGCGCGTCCGCGCACCACGCTCTACGGCGAGGTGACGCGGGAGCGGCAGAACGCGGCGGCCGTGTCGGACGGGCACCTTCCGCGGTTGTTGCCGGTGCTGGACTGAGCGTCGGCCGGGACGGGTGTCGAGGCGGAGGCCGGTACGATGATCCGACCCCCGTTCGACGGGGATCCTTAGCCGAGGAGATGCGTGCCGTGCCAGCCCCGAAGGTCTGGGTGACGGGTCTGACCGTGGGGGCGATCGCCGCTGTCGTCGCCCTGGCCGTACAGGCCGACAAGGGAACGAAGCCAGCCGTGGCCGTCACCGCACGGCCGAGCGCGGCGGCCTCCCCGAGCCCGTCGGCGAAGCCCCGGCCGGCCTCGACCGCCGTCCCGGACAGCTCCGGCACCGGCCGCCGGATCGTCTACTCGCTCGCGCTGAAGCGGGTGTGGCTGATCGACGCGAGCGAGGCCGCGCGGCGCACGTTCGCGGTGTGGCCGGGGACCGTGGACCCGGCCCCCGGCAAGTACTCCGTCTCCCTGCGCCGGGGCGACCCGACGACCGGGTCCGACGGCGTGCGGATCGAGCACATCGTGTACTTCACCGCCGTCGACGGCGTGAACGTCGCCTTCTCCAACGCGGTGGACGGCTCCTCGCCCCCGCCCGCCGACGGCGCCCGAACCGGCGGCATCCGCATGAGCGCGGCGGACGGGTCGGCGCTGTGGACGTTCGGCGAGACGGGGACGACGGTCGTGGTGGTCGGCTAGCGGAGCCGTCAGCTGTCGGCTGAGACCTGCTTCCGGTCGGTGAGGCTCACCACCAGCAGCACGACCCCGCTGAGCAGGAACACCCGCAGCGCGGCGTCGAGCCCGTTCCAGGTCTTCGACTGCCACATCGAGAACCACTCCCCGCCGATCGCGATGAACCCGGCGCCGAAGAGCAGCATCAGCATGAGCAGCCCGTACGTCGAGAACCGCCGGGCGGCCGCGTCGTCACGCCGGACCCACAGCCAGGTGCCGTATATCAGCACGAGCGCCGCCAGCGTCTCCCAGACGATGATCGCGACATACGCCGTGTTCTGAAGTCCCTTGCTGGTGACGGCTCTCCACATCAGATCGTCGTCCTTGAACGTCGTATCCATCGCGAGCACATGCTGCACGAACGCCTGATTGGTCCCGAAGTCCGTGATGTTCCCGAAGGCCACCAGGGCGATGTAGAGCGCGACCGTCGCGGTGAGCAGGGTGGCCGCGAGGTGGAGTGCGCTGCGTGAGGTGTGTGAGGTGCGTGGGGGTGTCGATGCCATGGGGGCCATCCTTCCCTGTGCGGGGCGGTGTGTTCCAGATCGACCGGGCCGGACTGGGCCAGAATGGTCGTGGACGGTCCGGGACGAGGGAGCGGGCGGACGCATGGCACAGGCGCAACCGTCGTTGCAGGAGCTCATCCGGCAGCGCACCAGGGCCGGATTCGTGGGCCGCGAGGCCGAACGCGCCGCGTTCCTGGGCAACTTCGACCTCCCGCCCGGTGACGCCCGGCACCGCTTCCGCTTCCATGTGCACGGCAGCGCGGGCGTCGGAAAGACCTTCCTGGTCCAGGAGTTGACCCACCTCGCCCGCGAACGCGGGGCGCTCACGGCGTACGTCGACGAGAGCGCCGCCGGGGTACCGGAGGCCCTGGAGATGATGTGCCGTCAGGTCGCCGAGCAGGGACGGCGGTTCAAGGATCTGGAGCGCCGGCTCGCCACCTACCGGGAGCGGCGGCACGAGGCGGAGGCCGCCGCGCTCGCCGCGCTTGCCCCGGACCCCGCACCGGAGACGCCCTCGGCGGGCAGCCGGGCCGCGGTGGAACTGGGCCTCGGCGTCCTGGAGGCCACCCTGCCCGGCGCCGGTCTCGTCACCCGCGCCCTGCCCGCGGACCGCCTCGCCCAGAGCGCCGACCGGCTGCGGGCCGGCCTCGGCGCCCGCTTCCGCAACCCCGAGGACGCCGACCTCGTACTCGCCCCGGAGCGGGCCCTCACCCCGGTCCTGCTCACCGAACTGCGCGCCGCCGCCACCGCCGTACCGTGGATCGTCCTGTTCCTCGACACGTACGAACGCACCGGCCCCTTCCTCGACCCCTGGCTCCACGACGTCCTCACCAGGCCCGAGGAGTACGGCGGTCTGCCCGCCGCCCTCGTCGTCGTCAGCGCCGGACAGCGCCCCCTGGACACCGCCCGCTGGGGCGGCCTGGACCAAGTGGCGGACGTACCGCTCGCGCCGTTCACCGAGACCGAGGCGCGCAGCCTGCTCGCCACCCGGGGCGTGGTGGCCGAGCCGGTCGTCGAGGAGGTGCTGCGCCTGACCGGGGGCCTGCCGGTCCTGGTGTCCACGCTCGCGGCCCGGCGGCCCGGCGCCCCCGACGAGGTGGCCGACCCGAGCGCGGGCGCGGTGGAGCGGTTCCTGAAGCCGGAGCCGGAGGTCCGCCGACGGGTCGCCACGGTCTGCGCGCTGCCCAGACGCCTCGACGCGGACGTGTTCCGGGTACTGGTCGCCCGGCCCGGCACCTCCTCCGAGGACGAACTGGACGCGCTGTACACGTGGTTGACCGCGCTGCCGTTCGTCGGCCGGCGCGCGGGACGGCTCCAGTACCACGAGGTCGTCCGCACCCAGATGCTGCGCCTGGAGCGGCGCCGGTCCCGGACGGAGTGGGCGGCCCGGCACCGGAGGCTCGCGGAGGCGTTCGCCGAGTGGCGCGAGGACGCCGGATTCGGGCGCGGGGAGAAGGAGTTGTGGGCGGACCGGGAGTGGCGGGAGCTGCGCCTGGAGGAGATGTACCACCTGCTGTGCGCCCGGCCGCCGGCCGCGCTCGCCGCCGCCCTGCGCGAACTCGTCGTGGCCTGCCGCACGGACGAGGTCGTCGGCCGCCGCTGGGCGCGGATGCTGGAGGAGACCGGCGAGGCGACCGACCACCCGGCCCTGCGCGAACTGGGCCGCGCGCTGGGCGAGGCGCTCGCCGACGAGGACACCGGGGTGCGCCGGGCGATGGACCTCCTCCTGGCCCGGCCCGGACTCGACCCCGGCGGCCGGGCGCAGGCGCACACGCTGCGCGCCAGGGAGCTGCGCAACCGCCAGGAGTACGGGCCGGCCGTCGAGGAGTACGACCGCGCGCTCGAACTCGATCCGCAGCAGCCCCTGGCCCACTACGGCCGGGGCGTCACCCACCAGTTGACGGGCGACTACCCGGCCGCCCTGGCCGACCTCGACCAGGCCGACCGACTCGCCCCCGGCACCGGGGAGATCATCGCCGAGCGTGCGGAGACCTACCGGCTCGCCGGGCGTCTGGAGGAGGCCGCCGCCGACTTCGGCCGCGCCTTCGCCCTCGACCCCACCGACGGGGTCGCCCTGACCGGGCGGGCGGTGTGCCGGCACGGACTCGGCCGGCTCGACGAGGCGCTCGCCGACTTCAACCGCGCGCTCGGCATCGACCCGGAGCACCGCTGGGCGCTGGTGCGCAGATCCCGGCTGCACCTGGCGCGCGGAGACCTGGACCGGGCCTTCGCCGACCTCGACCGGGCGGCCGAACTCGCCCCCGACTCGGCCTGGGTGGCCTCGGAGCGCGGGGACGCGTACCGGCGTGCCGGGCGCCACGAGGAGGCGGTGGCCGAACTGGGCCGAGCGGTCCGCCTGGAGCCGGGCCACGCGTCGGCGCTGGCGGGCCGGGGCCGGGCCCTGCACGAACTGGGCCGCCCCACCGAGGCGTTGACCGACTTCGACCGGGCGATCGAGCTGGCGCCCGACTACGCCTGGGCGTTGGTGATGCGCTCCCGGCTCCGCCGCCAACTCGACGACGGGGAAGGCGCCTTGGCGGACCTGCTCCGCGCGACCGAGGCGGAACCGGACGCGGCCTGGATCACGGCGGAACTGGCCCTGTCCCACCAGCTGGCCCACCGCTTCACGGAGGCGGAGACGGCGTACCGGTACGCCCTGTCACTGTTCCCGGACCACAAGATCTCATTGACGGGCCTGGGCACGCTCTGCCACCGCAACGGCTCCTACGAGGAGGCGCTCCACCACCTGGACCGTGCGGTGGCGGTCGACCCGGAGTTCGTGTCGGCCTACAGTTGCCGAGCCGACGTGCACCTGGCCATGGGCCGTACGGACCAGGCCCTGTCCGACCTGGACCGATGCGTGGAACTGGCTCCCGGTTCGACACGGGAACGCGCCGCGGCCGTAAGGCTGTTGCTGTGGTGCGGGCGACTGGCGGAGGCGGAGGCACGCGTGCTTCTGAGCGAGGACCCGGCCCTGGACGACGTACGGGCCACACTCCACCGCCACCAGGGCAACTGGCCCGAGGCCCACCGCACCGCCACCCGCCTCCACGAGAACGACCCGGCCACCGGCGCCTACCACCTGGCGATGACGACTCACCGATCCGAGGGCGCGACCGCGGCGTCCCCTCTGTGGCACACCTGGTCCCGCCTGCATCCGGAGACCCCCACCCTGACCCACACGATCCTGTCCTGCGCCCGGCCCGACGGACAGCAGGCAGAACAGGCCCTGCTCGCATTCCTCGCCCTGAACCCGGAATGGCACGAACTGGCCCAATTGACCCAGACCCTGGAGGAACTCCTGACCTCCCCGGACCGGGCCCCCCACCCCACCCTCACCAACTGCCTGGCATCGGCGACGGAGGCACGGGACGCGGTGCGGGCGCGGTTCGCGGAGTGAGCGACGAACTCACGGGCTGCCGGGCCTCGGAACCTCAGGATCCAGGCCCAGCCTGGCTCTGATGAGTCTGCGATTGACGGCAAGAAGCTTGACGCCGACCTCGCTGTCCCGCTCCACGGCTTCCTCCACCTCACCCAAACGCTGGTACACGAAGGCGAGTTGTCGCTCCAGGGGATCCGCGTTCCCGGCATCCGGTTCCGTTCCGTCGAGGAGGCTCGCCCAGACCTTGGGAAGCATGACGGGATCCCCGCCGCGCGGAGCGATCCCGACGTACCACTGAAGCTTCTCCCTCCCCACGATCACCTCGCAGGCCGCACCCTTGAACTCGATCAGAACATCGCCGAAGGGCCCGTCGAGTTCCTTGTCCACTTGCTCGAACCCGGCACTCACGAGCCAGTTCGAGAGCTTCTCCACCCACTCTTCCGCCACCTCGCACCCCTCCCGGCCGACGCCCAGCGTAGGAGCCGGATCGACGCGCTGGAGCATAGCGATTCCAGCGGATAACGGCGTATTCCTCACGAACCAGTGCGCACCGCGCATCCCCTCACGCCCCCTGAACCCCGACCCGCCCGTCGATTACAGTGCTGGTCGTCGTACATACGGACGGTTGCCACGGGGAGGTCTTGGTGGGTGCGACAGCCGGGGCCGTCTGGGGGCGGGCCGAGCAGCAGGACTTTCGGAGTCGGGTGCGGGGGACGCTCCTCGGGGTGGCCGTGGGGGACGCGCTCGGGGCGCCGGTCGACGGGCTCGGGCTGGACGAGATCCGGGAGGCGTACGGCGCGGAGGGGCTGGTCGATCTCGCGTTCGGGTACGGCAGGCGCGGTGCCGTCAGTCATCTCACGCAGCTCACGCTGTTCACCGTGGACGGGCTCATACGGGCCCAGGTGCGCCGGGACACCGGGGCCTGGCATCCGCCCACCGATCTGCACCGGGCCTATCTGCGCTGGGCCGCCACCCAGCGGGACTGGGGGCCCGACGAGCGGCGCAAGGACGACGGGTGGCTGGCGCGCGAGGAGTGGCTGTACGCCCGTCGCGACCCCACCCGCTCCCTGCTCATCGGGTTCGGCGACGAGACCATGGGCACGCTGGAGTCACCCAAGAACCCCGCCGAGCTGGGGCCCGAGGCCACCGCCCGGTCCGCGCCCTTCGGGCTGCTCGTCGGATGGGAGCCGCAGCTCGTCGTACAGCTGGCGGTGGAGTGCGCCGCGCAGACCCACGGGCACCCGATCGCCCATCTGTCGGCGGGCGCGTACGCGGTGATCGTGCATGCGCTGGCCCTCGGCGAGAGCCTGGACGGGGCGGTGCAGCGGGCGCTCGCGCTGATCGCCGCGCGGCCCGGGCACGAACCCGTGACGGACGCGCTCCAGCACGCGCTGGGTGCCGTACGGCAGGGGATGCCCACCCCGGCGCGGGTCGAGGAACTCGCCGCCGACGGCTCGGCGGACGGGCTGCTGTCCGCCGCCGTGTACTGCGCCCTGGTCGGGGAGGACGTACGGCACGGTCTGTGCCTCGCCGTGAACCACGACGGCCCCTCCGCCGCCGCCGGCGCCCTCACCGGCGGCCTCCTCGGCGCCCTGCACGGCGAGACGGCCCTCCCCCCGGCCTGGCTGGCCGAGCTGGAGGGCCGCCCCACCCTGCTGGAACTGGCCGACGACTTCGCGATGGAGATGACCCAGGGCCCCGCGCTGCACGGCCCGGCCGGGGCGTCGGCGGGGTGGCTGGCTCGGTACCCGAGGGCGTAGGACGGCCACACCCTTGTTACCCGAGGGCGTAGGCCGACCACACCGGCGGACCCGGACCCGGGGTCAGTCCTTCACCCGCGCCCCGATCACGTCGTCCACCCCCTCCGCCGGCACCGGCACCGCCGCCGCGGCCGTGTCGTCGCCGTCGCCGTCCGTGTTGATCTTCTCGATGATCGCGAGGCGTTCCGGGGTGTCCTCGGGCTTGATGAAGCCGACGAGGATGTAGAGGACCAGGGAGACGGCGAGCGGGATCGAGACCTGGTACTGGAGGGGGACGCCGCCCTCGACGTTCCAGCTGATCGGGTAGTTGACCAGCCAGAAGGCGAGCAGGCCCATCGACCAGCTGGTGAGCGCGGCGGTCGGGCCGGAGCGGCGGAACGGGCGGAGCAGGCCGAGCATCATCGGGATCGCCATCGGGCCCATCAGACCGGCGACCCAGCGGATGACCACCGTGATGATGTCCTTGAACGTGGGGGAGTTGACCTGGGTGGCCGCCGCCATCGACAGGCCGAGGAAGACGACCGTCGTGATGCGGGCTACCCGCAGGCCCTGCCCCTGGCTCCAGCTGCGCGCCCTGCGCCACAGCACCGGCGCGCAGTCACGGGTGAAGACGGCCGCGATGGCGTTGGCGTCGGAGGAGCACATGGCCATGGTGTGCGAGAAGAAGCCGACGATGACCAGGCCCAACAGGCCGTGCGGCAGCAGCTGTTCGGTCATCAGGCCGTAGGAGTCGGAGCCGTCCGGCTTCTGCGACTCGACCAGCAGCGGTGACATCCACATCGGGAAGAACAGCACGACCGGCCAGACCAGCCACAGGATCGCCGACAGCCGCGCCGAGCGCTCGGCCTGGTGCGCGTTGGCCGTGGCCATGTAGCGCTGGGCCTGGTTGAGCATGCCGCCGTTGTACTCGAAGAGCTTGATGAAGAGGAACGCCAGCAGGAAGACCGTGCCGTACGGCCCCACCAGCGGCTCCCCGTGGCCCTGGAGCTCCGGCTCGTCCCAGGCGCCGAAGAAGCCGATGCCCTTGTCGTTGAGTTTCAGTACGACGGCCACGAACATCGCGATGCCCGCGAGGAGTTGGATGACGAACTGTCCCAACTCGGTGAGCGCGTCGGCCCACAGGCCGCCGATCGTGCAGTAGATCGCCGTGATGCCGCCGGTGATGAGGATGCCCTGGTTGAGCGAGATGCCGGTGAAGACGGACAACAGGGTGGCGATCGCGGCCCACTTGGCGCCCACGTCCACGATCTTCAGCAGCATGCCGGACCAGGCCAGCGCCTGCTGGGTCTTCAGGTCGTAGCGGTTCTTCAGGTACTCCAGCGGGGAAGCCACATGGAGGCGGGAGCGCAGCCGGTTGATGCGCGGCGCGAACAGCTTGGAGCCGATCGCGATGCCGAGGGCGATGGGGAAGGACCAGGTGACGAAGGACGTGACGCCGTAGGTGTAGGCGATGCCCGCGTACCCGGTGAACATCACCGCGCTGTAGCCCGACATGTGGTGCGAGATGCCCGACAGCCACCAGGGCATCTTGCCGCCGGCGGTGAAGAAGTCGCTGACGTCGTCCACCCGTTTGTGGGACCAGACGCCGATCGCCACCATCACGCCGAAATAGCCGATGAGCACGGCCCAGTCGAGACCGTTCATATGCGCCCTCCCAGGGATCAGCCCGGCGCTCATCGTGGGCGCCACTGCGTGGACACGACAAGCTGGCGTCGGGTCAAAGGGAGGTAAAGATATTCGTGATGATGGCCTGCGTTCACCTACATGAACTCACCGCATGAGCTCCCCGGCGTTGACCAGCAACGACTGTCCGGTGATGGCCCGGGCCCGGTCCGAGGCCAGGAACGCCGTCGCGTCCGCCACGTCCCCGTCGGTCGCGAGGTCGGGCAGCGCCATCCGCCCCGTGAGCCGCTCCAGCACCTCCGCCTCCGGCACCCCCTCCGTCTGCGCGGTGAACTGTACGTAGGCCCGCACCGGCGGCCCCCACATCCAGCCCGGCAGCACGGTGTTGACCCGGATCCGGTACGGCCCGAGCTCCCGCGCCAGCGAGTACATCGCGCTGGTCAGCGCCCCCTTGGAGGCGGCGTACGCGGCCTGCCGGACCTGTGAGGGGGCGGCGACGGCCGACTGCGTCCCGACGAACACCACCGACCCGCCGCCCGCCGCCTTCAGCCCCGCGAGACAGGCCCGCGTCATCCGCAGCGACCCCAGCAGGTTCACGTCGATGACCGACTGCCAGGTCGTGAAGTCCGCGTCCTCCAGACCGCCGAAGTAGCTGTCCCAGGCGGCCACATGGACCACCGCGTCCAGCCGGCCGAACCGCTCCGCCGCCAACTCCGCGAGCGCCGCGCACTGTTGCTCGTCGGTGATGTCGGTCGCCCGGTACGCGGTGTGCGCCCCGTCCGGATCGATCTCGGCGGCACTCTTCACGAGGTTCGCCTCGGTCCGCGCGCCCAGCACGGCGTTCCCGCCGTCCCGCACGACGGCCGCGGCGACCTGGTGACCGAGCCCGGCGCCGACTCCGGACACGACGACGGTCTTCCCGGAGAGAAGTGACATACCCGCGACCTCCCTGATTCCTGCCTGGTTCCCGACCCTGGCGCATTATCTGACGGGGCGTCAGAGTATGGGCGAGCGCTGGAGGAGGGAAGGTCCCATGTCAGAAGAGACCCGCAGCGAGATGCACAGCGAGACCCGCAGCCAGACCCACAGTGAGCCACGCAACGACACCCACAGCGAGACATACGCCGAACTGGCCGCCACCGGACCCTACGGAGTCCACCCCGGCCACGCGCTGATCACCATGGTCGAACCGCACCCGGGCCACGAGTACGCCTACAACCGCTGGTACGAGGACGACCACTACTACGCCGGCGCGATGGCCATGCCCTGGATGTACGCGGGCCGCCGCTGGGTCGCCACCCGGGACCTCCAACTCCTGCGCGTGCCCGAGAAGTCGGCGGTCGCCCAGCCGGTCACGGCCGGTTGCTACCTCTCCACCTACTGGGTCACCGAGGGCCGCTACGACGACCACATGAAGTGGACCGTCGCCATCAACAAACGCCTCAACCGGGACGCCCGCGTCTACCGCGACCGCACCCACGTCTTCACGGCCTTCCAGGACCACGAGTCCACGGTCTACCGCGACGGCGCGGCGGGCCCCAGGGACTTCCACGCCCTGGACCACCCGTACGCGGGCCTGGTGCTGGAGGTCCTCGACGCCGAATCCCCGGAGAAACGGCCCGAGTTGCTGGAGTGGCTGCTCGCCCGCCACCTCCCGAAGCGCCTGGCGGGCTCACCGGCGGCCATGGTGACCGTGTTCCGCCCGACCCCCCTCCCCGGCGACCGCATGACGTACGTGAAGCAGGTGGAGGGAGTCGACACCCGCCTGACCCTGCTGTGGTTCCTGGAGGCGGACCCGAGGGAGTGCTGGGACCCGTACTTCACGGACCTTCAGGAGCCGGGAGCGGGCCGGCGCGAGCTGCTGGCACCGTTCGTCCCGACGATTCCGGGCACCGACACCTACGTGGACCGGCTGAGGTGACTACTTCAGCTCGTCCGGACAGGGCGTCCCGCGCGGCAGCGTGTACGGCGCCGCCAGCCGGTACGTCCCCGCCTCCGGCGCGATCAGCATCGTCCACTTGTCGCCGTCCGCGTCCTCGGGCGTCTCCATCAGGCACCCGTTGACGTTGTCGAAGGTCTTCGGCTCCCCGTCGGACCGGTTCTTCGACGCGTCCGTCTCCTGCGGAGCCTTCAGCTTCTTGCCGTCCGCGTCGACGATCGACAGCCACGGCGAGTACGGGATGCGGATGAGGATCCGCCCGGCCTTCTTGACCCGCATGGTCATCTCGCCCTGCGCCGCCCGGTCGACCACCGTGTTCGGCGAGGCCAGCGGCGCCGGGTCGGTGACCTGGAACAGCTGCCAGTTCGCGTCGCCCCAGATCTGCTTCAGATACGGCATCCCGCGCTGGACGAGTTCCCGCTCCCGCTCGCCCCCGTCCCCGTCCGGCTCGTCCTTGGGCACGACCACGAAGTGCACGGCCCAGCGCTGGAGCCACTCGTGGTAGTTCGCGGAGTTCAGGGTGTCGTCGTAGAAGAGCGGATTGCGCTCCATGTCGGCCTGCCGGTTCCAGCCCCGGGCGAGGTTGACGTACGGCGCCAGCGCGGACGCCTCGCGGTGGGAGGCGGCCGGTACGACCTCGACGCGGCCCTTCTCGGCGCCGACCTCCTGGAGTTCGTTGACGAGGGGGGCCAGCTCGCGCGCCCAGGACGCGGTGGGCGTCGTATGGACGACGTCGTCGACCGACTTGAAGCCGATCCAGGTGTTGAAGCCGACGAAGACGACGACGAGGACGTACCACTTGCGGGTGCGCGGCACCGTGAACGGCAGCGCGGCCGCCAGGGCCACCCCCGCGAACAGCATCGGCAGCCGCGAGATGTTGGAGCCGATCTGGGAGCTCACCAGCCAGACCAGCACCACCGAGAGGCTGTACACCCCGGCCGTGATCCGGACCGTCTTCCACTCGTGCGGGACGAGGAAGAAGACGAGGAGGCCGTACGCCAGCGGCAACAGCACCGAGGAGATCTTCATCGGCTGGGTGCCGGCGAACGGGAAGAGCCACGCGGACAGCGCGACGACGGCCGAGGGAGCGAGGCCCAGCGCCCAGGCGCCCGGACGGCGTTTCTGGAGGAACAGCGCGACCGCGACCAGGCCCACGAACAGGCCGGCGACCGGGGACGCCATGGTCGCCAGGGCGGCCAGGGGAGCCGCGCAGGCGGCCTTCGCCCAGCGTTTGTAGCGCCAGCGGTGCGGCCAGCAGAAGACGACGGCGACCGCGCCGAGCGCGAACATCGTGCCGAGGCCGAAGGTGACCCGGCCCGAGGCCGCGTTGCACAGGAAGGCGTACACCCCCGCGAGCGAGGCCCACAGCGGGTTCCTCACCGAGCGGCTGCGGATCAGGATCAGCGTCAGCAGCCCGGCCGAGACGGTCCCGGCCAGCATCATCGTCGTACGGACGCCGAGGACCGACATCAGATACGGCGAGACGACGCTGTACGACACCGGGTGCATACCGCCGTACCAGGCCAGGTTGTACGCGGAGTCCGGGTGCCGGCCGACGAACTCGGCCCACGCGTCCTGCGCCGCGAGGTCCCCGCCGCTGTTCGCGAACGTGAAGAACCAGGCGATGTGGAGCAGTCCGGAGAGGACGGTGAGGGAGAGCACGGGATGCCGCAGCAGGCGCTCGCGCAGGGCGTGGAACGCGGCCCGGGACCTACCGCGCGGGCCCCCGTCGCCGGGTGTCTCGGACTGCGCGGGCACGCGTATTCGCGGGCCGGTACCCGGGCCCGGGTCGGTGTCGTCGGCGCGTGTCGGCTCCGCAGTGGCCACCTGAAGGCACTCCCCGTGGTGTCCCGTCTTCATTTCTCGGCCGCGTCCCAGCGGCGACCTGCCCCGTTCGCGACGCTAGCACGCGGCCCGCCGGCCGGAACCCGGGCGGGGTCCGGCCGACGGGCCGCGACAGCGGTTCGTCCCGCCGGGGATCAGCCGATGCGGGTCAGCTTGTCGCTGAAGCCCGGCTCGGCCAGATCCTTCTGGAGGGTGACCGGGACCTCGACCGCGCCGCCCTTGGAGTCACCGACGGTGAGCGTGCCGACCTTGGTGCCGGCCTTCGCGGTGTGCGGTACGTCGTCCGCGGCGAAGGACAGCTTCACCTTCAGGCCGGGCCAGCCGACGGCGCTGACGTCCTTGGTCAGCACGACCGGGGTGTGCCCGCCGAGCCCGTCGTCGACGTACCCGACGACGTCCCCCTTCTTGAGGATCTTCGCGGACGTCAGGACGCCCTGCGCCGCCCGGATCAGCTGGTCGCCCCCGGCCAGCGCACCGCCGAGGATCGTGTTGTCCGAGCCGCCCGCGGGCTGGCGCACCACGGCGCCGATGATCCGGACGGTCTCACCGTCGACGTCCTTCTTCGCGGCGAAGACGAGGTTGCCGAGGGCCGAGGTGGTGGTGCCGGTCTTGATGCCGACGACGTCGTTGTGGCCGACCAGGCGGTTCCAGTTCCGCCACTTGGTGCCCTTGTAGTCGAAGTACTCCATCATGGCGGCGACCTCGCGGAAGGCGGGCTGCTCCATCGCCTGCTTGGCCAGCTTCACCTGGTCCACGGCCGTGCTCACCGTGGTGTCGTTCAGGCCCGAGGGGTCCGTGTACGTGGTGTTGGTCATGCCGAGTTGCTTGGCGGTGGCGTTCATCTTCGCCACGAACGCCTTCTCGGACCCCGCGTCCCAGCGGGCGAGCAGTCGCGCCACGTTGTTCGCGGACGCGATC
Source organism: Streptomyces sp. SID13726 (assembly GCF_010548375.1). GTDB lineage: Bacteria > Actinomycetota > Actinomycetes > Streptomycetales > Streptomycetaceae > Streptomyces. Next base: position 53,776 of record NZ_JAAGLY010000025.1, read on the forward strand.
AGGATGTCCTCCAGAGCCTCGCGCTGGGAGATGCTGTCGCCCGCGGTCACGAGGACCGTGGACTCCTGGCCGGCCTTCGACTGGCTCTGGGCGAGCTGGTCGATCTTGATCTTCGGGCCCTCGGCGCCGCTCTTGAGCGGGTGGTCGCGCAGGATGATGTACGCGGTCATGACCTTCGCGACACTGGCGATCGGCAGGGGCTTCTCGGCACCGGACGAGCCGAAGGTGCCCACACCCTGCACGTCCAGCGCCGCCTGTCCGTCGGCGGGCCACGGGATGTCGACCTTGCCGCCTTCGAAGGTGTACGTCTGCTCGGCGGTGAGCTTCAGGGTGGGCGTGGGCAGCGGGCGCAGGGACTGCGCGATCGCGAACGCGACCACCAGGAGCAGGACGAGCGGCGTCCAGATCTTGAGCCTGCGGGTGAGGGTGCGCAGGGGGCTGGGCGGGGGCGGGGGTGTGTTGGTCAGCTCGGCCAGGAGGTCGAGCGGGGGCTTGGGCGGGAGGGGCTGCTGAGTGGTCCGCTCCGGGCCGACCTGGGGGACGGCCGCGGTGACGTCCGACTTCGGCCGCGTCTCCCGGGGTTCGTCGAGCGGCTTCAGCGCGACGAACTTGCTGGTGCGCTCGGCTTCGGCCTCCGGCTTCTTCTCGGGGGCCGCCTTCGCTGTCTCCGGCGCCTTTGCCGTTTCCGCCGCCTTGCCGAGTTTCAGCATGGTGGTGGGCTGGTCGACGGAGCGGGTGGGGCGGGGGGCCTTGAAGACGGCGGTGGGTTGGTCCACCTGGGGCTTGTCGTCTTCGGGGGCCTTGTCGTCCTCGGAGGCGGTGTCTTCGGGGGTCTTCTCGTCGTCCTTGTCCGACTCTTCAGGTTCGTCCTCTTCCGGGACTTCCTCCGATACGGCTGTCTCGGCGTCCTCGGCCTCGGTCTCGGAGTCGGCCTCCGTCTCCTCGGCCTCCTCCTTGTCGTCGCCCTTGGACACCCAGGCCGCCACTGCCTCCCTGAGGCGGTCGTCGGAGGGCTCAGGGCTCTCCTCCGGGGCTGAATCCTCCGGCTCGGCGTCCTCGACGTCCTCGGTGTCCCCGGTGCCGGAATCGGCCGTGTGGGCCTCTGCGGGGCTCTCGTCGGACTCCTCCGGGTCCTTGGACTCCTCCGGCTCCTCCGACTTCTCGGGCTCCTCCGCGTCCTTCGACAGCTCCCGTACCGAGAAGATCCTCGTCGCCGTGTCCACTCCGCCCTGCGAGAGGGACTCCCGTGCCACCGCCAAGCGGGGATCGGGAACCGTACTCGCGCTCCCCGACGTCGGTTCTGCCGACGACTCGCGCTGTTTCGACCTGTCGGGGGACTCGCCCGCCACCGATGCCTCCTCATGTGCCGCACGTGATCGGTATCGTCATCGTGCGTCCGCCGAACCGTTGAATCGCCGCCCGGGCAACCGCCACACCACGCTGTCCGAACCATGTACCAGTGTCCTGTGTGTGGGCCTGCCCACGGCGGTAGACGAGAACGACATACCTACCGGTTCCACTACAAACAGGTCACGCACCCTCGACAGACCGATGTGAGAGGGGTCACCCTGTCGTACATCCACGCGGGGAGGCATGGATGGGCAGGAGCCGCAGAACACTTCCGGAGGAGCTTCTGCTGCTGGCGCTGGACCCGGCCACGGGTACCACCGCACAGCCGCAGTCGCTCGACCTCGGTCTGGCCGGAGCACAGCTAGTGGAGCTGGCGCTGGCCGGACGGATAGCCCCAGACGGGGATCGTATCGCCGTGGTAGCCCCACGGCCGACTGGAGATCCGACTTTGGACTGCGCGTTGGAGTTGCTGCGAAGGCGTGGCGCTCCCGTGCGGGCAGTGAACTGGATCGGCGGGCCACGCCTTGGGCTCCGCCAGACCTACCTCTCGCATCTGGAGCGGTGCGGCATGGTGCATGCCGTGGCGGGACAGATGTGCGGAGTGCTGCCGACGACCCGCTACCAGGCGACGGACAACGAGATCAGCCGGGAGATCAGGTCCCGACTGGACTCGGCGATCCGCACCGGCGTACCGCCGGACCCGCGGACCGCGGCGCTCGCCGCCCTGGCACACGCGGTCGGCCTCGGCAAGCACCTGTATCCGGGCAACGAGGGCCGTTCCTCGCGCTCCCGGCTGCGGGACCTCATCAGGCACGACCCGATGGGCGGACTCGTCGCGCACGCCGTGATGGACGTCCAGAACGGCGTGGGGGCACAGCCACGCCGTAGCCCGGCACCCGCCGGCCGTCCGGCCGCCCCGGGAGCCAGGCCCGCGCCGGAACCCGCTCGTGGTGTTCCGATGCAGCCGCGCCGAGGACCGATGGCGCGCGCCGTGGCCCACTGAGCCGCAGTTCCACGGCACGCACCACAACAGCACACCGCACCACGCACCACTCAGCGCCGTACCGTCGCCCCAAGACCGGTTCGGGAGCCGCTGGTCCGCGCGGGGCGACGGAACCGTATGTCCGGACGACGACGGGTTCCGCCGCCCCGCGCGGCCGCATTTTCGGGCCCGGTCGGCCCGAGAAGCCTTCAACTGATGCGTACGCAGCGCATATACACCGTTTCCCAGCGGTAATAAGCACCTTGGTGGCAGTCTGCTCAACAGCAGATACGCAAAGTCAAGAACGAGGCACGCAGCCGGAGGTGCACGTCCCGTGGCGTCCAATGTCAATCCCACCGTCAGGCGGCGCCGGCTGGGCCAGGAGCTGCGCAGGCTCCGTGAGCTCAAGGGCATGACGGCCGAAGAGGTGGCGGAACGGCTGCTGGTGTCGCAGTCGAAGATCAGCCGGCTGGAGAACGGCCGGCGCAGCATCAGCCAGCGCGACGTCCGCGACCTGTGCGGGGTGTACGAGGTCGAGGACCAGCGCATCGTCGACTCCCTGATGCAGATGGCCAAGGACTCGCGCCAGCAGGGCTGGTGGCACGCGTTCGGGGACATCCCGTACAGCGTCTACATCGGTCTGGAGACCGACGCCGAGTCGCTCAGGGTGTACGAACCCCAGATCATCACCGGCCTGTTGCAGACCCGGCCGTACGCCGAGGCCATCGTGCGCGGCGGTGCGCCCGAGGCGACGGAGACGGAGAACGACAAGCGGGTCGAGGTCCGGCTGCGCCGGCAGAGCAGGGTCGCCGCCGAACGGGACCCGCTGCGGCTGTGGGTGGTCCTGGACGAGGCCTGTCTGCGCCGGGTCGTCGGCGGGCGGCAGATCATGCGCGAGCAGCTGGAGTACCTCGTCGAGATGTCCCAGCAGCCCCATATCACCGTGCAGGTGCTGCCGTTCGACGTCGGCGCCCACCCCGGGCTCAGCGGCCAGTACTCCATCCTGGAGTTCTCCGACGCGGCCGACTCCAGCGTCGTGTACATCGAGGGCGTCACCAGCGACCTGTACCTGGAGAAGGCGCACGACGTGCAGAAGTACACCGTGATGTACGAGCACTTGAGGGCCCAGGCGCTCAACGTCGACCAGTCGCGTCAGCTGATCGAGGACCTCGCCAAGGAGTACGCCCGGGAGTACGCCTCCTGAGCCTCCTGAGACCCTTCCGGACAGGGCGGGCCGGATAGTACACCCCGGCCACGCCCGCCTGGAAGACTCCCCTGGAATATGCCACCAGAAGAGTGAATGACTGCTCCGAAAGATGAAGTCGGCGAGTAGCGTCGATCACGCCAACGATCAGTAAAGGTTGGCGCAATCCGAACACTGCACACCTGGCTACGGAGCGAAAATGGCAATTCGTCTGGGCAACCTGGACACATGGACGACCTCCACCTACACCAACGCCAACGGGGCGTGCCTGATGGTGCGGTCGACCACCGAGGAATCACTCGAACTCGGCGACACCAAGATCCCCGAGGGCCCCAAGGTGGCCTTCCCCGCCGAGGCGTGGAGTGCCTTCGTGGCCTCGGTCAAGGTGTGAGGGGCGGATCGGTCTGATCCCCGTCCCGTTCACCGACAACTGCACAACACAACTGCTAACGACAACAGCACAAGCACGACCAGAGCCCTCTCGACCAGCCCGCCGTCCTTGCCGAGGGGGCTCGGCGTTTGCCTTGCGGCGCTTGGAGCTTGGGGTTGTGCGTCGGGTGCGGGCCGGTTGGGGCCGTGGAGAGAGGGCCGACCGCAGTGGTTCGGGTGCGGGCCGGTGGGGGCTTGTCGCGCAGTTCCCCGCGCCCCTAAAAGCGGTGGGTACGGCTCGACATGCGTTCACCGCACCCAGTCAGGGGCGCGGGGAACTGCGCGACCAGCCACGACGCACCCGCACCCGACACACGACCTCACTTCACCGGTGAGCAGTTCCTTCTCGTCCACCCCGGCATCCTCCGTCACCGGACGGCTCTTTCCGCCCGGCGACGGAGACGCTCCGCCCTGCCCCAGGGGCAAGGTCAAGCGGGGCTCAGGCGAGCGCGCTCTCGACCGCTGTGACGACGGCGTCCGACTCCGGTTCGGTCTGCGGGGAGAACCGGGCCACGACCGTGCCGTCGCGGCCGATCAGGAACTTCTCGAAGTTCCAGCGGATGTCGCCGGTGTGGCCCTCGCCGTCGGCGAAGTCCACCAGGCGCTCGTACAGCGCGTGCCGGTCCTCGCCGTTCACCTCGACCTTCTCGGTCAGCGGGAAGGTGACGCCGTACGTCGCCGAGCAGAACTCCGCGATCTCCTCGGCGCTGCCGGGCTCCTGCCCGAGGAACTGGTTGCAGGGCACGCCGAGGACGGTGAAGCCCCGCTCCGCGTACCGCTCCTGGAGCTTCTCCAGGCCGTTGTACTGCGGGGTGAGCCCGCACTTGGAAGCCACGTTGACGATGAGGACGGCCTTGCCCGCGTACTGGGAGAGGTCCGCGGAGCCGCCCGTGAGGGCACCGATCTCGACGTTCAGAGGAGAGGAAGTAGTCATAAGCGGATGCTAACTCCGCTTAGTGGATCTCCGGCTCCGGCTCCCGTTCACCGGCGCCCGCCCCCGAGGCCGCCACCAGCGCCTCCCCGGCCGCCGTCCGCGCGTACAGCACCGACCGCCCGGCCCGCCGCCGCTCCACGAGCCCCGCGTCCAGCAGCACCCGCAGATGGCGCCCCACCGACCCGAGCCCCTGCCCGGTCACGGCGACCAGCTGGCTGGTGCTCAGCGGCGAGCCGAGCAGCACGAGCACCCTGGCCCGCGCCGCGCCGAGCAGCGCGCCCAGGCTCGCGGGCACGCTCCGGGCGCCCGGGTCGGCGAGGGCGCCGGCACAGCCGTAGACGACGGCGTACCGCCGGGGCTCCTCCCAGGTCGCCCAGCCGCGCCCCGGGGTGACCGGGACGAAGACGAGTTCGGCGCCGCGGATGTCGCGGGGCGGGCGCTCGTGCCGGTTCACCTGGAGCCGGTTGTCGCCGAGCCAGCGGGTCTGCCCCGGCAGCAGGGAGTCGATGACCGCCGCCCAGCCGCCCCGGCTGACCTGCGCGGTCCTCGCGACCACGTCCGCCTCCAGGATGCGCCGCCGACGGTCCCAGTACGGCCGTACGGTCGCCGTCCAGACGTAGGCGAGGAGCGCCGCCGCCCGCTCCGGGAGGTCGTCGCACTCCAGGGCGGCGGGCAGCGGGCCGCGCAGGGAGACCCGGACGTTCGCGCGGGCCTCGGCCGGGTCGGTCGCCCGGATGCGGGCCAGGGTGTCCTCCAGCGGGGTCCCGTCGCGCGGCAGGGGCGCCAGGAAGTCGGCGATCCACGACGTGCCCATCCCGGACCGCACGAGCAGCGCGGTCACCGGATCGGCCGCGAGACGCGCGCGGTAGCCGGGCAGATGGAGGCGGAGCCAGGCCTCCTCGCCGGGGTGCGCGGCGACACCGGTGTGCAGCAGCCGCAGGGTCGCGAAGGTCTCGGTGAAGGGGCACACCAGGAAACGGCTGCGGGCGAGGGTGTCGGCGTTCACCTGCCACCAGCCCATCAGCACCCCCCGGAGGTTTCGCGGACGCGCGAAACAGTAACCCTCCCGCGCCGACCGCTCGGAGACTCCCCCGCATGCGCAGCTACCGAACCCTGTTCCGCACCCCGGAGTTCACCCCGTTCCTGCTCTCCTTCGCCGCCTCCGCCGCGGCCGAGACGATCGGCGGACTGGCCCTCGCCACGCTGGTCTACCGGGCCACCGGCTCGCCCCTGCTCACGGCGCTGAGCATGTTCGGACCCCAACTGGCCCAGCTCCTGGGCGGCATGTTCCTGCTCTCCGGCGCCGACCGGCTGCCCCCGCGCGCGATCCTCACCGTCATCTCCCTCGCCTTCGCGGCGGGCACAGCGGTTCTGGCGCTGCCCGGACTGCCGGTGTGGGCGGTGTTCGCCGTACTGCTGCTGAAGGGTCTCGTGGCATCCCTGGGCGGGGGAGTGCGCGGGGGGCTGATGAACGACATCCTCACCAAGGACGGCTATGTGCTGGGCCGTTCGGTCTACAACATGCTCTGGGGCCTGATGCAGATGGCCGGCTTCGCGACCGGCGGTGTGCTGCTGACCGTCCTGACCCCGCGCACCTGTCTGCTCCTCGCGGCGGCCCTGTTCGTGACGGCCGCGGTCGTCAACCACCTGGGCCTCACGCCCCGTTCGCCGCGCGCCGCGGGCCGCCCGTCCCTCGCCGCGACCTGGCGCACCAACGCCCTCCTGTGGTCCTCCCGCTCCCGCCGCCTGACGTACCTGGGCCTGTGGGTCCCCAACGGCCTTGTCGTGGGCGGCGATTCGCTCTACGTCTCCTACGCCCCCGCGGCCGCCGGCACCATGTACGCGTGCGGGGCGCTCGGCATGTTCGCCGGTGACCTGGCGGTGGGCCGCCTGGTGCCGCCCGCGCTGCGCCCCCGCCTCGCGACCCCGCTGCGTCTGCTGCTGGCCGCGCCCTATCTGTTCTTCGTCCTACGGCCCTCCGCGGTGCTGTCGGCCACCGCCGCCGCCGTGGCCTCCGTGGGCTTCGCCGCGAGCCTGGTCCTCCAGGAACGCCTGATGTCCCTGACCCCCGACGACCTCACGGGCCAGGCCCTCGGCCTGCACGCCACGGGCATGGTCGCCTTCCAGGGCATCGGCGCGCTCGTGGCCGGCACCCTGGCCCAACTGACCGCCCCCGCAACGGCGATGACCCTGATGGCGGCCGGGTCGATCACGGTGACGCTGGTGCTGTCGGTGCTGGGGCGGCGTGAGAAGCGGGGCGCGGGGGAGGGCACGGCTGCGGGGGTGGCCGGGGTCGCGGAGGGCGAGGGCGCGGGGTGAGGCGGCACTGGCCGTACTCACCTCCTGCGACCCTCGCCGGGCGGTGACGCTGGTGCTGTCGGTGCTGGGGCGGCCCGCGCAGCTCTACGCCGCCTGCCCCAACTCCGGGGACGGGCCCGGGATCCGTTCGATGTGGACGTCCTCCGGTTTGCTCAGGTACTTCGCCAGTTGGGGTGGGTCGTAGGGCGGCGGGGTGGTGGTGAAGCGGAGTTCGGTGGTGTCGGCCAGGAGTTCGTGGCCGTCCAGGGGGCCGTCGGGCTTGAGGCGGGCCTGGCCGATGGGGCGGTGCAGGGGGCGGGTGAGGCGGTAGAGGCCGGTGCGGGAGTCGTGGAGGCCGCCCAGCGGGGTGAACGGGCCCGCGCCCAGGGCCGCGTCGTCGAACTCCAGGCCGTACCGGGTGGCGTTGGCCACCATCCACCGCAGGGACAGGTCGGACTGGGAGGTGTCCCGGTGACCGCCCCCGACGTCGACGTGCGACCCGCTGAACCAGACCTGCTTCAGCTCCTGGCCGACCGCGTCGGACTGCTGGTGCCACAGCGTCGGCTCGAACGCCCTGCGCTCCTCGTCCACCGCCAGCGCGTGGAACGCCCCGTCGACCCAGCTGCTCAACTCGGTGTCGTGGAAGGCCCAGAAGTGGTTGACGAAGGACGCCAGCGGCCGCAGCACACGCGGGCCCGGCACCGGGATGCCGAGCGCGCCGACCGTGTCCCAGACACCGACGAAGCGGATCCTCGTCGTATGGGAGTAGTCCGCGCGGAACTCCTCGGACACCCGGTCGCCCGGCTTCTTGCCCCGGTCCCGGTACAGGGCCCACGCCTCGTCGAGCCGGTTCTCGTGCTCCAGCCGCAGGACGCCGGAGTTGCGCACGAGCCCGGCCAGGCTGCGCGCGGTGAAGGCGCCCCGGCTGAAGCCGAACAGATACAGCTCGTCACCGGGCTCGAAGTTCTCCACGAGGAAGCGGTACGCGTCCCGCACCTTCTCCGACAGGCCCCAGCCGAACGCCCCGCCCCGCAGCCGCTCGGACGCCTTGGTGCCGACCCCGTCCAGGCAGCGCACCCGCTGTTCCGTCCCCGTCGTGGTCACCGGGACCACGGCTCGCGCGACCTTGGCCGCGTTGGTCCGGTACCGCTGGGTCGACACGTTCCACGTTCCGTCGCAGCAGACCACCAGATGTTTGGCCATGGCATCCCACCTCCAGGGAAGTCCCCCGACCCCTGTGGGCAAGAGCCCGCAACCACCCGGCAGATACACCCCGCTCAGGCCACGACGGTGAACAGCCCCGTCGCGTCGCCGAGTTTGGCGAGGGACACCTTGCCCGGGACGCCGTTCGCGTCGGCGCCGGTGTAGCCCAGGTGGTGCTGCCACCTGGCGTACGCGGCGACCGTCGTGGTCCCGAAGGAGCCGTCCCCGGCGTGGTTCTCGGAGAGGTAGCCGAGGTCGACCAGGGCGGCCTCGGTGAGATTGGTGCCGGTCAGATAGGTGATGTGGCCCTGCCCGGCGCCGGGGTCGGTCCGCGCGGCCTGCACCAGACGGGACAGGTCGACCCGGGGCCGGGTCGCCGGACGGGTCGGGTGCGCGGACTCCGCGTCGGCCAGCCGCCGCTTCACGTCGGCCCGGAAGTCGTCCATGTCGAAGCTCGGGTCGATCTTCCCGGGCTGCACCTCCTTGTGCCCGGCGACCGACCGCTCGCTCCAGCCGTGCGCCCGGCAGATCGCCGCCGCCCACAGCACGGCCTGCCGGTACTGCGCGTCCGGGTAGGGGTCCCCGCCCTTGCCCCGGTTCTCGATCTCCAGGCCGTACAGACAGTCGTTGCCGTCGGCCTTCGCCACGTCGTCGTGCGGGAGCGGCCGTTCGTCGCGCAGCGCGTGCAGGACGTCGATGTCGGCGTAACCTGCGTGGTTCGTACGGCCGTTGCCGATCATCCACAGCCCCGCGGTCTTGCCGAGCCAGGAGTGGCACAGCGGCCCGGGGAGGTCGGGCCGGCCCTTGAAGCAGAGCTCCTTGTCGCCGTGCCCGCCGGTGTGGTGGATCAGTACGCCGACGACGGGACCGAAGGACTTCCCGGTCGCCGCTTCACGGTTGTGGGTCTTCCAGCCGGCGTGCTCGTGCACGGTGAGGCCCTCGGCCTTCAGTGCGGCGAGCATCTTCGCGGCGGACAAGGGGGTGGCCATGGCTGCGGTTCCCTCCGGGGGTGGTGCGGCGGAGCACGCCAAGTAGGCGTCAGAACTGGGGAGTTGACGTGCATGAACAGTGGGCGGGGCCGGATCGCCCCACCTGCCGCTCATGATTGCGACAACTCCGCGCCCCGCGGAGGGAATCGCGGCATTCACCCCCAAAAGGAGTCAGCCCGGCGCCACCGCGCGCCCGGACTGGGGCGAGATCATGCCGGAGCACAGGCCCTTGGCGGCCAGGGTCTGGGCGATGCGCGGGATCGCCGCGCGGGTGTTGGCGGGCCAGTCGTGCATGAGGATGACCTGCCCGTTGGTGAGCCGCCCGACGGCCGCGACGATCGCGTCGGTGCTCGCGTTGTTCCAGTCCTGCGAGTCGACCTGCCACAGGACCTCGGTCAGCCCGTACTTCGCCTCCACGGCCTTCACCGTCGCGTTGGTCTCGCCGTACGGCGGCCGGAACAGCCTCGGAGTGCCGCCCCCGGCGTTCGTGATCGCCTGCTGGGTGCGGGAGATCTCCGAGTCGATCGTGGCCTGGCTCTGCTGGGTCAGATGCGGATGCGTGTAGCTGTGGTTGCCGACCCACATCCCGGCGCTGACCTGGGCCCTGACGAGGGCCGGGTTGGCGGCGGCGTACTGGCCCTGGTTGAACATGGTGGCCCTGAGGCCGTACTGCTTCAGGGAGTTGAGCAGGGCGGTGGTGCCGCTGCCCGGGCCGTCGTCGAAGGTGAGGCCGACGTATCCGGAGCAGGCGGCGGGCAGTGCGGCGGCGCTGGTGGGGACGGTGAGGGTGCCGACGGCGGTCAGCGCGGCGGCGGCCAGTGACGGAACGTACGTCCGGGCCCTCATCAGGCCACCGTGATGTTCGAGCTGCCGCTGCTCTGGTAACCCTCGGTCGCGAGGATCATGTAGTACTTGAAGCTGCCCATCGGCATCCCGGCCCTGGCCCACGCGTCGAAGTGGTTGCCGGTGGTGATGGAGCCGCCGGTCCGCTTGGACTGCCGCACGCTCCAGTACTGGTCGAAGGTCTTGGTGCCCTCCACGGACGGGGCGTTGTAGCGGGTGGTCCGGTAGATGTCGTAGGTCCCGCCGTCGCTGCTCACGGTGCCCTTGTACGTGCCGGTGGGCCGGTAGGTGCCCCAGTTGTCGACGACGTAGTACTCGACGAGCGGGTTCGAGGTCCAGCCGTAGAGGGCCAGGTAGGCGTTGCCGGACGGGCTGAAGCTGCCTGAGTAGTTCACGGTCCTGCGGGAGCCGTTGCTCCAGCCCTTGCCGGCCACGAAGTTGCCGGTGTTGCGCCACGAAGTGCTGTAGTTGCCGCCGGAGTTGAGGGTCATGGAGACCGTGCCCTGAGCGTCCGTCCAGAACGAGTAGTAGTACCCGTTGTTGGTCCCGGTCTGGTTGGTCGTGATGACCGTGGCCGCCTCGGCGGTGCCGCCCGGCAGGGCCACGGCGGCTCCGGTCGCCAGCAGCAGTGTGCAGACGCTGCGGCGCGTGGGGTGTGCGGGGGGTGTGGGGTGTGCCGGGTGTGTGGGGTGTGCGGGTGTGTGAGTCATGCCCACAGTTTTGGCCTGCCCCTGTCAAGCGTCAACACTTTCGACACATGATTCGAAAGGTTCGGACCGCTGTGAGCTGGCACTATCTGATCAAGTGGCGAAGAGGCCGTCCGGGATGATCGATCTCCTTCTTCGAATGTTTCGAAGACCTTCCGGATGTCCCCGGGCAAAAGAAAAGGCAGGGAGGGAACCACCTCCTTGCCACTATCAACCTATAGCGCACCCGGGGGCTTGCGGCAAGGCCCCCGTCCTGTCGCACACTTACCCGCCTGGGCCGGAGACTGCCGAAAACGGGGGATTCGATAGATGCGGGTTGTTCTGTCCACGTACGGGTCGCGCGGGGACGTCGAACCGATGGCGGGAGTGGCGGTGGCACTGCGGGCGCTGGGCGCCGAGGCGCGGGTGTGCGCGCCACCGGACGAGGAGTTCGCCGAGCGGCTGGCCGGGCTCGGCGTCGAGCTGGTGCCGGTCGGGCCGTCGGTCCGCGCGCAGATGGCCGGGGGACCGCCCTCGGCGTCGGGCCTGGCCGAGCGCGCTGCCGCGCTGGCCGCCGCGCAGTTCGAGGCGGTCGCCGCGGCGGCCGAGGACGCCGACGCGGTGGTGGCGACCGGCCTGTTCCCGGCCGCGGCCGGCGCGAGCTCGGCGGCCGAGAAACTGGGGCTGCCCTACGCCTTCGCGGCCTTCTTCCCCTCCCTGCTGCCCTCGCCCCACTTCCCGCCGTTCGCCCGCCCGGGCCAGAACCTGCCGGCGGGCGAGACCGACAACCGGGTGCTGAACGACCTGGACGCCCGCTTCCTGAACGAGGTCTTCGGCACCGGCCTCAACGCCCACCGCGCGCGCGTCGGCATGCCCCCGGTGACCGACGTCCGCGACCACGTCGTCACCGGCCGGCCCTGGCTGGCGGCGGACCCGGTGCTGGGTCCGTGGCCGGAGCCGGCCGACCTCGACGTCGTACAGACCGGGGCGTGGCTCCTGCCCGACGAACGCCCGCTCCCGGCCGGCCTGGAGGAGTTCCTGGCGGCCGGGGAGCCACCGGTGTACGTCGGTTTCGGCAGCATGCCGCTGCACGGCTCGGGTGACGCGTCACAGGTCGCCGTCGACGCGGTCCGCGCCCAGGGCCGCCGGGTCCTCGTCGCGCGGGGCTGGGCCGGACTGGCCCCGGCCGACGGGGCCGACGACTGCTTCGTGGTCGGCGAGGCCAACCACCGGGCGCTGTTCCGCCGGGTCGCCGCCGTCGTCCACCACGGGGGCGCGGGCACCACCACCATGGCCGCCCTCGCCGGGGCGCCCCAGGTGATCGTCCCCCAGATGGTGGACCAGCCGTACTGGGCCCGGCGGGTCGCCGAACTGGGCATCGGCGCGGCGCACGACGGCCCGGTGCCGACACGCGCGTCCCTGTCGGCCGCGCTCGCGACGGCGCTGGCCGACCGGACCCGGGTGCGGGCCGCCGAGGTGGCCGCCATGATCCGTACGGACGGGGCCGAGGTGGCGGCCGGGCTGCTCCTCGACCTGGTCGCCGAGCGGGAGGCGCCGCTCGGGTCCGGGTGATCCCGCTGGGCCGGGCGGGGCGGGGCCGAGGGGCGCCGTCCGGACATCCCGCCCCCCACGGTCGTAGAAGAAGTGGTCGTGGAAGAAGCGGTCGTAGAAGAAACGACCGTAGAAGAAACGACCGTAGAAGAAACGACCGTAGAAGAAGACGTGACATCGGAGCTGTTGCCTTGAATACCCTGCCCACCAGCGTGTTCGACCTTCCCGAGCGGCTCGCCGCCAAGGCCGACCCGGCGCTGACCGCCGCCGACGAGCGGCACTTCGCGGCCATCGCGGCGTGCCTGGAGCAGACGATCGCCGAACTGACCGCCACCCTCGACGCCACCCGCCGGGCCCCCGGCGGCATCGGCCAGGAGGCGATGGACCGGGACACCGAGGTCCACCGCCTGACCGCCCGGCTGCGCACCCTGCGCCGCTTCGGCCTCGACCTGTGCCTCGGGCACATGGTCGGCGCGGACGACCCCGAGCCGGTGTACGTCGGACGGCTCGGCCTCACCGACAGCGACGGGCGCCGGCTGCTGGTCGACTGGCGCTCGCCCGCCGCCGAACCGTTCTTCGGCGCCACCCACGCCAACCCGATGGGCCTGGCCAGCCGCCGCAGGTACCGCTGGACCAACGGCCGGATCGGCGACTACTGGGACGAGGTGTTCGCCGCCGACGGCTTCGCCGGGCACCACGCCTCGCTCGACGACCAGTCCGCGTTCGTCGCCAGCCTCGGCAGCGACCGTTCGGAACGGATGCGGGACGTCCTCGGCACCATCCAGGCCGACCAGGACGCCATCATCCGCGCGGGCTCGCGGGGCGCGCTCGTAGTGGACGGCGGCCCAGGCACCGGCAAGACCGTCGTCGCCCTGCACCGCTCCGCCTACCTCCTGCACTCCGACCCGCGCCTCGGGCACCGCCGCGGCGGAGTGCTGTTCGTCGGCCCGCACCGGCCCTACCTGGCCTACGTCTCGGACGTGCTGCCGAGCCTCGGTGAGGAGGGTGTGCAGACCTGTGTGCTGCGGGACTTCGTGGCCGAGGGCGCCACGGCGGGCGTCGAGGCCGACCCGGAGGCGGCCCGCCTGAAGTCCTCCGCGGACCTGGTGAAGGCGATCGAGAAGGCCGTCCGCTTCTACGAGGAGCCGCCCACCGAGGGCATGACCGTCACCACCCACTGGTCCGACATCCGGCTCACCGCCACCGACTGGGCCGAGGCGTTCGCGGCGGCGGAGGGCGCCCCGCACAACGACGCCCGCGACCAGGTCTGGAACGAACTGCTGACCATCCTGGTCGACAAGCACGAGGGCGACGCCCCGGAGGCGCTGCTCCGCAAGTCCCTGCGCCAGAACAGGGAGTTGCTCACCGCCTTCAACCGGGCGTGGCCGCTGCTGGAGGCGGCCGACCTGGTCGGGGACCTGTGGACGGTCCCGGCGTATCTGCGGATGTGCGCCCCTTGGCTCGACCGCGACGAGGTCCGTGCTCTGCAACGCGCGGACGCCCAGGCCTGGACGGTGTCCGACCTGCCGCTCCTGGACGCGGCCCGCCAGCGCCTCGGCGACCCGGAGGTCTCCCGGCGCAGGCGCCGGCAGGAGGCCGCGGTCGCCGCCGAACGCGAGCGGATGAGCACGGTCGTGGACAACCTCATCGCGGTCGCCGACGACGAGTACGGCTCCGGTCTGGTGACGATGCTGCGCGGCGAGGACTTCCACCACGCGCTGGTCGACGAGAGCGTCGTGGAGCGGCCCGACCCGGACCGCCTGGCCGGGCCCTTCGCCCATGTCGTGGTCGACGAGGCGCAGGAACTGACCGACGCGGAGTGGCAGATGCTCCTGCTGCGCTGCCCGTCCCGCAGCTTCACGATCGTCGGCGACCGCGCCCAGGCGCGGCACGGCTTCACGGAGTCCTGGCGGGAGCGGCTCGGCCGGGTGGGCCTCGACCGGGTCGAGATGGCCGCCCTCAGCATCAACTACCGCACCCCGGAAGAGATCATGAAGGAGGCCGAACCGGTCATCCGCACGGCCCTCCCCGACGCCAACGTCCCCACGTCGATCCGCAGCACGGGCGTCCCGGTGACGTACGGCTCGGTCCCGGACCTGACCGCCGTACTGGACACCTGGCTCACCTCCCACCCCGAGGGCATCGCCTGCGTCATCGGCGCCCCCGACCTCCGGCCGACCCCCCGGGTCCGCTCCCTGCCCCCGGAGCTGTCGAAGGGCCTCGAATTCGACCTGGTGGTCCTCGTCGACCCGCAGAACTTCGGGGAGGGGATCGAGGGGGCGGTGGACCGGTATGTGGCGATGACGCGGGCGACTCAGCGGTTGGTGGTGCTGACGAGTTCCTGAGGCGGGTGGCGGGACGTACGGTGGCGGCGGCGAGGGGGCTCGGTACCTCGCCGCTCCCGCAGCTCGCCGAGAGTGTCTGGGTCAGACCTGGCCGAGGTCGATCTCCACCGGGAAAGGGGCCGCCGCCTTGAGCACGCCGGTGAAGACGTCTCCGTCCCGGTAGGCCTTCGTCGCGGGGTCGAGAACGTAGGTGTACACGAGAGGAACGCCTGTCGCGGCTTGCTCGATCCGCCAGTAGAAGGCGATGCCCGCCTTGGCGTACTGGTCGACCTTCACGATGCGGTCAGTGGTCTCCGAGCCCGGCGACACCACCTCCGCGACCAGCAGCACGTGCTCAGGACGGGTGGGGGTGATGTCGATCGTGTCCGCGCGGTACACGACGACGTCCGGGCGGCGATTGGTGAGCGGGACGTCCTGAAGCCGGACGTCGAAGCCAGTGTCGGCGTTCCACTCCGGGCCCGCGGCGGCATCCAGGGCGTTGGCCACAATCCGGGCCAGCCGGTTGTGCCGCTTGGACGCGCTCGGGCTCACGACGACCATCCCGTCCACGATCTCGATCCCGGCGCACTGCTCCTCGGACCAGGACTCGTACTCCTCCGCCGTGATCTGCTCATGCATCCATGCCGGGGCCACCATCTCGGCTGTCATGAAGCACCTCCCGGACGCTGCGCCGCGGGCTCGATCCCGCTGGATTCAACGTACTGTCTGCCGTCCTTCCGGCACGCTGATCTCGCTCACGCCGCCCTTTGGAGAAGCGTGGTGAGAGAGTGCCCGCGCAGGCAAGGCACCTTGAGCGAGACCTGGAACACCGCCGCGACATTCTCGCGAGTCCGGCCCGCCGCCAACGCGGCCACCGCCCGCAGTCGAAGAGCCTCCTGCGCCGAAGACGACAACTGCCGTGCGTCCCCCACCAGTTCACTCACGCAGGGAACAACGACCCAGAACATCTACCGTTTCGGATCAATAAGAGGCTCGGTTTTGGGCAAGCTCCGGGTTCTGGGTGGGGGTGTCGGTCGGGGCCGGGACGTCCTTCCCGGCGCTCTCCGGCGCGCCGAACCAGGCCACCGCGACCGCGCCCGAGACCGCCAGGACGAAGCCGGTCACCGCCAGCCAGGCGAAGCCGGGGCGTGAGGAGTCCCCCAGCCACCAGACGCCGATCATGCCGGGCAGCACGGTCTCGCCGACCACCAGCGCCGCCGTCGCCCCGTTCACCGAGCCGAGCTGCAGCGCGACGGTGTGCAGGTACATGCCGCCGATTCCGGCGACGAGAATGGCGTACAGGGCCGGGTCGGTGAGCAGCGTGCCCAGGTCGAACGGATCGATCCCGTTCAGTACCCGCACGCCCACGCCGAGCGCGCCGAAGCCGAGACCGGAGAGCAGACCGGCCAGGATCGCGGCCCGGGCGCCGACCAGCCGGACCAGGACCGTGCCGCCCGCCATCATCAGCAGTGAGATCGTGAGGAGCCACCAGTGGGTGGTGATCGGCGTGTGCCCGCTGCCCTCAGGGCCCGCCGCGCTCGCGAGGAGCACCAGTGCCGAGCAGACGACTGCGATCGAGGTCCACTCCGCCCGGGTCAGCCGGATGCCGAGCAGCTTGACGCTCAGGACGGCCGTGATGATGAGGTTGGCGCTGATGACCGTCTGGGAGAGGAACAGCGGCAGCAGACGGGCGGCGAGCGCGCCGAGCCCGAAGCCGACGAAGTCCAGGACCGTGCCGACGACGAACTCCCAGGTCATCGCGGCCTGGGCGGTGGAGGAGAGACTGGGGCCGCCATGGGTGGTGACCTGTCCGGTGGTGTGTCCGGCGGCGGCCGCCTCGCGGCGGGCCGACTTGCGGGAGCCGACGGCCTGGAGGACGGAGCCCGTGCCGTAACAGATCGAGGCCGCAACTGCGGTCAGGAGTCCTATGAGCACCGAGCACTCCGTTCAGGGGGTGGTTCCTGGCTGTTCTCACTGCCAGACGTGGGATTGACCGCCCGCGTTGCGTGAACCGGGTCTGCGTCGAGATGGACGTGAAGAAGGCCGTCCGGTATCCCGCAGGGGACGCGCGATCAAGCGGAGATGCCCGCTGCGTGTTCGGTCGCAGCAGGCCACGGGCTGCGACCGCCAGCAGCGGAGACACCACCACTGCGGCCGAACAGGGCCATCGGCTGGTGCCGCCCTTGAACGCCGGATCCGTTGGATGCGGACTCTCCGAACGGGCTTGAGGTTGGTGTTCGCCGTGCTGATGGCCAATGCCACGGCTACGACGAACAGCGCGCCCACCCGAGAGAGGTGAACGCGCTGGTCAGACACTGTGCCCCCGGCAGGATTCGAACCTGCGACACCCGCTTTAGGAGAGCGGTGCTCTATCCCCTGAGCTACGAAGGCAAGGGTGGCGACCGCCACCGACGGCGGTCCCTGACAGGTTAGCCGATCGGACCGGGGTGGTGGGGCCGAGGGCGATGCCTGAGCTCGATTCATGATCGGGGGTACGGGAGGATGGCGTCATGGCGATGACGGTTCCGGAGGAAGAGAACTCCTTCATCGGCCGCTCGGAGGAGCTCGACCTCGTCGCGGCGGCGCTGACGCGGGACCGGCTGGTCACGCTGACCGGGGTGGGAGGGGTGGGCAAGACCCGTCTCGCCCAACGGGCCGTCACGCAGGGGCCGTTGGCCGCGCAGGACGGCGTCGCGTGGGCGGATCTGGCTCCGTTGCGCAACGCGGCACTGCTGGCCGCCACCGTCGCGGACGCGCTCGACCTGTCCGACCACACCCCGCGGATGCCTCTCGACGCGATCTGCGCGTGGATCGGGGACCGCGGGCTCCTGCTGGTCCTGGACTCCTGCGAGCACCTGGTCGGCGCGTGCCGCGACCTGGTCG
Source organism: Streptomyces sp. SID13726 (assembly GCF_010548375.1). Lineage (GTDB taxonomy): Bacteria > Actinomycetota > Actinomycetes > Streptomycetales > Streptomycetaceae > Streptomyces. The sequence goes on from NZ_JAAGLY010000025.1 coordinate 71,452, forward strand.
GTGACCTTCTGATGGCCTGTCCCCGGCTGCGGATCGTGGCGACCAGCCGCCAACCGCTGGGCGTGCGCGGCGAAGCGGTCGTCGCGGTCGAGCCGCCGGCCTCCCTGGACGAAGCGGTCGCCCTCTTCGCCGACCGGGCCGCGACCGCCGGGAGCCCCCTGAAGGACGACGCCGACGGCCGACTCGCCGCGACCCTGTGCGAGCGGCTGGAGCGGCTGCCGCTGGCGCTGGAACTCGCCGCCGCCCAGCTGCGGTCCGTGCCGCTGGCGGAACTCTGCGTGGCCCCGCGCCCGGCCGTGGACCTCCCGCTCGCGCCGCAGCACCGGGCGCCGTTGCGGCACGGCGCCCTGCGGACCACGATCGGCTGGAGCCACGAGCTGTGCACACCGCCGGAACGGCTGCTGTGGGCACGGCTGTCCGTCCTGCCCGGTCCGTTCGACGAGACCACGGCCCGGCAGGTGGCCGGCGCGGCACCGCTGTCCCCCCGCGAGGCGGGCCGGGCCCTCGCCGCCCTGTGCGACAAGTCGGTGGTCGTCAGGCGGGGCGGCACCTACCGGATGCTGGACGCGGTCCGCGAGTACGGCCGGATGTGGCTGGCCGAGATCGGTGCCGAGGAGGCGATGGCGGACCGCCACGCCGCGTACGTCCTGAGCCGGACGAGACAGGCCCATGCCGAGTGGTTCGGCCCGGCTCAGGCCGGGTGGTACCGGCGGATCGGGTTCCTCCACGCCGACATCAGGCTCGCCGCCGACCACTTCCTGCTGACCGACCCGGCCGCCGCGCTGGAGCTGATCGGCCACGTCACGTTCTACTGGGTCTGCTCCGGCTATCTGTACGAGGCCCGGCAGTACCTGGAGCGGGTGATGCGGCAGCTGCCCGAGGAGGACGCGGGCGGGGCACGGGTGCAGGGGCTGTGGAGCCTCGGCGTCGCCCTCACGCTCCAGGGCGAGCATGACGCCGCCCGCCGGACCGCCGTCGCCTGCCGGAACGCGGCGGTGGCGGCCCGGGATCCCGAGGGCCGGGCGAGAGCCGCCTACCTGGACGGACTGCTGCACCTGCTGGACGGCCGGCCGCTGGCCGCGGGTACCGGCGTCGAGGCGTCGGGGACCGTGGCCGGTGTCCCGCGCCCCGACCGGCTGACCGCCGCGAGCGCCCTGTGCCGCCTCGTCCACGTCTTCGCCCTGACCGGCTCGGGCCGGCTGGAGGAGTCCCGCGAGGAGGCGCTCGCGCTCCGCAGAGTCTGCGAGTCGCTGGACGAGTACTGGACTCGGTCGTACCTCGACCACCAGCTCGCCCTCGTCGCCGTCATGGAGCGGAGAGCGGGGGACGCCGTAGGCCATGCCCGCGCGGCGCTCGGTGCCAAACGGCACATCGGGGACGCCTTCGGGATCGCCATGGTGATGGACGTCCTGGCGATCTCCCTGACGGACCTGGGGGAGACGCGCTCCGCCGCCTACGCCTTCGGGGCGGCCCGGCGCTTCTGGGAGACGGTCGGTCATCCGCAGCGCGGCACCCCGGAGATGGCACCGCTGCGCGACCAGTGCGAGGAACGGCTCGTGCGGCTGCTCGGCGACGCGGAGTACGGGCGGGTCCAGGACCGGGCGGCGGCGAGCGACCCCCGCACCCTCGTGTCCTGGGGGGCCGAGGGAGGTCCGCTGCCGGAGAGCTGATCCGTGCCGGTAGCCCTGGACCGGCCCGCGCGGTCAGGGCTGTACGGCGGACGGCCTGCGGGTGCCGGAGAGTTCGGCCGCGAACTGGGCGCCGGTCAGCAGCGCCAGGTTCGACAGCCACAGCCACACGAGGAAGACCACGACGCCGGCCAGCGAGCCGTACAGCCGGTTGTAGGCGCCGAGCGTCGAGGCGTACAGGGAGAAGCCCGCCGAGACGGTCAGCCACAGCACCGCGGCCAGCCCTCCGCCGAGCAGGCTGTGGGCGCGGCGCCGGGCCGCCGCCGGGCCGGTGTGGAAGACCACCACGACCAGCAGGGCGACCAGACACAGCAGCAGGGGCCAGCGCAGCAGGCTCCATACCCAGGCCGCGGTGGCGCCCACCCCGAACGGGCGGCCGACGGCCTCGGCGAGCGGGCCGCTCAGCAGCAGGGTCAGCGAACCGACCACGAGCAGCGTGAGCAGGACGAGCGCCGTCAGCACGATCCGGTGCGCGCGGCGCCAGGGCGAACGGTGGTCCTCGACGCGGTGCATCCGGTGCAGGGCCCGGCGGAAGACCGCCAGATAGCTGGAGGCCGACCACAGCGCGCTGGCCGTGCCCGCCACGATCAGGGGCCAGGCCGCGCCGTCCGCACTCAGGGCGCGGGCCAGCACGGCGTGCAGCTCCGGACCGGACTGGGCCGGTGCGTACGCGGTGACGTGGGCGGCGAACTCCTCCGCCGTACCCGGGCTGATCATGGCGAACGCGAGGACGGTGGCGGGCAGCGCGGGCAGCACGGCCAGGATCGAGTAGTACGTCAGCGCCGCCGCGTAGTCCGAGATGTCGTCGTTCCACAGGGACACCGGGGTGCGCCGCAGCGCCGGCCACCACGGCACACGCCGCGTCCGGGTGGCCACGGCGGACTGTGCCTCAGCGGACTGCGCCTCAGCGGACATGGGGCACCCGGTGGGAGTCGGCGTCCAGCCGGATCTGGGTGCGGGTCGCGCCGGGCGCCACGGACCGCTCCGCCTGCTCCGCGAGGGCTCGCAGGCCGGGCAGTACGGCGTCGGGCCCGGTGCCCGTCGCCAGCCGGACCCGCAGGACGAGTTCCAGCCTGCCCCCGGTGCGGGGCAGCACGCGGGTGCGGCAGCGGACCACGCCGGGCAGGGCCGCCGCCCGGAGCGACAGGGCGTCTGCCAGCGCCCGGGGGCGCACCGTCCCGCCCGGCAGGGGCAGGGCGAGCCGACGGGCCGGTCCGGTACCTGTCTGAGCCAGCGCCCACCAGGCGAACAGCACCGTCAGGACGGCCGCCGCGGCGATGGCCGTGGGTGTCCACCACCCCTGGTCCCGCAGCCGCGCGAGCCCGGCCCGGTCGAGCAGGACGGCACCGGGGGCCGCGGTGGGCCACCAGGACGGCAGCCGGGGCGTGACAGCGCGGTCCGTGGCGGCCAGCAGTCCGCCGGCGAGCAGGAGACCCAGTCCGACAACGGCGAGGACGGCCCGGTTGGCGACCGTACGAAGGCGGCGCGTCACAGGTCACCTCCCACCACGGCATCCGGCACGGCCACCGGCGTGGCCGGTTCGGTCGCCGGTCGCCACAGCGGTTCCGGGGTCACCGTCACGCGCAGTCGCAGGTCGCGGCGGAGCCGGCACGCGGCCAGCGCGTCGCGTGCGGCGGCCGTCACCGCGGTGTGCGCCGCGGCCCGGTCGCCGAAGGCGAGGGCGGCCCGGACCGCGACCCGGCGGCCCCGCACCCGCGTCCGGACCCCGGTGACCCCGTCGACGCCCGTCACCGCGTCGCGGATCAGGACGGCCACCGTCGAACGTTCGACGACCGTGTCGATCCGGGGCCCCGGTCCGCGCACCGTGTACTGGCGGCGGTGGCCGGGGGTGAGGGCGAGCACGACCATCCACAGGCCCGCCAGGGCGGTCAGGCCGCCCGCGGCGACCACCGCGGGGTCGCCGGGCCCGTGTCCCGACAGCCAGTGCACGGCCCAGGTGCGCCAGACGCCGGGCGTACGGTCCGCGAAGTGCACCCGGGCCAGATCCAGGACGAGGGCACCGCACCCGACGGCGGCGGCCCAGGTGACGAGGGCGACCGGCACGCGGCGCCGGGACCACAGGCGTCGCGGCGTACGGAGCCCGGGGACATCCTCGACCCCCTCGCCCGCCTCGGGCACACGGACGGGGACCGGGGGTGCGAACGCGGTGACGGCGACGCGGGCCACCGACACCTCCAGCCCCGACAGCCGTCGGGTGCGCTCGCTCACGTGCTGGTGGACGTTGCGCACGGAGTCGGCCAGCGGCGCCGGAAAGGGCAGCGTGACCCCGAGGGACACCTCGGCCCTCGTGCCGCGTACGGACGCCGCCGCTCCGGCCGCGCGGACCCCGCCTTCGTTCGGCAGGGCCTCGGTGGCCGCCCGTTCGGCGATGCGGCGCACGGCCCGTTCCGAGACGGTGGTGGTGCCCCGCTGGGCGGCGGCGGTCATCGGCGGCTCCGCTCGAACGCGTCCCGGACGTCCTGGACGGTGCCGCCGCCCTCGATCCACCGGCCCAGCGCCCAGCCCAGGCCGCCGAGCGCGGCCACGAGCAGGAACGCGCCGAAGCCGCCGAAGTAGCCGGCGAACGCCAGCGCCATGCCCGCGATCATCCCCACGAACGGGGTGCTCATACCGATCCGCCTCTCACCCTGATCCGCTCCTGTCGGCCCTCGTGCCCGGGCTCCGCTATTCCACGCGGGCCTCGGCCGTGGTGGCGGGCTCGTCCTCTTCGGGCAGCCGGACGTCGTTGACCGTGACGTTCACCTCGACGACCTCCAGTCCGGTGATGCGCTCCACGGCGGAGATGACGTTCTCGCGCACGTCGCGGGCCACGTCCATGACGGGCACTCCGTACTCGACGACCAGGTCCAGGTCGATGGCGGTCTGTCGCTCGCCGACCTCGACCTTCACCCCGCGTCCCACGTTGGGCCGGCCACCGGGCACGCGGTCGCGCACGGCGCCGATGGTGCGGGAGAGGCCTCCGCCCATGTCGTACACACCCGGGATCTCGCGGGCCGCGATGCCCGCGACCTTCACGACGACCACGTCGGCGATCGACGTCCGGCCACGGTCAGGGGCGGGTTGACCGGCCCCGGTCACACCGCCGGAGACGGCGGTCGTGCTCGGCTGCGCCGTGCTCGTGCGGGGTGTGGAGGTGGAGACGGTCTTGGCGGTGGGTGCGGTCTGTGTGGTCACGGCACATCCCTCTTCGTCGTCGCGTGAGTTGCTCTCCCTTCCTTGGACCCGCACCGCCGGCTTCTGTGACGCGGACCGCCGGGAAAGGCCGGGCACCAGGAGGTGGTGCCCGGCGGACGGGGGGTCAGCTGGTGGGCATGAGGACGCTGTCGATGATGTAGACGGTGGCGTTGGCCGTCTTCACGTTGCCGCACACGACCTTGGCGGAGCCGTTGACGGTGTAGGACTCCCCGGAGCCCGACGTGGTGAGCTTCGACTTCTCCAAGGTGTCGAAGGAGCCCTTCGCCAGGTCGGCCGGGGCGAGCTTCTGGCCTACGACGTGGTAGGTGAGGATCTTCGTCAGCTGGGCCTTGTCGTTGAGGACCTTGTCCAGGGTGGCCTTGGGGATCTTGGCGAAGGCATCGTTGGTCGGCGCGAACACGGTGATGTTCTGGGCGTTGTTGAGGGTGTCGACCAGGCCGGCCTTCTTCACCGCGGCGACCAGCGTGGACAGGGCGGGGTTGTTGGAGGCGGCGGTGGCGACCGGGTCCTTGGCCATGCCGTCGAAGGAACCGGCGCCGCTCGTGGGCACCCCGGAACAGGCGGCGCCGAACGGCTGGTCCGCGGAGGTGGTGCTGCCGGAGCCGGTCATGCCGTCGTCCGACGCGGAGGCCGACGCCTTGGGGGAGGAGTCCGACTTGGCGGAGTCGCCGCTGCTGTCGGAGCAGGCGCTCAGGGCCAGCGGCAGGACGGCCGCGGCGGCGAGGGTCACAGCGGTACGGCGGATACGGGTGTTCACGATGTGTCTCCTGTGGATCACGGCAGCCGGGTGCTGCCTTCTTAGGGGGAAAGGTGGTCTGGTCAGGGGAAAGGTGGTCCTGGGATTCAGTCGACGGTCACGACCACGGAGTGCCATCCGCTCGCGCCGTCGGGGATGGTCCGGGTGCGTCTGTCGGTCTGGGTCCGGCCGGTGCGGTCGGTGGCCCGGACGGTGAGGGTGTGGCCGCCCCGGGTCGCCTGCCAGGGGAAGGACCACTGGCGCCAGGTGTCGGCCGTGTCCTCGGCGGCGAGCCGGGCCTCCTGCCAGGGCCCGTCGTCGACGCGGACCTCGACCTTGTCGATGCCGCGGTGCTGGGCCCAGGCGACCCCGGCGACCATCACCGCGCCCGCTTTCGGCCGGGCGAACGGCTTCGGGGTGTCGATCCGCGACTGCGTCTTGATCGGCGCCCGGCGCGCCCAGCCGCGCTTGACCCAGTACGGGTCGTAGGCGTCGAACGTGGTCAGCTCCAACTCCTCGATCCACTTGCAGGCGGACACGAACCCGTACAGGCCGGGCACCACCATGCGGACCGGGAAGCCGTGGGCGAAGGGCAGGGGTTCGCCGTTCATGCCGACGGCGAGCAGGGCGTCGCGGCCGTCCATCAGGTCCTCGACCGGGCTGCCGATGGTCATGCCGTCCACCGAGCGGGCCACCAGCTGGTCGGCCGGCCCGCCCTTCGACGGGGGCCGCACCCCGCACTCCGCCAGCAGATCCGCCAGTCGTACGCCGATCCAGCGGGCGTTGCCCGCGTAGGGGCCGCCGACCTCGTTGGAGACGCAGGTGAGGGTGATGTCGCGCTCGACCAGGTCACGGCGCAGCAGATCGTCGTAGGAGAGGACGACCGGGCGGGCGACGCCCTTTCCGTGGATCCGCAGCTTCCAGGTCGCCGCGTTCACCTTGGGCACCACCAGCGCGGTGTCGACCCGGTAGAAGTCACCGTTCGGTGTGGTGAAGGGGCTGATCTCCGGGATGCGCAGCCCGGCGCCCTTCGGTACGGGGCCGGCCGGTGAGGCCGGTACCGGCAGCACCGCGTTCCGGCGGGAGGCGACCGCGTCCCGGGCCCGGGAGCCGCCCAGGGACCGGCCGAGCACGCCCGCCCCGACCGACGCGGCGGCGGCCGCCGTGGCCGTGACCACGAACCCGCGCCGGTCCCAGCCGGCACCGGAGCGCGATGGGCCCGGCACGGCCGTGTGGGGCACCCGCAGAGCGAGGCGGCCGGCGAGGACGTGGAGGAGACCCGCGCCGGCGAGGGCGCCCACCGCCGAGGGCAGCGCGTCGAGCGGACCCGTCGAGTCGGGCCTGCTCATCGCCGCGGCCGCGCCGACGGCACCGAACACCATGACTCCGGCCGTTCCTGCGCGCCGGAAACGGAGAACGACAATTCCGAGCAGCAGCGCGAAAATCGTGAGGACGGCGAGAATTCCGAGTTGGAGAACCAGTTTGTCGTCGGTGCCGAAATGCCGGATCGCCCAGTCCTTGACGGCGGCCGGAGTCCGGTCGATCGCGGCGCCCCCGACCGCGACGACCGGTCCCGCCTGGGGCCGGACCACGCCGGCCACCAGCTCGGCGACCGACAGCGCGGCGAAACCGGCCAGGGCGCCGCTGAGGGCTCCCAGGGCCGACAGGCCGGGCCGGATTCGGTGTTCCTTCTGCTTCTCGGTCACGTGGGGAATCCGGTCCCGGAGTCCTGGCGGATTGGTTCTTCCCACGTTCGAATGAATTCTTTTTCGGGACCAATCCGGAAGCGCTCCGGCTACGGATCACCAGGAATTCGCACCGCCCTCCCGGCCGACCGCGTCACAGCGGCGGCCCGGCGGTGTCCAACCTTCAGAGGACCGGACGAGAGGAGCCGCCCAGTGGCGGGGGCCCGCACACCGAGCGCACCACCGGACAGCAGGCACGAGACGGACGACGGGCTGCTCGCGGTGCGTGCCGCGGAGGGCGACGAGGACGCCTTCGCCGTCCTCGTCCAGCGGCACGCACCGTCGCTGATCCGGCTCGCCACGAGCCTGCTCGGCACCCCGACCGAGGCGGAGGACGCCGTGCAGGACGCCTTCATCAACGCCTGGCGGCGGCTGCCGGAGTTCCAGGGGCGCTCCTCCTTCGCCACCTGGATGTACCGGATCGTCACCAACCGCTGTCTCAACGTGCTGCGGGCCCGCAGACCGGTGGCACCGCTGGAGGAGGCGGGCGACGTGGCCGCGGCCGAGCACAGCACGTCCCCGGCGCGGATCGCCGAGGGCCGGGACGCGGTCCGGGAACTGCGCGAGGCCCTCGACCTGCTGTCGCCCGAGCAGCGCGCCTGCTGGGTGCTGCGGGAACTGGACGGCCTTCCCTACGAGTTCGTCGCGGACGCGGTCGGCATCAGCCAGGAGGCCGTACGCGCCCGTGTCTTCCGCGCACGCCGTTGTCTGACACAAGCACTGGGGGCCTGGCGATGACCGCCCACACCGACCCGCCGAACCGCCCCTTCGACCACGGGGACGACGAACTCCTGCCGTGCGGACGGCCGTTGTCGCAGACCTGGGACGCCTGGGAGCGCCGGGACGAGGACCCCCATCTGCGGTCCTGCCCGCACTGCCGGGACGCCGTGCACGGACTCGACGAACTGGAGTCGGCGGCCCGCCGTCTGCACCGGCGGACCGCGGACGGCTCCACCCACGACATCGAGTCGCTGACCCGGCGCGTCATGGACGTGGTCCGCCTGGAACTGCGTCCCGGCCGTCCCCTGCCCCTGGGGGAACCCACCGAGGACCTGTGGATCATGGAGGCGGTCGCGGCCCGCGCGGTGCGTGCGGCGGCCGAGACCGTCCCCGGGGTACGGGCGGGCTCCTGCCGGCTGCTGTCCGCCGGTGCCGACGCTGCCGACGGTGCCGATGGGCCCGTCGGGGTGCGACTGGACATCCACGCCCCCGCCGGCGTGCCCCTGCCGGACATCGCCGCACAGGTGAGGGAACGGGTGTGGGCGGTCGCCGACCGGGAACTGGGCATGGCCATAGCGGTCGTGGACATCCGTGTCACCGACGTCGTGTCCGCCCCGGCCGACGATGAGCAGGAAGGCCGTACGCCATGACCGCCCACCACACGAACACCGCGCACACGACGCTCGTCGAGGAGGTCGCCGGCGTGGTGGAGAACGTGCCCGGGGTGGCCTTCCTCAGACCGGCCCTGGCCGACCGCATGCGCTCCGCGCTCGCCCGGCAGGCCCCGCGGACCGGCCGGGACCGGTCGGCGGGGGTGCGGATGGTCCGGCCGGACGGCCGTGAGTCCTGGCACGTCGAGATCCATGTCGTCGTGGACCGGCGGATCCGGGCACTGGACGTGGCCCGCGCCGTCCGAGCCGACGTCGTGGGCCACCTGTCCGCCCTCGCGCCCGAGCAGCCCGCGGCCCAGGTCACCGTGACGGTCACCGGGCGGGTGTGAGGACCCTGCGCCGCGGATTCCGCACGGTGGACCCCGCGCGGCGGATTCCGCACGGCGTCACAGATGGGTGGGAGGCGCGGTGGCCATCAGGTGTCCCACGGCGATCCACAGCCCTGTCGCGGCGCACACCAGCCGGAACCTGCGCAGCCGGGCGGGCGCGACCGGGTCGGGTCCGGCGCCCACCGGCAGCCCCCTCGCCACCGCAGCCCGCCCCGGCAGCACCGGCGCTGCCCGGTGCACCGCCCGGTCGCCAGGTCCGGTGACGGGCAGCGGGCGGACGGCGGGAGCCGCCGAGGGCCGCCGCGGACGCCGGGACGGGCGGGTGTCGGCCGCGGGCGTTGCCGTGTCCGCCGGAGCGGGCAGCAGGCCGTGGGACAGACCGCTGAGGAACGCGGCGTACGCGGCCCGGCGCGCCCCGGCCGGGGAGGTGCGGCCCCGCTCCCAGGACCGCACCGTCGCCGCCGACACACCGAACGCCTGGGCCAGCTGTTCCTCGCTGAGCCGCCAGGACTGCCGGAGCCGCACCCGCTCGTCGGGGCCCGGCAGCGGAGCCTTCCCGTCGCGGCGGCGCGGGTGGGACGGCATGGGCTGCGGAGCCGGAAGATCGATCGTCATGACCGTAGGACAATCCCCGGCCGCTCATGTGACGAGATGCGCGGAATCGGACACGTATGGCGGTACCGGGTGCCCGCCCCGCTTCACCCCGGCAGGCTCATCAGGGCGATCGGCGAGGACGTGGGCCGCTCGGAACCACCGCTGGGCTCGACCGTGACGCCCATGCCGGACGCCCCGTCGACGGCGCCCTCCAGCAACACGGTCTGCCGACCGCGCCCCCGGTCCATCAGACCGGCCGAGCGCATGGTGCCGTGGTCGTCGAACCACAGCTGGTAGACCTTGCCGCTCGGCGCGTCGGCCATCCCGGAAACGGCGAACACCGCTCGGTCCCGGCTGCGGGAGACCGTGACGGTACCGGTGGCGCCGCCGCCCAGTGCGGCAGCCCGGGTCCGGGCGTCCGGCGCGGCCAGCACGCCGGCGATCTCGTCCGAGACCCGCACGGCGCGGTCCGCCCGGGCGCGGGCGTCCCGGGCCTGCTCGTGCTGCCACACGGTCGTCGCGCCCAGCGCCGCCACGGCCGCCAGACAGGCCGCGAGCGCCCATCGGGACAGCGTGCCCGCCCGCGGACCGGCCCGCAGGGGAAGCACCGGAACGGACGGGCGGGGCCGCTGCTGACGGACCGCGCCGATGCTGCGCAGCACCCGCGCACGCAGCTCGGGGGCGGGCGGGGCGGCCATGGCCAGTCCCAGCCGGGCGGCGGTCTCCCGCAGCTCCGCCGTCTCCTGAGCGCAGGCCTCGCACCCGGCGAGGTGCCGCTCGAACGCCTCGCTCTCGCCGTCGGACAGGGCGTGCAGGGCGTAGGCACCCGTCAGCTGGTGCGGATCGGTCGCCGTCACGCGGTCACCCCCAGGCAGTCGCGCAGCCGGATCAGTCCGTCCCGCAGCCGGGTCTTGACCGTGCCCAGCGGAAGGGCGAGCGCCTGGGCCACCTCGCGGTAGGTCAGTCCGCGGTAGTAGGCCAGGGTGACGGCCTGGCGCTGGAGTTCGGTCAGCGTGCGCAGACAGCGCCGTACCTGCTCGCGTTCCAGCCGGGCCTCGACGTGCTCGGCGACCTCGTCGTACTCGGGCAGCCGGTCCAGCAGCGCGGCCTTGTGGTCGCGGGCCGCGGCGGCGTCCGCCGAGCGCACCCGGTCCACGGCCCGGCGGTGCGCCAGGGTGAGGATCCAGTTGACGGCCGTCCCGTAATCGGGCCGGTAGCGCGGAGCGGTCCGCCACACCTCCACCAGCACCTCCTGCGTCACCTCCTCCGACTGCGCCCGGTCCCGCAGCACGGCCCGCACGACCCCCAGCACCGACCCCGCCACCGCGTCGTACACGCCGGCGAACGCCTCCTCGTCCCCGAGCGCCACCCGCCCCACCAGCTCCTCCAGATCGGGCTGGGCCGACGGATGTCTGCCGATATGTACTGCTTCCTTCACCAAGAGCCTCCGTGGTCAGGACACGTCCAGGCGTAATCCGTTCCTGTCCGGACCGCGGATTGGTCCCGATGGCGACGAATATCCGCCGCCTGGGTGGCCGACGGGGGCGGGCGGGGGTCTTCCCGGTCGGGGTCGTGGGTCAGGTGGTGGTCCACTTCTGGTTGGGCTGGGCGTTGCAGGTCCACAGGATCAGCTTGGTGGCGTTGGCCGTCCCCGACTCCGAGGCGTCCAGGCACAGGCCCGAGAGGTTGTTGGTGATCGTGCCGTCGGTGTTGAGGGTCCACTTCTGGTTGGTGCCGTTGGTGCAGTCCCAGATGATGACCTTGGTGCCGTTGGCGGTGCCGGCGCCCTCGGCGTCGAGGCACTTGTTGCCGTAGACCACGAGTTCGCCGCGCGAGGTGCTCGTGAAGGTCTGGTTGCGGCCGCCCGTGCAGTCCCACAGCTGGGCCTGCGTCGCGTCGGTGATCGTGTTCCTGTCGATGTCCACGCAGCGCCCGGACGCGGTGCCGACCAGGGCGGTGCCGTCCGTGCCCGGGATGCCCTGGACGCGGATGGCGTCCACGTCGGGAGCCGTGCTCCCGGAGACCGCGGCGAAGCGGACCGTGTTCGTGCCCTTGGCCAGGTGGGCGAGGACCGAGACCGTGCGGTAGGTGGTCGCGGAGCCGGTGGGCGGGAAGGCGACGACGGAGGCGTACTGGCCGTTGACCTGGACGGTCGCCTTACGGGCCGTGGTGCCGCCGTTGGCGTAGCTGATGTCCACCAGCTTGGTGCCCGCGGCCGACGCGGTCACCCCGCTGAAGGCCGGGGTGGTGGCCGTGGTCGTGTCCTCGTAGGTCGTGCCGGTGGCCTCGGTGCCGGAGACCGTGAGCAGGACGGCGTCGCCCGCGGGGACCGTGGTCGTGTACCCGGTGCCGAAGGAGCCCGCGTCGGCCCGCGTCCACACGTTGCGCACGGACGCGCCGGCCGTCGTCAGGCCGAGGTCGGCCCAGCGGACCGTCATCGACGCCGCGGCCGAGGTGCGGTTGAGCAGGAGCACCGCCCGCTTGCCCGTGCCGGACAGCACCTTCCCGTACACCTGGAGGTTCCTGGTGTCCTCGGCGACCTTGACGCCCTGGAGCCCGCGCGGGTCCTGGTCGACGGCGATCATCTCGGGGTTGGTGAGGACGTCCCGGGTGGCCGTGGTCATCGTGGCGAGGTTGTTGCCCGCCAGGAGAGGGGCGCCGGAGATCGCCCACAGGCCCATGTGGAGGCGGTTCTGGGCCGTGGTCAGGCCGCTCATGCCGGTCATCAGCATGTCGGGGTCGTTGTAGTAGCCGGTGTGCTGGGCGGCCGGGTGCAGGCCCCGGTCGAAGTTGGTCAGCATCATGGCCGTGGTGGGGGTCTGGCCCCAGAGGATGACGTCGGTGCTGGTGCGCCACAGGTCGCCGTAGCCGGTCGCCCAGTTCCAGGGCAGCCCGCTGCCCCACTCGCAGAAGGACAGCACCAGGTCGTGGCCGGTCACCGCGGTCGCGGCGGTGTTCGCGGCGGCGATCTCCCGGTACGTCGTCTGCTGGTCCAGGCCCTCCACCCGGCCCCCGCACCAGTCGATCTTGACGTAGTCGAAGCCCCACTCCTGGAAGGTCTGAAGGTCCTGCTGGTAGTGGCCCTCCATGCCGGTGTTCGGGGCGGCCGGACGGGTGGTGGGGTAGTAGTAGCCGCAGCCGTTCTTGCCCGCGTCGGTGTAGATGCCCGCCTTGAGGCCCTTGCTGTGGATGCGGTCGGCGACGGCCTTCATGCCGCCCGGCCACAGGTCCGCGTCCACGGCGATGGTGCCGTCGGCGTTCCGGTCGCCCTGCCACCAGCCGTCGTCGAGGTTGACGTACCGGTACCCGGCGGCGGCCATCCCGGAGGAGACCAGGGCGTCCGTCTGCTGCTCGATGACGTCGGAGTCGATGCTGCTGGCGAAGCTGTTCCAGGAAGCCCAGCCCATCGGCGGGGGTGTCACACCGATCTGGGTGGTGCTGACGGCGGCCGGTTCGGCGGCGAGCGTCGATGCTGACGGTGACGGCGACTGTCCCGCCAGGGCCGCCCAGCCGGACAGCCCGAGGGCGACGGCCAGGAGACGTGCGGTCAGTCTTCGGGTGAGGGTGGACGTGGCGGCGTACGGCATGCGGATCTCCTGTCGAGGGCGTGGTGAGGCACGTGCTCAGGAGTGCGGAGGCGCGGGACAGCGGGGGAGCGGGACAGCGGGGGAGCAGCGGGGCGGCGGGCGGAGTCGTCCCGTCTCCCGCGTCGTCGCCCGCACCGTCGCCTGCTCGATATGTCGAACGGCGTTCGTGGTACCGGAGGGGACCGTAGGAGCCAGGCGAGACGACCGTCAATACCTGTGCTCCCACGGGCCCCTGTGAATATCAGGACCGCGTGCGCTCCACCTTCGTCGTGCCGGACCCCACGGGCCCGATCCGCAGCACCGTGCCGGTGAGGTCCGTGACCGCCTTGACCGGCACCGGGCCGCCCGGCCCCGTCGCCCGGTACCGGGAAGCGGCGGCGCTGCCGATCTCCACCTCAAGCACCGCACGGGAGTTGGGCGGCACCGTGACCTGCGTGGTGTGGACGTCCCCCGAGCGCTGTACGGCGACCTTCACCGGGCCGCGCATCGACGGCACCGTCCCCGCCACCTCGGTCAGCGCGCCGGTCCTGGGCCGGACCAGGAACTCCGCCGCGCCCGGGGAGCTGACCTGGACGCCGAGCACGTACCGGGGGATCGCGTTGGCCGGGGCGGAGGCCCAGGCGTGGGAGAACGTCGTGTTGGACTTCAGCGCCGGGTCCCAGGCCTCCATGACGATGGTGGCCTTCAGTGAATCCAGCATGTGCAGCCACGAGTTGGTGGCCGTCGAGGTGAGCAGCGCGAGTGCCGCGTCGGAGCGGCCGAGCCGGAAGAGCGCGTCCAGCAGGAACTGCGCCCCGTAGACGCTGACCCGCATCCCGCCCGCCGCCAGGGTCTCCCCGAGCCGCTTGCGCACGTCGGCGGCGAGCGGGTCGGCGACGCCGAGGGCGACCGGGAAGGCGGTGGCGTGCTGGGCGCTGTGGGTGGTGCCCTCGCCGTCGAGGAAACGGCCGCCCGCGCCGTCCAGCAGGGTGGTGCGCATGGCGGCGGCGAGGGTGTCGGCGCGGCCCCGCAGGGTCTTCGCGTCGGCTGCCCTGCCCAGCGCCTGGGCGCACTTGGCGAGCGCGTCGAAGGCCGCGAACTGGAAGGCGTTGACGACGGTGTTGACGTTGGTGAAGACGTACCCGTCACGGCTGGCGACCGGCCAGTCCACGAGGTCGCCCAGGTCCTGGCTGCTGCTGCCGGGCGCCTTGCTGACCAACCCCCGTGAGTCCAGGTACGGGATGAGGTTCTTCGCGGCCAACAGGTCGTAGTCCTTGGCGAGTTGGCGGTCGTCGCCGGTGGCGAGGTAGTCCTCCCACGCGGACAGCGCGCACATCAGCCGGTACTCGGTGGGCCAGGTGCCCTTGCGGACCAGGTAGTCGTTGGACCAGCGGGCCAGCGCGTAGGAGCGCTGGACGCCGTACTCGGAGAGCTGGTTGATCAGCGCGTCGCCCTCGTAGGGGCCGCGCTCCCGGGTCGGGGTGTCGGCGTAGAGGTCGCCGCGGGTGGCCTCGATGGAGTAGCGGCACAGCTCCCAGACCCGGTCGAGCGCGGGGTCGGAGCTGCGGAAGGAGACCTCGTCCGCGTCCCAGTCGAGCTTCCAGGCACGGCCGGTGACGACCGCCCCGGACAGGTCCAGCGAGGTCCGCAGCTCCGCCCAGCGGAAACCCCGGTACCCCCAGTGCTCGAACCGCTGCTTCCCGTCCCGCAGGGTCCACACCTCGCGGTAGGTGTTCGTGGCCCGCAGCTGGTACCTGACCGTGCCGTCGGTGTTCAGCTCCTCGCCCAGGCGCACCTCGACGGTGTCGCCCGCGGTGCCGGTGACCTCCAGGGCCAGCCCGCCGACGATCTCCCGGCCGAGGTCGACCAGCCAGCGCCCGTCGGCGACCTTCGTGACGGCGGCCGGGGTGACGTCGTGCAGCCGTACGGGCTCGATCGCGGCGGGCACGAGCGGGCTGATCGCCGGACGCACGACCGGGGTCAGCCAGCCGCTGTCGTCGAAGCCGGGCCGGGTCCAGCCGACCGGCTCCTGGCGCAGGTCCCAGTACTCCTGCGGGACGGTGTAGTAGCTGCTGCCCGCGCTCCCCCTGGCCGGCAGCAGCCCGGCCTGGCGGCGCGCCTTCCAGTGGTCGCCGGAGGAGACGGTCGTACGGCTGCCGTCGGTGTACGTGATCTCCAGCTGGGCCAGGAACGCCTGGCCCGCGGTGGTCCAGCACAGGGCGGCCAGCGCGTTGGACTTCCCGAGCGTGGAGGTGACGTCGAACGCCTGGTACGCCGTCCCGGTGCCCGAGCGCACCGACGCGTGCCCGACCACCGAGCCGTTGGACCACACCTTGGCCACGTACTGGCGGCCCGGGTCGGGGGAGCCCGCGGCGACGTACAGGACCGCCGCGGCCACCTTCTTCCTCGGGTCGGTGGCGTACTCGTGGCGCAGCAGCGCCCAGGTGTCGTCGGCTCCGTAGGAGGAGAGCGAGGTGGCGCCGGTGGGGAAGGCGAGCGTGCCGCCGGAGACCGTGCCCGCGGCGAAGGTGCCCTTGTCGGAGGCGAAGTCGTCGTCGAGGAGCATGGTGCCGTCGGCGGCCGTGAAGGTCACCCGGTCGTATACCTGGGACTCGGTCAGGCCGTTGCGCAGGCCGATGTTGCCGGAGGCGTACCGGGAGTCGGTGGTGGTGTCGACGACCGTGCCGCCCACGGAGGTGGTGAAGGTGGCGCCGGTCATGGTGACCGAGAGGTCCAGCCACTCGCCGGCGGTGACGGCGGACGGCAGCCTGACCTCGCCGAGGACGGTGTAGGCGCCGTTCACGCAGACGTGCTTGCGCAGCACACCGGGGCTGCCGGCGCGCAGCTGCCACATGTAGTTGTTGGACGTGTTCGCGGCCCGGAACCACAGCCCGGCGGCCACCGCCGTGATCTTCACGCGGACGGTGAGGGTCCCGTCGGTCATCACCGGCCCGGCCGGCACCCAGACCGGCTCGGCCTCCCACTGGTCCTCGACCGAGGTGGCCAGCAGGGTCGGCGCCGACCAGGCGGACCGTTGCTCGCCCCAGCTCGACACCCGCCACCAGTAGGCGGTACGGGGCTTCAGCGCCGGCCCTTCGTACGGTACGGCGACGGAGGCGCCGGAGGTCCGCCGCCCCGAGTCCCAGACCAGCTTGCCGCCGTCGAAGCCGCCCGGGGTGGCCGCCACCTGGAGCTGGTAGGAGCGCTGCACGGTCCCGGCGCCGAAGTCCGGCACCTGCCAGCTGAACCGGGGCCGCTGTCCGGCGGTGGTGTTGAGCGCCTGCGGCAGCAGGTCGGTCAGCGTCCCGGTGGGCGCGGGCGGCTTGCCGGGGGCGCCGGGGACGCTCGGGGCGGCGAGGGCGCGGGGGCCGGTCAGCACGACCGAGGCGGCCGTGGCACCACCGAGTTGGAGAAGTCTTCGACGTGACAGGTCCCAGGGCATGGCGCGGCCTCGGCTCGTGAAAGGTTTCAACAGGGTTGCCCGGAGGTTAGGGTTCCGCCTCATCGTGGTCAATGTCCGTGCCGAAAATTTGATCCGAGGGCGACCGTGAAACGTTTTAGAAAGGTCCGGACCAGATCACATCGTCGAGCGCAGGTGGCTGACCGTCACGAAGTGGTAGCCCCGGGCGGACAGGGTGCGCAGGATCTCCGGCACGGCCGCCACCGACGTGGGGTGGATGTCGTGCATGAGGACGACGTCGTCGCGCTCGACCTTCGAGACGACCGACGCGGCGACCTTCGCGGCGTTCGGGTACTTCCAGTCCTCGGTGTCCAGGGTCCACAGCACCGGGGAGAGCCGGGTGGCCTGCCGGACCGTGCTGTTGATCGCGCCGTACGGCGGGCGGAACAGGGTGGGTGCCGTGCCGGTGGCGGCCTTGATGGCAGCGCTCGTCCGGTTGAGCTGGTAGGCGACCTGCTCGGCGCCGAGCTTGGTGAGGTCGGGGTGGCTCCAGGAGTGGTTGCCCACCTCGTGGCCCGCGCGGGCCTCGGCGCGCACCAGCTCGGGGTGGGCGGCGACGTTCTGGCCGACCGTGAAGAAGGTGGCCCGGGCGTGGTACTGCGCGAGATACGTCAGCAGCGTCCCGGTGTACGCGGCGGACGGGCCGTCGTCGAAGGTCAGGGCGACGCACCGGACCTTCTTGCAGTCGGTGTCGTCGTCGCCGGACGCAGTGTGGGTCGGCACCGCCGGCGTCGGCGTGGCGGCCGCCCCGAGGCTGAGTGATCCGGACGGGCTGACGCTCTGCCGCTGAGCGCGCTTCCCGAACGCGGAGAGCCAGGGCGTGACCGTCCCTTTGGGGACCGTCACGACGTAGGAGCCGGCGGGAACGGCGCCGACCGTGCCCGGCGCGAAGGTCACCCGCAGGTCGCCGCCCGCGGTGAACGCCATGTCGTCGAGCACCGACACGTCGTCCAGGCCCTCGGCCACCGAGTTCGCGTCCGTGCCGTCCCGGCCCTTGAGCCGGCTCTTCAGGGCGGCGAACAAGGCGTTCCGGGAGCCGTCGGCGACGAGGCTCGGGGTGGGCCGGTACGCGCCCGCGGCACCGTCGTACCAGTAGGTGCGCTGCGCCAGCCCGCTGCCGGGTCCATCACCGCCCAGGGTGGTGAGCCGGACGCCGAGGACGTCCCCGGAGGCGACCAGGAACTGGTAGGTGATGTTGAGCTCGCTGCCGGTGGCCGCGCCGCCGGAGCAGGCCGAGCGGAAGGACGCCAGGCGGCCCTGGACGTCCTTCTTCATCGCGTCGGTCATCGCGGTCGCGCCGGGCACGTCCGGGTAGCTGGTCGCCCACGCGCACGAGGTGTTCTCGCTGTTGTCGCTGACGATCTGGAGGCCCTTGATCTGCGCCGGGTCGACGGTCCGGACCGGCGAGGCCGAGGCGGACG
Organism: Streptomyces sp. SID13726; assembly: GCF_010548375.1. Lineage (GTDB taxonomy): Bacteria > Actinomycetota > Actinomycetes > Streptomycetales > Streptomycetaceae > Streptomyces. The sequence continues at coordinate 89,598 of NZ_JAAGLY010000025.1, forward strand.
CCCCGGGCCGCGCGGCGGCGGTCGGGCCGTCCGCGGTCCCGGCGGAGCCGGACGAGCAGGCGGACGTCAGCGCCAGGGAGCCGAGCAGGAGGACGGAAGGGACGAGGAGGTGTGTGCGCATGGGATCAGAACCTGGGGTCGAGGGGGTCTTCCGGATTCCGATCCTGCAGATCAGCGCCGTTTTTCAGCGACCCTCCCGGTCGCCCTGAACAAAAAACCCCGGCCGGGGAACGAGGCCCTCAGCACACCTGCCGGTACGACGCGTCGGGCACGTACGTCCGCCACTGCGCCCGGCTGAGCCCGCCGCCGGACCGCTCGCACAGGACGCGGGCCACGTCGGCCGGGGCGATCGGATGGCGCTGGAGCAGGACGTCCGGACCGCTCGCGTACAGCGCCGAGCCGTCGTGGGTGAAGGCGAGCGCGGCGATGTCGTCCCGGCTCGGCAGATCCGTGCCGAGGAGCTGCTGCCCGGCGGTGTCCCACAGGCGCAGGGTGCCGTACCGGCCGCCCACGGCGAGGGTCGCGCCGTCGGCGGAGAAGGCGAGCGCGCTCACGGCCTCGGCCTCGCCCGCGGTGACGGTGTCGGAGGTGCCGGTCAGGATGCCCGTACGGGCACGAAGGTCACCGTCCCAGAGGGTGATGTGCCCGGTGACGTCGCCGACGGCGAAGCGGCTGCCGTCGGGGCTGAAGGCCAGCGCGGTGACCTGCCGTCCGTCCGCCAGGGAACGCCCGCGCAGCCGGCCGGCGGGCAGCTCGGCGTACTGGTCGGCGGAGTCGGCGAGCAGCCGGCCGTCCGGCCGCAGGGCGAGGTCGCCCGAGCCGAGGGAGCCCTTGAGGGTGGCCGTACGGCGGTGGGTGCGGGTGTCCCAGACCTCGGCCGTGCCGACGCCGCTCAGGGTGTCCCGCCCGGCCAGCAGGGTGCGGCCGCCCGGACCGAGGGCCAGCGCCTCGACCGCGCGGTCCACCGCGCCGGAGGTCTCGAACGAGGTGCGGACCCGGTGGGCGCGGACGTCCCAGACGGTGAAGCGCTGGCGCAGCGAGCCGTGCGCGGAGACCGTGTCGGCGACCGCGAGGGCGGTGCCGTCCGGGCTGAAGGCCAGCCGCGGGGGCCCGCCGTCGGTGTCGCCCGGCAGCGGGCCGAGCGTGGCGTGCGCGAGGACCGCGCCGGTACCGGTGGCCCGCAGGTCGAGGCGGTAGGTGTGGCCGGTGCGGGTGGCGGTGGCCAGGGCGGAGCCGTCCGGGCTGAGCGCGGACGCCTCCGCCGGGGTGCGGTGCCAGCGGGCGTCGAGGTAGTCGCCCAGGTCGTAACTGCGGACGGTGGCGCCGTCGACGTAGCGCAGGGTCCGGCTGTGTTGCGCCGGGTCCCAGGTCAGGTCCTGCACCTCGGCGCCCGCCAGGGAGGTGTGGAAGACCTGGCCGCCGCCGTTCGCCAGCTGCCACACGGCGATCTCCGCGCTGTCGGCCGTGGCCAGGAACTCCCCGTCCGCGGAGAGCACCGCGTCGCTGAAACCGGTGTCCCCGTCGCCCGCGAAGTCGGCCACGGTCCGTCCGCCGGAGACGTCCCAGACGGTGGCCGTGTTCCCCGACACGGCGGCCAGGCGCCGGCCGTCCGCGCTGAACCGCAGCAGCCGTGAGCCGCCGTCCGCGCCCGAGCCGGTCCCGCAGAAGGTGCCGTCCCTCTTCTGCCAGGCGCCCGGCAGCTTCCGGTCGTGGACGGTGTCCCACACCTGGGGTGCGCCGCCCGCCGGGCACAGCGCGAGGAGCCGGCCGCCCGGGCCGAGCGCCGCGGTGGTCCAGCCCCGCGCCACGTCCGTGCCGAACAGCACCTCGCCGTCGGCGGTCCGGTGCACCCGCACCGGACCGGAGCCGGCCACCGGACCGGTGACGTAGGCGCTCCCGTCGGGCGCCGCCCAGTAGGCCGCGTCACCCAGCTCGGCGGCGGGCCGGCCGGCCGCGAGGTCCCACAGCTCGTCGCCGTTCTGCCCCGTGACGACGAGGGTGCGGCCGTCCGGACCCGCCCCGGAGACCTCGGTGCCGGACGGCAGCCGGTAGCCGGCGGTGATCTTGTGGTCGGCCACGTTCCGGACGGTCACCTCGGTGCCCGCGACGGTCACCAGGGTCCGGCCCCGGCCGGTGAGGAAACGCCGGACGCTCTCGCCCGTGCGCGGGTCGGTGAAGGCGTCCCGCTCCGGCCGGGCCAGGGCCGTCAGCAGGGCCGAGCGGGACTCGGTCAGCGGGGAGAGCCGCCAGGCCGCGACCGCGAGCAGCGCGGCCGTACGGGGATCGGCGGAGCGCAGGCTGTCCGACACCGTGGCCAGCCGGCGGGCCGCCGCCTTCGCCGCCTCCTCCTCGCCCGCCCGGTCCCGCTGCCAGGCCAGCAGCCCCGCGGCCAGCGCGAGCACCAGGAACGCGGCCAGCCCCACGGTGAGCCCGCGGGTACGGCAGGCGGCCCGCGCACCGGCCGCCCGCTCGGCGTCACGGGCGGCCCGGGAGGCGGTGAGGAAGGCGCGCTCCGGCCCGGCCAGCTCGTCCCGCCGCCGCCCGCCGAACAACTCCTCCGCCTGCGCCAGCCGCGCCCCCCGGTACAGCGCGCCCGCGTCCCGGTCCAGCTCCTCCCAGGCGCGGGCCGACTCCCCGAGGTGCCGCTGGGCGCGCAGCTGCTCCCGGCTCTCCTCGATCCAGCCGGACAGCCGGGGCCAGCCGGTGATCAGCACCTCGTGGGCCAGCTCGACGGTGTCGCCGTCCAGGGTGACCAGACGGGCCGCGGCGAGCCGCTCCAGGACCTCACCCGCGCCGGGCTCCAGCTCCGCCCGGGACGCCGGGCGGCGGGTGTCGGCGGCGCCGTCGCCGGGGGCGATCAGACGGAGCAGGACGCGACGGGCGGTACGGGCCTGCTCCGGGTCGAGAGCGCCGTAGACCTGCTCGGCGCTCGCGGCGATCGCACCGCGGACCCCGCCGGCCTCCTCGTAAGCGGCCAGGGTGAGGGTGCGGCCGCGGCGGCGGCGCCAGGTCTCCAAGAGGGCGTGCGAGAGCATCGGCAGGGCGCCGGGGCGCTCGGCGACCTCGTCGACGACCCGCGAGGTCAGCACCCGCTCCACGTTCAGGCCCTCGGCGGTCGCGGGTCCGGTGATCGCCTCCCGCAGCTCGTCCCGGCTCATCGGGCCGACCAGCAGGTTCGCCCGGCTCACCGCCTCCGCGAGCCCGGGGTGGGCGCCGCAGTGGCCGTAGAAGTCACCGCGCACGGCGATCGCCACCCGCAGCCGGCTCGACGGGTCGCGGGAGCGCAGCAGCAGGTCGAGGAAGCGGTCGCGCTCGGCGGGGTCGTGGCAGAGGGTGAACAGCTCCTCGAACTGGTCGACGATCACCCAGGTGTCCAGCTCGCCCTCGCGCGGGACGAGCGCGCTCTCGTGCGTGCGCGCGGGCCGCTCGCCGGGCGTGAGCACCCGCACCACCGCCGGGCGGTCCGCGCCCCGCTCGTGCCGCAGCGCCGGGATCAGCCCGGCCCGCAGCAGGGACGACTTGCCGCTGCCTGAGGCGCCGAACACGGCCGCGAACCGGTGCCCGCGCACCAGCCCCAGCAACGCGCCGACCTGCTGGTCCCGGCCGAAGAACAGCTCGCTGTCATCCGGTTCGAAACGGGCCAGGCCCCGGTAGGGCGCGCGCTCCTCGGCCGAGGCGGCGCGGACCTCCGCGTCCGCCTCCCGCCAGCGCTCCTCCCACTCCCGCGGGTCGGCGCCGAGCGCCTCGGCGTACGCCCGCACCACCGCGAGCGAGGGCAGCTGGTCGCCGGCCGCCGCCTGGGAGAGCGCGGTCGTCGAGTAACCGGCCGTCCCGGCCATCTCGCGGTACGGCGGCTTCCCCGCCTTCTCCCGCAGCAGGCGCAGCTCGTGGGCCAGCCGCTGCACGGGACCGGCATCGGGGTCCACCGGCTTCTCGCGTCGTCCCACCGGGCGTACCTCTCGGCCCTTGCACAGCATCGAACGGGCGCCCACCGTACGTTTCTCCTCCGATCCGCGGCAATTCGGGCCCATGGGACGGACAGGGTCCTGGCCGATCAGCCGATGGACGCGGCCGTGAGCCGGGCAGGACACGGCCGTTCGGCCGATCCGGGCGGGGCGGGCCGGGGCTAGGGTCCCGTCCCGTGGACCTCCTGAACCCCGCGCGTGCCGTCGGCGCACCGCCCGCCCGTGCTCGCGGGCCGCGTCTGCTCAAGGTGCTGGGCGCCGTCCTGCTGCTGGTGGCGACCGTCCCCGACCTGCTGGTGACGTGGGACGCCGACCTGGTGGCCTGGCCCCAGTGGACCGTCCTGCCGGTCGGACTCGCCGCCGTCCTGTGGCCCGTCTCCCGGCGTCCGGCGTGGCTCACCCCTGCCGTGCGCACGGCCGTGCCCGCGGTCGTCTCCGGTGCGGCGAGCGCGGCGGTCCTGCTGGCCGGCCGTCAGGCGGCCTACAGCCTCGGCGAGATGGGCATCCTGCTGTGCCTCCTCGTGATCGCCGTGCGCGACTGCTCCACGCGAGGGGCGGTGGTGTGCGGGGTCCTGAACGGGGCGGCGCTGTGCGCGCTGGCCTACCGGGACGCCGTCGGCTCCGACCTCGCGTCGGTCAACCCCTTCCTGGAGCTGTTCCTGGCCGGCGGGGCCGCCGGGCTCGGCGGCTATCTGCGCACCCAGGAGCACCGGCGGAGCGCCGCCGTCACCGACATCCGCCGGGCCGAGCGCCTCGCCATGGCCGCCGACCTGCACGACTTCGTGGCCCACCACGTCACCGGGATCCTGGTGCAGGCGCAGGTGGCGCAGCTCCTCGCGACGACGGAGCCCGCGCGGCTGGACGGCACCCTGAAGGACATCGAGCGGGCCGCGGTGGAGGCGCTGGACTCCATGCGCCGTACGGTCGGGCTGTTGCGCGAGGTCCCGGAGGGCCGGAACAACGGCGGCCGTGCGACGGGCGACCTGGCCGCGCTGCCGGAGCTGGTGGCGGGCTTCCGTGGAGCCGTCGGCCCCGAGGCCGAGCTGTGCCGCGACCCGTCGGTGCCGGACGGACTGCCCCACGAGGTGCAGGCCGCGGCCTACCGGGTCGTCCAGGAGGCCCTCACCAACGTACGGCGGCACGCGGCCGACGCCACCGGGGTGACCGTCCGTCTCACCCACGACGGCCGCGCGCTGGAGGTGACGGTCCGCGACGACGGCCACGGCACCACCACCCGACTGCCCCCCGCGGCCCGCGGCGGCGGCTTCGGCCTGGTCGGCCTCACCGAACGGGTCACCACCCTCGGCGGCACCCTGCACACGGGCCCACGCACCGACGGACACGGCTGGGAGGTCACGGCCCTGCTGCCGACTTCGACCCGCTGACGGGCGGCGCTCCCGGCCGACCGGGCCGCTTGTCCCGGCCCCCGCGCCTGCTCCGGTGCTGGTCCCGGGCTCACCGTGTCTGCGTGCCCTGGTGTTTGTCCCGGCCCCCGTGCCCTGCCCGCCCCTCCCGACCCACCGTGCCCACAGCACCCCGCCCCGGCCCGGCGACCGGTATCCCCGACCCACCCCTTCCCCGGGGCCTCCACCATTCGGCCGAGCCCCCGCCCGCCCCCTCTGGCCGTTCGACCGAGGCGGCCCTCGTGGTTGTGACGGGAGAGTGGGGCGCGGTCGCCGCCCGGCCGTCCTGCTCGTGCCCGTGGTGGCCGGGCCGTGCCAGGTGGTCGGGACAGGAGGACTGAGGGTGACTATCCGGGTGGTCGTCGTGGACGACCAGGACATGGTGCGTTCGGGGTTCGCGGCGCTGCTGGCGGCGCAGAGCGACATCGACGTCGTGGGGGAGGCCCCGAACGGCCGCCTCGGCGTCGAGGTGAGCCGCCGTACGCACGCCGACGTGGTCCTCATGGACGTACGGATGCCGGAGATGGACGGCCTGGAGGCCGCCCGCCGGCTCCTCGACCCGCCGCCCGGGGTGACGCACCGGCCCAGGGTGCTCATGCTGACCACCTTCGACATCGACGACTACGTCTACGAAGCCCTCCGCGCCGGAGTCAGCGGCTTCCTGCTCAAGAACGCACCGGTGGCCGAACTGCTCCAGGCGGTACGGGTGATCGCCGCCGGGGACGCGCTGCTCGCCCCGTCCGTGACCCGCCGGCTCATCGAGGACGTCGCCCGGCGCCGCGGCACACCCGGCCAGTCCGCCCGGCTGCGCCTGAACGGCCTCACGGCCAGGGAGAGGGACGTCCTGCTGCTGGTCGCGCGGGGCCTGTCGAACACGGAGGTCGCCGCCGAGCTGGTGGTCGCCGAACAGACCGTCAAGACCCACATGACCCGGCTGCTCGCCAAGCTCGGCGCCCGCGACCGGGCCCAACTCGTCGTCGCCGCCTACGAGTCGGGGCTGATCGTCCCGGGCAAGTCCGGCTGAGCCACCCCCTACCCAGGGGGGACACCGCGGTTGGCACCCCGGTGTGACGTGCCGGCCCGACCTCACGCTCCAGCATTCCCGCGTCCAGACCGACCAGGACCGGAACCGCACGGAGCACACATGCGCCAGACCATCGACCTCGACCACGTCGTCCAGCTCTACCGGAGCTACGCCACCGACCTCGACCGGGTCCGCGAGAAGCAGCGGGCACTGCTGGCGCCGCCGCTCTCCATGAAGGCCCAGCTCGACGACCTGGAGGCGGAGATCACCTACCTCCTGCTGCGCGAGGCCCGGCCGGAGACGGTGGTCGAGATCGGCACCTTCCACGGCTGGTCCACCACCTGGATCCTCCAGGCCCTCAAGGACAACGGCACCGGCCACCTGTACTCGTACGACATCGTGGACCATGTCGTGCGCAACGTCCCCGAGAGCCTCTCGGCCGGCCGCTGGACCTTCACGCAAGGGGACGCGAAGGAGAACCTGGAGAAGATCCCGGACACCGCGGACCTGCTGTTCATCGACGCGGCGCACTCGGCGAGCTTCGCCCGCTGGTACCTCCGGCACCTGATGCCGCGGATGCGGCCGGGCATACCGGTGTGCGTCCACGACGTCTTCCACGGCCGCCGGCCGCTGCCGTTCACCGAGGGCGCGGTACTGCTGCGCTGGCTCGCCGAGCGGGGCACCGCCTTCTTCACCGCCTCCCGCGCGCACGCACCGGAGAACCACCGCCGCCTGAACGACGTCAAGCACTCCCTCGCGCTGGGCCTGCCGCTGAAGGAGAGCAAGGACAACCCGATGGTCTTCTTCACGCTGCGCTGACCGCGCCGGTGACCGCGCCGCTGAGCGCGTCGGCGGGACGGACCGCGGGCCCGACCGCGACCTCAGAGCAGCGGGATCCTCGTGAACCGCCCCGCCGCCCGCAGCTCCGCCTCGATGCGCTCCGCCGTGACCCGCAGCTCGGGAAGGATCTCCTCGACGCACTCCCGCTCCGTGCGGCCCGCCGCGTGCAGGGCGACGTTCACGGCGGCGACCACCCGGCCCGTGCGGTCGTGGAGGGGCACGGCGACGGTGCGCAGGCCGTCCTCCCAGTCCTCGTCGAGCAGGGCGTGGCCCGGGGCGTCCGCGAGCAGCACCCGGCCCAGGGAGGTCGCCGAGGCGGGCAGCCGGGTGCCGACCCGGATGTCCACGCCCATGATCCGGGGCGAGACGGCCCGTGCCGTGTACTGGATCTCCGCGGCGGCCGGGCCGGCGTCCGACGGCACCAGGATCGCCAGTGCCGTCGACTCGCCCACCCGCGCGGAGAGGTCCGCCAGGTGGGGGGCCGCGATGCGGGGGAGGGACGTACGGGACAGGGGCGGGAAGCCCAGGGACAGCACCCGGGGGGTGAGGGAGAAGGTCCGGGACTCCGGCTGCTGGCGGACCAGGCCGAGGTGTTCGTAGGTGATCAGCGCCCGGCGGGCCGTCGCCCGGGCCAGGCCGGTCGCCTGGGCCACGTCCGTCAGCGTCAGGGCCGCCCGGCCCGCGCCGAACGCCGTCAGGACCGTGAGGCCGCGCGCGAGGGACTCGACGAAGTCCCGGCCCAGTTCGTGCTTGGAGGCGCCGGTCCAGGAGGCCAGGCCCGAGGGCGGCGGGCCGGGCACCGGCTCCGGGGCGGTCGCCAGCTCGCGTTCCATCTCGGCCACGGTCGCCCGCAGCCGAGGCAGCAGGGTGTCGCGCAGCCCGGTCGCGGTGTGGCGGCTGGTGTGGCTCACGACGCTGGCCACACAGGCGGTCCGGCCCGTGCGCGGGTCCCGTACCGGGACGGAGACCGCCACCAGACCCGGCTCGATCAACTGGTCGTCCAGCGCCCAGCCGTCCCGGCCCGCCTGCTCGGCGGTGCGCTCGAACTCCGCGTTGTCGCAGGGCAGTTCACGAGGCGGTACGGCGGGGAAGCCGCGGTCCGCCGGGTCCGCCGCCCGGCGCTCCCGCCAGGCCCGCCAGTCGGCGTCCGTCCACTCCGCCGCGAACAGGGGCCCCGGCGCGGTGCGTTCGGCCGGGAGCAGGTCGCCGATGCGGAAGCTGAGGGACATCGCGCGGCGGCGGGTGGCCTGGTGGATGAAGCGGATGCCGTCCCGGTCGGCGACGGCGAGCGACACCGACTCGTCCAGCTCGTCGGCGAGGGCGTCGGCCCGCCCGGACAGCAGCGCGGGCAGTCGCAGGGCGGCGAGATAGGCGTTGCCGAGCTCCATGAGCCGGGGGGTGAGCACCGCGTCCCGGCCGTCGAGACGGACGTACCCCATGCGGGCCAGCGTCGAGGTGATCCGGTCGACCGTCGAACGCGCCAGCCCCGTCGCCCGCTCAAGCCCGCTCAGGCTCAGCGTGCCGCCCGCCCCGGTCAGCTCCCGGAGCACCCGGACCCCCCGGACCAGCGGGGCGACCGCCTCGTCCGGCACGACGGCGGACAGCGGCGCGGTGGTCTCAGCGGGCATCGTTTCTCCGGTACGGCGATCGCGGCACGCCTACGGTAATCCGCCCCACGGCCCCGGACACCGCCAGCCCCCGGCGACCGGGCCCCTACCCGAGCCGCCCTCCCACGCGCCCGGCCCGCCCCAGGGCCCGCGACGCCGGACTGATCCAAACGACAGGCCCTACCCCCGCGTCACCCAGACCCGGTAGTTCCCGTCCGCGTCCGCGCTCATCACCCGCACCCGGACTCCCTTGCGCAGGTCCCGGAACTCCTCGCCGGTGGTGAACGGGGCGTCCGAGAGCTCGGCGTGGACGTTGGGGCTGCGGGTGCAGCCGCCGCTGTTGCGGCGGGAGTCGTAGACCTGGACCGGTCCCTGTCCGGTGTCCACGTTGGCGTCGACCTTGTAGATCAGCACCCCGGGCCGGCAGACCGTCTCGTCGTTGCCCTCGCGGGTGCGCAGCTCGACCGCGTATCCGGTGCGGCGGGAGAGGGGGACGAACAGCAGCTTGGTGCCGGTGCCCGGGCGGGCCAGCGGGGTCAGGGTGTATTCCGAGGTGCCGCGTTCGCTCACGCAGTTGACCTGCGTCGGGTCCAGCCAGCCCAGCTTCCACTTGTGCCAGCCGAGGAGGTCGTTGTCGGCCCCCCAGTCCTCGCTCATGATGTCCCAGTGGCCGACCGCGCCCCCGCCCTCGGAGGTGTAGAGGTCGGGCAGGCCGAAGACATGGCCGTTCTCGTGGGGCAGCACCCGGTAGCCGGTCTGCGCGTAGGAGCCGGAGCCGTCGTCCTGGCGGGAGTACACGAAGGAGGCGTTGGCGACCGGCACCCCGTCGGCGACCGGCGCGTCGACGTTGCCGGCGAAGGTCACCGACAGGACGGTGTCCAGCGCGGAGGGACCGGCGTTCGGGGTCACCAGCACGTTCAGGAAGTCGTACGACCGGAAGTCCACCCGGGGATCGGCGGCGGTCACGATGTCCTGGACCAGCCGGCGGTAGCCGGGGTCGAAGGGGGCGCCGCGCTCTATGCCGTAGGCCCGGAACGGCTTCGGCATCCGCAGCCAGTCGGCGATCGGGGCCTCGGGCCGGTAGTCGAGACGGCCGTAGGAACTGGTGCGGAACCAGTCCTGGGTCTGCGGGAAGAACTCCCGGAAGCGGTTCTGCGCGGTGCCCGAGCCCGGTGCGTCGGAGAAGTCGATCATCAGGGTCAGGGCGCGGACGGTGCCGGTGGAGCGCGAGTAGCCGCGGGGGGTGGGCAGGCCCTCGGACATCTGGACGGTGGGGCCGGAGCTGATCAGACAGGGGCCCTGGGCGGAGCCGCGGGCCAGGGCGATCGGTCCGGCCGCGGTCGGGGTCCCCGGAGCGAGGTGCCCGCTGCCGGCCGCGGTGCTGAGCGCGAGGGTCAGCGCGGTCACGGAGGCGAGGGCGGCGACCCGGCGCGGGCGTATCCGACGTCTGGTCGACAGCATGCGGGCACCCTTCGCAGCGCGGCAGCCGCTGGTCGGAAGGCTGCACCTGTTCGATCACCCTCTGCCGGGGGCGGGTCGGGCGCGCGCTGGAGGAGACCGAACGTGGGTATCCCGGGGCGTGTGACTCAGGTCACACCACATCTTCTCCTCAACCTGAAATAACCGGGGAGCGTCTCCCCGTTTAGACCTGTGTCCGAGCGAAACGGGGACCACTTCCCCGGATCGCGAAACCAGCCCCGAGGGGAGCACACCGTGACCGCCACGACGACCGCGCAGCGCAAGGTGCCCCGGCCCCGAGCCGACGCCCAGCGCAACCGTGAGCGGATCGTCACCGCCGCCCGCGAGATGTTCACCGAGTTCGGCCCCGACGTGCCGCTCGACGACATCGCCCGCCGGGCCGGCGTCGGCAACGCCACGGTGTACCGCAACTTCCCCGACCGCGACGCGCTGGTCCGCGAGGTCGTCTGCTCCGTCATGGACCGGACGTCCGAGGCGGCCGAACTCGCGCTCGCGGAGACCGGGGACGCCTTCGAGGCGCTGGAGCGCTTCGTGCACGCGTCCGCCGACGAGCGGATCACCGCTCTGTGCCCGATGGTCCAGAGCACCTTCGACCAGTACCACCCCGACCTGGTGGCGTCCCGCGAACGGATCGAGCAGCTCGTCGAGCAGCTCATGGACCGGGCAAGGGCGGCCGGTCAGCTCCGCGGGGACGTGAGCGTCGGCGACCTGATGGTCGCCGTGGCCCAGCTGTCCCGGCCCCCGGCCGGCACCGGCTGCATGGTCCTCGACGGGTTCGTACACCGCACTCTTCAGGTGTTCCTGGACGGACTGCGGGCCCCGGCCCGGTCCGTGCTCCCGGGGACGGCCGTGACGATGGAGGGCCTCCGCCAGTCCTGACCGATTAGTTCAGAGCAGCTCCGCAGTCTCCATCAGCAGTTCTTCGTTCCCTTTTTCCGTACCGAAGTCCCGAAGTGGGTACCCCCATGTCTGAAACAGCCGCAAAGGCTTCCGGCGCACCGGCCGCGTCCGGTGACGCCAACCGCTGGAAAGCGCTGGTCTTCATCGCGCTCGCCCAGCTGATGGTCGTGCTCGACGCGACCATCGTGAACATCGCCCTCCCGTCGGCCCAGACCGACCTGGGCATCTCCGACGGCAACCGGCAGTGGGTCGTCACGGCCTACGCCCTCGCCTTCGGCGGACTCCTGCTCTTCGGCGGCCGCATAGCCGACCTGTGGGGCCGCAAGAACGCCTTCGTCGTCGGCCTGATCGGCTTCGCCGGCGCCTCCGCGCTCGGCGGCGCGGCCACCAACGAGGCCATGATGTTCGGCGCCCGCGCCCTCCAGGGCGTCTTCGGCGCACTGCTCGCGCCCGCCGCGCTCTCCCTGCTCGCCGTGATGTTCACGGACGCCAAGGAGCGTGCCAAGGCGTTCGGCATCTACGGCGCCATCGCCGGTGGTGGCGGTGCGGTGGGCTTCATCCTCGGCGGTGTGCTGACCGAGTACATGGACTGGCGCTGGACCTTCTTCGTGAACATCCCGTTCGCGATCGTCGCCGCGCTCGGCGCGTACTTCGTCATCCGTGAGCCCGAGGGCGGCCGCAACCGCAACCCGCTCGACATCCCCGGCGTCCTGCTGTCCACCCTGGGCCTGGTCGCGCTGGTCTACGGCTTCACCCGCGCCGAGTCCGACGGCTGGGGGGACTCCGTGACCGTCGGCATGTTCGTCGCGTCGGCCGTCCTGCTGATCGCCTTCGTCGTCACCGAGGCCAGGGTCAAGGCCCCGCTGCTGCCGCTGCGCGTGATCACCGACCGCAACCGCGGCGGTATCTACCTCTCGCTCGGCATCGCGATCATCGCGATGTTCGGCACCTTCCTGTTCCTCACCTACTACCTCCAGATCGTGAAGGGCTACACGCCGATCAAGACCGGCTTCGCCTTCATGCCGATGATCGTCGGCATGATGGTCGGCTCGACCCAGATCGGCACCCGTCTGATGACCCGCCTGCCGGCCCGCCTGCTGATGGGCCCCGGCTTCCTGGTCGCCGCGGTCGGCATGCTGCTGATGACGCAGCTGGAGATCGGGTCGTCGTACGCCTCGACGATCCTGCCCGCCATGCTGCTGCTCGGCCTCGGCATGGGTACGGCCTTCATGCCGGCCATGTCCCTGGCCACCCTGGGCGTCGAGCCGCGTGACGCGGGTGTCGCCTCCGCGATGGTCAACACCTCGCAGCAGGTGGGCGGCGCGATCGGTACGGCCCTGCTGAACACGATCGCCGCGTCGGCCACGACCTCGTACATCAAGGACCACATCGGCTCCGCGACCTCCAAGTCCCAGCAGCAGCTGGTGGCCCTGGAGGGCCAGGTGCACGGCTACACCAACGCCATCTGGTTCGCCGTCGGCATGCTGGTGCTGGCCGCGGCGATCGTCGTGACCCTGGTGAACGCCGGCCGTCCGGACACGACCACCGTGGCCGGGTCCGGAGAGGGCGCCGAGGAGGAGCTGGCGGTGCCGGTCGTCGCCCACTGACGGCGACCGTCCGGTCGTACCCCTTCGAGAACCTCGTACGTACGGGGATGGGGACGCTCCGTACGTACGACCCCAGGAACTGCCCTGGTCCCGCTGGGTGAGCGGCTCAGCGGAGCCAGGGCAGGTCCGCACCCGCTTCGTTCGGCTGGAGTCCCTCGGCGACGATCTGCATGATCTCGCCGAGGGACTTCTGCTGCTCCGGGGAGAGCCGGTCGAAGACGGCGTTGCGCACGGCCCGCACATGGCCCGGCGCGGCGCCCTGGAGCATCTCCAGGCCCGGGTCGGTCAGGACGGCGAACTGCCCGCGCTTGTCGTCCGTGCAGTCCTCCCGGCGCACCCAGCCGTTGCGCTCAAGGCGCGCGATGGCGTGCGAGAGCCGGGACCGGGTGATCTTCGCCTTCATGGCCAGCTCGGTCATCCGCAGCCGCCGCCGCGGGGCCTCGGCGAGGCCCACCAGCAGTCCGTAGTAGATGTGCGGCATGCCCGCGTCCCGCTGGAGCTGGCGGTCGAGGTGATCCTCCAGCAGGGTCGTGGCGTGCACGTAGGAACGCCAGACGCGCTGCTCTTCTTCGTCGAGCCACCGGGGCTCCTCATCGGGGACGGATGCCGTGTTCATGTATCCCACTCTACGAGCTCTCTCCTTGAAGCTTAAACAAATGAGGCGTACAGTCATGTGAGTAGAAGCTTTAAATTTGAAGCACTCGACATCGGAAGTTCCGGAGGAGTCACCGCCATGGCCGCCGACACGCAGGAGCGCATGCCCGCCCTCTATCTGAGCCACGGCGCCCCGCCGCTCGCCGACGACCCCATCTGGCCCGGCGAACTGGCCGCCTGGTCCGCGGACCTGCCCCGCCCCAAGGCGATCCTCATGGTCTCCGCCCACTGGGAGGAGGCTCCCCTCGCGATCGGCGCGGTGACGCCCGTCCCGCTCGTCTACGACTTCTGGGGCTTCCCCGAGCACTACTACCGGGTGACCTACGACGCTCCCGGCGCCCCCGAACTCGCCGAGTCCGTACGCAAGTTGCTGCGCGCCCCCGGAATCCCCGTGCAGGACGTCCCGGACCGCGGCCTGGACCACGGCGCGTACGTCCCCCTCGTCGAGATGTTCCCCGAGGCCGACATCCCAGTCCTCCAGATCTCCATGCCGACCCTCGACCCGGTCCGGCTGATGGAGATCGGCCGCAAGCTCGCCCCGCTGCGCGACGAGGGCGTCCTGATCGTCGGCTCCGGCTTCTTCACCCACAACCTCGCCGCCCTGCGCCACACCGGCTCCGGAGTGCCCACCTGGTCCTCGGAGTTCGACGACTGGGGCCGGCGGGCGCTGGAGGCGCGGGACGTGGACTCCCTGCTCGACTTCCTCGACAAGGCCCCGGCCGGGCGCTACGCCCACCCCCGCACCGAGCACTTCGCCCCTCTCTTCGTCACCATGGGCGCGGCCGACGTGACCGGCGAACTGGACGCGCAGCGGTCCGTCATCGACGGGTTCTGGATGGGGATGGCCAAGCGGTCGGTGCAGTTCGGCTGAGCCGCGGGGCCTCGGTGGGGGCTACAGGTCCTTCTCGTACCAGGCCACGTCCCAGTAGCGGCCGAACTTGCGGCCCACTTCCCGGTAGGTGCCGACGTACCGGAACCCGAAGCGTTCATGCAGCCGCGTGGACGCTTCGTTGGGCTGCGCGATGCCGGCGTAGGCGCGGTGCAGATCCTCGGTCGACAGTGCCTCGAAGAGGGCCTTGTAGAGAAGTGTGCCGATCCCGCGGCCACCCGCCTGGGGGGCGAGGTAGGCGGTCACCTCCACGGAGGTGGCGTAGGCCTGCTTGGTGCGGAACGGGCTTGATGTGACGTAGCCCAGAATCTCCTGTGTGTCCACGTCTGTGGCAACCATCAGACGGTACGGGCCGTCTTCAGGGTGGGAGAGCAGCCAAGGGCGGCGCTCCTCCGGAGAGAAGACGGCGGTGTCGAACGTGATGGGCGTCTCACGTACGTAGTGGTTGTAGATGTCGGTGAGAGCGGCGAGGTCAGCCTCGACTCCCGGCCTGACCTGCACCTCTGTAGGTTCCGACGACATCACGCCTCCTCGTGTGGCGGCACAGGGTACTGCAAGATCAGAAAAATAGGGGGACGGGTTGGGAATTCTGTCCGGTTTCCAGTCGTTGTTTCCATCGGATGCAGGGCACCCGAGAAGAGTCCGGAAGCAGCCGGAGCCGGGGACCAGCGTCCGAAGGACCACCCGCTGACCCACCATCGCAAGGGAGCACGCATGGCAACCCGTGCCGTCGCCCGTCGTAAGTCCGCCACCGGCGGTTCTGCCGACGCGGCCCGCAGTGTTCGCGTCCATGGCGGCGAGATCGCCGACCGCGACCTGGTCGGCATGTACCTCGACGAGATCGCGCGTACACCGCTGCTCGACGCCGCCAAGGAGGTCGAGCTGTCCCAGATCATCGAGGCGGGAGTGTTCGCCCGCCAGGTCCTCGACGGGTTCGAGGAAGCCAAGGCGGACGCCACCCGCGAGGAGCTTGAGGCCCTGGTCGAGGAGAGCGAGCGCGCCAAGGACGTGTTCATCCGCTCCAACCTCCGCCTGGTCGTCGCCGTGGCCCGCCGCTACCCCCGCAGCGGTCTGCCGCTCCTCGACCTGATCCAGGAGGGGAACGCCGGCCTGGTGCGCGCGGTCGAGAAGTTCGACTACCGCAAGGGCTTCAAGTTCTCGACGTACGCGACCTGGTGGATCCGTCAGGCCATCACCCGCTCCATCGCCGACCAGTCCCGCACCATCCGGCTCCCCGTCCACCTCGTGGAGGAGCTGGGCCGCATCCGCCGCGTGCAGCGCGAGTTCAACCGCGAGCACGGCCGCGACCCGGAGCCCGCGGAGATCGCCGCCGAGCTGGGCTCCAACGCCGAGCGCGTGACGGACGTCCTGGACTGGGCCCGCGACCCGGTCTCGCTGAACATGTCGGTGGACGACGACGGCGACACGCAGTTCGGTGACCTCCTGGAGGACACCTCGGCGGTCTCCCCCGAGCAGTCCGTCCTGACCCTGCTGCGCAGCGAGGAGCTGGACGACCTGATCGGCCGCCTCGACCAGCGCACCGCGTCCATCATCAAGATGCGGTACGGCATCGAGGACGGGCGCGAGCGGACGCTGACCGAGGTCGGCAAGGAGCACGGGCTCACCCGTGAGCGGATCCGGCAGATCGAGAAGCACGCCCTGCTGGAGCTGAAGAAGCTGGCGCGGGATACCGGGTTCGACGCGGCGGCGTAGGCGGGGTGTGCCCGCGTACGCCGGGTGGCTAAAGACCGCGTGAACATGGCTGTACTCGATCGCTTCAACCCACCGGACCCTGGGAACAAGACTTCAGGGTCCAGGTGTTCGGGTCCCGGAGGCCTCGCCTCCAGGCCCGCCTGAACCAAGTCCCGACGCACACCCCCCCCGGCGCCGGGACTCTCCCGAGCCGGACTTCGGCGCCCTCCCCCCCCTGGGTGCCGGGGTCCGGCTCTTTCTCTGCCCAGGTGTACGGCAACGGTGGGTCACCCCGTACCTGAACCACGGGGTGACCCACCGGATGGCAGATTCTGTCACATCGGCATAGCGTGCCGGGCATGAGCAGCGCGTTCCCTGATCCCACGGCGGCCGTCTCCCTCACCGAGCGGCGCAAGGCGGCCACCCGGATGGAGATCGCCCGGGCGGCGGGGGAGCTGTTCGTGAAACACGGGCTGCGGGGGACGCGGGCGGAGGACATCGCGGTGGCGGCGGGGGTGGCTCCGCGGACGTTCTACCGCTACTTCGCGACGAAGGAGGAGGCGGTGGCGCCGCTGTACTCGGCGGGCGCGCGGCTCTGGGCGGAGGCGGTCCTCTCCGCCCCACCGAACCTCTCGGTCCCCGACGCCCTCGCCCACGGCGTCCGCCACACGTTCACGCCGGGGGCGGGCGTCTCGACGGCGTCGTGGTCGTGGGTCCGTACGTTGATCCGGCTGGCCGATTCGGATGCGGGGCTGCGGCGGGTGTGGGCGGAGGTGTGCCATTCGTCCGAGCGGCGGTTGGGGGAGGTGCTGGCGGTGCGGGTGGGGGGTGCGGCGGATGTGCGTCTGGTGGCGGCGGTGGCGAGTGCGGCGGTGCGGAGTGCGGTGGAGGCGTGGGCGGCGGGGGAGGTGGAGGGGGAGGAGCCGGTGGGGTTGGCTTTGCGGAACTTGGGGGTGGTGGGTGGGGTGTTGGGGTGACCGGTTGTGCGTCTGCGGGTTCGGTGGGGGCGGGCGTTGTTGCGCAGTTCCCCGCGCCCCTGAGATGCCTGCGGCGGCCCGCTCGGCTCCGGTGGGGCTTGCTGTAGCGCGTCCTCGTGGTGGTGGGGTCGGGGCCGGGGTGGGGGGTATCCGTCCTCGGTCCGGCGGCTCGGTCTCTTGAGCAGTGCTCGGTTATGGACGCCGGCCGCTGCGGGCGGACACCCCCCACCCCGTCCCCTGCGCACCGTCGGCGGCCAACGGCCCGAGGGTGGCGCGCGTCGGGCACCGCAATCGAGGGGTCACGTATCGGCGCAGGGTGCCTGCAACTCCCCAGGGGCGCGGGGAACTGCGCGACAAGCCACGACGAACCCGCACCCACCACACAACCGAACCCGGCACCCCCCTCAGCCACCCCCCGCAGCCCGAACCAACCGCCCACCCAACTCCCGTACCGCAACCACCAGTTCCCCCGGCTCCTCCACCACGAACTCGACCCCGGTCATGGCCAGGCGAACGGCCAGCCACTCCACCGCGTCACCGACAGTCGCCCGCAGCCGACACCTCCCCGGCCCAAGAGACTCCGGCACCCCCATCCACCCCGGCACCCGAGCCGACACGACGGAGACGTCCGCGGCGAAGGTGACGACGGCCTCGTACGTCTCCTGGCGCCGGTACATCGACTGCCGCAGATACTCAGCCGCACTCCCCGTGGGCAGGGGCCGCGGCGCGAACCGGGCCCCCGTGGCGAACGGATCGCTCACCCGGTCCACCCGGAACGTTCGCCAGTCCGCGCGGTCGAGGTCGTACGCGACGAGGTACCAGCGGCGCCCGGTGGAGACGAGCCGGTACGGCTCCACCACGCGCCGCGACTCGGCGCCGTCGCCCGCGCGATAGGCGAAGCGGAGGCGTTCGTGGCCGGCGACCGTGGAGGCCATGACCGTGAGGGTCTCGGTGGGGATGGTCGCGCCGTCGCCGCTGGTGAGCGGGGTCGTGGCGGACTGGAGGGTGGAGACCCGGTGCCGCAGGCGGGAGGGGAGGACCTGTTCCAGCTTGGCGAGGGCGCGTACGGACGCCTCGTCGACGCCCTCGACCGCGTGTCCGGCGCCCGCGCGGAGGCCGACGGCGATGGCGACCGCCTCCTCGTCGTCGAGGACGAGCGGGGGCATGGCCTTGCCGGCGACGAGCCGGTAGCCGCCGTCGGAGCCCTTGGTGGCCTGGACGGGGTAGCCCAGTTCGCGCAAGCGGTCGACGTCCCGCCGGACCGTGCGGCGGGAGACGCCGAGACGGTCGGCGAGTTCGCCGCCGGGCCATTCGCGGGGCGTCTGGAGGAGGGACAGGAGCGTCAGGAGCCGTGCCGGGGTGTCCGTCGTCATGAGTTCGAGGATGCCGTAGAACTAGGACACGATTTGACCTAATGGGGTCGTAGCTTCAAGACATGACCTCCACCGAGACCACCCTTTCGGGAACCTCCGACGCACAGCCCGCCGCGGGCGACCGGCGTCGCTGGTTCGCCCTCGCCATCGTGATGACCGCGGCTTTCATGGACCTCGTCGACGTCACGATCGTCAACATCGCCATCCCGTCCATCCGGCAGGACGCGGGCGCCTCCGTCAGCCAGATCCAGTGGATCACCGCGGGATACGCGCTCGCCTTCGCCGCGGGGCTGATCACCGGTGGGCGGCTGGGTGACATCCACGGGCGCAAGCGGCTGTTCCTCGTCGGAATCGGCGGGTTCACCCTCGCGTCGGCGCTGTGCGGTTTCGCCGCGAACCCGGAGATGCTGGTCGCGGCCCGCATTCTGCAGGGCGGCATGGCGGCGATGATGGTGCCGCAGGTGCTGTCGATCGTGCACGCGACCTTCCCGGCGCACGAGCGGGGCAAGGTGTTCGGGCTGTTCGGCGCGGTCGTGGGGCTGGGCGCCGTGTCCGGTCCGCTGCTCGGGGCGCTGCTGACCGAGTGGAACCTGTTCGGGCTCGAATGGCGGCCGATCTTCCTCATCAACCTGCCGGTCGGGATCGCGGGCCTCGTTCTCGGCAGCCGTTTCATCACCGAGTCCAAGGCGCCGCGGGCGCTGAAGCTGGACCTGGTCGGCGTGGCCGTGGTCGTGCTCGGGCTGCTGATGCTGCTCTACCCGCTGACCCGCGGTGAGGAGCTGGGCTGGCCGGTGTGGGGGTACGTGTCGATGGCCGGCGCGCCCGTCGTGTTCGCCGCGCTGGTGGCGTACGAGAGGCGGAAGGCCGCGCGGGACGGGTCGCCGCTGGTGGAGCTGTCGCTGTTCCGGGTGAAGAGCTTCGCGGCGGGGATCGCCGTGCAGACCGTCTTCGGGGTCGGGCTCGGCATCTTCTTCCTGGTGTGGACGCTGTACATGCAGACCGGCCTGGGCTGGAGCCCGCTGCGGGCGGGGCTGACCGGGGTGCCGTTCTCGATCTCCGTGTCCGTGGCCGCGGGTCTGTCGGTGCAGCAGCTGGTCCCGCGCTTCGGGCGCAAGGTGCTCCAGGCCGGCGCGTTGCTGATGGCGGTGGGCGTGCTGCTCTACCTCTGGGAGGCCGAGCACTACGGCATGGCCATCACCTCCTGGCAGATGGCGCTGCCGCTGATCGTGATGGGTGTAGGCATGGGCCTGATCGTCGCCCCGCTGACGGACGCGGTGCTCTCCGAAGTACCGCGCGAGCACGCCGGTTCGGCCTCGGGTCTCATCAACACCGTGCAGCAGATGGGCAACGCGCTGGGCCTCGGCCTGGTCTCGGTGGTCTTCTTCGGGGTCGTCGGCGACAACCTCACCCCCGCCGAGATCGGCCCGTCCTTCGTCAACGCCTTCCAGCACGCGCTGGGTTGGGTGGCCGCGGTGATGACCGCCATCTTCCTCCTGATGTTCGCCCTGCCCCGCCGCCCGGCCCAGCACGTCGAGGGCGCCGAGGCTTCTGAGACCTCGGTGCCGGATCCGCGACTCGACAAGCCGGAGGCCCTGCTCACGCACTGAGACCCACTCAGACGCCCGTCCCCTTCCGAGGGGACGGGCGTCCTTGGTGCTTCAGCCCGGAAAGCCCGGCGGCGCAGCCGGTTTCGCCCTGCCGCTGTGGGCCCCGCCCACCCCGGAGAGCAGCCGGGCGCGGGCCTCCTCCGTGGGCAGGCCCACCAGGTCGACGTAGACCACCGCGTGCAGCAGGCCGGTCGGGGTGACCGGAGCGACCCGGACCGGGACGAGTCTGCGGGCCAGGCCTGCCGGGTCCTCGGCCTGGGCGACGTGGGCCTCCAGGCGGGCGTACACCGATTTCAGGTAGGCGGGGGTGAGGACGGCGATGATGCGGTCGCACTCGGTCAGGCCGCGGTCCATGGCGAACTGCCAGTTGGTGCCGGGCACGAAGTCCCAGTCCTGCATCAGCACGCTGAAGCCGGCTTCCTCCAGCTGCCAGGCGATCCAGGCCGCCCACTCGCGGTCGGCGGAGGTGTAGGAGACGAAGAAGTCCCGGCGGGCCGGGGTGCTGTCCGTCGGGGTGCCGTTCGCCCGGGTGCCGTCCGGTTCCGGTCGGGGCGGGGGCTGCGGGGTGGCGGCGGGGTGGTCTGTACGGGGTTCCGGCCGGTCCGGGGGCTCCGCTTCCGCCACCAGCCGCGTGAACGTCTCCGTCGCCCGGGTCCGCCCCTCCAGCAGCTCCAGCGCCGAGGCGAGCGCGGACAGCCCGCCCGGCAGGGACGCGCACAGGCGGACGATCTCGACCGCGTACAACTGCGCGTTGGGCTGCTCCCGTGGGAACACCCGCTGCCCCAGGACGTCCCCGATCAGCTCGATCAGCAGGGCCCGAGCCTGCCGGTCGACCACCGCCGTCGTGTCGAGCAGCGCGTCGACCATCAGGGTCTGCCGCCGCTGCCGCGCACCGGCGGACCCCCGTGAAGCGTCCCTGTCCACCACACCCCCGAGAAGCAGTGTCCTGAGTCACAGGATACGGAGGGGGTGAGGCCACGTCAGTGGCTCGGCGGGACCGCGGACGCGGATGCCCGTTTGTGTCCGCCATGCGCCCGAACCTGTTTACTTTCCGGAAATCCGGGCGTAGCCTCCGACTGAAACCACACGTTCGGGCATGAGTCGGAGGCGAGCGGACATGTACGCACCGGAGCGGCAGCAGGAGATCCTCCGGCTCGCGCGTGACGGCGGGCGGGTGGACGTCGTCTCGCTGGCCGAGGAGTTCCAGGTCACGGCCGAGACGATCCGCAGAGATCTCAAGGCCCTCGACCGCGCCGGACTGCTGCGCCGGGTGCACGGCGGGGCCCTCCCGGCCGGACGCCTCGACTTCGAGCCGGACCTCGCCGAGCGCGAGACCACGGCCGCCGACGAGAAGGACCACATCGCCAAGGCGGCCCTCGCGGAGCTGCCGACCGAGGGCACCCTGATCCTCGACGCCGGCACGACCGTCGCCCGCCTCGCCCTCGCCGTCCCGCTGGAGGCCGCGCTCACCGTCGTCACCCACAGCCTGCCGATCGCGGCCCGCCTCGCGGACCACCCCGGCATCCAGCTCCACCTCGTCGGGGGGCGCGTACGGCACCGTACGCGCGCCGCCGTCGACGCCTGGGCGCTGCGGGCGTACGGCGAGATCCGGGCCGATGTCCTCTTTGTGGCGGCCAACGGCTTCTCCGCCGATCATGGCCTCACCACCCCCGACCTCGCCGAGGCCGCGGTCAAGCGCGCGGCGATCGCCGCCGCCCGCCGCGTGGTCCTCCTCGCCGACTCCGCCAAGCACGGCCAGGAGCACTTCGCCCGCTTCGGCGACCTGGGCGACGTGGACCTGCTGATCACCGACAGCGGGCTGAGCCCCGAAGACGCCGCCGCGATCGAGCACGGCGGCACGGAAGTAGTGCGCGCATGATCCTCACCGTCACCCCGAACCCGTCCCTCGACCGCACCTACGAGGTCCCCGCCCTGGAGCGCGGCGAGGTCATCCGCGCCACCGGCGAACGCATGGACCCCGGCGGCAAGGGCGTCAACGTCTCGCGCGCCGTCGCAGCCGCCGGCCGGCGCACGGTCGCCGTCCTGCCGCTCGGCGGTGCGCCGGGCGCGCTCGTCGCGGACCTGCTCGACGCGCAGGGCATCGAGGTCGCGCCGGTGCCGGTCGCGGGCGCCACCCGTTCGAACATCGCCCTCGCGGAGACCGACGGGGTGCTCACGAAGATCAACGCGCCCGGCCCGGAGCTGTCGCCCGAGGAGCAGGAGCTGCTGCTGGAGACAGTCCGCGCGCAGTCGCGCGACGCCTCCTGGATCGCGTGCTGCGGAAGCCTGCCCCGGGGGCTCGCGCCCTCCTGGTACGCCGAGGTGGTCGCGCGGGCGCACGCCGGGGGCGCGCGGATCGCGCTGGACACCTCCGGGCGGGCGCTCCTGGAGGCGCTGCGCGAACGGCCCGACGTGGTGAAGCCGAACGCCGAGGAGCTCGCGGAGGCGGTCGGACGCCCGCTGGCGACGGTCGGTGACGCGCTCAAGGCGGCCGAGGAACTGCGGGAGATGGGCGCGCGTGCCGTCCTCGCCAGCCTGGGCGCCGACGGCCAGCTGCTCGTGGACGGCTCCGGCGCCTGGTTCGGCAGCGCGCGCGTGGCCGCCGTACGCAGCAATGTCGGCGCCGGCGACTCCTCCCTGGCCGGCTTCCTGATCGCCGGCGGCAACGGCCCGGACGCCCTCGCCTCCGCGGTCGCCCACGGAGCCGCCGCCGTCCAGCTGCCCGGCAGCGTGATGCCGACCCCGTCCGACCTGGACCCGACGGCCGTGACGGTGACGGCCGAGATGCCGGTGGACCGGGCGCTGACGGAGCCGGTGTCATGAGCGGCCCGGTCGGCACGGCCCTGATGGACGCCCCTACGGCCGTACCGGCGCTGTTACTCCTGGCCTCCACCCCCCTCCCCCCGAAGAACCCCCGCTGCACCCCCGTCCCCGCCCCTCCCGCCCACTCCACTCCCCGGGCGATACGCGTGCGAAGGAGCCCGCGATGAGCGACATGATCACCGCGGACCTGGTCGATCTCGACCTGTCCGCCGACACCAAGGAAGCGGCGGCACGTGCCCTCGCCGAGCGCATGGTGGCCCTGGGCCGGGTGACCGACCTGGAGGGCTTCCTCGCCGATGTGGCCGCCCGCGAGGCCCAGATGCCGACCGGACTCGACGGCGGCATCGGCATCCCGCACTGCCGCAGCGAGCACGTCACCGAGCCGACCCTCGCCTTCGGCCGCAGCGCCGAGGGCATCGACTTCGGCGCGCCGGACGGCCCGGCCGACCTGATCTTCCTGATCGCCGCACCGGCGGGGGCGGACGACGCCCACCTGACGATCCTGTCCTCGCTCGCCCGGCAACTGATGAACTCCGAGTTCACGGACGCGCTGCGGTCGGCCGGGGACGCGGCGGGCGCCGCCGCCCTGATCCGCGGCGACCAGGCGCCCAGGGCCGGGACCGCCTCCGAAGACTCCGTTGCGGCACCCACGGCCGGGACCGCCTCCGAAGACTCCGTTGCGGCATCGGCGGCGGCCTCCGCCGATGCCGCAACGGCCGACACCACTCCTCAGACCCCGGACGAGCCGGCCGCCCCCTTCCGGATCGTCGCCGTCACCTCCTGCCCCACCGGCATCGCCCACACCTACATGGCGGCCGAATCGCTGGAGAACGCGGGCCGTGAGGCCGGGGTCGAACTCGTCGTCGAGACGCAGGGCTCGGCCGGATTCGAGCGGCTCGACCCGGCCGTCATCGCGGCCGCGGACGGCGTGATCTTCGCCCACGACGTCCCCGTACGCGACAAGGACCGCTTCGCCGGGAAGCCGACTGTCGACGTCGGTGTGAAGGCGGGCATCAACCGCCCGGCCGAACTCATCACCGAGGTGCGCGGGAAGGCCGCGCGCGGTGAGGTGACGGCGGGCGCCACCGGGGGCGCAACGCCGGTCGAGCGGGCCGGTGACCCCGGTGACGGCTACGGCACCAAGCTCCGCAAGTGGCTGATGACCGGCGTGAGTTACATGGTCCCGTTCGTCGCGGCGGGCGGTCTGCTGATCGCCCTCGGGTTCGCGATCGGCGGCTACCAGATCAACGGCGCCAAGTCGGTCTCCGAGCACTTCGACTGGGGCCAGGTCGACAGCTGGGGCGCGCTGCTCTTCCAGATCGGCGGGGTCGCCTTCGGCTTCCTGATCCCCGTCCTCGCCGGATACATCGCCTTCGGCATGGCCGACCGGCCAGGGCTCGTGCCCGGCTTCGTCGGCGGCATGATCTCGGTCAACATCAACGCCGGCTTCCTCGGCGGCCTGGTCGCCGATCTGCTGGCCGGTGGCGTGGTCCTCGCCATCCAGCGGGTGAGGATCCCGCCGGTGCTGCGCGGCATCATGCCGGTGGTGGTGATCCCGCTGATCTCCTCGATCGTCGTCGGCTTCCTGATGTTCATCGTGATCGGCAAGCCGATCGCCGAGGCCCAGAAGGGCATGACGGACTGGCTCAACAGCCTCTCCGGCACCAACGCCGTCCTGCTCGGCATCCTCCTCGGCCTGATGATGTGCTTCGACCTCGGCGGCCCGGTCAACAAGGTCGCCTACGCCTTCGCCACCGCCGGGATCGCCGTACAGGACCCGAGCGACTCCGCGATGAAGGTCATGGCCGCCGTGATGGCCGCGGGCATGGTGCCCCCGCTGGGCATGGCGCTCGCGACCACCGTCCGCAAGAAGCTGTTCACCCCGGCCGAGCGCGAGAACGGCAAGGCGGCCTGGGTGCTCGGTGCCTCCTTCATCTCCGAGGGCGCGATCCCGTTCGCCGCGGCCGACCCGCTGCGCGTCATCCCCTCCTCCATGGTGGGCGGCGCGGTCACCGGCGGCCTGACCATGGCCTTCGGCTCCACCCTGCGCGCCCCGCACGGCGGCATCTGGGTCACCTTCCTGATCGGCAAGCCGTTCCTGTACCTGCTCGCCATCGCCATCGGTACGGCGATCACGGCCGGCCTGGTCATCGTCCTGAAGGGCATGCGGGGGACGTCCCCGGCGGCCGGGACCCCCGCGGCACCCGTCACCGAGACGGAGGCGAAGCAGCCGGTCGCCGCGTAACCCCTGTCCCTTTGGGGCTGCTGTGAGTTGTTCACGGCACCTGCGAGATACGTCACGGTCCGGGACCAAAGTCCCGGACCGTGGTGTCTACTGGAGCGCATGCCTGAGCACGTCTCCGTCTACCAGTTGCTTGGTATGACCCTTCTCGTCCTGGTGGCCGTCGCCTGGGCTCTGGGCCTCGCCTACATGCTGCGCCGCGGCCGCCACGAGGCCGCCCTGTGGCGCGTCGCCCACGGCCTGCCCGCCCTGCCCCACCAGCGCCAGGCCGCTCCCGGCCACGAGTCCGTCGAACTGACGGCGGCGGAGGAGCACGCCTTCGCGGGTCTGGTACGACAACTCGGCAGCGGCCGCTGAACGGGGCCGTCGGCCCACCCCGGCCTCAGGGCCCGCCCGGCCTCAGGGTCCGCCCTGGTTTCAGGGTCCGCCCGGCCTCAGAAGACCTGAGCCGCGCGCCGCTCCATCGCGTCCCTGGCCGCGTCCTCGGTGACGTACACCTCGCACATGTGCCGCCCGTCGGGCGTCGCCGTGTGCTCGACCTCCCACAGGGAGATCTCCGCGCCGTCGCGCAGCAGGAACGCGTGCTCGTACAGCGAGAAGCCCAGTCCGGCGCGCCCCGCCCGGCACGGGCGCCCGAAGGCCTGGGTGATCTGGTGCGCGAACGCGTCGGTCAGCAGTGCCGCCGTCTCCACATCCGGCCGGTCCGGGTTCTCCGCGCGGCGCAGCAGACGGCGGGCGTGATCCGCCGAGTCGTCCGGGGCGTAGGCGTGCCGCGGCGGGTGGACGGGGGCCAGCTGCACGACGACCGGCAGCTCGAAATCCGGTGCCTCCGGGGGTAACGGCAGCCGCGCGGTCGCCGCCCGCAGCTCCTCCTCGTCGACGTACACCTCGTGCTGCGGGACGCTGTCCCGGGCGGTGTTGTGGACGAGCTCCCACAGGGTGAGCGCCGAGCCGTCGTGGAGCAGCCAGGTGTGCCGGTACGTCTCGCGGTGCAGGCCCGCGCTGTGGTGCGCGGAGTGCAGCGAACTGTCGTGCGCCAGCGCGCAGTCCAGCCGCCGTATCGTCTCGTCGGGCAACTCGAAGGAGTTCAGGGCACGACCGAGGAGTCGCGCGAGGTGCTCTTCCGGAGACTCGGGCGACTCGGGTTGTTCGTACGCTGCCGTCTCGTACGGAACGCTCAAGGTTTCTCCCGGCGTTGCTGCATGTCACCTTGTGGGTGCATACCGTAGCCCCTCGGTCGGACATCATGTCCGGGAACCGAGAAAACGTACGCCCGGGAAACGCCCGGGCCGCGCAGGAAGTTCCCACGCGGCCCGATGATCCGTCAAAAGTCGCCGGTCAGACGGCACTTCCGGCGGTCCACTCGCTCCACGACAGGTTCCAGCCGTTGAGCCCGTTGTCCGCCGCGACCTGCTTGTCGGGGGAGTTCTTGACGATGACGACGTCCCCGATGAGCGAGTTGTCGAAGAACCACTTGGCCGGAGTGTCCGACTGCCCGCCCTTGACGTCCCGCAGCCCGACGCATCCATGGCTGGTGCCGGTGCGCCCGAAGGGCGGATTGCCCTGGTTGTACCAGTAGTTGCCGTGGATGAAGGTCCCCGACTGCGTCAGACGCATGGCGTCCGGAACGTCAGGGATGTCGTACGCGTTGGCCAGCGCGACCGTCCGGCTGTCCATGCGGATCTTCTTGTACTTCTCGGAGATCACCATCTGCCCGTTGTAGGTGGTGAACTCCGGGCTCCCCGTGGAGATCGGCACGCTCTTGAGCGTCTTCCCGTCCCGTACGACCGTCATGGTCTGCGTCTTGGCGTCCACGGTGGACACCTGCGAGCGCCCGACGGTGAAGCTGACGGTCTTCTCCTGCACGCCGGTGACGCCGTCGGCGCCCTCGATCCCGTCCAGGTCGATCTTCATCGTGACCTTCGAGCCGGCCTTCCAGTACTGCTCGGGCCGGAAGTCGAGCCGCTGCGAGCCGAACCAGTGCCCGACCACCTGCTGCCCGCTGCTGGAACTGACCGTGATGTGCGACTGCACGGCCTTCTTGTCGCTGATCGCCTTGTCGAAGCCGAACGACACCGGCATCCCGACCCCGACGGTCGTCCCGTCGTCCGGGGTGTACGTCCCTATGAAGCTGTTCGCCTTGGAAACGGTCGTGAAGACGGACTTCGCGGCCACGGACTTGCCGTCCGCGTCCTTCGCCGTCGCGGCTATCTCGTACTTCGTGCCGCGCTCCAACTGCTCCTTGGGCTTCCAGCTCCCCCCACCGCTGCCCATGGCCCCCGGCACGTCCTGCCCGGTCCCGGCCACGGTCATCTTCACCCCGGTCAGCGTCCCGTCGCTGACCTTCACACCGGTCGAGTTGATCGACGCCCCCGTCGACCCGTTCTTCGCCGAGATCACGATCGCCGCGCTCGACGTCTTCGTGCCTCCCTGACTCCCCTTGTCGTCCTTCTTCGCATCCGCCCCACCGCCGCACGCACTGAGAGCGAGGCTGCCGACCATCAGGACGGCACAGGCCCCCAGTACGCGCCGCGCTGCCATGTCCGGCCTCGTCACGGGCTACTCCAATTCCATGTCATGCACGTCGTCCGCTCTCCACTCCGTGAGAAAAGAGGGACCCGGTCCCCTGTCGGGTTCCCGCACAACGAAGCGAATGCCATCACGTGACAGAACCGGGACGGAATACTGGGCTGCGCTTGAACCAGGGGGCCCAATGGGGTGCCGGGTTCGGTTGGATGGCGGCCGCGGGCGAGTGGGGGCTGGCCGCGCAGTTCCCCGCGCCCCTGGGTGGGCCATGTGGACGCTCCTCAAGCCGCCGACGGTGCGCAGGGGACGGGGTGGGGGGTGTCCGCCCGCAGCGGCCGGCGTCCGTTACAGAGCCCTGTTTCGATGGACCGAGCCGCCGGACCGAGGACGGATACCCCCCACCCCGGCCCCGACCCCACCACCGGACCGAACGCGCTACACAAGCCCCCACCGGACAGCGACGGGCTGCCGCAGGCATCTCAGGGGCGCGGGGAACTGCGCAAAACGCCCGCCCCCACCGAACCCGCACTCACCCACCCACCCACAGACCGTCAGCCCCCGTACAACTCCCCATACGCAGGCCAATCCCCACCCACCCCCGACACAGACTCCGCCGCCCGCACAGCCCGAACAATCGCCCGCGTCACCAGATCCGCCCCCGCCGCAAGAACATCATTGAGCCCCAACGGATGCTCCACACCAAACCCCCGACCTCCCTGAACCCCCGTAGCCAGCGCAAACACCGTGTCCCCGTCATTCAGCATGTGCACAGGCCGCACAGCCCGAGCAATCCCATCGTGCGCCGTCCCCGCAACCTTCTGCGCCTGCGCCTTGGTCAACACCGCATCCGTTGCCACCACAGCCAACGTCGTGTTCAACAACGGCGGCGCACTCCGCCCCACCGCCTCCGCCAACCGCGCCCGAGCAGCCGCGTGCACCCCCTCCGACGGCACCTCGACCCGCCCCCCGAACACCTCCCCGTACAACACCCCCGACACCGGATCCACCACCGCCCCCATCGCGTTGACCACCACCAACGCGGCCACGGTCACCCCGGACGCCAGCACCGCACTGGCCGTCCCCACCCCACCCTTCATGCCCCCGACAACGGCCCCCGTCCCCACCCCGACACACCCCTCCCGCACCGGCGCCCCGAACGCACTCGCCGCAGCCGCCTCGACAGCCGCCCGCCCGGTCCCCGCGTCCGGCCGGGCCCGGAAATCCCCGCCCCGCCCCAGATCGAAGACGCACGCGGCAGGCACGACCGGCACGACATGCGAGGGATCCGCCCCCACCCGCACTCCTCGCCCCTGCTCCTCCAGCCAGGCCATCACCCCGGACGCGGAGTCGAGCCCGTACGCACTGCCCCCGGTCAGCACGATCGCCTCGACCTTCTCCACCACGTTGCGAGGATCGAGCGCGTCGGTCTCCTTGGTACCGGGCCCGCCACCCCGCACATCCACCGCGGCGACCGCCCCACCCTCAGGGGCGAGTACGACGGTGGTACCGGTGAGCCAACCGTCACCGACCCGCGTCGCATGCCCCACACGCACCCCGGCAACATCGGTCAGAGCATCAACTGTCATGCCCCCAGTGTGGTCCAGCAGACATCTCACCCCCACCGAACCACCCCCCGCCTCACTCTCCCCGCCGAACCACCACCCGCCTCACTCTCCCCGCCGAACCACCACCCGCCTCACTCTCCCCGCCCAACCACCACCCCCCTCACCCCCCCCGCCAAACCACCCCCCCCCCCCCCCCCCCCCCCCCCCCCAACCCCCACCCCCCCCCACCCCCCCCCCC
>NZ_JAAGLY010000260.1 GCF_010548375.1 Streptomyces sp. SID13726
CAAGGCGCGCAAGCGCGCGCTCGACGTCATCTTCGAGGCGGAGCAGCGTCAGGTGGACCCGACGACCCTCCTCGCGGAGCGCGTCGCCGACCCCGGCACCGCGCAGACCGCCCTGCCGCAGTACGCGGTCGACATCGTCGAGGGCGTGCTCGCGCACCGCGACCGCATCGACGAGCTGATCGAGACGTACTCCCACGGGTGGACGCTCGAGCGGATGCCCGCGGTCGACCGGGCCCTGCTGCGCATCGGCGGCTGGGAGATCCTCTTCAACGACGACGTTCCCGACGTCGTCGCGATCGACGAGGCCGTCGACCTCGCGCGCTCGCTCTCGACCGACGACTCGCCGTCGTTCGTCAACGGGCTGCTCGCGCGGATCGTCGAGATGAAGCCGACGATCACCGCCTGAGCACCCCTGCGGCCCGCCGGGCCGCCACCATCCCGTCGCGGCGTCGGTCCCCGAGTGTGACCGACGCCGCGTCTCGTCGGGCGGGACGAGCACCCGGCCTGGGATGGGCGGCGGTA
>NZ_JAAGLY010000261.1 GCF_010548375.1 Streptomyces sp. SID13726
CCCGCGCAGACCGCGTCCGCCTCGCCGCGGGCCTCGGGGCCGACGTCGCGTTCGGGCTCGTGGGGCACACCGCCGTCGGGACGGGGCGGGGGGACGTGCTCACGCCCGCGATGACGCGCGGCGAGTTCCACTGGGTCTTCGCCGTCCAGGCCGACGGCCTCTCCACGCCGGAGGTGTACCGCACGTTCGACGAGACCGTCGGCGGCCCGGCCGACCTCGACCTCGCCGAGGACACCGCGCTCATGCAGGCGCTGCGCGCCGGGGACGCGGTCGGGCTCGGGCAGGTGCTGCGCAACGACCTCCAGGGCCCCGCGCTCGCCCTGCGCCCCGAGCTGCAGCGGACCCTCGACGTCGCGACCGAGGCCGGCGCGCTCGGCGCGATCGTCTCCGGCTCCGGCCCGACGGTCGCCGCCCTCGCGCGCAGCCGGCAGCACGCGCTCGCGATCGCCGCGTCGTGGACCGCGAACGACGCGTGCGACACCGTCTGGTGCGCCACCGCGTCCGGCGCCGGCGCCCGCGTC
>NZ_JAAGLY010000262.1 GCF_010548375.1 Streptomyces sp. SID13726
CGGGGCCGTGGTAGACCGCGTACATCGACGCCACGATGGCGAGGAGCGCCTGCGCGGTGCAGATGTTGCTCGTCGCCTTCTCGCGGCGGATGTGCTGCTCGCGGGTCTGGAGCGCGAGCCGGTAGGCGGTGTCGCCGTCGGCGTCGATCGAGACGCCGACGAGGCGACCGGGGAGCGACCGCTCCAGACCCTTGCGCACGGCCATGAAGGCCGCGTGCGGTCCGCCGTAGAACAGCGGGACGCCGAACCGCTGGGCCGAGCCGACGGACACGTCGGCGCCGAGCTCGCCGGGGGAGACGAGCAGAGTCAGGGCGAGCAGCACGTCGCGCGTGAGCACGCCGACGGCCACGGCGAGCACGATGACGGCCGGCGTGTACCAGGCCGAGAACCGCTCCATGAACCCCTGGGCGCGTGCTCGGGCGTCCTGCGCCTCCTCGACCCGGTGGATGATCCGAGCGAGCGTCGTGTCCTCCCCCACGCCCGTGGCGGTCACCTGGAGGAGCCCGGCCGTGACGATCGT
>NZ_JAAGLY010000263.1 GCF_010548375.1 Streptomyces sp. SID13726
GGGGACGAAGCCCGTCCGCTCACGGCAGGGTCTTGTCAGGTAGTCCCTTCTGCACCGTTGGTACCTTTCGGCCAGGAGATCAGTCGCCGCACCGGAGCGAAGGCCGAACCGAGGCCGGCGGGGCGTCGCGCTCCTCGTGGGAGGTGCCGCGCTCGTCGCCGCGTTCCCCGTGCTGCTCGTGGGCTGGGCCGTCAGCGAGTATCTGTGGGAGCTGTGGTGGTTGGACGCGGGCTCGAGCGGACTCCTCGACGGCGTTCCCGACGGGCCGGTCGTCGTGCGTGCTCTGGTCGGGCTCGTGCTGCTCGTCGTCGTGGGGTCAGTGCTGTCGGGACCGGAGCAACCGCCGTTCGTGCCGTTCACCTAGCGGACCTCGTCGGGTGAGGCGCAGTGTCCGGACGACGACCATCAGGCCGACGACGAGGCACGCGAGTCCGGCGAGGGCCAGGAGCGCGGCGGCCACCAGGTGCTCCCGGTTGGACTCGATCGCCGCGGCGCTCCACGGCTCGGCCCGGCTCTCCG
>NZ_JAAGLY010000264.1 GCF_010548375.1 Streptomyces sp. SID13726
GTCTACCACCGCCTGCTCGCCGCGGGCGCGGTCGACCGCGTCGTTACGGAGCGCGAGGTCGGTGCCGCCGTGCACCACGCCCCGGAGGACACGCGGGCGTTCTTCCGCGGCGAGGTGATGGCCCGCTACGGCGACCAGGTCTCGGCCGCGAGCTGGGACTCCGTGATCTTCGACGTCCAGGGCGCACCGTCGCTCCAGCGCGTCCCGATGATGGACCCGCTGCGGGGGACGCGCGCGCACATCGGCGCGCTGCTCGACGCGAGCCCGGACGCGGCGGCACTCCTGGCGGGTCTGGCGGGCCCGTCGTGAGCCGCGGCGACTAGGCTGGACGTACGACGGCGCCCCGCCCCTCGCGGAACGGGCGCCGCGTGCGAGCAGGGCCGGGAAGGGCGCGAGCCCCGACCGGGTTGGAACGGACAGAGCGTCGGCGCGACACCGGGCCGACGGACGAGGAGGCAGCCATGGCGGGTACCGAACGCACCCACGCGTCGCACGAGGACCGGCGTCCCGACGACGAGC
>NZ_JAAGLY010000265.1 GCF_010548375.1 Streptomyces sp. SID13726
CGCTTGACGCGGTTGACGGCCTGGCGGGTGACCCGCATGTCGCGGCCGTCGAGGTCGAAGTGGGCGACCTGCAGGATGGCCTCGTCGCCGAGCTGGAGGGCGCCCAGCCCGGAGCGGGCGTACGCGGTGGCCCCTTCCTCGGAGGCGCCCATGACGGCCGGCTGCCAGCCGTGGCGGCGGGCGACGGTGAGCCAGGCGTCGACGGCGGCGGACCAGGCGGCGGGGTCGCCGACCGGGTCGCCGCTGGCGAGGCAGACCCCGGCTTCGACGCGGTAGGTGACGCCGGCCCTGCCGTTGGGGGCGAACACGACGGCCTTGTCGCGGCGGGTGGCGAAGTAGCCGAGGGAGTCGCCCCGGCCGTAGGCGCCGAGCAGGGCCCGGATGCGGGGCTCCTCGTCCCCGTGCAGGGCGGCGGTCAGCCGCTGCGAGCGGAACAGGGTCGAGGCGGCGTTCAGCAGGGCGAGGGCGCCGAACTCGTAGGTGTTGCCTGCCCTGCGCCGGGTGCGTGCCGCCAGGGAG
>NZ_JAAGLY010000266.1 GCF_010548375.1 Streptomyces sp. SID13726
CCGACCGACGCGCGCACGTGGCCGACCCCCCGCTCGGTGAGGCCGTCGTGGACGACGTCCTCGTCGCGGAGCGTCCCGCTGTCGGCGAAGTTGCGGGGCAGCGAGACGACGACCGGGTCGAAGTCGGGCGCGTCGCTCATGAGCCGGTACAGCTCGTCATAGCTGTCCCACGCCTCGATGTGGTGCACGAGGAACACGACCCGCGTGGTGGCGCGCTCCAGGGTCCCCCGGCGCGCGAGGAGGTGGACGGAGTCCCGGACCTCGTCGAGAGCCGAGGAGAGGTCCCGCGCCCGCGCCGCCCGGTCCTTCTCCACGCGCGAGAGGTTCTCCGAGAGCCGTGCCACCTCGCGGACGAGCCCGGCCAGCTCCGCCTCGTGGCGCTCCGCACGTGCGTACGCCGCCGACGTCGTCTCGTCGATGTGGACGACGCGGTGCGCGAGCGACCGCAGGGTCCCCAGATATCTCCATGGCGCAGGCATCCCTGTCCTGACCTCACTCTCCATCGAACCGGTCAGCGT
>NZ_JAAGLY010000267.1 GCF_010548375.1 Streptomyces sp. SID13726
CCTGGAGGCGCTGGACCTCCTTCTGCCTCCGACCGTCGCGGCGGCGTTCCTCGCGGTCCAGCTCGCGGTCTTCGGCATCCTGCTCGGGGGCGCGTTCGCACCGAACCACAAGGGCATGCCGATCGTCCCGGCGACGACCGACGTCGACTTTCTCCGCCGCCAGGTGCTCATGTCCCGCAACATCCGCGGCGGCCCGGTCGTCGACTTCTTCATGGGCGGTCTCAACCGCCAGGTCGAGCACCACCTGTTCCCGAGCATGCCGCGCCCGAACCTCAAGCGCGTCCAGCCCCTCGTGCGCGAGTACTGCTCCCACCTCAGCGTGACCTACACCGAGGTCGGGTTCTTCACCTCCTACCGGATCGTCGTCCAGTTCCTCAACGACGTCCCCGGCCGAGCCCGCGACCCGTTCACCTGCCCCCTGGCCGCCAGCCTCGGACGCTAGCGACTCGGGCCGCCCGCGCACAGCCACTCCCAGGTTCGCTCCCAGGTACGAGGCGTAGGGTCACGATATCCGCGG
>NZ_JAAGLY010000268.1 GCF_010548375.1 Streptomyces sp. SID13726
GTCCCGGCTCGACGTGCCCGGGGTCGCGGCCCGGCCCTGCGGTTCGGCGGGCCTGGAGTACCTCAAGGTGGCCCGCGGGGAGATGGACGGCCTCGCCTTGACCTGGCCCTCGGCGTGGGACCACGCGGCCGGACTGCTGCTCGTCGCCGAGGCGGGCGGGGCGCAGAGCACCGTCGCAGGGGTCCCCTTCCGGTGCGACCGGGACAACGAGCTGCCGTTCGCCGGGGGGCGCGACGAGGCCACGGCCGTCCGGATCCGCGAGCTGCTGCGCGGCGCGTAGGCGCTCCCGTCCGGCCGGACCGGGCGCGGGGCGGGGCGGGGCGGGTGTGGACGGGGCGAATATCCTGGGAGCTGAGCCGCCGCCGGACGAAGGAGTCTCAAGGTGCCGTCGATTCTCGATGCGGTCGTGGTGGGGGCGGGGCCCAACGGGCTGACGGCCGCCGTCGAGCTGGCCCGGCGCGGCTTCTCGGTGGCCGTGTTCGAGGCCGCGGAGACGGTCGGCGGCGGGGCCCGCAC
>NZ_JAAGLY010000269.1 GCF_010548375.1 Streptomyces sp. SID13726
CCGGGGCCAGCCGGGCGCACAACCGCTCCCACACCGCCGCGACCTGGTCCTCGTCGTACTGGCGCAGCACGTTCGCCGCGCGGATCAGCGTCGGACGGGCACCGCCCTCCAGCGGCACCTCGAACCCGCCGTGCCGGAAGCTCAGCCCCTCCCGCTCGTACGGCTTCGCCCCCGCGACCCGCGCCGGCTCGATCTCGATGCCGACCACCCGCACCCGCGGCGCCGCCTCCCGCAGCCGCGCCAGCAGCTCCACCGCCGTCCACGGCGCGGCCCCGTAGCCGAGGTCCACCGCGACCGGGTCCTGCGAGCGCCGCAGCACCGGCCCGTGCGTCGCCGCGATCCAGCGGTCCATCCGGCGCAGCCGGTTCGGATTCGTCGTCCCGCGCGTCACCGTGCCCACGGGGCGGCGCGGGGGCGGGGCGGCGGAGCGGGAGGACATGCGCCGAGGGTAAGCGGAGCGCGCCCGCCGGATGAAAACGCCCCCGCGGCACGAAAGGGGGCCACCGCACGAAAGG
>NZ_JAAGLY010000026.1 GCF_010548375.1 Streptomyces sp. SID13726
TTCACCGTGGAGCGAGCCACCCCCAACTCCCGCGCCACGGCACTGTTGGACTGCCCCGTGGCACACTCCAGGACGATCCGCGCCCGCTTGGCCAAGCCCTGAGCGGTCTTCCGGCGGTTCGCCCATCCCTCAAGCACCCTCCGCTCATCCTCGGACAGCACGAGCGGGTCTAACCGCGGTCCAGGCACACCACCATCAGACCGCAGAACTCAAGACCAGGACACTAGGGCCTGTCGTCAGACCGTCGGAGGGCCGGCGGGGGCGACCGGTGCGCTGCTGCGGCCCTTCTGCCGTCCTGTCATCTCCGCGTCGAACGTCTCCTGCGCCACCCGCATCGACTCCGCGTACTCGGGCATCCCCAGCCGCTTCCACATCTCTTCCTCGGGGACGTCCTCGACGTGGGCGACCACCCACCAGATGTTGCCGAAGGGGTCCCTGACGCGGCCGCCGCGCTGGCCGAAGGCGCTGTTCGACAGGGGGGTCACGACCCGGGAGCCGGCCGCCACCGCCCGGGCGAACGCGGCGTCGGCGTCCGGGACGAACACCCGCAGCAGGCTCGGCATGACGGGCCAGTCCGCGCCCCGGTCGAAGGCCAGGACGACGGTGTCGCCGATCCGGATCTCGCCGTGGCCGATCGCGCCGGACTCGGTGGCCACCCTGCCGAGCTCCTCGCCCTCGAACACCTCGGTGACGAAGTCGAGGAAGGCTCCGGTGTCGTCGGTGACGACCCAGGGGGCGACGGAGGTGTAGCCCTCGGGTGCTGCGCTGGTCTGCTCGGTCATGTCTGCCCCTTCATCGGCGTCGGACGTGGACGACGTCGATGACGTTAGGGGCTCAATAGGCCAGTTCCTGTCCTATACGGAGAGCGCCCCGCCGACGGGGGAAGATCGGCGGGGCGCTTTGGTGCCGCTGTGGCTCTGCCGGGCCGCCGGTCCTGGTGGACGGGGGCCCCGGGTGGACGGAGGTCCTGGTGCACGGAGGTCCCGGTGGACCGAGGCCCTAGTGGACGGAGTGCTCCTCCTGCGGGAACGTGCCGCCGACGACGTCGTCCGCGAAGGCCTTGGCCGCGCCGGCCATCACCTCGCGCAGGTTCGCGTACTGCTTGACGAACTTCGGCACCCGGCCGCCGGTGAGGCCGAGCATGTCGGTCCAGACGAGGACCTGCGCGTCGGTGTCGGGGCCCGCGCCGATACCGACCGTCGGGATGTGCAGGACCCGGGTGACCTCGGCGGCGAGCTCCGCCGGGACCAGCTCCAGGACGACCGCGAAGGCGCCCGCGTCCTGGACGGCCTTGGCGTCGCGCAGCAGCTGCTGGGCCGCCTCCTCGCCGCGGCCCTGGACGCGGTAGCCCATGGAGTTGACGGACTGCGGGGTCAGGCCGATGTGGGCCATGACCGGGATGCCGGACTCGACCAGCAGCCGGATCTGTTCGTGGGAGCGCTCGCCGCCCTCCAGCTTGACGGCGCCGACACCGGCCTCCTTGACCAGCCGGGTCGCCGAGCGCAGCGCCTGCACCGGACCCTCCTGGTAGGACCCGAAGGGCAGGTCGCCGACGATCAGGGCGCGCGCGGTGCCCCGTACGACGGCCGCGGACAGCATGGCCATCTCGTCCAGCGTGACGGGCACGGTGGTCTCGTACCCGAGGTGGCAGTTGCCCGCCGAGTCGCCGACGAGCATGACCGGGATGCCGGCCTCGTCGAAGACGGACGCGGTCATCGCGTCGTAGGCGGTGAGCATGGGCCACTTCTCGCCCCGCTCCTTGGCGAGGGCGATGTCCCTGACAGTGATGCGGCGGGTGCCCTTGCCCCCGTACAGCGCCTTGCTGCCGTCGGAGGACTTGTTCTGGACAGCCGAAAGCTGCGTCATTGCAACGGCTCCTTACGTCATCTCGAGGCGCCCTGACGGCGTCCCCGGATCACCTCCATGGTGGCACCTCGTGCCAGTCAGGGCCAGGGGTGGTCGGTGTGACCGTTCAGGCACGTAAGGTCTCGGCAAAGAATTACGATACGAGACGGTTCCGTATCGTAATGGGGCTACGCTCGACCGCATGACTACCGCAGTCCCTGACTCCCGGATACCGGAAGCGGTGCACCGGCGCCGCTGGGCGATCCTCGGCGTGCTGATGCTGAGCCTGCTGATCGTGGTGCTCGACAACTCGATCCTGAACGTCGCGATCAAGACGATCTCGACCCCCGCCCCGACCGGCCTCGGCGCGACCCAGAGCGAGCTGGAGTGGGCGATCAACGCCTACACCCTGGTCTTCGCGGGCCTCCTGTTCACCGCGGGGCTGCTGGGCGACCGGCTCGGCCGCAAGAAGGTGCTGCTCGGCGGCCTGGTCGTGTTCGGCGTCGGCTCCGCGCTCGCGGCCTCCTCCGGCTCACCGGGCGAGCTGATCACCTTCCGCGCGCTGATGGGTCTCGGCGCGGCCTTCGTCATGCCGGCCACGCTCGCGGTGCTGATGAACGTCTTCGAGCGCGAGGAGCAGCCCAAGGCCATCGGCATCTGGGCGGGCGGCGTCGGACTCGCCATCGCGATCGGCCCGATCACCGGCGGGGTGCTCCTGGACCACTTCTGGTGGGGCTCGGTCTTCCTCATCAACGTGCCGATCGTGGTGCTCGCGCTCGCGCTGATGCTGTGGCTGGTGCCGGACTCCCGTGACCCGAACCCCGGCCGGATCGACCCCTTCGGTGTGGTGCTGTCGGTCATCGGCCTGGTCCTGCTCGTCTACGGCATCATCAAGGGCGGCCAGCTCGCCGACTTCACGGACGCGACCGTGCTGGCGACCATCGGGGCCGGACTCGCCGTGCTCGTCGCCTTCGTGGTGTTCGAGAAGCGCAGCAGCCATCCGTCGATCGACGTCACCTACTTCAAGAACAAGGTCTTCTCGGCCGCGATCGGCGCCATCGGCCTGGTCTTCTTCGCGCTGATGGGCGTGACCTTCTTCTCGGTCTTCTACACCCAGAGCGTGCGCGGCTACTCGCCGCTCCAGACCGGTCTGCTGATGCTGCCGCTGGCCGTCGCCCAGCTGATCTTCGCGCCGCGCGCCCGGCTGGTCGTCGACCGGTTCGGCAACAAGGCGACGACCACGGGAGGCATGCTGCTGATCGCCGCGATGCTGTGCGCGTTCGCCGTGCTGGAGGCGGACACGCCGATCTGGCTCCTGGAGGTCATCTTCTTCCTCATGGGCACCGGCATGGCGCACATCATGACGCCGACCAGCGTGGTCATCATGCAGGCCCTGCCGCGCGAGAAGGCGGGCTCGGCGTCCGCGCTCAGCAACACCTTCCGCCAGGTCGGCGGCGCGCTCGGCATCGCCGTCCTCGGCTCGGTGCTCTCCACGGCCTACCGCAACGGCATCGAGTCCCACCTCGCCCTGCTCCCGGCAGGCGTACGGCACACCGCGGGCGAGTCCATCGAGGCCACCCTCGGCGTCGCCGCGAAGCTCGGCCCCCGGGGCGACGCCCTGGTCGGCCCGGCCAACGACGCCTTCCTGCACGCCATGCACGTCACCGCGCTGTGCGGAGCGGGCGTGGCCCTGGTCGGCGCGGTCGTGGTGGCCCTGTTCCTGCCGGGGCGCCCGACGGAGCCTCAGCAGGGGCGGGAGGAACAGGAGTTGGTGACGGCGGGCGAGTAGCGGAGCGGTGGCCGGCGGGGCCGGCTTCGGCCGGCGCTGCCGTACGGCAAGGGCGTGCGGGGGCGCGAGCGGCGAAGGAGGCGAGACCGGGTGACACACCGACCGCCGACCGCACCCGGCGAGACCCCCGAAGCCCCCCTGCGGAGAACACCGGACCCGACCACACCCGGCGACACCCCCGAAGCGGCCCACCGCCCCGGCAGCCCAGCAGCGGGAGTCCGGCCGAACCCCCGCTGCCCTCACCCTCGTACACCAGGGAGAATCAGCCCAAGCCACAGAGAGGACCGAGCGACGTGAGCGGCCTTGCCGAGAGTCAGTCCGGGCAGGCGGGGCCCGTGCGGGGGCGGCCCCGCAGCGAGGCCGTGGAGCGGGCCATCATCGAGGCGGTCATCAAGCTGCTGGAGGACGGCGTACCGCTCGCCGAGCTGTCCATCGAGCGCATCGCCCGTACCGCGGGCGTCGGCAAGGCCACCATCTACCGGCGCTGGAACGGCAAGGAGGAGCTCTTCGTCGACGTCGTACGCACTGCGGAGCCGCCCGATCCGGAGCTGCCGGGCACCTCGATGCGGGACGATCTCGTGGCGTTCCTGGAGCAGTTGCGCCAGCGCGGCCTGATGGCCCGTTCGTCGGCGCTGCTGCACAGCGTGTTCGCCCAGATGAAAAGCAGCCCGAAGGTCTGGAACGCCTACCACCAGATCGTCGTGGCGCCCCGGCGGCGGAAACAGGTCGACATCCTGCGCCGCGGCCAGGCGAACGGCGAACTCCGCGCGGACGTCGACATCGAGCTGCTCAACGACCTGTTCGTCGGCCCCATGCTGCTCCGCACCGTCATGCAGCCCGACGCCGACCTGCCCGAGGGGCTGTCGGAGCAGATCGTCGACAGCGTCCTCGAAGGGCTACGGCCCGTCAGTTCGCGCGTTCCGTAGCACGCGTGTGCGCGTTGCGTCACAGAGCGCGCTTTCCCCCGGCGCAAAGCGGAACTCCGCCGGGCGACTTGTGCGTCCTCGCCCCCGTACGGCCGTCATGGCACGGCGGGAACGGAACCGATCATCCCCTAGGGTCGTAGTGAGGCACGGGGGCGACGGTGTGCACGGCAGGTAGTGAGGCGACGGTATGGCGCAGCAGGCATACGTGACGGAGACGGTGGACGGCGGCTCGGGACCCGAGCGGCGCAGAGACCGGTTCCGGCGCCTGCTCGGCCGATCCGGCCCGGAGCGCCCCGGCTCCGACCGCCCCGGCACCCACTGGCGCGGCGACCGGCGGATCTGGCGCCGCGGGATCGTGCTCTCCGCCCTCGCGGTGGTCGTCGCCCTGGTCATGCTGCTGCACGCGCAGATCCCGAACGCGGTGGGCAACCTCGGCTCGCTCACCGAGACCTTCCTGCCCTGGCTCGGCCTGTTCGTGCCGCTGCTGCTCCTGCTCGCCCTGGTCCGCAAATCGGCGACCGCGCTGATCGCGGTGGTGCTGCCCGCGGCCGTGTGGCTGAACCTCTTCGGCGGGCTGCTCACCGACAAGGCCGGCACCGGCGGCGACCTCACGGTGGCCACCCACAACGTCAACGCCGACAACCCCGACCCGTCCGGCACCGCCCGCGACGTGGCCGCCTCCGGCGCGGACGTGGTGGCCCTGGAGGAGCTGACCACCTCGGCGGTGCCGGTGTACGAGAAGGCGATGGCGTCGACGTACCGGTACCACGCGGTCGAGGGCACCGTCGGGCTGTGGAGCAAGTACCCGGTGAGCGCGGTCAGGGCCGTCGACATCAAGCTGGGCTGGACCCGGGCGATGCGCGCCACGGTGACCGCCCCGGACGGACAGGTCGCGGTGTACGTGGCGCACATGCCGTCCGTACGGGTGAAGATGGCGGCGGGGTTCACCGCCCGGCAGCGCGACAAGAGCGCCAACGCGCTCGGCGAGGCCATCGCCGACGAGCGGCTGCCGAGGAAGATCCTGCTCGGCGACCTCAACGGCACGATGAACGACCGCGCGCTGAACGCCGTCACCTCGCAGATGCGCTCCACGCAGGGCGCGGCGGGCAGCGGCTTCGGGTTCAGCTGGCCGGCGTCGTTCCCGATGGCGCGGATCGACCAGATCATGGTGCAGGGCATCGACCCGGTGAGCTCGTGGACGCTGCCGGAGACGGGCAGCGACCATCTGCCGGTGGCGGCGCGTGTGAACATCGCCACGTCGTCGTAACCCGTGGGAAGCCTGGGACGGCGTTTTTTGTTCCGATACTGAACTTAAGCTGGTACGGAACTCCGCTCCCCCAGACGCTCTCCCCCGAAAGGCTCGGCTTTCCCATGCCCTTGGCCCTGCTCGCACTGGCCGTCGGCGCTTTTGGTCTCGGTACGACCGAATTCGTGATGATGGGCCTGCTGCCCGACGTCGCGAACGACCTGGGCATCTCGATCCCCACCGCAGGTCACCTGGTCTCGGCGTACGCGCTGGGCGTGGTGATCGGTGCCCCGCTGCTCGCCGCCGTCACCGCCCGCATGTCCCGCCGTACGGTCCTCATCGGCCTGATGGGACTGTTCGTGGCCGGCAACGCGCTCTCCGCCCTCGCCCCCGGCGAGGGGTGGCTGCTCGCGGCCCGCTTCCTCGGTGGTCTGCCGCACGGCGCCTTCTTCGGGGTGGGCGCGGTCGTCGCGACGAACATGGTGGCGCCGGAGCGCAAGGCCCGCTCGGTGTCCCTGATGTTCCTCGGCCTGACCCTCGCCAACATCGCGGGCGTGCCCGTCGCCACCCTCATGGGCCAGCACTTCGGCTGGCGGGCCACCTTCCTCGGCGTCAGCGCGATCGGCCTGGCGGCGATAGCCTCGCTGGCCCTGCTGATCCCGCGCGACCACACACAGGCCCCCGCCGTGGGCCTGCGCCGCGAACTGGTCACCCTGAGGTCCGTCCCGGTCTGGCTGGCCCTCGGCACCACGGTCGCCGGCTTCGGTGCCCTGTTCTCCGCGTACAGCTACATCACGCCGATGCTCACGGACGCCGCCGGATACGCCGACTCCAGCGTGACCCTGCTCCTCGCCCTGTTCGGCGTGGGCGCGACGATCGGCAACCTCGTCGGCGGCCGGCTGGCCGACCACTCGCTGCGCGGCACCCTGTTCGGCGGCCTGACCTCGCTGGTCGTGGTCCTCGCGCTGTTCCCGGCGCTGATGTCCGCCCAGTGGAGCGCGGCGGTCGCGGTGGTCCTGCTGGGCATGGCGGCCTTCGTCACCGGTTCCCCGCTCCAGCTGATGGTCATGGAGAAGGCCGCCGCGGCTCCCTCCCTGGCCTCCTCCGCCAACCAGGCCGCCTTCAACCTCGCCAACGCGGGCGGCGCCTGGATCGGCGGCCTCGCCCTGGCCGCGGGCCTCGGCACCACGTCCCCGGCGCTGACGGGCGCGGCCCTGGCCGTCCTCGGCCTCGGTGTCGCCGGGGTGGCGACGGTCGTGGACCGGCGGCGCGTGGACGTCCCGGCCGGCCGGGAACGGCTGGTCGCGGCCCATCTGCCGGAGCAGGTGGAGGCCGTACGGCACTGAGCCGTCGTACGACGAAGGGGGCGCCCGGTGACTCCGGGCGCCCCCTTCCCGTGTCCCCCGCCGGGCGGTGTCGGTGGGCTGTCGGCGCCTGTCGGTGACCTGTCGGCGGTTTGTCGGTGGCGGCTGGCACTGTCCTTTCCATGACGCGAATCGACAACAACCCCAAGGGCGGGAAGACCGCCGTGTCCGTACGGGGGCTGGTCAAGCACTACGGCGAGACCAAGGCGCTGGACGGCGTCGACCTGGACGTGCACGAGGGCACCGTGAGGGGCGTGCTCGGGCCGAACGGCGCCGGCAAGACCACCCTCGTCAGGATCCTGTCCACCCTTCTCTCGCCCGACGCCGGGCAGGCGACCGTCGCCGGCTTCGACGCCGTGCGCCAGCCCCGCCAGCTGCGCCGGGTGATAGGGCTCACCGGGCAGTACGCCTCGGTGGACGAGAAGCTGCCGGGCTGGGAGAACCTGTACATGATCGGGCGGCTGCTCGACCTGTCCCGCAAGGAGGCCCGCACCCGGGCCGACGAGCTGCTGGAGCGGTTCTCGCTGACGGACGCGGCCAAGCGGCCCGCGAGCACCTACTCCGGCGGTATGCGGCGCCGCCTCGACCTCGCCGCCTCCATGATCGGCCGCCCCCAGGTGCTCTTCCTGGACGAGCCCACCACCGGTCTCGACCCGCGCACCCGCAACGAGGTGTGGGACGAGGTCAAGCGGATGGTCGGGGACGGCGTGACCGTCCTGCTGACCACCCAGTACATGGAGGAGGCC
The DNA here is from genome assembly GCF_010548375.1 of Streptomyces sp. SID13726. Lineage (GTDB taxonomy): Bacteria > Actinomycetota > Actinomycetes > Streptomycetales > Streptomycetaceae > Streptomyces. Next base: position 7,917 of record NZ_JAAGLY010000026.1, read on the forward strand.
GAGCAGCTGGCCTCCGAGCTGACCGTCGTGGACCACGGCAAGGTCATCGCCGAGGGCGCCATCGAGGAGCTGAAGGCGAAGGTCGGCGGGCGCTCGCTGCGGGTGCGGCCCGTCGACCCGCAGCAGTTGCGGCCGCTCGCCGGCTGGATCGACGAACTCGGCATCACCGGGCTCGCCACCAGCACCGTGGACACCGCCGGCGGCTCCCTGCTCGTCCCGATCCTCAGCGACGAGCAGCTGACCGCCGTGGTCGGCGCGGTCACCGCGCGCGGGATCACGCTCTCCTCCATCACCACCGAACTGCCCAGCCTGGACGAGGTGTTCCTGTCCCTCACCGGCCACCGTGCCAGTGCCCCGCAGGACGCCGTGCCCGCCGAGACCCGCGAGGAGGTCGCCGCATGAGCGCCGCCACCGCCACCGTGACCGTGCCCGACGCCGACGCCCGGATCCCGCTGCGCGGGCACCTGCGGCACACCGGCGCCCTCGTCCGGCGCAACCTGCTCTGGATCCGCCAGGACCCCGAGTCGATGTTCGACGCACTGCTGATGCCGGTCGTCTTCACCCTGCTGTTCGTGTACGTCTTCGGCGGCTCGATCGGGCAGGCCCTGGGCGGCGGCCAGGACGGCTACGTCCAGTACGTCATCCCGGGCATGATCGCGATGATGAGCATGACGCTCTCCCAGGGCGTCGGCACCGGCTTCAGCCAGGACTTCAACTCCGGTGTCATGGACCGGTTCCGGTCGCTGCCGATCGGGCGCGGCTCGGTGCTGTTCGCGAAGATCTCCGTGGAACTGCTGCGGATGCTGTTCGCGACCACCGTGCTGATGATCGTCGCCGTCCTGGTCGGGTTCGACATCAACCACTGGGCCGGACTGTTCGCCGCGGTGGGGCTGTCCGCGGTGTTCGCCTCCTCGATCATGTGGGTGTTCCTCACCCTGGGTGTGATCCTGAAGAACGCCCAGTCCGTGCAGGCGATGGGCTTCCTGGTGCTGTTCCCGCTCCAGTTCGGCTCGTCGATCTTCGCGCCGACGAACTCGATGCCGGGCTGGCTCCAGCACTTCACCGACTACAACCCGCTGTCCACGCTGGCCGACGCGGCCCGCGGGCTGATGGTGGGCGGCCCGGTGGCGCACGACCTGTGGGTGACGCTCGCCTGGTCGGCGGCGATCACCGCGGTCGCCGCACCGTACGCGGTCCACAAGTTCCGCACGAAGAACTGACCGGCCCCGGCGCCCGGGCGTCGGTGCGCGTCACACCAGGGCGGCGGCCTCCTCCGGGGAGAGGCCGCCGCCCTCCGCGTACGCCTCCTCGTAGGCCGCGTCGCCGAGCACCGCCCGCAGCTCCCGCTCGGCCCTGCCGCGCACCTCGCGCTCCAGGGCCGTCGGAGCATGGCTGGGCGGCAGCAGGGCGTCACCGGCGGCGAGACAGCGGGCCCCGTCGCGGGCGCGGGCGCCGCCCTCGGCCGCGGCGAGGGCGATCCCGGAGGTGTGCAGATACATGGTGCGCATATGGGGCGCGATGTACTGGGCCAGCGCCTCCCCGGACCGCGCCAGCGCCTGCCGGGCCAGGGCCAGGCACTCCTCGTGGCGGCCCTCCAGCACGTTCAGCCAGGCCTCCGAGCCGAGCAGGAAGGCGTCGAAGATGACGAAGTGCGCGACGCCGAACTGCTCGCGCAGCAAGCCGAGTTGTTCGCGTGCCTCGGAGATCCGGCCGGTCAGCCCGAGCCAGCCGGCGAGGAACATCCGGGAGGCGGGCATCGCCTCGTTGCGGGCGCCGTCCCCGCCCGCGATCACCTCGCGCAGCAGGCGCTCGCCGCGCACCGCGTCCCCCGTCTCCAGCAGCACACTGCCCAGCCGGGCGTTGAGCACGGACACCTGGGCGCGGGCCCCGAGCCGCTCGGCCCGCTCGACGCCCCGCTCGTAGTCGGCGGCGGCCTCGGCCCAGTCACCCTTGCGCTCATGGGCCTCGGCGCGCGCGGAGAGCGCCTCGGCGGTGCCCCACTGGTCGCCGAGGCGCTCGTAGATCCCCAGCGCCTCCTCGGCGTCCCGGATGGCGTCGCCCGCCCAGTCGGACCGGTTGGCGAGCAGGTTGGCCCGCCACTGGAGGGCGGCGGCCAGCTCCCACTCGTAGTCGGGGGCCGCCCGGCAGGTGTCGACGGTCGCGCCGACGACCTCGCGCAACCGGTCCATGTTCCCGGTGAGCATGATGGCGAAGATCCACAGCGAGCCCGGCGTACGGCAGGTCTGCGGCATGCCGGGCTCGTAGGTGGCGGCGATGGCGCGCAGCTTGGCCTGCGCGTGCTCGCTCTGCCAGGCGTCCAACTCGGTGTCCATGCAGGCGAGATGGACGAGGTGGACACCGCGCCAGGCCTCCTCCAGGATCTCACCGGTCCACGGCGGCGGGGTGTCCGTGCAGCGCTCCCACACCGGTACGGCGGGGGTGCCGGGCCCGGCGAAGGGGTCCGGGCCGAGGGCCTGGACCTCACGGGACCAGTTGCGGGCCTCGATGCGCAGGTCGCGCATCTGCCAGTACCAGGCCAGCGACAGGACCAGACACAGCCCTTCCTGCTCGTCGTGGTCGGCGACGGCCCGGCGCAGGGCGGTGCGGAGGTTCTCGTACTCGCGCTCCAGGCGGGCGATGGCGGCGAGTTGACCGGGTCCGCGCAGCAACGGGTCGGTGGTGCGGGCGAGTTCGCGGTAGTACGCCAGATGCGCGCGCTCGGCGCCGGACCGCCGCCCGCCGGTCTCGTCCAGGCGCTCCCCGGCGTACTCGGCGACGGTCTCCAGGAGCCGGTAGCGCATCTCGCCGTCGCCCGAAGGGGCCGCCACCACCAGGGACTTGTCGACGAGCGAGCCCAGCGACTCCAGTGCGGCGGGACCGCACACGGCCTCGGCGGCGGCCAGGTCGCAGCCGCCCGCGAAGACCGACAGCCGCCGCAGGACGTCCCGTTCCTCCTCGTCGAGCAGGTCCCAGGACCAGTCGACGACGGCCCGCAGGGTCTGCTGGCGGGGCAGCACGGTACGGCTGCCGGAGGTGAGCAGCCGGAAGCGGTCGTCGAGCCGGTCGGCGATCTGGCGTGGCGTGAGCATCCGCAGCCGGGCGGCGGCGAGTTCGATGCCGAGCGGCAGTCCGTCGAGGCGGCGGCAGATCTCGGCGCAGGCCGCCGCGGTCTCCGCGTCGGCGTCGACCCGGAACCCCGGCCGGGCGGCGGCGCCCCGGTCGGCGAGCAGCCGCAGCGCGACCGGCTCCGGCAGCGGCTCCACCGGCCGCAGCAACTCCCCCGGTACGCCGAGGGGTTCACGGCTGGTGGCCAGCACGGTCAGCCCCGGGCAGCGCTCCAGGAGCGCCTCGGTCAGCCGGGCGGCGGCCTCGACGACATGCTCGCAGTTGTCGAGGATCAGCAGCATGCGCCGCTTTCCGCAGTGCTCGGCGAGGCGGTCGACGGGATCGTCGAGCCGCTCGCTCCCGGCGACCCGCATCGCCTCGGCGCCACCGCCGTACAGCACGGTCTCCCGGGCGCCGACGGCGGTGAGCACGGCCTCGGGCACGGCGCCGGGATCGTCGACCGGCGCGAGTTCGGCCAGCCACACCCCGTCCCGCGCCGCGTACCGCACGGCCTCGGCGGCCTCCTGCGAGAGCCGGGTCTTCCCGGCCCCGCCCGGCCCGAGCAGCGTGACGAGCCGCGCGGCCGCGAGGTCGCCCCGGATGGCATCGATGTCGGCTTCCCGCCCGACGAAGGAGGTGAGCCGGGCACGCAGATTGCCGGGCACGGGCGACCCGCCCTCCACGAAGACATCGTGCCGTGCCCCGCCGCCGCCACCGAGGTCGGCCTCGCCCGCACCGGCCGGCTCCGGCCGCAGCAACTCCCCGTGCAGCGACCGCAGTTCCGGCCCCGGATCGGCTCCCAACTGGTCCGCGAGAACTTGTCGTACGGACTCGTAGGCGGCCAGCGCCTCCGCCGTACGGCCCGAGTCGCGCAGGGCGCGCAGCCGGAGGGCCTGGAGGGGTTCGTCGAGGGGGTGGGTGTCGCACAGGGCGGTCAGCTCGGGCAGGGACTGGTCGGCCTGGCCGAGGGCGAGCGCGGCGGTGTGCCGGGCGCGGAGGGCGTCCAGCCGACGCGCCTCGGCACGGGCGGCCTCGGCCGTACGGTCGGGCAGGTCGGCCAGGGCCGGGCCCCGCCACAGCGCGAGGGCGTCGTCCAGCACCACGGCCGCCTTCGCGGGATCGCCGTCACCCAGCGCGCGCAAACCGTCCCCGGTGAGCCGCTCGAAACGGTGCAGGTCGATCTCTTCCGCCCCCGCGGCGAGCCGGTACCCACCCTCCACCGAATCCACCGCACCCGCCCCGAGCGCCCGCCGCAGCCGCCCCACCAGCGCCTGCAACGCGCCCGTCGCGTCGGCGGGCGGGTCGTCGTCCCACACCTCGCCCACGAGGACGCTCACGGGGACGGTCCGACCGGGCCGCAGAGCGAGCACGGTGAGCAACGCACGCAGCCGGGCTCCGCCGAGCGGGAGGAAGGTGCCGTCGGGACGGAGTGCCTGTGTGGTGCCGAGGATGCGATAGCGCACGGGTCCATTGTCTCTGGTGTCGTCGGGGCGGGTCACGGGGATTGGGGGGCGGGGTGTCGGGGCGCCTATGAGGGTGCCTCGCGGTGTGGTTTGGCGGGTGCGGGTGCGTCGTGGCTTGTCGCGCAGTTCCCCGCGCCCCTGACTACCTGCAGCGGACCTGCACCACGACGGGCCGTCAGTCGCGTACGGCGCGCAGGGGACGGGGTGGGGGGTGTCCGCCCGCAGCGGCCGGCGTCCATAACCGAGAACTGCTCCAGAGACCGAGCCGCCGGACCGAGGACGGATACCCCCCACCCCGGCCCCGACCCCACCACCGGACCGAAAGCGCTACACAAGCCCCCACCGAAGCCGAGCAGGCCGCCGCAGGCATCTCAGGGGCGCGGGGAACTGCGCAAAACGCCCGCCCCCACCGCACCCGCAGACAACCACCAGCCCCCCACCCCGAGACGATTTCACCTGTGCCCGGTACCGTCGGGCAGTCCCACCGCATGCGCGTCCAGCTCAGGGAGCCCCATGACCACCGCCACCACCCGCCACAGCGACCGGCGGATCAGCCCCGTCTTCATCGGGATCGTCGCCGTGACCGCGGTGACAGGCTGGGCCACCTGGACCGGCTTCGCCGAGGAGCCCGGCATCGCAGTGTTCCTGTTCGTGACCGGCGCCTGGATCGTCTCGCTCTGCCTGCACGAGTACGCGCACGCCCGCACCGCCCTGCACAGCGGCGACATCAGCATCGGCGCCAAGGGCTACCTCACCCTGAACCCCCTGAAGTACACCCACGCCCTGCTCAGCATCGTGCTCCCCGTGATCTTCGTGATCATGGGCGGCATCGGCCTCCCCGGCGGCGCGGTGTTCATCGAGCGCGACCGCATCCGGGGCCGCTGGCGGCACAGCCTGATCTCGGCGGCGGGCCCGCTGACGAACGTCCTGTTTGCGGTCGCGTGCACGGCGCCGTTCTGGCTGAACGCCCTCGACGGCGTCCCCCTCCAGTTCCGCTTCGCGCTGGCCTTCCTCGCCCTGCTCCAGGTCTCCGCCGCGATCCTGAACTTCCTGCCGGTCCCTGGCCTGGACGGCTACGGCGTCATCGAGCCCTGGCTGTCGTACAACGTGAAGCGCCAGGTGGAGCCGTTCGCGCCGTTCGGCCTGCTGTTCGTGTTCGCGCTGCTGTGGCTGCCGCAGGTCAACAGCGTGTTCTTCGACGTGGTGGACGCGGTCCTGCGCGGCCTCGGCGTCAGTGACGTGGAGGCGTCGTACGGCTGGAGCCTCTACCGCTTCTGGACCTGAGCGGCCCTGCCCCGCCTGAGGTAGTACCAGCACATGTTGGACGACAGCCCCGCCAGCAGCACCCACACGACCCCCAGCCAGCTGCCCTGCACGAAGGACACGACCGCCGCCGCGACGGCGAGCAGGCAGACGGCGAGGGCGTAGAGGGCGAGGCGGGGCATTTCCACGGGCTCCTGTTTCGGGGGGACACTGCTGCGCTACGACGACCAGTGTCCCCCATCGCCTCACACGTCCGTGACCCGCAGCCCCGCGTGCGCCTTGTACCGCCGGTTCACGGAGATCAGGTTGGCGACCAGCGACTCCACCTGGTGGGCGTTGCGCAGCCGCCCCGCGAAGACACCGCGCATACCGGGGATGCGCCCGGCGAGGGCCTGCACGATCTCGACGTCGGCCCGCTCCTCCCCGAGCACCATCACGTCGGTGTCGATCTCGTCGATCTCGGGGTCCTGGAGCAGCACGGCCGACAGATGGTGGAAGGCGGCGGCGACCCGGGAGTCCGGCAGCAGCGCGGCGGCCTGCTCGGCGGCGCTGCCCTCCTCCGGCTTCAGCGCGTAGGCGCCCTTCTTGTCGAAGCCCAGCGGGTTGACGCAGTCGACGACGAGCTTGCCCGCCAGCTCCTCGCGCAGGGACTCCAGGGTCTTGCCGTGGCCGTCCCAGGGCACGGCGACGATCACGATGTCGCTGCGGCGCGCGGTCTCGGCGTTGTCGGCACCCTCGACACCGTGCCCGAGCCCGTCGGCGGCGGCCTGCGCGCGGTCGGCGGCCCGCGAGCCGATGATCACCTTCTGGCCCGCCTTGGCGAGCCGGTAGGCCAGGCCCTTGCCCTGCGGGCCGGTCCCGCCGAGCACGCCGACGACGAGCCCGGAGACGTCGGGGAGGTCCCACGGGTCCTTGGCGGGGGCCTTCTGTGCACTGTCGGTAGAGGTCATGGGCCGACTTTACGTGCGCCCCGCCGGGCCCGAGCGGTCAGGTGAGCCGCGTCACGGGCACCCGCCGGAAGGCGATCCGCTCGTAGGCGCCGAAGTCCCCGGTCTCGTAGAGGAGTCCGACGGTCGAGTCGTCGATCCGCACCAGGTCGGAGTAGGCGGCGGGCAGTCCGTCGGCGGTGTACACCGGGCGCCAGGTGCGGCCGCCGTCGGCGGAGGCGCGGACGGTCATCAGGGCGCGCGCGTCGGGGAGGGCGGGCCCAGAGAACAACAGGACGTCGGGGTCGCGGAGTTGGAGCAGGCTGCCCTCGCAGACAGGTCCGTCGAGCCCGGCCTGCGGACGGAAGGGGACCGTCAGGGTGCTGCCGCCGTCCTCGGAGTGGGCGTCGGCGCGGTTGCCGGGCGAGGTGGAGTCGTTGCGGGTGTTGAAGTAGACGCGTCCGTCCGGGAGTTCGGCGGCGGTGGTCTCGTTGGCGTTGATGTAGCCGTCGGCGTTCTCGTCGAGGTAGCCGAGGGACCAGGTGGCGCCGCGGTCGTCGCTGAGCAGGCAGTGGCCGCTGTTGTACTTGGCCTCGTTGCCCACGTCGGTGCCGGTGGGCGGCAGGCTGTGGTTGGCGGGGACGACGACCCGCCCGGTGCTCAACTGGAGGGCGTGCCCGGGGGTGGTGGCGTACCAGCGCCAGCCGGCCTTCTTCACGGACCCGGTGATGTCCCGGGGGCTCGACCAGGTGACCCCGTCGTCGTCGCTGTGCTGCACCCAGACCCGGCGGCCGTCGGCGTCCGACACCTTGCCGCGCAGGATGAGGTCCTCGCTCGCGGAGGCGGCGGAGCGGACGTGCACGAGCAGGATCCGCCCGGTGTCGAGGACGACGGGGGCGGGGTTGCCTGCCAGGTCGGTGCCGTTGTCCGCGGCGACCGCGAGCGGCCCCCAGGTCCGCCCGCCGTCCGTCGAACGCTTCACGACGATGTCGATGTGCCCCCAGTCGCGCGCGGCCTCGACCCGGCCCTCGCAGAAGGCGAGCAGGGTCCCGGCGGCGGTGCGCACGACCGCGGGGATACGGAAGCTCGCGTACCCCTCGTGTCCGGCGCGGAAGGGAACGGTGGTCTCGGCCATCGACGTACTCCTTGCTGGAAGCGGACCGACTTCTTGCCCAGGTCGGGCGAATTCGGGGTGAACCGCGGGTCACGAACGGCCGCTTGCGGCAGGATGCGGTCCATGGACGCCGTACGGGTCGCGCTGCTGCGCGAAGTGCTCGCCGGGACCGAGTGGTTGGGGGCCACGCGTCGCTTCGCGGGCGTGCTGCGGGGGTCGGTCGTCTCGCACGGCGGCGGACTGCTGCTGGTCGGCACCCCGGAGTACGAGCCGTGGCACCTGGCGGCCCATCTGGTCGACGAGGCCGCCTGGTCGGGCACTCCGGAGCTGGCCCCGACTCTGGTACGGCATGACGCGCGTCCCTCCGATCCCGCGCACCTGTCGGTCGGCCCGGGCCGGCTCGCGGCGGCCCGGCGCGGCGAGACGCTCCTCGTGGTGTCCCCGCAGGACCCGCACGCCCCCCTCCTGGAACGGGTCCACGACGCCCGGCGGGCCGGGGCGACGGTCCTCTCGCTGGGCCCCGGCGCGGGCGAACTGGCCGCGCTGGCCCACGAGTCGCTGGCCGTCCCGGAGGGCACGGACCTGGACCTGGACACCGTGCAGCACCTGGTGAGCGCGGCGGCGGGCGAGAACGCGGTACCCGCGCCCCGGGGCCGCCGGAGGTTCCGGGACCGCCTGTCGAGACTGGCCGACCAGCTGACGGCACCCCCACCGACCCGCTGGTGACCCACACTCGCACTGAGAGGCCCAGTGGCTGAGCCACCTGGCCACCGGACCACCTGGCCAGTTGGCCACCGAGCCACCGAGCCACCGAGCCACCGAGCCACCGAGCCACCGAGCCACCGAGCCACCGAGCCACCGAGCCAGTCTCACCGCCCCCGCACCACCCCGCCCCGCCCGGAAAAGCGCTTGCCCCGCCCCCACCCCTCCGCCGACGATGACCCTTCGTGACCGACGACGCCCCCGAACCCCCACTCCCACCCCCACCGCCACCCCCACCCCCCTCCCGCCTGCGCGCCATGCTCCCCGACCTCGCGCCCTGGCAGGCCTCGCGGGACTTCCGGCGGCTGTGGTACGCGGGGCTGATCTCGAACTTCGGCAGCTTCCTGACCTTCGTCGCGCTGCCGGTGCAGCTCAAGGAGTTGACGGACTCGACGGCGGCGGTGGGCGCGATCGGCGCCGTGGAACTGATCCCGCTCCTCGTCTTCGGCCTGTACGGCGGCGCGCTCGCGGACGCGTGGGACAAGCGGAAGCTGATCATGTGGACCGAGGCGGGCCAGGGCCTGCTCAGCGTGGTCCTGCTGTTCAACGCGCTGCTCCCGGAGCCCGCCGTCTGGCCGCTGTACGTCGTCGCGGCACTCTCCTCCGCCCTGGTCTCGGTGCAGCGCCCCGCGCTCGACTCGCTCTGGCCCCGGATCGTGGCCCACGACCACCTCCCCGCGGCGGCCTCGCTGAACGCCCTGCGCTGGACGGTCGGCGGGGTCGCGGGCCCGGCGCTGGCGGGTGTGGTGGTGGCGTACGCGGGCCTCGGCTGGGCGTACGGCGCCGACCTGCTGACCTTCGTGGTCTCGGTGGTCCTGATCGTCCGTATCGCGTCGTCCCCGGCGTCCCACGAGGCGGCGAAGCCGTCCCTGACGGCCATCATGGAGGGTGCGCGTTACGCCTGGAGCCGCAAGGAACTGCTGGGCACCTACGCGGTCGACCTGGCGGCGATGTTCCTGGCGATGCCGCTCGCGCTGCTGCCGTTCCTCGCGGACGAACTGCACGCGGAGTGGTCGCTGGGGCTGATGTACGCCGCGGTCCCGCTCGGCGCGATGCTGGTGGGCCTGACCGGCGGCTGGACCTCACGGATCCACCGCCACGGCCGCATGGTGGTCCTCGCAGCGGCGCTGTGGGGCCTGGCGATCGCGGCCGCGGGTGTCGTCGACGACGTATGGCTGGTGCTGCTGTTCCTGACGGTGGCCGGCGGCTGCGACATGGTCAGCGGGATCTTCCGAGGGGCCATGTGGAACCAGACGATCCCGGACGAGCTGCGCGGGCGGCTCGCCGGGATCGAACTGCTGTCGTACTCGGTGGGCCCGACCGTCGGACAGGTCAGGTCAGGCGGTTTCGCCGCGTGGTGGGGCATACGGACGTCGGTCTGGTCGGGCGGTCTGCTGTGCGCCGGGGCGGTGGGCCTGCTGGCCCTCTGTCTGCCGAGGCTGATGTCGTACGACGTCCGCACGAACGAGCACGCGACGCGGCTGCGCGCACAGCGCGAGGCAGCCGCGCCGGCGCCGCAGCAGGCGTGATCAGCTGTCGTCCTTGCCCGCGGGGGCGTCATGCCACTTGGGGTCGTTCTCCCATTCGAGGTTGCGCTCGCGGGCCGTCTCCATGGCGTGCTCGGCCTCCGCACGGCTCGTGTAGGGCCCGAACCGGTCCTTGGCCGGGCACTCCGGGCCCTCCTCGACCTTCTTGTGCTGGAGGCAGTAGTACCACTCCCCCGGCTTGCCGACAGTGCGCTTCTTGAACAAGGCCATGACCTGCTCCTCTCGCCACCGACATGTTCCCCCATCGCCGCTGGATAGACTCGTCGGCATGTATGGCCAGTCGCTGCTCGTGCCCGGGGAGCTGTCCCCCACCCGTTCCGTGCCCGGAAACATCCGGCGCCCCGAGTACGTCGGCAAGCCCGCGCCGACGCCGTACACGGGGCCGGAGGTGCAGACCCCGGAGACCGTGGAGGCGATGCGGACCGCCGGCCGCATCGCGGCGCGCGCGATGGCCGAGGCCGCCAAGCTGATCGCCCCCGGGGTGACCACCGACGAACTGGACAAGGTGGCGCACGAGTACATGTGCGACCACGGCGCCTACCCGTCGACGCTCGGCTACCGGGGCTTCCCGAAGTCCCTGTGCACCAGCGTCAACGAGGTGATCTGCCACGGCATTCCGGACTCGACGGTCCTCAGGGACGGCGACATCGTCAACCTCGACGTGACGGCGTACATCGGCGGTGTGCACGGCGACAACAACGCCACCTACCTGGTCGGCGAGGTCGACGAGGAGAGCCGGCTGCTCGTCGAGCGCACCCGTGAGTCCCTGGCGCGCGCGATCAAGGCGGTCAAGCCGGGCCGCCAGATCAACATCATCGGCCGCGTGATCGAGTCGTACGCCAAGCGCTTCGGCTACGGAGTGGTCCGCGACTTCACGGGTCACGGCATCAACTCCTCCTTCCACAGCGGCCTGATCATCCCGCACTACGACAGCCCGCACGCGACGACGGTCATCCAGCCCGGCATGACCTTCACGATCGAGCCGATGCTGACGCTGGGCACCCACGAGTACGACATGTGGGACGACGGCTGGACGGTCGTCACGAAGGACCGCAAGCGCACGGCCCAGTTCGAGCACACGCTGGTCGTGACGGAGACGGGCGCGGAGATCCTGACGCTGCCGTGACGGCTCCTGGACCCGCCCCCTGCTGGGGCGGGTCTTTTTCTTGTACGCTTTTACCGACAACGCGTCGGCAAAAGCATTGACTTAGGTAAGCCTAACCATAGAAAATCTGAGCCATGGACTCGTTCTCGACACTCATCCGCACCGCGTCCCACGAACAGCACGTGGAGGCGGAGACCTCGACGTTCATGAGCGACCTTCTGGGCGGCCGGCTCGGCGTCGACGCGTACGCGCGCTACACCGAGCAACTGTGGTTCGTCTACGAGGCGCTGGAGGCCGGCGCCGAGAGGCTGGCGGCGGACCGGGTGGCCGGGGCGTTCATCCAGCCGGAGCTGTTCCGCCTGAAGGCACTCGAACGGGACCTGGCCCATCTGCGGGGCCCCGAGTGGCGTGAGGGCGTGTCGGCCCTGCCCGCGACGCGGGCTTACGCGGACCGGGTGCGCGAGTGCGCCGAACAGTGGCCGGCGGGCTACATCGCCCACCACTACACCCGCTACCTCGGCGACCTCTCCGGCGGCCAGATCATCCGCGACAAGGCGGAGAAGACCTGGGGCTTCGAGAAGAAGGGCGACGGCGTCCGCTTCTACGTCTTCGAGGAGATCTCCAACCCGGCCGCGTTCAAGCGGGGTTACCGCGAACTGCTGGACGCGGTGCGCGCGGACGACCTGGAGAAGCAGCGGATCGTCACCGAGTGCAAGAAGGCGTTCGCACTCAACACCAACGTCTTCCGTGCCCTGGGCGAGGAGTTCCCGCTGTCGGCGTGAGCCTCAGCGCTCCAGGAAGACCCGCCCGCCCACCTCGACCCAGCCCCCCGGCTGCGGAGCCGTGAGGATCTGCGACCCCGCGCCCTGGACGATGTTCAGGGCGCGGCCCAGTTCCGCGGTCAGCTGCAGCGCGGCAGCCCCGGTGGCCTCGTCCTCCTCGACCCCGTCCCCCCGCCCCGGAAACCCCCGGGCCCTGATCCGCCCGGCGGCCTCGTCCTCCCACGCCCACGCGTAGACCCACTCCCCCGCCGGCGGCACGATCAGGTCATCCACCTCGGCGGCACTCCCGTACTGCCGGAACGTCCGCGGCGCCGCCCACTCCGCCCGCGCCTCGATCCAGCTGAACTCCCCGTCCAGCCGCGTCCCCACGACCCCGGCGGCGGTCACCAACTCAGGCACATCGAGCAACCACGCCGCCCCGACACACGGATACCCCGCGAACGCCAGCCGCACGGAGGGCGTGTAGATGTCGATGACCCCCCGCTCCGGATCATCCACAAACACGGTCTCACTGAACCCAAGCTTCGCAGCGAACCGCTGCCGCTCGTCCCGGTCCACCATCACGGACCCTTCCCGAACGACGCCCAGCTCATTGCCGTAGCCGCCATTCGGTGCACAGAAGACACGCAGCACGTCGTAGTCAGTCACGGGGGCATTGAAACACTTGAGCTGCGCGAGGGGGTGGGGGGTTCGGTTGTGGGGCGGGTGCGGGTGCGTCGTGGCTTGTCGCGCAGTTCCCCGCGCCCCTAGCTAGCTGCAGCGGGCCTGCGCCACGACGGGCCGTCAGTCGCGTACGGCGCGCAGGGGACGGGGTGGGGGGTGTCCGCCCGCAGCGGCCGGCGTCCATAACCGAGCACAACTCAAGAGACCGAGCCGCCGGACCGAGGACGGATACCCCCCACCCCGGCCCCGACCCCACCACCGAACCGAACGCGCTACACCCGCCCCCACCGGGGCGAAAGTGGCCGCCGCAGGCCTCAGGGGCGCGGGGAACTGCGCAAAACGCCCGCCCCCACCGCACCCGCAGACAAAGGCAAGGCTAACCTAAGCGACACCGGCCGAAAGAAAGGCCGCGGCGCTACAAGAAGGGTGGCCAATGACCGTACTGGAGACCACGGTTGAGAGACCGATCCGAAGACGGCACACCACCACCTGGCTGCTGACCACCACCCTGGCCGCCACCCTCCTCGCCCTCATCCCCCTCGCCGCCGCCACCGGCGCCTACCCCGTCCCCGTCACCGACGTCCTCGCCTCCGTGCAGCACAGAACCGGCCTCGGCGGCACAGAGCTGGACCGAGTCGCCGAGTCGGTCCTCTGGAACGTCCGGTTCCCCCGGATCGTGCTCGCGCTGCTCATCGGCGCGTCACTGGGGTGCGCGGGAGCCCTGATGCAGGGAGTGTTCGGAAACCCCCTCGCCGAACCGAGCACGATCGGCGTCTCACTCGGCGCCGCGGTCGGCGCAGTCGCATCGATCTCGCTCGGACTGAACTTCCTCGGAACATGGACGCTGCCGTCGATGGCGTTCGTCGCCGGCCTCGGCACGGTGCTGCTCGTGTACGCCATGTCCCGGTCGGGCGGCCGGACAGAAGTCGTGACGCTGATCCTCATGGGAATCGCGGTGAACGCGTTCGCCGGAGCCCTGATCGGACTGTTCATCTTCCTCGCGGACACGGCCGCGGTGAACCAGATCACCTTCTGGCAACTGGGATCACTCGCCCAGTCGACATGGCCGAAGGTACTGGCGGTACTGCCGTGCGCGGCGGCGGGCCTCGTGGTCGCACCGCTGTACGCACGCCGGCTCGACCTGCTGGCCCTCGGAGACCGGCCCGCGCGCCACCTCGGAGTCGAGGTGGAACGGCTCAGGATCCTCCTGATGTTCGTGGTCGCACTGCTGACCGCCGCGGCCGTGAGCGTGTCCGGAGTGATCGGATTCGTGGGCCTGGTCGTGCCGCATCTGCTGCGGATGGTGGCCGGACCGGGGCATCGGTTCCTGATTCCGGGGAGCGCGTTGGGCGGAGCGGTGGTGCTGCTGGCGGCGGATCTCGCCGCGCGAACCGTGGCGGCACCGGCGGAGTTGCCGCTGGGTGTGCTGACGGCACTGCTGGGGAGCCCGTTCTTCTTCTGGCTGCTGCGAAGGACCCGGCGGCGGCAAGGAGGGTGGGCGTGAGCCGTGTGCGGCTGCGTGAAGGCTCGTCACACAGCTCCCCGCGCCCCTAGAAGCACTCACCTCGGCCCCCTAGAAGCACTCACCTCGACCCGCGAGAAGAGTCACCTCGCCCCCAGCCAAAGGTCTCACCTCACCCCCTCCCTCCCCCTCCGCCGCCCCCAAGGACCCGCCATGCGACTCCTCCGCCCCCGCCCCTCGGCCACTTCCCCCTCCCAACCCGGAGACGTCCTCGCCGAAGCCCAAGCGCTCCACGTCCGGCTCGGCGCCCGGGACGTCCTCCAGGGTGTCGACATCGCCGCCCGTGCCGGTGAGGTGCTCGCGCTCGTCGGGCCCAACGGGGCCGGGAAGTCCACGCTGCTCGGCGCTCTCGCCGGGGATCTCGACGCCGCCGAGGGGGTCGTACGGATTCACGGGCGGCCCGCGACGGAGTGGTCCGCTCCCGAACTCGCCCTGCGGCGGGCCGTGTTGCCGCAGGCCACCGGGGTCTCCTTTCCGTTCTCCGTGGAGGACGTCGTACGGATGGGGCGGGCGCCCTGGGCCGCGGTGGACCCCGAGGGGGACGATCGGGCCGTCGCCGACGCGATGGCCGCCACCGAGGTCACGCGCTTCGGTGACCGGTCGTTCTCCGCGCTCAGCGGTGGGGAGCGGGCCCGGGTCGCGCTCGCCCGGGTGCTCGCCCAGCGTGCGCCCCTGCTGCTGCTCGACGAGCCGACCGCCGCGCTGGACCTCAAGCATCAGGAGCTGGTGCTGCGGGTCTGCCGGGAAAGGGCGCACGCCGGTGACGCGGTGGTCGTGGTGTTGCATGATCTGGGGCTCGCGGCCGCGTACGCGCACCGGGTCGCGATCCTGTGCGCCGGTCATGTCGCCGCCGACGGGCCGCCGCGGGAGGTCTTCGACGACCGGTTGCTGTCGGAGGTCTACGACCAGCCCGTCGAGGTGCTTCCGCACCCGCGGAACGGGTCTCTCCTCGTGGCTCCGAGACGGAACCTTTGAATCTCCTTTGACCTTTACTTGACGGTTATTTTGAGCCATATGTAGATAAGGCTCAGATAAGTTAGGCGAGCCTCACCAACCCTCAGGAGCTCGTATGCGTGCCGTCAGACTGTCCCTCGTCACCGCCACCGCCGTGGCGGCGCTGACCGCCGTCACCGGCTGCACGGAGAAGGGGAGTTCGGGCGACAGCGACCGCGTCATCGACGTGACCGCCACCGACAGCAAGTGCGAGGTCTCCAAGAAGGAGTTCCCGGCCGGCCACGTGGAGCTGGCGATCGAGAACAAGGGCTCCAAGGTCACCGAGGTCTACGTCCTCTTCCCGGACGACCGGATCGTCACCGAGCGCGAGAACATCGGCCCCGGCACCAAGCAGAAGGTGACCGCGGAGGTGAAGGCCGGCGACTACACGATCGCCTGCAAGCCCGGCATGACCGGCGACGGCATCCGCCAGGCCGTGAAGGCGACCGGCGGCACCGTGGCCAAGCGCGACCCGCGCCTCGACGCGGCCGTCGCCTCGTACCGCAAGTACGCGCAGGAGCAGGCCGACGCGACGATCCCGAAGGTGCAGACGTTCGCCGACGCCATCAAGGCCGGCGACCTCGACGCGGCCAAGAAGGCCTACGCGCCCTCCCGGGTCGGCTGGGAGCGCACCGAGCCGATCGCCGAGTCCTTCGGGGACATCGACCCCAAGACGGACACCCGCGCCGACGGCCTGGAGAAGGGCCAGAAGTGGACCGGCTGGCACGTCCTGGAGAAGGCCCTCTGGCAGGACAAGAAGATCGGCGCCGAGCAGAAGACCCTCGCCGACCAGCTGGTCACCGACCTGAAGGACTGGCAGAAGCGGGTCGGCAAGGCCGACATCACCCCGACCTCCATGGCCAACGGCGCCAAGGAACTCCTCGACGAGGTCGCCACCGGCAAGGTCACCGGCGAGGAGGACCGCTACTCGCACACCGACCTGAGCGACTTCAAGGCCAACGTCGACGGCGCGCAGCAGGCGTACGAGCTGCTGAAGCCGGTCGCCAAGGAGAACGACGCGGCCCTGGTCACCGAGCTCGACAAGCAGTTCGCGGCGCTGAACACGCTCCTCGACCAGTACCGCAGCGACAAGACCTCGGACGGCTTCGTCTCGTACGACACCGTCGGCGAGGCCGACCGCAAGAAGCTGTCGGACGGGGTGAACGCGCTCGCCGAGCCGCTGTCCAAGCTCGCCGCCGCCGTCGTCACCAAGTCCTCCTGAGGCAGGGGCCATGACGGACGAGACGAAAACCCCGCCCCCCTCGGAACCCCCGCCCGCCTCGGAACCCCCGACCCCCTCGGATCCCCCGGCGTCCTCGGAACCCCCGGCACCCTCGCAGTCCTCTGCGCCCTCGCGCCGCGCGCTGATCGGCTGGGGCGGTGCCGGGCTCGCGCTCGGCGCCGCCGCGGCCGGTGGCGCGGTCGCGATGACCCGTACCGGCGACGACATCTCCCCCACGGCCGCCGAAGCGGGTGCCGCGGTCGACTTCCACGGCACCCACCAGGCCGGTATCGCCACCCCCGTGCAGGACCGGCTGCACTTCGCCGCGTTCGACGTGACGACCGACGACCGCGCCGAGTTCGTGCGGATGCTGAAGGACTGGACGGCGGCGGCCCGGCGGATGACCGCGGGCAAGCCCGTCGGGGACGGGGCGTACGGCGGTCTCGCCGAGGCGCCGCCGGACGACACCGGTGAGGCGCTCGGGCTCAAACCGTCACGGCTGACGCTGACGGTCGGCTTCGGGCCGTCCCTGTTCGGGAAGTTCGACCTGGCGAAGGAGCGGCCGGAGGCGCTGATCGACCTTCCGCAGTTCGCCGGGGACAACCTCGACAAGAACCGCAGCGGCGGCGATCTGTGCGTCCAGGCCTGCGCGGACGACCCGCAGGTCGCCGTGCACGCGATCCGCAACCTCGCCCGGATCGGCTTCGGCAAGGTCGTCATCCGCTGGTCGCAGCTCGGCTTCGGGAAGACCTCGTCCACGACCCCCGACGCGCAGACCCCGCGCAACCTGCTGGGCTTCAAGGACGGCACCCGCAACATCGCGGGGACGGAGACCGCGCGGCTGGAGAAGTTCGTCTGGGCCGAGGGGCCCGGCTGGATGGACGGCGGCTCGTATCTCGTCGCCCGCCGGATCCGGATGCACATCGAGACCTGGGACCGCACCTCGCTCCAGGAGCAGGAGGACATCATCGGCCGGGACAAGGGCGAGGGTGCCCCGGTCGGCAAGGCCAAGGAGCGCGACAAGCCGTTCCTGCCGGCGATGAAGCCCGACGCGCACGTCCGGCTCGCGCACCCCGACTCCAACCACGGGGCGACGATCCTGCGCCGCGGCTACTCCTTCACCGACGGCACGGACGGCCTCGGCCGCCTGGAGGCGGGGCTGTTCTTCCTGGCGTACCAGAAGGACGTCCGTGACGGCTTCGTCCGCGTCCAGCGCCATCTGTCCACCGACGCTCTCAACGAGTACATCCAGCATGTGGGTTCGGCGGTCTTCGCCGTCCCGCCAGGCGTCCGCGACAAGGACGACTGGTGGGGCAGCACGCTGTTCTCCAAGGAGGCGTGACCCGTGTTCTCCAACTACCTGATCGGACTGCGCGAGGGCCTGGAGGCGTCTCTCGTCGTCTGCATCCTCATCGCCTACCTGGTGAAGACGGACCGCCGGGACGCGCTCAGGCCCATCTGGATCGGCATCGGCGTCGCGGTCGTCCTGGCGCTCGGCTTCGGGTGCGCGCTCGAATTCGGCTCCCAGGAGCTGACGTTCGAGGCGCAGGAGGCGCTCGGCGGCTCGCTGTCGATCGTCGCGGTGGGCCTGGTGACGTGGATGGTGTTCTGGATGCGGCGCACCGCCCGGCACCTCAAGGCGGAGCTGCACGGCAAGCTCGACGCGGCCCTGCAGATGGGCACGGGCGCGCTGGTCGCCACCGCGTTCCTCGCCGTCGGCCGGGAGGGCCTGGAGACCGCCCTGTTCGTGTGGGCGTCGGTGCGCGCGGCCGGTGACGGCACTCCGCGCCCGCTGATCGGGGTGGCCCTGGGCATCCTGACGGCGGTCGTCCTGGGCTGGCTGTTCTACCGGGGTGCCCTGCGCATCAACCTCTCCAAGTTCTTCACCTGGACCGGCGGCATGCTGGTCGTCGTGGCCGCGGGTGTGCTGGCGTACGGCTTCCACGACCTCCAGGAGGCGAACTGGCTGCCCGGCCTGAACAGCAGGGCCTTCGACATCAGCGGCACGATCCCGCCGGACAGCTGGTACGGCACCCTCCTCAAGGGCGTGTTCAACTTCCAGCCGGACCCGACCGTGCTTCAGGTCACGGTGTGGCTGCTGTACTTGATCCCGACGCTCGCGCTGTTCCTCGCCCCGGTAGGGTTCGCCTCCGGGAAGGGGAAGGTGAAGGAACCTGATGAGCAGGGATCTCGGCCCTCGAAGGCCCCGCAGGCTTGACCGGAGCGCACTGATAGCGGCCTCTGTGACCGCTTTGTCGTTGACGGCGAGCGGATGCATGGTGGTGCACGGGGAGCGTGAGGTGCTGCCCGCGACCACCAAGGCGGAGGCCGCCAAGGCGCTCCAGCAGTTCACAGCCGCGTACAACAAGGCGGACAAGGCGTACGACAGTTCACTGGACTCCGCCCATGTCAGCGGCGCCCTCTCCGCGATCGACGCGGCCCGGCTGAAGGCCGGCGCGAAGAACAACCCGGGCGGCAACCCCTCGCACACGCCGCTGGAGTTGTCGGACGCGAAGTTCACCATCCCCAAGAAGGCGGGCTGGCCGCGCTGGTTCGTCGCGGACACGGCCGGCAACAAGGGCGGCGACGCGCGCTGGGTGCTGGTGTTCACCCGCGACGGTCTGAACGAGACCTGGCAGGCGTCGTATCTGACGCTGGTGGCGCGGGGCGACATGCCGAAGTTCAAGCTGGACGGCGACGGTTGGGCCGAGGCGGTGCCGGCGAACTCGACGGACCTGGCCGTCGCGCCCGGGACCCTGAGCAAGGACTACACGTCCTATCTCAAGAGCGGCAGCGGGGCCGCCTTCGCCGACGGCGCGCAGACCAGCGGGTGGATCGCGAAGCGGAAGAAGGACGCCCAGAAGCCGGGCCTGGCCACGCAGTACATCGACGAGCCGCTGAACGACGGCGACTACGCGCCGCTCGCGCTGCGCACCGAGGACGGCGGGGCGCTGGTGTTCTTCACCTCGCACCACTACGTCAAGCAGACGGCCTACCCGGGCTCCTCGATCCCGGCGCAGAGCGCCGACGTCCTCGCCCTGACGACCGGTGAGATCAAGCAGTCGATCACCATGGACATCATCTCCAACCAGGTCGCCCTCGACCCGCCCAAGAGCGGCGGCGACCAGAAGGTCTCGGTGCTCGGCCGCATCCAGGGGCTGACGTCCGCGGAGGGGTCGTAGGAGAGGTCCGTCAGCGGCGCAGGGGCCAGGCCGTGCTCGCGTGGTCCGGTTCCTGGCCGGCGTGGCGGGCGCAGGCGTCGGTGAGGTATTCGAGCAGGGTCAGCGGGTCGGGCAGCGGGTTTTCGGGGCCGCGGACCCAGTGCACCGCCTGGTCGCCGGGGAGCGTGGCGGGCGGTACCAGGACGTAGGAGCCCCGGCAGTGCCAGCGCAGGCCGGGGTGTTCGTCGGCGGTCTCGGGGTGGCAGTCCAGCTCGCACGGCCACCATTCGTCCTCGTCCTCGGGGGTGCCGCGGGTGAGGGTGAAGAAGAGGAGCCGGCCGTCGTCGCTCTCGGCGACCGGGCCGACCTCGACGCCGGAGGCGAGCAGCCGCTCCAGGGCCTCCTGGCCGGCCGGCAGGGGGACGTCCAGGACGTCGTGGACCATGCCGGTCGCGGTGATGAAGTTGGCCTGCGGCTGGTGCCGGGCCCAGCGCTCGATCTGCGCGCGGTCGGTGGTCGACTGGGTCTGCCAGGCGAACGACACCGGGTGCCGGGCCGGGGTGGGACAGCCGATCCGGTCGCAGGAGCAGCGGTAGCCGGGGGCGGGATGCGCGGCGGGCGCGAGCGGGAGACCCGCTTCGGCGGCGGCCAGCAGCAGGGCCTCACGACCGCCTTCGTCCCCGGCGGTCTCCTCCTTCGGCCGGCGTCCGCGCAGCCACTGGGAGAGTTTGCCCTGCCGGCCGGTTCGGCCGCCCCACTCCGCGCTCATCTATCGCCCTCGCCTCGCTGTCGTGCGGAACAGCATGCCCTATGGTCCCATCTTCCTCCGCTCCGGGGGGCCGGGAACGGACATGAGCGGTAGGGGCTGCCTCACACCGGAATCAGGCGCTATGACCGGCTATCTCATGACGTACGGCACCGCTCAGCGGGGTGCGATTCCGTGCAGGGCGTAGTCGACGAGGGTGTCCGTGTAGTCGTAGGAGATCGGGCCGGTGTACTGGAGCCAGCGCTGGGCGAGCGGGGAGACCCAGAGTTCGAGGGCGATGCGCGGGTCGATCTCGGGGCGTACCTGGCCGGCCTGCTGGGCGGCGCGCACCCGGTCGACATACAGCAGGAGCGACGGTTCGAGGAGCTTGGTCATGAAGGCGCGGCCGACCTGTTCGTTGACGACGCCCTCGGCGGCCAGGGCGCGGGAAGGGGCCTCGAAACGGGGGTCCTTGAGCTGGTCGACGGTGAGGCGCAGCACGGCCTTGAGGTCGGTGGCGAGGTCGCCGGTGTCCGGGATGGCGTAGCTGTCCTGAGGGCCGGCCTCGCGCGCCGCCTGGTCGCTCAGGTCGAGGAAGGCCTCCATCAGCACCTCCGCCTTCGACGACCACCAGCGGTAGATCGTCTGCTTGCCGACGCCGGCGCGGGCGGCGATGCCCTCGACGGTGGTCTTGGGGTAGCCGACCTCGGCGACGAGTTCGAGGGCGGCGTCGTAGATCGCGCGGCGGGACTTCTCGCTGCGGCGGGTGGCGTCGGGGGGGGGGGGGGTGGGGCGGGCGGACTTCTGCGGCGTCATGGGTCGAATCTAACAGGTTGACAAGACGGTGCGTCTCGCCGGAGAGTGGTGTGGGTTCATGCGAGACGAGACGTCTCGTGTGGTGTTGGGTGAGCGAGAGGAGCAGGTCATGGCGCGAGGTGGGTCCGGGAACATGCTCGGGGTCGGCGGTACGCGCAGCAACCTCGGGCGGAAGGCGCTGCGGGGTGGCGGGGGGGGGGGGGGGGTCGGGGGTGCGGAGGATCCTCAGGCCCAGAAGCGGGAGTTGTTGCGGAGGCTTCGGGAGCGGGAGCGGGACGCAGCCGACCGAGTGCCGATGTCACACATCGAGTCGCCGGATCATCCTTGAGGAGAAGGGCATCCCGCGACGGGGTGCCCGCTGTCCTCAACAGAACCGGAGAGAGTGTGTTCGTCGCCTACGTCACGGTCATCGTCCTCGGCGCGGTCTTCAACGGGGCCGCCGCCGTCACCTACCTGATCGGGCATGAGTACCCCAAGTCCCAGGCGGACATGAAGGGCATACCCCGGAAGTTCGTGCCGGTGCTGGGCACACTGCTGGCCGCGGGCACCGTCGGGCTGCTGGCCGGGTTCGCCGTGCCGGTCCTGGGGACCCTGGCCGCCGCCGGGCTCGTGCTCTACTTCATCGGCGCGATCATCGCGCACCTGCGGGTGGGGTCCCGTGACATCGTCGGCGGGATCGTGTTCCTCGCCACCGCGGTGGCCGCGCTGACGCTGGGGGTGCTCCACCACGGTCTGTGGTGACGGCACGCCTCACCGGGGCCAGCTGTCGCCCCAGTCGGTGTCTCTCGCCGTCCTGTACTGGTCGCCGTGGCGCTTGGTGATCGTGCGGCGGGTCAGGTGTTCGTCGGGCTCGCAGAGGTCGAGGAGGACCTGGCCCTTGCGGATCTGGGGGCGGCGGATCACCCGGGCGGGGGCCGGGGTGGCGGGGAGGCGGGTGGCCGCCACGTAGCTGAACTTCTCGTCCTCGTACGGCAGGGAGCCGCCCTTGACCCGGCGGTGCAGGGAGGAGCGGCTGACCCTCGCGGAGAAGTGGCACCAGTCCTCGCCGGGGACGATCGGGCAGGCGGCGCTGTGCGGGCAGGGGGCGGCGACGCGGAAGCCGGCGGCCACGAGGCTGTCCCTCGCCTCGATGACGCGGGCGTATCCGGCGGGGGTGCCGGCCTCGACGATCACCACCGTCCGCGCCGCGGTGGCGGCCTCGGTCACGAGGGCGGTGCGGTCGGTGGGGGTCAGTTCGTTCAGGACGTACGAGACGGTGACCAGGTCGGTGGGGGCGAGGGTGAGGTCCTTGCCGATTCTGGCGCGGCGCCAGTCCGCGGTGCGCAGGGCGGGGTTGGCGGTGGCGATCTCGCGGCCGAGGGTGAGGGCGGGGTCGGACCAGTCCAGGACGGTGACCGGGCGGTCGCCGGGCCAGGTGGCGGTGACGGCCCAGGTGGCCGCGCCGGTGCCACCGCCTACGTCGGTGTGGCTGGCGGGGGTCCAGCCGGGGGTGGTGTCCGCGAGTGCTCGCAGGGCGGTGTGGACCGCCTCGAAGGTGGCGGGCATGCGGTAGGCGGCGTAGGCCGCCACGTCTGCTCGGTCGCGGAGGATGGGGGTGTCGGTGGGGGTGGCTCCGCGGTAGGTGGCGATGAGCCTGTCGACCGCCTGGGTCGCCTGCTTCGGGGGGAGGCCGTCGAGGAGGGTCGCGAGGGTGGCTCGGAGGGTCTCGGAGGGGGGTGCGGGGGCGGTCACCCGGTGATTCTATGGGCGGCCGGTGACTGGGCGGACCTCGCTGTTTCCTCGCCCCCGCCGCCCCTACCCGTCCCGTCCCCAGGGGCTGCCGCCCCTTCGACCCCGCCCCTGGGGGCTGCGCCCCCAGACCCCCGTCGGCCCTTGAGCGGCCTCGTCCTCAAACGCCGGACGGGCTGAAAGTGCCTGGGCCGGTGTTCCAGGGGTGGAGCCCCCTCGGGTGGGTGGGGGCTTGGGATGGAAATCGGTCGCGGCCTCGGACACCGGACGGGTCGCGAGAAGCAGGCCGGTGTTCAGAGGCGAAGCCCCCACGGGTGGGTGGGGGCTTGGGATGGAAATCGGTCGCGGCCTCGGACACTGGACGCGTTGCGAGAAGCAGGCCGGTGTTCAGAGGCGAAGCCCCCACGGGTGGGTGGGGGCTTGGGATGGAAATCGGTCGCGGCCTCGGACACCGGACGGGTCGCGAGAAACAGGCCGGTGTTCAGGGGCGAAGCGCCCACGGGTGGGTGGGGGTTCGGGACGGTTGTCACTCGTCCTCGAACGCCGGACGGGCTGAGATACCCGGACCGGTCTCCAGCAGTCACACCGCTCACGTCTCCCGAACCGCCCGTGCCACCCGTGTCGCCGCCGCCGCTCTCGGTCTGTTGTCCGGGGGGCGGCGGCGTGGGTGGACCGTGTTGGCGAGGAGGACCACGAAGGTGTCGGTGGCGGGGTCGAGGACGAGGGAGGTGCCGGTGAAGCCGGTGTGGCCTGCTGCTCCCTGGCCCGCGAGGTCGCCCATGAACCATTTCTGGTCCAGGGCGAAGCCCAGGCCGGGTGGGGTCAGGAGGAGTTCCACGAAGTCGGGGCCGAGGATGCGGGCGGGGCCGTACGCGCCGTTGGCCAGGAGGGTGCGGCAGAAGACGGCGAGGTCCCGGGCGGTGGAGAAGAGGCCCGCGTGGCCTGCCACGCCGCCCAGGGACCAGGCGTTCTCGTCGTGGACCACGCCCCGCAGCATGCCCCGGTCCGCCTTGGCCCAGGGCCGGCGCTGGTCCTCCGTGGCCGCCGCTCCGGGGCAGGGGCCGAAGCGGGTGGAGGTCATGCCGAGGGGGCGGGTGATGCCGTCGTGGACGAGGACGTCGAGGGGGCGGCCGGTGATGCGTTCCAGGACCTGCTGGAGGAGCAGGGGGTTGAGGTCCGAGTAGGTGTACGTGCCCGGGACGCCGATCGGGACCTCGGCGCGGAGCAGCGCGAGGCGTTCCTCGTCGTCGGCGCAGTCGTGGAGGGGGAGTTCGGGGCGCAGGCCCGAGGTGTGGGTCAGCAGCTCGCGGACCGTGATGCCGTGGGTCGCCGCCGCCGTGAAGTCCGGCAGGTACGCCCCGACCCGCGCGTCGATGCCCAGCGTGCCCCGCTCGATCTGCTGCACCGCGGCGACCGCCGTGAACAGCTTGGTGAGGGAGGCGAGGTCGAAGGGGGTGTCCACGCGCACCGGGACCCGGGCCTGAGGCGGCAGCTCGACGCCCGCGTCGGCCTCGGGGTCGTAGGAGCTGTAGCGGACGGCCCAGCCCGCCGCCTCCTCCACGGCCATCACCGGGCCGCGTCCGGCGGCCAGGACGGCGCCCGCGGCCCAGGGGCGGTCGCCGGTGGTGAGGGCGTGGAACTCCTCGACGAGGTCGCGGAGTTCCCCGGGGTCGAGTCCGGCCCGTTCCGGTGTGTCGCTGCGCAGTCTCGGTGCGCTCAGCTCTCTGCTCCCTCCACGCTCGCACGTCTGTTCCAAGGACGGCACATTCCCATGAAACAGGCAAGCGCTACCAGTGCGGCGGCCAGTTGGACGACCGCCATCGGGACGGCGGTGTCCTCCCCGGCCATCCCGACCAGCGGGGAGGCGACCGCGCCGATGAGGAAGGACGAGGTGCCGAGCAGCGCCGACGCGGAGCCCGCGGAGTGCTTGGTGCGCAGCAGGGCGAGGGACTGGGCGTTGGGCAGGGTGATGCCCATGGCCGACATCAGGACGAAGAGCGCGGCGGCCACCGGTACCAGGCCCACCTCGCCGAAGACGCCGGTCGACATCAGCAGCAGGGCGGCCGCGGCGGCGATCACGATCAGCAGGCCCAGGCCGAGCACCTTGTCGAGCGCGACCCGTCCCACCAGCACCTTGCCGTTGATCTGGCCCACGATGACGAGCCCGACGGAGTTCACGCCGAACAGCAGGCTGAAGGTCTGCGGGGAGGCGCCGTAGATCTCCTGGATGACGAACGGGGACGCCGAGATGTAGGCGAACAGCGCGGCGAAGGCGAAGCCGCCGGTGAGCAGGTAGCCGGTGAACGGCGGGTCGGCGAGGAGGCGGCGCATGGAGTGCAGGGCCTCGCCGACACCGCCGGTGTGGCGCTCGGCGGCCGGCAGGGTCTCCGGCAGCTTCGCCCAGACGAGTCCGGCGAGCAGCGCCCCGATGACCGTCAGGAGCATGAACACGCCCCGCCAGTCCGTCACCCGCAGGATCTGCCCGCCGATCAGCGGCGCCACGACCGGGGCGACCCCGCCGATGAGCATGAGGGTGGAGAAGAAGCGGGCCATCGCCACGCCGTCGTACAGGTCCCGGACCACGGCCCGGGCGATCACTATGCCCGCGGCGCCCGCGAGACCTTGCAGCAGCCGGAAGGCGACCAGGACCTCGACCGTGGGCGCGAGGGCGCACAGCGCGGTGGCGAGGACGTAGACCGCGAGACCGGCGAGCAGCGGGCGGCGGCGGCCCCAGCGGTCGCTCATCGGGCCGACCACCAGCTGTCCGAGCGCCATGCCGAGCAGACAGGCGGTGAGGGTGAGCTGGACGGTGGTGGCGGGCGCGTGCAGGGAGTCGGTGACCTCCGGGAGCGAGGGGAGGTACATGTCCATGGCCAGCGGGGGCGTGGCGGTGAGGCCGCCCAGGAGGAGGGTGACGAGCAGCCCGGTGCGCCGTACGGCGGCCGGTGGTTCCGGCGCCGGTACGGCCGTCCGCTCGACGTGTTCCTCAAGGTGCCCTTGCTCGGGCATATGCCCCTCCCTCTCCCGGTGCTGCGCCACCTATGCTCTCAGCTCGTACAAGGTGGCGATGGTCGCGTGAGCGAGGGTGGAGCCGGGGATGACGGAGCAGAGCGTGCGCTGGGGGATTCTGGCGACGGGCGGGATCGCGGCCGCCTTCACCGCGGACCTGGTGGATCTGCCGGACGCGGAGGTGGTGGCGGTGGCCTCGCGGTCCGAGGCCTCGGCGCGGACGTTCGCGGAGCGGTTCGGCATCGAGCGGGCGTACGGCGACTGGAACGCCCTGGCCGAGGACGCGGACATCGATGTCGTGTACGTCGCCACCCCGCACTCGGCGCATCGCGCGGCCGCCGGGCTCTGCCTGGCCGCCGGGCGCAACGTGCTGTGCGAGAAGGCGTTCACGCTCAACGCCCGCGAGGCCGAAGAGCTGGTGGGCCTGGCGGAACAGCACGACAGCTTCCTCATGGAAGCCATGTGGATGTACTGCAACCCGCTGATCCGGCGGCTGAAGGCGCTCGTGGACGACGGCGCGATCGGCGAGGTCCGCACCGTACAGGCCGACTTCGGTCTCGCCGGCCCCTTCCCGGCCGCGCACCGGCTGCGGGACCCGGCGCAGGGCGGCGGCGCGCTGCTGGACCTCGGGGTGTACCCGGTGTCGTTCGCGCATCTGCTGCTCGGGGAGCCGTCGGAGGTCATGGCGAAGGCGGTGCTGTCCGAGGAGGGCGTCGACCTCCAGACGGGCGCGCTGCTGTCCTGGGAGAGCGGGGCGCTGGCCTCGCTGCACTGCTCGCTGACCGGCGGCACCGCCACCATCGCCTCCGTGACCGGTTCGCTGGGCCGGATCGACATCCCGAACGGCTTCTTCCACCCGGACCGCTTCGTCCTGCACCGGGACGGCCGTGACCCCGAGGAGTTCACCGCCGACCCGGCGGACGGGCCCCGCAACAGCCTCAAGCACGAGGCCCGCGAGGTGATGCGGGCGCTGCGGGCCGGCGAGAAGCAGTCCCCGCTGGTCCCGCTGGACGGCACGCTCGCGGTGATGCGGACGCTCGACGCGGTGCGCGACCGCATCGGCGTCCGCTATCCCCACGAGGCGGACCTCACACCTGCCTGAGCCCCTGGTTGCCGACCTCCGTGACGAAGGACGCGGCGGTGAGGACGGGCGCCCCCGGCGTGGTGACGTACGGCACGACCCTGAAGTCGGCGCGCGCCTGCTCGCGGTCGAGCCGGATGATTCCGTAGCCGCGCCGGCCGTCGTAGAACTTCATGTGCGGGTTGGCCCGGGTGTACGTCTCCCAGGTCGGGAGGTGTTCGGCGCCGTCCCGGCCGCTGGAGATCGACGTGGGGACGATCTCGGTGCCCAGGGTGCGGGAGTCCGGGTCGTCGAAGTCGTCCTTGATGTCGTAGGCGTAGGCGACGTGCACGTCCCCGGTGAGGACCATGAGGTTCTCGACGCCCGCGTCCTTGGCGCCGTCGAGGATCCGGCGGCGCGAGGCCCGGTAGCCGTCCCAGGCGTCCATCGAGAGCCGGGCGACGGGCGCCACGTCGAGCTTGCGCTGGGAGAAGTTCACCTGCTGCGGTACGACGTTCCACAGCGCCCGGGAGGCGTGCCAGCCGTCGATCAGCCACCGCTCCTGCTCGTCGCCGGTGATGGTGCGCGCCGGGTCGTCGATGTCAGGGCCCGGCAGGTCCAGGCCGTCGCCGTAGGCCTGGTCGGAGCGGTACTGGCGGGTGTCGAGGATGTCGAACTGGGCGAGCCGGCCCCAGTGCAGCCGCCGGTAGAGCTGGGCGTCCGGGCCGACCGGGAGCTGCGGGCGGCGCAGCGGCTGGTTCTCCCAGTAGGCGCGGTAGGCGGCGGCCCGGCGCAGCAGGAACTCCTCCGGCGGGACGTCGTTCTGGGGGATGTCGTCGGCGTAGTTGTCCTCGACCTCGTGGTCGTCCCAGGTGACCACGAAGGGGTGGGCCGCGTGGACCGCGATCAGGTCGGGGTCGGTCTTGTAGAGGGCGTACCGCAGCCGGTAGTCCTCCAGCGTCATGGTCTCGTGGTTGAAGATGTCGGGGACGGTCCGGTCGGTGTAGTTGCGGTAGCCGCCCACCGCGTTGACGGCGTACTCGTACAGGTAGTCGCCGAAGTGGAAGACCGCGTCGACGTCCTCGTCGGCGAGATGGCGGTACGCCGTCCAGTAGCCGTCGGTGTACGCCTGGCAGGAGACCCCGGCGAAGGTGAGCTCCCGGTTGCGGGCGCCGGCGGCCGGGGCGGTGCGGGTGCGGCCGGTCTCGCTGATCCACCGGCCCGCGCGGAAGCGGTAGTAGAAGACCCGGTCGGAGCCGAGGTGGTCCACCTCGACGTGCACGGTGTGGTCGAACTCGGGGTGCGCGACGGCCGTACCGCGTCTGGCGATCCGGCGGAATTTCTCGTCGTACGCCACTTCCCAGTGGACCCGGACGCGTTCGGCGGGCAGGCCGCCGTCGGGCTGGTAGGGGGTGGGGGCGAGGCGGGTCCACAGCAGCACGGAGGTGGGCAGCGGGTCGCCGGAGGCGATGCCGAGCGTGAAGGGGTTCTCGGTGATCTTCGCGGCGTCCAGCTCGGCGGCGCTCGCCACTCCGGCGGTCGGCAGGTTCACGGAGAAGGCGAGCGCGACGGCCGCGCCGGTCACGGTCAGGAAGCGTCGGCGGTGCAAGTGGCGTGCGGCGGCGCGGAGTTCGGGGGCATGCTGCGACGTGCGGGTGTCGTGTGTCATCCGGTCCTCCCCTGACTGATGGATGCAGAAACCAATTGGAGTGGTCCAGAACTACTCCCGATTGGCGCGTACACAACAGCCAGGTGTCGGACGAATGAGTTCCAGATGGCGGACTCTCGCCTACGCTGCGGCCCATGGACGACAGGCAAGCTGCTGAGAAGGTCGCGGTGGTGACCGGCGCGGGCTCGGGAATCGGCCGCGCGGTCGCCGTGGAACTGCTGCGCACGGGCTGGTCGGTGGCGCTGGCGGGGCGGCGGACCGGGACGCTGGAGGAGACGGCGGCCCTCGCGCCCGAGGGCGCCCGGATCGCCGTGCGCACCGACGTCTCACGGCCCGAGGACGTGGCCGCGCTGTTCGCCGCGACGGTCGGCCGGTTCGGGCGGGTGGACCTGCTCTTCAACAACGCGGGGACGTTCGGGCCCGGCGGGGTGCCGGTGGAGGAGCTGTCGTACGACGCCTGGCGGCACGTGGTGGACACCAACCTCAACGGGGCGTTCCTGTGCGCGCAGGCGGCGTACCGGCAGATGAAGGAGCAGGACCCGCGGGGCGGCCGGATCATCAACAACGGCTCCATCTCCGCCCACACACCCCGGCCGCACTCCGCCGCCTACACCGCGACCAAGCACGCGCTCACCGGCCTCACCAAGGCGCTGTCGCTCGACGGCCGGCCGTACGGCATCGCGGTCGGGCAGATCGACATCGGCAACGCGGCGACCGACATGACCGAGCGGATGCAGACCGGAGCATTGCAGGCCAACGGGGAGGTCGCGCCGGAGCCCGTGATGGACGTGGCCGACGTGGCGCGCACGGTGCGGCACATGGCGGAGCTGCCGCTGGCGGCGAACGTGCAGTTCGCAACCGTACTGGCGACGGCCATGCCGTACGTGGGGCGTGGTTGAGCGGTCGATTTACACAAGCGGAATATGTCCTTCCGCCCTCGTCGCAGCCGGTCGGCGGCTTATGCTCATCACGTCTCCTCCACAAGAGCTTCACAGTTGGAGGAGTGGCGTTCCGCCGACCGCCGAGGGGGGAGGGCGGCGGCCGTCCATGAGCCGGGTGGGGGTGGATCTCGCGAGGGACCGCGAGGTACGCACCGGACCGTGGACGGCCGCCGCACACATTCTCAGCTCACGCACATCCCTTCTCAGCCCTCACACATCCCTTACTCACGGCAGCTCAATCCTGTCTCCCTACCTTGAGGCAGCGCCCACAGCGGGCGCCAAGAACCTTCGAGGAACGGGATGTTTGGCATCTATCTCAAGCGCGAACTGGGCCGGCGCAAGAAGGCGGCTCTGGTCATCGCACTGGGTCTGGCGCTCGGAATCGCCCTGGTCATCACCGTGAACTCGGTGTCGGCCGGTATGACACAGGCTCAGGACAAGGTCCTGAAGTCGCTCTACGGCCTCGGCACCGACATGACCGTCACCAAGGCGAGGTCGGCGCCCACGGACAACAGCTCGGGCAGACCGAACTTCCAGTTCGACGCCAGCTCCAACGACAGCGACGACACCCAGAGTTCCGACCGTGTGATGACACAGGGCGGTCAGGCCCTGGCGTCCAGCGTGGTCACCAAGGTCTCGAAGCAGAGCGGGGTGGCGAGCGCGGTGGGCGCGCTCACCCTGAACGTCACCAAGGTCGACGGGTCCTTCACCCAGGGCAAGGCCCAGTCGCAGAGCAGCGGCTCCTCCCAGGGACAGGGCCAGGGCGGTCCGGGCGGCGGCTCCGGCGGCGGTTCGGGCAACAGCACCGCCGCGCCCCAGGTCCAGGGCGGTGGCGCCAACTTCGACGTGAACTCCTACTCGGTCGCCGGCGTGGACGTCACCGACCAGACCCTCGGCCCGCTGGCCGGCTCCAAGATCACCTCCGGCAAGACCTTCACCGCCACGCAGACCGACGCGAAGGTCGCGGTCGTCAGCAAGTCGTACGCCAAGGAGAACTCCTACAAGGTCGGCAAGACCTTCAAGATCTCCGGCACCAAGTACACGGTCATCGGCATCGCGACGCCCGACAGCAGCGAGTCCACCACCGACGTCTACCTGCCGCTGAAGCAGGCCCAGACGCTGGCCGACGCCAAGAACCAGGTCACCACGGTCTACGTCAAGGCGACCGACTCCAAGCAGATCGACTCCGTCAAGTCGGCGATCCAGAAGAACATCTCCGGTACGACCGTCACGACCTCCGCCGATCTCGCGGAGACCGTGTCCGGCTCACTGTCCACCGCCTCCAACCTCGCGACCAGCGTGGGCAAGTGGCTCTCCATCGCCGTGCTCGTCGCCGCGTTCCTGGTGGCCGCGCTGCTGACCTCCTCGGCGGTCTCCCGCCGGGTGCGGGAGTTCGGCACCCTGAAGGCGCTCGGCTGGCCGAGCCGCCGGGTGACCCGGCAGGTCGTCGGCGAGTCCATGGTGAACGGCCTGCTCGGCGGTGTTCTCGGCATCGGCCTCGGCCTCGCGGCCGCCTACGCGGTGACCATGATCAGCCCCAAGCTGACCGCGCAGCTCGGCAGCACCGGGGGCGGTGGCGGCGGCATGGGCGGCGGCCCCGGCGGTGGCGGCGGCCCGGGTCAGCAGGCCTCCCAGAACACCATGGAGATCGCGCTGTCCGCGCCGGTCTCGATGACCACCATCGCGCTCGCGGTGGGCCTCGCGGTGACCGGCGGTCTGATCGCCGGCGCGATGGGCGGCTGGCGGGCGTCCCGGATGCGGCCGGCCGACGCGCTGCGCAGCGTCTCGTAACGCCGCCCCGTCACACCCCTCCCCGCTTCGCTCCCCCTTCGCTACGGAATCCCCAACGGAGCTCTCATGTACAGACTCACCGGCGTCACCAAGCGCTACTCGCGCGGCAAGGAGACGATCGAGGCACTGCGCGGTGTCGACCTCGCCATCGAGGACGGCGACCAGCTGGTCATCCAGGGCCCGACGGGCGGCGGCAAGTCCACGCTGCTCCAGATGATCGGCGGCCTGGACCGTCCCTCCGAGGGCAGCGTCGAGCTGGACGGCGTGGACCTCGCGCGCATCAGCGAGGCCAAGCTGACACGGCTGCGGGCCGAGAAGATCGGCATCATCTTCCAGTCGTTCAACCTCATTCCCACGCTCACCGCCCAGGAGAACGTGGAGACCGCGCTGGTCCCGCTGGGCGTGAAGCCGGCGGAACGGCGGGAGCGCGCGGCGGAGGCGCTCCGCTCGGTGGGTCTGGGTGAGCGGCTCAGCCACGCGCCCTCCGAACTGTCGGGCGGTCAGCAGCAGCGGGTGGCGATCGCCCGTGCGCTGGTCAAGAAGCCGAAGGTGCTGCTGGCCGACGAGCCCACCGGCAACCTCGACGAGTCCATGCGGGACGAGATCATGGCGCTGCTCGAAGGGCTGTGGCACGAGTACGGGTTGACGTTCATCATGGTCACGCATGACTCGTCGATCGCCCGGCGGGCGCCTCGGCTCGCGACGATCAAGGCCGGGCAGATCACGTTGACCGAGCAGCAGCAGTCGTACGCCCAGTAGGAGCCGGGCCAGGACGACCCGGGCCGCTCACCGCCCCAGAAGCTTGTTGATCTCGGTCAACTGGTCGGCGGTGAGCGGCCCCTTCGCCATCGCGCCCGCGTTCTGCTCCGCCTGAGCCACCGAACGGAAGCCCGGGATCGGGACCGTCCGCGGGCTGCGGGCCCAGATCCAGGCCAGCGCGCCCTGCGCGAGCGTACGGTCCTCGCTCGTCAGGATCTCCTTCAGCGCGTCGATCCGCTTCAGCCACTCCGGGTCGGCCGTAGCGCCGTCGCCGAAGCCCTGGAGCCAGGCCGGAGGGTTGCTGCGGATGTCGCCCGCGTCCTGCGGCCCTTGGCGCTTGCCGGCCAGCAACCCCATCGCCAGGGGACTGCGGTTGACGCTGGCGAGGTTCGACTCCCCTGCCAGGGCCAGCATTTCGGGCGCGTCCTGCATCACGTTCAGCTGGTGCTGCACGGCCGTGCAGTGCTCCCCCCGCGCGAAGACCCCGGCGCGGGCCGGGTCATCGGTGCTCCAGGCGTACGCGCGGATCAGGCCCTCGGTCACGAACTCCTCGCACTGGTCCCGGAGTTCGGCCGCGAGCGCCGGGTCCAGGTCGGAGAGGTGGAGCTGGTAGAGGTCGATGCGGTCGGTGCCCAGCCGGGCGAGGGAGGCCGTGAGCGCGCGGCGGGCGTGGGCCGGGGTGTGGTCGCGGCCGGTGAG
The DNA here is from genome assembly GCF_010548375.1 of Streptomyces sp. SID13726. Lineage (GTDB taxonomy): Bacteria > Actinomycetota > Actinomycetes > Streptomycetales > Streptomycetaceae > Streptomyces. The sequence continues at coordinate 40,762 of NZ_JAAGLY010000026.1, forward strand.
GGTGCGGGACTCCTCGTCGAAGACGTTGCCCCACTTGGTGGCGAGGACGACGTCGTCCCGGCGCTTGCCGAGGGCGCGGCCGAGCACCCGCTCGCTGTGTCCGGCGCCGTAGGTGTCCGCCGTGTCGAAGAAGGTGACGCCCAGGTCGAGGGCGCGCCGGACCGCCCGTACGGACTCCTCGTCGTCGACCTTGCCCCAGCCGAGGGGGTTGCCGTCGGCGGACTGCCATTCCCCGCCGATCGCCCAGCAGCCGAAGCCGAGCGCGCTGACCTCGATGCCGGAGCGGCCGAGAGTGCGTGTGATCTCCATGTCCGAGAACGCTAGGACCTGGAGTGCACACGAAGGCAAGAGGGGTACGGGATCTTATGCCTGGCCGGTCTCGAAGCGGGAGATCCGGCCGCTGTCCTCGACCTCGAAGCGCCAGCGGGTGCGCATCTCGCCCCAGGTGTCGTTGCGGTAGCGGGCGATGAGGTCACGGCCGCCCCGGGACTCGTTGTCGACGTCCATATGACCGTGGCTGGAGAAGATCTCCCGGTCGATCCAGTCGTCGAGGTCCCGGTCGGTGCCGTCGTCGGCCATGGTGGCGCCGGGCGCGAGCAGGGCCAGGAAGGCCTCGCGGTCATGGGCGTTGACGGCGCTGACGAAGGCGCGGACGGCCGGGTCGCTGAGTTTGGCGGTCTGAATCGTCATGCCAGCCAGACTCACACCGCTCCCCCGGGTGCGCCACCCGAACGGCGGCGCGGACCGGTCGGGCGGGTGTGGGGGGTGCGACGGTGGAAACCCGTGGGGTGCGGAAACCCGTGGGGTTCCGTCTTCACCGTTCTGGCTTGCTCTTCTCTGTTCTCCACTGTTCTTCCCTGGAGCGATCGTGACCTGCTACGACCGACGTGATCTGGGCCTGCTGCTGCTCCGGCTGGGGGCGGGGGGTGTGCTGGCCGCCCACGGTGCGCAGAAGCTGCTCGGCTGGTTCGGCGGGGGCGGTATCGAGGGGACCGGCCAGTTCATGGAGTCCGTCGGCTACGCGCCGGGGCGGGAGAGCGCGACGGCGGCGGGGCTGGCCGAGGCGGGCGGCGGCGCCCTGCTCGCGCTGGGGCTCGCGACCCCGGCCGCGGGTGCGGCGGCGGCCGGGGCGATGGCCGGGGCGTCCGCGGTGCACGCGCCCAACGGCTTCTTCAACGCGAGCGGCGGCTACGAGTACGCGGCCACGCTGGGCCTGACGGCGGCCGGGCTGGCGATCACCGGACCCGGCCGGCTCTCCCTGGACCACGCGCTGGGCCACACGGTGAACCGGGGGTGGATGGTTCCGGTGGCCCTCGGGGCGACGGGGCTGGTGACGGCGCTGGTCGTGGGGGCGCGCAATCGGCGGTTGCGGGAGAAGGACGGCGACGACGACACTTAGACGGCGCTGTTCGAGGAGCAGGAGGCGCTCTTCGGGGAGTAGCGCGTTACCGGAAGGTGCAGGGGACTTGACCCTCAGGTGAACCAAGTGCGGCAACAGTGACGGGAGTTGAGCCAGGGGCCTGAAGTCCCCTTTGGGGTGGCTACGTTGAGGCAGTGCGGACACAGCAGAAGTCAGGGGACGGCAGGACCGGCGACTCCCAGGCGGCGCCCCGGGTGCCACCCGCCGCCGCCCCACCGGCCTCCGTCACCGCACCGGCCTCCGTCACCGCATCCGCCCCCGTCGCCGCACCGGCCCTCTCCGGCGCGCCTCCCCACTCCGTGCTCGCCTTCCGGCAGGCCGCGGGGAACGCGGCCACCACCCAGGCGCTGCGCCAGGAACGGGAAGGGGGCCGGCCGCGTCCGCCCGCGCCGCCGCCCGCCGTCGTACCCACCGCCGCGCCGCGCCCGGGCCTGGTGCTGCCGCCGTATCTGAACGACCTCGCGGCGGCCGGGCTGTCGACGGCCTACGGGCTGACCGGGCACGAGTTCGTGAAGAACGCGGTCGCCGCGGTCGTCGGGCACGGTGACGGGACCGTCTCCGACATCGCCGCCGAACTGGCCGGGCGGCCCGAGACGTTCTTCGGGCAGGGCCGCGCCTTCGCCGTGGCGGGGGTGAAGGGCAAGGAGTGGTGGGACGTCACCGTCCGCATCGCCCCGGCCCCCGACGACCGCCCGCCGGTGCACTACCCGAACGACCAGGTGGGCGATGCCGTCCCGGACGCGGACGGGGCCCCGGTGGTCGGCCTGGACGACGACAGCGAGGGCAAGGACACCAAGGTCGACGTCCAGCACAACACCGCCGCCACCACGAGCACCACGGCCGGCGGCTCGTCGAGCACCGGCGCGGGCGGCGCGGTGTTCGGGCTGGCGCCGGTGGTGCCGGGGCTGTGGCTGGGCGGGGCCGCCACCGGGAGCGCGCAGCCCTGGCAGTCCTCGCGGGAGTCGCGGCGCCAGCGCAGTGTCGCCGAGCCCCGGGTGCTGCGCAGCGACAAGGGTTCGGTCGAGGTGGCGCGCCGGGTGCAGTACGTCGTGCGGGTGCGCAAGCACGGCTCGGAGGACACGGAGACCCTGCGCGGCTCCGGCGGGCTCACCCAGCGGGTACCGACCGAGCATCTGGTCCCGGCCGGGACCGGGACTCCGCCCGTCCCGGCGCCCTTCGCCGCCGACGACCCCACCCCGCGGCGGGTCTCCCTCGCCGACTCGCTCGCGCCGCTCGCGGTGACCGACACCGCCGCCCCGCACCAGGGCGGGCACGGTCTGTTCGACGCGGTCCGGTCCGTCCTGCACCCCGCCCTGACCGCGCCCGGGGCACCGGGCCTGGCCCGGCTGTACGAGGCGACCGCCACGTCGACGGTCCTGGAGGACATGCCCCGGCTGCTGCGGGACGGTGTGCTCGGCGAGGACCTGAACTCCAAGGACGGCCGTACGACGGGCAGTTACCGCCTGAGCGCCGCCCTGACCTCGCTCGCCCCCGGCTGGGGCACCGGCAACACCCAGCTGCGCACCCACCAGCAGACCCAGACCTCGGTCACGGAGAGCGCGGGCAAGGGGCGGGCCGTCACCGGGGGCGTGGGCCCGGCGTTCGGGCTGGGCGCCTCCGGGAACGCGGCCGTGCTGCGGGGCACCACGATGCCGGTCGTCGGCGCCCGCCAGGCCCGCTTCACCGCGGCGGAGCAGACCGTCTCCAGCCGGCAGGGTGCCGAGGTCCGGGGCGGGAAGGTGCTCTACCACGGGTCGGTGCTGTTCACGGCCGAGGGCACGGGTCCGCGGTCGGCCGAGATGGTCCTCGATCCCGCGCGCCGGGTCGCCACACACACGATGAACGTGTGGATCAGCCTGCGGGCCGACGAGGCGCAGAGCCTCGGGCTGCCGCTGCCGCCGGGTACGCAGGCCGGGGAGTTCGCCGAGAAGCCGAGGCGGGCCGACGGCGACGGCGGCGAGGTGGAGGTGGAGCGGCACCTCGCCTACGGCGGCCGGGGGTCGAGCGTCGCGCTGAGCCAGATCGACACCGGCCCCATGGTGCGGGCCGTGTACGAGATGTTCGCCACCGACCCGAGGCTCGCCGGCTATCTGCCCGCCTTCGGCGCCACCCCGCCCGCCGCCCGCACCAGCGAGGAGGAGGCCGCGGCCCAGCTGCGCAACCAGCGGGAGCTGATGACCGCCCTGTCGGAGACCAACCTCCGTGTCAACAAGGACCAGTTGCTGTCCACCGGCATCGCGGTCCGGCTGCGCCGCAAGACCACGCTGCACTCCCATGACGTACAGCTGCGGGTCACGGGCGAGCTGGGCGACACCGCCTACCAGGGCGACGTCAAGGACTGGTTGGTGCGCTCGCACTCCGGGGTCACCGCCAACTCGCTCAGCGGACGCAGCAGTTCGCGCTCGATCGGCGGTCTGGTGCTCGGCCAGGCCCGGCTGGTGCCCGGCGTCCTGACCGGCTCGGCCCGCTACGAGCGGCACAGCTCGGGCTCCCGGCGCAACCAGGCGGGTCCCTCCAGCCGCAGCGACATCGTGGCCAACGGCTCGGAGTCGGCCAGCGCCTTCACGGCCCCGCTGCGGCTGGAGGTGGGCGTCACGATGACCTCACGACCACGCAAACTGGCCCGCGGCCTGAGCGTCGGCTCCCCCGGCCGGGACGCGCCGGAGTCCCGGCTGCTGGGCGGGCTGAACCTGCCGGAGCAGGACGTACGGCTGCTCACGCCGACGGAGTTCACCCTTGACCGGGAGGGCAAGGAGCGGCTCGACGCGACGGTCGGCGCCCGCCGGGCCGGACCCGCGGCGCCCGACCACGCCTTCGCCGCCGAGGGCATCGGCGACCTGGCCGCGCTCACCCCGAAGCCGTCCGCCGGACGCGTGCTGAAGGACTGGCAGTTGGTGGAGACCCTCGACGGGGAACCCGTACGGGCCCTCGCCTTCGAGCTGCTGGCGCGGGCCGCCGCGGGCAACAAGGGCGCGCTCCGGGACACCGCGCTGGAGTCGGAGGGGCTCGCGCCGCGGCAGGCGGTGGAGGAGCGGTTCGGCGAGCGGGCGATCCAGGCGGCGCTGCGGCAGGCCGCGTCCTCGGGCTGGGTGGTGCGCAACCTCCGCTATCCGCGCCGTCTCGCGGCCCTCAACGGCGCCGTGGGCACCCGGATCGCCCTCGCCAACCCGAGGTTCCTGCACCAGGGCGCGGGGCCCGGCACGGAGACCTTCGTGCTGGGCGGACACCAGTCCGCGGGGCAGACCGGTCAGGGCACCAGCAGCACCTTGCAGGGCGGTTTCACGGTCGCGGAGAACGGCACCGAGTGGCGCACCGGGCAGGGTGTGACGGGCTTCCGCACCTGGAGCGAGGGCGACTCCGAGGCGGCGACGGTCTCCGGCACGGTGGAGCGCAACGCCCACACGAAGAAGAAGGCGCCGCTGTATCTGGTCCAGTGCGATGTGCTGGTGAACATGGTCGCCGAGGTCGGCACCACCGTCGGCGGTCCCCATGTGGCCAAGGGGGCGCGGACGTTGCGGGCGGCGGCCGGTGTGTGGCTGTCGGAGGCGCAGCTGCCGCCGCGGATCAGACGGCAGCTGGGGCTGGACACCGAGGCCGAGCTGCCCATGTCGTCCCGGGCGCGGGGCAAGCGCCCGGCCGTGGAGGGCGAGCGCCCGGCCGTTGCGGGCAGGCGTGCCGCGGTGCCGGGCGAGAGTTCCGCGGAGGGTTCCCGTACGGGCCGGGAGCGGGCGGCCGCCGGTCCGTCGCTGAGCGGTGACGCGGCCCTCGGCTTCGGCATGGTCGAGGATCTGCCGGACTTCGTCCCGCTGCTCGGAATGCTGCGGTCGAGCCTGGCCCGGCAGGGCGGGCGGGGTCTCGCCGACGACCTGCTGCCCCGGCAGCAGCTCAAGGACCGCAACGACAACGTGCAGCGGCTGCTGCGGGTCCTGGACCGGGACGGCTCAGCCGGACTGCTGTCCGGCGCCATGGACGGCGGGGTCACCGTCGAGCTGTTCGACGGCCGCAGGACGCCGTACTGGGCGGTGTTCAAGATCGCCCGCAACGGCCCCGGCACCTTCGCGGGCACCGCGGACGACGGCCGCGACATGGAGTACATCACCTCGGCGGTCTCGCAGCGCGCGGCCTCCCACGACCAGGGCGTGCTGACCGGTGCCGAGGGCGTGTTCGCCGGATCGGGCAAACCCGAGGGCGGGGTGGGCCAGTTGAAGAGCACCGGGGGCGCCGCGGGCCTGGGGTTCGCGTCCGGCGGCTCCCGGCGCGACGGCACCGCGAGCCGGGGGCAGCTCGGCATGAAGACGGTCGCCGAGGCGAGCGCGGCGCCGTCGGCGAAGATCCGTGTGCCGATCCGGGCGAGCCTCGAACTGTACCGGGGCGACAAGCGGTTGGGGCTGGCCCTGCTCGGCCACCGCGGACTGGCGCTGACCCATCGCGTCCTCATGAAGGACCTGGAGGCGCTCAACCGGGTGGTCGCCCCCACGGACCGGCCACCGGTGACCGGCCGGGCCACGGAGACGGCTACGGCTACAGCTACAGCTACAGCGAGTGCGACCGCGCCTGCACCTGCACCTGCACCTGCACCTGCGCCTGCGCCTGCGACCGGCCGGAGCCCGGCCGGACTCGGGGCCTGGCGCGCGGCCGGTGTGCGGCTGCCGATGGAGGCCCAGGTCAACGGCTTCCAGGGGATCGCGCAGGTACGGGAGTCGTTGGCCGCGGCCGTACGGGAGGCGGGCGGCGGCGACCGGTTCCGCGACCGGGGCCAGTCCGCCGCCTACGCCCTGAACGAGGCGGTCTCCACCGAGTGGATGATCTCGGCGCTGCCGCTGCTCACCGCCGCCGGGATCGACCTGCCGCCGGTGCACGCGACCGGGGCGTCGGGCCAGGACCTGCGCGCCTCGCTGCACGCGCGGCTGCGCGAGGGGCGGGTCCTGGGCGTCGGCGACAAGATGACGTTCGAGACGGTCGGGCAGAGCGGCCTGTCGGCACCGCGCCCCACCCAGACGGACGGCCAGAGCTCGACCGACCACGGCCGGCAGGCCCGGGGTCTCGGGGGCGCCGGTGTGCTCAACGCCGACGAGTTCCGCCTCAACCAGCTGATGGGCAACTCGGGCGGGGCGGCCGGCGCGACCGACGCGACGGCGAACTCCTCCGGCTCGATGCCGCTGCACAAGCCGAAAATGCGGTCGGTCCTGGTCCAGTTCACGCTGGACGTGAAGGCGGTGGCCCGGGTGACCGACCGGGTCCGCAGCGGCCGTACCGGCACGGCGGAACGCGAGACGACCCTCACCAGGCCGGTGGTGATCCGGATGCCGGAGCCCGTGGTCCGCCGGATGCTGACGGCACAGCGGACGCTCCTCCAGGACCCCGGCAACCATCTCGGCACGACCCCGGCCGTCGCCCCGCCGCCGGAGGGCTAGCCCGCGCCCAGCGCCTCCCGCAGCTCGCCCCTCCGCCGTATCCCCAACTTCCGGTAGGTGCTGGTGAGATGGGTCTCCACGGTGCGGCGGGCCAGGTGCAGGAGGTCGGCGATCTCGGTGTTGGTGCGGCCGTCGGCGGCGAGTATGGCGACGCGGAGTTCGCTGCCGGTGAGGGAGCCCGAGCCGGTGCGGGCGAGGGCCGGGCGGCGGGCACCGCCCTCACCCAGGGCCTCCTCGGTGAGGGTTCGCAGGCGTACGGAGCCCAGTCGTTCGGCGCGTTCGGCCGCCTCCCGCAGGCACTTGCGGCCCCGCGCGCGCTCCCCGGCGGCGGTCAGCAGCCGGCCCTGCGCGATCAGCGCGGCCACCAACTCCGGCTCCACCTCGGCGGACGCCGCCCGCAGCAGTCGTACGGCCTCCTCGGCCAGCTCAAGACCCCGGCGGCCGCCCGTGACCGCGGCCAGTGCGCGCAGGGCGCGGCCGACCGTGCGGGGCGTGCCCCACTCCCTGGCCAGGCGCAGTTCCTCCTCGGCCAGCGTGAGCGCGCCCGTGGGGTCGCCCAGAGTCAGGCGGCACTCGGCGGCGGCGGAGCGCCACGGTGTGACGACCGGGCTGAGCACCTCGCGGGCGGACTGGCGGCGGCCGCACTCCAGGAAGTCGTGGAGCGCCCCCGCCGGGTCGCCGTCGGCGCGGCGCTGGATGCCCCGCGCGTACAGGAACCGGTTCAGCTCCCAGGAGTCGGACGCCTCGCCCAGGTCGAAGCCGTCCGCGAGGTGCCGCGCCTCGGCTGTACGGCCCCGCTCCACGAGGCCGATGAGGGTGTGCGCCTGCACGTTGGAGGGGCCGCCGGCGGGCAGCAGGAGCGGTTCGGCGGGGAGGCTCCCGTACTCGCCGCGGGCCGCCGCGATGTCGGCCTGGGTGTTGAGCAGGGAGTGGTGCATCGGGTGCAGCAGGCCGGGGCGCTGTCCGGCCATGCCCCGGTCCACGAGCCGCTGTGCCTCGTCGAGTTCGTCCGCCCACTGGGCGACCACGGCGGCCGTGCCCACCAGGAACGGCTCGGTCAGCGGGTCGGCCGGCTCGGCGAGCAGCGCCCGCACCCGTCGCATCGCCTCCCGCGCCGAGGTGAGTCCGGCGGTGACGGCGTGGCGCACGAGCAGGACGTGGGTGGCCGGGCCGACCAGTTCCGGGGTGTGTTCGACGGTGTCGGAGATACGGTCGTACACCTCGCGGCGGACCGTCTGGTCGTGGTCGGACAGCAGGGCGGAGGCGCTCTGCAGGGTGCCGGTGAGGTCGGGGCGGCCGGTGAGCTCCGGGCGGCCCGCGAACTCCTCGTCCAGCGTGCGCAGCATCTCGACCGCGGCGCGGGGCCGGCCGCGTCCGGCGAGCGCGGTGCCCAGGGCGACCGCGGCGCGCACCCGGTCCTGCGGGGCACCGGGCAGCTTCAGCGCCTCGGTGAGCCGCGGGATGCCGGCCGAGGACCGGTCGCCCGCCACCTCCAGGGAGCCCAGTTCGGTCAGCAGCCGCTGGCGGCGGTCGTCGGGCAGGGGTTCGTCGAGGGAGCGGCGCAGATAGGCGACGGCGTCGTCGTTGCGGTCGTCGCGCAGGGCGAGGGCGGCGGCGTCCTGGAGCACCGACGGCGCCCACGGGGTGCGCACCGGGTCGGCCTGGAGCAACTGTCGGGCCACGGTCTCGACGGGGGCACCGCGGTGCAGCATCGCCTCCGCGGCGCTCCGGCGGGCGGCGCGCCGCCGGGTGGCGGGCACGCCGGTGAGCACCGCGTCCCGTAACAGGGGGTGGGCGTAGCACGGCCGGCCGGCCTGGTCGGTCCGCAGCAGGCCGAGTCCGGTCATGGCGGTGAGCCAGCCGGCCGTCCGCGCGGGGTCGACCCCGGCCAGTTCGGCGACCAGCGCGCCGAGGTGCTCGGGGGCGGTGTTCCCCCGGTCCCAGCCCTCTTCGAGGGCCGCGAGGGCGCGGGCCACCTCCGTCGTGCCGGGGCCCGCGCTGTCCAGCCACCAGGAGACGGCCGCCTGGTACTCGCCGGGGTAGAGGGCGGCGGCCGTCTCGGGGACGGCGGGGCCGCGGTCGGTGCCGGCGAGGTCGTCCAGGAGGGCGCGCAGCAGCAGGGGGCTGCCCGCGCCGGCCCGCACGCAGTCGGCGACCCAGGGGGCGGGGGCCTCGGGGAACGCGGCCCGTACCCGTTCGGCCGCCGCGTCCGGGGTGAGCGGGGGGAGGGTGCGGGTGCGGACGAGGGCGGGCGAGAGGGTATGGCTGAAACCCGCGGCGGGCGGGTCGATGTCGTACTGGCTGCGCTCGGTGACGGCCAGCAGGACCGGCATGGCCAGGTGGTCCACGTGCCGGGCGGTCTCCACCAGCCAGCGGTGGGAGGGCGGGTCGGCGAGGTGGACGTCGTCCACGGCGAGCAGCAGCGGGGACGCCTCGGCGTGCCGGCGCAGGAGCCCGCGCAGGAGTGTTCCGGTCTCCCGCTCGGTGGCGCGCTGCACGGCGGCCTTCCCCGACTCGTTGAGCGGGCCCAGGAGTTGGCATAACGCCGCGTAGGGCACGGTGGACTCGCCGGGGGTGCAGCGGGCGCGCAGGATGCGCATGCCGTGCGCCGCGGCGGCCCCCGCGGCCGCCTCCAGGACCGTGGTGCGGCCCGTCCCGGTGGCCCCGCGCAGCAGCACCAGACCCCCCGCGCCGGCCCGGGCGCGGGCGGCCGCTGCCGTGAGCAGCGCGGCGGCCTCCCGGTGTCCGCGTGGCTGCTCGGGCGTGGCCTCGGACATTGCTGCCTCCTTGCTCGGACGTGACGTGCACCGCAGTCGAGGACGGATCAGGCCGCCGGGCGGTGGCGTGACACATCCCACGGTGGCCGGAACCGGTCGTCCGGGAACCGGGCGGACCGACACGGCCGTGGTAGTCGTACGGCGATCTCGTGGTGCTGTTCGTGGTGGTCCACGATTGCCCCGCCCCATCCGTCACAGGAGTGTGGACACCACACGTCCGTCACCAACCCCCGAGAGGCGACGGGCACGTGAATCTGGGGGAAAGGCTTGTTCAGCTCATCGCGGACCGGACGTACCGGGACGGCAGACGTACCGGAGCGGATACCCGTGGCGGTGCACGCCCTCGATCCGATCCTGCGCGAAGGTGCGATCGGCCAGCTGCGCCGGCATCCGGAGGTCGAGCTCCGGGAGGAGAGCGCCTCGGGCCCCGGCACGGTGGCGCTCCTCGTGGACGACGTCCTCGACGACGCGGCGCTGACCCGGCTGCGCCGGCTGGTGCGCAGCGAGGGGGCGCGGGCCGTGCTCGTGGTGACCTCGCTGCGGGAGAGCGAACTGCTGGAGGTCATCGAGTGCGGGGTCGGCGCCATCGTGTGGCGGCACGAGGCCACCGCGAGCCGCCTGGTGCAGGCCGTGCTCGCGGCCGCGCGCGGTGACGGGGACCTGCCCGCCGACCTGTTGGGGCGGCTGATCAGCCAGGTGGGGGCGCTGCACCGCGGTACCGGCGGCCGGACCGGCGTGCCGTCCTCGGGGCTGACCTCGCGTGAGGTGGACGTGCTGCGGCTGGTCGCCGAGGGGCTCGACACCGGAGAGATCGCGGGCAAGCTGTCCTACTCCGAACGCACGGTCAAGAACGTGATCCACGGGCTGACCACCCGACTGCATCTGCGCAACCGGGCGCACGCGGTCGCCTATGCCCTGCGGGAAGGCTACATCTGACCGGAAGGGCAGCCCGCGCCGCCCCCTCGGGCAGCGCGGCCGGGCCCCTCGGCCGTCCCTCGCGTGCCTGCACGGACGGCCCGGGCGCGGGGAGGATCGGGTACGGCGGCGGTTCCATGCGGTGCGGGCGGGAGTGCGACAAGTGATCCACGAAGTGGACGAGGTCCTCAAGAGGCTGCTCGGGGGCGGTGCGTTGGCGGGTTCCGGCATCGACGTCGCCTTCGACGCCCCGACCCGGGACTGGGCGGCCCGGCGCACCGGCCCCGCCGTCAACGCCTACCTGTACGACATCCGCGAGGACGTCAACCGCCGTCAGCGGGGGCATCTTCCGGTGGTCGACGAGCGGGACGTCGTGGTCAAGCGGCGCCAACCGCCGCGCTGGTTCCGGCTGTCGTACCTGGTGACGGCGTGGACGAAGCAGCCGCAGGACGAACACCGGCTGCTGTCCGCCGTGTTGGCCACTCTGATCCCCCGCGAGCTGATCGCGCCCTCGGAACTTCCGGGCGCCCTCGGCGAGTTGGGGCTCACGGTGCCGGTGTCGGTGGCCGGCATCCAGACCGAGGCCCGGTCGCTCGCGGAGATCTGGTCCGCCCTCGGCGGTGAACTCAAGCCCTCCCTCGACCTCGTGGTCACCGCGCCCTTCCCGGCCTACCCCGAGTACGACGCGGGGCCGCCCGTCACCGAGGGCGCCGCGGTCCGCGTCCGCACCCTGGGCGACGACACCCCGGTCACCGAGGAACGCGCCCATCGCCCCGCACAGGTGGCGGCGCTCAAGGACGCCCGCGCGGCGGCCGGGCGCGGCGGCCGGGAAGCGGGACCGGTCGGATGACGACGCGCACGCCGGAGCATGCGGGCGGTCAACTGGCGTCGGGGACGCTGGACTCAGAGGCGCTGGCGTCGGGGACACCGGCCTCAGAGGCACTGGCCGCAGAGATACCGGCCTCAGAGGCACCGGCTTCAGAGGCACCGGCCTCAGCGGACCGCGACTCCGCCGACGCCGCCGACGCGCTCCTCGTCCGGCTTCAGGCGCTGCGCGACCGGGTCGCCCTGCTCGTGGAGCACCGGTCCGCCGGGGACCCCACGGCCGGGGACCCGCTGCGCGGGCTGTATCTGCCGGAGGAGGCGGTACGGCATCTGCTGCGGCCGGTGGAGCCGCCGGACCCGGACGCCCTGCCCGCACTCGCCGAGCAACCGCACGACCGACTGGCGGAGTTGTGCGCGCGGCTCGGACTCACCGAGCTGGACGCGGCGCTGCTGCTCATCGCCGTCGCCCCCGACCTGGACCGCGGCTTCGAGCCGCTGTACGGCTATCTCAACGACGACGTCAGCCGCCGCCGGGCCACCGTCTCGCTCGCCCTCGACCTGCTCGGCGCACCCCTGCACTCCCCCGGCGCCCGGGCCCGGCTGCACCCCACGGCCCCGCTGTGCCGGCTCGGACTGCTGACCGTGGAGGAGCCCGAACGCCCCTTCCCCAGCCGTTCGTTGCGCGTCCCGGACCGGCTGGTGGCCCATCTGCTGGGCGACGACACCCCCGACGCGGCACTCGCCGGTCACCTCCATCCGCTGCCCGCGCCGACACGGTCGTACGACGGCCAGGAGCCGTTGCCCGACGGCGGGTTCGCCCACTTCACGGACCGGCTGGCCGCGCGGCTGAGCGCCGGTGTCCCGCTGGTCGTCTACCTCCGTGAGCGCCGCGAGGGCGACGGGCTCGCCTGCGCCGCCGCCGCGCTGCACACCGCCGGGGTCCCCGCCGTGCGTTTCTCGGGCCCCGGCGACCGGGTCCCGGACCTGCTGCGGGAGGCACGGCTGGGCGGGCTCGCGGTCGTCGTCACCGGGCTGCCCGAGCAACCCGCCGAGCTGGTCCGGGAGTTGGGGGACACGACGGACGTCCCGGTACTGATCGCGGGTCCGCGCCCCTACGACCCGCACTGGTGCGACCGGGACCCGCTCGCGCTGGACGTGCCCCCGCAGCACACGGGCGCGCTGCGCGCCTGGTCGGCCGCGCTGGGCGAGGAGCCGGACTTCGACCTGGCGGCCACGGTCGCCCCGTACCACCTGCCCGGTGACCGCATCGCCCGTGCCGCCCACGCGGCCCGGAGTCTCGCGCGCTTCGACGGGACCCCGCTCTCACCCGTCCATCTGCGTCTCGCCGCCCGCCAGCAGTCCGCCTCGGGCCTCGAACAGCACGCCCGGCGGATTCGGCCGGACGTCGGCTGGGACGATCTGGTGCTGCCCGAGCGGCCCTTGACGCAGCTGCACGAACTGGCGCTGCGCGCCCGGCACCGGGACCGGGTCCTCGGCGACTGGCGGCTCAGCGCGGGCGGCGGGCGGGGCCGGGGTGTGCTCGGTCTGTTCGCCGGCGAGTCGGGGACGGGCAAGACCCTGTCCGCCGAGGTGGTGGCCGCCGAACTGGGCCTGGATCTCTATGTGGTCCAGCTGTCGTCGGTGGTCGACAAGTACGTCGGCGAGACCGAGAAGAACCTGGAGCGCATCTTCACCGAGGCCGACCGTACCGACGCGGTGCTCCTCTTCGACGAGGCCGACGCCGTGTTCGGGAAGCGGTCCGAGGTGAAGGACTCGCACGACCGGTACGCCAACATGGAGAGCGCGTATCTGCTCCAGCGGCTGGAGTCCTTCGACGGGATCGCCCTGCTCACCACCAACCTGCGCGCCAACATCGACGAGGCCTTCACCCGCCGTCTCGACCTGGTGGTGGACTTCCCGTTCCCGGACGCCGGGCAGCGGATCGCGCTGTGGCGGCACAGCCTGACCCATGTGCCCTGTGTGCCGGACGTCCGACTCGACTCCGTGGCGGCCGACTTCGAGCTGGCGGGCGGTTCGATCCGCAGCGCCGTGGTGACGGCCGCGTATCTCGCCGCCGGCCGGGACGACCTCGTCACGGGCGCCGACCTGCTGGAGGGCGCCCGCCGCGAGTACCGCAAGGCGGGCCGGCTGGTGCCGGGTGAGGGCACCTGGTGACCGGCCCCGCCGTCAGCCCTGCTGGGGGTGGATGACCAGCCACTCCTGGTCGTCGTCGTTGGAGCAGTCGAACAGAGTGAGGTCGGTGTCGTCGCCGCCGGTGCTGTAACCGGCCACGTCGAGGCACTTGTTGTCGCTGGCGAAGTTGCGGATCCAGTAGGCGCCGCTCTCCTGCTTCTCGATCCACCACAGCTGGTTGTCGGCCTTGGTGCCGTCGCAGGTGTACTCCGTGATCGGCGAACGGACGGGCTCCGCCCCGTAGTTGGGCAGATCCATGCAGAGCTGGTCCTTGACGTTGCGGATCTGGAAGAGGGCCGTGCCGCCGGGTCCGTCCTTGGCGTACTTCACTTCCAGGTTCCACAGCTGGTTGTCGTTGTCGGTGCCGTCGCAGGTGAACTCGCGCACGGGCCCATTGATCGTGCCCTGGTCGTAGCCGGGGATGTCCGCGCACTTCTTGGTGGTGGGGTTGCGCAGCAGCACGTTCGTCGCGGGTACGACGGGCTTCGGCGTCTTCTTCTTCGGCGGGGCCGAGGCACCACCGCCACCGCCGGACCCGCCGTCCGTGCCGCCGCTTTTCTGGTCGGTCTGCACGGACGGGGAGGGCGCCGGTGCGGCGGGCGAGAGAACCGGGCTGGCCGAAGGGGAGGGCGACAGCGCCACCCCCGCCTCGGTGGTCTCCTCGGTGGCGCCGCTGATCACCGCGGGTTTCTGGGCGATCCACAGCATGACGAAGGTGATGGTGAGGGCGAGGAGGACACCGAAGAAGGTGGCCAGCCAGCGGGGCAGGAACCCTCGCTGGATGTAAGTCCCTTCCACGGGAAGGGGGTTGACGCCGGATCGCAGCACGTTCAGCGTGAACGGACGCTGCTCCTTCGACCCGAACCAGATGATCTGCCGCGGCTTCAGCGTCGTCCGCACGAACGCCGCACGCCCCGGCTCGATCTGCACACTGCCCGGATGGATCTCGTACGCCAGCTGGTCACCGTTGTCACTCCCGCTGATCGACGCGGTGAGCTTGGTGTTGCCGAGGTTGTCCACAGCCAGCCTCGGCCGTCCCCGGAAACGCCCCTTCACGGTCGGGGGCACCAACTCCGCCCGGACCTCCGTGAACGGAGTGATCGTCAGATTCCCCTCCGGGACCGTCGTCGCCTCCGGATGCTCCGTCGGCGTGATCCGCACCGCGTACGGGTTCGGACCCGCCACCGCGTCCGGCGAACGCGGCGGAGCGAACGTCAGCTCCACCGCGCCGGTGGTGTCCGGGTACAGGCGCAGGGAGGGTGGTTCGACCGTCGTCCACGGTGCGAGGGGCCCCACCGGTTCGAAGCGGTACTCGTCCACCACGTCACCGGTGTTGCGCAGCCGCAACCGCACCGTCGTACTGCCACCCGGGTCCACGGTCGCGGAGGCGGGTTCCAGGGAAGTCCAGAGAGTCACGGCCTCACACCGTCAGCTTGATGGCTTCGATGAAGCGGGAGTTGTCGAAGTTGCCGGCGGTGTTGAGGTCGGGGCGCGCGTTGTTGCAGACCTGGTCGCTCCACTCCTTGTAGCGGACCTTGACCGAGTTGCAGGCCTGACCGGAGCCGACGTTGTAGACGAAG
Organism: Streptomyces sp. SID13726; assembly: GCF_010548375.1. Taxonomy (GTDB): domain Bacteria; phylum Actinomycetota; class Actinomycetes; order Streptomycetales; family Streptomycetaceae; genus Streptomyces. The sequence continues at coordinate 55,886 of NZ_JAAGLY010000026.1, forward strand.
GTCACCAGGTACGGCGCGTCCGCCTTCGAGCTGCCGATGTAGTTGTCCCTGCCGTCCGCCTTGATCGCCGTCCAGCTCGGCAGCCATTTGCCCTGGCCGTTGGTCGAGTCGGGGTCGTAGACCATGGCGGTGCCCGCGGAGCCCTGGACGCCGTACACCGCCACGTTGAGCGCCGTGATGGACCTGCCCTGACCGGCCGTGCCGCTCATCGTGCCGTCGCACACCGGCTTCTGCCAGCCCTTGCCGTCGACGAACGCCCGGTAGCAGATGTGCCGTCCGCCGGGGTCGTTCACGGCCAGGCGGTTCACCGCGGTCGCCGCCGTGTCGGCCTTGGGCTTGGCGGTCACCGTGGGCGTGGCACCGCCTCCGCCTCCGCCCCCTCCCGAGTCCCCCGAGTCGGCGGACGGGGCGGCGCTGGTCGCGACCGGAGCGGGGGCCGGCGGCAGGGCCGGGGTGGCACTCGGAGAGGCGCTGGGGGCGAGGGTGGCACCGGCGGCCGTCTCCTCAGTGGCGCCGCTGATCACCGTGGGCTTGTGGGCGATCCACAGCATGACGAAGGTGATGGTGAGGGCGAGGAGGACACCGAAGAAGGTGGCCAGCCAGCGGGGCAGGAAGCCTCGCTGGATGTAAGTCCCTTCCACGGGAAGGGGGTTGACGCCGGATCGCAGCACGTTCAGCGTGAACGGACGCTGCTCCTTCGACCCGAACCAGATGATCTGCCGCGGCTTCAGCGTCGTCCGCACGAACGCGGCCCGACCCGGCTCGATCTGCACACTGCCCGGATGGATCTCGTACGCCAGCTGGTCGCCGTTGTCGCTACCGCTGATCGACGCGGTGAGCTTGGTGTTGCCGAGGTTGTCCACGGCCAGCCTCGGCCGTCCCCGGAAACGCCCCTTCACGGTCGGGGGGACGAGTTCCGCCCGGACCTCCGTGAACGGAGTGATGGTGAGGTTCCCCTCCGGGACCGTCGTCGCCTCCGGATGCTCCGTCGGCGTGATCCGCACCGCGTACGGGTTCGGTCCGGCCGCCGCATCCGGTGTGCGCGGCGGGGAGAACGTCAGGTCGACCGTCCCCGTCGTCCCCGGGAACAACCGCAGTGTCGGCGGCTCCACCGTCGTCCACGGCGCGATCGGTCCCACCGGTTCGAAGCGGTACTCGTCCACCACGTCACCGGTGTTGCGCAGCCGCAACCGCACCGTCGTACTGCCACCCGGGTCCACGGTCGCGGAGGCGGGTTCCAGGGAAGTCCAGAGGCTCACCCGGCCACGCTAGGGATCCGCCGACGCGCCGTCAGGAGTCTTCCGTGCACAGCTCGCTGCCCTTCGGGTCACCGCGTGACGGGCCCCGGCAGGCTCCGCACGGGTCGCGCAACGACGTCTGCCCGTTCGGCCGCGCGACTCTGACCTCGCGTACCTGGCGGCGGCCGGGCGTCCCGGATATCGAGGAGTAGCCCCACCGCGTTCCCGCCCAGGAAGAGGTTGCATGCACGCCCAGGACGGCACAAGAGCCACGGAGCAACGAGCCGGACGCACACCGGTGAAGCCGCCTCGCGGGACGACGCCGCCCCGTCCCGTCCCGGCGGGGGTCGACCCCCGGTCCTGGGGTGCCGCGAACCCCGCCGCCATGGGCCTGATCCAGGGCGCGGCCGGGAACACGGTCGCCACCGCCATGGTCCAGCGGACACAGACCGCCCAGGAGACGACGGCCGGGCCGCGGTCGCCCTCCTACGAGCAGACCGTCGCCGAGTACCTCGCGGCCGGCGGGCCTGCGAAGCTGTACCGGTCGATCCGGATCGAGTCGCAGGTCAAGCGCCGCCAGGACCGGTCGACCATCACGGCTTCGGCCGAAGGGAACCTGGGCGAGGGGATCTCGGCGCCCAGGGAGGTGGCACGGATCTACCAGACCCTCAGGCAGTGGCCCGAGGGCAAGGACATCGAACCCGTGGACTCCGGCGCGACGTTCACCGTGGCTCACCATGTGGCGGGCGACAACTACGGCACGCAGTACATCTCGTGCACGCCGAGCCGCGAGCGGGCCACCTCCTACTCCAAGTACAACTTCAAGGCCGGTCCCGTCGAGAACCTGGAAGGACAGCTGAGGCCGCGTCTGGTGCGGCACTGGGCTCCCGTGATCGAGATCGACGTGAGCAGGCTCGGCTCCGGGAGCCGGCTGGTGAACCTCGGCGACCCCGGCATCCACGGGCAGACGAACCTCGCGGAGACGTCGGAGATCGGCTCCATGGCCACCAACGACCAGGAAGTGCTCATCAAGGGGACGATCGCCGCGGGCGCGATCACGCACGTGTACGGCGTCGAGGACGCGATCAGGGAGATGGACCTCGACGCCCGCAGGCAGCTCATCGAGAGTGAGTTCTCCTACGGCCGCCGGGAGACCAACCGGGAGGAGTGGGACGCGCTGCACCGGCGGAACGTCCCCGAGCATCTCCAGCAGTACTTCCAGCACCTCCAGGAGGAGCCCGAGGAGTCCGCCGCCGCACCCTCGGCCGCGAGCAGGCGTCGTCCGGCGCCGCCGTCACCGACTCTGCCGGAGGAGGCGTCCGAGCCCGCCGCGAGCAAGCCGGCGAAGAAGAAAAAGAAGCCGAACAAGAATCTGCTGAGCTTCGACATGGACGACGAATAAGTCGTCGGGCGCCGGTGCCCGTGCCGGCGGTCGGTGTCGTGGGGTCAGGCGATGTCGCCCAGATCGGGGGCCTGGCCCTGGGCCATCCGGCGGCCGTTGTCGCCGGCCCTGCGCTCGAAGGGGTCGCCGGGATCGGAGACCCGCGCGCCCGAACCGTCGTCGGCGCCGGCCACCGGACCGGTGCTCTGCTGATGGACGTGGTCGATCTCGTGGAACAACGTCTCGTCGTCCACGCCCTGTTCACCCACCACGATGTCGGACCCTGTGGTGTAGGCACGGGCGCCGTACTCCAGCGCCGACCGCTGCGCGACCGGCCCGGAGTGCACCCGCACATGGGCGAAGCTCATGCCGTAGGCCTGCTCCGCCTTGGACCGGATGTGCCCCGCCAGCGGGCTGCCCGGCGAGCTGATCGCGTCGTACACCGAGGAGCGGCGCTGGACGGCGGGGCCGTCGGCCTCGTTCGGTACGGCGTCCCGCTGGACGGCCTCCCGCTGCACGGCCGAAGCGGTGTGGCCGCAGTCGGGGCCGTGCTCGTGCCGTGCCTCCTCGATCGCCCGGGTCACGGCGGCGTTGCCCGCGGCCCGTTGCAGGGTGAGCAGCGGGGGCACCGGAGTGGCGGACCGGACGGGGGCCGGGGTGCGGTCGGCGGACGAACGGTTCTCTTCGTGTGCGCGCATGGGCCTTCCCGGTCGCGGGGCGGGACGTCTGCTTCCTGGGATAACGCGCGGGGCGCTCGGGCGGAAGGTCCGAAAGGGCAGTCCTGCGGGCGCACCCCGCGGCCGTCGAGGCGTGGGCGCACGGCGAACTGCCCTTGTGGGCACAGAGATTGCCCCCACCGAGGCACCCCAGGACGTTTCCCGGGCGGTTGCGCGCGCGGGAACGTGGGAGGCGTTCCTGTCTCGTACCCCGAGGAGAGCAGAGCATGCCGTCCTACCTGTCGCCCGGCGTCTACGTCGAGGAGGTGGCCAGCGGCTCGCGCCCCATCGAGGGGGTGGGCACGTCGGTCGCGGCCTTCGTGGGCCTCGCCCCGGCCGGCCCGCTGAACGAGCCGACGCTGGTGACCAACTGGACCCAGTACGTGGCGAGCTTCGGCGAGTTCACCGACGGGTACTACCTCGCGCACTCCGTCTACGGCTTCTTCCAGAACGGCGGCACGGCGGCGTACGTCGTCCGCGTGGGCGGCTCGGCGGAGGGCGCGTCCCTGAACGGCTCGGCGCCCGCCGCGGTCACCGCGTCCGCCGCCCGGCGTGAACTGCCCGCCGCGGAGCCCACGCAGCTCGGCGCGTTCGCCGTCACGGCCATCGCCTCCGGCAGCAACGGCGCGCTGAGCGTCGAGGTCGCCGACCCGGAGGGCGAGGGCCCGGCCGAGCGGTTCCGGCTGATCGTCAAGGACGGCGACAAGACCGCCGAGACCTTCGACGTGACCGCGAAGAAGGGTGGCCGCAACTACGTCGTCGCCCAGGTCAAGGAGCGCTCCAAGCTCATCACCGTCACCGAGTCCCTGCCGGCCGCGCAACTGGTGCGCCCGGACAACCAGACGGTGGCCCTGGCGGCTCCGGCCCTCGCGCCGGCACCCGCCGTGGCGGACAAGGCAGTTGACGCCTCGCACCCCGGCCCGGCCGAGTACCTCGGCGACTCCGCCGACCGCACCGGCTTCGGCGGCCTGGAGGCGGTCGACGAGATCTCCATGGTCGCGGTGCCCGACCTGATGGCCGCCTACCAGCGCGGTGTGATCGACCTGGAGGCCGTCAAGGCCGTCCAGTTGGGCCTGATCGCGCACTGCGAGCTGATGGGCGACCGGGTCGCGGTCATCGACCCGCCGCCCGGTCTGAACGCCCGTCAGATCCGGGTGTGGCGGCAGGAGACGGCTGGTTACGACTCCAAGTACGCGGCCCTGTACTACCCCTGGATCAAGACCTTCGACCCGGCGAGCGGCCAGTCCCGGCTGATCCCGCCGAGCGGTCACGTCTCCGGCGTCTGGGCCCGCAACGACTCCGAGCGCGGTGTGCACAAGGCGCCCGCCAACGAGGTCGTGCGCGGCGCGGTCGACCTGGAGACCCAGATCACCCGCGGCGAGCAGGACCTGCTCAACCCGATCGGCGTCAACTGCATCCGCGCCTTCCCGGGCCGCGGCATCCGCGTCTGGGGCGCCCGCACCCTCTCCTCCGACCCGGCCTGGCGCTACCTGAACATCCGCCGGTACTTCAACTACCTGGAGGAGTCGATCCTGATCGGCACCCAGTGGGTGGTGTTCGAGCCCAACGACCACGCGCTGTGGGCCCGGATCCGGCGGAACATCTCGGCGTTCCTGGTCAACGAGTGGCGCAGCGGCGCCCTGTTCGGGCAGCGGCCCGAGGAGGCGTACTACGTCAAGTGCGACGAGGAGACCAACCCGCCGGAGTCGGTCGACGTCGGCCGTGTGGTCTGCGAGATCGGCATCGCGCCGGTCAAGCCCGCCGAGTTCGTGATCTTCCGGCTGGCCCAGTTCTCCAGCGGCAACGGGGAGTTGGAGGAGTAGGCGGACCGCCGCTCCCCAGGTCGTCTTCACCACCCTTAGAAGGACAGCGAATTCATGAGTCTCCAGCCGGGTGACGCCCTCACCTCACATAACTTCGGCCTCCAGATCGACGGCGTGATGGTCGAGTACCTCGCCGAGGTCAGCGGTCTGAGCATCGAGCAGGACGTCATCACCTACCAGCAGAACACCCCGAACGGCCAGAACGTGGTCAAGAACCTGCCGGGTGTGAAGAAGAACGGCACCTGCACGGTGGTCCGGGGCATGACCCAGTCGGCCTCGTTCACCCAGTGGATCAACGAGTCCATCACCGGTCAGATGACGACGGCCCGCAAGAACGCCTCGATCATCATGATGGACTTCCAGAACAACCCGGTGAAGCGCTACCACCTGCGCAACGCCTGGTGCAACAAGATCGACGCGAGCACGGTCAAGGCGGGCGAGGCCGCCGCGCTGACCGAGACCGTCACCATCGCGTTCGAAGAACTGGTCATCGAGTAATGCGGCGTACGGCTGCCAGGGCCGGTGCCGCCGTCACGTACTCCGGCCCGGACACGGCGGAGTCGGAGGCGGAGGCGCGGGTGCCGGAGGCGACACCGGCCCCGGCGGCCCCGCCCCCACTCCTCCAACAGGACTCCCTGCGCACGGAGTTCCCCTTCCAGCTCCCCCGCGGATACGTCGACGAGTCGGGCACCGTCCACCGGGACGGTGTGATGCGGCTCTCGACGGCGCGGGACGAGCTGGTGCCGCTGCGGGACGTGCGCGTGCAGGAGAACCCGGCGTATCTGTCGGTGGTGCTGCTGGGCCGGGTCATCTCCCGGCTCGGCACGCTCCCGATGGTGCACGACGGGATCGTGGAGAACATGTTCGCCTCCGACCTGGCGTTCCTCCAGGACTTCTACCGCCAGATCAACGCGGAGGGCCACACCCGGGCGGCGGTCCAGTGCCCGCACTGCTCCGAGCCGTTCGAGGTGGAACTCGGCGGGAGCCGCCTGGGGGAATCGTGACGTACGCGACCGACCGGCTGCACGAGGAGATCGCGTACGTCGCCTACCACTTCCACTGGGGCATGGACGAGATCCTCGACCTGGAGCACCATGACCGCCGCCGTTTCACCGAGCAGATCGCGTCCTTGGTGACGCGCGCCGCCGCCGGAACGGAGGGCTGAGGGGTGGGGTTCCTGGACCGGCTGCGGGGGCGGGGGGAGTCTGTTTCGGGGGGTGGGGCGAGCGGGGCGGTGGCACCGGCGCCGTCTCCTTCCTTATCGCCTTCACCTTCGCCTTCGTCTGATACGGGAGCGGCGCGTACGGTCGTTGCGGCGTCCTGGCCTGCGCTGCCGCCGATCCAGCGGGCGCTGGGGTCCGGGCGGGGTGGGGTCGCGGACTCCGGGTTCGGCGGGCGGCTGCCCACGTGGCAGAACCCGTCGTTCATGGGGACGGCGTCCCACGCCGTCCTGGACGGACGGTCGAGCGCGCTGCTCGGGGATGCGGTGGGGCGCGGGACGGCCCGTCCGGTGTCGGGGCTCGAACGTCCCGCCGGTCCCTTGCCGTTGGCCGGCGCGGAGCCGGTGGCACAGCGGGTACCTGCGGTGCCGCTGCGGGTGCTGCCGCCTCGGGAGGTCGGGGTGGGGGGTGGTTCGGTCGTGCGTGGATCGGCGGCGCCTTCCGGTACGACGGTCCGCGCGGGCGTGTCGTCCGTGCAGCGGGCGGTCGACTCGGTGCCGGTGACGCCTGCTGCTGGGGTGAGGGTGACACCGGTTCCGGTCGGCCCGCCGCCTTCGCGACCGGCGGCTGCTCCTCTGACCCGGGCCCGGACCGGCGCTGCGGCGGTACAGCGGCGGACGCTGGCGGTGGCTCCGCGGGGTTCTTCGACGCCGGTGTCGGCTTCAACCGGCAGTGGCGAGGCGGGAGTTCGAGGGGGCGGTGATACGGCGGTGCAGAGTGCGCCGGTCGCCGAGCCTGCTCCGGAGGGTGCCCTGGCTGTGCCCGTTCAGCCCGTTCAGCCCGTGCGGCGGGGTCCTGGAGAGGCGAAGCCTTCGGCCACCGCGTCCCTGCCACCGGTGCAGCGGAAGTCGGCAGCAGCGAGCGGTGGCCCGACACCCGGCCCCGGTCAAGCCGCCTCCGCGCCGGTAGACGTTCAGCGAAAGTCCACGCCCGGCAGCACCCCGGCATCCGCGTCGCAGCCGGCGAGGGTTCCCGCTTCGGAAGCCGCGCCCGTATCCACAGACGGTTCGACTCCTCCCCCGGCCGGCATCCCGGTCCAGGAAGTCCCCCAGCCCAACCCACCGCGCCCGGCGCCCACTCGGCCCGCCGCGACATCGCCGGTCCAGCGAAGCACCGCCCGCTCGAAGCCGCGTCCCGGTCTCGGCGCACCGATCGCCTCACAGCCTTCGAACGCTGCGGTTCCGCCGCCGAGTTCGGGGACAACGGCCACCAACTTTAGGCCTCAGCAGACATCTTCCGCGCACACATCGGGTGCCACCTCGAACCCCCCGGCCGACCAGCCGAGTTCACCCACGCACCCGGCCTCGACGCACCCCGCTGTCCAGCGCACCGCGTCGCCCTCCACTCACCGGCCCGCATCGCCCACCCCTGCGCCTACGGCCCACCCCGCCATCCAGCGCGCCACGGCCCCCTCCGCCGCGACGCACCCCGCCGACGCCCCGGCATCACCCACTCCGGCACCTACGGCCGTCCCCGCCAACCACCACACGGCGGCCCCCTCAGCGTCGGATACCAACCCCGCCCTCCAGCGCACCGCCGCACCCTCCGCAGCAGCACACCCCGCGAACACCCCGGCCTCGCCCGCCCCAGCGCCTACAGCCGCCCGCGCCAACCACCACGCGGTGCCCCCGTCGGGGTCGGCAACCAACTCCGCCGACATTCCAGCCTCGACCGGCGCCGACACCACCTCTGACTCCCGGTCCGGCGCGGCCCGTTGGCAACCCCGCCCCACCGTCCAGCGCACCGCAACACCCTCCGCAACGACACACCCCGCCAACACCCCGGCCCCGCCCAGCCCGGCACATACAGCCGCCCCCGCCAGCAATCGCGCAGTGACCCCGTCGAGGTCGGCAACCAACCCCGCCAACACTCCAACCTCGCCCACCCCGACACCTCCAGACACCCTCACCAGCCACCACGCAGCGGCCCCCTCGGTGTCGACACCCAGCCCCACCGCCCCACCCACCACACCGGGCCACACCACCAACACCCCGGCATCGGCATCCAGCCCCGCCGTCCAGCGCACCGCAGCAGCCCACACCGCCAGCACCCCGGCACCTACGGCCACCCCCGCCGACCACCGCGCACCGACCACCTCAGCGCCGGCAGACACCCCCGCCGTCCAGCGCACGGCAGTTCCCACCGCATCCCACGAACACCCCACGAACACCCCACCACCAGCAAGCCCCCCGGCCGCCCTCCCCATCCAGCGCGCCGCCGCCGGCTCGGCACCAACAGCCCGCCCCTCCACCCCGGGCACACCCCCCGGCACGCGCTCCACGGCATCAGTGCAGCCCACTCCCCCGGCCACCCCCGCAGTCCAGCGCACCCGGCCCGCTTCCACACCCGCGCGCCGCCTGCCCCTCGGCGCCCCCCTCACCGCCGCACCCTCCAACACCACGCCCCTCGGCGCCCCCCTCACCGCCGCACCCTCCAACACCACGCCCCTCGGCGCCCCCCTCACCGCCGCGCCCTCCAACGCCACGCCCCTCGGCGCCCCTCTCACCGCCGCGCCCTCCAACGCCACGCCCCTCACCACCGTCTCCACCACCTCCACCGCGTCGGCCCCGCCCGCGCTGCCCACGGCGCCCCTCACCGCCGTAGCACCGCGCCTCCCGGCACAACTGTCACCGGCCCTCACCCCCCGCCCCACCACGGCGCCGGACTTCCCCACCACGGCCAACCCCCTCGGCCCCGCGCCCACCCCCGCGACTCCCTTCTCCACCCCGCCGGTTCAGCGCAGAACCACCGCACCCACACCGGCGCACACCCCAGCACCCCAGACACCCCCCACCCCCCGCACAGCCGCCACCCTCCCCGTAGCCCCCCTCACCCCACCCCCGGGATCCCCCGCCCCCGCCCTCCCCGGCCCACCCGTCCAACGCCTGAGCCGCCCCAGCTGGACCAAGTCCAAAGCATCGAAGAACAACCCCCCGACACACACCACCACCGGCGCCCTCGCAGCAGCAGCCGCAGCCGCCGCGGCCACCGTGAGCACCACGCTCACCAGCCACAGCCACAGCCGCACCCCCCACCGCGCCGAACAACCACCCCCCTACACCGCCACCCCCTCGGACCCCCCGCCCCCTTACTCACCCTCCTCCGCCCCACCCCCGGAGTACACCGCCGTCCCGCCCGGTGCCTTCGATCCCCGTGAGCTCACCGACTTCCAGCTCGACGAACTCGTGCACCGGATCATCGGCCGTATCACCCGCCTGATCCGCACCGAACTCCGCATGGACCGCGAACGGATCGGCAAGCTGCGCGACCCCCGTCACTGAACCGCCGCACGAACCCCACTGAACGAAAGGCCGCGATGTCCCGCCAGGACCCGGGCTCCACCATCTGGTTCTCCCTCAGCATCGACGGCGAGAGCCTCGGTTACTTCAACGGATGTGAGGGGCTGTCGTCGCAGGTGGAGGTCGAGCAGCGGCAGGAGGGCGGCAACAACGGGTTCGTGTGGCAGCTGCCGACGCGCGTGACGTTCTCGAACATCCGGCTGACCAGGCCGCTGACCCCGGACACCACGAAGGTCGCGAAGTGGATCTCGTCCGTGCAGACGGGCATCAAGCGGCCCACGGCGCAGATCTCGGCGTTGCGCGCGGACGGTTCGGAGGTCGCCCGGTGGGGGCTCATCGACGTCCTGCCGGTCAGCTGGACCGGGCCCTCCCTCGACCCGGCGAGCCCGGCGGTGGCGACCGAGGTGCTGGAGATCACCCACCACGGGTTCACGGACTGAGGGGCGGCGAAAATGGCCAAGGGCAGCAGGGGCGGTGCGGGCAAGAGCCTCGTACGGGCCACGCTCGCGATCCACGAGCCGCCGAAGGGCAAGAGCAGGCGGCCCGGCGGGCTGATGAAGACGTTCGGCTTCGACTTCAACCCGGCGCAGCTGTCGCTGACCCGCCGGGCGCAGTGGAAGGTGACCCCGGCGCAGATCGAACGGGACGGCCCGCTACCGGAGTTCATGGGTGCCGAGCCGCGTGAGATGAGTGTGGAGATCTTCCTCGACTCCTCCGACGAGCCGACCAGCAACACCGTCCTGAAGAAGGTCGAGGCACTGCTGGCATGCTGCGAGGTGACGCCCCGGAGCATCTCCGCCAAGCAGCCGTCGCCGCCGTGGGTGATCTTCCAGTGGGGGTCGTTCTCGACGGCCCGGTTCACGGCGTACGTCAGTGCCGTGGAGGCGGGTTACACGCTGTTCTCCACGACCGGTGTGCCCATCCGCGCCACCTGCCGGCTCCAGTTGCACGAGATCCCCAGCCGGACCACGGGGCAGAACCCGACGTCGGGCGCGCTGACCGCGCAGCGGGTGCACCGGGTGGTGGCGGGCGACTCCCTCCAGTCGCTGGCCTGGCGGGAGTACGGCGACGCGGCGGCCTGGCGGTCCATCGCCGAGGCCAACGGTATTGACAATCCAGGGCAGTTGGCGACCGGCACCGAACTCGTGCTGCCGGCCACCGAGGAGGTGCGTGCCTGATGGTGCAGTCCTCCTTCTCCAGCGTCGTCGACGTGAAGATCGGCGGCGCCAAGCTGCCGCCCGAGTTCGCGCCCGACCTCGTGGACAGCTACGTCGACCAGGGTGTCGGCGTGCCGGCCGCGTTCCGGCTGACCTTCCGTGACCCCTACCGGCTGCTCCTGGGCAAGCTGAACATCACCTTCGGCACCAAGGTGGTGTTCGCCCCGGTCGCCGACGGCGAGGGGGCCGGCGATCCGCTGCTGACCGGTGAGGTGACCGGACTTGAGGCGGACTACGACGGCACCGGCAGCTACACCGTCGTACGCGGCTACGACCTCGGGCACCGACTGCTGCGCCAGCGCCGGGTGGCGGCGTACCGCAACCAGAGCGCCTCCGACATCGCCCGCAAGCTGGCCGCCCAGGACGGGGTGCCGATCGGGCGGATCGAATCGACGCGCACGGTCTACGAGTTCATCAGCCAGTCCAACGTGACGGACTGGGACTTCCTCGCGCGGCTCGCCGACGAGAACGAGTCGGTGATGTCGGTCGACGCGGACGGCAAGTTCCAGTTCGTGAAGCCCAAGTCGGCGTCCGGGGCGCCCTCGCCGAGCACCGACGGCGACAAGAGTCCGTTCGTGCTGCAGGCCGGGCACGACGTGCTGCGGCTGCGGGCCGCCGCGACCGCCGCGGACCAGGTGGCCAAGGTCGAGTCGCGCGGGTGGGACGTGACGACCAAGAAGAAGCTCACCGCGACCGCCCCCGCGACCGACAACCCGGGTATCGGCATCGGCACCACGCCGGGTGCGGCGGCCGGGAAGTTCAAGGCGGCCAAGCTCGTCGAGACGGGCACGCCCTACGACAAGCAGTCCGAGGTGAAGTTCGCCGCGGACTCGCTCGCCGACGACGTGACGGGTTCGTTCGCCGAGCTGGAGGTCGTCGCGCGCGGAAATCCCAAGCTGCGTCCGGGAGTTCCGGTGGCGCTCGCGGACGTGGGGGTGCCGTTCGAGGGCAAGTACACGGTGACGTCCGTACGGCACGTCTTCGGTGACGGCAAGCACTACGAGTCGTGGGTGACGGTCAGCGGACGGCAGTGGCGTTCGCTGTACGGGCTGGCCTCGGGCGGCGGGGACGGCGCGTCCCGGCTGCCGGGCGTGGCCAACGCGCTGGTCACCGACGTCAACGACCCGCTGAAGCAGGGCCGGGTGCGGCTGCAGTTCCCGTGGCTGGACGACACCTATGTCAGCGACTGGACGCGGACCGTGCAGATGGGCGGTCTGGGCGGTGGCGGGATCTTCCCGCTGGACGTCAACGACGAGGTGCTGGTCGCCTTCGACCGGGGTGCCCTGGACCATCCGTTCGTGATCGGCGGGCTCTACAACGGCCGGGACAAGCCGACCGTCGTCGGTGACGTGCCGTTGCACGACACCGTGCGCAAGAAGGCGAGCCGGCACACCGTCTCCGACCGGGACGGCAACCGGATGGACCTGCTGAGCCAGAAGACCGGCGGCCGCAAGCAGGGGGTGCGGCTGGTCTCCGGGGACAAGCGGCTGACCATCAACCTGGACCGTACGAACACCGAGATCGTCGTGGACAGCAAGGGCGACGTCACCATCAAGGGCAGCCGCTCGGTGTCGGTGGAGGCGGGCGGCAACCTGACGCTGAGCGCGGGGCGTGCCCTGACCATCAAGAGCGGCGGCCCGATGAGCATCCAGGGCGGCGGCATGGTCAACGTGCGGGCCGCGGGCGAGATCGGGGTGAACGCGGCGGGCATCCTGAACCTGAGCGCCATCGGTGCCGCGAGCCTCACCGGCGGGGCCACCGTGCAGATCAACGCGGCCGTGAACACCACGATCAAGGCCCCGACCACGCTGGTCGCCTCGCCCGTCTTCGGCGTCACCACCATCCCCGTGCCGATGGTGATCCCGTGAGCCGTGTCCGTACGTGTTCTCAACTTCCTTTCCCGGTACGGCAGGTGGGGTTCTGATGGCCGAGCAGTTCGTCGGGTCCGGCTGGTCGTTCCCGCTCCGTATCGGGCCGACCGGCGGGATCGCCCTGGTCAGCGGGGAGCGGGAGATCGAGGAGGCCATCCGGCTCGTCCTGTCGACCGCTCCGGGCGAGCGGCCGATGCGGCCCGACTTCGGGTGCGCGATCCACGACCTGGTGTTCGCGCCGGTCAACGAGCAGACGGCGGGCCGTATCCAGCACGAGGTGCTGGTGAGCCTGGACCGCTGGGAGCCGCGCATCGAGGTCGAGGAGGTCGAGGTGACGGCGGGCGCCGAGCAGAGCGTGCTGTTCATCGACGTCCGCTACTCGATCCGCGGCACCAACAACCCGCGCAGCCTCGTCTTCCCGTTCTACGTCATTCCGTCCCACGACGAGCCGGACAGCCCCGGTGCGGCCGGCACCGCCGGTTCGGCTCCTGAAAGCGACCGCTGATGGCCCTGCCCTCCCCCAACCTCGACGACCGCCGTTTCCAGCAGTTCGTCGACGACGCCAAGCGCTACATCCAGCAGCGCGCCCCGGAGTGGACCGACCACAACGTCTCCGATCCGGGCGTCACGCTGGTCGAGACGGTGGCCCACATGGCCGACCAGCTCGTCTACCGGCTCAACCGGGTGCCGGAGAAGAACCATCTGGCCTTCCTCGACCTGGTCGGCATCACCCTCTTCCCGCCCTCGGCGGCCCGTACGGACGTCACGTTCTGGCTGTCGGCTCCCCAGGAGGAGGCGATCACGGTGCCGGTGGGCACTGAGGTGGCCACCATGCGCACCGAGAGCGAGGAGGCGGTCGTCTTCGCCGTCGAGCGCGAACTGGCCGTCGTACCGAGCGAGTTGCGGCATCTGCTGGTGCAGCACAAGGGCGAGCCCGCGGTGGAGCGGACGCACGACCTGGCCGAGGACGACAAGGATCTGCTGTGCTTCGCCGAGTCCCCGGACCCCGGTGACTGCATGCTGCTCGGGCTGAGCGCGGCCGTCCCGCACTGCGCCCTCGCCCTGGACCTGGACAGCCGGGTGGACGGCGTCGGCGTGGACCCGCGCCAGCCGCCCCTGGTGTGGGAGGCGTGGACCGCCGACGGCTGGCAGCCCTGCGAGGTCGACCGGGACGGCACCGGCGGTCTCAACCGCCCCGGCGAGGTGGTCCTGCACGTCCCCGGCGGGCACGTCCTGTCGCGCAACGCGGGCCTGGAGGCGGGCTGGATCCGCTGCCGGGTCACCGAACCGCTGCCCGGCCAGCCCTTCTACACCACCTCGCCGACCGTGCGGGCGGCGGAGGCGTTCACCGTCGGCGGCACCACGGCCGCCGTGCACGCCGAGACGGTGTACGACGAGGCGCTCGGCGAGTCGACGGGCCTGCCCGGGCAGCGGCTGCGGCTCGCGCACGCGCCCGTGGTGGGCGACGATCCGCCGGTGCTGTTGCAGACCGCCGAGCACGACGGCTGGGAGGACTGGCGGGTGGTGCCGCACTTCGCGGCCTCGGGACCCGCCGACCGTCACATCACCGTCGACGCCACGACCGGTGAGATCGCCTTCGGCCCCGCGGTCCGCGAACCTGACGGCACACTGCGCCAGTACGGTACGGCCGCCCCCAAGGGCTCCCCGATCCGGGCCCGCCGCTACCGCACGGGCGGCGGCCGGGCCGGGAACGTGGCGCGCGGCACGGTCCAGATCCTGCGCACCTCCATCCCGTACGTCTCCGAGGTCGTCAATCGCGAGGCCGCGCGCGGTGGCGTGGACGGCGAGACGGTCGAGGAGGCGAAGGTCCGCGCGCCGATCACGCTGCGCGCCCAGGAGCGGGCGGTGACCCTGCGCGACTACGAGGAGCTGGCCCGCCGTGCCGCCCCGGAGACCGCCCGGATCACCTGCCTGGAGGGCAAGGAGAGCGAGCACGGCGCGTACGCGGTACGGGTGTTGGTGGTGCCGCAGGCGGTGCCGGACCCCGGCGGCCGGCTGCGCTTCGAGCAACTGGTGCCCGGTGACGCCCTGTTGGACCGCATCACGCGCCATCTGGACGAACGGCGGCTGATCGGGACCCGGTTGGCGGTCGGGCCGCCGTACTACCAGGGTGTGACGGTGGTGGCGACGGTGCACGCGTTCCGGGGCGTCGACACCGACCGGGTGCGCCGGCAGGCCCATGACGCCCTGTACCGGCACCTCGATCCGCTGACCGGCGGGGCGAACGGCACGGGCTGGCCCTTCGGCCGGCCCGTCCAGTCGGGCGAGGTGTTCGCGGTGCTCCAGCGGGTGCCCGGTGTGGAGCTGGTCGACGAGGTGGTCCTGCACCCCGCCGATCCGCTGACCGGCAAGCGCGGCGAGGCGACGGACCGGATCGATCTGTCGGCGCCGTCCCTGGTGTTCTCGTTCGACCATCGCGTGCGGGTGATCGGGGACAGCGCGTGACGAACTCCCTTGAGGGGGCCCGCGGATGAGGGGCTCGATCGACGGCCTCGGCTCGTCCGCGCCGATCGGCATGATGCTGCCCGCGGTGTTCGCGGACGACGATCTGGCGCAGCGCTTCGTCGCCGGTCTGGACGAGGTGGTGGCACCGATCCACGCCGTGCTCGACTGTCTCGACACCTACTTCCGGCCGTCGCTGGCCCCGCTCGACTTCGCCCAGTGGCTGGGCGGCTGGGTGGGCGCCGAGACGGACGGCACCGAGCCCGAGCAGCTGCTGCGGGCGGCCGTCGCCGCCGCCGCGTACCTGCACCGCGTCCGGGGCACCGTACGCGGTCTGTCGGAGGCGGTCAGGCTCGCCTTCGGCGTCGTACCGGAGATCTCCGAGAGCGGGGCGGCGGACTGGAGCGCCCGCCCCCTGGGCCCGGTGCCCGGTGCCCCACGGCCCCATCTGCACGTCCACTTGCGGCTGCCCGACCCCACCGCGGCGGACCACCACCGTCTCGACACCCTCGTCGCGGCAGCCCGCCCCGCCCATATGCCCTACACGGTCCAGGTGACCGCGGCACCCTCCGCCGAAAGGACCCCGGCCCCATGACGATCACCCACAACTGCGCCGACTGCGGCACCCGCGCGGAACCGGGGCAGTCGTTCTGCGACGCCTGCGGGGCCGTGCTGAGCTGGACGGACCGGGAGCGCGCCGGAACACCGGACGGCGGCGGTACGAGCACGGGCGGCGGCGCCGATTCCGCTGTGCGGGGCGGCGGTCATACCAGCCATGCTGGTCATACCGGTGCCGCCGGGCGCCGGGACGGGGCCGCCGGTGCCGGGTTCGGTGGTGAACCGGCGGCCACGGCGGGGGACTTCACCCCGCCCCCGGTCCGGTCGGCCGCGCCCTCCTCGCCCGAGCCCGCCGCGGCTTCCGGCGCCGCCTCCCCCGGCTGGAACGCCTTCGCCGGATCGGACGGGAACGCGGGACTGACCCGCGCCCGCAGGGACCTGCTCGGCGCGCCCACGGCCACGGCCCCCGCGCATCCCGCTCCCCGGGCCACGGACGACACCGCGCCCACCGAACCCGTCCCGACCCCGGCTGGCCCGACTGGCCCAACTGGCCTGTCTGACCCGTCTGTCGCGTCTGTCCCGTCGGCCCCGTCGGCCCCGGAAGCCCCGACGATCCCCGCACCCGCGGTCCACCCGGCCGCCGCGCCCGCCTCCACCTCCGCCTCCGACGGCATGACCGACCGCGCCCGTCAGCTGCTCGTGCCGGTGGCCGATCCGGAGGCGCGCCCCGCGGCCATGCCGTCCGTGGCCCCCGTGCTGCCGGGCCGCCCCGCTCCGCAGCGCCCGCAGACCGTACGGGCGCCCGGCGAGGAACCCGGCGCGGACGGCGGCACGCCGTGCCCCTGGTGCGCCACCAGGAACCGTCCCGACCGGCACTTCTGCACCCGCTGCGCGATGCCCATGGCGGGCGAGACGCAGGCACCGGGCCGACTGCCCTGGTGGCGGCGGCTGTTGGGGTCCGGCAACCGGGAGACTCCGTGGGCCGGCGACCGCCCCCGGCTGCGCCGTACCTTCGACCGCGTGCTGAGCTGGCTGGGCGTGGCGGTCGTACTGACCCTCCTGACCGTGCTGGCCTTCAACATCCCCCAGGGCATCCAGGCGACCAAGGACCACTTCGCCAAGCGGGCCGGGGTCGATCCGACCAGCTGGAGCGCCTCCCGCTCCTACCCGGGCCACAAGGCGTCCCTGGTCGGGGACAAGTACAACAACACCTGGTGGGGTCCGGGTGTCGCGGAGGTCGGGGCGGGCCAGTGGATCCAGGCCAAGTTCGACGAACCGACCCGGCTGCTGGACCTGATGATCACCCCGGGCGTCTCCAAGCGGGCCGACCAGATCTCCCAGTCGGCCCGCCCGCGCCGTCTGGAGGCCACCATCACCCTGGCGGACGGCAGCACCACCACCCGCCGGATCACCCTCGACCCCGGCGCGGGCAGCCAGCGCATCCCGTTCCGCGTCGGCACGGTCAGCGCGGTCCGCTTCACGATCGAGACGGCCACCGGGACCTCGTCGACCAAGCAGGTCGCCATCGCCGAGATCGAGTTCTTCGGTCCGTCGAGCGCCAACTCCTCCTGAGGCGGGGCCGGAGGGGGTGTCAGTGGTCCGTGACAAGCTGCTGGGCATGAGCGATCACGGCACGCCCCCGGACATCTGGACCTCCGTCGAGGCCCTGTGGGACTGGCTGGAGAAGGACCAGCCGGTCACCGGGCGGGAGGGGCTGCTGCTGCGGATGCTGAAGCTGTCGGAGGAGGTCGGGGAGGTGTCCGAGGCGGTGATCGGGGCGGTGGGCCAGAACCCGCGCAAGGGGGTCAGCCACACCTGGGAGGACGTGCAGGGCGAGCTGTGCGACGTGGTGATCACCGCGCTGGTCGCCCTGCGCACGCTCACCCCGGACACCCGTGAGGTCTTCCAACGGCACCTGGAGCGGGTGACGGCACGCTCGCTCGGGTCGGCACGGCCGACCTGAGCACGGCCCTCGCCCCGTCAGCTCCGGTGCGAGGCCGCGTACTCCTGGAGGAACAGCGCCTCGACATGGGCCATGTGCTCGATCTCGCCCGGGTCGACGCTCTCGTTCGGGGCGTGGATGAGACAGCGCGGTTCCTCGACGCCCATCAGCACGATCTCGGCCCGCGGGCAGGTCCGGGCGAGCACGTTGCACAGCGGGATGGAGCCACCCTGGCCGAGGAAGGCGAGGGGCTTGCCGTAGACCTGCCGCACGGCCCTGCCGAGGGCCGCGTAGGGGCCGTCGGTGGCGGCCCAGGTCAGATCGCCGGTGAGGGCCTTGAGCGCGGCGCCGGCGTCGATGCCCGGCGGGACGCGCAGGCGGGCACGGGCGGTGGGCACGGGCGCGGGCGGTGGGCGGTACGGCGGCGGCCGAGCCGACGACGGGCGGGCAGTCGGTGCCGGGCGGGCAGTCGATGCCGAGGACGGTGACGGCCGGGCGCGAAACCCGGACCGCCGGTCCAGTACAGGAGCAGGGCGACGACGGCTCGGTCCGCAGGAGATGCCCGTGGAGCCACGTGCCGTCTCCCGCCTCGACGAACTCACCGGCTCACCCGGCTGCTGCTGGACACCAGCGGCAAGGGGCCCGCGGGCATCGAGGAGACGGTGACCGCCACAGCCCGCGCGCTCGGCGGGGACGCGGAGCCGCTGCTCGGCGCGGTTCTCGTGGGCCGCCCGGGCGACCGGATCCGACGGCCGCGTTCACCCGTTCGGCCTACGTCCCCGGGCACCCGGCGCCCCGTCCCTCGGACGATGAACCGGACGGCGGCCACGGCCCGAGGAGCCTCATGAACGACACCCCCGCGCCCTTCACCGAGGCGGACCACGCGGACCGGATGACCCGGGCGGCCAGGGCCGCGGCCGAGGCCGGGCTGGCCGGGCTGCTCGTCACCCCGGGACCGGACCTGGTCTGGCTGTGCGGCTACCGCCCCACCGCGATCACCGAGCGCCTCACCCTCCTCGTCCTGACGCCCGGCTCCGAACCCCGGCTGCTGGTCCCGGCCCTGGAGCGCCCCGACGCGGAGGCCGCGCCGGGCGCGGGCGCGGTGCGCATGTCCGACTGGCGCGACGGCCAGGACCCGTACGCCGCGGCCACCGGCCTGCTCCTCCCGAACGGCCGGTACGGCGTCTCCGACACGACCTGGGCGCTGCACCTGCTCGGCCTCCAGGAGGCGCTGCCGCTGACGGCCTACCGCCCCCTGACCGCCGTACTCCCGATGCTGCGGGCGGTGAAGGACGAGCACGAGGTGGCCCGGCTCGCGGCGGCGGGAGCGGCGGCGGACGCGGCGTACGAGGAGATCCTGGCGGTACGGTTCGCCGGGCGCCGTGAGACCGACGTGGCCGCCGACCTCGCCCGGCTGCTGCGTGAACACGGCCACAGCCAGGTCGACTTCACGGTCGTCGGCTCGGGCCCGAACGGCGCGAACCCGCACCACGAGGCCGGTGACCGGGTGATCGAGCACGGCGACACGGTCGTCCTCGACTTCGGCGGCCTCAAGGACGGCTACGGCTCCGACACCACCCGCACGGTCCACGTCGGCGAGCCCACGGCGGAGGAGCGCACGGTCCACGACCTCGTCCGTACGGCCCAGCAGGCGGCCTTCGAGGCGGTCGCCCCCGGCGTCACCTGCCAGGAGGTCGACCGCAGGGCCCGCCGGGTCATCGAGGACGCCGGCTACGGCGAGTACTTCGTCCACCGCACCGGCCACGGCATCGGCGTCACCACGCACGAACCGCCCTACATGGTCGAGGGCGAGGAGACCCCGCTGGTCCCGGGCATGTGCTTCTCGATCGAGCCCGGCGTCTATCTGCCGGGCCGCTTCGGGGTGCGGATCGAGGACATCGTGACGTGCACGGCGGACGGGGGGAGGCGGCTGAACGCGACCGATCACGGGATGGCGATCGTGGGTTGAGAGGGGCAGGGCGGATCGTTTCCTGCCCTGAAGCTTCCCCGGACAGTTGGGCCGGGCACACGGGTTTCCGGTGCGCCGCCCAAGCGGGTTGGAATGTTGGTAACATCTGAATGTTCCAGGCATCCAGAAGCCCTCGGGGAAGGGATCTGCCCATGGCGACTCGGCGCCTGTACGCGGTCAGGCATGGCGCAGCGGACGCGTTCGGTCAGCTGACCGACGTGGGGAAGCGGCAGGCGCAACTGCTGGCGGAGCGCCTGGCCCGGCTGCCCGTGGACGCCGTGTGGCACTCCCCGCTGCCCCGGGCCGTGCGGTCGGCGCAGCTCATCGGTGAACACCTGCGCGGTGTCCCCGTACAGGAGGCGCCCGAGCTGACCGATCACGTCCCGTACGTGCCGCAGGAGCTTCCGGCGGCGTGGGCGGCGATCTTCGACGGCTACGACCCCTCGGAGGCGGCGGCCGGAGAGCGCCTCGCGGACTCGCTGACCAACCGGTTCGCGCGCCCCGCCGAGACCGAGACGCTCGAGGTCCTGGTCACCCACGCCTACCAGGTCGCCTGGCTGGTCCGGCACGCCCTGGACGCGCCGCGGGCCCGGTGGCTGGGCATGAGCTGCGGCAACGCGGCGGTGACGGCGATCGAGTACTACGACGGCGCGGAACCGACGCTGCTGCTGTACAACGACATGAGCCATCTGCCGGCGGACCTGCGTTGGACGGGATTCGGGCCCGGCATCCGGCCCTGAGTGAATCGGTTCCACCCGCACCGGGCCGTCCCGTCCTTCACGGGAAAACCGGATGTTCATGCCATCGGGATGTTGACAGTATTCTCCATCGGGGGCAATGAGATGAAGGGCAGCGGATGGTCCGGTTGACACGGGCCCAGCAGCAGGAGCGCACACGCGCGGCCGTGCTGACTGCGGCGAGGGCGGAGTTCACCGAGCGCGGATACGCGGCGGCGAAGGTCGACGAGATCGCCGAGCGCGCCGAGCTGACCCGGGGCGCGGTGTACTCGAACTTCCCGAGCAAGCGCGCGCTCTATCTGGCGGTGCTGCTCGACATGGTCGAGCACGGTGTCACCGACGGGATCGAGTCCCCGGCCCCGCCCTCTCCCCCGGCCCTCGCCGAGGCGCTCGGCGCGTTCGCCCGCACCTGGCTCGAGCGGCTGCCCCTGGCCGGCGACGCGCCCGCCTTCGGTCAGGTGCAACTGCGCTCCCTGGCCGGTGTGCTGGACGACGAGCCGATCCGCGCCGCGTTCGGACAGGTGACCCGCCTGGAGGCGCTGCTGCTGGCCCTCGCGCTGGAGTCGCGGACCCCGGCGCGGACCCCGGCGAAGACCCCGCCCGTACGACAGGTGAGGCGGGCCGAGCTGGTCCTGAGACTGCTGGGCGGACCGAGTGCCTCGGTGGACCCGGCGCTCGCGTTCGGCGACCCCTTCGACGTGGCACAGGCCTGCGCGCATCTGGGCGGACTCACCCTGGCCGACACCTGGGACCCCCCGCACCTGCCCTACGTCCCGCCCGCACAGGTCTGCCGGGAGCCCTGGAACCCGCCGGAGCGGCTGCGGGACCTGGTCACCGGGCGGCCGGTCGGATTCGGCGAGGACGGAGTGGTCGTGCTCCTCGGCAGCCACCGTCTGGACGCCGCCGAGGAGAGCGTCCGCGCCGCGGCGGACGGCGACTACGTCACCGTGGCCGTGGCGACCACCGACCCGGCCGAGATCGGGCGCCTCGTCCAGCTCAGGATCAGCGACTTCACCCGTTGCCTGCGGCGCGTGTTCACCCCGGACGCGTGGCCGCGCCTGCGACTCGTCCTCGACGACCGCGGCCTGCTGGCCTCGGCCGTCGGCGTGCCCGACGCCGACGACGGCGCCGAACACGCGGTGCGCGTCCGGCAGGGCTCGATCGTCGCCCGCGCCCACGGCCGGGGCGCCGCGCACGCCGCGGCGGCCGTCGGCCGCACCACCTCAGACATCTCCCACACCGCACCCGATGGGGCCGCTCCATGACCCAGCCCGTTTCGTCCCACCAGACCAGCACCGACCTCCTGGTGCTCCACGCCCTTCGCTGCACCGGTTTCTCCGGCCCCGCCGCGATGGCCGCGGTGACCGGGCTCTCCGAGTCCGACGTGGAGTCGGAGCTGATCGACCTCGCCGTGGCGGGACTCGTCAACCACACCTCGGGCGACTTCGGCGGCTGGGGCCTCACCGACGCCGGCCGGGCCGCGGACGCGGCACGCATCACCGACGAACTGGAGACGGCCGGCGCCCGGACCGCCGTGACCGCGGCCTTCGAGCGCTTCCTCGTCCTCAACCCCGAACTGCTCGACCTCTGCACGGCATGGCAGATGCGCCCCACCGACGGCGCCATGACGATGAACGACCACAGCGACTTCGCCTACGACGACCGGGTCCTGAACCGGTTCACCGAATTCCACCGGCGTGCCGAGCCCGTCTGCGCGGAGTTGTCCGCGGCGCTGTCCCGGTTCGGGCGCTATCCCGTCCGGCTCGGCAACGCGCTCGCCCGCGCGAAGGCCGGTGAACTGGAGTACGTGACGGACAGCACCACCTCGTATCACACGGTGTGGTTCCAGCTCCACGAGGACCTGCTGGCCACCCTCGGTATCCCGCGCCACTGAACCCGCCCGCCGGACCGGCAACACCGACGCGAAGACGGCAATGCGATGACCTGGATTCACCCGCTCTCGGCAGACGTCGAGGAATCGGCGGACCTTCTCGGCGGCAAGGCACACGGCCTCGTCGTGCTCCGGCGCCTCGGGCTGCCCGTGCCCCCGGGGTTCGTCATCAGCACGGAGGCGTGCCGCGCCTTCTTCCGCACCGGTGGGCTCCCGAGCGGCCTCGACACCGAGCTGGCGGCCGCCGTGGCGGACCTCGAAGCCGCCACGCACCGCAGGCTCGGCGGCTGCGAGCGGCCGCTGACGGTGTCGGTCCGCTCCGGCGGAAGCGTGTCGATGCCCGGCATGATGAGCACCGTCCTCAACCTCGGGCTCACCACCGAGGCCACCGCCGCGCTGGCCGACGAGACCGGCGACCCGCGCTTCGCGCTCGACTCCCGGCTGCGCTTCCTGGCCAGCTTCGCCTCCGAGGTCCTCGGTATCGGCCAGGAGAGCCTGGCGGCGGTCGACCGCGCGATCGACGGCGAGGGCACCGGTCCGGACCGTATCGCCGAGGTGATCCGGGACGTCGAGCGGCTGGTCCGGGAGCGGAGCGGCGAGCCCGTACCGGAGGACGCGGCCCGGCAGTTGGACCTCGCGATCGCGGCCGTGTTCTCGTCGTGGAACACCCCGCGCGCGAAGACCTATCGCGATCTGCACGGCATTCCGGAGGACCTCGGCACGGCCGTGACCGTGCAGGCGATGGTGTACGGCAACCGCGACGAGCACAGCGGGACCGGGGTGGCGTTCAGCCGCGACCCCAACACCGGTGAGCGCGTCCCGTTCGGCGAGGTCCTGTTCGGCCGCCAGGGCGAGGACGTCGTCTCGGGCCGCTCCCTGACCAGGCCGCTGCGTGAACTCACCGACCGGGAGCCTGCCGTGTGGTCCGGGCTGCTGGACGCCCTGGACCGTCTCGAGGAGCACTACCGCGACGCGTGCTATGTGGAGTTCACCTTCGAGGCGGGCGAGCTGTGGGTCCTCCAGGTGCGCCCCGGGCGGTTCGTCGGCCGCGCCGCGGTGCGGGTCGCCGTCGACCTGGCCGACGCGGGCACGATCGAACGCGACGAGGCGATCCTCCGGGTCGCCCCCCAGCATCTCCAGCACGTACGCACACCGCGGATCGAGGTCGGCGGCACGGAGGACGTCCTCACGCGCGGCCTGGGAGCCTCTCCCGGCGTCGCCGTCGGCAGGGTGGCGACCACGGCCGACAACGCCGTACGACTGTCCGCGCACGGGCCGGTCGTCCTGCTGCGCCCGGAGACCTCACCGCTCGACATGCACGGCCTGGCCGCCGCGGCCGGGGTCGTCACCGCTCGCGGCGGGCCGACGAGTCACGCGGCCGTGGTGGCACGGGCGATGGGGAAGCCGGCCGTGGTGGGAGCCGCGAGCCTCGTGGTCGACGACGCCGCCGCCTGCGTCCGGGTGGACGGCCGCACCCTGCCCGAGGGCACCCTCATCGCCATCGACGGAACGGGCGGAGAGGTCGTCGTCGGCGAGCCTCCCGTCGCCGCGGCCACCACCGACCCACAGCTGCACCGACTGCTCGACTGGGCCGACGAGATCACGGGCGACACCACGGCCCGCGACGAGACACAACGCCTCACCTCGGCACGGACCGTCCTGCTCCGCCGCCGACCGCCGTCAGGGACCTGACGCCCAGGCGGCCCCCGGCCCCCAACTGCCAGCCCTCAGCCCTCAGCCCTCAGCCCTCAGCCCTCAGTCGTCCACGACCCACCCGTGCTTGCGCACCATGTCGATGACACAGGTCCTGACTTCCCTGATCTGACCGGCCGTCAGGCTCTCCACCCGGTGGAGCAGGGCCTCGGTCAGATCGATACGGAACTCCTCGACCGAGAGCAGGTCGACCTGGTCGTCGTCCCTCTCGATGTCCACGCGGTTGATCCGGTGCTCCGGCGACGCGTGCCTGACGAGCCGGATCTCCGACGCCTTCAGCCCCTTCTCGCCGTGCTCCTTGGAGAACTCCACCTCACTGCCCGCCTGATACAGATACTTCTCGTCGATCAGGTCATTGGCGTGCATGAAGACGTCCTCACCGCCCTCCTCGGGCCGAATGAATCCGTACCCCCGCACCTCGTCGAACCGCACGACCTTGCCCCGCACCAACACACCGCACCTCCGCACAAACAGCAAAACCCAGATACCCCGGCGTACACGTACCCGGTCCGAGACCTTACACAGCCGCCGCCCGGGGGCCCAGTCCACGGGGTCTCGCGGTCAAGGGTTCGACGAGCCGGTCCGTACACCGGGAGACCCAGCGTCAAGAGGTCGGCGACGCTACGCCAATGACGCGCCCCCTCCCACCCCGAGAACCTGATCACCAGGAACGGCGACGCGTATCCCGGTGCCCGCACACAGGTCCGGGGACGTGGTCGCACCAGAACGGGAAGGGAAACCATGCGCACTCGACGAATGCTCGCCATCGCCGTGACCGGGCTCACCGCGGCGACGCTCACCCTCGGCATTCCGGCCACCGCGTCCGCGTCCACCGGAGGCGGCTGCACGACGAGCAACGGCATCGAAGCCTGCATCAGCGCCGACAGCACGGGCATCAAACCCGACGCGTACATCAACGCCTTGCCGGGCGGGTGCGAATCGATACTCCTCTACGTCGTGAACGACTACACGACAGACCTCGTGTACCAGAACTGGCTCCCCTGCTCGACCGGTCACTACGGCCCCTGGCATCTGTCCGCCTCCAACGGGACCGGCTACACCACCTACCTCGAGTACTCCTCCAGGACGAGCGCCGACTCGGAGGAGGTCCACTCCAAGACCGTGGTGTTCAGCAACTAGCCAAGTCGGCCCGCCCGCCCGCTTGTTACTGTCTCCGATCATGCGAGCCCTCTTCCCAGGATCGTTCGACCCGGTCACGCAGGGACACCAGGACGTACTGCGGCGCGCCGCCCTCCTGTTCGACGAGGTCGTCGTGTGCGTGATGTTCAACGCGAACAAGACCGGCCGCTTCGCCGTCGCGGAGCGGCTGGACCGACTCCGCGCGGCAGCGGCCGGCTTGGACAACGTCACGGTCGACTCCCACACCGGCGGCCTGCTGGTCGACTACTGCCGCCGGGCCGGGATCGACGTCGTCGTCCGCGGGGTCCGGGGCGTCGCCGACCTGGACCACGAGATGCCGATGGCCCGAATGAACCACGAACTGGCGGGAGTCGAGACGTTCTTCATCCCTGCCGACCCGGCCCTGGCCCACATCTCCTCCACCCTCGTCACCACGGTCGGTCAACAGGACCGGGGTTGAGCCGGTGGAGGGTGCGGCTCGCGGTCCGGTCGGTACCCTTCGAGCAGCGCGTGGCCGAGCGGGGACAGGGTGTGCCACACAGTGTTGGTCACCCGCCGGTTCGCCTCCCGCAGGGGCTCGACGTGCTCGCTCGCCGAGGCAGCCGAGATGCCGAGCCGCCGGGCGAGTGCCCCGCCGGTCGTGCCGTTGGACACCGCGATCTCCTCCAGCACGGCCGCCCGGGTGCGGCCCAACAGGCGGGAGAGCGCGGCGGGTTGGGACGTGCCGGGGTCCGCCGTGAGGAGCTGGAGGCCGCGGTTGGCGGGATAGACCAGCACCGGGTCCAGTCAGCGCGGCATGGGCGTGCGAATCAAGGACGCCCTCAAAGCCGACATTCGAGTCATGACCACGTCGATGACCTTGATCGAGGCCTACGACCCGACGCGCTATCTCCCGACCTGGAAGTGGGCGCTCTCCCAGATCCTGTCGAAGCAGTGACCGAGGAGATCCTCGAGGCCATCCGCCTCGTCAAGGAGACGAGTCCGCACGGCCACAAGTGCGCCATCGACGCGGCCCTCGCCGCCGTCGCCCCGCGGCAGCCCGACCCGGTCACCGTGTTCACATCGGACGAGGACGACATGCGCAAGCTGTGCGCCGACCGCGTGGTCGACGTGAAGCCCTGAGCCGAGCGCAGCCCGTCCTCCTTTCCCCTTCACTTCCGCCGGCGCCACTCCCTCGGACTCGGAGGCGGCCCACCGCACGCTTCACCACCTGACTGCTTCCTGGCGGAGGCGCGGCGGCTTCGAGCGGCGGCCGGGACGCCGGCCGGTCGCCGAGGCCGAGAGCCGGACGGCCTTACCGAGGACAGGGGCCGCACCTCACAGCCAGGAGCCGTACCGCGACGGCTGTTCCGAGTACGCGACGCAGAGCGAAGCCACCATGTCTGTCACGGCCGATCGATCGCCATTGACCGATCAAGGGCCTCTCCGTCACCCCAAGCCCATTCCGACTGTGACGTTGATCTCATAGTGACGGAGAGTGGAAAGGGCCGCCGGTTCGGCAAGAGGTCGACACAGCGTTCACCCAGGCTCCACACAGGCACCGTCCGATCCCCCCGACACCACGGCTACCAGGAGTAACTGCCGTGCGGGGAAACGTCCTTGCCCTGTGAACCACCGACATGTCTATGGTGACGTCCGCTCGGGGGAAGGACCTGACCAGTCCGCCTGCCCTGGAGTGACCGGCGTGTCCACGGGGGGAGCGCCACACAACTTGAGGTCCCAGAGCTCATGCGGGCCTGATGTTTCCCTCCTGGGAGTGCGCCTGAAGCAGCCACCCCCTACAGAGAGGGATGCGCGTGTTGCGCAGACCTGCACGGAAGCAAGGCAAACGCCCCAGATGGATGGCGGTCTTGGCGACTCCGGTCGTCCCGCTTGCCTCCTTCGCTCTCCTCGCCACCCTGGTGGTGCATCCGGAGCCGACCACCGACCGTGATCCGCGCACCAGCCCGGTCGCCGACTCCTACGACGAATTCGATGCCAAGGCCGCCGAACAACTGCGTCTGGACCAGTGCCTGATGGCCGACGGCCTGCGCAGAGGCGGGCCGAACCT
This sequence comes from Streptomyces sp. SID13726, assembly GCF_010548375.1. Classification (GTDB taxonomy): domain Bacteria; phylum Actinomycetota; class Actinomycetes; order Streptomycetales; family Streptomycetaceae; genus Streptomyces. The sequence goes on from NZ_JAAGLY010000026.1 coordinate 83,114, forward strand.
GTACGGCCTGGCCGCCGCCGCCCTGCCGCTGCCTTCGGACCAACTGCATCAGAAGGCAGACCGCACCTACGGCACTGGTGCGTTCGCTCAGGCATGGCAGAAGGACGGCGACGACTCCGACGCCTGGGTGAAGAAAGCCCAGGACACCGACCTGTCGTGGAAAAACGCTGTCAGCGGCCTGGACTCCTACCCCGGCTCCCCCAAAGCCGACAAGATCTTCGACCAAACAGGGATGCTTCCCTGGCTCTACCAGTCGTACTTCAAGGCCGTCGACCTGATGTCGCCGCTCTACGACCCGTCACCACAGGCGGACGGTACGACCAAGAAGGCTGCCCTCGCTGTCGGAGACCCGCTGTACACCGCAGGTGGGACGAGCGAGGAGCAGGAGGCCTGGAAGCTCTGGAAGAAGAACTCCGGAGACATCGTCCCGAACGAGCTGTTCGTTCCGCGGGTGTTCGAGGACGACGCCAGGATCTTCCTCGCCTCCGGGGGCTTCCCCAGGACCGCGCCATCACCGGGCACTCCGGAGTTCCGTATCGCGGTCGAGGACTTGAAGTCCCGGTTCGCCTCGTGCTCGTGGCACACACCGATCGACCCTGACCGGGTACTCGGCAAGGAGGTGGCGCAGGCGTCCGGCGAGTGGCAGCAGGAGATCGCCTCGCAGGCCACGCAGCGCAACCAGATCCTCTCTGCCTCAAGCACCGCCACGAAGTCGCTTCAGGACGGCACCTTCACTCTGGGCAAGATGCTGGGTCAGTCGTGGATCGCGGACTACTCCACCCGCTGGCTGGACTACTACACCGACGGCGGCCTCAACTGGATCGGTGACGGCCAGTTGGAGATCCAGGTGCCGGGAGCTGCCGGCAAGTGCCTCGATGTAGCGGGGGGCGGCAAGACCAACGGCACCCCGGTGCAGGTCTACACCTGTAACGGCGGGGCCGCCCAGAAGTGGCAGCTGTGGGGCTCCTACGACGGCGGCTACACCCTGCAAAACCCGAACTCCTTCAAGTGCCTGGAGGTGCTGAACGGCAGCACCTCCGACGGCACGAAGATCCAGATCCGGGACTGCGGCAGCGCCAAGGCCCAGCAGTGGAAGTTCGACGTGCGCAGCGCCACTCCGCTGGTGAACGCGGCGTCCGGCAAGTGTCTTCACCTGCCGACGTTCGACAACAGCAAGGACGCCGTGTCGTCGACGTGCAACGGCTCCACCGCGCAGAAGTTCAGGATCGTCGCCAAGACCCACACCGGCCCCGCACCGGCCAAGGCCGATGTGGACAAGGCCAAGGCCAACGTCACCGCCGCGCAGGCGGAGGCGAAGAAGCAGCTCGCCCTCCTCAAGACCCAGCTGGCGACGGCCCAGAAGGCCGCGACTTCGTCGGACACCGCGCTTCAGGCGGCTTACGGCATCGCCGACACCAACGGCGCCCCGCGGGGCCGTGGTCTGCTGGTCGGTCTGCAGAAGGACCAGGTCACCAAGGGGGCGGCTGCCGCGCTCCAGGCGCTGGTGAAGGCGGGCGAGACCGCCGAGGCCGCGACCCGCGCCTCAGCCGGAGACAGCGCGACCATCACGCAGCGCGCCCTTGCACAGGCGGCGCAGTCGAAGGCCGAGTTCCGCAAAGAGGCCGCCGAGGCGGCAGAGGCACAGGCCAAGGCGGCCGCGGACGCCGCCAAGATGCACCGCGACAACGCGAAGAAGGACAAGGAGACAGCGGAGGCCAAACTCGCGGTCGCGGTGAAGGCCGAGGGCGATGCCAAGGCGGCCGCGGCCGACGCGCACGCCAAGCGGCTCGCGGCGGAGGCCGAGGAGAAGACGGCAAAGGCGGAGAAGGAGAACGCCGCCGCCAAGCAGGCCGAGGCCGCCCAGCACCGCACCAACGCCGAGTCCGAGGCGACCAAGGCCAACGATGCCAGGAACAGGGCGGAGGCCGCTGAAAAGACCGCCGAAAGCAGCCGCGATGCCGCGGTCACGGCGAAGGACCAGGCCAAAGCCATGCGGGACGACGCATGGGACGCCGAGCAGAAGGCTGACGCGGCCCGCGCGAAGGCCGACGCGAAGGACGCCTACGCCAACTCTCTCGACGCGGGCGACGCGGCCGACGCGGCCCGTGCTGCGGCGAACGACGCGGACAAAGCGGCCGGCGACGCCGAAACGGCTGCGGGAAATGCCCGTTCGGAGGCGAATGCCGCCACGCAGGCCGCGGCCGAGGCAGACGCGGCAGCGACACGCGCGGAGGCGGCGGCGAAGCGGTCCCGTTCGCTCGCGGATGCCGCGCAGGCGGACAAGCTCAGGGCCGACGCGGCGGTGAGGACCGCCACCAGTGCGGCCGCGGACGCCATCAAGTCGTCCCAGGACGCCGCCGCCGAGGCCAGAACCGCGGTCAAGCTCGCCGACGAGGCCGAGCAGCACGCCAAGGATGCGAAGACCGAAGCCAACGGCGCCCAGAAGGAGGCCGGCCTAGCGGTCGCGGCCGCGGCGAAGGCCGCGGGCTACGCCCACGTCACGGCGCGTGCGGCGGTGGACGCGGGGGAGGCGGCCCGACAGGTCGCGGACCCCGCCAACGACGCGATCCAGCTCGGCTCTCCGTACGTCGACACCGATTCCACCGCCGGCCTGGTCGTGCTGACCGGTCAGGCGTCGAAGACGATCGCCGAGCAGCAGCAGGCCGTCGCCGACGCGCATGCCAGGAACGCCGCCGCCGAGGCCGACGCCGCCAAGAACCTCGCCGAACAGGCCACGGGCGACGCCAAGGAGGCGTACCAGCACGCCGCGAACGCCGCCAAGTACGCCGCCGACGCCCGTACCTACTCCAAGGAGGCCCTCGGCTACGCGGCCAACGCCGCCAGAGCCGCGGCCGCGGCGCAGGCATCGCTGGCCCGCACCATCGAGTACGACAACCAGGCGGCCGCCGACGCGGCAGCCGCCGACAGGGCTGCCGGACGCGCCGAGGGCTACGCCAAGGACGCCCGCGACTCCGCCGACACCGCAGCACTCGACGCCGAGGCGGCCCGCTCCGCCGCTGCCCGGGCCGAACAGGACGCGAAGGATGCCCGCGCCGCCGCCGACCGCGCCGACGCAGCCGCCACCGAGGCAGAAGAAGCCGCCAAGGACGCGGACAAGTACGCCAAGGAAGCCCAGGACGCCGCTGACCGCACGGAACGGGAGGAAGCCAACAAGGAGGCGGCGCAAGGAGTCGGCACGGGCATTCCCGGTGTGTTCGCCGTTCCGGACGAGTCGACCGTCGAGATCGTCAGCAGCAAGCAGATCGGTACCTGCCCGGGGATGCCGGAAGCAGCCTTCCAAGGCTGCAACGCGAAGTACGACCTGGTCATCTCCTATGAGGCCGACTTCTACCTGTGCACCGACGAGCAGGCCCAGGCCACGGCCGAGGGCTGTCCGAAGGGAGCGTGGCAGTTCCTCCAGCGGGCCACGCTGAAGGACGTCAAGATCGACGGCTGGACGCACCAGTTCTCCGGCAAGGACATCGTCCGCGCGGGATGGCAGAGCCTCTTCGGGGATGTCGCGGGATCGATCCTGTTCTCCTTCTTCGCCGAAGACCTGCTGGACTGCTGGCACGGCAGCAAGAGCGCCTGCGCCTGGAGCGTCGCCATATACGTGCCGGTCGAAGGGTTGCTCGCCCCGATCTCACGCGCTGTCAAGGCGCTCGACGCCGCGGCCAAGACAGGCATCGGCTTCGAAGACGCCTTCAAGGCACTACGCGGTCTGGAGGGTCTGGCGCCGCTGGCGAAGGAAGGAATCGGCGCAAGGGCCCTCCAGCAGTTGTACGAGACGTGCACGAAGCGGTCCAAGCCCGCGTTCGCGCTCTCCGCGGCGCTCTCTGCGGGCGGCCCCTGCGCGGAGATCATCCGGTACGCCAGCACGGAACTGGCCATTGTCGCCTACAAGTTCCGGGTGGACAGCGGACTCCGGTACAAGTTCGGACGGAACGTCGCTGTTGCAAGGGTTCCAGGATGGGCCAAGGCCACCGGCGCGAAGACTGATTACGTCGCCTTCGCGAATATCCCCCAGGGGCTTCATTCCGAAGAATTGATCATCAAGAAGCTGGAAGAAAAGGGGTTCAACAAGAGCCAGATCGCAGAACTCTACAGCGAACGCAGCCCTTGCCAGGCCATATGCTCCCCTCTCGTGGAGGGCATCCCGGTGACCTACTCGACTCCGGACGGACCCGGCTCAGCCCAAATGATCAAGTACATGCTCGACATGTTCGAGCGTGGAAAGTTCGCACGCACCACAAAAGCAAGTCCGTCTGAGTAGCGCATGAACGGGGGGCGGAGAGCTGAACCCTTGACGCCCCCCCTTCTTGTGCGTACCGGAGAATGAGACTTCCCGTACCCGTACCACCAGAACGCCCGCACGCCAGGAGATGCTGAGTGACGTACATAGACCCCGAGAGTCGGGCCAAGGCCGAGGCGGACGGCCAACCGTATGCCTCGGAGGAAACCATCGCCGCTGGGTACGACCTGGCAGGCCGGGTCTGCCGAGAACTCCACCGCGCCGGTCTTCCCGCTCATGTCGAGCGTCCGGAAGAGCCGAAACAGCCCGGCGTCTGGGTGGAAGTCGACACCCAGGGCGAGTACGCCGGAGGCCTCTACGTCCGCTGGAACGCCCCGGATTTGGCAGAGGCCGGTATGCGGGCGGTGACGGAACGGCAGGACCCGACGGCGCCGGAGTGGAAACACTACGCCGAGGTGGTTCGTCTGATGCAGACGGCATTGATCGGGATCCTGCGGCTGGCCGGCTTCTCCGTCGTGCCGGCCGAGGAGGTCGACGATGTCGCCGAGGGCGATGTGTACGTTCACGCCGATACGCCGTCATCTTCGTGAGCAGTGGCGCTTGGGACGGGACGGACCAACTCCTGAGGACATCGATGCCACCAGAAAATCCTCTGTCCAGCACTTTCGCTGGTCAGAGGATCTTGGGAGCAGACGAGCAAGGCTGTACGCCGGGTATTCCTGGAGCACCCGTCTGACCTGTGTCTTTGGGGGCCGGATCGGCTGTGACCTGCTAGGCGGGTTGCAGAGGTGATCGGAGGCAGTCGGAGGAAGACGCTCTGATTCGACCCTGGTTCGCCCCGGCCCGCTCAGAGCCGATCAGAGGCATTCGCCCTCTGTTTCGGCCCTGAGTGCGCCAGGTCGGGCGGGTGTTGATCAGGCGTGATGCCCTTGGCTGTCATCTGGATCGACCGGGGTCGAGCCGCGATGGGGACGCCTGCCTCCCGTGCGGAGCCAGGCATACGAAAGCCTCCAGGATTGCCGTCCTGGAGGCTTCGCTGGCACCGATTGGAGGTCGGTTCCGGACTCCACCCGTGGTTTTAGCAGGCCTGGGTGGCGTCCACGTCCTTGCGAGACGACCCCACAGTGCCACACCACACCCACCAGGCAGACCCATCCCGACGGCCCATTCACCCGAGCGAGCGACTGGGGCTTCACCGGCTGTCTCCGGCCGCGGCTGACCTGGTTCTGCTCGGAGACCTCACCGGCCGCTACGCGGCGGGAAGCTACAGCAGGCTCGGCTCCGACCGCCGGAGCGTGGTCCTGCGCGCGGACCGCCAGGGCGCGGCTGAGCACGGTCACCGGATCACCGCCTGCCACGCGGCCCGCGCCGGCGGCACCATCGACCAGCTCACGCAGGTCCTGCTGCACCCCGAGCACGAAGGCGGACGGCACACCCGGCACATCGCGCTGCGTTCCGGGCAGTCGCGCGCCCTGAACTACATCCGTCGGGTGTGGGCCAGCGCCTCGGATGCGATCAGCAGCACCACGGCGCTGGGTTCCCGGCATGAGGCGTACGAAGTTCTCGCCGCACTGCGCGACCGGATCGAAACGACACCGTGGCGCGGGGAGCGTGGACGGACCGCGCTGCGGGTGCTGCGGGCGCACCTGAACTTCGCCGAGATCGCGGGCGGACCCCTGCACCACGCCAGTGAGCGCCAGACCGCGGAGGAAGCCGGAGTCTCCCGCACGACACTGCGGGTCGTCTACGAGACGGTCCTCCGCCCGCGGGGCTGGCTGCGGCTCCTGCGGGTGGGCCATGGCCAGGAGGGCTCGACGTGGTACCTGAGCGAGGGCACCATCCCCGGACACGGCGACCACGCTCTGCTGTCTCGTTTCCGGTCCACTCAGTTCCCCCCCGACCCGGCACTTGAGGAGTGGACCACCCCTGAGACGGCCACGACGGCCGACATCGACTCCACCATCCTCGGCCAACTCATGGGCCACGACGCCTTCGCCCACCACGCCCTCGGCAGCGCCGCCCTCATGATCATCAGCGCCCTGCACCAGCACCCCCACCAAAGCGTCAGCGAGCTCGTCGGTACGTCCTCGGTCTCCCGCGCCACCACCTACCGGACCCTGCGGCGCCTCGCCGACCACGGTCTCGTCCAGCACACCGGAGAGACCTGGACCCTCGCGCCACGTGCGCTGGAGGGCTTCGGACTCCGCCTCCCGGACGAAGCTGGCAACAGCCACACGCTGGCACAGGGCTGGGCCAACATCGCCGAGCAACTCGGCGCCTGGGGCGTCGCGGCCCGGAGGAAGGCCCTGCATACGGCGGAGCGGGCGGCCTACCAGAAGGCACTGGACCGGCTTGCGGAGCACCGCAGCAGGGCCGTGGTGCTCGTGTGTGACGGCCGTCAGGTCCTGGTCCCAGTACCTCGCCCCGACGAGATCCCGGCGACGTGGCACGCCCCGGACGGGCGCGTCCTCGACCCGCTCACCGGTCGCCCGGCCGCTGACTGGCGGGTCGCCACCGACGGCCGCCTGATCCTCATCACGCCCGCCGACCAGCGCAGTTACGACGAGCTGGCCGCCGCCCACGCCGAAGCCCTCAGCGAATGGGAGTCCGTCGCATGAACCCAAAACCCCCGATCACCTCCGACCCGAGCAACGAGGTGACGCCCCAAGCCCTGCGCCAGCAGTACGAGTCCGGCGCCACCGTCGACGAACTCGTGACTGCCAGCGGCCTGTCCTACGGCACTGTCCTCAACCGGCTGCACGACGCCGGGACCGTCATGCGCACCTCCTGGCAGACCCGCCGGATGCGGCAGAACCCACAAGCCCGCAGGCGCCTGGCGGCCCATCTGCGCACTCTCTACGAGCAGCACGGCGCCACCCTCACCGAGCTCGCCACGGCGGCGGGAGAGACGCGGCGCGGTGCCCGGCGCCTGCTGATCGAGGCGGGCGGCACCGTGCGCTCGACCCGGCAGACGCAGCGGATGCGCGCCGCAGCGCGGGCCGCCGAACGGTACAAGGTTGCGGTGTCCCTGCGGGCCCGGTACGAGGCCGGAGACACGGTCCCGAACCTCGCCAGGGAGTACAGCTACTCCATCGCCACGGTCTACCGGTTCCTGCATCAAGCAGGCACTCGCATGCGGCCCCAGCACAAGCACGGACCGACCCACGACCCGAGGGAGCGGCCATGAGCCCCCTCGTCCGCGCGGGTGTTGTCCACCCCGCCTGGCAGATCAAAGAGTCGGCCGCCTGCCATGCCGGCCGCCAAAGGACAGCACGGGCGCCCCCTGTCGTCGGCCCACTCGTCAACGCACGCACCCAGACAGCACCCATTCCCTATTGCAGGAGATCACGCACACGTGAACGAGAACACCCGTCACAAGACCCTGGCCGCGGCCACAGAACACGTCTGGGACGCGTTCGTGATCGTCGTCGGCATGCTCAAGGGCGGCACCGGCAAGACCACCTCCGCCTGGTTCATCGCCCTCTACTACGCCGTCGTCCTCGACCTGCCGACCCTGCTGCTGGACGCGGACGCGACCAGTCAGTCCGCCTACGACTGGTTCAAGGTCGCCCAGGCCGCCGGCTTCGAGATCCCGGCCAACCTGGTTGTCGAGCGGTACCCGTTCGACGACATCGCCGAGTACATCCGCACCCAGCGGGGCGAGTTCGGCGCGGTCGTGGTCGACGCCGGCGGCGGCAGCGCCCGGATCTTCCACGAGGCTGTTACCGAGGCGAACCTGCTGCTCGTACCGGTCGCCCCCACCAAGATCGAGCGCCGCAAGCTCGTGGCCACCTTCGACGAGGCCGAGCGCGCCGCCGCCCGCAACGAGCAGGGCGTCACCGCCCATGTGGTGATGGTCAAGGCCGACGACCGCACCAGCCTGCCCAGCCGGGCCAAGGAGCATCTGCTAGAGCCCGCCCAGGGCGAGGGCATCGGCCTGGACCGCGACGAGCCGTTCCCGCTCGCCGAGACCACCATCCACTCCTGGGTGCACTACATGGAGGCCTTCGGTGAGATCCCGACCGAACTGAGCGAGTACGCCAACCTGATGAAGGAGCTCACCGCATGAGCGAGAAGAACGAGAGGCCGAAGCCCCCGGCCCGCCGCACCGGCGGGCGTGCCCTGGGCGGGGCCAAGAAGACAACCCCGCCGCCTACCGCCGAGCTCACGCCCGAGCAGTTCGCCGCCGAACAGGCCACCGACCAGAGCGAAGGGGTTGCTGCTGGCGCACCGCAGGTTCAGCACGCTCCTGCTGCGGCTGCCTTCAAGGCACAGACTCAGGATCTGGCGCACACCGTCGATACTGCCGAGGCGGGGACGGATTCCGCCGACGGCCAGGCCGAGCGGCAGCCACCGTCCGTGGCCTCGGCTCCCCGGTCCGGAGCGCTTGGGAGCCAGCCCGATCAGTCAGCCGAACTCGATGGGCTGCACAGCCCGTTCCACGCCGCGTCCGCAGTTTCGGGCACGGCGCCGACCGCCGAGGTCGCCGTCCGCCAGGCGATCCCTCCGGCGGCGGCCAGTACGGCGTTCCCGTTCAGGCCCGACGGTCCTGGACCCCTGCAGGCACCGGACACTCGACCGCAGGAGCCACCCAGTGAGGGGGCGCCCTACGCCCACGGTCCTGGTCGTCCGGAAAACATCCCCGAGGCCGCCGTCGTCCTCAACCAGCGCATCATCACGCGCGAGAGTCTCGACTCGTCGGTCCCCGCCGCGTTGAAACTGAAGAAGCGGATCAAACGCTTCGCGCTGGACAACGAACTCGACCACCTGCCCATCGGCGACATCGTTTCCGTCGCGCTGGACGAGTGGCTCACCGCCCGCGGGTTTTAAGCCCGACCGCAATGCACAAGGCGGCCGCCTCCGTGTCGGGGTGCGGCCGCCCCTGCCGACTATTCCAATAGTCCGCTAGGCGGATAGCTATCCGCCTAGCCAGACCGATCCCGGAGCAGCTCTCGTGTCTGATCGCTCCCCTTATGCCGCCCGACTACGTGAAATCGCGGACGCCCTCGACACCGAGTTCGAGCCGCGCGACGACGTCCTCACGCCGCACGCCGACACCATGGACGTCATCAGTAACCGGCACACAAAACGCGGGCAGCTCAACTACGCCGTCCCCGAAGTCCTCCAGTTCCAGCGCCGCATCCGCCGCTGTAACGCCGACACCGACATCCCCCACGGCGACATCGTCGCGCTCGCCCTCGACAGCTGGCTGCGCGCCAAGGGCTATCCGCCCGATTCGAAGGACGAAAGACGAATGGGGCTGGGCGCCAGTGGCCAGTGGCCAGTGACGATCAGGTTGCTCCAGCTTCTTTCCGCATGCGGACCGGTGCCATCTTTGTGCGGTTTCGGGGCGTTAGGGCCGCCCCCCTCTGTGTTCCAGCAGGGAGACCACTCGCCCGCTCGCCTGCTGGCGGCTGCCAGGCGACGGCGCCGGGGTAGGCCATTCGCCGTCCGGCGTCCGGGCCGTCACCGTGCGGAACAGCTCCGTCGGCATGCGGCACTGCGTCACCAGTTGAGACTCGTCGATGCCTTCTTGCGTCAGCAACTCCACGGCTCTTGGCAAGAGAGACGGCTGCTCGATAGCGCTGATCAAGCCCGGCTCGTTCCGGCGCCAGCCACGGGCCGAAATGGTCGTCATGGCGTTGCGGTAGGACGTGTCGCTGAGTCTGCCGAGCCATCGCGCACGGTACAGAAGTGCCTGGATGCTGACGCCCCACTGCTCTTTGAGCCGGGCCAGTGTCTGCCAGGCAGCGCCGCCCATGGTGGCGGGAAGCAGGCTTCGAATTTGGTCGGCCGGCATGAGCAACTCGGCGGCGAAGCGATGGGCTTGGGCCTCGACGATGCGACCGCCGGGCTCGGCGTCGCTGTGCATCATCAGGTGTCCCAACTCATGCGCGGCGTCGAAGCGCTGCCGGTAGTAGTCCCGCTTGATGGGGTTGAGGACGACCACAGGGCGCAGTTTGCTGTCGAACGAGTAGGCGTCGACCGATGCTGTCTGCGGGGGGCTGAAGACCACGAGCACGCCGTGGTTCTCCAGCATCCTGACGATGTGCCCGGCAGGCCCATCCCCCATCGCCCATTCCTGGCGCAGGAGTTGAGCGGCATGTTCCGGGCCGTCGCCGTCCGGGTCGTCCACTGGCACGGGACAGCTGGGAACGGCAGGATCCGGGAACTCGACGTGCCGTTCAAGGCTGTTGGTGATGTCCACGGCGAGCTGACCGTAGGCGTAGGCCTGATCTCGGGCCAGCTGGCTGGTGGAGCGGAGCGAGCGGAAGTGCGGTGCCGTGCAGAGGGCGGCAACATCCTCTGCACGGATCGCGAAGAACCCGGGGTCGACTGACAGGCTCAGGGCCAGTTGCGCCACTGTGGCGGCTGTCGGCCGTTTGGCTCCGGACTCCCAGGCCGCCACCGCGGTTGAGCTTTTGTCGACCAGAGCGGCTAGATCGCTTTTGCGCAGGCCCGCCAGGTGCCTCGCCATTTTGAGGCGGGCACTGTCGAAGAGCGCGGCGACCTCCGCCGCTCGGTCGAGCGTAGACGTACGAGAACTCACCCTTCACCACTAGCACGGTTGCCTGGGCGTTCTTCCATGGGCCGGCGCAGGCGAACGGGTGCATCCGGCACGGTGTTCGGCCCGGTCGGCAGCGGCGTGTCATCCGTGCGGCGTCCGCCGTCGGACGGCGGTGTGCTGAGGATGTCGTGTCGCCAGTGCCATGCCTGTCCCCCGCCGGTATTGAGGCGGGGTCGTCCGAGGACCAGTTCGGTCCGTCCGCTGAGGGGGTCGAGAGTGTGGGCCACGACGTAGGTTTCGAGGTCCGGTTCCGGCTCTGTCGCCAGCATCTCCAAGCCTCCGAACTCCTCTGCCTCCAAGCCTTCGAACAGTGAGGGCTGCGGTGGCTCGGGGGTGCGCTGCCTGGCTACCTGTTGTTTGGTCGGGCTCTTCCGGGGCCATGGCAGCCGGTCAAGTTCTCCGAAGTCGCATGAGGCGAGCAGGAATCGACGCTCATTGTGCGCCCAGCCGGGGCTGCCGTTGAGGTCGGCTCGTCGCACCAGCCCCGCGTCCAGCTGCGGCATGGTGTCGATGTCCCGTTCGGACAGCTGGTCGTACAGCAGGTCGAGGTCTGCGTCGTCGTTGCCGGAACGCACCGCGTAACGCTCACAAGCGAACACACGGTCAAGTCGATCACGGAACAATGTGTACCTGAGACTGCCGAGCAAGGCCGCGTCGTGACCGTCGGCCTCGGAGTACGTCTCCAGAGCCCGAGCGGTAGCTGACAGATACGCCCAGCGCACGCCAGCCAGGAGACCGGCGTCGCCGAACTCCGCGATGACATCCTGGTGTTCACTCACGATGATGAAGCTACACCATTGCCAGTATTTTGTGCGCTAGAGTGAACCATTCCGGCGTGTCGATGGGCATGAAGCGCACCGATCCGCCCGGCCATCCGACAATTCGGCGGCTCCCGGACCAAGTGACGCTGAAGCCCGCAGCTGTCGGTGCGACAACCCCAGGCGTGGTAGAAACCGATCGCCCCGGCGTACAGCACGTCCGGCACCGATGCCGGGACTACATTCGGAGTACCCGTGCTTGACCCATGGATGAAGACGATGCTCATCGCGGTGATTACCGCGATGGTGACCACGTTCGCCCTGTCGCGGTTCGCTCCACGCCTTGAGGCCAGGTCAGTCCGGATCAAGGCGGCCTGGGCCGCGCGGGATGCCTTCTCGGGACACCTCCTGACGATCCTTTCCGCCACAGCCCGGCTGGAGAACGTGAACCCCGACGAGACAGACGAACCACTGCGCAGCCGAATGCAAGGCGAGTGCGACCGGTGGGCGTCGCAGGTGGAGGAGTCAACCCGCTATCTCATCGACCACGCCGAGCAATACGTCCTGACCTACCCCTCGCGGCCACTGGACCTGCATGGGCTGATGACGGGGTTCGTTGTGGCCGCGCGTGGTGTGTGGCTGTCCGAGCTGCCGCTCCAAGAGCGAGCCCGGCGCGTCGGAGCGCTCGCTGCGCCGGTGCAAGGAATCTTCTTCGCGAAGAAGTCGTACCGCGTACTTCACCTCGCCGACGACCGCCAGCGCCTGCGGGAACTGCTGCAGGCCGTCGACGAACCCACCCCGCCCCTAGCCCCCGCTGCGGACTGAATCTGCTCCAAGAGACGACTGTGCAGATCCACACCCATTAGTCAGCCATCAACTCGTCGAGCTCTCGTCCGCCTGGGCGCGACGCCTCTCGGTCCACGAGGGGCGACGCAGAATGGGTCAACCGTGACTGACGGCTCTGCCGCTCCGGGTGATCTCCTCACCCACGGGCACCGGGCGAAACAGCAATGCGGGTGCTTGAGCGGTCGTCCATGCTGGGTGAGTGAACAATATCGACAGTCGCCTGCACGACACGGGGCAAGCATTCCTGGCTGCGGCGTGGGCTCAGCTGCAGAAGGAGCGGGTGGTTCCTCCGCCGGCTTTTCACCCGTACCTGGAGGTTGGGCGCGACTACTTCGGATACTCCGTAAGCCTCTGGGCGAGTACCGAGCACTTGAAGAGGCGATCGCCGCTTCGCATCCTCGGTTCGACGCTGAACGTCCCTTGCATGAGCGTGAATTCCCCGGCGGGTTGATCTTCAGCTTCCTAGAGACATTCATCGCCCGGCTGACGTGTGCGCGAGGACTTCTCTCCCAATGGGCCAGCTGCAGAGCAGTCGTTGCGCGACCTGATCCAGGCAGTCCACGCAGACGCATATGAGGTGGCGTGCTGCCGAGTGGTTTCCCACATGACCACGGCGAACGGCCAGCCGGTCGAGTTCACCAAGGTCCGCGTCGAACCAGTGATCGCGGAAGCAGCTGATCACGAGGGCCAGTTGCAGCGGATCATCTCGACCGTGATCCCTGGCCCGAGGAGCGCCTACGGCCGAGACCGGACGCACGATTTCGCGCCCCCGGAGAGCGTCATCATCGCGCAAGACAGCGGCGTGAAATCCTTCGATCTGGCCAAGCCACTTTCGCAGCGGATCGAACGGTTCATGTTGCTGGTACGGCTGTTGAAGCCGAGCACCAGTGAGTCGATGGCGGAGGTCCAAGGAGCAACTCACACGGTCCGAGAGTTCAAGCCCATCATGCTCCGCTTCCGTGGCGCGGGGCCGGGGTTCGGGTCTCCGACGCAACTGGCCGCCCGCGTGATCAGGGTCTGCCGCACGATCGGGTGACATCTGAACTGGCTTGCCCTGTAGGGCAGGTGGGAAGGATGTCGCTGTGCCCAAGCCCTATCCCGAAGAGTTCCGCGAGGATGTCGTGCGGGTCGCGAGGAACCGTGGCCCTGGGGTGACGGTCGAGCAGGTGGCCAAGGACTTCGGCGTCCATCCGATGACGCTGTGGAAATGGATGCGCCGCGCGGACATCGATGACGGATCAAAGCCCGGGACGACCAGCCAGGAGAACGCGGAACTGCGGGAAGCACGTCGCCGGATCAAGCTGCTGGGGCAGGAGAACGAGGTCCTGCGCCGGGCGGCGGCCTATCTGTCGCAGGCCCACCTGCCGGGAAAAGGATCTACCCGCTCGTGAAAGAGCTGGCCGCGGACGGTCTGCCCGTCACGGTCACGTGCCGGGTGTTGAAGCTCGCCAGACAGCCTTACTGCCGCTGGCTCGACAAGCCGGTGGCCGACTCCGTGCTGGAGGAGGCGCATCGCGCGAACGCGCTGTTCGACGCCCACCGTGACGACCCGGAGTTCGGCTACCGCTTCCTGGCCGACGAAGCGCGTGGTGCCGGGTCCGCCATGGCGGACCGGACCGCGTGGCGGATCTGCCGGGACAACCGCTGGTGGAGCGTGTTCGGGAAGAAACGCTCCCGGGGCAAGAAGGCGGGCCCTCCGGTGCACGACGACCTCGTCCGTCGTGACTTCACCGCAGCCGGCCCGAACCGGCTATGGCTCGCCGACATCACCGAGCATGCCACCGGCGAAGGGAAGTTGTATCTCTGTGCGATCAAGGACGTCTTCAGCAGACGGATTGTCGGCTACTCCATCGACGCGCGGATGAAGTCCCGCCTGGCCGTGGCTGCCCTGGACAACGCTGTGGCCCGGCGTGAAGACGTTGCCGGGTGCGTTCTGCACAGTGATCGCGGATCGCAATTCCGGTCGCGGAAGTTCGTCCAGGCGCTCGCCCGCCACCGGATGGCCGGATCGATAGGGCGAGTCGGGGCAGCCGGCGACAACACGGCCATGGAGTCCTTCTTCAGCCTGCTGCAGAAGAACGTCCTGGACCGCCGAAGCTGGTCCACTCACGGGGAACTGCGGATCGCGATCGTGACCTGGATTGAACGGATCTACCACCGACGTCGAAGACAAGCCTCGTTCGGCCGGCTCACTCCCGTCGAGTTCGAGACGGTCACGACCCCATCGGCCCTCCGGGCCGCGTAACCGAGCCTGTCACCCAACCCTGCAGCAGACCCCTGGGCTATTGGAGAGCTGAGCAAGGGTTGCCGGCACGCCGGTGAGCTGCGTGTCCACCAACCCGGCCCATTTGTCGTCGGGCAGCGTCCCAGAGAGGGGCGAGCGCGTCCGTGATCATCCGGGTGGAGCGGCCCAAAACGCGGGCGAGTTGCTTCTCGTACTTGTGAGTGCCGGACGCGGACAACCAGCCTTGTTCAGGTCAGCGCGTCAAGCCAACTGTCGCCGGGGGGAGGGACGAAGAAGTAGCCTCCGCCGACGGTGAGGGCATATTTGGCCATGGCTTCGCCCTGCAGCCGGTGTTGTACGGCTTCGAATCCCTTCTTCAGGTCGCGTTGGAAGCAGGAGAAAATCAGGCCCTGGTCATCGGGACCGTGGTGGTAGTTGTAGCCGCGCCGCACCAGGGGTGGAGGGTGCCTCCGGTCGGGCGCTGCCCTACGGACGTGGGCGTCGAGTGGGGTGATGGTGCCGTGCGGGTCGGCGGTGAAGGCCGGCTGTTCGGTACTGGGTGTGCCGTCTAGCCAGCGGCCGTCCCTGCGACGCCCGATGATGCGCTCCTGCTCGCGGACCGTGTCGCGGTCCCAGAAGTCTGTGGCAAGCCTGATGATCCGTACAACTTGGTAGCTGCCCCCGATCGCCCAGGCCGGTTCACCCTGACCGGCTGCGACAGCAGCGCGTTCGGTGACTGCGGCTGCGGTGGCGGGGTTTCCGTATCCTTCGGTGAAGTGGAAGGGATTGCGGGCCAGTCCTCTGCCGTTTTCGGTGCGGTTTCCAGGGCGAAAGCCGTCCAGGCGCCAGCGGATCTGCCATTGCGGCAGTCCATCAAGCGCCTGCTCGGCGGCTTTACGCACGGCATCCGGCGCTACCCCTGTGATTTGCAGCAGCAGGGCTCCGTGCGACTGTGCCGGATCGAGTACATCGCCGAGGAAGGCCGCCATCTGCTTAAGACTTCGGGGTCTGTCGGCGGATGCGGGAATCACGCTGCTGCCCAGACCCAGCCAGGTGGCGGTCTTGCCTCTGTTGAGTGCTCCGACAACCCGGTGTGCTGCGCGCAGCGAGCTGCCCAGCTGCTTGTCATCCGCAGCGAGATCGAGGGAGATCAGCTGTGTGAAGGGCAAGGGTGCAGTACCACGAAGGTGGGGTGGAGCTTGTGTGGGCTCGGACGGCGTGCTGCGCCGTGCGGTGGCGCTCGCCGTGGCCAGCCCCCCGGCGCCAAGGGCGGCAGTCATGGTGGTGTACAGCATCCCACGTCGGCTGCGAAGTACGGAGGGGCGACCTCTGTCGGTCTTACTTGGTTCCATTAAATTACCTTGGATGGTCCGAAGCAGGCGTTATTCGTAGAGAAATGTCCGTCCGCTGCCTGTTGTTCTGAGTCCCATCGACTCGAGTGTTTTATCTCGGTCTTGTCGCTGGTTGAATTTCTGTATTGCCGTCAGCCCGGTTTGAGGCAGTACACGGGCCACGTCGGCAAGGACGATCTCAAGGGTGGAGCCGATGAGGGTCGCGGCATCGTTGAGGGCTGCCAGCACGAACAGGTTGTCGTACGGCTGGTTGAGTCGGCCCTCTGCCAGGCTCACGGAGACAAGACCCCGCTTCAGGGGCCCCACGGACTGAGTCCGTACTGCTGTGGATGCCATCCGCTGCCCGTACGCACTGAATACACCGGCGGTTCGCACGTCGATGCTGTCGGCCATCTTCTGTCTGACTGACGTGGATGCGTGCATATAGGCGGCAATGATCGTCTCGACCTCGGTGTCTAGTTCATGGGGGAGCCGAACCCTGAGGTAGCCGTTGAAACGCTTGTCGCGAAGGCGTGAAAGGTCGGCCACCTGCCCCTGCCCATTATCGCCGTTCGACTTACGGGACAAGATAATCCCCTTTCCACCGGTAGCCGGCCTGTAGTAGTTGCTGAATCTCGCGTGCGAAGACCGACGGTTCCTGACGTGCCACGTTCCAGTAGGTTCCCTCGGTAGGAGAAGCGACATGCACAGTGCCGCGCTGGTTGATGATGGTCTGAATCCACGCGTCATTCTTGGCGAGATTCCAGGGATCGGCAACGAGCCTGACGTAGCCGGGCCATTGGCCTCCCACGGAGGTGTCCGGAAGCCGCCCGATCACTGGAGTGCCCTGGCCGGGGTGCCAGGCCTCTCCGGGGGCGAGTACGTCGGTCGAGGCGTTGGGGGATGCCCACCTGTAGCCGGTGCCGCAGTTGTGGACAAGGACTGACGCATTGCCCGCGGCGGCGTAGTAGGTGTGCAGGCCGTCGATGGTGAGGTTGTAGACCGCGGTGTGCTGGGTGCGGTGCTGGATGGCGGTGATCTGGATCCAGGTACCGGAGCTGGTCTGCAGCCACTGTCCGGGGGCCAGGTCTCCGGCTTCGATCCATTGGTTGAGTTGAGGGACCCAGAAGGGGTGGCCGCCCGTAGCGGTGATCGTGCCGGTCTTGGTTCGGGCGGTCCCGTCGGTATTGAGGGTGATGTCGACGAGTTGTTTGTCCCCGTCGCCCTGGATAAGGGCCGTGACCTTGCGTGGCCCGTTCTCACCAGTCTCGGGGTCGGCGGCGATGACCTTGTCGCCGATGACGACGTCCTTGATGGGCTTGTGGGTTCCGTCGGCCATCAGCACCGGGGTGTCACCGGTGAAGCTGTTGGGAAAGGCACAGCTGGCGGCTCGGGAGCCGAGTCTGCCTTCGAGCATGGAGCCAAGACCTGCGCCGAGCATGCCGCTCAGGCAGCCGATGGCGGCGGCCTGGCCGACCTGGCCCCAGTTGACCTTGCGGCCGGACAGACGCTGGCTGAGCCAGTCCAGGCCGCCGTCCATGAGACCGCCGACGACGCAGCCGGCGATCAGGGGATTGTTGCCGGAGGGATCGGTGTAGGTGGTGGGGGAGGACAGCGCGTACTGGTAAAGGTTGATGCCGCCGGCCTGAGCGCTGGGGTCCTGGGAGATGAAGCGGCCGGTCTGCGGGTCGTAGTAGCGGTCGCGGTAGTAGAGCAGGCCGGTGCCGTCATCTTCGCGGCCGGTGAAGGTGTACGGGTTCGACGAAGTGGCGGCGGAGGCGGTGGGCGTTCCGCCCGGGTCGTAGGAGTAACTGGTGGCGATGGTGCCGTCTGTGTTGGCCAAGCCGATGACGGTGCCGAGGGCATCGGTGAGGTAGATCTGACTCGTCCCGCCCTCGGTGCGGGTCAGGAATCTGTCCAGTCCCGAGGTCGCCGTAGTCGCCGTCGTCGCTCCTGAACCGTTCTGCTCCACCAGCGGGTTGCTGCCGTCGGTCAGATAGCGGCTGGCGATGCCCCCGATGGTCTTAGAGACGCGGCTGCCGAGTGGGTCATAGCCGAATGCCGAGGTAGTTCCCGCTTTTGTCAGGCCGGTGAGTTCGCCGCGGGCGTTCCAGGTATAGCTGCGGACGCCGTCATTCTTGAGCTGCCCGTCAGCGTCATAGTTGAAGGTGCGTCCGGCGTAACTGTTGATGCGGTTGTCCTTGCCGAACTGTGTGCCGCTTTCTGCAGCAGGCAGCGCAACCTTTGCCAGCGAGCCGGTCAAGCCGGTCTGCAGCGCTCGCTGATCTCGCGAATAGACCAGGTCGCCGATGGTCTTGGTGCCTTGCGTGTAGGTGATGGAGGCGATGACGCCGGTGGTGTCGTAGCCGGTGGTGCGGGTGATGCCGCCAGGCAGGGATGCGGTCTTCTCTCGGCCGGTCGCGTCCAGGCCGAAGGTGACCGTCTGGCTGTCGGAGGTGACTGAGGTGAGAACGTCCGAAGTGTCGTAGCCGTAGGTGGTGCTGGTCCCGGCGGCGGTCATCCGGGTGCGCCGGTCCCCGGCGTCGTAGCCGTATCCGACCGTGCCGGTAGGGCCGGTGATGGTGGCAAGGCGGTCGTATACGTCGTAGGTGAAGGATTGTGTGCCGGCCTGGCTGTCGGTGATCTGCTTGGGCAGATCGTTGTCGTAGTACGTGTAGGTGACGGTGGATTCTGCCTGTCCCAAGGCGTTGACGCCGTACTGGGTGCGCTTGGGCCGGCCCAATTCGTCGTACTCGGCCAGGGCCGACAGACCGGTTCGGTTGGTGGCTGTCTTGAGGAAACCGGCCGTGTCGTAGGCGAGCCGTGCTTGTGCGCCGAGTGGGTCGGTGACCGACTCGGGGCGGTCGGCGTCGTCGTAGGTCCAGGTGGTGGTGTTGCCGCGGGCGTCGGTGAGGGTGGTGAGGTTGCCGTTGGCGTCGTAGCCAAAAGCGGTGGTGTGGTTCAGCGGGTCGGTGACCTGGCGGGTCTGATTGAGCTTGTCGTACGTCACCGTGGTGGCCGAGCCGGACTCATCGGTCAGCGTGCTCGGCCGACCTGCGGCGTCCGTGAACTGGGTGGATGTGCGGCCCTCGGAGTCGGTGATCGCTGTGAGGTCGCCGCTCGCGTAGGTGTAGGTGGTGACCGCTTGCGCGGCGTCGGTGACTGTCTTGATCTGCCCTGCGGTGTTGTACGTATAGCTGGTCTTGCGTCCTTCGGGGTCGGTGGTCCCCTTCAGATGACCGTCGGCGTCGTAGCCGAACGTGGTGGTGTGGCCGAGCACATCGGTGATGCTGCCGGGCTGGTCGTAGGCGCCGTCGTAGACCACGGTGCTGCTAGAGCGGGCATCGCTGGTCCCGGCCAGTTCCACCGACTTCGTCACATGGCCGTTCGCATCGTAGGAGAACTCGGTGCGCCGCCCATAGGGGTCCACTACCGCGTCGACGCGATGCCCGGTACCGCGCTGGTAGACGGTTTTTCGGGCCAAGGCGGAGCCGTATGCCTGAGTGTCGGAGGTGCCGTAGCCACCGTCGAATTCCGCCCGCCGTATGGTGCCGCCGGGCTGGGTCACCTCGGTGGCGGTGATCTCACCGGTGCCAGTGGTGGTGTAGGCGAAGGAGTACTCCTGCCCCTCGGTCAGGGTCTGCTTCTTCACCCGCCCGTTGGTGTCATAGGTGTTGGTCATGTAGACGATGCCGCGGGCATCCTTGGCGGTGGCTATGCGGTTGGAGGTGCCGTCGTAGGTGTACGAACTGGCCTTGCCCGCCGGGTCGGTGACCGTCTCCAGCCGTCCAGCGCTGTCATACGTGTAGGACACGGTGCGACCGGCGTTGTCCCGGGCCTGGGTGACCCGGTTGTTGGAGTCGTAGGTCAGGGCGATCCACCGGCCGGTGGAGGTGACCAGACGGGTGAGGTTCCCCCGGTTTCCGTAGGAGCGGGTGAGGGTCAGGGTGTTGCCGTATCGGTCGCGGATCTCGTGCAGTGGGGAGTACTGGGGGAAGACCCAGACGGTGCCGTCGGGGAAGGTCATGTCCCAGCCCGACTTGTGGTTCCAATCGATCTTCGTGCCGCGGAACTGGCCTGAGGCACCCGCTGGTTCGAAGACGGCGTCGATGAAGCTGGTGCCCGCCGAGGTGCGGACGTAGTGCACTTTCTGGCCGCCGGGCAGATACAGGTCCACTTGCTTGTACTGCTCCTGCGAGTGCAGGAACGCGTTGTAGGCGAAGTCGCGTCCGATTCCGAAGGCACGCTTGGTGGTGTCGCCCTGCCAGTACGTCCGGCTCACGGAGACCGAGGTCAGCGGGTCGTTGATCGCGAGGTCGGTGCGGGAGTCGGTGAGCATGCCGGTGGACAGGTCCACCGGGTCGCCGGAGAGCCAGTTGATGGTGTCGTCCAGCCAGGAGGTCAGCCACGGCGGTACGGCGGAGGTGTTGAACATCGCACCGTGAAAGGCCCATATCCGGGTCGTCTTGTCCGGGATCACCTGGGTGCCGTCAGCGCTGACCTCTCCATGACCGTAGACGTACCAGCCCTTGCCGTCCGGGTCGTAGTCCATGAAGTCGACACGCGTGCCGGGCGGTTCGTGCGTGTAGTTGGGGTAGATGACCTGGGCACCTTCGGGGAACACATAGGTTCCGCCGGGCTGCACGGTGAAGTAGACGGGAACGACGCTGTTCTTCGGCAGCGGAAACGGAGGACGGTCGATCGGGATGGCTGTGATACCGAGTTCGGTGACCACCTTGCCTTTCTCGTCGCGGACCACCGATCCCTTCGGGATGCGGACCTCGAGCCCCGGGATCTGCGGGGTGGTCAGCACGATGTCCTTCTTCGCGGGCGCGTCGAAGGTGACGGTGTGCTTGGTGTCCAGCGGCGTCATCCACACCGGGAAGCCAAGGTCCACGGACATGCCGGCCTTCGGGTGGATACGGATGTCGTACCGGCCGTAACTGCGCTTCTTCGTGTTGGCGGTCGAGCCGTCGACGACCAGGGTGGTGGCATCCGGGTTGATCCCGGCCAGCAGGAAGCGGCCCTTGGTATCCGTGCGGGCTGTCTGGGTGCCGACCCGGACGGTGACCTTCGCCAGGGGCTTGCCGTCCAACTTGAGAACGTGCCCAGTCAGCGCAGTCTTGTTCGGGACCGTGTGCAGCGCTGGCGGCGCTTTCGGCGCCGTACCGCGCCGAGTCACCCAGTCTCGGCCCCTGAGGTTGTGTTGATCCGGCTGCCAGGCATCGGCCCCGGTCGGTACCACGCCGATGGCCCTGGTCGGGGCTGTGCCACCGGTGTCACGGGCGCGCGTCTCCGCCAGTTCGGCGGCGTTCTTCGCGGCCTGTCTGATGCTGATGGTCACGGCGGTTGTGGACAGGCTGATGCTGTAGGTGCCGGTGCGCAGCGACGCGGGATCCACGGTCAGGGTGTAGGTACCGTTGGCGGGCAGCGCTGGCATGGCGTACGAGGTCGTACTGGACGTCAGGTACCGCTCGTCGACAAGCCATTTACCGTCCGGCCCGTACACCGACAGGTACCAGTGGTAGGGCGGTGTGCTGCCCAGACCGACGGTGATTTTCTGCCCGGCGGTACCGGCGAAGGTGTAGTGGGCGTTCTGGCCGGCTGTGGAGATCGCGGCGGGTTTGGCGCCTGCGTCGACGGTGAGGGTGCCGGCATTCACATCTGGCACCAGTGTGGCGGTGCTCTGCCCGGTCACGGGATTGCCGGGCCGCAACAGCAGCTGGTGAGCGCCTGCCTTCAGTGGTGCTCTCAGGTCGGCGTCGGTGGTCGAGGTGGTCATGCTGCCGAGGCTGACCGGCTCGGTCGCGCCCGGCTCCAGCAGTGCGATCTGTGTGCTGCCGCTGATCGTCGTGCCGCTGAGGACCACGGCAGCGCCGTCCCCTGCCTGGGCGTTCAGCGTGTATTGAAGGGCCTGTCCCGGCCTGCCGATTGTCCCTGTGGCTCCGGTCGTCGAAAGGGAACCGGCCTTGACTGGCGTGGACAGCCATAGGGTCGCGCTGCCGATACCGGCGAGCTGCGGCTCCAGCAGCAGGATGTAGACCGAACCGGTAGCCAGGCCGTTCAAGTGTACGGCCTTGGCGGTGTTCTTGGACATGGAGGCGAGGTAGTCACCGTCCCCGCCCCCTGAGCCGATCAGGTTGATGGAGGTGGCCTGGTTGATGCTGTTGCCAGTAAGTCCCACGCCTGCGAGGCCGCCCGCAGGGCCGCTGAACCGGGCGCGTACCCGCTGGCCAGGGCGGCTGACACTGATGGGCACGGAGGCGCCATCCATGCTGACGTCGACGACGAGGTCGGCCGAGAGCGTCACCTTGATGCTGCCCTGGACGCCGTCATAGGGGTCGACGATCACCGTGTACGTGCCGGTCTCCGGCAGATCGGGCAGGCCGCGGGTGTCCGACTTGGCAGCTGCCACGGATACGGAATTGACGATCTTGGCGCCGGATGGAGCGAGCACGGTGAGGTTGAAGAAACTTGGGAAGGTGTTCTCCGTGATCCCCAGGGACAGGTCGTCTCCGGCAGTGGCGGTGAACGTGGCCTCGGCGTTCTGACCAAGCCGGGTGACGGCCAAAGCGGCCGAGCTTCCGGTCGTGCTCAGTCGGCCGACGTCCACGGGGCGGGACAGCGTGAGGGCCAAAGTTCCCGTGCCAAGGTGGGAGGGCTGCGCTTCCACCCGGTAGGTCCCGCTCTGCGGCAGGGCGGCACTGTCCCACTCCGCAGTGTCGTCCGCGGAGATGGTGAAGCTGTCCACACTGCTGCCGTCCGGCGCGTACACCCGCATCGAGGTGTATCCGGCGAAACCGGTCGACGTCACGCCGAGGGACACCTTCTGGCCGGCCTCGGCACTGAAGGAGGCGACACCGTCCTGCCCGGGCCGAGTGATCGCCAACTGTGTGGGACCACCGTTGGACGTCAAGGCCCCGGCGTCGGCGTAATGCGAGATGGTGATCGTCGCGGTGCCGGTCGCGCCGCTCGCCGGATCCAGGTAGAGGGTGTACCGGCCGCTTGCGGGCAGAGCATCCACGTCCATGGATCCATCGGACGCCTTGGACACGTAGACGGAGTCCACCTGGTCTTCGTTGGGCTGGTACAGGCGCACGTACATTCCGTCGGTCATTCCGGCGGTGTCAACGCCGAGGCTGAACGAGTCGCCCTTCGACGCCACGAACGTCCACAACCCGTCCTGCCCGGCCCGGCTCATCGACGTGGCGGCCGGATCACCGCCGAAGGACAGCTCTCCGCCCGCCGCGAGCGACACAGTCACGGTCACAGCGCCGGTGACCTGCGCCGGCGGATCGATCACCAGGGTGTAGGTCCCGGAGACGGGCAGATCACGTGCCTCGAAGTCGGTGGGCCCGGTAGAGACGGAGCCGGCGCTGCCGACTGTGTCGCCGCGGGGATCGACCAGTTCCACCGAGGCTGAGGAGGAGAACGTGGACTGGGTGAAGCCGACGGAGATGTCCTGGCCCTGATCGGCATCGAACAGTACGCGGGCCTTCTTGCCGGCCTGCGTGATGGCGACGGAGGGCGGACTGCCGTCCGTGACCGACGTGCTGACGGTGGTCTCGAACTGTGCCTCGTCCTCGGAAAGAGGCACAGTGAAGTCAGCGGGTGAGACCGTCCTTCCACCCGCGGTCTCGACGGTGATCTTCCCGGTCGTGGTGGCCTCAGGCACCTTGACCGTGAGCGTGGTGCCGGTGGCGCTGACCAATTCGGCGAAGGTGCCACCGTTGAACCGGACGAGGTTGTCCGCGACTGTGGACGCGAACCCACTGCCCTGGATGGTCACTTCGGTGCCTGCAGGGCCAGATGAGGGTGTCACCGATGTGACGGCCGGCCCGGAGGGCGCGAGCGTGAAGGACTCGGCGGACATGGCTGTCGCGCTGCCGACCTTCACAGACAGCGGACCCGGGCCCGCACCGGCCGGGACGGTGACGACGAGACGATTCGCCGCGGCACGGCTTACTGTGGCCGCTGTATCTCCGAACATCACGATGTTGCCTGCTGCTGCGGTCGAGAACCCTGTACCTGACAGGGTGATGTCGGCCCCAGCCTTGGCCCTGGCCGGGACCATCGACAACACGGACAGCGTGCTGGACGCGAAACGGTCGATGCCGACCCGATTGCCGGCTTCGTCATAGCGGTAGCGGGCTGTCTCGCCGACAGGGTCGGTGACACCAACTAGGCGACCTGCGGCGTCGTAGGCGTAGACCGCATTTCCGGTCGTGGATGCGGCGGCCGCATCAGCAGAGCCTGAGCCCACCGATGGGCCCGCCTGCACCGGCGCCGAGGAGTTAGAGGAGTTAGCTGAAAACTCGGCCCGCGAGGGTGCCGACTCCGCCGAAACCGCGTCGGTCGACACCGCCCCAGCGACCAGCGCGAAGATTACTACGCTCACCGTTACGAGCCGCCGTCGGCCAGATCTGACTGCCTGAAGTAATTCGCCCTGCGACCGCATGCGCCCTCCCCAGAGCACGTCATCGGGCGCACAGGCCCCATGAACCCCACCGATCCCGCACGAGCTGTCACATCGTAGGCGCGGAAGGTCATGTACGCGACACGTGATGGGGTTGTTTGACCAGATCAGCCTCATCGCACCGGTCACCGGAATGCCTTCCGCGCCTTCGAGGCCTGCCCCCCCCCAACCACGTCGAGTCGACGTGAGTGAGCCAGCAGATCTGTCAAGCGGAACGTGTAGCCGCGACATGGTCGATGGCTCAATACTGAAAGCCGAGGCCGTGATCGCTCCGGAGCAGGGTTCCAACTGCGTCTTGCGCGGAGGTGAGTGGTCCTCCCCTTACAACGACACCCATTTCGCCGCCGCCCGCGCTCTCGACACCGACCACCGGGTCTGTCAAACGAGCGGTGTAACTGGGGTTGACGGTTACTGATGGGCTGCGGAGAGGCGGCCGTCGAAGGTGATGTCGAAGGCATTCAGAGCGGTCTTCCAACGCATGGTCCAGCGGGCCTGGCCCTTGCCCGTGGGGTCGAGCGACATGATCGCCATGTAGACGCACTTCAACGCGGCCTGCTCGTTCGGGAAGTACCCGCGGGCCTTGACCGCCCGGCGGATGCGGGCGTTGACCGACTCGATCGCGTTCGTCGTGCAGACGATGCGACGGATCTCGGTGTCGAACCGCAGGAACGGGGTGAACTCCTCCCAGGCGTTCTCCCACAGCTTCACGATCGCCGGGTATTTCCTGCCCCAGGCGTCGGCGAACACGGCGAACCTGTCCAGGGCGGCTTCCTCGGTCGGCGCCGTATAGACGGGCTTCAGAAGCTTGGCGATCTTGTCCCAGTCCTGGGGGTGAGCTGTCCCGAGTTTCGTAGAGTCCGGTGATCTTGTTTCAGGCGGACTGCGGGACTCGTTCTTGGCCCTGCCAGAAGTCGCGTTCGTACTCGGCAGGTGGCACGTAGTCGAGCGCGGAGTGAAGA
>NZ_JAAGLY010000270.1 GCF_010548375.1 Streptomyces sp. SID13726
CGGACCTGCTCTTCGCGGTCGACTCGATCCCCGCGATCTTCGGCCTCACGCAGGAGACCTTCCTCGTGTTCGCCGCCAACGCGTTCTCGCTGCTCGGCCTGCGCCAGCTCTACTTCCTCCTGGGCGGCCTGCTCGAGCGGCTGGTCTACCTGCCGATCGGTCTCGCGGTGATCCTCGGGTTCATCGGCGTGAAGCTGATCCTCGAGGCGCTGCACGAGAACACGCTGCCGTTCATCAACGGCGGTGAGCACCTCGACGCCGTCCCGACGGTCCCGATCTGGCTGTCGCTCGTGGTGATCATCGGTGCGCTCGCCGTCACCACCGTCGCGAGCCTGCTGCGCACGCGGGCGCTGCACGCCCAGGACGGCCCGTCCGCCGCGGCCCCCGCGAGCGGCGTCGCCGGTCCCGTGGAGGACGCGGTCGAGTCGCCTGCCGACGCCCCGGTGGACGAGGTCGCGCCGGCCGCCGAGACGCCGCCGTGGGGCACTGGTCCGCAGGACGGCGCCGGGCGGTAG
>NZ_JAAGLY010000271.1 GCF_010548375.1 Streptomyces sp. SID13726
GTGGTCGGAACGGCCCGTCCTCCGGCCAGGGAAGTCAGCGGGGCCAGCAGGTCGTCGCGGTCGGCGACCCGCGCGCCGCCTCCACCGAGACGGTCCGCGAGCTTGCCGAGCTGCTCCCGACGGTCGAGCTGCTCGCCGACGGCTCGCGACGCGACCCCTTCGTCACGACCTTCCTCGCCGAGCACGGCTACGACGGCGTCCTGCGCCCCGCGCCCCTGCCCCGCGCCGAGGTCCTGGTCCAGCTCGACGTCGTCGACGGCGCCGGCATGCCCGACCCGACGTCCGGCGCGGTCGAGAGCACCCAGGCCGAGGTCGACCGCGTCGCGCACGGAGCGCTCGTCGGCCGAGAGGAACAGGTCGACGTGCAGCGGGCGGATGAACTCGTGCGGGCTGCGGCCCTGGCGGAAGACGGCGCGCGTGATGTCGAGGTCGTGGTGCCGGATCGAGCGCATGACCCGCAGGCCCGTCTCCGGCGAGTTGCGCGACATGACGATGACCTCGACGAGCGGGTC
>NZ_JAAGLY010000272.1 GCF_010548375.1 Streptomyces sp. SID13726
CGTCCTGGGCGGAGGCAGCGCCGGCTACGCCACCGCGCTGCGCGCCGCCCAGCTCGGCCTCTCCGTCGCGCTCGTCGAGTCGGGCAAGCTCGGTGGGACCTGCCTGCACAACGGGTGCATCCCCACCAAGGCCCTGCTCCACGCGGCCGAGCTGGCCGACGGCGCCCGCGAGGGCGCGAGGTTCGGCGTCCGCAGCACGCTCGAGGGCATCGACATGGCGGGCGTCAACGGCTACAAGGACGGCGTCGTCACAGGCCTCTACAAGGGGCTGCAGGGACTCGTCGCCTCGCGCGGCATCACGTTCGTCGAGGGCCACGGCCGGCTCGTGTCGCAGGACACCGTCGAGGTCGACGGCACCCGCTACACCGGTCGCCACGTCGTGCTCGCGACCGGCTCGTACGCGCGCTCGCTGCCCGGTCTCGAGATCGCCGGCCGCGTCATCACCTCCGACCAGGCGCTGCGGCTCGACCGCGTCCCGAAGTCGGTCGTGGTGCTCGGCGGCGGCGTGATC
>NZ_JAAGLY010000273.1 GCF_010548375.1 Streptomyces sp. SID13726
CGCGGAGACGTACCCGGCCTCGTGCCCGCCGTCGACACCCGCGAGCGCCGACAGCGCCAGGACGAGGACCAGGTAGGCGATGCTCGCGACCGCCGCGGCGAGCATCGTCACGCCGAACTGGTTGATCCCCCGGTGCAGCATCGCCTGGCGCACCGCCTGCCCGAGCGCCGCCGCGACGAGCACCGCGCCGCACTCGACGAGGCCGCCGTTGTTGAGGAACGCGAAGGCCGCGCAGGCGATCCCCGCCCAGAGGGCGTTGAGCAGCGCGCCGTACAGCGGTGGCCGGCGCGCGATCCGGTCGAGCTCCGCCTCGACGGTGCCGAGGTCGGCGCCCGCCGGGAGGGCCGCGGAGAACCGCTCGAGCTGCGCCAGGCGGTCGGCGTTGATCCCGATCGACCGGACCTCGGTGAGCTCGGTGCGGAAGATCGGGCCCCGGTACGAGGTCGCGGTGATCTCCGTGAGCGTCACGTGAGCGGCGATGTGGTCGAGCCCCAGCGCCCGCGCCGCTCGG
>NZ_JAAGLY010000274.1 GCF_010548375.1 Streptomyces sp. SID13726
TGCTCATCTGGTTTCCTCGGTGGTTCCGGGGGCCGGCTCGGTCCCGCTCGCCTCGTCGGACGAGGCGGTCGGGTCGGTGATCGGTGCGCTGCTCGTGTCGGTGCCGCCCGGGGCCGTGCCGGTCCCGTCCTCGCCCTCCACGGTATCCCGATCCTCTCCGAGGCGACGCTCGACGTTCCGCGCGACCGCGATGATGCGGTCGCCCTTGTCGGGCTTCGCGAACGTCACCCCCTGCGTGTTGCGGCCCGTGAGGTTCACCTCGTCGACCGCGGACCGCACGATCTTCCCGCGTTCCATGATCACCAGCACCTCGTCGTCGGCCTCTGTCACCAGAGCCCCCACGAGATCTCCACGAGCCTCCACCAGGTTCGCGACCTTGATGCCCAGACCGCCACGGCCCTGGACCCGGTACTCGTCGATCCGCGTGCGCTTCGCGAACCCGCCCTCGGTCACGACGAAGAGGTCGGAACCCTCCTCGACGACGTCGGTCGAGAGCAGCTCGTCGCCCTC
>NZ_JAAGLY010000275.1 GCF_010548375.1 Streptomyces sp. SID13726
GGGGACGCCTCCCCGACACCTCGCTCCCGACTTGACCTCCGGCAGCAACGACTGTCGGCGCCGTACGTCAGACTGGTGCCCGGCACCGAGGCTCCGAGCCATCGACGGCATCGAGGCACCGGCGCCGAGAACGAAGGCCGGCAGACGAGCGAGCAACAGCAGGAGGCGGTTCCGGTGAAGATCCGGGTGGAGCGCGACGTACTCGCGGAGGCGGTGGCTTGGGCGGCCCGCAGCCTCCCGGCCCGGCCGCCGGTGCCCGTTCTCGCGGGCCTGCTGCTGAAGGCCGAGGAGGGCACGCTGTCCCTCTCCGGCTTCGACTACGAGGTCTCGGCCCGCGTCTCCGTCGAGGCCGACGTCGAGGAGGACGGCACCGTCCTCGTCTCCGGCCGGCTGCTCGCCGACATCTGCCACGCCCTCCCCAACCGCCCGGTGGAGATTTCCACAGACGGTGTACGGGCGACCGTGGTCTGCGGCTCCTCGCGATTCACACTCCACACCCTGCCTGTGGAG
>NZ_JAAGLY010000276.1 GCF_010548375.1 Streptomyces sp. SID13726
AGGAGGGGCTGGGCGTGCTCGACCCGGGCGCGTACGCGGACGAGCCGCCGACGACGGTCGACCTCGACACCCCGCAGCAGCGTGCGACGGCACGCCGCCTCGCGCAGGAGTCGCTCGTGCTGCTCGCGAACGACGGTGTGCTGCCGCTCGTCCGCGGCCGTCGCGACAGCGCTGACGACGCACCGTCCGCTCCGCGCCGCGTCGCCGTGGTCGGGCCCAACGCGGACTCGTCCGAGGCGCTCATGGGCTGCTACTCGTTCGTCAACCACGTGCTCGCGCACCACCCCGGCACGCCGGCCGGCATCGCGCTGCCCACGGTCCTCGAGTCGCTGCGCGACGCGCTCGCGGGTACCGACGTGACGCACGCCGTCGGCTGCGCGGTCGACGGCCTCGATGCCTCGGGGATCCCCGAGGCGGTCGCCGTCGCGCGGGACGCGGACGTCGCGGTCGTCGTCGTGGGCGACGAGGCCGGTCTCTTCGGGCGCGGCACGGTCGGCGTGGGCAACGAC
>NZ_JAAGLY010000277.1 GCF_010548375.1 Streptomyces sp. SID13726
TGCGCGGGACGCACGCGGCGCACGACCCGCACGCCGCCCAGGCCCGCCACGATCATGACGAGCAGGCCGGGCAGGAGCGCGACGCCCGCCTGCATGGGGGTGAGGCCGAGCACGAGCTGCACGTCCTGGGAGACGAAGAACAGGAACCCGACGAGCGAGAACACCGACAGCAGGTTGACGAGCACGGCGCCGCTGAACGCGCCGTGGGCGAAGAGCCGCACGTCGATCATCGGGTCGGGCCGGCGGAGCTGGCGGCGCACGAACAGCGTCCCGGCGACCAGCCCGACGACGACGCTCCCGAGCGCGAGGGTGCTCGCCCCGGACTTGGCGGGCATCTTGATGCCGTAGACGACGGGGGTCATGGTCGCCATGACGAGCACGATCGACACGACGTCGATGCGGCCCGGGGCGGGGTCGCGCGACTCGGGCACGAAGAACGGCGCGAGCGCGAGCAGCAGCACGAGCACCGGGACGGCGAGGAGGAAGACCGAGCCCCACCAGAAGTGCT
>NZ_JAAGLY010000278.1 GCF_010548375.1 Streptomyces sp. SID13726
CCGCCCTGCCCTGGGCCGCGGCCCTGACCCTGCCCCTGGCTCTGGCCACCGCCCTGACCCTGGCCTCCGCGCTGCTGCGGGGGACGGCCGCCACCGCGTCGCTCCTGGCGCTCCTGCCGGTCCTCGCGCTGTCGCGGGGCGCCGCCCGCCGGGCGGTCGGCCTCGTCCTCCAGCCGCAGCGTCAGCGAGATCCGCTTGCGCGGGATGTCCACGTCCAGGACCTTCACCCGGACGATGTCGCCCGGCTTGACCACGTCCCGCGGGTCCTTGACGAAGTTCTTCGACAGCGCCGAGACGTGGGCCAGCCCGTCCTGGTGGACGCCGATGTCGATGAAGGCGCCGAACGCGGCCACGTTCGTGACCACGCCCTCCAGGATCATTCCCGGCGCCAGGTCGCCGATCTTCTGGACGCCCTCCTTGAACGTGGCGGTCTTGAAGGCCGGCCGCGGGTCGCGGCCCGGCTTCTCCAGCTCGCGCAGGATGTCCGTCACGGTCGGCAGGCCGAA
>NZ_JAAGLY010000279.1 GCF_010548375.1 Streptomyces sp. SID13726
CCCCGCCCCCCGGGAGGGGGCGGGGCCGGCCGGCACGTGGGTGCGGGGATCAGGCGGCGTCGACGACGCCCGAGGCCGCGATCTCGACCTTGCCCTTGGGGGCGCCGGACTGGGAGCCCAGGGCCTCGATCTGGTCGACCAGCGCCTGGCCCTCGACGACCTCGCCGAAGACGACGTGCTTGTTGTCGAGCCAGGAGGTGACGACGGTGGTGATGAAGAACTGCGAGCCGTTGGTGTTGCGGCCGGCGTTCGCCATCGACAGGAGGTACGGGCGGTCGTGCTTCAGCGTGAAGTTCTCGTCCTCGAACTTCTCGCCGTAGATGCTCTTGCCGCCGGTGCCGTTGTGGTTGGTGAAGTCACCGCCCTGCAGCATGAACTGGGGGATGACGCGGTGGAAGCCAGAGCCGGCGTATCCGAAGCCGTTCTGGCCGGTGCACAGCTCGCGGAAGTTGCGAGCGGTCAGCGGGACGACCTCCTCGAAGAGGTGGAAGACGATGCGGCCGGCG
>NZ_JAAGLY010000027.1 GCF_010548375.1 Streptomyces sp. SID13726
CGCACTCGAAGCCTGGATCAAGACCTGGAACACCGACGCCCGGCCCTTCCACTGGACCAAGACCGCCGACCAGATCATCGACCGCATCTGCCACTACTGCACACGAATCTCCGGACCAGCTCACTAGCCCCCGCAGGTCACTCCAGCCCGCACCGCTCGCGCAGCACCCGCGCGGCGTCCCGGTGTTCCGTGGCCTCCGTCGTCCGCCCCTGAGCGCTCTCCAGCTCGGCCAGAGCGTCCAGTACCCGGATCTCGTCCCGGATGCCGCCTCGGCCTCGCGCCCCGGAGAGCGCGACGGCGTACAACTCCCGTGCCTCGTCGGCCCGTTCGAGGCGATACAGCACACCGCCCAGCGCGAACGAGGCCCTGGAGACCAGCCGGGCCCGCCCGCCCTCGGCGAACTCGTCCCGCGCCCGCGTCAACAGGTCGGCGGCACGCTCCAGTTGGCCCAGATGCGCCAGAGCCTCGCCCAGCCGGTACCGCATGAGCGTGGCACCGTAGGCGTTGCCGATCTCCTCGTGCACGAGACCCGACGCCTCGAACTCGCCCGCCGCATCCGCCCAGTCGCCCTGCGCCGAGCGCAGCATCCCGTGGAACTCCCGTGTGGACGCGGCGAGTTTCCGCTCCTCCGGCGAGGTCCCGAACCCGGCTCGCACCGCGCTCCAGGCCTGGGTGAGTTCACGGTCCGCCGCCTCGAACTCCCCCTGTTCCCACAGCGGTCGAGCGAGCTGGCAGCGCATCCGGACGAGCGCCCGCACCTCACCGGCGCGCTGCGCGGCGGCCACGCCGATGCGGAAGGCGTCGATGTGGTCGGCGTAGTGCGGGTGGTCCAGGAAGTGCGTCCACAGCGGCTCGCACAGCGCCCAGGCCTCGGAGGTTCCCCATTCCGAGCAGGCGCCCGCCTCGTCGGCGAGCCGGACGCAGGCGAACAGGGCGTGCCGCTCGGCCTCCAGCCAGCCGTGGGCCCGGCGCTTGGCGGCCTGTTCGCCGTCGCCCCGGTCGAAGAGCACGTCCCGGGTGCCGGGCACCTCGTCGGCGCCGGGGTGGAACCTGAGCCGGGGGCCGGCCGCGATCAGGTCGGCGTTCTGGGCCTGGCGCAGATACCAGCCGACGACGCGCCGTCGGGCCGTGTCCCGCTCGGCGGGATCCTCGTCCGCCTCGGCACGCCGGCGGGCGTGGGCCCGCAGCAGCCCGGGCAGCCGGGACCGGCCGGGTTCCTGGTCCCGGTCGTCGAGCAGTCCGGCCTCGTGCAGTTCCTCCAGCGCGCTCCCGGCGGCATGCGTGCCCTTCCCGAGCAGCGCGTCGGCGGAGGCGAGGGTCACGGTGGGGCCGGTGAGGTCGGCGAGCAGCCGGTAGAGGCGGGCGGCCTCGGGGGTCAGGGTGCGGTAGGCCGCGTCCCAGACCTGCTCGACCTCGGGGGTGCCGCCCGCCCGCAACTCTCCGGTCAGTCGGTGCAGCGGCCGGTACGCGTGCCGGCGCATCCAGCGCCCGGCGACGTGCAGGGCGGCGGGCAGCCCACCGCACAGGGACAGCAGCTCACGGACCGGTTCGGGGTCGTCGGCGAGCCGGGCGTCCCGGGTGATCCGCTCCAGCAGGTCCAGCGCGTCCGGCTCGGTCAGCGGATCCAGCGGCAGTTCCACGGCGGCCCCGGCCTGGAGGTCGTACAGCGGGCCGTGGCTGGTGACGATCACCAGGCTGTCGCCCGAGGCGGGCAGCAGCGCCTCGACCTCGGTGCCGCCGTAGCGGGCGTTGTCGAGGACGAGCACGAGCCGTTTGCCGCGGGTGCGCGACCAGTACTGGCGGGCCCGGCCGGCGTGAGTGGGCTCGACGGCCTCCGTCTCCAGGGCGCGCAACAGGGCGCCGAGGACGTCGGCCGTCTCCACGGCGCCGTCACGGCGGACGTCGTCGAGGTCGGCGTAGAGCACACCGTCCGGGTAACGCTCCTCGACCAGGCGGGCCAGCCGGAAGGCCAGCTCGGTCTTGCCGAGGCCCGCGTAGCCGCTCAGGACGACACAGAAGGGCCGGTTGCGCGGGGCATGCTGGTCAAGTGCTCGAAGGACCCGCTCCTGGGCCGCGTCGCGGTCCACGAAGTGCGCCGGTTCCGGCGGAATCTGGTAGACCATGCGCTCCTGCTCCCCCATCGTCCGTGTCGATCACAGTCGTGCATGTCGATCACAGTCGTGCGTGTCGATCACTCACGAGGCTATCCGGAAACCGGAGTTGACAGGACGTCAGCCGAGAGCAAGCGCCACGGTAATCGCGGAGGCCTGCGCGAACACCTCACGAGCGGTCTCCCACTCGTCGGGGCGCGTCCGGGCGTACCGCTCCCAGTGCCGTACGACCACGACGGTCTCCTTGTCGACGCCGTCCCCGGAGTCCCCGGAACCCCCGAAGTCCTCGGAGTCCCCCGACCACACGCCCGGATCGGAGAGCACATCGGCCAGCGCGTCCCAGTTGCGGCCGAAATAGTCCGGCAGCGGCAGGTCGCGGGCGCAGCGGTCCATGAGGTCCGCCTTGTCCGTGACCCCGTCGAGGTCCAGCGTGACCACGCGTGCCGTCATCTCAGTACCGTCCTGAAGGAGTCGTAGTGATCATCGGTGTAGTAGATCTCCCCGCCCTGCCCGGTGACGATGCGCCGGGCCCCGCGGTCGCGCGAGCCCGGTGTCGGGACGGTGTACTCGTGGTAGTAGCCACGCTTCTCGGCAGGCAGCAGGCCCTCGAAGTTGCCGAAGACGGTGCCGTCCTTGGCATACGGGAACGGACCGCCCTCGTCGATGAGTTCGAGGGTCCGCCGGGCCTCGGCCGGAAGCCTCGACTCCTGGACGGTGGCCAGGCCGCCGCCGTCCGTCGAGGGACCGGTGCCGGTGGCCGAACACCCCGTCAGGACCAGCAGGCACAGAAGGACTCGGGAGACGAACCGCAGCAGCATGCGTCCGATGCTGCCACGGCCGTCTCCTCATGACCTTCCGTCAGACGCCGTCCGGGTCGCTCCTGTTGAGCGCCGGCTTCGGCGTGGTCCCGGCCGTCATCAGGTAGTCCGCGGCGGACGTGTCGGTCACCAGGCTGGTGACGAGGCCGGACCGCAGCACCGCGTCGATCGCGGCCGCCTTGCGCTGCCCGCCCGCGATCGCGACGACCTCGGGGACACGGCGGAGCTGGTCGGCCTTGACGGTGATGCACCGCTCGCCCAGGTCCCGCCCGACCCGGCGGCCCTCGGCGTCGAAGAGGTGCGCGGACATCTCGGCGGCGACGCCGAGCGAGGCGTAGTGGCCGCGCTCCTCGTCGCTGAGCATGTCGTGCACCGTCGAGATGCCGGGCTCCCAGGAGCCGATGGAGACACAGGCGACCGTGACCTTGTCGAAGTACTCGAAGGCCCGGGCGATCCCGGTCTGGTTGCGCAGCGCCGCCGCGGTGGCCGCGTCCGGCAGCAGCATCGGCGCGTAGATGGGGTGGGCGTCCCCGCCGGACACCTGGGCGGCGCGCCGCACCGCCTCCACCGAACCGCGCTCGGCGGTCCCGGCGTCGTACACACCCGTCAACTGCACCACCGTGCACGGCGGGAGCCGGTCGAGGGCGGCCGCCATGTGGATGGTGGAACGGCCCCAGGCCAGGCCCAGGACGTCCCCTTCGTCGACCAGCTCGCCGAGCAGGTCGGCGGCCACTTCTCCCAGGTTCTCGGGGTCGGGGGACTCCTCGACGTCGGCCGGGGACTCGACCACGACGGCGTGCCTGAGGCCGTAACGGGCGCGGAGCGCGTCGGAGCGCTCGGCGTCCAGTTCGGCCGGCACGCGGATCTCGATGCGTACGAGGTCCCGTTCGAGGGCGGTCTCCAGGACCCGGGCCACCTTGAAGCGGCTGACGCCGAACTCCTCCGCGATCTGGATCTTGGACTTGCCCTCGAGGTAGAAGCGGCGGGCCATGGCCGCCGCCTGCACCAGCTCAGCGGGTCCCATCCGCATGGCTGACCGGCCAGCCGACATACCCGACACGGCGATCTCCTCACTGCTGTTCACACTCTGGATTCGCCGTTCATCCTTGCAGATCCGGCGCACTTGATCAGCCCTGATCAGAGCCGTTCACGTTCCTGACGCTCAGTGGTCGCACGCCCACGATGCCTTGGCCGTCGCCCCCTCCGCCTGGTTGCGCAATGCACGTACCGCCTCGGCCGGGTCGGACGCCCCGTACACCGCCGATCCGGCGACGAAGACATCGGCGCCCGCGTCGGCGCAGCGCTCGATGGTGGAGGCCGAGACGCCGCCGTCGACCTGGAGCCACAGTTCGAGACCGTGCTTGGAGATCAACTCGCGGGTCCGGCGAATCTTGGGGAGCATGATGTCGAGGAACGCCTGTCCCCCGAAACCGGGCTCGACCGTCATGATCAGCAGCATGTCGAGCTCGGGGAGCAGATCCTCGTACGGCTCGATGGGCGTCGCGGGCCTCAGCGCCATAGAGGCGCGGGCGCCCTTGGCCCGGATCTCCCGGGCGAGCCGGACCGGGGCGGCGGCCGCCTCGACGTGGAAGGTGACGGAAGAGGCCCCCGCCTCTACGTACTGGGGCGCCCAGCGATCGGGGGCCTCGATCATCAGATGGCAGTCCAGCGGAGTGTCCGTCGCACGGGCCAGCGACTCTACGACCGGCACACCGAGCGTGAGGTTCGGGACGAAATGGTTGTCCATGACGTCGACGTGGAGCCAGTCGGCTCCCTCCACCGCCTTCGCCTCGTCCGCGAGGCGGGCGAAGTCGGCGGACAGGATGCTGGGGTTGATCTGCGCGGCCATGTTCCAAGCCTCCCATGTCTCCCAGGGGATGGCGGCATCGGTCCCGGGTGGATACGGTCATTTGTCCGGTGCGGGCTGAATGTGGTTGCTCGCGCAGTTCCCCGCGCCCCTTCCGGGGCGCCGCTGCGGGGGTAGTCATGGCTGGAAACCGAGGCATCGCGCATCTCGTCTGCGGACGCCGTGCCAAGTGGCTGGTGCTGGCGCTGTGGCTGGTGGTGCTCTTTCTTACGGCTCCGCTCGCCTCCAAGCTCACCGACGCCCAGGACAACGACGCGGCCTCCTGGTTGCCGGGGTCCGCCGAGTCGACCCAAGTCCTCAAGATCTCCGAGGACTTCAGGCCCGAGCAGATCCCCGCGGTGGTCGTCTACGCCCGCGAGAGCGGCCTCACGGCACAGGAGCGGGCCTCGATCGCCCGGGACGCGGCCGAGATCAAGCAGCTCACGGCGCACGGCATCCGCGGTGCGGAGACCCAGGGCCCGGTCTACGACCGGGAGAGCGACCCGCGTGCCGCCCAGATCCTGGTGCCGATCACCATGGACGAGAAGGGCTGGGAGGAGATCGCCCCGGCCGTCGACTCCCTCCGTGACATCGTCGGCAAGGGCGGCGACGGCCTCGCCGTGCACATCACCGGGCCCGGCGGCACCTCCGCGGACTTCTCCGAGGCCTTCGAGGGCATCGACTCGACGCTGCTGGTGTCCGCGATGGGCGTCGTCATCGTCATGCTGCTCATCACCTACCGCAGCCCGACCCTGCTCCTGGTCCCGCTGCTCTCGGTGGTCGCCGCGCTGTTCACCGAGCAGGCCTTCATCTACCTGCTCGCCCAGCACGCGGGCCTGACGGTCAACGGCCAGAGCGCGGGCATCCTGACGGTCCTCGTCTTCGGCGCGGGGACGGACTACGCCCTGTTGCTGGTCGCCCGCTACCGGGAGGAACTGCACCGCCACGAGGACCGCCACGAGGCGATGGCCCTCGCCCTGCACCGCGCGGGACCGGCGGTGATCGCCTCCGGCGCGACCGTCGTACTGAGCATGCTGGTGCTGCTCGCCGCCGAGATGAACTCGACCCGCGGCCTCGGCCCGGTCGCCGCGATCGGCGTGATGGTCGCCCTGCTGGCGATGATGACGCTGTTCCCGGCCCTGCTGGTGATCTTCGGCCGCTGGATCTTCTGGCCGGTGATCCCGCGCTTCGGCGCGCCCGACCGGATCGAGAGCGGCGTCTGGGCCCGGATGGGCCGCCGGATCGCCCGCCGCCCGCGCCTGGTCTGGGGCGTCACGGCGCTGATCCTCGCGGTCTGCTCGCTCGGCCTGATCCAGCTGCGCGCCGAGGGCATCGGCAACGCGGACGCCTTCACCGGCAAGCCGGACTCCATCGTCGGCCAGGAGGTGTCCGCGAAGTACTTCCCGGCGGGCAGCGGCGATCCCCTGGTCGTCGTCAGCAACCAGGCACAGGCCCGGCAGGTGGGCGAGGCGGTGGCCGGCACCCGTGGCGTGGTGCCCGAGTCACTCGGCCTGCCTCCGGGCACGAAACCGTCGTACGAGGGCAAGGTCCTCTTCGAGGCGACGATGACCGCCCCGGCCGACAGCGAGGCCGCGAAACAGACGGTGGAGCAGGTCCGGGACGCCGTCCACGCGATCCCGGACGCCGACGCCCAGGTCGGTGGCGGTACGGCCGCCCTGCTGGACATGGACCGGGCGACCACGCACGACAACCTGCTGATCATCCCGCTGGTGCTCGCGGTCGTCCTGCTGATCCTGTGCGCCCTGCTGCGCGCCCTGATCGCCCCGCTGCTGCTGATCGGGACGGTGATCCTGTCCTTCGCGGCGGCCCTCGGCATCAGCGCCCTGGCCTTCCGCCACCTCTTCGACTACGCGGGCGAGTCGACGGACTTCCCGCTGTTCGTCTTCGTCTTCCTGGTGGCCCTCGGCATCGACTACAACATCTTCCTGACCACCCGAATCCGCGAGGAGGCGGCGCACCGCGGCACCCGCCCCGGCGTGGTCACCGGCCTCGCGGCGACCGGCGCGGTCATCACCTCCGCCGGCCTGGTCCTGGCGGGCACCTTCGCGGCCCTCGGCACCCTCCCGATGGTCGCCTTCGCGGAGATCGGCTTCGCGGTGGCGTTGGGCGTCCTGCTGGACACGTTCATCGTGAGGTCGGTCCTGGTGACGTCCCTGTTCCTGGACGTGGGACCCAAGGTGTGGTGGCCGCACGGTCTGGCCGACGAGGAGTCGACCGGCCCAGAGGCGCGGGGAACCGCGCGACAAGCCACGACGGCGCGGCAGACACACGACTAGCCGGTTCTGCGAATGACCGCCAGATACATCGCATCGGTCCCGTGCACATGCGGCCACAACTGCACGTCAGGCCCTTCCCCCAGCTCCGGCACCCCCGGCAACAGGTCCCGCGCGTCAATGAGTTCAGCGGCCGGCCACTGCTTCAGCACATCCTGAACGACGGCCCGAGTCTCCGCCAGATGAGGAGAACACGTCGCATACCCGACAACCCCGCCCACCCTGACGGAGTCCAGCGCCGTGCTCAACAACTCCCGCTGCAACGGCCCGAACCCGTCCAGATCCTCCGGCCGACGCCGCCACCGCGCCTCCGGCCGTCGCCGCAGCGCGCCCAGCCCGGTGCAGGGCACGTCCATCAACACCCGGTCGAAACTCCCGGGTTGCCACGGCGGCCGAGTCCCGTCGGCGGCGATGACCCGGTACGGCCCCGGGTTCCCGTCGAGCGCCTTGGCGACCAGACCGGCCCGGTGAGGCTGCTTCTCGGAGGCGAGCAGCCAAGCCCCCCGCTCCGCGGCCAGCGCGGCGAGCAGCGCGGCCTTGCCGCCGGGCCCCGCGCACCCGTCGAGCCACTTCTCGTCCCGCCCTTCGAGGGGCGCGTTCGCCAGGGCCAGTGCGACGAGCTGACTGCCCTCGTCCTGCACCCCGGCCCGGCCCTCGCGCACCGCGTCGACGGCACCGGGCTCACCGCCCTCGGCCAGCCGCACGGCGTACGGCGACCAGCGCCCGGCGACCGCGGCCTCCTCGCGCAGCAGCTCCTCGGTGGTGGACCGGCCGGGGCGGGCGACGAGGGTCACCTCGGGCCGCTCATTGTCGGCCTCCAGGAGCCGCTCGATACCGGCCCGTCCGCCGCCGAGGGAGTCCCACAGCGCGGAGACGACCCAGCGGGGGTGCGAGTGCACGACGGCGAGGTGGTCCTCGGGGTCGTCGTCGTAGGGCGGCGCGACCTTCGCGATCCAGCCGTCGAGATCGTCCTGCGCGACCTTGCGCAGCACGGCGTTGACGAACTTGGCCCGTCCGTCACCGAGCACGACCCGCGCGAGCTCGACCGAGGCGGACACCGCCGCGTGCGTGGGGATACGGGTCCCGAGCAGCTGGTGCGTCCCGAGGCTCAGCACGTCGAGCACCGGCGGGTCGACCTCGCGCAGCGGCCGGTCGACACAGGCCGCGATGACGGCGTCGTACGTCCCCTGGCGGCGCAGTGTCCCGTACACGAGCTCGGTGGCGAGCGCCGCGTCCCGCGCCTCGAAGCCGCCCTTCTCCCGCGCCTTCCGCAGCAGCGGCGGCAGGACGAGGTTGGCGTACGCGTCCCGCTCGTCCACGGCCCGCAGCGCCTCGAAGGCGAGGATGCGGACGGGGTCCTTCTGGGGCCGCCGGTAGGGCTTGCCGGGTTTCTGGGGCCGACGGGGCTGGTCGTTCACGAAAAAGGTGCTCCGGATTTCAGGGCTGGGTACGTGGCAAGCGTACGTCCGTGTGGGGCGCGGTCGCCTTTTCAGGGAGGCGGGATCGCAGGAGGGGTGGGAGGTGGCGGCCGGCGAGCGAGTCTCACCCCATCCCCCCCTCACCTCACCTCACCTCACGCGCCGACGATCTCCCCGTCCGCGATCCGCACGCCCCGCGCCCAGTCGGCGGCCTTCATCGGCTTCTTCCCCTGCGCCTGCACCCACAGCAGCTCGACGGCGTGCGATCCCGTGCCGACGTGGACACTGTTCTTGCCGACGGCGAGCGCGCCGGGAGCGAGGTCGGTGCGGTCGGGGGCGGGCTGGACCTGGACGAGCTTGAGCCGCTCGCCGCGGAAGGTGGTCCAGGCTCCGGGGGACGGATGGCAGCCGCGTACGACCCGGTCGACCCGCAGGGCGGGCGCGGCCCAGTCGACGCGCGCGTCCTCCACGGTGATCTTCGGGGCGACGGTGATGCCCTCGGAGGGCTGCGGTACGGCCTTCAGCGTGCCGTCCTCGATGCCGTCCATGGTCGCGGCGAGCAGCCCGGAGCCGGCGAAGGCGAGCCGGGTCAGCAGGTCGCCGCTGGTGTCGGTGTGCCGGATCGCCTCGGTGACGGTGCCGTAGACGGGCCCGGAGTCGAGTCCCTCCTCGATGAGGAAGGTCGAGGCCCCGGTCATCTCGTCGCCCGCCATGATGGAGTGCTGGACGGGGGCGGCGCCGCGCCAGGCGGGCAGCAGGGAGAAGTGCAGGTTGACCCAGCCGTGGGCGGGGATGTCGAGGGCGACCCGGGGCAGGAGGGCGCCGTAGGCGACGACGGGGCAGCAGTCGGGGGCGATCTCGCGCAGCCGCTCCAGGAACTCCGGGTCCCGCGGCTTGACGGGCTTCAGCACCTCGATGCCCGCCTCCTCAGCCCGCTCCGCGACCGGGCTCGCGACCAGCCTGCGCCCCCGCCCGGCCGGTGCGTCCGGCCGCGTGACGACGGCGGCGACCTCATGCCGCCCGGAGGCGATCAGAGCGTCCAGGGCGGGAACGGCGACCTCGGGGGTACCGGCGAAGACGAGCTTCATGAGTGGGCGGGGCCTCTCGGGCAAGGGTCATGACGGGCAACACTCAAGTCTATTGCGCGGCGCACACCCCCCGCCCCCGGCGCACGCATATGCCGGTACGCCCCCACTGCGTGACCAGCGGAGCGTAGACGCGTTGGTCAAGAAAGAGTTGACCACAACGGGCCGCGATCGCGGCCCAATCCTTTTCAACGCCGGTTCGAGAGGCTTGTTCATGGCCGACCACGCAACCCACGACGCCCAGGCTCGGGCCAGCCTGCACTTGCTGGTGCGGGACATCGAGCGGGTCCGCCGGCAGGTGGACGCGCTGCGCACCCTGACCGCCCAGCTGGGCAACGTCTACCGCCCGCGCCGCTCCGGCCCCTCCACGGGCTTCGTCGTCTACGGGCGCGCTCCCGCTCCCACGGTCCGTCTCGCGCAGGAGCTGCGGGACAGCGTCGAGACCCTGGTGACGGCCGCGGTCGACTTCGACCGCTCGCTCGGCTTCTCGTGGGACGCGGTGGGCTCGGCCCTCGGGGTCACCAAGCAGGCGGTCCACCGCCGTTACGGCGCCCGCCGCGCCGCGGCCCAGGCGACGGCCGACGCCGAGCGCGCGACGGAGCAGACGAGCACCCGCACGGTCAGCGTCAACACCGGCATCCCCGCGGTCCCGTCGGTCCCCACGGTCCCGGCGGCCCGCTCCATGCCGACCCAGCCCACCGCGGGCAGCCCCGCCCTCCGAGACGACCCGAGACCCCCCGCCTTCCCCGGCCCCCGCAACGGCTGACCCCGGCGTCGCCCCTGCCCTCCCGAGAGAACTCCGGGAGGGCAGACGCGTGTGCGGGTACGGCGGGTTTATTTGGGGGGTGCCTCTTTTTTGGGGGGCCTTGGATGTCCAGCAGCTGTGGAGAAGGGCCGGAGACGCCCAGCCGCCGGCGGCGCTCAACCCTGACAAGGGCCACCCGCACCCGACCACGAACCTCGCACGGGTGGTGCGGGTTGGAACCAAAGACCCACCACCCACCCGCACCCAACCGTCACCCAATGTCAGGCGGATCAACCCGAACCCAAACCGCCCCCTCACCCCCACCACCGCTCCCACCCCCACCCCGAGCCATCCGAGAAGCCTGAGCGGCTTTCAGCGCAGCAGCCAACGCTGCCCCCCGCCCGGGCGGCACCCGCACCAACACCCGCTCCCACCGCTCCCCCACCGGCGGCACCCCCGCCCGCCGAGCCCCACCCCCCACCGTCACCGGCAACGGCACAGGCCCCAACACCTCAGCCTCACCCGGCAGTTCCACGGCAGCCAGGAACTCGGCGAGAGCCCCCGGCGCCCCCGACACCGACGCCATCCGGGACACCGGCGGAAACCCCAACTCCGCCCGCTCCCCCAGCTCCCGCACCGCATGCCCCACCGGATCCCACCGCACCAACGCCTGCACAGGCCGCAACGTAGGCTCGGCGACCACCACGACCGTCCCGCCGACCCCCTGCGCCCGCACCAACCCCGCCGCCCCGATCCACCGCCGCAACGCGTCCTCCCCGGCCCGCAGATCAGGCCGCCCGAGCATCGCCCAGCCGTCCAGCAACAACGCCGCCGCATACCCCCCTTCGGCCACCGGCTCGGCCCCCGGCGTACTCACCACCAGCGCGGGCGCGTCCGGCACGGTGTCCAGCACATGCTCCCGCCCCGAAGTCCGCACCGGCACAGCAGGAAACGCCCGCCCCAACTCCTCCGCGGTCCGCCGCGCCCCCACGACCTGCGCTCGCAGCCGGAACCCCCCGCACTCGGGACAGTGCCAGGCCTCTTCCTCGCGCCCGCACCACCCGCACCGCAGCCCTCCGCCGTCCTGCCCTTCGAGCGGCCCGGCGCAGTGCCGACACCGCGCGGGCGCACGGCAGTTGGCGCAGGCCATCCGCGGTACGTACCCCCGCCGCGGCACCTGCACCAGTACCGGCCCCCGCCGCAGCCCGTCCCTGACGGCCTGCCAGGCCAACGTGGGAAGCCGAGCCGCCCGAGCGGCCTCGTCCCGCGCGAGATCCTGATCGCCGACGGTCCGCACCAGCGGCGCGACGGCCCGCACCTGCTCCCGCGAGGCGACCAACGGCCGCGCCCACCCGCTCTCCACGAGCTGCGCGGCCTCGACGGTGCAGCTCCAACTCCCCAGCAGAAAACCGCACTTGTCCTGAGCCGCCCGCAGCAACAACACCTCACGAGCATGCGGCTGAGGAGAGTGCTGCTCGCTGTGGCTGTCGTCGCCGTCGTCCCAGAGCGCGACGAGCCCGAGCCCCTGCACGGGCGCGAACATGGCGGCCCGGGTCCCGACGACGGCCCGCACGGACCCCCGCCGCACGGCCAGCCACTCCCGATACCGCTTCTCGGGCCCGGCGTCGGCGGTCAGCACCGCATGCCGCCCCTCGCCCAGCACGGAGGTCAGCGCGGCGTCGACCCGCGCGACGGCCCGCCCGTCCGGTACGACGACCAGCGCCCCCCGTCCGGAGGCCAGGGTCGCCGCGACGGCCCGAGCGATCTCCGCACTCCACTCGGGCCCGGGCAGGGCGTTCCACACCGCACGCGGTGAGCCCCCGGAGGCCAGCGACTCCAGAAACGCCCCACCCCGCTCGTACCGCTGCCACGACCCCGTCTCGGGCGCCCCGGGCGGCGGCAACGGCTCCGGCGACGGCCGCTTCTCGGCCCGCGCACTGCGCGGCGGCACGGCCAGCTGAAGCACATCGGCGAGGCTCCCCGCGTACCGGTCGGCGACGGCCCGGGCCAGCCCCAGCAGTTCCTCGCTGAGCACCCGCTCGGGCGACACGACCTGGGCCAGCGCCGCCAAAGGCCCCGAGTAGTCCGACTCGGCGAGCCGCTCGACCAGGAACCCGTCGATCAGCCCCCCACCCTCACGCCGCCCCTCCCGCACCCGATGCCGCCCGGCCCCGAACCGCACCCGTACCCGCACCCCCGGCTGCGCCTCCGCGTCCAGCTCCTCGGGCACGGCGTAATCGAAGTACCGATCAAGATGCAGCACTCCCTTGTCCACCAGCACCCG
This sequence comes from Streptomyces sp. SID13726, assembly GCF_010548375.1. GTDB lineage: Bacteria > Actinomycetota > Actinomycetes > Streptomycetales > Streptomycetaceae > Streptomyces. Next base: position 12,602 of record NZ_JAAGLY010000027.1, read on the forward strand.
CGCGACCGGAAACTCCTTCGCCAGCGCGGCCCCCCGCCAGGTCCGCGGTTTGGCCCGCGGCACCTTGGCCCCCCGCACGCTCTCCCGAATGAACGCAAGCTGCTCCGGCGGCCCTCCCCCAGCCACCCGCTCCGGCTCCTCATCCTCGCTGCTCACGCTTGCATTCTTACCAAACCCCACTGACAACCGACGTTGCCCGACCCGGAAAGCGCCCCTTCCCACCGCCGTGGCCGAAATCGCTTTCTCGACATGTGTCCCCGGCTCGGCTTCCCTCCGGATGAGGAAACGGGAAACGCCTGTTTCACCTTGTCCGGCCCAGCAGCCCACCGCACGCTGAATCTCGGCGCTCACCGGCTACGGGCCGGGGAGCGACGGAGGTTGAAGTGCTGGAGCAGTCGCACGACTTCGGGCGGGAACTCCGCCGCAGGCGCATGGCGGCCCGGTTGTCCCTGCAACAGCTGGGACAACGGGTGCACTACAGCAAGAGCCAGCTCAGCAAGGTCGAACGGGGTATCAAGCGCCCCACGCCCGAGCTGGCCCGCCTGTGCGACGCGGTGCTCGACGCCCGGGGCACCCTGACCCGGCTCGTGCCCGTCCAGCATGCCCAGCCGCCTCTGCCCGCCCCCGGTAGCGACGACGAGGTGTGGTTGATGCAACTGAGCAAGGACGGTTCGAGTTCCTTCCAGCCGGTGCGGCGCCGTGACCTGATCGCGGCCGGAGCGGCGTCGGTGCTGACCATGTGCTCGGGCGACCCGCGCTCCCTGCCGCCCGATCCCCTGGGCGCCGAGACGCTCGTGGACGCCTCTCGCATGCTGTTCGACCAGTTCCGCCGGCTCGGTCAGGCGTCAGGGCCGGCCAGCGTTCTGCCGCCGCTGATCGCCCAGACCCACAGCCTGGAACAGCTCGCTCTGCGCAGTGGCCCGCGGGTGAGGCGGGAACTGCTGCTGCTCGCCGCCCGCTACGCCGAGTACGCGGGCTGGATGGCCCAGGAATGCGGGGACGAGAAGGCCGCCGTCTGGTGGACGGAGCGGGCGGTGCAGCTGGCCGCCGCGGGCTCGGACACCGGCCTCGCCGCCTACGCACAGGTCCGCCGGTCCCTGATCAGCCTGTATCGCGGCGACGCGTCCGACGCCGCCCGGCTGGCCGAGCACGCCCTGGAGAGCGACGCCGCCCCCGCACGCGTGCGCGGGCTCGCCGCCCAGCACCTGGCGCAGGCCAGAGCGGTCGAGGGCGACTACGACGCCTGCATGCGCGGCCTCGACCGCGCCCGGGACCTGCTCGGACAGGACGCCGCCGACCCGGCCCAGCCGGTGCTCGGTGCCTCCCAAGTGCCCGACGTGGTCTCGATGTTCACCGGCTGGTGTCTGTACGACCTCGGCCGTCCGGAGCGAGCGGCCACGCTCCTCGACGAGGAGACCGCACGGATCGCACCCCACGCGTTCCGCACCCGCGCCCGCTACGGCGTCCGGCGCGCCCTCGCCCACGCGGCCGCGGGCGAGCTCGACCACGCCTGCCGGATCACGACGGAGCTGCTGCCGTCGGTCCGGCTCATCCACTCCTCGACGGTCCTGGCGGATCTGCGCCGCCTCTCCCGCACGCTCGGCCGGCACGCCCGCCACCGCTCGGTGCGGGCGCTGATCCCCGACCTGTCCGACACGCTCGCCCGCTCCGTCGGCGCCTAGAAAGGGCACTCGTATGCACGAGATCTTCCTCAACTACCGGACCAAGGGCGGCAAGGACGTCGCCTACATGTGCCAACACCATCTGTCGGCCAGGTTCGGTCCCGACAGCGTATTCATCGCACGCAACTCGATCGATCCGGGACAGACCATGGAGGTCCTTCTCCAGGCCCCTCGCCGCTGCCATGTGCTGCTGGCCCTCATCGACGCGGAGTGGCTGGACGCGCCCGACCGGCGCGAGCCCGGCAGGCGTGCGCTCGACAATCCCGACGACTGGGTGCGCCGGGAGATCGAGGAGGCCCTGTCCGGTGGCGCACTCATCGTTCCGGTCTTCATCGGCCGCAAGGTGGAACAGCTCGATCCCCGGAGACTGCCCCGGTCGATCACCGAACTGGCCGACTACCAGTACACGCGTGTGGAACAGCACCGCATCGAGGAGGACCTGACCCGGCTCGGCGACCGTCTCGTCCGCAGGGTCCCGGCGCTGGCCGCGCTGGACAGCCGGACCCCCGCCGAGGCCCCCGTACCCGACGAACGGCCCGCCTCCGTCCACAACGAGCACCAGAGCGGCGGTATCGGCCAGGTCGGCGGCTCCGTGGGGACGTACATCAATGACGCCCGTGGCCCGCTCCACACCGGCCCCGGCGACCAGATCAACGGGCCGCAGATCAACGGGGACGGCACCAACCACATCGCGGGCGACAACCACGGCGGCATACGCCAGGGCTTCGGAACCCGGACCCCGCGCGGGGGCGACGAGCGGTGACGGAGACTGTCGGCTCGTTCTTCGGCCAGACCTTCGGCTCGGTGCACAGCGGCGGCGGGAACCAGTACAACTTCCTCTTCCAGGAGGCCGCGTCCCGGCTGCGCGAGCAGGCCCGCAGGCGCACCATCGCCGAGGAGGACCGCACACACCTCGCCGAGCGGTTCGTGCCTCCTCCCGGCCTCCAGCGGGCCCGCGCCCGTCTTGAGCAGAGCCACACCGTGCTGATCAGTGGCCCGTCCGGCAGCGGCCGGCGTACCGCGGCTCTCATGCTGCTGCACGACCTGGCCGAGACCGGCGGCACGCTGCACGAGCTCCCCGACACCTCCGACGACGACACCGTCTCGTCCCCGCTCGACACGCGTGCCGTCAACGACGGGGATCGGCTGCTCCTGGACCTCTCGGAGGTGGAGGAGGCCAGGTACATCGACGTCCAGAACGCGCTGTCCGACTTCCGTGCCGGTCTCGGCACGCGGGGAGCCCACCTCGCGGTCGTCCTGCCGCACCGGCTCGGCTATCTGCTGAAGGACGAGTTGAAGCGGCTCACGGTGGAGATCGGCCGGCCTCCCGCGCGACGCGTGCTGGCCCGCCGGCTGCGATGCGACGGCGTTCCGTTCGAGAAGGCGGAGCTGAACGAGTCCGCGCTCGGCAAGTTCCTCACGCACGCGTCGATGCGCGACGTGGCCGATCTCGCCGACGGGATCCGGAAGTTCCGCGACTCCTCGCCGGCCGACCGTGGCTTCCCGCACTGGCTCGCCGACGCCCTGCCCCGCCAACAGGACCAGAGCGCCCGAGTGGCGACGGACCTCGCGGGCGAACAGAGCGGTCGGCACAAGGCGTTGCTGCTCTCCCTCGCCGTGTTCCATGAGACGGCCCCGGGCGCGGTGCTCCAGGCAGCCAACTTCCTGCTCGGTCTCCTCAGCCATCCGCCGGACACCACACCCCGCCTGGACCGGGCCGACCTGCACACCGAACTCTCCGCCATCACGGCCGAGACGAGCGCGAACGGCCGGGTGAGCTTCAGCGTCCCGGAGTACGACCGGGGCGTACGGAACCACTTCTGGACCTATCTCCCGGACATCCGGCGGCAGTTGCGCGACTGGTTCCAGGTCTGCCTGACCGAGCTGACCCTGTCGGCGGACGACCGGACCGGGGCCGTGAACCGCTTCGCCGAGCAGAGTCTTCGTACGGACCGCCCCGAAGACCTGACCTGGCTGGCGGAGCAGTGGACGTCGAGGCAGGCCCCGGTCCGTCTCATCCCGGACGCCGCCCAGGTACTCGCCCGCGGCCTCGACGACGAACGGCACGGGCGTTACTTCCGGCAGCGGATCTACGACTGGGCCACCTCCGGGGAAACGGTCGACCGGCTCCGGCAGGTGCTCGTGGTGGTGTGTGCCGAGACCATGGCCCGCTCCCACCCCGACCAGGCTCTGGTGCGCCTGCACCACCTGGCCCGCCGGTCCAGCGGGCAGGTGGCCGCCGATGCCCGCGCGGCCCTGCTGAGGCTGACGGGCTCGGACCGCCGCCTCTATCGCAGGATGCTCGACCGGCTGAGCACCGGCATCGCCCATGGTCCGTGGGGCAAGGACCGCGACCTGTTCCTGGAACTCGCCGATCCCGTACGGCTGATCGGCTACCGCGACGTCCGGGACTCCCTGGTCTCCTGCTGGACCGGCGTACTGCTCCGGCCCGTCGACTCCTGGTGCGTCCCCTTGTCCAGGTGGCTGACCGCCGCCGAGGACGTCCGCCATCGGGACCTCGTCCTGCGTGTCCTGTCCGCCTCCTGCGCCAGGGACGTCCGGGTCTCCGGGCAGCTGTACCGGGTGGCTCTGCGCTGGGCGGGTGCCGGTGGTGGTGCCGAGCGCCCGCGGACCGTCGCTCACCTGCTGCGGAGGATCAACAGCGATCAGGGCATCGAGACCTACGACCACGCCGTCTGACACCGAACGATCATCGGGGGCTTTCATGAGTTCTGGACACCGGACGATGACGCTCTTCGTCACCGTCATCCTGGGGATGATCCTCGTCATCCTCGGCCTGAGCGCCGGCTGGCCGATCTGGGCCTGGCCCACCATGGCCGCCCTGTTGCTGGTGGTGGGGGTGGTGACCCACAGGATCCTCGCTCCGGCACCGGAGGCGTTCCCTCGGGCCCTGCTGGCGGAACCCGATCTGCCCGAACCGGTGCGGCAGGAGCACCGGGTCGCCCATGTGGCGCTTCCCAGTTCCGTCGCGGACTACGACTTCTCGTTCTCCGCCACGGTGCGCTGGCTCGTGCTGGACGCACCCGAGGACGCGCCCTACGTCAATCCCGCCGGTCTCGCGGTCGATGCCGTGCTCCAGCGGGCTCGGGTGGTGACGGCCCAGCAGCCGCCTCATCGGAGCGCGTTCACGCAGCATCAGCTCGACGGCGCTCTCGCGACCATGCGCACCGACTCCACCGGGCGGATCATGGCCATGGCCCAGGACGTCGTCCTCAGCCTTCCGGAGCTCGACCGCGAACGGCTCGCCAAGCTCGCGGGGGTCCGCAAGGACGAGGACGTCTGGGAACACGAACGCAACTACGAACGCAACAAGCGCACCTATCTCGGCGACGACGTCCTCAAGGACACCGGCAGCGCCGTCGTGTGGTGGCTGTCCCGCAACGAGACGGAGGTGGAGGGGGCGGTCGACCGGATCGGTCTGCTGGCGCGTCTGTCCGCGGCGGCCAACAACGACGAGGTGGCGCCGCCGTTCGAACATCTGGTGTCGGTGCCGAGCGCTCCGCACATGAACGGGGCGGCGCGGGGGCACGAGCCGTACGACTGGCAGCAGGCGTTCGGCCCCGGTCACACACCCGCGGGGAACGGCTCGGAGCCCGAGCCGTCCGTCGACTCCCTGCTGACCTGGTTCGGTTTCTCAGCCGACGACCCAGACGTCGTCCTGTTCGCGGAACGGCTCGTCGGTCTCGCGCGGGTCCACGGCAAGTCCGCGGCGGCCGACGAGATCAGGCGCCGGTTCGCCGTGGACCACGCCGATGAGAACGAGGGCGACGGGCCGGAACGTCCTCAGTCGCCCGAGCCGGACGACTCACCGGACCTGTGAAACGCCGAGGCCCGGCGTCCCCAAGGACACCGGGCCTCACCACACACCGGGAAACCGAAGGACCTACAGCCCCGCAGCCTTCCGCAGCGCCTCCACCCGGTCCGTCTTCTCCCACGTGAACTCGGGCAGCTCCCGGCCGAAGTGGCCGTACGCCGCCGTCAGGGAGTAGATCGGGCGCAGCAGGTCGAGGTCGCGGATGATCGCGGCCGGGCGGAGGTCGAAGACCTCGTCGATCGCCTTCTCGATCCGGTCGGTGTCGACCTTGGCCGTGCCGAAGGTCTCCACGAAGAGACCGACCGGCTCGGCCTTGCCGATGGCGTATGCGACCTGGACCTCGCAGCGGGACGCGAGACCCGCGGCGACGACGTTCTTGGCGACCCAGCGCATCGCGTACGCCGCCGAGCGGTCCACCTTGGACGGGTCCTTGCCGGAGAAGGCGCCGCCGCCGTGGCGGGCGTAGCCGCCGTAGGTGTCGATGATGATCTTGCGACCCGTGAGGCCGGCGTCGCCCATCGGGCCGCCGATCTCGAAGCGGCCGGTCGGGTTGACCAGGAGACGGTAGTTGTCCGTGTCCAGCTTGATGCCCTCGTCCAGGAGCGCCTTGAGCTCCGGCTCCACGACGAACTCGCGGATATCGGGGGCCAGCAGGGACTCCAGGTCGATGTCGGACGCGTGCTGCGAGGAGACCACGACCGTGTCGAGACGGACGGCCTTGTCGCCGTCGTACTCGATGGTGACCTGCGTCTTGCCGTCGGGGCGCAGGTAGGGGATGGTGCCGTTCTTGCGGACCTCGGACAGGCGCTTCGCGAGGCGGTGCGCCAGGAAGATCGGCAGCGGCATCAGGGTCGGGGTCTCGTCGGTCGCGTAACCGAACATGAGGCCCTGGTCGCCCGCGCCCTGCTTGTCGAGCTCGTCCTCGTCGCCCTCGACCCGCTTCTCATAGGCGGTGTCGACGCCCTGCGCGATGTCCGGGGACTGCGCGCCGATCGACACCGAGACGCCGCAGGAGGCGCCGTCGAAGCCCTTCTTGGAGGAGTCGTAGCCGATCTCGAGGATCTTCTCGCGCACCAGCTGGGCGATCGGCGCGTAGGTCTTGGTGGTGACCTCACCGGCCACGTGCACAAGACCCGTGGTGATCAGGGTCTCGACGGCTACCCGGGAGGTCGGGTCCTCCTTGAGGAGCGCGTCGAGGATGGTGTCACTGATCTGGTCAGCGATCTTGTCGGGGTGGCCCTCGGTCACGGACTCCGAGGTGAACAGACGACGGGACACAACGCTCCCTGGGGTTGCAGCGGCTGCTGGCTGATCATTGGCGGACGGGCTCGGGGGCTGCGCCCGGCGCCGTCCGAGAACAGTTTATCGGTCGTGCTCGGCCACCGGCCCCCCTGTCTCGTCACTCGGGAGGGCTGTGACCTGCGGCACGGGCATTGTGCCCAATTCCTGGTGGGCTTGACCAGGGGCGCCACGCCTCCACGGCAGAGGTCCGAGGTGACCGAGAAGCGAATGAAACAGTCAGTCGAGCCGCCGCGTCACCAGGTCCCAGACGATTTCGGCCAGGGCTTCCTTGGGCCCGTACGGCACCGGCGTCTCGCTGCCGTCGGCGCCCAGCACCACCGCTTCGTTCTCCTCGGACCCGAAGGTCTTACGCTCGCCCACCTCGTTGACGACGAGCAGGTCGCAGCCCTTGCGCGCCAGCTTCGTACGGCCGTTGGCCAGGACGTCGTCGGTCTCGGCGGCGAAGCCGACTATCACCTGGCCGGCGCGGGCGCGGTCGGCAGAGATCTCGGCGAGGATGTCCGGATTCCGCACCAGGGCGATGGGCTCGGGCTCCTGGTCGTCCTTCTTCTTGATCTTCCCGGCGGCGTACGTCTGCGGGCGGAAGTCCGCGACCGCCGCGGCCATGACGACCGCGTCGGCGTCCGCGGCCGCCTTCAGAACCGCCTCGCGCAGTTGTACGGCCGTCCCGACGGGCACGACGTCCACGCCTGCCGGGTCCGGCAGCCCGGTGTTCGCCGAGACGAGCGTGACCCGGGCCCCGCGCGCGGCGGCGGTGCGGGCGAGGGCGTAACCCTGCTTGCCGGAGGAGCGGTTGCCGAGGAAGCGGACCGGGTCGAGGGGCTCGCGGGTGCCGCCCGCGCTGACGACGACGTGCCGCCCGGCGAGGTCGGGCTCCCGTACTCCCCTGGCCAGTACACGGCGGCAGACCTCGAAGATCTCCGCCGGGTCAGGCAGCCGCCCCTTGCCGGTGTCGACGCCGGTCAGCCGGCCGACGGCCGGTTCGATGACGACGGCGCCGCGGCGGCGCAGCGTCGCCACGTTCTCCTGGGTGGCCGGGTGTTCCCACATCTCCGTGTGCATGGCGGGCGCGAAGAGGACCGGGCAGCGGGCGGTGAGGAGGGTGTTGGTGAGCAGGTCGTCCGCGAGGCCGTGGGCGGCCTTGGCGAGCATGTCGGCGGTGGCCGGGGCGACGACGACCAGGTCGGCGTGTTGCCCGATGCGGACGTGCGGGACCTCGTGGACGCCGTCCCAGACCTCGGTCGAGACCGGCTTGCCGGAGAGGGCGGACCATGTGGCCGCGCCGACGAAGTGGAGGGCGGAGGCGGTGGGCACCACGCGGACGTCATGGCCCGACTCGGTCAGTCTGCGCAGCAGCTCACACGCCTTGTACGCGGCGATGCCGCCGCTGACCCCCAGAACGACCCTCGGCTTGTCCACCGGGCCTCCTCCCACTCGTCGAAGCTACGGCTCCATCACACACCACAGGCCCGACAGTCGCGCTGCCGGGCCTGTGGATAAGTCAGCGAAAAGCTGAAAGTACTACTACTGCGCCGGACCCTCGATGGCCTCGGACGTCAGCAGACCCGCGTTGATCTCGCGGAGGGCGATCGAGAGCGGCTTCTCGTGGACGTGGGTGTCCACCAGCGGACCGACGTACTCAAGCAGGCCCTCGCCGAGCTGCGAGTAGTACGCGTTGATCTGGCGGGCCCGCTTGGCCGCGTAGATCACGAGGCTGTACTTCGAGTCGGTGGCCTCGAGGAGCTCGTCGATCGGCGGGTTGATGATGCCCTCGGGCGCGGAGATGGAAGAGGACACGCTCTACCTTCCGAAGTGGGATAAAAGATCAGACAACTTCCATCAAGGCTAGCAGCTCACGTGCTACGTCCTCGACGGAGGTGTTGACCAGGGTCGTGTCGAACTCGGCCTCGGCGGCCAGCTCGACCTTGGCGGCCTCGAGACGGCGCTCGATGACCTCCTTGGATTCGGTGCCCCGACCGGTGAGCCGGCGCACCAGCTCCTCCCAGCTCGGCGGGGCCAGGAAGACCAGCTGCGCCTCCGGCATGGACTCGCGGACCAGCCGCGCGCCCTGCAGGTCGATCTCAAGGAGCACGGGCTCGCCCCGGTCGAGCCGCTCGATCACGGCCGCACGCGGCGTGCCGTAGCGGTTGCCGGCGAACTCGGCCCACTCCAGCAGCTCGCCGTTGGCGATCAGCTTGTCCATCTCCTCGTCGGTGACGAAGAAGTACTGGACTCCGTGCTTCTCACCGGGGCGTGGCCTGCGGGTCGTCGCCGACACCGAGAGCCAGACCTCGGGGTGTTCCTTGCGCATATGAGCGACGACCGTGCTCTTGCCGACCCCTGAGGGGCCGGAGAGCACGGTCAGCCGCGGACGTACGTCCGGGGGCTCGGGGGTCGTCCCCCGGAATGTTGCAGCCATGCAGCGATTATTCCAGCAATCCCGGAGTGCCCGGGACTCCCCGTCCGGAGAGCATCCGGTTCAGGAACCGGTGCTGCCGAACTCACGCTCCAGGGAAGCGATCTGGTTGGAACCGAGGCCGCGTACACGACGGCTCTCGGAGATGCCCAGTCGCTCCATGATCTGCTTGGCGCGGACCTTGCCCACGCCCGGCAGGGACTCGAGCAGCGCGGAGACCTTCATCTTGCCGATGACGTCGTTCTCCTGGCCCTGCTTGATGACCTCGTGCAGGGAGGCGCCGGAGTGCTTGAGTCGATTCTTGACCTCGGCCCGCTCCCGGCGAGCCGCGGCGGCCTTTTCGAGCGCGGCTGCGCGCTGTTCAGGGGTAAGGGGCGGAAGAGCCACGCCTACGTCACCTCGGATGTCGAACTGTCGGATACGGACCGGTGAGGAACCTAGTCGCCCCACACCTGGGGAGCTACGAGCAACACGCTTGCCCGTTCACTCTGCGTCGGAGACTAGCGGCCAAGCGCGCCAGAGTCAGCGAGAACAGCGGAAAAGTCCTGGTCAGCCTCCGTCAGGCCGGACATTTCAGACATACTGCCCCGGATTTGAGGATGTATTCAGACTCAAGCGGGCCTCGAACCACTCGTCGGAGGACTCGAACGACCGCGTCGAACACCCGCGACGACCGTCACGAAGACCCATGACGACCGTCACGAACACCTCGCACGGTCGTCGCACGCGCGTCGCTCGATCTCCTATCCGGTCGCCGAGGCGGTCCGGATCTCCTCCGCGAACCGCTCGGCGGACGCCCGCAGCGCGCCGACGTCGGGCCCGTGCCGCAGCACCCCCCGGCTGACGTTCGGCACGACATTGCGGATCGCCGCCCCGAAGACCCCGGGAAGATCGGCCGGAGTGGCCCCCTGGGCGCCCACGCCGGGCGCGAGGAGCGGACCGTTGATGTCCAGATCGTACGACGACAGATCGCCGAGCGTGGCCCCTACTACGGCCCCGAAGGACCCCAGGGGCTCCTCCCCGGTGTTCTCGGCGGCCAGATGGGCCAGCATCGTCGCTCCGACGTTCCGCCCGTCCGCGCGGACCGCGTGCTGGACCTCACCGCCCTCGGGGTTGGACGTGAGGGCGAGCACGAACAGACCCGCGCCGTTCTCGCGCGCGAGGGCGATCGCCGGCGACAGCGAGCCGTAGCCGAGATACGGCGACACGGTCAGCGCGTCCGAGAACAGCGGGGAGTCCTTGCGCAGGAACGCCTCGGCGTACGCGGCCATGGTCGAACCGATGTCACCGCGCTTGGCGTCCATGAGGACCAGCGCACCGGCCGACCGCGCCTCCTCGACGGTCTTCTCCAGTACGGCGACCCCGCGCGAGCCGAAGCGCTCGAAGAACGCGCTCTGCGGCTTGAAGACGGCGACCCGGTCGGACAGCGCCTCGACGACCGTGCGGCTGAACCGCTCCAGACCGGCCACGTCGTCGTTCAGGCCCCACTCGGTGAGCAGCGAGGCGTGCGGGTCGATGCCGACGCAGAGCGGGCCGCGCTCGTCCATGGCACGCCGCAGCCGGGCGCCGAAGGGCTCGTACGAGGTCATGCCGTCTTCCTCACGTCGGCGCCGACCGCGTCGGCGAGGGTGGCGTACGGGCTCGTGCGCAGGCGCGCGGCGAGGCCCTTGTGGAGGGCGCGGGACCAGAAGGGGCCTTCGTAGATGAACGCGCTGTAGCCCTGGACCAGCGTGGCACCCGCCAGGATGCGCTGCCAGGCGTCCTCGGCGTTCTCGACGCCGCCGACGCCCACCAGGGTGATCCGGTCGCCCACGCGCGCGTACAGGCGCCTCAGGACCTCCAGGGAGCGCTCCTTGAGGGGTGCCCCGGAGAGCCCGCCCGTCTCCTTCACCAGCGAGGGCTCCGAGGCCAGGCCCTCGCGCGCGATCGTGGTGTTCGTGGCGATGATCCCGTCCAGGCCGAGTTCGACGGCCAGGTCGGCCACGGAGTCGATGTCCTCGTCGGCGAGGTCGGGCGCGATCTTCACCAGGAGCGGGACGTGGCGGTGGGCGACGATCCGGTCGGCGGCCTCGCGGACGGCGGTCAGGAGCGGGCGCAGGTGGTCGACCGCCTGGAGGTTGCGCAGGCCGGGCGTGTTGGGCGAGGAGACGTTGACGACCAGGTAGTCGGCGTACGGCGCGAGCCGCTCGGCGGACTTCACGTAGTCGCCGACGGCCTCCTCCTCCGGCACGACCTTGGTCTTGCCGATGTTGACGCCCACGACCGTCCTGAAGACCGGCTCACGGGACGCCAGACGGGCCGCCACGGCCAGCGAGCCGTCGTTGTTGAAGCCCATGCGGTTGATGAGCGCACGGTCCTTCACGAGGCGGAAGAGCCGCTTCCTGGGGTTGCCCGGCTGAGCCTCCCCGGTGACCGTGCCGATCTCGACGTGGTCGAAGCCGAGCATGGTCATGCCGTCGATCGCGACGGCGTTCTTGTCGAATCCCGCGGCGAGCCCGAAGGGGCCGTGCATGCGCAGGCCGAAGGCCTCGGTGCGCAGCTCCTTGTGGCGGGGCGCCAGGGCCGCCGCGACGAAGGTGCGCAGCACGGGGACGCGGGCGGCGAGCCGGATCCAGCGGAAGGCCAGGTGATGGGCCCGCTCCGGGTCCATCCGCTTGAAGACGAGGTTGAAGAAGATCTTGTACATGGTGTCCTCACGAAGACAAGGTGTCCTCACGAAGAGGGGGACACCGTTTCCGGTGTCCCCCTCAGGGCTGCTAGTCGCGGGCGGCGGTCAGATGTTCCGCGTGTTCCTGGAGCGAACGGACTCCCACGTCCCCGTGGTTGAGGGCGTCGATGCCCTGGACGGCGGCGGCGAGCGCCTGGACCGTCGTCAGACACGGGACCGACCGCGCCACGGCCGCCGTACGGATCTCGTAGCCGTCGAGGCGGCCGCCGGTGCCGTACGGGGTGTTGACGATGAGGTCGACCTCGCCGTCGTGGATGAGCTGGACGATGGTCTTCTCACCCGCCGGGCCCTCGCCCTCGCTGAGCTTGCGCACGATCGTGGCGTTGATGCCGTTGCGCTTGAGGACCTCGGCGGTGCCGGAGGTGGCGAGCAGCTCGAAGCCGTGGGCGACCAGCTCGCGCGCCGGGAAGATCATCGAGCGCTTGTCGCGGTTGGCGACCGAGATGAACGCGCGGCCCTTGGTCGGCAGCGGGCCGTAGGCGCCCGCCTGCGACTTGGCGTACGCCGTGCCGAAGACGGAGTCGATGCCCATGACCTCGCCGGTGGAGCGCATCTCCGGGCCGAGCACGGTGTCGACGCCGCGGCCGTGGATGTCGCGGAAGCGCGACCACGGCATGACGGCCTCCTTGACGGAGATCGGCGCGTCGAACGGCAGCTCGCCGCCGTCGCCGTTGGCCGGCAGCAGCCCCTCGGTCCGCAGCTCGGCGACGGTCGCGCCCAGCGAGATCCGGGCGGCGGCCTTGGCGAGCGGCACTGCGGTCGCCTTCGAGGTGAAGGGGACGGTGCGGGACGCGCGCGGGTTGGCCTCCAGGACGTAGAGGATGTCGCCGGCCATCGCGAACTGGATGTTGATCAGGCCCCGGACGCCCACCCCGCGCGCGATGGCCTCGGTGGAGGCCCGCAGCCGCTTGATGTCGTGGCCGCCGAGGGTGATCGGCGGCAGCGCGCACGCCGAGTCGCCGGAGTGGATGCCGGCCTCCTCGATGTGCTCCATCACACCGCCGAGGTACAGCTCCTGGCCGTCGTAGAGCGCGTCCACGTCGATCTCGATCGCGTCGTCCAGGAAGCGGTCGACGAGGACCGGCCGGGAGGGGCTGATCTCGGTCGACTCGGCGATGTAGGACTCCAGCCGGGTCTCGTCGTAGACGATCTCCATGCCGCGCCCGCCGAGGACGTACGAGGGCCGGACGAGGACCGGGTAGCCGATCTCGTCCGCGATGGCCTTGGCGCTGGCGAAGGTGGTCGCGGTGCCGTGCTTGGGGGCCGGGAGGCCCGCCTCGGCGAGGACCTGGCCGAAGGCGCCGCGGTCCTCGGCGGCGTGGATCGCCTCGGGCGGGGTGCCGACGACCGGGACGCCGTTGTCCTTGAGCGCCTGCGACAGGCCCAGCGGGGTCTGCCCGCCGAGCTGCACGATCACGCCCGCGACCGGCCCGGCCTGCTGCTCGGCGTGGACGATCTCCAGGACGTCCTCCAGGGTGAGCGGCTCGAAGTAGAGCCGGTCGGAGGTGTCGTAGTCGGTGGAGACGGTCTCGGGGTTGCAGTTGACCATCACCGTCTCGTACCCGGCGTCCGACAGCGCGAAGGACGCGTGCACGCAGGAGTAGTCGAACTCGATGCCCTGGCCGATGCGGTTGGGACCGGAGCCCAGGATGATCACCGCGGGCTTGGTCCGGGACGCGACCTCGTTCTCCTCGTCGTAGGAGGAGTAGAAGTACGGCGTCTTCGCGGCGAACTCGGCGGCGCAGGTGTCGACGGTCTTGTAGACCGGGCGCACGCCGAGCGCGTGCCGCACCTCGCGCACCACGTCCTCGCGCAGGCCCCGGATCTCGCCGATCTGCTGGTCGGAGAAGCCGTGCCGCTTGGCCTCGGCGAGCAGGTCGGCGTCCAGGCGCTCGGCGGCGGCCAGTCCGTCGGCGACCTCCTTGATCAGGAAGAGCTGGTCGACGAACCAGGGGTCGATCTTGGTGTACTCGAAGACCTCCTCGGGCGTGGCGCCCGCGCGGATGGCCTGCATGACGGCGTTGATACGGCCGTCGGTGGGCCGCACCGACTCCTCCAGGAGGGCCGTCTTGTCACCGGGCTCACCCACGAAGGTGAACTGGCTGCCCTTCTTCTCCAGGGAGCGCAGCGCCTTCTGGAAGGCCTCGGTGAAGTTGCGGCCGATGGCCATGGCCTCGCCGACCGACTTCATGGTGGTCGTGAGCGTCGAGTCGGCCGAGGGGAACTTCTCGAAGGCGAACCGGGGGGCCTTCACGACCACGTAGTCGAGCGTCGGCTCGAAGGAGGCCGGGGTCTGCTCGGTGATGTCGTTCGGGATCTCGTCGAGCGTGTAGCCGACGGCGAGCTTCGCGGCGATCTTGGCGATCGGGAAGCCGGTCGCCTTGGAGGCGAGTGCCGAGGACCGGGAGACGCGCGGGTTCATCTCGATGACGATCACGCGACCGTCCTCGGGGTTGACCGCGAACTGGATGTTGCAGCCGCCGGTGTCGACGCCGACCTCGCGGATCACGGCGATGCCGATGTCCCGCAGGATCTGGTACTCGCGGTCGGTGAGCGTCATCGACGGGGCGACGGTGATCGAGTCGCCGGTGTGGACTCCCATGGGGTCGAAGTTCTCGATGGAGCAGACGACCACGACGTTGTCGTGCTTGTCGCGCATCAGCTCCAGTTCGTACTCCTTCCAGCCGAGGATGGACTCCTCCAGGAGCACCTCGGTGGTCGGCGAGAGTGTGAGGCCCTGTCCGGCGATGCGGCGCAGTTCCTCCTCGTCGTGCGCGAAGCCGGAGCCGGCGCCGCCCATGGTGAAGGAGGGGCGCACGACGACCGGGTAGCCGCCGAGCGTGTCGACGCCGGCGAGGACGTCCTCCATGGTGTGGCAGATGACCGAGCGGGCGGACTCGCCGTGCCCGATCTTCTTGCGGACCTCCTCGACGACGTCCTTGAAGAGGTCGCGGTCCTCGCCCTTGTTGATGGCCTCGACGTTGGCGCCGATCAGCTCGACGCCGTACTTGTCGAGGGTGCCGGCCTCGTGCAGCGAGATCGCGGTGTTGAGGGCCGTCTGGCCGCCCAGGGTGGGCAGCAGGGCGTCGGGCCGCTCCTTGGCGATGATCTTCTCGACGAACTCCGGGGTGATCGGCTCGACGTAGGTCGCGTCGGCGATCTCCGGGTCGGTCATGATCGTCGCCGGGTTGGAGTTGACCAGGATGACCCTCAGGCCCTCGGCCTTGAGGACGCGGCACGCCTGGGTGCCGGAGTAGTCGAACTCGGCGGCCTGGCCGATGACGATCGGGCCGGAGCCGATGACCAGGACGGACTGGATATCGGTGCGCTTAGGCACGCTGGCCCTCCATCAGAGCTACGAAGCGGTCGAACAGGTAGGCGGCGTCGTGCGGGCCCGCTGCCGCTTCGGGGTGGTACTGGACGGAGAAGGCCGGCTGGTCGAGCAGCTGGAGCCCCTCCACGACGTCGTCGTTCAGGCAGACGTGGGAGACCTCGGCGCGGCCGAACTTCGTCTCGCTGACCTTGTCGAGCGGTGCGTCCACGGCGAATCCGTGGTTGTGCGCGGTGACCTCGACCTTGCCGGTCGTGCGGTCCTGCACGGGCTGGTTGATGCCCCGGTGGCCGTACTTCAGCTTGTAGGTGCCGAAGCCGAGCGCGCGGCCGAGGATCTGGTTGCCGAAGCAGATGCCGAACAGGGGCGTCTTCCGCTCCAGGACGGCGGTCATCAGCGCGACCGGGCCGTCTGCGGTGGCGGGGTCACCGGGTCCGTTGGAGAAGAAGACTCCGTCGGGGGCGACCGCGTAGACGTCCTCCGCGGTGGCCGTGGCCGGCAGCACGTGCACCTCGATGCCGCGCTCGGCCATGCGGTGCGGGGTCATGCCCTTGATGCCGAGGTCGATGGCGGCGACGGTGAACTTCTTGGTGCCGACCGCGGGGACGACGTACGTCTCCTTGGTGGCGACCTCTTCGTAGAGCGAGGCGCCCTTCATGTGCGGCTGAGCCTGCACGCGCGCGACGAGTTCGGTGTCGGGGGCGATCGACTCGCCGGAGAAGATCCCGGAGCGCATCGAGCCACGCTCGCGCAGATGGCGGGTGAGGGCGCGGGTGTCGATGCCGGAGATCCCGACGATGTCCTGCGCGACCAGCTCGTCGTCCAGGGAGCGCTTGGCCCGCCAGTTGGACGGCACGCGCGCGGGGTCGCGCACCACGTAGCCGGAGACCCAGATGCGGCGGGACTCGTCGTCCTCGTCGTTCCAGCCGGTGTTGCCGATCTGCGGGGCGGTCGCGACAACGATCTGACGGTCGTACGACGGGTCGGTCAGGGTCTCCTGGTAGCCGGTCATGCCGGTGGAGAACACGGCCTCGCCGAAGGTCTCCCCCACGGCCCCGTAGGCACGGCCGCGGAAGATCCGGCCGTCCTCCAGGACGAGTACCGCGGGAGCCTTGGTGGCTCCCCTTGTGGAGGTCGTCATCGTGCGCCTTCCGTTTCCGTCTTGTTGATCATGGAGTTAATGGCGTCGACCCACTCGGTGTGCTCGGCCGCGTGGTCCGAGCGGAACCCCGAGTCGATGAGCCGCTCGCCGTGCGCCCAGGTCACGAGGAGGAGCCCGCCCTCGGTCAGCACCTTGCCGGCGATGCCCTTGCCGAGCACGGCCTCGCGCAGGGCGTCGGCCGGGATGAAGAAGTCCGTCGCGCCGGGGCGCACGACGTCCAGTCCCGCGTCCGTCAGCGTGAGCTCGACCCGGCTGCGGGTGCCGAGGCCGTGCGCCACGATCCGGTCGAGCCACTGCCCGGCGGTGGTGGAGCCGTGGTAGCGGCCGCTCATGCCCAGTCTCGCCGGGCCGGGGTCGTCCGGCGCGGTGGGCAGCTCGGGCAGGTCGCCCTGGAGCGTGCCGCGCCACTTCCAGCCCTCGCGCATCAGCCAGTAGACGAGCGCGACGAAGAGGGCGAGGCCCACGAGCCAGCCGACGCGGGCGGCCCAGTCGGTGACCTCGGCCGACTTCTTCTCGGCGGCGAGGTACGTCAGATGCTGCAGAGATGTCACGTGAGCTTCCCGTCGACGAGCGTGGCCTTGCCCCGGAGCCAGGTGTGCGTGACACGGCCCGGCAGCTCACGCCCCTCGTACGGAGTGTTGCGGCTGCGCGAGGCGAAGCCCGCGGGGTCCACCGACCCACGGTATTCCGTGTCGACCAGCGTGAGGTTGGCGGGCTCACCAGCCGAGACGGGGCGGCCGTGCCCCGTCGCCCGCCCGATCTCGGCGGGCTTGGCGGACATGCGCTCGGCGACCCCGGCCCAGTCCAGCAGGCCCGTCTCCACCATGGTCTCCTGCACCACTGACAACGCGGTCTCCAGGCCGACCATCCCCATGGCGGCCGCGGCCCACTCGCAGTCCTTGTCCTCGTGCGGGTGCGGGGCGTGGTCGGTGGCGACGATGTCGATCGTGCCGTCGGCGAGCGCCTCGCGCAGGGCGAGCACGTCCCGCTCGGTGCGCAGCGGCGGGTTCACCTTGTAGACCGGGTTGTACGACCGCACCAGCTCGTCGGTGAGGAGCAGGTGGTGCGGGGTGACCTCGGCGGTGACGTCGATGCCGCGGGACTTGGCCCAGCGGACGATCTCGACGGACCCTGCGGTCGAGAGGTGGCAGATGTGCACCCGGGAGCCGACGTGCTCGGCGAGCAGGACGTCCCGGGCGATGATCGACTCCTCGGCGACCGCGGGCCAGCCCCCGAGCCCCAGCTCGGCGGAGACGATCCCCTCGTTCATCTGGGCGCCCTCGGTCAGCCGCGGCTCCTGCGCGTGCTGGGCGACGACCCCTCCGAAGGCCTTCACGTACTCCAGGGCGCGGCGCATGATCACGGCGTCGTCGACGCACTTGCCGTCGTCGGAGAAGACGGTCACCCCGGCCGCGGACTCGTGCATGGCACCGAGCTCGGCGAGCTTCCTGCCCTCCAGGCCGACGGTGACGGCCCCGATGGGCTGCACGTCGCAGTAGCCGTGCTCCTGCCCGAGCCGGTAGACCTGCTCGACCACACCGGCGGTGTCGGCGACGGGGAAGGTGTTGGCCATGGCGAACACGGCGGTGTAGCCACCGGAGGCCGCCGCGCGCGTGCCGGTCAGTACGGTCTCGGAGTCCTCGCGGCCGGGCTCGCGCAGGTGCGTGTGCAGGTCGACCAGGCCCGGCAGGAGCACCTTGCCGGCCGCCTCGACGACCTCGGCGCCCTCCGCCGGGAGGCCGGTGCCGACCGCCTCGACGACCGGGCCGTCGATCAGGACGTCCTGCGGCTCGCCGCCGAGCACCTTCGCACCACGGATCAGGATCTTGCTCATGTGACTTACTTCTCCTCGGTACGGGTGTGGCTGACGGCGGGCTCGTTGCCTCCGAGCAGCAGGTACAGGACGGCCATCCGGATGGAGACCCCGTTCGCGACCTGCTCGACGACGGTGCAGCGGTCGGAGTCGGCCACCTCGGCGGTGATCTCCATGCCGCGGACCATCGGGCCGGGGTGCATCACGATGGCGTGCTCCGGCATCCGCGCCATGCGGTCGCCGTCGAGGCCGTAGCGCCGGGAGTACTCGCGCTCGGTCGGGAAGAACGCGGCGTTCATCCGCTCGCGCTGCACGCGCAGCATCATCACCGCGTCGGACTTGGCGAGCGTGCTGTCGAGGTCGTACGACACCTCGCAGGGCCAGGTCTCGACACCGACCGGCACCAGGGTGGGCGGGGCGACGAGAGTGACCTCGGCGCCCAGGGTGTGCAGCAGGTCGACGTTGGAGCGCGCGACCCGGCTGTGCAGGACGTCCCCGACGAGCGTGATCCGCTTGCCGGCGAGGTCCTGGCCGATCCCGGCGTCCCTGCCGACGAGCCGGCGGCGCATGGTGAAGGCGTCCAGCAGGGCCTGGGTGGGGTGCTGGTGGGTGCCGTCTCCGGCGTTGATGACGGCCGCGTCGATCCAGCCGGAGGTGGCGAGGCGGTACGGCGCCCCGGAGGCACCGTGGCGGATGACGACGGCGTCGACGCCCATGGCCTCCAGGGTCTGGGCGGTGTCCTTCAGGGACTCGCCCTTGGAGACCGAGGAGCCCTTGGCGGTGAAGTTGATGACGTCCGCCGAGAGGCGCTTCTCGGCGGCTTCGAAGGAGATACGCGTACGCGTGGAGTCCTCGAAGAAGAGGTTGACGATCGTGCGGCCGCGCAGGGTCGGCAGCTTCTTGATCGGCCGGTCGGCGACCCGGGCCATCTCCTCGGCGGTGTCGAGGATCAGGACGGCGTCGTCGCGGGTGAGGTCGGCGGCCGAGATGAGATGACGCTGCATCTGTCAGGCTCCGTAAGGCAGTTCAGAGGGAGATTCCGGGCAAGCGTGGGCACGCCTGCGCGAGGCGTGCCCCGGGGCTCGCTACTGGGTCTGCTTCACACCGAGCAGCACGGTGTCGCGACCGTCCTCCTCGGCGAGCTGGACCTTGACCGTCTCCCGCAACGACGTGGGGAGGTTCTTGCCGACGTAGTCGGCGCGGATGGGCAGTTCGCGGTGGCCTCGGTCGACGAGGACCGCGAGCTGCACCGCGCGCGGGCGCCCGATGTCGTTCAGGGCGTCCAGGGCGGCGCGGATGGTCCGGCCGGAGAAGAGCACGTCGTCGACGAGGACGACCAGGCGGCCGTCGATGCCGTCACCGGGGATCTCGGTGCGGGCCAGCGCACGCGGCGGATGCATGCGCAGGTCGTCGCGGTACATGGTGATGTCGAGCGAGCCGACCGGGATCTTGCGGTCGGTGATCTCCTCCAGCTTGGCGGCGAGCCGCTGCGCGAGGAAGACGCCTCGGGTCGGGATGCCGAGGAGCACCACGTCGTCGGCGCCCTTGGCGCGCTCGACGATCTCGTGGGCGATACGGGTCAGCACACGTGCGATGTCGGGGCCCTCGAGTACGGGCCGGGCATCCGTGGCTTGCGGTTCCTGCTCTTTGTCCATACGAAACGGACCTCCTTCTCCGCCTCACGGGACGGACCTTAAAGGACGTCGGATTTGCGCCATCCACCGTAGCAGGCCGGGACGACGTCCCTGATCACCCCCTTGGCGTAATCGGCCACCGCTGCCACGGAAGAGTCGGTGTGGACCATTCGGCTTGACGCACAAGAGTCACGCTGCGTAACCTCACAGTGAGTTACCAGACGCGCGGCTCGGGACCACTCGGCCGCGTCGATCCAGTGTCCGGGGAGCTATATGTCCAGCGAATACGCCAAACAGCTCGGGGCCAAGCTCCGGGCCATCCGCACCCAGCAGGGCCTTTCCCTCCACGGTGTCGAGGAGAAGTCCCAGGGACGCTGGAAGGCGGTCGTGGTCGGTTCGTACGAGCGTGGCGACCGCGCGGTGACCGTGCAGCGCCTTGCCGAGCTGGCCGATTTCTACGGCGTACCGGTGCAGGAGCTGCTGCCGGGCACCACTCCGGGCGGGGCCGCCGAGCCGCCGCCGAAGCTGGTCCTGGACCTGGAGCGGCTGGCCCACGTCCCGGCCGAGAAGGCGGGCCCCCTCCAGCGCTATGCCGCGACGATCCAGTCCCAGCGCGGCGACTACAATGGCAAGGTGCTCTCGATCCGCCAGGACGACCTGCGCACACTCGCCGTCATCTACGACCAGTCCCCCTCGGTCCTCACCGAGCAGCTGATCAGCTGGGGTGTGCTGGACGCGGACGCGCGTCGCGCGGTGTCCCACGAGGAGAGCTGAACCGCTCCCAGTCTCAGCAGAAACGTGCCGCCGGGGTGGCCGGAACTTCACGGTTCCGGCCACCCCGGCGGCTTTCTGCGGGCCTGAGGGGTCCGAGCCGTACGGATACGCCTGAGGGCCCGCAGCACTCTCGCTGCGGGCCCTCAGGCGTTTCGCGTCTCTCGCGCCTCGTCATGACGCGGTCGTACCTCGTCGTGACGCGAACGCGCGTCGTCGTGACGCGGACCTACGCCTCGTCCCGGCGCAGCGACGGCTTGAGTTCCTTGAACCGGCCCAGCAGGCCGTTGACGAACGCCGGCGAATCGTCCGTGGAGAACTCCTTGGCCAGCTGCACCATCTCGTCGAGCACCACGGCGTCCGGGGTCTCGTCGACCCAGATCAGCTCGTAGGCGCCCAGCCGCAGGATGTTGCGGTCGACGACCGGCATCCGGTCCAGCGTCCAGCCGACCGCGTACTGCGCGATCAGCTCGTCGATGCGCTTGACGTGCTCGGCGTAGCCCTCGACCAGCTGCATCGTGTACTCGCTGACCGGCGGCTGGCGGGTGTCCTCCCGGGACAGCCGGATCCAGTCCGCGAGGACCGTCAGGACGTCGACTCCGCGCTGGTCGCCCTCGAAGAGGATCTGGAAGGCGCGCTTGCGGGCCGTGTTGCGGGCAGCCACGGTTAGCTGTTCACCCGGCCGAGGTAGTCGCTCGTGCGGGTGTCGACCTTGATCTTCTCACCGGTGGTGATGAAGAGCGGGACCTGGATCTGGTGACCGGTCTCCAGGGTGGCGGGCTTGGTGCCGCCGGTGGAGCGGTCGCCCTGGACGCCCGGCTCGGTCTCCTGGATGACGAGCTCGACGGCGGCCGGCAGCTCGACGAAGAGCACCTCGCCCTCGTGCTGCGCGACGGTGGCCGTGAAGCCCTCGATCAGGAAGTTGGCGGCGTCGCCGACGGCCTTGCGGTCGACCATGAGCTGGTCGTAGGTCTCCATGTCCATGAAGACGAAGTACTCGCCGTCCATGTACGAGAACTGCATGTCGCGCTTGTCGACAGTGGCCGTCTCGACCTTGACGCCGGCGTTGAACGTCTTGTCGACGACCTTGCCGGAGAGCACGTTCTTGAGCTTGGTGCGCACGAAGGCCGGGCCCTTGCCGGGCTTGACGTGCTGGAACTCGACGACGGACCAGAGCTGGCCGCCTTCGAGCTTGAGCACAAGGCCGTTCTTGAGGTCGTTCGTGGAAGCCACGGTTGCGGAATCTCCTGGACTGACGTGGACGACCCCGGCGCACGCCTCTTCCTAGAGGGCGAGCAGCTCCTTGGTCGTGATGGTGAGTAGCTCGGGTCCGCCGTCCGCCTCGGGGCGTACGACGAGCGTGTCATCGATCCGGACGCCGCCCCGTCCCGGGAGGTGGACCCCCGGTTCGACGGTGACCGGCACGCAAGCGTCCAGTTTACCCATGGCCGCGGGGGCCAACTGCGGGTCCTCGTCGATTTCGAGTCCGACACCGTGTCCGGTGCGGGGCGGGAGGCCCTCGTGGTGGCCCGCGGACTCCAGCACCTGACGTGCCGCCCGGTCCACGTCACGGTAGGCGGCGCCGGGTGCCAGCGACTCCCGTCCGGCGCGCTGGGCGGCGAAGACGAGGTCGTACAGCTCGATCTGCCAGTCGGCGGGGGACGTACCGATGACGAAGGTGCGGCCGATCTCGCAGCGGTAGCCGCGGTAGGCGGCGCCCAGGCAGACGGAGAGGAAATCGCCCTCCTCGACCCGGCGGTCGGTGGGGCGGTGGCCCGGGCGGCCGGAGTTCGGTCCGGTGCCCACGGAGGTCGTGAAGGCCGGGCCGTCGGCCCCGTGGTCGACGAGCCGGCGCTCCAGTTCGAGGGCGAGGTGCCGCTCGGTGCGGCCGACGAGGATGGACTCCAGGAGTTCGCCCAGGGCCTGGTCGGCGATCTCGGCACCGATGCGGAGGCAGGAGATCTCCTCCTCGTCCTTGATCACTCTGAGCTGCTCGGCGGCGCCGCCGAGGTCGGCGACGCGCAGCCGGGGCGCGACGGACGCGAGCGCGCGGTGCCGGGCCACGGTGAGGTGGTGCTCCTCCACGGCCAGCGAGCCGATGCCCTGCCCGGTGGCGAGATCGGCCGCGGCGACGGCCGGATCACCGCCCGGCGCGGCCAGGTTGTGCAGTGCGAGTGCCTCGTCGGGCCGCCACGGGGAGGTGCGGTCGTCCGGTGGGCCGGAGCAGACCACCAGGTCCTGGCGCGGACCCAGCAGCAGCACCGAGCCGCTCGGGGCCGCGCCCGCGAGGTAGCGGACGTTGGCGGGGCGCGCGATCAGCGCGGCTTCGCTGCCGCCGGCCTGGCAGCGGTCTCTCAGGCGGGCTCTGCGGGTGGCGTACACCTCTGACATGACTTGAGCGTAGGAGCCCCGCGGGTGCGGCGCCGTTCGGGGAAGGCCGAGTGGGGGTCAGCGGCGGCGGCGCATCCGCTGAGCACGCCACCCACCAGGACGGCTTGCCTCGCTGAGCCCACCACCCACCGAGACCGCTTCCCTCGCTGAGCCCACCACCCGTCAAGACCGCTCCCCCCTGCTGAGCCCACCACCCGACAAGCCCACTTCCCCGCTGAGCCCACCACCCACCAGGACCGCCGCTCCCCCACTGAGCCCACCGCCTACCGGGCCCCCGCCCAGCCCGCTACCAGCTAGGCGGGCTGGCGATCGACCTCGCCAGGACGTCGTCCAGGACCCTCGCCGTCTGTGGGACGTCGAGCTGGGAGTTGTCGATGATCGGCAGTCCTGAGCCGTACCAGCCCGCCATCCGCCCGTGGATCCGCGCGACCTCCTCGTCGGTCAGCCGGCGGTTGCCCGAGCGTTCGGCGTTGCGCTCCAGGACGATCTCCAGGCCCGGCAGCAGCACCACCGGCAGCAGTCCCGGGCCCACGTGCCGCTTCCAGCCGCCGAGGCCGACGACCGGGCGGTCGGGGAAGACCGCGTCGTCGAGGATGCAGGAGATGCCGTTGGCGAGGAAGTTGCGGGCGGCGAATCCGCAGGTGCGGCGGGCGAGGCGGTACTGGGCCTCGGAGTGGTCGTTCCAGCCGGACTGCGGGTCGGCGAAGCCCGAGCGGACCCACTCGCGCACGTCGTCCAGGCTGATGTGGGCGGTGGGGACCCGGCGGTGGTCGGCCCAGTACTTGGCGACGCTGGTCTTACCGGCGCCCGCCGGACCGATGAGCAGCACGGCGAGGGTGGTGCCCGCGGGGTCGGGCGTGGTGGTGGCGGCCGGTGCGACGGGGGCGCCGGGCGGCAGCGGCACATGGCCGGTGGTGTCCGGTACCGGCGCCGGTGAGTGCTGCGGCGCGGGCGGGACCGGAGGCGGGGCGAAGCCCGGTGCCGGGGGCGGCGGGGGCACCGGGGCTGAGCCCTGGTGCGGACCCGGGTGGTGTGCGGCCGGCGTCCAGCCGTTGGCCGGTCCGTGCCCCGGCTGATGGGGCGGCGGCAGCGGAGAACCCACTGCGTGCTGCATCCGGTGCCACTCCGTCTCGTCTTCTTCGGCTCGATCGCCGCCGGGGCGCTCGCGTCGGCCGGGAGCCCGACCGTGCTCGGCCCTCGGGCCCGCGCGCTCGTCCTCTCGTCCCCGACGCGCCCCTCAGGCTCCCTCGCTACAGGCAATTGGCGCTGGCCGCGGGGCACATACCCCGCTCCCTACCGAACGGTACCGCCCCCGGCCGTCGTTTGGTGAAACGGCCGGGGGCGGCCCGAAGTGCCCCTGTCGCAAGGCGAATCCGACGGAAGGGATCTACTGCCCCACCTCGCCGTACGCGGCGAGCAGCACGGCCGGGTCCGGGCCCTCCAGGACGGTGGGCTTGCCCAGTCCGTCCAGGACGATGAAGCGCAGCAGACTGCCGCGGGACTTCTTGTCGACCTTCATGGTCTCCAACAGCTTGGGCCACTGGTCGTAGCGGTAGTGCAGCGGCAGGCCGACCGCCTCCAGGACCGTGCGGTGACGGTCGGCGGTCGCGTCGTCCAGACGGCCCGCGAGCCGGCCCAGTTCGGCGGCGAAGTGCATGCCTACGGCGACGGCGGCGCCGTGGCGCCACTTGTACCGCTCGTTCTTCTCGATGGCGTGGGCGAGCGTGTGGCCGTAGTTGAGGATCTCCCGCAGGCCCGACTCCTTGAGGTCGGAGGAGACGACCTCGGCCTTGACCCGGATCGAGCGCTCGATGAGCTCGGCGGTGTGCGGTCCCGCCGGGGTGCGCGCGGCCTGCGGGTCGGACTCGATGAGCTCCAGGATCTGCGGGTCGGCGATGAATCCGGCCTTGATGATCTCGGCGAGCCCGGAGACGTAGTCGTTGACCGGCAGGGAGTCCAGCGCGGCCAGGTCGCACAGGACACCGGCGGGCGGGTGGAAGGCGCCGACGAGGTTCTTGCCCTCGGCGGTGTTGATGCCGGTCTTGCCGCCGACGGCCGCGTCGACCATGGCGAGCACGGTGGTCGGGACGGCGATCCAGCGCACCCCGCGCAGCCAGGTCGCCGCCACGAACCCGGCGAGGTCGGTGGTCGCGCCGCCGCCGACACCGATCACGACGTCGGAGCGGGTGAAGCCGGACTGGCCGAGCGCCTTCCAGCAGTAGGCGGCGACCTCGGCGGTCTTGGCCTCCTCCGCGTTCGGCACCTGGATGGCGACGGCTTCGTAGCCCTGCCCCGCGAGGTCGGCGCGCAGCGCGTCCCCGGTGTCCGCGAGCGCCTCGGGATGGATCACGGCGACCCGCTGGGCCTTCTCACCGACCAGCCCGGCCAGTTCGCCGAGGAGCTGACGGCCCACCAGGACCTCGTACGGCTCGCTGCCCGCACTGCCGCCGACCTGGATCCGCGTCACTGCCTCGCTCATGCTTGCTTCAACTCCAGTGCGTCCAGCGCGATCTCGGTGACTTCTTCGGGGCTGCGGCCGTCGGTGGCCACCACCGCCGTGGCGATCGACTCGTACAGGTGCCGGCGCGCCTCCATCAGCTCGCGCCACTGCTTGCGCGGGTTGACCGCGAGCAGCGGACGCGCGGTGTTCAGCCCGGTGCGCTTGACGGCCTCCTCGACGTCCATCGAGAGGTAGACGACCCGCTGCCCCGCCAGCGACGCGCGGGTGTCCTCGTCCAGGATCGAGCCGCCGCCCAGCGCGAGAACACCGTCGTGCTCGGCGAGCGCCCGCTCCACGGCGGCCTTCTCGACGGCCCGGAAGACGGGCTCGCCCTCGTCGACGAAGATCTCGGCGATGCTGCGGCCCTGCTCGGCGACGATGTCGTCGTCGGTGTCCCGGTAGCCCACGCCGAGCCGGTCCGCCAGCAGCTGCCCGACGGTGGACTTGCCCACGCCCATCGGCCCGACGAGGACGACCACCGGGCTCATCGGATGGCCAGGTTGTCGAGGTAGGACCGGACGTTGCGGCGGGTCTCCACGACATTGTCGCCGCCGAACTTCTCGGCCACCGCGTCCGCCAGCACCAGCGCGACCATGGCCTCGGCCACGATGCCGGCGGCCGGGACCGCGGACACGTCCGAGCGCTGGTGGTGGGCCTGCGTGGCCTCGCCGGTGGTCACGTCCACGGTCTGCAACGCGCGCGGCACGGTCGCGATCGGCTTCATCGCCGCCCGCACCCGCAGCAGCTCACCGGTGGACAGCCCGCCCTCGGTGCCGCCCGAGCGGCCGGAGACGCGCCGGATGCCCTCGGGGGTGTTCACGATCTCGTCGTGCGCCTTGGAGCCCGGCACCCGCGCCAGCTCGAAGCCGTCGCCGAGCTCGACGCCCTTGATCGCCTGGATGCCCATCAGCGCACCGGCGAGACGGGCGTCCAGCTTGCGGTCCCAGTGCACGTGCGAGCCCAGGCCCACCGGCACGCCGTAGGCCAGGATCTCGACGACCCCGCCCAGCGTGTCGCCGTCCTTGTGCGCCTGGTCGACCTCGGCGACCATCGCCTTCGACGTGTCCGCGTCCAGGCAGCGCAGCGGGTCCGCGTCCAGCTTCTCCACGTCGGCCGGCGTCGGGTACACCCCGGCCGGGGCCTTCACGGAGCACAGCTCGACGACGTGCGAGACGATCTCGATCCCGGCCGTCTCCTTCAGGTACGACCGCGCGACCGCACCGAGCGCCACCCGGGCCGCGGTCTCCCGCGCGGAGGCACGCTCCAGGATCGGCCGGGCCTCGTCGAAGCCGTACTTCTGCATGCCCGCGAGATCGGCGTGGCCGGGACGCGGGCGGGTCAGCGGGGCGTTGCGCGCGAGGCCGGCGAGGACCTCAGGGTCGATGGGGTCGGCCGCCATGACCTGCTCCCACTTGGGCCACTCGGTGTTCCCCACCATGATCGCGACCGGGGAGCCCAGGGACAGACCGTGCCGCACACCGCCGAGGAAGGTGATCTCGTCACGCTCGAACTTCATCCGCGCACCGCGGCCATAGCCCAGCCGGCGCCTCGCCAGGTGGTCCGCCACCATCTCCGTGGTGATCGGCACGCCGGCCGGAAGGCCCTCCAGCGTCGCCACGAGTGCGGGACCGTGGGACTCCCCCGCGGTCAGCCAGCGCAACCTGCTCAACGGTGCTCCTCAGTGCTCGCGCCCTGGTACTGCCCTGCTTACGCGCGTCCTCGCGTACGGCAACGGCGCGACCAGGTGCGCGGCCCCGGCCCGCCGCCTCCGATCCTCCCACGTCCGGCGATGAGAGCCGGTCACAGGTCCAGCAGACGGACGCCCGCCGTGCCTCCGAACGCGGCCGGAAACCTCAGCGGGCCGCCAGCGCGTGCTCGCCCGCCTTGCGCATGGCCTCCACGGGCGCGGGCCGCAGCCCGGTCATCTGCTCGACCTGGAGCACCGCCTGGTGCACCAGCAGGTCGAGGCCGCTGACGACGGCTCCGCCGATCATCGACCAGCGGGCCGCGAGTTCGGTGGGCCAGGGGTCGTAGAGCACGTCGAAGAGGGCGGCGGGGCGCTCGGGTACGGCGTGGGCGAGGGCGTCCGTCGCTCCGGCGGGGGTGGTCGCGATCACGAGGGGGGCGCGCAGCGCGTCGGCCGCGTCCGCCCAGTCCGCCGTACGGACCTCGATGTCCAGGCGCTCGCCCCACTGCCGCATCTCGGCGGCCCGGGCCGCGCTGCGGACGTAGGCGACGACCTCGCCGGTGCAGATCCGGGCGAGGGCGGCGAGCGCGGAGGAGGCGGTGGCGCCGGCGCCGAGGACCGCCGCCGAGTCGACCTGTTCGATGCCGCGTTCGCGGAGGGCGGCGACCATTCCGGGGATGTCGGTGTTGTCGCCGAGTCGGCGGCCGTCCTCGGTGAACACCACGGTGTTGACCGCCTCGACGGAGGCGGCCGTCTCGCTGATCTCGTCGAGCAGCGGTATGACGGCCCGCTTGAGCGGCATCGTCAGCGACAGCCCGGCCCATTCGGGGCCGAGCCCTTCGACGAACCCGGCAAGGGCCGGCTCGTCGAGCTCGAACCGGTCGTACGACCAGTCCGTGAGTCCCAGCTCCTCGTAGGCGGCGCGGTGCAGCACCGGGGAGAGGGAGTGGGCGATGGGCTTGCCGAGGACGGCGGCCCGGCGGGCTTCAGTTGCCCGTGCTCTCATTGAACTTGTCCTTGAGCCGCAGGAATTCGTCGTGGGTCTTGGCGAATTCGGTCTTGTTCACACCGTCGGTCGCGACGAAGTAGTACCAGCCGTCGTCCGTCGGATTCAGGGCCGCCTTCAGTGCGACCGGGCCCGGATTGTCGATCGGGCCGGGCGGCAGACCCTTGTTGGTGTACGTGTTGTACGGGTCCTTGTTGCTCTTGATCTCCGACTCGCTGATCCTGATGTTGCTCTGGCCCACCGCGTAGTTGAAGGTCGAGTCGAACTGGAGGGCTCCATAGGTCTGGGGGTTGGCGAGGTCGAGGCGGTTGTAGACGACTTCGGCCATCTTGCGGTAGTCGTCCTCGGTCTTGCCTTCGGCCTGAACAAGGCTCGCGACCGTGATGACCTGCAACGGACCGTCCAGCTTGAGTGCCTTGGCCTTCGCCTCCAGGTCGTACTGACCGTACTGCTGGGCGGCCTGGGTGACCATGGCCTTGAGCACCGTCTCGGGCTTCATTCCCTTGGCCGCGGGATAGGTGCCGGGCAGAAGGAAGCCTTCCAGCGGATCCTTGATCTTGCTGTTGTCGTTCGCCCAGCTCGGCAGTCCGAGACTCTTGTATTTCTCCTTGGCGACCTTCTTGGTGGTGCCGGAACTGAGATCGAGTTTCTCGTCGATCCTCTTGTAGACGGCGAGGTTCCGCAGACCCGGTGACACCAGGACGTTGTTCTGGCTCTTCGGGTCGAGCATCATCGCGACGGCGCTCTCGGCGGACATCTCCTTCTTCAGGAGATAGGCGCCGGCCTGGATGGTGTTCCCCTTGGAGTTCTGCTGCTGGGCGGAGACGAACGCGTCGACGCTCTTGACGACCCCCGCGTCCTTCAGCAGCCGCCCGATCGCGTACCCGCCCGCGCCCTTGGGGACCTGGACGGTGACCGTCTGGCCGGTGCCCTCCCCGGCATAGTCCGGGGCTGTGCCGAAACGATTTTGGTAGAACTGGTAGCCGAAGTAGCCGACCCCGGCGATACCGCCGCCGAACACCAGCACCACGACCAGGCAGGCACATCCGCTCCGGCGTTTCTTGGCGCCTTTGCCACCGCGCCCCCGCCGGTCGCCACGGCCGCCCTGAGGATCGTCCGACTCGTCCTCGGCGTCGTCACCGCTCGCGAAGAAGGCGTGTTCGCCCTGGTCGGGGCCGGGATCCCAGTCGGTCTGCGGCTCGGGTTCGGCGCGCCGCCGGCTCGGCGGCTCCGGTGGCGGGTAGGCGTCCGGGGCACCGTAGTAGTCCGCCTGCCCGGCGCCGTACGCGGCGGCCTGCTGACCGTAGGGGTCCGACGGGTCGACGGGGTACTGGGCCTGCGCGCCGTTCGCCCAGCCGTTGTTGTCGTACGACTGCTGCGGCTGGCCTTGGTAGGCCTGCTGGTCGTACTGCTGTTGCTGCTGCTGGTCGTACTGGTGGTTGTACTGCTGGTGCTGGTCGTACTGACCGTCGTGCTGGGGGTACTGCTGCTGGCCCTGGCCATAGGCGACCTGCTGGCCGTCGCCCCAGCCGCCGTTGTCGTACTGCTGCTGCGGCTGCTGCGGATAGTGCTGCGGCTGGCCGCCGTAGGGGGACTGCTGGCCCGCGTGGGCCTGCTGTCCTTCCCATCCACCGTCCCCGTACAACGGGTCCTCGGGATGCCACGGTTCGGAGCCTTGGCCCCGGCCATACTCAGTCATCGATCCCCTAGAGCCGCGAGGTGGTGGTCGCCATGTTCACGACCCGGCTTCCGGTCCGCCTCTTTCTGTGCGGTGACTGTTCGAATGTCGCCGCATCGCGCGGAACGTTACCGTATCGCGATCAGATGACCACTTCGACGCCCTCGCCGGGTGCTTTACCTGACACCCGTTCGGATTCCAGTGCCTGCTGAAGGATGATCACAGCGGCTGCCTGGTCAATGACCGATCTGCCCTTTTTTGATTTCACTCCCGACGCGCGCAGTCCCTGACTGGCCGTCACCGTCGTCATCCGTTCGTCGACGAGCCGGACCGGTACCGGTGCGATCCCCCGGGCGAGTTCCTGGGCGAAACCGCGGACCTTGACCGCGGCCGGCCCCTCGCCCCCCTTGAGGGAGCGCGGGAGGCCGACGACGACCTCGATCGGTTCGTACTCCTCGACCAGCTGCTTCAACCGGCGCTGAGCTGCGGGAACGTCCCGTCCAGGAACCGTCTCCACCGGAGTGGCGAGGATCCCGTCGGGGTCGCACGAGGCGACCCCGATCCGGGCGTCCCCGACGTCGATCGCGAGTCGACGGCCTCTGCGCATTACTTTGCCGTCTCCCCGACCAGGCGCTCCACCGCGTCCACGGCCTCGCCGACCGCGGCCGGGTTCTGGCCGCCGCCCTGGGCGACGTCCGGCTTGCCGCCACCGCCGCCGCCGAGGGTCTTGGCGGCGGTGCGAACCAGGTCGCCCGCCTTGAGACCGCGCTCGCGGGCGGCCTCGTTGGTGGCGATGACCGTCAGCGGCTTGCCGTTGTTGACGGTGAAGAGGGCGACCACGGCGGCGCGCCCGCCCTGGATCCGGCCGCGCACGTCGAGGACCAGCTTGCGCAGGTCGTCCGGGGTCGTACCGTCCGGCACCTGACCGGTGACGACGGCGACACCGCGGACGTCCTTGGCGGACTCCACCAGACCGGCGGCAGCCTGCAGGACCTTCTCCGCACGGAACTTCTCGATCTCCTTCTCGGCGTCCTTCAGCTTGCCGAGCATGGCGGAGACCTTCTCCGGAAGCTCCTCGGGGCGGCCCTTGATCAGCTCCTGGAGCTGGGCGACCACGGTGTGCTCACGGGCGAGGAAGTTGTAGGCGTCGACACCGACGAGCGCCTCGATACGGCGGACACCGGAGCCGATCGACGACTCGCCGAGCAGCTTGACCAGGCCGAGCTGCGAGGTGTTGTGCACGTGGGTGCCGCCGCACAGCTCCTTGGAGAAGTCGCCGATGGTCACCACGCGGACCCGCTCGCCGTACTTCTCGCCGAACTCGGCGATGGCGCCCTGCTTCTTGGCCTCGTCGATGCCCATGACATCGGCGCGGACGTCGAGGTCGCGGGCGAGCACCTCGTTGATCTTCTGCTCGACGTCGGTCATCACGGCCGTGGGAACGGCGGACGGGGAGCCGAAGTCGAAGCGGAACCGGCCGGGCTGGTTCTCGGAACCGGCCTGGGCCGCCGTCGGGCCGAGCGCGTCCCGCAGCGCCTGGTGGGTGAGGTGGGTGGCCGAGTGGGCGCGGGCGATGGCGGTGCGTCGGCGGCCGTCGATCGAGGCGTGGGCCTTGGCCCCGACCGTCACCTCGCCGAACTGGACGACGCCCTTGTGGACGTAGACGCCCGGGACCGGCTTCTGGCAGTCGCGGATCTCGATGACGGCACCGGAGTCGACCTTGATCTTGCCGGTGTCGCCGATCTGGCCGCCGCCCTCGGCGTAGAACGGCGTGCGGTCCAGGACGATCTCTACCTCGTCGCCCTCGGTGGCGGCCGGGGATGAGGCGCCGTCGACGAGGATGCCGACGATCGTGGACTCGCCCTCGGTGTCGCTGTAGCCGATGAACTCGGTCTCGCCGGTCCGGTCGGCGATCTCCCGGTAGGCACCGGCGCCGGCGTGCCCGGTCTTCTTGGCCTGGGCGTCCGCCTTGGCGCGCTCCCGCTGCTCCTTCATCAGACGGCGGAAGCCGTCCTCGTCCACGGAGAGGCCCTGCTCGGCGGCCATCTCCAGGGTGAGGTCGATCGGGAAGCCCCAGGTGTCGTGGAGCAGGAACGCCTTGTCGCCGGCGAGGACCGTGCCACCGGCGGCCTTGGTCTCGGTGACGGCGGTGTCGAGGATGTTGGTGCCGCCCTTGAGGGCCTTGAGGAAGGCGTTCTCCTCGGCGACGGCGACCTTCTCGATGCGCTCGCGGTCGGTGACCAGCTCCGGGTACTGCTGGCCCATCATCGCGATCACGGTGTCGATCAGGTCGAGGACGACCGGACCGGTGGCACCGAGCAGGCGCATGTTGCGGATGGCGCGGCGCATGATGCGGCGCAGGACATAACCGCGGCCCTCGTTGCCGGGGGTGACGCCGTCACCGATGAGCATCACCGAGGTGCGCATGTGGTCGGTGACGACCCGCAGCGAGACATCCGAGCCGTGGGCCGCGCCGTAGTGGACCCCGGTCAGCTCGGTGGCCTTCTTGATGACGGCCATCGAGGTGTCGATCTCGTACATGTTCTGCACGCCCTGCAGGATCATCGCGAGGCGCTCGAGACCGAGGCCGGTGTCGATGTTCTTGCTGGGGAGCTCGCCGAGGATCTCGAAGTTGTCCTTGCCGATGCCCTCGCCGCGCTCGTACTGCATGAAGACGAGGTTCCAGATCTCCACGTACCGCTCGTCGTTGACGGCGGGGCCGCCCTCGACACCGAACTCGGGGCCGCGGTCGTAGTTGATCTCGGAACAGGGGCCGCAGGGTCCGGGGACGCCCATGGACCAGTAGTTGTCCTTCATGCCGAGGCGCTGGATGCGCTCCTTCGGCACGCCGACGACGTCGTGCCAGATGCGCTCGGCCTCGTCGTCGTCCTTGTAGACGGTGATCCACAGACGGTCGGCCTCCAGGCCGTAACCGCCCTTGTCCTGGGGGCTGGTGAGCAGCTCCCAGGCGTATTTGATGGCGCCTTCCTTGAAGTAGTCGCCGAAGGAGAAGTTGCCGCACATCTGGAAGAACGTGCCGTGCCGCGTGGTCTTGCCGACCTCTTCGATGTCCGGCGTGCGCACGCACTTCTGGACGCTGGTGGCGCGGTCGAAGGGCGGCTTGACCTCACCCAGGAAGTAGGGCTTGAAGGGCACCATGCCGGCCGGGACCAGGAGCAGAGTCGGGTCGTCCGCGATGAGCGACGCCGAAGGGACGACGGTGTGCCCGCGCTCCTCGAAGAAGCTCAGCCAGCGGCGGCGAATCTCGGCCGACTCCATCAGTGGTCCTCATTCCGGTTGTACGGGTGCGTCTTGTACGACTTCGTCGTGTACGTCGTGTTCTCGATGGCGGCGATGCGCCGGGGTGCGGGCAGTTCGGGGCTCTCGTCGATACCGAGGGCGTCCGTCAGCTCGGCCTCCCGCTGGGCCATGTTGTCGCGGACGTCGAGCGCGAAGCCGACCGCGCGGTCCTTCAGGCGGGCACCCGACTCGATCGCCTTGTTGGCCGCGGCGACGGCGAGGTTCTCGGGGGTCAGCTGCCTGAGCTTGCGATTGACCTTGGTGGTGGCCCAGACACCGGCGGCCACGCCCGTGCTGAACCAGAAAGTACGGCGGAACATCTGTGAGCCTCAGTCCCTCTTCCCGCGGCCCCGGGAAACCGCCCGGCCCACGATCACGGTACGTCGGGAGGCCTTCGCGGGCACGTCGTCCTTGCGGCCGCCGAGTGCGCGGCGCACGCCGTAGCCGAAGGCCGCGACCTTGACCAGGGGGCCGCCGAAGGTGGAGGCGACGGTCGTGGACAGCGCGGAGGCGTTCGACGTGACCTCCTGGACGTCCGAGGCGATCGCGTCGACCCGCTCGATCTGCGTCTGCGCCGAGCGCACCGCGGTGGAGGCGTCGGCCAGCAGCGGCACGGCCTGGTCGGTCACGTCCGCGACGAGCTTGGTGGTCGCCTTGAGCGTCTGGGCCAGCCTCGCCAGCGCGACGGCGAGGAAGGAGACCAGGATCGCCCAGAAGACGGCCACCAGGATCCCGGCAACCTCTCCACCGGACACCTGACACCTGCTCTCATAAACACCTGTTGATATCGGTGCCGAGCCTATCGCGCCGGGGACGGCGCTCCGCACCGGATTAGCCCCGCGCGCACCCGGGCCGTCCGCTCCGATTGTACGGACTGAACACGCTTCAGTACGCTCCGTGTCCCATGCGCAGTCATCAGCCGGGCGGCACCGAGGCGAACGGCAATCTCCCCCTGGAACTCGACGGGTTCGTGGGTCGCCGCGCCGAACTCTCCGGCCTCGCGCGGGCGCTGGACACCGCGCGGCTGGTGACGGTGACCGGGCCCGGCGGGATCGGCAAGTCGCGGCTGGCGGCACGGGTGGCCGGCGGCCGGTGCGCGCCGCCCGACGGGGTGTGGCGCGTGGAGCTGGCCGCCGTACGCGATCCGGAGTTCGTCGACCACGCGCTGGTGGAGTCGCTGGGGCTGACGGACCACACCGCGAGGCCGCCGCGCGAGACACTGCTCGCGCGTCTCGCCGGGCGCCGGACGCTGTTGGTGCTCGACGGTTTCGAGCACCTGGTGGACGCGTGCGCTCCGCTGGTCGTCGACCTGCTGGGGCGGGTTCCGGGTCTCGTGGTGCTGGCGGTCGGGCGCAGGGCGCTGTCCGTGGCGGGCGAGCGGGTGTTCGCGCTGGGGCCGCTCGGTGAGGGCGAGGCCGTGGAACTGTTCGAGGAGCGGGCCGGGCGGCACGGGGTGACGCTCGGGGACGATCCGCACGTACGGGAGTTGTGCCGGCGCCTGGACGGCATCCCGCTGGCGATCGAGCTGGCCGCGGGGCGGCTGGGGGCGCTGTCGCCCGGGCAGCTGCTGGAGCGGCTCGACGACCGGTTCCGGCTGCTGACCGGCGGCGGGCGGGACGCGCTCCCCCGGCACCGGACGCTGCGCACGGCGATCGGCTGGAGCCATGAACTGTGCACGCCCGAGGAGCGGTTGCTGTGGGCACGGCTGTCCGTGTTCGCCGGGCCGTTCGACCTGGAGGCCGCCGAATACGTGTGCGGCGGCGAGGGGCTGCACTCCGACGACGTCCTCGACGTGCTGTCCGCGCTGCTCGCCCAGTCCGTGGTGGCCCGCGAGGAGACCGCGACCGGTGTGCGCTACCGGATGCTCGACACGGTCCGGGCGTACGGCGCCGACTGGCTGGAGGCGGCCGGCGACGCGGTCCGGCTGCGCCGACGGCACCGCGACTGGTACGTCGGCCTGGCGACCTGGTGCGAGCTGGACTGGTTCTCGCCGCGCCAGAACGAGGTGGCCGCACGCGTGGAGGCCGAGCTGCCGAACCTGCGCTGCGCCCTGGAGTACTGCCTCACCGAACCGGACGGCGCCGACCTCGCCCGGCATCTCGCGGGCTCCCTCTGGTTCTGCTGGGTCGGCTGCGGGCGTCTCGCCGAGGGCCGGCACTGGCTGGAGCGCAGTGTGGAGCTGGAGCCCGGCGACGAGCACTCGCGGCTCAAGGCCCTGTGGGTGCTCGGCTATGTGGCGGTCCTCCAGGGCGACACGGTGCCCGCGCTGGCGGCGCTCCAGGAGTGCCGGGAGGAGGCGGAGCGGTCCGCGAACCCGACGGCGGTGGCCTACGCCGAGCACCGCACCGGCTGTCTCGCGCTCGTCTCGGACGACATGCCCCGCGCGGAGAGACTGCTGCGCTCGGCACTGTCGCGCTACCAGGAGATCGGCGAGCTCAACAGCAATGTGCTGATGGGCCAGGTCGAGCTGGCGATGGCCCGGGCGTTCCTCGGCGAACTGCCGGACGCGGTGCGGCTGTGCGAGGACGTGCGCCGGGTGTGCGAGGACCACGGCGAGCGCTGGGCCCGCTCGTACGCGCTGTACGTCCTTGCCTACGCGGCCTGGAGCGAGGGCGATCCGGCACGCGCGCGCGTTCTCCTCACCGACGCGCTGACCTGCGCGCACGCCTTCCACGACCTGCTCGGCTCGGTCCTGTCGATCGAGTTGCTCGCCCTGGTCACGGTGACCGAGGGGGACGCGGACGAGGCGGCGGTGCTCCAGGGCGCGGCGGCCTCGATGTGGCCCTCGGTGGGTCTGCCGCTGTTCGGCTCGGCGTACTACAACGCCCCGCACGAGCGGTGCGAGGAGCGGGCCCGGGAGCGGCTGGGCGACGAGCGGTACGAGGACGCCGTACGACACGGGGCCCGGCTGGGCCGGGACGCGGCGGTGTCCCGGGCGCCGGGGCGGGCGGGGCGGACGCAGGCTCCTGAGGCGCTGCCCGCGCCGCGGGGGCCGGTGCGGCGCACGACCGCGAGTCTGCCCCCTGACATGCACGAACCCGCCGCCTCGCCCACCCGGAAGGGCGGGGAGACGGCGGGCTGAGTGGTGCTACCGCCTGCTGGTGATCAGCGGGCGTAGTACTCGACGACGAGCTGCTCGTCGCAGATCACCGGGATCTCCTTGCGGTTCGGCTCACGGTCCAGGCGGAACGCCAGGGCGCCGAGGTTCACCTGGAGGTAGCGCGGGGTCTCGCCGTCGGGGGCGAAGCCACCGGCGCGGGAGACCTCGAACAGCGGCTTGCTGCGGCTGCGCTCGCGGACCATCACGACGTCGTCGGGCTTGACGCGGAAGGACGGCTTGTCGACCTTCTGGCCGTTGACCTCGATGTGGCCGTGGACGACCATCTGGCGGGCCTGGTAGATCGTGCGGGCGATGCCCGAACGCAGGACCAGCGCGTCGAGACGGCGCTCGAGCTCGATGATCAGGGCCTCACCGGTCTTGCCCTGGACCTTGGAGGCACGCTCGTAGGCGCGGACGAGCTGACGCTCGGACACGTCGTACTGCGCACGCAGACGCTGCTTCTCGAGCAGACGGACCTTGTAGTCCGAGTTCTGCTTGCGGCCACGGCCGTGCTCACCCGGCGGGTAGGGACGGGCCTCGAAGTACTTGACGGCCTTCGGGGTCAGCGCGATGCCGAGGGCACGCGACTTCTTGACCTTGGGGCGGGACTGGTTCGCCACTGCTTCTCATTTCCTGGTTGTCGGCTCGTCAGGGTGTTGAGGGAGGTCGCATCCGCAGCCGGGGAAACCCTCCGGGTCCGCGAGGGACCTGGTGGGCAGCCGCTCCCCTGGTCTGGGCACATATGTGCAGCACGCGAGTGACCCACCGACCGGTCTCCCCCTGGGGCGAGTGGTGGTGGGTTGCCCGCGACACCGTGCGAACGGTGCGCGACGCTCCTGGAACCCCCTGAGGGGTTCCGGCTGACCGTCCCGTTCTGACTGCACGGGACACAGCACTTCGAGGGATTCTACAGGCTGCTCAGGACCGCTTACGACCGAGGTGCTGCCGGGTCCACTCCACCGCGTCCGCGTACCGCGCCTCGGCGCCGTGCCGGGTGGGTGTGTAGTACTCCCGGTCCTTGAGCTCCTCCGGGGCGTACTGCTGGGCGGCGATGCCTTCGGGCAGGTCGTGCGGGTAGACGTACCCCTGTGCGTGCCCGAGCTTGGCCGCGCCCTTGTAGTGCCCGTCCCGCAGGTGCATCGGCACGGGTCCCGCGTGTCCCTTGCGTACGTCCTCCATGGCGGCGCCGATCGCCGTGGTCGCGGCGTTGGACTTCGGTGCCAGGGCGAGGGCGATGGTGGCGTGGCTGAGCGTCAGCGCGGCCTCGGGGAAGCCGATCATGGCGACGGCCTGGGCGGCGGCGACGGCTATGGGCAGCGCGTTCGGGTCCGCGAGGCCGATGTCCTCGCTGGCGGAGATCATCAGGCGGCGGGCGATGAAGCGGGGGTCCTCGCCGGCCTCGATCATGCGGGCCAGGTAGTGCAGGGCCGCGTCGACGTCCGAGCCCCTGATCGACTTGATGAGGGCGCTGGCGACGTCGTAGTGCTGGTCGCCGTCGCGGTCGTACTTCACGGCCGCGCGGTCGACCGTCTCCTCCAGGGTGGTGAGGGAGATCTCCGACTCGCCCTTGTCGAGCGCGGCCCCGGCGGCGGCCTCCAGGGCGGTCAGGGCGCGGCGGGCGTCTCCGCCGGCGATCCGCAGGAGGTGGGCCTCGGTGTCCTCGGGGAGGGTGACGGCGTCCTTCAGGCCGCGCTCGTCGCTCAGCGCCCGCTTCAGGAGCCCTCTGAGGTCGTCGTCCGTGAGGGGTTCCAGGGTCAGCAGCAGGGAGCGGGACAGCAGCGGGGAGATCACCGAGAAGTACGGGTTCTCGGTGGTGGCCGCGATCAGGGTCACCCAGCGGTTCTCGACCGCGGGCAGCAGGGAGTCCTGCTGGGCCTTGCTGAAGCGGTGGATCTCGTCGAGGAAGAGGACGGTCTCCTTGCCGAAGCCTCCGGTGGCGCGGCGGGCGCCGTCGATGACCGCGCGGACCTCCTTGACGCCCGCGGTGATCGCGGAGAGCTCCACGAAGCGCTTGTTCGTCGCCTTGGAGACGACGTACGCCAGGGTGGTCTTGCCGGTGCCGGGCGGGCCCCAGAGGATCACCGAGGAGGGCCCGGCGGGGCCGCCGCTGCCCTCGCCGACCAGTCGGCGCAGCGGCGAGCCCGGTTTGAGCAGGTGCTGCTGGCCCACCACCTCGTCGAGGGTGCGCGGGCGCATCCGGACCGCCAGGGGGCTGCCGGCCGGGTCCTTCTCCTGGCGCTCTTCCGCCGCGGCGGTGAACAGATCGGGCTCCACGGTGGAAACCCTAGTTCACGGCACTGACAACGCCGTCAGGCCCAGAGGCTGGAGCCCCAGCGGGTCAGGATCAGCATCGCGATGACACCGCAGTGGGTGACCGGCAGGACCCAGGTGAACTCGGAGAGGAACCGCTTGAGCCAGCCCGGCGACGGCAGGAAGTCGTTGCGGATGTTGAACGAGGTGACGTACCAGAACATGGTGATCGTGGCGACCCAGGCCAGCGAGCACCACAGGCACAGCGCGTTGATCCGGTACAGCGACTGGAACTGCAGCCAGGTGACGAAGCACACGCCGAAGAGCGTGCCGAAGTTGAAGGTGAGCCAGTACCAGCGCGGGAAGGTGGCGCGGGTCAGCAGGCTCATGCCGACGCAGATGACGATGCCGTAGCAGACGAGACCGAGCATCGGGTTGGGGAACCCGAAGGCGGCGGCCTGCTTGCTCTCCATCACGCTGCCGCAGGAGACGATCGGGTTGAGGGAGCAGCTCGGGGTGAACGTCTTGCCGCTCACCTTGCCCTCGAGGATCTTGAACTTGTCGATCGTGATGACCCACGCGGCGAGCAGTCCGGCCGCGCCGGTGATCACCAGCATCAGGGCGAAGGCACGGCTGCCTCCCACCGACCGGGGAGCGCCGCCGGCATCCGCCGACGAGGACTCGGGTTCGGTGGAGACGTCTTTGACAGTGGTCTTGCTCATCACGCCGATTCCGTCTGCTTGAGAGTTGGACCTTCTTCGGGCAGGGCCATTGTGCCGTACACCGGGGTCTGTCCACCGTTCGGTGGACATAAGGAAGTACGCACGGTCGTCCCTGAGCGTTCGGTTCCGGCCGAGGCTCGGGGGCATGACCACACACGCGAACGAACTCGCGGTGGACGTTCGAGGGCTGCGCAAGCAGTACGGGGACGTGACCGCGGTCGACGGAATCGATCTCGGAATCCGCCGGGGCGAGGTCTTCGGCCTGCTCGGGCCCAATGGCGCGGGCAAGAGCACCACCGTGGAGATCCTCCAGGGCAACCGCGACCGGGACGCGGGCGAGGTGTCCGTGCTCGGTTCGGACCCGGCGAAGGGCACGCGCGCGTGGCGATCCCGTGTAGGGATCGTCTGGCAGGACGAATCCGCGCCCGCGGAGTTGACGGTCGCGGAGACCGTACGTCATTTCGCCCGCTACTACCCGAGGCCGCGGGACCCGGAGGAGGTCATCGGCCTGGTGGGTCTCCGGGCCAAGAAGGACAGCCGGATCAAGGCGCTCTCGGGCGGTCAGCGACGGCGTCTGGACGTGGCGCTAGGGGTGATCGGCGGCCCCGAGCTGCTGCTCCTGGACGAGCCGACGACCGGTTTCGACCCGGCGGCCCGGCGCCAGTTCTGGGACCTGATCCGCAAGCTGTCCGACGAGGGCACGACGATCCTGCTCACCACGCACTACCTGGAGGAGGCCGAGGCGCTGGCCGACCGGCTCGCCGTGATCTCCCGGGGCCGCGTCGTCGCCGAGGACGAGCCGGCCGCGCTGCGGGAGCGGTACGGCACGGGCGCCACCGTCGAGTGGACCGAGCCGGACGGCGCCCCGCGCGCGGAGCACACGGACACCCCGACCAGGACGGTCGCCGAGCTGATGCGCCGCTTCGACGGCGAGATCCCGGGGCTCCAGGTCACCCGCCCCACGCTGGAGGACGTCTACCTCCGGCTCACCGGACAGGAGGACGCGCGATGACGACGACCGCGGTACGGACCCGGACCGGCGCCCGCGCCGAGCGGCTGCCCGGTGCCTGGGGGCTCGGCCTGCGGCGGGGCGCCCTGGAGATCCGGCAGTTCTTCCGGCAGCGCGACCAGGTGGTGTTCACCTTCGCCTTCCCGGTGGTCTTCCTGTTCCTGTTCGCGTCGATCTTCAGGGACGACGTGGAGGGGGCCGGCATCAAGGCCTCGCAGCTGTACGTCCCGGCGATGATGGCCGCCGGCATCATGTCGACGAGCTTCCAGTCGCTCGGCATCTCGATCGCCATCGAGCGGGACGAGAAGGTGCTGCGCCGGCTGCGCGGCACGCCGATGCCGCCGGCGTCGTACTTTCTCGGGAAGATCTGGCTGGTTCTGGTCACCGGGCTCATGGAGACGGCGATCTTGCTGCTCGTCGGGACGACCCTGTACGACGTCGACCTGCCGTCGGAGCCCGGCAAGTGGTTCGCCTTCGCCTGGATCTTCGTGCTCGGTCTGACGGCGTGCGCGCTGCTCGGCATCGCGATCAGCTCGGTGCCCAAGTCCAGCAAGAGCGCGAGTTCCGTGGTCGTCCTGCCGTTCCTGGTCCTGCAGTTCATCTCCGGGGTGTACATCGCGATCGACACCATCCCGGGCTGGATGCTGAACATCGGCGCGCTGTTCCCGCTGAAGTGGATGTGCCAGGGGCTGCGCGGGGTGTTCCTGCCGGACTCGGCGCGGGTCCTGGAGCAGGCGGGCGACTGGGAGTTCGGGCGTATCGCCCTGGTGCTGGGGGCGTGGTGCGTCGGAGGATTGCTGCTGTGTCTGCTGACCTTCCGGTGGAAGAACCGGCGCGACGGATGAGCGGTCCGGCCAACGCGGGCGGCGCCTACACCTGGGACCGCTCGTTCCGGATCTGGGACACCTACTTCGCGCTGATCTGGCTGGTCACCCTGGCGTTCGTGCTCGGCACGGGCCGGCCGGGGTGGCCGGTCCGGGTCACCGCGGCGGCGCTGCTGGTGCCGCTGATCCCGCTGTTCGTGTGGGTGGGACGTCCGCTGCTGAAGGGCGATCCGCCGCCCGAGCGCCGGTCCCTCGGCTATCTCGGCACCGTGACCGCCCTGTTCCTGCCGTCGGCGATCCTGGTCGGCGAGACCCGGCTGATGGCCTTCGCGCTCGTGCCCCAGTGCTTCATGACCCTGCGGATGCGCTGGGCGATCACCACGGTGGCGGTGATCAACCTGGCGCCGGTCGTGGGCTGGGCGCTGCTGTGGCGGCCGGGCGACCAGGACGTCTTCTTCAACGGCATGTTCGCCGTCGTCACCCTCGTCTTCTCGGTGGCCTTGGGCACCTGGGTGGTCCGGATCATCGAACAGAGCCAGGAGCGGGCCGCGTTGATCGCGGAGCTGGACGCGAGCCGGCACGAGGTGTGGCGGCTGTCGGCGGCGCACGGGGCGCTGGCGGAGCGGGAGCGGATGGCCCGGGAGATCCACGACACCCTCGCGCAGGGCTTCACCAGTCTGCTGATGCTGGTCCAGGCCGTCGAGGCCGAGCTGGACCACGATCTGCCGCAGGCCCGCCGTCATCTGGCCCTGATGGACGAGACGGCCCGCCTGAACCTCGCCGAGGCACGGGCCCTGGTCGCCGACGGCACGCCCGCCGACCTGGACGGTGCGACGCTGCCGGACGCGCTGCGCCGGCTGGCGGCCCGGCAGTCCGCGTCGCTGGAGGTGACCGGCTCGGTACGGCCGCTGCCCGCCGGGCCGGAGGTGGCGGCACTGCGCGCCTGCCAGGAGGCACTGTCCAACTGCCGTAAGCACGCCGGGAGTTCGGCGACCGTGCACATCGCCCTCGCGTACTCCGACCAGGCCCTCACGCTGTCCGTGCAGGACGACGGCTGCGGCTTCGACCCGGAGGCCGTGCGCGGCGGCTACGGTCTGCCGGGGCTGCGGGCCCGCGTCACCGAGGGCGGCGGGACGGC
This sequence comes from Streptomyces sp. SID13726, assembly GCF_010548375.1. Lineage (GTDB taxonomy): Bacteria > Actinomycetota > Actinomycetes > Streptomycetales > Streptomycetaceae > Streptomyces. The sequence goes on from NZ_JAAGLY010000027.1 coordinate 54,881, forward strand.
CGAGGTCGGCAGCGTGCCGGGCGAGGGCACGACGATCACCCTACGGCTGCCCGTCCCACCCCCGAGGAGCTGCCCACCATGATCCGGATCATCCTTGCCGACGACCATCCCGTCGTACGCGAGGGCCTGCGGGCGATGCTGAGCGCCGAGCCCGATCTCGACGTGGTCGCCGACGCGTCGAACGGCCCGCGGGCCGAGGCCCTGGCGGCCGAACTCCGGCCGGACATCGTGCTGATGGACCTGCGGATGCCGGGTGGCGGGGGCGTGGAGTCGATCGTGCGGATGTCGGAGGCCGGCCTGCCCTGCCGGGTGATCGTCCTGACGACGTACGAGACGGACCGGGACATCCTGCGGGCCGTGGAGGCGGGGGCGGCGGGCTATCTCCTGAAGGACCTGCCCCGCGGCCAGCTGGCGGAGGCGATACGCCGGGCGGCGCGCGGTGAGACGGTGCTGGCCCCGTCGGTCGCGGCACGCCTGGTCGACCAGCTGCGCGTCAAGCCGGAGCGGCCCCGTCTGTCGTCCCGCGAGACGGCGGTGCTCCGGCTGGTGGCCGAGGGCTGCACCAACGCGGAGATCGGACGTCGGCTCTTCATCGGGGAGTCGACGGTCAAGACCCACTTGCTACGCATCTTCGGGAAACTCGACGTCGATGACCGAACCGCCGCGGTGACCCACGCCATGCGGCACGGCCTGCTCGACCCCTGACCGAACCCGCCGCATGTCGAGACAGCATCGGGGAGTCGACGGTGAATACCCATCTCCCGCGGTTCTTCGCCGAGTTGAGCGTGGCCGACCGCACGGCAGCCGTCACCAGCGCCATGCGGTACGACCTCCTGGACCGACCTCAGCCCAGCCTCGACTCCAGCTCCGCCACGATCTCGTTGACCCCGATCGCCGTCTGCTCCCCGGACTCCATGTCCTTCAGCTGTACGACGCCCTCGGCGAGGTCGCGTTCACCGGCCACGACGGTGTAGCGCGCTCCGCTGCGGTTGGCGTTCTTCATGGCGCCCTTGAGGCCCTTGGCGCCGTAGGAGAAGTCCGCCGCGATGCCGACCTTGCGCAGTTCGGTGACCTTGGCGAACAGGATCCGGCGGGCCTCCTCGCCCAGCGGCACCGCGAACACGCTGGTGGTGGAGGGGAGTTCGAGCTCGACTCCCTCCGCCTCCAGCGCGAGGACCGTGCGGTCGACGCCGAGGGCCCAGCCCACGGACGGGAGGGCGGGGCCGCCGATCATCTCCGACAGGCCGTCGTAGCGGCCGCCGCCGCCCACCGCGGACTGGGAGCCCAGACCGTCGTGGACGAACTCGAAGGTCGTACGGGTGTAGTAGTCGAGGCCGCGCACCAGCTTGGGGTCGTCCTCGAAGGCCACGCCCGCCGCGGTGATCAGCTCACGGACCTCCTCGTGGTACGCCTTGCAGGCGTCGCAGAGGTAGTCGCGCAGCAGCGGGGCGTCGGCGAGCTGCTTCTGGACGTCCGGGCGCTTGTCGTCGAGGACGCGCAGCGGGTTGATGTCCGCGCGGCGCAGGGTCTCCTCGTCGAGGTCGAGGCCGCGCAGGAAGGTCTGGAGCGCCTCCCGGTACACCGGACGGCACTCCTTGTCGCCCAGGCTGTTGAGCAGGATCCGGAAGTTCCTGAGGCCCAGCGAGCGGTACGCCTGGTCGGCCAGGATGATCAGCTCGGCGTCCAGCGCCGGGTCCTCCGCACCGATCGCCTCGGCGCCGACCTGCGAGAAGTGGCGGTAACGGCCCTTCTGGGGGCGCTCGTAACGGTAGTACGAGCCGGAGTACCAGAGCTTGACGGGGAGGTTGCCCAGCTTGTGCAGGTTGGCCTCCAGCGCGGCGCGCAGGACGGAGGCCGTGCCCTCGGGGCGCAGGGCGAGCTTGTCGCCGCCCTTGGTCTCGAAGGCGTACATCTCCTTGGTCACGATGTCGGTCGACTCGCCGACACCGCGCGCGAACAGCTCGACGCTCTCGAAGCCGGGCGTCTCGATGTAGCCGTAGCCGGAGTTGCGCAGCGGCGCGGCGATCGCCTCACGGACGGCCAGGTACGTGGCACTGTCCGGCGGGATCAGGTCGTACGTGCCCTTGGGGGCCTGAAAGGTGCTCACGAAGTCTCTCGTCACATTCCTCGTCGGGGAGGGGTCTGCGAACCCGCTCCCTGGCCTGCGGCCACCTCCCGCAGATACGGGTTGGTGGCGCGCTCCTGGCCGATGGTCGTCTGGGGGCCGTGGCCGGACAGCACCACGGTCGAGTCGTCGAGCGGCAGGCACACGCGGGCCAGCGAGTCGAGCATCTCGGCCATGTCACCGCCGGGCAGGTCGGTGCGTCCGATGGAGCCGGCGAAGAGCAGATCCCCGGAGAAGAAGACCGACGGGATGTCGGCCTGCTCCGGCATCCGGAAGGTCACCGACCCCTTGGTATGGCCCGGCGCGTGCGCGACGGACAGCTCCAGGCCCGCCAGCTCCAGCTTGGTGCCGTCGGTCAGCACCCTGACGTCGTCCGGCTCGCCCACGGTGATCTCGCCCATCAGCGGCATGCCGATCGAGCGGCCGAGACCCATCGACGGGTCGCTCATCATGTACCGGTCCTCGGGGTGGATCCAGGCCGGCACGTCGTGCGCGCCGCAGACCGGGACGACCGAGGCCACATGGTCGATGTGGCCGTGGGTGAGGACGACGGCGACGGGCTTGAGCCGATGCTTCCTGAGCGCTTCCTCGACGCCTTCGGCGGCCTGGTGGCCGGGGTCGATGATCACGCACTCCTCACCGGCGGCGGGGGCGACGAGATAACAGTTCGTCCCCCAGGCCCCGGCGGGGAACCCGGCAATGAGCACGATCGTCCTCGTTTTGTGTCGGTACGGGCGGTCTTCCGGGCGGCTGCCCCAGTGGTCAGAGCCTACCGGCGCTGCCGATTCCTCAGCGAACCCATATACGGTACGGGGCACACGCAGGCGGTCGGCTCATAGGACGCATGCGTACCGGTCGGCGTACGAGACGCATGAGGAGAGAACCCCGTGGTCACCCAGGAACAGCGGAAGCGGCAGCTCGCGCGGGAGAAGTTCTTGCGGCAGCAGCAGCGGCGCACGGCCGCGCGTCGCAAGGCCCGTGTACGCAACTCTGTGATCGGGTCGGTGCTCGGCGTGATCCTGGTGGGCAGCCTGGCGCTCTACACGTCCGGGGTCATGAAGGACGACGACAAGGCGAGCGCCAGCGCGAAGACCAGCCCGAGCGCGGCGGCGACCAGCAAGGCGCCGGACCCGTGCGAGAAGGCCGCCGCCGGCAAGGTCAAGACGGAGACCTGGAAGAAGGAGCCGGCGATGACCATCGACAAGTCGGCGAAGTACACCTTCGAGCTGGCCACGACCTGCGGTGAGATCGACATCGCGCTGAAGACGTCGGCGGCCCCGCACACGGTGAACTCGTTCGACTTCCTGGCGGGCAAGGGCTTCTTCGACCACACGAAGTGCCACCGGCTGGTCACCAACGGCATCTACGTCCTTCAATGCGGCGACCCCACGGGCTCCGGCAGCGGCGGACCGGGCTACACCATCCCGGACGAGAACCTCAAGGACAAGAGCCTCAAGAGCAACGTCTACCCGGCGGGCACCGTCGCGATGGCGAACACCGGGCAGGCGCACACCGGCGGCAGCCAGTTCTTCCTCGTCTACCAGGACAGCCAGCTGCCGCCGAGCTACACCCCCTTCGGCACCATCTCGGAATCCGGTATGAAGGTGCTGAAGAAGATCGCCGCGGCCGGTGAGAGCACCGGAGCGGGCGACGGCGCACCGAACGCGACCGTCGTGATCAACAAGGCGACCGTCACCAAATCCTGACCGCCAACTGCGAAATTTCGGTCGCGCGGGATGCGGACAGGCAACCCGCCGGTCGCCTATGTTGGCCGTGACGAAACTGTGGACGATGCCCGGGGGCGCTGAAGCCTTCCGCAGGCATCATGTGGAGGAGGCGCTGTGAGCAGCGACCCGTGGGGCCGCGTCGACGAGACGGGGACCGTGTACGTGCGTACGGCCGACGGCGAGCAGGTCGTCGGTTCCTGGCAGGCCGGCTCCCCCGAGGAAGCCCTGGCCTACTTCGAGCGCAAGTACGAAGGCCTGGTTGTCGAGATCGGCCTCCTCGAGAAGCGTGTGAAGACCACCGACCTGTCCGCGAAGGACGCGCAGACCGCGATCGACCACATTCGCGAACAGGTCGTCGCACATCACGCGGTCGGCGACCTGGACGCGCTCAAGGTGCGGCTCGACAAGCTCGTGGAGACGGTCGACAAGCGTCGCGAGGAGCGCAAGCAGCAGCGCGCGAAGCAGTCCGACGAGGCCCGGCACTCCAAGGAGGCGCTGGTCGTCGAGGCGGAGGAGCTGGCCCAGTCCGACCAGTGGCGGGCGGCCGGTGAGCGACTGCGCGCCCTGGTGGACACCTGGAAGGGTCTGCCGCGCCTGGACCGCAAGTCGGACGACGAGCTGTGGCACCGCTTCTCGCACGCCCGCTCGGCGTTCTCCAAGCGCCGCAAGGCACACTTCGCGTCGCTCGACGCGCAGCGCGAGGACGCCCGCAAGACCAAGGAGCGCCTGGTCGGCGAGGCCGAGGCGCTGTCCGGGTCGACGGACTGGGGTCCCACGGCCGCGCGCTACCGCGAGCTGATGGCCGAGTGGAAGGCCGCGGGCCGCGCCCAGCGCGAGCACGAGGACGACCTGTGGAACCGCTTCCGCGGCGCCCAGGACGTGTTCTTCGCCGCCCGCAGCTCGGTCTTCGCCGAGCGGGACGCCGAGCAGTCCGAGAACCTCAAGCTCAAGGAGGAGTTGGCCGAGGAGGCCGAGAAGCTCCTGCCGATCGGCGACCTGAAGACGGCTCGCGCCGCCTTCCGCACGATCAACGAGCGCTGGGAGGCCATCGGCCACGTCCCGCGGGACGCCCGGCCGAAGGTCGAGGGCCGGATGCACGCGGTCGAGCGCGCCCTTCAGGACGCCGAGGAGACCGAGTGGCGCCGGACCAACCCGGAGGCACGCGCGCGTGCCGCGGGTCTGACCGGCCAGCTCCAGGCCGCCGTGGACAAGCTCCGCGGCCAGATCGACCAGGCGCGCTCCCAGGGCAACAACGCCAGGGCCGACAAGCTGGAGCGCGAGCTGGAGGGCCGCCAGGCGCTCCTGGACCAGGCTCTGAAGGGCCTGCACGAGTTCGGCGGCTGATCGGCACAGCCTCTGCTACGACGAGAAGGGCCCCGTACGTCGGTACGGGGCCCTTCTCGTCGTAGTCCTACGTCTTGAGGGCTGTACGGCCCTTACGACCTGCGCGCCGAGGTCACCCGGTACACGTCGTACACGCCCTCGACGCCCCGGACCGCCTTCAGGACGTGGCCCAGGTGCTTGGGGTCGCCCATCTCGAAGGTGAAGCGGGAGGTCGCGACGCGGTCGCGGGAGGTCTGGACGGCCGCGGAGAGGATGTTGACGTGCTGGTCGGACAGGACGCGGGTGACGTCCGAGAGGAGCCGGGAGCGGTCCAGCGCCTCGACCTGGATGGCGACCAGGAAGACCGAGGACTGGGTGGGCGCCCACTCGACCTCGAGGATGCGCTCGGGCTCGCGGGACAGTGACTCCACGTTGACGCAGTCGCTGCGGTGAACCGATACACCACTACCGCGGGTCACGAAGCCGATGATCGGGTCCCCGGGGACGGGTGTGCAGCAGCGGGCCAGCTTGACCCACACGTCCTCGACGCCCTTGACGATGACACCCGGGTCGGCGCTGGAGCGCCGCTTGCGACGGCTGCGGGTCGGCGGGACCGCTTCGTCGATCTCCTCGGTGGCCGCCTCCTCGCCGCCGAGCGCGGAGACCAGCTTCTGCACGACGTTCTGCGCGGACACATGGCCCTCGCCGATCGCCGCGTAGAGCGCGGAGATGTCCGGGTAGCGCATCTCGTGGGCGAGGGTGACCAGGGAGTCGCCGGTGAGGATGCGCTGGATCGGCAGGTTCTGCTTGCGCATCGCGCGGACGATGGCGTCCTTGCCCTGCTCGATCGCCTCGTCGCGGCGCTCCTTGGAGAACCAGGCGCGGATCTTGTTGCGGGCCCTCGGCGACTTGACGAAGTTCAGCCAGTCCCGGGAGGGTCCGGCGCCGGGTGCCTTGGAGGTGAAGACCTCGACCAGGTCTCCGTTGTCCAAGGTCGACTCCAACGGCACCAGACGGCCGTTGACGCGTGCTCCTATCGTGCGGTGGCCCACCTCGGTGTGCACCGCGTAGGAGAAGTCCACCGGGGTGGCCCCGGCCGGCAGCGCTATGACATCGCCCTTGGGCGTGAAGACGAAGACCTCGTTGCGGGAGAGGTCGAAGCGCAGGGACTCCAGGAACTCCCCGGGGTCCTCGGTCTCCTTCTGCCAGTCCAGGAGCTGGCGCAGCCACGCCATGTCGTTGAGGTGGTCGTCCTTGCCGGTGGTCCTCGGCTGGTCCGAGCGGACCTTGGAGGTACCGGCGACGGCCTCCTGCTTGTACTTCCAGTGCGCGGCGATGCCGTACTCGGCGCGGCGGTGCATGTCGAAGGTGCGGATCTGGAGCTCGACCGGCTTGCCGTTGGGCCCGATGACCGTCGTGTGGAGCGACTGGTACATGTTGAACTTGGGCATCGCGATGTAGTCCTTGAACCGCCCCGGAACCGGGTTCCAGCGGGCGTGGACCGTGCCGAGCGCCGCGTAGCAGTCGCGGACGGTGTCGACGAGGACCCGGATGCCGACGAGGTCGTAGATCTCCGCGAAGTCACGGCCGCGGACGATCATCTTCTGGTAGACGCTGTAGTAGTGCTTCGGGCGTCCGGTGACGGTGGCCTTGATCCGGGCCGCGCGCAGGTCGGACTGCACCTCGTCGGTCACTATGGCCAGGTACTCGTCACGCTTCGGTGCCCGCTCGGCCACCAGCCGTACGATCTCGTCGTACATCTTGGGGTAGAGGATCGCGAAGGCGAGGTCCTCCAGCTCCCACTTGATGGTGTTCATGCCGAGGCGGTGGGCGAGCGGGGCGTAGATCTCCAGCGTCTCGCGCGCCTTCTTCTCCTGCTTCTCGCGCTTGAGGTAGCGCATGGTGCGCATGTTGTGCAGGCGGTCGGCGAGCTTGATGACCAGGACGCGGGGGTCCTTCGCCATGGCTACGACCATCTTGCGCACGGTCTCGGCCTGCGCGGCCTCGCCGAACTTGACCTTGTCCAGCTTGGTGACGCCGTCGACGAGCAGGGCGACCGAGTCGCCGAAGTCGCGGCGGAGCTGGTCGAGGCCGTACTCGGTGTCCTCGACGGTGTCGTGCAGCAGGCCCGCCATGAGGGTGGCCGGGTCCATGCCGAGCTCGGCGAGGATCGTGGTCACCGCGAGCGGGTGCGTGATGTACGGGTCGCCGCTCTTGCGCTTCTGGCCGCGGTGCCAGCGCTCGGCGACCTGGTAGGCCTTCTCGATCTGGCGGAGCGTGGCCGTCTCGATCTTCGGGTCGTTGCTGCGCACTATCCGCAGCAGGGGCTCCAGGACCGGGTTGTACGGGTTGGAGCGCTGGACGCCGAGGCGGGCCAGACGGGCGCGGACGCGGTTGGAGGAGCCGGTGCGGGCGGGCTGGCCCGTGTTCGGGCGGACCGCGGGGGCCGAGGACGTGGGGCGCTCGGCGGGGGCGGGCTTGGGCCTGGCGGCCTCGGCCGGCTTGTCGACGGGCGCGGACTGGGCGTGCTCGACCGGCCCGCGGGCGTCGTTCGTCGCGTTCTTCGCGTCCGGCGCGGGCTTCGCCGCGGGCGCCGAGGCGGGCTCGGGCTTGGCGGCGGTCAGTGGCTGGGCCTCGTCTGGCAAGAGGACTCCTCGTGCGCGATCCGGGTCCCCAGGTCAGGCTCCGGAGACCCCATGGTAGCGATCCCGGGCCCGGGGATCGCCTCCAGCCTGATGTGAGGGACGTCTACCTCTGAAACAAGAGAGGCCGCCATGGGAATTCCGGGGGCGCCGGGCACCCGCTCCCCCATACGAAACGGCCGTCCCCGGAAATCCGGGGACGGCCGTCCTGTGAGCATCGGTGCTGTCGGTCAGACCACCAGCAGCGCTTCCAGCGGAGCCCCCGCAAGGGCCGGCTCCAGACGGGCCCGCCCGTCCAGGAAACCCAGCTCCATCAGGACCGCGAGACCGGCGACCTCCGCGCCCGCGCGGCGGATCAGCTCGATGGACGCCTCGGCGGTACCCCCCGTGGCCAGCACGTCGTCGACGATGAGAACGCGGTCGGCGGCGGACAGGTCCTCCGGGTGGACCTCGATCTCCGCCGAGCCGTACTCCAGGTCGTACGCCTGGCTGAGGGTCGCTCCGGGGAGCTTGCCCGCCTTGCGTACGGGGATGAAGCCGAGGCCCGCGCGGACGGCGACCGGGGCGCCCAGGATGAAGCCCCGGGCCTCCAGGCCGACGATCTTCGTGGCACCGGTGCTCGCGGCGACCGCCGCCAGCGCGTCGGTGAGCGCGGTGAAGGCCGCCGGGTCCGCCAGCAGCGGGGTGATGTCCTTGAACATCACGCCCGGCTCCGGATAGTCGGCCACATCGCGGATACGGCTGAGCAGCAGCTCCTGGACGTCCGTCATCGGCGCTTCCCCGAGGGACGGCCACGGCCCCGGCCGCGGGACGCGGGCTGGGTGCGCGGACCGACCACGGCGTGGGCGTCGTCGTCCGGGCCGTCGGCGACGGGACGGGCGTCCGCGATCTCCTCCTCGGCGCCGGCCTGGGCACGCTTGGCCAGGACCCGCTTCTTGAGGGACTTCATCGCCGGCTCGAGTTCCTTGAGGTCGGCGACGAGCGGGGTGGCGATGAAGATCGAGGAGTACGCACCGGCGGCGAGGCCGACGAACAGCGACAGCGAGATGTCGTTGAGCGTGCCCGCGCCGAGGAAGCCGCCGCCGATGAACAGCAGGCCCGCCACCGGCAGCAGCGCGACCACCGTGGTGTTGATGGAGCGGACCAGGGTGCTGTTGATCGAGCGGTTGGCGATGTCGCTGTAGGTCCAGCGGTTCTGCTTGGTGATGTCCTTCGTCTGCTCCTTGAGGGAGTCGAAGACGACCACCGTGTCGTAGAGCGAGTAACCGAGGATGGTCAGCAGACCGATCACCGTGCCCGGTGTGACCTCGAAGCCGACGAGGGCGTAGATGCCGACGGTGATGGTGATGTCGTGGATCAGGGCGACGAGTGCCGCGATGGCCATGCGCCACTCGAAGGCGATCGCCAGATAGATCACGACGAGGACCATGAAGATCGCCAGACCCTGCCAGGCCTTGTTGGCGATCTGGTCGCCCCAGCTGGGACCGACGAGGTCGGCGGCGATGGTCTCCGGGTCGACCTTGAAGTCCTTGGCCAGGTCGGTCTTGATCTGGTCGGACTGCTTGGTGTCCATGCCGGCGATCTGGATGCGCAGCGTGCCGTTGCCGAGCTTCTGCACGACGGCGTCGTGGCCGGAGGCCGCCTTCGCGTAGTCCTCGGCCTGGGAGACGGAGACGCTGGTCTTCTCGGTGGTGAAGACCGCGCCGCCCTGGAAGTCGATGCCCATGTTCAGGCCGCGTACCGCGAGGCCCACGATCGCCGTGATGGTGATCAGGATCGAGATGCCGTACCAGAGCTTGCGGTGACCGATGAAGTCGTAGCTGATCTCGCCACGGTGCAGTCGGGCGCCGAGGTTGCCGAGTTTCGACATGCTCACGCCTCCTTCGTCTCAACGGGGGCGGCGGGACGGCGAGTTCGCCGCAGCGGCGGCTGCGCACCGAGGCTCTTCGGGTCGAGGCCGGACCACTTGTGGCCGCTCGCGAAGAACTTCCGGCGGGCGAGGAGCGTCATCAGCGGCTTGGTGAAGAAGAAGACCACGACGACGTCGAGCACGGTGGTCAGACCCAGCGTGAACGCGAAGCCCTGGACCTTGCCGACGGTCACGACGAACAGCACCGCGGCGGCGAGGAACGACACGAAGTCGGAGACCAGGATGGTGCGCCGGGCACGCGGCCAGGCCCGCTCGACGGCGGGGCGCAGCGTACGGCCCTCGCGGATCTCGTCGCGGATGCGTTCGAAGTACACGATGAACGAGTCCGCGGTGATACCGATCGCGACGATGGCACCGCACACGGCCGGCAGGTTCAGCGCGAAGCCGATGGCCGGGCCGAGCAGCGACATCAGCACATAGGTGAGGATGCCGGAGACCAGCAGCGAGGCCATCGCGACGATCGACAGGCCGCGGTAGTACGCCACCAGGTAGATGACGACCAGGAGGAGGCCGATCGCGCCGGCGAGGAGACCGGCGTGCAGCTGGTCACCGCCGAGCGCCGCGGTCACCGTGGTCACGCTCTGCTCCTGGAAGGAGAGCGGGAGGGCGCCGTACGACAGCATGTTGGCGAGGCTCTGGGCCTCTTCCTGGGTGAAGCTGCCGGAGATCTGCGCGTTGCCGCCGGTGATGGCTCCCTGCACGTACGGGCTGGAGACGACCTCGCCGTCGAGCACGATGCCGAACTCGTTCTGCGGCTGGGTGTTCTTCGCGAGCTGGCCGGTGATGTCGGCGAACTTGTCGGCGCCCTTGCCGGTGAAGGTCATGGTGACCTGCCAGCCGGCGGCGGTCTGGGTGTCGAAGACCGCCTGGGCCTTCTTCACCTCGGTGCCGTCGACGGCGGCGGGGCCGAGCAGGTACTTGTACCAGACGCCGGAGATCTCGCCGCAGCCCACGGTGGTGTCGGTCGGCTTGGCGCCGTCGCCCGCGGTGTTGCGCTGCGCCTGCTTCGAGCAGTCCAGAGCGGTGTACGCGGCCTGGAGCTTGGCGTCGGCGGTGGAGGCGGTGCCGCCGCTCGCGGAGGCGGACGGGGACGCGGAGCCCGACGGGGTCGAGGACGGCGACGGCGTGGAGTCGGCCTTCAGAGCGTCGCCGGCCGCGCGGCCCTGCGAGGTGGGGGTGGCCGACGGGGAGGACGACGAGGTCGCCTTCTCACCGGTGCCGGACTTGCTCGCGGACGGGCTCGGTGAGGCGGTGGACCCGCTGGCCGACGCGCTCGGCGACGAGGTGGCCGCGGCGCTGCCGGTGGCCTCCTGGGCCAGGACCGGGCGGAAGTACAGCTTGGCGGTGGTGCCGACCTGGTCGCGGGCCTCCTTGGAGTTGGTGCCCTTGGGGATGTTCACGATGATGTTGCGATCACCCTGGGTCTGCACCTCCGCCTCGGAGACGCCAAGACCGTTGACACGGCGGTTCATGATGTCGACCGCGGTGTCCATGTTGGCCTTGTTGATCGCGGATCCCTGGTCGGCCTTGGCCTCCAGCGTGATGCTGGTACCGCCGGCGAGGTCGATGCCGAGACGCGGGGTGGTGTGTCCGGAGAGGAACATTCCACCGGTGAGCGCCACGATGGCGATCAGGATCAGGGCCAGCGCGCGCCCCGGCTTGCTCTGGGCACTCGCGCTCCGGCCCCTTTTAGGTGCTGCCACCTTCTCGTACTCCCTCTCGGGCCGCTCTCGCGCCGGATCGGCGGGCGGACGGCCATGGCATGGTTAGGGATCCCGTGCGAGCTGCGCAGGTCCCGGGCGCGCGGAACCGGTCCGCGCGCCCGGGAGTGCGGCTACTTCGCGTCGGAGTCGCCGTCGGTCTTCTTCGGCTCGTCGTCCGACTTCGCCTCGGCGGCCTCGGTGGGCGCTTCGTCGGCGGGCTCTTCGGCCGTGTCCTTCTTACCGAGGTCGACGGACTTGTCGTCGGAGGCGGCGGCAGCTTCGTCGGCGGACTCGTCGGAGTCGGTGAGGGAGGAGGCGTCGTCCGGGACCACGTCGGAGTCGGACTTCAGGTCGTGCTCGATGCCGTGGACGATGCGGTTGTACTCGTCGTCGGTCAGGACGGCACCGATGGCGTTCTTCGCGAAGAGCAGGTCCACACCCGGGCCCGCGTCGAGCAGGACGGTGTCCTCGCCGACCTCCTTGACCGTGGCGTACATACCCCCGATCGTGCGGACGCCGCTGCCGGGCTGCATGTCGTTCCGCATGTTGGCGGCGGCCTGCTGCTTCTTCTTGGCAGACCGGGTCATCAGGAACATGGCCCCGATGAGCACGATGAACGGGAGGAGGGTCACGAGACTCACGGGTCGGAACTTCCTTCACGCGACCGCGAGGTGAGCGGCCTGATGGTTGGGGGTATGCATGCCGCCGACAAAGGCGGCATCGGCGGAGTCTAAGCGAGTCCGCGCGCATGGAACAACGCTCAGCATCGCACCTGGGTTCCGCACCCGGCCAATGCCGGGCCGTCACGATGCCGTCACGTCCCGAACAGGTCCCCTTGTCCGTTTCCTGTGGACGCCGGGCGGGGCGGGGTGAGGCCGAGATGCGCCCATGCGGCGGGAGTGGCGACCCGGCCGCGCGGAGTGCGGGCGAGCAGGCCCTCCCGGACCAGGAAGGGCTCGGCCACCTCTTCGACGGTCTCGCGCTCCTCCCCCACCGCGACGGCGAGCGTGGACAGGCCGACCGGGCCGCCGCCGAACAGCTTGAGCAGCGCCTCCAGGACCCCGCGGTCGAGGCGGTCGAGGCCGCGGGGGTCGACCTCGTAGACCTTCAGGGCGGCCGCGGCGATGTCGCGGGTGATGATCCCGTCGGCCTTGACCTGGGCATAGTCGCGCACCCGGCGCAGCAGGCGGTTGGCGATCCGGGGCGTGCCGCGGGAGCGTCCGGCGATCTCGGCGGCGCCGTCGGACCCGATCTCGACGTCGAGGAGGTTGGCGGAGCGGTGGATGACACGCTCCAGTTCGGCCGGTTCGTAGAACTCCATGTGCGCGGTGAAGCCGAAGCGGTCGCGCAGCGGGGGCGGCAGCAGGCCCGCGCGCGTGGTGGCGCCGACCAGGGTGAAGGGCGGCAGCTCCAGCGGGATGGCGGTGGCGCCAGGGCCCTTGCCGACGATGACGTCGACGCGGAAGTCCTCCATCGCCATGTAGAGCATCTCCTCGGCGGGCCGGGACATGCGGTGGATCTCGTCGAGGAAGAGGACCTCGCCCTCCTGGAGGGAGGAGAGGATCGCGGCGAGGTCGCCGGCGTGCTGGATGGCGGGGCCGCTGGTGATGCGGATCGGGGCGCCCATCTCGGCCGCGATGATCATCGAGAGGGTGGTCTTGCCGAGGCCAGGGGCGCCGGAGAGCAGCACGTGGTCGGCGGTGGCCCCCCGCGCGCGGGCCGCCCTGAGCACCAGGTCGAGCTGTTCGCGGACCTTCTCCTGGCCGATGAACTCGTCCAGGTCCTTGGGGCGCAGGGCGGCCTCGACGGCCTGGTCCTCACGGTCGGCGACAGAGCCCACCAGCCGCTCGGCGGCGGAGGCTGTCTCGTCGGTCGTGTCGTCCCAGTTCACTGACGTCTCCTAGCGCGCGCGGTTCAGGGTTTGCAGGGCGGCCTTCAGCAGCTGGCCGACCTGGGGCGTGCCCTCGGCCGCCTCCGCCTGCGGGGATACGGCGGTGACGGCCTCGTCGGCCTCGCGGGTGGCGTATCCGAGGCCGATCAGGGCGGCGTGCAGCTGGTCGCGCCAGCCCTGGGTGACCGGGGCGCCGATCGCGGGGGCGCCGATGGGCTCGCCGAGCCGGTCCTTCAGCTCCAGGAGCAGCTTCTGGGCGCCCTTCTTGCCGATGCCGGGCACGGCGATCAGGGCCTTCTCGTCACCGGTGGCGACCGCCCTGCGCAGGGCGTCGGGCGCGTGCACGGCGAGCATGGCCTGGGCGAGTCGCGGGCCGACTCCGCTGGCGGTCTGGAGCAGTTCGAACACCTGGCGCTCGTCGTCGTCGACGAAGCCGTACAGGGTGAGGGAGTCCTCGCGTACGACCAGGGAGGTGGCGAGCTTCGCCGGCTTGCCGAGGCGGAGGGTCGACAGCGTGTTCGGCGTGCAGTTCACCGCCATGCCGACACCGCCGACCTCGACCACCGCGGCGTCGGGTGCGAGTGCGGCGATCGTGCCGCTCACGAAGGCGATCATGCCGTACGGCCTTTCCGTGCTGTGGTCCGTGCTGTGGCCGTGTGCTGGGCCACGGCCTGCTGGAGTCGGTTCTGGGCGGGGGCGCGCCAGATGTGGCAGATGGCGAGCGCGAGGGCGTCGGCGGCGTCGGCAGGCTTGGGCGGTGCGTCGAGCCGCAGCAGCCGGGTGACCATGGCACCGACCTGGGCCTTGTCGGCGCGACCGCTGCCGGTGACGGCGGCCTTGACCTCGCTCGGGGTGTGCAGGGCGACGGGGATGCCGCGGCGGGCGGCGCACAGCATCGCGACGGCACTGGCCTGGGCGGTGCCCATCACGGTCCGGACGTTGTGCTGGCTGAACACCCGCTCCACGGCGACGCATTCGGGCCGGTGTTCGTCCAGCCACTGCTCGATGCCCTGCTCGACGGCGACGAGGCGCTGCCCCAACTCGGCGTCCGGGGGCGTGCGGACGACCCCGACGCCGATCATCGTGAGTGGCCTTCCTGCGACGCCCTCGACGACTCCGACACCGCATCGCGTGAGTCCGGGGTCCACCCCGAGTACCCGCACCGCGCCCCCCTTCGTTCGATCGCCTGTTTGTGCAGGCTATCGGGTGGCACCGACAACTCCCGACAACGCGACGGGCCGACGGGGTGTGTCCCGTCGGCCCGTTCGATTCCGGAGCGTCGGCTCAGGCGTCGACCTTCTCCATGACCTCGTCGCTCACGTCGAAGTTGGCGAAGACGTTCTGGACGTCGTCGCTGTCCTCCAGGGCGTCGATCAGCCGGAAGATCTTGCGCGCGCCCTCCTCGTCCAGCTCGACCTGCATGGTCGGGACGAAGTTGGCCTCGGCGGAGTCGTAGTCGATGCCGGCGTCCTGGAGGGCGGTGCGGACGGCGACCATGTCGGTGGCCTCGCTGAGCACCTCGAAGGACTCGCCGAGGTCGTTGACCTCCTCGGCGCCCGCGTCCAGGACGGCACCGAGGACGTCGTCCTCGGACAGCTCGCCCTTGGGGACGATGACGACGCCCTTGCGGTTGAAGAGGTAGGACACCGAGCCCGGGTCGGCCATGTTGCCGCCGTTGCGCGTCATGGCGACGCGGACGTCGGAGGCGGCGCGGTTGCGGTTGTCGGTGAGGCACTCGATGAGCACCGCGACACCGTTGGGGCCGTAGCCCTCGTACATGATCGTCTCGTAGTCGGCGCCGCCGGCCTCGAGACCGCCGCCTCGCTTGACCGCGGAGTCGATGTTCTTGTTCGGGACCGACTGCTTCTTCGCCTTCTGGATGGCGTCGTACAGGGTCGGGTTGCCCTCGATGTCGACGCCGCCCATACGGGCCGCGACCTCGATGTTCTTGATCAGCTTCGCGAAGAGCTTGCCGCGCTTGGCGTCGATCACGGCCTTCTTGTGCTTCGTCGTAGCCCATTTAGAGTGGCCGGACATCTGCCTGTCTCCTTCGCGTAACCCAACCAAACAACGAACGCCTGAGATCCTACAAGGACTACGGCGTCCGGTTCGCGCGCACCATGTCGACAAAGAGGGCGTGCACGCGGTGGTCGCCGGTCAGTTCCGGATGGAACGACGTGGCGAGCGCGTTGCCCTGCCGTACGGCGACGATGTGGCCGTCGTGCTCGGCGAGCACCTCGGTCTCGGCGCCGACGGACTCGACCCAGGGAGCGCGGATGAAGACGCCCTCCACGGGATCGCCCTCGACGCCCTTCACGTCGACCGCCGCCTCGAAGGACTCGTTCTGACGTCCGAAGGCGTTGCGGCGCACGATCATGTCGATGCCGCCGATCGTCTCCTGGCCCGAGCGCGGGTCGAGGATCTTGTCGGCGAGCATGATCAGGCCCGCGCAGGTGCCGTAGACGGGCATGCCGTCCCGCACGCGCGCGCGTAGGGGCTCCATCACGCCGAACAGGACGGCCAGCTTGGAGATGGTGGTGGACTCGCCGCCGGGGATGACGAGGCCGTCGACCTCGGCGAGTTCCTCGGGGCGCCTGACCGGCCTGGCCACGGCGTCGGCCGCGGCCAGGGCGATCAGGTGCTCCCGGACGTCTCCCTGGAGTGCGAGCACTCCGATCACGGGATCGGTCATCACCAGCCTCGGTTCGCGTAACGCTCGGCCTCGGGGAGGGTGTCGCAGTTGATGCCGACCATGGCCTCGCCGAGGTTGCGGGACGCGTCGGCGATGATCTTCGGGTCGTCGTAGAAGGTGGTGGCCTTCACGATGGCGGCGGCGCGCTTGGCGGGGTCGCCGGACTTGAAGATGCCGGAGCCGACGAAGACGCCCTCGGCGCCGAGCTGGCGCATCAGGGCCGCGTCGGCGGGGGTGGCGACACCGCCGGCGGAGAACAGCACGACCGGGAGCTTGCCGAGCTCGGCGACCTCCTTGACCAGCTCGTACGGGGCGCGCAGGTCCTTGGCGGCGGCGTACAGCTCGTTGTTGTCGTAGCCGCGCAGACGGGCGATCTCGTTCTTGATCTGGCGCAGGTGGCGGACGGCCTCGACGACGTTGCCGGTGCCGGCCTCGCCCTTGGAGCGGATCATGGCCGCGCCCTCGGCGATGCGGCGCAGGGCCTCGCCCAGGTTGGTGGCACCGCAGACGAAGGGGGTCGTGAAGGCGAACTTGTCGCTGTGGTTGACCTCGTCGGCCGGGGTGAGGACCTCGGACTCGTCGATGTAGTCGACGCCGAGCGACTGAAGGACCTGGGCCTCGACGAAGTGGCCGATGCGGGACTTCGCCATGACCGGGATGGACACGGCCTCGATGATGCCCTCGATCATGTCCGGGTCGGACATCCGGGCCACGCCGCCGTCCTTGCGGATGTCGGCCGGGACCCGCTCCAGGGCCATGACAGCGACGGCGCCCGCATCCTCGGCGATCTTCGCCTGCTCCGGCGTGACGACGTCCATGATGACGCCGCCCTTGAGCTGCTCAGCCATACCGCGCTTCACGCGCGCGGTGCCGGTCTCGGGAGCCTGGTTCTCGGTGCTGGACACGGGGTGACCTCGCTGAAGTGAAAGGGGATTACTGCACACCGAGGAAACGTCACCGCAGCAGGCCACAGCAAGGGCCAATGGGGAGCCGGTGGATCGTTTTGGCACGCCGGGGGCCTGGTCGGTAGGAGTTCTCCCAGATCAGCATGCCTGCCCGTCCGGGGTGAGAACCGGCACCCACGCCTCGTCGGGCTCGGCCAGGCGGGACTCGTCGAGGACCAGGGGCGCGGGACGGCATGTCTCAGCCGCTCCAGCAGGTGGGGTGGCCAGGTCAGCCCGTCCCCACCCCTTGAGGACGAGGACGGTGCCGTTGCCCTCCAGGTCGACGAGGACGCGTCGTCCGGCGTCGGCCATGGTGCTACGCGGCCCGGTCCACCAGCGCGGCAGGCGGCTCGTCGTCCATCTCGAAGGCCATCGGGAAGGGGGCGTGGCCGGCGAGGCGGAACCAGCGGACCTTGCGGTGCTCGCGCAGCCGGCGGGCCGCGCCGACGGCGTCGTTGTGGAAGCGGCGGGCCATCGGGACCCGTCGTACGGCCTCGGTGAGTTCATGGGCCGCCGACTCACCCCCGGGCGCCTCCCGGACCGCCTCCACCTGGGCCGTCTCCGCGAACACGGCCCGCAGCGCCTGGCTCAGCTCGCTCTCGGCGACCTCCCGCTGCTCCTCCTCCGCCTGCCGGGCGGCGTGCGCGGCCTCGTACAGCACGATCGACGCGGCCGGGTCGAGGACGCCGGAGGTGGCCAGTTCCTGCGCCACGGAGGCCCGGCGCAGCAACTGCGCGTCCAGCGCCGCGCGCGTGGCGTCGATCCTGGCGTGCAGCCGGTCGAGGCGGCCCGCGGTCCAGCTGAGATACAGACCGATCGCGACGAGCGCGACCACGATCCAGATGAGGGTGGGAGTCACGGGCAGCAAGGCTATCGGGGCGGGCGGGGGTGGGATCGGTCAGGCACGGGGGTGGCTCGCGGGCTTGTCGGGCGGGTGCGGTTCGGCGGTACGAGGCCGTGGTGGCCGATACCGTCCCCGGCTCGGCCGACCGCACCGGCGTATCGCGGTCCCGCGCCCGCCGACATCCTCGGCTCGGCCGACCGCACCGGCGGCCCTCGGTCCTCTGTCCGCCGACATCCCCGCATCAGCGTCCGTCGGTCCCACCCACCGACACCTCAGCCGCCCTGACCGACGTCGGCCCCCGGCCCACCGACACCCCCGCATCAGCCCACCGCACCGGCACCGACAACTCGCCCGCCATAGCGACCAGTTCCAGTTGCACCGGTCGCCGCCCCACGCTCAGTCCCGGGCCAGCCCCAGCCGTGCCCGCAACCCCGTCCCCCGGTCGTCCTCGGCGACGCCCACCGCGGCAGCGCCCGCCGTGACCGTCTCGTAGACGGACAGGATGTCCGCGCCGACGGTGGACCAGTCGAAGCGCCGTACGTGCGCGCTCCCGCGCTCGCTCAGTTCGGTCAGTCGCGCCGGGTCGCCGAGCAGTCGTACCGCCGCCTCGGCCAGCGCGTCCGCGTCCTCGTTGGTGAAGAGTTCGCCCGCCGCGCCCTGGTCCAGGACCTGGGCGAAGGCGTCGAGGTCGGAGGCGAGCACGGGTGCCCCCGCCGACATCGCCTCGACCAGGATGATCCCGAAGCTCTCGCCGCCGGTGTTGGGGGCGATGTACAGGTCGACGCTGCGCAGGAAGCGGGCCTTGTCCTCGTCGCTGACCATGCCGAGGAACTCCACGCGCGCGCGTAGCTCCTCGGGGAGCGACTCCACGGCCTCCTCCGCGTCACCGCGCCCGGCGATCAGGAGCCGGGTCCCCGGGCGCTCGGCGAAGATCTTCGGCAGGGCCTTCATCAGCACCGGCAGGCCCTTGCGGGGCTCGTCGATGCGTCCCACGAAGCCGATCGTGTCGCCCTGCCACTCCGGCTTCGGCTTGGCCTTGGCGAAGAAGTCGACGTCGACGCCGTTGGGGATCACCACCGCGTCGCCGCCCAGGTGCTCGACGAGCGTGCGGCGGGCGTACTCGCTGACGGCGATACGGGCGCTGATCTTCTCCAGGGCGGCCTGGAGGATCGAGTACGCGGCGATCATCGCGCGCGAGCGCGGGTTCGAGGTGTGGAAGGTGGCGACGATCGGACCCTGTGCGATCCAGCAGGTCAGCAGGCCGAGGGAGGGCGAGGACGGCTCGTGGATGTGCACGACGTCGAACTCCCCGTCGTGCAGCCACCGCCGCACCCGCGCGGCGCTCAGGAAGCCGAAGTTCAGCCGGGCCACCGAGCCGTTGTACGGCACCGGGACCGCGCGGCCGGCCGAGACGACGTACGGCGGCAGCGGAGTGTCGTCGTCGGCCGGGGCCAGCACGGAGACGTCGTGGCCGAGCCGGATGAAGTACTCGGCGAGATCGCGGATGTGGAACTGGACGCCACCGGGCACGTCCCAGGAGTACGGGCAGACGATGCCGATTCTCACGAGCGGGCCCCGTCCGACGGGCGGGGCTCTGGATCCTTCGGGCGGGGTTCCAGATCCTTCAGCCACAGACGCTGGAGCATGTGCCAGTCCTCCGGATGGTCGGCGATCCCGGTGGCGAAGGCATCGGCCAGCGCCTGTGCCATGACAGACGTCTTTTCGGCCCGGGTACCTGTCTCGGGCACCTCGACCGGCGGATGCACCCTTCCCTGCATGACAGGCGAGTCGTCGTACCAGAGTGTCACCGGCAGCAGCAGCGCGCCCGTCTGCTGGGCCAGCAGCGCCGGTCCGGCGGGGATCCGGGTCGCCTCGCCGAAGAACCGGACCTCGACGCCGGAGGACGACAGGTCGCGCTCGGCGACCAGGCAGACCAGGCCGCCGTCGCGCAGTCGCCGGGCCAGCGTGCCGAAGGCGGTGCCGCCGCTGTGCGGGAGGACCTCCATGCCGAGGCCCTCGCGGTAGGCGACGAAACGGTCGTACAGCGTCTCGGGCTTGAGCCGTTCGGCGACCGTGGTGAACGGCGTCTCCAGCTTGGTGGTGACCCAGGCGCCGGCGAGGTCCCAGTTGGCCATGTGCGGCAGCGCGAGGATGACGCCCTTGCCGGAGGCGAGCCCGTCGGTGAGGTGGTGCAGGTCCTTGGGCTCGAAGCCGCCCTTGACGCGCTCCTCGCTCCAGGCGGGCAGCCGGAAGGACTCCATCCAGTAGCGCAGGTACGACCGCATGCCCGCGCGCGAGAGCTCGGCGAGGCGCTCGGGGCTCGCGTCGGGCACCACGCGCGCGTAGTTGCTCTCCAGCCGCAGGACGCCCTTGCCGCGCTTCTTCCAGGCCAGGTCGGCGATGCCGCGGCCGAGGCGCACGGCGACCGGCTCGGGGAGCTTCTTGACCACGCCCCAGCCGAGGCCGTACAGGGCGTCCGACAGGCGCTCCTGAGCGCTCACTTCGCGGCCTCGCTCCCCTGCTCCTGGGGCTTCTCCGCGGCGGCGGCCGCCTCGGCCTCCGCCGATTCACGGCGGACCGTGACGACACGCTGGACCAGGGTGACCAGACTGCCGACGGCGACGACCCACAGGGCGATCGGCAGCAGGTACTGGATGCCGGGCACCCCGAACTTGTGCAGGCCCGCGAAACCGGCCGCGACCAGCGAGATCACCAGGCGCTCGGCGCGCTCCACGAGCCCGTTGACGGCGACCGGCAGCCCGATCGACTCGCCCCGGGCCTTGGTGTACGACACCACCTGGCCGCTCGCCAGGCAGAAGATCGAGACGGCGCACAGGACGAGGTCGTCGCCGCCACCGGCGTACCAGAGGATGAAGCCGCCGAAGATCGCGCCGTCGGCGACCCGGTCGAGGGTGGAGTCCAGGAAGGCGCCCCAGCGGCTGGAGCGGCCGAGCTGGCGGGCCATGTTGCCGTCGACGAGGTCGGAGAACACGAAGAGCGTGATCACGACCGTGCCCCAGAAGAACTCGCCCATGGGGTAGAAGACCAGCGCGCCCGCGACCACTCCGGCGGTACCGAGGAGGGTGACCGTGTCGGGGCTGACGCCCCTTCTGATCAGAAATGAGGCGAACGGTGTGAGGACACGCGTGAAGAATGCACGCGCGTACTTGTTCAGCATGGCCTTCCCGAGGGTCGGTGTGGCCGGGCGGCCCCTGCTGGCCACCGGCTGGCCCATCGTAGCCACGCGCACGCGTGGGCGACCGCCGGGCACCCGCAGCCCGTGTCACGGCCGCGCGGCATACGGGTCACGGCGGGATCGCGTCGGTTGTATGGACGCACCGTGACGGGAGTGGAAAGCTCGAAGGACCGCGGGCGTCACCGGAGCCGCACCGCACGCGGGTCCCTGCGTCCGCGCCCACAGTGACCTCACCGTGCACGGGAGGCAAGGCCATGGGCGACAAGGCGAACGCACACCCCGGAGCCGCCGGCAGGGCAA
Organism: Streptomyces sp. SID13726; assembly: GCF_010548375.1. GTDB lineage: Bacteria > Actinomycetota > Actinomycetes > Streptomycetales > Streptomycetaceae > Streptomyces. The sequence goes on from NZ_JAAGLY010000027.1 coordinate 76,198, forward strand.
CAGCGGCCGACCACCCCGCGTCCGTACGGAATGTGGTGCTGGTCGGCCACTCCGGATCGGGCAAGACGACATTGGTGGAAGCTCTCGCGCTGACGGCGGGGGCGGTGAACCGGGCGGGCCGCGTGGAGGACGGCGGCACCGTCTCCGACTACGACGAGATCGAGCATCGGCAACAACGCTCGGTACAGCTCTCACTGGTGCCCGTCGAATGGGACGGGTTCAAGATCAACCTTCTGGACACCCCCGGATACGCCGACTTCGTCGGGGAACTCAGGGCCGGTCTGCGAGCGGCGGACGCGGCCCTTTTCGTCATCTCGGCCTCGGACGGGGTGGACGGCTCCACGCGCATGGTGTGGGAGGAGTGCGCGGCCGTCGGGATGCCCCGGGCGATCGTCGTCACGCATCTGGAGGCCGCGCGGGCGGACTTCGACGAGATGACCCGGATCTGCGCGGAGTCCTTCGGCGGCGACGACCCCGACGCCGTACTGCCGCTCTATCTGCCGCTGCACGGCCCGCAGGGCCCCGACGGGCACGCGCCCGTGACCGGGCTGACCGGACTGCTGTCGCAGAAGCTGTTCGACTACTCGTCCGGCGAGCGCAAGGAGTCCGAGCCGGGCGAGGACCAGCTGCCGGGGATCGAGGAGGCCCGGAACCGGCTGATCGAGGGGATCATCTCGGAGAGCGAGGACGAGACCCTCATGGACCGCTATCTGGGCGGCGAGGAGATCGACTTCAAGACGCTGGTGGAGGACCTGGAACGGGCCGTCGCGCGCGGGGTGTTCCATCCGGTCCTGGCCGCCGCCCCCGCGGCCGAGGGCGCCAAGCAGGGGCTCGGCACGGTCGAGCTGCTGGAGCTGGTCACGGGCGGGTTCCCGACACCGTTCGAGCACCCCACCCCGGGGGTCACGACGATCGACGGCAAGCCGCGCGAGATCAAGGCGTGCGACACCGAGGGGCCGCTGGTCGCGGAGGTCGTGAAGACGGCGTCGGACCCGTACGTCGGCCGGATCTCGCTGGTGCGGGTCTTCTCCGGCACCCTGCGCCCGGACGAGACGGTCCATGTCTCCGGGCACGGGCTCGCCGACCGCGGGCACGAGGACCACGACGTGGACGAGCGGATCGGCGCGCTGTCGGCGCCCTTCGGCAAGCAGCAGCGCTCGCTCTCGCACTGCATCGCGGGCGACCTCGCGTGCGTGGCGAAGCTCAGCCGCGCGGAGACCGGCGACACCCTCTCGGCCAAGGACGACCCGCTCCTGATGGAGCCCTGGGAGATGCCCGACCCGCTGCTGCCGCTCGCCATCGAGGCGCACAGCAAGGCGGACGAGGACAAGCTCTCGCAGGGCCTGGCCCGGCTGGTCGCCGAGGACCCGACCATGCGGCTCGAACAGAACCAGGACACCCACCAGGTCGTCCTGTGGTGCCTGGGCGAGGCACACGCCGACGTGGCCCTCGAACGGCTGCGCAGCCGCTACGGCGTCCAGGTGGACCTCGTACCGCACCGGGTGTCGCTGCGGGAGACGTTCGCCGACAGGTCGGGCGGGCGCGGGCGGCATGTCAAGCAGTCCGGTGGGCACGGGCAGTTCGCGATCTGCGAGATCGAGGTGGAGCCGCTGCCCGGCGGTTCGGGCATCGAGTTCGTGGACAAGGTCGTCGGCGGCGCGGTGCCGCGGCAGTTCATCCCGTCCGTCGAGAAGGGCGTACGGGCGCAGGCCGCCAAGGGGGTCGCCACCGGGCACCGGCTCATCGACGTCCGGGTCACGCTGCTGGACGGCAAGGCGCACTCGGTGGACTCCTCGGACGCGGCGTTCCAGACGGCCGGGGCGCTGGCGCTCAGGGAGGCCGCCGCCGACGCGCGGATCCATCTGCTGGAGCCGGTCGCCGAGGTGTCCGTGCTGGTCGGCGACGACTACGTGGGCGCCGTGATGAGCGATCTGTCCGGGCGGCGCGGCCGGGTGCTGGGCACCGAGCAGACCAACGGCGGGCGCACGCTCATCAAGGCCGAGGTGCCCGAGATCGAGATCGGCCGGTACGCGGTGGACCTCCGGTCGCTCTCGCACGGCACCGCGCGCTTCAGCCGCTCCTACGCGCGGCACGAGCCCATGCCCCCGCAGATCGCCGAAAGGATCCGTGAAGAGGCGCGCGACGCCTCGTAGTTGGCTCGGGGCGCCGCACAAGTGGCGTTCGGCGCCCCACGAGTGACGTTTGTGGAACGCTCCCCTCCGAATCGGCGGGCGCCTTCGGCCGTCCGCCGACTAATGTCAGTGCCGACAGATACGCTGATGACCTGATCAACAGGTGTGCGAAGCAAGGAAGTCGGGAAGGCCGCAGTGGGTGACACCGGCGGCGATCGGGGGCGGGAATGACCGTTGACAGCGGTTACGGCGACATCTTCGGTCCGCAGGTGCCGCGTACCGGCGACGAGGCGCAGACGGCGACGTTCGCGCTGGCGTCGGCCGCCTACCGCGACAACCCGGTCGAGGAGATACTCAAGGCCAACAACGAATGGCACGAATCGGCCGTCAAGGGCGGCCGCAAGTGGGCCAAGATCTTCCGCCCCAACCTGGGCGAGGCCTTCTCCACGGCCGTGGTCGGCCGCATGCTCGGGGCGGGCCGCAAACCCCTCATCCAGTCCTTCGGCGCCGAGCCGCAGGTCGTGGTCGAGCACTGCCTCGCGGCGAACAACATCCGCCGGGACCGGGACAACTGGCTGAGCGCCGTCATGGTGCTGTGCGGAGTCCTCTTCCTGCCCGGCCTGCTGATCTGGCTGCTGGTCTTCACCCTGCGCACCAACATCGCCAAGCGCGAGGACAAGCAGGCCGGCGCCCTCGCCACCGCGCTGCTGGTCGCGGTGGGCGCGCTCGCCCTGCTCTTCCTGATCAAGATGCCGTTCGGCGGGTTCTGGGCCTGGTACGCACGCGCGTGCGTGGTGCTGCCCGTGGTCGGCTGGTTCTGGGCCAAGCAGATCTGCGAGCGCACCGCGAAGGACCTCCGGGGCCGCTGGGACAGCCTCCTCGCCGGCAGCAGCGTCGGCGCCAAGGTGCCCGAGGCGGTGCCGAGCAGCCCCGGCGAGACCGCGGCCGAGCAGCTGCGCCAGTCCCTCGCCAAGCTCAGCGCCGAGCAGCAGTCCAACTCGGTCTTCTACGCCGGCCCCAAGGGGATACTCGGCATGGGCACCCGCTGGGGCAGCTGGCAGCTCGCCGAGGACCTGGTCTCCGCCGACCCGAGCCGGGAGATCCACCCCTTCCGCAGCTGGGACGTGATCCGCTCCATCCACGACCAGCTGCGCATGCTGGAGCGCAACACCATCAACACCGGCGGCTTCCCGAAGCCCTCCATACGGCACTGGGTCGTCACCCCGGTCGCCGAGGGCGCGAAGGCGGTGTCCCGGCCCGGGGGCACCGACGTGGACGCGTACCAGGTCAAGACGCACGCGATACAGGACATCTGCAACAAGCAGCAGTTCGGCGGCGGCGACCGGCACTACCTGGGCGTGCAGTGGACCCTGTGGGAGGGCCAGCTGGTCCTCACCATGATGATCACGGTGACCGTCCTGCACGAGACACTGCGCATCGAGGTCACCGGGCACGCGCTGGGCCCGGTGCACGGACTGTTCACCTCGAAGCCGGAGGCCAAGGAGAAGGAAGTCGCCAAGTCGATCCGGTTCTGGGAGACCCGCAAGATCAAGCTCCCGCTGGTCGACGCCGACGAGGTGGTCCGGCTCGCCGCCCGGGCGCCCCTGACCTGGTATCCCCCGCTGCTCAACTGGCTCGGCGGCTCGCTCGCCCTGCCCGAGCCGTTCGGCCTGCGGCACGCCTGGGCGGACAAGCCGTGGCGCCACCGCTTCATGGCCGACGACGCGCTGCGCGCGGCCACTCCGGTGCTGCGGGTCGTGCACTCCGCGGCGATCCGGGTCCTCGCGGAGAACGGCGTGGACACGGAGAAGTTCGGCAACCGCTCGGCGTTCCTCAGCACCGCGGTGCAGGACGCTTCGCCGCGGAAGGCCGACCTCTACGACGCGTAGGCCTCCGGCGGTTCGGGCGGGCTTTGCGTGCGGGTGGGCTTTGCGTGCGGGTGTCTGGGGTGCGGGTGAGTCTGGGGTGCGGTCCCTGGGGGCTGTGCCCCCAGACCCCCCTTCGGTGCCTGATCAGGCCGTCGGCCAGGCCTCCGACAGCATCTTCCTCGTGTCGCCCAGCAGTTGGGGCAGCACCTTGGTGTGGCCGACGACCGGCATGAAGTTCGTGTCGCCACCCCAGCGCGGGACGATGTGCTGGTGCAGATGGGCGGCGATACCGGCGCCCGCGACCGTGCCCTGGTTCATGCCGATGTTGAAGCCGTGCGCCCCGGACGCCGTACGCAGCGCGGTCATCGCCTGCTTGGTCAGCGCGGCCAGTTCGGCGGTCTCCGGCTCGGTGAGGTCGGTGTAGTCGGCCACGTGACGGTAGGGCACGACCATGAGGTGGCCGCCGGTGTAGGGGTAGAGGTTGAGCACCGCGTACACCAGCGTGCCGCGTCGGACGATCAGGCCGTCCTCGTCGGATTTGGCCGGGATCGAGCAGAAGGGGCAACCGTCGCCGGCACCCGGGCCGGTCGGCTTGTTCTCGCCCTGGATGTAGGCCATCCGGTGGGGTGTCCACAGACGCTGGAACGCGTCCTGCGTCCCCACTCCCCACTGCTGCTCCGGCTCACTCGTCATGAAGTGCAGCATATGGCTTCGCCCGTTCGCGCCGTGTCGGCGGGGTTGCGGGAAAACAGGGCCGCGCGAAGCTGAGCGGGTGGACGACGACAGCGGCACTCGCCCCGCCGAGAGCGGTCCCGGGGGTCACCGGCACGAGGCTCACGGCACCGCCCACCGAGGCGTCCACTGGGAGCGGCGCACCGAGTTCCCCCTCGCCGTCGCCTCGCTGGCCTTCCTCGCCGCGTACGCGACCCGGGTCCTGGCCCACGGCCTCCCGGACGGCCCGCGGGCCCTCTGCCTGGCGGTGACCCTGGCCGCCTGGGCGATGTTCGCCGTCGACTACGCCGTACGCTGGCGGCTCAGCGGACAGCGGCTCCGCTTCGTACGGACGCACTGGCTGGACACCCTCGTCCTGATCCTGCCCCTGCTGCGACCCCTCAGGGTCGTGAAGGTCTACGAGGCCGTACAGCACCGGCACGGACGCCCCCGGCTCGCGCTGCACGCACGCGTGATCGTGTATGCCGGTCTCTCGACCCTCCTGCTGGGCTTCACCGGAGCCCTCGCGGTCTACCAGCAGGAACACGGCGCCCCCGGCACCACCATGCGCACCTTCGGCGACGCCGTCTGGTGGACCTGCGCCACCCTGGCCACCGTCGGCTACGGCGACGTCGCCCCGGTCACCCCGCTCGGACGGCTGATCGCGGTCGGCGTGATGGCCATCGGCCTGGCCCTGCTCGGCGCGGTCACCGGAACCTTCGCCTCCTGGCTGCTCCAGGTGTTCGCGCGGGAGGACGACGAGAGGCCCCCGGGAAGCTGAACTCCCCGAGGGCCCCGGCGTTCGAGAGCATCAGACCTGCGCCCGCTCCTCCACGACCTTCAGGATCTTCGCGATGGCCTCGTCGAACGGGATGCCGTTCTCCTGGGAGCCGTCGCGGTAGCGGAAGGACACCGAGCCGCCCGACATGTCCTCGTCGCCGGCGATGACCATGAAGGGCACCTTCTGCTTCTGGGCGTTGCGGATCTTCTTCTGCATCCGGTCCGAGGAGGAGTCCACATCGACCCGCAGCCCCCGCTTCTTCGCGGCCGCGGCGAACTTCTCCAGGTACTCCACGTGCGCGTCGCCGATCGGGATGCCGACCGCCTGGACCGGGGCCAGCCACGCCGGGAAGGCGCCCGCGTAGTGCTCCAGGAGCACCGCGAAGAACCGCTCGATGGAGCCGAACAGCGCGCGGTGGATCATGACCGGGCGCTGCTTGGAGCCGTCCGGAGACGTGTACTCCAGCTCGAAGCGCTCGGGCAGGTTGAAGTCGAGCTGGATCGTCGACATCTGCCAGGTGCGGCCGATGGCGTCCTTGGCCTGGACGGAGATCTTCGGGCCGTAGAACGCGGCGCCGCCCGGGTCCGGGACCAGGGGCAGGCCCTGCTTCTCGGCGACCTGGCGGAGCGTCTCCGTGGCCTCCTCCCAGGCGTCGTCGGAGCCGACGAACTTCTCCGGGTCCTTGGTGGACAGCTCCAGGTAGAAGTCCTCCAGGCCGTAGTCGCGCAGCAGCTCCAGGACGAAGGTGAGCAGCTTGTCGAGCTCCTCGGACATCTGCTCACGGGTGCAGTAGATGTGCGCGTCGTCCTGCGTGAAGCCACGCGCACGCGTGAGGCCGTGCACCACGCCCGACTTCTCGTACCGGTACACAGTCCCGAACTCGAAGAGGCGCAGCGGCAGTTCACGGTACGAGCGACCGCGCGCGTCGAAGATCAGGTTGTGCATCGGGCAGTTCATGGGCTTGAGGTAGTAGTCCACGCCCTCGTCGAGCTGCATGGGCGGGTACATGCCGTCGGCGTACCAGTCCAGGTGGCCCGAGGTCTCGAAGAGCTTCCCCTTCGTCGCGTGCGGGGTGTAGACGAACTCGTAGCCCGCCTCCTCGTGGCGGCGGCGCGAGTAGTCCTCCATGACCCGGCGGATGATGCCGCCCTTGGGGTGGAAGACCGCGAGGCCGGAGCCGATCTGCTCGGGGATCGAGAACAGGTCCAGCTCGGAGCCCAGCTTGCGGTGGTCGCGCTTCTCGGCCTCGGCGAGGAAGTCGAGGTGCGCCTTCAGCTCGTCCTTGGTCGGCCACGCGGTGCCGTAGATGCGCTGGAGCATGGGGTTCTTCTCGCTGCCGCGCCAGTAGGCGGCCGCGTTGCGCATCAGCTTGAACGCCGGGATGTTGCGGGTCGAGGGCAGGTGGGGACCGCGGCAGAGGTCCTTCCAGCACAGCTCGCCGGTCTTGGCGTCGAGGTTGTCGTAGATCGTCAGCTCGCCGGCGCCGACCTCGACGTCCGCGCCGTCGTCCGAGGACGCGGAGCCCTTGAGGCCGATCAGTTCGAGCTTGTACGGCTCGTCGGAGAGCTCCTCGCGGGCGGCCTCGTCGGTCACCACACGGCGGGAGAACCTCTGCCCCCGCTTCTGGATCTCCTGCATCTTCTTCTCGACGGCCTTGAGGTCCTCGGGCGTGAACGGCTTCTCGACGTCGAAGTCGTAGTAGAAGCCGTCCTTGACCGGCGGGCCGATGCCCAGCTTGGCCTCGGGGAAGAGCTCCTGCACGGCCTGCGCCATGACGTGCGCGGTGGAGTGGCGCAGGATGTTGAGACCGTCCTCGGAGGAGATCTCGACGCCTTCGACGGTCTCGCCGTCGCCCGGCTCGTACGCCAGGTCCTTGAGTTCGCCGCCCACGCGCGCCGCGATGATCGAGCGCTCGCCGGCGAAGAGCTCGGCGGCCGTAGTGCCCGTCGTCACCACGCGCTCTTCCCGCTCGGAATCGCGTTGGATGATCACACGGACGTCTGACACCGGTCTCTCCTGACTGAAGGTGGAGTGCGGCGCCATACCGGGAGCGCGCGCAAGAGGCGATCGTACCGACCCGGCACCCACCTCCGCGAAATCAGTCCCCTTCGTACGACCCCTCGCAGGCCTCCTCGAAGAAGTCCAGGTTCTCCTGGAGGGACTTCATCAGCCGGTCCCGCTCGGCCTCGTCGACCTGCACGGGCACCACACCGGTGGCTCCGGTGAGCCTGCGGAAGCCGCCCCGGCTCTCCAGCCGGCCGTGCACCCGCACCGGCAGTCCTACGAGGTGGGCGTGCCCGGCGATCCGGTACGCCTCCTCGTCCAGGGTCACCCGCAGATGCGGGATCTCGGCACCGGCGATCACCCGCAGCCGTACCGATCCGTCACCGCGCGGCCCCGACCTGCGCATCCGCACGACCGTGCCGGTGATCCGGACCGGGACGGAGGGTTCCTCGCGCAGGAAGCGGGCCCCGGCCTCGCGCAGCACGGGCAGGTCGCCCGGCGAGAACTCGACGGCCTCGGTGGGTGCCGCGCACCCCTCCGGGACGCCGATCGCGGGCGCCCACTCGACGGCGATGCGTGCCCCCTCCGTGCCGCGCACCAGGGCGATCAGCGCTTCGGTGAGCTCCCGGCTGACGCCCGCCTCGACGGCTCCGTCGAAGGCGTCCATGCCGCCGGTGGCCCGCTGGTAGTCGATGGCCTCGCGGGTGGCGTAGAGCGCCTGGTGGAGGCGGACGGCGAGCGGGCGCCCGGTGCCGACGGGCACGAAGGCGGTGAGCCTGCGGCCCCCGGCGGCCGAGCCGACCAGGACGTTCTCCAGCGCGGCGGCGGCCGTACGACGGTAACGGGCGCCGTAGTAGCCGGCCCGCGCGCGGGTGGCGAGTGCGCCGGCGAGAAGGGTCTGGCGGGCGGCGGTGCGCAGTTGCTCCTCGACGGTCCAGGGCGTGGCGTCGGCCGGGCCGGTCGGGACGTCCCGCCACCAGCGGATCTCGTCGCTGGGCACGGCGAGGCCGACGAGCACCTCGCGCGCGGAGGGCGTGCCGCTGCGGGACAGCGCGACGAGGGCCTCGCCGAGGAGGTCCTCGCTGTCGGGGAAGGCGCGGCTCTCGGGCACGAGCAGGCTGGTCCCGCTCGTGCCCGGTCCTGGTGGGGTCCAGCGGCCGTACCGGCCGGGGGCGCCGCCGCGCCGCTGCCAGCCGTGCCGGTGCAGCAGGGCGCTCAGGACGGCGGGGTCGACCTCGTCCGGGGTCGGGGAGCGGTCCCAGTGGGCCTCCGGATGGGGTCGTACCGCACGCAGTGGCTCCTCCAGTGGCCGGTGGGTCATGGTCTGCCTCCCGTCCCGACCCGCGTCATGATCTCGCACAGCGCCCGGTCGTCGAAGATGCGTGTGGTCGGTATCCGCACGGTGGTGCGGTTGCGGCCGGTGATCGGGTGGCCGGCCAGGTTGACCCAGTAGCAGCAGTGTCTGAGGTCGAGGCGGTCGTGGCTGGCGCGCAGCCAGTCGTCCTGGGATCTCGGGACGAGCATGACCACCATGATCTTGTGGACCGACACCGGTGTGCGGGCGAGCTTGCGCAGATGGTCGTTGTCCAGCGTGAAGGAGAAGAAGCGGCCGGGGGGATTCGGCGCGATCTGGTAGGTGCACTTGAGCTGCACCTTGATGGTGACCTCGTCGTCGACGGTGTGTCCGGGCGAGCCGTGGCTGACGTGCCAGTCGATGCCGTTGTCCGGAAAGGGCTGGGACAATGAGCAGCCGGCCGCCGCCGCGACGGCGTGCAGATAGCCCACCTGCAGGGTCTCCATGCAGGCGGTGGTGGCGAGCGTGCCGCGAAGAGTGCCCGTGCGTTCGGGCAGCAGCCCGCCCCGCTCGGGCTGCGCTATCGCCATGACCAACAGCCTTCCAAGCAAAGTGACATGCCCGCACAGGGGCCAGATGAATCCCGCACCGGGCCGCTGAACTGCAAAGACCCGTACTCCTGTTGTGTCCTTCCGGCGTACGGCGCAAACAGCCCGGGTATCACCAAACAGGCAGAAGACGGTGCGTCAGCTGCCGTGGGTGAACGAGGGGTTGTGTAGGTATGACGTGCTGGTACGAAGGGCCCCTGGCCGCTTTCGACACCGAGACCACGGGCGTTGACGTCGAGACCGACCGGATCGTGTCGGCCGCCGTCGTCGTCCAGGACGCGGCGGGCACCCGGCCGCGGGTGAGCCGCTGGCTGATCAATCCGGGTGTGCCGGTGCCCGCCGGGGCGACGGCGGTGCACGGACTGACGGACGAGCATCTCCAGCGCAACGGCCGCTGGCCGTCACCGGTGATGTTCGAGATAGCCGAGGTGCTGGCGGAGCAGGCCGTGGCGGGCCGTCCGCTGGTGGTGATGAACGCGCCGTTCGATCTGACGCTCCTGGACCGGGAGTTGCGCCGCCATCGCGCCTCCTCCCTGGACACCTGGTTCGATTCCGCACCGCTGCTGGTGCTGGATCCCCGGGTCCTCGACAAGCATCTGGACCGCTACCGCAAGGGCCGCCGCACCCTCACCGACCTGTGCGCGCACTACGGCGTCGAGTTGGAGGGCGCCCATGACGCGGCGGCCGACGCGCAGGCCTCGCTGGACGTCGTACGGGCGGTGGGCCGCCGTTTCGCCGCCCGGCTGGAGCGCCTGGCACCCCCCGAACTGCACAACCTCCAGGCGGTGTGGCACGCGGCCCAGGCGCGCGGCCTCCAGGCCTGGTTCGCCCGCAGCGGCTCGGACGAGTCGGTGGATCCGGCGTGGCCGCTGCGCCCGGACATGCCGGCGGCGGCGTAGCGCGGCATGCAGAAGGGCGGCACAAAAAAGCCGGTCCGTCTGAGACGGACCGGCTTTTCCCGGTGGGCGATACTGGGTTCGAACCAGTGACCTCTTCGGTGTGAACGAAGCGCTCTCCCACTGAGCTAATCGCCCGGGAACGCACTGAACAATACAGGTCCCCGCGGGTTTCCTTCAAACCGCTTCCAAGTGGGCGGCGAGACCGCGCCGTCCGGCTCGCATCATCAGCCGGTGGTTGAACCGGAAGACCGGCCGTCCCGGCACGGCGAGCCGGCGCAGCAGTGGCTTGTTGACCTCGACGACCTGGTCGTAGCGGGCCAGGGTGCCGTCGCCGTCGGCGGTGATGGTCCAGCGCGCCCAGCCGTCGAGGTCGCCGGTCATCGCGATCTCCAGCACCCCGGCCGCCGGGTCGCGCCGCACCTCGCGCGCGGTGAAGACGAGGGCGTACGGCAAGCTGGCGCGGATCGTGATGAGACCGCTGGTGTCGTCGATCCTGCGGACCTCGCGCACCTGGGGCCACCAGCGCGGATACTCTTCGGCGCGCTCCAGTGCGGCGTAGACCGCGGCGGGCTTCGCGGGCAGGGACCACAGGCTGCGGAAGCGGTATCGGGTCCAGTCCATGGAGAGAGTCTGGCATCGGATCCGAGTACGTTTTGAGTACCCGTACTCATGTCGCGTGGCGTGACCCAGCCCACACTTCAGGGCATGACGCACATCCCGCCCCCGGCCGAGGAGCTTCGGCTCATCGACGCCGAGCTGTGGCAACTCGACGCCCGCAGGGCCCAGTTGCTGAACCGACGGGCCTGGCTGGTCGCCGCGCTCCAGCCGAAGTGGCCGGCGCCCCGGCCGACGCCCGGCGCCCGCGCCGCCGCATCCCCTCGCCCCGAGGCGAGCGCACCCAGCGTGCAGAACCTGCTCCTGGTGCTCGGCGGTGTTCTGCTCACGGTCGCGGCGATGGTGTTCACGCTGGTCAGCTGGGGTCACCTGGGCATCGCGGGCCGGTCCCTGGTGCTCGGCGCGGTCACGGTGACGGCGCTCGGGGCTCCGCTGCTCCTGCTGAAGCGGGGGCTGCGGTCGACGGCCGAGTCGGTGGCGGGCCTGGGTCTCGCGCTGACGGTGCTGGACGCGTACGCCCTGCACGAGGTGGCGTTCGCGGGAGCCTCCGGCGCCCCCTACACGGCGCTCGCGTCGGCGCTCCTGGCCGCGCTCTGGATGGCGTACGGCGTCCTGCCGGCTGCCTCCGCACTGCGTCTGCCCCGCCCGGCCGCCCTGGTCGCGGCCCAACTCCCGCTGCTCTGCTGGGCGATCGCGGTCGACGCGGGTCCCTACGGGCTCACGGCCGCGCTCCTGGTGACGGCGGCGCTCGACACGACTGTGGCGCTCCGGATGAGCACCGCTTCCGTACGGGTGATCGCCGCCATCGGCGCGTACGGCACCGGTGCCTGGGGCGTACTGGCCGCCGGCTGGCTGACCTGGTCGGCCTCCGGCCCGAGCGCCGCCGCCCGTGCGGCGGCGCTCCTCCTCTTCGCGAGCGCGACCGCGCTGGCGGCCGCCTGGCACGGTGTCCGTCCGGCGGAACGCCGGGCCACCGACCCGGACAGCTCCGGCGCGGGCTGGTCCACGGGTCTGGCCGTCGTCTCCGGGCTGCTCGCGGTCGCCGCTCTCGGCGGCACGGCACGATCCGTGCTGCCCGAACTGTGGACGGCCCCGGCCCATCTCGCCTTCGCCGTCGCCCTGTTGGCGGCGCTCCGTCTCGACCGGCTGCCGCACGCGGTGCGCCGGGGCCTGGCCTGGGCCTCCGGAGCCGTACAGGCGCTGACCCTGCTGTGGGCCGTGCCGGTGGTCGGGATCGTCGTACTGGGCCCGCTCTCCTGGGCCTCCCGCGTCTGGACGGGCACCCCGTCGGACGCCCGTACGGCGGTCACCGCGGATCTGGCCTGGCCCCCGCACTCGGAGGCGGCCCCGCTCGTCCTGGCGGCCCTCGCGGCGGTGCTCGCCCTGGCGGTACGGGACGCGACCTGGCGCCCCAAGGCTCTGACCGGGGCACTGGGCCTGTCCTGGGCCGCGGCCCTGACCCTCCCGGCGGTACTCGAACTCCCCTACTCCGCAAGCCTGTTGATCCAGGCCGCGGTGACAGCCGGCCTCCTCGCGACAGCCGTCCTGCTACGCCGGCACCTCCCCGCCCTCCTCCTCGCGCTGGTGACCTCCGCGAGCCTCGCCCTCCTCGCCCTGGCCTCCCAGACGGCGACCCTCCTCGTGCTCTGCGCCCTGATCGCCCTGTTCACGGCGGCCTCCTGGCGGCTCGCCCCCTTCACGGCCCCGACCGCTCTCGGTTACGGCGCCGCGCTCGCCGTCGCGACCGGTGCCGCCGCGGACTGGCCACCGGCCCACACCGCGCTGCTGGTCCTCACGGTCCCCGCGGCCGCCGCGCTCCTCGCCTGGCGGCTGGGTGACTCGAAGGCGACCGTGCCGGTCGAGGTGGCCGGAGCCTCGGCCGGGCTGCTCGCCATCGCGCTGGCGGCCACGGACCCGCCCCTGCTGGCCACGGTCCTGGCCCTGTGCGGAGTGATCACGGCGGCCACGGCGATCCGCACCGACCGCCGCCCCGTCGGCTACGCGGCCACCGCCCTGTTCGTCCTGGCCACCTGGGTACGCCTGTCGGCCTGGGACGTGGCCGCCCCAGAGGCGTACACGCTCCCGGTCACGATCCCGGCACTGCTCGTCGGCGCCCTGCGCCACCGCCGCGACCCGCGGACCTCGTCCTGGACGGCGTACGCCCCCGGCCTGGCCGTCACCCTGGTCCCGAGCCTCTTCGCGGCCTGGGGCGACCCGCACTGGACGCGCCCCCTCCTGCTGGGCGCAGCGGCCCTGCTGGTCACCCTGGCAGGAGCCCGCCACCACCTCCAGGCCCCCCTGGTCCTGGGCGGCACGGTCCTCACCCTGGACGCCCTGCACGAACTGGCCCCGTACATAGTCCAGGTGACGGACGCCCTCCCCCGCTGGGTGCCCCCGGCCCTGGCCGGCCTCCTGCTGCTGGCGCTGGGAGCGACGTACGAGAAGCGCCTCAGGGATGTCCGACGGATACGGGAGAACCTGGGGAAGATGAGCTGACTCGGGGCGGTGGAGAACTGCGCGACCAGCCACAACGGCCGCGCAGTTCCCCACCGCACAAGCCCCTACGGCATCTTGTCCCCGAGAAGCGCCAGGTTCTCGATGGCGGCGAGCCCGTACAGCGCGGTGTCGTTCGTCGACACCCAGGCCGCCTCACTACCCGCCACCAACGCCACCGGACCGCTCAACGCCTCCGTCTTCCAGGGCGCGGACTCCTTGTACCCGTCGGAGTTGTAGAACTTCTCCCAGGCCCGCTTGGCGAGCTTCTCGTCCCCCGTGCGCACCGCGGCGTACGCGTCGAGCCGCGAGTGCCCCTGGAACAGCAGCAGCGTCCCGAAGTTGGACCCGTACCGCGCCGCCTGCTCGGTCTTCGTCGCGTTGAAGTACCGGCAGTAGTCGAAGTAGGCCTCGTTGAACTTCGGCATGTCGACGAGGTCGATGAGTTCGGCGCACAGTTCGTTGAGCCCGAACACGGCGGACAGGTGCGAGACCCCGACGACCGGCGCCGACGCGACCGCGAACCGGCCGGTGTCGAGGTCGTACAGCCCGCTGCCCTGCACGAACCCGTTGGGCTGGGCGGCGATGGTCTCCATCGTCGACAGCACACGCGCCTTGGCCTTCTCCCACTTGGGGCCCTTGCGCTCCCACTCGGTCAGCCAGGCCGAGACGAGCCCGCTCCAGTCCGTGCCGAAGCCGATCGACAGCGCGTGCCGGTCGGGCGTGTACGGCTCGGTGCGTATCTTGCGGATCGGGTCCAGTACGAGGAACGTCTCGTCGGAGTCGACGTTGGCGTGCATGAGGTCACCGACACGCTCGTCGGCGGTGAGGAAGTAGTAGTAGCGCCGGTACGTCGTGTTGGCGATGCGCTGCTGCTTGGCACTGTCGGCGTAGTGCTGCACACCGTGCCGGGTGCCGAGTCCGGCCCACTTGCCGAGGTGGTAGACGTCGACCTCGCCGGTGTGCCGGGTCATGGACTCGGCGAACCGGAAGATGTCCGCGCGGCCCGACCTGAGGTACGCGAACCACAGCCAGAGGTCCGGCGACAGCTCGGAGTTGTCCCACGCGTAGCCGCCGATGTCGTACCGCCACTGGTGCCTGACGGTGTCGTAGGTGTGCATGATGTCGCCGTGGTCCCAGAAGCCGTACCAACGGCGTTGCTCCACCTGGTCCTTGTAGTAGGTGAAGAGGAAGTCGAGGTGGTCCTCGATCTTCGCCTTGGCCGGGGTGGACCGGTCGGGCTCGGAGTACAGGCCTGGGCCGAAGACCTTCGCCTTGATGAGCTGCTTGGGCGGGGCGGCGAGCTGGGGCAACACCCTTACGGCCTCGACCTGTTGGGCCAGCTCCTGCGGGGTCGGCGTCGACTCGTTGGCCCAGAAGAGGAGTTCGGAGGTGCGGGCGATGCCGTAGGGCGTGCCGAACTCCGGCTCGTAGTCCTCGTAGGTGATCTCCAGGCCCTGGAGCTGTTCGGCGAAGGTGTCCTGGCCCATGCCGTCGTGGTAGAAGCGCAGGTCCATGGGCTGCGCCTCGGGTGACCAGAGCCAGAGGGTGACCTCGGCCTCGTCGGTCTGGGCGTCGCGGATGTCGAGCTGGGAGGGGTGCCGCTCCCAGAAGTCCCGCAGCCCGAAGGAGAGTCCGCCGCTCACGCCGCCGACATACCCGAAGCCGGAGGCCCGCCGGCCGCCGCCGGCGCCGATCCAGCCGTGTCCCTTCTTGGTGCGCTTGCGCAGGGTGAAGCCGTCGGAGGAGAGCTGGGAGAGGGTGTAGTCGCCCCACTCGGGGATGTACTGGAGCCGGGTGGTGACCCGCTGGTCCCAGGTGGCCGGGTCGGGCAGCTTCTGGCCGGCGTACTGGGCGGCCTGCACGGCGGCACCGGGGTCGCGGCGCAGACCGGTGATGCCCTTGACCGCCTCGCGCAGCAGTCCGGTGCCCTCGCCACCGATGCGCACGTGCCGGTCGTAGGACTGGTCCCGCATCGGCACGGTGAAGCGGACACCGAGCCCACGGATGAAGTCGCCGCTCGCCTTGCCGGGTTCCTGGGTACCGTCGTACGTGATGGTGTGCACCATGCGGAAGGAGTCGGCGCCCGCGTAGAAGTAGAGGCGGATCGAGAACGGCAGCCAACTCCGGCCGCCCTTGCGGTGCTTGCCGTCGACGCGGACCACCGCCCGTACCGGGCCGTCCTGTTCGACGGTCACGGAGGAGATGGCGCCCTCGAAGCGCTCCGTCTTGACGGCTCCCTGGTCCTCGTCCTCGATCTCGGGCTGGCGGATCAGCACCAGCCGCCCGTTCTTGGCGATCTCGGTGGAGCCGCGCGTCACCGACTTGACGATCGTCGCGCCCGACTTGCCGATCTTCGCGGTGATGACGCCGGTGGAGACGGTGATGGCGCCGCCGCTCTTGTCGACGGTGACCTTCTTGTCGGGTACGGCGGCCTCGCCGGCGCTCAGCGACAGCTTGCCGTTGCCCGAACTGACCGCGTGGGCGGTCCACTTGAGGGAGCCGTCGGGCCAGTAGGCGATCGGCCAGGACTGGACGGGGACGTCCTTGCCGTCCGCGTCCTTGACCGCGAACTTCTGGTCCTGCGGGTAGGTGCCCTTCGGCCAGGGGACGCCGACGGTGGAGCCGGGCGCGGCACCGAGGCCGCCGTCCTCCAGCCAGTCCAGGGTCACGGGGCTGTCGTCGGCCTCGGCGGCTCTCGGCGCGGCCTGCGCGTCCTTGGCTCCCAGCGCCCAGCTGAACTGCGCGGCGGCACCGGCTACGGCGGCCGCCTTGAGGATGGACCTGCGGGGGATCGGGGACATGACCTTTCCTTTCCACGTACAGATGGTCAGGGGCATGACAGAGAGAGGTACGGCGCCCTGAGGCGCCGACCTTGGTCGGGGGCACCGCCCGTCAGCGGTGCCGGTAGCGTTCCTCCACGGCGACGGCCGCCGCCGCGACCGCCCCGAGGACCGGGACCGCCAGCGGTGCGACGAACCCGGCGGACAGGGCCACGACGGCCAGCCCGGCGACGATCAGGAAGGACCCGGCGGGGTCGCGCAGGGTCCGGCGTACGGCGTCCGCAAGCAGCGCGCGCCAGGAGGCGTCCGGGGTCCAGACCGCCGCCGCGCGCAGCCCGGCCACCGCGAGGGCGAGCAGTGCGAACAGTCCTACGGCCCCGACGAACGGGCCGCCGGGGATCCCTGCCCGCGCCGCCTGGACGTCCACCCAGACCGCGGCCGCCGCGGCCCACCCGGCGACCCCGACGAGCCACCCGCGGCGGACGGCCGTACGGAAGTCCGCGACGAACTCCCGCCAGCCACCTGCCTCGTGGCGGGTTCGGCGCCGCAGATGCCGGGCGCCGGCCGCGAAGGCCGCGGGGTAGGTGACGACGCCGAGACAGGCCACGGCGATCCACACGCCGGTGAGGAGTGCCTCGGCGAAGACCGCGAACCGCTCCCCGCCGAACACGGTCGCCCTGCGGGCCTTCACACGTGCTTGCGCCATGGTGACCGCCTCACTTCAGTCCGGAAGTCGCCATGCCGTCGATGAGATAGCGCTGGAAGGCCATGAAGAAGGCGATGACCGGGATCAGCGCCACCAGCGACATCGCGATCATGCTGCCGTAGTTGGAGATGCCCTCCTGGTCGCGGAACATCATCAGGCCCAGCGACACCGTGTACTTGGAGGGGGTGTTGAGGTAGATCAACGGCCCCATGAAGTCGTTCCAGGCGTTGATGAAGGTGAAGATCGCGCTGGTGATGAGGGCCGGGCGGCACAGCGGCAGCACGATCGACCAGTAGGTCCTCAGGTGCCCGCAGCCGTCGAGCTTGGCGGCCTCGTCCAGCTCGCGCGGCAGCCCGCGCATGAACTGCACCATCAGGAAGACGAAGAACGCCTCCGTGGCCAGGAACTTGCCCGCCACCAACGGCACCAGCGTGTCGACGAGTTCCAGCTTGCGGAACATCACGTACTGCGGGATCAGCAGCACGTGGTACGGCAGCAGCAGGGTGCCGATCATCAGAGTGAAGAGCAGGTTCCGCCCGGCGAAGCGGATCTTGGCGAAGGCGTACGCGGTCAGCGAGCTGGAGATCACCACACCGGCCACGGCGAGGCCCGCGTACATCAGCGAGTTGGTGAAGAAGCTGCCGATGGAGATGCCGGAGATGCCGTCGGCGAGCCCGGAGAAGTTCGCCCAGACCGGCTTGGCCGGCAGCAGGTCGATGCTGGCGATGATGTCCTTGCTCGGCTTGAACGAGGCACCGAGCACCCAGATCACCGGGTACAGGATGACCGCCAGGATGACGAGCGCGCCGAGGTGCCAGGCGATCGATCCGAAGCGCCGCCGCTCGTTCGCGGTGCGTACGACGGGGCTGGTCACAGTGGTCACTTGGCGGCCTCCTCGTAGTGCACCCACTTCTTCTGCGACCAGAACAGGACCGCCGTGACCAGCGCCACCGCGATCACCAGCGTCCAGGCCATCGCCGCGGCGAAGCCCATCTGGGCCTCCTTGAAGCCCTTCTGGTAGAGGTAGCAGGTGTAGACGAGGGTGGCGTCGGCCGGCCCGCACCGGGTGTCGGAGACGACGTAGGCGGAGCCGAACACCTGGAACGCGTGGATGGACTCCAGCAGCACGTTGAAGAAGAGCACAGGGGAGATCATCGGCAGCGTGATGTTCCAGAACCGGCGGAACGGACCCGCGCCGTCCACCTCGGCGGCCTCGTACAACTCCCTGGGGACCTGCTTGAGACCGGCCAGGAAGATGACCATCGGCGCGCCGAACTGCCAGATGCTGAGGGCCACCAGGGAGTACAGGACGTAGTCCGGGTTGCCGATCCAGCCGCCCACGTCGATGCCGAAGATCTTCTGGGTACGGTCCACGATCGCGTCGTCCGAGAACAGCGCCCGCCAGACGAAGCCGACGGAGACGCTGGCCCCGATGAGCGAGGGCATGTAGAACGCGGCCCGGTACAGGCCCTGCCCGCGCCGGCTCTGCGCGAGCAGCAGCGCCACGCCGAGCGCCAGCAGCAGCTTCAGCGGGGTGGCCACGACGACGTACTTGAGCGTGACCTCCACCGACTTCTGCCAGCGCGGGTCCTGGAACATCGTGGTGAAGTTGTCGAGGCCCACCCACTGGGGCGGCGTGAACAGGTTGTACCGGGTGAACGCGTAGTACAGCGACGCGATCATCGGCCCCGCCGTGAGCAGCAGGAATCCCGCGATCCACGGCGACATGAAGAGGTAGCCGACGAGGTTCTCCCGGCGCCGCCCGCGCCGCCCGGCGGCGGGAGCGGCGGGCCGCTTCCCGGCCGGGCGCACGGGCGCTTCCTTGACGAGCGTCATGGTGGTACGTCCCCTCAGCCCGCGAACGCGGCCTTGGCCTCGCTGAACAGCGTCTTGGCCCCGTCGGCGGGCTTGGTCTTGCCCTGGGCGATCTCGGCGCCGATGCGCAGGAAGGCCGCCTCGACGACGTCGGCGCCGGACGGGTGCGGGGTGATCTTCCCGAGCACCCCGGCCTTGGCGACCTCTTCCTCGTACGCCTTGACGCCCTTGTTGTTGGCGTCGGTGGGCGTGAAGGCGTCGTACTGCTCGGTCGTGGCGAGGATGCCCCGGTCGTAGCCCATGATCTTGCCGACCTCGGGGTCGTGGACCATGAAGTCGATGAACTGGGCGGCCTCCTTGGGGTGCTTGGTCCCCGCGAAGGCGCTCAGCATCAGCGACCCGAGGTACTGGCCGGTCTGCTTGCCGTCCGTGGTGGGGATCGGCGCGAGCCCGTAGTCCGACTCGCCCTCGCCCTCGTAGCGGATGGAGAAGTTGTCCCAGGTGAACTCGGAGGCGGCGAGGCCCGCGGAGAGACCGGACTTGGGCGCGACCTGCTCGATCTTCTTGGGGTCGGCGACGAGCCCGGACTTCACGCGCTTGTAGCCGTCCGACCACCACTGCGTCAGGTCGTCCTCGGTGAAGCCGAGAGCGGAGTCGGTGAAGAACGCTTTGCCGTTCTGGCGCAGGTACAGGTCGTAGAGGTACATGATGCCGAAGTAACCGGTGTCACCGGCGATCTTCAGCTTGTCCTGGACGGTCTGGAGGGCGTCGAAGTACTCGTCCCAGGTCCAGCCGAACTTCGCCTCCACGCCCGCCTTCTTGAAGGCGTTGAGGTCGATGACGAGCGCCATGGTGTTGGCGCCGACGGGGATGGCGAGCTGCTTGTCGTCGACCTGGCCGTTCGCCAGAACGCCGTTGCGGAAGTTGTCCAGGCTCAGATTCCCGGCGTCCGCCTGCGTCTTGAGATCCAGCAGAACACCGCGCTGGTCGTACTTGCGCAGGAAACCGACCGCATTCTGGAAAACGTCCGGCGGATTCCCGCCGGAGGCCTGGGTCTGGAACTTCTCCCAGAACGCGGCGTAGTCGGTGAATTCAGGCTTGATCTTGATCTTCGGGTACTTCTTCTCGAAGAGCGCGATCGTCTTCTTGATGGCGATGGTGCGCGGCTCGCCACCCCACCACGCATAACGGAGTGTCACATTCCCGTCTCCGGAACTGCCGCTGTCCCCGCCGCACCCCGTCGTCGCGGCCAGCCCCAGCGTCGCCGCTGTGGCCCCGGCCGCCTTCAGGATCGTACGCCTCTCAACATTCCTGCTGGTTCCCACAGTCGGGCCCCTCCCCGCAGCGTCGCCGCCTGCATGAATCGTTTCAAGTAAGCGCTTGCTGGCACAAGCTACGGAGGGCCCGGTGGTGCGTCAATGATTCGGACAGGAATTTCTTGTGAGTGTGGTGAGAGGGCTTGACGCGATCAACGGCCGGACCCCACGGGAGAACTGACGACGTCCCAGGTGAGAGACCTGGGGTCGACGGGCCGAACGGAAAGCGGACTGCCGCACCACATCGGCGTACGGCCGGAAAAGGACGGGCCGCGAGGAGGCGCCGCTGCGGACGGTCACGCGGAACGGATCAGAGCCCGCCGGCTCTCGCGCGGGCCGCGCACACGCCGACGGCCCGTCCGCGATCTCGCGGACGGGCCGTCGGTCCGGGTGGGCGATACTGGGTTCGAACCAGTGACCTCTTCGGTGTGAACGAAGCGCTCTCCCACTGAGCTAATCGCCCGGACGCAGGAAGAACATTACCCCATGTCAGGGGATGCCTGTGACCAGCCAGGACCGGTCCCGGCACCCCTCCCGCGCCTCACTGGTCCTTGATGTTCCAGGGCATCTCGAAGCCGAACTTCCAGAGGTAGACGGCGAGGATCGCGGCCACGATCACGAGGCCGATCACCGTCAGTGTGATGTTGCGCCGCCGCACCTTCGGATCGAGGGCGCGCTGGGCCGCCTCGGTCACCTTGCGCTTGGTCCAGCGCAGCACCAGCTGGGCCCAGACGAACTCGGTCGCCCAGATCGCCATGCCGCCGAAGATCACGACCCAGCCAGGCCCGGGCAGCGGCAGCATGATGATGCCGGCGACCACGACCGCGAGGCCGATGACGAAGATGCAGACCTGCCAGCTCAGGTGCAGCAGCCGCCGCTTCTTGATGAACTCCGGCGCCTTGGAACCGAGCCCCCGCTCGTCCTGCGCCCCCTCCGCGGCGGCGCCGTCCGTCTTCTTGCCGGCCTCGTCAGGTGCCACGGCAACCTCGCCCGGCTCGTCACTCCCCGTATTCATACAGCCAAACCCTACCGGAGAGAAACCGGTCACCGGAATGGTCGTACCTCGCGAACGGGTTCTCGGCCGGAAGAGTTACGTAAAGGCACGCAAAACACTCAGAGGGGTTTACAACGGCACCGTAGGTGGCATGTCGATTTCGCCGACGTGCGAATCCCCGAGCGCACACTGAGCGAAAGGCCCTGGCGCTTATGAACACCACGGTCAGCTGCGAGCTGCACCTGCGCCTCGTTGTGTCGAGCGAGTCCTCCCTGCCTGTCCCCGCAGGCCTGCGGTACGACACGGCCGACCCCTACGCCGTGCACGCCACCTTCCACACCGGAGCCGAGGAGACCGTCGAGTGGGTGTTCGCCCGCGACCTCCTCGCGGAGGGCCTCCACCGGCCCACCGGAACCGGCGACGTCCGAGTCTGGCCGTCGCGCAGTCACGGTCAGGGCGTCGTGTGCATCGCCCTGAGCTCCCCGGAGGGCGAGGCACTGCTCGAGGCCCCGGCGCGGGCCCTGGAGTCGTTCCTGAAGCGGACTGACGCCGCCGTGCCCCCGGGCACGGAGCACCGCCACTTCGATCTGGATCAGGAGCTCTCGCACATCCTGGCGGAAAGCTAGGGGCGAGGCCCCGCAGAGCCGCCCGGCGCCGTCCACTCGGGGAGACGGCTCGGGCTTGTACAACCGCATAGGGAACGACAGGCGCCGTGGTTGCGGAGCGCTCCGCAACCACGGCGCCTGTCGTGTGCCCGGACGCGGCTCGAACGGGGCGGTCGGGCGTCCGCCCGGCAGGGCCCCCGGGGCCGGACCCGTCACCACGCCCGTGCGAGCCACTACCATCGGCCAGCATCGGCGGGCGTCCGCCCGTCCCAGGCCAGGGAGCGAAACGTGCTGATCACCCACGACACCCGGTGCGCCCTCGACACCGTGGTCGACCTGGTGAACACCGCACCGGAGGACGACACGGCACCGGACGCGCTGCCCGATGTCGTGACGCTGGAGGATTTCGTACGAAACCACGAAATCAGCGATGTCGGGGCTCTCTCGGACTTCGATCTGTCGGCGGTGCGCACGATCCGCGGCAAGTTCGCCTCCGTCTTCGCCGCCCCGGACGCCCGGGCCGCCGCCGGACTGATCAACGAGCTGGTCGCCGCCGCCGGCACCACGCCCCAGCTCACGGATCACGACGGCTACGAGTGGCATGTGCACTACTTCGCCCCCGGCGCCTCCGTCGCCGACCACCTGGCGGCCGACTGCGGGATGGCGCTGGCGTTCTTCGTGGTCGCCGGTGAGCAGGAGCGGCTGCGGCGCTGCGAGGCGCCCGACTGCCGGCGGGCCTTCGTCGATCTCTCCCGCAACCGCTCCCGGCGCTACTGCGACAGCCGCACCTGCGGAAACCGGCTGCACGTGGCCGCGTACCGGGCGCGCCGCAAGGAAGCCGCGGGCTGACATCCGCACGGTGGTGTCGACGTGGCCCCGGCGGGTGGCGCCGGGGACCACGGGAACGGCTCAGAGCAGCAGCAGATCGTGCAGCGCAGCCATGAGCAGCAGACACCCGATCACCGCAAGGAAGATCATCAGCGGTGGCTGGGAAAGGGCGAAGAGGCAGCCACGCGGCTCGTCCTGAGGCGGCGCGGCGTCGCTCTGTTTCGTGTCCAGCATCTCGCGGCGATGATGGCGCAGTCGGCACCCGCCGCGCGATCAACACGCCCGGAATGAGCGGGAGTTCGCCGAATTCCGTGATGTCCGGATCGGGTCTTGATCGCTTACGGACGGGCCGGGATCCACTGCGAACGTTTCAGTTCGTCAGGCGACCTTCATATGCCGTGCTTCTTGAGGATGGCCTCGATGTCGCTGAAGTCGTCCCCCGCGGTCGCCGTGGCCCTGGACTTGCCCGCGGGACGGGCCGCCGGGGTGCGCGTCGCGGCCGGGCCGAGGGAGGGCGCCGAGGCAGCGGGGGCCACCGCCTCCTGCCGGGCACCGCGGGCCGCCTTGCGCTCCTTGCGGGTGCCGCCGCGTCGGCGCTCCACCGCGCGGGTGGTCGAGAACAGCACCCAGGACAGGCCCAGCACGCCGAAGCCCGCCCAGGCCGTCGGGCTGAACGCGGTGTCCGCGAGCCAGTCGACGACGCCGGTCATCACCAGGCCGAGCGGCACGAGGGAGTACGCGGCGATGCGGGTGGCCGCGAGGAAGCGCTTGCGGTACGCCGTGACCGCCGCGATGCCCAGGCCGGCCGCGGCTACGGCGGAACAGACGGTCTCGGCAATCATCCGGTCCTCCAGGCAGGGCTCGACGGTCTGCGTGCCACTTCGTCCCTATCCATCCTGCACCTCCCGACCCCCGCCGGGCCATGCTCCGGCAGGACATCAGGGACATCTCCGGGTCGGCTCCTCCGAAGGTGCCGGTCGGAGGTCGTACCGGTGGGGGGGTGGGGGGAGGGCGAGGCGTGCCCCGGCAACGGCCGTACCGATGCCCCGGCAGAGGCCGTACCGATGACGGCGACGCGCGCCCGGGCTGGGAGACTGTGACCATGAGCGACTCCTCCCCCGCCCCTTCCACCGCGCCCGTCCTGGAGATCTGGTGCGATCTCCAGTGCCCGGACTGCCGTACCGCGCTGGCCGACCTCCAGGCCCTGCGGGCCCGCTACGGCGACCGTCTGGAGGTGCGGCTGCGGCACTTCCCGCTGGAGAAGAACAAGTACGCCTTCGCCGCCGCCCAGGCCGCCGAGGAGGCCGTGGAGCAGGGCAAGGGCTGGGAGTACGTCGAGGCCGTGCTCGGACGGGTCGAGGACCTCGGCCGTGGGGGAGAACCCTTCCTGGTCGAGGTGGCCGGCGAACTCGGGCTCGACGCCGAGGAGTTCGACACCGCGCTGATCGACGGCCGGCACATCCTGATCGTGGACTCCGACCAGGCCGAGGGCAAGGTGATCGGGGTGACCGGCACCCCGACGTACGTCATCGACGGCCAACGGCTCGACGGCGGCCAGAGCCAGGACGGGCTGCGCGAGCGGATCGAGGAGATCGCGGACCGGCTGCTCGCCGGTCAGGGGTGAGCCCGCCTCAGAGCAGGCTCTTGTACATCGAGTAACCCACCGTCGCGTACCCCAGCGACTCGTACAGCCGCTCGGCCGGTGTGTTGCCCGCGAAGACGTTGAGGCCCAGAAGCCGTCTGCCGGAGGCGATGGTCTGGGCCTCGGCCAGCAGCATCAGGGAACGGCCGTGCCCGCGGCCCCGGAAGTCCTCGTAGGTCTCCACGTCGTGGACGGACGCCTTGCCGTCGAAGAGCTCGACCCAGAGGATCCCGACCGGGACGCCGTCGTGCTCCAGCACGCTGTACAGCGCGTTCTCCGTCACGAGGCCGCGCTCCACCACGTGCTCGTGATCCTTCTCCGAGCGCGCCCTGGCCTCGGGCTCGGGCACGCCTCGTTCGCTCCAGTCGCGGGTGTACTCGACGACTCCGCGCCGTGTCCACGGCCCGAACTCGGCCTCCGTCATGGGCCGGGCCAGGCTCCCCTCGGGCAGTTCGGGCGCGGCGGCGATCGGCTTCTCCATGCCGCGGTTGCGGTGGACGTAGCCGAGCATGGTGGCGAGCCGCAGTGCCGGGTCGGCGTCGGCCGGGACCCTGATCTCCACCTGGTTGCAGCCCCAGCCGCGCGCCACCTCCTCGGCGGCGAGCGCGGCGACCGTGCCCCGGCCGCGCCTGCGGTCCGGTTCCTCGATCCGCAGGTCCCGGATCTGGGCGACGGTCGGCCCGAAGGACGGGTGGGTCGCGAGGTGTATCGCTCCGACGGGACGGCTGTTCACGCACACCTTGTAGTGGCGGGACAGCGCCCCGTCGGCGGCGCGCTGGAGCGGCTCGGTCGGCCGCAGGGTGGTGGTCATCACCGGAGTTCTACCCGCTGCCGCGCGCCAGGTCAGCTCAATATCCGGGGCTTTACGGATCGAGGTCGTCCCCGGCCCGCTCCTGGAAGACCCGCATGGCCTTGGCGGTCACCGGGCCCGGCGCGCCCGGCAGTTCGCGGGCGTCGACGCGGTGCACGGCCTGGACGTCCCGCAGGGTCGAGGTGAGGAAGACCTCGTCGGCCCGCTCCAGGACGTCCAGCGGCAGATCGGTCTCCCGGGCCCCGGTCCATTCGACGGCCAACGCGCGCGTGATGCCCGCGAGACAGCCGGAGGCGACCGGCGGGGTGTGGATCTCGCCGTCGAGCACCACGAACACGTTCGACCCGGTGCCCTCGCACAGCCGCCCGACCGTGTTGGCGAACAGCGCCTCCGAAGCGCCCGCCTCACGCGCGCGTGCGAGCGCTACGACGTTCTCGGCGTACGACGTCGTCTTGAGCCCGGTGAGGGCGCCCCGCTCGTTGCGGGTCCACGGCACGGTGATCACAGCGGTGGAGTCCGGACGCGGGGCGGACTCGCCGAGGGCGACCACCAGGGTCGGCCCGTGCTCGCCCCGGTCGGAGCCCAGCGGACCGTGGCCGCCGGTGTAGGTGATCCGCAGGCGCCCCAGCGGCATCGGATTCGCCTCGAGTACGGCGGCGCAGGCGCGGCGGACCTCGTCGTGATCCGGCTCGGGGAGCCCGAGGCCCCGCGCCGACAGGGTCAGCCGGTCGAGGTGCCGGGTGAGGGCGAAGGGACGGCCGTCCACCGCCTTCACGGTCTCGAAGATGCCGTCGCCCACGGTCAGTCCGTGGTCGAAGACCGAGACGCGGGCGGTCTCGATATCCTGGAGCCCGCCGTCGAGCCAGATCTTCACGTCTGTAGTCCCTCTCCGCTCACCTCGTACGTTCCCGACGCTACCGCGAGCAGCCGGGACGCCTTCAGCTCGGTCTCCCGCCACTCCCCCTCGGGGTCGGACCCCCAGGTGATCCCGGCGCCGGTGCCGAACCGCAGCACGCCTTCCGCGCGGTCGGTCCAGAAGGTGCGAATACCGACGGCCAGCTCCCCCGTGCCCCGGTCGGCGTCGACCCACCCGACGCCGCCGCAGTACGGCCCCCGCGGCGCGGTCTCCAGCGCGTCGATGATCCGCAGCGCACTGGACTTGGGCGCGCCGGTGACCGACCCGGGCGGAAAGGCGGCCCCGAGCAGCCCGGGCCAGCCGGCGCCGTCCCGCAGCTCGCCCCGCACCGTCGACACGAGGTGGACCAGCCCCGGATGCTTCTCGACGGCGCACAGGTCGGGAACGGTGACACTGCCGGTGGCGCACACCCGCCCCAGGTCGTTGCGCACCAGGTCGACGATCATGACGTTCTCGGCGTAGTCCTTGGCGAGCAGGTCGTCCTCGGTCCGCCCGGTGCCCTTGATCGGCCCGGACTCCACGACCCGCCCGTCCCTGCGCAGGAACAGCTCGGGGGACGCGGTGGCGATCTCCACCCCGTGTCCGGGCAGCCGGATCGTTCCTGCGTACGGCGCCGGGTTGCCCCGGGCCAGCAGCGCGGTCAGCGCGTCCACGTCGGCGCCGGGTGCGAGGGGCGCGGTCAGGACACGGCAGAGGTTGGCCTGGTAGACCTCGCCGGCGGCGATACGGTCACGAATCCGCCGTACGCCTTCCATGTACGCGGCGCGATCCAGCGACGACGTCCAGTCACCGGCCGCGGGGCCACGCCACTCCCCCGGCACCGGCGCGGGCACCGGTTCCCGGCGTACGTCGGCGAAGCGGGCGCAGGTCAGACCGCCCTCGAAGTCCGCGGCGACGGCCCAGAAGCCGGTGGAGTCCAGGGCCGCGGGGTCGCTGGTGACATCGAGGAGACCGGTGGCGACGCGGCCGCCGAAACGGGCGAGAGGAGCGAGGTCGAGCACGTGGTCGAGTCTATGGCGGGTGTCCTGCCGGTGACCTGGCCATGTCCCTCAGGGTGCCCTGACCGTGTGCGCCGACATGCGCACCGCAGCACGCTGCGCAAACGCGTTTTTGTGATGGCCCCGGAATCCGCTAGAGTTCAACTCGTCGCCGGGACGCGCAAGCGGACCGGAAGGACAGGCGAACGTAGCTCAGTTGGTAGAGCGCAACCTTGCCAAGGTTGAGGTCGCGAGTTCGAACCTCGTCGTTCGCTCGGAAGAGCAAGGGGGATCATCCCGAACCCCCAACACTCCTGGTGGAGTGGCCGAGAGGCGAGGCAACGGCCTGCAAAGCCGTCTACACGGGTTCAAATCCCGTCTCCACCTCCAAGGACGATTAGCTCAGCGGGAGAGCGCTTCCCTGACACGGAAGAGGTCACTGGTTCAATCCCAGTATCGTCCACTGGATCTTCGAGAGTTCGTCGAAGGTCTGACCCGCGCGATTAGCTCAGCGGGAGAGCGCTTCCCTGACACGGAAGAGGTCACTGGTTCAATCCCAGTATCGCGCACGCAGTACACACGATCCCGATCGTGGTTTCCCGCGCGATTAGCTCAGCGGGAGAGCGCTTCCCTGACACGGAAGAGGTCACTGGTTCAATCCCAGTATCGCGCACACACCGAAGCCCCCGGCCCTCTGACCGGGGGCTTCCTCGTTCTCTCCGTCAGCTGGAGAACAGCATGTGGCCGAAGCCTCGGTTGCGGTGGTGGCCGCCGTGATGACCGCCATGACCGCCGTAGTGACCGCCGCCGTGCTGCGGGGCGCCCCAGGCCGGTGCGCCGGGCGCGGCCGGGTACTGCGGAGCGGCCGGGGGCGGCGGAACGACGGGGCCGCCGCCGTACTGGCCCTCCAGACGGGTCAGCGCCTCCAGCTCGCCGTAGTCGAGAAAGATCCCGCGGCAGCCGCTGCACTGCTCGATCTGGACACCGTTGCGGTTGTACGTGTGCATCGGTGCGTGACACTTCGGACACTGCATCGTCGGCTCAACTCCTCGCCCGTTGGTCCTGCTTCGCCTTACGCCAGGACAGACTCCGTCCCGACCTGGTCGGTTGCACCCTACTTCCCGAAATCGTCCGCCAACTCCGGCGGGGCGAAACCCATTCGGTCGCAGGCGTCCACGACGGACTGCTCCACTTCGTCGAGCGCACGGCCCGCGTCGACGGCCTTCGCGACGGCCCGGGCGGCGGTCTGCACGGTGAGTGCGCGGGCGGGGACGTCCAGGGCGGGCCAGGGGTCGCCGTCCGCGGGGACCGCGGGCCCACCTGCCGCGCGGTAGGCGCCGAGGAACCTCGTCCAGTCCTCGGGGTCCAGCAGACCGCAGGCGTACCAGGCGGCGGGGCGGGCGAGGTCCCAGGCGGGTTCGCCCACGCCGAGGTCGTCGACGTCGATCAGACGCCACGGCCCTTCGGGGGCGGGGTGCCGGACCAGCTGTCCCAGGTGGAGGTCGCCGTGGCAGAGGGTCGTGGTGTCCCGCATGGGGGTCTCGGCACGGGCCCACGGCGGGAGGGTGGACCATGCGCGGAGGACGGGGGCGACGGCGGGGTGCGGTGTGTGCCGGGTGCTCTTGAGCAGTCGCGCTACGGCAAGGGCGGCCTTGACCGGGCCTCGCATCGGCGGCAGGTCCTGCGGGGCCGGGGTCCTGTGGAGCCGGGCGAGGAGAGTGGCGGCGGATTCCCAGGGCGCGGCGTCGGGGTCCTCCGGGTCCACGGGTTCACCGTACGGCCAGAACGTGACGAGCCTGCCGTGCAGGTCGACCGGGGTCTCCTGGAGTGGGCCTAGGAGGATGCCGGGGAGTTGAGCGGCTGTACGGAGACGCGGGATCAGTTCGGCGGGGGTGGTGTCCGGGGCGTGCGCCTTAGCCACGGTGTCGGCGTGCCGGACGACTGTGGCGTCTGGGCGGTCGGCGAGGGTTTTCGCGCCACAGGGGCATGCCGCCGGGCTGCGTGAGTGGGCCTCGGTTGTTGCTCTGAGGGTCAGCTCGGTGAGGAGGGGGTGAGCGGTCATGGGGCTCCCTGGGGGCGGGGGGTGTGGTGGCGAGGGTACGGAGGGTTTGGTGCCGGGTTCTGTTGTGTGGTGGGTGCGGGTGAGTGGGGGCTGGTCGCGCAGTTCCCCGCGGGCAGCTGCGCTGGGCTTGAGCCGGGCGCCTATGAGGGTGCCTCGCAGTGTGGTCTGGCGGGTGCGGGAGCGTCGTGGCTGGTCGCGCAGTTCCCCGCGCCCCTAGCTAGCTGCAGCGGACCTGCGCCACGACGGGCCGTTCGTCGCGTACGGCGCGAAGGGGACGGGGTGGGGGGTGTCCGCCCGCAGCGGCCGGCGTCCATAACCGAGCACAACTCAAGAGACCGAGCCGCCGGACCGAGGACGGATACCCCCCACCCCGGCCCCGACCCCACCACCGGACCGAACGCGCTACACCAGGCCCCACCGGGGCCGAGCGGGCCGCCGCAGGCCCCAGGGGCGCGGGGAACTGCGCAAAACGCCCGCCCCCACCGAACCCGCAGACGAAACCGGCCCCACCGCCGGAGGCAACCGCCAGGGGCAAAAGCAATGCCGGCGCAGCTCCCCAGCTGCGCCGGCATTTTGCCGTCCGCCGCACCCCCGTCCCCACGGGGTTTCATGGGTGGATGTCCCCGCCCGGACCGCTCTTCCGGGCCTGGGGTCGCCGCTCAGCGCCCCAGCATCACTCCCACGGACGACGCCTGTGTGGCCACTGTCTCCCAGCCGTCGAAGACGACGAGGAGCAGGACCGCCAGGGGGAGGGCCATGAGTGTCGCCACCAGTGGGTGACGACGGCCCGTACGGCGGGGCTGACGTGTGCGAGACAGTGTCCGCGGTGCCGTAAGAGCCATGGTCCCTCTCCTGACCGTTCTGTTGTCGTTGGCAGCGGCGGGTGTCTGACCTCGGGGGACGAGTGCTGCACCCGCCGCTTGACCTCAAATCTAGGTGTCACGGGCTCGCCGCACGTCATGCCCTCGTACCGATTGCCGGGCCTCCCCGAGGATGAGCCATGACCAGCGGAGTACTCCCGTGGGTGGAGACGGAGACCTAGGTCTCGGGGTCTTCCCGGAGGGGGCGCCCGGTCTGCCCTGCTTTCTCCGAGCTGTCCTCCCGCGGCACCGGCTGCTCGACCAGTGCCAGCACCCTCGTCGCCATGAAGCGGGCCGTGCGCACCACCGAGCCGTTGCGCGTGACTTCGCTCACTTCGACGACACCTCGTCGGACCGCCGTCTCCACCCGGCGGCCCGCCCTGCTCGCCACCACCTCGTAGGTACGCGTCGTGTCCCCTGCGTCCACGACTATCTCCACGCGATCACCCTTCACGTGTTCAATCCCCCTTCTGCGACAGGTGGTTGGGATCACACCGGAACCGAAGTCCGCCCGCTCTCCGGCCCCCTGACCACCCCTCAAGTCTCCCACCCGGCACTGACAATCCATCGGGACGAGAGGGCGCGGCTCCTGCGCGCGGCGGCCCGTGGAAACGTAAGCTGTCGCTCGTCAGACGGACCGGGCAGCGGGGATGAACATGGCGATGATGCGCCTGAGGCGCGAGGACCCGCGCGTCGTCGGCTCGTTCAGGCTTCACAGACGGCTCGGCGCGGGCGGGATGGGCGTCGTCTACCTGGGCTCCGACCGCAAGGGGCAGCGGGTCGCGCTGAAGGTGATCCGGCCCGATCTGGCCGAGGACCAGGAGTTCCGGTCGCGGTTCGCGCGCGAGGTCTCGGCCGCCCGGCGGATCCGCGGTGGCTGCACCGCCCGGCTGGTCGCGGCGGACCTGGAGGCGGACCGCCCGTGGTTCGCCACCCAGTACGTGCCCGGCCCCTCCCTGCACGACAAGGTCGTGGACGAGGGCTCGCTCGGCGCGGCCGAGGTCGCCTCGATCGGCGCCGCCCTCTCGGAGGGGCTCGTCGCCGTGCACGAGGCCGGGGTGGTGCACCGTGACCTCAAGCCGTCCAACATCCTCTTGTCCCCCAAGGGCCCCCGGATCATCGACTTCGGCATCGCCTGGGCGACCGGGGCCTCCACCCTCACCCATGTCGGCACCGCCGTCGGCTCCCCCGGCTTCCTCGCCCCGGAGCAGGTGCGCGGCGCCGCGGTGACTCCGGCCACGGACGTGTTCTCGCTGGGCGCGACCCTGGCGTACGCCTCGATGGGCGACTCGCCCTTCGGGCACGGCAGTTCCGAGGTGATGCTGTACCGCGTGGTGCACGAGGAGGCGCAGCTGCACGGCGTGCCCGACGCGGTGGCCCCCCTCATCCGCGCCTGTCTGGCGAAGGACCCCGAGGAGCGGCCGAGCACGCTCCAACTGTCGCTGCGGCTCAAGGAGATCGCGGCCCGCGAGACCCAGGGTCTGCCGGATCTGCGTCCGCCCGGGCCGCGCGGCAGCGAGGCGGACCGGCCCACCGGGCACATCGCCGACACCTACCCGGACCGGGCCGTGCAGCGGCGCCCGCAGGGGCAGCCCGGCTCGCAGGGGCCGCGCGGCGACAGCCCCTCGCGCGGTTCCGGCCCGGCGTCGAGGAGCGGCACCGC
>NZ_JAAGLY010000280.1 GCF_010548375.1 Streptomyces sp. SID13726
CTTGAAGCGGTACTCGACGGTGGAGTCGTCGCTGAGGACCGAGTAGAGGTCGGAGCCCAGCGGCGTCGGGGTCAGCAGGCGCTCGTGGGAGAACTCCGCGAGGCCCTTGCGGACCAGGGCGCGGTTGGCGCGGGCCCACAGCTCCGGGCTCAGGTGGGCGACCGCGTCGGCGAGGCTCATATGGACACCCCCTGGGCGGCCGTGGCGGCCTCGAACTGCGCGCGGGTGCAGAAGCTCAGCAGGGCTTCCTTCTCCGGCTTGGTGACCTGGCGCTCCGGCACGAAGCCGACGGCCTCGTTGAGGGCGTGCACGGCGGTGTTGGCGACGTCCGGCTCGACCACGACGCGCTCGGTGGCCGGGTCGGCGAAGACCGCGGCCATGACCGTGGTGATCACGGCGCGGGTGAAGCCGTGCAGCGGGGTGTCGCTGGGGGCGACGAGGAAGTGCATGCCGACGTCGCCCGGCTGGGCGTCGTAGAGGCCGACCAGCTCCAGCTCGGACGGG
>NZ_JAAGLY010000281.1 GCF_010548375.1 Streptomyces sp. SID13726
CGGGCGCCGTCTGCCACTCGGTGCCCCAGTGGACGCTGAGGAGGACGACGTTCGCGCCGGCCGCCCGGGCCGCGCGGGCGTCGGCGATGATCCGGTTCTGGTCGATCAGGTTGACGGACCAGGGCTTGCCGGCCGGGACCGGGATCCCGTTCGTGCCGTACGTGTAGTCCAGCTGGGCGACCTTGGCGCCGCCGGCGGAGAGCACCGCCGGGGCCTTGGCCTCATCGGCGCTGCGGGCCGAGCCGACGTGCTTGATGCCGACGCGGTCGAGGTGTTCCAGGGTGCGGACGAGGCCGTCGTAGCCGTCGTCCAGGGTGTGGTTCGAGCCGGTCGAGCAGCTGTCGTAGCCGGCGTCCTTCAGGGCGTCGGCCAGCTGGTGCGGGGCCTTGAAGGCGGGGTACCCGGTGTAGGGGCCGCCGGGCCGGCCGTACGGTATCTCGTGGTGGCATATCGCCAGGTCGGCGGCGGCCACCAGAGGTTTGACCCCCGCGAGTATCTTCCGG
>NZ_JAAGLY010000282.1 GCF_010548375.1 Streptomyces sp. SID13726
GGCTCCAGGTTCATGATGTCCGCGGGCGTCATCGTGTCGACCTCGACGTGGGTCCACGACGTGGACTCCTTCATCGTGCCGTCCGCACCAGGGCTCTTCGAGTGCGACTCCTTCTTCTCCTTGTGCTTGCCGCACAGCTTGGAGAGGCCGTCCAGGTGCTCCTCGTTGGAGAGGCCACCCATGATCAGCTTCACGCAGTTGTCCCAGATCGTCTGGTAGCCGTGCTTGCCCCACCGCTCGTAGATCTGCGCGGGACTCTGGAAGACGGCGTGGATGTTGATGCCCAGGCCGCGGCTGTCGGCCGTCCAGCGCTCCAGGGGCACGCTGCAGATCAGGGCCGCTTCGTCGAGGACCATCGTCCACGGCGGGTCGAGGCGACCGCCCTTGTTCATCGGGGCCATCGCCCGCGCCGTCTCGTAGATCTCGCCGGTGAAGCAGGTAAACAGCGGGCCGATGGACCCCATGCCGTCCTCGCGGCCGAGCAGGTAGAGGGTGTCCTGCG
>NZ_JAAGLY010000283.1 GCF_010548375.1 Streptomyces sp. SID13726
GCCGTCGAGCTCGACGTCGTAGCCGGTCTCCTCGCGCACCTCGCGGACGGCCGCGGCCTCCGGGTGCTCGCCGGGGTCGATGCCGCCGCCGGGCAGGGTCCACCCGTCGCGGCCTCCCTCGCTCCAGTGGGGGAGGAGCATCCTCCCGTCCTCACGGACGATCACGGCGTAGGCGGCGACGCGGATCTGCATGGACCCATCATGCGCGACGACCGTCGTCGAGCCCTGCGTCGGCGGCGACCAGGCGGGTCCGCCGCGCCGAGCATGCGAGGCCGTCCGCCCCGACGGCCGTACGGTCGACGACCGGCCTGCCCGGTCGGCGGGAAGGGGACTCTTGCGCGAACAACCGATGTCGAATACTCTGAATCAAGTATTCGGAGGTGAGCAATGTCCCGTCGTCCCGTGTCCAACCCGCTCGCGCTCGCCGTGCTCGCGAGCCTCGCCGAGCGACCGATGTACCCGTACGAGATCACGACGACCCTGCGCGAGCGGGGCAAGGACG
>NZ_JAAGLY010000284.1 GCF_010548375.1 Streptomyces sp. SID13726
GGGAACGATATTCTCGGCCGTCGGGCCCTTCTGGCCCTGCGCGATGTCGAAGGTGACCTTCTGGCCCTCGTTCAGCTCACGGAAGCCCTGGGCGGCGATGTTCGAGTAGTGGGCGAACACGTCTGCGCCGCCACCTTCCTGCTCGATGAAGCCGAAGCCCTTTTCCGAGTTGAACCACTTCACGGTGCCAAGTGCCATTTTAAATCTCCTGAATAGGCGGCAAAGGGCCCCATCCGGAGAGTCCGGCAAAACAATAAAAGCGCCTGAGGAACATTCCCGTCAGGCGCACATAAAGTTCATGGGTACCACAACTGCAACGCTCACCAAACTAGCACACCTCCGCGCCGGCACCCAGCCCCGCCTGCGCACCGGCGGGGAAGATCCGGGGGCGGGACCCCCGGATCCCTTGCGGCTACAGCCTCTCGATGATCGTGACGTTGGCCTGGCCACCGCCCTCGCACATGGTCTGGAGGCCGAATCGCCCGCCCGTGCGCTCCAGTTC
>NZ_JAAGLY010000285.1 GCF_010548375.1 Streptomyces sp. SID13726
CGCTGCTCCCGCACCCGCCGGAGGAGCCGCCCCCGCCCGCCCACCACGACGAGCCCGAACCGGAGCCCGAACCCTTGCCGGATCCGGAATAGCCGCCCGTCCACGCGCGGGCCACCTTCCGGACCAGAGCCACGAAGCACACGACGACCAGCGCGGCGAAAACCCAACCGACAACAGACATGAGCTCAACCCCCGTTCATCGCCCGGTTCCCCGGGTGTGAAGGGGAGATGCCCCCGGGCCACACGGGCCAAAGCACACTTGAGCAAGTCCAGAGGTTCCCCCCAGGATGGCGCACATGAGCGCACCCGTGGGCGGCAGCCGCCCCCTCCTCAACCGCCGCCTGGCCTCCTTCGGCACCACGATCTTCGCGGAGATGTCGGCCCTGGCCACCCGCACCGGGTCGATCAACCTCGGCCAGGGCTTCCCCGACACGGACGGCCCCGCCGAGATCGCCGAGGCCGCCTCCCGCGCCGTCCTGACGGGCCTGGGCAACCAGTACC
>NZ_JAAGLY010000286.1 GCF_010548375.1 Streptomyces sp. SID13726
GCGGGACGGCGTCCAGAGCGAACGTTTCGCCGACGGGTCCGTCTACGCCTTCGCCCGCACCGACGCCCGCTCCCGCACCGAGTACCTCGTCGCCGCCAACAACGCCGCCGAAGCCCGGACCGTCGAGCTCGACGCCCCGGCCGGCGCCCGGTACCGCACCCTGTACGGCGGCAGCGCCCTGCTCCGCGCCTCCGCGGCCGGCAAGCTCACCGTGACCGTCCCCGCCCTCGGATCGGTGGTCCTCCAGGGCGCCGCGCCGCTCGCCGCCCCCGCCACCAAGCCCGCCCTGACCCTCAAGGCTCCGGCCCCCGGTGCCACCGGCACCGTCGAGCTCTCCGCCGACGTCACCGGCGGCGGCCTGAACCGGGTCGTCTTCGCCGCCCAGACCGGCACCGGCCACTGGCAGGTCCTCGGCTCCGCCGACCACGCCCCGTACAAGGTGACCCAGCACGTCAGCGCGCCCGCCGGCACCGCCCTGCGCTACAAGGCCGTCGTCGTCGA
>NZ_JAAGLY010000287.1 GCF_010548375.1 Streptomyces sp. SID13726
CGGTCGCGCTGCTGGGTGCGGCGGCTCTGGCGTCGGCGGTGTACGGGGCCTTCTGGCTGAACGGGTCGGGGCCTCCGTAACGGCCCGCCCCGGCGCCCGCGGTGGGGCCGCGTAACGGAATGGATCATTCCGATCCATCTTTCAGCAAAGTAATTGAGCTGCGGTGATAAAGCGCGGCTAAGTATGCGAAAGAATGGCCAGGGCATTGGATCAAGACGGCTCCAACTAATGCCGGAATCCCCGGAATTAAGCTCCACGTGAGACCAACTCCACATCACATCGTCATCACAAAGCCCCTGATTCGACCGGGCCGCCCATCGGCGCGCGGTAACGTCGATTGAGTGCGTACCGACCAAATCCTGACCCGTCTGGAGCGGGTGTTCGCCCGGCTGGACCGGGAACCAGAGCGACCGGCTCATCTGCAAACACCGCGGATGAGCCGGCACCGCGTCGTGCTCCTCGGATCGACCCTCGCGTTCTACCTCGCGATCGTGGTCGCC
>NZ_JAAGLY010000288.1 GCF_010548375.1 Streptomyces sp. SID13726
GGACGAGCGGGCCCCGGCTGCTGCCGGTGTCGACCACCGCGCCGCCCAGGCCGTACGGGCCTGCGCCCGCGTACCCGCCCGCCCCCGCGTACGCGAAGTCGGGGACGGTGGGAGGGGTGACGAGCGTGCGCATGGTCCGGTCGAGGAGGCCGCGGCCCGCCTCGATGCCCTTGACCACACCGGCCGGGATCCACCGGCCGACCTCACGCGCCAGGACGCGCGAGGGAGAGTGGATGCCGAGCGCGTCCGCGATGGGGCCGGGGATCGCGCTCTTTGCCCAGCTCACGAGGGATGAGCGGAGCCAACCGCCCATGGACTGGATACCGCGCCACAGGCCAGAGACGATGTCGCGGCCCTTGTCGACGAGGAGGCCGCCCAGGTCGCCCAGGGCGCCGGACAGCATGCCGGGCAGGCCGCGCATCCACGCGACCGCCTCACTGGCCTTGGAGGAGACTCCGGCCTTGAACTCGCCCATGGCCTGTACCGCGCGGTCGCGGAGC
>NZ_JAAGLY010000289.1 GCF_010548375.1 Streptomyces sp. SID13726
TGGCCCAGCGCCGGTTGCGGTCCAGGATCACACCGATGTGCTTGGGTCCCTGGGCCAGATCGAGGCGGTGCTCCACTCGGCGGGCATACAGCCCATACACCAGGTCGCGCAGATTCATCGCGTACCAGCCCCTCCAGCGCTCGTCACCCGATCGCCACAGTACTGCGCGCGGCGGTGAGCACACGAACCGGGTGCCCGGCTTCTGGTTCGGATCCGGGGGCCCGGAGGCGTGATAGGCAGAGTGCATGAATAACCGTTCCCTCTACCGCGCCGCCGACGAGCGCTACGACTCCATGGAGTACCGCCGCACCGGCCGCAGCGGCCTCAAGCTCCCCGCGATCTCCCTCGGCCTCTGGCACAACTTCGGTGACGACGCGTCGCTGGGGTCCCAGCGGGCGATCCTGCGGCGCGCCTTCGACCTCGGCGTCACCCACTTCGACCTCGCGAACAACTACGGTCCGCCCCCCGGCTCGGCCGAGCTGAACTTCGGCACGATCTTC
>NZ_JAAGLY010000028.1 GCF_010548375.1 Streptomyces sp. SID13726
CCCCCGTCGGCGGTGGCCGACGCCCCGGCGGCTGGCCCACCGCCACCCCGGCGGGCAGCGGCGGCCAGCCCCAGGCACCCTCGCCCCACCAACCCCCCGCCGCCCCGGCCCAGGGACAGGCCCCGGCAGCGCACCAGCCCACCCCCGCGGCCTCCGGCCCCGCCCCAACCGGCTACACGCCCCCGACCGGCGGCATCGACCCCCGCCAGCTCTGGCCCAACATCCTCGAAGCGGTCAAGAACCGTCGCCGTTTCACCTGGATCCTGCTCAGCCAGAACGCCCACGTGGCCGGCTTCGACGGCACCACCCTCCAGCTCGGCTTCGTCAACGCCGGTGCCCGCGACAACTTCGCGAGCAGCGGCAGCGAGGAAGTACTGCGGCAGGCGCTCTCCGAGCAGTTCAGCGTGCAGTGGAAGGTCGAGGCGATCGTCGACACGTCGGGCGGCGGCGGTTCGGCGCCCGCGGCCCCCGGT
Source organism: Streptomyces sp. SID13726 (assembly GCF_010548375.1). GTDB lineage: Bacteria > Actinomycetota > Actinomycetes > Streptomycetales > Streptomycetaceae > Streptomyces. Next base: position 474 of record NZ_JAAGLY010000028.1, read on the forward strand.
GGCTTCAACGGCGGCGGAGGCGGAGCCGGAGGCTACGGCGGAGGCGCCACCCCCGGCGGCTACGGCACCGCAGGCACCGCAGGCACCGGAAACTTCGGCGGCCCCGGCAGCCCCGGAGGCACTGGCGGCTACGGCAGCCCCACCCCCCAGGCCCACACCCAGACACCCCCCTCGCAATCGGCCCCCACCCACACCCAGCCCTCCCCGACCCCCACCTCCTCCGCCCCCACCCCCCAGCCCTCCCCGGCCGACCCCCCGCCCCCACCCCCCGTCTCCATCGAGGACGACATCCCCGAGGACGACGACCCCGACCTCAACGAGTCGGCTCTCTCAGGCCGCGAACTGATCGTGCGGGAACTCGGAGCGACGGTGATGGAGGAGTTCACCAACGAATAGGCGTAACGAGCAGGCGTACGGGAGAAGGGGAGCCCTCCTCCCGGAGCCCAACGGGCAGACAGCACCAGGGCAGTTCCCCGACAACCAGGTGACCCGGCGGAGAAGCACAAGGCCCCTCGCCCACCCCACACTTGGAGAAACCTACGACTCCGCTCCGCCCACCCCTTAGGAAGCCCCCACAAAAACCCCGTTAGGCTGACCCCCGTGAAGGTCCTCGTCATCGGTACCGGCGCCCGCGAACACGCCCTGTGCCGCTCCCTGTCCCTCGACCCCGACGTCAGCGCCCTGCACTGCGCTCCCGGCAACGCCGGCATCGCCGAGGTCGCCGAGCTGCACCCGGTCGACGCGCTCGACGGTGCCGCCGTGTCCGCGCTCGCGCGGCGACTCGGCGTCGACCTCGTCGTCGTAGGCCCGGAGGCGCCGCTCGTCGCGGGGGTCGCCGACGCCGTGCGCGAGGCGGGCATCCCGGTCTTCGGTCCGTCCGGGGAGGCCGCGCAGCTCGAGGGCTCCAAGGCCTTCGCGAAGGACGTCATGGCCGCGGCGGGAGTGCCGACCGCCCGCTCCTATGTCTGCACGACCCCCGAGGAGGTCGCCGAGGCCCTCGACGCCTTCGGTGCCCCGTACGTCGTCAAGGACGACGGTCTCGCGGCCGGCAAGGGCGTCGTCGTGACCGACGACCTCGAACAGGCCAAGGCGCACGCGAACGCCTGCGAGCGGGTCGTCATCGAGGAGTTCCTCGACGGCCCCGAGGTCTCCCTGTTCGCGGTGACCGACGGCGACACCGTGCTGCCGCTCCAGCCCGCGCAGGACTTCAAGCGCGCGCTCGACGGCGACGAGGGCCCGAACACCGGCGGCATGGGCGCGTACTCCCCGCTGCCGTGGGCCGACCCGAAGCTCGTGCAGGAGGTGCTCGACACCGTCCTCCAGCCGACGGTCGACGAGATGCGCCGCCGCGGCACCCCGTTCTCCGGTCTGCTCTACGCCGGTCTCGCGATCACTTCTCGGGGCGTGCGGGTCATCGAGTTCAACGCCCGTTTCGGTGACCCGGAGACCCAGGTCGTGCTGGCCCGCCTCAAGACCCCGCTGGCCGGCGTCCTGCTCGCCGCCGCGAGCGGCAACCTCGAGGACCTGCCTCCGCTGCGCTGGAGCGAGGAGGCCGCGGTCACCGTGGTCGTCGCCTCGCACAACTACCCCGGCACCCCGCGCACCGGCGACCCGATCACCGGCCTCGACGAGGTGGCCGCCGAGGACGCCCCGCACGCCTACGTCCTGCACGCGGGCACCAGGCGGGACGGCGACGCCGTCGTCAGCGCCGGTGGCCGCGTCCTGTCGGTCACGGCATCCGGCAAGGACCTCACGGAGGCCCGCGAGCGCGCGTACCGGGCGGTGGCCCGGATCGGGCTCGACGGCTCCCAGCACCGTACGGACATCGCGGCGAAGGCGGCCTCCGAGGCCTGAGCCGTCGCCCGACGGCAACGGCACCCCAGGTCGAGCCCTCCGGCCCCGTACCGGTCAGCAGACCCCCGCACCCGCCGGAGAAAGCCCGAAAGCAGATAAACCCGACAGGCCCCGGATCCGTCAGAGGATTCGGGGCCTGATCTTTGCTGTCCGTCATCCACCTTTCCCCAAAGCCATTCCATCGAGTGACCGGGAGCCCATACGGCTGACGGGGGCCCGGGGCCCAACTAGGGTGCGGCGCAAGCGGTCCGGCACTTGGCCCACCGGCATTGCGATGTCAGAGGTGGGTGCCACAGTGGGGGAGTGAGCAACGCCAGGACAGCCAGGCAGCCAGGACAGCAAGGGAGGGGGTGAGGTCCGGTCGTGACCGGTATGGGTGTGGAGGCAGGCGCGCAGGCCGCGCGTTCCCGGGCTCTCGCCGTGCTGCGGGTCCGCAGCCGCGCGCTGGCCGTGGCGCTGCTGCCCGCGGCCGTCGCCGTGGTGCTGCTCGCCGGGGATTCCACCGGCCATCTCGTGGGCGGGTTCTGGGACACCGCCCGGCCGGCCATGAGCGCGCTCGGCGTACTGGTCCTGCTCGCCGCCGGGGCCGCCGCCCTGGTGGTGGCGCGGGCCCGGCCCGCCGTCAGTCCGACCGTGGCGATCGCCGAGGAGTCCGCGCCCGACCTGTACCGGATGGTGCGCGACCTCGCCGACCGGCTGGACGTCCCCGCGCCCTCCGCGATAGCGCTCACCCCGGACTGCGACAGCTGGCTGGAGGACCGCACCCACCCCGCCCACGGCCCGCCCCCGCAGGAGGGCCGGGACGACGAGATAGCGGGCGTCCGCGGCTCCCACCGCCGGGTTCCCGCGGCACCGGTGCTGGTCATCGGCTCGCCGTTCCTGTGGTGGATGCGCGTCGGCGAGCTGCGCGCGGTCCTCGCGCCGGTCGTCGCCGGTACGGGTCCCTCGGCGCACCCGGACATAGCCGCGGCCCGCCGTTTCGTACGGGGACTGGACGCGGCGGTGGCCGTCGGGTCGAACTCCGGCCGCTGCCCGCTCACCCGGCTGCTCTGCGTGGGCGTGGCCTCGGTGGCCCGGCTCCTGCTGCGCAGCTGCCGTGAGCACGCGACGCTGATGGAGCGCGGGGTCGCCGCCGCGGCCGCCGAGCGTGCACAGGCTGTGGACTACGGACTCAGGATCGTCGCCCAGGAACAGGTGGGCCTCGCCTACGCGGGCTGGGACCGGCTGCTGACCCGGGTCGCGCTGCCCGCCTGGCGGATGGGCCGCTGGCCCTCCCGGCTGGACGCGGGGGTGGTGGCCGCCCTCACCGAGCTGTCCCGCCGTGACCGTCTGGCCGAGGGGTTCGCCTCCCGGCTCGGCGAGCGACCCGCCTGCGACCTGCTCGAAGAGCCCGGCGCGGTCGACGAGGCCGCCTCCCTGCTCGCCGCCCGCCTCTTCCACGGCGGCCCCGCGGAGAACGGCCCGGACTGGTCCCCGGTGGACTGGCAGGAGTACCCGGAGGAGGTCGTGGACCGGAAGTGGCGCCTGGACGCGGCCCGCCTCCACCGAGTCCTGGACGCCCAGGGAGTGAGCCGCACCCCGGGCACCACGACCCCGGAATCCGACGCGCCCACCCTCTCCCGGGTCCTGGCCCACCTGTCGTGCCCTCAGCCTGTCCTGCCGGCCGGGCTGGGCGACGCCGACGCCGACGGCAGCGGTACCGGCAGCGACAACGGCGACGACCTCGCCGACACGGCGCCGGTCGAGGCTTCCCAGGGCTCACAGGGCTCACAGGGCTCACAGGGCTCAGAGGGCCCACAGGACAACGGGACAGACACCCCCGCAGCCGCCCACACCCACACCCGCACCGACACTGACACCCACACCGAGCCCACCCCCGAAGACGCCACCCCCACCCCCACCCCAAGGCCCGAAGCCGAAACCCTCGCCGCCGCCCTCACCGCAGAACTCGCCCGCGAGGAGGCCGCAGCCCCCCGCCCCCCGGCCGCCCCCGACACCACCCCCTGGGACCACACAGCCCTCCCCCTCTTCCCGCTCCAGCCCCCACGTACCGCCCGGGAGCTGCTCACCGACCACGTCACCGCGATGGTCTGCTGTGCCGCGATCGACACCGCGGGGGCCGCCCCCGGCCTGGACTGGCTCGACGGCCCGTCCCTCCTGATCCACGGCGAACGCGCCGCCGATCTGACCCCCCGCGTCCTCAGCCTCGTGGAGGACGGCGACCCGGCCCCCCTGGAGGCCTGGCTGGTCAGGTCGGGGATCCGGGCCGAGAAGCCGGTCCGCCTCGTCTGACCCCAGCCGGAACGCCCTCTTCCACTTTCGGCCAATTCGCAACGACCAGTGACAGTCTGAGTGCGGAATGTGATGTGCTGGGACCGATCGCGCACATGGCAAGAGCTTGTGCCATAGGACAGGCGCACGGCAACCGCACAAGCCACCGCACGCAACACACACCGGACGCGGCACGAGGCACAGCACCAGAGCACGGCACCACGGCACAGCACCAGGCAAGGCACCACGGACGACGGGGGCACGAGGGAGGGGAGCGACGATGGGCCCAGGACCGGAGCACATCCGCCGCTGGGAGTCGGGAGCACTCGCGCACGCCGTGACGGACCCCTTCGGTCAGGGCCCCGTCCCGTGGCTGCGCGGCAGCGAGACGTACTTCGACGACACCGGCCAGATGGTCCCCTGGTACGTGGAGACGGACCCGGCACACGCCCCGGGCACCGACTTCCCGCACACCCCGGGCACGGACCTCCCGCGCGTCCCGTCCCCCCGCTCCGCCCCCACCCGCGCCCCCCGCTCCGCCGACGACGTCCGCCGCCAGATCAAGGGCTTCACCTCCACCGGCGCGGTCGCCCCCGGCGAGGCCGTCGACTTCCACATCACCGTCGACCCGCCCCAGGAGTTCGGCGTCGACATCTACCGCATCGGCCACTACGGCGGCGACGGCGCGGCGAAGATCACCACCAGCCCCCGCCTGTCCGGCATCGTCCAGCCCCCGCCGCTGACCGCCGACCGCACGGTCTCCTGTCACCACTGGTGGCTGTCCTGGCGGCTCCAGATCCCCTCCTACTGGAGCATCGGCGCGTACGTCGCCGTGCTGACCACCGCCGACGGCTACCGCTCGCACATCCCGTTCACGGTCCGCGACAACCACCCCGCGGACCTGCTGCTCCTGCTGCCCGACGTGACGTGGCAGGCGTACAACCTCTACCCGGAGGACGGCCGGATCGGCGCCAGCCTCTACCACGCCTGGGACGAACAGGGCCGGCTCCTGGGCGAGAAGGACGCCGCGACCACGGTCTCCTTCGACCGGCCGTACGCGGGCGCGGGCCTGCCGATGCACGTCGGCCACGCCTACGACTTCATCCGCTTCGCCGAGCGCTACGGCTACGACCTCGCCTACGCCGACGCCCGCGACCTGCACGCGGGCCACCTCGACCCCACCCGCTACCGAGGCCTGGTCTTCCCGGGCCACGACGAGTACTGGTCGACGGCCATGCGCCGTACGGTCGAGCGGGCCCGGGACAGCGGCACCTCGCTGGTGTTCCTGTCCGCCAACACCATGTACTGGCAGGTCGAGTTGGGCCCCTCACCATCCGGCGTCCCCGACCGTCTGCTCACCTGCCGCAAGCGCAGAGGCCCGGGCAAACCGGTGCTCTGGCGCGAAGTCGACCGCCCCGAGCAGCAGTTGGTCGGCATCCAGTACGCGGGAAGGGTGCCCGAGCCGCACCCCCTGATCGTCCGCAACGCCGACCACTGGCTGTGGGAGGCGACCGGAGCGCACGAAGGCGACGAACTCGCCGGCCTGGTCGCGGGCGAGGCCGACCGCTACTTCCCGCGCACCCCGCTCCCCGAGCACGACGACCGCATCCTGCTCGCCCACTCGCCGTACGCCGACAGCGAGGGCGCCCTGCGCCACCAGGAGACGTCCCTGTACCGGGCCCCCTCCGGCGCCCTGGTCTTCGCCGCCGGCACCTTCGCCTGGTCCCCGGCGCTCGACCGCCCGGGCCATGTCGACCACCGCGTCCAGCGAGCCACCGCCAACCTCCTTGACCGCATCTGCAAGCGTGACTGAGCTCACGTCCACAGCCTCTGACCGACCCCAAGTCCAAGGTCAGACCCCTATACGGGACAATCGACCCGTTGGACATACCCACGGGGAGGAACCGTGTCCGGATTCGTAGAAAAGCCCGAGCCGCTCCAGGTTCCGGGCCTGGTGCACCTGCACACCGGCAAGGTGCGCGAGCTGTACCAGAACGAGGCGGGCGACCTCGTGATGGTCGCCAGCGACCGCATGTCCGCGTACGACTGGGTGCTGCCGACCGAGATCCCCGACAAGGGCCGCGTCCTCACCCAGCTGTCCCTGTGGTGGTTCGACCAGCTCGCCGACCTGATGCCGAACCACGTCCTGAGCGCCGACGTCCCCGAGGGCGCCCCCGCCGACTGGTCCGGCCGCACCCTGGTCTGCAAGTCGCTGCGGATGGTCCCGGTGGAGGCGGTCGCCCGCGGCTATCTCACCGGCTCCGGGCTCGTCGAGTACAACGACTCCCGTACGGTCTGCGGCCTCGCCCTGCCCGAGGGCCTGACCGACGGCAGCGAACTGCCCGCCCCGATCTTCACCCCGGCCACCAAGGCCGCCGTCGGCGAGCACGACGAGAACGTCTCCTACGAGGAGGTCGCCCGCCAGGTCGGCGCCGACACCGCTGCCCAGCTGCGCCAGGCGACCCTCGCCGTCTACTCCCGCGGCCGGGACATCGCCCGGGACCGGGGGATCATCCTCGCGGACACCAAGTTCGAGTTCGGCTTCGACGGGGACACCCTCGTCATCGCCGACGAGGTCCTCACCCCGGACTCCTCCCGCTTCTGGCCGGCCGACCAGTGGCAGCCGGGGCGCGCGCAGCCGTCGTACGACAAGCAGTTCGTGCGCGACTGGCTGACCTCGGCCGAGTCCGGCTGGGACCGCAAGAGCGAGCAGCCTCCGCCGCCGCTGCCGCAGGACGTGGTCGACCGCACCCGCGCCAAGTACATCGAGGCGTACGAGCGACTGACGGGCACGAGCTGGTCGTAACGCGAAAGGCCCCCGGTGAGAACCGGGGGCCTTTGCCGATACAGAGCGAACGACGAGGTTCGAACTCGCGACCTCAACCTTGGCAAGGTTGCGCTCTACCAACTGAGCTACGTTCGCATGCGCCGTGGCGCGAGAACCACTATACCCAACCTCGCTCCCGCGCGAGCCGCACCGCCGCATGACGGTTCTCCGCCCCGAGCTTGGAGACGGCGGACGACAGATAGTTCCGTACGGTCCCCTGCGACAGCGCGGCCCGTTCGGCGATCTCCGCCACAGGCGCCCCGTCGGCGGCGAGTTCCAGCACCTCGGCCTCCCGCGCGGTCAGCGGGGAGTCCCCGGCGGAGATCGCGTCGGCGGCCAACTCGGGGTCGACGTAACGGTTTCCGGCGTGCACCGTGCGGATGATCTCCGCGAGCCGCTGCGCGCTCACCGTCTTCGGGACGAACCCCCGCACACCGGCCGCCAGAGCCCGCTTCAGATGCCCGGGCCGACCGTGACTGGTGACGATCAGCACCTTGCACGACGGTAGTTCGGCGCGCAGAGATGTGGCGACTCTCACACCGTCCGCGCCGGGCATCTGGAGATCGAGTACGGCGACGTCGGGCGCGTGCGCCCGGGCCATCGCCAGCGCTTCCGGCCCAGTGGCCGCCTCGGCGACGATCGCCAGGTCGTCCTCCAGGGAGAGCAGCGCGGCGAGCGCCCCCCGGATCAGATGCTCGTCGTCGGCGAGCAGCACCCGCACGCTCACGAGACCCCCTCCAGCGGCACCCGCGCCACCACCCGGAACACACCTTCGCTCGCCGGCCCCGCCGCCAGCGTCCCCGCCACCGCCGCGAGCCGCTCCCGCAGCCCGGCGAGCCCGGACCCGCCGGTGCCGCTGCCCGGGGCCTTCGGCGCCCCGTCGTTCTCCACGGTCAGCACCACACGCTCCCTCTCCATGAGTACGGCCACCGTGCACCGCTTGGCGTCCCCGTGCCGCAGTACGTTCGTGGTGGCCTCCCGGACCACCCAGCCCAGCGCCGACTGCACCTCGGCGGGCAGCCCGGCCGGCTCCCCGGTGACCGCGCAGTCGATCCCGGCCGCGGTCAACACCCCGTGCGCTCCGGCGAGTTCGGCCCCGAGGTCGGCCTCCCGGTATCCCCGTACGACATCGCGCACCTCGCGCTGGGTCTCGCTCGCGATCCGCTGCACCTCGGTCATCTCGTCCACCGCCTCCTCCCGCCCGCGCCGCGCCAGCTGTACGGCCAGCTCGCTCTTCAGCGCGATCACGGCGAGGTTGCGGCCCATCACGTCGTGCAGGTCCCGCCCGAACCGCAGCCGCTCCTCGGCGACGGCGAGCCGGGCCCGGGTGTCGCGGGCCTCGGCGAGTTCGTAGACGGCGTCCAGGAGCCAGACGGAGAACGTGGAGGTGAAGGCGAGGAAGCCGGCGGCGATCAGCACCACCACCCCGAGGCCCAGGGCCTGAGGCAGGGGGCGCCCCAGCAGAATGCCACCGAGCACGGCGCCCGCGGCGAAGCCGCTCACGAGCGCGAGCACGCGCCGTCGCCCGCCGACCCCGAGCGAGCCGATGCCGGCCCCGAAGATCAGCGAGGTGGAGAAGACCGCGCCCGCTGCCGTTTCGAGACCGTCGTCGTCCGGACCCCACTGGGCGACGGCGATCACCGCGACGACGACGGCGAGGGTGAACGCGCCGAGCACCCACAGCGTCCGCAGCGGCTGCTCGCGCTGCCCCCGCGTCCAGTCGAGCGACCGGGACGCGGTCACCCCGCACATCACGGCGTGCGCGCACACCAGCAGCAACAGCCAGCCCGCGAGCGGCCCCGTCAGCTCCCCGAGGATCGGCAGCGCGGCCGACACGAGATAGAGCACCGCGAAGAGGTGGAACGACCACCGCGTGTACGTCTCCACCTTCGCAGGCGTGCTCTTCCGCCCCCACCAGCCACCTGACCCGCGCATCTGCCCGCTCCCCGTACCGTCAGCGCCGGGGTTCCCAGCGGAACCACCGCTGTACAGCAAACACGGCCAGCACGGTCCAGGCCAGCGCGGTACCGAGGGCGCCGAGAGCCTCGTACACCGACAGTGTGCCCGTCCAGCCGCCGCGGATCAGGGTGATCACGGGGGACAGCGGCAGCAGTTCGCACACCGAGGCGAGCCGGTCGGGCAGCATCTCCAGGGGCACGATGACGCCCGAGAGGCTCATCGAGACCAGTGTGAACGGCACCGCGGTGACCTGCGCGCTCTCCACGGTCCGGGTCACGGCCGCCGTCAGGGCGGCGAGCGCCGCGCACATCACGAGGCCCGACAGCAGCCCCAGGAGGGCGAGGTGGGGGGCGCGGGGCGCGGGCACGTCCAGCAGGACCGTGCTCCCGGCGACCAGCACCAGGGACTGCACGAGCCCGGTCGCGGCGATCGGCAGCGCGGTCCCGCAGAGGATCTCGAAGTCCCGCAGCTCCCCGGTGCGCAGCCGCTTCAGCACCAGCTCCTCACGCCGGGCGGTGAGGATCGCGACCAGGGCGCTGTACACCCCGAACAGCAGGGAGAAGCCGATCGCGGCCGGCAGCAGCACGAGCCCGACACTCAGCCCGGAGCTCTCGACATCCATGCCGTCCACGACGGACCGCAGGGTGAACGGCAGCCCGAGCGGCACCAGTACGGCCGTGACGAGGGTGGCCTTGCTGCGCAGGAGCAGCGTGAACTCGGCCCGGGCGAGCGCGCCCAGCCTGCCCGTGGGTGTGGTGAGGAGGCTCACGCCGCCACCTCCTCGCGCGCCGCGATCCCCAGGAACGCCTCCTCCAGCGAGGCCGACCGCACATCGAGCCGCCGCAGCTCGACCCCGGCCCGCTCGGCCCACACCAGCAGTCCGGTGGCCGCCCGCTGCAACTCCCGGGTCCGCAGCCGTACGACCCTCCCGTGGACCTCGTGCCCGCAGATCCCGAGCGCTCCGAGCGGCGGCAGATCGCCCACGAAGTACGCCTCGGGCAGCTCGAACGAGATCCGCGACGGCTGGGCGGCGGTCACCTCGGCCGGTGTCCCGGTGGCCGCGACCCGCCCCTCGTGGAGGATCGCCAGCCGGTCGGCGAGATCCTCGGCCTCCTCCAGGTAGTGCGTGGTCAGCAGCACGGTCGTCCCGCGGTCCCGCAGCGCCCGCACCAACTCCCAGGTGTCCCGGCGCCCTTCGGCGTCCAGGCCGGTCGTCGGCTCGTCGAGGAACAGCACCTCGGGGTCGCCGACCAGCGCGAGCGCCAGGTCGAGCCGCCGCCGCTCCCCGCCGGACAGCTGCTTCACGCGTACGCCGGTCCGCCGGGCGAGCCCGACCAGCTCCAGCACCTGCTCCGCTCGCCGGCTCGCTCGCCCGCGGGGCGCTCCAGCCGGTGTGGAGGACACGACCGTGCTCAGCCCTTCGGGCCTCCGCGTGCTCACGCCCTCGACACCGGCGCGCTCCTTCGGCTCGCTCACGGCCGGTGGCCGTGCCCCGCTGACGCAGCCCGCCCACATCCGCGCGGTCTCGCCGACGGTCAGCTCGGAGGGGAAGCCGCCCTCCTGGAGCATCACCCCGGTACGCGGGCGTACGGCGGCCCGCTCGGCGTACGGATCATGTCCCAGGACGCGGATGCGCCCCTCGGTCGGCCGGTCGAGCCCTTCCAGGAGTTCGACGGTGGACGTCTTGCCGGCGCCGTTGGTGCCGAGCAGTGCGAAGACCTCTCCGCGGCGCACGGAGAAGTCGATCCCGCGCACGGCCTCGAACCCGCCCCCGTACACACGTCGCAGGCCGGTGACCTCAATCACGTGTTCGTGTTCGTCGGTGTTCATGAACTCAGCGTCCCGGCGGACCGGGGGCGACAGCAGTGCGCGCTGTCACCACTCCGTGTGACAAATGTCAGAAGGTGCACGGGACATGAAAAAGCCCCCCGACAGAAGCTGGGGGGCTTGATTCAGAGCGAACGACGAGGTTCGAACTCGCGACCTCAACCTTGGCAAGGTTGCGCTCTACCAACTGAGCTACGTTCGCATTGCCTCCGACCAGCTCTCACTGATCGGCGCGAGCACCATCCTACCTGATCCACAAGTGTGGCCGGACCGGCGATGCAGAGCGGGTGACAGGAATTGCACACTGCGCCTTCCCCCTGGAAGGGGGATGTTCTGCTACTGAACTACACCCGCATGTACTCCGTGAGCTGGGCCTTTTCGACCTTGCCCCTCGGCGTGCTCCAGACTCTAGCTGACCGGGTGGGGTGCAACGCAAGTCGGTTGTCCCGGGGGGCGGATGACCGGGCGTCGGCCGCGGCTCACGGAGCCGTGCTCACTGGGCCTCGGCGAACGCCTCGTAGACCTTCTTGGGGATCCGCCCGCGGGCGGGCACGTCCATCTTGTTGGCCTGGGCCCAGGCCCGGACCGCCGCCGGGTCGGGAGCGACCTCGGTCTGCTTGTAGGCCTTGCCCGACCTCGACCGCTTGCGGCCGGCCTCCACGTACGGCTCCAGGGCCCTACGCAGTTTCTTGGCATTGGCTTGATTCAGGTCGATCTCGTACGACTTGCCGTCGAGTCCGAAGGCGATCGTTTCCGCCGCTTCCGAGCCGTCGATGTCGTCAAAGAGAGTGACCACGACCTTCTGCGCCACGAATATCGGTCCCTTCGTACGGCACGTTGCCAATTCATTTGTACAGTGCCCGACAATGCATTGTGAAGCTCGACTAAATCCTTCCGCGTGTCCGAGCGCAATAGCTGTCGGGTGTCGATCTGAGATCTTTCCCGGAAATTTTCGCGAACAGCCACCTCCGTGGTGGTGCGTGATGGCCGTCACGTAGATTCCTACAACTCAACGCGCGTAGAAATTTTGTGCGGGTAGTCTGAAGGAACCTGCTCAGCACCACACCACCGGGAGTGCCAGTGGCACGCGTCGTAGTCGACGTCATGCTCAAGCCGGAGATCCTCGACCCCCAGGGCCAGGCGGTGCAGCGCGCACTGCCGCGTCTGGGTTTCGAAGGCATCTCCGACGTACGTCAGGGAAAGCGATTCGAACTGGAAGTTGACGGACCGGTCGACGAGGCCGCGCTCGCCCGCATCCATGATCTTGCGGAATCCTTCCTCGCCAACACCGTGATCGAGGACTTCACCGTCAAGGTGGAGGAAGTCGCGGAGGCCGCGAAGTGACCGCTCGTATTGGCGTCGTCACTTTCCCCGGCAGCCTCGACGACCGCGACACCCAGCGCGCGATCCGGCTCGCGGGCGCCGAACCGGTCGCCCTCTGGCACAAGGACAAGGACCTCCACCAGGTCGACGCGGTCGTCCTTCCCGGTGGTTTCTCCTACGGCGACTATCTGCGGGCCGGCGCCATCTCCCGCTTCTCGCCGGTGATGGAGACGGTCATCGAGCAGGCCAAGGCAGGGCTCCCGGTCCTCGGTATCTGCAACGGCTTCCAGATCCTCACCGAGGCCCACCTGCTCCCCGGCGGGATGCTCGGCAACGACCACCTCCACTTCATCTGCCGGGACCAGAAGCTGCGGGTGGAGAACACCTCCAGCGCCTGGACGGTCGACTACAGCGCGGGCCAGGAGATCCACATCCCGCTGAAGAACATGGACGGCCGGTACGTCGCCGACGAGTACACGCTGGACAAGCTGGAAGCCGAGGGCCGGGTCGCGTTCCGGTACGTCGACTTCAACCCGAACGGCTCCCTGCGCGACATCGCCGGCATCACCAACGAGGCCGGGAACGTCGTAGGCCTCATGCCGCACCCGGAGCACGCCGTCGAGCCGCTCATCGGCTCCGGCCGCACCGACGGCCTCCCCTTCTTCACCTCGATCCTCAAGAAGCTGGTCAACGCATGAGCCGGACGCCTCTGGACACGGTCGAGCACGCGGCCGCGACCCCCGACGTCGAGCTGCCCTGGGCCGAACTCGGCCTGAAGAAGGACGAGTACGAGCGCGTGGTCGAGATCCTCGGCCGCCGACCCACCGGCGCCGAGCTCGCCATGTACTCCGTCATGTGGTCCGAGCACTGCTCGTACAAGTCGTCGAAGGTGCACCTGCGCCAGTTCGGCGAGAAGGCCCCGCAGTCCGACGCCCTCCTCGTCGGCATCGGTGAGAACGCCGGTGTGGTCGACGTCGGCCAGGGCTACGCGGTCACCTTCAAGGTCGAGTCGCACAACCACCCCTCCTACGTCGAGCCCTACCAGGGCGCGGCCACGGGCGTCGGCGGCATCGTCCGCGACATCATCGCGATGGGTGCCAGGCCGGTCGCGGTCGTGGACCCCCTGCGCTTCGGCGCGGCCGACCACCCCGACACCAAGCGCGTGCTGCCCGGTGTCGTCGCGGGCATCGGCGGCTACGGCAACTGCCTGGGCCTGCCCAACATCGGCGGCGAGGTCGTCTTCGACGCCTGCTACCAGGGCAACCCGCTGGTCAACGCCGGTGCCATCGGTGTGATGCGGCACGAGGACATCCACCTCGCGAAGGCGTCCGGCGCGGGCAACAAGGTCATCCTGTACGGGGCTCGCACGGGCGGCGACGGCATCGGCGGCGCCTCGATCCTCGCCTCCGAGACCTTCGACGACGCCAAGCCGTCGAAGCGCCCCGCGGTTCAGGTCGGCGACCCCTTCCAGGAGAAGCTCCTCATCGAGTGCACCCTGGAGGCCTTCAAGGAGAAGCTGGTCGTCGGCATCCAGGACCTGGGTGCGGCGGGTCTTTCGTGCGCCACCTCTGAGCTCGCCTCGAACGGCTCGGGCGGCATGCGCGTCACCCTCGACGACGTACCGCTGCGTGACTCGACGCTCTCTCCCGAGGAAATCCTCATGAGCGAGTCCCAGGAACGCATGTGCGCGGTCGTGGAGCCCGCGAAGGTCGAGCGGTTCCTGGAGATCTGCGACAAGTGGGACGTCATCGCGACCGTCATCGGTGAGGTCACCGACGGCGACCGGCTGGAGATCTACTGGCACGGCGGCAAGATCGTCGACGTCGACCCGCGCACGGTCGCGCACGACGGCCCGGTCTACGAGCGCCCGTACGCCCGCCCGTCCTGGCAGGACGAGCTCCAGGCGGACGACGCCGGCAAGCTGCCGCGTCCCTCGACCGGTGCCGAACTGCGGGAGCAGGTCCTCCAGTTGGTGGCCTCGCCCAACCAGGCATCCAAGAAGTGGATCACCTCGCAGTACGACCACTTCGTGCAGGGCAACACCGTGCTGGCCCAGCCGGAGGACTCCGGCATGATCCGCATCGACGAGTCGACGGGCCTGGGCGTGGCCATCGCGACGGACGGCAACGGCCGTTACGCGAAGCTGGACCCGTACGCGGGCGCCCAGTTGGCGCTCTCGGAGGCGTACCGCAATGTCGCCACCACGGGTGCCAAGCCGCTCGCCGTGTCCGACTGCCTGAACTTCGGCTCGCCCGAAGACCCCGCTGTCATGTGGCAGTTCGCGGAGGCCATCCGCGGACTGGCCGACGCCTGCCAGCAGTTGGGGACCCCGGTCACCGGCGGCAACGTCTCCCTCTACAACCAGACCGGCGAGGTGGCCATCCACCCGACCCCGGTCGTGGCCGTGCTGGGCGTCATCGACGACGTGGCCCGCCGTACGCCGGTCGCCTTCCAGGAGGAGGGCCAGCTGCTGTACCTCCTCGGCGACACTCGCGAGGAGTTTGGCGGTTCGGCCTGGTCGCAGGTGGTCCACGACCACCTCGGCGGCCTGCCCCCGAAGGTCGACCTGGAGCGCGAGCGGCTGCTCGCCGAGATCCTGATCTCCGCCTCCCGCGACGGCATGATCGACTCCGCGCACGACCTCTCCGACGGCGGCCTGATCCAGGCGGTCGTGGAGTCGGCGCTGCTCGGCGGCAAGGGCGCGCGGCTGGTCGTACCGGACGGGCTCGACGCGTTCACGTTCCTGTTCTCCGAGTCGGCGGGCCGTGCCGTGGTGGCGGTCCCGCGCTCCGAGGAACTGCGCTTCAACGACATGTGCGGCGCGCGGGGCCTGCCCGTCACCCGCATCGGTGTCGTGGACGGTGAATCGGTGGAACTCCAGGGCGAGTTCGAGCTTCCCCTGGCGGAGCTGCGGGCGGCGCACGAGGAGACGATCCCGGCGCTGCTCAAGTAGGCGGTAGCAGTACTGCCAGGCATGGTCGTACGACGCCGAAGGCCCCGCCCGTCATCGTGACGGGCGGGGCCTTCGGCTCGGTGTCACGCGGGCACCGGTTCCCTCGTCGGTTCCGAAGTCGCCGTCGGCGGGCGGGACTTGGGCAGGCGGAGCGCCATCAGCAGGCACAGGAGCATCAGGCCGGACCCGCACAGGAACACCGTGTCCAGTGCCGAGACCCAGGATTCGAGGTCCTGGCCGGTGGCCGGGGTGCCGGGACCGTCGTACAGCCGGGTGATGAGGGTGCCGAAGACGGCGGCGCCCAGGGCCGTGCCGAGGGTCTGGAAGAAGCGGATCGCGGTGGTGGCGACGCCGAGCTGGTGGCGCGGGGCCGCTTCCTGCACCAACTGGATGGCCTGGCCGATGAGTTGGCCGAACGCGATGCCGACGAGGAGCAGTTCGGCGCGCAGCCACCACAGTGAGGTGCCGGTGCCCAGGGTGGCCAGCAGGGCGAAGGAGAGGGCGCCGAGGGCGGAGCCGGCGACGACGAACGTCCGCTCGTGCCAGCCGCGTTCGGTGAGCCGGCCGACCAGGATGCCCACGGCCGTCATGCCGACCGCCATGGGGATGAGGTACAGCCCGGCCGAGGAGCTGGCCACACCCCGGACCACCTGGAGATAGACCATCACGTAGTACATCGCGCCGACCATGCCCGCGCCGACCAGGCCCTGGACCGCGAAGCCCCAGCGCAGTGCGGGGAGCCGGAACATCGACAGCGGCAGGATCGGCTCGGCGGCCGTGACCTGGCGCCACAGGAACAGGCCGAGCGCGGCGACCGCGGCCAGGGCCAGGCCGGTGATCTGCGGGGAGGCCCAGGCGTACTGCTTGCCGCCCCACTCGGTGATCAGCAGCAGCGCGGTGGAGAACGCGGCGGCGAGACCGGCTCCGAGGAAGTCGATGCGGTGGGTGCCGGTGTGCCGGGGGAGCTTCAGGACCAGGGCGCCGAGGACCAGGACAGCGGCGCCGAGCGGGAGGTTGACGTAGAAGATCCAGCGCCAGCTCGCGTGGTCGGCGAGGACTCCGCCGATCCACGGGCCGACCGCCATGCCGCCGCCCGCGACGACCCCGCCCATGCCCGCGCCCCTGGCGTCCTTCTCGCCGGGGCCCTTGAGCTGGGCGATCACGACCATCGTCACGCTCATCAGGCCGCCGGCGCCGATGCCCTGCACGGCCCGGGCGGCGATCAGCTCACCGATCGACCGGGCCGCGCCGCACAGTGCCGAGCCGGCGAGGAAGACGCCGATCGCGCCGAGGAAGACCCGCTTGGCGCCGAGGGTGTCGCAGAGTCTGCCGTAGAGGGGGAGGACGGCGGACGAGGCCAGTGAGAAGGCGCTGACCAGCCAGGGGATCTTGTCGATGCCGTGTTCCGGGTCGAGGTCGCGGACGATCGGGACGGTCGCCGCCGACACGATCTGCATGTCCAGGACGGCCAGGACGATCGTCACGAGGCAGACGAGGAAGCCGATTTTGCGCTGGGTCTCGGTCATGGGCACCACCATGCCCAGTGTTTATGTACCGAGTCAATGTTTTATCCGGGATCAAAATTCATCTTGGTACAGTGATGGCATGGCTGCTGAGGCGATGGGGCTGCGCGAGCGCAAGAAGTTGCAGACCGGGATGCGGATCTACCGGACCGCGGTGGCGCTGTTCCACGAGAAGGGGTTCGACGCCGTCTCGGTCCAGGAGATCGCCGACGCCTCCGAGGTCTCCAAGATGACCGTCTTCAACTACTTCGGCACGAAAGAGGACTTGGTCTTCAAGCCGATGGAGGAGCACTTCTCCGACGCGGCCCGTGCCGTGCGCGAGCGGGAGGTCGGGGAGTCCGCGGTGGAGGCCGTCCGCCGGCAGTTCCTGGAGATGATCGAGGGCCGCGACCCGTCGATCGGCCTCAACGCCGAGCCCTTCGCCCGCCGTATCCGCGCGGTGGTCATGGCGACGCCGGTCCTGTGCGAACGGGCCTACTTGTCGGCGGAAAAGGGCGCCCGCGAACTGGCCGACCTGCTCATCGAGGAGACCGGCGACCGCACCCTCTCCCTCATCACCGCCGCCACCCTCACCGCCACCCGCCAGGCCCTGGTCGAGGAACACCACCTCCGCATCGACGCCGGCGAAACGGTGGACGAGGTCGCGGCGGACGCAGCCACGCGAGCGGAACGGGCCTTCGCGCTGGTGGAGGGGGGGCTCTCGGGGTACGGGCGCAGGGAGTGACGGTGTCCGGGGCGACCGACTGCCTGCTCGGCGTGACCGACGGGACCGACCGACGGCACTTTTGCTGACGCCGCTTGGCTTGCGCTTGTCTGGTCCGCCGGGGTCGGACAGGGGGTGATGGCCCCGTTCGCCCGGCCCGACCCACCCGGCCCGCCCCGCCAGCCCCTCCCACAGCTGATCGCCCCCCCCGGCACTCCACCCCAGCCCCTCCCACCCCCCTACCCTGACCCCATGCCCCCGCCCAAAAAGCGCGCCCGCTCCTACGACCCCGCCAAGATCCGCAAAGCCGTCGACGCTCAACTGACCAACGTGCGGAACGCCGTCCACACCCTGCCCCCCGAGCAGTTCGCGTCGCCGACGCGGTTGGGGGTCTGGACCGTGCGGGAGTTGGTCGCGCACATCGGGATGGCGGTCACGGCGATCGAGCGGGCGCTCGCGCTGCCGGAGCCGGCGCGGCAGGACGTCGTGCTGCTGGACTGGCCGTTCGCGACCGTCGCCAACTCCGCCGCCATCGACGACTTCACCCGGGAGCAGGTCAGGCTCCACCCCGACCTGGACACCTACCTCGCCGACATCGCGCACCGCCTCGGCGAGCAGCTCGACACCCACCCCGGCACCCGGCTCCTCGCGACCAACGCCGGCGCGCTGCCCCTCGCTGACTACCTGGTCACCCGTACCGTCGAACTCGTCGTCCACACCGACGACCTGAACGCCGCCGTCCCCGGGCTCGACATCGCCTACGACCGCCAGGCCCTCGCCGCCTGCACCCGGCTGCTCGCCGACGCGCTCGCGGCCAAGGCACCCGGCGGCTCGACCGAGGTGCGGATCCCGCCGTACGCCGTGGTGCAGTGTGTCGAGGGGCCGAAGCACACCCGCGGCACCCCGCCGAACGTCGTCGAGACCGACCCGCTGACCTGGATCCGCCTGGCCACCGGACGGACCGCATGGAAGGACGCCCTCGACGAGGCCAGGGTCAGCGCGAGCGGAGAACGGGCGGACCTGGGCGCACTGCTCCCCTTGATGGGCTGAGACCCGCTGACGGGCTGAGGCCGCGCGCGGGCCTCAGCCCATGTGCCCGGCACCCGGCAAATCCACCCCGCCGCCAAGAACACCGCCGCCAAGAACACCGCCGCCAAGAACACTGAACCCATCACCCCCCTCACGCGTCCAAGAACCATGAAGCGGACGACACGTGTGAAATGCGCCGCCCTGGCCGCCGTCGGCACCACGCTGCTGGCCGCCTGCGGCACGGAATCCGGTACCGGGCACGACACGATCGTCGACGGCGAGAAGACCACCTCGACGACCGGCATCGCGGACGTGGAGTGGGTGCCGCAGAAGGTGACCGTGGACGGCAAGGAGTACGTCCTGCCGAAGAACGCCGAGGACGCCCACATCGGCTTCGCCCCCGGCACCGCCGACCCGGACGTCGGAGGCGGCGACTCCGGCGGCTCGGTCGGCTGCAACAGCATCGGCGCCGACGCCGAGATCGACGGCGACACCGTACGGATCACCGACCTCGTGCAGACGCTGATGGGCTGTCCGGACCCGCTCGGGGCGTTCGAAGCACAGTTCACCAGCGTCTTCGAGGGCACCCACAAGGCGAAGGTCACCGAACGCGACGGCACCAGGACCCTCACCCTGACCAGTCAGGAGGGCGACACCATCACCCTCCGGGAGAAGGCGCCCCCGGCGCTGAAAGGCACCCGCTGGGTGATTGACACGAAGGCGCATCTCACCCTCGGCAAGGACGACACCGTCACCGGCAGCCTCGGCTGCAACACCTTCCGTGGCGAGGCGGTCGTCAAGGGCGGCGTCATCGACTTCGGCCGCCTCGCGACCACGCGCATGACCTGTGGACCGGCTGCCATGAAGACCGAACGCGAACTCGCCGGTATTCTCTCCGGCAAGGTCTCCTACCAGCAGAAACGGGATTCTCTGCGGCTCACCGCGGCCTCCGGCGAGAGCGTTACGGCCCGCGCGGAGTAAGAAAGCCCACTCTCCGCGAATTCGGACCAGTGGTCGATCTCGCCTACACTCGGTGCCGTGCCACGTGGTGACGGACGACTCAACCACGACCTGCTCCCCGGCGAGAAGGGCCCCCAGGACGCTTGTGGCGTCTTCGGTGTCTGGGCTCCGGGTGAAGAGGTCGCCAAGCTCACGTACTTCGGGCTCTACGCCCTCCAGCATCGGGGCCAGGAATCCGCGGGTATCGCGGTCAGCAACGGCTCCCAGATCCTCGTCTTCAAGGACATGGGCCTCGTTTCCCAGGTCTTCGACGAGACCTCTCTCGGTTCGCTCCAGGGTCACATCGCGGTCGGTCACGCCCGCTACTCGACCACCGGCGCCTCCGTGTGGGAGAACGCCCAGCCGACGTTCCGTGCCACCGCGCACGGTTCCATCGCGCTCGGCCACAACGGCAACCTGGTCAACACGGCGCAGCTCGCCGAGATGGTCGCCGACCTGCCCAAGCAGGAGGGCCGCAGCCCGCGTGTGGCCGCCACCAACGACACCGACCTGCTGACCGCGCTCCTCGCGGCCCAGGTCGACCAGGACGGCAAGCCGCTGACCGTGGAAGAGGCCGCCCCGAAGGTCCTCCCGCAGGTCCGCGGCGCCTTCTCCCTCGTCTTCATGAACGAGCACACGCTCTACGCCGCCCGCGACCCGCAGGGCATCCGCCCGCTGGTCCTCGGCCGCCTGGAGCGCGGCTGGGTCGTCGCCTCCGAGGGCGCCGCCCTCGACATCTGCGGCGCGAGCTTCGTCCGTGAGATCGAGCCGGGCGAGTTCATCGCCATCGACGAGAACGGTCTGCGCAGCTCCCGATTCGCGGAAGCGAAGCCCAAGGGCTGTGTCTTCGAGTACGTCTATCTTGCGCGCCCCGACACCGACATCGCCGGCCGGAACGTGTACCTCTCCCGCGTGGAGATGGGCCGCAAGCTCGCGAAGGAAGCCCCGGTCGAGGCGGACCTGGTCATAGCGACCCCGGAGTCCGGCACCCCGGCGGCCATCGGCTACGCCGAGGCGAGCGGGATCCCCTTCGGTGCGGGTCTCGTGAAGAACGCCTACGTCGGCCGGACCTTCATCCAGCCGTCACAGACCATCCGCCAGCTGGGCATCCGACTCAAGCTGAACCCCCTCAAGGAAGTCATCAAGGGCAAGCGTCTGGTCGTCGTCGACGACTCGATCGTGCGCGGCAACACCCAGCGCGCCCTGGTCCGCATGCTCCGCGAGGCGGGCGCCGCCGAGGTCCACATCCGGATCTCCTCGCCGCCGGTCAAGTGGCCCTGCTTCTTCGGCATCGACTTCGCCACCCGCGCGGAGCTCATCGCCAACGGCATGACCATCGACGAGATCGGCACCTCGCTGGGCGCCGACTCCCTGGCGTACATCTCCATCGACGGCATGATCGAGGCGACCACCATCGCCAAGCCGAACCTCTGCCGCGCCTGCTTCGACGGCGAGTACCCGATGGAGCTCCCGGACCCCGAGCTGCTCGGCAAGCAGCTCCTGGAGACCGAGCTGGCCGCCGGCACGGCGGCCACGGCCGCTGTCGACGCGATCCGTCGCCCGTAGGCAGCCCGTCATACCTGCAGTACGACACGAAAGTTCTCACCGTCATGTCTGAGACAACTGGTGCCAGCTACGCAGCCGCGGGCGTCGACATCGAAGCGGGCGACCGCGCCGTGGAACTCATGAAGGAGTGGGTGAAGAAGACGCAGCGCCCCGAGGTCCTCGGCGGCCTCGGCGGTTTCGCCGGCCTCTTCGACGCCTCCGCCCTCAAGGGCTACGACCGTCCCCTGCTCGCCTCCGCGACCGACGGCGTGGGCACCAAGGTCGACATCGCGCGCCAGTTGGGCGTCTACGACACGATCGGCCACGACCTGGTCGCGATGGTCATGGACGACATCGTGGTGTGCGGTGCCGAGCCGCTGTTCATGACCGACTACATCTGTGTCGGCAAGGTCCACCCCGAGCGGGTCGCCGCGATCGTCAAGGGCATCGCCGAGGGCTGTGTGCTGGCCGGCTGCGCCCTGGTGGGCGGTGAGACGGCCGAGCACCCCGGCCTGCTGGGCCCGGACGACTTCGACGTCGCCGGCGCCGGTACGGGCGTCGTGGAGGCCGACCGGCTGCTCGGCGCGGATCGCATCCGTAAGGGTGACGCGGTCATCGCCATGGCGGCCTCGGGTCTTCACTCGAACGGGTACTCGCTCGTGCGGCATGTGCTCCTGAACGAAGCGGGCCTCGCCCTGGACGCCCGGATCGACGAGCTGGGCCGCACGCTCGGCGAGGAGCTCCTGGAGCCCACCAAGATCTACTCGCTGGACTGCCTGGCCCTGATCCGCACGGCCGAGGTGCACGCCTTCTCGCACGTCACCGGCGGCGGCCTGGCGGCCAACCTGGCCCGGGTCGTCCCCGACGAGCTGCACGCGATCGTCGACCGCGCCACCTGGACCCCGGACCCGATCTTCGACCTCGTCGGCAGGACGGGTCAGGTCGAGCGCCTGGAGCTGGAGAAGACCCTCAACATGGGCGTGGGCATGATCGCCATCGTCCCCGAGGAGTCGGTGGACGTGGCGCTGGCGACCCTGGCCGACCGCGGGGTCGAGTCCTGGATCGCGGGCGAGATCACCGACCGCGGCGACAAGGAGACCGGCGCCGAGTTGGTGGGCGACTACGCCGTATAAGGCCGCCATGGCAGCGCATAAAGTCGCGAGGCAGCGCAAAACCCGGTCCGGTGGTGTGGACCACTCGGACCGGGTCAAGCACAGCTAGAGCGTCAAGCGCCGCGGCGGTGTTGAGACGTCGGACCGGACTCGTCGTCCTCGTCCTCGTCGTCGTTGTAGAGATCCGCGTACTGGGCGTACGGGTCGTCTTCCTCGTCGTCGTCCTCGAACGGCTCGCCATTCGGCGGCTGGCTCGAAGTCGAAGCGCCCAGCTCATTGGCCAGACGCGAGAGGTCAGTCCCGCCGCTGCTGTACTTCAGCTGGCGGGCGACCTTCGTCTGCTTGGCCTTTGCCCGGCCGCGCCCCATGGCTCGACCCCCTCGGATACGGGGCTCGGTGGCCCCAGAGTCTTGACACGCGTTCATGATCTGGAACGGGCTCTCCGCAGAGAGACCGGTCCGTAGGGCTTCCACGGTACCTGAGCCCGCGCCCATACGGTACGTCGCCCGCAGGACGTGCCCGGCCCCAGAACCGGCGAGGAGCCCCGTCCTCGCTGGTCAACCGCGATTTTAACCACTTCTTCGCGGCCGACCCGCCGACGAACGTGAGAGTTCTCTCCAAGTGTGCGCCGACGGGTACCGGTCAAACCTCAGCGAGCCCGTCCCGCGGCCGCCTCGTGCATCCGCTGCTCGGCGATCCGGTCGGCCGCGGCGGCCGGCGGAATCCCGTCTTCCTTCGCACGTGCGAAGATCGCGAGCGTGGTGTCGTAGATCTTCGCCGCCTTCGCCCTGCACCGCTCGAAGTCGAACCCGTGCAGTTCGTCGGCGACCTGGATGACCCCGCCGGCGTTCACGACGTAGTCCGGCGCGTAGAGGATGCCGCGGTCGGCGATGTCCTTCTCGACGCCCGGGTGCGCGAGCTGGTTGTTGGCGGCGCCGCAGACGATCCGCGCGGTCAGCACGGGCACGGAGTCGTCGTTCAGGGCCCCGCCGAGCGCGCAGGGGGCGTAGATGTCCAGGCCCTCGGTGCGGATCAGCGCCTCGGTGTCGGCGACGGCGGTCAGCTGCCCCGGATACGTGTCGAGCATCCGTCGTACGGCCTCCTCGCGCACGTCCGTGATCACGACCTCGGCGCCCTCGCCCCGCAGGTGCTCCACCAGGTGGTGCCCGACCTTGCCGACACCGGCGACGCCGACCTTGCGGCCGCGCAGCGAGGGGTCGCCCCACAGGTGCGCCGCGCTGGCCCGCATGCCCTGGTAGACGCCGAAGGCGGTGAGGACGGAGGAGTCGCCGGCGCCGCCGTTCTCCGGTGAGCGGCCGGTCGTCCAGCGGCACTCACGTGCGACGACGTCCATGTCGGCGACATAGGTGCCGACATCGCACGCGGTGACGTAGCGCCCGCCGAGCGAGGCGACGAAACGGCCGTAGGCGAGGAGCAGTTCCTCGCTCTTGTCGCGCTCGGGGTCCCCGATGATCACGGCCTTGCCACCGCCGTGGTCGAGCCCGGCCATGGCGTTCTTGTACGACATCCCGCGCGCGAGGTTCAGCGCGTCGGCGACGGCCTCCTGCTCGCTCGCGTACGGGTAGAAGCGCGTCCCGCCGAGCGCGGGGCCCAGCGCGGTGGAGTGGAGGGCGATGACGGCCTTGAGGCCGCTCCTGCGGTCCTGGCAGAGCACGACCTGCTCGTGGCCGCCCTGGTCCGAGTGGAACAGGGTGTGCAGCACATCGGCAGCGGCGCCGGTTACGTCGGTCACTGTGGTGACTCCTGGGTAAGTTTCGGCGATCGGTGCAGGCGTCCCGTACGGGTGGCGGGGCCTGTGAGCACGAGATTAGGGCTTGTGGCGCCCCGAGACCGTGCAGTGCTCAGGATCACCTTCCCGTGGTCTGCGGGCGTGCGACGATTTGCATAGTTTTCCCGCGCGTTTGTGTGCGGGTTTCGCAGGTTTTCCCGGCAGGCGGCGGGGGAGAGAGCAGGCGTGCCCAAGGTGTCCTCGGTGATCGTCCCGTACGCGACCTATCTGCGTGTGTACGAACCACTGGCCGCCTTCCCCGAGCCCGAACGCGGCCACTGGGCGCGTTACGCCCGCCGCCCGGACCGTCCGTCGTACCAGGACGAACTGCGCCGCTCCCTGGCCGACTTGCTGCCCACCCCGCCGATCCCGGTGCCGGTGCACGAGAGCAGCGACGCCTTCGTGCTCGACGTGGACGGCGTGGTCTGCGTGTGCCCCTGGCGCACCCGGCTGCGCGGCTGGCAGGCCCTGGAGGAACTCGGGGAGGACCTGCCGGCCCCGGTCCTGGACGCGGTGCTGCCCGAGGTCGTACGCCTCCAGGCCGCCCAGGACTACGAGCGCTGGCTGGCCCGCAACCCGGACGCCCGGCCCTGGATCCGGACCGCGACCTGGCAGGTGCCGCTGAACTGGTTCGTGCTGGTCGGCGACGAGGAGCGACGCTTCGACAAGGGCTCGGGCGAGATCCCGCCGATGCTGCGCTACCGCACGCCGATGGTGCAGGCCCGGCGGCGGGTGGCGCGGGCGCTGAGGACCCTCAAGGACGCCATCGACCAGGGGCCGCTCATCGACGGCCTGATCGACGTGGGGCGCTGGCTGGAGGAGTTCCACCCGCGCTCGCTGGTCGAGCTGGACTACGGCGGCCTGGTGCATGTGCTGCCGCCGGGCGAGCTGGAGGACGACCACTCGGCCGCGGACGTGGCCGAGGGCATCGAGGCGCTCAGGCACGGCGACGGGGCCGCTGCGGGGGAGGCGTACGGGCGGCTCGTGGAGCGCTGGCGGGGCGTCAGGGACCGGCGCTCGGCGAACTGACGTTTGACGTGCCGTCCGTTTTGGGGTTTCGTCCTCGGTCAAGGTGTCACGAGGTTTCGCTGATGTCCCACCAACAAGGGACAAGCGTGACGGACCGCACGTACCCGGCTCTTGCATCTCTTCCCCCTCCTCATGCCAAAATAGGACAAGGGGCCCGGGGGAGGTTCCGCTTTGGGGGGTCTGGTGACTCCTGATCGCTCTGTGACTGATCGTCACAGTGGCGTGACTGTCCGCTATGGCATGGTCCATCGGCTTCCGTCGCCGATGAACGTCTGGGGGGCAATTCCATCGGTTTGGCCGACGCGGCTGGACAGATGGTGTAGTTGTAGTGCCGAGGACAAGCCGTTCGTCCTATAACCGACTCGACTCGCGTCCGCCATTTCGGGCAACGCGGGTCAAGGTGCAGAATTTAGAGGAAAGAACCGAGAACGATCGGTTCTCCCGAGGAGGCCGCTCATGACCGCTCGCACCCCTGATGCCGAGCCGCTGCTGACCCCGGCTGAGGTCGCCACCATGTTCCGTGTGGACCCGAAGACGGTCACGCGGTGGGCGAAGGCCGGCAAGCTCACGTCCATCCGCACGCTCGGCGGGCACCGCCGTTACCGCGAGGCCGAGGTCCGCGCTCTGCTCGCGGGTATCCCGCAGCAGCGCAGCGAGGCCTGAACAACTGAATAACCGGACAAACCGGCCCGCCCCCCAGCTGGCCGCGGCGTCCGAACACTGGCTACAAGCGACGCGGGTCCTGCCCCAACAGGGCCCATTCTCAACCTCGTCGTCGATCGCGCTGGACTCCGCCGAGTCCAGCGCGATCTTTTTTGTGCGCGGATCGTGGACGGACGGCGGTCCTGTGAGCGGGCTTGTCGGAGTCTGGGGAGGGGTGTCGGATCTCCTGTGAGGCGGCCCCTGACGGGGTCCTGACCGACCGCTGACACAGGTGTGATCAGTAGTGCAATTGCACATATTAAATTGACCAGTTGTAGGGGAGTGGTAAGTTCCACGGTTTCAAAAACTCATGCGGTGACTCCCGTCACACGCCAGAGTCCTTGTTGCCCCTACCTCCCGTGCGCTAAGGGGAGTTACGCCGGGGAGGCGCTCTCGTCCTCCACGGCCTCGTCCGGCACCGCGGCGGCCCGCGGGGCGGAGTCCATCGCCAGCCGCAGCAGGCGGTGGCAGATCGGGCAGTGCCGGGTCAGATGCCGATACGACGACGCGGCCGACAGATGCGCGCGGAGCAGCGCCCGCGTCTCGTGCCTGACCGATGCCGCCATACGCCACCTCCAGGGCTCCACGGGGAACGGGGCCCTGGTTTCTGGGTACCGGGGGTTGGAGACGCCGTCAAGATGGCGTGGGCGCCGCCAAGCCACGGGCCAGGCTTCCACGCACACGAAGAAGGCCCGCTTCCCTTACCGGGATGCGGGCCTGACTTCCTCACTGCGGTCCTGACGGGATTTGCTGTGCCCGATTGCGGCTGCGCCGCGGGCGCGGCCTCCACCTTGACAGGGCGGCGAGCGGTGCATGTGGCGGTGCATGAAGAAGGCCCGCGTCCCTAGCCGGGATGCGGGCCTGACTTCTTACTGCGGTCCTGACGGGATTTGAACCCGCGGCCTCCACCTTGACAGGGTGGCGAGCACTCCAAACTGCTCCACAGGACCAGGTTTCGCAGTGCGATTGCTGCGTTGCGCTGCGAGAAGGACTGTACAGGAGCAGGCGGGTCCTGGTCGAACTCACCCTGTGTGCGGGTGCCGTTACGGTGCGAGGGTGTCGATCGTCTTCACGATCCGCTTGTCGGAGACCGGGTAGGCCGTGCCGAGCGCGTGGGCGAAATAGCTGACCCTCAGCTCCTCGATCATCCAGCGGACGTCCCGGACCTGCTGCGGCACGGGCCGGCCCTGCGGGAGCTGCTCCAGGAGCCAGGCGTACTCGTCCTGCATCTCGTGGACCTTCTCCATACGGGTCGTGTCCCGCTGGACGTTCGTCGCCATCTGCTGGAGACGCCGGTCCGCCGCGACCAGGTAGCGCATCAGGTCCGGGAGACGGCGCAACCCCGTCGCCGTCACGAAGCCCGGCTTCACCAGCGCGTCCAGCTGCGCCCGTACGTCCGCCAGGTTCGCCAGCAGCGCCGGGCTCCGTACGGCCTTCAGGCGCCGTTCACAGGCCTGCCAGGCGGCGAGTACCTGCTGCACCTGCCCGACCGTACGGACCGTGGTGTCGACGATCTCCGAGCGCACCTTCTCGTAGAGCTTGCGGTACGACTCCTCGTCCCACGCCGGCCCTCCGAAGTCCCCGATCAGCTTGTCCGCCGCCGCGGTCGCGCAGTCGTCGAACAGGGCCTGGATGGAGCCGTGCGGATTCGCCGACAGCGCGAGCTTCTGCGGGTTCGTCAGCTTCTCGGACGCGAACTTCGCCGGATTCACCGGGATGTTGCGCACGATCAGCCGCCGCGTGCCCTTCCACATCGCCTCGGCCTGCTCGGCCTCGGTGTCGAAGAGGCGGACGGAGACGGTGTCGCCGTCGTCCACCAGCGCCGGGTACGCCTTCACCGGCTGACCGGCCCGCCGCGTCTCGAAGACCCGGGTCAGGGAGCCGATCGTCCAGTCCGTCAGCCCCTTGCGCTCCAGGGACTCGCCGCCCTCGCGGGAAGCGGTCGCCGCGGCTGCCTGGGAGAGCGCCTGGCGTGCCTTCGGCCTGAGTTGGAGCCGCAGTGCCTCCAGGTCCTTGTCCTCCGCCAGCTTCCGGCGCCGCTCGTCGACGATCCGGAAGGTGATGCGCAGGTGCTCCGGAATCCGCGACTGGTCGAAGTCGTCGGCCTCGAAGGGCACTCCGACCATGCGCTTCAACTCGCGGGCCATCGTGACCGTCAGGGGTTCCTGGAGCGGGACGGCCGTATCGAGGAACCGCTTCGCAAAGTTCGGCGCCGGCACGTAGTTGCGGCGGATCGGCTTGGGGAGCGAGCGGATCAGCTCCGTCACCAACTCCTCGCGCAGGCCCGGGATCTGCCAGTCGAAGCCCTCGTCCTTCACCTGGTTCAGGACGTGGAGCGGGACGTGGACCGTCACACCGTCCGCGTCCGCACCCGGCTCGAACTGGTACGTCACCCGGAACTTGAGCGGTCCCTGCCGCCAGGAGTCGGGATAGTCGTCCTTGGTGACCGCCTCCGCCGACTCCCGGATGAGCATCTCGCGCTCGAAGTCCAGGAACTCCGGCTGCTCGTGCCGCTTCCGCTTCCACCATGAGTCGAAGTGGGCGCCGGAGACGACGTGTTCGGGCACCCGCTGGTCGTAGAAGTCGAAGAGGGTGTCGTCGTCGACCACGATGTCCCGGCGCCGGGCGCGGTGTTCGAGTTCCTCGACCTCGCTCAGCAGCTTGCGGTTGTCGGCGAAGAACTTGTGGTGGGTGCGCCAGTCACCCTCGACGAGGGCGTTGCGGATGAAAAGCTCGCGGCTCGACTCCGGGTCGATCCGGCCGTAGTTCACCTTCCGCTGGGCGACGATCGGAACGCCGTACAGCGTGACCTTCTCGTACGCCATCACCGCGGCCTGGTCCTTCTCCCAGTGCGGTTCGGAGTACGTCCGCTTCAGCAGGTGTTCCGCGAGCGGCTCGACCCACTCGGGCTCGATCTTGGCGTTGACCCGGGCCCAGAGGCGCGAAGTCTCCACCAGCTCCGCCGACATGACGAACCGCGGCTGCTTCTTGAAGAGCGCCGAGCCCGGGAAGATCGCGAACTTGGCGCTGCGGGCGCCCAGATACTCGTTCTTGTTGCCGTCCTTCACGTCCTTCATCCCGATGTGGGAGAGCAGGCCGGCGAGGAGGGAGACATGGACGGACTGGTCGGCCGCGTCCTCTTCGTTCAGATGGATGCCCATCTGCTTGGCGACGGTCCTCAACTGCGTGTAGATGTCCTGCCATTCGCGGATGCGCAGGAAGTTCAGGTACTCCTGCTTGCACATCCGGCGGAAGGACGACGAGCCGCGCTCCTTCTGCTGCTCGCGGACGTACCGCCACAGGTTGAGGTAGGCGAGGAAGTCGCTGGTCTCGTCCTTGAAGCGGGCGTGCTGCTGGTCGGCCTGGGTCTGCTTGTCGGCCGGGCGCTCGCGCGGGTCCTGGATGGAGAGCGCGGCGGCTATCACCATGACCTCGCGGACACAGCCGTTCTTGTCGGCCTCCAGGACCATGCGCGCGAGGCGCGGGTCGACCGGCAGCTGGGCGAGCTTGCGGCCGGTCTGCGTGAGCCGCTTGCGTACGTCCTTCTCGGCCGGGTCCAACGCGCCCAGTTCCTGGAGGAGTTGGACGCCGTCGCGGATGTTGCGGTGGTCCGGCGGGTCGATGAACGGGAACTTCTCGATGTCCCCGAGGCCGGCCGCGGTCATCTGGAGGATGACGGAGGCGAGGTTCGTCCGCAGGATCTCCGCGTCCGTGAACTCCGGGCGGGCCTCGAAGTCCTCCTCGCTGTACAGCCGGATGCAGATGCCGTCCGAGGTACGGCCGCAGCGGCCCTTGCGCTGGTTGGCGCTGGCCTGCGAGACCGCCTCGATGGGCAGCCGCTGGACCTTGGTGCGGTGGCTGTAGCGGGAGATGCGGGCGAAGCCGGGGTCGATGACGTACTTGATGCCCGGGACGGTGAGGGAGGTCTCGGCGACGTTGGTCGCCAGAACGATCCTGCGCCCGGTGTGTTGCTGGAAGACGCGGTGCTGCTCGGCGTGCGAGAGGCGGGCGTAGAGGGGGAGGACCTCGGTGAAGCGGTACGCCTTCTTCGTGAGCGCGTCCGCGGTGTCCCGGATCTCCCGCTCACCGGAGAGGAAGACCAGGATGTCGCCCTTGCCCTCGCCCTGGAGCTCCTCCACGGCATCGCAGATCGCGGTGATCTGGTCGCGGTCGGAGTCGTCTGAGTCCTCCTCCAGCAGCGGGCGGTACCGCACCTCCACCGGATACGTACGGCCGCTGACCTCGACGATCGGGGCGTCCCCGAAATGCCGGGAGAAGCGCTCCGGGTCGATGGTCGCGGAGGTGATGACGACCTTGAGGTCGGGACGCTTCGGCAGCAGCTGCGCCAGGTACCCCAGCAGGAAGTCGATGTTGAGGGACCGCTCGTGGGCCTCGTCGATGATGATCGTGTCGTAGGCGCGCAGCTCGCGGTCGGTCTGGATCTCGGCGAGCAGGATGCCGTCCGTCATCAGCTTCACGAAGGTGCCGTCCTGGTTCACCTGGTCGGTGAACCGCACCTTCCAGCCGACGGCTTCGCCGAGCGGGGTGTCCAGCTCCTCGGCGACCCGCTCGGCGACCGTGCGGGCGGCGATCCGGCGGGGCTGGGTGTGCCCGATCATGCCGCGCACGCCCCGGCCCAGCTCCAGGCAGATCTTCGGGATCTGGGTGGTCTTGCCGGAGCCGGTCTCACCGGCCACGATCACGACCTGGTGATCGCGGATGGCGGCCGCGATCTCGTCCTTCTTCTGGCTGACCGGCAGCTGCTCGGGATACGACACGGAGGGCACGCGCGCGCGTCGCGCGCTCATGCGCTCCTCGCCCTTGCCGACCTCCGCCTCGATCTCGGCCAGCACGGCGGTCCGCGCCTCCGGCTTGCGGATCCGGCGCGCGCCTTCGAGCCTGCGCCCGAGCCGTTGCGCGTCACGCAGGGTCAGCTCGGTCAGGCGGGCGGCGAGATCCGCGAAGGCGGGGGTGCCGGGGGCGGGGGCAGGGTGCGTAGACATACGCGATCCAGGATCTCATCCCCGGGAAATTCGTGGCGAACGGTTTTGCCGCCGGCGGTGCGGTCGCCGGCGGTGCGGCCGTGGGTCAGGGGGTCCGCTGGGCGGGCGGCGAGGCCGGTGCGGGCTCGCGCGTCTCGCGCAGGGCGATGGACTTCGCGGTGTTGGAGACGGCCTTGATGCCGAGATAGGCGGTGGTCATGCTGCTGACCGCGGTGAAGGCGGCGGTGAGGACTCCGACGATCACCGCCTTGTCGCCGTCGAGCCGCCAGACCCCGATGACCGCGACCCCGGCGATCGCGAGATTGCTGGCCAGTACCGCGAACAGCCCGTACCGCGCGCGGGCCAGCTCCAGACCGTCGTCCTGCTTCATCGTCCCCACCCTGGTCCCTGGAACACATACAACAAGACCCCGATCCGGAGATCGGGGTCTGTGCTGTGGCTGGGGCCGGGGTCGAACCGGCGACCTACCGCTTTTCAGGCGGTCGCTCGTACCAACTGAGCTACCCAGCCGAGAGGTTCCGAAGAAACCTCAGCGGTCCTGACGGGATTTGAACCCGCGGCCTCCACCTTGACAGGGTGGCGAGCACTCCAAACTGCTCCACAGGACCAAGCTTTGTGTGCGAACAGTGTCGCACACGGTGTTGCGTGCCCCCAACGGGATTCGAACCCGTGCTACCGCCTTGAAAGGGCGGCGTCCTAGGCCGCTAGACGATGAGGGCTATCGGCCCGCCTGGGCGCTTCTCAGCGCGTCGGGGACGTGAGAAGCATATGGGATGCCGGGAGGTATCGCCAAAACGGTTTAAGGGCTGCCCGCGGGTGACGGGTTCGGGGTGGGGGTCGCCCCCGGCAGGTTGTCCTCCGGGAGGTGGCGGCTGACCTCCGCCGTCGTGAGACCGAGGCCGCCGAGCTTGATCTCGTCCCAGGCCTGGAGGCGGCGGGTGTCGCGGTCCATGTAGAGGATCGATGCCTCGATGGGGTCGGGGTACTTGCCCTCGACGGCGCGCAGTCCGCTGCCGCCGGTCGAGCCCTCCACCCGCAGCCGGGTGCCCTTCTTCATGACCTCCATCTCCTGGTGGTGGAGGTGGCCCGACAGGATCATCGGCACCTCGCCGTCGACCTCGCGGGCGGCCGAGGGTTCGTGTGCGATCGCGAGGTCGACCGGGGTTCCGGCGGCCTTCTGCTCCCGCAGGGCCGCGGCCAGACGGGCGCCCGCCGCCTCCTGGGACTGGTCTGCGCCCGGGTTCGTGGAGCGGTCGGGGGTGAACTGGGGATCGCCCATGCCGGCGAAGCGCAGCCCGGCGATCGTCTCCGCCTCGCCGTTGTCGAGGACGTGGACCCGCTTGAGGCCCTCCATGTACCGCTGGGTGGTGAGCGAGTCGTGGTTGCCGCGCACCCAGACATAGGGCGCCCCGAGGTCCGGGATCGGGTCGAGGAAGCCGTTCTCCGCCGCCGTACCGTGATCCATGGTGTCGCCGGAGTCGACGATCACGTTGACCTCGTACTGCTCCACCAGCGAGGCGATGATCTTCCAGCTCGCCGGGTTCAGATGGATGTCGGAGACGTGCAGGACCCGGATGGTGGTGGGGTCCGGCTGGTAGGCGGGGAGCGTGGACGTGACGTCGTAGAGCTTCGTCACGTTCGTCACCAGGCGGGCCAGCTCCTTCTGGTAGACGTCGAATTCGGTGACGATGCTGCGGGCGTTGCCGACCAGGGACGGGGCCGAGGAGAGCAGGCCGGAGAACTTCGGTTCGAGGACGGACTCCGGGTTCCAGGTGGCGTACGCCGTGCCGCCCGAGGCCGCCAGGAGGGTCAGGGCGAGGCCGCCGGCGGCGAGGGCGCGGCGGGGGCGGCGGTAGACCGCGAGACCGAGGGCCGTGGCGCCGGACACCACGGCGACGCAGGAGCGCACGGCCAGGTCGAGGGTGCCGTGCTCGACGTCGGAGGCGACCTCCTCCTGGAGGCCGGACAGCCGCTCCGGGTGGTCGACGAGGGCCTGGGCGCGCTCCGGGTCCAGCTGGTCGACGTTGACGTCGAGGCGGACCGGGGCCTGGTGGCTGTCCAGCTGGAGCGCGCCGAGCGGGGACACGTTGATCTTCGTGCCGCCGGACAGGGACGGGCGCAGCGTCATCGTCGTGTTCATGGGGCCGACCGGGACCCGGACGTTGCCGACGATCAGCAGACCGAGCCAGGCGCCCAGCAGCACCACGGCGACCAGGCCGAGGGCCCGGGCCCACGGGTGCGGCGGGCTGACGAGCTGCGCCGACGGGTGCGAACGGCGCCGGGCGTAGTGCCGGGTCAGGGCGTGCGGAGGCTTCTGTACGGCGGTCAGGATCTTCCGGGCTGCGGCGGGGACGCGGGCCATTGGTCCCGTATGCCCAAGTGCGCGCGCGGATATGCGGGCGCGCTCCTGACTCTCGTACGACGGGGTCGTACCGGAGAATGGGGTTGTGCTGGAGATGACGCGCGAGGAGTTCGAGGAACTGGTGTCCGAGGCGCTGGACCGGATTCCGCCGGAGTTGACGCGGCTGATGGACAACGTCGCGGTGTTCGTCGAGGACGAACCGCCGGCGGACGATCCCGAGCTGCTCGGGCTGTACGAGGGGACTCCGCTGACCGACCGGGGCGAGTGGTACGCCGGGGTGCTGCCGGACCGGATCACGATCTACCGGGGGCCGACCCTCAGGATGTGCGCGACGCGGGACGAGGTCGTCGCGGAGACCGAGGTGACGGTGGTGCACGAGATCGCCCATCACTTCGGGATCGACGACGCGCGGCTGCACGCACTCGGGTACGGATAGCCGGGGCGCGTGTCCTCTTGTGGGCGGCGGGAGTTGGGCAGGTTGACTCTTTGACGACCGCCCTCGGAGGTGGCTGCTCGTGCGCCCCTTGTACGTACCCGTCCGTCTGGCCGCCACGGTCATGGCCGTCGCCGCCGCCGCGGGTTGCATGAGCGTGGGCGGGGACGACGGAGGCGGGGGCGCGAAGCCGTCGCACTCCGCCGGTGAGCGGGGCGGAGCCGCGCCGGACGGCGGGGCCGCGGCCCCGGGCGCTGCCGCCGGATTCGGCGGGGCGGGCCCGGACGGCAAGCACGGGAAGCCGGGCAAGGGGAAGGACGGGGACGAGTCGGCCTCGCCTTCCGCGTCCGCCTCGGCAGGGGCGTCGGCCTCGGCCGGGGCCAAGCCGGGCAAGTCCGTGAAGCCGGTGCCCTCGGCGACGAAGACCGACCCGGCGCCCACCCGTACGCCCGATCCGGAGCCGCCCGCGCCGAGCGAGCCGCCCGCCTCGCCCACCCCCTCCCCGCCGCCCGCCGAGCCGTCCTCGTCGGCGCCGCCGGAGCCGGGGACGCAGCTGGGGCAGCGGGAGCCGGCGCCCACCGCCGGGTCGCCGGTGTGACGGTGGAAGCGCCCGAGTGACCTCGGCTACATCAGCGGGGATCGGTTTGCCTTCGGGGGCGACGGGTGCGTATGGTTATAGATCGTTTGATCATTTGCCCGGCGCCAAAGCAGAAGAGCGCCGTGTGGCGCGTTCTCTCCCTTGCCGTGGCTGACCGCATAGAGGCGGTCGTATTGCGAATCACGGAGTTGACGGGCGCGTGCCGACGAGACTCCGGAAGGTTTCGCATACGCATGTCCATTTCCAGTTCTGATCACGCCGTCATGCCCGAGAACGAGGGCACCGAAGACGTCGTGGAGACCCCCGAGGTCACCTTCGCCGACCTCGGTCTCCCCGAGGGCGTCGTGCGCAAGCTCGCGCAGAACGGCGTGACCACCCCCTTCCCGATCCAGGCCGCGACCATCCCGGACGCCCTGGCCGGCAAGGACATCCTCGGCCGTGGCCGCACCGGCTCCGGCAAGACCCTCTCCTTCGGTCTGCCGACCCTGGCCCGCCTCGCGGGCGGTCGCACCGAGAAGCACAAGCCCCGCGCGGTCATCCTCACCCCGACCCGCGAGCTGGCGATGCAGGTCGCGGACGCCCTTCAGCCCTACGGCGACGTCGTCGGCCTGAAGATGAAGGTCGTCTGCGGCGGCACCTCGATGGGCAACCAGATCTACGCCCTGGAGCGCGGCGTCGACATCCTCGTCGCCACCCCCGGTCGCCTCCGCGACATCATCAACCGCGGCGCCTGCTCCCTGGAGAACGTCGAGGTCGCCGTCCTCGACGAGGCCGACCAGATGTCCGACCTGGGCTTCCTGCCCGAGGTCACCGAGCTGCTCGACCAGGTCCCGGCCGGCGGTCAGCGGATGCTGTTCTCCGCCACGATGGAGAACGAGATCTCCACGCTGGTCAAGCGCTACCTGGTCGACCCGGTCTCGCACGAGGTCGACGCAGCCCAGGGCGCGGTGACGACCATGTCGCACCACATCCTCATCGTGAAGCCCAAGGACAAGGCGCCGGTCACCGCGGCCATCGCCTCCCGCAAGGGCCGCACCATCATCTTCGTCCGCACCCAGCTGGGCGCCGACCGCATCGCCGAGCAGCTGCGCGAGGCGGGCGTGAAGGCCGACGCGCTGCACGGCGGCATGACCCAGGGCGCGCGTACCCGCACGCTGGCCGACTTCAAGGACGGTTACGTCAACGCGCTGGTCGCGACCGACGTCGCCGCCCGCGGTATCCACGTCGACGGCATCGACCTGGTCCTGAACGTGGACCCGGCCGGCGACCACAAGGACTACCTGCACCGCGCGGGCCGTACCGCCCGTGCCGGCCGCACCGGCACCGTCGTCTCCCTCTCCCTCCCGCACCAGCGCCGCCAGATCTTCCGGCTGATGGAGGACGCGGGCGTCGACGCCGGGCGTCACATCATCAACTCCGGTACGGCCTTCGAGCCCGAGGTCGCCGACATCACCGGCGCCCGTTCGATGACCGAGGTCCAGTCCGAGTCCGCGGCCAACGCGGCTCAGCAGGCCGAGCGCGAGGTGTCCCACCTCACCAAGCAGCTGGAGCGGGCGCAGCGGCGCGCGACCGAGCTGCGCGAGGAGGCCGACCGCCTGGTCGCCCGGGTCGCCCGCGAGCGCGGCGAGGACCCCGAGGCGGCCGTCGCCGAGGCGCAGGCCGCGGTGGCCGAGGCGGCGGAGGCGGAGACCGCTTCCGTGCCGGAGCAGCCGGTGGAGCGGGAGTTCGAGAAGTCGGAGTCCTCGTCGTACGAGCGGCGTGAGCGTCGTGACGACCGTGGCGGTCGCTCCTTCGAGCGTCGTGACAACGACCGTGGTGGCTTCCGCCGGGACAACGACCGTGGTGGCCGTTCGTTCGAGCGTCGTGACGGCGACCGTGGCGGTTTCCGCCGCGACGACCGTCCCTCCGACCGCCGTGACGACCGTGGCGGTCGCTCCTTCGAGCGCCGGGACAACGACCGTGGTGGCTTCCGTCGCGACGACCGTCCCTCGGACCGTCGTGACGACCGTGGTGGCCGCTCCTTCGAGCGCCGTGACGACCGTGGCGGCCGTTCGTTCGAGCGTCGTGACGACCGTGGTGGCTTCCGCCGGGACAACGAGCGCCGGGACAACGACCGTGGTGGCTTCCGCCGCGACGACCGTCCCTCCGACCGCCCGGCCGGCCGTTCCTTCGAGCGCCGTGACGACCGTGGCGGCCACCGTGGCAGCGACCGTCCGTTCAACCGGGACCGTCAGGGCGACCGCCCGGGCTTCCGCTCCGGCGGCCACGACCGTCCGAGCCACGACCGCCCCTACGGTCGTCGCGACGACCACCGCGGCACCGGCACCGGTTCCTTCGGCCGCCGTGACGACAAGCCGCGCTGGAAGCGCAACGGCTGACGCGCACTGACCCCCAGGGATCGTGAAGGGCCCGTACGACTTCGGTCGTGCGGGCCTTTTTCGCATACGTCATCCCTGTCCCCTTCGGCGACCTGACCGGGGACGGCCGTGCCGATCTGCCGGCCCGCAAGGCGTCGACCGGTGACGTCGACCTGTTCGCCGACGACGGGGCGAGCAGGCTCAAGCCCGGTGTGAGGATCCGCAGTTGGGCGACGTACAAGAAGATCGTCGGCGCGTACGAAGATCGCGACCGGCCGGCAGGGCTACAAGGGCGTTTTCCAGAGGGGCACTTCTCGGCCAAGTTGTGACGTGTGTCACGCCCCCGGTATGGGAATCGCTGGGGACATGACAGATGACGCCAAAGCGAGTGGGCAGACGGGCTCTTCCGGCCTGTCGGACGAAGAACGGCTTGCCCAGCTCGGCTACACGCAGGTCCTCGCCCGCCGCATGTCGGCGTTCTCGAACTACGCGGTCTCCTTCACGATCATCTCGGTCCTGTCGGGCTGTCTGACCCTCTACCTCTTCGGCATGAACACCGGCGGCCCGGCCGTGATCACCTGGGGCTGGGTCGCCGTAGGCCTGATGACGCTGTTCGTCGGGCTGGCGATGGCCGAGATCTGTTCGGCGTACCCGACCTCGGCCGGCCTGTACTTCTGGGCGCACCGGCTCGCGCCCCCGCGCTCGGCGGCCGCCTGGGCGTGGTTCACGGGCTGGTTCAACGTGCTGGGCCAGGTCGCGGTGACCGCGGGCATCGACTTCGGCGCCGCGTCCTTCCTCGGGGCGTACCTGAACCTCCAGTTCGACTTCGAGGTGACCCCGGGCCGGACCATGCTGCTGTTCGCGGCCATCCTGGTGCTGCACGGCCTGCTGAACACCTTCGGCGTACGGATCGTGGCGCTGCTGAACAGCGTGAGCGTGTGGTGGCACGTGCTGGGCGTGGCGGTCATCGTCGGCGCCCTCACCTTCGCCCCCGACAAACACCAGTCGGCGTCCTTCGTCTTCGGCGAGTTCGTGAACAACACGGGCTGGGGGAGCGGGGTCTACGTGGTGTTGCTGGGGTTGCTGATGGCCCAGTACACCTTCACCGGCTACGACGCCTCGGCGCACATGACCGAGGAGACGCACGACGCGTCCACGGCCGGCCCCAAGGGGATCGTGCAGTCGATCTGGACGTCCTGGATAGCGGGCTTCGTCCTGCTCCTGGGCTTCACCTTCGCGATCCAGTCCTACGACGGAGCCCTCGACTCCCCGACGGGCGCACCCCCGGCCCAGATCCTCCTCGACGCCCTCGGCGCCACCGCCGGCAAGCTCCTGCTGCTGGTCGTGATCGGCGCCCAGTTGTTCTGCGGGATGGCGTCCGTGACCGCCAACAGCCGCATGATCTACGCCTTCTCGCGCGACGGCGCCCTGCCGTTCTCGCACATCTGGCACACCGTGAGCCCGCGCACCCGCACCCCCGTCGCGGCGGTCTGGCTCGCCGCGTTCGGCGCCCTCGTCCTGGGCCTGCCGTACCTGATCAACGTCACGGCGTACGCGGCCGTGACGTCCATCGCCGTCATCGGTCTCTACATCGCCTACGTCATCCCGACGCTGCTGCGGCTGCGCAAGGGCGAGGCGTTCGAGCGCGGGCCGTGGCACCTGGGTCGCTGGTCCCGGCTGATCGGCGTGGTGGCGGTCGGCTGGGTCGGCGTGATCACCGTGCTGTTCATGCTCCCGCAGGTCTCCCCGGTCACCTGGGAGACCTTCAACTACGCCCCGGTCGCCGTCCTGGTCGTCCTCGGCTTCGCCTGGATCTGGTGGCAGGCCTCGGCCCGCCACTGGTTCCTCAACCCCGACCACGACCGCACGAAGGCCCGCGAGGCGGCCCGCGCCAACGCCCCCGAACCGGTCGATCCCTGACCGTTCCGTCTCTTCCGTCCGTTCCGTCCACTCTTCCGTCCGCCCGACGCGGCCGTGTCCCGGATACCCGATCGGAGACCTGGCCGCGTCCGGCTATGCTCGGGGAGGCAACATCGCCTGGGCCCTTAGCTCAATTGGCAGAGCAGTGGACTTTTAATCCATTGGTTGTGGGTTCGAGTCCCACAGGGCCTACGGGTGCGGGGGAGGGGAAACCCCTTCTGACCTGCTACGCAGCGCTCGGGTCGGCTTCGGTCGGGTCGGGCGCTGTGGCGTTTTCGGGGTTCTGCGTGAGCGATGCGTGAGCGGATGTTCGATCAGGGCCGCACGTTGGGTGATGCTGACAAGATCCCACGCGGGTGTGTCTGCGAGGCGTCGCAGCGGCGCGGTGCCTCTCGCCCCGCGCTGTGATAGACGATGGACCGGCCGCAGCTGAAGCCAACTAGCTCATCCGTCGTTTTCTCAGCCTGCGAAGTCAGAGCAGTGGCCCACACCTTCCAACTGATCTGTCACGACTGACGGCAGCCACCTCAACATCAAACTTCAGTGGGCTACTGCGTGCGGGACAGCGGAATCCCACGCCGCTCTAGGCTTGGGCACGTACACAACGTTTAATCACGGAGGGCTCCTGCTGATGGCCAAAGAGATCACCGGTGCTGTGACACGCTGGGACATCTCAGCGGCAGATCTGCCCGATGCGGTGCTGGCTGCCCCCACCGGCGACCGCGTGCTTCTGCTCCCCGACTCAAGCATCGACGGGATGGCCGTCTACCGGGACGATGTGGCCGGCTTGATCAAGACGCTGCGGCACCGTGGCGTGAACATCGACTTCGCATACGCGCGAGAAGACCGCCGCTATCTCAGCGAGTACGGGGCCACCGAGGTGGTGGCCACCATTGGGATCGCTGTCGCCACCACGCTCACCACCGATCTGGTCAAGAGCATCGTTCTGACTGCCTGGCAGCGGGCACGCTCCTCACTGGGGCCCAGCTGCCCTGACGATGAGGTCAACGAGGCGCATGTGACGGTCAAGATCGCTGAGATCGTCCGG
The DNA here is from genome assembly GCF_010548375.1 of Streptomyces sp. SID13726. Taxonomy (GTDB): domain Bacteria; phylum Actinomycetota; class Actinomycetes; order Streptomycetales; family Streptomycetaceae; genus Streptomyces. The sequence continues at coordinate 39,640 of NZ_JAAGLY010000028.1, forward strand.
ACCGAGAATGAAACGGCCATCCGGGGTCTGGAGATCACCAGCCGGCTGGCAGACGTCGAGAGGCTCATCCAAGCGGCCGTGTCCGACCCGGCTCGTGCCGAGCTTCCCCCGGCAGACCCGGGCGATGCCGCTCCGGAGGACGCGACCGGATGAGATTCGCCGGCCTCGTCATCCGCACCGGGGTACCTCTGCCCCCGGCATCAGGCCCTGTGCGCCTGGCCATGATGCACCAGGACGGCGTGACGGCCCTGCGGGAATCCATGAGCCTGTACGGGCAGTGCTGTCGCAGCATCTCCCTCACCTGGGGCCTGTCCTTGGCCCACCTTCCGTCCTGGACATCCACGACAGAGGAGATCCACCGCCGCGGACTGTGGACGATGAGCGCACAACGGGACTTCCTTATCCGCGTGTGGTCGCAGGTCCGACGCCAACTGCGAGCCAACATCGCAGCACTTACCTCGCCGTCTCCGTGGTCTATCGGTCCACCCACTTCCGACCTGTGGAGCCACCGCCAGTACATGGCGATGGCGCGTTCTCTGCACATACCGCACGACACGCGCCAGCCCGTCGATCCGTGGCGCGATCTGGAAACGGCGGCACGCACCTCTCTGGCCCGTGCCGTTGACGCCTACAACTTCCTCGAAGACAGCGAGCTTTCCGAACTCGCCCACCGACACGCCCACCATGTCGCAGCCCTCGTAGGTGGGCTGTTCGACTGCAACATCGAGTACTCCGACGACACCTACTGGGACGTCTGCCGCCTCACGCTTATGCACAGCAGATGGGGCATGTCTGCCGGCTTCACCGCGACTCGAAACTGCTCTTTGTGCGGGCAGGACATCGATTATTGCCCGCACCTGCTCGATACCCGATACGACGTCACCGTGCGGCATGACGCTGACGGAGCATGCAACGTGTGCGGCTCGCGCAGCTGTTCACACACCGTTGGTGAGACCGTCGCCGCCTTTCCGCGATCCGTCATGTCCGAGGTGCAGCTCCACGAAGTGAGTTGGGTGTCCCGGCCCAGAGACCCCTTGGCCCGCTTTACCAAGATTGAGTTGAGCCAGGAGGTCCTCCGGCACGGCTTGGGAGAAGACCCGACGGGAAGAGACGTCTGTTGCTACCGGTGCCTTCACCCCTGCAGCGGATTTGACCACCTGCCAAACCGAGACTAGTGCCACCCGTCAGCCAAGGTCGGGGAGACAGACTCAAAGCTACTGCGCGTGATTGACAGCGGAGGAAGGCGCTTCCAGAAGCTCCTCGATAGCCGCTACAGCGTCAGTAAGCCGACGGTAGACCTGTGTTGAGAGTCCCATGCGCTTCAATCCGCGCTGCAATGGGTCACGCATGTGCTTCTCACACACGACGAAGTCCGCGTATCCGGCTGCGCAGGACAGGTACAGCATGTCTGTCAAGTCATTGCGGCGCCAAGTCGTGCCCTTGTTGAGGTGCCGACTATGAAGCATCTCCCGGAATAGGCCGGTGGCCGGGGACTCGCCGATCGCTCGCACCCATCCCTTGAAGCCCCACTGCCGGAACAGCTCTGTGGGAACTCCCGCTGCAGCCGCCTCCTCAGCCAACTCCTGCTGAAGATCCGTAACGATGTGGATGTCGACAGCCCTCCGCTTCTGCTGTGAATCCTGATCCAGTTCGTCCAGCCAGTCGCTGAATCGCTGACTCACCGTCGTCCAGCCGGTATCTGGTCCCTCACCGACCCGTTCGGTGTCGAGCATGGTATCGATGGAAGCAGAGGCAGCGACAAGCGCGTCGGGGTGGAACTCAAACTGACTCAGCAAGGTCGGCGGCAGTCCGGAGCCAGTCCCTCGAATTGGAGAGAAGAGGGCATCCGGATCGAGGGTGAAGATCGGGGCGGAGCGTATGTCCTTGGGGCGGCTCAGTCGATGGCAGAAGGCATCGTGCAGCTCGTTTCGCCGGACCTGGAGGGGGTCACGCATCTGCCAGCCCCGGCTGCACTGCAAGACCGTGAGCCCAAGGGCATAACGCTTTTCCGTACTGAACCGCTTGCCGGTCTCGAAGTAGTGGCTGGAAGAGGCCGGCAGGATGATCCGACGCTGGTCCACCCAATCCCTGAGCTTCCGACCAGCGGCTTGATCTTCCTCGCTACTCTTCTGCGGGTCATGGCAGGCGTTGCTCAAAGTGCTCCATTGATTCTGGTCGAGATACACCACGAGCCGTCCTTCGAGCTGATCAGCGGCGCTTTGGAGCGGCAACTCGAAGAGAATCTGGTCCCCCGCCAGGGTGGTAACGAGGAGCGCTGGTAGCGCTGGGCTGAACTCCAGTTTGGCCACGACGCTCGTGTCCTCGAACAGGGACGGGGCTGGAACCAGCCATGCCCCGTTCCCGTCCAGGCGGGAGACGACCATGCTCGACGATGCACGGTCGACCGTTATGAGAGTGAGGGGAAGATTGCTCTCGTTCTCCACGACAGCATTCTCTCGGTGCTCTCCTCAGGCTGCGCCCTGATTTTTCTCCTCAGCCTTCCGCCCGCGGACGCGGGGTACCAGCTTTACTGCGGCCTCGGCGATCTCGCGATCCAGCTCAGGGAGCAGGCTCGTGTACGTGTCCGAGGTCAGCGTGATGGTGGAGTGCCGCAGGGTCTCCTTCACAGCGTGGATGTCGCCGCCGCCTCCGTGCGTGAGCGTGGCGGCGACGTGGCGCAGGTCGCGCAGGGTGATGGGCGGCAGGTCAGTCGTGGCGAGGATGTGGCGGAAGGTCTCGGAGACCGTCCCCGGGTGGAGCCACGAGCCGTCTTCCTTCGTGAAGACCTTGCCGGTGTCCTTCCAGGCTTCGCCCCACTCCGCGCGCTCCTTCTCTTGGCGGGCTTTGTGGTCGCGCAGTTCGGAGATGGTCGTGCTGTCGAGTGCGATCGTGTTGGCGCTGCCGTCCGTCTTGGGCTCGGATTCGTAGGGGTCCCAGCCGTCCACCACGATCTCCTTGGCGGGCGTGATGAGGCCGGCGTCGAGGTCGATCTCGTGCCAGTCCTGGCCGACCGCCTCGCCGCGACGGAGGCCGCGGGTACCCATGAGGGGGAAGATCGCGTACAGGCGGTCGCCCTCGGCTGCGTCGAGGAAGGCGCCGAACTGCTGCGGGGTCCACACCATCACCGGGCCGGGGATCTCGCCCGTCGCGCGCCAGCGTCGGACTCGCTCATCGGTCCAGAGAAGTGGCTTCGGGCGCTTGCCGGACTCCAACTCGACATGGGACGCCGGGTTGAAGGTGATGAGCTGCTGGGCGATCGCGGAATTCAGGGCCGCGCGCAAGGTTCGGCGTATCGCCTGACGGGATGCCGGGCCGGTGATCTTCCGGAACGGCTTCATCTCCGCCAGCTTGGCCCGCTCGACCGCGAGCAGCTTCCGCTCAGCTCCTACGGGGCGGCCGGGCTTACTCGGCTTGCAGCGGGCGATCTGCTCGCGGCGGGCCTCGTTCTCGGCCGCGATGACCTCGTTGTCGTCGGCTATCCCGTCGAACATCTCAACGAGGTGGCCGACGTTGAGGCGGTCGAGGCGTACGTGGCCGATGCGCGGCTTCAGGTGGACGCGGATGTGGGAGGCGTAGCCGTTGAGCGTGGTCTTGCGGCGCTTCTTCGCGGCGAACCACTGGTCGAGCCACTCACCGACGGTGAGGCTGCCACGGAGGGCCAGGCCCGCCCTCAGGCGGCGTCGGGTCTCCTCGATGGCCGGGAGTGGAGCCTTCTCGACCGCGACCTCCTCCAGCATGTCGACGAGGCGCTGAAGGCTGTCCGGGTCGTCCTTCTCCGCGAGGGTGAGTAGGGAGCGGACGTGGTCAAGGTCGGCCTGCGCGTCCTTGAGGGACTCGTAGCCCGCGCGGCTGAAGGAGCGTCGGGTTCCGTCTTCGCGGGGCGGGAGTTCCTGGCGTATGGAGTACGAGCCGTGCTTGCGGCTGGAGAGCTTGGGGCACTTCTTGCCGAGCGGCTTGCCGGTGCGGGGGTCGCGGCAGTAGCAGCGGCGGTGGGTGGAGCCCTTCAAAGATCGTTCTCCTCGGTGGTGCTGGGGTGGGTCTCGGGTGGGTCGACGTCGGCGAGTTCCGGCGGCAGGTGCGGTGGGGTGCCGCCGTCTTCGCGGATGAAGGCGCGGGCACTGCGGAGCCGGTACTTGGCTTCCAACACCCTTTCTGCGTAGTCGGCTTGGGCTAGTACGGCTTCCTCGCGTTCCGCCCGGTTGGGTGCCGTCTCGGCCTTCCAGCGCTCGTGCTTCTCGCCCTTCAGGGCGGCCAGGGCGGCGCGCTGGTGGCGGACGTGGGCACGGAAGGAACGGAGCATGCCGTCTTCCAAGCCGAAGTCCTCGCTGTCACCGGTGAACCAGCGCATGGCATCCCAGGTCGGTTCGGAGCGCTGAAGGGGAAGGCGCTGGACTCGGTGGACGTAGCCGACGGGGTAGAGCAGGCAGATCGGGTAGGTCCGCAGGGCTTTGGCGAGGACGATGACGTCGACCAGGGGCAGGTTGGCTCGGCGGCCGGATTCCATGTTGGCGATCACGTTGCGCGGGATCGGGTGCCCGATCTCCTCACAGCGGTCCGCCAGGTCCTGGGCGCTCATCCCTAGCTCCTTCCTTCGTCTGCGGACTTCGGCGGCCACCGTGGCCATCACCTGGTCCACCCACTCCGGGACGTCGTCCTCGTCCCCTCCAGCATCCCAACCGCGTTGTGTCATGAGGACACATTAACTTCCCTAACGTTGATTCCATGGCTTGGAGACGAGCGCGATCGCCGTGTTCGCCGAGGGCTCAGTCATGGATGGAGCGCGTATGCGCGAGAACGAACCCGCGGGCCGGGTGAAGGGCATGAGCCGTGAGGAGCTGCTTGAGCTTCCCGCTGCCGTTGACCTGGAGACGGGCAATCGGGCGTTGGGGCTTGGGCGGAGCAAGGGGTACGAGCTGGCGAAGCGAGGCCAGTACCCGTGCAAGGTGCTGCGGCTGGGCAACGCCTACCGGGTGGTGACTGCAGACCTGTTGGCTCTGTTGGGCCTGGCCGCGTGAGAGCGGGGAGCTGTAGCAGACCGTTCTGCGCTGAGCTGACACAGAAACGCTGGACTGTTGCCGGGCGTCGACGTACGGTCCGTGTTCCCTCGCGATGGCCTGGCGCCCGCGAGAAAGGAGTGGGCCTCCGGCGGTGCAACGCCGGAGGCCCGAGCAACCCCGAACGGCCCTGGAAGAACCAACCCGGCGGCAAGGGCATGCGAGCCCGCCACCGCCAGACGAGGAGCTGCCGAGTGCAACCCGAGAACCCCGAGTCCTATTCCGCCCTTGCCAAGGCTGTCTGGCCCGCAACCGCCGTCCCCGGCCGGCCCGGCGCCCACCTGCGCGCCGCGCAGGCTGACGGCGCCGACGCGGCGGAGACGCCGAGTGGCCTGGAGGCGATTCCCGATGCGGAGCCGACCCTCGGCTCGAAGCTGCTGGATGAACTGCGCGCGCAGATCGCCCAGTTCGTGATCCCGCCATCGCAGGAGGCTCTGGACGCGATCACCCTGTGGGTGGCGGCGACGCACCTACAGCCCGCGTGGCAGCACGCCCCGCGCCTTGCGGTGGTGGGTCCGGCGAAGCGGTGCGGCAAGTCGCGTCTCCTCGACGTGCTGACCGAGACGGTCCACGAACCGATGCTCACCATCAACACCACACCGGCGGCCATCTTCCGATCGATCACCGAGGAGAACCCGCCCACGCTCCTGGTGGACGAGGCCGACACCATCTTCGGCACACCGAAGATGGCCGAGAAGAACGAGGAGATGCGCGGCCTGCTCAACGCAGGCCACCAGCGCAACCGGTACGTCACCCGGGTCGTCGGCAACGACCACACCCCGCACCGCTTCGCTACGTTCGCCATGGCGGCCATCGCGGGGATCGGCGACCTGCCCGACACGGTCATGGACCGGGCAGTGGTGATCCGTATGCGGCGCCGGGCCGAGGGCGAGAAGGTCAAGCCGTTCCGGTCGCGGCGTGACATCCCGGCCCTGAATGAGTTGCGCGACCGTCTGCACGCGTGGGCCAGGCCGCTGCTGGACGAGGCCGCGGACCTGGAGCCGGACATGCCGGTCGAGGACCGTGCCGCGGACACCTGGGAACCTCTGGTTATCGTCGCCGACCTGGCCGGTGGCTGCTGGCCCCGGCTGGCGCGGGTTGCCTGTGCGCGGATGGTCGCCGCCGAAGAGGTGGCCGAGGAGGACCACCCCAGCGGTGCGCGGATCCTCGCTGACATCCGCCGGGTCTTCGTCGCCCAGCGCGAGGTGGACAGCCTGTCCACCGAGGAACTCCTCCATTACCTGCGCCAGGACCCCGAGGCCCCGTGGGCGGAATGGGGACGCGGCGGGCTGGACGCGCGTGAACTGGGCAGGATGCTGCGCGCGTACGAGATCAAGTCCGGCAATGTGCGCATGGCTGACCGGACGCAGCGCAAGGGCTATATGCGCAACAAGTTCCTCGACGCCTGGCGCCGGTACTGCCCCGCCGTCCACCCCGTCGACGCCGACACCACTCGCGGCGAGGACTGAGGCCCTCTCCCGGTTGCCGTCCCTGCCGTCCCTGCCGTGATCTCGCAGGTCAAAGGGCATGCAGCCAAGACGGGAACCGGGGCCAAGACGGCACCGCGATCGACCATCGCAGCCCGCCGCCAAGACGCCGCCCTCATCCGTCTTGCGCCGTCCCCCGCCGTCCTGCCGTATCACCGCAGGTCACAGCCCCGCCCACTGGGACGGACGATGCAACGCCTCTGTCCCGACTCGGGACACGGTCCATCCGCAACCAAGCCCTGCAGAACGCCCCTGCGTCGTGTTCCGACTCGGAACACGACGCAGGCGGCACCCGCCAGGACGGAGAGCCGAGGCGGTTGCCGTACCTGCTCTGACCTGCGCTTGCAACGGCCAAGACGGCAAAGACGCACCACACCACTACCCCAGGAGTACCCCGCTTGAGGATCCCTCGCATGTCCCGTCGCCGAGACCGCCCGCTGCGGGGCGACCAGCCCGGCCTGGAGCAGCCGGCGAAGAGGAAGCTGACTGCGGAGCAGTACGTGCTCCGCACGGCCGGCGTCGTCATCGTGGCCCTTACCGCCGGTGCGTTCTGGCTCTCCTACGCACACCTGGCGGACGTCGCCGCCCAACATGGACTCCGCGACTCGCCGACCCGCCGATGGGCGTGGCCCGCGACGCTGGACGCGTTCATCGTCGCGGGCGAGCTGCTCATGCTCCGTGCGGGCCTGCGCCGTGTCACCGACAAATGGGCCATCAGCGTCACCGTCATCGGATCGGTCGGCTCCATCGGGCTCAACGTGGCCGGGGTGACAGGCACGCGCGAAGTCGACAGCGTGCCGCTGCTCGACTATGTGGTCGCCGCGGTTCCCCCGGCCGCCGCGATGGTGGCCTTCGGCGTGCTGATGCGGCAGATCCACGAACTCGTCGCACAGCCTGCTGTCGACCGTTCGGCCCCTGATTCAGCGCAGGTGCCGCAACCACCGGCCACCCCATCCGTCCACCCCGCCGAGGCGCCGGCCATCGCAGTCGGCCCGTCTGCCGAGGCTCCGGCCGAGGGCGTGCGGCCTGCCGGCCTACTGGTTCAGCCCGGTCGGACCACCGAGCCGCCGACCGCCACATCCGTCCAGCCGCCGGAATCGCCCGCCGATGCCGCAGCAGGCAAGCCGCGCGGTGGGCGTCCGCCCGGCGCCTCGCTTGAGGTACTCGTGGAGATCGGCAGGGCTGCAGCCGCTGAGCAGGGCAAGCTCACCCGGACGGTCGTCCGAAAGGCAGTTGAGGACAAGGGGCTGACGATCGGCAGCAAGCGGCTGACCGACGTGATGGACATCCTCCGGGCCGAACCCGAAGCCCCAGCCGAGACCGACCGGCCCGACGACTGACCGGAACCGCCACCGGATGACCGGAACTCTTCCGGTCATCCGGCCCGCCGGTCACCGCCCCGCGCAACGCACGAACGTCCAAACCTGTGGAAGAGGCGGCAGCCGCCCGAACTCCACCTGATCTCCGCGGTGACTCGCACGCCCTCCCCGCCCCTTCTCCGGAGAACCGTCCATGACGCACGACCCGCTCCACTCCGAGGACACGCCCGCCGAGCTGCCGACGCTGACGAAGTCCCCTACGCTGATGGACCGTTGGCGCCGCGCGTTCGGACGACCTGCCCCGGGCGGAGCCAGTAGTACCCCGAGTCCGACTCACGGCCGGTCTTCGGGGGTCTCCGCCCCGGGGGTGGCGGAGGAGGCCCAGCGCCAGGGGGCGCCAGGCCAGGACGTCGGGACCGAGGGCGGCCCCGACGAGGACACGCTCCGCACCGTCCAGTGCGAGACCCTGCGTCCCGTACGTGCCACCGACACCGTCGAAAGCGTCGGCGGTGAGCCTGTCGTGAAGAGCGTTCAGCCCACGATCCGCCGCTTCACCGGAGACAAACGCAAGGAGCGTGTCGGCCCCCTGCGCTTCACGACCGATCAGCTCGCCCTCCTCGAGGAGGCCACTGCCGAGCACGGCTACAAGGGCGAGGGCGGCTTCGCCGCCGACGTGGTCGTCGCGTTCATCATCGGTCGGTTCACCGCCAACCTGCCTTTGTCCGAGGACCGCCGCCGCACGCACATCTTCCGCGCCCAGGTCCTGCGCCAGCTCAACCGGATCGGCGTCAACGTCAACCAGATTGCACGCGCCCTCAACAGCGACCACACCCCACCCGACATCCGCCAGCATCTGACCGAACTCCACGTTCTGCTGGAGCTGATCGCCGAGGCCCTGCGTCAGCCCACGGACCCGGACACGGAGGCAGCCGCGTGATCGCCGCCATCAAACCGGCCGGGTCCAACACCCGCGGCCTGCTCGCCTACCTCTACGGCCCCGGCGACCACGACGAGCACCTCGACCCGCACATCGTCGTGGGATTCGCGATGCTCGGCATGCCCGACCCCGGCCGCGACGAGAACGCCACCCTCAGCGAACTCGCCCGCTACCTCGACGAGCCCGTGCGGCTGCGCAACAGCGAGTTCGGCAGGAAGGTCACCGATCATGTCTGGCACTGCCCGGTGCGCGCCGCACCCGAGGACCGCTACCTCTCCGACACCGAGTGGGGCGAGATCGCCCAGCGCATCGTCCAGGCCGCCGGCATCGCCCCTGCCGGTGACGATCTCGCCTGCCGCTGGATCGCCGTACGCCACGCCGACGACCACATCCACATCCTCGCCACCACCGTCCGCGAAGACGGCCGCCGCCCCAAACTCCACGACAGCGGCATCCGCGTCGGCGATGCCTGCCGCGAGATCGAAAAGGACTACGGGCTCAGGCAGTTGAAGAAGGGCGACCGCACCGGCGCCCGCCGCCCCACCCAGGCCGAGATGCACAAGGCCGAACGCCTCGGCTGGGAACAGCCCAGCCGCGAGTGGCTCCAGGACCGCATCCGCGCCGCCATCCCGCACGTGACCAACGCCGAGGAATTCATCGCCTACCTCGAAGCCAGCGGCGTCGAGGTCCAGGTCCGGCGCGGCCCGTCAGGTGACCTCCTCGGCTACGCCGCCGGCCGCCCCGGCGACGTCAACGAGGCCGGCGAGCAGATCTACCACCCCGGAAGCAAGATCTCCCCCGACCTCTCCCTGCCCAAGATCACGGCCCGCCTCGAATCCAGCCGGCCCGAGGAACACCCCACCGCCCGCCGCAACCACCCCAGCACCCCCTGGCACCAAGCGACCGACGCCCTCGACACCCTCCACAGCGACCTCGCCGACGACACCCACGCCCAGGCCCACATCACCGCCCTCGGCGAACTACTGGAAGCCACCGCCCAGAAGGCACCCGCCAACCTGCGCACCGAACTCCAGGCCGCCGCCAAGGCGTTCGCCCGAGCCCAGCGCTCTCAGATCCGGGCGGAAGACCGCGCCGCCCACGCCCTGCGCAGCGCGGCCCGCGACATCGTCCACACCGCCACCGGCCCCGACGGCAGCGCACTGGCAGCCATGGTCGCAGCCCTCGTCTGGGCCGCCATCGTCGCCGCCCGCTGGCACGAAGCGAAGAACCACGCCCACCAGGCCGACGCCGACCTGCCGGCCGTCCAGCACCTCCAGATGGCCGCCGACCGCGCCCTTGCTCCGACTCTCGCCGAACTCACAGCCCGACCGCCCAGGGAGCAAACCCGCCGCGTTCTCGCGAACGACGTACGAGCAGCCGTCCCCGACCACGCCGAGCGCATCATCGCCGACCCGGCCTGGCCGGCACTTGCCACCGTCCTCGCCGACGCCGACGCCCGCGGCCACCAACCCCACCAGCTCCTCAAGGAGGCTGCTGCCCAGCGCGAGTTGACCAGCGCCCGCCAACCTGCCCGGGTGCTGATCACCCGTATTCAGCACACCGGCCGGAACCCTGCCCCGAACCGCCGCGCTGAAGCTGCCCGCCGACGCTCGACCATCACACCCTCGGTCCGCGTCCAGCAGATCCAAAACGGTCAGACTCCATCGACGAATACGACGCCTGCCGAACAGCAGCACCGACGGCGCCGTTAGGCACCGTCAGAGCCGCAGGGGTTGCGTTCCTCCGGGATCGGAGGAACGTGCGAGGCTTTCCCGGATCACGCGATCACTGGCGCGCAGAGCCGCCGTCAGTCCTCCTCGCAGCTCGTTCGGGAGGTTCCCTGAGCCAAGGGCGCAGGCGCGTACCAGCGCGCGACAGTCCTGCACTTGCCGGTCCGTGGCGGTCTCGGTGAACAGAGGATGAGCCAAGCTCTCGCGAGCCGCATAGCCGTCTTCGGCGTCTGTCGTCCTGCGGTGGAGGTCCTCGACGATGCGGTGCGCGGCTAGCGCCTCGGCGGAACCGATCGCGTCGAGGACCGTAAGTCCGAGCCGGGTGCCGAAGACGGTCATCCCGGGTTCGGTCTTCCGTCCGGAGTAGACCGTCACCAGGCCCGCCAGATGCCCGTCGATCGGCTGCCCGGCGTCACGGCGGCATAGGACGGTCAGGCATGTCGTGACGGCTTGTTCCCACGGATCGTCGGGCATCGTGTCGGCGAGGAGGGCAGCGGCCCACGCGGTGTCACCCGCAACGAGTGCGGCGAGGACGGCGACCTGCCGACCGTCGAGCATCCGCTTTCCGATGCCATGGTGGGCTTCGATATGCGCCAGCGCCTCGGCCCATCGCCCCTCGGCGGTGAGGGTGCGCGTGCCGTCGGCGAGGAGGACGCGCCACAGCCATGCGCGAACTTCCTGGCGGTCTTCGCCGGTCGCAGTGAGGCTCGCGGGTACGGTGACGCCCTCGAACCGGGCGGCTGCGCCCGCCTCGACGGCCTTGTACAGGTTGAGGAGCCGCTGCCGACCCTCATCGGCGTGGCCGGCGCGGATCTGGAGGCGAGCGAGATTGACGACCGGTTCCAGTCCCCGGATCGCGCTCATGCCGGGCAGGGGGCAGGCGTGGAGGTAGGCGGCGGCGTGCTGGTGGCACATCTCGCGGGCGAGGTCGGGGAGGTCGAGATCGGAGGCGATGAGTGCGGCTTGGTTGTAGACGGCCGATGCGAGTCCCTGGTCGGCCTTCTTCACCGCGGTGTCTGCCAGGTCGACGAGCGCGCGCACGCGCTCAGGCAGGGGCAGGCAGGTGGGTCGGAATCGGGCGACGAGCGGGAAGCGCTGGGCTGTGGAGCCGTGTGGGTCCATGGATCCCCCTTGTCGAGAGTGAGGAGTGCTGAGGCGGCGGTGCCCGCCAGCCACGTGTCGACGGGCACCGTCCGATACGCGTGGGGGCGTCACTGCCAGTCGACGACGATGCGGTTCAGCGGGGTGTCGAGAGCGAAGAGGCCGGGGCGCCGCTCGATGCTGGGGGCGTCGAGGGGCTGGATTTCGAACGTGGCTTCGCGGCTGCGGTATTCGCGGTCCCAGGTGCGGATGGCGTCGGCGACCTTCGCGGCCAGTTCGTCGCTTCCGGGGCCGTGGCCGATGACGCCGAACTCCCAGAGCTTGCCGCCCTCGGGGGTCCTCTTCTCCGACAGCCGCCGCGCCAGGTAGGTGACGGCGCCCTTGTTGACGACGGCGGTCGACGAGGGGTAGGGATCCTCGGTGAGCAGAGTGCCCTTGGTGCTCTGAGGGAACAGCATCCGGATCAGGCCGGAGGGGAGGGAGCAGGTGAGGAACAGTTCCATCCACTCCGGCGATTCCATGGCGCGGACCGTCATGCCGGTCCACTCCTCGGTGCGCGGCTGGTCGAGTACACCTGCGAGGGCGTCGGCGTCGATGTTGAGTCCGGCGGGGGCCTGGAGTCGTACGGTGCCGTCCGTGCTGAGCGGGATCACTCGGCGGTCGTCGTCGGCGATGCCCCGCCGAAGCGGCATGAAGGTGTTCATCTCGCTGCCGAGGGACACCCACCGCCCGTCACGCTGCTCGTAGGCGATGGAGCGGGACACCGTGCCCTTGAGGCGCTGGGGGACGAGAAGCCGACCGCCGGGTGCAAGCTGCTGCAGCCAGGCGTGCGGCACACCGTGCGCGCCCACGGTGGCGATGATCCGGTCGTACGGCGCTGCTTCGGCGTAGCCGAGCGCCCCGTCGCGGGTCACGGCCTGGACGTTGGTGATCCCGGCGGCGGCGAGGTGCGTGCGGGCGCCTTCCACGAGGTCGTCGTCGACGTCGAGCGTGGTTACGTGTCCGTTCTCGCCGACCAGGTGGGCGAGCAGACCGGCGTTGTAGCCGGTGCCGGCGCCGAGCTCGAGGATGCGCTCGCCGGGCTGCGCTTCGAGCTGGTCCAGCATGAGGGCGACGACGCCCGGCTGGGAGGCGCAGGAGATGGACATGCCGTCGGTGTCGTACTTGATGTGCACCGGTGCGTTGGCGTAGGCGTCTTCGAGAGACGCGTCGGGCACGAACACATGGCGGGGCACGGTCCGCAACGCGGTCTCGACGGCGGGCGTGCGGGCGTGTCCGTCCGCGCGGAGCTGGTCGACAAGGGCGTTGCGGAGGCGCTCGGCGTCCGCCGTGGGGGTGGTGATCGTGTCGGTGGTCACCGCGCTGACGCTAGCGGCGCTGGCCGTTGCCTCGGTGGGCGACTCGGTGTGGTCACTCGTTCCCATGACTACCTCTCGTGCGATGTGGGACAGGGCGCTCTGGTCGGCCCGGGGGAGACCGGCGCGGTTGGCGTGGAAGATCACGTGGTGGGCGATGACGGCTCGCAGGCCGCGGGTTAGGGCGCCGCGGCCTGCGAGGTCTGCGAGCGTGGCGCCAGCCCGTTCGAAGGCGGTCACCCATTCCTCGTGCGCGCGGAGTGGGCCACCCGGGCGGTAGAGGCTGTGGGCGTCGGCGGTCATGAGCTTCTGCATGGCCGGGGCCAGTTCGGTGGCTTGTTCGGGCGGTTGTGGAGCGGTGGCCGGTCGAAGGGCCGCGACCTTCGCCCATACGTCGCCCTGTTCGAACCAGTCGAGTCCAGCAGCGCGCATCATGGCGCTCGCCAGCAGGACGGCGGTCTCCCGGCGTCCCAGGTGCATCGGGCTCGGCTGGTAGGTGAGCAGGTGGCGGGAGTCGCGGTGGAACAGTTCGTGGGCTGCGTCCATGGCCTCGTGTCCGCCGAATGCGTCGGTCTCGGGTTCGTAGACGCAGGGCAGGCACGACACGGCCACGCCGTCGCCGATGAGATCGCTCAGGAGTGACTCGATGGCTGGTGAGGGCCTGTCGGCGAGGTAACGCAGCGGCCAGGGCTGCTTGTTCATGAACCACCGGCCGGTGAGCTGCCCGTCGGCCTCGGCCTCGTTCAGGGTGGGGCCAAGGCGTTCGGTGATGGTGCGCCGGGCAGTCCCGCGGTCGACGAAGGTGATGTTGTGCTGCTGCCAGCGGTCGGGAGGCATTGAGGTCCTTCGGTCGGTGGATCAGGCGATGAGGAGGCATGTGTCCCAGGCGGACCGGGGTGGTGCGGCGGTGCTGGGCGTGAGGAGGGCCAGGGCTATGCCGACGGCGCCGTCGAGGAAGCCGGGGCCGCCTTCCTCGTCCTGGATGAGCGCCGTGGCCGTGAGTTCGGGGTCGGTGCCCGGTGGGATGACCGCAGCCAGGAGGGCCGGGATCGCGGCGCGGAGTTTCTCCGCGGTCGAGGGGCGTGCGTCGTCGGCCGTACGCGCGGCGACGTGGGCGAGGCCGGCGAACCCGTGGCAGAGGCCGTTGTCCGTCGTGGCCTTCAGCTGCTCGGGGTCGGTGAGGGCGGCCACGAGTGCGTTCTCCGCGTCGATCTGGCGGCGGGTGTCGCCGAGGGCAAGCGCGGCAAGTTGCTGGGCGCGGGCGAGGCCGACGGTGCCGTAGCACCAGGATGGCCGCCGAGGCGCGGACGGGGCGAGACGCCCGCTTCGCAGCTCTGCCTGAGTGACCCAGTACGGCCAGACCGATCCGCCGTCGGCCTCCTCCTTCCAGCGGTCCAGCCAGGCCAGGATGGTGTGCAGCGCTGCGTGGTGCCCGTCGGTGACGGAGCCGTTTCGAGCGGCGAGAGCCAGGAGCGCGAGCACGCCGCCGATGCCGTGCGCCATACCGGTGTTGGCGTGCCCGCCGGGGAATCGGTCGTCTGAGCTGCCCGAGGGTCCGGTCTCCGCCCACCAGCCCGGCAGGCTCTCGCCATGGTGGGTGATCGGTTCGGTGAGGCGTACGCAGTAGTCGAGAACGGCGCGCATCGTGGAACTACCCGGGCTTCGGCGCCGTAGATAGGCGCCGTATCCGGTGAGGCCCCGGATGGCGTCGAACTCGGCGAGCTGCGGCAGGCGTCCGGCGTCGATGCGGCGGTGTGCGGCGTCGAGACGGCGTCTTACGTCGACTGCGATCTGGGCGTCCATCACGTCGAGAGCGCGTTGGTAGGAGTCGGCCAGGTGATCGGCCGCGCAGGTCAGGGCATGAGCGAAGGCGGGTACTCCGTAGAAGGGGTGACTGTCTGGGCCGCTGGTGAGCGGCTGCCGGGAGGCGGCGGCGAGCCAGTCGTGGGCGCGTTGCCACGGGCCGAGGTCGTTCGCGGCCAGCTCGATGTGCAGGAGCGCGATTCCGGGCGGACCGTAGGCAAGGTGCTGCCGGTCCGAGGACAGCGTCCTGGGGTCTCGGGGCATGGTCTCGGGGTCGGCGAGCTGGGCGGCGATGGCGTCGACCAGGCCGAGCGCAAGGTGGGCGTTCACGAGGCCCTCCCCTTGGTGCGGGCGGTCCAGGCCAGGGCGGCGGCGCGCGCCAGGTAGAGGCACACCTCTTCCTCCGGGAAGTTCACGGCGACGTGGCGCACGAAGTGGACGTGCAGCAGGGATGTCAGGACGTCGTCGACGGCGATGCCCTGGGTGCCCGGGCCGGGCAGGTGCGGCCGGTACGTGGCGAGTGCCGCTTCCCGGTCGACCCATCCGGACACGATGGCGTCTCCGCCCGGGACACTGCGCAAGGCCGACCAGTCGTCGCTCGGGTCGGCGAGCCGTACGGCCTCGGTGAACTGCGGGCGCGGAACGGGCACGGGTGCGGTCGGCGAGACATGGTCGATCAGCCACCGCATCCCGGCCTCGATTGTGCCGAGGAACGCGGAGGCGATGGCGACGGTGTGGGCCGCCACCAGCGTGCGCTGACTGGGGCGCTGTGGCTGCGCGAGCTGGGCCAGGACGGCTCGCGAGTCCGCCCGGAACACCTCCTCGGCCGCCTCCCATGCGGCGCCGGAGCCCCAACGGCCCATCTCGCGGTAGGAGGTGGGATAGCGCAGGTCGGCCAGCAGGCCGACGCTTCGTAGCTCGTCGGCCCAGGCGCTCACGGTTCGGGCCGTGTCGGCGAAGGCTTGCGGGTCGGGGAGGGCGATGCGTACGCGGAGGTGTTGGTCCGGGTCGCGGAAGCGGATGAACCACCACGGCGGGTTGCCGAGCCGTTGGAGGAGGCCGGGCAAGTACTGTGAGAGCAAGACGTCTTGGCGGCGGGGGTCGCCGTACAGGGCGGCCAGAAGAACTGAGGAAGCGGCAGGCGTCTGCATCTGGGTCGAAGACAGGGCACGGGCCCGGCTGGGGGCCGGCAGTGGCGGCCATGCCGACGGCCCGGTTGCTTTGAGGGGTACCACGACCTCGTGGGCTCGCCCACCGCACCAGCCGTACGCCTCCGGTTCCGGGGCCTCGACGAGCACGGCCAGGCGCGAATGGTCGAGGTGTCTGCGCAGGAGCGCACGGTGGCCGGCCTCGTCGAGGTCGAGGAAGAGGCGTCGGTCGTCCTCTACGAGATAGACGCGGCGCGGTAGTCTCCGCCGGGCACGCCACTCGCTGAGCGCGGTGTCCCACTCGGCCCGAGGGCGGGCTTGGCCGGGCAGTTCGGACGCTTCGAGCCGCCAGCGCGCCGGGGCCAGTGCGGTCCGGCCGTACCGCAGACGTGGCAGGAACGGCATGGCCGCTGCGGCGCCCCAGTCGAAGACGGTGACCTGCGCGCACTGGGCGCGGGACAGCTCGGTGAGGAACCGCACCAGCGGCGGGGTGTGGGTGTGCAGGTTCAGCGCGTGCATCCCGACGGCCTCAACACGGTGGCCTCGTTCGGGGACAGCGAGGTACATGCGGCGGCCGTCGCACCCCACAGTCAAGTCCTCCGGGGTGAGGACGGTGTCTTGCGGGACGCGGTGCTCCTGAAGGCTGATCACGGCGGGGAGAACCTGTGGGGAGCGGGTGACGTGGGCGCTTTCGGGGAGCAGGGGCGGGAAAGACAGCTGCGCGGGCATGGTGTTGCCGTCTGCGGCCGGGAGGTCGGCAAGCTCTGCGACGAGGGCCTCACGGTCGGCGGGGGCCAGCACGCTGAGGAACCGGCCCGTGGAGACGCCGACGCCTCGGGACACGCTCATGACCTCCAGCCGGAACCGCCCGAGCTGCAACTCCTCCAGGCTGGCCGAGTGCACCCGCACCCCGATCTCCAAGTGCGGCGGTAGCCGAGGCTCGTCGGGACCAACGTCCAGGGCTTCAATCTGTTCGTCCGTGAGGATCACTTCGTCACGACCGTCGAGCGCAGCGGCCTGAGCCAGCCGTACGAGGGCGTCATCCCGAGCGGAGACGCGGGGCCTGCGCGCGCCGGCCGGAGTGCCTGGGTAGCCTTCGGGATAGCCGGTGCCGCTGTCCGCGACGACCTCCGCGAGCGGCACCATCGTGCCGATGCCGTACCGCTCGTAGAACCGCTGGTGGTACTCGTTCCACGCGGCGGTCCCGTACGGACGGCTGCTCAAGCGGGTCAGGACAAGAGCGGCGCGCGCGACCTCGCGGGCGACCGCTTCCGGCAGAACGATCTGCGCGTCCAGGCGGAGGTCGAGCGCGACGGGGTGGCGACGCAGGCCAGGGACGAGGTCTCGCATCCGCGCCGCGACGCTGTCCCGGCCGCCGTGCGTGGTGCACTCTTCCAGGCCCGCCTGGACCGCGTGGAGTTCGCGTACGGTCTCCGCGACCGGGGCGAGGCTTCCAGCGTCGATCACGTCGAGCTGGCTCACCAGATACCCGAGGGCATCGGTCTCGGTGCTCGGAGCGTGCAGGCCCGTGATCAGCACCCGCCGCTGTATCAGCTCCGCCAGCAGTTGACGCGCCTTCTCGGGACCGGCCTCGGGGAACTCCGCCTGGAGCTTCTCCACGAGGGTGCCGAACCGGATCGGCGCCCGGGTCGCGGTCAGGACCGCGCGCACCGGTCCGGTCAGGGCCAGAGACGCCTCGACCGCGCGAGTCCGGTCGTCCTGGACGTCGGGTTGGAACGGCACGATGAGCCGGTCTCCCCGGTACGTCACGGTGTTGTTGACGACGACGGGCAGCCGTTCGAGTAGGTCCGGACACAACTCCAACCGCTCGACCACAGCAGCCAGCCACTCTGCCCCCGCGCGGCCGACGGCCACGTGCTGCTCGCCCCAGTCAGCCCGCGCCTGCGGGCCGAACTCCGCGGTGGCCACGCCGGCGAACAGGCCGAAGGGCGTCGCCCGGTGCTGTGCCCGCAGCAGGTAGCGGGCCACTGAGAGCACCGCGCGCTGCACATCACGGAGGGCGGGATACCCGTCCGTACACAGGGCCCGTACCTGCGCGGCCAGGACTGGGCTGGAGTGCTGGAGTGCCTCGGCGACATCCTTGTCCGCCCACACCGCGCGTAGCCACGCCACGCGGGCAGACGAACCACTGGGCGAGCGGTCATAGAGGTCAGGACATGGAGGAAACGGCAGCGAGGGCCGGGCCACGGCGCGCACGAGAGCGGTGGAGCCAGCGCGGAACGCTGCGGGCGGAGCAACCACCAAGTACCTCCGTAGGTGAGGGGCGGGCGGCTGGTGCCGCCGCGGCGAGACGCGGTGGCACCAGACCGGAGTGATCTCGGAACCGGGTCAGGCGACGTTGGTGGTGCAAGCGCCGCAGGTGGAACCGCAGTTGTCGTCGGTCAGGTTGACCAGGCCCGCCGGATCGGCGATCTCGACGAGGGAGACGTCCAGGTCGAAGCCGTCCGATGCTCCCGGGATCTGCGGGCGTACTTCGGTGCGGCTGGGAACTACGGTGTTGCGCGTCATGCGTCGACTCCTCGTAATCGTTGTGATGTTTCTGGGCGGGAGCGCCCACCAAGTGCCGTCACGGGAGCGTTGCCACACGGCTGCTCCCCGGACGGCTCCTGGCCGCCCGGCACGAGGGGACGTGCTCCGCGTAGGAAGTCCCTCGCGGGCCGCCTGCCTCCTGCCGGGAAGTCGTGTGCCGGATGTCTGATCAAGCGGACGCCGGCCGCCGCTCCATGAAGTAGGCGAACGCCTGTGCCTTGAGGCGATCAAGGCACGGCTCGCACGCATAGAAGGGAGCGTGCTGCCCGTCCCACTGCACCGGGCCGAGCCAGATCACCAGGACTCCGGTCCGGCCGCAGCCGAGCCAGCAATCACCGGTGATCCACGGCCACTCCTCCATGGAAGGACGTCCCCTTTCTCAGCTGGTCGGGATAGTCGATCTGGCGGCCTGGCAGTTGGGAGCGCAGGCCCAGAGCTGGAACTTCAGGCCCCGGTGGCGTATCTCGCCCAGGAGTCGACCGCTCGCTCCCAGTGGCCGTGTGCAGAGGGCGCAGTCCATGGCCATCTGCTGGCGGGGCCGGAGTAGGGCCAGATCCGGAAGGGGCGAGGATGCCGTGGCCGGGACACTCACTTGCCGCCCTCGGTGCGGAGTTCCGCCCAGACTTCTTTGCCCCAGGGGCGTCTGTCCGAGCCGTGCAGGTCGTAGCCCCAGCGGTCGGCGACAGCGTCGACGAGGAGCAGTCCGCGGCCCGATTCGTCGTCGTCAGCCGCCTGGCTGAGTATGGGAAGACGCGATGGTTCCCGGTCCAGGACCCCGACACGCAGTCGAGTCGCGCTCGGCCGCCCAATCATGAGGCGAATCTCGGGACACGGAGTGTGCCTGGAAGCGTTCGCGATGAGCTCCGTGATGATCAGCGCGGCACGGTCGGCGAGGCCATCGAGGTGCCACACACCGAGGACGTCCCGAACGAGATCGCGGCCGAGCTCGGCCGTGGACGGCTCGCACGGGAAGGTCTGGCTGTACGTGGGATGGCCGGCGGAGAGGGCCTCAACTGGTGTTTTCAGACTCGTCATTGGGGTGGAGCCTTCGTGTCGTCTCGGCGCCCGGCCCGCCCCCGCGGGGGAACCTCAGGGGCGGGCTGGGCCGTCAACAGCCGCCCGCACGGTGGGGTGCAGCGGGCGACCAGAACCCAGACAACTCCCTTTTCCAGCAGGCTGGTTAGGACGTTCAGGTGCTCAGCCGACGGACCGACCTAGGGTGTTTTGACCTCTCCTTTACCTGGCGGGCGGGGATAGCGAGGGCTACCGTGCCCGCATGGACACCACCCGCAACACCGTTCTTGAGGCGTGGATGACCGAACACGGCTACAGCTCCAACAGCCTCGCCGAGGCCGTGAACAGGGCCATTGAACGGTTGACCGGACGCCCTGGTGGCCTCGACGGCTCATCGGTCCGGGCATGGAAAGCGGGCCGGGTCACGTGGCCAAAGTCAGCCGCCCGCAGGGCACTTGAGGACGTCACCGGACTACGCGCAGTCGCTTTAGGGTTCGTGCCACGGGGCCGACCGTCGTCCATCCCGGCCCCACCGCAGCAGGAGGACCCCGACATGAAGCGCCGTACCCTCGTCGGCAGCATCGCGGCGGCTGCCGCAGCAGCAGCCGCACCCGGCACCGCATCGCCGCGCCGTATCGGCATGAGCGACGTAAACCGCCTCAACAAGCGCTTCGCCGAGATCATCGCCAGCGACCACCGCCACGGCGGACAACTCGGCATCGAACAGCGGGCCGCCGCCCTCGCCGACGAGGCGCTCAACCTCCAGAACGCCGGCAGCGCCACCCAGCGCGTACGCAGCAACCTCTACGCCTCAGCGGCCGCCTTCCGCTCCTCCGCGATGTGGGCCGCCATCGACGGCCGACGCTACGACGTCGCCAAGGCGCACATGCGTGAGGCCCAGGCCCTCGCCGAGATGTCCGGCGACCAGGCGATCAAGTTCCGCATCTGGAGCCACGCCGGCACCATGTACCGCCACATGGGCCGACCGGCGGACGCGTTCGCCGCCAACGACGTTGCCCGCAACCTGCACCTCACTCGCCGAGACCCTCTGTTCGCCTCGCTCGGCCTGGCCCGCCAGGGCGCCATCCACGGTGCGGCCCAGGACCGCACCGGCACCCGCCGAGCGTTCGAGCAGGCTCAGGACGCCATGCTGCGCGCCGACCCCGCCGACTACCGCCCGGTGTGGATGCTCGCCTTCTACGACCAGGCCGAGCTGGACTCCTTGGCCCTCTCCGCGCACTTGGCCCTCGGCGACTACTCGACCGCCGAGTACCACGCCCACCGCTGCCTGTCCGCCCTCCGGCCCCACATGATCCGCTCCCGGGCCATCACCACGACCCGGCTCGCCCACGCCCAGCTCGCGCAGGGTGCCCCCGACGCCGCCACGGCCACTGCGATGAAGGTCTCCGCCGAGGCCGCGACCCAGCACGCCCGGGTCACGCGCATGCTGCAGGAGTTCGGGGCCGCACTGCGCGCCACCGCTCCGGGCAGCTCCAGCGTGCAGACCTGGACCGAGCACGCCGCCACCTGGAGGATGGCCGCATGACCACGGCGCCCGCCATCGAACTGCGCACCTTCACCACCCTCGGCACCGCCCGCGGCGACCTCCTCGACGTGTACGCCGACGTACGCGCCCCACTGCTCCACCTGCCGAACTACGCGGTCACTGCGTTCGGCGAGCGCTTGGACCGGCACGGCACCGAGCCAGGTTTCACGGCCGTCCTTGCGTACGCGGACGGGCATCCGGTCGGCTACGCCTACGGCAACACCATCGAGCACGGCGACCGGTATTGGCAGCGCACCACCCCGGCGCCGGCCGAGAAGTACACCGAGCACCCGGCCGTAGCCCTTAAGGAGATCGGCGTCCGGCCGACCTGGCGGAAGACCGGCACCGCCCGCCGCATCCACGACGCCCTTCTCGCTACACGCGAGGAGCCGTACGTCACACTCATGGTCAACTCGGCTGCTGGAAACGGAAAGGTCCACGCGCTCTACAAGTCGTGGGGATACGAGGACCTCGGACAGAGCCAACCGTCACCGGCCTCGCCGGTCCTCACCGTGATGATCCGCGACACCCGCTGACCCAAGAGGCGGGCAGCGCAGGAATGGAGCCTCGGGACCCAGTCTCGGAGTACATCCGGCCGGGCCTCGTTGAACATGTTGGGCGCACAGACGGGGCGACCGAGCGGGGCTGGTGCTCGTCGCAGCATCTACCAGCCCGTAATGACGGGAAACCTCTACTCTGGAAATCGATTGGCTGGTGCGTCTGGAACGTGAGGGCTGCGAGTGAGACTGAGACAAGAAGCTCGTGTCCTCAAGGAGAAGGCCGTTTCTTCGATGGTTGCGGCGGCCGAGGCATTCAACTCACCGCACGACCGAGGGCGGGAAACGAAGGTACTCCTGCACCTTCAGCACTCGTTCGAGATGCTGCTGAAAGCCGCGCTCGTCCAGAAGGGCATAAGCGTCTTCGACTCGGCCCTGGGCCGGTCACTCGGATTTGAAACCTGCGTACGCAAGGCTGTAGAACACCCGGACATCAAGCTCAGCGAGCCTGACGCAGGGACGCTCAGAGCCATCGACGCCATGCGCGATGACGAGCAGCACTGGTTCAACCAGGTTTCCGAGCAGCTGCTGTACGTGCATGCCCGAGCTGCAGTGACACTCTTCGACGACCTGCTCAGGGGCGTATTCAAGGAGCCACTAGCTGATCACCTGCCCGACCGCGTACTGCCCGTGTCGGTTGACCCGCCCCGTGACCTTGCGCTGCTCCTGGACGAGGAATACACACAGATCGCAGCCCTGCTCAAGCCTGGCCGACGCGCGACGCACGAGGCGCGAGCCAGGATTCGAACCCTGTTGGCGATGGAGGCCCACACCGGGCCGGAGACCCGCGTCTCGAGTAAGGACGTCGATCGCGTTCAGGCTGGCATACGCGGGGGAGCGGTGCGCTCGGAGGTCTTCCCTCGCTTGGAGGAGCTGGCCACTGCTACGGACGGTGAGGGGCTGCTGATCAAGGTGCGCTTCGTCAAGAACCAGGCTGCTCCGCCTGTCCGCTACGCAACCGATGAAACCGTGCCCGCCGCCGCGATCCGGGAGGTGGACCTCCAGGCCAAATACCACCGCTCGGCGGCCGATCTCGCTGAGGCTCTTACCTTGACCCGGCCCAAGTGCGTCGCTTTGCGGCGGCACCTGGGCATCGACGCTGATCCCGCGTGTTGCCACGAGTTCGTATTCAGCTCCCAACGCCTGAAGCGGTTCTCCGACAATGCATTGACGCGCATGCGCACCGCGCGCGACACGTTGGATCTGGAAGCCGTCTGGCGAGCCCACAACCCGTCCGCCCGCCAACCGGAGTCGTGCACCGTACCCGGCTGCAAGGCGGGGTGACCGTAGCGATACTTGCGCCCGGCCATCGTCCGGGTGAAATCGCCACTCATCGGTCGGCTCCTATGCCGCCTTGGTCGGCGAGGACCAAGACACCTTTGCGTACGCAGATCCGGATGACCCGGTGGGTGTCGGCCGCAGTGAGGTCATGGGCGGCCAGCCACGCGGTCGAGATCCGCAGCTGCCGCTCGACTTAACGATCACTACCTGCACATTCGCGCCATGTCGGCAGTACTTGCGGAGTAGTCGGTCCGGCTGCCACCCATGCGGTCGTACCCCGAGAGAGTGCCGTGGAGACCTGGATGCGAACCCAGAGAATCGTTTCATCGAAGATCAACTCTCCACATACCCCAACCCGTTGTCAGTGCCGACGATTACTGTGCTTCACGGCAGGTTCGTTATGTCCAAGGCATGCAAGGGGGCGGCCTGTGCCCGCATTTGATACGCAGCGGTTCTTCAGCGCACGGCAGAGGCAGTTGATCTACGAACAGGCCGAGGGCCTGTGCCAACGCTGCGACATACCGCTTGGCACTGGCTGGCACGCGGATCACCGCATCCCGTGGGCTGACGGCGGCCCCACGACCATCGAGAACGGGCAGGCCCTGTGCGAGGGCTGCAATCTGCGAAAAGGACAACAGATGCAGTACAGCGACAACTTCGTACCTCGGCCCTTCCAGCGGGAAGTCAGCACGGTCGTGCTCGAACGCATCAGGGCAAGCAAGGACCGCACGATCGTCCTCGCTTCCCCGGGATCAGGAAAGACGCTTGCATACCAGTCACTTGCCACCCGACTGATCCGCGAAGGGTTGATCGATTTCGTCGCAGTCTTCGTTCCCCGCGTGGCTCTGGCCCAGCAGTGTGAGACGAGCTGGATGCACAAGCGGACCGACGGAGCAATCGGCGGACTGTGCTTGCTGTTTGACAGCAGCAAGCGACTCGGCATGATCCGCCACAAGATCAGCGATCCACCGCTGACGCACCCGAACGAGCCGGGAAGTGGTTTCGTAGCCACCTACAGCGCACTCGTCAGCAGCGAGCGTCTGTTCATCGAATGGGCCCGCAAGCACGAGGGCCGCTTCCTTCTCATCGCCGATGAGGCTCAGTTCTGCGGGGCCGCCGGAGACAAGGAAGACGGTGGCGGCACCAAGGCGGGCGGCCTTGTCGAACGCGTCCACGCCTTCGCGCGCCACACGCTCCTTCTGACTGGCACCCCTTACCGGGCCGACAACCAGCAGCTCATTCTGGCCGACTATGAATCTGACCCGACGGATCCTCGGCGGATGACGCTGGTCCGCGACGCCGAGGCTACCTATGCTGACGGCATCGCCGAGGGTTATCTGCGCCGCTTCGAGATGCATCTCACTGAGGCGCGGGTGACACGGAGGACCGTGGGAGCGGTTGACGCGCCCACGGGCGACGGCGTCCTGGAGTACAACCTCTCGGACGACGGCAGTGAACTCGTTCCTGTGCTGCGGGATGAAAAGACCTGGCAGCCGCTCGTCGACCGTGTCGTCGGAGCGGTGAAGGACAAGCAGAAGTTCAACCAGGCGTATCGGGGCCTCATCTCCTGTATGGGGCAAAGTGAAGCGAAGAAGGTTCAGAGGTACCTCCACGACCGTTACCCGAACTTGCGCGTTGGGCTTGCAATCTCGTCCGACGCCGGCGCCCCGCAGGAACTGAAGAACTTCAGGCACAGGCCGATGGACATCCTCGTCACCGTGCGAATGGCCTTCATTGGCTACGACTGTCCGGAGATCACCGTCGTCGGCGTTCTCACCCACTATCGCGACGGCGGGCATCTGATGCAGCTCGTCGGGCGGGGACTGCGAGTATGGGACAAGATGCCACCGCGGGAACAGTCCTGTGTGATCGTAGCCCCGGACGATCCCAAGATGCAGGGGTTCCTCTCCCTTCTGCGAGACGAGAACGAACAGGGCCTGAAACTCCTGGAGGAGCGCGACGATCGCGAGCCCGGCTCTGAGCCGCCGGTTCAGGAGTCGCTGTCGTACGTCGAAGCAGCTGTCGCAACTACGACCAGAGCGGCAGGCAACGAGAGCGACATGGACGCGGACGAACTCCAACTGGTGGAGTACATCAAGGCGGCAGTCGACTCAGCCGAAACACCGCTCAAGTTGAAGGACGTCGTCGAGCTCGCTGGGATCATGCTGAAGGCAGCGCCGAGTGTTCCCGAGCAGCGGTCCGAGCCGGACGCACCGCCCGTCTACGAGCCCCCCAAGACCGAGAGGGAGCAGATCGCCGAGATCAAGGCCCAGACAGCCGAGGCCATCAAGCAGTACCTGTACCAGCGGGGCATCTCGCCCGAATCGCCTGGCTACCAGGAGGCGATGATGCAGGCGACGAAGCGTGTGAACGACGCTGCCGGCTTCAACGCCCAGCAGGCCAACACGCTGGAGAAGGCCAATAAAAGGTTGCGGGCTGTACTAAGCGCCCTCAAGTAGGAGTCCCCATGCCTGTACGCGTTGAGTCAAACAGCTACCTGACCGAGGAACAACACCGCGTCTACACCCTTCGGGAGGCTCTCGAACGGAACGGAGGTACGCCTTCAGGATTCCTCGAGCTACTGGCCGCGGTGATCGATGACGAGACCTGGCGAAAAGTCCCGTCCGGGGTCAATAACGACGAGCCCTTCGAGGACTTCGCCTCATTTATCGAGGCGAAGCCGCCCTTCGGTCTTGGCGCCAAGGTCGAGGACGTACGCATCCTTCTCCAGATCAAGCACCCGCATGAGGGGGTTCGGCACGTTCGGGAACAGATGAATCGGATGCGCGCGGAGGCCAGCAGGCTCCTTGGCGCCGACCCTAGCGAGGACCCCGTCACGCGCGACGCTCGCGATTTCGGAGGGTACGCCAAAGCTGGCGGCTGGCTGTTCGGATTGAAGGTCGCCCGTTGCGTAAACCCGGGATCGAATCAAGGCGAAAAGTCTGAAACATCACCTCGTGGCGACCACAATGAGGTGACGAAGGTATCAGCGAACGAGTTCGGGCGACGGGCCGGCTGCTCAGCCAAGCGCGTGATGCGCTTCTATCGCGCCTGGTCCAAGGCGGCCGAAGAGGGCCTGGTTCCCGTGTTCGACGACTTGCAGCCGGGAGTCGACATCGACCTGCCCGACGCTGAAACCTGGGGCCAGTACTACACAGCTCGTTCCAGTGGTGACTCCGAGCGAGGGACGCAAATCACCGCAGCTGCAGAAGCAGAGGGTATTCGTCCCACCAAAGCGTTGGAGATCACGGAAAACCCCACGGCGCTGCGCGTGGCCATCCTCGCAGACTCCGCCACTGCGGAGGCCGCGAGGAACGCACTCATGGATCGCCTAGAGGACGATCCCGACCTCCAAACAGTGATGGCGAAGCATATCTCCGACACGACCACACTTAGGAAGGCGGTTGCCGCCGAGACCAAGCGTGCGGGCCAGATCGAGTACGTTCGCGCAGCTCTGGAAGAAGGTGCGGTCAAAACGTCGGCTGGCCAGAAGATCCAACTCACCGACGCAGTGAAGGCTGATGCTGAGAGGCATCTGACGCCCTCCGAGCAGGCTTCGCAGAGCAGCCCAGCCGACGCCGCCGCGGCGTACGAGGTGCTACAGCAGTTCGTGGTCCAGGCAGTCGACAAGGATCCTCAAGTGAAGGTCGAGGAGCGGAAGGCCGCATTGCACGGCCGTGTGCGCCAGGCATCCAAGGCATTCGAACAACTGAGCCTGGATGATGTCGGGGAGCTCTACGACGAGGAACTGATCCAGAGCTTGGAGCAACTCACCGGGTTGCTAGCGGCCTGCATCCAGAGCATGAAGGCCGCAGCGCCGCGGCCCCCGCTACGTGCTGTAAGGGAGGCATAGCTTGCCGCGGACCGCTTGAACGGCAGGTTCCATGCGTGAGCGATGCGTGAGCGGACGGCGCGGCACAACCCGTCGCGCGATGGATCGGCACTCAAGGCCCACATGCTCTGACCAGGTGGTTCCAGACACCGAAGCAGTGTCCGGAACCACCCGGCAAGCTTTGGCCAGGACTTTTAATCCATTGGTTGTGGGTTCGAGTCCCACAGGGCCTACCAACCCGCCCCCAGCTCAGAGGTACTTCGAGCTGGGGGCGTGTCCGTTTTTGGATACTTCCATGATCGTAAGCTCAGTCGAAGCTCAACCGAGGTGTAGTCGATCATGGAACTCGAACCGAGAACGAGACCGGGCGGCCACCCACGGGGGTGACCGCCCGGCTCCGCCTCGGCGCCCT
The DNA here is from genome assembly GCF_010548375.1 of Streptomyces sp. SID13726. Taxonomy (GTDB): domain Bacteria; phylum Actinomycetota; class Actinomycetes; order Streptomycetales; family Streptomycetaceae; genus Streptomyces. The sequence continues at coordinate 66,766 of NZ_JAAGLY010000028.1, forward strand.
GTCCGGGCTCTCGCCCAACGCCTCAGCGGTCTGCGGTGCCGCCTCGACCGGCGCTCAAAATGTACGGTCGACGATACAGACACCAGATCATGATCCGGTCAGCGTGGTGGGGTGCCAACCGCTCCCCCGCCCGACTGGGTCCTTGCCCACCGCCGGGTCCTCGGCGACTGCATCCGAGAGTTGCGCCGCGAGCGGCGGATTTCCCAGCAGAAGCTCGCCGGGATGGCTGGGCTCGAACGGCAGGCCATCAACCGGATCGAGCAGGGTCACCAGACCCCGTACATGGACACCGTGATCCGAATCGCCGCGGCCCTTGACGTCGAACTGCGGCTCGCTGCGCGCGGTCCAGACGATTGACCCGCCGCCGGCGCGGTGATGCCCGCGCGGGCGCCAGCGGCGGGTCGCGGCCGCCCCATCGGGGGCGTGGTGGCGGCCGGTCATCCCTCCTGTATCGGCTCAGGCCGGGATACGGGAGAGGTCTGGGTGTTGGCCCGCTTGCACCAGTTCTTGCAGACGTAGACCGTCGTGCCCGGGCCGGTGGGCCGCTCGTTGTCGATGCGGTCGTAGGTGCCCGGCAAGAGGGGCTTGCCGCAGCGCTGGCACCACTTCACCCGTGTGGGCGCCACAGGGCGAGTCTCCTGGTGCAGTTCCTCGTAGTGGTTGCACAGGGCGTTGAGCGCGCGGGCGAGGCGCCGGGCGTGGCCGGCGGGCCCGCCATATCGGGCGCTGGGCTGGGATGCGAGTCTGCCGCGGGCGTCCGAGATGCAGGCGATCAGGCCGTGCCGTGCCATCAGGCCCACCGTCGGTCGGTCGGCCACGGCCTCGGCCTGGGGGATGAGGATTTCGAGGTGGCCGATCACGGCTGCGGTGAGCGTCTCCAGCTCGGCGCCGGCCGGAGGGAGAGCGTCTGGGACGGAGTCCGGATCGAGGAGGCGGTCCACCGTGCCGCGCATGGTGGCGATGTCCGGGGGTTCGGTTACCTCTGCCGCTGCGGCTTCCGGGACGGTACGGTGCGCCATGTCGACTCCAACTCAGTCGGACGTTCCCGGGGCCGTTCGCGCGGCGCCCGGGAATCTCTTGCGACGGGACTGACGCTGCTTCGGCATCCGCAGGTGGCGATGGGCCACACGCGTGTGGTGCCGCGTATCACGACTGTCCCGGCTGCGCGCAGGACCCTGGCAACAGCACCGCAGAAGAAGCAGGCCTCGCCGTGCAGACGGGCGATACTCACCGCCGGGTCTATGACCGCGGGCGGGGGCAGGGGTGCAGCCGACATCCCGGATCCCATCTGCTTGGTCGTGCGCATGCGACAGATGGTGCGCCCGGCCCAGGGCCGGAAGTACCCCGGCGAGGGGTAGTCAGGTGGCAGAGCACCATTCTGCGAAGGCCGTCAGCTCCTCGGCGTCGGCTCGCTTGAGCCGGCGCAGGGTCGCGGCGTCCTGCCGTACCCAGGGGTGCTCTCGTGTGTGCTGTGGCGCGATCCGCCGGGCCACCTTCAGCGCCTCGAACGCGGCGTCCGCGCGCCCCGCCCACAGTTGCGCGCGGCCCATCTCGATGTAGAACCCGGACCGGCGCTCGGCAGGCAGGTCGACGGGCGGCTTCCACTGGCGAGCCACCTCGAGCGCCCGGCCCGTGTGCTCGTCACCAAGGCTCACCGCGACCGACACCTCATGGACACGCACCGAGTCCGGACCGAACGCCGTGCCGTAGTAGACGTTCTCGCGGACCCTGTCGCCCAGCGCACGTGCTTCGGTCAGGTGCACGTCCGCGGCGGTGCTGTCGCCTGCCCGACCGGCGATCACTGCGGCACGCATGTGAAGTGCGCCCCGCGCCGCCGTTGCCGCCCAGGTGGTGGGCGGGGGTGCCGCATCGAGGGCCGTCTCCAGGGCGCGCAGCCCGGGACGGTGGGCTCGTGCCGCGAAATACGTCTCGGTGCGCACGTAGGCCGTGGTCGCATCCAGCAGTGGATCACCTGCTTCGGGCCCGGCCCACCGCATGAGTTCGACCAGCCGTGCGGACAGGTCACGAGCGCCGACCTTGTAGGCGGCTGCGTCTGCCGAGCGGGTCGCTCGCACCAGCAGCCCGGCCCACTCCTTCCGCTCGGCCCCTGCGGAACCGTGGAACCCACGCAGTACTTCAGACAGGAGGTCAGGCAGTGTGCGCGCGATCCGTGTGTACTGCGCGGCCAACCGCCACGCTGCCGCCTCATCGACGGACGTGCGCACCATCCGTAGCGTGCGGACCGGCCCGTCGTCGGGCAGGTCGTAAGAGGCGATCACCGCAGACAGGGCAGGCAGCGCCGCGTGTACCCGGGACTGGGGGGCGGCCCGGTCGGAGAGGAGGCGTGTCGGGTCGACGCTGAGTGCGTCGGCGATCGTCTCCAGCATGTCGGAGCTGGCCCCGCGTTCCCCGCGCTCAATCTTCCGGATGGTGCCCAGCGCCACGCACGCCGCGTCGGCGAGCTGCTGCTGGGTCATGCGCGGACGGGCCACGCTCCGGTAGTAGGCGATGCGCTCTCCGACTGACCGTGCCGTCATGTTGGCCACCGTAGCGCCGCCCAGGCTGGTGGGGTGACAGGTCAGGAAGAGACGATGCTGAGGAGGTCGTGGAGGCTGTCGATGCGGTAGTCCGCGGCAGCGGCCTCGGGGGTGCCGGCCCACAGGTGTCCCCAGGGGCCACGGCGTAGATGCGCGGCGCGCATCCCGGCCGCCTGTGCAGGGCGGATGTCGTTGGCGGGGTGGTCACCGACGTACAGGGCAGTGGCCGGATCGACGTCGGCCGCGGCGAGCGCGCGGTGGAAGAACTCTGCCTGCGGCTTGGCGACGCCGAGTTCATCGGACGTGGTGACCAGATCGGCCGGCAGGTTGAGGCCACGAAGCAAGGCGCCCGCGCGAGCGGTCTGGTTACCGGCGATGACGACCCGGATCCGGGCGGACTGGAGAGCGGCGAGGGCGGGGCGGACATCGGAGTAGAGGTCGCTGTCGTCCAGCTGCTCGCCGAACCCGGCCGCCTCCCGCGCGGCGTACTCGGTGGGGATGTCGATGCCGGGACGGATCAGGCGCAGAGCTTCGGAGTTGTCGTCTCCCCGGGCGACCACGGATCCGACCAGCGCGGACAGGGTGTGGTGTGGGACGTTGAGCCAGTCGGCCCACGCAGCCCAGTACCGATCGTCCCGGGTGATCGTCTCGCCGACGTCGAGGAGCACAGCGCGAATCATGGGCCGAGGGTACCCAGGCGAACTCGTGGCTGGCCCGGCAGCAGCCACGTAGCGCTCCTGGGCCCGGGCATGACGAAAGCGGCCCCGCTCTCCCGAAGGGGAGCGGGGCCGCAGTCGTGGTCAGGCGGGCTCTGGGCCGATGTTCTCCAGTCGCAACCGCCAGGGATATGTGGTGTGGGCGTAGACCCGGTTCCCGGGTCCGGTGCCCGCGCCTTGGTGGGCGAGCGCGATCGTCGCCAGGCCTGCGTTGAGGTGGCCGGGCCCGACGGTGAACATCTCGGACGATGCCATCTTGCTGATGGTTAGGGTGGGGTACATCGCCGGGTTGCCTTCAGTCGGAGGCGAGGAAGACTCCGAGGTTGCGTAGTCGTCTGGGTCCCCGGCGCCGTCGAGGATCGTCCAGTCGAGGTAGTGCGAGCCGACGTACAGGAAGTTCGGGCATACGCGGATCCGGTCGCCGACTGCGGCCGCGATGGAGCACTGGAGCTTGGTGCCGACGGAGGTCTGCACGATCGCCCACGATCCGGACCCCGGAAGGCCGGACAGGTCGTCGTTGACGACGCGGATCCTGGCCGTCGCGATCGACAGTCCACCGCCGCCTCCCGACGGTGTCTGCCACGACGCCGCAGTACCGGACGTCGCAGTGAGTACCTTCCCTGCACTGGGCGTGCCGCCGACCAGGACATCACCGACGTACCTCGGATCCTTGAGCACGGCGAACTCCCCGGCCACCGGATCGGGCACAAGGATGTCGGAGAGCTTCACGCGCGGCAGCGCTCAACGATCCGCGGAACACCGAGATGCGAGGCGTCGAAACCGTCACGAACAACCAGGAGGCGGTCCAGTACTGGCGCATCATGATGGCCGCCTACGGTGTCCGGGGCCACGCCCGCTACGTTCCCTGACCACCGCTCGTACTCCGCCGCACAGGAAGCATCCCGCCACGATGGAACCGGAAGAGATCGCAGAACTCCGCACGATGTACGTGTTCACCTCGCCCAAGGGGCAGAGCTGGGGTCTGACCTACGAGGGCCTGGATGCGAAGCTGCGGGAGCGGAACCCCGACGAGTTCATCGGCATCGATCACGGTTCCGACGGACCGGTCAAGGGCTCGGCGATGCACTTCGGCATCACCCTGGACGACGAGCAGTTGGAGGGTATGGCCCTGCTGTCCCCCGAGGGGGTGGCCGCGCTGGACTGCAACGCTCACCTGGCGGCCACGTTCGTTCTATGGCTGCGGGGCAACGTGGTGCCGAGCGGCATGGAGGTCATGTTCAACACCGAGTGGGGTCTGGAAGCCGGTATGCCGCCGATGCCCGTTCCCGACGCGCCCCGACAGCGAATCGTCGCAGCCTTCGTCGAACACGTCGAGGAGACGGGCGGCCTCGACTGACGGCGAGGCCCCCATCCACCGTGAACATGCGGGAGGCCAGGACTCTCAATCCATTGGTTGTGGGTTCGAGTCCCACAGGGCCTACCAACCCGCCCCCAGCTCAGAGGTACTTCGAGCTGGGGGCGTCCTTGTGTGCGGTGAGCCGGCGATGTGCTTCGGGCGGTCGGCTTCTTCCCTGCAGGGCGGCCCGCGTGGTGCAGCAGGGTGATCAACGCGGCCGTGCGCTCGCCAGGGGTGTGGCTGTGTGCGAGGACGGTTGCCAGACGTTGTCTCAGCGCCGCGGATTCCGACGGGGCCGTCGCCGGGTACTTCACCGATCCGAACGTGCCGAGGACCCGTCGCCCCTCCTCCCTCACCAGTCCCTTCTTCAGCAGCCCCTGGTACGCGGTGTCGAGCGCGCTCTCGTACGGCCGGCAGCCACTCGCGGCTCGTCTGCTCGGGGTGGCCGCGCAGGTGCTCCGCCATGACCGCGGCCGCTGGGTCCACCGGCGCCGACGCTCCGGCGACGACGAGTGTGCCGTCGCGTTCCGTCAGGTGACCGGAGAAGCCCAGTTCCAGCAGGGCGGCCGCCGAGACCGTCAGGGACACCCGCAGGGGCGCTTCGCGCGGGACGCTGGTCTCCTCGTCCAGTGAGAGCAGCACGATCTGCTCACCGATCGCTCAGATCGCTCAGATCGCTCAGATCTCTCGGGTCTCTCAGATCTCTCGGGTCTCTCAAAAGCGCCGGTGTTTCTTTGTCGCCGCTTGGGCAGATGTGTCTGCTCGCTTTGAGCTTCCTTGTCTCTCCCGTGCCTAGGCTTGGCCGACTTCGGGGGTCTGAGGGGGAGTTGAAGATGATGCGACGAAGATCGATCGCTTTTGTCGGGGTGGCCGCGGTGGTGCCGTTGGTCGTCTCCGCTGTTTCCGCGCAGGCCGCGTCGGCCTCGCTGACCGTCACCACGCTGGGGCGGCACGGTGCCAAGGTGGCGACGACGCTCACCGTCGTCGCCGTGCCGTCCGGGCAGACGTACACCGTGAAGTCGGGCAAGCGGCTCAGCCTGCCGGCCGGGCGCTACCTTGCGATGACCGACATCTGGGAGCACGGCTCGGAAGGGCTCGGCACCGACACCCTCGGCGCGCTGGACCTCAAGGTCTCGGGCAACAGGGCGGTGACGCTCGACGCGCGCAAGGGCAAGGCCGTCAAGGTGTCGCTGGACACGCCCGCCGACGTGACCGAGCCGGCCCGGATCAACGCACAGGTGTGCGCCGGAACGGTGAGCAACCTGCCGTCCGCCTTCAGCACGGGCGGCTGGAACTACCAGGGGTCCCTCTACGCCGTCCCGAACTCCTCCAAGCTGCTCCAGTTCGCGTACCTCGCGCAGTGGTCGGGCAAGGACAGCTACGTCGCCGTGAAGAACAGCACCGGCATCCCGGCCGCGCCCGGCGGGGCCTACAAGCGGTCGCAGCTGGCGGGGATCCACTTCGCGGTGCGCAGCGGCACGGAGATGGGCACGCAGGTCGACACCATGCTCCAGGCCGCGCCGAAGACCGACGACTGCTCGACCGACCTGCCCGCCGGGGTGCGTGACGAAGACGCCCCCTACGGCGAGACCGTCCATGTGACCCCCGGGACCTGGCAGCCGCGCGACGACGTCTTCGGGAGCAACGGGGACGACGTCAGCAGCGGTTTCCCGAAGGTCCGGACGCTGAAGGCGGGGCAGAACGTCACCCAGTCCTTCGGGCGGGCCGTGTGGAGTCCGATGTACGCCCTGCCCACGATCGGGCGCAGGGCCGTCGGCTTCGCTCCGGACACCCTGATCGGCGACCCCGACGTCGGGGCGAACTCGGCCGACCCGACGAAGGAGACGGTGGTCCTCACCAAGGGCGGCACCACCGTCAAGAAGCAGACCCTGACCGACTGGGCCACCGACGACGCCGAGTTCTCCGCCGGCATCCGCTCGGCCGGCTGGTACGACCTGACCGTCGACGCCCACCGCTACCGCCCCGGCATCACCTTCCCCGCCGGGATGCTCTCGTCGCGCGTCACGCTCGACTGGCACTTCAAGGCCGACCCCGCCAAGTCGACGGTCGCGCCCGTCTTCATGACCCGTTTCCTGCCGACCGGGCTCAACAGCCGCAACCAGGCCGCGCCGAGCACCACCACGACGGTCAACGTGAGCGCCGGGCGCGGTTCCCAGGGACCCGACACGAAGTTCACCAAGGTGACCGCCAAGGCCGTCAAGGTCTGGTCGTCCGCCGACGGCGGCAAGACCTGGAAGGCGGCGACCGTCAAGCACACCGGCACGACCTGGCAGGCCTCCGTCCGCAACCCGGCCTCCGGCGCGGTCGCCCTGCGCTCCGAGGTGACCGACGCCGCCGGGGACCGCTCGGTGGAGACGGTGTACCGGGCCTACGCCATCGGCTGAGGCCCCGGGGTCACAGCAGGTGGCTGTTGGGTGCCTTCGCCCGGCCCTCGTGGTCGCCCAGCACCACCACGTCCACGCCCTTCGCCGTGAGCAGTCCCGTCCCGTCGGCTCCCTCGACGAAGGTGTCCGGCTCCCGCCAGGCCGTCACCACCCGCCGTACCCCCGCGTCCAGGATCAGCCGGGCGCAGGGGGCGGGGCGGGAGGCGCGGTGGGTGCAGGGTTCCAGGCTGGTGTAGACCGTGGCCGACCCCAACCGGAGATCCTCCGCGGGGATCTTCGCCAGGGCCGCCTCCTCCGCGTGGACGACCGGGTCGCCGGACTCACGGGAGTGGCCGCGGGCCAGTTCCGTGCCGTCGGCGGCGACCACGACCGCGCCGACGCTGAAGGCCGTCCGTGAGGGCGGGCACTCGGCCGCCAGTTCGCAGGCCAGGGAGAGCCAGTGGTGGTCCGCGGCGACGGGGGTCAGGCCCGTGCCGGGGGCCGTGGGCTCGTAGCGCATGAGGACGACGTCCTCGATACGGCGGGACTCCACCAGGCGCAGCCGGCCGGACTGGTACCCGCCCGGGCCGAAGAGGCGCGGCGCGTCCGGGTCGCCCACGAACAGCGGGGCCAGCACCAGCTGCACCTCGTCGGCCAGGCCCTCCTGGAGCAGCTGGGTGTGGATGCGGCCGCCGCCCTCGACCATGAGCCGTTCGACGCCGTACGCCGAGCGCAGGTGCTCCAGCAGTCGGCGCCAGTCCAGTGCGGGGCCCAGGGGGACCACGTCGGCCGCCAGGCCCAGCTCGCCGGCCCGCTCGGCCCCCTCGTCCGTCGTGTAGACGACCTTCTCGCCGCCCGTGTGCCAGAAGTGCGCGGCCGGGTCCAGGTCGCCGGTGCCGCTGACCGTGACCTTCAGGGGGTACGGCGGTTTCCCGGCGGCGACCCGGGCCGCGCGGCGTTCGTCGGAGTTCACCAGGAGGCGGGGGTTGTCGGCGCGGATCGTGCCGGCGCCGATGAGGATCGCGTCCACGGACGCCCGTACCTCGTCCACGCGGTCGAAGTCGGCCGGGCTGGAGAGCAGGAGCCGGTCCGGGCCGGTGTCGTCGAGGTAGCCGTCCAGGGAGACTGCCGCGGAGAGGAGGACGTAGGGGTGGGACATGCGAGGGGCTCCCCGGCTGGTCGAGGGACGGCGGGCTTGGTTCAAGTTTGAAGCAAACCTACACTGGGGGCATGACGACCCGCTGGCTCAGCCCCGACGAGCAGCGAGCGTGGCGTGCCTACATCGCCGCCTCGCTCCTCCTGGAGGACACCATCGACCGGCAGCTCCAGCAGGAGGCCGGCATGCCCCACCTGTACTACTCCATCCTCGCCAACCTCTCCGAGGCCCCGGAACGGCGGCTGCGGATGACCGATCTCGCCGAAGGGCTGAAGATCACCCGGCCCCGGCTGACGTACGCCGTCGCGCGGCTGGAGAAGGACGGGCTGGTGCGGCGCGAGAGCTGCCAGTGGGACAAGCGCGGCAGCATCGCGGTGCTCACGGAGGAGGGCGTGGCCGTGCTGGAACGGGCCGCGCCGGGGCATGTGGACACCGTCCGCGCCGCGCTCTTCGACCGGCTCACCCCGGAGCAGGTCGGGCAGCTGGAGGAGATCTTCACCAGCGTCACGGCGGGGCTTCAGGGGGAGGGCGGCCCCGTCGAGGAGGTCCCCTGGCGCCGGCGCTCGTCCCCCTCCTGCTCGGGTGAGAGCCGGGCGTGACGAGCGCCATAAAACCGTTGCTTCAAATTTAAAGCATGGGGTAGGGTCTCGATCAGTAGATCTGCTTCAAATCTGAAGCAGATATGCCTACGGACCGGAGTACCCGCATGACCGACCTGCCCGCCGCCACCCAGCGCTCCCGCGTCCGCGTTCCGCTGCGCTTCGGGGACGGCTTCCGCGTGGACGCCGAGCTCGTCACCTTCCACGGCCTGACCGACGGCCAGGAACACCTCGCCGTCGTCCTCGGCGACCCCAGCCCCGTCCCCCTGGTGCGGCTGCACTCCGAGTGCCTGACCGGTGACGTCTTCGGCTCCGCCCGCTGCGACTGCGGGCCCCAGCTGCGCGAGGCGGTCGAGCGCATAGCCGAGCGCGGTGGCGTCCTGCTCTACCTCCGCCAGGAGGGCCGCGGCATCGGCCTCTACAACAAGCTCGACGCGTACGCCCTTCAGGACCAGGGTCTCGACACCTACGCGGCGAACACCGCGCTGGGCCTGCCCGAGGACGCCCGTGACTACACGGCCGCCGCGCAGATGCTGACCGCCCTGGGCATCGACTCGGTCGACCTGCTCTCCAACAACCCCGACAAGGCGGGCCAGTTGCGCGACCTCGGCATCGATGTCCACGACCGGGTCCCGACCGGGGTCTTCACCACCGCCCACAACGTCCGCTACCTGCGCGCCAAGGTCCTCCAGACCCAGCACACGCTGCCGCTGGGGGAGTTGACCGAGCTCAGCGCCGGATGACGGGGGTGTAGTCCGCTACACCCCGGTTCGGGAGGGCACTCCCTCGTGGCGGAGAGCCGCCGACGGAATCGTCGTATCCATGGCAACTCTCCTTTATCACCTGGGTCGTTTCTCCTTCCGATGGCGATGGTTCGTCGCCCTGTTGTGGATCGGGGTCCTGGGAGCCGTCGGCTTCGCCTCGTCCAAGGCGGCCACCCCCGCCGACGAGGGCTTCACGATGCCCGGCATCGAGTCCCAGAAGGCGTTCGACCTGCTGGAACAGCGCTTCCCGGGAGCGGCCGCCGACGGGGCGAGCGCGCGGATCGTGTTCATCGCGCCGAACGGCGAGAAGGTCACCGCCGCCGGGAACAGGGCGGCGATAGAGAAGCTCGTGGAATCCGCCGCCGACGGGTCCCAAGTCGCCTCCGCCGCCGACCCGTTCCAGGCCAAGGCCGTCAGCGAGGACGGTACGACCGCCTACGCGACCGTCTCCTTCAAGGCCAAGGCCGACGACCTCACCGACGCGAGCAAGAAGCACCTGGAGTCGGCCATCGACGTGGCCCGGGACGCGGGTCTGCGCGTCGAGGTCGGCGGGGACGCCCTCGCCACCCAGCCCTCCGCGGGCGGCGCCGCCGAGGTGATCGGCATCGCCGTCGCCGCCGTCGTCCTGCTCATCACCTTCGGCTCCCTGGCCGCCGCCGGGCTCCCGCTGCTCACCGCGGTCATCGGCGTCGGCATCGGCATGACCGGCATCCTGGCCCTCTCCGAGACCTTCGGCCTGTCCGAGAACACCGGCACCCTCGCCACCATGCTGGGGCTGGCCTGCGGTATCGACTACGCCCTGTTCGTCGTCTCCCGCTACCGCGAGGAACGCGCCAAGGGCCACGACCCGAGAGAGGCCGCCGGTCTCGCCGCGGGCACCGCGGGCTCCGCGGTCGTCTTCGCCGGCCTGACCGTCGTCATCGCGCTCGCCGGACTCTGGGTGGTCGGCGTCCCGATGCTCACCAAGATGGGCCTGGCGGCGGCCGGCGCGGTCGGTGTCTCGGTCCTCATCTGCCTGACCCTGGTCCCGGCCCTGCTCGGCTTCTGGCCGAACGCCGTCCTCTCCCGCGGCGCCCGCCGCAACTCCAGGCGCCACCGCAGGAAGCTGCTCAGGACCGAGAACGGCGGCTCGCGCTGGGCGCGGATCGTCGTACGGCATCCCCTCCCCGTTCTGCTGCTGGGTGTGGTCGGTCTCGGTGCCATGGCGACCCCGGTCCTCGACCTCCGGCTCGGGATGCCGGGCGACGAGGCGAAGGCGACCTCCACGACGGAACGGCGGGCCTACGACGCCCTCGCGGCCGGGTTCGGGCCGGGCTTCAACGGGCCGCTCACCGTGGTCGTGGACGCCAAGGGGGCCGACGACCCGGACCAGGCCGTGGCCACGGTCGCCGAGGACATCGCCGCGACCCACGGAGTCGTCTCCGTCTCGCCGGCCCGGTTCAACCAGGCTGGCGACACCGCGATCCTCGCCGTGACGCCCTCCACCGCGCCCACCGACGAGCGCACCAAGGACCTCGTCCAGACCATCCGCGACGAGCGTCCCGGCATCGAGTCCAAGGCCGACGCGAGCTTCGAGGTGACCGGCAAGACCGCCCTCGACATCGACGTGGCGCAGAAGGTGCAGGGCTCTCTCATCCCGTATCTCGCGGTGGTCGTCGGACTCGCGATCGTGCTTCTGCTGCTGGTGTTCCGCTCACTGCTGGTCCCGCTCAAGGCGGCCCTCGGCTTCCTGCTCTCGGTGCTGGCCGCGCTGGGTGCCGTGGTCGCGGTGTTCCAACAGGGCCATGGCGCCGAGCTGTTGGGGGTGGAGACCACCGGTCCGATCATGAGCATGATGCCGATCTTCCTGGTGGGCATCGTGTTCGGGCTCGCCATGGACTACGAGGTGTTCCTGGTCTCGCGGATGCGGGAGGCGTACGTCCACGGGGACGCGCCGAAGCAGGCGATCGTCTCGGGGTTCCAGCACAGCGCGCGGGTCGTCGTGGCCGCCGCGCTGATCATGATGGCGGTGTTCTCCGGGTTCATCGGGGCCGGGGAGTCGATGATCAAGATGATCGGGTTCGGGCTGGCGGTGGCGGTGCTGTTCGACGCGTTCGTGGTGCGGATGGCGGTTGTTCCGGCCGTGCTGGCTCTGCTCGGGCACAAGGCCTGGTATCTGCCGCGGTGGTTGGGACGGGTGCTGCCGGACATCGACGTCGAGGGCTCGAAGCTTGTGGGTTCCGCCGAAGTCGCTGATGAGGAACGGGTGTTGAGTCACCGCTGAGTTCTGTCTCCGGTCGCCTACAGCCCCGCGCCCCTTGAGGGCGCGGGGCTGCCCCTTCTCACGATCTCTCCCGCTCCGGACAGGACACCCCCTCCCCGGCCCCCTCCGGAAACGGCCCGTACACCGCCCTCGGGCTCAGGGAACGCGGCTACTGGGGCGTGTGGGCCAGGTACGCGAGTACCGCCAGCACCCGCCGGTGGCCGCTGTCGCTCGGGGGCAGGCCCAGCTTGAGGAAGACGTTGCCGATGTGCTTGCTGACCGCGCGTTCGGTGACGACCAGGGTCGAGGCGATGGTCGTGTTGTCGTGGCCCTCGGCCATCAGCTTCAGCACCTCGCGCTCGCGCGGGGTGAGGGAGTCGAGCGGGGTGTCGCGGCGGCGGGTGAGGAGCTCAGTGACGACCTCGGGGTCCAGCGCGGTGCCGCCGGCCGCGACCCGCTCCAGGGCGTCGAGGAACTCGTCGACCCGGCCGACCCGGTCCTTGAGCAGATAGCCGACCCCGCTGGTGCCACCGGTGAGCAGCTCGGCGGCGTACGACTCCTCGACGTACTGGGAGAGGACCAGGACCGGCAGCCCGGGAATGCGCTCGCGTGCGTCGAGGGCGGCCCGCAGGCCCTCGTCGCGGAAGTGGGGCGGCATGCGGACGTCGAGCACGGCGATGTCGGGGCGGTGTTCGAGCAGGGCGGGCAGGATCTCGGGTCCGGTGCCGACCACGGCCACGCACTCGTGCCCGGAGGACGTCAGCAGGAGGACGAGCCCCTCTCTCAGAAGGGCGTTGTCCTCGGCGATCACCACACGCACGGCAGCTCCACATCGATCACGGTCGGGCCCCCGACGGGGCTGGTCACTTCGAAGGTCCCGTCGAGCGCGGCGACCCTGCGCCGCATCCCGAGCAGTCCCGAGCCCGCGGACTCGTCGGCGCCGCCCCGGCCCTCGTCCCGCACCCGCACGGTCAGTCCGCGCCGGATGCGGGTCAGCCGGACCTCGGCCCGCTCCGCCCCGCTGTACTTGGCCACGTTGGTGAGGGATTCGGCCACCACGAAGTATGCGGCGGCCTCCACCGCCGCGGGCGCCCGGGTGCCCTCGTCGAGGCCGCCGTCGTCCACGGTCACCGCCAGTCCGCTGCTCGCCGCGAGCGCCCGTACCGCGCCGACCAGGCCCCGGTCGGTGAGGATCGGCGGGTGGATGCCGCGCACCACGTGCCGCAGCTCGGTGAGCGCCTGCTCGGCCTGGGCCTGGGCGTCGTCGAGGAGCTTGCGGGCGGCGTCCGGGTCACGGTCGTAGGCCCGCTTGGCGAGCCCGATCCGCATCGACAGGGCGACCAGGTTGGCCTGGGCGCCGTCGTGCAAGTCCCGTTCGATGCGGCGCAGTTCGGCCTCGTGCGCGGCGATCGCGTCGGCCCGGGTCTCCTTCAGCTCCTGCACGCGTGCGGCGAGCCGGGCCTTCGGGGAGGGCATGAGCAGTTTCGTCGACCAGCGGGCCTCGGTGTCGGCGAGCCTCACGATCAGCGGCAGCACGACCGGGTCGCGGCGCAGCGCCCCGGCCCACACCCCGTCGACCACGAGGCCCACGGGCCACAGCGGGAGGGCGAGGGCGAGGAGGGCGCCGTAGAGGTAGTAGCAGACCATCCAGCGGAGGTCGGTGAGCGTGCTCGGGTCCTGCACGGAGGTCCGCAGCCGCTGCTTGAGGGTGCCGGTCAGCGGGGCGTACGCCTCGGGGATCCCCCGGCCCGTCCACAGGGCGGTCAGGTTCCGCTTGGCGCCCGCGATCCGCCGTATCAGCAGCACCGCCTCGGGCAGCAGCCAGCAGCCGACCACCGCGACCGTGCCGACGGCGGCGATCAGCAGCACGGTGATGAAGATGTACACCCCGAAGCACATCGCCGCGGCCACGAAGAGATGCACGGTGGCCATCGCCGCACGCTGAACCGACTTCCACATGCGGCTCACGCTAGATGATCCACCCGTGGACGCACGGTGTAGCGGGCTACACCATCCAGCGGCGGACGCCGAGGTCCGCCCGCCGGATCTCCAGCACCTCCCGGTACGGCAGCACGCCCCACCCCTCGCCCTCGGCCGCCGGCACCCCGCTCGACGCGACGACCACCCGCTCGCCGTCCGCGCGGTAGCGCAGCCGGAAGAAGTCCGGCCCCCGCCGCCGGCTGACCTCGGACTCCGGGTCCTCGTCGGAGTAGGCGTACAGCGCCTGCCCGGTCAGCAGCAGACAGTTGAGGCTGGCGAAGGAGGACCGGGCCCGGATGTCCTCGGCGGCCTGCGCGAGCGCGTCCACCGGGCCCTTGTCCCGCAGCAGCGTCAGCACCCGCAGGAAGTACCGCTCGGAGTCGGTGCTCCCGCCCGCCCCCGCGAGCAGCCCGGGATCGATGAGCTCGTCGAGGGCGTCGTACGGCGAGAAGAACCCGTTGTGCGCGAACGCGAGGCCGTCCGCGGCGAAGGGATGGGTGTTCTCGGCGACGACCGGCAGCCCCGGCGAGGCCATCCGCAGATGCAGCAGGGCCGCGTCGGCGAGCGTGCCGCCGAGCGCCCGGTCCCACAGCTCGTCGTCCGAGGCCCGTCCGGTCCCCTTGACGATCAGCGGGCCCGCGTCCCCGTCCCCGGGCCGGGCCGCGATCCCCCAGCCGTCACCGTGCTCCCGGCTCAACTCCGTGAAGGGAGCGGCGAGATCGCCCAGGGCGGTGGTGAGGAGGAGCGGGGTGCGGGTGACCACACCGAGGAGACGGCACATGGGGGCGACAGTACTGTGCGGGCTGGTGCGGCGGATCATGCCGATGCCGAGGAGGCCGGCGCAGCCTCCTCCCCTCAAGGGGACCCTCGCGTCGGCCGCCGCGGCTGCGGCTGATCGACACGGCTCCTCCACCTCGCGGCTGTACGCACCGGACCCCGCTCACCCGTGTCCGCCAGATCCGCCGGACAAGCCCTACGCGGGCCTGTCCTCGCTGTGGTCGCGGACCCAGTTCCTGTGGGCGCCGGAGCCCTCGCGGCCGGGGGAGAGCTTCAGCACGACCCCGTCGTCGATCTGCTCCAGGACCGTCACCACATAGGGGGAGCCCGCGTGCACGGCCAGCCGGACGCTGCCGTTGGCGAACTCCGTCACCCGGAGCGTGCGGCCCCCGGAGAGCGGGACGTCCCGCTTGTCGATCTCCACCGGGCGCTCGTCGGACGTCGTCATGGACCCCTCCTCGTCTCCTGCGCGGGGCGCCACAGTACGCCGACCCCACCCGGCCAATCGGCCCAACCGGACCTGCGCCCCGCCGCCCGCCGTCCCACCCTGGCCCCATGGCCCCACGACGCACCGCCGCCCTGCTCCTCGCGCCCCTGCTCACCGCACTCCTCGCCTCCTGCGGTACGACCGACTCCGGTACCCGCACGATGGCCCGCGCCCTGCCCCCGGACGCGAGCTTCACCCACCCCGGGGTGCTGGTGAGCAACGCGCAGCTGGACCTCGTACGGGAGAAGGTCACGGCCGGGAAGCAGCCGTGGCTGAAGGCGTATCTGGACATGCGGGACAGCAAGTACGGGTCGTACAAGTACGCCCCCGAGCCGTACGCGAGCGTCGACTGCCCCGGTGGCGACCACACCGACCGGCCCGCGCACGGGTGCGTGGAGGAGCGTGAGGATGCCATCGCCGCCTACACGCAGGCCCTGCTGTTCCGTGTCACCGGCAAGCAGCAGCACGCCGTGAAGGCCAGGGAGATCATGGACGCCTGGTCGGCGCGGATGCGGCGGCACACCGAGGAGGACTCGGGGCTCCAGACCGGGTGGGCGGGGTCCACCTGGGCCCGGGCCGCCGAGATCGTCCGGTACACCGACGGGGCCGGGTGGCCCGCCGACCGGGTCGCGCGGTTCGAGCACATGCTGCGGACCGCCTATCTGCCCACCGTCACGCAGAAGGTCCCCGACTACAACGGCAACTGGGACCTCGTGATGACCGACGCGGCCATCGGCATCGCCGTCTTCCTCGACGACCACAAGGCCTTCGACCACGCCCTGGAGCGCTTCCGTGAGCGGGTGCCCGCCTACTTCTACCTGGAGAAGGACGGCAAGCTCCCGCTCACCCCGCCGGGTTCCAGCGTCAACACCCCGCAGAAGCTGACCACTTACTGGTTCCGGCAGACCACCTTCAAGGACGGTCTCGCCCAGGAGACCTGCCGCAACTTCAAGCACGTCGGATACTCGCTCGCCGCGACCGCGCACGTCGCCGAGACCGCCTGGCACCAGGGCGTCGACCTCTACGGCGAGGTCAAGGACCGGCTGAAGGCCGCGCTCGCCTTCCACGCCCGCTACCAGGCGGGGGAGCCCGCGCCCGCCTGGCTGTGCGGCGGCAAGGTCGACCGGAACATGGGCCCCGACCTGGAGGTCGCCCTCAACCACCTGGAGGACCGGCTGGACGTCTCCGTCCCGGCCGCGCACAAGCTGGCCGAGGAGACCCGCCCCGCCGGCACCGACGACCTCTTCGTCTCCTGGGAGACCCTGACCCACGCGGACAACCCGGGGCTCTGAACCCCGCGGAGACAAACCCTGGCGCGAGCGACCCCGCGGATGGCGTACAGTAGTGAACACACCGACGCGGGGTGGAGCAGCTCGGTAGCTCGCTGGGCTCATAACCCAGAGGTCGCAGGTTCAAATCCTGTCCCCGCTACTCAAGGCTCAGGGCCGGAGTCCAGTCACTGGACTCCGGCCCTGAGTGTTTCCCCCGGTCGGTCCACCCGGCTCGCCCCGCGCTCCCGCGCCGGGAAACCTGGAGGGGTGGAGCAGGAGGGGCCGATCTCGTACGCGCGCACCTTCGTCCGCGCGCTCCCGGCGCTGCTGCTCGTCGTCGGGGCGTTCTACGACTACCTCACCCCGATGCAGTTCTCCGCGGCTCCCCTCTTCACCGCCGCGCCCCTGGTCGCCGCCCCGCTGTACTCGCGGCGCGGCACCGTCCTGACCGGCGCCGCCTCCGTCCTCGTCGTCCTGGCGATCCACACCCGGCTCGGCATCCTCCTCGAAGCCGACGCCGTCACCGAGCTGGTCACCGTGGTGACGGTCGCCGTCCTGGCCGTCCTCATCAACGTCCTGGTCCGCCGCAGCAGCGAACAGCTCGCCTCGCAGCGCGAGATCGCCGAGGCCGCCCAGCGCGCGGTGCTGCCCCGGCCGGGCGAGCGGATCGGCGGGTTCGCCGTCGCGGTGCGCTACGAGGCGGCCCAGGCGGACGCGTTCATCGGCGGTGACCTGTACGCGGTGCAGGACAGCCCGCACGGCGTACGGCTGATCGTCGGGGACGTGCGCGGGAAGGGGATGGGCGCGGTGGCGGCCGTCGCGATCGTCATCGGGGCGTTCCGGGAGGCCGCCGAGCAGGAGGCCACCCTTGAGGCCGTCGCCCAGCGTCTGGAGCGGGCGCTGGCCCGGGAGGGTACGCGGCGGGACAGCGTCGACGCCTTCGAGGGGTTCACCACGGCCGTCCTCGCCGAACTCCCGCACGGCGACGGGGCCGTACGGATCGTCAACCGGGGGCATCCGCCGCCCCTGCTGCTGCACGCCGACGGCACGGTCGACGCGCTGCCCGCCCGGGAGCCCGCGCTGCCGCTCGGCATGGGCGAGCTCGGCACCTGGCCCGACCGCGCCGAACAGCACGGCTTCCCGGCCGGGGCCACGCTGCTGCTCCACACCGACGGACTGTCCGAGGCGCGGGACGCGCAGGGGCGGTTCTACGATCCGCGGGCGCGGCTGGCCGGCCGTTCCTTCGCGGAGCCCGGCGCGCTGCTCTCCGCCCTCGCGGCCGAGGTGCGCCGGCATTCCGGCGGGTTCCTCACCGACGACATGGCGCTGCTCGCCGTACGACGGCCTTCGTGACGTGGTGTGAGCGGGCGAGCGCCCTCCGCATAACAACTGACATACCGTCAATCCCTGTGCGTCGACTGAGGCAAGGTCAACTCGCCCGTTTTTCGCCGGTCATGGGCCGTAAGTCCTGCGGGATTTCGTTAATGATCAAGCGGAACAGCTTGGAATCGAGCCCCCGGGTCTATTAACGTTCGATAACGCAGCGCGGTCGTCCCAGCCGTCACAAGAGACGGCTCCGTGCTCACGCGCCGAATTCCGCAAGGGAACCGGGGAACCACCAACTTGGGGTGAATCGCTCGTACTTCGCCGTGGCAGCACGGCGGATATACGCGCGTAGGAGACCTTCCTGCTCCGAACCCGTCAGCTAACCCGGTAGGCGAGAAGGAAGGAAAGGAGCACGCCCACGTGGCGTCCAACCCGCCTGCCCCCGAGGCCCCTCCCGTACCGCGCAGCACTCTCGTGTACGGCGGCTACCAAGCCGACGACGAGGCCCCGGTCGGCGAGTGGAACCCGACCGCGGATTCCCTCGCCCCCGTACGAGGCCGGCACCGTGTCGCCAAGCAGCGCGGCGGAGGTTTCGCCCGCAGCTCCACCGTTCTCGGCGTCGGTGTCATAGCCGCCGTCAGCGCCGGCGGGATGGCCAGCGCCAACACCGGCAAGCCGCCCGTGTCGATCTCGATGCCCGACCTGCCCAACGTGGGGTCGCTCATCTCGGACGACTCCGGCTCCGCCGCCGCCGACACCAGCGCCTTCAGCAGCGTCGGCGCCACCACCGCCGACACCGCCAAGGGCACCTCGGACGCCGGTGAGGCACTGCGCTCGCGGATCCTCGCCCAGGCCGAGACGCAGCAGAACCAGATCGACACCAAGGCCGCCAAGGCCGTCGCGGACGCCGCCCAGAAGGAGGCCGACGAGGCAGCCGCCAAGGCGGAGAAGGACGCTCAGGAGAAGGCCGCCGCCGCGAAGAAGAAGGCCGAGCAGGCCGCCGCGGAGAAGGCCGAGGCCGCGCGCCTGGCCGAGCTCGCCAAGCAGTACACGCTGCCGACCTCGTCGTACACCATCACCTCGACCTTCGGTCAGGCCGGTTCGCTGTGGTCCTCCGGCTACCACACGGGCCTCGACTTCGCGGCGCCCACGGGCACCCTCATCAAGGCGATCCACAGCGGCACCATCACGGAGGCCGGCTGGGCCGGTTCCTACGGCTACCGCACGATCCTCACCCTCGACGACGGCACCGAGCTGTGGTTCTGCCACCAGTCCTCGATCAGCGTCAGCGTCGGCCAGAAGGTCGGCACCGGTGACGTGATCGGGCGCGTGGGCGCCACGGGCAACGTGACCGGCGCGCACCTGCACCTGGAGGTCCACCCGGGCGGCGCGGCCGACGGGATCGACCCGATGGCGTGGCTGCGGGGCAAGGGGCTCACGCCCTGAGGTTCTTTACGGAACTTTGTCGCAGGCATCGGAAGATCGGCTTCCGGTGCCTGCGTTGTCGTAGGACATGACTTCCTCTCCCCTTCGCAAGCTCGGCTCCTCCGATCTGGAGGTCTTCCCGCTCTCCCTCGGCGGCAACGTGTTCGGCTGGACCGCGGACGAGTCCCACTCGTTCGCGGTCCTCGACGCGTACGCGGCCGCGGGCGGCAACTTCGTCGACACGGCCGATTCCTACTCGGCGTGGATCGACGGCAACTCCGGCGGCGAGTCCGAGACCATCATCGGCAAGTGGGTGGCGGCCCGCGGCAACCGCGACGATGTCGTCATCGCCACGAAGGTCAGCCAGCACCCCGCCTTCCCCGGCCTGTCCGCCGCGAACATCAAGGCGGCCGCGGAGGCCTCGCTGCGCCGCCTGGGCACCGATCACATCGATCTGTACTACACCCACTTCGACAAGCCGGAGATACCCGTCGAGGAGATCATCGGCGCGCTCGACGAGCTGGTGAAGGCGGGCAAGGTGCGGGCGATCGGCGCGTCCAACATCTCCGCCGAGCGCCTCTCGGAGTCCCTCGCCTTCTCCGACCGCGAGGGCCTGGCCCGGTACGTGGCCGTGCAGCCGCACTACAACCTGGTCTCCCGCGACACCTACGAGGGCGACCTCCAGGCCGTCGTCGCCCGCGAGGGCCTCTCCGCGGTCCCGTACTCCGCCCTCGCCTCCGGGTTCCTCACCGGCAAGTACCGCGCCGGTACGACCGTGGACAGCCCGCGCGCGGTGGCGGGCGCCGGCAAGCACCTCGACACCGAGCGCGGCCGGAAGGTCCTCGCGGCCCTCGACGACATCGCCGAGGCACACCGGGTCCCCGTCGCCACGGTCGCCCTCGCCTGGCTCGCCGCCCAGCCGACGGTCACGGCCCCGATCGCGTCCGCGCGCACGGTGGAGCAGCTGCCGGCGCTGGTGAGGGTGGCGGAACTGGCGCTGACGGAGGAGGAGCTGGCACGGCTGACGGAGGCGTCGGCCTGATCCAAACGACAGGCCCTACGTCCGGTACGGGTTGTACGCGGGGTACGGCACCGTCGGCTGGACCGGATGCGTGGGGTGGGCCGTCGGGTGGGTCGGGTAGCCGTACACCCCGTACACCGGCCAAGGCGGCGCGGCCACCGGTACCGGCGGTGCCGTCATCCGTGCCGCGTGGTCCAGCGCGGGCCGCGCGATCTCGCGGCGCCACCACAGCTCGTGCAGCAACTCCCGTTCCCGTACGACGAAGTCGGGCCCGGCCTTGCCGAGCCGCCCCCGTCGTCGTAGGAACGCGAGAGACGTGGCGTAGGACTCGTACTGCGCGACCGCCCGCCCCGCGGGCCGCCCCCCGAGCTGCCGCCGCGCGTACTCCCGGGCCACCCGCCGCGCCCGCATCGAGCCGAGGACGTACGGCTCGGTCGGGGTCAGCCAGCCGGCGACGGCGTACGCGGGCAGCTCCTCGCGCACGGTCTTCAGCTCCCGCTGCCGCGTCCAGACGACCAGCCAGGTCAGCAGCGCGAACGCCGGCACCATGAACATCGCGTACACCGCGAAGAACCCGTACTCCCCGAACGTCGACGAGCCGTTCCACATCGCGTGCATGCCCATCGCGAGCAGCAGGCCGGAGAGCGGGACGAGCACCCGCCGTACGTGCTGGTGCTCCGCCGACAGCGCGGAGACGCCGAAGCCGATGCCGGTCAGGACGGTGAAGAGGGGGTGCGCGAACGGTGACATCACCACGCGCACGAAGAAGGTCGCGGCGGTGACGGAGGCGATGCCGCGGTCGCCGGTGAGCTGGTCGGTGCCGAAGGCGGTGCCGAGGTAGAGGATGTTCTCGGTGAACGCGAACCCGGTCGCGGTGACCCCGGCGATCACCACTCCGTCGACGATCCCGGTGAAGTCCCGTCTGCGGAACAGGAAGACGAGCAGGACGGCGGCGGCCTTGGCGGACTCCTCGACGACCGGCGCTATCACGGTCGCGCCGAGCGTGTCCGCGCTGGAGGGGTCCGCGGTCGCCGTGGCTATCCACTTCGTCGCGAAGCTGTTGGCCACGATCGCTATCAGCGCCGCCGCGCAGGCGCCCCACGCGAACGCGAACACCAGGTTGCGCCAGGGCCCTGGTTCGACCCGGTCGAGCCAGCGGAAGGCGGCCAGGAGCAGCGGCACCGGCAGCACGGCCAGCCCGAGTCCGACCAGGAACCCCTCGGTACCGGTCTGCTGCCGGACCAGGGCCAGGATGACGAGCCCGGACAGCGCGAGGAGCGTGATCAGCGCGCCGTAGCGCACCCACTTCCGCTGCCACCAGTGCGCGTGCCGCAGCGCGCCGCCACCGGTGGGGTCACCGGGGTGCGTCGGATACGGGGGACAGGTGGCCACGGCATCGACCTTAACGAGACGGCGGGGACTGCTGGAACGCTCAGGCGCCGGAGGAGGGTTGGTCGGATCGGTCGGATCGGTCGGAACGGTCCGGTCGGTCGCCGTGCTGTACGCGACGGAACAGCAGGTCGTTCACGACATGTCCCTTGTCCAGTCCCTGCCCCTCGAAACGGGTCAGCGGCCGGAAGTCGGGACGCGGCGCGAAACCGCCGTCGGCCTGGGTGTTCTCGAAGTCGGGGTGCGCGTCCAGCACTTCGAGCATCTGTTCGGCGTACGGCTCCCAGTCGGTCGCGCAGTGCACGGTCGCGCCGGGCCTGAGCCGGGTCGCGGCCAGGTCCAGGAACTCCGGCTGGATCAGCCGCCGCTTGTGGTGCCGCTTCTTCGGCCAGGGGTCGGGGAAGTACACCCGCAGCCCGTCGAGCGAGTCCTTCATGAGCATCTCGCGCAGCAGGATGATGGCGTCGCCGTTGCAGACCCGGATGTTGGTCAGGTGGTGCTGCTCGGCCAGGTTGAGCAGGTTCCCCTGGCCCGGGGTGTGCACGTCGACGGCGAGGATGTTGGTGTCCGGGTCACCGGCGGCCATCTGCGCGGTCGCCTCCCCCATCCCGAAGCCGATCTCCAGCACGACGGGACGGTCGTTCCCGAACAACTCGTCCGGCTCGACGGTCCACTGGCCGTCGATGTCCAGCCCCCACCGGGACCACAGCCGCTGCAACGCGTCCGCCTGCCCCGCCGTCACCCGGCTCCGCCGCGGCTGGAAACTCCGGATCCGCCGCTCGAAGTGCGAGCCCGCGGGATCGGCACTGGGCCCGTCGGGAAACCGCGGCTCGCCCTTGGTCCGGGTGTGCCGGACGGACACACCGGGGGTGTGCGGCGAGGGCTCGGTGGCATCGGGAGTGTTGAGGGAATCAGACACAGTGGGGACGATTTTACGTGAATCCAGTGGTCCGTCACACGGCCCGCAGCGCTTCCAGGGCCCGCCGGGCCACCTCCCGCCCGATCGGCAGCGAGGCGGTCGCCGCGGGCGAGGGCGCGTTCAGCACGTGCACCGCCCGGGCGCCCTCCTTGATCAGGAAGTCGTCCACCAGCGTCCCGTCCCGCAGCACCGCCTGCGCCCGCACCCCGGCTGCCGAGGGCACCAGGTCGTCCACGGTCACCGCCGGCAGCAGCCTGCGCACGGCCGTGGTGAACGCCCGCCGGGACACCGACCGCCGCAGCTCCCCGGCTCCGTACCGCCAGTGCCGCCGCGCTATGTGCCAGGACCCCGGCCACGCCAGGGTGGCGCCGAGCTCCCTGGGCCGTACGACGCCCCAGTCGTAGCCCTCCCGGGCCAGCGCCGGTACCGCGTTCGGTCCGATGTGGACGCTTCCGTCGATCCCGCGCGTGAGGTGCACGCCGAGGAACGGGAACGCCGGGTCCGGCACCGGGTACACCAGGCCCCGCACCAGCTCGGGCCGGGCCAGCGTGTAGTACTCACCCCGGAACGGCACGATCCGCATCCCGGGGTCGTCCCCGGTCAGCCGGGCCACCTCGTCGCAGTGCAGCCCGGCGCAGTTCACCAGCACCCGCGCGCGTACGACGTCCCCCGCGTCCGTGCGTACGGCGACCCCGAGCTCGGGCCTGCGGTCGATCCGGCGCACCCCCGCGCCGTACCGGATCTCCGCCCCGGACGCCTCGGCCAGCTGCCGGGCGACCCCGACGAAGTCGCACACCCCGGTCGTCCCGACGTGTATGGCGGCCAGGCCCTCCACCTCGGGTTCGTACTCCGCGATCTGGGCGGCGCCCAGCTCCCGCACCGGAATGCCGTTCTCCCGGCCGCGCTGGACCAGGCCGTGCAGCCGGGGCAGCTCGCCGCGCTCGGTGGCGACGATCAGCTTGCCGGTCACCGCGTGCGCGATGCCGTACTCCGCGCAGAACTTGACCATCTCGGCGGCTCCGCGCACGGCGTACCGCGCCTTGAGCGAGCCGGGGCGGTAGTAGATCCCGCTGTGGATCACCCCGCTGTTGCGCCCGGTCTGATGCCGGGCGGGCCCCGCCTCCTTCTCCAGCACGGTGACCCGAGTCCCGGGCGCGGCCCGAGTGATCGCGTACGCCGTGGACAACCCGACAATGCCCCCACCGATCACGAGCACGTCACAGTCGTAAGCGATCCCGGACAGCACCTGCACCACCTCCCACCCCCGATAGTGCACTGCACCACTGACAGTCACTTCAAACGCGGGGTGCGGTGATGTCGTCCCGGGCTCACGCCGGAGCCATCAGCAGCGGCCTGGCCCGCTCCCTCAGCTCCACCACCCTCGGCTCGTCGCCGTACGGCTCCAGCCGGTGCAGCAGGTCCTTCACGTACTCGGTGGTGCGGGCCGAGGAGATGCGCCCCGCGACCTCCACCGCCCGCACGCCCTGCTCGCACGCCGCGTCGAGATTGCCCGACTCGAGCTCGGCGACCGCGGAGACGACCAGCCGCAGTCCGTGCGAGCGCACGAACTCCTCCGTCGGCTTCGACAGCGCCTGCTCCGTGAACCGCCGTACCTGCCGGGGCGCCTTCAGGTCGCGGTAGCACTCCGCCGCGTCCGCCGCGAACCGGTCGTAGGAGTAGAACCCGAGCCACGAGGGGTCGTTGTCGCCCTCCCGCGAGCGCTCCAGCCACCCCTCGGCGGCCTTCAGCGCCGCTCCGGCCGCCGCCGCGTCCCCGGCACGCGCGTGTGCCCGCGCCTCGACGAGCCGGAAGAAGCTCATGGTGCGGGCGGTCGCGAGACCACGGTTGCGCTCCAGGGCGGCCTGCGCGAGATCGACGCCCTCGTCGCCGAAGCCCCGGTAGGTCGCCTGCAACGACATCGACGCCAGCACATAGCCGCCGAGCGGTACGTCGGCCGCCGCGCGGGCGAGCCTGAGCGCCTGGATGTAGTACCGCTGGGCCGCTTCCTGCTGACCGGTGTCGAAGGCCATCCAGCCCGCGAGCCGGGTGAGCTCGGCGGAGGCGCCGAACAGCGCCCGGCCGACCTCGTCGGAGTACGAGCCGAGCAGCAGCGGTGCCGCCTCCACCCGTAAACACTCCGGCACCATGGACGAACGCCAGTCGCCGCCTCCGTACTTGGAGTCCCAGCGCCTGGCGTCCTCGGCGGCCTCCCGCAGCTTCTGCACATCGCTGTGGCCGACTTTGAGCGGTGCGCCGGTGCCCTCGGAGTGGTTCACCTCGCGCGCGACCGAGCTGTCGGCCGGGGTTATCAGCCACCGTGAGGCGGGCGTTGCGTATGCGCTCACTGCGAACGAGCCCGCCAGGGACTGCCAGATGCCGCCCGTGCCCGCGCGGCGGCCGGCGAGGTCGAGACGGTAGAGCTCCGTCGCCGACCGGACCGCCTGGCCGACGTCCCTGGGGAAGGCGAGGCCCACCTCCGGCGCGGGATCCGCGTCCGCCAGGCCGATCTCGTGGAGCGGCACCGGGCGGCCGAGCTTCTGGCCGATGGCGGCGGCGATGAGGTGCGGCGCCGCACCCTGCGGCACCATCCCCTTCGACACCCAGCGCGCCACCGACGTCTTGTCGTAGCGAAGTGTCAACCCGCGTTGGGCGCCAAGATCGTTGACGCGACGCGCGAGTCCTGCGTTGCTGATTCCCGCGAGGGCGAGAACGGCGCCGAGCTTTTCGTTCGGCCCGCGTTGCTCCCTGGACATGCGCCACCCCTCGACACAGACGGCTGCCGCGCTGGCATAACCACGCGGCATTCGTAAACCCAGCGTAGTTCGCCGCATCCCAAGCGTTAAGAGGCATTGTTCCGGATGGCGGGATTGTGGTCCGTACTGAAGTACGGGTCCGATACGCGCAGTTGCGTCGTGCTCCCGCTGTGTGGCCGTGCGCCTGTGCGTGCGCTCTTCTCCGGCCATCGGGGGAGCGGTTCCATGGGCCGTGCGTGGGTCGGCCCGCTGTACTGGATCCAGTGGGCTGGGGGACACCGCCGCCTACATCCCCGCGGGCGGCGGAACGGCCCGGGGGGCGAAGTGGCGTCTCCCGGGCTGCGCGCCTGTCGTGCGGCGCGCGGAGTGTGTACGGAGCGTGCGCGAGCCTGCTCCGATGGCGCCGATTTGGCTGAAAATCTACCCTCGTTCTCGCGGGCGATCAGCCCTCCCACCATGGCAGTTGAGGGCGCGTTAGGTGTTCTGGGGGAGCGTTTCGGGGGCGCATTCGCGTCGCACGCCCCTTGCCCGGCGCCGGTGTTCGCTGGCGTACGCGGGTGTTCACAGGGGCGCGTTCCCCTCGTCCCGAGCGGCTCCACCAGCTCTCCGGCAGGCTTCCTTCATGGCAGCATGGTGACCGGTTCGTACGGTGCACTGGTTGTCCACAGCCTGTGGAGGCGTCGATGCGGTGGTTGGTGGGATGGAGCAGCACCGCCGCCGGTGTTTCCGCGATCGGGACCGCGGGAGCCACCGGAAGCGACGGCGAGACCGTTCACCCGGTGGGTTCCCAACTCCTGTGGGGGGACCCGGATCCGCTGTGGGCGGTCGGCGACTGGCGCCCCGACGAGGTGCGCGTGGTGAAGGTCGACGAACAGACCCGGATCGCGGTCCTCGGCACCTGCGGCGCCTCCGACGAACAGCTGCGGGTCGGACTGCTCGCCGCGCGCGGAGGGGCACTTCGGCATCTGACGGCCTGGTCGGGCGCGTACACGGCGGTGGTCCAGGTGGGCCGCCGGATCACCGTCTCCGGCGATCTCGCGGGCGCGCGGCCGGTGTTCCACACACCCTGGGCGGGCGGCACGGCCTACGCGACCGCCGCCCTCCCGCTCGCCGACCTCATCGAGGCCAACCTCGACTTCGGTCACCTCGCCGCCCTGCTCGCCGCCCCGGACGTGCCGGCCGCGCTGCACGACTCCACGCCCTACGAAGGCGTACGGCGCATTCCGCCGGGGCACGCGCTGATCCTGCGCAACGGCGCCCGTGAGATCGCCGGGTACGAGCCGGTCGCCTCGCTCGCCGTCGCCGCGCCCACCGCCGACGCGGACAGCGCGGTCGACGGCGTACGGGACGCTCTCGTGGAGGCGGTGCGCGCGCGTCTGTCCGCGCCCCGCCACGTGCCGGACATCGACCCCGGCCCGGTGCCCGGCATGGGCCCCGCCGAACGGCGTGCCGCGCGCGGGATGCCGGTGCCGGGGATCGGGGCCGACCTGTCCGGGGGGCCCGCGTCGGGGACGCTCGCCCTGCTGGCGGCCGGGCTGCCGGGGATGCCGGGGACCGTCCTGGGACACGGCACCGGGGCCGGTGAGCGGCTGTTGGCGGTGACCTTCAACGACCTCGCGGTGAGCGGGCGGGAGGCCGAGGTGGAGCGGGCGGGGACGCTCGCGGCCAACCCCCGGCTGCATCACGTGGTGGTGGCCGGCGGTGAGGAAACGCTTCCGTACGCCGAACTGGACGGGCCGCTGACGGACGAACCCGGGCCCTGCCTGGTGACAGCCGCACGGCACCGCGCGCGGCTCGCGGCGGGCAGCGCGGACCACTTCACGGGGTACGGCGCCCGGCAGGTCCTGGACGCCCACCCGGCGCGCCTCGCCGACCTGCTGATGGACCGCAAGCGGCGCCACCTGGTCCGGCCGGTGGCCGCGCTGGCCAAGGCGGACGGCTCGGTGCTGGTCCCCGCGCGCGTGTACGGGGCGGCACGGAAGCTGGCCCGTACGCCGTACCGCGCGGGCCTGGAGGTGCTGGCCGACCGTCTCCTGCACCGGCGCTTCGACGAGCCCGGGGGTGCGGTGGGGGCCTCTCTCGCCGCGCTCACCTGGGCCAGGCCCGGGCCCGCGGCGCGCTGGCTCACCGGTGAGGCGCTGGCTGAAGTATCGGTTCGCCTACAGGGGGCCACGCATCGGTCCGGGGTGGGGCCGGGGCAGCATCCCGGTGACTTCCGCGCGCGTGCGGCGCTCGCTCGGCACGCGTCGGATCTGCGGGTCCTGGAGCAGGCCGCGGAGATCCGCTCGCAGCGGCTGCACGCGCCGTTCCTCGACAACCAGGTCGTGCGGGCCTGCCGTGCCCTCCCGGAGGCGCTGCGGGTCCAGCCGGGCGCCCGCGCGGAGATCCTCCGTACGGTGCTGGAGGGGGCGGGCGTCTCCGACCTCCCGCCCGGCTGGGGGGCACCGTCCCACGCCTCCTCGGCGGCGGCGACGCGGACGGGGTTGCGGGTGGCGGCGGACTCGCTGATGTCGCTGTTCGGGACTCCGCTGCTGGCTCAGGCGGGGCTGGTGGAGGCACGGGTCGTCCGCAAGGCGCTCCGCGGGGCGGCGGAGGGGGAGGCGCTGCCGTTGGACGGGCTGGCGGATCTGGTCTCGCTGGAGCTGTGGTTGGGGCGGTTGCTGGCTCGGCGGGGGACGTGCTGGACGGGGACGCCGGCTCGGGCGCGGGCTGTGCCGGCGGGGATTCGGCCGCAGCGCGGAGCGTTGGCCTCCGGCGGTTGAGCCGTATTCGTCTGCGGGTTCGGTGGGGGTGGGCGTTTTTGCGCAGTTCCCCGCGCCCCTGAGGCCTGCGGCGGCCCGCTCGGCCCTGGTGGGGGCGTGTGTAGCGCGTGCTCGTGGTGGTGGGGTCGGGGCCGGGGTGGGGGGTATCCGTCCTCGGTCCGGCGGCTCGGTCTCTGGAGCAGTGCTCGGTTATGGACGCCGGCCGCTGCGGGCGGACACCCCCCACCCCGTCCCCTGCGCGCCGTCGGCGGCTGACGGCCCGTGGTGGCGCGCGTGGGGCGCCGTGGTCGAGGGGGGTCGGGTATCGGCGCAGGGTGCCTGTAGCTCGTTAGGGGCGCGGGGAACTGCGCGACCAGCCACGACGCACCCGCACCCGCCCCACAACCGAACCCGGCACATCCATAGGCGAAACTCACCGACCCTCACCGAGAACCCGGCGACAATGAACCCGTGCGGTACAGAATTCTGGGTGTGACCGAGGTGGTGGGCCACGGCGAGGGCGTCGTGGCTCTGGGGGGTCCCCGGGTTCGGGCTTTGCTTGCGGCTCTGGCCCTGTATCCCGGCCGTACTCGTACATCTGAGGCGCTGATCGACGAGGTGTGGGGCGACGGCCCACCCCAGGACGCCCCCGCCGCGCTCCAGGCACTGGTCGGTCGGCTTCGGCGTGCGGTGGGGAAGGGTGCGGTCGTTTCCGAGCCCGGGGGGTATCGGCTGGCCGCGGCCGAGGACGACGTGGATCTGTATGTCTTCGAGGGACTTGTGCGACAGGGGACCGCCGCCCTGGCCGACGGCGACGCCTCGACGGCCGCTCGGGAACTCGCCGCCGCGCTCGGTCTGTGGCGTGGTCCCGCGTTCGCCGATCTTCCCGACCGTACGGCCGCGACCCGACCGGAGGCGCTGCGGCTGGAGGCCGTCCGGGGCCGGATCGAGGCGGAGCTGTCGCTCGGGCGGGCGCAGGGGGTGGTGCCGGAGTTGGTGGAGCTGACCGGGGCGTACCCGTACGACGAGTCGCTGCATGTGCTGCTCGTGCGTGCCCTGCGGGACAGTGGTCGTGGTGCGGACGCGCTCGGTGCGTACGAGACCGCGCGCCGTGTGATCGCCGACGGCCTCGGCAGTGACCCGGGGCCGGAACTCCAGGCCCTGCACAGGGAACTGCTCACACCCGCGGAACCGAGCCACCGTCGACCCACCGAACGCACCGGCAACATCCGTCCGCGCCTTAACTCGTTCGTGGGCCGGGAACCAGAACTCGACGCCATCCGTTCCGAATTGCACAGGGCCCGCCTCGTCACCCTCACCGGACCGGGCGGCTCAGGGAAGACCCGTCTCGCCGAGGAGGCCGCCGCCGGCTCACCGCAGGCGTGGCTCGTCGAGCTCGCCCCGCTCGACCGGCCGGAGGCGGTGCCGGGTGCCGTGGTCAGTGCGCTCGGTCTGCGCGAGACCGTGCTCATGACCACCGAGCTGACGGCCCCGCAGGACGACCCGCTCGCCCTGCTCGTCGAGTACTGCGCCCCGCGCAGCCAACTCCTGATCCTTGACAACTGCGAACATGTGATCGAGGCCGCGGCCCACCTCGCGGAGACCCTCCTCACCCGCTGCCCCGGGCTCACCGTCCTCGCCACCAGCCGGGAACCCCTCGGCGTCCCGGGCGAGTCCGTGCGGCCGGTCGAGCCCCTCCTCCCCGACCAGGCGCACCGCCTCTTCGCCGAGCGCGCCGCCGCCGTCCGCCCCGACGCGGACACCGTGCTCGCCGACGAGGCGGCCGTCGCCGAGATCTGCCGGCGCCTCGACGGACTGCCCCTCGCCATCGAGCTGGCGGCCGCCCGGCTGCGGCTGCTCACCCCGCGGCAGATCGCCGACCGCCTCGACGACCGCTTCCGCTTGCTCACCTCCGGCAGCCGCACCGCCCTGCCCCGCCAGCAGACTCTGCGGGCCGTCGTCGACTGGTCCTGGGACCTGCTCGACGAGCGGGAGCGGACCGTGCTGCGCGAGGTCTCCGTGTTCGCGGGCGGCTGGGAGCTGGAGGCCGCCGAGTCCGTCTGCGGAGCGCCCGCCGCCGAACTCCTCGGGGCCCTCGTGGACAAGTCCCTGATCGTGGCCACCCCCTACGAGCGCGAGGGCTCCGAGGGCATGCGCTACCGCCTCCTCGAAACCATCCAGGAGTACGCCACCGAGCGCGCCGCCGAGTCCCCCGACCTCCGCGCCACCGCCGAGCGCCGCCACCGCGACTGGGTCCGCACCCTGGTCGAGCAGGCCGAACCCCGGCTCCGTTCCGCCGCCCAACTCCCGTGGATCGCCCGCCTGGAGACCGAACTCGACAACATCCGCACCGCCCTCGACCGAACGATCACGGCAGGCGAGGAACCGGAAGCCGCCGCCATGGTCCTGGCCATGGGCTGGTTCTGGTGGCTGCGCAACTACCGCCGCGAGGGCATGTCCTGGACGGACCGAGTACTGACCCTGAGCACACCCCAGGACAGCAACGGAGCCGGGAATCAGCCGGGTCCGGTCGCAGCGATCACTTCCGCATCCACGGCCACACCGATCACTTCCGCATCCACGGCCACACCGGCCGCCTCCGCATCAACGGTCGCACCAATCACCTCCGCATCCACGGCTACACCATTCACCTCCGCATCCACGGCCGCCCCGACCACCCCCCCCCCCGCACCCGCCGACGGCGAATCCGCCCCCCAGGGGCCACCCGCACCCGACCACGAAAGCCGCACGGGTGGTGCGGGTGGGAGCACAAGGTCCGAAGGCGGAGCCGAGGACCCGGCGGCCACCCACCGCACCCGCATGAACCTCCGCATGCTCCACCTCTTCCTCAGGGCCGAGACAGAGCCCATGGACAGCCGCCTGGACCCCGGCCTCCACCGCCACGTCACCCTCGTCCGCGAACACTTCGCACAGGGCGGTCCCGACGCGGCCCGCATCCCCGGTATCGCCTGGCCCATGATCGGCCTGGTGCTCGGCGACCCCGTGGACATTCGCTCTCTCATGGACGCCTCCGTGGCCAACTGCCGCGTCCACGGCGACGACTGGTCCGTGGCGGTCACCCTGATGTTCCGCACCCACACCATGGTCGACTCCCCGGGCGGCATGGACGGCGTGGACGACGACCTGGGCGAACTGCGCACCCTCAGCCGCCGTCTCGGCGACCGCTGGCTCAGCGCCCAGGTCAGCAGCGCGGCCGGTGAGACGGCCATGGCCCGCGGCCGTCCCGCCGAGGCCAAGGAGGAGTACGAGGAGGCGCTGCGCCTCGCCTACGAGGTGGGGGCGTACGCCGAGACGCCGTTCCTGGTGGCCCGGCTCGCCGAGGTCGCGTACCGCACCGGCGACCGCGCCACCGCGCTGGCCACCCTGGACGAGGCGAGTGCCGTCGGCGACCGGTACGGCGTCCCGGAGACCCGGCCGTTCGTCTGGCTGATGCGGGCCTACATCGCCCTGGACGACAAGGACACCGCCCGTGCGCGCGAACTGGTGGACGCGGTCCGCCGGCAGATAGGCCCGGTATCGCCGCCGTCCCCGTTCTTGGTGATGCTCAACTCGATCGACGCGATGGTGACGGTCGCGGAGTCGGGCCCGGAGCGCGGGCTGCCCCTGCTGGCCGCCACCGTCCGCGAGGCGGTAGAGAAGCGCTGCGCCGACGTGATCGTGGCGACGCTGGTGGACTCCGCGGCAGCCCTGCTGTGCGACCTCGGAGACCTTCCGCGCGCCACCCGGCTCCTCGCCGCCGCCGAGCGCCTGCGCGGAAGCGATCCCCGCAACCATCCGGAGCGCACGGAAGCAGAGCGAGCGGAATCCGCCACCCGCACCGGCCTCGACCCCGAGCGGCACGCGGCGGAGCGCGCCCGCGGCAGGCTTCTCACCCCGGCCGAGATCCTCCAGGAACTCGACGAAGCACTGCCTGCGGCCCCCTGAGGGCCGGCACCGGGCTCAGCCGCAGCGGAACTTCGACTCGGCCCAGTCCGCCGGCATCAGATCGTCGAAGTGGCTGCGCGGCTCCACCACCAGCCGTACGGTCTTGCGCCCCGCGAGGTTCACATGGACGGGCACGGCCGGGTCACCGCCCTCGACCAGCCCGGACCTCCACAGCCGCACCCCGTCCGCGTAGACCGAGAAGTAGACCTTGCCGAGCCCCAGCGACATGTCGTCGACGCCGACCATCGCGTCGTAGGAGGAGCACTCGCGGTTGAGGTCGATCGTCACCGAGGAGCGGCCGTGGACGGTCACGCCGTGGCCGTACGAGGTGTGGCCGATCGAGACGCCGTAGCGCTGCCACACCCAACTGCTCTCGCCGATCCGCATCTCGGGCCGGCTGCCGTCGCCGGAGACGTCGTACGACAGCTCGCTCCACTGGTAGACGGCCGGCGGGGGAGGCGGAGTCGGCGTCGGGGTGGGAGTCGGTGTGGGCGTCGGCTTCGGTTTCGGCTTCGGGGTGGGGGTTGGCGTCGGGGTCGGCTCGGGCTTGGGCTTGGGCTTGGGGGTCGGTGTGGGGGTGGGCGTCGGGGTGGGGCTGGGGGTGGCCACGGCGACGATCACCGGCGGCTTCGGCTCGGGCTTCTTCGGGGTGGGCGTGGGTGCCGGGTCGGCGGGTTCGACCACCGGTGCGGACGCGGGCGGCTTGGCGTCCGGCTTCCTGGCCGGGCTGTCGTCGCCGACCAGCGCGAGCGCCACCGCGGCGGCGGCCACGGCGACCACACCGGCCGCGATACCCGCCTTCACCGGCGCGCCCAGGCCCTCCGAG
>NZ_JAAGLY010000290.1 GCF_010548375.1 Streptomyces sp. SID13726
CGCCAGGTCCGACGGGGCACCGTCCGGCCACCAGACCACGACGGGCGCGTCCGGCAGGAGGAGCGGGAGAACCACCGACTGGGCGTGGTTGACCAGTTCACCGTGGAGGCGGAGCACCACCGTCTCGCCGGTGCCGGCGTCCGCCCCGACGCGGACTTCCGCGTCGAGACGGGCGTCGCGGCGGCTGCGAGCCGAGCGGCTGACCCGCTTTATGACGACGACGATCCGCGAAGGGTGTTCGTGGGACGCGTCGTTCGCCGACTTGAGCGCGTCGTACGCGTTCTCTTCGTCGGTCACGATCACCAGCGTGAGGACCATGCCGATGGCCGGCGTGCCGATGTCCCGGCGCGCCTGCACCAACGCGGCGTTGATCTTGCTGGAGGTGGTCTCCGTGAGGTCGATCTTCATGGCCGGCGCCAGCTCCGTCCGTCTCGTGCGAGCATCTCGTCCGCCTCGACCGGCCCCCAGGTGCCCGCGGGGTACTGGGCGGGCTTGCCG
>NZ_JAAGLY010000291.1 GCF_010548375.1 Streptomyces sp. SID13726
CTGCTCGACGAGGTCCTGGACCCGCGCACGCTGGTCCTCGGCGAGCCCGGCGTCGGTGATGAGGACATCCACGTCGGCGAACGTCGCGAAGACGCGCAACCCGGTCGTGTGCCACTTCGTGTGGTCCGCGAGGACGACGGTGCGGCCCGCGGACTCGATGAGCGCGCGGTTGGTCGCGGCCTCGTCCAGGTTCGGCGTCGTGAGGCCGATCTCCGGGTCCACGCCGTGCGCGCCGACGAACGCGAGGTCGACGCGCAGGCCCGCGAGCGCGGCCTCGGCGAGCGGGCCGACGAGCGCGTCGGACGGGGTGCGGCTGCCGCCGGTGAGGATCGTCTCCAGGCGCGGGTCGTTCGCCCGGTGCAGGATCTCGGCGACCGGGAGCGAGTTCGTGACGACCGTCAGGGGGCGCAGCGCGGGGTCCGCGGCGATGCGGGCCGCGAGCAGGTGCGTCGTCGTGCCGGCGCTGAGCGCGACCGAGGCGTTGGCGGTGATGAGGC
>NZ_JAAGLY010000292.1 GCF_010548375.1 Streptomyces sp. SID13726
GACGCGGTGGCCGCGGAGCTCGGCACGCCGCTGCCGCGGTTCTCGATCGAGCCCGGCCGGGCGATCGTCGGGCCGGCCGGTCTCACGCTCTACACCGTGGGCACGGTCAAGCCCGTGACGCTCGACGACGGCCGCGTGCGCACGTACGTGTCCGTCGACGGCGGCATGAGCGACAACATCCGCCCCGCGCTCTACGCGGCGCAGTACCACGCGGAGGTCGTCGGCCGGTCGTCGCACGCGGAGCCGCTCCTCGCGCGCGTCGTCGGCAAGCACTGCGAGAGCGGCGACATCGTCGTGCACGAGGTGCAGCTCCCCGGCGACGTGCGCGCGGGGGACCTGCTGGCGGTCCCGGCGACCGGCGCCTACGGCCGCTCGATGGCGTCGAACTACAACCTGCTGACGCGCCCGCCCGTGGTCGCCGTGCGCGACGGCGCGAGCCGCGTGCTCGTGCGCCGCGAGACCGTCGCGGACCTGCTGGCGCTCGACGAGGGCTGACC
>NZ_JAAGLY010000293.1 GCF_010548375.1 Streptomyces sp. SID13726
CACGACTCGGACGCATGACACCCGTCGAGTTCGAGACCGTCTACGCTGCCAACACCCTGGCCCTCGCGGCCTGACTCGAAGAGTCAACCGAACCTGGGGCAGCCCCGAGTCGTCCTCACTGGGGCAGAACGGGTTCTTCGTGAAGGGAAGAACAGGCCGAGGGCCGCGGCGGTGTTCGGCGAGAACACTTCACAGCAGTGCACCACAAACTGACACGGCAAATGACGGGAGATACAGATGGGAAAGTTTGAACGATACCGCCTCGCCTCGCAGATTGGCCAGGGAGGCTTCGCAGAAGTTTTCGAAGCTGCCGAGGTAAACGATCCCCACACCGTTGTTGCCCTGAAGCGGCCTTTGGGAGTTCCATTTGCGGCGGAACGACTCCGCGGGGAGATCGATGTCCAGAGTCGGATCACCCATCCGAATGTCATGCCCATCCTCGACGCGGATGCGTCTGGCACGTGGTTCACCATGCCACTTGCGGAAGGAAGTCTTGA
>NZ_JAAGLY010000294.1 GCF_010548375.1 Streptomyces sp. SID13726
CGCCGACTCGAGGTGGCCTGCGGCGAGGGTCCGTACCTCGTTAGCCGATACGACGCCGCGACCGGAGACCAGATCAGCCTCGGTCGCAGGATCGGCCTGCTCGACCGAAAGTTGCGTGTCGTCACGGAGAACACTCACAGCGACGACGAGTGGCGCATGTGGGCCCGACGAGCCGTCGAGAGCGTCTACGGGTTCGAGTACCAGGGTGACAGCCTCCTGCTCGCCCGCGAGAACATCCTCGCCACATATGAGGACTACGCGCGTGCTGCGCTTGGCCGCGCCCCTTCAGCGTCCGAGCTGCGCAGCATCGCGACGGTGATCTCGTGGAACATCTGGCAGATGGACCTGCTCACCGGTCGACCTCCGCTGCAAACAAATCTGGCTGACGAGAATCAGCTGGACCTGTTCGGCGAGCAGGACGCAAGCGCGGTACGTTCCTGCCTGATCCGCGACTGGCGCGCAAAGCGGATTCATACCTATGCACAGCTGACGACTAC
>NZ_JAAGLY010000295.1 GCF_010548375.1 Streptomyces sp. SID13726
GGCTCGCGCAGCGCGCACAGGCCGAGGGCGACGCCCGCACGCCCGGACCGCGGTTCGAGGCCCGCGACGAGTTCGACGGCTCGCAGCCGGTCCGCGAGCTCACGAAGGACGACGCGCTGGCGATGATCGACCGCCTGCCGGCCGACGCCGACCTCGGGCCGGTCGGGCGCGGCGGACTGCGCGACGTGCAGGCGTGGAAGGGCAAGGACCCCGACGTCGATCTCGCGATCGCGTCGAAGTTCCCGCACCTGATGAGCCAGGCGGAGCTGGTAGCCCTCGCGGCCGCCGAGAAGGAGCGCCACCGCGCCGCCGCCGAGTACGCCGAGGCCCAGCGACTCATGCAGCAGGCCGACCGCGAGGACCGGCTGGCGGACGAGGCGCGCAGCGCCGCAGAGCACGAACCGGACCCCGACGAGCGCGCGCGTGCGGCCGCGGAGGCAGCCCAGCGGGACGCGCACCGTAACCGTGCCCGCGAGGACGGGCGTGCCACGTACGAC
>NZ_JAAGLY010000296.1 GCF_010548375.1 Streptomyces sp. SID13726
CCGACTCCTACTTCGTGGTGGCGCACTTCCACTACGTCGTGTTCGGCACCGTGGTGTTCGCGATGTTCGCGGGCTTCTACTTCTGGTGGCCCAAGTTCACCGGCCGGATGCTCAACGAGCGCCTTGGCAAGCTGCACTTCTGGCTGCTGTTCATCGGCTTCCACATGACGTTCCTCATCCAGCACTGGCTGGGTGTCGAGGGCATGCCGCGCCGCTACGCGGACTACGCGCCGTCGGACGGCTTCACGTGGGAGAACCAGGTCTCGACGGTCGGGGCGTTCATCCTCGCCGCGTCGACGCTGCCCTTCCTCTGGAACGTCTACACGACCTGGCGCAACGCGCCCAAGGTCGAGGTCGACGACCCGTGGGGCTACGGCCGCTCGCTCGAGTGGGCGACGTCCAGCCCGCCCCCGCGCCACAACTTCACGTCGCTCCCGCGCATCCGCTCCGAGTCGCCCGCGTTCGACCTGCACCACCCCGAGGTCGCGGCGATGGA
>NZ_JAAGLY010000297.1 GCF_010548375.1 Streptomyces sp. SID13726
GTCCTCGCGCAGGCGCCGGGCCACGTCCGCGTAGACGTCCATGCGCTCGGACTGGCGGTACGGGGCGTGCGGGCCGCCGACCTCGGGGCCCTCGTCCCAGGTGAAGCCGAGCCAGCGCAGCGAGTCGAGCAGCTGCTCGTACGACTCCTCGGAGTCGCGGGCCGCGTCGGTGTCCTCGATGCGGAAGACGAACGTACCGCCGTGGTGCCGGGCGAACGCCCAGTTGAAGAGGGCGGTCCGGACCAGGCCCACGTGGGGGTTGCCGGTCGGGGAGGGACAGAAACGTACGCGGACGTTCGCGTTAGCCACGCTTGATCACCTTGTTGGTGAGAGTGCCGATGCCTTCGATGGTGACGGCGACCTCGTCGCCGACGTTGAGGGGGCCGACTCCGGCCGGGGTCCCCGTGAGGATGACGTCGCCCGGGAGCAGCGTCATGGCCTCGGTGATGTGGACGATCAGGTCCTCGATGGACCGGACCATGTCACTGGTGCGGCC
>NZ_JAAGLY010000298.1 GCF_010548375.1 Streptomyces sp. SID13726
CTCGACGCGCTCGACTCGCCCGCGCTGCTCGCTCGCCTGGGCGACCTCGCGGCGGACGGCGTGCGCCTCCTCGCGCACGGGACGTCGGCGGCGGAGGAGGACCTCGCGGCCGCCACCGGCCTGCGCTCGGTGCTCGTCGACGCCGCGACGACCAAGGCCGTCAACAGCAAGGTCTACAGCCGCGGGCTGTGCGACGAGGTCGGGATCGAGCAGGCGCGCGGCTGGGCGTGCCGCACCGTCGAGGACTTCGAGCGCGCGTGCGCCGAGGCGGCCCGGCTCGTCGCGGACGGCGCGACCGTGGGCGTCAAGGACGCGTACGGTGTCTCCGGCAAGGGGATCCTCGTCGTCGACGACCCCCGCCGCCTCGACCAGCTCGTGCGCATGGTCACGCGCCGGGCCGCGCGCTCGGGCGACGACCGGCTCGCCGTCGTGGTCGAGGTCTGGGCGGACAAGGCGGCCGACCTCAACTACCACTTCACGGTCGCGCAGGACGGCT
>NZ_JAAGLY010000299.1 GCF_010548375.1 Streptomyces sp. SID13726
ACGGAAGCAGGGGGCTTCGATGGATGATCCGCGCGGGATGGCCAAGGCGGCTCCGTTCAGGCGGCACGCACGGTGGATCGTGCCGTTGCTCCTGGCGCCGATCGCGTTCTACGCGTGCGCCCTCGGGCTCTCGCGCCTGAGCGAGCGCGAGGGCTTCGAGGGTTGGTGGATCCTCGCCGCCGTGGCGCTGTTCGTCGGTCTCTTCGTCGCGCCGATCGTCCTCGTCGTCGTGTCGATCGTGAAGGGCAGTGCCACCTACCGAGACCACCGTCGGAGCAAGGGCAGGTTCAGCTCGTCCGAGGTCGCGGAGATACAGCGCCGAGACACGTCTGCCCAGGCGTGGAGCGATGCTCAACAGCTTCATCGGCGGCTGCTCGAGCGTGAGGTTCCGCCGACGCTGGCGGTGTGGGACGTCGTCCGGTACCCGAACGAAGAGTTCTTCTGCGACGTCCCGATCCGCTACGCCCGGTACTACGGCACGGACGTCAGCTACAC
>NZ_JAAGLY010000029.1 GCF_010548375.1 Streptomyces sp. SID13726
GGGCAAGACGGCACACCTCCTCCAGCGGAAGATCGGCCCACTGACCGGTGAACAACGTGAACTGACGCGGCATATCCCGGAACCCTCCTCAGACAGCGATCGGTGTGTAGACGGAGTTCTTCTCGGCGCTCTCCTCCACCGCCGCCAGCACCCGCTGGACCTGAAGACCGTCGGCGAACGACGGACTCGGGTCAGTGCCGGACGCGATCGCGTGCACGAGGTCGCGGGCCTGGTGCACGAAGGTGTGTTCGTAACCGAGGCCGTGACCCGGCGGCCACCAGGCGTCGAGGTAGGGGTGGTCGGGCTCGGTGACGAGGATGCGGCGGAAGCCGGCGTGGGTGCCGGGTTCGGTGCCGTCGTGGAAGCTGAGTTCGTTGAGGCGCTCCAGGTCGAAGGCCAACGAGCCGCGGTCACCGTTGAGTTCGATGCGCAGGGAGTTCTTGCGGCCGGTGGCGTAGCGGGTGGCCTCGAAGGAGGCGAGGGCGCCGGAGGCGAGGCGGCCGGTGAAGAGGGCGGCGTCGTCCACGGTGACCTGGCCGGTACCGGCCTCGGAGACGGCGGACAGGCCCTTCACGGCACCGGCGAGCGGGCGTTCCCGTACGAAGGTCTCCGTCAGGGCGGAGACTCCGGCCAGCGGCTCTCCCGCGAGGTACTGCGCGAGATCGATGATGTGGGCGCCCAGGTCGCCGAGCGAGCCGGAGCCGGCCTGTTCCCTGCGCAGCCGCCAGGTCAGCGGGAACTCCGGGTCCACGAGCCAGTCCTGAAGGTACGTCACCCGGACGTGCCGCAGCTTGCCGAGCCGTCCCTCGGCCACCATCCGGCGGGCCAGCGCGGTGGCGGGCACCCGGCGGTAGTTGAAGCCCACCATCGCCAACTGGCCGCGCTGGTGCGCCTCTTCGGCGGCGAGGGCCATCCGCTCGGCCTCTTCGACGGTGTTGGCAAGGGGCTTCTCGCAGAGCACGTGCTTGCCCGCGGCCAGGGCGGCGACGGCGATCTCGGCGTGGCTGTCGCCGGGCGTGCAGATGTCGACGAGGTCGACGTCGTCCCGCTCGATCAGGGCCCGCCAGTCGGTCTCGGCGGCGGCCCAGCCGTGCCGGTCGGCGGCCCGGCGCACGGCGTCCGCGTCCCGTCCGCAGATCGCGGCGAGCACCGGACGGCGGGGCAGGTCGAAGACGCGTCCGACGGTCCGCCAGCCCTGGGAGTGGGCGGCGCCCATGAAGGCGTAACCGACCATGCCCACCCTCAGAGGCGCCTTCCCTGCCTCTTCTGACTGCTGCGGCTGTGCCATGCGCGATGTCCTCCTCGTCGTCGTGGCGCGGTGGGGGGTGCAGCCCGGTCCGTCGACGAACCGGGCTCCTGGGCCCTGCCCCGTGGACCGGCTCGGCCGCGGCGCACCGCCGCCCGTGGCCGGCCCGGTCCCGGTGACCGGCCCTGGATCGGTACGCCTCACTTGAAGCCGGTGGACATGTACTGGTCGACGTTGGTCTTGTCGACGACCGCCGAGTAGAGCGTCAGGGAGGCCGGGATCTCGAACTCGGCGAGGCCGCTGACCCCCTTGGCCTGGCCGAGGGCGCGGGCGAGGTCGATCGCCGAGGCGGCCATGGTCGGCGGGTAGAGGACGGTCGCCTTGAGGACGCCGTTGTCCTGCTTGATGGCCTGGAACGCGGACAGGGCGCCCGCGCCGCCGACCATCAGGAAGTCCTCGCGCCCGGCCTGGTCGATGGCGCGCAGCGCGCCCACGCCCTGGTCGTCGTCGTGGTTCCACAGGGCGTCGAAACTCGACTGGGCCTGGAGGAGCTGGGCCATCTTGGCCTGCCCGGACTCGACCGTGAACTCGGCGGCCTGGCGGGCCACCTTCTTGATGTTCGGGTAGTTCTTCAGGGCGTCGTCGAAGCCCTGGGTGCGCTGCTTGGTGAGCTCCAGGTTGTCGAGTCCCGCCAGTTCGATGACCTTGGCGTTCGACTTCCCCTTGAGCTTCTCGCCGATGTAGTGACCGGCGTTGAGGCCCATGCCGTAGTTGTCGCCGCCGATCCAGCAGCGGTACGCCTGCGGGGTGTTGAAGATCCGGTCGAGGTTGACCACCGGTATCCCGGCCCGCATGGCCTTGAGTCCGACCTGGGTGAGGGCCTTGCCGTCGGCGGGCAGGACGACCAGGACGTCGACCTTCTTGTTGATGAGGGTCTCGATCTGGCCGATCTGCTGGGCGGTGTCGTTGGAGCCCTCGGTGATCTCCAGCGTGACGTCCGAGTACTTCTTGGCCCGGTTCTTGGCGTTGTCGTTGATGGCGTTGAGCCAGCCGTGGTCGGCCTGCGGTCCGGCGAAGCCGATGGTGACGGCCTTGCCCGGCTTGTCCTCGGCGGCCGGCTGGTCGTTCGCGGCGGGCGCCTCGTCCTTGGAGTCGTTGCTGGTGCAACCGGCGAGAAGGGCCCCGGCCCCCACGGCGGCGGTTCCGAAGAGCAGTCCTCTACGGCTCGTAAGCTCAGGCATGTCCGTGAACCCTTTCCTCAGGTCGTGCTTGCGGTACGGCGCTGGACCAGCACGGCGGCGACGATGATCGCGCCCTTGGCGATCTGCTGGACGTCGCTCTGCAGGTTGTTCAGGGCGAAGATGTTGGTGATGGTGGTGAAGATCAGGACGCCGAGCACGGACCCTGTGATGGTGCCGCGCCCCCCGGTCAGCAGGGTTCCGCCGATGATCGCGGCGGCGATGGCGTCGAGCTCGTAGAGGTTGCCGTTGGTGTTCTGGCCGGAGCCGGACAGGATGATCAGCAGGAAAGCCGCGATGCCGCAGCACAGCCCGGACAGCAGATAGAGATAGAGCCGCTGCCGGCGTACGTCGATGCCGGCGAGGCGGGCGGCCTCCGCGTTGCCGCCGACCGCGACGGTGCGCCGGCCGAAGGTGGTGCGGTTGAGCACCAGCCAGCCGATGATCGTCACGACCGCGAAGACCATGACGAGCGGGGGTACTCCGAGGACGTAGGCGTCCCGCTCGCCCAGGTCGAGCACGGAGGGGATCGAGACGATCTGCGTCCGGCCGTCGGTGATCTGGAGCGCGAGTCCGCGGGCCGAGGCGAGCATCGCGAGGGTGGCGATGAAGGGGACCATCCCGCCGTACGCGATCAGCAGCCCGTTGACCAGGCCGCAGCCGACTCCGACGAGCACCGCGGTGAAGAGGATGCCCGCGAAGCCGTAGTCCTGGGTGGCGACGGTGGTGGCCCACACCGAGGCCAGGGCGACGATCGCGCCGACGGAGAGGTCGATGCCGCCGGAGGTGATGACGAAGGTCATGCCGACGGTGACGACACCGATCACCGAGGCCTGGGTGAGGACGAGTTGGAGGTTGCGGGTGTCGAGGAACTCGTCGGGCTTGGTGATGCCGCCGATGAGGATCAGTACGGCGAGCACACCGAGGAGGGACAGCGTGCGGACGTCGGCGCGGGCGAACACCCCTCGCCAGGCGGACGGTTCACTCACCGAAGGCACCTTGTCGGCGCTTCCCCTGGGCGGGGACACGGGCTGCGTCATGACGCCGGGCTTCCTTCCATGACGAGGTCGAGTACACGGTGTTCGTCGAGCTCACGGGCGGGCGCGGTGTGCACGACACGCCCCTCGCGGAGCACCAGGACGCGGTCGGCGAGGCCGAGCACCTCGGGGACCTCGCTGGAGACCAGCAGCACCGCGAGCCCTTCGTCGGCGAGGCGCCGGACGACCGCGTACAGCTCGGCGCGGGCGCCGACGTCGACACCCCGGGTGGGTTCGTCGAGCAGCAGGACCCGGCAGCCGCGGAGCAGCCAGCGGGCCAGGACGGCCTTCTGCTGGTTGCCGCCGGAGAGGGTGCGGATCGGCACGGAGGGGTTGTCGGGCCGCAGCGACAGCTCGCGGGTGGCGGTCCGGGCGGCGCCGAGTTCGGCGCCCCGGTCGATCCAACCGCCGCGCGAGAAGCGGGACATGGAGGAGACGGAGACGTTGCGGGTGACCGACTCCAGCATCAGCAGGGCCTGCGCCTTGCGCTCCTCGGGGGCGAGCCCGATGCCGGCCCGTACGGCGGCTCGGACGCTGCCGGGCTTCAACACCTTGCCGTCCACGACGACTTGGCCGCTGCTCGGCCTGCGGGCGCCGTAGACGGTCTCCAGGATCTCGGAGCGCCCCGAGCCGACGAGTCCGGCGAGACCGACGATCTCCCCCGGGTGGACCTCCAGGTCCAGGTGCTCGAACTCGCCCTGCCGGGCGAGGCCCTTGACCTCCAGGACCGGCGATCCACCGGGCGCCGAGACAGGCCGCTCGGGAAACACGTATTCCACGTTCCGTCCCGTCATCAGCGCCACGACCTCACGCGTCGGCGTCGACTTCGCGGGCAGCCCGACCGCGACTGCGCGTCCGTCCTTGAGGACCGTCACCCGGTCGCCGATCCGCCGGATCTCCTCAAGCCGGTGGGAGATGTAGACGACGGCGACACCGCCGGCGGTGAGGTCGCCGACGATCCGGAACAGGTTGTCGACCTCGTCCGGGTCGAGGGCGGCGGAGGGTTCGTCCATCACGATCAGCCGTACGTCGTGGGAGAGCGCCCGCGCCATGGACACGATCTGCTGCTGGGCCGCCGACAACTCCCCGACCAGGCGCGCCGGATCGATCTCCGGGTGCCCGAGTCGCTTCAGCAGCGCGGCCGTCGCGGCCCTGGCCGCCTTTCCCCGTACGACGAAGCCCGCGGCCGTGGGTTCATGGCCCAGGTGGACGTTCTCGGCGACGGACAGGTGCTCCACCAGGTCGAGTTCCTGGTAGATGGTGGCGATGCCGAGCCGCATGGCGGCGATCGGCGAGCGGAGTGCGGCCTCCTCGCCGCGCCAGCGGATGGTGCCGGTGTCGGGCTGGTGGGCACCGGCGAGGACCTTGATCAGGGTGGACTTGCCGGCCCCGTTCTGGCCGAGCAGACAGTGCACTTCACCGGCCTGGACGTCGAGGTCGACGCCGTCGAGGGCCCGGACTCCGGGGAACGACTTGGTGATGCCGGACATGCTGAGCAGCGGTGGTTCTGGTGCCATGAGGTCCCCTTGGCGGGCGTGCGGCCGGTTTCAGGGCAGGGCGAAGCAGGGCGCTGTGCGGGCGGGTCTCGGGAGAGCGGGTGCTTACAGCCGTGGGAGAGGCGGGTGCTTACGCGGGTGAGCCGTAGGAATGGCAGGTATCTACGCGGGTGAGCCGTAGGAATGGCGGGTGCCTACGCGGGCGAGCCGTAGGAATGGCGGGTGCTTACGCGGGTGAGAACAGGTGGTCGCTGATGAGCCGGGCCGCGCCGATCACTCCGGCGGTGGGGCCCAACTCCCCCAGAACGATGGGCAGGTTGCCGGTCGCGAGAGGCAGCGACTGGCGGTAGACCTGGGTGCGGATCGCGGCGAGCAGGGTGTGGCCGAGGCCGGTCACTCCGCCGCC
Organism: Streptomyces sp. SID13726; assembly: GCF_010548375.1. GTDB lineage: Bacteria > Actinomycetota > Actinomycetes > Streptomycetales > Streptomycetaceae > Streptomyces. Next base: position 5,424 of record NZ_JAAGLY010000029.1, read on the forward strand.
GATCACCACCAGGCCCGGGTTGAAGAAGCTGACGAGTCCGGCGATGACCTGGCCGGTGCGGTTGCCGCCCTCGCGGATCAGGGTGAGCGCGGTGGCGTCGCCGGCGGCGGCCGCCGCAGCCACGTCGACGGCGGTCAGGGTGCCGTTCGCCGTCAGCAGTGCGGCGAGTTCGTCCGAGCGCCCCTGCTCGGCCGCCTCCACGGCGTCCCGGGCGAGGGCCGCCCCGCTGAAGTGGGCCTCCAGACAGCCCCGGTTGCCGCAGGCGCACGGACGGCCGTCGGGCACGGCCTGGATGTGCCCGATGTCGCCCGCGCTGCCGGTCACTCCGCGGTGCACGTCACCGCCGGCGACGATCCCGCAGCCGATACCGGTGCCGATCTTGACGCAGAGGAAGTCGCCCACGGAGCGTGCGACACCCGCGTGCATCTCCCCCATCGCCATCAGGTTCACGTCGTTGTCGACCATGACCGGACAGCCGAGTTCCTGACTGAGCGCCTCCCGCACGGGAAAACCGTCCCAGCCGGGCATGATCGGCGGAGCCACCGGGACACCCTCGGGAAAACGGACCGGTCCCGGGACGCCGATTCCGGCGCCGTCGAAACCCTCCGCGAGCCCGGAGGCCCTCAACTTCGCCGCCATGGACAGCACTTGCTCGAAGACCGCGACCGGGCCCTCGCGGACGTCCAGGGGTTGGTTGAGGTGTCCCAGGATCTCCAGTTCGGCGTTGGTGACGGCGACGTCGACCGAGGTCGCGCCGATGTCCACGCCGAGGAAACGCAAGGCGGGGGCGAGCCGGATGTTGTGGGAGCGGCGCCCGCCGCGGGAGGCGGCGAGTCCGTCGGCCACGATCAGGCCCGTCTCCAGGAGCCGGTCCACCTCCACGGCCAGCTTGGACCGTGACAGGTCGACCTGATCGCCCAGTTGCGCCCGGGAGTTGGGGCCTCCGTCGCGCAACAGCTTGAGCAGCCGGGCCTGATGCGCGTTCGCGGGTCGTGCCGTCATACGTCTCACGAGCCCCTCCCCGCCTCATTCGGCCACCAGTTTCCGGGCTTTCGAGGGGAACGTAGCAGTGGCCGCCGAACCTGGGAAGAAGCTGTGCAGAGATTACTGCCGACTTTCTCCACTCACAGGACAAAGAACGGTCGCCCTCTGGCGCCTGGACCCGCGCCCCCACAGGATGGGCGCTACAGCCGACGAGAGGGGGAGCACGTGTTTCTGGTGACGGGTGCGACGGGGAACGTGGGGGCCGAACTCGTGCGCGCGCTGGCCGAGTCCGGCGAGCGGGTGCGGGCGGTCAGCCGGTCCGGACGGAGCGACGGGTTACCGGCGGGCGTGGAGGCCGTGGCGGGCGATCTCAACCGGCCCGAGACGACCAAGGCCGCGCTGGACGGCGTACGGGGGCTGTTCCTGATGCCCGGTTACGGCGGGCAGCGGCAGATCCTGGCGGACGCGCGGGCCGCCGGGGTGGAGCGGGTCGCGCTGTTGTCCGGCAGGTCCGCGGGCTCGGGCGACCGGGAGAACGCGGTCGCCGGCTATCTCATCGACGCGGAGGACGCCGTACGCGAGTCGGGGCTGGACTGGACGGCCCTGCGGTGCACGAGCTTCATGTCCAACGCGCTGGAACTCGCGGACCAGATCCGCAAGGGCGACACGGTACGGGTGCCGTTCCCGGACGCGTACACCACCGACGTCGATCCCTACGACATCGCCCAGGTCGCCCAACGCGCCCTGGTGACCGGTGACTTCGCCAACCGGGTGCTCGACGTCACCGGCCCGGAGGCCCTGTTGCCCGCCGACCGGGTCCGCGTCCTGGGCGAGGTGCTGGGCCGGGACCTGCGGGCGGTCGGGCTCACGCCCGAGGAGGCGCGTGCCGATCTGGAGTCCCGTATGCCCAAGCCCTATGCGGACGCCTTCGTCAGCTTCTTCCTCGACGGCACGCTGGACGAGTCGGTGGTGCTGCCGACGGTGGAGGAGGTCACGGGCCGGGCGCCGCGCACCTTCACGCAGTGGGCGCGGGCCCGGGCGGACGCCTTCCGGTGAGGTGAAGGACGAGGTGAGGAGTGAGGTGAGGGCGAGGTGGAGCAGGGCGACTACGACCGCTGACGCGCGTGGTACGACGTCCGCGTGTGCTCGGTGTGCTCCCGCATGAGTTCCGTCGCCCGCCGCTGGTCCCGCTCGGCGATCGCGGCGATCAGGGCCCGGTGCTCGATCCAGGACTGGCTGCCGCGCCGGCGGGCGATCGGGGTGTAGTACCAGCGGACCCGGCGGTCGACCTGGGCCGCGAGTTCGGCGAGGACCGCGTTGCCGGCCAGCTCCATGATCTGGGCGTGGAAGCGGGCGTTCATGGCGACGGCGCCGTCGACGTCGTCGGCGGCCACGGCCTTCTCGCCCTCCGAGCACAGCTCCTCAAGGGCGGCGATACCGGCGCTGCCCGCGTTGGCGGCGGCGAGCCGGGCCGCCTCGGCCTCCAACAGGGTGCGCACGGTGAGGAGTTGGTCGGCCTCCTCCTCGGTGGGCTCGTGCACGAACGCGCCCTGCGCGGGCCGCAGATCCACCCACCCCTCGGTGTTCAGCCGCTGCAACGCCTCCCGCACCGGCTGCCGCGAGACCCCGAGATGCCCGGCGAGCTCACTCTCCACGAGATGCTGGCCGGGCTGGAGCGCACGGGTGGTGATGAGTTCCAGCAACGCCTCATAGACCCGGTCCCGCAACGGCCCGGGCCGTTCGAGCTTGGGTACGGCTCCCTGCGGCAGTCCTGTGGACAACATCGCGGTCCCCCTCCTCGGCGGCCCGTGCACAGCAACCGGAATCGATTGCTTTTTGTCTACAGTCTACGGCGCACAGAGGCCAGGGAAACAGGGAGTTGGGATCGTCACACCGCTCATCTCCGGCACAACTCAGGGGCAGCGCACGACCTGGCCCGCGTACGACAGGTTGCCGCCGAAGCCGAAGAGGAGGACCGGATCCCCGGTCGAGATCTCTCCCTGCTCCACCAGCTTCGAGAAGGCGAGCGGAATGCTGGCCGCCGAGGTGTTGCCGGAGTGCACCACGTCCCGCGCGACCACCGCGTTCACCGCGCCGATCTTCTCCGCGAGGGGCTCGATGATCCGCAGGTTGGCCTGGTGGAGCACGACCGCGGCGAGGTCGGCGGGGGTCAGCCCGGCGCGCTCGCAGGCCTGCCGGGCCAGCGGAGGCAGCCGGGTGGTGGCCCAGCGGTAGACGCTCTGCCCCTCCTGCGCGAACCGCGCCGGCTCGCCCTCGATCCGCACGGCGTGCCCCATCTCGGGCACCGACCCCCACAGCACCGGCGAGATCCCGGGGACGTCGGTCCCCTCGACGACCGCCGCGCCCGCCCCGTCCCCGACGAGCACACAGGTCGTGCGGTCGGTCCAGTCGCACACCGCGGACATCTTGTCGGCGCCGATCACCAGCGCCCGGGTCGCCGCGCCCGCCCGCACGGTGTGGTCGGCGGTCGCGAGCGCGTGGGTGAACCCGGCGCACACCACGTTGACGTCCATCGCGGCGGGCGAGGGGATGCCGAGCCGGGCGGCGACCCGGGCGGCCATGTTCGGGGACCGGTCCACGGCCGTGGAGGTGGCGACCAGGACCAGGTCGATGTCGGCGGGGGCGAGCCCGGCCGAGGCCAGCGCCTTGGCGGCGGCGTGCGAGGCGAGCTCGTCGACCGGTTCGTCGGGACCGGCGATGTGGCGGGTGCGGATGCCCACCCGGCTCCTGATCCACTCGTCGCTGGTGTCGACCAGTCCGGCGAGGTCCTCGTTGGTGAGCACCTCGGCCGGCTGGTAGTGGCCGACGGCGGCGATCCGCGAGCCGTTCATGGGGGGTCCCCCTCGTTGCCTTGGGTAGCGGGATCCACCAGTCTGATCAGTGACTCACGGGTACGCGGACACGTAAGGCCACAGGAAACGGGCGCCCGAGTTGTCGGCTTCCCTCAGACCCTCGGACGCCCGAACACCTGCCGAACGGTTACCCGGTGAACAACTGCGTCGCCTTCTGGACGAGCTCGTAGACCCCGTAGGCGAGCGGCGCGCCCACCCACACCCAGGCGAGGGCGATCAGCGGACGCCGGTCAGGCGGGCTCTGACTGCTGTCGGGCTGTGACATCGGCGGCCTCCTTCGGTGCGGGGATGTGGTGACGGGCGTTGACCGGGCGGACCAGCTCGTTGGCGACGAAGCCGACGACCAGCAAGCCGATCATGATCATGAAGGAGAGGCTGTAGAGGGCGGAGCCGCTCTTGCCCGCGTCCTCCTGCCGGTCGGCGATCCAGTTCACGATCAGCGGCCCGAGGACACCGGCCGTGGACCAAGCGGTGAGCAGCCGCCCGTGGATGGCGCCGACCTGATAGGTGCCGAAGAGGTCCTTCAGATAGGCGGGGATCGTGGCGAAGCCGCCGCCGTAGAACGAAAGGATCACCAGCGCGCACAGGATGAACAGCGGCTTGGAGGAGTCGCCGAACAGAGCGATGCACCCGTACATCACCGCGCCCACGCCCAGGTAGACGCGGTAGATGTTCTTCCGTCCGATCAGGTCGGACGTCGAGGACCAGCCGATGCGCCCGGCCATGTTCGCCGCCGAGAGCAGCGCCACGAATCCGGCCGCGGCCGACACCGAGACCGGGGTGGAGGTCTCCTTGAAGAAGTCCGTGATCATCGGGGCGGCCTTCTCCAGGATGCCGATGCCCGCGGTCACGTTCATGCAGAGCACGACCCACAGACACCAGAACTGGGGCGTGCGCACGGCGTTGCGCGCCGAGACCTGCGGTCCCTCGAAGGCGCTGGGGGCGCTCTCGACCGGCTTCTCGCTGCGCGGCACGCGCACCAGCAGGACGCCGAGGAGCATGAAGACGGCGTACGACAACCCGTGCACGAGGAAGGCCAGGGCGATCCCGGAGCTGTCGGAGCCGAAGGACTCCAGCATCTGCGCCGACCAGGGCGAGGCGATGAGCGCGCCGCCGCCGAAGCCCATGATCGCGATGCCGGTGGCCATGCCGGGCCGGTCGGGGAACCACTTGATGAGGGTGGAGACCGGGGATATGTAGCCGATGCCGAGTCCGATGCCGCCGACGAAGCCGTAGCCGAGGACGATCAGCCAGTACTGCTCGGTGGCCGCGCCCAGCGCGGACAGCAGGAAACCGGACGAGAAGCAGATCAGCGCCACGGTCATCGCCCAGCGCGGCCCGTTGCGCTCGACCAGCGTGCCGCCGAACGCGGCGGAGAGGCCGAGCATGACGATGCCGAGCTGGAAGGGCAGCGCGCTCTGGGTGCCGCTGAGGCCGAGCGCGGATTCGAGCGGCGGCTTGAACACGGACCAGGCGTAGGCCTGTCCGATGGAGAGGTGGACCGAGAGAGCGGCCGGGGGGACGAGCCAGCGGCTCCACCCCGGGGGCGCGACAGGGGGACTCATGATCCCGGACGGTAGGAACTAATGAGCGAGTTGAAAAGGCGGCGCGTCGACCGTATGCGATGAGCGGTATGCGAGACGCGACGAACGGTCGGACCGGCCGATGCCCAAGGCCGGTTCAGGTCTTGCGCGAACCCTTGCTGCCCCAACTCCCATACTGTAGACAATATTCCGTCGACAGATTCAGACAGAGTTCGACGGTCCATCAGAGTTCGACGTTCCATCTCCGCGGTATCCCTCGACCGAACGGAGCTCCCTCATATGAAAGTCGCAGTCCTCGGCGCCGGTGCCATCGGCGCCTACGTCGGCGCAGCGCTCCACCGCGCGGGCGCCGATGTGCATCTCATCGCCCGTGGACCGCATCTGGCGGCCATGAGGCAGCACGGTGTACGGGTGCTCAGCCCGCGCGGCGACTTCACCGCCCGCGCGCACGCCACCGACGACCCGGCCGGGATCGGCCCGGTCGACTACGTCTTCCTCGGCCTCAAGGCCAACTCGTACGCGGCGTGCGGGCCGCTGATCGAGCCTCTGCTCCACGACGGCACGGCGGTCGTGGCCGCCCAGAACGGCATTCCCTGGTGGTACTTCCACCGGCACGGCGGCCCTTACGACGGCCACCGCGTCGAGAGCGTGGACCCGGCCGGCGCGGTCAGTGCGGTGCTCGCGCCCTCCCGGGCCGTCGGCTGCGTGGTGTACGCGGCGACCGAACTGGCGGAGCCGGGAGTCGTACGCCATCTCGAAGGCACCCGGTTCTCCGTCGGCGAACCCGACCGCAGTGTCTCCCGGCGGTGTCTCGCGCTCAGCGAGGCCATGCGGGCGGGTGGCCTGAAGTGCCCGGTGGAGCCCGATCTGCGGGCCGACATCTGGATCAAGCTGCTCGGCAACATCTCGTTCAACCCGATCAGCGCGCTGGCCCGCGCCACCATGCGGCAGATGTGTCTGCACGGCGGCACCCGCAAGGTCATCGAGACCATGATGGCCGAGACGCTCGCGGTCGCCGCGGCCCTCGGCTGCGAGGTCGGCGTCTCCATCGAACGCCGTCTGGCCGGCGCCGAACGCGTCGGCGACCACCGCACCTCCACGCTCCAGGACCTGGAGCGCGGCAAGCCGCTCGAACTCGACGTGCTGCTCGCGGCCGTGGTCGAGCTGGCGGAGATCACCGGCGTCCAGGTGCCCACCCTGCGCACCGTGCACGCCATCTCGGACCTGCTCGCGCTGAGGAGTGCCGCATGACCCGCCCCGAGGAGCGCCGCATGAGGAAACGGCAACCGAAGACCTACACGAGGCTCACCCACCCGCTCGTCCGCGACTCCCGCGACGAGCCCTTCCGGCAGGCGAGTTGGGAGGAGGCCCTGGACCGGGCCGCCCGCGGCCTGGAGCGCAACCGCGGTGCCTTCGGGATGTTCTCCTGCGCCCGCGCGACCAACGAGATGAACTACGTGGCGCAGAAGTTCGCCCGGGTCGTCATGGGCACCAACAACGTCGACTCCTGCAACCGGACCTGTCACGCCCCGAGCGTCGCGGGCCTGTCCGCGGCCTTCGGATCGGGCGGCGGCACCTCCTCGTACGAGGAGATCGAGCACACCGACGTCATCGTCATGTGGGGCTCCAACGCCCGCTTCGCGCACCCGATCTTCTTCCAGCACGTCCTCAAGGGCATCCGCAACGGCGCCCGCATGTACGCCGTCGACCCGCGCCGCACCTCCACCGCCGAGTGGGCGGAGAGCTGGCTCGGGCTCAACGTCGGCACCGACATCCCGATGGCGCACGCGATCGGCCGCGAGATCATCCACGCGGGCCTGGCCAACGAGGCGTTCATCGAGCGGGCGACGAGCGGCTTCGAGGAGTACCGGGCCCTCGTCGAACCGTGGACGCTCTCGCTCGCCGAGAAGGTGACGGGCGTACCGGCCGCCGCCATCAGGGAGTTGGCGCACGCCTACGCCCGCGCCGAACGCGCCCAGCTGTGCTGGACCCTCGGCATCACCGAGCACCACAACGGCACCGACAACGTCCGGGCGCTGATCAACCTGTCGCTGCTGACCGGGCAGGTCGGCCGCTACGGCGCCGGGCTCCAGCCGCTGCGCGGCCAGAACAACGTGCAGGGCGGCGGCGACATGGGCGCGATCCCCAACCGGCTGCCCGGCTTCCAGGACATCCTCGACCCCGGCACCCGGCTGAAGTTCGAGTCGGCCTGGGACACCGTCATCCAGCCGCACTACGGGCTGACCCTGACGGAGATGTTCGAGGCGATGGGCGAGGGCACGCTCAAGGCCGTCTACTGCATCGGTGAGAACCCGGCGCAGTCGGAGGCGGACAGCGAGCAGGCCGTACGGCGCTTCCAGGCCCTGGACTTCCTCGTCGTCCAGGACATCTTCCTGACGAAGACGGCCCAGTTGGCGGACGTCGTGCTGCCCGCGACCGCCGGCTGGGCGGAGACCGAGGGCACCACCACCAACAGCGAGCGGCGGGTCCAGCGGGTACGCCGGGCCGTGACCCCGCCCGGCGAGGCGCGCGAGGACATCGACATCATCTGCGACCTCGCGGGACGGCTCGGCCACGCGTGGAAGTACGCCGACTCCGAGGCCGTGTGGAACGAACTGCGGTCGGTCTCCCCGGACCACTACGGGATGACGTACGCCCGTCTGGAGGAGGAGCAGGGCATCCAGTGGCCCTGCCCGGACCCGGAGCGGCTCGAACCGACCTATCTGCACGGCAGGTTGTGGGAGAAGGACCCGGCCAGGCGCGGGATGCCGGCGCCCTTCGGGATCGTCCAGCACGACCCGCCGGTCGACCTCACCGACGAGCGGTACCCCGTGCGGCTCACCACCGGGCGCCGGCTCGACTCCTACAACACCGGTGTGCAGAGCGGGGGTTTCGCCTCCCCGCTGCGGCGCGGCGAGTACATCGAGCTGTGCCCGGAGGACGCCGAGCGCTACGGGGTGGTGGTCGGCGAGGAGGTGCGGGTGTCGTCGCGGCGGGGCTCGGTGACGGCGCCCGTCTGGGTCGACACCGCGCTGCGGCCCGGGCTCGCCTTCATGACCATGCACTTCCCCGACGAGGTGGACACCAACCAGCTGACGATCGAGGCCAATTGCCCCATCGCGGGAACGGCGGAGTTCAAGGCGTCGGCGATCCGCATCGACAAGCTCCCCGTCGCGACCATCGTGAGGTGACGCAAGTGGACCTGCACTTCGGCGACAGCAAACCGACGGACGACGAACGGGCCGCCGTGGACGCCCTGTTGGGCCCCCCGGAGTCCTCCTGGGAGGGCGCGGACCGCTCCGACGCCGACCTGAGGTGGGCCCGCGGCGGCCGCGAGGCACGGGACCGCCGCGACCTGCTGTTGCCGGGGCTGCACGCGATCAACGACCGGATCGGCTGGATCAGCGAGGGCGCCCTCGACTACCTGTGCCGGCGGCTGACCGTGCCGCCGGCGGAGGCGTACGGGGTGGCCACCTTCTACGCGATGTTCTCGGTACGGCCCCGCCCCGCGACCGTCCTCCAGGTCTGCACCGACCTGGCGTGCGCGGCGGCGGGCGCCCCCGGACTCTGCGCCGGGATCGAGGCCCGCCTCGGCCCCGGTGTCTCCGTGGAGCGCAGCCCGTGCCTCGGCCTGTGCGAGCGGGCACCGGCCGCCCTCGTCGTCAGGGCGGGCGACCCGGTGCGTACGGCGGTCTCGGCACCGGCGACGGTGGAGCGGGCCGTGCTCGCCGCGAGCTCGCCCGACTCGGCGCCCGAGGAGCCGCCCGCGGCACTGGCGGTCCCGCAGGCGGGCCGGGACGGCCTGATGCTCCTCGGCCGTGTCGGCGTGGTCGACCCGTCCTCGCTCGACGACTACCGCTCCCACGGCGGCTACACCGCACTGCGCCGGGCCTTCGCGCTCGGTCCCGCCGGAGTCATCCGCGAGGTCACCGACTCCGGCCTGGTCGGGCGTGGCGGCGCCGCCTTCCCCACCGGCCGCAAATGGCAGGCCACGGCGTCCCAGCCCGACCACCCGCACTACCTGGTGTGCAACGCGGACGAATCCGAGCCGGGCACCTTCAAGGACCGGGTGATCATGGAGGGCGACCCGTACGCGCTGGTCGAGGCCATGACCATCGCCGCGTACGCGACCGGCGCGCACCGGGGCTACCTCTATCTGCGCGGTGAGTACCCGCGGGCGCTGCGCAGGCTGGAGCACGCGATCGCCCAGGCACGCGCGCGTGGCTTCCTCGGCGACGACGTCCTCGGCCAGGGCTACGCCTTCGACATCGAGATCCGGCGCGGTGCGGGCGCCTACATCTGCGGTGAGGAGACCGCCCTGTTCAACTCCATCGAGGGCTACCGGGGCGAACCGCGCTCGAAGCCGCCGTTCCCGGTGGAGAAGGGCCTGTTCGGAAAGCCCACGGTCGAGAACAACGTCGAGACGCTGATCAACGTACTGCCCATCCTCACCATGGGCGCACCCGCCTACGCGGCGATCGGCACCGGGAGGTCGACCGGGCCGAAGCTGTACTGCGTGTCGGGGAGCGTGGGCCGCCCCGGGATCTACGAGCTGCCGTTCGGCGCGACCCTGGGCGAGCTGCTCGACCTCGCCGAGGTCCGCGACGGGCTTCGCGCGGTGCTGCTCGGCGGGGCCGCCGGCGGTTTCGTCAGGCCCGACGAACTCGGCGTCCCGCTCACCTTCGAAGGCACCCGGGAGGCGGGCACCACGCTCGGCTCCGGGGTCGTCATGGCCTTCGACGACACCGTGCCGCTCCCCCGGCTGCTGCTGCGCATCGCCGAGTTCTTCCGGGACGAGTCGTGCGGGCAGTGCGTGCCGTGCCGGGTCGGGACCGTGCGCCAGGAGGAGGCGCTGCACCGGATCGCCGAGCGCACCGGGGCGGCGGCCGCCGACGACATCGCCCTGCTCAGGGAGGTCGGCCGCGCCATGCGGGACGCCTCGATCTGCGGTCTCGGGCAGACCGCGTGGAACGCCGTGGAATCCGCCATCGACCGTCTGGGGGCGTACGAATGACCGTGGTACCGCTGGGGATCCCGCGCCGGCTGCTGGAGTTCACCCTCGACGGGGAGCCCGCGCGCACGACCGAGGGCTCGACGATCCTCGACGCCTGCCGGGCCGCCGGGAAGGACATCCCGACGCTGTGCCAGGGCGACACCCTCACCCCGAAGAACGCCTGCCGGGTCTGTGTGGTGGAGGTGGAGGGGGCGCGCACCCTGGTCCCGGCCTGCTCCCGCAGGGCCGAGCCCGGAATGGAGGTGCGGACCGACACCGAGCGCGCCCGGCACAGCCGCAAGGTCGTCCTCGAACTGCTCGCCTCCTCGGTCGACCTGTCGACGACCCCGGGGGTCGCGGAGTGGATCAAGGAGTACGAGGCGAAACCGGACCGCTTCGGCCCGGACGCGGCCCGGCTGAACGAGGAGCCGAAGGTCGACAACGATCTGTACGTGCGCGACTACGACAAGTGCATCCTCTGCTACAAGTGCGTGGACGCCTGCGGGGACCAGTGGCAGAACAGCTTCGCGATCTCCGTCGCCGGCCGGGGCTTCGACGCCCGGATCGCCGTGGAGCACGACGCCCCGCTGACCGACTCGGCCTGCGTGTACTGCGGGAACTGCATCGAGGTGTGCCCGACGGGCGCGCTGTCGTTCAAGTCGGAGTTCGACATGCGGGCGGCGGGCAGCTGGGACGAGTCGGCGCAGACCGAGACGACCACGGTGTGCGCCTACTGCGGAGTGGGCTGCAACCTCACGCTCCATGTGCAGGACAATGAGATCGTGAAGGTCACCTCGCCGCACGACAACCCGGTGACCCACGGCAACCTCTGCATCAAGGGCCGCTTCGGCTACCAGCACGTACAGAACCGGGACTGAGACACATATGGGACGAGTCACGGAACGACGCAAGGTGATCCGCATCCGGGACGGGGCCGTGTCCTCGCGTCCGGACACGCTCGTCGCCGAGGAACCGCTGGAGATCCGGCTGAACGGCAAGCCGCTCGCGATCACCATGCGCACCCCGGGCGACGACTTCGCGCTGGCCGCCGGATTCCTGGTGAGCGAGGGGGTGCTGGGCGCCGCCCCGGAGCTCCAGAACATCGTCTACTGCGCGGGGGCGACGGTGGACGGCTCGAACACCTACAACATCGTGGACGTACGGACCGCCCCCGGTGTGGTGATCCCCGACATCACGCTGGAGCGGAACGTCTACACGACCTCGTCCTGCGGCCTGTGCGGCAAGGCCAGCCTCGACGCGGTGCGCACCACGGCCCGCTGGGAGATAGCCGACACTCCCCCGGTCCGGGTCGAGCCCGAACTGCTCGCGAGCCTCCCCGACCGGCTGCGCGCGGCCCAGCGGGTCTTCGACCGGACCGGGGGTCTGCACGCGGCCGCCCTGTTCACCGAGGACGGCGAACTGCTCGACATCCGCGAGGACGTGGGCCGGCACAACGCCGTCGACAAACTGGTCGGGCGGGCCCTCCAGAACGGCGACCTGCCGCTGTCCCGGACCATCCTCCTGGTCTCGGGGCGGGCCTCCTTCGAGCTGGCGCAGAAGGCCGTGATGGCCGGCATCCCGGTGCTCGCCGCCGTCTCGGCGCCGTCCTCGCTCGCGGTGGACCTGGCCGCCGAGACGGGACTGACGCTGGTGGGCTTCCTGCGGGGCAGCTCCATGAACGTGTACGCGGGCGAGAACCGCATCGCTCTGCGGGCCGCGGCCTCCCAGAGCTGACCGGCTCCCCGCGACACGGCGGCGGGGCCCCGACCGGCGGGGAGCGCCCCCTGCGCCATCGGGGCTCCGCTGGATCGTCCGGTCGCCCGCGGGGGTGCCTCAGCCGGTGCCGAAGCTCACCTCGGCCGCCGTCACCACGGTGCCCAGCCTCGGGAAGTCGAGCCGCACCGACGCCTCGTGCTCCGGTGCCGTGAGCGCCGTCATGGCGTCCTCCACGAAGACCAGGTCGTAGCCGAGATCGCCGGCCGCCCTGGCCGTGGACTCCACGCCCAGGTTGGTGGCGATGCCCGCGAACACCAGGGCGCCGACGCCCAGTTCGCGCAGCCGGGCGTCGAGATCGGTGTGCTGGAAGGCGCCGATGGTGCGCTTCACGATCTCGATGTCGCCGTCGTGCGCGAGTCCGGCCGCGAGGCCGCTGCCGGGCGGCTGTTCGGGGGTTCCCTGCCGTTCGACCCGGACGAGCACCACGGGGGCACCGGCGGAACGGAAGCGCGCCGCCAGTGTCTCGGCCGTCAGGAGCACGTCGGTGCCCTTGCGGGGCTCCAGGGGCAGGGCGACGATGCGGTCCATCAGATCCACCAGCACGAGGGCGGTGCGCGCGGGGTCCAGCGCCAGGGGTGCGGTCATGACGGAACGTTATCCGCCATCAGCCCTCCGTACCGGAGATCCGGATCAACAGGCCCGTGAAACGGTCGCGTTCGGCCGGTGAGAGCGGGGCGAGGAGTTCGTCGTTGGCCTCGCGGGCCGCCTTCTCGCAGCGCTTGAGGAGCCGGGCGCCCTCGCCGGTGAGGGACACGGCGTTCTTGCGGCGGTCGCGGGGGTCGGGTTCGCGTACGACGAGTCCGGCGGACTGGAGGTCGTTGAGGACGCCGACCAGGTCCTTGGGGTCGAGCCGGACCCCGCGGCCGAGGTCGGCCTGGGCGACGGGGGCGAGGTCGCGGACGGCGGAGAGCACCACGTGGTGCCACATCTTCATGCCCTCGGCGGCCAGCGCCTCGGCGACCAGGGCCTGGATGCGGGCGGCGGCCCGGCCGAGGAGCCAGCTGGGCAGGGAGCGGATCTCGGGGAGGGGTGCTTCGGCCATGCGGGCAGCCTATCCAAAAACCGTTGGACTTCCCAATGATTCCGAGGGTACGGTCGGGACCGTTGGGAGCACCAACGAATCCCCTGGAGGTGTGGCCGATGCGCCGCGTCCGCTACGAGTCAACCGGCGGCCCGCTGTTCCTGGAGGAGGCCCCCGTCCCCGAGCCGGGCCCCGGCGAACTCCTCGTGCGCTGCGAGGCGGTCGGCGTCACGCTGCCCGTGGTCCGCAAGGTCACCGAGTCCGCCGAACCGGTACCGCTCGGCGGCGAGATCGCCGGGGAGGTCGTGGCCTCGCGCGGTGACCGCCATCGGCCCGGCGACCGTGTCACGGGGCTGTGCTTCGGCCACGCCTACGCCGACTTCGCGCTGCTGCACGAGTCCATGGCCTCGCCCGTCCCGGCCGGCGCCTCGGCCGTAGACGCGGTCGCCCTGGTCCGCAGCGGCCTGGTCGCGCTCGGCGCACTGGAGGCCGCCCGCCCGGAGCCGGGAGAGACGGCCCTGATCACGGCCGCGGCGAGCGGCGTCGGCCACCTGGCCGTGCAGCTCGCCCGGGCCCGGGGCGGCGCGGCCCGGGTCGTGGGCGCGGTGTCCGACCCGGCCAAGGCGGACTTCGTGCGCGCTCTCGGCGCCGACGACACCGTCCTGTACGGGCAGGAGAGCTGGGGCGAGCCCGCGGACTACGCGCTCGACGCGGTCGGCGGCGAGCTGCTCGGGCCCGCCCTGGCCGCACTCGCCCCGGGCGGGCGGCTCGTGGCGTACAGCTCGGGCGGCGGGACCGTCCGGGCGTACGACCTTCTCGTCGGCGCGAAGACCGTGACGGGCTTTCAGATGGCGCGGATCGCCCGGGAGCGGCCGGAGCTGTACGAGCGGTGGCGCGCGGAGCTGTGGCGGATGTTCACGGAAGGCGCCCTACGGCCCGTCGTGCACGGCGAGTTCGCCCTGGAGGACGCGGCCGGGGCGCACGGAGTGATCGAGGCGCGGGGCAACCTCGGAAAAGTCGTACTCCATCCGTGACGGGACACGCGCGCGGTTCTTGTGGGGCGCGCGGGAGCCGAATTACCGTCCGTGACACGTAGGTCACATTTCCGGATGTACAGACAATTGAAGGGCAGGTTCGCCCGTGCCGTCGAGTCGCGCACGTCTGAGATCCACCCTGACCGCCGTGTTCACCGCCGCCGCACTGCTCGCTCTGCCGACGCCCGCGGGCGCCCGATCCAGCGGCGCGGCACCGGAGTTCGAGCAGCAGATCCTCTTCAAGGCGGACCGGGACCCGGGCTACGCCTGCTTCCGCATCCCGGCCGTCGTCAGGACCACGGCGGGCACGCTGCTCGCCTTCGCCGAGGGGCGGGTCCTCAACTGCGGGGACGCCACCGACATCGACATCGTCCTCAAGCGGTCCACCGACGGCGGCCGTACCTGGGGCCCGCTCCAGGTGGTCAGCGAGGGCGCCGGGGACACCCACGGCAATCCGGCGCCGGTCGTGGACCGGGAGACCGGGCGCATCCTGCTGGCCGAGACGTACAACACGGGCCGTACCGACAGCGGCAGCTGCACCGTGCCCTGTGACCGCACCCCGCACCTCCAGTACAGCGACGACGACGGCGTCACCTGGTCCGCGCCCCGCGACCTGAGCGCCGAGGCGATGCCGTCCACGTGGAACTCCTGGTACGCCACCGGCCCGGTGCACGGCATCCAGCTCGCCCGCGGCCGGTACGCGGGGCGGCTCGTGCTCGGGGTCAACGCCGAGACGTGGGACGGCACTCAGGTCAGCGCCAACCACGCGGCACTCGTCGTGAGCGACGACGGCGGGGAGCACTGGCGGGTCGGCGCCACCGACTCGTGGCCGATCGCCGCCGACGGCACCTTCCGGCAGAAGCCCTCCGAGGTGACGCTCGCCGAGCGCGCCGACGGGACCGTCCTGGTCAGCGGGCGCGAGCAGGACGGCACCGACCTGGGCCACCGCACCCAGGCCGTCAGCCTCGACGGCGGCGACAGCTTCGCCTCGCCGTTCACGGCCCTGCCCGACCTGTACGCCCCGCAGGTGCAGTGCGCCCTGCTGGATCTCGCCGACCGGCTCCTGCTGTCCTGCCCGGGCGATCCCGACCGCCGCAGGACGATGATGATCCGCTCCTCCTACGACGGCGGCCGCACCTGGGACAGCGTCGACCGCGGCACGGTCGTCACCACGGACTGGTCCGGCTACTCCGACATGGCGGCCATCGGCCAGGACACGGTGGGCCTGCTCTACGAGGGCGGAGCCGTCGACGCGCGCGACGAGATCCGCTTCGCCCGCTTCACCGAGGACTGGCTGACCCCACGCCGCGGCGCCGACCCGACCACCCCCGACCGCGCGCCCCTCGCCCCCGAGGCGGCGGTGCTCGGCGGCGCCCGGGAGACCACCGGCGTGCACGACGGGGCCCTGGAGTTCGACGGTGTCGACGACGCCGTACGGCTGCCGTACCGCGCTGAACTCCCGCTCGGCGCCAAGGACTTCACCGCCTCCCTGTGGTTCAGGTACACGGCGGTCGGCGGGGAGCAGCCGCTGCTGTGGATGGGCGGCATCGGCACCGGGCAGCCGCAGGTCTGGCTGCGCGGGGAGCCCGCGAGCGGACGGCTGCGCGGACTGATCACCGTGCGGGACGGCGCGACGGCCCTGCGGACGGCGTCCGTGAGCACCGACGGCGCCTACAACGACGGCCGGTGGCACCACGCGACCCTGCGCCGGGGCGGCGGGCGGCTGACACTCTTCGTCGACGGTACGGCGCTCAGTACGGCGGACGTGTCCGGCTCGGTCAGCCGCAACTCGCCGTTCGGCGTGCACATCGGGCAGCGCATGGACGGCCGGGCCTTCTTCACCGGCGCGGTCGACGACGTCCGGGTCTGGGACCGGGCCCTGACCGACGAGGAGATCGCCGACGCGAGCACCTCCGCGTGGGACACCGTCCTGTGGCTGCCCATGGACCGGGTGGACGAGAGCCGCTAACGTCCGCGCCGTGCCCGAGGACGGACAAGCACGGCAGCGGACGGGCACCGGCGTCGGCCTGCTGCTGACGCTGGTGCTCGCGGCCGCGCTGATCACCCTCGTGCCCGACGACGATGACCGGGGCGGCGGTTGCGAGCCGCGCACCGTCGCCTCCTGGTCCGCCGACGACCGTCTCACCACCGAGTTCGCCCGCTACGGCGACGACGCCTCCCGCACCGACGACTGGACCGGCGGCGACGGCACCCACTCGGTGCGGCTGCCGGACGGCCGGCTGCTGTGGCTGTTCTCCGACACCTACCTCGGCCAGGTGTACCGCCCGCCCAACCCGGTCGGCGAGTCGTACGCCTGGCGGGACACCACCGCGCCCCTGGTGCGCAACTCGGCGGTGCTGATGCGCGACGGCCGCCTGGAGTCCACCCTCCCCGCACCCCTCTTCGCCGACCCCGCCCCGAACCAGTGGCGCTGGCCGGTCGCCGCCCGGGTCGAACCCCGCTCCCCCGGCTCCCGCGAACAGGTCGTACGGGTGCTGCTGTGGGTGCGGACGGCGGGCCGGGCCCCCTGGATCTACGGCGTCCCGACCGCGACCGAGGTCGCCACGCTCTCCCTGCCCGACCTGCGCGTCGAGTCGGTCACGAGGGTCCTGGACGAGCAGCGGGTCCAGGACCCGTCCCGGCGCGTGCTGTTCGGGACCACGCTGGTCGAGGACGGGGAGTGGACGTATGTCTTCGGGGGCGACGACGGCCAGGCCGCGTCCCGGCCCGCGTCCTCCGCCTATGTGGCACGGGTGCCGGTGGGCGGGCTCGGGGAGCCGGGCGCCTGGGAGTACTGGGACGGCTCCGACTGGACGACCGGCGCCCGCCCGCGCCCGGTGCTCGGGGACGGGCGGCGCACCGGGGTGGGCAGCGCCTTCTCGGTCGTACGGCGGGACGGCACGTACGTGCTGTTCACGATGGCCGCCGGGACCAAGGGGCTGGCGGCCGTGACCTCTTACTGGGCGTGCTCCCCCACCGGGCCCTGGCACGGCCCGGCGAAGGACTTCACGCCGTCGCTGCCGGCCGGCCAGGTCGCCGCCTACAACCCGCAGGTGCATCCCGCCACTTCCGGCGACGGGGAGCGGCTGGTGCTGAGCTACGACGTCAACTGGCTGGACGCGGCCGGTGCTTCGGCGCAGCTCAACCGGAACGTGTCGCTGTACCGACCGCGGTTCGTGACGCTTCGGCTGGCTCCGGCGCGGTGACGTCCTCGTCGGCGGGGACGGGGTCGTGGGAGCGGCGCTTGGCGATCACCGCGCACACCATCAGCTGCATCTGGTGGAAGAGCATCAGCGGCAGCACGGCGAGCGAGGCGTGCGCGCCGAACAGGACGCTGGCCATGGGCAGTCCGGAGGCGAGGGACTTCTTCGAGCCGGCGAACTGGATGGCGATGCGGTCCTCGCGGCCGAACCTCAGCGCCTTGCCGCCGTACCAGGTGAGCAGGAGCATCACGGCGAGCAGGACGGCCTCGACGACCAGCAGTCCGCCGAGCCGCAAGGGGCTCACCTGGTGCCAGATGCCCTGGACCATGCCTTCGCTGAACGCGGTGTAGACGACCAGCAGGATCGAGCCCCGGTCGACGAGGCCGAGGACCTTCTTGTGCCGGGTGATGAAGGCGCCGATCCAGCGGCGCGTCAACTGCCCGGCCAGGAACGGCACGAGGAGCTGGAGCACGATCTCCAGGAGCGAGTCGGCCGAGAAGCCCCCGCCGCTGCTGCCGAGCAACGCGGCGGCGAGGAGCGGGGTGATGACGATGCCGACCAGCGAGGAGAAGGAGCCCGCGCAGATCGCGGCGGGTACGTTGCCGCGGGCCATCGAGGTGAAGGCGATGGACGACTGGATGGTGGAGGGGACCAGGGTGAGGAAGAGCAGGCCCTGGTAGAGCGGGTGGGTCAGGAGGACCGGGACGAGTCCGCGGGCGGCGAGGCCCAGCAGCGGGAAGATCACGAACGTACAGGCGAGGACCGTGACGTGCAGCCGCCAGTGCTTGAGGCCGTCCATCGCCTCACGGGTGGAGAGGCGGGCGCCGTACAGGAAGAAGAGGAAGGCGATCGCCGCCGTGGAGGCTCCGGAGGCCACGTCCGCGGAGGTCCCGTGTGCCGGTACGAGGGCCGCCAGGCCGACGGTCCCGAGCAACAGCAGGATGTACGGGTCGACCGGCATCCAGGCCGGCCATTGCAGGCGCTTCACGGTGCTCCACTTGCTCTCGTGCTCGAAGGCGGTACGGGTTCCCCCAAGGCTCGGGGTCCCCTCTCCATCGTCCTCTTCCACCTCTTGATCGGGAATCCGGCATACCACTCTGACTGTCATCACGTTCCGCGATAACCTGGGGCGATGTACGACCCGTCCCAGCTGCGTACGTTCCTCGCGGTGGCGCAGACCCTGAGCTTCACTCAGGCCGCCCGGCGGCTCGGGCTGCGCCAGTCGACCGTGAGCCAGCACGTCCGGCGCCTGGAGGACGCCGCCGGACGGCAGTTGTTCAGCCGGGACACCCACTCCGTGGAGCTGACGGAGGACGGCGAGGCGATGCTCGGGTTCGCCCGCCGGATCCTGGAGGTGCACGACCAGGCGACGGCGTTCTTCACGGGGACGCGGGTGCGGGGGCGGCTGCGGTTCGGGGCCTCGGAGGACTTCGTGCTGACGCGGCTGCCGGAGATCCTGGAGGGATTCCGCTACGACCATCCCGAGGTCGACCTGGAGCTGACCGTCGAGCTGTCGGGGACGCTGCACGAGCAACTGGCCGCCGGGAAGCTGGATCTGGTGCTGGCCAAGCGGCGCCCCGAGGATCCCCGGGGCGAACTGGTGTGGCACGACCGGCTGGTGTGGATCGGGGCCGAGCGGCTGCGCCTGGACCCGGACCGCGCGGTGCCGTTGATCGTCTATCCGCCGCCGGGGATCACCCGGGCGCTCGCCCTGGAGGCGCTGGAGCGGCAGGGGCGGGAGTGGCGGATCGTCTGCACCAGCGGGAGTCTGAACGGGCTGATCGCGGCGGCCCGTGCGGGGCTCGGGGTGATGGCGCACTCCCGGGGGCTGGTGCCGCCGGGGCTGGTGCGGATGCCGGACCGGTCCGGGCTGCCGGAGCTGGGGCGGGTGGACTTCGTGCTGGTGCACGGGGCCCGGCGGACCGCGGCGCAGGGGGCGGCGGACGCGCTGGCCTCCGCGATCCTGGCGGGCGGGGACCGGTTGCACCGGGGGTGAGGTCAGCGCGGGGCGCGCTGGTACGTCAGCTGCTTCACCCGGCGCAGGAAAGGCGTGGCCTCCACATGGCGGACGCCCTCCAGCCAGCCCAGCGGCCCGCTCAGGTAGGCGTACAGCGCGGCGGTGTCCTTCACCACCACCGTCACCACGATGTTGGAGACACCGGCCGTGGCACTCGCGAAGGCGATCTCGTCGTGCTCCGCGAGGGCCCGCCCGACGGGCTCCAGGGCACCGGGCTCCGTCGTGATCCACAGGGCGGCCCCGCGTCCGTATCCCAGCGTCTCGGAGTTGTACTCGATGTCGATGTACACCGCCCCCGAGGCGAGCAGTGCCGTGAGCCGGCGCCTGACCGCGGACTCGGACCGGCCGGTGGCACGCTGGAGTTCGGGGAGGCCGGCCCGGCCGTCGCGCTCCAGGACGGCCAGCAGGGGCTCGTCGTCCGGGTCGATCCGGGCCGGTCCGTCCACCGGGCCCAGGTCGGGGTGCAGGGCGGCGATCTCCTCGGGCGTGAGCGCGTGGAACTTCTGGAGCCACCCGGCCGGGCCGCCGTAGAAACGGTGCAGGAGCTGGTGGGCGCGGATCTCCACGACGCTGGGGGTGCGCGGGAGCCTGCCGAGGAGCAGTTCGTCGTGCTCGCCGGGGCTGCGGGGGCGGGTCATGCAGACGATCTCGGTGCCGCCGGAGGCGAGTCCGATCCAGCCCGTGTCGGGGCGCTTGGCCAGGGCGTCCGAGATGGCCGTGGCGCTGTCGGGGGCGCAGCGCACCCGCAGCATCCACTGGTCCCGGCCGAGCGCCTGGGCGTCCCGCAGCAGGACGACCCGCAGCCCGCCCTCGGCGCACAGCCGCCGGTAGCGGCGCGCGACGGTCTGGTCGGAGACCCCGAGCACCGCGCCGATCCGGCTGAAGGAGGCCCGTCCGTTGACCTCCAGGGCGTGCAGCAACCGGAGGTCAAGTTCGTCGAAGACGTCGGATTCCATCGTCAGCACGCCTGCTCCTGTCGGACTACGGCGACCGGGGCCGGGTTTCCGTTGTGATCGGCCGCGTGGTGGTCATCGTACGGAGACAAGACGCATCCGACACACAGGGAGTTGAGGACATGCGTACGTGGGGACCGCTGACGGCGGTGTGTCTGGGCACGTTCATGCTGCTGCTGGACGTGACGATCGTGGTGGTGGCGCTGCCGGACATGGCGGCGGCGCTGCACGCGTCGCTGAGCGAGTTGCAGTGGGTGGTCGACGGGTACGCGCTCGCGCTGGCCGCGCTGCTGCTGGGCGCGGGGGCCGCCGCCGACATTCTCGGGCGGCGCCGGGTGCATGTGGCGGGTGTGGTGCTGTTCGCGGTGGCGTCGCTGCTGTGCGGGCTGGCGCCGGGGCCGGGGACGCTGGTGGCGGCGCGGGCGGTGCAGGGGATCGGCGCTGCGGCGATGCTCGCGACGACGCTGCCGCTGCTCGGCTCGGTCTACCAGGGGCGGCAGCGGTCGGCGGCGCTCGGGGTGTGGGGCGCGGTCAGCGGCGGGGCGGCGGCGGTCGGGCCGGTGCTCGGCGGGCTGCTCGCCGAGGGGCCGGGCTGGCGGTGGATCTTCTTCGTGAACCTGCCGGTGAGCGTGGTCGCGGTGTGGCTGACGCTGAAGGCCGTACCGGAGTCGCGGGGGCCGCGCGGGATGCGCGTCGACTGGCTGGGGACGCTCGCCTTCGCGGGGTTCGCGGGCGGCACGACCTACGCCGTGGTGCGGGCCGGCGAGGACGGCTGGACGGCGACCGCCACGCTCTCCTCGTTCGGGCTCGCGGCGCTCGCCCTGGTGGCCTTCGTCGTGGTGGAGCGCCGGGTCGCGCATCCGCTGCTCGATCTGTCGCTGCTGCGCAAGCCGGCCTTCGTGGGCGTGATGGCGGGGGCGCTGGCCTTCAACGGCGTGGCGTTCGGGGTGCTGGCGTACACCTCCATCTGGATGCAGACGCTGCTCGGGATGAGTCCGGTGCGCGGCGGCCTGGCGCTGCTGCCGCTCTGCCTGGCCTCGGTGGTGGTCGCGATCCTCGGCGGGAAGCTGCTGCACGGCGTGCCGGCCCGGCTGCTCATCGGGGGCGGGCTGCTGCTGGTCGGCTCGGGCTCCTTCTGTCAGGCCGTCCTCGGGGCGGGTTCGACCTGGACGGCGCTCGTGCCGGGTCTCGTCCTGGTCGGGGTGGGCACCGGGCTGGTGTCCCCGGCGATCGCAGGTGCCGCGCTGGCGGCGGTGCCGGCCGAGCGGTCGGGCATGGCCGGCGGGGCGGTGAACACGTTCCGGCAGCTCGGGTACGCGCTCGGGGTCGCCGTCTGCGGCACCGTACTGACGTCCCGGATGCGGGACGCCCTGCCGCACGACGCGGCGCACACCCTGGCGGGCGGCGGGGCGGCGGCCCTGCGCGGCACGTTCGGCGAGCACGCGCTGCGGGCCGCGTTCGCCTCGGGACTGAACTCCACGTTCACCGTGCTGGGCGCGGCCGGGGTCGCGGCGGCGGCGCTGGTGCTCGCCCTGGTCCGGGCGGAGCGCGCGCCCCGGAGCGGAGTGACGAATGCCGGGCCCGCCACGCTGGAGGAAGGGAGCACGGCGCCCCGGGGATAACCGTTTCACCAGCGTCGCGAAGCGGAGTGGGGTCGTACAGATTCGGTGGAGATTACGCTGCCGAAACTTACTCAACCGTCAGTTTTCTGTCCGACCCTTCCCTATGTGGGCGCATTTTCCCGTACTGACCTGGCCGGACGTGAGCGTCGCTCGGCTTCGGCCCCCCTCCCGTCGGTTCCGTCGGTGGGGTAGCTTTCACGGCGCTGTGCGGAGCGTCACTGAGCGCCAGGGAGAGCGGGGAGCGGGGTTTGCGCGAGTTCACCAACCCTCCGTTGGCGTTGGCACCCCCGGTGGGCGGACTGGCCGACGTCGTCTTCGAGCATGCCCGGAACGACCCGCTGCACATCTCCCTCGGCCGCAAGGACGAGCACGGACAGTGGCGGGACGTGACGTCCGCGGAGTTCCGTGACGAGGTGATGGCCCTGGCCAAGGGTCTGCTCGCGCAGGGCATCCGGTTCGGCGACCGGGTCGCCATCATGTCCCGCACCCGCTACGAGTGGACGCTGTTCGACTTCGCGCTGTGGACCATCGGCGCGCAGGTGGTGCCGGTCTACCCCACCTCCTCCGCCGAGCAGTGCTTCTGGGCGCTGTACGACGCCGAGTGCACGGCCGCGGTCGTGGAGCACGAGGACCACGCGATGACGATCGCCACCGTCATCGACCGGCTGCCGCATCTGCACCGGCTCTGGCAGCTGGACTCGGGAGCGGTGCAGGAGCTGTACGACGCCGGCACCCCCATCGAGGACGAGGTGGTGCACCGCCACCGGCAGGCGGTCACCCCCGACTCGACGGCGACGATCATCTACACCTCGGGCACCACCGGCCGCCCCAAGGGCTGTGTGATCACGCACGGCAACTTCATGTACGAGGCGGACACCGTCATCGACCGCTGGGAGCCGGTGTTCCACTCCAAGAAGGGCGACGAGGCGGCGACCTTGCTCTTCCTGCCGCTCGCGCATGTCTTCGGGCGGATGGTGCAGGTGGCGGCGATCCGCGGCGGGGTCCGCTTCGGCCACCAGCCGCAGATGAACGCCGCCGCCCTGCTCCCCGACCTGGCCGCGTTCAAGCCCACCTTCTTCCTCGGGGTGCCGTACATCTTCGAGAAGGTCTTCAACGCCTCCCGCCGCAAGGCCGAGAAGGAGGGCAAGGCCGGGCCGTTCGAGAAGGCGGTGGACGTGGCGGTGAAGTACGCCGACGCCATGGAGGCCAGGGCCTGGGGTGTGGGTCCCGGTCCGTCGGCCGGGCTGCGGATGCAGCACCAGCTCTTCGACAAGCTCGTCTACTCCAAGATGCGCGCGGCGATGGGCGGGCGGATCCGGCAGGCGATGACCGGCGGCTCGGCCATGGACCGCAAGCTGGGGCTGTTCTTCGCGGGCGCGGGCGTGCACATCTACGAGGGGTACGGCCTCACCGAGTCGACGGCGGCGGCGACCGCCAACCCGCCCGAGCGCACCCGCTACGGCACGGTCGGGCAGCCCATCCCTGGCATGACCGTGCACATCGCGGACGACGGCGAGATCTGGCTGTACGGCGACAACATCTTCCAGGGCTATCTCAACAACGAGAAGGCCACCGACGAGACCCTGCACGACGGCTGGCTGGCCACCGGTGACCTGGGCTCGCTCGACGAGGACGGCTATCTCACCATCACCGGCCGCAAGAAGGAGATCCTCGTCACCTCCGGCGGCAAGAGCGTCTCGCCCGGGGTGCTGGAGGAGCGGGTGCGCGACCATCCGCTGGTCGCGCAGTGCATCGTCGTGGGCAACGACCGCCCGTACGTCGCCGCCCTGGTCACCCTGGAGCAGGAGGCCGTGGAGCACTGGCTGGCGATGCGGGACAAACCGCGGATGCCCGCGGCCCAGCTGGTGCGCGACGCCGACCTGGAGACCGAGGTGCGGCGCGCGGTGGTCGCCGCCAACACCCTGGTCTCACAGGCCGAGTCGATCCGCACCTTCCGTATCCTGGCCCAGCCCTTCACCGAGGAGCACGGGCTGCTGACCCCGTCCCTGAAGCTGAAGCGCAAGGCGATCGAGGCGGCGTACGCCAACGAGGTCGAGGCCCTCTACCGGGCCTGAGCGCCGGCTCACACCAGCTGGTAGCCGCGCAGGTTCGTCAGCAGGAGATAGGTGTCCTGGAGGGACCCCGAGGTGTCGCCGAGCGAGCGGTAGATGCCCCATTTCGGGCGCACCCGGTCGGCCAGGAAGGTGTCGACCCCGGTCTTCGAGGCGTCGACCACCGTGGCGCCGCCGGACTTGAGGATCCAGCGCACCGAGCCCGCCGTACCGTTGCCGACCTTGATCTGGAAGTCGACGTCGGTCCATTTGTCGTGCAGCGGGTCGAGGCTCGTGCGGCCCACCAGGGTGTCGCTGTCGAACAGCTTCAGTTCGATGGTCTGCGCTCCGTTCACCCGGCGCAGGGACTGCACGACGATCGGCGAGGAGCCGGTGCCGGGCTGTTTCATCTGCATGATGTGGGTGAAGCTGGTGGTCGCCTTCAGCGAGCTGGGGATGTACATCGAGTACGTGACCCGCCAGGTCTGGCCTTGTGTCCACTTGAGGTAGCTGCTGCCGCTGGTGCGCAGCCCGGTGACCTCCTGGCGCTGGCGGTCGGTCGAGGTGTCGCGGTCGGCCATGTGCATGTTGAAGCGCCAGTTGCCGCCGGTCGCGTAGATGTGCGGCTGTCCGCCGGGGTGGGAGTCGGCGCGGTCGTCCTCGACGGTCTCGAAGGCACCGAGTCCGTCGCCGCTCGCGGAGGGCGCCCACTTCTGCTGCCAGGAGGCGGCGTGGGCGGTGGTGGCGCCGGGGAGTCCGGCCACGGCTCCCGCCGCACCGGCGAGCGCGGCGCCCAGCAGGGCCCTTCTGGATGCGTTCATGACAAATCTCACCTCACGGGTAGGCGTTCACATGCATACACGATGTTCAGTGACGCAATCCAGGGTCGCCGCAGGGCAGTTGGCGGTCAATGGTCCGAACCAAAGAGACCGGACTGATTTCCCGGTCAGGAATGCATCACGGCTCGTGATCGTTGACGATGGGAGTACCACCTGACGACAACCGTAAGGATCAAGAGCTCGTGAGCAGCAAGGTCCCCCCGATCATCCTCAACAACGGCGTGGAGATGCCCCAGCTGGGCTTCGGCGTCTGGCAGGTGCCGGACGACGAGGCGGAGCGGGCGGTCGCCATCGCGCTGGAGTCCGGGTACCGCAGCATCGACACAGCGGCGATCTACGGCAACGAAGTGGGCACCGGCAAGGCGATCGCGGCCTCCGGCGTGGCCCGTGAGGACATCTTCGTCACCACCAAGCTCTGGAACTCCGACCAGGGCTACGACGCCACCCTGCGCGCCTTCGACACCTCGCTGGAGAAGCTCGGCCTGGACTACGTGGACCTGTACCTGATCCACTGGCCGACCCCCTCCCGCGACCTGTACGTCGACTCCTACAAGGCGTTCGAGAAGCTGCACGCCGACGGCCGGATCAAGGCCATCGGCGTCTCCAACTTCGAACCCGACCACCTGGAGCGGCTGATCTCCGAGACGTCCGTCATTCCGGCCGTCGACCAGATCGAACTGCACCCGCAGCTCCAGCAGCACGCGGCCCGCGAGTACCACGCGGAGCAGGGCATCGCGACCGAGGCCTGGTCGCCGCTCGGCTCCGGCAAGGGCCTCCTGGAGGTCCCGGCCGTCGTGGCCGTCGCCCAGAAGCACGGCCGCACCCCGGCCCAGGTCGTGCTGCGCTGGCACCTCCAGCTCGGCAATGTCGTGATCCCGAAGTCCGTGACGCCGTCGCGGATCAAGGAGAACATCGAGGTGTTCGACTTCAGCCTCGACACCGAGGACCTGGCGGCGATCAGCGCGCTGAACGAGGACCGGCGTCTCGGCCCGGACCCCTCGACGTTCAACGCCGCCTGACGGCACCGCGGTCCGGCCGGTGGTGAGCCCCTGTCGCGAGGGGGTTCACCACCGGCCGCCGTGTGTCAGACAGGCTGCCCGATCAGGCGTACGACCACGGTGTTGATGTCGACGCCCTCCGGCTGCCGTACGGCCCACATCACCGAGTCGGCGATCTGGTCTGCGGTGAGCAGGTGGCCGGGCGGCAGGCTGCCGTAGCCGTCCCAGAACGGCGTCTCCACGCGTCCCGGGGCGACCAGGGTGACCCCGACGCCGAACTCCGTTACCTCGCGCCGGGCGTTCTCGGCGAGGCCGGTCACCGCCCATTTCGTCGCCCCGTAGATGTTGCCGGGCCCGTGGACGAACCCGGCGACGCTGCCGATCAGCACGATCCGGCCGCGGGTCTCCTTGAGCGCGTCGATCGAGGCGCGGATGAGGAGGGCGGGGCCGAGGACGTTGGTCAGCACCATCTCGCTCCAGCCCGCCGGGTCACCCCCGGCGACGGTGTCGTGCGTGGCGAAGCCCGCGTTGGCGACGACGGTGTCCAGTCGCCCGAACTCCTTGAGCGTGCCGTCGACGGCGGCCTTGACGTCCGCGTACTCGGCGGCGTTGCCGACGAACGTCAACAGGCCGTCCGGGTCGTCGAGTTCCTCGGCGAAGGCCCGCAGCCGGGCCTCACCGCGGCCGGTGACGGCCACCCGGTGGCCCGCGTCGAGCAGTTGCCGCGCGACCGCGGCGCCGATACCGCTGCCGCCGCCGGTGATGAGCGCGACCGGTGCTTCGGACATGGCTTCCCCCTGTGTTCCGCTGAGTTCTCGCGTCCGCTGAGTTCTCGCGTCCGCTGTGTTCGTGTGGATGCCGGGGAGTACATCAGTTGGAGCATTCTCGAAGTCAAGTGCCGCACGTCCGGCGGTAGTCGGCCGAGGGGAAGTAGCGCCGCTACCCCGTCTCGCCGAGCCCCGTCGACACCGTCCCGCCGCCGCGTATGGACTCTGCGTCGGCAACCTCAACCGACCCGAACCGCCGTATGCACGGTATGAACCGCCAGCACGAACAGATCTCCCCGCCGATGCACACTCGCCGCGTCCTCAGGGTCGAGCAACCGATCCAGCACCTCCCGGTCCCCCGCCTCCAGTTCCTCCCCGAACACATCCCGCAACCGCCCCAACGAAGCCGCGATGTACGCCCGGGCCCGATCAGTCGTAGGCGCCGGAAGATCCAGCAGGAAACTACGTGTCCCGGTGTGCCGAAGCCCCGCCGCGGCCATCAGCCCCGGCCAGTCCTCCACCTCGGAGACGGAGTCCGGCAACCCCGACCGCATCTCGGCGAACCACTTCTCCTCCAGCGCGTCGAGCCGCGCCTGGAACCCCGGCCGCCCGATCCCGATGTCCCGCGGCAGGAACCGCGCGGGCAGCCCGCCCTCCATCAACGCCAGCGTGCCACCGCGCGCCAGCCGCGAGGCGAACGCGGCGATCCCGGCCCGCTGGTCGCCGAGGTGGTGCAGGCTCCGGCTGGCCCAGAGCAGATCGACGGGGTAGTCCAAGTCGTCGAGGACACCCGGCAGTTCACCGGCGAGCGTGCCGAACCGGTCGGCGACACCGAGCCGTTCGGCACGGGCCTGGGCCCGCTCCAGGAGCGGTTCGGCGCCGTCGACGGCGACCACGCGGGCCCCGGGGAACGCCTCGGCGAGCAGACACGACAGCACCCCCGGGCCGCTGCCCGCGTCGACGATCATCCCCGGCTCGGTCTGCTTGTGCCCGAGCCAGGCGAGGGCCCGTTCGTACAGGGGCGTGAACAGCTCGGCCTGGGTCTCCAGGTGCGTGGCCATCCGGGCCCAGTCGATGTCGGTGTGGTCGTGGTGGTGGTGCCCGTGGCCGTCACCGTGCCCGTGGCCGTCACCGTGCCCGTGGCCGTCACCGTGGTCGTGGTCGTCGTGTCCGTGTGTGCCGTGATCGTGCGCCATGCTGGTCAGCCTCTCGTCGGGATGCGGCCAGCGTGCGCCGACGCACCGGGAAGAGGCCAGCGGTGTTGCCATGACGGCAAAAATCAGCGGCAAAAGCGCAAGCCGGACCGGACGGCAAAGCGGACGTAAAGAAAATGGGATGCGCCCACCCGGGCGACTCCTCCACGATGACCCCATGGACGACGAACTGGTGGAGCGCTTCCTTGAAGACGGCTTCGTGAAGATCGAGGGCGCCTTCCCACCGCGCGTCGCCCAGCACTGCGCGTCGCTGCTGTGGCGGGAGACGGGGTACGACCCCGAGGACCCGGCCACCTGGAAGGACCCGGTGGTACGGGTGCCCGGAATGGCCCAGGGGCCGTTCGCCGCGGCCGCCAACTCCCCTGCCCTGCATGAGGCGTTCGACCTGCTGGTGGGCGAGAATCGCTGGCAGCCCCGCTATTCGCTGGGCACCTTCCCGCTGCGCTTCCCGCACGAGGAGGAACCCGACGACGCGGGCTGGCACATCGAGGGCAGCTATCTCCCCGAGGACGCCCAGCCCGGGATGTACCACACCAATCTGCGCTCCAAGGACCGCGCCCTGCTGATGCTGTTCCTCTTCACCGAGGTCACCGAGGCGAACGCCCCGACCCGCATCAGAGTCGGCTCCCATCTCGACGTACCGCCGATCCTGGAGCCGTACGGCGAACAGGGCGCGTCCTTCCTGGAGTTGGGACCGCAGGTGGACAAGGCCTCGGCTCATCGGGAACTCGCCCACGCGACCGGCAGCCCGGGCGACGTCTACCTCTGCCACCCCTTCCTGGTCCACGCGGCCCAACCCCACCACGGCACGACCCCACGCTTCATGGCCCAACCTCCACTGCTC
Source organism: Streptomyces sp. SID13726 (assembly GCF_010548375.1). Taxonomy (GTDB): domain Bacteria; phylum Actinomycetota; class Actinomycetes; order Streptomycetales; family Streptomycetaceae; genus Streptomyces. The sequence goes on from NZ_JAAGLY010000029.1 coordinate 34,157, forward strand.
CCGGCAGTTCCCTACGAGCTGGACAGAGCAGACGGCGACTACTCGGCGGTGGAGTTCGCGATCCGCCGGGGCCTGGCCAAGGAGAACTGACCGGACCCCGGCGGTTTTCAGGGGCGCGGGGAACTGCGCGACCAGCCACGACGGACCCGCGGCCCGAAATCGCACAGCACCCCGCGGTCACTCAGAGCGCCGGATACGCGTTCTGCATCAACTGCTGGAACTGCGCGGAGAACCAGTGCCCGGACAGCGGCGCGTTGGGCAGCGCCCCGGACATGCTGTTCCCGTTCCGGGGGTTCCCGGTGTACGTCGGGTCGCACATCCGGTCGAACCCCTTGCCCTCGTCGTTCGGGATCGCGGAGCTGGACCCGTCCGACTCCCCCGGCGGCTTCATCCACACATACGCGTCGATGCCCGCGGCGGGACTGGCCTTCGGCCGCTCACCGAGACCGGCCCCGGACTGGTTGCACCAGTTCCCGACATGGATGCGCCGGTCGTAGCGACCGCCGTTGACATAGGTGTCGACGTCGGTCATGGCGCCGGGCCCGGACGGCCGCGCGCTGCCGCCCCAGCCGTTGCGGGAGGTGTCGATCAGCATGCCGATACCGGAGTTGAAGCCCGTGGAGACGAGCTGGTTGCGGAAGGCCTGCGCGAAGGACAGCTCGTCGACGTACCGGTTCCAGTCGACCCACTTCGACTCACGGACCGACTTTCCGGCCACGGACTCGTTGATGGTGAAGTTGTTCTCCTTCAGGGCGCTGTAGTTGGCCGTGTTGGCGATGAACCCGTGGACGTCGTCGACGGTCGCGCCCTCGGCGGTGGCCGCCTGCTTCATGATGGTGGCGCTGGCGGCGAAGTTGTCGTCCCAGCCGATCCAGCCGTGGTGGCCGGCGTCGATGTAGTTGTAGACGTTGGGGATCGCGCCGAGCTTGTTCAGCGCGTAGCCGACGCCCTTCACGTAGTTGCCGTTGGCCAGCATGGTGTCGCAGGCGGCGGTGGCGGTGGGCCGACTGCCCGTGTTCGTCACGAGGTTGGGCAGCGAGTCGATCTCGATGGTGGTGACGATCCGCAGCGAGCTGTACTTGCTGTCGGCGAGGATCGCGGCGATCGGGTCGATGAACTGGGTCTTGTACTTGTCGATCTCAGTCGGGCCGAGCTCGCCGTTGGAGGCGAGGGCCGCGCAGTCACGGCCGGGCAGGTCGTAGATCACCAGCTGGATGACCTCTTCGCCGGAGCCCTTCTGCGCGAGGGCCGCGTCGAGGTGGGCGCGCAGCCCCATGCCGCCGTTGACGCCGTTGATGGCGGCGATCCGGTCGAGCCAGACGCCGGTGGGCTGGTTGGAGATCCGGCTGCCACCGGTCTCGGCGGCGGCCTTCGCGGACCACTCGGGGTTCACGTACACCTTGGCGCCGGCGTACGGGTTGTCGACCTTGGTGCCGCCCCCGGGGTCCGGCGGGTCGGTCGGGCCGCTGCCGCCGTCGTCGACGTTGCAGGTCACGCCGTCGAGGGTGAAGGTCGTCGGCAGGGCATTGGTGCCGCTATAGGTCCCGTTGAAGCCGAAGCTGACCGAACCGCCGGTGGCGAGCGTGCCGTTGTAGGTCTCATTGGTCGCGGTGACGGTCGTACCGCTCTGGCTGATCTTGGAGTTCCAGAAACTGGAGACCTTCTGGTTTCCGGCGTACGACCACTTCAGCGCCCAACTCGACTTGGCGGCGCTGTTGTTGGTGATCGTGACGGCGGTGGTGAAGCCGGTGTCCCACTGATTCTGCACCTTGTAGTCCACGGTGCAGGGGATCGCGGCGATGCCGACGTCCGCGGGGGCCACGGCGAGGGCGGTCCCGGAGGCCCCGGCGACGAGCGCCAGGGCAGCGAGGAGCGCGGTTCTCGTACGACTCATGAGTGCGGGTTTCCTTCTCGGTCGCGGGTGTTGTCCGTCAAGCGGGTGCTGTGAGCTGGAGAGCAGGTGCTGTGCTTCGGAGCGAGTGCTGTGCGTCGGAGCGGGTGCTATCCGTTCAGGGCGCGCAGATGGTCACGCAGCCCGGTGCCGAACGCTGTGGGTGTGCCGTCGTAGCCGCTGATCAGGGCGGGCCCGGAGGAGCAGTCCCAGGTGTTCCAGGTCCAGCCCAGATACGACAGGCCGCGGGCGTCGAACCACTTCATGACCTGGTCGATGAATCCGTGTGAGCAGGTGTTCTCGCCGATCTCCCCGGCCACCAGGGGAACTTGGGCGGCCACCGGGGCGAGCGAGGAGTTCCAGCAGCTCTCGTTCGAGCAGGTGTTGAAGTTGTACACGTGCCAGGCGGCGGCGAGATTGCCCGCCGGGTCGGCCGGCTTGTACGTCAGCCACTGGCTGAGGTCGTTCGAGTACGCGATCCCGCCGGCCAGGATCAGGTTGGTGGCGCCGGTGCCCCGGACGCTGTCGACGAGGTCCTGCATGCCGGCGACCTGGTATCCGATGCCGGGGCAGGTGCCGCCGTCCCGCCAGCACTGCCACGCCTGGGTGGTCGTGGAGGTCGCGCGGTCCGGGTAGGGCTCGTTGAACAGGTCGAAGACGACGGTGCGGTCGCTCTTGAAGGTGTTCGCCACCGACGCCCAGAAGGCGGGCGTGTACTGCATGTCGGGCATCGGCTTCTGGCAACTGGCGTGCACGTCGGAGCAGCCGGCGGAGTTGCCGGTGTACTGCCCGTAGGTCCAGTGCAGTTCGACCACGGGTGTCATGCCGTGCGCTTTGACCTTGTCGACCAGGCCCTTGACCGCGTTGATGTAATTCGCCCCGGCGTAGGCCGGGTTGATGTTGGACAGGCCGAGCCAGCACTCCTCGTTGAGGGGGATGCGGACCGTGTTGGCCTTCCAGTCGGCGATCGCCTTCACGGAGGCGTCGTCGACCGGCCCGTCGAAGATGCCCCGGCCCTGGACGCACATGAACTCGCCACCGGACCGGTTCACGCCGAGCAGCCGGCGGGTGGCGCCGCCGGAGTCCACGAGCTTGTTGCCGGACACGCGCAGCGCGGGGGCCGTGCCGTCACCGGGGTCCGACGGCGGGTCCGTGGGCTCCGGTGTGGGTTCGGCCGCCGTGTTGCAGGCGGTGCCGTTGAGCTTGAACGAGGTCGGTACGGCGTTGCTCCCCGACCAGGACGCGATGAATCCGGCGCTGACGCTCGCGCCGCTGCCCAACGAACCGTTGTAGCTCTCGTTGGCCGCGGTGACCGTCGTACCGGACTGGGACCACTTCGCGTTCCAGCCCTGGGTGAGCCTCTGACCGCCGGCGAAGTCGAAGGCGAGGCTCCAACTGCTCACGGCAGCGGTGTTGTTGGTGACCTTCACGGTGCCCTGGAAGCCGCTGTCCCACTGGCTGGTGACGGTGTACTCCACCGAGCACGCGGGGGCGGCGCCGGACGCCGTGACCGCCGGAACCGTCACGGACCCGAGAAGGGCGACCGCACCGGCAACGGCTAAAAGTACTGAACGCGGGGGGTGTCGCATGAGCGACTCCTTGCAGATCAGCGTGTCCGTGACGGACGCGTCGACTGATGGAATCGCTCCCACTGGTGTCAAGGAAGGTAGCGCCAAGTGACGGCAAAGAACAGAGGGGTCACTTGACTTTCCTTCAGCCGCGTTCGTCGAATCTTTTCGACTCTTCAAGAGCCTTGACCACTTGAACCCTCGTCCTCACTATGGGAGCGCTCCCACTGGTTCAAGCCTTGACTTCTCCGAGCCGCACAAGGAGGAACCAGCAATGCCCCCCACCAGGAGACGCCGGGCCGTCCGGCGAATATGGACCGCTGTCGTGGCGGCCCTCGCCCTCCCGTTCGCGATGCTGAGTGCGGCTTCAACTCCCGCACAGGCAGCGGCAGTTCAGTGCAGTGTCGACTACAAGACCAACGACTGGGGCTCCGGTTTCACCGCGGATCTGACGATCACCAACCGCGGCACGGACGCCATCAACGGCTGGACGCTGACGTACGCCTACACGGGCAACCAGAAGCTCAGCAACGGCTGGAACGGCACCTGGTCGCAGTCCGGCCAGACGGTCACCGTCAACAGCGCCACGTACAACGCGAACATCGCGGCGGGCGCGGCCGTCTCCACCGGGGCGCAGTTCACCTACAGCGGCACCAACGCGGCCCCGGCCAACTTCGCGATCAACGGCACGAGTTGCACCGGCGCCCACCAGCCGCCGATCACCGTGCTGACCAGCCCGGCCGCGGGCGCGGTCTACACCCAGGGCGACGCGGTCCCGCTCGCGGCGACAGCGGCCGCCGCGGACGGCGCCACGATCAGCAAGATGGAGTTCTACGACAACACCACGCTGCTCGGCACGGACACGACGGCGCCGTACTCGCTCTCGGTCTCAAGCTTGACCGTGGGCAGTCATTCGCTCCTCGCGAAGGCGTACGACAGCCTGGGCGCCTCCGGTGAGTCGACGCCGGTCGGCATCACGGTCGCCTCGGGTCCCGCGGTCGTCGCCTCGGCCACTCAACTCGCCGTCCAGCAGGGCAAGACGGGCACGTACACCGTGAAGCTGTCGACGCAGCCCTCGGCCAACGTGACGGTCGCGACCGCCCGCACGAGCGGCAACTCGGGTCTGACGGTGACCGGTGGGGCCTCGCTCACCTTCACCCCGTCGAACTGGAACACCGCGCAGACGGTCACCATCACCGGCAACGCCTCCGGCACCGGCGCGGCGACCTTCGAGTCGACGGCGACCGGTCACGCCAAGGCCGCGGTGACGGTCACCCAGATCGCGGCGACGGGCACGTACAACGCCCGCTTCCTGGATCTGTACGGCAAGATCACCAACCCGGCGAACGGCTACTTCTCCCCCGAGGGCATCCCCTACCACTCGGTCGAGACACTGATCGTCGAGGCGCCCGACCACGGCCACGAGACCACCTCGGAGGCGTACAGCTACCTCCTGTGGCTCCAGGCCATGTACGGCAAGGTGACCGGCGACTGGTCCAAGTTCAACGGCGCCTGGGACATCATGGAGAAGTACATGATCCCCACCCACGCCGACCAGCCGACCAACTCCTTCTACAACGCCTCCAAGCCGGCGACCTACGCGCCCGAGCTGGACACCCCGAACGAGTACCCGGCGAAGCTGGACACCGGGGTGTCGGTCGGCGCGGACCCGATCGCGGGCGAGCTGAAGAGCGCGTACGGCACGGACGACGTCTACGGCATGCACTGGCTCCAGGACGTCGACAACGTGTACGGCTACGGCAACTCGCCGGGCAAGTGCGAGGCCGGACCCACGGACACCGGACCGTCGTACATCAACACCTTCCAGCGCGGTGCGCAGGAGTCGGTGTGGGAGACGGTGCCGCAGCCGACCTGTGACCAGTTCAAGTACGGCGGCAAGAACGGGTACTTGGACCTCTTCACCGGTGACGCCTCCTACGCGAAGCAGTGGAAGTTCACCAACGCCCCGGACGCCGACGCGCGCGCGGTGCAGGCCGCGTACTGGGCCGACACCTGGGCCAAGGCGCAGGGCAAGGGCGCCGATGTCTCCGCGACCGTGGGCAAGGCCGCGAAGATGGGCGACTATCTGCGCTACGCCATGTACGACAAGTACTTCAAGAAGATCGGCAACTGTGTCGGTCCGACCGCCTGCGCGGCCGGCAGCGGCAAGAACTCCTCGCACTACCTGCTCTCCTGGTACTACGCCTGGGGCGGTGCCACCGACACCTCGGCGGGCTGGGCCTGGCGCATCGGCTCCAGCCACACGCACGGCGGCTACCAGAACCCGATGGCCGCGTACGCGCTGAGTTCCTACGCCGACCTGAAGCCCAAGTCGGCGACGGGCGCGGCGGACTGGAACACCTCGCTGACCCGGCAGCTGGAGTTCTACCGCTGGCTGCAGTCCGACGAGGGTGCCATCGCGGGCGGTGCGACGAACAGCTGGGCGGGCCGCTACGCGACTCCCCCGGCCGGTACGTCGACCTTCTACGGCATGTACTACGACCAGCAGCCCGTCTACCACGACCCGCCGTCCAACCAGTGGTTCGGCTTCCAGGCGTGGTCGATGGAGCGGGTGGCCGAGTACTACCAGCAGACGGGGAACGCGCAGGCCAAGACGGTCCTCGACAAGTGGGTCAAGTGGGCTCTGTCCAAGACCACGATCAACCCGGACGGCACGTACCAGATCCCGTCGACGCTTCAGTGGTCGGGCCAGCCCGACACCTGGAACGCGTCAAGTCCGGGCGCCAACAGCGGACTTCACGTCACCGTCGCCGACTACACGAACGACGTCGGTGTGACGGCCGCGTACGCCAAGACGCTGACGTACTACGCGGACCGGTCCGGGGACTCGGCCGCCGCCACGACCGCGAAGGCGCTGCTGGACGGCATGTGGAACAACTACCAGGACGCGCTGGGGATCGCCGTCCCGGAGAACCGGGCGGACTACAACCGTTTCGACGACTCGGTGTACGTGCCGAGCGGGTGGACCGGGACCATGCCGAACGGTGACGCGATCAACTCGTCGTCGACCTTCGACTCCCTCCGGTCGTTCTACGAGGACGATCCCGCCTGGTCGAAGATCGAGGCGTATCTCGCGGGCGGTGCGGTGCCGTCGTTCACGTATCACCGGTTCTGGGCTCAGGCGGACATCGCCTTGGCCATGGGTTCGTACGCGGAGCTTCTGGAATAGCCCCCGCCGGGCGCTCCGCGGGTGGGGCCGTGTTCTGGCTGCGGGTCCGTTGTGGCTGGTCGCGCCCACGCGGCGGAGCCGCAAATGGATACAGCCCCGCGCCCCTGGAGGACGCGACAGTGCACGGCCCTCCCCGGAACCGCCTGAAAGCCTCCGCGTACGAGGCCCCGTCACCTGACGGCGGGGCCGAACTGCCGGGCGGCCCCCTCCCGCACTGGGGGTCGCCCGGCACCTCTCGCACCGTACGGAAAGCGCTTACCCCCCACGCTCTCTCCCCCTTTCCGGAAAGGACTCCCCCCGTGCGAAGAACCCGCATTCTCACGGCCGTGCTCGCGCTCGCGGCCGGGCTGCTCGCCGGTACCCCGCCGGCGCTGGCGGCCGACGGCACCGCGAAGGTCGCGCTCGCCGCCGACACGTACACGTGGAAAAACGCCCGGATCGACGGGGGCGGATTCGTCCCCGGGATCGTGTTCAACCGCAAGGAGAAGAACCTGGCGTACGCCCGCACGGACATCGGCGGGGCCTATCGCTGGCAGGAGTCGTCGAAGACCTGGACGCCGCTGCTGGACTCGGTCGGCTGGGACGACTGGGGGCACACGGGTGTCGTCGGTCTGGCCTCGGACTCCGTGGACCCGAACAAGGTGTACGCGGCCGTCGGGACGTACACGAACAGCTGGGACCCGAAGAACGGCGCGGTCATGCGGTCGTCGAACCGGGGGGCGAGCTGGCAGCGGACCGACCTGCCCTTCAAGCTCGGCGGGAACATGCCGGGGCGGGGCATGGGCGAGCGGCTGGCGATCGACCCGAACAAGAACAGCGTGCTGTATCTGGGGGCGCCCAGCGGCAAGGGGCTGTGGCGGTCGACCGACTCAGGGGTCAGCTGGGCGCAGGTGGCGAACTTCCCCAACGTCGGCAACTACCAGCAGGATCCGAGCGACACCAGCGGCTACGCCAGTGACAACCAGGGCGTCGTCTGGGTCACCTTCGACGAGCGGACGGGCACGTCCGGGAGCGCGACGCAGACGGTGTACGTCGGGGTCGCCGACCTCCAGAACTCGGTGTACCGGTCGACGGACGGCGGCGCGACCTGGAGCCGGCTCGCCGGGCAGCCGACGGGGTACCTCGCACACAAGGGCGTGCTGGACCCGGTCAACGGCTATCTGTATCTCTCCTACAGCGACAAGGGCGGGCCGTACGACGGCGGCAAGGGCCAGTTGTGGCGGTACGCGACGGCGACCGGGACCTGGACGAACATCAGCCCGGTCGCGGAGGCGGACACCTACTACGGCTTCAGCGGGCTGACGGTGGACCGGCAGAAGCCCGGCACGGTCATGGCCACCGCGTACAGCTCCTGGTGGCCGGACACCCAGATCTTCCGCTCCACGGACAGCGGGGCGACCTGGACGAAGGCGTGGGACTACACGTCGTACCCCAACCGCGCCAACCGCTACACGATGGACGTCTCGTCGTCGCCCTGGCTGACCTGGGGCGCGAACCCGTCGCCGCCCGAGCAGACGCCCAAACTCGGGTGGATGACCGAGGCGTTGGAGATCGACCCGTTCAACTCCGACCGGATGATGTACGGGACGGGGGCGACCGTCTACGGCACCGAGAACCTCACGAACTGGGACTCCGGCGGCCAGTTCACCATCAAGCCGATGGTGCAGGGCCTGGAGGAGACGGCGGTCAACGACCTGGCGTCACCGCCCTCGGGGGCCCCGCTGCTGAGCGCCCTCGGTGACGTGGGCGGGTTCCGGCACACGGACCTCGCCAAGGTCCCGTCGATGATGTTCACTTCACCGAACTTCACCACGACGACCAGTCTCGACTTCGCCGAGACCAACTCCAACACGGTGGTCCGGGTGGGCGATCTGGACTCGGGGCCGCACATCGCCTTCTCGACGGACAACGGGGCCAACTGGTTCGCGGGGACGGACCCCTCGGGCGTGAGCGGCGGCGGCACGGTGGCCGCGGCTTCCGACGGCAGCCGGTTCGTGTGGAGTCCGGCCGGCACGGGGGTGCAGTACGCGACGGGGTTCGGCTCGTCGTGGTCGGCGTCGAGCGGGATACCGGCGGGCGCGATCGTGGAGTCGGACCGGGTGGACCCGGGGACCTTCTACGGCTTCAAGTCCGGGAAGTTCTACGTCAGTACGAACGGCGGCGCGAGCTTCACGGCGTCGGCGGCGACGGGGTTGCCGAGCGGTGACAGCGTCCGCTTCAAGGCGCTGCCCGGGGTGAAGGGCGATGTGTGGCTGGCGGGCGGGGCTTCCGACGGGGCGTACGGGCTGTGGCACTCCACGGACTCCGGTGCGAGCTGGACGAAGCTGTCGAACGTCGACCAGGCCGACTCGATCGGCTTCGGGAAGGCGGCGACGGGGGCGTCGTACCAGGCGCTCTACACCAGCGCGAAGATCGGCGGGGTCCGTGGCATCTTCCGCTCCACGGACAAGGGCGCGACCTGGGCCCGCATCAACGACGACGCCCACCAGTGGGGTTGGACCGGCGCGGCCATCACGGGCGACCCCCGCGTCTACGGCCGTGTGTACGTCTCGACGAACGGCCGGGGTGTCGTCTACGGCGACAGCTCCGACACGAGCGGCGGCGGAGGCGGCGGCACCGACCCGACGGACCCGCCTCCCACGGGTGCCTGCGCGGTCACCTACAAGATCACCAACCAGTGGACCGGCGGCTTCCAGGCCGACGTCCAGCTGACCAACACGGGCTCAAGTCCCTGGAACGGCTGGTCACTTGCCTGGTCCTTCCCCAACGGCCAGACGATCAGCCAGACCTGGAACGCGGAGACCTCGCAGTCGGGTGCGGCGGCGACGGCCAAGAACGTCACCTGGAACGCCAACGTGGCGGCGGGCTCGTCGGTGGGCTTCGGGTTCACGGGGAGTTGGTCGGGGACGAACGGGAAGCCAGCGGTGTTCAAGGTGGGCGATCAGAGCTGCACGGTGAGCTGAACCGCGCGCGAAGACGCCCCGCCCGGGATCACCGGGCGGGGCCTCCCCGTGTCCGCGTCAGGGTGTGTACACCGTCGGCCGAGGCGCCGTAGGCATCCCGTTGCCGATGAAGAAGCTCGGGTGCGGGGGCTGGTTGTAGGCGGTGTTCTGCCAGGCCAGGCCGGTGCGGTACATCGTGTCGTGGAGGAGGGTGGTGATCTTCGTCGTCGTCTCGACGGGGGTCGAGTAGATCCTGAGGGCCGTGTTGTCGGAGGTGGGCCAGACGGCCTCCTCGCGCCAGTCGCCGAGGATGTCGCCGGAGAGGGACGGGGTGGCCTTGGTGCTGTTGTTGGAGTGGACGCCGGAGGCGGTCAGGAGACGGGTGTCCGAGGAGGTGCCGTACTTGTCGATGTGGGTGCCGTCGAGGAGTTCGCGGACCGGGTCGCCGTCCCACCAGGACAGGAAGTTGACGGAGGACGGCTCGCGGCCCTTCGTGGCGCCCGCCTCGTCGCGGATCGAGGAGTCGGAGGCGGACCAGACCTCGGCGCCGTCGTTCCCGGCCCAGATGTCACCGGCGACTCCGCGGCCGTTGTCGCAGCACGCGGCCAGTTTCCAATTGACCGTGCCGTTCGCCGGGTTGATGTACAGCTCCGCCGGCTGGGACGTCGACTCCGAGACCTTGAAGTACTCCAGGCCCGCGTGGGCGGGGTCGAGGTCGCCGAGGTGCTGGGCGTCGCCGTGGCCCGTCCTCGTGGTCCACAGCCCGTTGCCGTTGTCGTCGACCGCCATCGCGCCGTAGACGATCTCGTCCTTGCCGTCGTTGTCCACGTCCCCGACGGACAGACTGTGCGAGCCCTGGCCGTCGTACCCCTTGCCGCTGTTCGTCGAGGAGTTGGTGTCGAAGGTCCAGCGGCGGGTGAAGGTGCCGTTCCGCCAGTCCCAGGCCGCGATCACCGTGCGGGTGTAGTAGCCGCGGGCCATGATCAGGGACGGCCGGGCCCCGTCCAGGTACGCCGTGCCCGCCAGGAAGCGGTCGACGCGGTTGCCGTACGAGTCGCCCCACGACGACACCGTGCCGCGCGCCGGGACGTAGTCCACGCTCTGCATCGCCTTGCCGGTCTGGCCGTTGAACATGGTCAGGTACTCGGGGCCGGACAGGACATAGCCGCTGGAGTTGCGGTAGTCGGCCGAGGAGCTGCCGATCACCGCGCCCGTCCCGTCGACCGTGCCGTCGGCCGTCTTCATGGCGATCTCGGCCTTGCCGTCGCCGTCGTAGTCGTACGCCTGGAACTGCGTGTAGTGCGCGCCGGAGCGGATGTTGCGGCCCAGGTCGATGCGCCAGAGGCGGGTGCCGTCGAGCTTGACGCCGTCGAGGATCGTGTTGCCGGTGTAGCCGGACTGGGAGTTGTCCTTCTGGTTGGTCGGCTGCCACTTGAGGACGAAGTCCAGTGCCCCGTCGCCGTCGAGGTCGGCGACGGAGGCGTCGTTGGCCTCGTAGGTGTAGGCCACCCCGTCGGGGGTCGTGCCGCCGGACGGCGGGCTGATCGGAACGTCCTTGTATCCGGTGCGGAGTTGGACCGCGTGGACCGAGTCGGCCTGCTCGACCCCGCCGACGATCGCGCGGACCGTGTAGTCGGCCTGGGCGGGCGCGCCGGAGTGGAAGTAGTTCGTGGAGCCGCTGACCGGGGTCGAGTTGACCTTCGTACCGGCGCGGTAGACGTTGAACGAGACGTCGTTGGGGTCGGTGCCGAGCCAGCGCCAGCTGACCAGGTTGCCGGCGTCGGTGTGGACGCTGACGACGCCCCGGTCGAGCTTCTCGACCTGGCGGGCGGTGGCCGCCTCGGCCGTGCCGGGCGACAACGCGGTCAGACCGGCGGCCACCAGGGCCGCGACGGCGGTCGTCGCCGAGAGCAGGACTCGGCGTCTGCGGTGCGGGTGCGGGTGCTGCACGGGGTGAACCTCCGAAGCAGAGAGGACGGACGGGTTCCGCCCACTCAGTCGCCGCTCGGGGAGGGCGAGTTGCCGTATCTTTCGGCCAGTTCGGCGATCGTTCGGGCCATCAGTCCGCGCAGCTCGGCGGGTTCCAGGACCTCGATGTCCGTGCCCAGGCGCAGGAATTCGCCATGCGCCCGCGCCACGGACTCGATGGGGACACGGGCCACGCTCCAGCCGTCGGGGTCCGTGCGCTCCACGGCCGCCTCCGGCAGCCGCACGTCCGGGGCGAGGCGTACGACCGCCTCGCCCCGGTGGAGCCGGTCGTGGAAGTCCCTCTGGTAGGCCGTCCAGTACGCGGCCAGGTCGAAGCCCTCGGGGCGGCCGAACTCCTCGCCGCAGGAGGTGAGTTCGAGGATCTGGTCGACCCGGAAGGTGCGCGGTCCCGGGCCCGCGACGACGTACCACCGCCCCGCCTTCAGGACCAGTCCGTACGGCTCCAACCGCCGCCGTACATCGGTCGGTTCGGCCCAGCGGCGGTACAGCACCTCCAGCACCCGGCTGTTCCACACCGCGTCCGCCACGGCCGGCAGGAACGGCGCCTCCTCGGTCCGCGCGTACCACCCGGGGGCGTCCAGGTGGAAGCGTCCGCTGATCCGGTCGGCGTGTACCCGCAGCTCCACCGGCAGCGCGGCCCGCACCTTCAGCTGGGCGGCGGCGAGGACCGAGCCGAGGCCCAGCTCGGCGGCGGCCCCGGGGGCCCCGGCGAGGAACAGGGCCTCCGCCTCGTCCGCGGTGAGGCCGGTCAGCCGGGTGCGGTAGCCGTCGAGCAGGCGGTAGCCGCCGGCGTGGCCCGCGTCGCCGTAGAGCGGGACGCCCGCCGCGCCCAGCGCCTCGACGTCCCGGTAGACGGTGCGCACGGACACCTCCAGCTCCTCGGCGAGCTGGGCGGCGGTCATCCGGCCCCGGGTCTGGAGCAGGAGGAGGATCGAGACGAGTCGGCCGGCCTTCACCGCTCCAGAATCCCAGACTCCACTGACAGAAGATGTCAGTGGAGCGGGCCTAGCGTCCCGCCATGGGCTTCACCGAGAAACTTCTGACCGTGCCCCCTCCTATCGAGGTCGCCGGGCGGCACATCAAGCGCTACCACGTCACCGCCGACCCGGCCGGCATCGCGCCCGACGTCGAGAAGGCGGCGTACGAGATCCTTCCGGAGCTGCTGCCGGAGCCGGACGGCACCCCGGCCGCGACTTTCGTCGTCCTGCACCGCGGCAACGACGACGGCGCCTACCTGAACGCGTACAGCTGGGTCTGGGACAACGTCCTGCACTTCCGGGGCGCGTCGGCGGGCCAGCCGGTGCTGGGCTGCCCCGACACCGACCCGACCCACTTCGTCCGGCCCGAACTGCCCTGGATCGGCTGCGTGTTCGAGCTGCCGCCGATCCTGCACGAGCGGAACGCCTGGGTACGGCACCTGCTCACACCCGAAGTCCCGGACCTCGCCGCCTACTTGGCCGACTCCCTGCCCGCGGGGACCACTGGAGAGCGCTCATGAGCAGCCCGCACGACTTCGACTTCTTCCACGGGGAGTGGGCGGTGACGAACCGGCGCCGCACCGACTTCCTCGACCCGGACAGCGGTTGGGAGGAGTTCGCGGCCACGAGCCGCTGCTGGCCGCTGTTCGACGGGGCCGCGAACGTCGACGAGATCGACATGCCGTATCTCGGCGCGCAGGGCGCGACCCTGCGGCTCTTCGACCGGGAGACCGGGCAGTGGTCGCTGAACTGGGCGGCGAGCCGCAGCGGAAAGCTGTTCCCGCCGGTGGTCGGGCGGTTCGAGGGCGGACGCGGTGAGTTCCACGGTGACGACACCCACGACGGCAAGGAGGTGCGGGTGCGGTTCGTGTGGGCCGGCATGTCCGCCGAGAGGGCCCACTGGGAGCAGGCCTTCTCCGTCGACGGCGGGGCGACCTGGGTGACCAACTGGACCATGGACTTCAGCCGGCCTTCCGGAACGCCCTGACCCTGAACACCGGTTCGGCGCGCGGGAGTTCCTGGTCCGCGAGGGCCTCGACGCGGGCGGCGAACCGTTCGGTGAGCGGGTCGCCGGGCGGCAGCCGGGTGAACCAGCCGCGGCGCAGGTCGGCGGCCGTACGCCGGGGGCTGCGGCCCTGACCGCGGCCCGGGAAGCGGGCCCGCCCGGCCGGGCGCAGGCCGTGCGCGGCGGCGTACGACTCCACGAGCGGCGCCGCGTCGGGGGCCGGGCGGCGCGGGCGTGCGGCGAGCACCTCGTCGATGTCGCTGCCGACGTCGTGGGCGGCGGCCTTGTCGACGGTGGTGACGTACACCCCGCCGGGTCTCAGCACCCGGGCGCACTCGGCGACCACGGCCCGGACGTCCTCGGGCCGGTCCAGGAGGTGCAGCAGCCAGACACTGGTGACGGCGTCGAAGGTGCCGTCGGGGAACGGCAGTGCGCGGCTGTCGGCGAGGACGACAGTGCCGGGCAGCCGTACGGCGGCCACGCGGGCCATGCCGTACGTCAGGTCGGCGCCGGTCACCCGGATCGCGGGCCGGGCGGCGGCGAGCCTGCGGGTGACGATCCCGGTGCCGCAGGCCACGTCGAGGAGGCGCCCGGTGCCGGACGGGATCAGGCCGAGCAGGGCGTCGGCAGCGGCGGCGGCCCTGGGTTCGCCGCCGCGGGTGGCGTCGTAGGCGTCGGCCTCCTTGTCGTAGTCGAGCACCGGCTCACTGGGCTCCGTGACCGGCGGCGAGCGCCTCCACCCGCTGCGCGAGCTCGAAGTCCTTCTCGGTGACGCTGCCGCCCGCGCTGTGCGTGTGCACGGACAGCGCGACCGTGTTGTAGCCGAGGGTGAGGTCGGAGTGGTGGTCGAGCTCCTCCTGGACCTGGGCGATGTGCACGACCATCGCGGTCGCGGCGAAGTGGTTGCCGAGGCGGTACGAGCGGGTGAGCCGGCCGTCGTCGACGGACCAGCCCGGCAGTTCCGCGAGCCGGTCCTCGATCTCCTTCTGGGACAGCGGTTGGACGGGCATGGCCTCGTTCCTCCCTGCGGGTCGGGGTGTCTTCAGAGTCCCACAGCGGTGCCGCCGCGGCCCTGGTCAGGAGGGTTCCCGCTGGTCAGGCGCGGACACCTTCGGCGGCAAGGTCATCGGCGAGCACGGCGATCCTGGCCCGGCCCTCGACCTGCCGGACCCACGCGTGCGGCAGGCCGACGTCGCCGTGCAGGGCGCCGAGGAGGTTGCCGCAGACGGAGCCGGTGGAGTCGCTGTCCCCGGAGTGGTTGACGGACAGCAGCAGCGCCTGTTCGACGCTGCCGGCGGCCAGTGCGCTGTAGACGCCGACGGCGAGCGCCTGCTCGGCGACCCAGCCCGCGCCCAGGGACTCGACCTTCTGCGGGGTCGGCGGCTTCCCGGCGGCCAGGTCGACAGCCTGTTCGAGGGCGGACATCGTCTCCTCGTGGCCGGGGTGGCGGGCCATCCCGTGCCGTCCGTGCATCTGACAGATCCGGTCCAGGGAGGTGAACTCGATCGGATAGCCGAGGGGCGTCCCCCAGTGCGCCGTCCAGCAGACAGCCCCGCACCCTGGCGCGGTGGACCGCCGCGCTCTCGCTCGCCCACGGCCCGTTCATGCGCCCGCTCCTCGACTACGGTCGTACGTATGACCAGTGTCCCGTCAGGTGAAGCCCCTCCCGCCGCCGCCCAGGGAGCGGGCCCCCTCCTGCGCGCCTGGCGTGAGCAACGGCGGGTCAGCCAGCTGGAGTTGGCGCTGCGGGCGGACTCGTCGGCGCGGCACATCAGCTTCGTCGAGACGGGCCGGTCCCGCCCGAGCGAGGAGATGGTGCTGCGGCTCGCCGAGCATCTGGAGGTCCCGGTGCGGGAACGCAACGCGCTGCTGCTCGCCGCCGGTTACGCACCGCGGTTCCCGGAGACCCCGCTGGACGCCCCGGCGCTGGACGCGGTGCGCGAGGGGATCGAGCGGCTGATCCAGGGGTACGAGCCCTACCCCGCGCTGGTCTTCGACGCCTCGTACCACGTCGTGGCCGCGAACCGGGGCATCATGATGCTCCTCGACGGCATCCCGGAGTCCCTGCTCCGGCCCCCGATCAACACCATGCGGCTCACCCTGCACCCGGAGGGCCTCGCACCGCGCATCCGCAACCTGCGGGAGTGGCGCGGTCACCTGCTTGAGCAGATGGAGCGGCAGATCGCCCTGGGCCGGTCGGATCAACTGCGGGAGCTGTACGAGGAGGTGGCGGCCTATCCGGTGCCGGACCCCGGGGACACGGACCGCGAACCGGACGGGCCCGCGCCGTACTTCGCGCTGCCGATGCGGATCGAGCACGAGGGCCGGACCCTGTCGTTCGTCTCGTCGACCTCCACCTTCAACACCCCGATGGACGTGACCGTCGCCGAGCTGGCCATCGAGACGTTCCTCCCGGCCGACCCGGCGACGGTCAAGTACCTTCATTCACTGCTGCCCTGACGCTCCCTCAGGGCGATGTACTGGACCAGTGCGAAACCGGCGACGACGGCCGCCTGGAGCACGGTCCACACGGCACCGGCCGTGCTCGGGGACAGCCACAGGCCGAGGGCGGCACAACTGAGCACGGCCCAGGCGAGGTTGACCTCGACGACAGCGCGTACGGCGAGCGCCGGCGGACGGCCGCGCGAGGCGAGGACGCCGACGCCGACGCCGTACGACAGGAGGAGGAGTCCGAGTCCGAGCAGCAGCCCGGAGCCGACGCCCAGGAACCGGCCGGCCGGCCCGGACAGGGTGAGATACGCGAGGCCGTTGGCCCCGGTCACCGCCGCGTCCAGGGCGAGGAAGCGGCGCAGCATGGTGTGCGGGTCGGTGGTCCGGGCGAGCGCGGCGAGCTGGGTCGCGGACATGACGAATCACCCTCCGTCGAGGTCGGAAGTCACGGTCAGGAGCCGAGGCCCGGGGGCCCACGGCGGAACGGGGAGAGGGGCGGCGGGAGCGGGTTCCGGGCCGGAGTACGCCGGCCCGGAACCCCTGGTCACCACCCTCCCGCCCGCCCGCGCCGGCGTCGATTACCCGGGAGGTAAGGAAGGAAGCGGTCGTGACCGGTGAGACCGCAACCGGAACATGGCACACTGCACGAAGCTTCGACGCGTAGGGGAGGCGTGGCGTGAGTGAGCGGCGACCTGCGCCGACCGTGGGCCAGGTGGTGCTCGGCAGACGGCTTCAGGAACTGCGGGAGGCGGCCGGCCTCAGACGTGAGGAGGCCGCGCAGGTACTGCGGGTGGCCCCGGCGACCGTACGGCGGATGGAGATGGCCGAGGTCGCGCTGAAGATCCCGTACGTCCAGGTGCTCCTGGAGACGTACGGCGTCCCCGCGGACCAGGTGACCTCGTTCGTGGACCTGGCCGAGGAGGCGAACCGGCCGGGCTGGTGGCAGCGGTTCCACGACGTGCTGCCCGAGTGGTTCAGCATGTACGTGAGCCTGGAGGGCGCCGCCCGGATCATCCGTTCCTACGAGCCGCACTTCGTGCCCGGTCTGCTCCAGACCGAGGACTACGCGCGTGCCGTGATGGAGGCCGGGACGATCGGCCAGGCCGGCCCGGAGGCGCTGGAGCGGCACGTGTCCCTGCGCATGGCCCGGCAGAAGCTCCTCGACCGCCCGAACCCGCCCCACCTGTGGGCGATCATGGACGAGACGGTGCTGCGCCGCCCGGTGAGCATCCGTACCGAGGTGATGCGCGACCAGCTGGACAAGCTGCTGGAGTTCGCCGAGCGCGACCGGGTCACGCTCCAGGTGTGCGAGTTCGAGGAGGGCCCGCACCCGGGGACGTACGCGCCCTTCTCGCTGTTCCGCTTCGCCGAGCCGGAGCTGCCCGACCTGGTCTTCACCGAGTACCTGACCGGTGCGCTGTACCTCGACTCCCGCCAGGAGGTCGCCACGCATCTGGAGGTCCTGGACCACATGTCGGCGCGGGCCGCGTCGGCCGAGCGCACGAAGAAGCTGCTGCGGGAGCGCCGCGAGGACTTCTGAGCACGGACATCGCCACACAGGGGAGAAGACACCGTATGACCGGATCCGACGCGTCCAGAATCGACACGAGCCGCCCGCACCCGGCGCGGGTCTACGACTGGTGGCTGGGCGGCAAGGACAACTACCCCGTGGACGAGGCGCTGGCGCGCCGGATCCTGGAGGTGGACGGCACGGTGCTGCGCGGGGCGCGCGCCAACCGCCGCTTCATGACCCGGGCTGTGCGCACCGCGGCGGAGGCCGGGATCCGCCAGTTCCTGGACATCGGCACCGGCATCCCCACCGAGCCCAACCTGCACCAGGTCGCGCAGTCCGTCGCCCCCGAGGCCAAGGTGGTGTACGCGGACAACGACCCGATCGTGCTGCGGCACGCGCAGGCGCTGCTGCACGGCTCCGCCGAGGGCACCACGGACTACGTCGAGGCCGACGTCCGTGACGTCGAGGCCCTGCTGGCCCGGGCGCGCGAGTCCCTGGACTTCACTCAGCCGATCGCGCTGTCCCTGGTCGCGCTCACCCACTACCTGGACGATGACGTGTACGCGCTCGTCGAGCGGTACGTCGACACCCTCCCCCCGGGCAGCTTCCTGATCCTCTCGCAGGTCACCCCCGATCTGAGCCCCGCGGCCATCGAGAAGGCCGCCCAGCAGTTCCGCAACAGCGGCACCCCCTTCTTCCCCCGCTCCCTCGCCGAGTTCTCCCGCTTCTTCGACGGTCTGGAGCTGCTGGGCCCGGGTGTCATCCCCGTCTACGGCTGGCGGCCCGAGCCGGAGGACGTGGCGGCCCAGGCGGAGGGCATCGTGCCGGTGTACGCGGGGGTCGCGCGCAAGGTCTGACCCGTACGGGTGCCGTGAACGGGTGCGCTCCCGCGCCCCGCCCTAGGTTCGAAGGAGCCACGGGCAAGCAAGGGAGCGCACGTGACCGACACCGAGATACCGCCGACCGAGCCCGGCACGGCGCTGCTGCGGGCAGGGCGGTTCTTCCGGCGGGGCACGGCCGCGCCCGACCTGCACAGCATCGGGCTGACCGGCGGGCGGGAGGCGGACGCCTTCTACCGGGACCGCTGGAGCCACGACAAGGTCGTGAACTCCACGCACGGCGTTAACTGCACCGGCTCGTGCCGCTGGAAGGTGTACGTCAAGGACGGCATCATCACCTGGGAGACCCAGGAGACGGACTACCCCTCGGTGGGCCCCGACCGCCCCGAGTACGAGCCCCGCGGCTGCCCGCGCGGCGCCGCCTTCTCCTGGTACACCTACTCCCCCACCCGGGTCCGCTACCCCTACATCCGGGGCGTCCTGCTCGACCTGTACCGCGAGGCGCTCGCCCGCACCGGCGACCCGGTCCTGGCCTGGGCGGACATCCAGGCCGACCCCGAGCGCCGCCGCCGCTACCAACAGGCCCGTGGCAAAGGCGGGTTGGTCCGGGCGACCTGGGACGAGGCGGTCGAGATCGTCGCCGCCGCGCACGTCCACACCATCAAGGAGTACGGCCCCGACCGCATCGCCGGCTTCTCCCCCATCCCCGCGATGTCGATGGTGTCGCACGCGGCGGGCGCCCGCTTCCACTCCCTGATCGGCGCCCCGATGCTGTCGTTCTACGACTGGTACGCCGACCTCCCCGTCGCCTCCCCGCAGGTCTTCGGCGACCAGACCGACGTGCCGGAGTCGGGCGACTGGTGGGACGCGGCCTATCTGATGATGTGGGGCTCGAACGTCCCGGTGACCCGCACCCCGGACGCGCACTGGATGGCGGAGGCCCGCTACCGGGGCCAGAAGGTCGTGGTGGTCGCCCCCGACTACGCGGACAACGCCAAGTTCGCCGACGAGTGGCTGCACCCGCATCCCGGAACGGACGGCGCCCTCGCCCTCGCGATGGGCCACGTCGTCCTCAAGGAGTTCTTCGTCGACCGCGAGACGCCGTTCTTCACGGACTACGTACGGAAGTTCACCGACCTGCCCTTCCTGGTCACCCTCACCGAACGCGACGGCGCCTACGTCCCCTCGAAGTTCCTGCGCGCCTCGGACCTCGGCCAGGAGAGCGAGGGCGCCGACTGGAAGACGGTCGTCCTGGACGCGGCGAGCGGTCGCGCGGTCGCCCCGAACGGCTCTCTCGGCTTCCGCTGGACGGAGTCGGGCAAAGGCCGCTGGAACCTCGAACTCGGGCCGATCGAGCCGCAGTTGAGTCTCTACGGCCATGAGGCGTCCGGCAGTGTCGAGGTACTGCTCCCCCGCTTCGACACCGAGGGCGGCGAGCACGGCCAGGGACGCGGCGAGGTGCTGCGGCGCGGGGTGCCGGCGACCCGCCTCGGGGGCACCCTCGTCACCACCGTCTTCGACCTGCTGCTGGCGCAGTACGGCGTCGGGCGCCCCGACCTCCCCGGCGACTGGCCCGCCTCCTACGACGATCCCTCCGCTCCGGGCACCCCGGCCTGGCAGGAGACGCACACCTCCGTCCCGGCCGCCAAGTGCGTGAAGATCGCCAGGGAGTTCGCGCGGACCGCGGAGCGCTCCAAGGGCCGCTGCATGATCCTGATGGGCGCCGGGACCAACCACTGGTTCCACTCCGAGACGATCTACCGCGCCTTCCTCGCCCTGCTCCAGCTCACCGGCTGCCAGGGCCGCAACGGCGGCGGCTGGGCGCACTACGTCGGCCAGGAGAAGTGCCGCCCGGTGACCGGCTGGGCGACCCTCGCGGCCGCCTCGGACTGGTCCCGGCCGCCCCGGCAGATGATCGGCACCGCGTACTGGTTCCTCAACACCGACCAGTGGCGCTATGACCGCTTCACCGCGGACGTGCTGTCC
The DNA here is from genome assembly GCF_010548375.1 of Streptomyces sp. SID13726. Classification (GTDB taxonomy): domain Bacteria; phylum Actinomycetota; class Actinomycetes; order Streptomycetales; family Streptomycetaceae; genus Streptomyces. Next base: position 54,509 of record NZ_JAAGLY010000029.1, read on the forward strand.
TCACCGCTCGGCGAGGGCCGGTTCGAGGGGCTGACGGGCGCCGACTGCCTTGCCCTGTCGGCCCGTTCGGGCTGGATGCCGTCCTATCCGACCTTCGACCGCAACCCGCTGGAGCTGGGCGCGGTCTTCGGTGACCCGGTGGCGAAGGCGGTGGCCGAACTCCGGGCCGGTTCCCTGAAGTTCGCGTGCGAGGACCCGGACGCGCCGGAGAACTGGCCCCGGGTGCTGACCCTTTGGCGGGCGAACCTGCTCGGCTCGTCGGCGAAGGGGGCGGAGTACTTCACGAAGCATCTGCTGGGCACGCACTCCTCGCTCAACGCCGAGGAAGCCTCTGAAGGTGAGCGTCCCCGGGATGTCGTCTGGCACGACGAGGCCCCCGAGGGAAAACTCGACCTGCTCCTCTCGCTGGACTTCCGGCAGACCTCCTCGACCCTGCTCTCGGACGTCGTCCTCCCTGCTGCGACCTGGTACGAGAAGCACGACCTGTCCTCCACCGACATGCACCCCTACGTGCACTCCTTCACCCCGGCCGTGGACCCGCCCTGGCAGGCCCGCACCGACTTCGACACGTTCAAGGCGCTGGCCGACCGGCTCAGCGAGATGGCGGTCGTGCACCTGGGCGTCCGCAAGGACCTGGTGGCGACGCCGTTGCAGCACGACACCCCGGGCGAGACCGCACAGCCGGGCGGGGTCGTACGGGACTGGAGGCGCGGGGAGTGCGAGCCGGTGCCCGGGCGGACCATGCCGAACCTCACGGTCGTGGAGCGGGACTACACGGCGATCGGGACGAAGTTCCGGTCGCTGGGTCCCCTGGTGGAACAACTCGGGCTGCCCGCCAAGGGGATCGCGCTGAGACCTGACGAAGAGGTGGAGCACCTGCGGGAGTTGAACGGCACCTCACCGGAAGGCCGTCCACTGCTGGACACCGCGGTCAAGGCGGCCAACACCATCCTCGCCCTGTCCGGCACCACCAACGGCCGCCTCGCCACCCAGGGTTTCCACACCCTGGAGGAGCGCACCGGGCAGGAGATGGCCCACCTGGCCGCCGAGCACGAGGGCAAGCGGGTCACCTACGCGGACACGCAGGCGGCTCCGGTGCCGGTGATCACCTCGCCCGAGTGGTCGGGCAGCGAGTCGGGCGGCCGGCGGTACACGGCCTTCACGCTCAACACCGAGCATCTGAAGCCCTGGCACACGCTCACCGGGCGCCAGCACTTCTTCCTGGACCACGACTGGATCCACGAACTGGGCGAGGCACTGCCCGTGTACCGGCCGCCGCTCGACATGAACCGGCTGTTCGGCGAACCGCGGCTCGGCCCCGACGGACAGCGGGAGGTGACGGTCCGTTACCTCACCCCGCACAACAAGTGGTCCATCCACTCCGAGTACCAGGACAACCTGTTCATGCTGGCCCTGTCCCGGGGCGGCCAGAGCATCTGGATGTCCCCGCAGGACGCGTCGGCGATCGGCGTCGAGGACAACGACTGGATCGAGGCGGTCAACCGCAACGGCGTGGTCGTGGCCCGCGCGATCGTCTCGCATCGGATGCCGGCCGGCACGGTCTACATGCACCACGCGCAGGAGCGCACGGTCAATGTGCCGCTCGCCGAGACCACCGGCAGGCGCGGCGGCATCCACAACTCGCTCACCCGCCTCATCCTCAAGCCGTCCCATCTCATCGGCGGCTACGCCCAGTTGTCGTGGGCCTTCAACTACCTGGGCCCGACGGGCAACCAGCGCGACGAGGTGACGGTCATCCGCCGCCGCAGCCAGGAGGTCGAGTACTGATGCGAGCGATGGCCCAGATCGCGATGGTGATGAACCTCGACAAGTGCATCGGCTGTCACACCTGCTCGGTCACCTGCAAGCAGGCGTGGACCAACCGCCGGGGCATGGAGTACGTCTGGTTCAACAACGTGGAGACCCGGCCAGGACAGGGGTATCCGCGCCGGTACGAGGACCAGGACAAGTGGCGCGGTGGCTGGGAGCTGAACAAGCGGGGCGCCCTCAAGCTGAAGGCGGGCGGCCGGCTCCACAAGCTCCTCGGCATCTTCTCCAACCCCAAGCTGCCGGAGATCAAGGACTACTACGAACCCTGGACCTACGACTACAAGAACCTCACCGACGCCCCGCTCGGCGACGACTACCCGGTCGCACGGCCCGTCTCGCAGATCGACGGCAAGCCGATGAAGATCGAGTGGTCCTCGAACTGGGACGACAACCTCGCGGGCGCCCCGGCCTACGGCGACCTGGACCCGATGGTGGAGCGGACCCGCCAACAGGCCTCGGACAAGGTGAAGTTCGAGTTCGAGCAGTCCTTCATGTTCTATCTGCCGCGCATCTGCGAGCACTGCCTCAACCCGTCCTGCGTGGCGTCCTGTCCCTCCGGCGCGATGTACAAGCGGGCCGAGGACGGCATCGTGCTGGTCGACCAGGACCAGTGCCGGGGCTGGCGGATGTGCGTGACGGGATGCCCGTACAAGAAGGTCTACTTCAACCACCGCACGGGCAAGGCAGAGAAGTGCACGATGTGCTACCCGCGCGTCGAGGTCGGGCTCCCGACGGTGTGCTCGGAGACGTGCGTGGGACGGCTGCGCTATCTCGGAGTCGTCCTCTACGACGCCGACAAGGTGACCGCCGCGGCCTCCGTCAAGGACGAGAAGGCGCTGTACGAAGCCCAGTTGGGGGTGTTCCTCGACCCGGACGACCCCGCCGTGCAGCGGGCCGCCGAGGAGGCGGGGATCCCGTACGACTGGATGGAGGCGGCCCGCCGCTCCCCGGTCCGGGCGCTGATCAGCGAGTACAAGGTGGCGCTGCCGCTGCATCCCGAGTACCGGACCATGCCGATGGTCTGGTACATCCCACCGCTGTCGCCGGTCGTGGACGCGCTGTCGGAGACCGGGCACGACGGGGAGGACGCGGGGAACCTGTTCGGCGCGATCGACACGCTGCGGATTCCGCTGGAGTACCTGGCGGAGATGTTCACCGCGGGTGATGTCGGGCCGGTGCGGGCCTCGTTGGAGAAGCTCGCCGCGATGCGCGCCCATATGCGGGCGATCAACCTCGGCGAGGAGCCGGACGCGTCCGTGGCGTCCGCCGTCGGCATGTCGCCCGGTGAGATCGAGGCGATGTACCGGCTGCTGGCGATCGCCAAGTACGAGGACCGGTACGTGATTCCGACGGCGGCTGTCGGGGACGCGCGCCGCCTTGAGGAGTCGGCGCTGCCGGACGGATGCAGCCTCGACTACGAGGACGGTCCCGGGATGGGCGGCGACGGGCCGTTCGGCCAGGACTCGGGTCCCTCCGGGCGCAGACAGCTGCCGCTGGTGTCGGTGGAGAACTTCCACGCGCTGCGCAGGCGGCAGACCACCGACGACGCTGAGGAGGCCTGATGCCCTCGGACGCAGTGCTGTACCAGGCGGCGGCGCTCTGCCTGACGTATCCCGACGACGCCTTCCGGGCGCGGCTGCCGCTGCTGCGCGAAGCTGCGCCGCAGCTGCGGGAGTTCGTGGACCACGCGGCGGTGACGCCCGCGCAGGATCTCGCTGCGCACTACGTCCAGGTCTTCGACTTCAAGAACCGGCACAGTCTGTATCTGAGCTGGTGGCAGGACGGGGACACCCGGCGGCGCGGGATGTCGCTGGTGCGGTTCAAGGACGTCTACCGGGCCGCCGGTCTGGAGTTCACCGGCGAGGAGCTGCCCGACTTCCTGCCCGCCGTACTGGAGTTCACGGCCCGCACCGGTGACACCACCCTGCTCACCGAGCACCGCGAGGGACTGGAGCAACTCCGCTCCCGGCTCACCGGCTTCGGCACACCGTACGCATCCGTCCTGGACGCGGTGTGCGCCGCGCTGCCGATCGGGGCGCGCTCATGACGACACTCCTGTGGGGCGTGCTGCCGTACGTCACGATCGCGCTGCTGATCGCCGGGCTGGTCTGGCGTTACCGCTACGACAAGTACGGCTGGACGACCCGCTCGTCCCAGATCTACGAGTCGAAGCTGCTGAACGTCGCGTCCAACGCCTTCCACTACGGCATCCTCTTCGTGCTCGCCGGCCACCTCGTGGGGCTGTTCATCCCGATGTCCTGGACGGAGTCGCTCGGCATCGGCGAGCACACGTACCACCTGTTCTCCCTGTACGGCGGGACGGCGGCGGGCGTGCTGACGGTGACCGGGATCGCGCTGCTGATCTATCGCCGCCGTACGAAGGCACCGGTGTTCCGGGCGACCACGGTCAACGACAAGGTGATGTACCTCGTGCTGCTCGGCGCGATCGTGATGGGCATGGTCGCCAAGCTGACCCACGCCTCCGGCAACGGCTACAACTACCGTGAGTCCATCGCCCCTTGGGCCCGCAGCCTGTTCAGGCTGCGACCGGACACGGACCTGATGTCGGGCGTCCCCGTCCTCTACGAGATCCACGCGGTCATCGGCATGACCCTGATCGCCCTGATCCCGTACACCCGCCTGGTCCACATGTTCAGCGCCCCGGTGCAGTACCTGTTCCGCCCGTACGTGGTGTACCGCAGCCGCGACCCCAAGCAGTTGGGGTCGCGGCCGGAGCGGCGGGGGTGGGAGAGGACCGGGGTCTGACGGGGTCTCAGGCGGCGCCGCCCTTCTGCTCCTTCTCCTCGTCCACGATCTCCGCGTCCACCACGCCCTCCTCCTCGGAGGTGCTCGTGCTCGGCTCTTCCGCCGCTGAACCGCCGGAGGCTGCCGCATACATGGCCTGGCCCATCCTCTGGCTGACGGAGGCGAGTTTCTCGACGCCGTCGCGGAGGGTGTTGGTGTCGGCGTTCTCCGCCAGGAGGCGTTTGAGGTCGGTGATCGCCGACTCGACCTCCGTCTTCGTCTCGGCCGGGACCTTGTCCTCGTTCTCGCGGACGAACTTCTCGGTCTGGTAGACGAGTTGCTCGGCCTGGTTGCGGGTCTCGGCGGCCTCGCGGCGACGGTGGTCCTCCTCGGCGTACTGCTCGGCCTCGCGCATCATGCGGTCGATGTCGTCCTTGGGCAGCGCCGAGCCACCGGTCACCGTCATCTTCTGTTCGCGGCCGGTCGCGAGGTCCTTCGCCGAGACGTGCATGATGCCGTTCGCGTCGATGTCGAAGGCGACCTCGATCTGGGGCACGCCCCGGGGCGCGGGCGGCAGGCCGGTGAGGTCGAAGACGCCCAGCTTCTTGTTGTACGCGGCGATCTCCCGCTCTCCCTGGTAGACCTGGATGCCGACGGAGGGCTGGTTGTCGGCCGCGGTCGTGAAGATCTCCGAACGCCGGGTGGGAATCGTCGTGTTGCGCTCGATCAGCTTCGTCATGATGCCGCCCTTGGTCTCGATCCCCAGGGACAGCGGGGTGACGTCGAGCAGCAGCACGTCCTTCACGTCGCCGCGGATGACACCCGCCTGGAGCGCCGCGCCGACCGCCACCACCTCGTCCGGGTTGACCCCCTTGTGCGGGTCCTTGCCGGTGAGTTCCTTGACCAGGTCCGTCACCGCGGGCATCCGGGTCGAACCGCCGACGAGGATCACGTGGTCGATCGCGGCGAGCTTGATGCCGGCGTCCTTGACCGCCTGGTGGAAGGGGGTCTTGCAGCGGTCGAGCAGATCGGCGGTGAGCTCCTGGAACTGAGCCCGCGTCAGCTTCTCGTCGAGGTGCAGCGGGCCTTCGGCGGAGGCGGTGATGTAGGGCAGGTTGATCGAGGTCTCGGACGAGGAGGACAGCTCGATCTTGGCCTTCTCGGCGCCCTCGCGCAGCCGTTGGAGCGCCATCTTGTCCTTGCCGAGGTCGACGCCGTACTGCCCCTGGAACTTCTTCACGAGGTGCTCGACGACCCGCTGGTCCCAGTCGTCGCCGCCCAGATGCGTGTCGCCGTTGGTCGCCTTGACCTCGATGACCCCGTCGCCGATCTCCAGCAGGGACACGTCGAAGGTGCCGCCACCGAGGTCGAAGACCAGGACCGTCTGCTCCTCGCCCCGGTCCAGGCCGTACGCGAGGGCCGCCGCCGTGGGTTCGTTGATGATCCTGAGGACCTTGAGCCCGGCGATCTCCCCGGCCTCCTTGGTGGCCTGCCGCTGGGCGTCGTCGAAGTAGGCCGGCACGGTGATCACGGCGTCGGTGACGTCCTCGCCGAGATAGGACTCGGCGTCCCGCTTCAGCTTCTGCAGGACCCGCGCGGACAGTTCCTGCGCCCGGTAGCGCGTGCCGTCGATGGCGCCCTCGTCGGGGAAACGCCAACTCCCGTCCCCCATGTACCGTTTCACGGAGCGCGCGGTGCGCTCGACGTTGGTCACGGCCTGCCGCTTGGCGACCTCTCCGACCAGCACCTCGCCGTTCTTGGCGAAGGCCACGACCGACGGTGTGGTCCTGGCCCCCTCCGCGTTGGCGACGACGGTGGGCTCACCCCCTTCCAGCACGGCCACCACCGAGTTCGTGGTCCCCAGATCGATCCCGACCGCACGACCCATCGCTGTCCCCTTCCGCCAGGGAGTTCCGTCAGGAGGCCATCCCGCACTCCAGCACAAAACTTGAGTGCGCTCTTGTCAATGGGACGGGTACCCCGTCGGACGCGCTTCGTGCCGCTCGCCGCGCAGGGCGACGGCCCTCCGGGGCCGGTCGGTGATCAGGACGTCGACGCGCGGATGGTCGAGAAAGGACCGCATCAGGGGCTCGTCGTTGACCGTCCAGACCATGGTGAACAGATCGTGGCGGACCGCCTCGCGCAGCACGTTGGCCCGCGCGAGCCGCTGGTGCACGGCCACCCCGCCCGCGCCGCAGGCGCGCACCCGGCGCATCGGCAGGAGCTCGCTGAGCCGGACGCCTGCCAGCCGGGACCGGGCGATCTCCTTGCCGTCCCGCCCCAGCGACAGGGCCGTGCGCACCCGGGGGAAGGCCCGGGCCACGGCGGCGACGGAACGGTCCTCCAGGGTGGTGGCGACGAACCCGTCCTCCCCGAGCAGCGCCACCGCCCGGTCGACCAGCTCCCGCTCGTACCCGGTCTCCTTGAGGTCCAGGTGGCCGATCAGCCTCCCCGCGATCAGTGACATGACCTCGTCGACGACCGGCACGGCGTACCCGGCCCGCTCGCTCAGCTCGGCGTGCGTGATCCGCGCCAGCAGGGGTCCGCCGGGCCCCACCCGGGGGTCGTGGTGGACGACGAACACCCCGTCCGCCGTACGCCGGATGTCGAACTCGACGTACTCCGCCCCGGACCGGACGGCGTCCTCGTACGCCTCCCGGGTGGCGGCCCTGGCGCGCTCGGAGCCGCCCCGGTGGGCGGAGACGGCGGGGCGGCCCGGCATACGGCGGTCAGCTCCCGGACGGCGGGCGCTGGGCGGGGACCGGGACGGACGGGGTCAGCAGGGGGCCGCGGCGCCTGCCGACCCGGATGATGCGGACGTATCCGATCGCGGCGAGCACGAGGAAGGGCACCCAGGCCAGGAGGTACGCGGGGAGGTAGCGGGCGTCGAAGATGGAGCGGTGGACGTTCACGGTCGTGGCGTTGACTCCGAAGAACGCCAGCAGCAGGGTCGGCGGCAGGGCGATCAGGGTGGCGATCGCGACCAGTACGGAGACCGTGCGGTCCCGGCGGTCGTCGCGCTCCGAGAGCTCGGCGTCCAGCGCCGCCGAGCGGGCGCTGATCACCGAGGTCAGCCGCTCGACCATGCGGGCCGAGTTCTCCAGACTGTCCCGGACGCCGAGCGCGTCGCGCAGGGAGGTCTGGAAGGCCTCCATGACCATCTCGGGGATCAGCAGGCTGTCGACGTACGCCTCCACGCCGAAGGCGAGGTCCAGCTGGAGTTCGTTGACCCCGGCGGAGAGCTGTGCGATCAGTGACCGGACCTCGGACGGTGAGCGTGTCGAGGCCTGTTCGTTGGCCCGCATCGCCTCGAACGCGGCCAGCCGGGTGCGCTGGAGGACCGCGAGGGCGGAGATCATGCCGACGGCGACCAGGGTCAGGCCGTTCTCCACGTGCTCGGCCCAGCCGGCGTGGACGGAGACCCCGCGGCCGTGCGCGGAGAGGGTGGCGCCGTGGTTCCTCAGGTTGGGCAGCACGGCGGGTACGGAGGCGCGGGGGCCGCCCATCCGGCCGCGGTAGAGGATCTCGTTGAGCACGACGGGCAGCCGGGCCTCGTCGGCGTCCAGCAGGGTCGTGCGCAACTCCCCGCCTGGGAAGACGAGTTGGTGCACGTTCTGCCCGAAGGCCAGGGGCTCGACGGGGTGCAGCAGCTGCCCCAGCGCGGTGAGCAGCGGCCGGCCGCCGAGGGTGATGCCGTCCCGGTCGAAGCAGGTGGTCGCGAGCCATCCGGCGAGGTCGGCGGCCGGGGTCGGTCCGGCGAACTCGCAGTCCACGACCAGGGTGATGTCACCGCGCGGGGTGGCGAGGACCGCCAACTCGGCGGACGCCAGGGCGAGTCCGTGGTCGCCGTGCGGCAGCCGCAGCTGATCGGGCGGCACGTCCTCGACGAGCACCGGTACGGGCAGCACGGCCTCGCTGGACTTCAGGTGCAGCCCGAAGCGGCCGAAGTCGAAGCGGTCGACGAGCCGACCGAGCGTGGGGCGCTCCGGGTCCAGCCGGCCGGTGAGGCTGAACAGCACCAGGACCCGGGTGAGTTGACGGGTGCCGGAGTCGAGTACGGCCGTACCGCCGGACGTTCCCGGAATCATCGTGTTCCCTTCCACCCCACCGATTCTGGTCCCCGTACCGGACGTCGCGCGGACCGCCCCGGACAGGCGGCCCGCGCGACCCGGCGCCTTCGGGATCAGGCGAGCTTCGCGTCCAGCGTGATCGGTACGGCCTTCAGGGCCTGGCTGACCGGGCAGTTGGCCTTGGCGTCCGTGGCGGCGGCGACGAAGCCGTCCTCGTCCAGGCCGGGCACGGTGCCCTCGACGGTGAGGTGGATGCCGGTGATGCCCTCACCCGGCTGGAAGGTGACGTCGGCGGAGGTGACGAGCTTGGTGGGCGGGGTGCCGGCACCGGCAAGGCCGTGCGACAGCGCCATGGAGAAGCAGCTGGAGTGGGCGGCGGCGATCAGCTCCTCAGGGCTGGTCTTGCCGTTCGCCTGCTCGGCGCGCGACGGCCACGACACCGGCTGCTGGCCGATGCCGGAGGAGTCGAAGGTGACGACTCCGTTGCCCTCGAGCAGGTTGCCTTCCCAGACGGTGTGTGCGGAGCGCGTGGTAGCCACGGTCAGTCCTTTCCTGTGGTCCCGCTGATGGGGGTGCGGGATCGATCCGATCACACCCTACGACTCAGCTCACCCGGAACACCGGCCCCCGTGAGGTGAACGGCAGCCGAGCCCCCTTCGGGATCAGATACGCGTGCTCGCGGCGTACCCGCAGCACGTCGCACCAGCCGTCCGTGATCACCAGGACCGGGGCGCCGGGCGGGAAGTCGTCGGCGCGGTGCAGCAGGTCGATGCCGGGCTGCAGGACGGTGCCGCCGCGGCCGCGCACCCGGACCCGGCCGGCGATCTCCGTCACGGGCAGATAGCCGGCGTCGTGCGGGGCCGCGTCGCAGAACACGACCCGGGCGGCCGGTACGTCCCGGGCCCCGGCGTACGAGGCGATGGCGCCCAGCGCCTTGCCGAGCAGGGTGCGGTCCATCGAGCCGGAGGTGTCCAGGACCACGCCGAAGGTGCAGCGGGCGATCTCCTCGGGCGGGAAGTAGCGCCCTGCGCGGGGGATGTCGGGGGTGGAGGACTGGCGGCGCGAGGGACGGGCGTAGGACCGCACGGGCCGCGGGCTGGGCACGAACTCGTCGAACCAGCGCGCGAGTCGGGCGTCCCACGGCAGCGGCGGATGGCTGAGCGCGCGGATCTCCTCGACCAGGCCGCCGGGCAGGTGGCCGCGGTCCTTCTGCTGGTGCAGGTCCAGGCCCTGGCACAGGCCCCGGCGGTAGAACTCGTCGAGGTCGACGTGGTCGCGGGGCGATCCGAGCGGGCCGCCGAGGATGTCGCCGACGCCCTTGCCCCGCAGGGTGGCGAGCCGGCGCTGTCTGCGCAGGTCGCCGGCGATGCGGTCGTAGACCTCCTCGGCGGACAGACCGGCGAGCTGCGGGTCGTGCAGCAGCCCCTCGGGCATGGTGCCGACCTCCATCTCGGTCAGCCAGCCGTTGATGACGTAGTCGCAGGCGACGTTGAAGAGAAAGGGGTCGCGGGCGCCGCGGCGGTCGCCGTGGCGCAGGGCGGCGTGCAGCATCTCGTGGGCGAGGATGAACCGCCACTCCTCTTCCTCGAAGGTGCGCAGCGGGTTGACGTAGATCTCCCCGGCCTCGGGGTCGACCGCGGCGATGGAGATGCCGTGGGCGCGGGTGAGTTCGGCGTCGGCGACCAGCTTGATGCCGGCGGCGATGCCGCCGAGGAGGGGGTAGGAGGAGACGAACCAGCTCAGGGCTGCCTGCCAGGGGCGTTTCACGGGTGCCTCGCCGTCCAGCGAGTCCCGTCGTCCGCCGGCCATGTCCATCGCGGCCGACACGGTCCTGGTGAGCGCGGTGGCGAACGCCATCTGGTGGTCCGGGGGTTGGACGGACCAGCCGCGCCAGGGCATCAGCACTTGGTCGGGGCGGTCGTGCGCGGTGCCGCAGTGCTCGTAGGCGGCGGGCAGTCCGTCGCGCCGCCAGCGCGCGGCGAGCCGCTCCTCGTCGCCGTCCGGGTAGGCGGCGGGCAGGTGCTCGGGGGTCTCGCCGACGGGGAAGCCGAGCAGGAAGCGGTTGACGACGACGCAGCGGGCGGCGAGTTCGAACGGGTCCGGCTGGACGCGCGGGCCCCGCACGGCGGGGACGTGCCCGAAGCCGAGGTGCAGGACGGCGTGCGCGAGCGCCCAGGCCCAGGCGGCGGGCTCAGCCAACCGCTGGGGGCTGACGTGGAGTTCGCCGTAGGAGTCGACGACCACGAGCCCGTCCCGGGGCGCGTACTCGCAGGTCTCGTGACGGCAGACGTCGAACTCGACGGCCGCGAGGGCCGGGTTGGTCTTGAGCAGCCGCATGCCCTCGGCGAACGCCTCGGCCGCGAGGTCCCGTTTCTTCTTCTTGTCGGAACCGCGGCTCACCGCCGCGCCTCCACCAGCCGGGGCATGTCACGGGCCGCCTCGACGAGGAACCAGGAGGGCAGTACGGGGTTGCCGTCGGCGTCGGAGGCGATGACGGTCTGGGCCACCTCGACGGAGATCTCGGCGAGCTGGACCAGCAGCGACTTGGCGCGGTACGCGGTCTGCCGGCCGTTCGCCGACATGTGGTCCTTGCTGACCGGGAGTTCCTTGACGAGCCGGCCGCGGAAGGACTCGGCGAGGTAGTAGAGCAGGTCGCGGTCCTCCAGGCGGTTCGGCCAGCGGGCGTCGCCCTTGATGATCGCCTCGATGCCGAACTTGCTGCGCACGATCTTGACGTATCCGCAGAACGCGGTCGCGTGCACCGGGGTCAGGGTGCCGTGCGCGAGGACCTTCAGGGTCTCCTCGTCGAGGTCCCGGCCGAAGGAGTGCAGGGCGTCGGAGAGCATGTGCCAGGAGCGGGGCGTGGAGAAGGGCTCCTCGGTCTTGGGCGGCCTGGACCACAGATGGTCGGGGCGGTCGGTGAGGTGGTCCAGGATCCAGGGGTGGATGCCGTTGCCCGCGGCCCAGACCAGCCAGTCCTTCGCGGACGCCTCCAGGTGGACGTGGGCGAGCCGGTTGACGAGGGCGGAGGCGACGGGCCGGGCGAGGGCGTTGTCGGTGGCGCGGTTCCCGGCGCCGATGACGATGGAGCCCTCGGGGAGTTCGTACTCGCCGATACGGCGGTCCAGGATCAGCGAGTAGAACGCCTTCTGCACGTCCGGGGTGGCCGCGTTCAGCTCGTCCAGGAACAGGCAGTACGGCTCGTCCCTGGCGATGGACTCCGGCGGGCAGAACACCGACCGGCCGTCCCGGATCTGCGGCACCCCGATGAGGTCCTCCGGGGCGAGCTGTGTCCCGATCAGGCTCACGCACTCCAGCCCGAGCGACGCGGCGAACTCCCTGACCAGGGAGGACTTTCCGATGCCGGGCGCGCCCCAGATGAACACCGGCCGGACGGTGGCGAGGCCGAGGAGGAGTTCGGGGATACGGGAGGGCGGGACGGTGACGGCAGCCTGCAAGAGGGGAGCTCCAGGGAGAGTTCGAGAAGAAGGGGGCGACTCGAACAGTGTGGGCGGCGAGCCGGAGGGACGCAGCTGATTTTCCCGGGGCGGGCGGCTACGCGGCCTTCTTCTCCGACTTTTCCGCCTTCTCCGCCTTGTCCACGGGGACTTGGGGGCCGCCCGCCTCGTCCAGCCACGCCCGCAGCAGCTGGTGGACCTGCTCGGCCCCGGCGAGGTCCTGGGGCGGCTCCGACAGGGTGAGCGGCGACAGCAGGAAGGGCTTGGCCTGCGCGCCCCCGAGCCCGCCGTGCGAGCCGATCTGCTCCTCGAAGGCCAGCACCTCGCCGTCGGCCGGATCGAACCACGAGTTGACCATGATGTCGGCGGTGTGCGGGAAGGAGTGCGTGCGCCGGACCGCCTCGGCCGCACCGGGCCCGAAGTCGGCCAACGGCCCCGGATTCTCGTCCAGTTGATCCAGCGGGATCTCGGTGCCGAACGGTCCGAGCACCACCCCGCCGTGCTTCTCGCTGCGCACCAGGAGGAAGCCGATGCCGGGGTGGTTGGCGAGCGTGGTCAGCAGCGCCGGGTGCCGTGCGTCGATCTCCTCCTTGCTCATCCGGTGGTGCACATCGGGGAAGGAGACCAGGCCGAGGTTCCCGGACGCCAGCACGATCGGCTCGGAGCCCCGCGCGGGCCGGTTCAGCTCGCGGCCCTCCTTGCCCGGTCTGCGCAGCGCGGCCCGGACGGCGGCGCGGGCCTCGGCCCCGCTGTGGGTGCGCTCGGCCTTGCGCGGCACGGGCAGTCCGCAGCCGGCCCGGACCAGGTCGCCCAGGGTGAGTCCGTAGCGGGTGCGGAAGGTCTCGCCGGGGCTCTGACCGTGGTCGGACAGGACGACGATCCGGTACGGGCGCGGGGCGTGCTCGGCGACGTTCTCGATCAGCGCGAGCGCCCGGTCCAGCCGCTCCAGGACCTTCGCGGCGTCCCGGCTCGTCGGCCCGGAGTGGTGGGCAACCTCGTCATAGGCGACGAGGTCGGCGTAGACGGCCGTACGGCCCGCGAGCATGTCGCCCATGACGGCGGCGACCACGACGTCCCGCTCGACGACGGTCGCGAAGGCGCGGACCAGCGGGTACAGGCCGCCGCGGCCCACGCGCGGGCGCTCCTTGCGGGCCCGGGCGCGGGTGGACTGGCCGATCTCGCGGCCGACCTCGGCGAAGAAGGACATGGCGGTGCGGACGGCGTTGGCGGGGTCGGAGAAGTAGGCGAAGTAGCCCGCCCGGGAGCGGGTCTCGCGGCTGCGGCGGCGGGTGGCGATGGACAGGACGAGGGCCTGTTCCTCGGCGCCGCCGGAGAAGAGGTTGCCGCGGCTGGCGCCGTCGACGGCGAGCAGTCCGCCGTGGCCGGTGTGCTCGACGGCCCGGCGCTGGAGTTCGACGGCGCTGGTCGGGCGGTTGCAGACCATCACCTCGCCGCGGTCCTTCTCGTACCAGCGGAAGGCGGGGACGTCGTGGTTGCTGCCGTGCAGGATGCCTAGCTGGCTGGCACCGGTCTGGCTGGACCAGTCGGTGCGCCAGGGCGTGAGCCGGTGAGTGGGGCGCGCCCCGCGGCCGGGGACGACGGCGTGGCCGGTCCAGCGGGCGATCGTGGGCATCAGGCCCTTGCCGACGGCGGCGAGCAGGACGTCGTGGCCGACGCCGTCGAGCTGGAGGAAGACGGTGCCCGGGGTGGCCGGTCCCGCGGGGCGGCCTCTGCGGCGGCGGTCGGAGAGGCGGTAGAGACGGCGGCGGTAGGCGTCGTCGTCGCGGACGGCGAGGGCACCGCCGGTGGCGGAGGCGACGGCCGACATGACGGCGGCGACCACGACCGCGGTCTCGGGGGCAGCGTCACCGCGCTCGGCCGGGTTCAGGCGCAGGGCGAGCAGCAGCAGCGCGCCGTTGAGGAAGAAGACCAGGAGCCCGAGCACCAGCGTCGGCACCAGCAGGAAGAGGCGGACCAGCAGCGGCCAGACCACGGCCGACAGCACACCGAAGGCACCGGCCCCGAACGCGGCGGTGACGGCGATCCGGGTCGCGCTGTCGCCGCTCGGTGACTGGAGCCGGAAGTCCGGCAGGATGCCGGCCAGCACGAGCATCGTGAGCGTGGAGACGGCCCACACCGTGATGCTCCGCCCGACCTGACTGGCCACCCGCCGCCAACGCCCTGCGCCCACGCCCCGTCCACCTCACGTCCCGGCCCGTCGTCGCTGCGGGCGCTGGAACCAGCGTGTCACACGGGTCGGACAGTCAGCGTCCGTCGTAGCCCGCGGTCGGCATCGACAGCCTGCGGTGCACGCTGGCCTTCATCTGGGCGTCGTACAACGGCTCGGCGAAACCCACGGTCTCGACCCGGACCCCGCGCCGGGCGCATTCGGCGGTGAACTCCTCCACCGAGGACAGGGCGCTCTCCAGGACCCGGCGGCTGGGGGCCACGAAGACGTCGGTGCCGGGGCGGACGCCGTCCCACAGCACGCAGTGGTCGGCCCGCAGGCCCCGTACCAGAAGTTCCCGCCGCACGGTGTAGCCGCGCTCGGCGGCCCAGCGGGCGCACATGGCGTGCTGGCTGCGGGAGTCCACCAGGAAGGGGTCCGCGTCCAGCTCCTCCAGCGGCGTCAGACTCGCGATCGCCGTGACACGGACCGGTCCCATGGTGTCCCCCTCACCTCCGGGTTTCGCCGCCGACCCTACTCCAGCCCGTAGGCTTCGGGGAGTCGCGCGAAGGAGGCAAAGAGGTGCCGGTGGAGATCACCTGGTGGGGTCACGCGACCTGCACGGTCGCGGATTCGGACGTACGTGTGCTCACCGACCCTCTGTTCGCCCGCCGGCTCGCGCATCTGCGCCGGCGTCGGGGAGCGGTACCACCCCCCGCCGCCTGGCGCGCGGACGTGGCGCTCGTCTCCCATCTGCACGCCGACCACCTGCACGTTCCCTCGCTGGCCCGGCTGGAGCCGGGCACGCGTCTGCTCGTGCCCCGGGGCGCACCACGCCAGGTGCCCGGGCTGCGCCGGCTCACCCACCTCCGGATCGACGAGATGGCACCGGGGGACGAGACGCGCGTGGGCGACCTGGTGATACGCGCCGTCCCCGCGCGGCACGACGGACGGCGGCTGCCGGTCGGACCGCACCGCTCCCCGGCCCTCGGGTACGTCGTCGAGGGCTCGGCGCGGACGTACTTCGCCGGGGACACCGGGCTCTTCGACGACATGGCGAAGGAGGTCGGGCCGGTCGACGTGGCGCTGCTGCCGGTCGGCGGGTGGGGGCCGTATCTCGGGGAGGGACACCTCGACGCGGGGCGCGCGGCCCGGGCGCTGGGCCGGCTGGCGCCGCGCAGCGCGGTGCCGGTGCACTACGGGACGTACTGGCCGATCGGCATGGACGCGGTGCGGCCGCACGAATTCCACGCGCCGGGCGCGGAGTTCGTGCGGCTGTCGGCGGAGTTCGCGCCGGAGGTGGACGTGCACCGGCTGGAGCACGGGGAGAGTGTGCGGCTGGAGGTCGCGCGGTGACGTGGCTGGCGGCGGCCTCCACAGGCGCGACGCCGGGGGCCGCGGGACAGGCGATCGGGTATCCGACCCTGTTCCTGCTGGTGTTCCTGGGGGCGTTGGTGCCGGTGGTGCCCACGGGGGCGCTGGTGAGTTCGGCGGCCGTCGTGGCCTTTCATCAGACGGCGCCTCTCTCGCTGCTGTTCGTGTTCGTGACGGCGTCCACGGCGGCGTTCCTCGGGGACGTGGCGCTGTACTGGCTGGGGCGGCGCGGGATGGGGTCGAAGAACGGGTCGCGGTGGCTGGAGGCGATCCGGTCCCGGGCGCCTGAGGAGCGGCTCGCGCAGGCGCAGGGGAAGCTGGCCGACCACGGGGTGGCCGTGCTGGTGCTGTCCCGGCTAGTGCCGGCGGGGCGGATTCCGGTGATGCTGGCCTGTCTGATGGCCGAGTGGCCGCTCAGGCGGTTCGTGCGGGGGAATCTGCCCGCCTGTCTGGCGTGGGCCGTGACGTATCAGCTGATCGGGATTCTCGGGGGTTCGCTGTTCAAGGAGCCCTGGGAGGGCGTGGTGGCGGCGGTCGCGCTGACCGTGGCGATCAGTGTGGCACCGGGTGTGTGGAAGCGGGTCCGGTCCACCGGCTGACGGCTCATCGGTCCAGCACCCTCGATCCGCCCACCGGCAGGTCCCACAGGTCCTCCCGCGCCAGGCCCGCCTTCTCCCAGGCGTCCCGCACCCGCGTGAGCGGCTCCAGCACCGGTTCCGCCGACAGGACGAAGGTCGCCCAGTGCATGGGGGCCATCCTTCTCGCACCCAGGTCCTGGGCCGCCCGCACCGCCTCCTCCGGGTCGCAGTGGACGTCGCTGAGCCACCAGCGGGGGTCGTAGGCGCCGATGGGGAGCAGGGCGAGATCGATGCCGGGGTAGCGGTCGCCGATGCGGGAGAACCAGTGGCCGTAACCGGTGTCGCCCGCGAAGTAGACGCGTTGGCCGGTCCCGGACGTCATGACCCAGCCGCCCCAGAGGCTGCGGCAGGTGTCGGTGAGGGAGCGCTTGGACCAGTGGTGGGCCGGGACGAAGTCGAAGCGGACGCCGTTCAGTTCGGCCGCCTCCCACCAGTCCAGCTCGGTCACCGCGGTGAACCGGCGGCGGCGGAACCAGCGGGCCAGGCCGGCCGGGACGAGGACCGGGGTGTCGCGCGGCAGGCGGCGCAGGGTCGGGGCGTCGAGGTGGTCGTAGTGGTTGTGGCTGATGACCACCGCGTCGATCCGCGGCAGCGCGCTCCAGTCGATGCCGACCGGGGTGATGCGGGCCGGGGTGCCGAGGATGCGGCGGGACCACACCGGGTCGGTGAGGACGGTCAGGCCGCCGACGCGGACCACCCAACTGGCGTGCCCCGCCCAGGAGACGGCGACGGTGCCGGCGTCCACGGCGGGCAGCGGGCCGGGTTCGTACGGCAGCTTCGGGATGTCGGCGAGACCCTCGGGGCCGGGGCGTACGGCGCCCTCGCGGGCGAAGCGGGCCATGGCCTTCAGACCCGGCAGCGGGGCGGTCAGGCGGTCGTGGAAGGACCGCGGCCACACTCTGCGCTCGCCCAGCGGGCGCGGTTCGGCGAGCGGCGGGGACGGGGGCGCGAAGGAGGACGGGACGGAGGGCTCGTCGGCCACTCGGGTGCTGGTGCTGGTGGTCGACTCGGACTGCTGCGTCATCGAGGAGGCTCCCATCGCTGAGCGTCGTCGCGGAGGTCGTCGAAGACCGACTTCAGGGTGATCAACGCGCGTTGCACGTGTGGCAGTTCCAACGGTGTGGGTGAGCTGAGACATTCCGTGCGCTCCTCGTCCGTTCCGCCGAGCAGCGGGCCGGTGGCGAGCCGTACGCGCGGCGCGCCGAGGTCGTCGCCGAAGCGGTGGCCGCCGGGCGCGGGCATGCCGAGCCGGGCGGTGAGGAAGTCCTCCAGGTCCTGGGCGTCCCCGACGCCCTGCGCGGTGAGCGCGGGGCGCAGGGGGCCGAGGTCGACGTAGAGGTGGCGGCCCGCGCGCGGGGGCCGGGAGAGGGCACCCGCGCCGACGACGACCGCGTGCGCGGCGGCGGCCACGCGCGCGTGGAGGCCCACCACGGCGGTGCGGTGGGCGGTGACCGGCTCGGGCTCGGTGAGGGCGTGGGCGGCGGCCTCGGCGACCGGGGCGGCGACCCGGGCGCCGAGGGCGGTCAGGATGTCCAGCACGCGTGCGCGCAGGCCGTCGCCGTGGCCGTTCGCCGGGAAGCGGGCGAAGGCTGCGGGCCAGCCGGTGGGCAGCAGTCCGCCGGCCAGGTCGGTGACGACGGTGACCCGGTCGGGCAGCATCTCGGCGGGGCTGAGCAGCACCGTCTCCTGCGGGGCGTGCACGGTGTCGCGCCAGGTCTCGTCGCTGACCAGGTGCAGGCCCTCGCCCGCGGCGGCCTCGACGGTCTCGTGCAGCACCTCGGGCGGGGCGACGGTGGCGGTGGGGTCGTCGGCGACGGACAGCACCAGCAGCCGCGGGTCACCGCCCTCGGCACGCACCCGGCGCACGGTCTCCAGGAGGGCGTACGGGTCGGGGACACCGCCGCACTCGGCCGGTGTCGCCACGTGGAAGACGGGTCTGCCCAACAGCCGTGCGTACGGCGCCCACCAGGCGGCGCAGGGGCGAGGCACCAGGACGTCGCCGCCGAGCGCGGCGGTCAGGGCGAGCAGCAGGGAGGGGGCGCCGGGGGCGGCGACCACGTGGTCGGGCCGGGCGGGCAGTCCGCGCCGGGCGGCGTAGCCGCAGGCGGCCTCCAGGAGCGGGGGGCCGCCGCCGACGGGTTCGGCCCGGGGGCGGGCTGCCGCGGCGGCGAGGACGGCGGTGAGGTCGGGCAGTACGGGCAGGCCGTCGTCGGGCAGCGGGGGGCCGTAGCGGACGGGGCCGTGGCCCTCGGGGTCCGTCCGCATGGTCACCTCCGTGCGCCGCTCTCGGCGGGCTCTTCCGGTCCGCCGTCTCGTTCTCGCGCGCCTCGCGCGTTCCTCGCGTTCTCCGTACCCACACGGCCACCAGGCCATGGGCGCCCGTGCGGGTTGCACCGGTCACACGGCTCCGGCGTTTCGCCTCAGACGTCCGCCGCGGGGGCCTTGCGGCGCAGCCGGTAGACGGCGCCCGCCCCGGCGCCCGCGATCAGCAGGCCGCCGACGACCAGCGCGGGCACGTTGTCGGTGAAGGTGCCGCCCTGGCCGGCCCGGACGGGGCGCTGGATGGCGGCGGCGTCGCAGGTCTCGGTGCGCGGTTCGGCGCACGGACGGCGACCGCCGCCGCTGTCGGTGCCGCCGCGCCGGACGGTGAAGGTGGCGCTCCACGCCTTGCCCGGTCCGCGGTCCGCGCCGGGGCAGGTGCCATCGACGGTCCACGCGGAGTCCGGGCCGACGCCGTCGGCGCCGTCCTGGAGCTCCTGGTCGGCGGCGACGCGCGCGGTGCCGCGGTAGGCGGGCCCGGCCGTCGCGTTGTCGTTCGCAGGCACCAGTTGCAGTCGGACGGTGTCCGTGTCGAACGCCTCCGAGGTGGCGTCGAGAGTCGCGGGCGGTGTGCCCGCGCCGGGGTCGCAGGTGACGGACACGGTGACGCTGCCGCCCGGCTGGACACTGCTCGGACTGACCTCGGCGGCCGGGTCCGCGAAGGCGGTCGGCACGGACGCGCCCAGGGCGATCCCGAGCACGGGCAGGACGACGGACAGGGCCCGGAGACGGGCGGTGCGGCGCATGGGGCGGACTCCTTCGGCCGACGGCTGCGGGGCCCGTCGTCGGGCGTCGGGGTGGCGACGACCGGGCCGAGGGCGCGACGGTCGCACCCACGGCCATCACAGCCCGGCCCTCCCCGTCCCGCGCGCGGCCGGAGGCCATTGGCGGGACGGGGAGGGCCGAGTGGGTGACGCCGGGGGCGGGCCGTCACGCGGGGCTGGGGCCGATGACACGGCCCGTCACCCGGTGCTCAGCACGCAGTACTCAGTGATCAGTGCTCAGACCTCGCAGCTCATCGCACGGGCTCACGCCGCCGCGTCGCGCATGATCTGTTCGCGCAGCCGTCCGCAGCAGCGGCTGATCAGCCGGGACACGTGCATCTGGGAGATGCCCAGCTGCTCGGCGATCCGGCTCTGGGTCATGTCGCCGAAGAACCGCATGTAGAGGATGGCGCGCTCCCGCTCGGGCAGCGCGGCCAGCCGGGGCTTGACGGACTCGCGGTCGACGACCGTGTCCAGCGCGGGGTCCGGCGAGCCGAGGGCGTCGGCGAGCGAGTAGCCGTCCTCGCTGCCCGGCAGTTCGGCGTCGAGGGAGAGCGCGGTGAAGCTCTCCAGGGCCTCCAGACCGACCAGCACGTCCGCCTCGCTCATGCGTGCGTGCTCGGCTATCTCGGCGACGGTGGGCCGGCGCCCCTGGACCGTCTGGGAGAGGTCCTGGCAGGCGAAGCGGACGCGGTTGCGCAGGTCCTGGACCCGGCGCGGCACATGCAGGGTCCACATGTGGTCGCGGAAGTGCCGCTTGATCTCGCCGGTGATGGTGGGGACGGCGTAGCTCTCGAAGGCGTTGCCGCGTGCGGGGTCGTAGCGGTCGACGGCCTTGACCAGGCCGAGGGCGGCGACCTGACGCAGGTCGTCGAAGCTCTCACCGCGGCTGCGGAAGCGGCCGGCCAGCCGGTTGGCCATGGGCAGCCAGGCCTCGACGACCTGTCCGCGCAGGGTGTCGCGCTCGGCGCCCGGAGGCAGTGCGGCCAGCCTGCGGAAGGCCTCGGCCGTGTCGGGGGCGTCGTCGTGCGGGTGGTGCTTCGCGCTCACTGGAGTGGGCATGTGCGTCGCAACTCCCTAGATCGTGCTCTGGGTTGGACGAGCGACGTGGGAGAGCGTCTGGGAGAAGAGACCGGGGCAGACGCGACCGTGGCGGCATGGGCCGCTCCCACGGACGTGCCTCCGGTCCGAAGCACTGAGACTGCGCCTGCCCCCGGCACCGCATGGCAAACACCGGGGCAGGTTTTCCGCCGGTCCGCAGGGTGACTCGTAAGGCTGCCTGTGCCATCCATGTCCGGGAGGTCAGTCCATGAGCACCAAGGTGTCCGATCACATCCTCGAGCGGCTGCGCGAGTGGGGTGTGGACCATGTCTTCGGCTATCCGGGCGACGGCATCAACGGTCTGCTGGCGGCCTGGGGCCGGGCCGACGACCAGCCGCGGTTCGTGCAGTCGCGGCACGAGGAGATGTCCGCGTTCGAGGCGGTGGGCTACGCCAAGTTCAGCGGCCGTCTCGGAGTGTGCGCGGCGACCTCAGGGCCCGGCGCGATCCATCTGCTCAACGGCCTGTACGACGCGAAGCTGGACCATGTGCCGGTGCTGGCGATCGTCGGCCAGACGCACCGCACCGCGATGGGCGGCTCGTACCAGCAGGAGGTGGACCTGCACACCCTGTTCAAGGACGTGGCCTCGGAGTTCGTGGAGACGGTGACGGTCCCCGAGCAGCTGCCGAACGTCCTGGACCGGGCGATCCGCACCGCGTACGCCCGCCGTTGCCCCACGGCGATCATCGTCCCGGGCGACGTCCAGGAGCTCAACTACTCGGCTCCCACACACGAGTTCAAGATGGTGCCGTCCAGCCTGGACCGCAGCGCCTGGACTGCGGTGCCCTCCGAGGAATCGCTGGAGCGGGCCGCGGAGATCCTCAACTCCGGTGACAAGCCCGCGATCCTGATCGGTCAGGGCGCGGCCGGAGCGCGGGCCGAGGTGGAGCGGATCGCCGAACTGCTCGGCGCGGGCGTCGCCAAGGCGCTGCTCGGCAAGGACGCCCTGAGCGACGAACTCCCTTATGTCACCGGGTCGATCGGCCTGCTGGGCACCCAGGCGTCGTACGAACTCATGCGAGACTGCGACACGCTGCTGACCATCGGATCTTCCTTCCCCTACACGCAGTTCCTGCCGGAGTTCGGCAAGGCGCGCGGTGTGCAGATCGACATCGACCCGAACATGATCGGGATGCGTTATCCCTACGAGGTCAACCTCGTCGGCGACTCGAAGGCCACCCTCCAGCGGCTGATCCCGATGCTCGACGTGGAGCGCGGCGGGCGCGAGTGGTACGACACGGTGTGCGACAACGTCTCACGCTGGCACGGGGTGATGGAGCGGCGGGCGCAGCAGTCGGCGGACCCGATCAACCCGGAGTACGTGGCGCGTGCCCTGGACCCGCTGCTGCCCGACAACGCGATCGTCACCTCGGACTCCGGCTCCACCGCCAACTGGTACGCCCGGCATCTGACCATGCGGCCCGGGATGCGTTCGTCGCTCTCCGGCACGCTGGCGACGATGGGCCCGGGGGTGCCGTACGCCATCGGCGCGAAGTTCGCGCATCCGGACCGGCCCGCGATCGCGCTGGTCGGGGACGGGGCGATGCAGATGAACGGGCTCGCGGAGCTCATCACGGCGGCGAAGTACCGGGAGCTGTGGGAGGATCCGCGGCTGATCGTGGCCGTCTGGAACAACCACGACCTCAACCAGGTGACCTGGGAGATGCGGGCCATGGAGGGTGCCCCGTCCTTCCTGCCCTCGCAGCAGCTCCCGGACGTCCAGTACGCCGCGTTCGCCCGCTCGCTCGGCCTGACCGGGATCCGGGTGGAGAAGCCGGAGGACGTCGAGGCCGCCTGGCGGGCCGGCCTTGAGGCGGACGGGCCCGCGGTCCTGGAGTTCCTCACCGACCCGGCCGTACCGCCGATCCCGCCGCACGCGACCTGGGAGCAGATGGAGGCCACGGCCGCCTCGATCCTCAAGGGCGACGCGGACCGGGCGTCCATGGTGAAGCAGGGCTTCAAGGCGAAGGTGCAGGAGTTCCTGCCGGGGCGGGAGAAGAAGTAGCCACGGGAGAGGGAACAGCCACCGGGAGGGCGTCCGGTTCGGTCCGGTCGCCCTTCGGCTCGGGCAGCATCAGCTCCTCGTACCGGCCCAGCGCGAGCACCACGCCGAGCATGAGGATCGGTATGAGCGCGGCGAGGGCCACCATCGCCATGTCCTTCCCGGGGGAGGTGCGCGGGGGGTCCGGGCCGGGTCTCCGCGCTTCCGTGGGGCAAACCTCGTGTCGGCCTCCGGTCCTCGGGTACGCGGTGCGGACCCCGAAGATCTGGAGGGAGACATGCAGCGAGGCAGCGACCGGCTGAGCCGCCACCGCGACGACGAGATGAAGCACGAACTCCAGGGTCTGCTCCGCTCCGGGCACCCCACCCGGAGCGAGGAGTGGAACGACCCGGAGCCGACCGCCGACGACGATCCGCAGGTCTGGGGCGGGCCCGTGGCGCCGGGCAGCGCCGGGGCGTCCCTGGAGACCGTCCGGCTCGAACTGGCCCGTGTCCTGAGCCGCGGTTCGTTCCCCGCCACCGCCGGGCGGCTGGCGCGGGTGCTGCGCCGGGAGAACGCCCCCGACGTCCTCGTCGAGGCCGTGGAGGGGCTGCCGCCGAAGGAGAGCTACGGCGGCCTCCAGGAACTCGCGCGGGCGCTGACCGCGACGGAGGGCGCGCCGTGACGGCCGAGCTGGTACGGGACGTGATGACGCCCGGTGTGGTGGCCGTGCGCCCGGACGCCTCGCTGGTCGAGGCGGCACGGCTGATGCGCTCGCAGGACATCGGCGATGTGGTGGTGGCCGACGGCCAGCGGGTCGTCGGGATGCTCACCGACCGGGACATCACGGTCCGTGCCGTCGCCGACGGCGTGGACCCGCTGACGGTGAGCGCCCGGTCGGTGTGCACGCCCGATCCGCTGACGGTCGCCCCGGGCGACCCGGTGGAGCAGGCGGTCGCGCTGATGCGCGCGCACGCCGTACGCCGGCTGCCGGTCGTCGAGGACGGCCTGCCCGTCGGCATGGTGAGCCTCGGGGACCTCGCCGAGGCCGGGGACTCGCGGTCGGCGCTCGCGGACGTCAGCCGGGCCGATCCGGAAGCCGTCGGCCCAGCCCATCGGGAAGCCGCTCCGGAGCCCGGTCGGGAAGCCGGGGCAGCCGGATGACCCGGGCCCGGGCCGCCGAGATCAGCGCAACCGGTGCCACGGTCGACGTGGGTGACGTGACCACCCGCTATCTCCTCTACGGGCTGCTGCCCAGCTGGTTCGTGCCGGGGCTCGCCGACTGGGTGATGCACCGGCGCACCCGGATCGAGGAGACGTCGGGCACCAAGGAGTCCCTGATCCACTCCCTGATGATGGCGGAGGTCGGCATCCCCATCGCGCTGACCCTGCGCTACGAGGTCAACCCCCTGCTGCTCACCGTGCAGTTGGGCGGCGCCGCGGTGCACGAGGCGACCGCGCTGTGGGACGTGCGTACGGCGGTGGAGAGCGACCGTGAGGTCAAGCCGCTGGAGCAGCACATCCACAGCTTTCTGGAGTCGCTGCCGTTCGGCGCGCTGGCCGCCCTGATGTGTCTGCACGCCGACCAGGTCAGGGCCCTGACGCGCGGTGGACGGGGACACCGGGACGCCTGGCGGCTCGTGCCCCGGCGCCGGCCGCCGTCGCCCGCCTATCTCGCGGGCATCGGCGCCGCGATCGGCACCTGTGTGCTGCTGCCCTACGGGGAGGAGCTGTTGCGCTGCGTGCGCACAGCCCGTGCAAGGAAGAAGCTTTCCAGGAAAGGCAGTTGAACCATCATGCGCATCGCGTTTCTGACCGCGCCCGAGGGTGTCGAGCAGATCGAGCTCACCGATCCGTGGCAGGCGGCGGTGGACGCGGGCCACGAGCCCGTGCTCGTCTCGACGCGGCCCGGGAGGATCCAGGCCTTCAACCACCTCGACAAGGGCGACACGTTCCCCGTGCAGGAGGTCGTGGGCGAGACGTCCGCGGACTCCTTCGGCGGGCTGGTGCTGCCGGGCGGGGTCGCCAACCCCGACCTCCTGAGGACCGACGAGAGGGCCGTCGCGTTCGTGCGCGCCTTCTTCGAACAGGGCCGCCCGGTGGCCGCGATCTGCCACGCGCCCTGGACGCTCGTCGAGGCGGACGTCGTACGGGGCCGCGTGCTCACCTCCTGGCCGAGCCTTCGCACCGACATCCGCAACGCGGGCGGCTCCTGGGTGGACGAGCAGGTCAAGGTCTGCGACCACGGGAACAACAAGCTGGTCACCAGCCGCAAACCGGACGACCTCAAGGCGTTCTGCGAGACGTTCCTCGACGTGTTCACGAAGGAGGCCGCGTGATGGACCGCACCGACGGCCGGCCCGCTGACCCCGCCGACCCCGCCGACCGCAAGCAGCGCCAACGTGAGGGCTTCCACGCCGACGACCCGGCCGCCCGGCCGCTCACCACCGACCAGGGCGTCGAGGTCGACCACACCGACGACTCGCTCGCCGCCGGTGAGCGCGGTCCGACGCTCAT
This sequence comes from Streptomyces sp. SID13726, assembly GCF_010548375.1. Lineage (GTDB taxonomy): Bacteria > Actinomycetota > Actinomycetes > Streptomycetales > Streptomycetaceae > Streptomyces. Next base: position 79,473 of record NZ_JAAGLY010000029.1, read on the forward strand.
GGAGGACTTCCACTTCCGGGAGAAGCTCACCCACTTCGACCATGAGCGGATCCCGGAGCGGGTGGTGCACGCGCGGGGCGCGGGCGCGTACGGCTACTTCGAACCGTACGAGTCCTGCGCCGAGTTCACCCGCGCCGCCTTCCTCCAGGACCCGGCGGTCCGTACGCCGGTCTTCGTGCGGTTCTCGACCGTGCAGGGCCCGAAGGGCTCGGCGGACACCGTGCGGGACGTGCGCGGCTTCGCCACCAAGTTCTATACGTCCGAGGGCAATTACGACCTGGTCGGGAACAACTTCCCGGTCTTCTTCATCCAGGACGGCATCAAGTTCCCCGACTTCGTGCACGCGGTGAAGCCCGAGCCGCACAACGACATCCCGACCGGAGCCTCCGCGCACGACACCCTGTGGGACTTCGTGTCGCTCCAGCCGGAGACGCTGCACGCGATCATGTGGCTGATGTCGGACCGGGCGATCCCGCGCAGCTACCGCATGATGCAGGGCTTCGGCGTGCACACCTTCCGGTTCGTGAACGCCGAGGGGCGCGGCACGTTCGTGAAGTTCCACTGGAAGCCGCGGCTGGGCTCGCACTCGCTGGTGTGGGACGAGGCCCAGGAGTGCCAGGGCCGTGACCCGGACTTCAACCGGCGCGACCTGTGGGACTCGATCGCGGCCGGCGAGTACCCGGAGTGGGAGCTGGGTGTCCAACTGGTGCCGGAGGAGGACGAGTTCGCCTTCGACTTCGACCTGCTGGACGCCACGAAGCTGATCCCGGAGGAGCAGGTGCCGGTCCGGCCGATCGGGCGGATGGTGCTGGACCGCAACCCGGAGAACTTCTTCGCCGAGACCGAGCAGGTCGCCTTCCACACGGCCAACGTCGTCCCCGGTATCGACTTCACCAACGACCCGCTGCTCCAGGCCCGCAACTTCTCCTATCTGGACACCCAGTTGATCCGGCTCGGCGGGCCCAACTTCGCCCAGCTGCCGGTGAACCGTCCGGTGGCGCCGGTGCGCACCAACCAGCGCGACGGCTACCACCAGGGCGCGATCCACCAGGGCACGAACTACTTCCCGAACTCCCTCGGCGGCGGCTGCCCGGCCCACGCCGGTGTGGACGGGAAGGCGTTCACGCACTACGCGGAGCGCGTGGACGGGCACAAGATCCGGCGGCGCAGCCCGAGTTTCCAGGACCACTACAGCCAGCCGGCGCTGTTCTGGAACAGCATGACCGACTGGGAGAAGCAGCACATCGTCGCGGCGTTCCGGTTCGAGCTGGGCAAGGTCGGCGCGCGGGCGGTGCGGGCCCGTACCGTCGAGCAACTCGCCAAGGTGAACGGGGAGTTGGCGGCCGAGGTGGCGCGCGGTATCGGGGTGCCGCAGCCGCCCGGGCCCGCCACGGAGCCGACCAAGCTCGCCTCCCCCGCGCTCAGCCTGGAGGCGCAGCGGGGCGACGGATCGATCCGCACCCGGCAGATCGCGGTCCTCGTCACCGACGGGATCGACGCCGAGCAGGTGACCTCGGTGCGGGAGCGGCTGGCCGCCGAGGGCGCGATCGTGGAGGCGCTGGCACCGGCGGACGGCGAGGTGCGGGGCGCCGACGGGGAGCTGTACACCGTCGACCGCGCGCTGCCGACCGTGGCCTCGGTGCTCTACGACGCCGTACTGCTGCCCGGCGGCCCGGTGGGCACCCCGCCCGCGGCCGGCGATCCGGACGCGATGCGCTTCGTGCGGGACGCCTACCGGCACGGCAAGCCGGTGGCCGCGCTCGGTTCGGGCGTCGGGATCCTGTCGTCGCTGGAGCCGGAGGGGCTGCGGCTGTCCACCGAGTTCCACCGTGTGGTGGCCGACCACGGCGTGGTGACCGAGACGTCGCCGGGTCCGGCGGGCGAGGAGTTCCTGGACGCGTTCGTGGCGTCGATCGCCGCGCACCGCCACTGGGACCGGCTGCCGACCCGGCACTGAGTCCCCGGGCACGACACACGGCACACGACACCGGTGACCCGCTGATCACGTGATCGGCGGGTCACCGTTTCACTGTCGCGGCCTCCGTCAGTCCAGCGCCGGAGTCACCGTCCGCCGTCGCAGCCCCCGTCAGTCCAGCGCCGGGGTCGCCGACTCCCCCCGCCGCCGGTCCCTGGCCCCTTCCCGCGTGCGGCCCGCCGCCACCATGCGGTGCGGGTTACGACGCAGATACTCGCCCTCCAGGCGGGCCATGCGCTCGTTGTGGGCCCTGAGGGCGTCGTTCGAGCCGTAGAGCAGCGTGTCGTGGCGCGTGCGGTGGATGGTCTCCAGCTCCTTCATGAGCTGTTGGTCGTCCAGCCGGCTGGGGTCGACTCCGGTCATCGTGGTACCCCGCTCGTCGTGTCCGTCGATGCGCTTCGGGTACCCGCCCGGCGAGCACTACCGCACTGCCCCCGAGCGGCATCCGGGAGGGAACCATGGATCTCGCTTTCCTGCATCCACTCTACGAACATCCGGGCCCCTGGGCCTCCGTGTACGTCGACACCTCACGTCACACGGCGGACACGCCCCACGAACGCCTGCTCACAGCCGCGGCGGCGGCCCGCGAGCTGTCCCGGCAGGGGGCCGACGAGGCGACCTGCCGGGCCGTACGGGAGTCCCTGGAGGAGCTGCGGCACTCGTCCGAGCCGCACGGCCGGGCCGTCTTCGCGCGGGCCGGCGAGGTCGCCCTGCGCCTGCCCCTGACCAGGTCCCCCGACGGGAGCCTGGTCCGCTGGGCCGCGCTGCCGCATGCCGCGCCGCTGCTGGAACTGGCCGGTGAGGACCCGGTGTGCGTGGTGGCGTACGTCGACCGCAAGGGTGCCGACATCGAGCTGCGCGGGGCCTTCGGACGGCAGGGCGCCGGGGCGGTCTCCGGCCGGCCGTGGCCCGTGCACCGGACGTCCTCGTCGGACTGGTCGGAGCGGCACTTCCAGCTGCGGGTGGAGAACACCTGGGAGCACAACGCGGCCGAGATCGCCGACGCGCTCGCCGTCTGCCAGGAGGAGACCGGCGCCGACCTGCTGGTCCTCGTCGGCGACGAGCGCGAGAAGCGGTCCGTGCACGAGCGGCTGCCGAAGCGGCTGCACGCGCTGGTCGTCGAGGCGGGACACGGCGCCGGCAGCCGGCTGCTCGACGAGGACGTCGAGGACGCCCGCGCGGGGCATGTACGGCAGCGCGCGGAGCGCGAGCTGGAACGGTTCCGCGCGGCCCGGGCACCGGGCGACGACGGGCGTCCCGGGGCCGTGGAGGGCGTGCCCGCGCTGGTCGAGGCGGCGCGTGAGCACCGTATCGACGAGCTGCTGGTCCACCCGGACGGCCCCGACGCGCACCGCGAGGTGTGGATCGGCGAGGACCCCGACCAGCTGGCGGTCCGCCGTACGGATCTGAAGATCCTCGGCGAGCAGAACTCCTGGTCGGCCCGCGCGGACGACGCGCTGATCAGGTCGGCGGTGGCGACGGGGGCGCCGGCGCTGTCCGTCACCGCCGACGAGGCGCCGGTGGGCGGCCTGGGCGCCCTGCTGCGCTGGGCCTGAGAGCCCTCGGGCGCCGGGTCTACCGGGCCCGCTCCACGCGCCGCTCGTCCCACACCGGCCCGTCGCTCTCCCGCACCCGCCCGTCCGAGCCGAAGACCAGATAGCGGTCGAAGGACCGGGCGAACCAGCGGTCGTGCGTGACGGCGAGGACCGTGCCGTCGAAGGCCTCCAGGCCCTCCTGAAGGGCCTCGGCGGACTCCAGGTCGAGGTTGTCCGTGGGCTCGTCCAGGAGGAGCGCGGTGACGCCCTGGAGCTCCAGGAGCAGGATCTGGAAACGGGCCTGCTGGCCGCCGGAGAGCCGGTCGAAGCTCTGCTCGGCCTGGCCGGTCAGCTCGTAGCGGCGCAGCCGGGACATCGCCGGGCCCCGGTCCTGGGCGTGCTCCTTCCAGAGGATGTCCAGCAGGGTCCGGCCGAACAGCTCGGGGTGGGCGTGGGTCTGCGCGAAGTGTCCGGGCACCACGCGCGCCCCGAGCTTCCACTCCCCCGTGTGCGCCACGCCGGAGTCTCCCGCGAGGAGCCGCAGGAAGTGCGACTTGCCGGAGCCGTTGGAGCCGAGCACGGCGACGCGCTCGCCGTAGAAGACCTCCAGGTCGAAGGGTTTCATCAGCCCGGTCAGCTCAAGTCCCTTGCAGGTGACGGCCCTTACGCCGGTACGGCCGCCCTTGATCCGCATCTTGATGTCCTGCTCGCGCGGCGGCTCGGGCGGCGGACCGGCCTCCTCGAACTTGCGCAGGCGGGTCTGGGCGGCCTGGTACCGGGAGGACAACTCATGGCTGATGGAGGCGGCCTGACGGAGGTTCAGCACCAGCTTCTTCAGCTGCGCGTGCTTCTCGTCCCAGCGCCTGCGCAACTCCTCGAAGCGCGCGAAGCGTTCGCGCCGGGCCTCGTGGTAGGTGGCGAAACCGCCTCCGTGCACCCAGGCGTCCGCCCCGGCCGGCGAGGGCTCCACCGACACGATCTTCTCGGCGGCCCGGGACAGCAGTTCCCGGTCGTGGGAGACGAAGAGGACCGTCTTGCGGGTCTCCTTGAGCCGCTCCTCCAGCCAGCGCTTGCCGGGCACGTCGAGGTAGTTGTCCGGCTCGTCGAGCAGCAGCACCTCGTCGGCGCCGCGCAGCAGCGCCTCCAGCACGAGCCGCTTCTGCTCACCGCCGGACAGCGTCCGCACCTGCCGGAACTGCGCCTTGTCGTACGGCACCCCGAGCGCGGCCATGGTGCACATGTCCCACAGCGTCTCGGCCTCGTAGCCGCGCACCTCGGCCCAGTCGGCCAGGGCCTGCGCGTACTTCAGCTGGGCGGCCTCGTCGTCCACGGTCATGATCAGATGCTCGGCCCGGTCCACGGCCCCGGCGGCCTCCCTGATCCGGGGCGACGCCACCGACACCAGCAGATCCCGTACGGTCGACTCGTCCCGCACGGACCCCACGAACTGCCGCATCACCCCGAGCCCGCCACTCACGGTGACGGTCCCGCCGTGCGGCTTCAGCTCCCCCGAGATCAGCCGCAGCAGGGTGGTCTTCCCGGCCCCGTTGGGCCCGACCAGGGCCACGACAGCCCCTTCGCCCACCCGGAACGACACATCGCCGAGCAGCGCCCTCCCGTCGGGGAGGTAGTACTCGAGGTGTGCGGCTTCCAGATGTCCCATGGGCCGCATTGTCGACGCAGAAGCAAGACCTGGGCAAACGCATAACTCACGGTGCCGGAAGCCACTCAGGGGCGCGGGGCTGTTTCCCTGAGCGGCTCCGCCGCGTGGGCGCGTCCGCCGCCGCCTTCGCGACCGGCGTCGCCCTGGAGTCCCCGGCGTGGGGCGCCGTCGTGGCCCCGCTCGCCTGGTCGGTCGCGCTGTCGCGGGTCTGCACCGGCGTGCACGTCCCGAGCGACCGCCGAGATCGTGGAGTGCGAGCGGCACCCTGAACCACTTCGCCCACGACGGTGAGGTGACCGAGGTGGAGGCGAGGTGACGCTGGAGAAGCTGCCCGAGGCGCTGACCGTGTACCGGCCGATCCCCGGGAACTGATCATCCGTCAGTCCACATTCCAATACGGGGGTCTCACCATTCGACATGCGGGCGTACGGTTCTGTCATGTCGAGACCTCAGGAAAAGCCGCAGGAGACCGCCGTCTACACGCACGGCCACCACGAGTCCGTGCTGCGCTCGCACACCTGGCGTACCGCCGCCAACTCCGCGGCCTACCTGCTCGGTTCGCTGAAGCCCCATATGAAGGTCCTGGACATCGGCTGCGGTCCCGGCACGATCACCGCCGACCTGGCCGCGCTGGTGCCGGACGGTCATGTCACCGGCGTCGACCAGGCGGCGGGCGTCCTGGAGCAGGCGCGGGCCACCGCCGCCGAACGGGGCCTGACGAACGTCGACTTCGCGGTCGCGGACGTGCACGCCTTGGACTTCCCGGACGACACCTTCTGCGTGGTCCACGCCCACCAGGTGCTCCAGCACGTCGGGGACCCGGTGCGGGCGCTGCGCGAGATGGTGCGGGTCACCAGGCCGACCGGGTACATCGCGGTCCGCGACTCGGACTACGCGGCCATGACCTGGTACCCGGCGTCTGCGGGACTGGACGACTGGCTGGACCTGTACCGGCGGGTGGCCCGGGCCAACGGCGGCGAGCCGGACGCGGGGCGGCGGCTGAAGTCCTGGGCGCTGGCGGCGGGACTGACGGACATCACGGCCACCTCCGGCACCTGGACCTACTCCACCGCCGAGGAGCGGGAGTGGTGGAGCGGCCTGTGGGCCGACCGCACGCTCGCCTCGGCCTACGCGGAGCGGGCCACCGAGGGCGGCCACGCCACCGCCGAGCAGCTGCGGGCCGTCTCGGATTCCTGGCGGAAGTGGGGAGAGCGGGAGGACGGCTGGTTCTGCGTGCTGCACGGCGAGATCCTGTGCCGCAAGAGCGCCTGAGGCCTCATTCCCGGGGGAGCAGCGGGCCCAGCGGCCCGAGGTCCAGGTTCAGGTCCTCGGGCCGCAGGCCGTACCGCTCGCGCAGTTCGGTCATGCGGTCGTCGAGCAGCATCAGGGTGAGCCCGATGCGCTCCTCCTGCTCCTCGTCCAGGTCGCCCTGGTCGAACCGGCGCAGCGCCTGGCGTTCCATGAGCTGGCGCAGCAGTTCCACCACGGTCAGGACGAGTTTGACCAGGTCCCGCTCGACGGTGTCGGGCTCCAGGTCCAGCCGGTTGCGTCGGGCCGTCACAGCGAATCTCCCCACGGTGAGGGCACCTGCTCGTTGACCGAGCTGATCAGCGCGTTCAGGTCGATACGGACGAGGTCGACGTCCGCGATGCGCAGGGTGATGTCCCCCGTGATGACGACCCCGCCGGCCAGCAGCCGGTCGAGGAGGTCGACGAGGGCCACCTCACGCCGTTCGATCACGGTCACGGGCGCTCCTCCCCCATGAGGTCCGTGAAGGAGTAGGCGGCCCAGGGTCCGGTGAGTTCCACCCGCATTCCCGGGGTGTCGTCCTTCGTGCGGTCCACCAGTTCCACGAACTCCTCGGAGTGCTTCCGCGGCACCAGATAGGCGGCGTTGAGCACGTTCCGTCCGGAGGCGCCGGACAGCGTGGCGTTCTGCGGGGCGTGCAGCCGGGAGTCCTCGGCGTGCGCGGAAAGCGTCGCGTGGAGCCGGGTCGCGAAGGACTCCGCCTGCTGCCAGGTGTCCTCCCGCGCCCTGGTCTGCTGCCGCCGCTGCCGGAGATAGTCACGGCCGGACGCGGGCTGGGCCGCGGGGGCCGGCCGCTCCGGCTCTCCCGGTTCCGTCTCGGCGTACACCTTGACGCCCCACTCGACCCGGCCGTCCAGCCGGTCGAGGGTGCGCAGGAAGTCCTCCTCGCCCGCCTCGATCATGGTCCGTACGCCGCTGTCGTCCCGGAAGACGGTGCCGAGCCGGAGCGGCAGCGGGGTGGTGACGGCGGTGAGCGCGTCGATCACGCACTGGTGGGCCCGGACCGTGGCGGTCAGCCAGTCCAGATCCTCCAGATGGGCGCGGAGCGGGCCTTCGGCGAAGTCCTGCTCGGGCACATGGCTGACCACGGCGATGAGACCGCGGTGGGTGAGCAGCCGGGGCGGATCGCCCCCCAGCCCCGTCAGCTGGGACTGGAGGGCGGCTCCGAAGGGACGGCACACGGCGTAGACGTAGCGCAGTCCGGTCATGAGCCCTCCTCCTGTGCGCGAGCCGGCGCCAGCTCCTCGAGCCGGGACAGCCGCTCGCGCAACTCGGCGTTCTCGCGGGACAGTTCGTCACGGCGGGCCCGGGTGGACAGTGCCGGGTCGTCCTCCCACCAGTCGATGCCCATCTCCTTGGCCTTGTCGACCGAGGCGACGATGAGCCGCAGCTTGATGGTGAGCAGCTCGATGTCGAGCAGGTTGATGCGGATGTCGCCCGCGATGACGATGCCCTTGTCCAGCACTCGCTCCAGGATGTCCGCCAGGTTCGCTCCGCTTCCCTGGCCGTACGGGTCCGGGAGCCGGCTGGGCATGCTCATCGTCGGCTCCCGCCCTCGGCGTACTCGTAGTCGTCCTCGTCCTCGGGCACCTCTTCGTCCTCGGGCACCTCTTCGTCCTCGGGCACCTCTTCGTCCTCGGGCACCTCTTCGTCCTCGGGCACCTCTTCGTCCTCGGCGGCCTCGTCCTCGGCGGCCTCGTCCTCGGACAGCTCGCCCTCGGGTTCCTCCTCGGGCTCGGGCTCCTCCTCGTCGTACTCCTCGTACTCGTCCTCGGCCTCCTCGTCCGGTTCGGACTCCTCGTCCTCCGCGGCCTCGGCGCCCTCCTCGTCGTAGGCGTCCTCGGCACCTTCCTCGGCGCCTTCCTCTTCCTCCTCCGCCACCGCGTCCTCGTGGCTCTTGACGACCTCGCCGTCGCGGATCTCGCCGCGCCAGCCGTCGTCGGCCTCGCCCTTGAGGGTGATGAAGCGGGCGTAGTGCTTGAGGTCGAGGCGGGCCCTGCGGCCCTGGGCTCGCCAGATGTTGCCGGTCTTCTCGAACAGGCCCTTGGGGTAGTACTCGATCACCAGCAGGACCCGGGTGAGGTTGTCGGCGAGCCGGTGGAAGGAGACGACGCCCTTGCTGGTGCCCTTGGCGCCCTCCGAGGTCCAGGAGATCCGGTCGTCGGCGACCTGCTCGGTGGTGGTCGCCTTCCAGCTGCGGTTGGACCAGAAGATCTTCATCTGCCAGTCGGTGTGGGTGTCGTCGGCGCGGTTCGCGCTCTTGACGCCCTTCGCGAAGGTGGAGAAGTCCTGGTACTGCGTCCACTGGTCGTAGGCCGTGCGCAGATCCACGCCGACATCGACGAACTCGATGATCACCGTGGGCTTCTGGCCGGCCCCGCCCTTGCGCCTGCCCTTGCCACCGCCGCCGAGGTTCTTGAAGGCGCCGACCACCTTGTCCTTGGCGTGCGAGAAGCCGAGCTCGACCGCGCTGCGCATGGGCCCCTTGCCCTCGGCGAGCTTGCGGCCGCCGTCCAGGGCGAGCTTGGCGAAGCCGGGGCTGTTGCCCTCCGCGATGTCGTTGAGCTTGCCGGTGGTCTCGCCCAGCTTGTGGCCGACGCCGACCAGCATCCGCTGGACCTGCGCGGACAGGTACTCCTGCACCTCGGCCTTGAGCCGGTCGGCGGCCTCGCTGTGGGCCACGTCGGTGATCGGGTTGCTCTTCGCCTTGTCGGTGACGTCACGGGCGGATCCGAGGGTCTCGGTCATCACTCACCGCCTCCCTTCGGCAGCCGGGCCCGGGCACCGCGTGCGGCACCGCCGGCCGCGGTCGCCTTCTTGGCGGCCGTCTTCTTCGTCGCGGTCTTCTTGGCCGCGGTCTTCTTGCCGGCCGTCCGGCTCTGCGCCGTCTGCCTGGCGGGCGGCTTCCCGCCGGGTGCCTTCTTCGCCGCCGCCTTCTTGGCGGGGGCCTTCTTCGCCGCCTTCTTCGCCGCGGCCGGACGCCCGTCCCGGTCGTTCCGCTCGCCCCGGTCGCCCCGGTCGTCCCTGTCGTTCCGCTCGTCCCCGGCCTCGCCGTCGTGCCGGTCCGAGCGCTCGTCGTCGGCGTCCGTCGTCCCAGTCTGCCCCCGCTCGGACTCCTCGTCGCCTTCGGACTCCTCGTCCTCGTCCTCGAAGAGGCCCGGCACGTCCGGTGCCACGCCCGCGAGCTGGTCGCGGACCTCCGCGGTACGGCCGTGCAGGCGGTCGGCGATCGCGTCGATCTGCCGCTCCACCATGGCGCCCGAGGCCGCCTTGCCGACCCCGCGCAGGTCCACCCGCAGCTGGTCCCCGATCTCCTTGAACTGCGGGTTCTTCAGCAGTTGCTGGGACACCAGGTCCGCGATGGCCCGCGGGCTCAGATGCATCCGCTTGCCGGCCACGAGCGTGCCGACGGCGAACGCCAGTTTCAGTTTCTTCGTACGTCCTAGGAGGTATCCGGCCCCTACCGCGAGGCCCAGTCCCACTCGGTTCATCGTGTCGTCCCGTCGCCAGTCCCCGCGCCACCGCGCAGGCCGATCTCCAGTCGTTCGAGGAGTTCGTCCTCCTGTCGGTCGAATTCCTCCTCGTCGATCTCGCCCGCCTCAAGTCGCTCCTCGAGCCGGGCGAGTTCGGCCCGGACCGTCGCCGGGTCGTAGTACAGGCGCTCCGCCTCGTGCAGCACCTGTCTGATCACCCAGGCGCTTCCGCGTACCGGGGCGAACGGCAGCAGCAGTACCTCTCCGATGAGCCCCACGGCGGTCTCACTCCTCCGCGTGGTCGATGCCCACCGAGGTGCCGGCGGGCTCGGCCGGGCCGGGTTCGACGAAGCTGTACGGCGGCAGCGGTCCGTTGACGCGCAGGTCGAGGTGGGGGTGGCTCGTGCGCAGCCGCTCCACCTCGGACAGGAAGGACGCGGCCGCGTCGCGCTCCACGAGGAACGACACGTTGGCGAGCCAGCCGGAGGAGTCGGGGCCCACGCTGATGGCGTCGGCGACCGGTTCCAGGGCGTGCCGGACCTCGCCCGCGTCCTCGGCCTCGCGGGCCTTGACGGCGGCCACGACCATCTCGCCGAGCCTGAGCCGCTGCTCGTAACTGCCGCCGCCCGCCTGCCGGTTGGCCTCGGTGACGGCGCGGACCTCCGGGTTGTCGGACATCACGCGGTGCAGTACGGCCTCTTCGTCGTGCGTGGCCTTGACGTTGTACTCGACCTTGCCGTCGAGGGTGCGCAGGCGCTCCTCGTAGTGCTCGGCGCGGTCCGCGAGCACCCCGGTGACGGAGCCGTCGTCGGGGGCCACGCTGCCGAACCGCATGGGCAGCACGCAGCCCTCGGCGCCCACCTCGCCGAGCACGTTCTGGTGGGCGAGCAGGTCACGGCGCTTGGGCCGGAGGCCTTCGGGGGCATCGCTGACGACGGCCGCCAGATCGCCCTCCGTCAGCACCCGCACCGGGCGCGCGGGGTCGCCCACCCCGCTCATGTCCTTCGGCAGCGCCGGGTGAGAAGCGGCGGTGATGCCGTACACGTACGTGCTCACTCCTGCTCCTCCTTCCTGCGCGCGGCCGTGGTCCTGCGGGCCCGCGGCCTGGACTCGGTCTGTCCGTCCCCCTCACGCGCCTGCTTGAAGGCGTCGGAGATGGTCTCCGCGGCGCCGGAGAGCGCGCCCTTGGACTTGCCGCGCGCGCCGGACTCGGTCATCTCGCCGACGATCTCGGGCAGACCGGGGCTCTTGTTGCGGCCGGACTCCAGGTCGAGCCGGTTGCACGCCTCCGCGAAGCGCAGATAGGTGTCGACGCTGGCCACCACGACCCGTACGTCGATCTTCAGGATCTCGATGCCGACGAGGGAGACCCGCACGAATGCGTCGATGACGAGCCCCCTGTCGAGGACGAGCTCCAGAACGTCGTAGAGACCGCTGCTGCCGCCTCCACCGCCCTGTTGTGCCGGAACGACGGTCATGCCGACCGCGCCTCCTTGTCTGTGGTCTCGTGAACGGATGTCCGAAGTGGGCGGCTCAGCGACCGCCCTGCCTGTGTGCGTCCGCCCGGCCGCGTTCGTAACGGCGAACGCGCCGATAGCCGGTGAGCTCGCCCTGCTGGTCGAGTTCGACCTGGTAGCTCGCCATCAGGCTCATCGTGTCGGGCACACGGGAGAGTTCGAGGACCTCGACCTCCAACGACCAGCCGTCCTCGGTCTGTTCGAAGGAGGAGACGTTCTCGGCGGTCATGCCGGTCAGCTCGGTGAGCTGGGCGCGCGCGTGGCGCAGCACCTCCATCGGGCTGGGTCCCCGCCGCCGATCCGCCACGTCCTCTTCTGTGTCCTTTTCTTTCCCTTTGGGGGAATTCTGTGAAGTCTGTGATTCTGATGAGTTCTTTGTGTTCGCCATGGCCACCTCCCCCTGCGGGTGGCCGCTCGTCCGTCGGCCAAACCTTCAGGAGGGCATCAACGCGTTCAGCCGCCGCCGGGCCGGGCCGAGCGCCCGTCCCTTGGCGGGCACTCCGTCCCAGGGGCGGGTGCGGGCCTGTTCGAGGGCGTCGGCGACGGTCCAGCGGCGGGCGTCGAGCCCCGGGTCGTCGAGCTGGGTCCAGGACATCGGGGTGGCCACCGGGGCACCCGGTTTCGCGCGGACGGTGAAGGGGGCGACGGCGGTCTGGGCGTAGCCGTTGCGCTGGACGTCGAGGTAGAGGCGGTGGCCGCGGTCCTTCTTGCGGGCGGCGGTGGTGAACCGGTCGGGGTGGCCCGCGACCAGGGTGTCGGCGACGTCCTTGGCGAACGCGCGCACCTCGTCGAAGCCCTGCCGGCCGTCGAGGGGCACGATCACGTGCAGACCGCGCGAGCCGGTCGTCATCAGCGCCGAGGGCAGCCGCAGCTCGTCGAGCAGCTCCCCCAGCAGCCAGGCCGCCTCGTGCACGGCGGCGAAGTCGTCGTCACCGGCCGGGTCGAGGTCGAAGACCATCCGGTCGGGCCGCTCCACGTCACCGGCCCGGGACAGCCAGCGGTGCACGGTGAGGGCGGCCTGGTCGGCGAGGTACAGCAGCGTGGCGGTGTCGTCGCACACGGTGTGGCGGACGGTGCCGCCCTCCTTCGGCACCTCGACGCGGCCGATCCACTCCGGGTAGCCGTCCGGGGTGTTCTTCTGCATGAACCGGGGGCCGCCGAGGCCGTCCGGATGCCGCTCCAGCATCAGTGGACGGCCCCGCAGATGCGGCAGCATGAAGGGCGCGACGGACCGGTAGTAGTCGACGAGGTCGCCCTTGGTGTACTCCTTGGCGCCGTCGCCCGCGGGGAAGAGCACCTTGTCCGGCCGGTGCACCTCGACGGTGTGCTTCCCCGCGCGTACGGTCCGTACGCCGCCCCCGCTCACGACACGATCGCCTGCTCCACCAGCAGCCGTACGGCGGTGGCGACGGACTCGGCGTCGATGCCCGCGGCGTGCAGCTGCTCCTCGGGCGAGGCCGAGCCCGGCATCGTACGCACCGCGAGCCGCACCAGGCGGGGCACGGGCCGGCCGTCGCAGAAGGCGTCGAGGACGGCGTCGCCGAGCCCGCCCTCCTCGTGGTGGTCCTCCACGGTCATGAGGCAGCCGGTGTCCTCGGCGGCCCGGCGCAGGGTGTCGCGGTCGACGGGCTTGACCGAGTACAGGTCGATCACCCGCGCCGGGATGCCCTCCCGGTCCAGGGCTTCGGCGGCCTTCAGCGCCTCGGGCACGGTGACGCCCGCCGCGACCAGCGTGATCCGGTCGTCCCCTGAGGAGCGCAGCACCTTGCTGCCGCCGATCGGGAACTCCTCCCGGGGGCCGTAGAGCACCGGGCTCTCCCCGCGGCCGGTGCGCAGATAGCGGATGCCGTCCAGCTCGGCCATCGCGGCGACCAGGTGGGCGGTCTGGTTGGCGTCGCACGGGTACAGGACGGTCGAGCCGTGCACCGCGCGCATCATCGCCAGGTCCTCCAGGCCCATCTGACTGGGCCCGTCCTGCCCGATGGCGACCCCCGCGTGCGAGCCGACGAGGTTGATGCCGGCGCCGCTGATGGCGGCCATGCGGACGAAGTCGTGGGCACGGGTGAGGAAGGCCGCGAAGGTTCCGGCGTACGGCACCCAGCCGCGCGCGGCGAGGCCCACGGCGGCCGCGACCATCTGCTGCTCGGCGATGTAGCACTCGAAGTAGCGGTCGGGGTGTTCCTTGGCGAAGAGCTCGGTGCGGGTGGAGTCGCCGACCTCGCCGTCGAGGGCGACGACGTCACCGCGCCCGGTGCCGAGGGCGGTGAGGGCCTGCCCGTAGGCGTCCCGGGTGGCGACCTCCTCGCCGGTGTCCCAGCGGGGCAGTTCCAGGTGTCCGGCGCGTACGGCGTGCAGGATGCGGGCGGCCGACGGCTCGCGCACCTCGACGCGCAGGTCGCGTACGCCGCCCAGCTCCTCGATGGCGTCGTCGGCGTTCTTCAGCGGCTTTCCGTGCAGCCCCTCGCGGTCCTCGACGTCGGCGACTCCCTTGCCCTTGAGGGTGCGGGCGAGGATCGCGGTGGGCTGGCCCTTGGTGGACTCGGCCTCGCCGTACGCGCGCCCGATCGCGTCCACGTCGTGTCCGTCGACCTCGACGGTGTGCCAGCCGAACGCCTGGAAGCGGCGGGCGTAGGCGTCGAGGTCGTGTCCGTGGCGGGTGGGTCCGCGCTGGCCGAGCCGGTTGACGTCGACGATCGCGGTGAGGTTGTCGAGGTGCTCGTGCCCGGCGTGCTCGGCGGCCTCCCAGACGGAGCCCTCGGCGAGTTCGCTGTCGCCGCAGAGCACCCACACGCGGTACCCGGTGCGTTCCAGGCGCTTGCCGGACAGGGCGATGCCGACCCCCACGGGGAGGCCCTGGCCGAGCGAACCGGTGGCGGTCTCCACCCACTTGAGCCGGCGCGGGGTGGGATGCCCTTCGAGCCGGCTGCCGTTCTCGCGGAAGGTCAGCAACTCCTCGTCGTCGACGGCTCCGGCGGCCTTGTAGGCGGAGTACAGCAGCGGTGAGGCGTGGCCCTTGGACAGCACGAAGCGGTCGTTGCCTGGGTGTTCGGGGCGGTCGAAGTCGTAGCGGTAGTGGTGCGCGAGCAGTACGGCCATCAGGTCCGCGGCGGACATCGAGGAGGTCGGGTGCCCGGAGCCCGCGGCGGCCGCGGCGCGGACGCTGTCCACGCGCAACTGCTGGGCGAGTTCGACGAGTTCACCGGTGTTCATGAGTCTCCTTCCGCGGGGTCCGCGTCAGTGCGCTGGGCGGGGCCAGGCCCTTGGGCCGGCTCACCGCCGGGTTGGTTCCTGGCGGGTTCTCCGCCGGGTTGGTTCTTCGCGGGTTCTGCACCCGGCTGGTTCTTCGCCGGTTCCCCGGAGTCGCCCGGTGGCGTGTCGGCGGCCGTCGCCGCTCCCGGGCCGGAACCGACCCGTTCCGGCCGTCCCGGTACCCGCGCCAGCTCGGGGGACGCCGACTCCAGCGGTACCGACCAGGACCGTACGAGGCCCAACTGGACGGCCTGGCGCGGGAGTACGGCGTCCAGCAGCCAGTCGGCGGCGACCCGGACCCGGTTGCCCGGCATCGCGGCGAGGTGGTAGCCGCGGGTGACGGCACCGGCCGCGAGCCCGGAGAGCGGGATGTGCAGGGGGTCGGCGGCGGCCTTGGTGCCGCCCAGGTCGACGACGAAGCCCAGGTCCCGGTGCCGGTACGGCTCGGGCTCACCGTCCCCGAACGAGGCGGCGAGGTTGTGCGCCACCGTCCTGCCGTGCCGCCAGGCGTGCTGTGCCGTCATGGGCGTGAAGCCGCCGGGATTGTCCAGGTCGGGCACCGCGGCCGCGTCCCCGCACGCGAACACCTCGGGCCGGCCCGGCAGTCGGAGATAGGGGTCGACGACGAGCCGCCCGCGTTCCAGGGGCTGCCCGGTGGACTCGACGAGCGGGTCGGGCCGTACGCCGACACACCACATGAGGGTGCGGGTCTCGACGAACTCCCCGTCCGTCAGCAGCACCCCGCCCGGCGTGGCCTCCTTCACGGACGTCCCCATGCGGACCTCCACGCCGCGTTCCCTGAGCGTGCGGTCGGCCGTACGGGAGAGGTGTTCGCCGAGTTCCGGCAGTACCCGATCGGCGATGTCGAGGAGGATCCAGCGCGGCCGTACGCCCTGCCTGAGGGGGTGTTCGCGGACCTGCGCGTCGGTGTAGAGCTGTCCGTGCGCGGCGACCTCGGTGCCGGTGTAGCCCGCGCCGACCACCACGAAGGTGCAGCGGGCCGCGCAGCTCTTCCGGTCGTCGGCGGCGGCCGCGAGCTCCACCTGGCGGGTGACGTGGTCCCGCAGGTACAGCGCCTCGGGCAGACCGCGGAAGCCGTGCGCGTACTCGGCGACCCCGGGGACGGGGAGCAGTTTGTTGACGCTGCCTACGGCCAGCACGAGCCGGTCGTAGGAGAGGCTGCCGGGCTCGCCCTCCGGACCGGTGTAACGCACGGTCCGCGCGTCCAGGTCGATGCCGTCGGCCTCGCCGAGCACCAGCCGCACCCGGGGCAGGGTGCCGGAGAGGGAGACGGTCACCCGGCGCGGCTCCAGGATTCCGGCGGCGACCTGGGGCAGCAGGGGCAGGTACAGGAAGTAGTCGGTCGGGTTGAGCAGGGTGATGTCGGCCCTGCCGCGGGCCCTGCGGGAGAGGTCCCTGGCCGTGCGGTAACCGGCGAAGCCGGCGCCGACGATCACGATGCGGGGTCGGCTCACGGTGCGCCTCCGGGGCTGTCGCGTACCTGCGGGAGCCTTCCGCGTCCCCCTGCCCCGAGCGCCCAAACGCCGGTTTCCGTACGGGCCGCCGGGTACCCGGACGGAGCCCACTGCTCACGGAGGCGCCGGAGGTTCCCCATGCCGGAATACGGCTATTTCCTGTCGTGCGAGGAGTTCGGCCCCGCGGACCTGGTCGAACAGGCGCGGATGGCCGAGCAGGCGGGCTTCCGCTCGCTGTGGATCTCCGACCACTACCACCCGTGGAACGACGCGCAGGGCCAGAGTCCGTTCGTCTGGTCGGTGATCGGCGCGCTCTCGGAGGCGGTGTCGCTGCCGATCGAGACGGCCGTGACCTGCCCGACCGTGCGGATGCATCCGGCGGTGGTGGCCCAGGCCGCGGCGACCTCGGCCGTGCTGACGAACGGCCGCTTCCGCCTCGGCGTCGGCTCCGGCGAAGCCCTCAACGAGCATGTCCTGGGCCATGTGTGGCCGCCCGCGCACATCCGTCTGGAGATGCTGGAGGAGTCGATCCAGGTGATGCGCCGGCTGTTCACGGGCGAGGAGGTCAACCACCACGGCACCCACTACACGGTCGAGAACGCCCGCCTCTACACGGTCCCCGACGAGCCCGTCCCCATCGACATCTCCGGCTTCGGCCCGGCGGCCACGGCACTCGCGTCCCGGGTCGGCGACGGCTACATCACGATGATGCCCGAGGCCCCGATGGTGGAGCAGTACCGCAAGGGCGGCGGCGCGGGCAAGCCCGTGAGCGGCGGTACCAAGGTCTGCTACGGCACGGACCGCGACGAGTGCGTCCGTACGGTCCGCAGGCTCTGGTTCAACCAGTTCCTGCCCGGCGAGATGGGCCAGATCCTGCCCTCGCCGAGCCACTTCGAGCAGCTGGAGCCACTGGTCACCGAGGACATGGTGACCGAGAAGTCGGTGTGCGGGGACGACGTCGACGAGCACGTCGCCGCCCTGAGCGCCTTCGCCGACGCGGGCTTCGACCGCGTCTACGTCAACCAGATCGGTCCCGACCAGCGCGGCTTCTTCGACTTCTACCGTACGAAGGTGCTGCCCCAGCTCCAGCAGGGGTGAACGGATGAAGCTGCACAGGCCTGTCGTCTCGGTGTACACGGTGCCGACGGACGCCCCCGAGGCCGACGGCACGCTCGCCTGGGACACCACGACCATGGTGATCGCCGAGGTGACGACAGGCGAGGAGACCGGCACGGGCTGGACCTACGGCCCGGCCGCCGTCGGCGACTTCCTCACCGAGCACCTCGCGCCGCTGGTCGAGGGCCGCAGCCCGCTGGACATCCCGGCCCTGCACGAGTCGATGTGCCGCTCGGTCCGCAACACCGGCCGCCCGGGCATCGCGGCCTGCGCGATCTCCGCCCTCGACATCGCCCTGTGGGACCTCAAGGCCCGGCTCCTGGAACTCCCCCTGGCCCGGCTCCTCGGCGTCGCCCGCGAGCGCGTCCCGGTCTACGGCAGCGGCGGCTTCACGACCTACCACGACACGCATCTCGCCGCCCAGCTCAACGGGTGGGTGCACGGCCAGGGCATCCCCCGCGTCAAGCTGAAGATCGGCGAGAGCTGGGGGCGGGCGGTGTCCCGGGACCTCTCCCGGGTGCAGACGGCACGTCAGGTCATCGGCCCCGACGCCGAGTTGTACGTCGACGCGAACGGCGCGTACACCCGCAAGCAGGCGATCCGGGTGGGCCACGCCCTCGCGGAGCACGGCGTGGGCTGGTTCGAGGAGCCGGTCTCCTCGGACGACCTGACCGGTCTGCGCCTGGTGCGCGACGCGCTGGTCTGCGATGTCACGGCCGGTGAGTACGGCTACGACCTCCCGTACCTGGCCCGCATGATCACGGCCGGCGCGGTGGACTGCCTCCAGGTGGACGCGACCCGCTGCGGCGGCCTGACGGAGTTCCTGCGCGCCGCCGCGCTCGCCCAGGCCCACGGCCTGGAGGTGTCCGCCCACTGCGCTCCGCACGCCCACGCGGCGGCGGCCGCGGCGATCCCCAACTGCCGTCACATCGAGTGGTTCCACGACCACGTCCGCATCGAGGACATGTTCTTCGACGGCGCCCTGGACCCGACGGGCGGCACGGTCTCCCCGGTGGCGGGCCTGGGCCACGGCCTGACGCTGCTGACGGAGCAGGTGGAGGAGTACCGGGTGGCGTGAGACGACAGCGCAGAGCAGAGGTGGGCGGGGAGTCCCGTACTCCCCGCCCACCTCTGCGTTGCTCAGCCCCGCCGCCGCAGCCCGGCGGTCACCGCGGCGCCCACTCCTCCGGCCGCCGCCATCAGTCCCACCCGGCCCCGGTTGCGGGAGAGCCAGTCCTGCCAACTCCCCGTCTCCGACTCGGAGTCGAAGCGGCCGTGCGCCCCGTGGTCCCGTCCGTGCGGGCCGTCCGCCGGGACCCACAGGTTCCCCGGCCCGTCGTGCGCTCCCTCGTCCTGCTGGGCGTCGAAGCCGGTCCGGCCCAGGTAGCGGTCCAGGACGCCGGGCACGACCGCGTTGGCCAGCAGCGTGGCCACCGTCGAGCCTCCGACCCAGTACTCCCGCCGCCGTCCGTGGGACCCCGCGTGTACGACGGCCCGTGCCGCGACCTCCGGCTGGTACACCGGCGCCACCGGCCGGGCCCGACCCGGCATCCGGTTCAACACCCAGTCGAACTGCGGGGTGTTGACGGCGGGCAGCTGCACCATCGTCGTACGGACCCCGCTGCGGGCGTGGAGCAGCTCGCAGCGCAGGGACTCGTTGAACCCCTGGATCGCGTGCTTGGCCCCGCAGTACGCCGATTGCAGCGGAATCCCCCGGTAGGCCAGCGCGGACCCGACCTGCACGACGGTCCCCCGGTCCCGCGGCAGCATGTGCCGCAGTGCCGCCCGGGTGCCGAACACATAGCCCAGGTAGGTCACTTCGGTCACCCGACGGAACTCGTCCGGGGTGATCTCGGTGAACGGCGCGAAGACCCCGGCGAAGGCGTTGTTGACCCAGACGTCGATGTGCCCGAAGGCGTCGACGACCTGCTGGGCGGCGTCGTCGACGGCCTTGGCGTCGGCCATGTCGACGCTCACGACGAGGACCTCGCCGCCGGCCCGCTGCACTTCGTCGGCGGCGGCCGCGAGGCCCTCGCGTCCCCTGGCCAGCAGGGCGACGCGGGCCCCGCGTTCGGCGAAGGCCCGGGCCGTGGCCCGTCCCACGCCACCGCTGGCCCCGGTCACCACCACGACCCTGCCGTGCCTCACGCGCGGTTCCCTTCCCGCACCGCGCGTCACGCCCGGTGGCGCGGCTGCTCGGGGTCGATGTCGTCCTGGCGCGGCGCCGCGCCGGGTTCCGGGGTGCCGGGCGTCCCGGGCGCGGCCGGCGGCATCGGCGGGTAGGGCAAGCCGAGCCCGCTCGGCGGCGCGAC
>NZ_JAAGLY010000002.1 GCF_010548375.1 Streptomyces sp. SID13726
GCGACCCTCTCCCCGACCTGGGGCATCTACTCCGGCTACGAACTCGCCGAGCACACCCCCCTGCGCGCGGGCAGCGAGGAATACCTCGACTCCGAGAAGTACCAGCTCAAAACCCGCGACTGGGACAGCGACGACTCCCTCGCCCCGCTCATCACCCAGCTCAACACCATCCGGCGTCGCCATCCCGCCCTCCAGCGGCTCCGCGACATCCGCTTTCACGCGACCGACAACGCCGAGGTCATCGCCTACAGCAAGCGCGCCGGTGACGACACGGTTCTGGTGGTCGTGAACCTCGACCCGCACCACACCCAGGAGGCCACGGTCTCGTTGGACATGCCGCAACTCGGCCTGGAATGGCACGAGTCCCTGTCCGTGCACGACGAACTGACGGGTGAGACCTACCGCTGGGGCAATGACAACTATGTGCGCCTGGAGCCCGGCCGGGCACCCGCGCACGTGTTCCAGGTCCGCAGGTCGGCGCCACAGATCGGAGGGTCCCCAGAGTGACTGTCAACGAGCCCGTCCACGACACCTTCGAGGACACTCCGGTGAAGGACCGGGATCCCGACTGGTTCAAACGCGCTGTCTTCTATGAGGTGTTGGTCCGCTCCTTCCAGGACAGCAACGGCGACGGCGTCGGCGACCTCAAGGGGCTGACCGCCAAGCTGGACTACCTCCAGTGGCTCGGTGTCGACTGTCTCTGGCTGCCGCCGTTCTTCAAGTCGCCTCTCAGGGACGGCGGTTACGACGTCTCCGACTACACCGCCGTCCTTCCGGAGTTCGGTGACCTCGCCGACTTCGTGGAGTTCGTCGACGCCGCCCACCAACGCGGCATGCGCGTCATCATCGACTTCGTCATGAACCACACCAGCGACCAGCACCCGTGGTTCCAGGAGTCCCGCGCCAACCCCGACGGCCCCTACGGCGACTACTACATGTGGGCCGACGACGACAAGCAGTACGACGAGGCCCGGATCATCTTCGTGGACACCGAGGTCTCCAACTGGACCCACGACCCGGTCCGCGGCCAGTACTTCTTCCACCGCTTCTTCTCCCACCAGCCGGACCTCAACTACGAGAACCCGGCGGTCCAGGAGGAGATCCTGGCCGCGCTCCGCTTCTGGCTGGACCTCGGCATCGACGGCTTCCGTCTCGACGCCGTCCCCTATCTCTATGCGGCGGAGGGCACCAACTGCGAGAACCTGCCCGCCAGTCATGCGTTCCTGAAGCGGGTGCGCCGCGAGATCGACGCGATGTATCCGGACACCGTGCTGCTGGCTGAAGCGAACCAGTGGCCGGAGGACGTGGTCGACTACTTCGGCGAGTACGCCGGTGGTGGCGACGAGTGTCACATGGCGTTCCACTTCCCCGTCATGCCCCGCATCTTCATGGCGGTCCGCCGCGAGTCGCGCTACCCGGTCTCGGAGATCCTCGCCAAGACCCCGGCGATCCCCTCCAACTGCCAGTGGGGCATCTTCCTCAGGAACCACGACGAGCTCACCCTCGAAATGGTCACCGACGAGGAACGCGACTACATGTGGGCCGAGTACGCCAAGGACCCACGGATGCGCGCCAACATCGGCATCCGCCGCCGCCTCGCCCCCCTCCTCGACAACGACCGCAACCAGATCGAACTCTTCACCGCCCTGCTGCTGTCCCTGCCCGGATCGCCGATCCTCTACTACGGCGACGAGATCGGCATGGGCGACAACATCTGGCTCGGCGACCGCGACGCCGTACGCACCCCCATGCAGTGGACACCCGACCGCAACGCGGGCTTCTCCACGGCCGATCCGGGACGCCTCAGCCTGCCGATCATCATGGACCCCGTCTACGGGCATCAGGTCACCAACGTCGAGGCGTCCATGGCGTCCCCGGCCTCCCTGCTGCACTGGACCCGCCGGATGATCGAGATCCGCAAGCAGAACCCCGCGTTCGGCCTCGGCACCTTCACCGAACTCCCGTCGTCCAACCCGGCGGTGCTGGCCTTCCTCCGCGAGTACGAGGACGACCTGGTGCTGTGTGTCCACAACTTCTCCCGGTTCGCACAGCCCACCGAGCTGGACCTCCGGGAGTTCGACGGCCGGCACCCGGTCGAGCTGTTCGGCGGGGTCCGCTTCCCGGCCATCGGTGAACTGCCGTACCTGCTGACGCTCGGCGGACACGGCTTCTACTGGTTCCGGCTCTCCCGAGTCGCATCCCGCATCGGCCGACGCCTTTGAGCGTGCCGACGAAAGGACGCGTCACCATGCCGAAGACCGCATCCCTCAGCCCCGGACCGGCGCTCGCGACCGGTCTCATGGACTCGCTCGACGGGCTCCTGCGCCAGTGGCTGCCCCGGCAGCGCTGGTTCGCGGGCAAGGACCGGCCCGTGATCGAACTCGGTCTGCTGTCCATGACCGAGCTGTTCCCGGGCTGTCTGCATCTGCTGGTCCACACCGGTCACGGCGGCGTGCCCGCGCCCGGCACCGCCCCGGCGGGCGACTGCTACCAACTGCTGCTCGGCGTGCGCAAACACCTCTCCCCGCGTCTCGGCCGCGCCCTCATCGGCCGCGCGGAGCAGGGCCCGCTGGCCGGTCTCACGGTGTACGACGCCCTGCACGAGCCGCGTTCGGCGCAGCTCCTCCTGGAGCGGCTGCGGCACCCCGGTACCGCCGGCCCCCTTCGCTTCGAGCGCGATCCCTCGGTGCCGGTGCCCACCGGGCTGCCGCCGCGGCTGCTGGAGGCCGAGCAGTCCAACTCCTCGCTGGTGTACGGCGACGAGTTCATCCTGAAGGTCTTCCGCCGGATCCAGCCCGGGGTCAATCCGGACCTTGAGGTGCCGGTAGCGCTGGCCGGGCAGGGCTGTCGCCGGGTGCCCGCGCCCGTGGCCTGGTTCCGGACCACGTTCCCGCACGGGGCGACGCTCGGTGTGCTCCAGCCGTATCTGCGGGACGCGTCCGACGGCTGGGCGCTGGCCCTGCGCGCCCTCGCCTCCGGGGAGGACTTCACCGCGCAGGCGCACGAGTTGGGGCGGGCCATGGCGGAGGTACACCTGGCGCTGGCCGCCGCGCTCCCCGTGGACGGCGGCCTCCACGGAGACGGCGGCTTGCACGCAGACGACGGCCTCCACGGGGACAACGGCTCCACGGCAGCCGCGATGGCCGAGCGGCTGGACTCCGCCGCGCACAGCGTGCCCGCGCTGCGGCCGTTCGTGCCCGGTCTGCGCGGCGCCTTCGGAGCGCTGGCCGGCTGCGACGCCGGGCCGCCCGCGCAGCGCGTCCACGGTGATCTGCATCTGGGGCAGGTGCTGCGGGCGGGGCGGGAGTGGTTCGTCATCGACTTCGAGGGCGAGCCGTCCCGTCCGCTGGCCGAGCGCAGGACCGCGCAGTCGCCGGTGCGGGACATCGCGGGCATGCTGCGCTCCTTCGACTACGCGGCCCGGCAGCGCCGCCCGTGGCGACCGGAGTGGGCGCGCCGTTGCCGGGAAGCCTTCTGCGGGGGTTATGCCGCCCTCGCCGGCTGGGATCCACGCAAGAAGCACGGGCTGCTGCGCGCGTACGAGACCGACCGGGCCGTCTACGAAGTCCTGTACGAGGCACGACACCGCCCCGACTGGCTGCCCGTGCCGATGGCGGCGATCGAGCGCCTCGCCGTGAGAGGAGACTGAGCCGTGGCCCTGCGCGACACCTCGCTTCCCGAGCCGTCCGGACCAACGGACCGGTGTGCCGGGGCCCCGCCGCTCGACCCCGCCGAGCGGTCCAGGCTGCTCGCGGGCGCCCACCACGACCCGCACGCGCTGCTCGGCGCGCATCCGGTCGCGGACGGCATCATGTTCCAGGCGCTGCGCCCGTTCGCCCGCGCGGTGGCCGTCGTGGTCGACGGCGAGCGCAGACAGCTGGCCTCGGAGGGCGACGGGCTCTTCTCCGGTGTGCTGCCGCTCCCCGCGATCCCCGACTACACCCTGCTGGTGTCGTACGCGGACGGCGAGCAGGAGGTGCACGACCCGTACCGTTTCCTGCCCGCGCTCGGCGAGACCGACCTCCATCTGATCCGCGAGGGACGCCACGAGCAGCTGTGGACGGCACTCGGCGCCGAGCCGATGACCCACGAGGGCGTGACCGGCACCCGGTTCTCGGTGTGGGCGCCGAACGCCCAAGGGGTCCGGGTCGCCGGGGAGTTCACCTTCTGGGACGGCCAGGCCTTCCCGATGCGCTCGCTCGGCTCGTCCGGCGTCTGGGAGCTGTTCCTGCCGGGGATCGGCGAGGGCGCCCGCTACAAGTTCGAGATCACCGCCCGGAACGGCGACCGGTTCCTGAAGTCCGACCCGATGGCCCGCGGCACCGAGGTGCCGCCCGCGACCGCATCCGTCGTGACCGCCTCGCACCACGAGTGGAGCGACCAGGAGTGGATGGCCGGGCGCGGTGAACTTCCGGTGCACGAGGCGCCGTTCTCGGTGTACGAGATCCATCTGCCGTCCTGGCGCAAGGGGCTGACCTACCGTCAGCTGGCCGAGGAGCTGCCCGCCTACGTCAAGGACCTGGGCTTCACCCACGTCGAGCTGATGCCGGTAGCCGAGCACCCCTTCGGCGGTTCCTGGGGCTACCAGGTCACCGGTTTCTACGCGCCGACCTCCCGGCTCGGCACCCCCGACGACTTCAAGTACCTCATCGACGCCCTCCACCAGGCAGGGATCGGTGTGATCCTGGACTGGGTCCCGGCCCATTTCCCCAAGGACGACTGGGCGTTGGCGCGCTTCGACGGGGAACCGCTGTACGAGCCGGGCGACTGGCGGCGGGCCGAGCACCCGGACTGGGGGACGTACGAGTTCGACTTCGGGCGCGTCGAGGTGCGCAACTTCCTGGTCGCCAACGCCGTGTACTGGTGCGAGGAGTTCCACATCGACGGCCTGCGGGTCGACGCGGTCGCCTCGATGCTCTACCTCGACTACTCGCGGGACTCCGGGCAGTGGACCCCCAATGTGTTCGGGGGCCGGGAGGATCTGGACGCGGTCGCCTTCCTCCAGGAGATGAACGCCACCGTGTACCGCAGGGCACCGGGTGTCGTGACGATCGCCGAGGAGTCGACCGCCTGGGGCGGGGTGACCCGGCCGACGGACGGCGGGGGCCTGGGTTTCGGGCTGAAGTGGAACATGGGCTGGATGCACGACTCGCTGGACTACATGGCCCACGAACCCGTGCACCGCAAATACCACCACCACGAGATGACGTTCTCCATGGTCTACGCCTACAGCGAGAACTACGTCCTGCCGATCTCCCACGACGAAGTCGTCCACGGCAAACGCTCACTGGTCTCGAAAATGCCCGGCGACTGGTGGCAGCAACGCGCCAACCTCCGCGCCTACCTCGCCTTCATGTGGGCCCACCCCGGCAAACAACTCCTCTTCATGGGCCAGGAATTCGCCCAAGGCGCCGAATGGTCCGAGACACACGGCCCCGACTGGTGGCTCCTCGACCCCGCCTACGGCGCCGAACCCGACCACCGAGGCATCCGCGACCTCGTCCGCGACCTCAACACCGTCTACCGCACCACCCCCGCCCTCTGGCAACGCGACACCGACCCCTCCGGCTTCCAGTGGGTGCTCGGGGACGCGGCCGAGGACAACGTCTTCGCCTTCCTGAGGTACGACGCCGAGGGGAGTCCGCTCCTCGCGGTCTCCAACCTCTCCCCCGTCGTCCGGCACGACTACCCCCTCGGTGTGCCCGGCGACGTTCCCGCCTGGCGGGAGGTCCTCAACACCGACGCGGGCCGGTACGGCGGCGGCGACGTCGTGGCGCCCGATCCGGTCAAGGCGCTCGACGGCGTCGTACGCCCGACCCTGCCGCCGCTCGCCACGGTCTGGCTGACGCCCGTGTGATCAGCCGTCGCCTGGGCAGTCGGGGCGTACGAACATCGTCGTCTCGGCAGAAGGGCGGCTCACGTGCGCACCGTCGGAGTGGAGGAGGAACTCCTCCTGGTCGACCCGGAGAGCGGGGAACCGCAGGCGTTGTCCGCCGCGGTGCTCGCCCGGGCCGCGCAGGACGCGGCGGACCAGGATGTCTTCGAGAAGGAACTGCACAACCAGATGGTGGAGTTCGCCACCCACCCGCAGTCGCGGATGGACGAGCTCCACACGGAGATCGTGCGCTGTCGCAAGGAGGCCGCCCGGCATGCCGAGGAGAGCGGCTGTGCCGTCGCCGCCCTGGCCACCTCGCCGCTGCCCGTCAGCCCGTCCGTCGGCGTCGGGCGCCGCTACTGGTGGATGGCGGAGCAGTACGGCATGGCCACCCAGGAGCAGCTCGTCATGGGCTGCCATGTACATGTGTCCGTCGAGTCCGACGACGAGGCGGTCGCCGTCGTCGACCGGATCCAGCCCTGGCTGACCGTGCTCGCCGCGCTGAGCGCCAACTCGCCGTTCTGGCAGGGCAAGGACTCCGGCTACAGCAGCTACCGCAGCCAGGTGTGGCAGCGCTGGCCGTCGGCCGGTCCGACCGAGCCGTTCCGGTCGGCGGAGCGGTACCACCGGCGGGTCGCGGACATGGTGGCGACCGGGGCCGTCCTGGACGAGGGGATGATCTACTTCGACGCCCGGCTGTCCCGGAACTACCCGACGGTGGAGATCCGGGTCTCGGACGTCTGTCTGCACGCGGACACCGCCGTACTGCTGGCCACCCTCGCCCGCGGGCTGGTGGAGACGGCCGCGCGCGAGTGGCGGGCGGAGCGGGAGCCGGTGACGCACAGTGTGAGCCTGCTGCGGCTGGCGGCCTGGCAGGCGGCCCGCTCCGGACTGTCGCAGGAGCTGCTGCACCCCGCGACGATGCACCGTGTGCCCGCCGAGACGGTGGTGCGGGCCCTCCTGGACCATGTCGAGGACGCGCTCGGCGAAGCCGGTGACCTGGACCGGGCCCGGGAGTCCTGCGCCGGGCTGCTGCGGCACGGCGACGGCGCCCGGGTGCAGCGCGCGCTGCTGGAGCGCACGGGGAGTCTGCGGGAGGTGGTCACCGAGTGCGTACGCCGGACCCAGACCTGACTCCGTCACCCGTGCTCCCGCGCAGATCACGGGTGACCGTCTACTTACGTATTCCAGGTACCTGTTGCTGCCGGCTGGGCTAGATTCGAGCACCGCGCATGACCGAAATCGTCGGCGCGGTCACAGTCCGTACACGTCAGGAGCCAGCGCATGCGCGACTTCGCCCTCGCTCCCCGGACCCTCTCGCGCTCCAGCGGTGGTCTGGCCGACAGCGTCTTCGAGAGGGCGGAGCTCGAACCCACCCTGCCCGTCCTCGCCCGCCGGCCGGAGGGCTCCCGGGCCGGGTGGCAGGAGGTCACCGCCGTGGAGCTGCGGGACGAGGTGGTGGACCTCGCGAAGGGGCTGGTCGCGTCCGGGATCTCGCCCGGTCACCGCGTCGCGATCATGGCGCGGACCCGGTACGAGTGGACGGTTCTCAGCTACGCGCTGTGGGCGGTCGGCGCCGAGGTCGTGCCGATCTACCCGACGTCGTCGCGCGACCAGGTCGAGTGGATCCTGCGGGACGCCTCCTGTGTCGGGGTCGTCGTCGAGGACGAGCAGGCGGTGATGACGGTCGGCTCGGTGTGCGCCGGGCTGCCCCGGCTGCGCCACGTGTGGCAGCTGGACGCGGGGGCGCTGGAGGAGCTGACGGAGCGCGGCGAGGCGATCCCGCTGGCCACGGTCGAGTCGCTGCGCCGGATCGTGCTGCCGGACTCCACCGCCGTCGTCGCCTACACCTCCGGCACCACGGGCCGTCCGATGGGCTGCGCGCTCAGTCACCGCGGTCTGGCGAGCCCCTGCGACACCCTGATCGAGGGCTGGCGCCACATCACGGCACCGCCGGGACAGCAGCCCTCGGTCCTCGCCTTCCTGCCGTTCTCCCATGTGTACGGCCTCATGATCCAGGGCCTGTGCATCCGCGGCGGCCTGGTCATGGCCCACGAGCCGGACCTGGGCGAGGAGGCGCTGGCGGCGTCCTTGCAGTCCTTCCGTCCGACCTACTTCTACGCCGTCCCCTCGGTCTTCGAGAAGATCTACAAGAACTTCCTGCGGGCCGCTCAGCAGTCGGGCCGCGGTGCCCTGTTCGAGCGGGCCGCCGACACCGCCCGGGACTTCGCGCTGGCCTGCGAGCGGCAGCGGCTGGGCGAGGGCCCCGGCCCCGGGTTCGACCTGCGGCTCCAGCACGCCCTGTACGAACGGACGGTGTACCGCAGGCTCCGGGCCGCGCTGGGCGGGCGGGCCCGCCGGGCCACCTCGGGCGGCTCCCCCCTCAACCGTGAGCTCTCCCTGTTCTACGAGGGCATCGGCCTCTATGTGAACGACGGCTACGGCCTCACCGAGACCAGCGGCGGGGTCACCATGCAGCCGCTGGGCCGCGAGAAGTCCGGCACCGTCGGCCGAGCGCTGCCGGGCGTCGACCTCCGGGTGGCGGACGACGGGGAGATCCTGGTGCGCGGTCCGTCGGTGTTCCAGGGCTACGTCAACGACGAGGCCGCGTCCCGGGCCGCGCTGTACGGCGGCTGGCTGACCACCGGGGACCTGGGGCGGCTGGACGCCGACGGCTATCTGACGATCACCGGGCGCAAGAAGGACATCATCGTCACCACCAGCGGCAAGAGCGTGGCGCCGACCGCCCTGGAGCAGCGGCTGAGGATGCATCCCCTCGTCCACCAGGCGGTCGTGGTCGGTGACAACCGGCCCTGTGTGGGCGCCCTGCTCACCCTGGACCCGGTGTTCCTGGCGCACTGGCGCGGGGTGCTGATGGCCCAGCAGGACCCCTCGGTGCGGGAGGCCCGGGAGGAGAACGCGCTCCGCGAGGAGATCGCCCGCGCGGTGGCCGCGGCGAACAGCACGGTCTCGCGCGCGGAGTCGATCCGGGTGTTCCGGGTCCTGGCGGAGCCCTTCGACCTGGCCAACGGCCTGCTGACGCCGTCGATGAAACTGCGCAGGGACGAGATCGTCCGCCGGTACGCGCTCGAGATCGACGGGATGTACCAGGCGCGCTCGGCCGGCAGCGGGCGTGGGCCCACGGAGGACTTGCTGAGCTGGGACGACTCGGACAACGTATTCAGATGAGTGATCGTCTCCGGACCGCGCTCCGGGCCGCCGGGGACGATTGAGCCGCGTGCCGCCGGGAACACGGCTCAGTGGTGAAGTGAGAGAGAAAGACAGCCCTGCTGTCGCCGGGCCGCGAGAACGGCCCGGCGACCGAACCGCGTGGGGAGAGGCCCTGACTTCCGAGGCGATCCCGAGCCGTACCACCCGTTTCGCGGGCGAACCGCACTGCGTGACGGGTGCGCGGCTCGCCGCTGAGGAATTCCTGTGCGATCTCGGCACGGCCGTGCCGCCCGCGAGTCCCGAGCACTGGGACGACATCCTGCTGGTCGTGACGGAGCTCGCCGCCAACGCCGTCCAGTACGCGCCGGGTCCGTTCGCGCTGCGGATGCGCCGGACCTTCGACGGGGTGCATGTGACCCTGCGCGACACGAACCCGACGCCGCCCGCCCCCCGTTCCTTCGATCCGCGCACCGGGGGCGGTGGCATCGGCTGGCATCTGATCCACGCGCTGTGCGACCAGGTCAGTGTGGTGCCGGACGAGCGCGGCAAGGACGTGCACGTCTTCCTGCCGTGGTGAGCGTCCGGGGCCCGGTCAGGCCGGGGCGGCGAGCCGCAGGTAGTAGGCGCCGACCGCGGTGAGGTAGCGCGGGTCCCTGGTCTCGCTGTCGGTCCGGAAGCGCGGGGCCGCCTTCACCTCGGCCCCGGTGCAGGCCAGCGTGATCCGGCCGGCCTCGGGGTCGACGCCGGTGACGACCCCCACCGGCACCAGGACGCTCCTGCCGAACACCCAGACGCCGGTGTCGACGACGAGATGCCGCAGTCCGTCGGAGTCGGCCTGCCGGTCCACCCGGCCGACGGTGCCGTCGCTCGCGACGACACTGAAGCCGGTCAGGTCCTGTCCCTCGACGTGTCCGCTGTCCGCCGCGTACGACCAGATTCTGTCGGTGGTCACGCTGCTCCTTCCCTCCCGAGCGCCGCACGGGCCCCGGCCGTCCGCTCCAGCCGGGCCCACAGCACCAGATACCCGTCTGCCGCACGCGCATTCGGCGACCGGCCCACCGACAAGCGGTGTCACCGGGTCCGGTCCGCGCACCTCCTTCACCTTTCTCCCGGTGCACTTTCAGGCCGGGGCGGGCATGGTGGTCCTCGACGCGTTTCGTCGTGCCCGCGCGGGCACACGAAGGGCGTCGAGGCAGACCGCCTGGAGCCGCAGAGAGGGATGAACACCGTGACACGACCCAGGATCCTGGTGGTCGGCGCCGGCTTCGCCGGCGTCGAGTGCGTTCGCCGTCTGGAGCGGAAGCTCTCCCCGGACGAAGCCGACGTCGCGCTGGTGACGCCGTTCGCCTACCAGCTCTATCTTCCGCTGCTGCCCCAGGTCGCCTCCGGCGTGCTGACGCCCCAGTCGATCGCGGTGTCCCTGCGCCGCAGCAAGCGGTACCGCACCCGGATCATCCCGGGCGGCGCGATCGGCGTGGACCTCAAGGCGAAGGTCTGCGTCATCCGCACCATCACCGACCAGATCGTCGACGAGCCGTACGACTACATCGTGCTGGCTCCCGGCAGCGTCACCCGCACCTTCGACATCCCCGGTCTCACCGACCACGCGTTCGGCATGAAGACCCTCGCCGAGGCCGCCTACGTCCGCGACCACGTCATCTCCCAGCTGGACCTCGCCGACGCCAGCCAGGACGACGCCGAGCGCGCCGCGCGGCTCCAGTTCGTGGTGGTCGGCGGCGGCTACGCGGGCACCGAGACCGCGGCCTGCCTCCAGAAACTGACCCACGCCGCCGTGCGGCGCTATCCGCGCATCGACCCGGCGCTCATCAAGTGGCACCTGATCGACATCGCCCCGAAGCTGATGCCCGAGCTGGGCGACAAGCTGGGCAGCAGCGCCCAGGAGGTGCTGCGCAAGCGGGGCATCGACATCTCCCTCGGGGTCTCGATCGAGAAGGCGGGCCCGGAGGAGGTCACCTTCACCGACGGGCGGGTGATCCCCACCCGGACCCTGATCTGGACCGCCGGTGTGGTGGCGAGCCCGCTGATCGCGACGCTGGGCGCGGACACGGTCCGGGGCCGGCTCGCGGTCGCCGCGGAGATGAACCTGCCCGGCCACGACGGGGTCTTCGCGCTCGGTGACGCCGCCGCGGTGCCCGACAAGGCCAAGGACCAGGAGGACGCGATCTGCCCGCCGACCGCGCAGCACGCCATGCGCCAGGGCAGGCACGTCGCCGACAACGTCATCTCCACCCTGCGCGGCCGGCCGCTGAAGCCGTACGTCCACAAGGACCTCGGTCTGGTCGTCGACCTCGGCGGCAAGGACGCGGTGTCCAAGCCGCTCGGCATCGAACTGCGGGGCGTGCCCGCCCAGGCCGTGGCGCGCGGCTACCACTGGTCGGCGCTGCGCACCAACGTGGCCAAGACGCGGGTGATGACGAACTGGGTGCTCAACGCCATCGCGGGCGACGATTTCGTCCGCACCGGCTTCCAGGCCCGCAAGCCCGCCAAGCTGAAGGACTTCGAGTACACGCACGCGTACCTGACGCCGGAGCAGGTCGCGGCCCATGTCGACGGATCTCAGCGCCAGGACCGATGAGTTCCGCCGGCTCCTTGTGCCGGGTCAGTGGCGAGGACGGACGAGTTCCTGGGACTCGGCAATAGGACGGCAGTACTTCTTCTCGGTCGAGGGGAATCAGCTCACGTGGCCCGTCACGGCCCCGGCCGGCCTGACCCTGTCCGGGCCATGGCCACGCCGACCCTTCGGTGGCCCGCACCCTCGCGGAGACCAGGGCGACGAGACATCACCCCGCCGTGCCATGCTGGACCGGATCATGACGTGACACGGGAGTGAGAGCGGCGCAGTGAAGACAGCGAGGCTGCGGGACCGGGTCGCGGCGTCGGACCCGGGGCTGCTCCGGCTGGCCGCGGGGCTGCGCACGGTCGGCGCGATCGCCCTGAGCCTCGCGGTGCTCGGTCTGCTCGGGGCCGACATCCGGCATCTGGTGGCGGGCGCCATGACGGCGATGGTGGCGACCTTCGCGATCCGGGAGAAGCAGCGCTCCTCCCAGGCCGTGACGCTCGCCCTGGGCCTGCCGGTGGCGCTGGCCTCGGTGTCGCTGGGCGCGCTGCTGAGTTCCCGGGTGGTGGCCGGTGACCTCTTCTTCGTCGTCCTGATCTTCAGCGCGGTGTACGGCCGCCGCTTCGGCGACCGCGGCACCGCGCTGGGCCTGATCGGCTTCCAGGTCTACTTCGTGTCGCTGTTCGTCGGCGCGACCGTCTCCGGCCTTCCCACGCTGTACGGCGTTCTCGGCATCGCCTTCCTGTGCAGTGCGGCGGCGCGCTTCCTGCTGGTGCCGGAGACGCCCGCGGGCCTCCTGCAACGGCTGCGGGACGCCTTCCGGGCCCGTCTGGCCCAGCTGGTGTCCGCGCAGCTGGAGCTGCTGGACGCCGGGCCCGACGGTATCGACGAGGCGCTGGCGGACGTACGCGAGGGGACCGCGCGGCTGCACGAGACGGCACTGATGATCCAGGGGCGGCTGGAGGAGGGGACGTCGGACGCGGCCGGGGCGCGGCTGGTGCAGCGGAGGGTCGCGGACGCGGAGATCGCCGCCGAGCGGCTCGGTCTGCTGCTGCTTTCGGCGCGCAGTGCCGAGCGGGCGGACACGCTGACCCTGCATCTGCCGGGGGCGCCGGCGCCGCGGGCGGGCCGGATGCCGGGCCGGGAGGAGGCGACGGCGACGGTGCGCCGGGATCTGGAGGCGCTGCGGCTGCTCGTGCTGCGCCCGCCCTCAGGGAGTCTCGGCACCGCCCTGTCGCAGATCCGCAACCGGCTCCTCGGCTACCGCGAGGAGGAGAACGTGCCGGCCGCGCCGCCCGCCGTCCAGGACGTCTTCCGGGGCATCGGCGAGGCCGCGCGGGCGGTCCTGGGGCTCAGGATCGCCCTGGACGGGCCGCAGGACGACCCGGACGACTCCCCCGCCACGGCCCGCTCGCGCGAGGAGCTGGACGCCGAGGACGCCGTGATCGACGCCGGTGAGGAGGCCGGGGCCCAGGAGGAGCCGACGGGGCTCGGGCGGCCGACGACGCGGGCCGCGGTGCAGGTCGCGGTGGGGTCGTCGCTGGCCATCGTCGGCGGTGAGTTCCTGTCCAGTCAGCGCTGGTACTGGGCGGTGCTGACCTGCTGGATCGTCTTCATCAACACCGCGTCCACGGGCGAGATCCTGGTCAAGGGCTACCGCCGCCTGCTGGGGACGGTCCTCGGCGTCCTGGCCGGGATCGTGCTGGCGGGGCTGGTCGGGCAGCACACCTGGACGGCGTTCGCGCTGGTCCTGGTGCTGGTGTTCGCGATGTTCTACACCGCGCCCCTGTCCTACACGCTGATGTCCTTCTTCGTCACCGCCGCCCTGGGCCTCCTCTACACCCTGCTGCACACCTACAGCCTCTCGGTCCTGCTGCTGCGCGTGGAGGAGACCGCGCTCGGCGCGGCCTGCGGTGTCATCGCGGCGGCCCTGGTCCTCCCGGTGCGCACGGACCGCCGTACGAACGACCTCCTCGTGACCGTCCTCGACCGGCTCGGGGAGGTCACCGAGGCCGCCGTGGACCAGCTCAGCGGGGGCTCGCCGGTGGACCTGCTCGACCAGGCGCGCGACCTGGACCAGGCGCTGGCCGACCTGCGGGCGGCCACCCAGCCGCTCACCCACCCGATCACGCCGCTGCGGGCCCGGCGGGACACGGCCCGCTATGTGGTGGCGCTGCTGGAGACCTGCGCGTACCACGCGCGTTCGCTGGCGGCGACCGCCGAACTGCTGCCCACGCATCCGTCGATCACGGCGGACCCGCGGCTGCGCAGGGCGGGGCGGCGGATCGGGCACAACATCGCGGCGATCGCCGCGCATGCCGCCGACGAGCACTCGGCCGAGGAGATCGAGACCGGGCCGAGCATCGCGTCCCTGCTGGAGACGGAGGTGCCCGGCACTCCGCGGTTCGGGCGGGTCACCGACCGGGTGCTGCGGCATGTGCAGCGGCTGGACGAGACGCTGGTCGGTCTCGCCCGGCCGCTCGGGGTGCCGGTCGCGGCGCCGAAGCGGTGAGCCCGGCGGTCAGAGGTCCGTGGGCAGACCGCTGGCCTCGGCGATGCCGCGCAACTCGTCGTTGAGCTGCTGGCGTTCGCGGATGTAGTCGGCGATCTCGCCGAGGCGCACCGGGTCGGACGCGGTGTCCGCGTCGGTGACCACCCGGACCGGGCCGCCGTCGTCGACCTGGAGCTCGATCACCTTGTTGTCCAGCCGGCCGGTGACGGCGGTGGCGATGACGAGGGCGGCCTCGTCCCGGACCTCCTGGGGCAGTCCGGTGGTCTGGCTGTCGTCGAGTGCGAAGTCCAGGGCGGGCAGATGCTGTTCGTCGATCGCGCGCAGGACCGGTCGGACCACGCTGAGCAGCAGCTCGTAGTCCTCCGATGCCATGCGGAGGCGGAGAAGGTCCAGGTAGACGTCCACGGGCCTACCGTCGGGCGGAAGCTCGGGTTGGTTCATGAGCCTCGGGTTCCCCACGGATCGCCGCTCAGACCCGCCGCCAGCGGGCCATCGCGAACGAGAACATCCCGAACAGCACGAGCCCGGCGGCCACACAGACCAGCAGCCACGGTCCGAGCGGGGTGTCGGCGAACGAGCGGAGGGTGTCGTCGAGGCCCTTGGCCTTCTTGGGCTCGTAGTCGACGGCGGCCCGTACGGCGAAGGCGCCCGCCGCGGCGAACACCACTCCGCGCGCCGCTCCGCCGCCGACCCCGGTCACGTCGACCAGCCTCCTGACGCGCCGCCCCATCTCGGCGAGCTTGAGCTCGTCGTGGAAGGACCGGCGCACCGCCTGTACGGCGATCCACACCCCGGCCACCGCGACGCCGGCGCCGGCCGCGCCGACGAGCCACTGTCCGGCGGGCACTCCGAGGGCCCGGGCGGTGATGTCCTGGGACTGCTTGTCGCTCGACCCCCCGCCGCCGGAGCCGACGGCGAAGGACAGCACGGAGTAGGCGACGAACGCGTAGAAGACGCAGCGGACCGCCGCCAGCAGGCGTTTGTGGGGCTTGCGGCCGTCGGCTCCGGCCGAGCCGAACAGGGCCTCGGAGAGCCGCCACACGGCCATGCCGACGAGCCCGATGCCCAGGGCCCACAGGACGACGGAGCCGAAGGGCTTGTCGGAGAGGGCGGCGAGGGCACCGCCGCGGTCGGCCTGGCGCTTGCCGTCACCGAAGGCGACCTGAAGCGCCAGCACACCGACGAGCAGGTAGATCACGCCGCGGGCGGCGAGGCCCGCGCGGGCGGCCCCCTCGGTGACGGAACCGCGTGCCGCGCGCCTGGCCTCGATCCGGCCGGTCTGTGCCATGGAGCTCGTGTTCACATCGGCCTCCTGGGGTCCGGTCGCCCGGGCATCGGGCGGTCAGTCGGCCACACGGGCGTGTGCGGGCATGGCCGCGAGCAGACGGTGGGCGGTCTCCAGGGCCAGCCGCACGTCCCGTGTGCCGGTCGACACACAGAGCGTGTAGGCGAGGTCCCTGGCCCGGGGGCTCGGTTCGGCCGCCGTGGCGGACTCCTCGGCCCGCAGGGCCTCGTACGCCTCGACGAGGCGGCGCAGGAACACGGGGTCGGGTATCAGCATGGCTCGCTCACTCCTCGTCGCTCAGGCCGCCGACGGTCCGTCGGCGGAATGCCGCCGCGCCCGGTCGGCCAGCGCCTCGTCGCGCACGCGCGCGCAGCTGCGGCTGATGAGCCGGGAGACGTGCATCTGCGAGATGCCGAGCTGGTCGGCGATGTGACTCTGGGTCATGTCCTCGAAGAAGCGCATGTAGAGGATGGCCCGTTCGCGTTCGGGCAGCCGGCGCAGCCCCTCCTTGGCGGACTCGCGGTCGACCACGACGTCGTACGACGCGTCGGGGGCGCCGAGGGTGTCGGCGAGGCTGTAGCCGTCGTCCCCTGCCGAGAGCTCGGCGTCCAGGGACAGGGTGCTGAAGCTCTCCAGCGCCTCCAGCCCGGTGGTGACCTCGTCCTCGGTCAGGCCGGTGTGGGCGGCGAGGTCGGCGGGCGACGGTTCGGCGGAGCCGGGGTTCTGGGTGAGTTCCCGGCGGGCCACCCGCACCTTGTTGCGCAGCTCCTGCACCCGGCGGGGCACCCGCAGGGCCCACATGCGGTCGCGGAAGTGCCGCTTGACCTCACCGGTGATGGTGGGCACGGCGTAGCTCTCGAAGGCGCCCCGCTCCGGTTCGAACCGGTCGATGGCCTTGACCAGTCCGAGGGCGGCGACCTGGCGCAGGTCCTCGATGGACTCCCCCCGGTCGCGGAAGCGTCCCGCGATGCGGTGGGCCATGGGCAGCCAGGCGGTGACGAGTTCGTCGCGCAGGGCGTCTCGCTCGGGGCCCTCGCGCAGCCCGCTGAGGCGGGCGAAGAGGGCCATGGTGTCGGGGGCGTCGTCGTGCCGCCGCCGGTTGGCGGCGGAACGGCCCGGAGTGGCGGGACGGCTGGTCGACGTGTCGGTGAGCATGCGGATTCGCTCCTGAAGAACGGGTTCAGGGACTGACCGCGGGGCGTACGTCACCGGACCGCCGAAGGAGGCCCAGCTGCCGTACGGCTCCCGCTGGCGCGCCTCCGGTCCGAAGCACGAAACTGCGTCTGCCCTGCTGCACGGGGCCCAAACTCCGCTGCGGAAACTCCGTTTCGGCGGTTTCCCCAGCGGTGTCGGTTCAGCTCAGCGGCACCAGGGCGGTGATGCGCTTGCCACCCGACGGCAGGCCGGTCACCTGGACGTCACGGGCCAGCCGGCACACGATCGGCCAGCCGTGCCCGCCGGGCCGCCACCGGCCCTGCGGATCGACGGGAACCTTGGCGACCGGCAGCGCGGAGCTGCGGTCACTCACCGAGACGCGTACGCCCCGGCCCTCCACGTCGACGTGGAAGTCGGTGATGCCGCCGCCGTGCAGGATGGCGTTGGTGGCGAGTTCGGAGGCGACGAGCAGCGCGTCCGAGAGCGCCTGCGCGTCGCACGGGGTGTGCGTGGCGCGGCAGCGTTCGGACACAGCTCGCTCGACCGCGCGGCGTGCCTCGGCCGGCCGGTAGGGCCGCGGCCGCGCGCGCCGGTCCATGACAGAGGATTCGGGGGCGGCTTCGGTCCTGTGCTCGTCGCA
Source organism: Streptomyces sp. SID13726 (assembly GCF_010548375.1). Classification (GTDB taxonomy): domain Bacteria; phylum Actinomycetota; class Actinomycetes; order Streptomycetales; family Streptomycetaceae; genus Streptomyces. The sequence continues at coordinate 17,217 of NZ_JAAGLY010000002.1, forward strand.
CATGACGTGGCTCCTGATCGATGGATCGACTGCGTTCTGACAGGTGCTGCAGAAGCCGGGCCCGGCCCGGCCCACGGTGACCGCGGCGTATGGTGCGCTCTTCCGTGGGCCTCTCTTTGTCGGCTGACCGATCCTCGCCCGGTCAAACCTCCCCGTTCCGGGCAGGTTGCGTGGCCATTCGATCGCCTTCCCGGGGTAGGCGGACCCCATGACGGATGTCGTGGACTCAGACGAACTGCTGCGCCGAATCCGGCGCGCCCGGGACTGTGCCGCGCAGGAGGAACAGTCCTGGCGGGCGCGGAGCGCGGAACTGCGGCCCGCCGATCCGGACGCCGCCCAGGACGCAGTCATCCGCACGCTGGCCTACGAGGCGGTGGTCAGGGTGCTGGACGAGGTGGTGCGGCCGGGCACCCGCTGACCGGTCGATCCCGGCCGGGGCGGTCCACGGCCTCCCGGATCCGGTCGACGCGGAGTTGGGGACGATCAGGGTGGTAAGCACGCCCAACGAGTGAAACCGGTCACGCACCCCGGATCGGATTGCGCGAAATCGCCATGGATGGTTTACGGTTCATCCATACGTGGTGACGGGGTCGACACACCTCCCCCAAATCCACCTCTGACTGCCCTGGCTGGCCTCCCCCGTCCAGCCAGGGCTTTTACATGCCGTGGACAGATCCTCACCTCCTCCGAGGTGCCCCACGCGTCGGCTACCGCTGAAATGGGCGTAGGCACAACACCGGAACCATCGCCGGCGAGGAGCCCCGCGTCATGACCAAAGCGATAAAACTGCTGACCGCACTTCCGCAGCCGCAGCGCCAGAGTTTGATGACGCTCGCCGAGGAGGTCTCCTTCCCCGAGGACTTCCGCATCTTCGAGGCCGACGGCACCGCCGACCGCTTCTGGGTCATCCGCTCCGGCTCGGTCTCCCTGACCCAGCAGGTGACCACCCACCAGCGGGTCACCGTCGCCGGTCTCGCCTCGGGCGACCTGCTCGGCTGGTCCTGGCTGTTCCCGCCGTACCGGTGGGACTTCGGCGCGGAGGCCTTCAGCCCGGTGCGGGCCTACGAGTTCGAGGCGGCGGCGGTGCTGCGGCTGTGCGAGGAGGACCGGCAGCTCGGGATGATCCTCGTCCGCAGCGTGGCCGAGATCCTCGCCCACCGGCTGGAGACGACCCGGGGCAAGCTCATGGAGCAGTACGGGTCACATCGCCGGAGCGGTCTCTAGGGTCTGTCGTTTGGATCGGTCCGGCGTCGCGGGGGCTGGCACGCACTCCTTCGCAGCCTTAAAGGCACGGGGGACCCAGCGGTTTGTCGTCACTCGCCGACGGTCCGCGCCGACCTCATCCGCCTCGCAGCCACCCGCACCAGACCCCGCTCGGGTCCGCCAGGACGCACCGCTCCTCACAGCCGGCCTGATCCAGACGACAGACCCCGGCCTTCAGACGCGGTAGCGGCGCAGCGCCGGTACCGCGAAGGCCAGGCCCAGCATCACGGCGACGACCAGGAGGCCACCGCCGGCGACCGCGGTGCGTGCGCCGAAGACCGAGCCGGCGGTGCCGTGCAGGACGTCGGCGAGGCGCGGGCCGCCCGCGACCACGACCGTGAAGACGCCCTGCATCCGGCCGCGCATCTCGTCGGTCGCGGCGGAGAGCAGGATCGCGCCGCGGAACACCATGGAGACCATGTCGGCGACCCCGGCCACGGCGAGGAACACCACGGCGAGCCACAGGCTGCCGCTCAGTCCGAACCCGGTGATGGCCACGCCCCATGCCACGACCGCGCCGATCACCATCCAGCCGTGTCGGCGGGCCCGGGAGAAGGCGCCGGAGAACAGCCCGCCGACGACGGCGCCGATCGGGATGGCGGCGAAGAGCAGGCCCAGGGCGAAGCCCTCGCCGTAGGGGGCGTAGGTCTGGGAGGCGAGCTGCGGGAACAGGGCCCGGGGCATGCCGAAGACCATGGCGATGATGTCCGCGAGGAACGACAGCAGCAGCACCTTGTGCGCGGAGATGTACCGGAAGCCCTCGGCGATCTCGCGCACCCCCGCCCGGCGCGCGACCGTCGAAGCGAGCGGCGGCAGGGAGGGGAGCCGGTGGACGGCCCACACGGTGACGCACAGCGCCAGGGCGTCGATGAGGTACAGCTCCGGCAGGCCGATCAGCGGGATCAGGGCACCCGCCAGCAGCGGCCCCACGACCTGGCCGGTCTGCATGACGGTGGAGCCGAGGGCGTTGGCCGCGGGCAGTTGTTCCCCGGGGACCAGACGGGCGATGGAGGCGTTGCGGGCAGGGGCGTTGAGGCCCCAGAACGCCTGCTGCACCGCGAGCAGGACCATCAGGGCCGCCACCGAGTCGAGCCCGGTGACGGCCTGGAGCCAGAACAGCACCGAGGTGACGGCGATGCCGGTGTTGGTGATCAGCAGCAGCTTGCGGCGGTCCATGGTGTCGGCGACCGCGCCGCCCCACAGGGCGAACACGATGAGCGGCAGCAGGCCCGCCAAGCTCGCGGCGCCGACCCAGGCCGAGGAGCCGGTGATGTCGTAGATCTGCTTCGGCACGGCAACGGCGGTGAGCTGGCTGCCGACGGCCGTGACGATGGTCGAGCTCCACAGGCGGCGGTAGGCCGGGATGCGCAGCGGGCGGGTGTCCATGGCCCAGCGGCGCAATCCGCGCCGGGGCGGCGGTGCCTGTTCGGCGGCCGGGCTCTTGGGTTCGGTGCTGCTCTCGCCGGTGTCCACGCGCTTCCTGGTTGCTCGTTACATCTAACGGGTCCAGGGTTCACTATCGCAGCACCGTCCGGGAGTTCGGGACGCGGTGTCTCAGCTTGTGGAACACGCGGGCCGAGACTTCACGCTCCGGCCACGAGCGCGGCCCCGAGGGCGATCATCATGGCGGCGACCAGGCCGTCGAGGATCCGCCAGGCGGTCGGCCCGGCCAGGACGCGGCTGAGCAGCCGGGCCCCGAAGCCGAGGGCGGTGAACCAGCACAGGCTCGCGAGCACGGCGCCGAGGCCGAAGGTCCAGCGCAGTGGGCCGCGGTCGGCGGCGACGGAGCCGAGCAGGAACACGGTGTCGAGGTAGACGTGCGGGTTCAGCCAGGTCATCGCGAGGCAGGTCAGCACGGCCCGCTTCCGGGAACCGGCCACGTCCCCGTCGGTCCGCAGCCCTGACTCCCCCGGCCGGAAGACCCGGCGGGCGGCGAGGACGCCGTAGCAGAGCAGGAACCCGCCGCCGATCCAGCCGACCAGGGTCAGCGCGCCGGGCCAGGCGACCACGACGGCGCCGACGCCGCCGACACCGAGGGCGATGAGCAGGGCGTCGGACAGGGCGCAGATGCCGACCACGGCGAGGACCGCGTCACGGCGGATCCCCTGGCGCAGGACGAAGGCGTTCTGGGCGCCGATGGCGACGATGAGCGAGAGACCGGTGCCGAAACCGGCGGCAGCGGCGGACAGAGAAGCGGGCATGGCTTCGACGGTACGGAGACGATCACTGAACGTACAGCTAAAGATTCTTACGTATCATTAGTTGTCGTGATGATGACCGAGCTTCCTCTGGATCAGGTGCGGACGCTGCTCGCGGTTGTCGACGAGGGCACCTTCGATGCCGCCGCCGCGGCCCTGCATGTGACGCCGTCGGCGGTGAGTCAGCGGGTCAAGGCCCTGGAGCAGCGCACGGGGCGGGTGCTGCTGGTGCGCACCAAGCCGGTGCGGGCGACCGAGTCGGGCGAGGTGGTGCTGCGGTTCGCCCGGCAGCTGGCCCGCCTGGAGCGGGACGCGCTCGCCGAGCTGGGGCTGCCGGGCGAGGGGGAGGTGACCCGGGTCTCGGTCGCGGTGAACGCGGACTCGCTCGCCACCTGGTTCCTCAGCGCGTTGACTCGGGTTCCCCGGCGGGAGCGACTCTCCTTCGAGCTGCGGCGGGAGGACGAGACGCGCACGGCGGAGTTGCTGCGGGAGGGGGCGGTGATGGCCGCGGTGACGTCCTCGGCGGAGGCGGTGGCGGGGTGTTCCGTACGGCCGCTGGGGCGGATGCGGTATCTGGCGGCCGCCAGCCCGGAGTTCGTCTCGCGGTATCTCTGGGGGCCGCTCGCAGACGGGCTCGCCGAGGCTCCGGTGATGACGTTCGACCGCAGTGACGACATCCAGGACGGGTTCCTCCGGAAGCTGGGGCGGGGTGGGGCGAGTCGGCTGCGGCACGCGGTGCCGACGTCCGAGGGGTTCGTGGAGTCGGTCGCGCTGGGCCTCGGGTGGGGGATGGTGCCGGAGGTGCAGGCCGGGGAGTTGCTGCGTGCCGGTGGACTGATCTCGTTGGCGCCGGATCAGCCGATCGACGTTCCGTTGTACTGGCAGCAGTGGAAGCTGGATTCGCCCGCGTTGGCCGCGGTGGCGTCGGCGGTGGCGGAAGCGGCCTCGGAATCGCTCCGATAGGACCCGTCACACGGCCACCCCTCATACGGCCACCCGTCACACGGCCCCGTGCTCCCGACGAGCGCCGTCCATCCGTTTCCCGACACTGTCCAGGAGCATCTCCAGGGCCGTCGGGAAGGCGCTGGTCACCATCCGGGTGGCCAGGAGGGGTGCCGCCTCGGCGATCCTCGGGTATCGCTCCACGGGCACTTGGGCGTACGTCGAGCGCCATCTCGCCTCGTCCTCGCCCAGTGCCTCGCTCGGCAGCGCCAGCGACGCCGCGTCCAGGGCCGCGAAGGCCAGCGTCTGGTCGATGAAGGCGTGGTAGACGCGGACCGTCTCCGCGAGCGGCAGGCCCGCCGTGCGCAGGATGTCCAGGACCGCCTCGTCCGCGGCCAGTTCGTTCGCCCGGCCGGTGACCCTGCTGGTCGTCAGGAGCGCGGCCTGCGGGTGGGCGACATACGCGGCGTGGATGCGCAGACCCACCTCGCGCAGGTCCCGCCGCCACTCCCCCGTCGGCTCCCAGCCCGCCAGCGCCTGGCCGATCAGCGCGTCTCCGATGGCCAGGGTCAGGTCGTCCATGCCGCGGAAGTAGCGGTAGAGGGTGCTCGGGTCGGCGTCCAGGGCGAGGCCCAGTCGGCGGGCGGTGAGGCCGGTGCTGCCGTGTTCGCGGAGCATGCGCAGGGCGGTCTCGACGATCAGCGCCTCGGAGAGCACGGTGCCGCTCTTGGTGGGCCTGCGCCGGCGGCGCCTCTCCTCGGGGATCACGGGCTTCGGCACGACGGTCTCCCTCCCGCTCGCTCCTTATGCCAACGCCATTGACCTTAAGCGAGCGCACGGCGTTGTATCTGCGCCAGGGCCCCCGTACATCTGCGACCTTCGACCTTGTTGGGGAGTGTTTGTCATGCGTGTACTGCTCGTGGGCGCCGGAGGCGTCGGTACCTCCATCACCCGGATCGCCGCCCGGCGGCCGTTCTTCGAGGCGATGGTCGTCGCCGACTACGACCCCGCCCGCGCCGAGGCCGCGGTGGCCGCGCTCGGCGACCTGGCCGGCCGGTTCACCGCCGAGCGCGTGGACGCGAGCGACGAGTCGGCGGTGACCGCGCTGCTGGAGCGGCACGCCTGTGACGTCCTCCTGAACGCCACCGACCCGCGCTTCGTGATGCCCCTGTTCCGGGCCGCGCGCGCCGCCGGGGCGACCTATGTCGACATGGCGATGTCCCTGTCCCGTCCGCATCCCGAGCGGCCGTACGAGGAGTGCGGGGTCAAGCTCGGCGACGACCAGTTCGCGCAGGCGGAGGAGTGGGCGAAGGAGGGCGTGCTGGCGCTCGTCGGCATGGGGGTGGAGCCGGGCCTGTCGGACGTCTTCGCGCGGTACGCCGCCGACGAACTGTTCGACGAGATCGAGGAGATCGGTGTCCGCGACGGCGCGAACCTGACGGTGGACGGCTACGACTTCGCGCCCTCCTTCAGCATCTGGACCACCATCGAGGAGTGCCTGAACCCTCCCGTGGTCTACGAGCAGGGCCGCGGCTGGTTCACCACGGAGCCCTTCAGCGAGCCCGAGGTCTTCGACTTCCCCGAGGGCATCGGCCCGGTCGAGTGCGTGAACGTGGAGCACGAGGAGGTACTGCTCGTGCCCCGCTGGGTCGGGGCCCGCCGGGTCACCTTCAAGTACGGCCTGGGCGGCGAGTTCATCGAGACGCTCAAGACGCTGCACCTGCTCGGTCTGGACCGCACCGAGCCGGTGACCGTGCCGAGCGCCGCCGGGCCGGTCGCGGTCTCGCCCCGGGACGTCGTGGCCGCGTGTCTGCCCGACCCGGCGACGCTGGGCGAGCGGATGCACGGCAAGACCTGCGCGGGCACCTGGGTGAAGGGCGTCAAGGACGGTTCGCCGCGCGAGGTGTACCTCTACCACGTGGTCGACAACCAGTGGTCCATGGCGGAGTACGGCAGCCAGGCCGTGGTGTGGCAGACCGCCGTGAACCCGGTCGTCGCCCTCGAACTCCTCGCCGGCGGCGCCTGGTCGGGCACCGGCGTCCTCGGCCCGGAGGCCTTCCCGGCCCGCCCCTTCCTGGACCTGCTCACCGCATACGGCTCCCCCTGGGGCATCCGCGAGCAGTGACCGGACGCGTCCCACGGGACCCGGTTGTTTCACCGCGCATCGACAGGTGACCCGAAAACGTGTAAGGCATCCAACGAGGGCACGTACGACTCGATCGCAGGTGACTTTGATGGACAACTGGCGCACCCATGCCGCGTGCCGCCGTGAGGACCCCGACCTCTTCTTCCCGATCGGCACCACCGGCCCCGCACTCGTACAGACGGAGCAGGCCAAGTCCGTCTGCCGGCGCTGTCCCGTCCAGGAGCAGTGTCTGCGGTGGGCTCTGGACACCGGGCAGGGCATCGGCGTCTGGGGCGGCACCAGCGAGACGGAACGCCGTGCGCTCGCGCGGCGCACGGCGGCCGCCCGGAGAAGGGCCGGCTGACGGTCGTACGGACCGATCCGGACGTACGGCTACGGCGGCGCGCCACTCGGCAGCCGCAGCGTGAACACGCTCCCGCTGCCGGGTTCGCTCGCCGCCCCGGCCGTTCCGCCGTGCGCGGCGACCAGGTGGCGGACGATGGGCAGGCCGAGTCCCGAGCCTCCGGTACGGCGGCTGCGGGACTTCTCGGCGCGCCAGAACCGGTCGAAGACGTGCGGCAGGTCGTCGGGCCCGATGCCGGAGCCGGTGTCGGCGACGTCCAGGACGACGTGGTCGCCGTCGCGGCGCGCGGACAGGGTGACCGTGCCGCCGGGCGGGGTGTGGCGTACAGCGTTGGAGACCAGGTTGCCGAGCGCCTGCCGCATCCGGACCGGGTCGGCGTCCAGCCACGGCTCGCCCTCAATGTCGGTGCGCAGCTCGACCCCGGCCGTGGCGGCGCCCACGCGGTGGGCCGCGGCGACCTGCTGGACGAGTTCGTCGCAGCGCAGCGGCTCCCGGTGCAGGCGCAGGGTGCCGGCGTCGGCGGCCGCGAGGTCCTGGAGGTCGTCGATGACGCGCTGGAGGACGAGGGACTCCTCGTGCAGGGAGGCCAGCAGGGCGGGGTCGGGGTCGACGACGCCGTCCCGGGTGACCTCCAGCCAGCCGCGGATGTTGGTGAGCGGGGTGCGCAGTTCGTGGGCGATGTCGCTGACCATCGCCTTGCGCTGGGCCTCCAGGCGCTCCCGGCGTTCGGTGAGGTCGTTGAAGGCGGCGGCGAGGATGCCGGTCTCGTCCCGGGTGGTCACGGGGACGCGCACATGGAGTTCGGGCGGCTGCTGGGCCGCCGCGGTGAGCGCGCGCAGCGGCCGGACCAGCCGGGTGGCGACCAGCGCGGTCGCGGCGACGGTGACGGCGAGCACGAGCCCGGCGGTGCCGATGACCTTGGCCTTGTTGGCCGGTGACATGTCGAACAGCACGGCGGGGGTGTCCCCGGTGCCGAGGAAGAGTTCGGCGGCCGGTGCCACGTACGGGTCGAGCTGGGTGCGGCGGGCCTGGTCGAGACAGGGCTGGGCCAGGCGGGCCTCCTTGTCGCCGAGCTTGCCCGTCAGGGGCTCGCGCGTGTCCGTCCCGCCGAGTCCGACGCTCAGCAGGCCCGCGTACGCGGGGCTCAGCCCGGCCTTGGTGAGGCAGCCGCGGGCGAGCGTCATGAGCGCCTTCGACGCCTTCGCCTCCATCGCGGTCGGTGTGTTGAGCCGTCCGTCGGCGCAGGCGTCGGGCACGTAGTCGGGCGTGGTGCCGCTGTCCGGGTCGACGAGGTACATCCGGCCGCTCGGGGCGCGGCGCAGGCTGGTCCGCAGACCGTGCTGGGAGAAGCAGAGCTGTCGTGTGCGGGCCAGGTCGTCGACCTCGACGCGTTCCCCGTCGGTGAGCCGGTACGGGCCCACCGCGCGCGGGTCGATGCCGGGGATCTGGGCGCCGCGCTCGCTGTAGGTGTCGGTGTGCAGCGGGTCGACGGCGGCGGCCGCGCTCGGCGGCAGGGAGGTGCCGCGCGGCGCGGAGTCGGCGATGACCCGGCGGTCCGAGGTGGTCAGGGCGATGCGCCGGCCGGTCTGCGCGGACAGTTTCCGCACGGTTGCCGCCGCGCCGGACCAGTCGGGGTGGGTCGCCGCGTAGCCGCTCAGCTCGGCGAGGACGTCCATGTCGTCGGCGAGCGCCTGTCCCTGTTCCTCGCGCAGGGCCTGGGTGGTGGTGGCCACGGCCAGCCAGGCGGTCGCGGCCACCGAGCACACGGCGATCAGGCCGGAGGTGATCAGCAGGCGGACCAGGAGCCGCTTGTGCAGGGGTATCCGGGGGCTCATCCACGGCCGCCGCTGAGCTTGTAGCCCACGCCGAACACGGTCACCAGCCGTGCCGGGCGGCGCGGGTCGGCCTCGATCTTGCGGCGCAGGTTCATGATGTGCACGTCCACGGCCCGTTCGGTGGAGGCCCGGTCGGTGCCCCGGGTGACCTCCAGCAACTGCCGCCGGGAGAAGACCCGTTCCGGCTCGGCGGCCATGGCCAGCAGGATCTCGAACTCGGCCGGTGTGCACTCCACCATGGTTCCCTCGCAGTGCACCTCGTGCCGCACGGGATCGATCGCGAGACCGCCGGCCCGTACGACGGGGTCCTCGCGCCGGCCGGGGTCGGCGTCCCGGCCGCTGCGTCTGAGGACGGTGCGGATGCGGGCCATCAGCTCGCGCGGGCTGTAGGGCTTGGTCATGTAGTCGTCGGCGCCCAGTTCGAGTCCGAGCAGGACGTCCTCCTCCTCGGACCGCGCGGTGAGCATCACGACGGGGATGTCCTCGTCGCGGCGCAGCACCCGGCACACCCCGAAGCCGTCGATCACCGGCAGCATGAGGTCCAGGACGACGAGGTCGGGGGCGAGCCGTCGAGCCGCGTCCAGGGCGGCCCGGCCGTCGTGGACCACGGTCGCGGTGTGTCCCTCCGCGAGCAGGGACCGCCGTATGAGTTCGGCCTGCATCACGTCGTCCTCGGCGACCAGCACATGTGCGCACACCCGGCGGATCCTAAGCGGTCAGCGTCGCAGGGACTTGGCGTCGCCCATGACGACGACGGGGTGCAGGTCCGGGTCGAGGGTGCGCAGCAACTCCTTCATGTGCTCCTCGGCGATGCTGACACAGCCGTGCGTGGGTCCGCCGTGGTCGACGTGGAGCCATATCCCGCCGCCGCGGCCCGCGCCCATGGGGCGGGTCCAGTCGAGGGGCGAGGTGCCCGGCTGCCGGTTGTAGTTGATGGCGATCACGTAGTCGAAGGAGCCGGCCAGCGGCTCGCCCTCGAAGCCGGTGCCGGGCGCGGTGAAGCTGGCGGACCGGTCGTAGGGCAGCTTCGAACCGGGGTCCTTCAGCAGTCCGCCGGCGTCCGTCAGGTCGTAGACGCCGATCGGTGAGTGCAGGTCTCCGGCCAGGTGGTGGTCGGTCCAGCCCTTGAGGGCGTTGTGCGCGGGCCAGCTCGCGCCGGACCGCCAGCCGGCGTCGGTGCGCCGGTACAGGACGACGGTCGAGTCCGAGGAGTCGCGGCCCCGGCCGGTGACCACGACGGCCTGCCGGGCGTCGGCCGGCACCTGTGCCCAGGTCTTCGGGCCGAGGCCGGGGATCTGCTGGGGGGCGACCTCGATGGAGACCTCCGGAGCGGGGGCGCCCTCCCGGGCGGGGGTGGGCTCCGCGGCGGGCTCCGGCGCGCTCCGCGTGCTGGCCACGGCACCGCCGCCGCATCCGGTGAGGAGCACGGATGCGGCGAGCAGGGCCACGTGGGTTCTGCGTGTGATCATGGGTCGACCTTGACCGACACTTGTTTGGAACTCGTCAGGTTCTAGGGCCTGTTCGGTTTGCCCGGGGTGTAGAGCCAGGTCCGGAACAAGTCGTCCAGCTTCTTCCCCGAGACCTGTTCCGCCAGTCGTTCGAACTGCGCGGTGGTGCCGTGACCGTCCCGGTGTCCGGCCGCCCAGGCGCGCAGGATCCGCAGGAAGGCCCGGTCGCCGACGGTCGTGCGCAGGACCTGGAGGGTCATGGCGCCGCGGGCGTAGACGGGGGTGCCGAAGATGTTGGCGCCGCTGCCGGGGTCACCGGGCGGGAACTCCCACAGGCCGTCGCTCGCCGGGCGGGCGTACAGGTCGTCGAAGGCCTTCTGCGCGCTGTCGCCGCCGTGCTGTTCGGCGTAGAGCCACTCGGCGTAGGTCGCGAAGCCCTCGTTGAGCCAGATGTCCTTCCAGGAGGTCAGCGAGACGGAGTCGCCGAACCACTGGTGGGCGCTCTCGTGGACGAGGGTGCTCAGGTCGGGTGCCCGGTCGTAGACCGGCCGGGTCTGGGTCTCCAGCGCGTAGCCCACGTTCGGGGCGTGGTCCACGATCGAGCCCGCGGCGCGGAACGGGTAGGGCCCGAAGAGCCTGCTCTCCCACTCCAGGACGGACGGCAGCTTCTTGAGGACGGGTGCCGCGGCGGCGGCCTCGCGCGGGTCGACGGCGTTGTAGACGCGCAGGCCGTCCCTGGTGGTGAACTGCTCCACCTTGAACTTCCCGACGGTCGCGGTGGCCAGGTAGGCGGCCATGGGCTCGCTCTGGTGCCAGCGGAACGTGGTCTTCCCGTGCGCGGTCCGCTGGGAGCGCAGGACGCCGTTGGCGACCGCGGTGCGCCCCTGGGGGACGGTGATCGTGAAGTCGTACGACGACTTGTCGGTGGGGTGGTTGTTCGCCGGGAACCAGGTCATCGCGCCCTGGGGCTCCCCGGCGACGAACGCGCCGTCGTCGGTGGGGATCCAGCCGTCGAGCGAGCCGTCGGGGTCGGTGACGGGGGCGGGCTTGCCCTGGTAGGTGACGGTGACGGTGAACCGTTCCCCCTTGCGCAGGGCGCGCTTCGGGGTGACGACCAGTTCCTGTCCGGCGCGCCGGAAGTCGGCCTTGGTGCGGCCCACCGTCAGTCCGGTGACGGTCAGTCCGTGGAAGTCCAGGTCGAAGCGGCTGAGTCGCTGGGTGGCGCGGGCGGTGAGGACCGCCTTGCCGTCGAGGTGGCCGCTGCCGGTGTCGTAACGGAGTGTCAGGTCGTAGTGGCCGACGTGGTAGCCGCCGTTCCCGGCGAGCGGGAAGTAGGGGTCGCCCGCTCCCGACGAGCCCGTCGACGGGGGTGCCGCTGCCCCGAGCAGCGCCACGAGGGCGACGGGGGTGGTGGCGAGGACGAAAGTGCGTCTGACGGCCTTCGGCACGTGCGCTCCTACGGGTGGGGGGCTGGCAACGGCTTCACACTAAAGGCGGCCTCCCCCGCAACTCGCCCTCGATCCGGTCAAGTCGCATCGCGCCCAGCAGTACGCTCCCCACGCACCGCCCCTTCGTCGAGAGGCCCCCCGTGAGCGTCCGCGTCCGCCGCGTCTACGAACCTCCCGAGCCCGCGGACGGCGTACGCGTCCTGGTCGACCGGCTGTGGCCGCGTGGCCTGTCGAAGGACGCGGCCCGGGTGGACGAGTGGCCGAAGGCGCTCACCCCGTCCACCGAGCTGCGCCGCTGGTACCACGCGGGCGAGGGCTCCTACGAGGAGTTCGCCGGGCGCTACGAGGCGGAGCTGGCCGATCCCGAGGCGGCCGGGGCCCTCGACCGGGTCCGGGAGCTGGCGAACGCGGGCGACGTGACCCTGCTGACCGCGTCGAAGACGCCGGAGCAGAGCCACGCCACCGTGCTGGTACGGCTGTTGGGGTCGTAGCACGGGTGGGGTCGTAGCACGGGTGGGGTCGTAGCACGGGTGGGGTCGTAGCACGGGTGGGGCCGTAGGACGGTGGGGTCGTAGGACGGTGGGGTCGTAGGAGACCCGCTCAGCCGACCTGCTTGGCCGCCGCCCGCCCCGCCGCGCGCCCCGAGAAGAGGCAGCCGCCGAGGAAGGTGCCCTCCAGGGCGTTGTAGCCGTGGACACCGCCGCCGCCGAACCCGGCGACCTCGCCCGCCGCGTACAGGCCCGCCAGGGGCTTGCCGTCGGTGCCGAGGGCGCGGGAGTCGAGGTCGGTCTGGATGCCGCCGAGGGTCTTGCGGGTCAGGATGTGCAGCTTGACGCCGATCAGGGGGCCCGCGGCGGGGTCGAGGATGCGGTGCGGGGTGGCGACCCGGCCGAGGCGGTCGCCGATGTAGCGGCGGGCGTTGCGGATGCCCTGCACCTGGGCGTCCTTGCTGTAGGAGTTGGCGATCTGGAGGTCGCGGGCCTCGATCTGGCGGCGGATCGAGGCGGCGTCCAGGAGCGCCTTGTCGGTGAGGCCGTTCATCTTCTCGACCAGCTGCTCCAGGTTGGGGGCGGTCACGAAGTCCGCGCCCTTGCGCAGGAACGCGTCGACCGGTCCGGGAGCGCCCTTGCCGAGGATGCGCTCCTTGAGGAAGCCCGCGCGGTCCTTGGCGGTGATGTCGGGGTTCTGCTCGGAGCCGGAGAGCGCGAACTCCTTCTCGATGATCTTCTGGGTGAGGATGAACCAGGAGTGGTCGTGCTCCGCGATGTCCTCGGTGGTGCGCAGGTGCTTGAGGGTGCTGAGGGTGTCGTAGCCGGGCAGGCACGGCTCGGGCAGCCGGCGGCCCAGCGCGTCGAACCACATCGAGGACGGACCGGGCAGGATGCGGATGCCGTGGCCCGGCCAGATGGAGTCCCAGTTCTGGATGCCCTCGGTGTAGTGCCACATGCGGTCGCGGTTGACCAGCCGGACACCGGCCTCGGCGCTGATGTCGAGCATGCGGCCGTCGACGTAGGCGGGTACGCCGGTGACCATCTCGGCGGGCGGGTTGCCGAGCCGTTCGGGCCAGTAGCGGCGGACGATGTCGTGGTTGGCGCCGATGCCGCCGGTGGTGACGACGACGGCCTGGGCGGTGAGTTCGAAGTCGCCCACGCTCTCGCGGCTGGAGGCGACTCCGCGCGCGGAGTCGTCCTCGGCGAGCACGGTCCCGCGCACGCCCCGCGCGGTGCCCTCCTCGACGACGAGCTCGTCCACCTGGTGGCGGTGGTAGAAGGTCAGCAGTCCGTCCCGGGCGGCCTGCTTGGCGTAGCCGACGAACGGCTCGACGACACCGGTACCGGTGCCCCAGGCGACATGGAAGCGGGGCACGGAGTTGCCGTGGCCGTGGGCGGTGAGGTCGCCGCGCTCGGCCCAGCCGACGGTGGGCAGGAACTTGATGCCGTGCCCCTCCAGCCAGGACCGCTTCTCCCCCGCCGCGAACTCGACATAGGCGCGCGCCCAGCGCACCGCCCAGGAGTCCTCGTCGTCGACCCGGTCGAACTTCGCGCTGCCCTGCCAGTCGCTCCAGGCGAGCTCGAAGGAGTCCTTGATGCCGAGGCGGCGCTGTTCCGGGGAGTCGACGAGGAAGAGCCCGCCGAAGGACCAGAAGGCCTGGCCGCCGAGGTTGGCGGCGTTCTCCTGGTCGACCAGCGCGACCCTCTTGCCGCGGCTGGTGAGCTCGTGCGCGGCGACCAGGCCCGCGAGCCCCGCTCCGACGACGATGACGTCGGCATCCATGGCGACCGTCCCTTCCCTCATACGGTGGTGTCGCTGCCGTCGGTGAGCAGCGCGGTGAGCAGTTGCTTGAGCCAGACGCGGGCCCGCTCCACGTCTCCGTCGAGCAGCAGTTGGACGGTGACTCCGTCGTAGGCGGCGACCACGGCGTGGGCGGCGCCCTCGACGTCGACCAGCGCGGCGGGCAGTTCGGTGTGCCCACGCGCGCATGCCAGCCGGTCGGCGATCGCCCGCCTGAGCCGTGCCCGGTGTTCGAGCAGGGTCCGGGCGACCTCGGGCGCACGGGCGGCGTGCACCAGGAAGTCGGTCTTCACCAGGAGCCAGTCCCGGTCGAGGAGCAGCACCTCGGTGACCCGGTCGACGGCGTCCGGTACGTCGAGCCCCGGCCCGTCGAGGGCCAGGGCCCCGGCGACCTGGTCCGCGATGAGGTCGGCGCGCTGCTGGTACAGGGCGAAGAACAGCTCGTCCAGGCTGCCGAAGTTCGAGTAGAAGGCACCCCGGCTGTACCCGGCCGCCTCGCAGACCTCCTCGATCGACACCCGCCCGAACCCCTTGGCGGCGAAGACCGCGAAGGCGGCGTCCAGGAGATTGGCACGCGTACGGACCCGGCGCCTGGTCACGCGCCTGGTCGTTTCCTCGATCGCCATCTCGGGTCCTCCGCTCGATACAGGAATGTATCCGATACAGCGATGTATCGAAAGAGTCGAACACGTCCACGATTTCAATGGGAACATATTTTCGAATAAGGGGTACGCTGGACCCATGACCGCGCACTTCCAGGGCTCCCTCTTCGACCAGACCGACCAGCTCCGGCTCGGCCCCCTCGACGGGATCCGCCGTACCGTGCTCGGCCTCGGCGCCTGGATCGACGTGCTGCCCGGATGGCTCGGCGGTTCCGACACACTGTTCGAACAGCTGGCCGCCGAGGTGCCGTGGCGCGCGGAGCGCCGCCAGATGTACGACCACGTCGTCGACGTTCCGCGCCTGCTCGCCTTCTACGGCGCCGGCGACGAGCTGCCGCATCCGGTGCTCCAGGAGGCACGCGCGGCGCTCACCGCGCACTACGCAGCCGAGCTGGGCGAGCCGTTCACCACGGCCGGGCTGTGCCACTACCGCGACGGGCGGGACAGTGTGGCCTGGCACGGCGACCGGACCGGGAGAGGCGCCCGGGAGGACACGATGGTCGCGATCCTGTCGGTGGGCGCGCCGCGCGATCTGCTGCTGCGTCCGCTGCGCGGCACCTCGCGGACGGTGCGCCGCCCGCTGGGCCACGGCGATCTGATCGTCATGGGCGGCTCCTGCCAGCGCACCTGGGAGCACGCCGTACCGAAGAGCACGCGCGCGACGGGACCGCGGATCAGCATTCAGTTCCGCCCGCACGGCGTGCGGTGAGGCGGAGAGGCGGCTGCCTCTGCCGCGCGCGGGGGCTGCCTCCGGCGGACGGTGCCGGAGGCAGCCTCGTCGGGCGCGGGGCGGGCGCGCAGGACGCCGGGGCGTGGAAAGCGGTGACCCAGGGGCAGTTGAGCGTGGGAAGACCGGTACCCGCCGCTCCGGATCGACTGAGCGTCTGCTTTGCTGTGTGCCGTCGAGCAGGTACTCAGTGGGCGGGGCGATCATGAGCGCGGGCGTGCAGCAAGTGGCGGACGGCACCTATCTGGTGCACGGCAGCAACACCAACTGGGTGATCCTGACCGAGGGGGACTCCGCCACGCTGATCGACACCGGCTACCCGGGGGACCGGGAGCAGGTGCTCGCCTCCCTCGCCGAGGTCGGCAGCTCACCGGAGGCCGTGACGGCCGTCCTCATCACCCACGCCCACAACGACCACCTGGGGTCCGCCGAGTACCTGCGCGGCACCTACGGCGCCCCGGTGTACCTGCACGAGGCCGAAGTGCCGCACGCCCGGCGGGAGTTCCTGCACCAGGTATCCGTCGGCACGGTCGTCAAGAACGGCTGGCGGCCCGGTGTGCTGCCGTGGGCGGTGCACGCGATCCGCTCGGGCGGCACGGCCCATGTGCCGGTCGCGTCCCCGCAGCCGTTCCCGGCCGAGGGCGCGCTCGACCTGCCGGGCCGCCCGGTGCCCGTGCACACACCGGGGCACACCGACGGGCACTGCGCCTTCCACCTGCCCGAGCGCGGGGTGGTGATCTCGGGCGACGGCCTGGTGAGTGGACATCCCACCTCGCGGATCAAGGGTCCCCAGCTGCTGCCCGACATGTTCCACCACGAGCGCGCCCGGGCCGTGGCCTCGCTGACGGTGTTCGCGGAACTGGAGGGTGACGTCCTGCTTCCCGGGCACGGTCCGGTCCACCGCGGTCCAGTCCGTGAATCGGCACTTCAGGCCAGGGACCGCGCGCTCTAAGGTGAGGTGACGATCACCGGCCGGACAAGGACACCGCACCATGGCACTGCAGATCAGCGCGACGAACCCGGAGCATCCCGCGCTCCTGCTCGAACTGCCGTGGCATCTGCCGCTGGAGGAGTGGCCGGAGGAGGTCCTGGTCCCGCTGCCGCGCGGCATATCCCGGCACGTGGTGCGCTACGCCCGGGCCGGCGACGAGGTCATCGCGGTCAAGGAGCTGGCCGAGCGCCCGGCGCTGCGCGAGTACGAACTGCTGCGCGACCTGGACCGGCTCTTCATCCCCGCGGTCGACCCGCTGGCCGTGGTCACCGGGCGCACCGACGCCGAGGACGCCCCGCTGGAGTCGGTGCTGGTGACCCGGCACCTGGGCGGCTCGATGCCGTACCGCTCGATGTTCGAGACGACCATGCGGCCCGCCACCATGCACCGCCTCATGGACGCGCTGGCCGTGCTCCTGGTCCGGCTGCACCTGGCCGGGTTCGCCTGGGGCGACTGCTCCCTGTCCAACACCCTGTTCCGCCGGGACGCGGGCGCCTACGCCGCCTATCTGGTGGACGCCGAGACCGGCGACCTGCACGCGCAGCTCAGCCCGGGGCAGCGGGACTACGACCTCGACCTGGCCCGTGTGAACATCAGCGGTGAACTCCTCGACCTGGAGGCGTCGGGGGCGCTGCACCCCTCCGTGGACCCGATCGAGTTCGGCATGGAGATCTGCGCCCGCTACGGCGGCCTGTGGGACGAGCTGACCCGCAGATCCGTCTACCCGGCGGGCAAGTACCACTTCATCGAGCGCCGGATCCGGCGGCTCAACGACCTCGGCTTCGACGTGGCCGAGATGCAGATCGAGCACGCTCCGAACGGCGACACGGTCACCTTCGTGCCGAAGGTCGTGGACGCGGGCCACCACCAGCGCCAGCTGCTGCGCCTGACGGGCCTGGACACCGAGGAGAACCAGGCCCGGCGGCTGCTGAACGACCTGGAGAGCTGGATGGCCACCCAGGACGACTACGCCCCGGGCGACCCGCTCGGCGCCCGCCCCGAGGTTCTCGCGCACCGCTGGGTGCGGGACGTGTTCCGGCCGACCGTGCGGGCCGTACCGCTGGAACTGCGCGGGTCGATGGACCCGGCCGAGATCTACCACCAGCTCCTGGAGCACCGCTGGTACCTGTCGGAGCGGGCGCAGCACGACATCGGGATCGACACCGCGGTCAAGGACTACATCGAGAACATCCTGCCCAAGGCGCGCGAGACCCTCGAACCCACGGTGGCGGACTGACTCAGGCGTGCGGCACCACGGCGACCGGGCAGTCGGCGTGGTGCAGGACGCCGTAGGCCACCGACCCGATCCGGGCGCCCACGGCGGTACGGCGGGCCCGGCGGCCGACGACCATCAGCTGGGCCCGCCCCGCCACCGACAGGAGCACCTGTCCGGCGCTGCCCATCTCCACGTGCTCGACCACCGGCACGTCGGGGAACCGCTCCCGCCACGGCTCCAGCGCGGCGGCCAGGGCCTTCTTCTCGTACGGCACCAGTCCCCCGGCCTCGTCGAGCAGCTTCATCGAGCCGGGGCTGTAGGCGAACACCGGCGGCAGGGTCCAGGCGCGGACGGCCCGCACGGTCGCGCCCCGGGCCGCCGCCGTCTCGAAGGCGAACCGCAGGGTGTCGGCGCTGTCGTCGGGCTCGCCCTCCTGGCCGACGACGATCTCGCGCCCCGCGGCCTCGGCCGCGACCTGGTCGCCGGCGCGCACCAGAACGACGGGCCGGGCCGCCTCGACGATCACCTGCTGTCCGACGGACCCGAGCAGGAAGCCGACGACCGGCCCGTACCCGCGTGAGCCGAGGACCAGCAGCTCGGCGTCGGCCGCCGCGGCGACCAGGACGTCCACGCTGCCGCCCTCCAGGATGTCGGAGGACACGTCCAGGCCCGGATGGCGCGCGGTGACGGCCCGTACGGCCTCGGCGAGGGCGTCCCGCACCCAGTCGGCCTGGGTGTCGTGGTCCCCCGCGTCGATCCCCTCGTACGGCTGGAACCGCCACGCCTGCACCACCCTCAGCGACACTCCCCGCCGGACCGCCTCCCGGGCGGCCCAGCCCAGTGCGGCGAGGCTCTCCTCGGTTCCGTCGATCCCTGCGGTGATCGGGCGGGTCATGCGGTGGCCTCCCTGTTCGCGGCGACGTGCGTCCTGCCCAGTCTTCACTACGCTGCCCGTATGGCCTTGGAATGGGAACAAGTCGTCGTGGACTCGGCCGATCCCGTGGCCCTGGGGCGCTGGTGGGCCCGGGCGCTGGGCTGGGTGGTGGTCGGGGACGCCCCGGACGAGTTCGAGATCCGTCCGGAGAGGGACCGGCTGCCGGGGCTGCTGTTCGCACCGGTGCCGGAGGCGAAGAGCGTCAAGAACCGGCTCCATCTCGACTTCCGGCCCAACAACCAGGAGGCCGAGGTCGCCCGCCTCCTGGCCCTGGGAGCCCGCCGTGCCGACGTCGGGCAGGGCGAGCAGCCGTGGGTGGTCCTGGTGGATCCGGAGGGCAACGAGTTCTGCGTGCTGGGTGAGCGGCGAGCCTGACCCCGACGGGGTCAGGCGTACCTGCGCGCGGCGGGCCGATCGAACATACGATGGGCGGGACCGGGCCGGTGACGACGGGGACACCGTGCCCCGACCGATCGCTCGGGGTGGGAGACGTATGGCACAGGCCGCCGAATCGGCGCGGACCGTCATCCTGACCGTGGACGACGACCCGGGAGTCTCCCGTGCCGTCGCCCGCGATCTGCGGCGGCGCTACGGCGAGTCGTACCGGATCGTGCGCGCGGAGTCCGGGGAGTCCGCGCTGGAGGCGCTGCGGGAGCTGAAGCTGCGCGGCGACCTCGTGGCGGTGATCCTGGCCGACTACCGCATGCCGCAGATGAACGGCATCGAGTTCCTCGAACAGGCCCTGGACGTGTATCCCGGGGCGCGCCGCGTGCTGCTGACGGCGTACGCGGACACCAATGCGGCGATCGACGCCATCAACGTCGTCGACCTCGACCACTACCTCCTCAAGCCCTGGGACCCGCCCGAGGAGAAGCTCTACCCGGTCCTGGACGACCTCCTGGAGGCGTGGCGGTGCAGCGACCACCGGCCGGTGCCCGCCACCAAGGTGATCGGGCACCGCTGGTCGGCGCGCTCTTCGGACGTGAGGGAGTTCCTGGCCCGCAACCAGGTGCCGTACCGCTGGTACTCCACCGACGAGCCGGAGGGACAGCGGCTGCTCGCGGCCGCGGGGCAGGACGGGCAGCGGCTGCCGGTGGTGATCACGGCGGACGGTACGGCGCTCGTCGAGCCGGATGTGCCCGAACTCGCCGCGCACGTGGGGCTGGCGACGACACCCACGGCCGACTTCTACGACCTGGTCGTCATCGGCGGCGGGCCCGCCGGGCTCGGTGCCGCGGTGTACGGGGCCTCGGAGGGCCTGCGGACGGTGCTGGTGGAGCGGTCGGCGACTGGCGGGCAGGCCGGGCAGAGTTCGCGGATCGAGAACTACCTGGGCTTCCCGGACGGCGTGTCCGGTGGCCAGCTCACCGACCGGGCCCGGCGCCAGGCGGCGAAGTTCGGCGCGGAGATCCTCACGGCCCGCGAGGTGTCGGGTCTGGAGGTCAACGGGGCGGCCCGTACCGTGCGGTTCTCGGACGGGTCGGCGGTCGCCGCGCACTCCGTGATCCTCGCGACCGGTGTGTCGTACCGGCAGCTGGAGGCGCCGGGCTGCAACGACCTGACCGGCTGCGGGGTCTACTACGGCTCGGCGCTCACGGAGGCCGCGTCCTGCCAGGGCCAGGACATCTACATCGTCGGCGGCGCCAACTCCGCCGGGCAGGCGGCGATGTACCTGTCCCGGGGCGCCAAGTCGGTGACCCTGCTGGTGCGTGGTGCCGACCTCGCCGCGTCGATGTCGTACTACCTGATCCAGCAGATCGAGGAGGCCCCGAACATCTCGGTCCGCGCGCGCACCGTCGTCGAGTCCGCGCACGGCACCGACCACCTGGAGCAGCTCACCCTGCGCGACGTCGACACCGGGGAGACCGAACTCGTCGACGCGCAGTGGATGTTCGTGTTCATCGGGGCGGCCCCGCTGACCGGCTGGCTGGACGGCACGGTGCTGCGGGACGAGCACGGGTTCATCCTGGCCGGGCCCGACCTCACCGCCGACGGACGGCCGCCGGCGGAGTGGGAGCTGGACCGGCCGCCGTACCACCTGGAGACCAACATCCCCGGCGTGTTCGTCGCCGGGGACGCGCGCGCCGAGTCCGCGAAGCGGGTCGCGTCCGCCGTCGGAGAGGGAGCCATGGCCGTGATGCTCGTCCACCGGTATCTGGAGCAGTCGTGAGCGGGCAGCTGATGCCGTGCAGCCCCACGGAGATCGGGTCGCTGTTCCTGTTCGAGAAGCTCTCCTCCGAGCAGCTGGGGCAGTTGTGCGCCGCGGGCCGGGTGGAGCGGTTCGAGCCCGGTCCGGTGTACACCGAGGGCGAGGCCGCCACCTGCTTCTACGTGATGATCGAGGGCACGGTGGTGCTCTCCCGCCGGGTCGGCGGGGACGACGTGGAGGTGAGCCGCACCTCGCAGCGCGGGGTGTACTCGGGGTCCATGCAGGCGTACCTGGGCGACCGGGTGCGGCAGATCTACAACAACTCCATGCGGGTGACGGAGCCTTCGCGGTTCTTCGTGCTGCCCGCGGAGACGTTCTCGGACTTCATGCAGGAGTGGTTCCCGATGGCGGTCCATCTGCTGGAGGGCCTCTTCTTCGGGTCGAAGAACACCCAGCGGGCCATCGGGCAGCGTGAACGGCTGCTGGCGCTTGGCTCGTTGTCGGCCGGGCTCACGCACGAGCTCAACAACCCGGCCGCGGCGGCCGTGCGGGCAACGGCCACCCTGCGGGAGCGCGTCGGCAAGATGCGGCACAAGCTCGGCATCATCGCCCAGGGCTCCTACACCCCGGAGGACATGGCCAACCTCATCGACATCCAGGAGCGCACGGCCGAACGGGTCGCCAAGGCGCCGGTGTTGAGCCCGCTGGAGGCCTCCGACCGGGAGGACGCCCTGAGCGACTGGCTCGACGACCACGGCATCCAGGACGGCTGGCGGATCGCGCCCACCTTCGTGCAGGCTGGCCTCGACGCCGACTGGCTGGACCAGGTCGCGGCGGCCGTGGACGAGGAGATCCTCCCGAACGCGATCGGCTGGCTCAACTACACCGTCGAGACCGAGCTGTTGATGGACGAGATCAACGACTCCACGGCGCGGATCTCCCACCTGGTCGACGCGGCCAAGCAGTACTCGCAGCTGGACCGGGCGCCCTACCAGGTGGCCGATGTGCACGAACTCCTCGACAGCACACTGCTGATGCTCTCCGGGAAGATCGGGCAGCAGATCAAGGTCGTCAAGGAGTACGACCGGACCCTGCCGCGGGTGCCGGCCTACCCCGCCGAGCTCAACCAGGTGTGGACGAACCTGATCGACAACGCGGTGCACGCCATCAACAGCACGGGCGGGGAAGGCACGTTGACGGTCCGGACCGCGCTCGACCACGACCGGCTGCTGGTGGAGTTCCGGGACACCGGGCCCGGGGTGCCGGCGGACATCCGCGGGCGGATCTTCGATCCCTTCTTCACCACCAAGCCGGTGGGTGAGGGGACCGGCCTCGGGCTCGACATCTCCTGGCGGATCGTGGTCAACAAGCACCACGGCACGCTCCAGGTGGAGTCCTCGCCGGGCGACACGCGCTTCCAGGTACTGCTTCCGCTGACCGCCGTCGACGACAACGACACGACCGAGGAGCCGGAATGACCGACGTCAAGGGGATCGACCCGAGCGTGCCGCCGAGCGGGGACGGGTGCGTGGAGTGCGACGCGGTGGGCGGCTGGTGGTTCCATCTGCGGCGGTGCGCGCAGTGCGGGCACGTGGGGTGCTGCGACTCCTCCCCCGGTCAGCACGCCACGGGGCACTTCCGGGATGCTGGGCATCCGCTGGTGCAGAGTTTCGAGCCGGGTGAGGAGTGGTTCTGGAACTTCGAGACGAGTGAGATGTTCGAGGCGGGGCCGGAGCTGGCCGCGCCGGGGAGCCATCCTTCGGGGCAGCCGTCGCCCGGGCCGGAGGGGCGAGTGCCGGTGGACTGGGCACGGACGTTGCGCCGATGAGCCCGGGACAGACGGTCGTGGTGCGGCCGCAGAGTGTTCGTGGCCGGTCGCGCAGTTCCCCGCGCCCCTAGGTGGGTCGACCGGCTGTTCGTGCGAAGTGCCAGGATGTAGTCGTGTCGCAGATCTCCATCAGTGCTCCCCTCATCGGGCGGGACGACGAGCTTGACCGGCTTTCCGGGGTGCTGGAACGAGCCCGGGGCGGGGAGGCCCGGGCTGTTCTCGTCGCCGGGGATGCCGGGGTCGGCAAGACGCGGTTGCTGGACGAGGTCATGGGGCGGGCCGCTGCGGACGGGATGACCGTCGTCACCGGGCACTGCGTCGATCTGGGGGACGTCGGGCTGCCCTATCTCCCGTTCACCGAGATGCTGGGGGCCCTCGCGCAGGACGAGCGGTTCGCCGGGGTGCTCGCGGCCCATCCGGTGGTGGAACGGTTGCTGGGAGGGGGATCTCCTGGGGACTCCGGCGATCGGCTGAGGTTGTTCGAGGGGATCGCCGGGCTGCTCGCCGGCATCGCGGACATCGCTCCCCTGCTGCTGGTCCTGGAGGATCTGCACTGGGCGGACCAGTCGTCGCGGGATCTGCTGCGGTTCCTGCTCAGCCGGGGCATCCTCCAGCGGGCCGCCGGTGGGACGCCCACGCATCCGCTGGCGGTGCTCGCCTCCTACCGGGCCGACGACCTGCACCGGCGGCATCCGCTGCGGCCCCTGCTCGCCGAGTTGGTGCGGCTGCCCTCCGTCGAGCGGCTGGAGCTGCGGCCGATGGCGGACGCCGAGGTGGCGCGGCTGGTGCGGGCGCTGCGGGAGGGGCCGCTGGCCGACACCACCGTGCGGCGGATCGTCGAGCGGGCCGAGGGCAACGCCTTCTACGCCGAGGAGTTGCTCGCCGCCACCGGGAGCGGGGACGGCGGTGTGCCCAGCGGGCTCGCCGACGTGCTGCTGATCCGGTTCGAGCAGCTCTCCGACACCGCCCAGCAGGTGCTGCGCACCGCCGCAGTCGCCGGGCGGCGCGTCGAGCACGACCTGTTGCGGGACGCCGTACGCCTGCCCGACGAGGAGTTGGAGGCGGCGCTGCGGGAGGCCATCGGGCGGCAATTGCTGGTGCCGGGCGACCGGGACACGTACGCGTTCCGGCACGCCCTGGCCCGTGAGGCGGTCTACGCGGATCTGCTGCCGGGTGAACGAGCGCGGCTGCACGGGGCGTTCGCGCGGCTGCTCGACGGGCGGGGGCACCGAGCCGAGAGCGCGGCGGAGCGGGCCCACCACTACCGGGAGAGCCACGACCTGGCGGAGGCGCTCGCGGCCTCGCTCGATGCCGCGGACCATGCCATGCGGGTGGGGGCGCCGGCCGAGGAGCTACGGCATCTGGAGGCGGCCCTCGACCTGTGGTCGGCGGTGGACGCGTCCGCGCGGCCCGCGGGCGAGGGGGTCGACCGGGTACGGCTGATGCTGCGGGCCTCCGCCGCCGCGGCGCACACCGGCGAGCTGCACCGGGCGGTGTCGCTCACCCGGGCCGCGCTCGCGGGCGTCGGCCAGGAGGCGGACTCCGAACTCGCCGCCCGGGTGCGCTACACGCTCGCCGGGAACCTGATGAGCGTCGACAACCTCACCGCGGCCTTCGCCTACAGCAGCGAGGCGCTCGCCATGATCCCCGCCGAGCCCCCGACCCGTACCTGGGTGTGGGCGGCGGCGACCCATGTGCTGGCGGCCCGCCATGTCGGGGAGAACGAGACCGCGCTGCGGGTCGCCCGGCAGGCGCTCGGCCGGGCGGAGCAGTTGGGCGTGACCGACGCGCAGGCCGACCTGCTGATCTCGCTGGCGATCCTGGAGGGCGGCGGCCGGCGCACGGTGGAGGGGCGGGAGCGGCTGCGGCAGGCACGGGAGCTGGCCCGCAGCTCGGGCAACGCGCCGGTGGAGACACGCGCGCTGTTCAACCTCGCCATCGGCTCCTTCGAGTCCGGGCATCTCGACGAGAGCCTGCCCTGGATCAGCGACGGCCTGGACCGCGCTCGCCGGGCGGGGCTGCTGTCGTCGCCGTACCCGATGGAGATGCGCTACCTCCAGCTGCTGGTGCTGTACACGCTGGGCCGCTGGGACGACTGCGTCGCGGCGGCGCGGACCGATGCCGAGGTACTGCCCGTGGCCGGTGGGTACACGGTCGCGCCCGCGCTGTACGTGGCGCTCGCGCGCGGGGACTTCCGGGCTGCCGACCGGGCCCGGGCGCTGCTGGAGCCGCCGTTCGACTGGATGGCCACGCTGGTGGCGGGCATCGCGCTGACCGACGCGGCCGCCTTGCAGGGCGACGCGGAGGGGGCCGTGGAGCGGATGCGGACCACGGTGGCCGCGCTGACCGACGAGACGGGTACGGCTCCGCATGTGACGGTCCGGCTGGCCGCGCTCGCGCTGGCCGCGGTCGCCGACCGGGCCGTGGACCTGCGCCTCAAGGGCGACCCGGCCGGGGCGGGCCATTGGGCGCGGACCGCGACGGAGCTGGTGGAGCTGGCCAGGACGACCGCCGTGGACGGCGAGGGCGGGATACCGCAGGGTCCGGAGGGGCAGGCGTGGCTGGCGCGGGCCGAGGCGGAGTGGACACGGGCCGTGTCGGGGCCGGACGCGGAGGTCTGGGCGAAGGCGGTGGCCGCGTTCGACTTCGGTGACGTGTACGAACCGGCGCGCTGCCGGCTGCGGTACGCCGAGGCCCTGCTCGCCGCCGACCGGCGCGAGGAGGCCGCCGTCGAGGCGCGCGCCGCCCGCGAGGTGTTCGCCGGGCTGGGCGCCGAGGTGCTGCTGGGACAGGCGGACGAGCTGATCCGGCGCGGCCGTCTCGCCGAGGCCCCGGCCGCCACCGCGTCCCTGCTCACGGCCCGGGAGCGGGACGTGCTGCGGCTGCTCGCCCGGGGGCGCAGCAACCGGCAGATCGGCGAGGAGCTGTTCATCTCCGGCAAGACGGCGAGTGTGCACGTCTCCAACATCCTCGCCAAGCTGGGCGCCGCGAGCCGTACCGAGGCCGTGGCCGTCGCCTACCGGGAGGGGCTGATCATCCCGGAGACGACGGCCCGCGACTGACGGCCCCTCAACTGCGGGCGCACTCCAGGCTCTTGAGGTCGACGGCGTCCGCCATGGCCTGCATGCCCTTGTCGTTGGGGTGGATGTGGTCGCCGCCGTCGAAGAACGGGAGCATCCGCTCGTGGTCGTAGGGGCTGCGCAGGACGCGGTCGAAGTCGGTGACGGCGTCGAACTCGTCCCGGTGGCTCCTGATGAACTCGTTGACCTCCTGGCGTACGGCCTCGGCGGCCGGGTCCCATTCCGGCCAGCCCTTGAAGGGGGCGATGGTGGAGACGACCACGCACTTGCCGGCGTCGTGGGCCCGGTCGACGATCTGGCGGTAGCCGCCGATCAGGTCCTGCGCGGTGACGCCGGTGTGGGCCTTGAGGTCGTTGACGCCCTCGAAGAGGAAGACCGTCGACACGCCCGGCTGGGACAGCACGTCCCGCTCCAGGCGGTTCAGGGCGCTCGGTCCGGCGCCGTCGGCCAGCACCTTGTTGCCGGAGATCCCCTCGTTGGCCACGCCCTTGACACCGGTGCGGGCCTTCTGGAGGCGGCGGGCGAGGTAGTCGGGCCAGCGCCGGTTGCGGTCGGTGGTGGACTGCCAGCCGTCGGTGATGGAGTCGCCGAGCGCGACGACCGCGCCGGTGGCCGCGTCCGTGCGTACCGAGACGGCGTCCAGGTAGAACCACGATCCGACGGTCCCGGTCCAGCCGGTACCGCTCTCCTCGGCGGTGTGGTCGCCCTCGGCGGTGTACGACGTCTGCAGGGCCATCCAGTGTCCGGTGACCGGTCCCGCCGCGTCCGGGGTGTGGACGCTGACGACCAGGTCCGACTCGGCGGGCAGCCTGCCGGGCAGCGGGTCGCTGTACACGGTGGTGCCGGGTTCCAGGGTGACGGAGGACGAGCCGTCGAAGGTGAGCCGCCGGTTGGTGCCGCGGACCAGTTCGGCGTCCTTCAGCTGGAGGCCGGCGTAGACGCTGTCAAAGGTCACCGGCCGGTCCCCGAAGGCGTTGGAGAGCCGGATGCGCGGGGACCGGCCGCCGACGCTGGTGTGGACCACCATGCGGTATCCGCGCGCCGCCGACACGTCGGCGATGCGGTAGGCGCTGGTGCCCCAGGTGATCACCCCGTCGGGCGGGCCGACGGCGGCCGGTGCGGGGCCGGCCTGGAGGGCCGCGGCCGTGACGGTGACGGCGAGCAGCCGTACGGTCCGGGGTATCCCGCCCCTCATCGGTCGAAGTCCTTCAGGGTGACGGTGGTCCCGGGCTTCAGCGTCACCGTACGAGCGCTCCCCCCGAAGGCGACCGTCGTGGTGCGGCCGCCGGTGCTGCGGATCCGTGCTTCGGTCGGTTTCCCATTCCGCCAGCGTAGATCGACGACGAAGCCGCCGCGTGCGTTCGCTCCGGTGAGGGAGCCGGAGGCGGCCCAGGCGTCGGGCAGGGCGGGCAGGAGTTCCAGGTGGCCGGGGCGGGAGTAGAGCAGCATCTCGATCATCGCCGCAGGGGTACCCAGGTTCGCGTCGATCTGAAAGATTCCGCGGCCCTGTTCCACCTGGTAGATGTCGAAGAGGTTGAACGCGGTGCCGTTGCTGCCCCCGCTGGAGGGGCGGAGGTTGTTGAGGACCAGCCGGTAGGCGTTGTCGGCGTTCTTGAGGCGGGCCCAGCACAGGGCGCGCCAGGCGTTGGCCCAGCCGAAGCTCTCCATGCCGCGGGCGGTGAGCAGGGCGGTGGCGCCGTCGACGAGGTCGGCCGGGGTGGAGCGGTCGGGGCGGATGCGGTCGCCGGGGAACAGGCCGACGAGCGGGGACAGGTGGCGGTGGGTGGTCTCGCCGAGGTTGTCGGGGGACATCCACTCTTCCAGCCAGCCCGTGGTGAGGCTGACCTGCGGGAGGTGGAGGCGCTTCCGCAGGCCTGCCACGGTGGCCGCGAATCCCGTGTCCTTCCTCAACTCGGCCGCCGCGGCGCAGTAGTTGCCGAACAGGGCCCACACCAGTTCCTGGGCGTAGGTGATGCCCTTGGCGTCGAGCGGTCCGTGCTCGGGTGACCAGTCGCTGTCGGCGACGAGGACCTCCCGTGAGGTGCCCGGGAGGGTCATGGTCAGCAGCCGCGCCTCCCAGAACTCGCAGGCGCCCTTCAGGAGGGGGTAGATCTTCTCCAGATGGGCCCGGGAGGCGGTGAACTCCCAGTGTTCGTAGAGGGAGTTGCAGAGCCAGGCGTTGCCCGCCGGGTGCCACCACCAGCCGCCTCCGCCGAAGGGGTTGGTGGAGATGGCGACCGTCCAGCCGGCGTTCCTGCCCGTGGAGTTGCGGTAGCGGTTGCGGGGGTCGTCGAACAGTCTGCGGGTGAGGTCGGTCCAGGACGGGAGTTGGGCGACGCAGTAGTCGGTGAACGCGTCGAAGCACTGGGACAGACCGGCCCGGTCGGCGGCCCAGTAGTTCATCTGGATGTTGATGTCGGTGTGGTAGTCGCCCATCCAGTCCGGGTCGTTGCCGTCGAGCCACAGCCCCTGGAGGTTGAGCGGGAGGCTGCCGCGTGATCCCGCGATCGTCAGGTAGCGGCCGAACTGGAGGTACTGGGCCTCCAGTTCGGGGTCGGGCTCGTCGTCCCGAGCGCGTGCGTGGAGCCGCTCCCAGGTGTCGAGGGCGCGCCGGTCGGCAGTGGAGGTGCCGAGGGAGACGCCCAACTGGCCGTACAGGGCGTGGTGGTCGGCGGTGTGGGTGTTCCGCAGGGTGGTCGCCGAGTGGCGGGCGGCGGCCCTGACCTTGGTGCGGGCCAGTCGCTCGGGGTCGAGGGACGGGTCGCGGAAACCGGCCGCCGTGTCGGGCGCGTAGTCGGTGCCGCCGCTGAGGACCACGGTGAGGTCCCGGCACCCGGCGAACGTGATGTGCGAGCCGTCCACGCGGACTCGGCCGCCGGTGCCGTACGCGGTGACGGCGGCGCCGTATCTCAGTCCGTTCGGGAGGGCGGCCCCGAAGGAGACCGCGGGCTCCTCGCCGTGCGTGCCCTCCAGGGTGACGGTTCCGGTGTAGCGGCCGCCCCCGCTCTGGGTGAAGTGCAGGACGATGACGTCGTCGGGGTGGCTGGCGAAGATCTCGCGCCGGTAGGTCACGCCGGAGCGGACGTACGAGGTGGTGTTGACGCCCCGGTCGAGGTCGAGGGTGCGCCGGTAGCCGGAGACGGCGGACAGGTCGTGGTCCGGGATGTCCACGGTGAGCCGGGCGAGCAGGGTGAACGAGCCGAAGTCCTGGCGGCCGTAGGGGAACTGCCCGTCCGGATCGAGGGTGTCGTTGAGGCCGCCGGTCCACATCGTGGCGTCGGTGACCAGGAGGAGTTCGCGGCCGGGGTCGTTGCTCGCGAGGGCGCCGAGGCGGCCGTTGCCGACGGGCAGGCCCTGTTCGATCATCGAGTGCTCGTCGGCGGGGGCCTGCCACCAGAGCCGGTGGCGCGGATCGGCTTCGAGAGCGGATGCGCCGACGGGCCGCTGGGGTGCCGCGGTCGCGGTGAAGGTGGGCAGGGCGGCGAGCGCTGCGGTCAGCGCGAGGACACCGCGTCTGGAGGGGGCGGGGGTCATGGCGGCTCCTGGAGGCTTCGCGGAGGGCTCGTTCACGCCTTCGGTACGTCGATCCGGTCGATGTCCGGTGCGTAGTCGGTGCCGCTGTCGAAGGTGATCGTGTTGGGTCCGGCCTTGAGCGTCACGGGCACGTACACGCTGGCCACGGTCCCCCAGTCGCCGGTGGCGGGGAGCTTGTGGCGGGTGGCGCCGCCGCCGTTGGCCGAGACGTCGACCGAGCGGGCGTCACCGCTGATGTAGGAGACCTTGATCTGGTAGGTGCCGGCCTTGGCGACGATCACGTCGTTGAAGGTCAGCTTGGCGCCGAGGTACAAGTTGCCGACCTTCTTTCCGTCGGAGCAGGAGGAGCAGTCGGCGACGGAGGCGTTGCCGGTGAGGGTGTTGGTGGTGGACTCGGCCTCGTATCCCTTGTGGGCGAGTGCGGTGCCGCGCGGGGTGACGGTGAAGAGCCGGGAGCCGTGGGCGGGCAGGGCCTGGGTGACCTTGTTCCGGTGGGTGCCGAGGTTCTCGTGGTTCCAGAGGTCGCGGACGGACGCCTTGCCGGTGAAGCCGAGGGTGGACCAGTCGGCGGTCACCGAGGCCGGCTTGTCGGCGAGGTTGAACAGGGCGACGGTGTAGGTGCCGTCGGGGTTCTTCGCGGCCCAGACCTGCTGGGGGTCGGACGGGGTGACCGGCTGCGCGGGCGGGTTGGGGCCCTGGTTCAGGGCGATGACCTCGCGGTTGGTCAGCAGGGAGAGGCCGTAGGAGTCGAGGCGGGTGAGGTCGTCGCCGGTGTAGAGGGGGGACTTGGCGATGGCCCACAGGGTGGCGTAGCTCTGGCGCTCGGCCTTGGTGAGGCCGTCCATCTCGCCGTTGCCGACGTCCAGGGAGTCGAGGTCGTTCCAGCCGCCGGGGCCCGCGTGCCGGGTCCAGGCCGGGGTGTCGTCCCAGCGGTCGTCGACGGAGTTCTCCCAGCTGACGAGGGTGTTGCAGTAGCACTCGACGTCGGTGTCGACGCGCCAGCCCTGGGAGTACTTCTTCCAGTCGGCGGCGCGGCCGATGTCGAGGGACCAGGAGAGTTCGAGGTGGATCGGGCGGCCGGTCGCGGCTATCGCCCGGTGCCAGGCGGCGACGTCGGCAACGTTGTCGTACTGGTCGCCGCTCTTGCCGGAACCGGGGCCGACGCCGTCGAGCTTGAGGAAGTCGTAGCCCCAGCTTGCGATCAACTCGGCCTGGGAGTCGATGTACTTGCCGGCGCACGGCTTGGCGAAGTCGAGCTTGTACGCGCTGTCCCAGCCGTTGGTGGTGCGCAGGTCGTCGTAGACGATGTCGGCGGTGGTGCAGCCGTCCGCGTTCCACACCGGGGTCTTCCCGTCGCCGTAGGCGCCCTTCTCCAGGCCGGCCGGGAGGTAGATGCCGGCCTTGAGGCCCTTGGCGTGGATGCGGTCGGCGACGGCCTTCATGCCGTGGGGGAAGCGGACCGGGTCGGGCTTCTGGCGGCCGTACCGGTCGAAGCCGGACTTCCAGGTCTTGTCCATCCACCAGCCGGCGTCGATGTTCACGTACTCGTAGCCGTACTTCTTGAGCTTGGCGGCGAGGGCGTCGGTCTGCTTGAGGACGTTGGCCTCGGTGAGGTAGCTGTAGTCGCCGTCCGGGTTGAGGCCGGGGTACTTGGAGGACTGCATGCTCCAGCTGGACCAGCCCATGTAGGGCTTAGCGGCGAGGGCGGAGGCCAGGGCGGCGGGGGCCGCGGCCGGGGTGTCGGCGGCATGGGCCGTGGGGACGGCGACCGCGGTGAGGGCGAGCACCAGCAGGGCTCTCGCGGGCATGACGAAGTACGAGGATGACCGCATGGGTCGTGCCTCCCAGGGGTGCGGGTTGCCTTAGTGGCTCGGGGTGATGAAGGACTGGATGGCGGTGGCGGCGGCTCCGCGCGCCCACTCGTCGAAGGGCAGCGGGCGGGTGCGGACGTCGCACTGGGCGGCGGAGCCGAACGCGGCCGCGACGAAGGCGTCACGGATCTGTTCGGCGAACAGGTCGTAGGCGGCGAGTCCCTCGCCGGAGATGATCACGCGTTCGGGGCCCAGGAGGTTGGCGACGGTGGCGATGCCGCGGCCTATCGCCTCGCCCGCGCGCGCGTAGACGTCCCGGGCTCCGGCGACGCCTTCACGGGCGAGGGCCAGGGCCGCGTCGGCATCGGCGAGTTCGGCGCCCGTGGCCTCACGTATCCGCCGGACGATCGCGGCCTCACCGGCGATCGCCTCCACGCAGCCCCGGTTGCCGCAGTGGCAGAGCGGACCGGCCGGGTCGACGGTCACATGGCCGATCTCACCGGCCACACCATGGGCCCCGGCGACCACCCGGCCGTGCACGACCAGTCCGCATCCGATGCCGGCGCCGACGGTCACCAGGGCGAAGTCGGACAGGCCCACTCCTGCGCCGAACCACTGCTCGGCGACGGTCAGGGCGCGTACGTCGTTGTCGACGGTGACCGGCAACCCGGTGGTCATGGCGGCGAGTTCGGCGAGCGGGACGTCACGCCACTCCAGGAAGGGCGAGTAGCGCACGGTCCCCTCGCCCCGGTCGACGTCACCGGAGACGGCGATGCCGAGGCCGAGGACAGGGGCGGTGGAGTCGTCCGTCTCGGCCAGGAGCTTCTGGGTGATCTCGGCGACGCTCGCGAGCACCGTCCTGGGGTCGCGGTCGGGCAGCGGCAGGTGCCGGGCGACCCGGATGCGGCAGCACAGGTCGGTGAGGACGCCGATGATCTCGCTGCCGGTGACCTTCACACCGATGAACAGGGCGCGTCCGCCGTCGACCCGTACGAGGTTCGCTGGCCGTCCGAGCGCCGGCCGGGCCTCCTCGTCCGCGCCCTCCACCAGGTATCCGGCCTCGATGAGCGGGCGGACCGCCTTGGTGACGGCGGCGGGTGACAGTCCGACACGCCGGGCCACCTCCAGTCGGGCGAGGGGTCCGTGGGACAGCACGGCGGTGAACACCTGCGTGGCGGCCGGGGTGTTGGCGGGGAAGGTCTCGGCGCGAGAGGTCGGGCGCATGGCCGGGAACCTATGAGGATTCTTTTCTGACGTCAATAAAAGAAGCAGGATTGGCTGTGCCGTTGCTGTGATCGATCAGGGAGACATTCCGCATGGCATCAGTAAGAGTGCTCGTCGGGACGGTGGCGGGAGCGGTGCTGCTGCCCCTGCTCGCGGTCCCCGCCCACGCCGATTCACCGACCGCGCCGACCGCGGATCTCGCAGGTCTGCGCGGCGTGTTGCGTTCCGCGCTGGCGCAGGGAGCGCCGGGTTCGATGGCCCGGATCGACGACCGGGGCACGGTGTACCGGGTCGCCGCGGGCGTCGCCGACCGCGGGACGAAGCGGGCGATGGGCGACGCCGACCGGTTCCGCATCGGCAGCGTCACCAAGACCTTCACGGCCGTCGTACTGCTCCAGCTGGTGGACGAGAAGAAGCTGCGCCTCGACGCGCCGGTCGACCGCTACCTGCCGGGGCTGCTGCCCGACCGCCGGATCACGGTCCGTCATGTGCTCAGCCACCGCAGCGGTCTGTACGACTACACGAACGACATGTTCGCCAGGACGGTCCCCGGGTTCGAGGCGGTCCGCAAGAAGGTCTTCACGCCCAGGGAGCTGGTGAACCTCTCGCTGCGGCGGCCTCGCACCAACGCGCCGGGCGCGGTGTATTCGTACTCGAACACCAACTTCGTGGTCGCCGGGATGCTGGTCGAGAAGCTGACCGGCAACCCGGTGGGGACCGAGTACCGGAAGCGGATCATCGAGCCGCTGAAGCTGCGGGACACCTTCTATGTGCACCCTGGCATGAAGATCCCCGGCCGGCACGCCCGCGGCTATCTCACCCCGGACCGCTCGGGCGCCCCGCTCGTCGACGCGACCGAGCAGACCGTGTCGTGGGCGCAGAGCGCGGGCGCGCTCATCTCCAGCACCCGGGACCTGAACACCTTCCTCTCCGCGCTGCTCGGGGGCCGTCTCACCTCGGCCGCCCAACTGGCCCAGATGGAGCGGTGGGCACCGGCGGGGACCGGTCAGGCGTACGGCCTGGGGCTGCGCCGTCGCGATCTGTCGTGCGGTGTCTCGGTGTACGGCCACACGGGTGCCGTGCAGGGCTTCTACACCTACGCGTTCGCGTCCAAGGACGGGAAGCGGAGTCTCGCGGCGGTCGCCAACACGTCCAACAACGGCACGGTCCTCAACACCATGCTGCGCACCCTGGACTCCGCGTTCTGCGGCAAGTCGGCGAAGGCTCCACGGGGCCGGGCGCCGATGGAGCGGCACGAGGATGTGGCGCCGGGGGTCGCGTTGGACTGAGCGGTCCCGGGGGCGCGCTGGATCGACCGGTCCGGGGTCACGCCGGACCGAGCGGACCGGCCGGTCGCGCCGGACCGAGAGAGATCGGCGGGCCGGGAACCCCGGTGCCCTGGTGTGCGTTCCTCCAGCGAACGACGACAACAGGGCGGCGCGATGAGCGAGTTGGTCCCCGGCGGTAATCTGCCGCTCCCCGAAGGGGCTGTCACCGTCCGGGTGCCCGGCCCCTTCGACGTGTCCGCGCTCGTCACGGACGACGACGGAAAGGTCCGGGGCGACGCGGACTTCGTGTTCTTCAACCAGCCGTCCGCCCCGGGCGCCCGGCTCGCCGGCGACACGCTGACCGTGGAGCCCCGGCGGCTGCGCGCCGGTGCCACCAGGGTCACGGTGGTCGTCAGCGCCGAGGACCCGACCACTCCCCTGGTCCGGCTGCCCGCCCCGGTGCTCCAGGTCACCGGCGCGGACGGCCGCGCGCTCGCCCGGTTCGCGCCTCCGCGGCCACGGCAGGAGACGGTCCTGCTGCTGGCGGAGTTCTACCGGCGGGGCGACGGCTGGAAGCTGCGCGCGCTGGGGCAGGGGTACGCGGACGGACTGGCCGGGCTGGCCCGGGACTTCGGGGTGGATGTCATCGACGACACACCGGAGGCCGGAGTGCCCGCCACCGCGCCGCGTACGGCATCCGGGACGCCGTTCGGATCGCCCGCGCCGCATCCGGCACCGGCCGTCCCGCACCGGTCCCACCCGGCGACCGGCTCCCACTCCCCCGACCCTGCCCTTGCGGGTTTCCTGGGCCTGGTCAACTCGGCCCGTTCCAAGGCCGGTTCACCCCCGGTGTCCCTCGATCCCCGCCTCTCCGACGCCGCCCGCGCGCACGCCGCCGCCATGGCCTCCGCCGGGCGCCTCGGCACGGAGGGCCCGGACGGCGTCTCCGTCCACCAGCGCCTCACGGCCACCGGATACACGTACATCACGGTCGGCGAGCACCTGGTCTCCGGTCCGCGCGACCCGTCCGAGTTCGTCGAGTACTGCCTGCGCACCGAGCAGCCCCGGAGGACCCTGCACGACCCGGCCTTCACCGACGTCGGCCTGGCGTACGTCAAGGGCGGTCGCTCCGGGGACACGTACTGGACGGCGCTGTGGGCGAGACCGCTCACCGCCGCGGAGCTGGCACGGACCGTGGACGAGGTCGTCCGGCTCACCAACCGGGAGCGCACGGGTGCGGGTCTGCCGCCGCTCGCCGTCGACCCCCTGCTCGCCAGGGCGGCGCAGGGCTACAGCACGGACATGGCGGTCCGGGCCTTCTACTCCCACACCTCCCCGGAGGGCAGCCAGCCCTGGGACCGGGCCTCCGCCGCGGGCTCCACACGCCGCATGATCGGCGAGAACATCGCGCGCGGTCAGCGGTCCCCCGCCGAGGTCGTCGAGGGGTGGATGAACAGTCCAGGGCATCGCGCCAACATCCTCAAGCCGGACTTCACCCACATCGGGATCGGATTCGCGGGCGGTGGCCCGGCGGGCACGTACTGGACCCAGATGTTCGGTGCCTGAGCGGAGCCGGAAACGCCGCCTGGGCCCCGATCTTGGCGGAAGGAATCCCTCCGGGCCAGGATGCCCCCATGAAGGGTGACCTCTTTTCCAGTGAGCACATGGTGCAGCCGGCCACCGCGCCGGGCATGACGGTCGAGAACGCCAAGTGCATCAGGTACGCGGTGCACGGCGAGATGCTCGCCCGCCAGGGGGCGATGGTCGCCTACCGCGGCAATCTCCAGTTCGAGCGCAAGGGCCAGGGCGTCGGCGGCATGCTCAAGCGGGCCGTCACGGGTGAGGGCCTGCCGCTGATGGCGGTGCGCGGTCAGGGTGAGGCCTGGTTCGCGCACGAGGCCCAGAACTGTTTCATCGTCGACGTGGAACCCGGCGACGAGTTCACGGTCAACGGCCGCAACGTCCTGTGTTTCGACGCCTCGTTGGCGTACCGGATCTCGACCGTGAAGGGCGCGGGCATCGCCGGCGGCGGTCTGTTCAACAGCGTCTTCACGGGCCACGGCAGGCTCGGGCTGGTCTGCGAGGGCAACCCGCTGGTCATCCCGGTCTCGCCGGAGTTCCCGGTGTACGTCGACACGGACGCCGTGGTCGGCTGGACCGCGGGCCTCTCGACCTCCCTGCACCGCTCGCAGTCCATCGGATCGATGCTGCGCGGCGGTTCGGGCGAGGCGGTGCAGCTGATGCTCCAGGGGTCCGGATATGTCGTCGTACGGCCTAGCGAGGCGACCCCGCAGAAGCCGCAGCAGCACTGAGACCGCAGCACGTGATCTACGCCTCACAGGCAACCCGTCCGGCTCCGTCCACGTCTTGACCGGCAACAGGTGACGCCCCCGCCGCCCGGCCGGGGCTCATTTTCGAGGCACTATGCACACCATGTATACACAGCACGTATAGATGCGGTGTATACGGACCGAAAGGGATGCATGTACGGCAAGGCATTCGCCCCTGAGTACCAGGGCGCCCTCACCACCCTCTCCGTGAACTCCTCGCTCGACGACGTACTGGCCGCGGGCACCGAGCAGTTGAGAGCCGCCGAGCTGGCCGGGCGGCACGCGGAGGCGGCCCGCTCCGGGCTCGCGGTCGCCGAGGCACAGCGCAGGCTCGGCCGGGTCGCCGACGCCGACCGGGCCTGGAAGGCGAGTTACCGTGCCGCCCGGCGCGCCGGGGACACCGCGGGGATGGCCTGGGCGCTGTGGAGCGGCGGCACCCTTGCCCGGCAGCGCGGCGGATTCGCCCTGGCCCGGCGGCTGTTGGAGCTCGCGGCCGAGTTCGGCGAGCGCGGCGGCGACGTCGTGGTCCGCGGCTACTCGCTGGCGGGGCTCGCCGAGACCGGCCGGATCCAGGGCGACTACGAGGCCGTCGGCCGACTGCACGAGCAGTTGCTGGCTGAGGCACGGCGGCGCGGGGAGGCACGGCACACGGTGTGGGCACTGTCGGGCATCGCGCAGATGCACCGCAACACCGGGTCCTACGACACCGCGCTCGCCATGTTCGAGGAGGCGGCCCGGATCACCGCGGTCGCCGACGACCGGCGCGGTCACGCCTGGGCGTTGCGCGGGCTCGCCGATCTCGCCTCCGTGCGCGACGGCGACACCGAGCGGGCTCTGACGCTGCTGTCCGAGGCGGAGGAGATCTGCCGGGAGATGAACCTGTCGAGCGCCCTCGCCTACAACCACAAGATGCGCGGCAACGTCCTGTACCGGGACAGGCGTTACCCCGAGGCACGGGACCTCTACGAGCAGGCGCTCACGGAGTTCCGGGCCATGAGCGAGCCGCGCGGGGAGGCGCTGGCGCGGCTGGGGCTCGCCAAGTCCCTGGCCCGGCTCGGCCGCGACCGTGCCGAGACGGCGGCCGAACTGGACGATCTGGCCCGCACGTTGGAGCGCACCGGGCTCCGGCACGCGCGGGAGATGGTGGCGCGGGCCCAGGAGGAGTTCGGCGTCCGGGCGGAGGCGGTACGGTGACGACGCTCGTCGCTCCCGAAGTCCTCACCCGGTGCCGGGAGTTGGTGCGACCGGCGCTCGGGGAGGCGGTCGGCCGGCTGCACCCGTGGGTGGCGGAGATGGCCGCGTACTCCTTCGGCTGGTGCGAGGTGGGCGGCGCTCCGGCCGTGGCGTCCGGCGGCAAGGGCGTGCGGCAGGCGCTCGCCGTACTGGGTGCCGAGGCGGCCGGCGCTCCGGGACGGGCCGGGGTGCCCGCAGCGGTCGCGGTGGAGCTGGTGCATGTCTTCTCCCTGCTCCATGACGACATCA
Organism: Streptomyces sp. SID13726; assembly: GCF_010548375.1. Classification (GTDB taxonomy): domain Bacteria; phylum Actinomycetota; class Actinomycetes; order Streptomycetales; family Streptomycetaceae; genus Streptomyces. The sequence goes on from NZ_JAAGLY010000002.1 coordinate 54,368, forward strand.
TGGACGGCGACGCGGCCCGGCGCGGCCGTCCGACGGTGTGGAAGGCGTACGGCACTGGTCCTGCGGTCCTCGCGGGTGACGCCCTGTTCGCGCTGGCCGTCGAGACCCTCGCCGACTCCGGCCCTGGCGCCGTGCGGCTGCTGTCCGCGGCCCTGGGCGACCTGGTGCGGGGGCAGGCGGACGACCTGCTCTTCGCCACGCGCCCCTGGGCCGGACCGGAGCGGGTGCGGCCGGACGAGTACCGGACCATGGCCGAGCACAAGACCGGGGCGCTGCTGGGCTGCGCCGCCTCGCTGGGCGCGCTGCTCTGCGGGGCACCGCCCGCCACGGTGGCCGCGCTCGACCGGGCGGGGCGGCACCTGGGCCTCGCGTTCCAGATCGTCGACGACGTCCTGGGCATCTGGGGCGACCCCCTGGTCACCGGGAAGCCCGTGCACGGCGATCTGCGGGAGCGCAAGAAGACCCTCCCGGTGCTGGCCGCGCTCGACGCGCCGACCCCCGAGGCGGCCCGCCTGGCGCGGCTCCTGGAGTCGGACGGGACCCCACAGGAGATCGCGGCCCTGGTCGAGCGGTGCGGTGGCAGAACGGCGGCGCTGGCCGAGGCACGCCGGCACATCGCCGCCGCGGGGACCGTGCACGAGCTGCGGCCCCTGCTGGACTACCTGGTGCGGCGCGAGCTCTGACGCCGATTTGACCGTCGCCGTCCGCCGGGACAGGGTTCGAAGCACCCCTCTATCGGGCGCGCCGCCCTCTTGGACCCCCGAGCGCTGCTCCTCCCGGAAGCGCGCCCGCCCCGCGGAAGGAAGACTGTCTTGATCGGGATCACCGACATCGAGCGGCAGGCCGAGCGGATCGCCGGACACGTCGTGCGCACGCCGACCCTGCCGAGCCCCGGCCTGTCCGAGCTGCTCGGTGCTCCCGTCACCGTCAAGCTCGAACTGCTCCAGCGCACCGGCTCGTTCAAGGCGCGCGGGGCGACGGCCAAGCTGCTGTCGCTCGGCGAGAAGGAGCGGGCCGCCGGGGTCGTGGCGGTCAGCGGCGGCAACCACGGGATCGCCCTCGCCCACATGGCCGCGGCCCTCGACGTGAAGGCGACGGTCGTCATGCCGCGGTCGGCGCCCGCCCGGTCCGTGGAGCTCGTGACGGCGTCCGGAGCGTCGCTGCGGCTGACGGACGACATGGACAGCGCGTTCGCGCTGATGAACCGGCTGCGGGACGAGGGGCTCACGCTGGTCCACCCCTTCGACGACCCCGTGGTGATCGCCGGACAGGGCACCGTCGGGCTGGAGTTCGCCGAGGACGCGGGCGACCTCACCGACGTCCTCGTCAGTGTCGGGGGCGGCGCGCTGATCTCGGGGGTCGCGACGGCACTGCGGGCCCGCCGTCCCGGAGTGCGGGTGTGGGGCGTGGAGACCGAGGGCGCCGAGGCCATGTCCCGGGCGCTGGCGGCGGGCGGACCGGTGCCGGTCGCCCTGTCCTCCCTCGTCTCCACGCTCAGCGCGCCGGCCGTCTCGCGGTCCACCTACGACCATGTGGCGGCCCTGGTCGAGGAGGTCCTCGTGGTCCCCGACCGGGAGGCGGTGCGCGGCTCGCTCGACCTCGCCGACCACGCCAAGGTGTGGGCCGAACCGGCGGCCGGCTGTCTCCTGCCCGCCGCCCGCCGGGTGCTGGAGCGGGTCGGGGAGGGCGCCCGGCTGGGGCTCGTGGTGTGCGGAGGCAACGCGACCACCGCCGATGTCATGGGGTGGGCCGAGCGGTTCGGGCTGCGCTGAGAGAGATGTTCAACTCCGGGTCATGAACAGGCCGTTCTACTGACTCCTGAGTCAGATACCGACCGGCCGGAAAGCGGATTCCATCGGTTGAGGATTTGATTGAACATACCCAGCCGCACCCGCCGTACCACTGGGAAAGGTGAGAGCCAGGGGTTCAGCGAAGGATGACCATGGTCAAGGCGCACGTCTCCACAAATGAGTTGGTCGCCGGAAGGTACCGGCCCCTGGACGTCCTGCACCGCGAGACCAACCGGGCGTGCTGGTACGGCGAGGACATCTCGACGGAACGCCCTTGCCTGCTCACCGAGATGGGGCTGCCCGCCGACACGGACGAGGACGCCTCGCTGCGCACCTCCGCGGGCGTGATCCGTATGTCCAAGACCATGCGGGTGCTCGCGCCCGGCCGGGTCGCCGCGGTCGTGGACGCGGTCACGCAGGAGGGCCTCCTGTGGACGGTCACCGAGCCCGTCGACGGCGTACTGCTCGGCGAACTCCTCGCCCAGCAGGGCACGTTCGACCATGTGCGGGCGGCCCGGATCGGGCTGGAGCTGCTGGAGGTGCTGGAGGCCGCGCACGGCGAGGGCATCACGCACGGGGAACTCAGTCCGGGCCAGGTGTTCGTGCGGACCGACGGGACCGTCGTGGTCACCGGCTTCGGCCTGGCGGGCGCGACCCTCGCACCGCGGCTCGCGGCACCGTCGTACGCCTCCCCCGAACAGGCCCGCGACGAGCGCATCGGCCCCGCGGCCGACCTGTGGGCCCTCGGCGCGCTCCTCTACACGATGGTCGAGGGCCGGCCGCCCTTCCGGGACCGCGACCGTCCCGCGGCCACCCTGAAGGGAGTCGACCGGCTGCCCCTGCGGGCGCCGGTGCGGGCCGGGCCGCTCACCCAGACCGTGCAGGGGCTGCTGCGCAAGAGCTCCCAGGAGCGACTGACGCGGGCCTCGGTGCGGGACGCCCTGATCCGGGTCCTCGACGAGGACCCCGATGCGATGCCGGCCCAGGAGTCCAGGTCCCGGCTGCGGGGCCTGCACGGCACGGCGCCGGGCCGCGGCAGCCGGCTGCTGATCGCCGGGACCGCGCTGGCCGTCGTCACGGTGGCCGCCGCCGTCCTCACGGTCACCAACGGGCTGCCCGGCACCGACTCCGCGACGACCGGCGAGGCACCCGCCCCGTCCGCGTCCGCCTCGGCACCGCCCACTCCCTCCCCGTCGGCGAGCCCGCCCGGGAACCGCACCGACGAGCAGAACCCCACCCCGCCGACGACACCGCCGCCCACGCCGACCAGGTCGGCCTCTCCCACCGCGGGCGCGGGTCTGCCGGCCGGGTACACGGAGTACCACTCCCCCTTGGGCTTCTCGATCGCGCTGCCCAAGGGCTGGAAGCCGCTGGACACCTCGCGTCAGGAGGACCTGGCCTACCGGGTCACCTTCGGCGCCTCCGGCGACCCGCGCACGCTCGCCGTGACCTACAGCAAGGCCGTCGGCACGAACGCCGTGGCCGTCTGGCGCGACGACGTGGAGCCGGATCTCCGGGACAACCCCGGCTACGAACGGCTCGGCGACATCCGCGCGACGACCTACCAGGGCCGTGAGGCCGCCGACATGCAGTGGATCGAGCAGGTCGACGGCGCCCGGGTGCGCACCTTCGGCCGCGGCTTCCTCATCGGCGACGGGCGCGGCTACTCGCTGCGCTGGACGACCCCGGCGGACGACTGGAGCGACGCCGCCAACCAGAAGGCGCTGGACACCTTCCTGAGCACCTTCCGCGTGCCCTCAGACTGAGCGCGGCGCCCGCATCCGGCGCAGCGGCCCCCGGTGCAGGGGCTGTGTCCGCCAGCGCGCGGTGAAGGTCCCGGCGCCGGGCAAGCAGGTCACCAGCAGGTGGTGGGGCGTCTCCAGGAACGCCACGTCCACGACGAGGGTGTCCGCGTCGGTCCAGCCGCCGCTCACCGCCGCGGGCACGGCCCCGTCGACCACCGTCCAGGCTTCCGCCCCGGCTTCGTACCGCAGTTCCAGCCGATCCCCGTCGTCGACCAGGGTCACCCGGCCCTCCGCGTCCACCTCGACCGCGGTGAGGGTCGGCTGGTCGGTGCACGTGCCGCCGGAAGGCGTGCACACGGTGCCGCTCGCCACGGGGGCCGCCCTGCCCTCGGCGGGCGGCAGCGCGAGCCGGGCCAGCCGGCCGGCCAGGGCCGTGTCCGCGGCCTCGCGTCCGGGCAGCGGGCCGGTGCCGATGGCGGGCAGGAGGTGCTCCCCGACCAGACTCAGGACCTTCTGCAGGTCAAGGGTCTCCGAGGTGATCGCCAGCACCGCGTCCTGCCGGCCGTCTCCGGCAAGCAGTCCTGCGCGCTCGCCGGCCGTCTCGCCGACCTGGTCATCGCCACGGAGCCCGAGGCGGGCCTGCTCGACGCGTTCGACCGGCACGGCGGCGCGGGCAAGCCGCGCGTGGGCCAACTGCCCGTCTGCCACGACCCCGACCGCGACACGGCGATCGAGCGGGCGCACTCGCAGTTCCGCTGGTTCGGGAACGGCTGGAAGGTCAACTCCGAGCTTCCGCACCCGGATTCGTTCGAGTCGGCCACCCGGTTCGTCACCCGCGACGACATCGCGGAGTCGATCCCGTGCGGCGACGATCCGGACGACTTCGTCGAGGCCGTACGGCCGTACGCGCAGGCGGGCTTCACCGAGATCGCCCTGGTGCAGATCGGCGGGGAGTCGCAGCCGGAGTTCCTGGACTGGTCGGCGAAGACGCTGCTGCCCGCGCTGCGCGACGCGTTCGGCTGAGCGGGGCCGTGCTGCCGAGCCGGTACCCGGGGGTGCAATAGGCTTCCGACCCTGCACATCGTGCGGTCCGAACGAGCCTGACCAGGAGAAACACCCGTGACCCTAGCGATCGACCCGTCCGAGACGTCCGCCGAGACCTCGGGCGAGGACACACCGGTCGAGACATCGGTTGAGACGCCGCTCCAGGCGCCGGTGGAGACCTCGGCCGAGACGCCCGCCGCGCCCCTGTCCGACCTCGTCGCGCGGGACGCCCGTGAGTTCGGGGTGTACGCGCGGACCGGCGGCTGGGCCTTCGGCCTGATGGTGGCGCGCAGCGTGCGTCCCGGCGGCCAGAGCGCGGACGAGACGCCGAAGGTGTCCGCGAAGGAGTTCGCCGAACTCGCCGGCTGCTCGCCCGAGCGTGTCATGCGCTACTACAAGGCCTGGGACCGGGCCGCCGACGACGGCATGGTCCCGCACTTCGAGACGCTGGCGCCGGGCCAGGAGGTGGAGCTGCCGGACGCGGACGTGTGGCTGACGTACTACGTCTCCCGCAACAGCGCGACCTCCGAGCGCGGCACCGCCATCGCCGAGGCCGCGGAGGCGGAGGGCATCCGCCCGACGAAGGCCCTGGAGGTCGCCGAGAACCCGACCGCCCTGCGGGCCGCGATCCTCGCCGACCCCTCCACCGCCCGGGCCGCGCGCAGCGCGCTGCTCGACCGGATCAAGGAGGACCCGGAGCTCCAGGCCTCGCTGGCCCGGGACGTCGTACGCACGGACGACCTGAAGAAGGCCGTCGCCACCGAGAGCCGGGCCGCCGACCGGATCGGGTACGTCCGCCAGATCGCCGAGTCCGGCCAGGTGAAGACCCCGGCCGGGCAGACCATCGACGCGCCGGTGGACCTGCGTCAGGAGGCCGAGCGGCACCTGTCCCTCCTGGAGGAGCTGGAGGACGACGAGGACACCGGCGAGTGGGCGGCCGAGGCCTTCGACACCATGAAGTCCCTCGTCGCCGAGGCCGTGGAGTCCGATCCCGAACTCCGGGTGCAGGAGCGGCGGACGAAGTTCTACAGCAGCCTCCAGAAGGCGACCAAGGCGTTCGAGGAGCTGACCTTCGACGACGCCCAGGACTTCTACGAGGACGACATGGTCCAGCAACTGGAGGAACTCCAGCGCGCCATCGCCTCGTGCATCACGTCCTTGCGCGGCGCGAAGGGCAATCACCCGGAAGGCTGAGCATCTTGGGCGTGGTAGGGGTACTAGAGGGCTCTACGTCGTTCTCCCCGGAGGCCTCCAGGTGAACTCCTTCGTCCACAGGACCGCGCACAAGACTCTGGTCGTGCAACTCCAGGCGGGCGGCACGGGCCGGTGCCCCGTGCTCGCCCACCTGGGGTACGACGCGACGGACCCGTTCGCCGTCACCGCGGTGTTCAGCCACGACGGCCGGGTGCTGGCCCGGTGGCGGCTGGACCGGGAGATGCTCGCCGAGGGGCTGCGCGGTCCGGTCGGGGTCGGGGACGTACGGCTGAGCCCCGTCTCGACCGGTGTGTGGGAGGAGCTGCGCATGGAGTTCTACGGCGACGCCCGCTCCGACGGCGGCCGCCAGCACGCCGTGGTCTACGCGTGGGCCCCGGCGCTGGCGACCTTCCTCAGCGAGACCCGGGAGATCGTGCCACCAGGGCAGGAGGAGGTCAGCGTCGACGACTTCCTGGCCTCGGTGATCGCCGGGGGCTGACACCGGCTCCCCGACACCGGCTCGGGTTGAGTAGCCGTACTCATGCCACCGCGGGCCGGCTGCCCCGACGATGAGGGCTCCTACGACAAGGAGCACCCGATGACCACTGTGCGACGGCCGCTGCCCGTCCTGCTCGCGTGGGCCGTGGCCGCCGCGCTGGCCCTGTCCGCCTGGGGCCCGCGCGACCGCACCACCTGGTTCCTGGAGACCGTGTGGGTCCTGGTCGGGCTCCCGCTGATCGTGCTGACCTGGCGCCGCTTCCCGCTCACCGACCTGCTGTGCTGTCTGCTCGCGGCGCACGCGCTCGTGCTGATCGTGGGCGGCCACTACACCTACGCGCAGGTGCCGCTCGGCGACTGGGTGCGGGACACCTTCGGTCTGGAGCGCAATCCGTACGACCGTTTCGGCCACCTCATGCAAGGGTTCGTGCCGGCGGTCCTGGTACGGGAGCTGCTGAGCCGTACGTCGCCGCTGCGGGGCAGCCGCTGGCTGGCGCCGCTGACCGTGTGCGCGTGTCTGGCGTTCAGTGCCGTCTTCGAGATGCTGGAGTGGGCCGCCGCGGTGACCGGCGGTCAGGCGGCGGACGCCTTCCTGGCCACCCAGGGCGATGTGTGGGACACCCAGTGGGACATGTTCTGCGCGCTGATCGGCGCCACGGTCTCGGTGCTGGTGCTGTCCCGGCCGCACGACCGGCAGCTCGCCGTCACTTCGTCGTATAGCGGCGCCGGGTCCACATCGGCACCCCGAACCAGCACGTCAGATACCAGGCCACGACACCCGTGACGAGCCAGGGCACCCAGTCGTCGTGGGTCGCCACCCGAAGGATCAGCAGGAGGGCGGCCGTCATGGTGGTCAGCAGGAGGACCAGCCCCACGAAGGTCAGCCGGGACGCGATCCGCACGGCCTGGGGCTTGATGCGCCGACCCGAGACGAGACGGTGCAGGGACACCGGTCCGATCAGGGCTCCGGTGGCGCAGGAGCCGAGGACGACGGTGACGATGTAGATGACCTGGTCGGTGTGGACCAGGTCGTCGTACCTCGGGGTGAACACGACGGTGAGCAGGAAGCCGAAGAGGATCTGGACACCGGTCTGCGCGACGCGGATCTCCTGGATGAGCTCGCCCCACATGCGGTCGGCGCGCTCTTCCTGGGTCTCGTCGCGTCCGGTGCGCTCGGCTGCCTGCGTCATGGAAGCCAGGTAACCCTCATGTGAGAGTTGAAACGAGCCGGGAGCTGCCGTACGACAGCTCCCGGCGCCGCGTGGTCACCAGCGGCTCTCCACCTGGCCCTTGATCCGGCGGTCGTAGAGGTCACGGACGGCCACGAGAGTCTCCTCGGACAACGGCGGCAGCTTCGCGGCGGCCGCGTTGGCGCGGGCCTGCTCGGGCGAGCGGGCGCCGGGGATGACGGTGGTGACGCCGGGCTGCTCGACGATCCAGCGCAGGGCGAGCTGGGCCGGGGTGTAGCCCTCGGGGGCGAGCGCGGAGAACTCCGCGGCGGCCTCGACGCCGGTCGTGTAGTCGACGCCGGAGAAGGTCTCGCCGACGTCGAAGGCCTCGCCGTGCCGGTTGTAGGCGCGGTGGTCGTTCTCCGGGAACACCGTGTCCTCGGTGTACTTGCCGGACAGCAGGCCCGAGGCCAGCGGTACCCGCGCGATGATGCCGACGCCCGCCTCCCGGGCGGCGGGGAGCACCTGGAGCAGGGGCTTCATGCGGAAGGCGTTGAGGATGATCTGCACGCTCGCCACGCCCGGCCGGGCGATCGCGGTCAGCGCCTCCTCGCAGGTCTCCACGCTGACGCCGTAGTGGGCGATGCGCTCCTCCTCGACCAGGGTGTCGAGGGCGTCGAACACCTCGTCGGAGGAGTAGACGGGGGTGGGCGGGCAGTGCAGCTGGACCAGGTCGATGCGGTCGACGCCGAGGTTGCGGCGCGAACGGTCGTTCCAGGCGCGGAAGTTGTCGAGGACGTAGTTCTCGGGGATCTGGTCGACACGGCGGCCCATCTTGGTGGCGACCAGCACATGCAGGTCGGGGCGGCCGCTGAGGAAGGCGGCGATGGTCTGCTCGCTGCGTCCGTCGCCGTACACGTCGGCGGTGTCGAAGAAGGTGACCCCCGACTCGGCCGCCGCCTCCAGCACCGAGAGGGCTTCCTTGTCGTCGACGTCCCCCCAGTCGGCTCCCAGTTGCCAGGTGCCGAGTCCTACGACGGATGCGTGCTGCTGAGACCTGCCGAATGTGCGCTCGTCCATGGCGTCAGTCTGTCATCCGTCGCCGACCTGCGCGGAACCGGCCGCTCCGGGCCGACACCTGTGAATCGTTCACTCACACGGGTGACACGAATCGACGTGGGGCATGCACGTGTCAACGGCCGCCTACCGTGACCGGGTGACTGATCGTTTTGTGAGCAACCACCCCCAGGACAAGCCCTCCTGGTCCCGTCGCGGCTTCCTCATGAGTGCCGCCGCCCTCACCGCCGTACCGGTTCTGCTGCCCGCCGATCCGGCTGCCGCGGCGGAGGAGCTGCCCGGCTTCCCGGCGGACGTGGACCTCTACCGTTCGGCCTACCGGAACTGGGTCGGCGAGATCACCGCCGACGGGCTGTGGGCCTGTGCGCCGACGGGCCCGGACCAGGTGGTCGAGGTCGTCGACTGGGCCTGGCGGCACGGCTGGCGGGTGCGTGCCCGGGGTTCCTCGCACGGCTGGTCGCCCCTGACCGTCACGGAAGGCACCACGTCTGACGTGCCCGTCCTCCTCGTCGACACCGCCTCCCACCTCACCGGGCTGTCCCTGGACTCCGCCTCCGCCGTGCGCGCGGGCACCGGGGTCACCCTGGAGGCGCTGCTCACCTACCTGGAGGGACACGGGCTCGGGGTCACGGCCGCGCCCGCTCCCGGCGACCTCACCCTGGGCGGGGCGCTGGCGATCGACGCGCACGGCACCGCCGTTCCGGCCGCCGGGGAGGAGCGGCTGCCGGGGCAGACGTACGGCTCGCTCAGCAATCGTGTCGTGGAGCTGACGGCGGTGGTGTGGGACGAGGAGAGCGGGGCGTACGGCCTGCGCACGTTCCACCGGGACGAGGCCGACAGCGCCGTGCTGCTCACCCATCTCGGGCGGGCCTTCGTCACCGAGGTCGTGCTGCGGGTCGGGGCGAACAGCAATCTCCGGTGCATGAGCCGGGTCGACATTCCGGCGGCCGAGCTGTTCGCCGCGCCCGGTGGTGACGGGCGGACCTTCGCGAGCTTCCTGGAGGAGTCGGGGCGGGTCGAGGCGATCTGGTTCGCGTTCACGGAGTTCCCGTGGCTGAAGGTGTGGAGCGTGGCGCCCACCAAGCCGCTGACCTCACGGCGCGTGACCTCGCCGTACAACTATCCCTTCTCCGACAACGTACCGACCCTGGTGGCCGATCTGGCCGGGCGGATGGTGTCGGACGCGGCCTGGTACCTGGCGCCGGTGCTCGGGAACGCGCAGCTCGACGTGGCGACGGTGGGGCTGACGGCGACGCTGTCGGCGGACCTCTGGGGGCCGTCGAAGAACACGCTGCTGTACATCAGGCCGACGACACTGCGGGTGACGGCGAACGGGTACGCGGTGCCGACCTCGCGGGACGGGGTGCAGCGGGTCGTGTCCGAGTTCACGGAGTTCTACCGGGAGCGGCTCGCGGCGTACGCGGCGAAGGGGCGGTTCCCGGTCAACGGCACGGTGGAGATCCGGGTGACCGGGCTCGACGATCCGGACGAGGCCGAGGTGGCGGGCGCGCGGGCCCCGCTGCTGTCGGCGCTGCGTGCCGGCGGGGCGCGTCCCGAGTGGGACACGGCGGTGTGGCTGGACATCCTGACGCTGCCGGGGACGCCGTACGCGGAGGCGTTCCTGCGGGAGATCGAGCGGTTCCTGTTCGACGGTTTCGAGGGGACCCGCGTCGAGTGGTCCAAGGGGTGGGCCTACACCGACGACGCGGTGTGGGCGGACGAGGAGGTGCTGGGGACGACGATCCCCGGGTCGTTCGGGGAGGCGGTGTGGGGGCAGGCGGCCGGGGTGCTGGACCGGCTCGATCCGCACGGGGTGTTCGGCAACGCGTTCCTGGACCGGCTGTTCCGCTAGGGCGTCAGGTGGGCCTGCACGGTGGGGGCGTACCGGTCCACCACGTCCCGCACCGCGCTCGCCCTCAGGTCGGTGCCGCGGGCGATGCCGTACATCACGCCGAGGCCGAGGAGTGTGCCGACGGCCAGTTCGGCCCGCAGGCCCGCGTCGGGGCCCTGGAGGCGCTGCGCGAGGCGGTCGACCACCTGGGTGCGGAAGTTGACGCGCAGGATGTCGCCGTGTTCGCCCTGGACCGGGGCGAAGGCGATCCGCAGGAGGGGGTCGGCGCCCCGCTCGATCTGGCCGGTGAGGACATGGCGGACCATGTGGCGGCCCAGCTCCTCCAGGGGCGCGTCGAGCAGGGCCGTCGCGTCCGACTCGAAGGACATCACGCGGGCGAACAGGGCGTCCTTGTTGCCGAAGTACTTGACGATCAACGGCGGGCTGACTCCCGCGCGTTCGGCGACCGCCTTGAGGGTGATGTCGGCGTGCGGGGTGCGGGCCAGGAGGTAGCGGGCCGCCCGCAGGATGGCGGCCTTGGTCGCCTCGGCGTCCCGGCGGGCGGGGGCGGCGGCGGGGGGCGTTGTGCTCACGGCACTCATGCTCCCTCCATCGCCTCGTTCCGCGCGCCCCGGGTGCCGTCACCGGCCGGGCGGGTCTTCTCGGGGGTGGCGTCGCCGGGGATGGTGAGGGCCGCCGCGCAGGCCGCGAGGGCGATGGCGCCTGCCATGGCGAAGGCCAGCAGATAGCCGTGCAGGGTGGGCACCGGCGCGCCGCCGACCAGGCTGGTGTGGTGGACCAGTACGGCCGCGACGGCCGCGCTGGAGGTGGCCTGTCCGATGGTCCGCATGAGGACGTTGACGCCGTTGGCGGAGGCCGTCTGCTCGGCCGGTACCGCGCGCAGGATGAGGGTCGGCAGCGCCGAGTAGGCGAGGGTGGTGCCGGTGGCCACCACCGTGGCGCCCAGGATGATCATCCACAGGTCGCGGCTGTCCGCGATGCGTACCGCGTAGCCGCAGGCGATGACCGCGGCGCCGAGGGCGAGGGTGATGCGGGGGCCGCGGGACGCGGAGATCCGGGCCGAGAGCGGCGAGAACAGCAGCATGGTGACGCCGCCGGGCAGCAGGCACAGGCCGGTGGCGACGATCGACAGGCCGAGTCCGTAACCGGTGGCCTTCGGCGCCTGCACCAGCTGGGCCGTGACCAGGGAGTTGGCGTAGAACGCGAACCCGGTGAGCAGGGCGGCCACATGGGACAGGCCCACGCGCGGCCGGGTGACGAGCCGCAGGTCGACCAGGGGCTGTTCGGTGCGCAGCTGGCGCCACCACCACAGGGCGAGGACGGCGACGGACAGCGCGAACAGGGCCAGGACCCGCGGGCTGCCCCAGCCCCACTGCCCGCCCTGGGAGACTCCGAGCAGCAGCGAGACGAGTCCTACGGCCAGGCCCAGGGCGCCCAGTACGTCGAAGCGGCCGGGCTGGCGTACCGGCGACTCACGGACCGCCCAGGCCACGGCCGTCACGCCCAGGGCGCCGAGGGCGCTGGTCATCCAGAACATGGTGTGCCAGTCGGCGTACTGCACGACCATCGCGGCCAGGGGCAGGCCCAGCGCGGCGCCGATGCCGACGGTGGAGCTCATCATCGCGACCGCGGAGCCCCGGCGCTCGGGCGGGAGTTCGTCGCGCAGGATGCTGATCGACAGCGGCACCACGGAGGCGGCGGCGCCCTGGAGGGCGCGGGCCGCGATGAGCACGGTGATGTCGGACGACAGCGCGCACATCACCGAGCCGACGGTCATCAGGGCGAGGGACGCCGTGAGCACCTTGCGCTTGCCGTACATGTCCCCTGCCCGGCCGAGCACCGGGGTGAGGACGGCCCCGGCCAGCAGGGTCGACGTGACCATCCAGGAGACGGCGCCCGGCGAGGAGTTCGTCAGCCGGGGCAGGTCGGGCAGCAGGGGGACGACCACGGTCTGCATGACGGCCATCAGGACACCGCACATCGCCAGCACCGGCACGGTGAGCCGGGCCCGCAGAGTCGCTCCGCGCGGCGGGGATATCGGGCCCTGCTGGTCCATCTGCACTCCGGGGACGACGCGGAAAACGGCGGGTGAATGACAATTCACTCTATCGGTGAATCGTCATTCACCCAATACCGTCTCCGGTTCTGGGGGCTACTTGCCGGAGAGTTCCCGGGCGTGCACGCTCCGCGCCAGCCTCGGTCCGAGCCAGCGCTTGAACCGGCGCAGCGCCTCCAGCTGTCCGGCCGCCTTGTCGATCCGGTAGTACAGCTGGGGCGGGATGTACGGCAGCAGCGGTGAGTGGCGCTGGCCGAGCAGGGCGAACATCTGCTCCGGCGGGAGGTCCATGTAGCGGGGCAGGTTCTCGTACCACTGGGCGCTGTAGCGGGCCGCGCTCTGGACGGACAGCAGTTCCGACTTGCGGCGCCGCTCGTAGCGGGCGAGCGCCTGCGGGAGTTCCCCGTGCTCGCGCAGGGCGTCGGCGAGGGCGATGGAGTCCTCCAGGGCGAGGGTGGTGCCGGCGCCGATGGAGTAGTGGGTGGTGTGGGCCGCGTCGCCGAGCAGGACGAGGTTGTCGCGCCGCCAGGTGCGGTTGGTGAGGGTGCGGAAGGTGAGCCACTGGGCGCTGCCGGAGTTCGCGGAGCGGCCGATCAGCGGGTGGCCGTCGAGGATGTCGGCGAACAGCTTCTCCAGCAGGGCCAGTCCGTCGGCCTCGTCGGCGCCGTCCAGGCCGAGGCCGGTCCAGGTCTCCGGCGCGCACTCGACGACGCAGGTGCTGCGCTCGGGGCTGAAGGCGTAGCCGTAGCACCAGATCCAGCCGTGCTCGGTCTCGACGAAGGCGAAGGTGAAGGAGTCGAAGACCTTGCTGGTGCCGAGCCAGATGTAGCGGTTGCGGCCCTCCTTGGTCTCGGCGCCGAATGCCTCGGCGTGCCGGCCGCGCAGGACGCTGTGCACACCGTCGCCGGCCACGACGAGGTCGGCCTCGGGGAGGTTCCCTTCGGTGATCTCGTGCTCGAACTCCAGCCGTACGCCCAGCGAGCGGGCCCGGGCGGCGAGGATCTCCAGCAGCCGGTGGCGTCCGATGCCGTGGCCGAGGTCGCTGGGGCGCCGGGTGACGAGGTCGCGGACCCGGGCCTCGCCCTCGCTCCAGGTGACCGAGGCCTCCTCGACGGCGCGGGCCGACTCGGGGTCGTGGGCGTGGAGCTTGTCGAGCAGTCCGCGCCAGTAGGTGACGCCCCAGCCGTAGGTCGATCCCTCCGGGTTGCGCTCGTGGACAGTGATGTCGTGGGACGGGTCCTGACGTTTCAGCAGGATCGAGAGATACAGGCCGGCGGGCCCGCCGCCGACACAGGCGACCTTCACGCGCACCCCTAGAAATTACCCAAAGCGGTCGATTGGCAACGCAGAGTAGCAGTCCGGGGGTGTGCGACCCGCCCTTGCGATCGCGCCGGTTTCCGCGTGTGAGGCGGGCCACTGCCAGCGCGTTCGCCCGCAAAGGATCACCAGGATCACGGTCGGCGCGGGAAGGAATTCCTCCGTCCGGGGATCCGAAAGCCCTCTCTCCGGCAAGATCGTCTTCGTTCAACGCTGTACGACATGTAGGTAATTGTCTGGATCGGAGCCAACCGGTCGCGGGGGATTTCTCCCGCTCTCGGCGGGGCCGATAGGCATGCGGAGTCCGTCAACACAGGAGGTTCACCGCATGCCGGAACTCACCCGCCGTACCGCGCTCACCGCGACGGCAGCCCTCGCCACGATCGCCGTCGCCGCCCCGCGGGCGTCCGCCGAGGACCACCACCACGGATCGCCGGAGGGCTTCGACGAGGTCTACCGGGGCCGTCGGATACAGGGCCGGTCGAACGGGGGTCACCACGGCGGCTACCGCGTGTCGGTCGACGGCGTCGAGCTGCACGTGATGCGCAACGCCGACGGCAGCTGGATCAGCGTGGTCAGCCACTACGACCCGGTGCCCACCCCGCGCGCCGCGGCCCGGGCCGCCGTGGACGAGCTCCAGGGTGCCCCGCTGCTGCCGTTCCCCGCCAACTGACCCTTCCCGCGGGCCGCTTCGGCCCCGCACTTCTTCTTGGAGCATCCGCACCCATGACCGTCCGCAAGAACCAGGCGAACCTGACCGCCGACGAGAAGCGGCGTTTCGTCGCCGCCGTCCTGGAGCTGAAGCGCAGCGGCCGCTACGACGCGTTCGTCACCACGCACAACGGCTTCATCATGGCCGACACCGACAACGGCGAGCGCACCGGCCACCGCTCGCCCTCCTTCCTGCCCTGGCACCGCAGATTCCTGCTGGACTTCGAGCGGGCGCTCCAGTCGGTGGACTCCTCGGTCGCGCTCCCCTACTGGGACTGGAGCACCGACCGCTCGACGCGCGCCTCGCTGTGGGGCCCCGACTTCCTCGGCGGCACCGGGCGCAGCCGGGACGGACGGGTGATGGACGGCCCGTTCGCGGAGTCCACCGGCGACTGGCCGATCAGCGTGCGCGTCGACGGCCGTACGTATCTCAGACGCACCCTGGGCGCCGGGGTACGGGAGCTGCCGACCCGGGGCGAGGTGGACTCGGTGCTGTCCATGGCGACGTACGACATGGCGCCCTGGAACAGCGCCTCGGACGGGTTCCGCAACCATCTGGAGGGCTGGCGCGGGGTCAATCTGCACAACCGGGTCCATGTCTGGGTGGGCGGGCAGATGGCGACCGGGGTCTCCCCCAACGACCCGGTGTTCTGGCTGCACCACGCCTACGTGGACAAGCTGTGGGCCCGGTGGCAGCGCCGGCACCCGGACTCACGCTATGTGC
Organism: Streptomyces sp. SID13726; assembly: GCF_010548375.1. Classification (GTDB taxonomy): domain Bacteria; phylum Actinomycetota; class Actinomycetes; order Streptomycetales; family Streptomycetaceae; genus Streptomyces. Next base: position 69,545 of record NZ_JAAGLY010000002.1, read on the forward strand.
CGGCCGCCGGGACGCCCGACGTCGTCGACCTCGGCGAGACCATGAAGCCGTGGAACGACGTGCGCCCGGCGGACCTGCTGGACCACACGCGCCACTACACCTTCGACACCGAATAGGAGTCGTCTTGCGCCGGTTTGCCCACCAGGTCGTGCGGTACCCGCGCCGGACACACCGAGAGGACGAAGGAGGGATTCACCCGTGTCGCAGGTCGAGGAATCCATCGAGGTCGGCGTGCCGGTGCACACCGCCTACAACCAGTGGACGCAGTTCGAGACGTTCCCCGAGTTCATGAGCGGGGTCGAGCGCATCGAACAGCGCACCGACACGCTCACGCACTGGGTGACCAACGTCAACGGGGTGCACAGGGAGTTCGACGCGGAGATCACCGAGCAGATCCCGGACGAGCGGGTCGCGTGGACCACGATCGCCGGCGAGACCCGTCAGGCCGGTGCGGTCACGTTCCACCGGCTCGACGAGAGCCACACCAAGGTGATGCTCCAGATGGACTTCCATCCGGACAGCATCACCGAGAAGGTGGGCGACAAGCTCGGGTTCGTGAAGCGGCAGACCAAGGGCGACCTGGAGCGCTTCAAGACGTTCATCGAGGAGCGCGGCCGGGAGACCGGTGAGTGGCGCGGGGCGGTCATCTGACCGTCACGGCCCGGGTCTTGGGACAGCCCGGCCCTCAAGCCACGGTCTCAGCCCGCGCTCTCAACCCGCCGTTTCCGTACGGCACTCCGGGTGCCCCCAGCCCTGGGCGTTCTTGGCGATGGTCTCACCGGCCGCGTAGGAGCGTCCGCACTGACACCGGCCGGGGAACTTGGCCTTGAGCGTACGGGAGGACGAACCGCCGCTCCGCCTGGGCGACTTGGCCCGGGCGGAGCGGTCGGTCTTAGGGGTGTCGGGCGACGGCGGCGGCTCCGGGGAGCCGAGGGCGCTGCTCGCGGGTTCCTGGACGATCGCCGCCTGGCTGGCCGCGCGGTCGGCGAAGTCGTTGAGCTTGTCGCCGTCGACCTGGTGGGCGGGGACGTAGCGGAAGTCGACCTTGCGGCCGTCGAGGAGTTCGTCGATGCGGACGACGAGTTCCTGGTTGGCGACCGGCTTGCCCGCGGAGGTCTTCCAGCCGTTGCGCTTCCAGCCGGGCAGCCAGGTGGTGACCGCCTTCATGGCGTACTGGGAGTCCATCCGGATCTCCAGCGGCACGTCCGGGTCGGTCGCCGCCAACAGCCGTTCCAGGGCGGTGAGTTCGGCGACGTTGTTGGTGGCCCTGCCGAGCGGGCCCGCCTCCCAGCGGTCCGGTGTCTCGCTCTCGTCGGCGAGGACCCAGGCCCAGGCCGCGGGTCCCGGATTTCCCTTCGAAGCGCCGTCGCACGCGGCCACCAGTCGTTCACGCATGCGCCCGATCATGCCATGCCGCCGAGGACGTCCGTTCACTCCACCGGGACGACTCCGGCCACGACCCTGCGGACCTCGCCGTCCCCGGGTCCCGACCCTTCCGCGTCGGCGAACAGCAGGTGCGCGGCCCCGATCAGCGTGGGCGCGAGGAGGGCCACGTCGGCGCCGGCCGGGACCCGCCCCAGGTCGCGCTCGGCACCGAGGTAGCCGGCCACCATCGCCGTGGCCTCCCGCAGCACCGGCACTCCCCCGCCCCGCGCCTGGCGCAGCCTTGCCCGCAGGGCGTCCCGCGCGATGACCAGGCCGACGATGCGCAGGGCGATCGTCCCGAAGAGGTCGGTCAGCGCGGCGGTGAGGTTGTCGACGACCGCACCGGTACCCGCGGACTCGATCAGGGCGCGGGAGCGGGCCTCGACCCGGCCGATGCGATCCAGCACCAGCTCGGCGAGGAACGCGTCGAAGTCCTCGAAGTGGCGGTGCAGCACCCCCTTGGCGACCCCCGCCTCGGTGGTGACCGCCCTGCTGGTCAGCGCGTTCGCCCCGTCCCTGAGCAGGATCCGCTCGGCCGCGTCGAACAACTGCTCCCGCACATCGCGGATGGCGATCCCTGTCGGCACGGCCCACCTCACTCGTCCTCGGACATCCTCCCTGATTCTTGTCGAGTGGGCACGTGCCCACTTAGAGTGGGCGCATGCCCACTCCAGCTCCGGACCCCCGGGAACAGCGAGAGATCGCCGAGTCGTACGGCTCCGACGCCGAGCGCTACGACCGGACCCGCCCCCGTTACCCCGACGCCCTGGTCGAGCGGATCGTCACCGGGAGCCCCGGCCCGGACGTCCTGGACGTGGGCACCGGCACCGGTATCGCCGGGCTGGCGTTCCGGGAGCGCGGCTGCCAGGTGCTCGGGGTCGAGCCGGACGCGCGGATGGCCGCGTTCGCGCGCGGCAAGGGCCTGGAAGTGGAGATCGCCCGGTTCGAGGAGTGGGAGCCGGCGGGCCGGACCTTCGACGCGGTCACCGCAGGGACGGTCTGGCACTGGGTCGATCCGGTGCTCGGCGCCGACCGGGCGGCCCGGGTGCTGCGGCCGGGCGGACGTCTGGCCCTGTTCTGGAACGCCTTCCAGCCCGCGCCGGAGGTGGCCGAGGCGCTCACGGCGGCCTATGCCCGGGCGCTGGCCGGCCTGCCGTCCGACTGGCGGCGCATGGACTGGCGCCGGATGACCGGCCCGGACGTCTACGCGGGTGTCTGCGCCACGGCCGCCGACGGCATCCGCGAGGCGTCCGCGTTCAGCGAGCCGGAGCAGTGGCGCTTCGGGTGGGACCGGGTCCACACCCGCGAGGAGTGGCTGGACCAGGTGCCCACCTTCGGCGGCCACGCGCAGTTGCCCGCGGAGCGGCTCGACGCCCTGCTCGCCGCTCTCGGCGACGCGGTCGACGGGCTGGGCGGGAGCCTGCGCATGCACTGCACGGCCGTGGTGGTCACGGCGGTGCGGACCGGCTAGGGCACGTCCGAGATCTGGGGCATCTCGCCCTCGGTCGTCGTCACGTCGATCACCGAGAAGCTCGCGCCCTGCGGGTCGCTGAGCGCGGCGAGCCGGCCGAACGGGGAGCCCATCGGGCCGAAGCGCAGCACGGCGCCCAGCTTGGTGGCGCGGGCGACGGCGTCGTCGCAGTCGTCGACCGTGAAGTAGACGTTGATGTACGCCGGCACCTCGGGCGGGAAGTCGTCGGTCATCTTCATGCGGCCGAGGACGGTGTTGTCGCCGAGGTTGAACATGCGGAAGTCCATCGCGTCGTCCTGCATCTGCTTCGCGCTGTAACCGAAGACGGCGGGGAAGAAGGTGTCGGACTTCTCGGGCTCACGGGTGAAGACCTCGGCCCAGCAGAACGCGCCGCGCTGCTCGGGCGGGGCCTCGAACCCCTCGTGGGTGCCCGCCTGCCACACCCCGAAGACCACACCGCTCGGATCGCGGCCCAGGCACATGGTGCCGAAGTCGCCGACCTGCATCGGCTCCATCAGCACTTCGCCGCCGTGGTCACGGATCTTGCCCGCGGTGGCCGCCGCGTCCGGCGAGGCGAGGTACAGGCACCACTGCGACTGTCCCTCCTGGCCGGGCATCGGCGGGACGACGGCGGCGACGGCCTTGCCGTCCGCGTAGGCCTGGGTGTAGTTGCCGTACTCCGACGACGACTCGCCGAAGGTCCAGCCGAGGACGTCACCGTAGAAGCTCTTGGCTCCCTCGACGTCGCTGAACATCGCATCGGCCCAACAGGGGGTTCCCTCAGGTTGTACGGCCATGATCACGGCCCTTCCCGTTCGGTGGTCGGTCCGTTTCCTCACGCTAGTCACGAGGGCGCCCGACCGCGCGTCGAACGGACGATTCCGCTTCAGTTCGGGCAGAAGCGACGTTCCGGTGCGCTGTTCGAGGAGCGCGGGGGCACTCATAGTGCGTCCACTGCCTCACCAGCGAGGTTTACACCGTCCAGGTCGTGAAGCCGCCCCCTTCACGCCCTGATCGGGTGGTCGGCCGGGCTGTTTGGCTAATACACGCGCATGGCCAGCCCGCTCACCTCCCAGGAGGGAATGTGTCCTCACCGGACAGCGCCACCGGTTCCGCAGTGGACGAACCCGAACCCCCTTCCGAAGCCCAGCTCACCAGTCTCAGCACCTCGGCGGCCCGGCAGCTCGCCACCACCACCAAGTCCGAACCCCAGATGCAGGCCATCAGCTCCCGCTGGCTGCTGCGCATGCTGCCCTGGGTCGACGTGAAGGGCGGCACCTACCGGGTCAACCGGCGGCTCCAGCTGCGGGTGGGCCGGGGCCGGGTGCAGTTCGAGCAGAACGGCGCGGACGACGTCAGGGTGATCCCCCAGACGCTCACCGAACTCCCCGCCCTGCGCGGCTACTCCGACCTCGACGTCCTCAAGGAGGTCGCGACCCGTTTCCGGGTCCGGGAGATCCGCGCGGGCCAGGTCCTCGTCGAGGCCGGGCAGCCGGTCACCGAGGCCTATCTCGTCGTACACGGCCGCTTCACCCGCTTCACCGCCGGCAAGTACGGCGAGGAGGAGATCGTCGGGGTCGTGACCGACGGCGCCCAGATGGGCGACGAGGCCATAGGGCAGCCCGACCCGCTGTGGCTGAGCTCGGTCCGGGCCGAGACCGCGGGCGTGGTGCTGGCCCTGCCCTGGTCCGTGGTCACGGAGTTCACCGAGCGGGTGCCGTCCCTCGCGGCCCACCTGGAGGAGTACGCGCGGCGGCAGAGCCTGCCGATGAACCGCAAGGGCGAGGCCGACGTCCCCGTCCAGGCGGGCCACGTCGGCGAGCCCACCATCAACGGCGGGTACGTCGACTACGAACTCGCCCCGCGCGAGTACGAGTTGTCCCTCACCCAGACCGTGCTGCGGGTGCACACCCGGGTCGCCGACCTCTACAACAACCCTATGGACCAGACCGAGCAGCAACTCCGGCTCACCGTCGAGGAGATCCGCGAGCGGCAGGAGTGGGAACTGGTCAACAACCGGGAGTTCGGGCTGCTGCACAACGCCGACCACGGACAGCGCATCAGCACCTTCACCGGCCCGCCCACCCCGGACGACATGGACGAACTGCTCGCCATGCGCCGCAAGACCAAGCTGTTCCTCGCCCATCCGAAGGCCATCGCCGCGTTCTTCCGGCAGTGCAACCGGCGCGGTCTGGTGCCAGGCACGGCGAACGTCGAGGGGCACGAGATCCCGGCCTGGCGGGGGGTGCCGATCTTCCCGTGCAACAAGATCCCGGTCAGCTCCCAGCACACCAGCAGCATCATCGCGCTGCGCACCGGGGAGGGCGACCAGGGCGCCATCGGGCTCTACCAGACGGGGATCCCCGAGGAGTACCAACCGGGCCTGAACGTACGGTTCATGGGGATCGGCACCAACTCGATCATCCGCTACCTCGTGACCGCCTACTACTCGATGGCCATCCTCGTCCCGGACGCGGTCGGCGTCCTGGAGAACGCGCAGATCGGCCGGACGGCCGAGTGACCGCGACGAGCAGCTGGTCCCTGCCGGGACCGCCCGACATCGCGAGCACCCTGCGCACCCCGAGGCAGGGCGGGGCGATCCCCGGCCTCAGACACCGGCAGGTCGCCCCGGCCGACCCCGTGCGGGCCGCGGAGGTCGACCGCAGGCTGGAGGCCTGGGCCCGGCGCCTGGATCTGTTCCCGGAGGCGTGGCAGGGGGACTTCTCGGGGTTCCAGTTCGGCCGGGCCGTGGTGCTCCAGCACCCGGAGGCGGCCGACCTCGAACGCCTCACGGTGGCCGGGGAGTTGCTGCTCGCCGAGAACGTCGTCGACTCCTGCTACTGCGAGGAGGACGAGGGCCGGGGCGGTGCGCGCCGGGGGCTCGGGGGCCGGCTGATCATGGCCCAGTCGGCGATCGACCCGTACCACGGCGTCCCGGAGCTGGAGGAGGAGTGGCGCGAGGGCGTACGGGCCGACGGTCCGCTGCGCTCGTACCACTTCGCCCTCCAGGACTACGCCGCCCTCGCCACGCCGAGCCAGACCGACCGGTTCGTGCACGACATCGCCCGCCTCCACCTCGGCTATCTCGCCGAGGCCGCCTGGGCGGAGACCCGGTACACGCCCCGGGTCTGGGAGTACCTGGTGATGCGGCAGTTCAACAACTTCCGGCCCTGTCTGTCGATCGTGGACGCCGTCGACGGCTACGAACTGCCCGAGGCGCTCTACGCACGGCCCGAGATCCAGCGGGTCACGGCGCTCGCCTGCAACGCCACCACCATCGTCAACGACCTCTACTCCTTCACCAAGGAACTGGCGAGCGACCCGACCCATCTCAACCTTCCGCAGGTAGTCGCCGCCAACGACCGGTGCGGGCTGAAGGCCGCCTATCTGAAGTCCGTGGAGATCCACAACCGGATCATGACGGCCTTCGACGAGGAGTCGGCCCTGCTGTCCGCCACCTCGCCGCTCGTCGGGCGCTACACCCGGAGCCTGTCGGACTGGGTGGCCGGGAACCACGAGTGGCACGCCACCAACAGCCACCGCTACCACCTGCCCAACTACTGGTAAAGCGCGGTCGCATGACGGAACGTCACCAGCACCAGCACGAGGAGTCACCGTTGACCATCGCCCCCGACGCCGGCACCAGGGCAGCCCAGGTGCCGACCCAGTCGACGTACCAGACCCGTGTCGCGGACTACTGGAACGCCGAGGAGAACCCGGTCAACCTCGAACTCGGAAAGCTCGACGACCTCTACCACCACCACTACGGGATCGGGGCGGCCGACCGCACGGTCCTCGACGAGCCCGATCCGGTACGGCGGCGGGAACGCATCACCGCCGAACTGCACCGTCTCGAACACGCCCAGGCCGAGATCCTCGCCGCCCGGCTCGGTCCGCTCACCGCCGAGGACCGGGTCTTCGACGCCGGGTGCGGGCGCGGCGGCGGCAGTGTCGTGGCACATCTGCGCCACGGCTGCCGCGCGGACGGCGTGACCCTCTCCGAGAAGCAGGCGGAGTTCGCCAACGCGCAGGCCCGCAAGCGCGGTATCGACGACCATGTCCGCTACCACCACCGCAACATGCTGGACACCGGGTTCGCCTCGGGGGCGTACGCGGCCTCCTGGAACAACGAGTCGACCATGTACGTCGAGCTGGACCTGCTGTTCGCCGAGCACGCCCGGCTGCTGCGCCGCGGCGGACGCTATGTGGTCATCACCGGCTGCTACAACGACACCTACGGGCGGGCGTCCCGCGAGGTCTCGCTCATCAACGCCCACTACATCTGCGACATCCATCCCCGCTCGGAGTACTTCCGGGCCATGGCCCGCAACCGGCTGGTGCCGGTGCACGTGGAGGACCTGACCGAAGCGGCCCTGCCCTACTGGGAGTTGCGCAAGGAGGCCGACCACCTGGTCACGGGCATCGAGGAGACCTTCCTGAGCGCCTACCGCAACGGCAGTTTCCAGTACCTGCTCATCGCGGCCGACCGGGTCTGAGTCAGTCCTTCGTCAGGCGTACGGCCGCCTCGGCCGGGGTGCTCGCCGGGTCCAGCACCTCCAGCGTGCCGTGCGCCCGCAGCAGCCGGCGGGTGCCCGGGGAGCACAGCACGGCGAAGGCCGCGCCGCCCTCCAGCACCCGTCGGCGCAGCCGAAGCAGCAGGTTCAGCCCGGTGGAGTCGACGAAGGAGACGGGTCGCAGGTCGACGAGGTAGGCCGGGGCGGCGAGGGCCGCGAGCGAGTCGAGCCAGCAGCGCAGCTGGTGGGCGGTCGCGAGGTCTATCTCGCCGTGCAGTTCGGCGAGGACCAGTCCGTCGGCGCCGCGCATGAGTCCGAGCTCTTCCGCAGGCGGCGGCCAGGTCGCGGTGAGGGCGGGTTTCAGTCTGTCGTCGTGCACGCTGTTCCGTCCCCGCTGTCGTACCTGCCGTCCGCGCCGGGGCCCTCGCTCCGGCGCGGACGCGTGCGGCGGTGTCGGTGTGCCCGCACCGCACGTGTCCGCGCCGGAACTCCCCCGGGCGGCTCCCCCTTGAACCGTGGTGCTTACTGTTCTACCTTCGCCACATGGTCTGGGCATCAACGCCCGCTCATCAGCGACACAACGGGCGGGTGCCGGGCGGGCCAGGTGATGCGGAATGCGCCCGCACCTCGCCCTGATCGAGGACGACCCCGACTTCGCACTGATGTGCCGTTCCTATCTGGAGCGCGCCGGATTCACCGTGACCTGGGCCATGGACGCCCGAGCCGGGAAGTCGGTGCTCCACGAGAGCCGCGTCGATCTGGCCGTCCTCGACCTGGGCCTTCCCGACGGCAGCGGACTCGAACTGCTGCGGGCGCTCAGGTCCACGAGCAGGCTCCCGGTCATCGTCGTCACGGGGCGCGGCGCGGAGGCGGACCGGGTGGCGGGGCTCGAGATCGGCGCCGACGACTACCTGGTCAAGCCGTTCTCGCAGCGGGAACTGGTGGCCCGTATCCACGCCGTGCTGCGCCGCTCGCAGCCGCCGGACGTGCCGGCGGTGATCCAGGCCGGCTCGCTGCTGGTCGACACGGCGGCGCGCCAGGCCTCCGTCGACGGTGTGGTGCTGACGCTGCGCCCGAAGGAGTTCGCGCTGCTGGAGATGCTGGCGGCCGCGCCCGGTCGGGTGTTCTCGGCGGAGCAGCTCCTGGTGCGGATCTGGGGTTCGTCCTGGCAGCAGCAGGCGACCGTGGTCGAGCACGTGTACCGGCTGCGCGGCAAGCTCGCCGAACTGCCCGCCCCCGCACCGCGGATCACCACGGTCCGCGGCTACGGCTACCGCCTCGACCCCTGAGGCGCTCACCGCTGTCCCAGCCCCAGCAGATCCGGCCCGGCCAGGAGGTCCGCCCGTGCCCGACACCCCGGACTTCCGGCGCCTGTTCGACTCGAACCTCTCCCCGTTGCTGGTCCTCACCCCGGACTTCGTCATCGTCGAGGTCAACCGCGCCTATCTGACGGCCACCCGCACCGAGCGCTCCATCGTGGGGCGGCCGGTCTTCGACGTGTTCCCGGACAACCCCGAGGACCCGTCCGCCGACGGTGTGGCCAATCTGCGCCGCTCCCTGGAGACGGTGGTGGCGAGCGGCCGTACGGACACCATGGCCCTCCAGCGCTACGACATCCCGTCGGGCGAGGAGGGTGCGTTCGCCGAGCGGTACTGGAGCCCGGTCAACGCGCCGGTCCTGGACGCCGAGGGGCGGGTCACGCACGTCATCCACCGGGTCGAGGACGTCACGGAGTTCGTGCATCTGCGCAAGGTGGGCCGGGAGCAGCAGCGGGCCGCCGCCGACGCGCAGATGCGCGCGGAGGGCATGGAGATCGACCTGTTCGTGCGGGCCCGGGAGATCCGCGAGGTGAACGAGCAGCTGAGCCGGGCCAACGCCGAGCTGGACGCGGCCGGGCGCAGGCTCCGGGAGGAGCAGCGGGCCAAGGACCGGTTCATCGCCACCCTCTCCCACGAGCTGCGCAACCCCCTCGCGGCCGCGACCGCGGCCACCGAACTGCTGGCCCTGGACATGCCCGAGGGCCATCCCGCGCTCGGTGTCCTGGAGCGGCAGCTGGGCACGCTGGCCCGGATGAGCAACGACCTGCTGGACGGCACCCGGGCGGTGACCGGACGCCTCGAACTGGTGCGGGAGCCGGTCGACGTGCGCTCGGTCGTCGAGGGGGCCTGCGCGGACATCCGCGGCCTGTTCGCGCACGACGGCCGCACGCTCGACGTACGGCTGCCGGGAGCGCCCCTCGTCGTGGACGGGGACCGGCTGCGGCTCGCGCAGGTGCTGACGAACCTGCTGTCCAACGCCCTCAAGTACACCCGGCCGGGCGGGCGCACCGAGGTGGAGCTGACGGCCGGGGACGGCGAGGCGCGGCTGAGCGTACGGGACGACGGGATCGGCTTCGACCCCGGTCAGGCCGAGGAGCTGTTCGGGGTGTTCATGCGGGCGGCGCCCGCCGGTCCCGACACCCCTGAGGGCCTGGGCCTCGGGCTCGCCGTCGCTCGGACCATCGCGGAGCTGCACGACGGCCGGGTCGGCGCGCACAGCGACGGGCCCGGCAAGGGGGCGACGTTCACGGTGGTGCTGCCCGCGACCGATTCGCCGGCTCTGCCGCGGCCCCGGACCGCGGTCACCCGGCCGGCGCCGCCGCGGCTGGCCGTCCTGATCGTGGAGGACAACCAGGACCTGGCCGCGACCTATCACACCCTGCTGGAGCGGCAGGGCCACCGGGTGAGGACCGTGCACACGGGGACGGACGCGCTCGCCGCGACCGAGGCCGAGGTCTTCGACGTCGTCCTGTGCGACCTGGGGCTGCCGGACATGGACGGCTACACCGTCGCCCGTACGGTGCGGGGCCGCCCGGACGGGGAGCGGCCCCGGCTGATCGCGGTCTCCGGCTTCAGCCAAGGCACCGACCGCGCGCTGTCCCGGGCGGCCGGGTTCGACGTCCATCTCACCAAGCCGCTGCCGCTGACCGACCTGACGGAGTTCCTGGAGCGGCCCGGCGGCGACTGAAGCGGGCCGCGCGTCTTCCGCCTTCGGCCGGGCTGTGCTTGCCTGGGGAACCGTTTTTCGGCGACCGGGTCGGGAGTCGCGCATGCGGACACCGTGGATCGTGGGGGTGCTGGCCGGAGTCCTGCTGCTCGGCGCGTGCACGGACCCCTCCGAGGGGCCGGAGTCCCCGCCGCCGACCCCGGACGTCTCCCGCGCGGCCACCACCCACCAGCGGGCCCAGACCTCGCCGAGCGCCTCCACCGCGGTGGTCGCCCCGCGCGTGCTGTATCTCGGGGACTCGCTCGCCATGGAGGCCCAGAACGTCCTCGGGCAGGAGCTGCGCCGACGGCTGCGGGCGACGTACACGAGCGCGCCGTACTCGGGAACGACCCTGTGCGACTACCTGGAGGGCACCGGGAAGAGGTCGCTGGTGCCCGACCGGGACAAGGCGGCCGCGCTGGTCCGCGCGCTGCACCCGGACTACGTGGTGCTCCAGTTCTGGGGGAACGCGTGGGGCTACACCTGGTGCATGGACGGGATCAGCCATGCGGCCGCGCCGCAGCGGTACTTCAGCAGGTACCGGGCGGACCTGAAGCGGCTGACCGACCAGATCGCGGCGGCCGGCGGGGAGCGGCGGCCGCGGATCGTGTGGGTGGCGCAGGGCCCGGACCCGATCACCCCCGACCGGGTCCGGCGCGTGAACGAGCTCTACGAGGAGCGGGCGGCCGCCTCGGGCGACCTGGTCGCGGACGCCGGCGGCACGGTGGCTCCCGCCGGGGCCCGCTACACCTGGACGCAGTACCTGCCGTGCACGGCGTACGAGCACGAGCACCCCGCCTACTGCACCGAGCCGGACCGCGACCGGACCGCCCTGCACCTCGGCAAGGACTATCTTCACTTCTGTCTGGCGCCCACGACGTCCACACCGAAGCCCTGTCCGGTCCGCTCCCCCGGCATCCTGAGAATGGTCCGCGAGATCACGCGGGTGATCGGCTCGTCCTGAGCGCGGCTCACTCGCCCGCGTAGGCCTTCTCCAACGCGGCGATGTCGAACTTCTGCATCGCCATGAACGCCTTGGTGACCCGGGCCGCCTTCGCCGGGTCCGGGTCGCCGACCATGTCGGCAAGGCCCTCCGGGACGACCTGCCAGGACAGGCCGTACCTGTCCTTGAGCCAGCCGCAGGGGCCGGGCTCGCCGCCGTTCTCGGTGAGCTTGGCCCAGTAGTAGTCGATCTCCGCCTGGTCGGCGCAGAAGACCTGGAAGGAGACGGCCTCGGTGAACTTGAACATCGGTCCGCCGTTGAGCGCGACGAAGCTCTGTCCGTTGGCCGTGAAGTCGACCGTCAGGACGGTGCCGGCGGGCTGCATCGCACCCTCGGGGTAGCGGGTGACCCTGCCGACGCTGGAGTCCTTGAAGACGGAGACGTAGAAGTGCGCGGCCTCCTCGGCCGTGCCGTCGAACCAGAGACACGTGGTGAAAGCCTTGCTCGCCATGGGTTCCTCCTGAGGCGTGAAGTGCGGTCATGTGTGTCGACCGATCCTCACCGCGAAACTCATCGGTCGGTCCGGCCGGTTGATCCAGGTGGCCCATACATCCGTACGAACTAGCATCCCGGGCATGACGTCATCACCCTCGGACCTCGTCCGGCCCTTCCGCATCGACATCGCGCAGAGCGACCTCGACGATCTCCACGACCGGCTCGACCGCACCCGCTGGCCCGACGACCTCTCGGCGGCGGGCTGGGCGTACGGCGTGCCGGCCGGCTATCTGCGCGACCTCGCGCACCATTGGCGGCACTCCTACGACTGGCGGGCCGCCGAGGCGCGGCTCAACGAGTGGCCGCAGTTCACGACCGTCATCGACGGGTCGACCGTCCACTTCGCGCACGTCCGCTCCCCCGAACCGGACGCCACCCCGCTGGTCATCACGCACGGCTGGCCGGGCTCGATCGTCGAATTCCTGGACGTGGTCGGGCCGTTGACCGATCCGGTGGCCCACGGCGGCGACGCGGCCGACGCGTTCCACGTCGTCGTACCGAGCATTCCGGGGTTCGGGCTGTCCGGGCCGCCCGCCGACACCGGCTGGGAGGCCGGCCGGGTCGCCGGCGCGTGGGCCGAGCTGATGACACGGCTCGGCTACGAGCGGTTCGGCGCGCAGGGCGGGGACTGGGGCTCGGTGATCTCCCGGGAGCTGGGCCGGGCCCACCCCGAGCGGGTCGTCGGCGTGCACCTCAACCTGCTGCCGGGCGCGCAGGCCACCCATGAACCGACCGAGGAGGAACTCGCCGGGCTGGGAGCCTCGAAGCGGGAGCGCACGCTGGAGTCCTGGCGCCGCTGGAGCGCCTGGTCGCGCGAGGGCACCGGGTACGCGGTTCTGCACTCCACCCGGCCGCAGACCCTCGCCTACGCGCTCACCGACTCCCCGGTCGGTCAACTCGCCTGGATCGTCGAGAAGTTCCAGGAGTGGACGGACTCGGCGGAGCTGCCGGAGGAGGCCGTGGACCGGGACCGGCTGCTGACCAACGTGATGCTGTACTGGCTGACCGGGACCGCCGGTTCGGCCGCCCGGATCTATTACGAGCGCGCGCACGCCGCCGGTGAGCGGGCGGCCCGGCCCACCGAGCCGTCGACCGTGCCGACCGCCCTCGCCGTCTTCCCCGCCGAGATCCAGCTCCCGCTGCGGCACCGGGCGGAGCGCACCGAGAACATCGTGCGCTGGACCGAGTTGGGGCGCGGCGGCCACTTCGCGGCGATGGAGGAGCCGGACCTGCTGGTGGCGGACGTACGGGCGTTCTTCCGGGAGGTGCGGGAGACGGGCTGAGGGCAGGCTCTGCCCATGGCGAATCTGCCGCGGGCAGAGAAATCACCGGTGGGCGTCCCGTGAGGCCGACAGTGGGGTCGACGACATCCCCACGACCACGAGGACAGTCCATGACTTCCATCCGGGCCGAGGACGGCGACACTCCTCCCACCCGTTTCGACGACCAACTGGCCAGTCAGCTCCTCGCCCAGCGCATCGTGCTGCTGGGCACCCAGGTCGACGAGGTCTCCGCGAACCGGATCTGCTCGCAGCTGCTGGTCCTGTCCGCAGAGGACCCGCGCACCGACATCGCGCTGTGCATCAACAGTCCGGGCGGTTCGGTGTACGCGGGGCTCGCCATCTACGACACGATGCGGCTGATCCCGAACGACGTCTCGACGCTGGCCATGGGCTTCGCGGCGAGCATGGGCCAGTTCCTGCTCTGCGGCGGCGCACCGGGCAAGCGGTACGCCCTGCCGAACGCGCGGATCATGATGCATCAGGGGTCCGCGGGCATCGGCGGCACCACCGCCGACATCGAGATCCAGGCGGAGAACCTGGACCACAGCAAGCGGACCATGGAGCGGATCCTGGCCGAGAACACGGGCCAGACACCGGAGACCATCGCCCGGGACGGCGACCGCGACCGCTGGTACACGGCCGAGGAGGCCAGGGAGTACGGCATGGTGGACCGGGTCCTGGAGTCCCTCGCGGACGTCCGCCCGGCCGCCTCGAAGCGACGGATGGGGCTGTGACATGGGGAACTACACGATTCCGTACGTCGTCGAGCGGACCGCGCACGGCGAGCGCTCCTCCGACGTGTTCAGCCGGCTGCTGTCCGAGCGGATCATCTTCCTCGGCACCGAGATCGACGACGGCGTGGCCAATGTCGTGATCGCGCAACTCCTGCATCTGGAGTCGTCGGCCCCGGAGAGCGAGATCTCGATCTACATCAACTCGCCCGGCGGATCGTTCACTTCACTGATGGCGATCTACGACACGATGACCTATGTGCAGGCGCCGATCTCCACGCTCTGCGTGGGCCAGGCGGCCTCCACGGCGGCCGTTCTGCTGGCCGGAGGGGATCCCGGCCGCCGGCTCGTGCTGGAGCACGCGCGCGTGCTGCTCGGCCAGCCCGCGTCCGGCGGCAACCGCGGCTCGATCTCCGACCTCGCCCTCCAGGCCAAGGAGATGGTCCGCATCCGCTCCCAGGTGGAGGAGGTGCTGGCCCGGCACACCCGCCACGACATCGACACGCTGCGCGCGGACATGGACCGCGACAAGGTGTTCACCGCCGAGGAGGCGGTGGCGTACGGGCTGGCCGACGAAGTGGTGAGCCGGCGCCTCGTGACGGTCTGAGGCGCCGGCCGCGCCGCTTCAGGCCGCCAGGCACATCCCGTCGTACGACGATCCGCGCACCGGACCGCGGCCGCGGGCCGAGTGCCGGGTGAGCTCGCCCTGGGCCAGCGAGAGCAGATCGCCGAGGCCGAGGCCCAGGGCGTGGGCGGCGGCTGCGAGGACCTCGGAGGAGGCCTCCTTGCGGCCGCGCTCCACCTCGGAGAGGTAGGGCATCGAGATGCGGGCCGCGTCGGCCACGTCCTTGAGCGTGCGCTCCTGGGCGAGGCGTTCCCGGCGCAGGACGTCACCGACGAGGTCGCGCCACAGGGGCTCCCTGGGTTCTCTGGCCGCGGGGTTCCGCGGGGCGATGGGGCGCGGCGGTGCCGGGGCGGGGCGTTCGGACACCGGGCGGGCGGTCCCCGGGCGCGCGGACTGCGGGCGCAGGGGGATCACGCGGGCTTGGTTCGGCGCTTCGTTGCTCACCGGATCAGCCTAAATTCCGTGGCCGCGTTGGGAAGGGGTCGGCATTCTGCCCTGGGTGGAATCTCCGACGGGAAAGGGGCCGGGTCCGGTGCTGCGCGAGACCTTCGACGAGGTGGCGGAGTTGTACGACAGGGCGCGTCCGCGCTATCCGCGGGCTCTGGTCGAGGAGTTGGCCCGGTCGGCGGGGCTCGGCCGGGACAGCCGGGTGCTGGAGGTGGGGCCGGGGACCGGTCAGCTCACCCGTTCCCTCGCGGAGTTCGGCTGCCGGATCACCGCCGTGGAACTGGGCGGGGAGATGGCCGCGGTGGCGCGTCGTCGGCTGGCCGGATTCCCGCGGGTCGAGGTGCACACCGGGGAGTTCGAGAGCTGGCCGCTGCCCGGTGAGCCCTTCGACCTGGTCGCGTGCGCGACCGCCTTCCACTGGATCGACCCTGCGGTCCGGATGGAGAAGCCTGCGGACGCGCTCCGCCCCGGTGGACGCCTCGCCGTCGTCGCCACCCACCATGTGGCGGGCGGCACGAACGAGTTCTTCGCGCGGGCCCAGGACTGCTACGAACGATGGGATCCGGCCACTCCGCCGGGGCTGCGCCCGCGGCCGTCGACGGAGATCCCCTCGGGCACCGAGGAGTTCGAAAGCTCCCCGCGCTTCACGGACGTCACGGTGGCCCGCTTCGAGCGGGACATCGTCTACACCGCCGACGAGTACATCGACGTGCTCCTCACCTACTCGGGCCACCGGGCCCTGGACAGCGCCCGGCGTGAGGGCCTGCTCGGCGGTCTCCGGGACCTCGTCGAGACGCGCCACCAGGGCCGGATCACCAAGCGTTACCTCCACGAACTCGTCGTGGCCACCCGGGTCGGCCCCTGAGGACCGGCGATTTCACGCCGCGGGGACACCGGGCGGGCATGCGTCGTCACTCCTCGGGTACGCGCAAGGTGAGGGAGCTGCGGGCCGTCGGAAGGCCGGTGGCCCGGGGACGCATATGTCAGCGTGTTCCGGGTACCCGGCAAGCCGCGAACCCCGCAGGACCCGAGACAACCCAGGCCGAAGAGGCAGACGTCGAGCCGTGACTTTCGTGGGAGAGGTAATGCATACCGCCGTCACCGCCGTGAACCGTTCGGAGACACGCGTCACCGGGCACGCCAGCGGGACCAGGACGGATGAGACACCGCTGCCGGGAGTCGAACAACCGCGGGCCGTGGCTCCGCGGGACGCGCGGGAGCTGTCCCGTCAGTTCTTCCAGCGCCTGACGGAACTCGAGGAGGGCACGCACGAATACCAGTACGCGCGCAACACCCTCATCGAGATGAACATGTCGCTCGTGCGCTTCGCGGCCGGGAGGTTCCGGGGCCGCGGTGACGACATGGAGGACATCGTCCAGACGGGCATGATCGGGCTGATCAAGGCGATCGACCGGTTCGAGGTGTCGCGCGAGGTCGAGTTCACGTCGTTCGCGCTGCCTTACATCGTCGGCGAGATCAAGCGGTTCTTCCGTGACACCACCTGGGCGGTGCACGTCCCCCGCCGTCTTCAGGAGCTGCGCGTGGAGCTGGCCAAGGCCCGCGAGGAACTCGCCAGCCGGCTGGACCGCGAGCCCTCGGTGGCCGAGCTCGCGACCCTCATGAACCTCTCCGAGAAGGAAGTCGTCGAGGGCCAGATCGCCTCCAACGGCTACAACTCCTCGTCCCTGGACGCCGCCCTGACCGGTGACGGCCCCGAGGGCGGCGAGGCGGTCCTCGCCGACTTCATCGGTGTGGAGGAGGACGGGCTGCGGCTCGTCGAGGACTTCCAGTCGCTCGCGCCGCTGATGGCCGAACTCAGCGACCGCGACCGGCAGATCATCCACATGCGGTTCGTGGAGGAGGCCACCCAGTCGGAGATCGGTGAGCGGCTCGGCTGCTCGCAGATGCATGTGTCCCGGCTGATCAAGCGGATCATCACGCGGCTGCGCGAGGGCATGCTGGGCGAGCTGGGCTGCGCCTGACGCGGACCTGCACGGACAAGGCGGGTGCCGTCCCGGGACGGCACCCGCTCTCCGGTCAATGGGGCAGTGTCTCCAACGCTCTAGGTCAGCGTCACTGCTTCTCGTTCAGTCCGATCACCGCGCGGACCCGCTTGCCCACCGGTACCCGCTCCGCCCCGACCTCCAGTGCGAGCGCGTGCACTATCTCCAGACCGTGCCGTCCGACGCGCTCGGGATCCCTCGGGAACCTGCGCGGCAGGGCGGCACTGCTGTCGTAGACGGTGACGACGAGCGCGAGGTCGGTGCCCTCGAGTTCCAGGATGTACGGCCCGTTGCTGTGCCGCTCCGCGTTGGTGACGAGTTCGCTCACCACCAGGAGCACCTCGTTCTCCGCGCGGGCGTCGATGGGGGCGCACCACTCGGTTCTGAGTCTGCCCAGGAACTGTGCGGCGAAGGACCGTGCCTCGGCTATGCATCCCGGTTCTCCGGTGTAGTGCGCTGCCTCCCGCAGGGGTTCCACGGGCACGTCGAAACCAGTCGGTATCACTGCCCCGTCCAGGTGATCGATCATGCGGTTCTCTCTCGGAAGCCGGACTGGCCGGACGCTGCTGCACCAGTGCTCGTACCCCGAGCCGCGCGTCGCAGTCCCGGAGACACGTCACACCGCCGGAGACACCGTCCCGCTGTACAGCGAGGCCGTCTGTGTCGTCCCCGGCGTGCTGTCGGAGGCGAGGGGCGGCTGCGGGGCCGAGGAGTCGGGCGCGACGGGCTGTTCGCCCGGGGACTGGCTGGTGGGCGGTGCCGAGGTGGGCGTGTCGGAGCTGGGGGCCGGTGTGGACGGGGCGGTCGAGGTCGGCGGGCACGGGCTCGGACTCGGCGATCCGGAGGGGGTGCCGCTCGGTGTCCCGGTCGGCGTGCCGGGGGCGCCGGAC
The DNA here is from genome assembly GCF_010548375.1 of Streptomyces sp. SID13726. Classification (GTDB taxonomy): domain Bacteria; phylum Actinomycetota; class Actinomycetes; order Streptomycetales; family Streptomycetaceae; genus Streptomyces. The sequence continues at coordinate 87,456 of NZ_JAAGLY010000002.1, forward strand.
GACGTGGAGACACAGGGCGACGGGGAGGACGGAGTCGACGGGGACGTCGGTGTGCTCGGTGTCGTCGGCGGGGCCGGGGTGGACACGCTCACCGACGGGGAGGGCCGGACCGGCGGGTCGGTCTTGTGGTCCTTGTGGCCGGTGTCGCCGCGGTGCCGGGCGATCCAGTCGTCGTGGTCGGGGTCGTAGATCACGAAGATGTTGATGACGGTCGTCGAGGGCGCGACCACCACCACGTTCGAGGGGCGGTACGACGACCAGGAGTCGCCGGTGGGCTTCGGCGTGGTGTGCTGGGCGACCGGCGGGGTGAGCGGGTTGCCGCAGGCGCAGCGGGTGCGCGGCACGCCGTGGTCGTCGACGAGGACCGCGGTGCCGGCCTGGAGGACGGCCTGGTAGCTGGTGGCGGCTCCGTCGCGGTAGCCGTGGTTGGTGACGCGGGTGTCCATGCGCAGCTGGACGGGTGTGAGCGCGCGCAGGTAGGCGGGGACCCCGGCGGGCTGGACGCCGGCGACCGAGGCGAAGGCCTTGTTCTTCGCGGGGTCGGTCTGTAGGGCCTTGATCTGCTTCTCGACGTCGCAGCTGGAGACGTTGCGGGTGCCGCCGTAGAGGCCGGGAGCGGCGCCGTCGACACCGCGTACGGCGTTGGCGGGTTCCGACGCGCCGGTCGGGGAGGCCGGGACCGGCGGGGCGGAGCTGTCCTGCGCGGTCGACTCGGTGAAGGGCTCGGGGCCGGTCTTGGCGGCGGCCTGGAGGAAGACCTCGCCGTCGCCGCCGGCCGAGTCGGAGCCGCCGTCCGGGCGGGTCAGGACGACCGCGAGCACCACGGCGGCCACCACGGCGGTGGCGAGCAGGGCGATCCGGGGCACCGATCGCCACCACGGACGGCCGGGTTCCGGCGTGGGGGTACCGCCGCTGCTGCCCGGGGGCTGCGAGGGCGGACCCGAGGGTGGCTGCGAGGGGCCCGACAGGGGGCCGGAAGGCGGTCCGGTGGGGCGGCCTGAGGACGGCGGTTCGACGCTCACGAGCTCTTCTTCCCGACGCGGGATTCCTGCGACGTGCGATGCGCTTGCCCCGATTAAGCCGCATTTTTCCGCGACGTACCTATTGTTTGCTCCGGTCCGGCCCCGCTCGCAAGCGGACGCGGACGGACCTCCCGGCAGGCGGGCCGTCCGGGAGCTGCTTAGCGTGGCAGGGTGAGCCCGCGATCCCCCGTTGACCAGGCAGTCGTCGCGCGGCACGGCTGGACGCAGGCCGTGGCCACGGTGCTGGGCGCGATGGTCGCCATGGGGGTGGTGGCCGGGCTCGGACTGTGGGCGGCGGGTGCGGCGGACCTCCCGGACCACGCGTTCCCCCGGGTCGTCACGGCGACCGTCGTCACCGCGGTCGGGGGCACGGTCAAGCTGTCCGGCGGCGCGGGCGGACTCGCCGACAGCAAGGCGGGGCTCACGGTGATCCCGCTGTCCGTCACCCTCACCGGAGCGCTGGTGCTCGGTGCGGGATTCCTGCGCCCGCTGCGGCACCGGGCGGTCGCCGGCGGCCGGGAACTCGCCGGATGGGCCGCCAGGATCGCCGTCCTGTGGCTGCTCGCCCTCCTCGCGACGGCCTACGCGGCCCGGCAGAAGTTCAAGCTCCCGCTGGGCAACGACACGCTGGGCGACCTGGGCGATCTCTTCGGCGTCTCCCCCGAGGTCGGCTTCACCACGGACGTGCCGCAGACCGTCCTGTTCGGTCTGCTGTGGCTGGCCGGAGTGCTGGTCCTGGCGCTGCTGGTGTCGCGCCGGGCGCCGCTTCCGGGCCGCCTGCTGCGGTTCCAGGAGTCGGTGCGTCCCGCCGCGCACGCCATGGTGGTCCTCCTCCTCGCGTACGTCGTCCTCGGCGGCGTGATCGCCCTGGCCGTCGCCGTGACTCGGGGGCACGCGCCCGAGACGCTGGCGGTGATCCTGCTGGGCCTGCCGAACCTGGTCTGGCTGGCTCTGACCATCGGACTCGGCGCCACCTGGAACGGCCGGGTGGAAGGGCCTTTCGGGCTGCCCATGCCGCACGTCCTGGACGAGGTGCTGCGGTCCAAGGACACCGCCACGCTCAATCTGCACACCCTCGCCGAGCACGACGGCCGTGTCTGGTGGCTGGTGGCCGTCGACGCGGTCCTGCTGCTCTCCGTCGCCTTCCTGACGGCCGCCCGCTCCCCGGCCCGCGTCCGCGCCTGGCAGCACGCCGTCCACCTGGCGGTGGCCCTCGCCCTCACGGTCCTGATGATCTGCCTCGTCGGCCGTGTCTCCGCCCACTACGGCCTCTCGGTCCTCGGCATCGGCGACCTCGGGGGCGACCTGGGCGGGCAGCTCTTCCTGGAGCCGGAGCTGTGGGCGGCGGTCGGGCTGGGCGCGCTGTGGGGTCTGGTCGCCGGTTTCCTCGGCGCACTGTTGGCACGGCCGCTGCGCCGCAAAGGGGAGGTCGGACGCACTGCCGTGTGACGCCGGGCGTGTCACGGTGTGCGCAACCTGCTCAGCCCGTTCCAGCTGCGCTCAAGCAGGCTCCCCTGGCGCTGGGTGCGCTCCCCGGACCACCGGCAGGGCCCAGCGGGGCGGGGGCTTCGGCCTCGTCTCCGCCGGTTCCACGGCTCTCAGGGCCACCTCGGTCGGTGGGTGCGTGTCCGTCGCCGTCGAGCGGAGGGCGGCCACGAAGGCGAGGCAGGAGTCGTGACGGTCGTCGGGGCTCTTGGCGAGGGCCTTGGCGAACACCGCGTCGAGCCGGGCCGGCAGTCCGGGCCCGGCCTCGGAGAGGGCCGGAGGCGGGTCGTACTGGTGGGCCCAGAGCAGGGCCATGTCGTCGTCGCGGCGGAAGGGCGGGTGGCCCGTGAGGGACTCGTAGACCACGCAGGCGAACCCGTAGACGTCACAGCGGCCGTCGACCGGTCGGCCGGAGATCTGCTCGGGTGCCACGTAGTCGAGGGTGCCGACGAACTGGCCGACCGTCGTGAACCCGGTCAGTGACAGGGACTTCTTCGTGAGGCCGAAGTCGGTGAGGTAGGTGTGCTCGGGGTGGTCGCTGTCGGTGCCCCGGGCGACCAGGATGTTGCCGGGCTTCACGTCCCGGTGGACCAGTCCGTGCTCGTGGGCCGCGTCCAGCGCGGAGGCGACCTGGGCGGCGATCCTGAGAGCCGTGGGGAGGGGCAACGGGCCCTGGCGGTCCAGGAGATGACGCAGGTCGCTGCCGGAGACGTAGCGCATGGCGATGTACAGCACGCCGTCCGTCTCGCCCGCCTCGAAGACCGGGACGATGTGCGGGTGGTCGATCGCGGCGGCCACCCGGGACTCGTGGCTGAAGCGGTTGCGGAAGGTGTCGTTGCGGGCGAGTTCGGGGGCGAGGAGCTTCAGCGCCACGGTCCGGTCCAGGCGCAGGTCACGGGCGCGGTAGACGACCGCCATGCCGCCCCGGCCGACCTCCTGCTCGATCCGGTAGCCGGCGACCTGCCGGCCGACCGGCTCGGAGGGGCGCCCGGAGAAGAGGCTGGTCTCACGGGCCATCGGGGGTCACCACCTGGGTGGGGGCGTGCCCGGGGCCGTCGGCGGCGGCGCGGGGCGCGTCGTCGGTGGCGTAGGTGCTCAGCCGGGTTCCGTCCGCGTAGACCCAGCGCCCGTGCTGGGGGTCGTACAGCCACACGTGCTCGCCCTCGACGACCACCCCGATCCGCAGTCCCCGGGTGCGCCCCTGGAAGCCCTCCGTGTCGAGGCCGCCGCCGGCCAACTCCTCGACGGCGGCCCGGTAGCGGGCGAGGGTCTCGTCGGCGCGGGCCAGCAGGGGGCGCGGGTCGGCGGTGCGGCTGAGCGGGGCCTCGGGGACGGGCGGGTCCTGGGGTACGGCGATGAGGTGGCGGCCGTCGACCCAGGCGGACCAGCCGTTGGCGCACAGGACGTGGGCCCAGTCGCCGCGCCGCTCGGCCAGCTGGACGGGGAGCAGCGGGTCGAGGGGGACGGTGGGGCGGGCCGGGTCGGGGGCCTCCCAGGCGGGCATGCCGGGCCCGGGGACGACATGGGTGGGCCGGAAGCCGGGGGTCGTCATCGGCGGCCTACTTCCGCATGACCGCGGGTTCGTGGCGGCGCAGCAGCCGGGAGACGACGTGTCCGAAGAGCACGGAGAGCACGATCAGCATGCCGATGTTCAGCAGCCACACGCCCGCCGAGTGCTTGAACAGCGGGTCGCCGGTGAGGTCGCCGGGGACGATCCGGGCGAGGCCGATGGTGCCGGCCATCGCGCCGAGCGCCCAGCGGGAGGGCACCAGCCAGGAGAGCTGTTCCAGGCCGGGCACGCCGTCGAGCTTCAGGAGGGCGCCGCAGAAGACCACTTGGACGATGGCGAGCAGCACGAGCAGCGGCATCGTCACCTCCTCCTTGCGGACCAGCGCGGAGACGAGCAGGCCGAGCATCATCGCCGTGAACGCCAACAGGGCGACGACGATCGTGATCTCGGCGAGGGGTGGCAGCAACACGCCTTCGCCGCCGGGGGCGTTGAGGTCGACGCCGAGGAGCGCGACGAGGGTCAGGACCACCGCCTGGACGACGGTGATCGTGCCCAGGACGACCACCTTGGACATCAGGTACGCCGATCTGGACAGGCCGACGGCTCGTTCCCGCTGGTAGATGACCCGTTCCTTGACCAGTTCGCGCACGGCGTTCGCGGCTCCGGTGAGGACGCCGCCGACGCAGAGTATGAGCAGGGCGTTCATGGCGGTGTCGCGCGTGAGCTGACTGCCCGCGAGGGCCCTGGCCATGGCGCCCATCACGAACGGCAGGGCGATCATGATGACGAGGAAGGTGCGGTCGGCGCTCAGGGCCGCGGTGTAGCGGCGGATCAGGGTGCCGAGCTGGGCGCCTCTGCTGCGGGGCCTCGGCGGGGGCGCGATGACGACCGGCTCGGAGCGAGGAGTACGGGGCTGTGCGGTGGCCTCGGTGACGTACTGGTGCCGGAACGGCGAGCGGCCGAAGTCGCCTGCCCAGTCGCGGTCCTGGTCCCTCTCGAAGGCTTCGAAGGCCTCGGGCCACTGCTCGAAGCCGAAGTAGGCGAGGGCGTCCTCGGGCGGGCCGTAGTAGGCGATCCTCCCCCCGGGTGCGAGGACGAGGAGGCGGTCGCAGACGTCGAGGCTCAGGACACTGTGGGTGACGACGATGACCGTACGGCCGTCGTCGGCGAGGCCGCGCAGCATGTGCATCACCGAGCGGTCCATGCCGGGGTCGAGACCGGAGGTCGGCTCGTCCAGGAAGAGCAGGGACGGCTTGGTCAGCAGCTCCAGGGCCACGCTGACCCGCTTGCGCTGGCCGCCGGACAGGCTGTGCACGGGCTGCCCGGCGCGCTGTTCCAGGCCCAGCTCGCGGATGACCTCGTCGACCCGGGCCCGGCGTTCGGCCTTCGCGGTGTCCTGCGGGAAGCGCAGTTCGGCGGCGTAGGACAGGGCGCTGCGGACGGTCAGCTGGGCGTGCAGGATGTCGTCCTGCGGGACCAGGCCGATGCGCTGGCGCAGTTCGGCGTAGTCGCGGTAGAGGTCGCGGCCGTCGTAGAGGACGGTGCCGTGGTCGGCGGGGCGCTGGCCGGTGAGGGCGTTGAGGAGGGTGGACTTGCCCGCGCCGGACGGGCCGACCACCGCGAGCAGGCACTTCTCCCCCACCGGGAAGGAGACGTGGTCGAGGAGGGTCTTGCGGCCGCGGTCGACGGCGACCGTGAGGTCCTGGACGTCGAGGGAGACCTCGCCGGTGTCGACGTACTCCTGGAGCGTGTCGCCGACCAGGCAGAACGCCGAGTGGCCGATGCCGACGATGTCGCCGGGGCCTAGGGGGGCGCCGGTCACGGGCCGGCCGTTGAGGTAGGTGCCGTTGTGGCTGCCGAGGTCGACGATCTCGTACGTGCCGTCGGGCAGGGCGCGCAGTTCGGCGTGGTGCCGGGAGACGACCAGGTCGTCGACGACTAGGTCGTTGTCGTCGGCGCGGCCGATGCGGACCGTGCGGGTGGGCAGCGAGCGTACGGCGGTGGGCTGCCGGAAGGTGCCGGTCAGGCCCGGCATCGAGACCGCCGAGGGGCGCTCTGGGGCCGGGAGGCCGAGGAGTACGGCGCAGGGGCCGTCGGAGGCGCTGCCGAAGCGGATGACGCTGCCGGGGCCGACGTCCCACTCATGGACGCGGCGGCCGTCGGCGAAGGTGCCGTTGGTGCTGTGCTCGTCCTCGAGGGTCCAATGGTCGGCCTCGGGTCGCAGCACCGCGTGGTGCCACGAGACCCGGGCATCGTCGATGACGATGTCGCTCAACGGATCGCGCCCGACGTGGTAGTCGTGGCCCGGACTCATCACCGTGGAGCCGGTGTCGGTCTCCAGGACGAGTTCGGGCGCCGTCGGTGCGACCGGCCGCTCCACCATGCCAGAATTCTACCGATTCACCCCATTGGCCGCCTGATGACGGCGAGGGCGGCGACCGCGCGGCCCGGACCGGCGGCTCAGGCCACGGGCGTGAACAGCGTCGACGCCATCCGGTGCATTCTCAGGGCATCCACGGACTCGGCGAGCAGTTCGTACTCGGTGGTGTCGTCGCTCGCGGCGATCCGCACCAGCCGGCCCGCCGCCAACTCGTCGGCCACCAGCTCCTGTTGGTACATGTCGGCGCACCAGGCCCGCATGACGGCGGGCACGTCGAGCACGGCGTCGCCCACCGGGGCCAGGGCGCCCGCCGGGAAGTGCTCGGCCTCCGGCTGCGGGTCTAATCGGTCCGCGATCCAGGAGGCCCGGTCCCGTAACCACCACAGGGCGAGGGCGAGGGTGGGCGCTCGGTAGGTTCCGAGGGGTACGCCGATGCGCCGCCCGTCGCAGATGCCGTACCCCGTGACATGGCACAGGAATTCGTCGTGCACGATCCACTCCCCCGCTTGCTCCGTTCGACTGCCGGCAGGGCCTCGCTTTCCGTGCGGCTCAGATGCGGTACGTGGCTCTCGCTGCGGTACGTGACGGGCACTTCGCTCGATGTGAAGGGCCTGTCAGTCGAGTATGTTCACTACAGAAACACTGTCACCACATCTTTTTGGCCAGTCTCCTGGCATATTCACCCTCCCTCCTGGCCGAAACCTGACGGGTACACGCCCAAACATCATTACCCGGGGGGTAATCGACGGTCGCGATCCGTACGGGCAGGGTTGTCCCACCAGGTCCCACCAGCACGGATGACCTCGATGGAGGCTGATGTCCCATGTCCGCGAACACGACTCGTCACGAGAGCGCCGTCGCCCGCTATTTCGAAGCCTGGAACGCCCGGGAGCCGGAGGCCCGCGCCAAGGCCGTGGCGGCCGCCTGGGCGGTGGGCGGCGGTTACACCGACCCTCTCGCCGACGTGGTCGGCCACGACCGGATCGCCGCGGTGATCGCGGCGGCCCACGAGCAGTTCCCCGGCTTCTCCTTCCGTCTCACCGGCGCCGTGGAGGGACATCACGACACCGCGCGGTTCGCGTGGGAGCTGGTGAGCGAGGCGGACGGCTCGGCACCCGTCGCCGGATCCGATGTCATCACGCTGGCCGGCGACGGCCGGATCAGGTCCGTGCACGGGTTCCTGGACCGGGTGCCCGCGAGGGCTTGAGGGGCGGCCACGAGGAGTTCTCCCTCGCCTGATCAGCTCTCCACGACGGGGATGGCGAGGTACTTGTACTCCAGGAACTCGTCGATGCCGACACGTCCGCCCTCACGGCCGAGACCGGACTGCTTGACCCCTCCGAACGGCGCGGCCGGGTTGGAGACCAGACCGGTGTTGATGCCGACCATGCCGGTCTCCAGCCGCTCCCCCACGCGTAGGGCACGGTCGAGGTCGCGGGTGAACAGATAGCCCACCAGGCCCCATTCGGTGTCGTTGGCGGCGCCGACGACCTCCTCCTCGGTGTCGAAGGTGAGGACGGCGGCGACCGGCCCGAAGATCTCCGCCTGCATCAGCCGCGACTCCGGGCGGACCCCCGTGATCACGGTCGGCGGGTAGAAGTGCCCCGGCCCGTCCGGGACTTCACCCCCGGTGAGCACCTTCGCCCCGCGCGTCACGGCGTCCCGGACCAGCCCGTCGGCCTTGGCGCGTCCAGCCTCGTCGATCAACGGGCCCACCTGGCTGGCGGGTTCGGTGCCGGGGCCGACGGTCAGGGCCGACATCCGCTCGGCGAGCCGGGTGGCGAACGCGTCGGCGACCGAGCGGTGGACGAAGAAGCGGTTCGCGGCGGTGCACGCCTCGCCCATGTTCCGCATCTTCGCGACCATCGCGCCGTCGACCGCCCGGTCGAGGTCGGCGTCCTCGAACACGATGAACGGGGCGTTCCCGCCCAGCTCCATCGACGTCCGTACGACGGTGTCGGCGCACTGGGCGAGCAGCAGCCGTCCGACCTGCGTGGAGCCGGTGAACGACAGCTTGCGCACCCGCCCGCCGCGCAGCAGGGGCTCGATCACCCCGGCCGCGTCCGTGGTGGTCACCACGTTGAGGACACCGTCCGGAAGACCCGCCTCCTTGAGGACGCCGGCGAGCGCGAGGCTGGAGAGCGGGGTCTGCGGGGCGGGTTTGAGGACCATGGTGCAGCCCGCCGCGACCGCGGGACCGATCTTGCGGGTGCCCATGGCCAGGGGGAAGTTCCACGGGGTGATCAGCAGACAGGGGCCGACCGGCTGGCGCATGACCAGTACGCGGTTGGCTCCGTCGGGGGTGCGGGTCAGGCCGCCGTCGATGCGTACGGCCTCCTCGGAGAACCAGCGGAAGAACTCGGCCGCGTAGGCGACCTCGCCGCGCGCCTCCGCCAGGGGTTTGCCCATCTCCAGGGTCATCAGGAGAGCGAGGTCCTCGCGCCGGTCCAGGAGGATGTCGTAGGCACGGCGCAGGATCTCGCTGCGTTCCCTGGGTGCGGTGGCGGCCCAGGCCCGCTGCGCCGACACGGCCGCGTCCAGGGCGCGCCGGCCGTCGGCGGGCGAGGCGTCGGCGACCTCGCACAGGCGTTTCCCGGTCGCGGGGTCGTCCACGGGGAAGCGGGCGCCGTCGGTGGCGTCCTGCCAACCGCCCGCGATGTGGAGCTGCTTGGGGACGGTGTCGATCACGTCGGTCATGTGTGGGTCACCTCTCATCGGGCCGTGGCCGCGGCGACCGCCGCCGACCACGCACGCAGTCCTTCGTCGATGGACGCCGCGTCGACGATCAGCGGCGGGATCATGCGCACGACGTTCCCCCAGGGACCGCAGGGAAGCAGGAGCAGCCCCTCCTCGACGGAGGTCCGCAGCACCTTCGACGCCGTCCCGGCGTCCGGCTCCCCGGCCTCGGTGACGAACTCGCTCGCCAGCATCAGTCCGAGGCCCCGGACGTCCCCGATGCCAGGCGTCTTGGCGGCGACTTCCTCCAGGCCCGCCCGCAGCCGGGCGCCCATGGCGGCCGCGTTGGCGACCAGCCCCTCCTCCTCGACGACGTCGAGCGTGGCGAGGGCGGCGGCACAGGCGACGGCATTGCCGCCGTAGGTGCCGCCCTGCGAACCGGGCCGCGCCCTGTGCATCAGCTCGGCGGGGGCCGCGATGCCGGACAGCGGGAAGCCGCTGGCCAGGCCCTTGGCGGTGATGAGGATGTCGGGGCGGACGTCGAAGTGCTCGTGGCCCCAGAAGCGTCCGGTACGGCCGACTCCGGTCTGGATCTCGTCGAGGACCAGCAGGATGCCGTGCCGATCGGCGCGCTCGCGAAGTCCTTGCAGGAAGGCGGAGTTGGCGGGGACGTAACCGCCCTCGCCGAGGACCGGTTCGACGAAGACCGCGGCGGTGTCGTCGGGGTCGGAGACGGTCTGGAGCAGCTGGTCGAACTCGCGCAGCGCGAAGCGGGTCGCCGTCTCCTCGTCCCAGCCGTAGTGGAAGGCGTGCGGGAAGGGCGTGATGACGACGCCGCCCATCAGAGGCCCGAAGCCGGTGCGGACCTTGGTGCCCGAGGTGGTCATCGACGCGGCGGCGACGGTACGGCCGTGGAAGCCGCCGTGACACACGACGACGTTGGGACGGCCCGTGGCCTGACGGGCGAGCCGCAGTGCCGCCTCGACGGCCTCGCTGCCGGAGTTGACGAAGAAGAGGCTGTCCAGGCCCGCCGGCAGCACGTCACCGAGCCGCTCGATCAGGCGTTGCAGCGGGCGGTGCATGACCGTCGTGTACTGGCCGTGGATCAGGGTGGCCACCTGTTCCTGGGCGGCGGCCACGACTTTGGGGTGGCAGTGTCCGGTGCTGGTGACGCCGATTCCCGCGGTGAAGTCCAGATAGCGGCGGCCGTCGGCGCCGAACAGATGGACTCCCTCGCCGCGTTCGGCGACGACGGGGGTGGCCTGGCGCAGATGTTCGGACAGTTGGGTCATACGGCGGCTCTCCCACGGCAGGTGAAGGTGCGGGGTACACCTGTCACCCTGTGGCCACGGGGACGCCAGGGTCAACGGGGCCTGGGCACCGGCGCGACACCGGTGCCCAGGCCGTTCGACCTCACGCGCTCGCGTGCGCGCAGGTCACCGCTTGATGATCGCGTCGATCCTCGCCAATTCCTCCGCGTCGAAGTCCAGGTTGGCGATCGTGCCCACGCTGTCCTCGATCTGCTTCGGGCTGCTCGCGCCGACCAGCGCGGAGGTGACGCGGCCGCCGCGCAGGACCCAGGCGAGGGCCAGCTGGGCGAGGGTCTGGCCGCGGTCCTGGGCGAGGGTGTTGAGTTCGCGGAGCTGGGCGACCAGGTCCTCGGTGAGGGCGTCCGAGTTGAGGAAGGGGCTGTCGCTCGCGGCGCGGGAGTCCTCGGGGATGCCGTCGAGGTAGCGGCCGGTCAGGACGCCCTGCTCCAGCGGGGAGAAGACGATGGAGCCGACCTGGAGCTCGTCCAGCGCGTCCAGGAGGCCGCCGTCCTCGGGGCGGCGGTCCAGCATGGAGTAGCGCGGCTGGTGGATGAGGAGCGGGGTGCCCAGCTCGCCCAGGATGCGGGCGGCCTCGCGGGTCTGCTCGGCCGAGTAGTTGGAGATGCCGACGTACAGCGCCTTGCCCTGCTGGACCGCGGTGTGCAGGGCGCCCATCGTCTCCTCCAGGGGAGTCTCCGGGTCGGGGCGGTGCGAGTAGAAGATGTCGACGTAGTCCAGGCCCATCCGCGTGAGGCTCTGGTCCAGCGAGGACAGCAGGTACTTGCGGGAGCCCCACTCGCCGTACGGGCCGGGCCACATCAGATAGCCGGCCTTGGTGGAGATGATCAGCTCGTCGCGGTAGGACGCGAGGTCGGCCTTGAGGGCCTCGCCGAACGCGGACTCGGCGGCGCCGGGGGGCGGGCCGTAGTTGTTGGCGAGGTCGAAGTGGGTGACGCCGAGGTCGAAGGCGCGGCGCAGGATGGCCCGCTGGGTCTCGACGGTACGGTCCGCCGGACCGAAGTTGTGCCACAGGCCGAGCGAGATCGCGGGAAGCTTCAGGCCGCTGCGGCCGGTGCGCCGGTAGGGCATGTCCGCGTAGCGGTCGGGGTGTGCGGTGTACAACGCGACTCCAGAGGGGTTGGCACGGTTTACCTCGGGAACCACGGTCGCCTGAGAGCCGGGGTCCGAGATCCTGTGTCCACTCTTTCGCGACCTGGGGGCATTGGTCCAACAGAAGAATCCGATGGAATTCAGCGGATAGGCTTCTCAATCATGGAACTGCGCCATCTCCAGCATTTCGTGGCGGTCGCCGAGGACCAGCACTTCACCCGGGCCGCCGAGCGGCTGCTGGTGTCCCAGTCGGGCCTGTCCGCGTCCATCCGGGCGCTGGAGCGGGAGCTCCAGACCCCGCTGTTCGTGCGGACCACCCGCCGGGTGACGCTGACCCCGGCCGGGCGGGCGCTGCTCGGGGAGGCCGAGCGGATCCTCGCCCAGGTGCGCTCGGCGCACGAGGCGGTGGCCGCGGTGCAGGGGGTGCTGCGCGGGATGCTGGCGATCGGCTCCGAGCAGTGCATCGCCGGGCTGCACGTGGCGGGGCTGCTGGCCGCGTTCCGGCGGCGCCACCCGGACGTGGAGATCTGTCTGCGCCAGGCGGGGTCGGCCGCGCTCGCGGAGGAGGTGGCGGCCGGACGGCTCGATCTGGCCTTCGCCGTGCGGGCCGCGCAGGAGGACACCGACCAGCTGCGAGTCGTACCGCTGTCGAGCGAGCCGATGACCGTGCTGTGCCATCCGAGCCACCGGCTCGCCGCCGCCGGTGCGGCCGTGACGCCGGAGGACCTGGGCGGTGAGGTCTTCGTCGACTTCCATCCCGACTGGGGTCCGCGCCACACCACCGACGCCGCCTTCGCCGCCGCGGGCCTGCGCCGGAACGTCGCGCTGGAGGTCAACGACGTGCACAGCCTCCTCGACCTGGTGGACGAGAACCTGGGCGTGGCCGTCGTGCCCCGGCACTTCCGGCACAAGCGGGAGGCGCTGACCGCGCTGCCCGTCAAGGGCGCCGGGGAGTCGGTGTACGAGACGGTCGCGCTGCTGCCGCCCGCGCAGGCCACGAGCCCGGCGGCCCGGGCGCTGATGGCTCTTCTGGAGAGTGAGGGGGCATAGCGGGCCGGAATGCGCGAGGGTGGACCCCATGCATGCAAAGGACATCCTCATCGACGCGTACACCCGCATCCAGGAAGAAGTCCACACCGCCGTCGAGGGCCTGACCCTCGACGACCTCCACCATCGCCCCGGCCCCGACGCCAACTCCGTCGCCTGGCTGATCTGGCATCTCACCCGCGTCCAGGACGACCACGTGGCCGGCGGCTTCGGCCTCGACCAGGTCTGGCTCACCCAGGACTGGGAGAAGCGCTTCGGCCTCGGCCTCGCACCGCACGACATCGGGTACGGCCACACCTCGGCGCAGGTCGCCGAGGTGCGGGTCGACTCCGCGGACCTGCTCACCGGCTACTACGACGCCGTGCAGGCCCAGACCCTCGAAGCCCTGCGCGGGCTGGCGGCCGAGGACCTGGAACGGGTCGTGGACACGAACTGGGATCCGCCGGTGACGCTGGGCGTCCGGCTGGTGAGCGTCCTGTCCGACTGCTGGGAGCACGTCGGGCAGGCCGCCTATCTGCGGGGGCTGCTTCAGAGCGCGTAACCGGGCAGAACGACGTCCTCGATGAGGGCCTTGCGCTCGTCGAACGGGATGAAGGCGCTCTTCACCGCGTTCACCGTGACCGTGCGCAGGTCCTCGACGGTCCAGCCCGCCTCCTCGACCAGCAGGGACATCTCCCGGGTCATCGTCGTCCCCGACACCAGCCGGTTGTCGGTGTTGAGGGTGACCCGGAAGCCGAGGTCCTTCAGCGCCGTGATGGGGTGCTCGGCGATCGAGGTGGCCGCGCCGGTCTGGAGGTTGGAGGTCGGGCACATCTCCAGGGCGATACGGCGGTCCCGGACCCAGCCCGCGAGCCGGCCCAGCTTGCCCGCCGCGAGGTCGGGGATGTCCTCGGTGATCCGCACACCGTGCCCGAGGCGCTGGGCTCCGCAGACCTGGACGGCCTGGTGGATGCTGGGCAGGCCGTGCGCCTCACCGGCGTGGATGGTGAAGGGCACGTTCTCGCGCCGCAGGTGCTCGAAGGCGGCCAGGTGGTCGGCGGCCGGGAAGCCGTCCTCGGCACCGGCGATGTCGAAGCCGACGACACCGGCGTCCCGGAAGGCGACGGCCAGGTCGGCGGCCTCGCGCACCCGGTCGAACATCCGCATCCCGCACAGCAGGGTCCCGACCCGCACCGGAGTACCCGCGGCGGCGGCCTTCGCCATACCGGCGGCCAGGCCCTCCTGGACGGTCTCGACGACCTCGGCCATGGTCAGCTCGCCGTTGGTGTTCAGCTCGGGGGCGTAGCGGACCTCGCCGTAGACGACCCCGTCGGCGGCCAGGTCGAGGACGTACTCCTCGGCCGTGCGCAGCAGGCCCTCGCGGGTCTGCATGACGGCGAGGGTGTGCTCGAAGGTGGCTATGTAGCGCACCAGGTCACCGGAGTTGGCGGCCTCGAAGTACCAGGCTGCCAGTTCGTCCGGGTCGGTGGTGGGCAGGGTGTGCCCGACCTCGGCGGCCAGTTCCACGACGGTCGAGGGGCGCAGGCCGCCGTCGAGGTGGTCGTGCAGGACGGCCTTGGGGAGGCGGCGGATCACATCGGCGTCTACGCGCGTAGCGGTCATGGCGGGGTCTTTCCTCGAACAGGGGGGCGGGAGGGTCAGGCGGCGGGCTGGAGCAGGTCCCAGCGGTTTCCGTACAGGTCCTGGAAGACGGCGACCGAGCCGTAGGGCTCGTGGCGGGGCCCCTCCAGGAAGGTCACTCCGGCGGCGAGCATGCGGGCGTGGTCGCGGGCGAAGTCGTCGGTGTGCAGGAAGAAGCCGACGCGCCCGCCGGTCTGGTCCCCGACCCGGCCCCGCTGGGCCTCGTCCTTGGCGCGGGCGAGCAGCAGGTCGGTGCCGCCCTCGCGCTCGTCGGGCCGTACGACGACCCAGCGGGAGCCGTCGGGCCGCGGGGTGTCCTCGACGAGCGTGAAGCCGAGGGCCTCGGTGTAGAAGCGGATCGCCTCGTCGTAGTCGTCGACGACGAGGGTGACCAGGGCGATGCGTCTCATCGAAACCTTCCGGGACGTGCGGTTGACGGGAGAGGTTATACGTAAAACGTCGTGGACGCCAGTCCGCTCCGGAGGCCGCTCACGAGGCGGGTGCGACAGGCCGGTGATCACCGGCGAGGCCGCGGAAATTCGGTGGAACGGCGCCGCCCCGTGCGATTACCTTGCTGCCGAACCGAGTTCCCCAGGTGAGGACGTGCCGTTGTACACCGTGTGAGACCCCCCGAGAGCTGATCGGTCGCGCGTCGCGCTTGTGCGCCGCGCTGCTTCTTGCTGCGGACTTCTCACCGAAACGGTGTCCTTCTGTGCTCAATGTCTGGGTGGTCATGCCCACCTGCCTGCCGCTCGTCCTCCGCCGTTGCCACACCTGCGCGTCGGACCGCTTCCGCGCGAACGGCAAGTTCCGTGTCAACGCGCACCACAAGCTCATCGACGCCTGGCTGCTCGTGCTCTGCACCGGCTGCGGGGAGACGGCGAAGCTCACGGTCCTGGAGCGGACGAACGTACGCTCCGTACGGCCGGAGCTGCTGGACCGGATGCACGACAACGACCCTGCCCTGGCAGCGGAGTTGCTCCAGGATCCGCTCCTGCGGCGCCGCAATCGCGTCGCCCTCGACTGGACGGACGCCTGGCGCCTCGACACCAGCGGTTCGGATCACTCCTCGCCCGATCCGATCGACATCGCGGTCCGCTTCGCGGCCCGGATTCCGGTCCGGCCGGTACGGCTGATCGCCGAGGGTCTGGGTCTCTCCCGGGCCGAGGTCGAGCGTCTGGTCGCGGAGGGGAACGTCGTCTCGGCGGTCCGGCTGGGCGGCCGGCTGTCGGGGGACTTCACCTTCACGCTGAAGCGTTGAGGGGCTGATGCGTTGAGGGCGTGACGGGCTGAACCGCTGAGGGGCTTCGGTGCCTCGGTCCGGGGTCTTAGGGCCCAGGACCGAGGCACCGGCCCCGGATGCCCGGTAGCGTCCCGCCCATGACGATCACCGAGAGCCGCACCCTCGAACAGCGCAAGCGTGACGTACTGGCCCGGCTGGAGCGGGAGACGGACATCTGGGTGGCCTCGGCGGACGGCGACGGGATGCCGTGTCTCGTCGCGCTGTGGTTCGTCTGGGACGGGGAGTCCGTCTGGGTGTCCACGCGGATCACCAATCCCACGGGCCGCAATCTGCGCGACGGCGCCCGGACCCGGCTGGCGTTCGGCGACACCCAGGACGTCGTGCTGATCGACGGGGAGGTGCGGACGTACGGCGGCCAGGACGTGCCGGCCGCGGCGATCGAGGCCTTCCGGGCCAAGACGGGCTGGGATCCGCGCGAGGACAGCGCGGCCTACGCCTTCTTCCAGGTGCGCCCGCGCACGGTGCAGGCGCTGCACGGGGTGCACGAGATGCGCGGGCGGTACGTCATGGAGGACGGCGTGTGGGCCGTATGACCGCTCAACCCGCCTTGTGATGCAGTGAGTCGAGCGTGTGCAGTTCCTCGTCGGTGAGCCGGAGCGCGCCCGCCGCGATGTTCTCGGCGAGGTGGTCGGGGTTGCCGGTGCCGGGGATGGCGAGGACGTGCGGGCCCTGGGCGAGGGTCCAGGCGAGGCGGATCTGGGCCGGGCTCGCTCCGTGGGCCCGCGCGACGGCCAGGACCTTCTCGTCGTGGTCGGCGGTGGCGCCCTGCGATCCGGCCTCCCCCGCGATGGCGAAGAACGGCACGAAGGCGATGCCCTGTTCGCCGCAGATCCGCAGCACCTCGTCGGTGGCGGGGTTGCCGGAGCCCAGCCCGAACCGGTTCTGCACGGACACCACCGGCGCGACCGCCTGGGCCTCGGCGAGGTGGCGGGGCTCGACGTCGGAGATGCCGAGGTGCCGGATCAGGCCCTTGTCGCGCAGATCGGCGAGGGCCCCGAAGTGCTCGGTGATCGAGTCCTGGCGCATCCGGCGCAGGTACACCAGGTCGAGGTGGTCGCGCCCCAACTGCCGCAGGTTCTCCTCGACATGACCGCGCAGGTCCTCGGGGCGGGCCGAGGTCCCCCACTCCCCCGCGTAGTCCCGGAAGGGCCCGACTTTGGCGGCGACGAGGAGGCCGTCGGGGTACGGGGACAGCGCGCTGTTGATGATCTCGTTGGCGGAGCGCAGCGAGGAGAAGTAGAAGGCGGCGGTGTCGATGTGGTCGACGCCGAGCTCGATCGCCCTGCGCAGCACGGCGATCGAGCGCCCGCGGTCGCTCGGGGTGCCGTGGTGGAAGGCCGCGCTGCCCGTCAGCCGCATCGCGCCGAAGCCGATGCGGTTGACGGTGAGATCGCCGAGTGTCCAGGTGCCTGCCGCGTCCGCGGTGATCGTTTCGGAGGTCATCGGCGGATGATGACACATCCACGGACCCGCCGACTCCGGCCTTCTCCGAACTCCTACCTTCGCTGCGCGGCCAGCCGGATGGGCGCGTTGGCCGCGCCGAACCCGGAGTAGCCGCCGGTGCGCTGCACGAACTCGAAGAAGACGTGGCCGACCGTCTCGGTGTAGCAGTGCCGGAACTCACCGCCCCGCTCGTCGCGGTCGTAGAGGATGCCGAGTGCGCGATACGTCTCCAACTCCCCCTCCGCGAACTCGAATCGCGCCTCCAGGTCGTCGTAGTAGTTCGCCGGGACGCGCAGCAGACCGGCCCCCGCCGCCCGGAAGCGGCGCACCGCGGCGACGACGTCCTCGACGGCGAACGCCACGTGCCGGGCCCGGGTCTCGCCGTCCTCCTCCGGGGTGGGCGCGAGGTTGAGGACCAGCCGGGGGCCGTCGGCGGAGGCGGAGAGGGCCCTGCTGCGGAACAGGCCGTAGGGGTCGGCGAGTTCGACGGTGTCGTGCGGGCTGAGGCCCAGGACGGTGCGGTGGAAGAGGACCGACTCGTCGAAGTGGTGCCAGGGCTGGGTGAGGGCGAGGTGGTCGATGGCCGTCACATCGGCGGGGCCGCTCTCGGCCGTGTACGCGAAGTCATCGGTCCAGCTGGGGAGTTCGGGACGGCCGGTGGCGCAGAAGAGGACCTCGGTGCCGTCCGGGGCGGCGACGGACTCCAGCGGTACGTCCTGTGCGGTAGGGCGCTTGGGCAGGGCCGGGGCGAGCAGGGCCTCGGCGCGCCGGGCGGACGCCGCCGGATCGGCCGTCTCCAGGCCTACGGCGGCCAGGGTGGTGTCGGTGCGGCGGCCGGCGGAGCCCGTGTTGACCAGGACACGGGCCTCGCCCTGCTCCCAGAGGTCGACGGGCTTTCCGTGATGGCGGGCGGTGCGGGTGAAGCCGAGGGCCGTGAGGAGTTCGCCGACGGGCTCGGGGTCGCTGGTGGCGAGTTCGGCGAAGGCGACGCCGGAGGGGATCACGGGGGCCGGGAGCGGCGAGACCCCGGCGTTCTCCTCCAGGGCGAGCAGGGAGCGCAGTCCGTCGAGTGCCGTACGGCCCGCGTCCGCCTGGCGGAAGACGTCGTTGAAGACCTCCAGGGACAGCGGGCCGTCGTACCCGGCGTTCAGGACGTGCCGCAGGAATCCGGCCACGTCGAAGCCGCCCTGGCCCGGGAAGCAGCGGTAGTGGCGGCTCCACTGGAGGACGTCCATGGCCATCAGCGGGGCGTCGGCGAGCTGGAGGAAGAAGATCTTCTCGCCGGGGATGTCCTCGATGCCCTTGGGATCGGAACCCCGGGAGAGGATGTGGAAGCTGTCCAGGCAGGTGCCCAGCGCCGGGTGGCCGGCACTCTCGACGATCCGCCAGGCGTGGTCGTACGTGCTGACGTGCCGTCCCCACGCCAGTGCCTCGTAGGCCACCCGGACGCCGGACTCCTGGGCCAGGTCGGCGAGCCGGCTGAGCTGCTCCGCCGCGAGGGCGTCGTCGTCGAGCGTCTGCGGGGAGATGCTGGAGCAGACGAGGACGGTGTCGGCGCCGAGCCTGCGCATCAGGTCGAACTTGTGGCGGGCGCGGCGCAGGTTGCGGGCGAAGGTCTCCTCCGGGACCGCCTCGATGTCCCGCATCGGCTGGTAGAGGTCGATGCTCAGGCCCAGGTCGGCGGTGCGGGCGGCGATCTCCTCGGGGGCGAGGGGGCTCGCGAGGAGGTCGTTCTCGAAGATCTCGACCCCGTCGAAACCGGCCCGCGCGGCGGCGGTCAGCTTCTCGGTGAGGGTGCCGCTGAGGCAGACGGTGGCGATGGACTTACGCATGGGCGCGCCCGGCGTGATCCGCGCCGTCCTTCCCGACGTCCCGCGCTCGATGGCTCCCGGTGCCTTGCTCATACTCACTCCCGAGGTCGATCCAGGTCTTCCCGGCCCGTCCGGCGGCCCCCGCGAAGGCCTCCTGCGCCCCCGTGAGCGGGAAGCGGGCGTCGATCACGGCTCCGGGGCGGGCGTCGGGCAGTTCGGTCACGGCGGCGGTGAAGTCGCCGGGGTGGTCGTAGATCATCGAGCCGCGCAGCACGAGCTGGCGCCGGACCACGTCGTCGGTGGTCAGCGGCAGCCGCTCGGCGTTGAGGCCGACGAGCACGACCGTGGCGCCGGGTGCGGCCCGGTCCACGGCGGGACGCAGGGCGGGGGCGTGTCCGGAGCTCTCGAAGACGTAGGTGAATCCCGTGCGGCCGTCGTCGGCGACGGCACCGAGCCGGACCGCCCGGGCCAGGCGCTCGGGGTGCGGTTCGGTGACGACGGGTGTGATGCCGAGGCGGGACAGGATGAGGCACAGCAGCAGGCCCTGCGCTCCGGCACCGACGACCAGGCAGCGGTCCCGGTCGGCGACCCCGCTGCGGCGGACCGCGGCGCGGGCGACGGTGTACGGCTCGGCGCAGGCCAGGTCCGTGTCGGCGGCGGCGTCGGGTACCGGGTGGACGAAGGGCGCGGGGACGGCGACGCGTTCGGCGAGGACGCCGGGGGCGTTCAGGCCGACGATGGCACGGTGGGGGCAGGCGGAGGTCAGGCCGGTGAGGCAGTCGGCGCACTTGAGGCAGGCGTAGTTCGGTTCGACGACCACACGTCGGCCCACCAGGTGGTCCGGTACGTCCGCTCCGGCGGCGGTGACCCGGCCGAACCCCTCGTGTCCCATGACCCACGGGGTGGACGGGGGTACCCGCTTGCCGTGGAACACCGCCAGGTCCGTACCGCACAGCCCGACTCCGTGCACCTCGACGATCACGTCGCCGGGTCCGGGGGACGGCTCGGGCCAGTCGTCGACCGTCTCGATCCGTCCGGGTGCGGTGAGGACTGCTGCTTTCACTGGAGCTCCAAAGTGACCACTAGACGGTCCTTACGATCCACTGTGCGGTCAGCCTAGGGTGCGATGGCCCACTCGAACAAGGGCGCGGCGAAGGAAAGGGCGACGGGGCCGGCCACAGGAGGACCGGCCCCGTCCTCGCGCCGAGGTCAGACCGCGGCGGCCTTCTCGGGTGCGGCGGCCGACGCCTTCGCGGTGTCCACGCCCGGCAGCCGCAGCGCGACCACGAAGGAGACGAGGCAGCCCAGGGCGACGTACGCGGCCACCAGCGACCAGCCGCCGCCCGCCCAGATGACCAGCGAGCCTGCGATCAGCGGGGTGAAGCCGCCGCCCACGGCGCTGGCGAGCTGGTAGCCGACGCCCGCTCCGCTGTAGCGGTACTCGGCGCCGAACATGTCGGTGAACAGGGACTGCTGGACCGAGACGGCCATGTCGTGGGCCACGTTCACCAGCAGCACCGCGCAGACCACGATGAGCAGCATCGAGCCGGACTCCATCGCCCAGAAGTACGGCACCGCGCCCGCCGCCCCGATCAGCGCGCCCCAGCAGTACACCCGGCGGCGGCCGAATCGGTCGGCGAGGTAGGCGAAGGCCGGGATGGTGACGACGGCCAGGCCGCCGACCGCGAGGTTGACGTTCAGGAGGTCGTCGCGACTCATGCCGAGTTCGTCGGTGCCGTAGGACAGGCCGAAGGTGGTGACGCCGTAGAAGGTGAAGAGTTCGACGAAGCGCAGGCCGATGATGGCGAAGAAACCGGCCGGGTTGGAGCGGACCGCGGCGATCAGCGGGACCCGGGGCCTGGTGGTCTCGGACATCGCGGCGACCTTCTCGGTGAAGACCGGGGACTCCTCCACCTTGGCCCGGATGATCAGTCCGACGATCACGAGGGCCGCGCTGATCAGGAACGGGACGCGCCAGCCCCAGGCCCGGAAGGCGGCGTCGGAGGTGGTGCCGGACATCACCTTGGTGATCAGAGTGGCGAGGAGCAGACCGACCGAGGCGCCGACCTGGACGCCGCTGCTGTACAGAGAGCGCCACTTGCGGGGCGCGTTCTCCACCGCCATCAGCGCGGCGCCGCCCCATTCCCCGCCGACCGCGAAGCCCTGGGTGGCGCGCAGCACGACCAGCAGGACAGGTGCCCAGATGCCGGCCTGGGCGTAGGTGGGCAGGACGCCGATCAGGGTGCTGGCCAGGCCCATCACGAGCATAGTCAGGACGAGCATGCGCTTGCGGCCGAGGCGGTCGCCGAAGTGGCCGAAGACGATGCCGCCCAGCGGCCGGAAGAGGAAGCCGACGCCGAAGGTGGCCCAGGCGGCGAGGGTGCCGACGGCCGGGGAGGCGTCGGGGAAGAACAGGTCGCCGAAGAGAAGGCCGGCGACGATGCCGTAGAGGAAGAAGTCGTACCAGTCGACGACGGCTCCCATGAAGCTCGCGATCGCCGCCCGCCGGGCGAGGCCGGTACCTCCGGCCGCCTGCTGCGTACTGCTCATCTCACACACTCCGTCGGATGCGCTGGGCAGTGGTCTCCCGTGCCGTGCGAGCGGTGCACGGCACGGGACCACTGCGGGGATGGCTGCGGTGGGGACGGTCGTGACGCCTCGGCGCGGCCTGGGTGTGAGCGCGCCGTCGCGTACGAACCGGGCCATCGCCACGGCGGTTCGGGCGGCGACCCTGACCTCAGGTCCACTGTGCGGAACTCAAGGTCCAGTGAGCGGCACGATAAGGCGACACTTCGGGAGGCTTCAAGGGGTGTGACAAGATTTTTCGGATGTCGCGGTTTCCCTGGTCCGCAGAGCGGACTACGGTCGGAAGCGGCCGGGTGGCACCAGGACACGGGGAGGCAGCGGGTGAGCGAGGAACAGACGCGGGCGGCGGGCGACGCGGACCAGCAGGCGGGCGGGGTGCGCAGTGTGCGGCGGGCCTTCGACATCCTCACCCTGCTCAGCGAGGACCGGCCCGTGATCACCCTGCGGGAGATCACCGAGACGACCGGGCTCGCCAAGACGACCGCGCTGCGCCTGGTGCAGACCCTGGAGGAGACCGGGCTGCTGGGCTCGCACCCGTCCGGCTACACCGCGGGGCCCGCCCTGTGGCGCTGGGCCTATCTCGCCCGCGGCCAGTGGGAGGTCCCGCAGGAGACCCGCAAGGTCATGCGCGACCTCGCGGACCGGCTCGGCGAGACCGTCAACCTCTTCGTCGCCCGGGGTGTCCACCGCATCTGCGTGGCCCACGAGGAGAGCCCGCACCCGCTGCGCCATGTCGTGGACGTGGGCGACGAGCAGCCGCTGTGGGCGGGCGCGTCCTCGAAGATCCTGCTGCGGGACGCCTCCACGGCGTTCCTGCGCCGGGTCGCGGCCGTATCGCCGCAGGGCGAGGCGCTGGCCGGGCGCCTCGGCACCTGGGCCGCGGAGGCGGCCGAGCGCGGTTACGCGGTCAGCAGCAGCGAGTTCGACGAGGGACTCACCGCCGTGGCCGTCCCGGTCACGGGCCGCACCGGCAAGGTGGTCGCCTCCCTCTCGCTGAGCGGCCCCAGCCACCGCTTCCCGTACGAGGCGGTCGAGCGCTTCGCCACGGAACTCGGCGAGGGCGCCCGTCTCATCTCCGACCAGGGCTTCAGCCATCCGCTGAGCAGCGACGTCTGAGCGTTCCGGTCGCTCACCCTCTCCTACGCCCCTGCGGTCAGCCGGAGGCCTGGTCGTTGTCCTTCATCTCGCCCCAGCCGTGCCAGCGTTCGACCTCGATCAAGGCGGTCGTACGGCCCCGCTCGCGGTTCGGGTAGGGGCGGCCGCCGTAGTGGGTGGAGAGGCGGTCGATGTCGGCGAGGTCCTTGTCCTCGTACATCTCGGTGACCCGGCCGATGAGGGTGACGTGCGTATACCAGTTGTCGCCGTCCAGGACGGTGAGGGTGACGCGCGGGTCCCTGCGCAGGTGGTTCAGGCGGACCCGGCCTTCGTCCAGGTTGACCAGGACGCGGCCGTCCTCCCAGAGGTACCAGGTGGGGGTGGACACCGGTGTCCCGTCGGAGCGGAGGGTCGCCATCACACAGGGGTTGGGGCGGCGCAGCAGCTCTACGGCCTCGGGCGGCAGCGGGGGTTTCGACATGGAGGGTTCCTCCTCGGGTCGGGCGTTCCGGTCTCGGTGTCAGGCCTTCTCGTCGAAGCTCGCGAAGTAGGCGGCGGCCATGTCCTCGTCGCCGTGCCCCTGGGCGGCGGCGCGCTCGAAGCGTTCGGCGCTCGCGGCGGCCACGTCGAGGCGGACACCGCCCCGCTCCCCCGCCTCGACGATCAGCCGGGCGTCCTTGGCGGCGGTGGACACCGCGAACTGCGCCGGTGACAACCGGTCTTCGAGGACCATCCCGGACTTGGCGCGCAGGTAGCCCATGTCGAGGGGGCCGCCGTCGATGGCGTCGAAGAAGCTCTGCGGGTCCACGTCCAGGGCCTTCGCCAGGGCGAGCACCTCGCCGGCCGCGTTGGTCACCGCGAGCACCCAGCTGTTGGCGACGAGCTTCAGCCGGGTCGCGCTGCCCTCGGCGCCGTCCTCGCCCGTCCAGACCGTGCGGGCGCCGACCGCGTCGAGGACCGGGGTCACCGCGTCACGGCCGTCGACGGGTCCGGCGGCGAGGACCAGCAGCTGACCGGCCTCGGCGGGCTGGCGGGTGCCGAGGACGGGGGCGTCGAAGAAGACCAGTTCGTGGGCGCGGGCGAAGTCGGCGAGGTCGGCGACGGCCTCGATGCCGGCGGTCGTGGACTGCACCCACGCGGCGCCCGGGCGCAGCGCCTCGGCGGCCTGGCGCATGACGTCCAGGGCGGCGGGACCGTCGTACAGCATCGTCAGGACGACGTCGGCGCCGCGCACCGCCTCGGCGGGGCTGTCCGCGATCCGCACCCCGTCCGCGGCCAGCGGCCTCGCCTTGTCGGGGCTGCGGTTCCAGGCGCGGACGGTGTGTCCGGCGCGGGCGAGGTTGCGGGCCATCGCGGCGCCCATGATGCCGGTGCCCAGGACGCTCACGGTGAGCTTGTCGGTCATGACGTCAACTCTCTGCGGGGGTGCGAATGTACCGTCAGGCGTCGAGCTTGCCCGACGCGGCCCGGATCATGCTGTCCGGCCACGCCGCCCGACCGCCGCTACCGCGTCTCCGGGAGCGGTTCGACCGTGACGAAGCCCTGGGTCGCCGCGGCCGGGAGCGGTGCGTCCGGGCCGTAGAGGAACCCGGCGAGGGCCGGGGTGGCCCGGTAGGCGAAGACGGACGCCGGTACGCCGAGGACGGCCGGGGTGTCGAGGAGGAAGGGCAGCTCGCTGTCGAGGTACTCCGCGCCGGCGGCCAGCTGGTCGGCGGTCGGGGTCCAGTCGGCGGGCATGGTGGTGCGCAGGACGCCGGTGACCATGCGGACGCAGGTGGCGTGGAACTCGGGGTGGTCCCGGTGCGCGCGGGCGAGGCGTTCGCGGGCGGCCCGGTACCCGGGGGTGTCGTAGAAGTCGGAGAACTGCGCGACCCCGAGCCGGTCCGGGTCGATCCCGGCGGTGGCCACGGCGCGGGAGATCCGGTTGGCCGTCTGGCGTACGTCGCGGTAGGCGCGGGCGCGGGCGTGCCGGGGTTCGTAGCCGCGGCCGAGGTAGGTGCAGACCACGGTCCCGGTGTCGGGGTGGGCGATCTCGACCCGGGTGAAGCGGGCGGCGGCCCAGCGCAGCAGCGCGACGAGCCGGTCCTCGGAGAAGTAGCCGTTGCCGGGGCTGATCCCGAGGAACACGTGGTGCCCGGCGTCGACGAGCCCCGCGCAGCGCTCGGAGAACGGGGTGGCGACGAAGCCGTCCCCCTGGCGGGCCACGATCGAGGAGGCCCGGGCCGTAGGCATCGCCCAGTCGTTCATCTCTGCGTTCCCCCGTTTTCCGCGCACTCGGTGCGCCGTGGTGCTCCGGTCGTCCCCATCGAGAGTAGAAGCAGCCGGTGGCGGCCGTCGGCCGGTCCGGGGAGGAACTCCCGCGGACGGCCCACGCGCCGCTTGCCGGTGACTAGCCGAGCGGCTTCTCCAGGATCGCCTTGCGGTGGCTGAAGGTCTCGATGGAGTAGCGGCCGTGGTAGTTGCCCATGCCGCTCGCGCCGACCCCGCCGAACGGCAGGTCGGAGACGGTGAGATGGGCGAGGGGCAGGCCGTGGCCGAGGGCGCCGGAGGAGGTCTCGGCGGCGATGCGGTCGCGGGTGGTGTCGGAGTCGGTGAAGACGTACAGCGCGAGGGGCTTGTCGCGGTCGTTGATGAAGTCGATCGCCTCGTCCAGGCCGGGCACGGTGACGATCGGCAGGATCGGGCCGAAGATCTCCTCCGCCATGACGGGCGCCTCGGGGTCGACGTCGGCGAGGACGGTGGGCGCGATGTACTTGGTCGTACGGTCGCTGGTGCCGCCCACGACCGTACGGCCGGAGTCGAGCAGGCCGGTGAGCCGGTCGAAGTGGCGTTCGTTGATGATGCGGCCGTACTCGCCGGAGACGGCGGGGTCGTCGCCGTAGAGGCTCTTGACAGCGCCCGCGAGCAGCGGCTCCAGCGCGGCGGCGGTCGCCGGGTCGGTCAGGACGTAGTCGGGGGCGACACAGGTCTGGCCGGCGTTGAGGAACTTGCCGCGGGCGAGGCGGTCGGCGACGACGGTGAGGTCGGCGTCGCGGTCGACGAACGCCGGGGACTTGCCGCCGAGTTCGAGGGTGACCGGGGTGAGGTGCTCGGCGGCGGCGCGCAGGACGATCCGGCCGACGGTGCCGTTGCCGGTGTAGAAGACGTGGTCGAAGCGCTCGGCGAGCAGGGCGGTGGTCTCCGGGATGCCACCCTCCACGACGGCGACGGCGTCGGGGTCCAGATAGGCGGAGAGCAGCCGGGCCACGGCGGCGGAGGTGGCCGGGGCCAGCTCGCTGGGCTTGGCGACCACCGCGTTGCCCGCGGCGAGGGCGCCGACCACGGGGGCGAGCAGCAGCTGGGCGGGGTAGTTCCAGGGGGCGATGACGAGGACGACGCCGAGCGGGTCGTACTGCGTCCAGGCCGTGGCGTCGGCGCCGAGGTGGGCCGGGACCGGGGCGGACTCGGGGCGCAGCCAGTCGGCGAGGTGGTCGAGAGTGTGGTCGATCTCGCGGATGGTGAAGTCGATCTCCGTGCGGAAGGCCTCGGTGGAGCTCTTGCCCAGGTCGGCGTGGAGGGCCTCGGCCAGGTCGGTGCCGTGCTCCGTGAGCAGTTCGCGCAGGCGGCGCAGCTGGGTCGTGCGCCACTCGACGGGCTTGGTGCGGCCGGTACGGAAGGTGGCGCGCAGCCGGGCGACGACGTCGGCGGGCTGCTCGGGGGCGGGGTGGTTCACAGGTGCCTCGCTGGGGTGGGCGGGCCTCGCGGCCTGGATCTCGACAGTCAGATGTATATTGCAACCTTTTCGGGGTCCAGGGAAATTCCGGACCGCGGGAACTACTTTCCGTGACCGGATGACAGCGGGCGGGCGGCGACGCTCCGGCAGACGCGCGCTGAGACCCGATGCGCGCGCTGAGATCGAACACAGGCGATGCGATCGGGAGAATCCTCTCCATGACCACCGCACCGCACCCGCTCCTCGCCACCGCCCGCGCCCTCGCCGACGACCTCCTCGCCCCGCACGCGGCACGAACCGATCAGGAAGGCGTGCCCGTGGGACACCTGGACGCGATCCGGGGCTCGGGCCTGCTCGGGGTGAGCGCTCCGCAGGCGTACGGCGGTGCCGGCGCTCCCGACTCGGTGGCGCGGGAGGTGCAGGAGATCTTGGCCGGGGCCTGTTGCTCGACGTGGTTCGTGCAGACCCAGCACCACACTCCGGTCAGGATGCTCGCCAAGTCCGACCTGCCGGTGCGGGAGCGGCTGCTCGGCCCGCTGGCGACCGGTGAACTGCTCGCGGGCATCGCCTTCGCACATGTGCGTGCCTTTCCCCGGGTGCCGGTGCGGGCGACGGCCGCGCGCGACGGGTGGCGGTTCGACGGGAGGGTGCCCTGGTACACGGGCTGGGGTCTGAACGACGTGATGCTGCTGGCCGGGGTGACCGAGGCGGACGAGGTGGTCTTCGCGTTCACCGAGGCGCGCGAGCAGCCGGGGCTGCGGCCGTCGGAGCCGATGCGACTCGCCGCGCTCACCGCCGCCCGGACGGTCTCCCTGGAGCTGGACGGCCTGTGGCTGCCCGAGGAGTCGGTGGTGCTGCGCACCCCGCAGGAGAAGTTCGCGCTGGTCGACCGGCCCCGCAACACCAACGCCTCCCCCGCCGTCTTCGGCGTGGCGTACGCGGCGCTCAAGGTGCTCGAGGACTCCGGGGAGCCGGGCACCGCGGCTGTCCTGCGCGACCGCGTCGACGAGGTGCGTCGGCAGGTGTACGACCTCGCCGACCACCCCGTCCCGCACGAGCGGATCGCCGAACGGCTGGCGCTCAAGACTCGGTCGTACGACGTCATGCGCGCGGCCGCGACCGCGGCTGTCGTGGCCGGAGGCGGCCGGGCCATGGGGCTCGACGGGACGGCCCAACGGCTGTTCCGCGAGGGGATGTTCCTGTTGGTGCAGGGGCAGACGAACGAGGTGCGCCGAGCGCATCTGGACGCCCTGGCGCGGGGTTAGCCGAGGAGCGCGGCCATGAGGTGTGCGGGCGCGTCCTCCTGGACGAGGTGGCCTGCGCCCGGGATGAGTTCGAGGCGTGCTCCCGGGATGCGGGCCACGAGTTCGTGCGCCTTGCCGACGGGGATCCAGGTGTCGTCCTCGCCCCAGCAGACCAGGACCGGGATCGTGATCTCGCCGTAGCGGTCCTGCACTTCGTCGGTGTACCGCTGGTCGGCCTGGGCGATCTGGCGGTAGAAGCCCGCCTGACCGGTCTCGCCGAGCCAGGGTTCGACGAGCCGGTCGAGGACGGCGGGGTGCAGGCCGGGGCTGCTGGCCGAGCCGACGTACTCGCGCACGAGTGCCCGGTGCAGGGCGGGCGGGAGTTGCTCGAAGACGTCGGAGTGCGCGCCGACGAGCCGGAAGAACGGGGAGCCCCAGGGGGCCAGCGCGACCGGGTCGACGAGGGTGAGCGAGCGGTAGCGGGCGTCGTGCAGCAGGTGGGCCCGCAGGGCGACCGCGCCGCCGAAGTCGTGGGCCACGACCCGGGGTTCGGCCAGGTCCCAGTGCGCGAGGAGTTCGGTGAGGACCCTGCCCTGGGCCGCGAGGGAGACGTCCTGGCC
The DNA here is from genome assembly GCF_010548375.1 of Streptomyces sp. SID13726. Taxonomy (GTDB): domain Bacteria; phylum Actinomycetota; class Actinomycetes; order Streptomycetales; family Streptomycetaceae; genus Streptomyces. Next base: position 115,430 of record NZ_JAAGLY010000002.1, read on the forward strand.
GGCGGACATCTCCGAGGTCCCGTAGCCGGGCATGTCCCACACGAACACGTGATGGCGGCGCGCGAGGGCACGGGCGACGGCACGCCAGACGTAGGAGGAGAACGGGGTGCCGTGCAGGAGGACGACCGGGTCGCGGCCGGGGTCTCCGAGGGAGTCCCAGCGGACCTCGCCGGAGCCACTGCGGAAGGTCCTGGTCAACTGCCAGTCGCTCACGGGCCGTTCCTTTCGTCGCCGGGCCCGTGAGCGTACGTCGTGCCACACCTAGCTCGCGAACGGCACCTGCGCCGAGGCGACGGAACGCTCACCGAAGGGATGCCGCCACAGCCCCTGCGCGGCGAGCCTCGGCAGCACTCCCTCGCCGAACCAGTACGCCTCCTCCAGATGCGGATACCCGGAGAGCACGAACTCGTCGATGCCGAGGGCGTGGTACTCCTTGATCAGCTCGACGACCTCGTCGTGGCTGCCGACCAGCGCGGTGCCCGCGCCGCCGCGCACCAGGCCGATGCCGGCCCAGAGGTTGGGGTGGATCTCCAGACCGTCCCGGCCGCCGCCACCGTGCAGGGCGAGCATCCGCTGCTGCCCCTCGGACTCGCTGCGGGCGAGCCCTGCCTGCACCGACCTGACCGTCTCGGGGTCGAAACCGGCCAGGAGCCGGTTCGCCTCGGCCCAGGCCTGCTCGGAGGTGTCCCGGGTGATGACGTGCAGCCTGATCCCGAAGCGCAGGGTGCGGCCCTCCTTGGCCGCGAGCCCCCGGATCCGGGCGATCTTCTCGGCGACCTGCGCGGGCGGCTCGCCCCAGGTGAGGTACACGTCGACGTACTTCGCGGCGACCTCCCCGGCGATGGGTGAGGACCCGCCGAAGTACACCTCGGGCACCGGGTCGGGCACCCGGGCCAGCTTGGCGTCCTCGACCTGGAGGTGTTCGCCCCGCAGGTCGACGGTCTTGCCCTCCCACAACCCCCGTACGATTTCCAGGAATTCACCCGTACGGCGATAGCGGGCGTCCTTGTCGAGGAAGTCCCCGTAGGCCCGCTGCTCGTGGCTCTCCCCGCCGGTGACCACGTTGAGCAGCAGCCGTCCGCCGGACTGGCGCTGGAAGGTGGACGCCATCTGGGCGGCGAGCGTCGGGGAGACGAAGCCGGGCCGGAAGGCGACCAGGAACTTCAGGCGCTCGGTGTTCTGGCTGACCATGGCGGTGGTCAGCCACGCGTCCTCGCACCAGGCGCCGGTGGGCGTGAGCGCCCCGACGAAGCCCAGCTCCTCGGCGGCGCGGGCGATCTGGCTCAGGTAGGCGACCGTCGGCGGCCGGTCCCGTCCGGAGACGGTGGCGGGCGTGCCGTGGCCGCCGCCGACGACATGGCGGCTGTCGCCGTTGGTGGGCAGGAACCAGTGGAAGGTGAGGGACATGGGGGGTCTCCGATCGGAAGGTCCGCTGTTCGCTAGAGAAGGCCGTGCCGGGGCGGCCGGGTGCCGTTGAGCACGTACCTGCCGATGTGCTGGATCTTCCAGCGGGTCGGGTCGTGCAGGGTGTGGGTGCGGGCGTCCCGCCAATGGCGGTGCAGGTTGAGGGAGTTGAGGGCCGCACGGGTGCCGGAGACCTCGAACAGGGCGCTCGACACCTCCACGGCGGCCCGGGCCGCCTGCACCTTGGCCGCGGCGACCGCGAGGGACGCCTCGGCCGCCGTGTCGTCGGTGAGGTCGACCCCGGCCGTGTCCACCGCGCGGGCAGCTTCCCTGAGGAGCGCCTCGGACGCCCTGACCTGGAGGGCGAGTTCACCGAAGCGCTGGATCAGCAGCGGATCCTCGGCGGCCGTCTCGACACCGCTCTCGAACCACGGCCGGCTCTTCGTCCGGACGAACTCCGCCGCCTCCGCGAGCGCTCCACCGGCGATCCCGGTGTCGATGGCAGCGTGCAGCAACTGGGCGACGGCACCGTGGAGTTGGGGTCCCTCGAAGGTGAGGTGGTGGGGCAGCACCCGGTCCGCCGGGACGTCGACGCCTTCGAGTCGGACGGTGCCGCTGGCCGTCGTACGCTGGCCGAGTCCGTCCCAGTCGTCGATCACCGTGAGGCCGGGGGCGTCCCTCGGCACGTAGGCGACGTGCAGTTCGTCGTCGTCGGCGCGGGCCAGCACCGGGATCCAGTCGGCGAAGAGGGCGCCGGTGGAGTAGTGCTTGACGCCGTCGAGACGGTACGAGCCGTCCGGCCGGGGGCGCAGACGAGTGCGGATGTCCTGGACGTGCTTGGTGCCGGCCTCGGACTGGGCGTTGCCGAAGCGGCAGCCCGCGAGCAGTTCGGCGAAGAAGAACTTCCGCTGCTCTTCGGTGCCCTGACGGCGGATCACGTTGGCGTAGACGAAGTGGCTCTGCGGGATCTGGGAGAGGCTGGCGTCGGCGGAGGCGAGCAGGCGGAAGATCTCGGCGAGGGTCAGGGCGCCGACGTCCGCGCCCCCGTGCTCGGCGGGGACGGTGGCGGCGAGCAGGCCGGACTGCGAGAGACGGTCCAACTCGGCGCGGGGCAGCCTGCGTTCGGCGTCGCGCGCGGCGGCGCCCGTGCGGAACTCCTCGGCGAGCGACGCGGCGACCGCGAGGGCCTCCGCGTCGTCGGCGATCACATGGGCGGACATGTTCGTCAGCTCACCGCCGCCAGGACCGGCCGGTGGCCCAGCGCGGCCGAGAACTGGTCGACGACCTGGTCCAGGGCCTCGGTCGCCACCGGTGCGACGGACAGCGAACCGTCCTCGTGCACGGTGATGTCCTTGTCGAGGGTGAACCAGCCCTGCACGATGTGGGCCGCGCCCATGGAGCTGAGGACGGGCCGGAGGGCGTAGTCGATGGCGAGGACGTGGGCGGTGGAGCCGCCGGTGGCCAGCGGGAGCACGGTCTTGCCGGCCAGGGCGTACTGCGGGAGCAGGTCGAGCAGTGCCTTGAGGACTCCGGAGTAGGACGCCTTGTAGACGGGTGTGCCGACGACCACGCCGTCGACGCGGGCGAACAGCTCGGTGGCCTCGACGATCGACGGGTGCTTGAAGTCGGCGCCGAGCAGGGCCTCGGCGGGGATGGTGCGGACGTCGAGCGGGATCACCTCGTGTCCTTGCGCGGTCAGGCGCCGGTCGAGGTGGCGGAGCAGGCGGTTGGTGCGGGAGGAGGCGGAGGGGCTGCCGGAGACGGACAGGACGGTGGCCATGGGGTCCTCTTTCGGGGAGGAGGGGCGCCCCCGGTTCAGGCGGGGGCGCCCCTGGGGAAGCGGTCAGGAGTACCAGGTGGGTTCGGGCAGTTCGCCTTCCAGGACCCAGCGGCCGACCTCGCGCCGCTTGTAGGCGACCGGGTCGTGCAGGGTGTGGGTGCGGACGTTGCGCCAGAACCGGTCCAGGCCCTCCGAGGTGGCCGTGGAGCGGGCGCCGGTGACCTCGAAGATCCGGCTGGAGATCTCCAGGGCCACATCGGTGGCCCGTGCCTTCACCGCGGCCACCCGGACCTCGAAGTCGCCGCGGGTCTTCTCCGTGACTGCGTCGGGGTCGTCGTGCAGTTTCTGTCCCTCGGCGGCGACGGCGTCAGCGAGGGCCTCGGCCGCCCAGAGCTTCGCGGTGAGGTCGCCGTAGGTGTCGATGACGTACGGCTCGTCGACCGCGCGCTCGAAGCCGCCGTGCAGCCAGGAACGGGACTTCTCGCGGGTGTAGGTCGCGGCCGTCTCCAGCGCGCCGCCCGCGATGCCCAGGTAGAAGTTGACGAAGACCAGCTGGATGGTGGGGACGTTGAGGGTGTTGTAGATCCGGGGCTGGAACACCTTGTCGACGTATCCGGCCGCGTTCGTCCACGGGGTGCGGACGCCGTCGAGGGTGACCCCGCCGCTCTCGGTGAGGCGCTGGCCGATGTTGTCCCAGTCGTCGTGGAAGGTCAGGCCCTCGGAGTCGGAGGGCACGATCGCGAAGACGTGGCTGTCCGTGCCGTTCAGGACGCCTTCGAGGACGGTGACATCGGAGACCTTGCTGCCGGTGGAGAAGGTCTTGCGGCCCGTGAAGACGAGGTCGTCGCCGTCCTCGGTCACGACGACGTCCTGGTCGCGTGGGTTGACCGCGCCGCCGAAGAACCAGCGGCCCCGGGAGGCCTCGGCCTCGACGTGCTCCCACTGCTCGCGGGTGCCGACCAGGCGGGCGGCCCAGAACCACAGGTAGTGGTAGCCGAGGAGCTGGCCGATGGAGCCGTCGGCCTTGGCGATCTCGCGGACAACCCGGTAGGCGGTGGGCCAGTCCTGGCCTCCGCCGCCGTGTGCGGTGGGGCCGAGGAGAGTGACGAGGCCTGAGTCCTTGAGGAGCTGGACCTCGGCGTACGGGGTGGCGCCGGCGTGGTCGCGGGCTGCGGCATCGGTGGCGAGGACGGCGGCGACCTCGGCGGCGCGGGCGATCCAGTCCTGGGCGGTCTCGGGGGCGGGACGGGTCTGCCAGTCGGTGTTCGTGGCGGTGCTCATGTCGGTGGCCTCCTCAGACTCGGGCGGGGACGGACTCGTCGTCGGGCAGCTGGGCCTCCAGTTCACGGACCAGCGGGAGCACCCGCCTGCCGAAGTACTCGACCTCCTCGTGGTAGTGCAGGAAGCCGAGGAGCAGCAGGTCGACGCCGAGCTTCTTGTAGGCCACGATCCGCTCGGCGATCTGCTCCGGGGTGCCGATGAGGCCGGTGCGGAAGCCGTCGTTGTACTGGACGAGGTCCTCGAAGGAGGAGTCCTGCCACATGCCCTTCTTGTCGGAGGTGGACTGGCCCGCCTGCTTCACGGCGGCGCCGAATCCCTCGACGGCCTCGTGGTCGGCCTTGGCGACGATCTCCCTCAGCGTGTCGCGGGCCTCGGCCTCGGTGTCGCGGGCGATGAGGAAGCCGTTGAGGCCGAACTTCGGAGCGGTGCGCCCGACTTCGGCGGCGGCCTTGCGGACGTCGGTGATCTGCTCGGTGACCCCGTCGAAGTCCTTGCCGTTGGAGAAGTACCAGTCGGAGACCCTGCCTGCCATCTGCCGTGCGGCGGTGGAGTTTCCGCCCTGGAAGATCTCCGGGTGCGGGCGCTCCTCGGTGTTGAGGGGCTTGGGCTTGAGGGAGAAGTCGCGCAACCGGTAGAAGTCACCGGCGAGTTCGGTGTGGTCCTCGGTCCAGATCTTGCGGAGTGCGGTGATGAACTCCTCGGAGCGGCGGTAGCGCTCGTCGTGCTCCAGCCAGGGCTCGCCGAGGGCGGTGAACTCGCCCTTGAACCAGCCCGATACGACGTTCACCGCGAAGCGGCCCTTGGAGAGGTGGTCGGCGGTGGCGCCGAGCTTGGCGAGGACGCCGGGGTGCCACAGCCCGGGGTGGACGGCGGCGATGACCTTCAGACGTTCGGTGGCGAGCAGCAGGGCGAGGCTGAAGCTGGTCGACTCGTGCTGGTACTCGGCGCCGTAGCTGGCCATGTAGCGGACCTGGCTGAGGGCGTACTCGAAGCCGTTGTTCTCGGCGAGGACGGCGAGTTCGCGGTTGTAGTCGTACCCCCAGTCGGTGCGCTGCTCGATCTTGCTGGTGACGAGTCCCCCGCTGACGTTGGGGACCCAATAGGCGAATTTCACGGGCGCGGGCATGCGGAACTCCTGGTGCGGAATGTTTTCGGGCGCGCCGAATTCGGAGAGGGCACAGGTGTGATGCGTGTGCGGTGAATTCAGGCGGGAAAAGCGGCGGATCGCAGAGGGTTGATCAGGCCGCGGCGCAACAGGAGGCGCTGGAGACGCGCGCGAGGTCGACGTGGCGTCGCCGCGTGAGGTCCAGTCGCATCTTCATGTCGTCGATCCTGGCAGTCGCCCGTGAGAGGCGTCAAGGAAAACCCGACCGGTCTCGTATCGCGGACCATTGAATTTCACGAACGTGTGACAGGGAAACCCTTGAACCCGGCGTTCGGCGAGCCGCATTCTGCGGGCATGCGGACGGAACAGCTGGAATACATAGCCGCCGTGACCCGGCTCGGTTCACTGCGCCGGGCGGCGGAGGAACTGCGCCTTTCGCAACCCGCGTTGAGCGAGACCGTGCGGAACCTGGAGCGGGAGCTGGGGGTCGACCTGCTGGAGCGCAAGCGGTCCGGGGCGACGATGAGCGCGGAGGGCCGGGAGCTGCTGCCGCACATCGTGGGTGTGCTGGAGGCGGTGGACCGGCTGCGGTCGGCGGCGGGCGAGCAGCACCGCATCAGCCGTATGGTCCGGGTGGGGACGGTGAACGCGGCGACCGTGCCGTTGCTCATCCCCGCGGTCGAGGACTTCCGGGCCGCGCATCCGGTGACCCAGGTCGAGGTGGTCGGCGCGCAGCAGTCGGACATCCACCGGGCGCTGTCCGAGGGCGGGTTCGACCTCGGGCTGGTCAACCACCTCGACGGCGACGACACGCCCGCCGGCTTCGAGTCCACCCAACTGCTGCACGGGCGGCCGGTGGTGTGTCTGCGCCCGGACAGTGCGCTGGCCGCGCGGACCTGTGTGTCGGTGGACGATCTGCTGGCCCAGCCGTTGATCGCGATGCGCACCGGCTATGTCATGAACCGGTTCGTGCACCGGCTGCTGGACGGACGCGGTTCGTCGTTCGCGTACTCCACCGACGGCGCCGAGATGGGCAAGCTGATGGTGGCCGAAGGTCTCGGAGTGACGGTGCTCCCCGACTTCAGCGTGGTCGGGGATCCGCTGGAGCGGCAGGGCACGCTCACCCACCGGCCGATCGAGGGTGACTCCACGCGTGTGCTGCTGATGCTTCAGCGCCGCAAGGCCGAGTCGGTACCGCGGGCGGCACGGGATCTGCACGAGGTGTTCGTACGCCGGGCCCGGCAGCTGGGCGGGACACTCACCCCGGCGTCCACCCCGCTCGACCCGGCGTCCGCTCCACCGCTCGCCCCGGCCCTCGACCCGCCGGGATGAGCCGCCCGTTCAGTCCTCGTCGCGCCCCGGGACGACCACGAGGAACGCGTCCGAACGGAGGTCCATCACCACGGTCGCGGGCTCTCCCTGCGCGCGCCTCTGTGCCGCGTACTCCTCTGCCGGCCACGATCCGCGCGGAGCCCCCGCAGGAAACCTCTCCAACACCTTCGCGCTCATAGTGGCGGACACCTCCAGCGTCGCTGACGAACCGTCTCCACCAGTGCGGTTGCCCGGGATCGCGCCGGACATGTTCACGACTTCGGCATTTCGCCGACCGGCGTCGGCCACCAGACCCGGGCCCCGATGTCCCGCACCAGCGCGGGCACGAGCAGGGACCGGACGACCAGGGTGTCGAGCAGGACGCCGAAGGCCACGATGAAGGCGATCTGGGCGAGGAAGGCCAGCGGGATCACCCCGAGGGCGGCGAAGGTCGCGGCCAGTACCACGCCGGCCGAGGTGATGACCCCGCCGGTGGTGACGAGTCCGCGTGCCGTCCCCTGGCGCACGCCGTGGCGCAGGGACTCCTCCCTGACCCGGGACATCAGGAAGATGTTGTAGTCGACGCCGAGGGCGACGAGGAACACGAACCCGTACAGCGGCACGGAGGGGTCGGTGCCGGTGAAGCCGAGGACATGGCGGAAGACCAGGGCCGAAACGCCCAGTGCGGTCAGGAAGTTGAGGGCGACCGTGGCCACCAGGAGCACGGGCAGCAGCACCGAGCTCAACAGCACGACCAGGATGAACAGGATGATCGCGAGGACCACGGGGACGATGAGGGTGCGGTCGTGCTCCGCGGTGCGCAGGGTGTCGTACTGCTGGGCGGTGTAGCCGCCGACGAGGGCGTCGGCGTCCGGCACCTCGTGCAGGGCGGTGCGCAGTCGCCCGACCGTCTCCTTCGCGGTGTCGCTGTCGGGGGCCGCGGTGAGGGTGACGTCGACCCGGACCCGGCCGTCGACGACGAGCGGCTGGGCACCTGGGCGCCCTGAACCGGTCACCGACGTGGCGTCGGCGACGCCCTCGGTGTCCCGGGCCGCCCGCACGACCTCGGTGAGCCGGTCGGCGTCCGCGACGACCACGGCGGGGTTGCCCGCACCGGCCGGGAAGTGCCGGCTCAGGGTCTGCTGGGCGGTGACGGAGGGGGCGTCGTCGACGAAGGTCTCGTCGAGGGGAACTCCCTTCGAGGCGAGGGCGGGTGCGAAGGCGGCACCGGCCAGCAGGACCACGAGGGTGAGCGCCCAGACCTTGCGCGGCGCCCGGTCGACGAGGGCGGCGACCTGGTGCCAGACGCCCTCGCGGTGTTCGTCGGCGGGGCGGGGGCGGGCGGGCCAGTAGGCGGCGCGGCCGAGGAGGGCGAGGGCAGCGGGCAGGAACGTCAGCGAGGTCAGGACGGCACAGGCGATGCCGATGGCGCCGACCGGGCCGAGGGCGCGGTTGTTGGTGAGGTCGCTCAGCAGCAGGGCCAGCAGGCCGAGCGCGACCGTGGCCGCACTGGCGACGATCGCCGCCCAGGACCGTCGTAGCGCCGCCCTCGCCGCGGTGAACCGGTCGGTGCCGCGGGCGAGTTCCTCCCGGTAGCGGGCCGTGAGCAGCAGGGCGTAGTCGGTGGCCGCGCCGATCACGAGGATGGAGAGGATGCCCTGGACCTGTCCGTCGACGCGGACGACGTCGTGGTCGGCCAGGGCGTACACGACGGCACAGGCGACGCCGAGCGCGAAGACCGAGCCGAGGATGATCACCAGCGGCAGGAGCAGGCTGCGGTACACCAGCAGCAGGATGACCAGGACGACGGCGAGCGCGACGGCGAGGAGCAGTCCGTCGATGCCGGCGAAGGCGTCGGAGAGGTCGGCCTGGGTGGCGGCCGGTCCGGCGAGGCGCACGGTGGTGCCGGGGACGCGCTCGGCGGCGGACCGTATCCGTTCGAGGGTGTCGGGGAGGGCGTCGCCGACGTCGGGGCGCAGCGGGACCACGCCCTGGAGCGCCTCCCGGTCCTCGGAGGAAACAGCGGGCGAGATCTCGCCGGCGACTCCCGGGGTGCCGGCGAGGGAGCCGAGCACCCGGTCGGCGTCGGTCTTCCGGTCGGCCACCGCGACTTCGGTCTTCCGGTCGACCACCGCGGCGCCGGTCCAGACGACGATCACGGGCAGGGTCTCGCTCTGCCGGAACTTCCTCCGTTCCGCGACGACCGCGGTCGACTCGGCGCTGCGCGGCAGGAAGGCCGCCTGGTCGTTGGTCGCGACCTCGCCCAGCCGGCCGGCGAAGGGGCCGAGGACGCCCCCGGCCACGAGCCAGACGGCCAGCAGGAGCAGAGGGACGAGCGCACGGGTGCGTCGGGCGGGGGACATCGGTCTCCAGGGTTCGATGACAGGTACCTCAATGAAAAACAATCTCAATCATTGAGTTACATCGTGTCGGTGATCGTAGACGACGCCTGTTCTTCTCCCGGAGACCGGTCCGCGGATGCGCCCGCAGGGGGCGGATTCAGCCGCCGCCCGGCCGTACCGCGGAGAGTTCCTCGTTCAGCGCCTCCAGGAAGCGCACCACCACGGAGAGGTCCTGTTCGCCGAAGCGGGAGCGGGCGGCCTCGGTCGCCTCGGCGAGCGGGCGGAAGTACGAGCGCGCGGCGGCCCGGGCGTCCGGTTCGTAGTGCAGGTGGACGACCCTGCGGTCCGCGCTCTCCCGGACCCGGCGGATGTGCCCCGCCCGCTCGAGCCGGTCCACGCACGCGGTCACCGCGCCCGAGGTGAGTCCCAGGTGCCGGCGCAGCCCGCCGGGTGTCATCGGCTCGTCGGCGTCCATGATCGCCGCGAGCGCCTGGATGTCGGTGGCGTGCAGACCGTGGTCACCTGCGAAACCCTGGACGAGACGGTTGATCTCGCCGTTCATGCGGCGCAGTCGTACGGCGAAGGAGTACAGGTCGGTCGGTGCCTCGCCCGGTCCGGAGTCCCGGTGCGCGTCCTGTTCCCGCTCGTTCGCTGTGGCCACGTGATCAGCGTATAGAAGGGCCGCGCCCTCGCGGGCCGGGGCCGCATCCGAAGAGCCCCCGGCGGTGGAAGTGATCACCAGGGGGCCGCCAGGAAGGACAGGGAAGCGATGGACCACGACGACACGCGCGCGGGGCCGCGGTGCCTGGTGACCGGTGCCACCGGGTACATCGGCGGGCGCCTGGTGCCCGAACTGCTCGACGCGGGCCACCGGGTCCGGTGCCTGGCCCGCTCCCCCGAGCGGCTGCGCGACCACCCCTGGGCCGACCGAGCCGAGGTGGTCGGCGGTGACGTCACCGATGCCGCGTCGGTCGCCCGGGCCATGGAGGGGGTGGACGTGGCGTACCACCTGGTGCATGCGATGAGCTCGGGCAAGGACTTCGAGGAGACCGACCGCAGGGCCGCCCGGATCTTCGGCGAGCAGGCCAGGGCCGCGGGCGTACGGCGGATCGTCCACCTCAGCGGGCTCACCCCGGCGGACGTGCCCGAGGCGGAGCTCTCCCCGCATCTGCGCTCGCGCGCCGAGGTGGCCCGTGTCCTGCTGGACTCCGGGGTGCCGACCACCGTCCTGCGGGCGGCCGTCGTCATCGGCTCGGGCTCGGCCTCCTTCGAGATGCTGCGGTACCTGACCGAACGCCTGCCCGTGATGGTCGCCCCGAGCTGGGTGCACACCCGTGTCCAGCCGGTCGCGGTCCGCGATGTGCTCCGGGCCCTCGTCGGCAGCGCCGGGATGCCCCCGGACGTCAGCCGGGCCTTCGACGTCGGCGGCCCCGACGTCCTGACGTACCGCCAGATGATGACCGGGTACGCGGCGGTCGCCGAACTCCCGCGCCGGATCGTGCTTCCGGTGCCGGTGCTCACGCCGGGGCTCTCCAGCCACTGGGTGGGCCTGGTGACGCCGGTGCCCGCGTCGCTCGCCCGGCCGCTCACGGAGTCGCTGCGGCACGAGGTGGTCTGCCGCGAGGACGACATCGCCCGGCTGCTCCCCGGCCCGCCCTTCCGTCCGATCGGCTTCGAGGACGCCGTACGCCTCGCTCTCCAGCGGGTGCGGGAGGCGCGGGTCACGACCCGGTGGTCGTCGGCGTCGGTGCCGGGTGCGCCGAGCGACCCGCTGCCCACCGACCCGGACTGGGCCGGAGGCAGTCTCTACACCGACCACCGCGAGCTGCCGGTCGACGCCTCGCCCGAGGCGCTGTGGCGGGTCATCGAGGGCATCGGCGGGGAGAACGGCTGGTACTCCTTCCCGCTCGCCTGGGCGGTGCGTGGCTGGCTGGACCGGCTGGTCGGCGGGGTCGGGCTGCGCCGGGGGCGGCGGGACGCGGCGCGGCTGCGGGTCGGCGACTCGCTGGACTTCTGGCGGGTCGAGGAGATCGAGCCCGGCCGGCTGCTGCGGCTGCGGGCCGAGATGCGGCTGCCGGGTCTGGCCTGGCTGGAGATGGCGGCGGCCACGGACGAGGACGGCCGCACCCGCTACCGGCAGCGCGCCCTGTTCCATCCGCGCGGTCTGCTCGGCCAGGCGTACTGGTGGGGCGTCTCTCCGTTCCACGCGGTCGTGTTCGGCGGCATGGCCCGCAACATCGCCAAGGCCGCGGCGAGTACGCCGGTCCCCGCGCCGGTTCCCTGACCTTCCAATCCGTCGGTCCCCTGCCCTTCCCGTTCACCGGTTCCCGAACCCCCGACCCCCTCCACGGAGTTACGCGCCATGAGCATCTCGGTCGTCCTGTTCACCAGCGACCTGCGTCTGCACGACCATCCGCCGCTCAGGGCGGCCCTGGACGGCACCGAGCAGGTGGTGCCGCTGTTCGTGCGGGACCGGGCCGTGGCCGCCGCCGGGTTCGCGGTGCCCAACCGGCTGGCGTTCCTCGCCGACTGTCTGCGCGACCTGGACGCCGGTCTGCGCGAGCGGGGCGGCCGGCTGGTCGTGCGCTCCGGCGACCTGGTCGACGAGGTGTGCAAGGTCGCCGTGGAGGCGGACGCCGACGAGGTGCACATGGCGTCCGACGTCAGCGCCCACGCGCACCGGCGGGAGGAGCGGCTGCGCCGGGCCCTGGAGACGGCGGGCGTACGGCTGCACGTGCACGACACGGTGACCACGGCCGTCGCGCCCGGCGTGGTGGTCCCGGCGTCCTCGGACCACTTCGCCGTCTTCACGCCCTACTTCCGGCACTGGTCGCAGGAGCGGCTGCGGGAGCCGCTCCCGGCACCGAGGAGCGTGCGGGTCCCGGACGGCGTGGGCTCCGAACCCCTGCCCTCCCGTGACGAGTCGAAGGGGCTGTCGGAGGGACTCGCCGCGGGTGGCGAGACGGAGGGCCGCAAGCGGCTCACCGCCTGGCTGCGGACGGGTGTGGCCGCGTACGAGGACCGCCACGACGACCTGGCCGGCGACGCGACCTCCCGGCTCTCCCCGCACCTGCACTTCGGCACCCTCTCCCCCGTCGAACTCGTCCACCGGGCGCGCCGGGCCGGTGGTCCGGGCGCCGAGGCCTTCGTACGGCAGCTCGCCTGGCGCGACTTCCACCGGCAGGTCCTCGCGGCCCGTCCCGCAGCGGCCGGGGCCGACTACCGCACCCAGCACGACTGTTGGCGGTCCGGGCAGGCCGCCCGTGCCGACGTCGAGGCGTGGAAGGAGGGCCGCACCGGCTATCCGATCGTGGACGCGGCGATGCGCCAACTGCGCCACGAGGGCTGGATGCACAACCGCGGCCGGCTGCTGACCGCGAGCTTCCTCGCCAAGACGCTGTACGTGGACTGGCGCGTCGGTGCCCGGCACTTCCTGGACCTGCTGGTCGACGGGGACGTGGCCAACAACCAGCTCAACTGGCAGTGGATGGCGGGCACCGGCACCGATACCCGGCCCAACCGGGTGCTCAACCCGGTCACCCAGGCCAAGCGGTACGACCCCGAGGGCGTCTACGTCCGCCGCTGGGTGCCCGAACTGGCCGAGTTGGAGGGGTCCGCGGTGCACGAGCCGTGGAAACTGCGGGGGTTGGACCGCGCCGCGTTCGACTACCCGGACCCGATCGTCGAACTGTCCGACGGGCTGGCCCGGTTCAAGCGGGCCCGTGGGCGGGAGTGACCGGCGGCTCGGCCGCGTAGAGACCGGCCAGCGTGTCCAGGGCGTCCTCGAAAGCGGTCGGCCGCAGCATCCCGTGTCCGGAGCGGCCGAGCCAGCCGGGGCCGCCCAGCATCACCAGGGGCCGTCTGCGTGCGCCCTTGACTCCCCACTGGGCGCCGGCGACGTGCCGGGCCAGGGGCAGGCTCGCCGTGGAGCGGGCCTGTGCCCACAGGACGACTGCCGCCGGGCCGGTCCTCTCGACCGCGGCGGTCAGCGCCTCCGCGGGGACGGCGGACCCGAACATCCGGGTGGGCAGGCGCAGTTCGCTCAGTCCGGCGTTGAGTGCCTCCAGCGCCAGGGTGTGCTGCTCACCGGGGACACAGGCCAGCACCACGGGGCCGGGGCCGAGGGCGTCGCCGTGCCGGGCCGGTGGCAGGGTGCGGCGGCGCAGCGCGGTGGACATGTGCCAGGACAGCAGGTGCTCGACCTCGACGTAACGGTCCCCCGACGAGGCCCACTTGCGGCCGACCGCGTGCAGCGTGGGCACCATCACCTCCTGCCAGGCGACGGCGAGGCCGTGGGTGTCGACCGCCGCGGTCAGCTGCTCCTCCACGGCGGGCGCGTCGAGCCGTACGGCGGCCCGGGCGAGGCCCCGGCACTCCTGGCGCACATCGCCGAGGGGCAGGGTGCCGGCTGCCCTCGACCGTGCGCGGGGTGTCGCCGACGGGAGAGGGTCACCGCCCTGCTCCGGGGACGCTCGCCCCTTCGCCGCACGCGCCGCCTCGGCGGGCGGGACTCCGGCAGAGGTCAGCCGGCACATCGCCTCCAGTACGGCGATGTCCCGGGGCGTCCAGCGGCGGTGGCGGCCGTCGGCGCGGACGGCGGGGCCGATGCCGTAGCGGCGGTCCCAGGAGCGCAGGGTGGTGGGCGAGACCCCTAGCCGGCGGGCCAGCGCACCGGTGGTGAGGCCCGTCGCGGGGTCCTGGGAGACCTGTTCCGGCCGGGTCCGCGTCCCCTCGCCGTCCGGTTCGTCGGACATGGGTCGACTATACGACGCACAACCGATGCGAGTTGTGGCCGCCGATCCCGGCCTCGGACGATGACCGCAGGTCACATGCTCCGGCCCACGCGTCCCCCGGCGCCCGCCGGAGTCGTCCAGTGCGAGGAGCCACCGCCATGAACGCGCAGTCGAGCACCCTCCCGGCCGGGCCCCCGGGCGCGGCGGCCGAGGCGTCCGGGTGGACCGTACCCGACGAGGAGCTGGCCCTCGGCCTGGTGGCGGGCGACGAGGAGTGCCTGGCCGTCGCGTACCACCGCTGGTCACCCCTGGTGCACACGCTGGCCAGGCGCTCCCTGGGCGACGCGAAGGAGGCCGAGGACGTCACCCAGCAGGTGTTCATCGGCGTGTGGCGCGGACGACGGGGTTACCGGCCCGAACGCGGCACGCTCGCCGGGTGGATCGTGGGCATCACCCGGCGCAAGATCGCCGACGCCCTGCTCGCCCGCACGCGCCGGTTCGAGCTGGTCGTCTCGGCGGGCTCCCGTCTCGTGCTCGGCGACCGCACCGGGGACCGGACCGAGCAGGCACTGGACCGCGTGGTGGTCCGCGCCGCACTCGCCGAACTCCCGTCGGCCCAGCAGCGGGTGCTCCGCCTCACGTTCTACGAGGATCTGAGCCAGACCCAGATCGCCGAGCGCACGGGGTGGCCGCTGGGCACGGTCAAGAGCCACGCGCGGCGCGGGCTGTACCGGCTGCGGCGTGGGCTCGAATTCGCTTTCGACGCAGAAACGGTGCGATGACCGTCCGGGACTTCGCCGCACGGACACGCTCTCCCCAGGACGATCCCAGGGATCTCTACACATACAGGAGGATCAGGCGCAGAATGTATGCAGGCGGCGCTTACCGCACAACCGCATCAGACGCGGTCAGGCCTGCGAGTCAAAGGAGACGAGTCATGGCCAACGTCTCGCCCACCAGAGGTGACATCACCAGTCACCCTGATGCTTCAGAAATGCGGGAACGCTACGCCCGCATGCTCGGCGGTCGCGATGTGGCACTCGTGGACGGACCGGTGTTCCTCCTCGGTCTGTACTGCGCGGTGTCCCCGTGGATACTCCACTACACGACGAGCCAGCCCGCCCTCGTGACCCACAACCTCATCGTGGGGATCGCGATCGGTCTGCTGGCCCTCGGATTCACCCGGGCTCCCGAGCGCATGTACGGCCTCAGCTGGGCCTTCTGCGCGGTAGGTGTCTGGATGATCATCGCGCCCTGGATCGTCGGCGACAGTCCCGACGCCGGTGTCGCGCTGAACAACATCATCATTGGCGCCCTCGCGGTGATCCTGGGGCTGATGTGCGCGGGCACGGCGGCGAAGAGCGCCCCCAAGCCGTAGGAAGTTCCCTCGACACGAAAGACGTGAGGGCCGGTCCACGCCCCGTGGACCGGCCCTCACGCACGCTCAGGCGCCCGGCATCAGCCAGGGCTCCTGCGGCAGCGGACTGCCGGTCTCCAGTACGGACTTGAGGTTGGACAGCACCGCAGGCCAGCCGCCCGAGACGTCGGCGAGCTCGCCCTCGTCGGCGAGGTCCTCGTGGGTCACGGTGAGGCGCACGATCTCGCCGTGCGGCCGGATGTCGAAGGTGACCCGGGAGTGCCGGTCCTCTCGGCCCTCGTCCTCGGGCGCGGCCCAGGTGGTGACGAGCCGGCTCGGGCGTTCGCTCTCGACGACGGTGCCGACCACGTCGGCGACGCCCGACCCGTCGGTGCGGACATGCTCCCAGCGGGAGCCCGTCCGCCAGTCGGAGACGTTGCTGTGGCCCCAGTAGGCGGCGGTCAGGTCGGCGTCGGTGAGGGCGTCCCAGACCTTCTCGGGCGTGCTGTGGATGTAGGTGACGTACACGAAGGTGGGCTTGTCGGTCATGGCTTCCTCGGCTCGTCGCTTCACGGCACCGAGCGCGCTCAGGCGCGGGCGCTCGAACTTGTCGATCCACCGCTCCTGGATCTCGTGGAGCGGGACCGGATTGAGGTAGTGCAGCTTCTCCCGCCCCCGCCGCACCGTCGCGACCAGGTTGGCGGCCTCCAGGACGGCGAGGTGCTGGGTCACCGACTGGCGCGCCATGTCGATGTGCTCGCACAGCTCCCCGAGCGTCCGGCCGTTGTCCTCGTGCAGCAGGTCGAGCAACCGTCTGCGGGTCTCGTCGGCCAGCGCCTTGAAGACCTTGTCCATCCCGGAGTCGTCCTCTGATCGCACACTCAACGTTATGCAGGCAATCACCTGCATGTCAATCCAGGAAAGCTCCCAGCTCTTCCCGGTGGGCGGCCACCCACTTCCGGGCGGCCCGCACCTCGTCCACGGCCCCCTGCTCACACAGCCCGACCATGGCGGGCTCGCCGCGCGCCGCCCCGGCCTCGATCCCCCGCCGGCACCGGTCCTGCCACCACAGCACCGTGTCCAGCAACCCGTCCCGCGTGTCGAGGCCGTAGGCGTCGCAGATCAGCCGGAGGCGGCGGGCGGTGTCCCGTACGTCCGTGACCCCAGGCCCCAGGTCGAGGTACTGCCAGCACACATGGGCGACGTCGTGGATCCGCTCGCCCGGCGCGGCCAGGTCCCAGTCGATGAAGGCCGACGGCCGCCACGCCGTGTACACGGTGTTCTTCGGCGCGAGGTCGTTGTGGCAGACGACGTCCCGGTCGCCGGCCAGCGGGGTTCCGTGGGTCAGGTCGTGGAAGGCGCGGACGAGCCGGGCCACCTCCCCGAGGGCCTCGTCGGTACGGGCGGCGGCGCGCTCGCCCGGGGTCACGGCCGCCCGGCCGGGCAGGTAGTCGAATGTCTCCCTGCCGAGTTCGTCGACACCGAGGAAGCGGGGCGCGCCCCGCCAGCCCGCGTTCTCGAACAGCGCGAGCAACTCACGTACGAAGCCGGACCGTTGGCCCGGAGTGCGGCGCACGGTCGCGCCGATCCGGACGACCTCGTTGACCGCCCCGCCACCGAGCACCGACTCCTCCACCGGACCGCCTCCCGAGGCAGGATCGACTCATGGACACGAACAGGACCTTCACCCTCGTCCCGCCCGCACGCCTTGAAGGCTACGGCGTCCGGCTGCGCCCCTGGGCGGACGGCGACCTCGCCGACCTGGTCGCGCTCTACGACGATCCCGAGATGGCCCGCTGGACCCCTGTCGCCTCCCCCTTCGACACCGAGGCGGCGCGTGCCTATCTCGCCGGCGCGCAGGAAGGACAGGCCGAGGGACGGAAGGTCCAGCTGGCCATCACCACCGACGGGGTCCTCCCCCTGGGCGAGGTACTGCTCTTCCGGAGCGCGGCCAACGAGCGGGACCTGGAGCTCGCCTACGGCGTGGGACCCGCCCATCGAGGTCAGGGTCTGGCCGGGCGGGCGGTGCGGCTGGCGGCGGAGTACGCCCTGCGGGAGATACGGCCCCGCCGGGTGGTCCTGTGCATCGCCGCAGGCAACGCGGCGAGCGAGGCGGTCGCCCGGTCCTGCGCGTTCGAGCTCGCGGACGAACCGCCGGTCCGGAGGGTGTCGCGGGGCCGGGAGGTCGTCCTGCGCACCTGGCGTCTGCGTACCTCGCCTCTGCGCACCTCGCGTCTGCCTACCTGAAACCCCATGGCCCGACGGGGACTCGGCGTGCCACTCTCGCCGTATGGATCACGCGGAGGTACTGCTCGTCGGAGGCCGGGCCGGGGTCGGCAAGACGACCGTGGGGTGGGAGGTCTCGGCGCGGCTGCGGGCCGCCCGGGTGGCGCATGCCGTGATCGACGGGGACTTCATAGGTCAGGTGCATCCGGCACCCGAGGGCGATCCGCACCGGGCCGCCGTCGCCGAGCGCAACCTGGCCGCGGTGTGGGGGAACTACGCCGACCTCGGTTACCGGCGCCTTGTCTATGTGAACACCGTGAGCGTCCTTGAGGAGTCGGCGGGCATGTTCCGGCGGGCGATGGGCGACGACGTGAGGATCGTCCGGGTCCTGCTCACCGCGACCGACGAGACGGCCGAACGGCGGCTGACCGGACGGGAACTCGGCTCCGAGCTGGAGCACGAGCTGCGCGGCGGCGTCCGCAAGGCACGGATGCTGGACGAGCGTGCGCCCGCCGGCACGCTGCGCGTGGCGACCGACGGGCGCACGGTGATCGACATAGCGGCCGAGGTGACGGCCGCCACCGGGTGGGTCCCGGCGCCGGTCAGCTGACGTTCAGGGCGGTGTCGTCGATGACGAACGACGTCTGGAGGGTGGAGCCCTCCGTGCCGGTGAACTTGAGGGTGACGGTCTGGCCCGCGTAGCTCGCCAGACTGAAACCGCGCTGGGTGTACCCCGAGGCCGCGTTCAGGTTCGAGTACGTCGCCAGGGTGCTCAGCACCGTGCCCGAACTGTTGAGCACCTGCACCTTGAGGGTGTCGTAGGCGGTGCTGGTGGTGGTCTCGGCGGTGTCGATGTGCAGGTAGAAGCTGAGCGCGGCCGTGGTGCACCCGGACGGGACGGTCACCGACTGGGACAGGGTGTCGGTGTGCGCGGAGCCGTAGCCGTCGAGCCAGGCGTAGTAGGAGCCGGTGCGGGCGGACTCGTCGCTTGAGTCGGTGATCACTCCGCTGGTCGCGGTCCAGGTCGAACTGCCGGACTCGAAGCCGTTGTTGCCGAGGAGCTGGGCGGAGGTGCAGGTGCCGCCGTCGTCACCTCCGCCGCCGTCGCTGCTCCCGCCGGCCAGCCACTCGGTGGCGTTGAGGGCGAGGGCCGCGTTGGTGGCGCCGGAGTCGTTCCAGCCGTCGTACAGGGTGTTGCCGGACTGGCCGGTGTCGTCGTCGATGGGTGAGCTGTCGCCCCAGAACGCGACGCGCCCGCTACCGAAGGTGCTGGTCGCGAAGAAGGCGCCGGTGTTGCCCGAGTAACCGGTGCGGTAGAGCAGGCCCTTGACGTTCGCGTTGTCGGCGGGCTTCAGAGTGGCCGTCGTGCCGCTGGCGATGAGGCTCTTGGTGACAGTGCCGAACGAACCGTGCAGCACGGGGTCGCTGCTGTCGCTGATGGCGGACGGGTAGTCCGAGCTGATGCTCAGCGAGTCGATGGAGAAGCCGAACGGGTCGGTCGAATCGACGCTGTTGTTGGTCATCAGGTCGTTGAGGATCTCGACCGCGTCGTAGCCGTCGTTGTTCCGGTCGGCGCCGGTGTGGTCGGAGACCATGAAGAGGCCGCCGCCGTTCTTCACGAAGGTCATGATCGCCGTCTTCTCGGCGGTCGTGAACAGCGTGTTGGGCTCCGGCAGGACCAGGGTGTCGAAGTTCGACAGGTCGGTGGTCGAGGAACCGCCGTAGGTGAGGGCGCCGGTCGCGGTCTTGAGGCTGTAGTCGCCGGTCTTCTGGAGGGCGACTCCCCACGACGAGATCGCGCCGGTCCAGTCGGTCTCGGCGGAGGGCGAGGAGTCCTCGCCGAGCGGGTCGGGCTGACTGGTGGAGATGATCCAGTCGGCGTTGCCCGCCGTCTCCGCGTGGCCGTTGTCGAAGAGGATCCGGTGCGGGGTGGCAGCGGCGGCGGGCGTGGCGGTGACCTGCACGGCCACGCCTGTGGCGACAAGGGTGAATCCGGCGAGGACCGCGCCGAGTCTGTAGCGGGGTCCGGTGAGTCCGAGCATCCGGCATACCTCCGTGAGGAGTTGGGGAAGGGTGATGCGGGGACGGGAACTACGCGCATAGATAGCCGATCGAATTGAACGGTACATGACATCCAATGGGCCGAACAGGATCGATCCGGCCCACCCGCCCAGGATTGACCGGGTGTTGACCGACGGTTGGGGCGGAACCGGACTGTCTCCGCCTCCAGCGGGCAGACGCAATGCATAGGGAGTCATCTGAAAAGGGGCGGAGATGGAGATCAGCGGCATCATCAGCGCCATCGTGATCGGCATCGTGATCGGTGTCCTGGGCCGGCTCGTGGTACCGGGCCGCCAGCGCATCGGGATCCTGTGGACCATTCTGGTCGGCATCATCGCCGCGCTGATCGGCTCGGCGATCGCCGGGGCCTTCGACGTGGCCGACACCAAGGGCATCGACTGGGTCGAGTGGCTCATCCAGATCGGTCTCGCCGCGCTGGGCGTGGCGGCACTGGACCGGTCGAAGGCGCGCCGCTGACGGGCCTTCGAGAGAGGGGTCCTCGCGGCACACGGCCGGAGGATGCGGGACACAGTGCGGGTGGGAGTGCGGCGCGCTGCGGCATGTGGGGCACGCCGGGGCGCTGTTGCGGAGCCCGGTGAGACTCCGCTGTGGAGTCCGGCAGGATTCCGCCGCGTCCCTCCAAGTGCGATGGCCGCAAATCCTGTTGCGGCCACCGGACCCCGGCGGCAGGCTTCAACGGCCCCCACCCCCGCCTCGCCGTGCCGGAGACCCGCTTGTCCTTCCATGTCACCCCGCTCGCCGATCCCGAGGCCGCCGCCTCCAGCCGCCGACTGGCCTGGCTGGTCTCCGGCGACGACGGGATACCACTCGGTTCCGCCTTCCTGCGGCTGTTCACCAAGGAGGGGCAGGACCACCTCGCCGAGCTGGAGCTCGCGGTGCACGGTGCCGAGCGCCGCCAGGGCGTCGGGACCCGGCTGCTGGAGGCCGCCGTGGGCGCGGCGAAGGCGGAGCGGCGGCGGTCGGTGATCGCGCAGGCCGTACAGGGCTCCCCCGGTGACCTGTTCCTGGCCGCACGGGGCTTCCGGCAGGTGCTGGCCCTCGTCTACGCCCGGCTCGCACTGCCCGACCTGGATCGTGCCGCGATCGACGCACTCGTCGAACTGCCCCACCCGGGCTACCGGTTGACCGAGTGGGAGGGCACCGTGCCGGGCGCGCTGGCGCGGTCGTTCGCCGACTCGCGACGGGCGATGGACGACATGCCGATGGACGGCACCGACTTCGGCACGGTCGTCTGGGACGTGGACCGGGTGGTCTCGGCGGCGGAGGCGGTCGCGCGGCGCGGGGATCTGCTGCACACCGTCGCCGCCGTGCACGAGGCGGACGGCACAGTGGTCGGGTTCTCCGAACTGGTCGTGCCCGGCGACGGGTTGGGCGACGGCCAGCACTACGGTACGGCGGTGCTGCCGGAGCACCGCGGCCGCGGCATCGCCCGCTGGATGAAGGCCGCGTCCATCCGGCACGCACGCCGACGGCACCCGGGACTCTCCGGGCTGTGCACCGACACCGCCGAGGGCAACGCCCCGATGCGTGCCGTCAACGACGCCCTCGGATACGTACCGACGCACAAGGCCGTGGAGTACCAGCTCGACCTGTGATCACCGACCGGCCGTGGCCCGCAGCGCGGCCAGTCCCTCACGGACCGAGGGGTACGCGGGCGTCCAGCCCAGGTCCCGCTCGGCCTTGGCCGCCGACACCCGCATGCTCGACGCGAACATCGCGTGCGCGTACGACAGCGGCCTGGTCAGCCACAGCGGTACCGTCATCGGCCTCGGCAGCCCGAACTCCTCGGCCACGCACAGCAGATGGCCGCGGAAGCCGAGGGGCGTGGGGTCGACGACGTTGTACGCCTGGCCGGGGCGTCCGTGTGCGACCGCGGCGGCCACCGCGCGGGCCGCGTCGGTGAGTTCGACCCAGGGCAGGACCCTGCCGTGGTCGGCGGGCGCGGGCAGCTGCCGCTTGCGGAGCAGGTCAAGTACGGCGTCGGTGCCGCCTGGGCCGTAGAAGAGGCCGAAGCGCAGGGCGATGCCTTCCAACCCGGGTGCGCCGAAGGTTAGTTGCTCCTTGGTGCGCATTCCGGCGAGGTGCCGTTCGAGCTGGGGGTCGGTGCCGCGCGGGCCGAAGTCGTCGTCCTCGGTGATCTCGTGGTCGCCGAAGTCGCCGTAGCCGTATCCGAAGACCATCGACTCAGTGATGAGGCGCCGGGCTCCGGTGGCCCGGGCGGCCTCGATCAGATGGGCGGTGCCGTCGATACGCAGGGCGTCGGTGGCGTACATGTCGCGGTGCCGCATGGGCGGCTTGCGCAGGGCGGTCGCCGCGTGGACGACCGTGTCGAAATGCTGTCCGTCCACGGCGCGCAGCAGGGCGTCGCGGTCCATGAGGTCGGCCCGGACTCCGTTGCCCGCGCTCCGGCCGAGGCCGGTGACCTTGTGGCCGGCGTCGGTGAGGGCCTGGGCGATGTGCCGGCCTAGGACTCCGCTCGCGCCCGCGAGGAGGATGCTCTGGTTCTCGTTCGTCGTCATACCGCTGCGACGGATCGAGTGACCGCGGACGTGACATCGCGGCCGCCGGGACGCTACGGCACGTACACGTACGGCTGGGTCGTCGTCAGCGGTTCGAAGCCGAGGCGTTCCAGGACGGGGCGGCTGGTGGCCATCGCGTCGACCTGGAGATAGCGGTAGCCACGGGCCACTGCGGCGCGGGCCCGGTGGGCGACGAGGGCGCGGTAGATGCCGCGGCCGCGCCACTCCTCGACGGTGCCGCCGCCCCACAGTCCCGCGAAGCGGGTGCCGGGCACGAGTTCCATGCGGGCCGCGCTGACCGGAACGTCACCGGCGAGCGCGAGGACGGCGACGACCGAGTCGGGGTCGTCCTCCAGCCGGGCGAGGAGCTGGCGCCGCAGCCGGGAGCTGTCGGTCCCGAAGGCCTTCTCGTGGACGTCGGCCACTAGGTCGACGCCCGCCCGGTCGGTGACCGGCAGGAAGTCGACACCCTCGGGCGGGTCGGCGTCCAGGGTGAGGTCGGCGACCTCGGCGATCATCAGCGTCTCCTCGGGTTCGGGTGTGAACCCGGCCGCTCTGAGCCGCTCCCCCAGGTCGAAGGGCAGGTCGTGCCCGTACAGCTTCCACTCGAACTCACGGCCGAGCCCGGTGTAGTACGCGACCTGTTCGGCGATCGCCGCCTCGGCGCTCGTCCCGTCCAGGTCGGACCAGACGACGCCGTTCCAGCCGTGTTCCGCCGCGACCTGGCGCACCACCCCGCCGACCCGCTCGACACGGGCACCGGGACCGTCGGGCTGTGCGCCCTCGCGCATGTCCCGGTCGTAGAGAGCGAGTACCGCGGCATGATCCATGGGCTCACTTCATCACCGGAACGCCTCCGCGGCAACGGCGTTTACGGCCGCCCGGCCTCCGCGCGCACCGCCGCCAGATAGGAGCTGAGCCGGTCGCGGTTGCGGGCCAGGCAGTCGATGCGGGCCTGGATGCGGTCGACGTGGGCCTCCAGAAGGGCGGCCGTCCCGGGCGTCAGGTGCTCCGGCGGGAGCAGGATCTCCTCCGGCCCGCAGAGGTAGGGCAGGATCGCGCGGATCATCTCGGTGGTGAGCCCCGAGTCGAGCAGCCCGCGGATCTGCTGGACGTCCCGGACGGCGGCCTCGCCGTAGTCGCGGTAGCCGTTGTCGGTCCGCGCGGGGTCCAGCAGGCGCTGTTCCTCGTAGTAGCGCAGCAGCCTGGTGGGGACTCCGGTACGGCGGGACAGTTCACCGATCCTCATGACCTGCTCCCCGTTCGCCCTTGCCTTCACACTGATGTGAACGTCCGAGCATGGTCCCATGTCCACCACCTCCCCGGCCAAGGGCACAGCCCTGCCCGCGCCCGCCCCGCTGCCGTGGGCCGGGCTGCTCGCCCTGTCGACGGCCGCCTTCACCGCTGTGCTCACCGAGCTGCTCCCCGCGGGACTGCTGCCCCGCATGGCCCCGGCGCTGGGGGTGTCCGAGGCCCGGATCGGCTTCCTGGTCACCGGGTACGCGCTCGCGTCCTTCGCCGCCGCGATCCCGGTCACCGCTTTGCTGCGCGGGCTGCCGAGGCGGCCGGTGCTCGTCGGGGCGCTGCTGGGTTTCGCGCTGAGCAACGCGGTGGTGGCGCTGTCCTCGTCGTACGCCCTGACGTTCGGGGCGCGGCTGGTGGCCGGGGTCATGGGCGGGACGCTGTGGGCGATGCTCGCCGGCTACGCGGCCCGGATGGTGCCGTCCGAGCGGCGAGGCCGGGCCATCGCGATCGTGCTGGCCGGGATCACCCTCGCGCTGTCGCTGGGCGTCCCGGCGGGCACGGCGCTCGCCGGGGCGGTGGGCTGGCGTACGGTCTTCGCCGCGCTGGCCGGGTCGGCGGTGCTGCTGGCCTGCTGGGTGCGGTGGCGGGTGCCCGGCTTCCCCGGCGAGGCCCCGCACGCGCGCGTGCCGCTCGCCCGGGTCGCCGTACTGCCGGGTGTGCCGGCGATCCTGTTGGTCACGCTGTTCCTCCTGGTGGGGCACCAGGTGATGTACACGTACGTCGCCCCGTTCGCGGCGCATGCCGGGTTCGGCCGCACGGGCCTTGTGCTGCTGGTGTTCGGGGCGGCCACCGTGGTGGGGATCTGGATCACCGGAGCGCTGGTGGACCGGCGCCCGCGGGCCACGCTGCTGGGTGCGCTCGGGCTGTGCGCGGCCGTGATGCTCATGCTGGGGCTTGCCGCCGAGGCACCCGGAGTGCTGCTGGTCTCGGTCGCGCTGTGGGGTGTGGCGTTCGGGGGTGCGCCCACGCTGATCCAGACGGCGCTGGTCGACGCCTCGGGGCCGGAGCGCGCGGATGTGGCGACCTCGTTGCAGACCACGGTGTACAACGCGGGGATCGCGGCGGGTTCGCTCACCGGCGGTGTGATCCTGGACGGGCTGGGCGCCGGGGCGCTGCCCTGGACGGCGCTGCCGCTGGTCGTGGCCGCCCTCGTGGTGGTGGCGGTGGGCCGTCGCGCCGCGTTTCCGCCGCGGCGGCGGTGACCTTAGGCTTCCTGGTGAGGAGGGCCGCATCCCATGGTCGTGAAGGAATCCGAACTCCCTTATCTCCGCCGCTGCGTGGAGCTGGCCGGCGAGGCGCTGGAGGCCGGGGACGAACCGTTCGGTTCGGTCCTGGTGGGCGGGGACGGCGAAGTGCTGGCCGAGGACCACAACCGCGTGGCCTCCGGCGACCGCACCCGGCACCCCGAGTTCGAGCTGGCTCGCTGGTCGGCCGCCCACATGACGCCCGAGGAGCGCGCGGCGGCGACCGTGTACACCTCCGGCGAGCACTGCCCGATGTGCGCGGCCGCGCATGCCTGGGTGGGCCTCGGACGCATCGTGTACGTCGCCTCGTTCGAGCAACTGGTCGAGTGGCTGACCCAGTTGGGGGTACCGACCGCACCGGTGAGGGCGCTGCCGGTCAACGAGGTCGCCCCCGACGTGGTCGTGGCGGGTCCGGTGCCCGAACTGACGGAGAGCGTGCGGGAGTTGCACTTCCGGTTCCACCGGCGCTAGGGCGCCCTGGCCACCGTACGGCGAAGGCCCCACCGGTAGCCGGCCGGCGGGGCCTTTCGTGCTGCGTCAGCGGGTTCCCCGCGGGCGGAAGCGCCGGTACACCGCGGCTCCGCCCAGGACCAGCGCGGCACTGCCGATCGCGGCGGGCACGGTCTGGTCCGCGCCGGTGTGGGCGAGGGCCGGTCCGGCGGCCGGCGGGGTGTACGCGGGCGGCTTCGGGCCCGGGTGGTGCTTCGGCGGGGTGCTGGGCGTGGGCCGGGTCGGGCGGCCGGGCGTGTCGGGGCGGTCCCCGGGCGTGTTCACGGACTCGTTGCCGACGGACGCGTTGCCGATGCCGACCACGTTCACGGAGTTCCCGCTCACGTTGACCGGGAGCTGGACGGGAAGCTCCAGCGCGTTGCCGGAGAGCAGGCCCGGGGAGTCCTTCCCGGCGCCCTCGGCGTTCGCGCCGGCGCTCGATGCCGTGCCGCCGCCCGGACTGGTGCCGTGGCCGTGGCCCCGCGTCGCCCCGTGGCCCTCGGCGCCCCGCCCCGCCGCACCCCGGGACGCCGGCCGGCCGTGGCCGCCGGAGTCCGCGTTCACGCAGGTGTTGCCCGCGGCGGGGTTGAGGAGCCCCACCACGTCGACGGTGTTCCCGCACACGTTCACCGGCACGTGCACCGGGAGCTGGACGGTGTTGCCGGAGATCAGCCCGGGCGAGCCTGCCGCGGCGCCGTCCGCCGCGCCACCGGCGTACGCCGGCATCGTCACGGCCATCGCCCCGGATGCGGCGGCGACGGCGATCACTCCGTTTCGGGTGGCCCGTCTCATAGGTTTCCCTGCCTTCCAGACATGGATGCGAGCAGTCGCCCGCATCGCATAAAACGCAGGCGAACCATCAGAGTTATGGCTAATCGGCCTTTCACCCCATCGAGCGACATGGTTGTCGAACTTGCGGCAAAAACGACTCATGGGCACCGAGCGGGCACAGGGTAGGGCACATTCCAGGGCCCCGCCCGCCCGGAGGCGTGCCGTCGGGGGGCCGCTTATCGTGATCGAGGGCGCCGTCGGCCGGTCCACGGCGGGCGTCCCTGGAGGCATGGATGCTGGCCAAGCTGTCGACGGGGCGGTACGCGATCTCCGGAGCCGTGGGTCTCGCGCTGCTCGGTGCCGGGCTGCCGGCAGTGGCCGCGGACGGTCCCGGGGCCGACCTGTCCCGCTTCTACCGGCAGAAGGTCAGCTGGTCGAAGTGCACGGGCATGGAGGCGCCCCGCGATCTCCAGTGCGGCAAGGTCACCGTCCCGCTCGACTACGCCAGGCCCTCGGCGGGCACCCTCGACCTCGCTCTCGCCCGCTACCGGGCCACCACGAAGCACAAGCGGGGCTCGGTCCTGCTGAACTTCGGCGGCCCCGGCGGCGCGGGAGTGCCCCAACTCGCGGCTGGCGGGCATGACTTCATGGGTCTCACCGACGAGTACGACGTGGTGACCTTCGACCCTCGCGGGGTGGGCAGGTCCTCCCCGGTCAGCTGCGGCGACGGCACCGACGAGGCGTTGGAGGCCACAGACGACGAGACGGCCCTCGACCACGATCCACGGGCCGTGCTCGGACACCTGCGCGAGGCCGCCGACCAGTGCGCCAAGCACTCGGGCCCCGTCCTCCCCCACATAGGCACCGTGAACGCCTCACGCGACCTGGACGTCATGCGCCAGGCCCTCGGCGACAGGAAGCTCAACTACCTCGGCTTCTCCTACGGCACCCGGCTGGGCGCCGTGTACGCGGCCCAATTCCCCGAGAAGGTGGGCCGGTTGGTGCTGGACGGGGTCGACACGCTCACCGAGCCGCTGGCCGAGCAGGGCGTGGCGGGCGCCGCCGGGCAGCAGACCGCGCTGGAGGACTTCGTCGCGTGGTGCGCGAAGGACATCGCGTGTCCGTTCGGCACCGACGCGCGTACCGGGCGGGAACAGGTCGTACGACTCGTCGCGTCCCTGGACGAGGACCCGCTGCCCACCGGCTTCGGCCCGGACTTCACCGGACAGGACCTCGTGGGCGCGATCAGCCAGGCCCTCTACAGCGAGGATCTGTGGCCGTCCCTGGAGCGGGCGCTCGCGGAGCTGGTGGAGCAGGGCGACGCGACGGGCGTCCTCGGCTTCGCTGGCGGCGGCTCGGGTTTCCTGGCGGGCACGCACGCCCGTGTCCACGACTCCGCCGGCCGCGGTCACGGCACGGGGGCCTCGACGCATCGCGTTCCCTACGGCACGGGTACACCGACGCATCGCACCGGCTCCACAAAGCCCCGCACCGACGACGGCACCGGCAGCCCGACGCCCCACACCGGCACCGGCACCGGCACCCCGACATCCCGTTCCGCGCAGACCACCGCCCCCACCGGCGACCCGACGGACGGTGCACTCGCCGACGCCGAGGACGTGCCGCTCGACAACCTCCCCGCGGCGCTGATGGCGATCAACTGCGCGGACGATCCCGACCGCCCCGGCGCCGACCGGATCGCCGAGGACCTCGGGCGGCTGCGCGAGGAGTACGAGCAGGCGTCCCCGGTCTTCGGCCGGTACCGGCTCACCGAGTACCTGATGTGCTACGGCCGCCCGAAGGGCACCGACTTCATCCGGGACGAGGTGCGCGACCTCCGCACCCCGAAGATGCTCCTCGTCGGCACCCGCGGCGACCCGGCGACGCCGTACCGCTGGACCGTGGAGACCGCGAAGCGCCTCGGCGACTCGGCCGTGGTCCTCGACAACAAGGGCGAGGGCCACACCGGTTACGCCTCCTCCAAGTGCGTGCACCGCAAGGTCGACGACTTCCTGCTGTACGGCAGCCTGCCGCCGAGCGGGAGTTCCTGCGGGCCGGAGCGCGAGGAGTGAGACGCGGGCGGTGCCCCCGGACTTCTTGGATCACTATGGCGTCCAGCACTACTGGGACTCCCAGTGAGCGAGCCGGTGCATGGCCGTCGCCGCCCCGCTGAAGCCGTCGTCGCCCAGCAGCGCGCGGAGTTCGGTGTTGAAGCGGTCGATCTCCGGCCGGGCGGCCCGCAGGGCGTCCGCTCCCGCACTGGTCAACTCCAGGACGACGGCCCGGTGTTCGCGCGGGTGCGGCCGCTTGCCGACCAGCCCCGCCGAGGTGAGCCGTCCGACGAGTCCGGTCACGGCGGACTCACGCAGCCCGAGCGTGCGGGCGAGCTGTTGCTGGGTGATCCCGGGCTCGTCCTGCACCGCGAACAGGGCACCCAGCTGGGCCGTGGTGATCCCGGCGGCGGCCAGGACTCGCCGGTCCGCGGTGGTGCGCAGCCGGTGTGCCGCCCGCTGGAGGAGGAAGTAGAGGCGCTGGTCGTCGGGGTCGGGCATGGCCCGATGTTGACAGACGGGAGGGGTGCGCGCCACCCTCACTTCACCAGTGAAGTGAGGTGGGGACATGCATCAGCACCTGGACCTGGAGCTCGCCCGGAAGGTCCTTTCGGCACAGCCGTTCAGCACTCTCGTCGGTGCCCGGCTGAGCGCCTTCGGCGAGGGCGAGGCCACGCTGGAGTTCGACATCCGCGGCGATCTGCTCCAGCAGCACGGCACCGTGCACGGCGGGGTGCTCGGCTACGCGGCCGACAACGCGCTCTCCTTCGCCGCGGGTTCCGTGGCCGGTTCGGCGGTGACCACCGCGGGCTTCTCCATCGACTTCCTGCGCCCGGCGCGCGGTGAACTGCTGCGCGCCCGTGCCCAGGTGGTGCGGGCAGGGCGTACCCGTGTGGTGTGCCGCTGCGACCTGAGCACCGTGGACACCGAGGGCGCCGAGACCCTGTGCGCGGTGGCCCAGGGCTCGATCGCCGTGCTGGAGCCCCGCGCCGGGTTCGCGGCCGGCACTCCACCGGTGAGCGGCCGGGCCTCCACCGTGTGAGCTTGCAGACGTCCGCCCCGTAGGCGTTCAGAAGTCCACCGGGTCCCGCACGATCGGGCAGGTCATGCAGTGCCCGCCGCCGCGCC
This sequence comes from Streptomyces sp. SID13726, assembly GCF_010548375.1. Taxonomy (GTDB): domain Bacteria; phylum Actinomycetota; class Actinomycetes; order Streptomycetales; family Streptomycetaceae; genus Streptomyces. Next base: position 144,558 of record NZ_JAAGLY010000002.1, read on the forward strand.
CGCGCCCCAGTTCGGCGCCGACGATGGTGACGACCTCGATGCCGGCCTTGCGCAGCAGGGTGTTGGTCTGGGTGTTGCGGTCGTAGGTGAAGACGACACCCGGCTCCAGGGCGACGGCGTTGTTGCCGCTGTCCCACTGCTGGCGCTCCGAGGCGTAGACGTCTCCGCCGGTCTCCACGACCCGCAGCTCCGGCAGGCCGAGGGCCTTGGCGACGACGTCGACGAAGGGGGTCGAGCCCTCGTCGACCAGGTCGACGCCGGGCGCCTTGTCGGAGGGCCGCAGGGAGAACGTGTGGACGGCGTCCATGATGGCCGGGTACAGGGTCACCAGGTCGCGGTCGGCGAAGGTGAAGACGGTGTCCAGGTGCATCGCGGAGCGCAGCTTGGGCATGCCGGCGACGATCACGTGCTCGGCGGCGCCGTCGGCGAACAGTGCGGCGGCCACCTGGGTGATCGCCTGGCGCGAGGTCCGCTCGCTCATGCCCATGAGGACGACGCCGTTGCCGACCGGCATGATGTCGCCGCCCTCGAACGTCGCCTGGCCCCAGTCGAGTTCGGGGTCGCCCCACCAGACGGTGGCGCCGGTGAAGTCGGGGTGGAAGCTGTAGACGGCCTTCATCAGCAGCGTCTCGTCATGCCGGGCCGGCCAGTACAGCGGGTTGAGGGTGAGCCCGCCGTAGAGCCAGCACGTGGTGTCGCGGGTGTAGAGGGTGTTGGGCAGCGGCGGCATCAGGTACTCGCGTACGCCGGTCGACTCGCGGGCGAGCGAGAGATAGCCGTTGCGGTGGTCCTCCGGCAGGTCGGTGGTGGCCAGGCCGCCGATCAAGTACCGGGCCAGGCGGTCGGGTTCGAGGGACTCCAGGTAGGCGCGGGTGCTGTCGATGAGGCCGAGGCCGACCTCGTTGGCGACGATCTTGCGGTCCAGCAGCCAGTCCCTGGCGCCCGGGACCGCCATGGTCTGCGCGAGGAGGTCGTGCAACTCGACCACGTCCACGTCCCGTTCGCACAGCTTGTTGACGAAGTCGGCGTGGTCGCGCTGGGCGTTCTCCACCCACATCACGTCGTCGAAGAGCAGGTCGTCGGAGTTGGTCGGGGTGAGCCTGCGGTGGGCGAGCCCCGGGGCGCACACCAGGACCTTGCGCAGCCTGCCGACCTCGGAGTGGACGCCGTATGCGGAACTGGTCACGAGGGGCACCTTTCCGGGGACTTGAAGAGGTCGGGATTTCCGGGGACTTGAGAACGTCAGAGACTGATCCAGCCCAGCGCCAGGGCGACGATCCCGAGGACCGCGCCGGCAATCGAGACGGCGAGGATCACCAGCTCGCGCGGTGAGAACAGCCGTCTGCCCTGCTCCCTGCGGGCCATCACGAACAGCACGGTGGCGGGGGCGTAGACGATGAAGGAGACGAGCACGAACTTCAGGCCCGCGGCGTAGATGAGGAACGCGGTGTACACGGTGGCGAGCACGGCGACCGTTAACTCGCCCCGTCTGCCCGCCCGTCCGACCATGACCGCGAAGGCGGCGGCCAGCAGGAACGGGATCAGCGTCAGCGCGCTGGTCAGGTCGAGGGCGAAGTTGAAGGCGTCGTCCGAGAACAGCGTGACGACGAGGAAGAGCTGGCTGAGCAGGGTGGTCATCACCAGGGCGGGCACGGGGACGTCGGCCGCCGTGGAGCGCTTCAGGAACCGCGGCATGTCGTCGTCCTTGGCCGCGACGAACAGCACCTCGGCGGCCATCAGCGTCCAGGCGAGGTAGGCGCCGAGCACGGAGACGATCAGGCCGACGCTGACGAAGACCTTGCCCCAGGTGCCGACCGCGTGCTCCAGGACGCCCGCCATGGAGGGCTGACGCAGTTCGGCGATCTCGCTCATCGGCATGAGGCCGTACGACACGATCGTCACCGAGGCGAAGATCGCGAAGACACTGAGGAAGCCGAGGACGGTGGCGCGGCCGACGTCCTCGCGGCGGCGCGCGTGCCGGGAGTAGACGCTGGCACCCTCGACTCCGAGGAACACGAAGACCGTGGCCAGCATGGTCCCCTTGACCTGCTGGAACAGTGAGCCCGCGTAGTCGGCGCCGCCGAAGTTGTCGGCGAAGACGGACGGTTTGAGGTAGAAGAGCGCGAGGATCACGAAGAAGAGGATCGGCACGACCTTGGCGACGGTGACGATCCGGTTGATCGCCGCCGCCTCCTTCACGCCCCGGCTGATGAGCGCGAAGAACAGCCACAGGCCCACCGAGGAGAGCAGCACCGCGAGCACGGTGTCGCCCTCGCCGAGCGCGGGCGCGAGGGTACCGATCGTCGACATGATCAGCACCCAGTACGTCACGTTGCCCACGCAGGCGCTGGCCCAGTAGCCGAACGCCGAGAAGAAGCCCAGGTATTCGCCGAACCCGGCCTTGGCGTACGCGTACACACCCGCGTCCAGGTCGGGCCGTCGTACGGCGAGGTTCTGGAAGACGAAGGCCAGCATCAGCATGCCGGTGCCGGCGACGGCCCAGGCGATGAGCGCTCCGGCCACGCCCGTCTCCTGGGCGAACCGGCGGGGCAGCGAGAAGACGCCGGCCCCGACCATGGAGCCGACGACCATGGTGGTCAGGGTCGGGAGGCTCAGCTTCGCGGTGGTGGCGCGGACTTCGGATTCCGTGTCGTTTTTCGCCATGAGATCATCACGTTAACAACGAAATACCCCATATGCCCGATCAAGTTGCCCCAAATGCCTGATCGGTGAATCAGTCCTATGGTGCTGTTATGGAGCACGCACTCAGCCCTGCGACCCTCTCCGAACTGCGCCGTCCGCGCGCCTATCCGGCGGTGTCCGTGCTGACGCCGACCCACCGCCGTGAACCCGAGAACGCCCAGGATCCGGTCCGGCTGCGCAATGTCGTGGCCGAGGCCAAGAAACAGCTGGAGGCGGACCCGGCGGTCCCCCGGGAGCGGCGCATCGACGTCGCCCGCCAGCTCGACCAGGCCCTCGCCGAGGTCGACCTGGCGCACGCCGAGGACGGGCTGGTGATCTTCGCCGCGCCTGGCGAGCACCAGGTGTGGTCCCTGGCCCGTGCCGTACCGGAACGGGTGGTCCTCTCGGACACCTTCCTGACCCGCAACCTCGTCTCCGCGCAGGCCTCCGAGCGGCCGTTCTGGGTGCTTTCGGTCTCCGCCGACCGCGCCACGCTGTGGAACGGCGGCATCGACCGGGTCGGCGAGCACCACGCCGGCGGCTTCCCGATGACCAGGAGCCGGGAGAACTTCGACGCTGAGCGCCTGGAGCAGGTCGGCGACTTCCCGAGCACGTTCCGGGACGAGGACACGCGCCACTTCCTGCGCGAGGCCGACACCGCGATGGTCAAGGTCCTGCGCCGGGACCCGCGACCGCTGTACATCACCGGCGAGACCGCGGCGCTGTCCGCGCTGGACGACGTCGGCAACCTCGCCAAGGAGGCGGTGCACGTCCCGCACGGTGGGCTCGCGCACGGCACCCCGGACGCGGTGTGGCAGGCGGTCCGGCCGCTGATCGCCGCCGAGGCGCGCAAGAGCACGGACGCCGTGAACCGGGAGCTCGAATCGGCGCGCGGGCGGCGGGCGTTCGCCGCCGGTGTCGACGAGATCTGGCAGAACGCCCGGGACGGCCGGGTACGGCTGCTGGCCGTCGAGGAGAACTACCGGGTGACGGTCCGCGACGACGGCGGCGACCATCTGATCCCGGCCGAGAGCGGTGACCTCGACGCCCGCGAGGACATCGTGGACGAGATCGTCGAGCAGTGCCTGGAGACGGGCGCCGACGTCCGGTTCGTGCCGGACGGCGCCCTCGGCGGCGCCGACGGGATCGCCGGGGTACTGCGCTACTGAGCCCACCGCGCCGGGCTGCCTGCGCCACGCTGGGCCCCACAGCGACGAAGGATCACGCGTGAGCGAGCTGCCGGGCGTGGCAGTACTGGGTGCCGGACACATGGGCGCCGACCACATACGGCGCCTGGACCGGGTGGTGAGCGGAGCCAGGGTCGACGACACCCTGCGCGGTCAGGTCACGGGCCCCGCGTCCGGTACGGCTACGCGGCCTCCGCGGTCGCCGAGGCCGGCGTACGGGCCCTGAAGTCGGGCACGCGGACGGCCGTGGAGTTCGCCGCCCGCCCCGCGCTGTACGCCGAGGACGGCCGCTGAGGTGCCGTACGCCGCTCAGACGCTCCCGAAGAGGGCGCTGAGCCCTCGCTCGACGGCCTCGCCGAGGTCCTCCTGTCCGGCGCCGACCACGGCGAAGGTCCGCAGCAGGAAGTCGCGCAGGGTGGGCGTGTCGAACTGGAGGAGGGCGAGGCCGTACGGCGAGTGGAACTCCACGACCGTGGTGTCGCGGCCGCACGGCCAGATGTGCACGTCCCCGCCGCCGGCCGGCCCGCGCAGCCCCTCCTCCAGCAGGCCGCGGGCGAAGGTCCAGGTCACCCCCTGCCCGTCCAGCGAGACATCGGCCGGGAAGTCGACGCACACGGCCAGCGGGTCGGTGGAGCTGTAGCGCAGGGTGGCGGGGACGGGCAGTTCCTGGTTCTCCGCGGTGATCAGACGGGCGCGTGCAGGCTGCTCGAGGGTCGTGTCCATGGTCGGTCTCCACTGCGGGTGAGAGGTCGGCCGGTTGTGCCGATGTGTTCTTACGACCTCGCAGGTGCCGTTTGCATTACGCCTGAGCGGGGGTGAATTACTGTGACCTGCATCACACACCCACGATCAGGCCCGATCCGGGTATGCCAAACTCCATAGAACACAGGACCGTCGAACAGATAAATGGACATCGGGCCGACCACCCCCACGGCCCGTCAAGTCACGTATGCCACTTACGACTTGAGATGGCGGACGACGTAGACGAACCGCCCGGCACGACCGCTCTGTGAAGACTGTGGCATATGCCAGAAGCACCACCGTATCGTGTGTCGTCGAATCCCTTACAGCGCGTCGCGGCCTGTGCAACAGTCGTAACGGTCCCTCCGTCCCGCCTTGGTCGAACCGTCCCCGCATCGGAGTGCGTCATGCCGTCCCATCTCTCCGCGGACCGCCCCGCGGCCCAGCCGTCGGGAAGCGGCTCGGTCGACGCGCTCATATCGCAGGCGCGGCGGCTCAAGGGCGACGTGGACGCCGTACGACGGGACGCTCCCGGTGACGGTTCGGACCCCCAGGAGCGCTGGCAGCGCGCGCTGTACGACCTCGCGCTGCACCAACTCAGCGACCTCGACGCGCACTTGGCGCAGCTACGGGACGGCCCGCCGCCCGTGCCGTCGGAACCCGGCGCACCGACCGCCGCGCGAACCGCGCCGCCCGCTCCCCGGCGCGGCTCGTTGCTGAGCAGGGTCGGCAGTGCGGAGTGGAACCTCCTGACGGACGAGGCGAGTTGGTCCGGTGAGCTGTACCAGATCCTGGGCCGCGACCCCGCCGCTCCCCCGCTCACCCTCGACGAACTCCCCTCCCTGGTGCTCGACGAGGACCGGCCGGGGCTGACGGCGATGGTCACCGACTGTCTCGTGGACGCCAAGCGCATCGACGGCGAGTTCCGGGTCGTGCGCCCGGACGGCGCCACGCGCACGGTCCACATGATGGGCGAGCCCGTGCTCGACGCCGACGGCAGCACCGCCTCGATGTGGGCCGTGCTGCGGGACGTCAGCGAACTGCGGCGCAGCGAGCGGGTGGTGAGCGAGACCCGTGACTCGTTACAACGCCACAGGCAGCGCACGCAGAGCGAGCGCCGGCTCGCGGTCGAGCTGCAGGAGGCCGTGCTGCCGCCGTGGCGTGGCTCCCTGCGGCTCCCGCACCGGGGCACCGAGACCCTGGACCTGGCCGCCCACTCCCTCCCCTCGTCGACGAGCACCCTGATCGGCGGCGACTGGTACGACGCCCTCCAACTCGCCGACGGCGACACACTCCTGAGCGTCGGCGACCTCACCGGGCACGGCGTCGCCGTCGCCTCGGGCATGGCGACCCTGCTGGGTGCCGTGCGCGGCATGGCGATGGCGGGCACCCAACCCGGCCAACTGATGTCCCTGCTCAACCAGTTGCTCGACGCCACCGTGCAGCCGGCCCTCGGCAGCGCCGTCTGCTGCCGCTACCGCCCCACGACCCGCACCCTCGTCTGGGCCCAGGCCGGACACCCCGCCCCGCTGCTGTTCCGCGACGGGACGGGACGCCGACTGGACTCACCCGACGGCGTGCTCCTCGGCGCCACGTCCGGAGCCGTGTACGCGCAGGCCGAGGAGACCCTTGAACCGGGCGACCTGCTCCTGCTGCACACGGACGGACTCGTGCCCGGACGCGACAACGCGGATGCCGTGCACCAACTCCTCGGCCTGGCCCCCCGGTTCGGCGGGGCGCGCACCGCGCAGGACTGTGTGCGGATGGTCGTGGAGGAGTTCGGCGAGACCGAGCGCGAGGACGACGCCTGCGTGCTCGTCGCCAAGGTGACGTCCTAGGCAAGGTGATGTCCTAGGCAAGGTGATGTCCTAGGCAAGGTGACGTACGTCCTAGCCATAGATGTCTGACGTCATCAAGGCCATAGGTGTGCCGTCATGAAGGGACTGCTACGACCGTACGGGCCTCCTGTACCCGTGCCGCTCAGGCCCGTGCGCTGTTGCCACCCCTTCCCTTCGGCTTCGGCAGGGCCAGCCTGATCTCCTCGCGCAGCTCGTTGATCTTCGGGTAGCCCGAGTACTCGGCGGTGAGGCGGTACATCTGGCGCAGCCGGTCCCAGGTGCGGTGGGAGGAGTTGGAGCCCATGGACACCAGCGCCAACCGCGCGTACCGGTCCGCCTGTTCGGGGTCGTCGGCGATGAAGCAGGCCGAGGCCATCGACAGGAAGTCGAAGATCTTCGAGCGCTGCCGTCCGTCGACCCGCAGGGCCAGGGCCTTGTCCGCGTAGTGCTGGGCGTGCGCGGCCGCGGCCGGCTCGTGCTCCGCCAGCGTGCGGTAGGCCAGGGCCTGCATGCCGTAGAGGTCCTCCTCCTTGAAGGTCTGCATCCAGCTGGGCGGCGGCACGTCGCTCTTGTCGGAGACGAAGAGGTCCTCCGCCTGTCCGAGGGTGCGGCGCATGGCCTGGCCCTTGCCCATGGAGGCCTGTGCCCAGGCCTCGATGGTGTAGAGCATCGCCCTGGTGCGGGGCAGCACCTGTTCGCCGGAGCCGGACTGGGCGAGCTTCATCAGGTCGAGTGCGTCGTCGGGCCGGCCGAGGTGCACCATCTGGCGGGCCGCCCGGGAGAGCGCCTCGCCCGCGCGGGGCCGGTCGCCACCCTCTCTCGCGGCATGGGCGGCGATGACGAAGTACTTCTGGGCCGTGGGTTCGAGGCCGACGTCGTGGGACATCCAGCCCGCGAGGACGGCGAGGTTGGCGGCGACGCCCCACAGGCGCCGCTGGAGATGGTCGGGGTGCCGGTAGGCGAGCATGCCGCCCACTTCGTTGAGCTGGCCCACGACCGCCTTGCGTTGCAGCCCGCCCCCGCGGGCCGCGTCCCAGGCCCGGAACACCTCGACCGAGCGCTCCAGCTCCTCGATCTCCTGCGACCCGATGGGGGCGGCCTCGTAACGGTCGAACCCAGCGGGGTCGGCGTGCAGGGGGTCGTCGAACTGGGGGGCATCGGCGGTGAGGGCCGGATCGGTGTGCAGCCAGTCGTGCATGGCACTGGTGAGTGCGGATCCCGCGGCGAGCGCGGCACCCGCGCCCACCAAGCCGCGTCGGTTGAGCATGAGGTCCATTCCCGTGAATTCGGTGAGGACCGCAGCGGTTCGGTCGGGCGCCCACGGCATGCCGTCGGGATTCTCAGCGTTCCCGTCGCCCTGCCGTTTCCCCGTACGCCCGTGCCGGACCAGACCGAGGTCCTCGATGGTCACGACACGGCCGAGACGCTCGGTGAACAGAGCCGCCAGCACCCGCGGCACCGGATCGCGCGGGATCTCTCCCGTGTCGATCCAACGCCGTACCCGCGAGGTGTCGGTCGAGAGCTGGGGGTGGCCCATGGCCGCCGCCTGCCGATTGACCAGCCTCGCGAGTTCGCCCTTGGACCAGCCGGCCAGGCCGAACAGGTCCGAAAGACGGGTGTTGGGTTGTCCACTCACGTCAAGCCCCCAGGTACTCGGCTGAGTTGACAGTAGCCCGGCGTCAGTTGCTCCGGGACTATTCGCCAGGGTTCGCCAGGGTCCGCCAGATGGTGTGCCACTGCACATCTGGTGTCAGGTAGGAACGCGCCACCCCGACCCGGCCTCCGCTTCATATGACGGGTGCATTCCCCAGGGTGCACCCGGGCGGCCGGGTCGGGCAGCGCACTGCTTCTCCAGGCACAGCAGGCACACGAAGGGATCTGTCTCGCCCATGTACGCAGCATCGTCCTCCGTGTCCGCCCCGCCCCGGTCGCCGCATCTCCGTCCGGCGGGCGGCGGCCCCTACCTCGACCCCGCGCGGCCGACGGCCCCCGTACCGGGTACGGGCAGGACGCGGCGCGTTCCGGGGCTCGGCACCCAACCGCTCAGCGGGAGACTCGACTTGTCCGGCCCCCAGGGCGCCCAGCTGCGCACGGCGATCGCGTCGGTGCACCGGATCTGCCCGGAGTTCGCCCCGGTGCAGGTGCTGCGCCGCAGCGGACGCGCCGTGCTCCTGGTCGGAACGACGGGACGCAGCACGGCCGTCGCCAAGTGTTTACTCGACCACTCCCCGGTATGGGCCGAGCGGATCCGGCACGAGATAGCGGCATACCGCTCGTTCGTCCGGCACCGCCCCCCGGTGCGGGTGCCCCGGCTGATCGCGGCGGATCCGGACAACTGCACTCTGGTCATCGAGCGGATGCCCGGCCGGGTGGCGGCGCTGCACCGGCACCCGGCGGAGGCCCCGCCGCGTGCCGACATCAGAGCGGCGCTCGGCGCGATCTGCCGGCTCAACGCCTGGCGGCCACCGGCGGGCACCTTCGACGCCCCGCTCGACTACGCGGCGCGGATCTCCCGGTACCACGAACTGGGACTGCTGACCGACCGGGACATGGGCGACCTCCAGAAGCTGCTGCACGGCATCGCGCACTCTGCGGGCCGACAGGGCATGGGCCAGTTCTGCCACGGCGATGCTTTGCTCTCGAACATCCTGCTCTCACCGGCCGGTCCAGTGCTGGTGGACTGGGAGCACGCGGGCTGGTACCTGCCGGGCTACGACCTGGCGACGCTGTGGTCGGTCCTCGGCGACGCCCCGGTGGCCCGCCGTCAGATCAGCCAGATCGCCCAGTCGGCGGGCCCGGCCTCGCGGGACGCCTTCCTGGTGAACCTGATGCTGGTGCTCACCCGTGAGATCCGTACCTACGAGACGGCCGTGCAGCGTTCGATGCATGACTCGACCCCGGCGGCACCGGGCGCGGCCCACCCTGGTGCTGCGCCGTCCGGCGAGGAACAGCGGCTGCTGCTGAGGCGGCTGCACGACGACTGCCAGCTGGCCCGACGGGCCGTCCGAGCGGCGGTCGGCACTCGCTGACGGGGATGGCGGTCCGCGGTGCGCCCTGGACAGCGGCGTGCCGCGGACCTTCGTATGCCCAGGCGGCGCGTCGCCGCGTCGTACGACCCGGCGGGGCGTCGGCTCATTGGTGTACGCCACTGACGCCCCGCAGGCCCGGAAGCCTCCGCCACGAAACTCCCGTAGACCCCGATTGACGTGGGAAATCCCCTGCCCCTGGGCATGATTGACGGATCGTCGGCAAGCCGGTACCACTGACGCACGCCCGGCCCCGTACGGCTCATCTCGCCCGACCGTCCCAGGAGGCTGCATTGCGAGGATCCACGACCGACCCCAACAGAGCCGCCGGCCCCGCCCGGAAAGTGGCTGGCACCCTGGCGGGCGCGGCTCTGCTGCTGCCGCTGCTCGGTGCGGCCCCGTCCGAGGCAGGACCGTCCGTGTCCGGGGACTCCTCGGCCGGGCTTCAGCGGGCCTTCGCCTCGGCGGCCGCCAAGTACCACGTCCCGCAGAGCGTGCTGCTCGGCGTCTCCTATCTCCAGTCCCGCTGGGACACCCACGCCGGCGCGCCAAGCGTGACCGGCGGCTACGGCCCGATGCACCTCACCGACGCCCGTGCGGCACTGGCCTCGGCACCGCACCACAGCGAGGGCACGGAGGACGCCCGCGGCGACAGCGCCCGAGCGGCTCTGCTGCCGAGGACGAAGGTGCCGGAGCCCGCCGAACTCCCGGCCCGGCTGGAGACTCTGCCGAAGGCCGCCGAGCTGACCGGCCTGAGCGCCGAGGAACTGCGCGGCGACTCAGCCGCCAACGTGGCCGGCGGGGCCGCCCTGCTCGCCGCCGCCCAGAAGGACCTGGGCGAGCCGCCGAGCCAGGACCCGGCGGACTGGTACGGCGCGGTGGCCCGCTTCTCCGGCGCGGACGACACCGCCACCGCGGCGGCGTACGCGAACGACGTCTTCGACGTGCTCCGCACCGGCGAGGAGCGCACCACGGACGCGGGCCAGCGACTCGCCCTGGCCGCCCAGCCGGCCCTCGCCCCGGACACCGCGCAGCTCACCCGGACGGGACTGCGCACGCTCGGCACCGGTGGCACCGAGTGCCCGAGGACCGTGTCCTGCGAGTGGATCCCGGCGCCGTACGAGGAGTTCGGGGAGAGCGACTACGGCAACCACGACCTGGCCGACCGCCCCGCCTCCCAGAGCATCAAGTACATCGTCATCCATGACACGGAGGGCACCTGGGACGGAGTCCTCAACCTGGTGCAGGACCCGACCTATGTGTCGTGGAACTACACCCTGCGCTCGACCGACGGTCACATCGCCCAGCATGTGAAGGCCAAGGACGTGGCCTGGCACGCGGGCAACTGGTACGTCAACGCCAAGTCGATCGGCCTGGAGCACGAGGGCTTCCTGGCGAACCCGGACGCCTGGTACACGGAGGCGATGTACCGGTCCTCGGCGCGCCTGGTCAGGTACCTCTCCGCGAAGTACGGCATCCCGCTGGACCGGCAGCACATCCTGGGCCACGACAACGTGCCGGGTCCGACGACCTCGACCGTCGCGGGCATGCACACCGACCCCGGCCCGTACTGGGACTGGCGGCACTACTTCGAGCTGCTGGGCCGCCCGTTCAAGTCCACGGCCGGCCGGCAGGGCGGCCTGGTGACGATCCGCCCGGACTACGCCACCAACCAGCCGCGGTACACGGGCTGCGTGACCAAGGACGTGCCCTGCGCGTCCCACGGTTCGAGCGAGGTGCGCCTCTACTCCGCCCCTGACGAGACGGCCCCCCTGATCAAGGACATCGGTCTGGGCAAGGCCCCCACCATCGACGTCAACGACCTGTCCTCGCGGGTCTCCACCGGCCAGCAGTACGCGCTCGCCGGCCGCGACGGCGACTGGACGGCGATCTGGTACCTGGGCCAGAAGGCCTGGTTCAAGAACCCCAGGAAGAACCCCACGGCGGTGAACGCCTCCGGCCTCGTAGTGACCCCGAAGAAGGGCCTCGCCACGGTCCCGGTGTACGGCCGCGCGTACCCCGAGGCCGCCGCCTACCCGGCGGGCGTTCCCGTCCAGGCGGTGTCCCCACTGCCGTACACCGTGCTCAAGGGCCAGCGGTACGTGGTCGGTGACAGGGTGCCGGGCGAGTACTACTACGCGGTCACCTTCACGACGGACTCGCACAAGGTCGTGGTGGGGCAGGACCGGTACTACGAGATCCAGTACGGGCATCGGGTGGCGTTCGTGCGGGCGGCGGATGTGGATGTGGTGCGCTCGCGGACGTAGGCGCGCGTCGACGTCGGTCTGGCGGAGCGTCAACTCCGGGAACCGTCAGGCCGACGCCAGGTATCGCTCCGCGCATCAGCGACCTCAGTGATGCGGTACCGTCGCGTGGCGGATGTCTGGATGTCCTTCTCGACGCGGACAATCCGCATCACAAGCCTGCAACAAGAGCCGGTCGGCGCGCCCTCCTGAGCTCCGCGCCCCGAGTCGGTAGCCGCGGAGACGGCGCCGGCCGGGTTCGGCACAGCGATAGGGAGAGACACGACGTGACGACGTATGCGACCGAGTTCGAGACCGATCTCATCGATCTCAGCCGCTGCGGGCTCCAAGAGGTGATGGCCCTTCGTGACCCCGCGGTCGTCGACGCGATGTCCGCACTGGTGCGGCATCTGGGTGAAAGGACTGCCGCGCAAAGCGCAAGCGGAGGCGCCGGAAGCCCGCACCTCGCCGTCGACTGCAGTGCCCCTCAGCACTAGGGCCGGTCCGTACCCATGTCCCCCGTCGCCCCGGACGCCGCGCCGGTCAGACATCGCATTCCTCTGTCGGATCTCGACGCGCTGGCCACAGGACATGTCCTCCCGGCCACCGCACGGCGGATCCACGAAGTCGAGCGCAGCCGTCGCATGTTGATGCTGCGTGCGGTGGTCGAGGCAGCCCAGCAGGTCCGGGCGGAGTCGGAATCGCCTCTTTCTCCGGTCACCGCCGCGCTGGACCTGCTCATGCGGATCGAGCGGGTCAGACCCGATGTGGTGATCGACCTCCTGGACCATCCGGGGCTGGGGGTGTGGGCGGTTCGGATGCTGGAGCGTCTCCGTCACGAGAGCCGCTCCAGCAGGGCCGTCGCTTCCTTGTGGAGTGAACTCGGTTATCTGCATGCGGTAGCCGCCTCCGCGGCTCTGCGCGCCGGCGTCGCCGGCACGATCGACCTGCCCGTGATCGGGGCCGGGGTTCCCCTGCCGACGCTGGGGCGGGTAGCACTGCCGATCGCCCTCGCGGCCGAGGTCGCGGTCCTGGAGATCGCTCCCCCGGCCCACCCCGTTCTCACGGTGGCCGGTCAACAGCTCGCCCTGCCCACCGACTTGAGCGGCGTTCAGGGTTTTTGGCAACCGTTGCCACGCGTCACGGTGAGCGCGAACCACTCCGCTCGTGAATTGGTGCTGGACGAAAGCGATCCGTACCGGGATTTCCGGAGCCCTCCACAGCAGTCCGCCACGGACCTCACCCAAGAGGACGTGCAGCATTGGGAGTTCACGCTTCGCGAGGCGGACACGTCACTCGTGCGTCGACATCCGCACGCGGCCGCGCTGCGGGCCACCGCTCTGCGAGTGGTCGTTCCACTGTCGGCCGCTCCTCTGTACCGGCCGATGAGCGCCACGTACAACGAGGCGTTCGGGAGCGCGTTGATGTCACCGCTCCGGGATGCCGCCGAAGTCGCGGCGACCCTGGTGCACGAGGCTCGTCACTCCGTACTCAACGCCCTGCTGCATCAACTGCCCTTGTGCCAGGACCCGTTGCCTGGCATCGATCCACCCCTCTTCTACGCGCCGTGGCGAGGTGACCCTCGCCCGGCCACGGGCCTTCTGCACGGGGTCTATTCCTTCGCGGGTGTCGCCGACTTCTGGCGGATCGAGCGCCATGCGCTGACCGGTGCCTCAGCAAGCCTCGCGCACTTCGAATTCGCGCTGTGGCGCGCGGCGGTCGGCGAGGCGCTGGACACGCTGACGTCGTGCGGAGAACAACAGCTCACCCCTCTGGGCCTGCGGTTCGTCGCGGCGATGACCGAACAGACGGCCGCATGGTTCCGGGAGTCCGTTCCCGCTCCATCCGATGCGCTCGCGCGGGACGAGGCCACCGACCTCCGGGCGGTCTGGCGCGCCCGGCACACCTGTCCGGACGCCGCGCAGACCGAGGCCCTGGCCCACGACTGGCTGGCCCGAGTCGACCCGTCGGCGGCTGGGCGCGTCCGTTCCGTGCTTCGTCCCGATCCACGGTTCGGACCACCCGATCCGCGTGGTGAGCTGCGGCGGGCACTGTTCCACGGGCCCGATGCGCTGCTAGCCCACTCGTCCGGCGAGAGCTACACCGCTTCGCGTGACCCCGCGTTGGTCGCCGCCGACCTCGCGCTGGTCGGCGGTGACCCGGTACTCGCCGCTCAGGCCTACCGCGACGTTCTCGTCGACCGGCCCGAGTCTCCTTCGGCCTGGGCCGGTCTGGGTCTTGCGCTCTCGGCGAGCGGCCATCAGGCAGCAGCGGAAGCGCTGTTGGGACGCCCCGAGGTCGTCCGGGCGGTACATCTCGTTCTGCTGCGGCAGGGCGCTGCGCCGGACCCACTCGCACTCAGCGACTGGGTCGGGCGGACGCCGATAGTGCGTGAGACGGCTTCCGGTCCGGATCACGGCTGATCGGCCCCGTACCCAAAGCTCTCCGACCGCCCTACCCTGGTGCCCCTGACCGGCTCTGCCTCCGTCAGCTCGCCACTCGGGAACACACCTCTGCGCTCAAGCAGGTCAGAGATGTCAGCGCGGCGGAAGCCCGGCACGACGGCGACGGCAGGATGGCCGGGATGCCCGCTTCCGCGTTCGGCACGCAGCGGAACGAATCGAGCGGAGGGATCCGAATGATCCCGTTCGGTGTATGGGACGGAACCCGTTTTGGGATTCTTCACTCCGGGAATCCACCTACCGGACAACAGCAAGGAATGAGCACGCGCTCAGCAGCCTTCCGTAGTCGCTCTTGGATTGCCCTACTGCCTGGCGCAGGAACGCCCGGGGAGTTCCACGGCGCAGTCGGCCGAGGCTCAAAGCTTCTCCATGTCATACGCCGGATCGGTGGTTTCAAGGAGGGGCCGACCGCCCTGTTCGCGGCACTTCGGGGCATGGAGGGGGAGACCATGGCCGTGTGTCGCTCACGACTGGCCGAGCGGGCCTGGCCGGACGGGCCGCGTGACCATGCCTGACCGCGAGCCGTACGGGGTCCCGGAACCGGCGACCGTCGCACGCCTCGCGGACGCGTTGATGAAGGTCACCGTGCTCAACGACCTGGAGCACCGGCGTCTCTGTGTCCAAGAGACGATGGAAAGGCTCCAGTTACAGGTCTCTGTCACGGAGTCCCCTCAGAAGAAGATCCATGTCGTCTCCATGGTCCGGCAGTTCGGTTCCGTTCCACGCGGCTGGCAGGCGCTGACCGATGCCGTGCAATTTCTGGCCGATTACGACCTGCCATCCGTACATGCCGCCTCTTTGGTGCAACCGGTCGCGCTCCCTGTTTTCACCGATGTCGCGGAACACGAATTGCAGGCCTTGTTGGCCGGGCTGGATCGCACCAGTGTGCCGGAACTGGCCGAGCTCTACCGAGCCGCGTCCGGTGCGCACTTCGGTCCTCTCCCGGACCCCGTGAACACCGCCTGGGACGCCCACCAACTCCTGGCGCACATCAACCAGCCGTCGGACGGCGTGCCGCGTTCGGTGCGCTTTCTCCAGGACCTGGCCGCCGGCCTGTCACAGGAGCAGAGAGAAGCGATACGGACCTGGATCGGTCGACAGGTGCGAAGCATCGCCGACGACCCAGAAGTCGCCCGACGCATTCTGGCGCCCGCCCACTCCGACGCGGGGCGTCCGAGGGCGGGTGAGACTCGCCCGGCCCATCTCGTGCTCCGGCTCAATCCGTCGATGAGTTCACCGGAATTCGTCGACGTCACCTGCTGGATCAATGTCGGCAGCAGGTGGGAACCGCGTCGTCGTGACGAGAGGTCCGTCCCGCGCGAACAGCTGCGCCGTCATGTCGCCATGCTAGTGAACCGGGAGGAGATCCAGCTGCGCAACCACCGGGGCGGCATCGTGCTCGAGTTCATCCTGCCCGTGCCCCTGCTCAACGAGCCGGTGGAGGAGTGGCCCAGGATCGGGCTGCCGGACAGTAGGCCCCTGTGGCCGAGCGAGCACGGTGGCCCACCGTTCTGGCAGGACTACACCGTGGTCGTACGCAGTCTGGAGCGCATCGAGGCACGGCAGTTCCACAGGGTCTGGAACGAACGGTGGCACGTTCTGGCGGCACGCCCGGGAGAGGCACGCGCTCATCATTGCGGTGTTCGTCGCGAGGAGGAGAGCCATCGGCTCTATCTGCACCTCAAGGAGAATCCGGCCGTGGTGCTCATGGCCCTCGGCGCACCACCCGACCAACAGCAAGGCAGACGGGAGTTGCTCATGGGGCTGGAGGCCGGTCTGCCACTGCTGGTGTGGAGCCATCACGGCCCGCTGCCGGAGCAGACGCAGCATGCCATGGAGTCTGCCCTCAGCGATCCTCTGGACCGGCTGCTGGACCACATGGTGCGCCTGCGTGCCGTTCCCGGGCCGAAAGACGATGGGTACGCCGGTGGTGACACCAGCGCCGGGATCGCGGTTCTCTGGGACGATCCGAATCGGCTCCCGGATTTCCCGGAGCCCGTCCTTTCGAGTACGCAGGAAGCGCCTGCGGAGAGGAAATTCGACCTGTAGCCGACGGGCCGTCAGTGTTCCGACGCCGGCTGCCGCACCTGGACCTTGTATTGGAGGAGGACATTGGCTGTGAGGGGCAGCGGTGGGAAAGAGGCCCGCGCGTCGCGGGGAACATCGGCTCCCGGCTCCGAGAGCGCGAATCGGGAGTGGTGGATCTACCGGGGCACCGCGGGAGCGCCCCCCGCCACACCGCTCACCGAGCGGCTGCCGCCCCCGCCGCCGTGGCGTGACTTCGACGGCGGACCGGCGCTGGCGGATCCGGCTCCGAGCGACGAGGCCACCGCTCTCCGTTGGCTGGGCCCAGCCGACTCGTCGTCATGGCCGGTGTCCGCCCAGGAGGCCGACCTTGTGAATGCCGCGTTGTTCCTCAGGCGCCCACTCGTCGTGACCGGCCCGCTGGGAAGCGGCAAATCCAGCCTGGCCTATCGCATCAGCCGTGAACTGGGCCTCGGGCGAGTACTGCACTGGCGTATCACGAGCAACTCCACACTTCGGGAAGGGCTGTACGAGTACGACGCGATCGGCCGATTACATGAATCCTCCGTACTGCGCACATCCGTACTGCGAACAGAGGACCAGAACCTTGGCGAATTCTTCGAACTCGGCCCTCTGGGCACCGCGTTGGTTCCTCGTGAGGTCCCGCGTGTCCTGCTGATCGACGACTTCGAGAAAGCGGATCTGGATCTCTGCGACGGTCTCACCGGGATCATCGCCGACGGTGAGTTCCGCATACCGGAGTTGGCCCGGCTGCGTTCGCGGACGCCGGATGCGGTGGTGCACACGGACGACCCGGACGGCACGGCTGTCGTCCATCAAGGGCGGGTTCGGTGTCGCGCCTTCCCCGTCGTGGTCATCACGTGCACGGGCGAGCGGATTCTTCCCGCCGATCTGCTCCGCCACTGTGTGTCACTGGAGCTTCCCGCACCGGACGCCGAGCACCTCGCCGAGGTTCTGGCCGCTCAGTTCGCGACCGGGGACGGCGCTGAACGGCTCACCATGATCCGCGATTTCCTCGCCCGGTCGTTGTCCGGCGCCACACTCACCCCGGACCATCTGCTCGACTCCGAGTATCTGAGGACAGCGCCCTCCGGTCCCGACAAAGCGGCTTGGGGCAGGGTGCTGCACGCCCTGTGGCAGCGGCTCGACGGAGCAGGTCCCGGATGACCGAGCCGCCTTCCTCGCACGACGGGGAGCGTGCCGACGCGGGGTCGGGCACCGCCTCCGGTGGTCGGGCACGCGTCGCTCCGACGTCGTTCGAGGTCGGCGAGGCGCTGTGGTTCGCGGTCCAGCGGGAGCAGCACACACCCAGGGGCGCAAGCGCCGCCGCATCGAGCGGAGTGCGACTCCCGCGTGGGAACGGGGCCTGGTACGGATCGGAGTCGCCAGCGGCACAGCACACCCTCCCAGGATCAAACATTTCCGACGCTTTTCCGACCGTCGCTTCGGAGCCGTCCGCAAGAGACGAGGCCCGTGCCTGGGAAACCGCGTTCCGCCCGTTGCACGGGCGGCTGACCGTGCCTTCCCCGAGATCCCCGGCCGAGCGCATCAACACCGGACTGTTCGGCGGTGGCAGCTCAACCTCCGCTCGCGGCCCGACAGACCGGGGGCGCCGGCCGGTGGTGTCCCTTGTCGTGGACAGCGGGTATTCCATGACTCTGTGGCACCGGGCAGCAGAGCGCTTCGCAGGTGTGCTAACCCGGTCCCGAGCGTTCACCGATGTCCGGGTGTTCCCTTGGCCGACAGCCGCCGGGGTGGGAGGAGACTGCGCCCCGGCCCGGTCCGGTACACCCGGTCGGCACCTCGTCCTGGTCCTGACCGACATGCACGCCGACAAGTGGGTTGACGGAAGCGCCCAGCTCAGACTCGCCCGCTGGGCGCGCACTGCCTCGGTCGCCATCGTGAACGTCCTTCCAGAGCGCCTGTGGTCACGGAGCGCCCTGCCGCCGCGCAGAGCGTCCCTGATGTCTCCCGGTCCGATGGCCCCCAACCGCTCCTGGTCATGGTTGCCCGACGACTTCGCACCTGCCTGGCAGGAGGATGTGGACGTAGCCGATCCGCACGCCTTGCCGGTCCCCGTCCTCGAACTCACCCCACAGGCCCTCAACCGCTGGTCCCACTTCATCAGTCGCACCGGGCCACCACGGTACGACGTGAGAGTCGTCGCCGCCTCGGGAGAACCGACACCGGTACCCGGGCAGCATCGGCGCACCCGTGCCCGGCCCGCCTCGGCGATCGAGTGGGTACGTCACTTGCGGGCCCAACTCAGCCCGACCGCCTATCACCTGGCGCGGCTGTACGCTGCCGCTCCGCTCAACGCACACATCCTCGAGGTTCTGCGGACGCGGGTGCTCCCCGAGGCACACACCTGGCACCTGGCGGAGCTGCTACTGAGTGGGGTGTTCCGGCCCACTCCCCCGGACGACGCCCAACCGGCAGGTGCCCGTGTCGAGCTGGAGTTCGTGGACGGTGTGCGCGACGAACTGCTGGCCGAAGGGACACGCCATGAGACAGCACTCGCCATGGAGACGGTGTTCGACTACCTGGCGGAGGTGGTACAGGGTCCCGTGGGGGCGGAACTGCGTCAGATGGGCGCGCTCGTGCGGGATCCCAGCCGTGCCGCCCACCTGTCCGCAGCTCGGATCCGACCGTGGCTCGTGCCGGTTCTGCCGGCTCTCGTCGCCCTCGGCGGACGATACGGCACCGTCGCGCGCCTGTTCGAAGCACGTCTCGCACCAGCAGGACGGGAGGAGCTCTCGGACACCGCACCCGCCCACCAGGGCGAGCACGCCGCGACCGGCACCGTGTTGGGAGGGAACGTGTCCATGGACGACGAGCGGCGCAGGCGAGCCGCGCAACAGGGCGAGAAGGCGCTGAGGCCTCCACCGGTCTGGGGAAACGTGCCTCCGCGCAACCGTGCGTTCACCGGCCGGGTCCAGCTTCTCGATCTGCTGCACCGGCGCCTTCAGGAAGGCACCACCGCTGTCATCCCCGAGGCCCTGCAAGGCATGGGAGGCGTCGGCAAGTCCCAACTGGCCGTGGAGTACGTGTACCGCCACATGCACGAATATCAGATCGTCTGGTGGATCCCGTCCGAGCAGCCGCAGCAGATCCGTCAGTCCCTCGTGGAGTTGGCGGGGCGACTCGAACTGGACATCAGCGGTGGCGAAGCCGGTGCGGCCATCCCCGCGGTCATCGAGGCCCTGCGGATCGGCGAACCGGACAAGAGCTGGCTCCTCGTCTTCGACAACGCGGAAACCCCGGAGACCGTCCGCGACTTCTTCCCCACCAACGGGCCGGGACGCATTCTGGTGACTTCCCGCAACGCCCAATGGGCCACCGCCGCGAGGCCGTTGGAAGTCGATGTGTTCACACGGGCCGAGAGTCGTCAGCTGCTCCAGCTGCGCGCCCCGGACCTCGATGACGCCACCGCGGATCGGCTCGCGGAGACCCTCGGGGATCTGCCGCTGGCCGTCGAGCAGTCCGCCGTGTGGCTCGCCGAGACGGGGATGCAGGCAGACGAATATCTACGGCTGTTCGAGCAGCACGCCTACGAGTTGATGGCCGCTGATCCTCCTCCGGACTACCCACTGTCCGTGGCCGCGGCCTGGAACCTCTCCCTCGAACGCCTCCAGCGCGACGATCCCGCGGCACTGCAACTTCTGCAGGTCTGCTCCTTCTTCGCTCCCGAGCCGATCTCCCGACGTCTGCTCACCGGCATCCGGGACGCACCGGTGCCCGCCGAACTCTCCCTCGCCCTCAGCGATCCGATCCGGCTGGGGCGCGCCATTCGCGGCGTCAACCGCTACGGGCTCGCCCGCATCAACCACAGCGCCAACACGATCCAGCTGCACCGGCTCATCCAACGAGTCCTGATCAATCAGATGTCCGACGAGCAGAAGGCACAACTGCGTGCCGGAGCCCACACGTTGCTGGCTCATGGCGATCCGGTGGAGCCGTCCTCACCTGAGCAGTGGCAGCGGTACGGCGAACTGCTCCCCCACGTCCTCAACAGCAGGGCCGTGATGTCGGAGGACCGATGGGTCCGCCAACTGGTCCTGAACGAGATCGAGTACATGTTCGGCTGGGGCGACTATGAAGGCTGCCGGGAGCTGGCCCAGGACGCGTACACGATGTGGTCCCGGGCCGACGGCGAGAACAACGAGCACGCCCTGCGTGCCGCCAAACTCTTCGGAGACGCGCTGAGGTCGCTCGGTCATCATCAAGCCGCTTACGAACTCGACCAGCGTACGCGCGAGGCCATGACCGAGACGATGGGCACGGAACACGAGACCACGCTGGAGATCACCTCCATACTCGCCTGGGATCTGCGCATGCGGGGAGACTACGAGGGTGCCTCCGCGCTGGACAGCCAGGCCTTCGAGACGAGCCGACGGCTGTTCGGCCCCAATGACGTCTCCACGCTGACCTTCGCCCATCGCGTCGCACTGAATCTGCGGCTCACCGGAGACTTCCGCCAGGCGCTGCAACTCGACCGGGACACCCACCTGCGCAAGGTGGAGGAACTCGGTGAGAACGCGCTGTCCACTCTCCACACCTTGGCCGGCGTCGCCATGGACCTGCGGCAGGCCGGCGAATACGCCGACGCGTACAGGCAACAGCAGGACGTCTCGCGCCGTTACGAATACCACTTCGGGGCCACCAACCCCAGCACCGTCGCGAGTCAGCAGGCGCTGGCGCAGGCCGAGCGACGCATGGGTCGGCACGCGCGGGCGCTGGAACTCTCCGGCAGGGCATTGGAGTTGTTCCGGAACCGGTACGGCGACAGGCATCCGCTGACACCCGAGGCGCTCCTCACGCATGCCATCGACATGCGGTACAGCGGAGAACTCCAGCAGGCCCTGGAGTTGAGTGAACAGGGCTGCGAGGGTTACACCCGGCTCTACGGTCCGGATCATCCGCACACCCTGGGAGCGCGCATCAACCACGCAGTCTGTCTGCGTCTCCTGGGCCACGTCGATGAGTCGCGCCGTCTGAACGAACAGATCCGCGACGCTCTGGCAGATCGGCTCGGACCCGAGCACCCCAACGTTCTCGCGTGTACCAGCAATCTCGCGGCAGATCTGTACGAGCTGGGCGAGACCCAGGCCTCTGTCGACCTCAGCACACAGATTCTGGAGCAGGGCCGCCGACGGCTCGGCGAGGATCATCCGGCGACTCTCGCCACCGCGGTGAACCTGGCCCTCGGACTACGGCTGCTGGGCCGTGCGGGCGAGGCTGACGAGCTCTACGAGGACACCCTCGCCCGCTACGAACGCACTCTCGGCCCGGACCACCCTGCTCTCGCGACGGCCCGGGCGAACATTCCGGCGAACTGCGACGTCGATCCGATGCCGCTGTGACAGCGAGGACGCGTACGGTGACGAGCGCTGTCGCCGTGGGCATCAGCCCTGCTGGAACAGCTCCGCCGGCAGCGGCTTCAGAAGGGCGTACAGGTCGTCCGTGATGGGGCGGTCCCAGGCGGCGATGGTCACCAGGACGTTGTCGCTGCGGTCGAACTGGACGCAGGAGATCCGGCTCTCGGAGAGCTTGAGGCGGCGCACGATCAGGAGGTTGTCGCCCTGCATGACCGGGACGTCCTCGGCGCCGACGACGGTGACCTCCTCGTCGTTCTCCAGCGCGATGAGGAGCTGGGCCACCTCGAAGGGGACCTGGCCCTCGGGGACCTCGCGGGCCGGGGAGCCCTCGGGGAGGTTGCCGATGACCATCGCGGGGCCGCGGCCGCCGAAGAGGTCGTAGCGCAGGAAGACGCCCTGGCAGGTGCCGTCGGGGGCGGGCAGCAGCCCGGCGCCGAGGTTGCCGGGCCAGTCGCCCGGGTCCATGGCCAGAACGTCGAAGTCTGGACCGGCGGGAGTGGCGCGACGGCGGAGGAACGACATGCGCCCATGGTAACGGGGTGTGCAGGTCGTCGGGCGACCGCGGGTGCGCGGAGCTGATCGCCTCATGTGGTGCGGCCACATGTGGGTACGGCCCGTGCCCTTTCAGGTGCGGCCGGTCGCCGGCGTCAGCCCTGAGCGGTCCGTTCCGAGCTTGCGGCAGACCGCCGACAGCAGGCGGACCGCCGAGGGCTCGTCGGTGTTCAGCTCCTTCGCGATCTCCCTGTCCGTGTGCCCCCGCGCCGCCAGGTTCGCGGCCGTGCGCTCGCGGGACGTGAGGGTGTCCGTCTCGGTGCTGTGCAGGCGGCGGGGGCGGAGGCCGGCCGCGGTGAGTTCGTCGCGGGCGGTCTCGATCAGTCCGTCGGCGCCGCACTGGACGGCGGTGTCGAGGCCCCGGTAGAGGTGTTCCGCGGCTTCGCGGGTATGGCCCGTGCGGCGGAGTTCCGTGCCCAGGGCGACCAGGGCGCAGGCGAGCTCGTAGGCGGCCGGGGAGCGTTCGAGTTGGGTGACGGACTCCTCCAGGAGTTTCACGCGGGCCGAGCCCGGGGAGACCTCGGCGGCCAGCCGGAGTGCCTGGCCCACGGCCGAAGGGGCGCCGAACTGGCGGGCTCGCGCGACCGCTTCGAGTGCGGTGGCCACCGCGCGCTCCGGGGCGTCGTGGCTCTCGGCCCGGGCCAGGTGGAGCTGCCAGGGGCACCACGAGGGGTTGCGGACGCCGCGTGGTTCGAGTCGGCGTCCGGCGGCCGCGAGTTCGGTGGCCGCGTCCTTGGTGAGGCCGCGGGCCAGCAGCAGTTCGCCGTGCACGGTCTGGGCGTCGGGGAAGACCACGGCGGCCGGGAAGGGGGCGTTGAAGGAGTAGTCCTCGCCGGTCCGGGCGGCCTCGTCGACCCGGCCGCGTGCGAGCAGGACCTCGATGAGGATGCCGACGGCGTACCAGTGGGCCGGGGTGCCGGGCCCGACGCGCGCGGCGAGGCGCAGCCCGGCGCGGACGAAGTCCTCGGCCTCGGCGAGGCGCCCGCGGCGGAAGCGGACGTAGGCGAGGAGGGTGTAGGCGAAGGAGAGGTGGGCGCCGCGCCAGCCCTGCCGTTCGAAGTCGGCGATCCCGGCGGCGAAGAGTTCCTCGGTGCGGCCGGGTCGGTCGGCGTACATGAAGGCGAGGGCGACCAGGACGGGCACCTCGAAGCCGCGGTCGGGTTCGGCCCAGCCGAGGCCGCCCGCGAGGGCCCGCTCGGCGTGGTGGAGGGCGATGTGCGCGGGTTCGCCGCGCAGGACGGCGTCCCAGGTGCGCAGGCCGATGATGTACCGCTCGGTGAGATCGCGGCCGGTGAGCCGGTCGGCGAGGCGGGCCATGCGGCGGGAGCGCGAGGGGTGGTCGGGTTCGTCGGCGCGGAAGGCGTCCCACATGAACTGCTCGGCGACCATGCGCAGCTTGACGCGGGCGTCGCCGGTGACCTTGATCTCGCGGGCGAGGGTGTCGGTGGCCTCGGCGAGGCGGTCGCTGTGGGCGAGGACCTGCGAGAGCCGGTAGACGATGTGGTGGCGCAACTCCGGTGCGGTGATGGGCTCTTCGAGGGCGGCGCGCAGGTGGTTGACCGTGGTGGCCGGTTCGGTGAGCAGGGAGGCGCTGCCCAGTTCGTACAGGACGGTGGCCCGGTCCTCGAAGGCCGGGGGTTCGCGCAGGGCGCGGGCGAGATAGCCGCGGGCCGCGTCGGGGGCGCCGGAGCGGAGCGTCTCGGCCGCGGCGGCGCGCAGTTGCTGGACGACCCAGGGGTCGCCGTCGGGGTGGGTCTCCAGGAGGTGGCGGGCGGCTGCGGCGGGGCCGCGTCCGTCGTTGACCACGCACCAGGCGGCCTGGCCGTGCAGGGCGACCCGGACGCCGGCCGGGATGGCGCGGTACACGGCGGTGGCAATGAGCGGGTGGACGAACTCCAGGGACTCGACGCCGGTGAGGATGCGGGCCCCGCGGAGGGCGTCGGCGGCGTCGGCGGCCTCCTCCTGGCCGAGTCCGGCGACGGCGGCGGCGAGCAGCGGATGGATCTCTGTGCCGAGGACCGCGCAGGCCCAGGCGAAGCGGACGGTCGAGGTGCCGAGGCGTTCGAGGCGGGCGACCAGGCCGCTGCCTTTGACGGCGGCAGCGAGATCGCGGAGCAGGTGGGCCGCGTCCTCGGTCGGGGTGACCCCGCGGTCGTGCACCTTGGCGGCCAACTCGACCGTCTCGAAGGGGTTGCCCGCGGTGACGGCCCAGCATTCACGGCAGAACGCGTCGTCGGCGTGGGCCCCGAGGGCCTCCCGCACGAGACGGGCGACTGCGACCGCGCTGAGCGGTTCGAGGTCGAGCGGGCGTCCCCCTGCCCGGCCGGGCAGGGCCCTGAACGACTCGGCGTGCTCGGGGAGTTCGTCGGGCCGGTAGGCGACGGCGACCAGCAGCGGGAGTTCCTCGGCACGGGGCGCGAACGCGGCGAGCCAGCCCAGGGATTCGGGGTCGGCCCAGTGGGCGTCGTCCAGCACCAGCACCATCGGGGCGCGCAGCACGGCGAGGTGGGTGAGCACCCAGTCGAGGCCGTCCCGCAGGCCCTGCGGGTCGGGCGGCGCTCCGTCGGTCGGGGCGCACAGGCCGAGTGCGGGGCCGACGATGTCGTACCAACTGCCCAGCTGTGCCCGGAGATCGACTTCGGCGGCGCCGGCGAACTGCGGCTGGAGCAGTTGCCGGGCGACGTGGAAGGCGACCCGTTGTTCCTGGTCGCCGCCGCGTGCGGCCAGCACGGTGCAGCCCTTGGCGGCGGCACGGCGGCGGACCTCGGTGAGCAGGGACGTCTTCCCGATGCCCGCACGGCCCGCGACGGCGAGCAGGGCACCCCGGGGCCGCCCGTGCGATTCGGCGCCGTCCGTGCGCAGCCCGGCGAGTTCTCCCAACGCCTCGTCGACGGCGGCGAGTTCGCTCTCCCGCTCCAGAAGAGTCCTCATGCTTCGCACACTGCGCTGCACCATGGCGCACCCCCCGTCACGGTGGTGCACCCGCGCGGGGAGCGAGCGCGCACCGTGACCTACAGGCACCTCAGCGTACGCCTCGGCGATGCGGGGCGGGCCTTTGTCGACTCACCTCGTCGCAGGCTGGAAGCCGCCGGCTGGAAGACGCGGGCTAGAAGACGTGTTCGCACAGGACCGTGAGCCCGTAGGTCACGCCGCCCAGGGCGAGAAGGCCGATCACCGTCAGTGTCGCCCCCCAGCCGGTGATCCCCCAGACGCCGAGGGCATCCAGGCCGACGAGCGGCCGGCCACGTACGGCGATCGCGGTTCCGACGTGAGCGTCGGCCTGCACGACCGCGTCCACAGGAATCGGGACCTGTCCCACGCGGGTACAGCAACGCTCCCTCCTCAAACACCCCGCCCCTTCGCCCCCGTCAGTCCTCCGGCAGCTCCCGCGGCTCCACCGCCCCCGGCGGCACCACCACCACCGGGCTCGCCGCGTGCAGCAGTACGGCCTGGGTGACGGAGCCCATCATGCGGGCCGGTGCCAGGAGGCGGCGCCGGTGGCGGCCGACGACCACCAGGTCGGCGTCCCTGGAGGCCGCGACCAGATGTCCGGCGGCGTCGCCCGGAGCCACGTACGGCTCGACGCGGACGCCTGGGTGCCGGGTGCCGTGCGGGGCGAGGAGGCCCTCGGCGAGGGTGCGGGTCTCGTTCTCGATCGCGTCCTGGTCGACCATGAGCGGGATCAGCTCGCCGGGCGCGGCCCAGCTCTGGAGGGGCCACTGGTAGGCGGCGACCACCTGGAGCCGGGCGCCGCGCAGGGCGGCCTCGGTGAAGGCGAGGTCGAGGGTGGCGTCGTCGGGGCTGTCCACCTGGAGTCCCACGACCACCCGTGGCCCGGGGTCCGTCGGTGTCCCGCCGTCGACCTCGCGGCCGGGCCGGGGCACCACGACGACCGGGCACTCGGCGTCCCGGGCGGCGGCCATGCCGTTGGAGCCGAGGAGCAGGCTGGCGAAGCCGCCCCGGCCCCGGGAGCCGAGCACGAGGAGCCGTGCGGTGGAGCCCAGTTCGGGCAGCACGGCGCCCGGGGCGCCCTCGACGCCGAGGTACTCCATCCGCGGCCGGTCGGCCCGCCCCTCCAGATATGTCCGTACCTGGTCGAGGACCGAATCGTCGTCCGTGTCGGGCGCGCCCGCGACGAGGACGTCGGGCTGGGCCCAGGCGGCGTACTGCCGCACGTGCACCACCCGCAGGGGCGCCCCGTGCCGACGGGCCGCGTCCAGTGCCCAGTCCAGGGCGCGCAGGCTGTCGTCCGATCCGTCCACCGCCGCGATCACCGGCAGGGTGCTCATGTGTTCCTCGCTTCCGGAGTACGACCAAGCCCCCCTGGGGTCAGCCTCGCTCAGGCCTCGGCCCCAGGAAGGCACTCGAGGTCGCGTGTCCGGAAATACGGGAGGAACACCGCCGGATCGGTCCGGTGGTTCACGCCCCCTGTGCGCTCACCCTCAGGTGAGGTCGAACTCTCCCTCCCGCGCTCCTGACACGAACGCGCCCCACTCCGCGGGGGTGAAGATCAAGGAAGGGCTCTCCGCACGGCCGCTGTTGCGCATCGCGATGAACCCCTCGACGAAGGCGATCTGGACATCCCCCAGACCGCGGCTGCTCGAGTGCCAATCGGCGTTGCTCAGGTCCAGCTCCGGCTTGTCCCAGCCCATGAGCGGCTGCTGCTGGATGGTGGTCTCGGCCACGTCCGTGCTCCTCCCGATTGCGTCGTCCGCGGCCAGCCTAGCGATCCACTTCGGCCGCCGACAGGCCACGTGAGGGGGACCTTTCAGGAGCCAATTCACGCATCAGGGGGCTCAGACCCCACGAGCCACATCGAGAAGAACTGGGAGCCGCCGCCGTAGGCGTGCCCGAGCACCTTGCGGGCGCCTTCCACCTGGTGTTCCCCGGCCTGTCCGCGGGCCTGGAGCGCGGCCTCGGCGAAGCGGATCATGCCGGAGGCGCCGATCGGATTGGTGGACAGGACCCCGCCGGACATGTTGACGGGCAGGTCGCCGTCCAGTTCGGTGACCCCGGCCTCGGTGAGCTTCCAGCCCTCGCCCTCGTCGGCGAAGCCCAGGTTCTCCAGCCACATGGGCTCGTACCAGGAGAACGGGACGTACATCTCGACGGCGTCGATGTCCCGGCGCGGGTCGGCGATCCCGGCCTGCCGGTACACGTCGGCCGCGCAGTCCTTGCCGGCCTGCGGCGACACGGCGTCCTTCCCGGCGAAGAGGGTGGGCTCGCTGCGCATCGCACCGCCGAGCATCCAGGCGGGCGGCCGGGGCGCGCGGGCCGCTCCCGCGCGGTCCGTCAGCACCATCGCACAGGCTCCGTCGGAGGACGGGCAGGTCTCGGAGTAGCGGATCGGGTCCCACAGCATGGGCGAGGCCTGGACCTTCTCCAGGGTGATGTCGTGCTCGTGCAGATGCGCGTACGGGTTCTTGAGCGCGTTGCGGCGGTCCTTGTACGCCACCAGCGAGCCGACGGTGTCGGGCGCACCGGTGCGCCGCATGTACGCGCGCACGTGCGGTGCGAAGAAGCCACCGGCCCCGGCCAGCAAGGGCTGCTGGAAGGGGATCGGCAGGGACAGGCCCCACATGGCGTTCGACTCGGACTGCTTCTCGAAGGCGAGCGTGAGCACGGTGCCGTGCACCCGGGCGGCGACCAGGTTGGCGGCGACCAGGGCGGTCGAACCGCCGACGCTGCCCGCCGTGTGCACCCGCAGCATCGGCTTGCCCACCGCGCCGAGCGCGTCGGCGAGGTACAGCTCCGGCATCATGACGCCCTCGAAGAAGTCGGGCGCCTTGCCGATGACCACGGCGTCGATGTCGGCCCACGTCAACTCGGCGTCTACGAGCGCCCGTTGGGCGGCCTCCCGGACGAGCCCGGCGATCGACACGTCCCGGCGGGCCGCGACATGCTTGGTCTGGCCGATGCCTACGACGGCCACGGGCTCCTTGCTCATCGCGGATCCCCTTCGAGTACGGCGACCAGGTTCTGTTGCAGACAGGGCCCGGAGGTGGCGTGGGCGAGGGCCCGGTCGGACTCGCCCCGGTGGATACGGGCGGCGGCCTCACCGATGCGGGCGAGCCCGGCGGCCATCATCGGGTTGGCGGCGAGGGCACCGCCGGACGGGTTGACGCACGTGCTGTCGTCGAGCCGCAGCGCCTTGCGCAGGACGACCTCCTGCGAGGTGAACGGCGCGTGCAACTCGGCGGTGTCCACGGGCCGTTCGAAGGCACCGGCCTTCTCGGCGGCGAGGCGTGCGGAGGGCGAGTCGGTGAGGTCGCGGACGCCGAGCGAGTGGGCCTCGATGCGGTGGTCGATCCCGCGGATCCAGGCGGGGCGCTCGCACAGCTCCCTGGCCCGCTCCCCCGCCGCGAGGATCACGGCGGCGGCCCCGTCACCGATGGGCGGGCAGTCGCCGGTGCGGAGGGGACGTACGACGTAATCCCCTTGCGCCACAGGGCCTTTGAGCTGGGCACGGGGGTTGTCGGTCGCCCGGCTGCGGGCGCCGATCGCGGCCAGCTCGGGCTCGTCCGTGGCACCGGCGTCGATGAGAGCCCGCGCCTGGAGCGCGGCGAGGGCGACGGAGTCGGGCCACAGCGGCGCCACGTAGTACGGGTCCAGCTGCCGGGTGAGCACATCGCGCAGGGAGCCGGGCGAGGACTTGCCGTAGGAGTACACGAGCGCGGTGTCGGCGTCCCCGGACAGCAGCTTGGTCCACGCCTCGTACAGCGCCCAGGCCCCGTCCGTCTCGACGTGCGACTCGGAGATGGGCGGCCAGGCGCCGACGCCGTCGAGGGCCAGGGTGAAGGAGAAGGCGCGCCCGGCGAGGTAGTCGCAGGACCCGGAGCAGGTGAAGCCGATGTCGGCGGTCTTGAGGCCGGTCCGGTCCAGGACGTCGTGCAGGACCGGCATCAGCATCTCCACCTCGGACAGTTCCGCGGTGGTGCGCAGGGTGTCGGACTGGGCGAAGGCCACCACGGCGATGTCGCGGGGCCCCGGTGCTGCGTCGCTGGTCACAGGAGCTCCTTGTACGTCTCGTAGTCCGCGTCGGGTTCGCCGGTGGGCCGGTAGTGGTCCGGATAGCGGCCGTCCGCGCTCCACACCGGCTCGACCCTGAGGCCCATGCGCACCTGGTCGTACGGGATCCCGCCGATCCGCCCGTGCAGCGCGAGGTCGGCGCCGTCGAGGGCGATGTGGGCGTAGACGTACGGCACCTCGATGTCGAGGTTCTTCGCCTTGATGTTGACGATGCAGAAGGTGGTGACCGTGCCGCTCGGCCCTACTTCCACCTGTTCCGATGTGGCGACACCACATGTGGGGCACGCACCCCTCGGCGGCACGTACACCTTGCGGCAGGACGGGCACCGCTCACCGACGGTCCGCTGCCCGGCGAGGGCGTTGATGTAGTCGGTCTGGGCGCGGCCCGGTGAGTAGCTGTAGTCGAGGCGGGCCTCGGCGACGATGCCGTGGACCGGGTTCTCGAACTCGCCGGCGTGCACGGTGACGACGGACTCCTCCCCGTCGTACGGCTCGAAGCAGGCGATGTCCGTGATGGCGCCGATGCGTTCCTCGGCCCAGCGGACCCGGACCCGCATGCCGGTGCGGACGGCGTCGGGTCCGGGTGCGTCGAGAGCGTGCAGCAGGGCGGTGTCGGCGTTGTCGAGCTTCACCAGCACCCAGGCGAACGGCGTGTCCAGCGGCTGCCCGCGCCGGGGTTCGTGGTTCCAGGCCCAGGTGGTCACGGTTCCGGTGAGGCCGACATGGACGAGGTCCCGGATCTCCTCGGCGGTGACGGGGTCGTACTCGACGGGCGGGACCAGGACGCGCCCGTCACGGGTCCTCACACCGAGGATCACGCGGTCACGCAGCCCGGTCAGAAAGGCGCTCTGGACGGGTCCGAGGGAGCGGGTGAAGGGAAATTCGACGACGAGCGGCGCCTTGAGTACGTCAGGCATAGGCGCGTGCCTCCTTCAGAGGTCGGTGCGGGGGCGCCCCTTCAGGGGCGCGGGGAACTGCGCGACCAGCCACAACGGACCCGCGGCCGCCGCACGGCCCGAGCGGTCACGGCGCTACGCGCGCTTGAAGTCGGGCGGCCGCTTCTCTGCGAAGGCGCGAGCCCCTTCCTTCGCGTCGGCGGTGTCGAAGATCGGCCACCCGCGCTTCAGCTCGGCCGCGAGGCCCTCCGTCTCGGTCATCTCCGCCGTCTCGTACACCGACGCCTTGACCGCCTCGACCGCCAACGGCCCGCACGCGTTGATCAGTTCGGCGATCTCCAGGGCCTTGGCGAGCGCCGTCCCGTCCGGCACGACATGGCCGACGAGTCCGATGCCGGCGGCCTCGCGCGCGGTGTACGGCCGCCCCGTGAGCAGCATCTCCAGCGCATGGGTGCGCGGGATCTGCCGCTGCAGCCGGACCGTGGAGCCGCCGATCGGGAACAGCCCGCGCTTCACCTCGAACAACCCGAAGGTCGCGGACTCGCCGGCGACCCGGATGTCGGTGCCCTGGAGCATCTCGGTGCCGCCCGCGACGCAGTAGCCCTCGACGGCCGCGATGACCGGTTTGCGGGGGCGGTGATGGCGCAGCATCGCCTTCCAGTGCAGGTCCGGGTCGGCCTTCAGGCGGTCCCGGTACTGCTCGCCGCCACCGCTCCGGCCCGCGAGGGCCTTGAGATCCATGCCGGCGCAGAACGAGTCGCCCGCGCCGGTGAAGACGACCGAGCGGATCGTGTCGTCCGCGTCCGCCTCCAGCCAGCCGTCGTAGAGGCCGACCAGCATCGGCAACGAGAGCGCGTTCTTCGCCTCCGGCCTGTTGAGCGTGAGCACCAGTGTGGCGCCCTCGCGCTGGATGTCGAGGTGTTCCGTCCCACCCATCGACCGTCTCCCCTCTGCCAGAACGAGAACAGGTTGCAGGAGGCGCCGATGCACTTCAAGAGTTTTCTGACAGTCAGTCAGATTTATTCGCGCGAACTCTTCACAGTCACGCCGCCCTTTGCTCTGATGACCGGCGAACCGTCCAGCAGCCAGGCCGCGTTGGGTCAGGAGGAGCCGGTGGAGTACAACCTTGCCGACCTGTTCGAGTCGGTCGTCGACGTGGTGCCGGACCGGGAGGCGCTCGCGTATCTCGACGTCCCCGGTACGGGTGCGGAGCGCCGTCTGACGTACGCGGAACTGGACGCGGCCGCGAACCGGATCGGCCACCATCTCCTCGACAACGGCATCCGCGCCGGCGAGCACGTCGGGCTGCATCTCTACAACGGCGTGGAGTACGTGCAGGCCCTGCTGGGCTGCCTGAAGGCGCGGATCGTGCCGGTCAACGTCAACTACCGCTACGTGGAAGAGGAGTTGGTCTACCTCTACCGGGACGCCGACCTCGTGGGACTGCTCTTCGACGCGGAGTTCACGGAGCGGGTGGCGGCGGCCCTGCCGCTCACCGACCGGTTGCGGCACCTGGTGCGGGTCGGCCCCGCGGAGCCGGGCGAACCGTCCGCCGTGGACTTCGCCGAAGCGGAGGCCTCCGGGTCTCCGGGGCGCGGGTTCCCGGCCCGCTCGGCCGACGACCAGTTCATCATCTACACCGGCGGCACCACCGGGATGCCCAAGGGCGTGATGTGGCGTCAGGAGGACCTGTTCTTCTCGGGGTTGGGCGGCGGAGCCCCGACCGGTGAGCCGGTCAAGCGGCCCGAGGAACTTGCCGAGCGGGTCGCCGCGGGCGGCTCCGGCATCACCTTCTTCCCCACGCCCCCGCTGATGCACGGCACCTCCACCCTGACCGCGCTCATCGGCTTCAACTTCGGCCAACGGGTCGTGCTGCACCGCAGGTTCGTGCCCGAGGAGGTGCTGCGGACCGTCGAGCGGGAGAGGGTCAGCGCGATGTCACTGGTGGGCGACGCGATGCTGCGGCCACTGATCGACGCGCTGGAGGGCCCGATGAAGGGCACCGACATGTCGTCGATGTTCAGCGTGTCCTCGTCGGGGGCGATCATGTCGGACACCGTGAACCGGCAGTTCCGGGCGCTCGTCCCGAACGCCGTGCTGCTCAACAACTTCGGCTCCTCCGAGTCCGGCTTCAACGGGACGGCGACCGAGGACTCCGGGCCCGAGCGGGGCTTTCGGGTGCGGGTCAACTCCCGTACGCAGGTGGTCGATCCGGCGACCCACGAGCCCGTCGAGGTGGGCGAGGTGGGCCGGGTCGCGCAGTGCGGCCATGTGCCGCTCGGCTACTACAACGACCCGCGGAAAACCGCCGAGACCTTCTTCGAGAAGGACGGCGAACGGTGGGTGCTGCTCGGCGACATGGCGACCGTCGACGAGGAAGGGGTCGTCACCGTGCTCGGGCGGGGCTCCCAGTGCATCAACACGGGCGGCGAGAAGGTGTATCCGGAGGAGGTCGAACAGGCCCTCAAGGCCCATCCGGACGTGTACGACGCGCTCGTGGCCGGGGTGCCGGACGTGCGGTGGGGACACCATGTGGCGGCCGTGGTGCAGCTGCGCGAGGGCGCGGTCCCGATCTCCCTGGAGGATCTGCAGACGCACTGCCGGGCCCGGCTCGCCGGGTACAAGGTGCCGCGTCAGCTGGTGATCGCGGAGTCCATCCGCCGGTCGCCGAGCGGCAAGGCGGACTACCGGTGGGCGCAGAAGGTGGCGGTCGCGGCGGACGGGTGACGGTTCGATGCCGATGGCGGGCGATTGAACCGAACGTGACGTGCGAACGTACTGGTGGTGGCAGGCTCGGTCAGCGGGCCCTGTTCGTCATGCCGTCACGGCAGGACCGCACGCCATCGCACGACCGCACGGAAGGACCACCGGGTGTCACTCTTCACTCGCTCTCGCCAACTGCCGGGTACCGCTCAGGGCGAGACGGACGCGGGTGGCGGCGATACGGCGGAGCCGGGGGTGACGGAGGAGGCCGTACGGGACGAGGATCCTGACGC
Organism: Streptomyces sp. SID13726; assembly: GCF_010548375.1. Lineage (GTDB taxonomy): Bacteria > Actinomycetota > Actinomycetes > Streptomycetales > Streptomycetaceae > Streptomyces. The sequence continues at coordinate 177,634 of NZ_JAAGLY010000002.1, forward strand.
GGCCACCGAGAGCACTGGGGTCGCCGAGGGCACCAAAAGCACCGGGGTCACAGAAGCCACAGAGGTCACAGGAACTTCTGAGTCCGCCGAGAGCACCGAAGACACCGCACCCACCAAGCCACAGCCCTCCCCCGGCTGGTTCGGCTGGCGCCGCCGCTACCCCCGTACCGCGCACGGCGTGACCGTCGGGACGAGTGTCCTGGCCGGCGCCCTGGTCCTGCTCGCGCTGGTGCTGCCCAACCGGCTCGACAAGACCAACGTCTACATGTTCCTCCGGCTCCCCGTCGAGGGGATCATCCTCGCGGCGCTCCTCCTGCTGCTGCCGCCGAGGGCGCGCCGGATCACGGCGGTCGGCGCGGGGCTGTTCCTCGGGCTGTTCACCGTCCTGAAGTTCATCGACATGGGCTTCTACCAGTTCCTGGCCCGGCCGTTCGACCTGGTCTTCGACTGGATCCTGCTGGACGACGCGAGGGACTTCCTCAAGGACTCGTTCGGACGCACGGGCGAGGTGCTGGCAGTGGTCGCCGTGTTCGTCCTGCTGGCCGCGGTGCTCTCGCTGAGCACCTGGGCGGTGGTGCGGCTGGCGAACGTCATGGCCCGGCACCGCACGGTGGCGGTCCCCACCACCCTGGTCCTGGGCACCGCGTGGATCACCTGTTTCACCATGGGCGTGCAGATCGGCGGGGTCGGTTTCGCCACCAAGGGCAACTCCGAGGTGCTGGCGAACCGGGTGGAGTACGTCCGCAACGGCCTCGGCGACGCCAAGGTGTTCCGCAAGGAGGCGGCGGTCGACGCCTTCGCGGCCACTCCCCCGAACCAGCTGCTGACGGGGCTGCGCGGCAAGGACGTCCTGTTCACGTTCATCGAGAGCTACGGCCGGGTCGCGCTCGACGACCCGGCGATGGCGCCGGAGATGGACGCGACGCTCGCGGAGGGCACGAGCCGGCTCAAGTCGGCCGGCTTCGACGCGCGCAGCGGCTGGCTGCGGTCGCCCGTGACGGGGGCCGGCAGCTGGCTCGCCCACTCGACCTTCCTGTCCGGTCTGTGGATCAAGAACCAGCAGCGGTACCTGGCCCTGACCACGGGCGACCGGGCGACTCTCACCAGCTATTTCCAGAAGACCGGCGCCTGGCGCACGGTCGGCATCGTGCCGGGTGTGCGGAAGTCCTGGCCCGAGGGCAAGTACTTCGGCCTCGACCACATCTACGACTCCACGCACCTGGGCTACGAAGGCCCCTACTTCAGCTGGACGCCGGTACCGGACCAGTTCAGCCTGGAGGCCTTCCAGCGGCTGGAGCACGGCAAGAAGAACCGTGATCCGATCATGGCGGAGATCATCCTGGCCTCCAGCCACAATCCCTGGTCGCCCATCGCCCACACCATCGACTGGGACGACCTCGGCGACGGCAAGGTGTTCAACGAGATCAAGAAGGAGGGCACCAACCCGACGGAGGTCTGGAAGAGCCGGGAGCGTGTGCGCACGGAGTACCGCAAGGCCGTGCAGTACTCCGTGGACAGCCTCACCCAGTGGATGCAGCGCTACGGCGACGAGAACACCGTCCTGGTCTTCCTCGGCGACCATCAGCCCGTCCCGACCGTCACCAAGGGCGACACCAGCAAGGACGTGCCGATCACCATCGTCGCCAAGGACCCCAAGGTGCTCGACCGGGTGGCCGACTGGAACTGGACCGAGGGCCTCAAGCCCGCCGACAACGCGCCCGAATGGAGCATGGACAAGTTCCGCGACCGCTTCATGACCGCGTTCGCGAAGTGACGCCCCGCGTTTCCCGGCAGGGCGCATCCTGGGACGGGTCCGGTGCGAAATCGCGGCGGACCCCTTGCCCCGGACCAGGTCAGGTGGATTACTGATCTCCGGAACCTGACCGAATGATCGGTCGCCCGGAATGGTGCGGTCGGCGGAAGGACGTCCGATGACGGATGCAAGGCAGTCGCTGGACTCGGGGGAACGGCTGGACGCCGAGGCGCTGCGGGCGTTGCAGCTGGAGCGGCTGCGGGCGTCACTGCGGCACGCGTACGAGAACGTGCCGTTCTACCGGGCGTCCTTCGACAAGGCGGGCGTCCGTCCGCAGGACTGCCGGTCGCTCGCCGACCTGGAGCACTTCCCCTTCACCACCAAGGCGGACCTGCGGGAGAACTATCCGTACGGGATGTTCGCCGTGCCGCGCGACCATGTGCGCCGCATCCATGCCTCCAGCGGCACCACCGGGCGCCCCACAGTGGTCGGCTATACGGACAACGACCTCTCCCTGTGGGCCGACATGGTGGCGCGCTCCATCCGGGCAGCGGGCGGGCGGCCCGGGGACGTCGTCCATGTGGCGTACGGCTACGGTCTGTTCACCGGCGGACTCGGCGCCCACTACGGCGCCGAACGGCTCGGCTGTACGGTCGTCCCCGCGTCCGGCGGCATGACGTCCCGCCAGGTCCAGCTGATCCAGGACCTGGAGCCCGGGGTCATCATGGTGACCCCGTCGTACATGCTGACGCTCCTCGACGAGTTCGAGCGGCAGGGCGTCGATCCGCGCGGCACCTCCCTCAGGGTGGGTGTCTTCGGCGCCGAGCCCTGGACGGAGGAGATGCGCCGGGAGATCGAGGAGCGGTTCGCGATCGACGCGGTCGACATATACGGGCTGTCGGAGGTGATCGGCCCGGGGGTCGCGCAGGAGTGCGTGGAGACCAAGGACGGCCTCCATGTGTGGGAGGACCACTTCTTCCCCGAGATCGTCGACCCGGTCACCGGGGAGGTGCTGCCGGACGGCGAGAAGGGCGAGCTGGTCTTCACCTCGCTCACGAAGGAGGCCATGCCCGTAGTCCGCTACCGGACCCGGGATCTCACCCGGCTGCTGCCGGGCACGGCCCGGGTGTTCCGGCGGATGGAGAAGATCACCGGGCGCAGCGACGACATGGTGATCCTGCGCGGGGTGAACCTCTTCCCCACCCAGGTCGAGGAGATCGTCCTGCGCACCCCGGGCGTGGCGCCCCACTTCCAGCTCCGGCTCACCCGTGAGGGCCGTCTGGACGCGCTCACCGTGCGGGCGGAGGCCCGGCAGGGTGCTACTCCGGAGACCCGGGACGCGGCCGCACGGGCCATCGCGGCGGCCGTGAAGGACGGCATCGGGGTGTCGGTGGACGTCGAGATCGTCGAACCGGAGTCCCTGGAGCGGTCCGTCGGCAAGATCCGCCGGATCGTCGACCTGCGCCCCCGCTAGCCGGCGAACCGGTCCCGCAGCTCCCGCTTGAGGATCTTGCCGCTGGCGTTCCGCGGCAGCTCGTCCACGAACAGCACCCGCTTGGGCGCCTTGAAGTGGGCGAGCTTCTCCCGCGCGTGGTCGACGAGTTCGGCCTCGGTGACCTCGCCGCGCGGGACGACGACCGCCGTGACGGCCTCGATCCACCGCTCGTCGGGCAGGCCGATCACGGCGACCTCGGCGACCGCCTCGTGCGTGTAGAGAGCGTCCTCGACCTGGCGTGAAGCGACCAGCACCCCACCGGAGTTGATGACGTCCTTCACCCGGTCGACGATCGTGAAGTAGCCGTGCGCGTCCCGGACCGCGAGGTCGCCGGAGTGGAACCAGCCGTCCCGGAAGGCCGCTTCGGTCTCCTCGGGCTTGTCCCAGTAGCCCCCGCACAACTGGGGCGACTTGTAGACGATCTCGCCCGCGGTGCCGTCGGGCACGTCCTTGCCCTCCTCGTCGACCACGCGCGCGTCGACGAACAGCACGGTCCGGCCGCAGGAGTCCATCCGCCCCTTGTGCTCGTCGGGGGCGAGCACGGTGGCCAGCGGGCCGATCTCGCTCTGTCCGAAGCAGTTGTAGAAGGCCAGCTTCGGCAGCCGCTCGCGCAGTCGCTCCAGGACGGGCACCGGCATGATCGAGGCGCCGTAGTACGCCTTGCGCAGCCCGCTCAGGTCGCGCTCGGCGAAGTCGGGGCGGTTGGACAGCCCGATCCACACCGTGGGCGGGGCGAACAGGCTGTCGGCGCGGCCCTCCTCGATCAGGTCGAAGAGCCGGTCGCCGTCGGGCGAGTCGAGGATGACGTTGGTCGCGCCGACCGCGAGGTAGGGCAGCAGGAAGACATGCATCTGCGCGGAGTGGTACAGCGGCAGCGAGTGCACGGGCCGGTCGCCCGCGCTCAGGTCGCAGGCGGTGATCGCGCTCAAGTACTCGTGCACCAGGGCCCGATGGGTCATCATCGCGCCCTTCGGCAGGGCCGTCGTCCCCGAAGTGTACAGCAGCTGGACGAGGTCCTCGCCACGCGCCTCCGGTCCGTCGTACGGCGGTGTCGTGTCGAGAAGCGCCATCAGCGAGCCGTCGGCGTCCCGCAGCGCCAACGTGCGGACACCGTCGGGGAGTCGGCCGGCGAGGTCGGGGTCGGTGAGCACGAACGTGCTGCCCGACTGGCCGACGATGTACGCGAGATCGTCCCCGGTGAGGTTCTGGTTGACCGGCACGTGCACCAGTCCGGCGCGGGCGCAGGCGAGGAAGGCGATCAGATAGGCGTCCGAGTTGTGGCCGTAGGCGCCGACCCGGTCGCCGGGGCCGAGCCCCTGGTCGAGCAGGACTCGGGCCGCGCGTGAGACGGCGTCGTCGAGTGCCTCGTACGTCCATGAGCGCTCGCCGTACTCCACCGCGACGCGCGCGGGGGTGCGCCGGGCGCTGCGGCGCAGAACTCCGTCAACCGTACTGCCGTGTCCTGGCGTCATACGGGACAACCTACCGGTTGGTACGCTCAACCGCTCCTTCCCTCAATGACGTTGGGAGGCACGATGCGCACCCGTCTGAGACGCTCCGTCGTCGCGGCCGTGGCCCTGTTCGCCGCCGCGGGCACACTGCCCGCCGCGGCCGCGCAGGACCAGCACAGGCAGGAACATCCCTCGCACGGCGGTCTGTCCGCCACCATCCGCTACACCGAGTACGGCATCCCGCACATCCTGGCCGACGACTACGCGGACCTCGGCTTCGGCACCGGCTGGGCGCAGGCCACCGACCAGGTGTGCACGCTCGCCGACGGTTTCGTGACCGTGCGCGGCGAGCGTTCCCGCTTCTTCGGGGCCGACGCGGCCTCCGACTCCGCGCTGTCCTCGGCCGCGAAGAACCTCTCCGGCGACCTGTACTTCCGCGGGGTGCGGGAGGCGGGGACGGTGGAGAAGCTGCTGGCCCGGCCCGCGCCGCTCGGTCCGAGCCGGGAGGTGAAGGACCTGATGCGGGGGTTCGCGGCGGGCTACAACGCCTGGCTGAGGAAGAACCGGATCAACGACCCGGCGTGCCGGGGCGCCGTCTGGGTGCGCCCGGTCACCATGACGGACGTCGCCACGCGTTTCTACGCCCTCTCCGTCCTCGGCGGACAGGGCGGCTCCGTGGACGACATCACCTCGGCACAGCCGCCCACGCCTGCCTCGGGCCCCGCTCCGGCGGCCGACGCCGACGCGCTGGTCGAGGCAGTCCGGGCGCGGACCGCCGATGCCGACATGGGTTCCAACGCGGTCGCCTTCAACGGCTCGACCACGGCGAACGGCCGCGGACTGCTGCTGGGCAACCCGCACTATCCGTGGCAGGGCGGACGCCGGTTCTGGCAGTCGCAGCAGACGATCCCGGGCGAGCTGAACGTCGCCGGCGGCTCGCTGCTCGGCTCGCCGACCGTCTCCATCGGCTACAACTCCCGGGTGGCGTGGAGCCACACCGTCTCGACCGGCGTCCCGTTCAACCTGACCCGGCTCACCCTCGACCCGGCCGATCCCACCGTGTACCTGGTGGACGGCAGGGCGGAGCGGATGACGAAGCGGACCGTGACCGTACCGGTCAAGGACGGCGCCCCGGTGACCCGCACCCAGTGGTGGACACGCTACGGCCCGGTCGTCGCCGACACCTCGGGCGACCTGCCGCTGCCCTGGACGGCGAGCACGGCATACGCGCTGAACGACCCGAACGCCGTGAACCTGCGGTTCGCCGACACCTCGCTCGACTTCAGCAAGGCGCGCTCCACGGCGGACGTCCTGAAGTCCCTCGCCCGGCACCAGGGGCTGCCGTGGGTGAACACGATCGCCGCGGACTCCTCGGGGCACTCCCTGTACACCCAGTCGCAGGTGCTGCCCAGGATCACCGACGAGCTGGCCGCGCGGTGCTCCACGGATCTCGGCAGGGTCACCTATCCGCGGGCCGGTCTCGCGGTCCTCGACGGCTCCCGGGGCGACTGCGCGCTCGGCAGCGATCCGGACGCCGTGCAGCCGGGGATCTTCGGGCCCGCGAAGATGCCGGTCCTCAAGAACGCGCCATACTCGGAGAACTCCAACGACAGCGCCTGGCTGGCCAACGCCGACCGGCCGCTGACCGGTTACGAGCGGGTCTTCGGCACCATCGGCACCCAGCGTTCGATGCGCACTCGTGGGGCGATCCAGGACGTGTCCGCGATGGCGGAGCGGGGCCGGCTGACCGTACGGGACCTTCAGGCGCAGCAGTTCGCGAACCGGGTGACCGCGGGCGGCCTCGCGGCGGCGGACGCGGCGAAGGCGTGTGCCGCGCTGCCGGGCGGTACGGCGACGGGCAGTGACGGCAAGGCCGTCGACGTGAGCGAGGCGTGCCGGGTGCTCGCGGCCTGGGACCGTACCGCGAACACCGACAGCCGGGGCGCGCTGCTCTTCGACCGGCTCTGGCGCAAGCTGCCCAACTCCCCGCTGTGGAAGGTGCCGTTCTCGGCGGCCGACCCCGTGGGCACGCCGAACACCCTCAACACCGACACAGCGGCCTTCGCCAGGACCCTGGCGGACACCGTCGCCGAGCTGAGGGCGGCGGGCATCGCGCTGGACTCCCGGCTCGGGGAGCACCAGTTCGTGGTGCGCAACGGCAAGCGCATCCCCGTTCCGGGGGCCACGGAGTCGCTGGGGGTGTGGAACAAGGTCGAGCCGGTGTGGAACCCGGCGGGCGGCGGATACACGGAGGTGACGACCGGGTCCAGCTACATCCAGGCGGTCGGCTGGGACGGCGGCCGCTGCCCGGTGGCCCGGACGCTGCTGACGTACTCCCAGTCGTCGAACCCGAACTCGCCCCACTACAGCGACCAGACGCGGTTGTTCTCGGCGGAGAAGTGGGTGACGCCCCGCTTCTGCGAGAAGGACATCCTGTCCTCGCCCTCGTTGAAGGTCCTGCGCGTGCGCGAACACTGAGGCCGTGTGGTCCCGTCACACATGTGGCGGGACCACACCGTCCCTCACACCGCTCGTGCCCGCCCCTCCCAGTACGGGTCCCGCAGCCGTCGCTTGTACAGCTTGCCGTTGGGGTCGCGGGGCATCTCCGCGATGAAGTCGACGCTCTTGGGGCGCTTGTAGCCGGCGAGTTGCCGCGCGCAGTGGTCGAGGATCGCGGCGGCGAGGTCGGGGCCGGGGTCGTGCCCGGGCGCTGGTTCCACCACGGCCTTGACCTCCTCGCCCCAGTCGTCGTGCGGGATGCCGAAGGCGGCGGCGTCGGCGACGGCGGGGTGCTGGAGCAGGACGGACTCGATCTCGGCGGGGTAGATGTTGACCCCGCCGGAGATGATCATGTCGATCTTGCGGTCGCGGAGGAAGAGATACCCGTCCTCGTCGAGGAGGCCGAGGTCGCCGACGGTGAAGAAGTCCCCGATGCGGTTCTTCCGCGTCTTGGCCTCGTCCTTGTGGTAGGCGAAGCCGCCGGTGTTCATCTTCAGGTACACGGTGCCGAGTTCACCGGGCGGCAGCCGGTTGCCGTCGTCGTCGAAGATCGCGAGTTCGCTGATCGGCCAGGCCTTGCCGACCGTCCCCGGCTTCTTCAGCCAGTCCTCGGCGGTCGCGAAGGCACCCCCGCCCTCGCTGGCCGCGTAGTACTCCTCCACGCACGGCCCCCACCAGTCGAGCATCGCCCGCTTCACATGGTCGGGACAGGGGGCGGCGCCGTGGATGGCGTGCCGCATGGCTGAGACGTCGTAGCCCGCCCTGACGTCCTCGGGGAGCGCCAGCAGGCGGTGGAACTGGGTCGGCACCATGTGCGTGTGGGTGCACCGGTGCTCGTCGATCAGCCGCAGCATCTCCTGTGGCGTCCACTTGTCCATCAGGACCAGCGGGTGGCCGATGTGCAGGCTCGCGGCGGCGAACTGGAGGACGGCCGTGTGGTAGAGCGGCGAGCAGACCAGATGGACGTTGTCGCCGAAGGGCTGGATGCCGAAGATGCCGAGGAAGCCGCCGAGGTACGCCTCCTCGGGCCGCTTGCCGGGCAGCGGCCTGCGGATGCCGCGCGGGCGGCCCGTGGTGCCCGAGGTGTAGTTCATGACCCAGCCGAGCTCCCGGTCCGCGGGCGCCGACTCCGGCTGCCCGTCGAGGAGTTCGGCGTACGGCCGGAAGCCCTCGACCTCGCCGACGGCGTACCGGTGGGTGCCCGGCAGGCCCGCCTCGTCGGCCGCGTGGCGTGCCGCGTCGGCGAAGCGTTCGTGGGCGATGAGCACCTTGGCGCCGGAGTCGGCGACGATCCAGGCGATCTCGGGGGCGACGAAGTGGTGGTTGATCGGCACCAGGTAGAGGCCGGCCTGGCTGGCGGCGAGGTGCGCGGTGAAGAACTCGGCGCTGTTGGGCAGGACCACGGCGAAGGCATCCCCGCGCTCCAGTCCGGCGGCGCGCAGGCCGTGCACGAGCCGGTTGGCGGCCGCGTGCAGACGACCGGCGGTCCACGGCTCGCCGTCGGGGGCGATGAGGACCGTGCGCGAGGGGTCCTGGGCGGCCTGGGCCCAGAAGCCCGCGGGAGGTGTGCTCGTCACTGGCCGCTCCTTCCGGCGATGCGGTTGACGCGATCCACGGCTTTCTCGAAACCGCGGGTGAGGTCGTCGAAGACGGCCTGGACGCTGCGTTCGCTGGTCATCCGGCCGACGATCTGGCCGACCGGCGTGCCCAGCAGGGGGTCGACCTCGTACTTCTGGATGCGTGAGACGGCGTCGGCGACCAGCAGGCCCTGGAGGGGCATGGGGAGGGTGCCCGGTCCGTCGGCGGAGTCCCAGGCGTCGGTCCACTCGGTACGGAGCTGGCGTGCGGGCTTCCCGGTCAGGGCGCGGGAGCGGACGGTGTCGCCGGAGCCGGCCGCGAGGAGTTTCTCGATGAGCCTGGGTGAGGGGAGTTCGGCCTCTGTGGTGGTCAGCCATATGGAGCCGAGCCACACACCCTGGGCGCCCAGTGCCAGTGCGGCCGCCACCTGCTGGCCGCTGCCGATGCCGCCGGCCGCGAGCACGGGCAGCGGGTCCACGGCGTCGACGACCTCGGGGGTGAGGACCATGGAGGCGATCTCACCGGTGTGCCCGCCGGCCTCGTAGCCCTGTGCGACCACGACGTCGATCCCGCCCTCCTTGTGCTTGACCGCGTGCCGAGCGCTGCCCGCGAGGGCGGCGACGAGGACGTCGTGCTCGTGGGCGCGGTCCACCACGTCGGCGGGCGGGGAGCCGAGGGCGTTGGCGAGCAGCCGGATCGGGTAGTCGAAGGCGACGTCCAGCTGACTGCGGGCCACCTGCTCCATCCACCCGGTGATGCGCCACCCGGACGCCTCTCCCTCGGCGAGTTCGGGCACCCCGTACTTGGCAAGGGTGTCCTTGACGAACTGCCGGTGCCCCTCGGGGATCATCGCCTCGACGTCGGCCTCGCTGACCCCTTCGACCTTCTTGGCGGGCATGACGACGTCCAGGCCGTAGGGCTTGCCGTCGACGTGGGCCTCGATCCAGTCGAGGTCGCGTTTGAGTTCGTCGGGGGCCGTGTAGCGGACCGCGCCGAGCACTCCGAAGCCGCCGGCCCGGCTGATGGCCGCGGCGACGGCGGGGAACGGCGTGAAGCCGAAGACGGCGTGCTCGACTCCCAGTTTCTTGCTCAGCTCCGTCTGCATGGCCGCAGGATGCCGCAGTCCTCCGGACGACGGAAGAGGTTTTCTGATGCTCCGTCAGATTCAGGTCGCCGGATAGGGTTTCCCGATGACCGATGAGGTGACCACCGGAACGACCCGACGTCAACTGGTCCGAAGAACCCTCGCGCTGGGCGGCGCGCTCGCCGTCGCCCCCTTCCCCGCAGGACCCGCCGAAGCGACGGCCGCCCGCAGCCATCCGACCCTGCGCCACGGCACCCCCGAGCGCGCCGGGCTCCTCCCCGCCCACCTGCGCCGACTGGTCTCCGACGCCGAGGCGTTCCTCGGCCCCTCCCCCACCCACCCCTGGTACGCGGGCGCGGTCCTGCTCGCCGGGCGCGGCGGCACGGTGGCACTGCACCGGCCGATCGGCACGGCGGTGCGCTACCGGTCGTACGACGAGAAGACCGACACCGGCGTCGAGTTCCCGGCCGCCGAGCAGATCCCGACGACCGAGGACACCGTCTTCGACCTCGCCTCGGTGTCGAAGCTGTTCACCTCGCTGCTCGCGGTGCAGCAGATCGAGCGGGGCGCGCTGGAGCTGGAGGGCAGGGTCGCCGCGTATGTCCCGGAGTTCGGCGCGGCGGGCAAGCAGGACGTCACGATCCGTCAACTCCTCACCCACACCTCGGGGTTCAGGGCGTGGATCCCGTTGTACGGCGCCCCGACGTACGAGGAGAAGCTCCAGCTCATCTGGGACCAGGCGCCTCTCGACCCGCCGGGCTCGACCTACCTCTACTCCGACCTCAACCTCATCTCGCTCCAGGTGGTGCTGGAGCGGATCACCGGGCGCGCGCTGGACACACTGCTCCGCGACGAGATCACCGGCCCGCTGGGACTGAGCAGCACCCGCTACAACCCGCCCGCCTCCTGGAAGCCTCGGATCGCCGCCACGGAGGACGCCCGCAAGCCCTGGTCCGGCCTGGACCGGGGGCTGGTGTGGGGCGAGGTGCACGACGAGAACGCGTTCAGCCTGGGCGGGGTCGCCGGGCACGCGGGCGTGTTCTCCGACGCCTGGGACCTGGCGGTGCTGGGCCGCACCCTCCTCAACGGCGGTTCGTACGGCAGGGCGCGCGTCCTGCGCCCGGAGTCGGTGGAGTTGATGTTCACCGACTTCAACACCGCGTTCCCCGGCGACGAGCACGGTCTCGGCTTCGAGCTCTACCAGCACTGGTACATGGGCGCGATGGCCACCCCGCGCACGGCGGGCCACACCGGCTTCACCGGCACCTCGCTGGTCCTCGACCCGACGACCGACTCGTTCCTGATCGTCCTCGGCAACTCGGTCCATCCGGTGCGGACTTGGCGCTCCGGCTCGGCTCCCCGGGTGGCCGCGGGCGACAACATGGCCCGCGCTGTCGCGGTCCGTCCGGCTCACGGCCGTACGGCATGGTTCTCGGGGATGGCGAACAGCACGGCCGCCACCCTCACGCTGCCCGCGCTGGACACCTCGTCCGGTGCCGCGCGGCTGCGGTGCGCGCTGTGGTGGGACGTCGAGCCCTCGGACGTCCTCGCGCTGGAGGCCACGACGGACGGCGGGGCGAGCTGGCGGGCGGTGCCCTTCACCACGAAGCGCGACAGCCCGCAGGACCACCCGTCGGGTACGGTCACCGGCTGGTCGGGGCGGGTCTGGTACCGGCTGGCGGCGGAGCTCCCGGCCCATCGCCGACTCGCCCTGCGCTGGCGGTACTCCACCGACCGGCTGTACGTCGGGCGGGGCGCGTACGTCGACGGGCTGCGCGTCCACTGCGACGACCGCGTCCTCTTCGACGAGTCGCGTCCCGCGGACTCGGCGCGGATCGAGGCGGTCGGCTGGACGGCGTCCGGGGACTGACGGTTCAGCCGGGCGTGGTCGTGTAGATCACGACCCGCTGGTCGCGGTCGGCGATGTCCAGGACGTCGCAGTCGACGGTGACCGGCCCGACGAGGGGATGGTCGAAGGTCTTGTCGCGGCGATCGCGCCACCGCGGGCACTGGCGCGATCGTCGACAACTCCAGAGTCGGCCGCCGCCACGTACGGCCCCGAAGGCCTCCGCGTCAACGCCGTCGCCCCGGCGGCGGCATGGCTCCTGAGCGACCGGGCGCCGTACGTCACGGGGGGTGCTTCGGGTGGACGGCGGCAGCCAGGCGGGGCGGCGGGAGTTCTCCCGCCGCCCCCACAGGACCGTCAGCCGCCGATCTCCTCCAGCACCGCCATCGCCGCATTGTGCCCCGGCACCCCGCTCACCCCACCCCCGCGCACCGCGCCCGCCCCGCACAGCAGGACGTTCGCGTGGTGGGTCTCCACTCCCCAGCGGCCGGTGGACTCGTCGGCGTGGGGCCAGGACAGGTCGCGGTGGAAGATGTTGCCGCCCGGCAGGCGGAGGTCGCGTTCCAGGTCGAGCGGGGTCTTCGCCTCGATGCAGGGGCGGCCCGCCGCGTCGGTGGCCAGGCAGTCGGCGAGGGGTTCGGCGAGGTGGGCGTCGAGCTGGGCGAGGGTCGACTTGAGGAGTTCCTCGCGGGCGACGTCGTTGTCGTGGTCGAAGAGCCTGGCCGGGGTGTGCAGGCCGAACAGGGTGAGGGTCTGGTAGCCCTGCTCGACCAGGTCCGGGCCGAGGATCGTCGGGTCGGTGAGCGAGTGGCAGTAGATCTCGGAGGGCGGTGCGGTGGGGAACCGGCCCGCCGCGGCCTGGGCGTGGGCGACGGCCAGCTGCTCGTAGCCCTCGGCGATGTGGAAGGTGCCCGAGAACGCCTCGCGCGGGTCGACCTCGCTGTCCCGCAGCCTCGGCAGGCGTTTGAGCAGCATGTTCACCTTGAGCTGGGCGCCCTCGGCGGGAGCGGGCGGCTGGTCGCCGGTGAGTTCCGCGAGGGCCTGCGGTGAGGCGTTGACCAGGACGTGCCGGGCGCCGACCACGCCCTCGCCGTCGGCCGTGCGGTACCTGACCTCCGCCGCTTGCCCATCGGTGGCGATCCCCACGGCCTCGTGCCCGGTGGCGAGCACCGCGCCCGCGTCGCGTGCCGCCGTGGCCAGGGCGTCGGTGAGGGCGCCCATGCCTCCCACCGGCACGTCCCAGGCGCCCGTGCCACCGCCGATCACGTGGTACAGGAAGCAGAGGTTCTGCCGCAGGGACGGGTCGTGGGCGTCGGCGAACGTCCCGATGAGCGCGTCGGTCAGCACGACACCTCGCACCAGGTCGTCGGCGAAGCGCTCCTCAACGGCGACGCCGATCGGCTCCTCGAACAGGACCCGCCACGCCTCCTCGTCGTCCACCCGCAGGCGCAGTTCGTCCCGGGTGGGCAGGGGTTCGGTGAGCGTGGGGAAGACCTTCGTGGCGACGCGGCCCGTCATGTCGTAGAACCGCTGCCAGGCCTCGTACTCCCGGCCGCCGCCGGTGAGCCGGGCGAAGGCCTCGCGGGTGCGCCGCTCGCCGCCGCCGACGAGCAGTCCGGTCGGCCTGCCGTCGCGTTCCACGGGGGTGTACGACGACACGTTCCGGGTGCGGACGCGGAAGTCCAGGCCGAGGTCCCGCACGATCTTCCTGGGCAGCAGGCTGACGAGGTACGAGTAGCGCGACAGCCGGGCGTCCACCCCCTCGAAGGGCCGGGCGGAGACGGCGGCGCCGCCCGTGCGGTCGAGCCGCTCCAGCACCAGCACGGACCGTCCGGCCCGGGCCAGGTAGGCGGCGGCGACGAGGCCGTTGTGGCCGCCGCCGATGATCACGGCGTCGTAGGTCCGGTGTCCCTCGTGTGCAGGCATGGTTCTTCGTAACACGCGGTGATCCGGCTCGGCCAGAGGAGGCGGCACCCGGCTCACTGTGCGCCGGAGGCACCCTGCCGGCGCAGGGCGGCGACCCGGCGGTACAGCTCCACCGCCTCCGCGCCCCGGCCCAGCTGCTCCAGGCAGTGCGCCTCGTCGTTACGGCTGGCGAGGGTGTCGGGGTGGTCGGCGCCGAGGACGTGTTCGCGGGCGGCGGCCACCTTGCGGTACTCGGTGAGGGCGTCCGCCCAGCGGCCCAGCCAGCCGAGTCCCACGGCGACCTCGCGGCGGCTGACCAGGGTGTCGGGGTGCTCGGCGCCGAGGACGCGCTCGCGGATCGCGCACACGTCTCGGGACTCGGCGAGGGCCTCCTCCCAGCGCCCGAGGCGGCCGAGGTTGACGCCGAGGCCGTGGCGGGCGCGCAGGGTCTCGGGGTGGGCGGGGCCATGGACGCGGGTGCGGTCCTCGATCAGGTCGCGGTAGAGCTGGAGGGCGTCCGTGCTGCGGCCGAGCCGGCCGAGGCTGATGCCGACCTCGTAGCGGGCGGCGAGGGTGTCGGCATGGTCCGGGCCGAGGGCCTGGGCACGGGCCTCGGCGACCTCGTGGTAGGTCTGGAGTGCTTCACCCCAGCGCCCCAACTGGCCGAGCGCGTAGGCGACTTCGTACCGGGTGACCAGGGTGTCGGGGTGTTGCGGGCCGAGTACCCGGGCACGGGCGGCGGCCACCTCGCAGGCCATGCGGTACGAGTCCTCCAGGCGGCCGAGCCTGCTGAGGTTGAAGGCGAGGTTGTGGCGGCAGCGCAGGGTGTCGGGGTGCTCGGGGCCCATCCGGCGCTCCCGGGCGGCGAGCACCGAGTTGTAGACCTGGTGGGCGTCGAAGTGGCGGCCCAACTGCCCCAGGACGTACGCCATCTCCTGGCGGGCGGCGAGGGTGTCGGGGTGGTCGGCGCCCAGGGCACGGGTCCGGGTCGCGGCCACGTGCTTGTACTCGCGCAGGGCGTCGGCGGCGCGGCCGGTGCGGCTGAGGGTGAAGGCGACCTCGTAGCGGCTGGCGAGGGTGTCGGGGTGGTCCGGGCCGAGCAGGTGTTCCCGCTCGGCGGCGACCGCGCGGTGCACCTCTCCGGCCTCGGCCCAGCGGCCCAGCCTGCCCAGACTGAGGCCCGCGTTGTGCCGTCCGGCGAGGGCGGCGACGGCCTGCGGGGAGGGCGTGGGCGGCTCTTCGGGGACCGGCTCCTCGGCGCGCCCGGAGACGGAGCGGGCGATCCACTCGCCGGTCAGCCCGGCACCGGCGTCCGGCGGAGTGGTGGTGAGTCCGGCGCCGGTGGCCTTGTGCCCGGTGGTCATGCCGTTGGTCCAGGACGGCAGCCGGGTCTCCCGGGAACGGGGCGGCTCGGGTCGGGCGAAGTCGGGCTGCGGGGTCACCACGGTGGGCACGTACGCCGGTGTCGTACGGCCCAGCGTGATCCGGCGCCCCAACTCGCGGGCGTCGTGCGGACGTTGTTCGGGCTGTTTGGCCAGCAGGTCCAGGATGACCTTGTCGAGGTACTCGGGGAGTTCGGCGCGGTGGCTGCGCGGTGGGCGGGGCGGGGTGTCGCGGTGGCCGACGAGGATCGCCCAGGCGTCCTCCAGGTCGAACGGCGGTGCCCCGGTGGCGATCTCGTACAGCACGCAGCCCAGGGAGTACAGGTCGCTGCGCTGGTCGACCTCGGAACCCCCTATCTGCTCGGGGGACATGTAGTGCGGGGTGCCCATCGCGATGCCGGTGCCGGTCAGACGGGAGGTGAAGTCGACGTCGTGGCCGAGGCGGGCGATGCCGAAGTCGCAGATCTTCACGGTGCCGTCGGTGAGCCGGACGATGTTCGCGGGCTTGAGGTCGCGGTGCACGATGCCCTGGCGGTGGGTGTAGGCGAGGGCGGCGGCGACCTGGTCGGCGATCTCGACGACGTCGGCGACGGGCAGCGGGTGCTGTTTGTTGTCCTCAAGGAGCTGGCTGAGGTTGCGGCCGTCCAGGAGCTCCATCACCAGGTAGAGCACGCCGTCGGACTCGCCGAAGTCATGGACGACGGTCACACCCCGGTGGCTGAGCGCGGCGGCCACACGTGCCTCACGCCGGAACCGCTCCCTGAGCACCCGGGTGAACGTCTGGTCCTGTTGTCCGCCCAGCGGCTTGAGGCACTTCACGGCGACATGGCGGCCCAGCGACTCGTCGCGGGCCCGCCACACCTCGCCCATGCCGCCGCGCCCGATCAGATCGAGCAGCCGGTACCGCCCCTGGATGAGCCTGCTGTCCCCCATCTCCTGCGACCGCCCCCGTAGCACCCGTAGAACCCGCCCCGCCCCTGGCTCGTCCAGTATGGCGACCTATCGTCCGAGTTTGTACGGGGCGGGCCGGGAGCCGGGGCCGAGCCGGGCCATGGCCCGCAGGATGTGTTTGGGCGGCAGTTGCCAGCGCACACGTGCGGGAACGCAGCGCAGCAGGGTGCCGGTGGCGCGCAACTGGCGGGTGACGGTGGTGGGTTCGGGGGCTTTCCTGCCGTACAACTCGTGGGCGTACGGCGGCAGGGCGGCGTACGCCAGCCGTGCCACGCGCCGCCACAGAACCTCGCGCGCCGGGACGAGGAGGGGGTGCGTCGGCGGGCGGAGGAGGAAGTCGTCCACTGCGCGGGCCTCGGGCGTAGCCGCGAGTTCGGGCCGCACCTTCTCGAAGTAGGCGGCCATCTCGGCCTGGTCCGCCGGTACCGCGTCGGGGTCCAGGCCCACCAGGCGGGCGCTGACCCGGTGTTCGGAAATGTAGCGGTCGGCGAGTTCGTCGGTGAGGCGGAAGCCGGAGCGGCGGGCGACCTGGAGGTAGGAGTCGATCTCGGCGCAGTGCACCCACAGCAGGAGTTCGGGTTCGTCGACGCCGTAGCGCTCGCCGGTGTCGGGGTCGGTCGCGCCGAGCATGGTGTGGATCTTCCGGACCCGGGCACCGGCCTTCTCGGCGGCCTCCGTGGTGCCGTAGGTCGTGGTGCCGACGAAGTTGGCGGTGCGCATCAGCCGGCCCCAGGCGTCCCGGCGGAAGTCGGAGTTCTGCATGACCCCGCGCACGGCACGGGGGTGCAGGGCCTGGAGGTAGAGCGCACGGACTCCGGCGACCCACATCATCGGGTCGCCGTGCATCTGCCAGGTCACCGACTTCGGTGTGAACAGCCCGGGATCACCCATGCCCGCAGGTTAACGCCGTACGCGCGGCATACCCAGACCGATCCACGAGATGATCTCCCGCTGGATCTCGTTGTTGCCGCCGCCGAAGGTGAAGATCACGGCCGAGCGGTAGCCGCGCTCCAGTTCGCCGTGCAGGACGTCCCCGACCGAACCTTCCTTCAGCGCGCCCGCCGCGGCGACGATCTCCATGAGCCACGCGTAGGCGTCCCGGCGGGCCTCGGAGCCGTAGACCTTGACCGCGGAGGCGTCCTGCGGGGTGAGGGTGCCGTCCTGGACGGCGTTCACCATCCGCCAGTTGAGGAGCTTCAGCGCGTCGAGTTTCGTGTGGGTCTGGGCGAGGCGGCGGCGCACCCACGGCAGGTCGATCACACGGCGGCCGTCGGCGAGCTTGGTCTCCATGGCCCAGCGCTGGACGTTCTGGAGGGCGCGGATGGCCATGGTGCCGTGGGCGGCGAGGGTGACGCGCTCGTGGTTGAGCTGGTTGGTGATCAGCCGCCAGCCCTGGTTCTCCTCGCCGACCCGGTGCGCGACGGGGACGCGGACGTTCTCGTAGTAGCTGGCCGTGGTGTCGTGCGAGGCGAGGGTGTTGATGACCGTGCACGAGTAGCCGGGGTCGGTGGTCGGCATCAGGAGCATGGTGATGCCCTTGTGCGGCGGGGCGTCCGGGTCGGTGCGCACGGCGAGCCAGACCCAGTCGGCGGTGTCGCCGTTGGTGGTCCAGATCTTGTGGCCGTTGACGACGTACTCGTCGCCGTCCCGGACCGCGCGGGTCTTGAGGGACGCGAGGTCGGTGCCCGCGTCGGGCTCGCTGTAGCCGATCGCGAAGTCGATCTCGCCGGAGAGGATCTTCGGCAGGAAGTATGACTTCTGCTCCTCGGTGCCGTACCGCATGATCGTCGGCCCGACGGTGTTCAGGGCCATGAGCGGCAGCGGTACGCCGGCCTGGGCGGCCTCGTCGAAGAAGATGAACTGTTCCATCGCGGTCAGGCCGCGTCCGCCGTACTCCTTGGGCCAGCCGACGCCGAGCCAGCCGTCGGTGCCGAGTTGCCGGATGGTGGTGCGGTAGAAGCGCTTCTGGGCGTCCCGGTCGGTGAAGCGGGCGTGCGCGTTGTCCGGTACCAGGTCGGCGAAGTAGGCGCGCAGTTCGGTGCGCAGCCGCTGCTGCTCGGGCGTGTGGTCGAGATGCACGGCGCCTCCAGGCTCCCAGGCCGGTCCTGACGGCGCACACGGTAGAACGTGTTCCAGAAATAGGGAACGGTCAGGCGTCTTTCAGAGCGGGTCTCGTAGGACGAGGGTCGCCGTGAAGTCTCAGGCGAGGGGGCGCCGTCAGGTCTCAGACGAGGGTCGCCATGAAGTCCGTGCACGCCTGCGCGCACTCCCGGCACACCTTGGCCGCGTCCTCACCGGCGTGGCGGTCGAAGACCTGGGCGGACTCCAGGCAGACCGAGCGGCACCACTCCAGCTGGACGCGGATGCCGGCCTCGTCGAGGTGGTTCTCCTCGGACAGCACACGGCAGGTCGCGTCGCACACCTCGGCGCACATGATGCCCTTGCGGCGCAGCAGCTCCTGCTCCTCGGTGCCGTCCGGGTCGACCAGGCTCGCACGCAGCGCACAGGCCCGTGCGCACTCGGTGCACGCCTGGGCGCACGCGAAGCGGTCCTCCAGGAACCGGAAGAGCTCCTGCTGGGAAGTCGTCGAAGTCACCCCGGGCGGGTAGCCGCGCCCGGGGCCGCCAAACCCGGGGTTTCCGGCCGGTCGGGCGAGCCGGTTCGCCCGAGGTGCCAGGGGTACTCGCGTGGCATGAACCAAGCCGTGCAGACCGAATGGATGGACATCGCCGCGGGCCGGGGTGCCCTCGCGGCCGGGGTGATCGTCGCGGGAGTGGTGGTCGTGGCGGTCCTGATCGGCGCCTTCTGGCTGGGCGTCCGCGTCAAGCGGCGCGAGTCGCCCCCGCCGACCCCGGAGGAGCAGCCGAGGCTGCCGGAGGACGGGCCGGTCCGTGAGATCAGGGAGATGCGGGAGCCCGACGAGGTGCCGAGGAGCGACACCCGGCTGACCCCGCACGAGCTGCCCAACCACGGGAACAGTCCGACCCGCACCGGTGCGTCGCAGGATCGCCCCCGCTGGAACGAGGGCGGCAGCGGTTCGTTCGGCAGCGGTGGTCCGGGGCGCGGCTGACGCCAGCGGCCCTTCACGGAGCGGCGGCCGTCCGGTCACTCACCGAGCCGGGCGGCCGTCTCCAGCAGCAGCGCGTGGACGAAGGCCTGCGGGAGGTTGCCGCGCAGCCGGCGCTGGGCGATGTCGAACTCCTCGGCGTACAGGCCGGACGCCCCGCAGGCTCCCCGGTTGCGTTCGAACCAGCGGTATGCCTCCACGGCCCGGCCTTGCTGGTGCTCGGCGAGCGCCATGACGAACCCGCACAGCAGGAACGCCCCCTCGGCCTCCGCCAGGGGGCGTTCGTCGTGCCGGAAGCGGTACAGGAAGTGGTCGTCGGCCAGTTCCCGGCGGCACTCGGCGAGGGTGGCCAGGTGCGGGGAGATCAGCGGAGGGCGGGTGCCGGAGCCGACGGGAGCGGCGGAGCCAGAGATCAGCGAAGGCGAGTGCCGAAGCCGACGGGAGCGGCCGATGGGTCCACGTCCCACCGGCCGCCCCGATAACCCGGCTGCTCAGCCCTCCCCGCCCACCCCCGAAACCGAAGCCGTGGTCACCCCGCCGGAGGCACCCCCGTCCACCGCCCCCGACGCGGCGATCTGCGAATGCCCGCCGCCCGCGCCCCGGGGCCGGCGCAGCAGCACCATGGCCACCACCGCGGCCAGCAGGGTCAGGGACCCCGCCACGGTCAGGCACAGCCGCAGACCGTCCAGGAACGACTCGCCGAGCGCGCCCATGGCACGCCCCGTGTCCGCCCCCAGGTCGAGCCCGGCGACCGCGCCCAGTCCGCCCTGGTCCGCCGTCGAGACGATCCGCTCCCCCGTCGCACCGGTGATTCCGGCGTCGGCCAGGTGGCCGGGGAAGGTGTCCAGCGCCCGGGTGGTCAGCAGTGCCCCCAGGACGGCGGGACCGAGCGCGCCGCCGACCTGGCGGAAGGCGTTGTTGCCCGCGGCCGCCATACCGGCGAGGTGATACGGCACGGAGGCCACGGCGGTCGCGGTCATCGGCGTCATGACCGCGCCGAGGCCGAGCCCCAGCGGGGCGAGCCGCAGGGCCAGGGACCCGAAGGAGGTGTCGGCGTCGACGCCGATCAGCGAGAACAGCGCTGCGGACACGAGGACCAGACCGCCTGTGATCAGGACGCGCGCGGAGACCCGGTGCATGAGGCGTCCGACGGGCCCGCCGACCAGGATGGCGCACACGGTCACCACCAGCAGCCGCCAGCCGGCCTCCATCGTGTCGAGCCGCTGCACCATCCCGAAGTAGAGGCTGAGCAGGAAGAAGAAGCCGATCAGCGCGAGGAAGGTGATCATCGCGACCAGCGTGGTGGCGGTGAAGGCCGGGCTGCGGAACAGCGCGAGGTCGAGCATGGGGCTGTCGCTGCGCCGCTCGGCGAGCACGAAGGCGACTCCGCCGACGACGGCCACGGCGAGGGCGGCCAGCACCTTCGGGGCGGTGAACGAGTCGGCTCCGCCCTCGATGACGCCGTAGACGAGGGCGGTGATCGCCACCGAGGCGGTGATCTGGCCGGGCCAGTCCAGCCGCCGTTCGAACGGCGCCCGCGAGTCGGTCAGCAGCCGTGCGGCGACGGCGGCGGCGAGCAGCGAGACGGGGATCGCGGGCAGGTAGATCCAGCGCCAGGCGAAGTGGTCGAGGATCACGCCCGCGACCAGTGGTCCGACGGCGAGCGCCAGCATCAGCGAGGTGGCCCACAGGCCGATGAACTTGCCGCGCTCGCGGTGGTCGGGCACCACATGGCTGATCAGCGCGAGGGTGGTGGGCAGCAGCGTGGCCGCACCGAGTCCGGCGAGCGCCTGCCCGATCCACAGCACCTGCACCGACTGCGCGGACAGCGCGACGGCGGCACCGGCGGCGGAGAGGAGGAGCCCCGCCTGGAACACCTTCTTGCGTCCGTGGACGTCGCCGACGACGCCGGCGGTCAGGATGAACGCGGCCATGGGCAGGACGAACGCGTCCTGGACCCAGGACAGTTGGGCGGTCGTCGCGTCGAGCGCCGACTGGATGGCGGGCAGGCTGACGGCGACCGTGGTGACCGGCAGATAGGCGACGAAGACGCCGAGGCAGGCCATGACGAGCGTGGCCGCCCGGCGGTCGGCCGGCCCGCTTGCCGGGGTCGTGACATTCACGGGGAACTCTCCTCTACGGCGACGCGCGCCGCGGTCTTGCGGTGTTTCTCGGGCGCCCCAGCATCCGCGACAACGGATCGAATCCCCAATATCACGGCCAGAAGTGAATACAAACCTCCATTCATGCGCCCGAGGCTGGCAGACTTCTCCCATGGCCGACGAGATCGACAGAAGAATCCTCCGCGCGCTGCATTACAGTCCGCGAGCCTCGTTCCGGCTCATCGGCGAGGTCGCCGGGGTGTCGGAGCAGACCGCGGCCCGCCGCTACCAGGCGCTGCGGCGCGAGGGGGTGATGCGGGTGGTGGGCCTGGTCAACCCGGAGGCGCACGGGCTGGCCCGCTGGATCACCCGCATCCGCTGCCGCCCCGACCGGGTCTCCCCGCTCGCGGACGCCCTCACCCGGCGGTCCGACATCGCCTACGTCGGTCTGGCCTCCGGCGGCTCCGAGATCATCTGCATGATCAACTCACCGGTCGAGGCCCCGCACGACGACATCCTGCTGCGCCGGCTGCCCAAGGCGGACTCCGTGCTGGACGTCAGCATCGACCTGCTGATCCACCCCTTCGGCACCGGGGGCCACTCCGAGTGGTCCGGATACGGCGGCCGGCTCACCCCCGGGCAGGTGGCCCGGCTCACCGCGGACCGGCCGTCCGTGGCCGACGGCCCGCACCCACCGCCCACGGCGGAGGACACCCCGCTCCTCGACGCCCTGGCCGAGGACGGCCGTACGACCCACACCCGGCTCGCCGAGGTCACCGGCTGGTCCAAGGCACGGGTGGCCCGCAGGCTGGAGGCGCTGGAGTCCTCGGGCGCCCTCTCCTACGACGTCGACCTGCTGCCCGAGCGGCTGGGCCACCATCTCAACGCCACCCTCTGGCTGCGGGTCGCCCCGGCCCGTCTGCACCGGGTCGGCGAGGAGCTGGCGGGCCACGACGAGGTGGCCTTCGCCGGTGCCATGAGCGGCGACCACAACATCATGGTCATCGTCACCTGCCGGGACGCGGAGGACTTCTACCGCTACCTCACCATCCGCGTGGCGGCCGTCCCCGGTATCGACGCCTACAGCGTCAGCATCCGGGTCCGCCGTCTCAAGCAGGCCGCGTCCCTCATCGCGCACGGCCGGCTGATCCCCGCGTGACCGGCACCAGAGCGCTCAGCAGCCGCCGGTGTCGGACGCCGACGCGGTGGCGAGGTACGTCGAGCCGATCCGGTAGACGCCCGCCTCGCGGACCGTCAGCCGGGTGAACTCGCCCTGCTCGCTCAGGCATCCGCCCTCGACGCGCAGCCACGGCGAGTACGCGATCCGCACAGTCACCGAGCCGGGTCCCGGCATCCGTACGTCGAGTTCGGCGCCCGAGGCACCCGCCACGCGGGCGGGTGCCGACACCAGCGGCACCGCGTTCCGCACCCGGTACACCCGCCAGTGGGCGTCGCTCCACACCGGCTCCAGCCAGTCGGGCGCGCTGCGCACCAGCCGGGCCTCGGCCTCCCCGTACCGGTCGGGTTCGGTGTCCGGCAGCACCACGTATCCGACCGCCCAGCGGTCGAGCCAGGCCCGGTACTCGGCCGCGGAGAACGTGCCGTCGTAGAAGAACCGGCCGCGCTGCATGTCGAGTTGGGTGTTCCAGCCGCGGGCGAGGTTGACGTGCGGGGAGAGCACCGCGGCCTCGCGGTGGTCGTGGGCGGGGACGGCCTCCACGCGGGCGCGGTCGGCGCCGAGCCGGTCGAGGGCCCGTACGACACCTCGGGTGTCTGCGGCCCATGCCGGGACCTCGGAGCTGCCCCGCAGGAAGGAGGTGGGCGTGCCGGAGCCCAGCCAGAAGAGGGAGGCCACGAGGGCGAGGACGAGCGCGCCGCGCCGGGCCCGGGCGCGGCGGTGCGTGGCGAGCAGGGCTGCGAGCAGCGCGGCCGGTGCGAACAGCAGCGCGAGCCGCTCGACGTTGGTGCCGATCGGCGAGGGGATGAGGTACGACAGCACGACCCCGACGGCGTACACGGCCCCGCCCAGCCGCAGCACCCGCCAGTCGCGCGGCGCCAGCAGGGCGACGGCCGTACCGAGCAGACAGGGCCACAGGATGCGCCCGGCCGCCATGGGCTCCTGGCCGTGGAACGGGAAGAGCAGCGTGGTCGCACCGACCACCGCGAACGGCGGGAGGACCAGCGCGGCGGCCCGGCCCCAGTCGCGGAGCAGGAGGTGGGCCGCGCCCGCCGTGACCAGGAACAGCCCGGCGACCGGGCTGGCCGCCGTCGCGAGGAGCGCGTACCCCGCCGCGAGGACGAGGCGCCGCTCCCCCGCCAGCAGCACACAGGCGGCGAGCCCGAAGGCGACGCCGAGCGCGAAGGTCGTACGGCCCGCCGCCACGTCGACCCACAGCCCGAACGCGGCGAGCAGCGCGGTCGGGAGCGGCCGTCGGATGCCGGAGCGCAGCACCAGCACGGAGACCAGCCAGCCGGACGCCAGTCCGGAGACGACGGCGACCGTGCGGACGCCGAAGAAGCCCATGAGGTACGGCGATATCAGGCTGTAGTTGGCGGTGTGGGCGCCGCCGAACCAGAACAGCCCGTAGGCCGAGTCACCGTGCTGGACGGCGAACCGCGCCCAGGTCTCCTGGGCCGCGAGGTCGCCGCCCCCGTTGGCGCGGAAGACCGCCCACGCCAGGTACAGCGGCAGCATGGTCACGGTGGCGAGCAGGGGGACGCAACGGCGCCGGAGGAAGGCCCGCAGCCGCCGTCCCGGTCCCGTGCCGTGCGGTGCGAGTCGGTCCGCATGGGCAGGGGGCAGCGCGAGAGCAGCGGTCATGGGGGCGTCTCCGTTCAGCGGTTCGGCGCCCTCACGTGGTCAAGGGGCGGTGCCGACTGCTGATCGATTCTTGATCGGGCCCCCGCGCACGGCATCGGCCGTTCGGCCAGGAACCGCCGCCGCACACGGGGTGGCCCTCGGTCGAACGGCTGAGGGCCGGCCCACGACGGGATCGTCGACCACCCCGCGACTCGGCCTCGCGGGCATGGTCAACTGGTGTTCGGACCACAGCCGTTGACCCGTCCCCCGGACCACAGCAGAATGAGCCCGCATCTCTTGAGAGCGCTCTCAAAAGCCTAGGCCCGCCCCTCCCGAGGAGACCCATGACCGGCAGCCCCCGCCCGCCCCTCAGCCGCCGCACGCTCATCGGGACCGGTCTCTCGGCCGCCGCCCTGGCCGCGACCGGCACCGGCACGGCCGGCGCCGCGCAGCCCGCGCCCGCGTCCTCCGCGCCTCGCCGGGCGCAGTCCTTCCTCGCCGCCGCCATGGACGCCTACCCGGACCACGGCACGATCCGGCTCACCCAGAGCTACACGGACCAGGCGGGCCTGTTCAGCACCGCGTTCACCTACGACAACGCCCTCGCGATCCTCGCCCACCTGGCGTCCCCCGGGGGCCGGGCCCGGGCGGTGGCCCTCGGCGACGCGCTGCTGTACGCCCAGGCGCACGACCCGGTGTACGACGACGGCAGGCTGCGGCAGGCGTACAACGTCGGGCCGTACACCTTCTACGACGGTTCCGCGCAGCCGGACGGGTTCGTGCGGGCGGACGGCACGGCGAACGTCGGTACGCAGTTCGGCTTCACCGGTACCGCCGTGGGCGACATGGCGTGGGCCGGTATCGCGCTCGGCACGCTGGCCGGGCGGACCGGTGAGCGGCGCTTCCTCGCGGGCGCGGTGCGGATCGGCGAGTGGATCGAGCGGGTCGGGCGCACCGACGAGCCGCTGGGCGGCTACAAGTTCGGCGTCGACGGGGCCGACCAGAAGCTGCCGTTCACCTCGACCGAGCACAACACCGACCTGGTCGGCCTGTTCGGACGGCTCGCGCGGCTGACCGGGGACCGGGTGTGGCGGGAGCGGCGGGCGCGGGCGCGGGCCTTCGTCGAGAGGATGTGGGAACCGTCGGGGGGCTTCTTCTACACCGGCACCAACGACGGCGTGACGGTCAACAAGTCCCCGGTCCCTGAGGACACCCAGACCTGGACCCACCTCGCCCTCGCCTCCCGGAAGCACTCCCGCTCGCTCGACTGGGCCGCGTCCGAACTGGCCGTCCTGGACACACCGGACCGCCCCAACAGCACGGTCCCCGCCGGTCAGTCCTACGAGGGCGTCACCTTCAGCTCGGCGAGCCTGCTGGCGAACGAGGGCGCGCCCATCGCCGACGGGCAGCCCAGACCGGACCGCAACGGCGTCTGGTTCGAGGGCACGGCCCACCTCGCCCTCGCCCTGCGCGACCGGGGTCACTCCGGTGACGAGAAGCGCGCCGGCCGCCTGATCGCCTCGATCGAACGCGCCCAGGACCTCCTCGGCACCGGCCAGACCGTCGGCGCCGCCGCCCTTCCGGCCCGCTCCGGGGTGGTCTCGGCGAGCAGCCCGCTCGACACCGGTTTCGGGTTCGGCTACTACCCGTACCGGCACACGGGCGCCACGGCCTGGTACCTCCTGGCTGCGGGCCGGTCGAACCCGCTGGGGGTGTGACGCCGTAGAGCCCGGGCGCCGGTCGCCGAAGAGGAGGGCAAGCTCTTCTTCGGGCGGCCTCGACGTCACCGTGCCCGACGACGGCTCCGGGTCACTCCCCCAGGAGCCGCCGCAGCCAGCGCACCCGGGCGGCGATCGCGGCCTGGGACACCGCCGCGTGGGGTGCGAGCAGGTCGAAGCCGTGGAAGCCGCCCGGCCAGACGTGCAGTTCGGCGTCCCCGCCGGCCTGCCAGATGCGGGAGGCGTAGGCGACGACCTCGTCGCGGAAGGTCTCGGCGGAGCCGACGTCGAGGAAGGCCGGGGGCAGTCCGGACAGATCCTCGGCGCGGGCCGGTGCCGCGTACGGGGACACCTCCGGGCCGCCGCGGGCCGTGCCGAGCAGCGCGCTCCAGCCGACCTCGTTGGCGGACCGGTCCCACACGCCGAGGCCCCGCATCTGGAGCGCGGAGGGGCTGTCGTTGCGGTCGTCCAGCATGGGGCACATCAGGAGCTGGCCGATGGGGCGCGGGCCCTCGCGGTCGCGGGTCAGCAGGGCGAGCGCGGCCGTCAGACCGCCACCCGCGCTGCCGCCCGCGACGACGATCCGGTCGGGGTCGCCGCCGAACTCCCCGGCATGCCCGGCGCTCCACACGAGCCCTGCGTAGACGTCCTCCACGGGCGCGGGGTGCGGGTGCTCGGGGGCCAGCCGGTACTCCACCGACACCACGACCGCGCCCAGCTCCTGCGCCCAGTCGAGGACGGTCTCCACGCCTGACCTGTTGCGGCCCAGGATCATGCCGCCGCCGTGGGCGTAGTAGAAGACCGGACGCGGCCCGATCACTCCCGTGGGCCGGCAGATCAGCAGGGAGATGTCCGGCGCGCCCTCAGGCCCGGGCACCCTGCGCTCCTCGACCTGGAAGGCCCCGCCGCGGCCGAGCTGCTCGTCGCTCGGCAGCACGAGGGCCTCGCCTTCGCGCATGGCCGGCAGCAGTTCGAGGTTCCACTCCCTCGGAATCCGCTCCGTGACGACGGCCAGGGCCGCGTCGAGCTCGGGATCGAACGGTGGCGGATTCGGCGTCATGGCGGTCTCCCGGTGCAGGTGTCCTTCCCGCCATGATCGGCCCGTCCCACCGGGCCGCGCTCCCGCCACCCGGCGGGTACTGCCCGCCACCTGGCTCCCTGTCCCCCGGCCGCTCCAAGGCCGCACAACTGTGAAAAACTTACATACAGGACACAAGGGAGATTCAGGTGACCAGCCCCGGCGACAAGCTCGACTACGCGAGCCTCCTGCTCGACCGCACCGGTCAGGCCGAGGCCTTCGACGCCATCGGCGACCGCTACGACGAGGCCTTTCCGCACAAGGAAGGCCAGGTCACAGCCGCACAATGGCTGATCGGCGCACTGCCTGCCGGAGCGCGCGTGCTCGACCTGGGGTGCGGCACCGGACTCCCGACCGCACGCCGGCTGGCCGAGTCCGGCCTCGACGTCGTCGGCGTGGACCTGTCGGACAGGATGGTCGCGGTCGCCCGGGAGAACGTTCCCGGCGGCTCCTTCCACCGCGCGGACATCGCCGACCTGCGTCCGGGCGGCCCCTTGGACCTGGGCCGCTTCGACGCCGTCGCGGCCTTCTTCTCCCTGCTCATGCTGCCGCGCGCCGAGATCCCCCTCGCCCTGGACACCATCCGCCGGCTGCTGCGTCCGGACGGTCTCTTCGCGCTGTCCATGGTCGAGGCCGACGTGGACGACTTCTCGATCCCCTTCATCGGCAGCACCATCCGGGTCTCCGGCTATCTCAGGGAAGAGCTCCGCGAGACCGTCGAGGCGGCCGGTTTCCGGATCGTCGACGAGACCTCGTACAGCTACGCCCCGGCGAGCGCGGACGTCCCGCCCGAGGTGCAGATCTTCCTGCGGTGCGAAAGGCACCGGTGACGACTCCGGACCGCCCGCCCCGGTGCGGGCCCGGGCAGCCGGAAGGACAGGCGTGACGAAGCACCTCGGAGCCGATCAGGACACCGGCGCCACGACTGCGGGGGGCCGGAAGCACGCCGTCGAAGCGCCGGGCGGGTCCCGCATGAGCCCTGAGGTGAAGCCGGACCCGGGGGCCAGCGGTTCGAAGGCCCGGCAACCGGCGCCCGCGAAAGCTCCCACCGGGGACACAGGACCGGTTCGCCCCGAGGCCCAGACCGACCGTCTGCGCTATCTCGACGCGGCGACCCGTCGGATCGCCCGCGGCATGAACCTCGCCGACACGCTGGCCGAGCTGTGCCGCGCGGCCGTCCCGGCCTTCGCCGACGCGGCGTTCGTCCATCTCTACGTCCCGCTCCCGGTCGGCGACGAGATCGGCGCCGTACCGAGTGTGCTGCACCTCCACTGCACCGAGGGCACACCACGACAGGGCCCGGCCGTCGCCCTTCACCCCATGGACGTCGTGCACCCTGCGGCCGAGGGACGGCTCGCCCGGCTGCTGCGGGCGGGGCGGCCGGCGTTCGGGAACGCCCCGGGCGTCGCCGCCGCCGTGGCCGAACTCCTGGGTCCGCGAGCCGTACCGCCCGGACAGCGGCTGATCATCGCCCCGCTGCACGGCCGCAGCCATGTCATGGGCAGTGTCGTGCTGGTGCGCGGAGCCGACCGGCCCGACTTCACCGGGGACGATCTGCTGGTCGCCTCGCAGCTCGCCACCCACACCGCCCTCGGCATCGACAAGGCGGCGCTGTACGAACGCGAGGCCTCCGTGGCGGACACGCTCCAGCGCACCATGCTCCCGCCGTCCCTCCCCGAACCGCCCGGCATCCGGCTGGCCAGCCGCTATCTGCCGGCCTCGCGGACCGCGCAGGTCGGCGGCGACTGGTACGACGCGATCCCGCTGCCCGGCAACCGGGTCGCCCTGGTGATCGGTGACGTGATGGGCCACTCCATGACCTCGGCCGCGATCATGGGCCAGCTGCGGACCAGCGTGCAGACGCTGGCCGGGCTCGACCTGCCCCCGGACGAGGTGCTGCACCACCTCGACGAGCAGGCGGCGCGGCTGGGCAGCGAGCACACGGCGACCTGCCTGTACGCCATGTACGACCCCGTCCTGCACCGGCTGGTGATGTCCAACGCCGGCCATCTGCCACCGGTGCTGCTGCGTCCCGACGGCGGTGTGGAGGTCCTGGAGGTCCCGCCCGGGGCACCGATCGGCGTCGGCAGCGGCGGCTTCGAGACCGTGGAGACCCACGCGCCGCCCGGAGCGACCCTGCTGCTGTACACCGACGGCCTGGTCGAGTCCCGTGACTCGGACGTGCTCACCGGGGTGGAGCGACTGTGCGGACGGCTGCGTACGGCAGCCTCGGGAGCCGCGCCCGTGCCGCTGGAGACGCTGTGCGACGCGGCGCTCGGAGCACTGGGGACCGGAGTGCGCGACGACGACATCGCGCTGCTCGCCGCCCGGTTCGAGGGCCTGCTGCCGGAGACCGTGGCGTACTGGTACATGGCCCCGCGCCCCCAGACCGCGGGCCAGGCGCGCCGGCTGACCCGCAGGACGCTCGGCCACTGGGGTCTCGACTCCCTGGTGGAGACGACCGAGCTGATGGTCAGCGAGGTCGTGGCGAACGCGGTGCGCTTCGCCTCCCGGCCGATCACGCTACGGCTGCTCTGTACCGACGTGCTGCGCTGCGAGGTGGGCGACGACTCGCCGATCGTGCCCCGGATGCGGCACGCCCGGCTGAGCGACGAGGGCGGCCGGGGACTGTTCCTGGTCGACCAGTTGGCCCGGCGCTGGGGCGCGACCCGGGTCAGCACGGGCAAGGTGGTCTGGTTCGAACAGCCGCTGCCCGGCGATCAGGACGACGGCTGACGCCGGGGAACGTCCGCGCACGTGACCTTCGTTGTCCCAAGGTCGATACTTCCGTCAGCAGCCGCCCTGTCAGGTCCCCCAGGAGGTACCCATGAAGATGCTGATCAACGTTCCGGAAACCGTGGTCGCGGACGCCCTGCGCGGGATGGCGGCCGCCCACCCGGAGTTGACCGTGGACGTGGAGAACCGGGTGATCGTACGGCGGGACGCCCCCGTCGCCGGGAAGGTCGCCCTGATCTCGGGCGGCGGTTCGGGCCACGAACCGTTGCACGGCGGTTTCGTCGGACCCGGCATGCTCTCCGCGGCCTGTCCCGGCGAGGTGTTCACGTCCCCGGTGCCCGACCAGATGGTGCGGGCCGCGGCCGCCGTGGACAGCGGGGCCGGGGTGCTGTTCATCGTGAAGAACTACACGGGTGACGTGCTCAACTTCGACATGGCGGCCGAACTCGCCGAGGACGAGGGCATCCAGGTCGCCAAGGTCCTCGTCAACGACGACGTGGCCGTCACCGACAGCCTGTACACCGCCGGGCGGCGCGGTACGGGCGCCACCCTGTTCCTGGAGAAGATCGCGGGCGCGGCGGCTGAGGAGGGGCAGCCGCTGGAGCGGGTGGAGGCCATCGCCCGTCAGGTCAACGAGAACGCGCGCAGTTTCGGTGTCGCGCTGAGCGCCTGCACCACCCCGGCCAAGGGCAGCCCGACCTTCGATCTGCCCGCGGGCGAGCTGGAGTTGGGCGTCGGTATCCACGGCGAGCCGGGGCGGGAGCGGCGGGCGATGATGACCTCGCGGGAGATCGCGGACTTCTCGGTGCACGCGATCCTGGACGACATGAGCCCGCGCAATCCCGTGCTGGTCCTGGTCAACGGCATGGGCGCGACCCCGCTCCTGGAGCTGTACGGCTTCAACGCCGAGGTGCAGCGGGTGCTCGCCGACCGCGGGGTCGCCGTCGCACGCACCCTGGTCGGCAACTACGTCACCTCGCTCGACATGTCCGGCGCCTCGGTCACCCTGTGCCAGGTCGACGAGGAGCTGCTGCGCCTGTGGGACGCGCCGGTGCGGACCCCGGGGCTGCGCTGGGGAGTGTGAGCAGCGATCAACGTACCGACCACGCAAGGAGATCCAGTGCTCGACGCCGACTTCTTCCGCCGTTGGATGACGGCGACCGCGGCCTCGGTGGAACGCGAGGCGGAGCGGCTCACCGCCCTCGACTCCCCCATCGGGGACGCCGACCACGGCAGCAATCTTCAGCGCGGGTTCAGGGCGGTCGCCGCGACCCTGGAGAAGGAGGCGCCGGACACCCCGGGCGCGGTCCTCGTCCTTTCCGGGCGGCAGCTCATCTCGACGGTCGGCGGTGCTTCGGGGCCGCTGTACGGGACGTTGCTGCGGCGGACCGGGAAGGCGCTCGGGGACGCCGGTGAGGTCAGCGCGGAGGAGTTCACCGAGGCGCTGCGGGCCGGGGTGGCGGCGGTCATGGCGCTGGGCGGTGCCGCGCCGGGCGACAAGACCATGATCGACACGTTGGTGCCGGCCGTGGACGCGCTCGGTACCGGGTTCGCCGCGGCGCGGACGGCCGCCGAGCAGGGCGCCCTGGCGACCACGCCGTTGCAGGCCCGCAAGGGCCGGGCGAGTTACCTGGGCGAGCGCAGCATCGGGCACCAGGACCCGGGCGCTACCTCGGCCTCCCTGCTGATCGGCGCTCTCGCGGAGGCCGCGGGTGAGTGACACGGAGCTGGTGGGGATCGTGCTGGTGTCGCACAGCGCGCAGGTCGCCGCGTCCGTCGCGGAACTGGCGAAGGGGCTCGCGGGCGGCGGCCCGGAAGTGCCCCTCGCGGCGGCGGGCGGCACCGAGGACGGCGGGCTCGGCACCAGCTCGGAGCTGATCGCCGCGGCGGCCGCCTCGGTGGACCGGGGCGCCGGGGTCGCCGTCCTGACCGACCTCGGCAGCGCGGTGCTCACCGTGAAGGCCCTGCTGGCCGAGGGCGACGAACTCCCGCCCGGCACCAGGCTGGTGGACGCCCCCTTCGTCGAGGGCGCGGTGGCCGCGGTGGTCACGGCGGCCACCGGGGCCGACCTCGCGGCGGTGGAGGCGGCCGCGGCGGAGGCGTACGACTACCGGAAGGTCTGACACCGGGCGGTCGACGTCGGCAACCGGACGGTCTGACGGCGAGAGGTCGGCGTCGACTGCCGAAAGGCTCGGTCGGCGTCGGCCGGTACTTCACTCCGTCCGCCGCCACTTCACCCCGTCGACCGCTACTTCACCCCGTCCGCAGCGACGGCGAGGGCCGAGCGCAGGGTCTGCATCAGCTCGGTCTCCGCCGTCGCGCGGTCGGTGGCGCGGTCGGTGCCCCGGGCGGCTCCGTGCCAGGCGTGGTGTTCGACCGCCGCGCGCAGGGCCGCGTTGAACATGGCCGCCCGGATGGCCGGTTCGAAGCCGTCCCGGGGCAGTCCGGCGCGCTCGGCCAGGGCGTGGGCGAACGCCGGCTCGGCCTCGTCGTAGGTCTGGAGCCAGACGGCTCGCAGGCCCGGCTCGGTGCGGGTCAGGCGGACCAGATCGCCGACCGTGGCCCGCTCGGGGCCGCTGATGATGCCGATCTCGGTCGCCAGGGTGCGTTCGAACAGCTCCTCCAGCGGCTGGTCCGGGGCCCACTCCCGCAGCAGGGCCGCGATCAGGTCGATGCCCTCCGAGAACAGCGGGCTCACACAGCTCTCCTTGCTGGGGAAGTACCGCCACACGGTGCGCGCCGAGACCCCGACCGCCTGGCCGATCTGTTCCCCGGTGGTGGCCGACACGCCCTGGGCGACGAACAGCTCCACCGCGGCCCGGGCGATCTCCAGCCGTATCTCGGCCTTGCGCTCCTCGGTCAGGGGTGGTCGTCCCGTACGTCCGCGGGCTGCGGTCATCGATTCCTCCGGCTCCGTCGATCGCCTGTTCACGCTTGCGGGAATTCTCCACCAAGATTTTATGTCACTCACAGACATTAAGTCGTATGGTGGCGACAAGCGCAGGGCACGGCGCCCGCGCGGGCACAGAGCACTGATCGACAGGAGCACCACATGGCCGGCGAATTCGACGGACGCAGCGTCATCGTCACGGGAGCGGGTTCGGGCATCGGGCGGGCGACGGCCCTGGCCTTCGCGGCGCGCGGCGCCCGGGTCCTGGTCGCGGACCTCAACGCCGAGACCGCGGAGACGGTCGTCAAGGAGATCGGCGAGGCAGGCGGCACCGCGGTCGCCGTCACCGGCGACCTCAGCGAGCAGGCCGTGGTGGACCAGGTGGCCCAGACCGCAGTGGACCGGTTCGGCGGGGTGGACGTCCTGGTGAACAACGCCGGGATCATGGACCGGATGTCGGCGCTCGCGGACGTGGGCGACGCGGAGTGGGAGCGGGTCCTCCGGGTCAACCTGACCGCGCCCTTCCTGCTCACCCGGGCCGTGCTCCCGCACATGCTCGCGGCGGGCCGGGGCGCTGTCGTGAACACCGCCTCCGAGGCCGGTCTGCGCGGCAGCGCGGCGGGCGCCGCCTACACGGCCTCGAAGCACGGCGTGGTGGGTCTGACCAAGAGCCTCGCGGTGATGTACCGCAAGCAGGGCATCCGCGCGAACGCCATCGCCCCGGGCGGCACCGCCACCGGCATCGTCGTGGACGCCGACCGCGAGGCCCACGGACCGGCGGCGCTGGGCCCGCACTTCGTCAACGTCGGCCGGGTGGCCGAGCCCGACGAGCAGGCCGCCGCCATCGTATTCCTCGCCTCGGACGCGGCGAGCAACATCAACGGCGTGGTCCTGCCGGTGGACGACGGCTGGTCTGCGGTCTGACCGACCCGGGAGTTCCTGCGGGGTCATTTCCCCCGTACGAACATCCGCGCAAGCCGCTCCCCGGTCGCGACGGCGGCGTCATGGTCCTCGATCGGCTTCACCTGCGAGTCCTTGAAGACGATGTAGGTGACGCCGGAGGGCGTGCCGCCGCCGCGCGGATCGGGGCGGATCCCGAGGGCCTCGGCGGCGGCGTAGGAGGCCTCGCCGATGATGTCGCGCGGGCCCACGTCCCCGACGACGGCGTACTGCACCCGGTCCTGGTACACGACGGCCGCGACCGCGCCGCCGCGCACCCCGTGCTCGCGGTAGTCCCAGATCCGGCTCGGCGTCGGGACCACGATGTACGGCAGGCCCTCGGCGCTCAGGTGGCGGCCGTCGGACTGCTGGTAGGCGGTGGCGTCGGAGAAGAGGGGGTCGGTGCGGCCGTTGCACTTGCGTCCCGGCCGGCCATCGCAGTCGATGTCCATGTCGGCCTTCCAGAACACGGCGTCCCGGGTGCCGCAGACCGGGATGCTCGCGGGCGTGCCGTCGTCGGTGCGGTAGCGGCCGCGCGAGACGGGGTCGCACTCCTTCGCCCTGGCCAGCAGGTCGGCGGCGTCGACGTCACCCTCGTGCCGCACCACCGCCTCGGTCCGGGCGGCGACGGGCTCCACGGCGGGGGACGTCGAGGGGGCGAGCAGGGCGGCGCTTGCCGCGGCCAGCGTGAGCGACTGGACACGCACGATAAGGGACCCTCTCCTGGGGGACACTGACGGACACTCAGCCCAATCTGATGCCGTTTCAGCACAGCGGCCACCGCAGGGGGTCCGGACGGGGCAGGCGCCGGGGACCCGGGCCCTCGACGAACCCGGGCCTCCCAGCCGCCCGTACCGGCGCGGGGACAGCGACGACAGCGGCCCGCGCCACCAGCACGAACTCCCCTTCCCTCATGGAGAGTTCGGCCGTGAAGGCCTTCAGCATACGTAACTCCCCGAAGCCGCCCGGCACGGTCCGCCCTCTTGATGCGGACACCACAGGGGCGCCATATTGGTCCGGACCATTCCAGGAGGCTCTCCGGGGAGGCACCGCCATGCCCGTTCCCCTACGGCGTTCCGCGCCGCTGTGCGCCCTGCTCGCGCTCCTCGTCTCCTGTACGTGGGGCGGCGCCGACGGCGAGGGGAGCGGTCCGCTGCCCGGCGCCCCCGTGGGCGTCACGGCCGCCGCGGGCAGCGCGAGCAGCGTGCATGTGATGTGGAACGCCGTCACCGCGGCCCATGCCTACGAGGTGTATCGCGGCACCACAAAGGTCCAGGAGGTGCCGGGTTCGCAGCACATGGTGGATGTCACCAGGCTGGAGCCCGGCACCCTGTATGCCTTCACCGTGCGGGCCCGGGACGCCGAGGGACGTCTGGGCCCGCCCAGCCGGGAGGTGCGGGCGACGACTCCCGCGGCCACGGCGGCGGACCGCTCGGCCCCGACCCGCCCTGGCGGGCTGCACGGCCGGACGGTGGGCAGCCGGGCCGTCCAGCTGTCCTGGTCCGCCTCGACGGACGACCGGGACGTGGTGTCGTACGACATCTATCAGGGCGATGCCAAGATCCACAGTGTGGGCGGCAACCAGACGGCGGCCGTGGTCACGGGGCTGCGGCCGGGCACCCGCTACGCGTTCACCGTGCGCGCCCGGGACGCGGCCGACAACCTCTCACCGGCCGGTACCCGCGTCCGGCTGACGACTCCTGGCAGCGACGACGGCCGGGACACCGCGCCGACGGACTTCCGCGCGGCGACGCGGCTCAACGGCGACGGGGCGTACTACCTCGACCTGTCCTGGGTCCCGCCCGGCACGGACGGCGTGGTCACGGAGTACCAGGTGCGCCTCGACGGCGCGCCGGCCACCTCGCTGGTGTTCGGCGGGGCACCGCCGCAGGGGAGGGCGACGTACAGCTTCTATCTGGGGCGGGAGGCCGGGGAGAGCCATCGGGTGCGGATCCGGGCGCGGCTGCCCGACGGCACCTGGGGCGGGCTGTCGGCGGAGCGGACGGTGACGACGGGCGCCGCCGCGTCCCCGTGACAGAGCTGTGCCGTTGGGCCGGACGGTGGACGCCGTCACCTGCCCGGGGGCGCCCGGGATGCGGGAGGGGCCGCGGGCGCATTGGCTTCCTCTGAGGCAGCACGGGTCCTCCCCCACCTCGGTGGCGCACCGGATGTACCGCCGACCGTGCCGCCGGAGGGCACTCCATGCGCACTACACAGCCACTCCTCCGCTCCGGGCTGACCGTCGCGGCCGTCGCCGCGCTGCCGCTCGCCCTGACCGCCGGCCCCGCGGCCGCGGCGACGGGCATCTCCGTGAGCACCTCCGGATCCACGGTCTCCGTCACCACCACAGCCTGCTCCCGGACCGCCACCAACGGCGGCTGGGGCACCGCGTCACTCCTCACCAGCAGCCAGACCTCCTTCAACCAGGGGCGCCAGGTGGCCCTTTCGGGGACGACCTCGCTGCAGTCCGCGGCCTGGTCGAGCGTGAGCCCCGGGACGTACACCGTCATCGTGAAGTGCGCCTACGACCCCACACAAGGCGGCACCCAGTCGATCATCGTCTCGGCGTCCGCGAGCCCCACGATCTCCGCGACGGCCTCCCCGTCCCGCGGTGTCATGGGCGGACTGGGCGGCGCCACCAAGGACTTCGGCACCCTGACCCTGGCGGCCGGCGGTGGCCTGGTGGCGGTCGGCGCGGCGGCGACGGCGTGGTTCCTGCGCCGCCGGTCCCGCCCGTACCGCCTCTGAGAGCCGTCAGCTGTCCGGGAGTTCGGCGAACTCCTCCAGGGCCTCGGTGAGCCACCCGGTCCAGAAGGTCTCCAGTTCGATGCCCGCGCGCAGGACCAGGTGCTGAAGCCTGGCCTGCGCGCTGTCGTCGCCGGGCGGGAAGTCGCGCTTCTCGATCTCCTCGTACTCGGCCAACTGCCGCCGGTGCAGATCGAGATGGCGGCGCAGATCGGCTTCGAGCCCGTCCGTGCCGACGACGGCCGCCGCACGCAGCCGCAGCAGCAGGGCGTCCCGGTGCGGCTTGGGGTCCTGCGCGGCGGCCGTCCAGCGTTCGAGTTCGGCGCGGCCCGCGGGCAGGACCTCGTAGCTCTTCTTCTGTCCCCGGGCCGGCTGGGCCGCCGGGATGGCCCGGATATGGCCCTCGGACTCCAGTTTTCCCAGCTCGCGATAGATCTGCTGGTGCGAGGCCGACCAGAAGTAGCCGATCGACCTGTCGAACCGGCGGGTCAGGTCCAGCCCCGCAGACGGCCTTTCGAGCAGTGCGGTGAGGATCGCGTGCGGGAGTGACATGGGGTCATCCTAGGGACGGCGCGTTCGTCCGGAGGGCCGCCGCCGGAGGGCCGCCGCCGGAGGGCCGCCGCCGGAGGGCCGCCGCTAGAGGGCCGCCGCGACCTCGGTGCCCTGCTTGATGGCTCGCTTGGCGTCCAGTTCGGCGGCCACGTCGGCGCCGCCGATCAGGTGCACGGTGCGGCCCGCGGCGACGAGCGCGTCGTACAGGTCCCGGCGCGGGTCCTGTCCGGTGCACAGGACGATGGTGTCGACCTCCAGGACCGTGCTCTCCTCGCCGACGGTGACATGCAGTCCGGCGTCGTCGATACGGTCGTAGCGCACCCCCGGGACCATGGTGACGCCCCGGTGCTTGAGCTCGGCGCGGTGGATCCAGCCGGTGGTCTTGCCGAGCCCGGCGCCGACCTTGCTGGTCTTGCGCTGGAGCAGGTGGACACTGCGCGGCGGGGCGGGGCGCTCGGGGGCGGCGAGTCCGCCGGGTGCCGTGTAGCCCATGTCGACGCCCCACTGGCGGAAGTAGGTCGCCGGGTCCTCGCTCGCCTTGTCGCCGCCGTCGGTGAGGAACTCGGCGACGTCGAAGCCGATGCCCCCGGCGCCGAGGATCGCGACCCGCTCGCCGACGGGCACGCGGTCGCGCAGGACGTCGAGGTAGCCGACGACGCTCGGGTGGTCGGCGCCCGGGATGTCGGGGGTGCGCGGGGTGACGCCGGTGGCGACGACGACCTCGTCGTAGGCGGTCAAGTCCCCTGCTTCGACAGGCGTGTTGAGCCGTACGTCCACGCCGTGGGCGTCGAGCTGGTGGCGGAAGTAGCGCAGGGTCTCGTCGAACTCCTGCTTGCCGGGGACCTGGCGGGCGACGTTGAGCTGGCCGCCGACCTCGCTCGCGGCGTCGAACAGGGTGACGTCGTGGCCGCGTTCGGCGGCGGAGACGGCACAGGCGAGCCCCGCGGGTCCCGCCCCGACGACCGCGACCCGCTTGCGCAGCCGGGTCGGGGTGAGCACCAGCTCGGTCTCGTGGCAGGCGCGCGGGTTGACCAGGCAGGAGGTGATCTTCAGGCTGAAGGTGTGGTCGAGGCAGGCCTGGTTGCAGCCGATGCAGGTATTGATGGCCTCGGGACGGCCCTCGGCCGCCTTGTTCACGAACTCCGGGTCGGCGAGCATCGGGCGGGCCATGGAGACCATGTCCGCGTATCCGTCGGCCAGCAACTCCTCGGCCAGCTCGGGGGTGTTGATGCGGTTGGTCGTCACCAGCGGGACGGACACCTCGCCCATGAGCCGCTTGGTCACCCAGGTGTAGGCGCCGCGCGGCACCGAGGTCGCGATGGTGGGGATGCGGGCCTCGTGCCAGCCGATGCCGGTGTTGATGATGGTGGCCCCGGCGGCCTCGATCGCCTTGGCGAGGGTGATCACCTCGTCGAGCGTGGAGCCGCCCGGGACGAGGTCCAGCATGGACAGCCGGTAGACGATGATGAAGTCCTCGCCGACGGCCTCGCGCACCCGTCGCACGATCTCCACCGGGAAGCGCATCCGGTTCTCGTACGAGCCGCCCCAGCGGTCGGTGCGGTGGTTGGTCTGGGCGGCGATGAACTCGTTGATCAGATAGCCCTCGGAGCCCATGATCTCCACGCCGTCGTACCCGGCCTGCCGGGCGAGGCGGGCCGCACGGACGTAGTCCTCGACGGTCCGCTCGACGTCGGCGTCGGTCAGCTCGCGGGGCGGGAAGGGGCTGATCGGTGCCTGGAGGGGGCTCGGGGCGACGAGGTCCTGGTGGTAGGCGTACCGGCCGAAGTGCAGGATCTGCATCGCGATCCGGCCGCCCTCGCGGTGCACGGCCTCGGTGACGGCCCGGTGCTGCTCGGCCTCCGCGTCGGTGGTGAGCTTGGCGCCGCCTTCGTAGGGCCGTCCCTCGTCGTTGGGGGCGATGCCACCGGTGACGATCAGGCCCACTCCCCCGCGGGCGCGGGCCGCGTAGAACTCCGCCATGCGCTCGAAGCCGCGCTCGGCCTCCTCAAGGCCGACGTGCATCGAGCCCATGAGGACGCGGTTGGGCAGCGTGGTGAAGCCCAGGTCGAGCGGGGTCAGCAGGTGCGGGTAACGGCTCATCGGGC
This sequence comes from Streptomyces sp. SID13726, assembly GCF_010548375.1. Classification (GTDB taxonomy): domain Bacteria; phylum Actinomycetota; class Actinomycetes; order Streptomycetales; family Streptomycetaceae; genus Streptomyces. The sequence goes on from NZ_JAAGLY010000002.1 coordinate 216,310, forward strand.
CCCTCCGTCGCGGTCGCGTGCCTCTCTGTTGTAGAGGACCGCGACGCTTTTATGCAACTAGTTGCATAACGGGGTGACGAGAACCACGTGACGGCGTCAGGTGTCGGCGGTGCTGCCGTCGGGCACCTCGGCCGCCGCGAGGCTGCCCAGCAGGGCGAGCGCCTGCTCGGACGGGCTGCCCGGTCGGGCCTGGTAGACGACCAGCTGCTGGTCGGGGGCGCTGTTGACGGTCAACGACTCGTAGTCCAGCGTCAGTTCGCCGACCAGCGGATGCCGGAAGCGTTTGGACTCGTGGGTCTTGCGGCGGAAGTCGTGGCGGGCCCAGAGCCTGCGGAACTCCTCGCTGCGCAGCGAGAGTTCACCGACCGTGGCGATCATGAGCGGGTCCTCGTGGGCGGTTCCGGCGGAGGCCCTCAGGGCGGCCACCGCGTTCACGGCCACGGACTCCCAGTCCGGGTAGAACTCCCGGGCGTCCGGGTCCAGGAACACCAGCCGCATCAGGTCCCCGCTGTGGGCGTGGCCCGCGAACAGGGCGCCGCCCAGGACGTTGTGGGCCAGCACGGTCAGACAGCGGCCGAGGACCACCGCCGGGGTGCGGTGCCAGTCCTCCATCATCCGCAGCAGGGCGGGACCGACCGTCTCCGGCCGCGCGCGGTGCCCGCTGCCACCGGGGCGGGCCAGCCGGTGCAGGTGGTCGGTCGCCTCGTCCTCCAGGCCGAGCACCCGTGCCAGCGCGTCGACGACCTGGGCCGACGGACTGCGCTCGCGTCCCTGCTCCAGGCGCACGTAGTAGTCGGTGCTCACCCCGGCCAGCACCGCGACCTCCTCCCGGCGCAGCCCCGCCACCCGGCGCCGGCTCCCGGCGGGCAGGCCCGCCTCCTCGGGCCGGACCAGGGCACGGCGGGCGCGCAGGAAGAGGCCGAGCCGGTTGTCGCTGTCCATGCCGTCGACCCTAGGCGCGGCCGTAGGTCCGCGGGAGCCCTCAAGGTGGCCGCGGTACTCCTACGATCCGCCCTCCCCGGGGTGATACGGCCTGGTCACCGACCTGTGGCGGACGCACCGTGGAGGGCATGACAGACACCTGGAACCTCACCCACCGCATCGCGGTCGTCACCGGCGCCTCCAGCGGGATCGGGGCGGCCACGGCCCGTCGCCTCGCCGCCGGCGGGGCGAGCGTCGCCCTGCTGGGCCGCCGCGAGGACCGGCTCAAGGAACTGGCCGACGAGCTGGGCTCCACCAGCGACGGCCGGATCCTGCCGGTCGCCGTGGACCTCACCGACCCCGTGGCAATCGCCCGGGCGACCGCCGCCGTCACCGGGACGCTCGGCACCGTCGACCTGGTGGTGGCCAACGCCGGCGCGATGCTCGGCGCCCCCTTCGAGCGGGCCCTGACCGACGAGTGGGACCGCATGATCGACATCAATCTGCGCGGACTGCTGCACACCGCCCGCGCCTTCACCGACGACCTCCTCGCGGCAGCGGCCGGCGGGGGGCGGGCCGACCTGGTGCACATCGGCTCCGTGGGCGGACACCAGCTGTTCCCGGACTGGTCCGTCTACTGCGCCACCAAGGCGGCGGTCGCCCATCTCGCCCGCAACCTCCGCGCGGAACTGGGCCCGCGCGGGGTCCGGGTCAAGAACATCGAGCCGGGGGTGACCACCACCGAGCTGGGCGCGGACATGCGGGACGACGGGAGCCGGGCGACCCTCTCCCGCATGCGCGCCGATGTGCACGCGCTGGCCGCACAGGACATCGCCGAGGCCGTGGCCTTCGCGACGGCGGCCCCGCCGAACGTCAACGTGGCGGAGATGGTGGTGGTACCGGTCCGCCAGGGCTGATCAGGAGGGCGGGAACCGCGCGGCCTGCGGACTCAGCGGCTCTCCAGCCGCACGTGCAGTTCCCGCTCCTGGTCCCCCGACGCGGACGCGAGATCCCGCACCGTGAACATCGAGTCCAAGGTGGTCCGAAGCCTCTCGATCGCCCCGTAACCCCCCTGTGCGTCGGCCTCCACGGAGGACGACAGCCGCGCGGGCGGCGGACACTCGTGGGCGTCGGTCACCTCGAACGTGCCCAGCCACACCATCGGCCGGGTCTCATGGAGCTGCTGCGGCACCTCGTCGGCCCCGCGGTCCGACTCGAAGCACGCGCCCAGCGTGTCGAAGACGATCCGCGCGTCCTCCTTGCTGCAACCGCTGATCTCAAGGGAGACGGACTCCTCGTGCGCTCGCTCACGATCCATGGTGATCGCTCCTCTCGTGACGACGACCGGTATCGCCGGGTTCCCCGCGCACCGCGCCACACCCCCAGAAAAGCACCACCGTTCACGGAGCACTACCGGCGGCGGTCTCAGCGCTGCGGCCGGTCCCGGTGCGGATCGAACAACGGGACGGCGATACCGGCCAGCACCAGCCCGGTGGCCACGAGGATGCCCTCGGGCAGCGCCATCCCGGCGGCCAGGAGGGTCACGGCGACGACGAGGGTGCACCAGGCGCCGGTGCGCCGGTACTCACGGGGCCGGGCGGGGCGGCCCGACCCCAGTGCGCGGGCGAACCGCGGGTCGTCACGCTCCAGCCGTGCGGCGAGATCCACCAGGTGTTCGTCGTCGGGCCGGTGCATGGCTCCTCCTTCGGACGGCCCCTACCGTTCGGCGTCCGCCCCCACCGGGACGGAGACCGGCTCCGGCGCGGTGTCGTCCTGCCCCGGCGTCCGGGCAGGACGGCGTGACCCCAGGAGCCGGGCCAGCAGATGGGCCCGTCCCGCGGCCACCGGACCGAGAACGGCCAGGACAAGGACATACCCGGCGATGAACGGCGCCAGACGTCCGTCGAGCCCCGCGCTGGCCGCCATCGCCCCGAGGATCAGGGCGAATTCGCCCCGCGCGACGAGGGTCGTGGCGATGTCGGCGGCGGGCTGGGCGCCGTAGCCGTAGAGGCGGGCGACGAGCAGACCGGCGACGACGTTCATCACCACGGTCACCACGGCCGCGGCGGCGACGGGTCCGGCGACGGAGGTGACGACGCCGGGGTCGATGGAGAGTCCGAAGGCGAAGAAGAAGATGGCGGCGAAGGCGTCCCGCAGCGGGTGCACCAGGCGGCGGATGCGGGGCCCGGAGGGCGTGCCGGCCAGGATCAGGCCGACCATGAAGGCGCCGATGGCGTCGGCGACGCCGAGCACCTCGGAGACTCCGGCGACGAGGACCGCGGCGCCGAGGAAGCTGATGACCAGGAGTTCGTTGTCCCGGACGTGGATCAGCCGGCCGATCCAGCGCGTCCCGTAGCGGGCGGCGACGGCCAGCACGATCAGGAACCCGAAGGCCTTGCCCGCCTGGAGGAGGATCTCCAGCGGGCCGCGCGCGCCGCTGATGACGGGCTGGAGGGCGGCGAGGTACAGCGCGAGGAAGATGTCCTCGACCACGATCACGCCGAGGATCAGCCGGGTCTCCGGGCGGCCGATCCGCCCCAGGTCGATGAGGATCTTGGTGACGATCGCTGACGAGGAGATGCCGAGGACTCCGGCGAGGACCAGTGCCTCCCGGGTCCCCCAGCCCAGGGCGAAGCCGAAGCCGAGTCCGGCGCCGACGTTGGCCAGCAGATAGATCCCGCCGGCGGCGAGCAGCCGTCTGCCGCCGGTGCGCAGGTCGTCGACGTGGAACTCCAGGCCCAGGTAGAACAGCAACAGCACCAGACCGAGCGCGGAGAGCATCTCGAAGTCGTGCGCGTCCTCGACCAGGACCAGGCCGGGCGTGTGCGGGCCCAGCAGGATGCCGGCGAGCATGAACAGCGGGATGGTCGGCAGTCCGATCCGGCCGCCGAGCCGGGCCAGGAACGCGGCGGCCAGGAAGGCACCGCCCATGGCGAGCAGGGTGTCAGCGTGTCCCATGGTTCACCTCCCGCCCGGGTGCGGAAGGACGTGCGGGCCGTGCTTCACGAGGGTGGATGCGAGAGCTCCTTCGTCAGTGGGTGTGCGTCCCACCGTCGCATCCGGCCCACGGGTCCCACCATCGGTGCCGACCCTCATTTCCCTGACGGGCCGGCACCGGTCGCGGAGGGCTCAACTCCTGGTGAAGCGGTACGTCTTGCTGTCCGTCAGCACACAGAACCCGGGCGAGACGACGATCACACGCAGGGTTCCGCTGCGCCGGTCGTAGTCGATGCCCTCCGCCTCGAACTCGCCCGAGCAGGAGCTCCTGAGGGGCAGTTGGCGCAGCGCGGTGACATGTCCGGTGACGTTCGCCGAGCCGGTCGGGGCGGCGGACAGGTCGATCTGGAGGAGCGGCTTGGTGTAGCCGAAGAGCGTGCCCGCCGGGTCGTCGGAGGAGCACAGCAGCTGGGTGGCGCCGAGGAAGTCGCAGCCCTGTACGTCCCGGACGGCGTGGTCGAGGGTGACGGTGGCCGCCTGCGGGAGGTTCGCGGCGGGCGAGGTGCTCGCGTTGACGCCGGGGGTCGGGAAGACCAGCAGGCGGCTCATGGTGCCGTACTCGCCGGAGAGCATCCACTGTCCGTCGGGCGAGATCGCGACCCAGGAGTTGTTGAGCGCCTCGCCCGCGCCGAGCTGGTGCACGTACTCGGACCAGGTGCCGTCCGGGGCCTGCACGCGGAACATCTTCGCGGTGCCGGAGTCGGCCTGGTAGGGCTCGACGTAGTGGCCGTCGTAGGAGGCGTCGGGGTCGCCCACGTGGTTCCAGCCGCGGCTGGAGACACCGACGGGGATGGTCCCGATGCCGGTGTACCGGTTGGCGGCCCCGGCGGGGACCTCCACCGAGGTCAGGCCCTGGCTCTCGGTGAGCGGGTCGGCGCGGTCGGAGCCGGTCTCGGTCCAGGTGTCGGCCGCCGAGGCGGGCGGGGCGGTGGCCAGCAGGGCCGTCGCGGTGAGCGTGGCGAGGGCGGCGAGAACGGCGTGACAACGCTGTCCGGCGCGCAGGCGCATGGGGGACTCCTGAGGCTGCTGGGGTGGGGGTGAGGTGGCTCGGCGGCCAGTCTGGCGCCCCCATGGCAGTCATGTACAGACCAAGCAGATGAACAGGGAGCCGCAGGAGGGGGCGTTCGTCACCCCCGCGCACTTCACCGGACGCGCGCCCTTGTGTTGAGGGATGGTGGAAGAACACCACCGCGTGGTCACGGAGACGGTGGTGCGCGGTAGAACAAGGGGAGCCGGCACGGGGGTACGGCGTGCCACGAGAACGGTCGAAGGCGGTTCGTGCAATGGGTACAGCCGGAATACCCGCGTCCGAGGGCGAAGAGCCCCCGCGCGGGGCGGTACGGCCGAGCGGGCTGCTCGACGAGCTGGGGATGGCCTCGGTGGTCCTCGGCACCGACGGGCGCATCGTGCTGTGGAGCCCGCAGGCCGAGGAGCTGTTCGGCTACACCGCGCACGAGGCGCTGGGGCGGTACGCGGCCCATCTGATGATCCACGAACAGCACGCCGACCTGGTCGTCAAGCTGTTCGCCGACGTCATGGAGACCGGGCAGAGCTGGGCCGGCGCCTTCCCCGTCCGGCACAAGGACGGCGGCACCAAACTGGTGGAGTTCCGCAACATGCGGCTCCTGGACGACCGCGGGGACGTGTACGCGCTGGGGCTGTGCGCCGACCAGCGGACCGTACGGCGGCTGGAGCGGGACGTGGCGCTCTCGACACGGATGGTGTCCCAGTCCCCCATCGGGCTGGCCGTGCTGGACACCGAGCTGCGGTACGTCTCGGTGAATCCGGCGCTGGAGCAGCTGAACGGCGTACCAGCCGCGGAGCACGTCGGGCGGAAGATCGGCGAGGTCCTGCCGCATCTCGACGTGGCCGCCTTCGAGGCCGCCGCGCGCGAGGTGATGCGGACCGGGAAACCGCTCGTCGACCAGCACACGGTCGGCCGCACGCCCGCGGACCCCGACGCGGAGCACGCGTGGTCGGTCTCCCTGTACCGCCTGGAGGACGCGCACGGCACCGTCCTCGGGGTGGCGGGCTCGGTCCTGGACGTCACCGAGCAGCATCTGGCGACCGTGGAGGCCGAGGCGGCCCGGCGCCGGCTGGCCCTGGTCGCCGACGCCTCCGCGCGTATCGGCACCACGCTGGACCTGGACCGCACGGCCCGTGAGCTGGCCGACGTGGCCGTGCCGGAGCTGGCGGACGTGGCGGCCGTGGATCTGCTGGAGGCGGTGGTGCAGGGCAGACCCAGCACCCTCGGCCCCGCCGAACCCGCCGTGATCCGCCCGCTGGCCGTCGAGGCGGTCGGCGCCCCCGACGCCGTGCGCGCGGCCGACCCGCCCGGGCAGGTGGCCCGGTACGCCCCCGAGCGCCTGGTCACCGAGTGCGTGCGCACGGGCAGCCCCGTCCTGGTGCGCCATGTCGAGCCGGACGACCTGGTTCGTATCGCCCGTTCCCCGGAGGCGGCCGCACTGCTGGCCAAGGCCGGGGTGCACTCGTATCTGGCGGTGCCGCTGATCGCCCGCGGCGAGGTACTCGGCGCCCTCGACCTCAAGCGGGCCGGCAATCCGGAGCCGTTCGACGAGGACGACCTGCTGCTCGCCCGGGAGCTGGCGGCGCGCGCGGCCGTGCAGATCGACAACGCCCGCTGGTACCAGGACGCCCGCAACACCGCCCTCACCCTCCAGCGCAGCCTGCTGCCCAGCCACCCCTCGGTGACCGGCGGCCTGGAGGTCGCCTCCCGCTACCAGCCGGCGGGCGCGACGGCCGAGGTCGGCGGCGACTGGTTCGACGTGATCGCGCTGGACGGCGGCAAGACCGCGCTGGTCGTGGGCGATGTGATGGGCAGCGGCATCAACGCCGCCGCCACCATGGGCCGGCTGCGCACCGCGACGACCACCCTGGCCTCCCTCGACCTCGACCCGGCCAGGCTCCTCGAACACCTCGACCGGATCACCCAGGACCTGGAGCACTCCATCGCCACCTGCGTGTACGCCGTGCACGACCCGCGGCTCGGGCAGTGCCGGATCGCCAACGCCGGGCACCTGCCTCCGGTACGGCTGCGCGCGGGCCGTCCGCCGGAGCTGCTGGACCTGCCCACGGGGGCGCCGCTCGGCGTGGGCGGGGTCGCCTTCGCCACGACCACCGTCGACCTGGCCCCCGGCGACCGGCTGGTGCTGTACACGGACGGCCTAGTCGAGACGCGCCAGCATCCGCTCGACGAGCGCCTGGACGCGCTGCTCGAACTCCTCGACGGCCCCGACCGCGCGCTGGAGGAGGTCTGCGACCTGCTGCTGCGCACCCTGCACCAGCCGGACAACTCCGACGACGTGGCCCTGCTGATCGCCCGGGTGGCACAGGAGTAGCCGCCCGGGGCGGGAGGGGCGAAGGCCCCCGAACTCACAGGACCCGATTACCGGTTTCTTACCGGGTTTTTCCCACAATCTCAGCAGGGCACGGCGTGAGGATGCCGGCCGCCGGGGCCGAGGGGAGCGAGCCGTGACACACGAACGGGACCGGGAGCGCACACCGGGCGAAGAGACCGCCGAGGTCCTCACGGGCGGGGCCGGGCCCTCGCGGCTGCGCGGGAGCTGGGAGCGGCGGCCCGTGCGGGCAAGGGCGGTGATCGCCGCGGCTACCGTCGGCGTGCTGGCCGTCGGCGGCACGGTCGCCTACGCGGCGACCTCGGACGGCACCGGCGACGGGACCACGGCTGCGGCCTCCCCGACCCCGGCCCCTACGTCGAAGGGCCCTTCCGAGGGCCACGGGCCCCGGTTCCGTCTCGGCGGCGGTGGCGTGCACGGCGAGGAGACCGTCAAGGACCCGGACTCCGGCGACTGGGTCGTCCGCGTCTGGCAGCGCGGCACCGTCGAGAAGGCGGACGGCGACCAGGTCACCGTCAGGAGCGAGGACGGCACCGCGTGGACGTGGACGGTGGGCAAGGACGCCAAGGTCCTCCGGGACGGCGAGTCCGGCTCGGGGGCCGACACCTTCGAGAAGGGCGACACGGTCTACCTGACCGGCAGGCTCTCCGACGACGCCACCAGGTCCGCCGACCTCGCCGTCACCGGTACCGGCACCGGCACGGGAACCGGCAAGGACGGATGGCGCGGCGGGTTCCCCGGCCACGGTCCCCGGGACTGGCGTCACGGGGAACCCACGGCCCCGGCGGACCCGGCGGAGGAGGGCAGGGCGTCCTGAGGCTCGTCCTTCGCGGCAGCCGGTCGCCACGGCAGCAGGACCGGGGTCGCCAGCAGCAGGAGACCGGCGAGCGCGATCGCCGTACGGGTGCCGATCGGTCCGGCCAGCAGGCCCCACAGGGCGGTCAGGGCCGCGGTGGTGAGCTTCCCGGTGATCGACCAGGCGGAGAGCGTACGGGTCACCCGGTCCGTCGGTGTCATGTCGAGCCGGTAGGTGGCGAACACCGGGTTGAAGACCCCGCAGCTGGTGATGACCCCGAGTTCGATGACCATGACGAGCACCAGCCCCGCCGTACCGGGGCCGACGAAGGCCAGGCCGAGCGGCCAGCACACGCGCAGCACGCCGCTGACGATCAGGACGCGGTGCCGGCCGTACCGGTCGACCAGGGGCCGGGCGATCCGTGAGCCGAGCAGTCCGCCCAGGCAGGGGGCCGCGAAGGCGAGGCCGTACTGCCAGGGGGCGAAGCCGAGCGGGCCCAGCATGAGCACGGTGAGCAGCGGCACGGGCACCATGATCAGGGTGTTGACCAGGACCGTGTTGAAGAACAGGGGGCGCAGCGCGGGGCTGGTCAGGATGTACCGCCAGCCCTCCAGGAGCGAGCCCTTCGCGGCCGCGGCGGGCTTGCCGGGCAGGGGCTCGCCGCCGCCCATCGCGCGGAGCCCCAGTGCCGAGAGCAGATAGCTCACGGCGTCGGCCACCAGGGTCGTCACGGGTCCGAACACCCCGATGGCGGCCCCGCCGAGCGGAGGTCCGACGACGATGGACGTCCAGTTCGTGGCCTCGAACCGCCCGTTCGCGACCAGCAGGTCCTCCGCGGGCAGGAGGTGCTTCAGGAAGGCCCCGGAGGCCGCGCCGAAGGTGATGTCGGCCGCGGAAACGACCACGGACACGGTCAGCAGCTGGACGAAGGTGAGGGCGCCGAGCGCGTAGGCGGTGGGCACGCTCAGCAGGGCGGCGAAGCGCACCAGGTCCATCGCGACCATCACCGGCCTCTTGCGGCGGAACTCCACCCAGGGCCCGAGCGGCGCCGCCACCACGGCCCCGACCGCCAGTCCCGCGGCGGCCAGCGCGGACACCGCCGCCGGACCGGCGTGCAGGACCACGACGGCGATCAGCGGGAAGGCCCCGAAGGACAGCGACGTACCGAACGCGCTGACCCCGTAGGCCGCCCACAGCCACCCGAACCGCCGCCCCAGCGACCTCGTCCCGCTCAACCCACGCCCCCCTCGTTCGCCGACCGCGCGTCGGCCGACGTCATCAAACCGGGAGGTGGGGCCCCCTTTCAAACAACCGGCGTACCAGGTACCCACAACCACGGGTTGTGGGGTGAGGGCCTAGGCTGCGCGCATGGATCTCGACGCCGTGGGCACCTTCGTCGCCGTGGCGGACGCGGGGCGGTTCCAGGAGGCCGCCGACCGGCTGGGGATCACCCAGCAGGCCGTGTCCAAGCGGGTCGCCGCGCTGGAGAGGGACCTCGGGGCGCGGCTGTTCACCCGCACCCCGCGCGGGGCCCGGCTCACCATCGACGGACAGGCGTTCCTGCCGCACGCCCGCGAACTCCTGCGGGTCGCGGAGCGGGCGGCCGACTCGGTACGGCCGGGCAGCCGGGCCCTGCGGGTGGACGTCATCGGGCGCCGGCTCGCGCCCGCGGAGCTGCTGCGCGGTTTCCACCGCGCGCATCCCGGCATCGAGCTGGACGTCGTCACCCTCTTCGACGCCGACGCGGCCCTCGCCGCCATCCGGTCCGGCACCATCGACGCCTCCTTCCGTGCCGTACCGCACGCACGGCAGTCGGCCGACGGCCTCGCGTCCGAGCGGGTCTACGACGAGCCCGTACAGCTGCTCACCGGGCCGGACCACGCGCTCGCCGGCGCCCGCACGGTCACGCCGGCCGGTCTGGTCGGGCACCGCATCTGGATGCCGGGCCTGGTCGCGGGCACCGAGTGGGGCACCTACTACGACGATCTCGCCGCCGCCTTCGGTCTCACCATCGAGGTGACCGGCCCCGACTTCGGGACCGATCCGCTGCTCGACACCATCGCGGACTCACCGGGTCTCGCGACCCTGGTCAGCGAGCTGACCCGGCTCGTCTGGCCCGCCGACCAGGACCTGCGCCGCATCCCGGTGCACGGGCCCACACCGGTCTATCCGCACTCCCTGATCTGGCGCGCCGACAATCCGCATCCGGCGATCGCCGCGCTCCGGGCCCACCTCCACACCACGCGGCCGGAACCGCCGGGGGCGGAGACGTGGGCGCCGGGCTGGGCCTGAGCAAGAGCGCTGTGTCGTCGTGCCCGTCCCCATGCCGGGCCTGAGCCCCGGCCCTACGTCCTCGTCCCCACCACGACATGGGCGTAGAACTCCTCGGAGACCGCCAGCCGGGTCGTGAGCCCGCTGCGGGTGAAGGCGTCGACGGCGGCGGAGGCCTGGCGTTCGCTGGTCTCGACGAGGAGGCAGCCGCCCGGCGCGAGCCAGCGGGGTGCCTCGGCGGCGACGCGGCGCAGGATGTCGAGGCCGTCGGTGCCGCCGTCGAGGGCGACCAGGGGTTCGTGGTCGCGGGCCTCGGCGGGCAACAGGCCGACCTCGTCGGTGGGCACGTAGGGGACGTTGGCCGCGAGGATGTCGACCCGGCCGCGCAGTCCGTCGGGCAGGGCCGCGAAGAGGTCGCCGGCGTGGACCCGGCCGTCGGCGTCGGCGGTGTTGCGGCGGGCGCATTCCACGGCGGCCGGGTCGATGTCGGCGGCGTGCAGCTCGACCGGGCCGAGAGCGGCCGCAAGGGCGGCGCCGACCGCGCCGGAACCGCAGCACAGGTCGACGACCACGGAGGCGTCCGGCGAGTGCGCGAGGGCCTGGTCGACGAGGAACTCGGTGCGGCGGCGGGGGACGAAGACGCCGGGGGCCACGGTGATCCGCAGTCCGTGGAACTCGGCCCAGCCGACGACGAGTTCGAGGGGGTGGCCGGTGACCCGGCGGTCCACCATGTCGGTCAGTTCGTCGGGGGTGCGGGCGGCGGCGAGGATCAGCCGGGCCTCGTCCTCGGCGAAGACGCAGCCCGCGGTGCGGAGCGCGGTCACGACGGAGTCGGCGGAGGTGAAGCGGGGCGGGAGTGAGGGCATGGGAGCCGGAAGCCTTTCGGAAGCCGAAGGGCGCTCCGGCGGTCACCTACAGACGGTGATCCGCGCCGGTTCGAGGAGCGAGCGCCCGATCTGACACAGCGTCGATGGGTCTCACCTCCTCGGTTCTCACGGCCGGGACCTCCCGCGGCCGGACGGCCACCCTACACCGAAGGCCCGTCCCCACAGCGGGGTTTCCGGGGCCTGAGTTGTACTCTGCAACCAGCACTGCGAGGGAGGTCCGGTGGAAGCAGCCACGGCGGTGGAGACGATCCAGCGCGAGATGACGGTCTTCGCGCGACGGGCCCGGGCCTCGGCGGGGCGGTTGCACCCCGAGCTGTCGCTGGTGTCGTACACCCTGCTCGGGCATCTGGAGGAGCGCGACGGCTGCCGCGCCACCGACCTGGCCGCCCATTACGCCCTGGACAAGTCCACGGTGAGCCGCCAGGTCGCCGCGCTGGAGCGGGCCGGTCTGATCGAGCGGCGCCCGGACCCGCAGGACCACCGGGTCCAGGTGCTGCATCTGACCGGGGCGGGGCGCAGCATCCTCGGCCAGGTCACCGTGAGCCGCCGGGCGGCCGTCGGCGAACGGCTCGCGGACTGGTCCGAGGAGGACCTGGAGCGGTTCGCCGACTACCTCGTGCGCTACAACGCCTGGCCGGAGGCCGCCGCGCCCAGCTGAGCCCGGTCCTCAGCCGACCGCCTCCGGCAGCCGCTCCGGTGTCCGTGCCGCGAGGAAGGCGGTCCTGCGGCGGAGCCGGAAGCCGAGGGACTCGTAGAGCCGGACGGCGTCGGTGTTCCCGGCGCCGGTGTGCAGGAACGGGGTCTCGCCGCGCTCACGGATGCCGTGGGCGACGGCGAGTATCAGGCGGGTCGCGAGGCCCTGGCCGCGTGCGGCGGGGTCGGTGCAGACCGCGCTGATCTCGGTCCAGCCCGGCGGGTGCAGCCGCTCCCCCGCCATCGCGACGAGGGCGCCGTCCCTGCGGATGCCCAGGTAGGTGCCCATCTCGATGGTGCGGGCCAGGAAGGGGCCGGGCCGGGTGCGGGCGATCAGGTCGAGGATCTCGGGCACGTCGGCGGGGCCGAGGCGGACCGCCTCCGGGTCTGGTGCGGCGGCGAGCCCGTCGTCCACGAACTGGACGCCCTCGACCTGGAAGGTGATCTCCCAGTCCGCGGGCACCTCGCCCCGGAAGCCCGGCAGCGGCACCTCCGCGCCCGGGCCCGCGAGTGCCGCGAGGTCCGCCCAGTCGACGGCGTCGGGTTCGTCGGGCAGGGCGAGCCAGGGCGACATGTCGACGGGGTAGCGCAGGACCCGGCCGCGCTTCTCGGCGAAGCGGGCGTGCGGGCCGGTCAGGGAGGCGAGGGCGGGGTTGTCGAGGACGTGCGGTGTGCCGGCGGTCATCGGGCGACCTCGATCACGGTCTTGCCGCGGACATGGCCTTCCTCGACCGTGCGCAGGGCCTCACCGGCGCGGTCGAGGGGGAACGTTCCGGTGATGTGCGGGTCCAGGTCGCCGTCGAGCACGAGCCGCGCGACCGCCTCCAGTACGGCCGCGTTGCGCGCCCGGGTCACGCGGGCGCCGCCCAGCCCGTGCACGACCTCCTCCGGCGCACCCGCGGTGATCAGGCGTGCGCGGTCGACGAGCAACTCGGCGGCCTCGGTGAGGACTTCGCCGCCGACGAGGTCGTAGACGGCGTCGATGCCGTCCGGTACGGCGGCCCGCGCGCGCTCGGCCCAGTCCGGGCCCGAGGGGACATGGACGGCGCCGAGCGACTCGACGAAGTCCTTCTTGCCCGCGCTCGCGACGCCCACGACCCGCAGACCGTCGGCACGGGCGATCTGCACGGCCGCCGCGCCGACTCCGCCGCCCGCGCCGGTGACCAGCAGGGTCGCGCCCCGGGGCAAGCCGAGCTGGCGGACGCCGTCGTACGCGGTCGCGGCGGCGACGGGCAGGGTGGCGGCGACCGCGTGGGACAGTTCGGCGGGCTTGTGGGCGGCGATGGCGACCGGTACGAGGGTGTACTCGGCATAGCCCCCGGTCAGGGTGGTGCCGAAGACCTCGTCACCGACGGCGAACCCCTCGACGCCCGGGCCGATCTCCTCGACGACTCCGGAGACCTCGCTGCCGAGCACGGCGGGGAATGCGCGGTCGCCGGTCTCGCCGGGGCGCCGGAACCCCGAGCGGATCTTCCAGTCCACGGGGTTCACCCCCGCCGCACGGACGGCGACCAGGAGCTGACCGGGTCCGGGGCTCGGCCGGTCCACGTCCACGAACGCCTCGGTCTCCGGTCCGCCGTACCGCGTGAAGACGTACGCCTTGGGCATCTGCTTCCTCACTCTCCTCGCACTGTCACCGGGGCAGCGACCCGGCACTCCAGCGCCAAGGAGCGGCGCGCGACGGCTATTCCCGGGGCCGTGGAGTGTTCATACGGCCGCAATGATCGGGGCACTGACCTGGGACGGAGCACGCGTGGCGAGAGCGTACGGTTGAAGCATGAACGTCACCCGAGGCTTCACCGGACGCCCCCGCGTCCACAACGCCGGGCTCCCGCCCGGCCAGTACGACGCGGGCGACGACTGGCCCGTGCTCTCCGCCGAGGTCACCCCGGACCTGTCGCCGGCCGACTGGACGTTCCGGGTGGACGGGCTGGTCGAGGAACCCCGCACCTGGGACTGGGACGAGGCGCACACGCTGCCCCCGTCGGCCTACGAGGGGGACATCCACTGTGTGACGAGCTGGTCGAAGTTCGGGGTGCGGTTCGCGGGTGTCTCCCTGGACGCGTTCCTGGATGTGGTGCGGCCACATGGGTCCGCCACCCATGCCGTCGCCTACTCGCACACCGGGTACACCACTAATCTCCCGCTCGCGGACCTGACCGGCGGTCGGGCCTGGATCGCCTGGGAGTACGACGGCAAGCCGCTGCCCGCCGAGCACGGTGGCCCGGCGCGGCTGCTGGTGCCGCACCTGTACTTCTGGAAGAGCGCCAAGTGGGTCGCGGGGCTGACCCTGCTCGATCACGACGAGCCGGGTTTCTGGGAGCAGAACGGCTATCACGCGCGGGGCAACCCGTGGGAGGAGCAGCGGTACTCCGGTGACTGAGACCTTCGCCCCCGAGACGCGGTTCGCCGTCCCCGGCCGCATCGCGGTCAGCAACCGGGCCGCCGCGGTGTGGCAGACGGCCACGCTCACCGAGATCCGCCGCGAAACCCCGCACGCCTCCACGTTCCGCTTCGCGGTGCCCGACTGGCAGGGGCATCTGCCCGGCCAGCATCTGATGCTGCGGCTGACCGCCGAGGACGGCTACACCGCCCAGCGGCACTACTCGATCGCGTCGGCGCCCGAGGACTCCGGGCACATCGAGCTGACCCTGGACCACGTCGAGGGCGGTGAGGTCTCGGGCTGGTTCCACAGCGTGGCCGAGCCGGGTGACGAGGTGCAGGTGCGCGGTCCGTTGAGCGGCTTCTTCGCCTGGCCCGGTGACCGGCCCGCGCTGCTGATCGGCGCCGGGTCCGGGGTCGTACCGCTGATGTCGATGGTGCGCCACCACCGGGCGCGCGGGCTCTCGGTGCCGCTGCGGCTGCTGGTGTCGGCGCGCGGCCCCGAGGAGCTGATCTACGCGCGGGAGTTCGGTGCCGAGACCACACCGGTGTTCACCCGGAACGCACCGGAGGGTGTGCGGGTGGGACGTATGGCGGCCGCACATGTGGCACCGCTCCTGGCCGAGCAGCCCGAGGGTGGGTGGGAGGCCTATGTGTGCGGTTCCAACGCGTTCGCCGAGCATGCCTCACGGCTGCTGGTGGCGGCCGGGCAGCCGGTGGACCGGATCCGGATCGAGCGCTTCGGCTGACTTGCGGGACCGCACCGCACGTATGTGTGCTCTCCCACAAGTGAACGACAATGGGAGGCGGGTACTACATCTGTGTGACCACTCGCAGGCGTGCGTGGTGCGGAGGTCGACATGCGAACCCGGGTGCGCGGCTGGCGCTGGCGGCGCAATCCGCTCAGGCGCCGGTCGGACGTAGTGGAGGCGTGGACGGTACTGGCCGTCGCGCTCCTGCTCTTCCTGGGTGCCCCCTTGGCCGGCGCGGCCGTGGGCTGGTGGGCGCACGACGACGCGCGTTCGGTCGCGGCCGTGCAGCGGGCCGAGCGGCACCGGGTCCGCGCCGAGGTCGTCGGCCGGGTCCCCGACTCGTTGCCCACGGTCCAGGGCGGGCGTGAGCACACCTCCCGGGTGACCGTGCGCTGGACGCAGGCCGGTGGTGCCGCGAAGACGGCCACGGCACGTGTTCCGGCGGGCACCCACCAGGGCGACACGGTCGACGTGTGGTTCGACTCCCGGGGCCGGAGCGTGCCCGCGCCGCCCGACGAGACCGCGGTCTGGCAGCACACGGTGACGATGGGCGCGTGCGGTGCGGGCGGCGCGGTCGCCCTGATCCTGCTCGGCCGCTCGATCCTCCGCGGCGCCACCCACCGCCGCCGCCTCGCCGAGTGGGAACGGGACTGGGCCCTGACCGAGCCGCAGTGGACTCGACGGCGGGCCTGACGGGGGGTGCGCTTCCGCGGGCGGGACGGAAGTCGTCCCCTCTCCCGGGACAGCGTGCCCGTTCCGGCTCACAGGCCCGCCCTACCTACCCCGCTGCATCCGCCTCGCGATCACGCCATGCGTCCGCAACGCCTCCTCCAGCCCCGCAAGCACGGGCTCACCCTCGTCGACGAGGACCCGGCCGCCGACCACCGTCGTCCAGGCGCGAGCCGGACCGCAGCGCAGCCATGCCTCCACCGGGTCGGTGAGGGCGCCCGCGAGGGAGACCTCGTGGAGGTCCCAGACGACCAGGTCGGCGCACGCGCCGGGGCGCAGGTGGCCGAGTTCGTCGGCGCGGCCGAGGCAGCGGGCCGAGCCCCGGGTGGCGAGGTCGAGGGCGTCGCGGGCGGTCATCGCGCCGGGCCCGCCCCGGTAGCGGCCGAGGAGCAGGGCGCCCCTGGTCTCCATCCAGAGCGAGGCGTGGTCCGTGGACGCCGAGCCGTCGCAGCCGATGCCGACCGGCATGCCCAGGTCGCGCATCTCCCGCACCCGCGCGCTCCCGCCGCCGATGAGCATGTTGGAGCTGGGACAGTGCGCCACGCCGACGCCCGCGGCGGCCAGGCGGCGCAGTTCGGCGTCGTTCGGGTAGATGCAGTGCGCGACCCAGGTGCGGTCGCTCATCCACCCGGTCTCCTCGAAGTACTCGACGGGCCGGCAACCGTAGGTCTCCAGGCAGTAGGTGTCCTCGTCACGGTCCTCGGCGAGGTGGGTGTGGAGCCGCACGTCGTACCGCTCGGCGAGTTCCGCGGTCGCCGTCATCAGCTCCTTCGTCACGGAGAACGGCGAGCAGGGGGCGAGCGCGACCCTGATCAGCGCCCCCGGCGCGGGGTCGTGGTACGCCTCGACCAGGCGCACGCTGTCGGCGAGGACCTCCTCCTCGGTCTGGGTGACGATCCTGGGCGGCAGTCCCCCGTCCTCGACGGAGCGGGTCATCGAACCCCGGGTCGCGTGGAAGCGGAAGCCGATGTCCCGGGCGGCCTTGATCTCCGCGTCGACGAGACGGGGCCGCGGATGGACGTAGAGGTGGTCCGAGGACGTGGTGCAGCCGCCCATCAGCAGCTCGGCCATGCCGACGTACGCCGAGACGTAGGCGGCCTCCTCGTCGAGGGCGGCCCACAGGGGGTAGAGGGTGGTCAGCCAGGCGAAGAGGGAGCCGTTCACCGCGGGGGCGTAGGAGCGGGTGAGGTTCTGGTAGATGTGGTGGTGGGTGTTGACCAGGCCCGGGGTGACGAGGCGTCCGGCCGCCGGGACGGTCGTCGTGGCCTCGGGTTCGGTGCCCGCGGTGCCCACGGCGGTGACCCGACCACTCGTGACGGCGATCCAGCCACCGGCGATCTCACGCTCTCCGTCCACCACCAGCAGTCCGGCGTCCTTGACCAGCAGATCCACGGCTGTCGACATGCCGTCAGCGTAGCCAGCCGGTCACTCGAAGGCCTGGCGATTCGTCCGACCACACACGTACGGTGTGATCATCCGGCACTGTCCCTTCGTGAAGGCGGTCCTGCATGGCCCTGTTCGACCTCCCCCTCGACGAACTGCGCGACTACCGCAGCGAGTCCACCGCGCCCGAGGACTTCGACGCGTTCTGGTCCAAGACCCTCCAGGAGGCCCGCGAGTTCGACCTGGACGCCCGCTTCGACCTCGTGGACACCGGGCTGTCCACGGTGAAGGTGTACGACGTGACGTTCGCCGGGTTCGGCGGCCACCCGGTCAAGGGCTGGTTCACGATCCCCGCCGAGGTCTCCGCGCCGGTGCCGGTGGTCGTGGAGTTCATCGGCTACGGCGGCGGGCGCGGACTGCCGCACGAACATCTGCTGTGGGCGTCGTCGGGCCGGGCGCACTTCGTGATGGACACCCGCGGCCAGGGCAGCGCCTGGGGCGGCGGGGGCGGCACCGCGGATCCGCAGGCCGGCGCGCCCGCGTACCCCGGTTTCATGACCCGGGGCATCGACGCCCCCGAGAACTACTACTACCGCCGGGTGTACACCGACGCGGTGCGGGCGATCGAGGCGGCCCGTTCGCACCCGCTGACCGACCCCGCGCGCACGGTCGCGGTCGGCGGCAGCCAGGGCGGCGGCATCTCCATCGCGGTCGGCGGGCTGGTCCCGGATCTGGCGGCGGTCGCTCCTGACGTGCCGTTCCTGTGCGACTTCCCGCGCGCCACGACCGTGACGGACCGCCACCCGTACCGGGAGATCGGCCTCTACCTCAAGACGCACCGCGGCCGTTTCGAGGACGTCCTCGGCACCCTCGCGTACTTCGACGGCGTCCACTTCGCGAGCCGCGCCCGCACCCCGGCGCTGTTCTCGGCCGCCCTGGAGGACCAGACCTGCCCGCCCTCCACCGTCTTCGCGGCCTACAACGCCTGGGCGCACGACGACAAGGCGATCGAGGTCTACGACTTCAACGACCACGAGGGCGGCGGCCCCTACCAGCAGGCGGCGAAGCTGCGCTGGCTGCGCGCGTACGCCTGACGGGAACGGCCGGAACCTTTCCTTCGGTCCGACCAGTCGGTATGTTCGGGTTGCCCGGGTCGCAGCGTCGCGGTCCGGGCATCCGGCGACGACGGAGGGCGCATGTCCGAGCACGAGTCAGCTGTCCACGGCCACTGCGACGAGCGTTTCGCGGCGGTGCGGACCGCGTTCGAGGAGAACTTCCGGGACCGGGACGAACTGGGCGCCGCGGTGAGCGTCACGCTCGGCGGCGAGACCGTGGTGGACCTGTGGGGCGGCTGGGCCGACCCGGCCCGCACCCGGCGCTGGGAGCGCGACACGCTGGTCAACGTCTGGTCGACGACGAAGGGCCCGACCGCCCTGTGCGCCCACATCCTCGCGGACCGGGGCCTCCTGGACTTCGACGCGCCGGTGGCCGCCTACTGGCCGGAGTTCGCCGCCGCGGGCAAGGAGAAGGTGCTCGTACGACACCTGCTGTCGCACCGGGCCGGCCTGTCCGGGCTGCGTGAGCCGCACTCCCTCGACCAGATCTACGACTGGGAGCTGACGACCCGGCGGCTCGCCGAGACGGCCCCCTGGTGGGAGCCCGGCACGGTGTCCGGGTACCACGCCTTCACCTACGGCTTCCTCGTCGGGGAGGTCGTCCGGCGGGTCTCGGGGCTGCTGCCGGGCGCGTTCCTGGAGCGGGAGGTGACGGGGCCGCTCGGCATCGACTTCACCGTCGGGCTGCCGGAGAAGGAGGCCGGCCGGGCCGCCGAGCTGGTGCATCCGCCGGCCGCCTCGGCCAGCGAACAGGCCGCGCTCTTCGCCCAGCTGGCGCCCGCCGCGATCGCGGCACTGGCCAATCCCGTGATGGGCGCCACCGAGGCGAACTCCCCCGGGTGGCGGGCCGCCGAGATCCCGGCCGCGAACGGCCACGGCACCGCCCGGGCCGTCGCCGCGCTCTACGGCGTCTTCGCGGGCCGGGGCACCTTCGGCGGCCACCGCGTCCTGTCCCCGGAGGCGGCCGAGCGGGTCCGCGAGGGTCAGGGCAGCTGCCGTGACCTGGTGCTGGGCATCGGACTCGGAAACGACACGGAACTGGGGCTCGGCCTGTGGCTCAGCGGGCCGAACGGGTCGTACGGGCCCAATCCGCGGGCCTTCGGACATGACGGCTTCGGCGGCTCGTGCGGTCTCGTCGACCCGGAGGCAGAGGTCTCGCTGGGGTACGTGATGAACCGGATGGGCCCGCGGATCGCCGACGACCCGCGCAAGATGGCGCTGGTGGACGCGTTGTACAGCGCGCTGTGACCGCGATCCCCTGCCGCGAGCCCTACGAGCCCTGCGGGCGCTCGGCGCGCACCACGCGGGACTGACGGCCGAGGGCCAGCAGACGTCCGTCCGACGCCCAGACGGCACTGTCGTCCACGGCCCACCCGGCGCCCGCGTGGTCGGTCCTGATCCGCACCAGGGTCCAGTCCTCGGGGACGCTCCCGTCGAGGGCGTCGGTGAAGTGGACGGTCAGTTCCGCGCTGGGCACGGGGCGCGGGGTGTCCCAGACCGCGTAGAGCGCGGGCGGCAGCACATCGGTGAGGGTGGTCACCGCTCCCGCGTCGAGCGGCCGCCCGTCCAGGAAGCGCACCCAGGCGAGGAGTTCGGCCCGCTCCCCGCCGGCCAGCGGGAGGTCGACGGTGGCGGGCCGGATCTCCAGCTGCCGGGCGAAGGGCGCGAGATGGCCGGGCAGCCGGACGGTCCGGCAGTCGTCGGGGCCCGGCACGTCCGGGGCGGGCTGTCCGTCGTACGGCTGCCCGGAGCGCGCGGGTCCGAACAGGGCCGAGCCGACGACGACCGGGAGGCCGTCCTGGTGGCCGGAGAAGACACACGCGGCCGTGCGCCGCCCGGAGGCCGGGGCGGTGCCGGAGACATGGAGCGGACCGGCGGCGGCCGGGGCGAGGAAGTGCGTGGTCAGGGTGCGGACCGGTTGAGCCCCGCCGGCGAACCGCTCGCGCACGGCGGCCAGGGCGACGGCGGCGACATGGCCGCCGTGCGCCCCCTCCCAGGACCGCCACAGGGAGTCGATCCGGATCTCGTTCTCGGTCGTCGTGGTCACACGTTCCACCATAACCTGGTGAGTTGGAAAATCAAACGGATGAGTTGGAAATCCGGACCGACTACTCCGGCCGCCTCGCCACGACCATGCGGACCCGCGGACTGCCGTCCCGGCGCACACCGAATTCGGGCAGGGCGTGCAGCTCCACCCGGAGGCCGGCCCATTCCAGTTCCCGTCGGACGTCCCCGAGCCGGAAGTCCCGGTAGTACATGACGAAGGGCGGGCGCCAGACGGCGTTGCGCACCCGCATCACGGTGTCGAAGCCGAGGAGCATCCAGTAGGCGCGGGAGCGGGGGTGGGGCGGGGCCACGATCGGGAAGGCGAAGCAGCCGCCGGGGCGCAGCACTTCGCGGGCCTGGGCGAAGAGGCCCGGCAGTTCACAGGGCAGGAAGTGCCCGAAGGCCCCGAAGCTGACGACCAGGTCGAAGGAGCCGGGGGCGAACGGCAGGGCGCGCGCGTCACCCCGCACCCAGGACGCCCGAGGCCCGCCGGCGCCGGTCCGCTCCCGGGCCACGTCGAGCATCCCGGCGCTGAAGTCGACTCCGGTGACACTCTCCCGGCAGACCCGGGTCAGCACCCGGGCCCCGGCGCCGGTGCCGCAGCACAGGTCGAGCCCGGCGTCGAAGGGGCCCATACGCCGAAGCGCGGCGGCGACGGCGTCCAGTACGGAGTCCGGCGTACGGAAGGGGGTGTGGTCGAACTTGGGGGCGAGCAGGTCGTAGCCGCGCTCGACGGACGACAGCGCCTGGACGGCGAGTTCGCGGAGGCTGGGGCCTTCTGGGCTGAACATCCGCGACAGCTTAGGCGAGTCAGCCGAGGGGGGCGCGCCGCTTGAGGATCACGAGGACACGTTCACACCAGCGCACGTTGTCCGCCTCGAAGGCGATGCCGCCCATCAGGGTGAGGTAGGGGCCGATCCTCTCGGCCCGCGCGAGGTACTCCTCCTCGGTACGGCCGTCGAGGAGGCGGTCGCGCACCCGCTCGTAGCGGGCGAGCTTGCCGCGCGCCCAGGACATCCGCTCCTCGACCAGCGCGCGGGTCGCCTCGGGGTCGGTGCCGTCCATGGCCTGGATCTTGATCAGGAACTCGTCGCGGAGCGCGGCCGGCCTGCGCGGTGGTTCGACGGCGAAGGCGCCCAGCTCACGGCGGCCCGACTCGGTGAGGGTGAACAGCCGCTTGTTGGGCCTGCGTTCCTGCTGCACCACCCGCGCCTCGATGAGCCCGTCCTGCGCGAGGCGCTCCAGCTCGCGGTAGAGCTGCTGCGGGGTCGCGGGCCAGAAGTTCGCCAGGGAGACGTCGAAGACCTTGGAGAGTTCGTAGCCCGAGGCCTCGCCCTCCAGCAGGGCGGCCAGGACGGCGTACTTGAGCGACATGTGGACAGGCTAGCAGCGGGTGATTAATCTACTCCACACCTACTCAACAAATTGCCTATGGGGGTCCGATGCGAGCGTTCCGGGAAGCGGTGGAGGCGGGCGACCTCGGCGCGGTGGAGGCGTTGCTGGCCGAGGACGTGGTCTTCACGAGTCCGGTCGTCTTCAAGCCGTACGAGGGCAAGGCCATCACGGCGGCGATCCTGGGGACCGTGGTGAAGGTCTTCGAGGACTTCCGCTATGTGACCGAGCTGAGCAGCGAGGACGGCCGTGACAGCGCGCTGATGTTCGCGACCCGGGTCGGCGAACGGGCCCTGGACGGCTGCGACTTCATCCATCTCGACGAGAACGGCCTGATCGACCGGCTGACGGTGATGGTCCGTCCGCTGTCGGGCGCGCAGGCTCTGGCCGAGGCGATGGGGGCGCGGTTCGAGCAGATCGCGAAGGAGGCGGAGGCGAGGGCCGCCTCCGCCTCCTGAGTTCACGCCACCGTCAGGAGGCCTGCTGAGTTCACGCCACCGTCAGGACGAGCGCGCCCGTGTAGGCGGTGCCGGCGGTGAGGGCCGTCGCGGTCCCGTCGACCGTCAGGGTCACCTTCTTCCCGCGCGGTGCCCGCACGGCCGCGTCGGCGGCGAGGGTGAGGGAGGTCAGATACGAGGTGCCGGTGACGGTCCAGGTGGAGCCGCTGTTCAGCCGTACGACCACGCCGTTGTTGACGGCGGCCTGCGCGGTGTTGGTGACGATGCCGAGTTCGTAGAAGGTGGACGCGTCGATGGAGGGCACCCGGTGCTTGGTCCTGGTCGCCGAGATCACGCCCGTCACGGTGGAGTCCTCGAAGGTGAGGACCATGTTCTTGCCCGTACGCATGCCGTTGTAGAAGTCGCCCTTGAGGGCGATGGCCGTGAAGGTGGCGGCTCCGTCGGCGGTGTGGGCGGCGGTGACGTCGAAGGTGGAGTCCTTCGTGGGGTCGTCGGTCGGCTCGGTGTAGACGCCGACGTTCATCATCCTGCCGTCGACGTTGACCGGGCCCGGGTCGTCCAGCTCGATCATCTGGAGGATGACGCCGTCCCGAGGGTCGAGGCGGGCGCCCTTCGAGCCGTCGACCGAAATGGCGGTCTGCTGGCCCTTGTTGAGGAAGGTGGCCCGTTCGGAGTTGACGACCGTGCCGCCGTCCAGGGTCAGTTGGCCCGCGCCGAAGAACATGTACCCGAAGTGGCCGGAGTTCACGACGGTGTTGCGGACCGGGAGGGCCTTGAGTTCGGCGGCGCTCAGCCCCAGTGACAGTTCGGTGTTCAGCGCGGCGACGGCGTCCCGGGTGCTGTCGCCGTAGTGCACGACGGCGGCCGGGCCCGCGATGATGGTGGCGTAGCTGCCGACGTCGAAGCGGGAGCCGAGGACGCGGACGGTGGCGTCGCCGATGGCGTAGGTGCCGTAGCCGTACTCCCCCGTGTTGCCGACATGGCTGTTGACCGCGGTCAGCTTGAGCCCGCTGCCGCCCTCCACCGACAGGGCGCCCCACGTCTCGGAGAACACGGTCGAGTTGAGGTAGGTGGCCGCGCTGTTCCTGCCGATCAGGTTGGTGGCGCGGACGTTGCCGTCGAGGCCGAGCATCCAGGGCACCGACTCCATGTACGGGGTCTCGACGGTGGCCTGGTAGTCGGCGGGCAGGACGCCGTTGCGGCAGTGGACGGTGGAGTTCTTCACGACCACGTTGGCACCGTCGTTGGAGATGATCCCGGTGCGGACCACGCCCTTGGTGCTGATGCGGGCGCCGTCCACGACGAGCTTGGTGGACGAGCCGTCGCCGACCACCGCGGCACCGTAGCCGGCGAAGTCGCAACGGCCGTTGCCCGTCAGGAAGATGGTGGGGCTGTCCAGGGTGTAGGTGCCGTCCTGCACGAAGAAGCCGTCGAAGCACTCGCCGGTCGAGGTGATCGACACCTTGCGGGCGAGGGTGTCGGTGAGCTTGCCGCCGAGCGCGGCCGCGAGGACGGACTTCTCGCGCACGACCCCGTCGGCGTCGACGTAGACCGCCTGCCGGAAGGGGAAGGTGAGCGTCTCGTAGGTCACGGCGTTGGCCTCGGCGACCGTGAGGACGACGTCGCCCCGGTAGGTGCCGGCCTGGACGAGGGTGGCGGTGCCGCCTGTTGCCGTCAGGAGCTGGCCGGTCTCCACTCCGTCGACGGTCAGGGTGAGGCTGTGGCCGTCGGGGGCCACGATCGTGCCGCCCTCGGCGATGGACAGCTCGCTCACGCGGGTGGTCGTGGAGAGTTCGTACGTCTCCCCGGCCGCGACCGCGATCCGCTTGCCGGAGGTCCTGGTCCCGGCGGTGGCGGTACCGGCCGGGACCAGCAGGGCTCCGGCGGTGGCGGTACCGGCGATCAGGACGGAACGTCGGGTGATCAGCGTCATTTGCAAGCCTTCCCAGGGATCGAGTGCGCCGTTGCGCAGCGTGACGAACCGGCCGTCTCGTGCACGGCGGCGACGGCTCGGAGCAAGCACCTGAGGTGCGCACGACGGAGTGAAGCAGCCCTGGAGAGCAGGGAACAGGCGGTTCACACACGCATGCCGGAACCCGATGCCAGAGATCGGGCGGCCTGTTCCATGGCGGTCACACAGAGTGGTCACAGGGGGTGGGCGGGCGCACGCACGACGGCGAGGCGGGCGGCTGTCACGCCGTCCACCTCGCCGTTCCTCCACCGCTGTCTACGCCGGTGCGACCATCCCCGCCGACAGATCGATGTCCGCCCCGCACAGGCCCGGCATCGCGAGCATCGCCACCAGGGCCCGCGCCACCTCGTCCTCCTCGACGAGCCGGCCGAGCGCGGCGCGGGACGCGAAGTCGCGTTCGGCCTCCTCGACCGTGCAGCCGGTCAGTTCGGCGGTGAGCCGGAAGTTGCGGTCCATGCGGGGGCCCCTGACCGGGCCCGGGGAAAGGGAGTTGACCGCGACTCCCCGCGGGCCGACCTCGCCGGCGAGCGTCCGGGTGAGACCGAGCAGCGCCATCTTGGAGGCGGTGTAGGGGGTGCGGTGCAGCAGCGGGCGCTTGCCGCTCACCGAGGCCACGTTGACGACGTCTCCCCGGCCGGCGGCGATCATCCGCGGGAGGAAGGCACGGGACATCAGGTAGACGCCTCGGACGTTGACCGCGAACACGTCGTCCCACTCGTCGGGTTCGATGTCGACGAGAGGGCGCACCGGACCGGCGACACCCGCGTTGTTGACGAGCAACGACACGTCCTCGTCGGCGAGTTCGAGAGCGAGCCGCCGTACGGAGTCGGGGTCGGAGACATCGCACACGGCCGTCCGGGCGTCGCAGCCCACCTGTTCCGCCGACTCCTTCAGGGCCTGTTCCCCGCGCCCGGTGAGGATCACCCGGGCGCCCTCGGCGGCGAGGGCCAGGGCGAACGCGCGGCCCAGCGGCCCTCCCCCGCCGGTGACCAGTGCGGTACGGCCGGACAGGCTCACGCGGTGTTCCACGGCAGCTCGTCGCCGGCGGCCTTCGCTGCCCGTACGTCACCGGAGCGCGCGTGTCCCTCGAACAGTTCGACGCGGGACGCGCGTCCGCAGAGCCGGCCGAGCAGGGCCTGCGAGTCGGTGTCGGTGACCTCCTGGTAGGTGACCGTCCTGAGGTACTTCCCCACCCAGAGGCCGCCGGTGTAGCGGGCGGCACCACGTGTGGGCAGCACATGGTTGGTGCCGATGACCTTGTCGCCGAAGGACACACAGGTGCCCTCGCCGAGGAAGAGGGCTCCGTACTGGGTCATCCTGTCGAGGGCGAGTCGCGGTTCGGCGGTCAGCACCTCCACGTGTTCGAAGGCGAACTCGTCGGCCAGCGCGTACAGCTCGTCGAGGGTGTCGACGACGTGCACCTGACCGTGGTCGCGCCACGCGGGCTCGGCGTAGTCGCGGGTCGGCATGCCGGGCAGGATGCGTTCGACCTCGGCGATCGTCCTCTCGGCGACCTCGCGGGAGGTGGTGATGAGGACGGCCGGGGAGTCGGGGCCGTGCTCGGCCTGGGAGAGCAGGTCGACCGCGCAGACGAACGGGTCTGCGTGCTCGTCGGCGAGGACGAGGATCTCGGTCGGTCCGGCGAAGAGGTCGATGCCGATCTCCCCGAACAACTGCCGCTTGGCTTCGGCGACATACGCGTTGCCCGGTCCGGCGATCAGGTTCACCGGCTCCATGCCGTCCGTGCCGACCGCCATCGCGGCGACCGCCTGGACCCCGCCGAGCAGCCAGATCTCGTCGGCGCCCGCGAGGTGCATGGCGGCGACGGTGGCGGCCGGGATCTCGCCGCGGATGGGCGGCGTACAGGCGACGACCCTCGGCACGCCCGCGACCTTGGCGGTGACGATGGTCATGTGGGCGGAGGCGGTGAGCGGATAGCGGCCGCCGGGGATGTACGCGCCGGCCGCCTGCACGGGGAGGTGCTTCTGACCGAGCCGTACGCCCGGCAGGGTCTCCACCTCAAACTCCCCCAGGGAGTCCAGCTGGTGACGGGCGAAGGCGCGGACCTGCTCCTGGACGAAGCGGATGTCGGCGATGACCTGTTCGGGCACCGAGGCGACGATCCTCTCGACCTCCTCCTCGCCGAGCCGGAAGGATTCGGGGCTCCAGTCGTCGAACTTCTCGGAGTACGCGCGCACGGCCGCGTCGCCGCGTTCGCGGATGTCGGCGATGACGCCGGCGACGGTCTCGCGCACCTGGCCGAGGGAGGCGGTGACCTCGGACCTGGGTACGGCGTGCTTCAGGATCTCTGCCACAACTACGGCCTTTCTACTCAGGGTTGCTCAGACGGGCGGCGCTTCGAAGAGCACGTCGGGGTCGTTGAACTGCTCCTTGGCGACCGACTCGCTCATCGGGTCGGCGGTGCCCCACTGGTCCTGGGTGATCGGCTCGTCCACGTCGTGGCGGCCCGGGTGCCACAGGTCCTCTTCGAGGACGGCGAGTTCGGTGGTGTACTCGACGGTGTTGCCGTGCGGGTCGTGGAAGTACGAGAAGGTGTTGTCGCCCGCGAGATGCCGTCCCGGCCCCCAGGTGAGCCGGGTCCCGGCCCGCAGCGCCCGCCCGGTGCCGCGCATGTACTCCTCGACCCCGCGCATCTCGAACGAGGCGTGGTGCAGGGAGACATGGGGCCCGCGCGCGATGGCGAAGGAGTGGTGCAGGGGGCTGCACCGCAGGAAGTACATGAGGTCGCCCATGTGTGTCGAGTACAGGGTGTCGGTGAGCCGGAAGCCCAGGTGCTCGACGTAGAAGTCCCGCAGGCTCTCCGGGTCCTGGGAGTTGATCACGCAGTGCGAGAGTCGCACGGGGACGGCCTCGCGCTCCTCGATCCTGCGGTGGGCGCGGGTGGCGACATCGGCGGAGACCTCGACGACCCTGCCGTCGGGGTCGAAGAAGCGCAGCCCGTAGCCGCCGCCGGGCGTGTCCAACAGCCTTGGTTCGTGCACGAGTTGAATACCGGCGCGACCGAGTCGTACGGCCAGCTCGTCGACGGCTGCCGGGGAGACGGCACCGAAGGCCACCAGGTCCATCCGCTTGCGCTCGTCCTTCCTGATCCGCACGATGTACTGCTCCGGGCTGCCCTCGGCGGCGAAGAAGGCCAGCCCGCTGTCGTTCGCGATCTCGGTCAGGCCCCAGGTGGTGCCGAAGAAGGCGCGCTGGCGCTCGAAGTCCGGTACGGCGAGGTCGACATGGCGCAGATGGGTGATGGGCTGGAAGCTCATGAGTGGCTCCTGACGGTGTTGCGCTGGTGACCGAGGCCGGTGATCCCGGCCTCGACGACGTCGCCGGGCTTCAGGAAGACACCCCAGTGCGCTCCGTTGCCGGCCGGGGAGCCGGTGAGCAGGAGGTCGCCGGGGCGCAGGGTGGTGGTCGTGGAGACGTACGCGATGAGCCGCGGGATGCCGAAGATCATGTCCTTGGTGGACTCGTCCTGGCGGACGACTCCGTTGTGGCGCAGGGTGATCCGCAGGTCGTCCGGGTCCCCGACGAAGGCGGCCGGGACGAGGAAGGGGCCGGTCGGCAGGAAGGTGTCGGCGTTCTTGGCGGTGAACCAGTCGGTGCCGATGGCCTTCAGGTCCGGCCGGTAGAGGCGGTCACGGGTCGTGAGGTCGTTGCAGATCGTGTAGGCCGCCACGTGGTCGAGGGCCTCCTCGACGGCGATGTTCCTGCCCGGCTTCCCGATGACGAGGGCGAGTTCGAGCTCCCAGTCGTGCTGTTCGCCGAGCTCCGGGAGCACGATGTCGTCGTAGGGGCCGCACATCGCGCGCGGCGAGCCGAGGAAGACGTACGGCACACCGCTGCGGATCCGCTCGTCCATCATCCGCTCGGCGTCGGCGCGGGCCTCCTCGGGGGTGGCGCCGTGCACGCTCTCCTTCTCGGCTGCGACCAGATCGACCACGTGCTTGCGGTAGTTGGCGCCGCTCTGGAGGATCTGGCCCGGCTCGACCGGGATCAGCACGCGCAGGCCGGCCAGGTCGTGCCAGGTGCCCTCGACGGCCGGGACGGACTCGGCGAGCTCGTGGAGCCGGGGCAGCCAGGTGTCCCAGTCCTCGACGAGGGCACGCACGGACGTCACCCGGTCGGACAGGTCGAGCACACGGGCGCCGGTGACCAGGCCTGGGAAGGCGCCTGAGCCGGCGTCGAAGGTGCCGAGCGCGAAGGGCCCGGCGTGGGCAGGGAGTGGATCGGGCACGGGCGGCTCTCCTCAAGGGGATGCGGGGCTCGCCCTCGACGCTAGGCATCCCGGCGGGGCGGCGGAAATGGCCGTTCGCGATGCCTGCCATCACCGTGCCGCACAGCCCCTGAACTGCGCCTGCATCGCCGTACGGGATGCATGGCGTCCCCCTTGCCGATGCCTCGATCCGTTGACCCCGCACGGGCCGCCGCCCAGGCTCGGAGCCACCCCCGCCCCCGGAGAGAACGAGGAGAACGCCGTGGTGGTCGAGCATGCCCAGCTGACGGTCGAGGAGGGCCGGGAAGCGGCATTCGAGGAGGTCTTCGGCAAGGCGCGCAAGGTGCTCGCGGAGGCCGACGGGTTCCGCTGGGCCGAGCTGCTGCGCTGCGCGGAGCGGCCCTCGGTGTTCCTGCTGCTGGTCGGCTGGGAGTCGGTCGAGGCGCACACGGTCGGCTTCCGGGAGTCCGAGCGGTTCGCACGCTGGCGGGCCCTGGTCGGACCGTTCTTCGCCGAGCCGCCGGCCGTCGAGCACTACCACGAGCTCGGCGCACGCTTCTCCGGCTGAACCCCGCTGTCTTTCTACGTTCGCAAGGATCGCCCATGCCCGTTGAAAAGGTGCTCGTCGTCGGTGGCGGCATCACCGGAAGCGTGTTGTGCCTGGCGCTCGCCCAGCGCGGTGTCGAGGTGGAACTCGTCGAGATCTCGCCCCAGTGGTTCGGTGTGGGCCACGGCATCACCCTCCAGGGCAACGCGCTCAAGGCGCTGCGCTCGGTGGGGGTGCTGGACCGGGTGCTGGCCCGGGCGGTGCCGTTCGACATCATGCGGCTGCGCCATGCCGACGGCGGTCTGATCGCCGAGCTGGAGACCCCGCACACCGGTGGCGCCGACCTGCCGTCCACGGCGGGCGCACTGCGCTCGGACCTCCTGAACGCGCTCTGCGACGCGGTGCGCGCACACGGTGTCACGGTCCGCCTCGGGCTGAGCGTCGAGCGCCTCACCCAGTCCCCCGGCCATGTCGACGTGGTCTTCACCGACGGCTCCACGGGCCGCTACGACCTGATGGTCGGCGCCGACGGCATCAACTCGGCGATGCGCGCGCTCATCGGGATCACGGCGCGGCCCCGCCCGGTCGGCATGTCGATCTTCCGGGTGGTGGCCGACCGCCCCGCGGAGATGGACTGCGCGGAGGTGTACTACGGCGGCCCGCGCTTCAAGGCCGGCTACAGCCCGATCTCCCCCGACCAGTGCTACGCCTACCTCCTGGACGAGAACCTCGACACCTCCCTGATCGGCCCGCGCTGCTCGCTGCCGCTGCTGCGTGAGCGGGGCGCCGGGTACGGGGGCACCTGGGGGAACATCGTCGCCTCGCTGCCCGACGACACGGCGGTCGACTACCGCTGGATCGAGTCCGTCCAGCTCGACGAGGTGTGGCACCGGGGCCGGGCCGTGGTCATCGGCGACGCGGCGCACGCCTGCCCGCCGCTGATCGCGCAGGGTGCGGCCATGTGCCTGGAGGACGCCGTGCTCCTCGCCGAACTGGTCTGCGGCGACGGTCCGTTGGACCGGTCCCTCGACCACTTCATGTCCCGTCGGCAGCCCCGCGTCCGGATGGTGCTGGAGAACTCCCTGCGCCTCGCCGAGTGGGAGATCCACCCCGGCACGCCCGGCGCCGACCCCGCCCGGATCATGTCGGAGACGCTCGCCTCGCTGACGGCGGCCGCGTGAGCACCCCGGTCGTCGACTTCCACGGCCATCTCGCCGTACCGGCCGCCGACGCGCTGGTCGCGGGCACACCGGGTCTCGCCGCCGAACTGGCGGCCGAGCAGCGCGCCCACTCACCGGAGTCACTGGCCGCCAACAGGGCCCAACTGCACAGGCTCGCCGACAAGTTGACGAGTGTCACCGAGCGCCTGGCCGACCTGGACGCGATGGGGGTCGACCTCCAGGTGGTCGGCCCGATGCCGATGCACCACTACTGGGCGGACGCGGACCTCGCCGTACGCCTCACCCGCACGGTCAACCAGGCGGTGGCCGCGCACTGCGCCCGCGCTCCCGAGCGGCTGTACGGGCTGGGCACCGTCCCGCTCCAGCACCCGGACCTCGCGGTCGCCCTGCTGGACCGGGCGGTCACCGAACTCGGCCTGTACGGGATCAGCGTCTCGACGACCGTCGACGGGCGCGAGCTGGCCGACCCCGCGCACGACGAAGTCTGGGGCAGGGCCGAGGAGTTGGGCGCGGTCGTCTTCGTCCACCCCTGGGGCTGCTCGCTCGGCGGACGGCTCGCCGCCCGCTACCTGGGCAACACCGTGGGCCAGCCGGTCGAGACGACCGTCGCCCTGTCCCACCTCATCTTCACCGGGGTCCTCGACCGCTTCCCGCGCCTGAAGCTGGTCGTCGCGCACGGCGGTGGCTACCTGCCGACGTACGTCGGACGCTCCGACCACGCCTGGCGGGTGCGGGAGGACGCGCGGGGCTGTGCCGAGCCGCCCAGCGCCTATCTGCGGCGGATGTGGTTCGACTCGCTGGTGTACACACCGCGGGCCCTGCGCCATCTGGTCGAGGAGGTGGGCGCGGACCGGGTCGTACTGGGCACCGACCACCCCTTCGACATGGGTGTCGACGACCCGGTGGCCCGGCTGGACGCCGCCGGGCTGGCCCCGGCCGACCGTGCCGCCGTCGCCGGGGGCAACGCCCTCGACCTGCTCCTGAAAGGACGTACCTCATGACCCTGGGTCCGATCGAGGAAGAGCTCGCCAAGGCCCGCTCCGCGTACCGCAATTGGGGTCGCTGGGGCGAGGACGACGTGCTGGGCACCCTCAACTTCATCGACGACGCGATCCGCGCGCACGCGGCCGGACTGGTCCGGCGGGGGCGGTCCTTCTCCCTCTCCCAGGAGTTCAACGAGTCGGGCCCGCAGCGCGGATTCCGCGGCCGGATCAACCCGGTGCACTACATGAAGGACACCGGTTCGGACGCGGCCGCCGGCACCCAGGGCTTCCCGCACGGCTTCGGCGGCGCGGACGACCATGTCGTGATGCCGTTGCAGGCCTCGACGCAGTGGGACGGGCTGGGCCACATCTACGACAACAAGCGGGCCTGGAACGGCCGTCCGTGCACGATCGTCAACGGCGACGGCGACTCCGTGACCGGCATCGAGCACATGCGGGACGCGTTCACGGGCCGAGGTGTCCTCCTCGACGTCGGCCGGGCGGTCGGCGACGAACACGGTGAACTCCCGGACGGCTTCCCCGTCCTGGAGGAACATCTGCGGGCCACCGTCGAGGCACAGGGCGCCACCTCGACCGTCCGCCGCGGCGACCTCGTCCTGCTGCGCACCGGACAGCTGGGCCGGGTACGGCGGTTGGGCGAGTGGGGCGGCTACGCGGCCGGGGACGCGCCCGGCCTGTCGTTCACCACGCTCGGCTGGCTGCACCGCACGGAGATCGCGGCGATCGCCTCCGACACCTGGGGGCTGGAGGTGCGCCCCTACGAGTTCGCCGATCCGGCGATGTCCCCGCTGCACCAGATCGCGATCCCCAACATGGGCCTGCCGCTGGGTGAGATGTGGGACCTGGAGGCGCTCGCCGAGGACTGCGCGGCGGACGGTGTCTACGAGTTCCTGCTGGTGGCCGCGCCGCTGCCGGTGACCGGAGCGGTCGGCGCGCCCGTCAACCCGATCGCGGTGAAGTAGTGGGGGACCATGTGAGCACTCTGCTTCTCCCCGGCGACGAGGGCTTCGAGGAGGCGTGCCTCGGCCGGGTCTTCAACGCCCGGCGCCCCACGGACCGGCTCCCGGCCGCCGTCCTTCTGGCCCGCACCGAACAGGACGTCGTCGAGGGCGTACGGCTCGCCCTGGAGCGCGGCTGGCAGGTCGCCGTCCGCTCCGGCGGGCACAGCTGGGCCGCCTGGTCGGTGCGCGAGGACGCGCTGCTGATCGACCTCGGGGACTTCCGCGAGATGGCGTACGACCCGCAGACCGGGATCGTGACGGCGACGCCCAGCGTGCGGGGCGGCGACGAACTCAATCCGTATCTCGCCGAGTTCGGCCGGTTCTTCAACGGCGGGCACTGTCCCTCGGTCGGGATCGGCGGCTTCCTGCTCCAGGGCGGGCAGGGCTGGAACGCGCGCGGCTGGGGGTGGGCGGCGGAGAACATCGTGGCGCTCGATCTCGTCACCGCCGAGGGCGAGTCGGTGCGCGCGGACGAGACGCGCAACAGCGACCTGTTCTGGGCGGCGCGGGGCGCTGGCCCGGGCTTCTTCGGTGTGGTGACCCGCTTCCATCTGCGCACCCGGCCGCTCCCGAGGCATCTCGGGCACACTGTGCACGCCTATCCGCTGGACCTGTTCGACGAGGTCATGACCTGGCTGCACGGCATGCACCACACGGTGTCCGACCTGGTGGAGATCGTCGCGCTCACACAGACCCCGCCCGATCGCGACGAACCGGTGCTGCTGGTCACGGGCGTGTCGATGACGGACACCCCGGAGGAGGCGGCCGAGGCCCTGGCGCCGCTGCACGCCAATCCGTACGCGGACCGGGCCCTGTTCCGTGTCGAGGCCCAACCCACCACGTTCGCGGAGCAGTTGGCCGGTCAGCGCATCGCCAACCCGGAAGGCCATCGCTATCTGGTCGACAACGCCTGGCTGACCGGACCTGCCGAGGAGGTCGTCCCGGCGATCCGTGAGGCGTTCACCGAGCACCCCACCCGGCAGACCTTCACGATCTGGTTCTCCATGGCCCCGCTGCGCCGACTCCCGGACATGGCCTTCTCGTTGCAGTCCGAGATCTACTGCGCCACCTACGTCGTCCACGACGATCCCTCTCGGGACGGCGAGCTGCGCGCCTGGCTCGACCGGGCGATGGCCGCGATGCGGCCGGTCACCGCGGGCCAGTACCTGGGCGACTCCGACTTCACCGTACGGCAGTTGCGGTTCATGGGCGACGAGCAGTGGCGGCGGCTCCAGGAGATCCGTGCCACCCGCGACCCGAAGGGCCTGTTCGCGGGCTATCTGAGCGCCGGGACCGTGACCAACACCAACCACTGGGAGCAGTGAGCCATGCGTGTCGCGACGTACGAGCACGAGGGCGTGGAGCGCGCCGGGGTCGTCCTGGACGGAGTGATCCACCCGCTCCCCCAGCCGGTCCTGGCCCTGGTCGAGCAGGAGGCCCTCCACTCCGCGGGCGCCGAAGCCCTGGGCGAGCCCAGCGAGTTGACGGTGGATCAGGTCAGGCTGCTGCCCCCGCTCAAGCCGCCCTCCATCCGTGACTTCGTCGGCTTCGAGGCACACATCGAGGGGGTCTCGAAGTCCCTGGACGGGCTGGAGCACGTGCCCGAGGAGTGGTACCGGGCACCCAACTTCTACTTCACCAACCCGCACGCGGCCTACGGCGCCCATGACGACGTCCCGGTGCCGGCGGGCTGCTCGGTGCTGGACTTCGAGCTGGAGGTCGGTGCGGTGATCGGCCTCGCCGGCCGGGACCTCACCCCTGAGCGGGCGCGCGAGCACATCGTCGGGTACCTGGTCTTCAACGACTGGTCGGCACGCGATCTCCAGAAGCCGGAGAAGAACCTGGGCCTCGGTTTCTCCAAAGGCAAGGACTTCGCCAACACGCTAGGCCCGTACCTGGTCACCGCGGACGAGGTGGAGGACCGGCGGGACGCGGACGGCTTCCTCGACCTGGAGATGACGGTCACCCTCAACGGTGAGCTGATCGGCCGGGACACCCTCGCCAACATGTCGTGGACCTTCGAGGAGATGACCGCCTACGCGAGCCGGGACGCCTGGGTGCGCCCCGGGGACGTCCTGGGCTCCGGCACCTGCGGCTGGGGCGCGCTGGCGGAGTTCTGGGGGCGGCTCGGCGCGCGCACGCCCCCGCCGCTCACACCGGGTGACCGGGTGACGCTCGCGGTGGAGCGGCTCGGGACCCTCTCCAACCAGGTGGTACCGGGCCGTACGGACGTGTATCTCCCCCGGGCGCGCAAGCGGGGCCGCACGCCACGGCCGTAGCGCCGCCGCCCCTTCTGACCTGCGTACATCCGGGGACCCGATGGCTCCTATCGGATCGCTGTGAGTTGTCCCCGGGGCTCTTCCTCGGCGGGAGACCCGTCGTTACGCTCCGGTTTCACCGAGCTTCAACGACGCGGCCGGAAGGAACACCCATGGGTCTCGGAGCGATCGACCTGAATCTTCTGGTGGCGCTGGAAGCCCTCCTGGAGGAGAAGAACGTCACCCACGCGGGCGTACGGCTGTCCACCAGCCAGTCCGCGATGAGCGGCTCGCTGGCTCGGCTGCGCCGGCACTTCAACGACGAGCTGCTGGTGCGGGTCGGCCGGGAGTACGAGCTGACCCCGCTCGCGGAACGGCTGCTGCCGGTGGTGCAGGCCTCGCTGCACAATGCGGAGGAGGCGCTGTCGCTGACCCGGCACTTCGATCCGGGCCGCAGCCGGCAGCGGTTCTCGGTGGTGATGTCCGACTACGTGATGACGGTGCTCGTGGAGCCGTTGCTGCGGGTCATCGCCGAGGAGGCGCCCGGGGTGCGGATCGACTTCCACCCCATCGTGGACGGTCAGCTGGAGAACGAGACGCATCTGCGCTGCCACGACCTGATGATCGTGCCGCTGGGCTACCAGCTGCCGGGGGTGAGCGAGGCGGTGATGCACGACCGGTTCGTGTGCCTCGTCGACCCGGACAACCCGCGGGTGGTGGACGGGCGGCTCGGCCTGCGCGACCTGGCGGAGATGCCGCACGCGGCCTGCGCCATCGGCAAGAGCCACACGCCCGCCGAACGGCAGCTCGAAACCCTCGGCATCACGCCGAGGGTGCAGGTCAGCACACCCGGCTTCAGCGTCCTGCCGTTCCTGGTCAGCGGCACCGACCTGGTGGCGATGGTGCCCGAACGGCTCGCCCGTCGCTACGAGGGGTTCGCGCGCTGTGCCGTCGTACCGACGCCGTTCCCGGACGTGCCGCTGGTGGAGGCCATGTACTGGCACCACAACCGGCACGCCGACCCCGCCCACCGATGGCTGCGGGAGACCGTGCGGAAGGTCGGCAACTCGCTGAACCAGGAGATCGACGCCGTGGATGACAGCCATGAGGAACACGCGTTTCCGGAGCTGACCGTCGCTTCCTAGCGTGGACGGGAGACATCCCGAACCGCACTGGAGGAACCGTGAGCCGTACGCGTCTGGCGGGCCGTACCGTCGTCGTCACCGGGGCCGCGCAGGGTCAGGGAGCCGCCGAGGTGACGGCGGCGGCCCGGGAGGGCGCGGCGGTGATCGCGACCGACGTCCTCGACGAGCCCGGCGAGAAGCTGGCCGCGTCCCTGCGGGCGGACGGCCTGGACGTCCGCTACCGGCATCTGGACGTGTCGTCGCCGCAGGACTGGGCAGCGCTGGCCGGTGAGCTGGAGGTCGTGCACGGTCTCGTCAACAACGCGGGGATCCCGATGCGGGCCCGGCTCGGGGAGGTCGAACTCACCGACTGGAACCGGGCGTTCGCAGTGAACACGACGGGGGCCCTGCTGGGCATCCAGGCCCTGACACCGTTGATGCCGGTCGGTGCCTCGATCGTGAACGTCGGCTCCGTCGCCGGACTGACCGCTCATCACGCGGTGGCCTACACAGCCAGCAAGTGGGCCCTGCGCGGCCTGTCGAAGGTGGCGGCGCTGGAGCTGGCGCCCCGGGGCATCCGTACGAACGTCATCCACCCCGGCTACATCGAGACTCCGCTGATGGCGTCCGCGAATCCGGTGTTCGTGGGGGCGCATCTCGCGATGACGCCCCAGGGGCGAGCGGGGACCGTCGACGAGGTGGCGCCGTTGGTCGTGTATCTGCTGTCCGACGAGGCGTCGTATGTGAACGGGGCGGAGATCACCGTGGACGGGGGCTATGCCTCACATGGTGGGGTGAAGGCGATCACGAACGCACTCGACGGGTGAGATCGTGTGCGTCCGCGGGGCGGTGAGGCCCGGCCGCGCGGTTCCCCGCACTCCTGGAGGGGCGCGACCTCGCACCCAGCAGAACGATCGCGCAGCTCAGTCCGGTCACCGCGAGGACGGCACAGGCCGTGAACGCCGTCTGGTAGCCCGATGTCAGTGCGGTCAGGTCCGGTCCCGCGATGTGCGTGACGGTCGTTGACGTGGCTACGGCGACTCCGAAGGCCCGCCGATCCGGAAGGCCGCCGTCTGAATGCCGGAGGCGACCCCCGAGTCCTGCTCCCCCACACCGGACGCCCTGGCCGTACTGGGACAGCGTGTACGACGTGCCGAAGGCGGTGGCGCCGAATCCGCCGCTGCCGGACCAGAAGCCGAGCGCTTTGTTGCGGTCGGGGCCCTCCTCGAAGGTGTACAGGAGGATCGACAGCGCGGTGGGCGCCATGACGGCGGCCGAGACTCCCTGCACGGCACGGGCGGCGATCAACACCGCGGCCGTACCGGCGAATCCGCACAGGAGCGACGAGAGGCCGGACATCAGGGTGCCGGTCATGAAGACGCGGCGGCGGCCCGGTCGAGGATCACCATGAACCCGGCGACACAGAGCAGACAGAGGGCGTACCAGCGGCGGGAGTCGGTGGCGGTCATGGGGACCTCCGGAGTCTCGGGGTTGCTTCGGTGCCTTTCACCCCACCGACGAACGGCCCCTAGCCGGATCGACACTCCGCGAGCCGTTTCTCCAGGAAGTCCCGCTCGGCGTCGTTCTCCACCAGTTCGAGGGCCCGTTCGTACGCCCGGGCCGCCTCGGTCGTACGGCCGCTGCGGCGCAGCAGATCGGCGCGTGTGGCCGGAAGCAGGTGGTAGCCGTTCAGTTCGCCCTCCCGCTCCAGCTCCGCGACCAACTCGAGCCCGGCGTCGGCGCCTTGGGCCATGGCGACGGCGACCGCGCGGTTGAGCCGGACCACGGCCGAGGGCACGAGGCGGACCAACTCGCCGTACAGGGCGGCGATGTCGGCCCAGTCGGTGTCCTGGGCCGTGGCCGCCGTGGTGTGGCAGGCGGCGATGGCGGCCTGGATCTGGTACGGCCCGGGCCGGCCCCGGCGCAGCGCGGTCTCCAGCAGCGTGGCGCCCTCGTCGACCTCGTCGTGGTCCCAGGCCGTGCGGTCCTGGTCCTCCAGGGTCACCAGTTCGCCGTGCGCGTCCACGCGGGTCTCGCGGCGGGCGTCGTGCAGGAGGAGCAGCGCCAGCAGGCCGAGGGCCTCGGGCTCGTCCGGCATCAGGCGGGCGAGGACCCGGGCCAGCCGGACGGCCTCCGCGCACAGGTTCCGTCGTACGAGATCGGCGCCCGAGGTGGCCGCGTACCCCTCGTTGAAGAGGAGGTAGATCACGCCGAGGACGCCGGTCGTGCGCTCGGGGAGCAGATGCGCGGGAGGGACGCGGTAGGGGATGCCGGCGTTGCGGATCTTCTTCTTTGCGCGCACCAGGCGCTGGGCCATGGTCGCCTCGGGGACGAGGAAGGCGCGGGCGATCTCCGGTGTGGTCAGTCCGGCGAGGGTGCGCAGGGTCAGGGCGACGCGGGCCTCGATGTGCAGCGCGGGGTGGCAGCAGGTGAAGATCAGGCGCAGTCGGTCGTCCTGGACCCCGCTGTCGTCGTACGGCTCCTCGGGCGCCGTGAGCATCGCCGCCTCCTGTAGTTTCCGTGCTCCGACGGCCTCCCGGCGCAGTACGTCCATGGCCCGGTGGCGGGCGGTCGTGGTGAGCCAGGCGCCGGGGCGGCGCGGGACGCCGTCACGCCGCCATCGGTCGAGGGCCTGGGCGAAGGCATCCTGCGCGCACTCCTCGGCGAGGTCCCAGTCTCCGGTCACCCGGATCAGGGTGGCGACGACCTGGCCCCACTCCTCCCGGAAGGCGGCGGCGACGGCCTCCTCGGGGGTCACTCCCACACGGGCCGCACTTCCACCGAGCCGCCGGCGAGCGCCGCCGGGTGCCGGGACGCGAGGGAGATCGCCTCGTCGAGGTCGGCGACCTCGATGATGTCGATGCCCGCGATGTACTCCTTGGACTCGATGAACGGCCCGTCGGTGAGCAGCACCTCGTCGCCCTGGACGCGGACGGTGGTGGCGTCGGAGGCGGGGCGCAGCCGGGCGCCGCCCTTGACGACGTCCCGGCTGCGGACCTCGTCGATGTAGGAGGTGAAGCGGGGGTCGTCGGCGATCTCGGCGGGGCTGAGCTCCTCGCCGTCGACGGGGGTGCAGATCAGCAGGGCGTACTTCATGACGTGGCCTCCGTGACGTGCTCGTGGACGATCACCCAGCGCGGGCCGACGTTGCGGTAGCCGGTGGTGACACGCAGCAGCCGGCCGTCGGTGCGGACGAGGGCGTGGCCGAAGGCGATGCTCTCGTCGACGTGGACGCGGAACTCCAGGACCTCGCGGGTGACCGGACCGGTCTCGGCCCAGATCTTGCGGAGCGCCTCGACGCCCCGGTCCGCCCGGCCGTGCGCCACGACCTCCGCGTCCTGCGCGTAGCAGGCGAGCGCGCGCTCGACGTCCCCGGTGCCCGCCGCGGCCGTCAGTTCGGCGTCGAGGCGGCGGATCTCGCCCTCGGCGTCCTCGTCCTCCCAGAACGGGCGCACCTCCATGGCGCCGATGGTGGCGACGGGGTGCTTGGCGGCGGCCTCGACGGCCTCCTCCAGGCCGGCGCACTCCAGGATGTCGAACCCGGCGACGTACTCCTTGGTCTCCGCGAACGGCCCGTCGGTGCGCAGCACCTCACCCCCGCGCACCCGTACGGTGACCGCGTCGGCGGGCTGGGCGAGCCGGTGCCCGTGGAGTCGTACGCCGCGGTCGCCGAGTTCGTCGACCCAGGGTTCGACGGGTGCCATGCCCGAGGCGTCGGCGGTGTCGTCACCGCAGACGAGCAGCATGTACTTCATGGTTCCTCCCGGTCCTCATGAGCTTCCTACACCCACCCGACGAACGGGACCGACGCGAATCGACACCCGGCGCGCACAAAAAGTGAGGGGCCGGATGTCCGGCCCCTCGTCTCGGTTCTGCGTCCGTCAGGCGGCCGCAGGCTGCACCGCCGCCTCCGTGGCCGAGCGTGCCGCGTTCTTCCGCACCAGCAGCAGCGTCACCACCGCCCCGAGCAGCGAGGCGCAGCCGCAGATCACCACGCCGACCGCCATGCCGTGGGCGAGGGCGTCCTGGGCGGCGGCCCGGGCGCTGTCGCTGCCGGCGTTGACGACGGCGAGGGGTCCCGCCGCGGCCTCCATGCCCGCGTCGGCGCCGGAGAGCTTGCCGACGAGGGCGGAGGAGGCGAGGCTCATCGCGACCGTGCTGATGACGGCCGGTCCGAGGCCCTGGCCGAACTCGCGGACCAGGCTGGTCGCGCCGGAGGCCATGCCGGTCATGTGGAGCGGTACGGCGTTGACGGCGGCGGAGGTCAGCGAGGACACCACGCAGATGAAGCCGACGCCGAGCAGCAGCACCGGGCCGATGAACGCGGCGAGGGACGTGGTGGTGATGGGCAGGGCGGCGATCCAGAACTGACCGGCGGCCATCGGCAGCAGCCCGCCGACCAGCAGCCAGCGCGGCTCCACCCGGGTCAGCATCCTGCTCAGCACCGGGGCGAGCAGGAGCGGGATCAGCTGGAGGATCACGAACGGCATTCCGGCCCTGAGCGCGCTGAGGTGCATGACGGCGCCGAGGCGGATCGAGACGCAGTACGCGGTGCCGATGAAGCCGAACATGCCGGCCAGGGCGACCACGGCCGCCGCCGCGAAGGACGGGATCCTCAGCAGGTCGAGGTTGAACATCGGCGAGGCGGCGCGCTTCTCGGCGACGACGAAGGAGACCAGGGCGACCGCGGCGAGGGACAGGGCGCCGACGATCGCCAGGCTGCTCCAGCCGCGCTCGCCGCCCTCGATGATGCCCCAGAGCAGGGCGGTGAGACCGACGGCGATGGTGATCTGGCCGGGCCAGTCCAGGGTGCGGCCCTCGGGTGCCTTGGAGTCGGTGACCAGGGCCATGCTGGCGAAGCCGACGACGAGACCGAGGATCACCGGCGGTACGAA
Source organism: Streptomyces sp. SID13726 (assembly GCF_010548375.1). Classification (GTDB taxonomy): domain Bacteria; phylum Actinomycetota; class Actinomycetes; order Streptomycetales; family Streptomycetaceae; genus Streptomyces. The sequence continues at coordinate 256,719 of NZ_JAAGLY010000002.1, forward strand.
CGCCCAGCGGAAGTCGGCGACCGTGGCGAGGACGCCGGAGGACAGCGGGCCCAGGGCGGAGGCGAGGGAGATGCTCAGCGCCCAGGTGGAGACGGCCTTGGCGCGGTCCTTCTCGTCCGGGGTGGCGGCGGCGATCACGGCGAGGGAGCTGGGGAAGAGCGCGGCGGCACCGATGCCCGCGAGGGCCTGGCCGATCCACAGCATCTCGATGTTCTGGGAGAGCGCGTTGACCAGTTCACCGAGGGCGAGGACGAATCCGCCGAGCACCAGGAGGCGTTTGCGCCCGAAGAGGTCGCCGACCACGCCGAAATTCAGCTCGAGAATCGCGGTGGGCAGAATGAACGCGGAAGTCACCCAGGCGACCTGGGACCCTGAGGCACCGAATGCGGCCTGTATTTCGCCGTTGATGGGCGAGGGCACGGTAATGCACAGCTGCGCGGCGGCAACGGCCAGACAGCAGGCTATGAGTGTTCCCCTGTCGAGTCTTTTCAGCACGCTTGTCATTCCGTACTCCGTCGCTCTATGAGTTCGATGAGATTTCCCTCGGGGTCGGTGACCCAGGCCATGCGCACTCCGGGCTCGGGGGACGGTCCCGGTGCTACGGCCTCGCCCGCTCCGTGGGCCACGAGGGCCGTGTGGACGGGGTCGAGTTCAGGTGTGGTGACCGCGAAGTGGCCGTATCCCTCGGTGAGGGCGGCGGTGATCGGGTCGGGGGCCCTGAGGCCCGGTGCGGAGTCGGGGCGGGCGAGCAGTTCGAGGCGCCAGCCGTCCGGATGCTCCAGGACGACGCCCCGCAGTCCGGGGCCCTCGACCTGGAACTCGAATACGGCCTTCAGCCCGAACGCCCTCTGGTACCAGGCGGTTTGGGCGTCGAGGTCGCGTACGTTGACGCCCACGTGGTCGAGTCGGACGTTCACGTCAGCCCGCCATCGCGCTGTCGCCGCCGTCGACCATGAGGTCGGCGCCGTTGACGAAGGCCGCCTCGTCGGAGCAGAGAAAGGCGGCGGCCCGTGCGATGTCCTCGGGTTGGCCGACCCGGCCGACCGGGATGCGGGCCTCCAACTGGGCCTTGGGGCCTGCGGGATCGTCGAGGAAGGGGGCGGTGGCCGAGGTGCGGGTCATGCCGGGGGCGATGGTGTTGACGCGGATGCGGTGCGGGGCACCGGCCGCGCACAGGTGCTTGCTCATCGCCAACACCCCTCCCTTGGCGGCCCCGTGGGGGACCATCGGCATGAAGGGGGCGCCGCGTACGGCGGCCACGGAGGCGACGTTCAGGACCGCCCCGCCGCCGCGGGCGATCAGGTGCGGCCAGGCGGCCTGGGTGCAGAAGTAGGGGATGTCCAGTTCGTTCCTGATGGTGAAGTACCAGTCCTCGGCGGGCATGGTCTCGAACGGGCCGTTCCGCAGCGCGGAGGCGTTGTTGTAGAGGATGTCGATCCCGTCGAAGGACGCGATGCCGGCCTCGATCCATTCGCGCGCCCCGGCCTCGGTGGACAGGTCGACGGGGGCCAGGGACCGCATGACTCCCCCGGCCTTCTCGACGAGTTCCACGGTTTCCGCCGCACTGTCCTCGTCGATGTCGCAGCCGAATACGAGTGCGCCCTCGGCAGCGAATACCTGGGCCGCGGCCCGGCCTATTCCGGCTCCTGTTCCACTGATGAAGGCGATTTTCCCGGCGAGTCGGCCCATGTTGGCGAAGTCCCTTGTCCCATGCCGCCCTGGTGCGGTGTTGGCAGCGTAGGGAGGGCCTTTCGCCGGAACAAGAAATGCGTCACCGAAACGCCATCGGGGGTTCGTATGGCTGGTATGCGGCGCGTCGCGGCCCGGTTCGCGGTTGGATGGCCCTATGACGTCCGACGAGCACGCGCGGCTGATGCGGGTCAACCAGGCCAACTGGGACGCCCGTACCCCCGTTCACCTCGCCAGCCGCTTCTACGGCCTCGACCAGGACCTCGACCCCGAGCGCTGGTTCGCCGCGTCCGAGTGGGCGGACCTCGGCGACCTCGCCGGCCGTGACGTGCTCCATCTCCAGTGCCACCTCGGCACCGAGACGGTCGCCCTGGCCCGCCGCGGGGCCCGTGCGGTGGGACTCGATTTCTCGGAGGCCTCCGTCGCGGCCGCTCGGGAGATCGCGGCGAAGGCCGACGCGGACGTGGAGTACGTGCGGGCGAACGTGTACGACGCCGTGGAGGCCCTGGGCGGGCGGCGGTTCGACGTCGTGTACACCGGCAAGGGCGCGCTGTGCTACCTGCCGGATCTGCCGCGGTGGGCGGGCGTGGTGGCCGAACTCCTCCGCCCCGGCGGCCTGTTGTACATCGTGGAGTTCCATCCCCTGCTCAACTCCCTCGGTCCCAAGCCCGCACCGGGAGAGGGTCCTGAACTGGTGCTGCGCCACGACTACCTGGGCGGGGACGGTCCCGTGCACCGGGACGCGACCCGCACCTACACCGACGGCCCGGCCGTCGAGGGCGCGACCACCAGCTACGAGTGGATGCACGGAATAGGAGAGGTCATCGGCGCGTTGACGGGGGCAGGACTCCACATCCGGAGCCTGCGGGAGAGCGACGAGCTGCCGTGGCCGCGCTGGCCGCAGATGGTGCGTACGGCGTCCGGCTGGTGGCGGCTTCCCGAGCCGCGGATCCCCCTGCTGTACGGACTCCTCGCCATGCACTGAGTCGCCGTGGTACCGTCCAGTTAGCACTTGTGTACGCCCGTTTCGGGGCGCCGGTGCCAGTTCTCTCTCACCTCGCCGGTCGATGCACCGGCTTCTCCTCAGCACCGCACAGGTCCTGTGGGTGCTGTTCTCCGCCGCACGAAGGCGTCGTCCGCCTTCCCTCTCGCGGCTTCCCCCCTTCCTTCCGCATGTCCCATGCCTTCCGTCCTCGAAAGGACAGACCACCATGACCACCACTCTCGAAACCCCCACAGCCCAGCAGCAGCCTCCGGTCCGGGCCGTCACCGGCGTCCTCGACATCGACGCGAGCGGGAAGGGCCACCTTCGCGCCGCGAGCCTGCTGCCCTCCCCCTCCGACCTCCAGGTCTCCCCCGCGCTGATCCGCCGGTTCGGCCTGCGCAAGGGCGACGTCGTCGACGGGGTGCGCGGCACCCAGCGCGCGCTCACCGAGGTCGCCCTGGTCAACGGCCGTACGCCCGACAAGGGCCGCCGCCACTTCCACGACCTCACCCCGCTGCACCCCAGGGAGCGCGTCCGTCTCGAACACCCGGCCGCCGGGCTGACCGGACGGGTCGCCGACCTGATCGCCCCCGTCGGCAAGGGCCAGCGCGGGCTGATCGTGGCTCCGCCCAAGACCGGCAAGACCGTGCTGCTCCAGCAGATCGCGGCCGCCGTCGCAGGCAACCACCCCGAGTGCCACCTGATGGTGGTGCTGCTCGACGAACGTCCGGAGGAGGTCACCGACATGCGGCGCTCCGTGCGCGGCGAGGTGTACGCCTCCACGTTCGACCGCACGCCCAGGCAGCACATCGCGCTCGCCGAGCTGGTGATCGAGCGGGCCAAGCGGCTCGTCGAGGCCGGCGAGGACGTCGTGATCCTGCTCGACTCGCTGACCCGGCTGTGCCGGGCCCACAACAACGCGGCCACCGGCAACGGCCGCACCCTCAGCGGTGGCGTCGACGCGACCGCGCTGATCGGGCCGAAGAGGTTCTTCGGTGCCGCCCGGCTCGCCGAGGAGGGCGGCTCGCTGACCATCCTGGCCACCGCCCTGGTGGAGACCGGCTCGCGCGCCGACGACTTCTACTTCGAGGAGCTCAAGAGCACCGGCAACATGGAGCTCCGCCTGGACCGCGAACTCGCCTCCCGGCGGGTCTTCCCGGCCGTCGCCATCAACCCCTCCGGCACCCGTCGCGAGGAACTCCTGCTCCCCGCGGCCGAGTTGGCGACCGTGCACGGTCTGCGCCGGGCGCTCCAGACCCGGGACGGCCAGGCCAGCCTGGAGACCCTCCTGGAGCGGATGCGCGAGACCCCGGACAACGCGACCTTCCTGCGTCGCATCCAGCCCACGCTGCCCACCGGCTGAGCCAGGCTCCCCCGTCCGGGTGCTCACGGGCTCCGCACGGCCCGGGCAGCGCGGTGTACGGCCGGTCCATTCCTAGCTTTGCGGTATGACTATCGGATTTCCCTCCCGGGTTGCCGTCTCGACTTGTGCGCTGTGCGTGTCGGGACTGCTGGTCCTCGCCCCCGCCGCGGCGGCCGCGCACACGGGCTCCGACCCCGGCTCACCTGGCGGAACACGGGCCGCGACCGCGTCTCCCGCCCTGCTGTACCGCCCAGGCACCCAGGTCCACCCGCACCGGGGCGCACCCCGGGTCCCGGACGTGTCCGCGCTGTCGTGGGTGGTGGCCGACGCCCGCAGCGGGGAGGTCCTGGCCGCGCACGACGCCCACCGCAAGCTGCCCCCGGCCAGCACGCTCAAGACCCTGTTCGCCCTGACCGTGCTGCCGGTACTGCCCGGCGGCCTCCGGCACCGGGTCGGGGCGAACGAGCTGGCGGACGTCGGCCCCGGCAGCAGCCTGGTCGGGGTCGCCGAGGGGCGGACCTACCGGGTCTCCGACCTGTGGCGCGGGGTCTTCCTCAACTCCGGGAACGACGCCGTGCACGTCCTGGCCCGGCTCAGCGGCGGCTGGCGCTCGACGGCCGGCCGGATGCAGGCCAAGGCCCGGGCCCTGGGCGCCCGCGACACCCACGTCCGCTCCCCCGACGGGTACGACACCCCGGGCCAGGTCTCGTCGGCGTACGACCTCGCGGTCTTCGGCCGGGCGGGGCTGCGCAACCCGGACTTCGCGCGGTACTGCGGCACGGCCGAGGCGAAGTTCCCCGGCCGGGGCGGATGGTCGTACGGAATCCAGAACACCAACCGGCTGCTGACCGGTGCCGACGGCGTGGCGCGCTACGACGGGCTGATCGGGATCAAGAACGGCTACACCAGCCATGCCGGCAACACCCTCGTCGCCGCCGCCCACCGGGGTCACCGGACGCTCGTCGTCACGGTGATGAACCCTCAGGCGGGCGGCGGCTTCGCCGTCTACGAGGAGGCGCGCGAACTGCTCGACTGGGGCTTCGGGGCGGCCGGCCGGGTGGATCCGGTGGGCTCGCTGGACGCGCTGCGGGCGAAGCCCAGGCCGGGTCCCGAGCCCGTTCCGGTCGCGGCGGCCGTCTCGCCGGACGACGCGGGGCCCGGCTGGCTGGAGACGTGGGCCATCCTGGGCGCCGCCGGGATCGGCGCGGGCTCGATGGCGCTGGCGCTGCGCTCCCGGTTCGGGGCCTCGGCACGCGGCTGACCCACCGGCAGCCACAGCAGCAGGCCGAGCGTGATCCAGGTGTAGACGTTGCTGCCGAGGAAGCCGTCGATGCCGGAGGCGTCGTCGAACCACAGCCACACCACACTGGTGCAGAGCACGGCGTACAGGGCGCCCGCGATCCGCGGGCGCCCCGCGCGCACCAGGACCACGAAGGACGGCAGCAGCCACACCAGGTGGTGCACCCAGGTGATGGGGCTGACCAGACAGGCGGTCAGTCCGGTGAGCGCGAACGCGGCCGCCCAGTTCCCGGCCGTCACGGCCCGCCGGGCACGGACCGCCCACACGCCCAGGGTCAGCAGCACGGCCACCGCCCAGACGGCGCGGTCGGTCTCGCCGAGCCGCGCCAGGATGCCCTGGAGCGACTGGTTGGAGACGTAGTCCAGGCGGCCCACCCTGGTCGTGTCCCACAGGGCGTCGGTCCAGTAGAAGCGTGACGCGTCCGGGGCCACGAGCGCCGCGAACCCCGTCGCCGCGACGGCCACCACCGTGGCGACCGCCGCAGCACGCCAGCGCCGGGCGACCAGCAGCAGGCCGATGAACAGGGCCGGGGTGAGCTTCACCGCAGCGGCCAGACCGATACCGATCCCCGCCCAGCGCTCCCGGCCGGTGGCGAGCAGCCACCCGTCGACCAGGACGAGGGCCAGCAGCAGGAGGTTCACCTGGCCGAAGCTGAAGGTGTCGCGCAGCGGCTCGAACAGCGCGAGCGCGCAGGCGCCCAGGGCGCAGCCGTACCAGCCGTGGCGCCGCCAGGACCGGCCGGTGAGCAGGCGCACCACCACGGCCAGGGCCGCCAGGTTGAGCAGCAGGCACACGACGATCGCGGTGCGCAGGTCGAGCAGGGCCATCGGCAGCATGGCGACGGCGGCGAACGGCGGGTAGGTGAAGCCGTACGTCGTCCCCGGCACCTGGTAGTCGTAGAGCCGTCCGCCGTGGTGGATCCAGGTGTCGACGGCCCCGTGGTAGACGCGCAGGTCGAACCAGTCGCGCAGCAGCGGCACGGTCGCCGTGAACACCGTGACGGCGGCGGCGACCGCGAGGACCAGCAGCAGCCGGCCGCGATCCGTGGTCGGCGTCCTCATGCCGTGTGTCCTGTCGCCGGGGCCTGGGCCGTCTGGAGGGCCTGCACGAGCACGACCAGGGCGAGTACGCCGCCGGAGACAGCGAGGACGAGCTGTCCGGTGTCGGCCGGTCCGCCGCTCGGCAGGGTGGCGAGCGCGAGCACGCCGGTCACGGCGGCCACCCGGTGCCGTACCGAGGCGCTGGGCGCGGCGGCCGCTATCAGGAACAGTCCCCACAGGGCGTACCAGGGGCGGATCGCCGGACCGAGGGCGGCGACGGTGGCGAGGCTCAGCCCGAGGGCGTACACCGGGCGCGGGCGAAGGCGCAGCCATATGTAGCCGATCACGGTGACGGCGGTCACCACACCGAAGGCGTGCCAGGCCGGGACGGCCAGCGGTGCCAGGTCGCTGCCGAGCCGTTCCAGCAGGGCTCCGGTGGCCCGGCCGAGGAGGCTGGTCAGGGCCCAGTTGCCCGAGGAAACCGGGGTGTTGAGGGCACCTATCCAGCCGTAGCCGGTGCCCGCGACGGCCGTCGCCGCGACGGTGGTGGCCGCCGCCGACGCCACGGCCGTCAGGACGGCCCGCGCCGGATGGTCACCGGCTCTGATCCTCAGTACGACTATGGCGGCGAGCCCGAGCGCGGCGGGCGCCTTGACCAGGGCGGCCAGCGTCACGAGTACGGCGCCCAGGATCGGCCACCTGCCCAGCGCGGCGACCAGTCCGAGGCCGAGGAGGCCCAGCATCACGGCGTCGTTGTGGGCGCCCGCGACCAGGTGGAGCAGCACAAGCGGGTTGAGGGCGCCGAGCCAGAGCGCGGCGGCCGGGTCGGCTCCGCTCTGCCGGGCGAGACGGGGCAGGACCGCCGCCATGAGACCCACCCCGAGCAGGGCGACGAGCCGCATGCCGAGCAGGCCGACGGGGAGTTCGCCGCGCGACGCCTTGGCCAGCGCGGAGGCCACGCCCAGGAACACGGGGCCGTACGGGGCGGCCGTGTTGCGCCACATGGGGGCGACCTCGTCCGCGAGGGGGCCGCCGAGGAGGGCGGGACCGTGGGTGTAGACGTCCATGTGGGCGTCGGCCATGGCGCCCTGGGCGAGGTAGCTGTAGACGTCCCGGCTGAACAGGGGCGGGGCGAGCAGCAGGGGGATCGACCAGATGACGAGGACGGCCATGAGTTCGCGCGTGCCGGGCCGTCTCTCGGGGTCGCGCACCAGGCGGCCGAGGAGGAGCCAGGCCGCGATCAGGAGGACGACGCCGAAGTAGGCACCGACCAGGCCCAGGGCCGCCTGGGGCGAGGCCGGGGTGAGGAGTTGGCGTACGGGGAGGGCTCCTGCGGTCTCACCCCCTGCGGCGAGGAACGCGGTGCCGACCAGACCGAGGATCTGGCAGCGGCGGAGATCGACGGGAATGTTGGCCAACACGTCAGCAGCGTGTCAGTTTTGGGTGGCTGGAAAGCGACGCGGTGGCGACCGGGGTGTGACCGGTGCGTGGTCGGGCGCGGGCGGGTACGGCGTGGCGTACGGTTCCCCGTGCCCGTGGTGGTGGTCGTCGGGTCGGGTCGGGTCGCGGCCGGTGTCCGTCAGGACCTTCAGAACACCGAGACGCCCGTCAGCGTGGTGAAGCGGTCCAGGGCCGCCACCCCCGCCACCGAGTTCCCGCGCTCGTCCAGCCCCGGACTCCACACGCACAGCGTGCAGCGGCCCGGGACCACCGCGACGATGCCGCCGCCCACCCCGCTCTTGCCGGGGAGACCCACCCGGTACGCGAAGTCGCCCGCCGCGTCGTACGTGCCGCAGGTCAGCATGATCGCGTTGATCTGCTTGGCCTGGCTGCGGCTGAGGAGCCGGGTGCCGTCGGCGCGGATGCCGTGGCGGGCCAGGAAGGTGGTGGCGAGGGCCAGGTCGGCGCAGGACGCCCTGATGGAGCACTGCCGGAAGTACTGGTCGAGCAGGGCCGGGATGGCGTTGTCGATGTTGCCGTAGGCGGCCATGAAGTGGGCGAGGGCGGCGTTGCGGTCGCCGTGGGCGGACTCGGAGGCGGCCACCTCGGCGTCAAAGTCGAGGGCCGGGTTTCCGCTCTCCTCGCGGAGGAACGTGAGGAGTTCGCCCGCCGCGTCCCCGGTACGGGTCTGGAGGCGGTCGGTGACGACGAGGGCGCCCGCGTTGATGAACGGGTTGCGCGGGATGCCGTTCTCGTACTCCAGCTGCACCAGGGAGTTGAAGGGGTTGCCGGAGGGTTCGCGGCCCACGTGCTCCCAGAGTTCGTCGCCCTCGCGGGCCAGGTCGAGGGCGAGGGTGAAGACCTTGGTGAGGGACTGCGTCGAGAAGGGCTCGCGCCAGTCCCCCACGCCGTACACCGTGCCGTCCAGCTCCGCGACGGCCATGCCGAAGCTGCGCGGGTCGCAGGCGGCGAGGGCCGGGATGTAGTCGGCGGCCCGGCCCCGGCTCGGGGTGCGTTCGATCTCCTCGGCGATGCGCTCCAGGACCGGCTGGAAGGCTAGCGACGACGTCGTTGTCATGATCACTATTGTGCCTCCGGGCCGGTTCTGGTGCGGGTCGCCGTGGGCGGGGGGCGGGCGGGGCGGGTGTGGTCGGGTCTGTTGCGGGCCGGGCCGGTGTTGGGCCGGGCCGGGCTGGGTCGGTGTTGGGCCGGGCCGGGCCGGTGCGTGACAGCCCCGTGCGGGCGCGCCGGTGTCCGTGGCCCGGATCGCCGGGGTGTTGGTAGCCCGGGGACAGGTGGCCCGGGTATCAGCCGCCCGGGCCGTAACCGTCCGTCAGGCCAAGGGTGACCCGCTGCCCGCAAGGACTTCGGGCCGCAGCAGGTCGGCGAGGGTCTCCGCCGGCAACAGGCCCTTCTCCAGGACGAGTTCCGCCACGCCACGGCCCGTGACGAGAGCCTCCTTGGCTATGTCCGTCGCGGCCGTGTAGCCGATGTGCGGGTTGAGGGCGGTGACCAGGCCGATGGAGTTCTCGACCGTCCGGCGCAGCGCCTCGGTGTTGGCGGTGATGCCGTCCACGCAGCGTTCGGCGAGGGTGACGCAGGCGGCGTCCAGGTGGGTGATCGACTCCGACAGGGAGTGCAGGATGATCGGCTCGAAGGCGTTGAGCTGGAGCTGTCCGGCCTCCGCGGCCATCGTGATGGCGACGTCGTTGCCGATCACCTCGAAGGCGACCTGGTTGACGACCTCGGGGATCACCGGGTTGACCTTGCCCGGCATGATCGACGAACCGGCCTGCACGGGCGGCAGGTTGATCTCGCCGAGACCGGCACGCGGTCCCGAGGACAGCAGACGCAAGTCGTTGCAGCTCTTGCTCAGCTTGACCGCGATCCGCTTGAGCACGCCGGACATCTGGACGAACGCGCCGCAGTCCTGGGTCGCCTCGACCAGGTTGGCGGCGGTGACCAGCGGCAGCCCGGTGATCTCGGCGAGGTGGCGGCGGGCCGACTCGGCGTACCCGGCCGGAGCATTGAGTCCGGTACCGATGGCCGTGGCGCCCAGGTTGATCTCATGGATCAACTCGACAGCCTCGTCAAGACGGCTGCGATCCTCGTCAATCATGACGGCATAGGCCGAGAACTCTTGACCGAGCGTCATGGGCACCGCGTCCTGCAACTGTGTACGGCCCATCTTGAGCACGTCACGGAACTCGACGGCCTTACGGGCGAACGAGTCCTGGAGTACGGCCATCGCCTTGAGCAGTCCACGCACCGCGAAGACCGTCGCGATCTTGACGGCGGTCGGGTAGACGTCGTTGGTCGACTGGCCGAGGTTGACGTCCTCGTTGGGGTGCAGGAAGGAGTACTGCCCCTTCCCGTGCCCCGGCAGCTCCAGCGCCCGGTTGGCGATGACCTCGTTGGCGTTCATGTTGGTGGAGGTGCCGGCCCCGCCCTGGATCACGTCCACCACGAACTGGTCGTGCAGCTTCCCGTCCCGGATCTCCCGGCATGCCTCGACGATCGCGGCGGCCTTGCGGGGCTCCAGCAGCCCCAGCTCCTCGTTGGCGAGCGCGGCGGCCTCCTTGACGGCGGCGAGGGCGTCGATCAGGTGGGGGTAGGCGGAGATCGGGGTGCCGGTGATGGGGAAGTTCTCGGTGGCGCGCAGGGTGTGCACACCCCAGTAGGCGTCGGCGGGTACGTCCCGATCGCCCAGCAGGTCGTGCTCGCTGCGGTGAGCTACGGCGGTCATGAGGGAGCGGTTCCTTCTTTCGGGAGGGGCTCGGGTGAGTGCTTTCGGGGGCACGGGGCCGGCACATCAGCGGCTGCGACGCGGGGCGCGACGAGCCACTACGGACGCGCCCCCGCAGAACGACGTGGAGGCCGAGCTCTCAGGCGCAGGCAGACACCGAGACGGGGTCCAGCGAACGAACGGGCCGCACGGACCCGACCTCCATGCCGCCCCCGAGCAGCGCCTCCCCCTGGAACTCCGTGAGCAGATCCGCCGAGACCCCGGCACGGGCGAGCGCCGCCGCGGTCACCGGGATCCGCGCCCGGTTCGCCCCGTCGGAGATCTTCACGGCGACGGCCCGCCCGTCGGGAAGGGCCGCGACCTGGACCCCCTCGAACCCGTCCTTGGCCAGCAGCCCCGGCACCGCCTTCATCAGCGCGGCCACGTCCCGCCCCGCCCCGGACGCCATCTCCGGGTGCGCACGCATGGCGTCGGCGACCCGGGCCTCGGGCGTACCGGGGGCCGCGGACGTGATCCGCGCGGCGGCCCGGGCGAGCCCGTGCAGCGAGACGGAGAACAGCGGTGCCCCGCATCCGTCGACGGTCACCCGGGCGATCCGCTGCCCGGTCAGGTCCTCGACGATCTCGGCGATGGCCTGCTGGAGCGGGTGCGCGGGGTCGAGGTAGCCGTCGAGGGGCCAGTCGTTGAGCGCGCACGTGTACAGCATCGCCGCGTGCTTCCCGGAGCAGTTCTGCGCGAGCCGCGAGGGTCCGCGCCCCTCCCGGATCCACGTGTCCCGGACGGCCGGGTCGTACGGCATGTCGGGCACGTTGCGCAGGGCGTCCTCGGGGACGCCCGCCAGCTCCAGGATGCGGCGCGCTCCGGCGAGGTGGCGTTCCTCTCCGGAGTGGCTGGCCGCGGTGAGGGAGAGCAGCTCGCCGTCGAGCGGCAGCCCGGCCCGGACCATGGCGACGGCCTGGACCGGCTTGAGCGCGGAGCGCGGGTAGAACGCCGCCTCGATGTCGCCGAGCTGGAACCGGACGTCCCCGTCGTGGTCGAGGACGACGACGGAGCCGTAGTGGATGCCCTCGATCAGCCCGCCGCGGACGACGTGGGCGACGGGGGCGTGGAGGGGTTCACGAACAAGGGGTGCGTCCGCGACGGAACTGCTGAGCATCACTGCCTGCTTCTCGGGAGGCGCCGCGCGGGTCGCGCGTCGGCGCCGGTGGATGGGGGGGGTTCTGGGTCGTCGCGGGGGCACTCACGCGTGGACGCAGGCGGGATCGGCCCCGGCGTCCACGCGCGGGCTCACGCGCCGACGTCGGTGGACTCGGTTCCGGCGGAGGCCCGGGCGACCCGGCCGCGGACGGCGAACCAGCCGGCGACCAGGGCTCCGACGATCAGCGGGAGGCACAGCACGGTGGTGCGGCCGGCGCCGCCGTCGGCGTACATGAGGACCAGGACGGAGGCGAGGAAGGCCAGCGTCACGAGTTCGGTCCAGGGGGATCCCGGCAGCCGGTAGCCGGGGCGGGTGAGGTCGCCCTTCTCGGTCTTCTGCCAGAAGAGCAGGTGACAGACCATGATCATGCCCCAGGTGGCGAGGATGCCGATGGCGGCGAAGTTCAGCACGATCTCGAACGCGTCGGCGGGGACGACGAAGTTGAGGCCGACGCCCAGGACACAGATGGCGCTGGTGAGCAGGATGCCGCCGTACGGGACCTGGCTGCGGCTCATCACCGAGGTGAACTTCGGGGCCGAGCCGGACATGGCCATGGAGCGCAGGATGCGGCCGGTGGAGTACAGGCCGGAGTTGAGCGAGGACATGGCCGCGGTGAGGACGACGAGGTTCATCACGCCGCCCGCCGCCGGGATGCCGATGTTGGACAGGACGGTCACGAAGGGGCTCTCGCCCGACGTGTACTTGTTCCAGGGCAGCAGCATCGAGAGCAGCAGCACGGAGCCGACGTAGAACAGGCCGACGCGCCACATGATCGAGTTGATCGCCTTCGGCATGATCTTCTCGGGGTTCTCGGTCTCGCCGGCGGCGACGCCGACCAGTTCGACGGAGGCGTAGGCGAAGACGACGCCCTGGATGATCAGCAGCATGGGCAGCAGGCCGTTGGGGAAGACGCCGCCGTTATCGGTGATCAGGGACGGGCCGGGGGTGGTGCCAGCGACGTCGTGCTGGGTGACCAGCAGGAAGATGCCGATGCACATGAAGATGACCAGCGCGCTGACCTTGACGATCGCGAACCAGAACTCGAGCTCGCCGAAGATCTTCACGGAGATCAAGTTGACGGTCAATACGACCGCGAGGGCGATCAATGCGATCAACCATTGAGGGATGTCGGAGAACATGCCCCAGTAGTGCGTGTAGGTGGCCACCGCGGTGATGTCGGCGATGCCGGTGGTCGCCCAGTTGAGGAAGTACATCCAGCCCGCGGTGTAGGCGCCCTTCTCCCCCATGAACTCCCGGGCGTACGAGACGAAGGCGCCGGAGGAGGGCCGGTACAGGACGAGTTCGCCGAGCGCGCGGACCACGAGGAAGGCGAAGACACCGCAGACCGCGTAGGCGATGAACAGGGAGGGGCCGGCGTCGGCGAGGCGGCCGCCGGCACCGAGGAAGAGGCCGGTGCCGATCGCGCCGCCGATGGCGATCATGTTGACGTGTCGTGACTTGAGGGACTTGCTGTACCCCTCGTCTCCGGCGTCGACATGGCCGGAACGTTTCTGCACCTCGTCGTGCAGGCTCTGCTCGCTCACGCCTGGGGTTCGCTTTCCGTGGAGGTGTCCGACTCCGCGCGCGGGGAGCGCACGATGTCGGTGAGGGTGGTCTCGACGCGGTCGAGGTGGTGGGACATGGCCTCCACCGCGTCGTGCTCGGAACCGTCGATCAGCGCCTCGACGATCGCGCGGTGCTCGCGGTTGGACTGCTCCCGGCGGCCGCCCAGTTCGTTGAGGAAGGCCGACTGACGCGCCAGCGCGTCCCGGATCTCCTCGATGACCCGGCGGAAGACCGGGTTCTGGGCGGCCTCGGCCACGGCGAGGTGGAAGAGGGTGTCCATCGCGACCCACGCGGTGGTGTCGGTCTCCTTCTCCATCCGGTCCAGGATGTGGGCCAGGTGGTCGAGGTTCTCCGGGCTGCGGCGCCGGGCCGCGTACCCGGCGACCGGGATCTCGACGTGGCGGCGGACCTCCAGGAGGTCGCTGGCCGCGTAGTCGCCGAAGGTGGGGTCCTCGACGGTACTGGCCACGACGAAGGTGCCCTTGCCGGTCTTGGAGACGGTCAGGCCCATGGTCTGCAGGGCCCTGAGGGCCTCCCGCAGGACGGGCCGGCTGACCTCGAGGGTGCGGCAGAGCTCCGCCTCGGAGGGGAGCTTGTCGCCGATGGCGTACTCCCCGCGCTCGATGGCGCCACGCAGATGCGCCAGCACCGCCTCCATGGCGCTGACGCGCCGCGGTGGCTGACTGGCTGTCCGGCTGTCTGACAGGTTCACGGGGGTGATACTCCGGGCGGCGGGAGGGTGCTGTCAAGGGGGCGGTTTCCGCGGGGGTGCGAGACGTGAGCCGCCTCGCACCCTCCCCGGCGGTTCAGCCGGCGAGCGTGCCCGTGGCCAGCAGGCCGAAGAGCAGCAGGCCCACGACGATCCGGTAGACCACGAAGGCGTTGAAGGAGTGCTTGGCGACGAACTTCAGCAGCCAGGCGATGGAGGCGTAGGCCACCACGAAGGAGACGGCCGTGCCGACGGCCAGCGGAGCCGCGCCCACGCCCGCGCCGAGGGCGTCCTTGAGCTCGTAGATGCCGGCGCCGGTGAGGGCGGGGATGCCGAGGAAGAAGGAGAGGCGGGTGGCGGCGACCCGGTCCAGGTCGAGGATCAGGGCCGTGGACATGGTGGCGCCGGAGCGGGAGAAGCCGGGGAAGAGCAGGGCGAGGATCTGCGAGCTGCCGACCAGCATGGCGTCCTTGAACGAGGTGTCGTCCTCACCGCGCTTGTGCCGGCCCATCTGGTCCGCCGCCCACATCACACCGCTGCCGACGATCAGCGAGCCCGCGACCACCCACAGGGAGGCGAGCGGCCCCTCGATGAGCGGCTTGGCGGCGAGGCCGACGATGACGATCGGGACGGTCGCCGCGATCACCCACCACGCGAACTTGTAGTCGTGGTGGTAGCGCTCCTCCTTGTTGACCAGCCCCCTCCCCCACGCGGAGACGATCCGCACGATGTCCTTGAAGAAGTACACGAGCACGGCGGCGATCGCGCCGACCTGGATGACGGCCGAGAACCCGACGACGGCGTCGTCGTCGACGGGGATGTGCATCAGCCCCTCGACGATCTTCAGATGGCCGGTGGAGGAGACGGGCAGGAACTCGGTCACCCCCTCGACGGCTCCGAGGACGACGGCCTGACCGACGCTGATGACGCTCATGGGATCCAGTTCTTCTCAGGGGAAGGCAGGTGCGGAGGGCACAGTCTTACTACACGCGGACTAGCGCCCGGACCTACGCCCACAGCGCCTGCGCGAGCGCCACCCCCACGAACGCCGCCCCGAGACCGGCCACCACGCTCGCGGCCACGTTGACGGCGGCGTAGAAGCGCGCCCCGGTCTCGGTCAGCCGGAGGGTCTCGTAGGAGAAGGTCGAGTACGTCGTCAGGGCCCCGCACAGCCCGGTTCCCAGAAGCAGCTGGAGGTGGGATCCGGCGGCTCCCGCGGCCGCCGCGCCGGTCAGCGTGCCGAGGATCAGACAGCCGCTGATGTTGACCAGGAAGGTGCCCCAGGGGAAGACGGAGTCGTGCCGCGACTGCACCGCGCGGTCGGTGAGATAGCGCAGCGGGGCACCGACCACGGCACCCGCTACGACCAGCAGCCAGTTCACAACGACTTCTTACCCTTCCATGCCCGGTTTGTCCGGTGTTCGGTCCGGGGCGGCATCGCGGCCGACGTACCGGATGACCTCGCACTCGTCGAGGGTCACCAGCCCCTCGGTGACGAGTTCGTCGAGCTGCGGCAGGAACTCCCGTACGCGTGCCTCGGTGTCGACGATGACGACGGCCACCGGCAGGTCCTCGCTCAGGGAGAGCAGCCGGGAGGTGTGGATGAGGGAGGAGGCGCCGAAGCCCTCGATGCCCCGGAAGACGCTGGCGCCGGCGAGTCCGGCGGCGTGCGCGCGGTGCACGATCTCGGTGTAGAGGGGCTTGTGGTGCCAGGAGTCGTTCTCGCCGATGTGGACGGTGACGCGCAGGGCGCTGCCGGTCAGCCTCGTCATGGCTGCCTCCGCTTCAGGACGCGGCGGGCGGCCGTCGAGGCGAGCCACACCGCGGTGAGGGCCGCGAGCAGGGTCGCGGCGAGATAGGCCAGGCCCGTGGCCGGGTGGCCGTGGTCGACGAGTCGCTGGATGTCGACGGCGTAGGTGGAGAAGGTGGTGAAGCCGCCGAGCACGCCGGTGCCGAAGAAGGGGCGGACCAGGCGGTGGGCGGGCCGTACCTCGGTGATGACGACCATGAACACGCCGATGACCGCGCAGCCGACGACGTTGGTCCAGAAGGTCGCCCAGGGGAACTGGCCCGGTGGTGCGGGCCAGTGGAGGGCGAGGGCGTAGCGGGCCGTGGCGCCGAGGGCGCCGCCGAGTGCCACCACCGCGAGCACCGGCGCCTGGCCCTGCCGGACGGACCGGCGCGGGGCTCTCGCCGGGGCGTGGAGGCTCTCCGGGGCTGTCATGGTCGTGTCTCTCCTACTCGCCGGGGCCCAGGCATGCGGGCGCGCTCCATCGCAAGTAGGGACCGTTGGCGGCGCCTTCGCCGCGGTTCGGGTACGGCGGGCCCCACCGCCGCGCCGCGAGGGTGATCGCGATCGATGACCAGGGTAACGCCGGTGCCGTACCGGGGTCACTTCGCGGCGGGCGGCTCGCACAGCGCGATGCCGCGCTCCCAGATGCTGCCGAGGACCAGGTGGCCCGCGGCCTCGCAGACGCTGGTGACCATGCGGAAGCGGGAGCGGTGCCGGGTCATGTGGTGGACGGTCCGGCCGTCGTCGTCGACGGCAAGGGCGCCGATGAAGCCGGTGGGGCGGTAGGGGGCGCGTACGGCGGCCCGGGCGGCGGCCCTGCGGACCGGTGGGGCGGCGCGGTGCAGCAGGTCGAGCGGGGGCACCCGGGGACCCGCGAGGGAGACCCAGACGGGTCCGTCGGGTCCGGCGCGCCAGATGTTGTCGGGCATGCCGGGCAGGTTCTCGGCGAGGGGCTCGGTGCGGCCGGCCCGCGGGCCGTCGAGCCAGTACCGGGTGAGCCGGTACGCCCCGGTCTCGGCGACGACCAGGAAGGATTCGTCGGCGCTCGCGGCGAGGCCGTTGGCGAACTGGAGCCCCTCCAGAAGGACTTCGGGGTCCTCGTCGCCGGGTGCCAGGCGCAGGAGGCGGCCGGTCCCGGTGTGCTCGACGATGTCCCCGAGCCACTGGTCGAGCGGGTAACGGCGGCTGGAGACGGTGAAGTACACGCTGCCGTCGGACAGTGCGACGACGTTGCTGGTGAACCGCAGCCGCTCCCCCGCCACTTGGTCGGCGATGACGCGTACGGTGCCGTCTGCGAGGTCGACGCCGAGCAGTCCGCGTTCGGCGTCGCACACCAACAGGCCGCCGTCCGGGAGGAGTTCGAGGCCCAGTGGCCTGCCGCCGGTGTCGGCGAGCGTCTCGACACGGGCCGCGAGGGGTTCGGTGAGACCGTCGATCCGCAGGATGCGGCCGTCCTCCACTCCGGTCAGGACCCGGCCGCGGGCGTCGGCGACGACGTCCTCGGGGCCGTGGCCGCCGATCGCGATGTGGTGACGTGCGGTCAGTGCGGTGGGACGGTCCATGGGATGCCCTTCCGGTGCGGGTCGCTACCAGCCCTTCTCGAACATGCGCGCCACCTCGGCGATGCGCATCTCGTCCCGACGGTAGTACGTGCGCCAGCGGATTCTCTTGGTGCGCACCAGGCCGATGTCGACGAGCAGACCGAGGTGGGTCTCCGCGACCGAGCGGGGCACTCCGAGCTTGTCGGCGACGGCGCCGGCGGTGACGCCGTCCTCGACGGGATCGGCGTGCCGTTGGGGCGGGAAGTGCGCGGCCGGGTCCTTCAGCCACTCCAGGATGTCCAGGCGCCTCTGGCCGGTCGGAATCCTCAGCATCTCGTCGCCTCCGCCCCTCCTTGTGAGCATCCGCGTACCGCGTGTGCCCACTGTCCCGCAGCCGGAGGCGTCCTGTCCCGCAGTCACCGAGCTTGTCCGAGATCGAACTCCGGGACGGCGAGGGGAGGTTGCGAGTCATGGCCCCTCCGCCCGCGGCTCGTGGTCTCGCGGGCGGAGGGGAGTCGGTTCAGCCGTCGAGTCGTACGACCCGCACGGCGCCCGCGGGGACGGCGAGACCGCCCGCCGCACGCTCACCGGTGAGCAGTTCGGTGCCGTCCGCCTCCAGGGCCACCTTGGCCTCGGCCGCGGTGTGGTTGACCACGAAGACGTAGGAACCGGCCTCTCCGTTGCGTCGGACGACCTCGACGTCGTGGGGCAGGTCGGCGCGCGCGGGCAGCCGGGCGTCCTCGGCGGCCCAGCCGAGCAGCGCGTCGAGACCGTGGGCGGCGAGTCGGGTGGAGACGTACCAGGCGGTGCCCTGGCCGAGGCGGTGCCGGGTGACGGCGGGGTGCCCGGCGGTGAGGCCGTCGGCGTACGTCCACACGGTCTCGGCACCGCGCGGTACCACGAACTCGGTCCACACGTCACCGGTGAGTTCGGAGCCGTCCGGCCCGGTGATGCGCACCAGCTGGTCCGGCAGCAGCGGCGAGAACTCCTCGACGGTCAGGCCGAGTACGTCCCGCAGCGCGCCCGGGTAAGCGCCCTCGTGGACGGCGTCGTGCTCGTCGACGATGCCGGAGAAGTACGACACCACCAGGGTGCCGCCGTTCTCGACGTACTCCCTGAGGTTGTTCCCGGCCGCCTCGGTCATCAGGTAGAGGGCCGGTACGACGACAAGGGGATAGGCCGACAAGTCGGCTTCCGGGTGGGCGAAGTCGACCGTGAGGTGGCGGTCGTAGAGGGCCTCGTAGAAGGAGTCGGCGCGCTCGCGGGCGTCGTGGTCGACGCTGGGCCGCCAGTCGAGGGTCTGCGCCCACCAGGAGTGCCAGTCCCACAGGACGGCCACGTCGGCCTGCGTACGGGTACCGCGGATCGTGCTCAACGAGTCGAGGGCGGCGCCCAGTTCGACGACCTCGCGCCACACGCGTGTGTCGGTGCCGCCGTGCGGGACCATCGCCGAGTGGAACTTCTCGGCGCCGCGCCGGGACTGCCGCCACTGGAAGAACATGGCGCCCTCGGAGCCGCGGGCCACGTGCGCGAGGGAGTTGCGGGCCATCTGGCCGGGTGCCTTCGCGGGGTTGCGGTCCTGCCAGTTGACGCCCGAGGTGGAGTGCTCCAGCAGGATCCAGGGAGCGCCGCCCGCGACCGAGCGGGTGAGGTCGGCGGCCATCGCGAGGTTGACGTGGGTGCGGCGGCCGTCGGTGATCAGGTAGTGGTCGTTGGTGACGATGTCGACCTCGCGGCCCCAGGCCCAGTAGTCGACGGAGTCGCACTGGCTGAGCGCGGTCATGAAGTTGGTCGTCACCGGGATGCCCGGGGAGAGCCGGTGCAGGATGTCCCGCTCCGACACGAAGTTCTCGCGCATGGTGGCGTCGGCGAAGCGCTTGTAGTCCAGCGCCTGGCCGGGATTGCCGACGGTGGCCGGGGTGCGCGCCGGGTCGATCTGGTCGAGGCTCGTGTAGTGCTGGCCCCAGAAGGCGGTGCCCCAGGCCTTGTTGACGCCCTCGACACCGCCGTACGCCGTCTCCAGCCAGCGGCGGAAGTGCGCGGCGCAGGAGTCGCAGTAGCAGGCGGAGACGGGGACGCCGTACTCGTTGTGCACGTGCCACATCGCGAGGGCCGGGTGGCCGGCGTAGCGCTCGGCGAGCCGGGTGGTGATGTTCGCGGCGGCCGCCCGGTAGGCGCTGTTGCTGTGGCAGATGGCGCCGCGCGAGCCGAACGCGAGCCGGTTGCCGTCGGCCGTGACGGGCAGCGCGTCGGGGTGCGCGCGGTAGAACCAGGCGGGCGGGACGACCGTGGGCGTGCCGAGGTCGACGCGGACGCCGTTCTCGTGCAGCAGGTCGATGATCCGGTCCAGCCAGCCGAAGTCGTACACGCCCGGTTCCGGTTCGAGCAGCGCCCAGGAGAAGATCCCTACGCTGACCATGGTGACCCCGGCCTCGCGCATCAGCCGGACATCCTCGTCCCAGACGCTCTCGGGCCACTGCTCCGGGTTGTAGTCCCCGCCGAAGGCGAGCCTGGTGAGGCCCCTGGGGGTGGTCTCCGGCATGGGTCTCTCCCGTTTCGAATGGTTGGAAACGTGCCCGATTGATTGGGAACGTGCACACACGACTCCAGACGCGTACGGCCCAAGATAACCGCACATCAGTGGCGCTTGCCAAGGGCTTGACGGCACTCGTCTCTGTGCACGATCCCAGAGTCGAGGCATCGCGCGCGGCCGTCGTGCCGTCCCGGGCACCCGCTTCCCGCCCTCGGGGGCCTTAGAGTCTTGACCATGAACAATGCGGGGGGCCGGCGCAAACCGCCGACGATCCACGACGTGGCCCGCGAGGCCGGGGTCTCACGGGGCACCGTCTCGCGCGTGCTCAACGGCGGACACTACGTCAGCCCTCCCGCCCTGGAGGCGGTCAACGCCGCCATCCGCAAGACGGGTTACGTCGTCAACCGGCACGCCCGCTCGCTCATCACCGGACGCTCCGACTCGGTCGGCTTCCTGCTCACCGAGCCGCAGGAGCGGTTCTTCGAGGACCCCAACTTCAACGTCCTGCTGCGCGGCTGCACCCAGGCGCTGGCCGCCCACGACATCCCGCTGCTGCTGATGCTGGCCGGGACCGAGGACGAGCGGCGCCGGATCAAGCGGTTCATCACGGCGGGCCACCTCGACGGCGTGCTCCTGGTGACCAGCCACTCCGCCGACCCGGTCGCCGAGGAACTGCACAAGGCGGGCGTGCCCGTCGTCCAGTGCGGCAAGCCCATGAGGTCCGGCTCGAAGGTGAGTTACGTGGCCGCGGACGACCGGGACGGCGCCCGTGACATGGTCCGTCATCTGCTGTCGGTGGGCCGCCGCCGTATCGGCATCGTGACCGGCCCGCTGGACTCGCCCGGCGGTGTCGACCGTCTCGCCGGCTACAAGGAGGTCCTCGCGGAGGCGGGCGTCGAGGTCGACGAGCGGCTCGTGGCCTCCGGTGACTACAGCCGGGGCAGCGGCGAGGCCGCCACCGAGCGGCTGCTGGCCCGGGCCCCGGACATGGACGCGGTGTTCGTCACCTCCGACCTCATGGCCCTGGGCGCCCTCACGGCACTGCGCCGGGCGGGCCGCCGGGTCCCCGAGGACGTGTCCGTGGGCGGCTTCGACGACTCCATCGCGGCGACGGAGGCCACTCCTGCGCTCACCACCATCCGCCAGCCCTACGACCGCATCAGCGCCGAGATGGTGCGGGTGCTGCTGGCCCAGCTCGGCGGCGAGGACGCGGCGGCGGTGATCCTGCCGACGGAGCTGGTGCGGCGGGAGTCGGCCTGAGGCGGTCTCCTCGGCAGCCGGGCCGGTGAGCACGGCCGTACGGACCCCTCAGCGCCGGAACGCCACCACGACAAGCCGTCCCGGCACCCTCGCGACCGGCGACCGCGACCGGTCAGGATCGGAGAAGCGCCCCTCCCCTCCCCCGGCCTAGCGTGGAACCACCGACGAAAACCGTCGCGGACATCTCACGGAGGAGCACACCATGACCGCCGGCCTCAAGACGATCATCTACCCCGTCAAGGACCTCGCCGCCGCGAAGGCCCTGTTCAGCGCGTTGCTCGGGGTGGAGCCGTACGCCGACGAGCCGTACTACGTCGGTTTCAAGGATGCCGGGCAGGACGTCGGCCTCGACCCGAACGGCCACGCCCGCGGCATGACCGGCCCGGTCCCCTACTGGCACGTCGACGACATCCGGACGACGCTCGCGGCGCTGGTGGACGCCGGGGCCGAGACCCTTCAGGACGTCCAGGACGTGGGCGGCGGCAAGCTGATCGCCTTCGTCAAGGACGCCGACGGCAACCTGGTGGGCATCACTCAGGACCCGCAGGCGTGACGCACTCCTTGCACGCGCACTAGTTGCACAGTCAATGAATGGCCGGTTCGGTGTTACCGTGCAGGTATGGCGGTGAACACGGTCGAGACCGGCCTCGAAGAACGCTGGCGGGACATCCTGGCGGTGCACGCCCGCACGATGTGCGAGATCGACCGCGCGCTGCATCCGCACGGACTGGGGGCGAGCGACTTCGAGGTCCTCGACATCCTCGCCACCGAGTCGCCCCGCGAGGGCGACCAGTGCCGGGTGCAGAACCTGGTGGGGCGGGTGCATCTCAGCCAGAGCGCGTTGTCCCGGCTGATCGGGCGGTTGGAGAAGGACGGGCTGGTGGAGCGGTCCGTGTGCGTGGAGGACCGGCGCGGGGTGTACGTGTCGCTCACGCGCAAGGGCCGCGACCTGCACACCGAGGTGCTGCCCCTTCAGCGGGACGTGCTGGCGCGGATGCTGGACGACGCCTGAGGGCACGAAGCCCGTGATCGCCGAGGTGTCGGACCCTCGACGCGTTCTCAACCCCGGCCAGGTCTTGTGAAAAGCCTGTGGAATCCGGTACGGCATGATCAACGGCATGGAGGGCATGCCGGACCGAGACGCCGGACCGGAGGGGAGCTGACATCGCCTTGGCCGTGGAACAGGACGGGGCAGCCGAGTTCAGCAGCTACGCGACGAGTTCCCTGGAGGAGGCCCACGAGGCGATCGCGGCCCACTACTACGACCTTCGGCTCGATGTCGCCGGGCCCACCGCGGAGTTCGCCACCCGGCTCAGGGTCGTGGAGCTCGGCGCGCTCACCGTGGGCGACATCCGCTTCGGTACCGAGATGCGGATGAGCTTCGGCGAGCCGGGCGTCCATCACGTCGGTGTCCCGTTCGGCGGTCGCTTCAGTCTCCAGGAGGGGCGCGGGGAGGTCTCGTTCGCCACCGGACAGCGGGCGGTGGTCCTGGATCCGGGCCGGGGCATCCGGGTCGACTCCTGGTCGGCCGACTGCCATTCGCTCACCGTGAAGGTCGACAAGGCCGCGCTGCTGCGGCAGTTGGAGCTGCTGCTGGGCAGGACGGTGCGCCGGCCACCGGTGTTCGGGCCCTACATGGACGTCTCGCGGGGTCCCGGGCGCAGTTGGGTCCGGCTGGCGATGTGGGCGCTGCTGGAGCGGGACGACCCGAACGGTCTGCTGAGCCATCCGATGATCCGCGGCCGTCTCGAACAGGCCCTGCTGGAGGGGATGTTGCTGGCGACGGAGCACACCTTCCGGGACGCGCTGGACGCACCTCCGCCGCCGATGCGCCCGGCCTCCGTGAAACGGGTGATGGACGCGGTGCAGGAGCTTCCCGCCGAGCCGTACGACGCGAACCGCCTCGCGGCCATCGCCCAGGTCAGTCTGCGCACCCTCCAGGAGGCGTTCCGCAGACACGTCGGGCTGTCGCCGATGGCGTACGTCTACGAGGTGCGTCTCCAGCGGGCCCACGAGCAGCTGCGGGCGGCGGCGCCGGGCGCCACGACGGTGGCCGGTGTGGCGCACCAGTGGGGCTTCCTCCACCTCGGCCGGTTCGCCCGGCGCTACCGGGAGCGTTTCGGGGAATCGCCGTCGCAGACACTGCGGGCCCCGTGAGCCGAACGGCCGCTGATCCACCGCGTTTTGCGGACACTCTCCGCGCAAGCCGGAGCGACGGGACCGCCCGGTGGTCATATGGTCACATCACGGCGATCGCAGGCGCCGGGCATGAGCAGTGTCGGCGCCGCTCATCCCTTTCGCGTGCGTGAACCGGAGTGCGGCAGCGGGAGCACGTCCGCACTCCTCCTCGGGCCCGGCCGCTCCCCCTCCGTGCATGGTGGCCGGGCCCAGCCGAAGCTCAGCCCTGCGGTCGCGCCAGCAGGGTGCGCACACCCTCGGACGTGAGCGTCAGCGGATGCGCGGAGCTGCCGTCGATGGTGAGCGAGAGATCACCGTCCGGCCACTGCGCGGCGAGCGCGCCCAGCGGCACCAGGCGGTAGCGGGAGACGAACGGCAGCAGCTCGGACATCTCCGTCTCCGAGGTGAAGACCGGCACGACGGGCGCACCGTTCTGCTGCTCCAGCACGGGCAGCGCCACCGTCGTGTCCTCGTCACCCGCGTCGTCGGGCACCGGGATGAGGACCTCGCTGCTCGCGAGCGTGTTCAGGGCCGTCGTGTCGTCGGTGTTCTGCGTCAGCGCGTCCAGCGCCCGCTGGGCCGGTGTGGCGGTGTGGTCGTTGGCGGGTGTGTCCATGGCAGATCCCCTGGTAGCGGCGGTCGTGCGGCCTGCCCGGGGTGATGATCGCCCCGGGCGCGGTCCTGGTCGCGTACCCGAACGCCCGGGGAGCATGCGTGCGACTCCTCAGGGAATCAGCGGGATGTGCTCCGAGGGCAGTCCGAGCCGGTCGCAGCCGACCCGGCGCAGCAAGGGCTCGTACATGCCGGGCCCGACATGGCTCCAGCAGGTGGCCGCGTCCCGGAAGTAGCGCTGCATCCGCTCGCCGTCGCGCGCGTGCCGGGAGCCGGCCGTCCGGAACAGGATGCCCTGGAGCACGTCCCAGGCCATGCGTCCCGCGGTCAGGAACATCAGGGCCAGCCGGTTGTCCTCGACCGTCGTGAAGGGCGCCTCGCCGCTCACGTTGCGCCGGCAGGCCTCCATCCAGTCCTCGGCGGTCTGCCGCACGGCAGCCTCGGCGGTGTGGATCGCGCCCAGGGCCTCGCCGAGGTGCCGCTGGTAGTCGTGCAGTTCGGCGCGGGTCCGGTCGGGCTCCAGGAGCAGAGGGCGGGCGGTGACAGCCCGGGCGTACTCATCGGCAGCGGCGTACGCGGTGCCGACCATGATCGCGGCCAGCTCGCCGTGGAAGAAGCTGGGCGCGCGCCCCGCGTACATCGGGTTGCCGTGCAGTTCGGAGCCGACGCTGCCGCCCTCCACCGGCAGGTCGAGCAGGCTCGTCTCGCGGGTCAAGTACGCGGGGATGCGGGCCTGTTCCATGTGGATGCTGTTGGAGCCGGTGCCGCGCAGGCCGAGGACGCCGTGCCAGTCGTCGAGGACGGTCCACACCGCGCGCGGGGCGACGAACAGCACGGGCGGTCCCGGCGGGTCGCCCGCGCGCAGGGTCTGGCCGACGTAGTGGGTGGAGTAGGGGGCGCCCGAGGAGTACGGCCAGGTGCCGTCGAGGACGACATGGTCGGGGCCGTCCGGCCGCGCGACCCCGACGGGGGCGACGGTGGACGCGGCGCGGAAGTCCCCGTCGGCACCGAAGACCTCGTCCTGCGCCCTCTCCTCGAAGACCGAGGCGACCTGGAGCACATGGGCGGCGGTCAGTGACAGCGCCCAGCCGGTGGAGGGGCAGCCGCGCGCGATCTCCACGACCACGCGGTAGAAGACGGGCAGCGCGAACTCGTAGCCGCCGTAGCGGCGCGGCTGGAGGATCCGGTAGAAGCCGGCGTTCACGAAGTCGTCGTGGGTGTCCTTCGGGTAGTGCGTGAGGCGTTCGGTCTCCGCCTGGCGGTCGAGGAGTGCGGGCCTGAGGGCCACGGCCCGGGCGATCATCTCCCGTTCGGTCAGGCCGGGTTCGGGTACGGCTGTCACGATGCCTCCTGACGTGTGGGGCCGTCCGTGCGTGACGCGTCACGAGCGATTCAACACGCGCCGCGCTCCCCGGTACCGACCCGATATCGCCAACTGCACCGCCACGCCCCGCCGGTGGCCCTCACGGCACGGCCGCGAGCACTTCGTCCACGGTCACCACCCGGATCAGCGGCCCGTAAAGCCCCATCACGTACAGCGACTTGGCATGCGAGTCGTCGTCCGCCCCGGCGCACGCGTCGGACACCACCAGGGTCTCGACACCGGCGTCGGCGGCGGCGAGGGCGGTGGACAGCACACAGCAGTCGGTGCTGACACCGGCCAGGACGAGCCGGTTCTCCGGGGCTGCTCGGGCGGCGAGTTCGGGTGTCCACTTGCCGAACGTGGGCGCGTCCAGGACGCGTTGGGCCCGCTCGGAGAACTCGTCGGTGAGGCGCCAGAGCGGGGCGTCCGACGGCTGGAGCGCGAAGGGCCACTGCTCGTAGTACGCCCGCCAGGCACCGACGGGGCGGCCGGGGGCGACGAACCGCGTGAACGTCACCCGCTCCTCGAAGGCCGGCAGCAGCCGTCGTACACCGGCCGCCGCCTCGGCGTAACGAGGAGCGGCCCACGGGCTGCCGGGCTCGGCGAACACCCGCTGCATGTCGATGACGGCGAGCAGCCCTGCGGCTGTACGGCGCTCCTCCGCGACCCGTTCCGAGGCGGTACGGCCCTCACCCGCGCCCCGTTCCGAGGCGGTCCGGTCCTCCCCCGCCGCCTGTTCCGAAGCCCTGCGGCCCTCCCCCGCGCCCGGCGCTGTGCTCATACGGCGGCCCCCGCGTCCGGTGCCTGTGCCTCCTGTGCCCGCACCCTGCGTCGGCCGAGTGCCAGGGTGCCCAGGAAGCCGAGTGCCAGTGCGGCGAGGACGCCGAGGTTGGCGTAGGCCCAGGAGCCGGTCCTGCCGCCGAGGCCGAAGGGGTCGAGGAGGTAACCCTGCCAGTCCAGCCAGCTGGCGGCCGAGTTGGTGACCAGGCCCCAGCCGAGGGCGGTGGCGGCGAGGGTGAGGAGCAGCGGGGTCGGCGGTACGTCGCCGTAGCGGCCGTCGGGGCGGAAGAGGTCCCGCTCGTCGTAGTCGCGGCGGCGCAGGGCCAGGTCGGCGAGCATGATCCCGCACCAGGCGGCGATGGGGACGCCGAGGGTGGTCAGGAAGCCCATGAACTGGCCGAGGAAGTCGTCGGCGAAGAACACGATGTAGACCGAGCCCGCGATCATCAGGACACCGTCGACGAGCGCGGCCAGGTAGCGCGGGATCTTGAGGCCGGCCGAGAGCAGGGCGAGGCCCGAGGAGTAGATGTCGAGGACCGCGCCGCCGACCAGGCCGAGGACCGCGACCACGGCGAACGGCACCAGGAACCAGGTGGGCAGGATGGTGGTGAGGGCACCGATCGGGTCGGCGGCGACAGCGGTGTTGAGCGCGGGGGACGAGCCGGCCAGCAGGAGTCCGAAGACCAGCAGGAGCAGCGGGGCCACGGAGGCGCCGAACGCGGTCCAGCCGACCACGCCCCGGCTCGACGAGGTCCGGGGCAGATAGCGGGAGTAGTCGGCGGCGGCGTTGACCCAGCCGAGCCCGAAGCCGGTCATCATGAAGACGAGCGCGCCGATGAACTCCTGGGCGGAGCCCGCCGGGAGGGCGCTGACGGTGCTCCAGTGGATGTGGTCGGCGACGAGGCAGACGTAGACGACGGTCAGCACGCCCGTCACCATGGTGATCACTGTCTGGAGGCGCATGATCAGGTCGAAGCCCATCACCCCGCCGACGACGGTGAGCCCCGCGACCACGATCAGCGCGACGACCTGGGTCTCCGTCCCGCCGCCCCAGCCGAGCCGCCCGAAGACGGTCGCCGTGGCCAGGGTCGCGAGGGCGCACAGCACGGTCTCCCAACCGACCGTGAGCACCCAGGAGACGACCGACGGCAGACGGTTGCCGCGCACACCATAAGCCGCGCGGCTGAGCACCATGGTCGGGGCGGAGCCGCGCTTGCCGGCCACGGCGACGAGACCGCACAGCAGGAACGAGAAGACGATCCCGATCACACCGGCGATCAGCGCCTGCCAGAAGGAGATCCCGAACCCGACGGCGAAGGCGCCGTAGCTCAGACCGAGAATGGACACATTCGCGCCGAACCAAGGCCAGAACAGGGTCCGCGGAGTGCCCTTGCGTTCGGCGTCGCCGATCACGTCCAGCCCGTGCGTCTCCACCTGGAGCTGCCGGGAGGTGGATCTGTTGTCGGGGGAACCCGAGGAGTCTGTCATCGTCGACCTGCCTGTTCAGACGTGTTGGGGCGACCGTAGGCAGGGGCCGGTGGGGCGTCAATCGCGCAACGCCCGCGACATCCGCCCTATGACGTCCGAGGATCACAGCGGCCCGCCGCTCCCCTCTACTGGAGAGCGAACCGACGGGGAGTCGGAAGCGGCTGATCCGGCCGGTGAGGCCGGGCGGAACGGGGGTGTCCACGGTGCGGACTTCGAGGTTCGTCTCCACGCTGGCGCTGTCCGTGTACGTGGCGACCGTGGCGGTCGGCTGCGCGGACGGCGGTGACGGGAGCGGGCCGGGGTCCGTACCGCGGTCCGTCCGGGCTCAGGACGCCCTGCTTCAGACCGCCCAATCGGCTCTCGTACGGCGCTGCCTGACGGATCGTCACATCGAGCCGTCGGCAGAGCCGGGCACCGCCGACGCCGGACAGGACCGGGGTATCGCACAGCGACGCGAGTTCCCGTACGGGATCGACGACCCCGAGTGGGCCGCCGAGCACGGGTTCGGCAGCGGGCAGGGGTCCGGGGCGACGACGAAGGAGGCAGCGGCGGCGAAGGAGGCGGACGTCTCCCCGCGTCAACAGCGCCTGGTCGACGCCTTGTTCGGCACCGGACGGCGTGAGCTGTCCACCCGTACGGCCACGGGTCTGGTCGTCAGGACCAACAGCGACGGCTGTCTCGCCGAGGCCCAGCGGGTTCTGTACGGCGACCAGGGGCGCTGGTTCCGCACCGAGGTCACGATCAACAACCTCGGGGCCGCCGCGCATCAGCGGGTGACACGGGACCCGGCCTACCGGGCCGTGCTCGTGCGCTGGGCGCGCTGTGTCGCCCCTGTACAGAAGGCCGAGGACCCCGGGGAGCTGCGCCGCGTGTGGCAGCGCCGGGCCGCGGGCCTCGATCCGCAGCGGGCCACCGAGTCGGAGAGGCGGTACGCCGTGGCCGAGGCGCGGTGCGTGCTGCGCACCGGCCTCGCGGACACGGGCGCTCGGCTGGAGCGGCGTCATGCCGCCGAACTGCGCACCGAGTACGCCGACGTGATCGCCGAGCACCGGCGACTGCGGGAGCACGGGCTGCGGTTCGCGGTGCGGCAGGGGCTCTGAGGCGCCCCGTTGTGAGGCGCTCGCTTGAAGCACTCCCCTGAGGCGCTTGCTCAAGGCACCTCTTCATCCATCCCGAACAGCACATCGAAAGGACCGACACCATGCGCAAGACCTTCCTCACCGCGGCCGGCCTGTTCCTCGCCGCCGGCACCGCACTCGCCGTCGTCCCCGGTACGGCCCAGGCCGCCGCCCCGTGCGCGCAGGGCAGCTTCTGCGCCTACACGGACGCCAACTACGGCGGTCTGTCCGTGGGTTGGACCGGTGACGACGGCTGGTGGGAGAGCAACATCGCCGACGAGGACAGCTCCTGGGCCAACCACGGCATCTCGGGCCCGGGCATCAAGGACCACGTGAAGGTGTACGCCAGCGCCTGGCAGGGCGGCGGCGTCACCATCTGCCTGACTCCCGGGCAGGAGGTCCCCTCCAACGCGGGCGCCAACGACCGGGGCGACTCGCACACCTGGACCACCGGCTGCTGAGACCGTAGCCGAGGCCCAGGCGGCCCGCGCACCGGGACCGGCGTGAGCCGTCACCCCCGGGCGCGGGTCAGTCGTCCGCGGGCAGGATGCGGGTCACCTTGCCCTTGGTGGTCGCCTCCAGATAGCCGGACTGGCTGTACTCGTTGCTCAGGTAGACGGCCATGCCGAGGGGGGTGTCGAAGGTGTCGTTGGGCTGGCGGATCACCAGGTAACGGGTGTCCGGCTTGTCGACGTTGAGCTTCTTCTTGGCCTCGGCGAGGAGCGCGGGGACCTTGTCCCAGTCGAAGGCGTCCAGGGTGAAGGGCCGGTCGCCGCCGGACAGGCTGCTCTTGATGATGCCTTCCTCCACGCCCTGTCCGGCGCGGTAGGTGTAGGTGTCGTACTTGGTGTCGCTGCCGTCGACCATCACCTGGGCCGACGCGAAGTCGTCGTAGACGGAGAAGTCACCGAACCGCTTCCGGCCGGTCTCCTTCTCGATCGCCTTGATGGCAGTGCGGATGCCCTGCGGGGTGAGCAGGCCGGTGGTGTCCGCGTCTGCGTCGGTGTCCTGGGACTGCTGGGCGGCCGGGGCGGCGCTCGGCGAGCCGCTCGACTGCGGGGCCGAGGCGCTGGAGTCGGCGCCCTTGTCACTGGAGCTGCCCGAACTGCCGGAGTCACCGCCGAAGGGCACCAGCCACCAGGTCAGGGCCAGTGCGGCGGTGAGCGAGATCCCCGAGACGCCGAGCAGGACACCCCTGGTGCGGCGGCCGCCGCCTCCCGGTCGCACCGGCGAGGTGACCTGCCCCGGCCCGAAGTGGGCGGGGGGCGGCCCGAATCCGGCCGGAGTGCCCAGGGGGCCGTGGGCGGTGGTCGGGTTGGTGAAGGTCCCCGAGTACGAGGCGGTGGCGGCCTGCGGCGGGCCGAGCGGGTAGGAAGTGGGCTCCTGCCACGCGGGGGCGACCGGACCGGACGGCCCGGACTCGATCTCGGCCAGCCGTCGGTCCAGTACGGCGGACGACGGCCGGACAGCCGGATCTCTCACGAGCACGCTCATCAGGACGTCACCGAGGGCACCGGCCCGCTGCGGCGTCGGCACGTCGTCGTTGAGGACGGCGGCGAGGGTGGCCAGGGTGTTGGCCCGGCGCAGTGGGTGGTTGCCCTCCACCGCGGTGTACAACATCATCGCCAGCGACCACAGGTCGGAGGCCGATCCTCCCTCGTGCCCCGAGATGCGCTCCGGGGCCATGAAGTCGGGCGTACCGATGATCGAGCCGGTGGCGGTGAGGCTGGTCGTCTCCCGGATCGCGGCGATGCCGAAGTCGGTGAGGACGGGGCGTCCGTCGGTCCTGATCAGGACGTTGGCGGGCTTGACGTCCCGGTGCTGGATACCGGCGTCGTGCGCGGCGGTCAGCGCGGCGAGGACTCCTCGGCCCATCCGGGCCGCCTCGACGGGCGCCATCGGCGCCTGGGTCAGCCGGTCGGCCAGCGAGCCGCCGGCGACCAGCTCCATCACGATCCACGGGTAGGTGCCGGGGCCGCCGTCGACGATGTGGTGGATGGTGACGACGTTCGGATGGTCGATCCGGGCCAGCGCCCTCGCCTCACGCAGTACCCGTTCCCGCAGCAGCCGCGCGCTGTCGGGGTCGTACTCGGCCAGGTCCCGGTCCGGCGGGCGGACCTCCTTGACCGCGACCATCCTGTGCAGCACCAGGTCCCTGGCCCGCCAGACCGTACCCATGCCACCGCCGCCGAGGCGGGTCTCCAACTCGAAGCGCCCGTCGACGACTCGTCTGCCGGGGCCTTCGCCTGACTCACTCATGGGCGGGAGCTTAGTTGCCGCCACCGACAGCGTTCACCGCCCCCGGCCCTGTTCACCGGGGCGGCGCGCGATCACTGCTCGGGCAGGGGGCGTTCGTCGACGACGTGCTTCATGACGAGCGTGGAGGTGAGGCGTTGAACCCCGGGCAGCCGGGCGAGCCGCTGGTCGTAGAGCTGCTGGAAGGCGGTCAGGTCGGTGGTGGTGACCCGCAGCAGGTAGTCGAGTTCACCGAAGAGGCGCTGGGCCTGGAGTACATGGGGAATGGCGGCGACGGCCTCTTCGAACGCGGTGACGGTGTCCGGGTCCTCCCAGCGCAGGGTGGCGAAGACCAGTGCCTCGAAGTTCAGGCCCACGGCGGCCGGGTCCACGACCGCGCGGTAGCCGCGGATCGCGCCTTCGCGTTCGAGATCGCGCAGTCGGCGGTGGCAGGGCGAGACACTCAGCTTCACGCGGGCGGCGAGTTCGGTGACCGTGAGACGGCCGTCCTGCTGAAGCTCGGTGAGAATCTTCCGGTCCAAGGCATCCATGGAGAAGATTATCCTCGTAAAAGCGCGATCATGGAGTAAATAGAGGAACACTTTCGAACAGGTTCGACCTAACCTTCCCCTCGCAACGGAACAGGCGAGAGGGATCGATCGATGGACACGACCACACTGGCGGCCTTCCTGGCGGTGGATCTGCTGCTGGTGTTCACGCCGGGCGCGGACTGGGCCTACGCCATCGCGGCCGGGCTGCGTGAGCGGTCGGTCGTCCCGGCGGTCGCCGGGCTCATAGCGGGGTACGCGGGGTACACCCTGCTCGCCGTGGCCGGGCTGGTGGTGATCGTGGCGGGTTCGCCGACCCTGCTCACCGTCCTGACCGTCGCCGGGGCCGGATATCTGGTGTGGCTCGGCTGGGGTGTGCTGCGGAGTCCGGTCACCCTGGCGGCCGCCGAGGAGACCGTCGGCTCCTCCCGCACCCAGGTCCTGCTCAGGGGGGTCGGGATCAGCGGCCTCAACCCCAAGGCGCTGCTGTTGTACTTCTCGCTGTTCCCGCAGTTCATCGACTCCGCGAGGGGCTGGCCGGTGGCCGCGCAGACCGGGTTGCTCGGTGCGCTGCACATGACCCTGTGCGCCGTCGTCTATCTCGCCGTCGGTGTGCTGGCCCGTACCGTCCTCAGGACCCGTCCGTCGGCGGCCCGGGCGGTCACCCGGGTCTCCGGTGCGATGATGATCGCCATCGGCGGGTTCCTGCTCCTGGAGCGCCTGGCCGGCTGACGGACCCGCCCCCGTACCCCACCGCGACGTCCGCCGAGCCCGGCACGAGGAGCGCACATGGAAGACCAGCACGTGACCCCCGAGACGGCGGCGCGCGTCCGGGACAGCTTCGAACGGCAGGGGCTGATGACCCACCTCGGCGCCCGCATCACCCGGATCGAGCCCGGCCGCGTCCACATCACCCTGCCGAGCCGCCCCGAAGTCACCCAGCAGCACGGCTACTTCCACGCCGGCGCCACCAGCGCCGTCGCGGACAGCGCGGGCGGCTACGCGGCCTACACGCTGTTCCCCGAGAACTCCGAGGTCCTCACCGTCGAGTACAAGATCAACCTCCTCTCCCCCGCCGTCGGCGACCACATCGAGGCGGTCGGGACGGTCCTCAAGTCCGGCCGCACCCTCACGGTGTGCCTGCTAGAGGTCTACGGCGTCCAGGGCGACCGGCGAAAGCTCGTGGCCAACGGGCAGCAGACGCTGATCCGGGTCGACCGGCCCTCGCCGTGAGCCCACACCCGACACCTCCGGAGCCCGTCGAGCTAACATCTAATTGTTCTAGTGATACACGAACAATGATGAGGAGGCGGAATGGATCACGTCGACCGGACTCACCGCGTCCGGCAGCCGGGGCAGCCGCGGTGGTATGTGGGACTCCCCTGCCTGGTGGCCGCGTTGGTGGTGGGTGTGGTGTTCGCCGTGTCATGGGCGAACCTGCCGGACCCCATGGCCGTCCACTTCGACGGACGGGGCGACGCCAACCGCTCCGCCTCCCCCGTGGTGCTGCTGCTGGTCTGCGAGTTGACCTTGCTCGGCCTCGGCGTCGCGCTGTTCCGGAGCGGGCTGCGGGGATCGCTCCCACCGCGGACCCTGTGGGTCGCGTCCGCCGCGGTCTCCGTGTTCCTGGGCTACTTCTTCACGGTCACGGTGCTGGTGAACGCGGACGCCTCCCGTAACCCGAGGATGCCCCTGTGGCAGTTGGCCGTCGCCGCTGGAGCGGCCGGTGCAGCCGCCGTCGGGGTGCGCCTGCTGGTGCCTCGTACGGGCCTCGCCGGTGCGGATCGGCCCGACTCCGGTTCGGTGGGGCTGCGCCCTGGCGAGACGGCCGTATGGGTGGGCGGGGTCGGTCCGCGGGGGCTCGCCGCCACGGGAGTGCTGGGCGCGGTCACCGCGCTGGTCGCCGGTGTCGTCGGCTGGGGTCCGGGGCTGTGGCTCTGGCCGCTGGGTCTGCTGGTCGCCGGGCTGGTCGGCGCCCGGGTGTGGGTCCGCGACGACGGGCTCACGATCCGGCCCCCGCTGCTCGGCGTACCCCGGATCCACATCCCGCTCCGGCGGATCGAACGGGCCTGGGCCGCGGACGTCCGTCCCGTGTCCGACCTCGGGGGCTACGGATACCGGTTCGTGAAGGGCCGACGCGGGCTGGCGCTGCGGTCCGGACCGGCGGTGTGGCTGGAGCTCGATGACGGCAAGGAGTTCGTCGTGGCCGTGGAGGACGCCGCGACGGCGGCAGCGCTGCTGGGCGACCTGCTGGCCCGGGACACCTCGCGGGACCGCTGAGATGCTGATCCGTATCGACGCGGGTTCCACCGTCCCGCTGGCGGAGCAGATCGCCGCCACCGTGCGCAGGGCGCTGGCGGACGAGGCCCTGAAACCGGGCGAGCGGCTCCCCGCCGCGCGTGAGGTGGCACGGCTGCTCGACATCAACATGCACACCGTGCTGCGCGGCTATCAGCTGTTGCGTGACGAGGGTCTGATCGACCTGCGGCGCGGCCGGGGCGCCGTGGTGATCGCCGCTCCGGAGCAGGCCCGGCTGCGCGAGTTCGCCCTGCAACTGGTGGCGGCGGCCCGGGAGGCGGGCCTCTCGGAGTCCGGGGCGGTCGAGTTGCTGCGTGACTGCTGGGCGGAGGGGTCGTGACGGGCGTCCAGGGCGGACTCGCGGGGCTCCGGTCCGGGCCGGACACGCGCGACTTCTGTCCGGACCGGACACGCGGGACTTCGATCCGGACCGGACGCGCACGACTTGACCGCACGGCTCGCGTCAACCGCCGAGGTGTCGGCCTCGCCAGGACGCCGCGGGGGCCGGATCTCAAGGGCGCGGGTCGCCGCCGGAGTCCGCGGTGCCGGTGCTGTTCATGGTGGAGAGACGCCGGTAGGCGGCACGCGCATGGCCGAGCCGCGCCAGTGCCGTACCGGCGACGGCGGCGGCCAGCAGACAGGCCAACCAGAACGTGTCGCGCTGCACGGACCAGCTGAGGGTGCCCGCGGGCGGTATCCCGAAGGCGTTGAGGAAGAGCCAGCACAGCACCGCCGTACCGGGAGCCGCCATGAACCGGGCCCGCCACCCGAGCAGAGAGGCGAGCAGGGACAGGCCGGCCAGGGCGAACAGGGGGCGGTCCGGACCGATGACCGCGTTCGTCGAGGCCACGAGCAGGAGCGCACCGCCGAACGCGGCGGACCACACCAGCGGTGTCGCGGCCGGCTCGGGCACAGGCCGCGCACCGGAACGGAGAAACACCCACTCGACCACGGTCGGGTTCCTTTCGGCGCGACGACTGTCTCCTGTTCCTCCAGCGTGTCGCTGAGGGTTTCCAAAGATATGCCCAAGCGGACACCGGCGTTCAGCAGTAGGGCTGTTGACCGGTCAGGGGGCCGCCGCCGGAATCTCCCTGTTACTCACTTTCGGGTGACGGTCCCGCGCGGGCCGGGGTGGCGCGTCCTGGCGATCGGAGGTGACGGGCCAAGGGGCACAACGGCTCATGATCCGATACGGCGTCAACTCGGTGCGTTCGCCGCATGAATGGACGTTGCAGGCAAGGGTCACAGAAACGTGGGCTAAAGGTAACGGAGCTCCCATATCGCGTTCACAACCTGCACGAGAAGGCCATGGTGTGGATGTGCGGCCGACCGGCCGCCACCCGCACACCGCATCCGCCGGACCCACCCGGCACTCACCGAAGTGCCGGACCGCGCGGATGCCGTACAGCCAGGGGGCTTTGTGTCTTCTTCCACTGTGACCGCTCGCCGAATCTCCGCCGCGGCCTTGGCGGCCGCCGCCGTCATCGGGGTGTCGGCGCTGCCGGCCTCCGCGGCCGACCACTCCCGGCCGCAGCGCCCGCAGGTGGAGATCAGCGCGGTGCAGTACGACGCGCCGGGCCACAACGACCGCTCACAGCGCTCGCTGAACAAGGAATGGGTGGAGCTCACCAACACCACGCGCCACACGGTCAACCTCGACGGCTGGACCCTGCGGAACAAGGAAGGCCGCACCTACACCTTCCACCACTACCGCCTGGAGGGCCGCGCCACCGTCCGCGTCCACACCGGCCAGGGCCGCGACACCGACCGTGACCTCTACCAGGACCGCCGCAACGAGGTCTGGGACAACCGCGCCGACACCGCCACCCTGCGCAACGACCACGGCCGCTTCGTCGACGACGAGTCCTGGGGCGGCCGCCACCACCGCCCCGGCAACCGCCACTGACCCATACCGCACCGCCGGCGCCCGCTGAACACCGCACCGCCGGCACCACCGCCAACGGCGTGCCAGACCCGCACCGGGCCTGGCACGCCGTTCGCGTGCGCGGACACATGCGGCTCCGGTTCGCTCGGCGGACTCCGCCGGCTCCCCGGCCGTGTACGGGTTTCCCCGCGGGGTGACGCTCTGCTTTCCCGAGATCCACGCTCTCGCGGCGGTTTGTCCACACGTGACGCGAGGGGCTCGATGGACAACGTCAGTGCACTGAGGATTTCCCGTGAACCGGCATCCAGGGCTCGCCGCGCGAGACCGAAGGCGCAACGGTTCTCCCCGCCCCGCGGTCTCACGGTCCCGCGGAAGCAGCCTCACGGAAATGGAACCCCCCATGTCAGTACGTGTCCTCCGACGTCTCGGCATCTCGCTCGCCCTCCCCGCGATGGCCGTCGGCGCCCTGTCGCTCGCCGAGAGCCCCACCACCCACCCCACTTCGAAGGACACGCACGCGGCCGTCGGGACCCGTCTCGGCTCCGACACCGTCCAGACCGTCGCGGTCGGCGACAAGTGGTCCAAGGTCGTCTGGGACGTCGACGGCGGTTCGACGAGCTACGCGGAACTCGTCAACTCGCTGCGCGCGGCCGTCGCGGCCACGGGCGGTCACCGCACCAACGTCAACGCGAACGGGCGCAACCTCGCGGTCGACGTCACCGGCACCAACGACCGGGAGTTCATCGACCTGGAGGTCCGCACGGCCGGCGCGAACATCCACCTCGTGGTGCGCGCCAGCGACATGTACGTCATCGGGTACCACTTCTGGGACCAGACGCACGGGAACACGTACTACCCGCTCGCCAGGGAGGGCGTCACCCTCCCGTCCTGGGCCCTGGGCGACGGCCACAGCAACACCTCGACCTGGGAGGAGACGGCCACCTTCCTGGGCCACGAGAACTACAACGACCTGGCCAGAATGGCCGGAACGGCCCTGCGGGACGTGACGCTGAACCAGCACAACCTCCGCCAGGCCATCTTCGACATGCGCACCGACCCGCAGGGCCGGGACGCGAACTCCCTGCGGAACAAGGCCGGCGGCGTCCTGCGCATGATCGCCGCCGTCTCCGAGGGCGTACGGTCCCGTCCGCTCGCCAACGACCTCGGGCGCGCCCTGCACATGGGCACGAACCTCAACCTGGCGCCGTACGTGGACCTGATCAACAACTGGTCCTCCATCAGCAACATCGTCACCACTCCGGGGTCGCCCGCCGTCCAGACCTCCAACCACGGATGGGTCCGCACCGCGGCGGACGCGGCGGCCCTGCTCCTCGTGGCGCTGGCCCACCGAGCCAGCACCTCCAACATCCACGACGAGCTGTAGGCAGACAGAGGCATCCGCACGGGCTGAGGGCCGGGGCCACCCGGCCCTCAGCCCGTGCGCGACAGGCATGACCTCGCCCTCAGAATGTTCGCTTTTGCCATTCCATTTCTGATCGTTCACCCTCTCGTCACCCATACCTCCTCATATCAGCCAGGAGGTGACGACATGGGCCGTCCAGAGAAACCGATCGACCCGGACGCGGGTCCCGTCCAGCGTCTCGCCCACGACCTGCGCGGACTGCGGGCGTCCGCGGGAAGTCCGGCCTACCGGCTCATGGCCCGCCGGGCGCACTATTCCGCCGCCGCGCTGGCGCTGGCGGCGTCGGGAGAGAGACTGCCGTCGCTGGCGGTCGTGCTCGCGTACGCCCGTGCCTGCGGCGCCGACGCCGCGCCCTGGGAAGGGCGCTGGCTGGAAGCCGCGGACGCCGCCGAGCGGCTCACGGCACCCGACGACGGCCGGTCGGTGTCGCCCTACCGGGGACCGGAACGCTTCGAGACCGAGCACCGGCAGCTGTTCTTCGGCCGTGACCGGGTCGTCGACGACCTGTTGTTGCTGCTGCGCGAGCACCGGTTCGCCGCGCTGTGCGGGCCCTCCGGAAGCGGCATGTCCTCACTGTTGCGGGCCGGGCTGCTGCCCGTGCTGACCGAAGCCGCGCGAGAGAGCGGCCGGCCGGTGGACGTCCGGCTGATCACACCGGGCGCGCGACCCGCCACGGCATACGGACGGCTGCTCACCCCGGGCGCCCGGGACCCGGAGCGCTGGATCGTCGTCGACGAGACACATGAACTCGCCACACTGGACTGCGACGACGCGGAACGAACCCGGTTCGCCGAATTCCTGCTGCGGGCCGGCGACCCGGCCTCCCGACTGCGGGTGGTCATCGCCCTGCGCTCGGACTTCCCCTCCTGGTACCCCGCGAGCCAGGCCCTCTCCGCGGCCCTGCGGGACAGCACGCTCGACGTGCCGGCGATGACGGCGACCGAACTGCGTGAGGCGATCGTGCGTCCCGCGGCCGTCGCCGGACTGACCGTCGAACGCGAGCTCACCAGCCGGCTCGTCGGCGACGTCCTGGGCAGTCCCGGCGCGCTCCCGCTGCTCTCCCACGCTCTCCACGAGGCCTGGCGCCGCCGCCGGGGCCGGCTGCTGACCCTGGCCGACTACGAGGCGGCGGGCGGAGCACGCGGCGCGATCGCCACGTCCGCCGAGCGGATCTACGGCCGGTTCACCACGGCACAGGCCCGCACCGCCCGCCGGATCATGCTGCGCCTGGTCGCCCCCGGCGGCACCGCGCCGGACGTCCGTCACCCCGTACGGCGCTGTGACGCCTGGGCCTTCACCCAGCTGGAGACCCGTGCCGTCGTGCACGCGCTGATCGCGGCACGGCTGGTCATCGTGGCGGGCGACCGCGTCGAACTCTCGGACCCCGCGCTGATCACCCATTGGCCGCGCCTGGCCGCCTGGCTCGGGGAGGAGCGCGAACGGCTCCCGCACCGCCGCCATCTCACCGAGGCCGCCCGTGCGTGGGAACACCTCGGACAGGACGACGGCGATCTCTACCGGGGCCGACGGCTCGCTCTCGCCGAGGAACTGTTCCCCCTCGATGCCGGGAACGACGACCTCACGCCCGTCGAACGCTCCTTCCTCGTCGTCTCCGCACAGCGCGGTGACACACGCGGCGGGGCTTTGCGGACGGGCAATCTGCCCACCGCGTTCACCAGCCTCGTCGGACGGCAGGACGAACTCGCCGAAGCCACCGCTCTGCTCGCGAAGGCACGGCTGCTCACTCTCACGGGCGCGGGCGGCATCGGCAAGACACGGCTGGCTCTGGAGGTGGCCCGCAGCCGGGCGGGCGCGTTCCGCGACGGAGCGTGGCTGGTGGACCTGACGCCGGTCCAAGATCCCGAGGCCGTGGCCTGCGCCGTCGCCGCCGCGCTGAGACTGCCCGACCGCGGGGCTCTGCCCGTCGTCGAACAGCTCTCCGACTACCTCGCCGGGCGGCAGGCCCTGATCGTGCTGGACAACTGCGAACACCTCGTCGACGCCTGCGCGGAAGTGGCGGCGGCCCTCCTCGGCGCCGCTCCCGGGGTACACGTCGTCTCGACGAGCCGTCACACGTTGGGCGTCGCAGGCGAGCACGTCTTCACCGTCCCCCCGCTGTCCCCGCGGGACGCGGCCCGGCTCCTTCTGGACCGCGTCACGGCCGTCCGGCCCGGGTTCACCCTCGACGACGCCGACCACGCCCAGGTCTCCCGGCTGTGCGCCGATCTGGACGGGCTGCCGCTGGCCATCGAGCTCGCCGCGTCCCGGTTGCGCACACTCAGCGTGCGGCAGCTGGCGGACCGTCTGGAGAACCGCTTCGCCCTTCTCTGCTCGGGCGGCGCGGACCGACCGCCCCACCAGCGCACCCTGCGGGGGATGATCGACTGGAGCCACGAGCTGTGCGCGCCGGACGAACGGCTGCTCTGGCGGCGGCTGTCCGTCTTCGTCGGTGGTTTCGGCCTGGACGCGGCCGAGGCCGTGTGTGCGGGCGACGGCATCACCGCACACGACGTACCGGTCCTGCTGGACCGGCTGGTCGCCCAGTCCGTCGTCCTGACCTCGGAGTGCGAGGGCGTACCGCGCTACCGGCTGCTGGAGACCGTCTGGCGGTACGGCAGGGAACGGCTGACGGAATCCGGCGAGGAGGACCGGCTACGCCTGCGTCACCTCGCCCATTTCCTCGCCCTAGCCCGGCGTGTCAACCGGGACTGGTACGGACCCGATCAGGTGGAGAGCCTGACCCGGTTGCGCGTCGAGCACAACAATCTGGTGGCCGCACTGGACCACGGCCCCGGTGGGCGCGACCGGCTGGCCCTGGCCACGGAACTGTCCTGGCACTGGGTCGCCGGAGGATTCCTCGGCGAGGGACGCCGTCGCCTCCTCGAGACACTCGCGGCCACCCCGCAGCCCACGGCCGAGCGCGCCGGAGCTCTGGTCGCGGCCGCCTGGCTGGCACAGACCCAGGGCGACCTGGCGACGGCCGACCGTTTTCTGGACGAGGCCGAGTCGCTGGCCGAGCGGCTGGCCGACCCCTGGATGCTGACCCACATAGGTGGTTTCCGAGGAGTCTCGGCGAACTACCGCGGCCGACCGCAGGAGAGCATCGCCCGCTACGAGGAGGCGTGGGCCGCCATGAAGGACCTGGGCGACGGGCGTGAAGCGACATCCTGGCTGCTCGCGCTGGCCTGCGCCCAGGCGTACGCCGGTGATCCGCGTGCGACGGAGACCGGTGCGCGGGTGATCGCCGCGGCCGAGGCGAGCGGCGACCGGTGGGGCCGCGCACAAATGCTGCTCGCACTGGGCCACGACGCCTGGGCACGCGGCCGGGCGCACCGGACCAGGACGCTGGCCAGGACCGCGCTGGAGTGCATGCGCGGCTTCCACGACCACGCGATGATCGCGCGGATGCTGGAACTGCTGGCCTGGGCCACCGCCGCCGAAGGAGACCACCGGCAGGCCGCCCACCTGCTGGGCGTCGCGGAAGCCCTGTGGCGCGACGCCGGCAGCTCGATCGCCGCGTTCGGTCCGCAACCGGCGGCCGACCACGCTCGCTGCGCGGAGGACACCGTCCGCGCCCTGGGCCAGGCAACCTACAAGAAGCTGTTCGAGGAGGGGCGCCGCCACAACACCCCGTCCCTGGCCCTCCACCACGCCCTGTGGCTCCACCACGAAACCCGCACCCCCTTCGCCCTCCCCACGGAGCGTGCCGCCTTCGGCATCGGCGCCTGACACCGCCCCTGCGGGAGCGGGGGTGCAGGCCGCGTCATGGTGCGGGCTGCCGGCCAGTATCCGTTTCGTCCGGCTCACTGCTTCAGGAAACCCTTCTCCTTCAGGAACTCGGTGGCGACGGCGGCGGGTTCCTCGCCCTTGGCGCTCACCTCGGCGTTCAGCTCCTGCATCACCGGCGTGGTCAGTGTCTCGGCGAGCGGCTTGAGCACCTGGAGGATCTCCGGATGCTCCTCGTCCGTCTTCTTCATCACCTGCGGTACGGCGTTGTAGACCGGGAAGAAGGACTTGTCGTCCTTGAGTACGTGCAGGCCGAGGGCGCTGATGCGGCCGTCGGTGGTGAACACCTCACCGAAGTCGCAGGCGCCCTTGCCGGTCTGGGTGTAGATCACGCCGATGCCGAGGGAGGTCGTCGTACCGCCGGTGACGGCGTATGCCTTCTTGAAGCCCGGATAGCC
The DNA here is from genome assembly GCF_010548375.1 of Streptomyces sp. SID13726. Taxonomy (GTDB): domain Bacteria; phylum Actinomycetota; class Actinomycetes; order Streptomycetales; family Streptomycetaceae; genus Streptomyces. The sequence continues at coordinate 297,993 of NZ_JAAGLY010000002.1, forward strand.
GTCGACGCGGCTGAGGAACTCCGACTCCACACAGACCTTCGACGACGTGTGTGCGTTGAGGTACGCGGCCATGTCGGAGTCGGTCTCCACGTTGTTCTTCTTGGCGAAGGCGTCGGAGACCGCGAAGGCGTAGGTGTTGTTGAAGGGAGCGCGCTGTCCCCAGACGACGCCGTTCTTCTCCAGGTCCAGCTTCTTGACCGCGTCGTACTGCTGCTCGGGATCGAAGATCGGCTTCTGCTTCAGGAAGTCGACCCAGGCCGTGCCGGTGTACTCCCAGTAGATGTCGCTCTCCCCCCGGGTGAGCTTCGCCCGGGTCTGGCTGGCGCCCTTGCTGTTGGTCTCGTCGACGGCCTTCGCTCCCGCCGCGCACATCATCTTGAGGGTGAGCTGCCCCAGCAGGAGCTGTTCGTCGAACTCCTTGGAGCCGACCTTCACGGTGACCCCTTTGAGGGCGGCGGGATCGACCGACCCCGGCTCGACGCCCGTACAGGGGCCCTTTCCGGTGTCGGCGCCGCCCTCGCTCAGACCGCTGCCGCAGGCGGTCAGAGCGAGCAGGGCGGTCGCCAGTCCGGCGGTGATGACCGTAAGTCTCGGCGAAGACAGCATGGCTTCCCCTTCGTTCTCTCTGTACGGGCTCTCTGTACGGGATCGCGTTGAAGTGGTCATGGGTGGGGACCTTGCCGATGTCAGGTTGTGGGCTGGAGAGCTGGGTGCTCTGCATGAGCGGTTCGTGCACCGGTTCAACCGGGAGGAGCCGCGACAGTCGGCGCTTGCTTACATGCGTGGGCTGGTTGCGTCACTGGAGCGGAAGAACGGCTGGACGCTGGCGGAGGAGGCCGGCCATGCGGGTCCCGATCGCATCCACCGGCTGCTGAACCGGATCGAGTGGGACGCCGACGAGGTCCTTGACGACGTACGCGACTACGTCGTGGAACATCTCGCAGACCGCGATGCCGTCCTGATCGTCGATGACACCGGGTTTCTGAAGAAGGGCATCCGTTCGGCCGGCGTGCAACGGCACTACTCCGGCACCGCCGGCCGCACCGAGAACTGCCAGATCGGTGTGTTCCTCGCCTACGCCACCGGCCGCGGACGCACTCTGATCGACCGACGGCTGTATCTGCCCACCTCCTGGACGGACGACCGGGACCGCTGCCGGCGGGCCGGCATCGACGACAGTGTCGCCTTCGAGACGAAGGTGGCCATGGCCAAGGCGATGGTCCGCCGGGCCGTCGCCGACAAGGTCCCGTTCGGCTGGGTGACGGCGGACGCCGCTTACGGCTACAGCAAGGGCTGGCGGTTCGAGCTGGAGCAGGCGGACGTCTTCCACGTCATGGCCACCACCCGGCACGACACCGTCGTCACCCGCTGGTCCATCGACCACCCCGTCCACGACCTGTTTCCCGGCCTGCCTCGGCAGAAATGGAAACGCCGTTCCTGCGGCGACGGAGCCCACGGCCGGCGGATCTTCGACTGGGCCCGCGTCGAAGTGAGGCCCTGGCACCGCGAGGACCGCCGGCACTGGGTCCTCGCCCGCCGCAGCGTCAGCAGGCCCGAGGAGATCTCCTACTACATCGCCTACTGCCCCGCCGACACGACGCTGGACGAGCTGATCCACATCGCGGGCAGCCGCTGGGCAGTCGAGGAATGCTTCCAGACCGCCAAGCAGGAGTGCGGCCTGGACGACTACCAGGTCCGCCGCTACCCCGGCTGGCACCGCCACATGACCCTCGCCATGGCCGCCCACGCCTGCCTGACCGTCCTGCGGGCCCGACAGCTGGACACGGACAAAGCAGAAACGGATCCTCCCAGCTCATCCAACTCAGCCTCGCCGAAATCCGACGCCTGATCACCCGCCTCACCGACGGCCGCCCCACCCCGGTCGAGCACATTCTGCGATGGTCAACCTGGCGCCGACGACGCCAGTATCAGGCCCGCCTCAGTCACTACAAACGGCGCGGACACAGCCCCTGAAAACTGCCCAGCAATCAGAACAAACACCGTTGCAGTACTAGGCCGCACGCTGGTCACGAGGTAGCCTCCGTCTCCTTCGGGAGGCAGTGGAGATTCCTTCGTCACGGCGGCCGAGCGCCCGGTGGATCAGGCCCTGGTGCTCCTGACCAGCTGACGGAGCCGGGCGGCGGCCATCTCGATCACGGCCTGCACCGGGCGGGAGAGCACCGCGTTGTGCCGGTACACGATGGCGAAGTGGTCGTAGAGCCGCGGTTCCAGCGAGAAGCAGTGCAGTTGTGCGGGCAGCTTGTCCTGATACCGGCGCACGACGCTGCGTGCGGTGATCGCGTCGGCCAGCCCCAGGGCGGCCACCTCCAGCGCGGTCTCCACGTTCTCGACCTCGATGGCGGCCTGCAGGGTGCCGCCCACCGACTGCACGGCGTTCCTGAGCTGCTGCCGGGTGTAGTCGGCGTCGCCCCATGTGGCCTCGGAGAGCACCAGGGTGGCGGCGGCGAGGTCGGTGCAGGTCACGGCCCGCTGCACCCGGTCCGGATCAGCGGTGACGTACACGACCTCGTCACGCGTCACCGGTTTCACGCTCAGCGCGCTGTCGTCGATGGGAAGGGCGACCAGCGCCGCCTCCAGTTGCCCGCGCCGGACCAGTTCGATGGTGTCCATGGAGTTCTGCCCTACGAGGGAGAGCCGGGCCGAGGGGAAGCGCTCGCGCATGTCGGCCACGAGCCGGGTCTCCAGATAGAGGTGCGCGGCGCCGAAGAGGCCGAACCGGATGGTTCCGGTGACCGCCCGGTCCGCGTCCGCGACCGCCCTGCTCCCCTGCTCGACCGCGTCGAGGGCCTGCCGGGCGTATCCCTCCAGTGCCAGAGCGGCCTCGGTGGGGACGACTCCACGCCCCACGCGCTGGAACAAGGCGGTGGACATGCCCCGTTCGAGCAACCGGATCTGCTGGGCCAGCGAGGGCTGGGCCAGGCCGAGGGCGTCCGCGGCCCTGGTGAACGAGCCGTGCTCGACGGTCGCCACGAAGCAGCGCAGCTGATGGAGCGTGACCAAGGCATCTCCTTTGGCTCCTGAAGGAGGCAGAGGCTACCTCGCTGCCCGAGCTCGGCCTAGGTTGCTGCGCAACCCCGGTGAAAGCGCTTCGTCGACGGCGACGCGCCGAGTGAAGGGCAGACATCATGGTTGCTGTGGGCTTTGTCGGTCTCGGCAGTATGGGTGGTCCCATGTGCCGGCGGCTGGCGCGGGCCGGGTACGACGTACGTGCCTTCGACATCGACCCGGCCAAGGTCGCCTCCGCGGTGGAGGCCGGTGCCGTGGCCGCCGAGTCCGCGACGGACTGCGCGTCCGCGGCGGACATCTTCCTGACGTCGCTGCCGCGGCCCGATCACGTGGAGAACGTGATGCTCGACGGCGGTGCCCTTGCGGCGCTGCGCCCGGGCTCCGTCTGGGTCGACCTCACCACCAACGACATCGAGCTGGTCGCGCGCCTGGCGGAACACGCGCCCACAGGTGTCAGCGTCGTCGACTCACCGGTGACCGGTGCCGTCGACGGAGCTCGCAACGGCCGTCTCACCCTGTTCGCCGGGGGCGAGGCCGGCGATGTGGAGCGCGTGCGCCCGGTCCTGGAGACCCTCGGCACCATGATCGCCTGCGGTCCGCTCGGCACCGGGAACGTCGTCAAGCTCGTCACCAACCAGCTGTGGTTCATCTCCGCCGCGGCCATCGGCGAGGGGTTCGCGCTCGGGGTGCGCAACGGCGTCGCGCTCGAGGTCCTCTGGGCCGCGATCCGCCAGTCGGTGGGCGACTCGTTCGTCGCCTCGCACGACGCTCCCTCCATCTTCGCCGGGCACTACGACCCGTCGTTCACCCTGGATCTCTGCCTCAAGGACCTGCGCCTCATCCAAGGGCTCCAGTCCGGCCTCGGCGCCGAACTGCCCCTGACCGACGCCGCCCGCGGTGCGTTCAAGCTCGCCGCCGACCGGTACGGCCCCGAGGCGGCCGAACTGCTCGTCGCCAAGCGCATCGAGGAGGACGCCGACGTGTCCTTCCGCCTCGCCGGGGACTGGGTCCCGCCGTGGGAGGTCGACGACAGCGGCTCCACGGCACCCGTCACGACATGAGCCTCGGGCGTACCGCCCCGTCAGGCGACGTCCGTACGGGCACCAGATCCGTCGACCGGGCCCTGGCCGTTCTGGAGTCGCTCGCCCGGAACGGTGAGGCGAGCGTCGTCGAACTCGCCGGTGAGCTCGGCGTCAACAAGACCACCGCCTGGCGGATACTCCAGACGCTCGGGCGGCACCGCATCGTGGAACAGTCGGACGATCGCGGGAAGTACCGGCTGGGCGCGGGTCTGCTGCGACTGGCCGGAGCGGCCGCAGGCGGCCTGGAGCTGCTCCAGGAGGCGCGACCGGTCTGCCACCGGCTCATGGCCGCGACGGGCCGGACCGTGAACCTCGCCGTACGCTCCGACAGTTCGGTGTTCTACCTGGACCAGGCGGCGGACCCGTCGGCACCACCGTCGTACGACCGGGTCGGCCGGTACGTCCCCCTGCACACCACCGGCGCCGGCAGAGTGCTGATGGCCGGACTGGACAGTGACGGGCGCGCCGACCTGTTCGGCGTGCTCTCGCGGCGGACCGGTCTCGCCCCCACCGAGAAGGCCCGGCTGCGCGAGGAGTTCGCGCGGATCGGCGAACTCGGCTACACGGTCGCCGCGAACGACTTCGGGGAGGGCCTGGCGGCGGTGGCCGCTCCGGTGCGCGACGCCCGCGGCGACGTGGTCGCGGCGCTGAGCGTCTCGGAACCGGTCGACCACCTGACCGAGGACCGCGTCGAGGAAGTCGTGCCCCTCCTTCTCGCGGCCACCTCCGAGGTGTCCCACCGGCTCGGCCGCAGACGGGATGCGGGCGCGCTCGCCACGTACGTCCCGGGGTGACGGTGCCACGCGCGTCATGTGGACCAGGCGGCAGGCGTACGTCGGGGGCGCGAGGTGCCCAGACCTCGCGCCCCCGAGGAGGGTCAGGAGGCGACGATCTGCCACTGCTGCTGCGTCAGGGACGCGTACGGCTGCTGCTCGATGTTGGTCCCGTCGGCGGTGCCGCCCTCGTCGACGCCGAGGCAGAGCCCGCTGAAGCGGTTGATGAGGAAGAAGTACCCGTCACCGGTCGGCGTGACGGCCCAGTGCTGCTGGGGGACGTCGGAGTCCGCGTAGATGGCCACGTTGCCGCCGTCGGCGCGGGAGAGGCCGGCCACCTCCATGAGCTTGCCGCTGTTGACGCCCTTGATCTCGTAGTAGCCGTCGCCGGTGGAGGCGAAGGTCCACTTCTGGGTGGCGTTGTTCAGCCAGGTCCACTGCTGGATGTTGGTGCCGTTGGCGGTGCCGAAGCTCGCGACGTCGGCCACCTTGCCGCTGTTGCGGTTGACCAGCCGGTACACCGTGCCGTCGCCCGGCAGCACCCTCGACACCAGGGCGGGCTTGGCCGTGCGGCCACCGATCCGGACGCCGCCGACGTTGGCGTACCCGCCGGTGGCCGCGTTCGCCTGGATCCGTACGAAGCCCACGTTGCGGGCGGACCACTCGACGATCTTCGTCTTGCGGTTGCCCGCCCAGGTGCCGGTGGCGACCTGGGTGAAGTTCGTGCCGTCGGTGCTGGTGGAGATGGTGTACGAGGTGATGTCGCCGTCGGTGGAGTCGTTGCGGTTCCACTGCTTGGGCAGGTACTCCAGCGTGGAGACGTTGCTCCACACACCGCCGAGGTCGATCGTGAGCGACTGGGACAGCGGCGAGGACAGTCCCCAGGTCGACCAGCAGGTCTCGTAGCGGACGTCGCTCAGTCCGTCGATGGCGTTGAGCGGTCCCTCGCCGGTGCGGAAGGCGGTGGCGTACGCGTTGACCGGGGTGACGGGGTTCTCGGCGCGCAGCGGCTGGGTGGGCAGCGCCGGCCTGGAGGTGTCGGGGCTCCACGCGGCGCCGACCTCGGCCAGCCGGTTGACGATGTTGGTGTCCAGCAACCCGCTGCGGTTGGGCGGGCAGTTCAGGATGAACGAGGTGTACTTCGGTTCCAGGTCGGTGAGGTGCGAGACGATCGCGTCCTTGCTCATGAGGCTCTCGGTCGGCGTGGAGGGGTGCCAGAACCAGCCGTTGCTGATGGTCTGCCCCTGCATTCCGGCGTAGGTGTTGCCGGTGGGCGCCGTGACGCCGAGCGGCTCCTCGAAGAAGATCGCGTCACCGAGGAACGGCTCCGCGAGGCCGCCGATGTCGAGCATGACGCAGTCCGGCTGGAGCTGCTTCACCAGCGCACGGATCCGCTGGTAGGAGACGGCCTGCTGGCCCATCTGCCACGCGTACCCGTCGGTCATCAGCATGTCGATGGTGCCGTAGTTGGTGAGCAGTTCGGTGAGCTGCCCCAGGATGAACGTCATGTCGCCGGGCTGGATCGCGTCGGTGGCGTCGAGACCGGTCACGTTGTGCCGGGTCTCCCACGCCTCGACGCCGAAGGTGCGGTCCCAGATCGAGAAGTAGAACCCGACCTTCAGGCCCTTCGCCCGGAAGGCGTCGCAGTACGCCTGCACCACGTCGTGCTTGTAGGAGCTGTTGGCGACGTTCTGGGTGCCGAAGGCGCTCGGCCACAGGGCGAAGCCGTCGTGGTGCTTGGTGGTCAGGATGCCGTAGTTCATCTTCGCGGCGGCCGCCGCATCGGCCCACTGCCCGCAGTTGACGCTCGGGGGCGCGAAGATGGTGGGGCTCTGGTTGGGCTCGGCCCACTCCTGGTCGGTGAACGTGCCCAGGCTGAAGTGGTTGAACATGCCGAACCGCATGTCGACCATCTTGCTGAGGTTGGTCTGGGTGTCGGCGGCGGCCGCCGAAGACAGCAGGGCGGAAAAGCCGGGGACGATCGGCAGGGCGGTCGCCGCCGTCGCCGCACCGGCGGCGCCGAGGAACGTACGGCGAGTGATTCTTCCTGAGGACATGCTCACTCCTGTGGACTGAGTGCGGGTGACGCGCGGAGTGTGATCTCCGTGGCAACATCGGATGTATTAAGAGGCACCGCTACGAGATCTGTCCAGAGGTTCAGCAGAAGCCACAGATAAAACGGCGCATTGCCCCATAAACCCCAGGGTCGCAACCACAAAACCTAGGATGTATTGAGCAGATAGATCAGGGCGCTCATATCGAAGGCGGCATCCAGACGACAGCCCTCCGGGCCGCGCGATCTGTCACGGCAGGTGACCGGGCACCGGACGTCGTCAATCCGCCCGCCCGTTGCCGACGTCCGCCGGTTGTGCAATGTGGTTGCGGAGGATGGGGCGGATGCGGTGATACTCCGGCATGAGCAGAGATGCCGAGGTCATCGTGCTCGACCGCTGGTCGGACGAGGTCATGGAACCGCGAACGGCAAGCTGGGCGAGGCGACCACGTGGGCTCTGCCCAGGCAGTCCGGCGGTGCCCGCGCGTACGGCCATGACCTCACGCCGGTCCACGGCGACCCCGACCGCTTGTGGATCGTCGCCGACGCGGGCACCGTACAGCTCTCCAAGAGCGGCGCCGCCGACTGCTGCACCTGCAATGAGCACTTCGGCCGCTACAAGGACGCCGACAGCCGCCACAAGACCACCTGGGCCGTCCCCGCCTACTAGTGAATACCGATACAAGAACATGCGAACCACCCACGGGAGCTGTGGAAGTTGACTGCAACAGGTGTACGTACGCGTGTCATGGGCGTGCTGCTCGTCCTCATGGCACTGGCCGCCGGCGTGGGGAGTTGGTTCGCCTTCACCTCGTGGCTGCCTGCCGACGTGGACCGGTACCGGGACTACACGGCGGCCTCGCCCTGCCCCGAACGGCCCGCGCGGCAGGCGGTGGAGGACTGCGTGCGCACGGTCACCTTCACCGTCGAGGACGTCCGGCTCGGGCGCCAGAAGAAGAACGACAAGAAGGTGACACTGTCCGGCGCACCCTTCTGGAACGGCACCGTCTCGTTCGGTGACACCGATCCCCTGTTACCCGAACTCAGCAGGGGCGACCAGGTCACCGGCACCGTATGGCGCGGTACCGTCACGATGCTCACCAAGGGCGAACTGCGGCAGAACACCTCAGGCGCGCCGCGCGACGAACCCCAGATGGTGGCCGCGATCGGCACGTCCAGCGGTCTCCTGGCGATCCTCGCCCTCGCGTTCGGCACGGCACGTCTGGCCGGGAGGCCCGACCGGAAGTACGTCGCCTGGAAGCCGTACGGAAAGCGGCTTGTCATCACCTTGGCGAGTGCCACCTTCGCGGTGGGCCTGCCCTTGGTGTGGCTGGGAGTTCCCTGGTGGCTGACCCCCGTCGGCATCTCGGCGGTGGTCGCCTGCGGCACCGTGTTGATCTACCGGTGGGACACACCGTCCGGGCGACTCCGGGCTCCGGTCCGTACGCACTCCTAGGACGTTTCCCGGCCGGGGCTCCCTTTGGCGGGTCCCGGCCGACGGGCTGATGTAACTCAGCAGTTTCGCTGCGCCGGCGCAAGCAGCCCCGCGAGGTCAGCCAACCGCAAGGCGGCATGAATGGAGAACCGTGACTGGCCCGTTGGTTCCTCCCCGAGCAGTTCCCTGGCACGTTCGATTCGGTAGTAAAGAGTCGTGCGGTGGACGTTGAGCGCATCGGACGTCGCGCTGACGTTGCCTTCCCGCTCAAGATAGGCAAGAAGGGTCGCCGCCAACGGGATTCTGCGTTCCGATATCAACGCCGCCACACCCTGGTTGATGGAAGCTATGCCGGCAGGGTCCCAATCCACCGCGGAGAACAGACGGTATTCACCGAGGGATTCCCACCACGCGCGGCCGTTCAACTCGGGAACCCTGTTGGCGACCTTCGCCGCGAACTCCGCCTGCCGGAACGACCGGTCGAATCCGTCCGCCGAGCCCAGCGCACCACCGAGCCCGATCGCGGTGACGGAGACGTCGTGCACCTCGGCGGTATGACGCGCAGCGGCCGATAGCTGTTCGAGCAGCGCTTCAGCGGCTTCTCGCGGCGACGAGACGAGCGCCACGACGTCTTCCCCCTGTACGAAGGCCACGAAGCCGTGCATACCGAGCAGGTTGACCAATGTGTCCAGGACACCGTCAACCAGCTCCACTTGTCCGGACGTCGGAGAGACGAAGGTGATGAGACATAGGTACGCGCGTTCCAGGTCCTCGATCTGGAAGTCGTCGCGCAATCTCCTGAACAGCGCGTGCCGACGGCTCGCGCCGGCGCGCTGGACATCACGCAACACCTGACTGCCGACGGCGACATGGCGCCGTTTCCCCTCACTCACGCCCAGCAGATGGGGTCGCATTTCGCAACCGGCTTGGATCGTGCGAGCGATGTCCTCGTCGTCGACCGGCGGGTCGGCGTCAATAAGCCATATACGGGCCAGTGTCCGCGCTCCGGACATGACCGGAACCATCACCCTCGGCAGCAGTCCGTGTTCTGCGCTTGCGGGAATACGCAGTGCCTCGCGGGCGATCGCCACACCGCAGTCGATGAAATAGCGCAGATGCTCCGGAGTAGGACTGCGGTCCAGCATGGCCCTGACTCGCGCATCGTCGATACGTCCGATCTGTGCGCTCGCCGCAAGCGGTCGAAACGAGCCGTCCTCCACGAAGGCCGCCCGGTTCAAACCGGCTGCCAGCTCGTCCGTGATCTCCTGCAGGTCGTTCAGCACCTTGGCGAGCACTCCCGTTCCTGGATCGGCGAGGGGTGCGGGAGGCCTCATCATGGCCGATTCGACACCTGTAGCAAAGAGCCGCGGTCGTGCCAGGCGTTGCTCGACATCGCTCCGATGACGCGGTCCCTGGAGCAGGCCTAATTTTCAGGTCCACACAAGCCAGCACGAGGAGTGATCGTGTCAGCGGTGGACGAGAAATCAGAAGGCCAAGGTGGGACCTCGACGGCGTTCAAGCGCCGTTTCATGAGGAGATTGATACTGGTCCTCACCGGCGGGATGCTCCTCGACGGCTACATTCTCGGCATCATCGGCCCGGTGACCGGCACCATGTCGGCCGACCTGGGCCTCACCTCGCTGTGGGAAGGCCTGATCGCGGCAGCCGCGCTCCTCGGGATCTTCGTCGGCTCCCCGCTCGGAGGGTGGGCGACCGACAAGTTCGGCCGCAAGCCGATGTTCCTGGTGGACATGGGGCTGTTCGTACTCGCGTCGGGACTGCAGTTCTTCGCCGACTCGGCCCTGCACCTCTTCCTGATCCGGCTGTTGATGGGCATCGCGATCGGCGGCGAGTACGCCATCGGCTTCCCGCTGGTCGCCGAGTTCGCCCCGGCCCGCCTCCGTGGCCGGCTGCTGGCCCTGACCGTGTTCGCCTGGTACGTCGGCTTCATGATCGCGTTCCTCGTCGGTCACCTGCTGCTCGCGACGACCGACCTGAGCTGGCGGGTGATCCTGGGCTCGAGCACCTTGATCGCGGTGCCCCTGTTCCTCGCCCGCATCGGCCTGCCCGAGTCACCGCGCTGGCTGTGGGCCCACGATCGCCGGGCCGAGGCCCTGGCCATCGCGCAGGGGTACATGGAGAACTCCTCGGAGGTGGCGGACGTCGAGCACGAGGACCCGTGCAAGGGCACCTTCGGTACGTTGTTCTCCCGGCAGTACTGGCGCACCACGCTCTTCGCGTCGGGCTTCTGGTTCTGTGCCGTGACACCGTATTTCGCCATCGCCACCTTCGCCGACAGCGTTCTGGCGAAGTACGGCCTGAGCGGCGGGATCGCCGGTGGCGTCGGGCTCTCCGCGCTCTCCGTCGCCGGGGTCACGCTCGCGATCCTGTTGATCGACAGGGTCGGGCGCCGTGTACTGACCGTCCCACCGCAGTGGCTCTGCTGCGTGATCCTTGCGGTCATCGGCCTGTGGGCGGGTGCGCCGCCGATCGCCGTGCTGGTTCTCTTCTTCGCCTTCTCCTTCTTCACGGCGATCTACGGCACGCTGACCAGTGTCTACCCGGGTGAGGTCTTCGCGACGGAGATCCGTGGGCTCGGGACGGGCTTCTCGGCCGCCGTCAGCCGGATCGGCGCCGCACTCGGCACGTTCCTCCTGCCGTGGTCGATGACGAACCTCGGCACCACGGTCAGCATGCTGATCGCCGCGGCCATCGCCGGAATCGGCGCCGCGCTCTCCCAGTGGCTGGCCCCCGAGACCAAGGGAAAGAACCTCACCGAGACGTCCGTCGGGATCACGTGACCCCACTCATCGAAAGGACCACGGACATGGCAGAACTGGATTGGCATGCCGAGCGGGCGGACCTGGAAGGTCTCACCCTGCTCGATCGGGAACCCGCCGACGAGGACATCGACCTCGTGGCAGTGCGGGGATACCGACTGGGGCGAGTACGGTCTCAGATGGCCGAACTCGGCGTGGACGCGGTGGTCCTCTCCGACCCGGTCAACATCCGCTACGCGACCGGCGCGCGAAACATGCAGGTCTTCTCCATGCGCAATGCCCCGTCCCGATATCTGCTGCTCACCCAGAACGACTCCATCCTCTATGAGTTCACGGGGTGTCTGCACCTTGCCGAGGGACTTGAGACCATTGACGAGGTCCGGCCCGCGAAGACCGCGAGTTTCGTGGCCGCCGGTCCTCAGATCGCCGCGATCGAGCGCGCTTGGGCGCAGGACATGGCGAAAGAGATCATGCGGCTCGTCGGTGATCGCCCAACGGTCGGCCTTGAGCGGATGAATGCCGGCGCCGCGATCGAACTCAACGCCAACGGGGTACGCGTAGTCGACGCGCAATACGCCGTGGAGATGGCGCGATCCGTCAAATCCACCGAAGAGTTGAAGTGCATCAAGGCATCCCTGCGTGCGACCGAAAAGGGCGTCGCCGCTCTCCGCGCGGCCATTCGACCCGGACTCAGCGAGGCCGAACTCTGGTCGGTCCTGCTCCAGTCGATCATCGCCCAGAACGGCGACTATGTGGAGACGCGGCTGCTCAGCGCGGGCCGGCGGACGAACCCTTGGTTCCAGGAAACGAGCGAGAGCGTCATCGGACCCAACGAGTTGATCGCACTCGATACGGATGTCGTCGGTTGCCACGGCTACTATTCGGACTTCTCCCGGACTTTCCACTCGGGCCCGGAGAAGCCGACCCAGGAGCAACGGACGCTCTACCGAATCGCCTACGAGCAGGTGCGGCACAACATCTCCGTCCTTCGGCCGCACATGGGGTTCCGGGACTACGCCAGGGAAGCCTGGGACATCCCTGACAAGTACTACGCGAACCGGTACTACCTCTCGGCACACGGCTGCGGAATGACGGGAGAATACCCGTACCTCTATCACGAGGGAGACTTCCCGGAAGCGGGGTACGACGGCGAGATCGTGCCGGGCATGACGATCTGCGTGGAAAGTTACATCGGCTTGGAGAACGGTCGTGAAGGCGTCAAGCTCGAACAACAGGTCCTGATCACCGAGACCGGTACCGAGCTCCTCTCCGAGTTTCCGTTCGAAGAGGATCTCTTGAATTAGCGCGCCCTTCGGCACGTCCGCCGCTCGGCCAGGTACCGAGCCACTCCCCGACGGGCCGCATGCCCTGCTCCGGCATCCGCAGCGCCGTCGCGACGCCCCCTTCCTTCGCCGCCGGTTCCCGCAGCGGCGCCAGATCCACCAGCCGGTCACGACGATGCACGCACATACGTCCCGGTGTGACGCAGCCGGAACGGGATGCCTCCGGAACGGCTTCGGACGTCAGACTCGGGCGCGGACGGGGAGGACGATCGCCGAGGGGTGCTCCGGGTCGTGGTGGACGGTCTGGTCGGCGGCGCGGAAGGTCGTGGCGGTCACGTGGGCTTCCCCGGTGCCGGGGTTGCGGGCGTAGCGCGGGAAGGCGCCGCTGGAGACCTGCACGCGGATGCGGTGGCCGCGCTTGAAGAGGTGCGCGGTGGGCCACAACCGGACGGTGGCGGACTGCGTTTCGTCCGCGCCGGTCAGGCTGACCAGACCGTCGCAGATGTTGCGGGAACGTCCCTTCGGGTCGACGTCGCAGAGCCGGACGAAGACATCGGCGTGGGCGAGGCTGGAGCGGAAGAAGATCTCGGCTTCGACGTCGCCGACGATCTCCGTGTCCTGGTCGAGGACGGGTGTGGTGTAGGTGAGTACGTCCGGGCGGGCCTCCAGCGCGGTGTTGTCCACCGGGCCGGCCTTCGCGAGCATCCGGATGCCTCCGACGGCCGGGGTGGGATTCGTCGGGTCGTAGCGGTAGTGGTCGGGGGCACTGTCGGCGGGCGGTTCAACGGCCAGTCCGCCGTCCGGCTGGAGGTGGAAGCGCTGCGGGTCGTAGCCCTGGGGAGGCCAGGACGTGAAATCGCGCCACGCTTCCGCTCCCGTGACGTAGAGCCGGACCGGCGCCCGCTCGGGCGGCTGGACACCGCGCGCGTGGGCGAGCCCGAACTCGAGCGTCTCGGTGATCGCGCCGTTGTCCGGGGAGGTGTGCGTCCAGGGGCCGACCGTCAGCCGCGCCGGGCGTCCCGCGTCCTGCAGAGCGCGGAAGTCGCGCAACTGCCCGGGCAGGAAGATGTCGTACCAGCCGGCGATCGAACTGACCGGCACCGTCGTCTCGGCCACCCGGTGCCGGTGATCGCATCCGTCCCAGTGCGGGGAGTCGGCGTCCTGGGCCAGGATGTTCTGGATGATCCCGCTGCGCTCGCCAAGGGCAGCTGTGTCAGCCCGTTCCAGCGGGAGTGTTCTCAACGCCCGTGCCGTGCGCCTGAGTTGGAGGGGCACACGCAGCAGCGCGCCTCGGCGTTCCTGAGCGCCGACCACTGTGCCCCACCCGAAGGGGGTCTCCAGTGAGAACCCGTCCGCGCGCAGGAATTCCAGTACCAACGTGGACGCGGTGACCTGCGGAATCATCGCCTTGACCTGGGGTGGCAGCTGGTCGGCGACCGCCCACTGGACGTAGCCCATGTAACTCGCCCCGCACAGCACGATCGCATCGCCGCACCAGGGCTGCTTCACCAGCCAGTCGAGGGTCGCCAGCCCGTCCTCGCGTTCGTTCCGCATCGGATCGAAGGTGCCGCCGGAGCCGAACGTGCCGCGCGCGCTCTGTATCAGCACCTGGTAGCCGCGCTCCGCCAACGGCCGCGCCTGGAGGGCGGCGAGCATGCCACCTCGCCCGTAGGGACAGCGGATGAGAGCTGTCGGCAGCCCCTCTCCCCCGCTGCGCGGCGCCCATCGGTCCGCCAGCAGTTCCACTCCGTCGGGCATGGGCACGCGCAGATCGCGCTGGACCACCAGGTCTCGTGTCAGCGGTTCGGACAGTTTCATCCTGCGCTGGGCGAGAGAGTTGATGAGGTTCACCGGACGTTCCTGCTTTCTACGGGGTGCCGCCGGAAGGGGACTTCAGTACGGGGGCGATGAACTCGGCGACACCGAACAGCCGGTCGACCAGTCGTTCCACGTCGAGGGGGTCGGGTCCCTCGACCACCCAAGCGGTGACCAACGCGCTCGCACCGCCCGTCAGGAACGCGGCGAGGTCCCTGGCCATACCCGGGTCGAGGTCCGGGTACAGGACCGTCACCGAGTCGAGGTTCAGCGTTTCGAAGAACTCGTTGACGGTCCGGTTCATCTCGTACGCGCACGCCCCGGTCAGCATCGGGCGGTAGAAACGTCGATGGCGTGCGAAGTGTTGGGCCATGGCCACGGCCTGGGGGCGCAGGGACTCCAGGACGTCATCGTCGGCTGGTGGCAGCACCTCGCGTTCCAGCAGATCACGAGCCGCCGCCGTGAAGAGCTGTTCGCGATCACCGAAGTGCATGTACAGAAGCTTGCGGCTGACGTCGGCCGCCTCGGTGATGTCCGTGACGGCGATGGAGGTCGTCCCTCGCTCGGACACCAGCCGCACCGCCGCACGCATCAGAGCCACGCGTGAGCGCTGGACCCGACGGTCCTGAGGCTTGGACGGAGAGGGGGAAGGCCCGGCGGGCTGGTGATCCATTCCCCGATAATACTCACCTGTTCCAAAGTACACAACTGTAGAAAAACACGTATGCGCGGGGACCTCACACCCTGCGGCGGCTCTCCGGCAGAGGTACCGGGGCAATGCCCTCCACCACGGCGTTGCTGATGGTGCCGAGCCCTTCGACGCTCATCGTGACCGTGTCGCCGGGGGTGAGGGGCGGTGGGTCCAGGGTGCCGGTGCGGCCCCAGAGTTCGGCCAGGCAGCCGCCGTTGCCGCAGGTGCCCGAGCCCAGGACGTCACCGGGGCGGACCCAGGTGCCCCGGGAGGCGTAGGTCACCATCTCCTCGAACGTCCATGCCATGTTGGCCAGCCGGTCCTCCCCGACCGTCTCTCCGTTGACGGACACGGTCAGCGCGAGGTCGAGGAATCCGTCGGCGGTGCGGTGGTGTTCGAGTTCGTCGGCGGTGACCAGCCAGGGGCCGAGGGTGGTGGCGGTGTCCTTGCCCTTGGCCGGGCCGAGTCTGACCTGCATCTCGCGGCTCTGGAGGTCGCGGGCGGACCAGTCGTTGAGGATCGTGTAGCCGACGATGTGCTCGCGTGCCTGCTCCGGGGTGAGGTCCCGGCCTGCTTTTCCGATGACAGCGGCCACTTCGAGTTCGAAGTCGAAGCGACGGCAACCGGGCGGAACGGGCACGTCGTCGTGAGCGCCGATCATCGCGTACGGGTTGGTGAAGTAGAACGCGGGCGCGGCGTACCACTCGTCGGGAACCGTGTCGCCGTAACCCCGTGCCACGCCGACGACATGGCTCTCGAACGTCATGAAGTCACGGACGGTGGGCGGTTGGAGGGGCGGCAGCAGTCGGACGTCGGCCAGCGCCACCGGCAGGGTACCGGCACGGGCGCGCTCCCCCGCCTCGCACAGCGGTCCCTCCCCCTCCGCGATGAGATCGTCCAGTTCCACGGGGTGTTCGAAGGGATGGATCCGGTCGTCGGCGACGACTCCTGCCTGCCGTTTTCCGTCATGGACGAAGGTGGCGAACTTCATCGCGCGCTCTCCTGCGATCGGACCGGGTGGGTGGCGCCGGGCCGGAGGCCGACGAAGACGGCCGCGATCACGGCGGCGGCGACGCAGGCCGCGGCGGTGAGCAGGAGTCCGTTGTTGTAGCCGTGGGCCAGTGCGTCCGAGGTGTAGGGCGCGAGCTTGGCGCTGAGCGGCCCGAGGTCGGCGGTGTGCAGCGCCAGTGGTCCGCCCCCGTGCAGGACGGCACTCGCGATGCCGTGTTCCTTGGGGGTGAGACCGGCGCCGGCGAGGTCGCCGGTGAGCCGGTCGGCGGCCATGCCGAGGGCGACGGCGCCGACGACGGCCGGGCCGAGGGTCTGGCCGAGGTCGCGGACCAGGCTGGTGGTGGCGCCGGCCATCCCCGTCAGGCTCTGCGGTACGACGTTGACGGCGGCGGCGGTGAGCGCGGCGACGACCAGGCCGAAGCCGACGCCGTTGAGGACCAGTGGTCCGAGCAGGGGGATCAGGCCGGTCTCCTGGACCGGCACCGCGCGCAGCCACAGTTGGGCGGCGGCGAGCGAGACGAAGCCGGTGACGAGCATCGGGCCGGGGCCGACGCGGTGCAGCAGCCGGGCCAGCAGGGGCCAGATGAACGGCGTGATGCCCTGGATGATCACGAACGGAATCGCCGCGCGCAGGGGACTCTGGTGCTGGATGACGCCCAGCCGGATACTCAGGTCGTAGGCGCCGCCGAGGAAACCGAACATGCCGATCACGGCCATCGCGGCGGACGCGGCGAAGGCCCGGATGCGGAAGAGCTCAAGGCGCAGCATCGGGGCGGCGCTCCGGTTCTCCACCGTCACGAACGCGGCGAGGAACACCCCGAAGGCGACGAAGGACAGCACCACCGGCGCCGAGCCCCAGCCGTCCGAGGGGCCCTCGATGATCCCGTACAGCAGGGCGAGCATGGCCACGGCGATGCAGATCTGACCGGGCCAGTCCAGCGAGCGGCCCTCGGGGGCGCTGGACTCGGACGCCAGCAGCCAGGCGGCCACGGCGGTGACGACGGCGATCACTCCGGTCACGCCGAACGCCCACTGGAACGAGGTGTGTTCGACGATGCCACCGGACAGGAGCGGGGCGATGAGGGCACCCAGGGACAGCGCCGTGGTCCACGAGGCCAGCCCCCTGGCCCGGGCGGCCGGTGTGGTGGTGACTGCGGTGATCATCGTGAGGGAGGCCGGGAAGAGCGCGGCGGCTCCGATGCCCGAGATGGCCTGGCCGGTGATCAGCTGTGCCGGGGAGTCGGAGGTGGCGGAGACCAAGTAGCCGACGGCGGCCAGCAGTGCGGCGCCCACGACCAGTTTCTTACGGCCGTACAGGTCACCCAGGACTCCGAAGGTCAGGGCGAGGACGGCGGCGGGCACCAGGAACGCGTCGCTGATCCAGGTCAGTTCGGAGCCGGATGCCTGGAGGGTGCGCTGCATGACGCCGTTTATCGCGGCAGGCAGCACCAGGCCGATCTGGGCCAGGCAGACGGCCAGACAGCCGGCGACGATCGTGCCGGTGTGCCGGGAACCGGCTCCGGGTGCCGTCACGGACGGTGTGGTCGGTGGGTCGTAGGCAGGGGTGGCGACCATGGCTTCTCCTTCGAAGGCCGGCGCGAGCACATACCGGGGACTGGGGGCTTGGGGGTCGGCGTGACCGTCAGACGTCGGCGCACAGCTCGGCCATGCAGCCGAACAGTCCGGGGCCGTCGAGCGGGGGCAGTGCGGGGTCGAGCTCCCGGTAGACGGTGTGGACGTTGACGGCGAGGCGCTCGCTCTCGCCCAGGTCGGCGAAGCGGCCCAGACGGATGTCGCGCGCCGCGTCCAGGACCGGCAGGCCGGCGGTGAACCGGACGGTGGCCTGCTCGTGGACGAATTCGAGGTAGTCGCGGATCTCGCGGACGGTCTCTCGGGTGGTGACGGGGCCGTGGCCGGGCACGACGGCGTGGGCGTCGAGTCCGAGCAGGAGGTCGCAGGCGGCGAGCCAGCGGGCGAAGGGGCCGTGCCAGACGATCGGAGTGGCGCGGGCGAAGACGATGTCGCCGGTGTAGACGACTCCGGCCCTCGGGACGTGCACGATCGTGTCCCCGGCGCTGTGTGCGGGACCCACGTCGATGAGGTGGACCTCCGTGCCGCCGACGTCCAGGGCGGTTTCGCCGTCGAAGACCCGGTGGGGCAGGACCGGGTCGATGTCGTCGTAGTGGAAACGGCCGAAGGCGCGGCGGGCGAACCGTCCGGCGGGGTTGTCCATGCCGGTCAGCGCGCGCATCTCGGCGGGGCCCACCTGCCGCATGTCCGTCACCGAACCGCGGGCCGCGACGATCTCGGCGTGGGCCACGAGCTGGTTGCCGAACCAGTGGTCGCCGTTGCCGTGGGTGTTGACCACGGTGGAGATCGGCGCGGCGGCGGTCAGCGGGGCCAGCGCGTCCAGCAAGTCCTGGGTCAGGCGCAGGTCGTAGAGGGTGTCGACGAGCAGGGACGTGCCCCGGCCGGTGATCAGCCCGGCGTTGCTCATGCCCCAGCCGCCGACGCCCGCGATCCAGGCGTGACAGCCGTTGCCCAGGTCGATCCGGCCGGTGAGGGAGGTGGCTGAAGCCATCGTGCCTCCTTGTCGCGTCTCGCGGCCAACTCAGCGAGACTCCAATCCATTGCTGGACTAGAGTCCACCAATGGCGAGGAATCTAGAGATGTGCCGGGGTGAGGTCAAGAGGCGGGAGGCGTTGTGCTGTACTGGGCGCCATGAAGATCCCTGACACGACAGCCGCGGCCGAGGGCGGCGCGCCGGTCGGACGCCAGGAGCGCAGGCGCCGCAAGCTGCACGACCGGCTGTACGACACGGCTGTCGGCCTCTTCGTCGCCCAGGGATTCGAGGCGACGACGATGGAGCAGATCGCCGAGGCGGCCGACGTGGCCCGTGCCACCGTCTTCAACCACTACGCGCAGAAGGTCGGCTTCCTGGAGGAGTGGGGGGCCCGGCGCCGGGCCCGGGTGGCCGAGATCCTCGGCGCGCAGCATGCGGAGGACCTGCCGGTCGACGACCGGCTACGGCGCTACCTGACGGAAATGGCCGACCTCAACATCGCCTCCCGCGCCGAGACGACGGTCCTGATGGACGCCTCGGCGCGCTACGGCCGTCTCCTTCAGGACCCGTCGCTGGAGGTGGAGCTCGCACGGATCGTCGAGGAAGGCCTGGGGCGGGGCGAGATCAGGGCGGGCGTCGACTGCGACCAGGCGGGAGCCCTGCTGGCCATGTGCTACTTCTCGACGATCCTGCGCTGGATCCGCGAGGAACCGGCCCCCTTCGACCTCCAGCAACGACTCGGCGGCGCGCTCGACATCATTCTGATGGGGGTCCTGGTCGGCCGGGGGGATGCCGGAAGGCCCTGACGCCCCGGGCGTTCCCTCAACCCCGGAGGCTCTCAAGTTTTCGTGCGGGTTCGACAAGCGTGAGCAATAATTTATTTGTTCAACCATTCCTTCGACATCATGGACACGCGCTACCCGCCTTCGTAATCTCGCATTGTGGATGGAATTCCATCCCGGCAATCGACCGACCTGTACGGAGGCAGCAAAGTGACTCAGATCACCCACGCCGAACCGCTGATGCTGGGAAGTCTGGAAGCCCCGAGGATCACACCGCTCGGTGCCCTCGACGACGAACAGGGAGTCAGCGGCATGGGTCTGGAGAACCAGCCCCCCAAGCCCCTGATGGCGATCATCTACAACGGTATCTGATCTCCGGAACAGCGTGAGAGAAGCTGGCACCGCACTTCTTTCCGGTGCCAGCTGCCGCCGATTCCTGTCTTTCTGGGTGCATCCTCGAGAATGAGAGCCGGAAAATGCCGAGGCGAATATGGGTCGCGGAGGGCGTCGCGAGCGACGGAGATGTGTACGGACGGGCCCTCCAGCTGCCGGACGGACGCAACGCCGCGGGCTCCCCCACCGGGGACACGGGAGTGCAGCGCAGAGCGGGGACGATCCTCAAGAACCATCTCGGCGACATCCCGTCCTGCCCCTGCCTGGCCGCGCTGGTGACGGACGAGCGCCTGCGCATCCCGGAGGCCGCCGATGCCTGAGGGGACCCGGCTCAGCGGTGCGGAGGCCAACTTACGGGCCGTGTTCGGCGCCGACGACGGCTGCGTCCTGACCGACGATCCGGGGCTAGCCGCATGGCTGGCGGAGCACGGACTGCGGGCGGCCACCTTCGACGGGGTGCTCTCCGGGCGGGAGGCCCCACCGGCGCGCGCCGTCGCCGTTCCCCTGGACTACGGACGTCTTCCGTCCCGGCTGGAACTGCGGGACATCCTCTCCGCCAGCAGCGTACTGTGGATTTCCCTGGCGTCCTTCTCCGGCGATCCCGAGATCGCGCGGTACGCCATCGAGAAATTCTCGGAGATAGATCTCAACAGCGCGGTGGCGACGAATCGACGGATCATCACGCAGCTTTTGCTGAGCCATGGTGACATCGGATTCTCCGGCCCCGGAACCGATTTGTCCCTGCGCCTCCCCGAAGTGCTCCAGCTCTCCAGCCGTACCCGCGCCGCACTCCTACCCGACGAGCACTCCACCATCGGAAACTATTTCGAGGTGGCCATGTCGCCGACGGATCTGGCGGGCCGTATCGACTCAGAACTCTCGGTCTCCGGAACCCTGCGCATAGATTCCGTGCTGGTCGCCAGGCACCGGGAACTCCAGGGCGCCCGGGCGGATCGCTTCGAAGCCGCCGGGGAAATCGCCGCGAGCATGCGGAACGCGTGTCCTCTGTACGTCACGATCGAGGACAACCGCTTCGTCGACGGCTTCGGGCCCTGGGCCGACGGCATCGACGCCACCAGCGGCCCCGAGTACCG
This sequence comes from Streptomyces sp. SID13726, assembly GCF_010548375.1. Taxonomy (GTDB): domain Bacteria; phylum Actinomycetota; class Actinomycetes; order Streptomycetales; family Streptomycetaceae; genus Streptomyces. The sequence continues at coordinate 318,775 of NZ_JAAGLY010000002.1, forward strand.
GGCCGCGGTGACGGAGATCGCCATCGGTACGGGCCTCCTCGACCCGGCCCAGGTCGACTGGAGCCTCAACTGTCTGCTCAACGAAGGCGCCGCCGGCATTCACCTCGGTGTCGGCAACGGCCTGAACGGCATGCACTTCGACTTCATCTCCACGGAGGCCCGCCTTGTCACCCGCTGACACCCGACTGTGCCTGGTGGACTCCCTCCATCTCCAGGTCGAAGCCGACGGCACCGCGCGCGTCGTGGACGACCGGACCTTCACGGCCGCGCAGGTCAACCAGTCCGCGCGCATCCTCCTGGAGGCCCTCCGCGAGCCCCGCACCCGAGGGGACCTGGAGTCCGTCCTCGCGCAGGCCGCCGGCTGCTCACTCACGGAGACGGTGACGCCGGTGGCACGCCTGGTGGAGGAACTCACAGCGTACGGATGGATCGAGATCGCGGACGGGAACGGAAGGGTCACGCGATGACCCCCCACACCTTCGTTCCGCTGACATCGGCACCGTCCCCCGCCCCGGAGGCGACGGCCGGCCAACGCGCGGCGTGCACGGTGGCACTGGTCAACATGCCCTTCGTCTCCATCTACCAGCCGTCGCTCCAACTCGGTCTGCTCAAGTCCCTGGCCACCGACGCCGGTTTCCGGGCCGAGGACTTCTACTTCAACCTCGAGTTCTCCCAACTGATGGGAAGCCGCGCCTACGAGCAGATGGCGCACCATCGCGGACGGCTGTTCGGTGACTGGCTCTTCTCCGTCGCGGCGTTCGGCGACGAGGCACCGGATCCGCGGGGCCTGATGCTGGACCACTTCGCCGAGGAGACCGACGCGCTGCTGGCCGATCTGAAGCTGACGCGCGATCAGCTCATCGGCATCAGGAACGACGGTGTCCCCCACTTCATCGACTCCCTGCTGGAGAAGACCGACTGGAGCCGGTTCCGCATCGTCGGCTTCACGTCGACCTTCCAGCAGAACGCGGCCTCCTTCGCCCTCGCGAGGCGCATCAAGAAGCGCTTCCCCGCGACGCTGATCATATTCGGCGGCGCGAACTTCGAGGGCGACATGGGGAAGGAGCTGATGTCCCACCTGGATTTCATGGACTACGCATTCGACGGGGAATCCGACGAATCCTTTCCGGAGTTCCTCGAAGTGGTGGCCGCGGGCGGCGATCCCACGGCGGTGCCGGGAGTTCTGGCGCGTGAACGCATCGCCTCGAACCAACCGGAACCCGCGGATAGCAGACCTCCGTTCAATCACCTGGACCGCCTGCCCGTTCCCGACTTCGCAGAATACTTCGATCGCGCCCTGGACCTGGGGGTGATATCGGAAGAATCGCGTCGCCTCGTCTCCCTTCCGTTCGAAAGCTCTCGCGGATGCTGGTGGGGCCAGAAACACCACTGCACGTTCTGCGGCCTGAACGGATCGACCATGGGCTTCCGGTCCAAGTCGTCGTCCCGCGTGCGACAGGAACTCGCGGAACTGGCAAAGGCGTACGGAAGTCTGCGCTTCGAGGCCGTCGACAACATCCTCGACATGAAGTATTTCAGCGACCTCCTCCCCGAACTCCAGGAGGAGGGCTTCAACTACCAGTTCTTCTACGAGGTCAAATCGAATCTGACACGGGAGAGAATCAAGGCCCTCAGCGAGAGCGGCATCGTGCATGTACAGCCGGGCATCGAGTCCCTGGACAGCAGGGTGCTCAAGCTGATGCGAAAGGGAATCACCGGACTCCAGAACGTCAACATGCTCCGGTGGGGCATGCACTACGGAATCGACATCGCCTGGAACATCATCTGGGGCTTCCCGGGCGAAGAAACAGCCTTCTACGACGACCAGCTCGAAACGATCCGCAGGCTCCGCCATCTCCAGCCACCGACCAGTACCAGCCGTATCTGGATGGAGAGATACAGTCCGCTCTTTTCGGACAGGGATTCCTTCGCCGCCGAATACATCAACCCCGAGGCGAGTTACGCGTACGTGTATCCCGCTCGGATGGACCTGGCCCGGATCGCCTACTTCTTCGACTACGAGATGACGGACGCACTGCCGGACGCCGCCTATCAGCCCATCCGCGACGAGGTCCGGGAGTGGCAGAAGTCCTGGAGGACGAGTGCGAAACCGACGCTTCTCTTCTGGGCGTCGCCTGGGCAGATCTACATCGACGACTTCCGGGACCCGGCGGACAGGAAGTCGTACAGGTTCCAGGACGACTCGGCCGCGCTCTACCGAGCATGCAGCGACCGTCCGACCAACGCCCGGCAGCTCAAGAAGACACTCGCCCTGGAACAGTCCGTGGAACAGATCGAGGAGATCCTCTTCGCGTTCGAGCGGCAGGACCTCATGCTGCACGAGGACGGCTCCTTCCTCAGCCTCGCCCTCCCTGCGAAGCCACGGCCTCCGACCCTGGTGACCCCGAAGCAGTGGCCGGCGCTCGGACTGGACGCGTAGGGGCCCCAGCCCGGCTTCGGCGAGACGGCCGTCCCGCGGTCGGAGTCGGCTCGGCGGGTTCCACCTTGTCATCACCCGCACCGGCGCACACCGATGAGTCACCGGCGTTCGGGGGCCTCCTGGAGCGCGGACGACATGCGGGCGACGAGACCCCAGCCCTCCGGCGGGGTGCCGGGCAGGGGGCGTCCGGCGGAGGCGAGTCGACCGAGTACCGCTTCCGCCGAGCGGTCCGCGCGGGCCGGCAGGGCCGGCAGACCGGTGCCCGTGAGTTCGCCGTCACGCTTGACGAAGCGGCCGGCGACCAGGACGTGGCGGACGTCGGCGGGAACGGTCTGGAAGGCGAGGGTCCCGGCCGGGTCGAGGTGCGGGTGCTGGGAGAGGCCCGGCCCTCCGGTGACGATGATGTCGGCCTGTTTGCCGGGGGTGAGGCTGCCGATGCGGTGGGCGAGTCCTGTCGCCTCGGCCGCGTTGACGGTGGTCCAGGCCAATGCCTCCTGTGCGGTGACGGTCACCGCGGTGGGGTCGCCGCCCGCGAGGTTGAGCGACTCGGTGTCGGCCCACCGCTGGAAGGCCAGGCCCATCCGGGTCTGCGTGAACAGGTCGCCCGTGCCCAGGGAGACGATGTCGCAGGACAGGGTCGGCTTGATGCCGTGGCGCCGGGCCGCGGCAGCGGCGAGGTAGTCACGGCCGGCTCGGGGGACGACGCGCTCGCGGCGGTGCCCGGCCTGGACACCTTCGTCACGGCGAACCTGGCTGTCCTGCGTACCGAGTTCGGCCGCTTCGGACGCCAGATCTCCGGCTACTCCCTGGAGCACCTGCTCCCGGAGAACGGCCGCAACCTCGCCGCCGCCCTCACCGGCACCGAGGGCAGTTGCGGCGTCCTCCTCGAAGCCACGGTGAGGCTCGTCCCCCGTGCTCCCGCTCCCGCTCTGGCCGTCCTCGGGTACGACGACATGGCGACCGCGGCCGACGACGTACCGAACCTGCTCCCCTTCCGGCTGCTCGCCCTGGAGGGCCTGGACGCCCAACTCGTCGACGTCGTACGCCGGGCGCACGGCAGCGCCGGTGTCCCCACCCTGCCCACGGGCGGAGGATGGCTGATCGCCGAAGTCGGCGGCGCCGACTCGGAGGAAGCCGTCGCGGCGGCGCGGAGACTCGTCGCCGCCTCCAGCTCGCCCGACGCCGTCGTGCTGCCCGCGGGCCCCGAGGCGACCAGGCTCTGGCAGATCCGCGCCGACGGTGCGGGACTGGCGGGACGCACCGCCGACGGCAAGCAGGCCTGGCCCGGCTGGGAGGACTCCGCCGTACCCCCGGAACGGCTCGGCGACTACCTGCGCGGGCTCGAAGCCCTGATGGCCGAGGAGAACCTCTCCGGTCTCGCCTACGGCCACTTCGGCGACGGGTGCGTCCACGTCCGCGTCGACTTCCCGCTCGACTCCGGGGGCGCGCCCATGCGCCGGTTCCTCGAACGCGCCGCCGCCCTGGCCGCCGAGCACGGTGGCTCCCTCTCCGGCGAGCACGGGGACGGACGGGCCCGCTCCGAGCTTCTGCCGACCATGTACAGCCCCGAAGCGCTGCGCGCCATGGAGGAGTTCAAGGCGCTGCTGGACCCCGCAGACCTCATGAACCCCGGAGTCGTCGTCCGGCCGGCCCCGCTGGACTCCGACCTCCGCCGCCCGCAGGCCCGCCCACTCCGCGCCACGGACGGCTTCGCCTTCGCGCACGACGGCGGAGATGTCACCGACGCCGTCCACCGGTGCGTCGGGGTGGGCAAGTGCCGGTCCGACCTGCGCGGACAGGGCGGCTTCATGTGCCCCTCGTACACCGCGACAAGGGAAGAGAAGGACTCCACGCGAGGGCGCGCCCGGGCACTCCAGGAGATGCTCAACGGCGGTGTCGTCACGGGTGGTTGGAGATCTCCCGAACTCCACGACGCCCTCGACCTGTGCCTGAGCTGCAAGGCCTGCGCGAGCGACTGCCCGACCGGCATCGACATGGCCACGTTCAAGTCGGAGACCCTGCACCAGACGTACAAGGGCCGTCTACGGCCGCTCAGCCACTACACGCTCGGCCGGCTCCCGCGGTGGCTCAGGCTCGCCGCGCCGCTGGCCCCCCTCCTCAACCTCACCGGCCGCATCCCTCTCCTCCGCAGAGCCGTGACGGCGATGATGGGCGCCGACAGCCGTCGTTCGCTCCCGGCGTTGCCCCGCAGACCGTTCCGGTGGAGCGGGTCGGCGAGGACCGTCGCAGGGCGGACGGGCGGGCCCAAGGTCCTGCTCTGGGTCGACTCCTTCTCCGACGCCATCGATCCGGACATCCCCCGGGACGCCCTCGAAGTCCTCGCCGCCGCGGGCTGCGACATCGAGATCGCCGCTCCCGGGGCCTGCTGCGGCCTGACCCTCGTCTCCACCGGGCAGCTGACCGCCGCCAAGGCCAAGCTCCGCAAGACCCTCGACCTGCTGCTTCCCCATGTCCGTAACGGAAGGACGGTCGTCGGCATCGAGCCCAGCTGTACGGCCACCCTCCGCTCGGATCTCGTGGAACTCCTCCATGACGACCCTCGCGCCGCCGAACTCGCGGGCTCGGTCAGGACCGTCGCCGAGTTCATCGCGTCGATCGGCTGGGCACCCCCGCGTACGGCCGAGAGACTCCTCGTCCAGCCGCACTGCCACCACTACGCGGTCATGGGTTACGACGCCGATCGGGCGCTCCTCGAAGCCATGGGCTGCGATGTCGAGACCTCGGCCGGATGCTGCGGCCTCGCCGGGAACTTCGGCATGGAGAAAGGCCACTACGACATCTCCGCGAAGATCGCCCAGGACGGCATCCTGGCCAAGGCCTCCGCGAGCCCCGACCGGCGGATCCTCGCCGACGGCTTCTCCTGCCGCACCCAGGTCCGCGACCTGGCCGGCCTCGACAGCCGCCACCTCGTCCAGGTCATCGCCGAAGCGCTCCGGAACTCGACGGCCACGGGGAGGGACGGGGCGTGATGCGAGGCGGTGCCCCGGGCTCCCGTTGTCGTCGCGCCGGCCGCGAACGTCCAACTCGTCACGACAGTGAGGCCCTTCCCTCGCCGCGGAACTCTCGCGGTCCGTACGGACGGTCATCAGCGTTCGGCGAGCGCAGAGTTGGCTGCCCGGAGCATGACAATATGGGAGCCCGCTCCGACAGGATTCCGGAGGTCGCGGGTTGCCGAGTGCTGCGAGTCGCAAGGAACCGCGCGGGGCGACGCGCCGTCCGGCCCTACCCCCGCAAGCCCCGCGCCCCGCCCCGGACTTCGTGGGTCGCGGTGCCGAACTCGCCGCAGTGCGTGCCGTCCTGGAGCGCGGACCGGCTTTCGTCGTGATCGAGGGTGAGCCCGGAATCGGCAAGTCGCGGCTCGTCCGGGAAGCCGTCGGCCCACCGGACGAACGTGGTGCGCTGATCGCCACCTGCCCGCCGCTGCCCGAGCCCTTCACCCTCGGCGCCGTCGTCGACGCCCTTCGCCGGATGTGCCCCACTCCCCCCTCAGGCCTCCAACTCTCGCCCCTGGCCGGGGTGTTACGGCCCCTGCTCCCCGACTGGGCGGACCAGCTGCCGCCGCCTCCGCAAGGGCTCCCGGACCCCCGGGCGACCCGGCACCGCCTCCTGAGCGCACTCACCGAAATGGTGGGGCGACTCGACGTCAGGGTCCTGGTCATCGAGGACGTCCACTGGGCGGACCCGGCGACTCTGGAATGGCTCCTCACTCTCACCACCACCGGCAGCACCGACATGTCGGTCGTCGTCACCTTCCGCCCGGACGAGGTGGCGGCCGGCTCGCTCCTGTCCCGGCTGACCTCCCGGGTACCGGCGGACGTGTCGTTCGTACGCATGACGCTGGAGCCGCTGGACCTGGCCGCCACCCACGCGTTGGTCGCCTCCATGTTCGACACCCCCGCCGTGTCGACGGAGTTCGTGTCCTTCCTGCACGAGCACACCGACGGGGTGCCGCTCGCCCTGGAGGAGTGCGTCCTGCTGCTGCGCGACCGCGAGGACGTGGTGCACCGCGACGGCACCTGGATAGGCCGGGTGCTCGCCGAGCTGAAGGTGCCCTCGACGCTGCGGGACTCGGTACTGGAACGGGTCGCGCGGCTCGACGGCGGCGCCCGCGGTGTTCTGGAGGCCGCCGCCGTCCTGGACGCCCCCTCCGACGAATCGCTGATCGCCGAGGTGGCGGGCCTCCCGCCCGACGACGTACTGAAGGGGCTCGCGGCGGCGCTCGGCTCGGGCCTGCTGCGCGAGTGGACGCCCGGGGCCTACGCCTACCGGCACGCCCTGGACCGGCTCGCCGTCCACGAGTCGCTCCCCGCGCCGAACCGGCGCCGGCTGCACGCCAGGGCCGCGGTGAGCCTGCGCCCGCTGCGGCCGGAACCCATCGCCCGGCTCTTCCGGCACTGCCGTGAGGCCGGTGACGTCGAGGGCTGGTGCCGGTACGGGGAGGTCAGCGCCGACGTGGCCCTGGAGTCCGGCGACGACCGCGCCGCCGTGGTGACCCTGCTGAGCCTGCTCGGAGCCGAGTCGCTGCCGACCGAGGACCGGTCGCGGCTGGTGCGCAAGATGGGCGGTGCGGCCGTCTTCGGCGCACGGGACGTCAGCGATCTCGCGCGGGGCGTTCTGGACGCCGTACGGCATGTCCTGTCGTACGACGATCTGGCCCGGGCGCACCGCGGCGAGATCCAGTTGCTGCTGGGCCGGCTGCTGCGGGACGTCGGGCAGGAGTCGGCCGCTTTCGACGAGATCGAGGCCGCCGTCGCCCATCTGCGGGACCGGCCCGAGCTGGCCGGTCCCGCGATGTCCACCCTGGGCATGCCGCTGGTACCGCACTGGCCGGGTGCCCGGCACCGCGCCTGGCTCGCGCGCGCGGCGGCGCTCCTGCCGGAGATCGCGTCCCCTTCCGACCGGCTCAGGGTGACGACGAACTGCGCCTCGGCCCTGCTGCTGCTCGGCGAGGAGGAGGGCTGGCGGGCGGCCGACGAGATCCAGCGGACGACGGCCCCCGCCTCGGTGCCGGAGCACAGACTGCTCGCCCGGTTCCACTTCAACGTCGGCCAGATGTCCATCGCCTGGGGCCGCTACGACGAGGCCCGCTCACGGCTGACGGCGGCGGCCGCACTCGTGGCGGAGATCGGGTACGGACGGCTGACCGCGACGGTACGCGTCCCGTTCCTCTATCTGGACTTCTGCACGGGGAACTGGGCGGGCCTGGAGGAGACGGCCGCCGAGCTGGCGACCGACCGGAACGCCAATCCGTACGGCACCAGGCTGATCCGGCAGATCCGCGCCGTGCTCGCCCTCGCCGCGAGCGACGGTGTCGAAGCGCGTCGGCGACTGCGGGAGATGGCCGACGAGTTCGCCGAGACGGGCCTGTGCGAGCCCGAGGCCGGTCTCTCGGCCGCCGCCCTCGCCCGGTCCTACGTGGCCGACGGCGACTGGGAGGCGGCCCTCGACGTCACTGGCCGGGTGGTCGAGTTGGCCGGGCACAAGGACGCGTGGCTGTGGGCGACCGATGCCCTCGGACCCCGCCTCGACGCCCTGTCCGGCGTCGGCCGGCCGGACCGTGCCGAGCAGTTGCTCGGCCGGTACGCGGACGGGACCGGCGGCCGGGACGCGCCGTCGGCCGTGGCCGCACTGTCCCTCGGCCGCGCGATCCTCGCCGAGGCCCGCGGCGAACTCGACCGAGCCGCGGGGGCATTCGCGACAGCTGCCTCGATGTGGGCCCGGCTGCCGCGCCCGTACGACGAGTTGCTCGCCCTGGAGCGGCAGGGCCGCTGTCTGCTGCGCCTCGGAAGACCCGATCCGGCACTCGCGCTCCTCGGTACCGCGCAGGAACGGCTGTGGACACTGGGCGCGCGCACCGACGCGGACCGGGTGGCCCAACTCCTGCGTGAGCACGGCGTGGAGGTGTCCCGTCCCTGGCGCCGGGGCCCGCGCGGCTACGGCACCCGGCTCTCTCCCCGGGAGCGGCAGGTGGTGGCACTGGTCGCGCAGGGGATGACCAACCGGGCGGTGGCCGAGGCCCTGTTCGTGTCCCCGAAGACCGTCGCCACTCAACTCAGCTCGGCGATGCGCAAGTTGCGGGTCTCGTCACGGACCGCCGTGGTCCGGGCCGCCGTCGAGACCGGCGTACTGGCCCTGGACACAGATGAGTTGGGGGCCAGCGGGGAAGCGGCACCGCGCGGTTAACTTTTCGGTCGGCTGACCGATCGCCGTGGGCAGGGTGACCCAGCACGCTGATGTGCATGCGAGTCGACCCGCACGGACAGCCGCCCTGCCCCGCACGAGACGAGCAGGACGAGCAGGACGAAAGCGGTCCGCTCTGTCCGCCCGAGTCCCCCGTCGGCGAGGAGGAGCCCGCCGACGAGGTGCGGGAGGAAAGCCGGTTCGAACCCCTCTGAACGGGCCTTCCTCCCCTCCGCCCCCACCTTCCGCGCCCGGAAAGGGAACTCTCCTTGACACCCCCCGCATCCCGCAGACGCCCCACCCGCCCCCGGTCGGCGGCCGCCGCCCTGGCCATCGCCCTGACCGGCGCCGTACTCGCCGCGTCACCGCCGGCCGTCTCCGCGGCCTCCCCCACCGCCCCCGGCTCCGACCCCACGGCCATCACCCTGATCACCGGCGACGTCGTCCAGGTCACCGAACTCGGCGGCGGCAGACGCTCAGTGGAGGTGCGGGCCGGAGCGGGGCGCTCGGACATCGTGTTCTACCAGCGCGAGGAGGCGGGCGCGTTCAGTGTCATCCCGTCGGACGCGCTGGGCCTGGTGTCCGACGGAACCCTGGACGCCCGGCTGTTCGACGTCACCGCCCTCACCCGCGACGGCTACGCCGACCCCGCGCGTGACGCGCTGCCGCTGATCGTCGGGCACACCGGGGACCGTACGCCCGCCGCGCTGGCCTCGGCCGACGGTGCCGATGTCCGCCACGAACTGAGGAGCATCGACGCCACCGCCGTGACGGAGGACCACGACAGGGCGGCCGGGTTCTGGGCGGACCTCGTCCGCGAGACGGGGGCGGGCGGCTCCGCCCGGCTCAAGCCGGGCCTGACCAAGGTGTGGCTGGACGCCCCGGTCGAGGCCCGTGACGACGTGGGCAACGTACAGATGGGCGTCCCGGCGGCCCGCGCGGCCGGATACACCGGCGAGGGCGTGAAGGTCGCCGTCCTCGACACGGGCGTCAAGCGCGACCATCCCGACCTTCAGGGAAAGGTCACCTCGGAGCGGAACCTGATCACCGGCTCCGCCAACGCCGACGACGACAACGGTCACGGCACCCATGTGGCCGGCATCGTCGCGGGCAGCGGCGCGGCCTCGGGCGGCCGGTACGAGGGCGTGGCGCCCGGCGCCTCGCTGCTGATCGGCAAGGTCATGGACGCCGGTGGCAGCGGCCTCAGCTCCGACATCGTCGCCGGTATGGAGTGGGCGGTGGCGCAGGGCGCCGACGTCGTCAACCTCAGCCTCGGCACCCGGGCCCCGAGCACCGGCACGGACCCGCTCTCCGATGCGCTGAACTCCCTGTCGGCGAACAGCGACACCCTCTTCGTCGTCGCGGCCGGGAACACCGGGCCGGACGCGACCACCATCGGCGCTCCGGGCGCCGCCGACACGGCCCTCACCGTCGGCGCGGTGGACTCCACGGGCGCGATCGCGTCCTTCTCCAGCCGAGGTCCCCGCCTCGGGGACGGCGCTCTCAAGCCGGACATCACCGCCCCCGGCGTCGCCGTGGTCTCGGCCCGCGCCAAGGGCACGCCGGTCGGCGACGTCGACCCCGCCGGGCCACAGGGCCCGATCGACGACAACTACACGGCCCTGTCCGGCACGTCCATGGCCACCCCGGCGACGGCGGGTGCCGTGGCCCTGCTCGCCCAGAGGCACCCCGACTGGGACGGCGAGCGGCTCAAGGACGCCCTCATGTCCACGGCGAACCCGCAGCCGGGGCAGAGCGTCCTGGTCCAGGGCAGCGGTCTGGCCGACGTGGCCCGGGGCACCGGCCAGTCCGTCACGGCCTCCCCCGCCAGTACGACGGTGGGGCCGTTCACCTGGCCGCACACCGCGCACAAGGCCGAGACCCGGACCGTCACCTACCGCAACGACGGTGACGGGCCGGTGGCCCTGACGGTCCGTCCGTCGCTCACCTCGCCGGAGGGAGCGACGGCACCGGAGGGCACCCTGCGGCTGTCCGCCGACGAGGTCACCGTGCCGGCCCACGGCACCGCCACGCTGGACGTGGCGATCGACCCGACGACGGGCATCCCGGCCGGCGGGGGAACGTACGCCTGGCGCCTCGAAGCGACCACGGCCGACGGCGGCACCCGCGTCGAGACGCTGGTCGGGGCGCAGTTCGAGGAGGAGAGCCACACCCTCTCCCTCACCGCCCTCGACCGGAACGGGAACACGCCTGTCGCGCCCTACTGGACTGCGGTCGTCATCCACCGCCTCGACCAGACCGGCTTCGCGCCGAGCGCCCTGATCAACACGGCCACCCCCGAGGCGCGCGTCCGGCTGCCCAAGGGCCGGTACGCCCTCACCGCTCTCACCACCACGACCAACCCGGACACGCGGGCGGTCACGGACACCACGCTGGACGGCCGGCCCGCGGTCGACCTCGGTTCGGACGTCTCGGTGCGGTTCGACGCCCGCAAGGGCAGGCCCGCGTCCGTCGGCGTCCCGGACGACACGGTCACCCCTCTGTTCCGTGACTTCGGAGCGCAGACCACCGCGGTCGACGCCGCGGGCAACCGGGAGAACTCGTCCTTCGGTGTCTTCTCCCCGTACTACTCGACCTCGGCCCTGTCCGCCGTGCCCACCCCGGCCACGGAGCGCGACGCGTCCTTCCGCTACTACCACCGGACCACCCTGGCCGCCACGACGGACCCCGAGGCACTGCTGGCCAGCCCGGTCTACTCACTGCTGGAGGAGAAGAAGGGCGGCATCCCCGGCCGGCTCTCCTACGACGTCCCGCTGCACAAGCTCGCCAAGGTGAACGCCACCTACGGCAAGCGCGACGGCTCGCGGGCCGGAGCGGCCCGGATCATCTCGGGCTTCCTGGGCGGCCAGACCAGCCTCGTCTCGGTGGTGCGCAACGTGCCGCTCGCAGCCAAGCGGGTGGAGTACTACAGCGCCGACCCGGACGTCACCTGGACCGGGGTCCTCGGGCCGTACATGACCCCGGACGGCGACAGCTACTACTCGCTCGGCAGCCAGCGGTCCAACCCCCGCAGCTATCGCCCGGGCACGACCACGGAGGAGGCCTGGAACCTTCCGGTGGTCGGCCCGGCGCTACCCGTCAACGGGCAGTTCCTCGACCGCACCGGCAACCGCATCACCCCCGCCCTGTCCCTGTGGGGCGACTCGGACCCGAACCACTACAACTACAACGACCGTGCCTTCAGCCGGGGTTCGGCGACCCTCTACCGCAACGGGACCCTGGTCGGCAGGCTGAACAGCCCCTGGCAGGACGAGACGCACTTCGACAACTTCACCTCGTTCTGGGACGTGCCCGCCGGCGACGCCGACTACCGGCTCGACGTCTCCGCGTCCCGCAGCACCAGTTGGCACGGCCAGCGCTCGCAGCGGATCGACGCCGCCTGGACGTTCTCCTCAGCAACCACCGAGACGTCCACCGCGCTCCCGCTGACCGTGCTGCGCTTCCAGCCCCGCACGGACCTGAACGGCCTCGCCCCGGCGGCCACCGAGGTCACCCTGCCGTTCACGGTGCAGCAGCAGGGGCCGGGCGGGCACCGGCGCCTCGACGCGGTGAAGGTCGAGGTGTCCTACGACGACGGCACCACCTGGACGACCGTCCCCGCGAAGGTCCGCGGCACGGCCGGACTGGCCACCGTGACCCACCCCGCCGCCGGCTCCGGCAACGGCTGGGTCTCGCTGCGCGCCACCGGCACGGACCACTCCGGCAACACCTTCAGCCAGCAGGTGATCCGGGCCTATCCCATCGGCTGACAGCACCTCTCACGACGCCCCGCCGGACGCAACCGTCCGGCGGGGCGTATCAGAACCACGGCGGGCCCGCCGGGACGCGGGTGGCCCGCGACCGGCCGGTGAACAGCTCCGGCACGTACTGAGGTCGCCCCCGTCAGGGGGTCAGGACCTGTCCGGCTTCACCTTCGTCTCGGAGCCGTTGACGCGCACGGTGATCTTCTCGCGGTCCCGTGCGCGGTCGGCCACGATCTTGTACGACGTGACCTTCCCGTCCCGCCACGCGCAACTGACCTCGTAGCCGCCGCGGGCTCGGAGCCCGGTGAAGGAGCCTTTGGCCTTCCAGCCGTCGGGCAGGGCGGGCAGCAGGTGGACGACGCCGTCGTGGCTCTGGAGGAGCATCTCCACCACCGCGCCCGAGATGCCGAAGTTGCCGTCCATCTGGAAGGGCGGGTGGTTGCAGAACAGGTTGGGCAGCGTGTTGTACGTCAGCAGCCCGCGCAGCATGATCTGGGCGCGGTGCCCGTCACCGAGGCGGGCGAAGAGCGCGGCCCGCCACGGCCAGGTCCACGAGCGGCGGCTGTCCCCCGACACCGTCGCCGCGGTGAAGGGAACCCCTTCCTTCTCACCGCACCTCGCCTTGAGCGAGACGAGGGCGGCGGCCGCGAAGTCGGCTGTCCTCGGGGTGATTTGACGGCCGGGGTAGACCGCGAAGAGGTGCGAGGTGTGGCGGTGGATGTCGGCGGGGTCGTCGATGTCCTCCTGCCATTCCTGCAACTGCCCCCACTTTCCTATCTTGTTCGGCGCGAGCCGCGCCTGCATGTCGGCGACCTTGGCCCGGTGGGCGGGGTCGGCCTTGAGCACCGCCTCGCAGTCGAGGTAGTTCTGGAACAGGTCCCAGATGATCTGCTGGTCGTACATGACGCCGTCCTCGCGCGGCCCGTGCTCGGGTGACCAGCCGTCCGGCGAGACGAGGAGTCCGTCCTCGCGCTCCTTGAGGTGGTCCTCCCAGAACTCGCAGATCTCCTTGATCATCGGGTACGCGACGGTGCGGAGGTACTTCACGTCCTGGGTGAACGCCCAGTGTTCGTAGAGGTGTTGGGCGTACCAGGCGCTCGCGACGGTGTTCCACTCCCACGCGTTGCCGCCGAAGACGCTCTGGCTGGTGCGGGCGGTCCAGCCGCGGGTGTCCGCGCCGAAGGCGTTGCGGGTGGCCACACGGCTCGGTACCGCGACCTGCTTGACGAACTCGACGAGCGCCTCGTGGCACTCCGGCAGGTTCGTCGTCTCGGCCCCCCAGTAGTTCATCTGGATGTTGATGTTGGTGTGGTAATCGGAGGCCCAGGCGGGCGAGTTGCTGTCGTTCCACAGGCCCTGGAGGTTGGCGGGCAGGCCGCCCGGGCGGGAGGAGCTGATCAGCAGGTACCGGCCGTAGTCGAACATCGTCTGTTCGAGGGTCGGATCGTCGCCGCCCGCCGCGTAGCGCGCCAGCCGGGCGTGGGTCGGCAGGGCGACGACGGCGTCCTCGGAGGTGCCCCAGTCGACGGAGACCCGGTTCATGAGAGCGCGAATCTGCCGGGTGTGGTCGTCGCGCAGGGCGTCGTACGACCTCTTGGCCGCCTTGGCGAGCGCCCGGTCCACGGCCGCCCGTGGGTCGGCTCCGCGCCACCCGGCGGCGGCGTCGAGCTTGTAGTCGGTGCGGGCGTCGAGCAGCAGGGTCAGCGTGGTGCAGCCGGAGAACCCGAGCTTCGAACCGTCGGCGCTCACCGTGCCGTCGGTGTGCAGGACCCGGACGGCGCACGCGTGCCCCAGGCCGTTGCCCATGACGCCGTGGAAAGCCAGTTGCCGGGCGTCGGCGGTCGTCGGGGCGCCGTCCTGTGCGGACGTCAGGGCGATCGTTCCGGAGAGTCCCCGGGCGCGCTCCGACGTGTACCGGAAGACCATGACGTCCGCGGAGCGGCTGGCGAAGGCCTCCCGCCGAAATCGCTGCCCCGGCGTGCCGAAGCGGGTGCTGTGCACCCCTTGGGTGAAGTCCAGGGCACGCTGGTAATCGACGAACGTGCTCTGCGTGCGGCTGTCGAACTCCGCTCCCGCCAGAGCGACTTCGGCGATCTGGAAGCCGGTGGACGACTCACCGGGGGTGAAGGTGAGCCGGTAGGTGCGGTACGCCGTGGTGTTGGTGAACCGGAAGGTCCGGCTCTCGCCGCGCCCGGCGAAAGGCGCCGAGGGGCTCTGCGTGTCGAGCGTCACCCACGCCTGCCCGTCCTGCGAGCCCTGGAGCGTCCACCGCCGGGGGTCGTCCCGCGGCCGGTCCGGTGCCGCTGTCAGGGTGTACGAGGTGACGGCGGCCTCGCCGGCCAGATCCGCCTGCCATACGACCGTCTTCGCGGCGCCGCCGACCCGCCAGACCGTGCCGGGATCGCCGTCCACCGAACGGGAGATGTCGGCGTGCCCGCTCGGCGAGGACAGGTACACCGGACCGACGCCGGCGCCGAGGTCGACCCCGGACAGCCCGATCTCGCTCACCTGGAAATGGCTGACGCCCGCCTTGGGGACGAAGTCGAACCGGTAGAAGCGGTACGGCCCGCTGTCGGAGCAGGTGAACTCCTTTGTCTGGAAACGGCTTTCGAAGGGTGCCGTCAGGGTGCGGTCGTCCAGCGTGGTCCAACTCGAGCCGTCCGCGGAGCCGGAGAGCGTCCACCGCTGCGGGTCGCGCTCGGGCACGTCATTGGCACTGGTCAGCCGGTAGGACGTGACGGTGACCGGTTCGGGCAGCTCGACCTGCCACTGCACCTTCGAACCGGGGCCCTCGATACACCACTTGGTGCTCGACGTCCCGTCGTACGACTTGTCGACACCCTCCGAGGACGAGGAGCTGTACGGCCCTCCGGGGGCCGTGACCTTCGGCCGGGCCCCGTGCGACCCGAAGGCGACGACGAGGTCACCGAAGTTCCGGTACGAACCGAAGCCGGTCATGCTGGTGTCGAAGGCGCTGTCCGGCTGACCGGCGAGGGCGTTGTCGTAGTTGTTGACCCCGCCCCACAGACTCTGCTCGTTGAACTGGATGCGCTCCTCGAAGGGATCGGCGAAGAGCATGGCTCCGAGTCGGCCGTTGCCGATCGGCAGGGCCTGCGACTCCCAATCCGTGGCGGGCACCGAGTACTTGAGCGCCTTCCGCGACAGGACGGGCCACCGGACAGCTGCCGCCTCCGCCCTGTCGGCAGCGACGGCCTGTCCCGCGAGGAGGCCGTCGGCCAACGGTGTGAGGGCGAGCGCACCGCCGAACTTGAGAACGCTTCTTCGCTGCGGTTCGGACGCACGGGTCACTACGGATCTCCCAGCCATGGGTCGGTTCTGCTTGCGGACGGAAGCGCGGTCTCAGCTGAAGGCAGCGTCATCATCACCAAGCGACAGATGGGATGTCTATAGGGAGGCAGCGCCATAATTTCGAGCCTGTCCCGCAGATATTGCGGTGAGAATCCACATACATGGGATGTATACGGAACCGACCCTGGCCGTCCGCCGGCCCATCGCCACCGTTTGGAGATTCACCCAAGATTTCACGCGCTTGTAACACGGGTCTTCTGTCGGGCCCGACCTTCGAGCATAGTTCGTTTTCGGAAAATACTTTCCGCATAGCAGAACATGCTTGGAGGCACCAGTGCCGTCGTCTGCACCGTCCATGCCGCGACGCGTTCTACGCACGCTGCGTCTGTCACTCTTCGCGCAGGTCGCGTGTGCGCTCGCGCTCGGCATCCTCGTGGGAACGCTCTGGCCTCAGGCCGGCACCGCGGTCCAGCCTCTCGGTGACGGCTTCGTGCGGCTCATCAAGGCCCTCATCGCTCCCCTGGTGTTCTGCGTGGTCGTCTTCGGCATCACGAAGGCGGGCGACCTCAAGGCCTTCGGGAGGATCGGCGTCAAGGCGCTGATCTGGTTCGAGGTGGCGACCACCTTCGCGCTTCTCTTCGGCCTGGTCGCGGGCAACCTCGTGGCCCCCGGGGCCGGGATGAACGTAGACCCGTCGCAGCTCGACGCCTCCGCCGTGGACGAGAAGACCGGTGGCGGTTCCCTCCCCTCGACCAGCGAGTTCATCCTGCACTCGCTGCCCGACAGCGCCGTCGGCGCCTTCGCCGAGAACTCCCTGCTCCAGGTCCTGGTCCTCGCGTGCCTCGTCGGCGCCGCACTGCTGCACCTCGGACTGTCGAGGGTCCCCGCCGTCCTGCCCGCCATCGAGCAGGTCCAGGAGATCGTCTTCACGGTCGTCGGCTTCATCATGCGGCTGGCCCCGCTCGCCGTCTTCGGCTCCACCGCCCACCTGGTCGGTCAGTACGGCGTCGGCGTCATGACGACCTACGGCAAGCTCATCGGCGTCTGCTACGCGGTCGCCCTGCTCTTCCTGCTCCTGCTGTCCGTGGCGCTCAAGGCGGTCACCGGGCTGAGCCTGTGGAAGTTCGTGCGCTACACCCGTGAGGAGATGCTGCTCGCGCTGGGCACGGCTTCGAGCGAGAGCGTCATGCCCCGCATGATGCAGAAGCTCCGGCAGGCGGGCTGCCGGGACGACGCCGTGGGCCTGGTGCTGCCCACCGGGTACTCCTTCAATCTCGACGGGGCTTCCATCTATCTGTCCGTGGCCACCCTGTTCATCGCCCAGGCGGTGGGTGTGGACCTCACCCTGGGGCAGCAGGTCACCGTGGTCCTGGTGCTGATGCTCACCAGCAAGGGCATGGCGGGCGTGCCCGGCTCCGCCTTCCTCGCCCTCTCGGCCACCGCGAGTTCCCTGGGCGTCATCCCCGCGGGCGCCGTGGCCCTCCTGCTCGGCGTGGACCGCATCATGGACTCGATGCGCGTCGCCACGAACCTCCTCGGCAACTGCGTCGCCGTCTTCGCGGTCTCCCGCTGGGAGGGCGCACTGGACACGGCGCGGGCCCGCAAGGTCCTCGACCAGGAGATCCCCTTCACGGAAGAAGATGCCACCGACCAGCCACCGGCCGAGCCGAAGGCCGGCACCGAGAAGGCCGTACCGGGCGAAGCCGGAGTCGTCTGAGCCGCCTGGCCGGGAGAACTCTCCCTTCGCCGCTCCGCTCCGCGCGGGGACAGCGGCGAAGGGACGGTTCAGCGTGTGGACTTCGCGGTCTCGACGAGCGGCGGATGCTCAAGCACCCTGGGCCTGTACTCGACCAGCTGGATGCGGCCGTCGAAGGTGCGGTGCCCGGTCATGTCGAGGGCGACGTCCGGATAGCCGTCGTAGATGCGCTCCTCGCCCGTGGCCCCGGTGATCACCGGGAACATCACGACCCGGAAGCGGTCGACGAGTCCGGCACGCAGCAGGGACCGGCACAGGCTGAGGCTGCCGATCGTGCTGAGGAGCCCCGAGCCGCTCGCCTTCATGGCGCGGACCTTCTCGACGGCGTCGTCGCGGACGAGTGTGGAGTTTGCCCAGGTCAGAGGGTCATCGAGCGAGGACGAGAACACCACCTTGGACGCTTGCGTCAGCTCGTCGACGGACGCCTCCTCCTCCGGCCTGAACTCGTCCTGGCCGCTCGGGACCTCTCCCGCGGCGAAGCCCGACATCAGGCGGTAGGTGTTCGCTCCCATCAGATAGGTGACCTCGGGCTGCTCACCGAGCCAGGCGAGGTACTCCGGGCCTTCGAGGCCCCAGAACCCGGGCCATCCCTCTCCCGACGCACAGCCGTCGAGGGAGGTGATGAAGTCGACGAGAAGCTCCGACATGGCGGTGTCCTTTCGTGGGGTGTCACGAGCTTGGACCGGCCGGGAGCCGCAAACTCATCGGCCGCGCGTCAGCCGCCCCGAAGACCGAGCGCCAGCGTCAGTTCAAGGACTCGCTGCGGCGCTGCGAGATCCGGAAACAGCTCCCGCAGCTGCGACATCCGGTACCGGACGGTCTGGGGATGGACGAACAGCTCCGCCGCCACCTCGTCGCGTCTGCCCTGGTGCAGCAGCCAGGCCCGCAGCGTCTCCTCCAGCCGCCGTGCGGTCGCGGCGGGCAGGTTCCGCAAGGGCGCGAGCGCTCGGGCACGCAGGTCCGCGAACGCGTCCGCGTCGGCGCTCAGCACCAGTTCGGGCAGGTGGTCCTCGGTGTCGCGGATGTCGGAGGACAGGGAGCGCGCGCGTGCGGCGCGCGCGTACGAGGCGGACGCACGCGTCCACGGCCGGGCCGGACCGACCACGGCGGTGCGGTCGGTCAGCTGCCGCAGGAGACGGGACCGGTCGGCATCGGGGACGAGCAGCACGCCGAAGGCGTCCGGCAGATCGTCGAGGACGAGGGTGCTCGGGTCGAGCGCGCGGTAGGCGGGCCGGGCCTGGGCGGCGGGCAGCAGGACCGCGGTCAGTGAGACCGGAGGCTGCCATCCGGCCCGTTGCGCGGAGGCCAGCAGTACGTCCGGGCCCGCGCCGGCGAGCAGGTCGCGGGCCAGGTGTTCCAGGTGGCGCTCGTGGGCCCGGCCCCGGGCCGCCAGTTCGTCGGCGTGGCCCGCGGCGCTCGCGGCGGACAGCTCGTCGATGTAGGCGAAGGTCAGCTCGGCGAACTTGGCGACCTCGGCGGCGGGCAGCCCCGCGGGTACGGCACCCGCGGCCAGGCACCGCCAGGCCACCCGGGCGCCGACGCGGTAGGCGCCGAGCAGGGCGTCCATCGAGCGGCCGTCGCGGACCTCGCCGCGGCCCAGCTCGTAGGCCGCGTCACTGGCGTCGCCGCCGGTTGCGTTCCCGCTCGCGAGGTCCAGGTAGTGCCCCAGGGCGGTGCGGACGGCTCGGCGGATGGTGCCGCCCATGCTGCCCGAAAGGGCGTTGGCGTAGGGCGGGACCTCGTCGATGATCGCCTGCACGACCTCGTCGGCGGTGGTCCTCAGCGCGGCCCGAAGGGCAGTGACGGTCGTCTCATCCAGGGCCAGTTCGCTGGCCCTACGGATCACATGGCTCACGTTTCTATTCCCTGCGAACAATCCCACCGACCAGATTCACGTCCTACGGTCAGGACTTTACGCCCTGCGACGCAGCAAGCTGGAGCCATGACGAGTACTGCCCTCCGCAGCAGGGCGTGGAAGCTGCTGGAGATGGTCACGACGCCGCTGCTGCCGTCGGACTACCTCGACCTGGTCAGCCCGCTGCGTGCGGGCGCGGACCTGCGGGGGCGTATCGAGGCCGTGCACCCGGAGACGGGTGACGCCGCGACCATCGTGATCAGACCGGGCCGGGGCTGGCGCGGCCACACGGCCGGTCAGTACATGCGGATCGGGGTCGACGTCGACGGGGTGCGCCTGTGGCGCGCCTACTCCCTCACCTCGCCGACCAACCGCCGGGACGGCCGCGTCACGATCACCGTGAAGGCGATTCCGGACGGCAAGGTCAGCAACCATCTGGTCCGCAGGGCGAAACCGGGCACGCTGATCCACCTCGACCAGGCGACCGGTGACTTCGTGCTGCCGCGGACCAGGCCCGCCAAGGTGCTCTATCTGACGGCCGGCAGCGGCATCACGCCCGTGATGGGCATGCTGCGCGACACGGAGTTCGACGACGTCGTCATGGTCCACTCCGCGCCCCGGCCCCATGACGTGATCTTCCGCAAGGACCTGCACGAGCTGGTCGCGGACAAGAAGCTGCGTCTGACCGAGCTGCACACCGACACCGACGGCATGCTCGACATCACCCGTCTCGACGAACTCGTGCCCGACTGGGCCGAGCGCGAGACCTGGGCGTGCGGGCCCGCGGGGCTGCTCGACGCCGCCGAGAAGCACTGGAGCGAGCACGGCGTCCCCGAGCGTCTGCACACCGAGCGCTTCCGCCCCAGCGTCGTCGTCGCCGGTGACGGCGGCGAGGTCACCTTCAGCGCCACCGGCAGGACCGTCGACGCGGACGGCGCCACGCCGTTGCTGGACGTCGGCGAGGAGGCCGGTGTGCTCATGCCGTCCGGGTGCCGTATGGGCATCTGCTTCGGCTGCGTCTCGCCGCTCAAGGCGGGCGCCGTCCGTGACCTGCGCACCGGCGAGATCACCGAGGCCGAGCCGGGCGTCCTCATCCAGACCTGCGTGTCCGCCGCGGCGGGCCCGTGCGACATCGAACGGTAGGAGCACCTTGACCGCCATCGACCCCACCGCCCACCTGACCGCGGAGCAGATCGAGGAGCTCGGCCGCGAGCTGGACGCGATCCGCGACGAGGTGATCGCCAGCCGTGGTGAGCAGGACGCCGCCTACATCCGCAAGGTGATCTCGGCGCAGCGCAAGCTCGAACTGGTCAGCAGGGGTGTGCTGCTGTTCTCGCTCTTCCCGCCCGCATGGGTGATCGGCACCGCCGGGCTCTCCGTGGCGAAGATCATGGACAACATGGAGATCGGCCACAACATCCTGCACGGCCAGTGGGACTGGATGCGCGACCCGAAGATCCACTCGACCACCTGGGAGTGGGACCACGTCTCCCCGGCCGACCAGTGGAAGCACTCGCACAACGAGCTGCACCACACGTACACCAACGTGATCGGCAAGGACAACGACCTCGGCTACGGCATCATGCGCGTCGACGAGGACCAGAAGTGGCACCCCTTCCACCTCGGCCAGCCGCTGTGGAACTTCATCAACGCCTGCTTCTTCGAGTACGGCATCGCCGCCTACGACCTCGAACTCGGCAAGAACCTCCACAAGCGCCGCCGCAAGAACCCGGAGTTCCGCGCCCGGGCCAGGGCCGTGGGCCGCAAGATCCGCAAGCAGGTCCTCAAGGACTACGTGATCCACCCGCTGCTGTCGGGCCCGTCGTTCCTCCCCACGCTCGCCGCCACGTTCACCGCGAACCTGGTCCGCAACATCTGGTCCCACTCGGTGATCATGTGCGGGCACTTCCCCGAGGGTGTGCAGGTCTTCGAGCGCCGGTCGATCAAGGGCGAGACGCGCGGCCAGTGGTACCTGCGCCAGATGATGGGCTCGGCGAACATCAGCGGCAGCAAGGCCATGCACTTCATGACCGGCAACCTCTCGCACCAGATCGAGCACCACCTGTTCCCGGACCTGCCGAGCAACCGGTACGCCGAGGTCGCGGTGAAGGTGCGCGCGCTGTTCGAGAAGTACGAGCTGGAGTACGTCACCGGGCCGCTGCCCAAGCAGGTGTTCTCCGCGTGGCGCAAGGTCGTCCGGCTCTCCCTGCCGAACAAGAAGCCCAGCGTCAAGGCGCCGGAGCGCGAGCAGGAGCTGGTCGCGGCCTGATTCCCGGCAGGGGTTCGGACCCTTCGGCCGCCGCGAGGCGGCCACGCCCGACTCCCCGTCGGGAGCGCCGACTTGCAGTCCGCCCCGCTTCAGTCCTGATGTCCTCCGGCTCGGATCTCGCCGGAGCCCCGCTCGATCAGCCGGGTCGGCACGGTGACGGTGGTGGTGGCGGACTCGTCGCCGTCGAGCCTGCGGAAGAGCATCTCGGCGGCCGTCCTGCCGAGTTGCTCGATGTCCTGCGCGATGACCGAGATCCCCGGGCTGAGGATGTCGGCCAGGGGGAAGTCGTCGAAGCCCAGGTGCGCGACGGAGTGCTGTAGGCCCAGCGCGCGCAGGGCGCGCACGGCCCCGATGGTCACCAGGTTCTGGCTGGTGAACAGTGCCGTGGGTGGGTTCGGCAGGGAGAGGACCCGCCTGGTCGCCTCGATGGCGGCCGCCTCGCTGGCCCCGGTGTGGTGCACGATCTCGTCGTCGTACTCGATGTGCGCGAGTTCCAGGGCGTGCCGGTAGCCGTCGAAGCGCTGGGCCGCGGTGGAGATGGTCACCTGGTCGCCGAGGTAGGCGATCCGGCGGTGGCCGGACTTCAGCAGATGGCCGACGGCGGTGACCGCGCCCCGCCGGTTGTCGGACACCACGGCGTCCGCGTCCAGCAGGCTGGGTTCGCGGTCGACGAAGACCACGCACGTGCCCGAACGCTGCTCGCTGATCAGGTAACTGTGGTCGCGTCCGGCCGGGACGATCACCAGGCCGTCGACCCGGCGGTCGATGAGGGCCTGGGCCAACTCCCGTTCCCTGGCCGGGTCCTCGTCCAGGCTGCCGACCAGGACCAGGCTTCCGCGCGCGCGGGCCACGTTCTCGACGGTGCGGGTGAGCGCGGCCGAGAAGGGGTTCGCGGCGTCCTCGACGAGCATCCCGACCGTGGCCGTACGGCCGTCGCCGCGGCGCAGGCTGCTGGCCGTGAGGTTGGGCCGGTAGCCCAGTTTGTCGGCCGCTTCGCGCACCCGGGCGGCGATGGCGGGATCGACGGTGGGGACCTCGTTGACCACGCGCGAGACCGTCTTGATGGCCACGCCGGCCAGCGCCGCCACCTCACGCATGGTGGGGCGGCTGCGGGGGGACCGGGGCGGCGGTTCGCCCTGAGTCATCGTTGTCTCCAACCGGTAGCGCGTTATCCAGTCGTTGCGGACGTATGTCTACCAGTGCCTTGACGGACTCGTCCATACGGGCCCAGTATCCCGGTCAGTCAACGTTGTCTCAGCGTCGACCACGGGACGGCTCCGAAAGGGATCAAGCCATGAACATGTCCTCCACCCAGACGTCGGGCCGCCGCAGCCGGCGCATCCGGGCGGCAGCGATCGGGATCACCGTGTGCCTCGGCGCCACCCTCGCTGCCTGCGGTTCCTCCGACTCCGGCTCCTCCTCGTCCGGGTCGGGCGGTGACGGGAAGGTGGGTGTCTCGCTGGTCCTGAAGACGCTCACCAACCCGTACTTCGTGAGCATGGAGAAGGACGCCAAGACCCAGGCGGCCAAGGACAACGTGAGCCTCACGGTGGCGGCGGGCACCACGGACGGCGACACCCAGACGCAGATCACCGCCATCGACAACGCCATCTCACGCGGCGACAAGGGCATCCTGATCACCACCAACGGCGACGCGGTGAACGCCGCGCTGAAGCGCGCCAAGCAGGCCGGCCTGTTCGTGATAGCCCTGGACACCGCGACCAACCCGGCGGACGTCGCCGACATCACCTACGCCACCGACAACGAGCAGGCCGGCAAGCTCGTCGGCCAGTACGCGGCGGCGGCCCTGGACGGCAAGCCCGCGGTCGTCGCCATGCTCGACCTGTTCAACAACCAGGTCGTCTCCGTGGACATCCAGCGCGACCACGGCTTCCTGGAGGGCATGGGCATCGACCCCGGCAGCAAGACGGAGAACGGCAAGGAAGCCAAGTCCGGCAAGTACACCGGCGGCAAGGGCGGCACGTACAAGATCGCCTGCCATCAGCCCACCCAGGGCGCCATCGACGGCGGACGTACCGCGATGGAGAACTGCCTGTCCTCGAACCCGGACATCAACGTCGTCTACGCCATCAACGAGCCCGCGGGCGAAGGGGCGTACAACGCCCTCAAGGCAGCCGGCAAGGAGAAGGACGTCGCGATCTACGCGATCGACGGCAGCTGCTCCGGCCTGAAGAACGTCACCAGCGGGGAGTTCGCCGCCGACGCCGTGCAGTACCCCGGCAAGATGGCCGCCCTCGGCGTCAGCTCCATCGCGAAGCTGGCCCGGGGCGGCAGCAAGCCCAGCGTGACCAACGGCAAGACGTTCTACGACACCGGCACCGCGCTGGTCGCCGCCAAGTCCCTCGGTGGTCTGACGGTCCAGTCCCCGTCCCAGGCAGCCTCCGCCTGCTGGGGCAGCTGACCCCGTCCGAGCCGGTGCGCCGCCGGTCCCCGCCCCGGCGGCGCACCCGCACTCCACCAGCCTCGGCGCCCGTACCGAGGCCCCACGAGGAAAATCCGGAAGGACCCCCAGTGACCACCCACGTGGACAGTCAAGCCACACCGGCCCCGGCGGAGGAGTTCCTCAACCGGCCCGCCACGCCGGCCCAGCGCCTCCACTCCGTGCTGCACCGGCAGCCGGCCCTCAGCCCGGCGATCGTCCTGGTGCTCGCCGCCATCGTGTTCTCCCTGGTCAACGAACGCTTCTACGCGCTCCAGAACCTGTCCCTGGTCGCCCAGCAGGTGGCCGTCATCGGCTCGCTCGCCGTCGGCCAGACGGTCATCATCCTCACCGCCGGCATCGACCTGTCCATCGGCGCGGTCATGGTGCTCTCCTCGCTGCTGATGTCGAAGCTCGTCGCCGACAACCACTGGCCGGGTGTGCTCGCCCTGCTCGCCGGAGCGGTCGTCGCCGTCGCCGCCCAGGCCGTCAACGGACTGCTGGTCACCCGGATCAAGCTGCCACCGTTCATCGTCACCCTCGGCACCCTGAGCGTGTTCACCGCGATCACGCTGATCTACGCCAAGGGCCAGACCATCTCCCTGCAGCCCGGCAACATCCTCATGTGGAGCGGCGAGACGATCTCCATCGGGCAACTGAACCTGACCTACGGCGTCCTGCTCATGATCGCCCTCTACCTGGTGATCGGCTACGCGCTGCGCTACACCGCGTGGGGCCGGCACCTGTACGCCGTGGGCGACGACATCGAGGCCTCCCGCCTGGCCGGCATCTCCGTCAACCGGGTCCTGCTGAGCGCCTACCTGGTCGGCGGTTTCGCCATCGCCGTGGGCGCCTGGATCCTGGTGGGCCGGGTCGGCGGCGGCGACCCCAACAGCGGTCTCAACGCCAACCTGCAGTCCATCACCGCCGTCGTCATCGGCGGCACCAGCCTCTTCGGCGGACGCGGCGTGGTGCTCGGCTCGCTGATCGGCGCGCTCATCGTCCAGGTCTTCGTCAACGGCCTCGCGCTGGCCGGCATCGACCCCAACTACCAAGTCCTCGCAGTCGGCATCCTGGTGATCGCGGCTGTCTCCGTCGACCAGTGGATCCGGAGCGTGAAGTCGTGACGACCACCACCGCCCCCGTGCTCGAAGCCAAGGGCCTGGTCAAGGTCTTCGGCAGGGTAGTCGGCCTCAACGACGTCGACCTCACCCTCTACCCCGGCGAGGTCCTCGCCGTGATCGGTGACAACGGCGCCGGCAAGTCCACCCTGATCAAGTGCCTGTCCGGAGCCCTCGTCCCGGACCGGGGCAGCATCCTCGTCGACGGCAAGGAGGTCGGCTTCAAGCGCCCTCAGGACGCCCGCGAGGCCGGCATCGAGACCGTCTACCAGACCCTGGCCGTCGCCCCGGCGCTGGACATCGCCAGCAATCTGTTCCTGGCCCGCGAGATCCGCCGCAAGGGTGTGCTCGGCTCGGTGTTCCGCATGCTCGACACCGGCGAGATGAAGAAACAGGCCGCCGACCACGTCAAGCGGCTCGGCATCAGCACCCTTCAGAACATCAACCAGGCTGTGGAGACCCTCTCCGGCGGCCAGCGCCAGTCCGTGGCCGTCGCCCGCGCCGGTGCCTTCGGCGGCCGGGTCGTCATCCTCGACGAACCCACCGCGGCCCTCGGCGTCCGCGAGACGGGCCAGGTCCTCAAGCTCGTGCGCGACCTGCGCGACCAGGGCCTCGGCGTCATCCTGATCAGCCACAACATGCCCAACGTCTTCGACGTCGCCGACCGCATCCACATCCAGCGCCTCGGCGGCTGCGCCGGGGTCGTCACTCCGCAGTCCCACTCCATGGAAGACGCGGTCGCCATCATGACCGGGGCCAAGAAGCTCACCCCGAACGCGGGTTGACCGCGAACAGGCAGACCCCCCGACGCGAGGACACGACACCGTGAAGAAGACCCTGTTCGCCGAGTTCACCGCCCGCGAGGGGGCGGAGGACGAGGTCGCCCGCCTGTTGCTGGACTACACGAGGAAGGTGCGTGAGGAAGACGGCAACCTGGCCTTCGAGGCCTATACCAAGGCAGCCGACCCACGCGCGTTCTGGATCTTCGAGGAGTACCGGGACGCGGACGCCTTCCAAGCGCACCTCAAGGCTCCCTACGGCGCCCCGTTCAACGCCGCCCTCGCCCCGCTGATCGAGGAGGACATGTCGGTGCTCACCTTCATCGATCGCCTCGGCTGACCCGGTCCTTCTGGACAGCGGAGAGCCTCGCAGGCACGCCGGTTCGTCTGTTCGCCGGTTCGCCGAATGGAGCGAGGCTAAGTCAGCGGTCAGCTCTCCACCGCTCCCCCACCCCCGCCAACCTCAAGCGCATCGCCGCCGCCAGCCTCATCGGCACCACCATCGAGTGGTGGGTTGGCGGCGTGCTGGCTCAGTGTCGGGCACACCGGCCGGATGACGCACTCCCACGAACCCAGCGGTGTCTGCATCTACTTGGAGGTCGTTCTCAGCTGTTTTGCATCGCTTCATGCGCCACAGCCGAATACCCATGCCTCGCGCGTGTCGGGTTCCTGAGCGCGTCGCAGAAGCCCGCGGCCGAGGTGAGCGACGTCATCGAGGCGCACAGGTCGTGCAGCCATGCGTCGTCGTGCCGCGGATGAACTGCCGGATGAAAACACCGCCCCGCAGGTCGCATGGCCACGAGGGGGTACTCCGCTTCTGGGACGCGCCGGCTGATACTCGGGGCCCATGGCTCCCACGTCTCACCGCCCTTGCGGGCGCGACCTCTGCCGGCCAGGCCGGGGGCAGCAGAGGTCGCGGCGGGGGTCGCGTCGGGGTGCCACAGAGCGATGGCCTGTACGGCGGTGATCCGGGGGGCGTGCGCGCGTCATGTCCGGAAGTCCCTCGCCGCCAGGCCCGACTTCGCTCAACTCCAGGGTCGCCCAGACCCTCTCGGAGACGTTCTCGACCCGTGCCCCCGTGCCCTCCGGCGGCCCGAGCTCGGAGCCCTGGCAGTGGTTCCAGGTCCCTGGCCGGTAGATCGGTCAGGTCATCGGGGAACGCTGGGTACCACCCTCCGGCGTGATCCGCGGGACGGCGCCTAAGGCCTGTCCGGCGGATCATGAGGGTTTCGGCTCGCGGAGCCGTGTAGTTCGTCGTGGACCGTGGCGATCTGACGAACGAAGAGTGGCGCCGCCTGGAGCCGCATCTGCCTGTCCGCGGACGGCGTGGTGGGCGGTGGGCCAGTCACCGCAGGGTGATCAACGGGATCCTCTTCCGTGAGCGGACCGGGATCCCGTGGCGGGATCTGCCGGAGAGGTTCGGCAGGTGGAAGACCGTCTATGAACGGCACAGACGCTGGTCCGCGGACGGGACCTGGGACCGGATCCTCCAGGCCGTCCAGGCCGACGCCGACGGCCGGATCGACTGGAGCATGGTGGGCATCGACTCTACGTCCTGTCGTGCCCACCAACACGCCGCCGGCGCCCGCAGGAAGACACCCCGCATACCGAAAACAGAGCCACGCCCCGGCAGCACCGCCCCGACGGGGGACTCGGAAGGTCCCGGGGCGGCCTGACGAGCAAGATCCACCTCGCCAGTGAAGGTGGTCGCAGACCGCTCGCACTGCTGGTCACTCCCGGTCAGTGGGGCGACGCACCGCAGATGATCGCCGTACTCGAACGCATTCGAGTGGCCCGCAAGGGCGAGGGGCGCCCGCGCACCCGGCCGGGACACCTGAGCGCGGACAAGGCGTACTCCTCCCGCAGGAACCGCCACTACCTGCGCAGACGCCATATCAAGCACACCATTCCCGAACCGAAGGACCAGAGGGCCAACCGTCGGCGCCGTGGCAGCCGCGGCGGCCGGCCCACCGGGTTCGACAAGGGGCAGTACAAGCGCCGCAACGAAGTCGAGCGGACGATCAACCGCCTGAAGAGCTTTCGCGCCGTCGCGACCCGCTACGACAAGCGTGCCTACGTCTTCCACGGCACCGTCGCCCTCGCCGCAATCCGCCTATGGCTCCAAACGTGATTCGCCGGAGGCGCCTCAGTCGGTGCAGGGATCTTCCACTGTCGGGATGCACGGAGACAGCAGCGCCTCCGTGTGCTGCGTGACCACGCCGCGAACGAGCCTGAGCACGCGTACCTCGTTTTCGTGGTCCGGTTCTTCGTCATCGCGAACGTGGAGGAGCCCATAGGAACCAGGAGCAACCACAGCCACATGCTCGAACAGTTCGATAACGTCAGGCGACGAGCGGTGATTGGAGTGGCCGCCGAGGTGGATGAACGGCTCGCCGTTCATCCACCTGAGGTCAAGCAAGTACGGGCTGTCCATCTCGGCGATGCGAAGCCGAAGCTCATCGACGATCTGCCGCAGACTGGCCTCATCGTCGTCATCAGCTGCGGTCTCCCTGACCGTGATCCAACCGTGGTACTCGAACATCCCGTGATCGTAGTGCGATGGCCTCCTTCACCGTGCCGATCGCAGCGTGATCCGCCGGACACGCCTTAGGGGCGGCGGTCCGGGGCACGGTCGGCGAAGTGGCTCATCACGTACATGGCGATCACCGCACAGAGCGCCGGTATCGCGGCGAACAGCCCGACCTGGAAGTCCTGCGGAAAGCCTCCGCACCCCGTCCAGCCCGTTCGCATGTCTGGAACTGCCAGAAGGGCAGTCCGCCAGGCCCGTATCCCAGGTGCCCCGGTACGTCATGCCTGGCCGGGCACCGGCGGTCGTGGTGTTCCGGTGGGAGCGACCCACCCCGATTCCAGCCGTCTGCCCGACGGATCACGTCGACGTAGCACATCGCATGCCGCATGAACTCGGGGCGGGAGGTTGTCATCCCAGGTCAGAGGGATTGATGTCGCTGACGAGGCGGATTGCCTGTCAAACCTCGCCCGGCGACCTTGGACGTGGCTGTCCGCTGGTCCCCGCCAGGCTCGGAACGCCGATCGCTGTCCTGTCATCGAGCTCACCTGGAGATCAGCGCATGTCCGACACCTGCCACTCGGCGTCCCTGGAACCGGGGACACACCACAGACCGACGACCATCTCACTCCTCACCGCGCCCCTGCTGGCGCTGGCCGCCGCCTTGCTCGGCCCGGTGTCGACCGCACAGGCCGGCACCTGGACTCCCGCCAGGGAGGCAACCACTCCGGAGAGGCGTCCTCGTCCGGCAGCTGTCCGGCGCTGCACAACATGAACCTCCAGGAGGGACGGGCGTTGCCCCGTGACGTCTTCCGCGGTGACTCCCGTCCCTGGCAGATGATCTTCCGTGACGGCGTCACCTCGCGCGGCACCAACTACGACCTCCAGCAGCACCTCCAGGGCGACCGCGCACACAACAGCGGTTACATCTCCACCAGCGAGTCACGGCAGGTGTCGGAGACGTTCGCGCGGAGTCAGGGGCTGGCGAACCTTGAGCAGGCGGCCATGCGCCCGCGCTGCTCGACCACGCGGGAGGCCGTCTACAAGATCATCCCGGCCTTCGGGAACTGGCTCCTGGGCACCTGCAACCACGGTGAGGTCACCGCGGAGACGTTTGTCTATGTCATCGACCCCCGCTGGGCCGACGACGCGCTCTACGTCCCCGACCAGGTCCGCCACCACTCCGCTCTGTCGCGGTACGGGACCCAGGACGAATGGGCCTACGTCCGCCACATCCCGAACTACGCGATCGTCGGCGTGCACATCTACCAGATGACCGCGCAGGAGGAACGGGGTTGCATCAACACGCGGACCATCACCTTTCGGTACGACCGTCTCCAGGACAACCGCGCCCACGCCGATGCCCTGCTGCGAGGTGGGATCCGCAACCCGTACAACCCGGCCACCGACGGGAACGCCCAGTGGAACGATCACACGGCACTGCTCACCGGCGCCGCGAACTCCTGGGAAAGGGGATGCACCACGATCAACCGATGCCGGGGCGGCGGCTCCGGCGGCTGACCGGACAGGTCCGTGTACACCCGAGGTGAACGAGGCGCCCGGTGCTGCCCTGGTCAGCCCTTGTGGGTGTCGATCTCCTCGGCCTCACCCGTCCAGGCCGCCGCGCTTGACCAACTGGCCGGCGATGACGTTGCGTTGGATCTCGTTGGTGCCCTCGCCGACGATCATCAGCGGAGCGTCCCGGAAGTAGCGCTCGACGTCGAACTCGGTGGAGTAGCCGTAACCGCCGTGGATGCGGACGGCGTTGAGGGCGATCTGCATGGCCGTCTCGGAGGCGAAGAGTTTGGCCATGCCGGCCTCCATGTCCACGCGGCGGCCCGCATCCGCCTCGCGGGCGGCGTACAGGGTGAGCTGGCGGGCCGCCGTGAGTGAAGTCGCCATGTCGGCGAGGTAGTTGCCGATGGACTGGTGCTTCCAGATCGGCTTGCCGAACGACTCGCGCTCCTGGGCGTAGGCCAGCGCGTCCTCGAAGGCCGCCCGGCCGACCCCAAGGGCGCGGGCGGCGACCTGGAGGCGGCCGGTCTCCAGCCCCTTCATCATCTGGGCGAAACCCGCGCCCTCGACACCGCCGAGGACCGCGTCCGCGGGCGCCCGGTAGTCCTCGAACGACAACTCGCAGCTCTCCACGCCCTTGTAGCCGAGCTTGGGGAGGTCACGGGAGACGGTCAGGCCCGGCCCGTGCTCGACGAGGAGGATCGAGATGCCCTGGTGAGCGGGTGTGGCTTCAGGGTCGGTCTTGCACAGCAGGGCGATCAGACCGGAGCGCCGGGAGTTGGTGATCCATGTCTTCGCGCCGTTCACCAGATAGCCGTCGGCGTCCCTGCGGGCGACCGTACGCATGGCCTGGAGGTCGGAGCCGCCGCCAGGCTCGGTCAAGGCCATGGTCGCGCGGATCTCCCCGGTGGCCAGCCGTGGCAAATAGCGGCGCTTCTGCTCGTCCGTGCCGAAGCGCAGCAGCAGCTTGGCGACCACGGTGTGCCCGCCCATCGCGCCGGCCAGGCTCATCCAGCCGCGGGCCAGTTCCTCGGTGATCAGGACGTAGCAAGGCGTGGAGACAGGGGTGCCGCCGTACTCCTCGGGGACCGCGAGGCCGAAGATGCCGAGCTGCTTCATCTGCTCGATCAGGGCTTCGGGATAGGTGTTCGCGTGCTCCAGCTCTTGGACGACCGGCTTCACCTCCTTGTCGACGAAGTCACGCACCGTGCGGACGATGAACTGCTCGTCCTCGGCGAGGATGTCGAGGGTGCTCATACGGGAACTCCTTGTGGTGCAGAGGTGGTTCAGATGACGTTGTCGGCCCTGAGGCGTTCGATGTCGGTGCTGCCGTATCCCAGTTCGGCCAGGACGGACTCGGTGTGCTCCCCGGCTGCGGGCACCGGGTCCATGCGCGGGACGGTTCCGGCCAGGTCGACCGGCGGCAGCAGCGCGGGCACCATGGCCTCCCCGGGGATTCGTACGTCGCGCCAGCGGCCCCGTTCGCTCAGCACCGGGTGGGCCAGGAACTCCTCGATGCCGTTCCCCCCCGCGTTGGCGATACCCGCCTCGTCCAGCAGCTTCGTCACCACATCACTGGTCAGCTCGCCGAACCGCTCGGCCACGATCGCGTTCAGCTCGACGCGGTGGCCGACACGGGCTGAGCCGGTAGCGAACCGCTGGTCCGCGACAAGCCCCGGCTGCCCCAGGAACCGCTCGCACAGGGCCGTCCATTCGCGCTCGTTCTGGATGGAGAGCAGCACGTCCTTGCCGTCGGCGCAGCGGTAGGCACCGTAGGGGGCGATGGTGGCGTGCTGGGTGCCGATGCGCGGGGGCTGGGTGCCGCCGAAGCGGGTGTAGTAGGCGGGCTGGCTCAGCCACTCGGCCAGGGCCTCGAACAGCGACACGTCCACGGCCCGTACGACCCCCGTGGTCGCCCGGGTGAACAGGGCCGTCAGGATGCCGGAGTAGGCGTACATGCCGGCGGCGATGTCGGCGATCGACACTCCGACGCGGGCCGCGCCCTGCTCGTTGCCGGTCAGCGCGACCAGGCCGGTCTGGCACTGGATCAGGAGGTCGTACGCCTTGCGGTCGGCCCAAGGGCCGCTGGTTCCGTAGCCGGAGACGGAGCAGGGGATCAGGGTGCGGAAGCGCTCGGCGAGGTCTTCGGGACCCAGGCCCATCCTCGCGGCCGCGCCCGGCGCGAGGTTCTGCACGAACACATCGGCTCCGGCGAGCAGTCGGTCCAGGATCCCGCGGCCCGCGTCCGACTTCAGGTCGAGCGTGACGGATTCCTTCGACCGGTTGAGCCACACGAAGTAGCTGGACTCGCCGTGCACCGTGGTGTCGTACCGGCGGGCGAAGTCGCCTCCGCCGGGCCGCTCGACCTTGATGACCCGGGCGCCCAGATCGGCCAGCTGGCGGGTGGCGAAGGGCGCGGCCACCGCCTGCTCGATGCTGACGACCGTGATGCCGGCCAGCGGCCGTTCTTCGGAGTGCCCGGTCATGAGATGACCTCCAGGAAGGTGCGAGTCCCGTACGCGGGTACCATCATCAATGCTCATGAGACTGCAAAGGAAATAGCAAAATGTAATGCCCCCATGCGCGGTGCGGATGGCCGATACGCCCTCGTGCGGTGTGGCCACGGAAGGAAGACCCTTGGACATCAAGCAGCTCAAGGCGATCGTCACGGTCGCGGAGGTGGGCAGCGTCACGCGCGCCGCCGAGCTGCTGCACCTCGTGCAGCCCGCGGTCACCCGGCAGATCCGCACCCTGGAGCAGGAGCTCGGCATCGACCTCTTCGAGCGGACCGGGCAGGGCATGCGCCCCACCGACGCCGGAGTGATCATGGTGGACCGCGCCCGGCGCGCCCTCGACGAACTGGAGCGAGCCCGTGCCGAGGTGCAGCCGAGCCCGGGTGTGGTGACGGGCATCGTCAGCGTCGGGCTGCTGGAGAGCACGAGCGATCTACTGGCCGAGCCGCTGGTGACCGCTGTCGCCCGCGAGCACCCCGGCGTCGAGCTGCGCCTCATGACCGCCTACTCCGGCCATCT
Organism: Streptomyces sp. SID13726; assembly: GCF_010548375.1. Lineage (GTDB taxonomy): Bacteria > Actinomycetota > Actinomycetes > Streptomycetales > Streptomycetaceae > Streptomyces. Next base: position 351,783 of record NZ_JAAGLY010000002.1, read on the forward strand.
GCAGCAGTGGCTCGACGTCGGCGACCTCGACCTGACCTTGCTCTACAACCTCGACAGCACCCCCTCCCTCAACGCCCACCCGCTGGTCCGGGAACATCTCTGGGCAGTCGCTCCCGCATCCGCCGGTCTCCGCGCCGATCGCCCCGTGCCGTTCACGGAAGCGGCCGAGCACCCTCTGGTCATGCCCGCCTCGGGCCACGCCCTGCGCCGCCTGATCGACGCGGCGGCGGTGCGCGCCGGAGCCGCCATGCAGGTAGTCGTCCAGACCAACTCCATGCGGGTGCAGAAGCAGCTCGTCCAGGCGGGGCACGGCTGGACCGTCCTGCCCGGCGTGGGTATCGCCGAGGACGTCGCACGGGGCACGCTGAGCGCCGCGCCGCTGTGCGAACCCGACGTGTGGCGCTCGGTCGTCCTCGGCACACCGCGGCACGGGCGCACGCCCCCCGCCGTGGAGGTCGTCGCACGCGAGCTGGTCCGGCAGGTCAACTCGGCCGTGCGACAGGGCAGATGGCCCTCCGCCCAGGTCCACGGATCCGACACCGAGAGCACCTGACCCACACGCCGACCCAGCCGTCCGAGAAGACCATCGAGGAATCCCGGGACACACATGACCGACACCGGACACCGGTACACGACCATCGCCCGCGCCCAGGATGGCACCACACTGGCCTGCCAGTCCATGGGAGACGGGTATCCGCTGGTCCTCCTGGCCGGACAGGCGAACAACCATCACTGGTGGGACACCGTCCGCGCCGACTTCCACTCCACCCACTCCACCATCACGCTCGACCACCGCGGGACCGGGGAGAGCGGCAAGCCCCAAGGGCCCTACTCCACGCAGCAGTTCTCGGATGACGTGATCGCGGTACTCGATCACCTGGGCGTCGAGCGCGCCGATGTCTACGGGACCTCCATGGGCGGGCGGGTCGCCCAATGGGTGGCCGCCCGTCACCCGGCGCGGGTGCGACGCCTCGTCCTGGGCTGCACCTCCCCCGGCGGTCCGCACGCCGTCGAGCGTGACGCCTCCGTACGCCGGGCCCTGGCTCAAGCTGACCCGGACGCAGCCCGCCGCGTACTGCTCGACCTGATGTACACCCCCGCTTGGCTCGCCGGCCACCCCGACCCGTACACGACCCTCGGCGACCCGGACATGCCGGCGCACGCCCGCCACGGTCACCTGGTGGCGAGCAACGGGCACGACGCCTGGGACGCGCTCCACCGCATCACGGCACCGACGCTGCTGCTGCACGGCGACCAGGACCGGCTCACTCCGCCGGACAACCTCCCCCTGCTCGCCGGCCGCATCCCCCGGGCCACCAGTCATGTCTTCCCAGGCGCTCGGCACGCGTACTTCGAGGAATGCCGCACGGAGGCCAGTGCCCTCGTCTCGGCCTTCCTCAGCGAAGGACCGTAGTCAGGCGCAGCCGCAGGCCCACAGCCCCTCGCTATGCGGGCGGCGCATGCGGGTATCACACGTTTCTATTGTTCAGCCTCACCCATCAGAACCCATGATGAACGGCATGAACGAGACACCCGCTCCCGGGCCGCCCTCCTGGCAGGAGGACGTCTTCGCCGTGCTCAAGAAGCGCGGAATTCAGCAGATCGCATACGTCCCCGACGCCGGGCATTCCCACACCCTCGTCGAGGCGCAACGCGACCCCACGATCCACGACGTGGTCCTCACCACGGAGGAGGAGGGCGTCGGCGTCGTCGCCGGGGCCTGGCTGGGTGGTCAGCGCGCGGCTCTGTTGATGCAGAGCAGCGGCGTCGGCAATTGCGTGAACATGTTCTCCCTGCTGGAGATGTGCCGGTTCCCCTTCCTCACGCTGGTGACGATGCGCGGCGAGTACGCGGAGTTCAACCCCTGGCAGAGCCCCATGGGCCGCACCACCCAGCAGGCCCTGGAACTCATGGGCATCACCGTGCTCCGGGCCGACGAACCCGAAGACGTCGAGGAGACCGTCGAGGCCGCCCTGGACTCGGTGTTCGAGGCCGGCGACCGCGTCGCCGTACTCCTCGGACAGAAGCTGATCGGCCGCAAGAAGTGGGAGCGCAACTGATGACCGCTGTCGACACCCCGGCACGCCTCGACCGCCGTCGCTTCGTCGCCGACCTGATCTGCCGGCTCCCGGAGGACGCGCTTGTCGTCACCGGCCTCGGCTCCCCGAGCTACGACGTGTTCACCGCCGGAGACCGGCCCACCAACTTCTACCTGTGGGGCGCGATGGGTGCCGCCGCCCCCCTCGCCCTCGGCCTGGCCCTCGCCCAGCCGGACCGCCCGGTCGTCGCGATCACCGGCGACGGCGAACACCTCATGGGCATCGGCACATTGGCCACGATCGGGGCCCAACTCCCGCCGAACCTGACCCTCGTCGTCCTCGACAACGCCCACTTCGGCGAGACCGGCATGCAGCCCAGCCACACCGGCCTCGGCACCGATCTCATCGCAGTCGCTCAGGGCTTCGGCATCCGCGATGCCGTGCGGATCACCAACGTCGCCCAGGTCGAGGAAGTCGCCACGCGCATCACGGCGCGCGCCGCGACCACGTACGCCCAGGTACTCATCGACACCACCGAGCCCCCGCGCGCCCTGCCGCCCCGCGACGGCGTCGCCAACAAGAACACCTTCCGCGCCGCCCTCGGCCTCAGCACCTTCTAGCGGGCAGGATTCCGAATGCAACGCTACGAGATGTTCATCGACGGGGAGAGCCGCAAGGCGGCCGGCGGTGAGTGGTTCCCCACCGACAACCCTTACCTGGGCAGGCCCTGGGCGGAGATCGCCCAGGGCACCGAGCAGGACGTGGACGACGCGGTGCGAGCCGCCCACCGCGCCCTGCACAGCGGCGCCTGGGCCGGGCTGACCGCCAGTGCGCGGGGCGCCCTGGTGCGGCGGCTCGGCGACATCATCGCCGCGAACGCCCGCCGGCTCGCGGAGACAGAGGTCCGCGACAACGGCAAGCTGTTCACGGAGATGCACGGCCAGGTCGGCTACGCATCCCAGTGGTTCCACTACTACGGGGGACTCGCCGACAAGGTCGAGGGCACCGTCCCGCCGTTGGACAAGAAGGGCTACTTCGCCTACACGAAGAAGGAGCCCGTCGGGGTCGTGGCGGTCATCACGCCGTGGAACTCTCCCCTGTTGCTGCTGGCCTGGAAGATCGCCCCGGCGCTCGCGGCCGGCTGCACGGTGGTGATCAAGCCGTCGGAGTTCACCTCCGCGTCGACACTCGAACTGGTCGGGCTCTTCCACGAGGCGGGGCTGCCGTCCGGAGTGGTCAACGTGGTCACCGGGTTCGGCCGGGACGTCGGCGCCGCTCTCGTCGAGCACCCGTTGGTCCGCAAGGTCACCTTCACCGGCTCGGACACCACCGGCCGTCACATCAACCAGGCCGCCGCCCGCGACTTCAAGCACGTCAGCCTCGAACTCGGCGGCAAGTCACCGAACATCGTCTTCGCCGACGCCGATCTGGATGCCGCCGTGAACGGTGCCGTCTCCGGCATCTTCGCCGCCACCGGACAGACCTGCATCGCCGGTTCCCGGCTGCTGGTCCAGGAGAGCGTGCACGACGAGGTCGTGGGCCGTCTGGTCGACCTCGCACGCACCGCCCGTATGGGCGACCCGATGGACGAGGCCACCCAGGTCGGGCCCATCACCACGCCCGCGCAGTACGCCAAGGTGCTCGACTACATCCACATCGCGCAGCAGGAAGGCGCCCGGCTCGCTCTGGGCGGCAAGCCTGCGGGGGACAAGGGCTGGTTCATCGAACCGACCGTCTTCACAGGCGTCAGCAACAGCATGCGTATCGCTCAGGAAGAGGTCTTCGGACCCGTCCTGGCGGTCATCCCGTTCAAGGACGACGACGAAGCGGTCACTCTCGCCAACGACAGCCGATACGGCCTCGGCGCCGGCGTCTGGACCGGCGACATCGGCCGCGCCTTCCGCATGGCCGACCGGATCCGCTCCGGCACCGTCTGGGTCAACACCTACCGCGCGGTGAGCTACCTGGCTCCCTTCGGCGGCTTCAAGGACTCCGGCATCGGTCGCGAGAACGGTATCGGCGCCCTCGCCTCCTACCTGGAGGACAAGAGCGTCTGGATCAACACCGGCGCTCCCACCGGCAACCCCTTCGTCCTCCGCTGAGACGTCCCGCGCGCATCCTCCGTCCCCTCCCCGCCGCGACACGAGCAACGGAGCTTCCCATGTCGCAGAGCCGCACCTCCGTCCCCGCACGCTCCCAGGTCACCGCCAACGTCGTACGCGGCTGTCTCGGCAACCTCATCGAGTGGTACGACTGGTTCGCCTACGCCACGTTCAGCATCTACTTCGCCGGCGCCTTCTTCCCGGAAGGCAACCAGACCGCCCAACTCCTTTCCACGGCCGTCGTGTTCGCCGTCGGATTTCTCATGCGCCCACTCGGCGGCTGGTTGCTCGGCGCCTATGCCGACAAGTACGGCCGCCGCCGCGCCCTGACCCTGTCGGTCACGCTCATGAGCCTCGGCTCGCTCACGATCGCCCTCGCCCCGGGTCACCAGACCATCGGCCTCTGGGCACCCCTCGCGCTGGTCCTGGCGCGCCTGCTCCAAGGACTCTCCGTCGGCGGCGAGTTCGGCTCCAGCGCCTCCTACCTCGCCGAAGTCGCCCCGCCGGGACGGCGCGGCTTCTACTCCAGCTTCCAGTACGTCTCCATCGTGCTCGGTCAGCTCGCCGCCCTGCTCGTGGCGATCGTCCTGCAGAACCTGCTCACGGAAGGCCAGCTGGAGAGCTGGGGCTGGCGCGTCCCGTTCGTGATCGGTGCCGCGGCCGGGCTGGTCGTGATGTACCTGCGCCGCACGATGGAGGAGTCGCAGCACTTCGAGCAGGAAAGGACGAAGGCCGCCGCTACGCAGGAACGCAAGGGTCTGCACGCCCTGTTCACGGAGTACCCGCGTCAGCTGCTGGCTGTCTTCGGCCTCGCGATCGGCGGCACCGTCGCCTTCTACACCTACACCACGTACCTGCAGAAGTACCTGGTGAACACCGCGGGCATCCCGAAGTCCACGGTCTCCGTCATCGGCTTCGCCGCGCTCTTCGTCTACATGCTGTTGCAGCCGGTCGCCGGTGCGCTCTCCGACCGCTACGGTCGCCGCCCGGTCATGTTCGCCTTCTCGATCTGCGGCATGCTCCTGACGGTCCCGATCATGACCGTTCTCGGCCACACGAGAAGCCCGTGGCTCGCCTTCCTCCTGATGACCGCGGCACTGACCTTCCTCAGCGGCTACTCGGCCCTGGCCGCGATCATCAAGGCCGAGATGTTCCCCACCAAGGTCCGGGCCCTGGGCGTCGGCCTGCCGCACGCGCTGGTCACCGCCACCTTCGGCGGCCTGACCGAGCCGATCGCGCTGGCCCTGAAGAAGGGCGGCCACGAGACCACCTTCTTCTGGTACGTCACCGCGTGCATCGGCCTGACCTTCCTGGCGACGCTCGTAGTACGCGAACCGTCTCGCACCTCCCTCCTGGAAGACTCGACGCCCGCCCCGCAGGCCACCGCCCCGCTGACCTGACTCCGTCATACAAGGAACGAGCCCATGCACGCCTCTCTCGCCTCCCATGTGGAGTCATTGCACCCCGAACCGGTCACCGACCAGGACGCCCTGCCGCCCGGTCCGGCGGCGGCGCTGTCGGCGCTGCTGGACCTCTCCGCCCCCGCAGCCAGGTCCGGGGACCCGCTGCCGCCGCTGTGGCAGTGGCTGTACTTCCTGCACTGGGCACCCCAGCAGGCCCTTGGCCCCGACGGCCACCTGCGCGACGCCCGCTTCCTGCCGCCCATCCCCGACCGCAGGCGCATGTTCGCCGGCGGACGCTGCGAGATCACCGAACCCCTGCGCCTCGGTCAACCGGCCGAACGCACCGTCAGCCTGGCCGCTGTCACCCCCAAACAGGGCCGCAGCGGCGATCTGCTGTTCGTCACCGAGCGCCACGAGTTCCGGCAGAACGGTCGCTTGTGTCTGGTGGAGGAGCAGGACATCGTCTACCGGTCGGGCGACGGCCACCGGCCTCAGCACCCGGCCGGACTCGACGCATCGGCCGAGCCCGGTCCCGAGGGGCCGTGGCAGCTGCGCCTGCACCCGACCGAGACCATGCTCTTCCGGTTCAGCGCACTCACCGCGAACGCCCATCGCATCCACTACGACGCCCCGTACTGCCGTGTGGTGGAGGGCTACCCCGATCTCGTCGTCCACGGCCCCCTGCTCGCCCTGCTCATGCTGGAACTGGTCCGCAGGAACGCCCGCGAGCGGCGGGTGCGGTCGCTGTCCTACCGGCTGCACCGCCCGGCGTTCGCCGCCGAGCGCCTCTTGGCCGACGGCACACCCAGCGACGACGGCGCCCGGCTGCACATCGCCACGCACCGCGAGGCACGCCACGCCACCGCCGAGGTGACCTTCTCATGAGCGCTGGTCACCCGGACACCGACCGCGTCGCCGCCGCGCGAACCCTGCTTTTCGTCCCCGGCCACCGGCCCGACCGCTTCGGCAAGGCCGCCGCGTCCGGCACCGACCTCGTCATCATCGACCTCGAAGACGCCGTCGCCGACGACGACAAGGACCGTGCCCGCGACAATGCCGACACCTGGCTCGGTCTCGGCAACTCAGCTGTCGTACGCGTCAATCCGCCCGGTACCCCGTGGTTCGAAGCGGATCTGGCTCGGGCGGCCGACCACGGATGCCCGATCGTCGTCCCCAAGTCCCAGGACCCGTATGTCCTCGCGGAGATCGCCGCGCGCACAGCCGGACGCTGCCCGATGATCCCGCTGGTCGAGACCGCCCTCGGCATCGAGCGGGCCCATGAGGTGTGCGCCGTCCCTGGCGTCGTCCGCGCCGCCTTCGGCAACGTCGACCTGGCCACCCAGCTCGGCGTCGCCCACGACGACCGCCTCGCCCTCACCCACGCCCGCTCCCGACTGGTCCTCGCCTCCGCGGCGGCGGGCGCCCACCCTCCCCTCGACGGCGTCACCACAGCCGTACGGGATCCCGACGCGCTCGACGCCGACGTCACCCACGCCCGCCGCCTGGGGTTCACCGGAAAACTCTGCATCCACCCCGCTCAAGTGAGCGGCGTCGCCGAAGGGTTCGCTCCGACGGCAGGCGAACTGCGCTGGGCGCACAGCGTCCTCGACGCCGGAGACTCGGTCACCACGGTCGACGGGCGGATGGTCGACCGACCGGTACTCGAACGCGCGCGGGGTGTCCTGGCCCGGGCCGGTGAGTCACGCGTGCGCGCCTAGCAAGGCTCCTGCCGGTCCGTCGCCGCGTGCCGCAGGAATTCCTCCACCAGAGGCTCGTGCGTGCCGGCCCGGGAGACGAGGGAGAGTTCCACGATGTCGGCGGAATCGGTGAGGGGCCGGTAGACGATCGGGCCCTGGATCGAGCGGACCGCCACGTTCGGTACGAGGGTGACGCCCAGGCCGCAGGCCACCATCGCCAGTTGGGTCAGGATGGAGTTGGCGATGTGGCGCGCGTCGGGGGTGAACCCGGCCCGGCGGCAGGTCGCCATGAGCTGGTCGTGGTAGTCCGGGGAGGCTTCGCGGCGCAGCCACACCCACGGCTCGTCCACAAACCGTGCGAGGTCGACCGGGCCCTCGGCATCCCCGGTCATCGGATGACCTTCCGGCAGGGCGATCACGAACTGGTCGTGCCGCCACGGCCGCATACGCAGACCGCGCACCGGTGCGCTCGGCCGGATGACCGCGATGTCGATCTCGTGCCGGACGACGGCCTCCTGCCCCTCCCCCGTGTCCACCTCCGTGAGATGCAGGTCGACGCGCGGCCGGGCCTCGCGAAAGGCGGACAGCGTGCCCAGCAGGGGTTCGCTCAGCGCCGAGGTCACCACGCCGATCCTCAGCGTGCCCACCAGCCCGGCCTCGGCCTGTGCCGCCACATCGTGTGCGTGCCGGGCGGCCGCCACCAGCTTGCGGCACTCCTCGGCGAACGCCCGGCCGGTCTCCGTCAGCCGCACCCTGCGCTCGCTGCGGTCGAACAGCCGCACGCCCAACTGCCGCTCCAGCTGGAGGATCGCCTGGCTCAGCGGCGGCTGCGACATCCGCAGCTGTTCCGCCGCCCTGCCGAAGTGGAGCGTCTCCGCGACAGCGAGGAAGTAGCGGGCCTGACGGACCTCGATCACCAGACGCTCCACATATCGAAGGGAGAGGAAATCAGACCTTCAGTGTATGGGATTGTTGAGTTTGACTGAACTGCATGACCGTTGAAACTTCCTTGTTGGACCACTTCGCGGCACTGGACAGCGCCACCGTGTCCGACGCCCTCGACGCCTGCGGCCTTCCGCCCGGACAGGGCGGACTGCGCCCGATGTGGGGCACACCCAAAGTGGCCGGCTTCGCTCGAACCATCGAGCTTGAGCCCCTGAGCGGTGAGCACGGCGGGGCGCACATTCTGACGAGTGCGGTCGCCGAGGCCGGTGCGGAGGACGTCGTGGTGGTCGCGAACGGCGGCCGTACGGATGTGTCCTCGTGGGGCGGAATCGTCAGCGTCGGCGCCTCGGTGCGCGGCGTCCGCGGTGTGGTCACGGACGGTGCCTGCCGGGACGTCGGACAGGCGCGCGCGCTCGGCTTCCCGGTGTTCGCCCGCGCCCAGGTGCCGGTGACCGCGCGCGGCCGGCTGCGGCAGAAGTCGTCCGGTGCGCCGGTTTCGCTGGGTGAGGTCACCGTCCACCCCGGCGATGTGGTGCTGGCGGACGAGGACGGTGTCGTGGTCGTCCCGCGCGAGCGCGCTGCCGAAGTGCTCCGGGAGGCGCAGCGGCTCGCGGACCGGGAGGCCTCCGTCGAAGCCGAGGTGCGGGCCGGGGTTCCGCTGCCGGAGGCGATGCGGGACGCCCGCCTGGCCGGAACGGAGGCGCGGTGATGAGTGACCTCGTCGTGCGACTCCGCGCGCTGCCGACCGCCGCGATCTCGGACGCCCTCGACCGGGCGGGCATCGAAGGCGCTCTGCACGGAGTCACCCCTCTCTCCAACGACTTCCGCGCGGTGGGCCCGGCGTTCACCGTGCGCTACGCAGCCGTCGACGAGGCCGGCGCCGGCACGGTCGGGGACTTCCTCGACGACGTACCGTCGGACGCGGTCATCGTCATCGACAACGACGGCCGCACCGACGTCACCGTCTGGGGCGGAATCATGACCGAGGTCGCGGCCCACCGCGGTATCGCCGGCACCGTGATCAACGGCGTCTGCCGCGACGTGTCGGCGTCCCTCACCCAGAACTACCCGCTCTTCAGCCGGGGCAGGTTCATGCGGACCGGCAAGGACCGGGTGCGGCTCGTCGCCGTCGACGAGCCGGTGACCGTGAGCGGCATCGAGATCAGGCCCGGTGTCTGTGCCGACGCCGACGGCGTGGTCGTCGTCCCGGCCGCCGAGGCCGAGCGGATCACCGAGAGCGCCGAACGCATCGAACGCGTCGAGTCGGACATCGTCGCCGCCGCACGCGCCGGCAGCACCCTGCGCGAGTCCCGCGTGCACTTCGGTTACCACACCCTTCAGACCAGGAGCCAGACATGACGGACGCGGCCCGCGGGCACAGCACCGCCACCCTCTACGAGGCGTCCACGGGGGCCGCCCTCGCCTGCCACCCCGCCCTGCGCGCCGCCTGGTCAGGAGCGCGCGTGGCCGGCCCGGCGTTCACCGTCCAGGGCGTCGGCGGCGACAACCTCGCCCTGCACCGGGCGGTGGCCGAGGCCCCGACCGGCAGCGTCCTCGTCGTCGACCTCCAGGGCGCCCGGCACGGCCACTGGGGCGAGATCCTCGCGGTCGCCGCCCAGCAACGGGGCATCCTCGGCCTGGTCGTGGACGGCGGGGTACGGGACACGGCCGAGCAGGCGGAGCTGGACTTCCCCGTCTTCGCCCGGCATGTCACCGTCGTCGGCACCGGCAAGGAGCACCCCGGTCTGTTCGCCGTGCCCGTCCGCGTCGCGGATGTCGTCGTCCACCCGGGCGCCCTGGTGGTCGGCGACGCGGACGGCGTGGTGGTCGTCCCCGCGCAGGCCGTGACCCCGACCCTCGACCAGGCGGACGCCCGCGTAGCCGCCGAGCAGCGGGCCCTCGAAGCCATCCGCATGGGCGTGACGACTCTCGAGTACTACGGGTTGCCGACCGGCTGAGCTGACAGAGATCCACCTGGCGCGGCGTGCTGCCGCCGTGAGCCTTTCGGCTCCGGCGGCAGCACGCCGCGCCTCTCTTCTCGCTCCCCACGGACATGCGTACGGCCCCGGCCGCCAAGGGGTGGGGCGGCCGGGGCTGTTCCCGCCCGGGCAACGGCGCGTATGAACCGGGCGGAGACGACGACGGCTATGCCTGAGCCGAGGACACCCCCGTGGTCCGAAGCCGTTCAAGTGCCGTGGTGATGCGGGTGATGCCCTCGTCGAGGGTGTCGAGGGAGGCGGCGAAGGACAGCCGGATGTGCCGGTGTCCGCTGGGGCCGTACTCGCCGCCGGCCCGTACGGCGACGCCCTCTTCCAGGAGGAAGCGCGTCACGTCCGTCGACGGCAGGTCGGCGTCGTAGCGGGCGAACGCGTAGAAGGCGCCCTCGGGCTCGTTGCCGTGGAGCAGATCGGTGGCGGCCAGGCGCTTCGCCACGAAGTCGCGGCGCTCCTGGTACGCCTCGAACATGGGGGCGGCGATCTCGGGGCCCAGCTGGAGGGCCACGAGGGCGGCGCGCTGCACGGCGGCGTTGACGGAGCCGTTGAAGGTGCGGTGGACGTGGCGGATGGCGGTGGTGACCTCGGCGGGGGCGATCGCGTAGCCGATGCGCCAGCCTGTCATGGCGTACGTCTTGGAGAGGGTGTTGACGTAGATGAGCCGGTCACGAAGGGAGGTGACGGAGAGGGAGGAGACGAAGGGCACACCGCCATAGACGAGGTCGGCGTACGCCTCGTCGACGAGGACGAGGGTGTCCGTGCCGTCGAGGAGTTCCCCGAGCCGCGCGAGGTCCTCGGGCGGCAGCACCGCGCCGGTCGGGTTGGACGGGTTGCACAGCACGACCATGCGAGCACCGGGCAGCGCGGCGGTCAGCGCGTCGAAGTCCAGGTGATGGTTGGCGGTCATGGGGACGAGCACCGGTTCACCGCCGGCCAGGCGTACGGCATCCGGGTAGAGCGAATAGGTGGGCTCGGGGATGACCACCCGGTCCCCGGGATCCACGACCGCCAGCACGCTCGCAGTGATGGCCGCCGAGCCGCCGTGGCTGATCACCACGGTGTTCTCGCCGTACGGCTCCGCCGACAGGCGGCCGGCCCGGTCCGCGATCAGCGCGCGCAGTTCGGGATCGCCGTTGAGGTCGCCGTAGTGGGTGTGGCCGTCCCGGATCGCCTGGCGCAGGGCCTCGGCGATGGGCTCCGGGGTGGGGAAGTCGGGTTCTCCCATCGCCAGGGAGACGACCCCGGGCGGCGCCGCGAAGGTCGGCCGCAGGGAGGACTGCTGGACACGGGAGATGGCCTCGGACGGCCGGAAGACAATCATCGGATCCTTCGGGGTTCGTCAGCTCTGGCGTGGGCGTGGAAATCGGCGATCCGTTCCCACGTCGCGACGGGGTTGGAGTACATCGGCCAGTGCCCGCTCTGTGCGATCTCCGCCAACTCGACGCCGTTCGCGGCGAGTTTCGTCAAGTACGACAGGGAGGCGTTCTGCTCGCCGTACAGGAACATGCGCGGGAAGGGCAGCGACAGGAACTTGGTCATGAGGTCGCCGTGGTCGGACAGGTCGACCATCGACTCGAAGATCGCGCGCACCGCGTCGGCCCGGACCTTGTGCGGTAGGCCCGCCGCGTACAGGGCACTGGCGAACTGCGGTGCGCGGCGTGCCCGTTCGGTGAAGTCGGCCAGGAAGTCTTCGGCGTCGTCGGAGGGGTGGGTGAGGATCTGGCGGCTCAGGAAGCAGTCCTCCGGGGCCACGTTGCCCTCGATGTCGACGAAGCTGAGGACACGGTCGGGCTCCAGGTGGGCCAGCAGCAGCCCGGTCAGCCCGCCCATGGAGTGCCCGACCAGGTGGAACCGCACGATGCCCACTCGTTCGAGTACCGCCCGGGCGGTCCGCATCAGGAACGGGATCGAGACCCTCGACAGGTCCTCGCACGTCGTCTCCCCGCAGCCCGGAGCGTCGTAGGCGAGCAGCGGCCGCCCGGCGAACGCGGGGTGGAGCGCGACGTCGGCGTAGTCCTCCTTGGTGGAGCCGAAACCGTGCAGGAAGACGACGGGGGTACCGGTTCCGTCCCGGCGGCTCGCGGCGACACTCAGATCCACACCGTCGACCCGCAGGTCAAGACGCTCGTTCATCACTGCCATGGCATCGAGTCCACCAGACGCTTTCCATAGACTCAAAGTCTGATTCTGACTGTCAACGATATGGATCACCTCTTGACGGCCGGGCACTCCTGGAGACACGTCAGGAGGTCACCCTGTCCTTGGCGAGGGGAGCAACGGGTGGGCTCGGTGTACTGCCGGGTGCGGTCGCTGTGCGTCGTCCACGTCGGCTCCGGCCGGCTCGGCCACCGCGGCGCTCGGCGTACTCGTCCAGTTTGGACAGCAGCCAGTTGATGACGACGTAGACGGCGCCGGTCACCAGGAACATCGGGATGGGGTTGTCGAGCTGCTGTGCGGCCAGGTTCGAGGCGCGCAGCAGCTCCTGGTACTGGCCGAGGATCAGGGCGGCCAGTGAGGTGTCCTTGAGGATGACCACCAGCTGGCTGATGAGGGACGGGAGCATCACCCGGAACGCCTGTGGGAGCAGGATCAGCCGGAGCGTCTGCCACCTGGTGAGGCCGACGGCCAGGGCGGCCTCCCGCTGACCCCTGGGCAGCGATTCGACGCCGGCCCGGACGAGTTCGGCGATGATCACCGAGTTGTAGGCGGTCAGGCCGACGACCAGGTACCACAGGAAGCGCCCGCCCGGTGCGTCGGCGAAGGCCAGCCCGAGGTCGGGCAGGACTCGGGAGGCGAAGTAGATGCTGATGACCACGGGCACCCCGCGCACCACCTCCATGGCGCCCACCAGATGCGGGCGACGCGGCCGAGGCTGAGCCTGAGGACGCCGACCGCGGTCCCGATGGCCAGGGAGCAGACGATGGCCACGACGGCCGCGACGAGGGTGTGCTGCATCCCGGTGCCGAGGACGTTCCACAGGGCGTCGAAGTTCTCGTCGCTCGGGAAGAGCAGTGGGCCCCATTTCTCGGCGGTGAACTGACCGGCGTCGGCCAGGCGCACGACGACCGCGGCCAGGAGGGCGAGCAGCACGGCGTAGGCGACGGCGCTGCCCTGGCGGATGCGTCGGCGGGCCTTCGGGCCGGGGCGTGGAAGAACAGGGCGGCGGGCAGTGTCATCGCCAGGTAGCCGATGAGGACCGGGAAGTTGGCGTAGCCCTGGGCGCTGGTGAGGGTGGCGCTGACGCTGAAGAGGTCGCGGCCCACGCCGAAGGCGCCGACGACCGCCGAGTTCCGGCAACTGGACCGACCTCGACGGTGAAGGCCCGTCCTGGTACAGCTCGACAACGGCGCCTGGCGCATCTTCTTCGAGGACTTCGGCCGTCGCAGGGCTTCCAGTCGGTCAACTTCCCCGACCGGTACATGCGCCACCGCGGCTTCCTCGGCCACGCCGACGGAGCGGGTGGTGTTGAGCGGTAGTTCCACGCCTCCGGTGACGGATCCTTGACGACCGTGAGGTGTTTGACGGTGCCGGACAGGCCGGGCACACTCGGCCTTCCGGATCCGCGTGGACGCGAACGACGGCACGGCGGCCTTCGCCAAGGACGCCACTTCAACGCCCACCCCGGAACATCAGCCGGCTCGGTCGCCCTGGAGTCGTACAACTTCCCCGGCTACTACATCCGCCATCGCAACGGCGGGCTCTGGGTCGACCGCTACACGGCCACCGACCTGTTCCGCGCGGATCGCAGCCTCCAGCCCGTCACGCCCTGGGCCTGACAGCCGGCACGCCTGATCGGCCGGGCGGCTCTCAGTGGCAGCCGCCCGGCCTTGTCCGGTCGTGTCAACGCCCGGCCGGGTGAACAGAATCCTGTGGGTGTGACCTGACTGCGGGTTGCGCCAGGCGTCAGCGGCCGGGGTGCGTGCCCAGGCGGCCCGGGGTCGGTTCGCCCTTGGCTTCGCCGATGTAGACCGTCATCTGCTGGCGGAGGCGTTCGGCGGCGCCACGGTCGGTCATGAACGCGGGGAAGCCGTCGATGTCGGCGTTCTGGTACTGCCAGACCCTCTTCAGTCCGGCGGGCGCGGCGACGTCTGTGCGTACCGACCACCCGTCGCTGGTCTGCTGCTCCTTGGAGAGCTGCCAGTTGAGGAAGAGCTTGGCGGCGGCCGGGTGCTTGGCGTGCTTGAGGATCGCCTCGCGCTGTCCCCAGGCCATGAACGGGTCACTGGTGTTCGGGAGCATGCCGACCGTCGTGGCGGCCGGGTCCTTGCCAGCGTCCGGGGTGACCCAACCGCCCAGCCCGATGGCCTTCTTGCCGGCGGACATCTGGTTGCCGGCGGAGTCGGAACCGCGCAGGAACTCGGTGTTCCTGGCCATGCCGGCGAGCCAGTGCCAGCCGAACTTCTTCACGTAGCGGCTGTAGAGGTAGAGCGTGGCGTCGTCGTCGTTCGGGTAGGCGGAGGCGATCCGCCCCTTCCACTTGGGGTCCGCGAAGTCCCGGACGCTGTGGGGCGCGTCATGGCCCACCAACTCCTTGTTGTACGCGGCGCCGAAGGCCAGGACATTGGTGGCGACCCAGGCGCCGTCCTCGTCCTTGAACCTGTCGTGGACCTTGCCGAAACCGGCCGGCTTGTACGACAGCAGGGCGCCCTCCCGCTTCCAGCGCGGGAAGTCCTGAAGCGTCTGGAGCTGGACCACATCGGGGACAAGCGTGCCCGTGGCGAGCTGGTTGTCGATGCGCGCGTCCTGGTACTTGCTGTAGTCGACGACCATCTCGACCTTGATGCCCGGGAAGCGCTTCTCGAACGCCCGCTTGGTGTCGTCCTGCTGGTCCTTCCAGTCACCGCCGGCGTAGACGACGAACCTGCCGCCCTCGGCCTTCGCCGCCCTGTACAGCTGATCGAGCGTCCTGGTCTCCTCGGCCCCTGGCCGGCCTTCGGAATGTGCGGCGGTCCCGAGGGCCAGGCCGACGGCTGCCACGCTCAGGGCGATCGTGGCAGCCACAAGGGTCCTGGAGAAACGGTGTGGTCGCGGTTGCTGCTGGTTCGGGGTCGGCAGCGGGTTGAAGAGCATGGAAGTGGATCTCCTGTGGGGGTGGAGTGCGGCTGACGGAGGTACGTTCCGCTGCGTGGCGGCCGCGGTGGCCGCAGCGGTTGGTTCAGCGGACGAGTTCGGCGGGCTTGGTGGCCTTGCCGAGCAGCCACTCCAGGGGCCCGCGGCGGAAGTACCGCGACCAGAGGGTGGCGAACACGGTGATGGCGACGATGAAGCCGACAAGCACACGGAGGGTGGAGCCGGGAAGTTCCTCGATGCCGAGGAAGTGGATACCGGCGATGTGGAAGACGTAGGCGGTCAGGGACATCGTGCCGACAGCGATCACCGGGCGGGCGAGGCGGTGGAAGCGGGGAGAAGCGTCCACGGCGGCGAGGCAGCCGATGAGGACCGCGATCGCCACTCCGGCGTTGGCCACGATCGAGAGGGTGGTCTCGCTGTGCGGCGAGGCGACCAGGAGGCCGACCGGGGTGCTGCCGTCGGGGTAGCCCCAGGTGTCGGACCACCAGGCGGAGGCGGCCGAACCGCCCCCACCCCAGTCACCTTCGCCCCAGCCCCCGCCGCCCAGCTTCGACAGCGCGCCCGGGACCAGGTGCAGGGCCAGCCAGGAGCCGCCGTACCCGACGACGGCGAGACCGACGCCGGTGAAGGCGAGGCGCGTCCGTACGACAGCGGCGGCCAGGTCGAGGCGGGCCACCGCCATGCCCGCGATGACGAAGGGAATCCAGGTCAGGGCCGGGTAGCTGCCGGTGAACAGGAGGGAGACGATGCCGTCGGCGTCCGCGGGCCACGCCCAGACGCCCTCGGCGCCGTCGGCGGGAAGTGCGTGCTGGACGATGTACAGAACCTGCGGCAGGACCAGGGCGGCCGCCGCGGCGATGATCGCCAGCGGGGCCGCGCTCAGCCGGTACAGCGGCAGGACGAGCAAGAAGTAGAGGCCGTAGAAGGCGAGGATCACCTCGACCGGGGTGCCCGTCGAGGTCAGCCAGGTGCCCAGCGCCAGCAGGACGAGCGCCCTGATCACCACCTTGGCGACCGCCTGCCGGCCCGCTCGGCCCGTCTTCGGGGCACGACGGCCGGTCATCAGCATGATCGAGAAACCGGCCAGGAAGGCGAAGAGCGCGGAGGCCCGGCCGTGCG
Organism: Streptomyces sp. SID13726; assembly: GCF_010548375.1. Classification (GTDB taxonomy): domain Bacteria; phylum Actinomycetota; class Actinomycetes; order Streptomycetales; family Streptomycetaceae; genus Streptomyces. The sequence continues at coordinate 368,152 of NZ_JAAGLY010000002.1, forward strand.
CCAGTTCCATGAGGTGCCCGGTGATGCCGCCCTGGGAGGGATCGGGGCCGACGTGGGCCGCGTACATGCCGAACACCGCGAGCCCGCGGGCCAGGTCCACGCCTATCAGGCGTCCGACCGGGACTCGGCCCGTCTCCGGGGTCTTGGAGTGTTCGGTTCCCGCGGTCCCGGACGGGATGCCGGCCGGCGCCGCGAGCGCCGTGTCGTCTGCGTTCTGGGTCATGCTTCCAGGCTGGAGGGCGGCTCGGGCCCGGAGTATCCGGCGACTGTCCGGTCCTACCCCGCCGACCGGCGGGTGGTCCCCTGCCGGGTGGAGCTCCACCCGGCAGGGGGGTGCTACTTGATGAGCGCGTTGGCGATCACGACGATCAGGCCCAGCAGCGCGTCCACGCAGCCGACCGCCAGAGCCGACCGCCAGGTCCGGCCCGAGACGCGGGCGGCGGACAGCCCCCAGGCGAAGAGCAGGGCGATGTTGAAGCCGAAGGCGACATACTCGATGCCCGCCGAGCGCCACCAGCCCCAGCCGGCGCCGAGCAGCATCACGGCCGTGGGAAGTGTGGCCACGACGAGGGGCCATTCGTGGGCCACCACGCGCAAGGCGCCGAGGACACCCGGATGGGACCCGTCGCCACGGCGGGCGATGATGTGCGCGTACCCGTGCGCCAGGGCCGAGGCGAAGGCGGTGATCAGCAGCCACCGGGCGTCGTACAGCCGATCGTCGCGCGCCGTCTCACCGTACTGCGTGAGTGCGGCGACCATCGAGCTGGCCAGTACAGCCCCGTACACACCTCCGAACAGCACGTTCGGCTGTGCCGCGACACGTCGGAGGGCGGGGGACATGGTCATGAGAGGTTTCCTCAGATCTGGGGTTGCCGAGCCGGAGCGGCCCGTCTTCCAGGACAGCCGATGCGCTGCGGACGGCACCATCCGTCGCTCTGCCGGAACGCCCCCGTCGGCCGGTCGCCGCGTCTCCCCCGTACGGCGGGAACCCACCCCCCGGGTGGCGGGAGTGTCCCGCCGACCCGCCTCACCACGCAGTTCACGTTCTACCGTCGAAACCGTGACAATCAACATCGACGTGCGGCCGGAGCCGTGCGCAGAGGAACGGCGAGGCGGGACACGCGTGATCCGGGTCATGGTGGTGGACGACGAGGCGCTGGTGCGCTCCGGCTTCAAGCTCATCCTGAGCGCGGCCGACGACATCGAGGTCGTCGCGACCACGGTCGGCGCGGAGGCGGTGGAGACCGTACGGCTGGAAGCTCCCGACGTGGTGCTGCTGGACATCCGGATGCCGGACGTGGACGGACTGACCGTGCTACGGCAGCTGCGTGCCCTGCCTGAGCCGCCGGTGGTGGCGATGCTGACGACCTTCGACGCCGACGAGTACATCCTCACCGCACTGCGCTCCGGCGCGGCCGGGTTCCTGCTCAAGGACACCGAGCCCGACCAACTCGCCCAGCTGGTCCGTACGTTGGCCGCAGGAGGCGTCGTGATGTCACCGAAGGCATCCCGGGCCGTCTGGCAGAGCCACCCCGGCGCCACGGTCGTCGACGACGAGGAGACCATCCGCGTCGGACGGCTCACCGAACGCGAACGTGAGGTCCTCGTGCTGATCGCGGAGGGGCTCTCCAATGCCGAGATCGGCACCCGGATCCACCTCAGCGCGGGCACCGTCAAGGACCACGTCAGCGCCATCCTCACCAAGCTCCGGGTCGGCAGCCGGGTCCAGGCAGCCCTGCTCGCTCAGCGGGCCGGGCTGCTCGACGAAGGACAGCGGCAGCCGGAGCCCGGGCGATGACCGCGCCCGGCACATGGTGGACACGGGTCCCGGATCCGGTCATCGACGCCATGGTCGTCACGGTCGCCGTCGTCGACGTCCTGCTCAGCCTGGAGGACGCCGGCCCCGTCGCACAGGCCATGGCCGCGCTCGGCTGCGCCGCCCTCGCCGTGCGACGGCGCTTCCCGCTCCCGGTGTTCCTGCTGACCCTTCCCGCCAGCCTCATGCTGGACATCGTCTTCGCCCCGTTCGCCGCCCTGTTCACACTGGCCGAACGCTCCCGGGACCGCCGCCTGCTCGTCGAGGGCGCCGTCCTGTTCGCCCTCGCCTCCGCCGCGCCCTGGCCGCTGGACGAGTTCACCGCGCACGAGCGCACCTGGACCGTCGTCTACTTCTTCTACACGCTCGCCACCGCCGCCGCCCCCGTCCTACTGGGCCAACTCGTCCAAGCCCGCCGGGACCTGGCCCGCAGGCTCGTCGAGATCGAGGAGGCCCGAGAACACGAACGCCTGCTGCACTCCCAGGCCGTCCTCGCCCGCGAACGCGCCCAGCTCGCCCGGGAGATGCACGACGTCGTCTCCCACCAGGTCAGCCTCATCGCCGTGCAGGCCGGTGCCCTCCAAGTCGCCGCCAAAGACCCGGACTTCAAGGAGGGGGCCCGCACCATCCGCACCCTCAGCGTCGACACCCTTGATGAACTGCGCCACATGGTCACCCTGCTCCGGGCCTCCGGCAGCCGGTCCACCGAGCTCACCCCCCAGCCCACCCTCGCCGACCTCCACAAGCTCGTCACGACCAGCGGCATCGACGCCGAACTCACCGGCGAACTGCCCCCCGACGTCAGCTCCACCGCGCAGCGCGCCGTCTACCGCACCGTCCAGGAAGCCCTCACCAACGTCCGCAAACACGCACCCGGCGCCACCGCCACCGTGCGACTCTGGCAAGCCGACGAAGGCACCGCCTTCGGCGTGACCGTCACCAACACACCACCCACCCGCCCCTCACTGCCACTTCCCGGCTCTCACCAGGGCCTGATCGGCCTCCGAGAACGCGCCGAACTCCTCGGCGCCACCTTCGCATCCGGTCCCACCGCCGGCGGCGGCTACGAGGTGAGTCTTCGGATCCCGGCCCATGGGGACACCTGATGACACTGACATGGGGACACCTGATGACGCCGACAGCGGAGAACCCAGGCATCCGGCGGAGCCGTTACGCATCCGCATCTCCGAGAACTGGCGTGCGCCCGTGTGCATGTACCGCTAGGACTACGACTCCGCAACCGGCTGGTCGGCACCCTTGCCGCAGCCGCGGCAGGCGCGGTGCTGATCACCGGCGTGGAGACGACGGCGTTGCACTCACCGAACCCGTCCTCCCCGGACCACGTCCAGACGGTCGCCGACAAGAGCACTGTGAAGACGGCCGACAAGAAGGTCGCATCCACCGACAAGGTCCTCTTCGAACTCATCGGGCAACCGCAGGGCGGTGCCAACCATCCGCTGGCCAACGCCTACAACAACACCATCAGCGAACTCCGCCGACGCGTCACGGACGGGACCTTCCGCGAGGGGATCCTCAGGGAGCGGACCGCGGAGCAGTTCTTCAGCGTCAACCTCGTGGCACCGGATCATCCGCAGGTCCGTCTGGTGTTCAACACAGCGAATCTGTATGTGGTCGGCTACGAGACCGGCGGGAGGTACACACGCTTCGGCGACGAGGGTCCCTCCGACCCGTTCAACCTCGGGGCGAGCCATGTACGCAGCAGCTTCCTCAGGCAGGGGGACTACACCTACCTGGAGCGCCAGGGTGCCGTGCGCTTCCCGGGCGGCTTTGACAGAGGCAGCCAGGGCCTGGGCGCCCAGGGCATGTGGCGGGCGTTCGAGACGCTGGCGAACCCGAACGCCGACGTCCCCGCCTCGGCCCGGGCCATCACCCTGTTCATCCAGGCACTCGCCGAGGGCGCACGGTTCGACTTCATGTCCACGAACATCGGCCAGGCCATGCGCGACGGCGACGAGTTCACCTCCGGCTCCCACCGTCCGGTCAGCGGAAACGGTGGCGTCGGCGGACCCCTGCACCAAGTCACGGGCATCGACTTCCAGAACAACTGGAGTCAGATCTCGCGCGCCATCATCAACTGGGGCAACACGGGCGCCATCCGCATCGTCGTCGGGAGCGTCGTCTTCACGACGATCGCGGCCCTGGCGACCCAGATCGCCGTCATCGACATGAACCCCAAGGGATGACCGACTGCCGAACACGCACGACTCGAGGTCGGCGGGCCGTGCCACGCCGACCTCGGCCAGCGTTCCCGACCATCAAGAACCCGCTCATGCTGGACCTTCAACGGCAAGGTGCTTGGCGTCCCGTTGCACACTCTGCTCGGCCCAGCAGTCCGGACCGGACCGAGGGGCGCGGCACGGGCGGTAGGCACGAGAGCCCGTACAGATCCGCCGATGCGGCCCGCGAACAGGCCGAGAGCTACCGATGCTCGAAGCAGTGCGCGATTGCGGCGAACTCCACCACCAGGCTCGGCGACTTGCCCGCTCGCGCGGCCTCACGCGGTCCAGCAACGGCCACCGACACGACCCTCTCACCGTGCCGTGCAGCACCTCCTGCCACCGTTGACCAGGCGGCTCTCGCGGTCAACACTCGTAAGCCACCGACCTGGCGTAGGTGAAGACGCATCACGGGCCGCGCAGAGCGTACAGAGATACGAGGGCGGTGCTGGCTGGGCTGGTCAGCGTTCCATCATGCGCATGGCGGCTTCGGTGTGGGTGTCGCCGGCGGCCGCGGGGAGGCCGGAGAGCCTGGTCAGGACCTCGGTGGGCAGGTGGAGGCGGTCGGCGGCGGTGTTCTCCTCGACGCGGGTCACGCGCTTGGTGCCGGGGATGGGGGCGATGTCGTCGCCCTGGGCGAGCAGCCAGGCGATGGCGACCTGAGCGGGCGTGGCATCCACGTCGGCGGCGATGGCCTGGACCTCGTCGGCGAGGGCCAGGTTGCGGCGGAAGTTCTCGCCGGTGAATCGGGGGTTGCCGCGGCGGAAGTCGCCTTCCTCGAAGTCGTTCTCGTCGCGGACGGTTCCGGTGAGGAAGCCATGGCCGAGCGGGGAGAACGGCACCAGGCCGATGCCGAGTTCACGCAGGACGGGCAGGACGCGGTCCTCGATGCCGCGGGTCCACAGCGAGTACTCGGACTGCACGGCGGTGACCGGGTGGACGGCGTGGGCCCGGCGGATGGTGTCCGGGCCTGCCTCGGACAGTCCGATGTGGCGGACCTTGCCCTCCGTGACGAGTTCCGCCAGCGTGCCGACGACGTCCTCGATCGGGATGTTCGGGTCGACGCGGTGCTGGTAGTACAGGTCGATGTGGTCGGTGCCCAGTCGCTTAAGGGAGCCTTCGAGGGCGGTGCGGATATTGGCCGGACCGGAGTCCACCGTCCAGGCTCCGGCTCCGGCACCGGCACCGGCACCGGCACCGGCATGGGAGACGAGGCCGAACTTGGTGGCCAGGACGACCTGGTCACGGCGGCCCTTGAGGGCCCGGCCGAGCAGGTCCTCGTTGGTGTACGGGCCGTAGATCTCGGCGGTGTCGATCAGGGTGACGCCGAGGTCGATGGCGCGGTGCACGGTGCGGACGGACTCCGCGTCGTCGGTCCCGGCGCCGGTCAGGCCGTGGGACATGCCCATCGCGCCCAGGCCGATGCGTGCGACGTCGAGGTCTCCCAGCTTGATGTGCTTCATGATGTCGTGTTTCTCCTGACGGACGGTTCGATTCGGTTGGGTCGGTGCGGCCTGCGTGTGCTCAGGCGTGGAGCGGGGCAAGGTCGGCGTAGACCTGGGAGACACTCACCAGGTCGCCTTCGAAGGTCAGGACGTTGCACACGGGCAAGGTGACCGTCCTGCCGTCCTTGCGGCGGTACTCGATGTCGAACTGCACGGTGACGGCGTCGCCGATCTCGTGCATCGCGAGGATGTGGTGGCTGACGCCGTCGATCGTGTCCCAGAAGGCCGTCGTCGCCTTCTTCACGTTCTCCCGTCCGATGGTGGGCTCGGTGTTGGCGAAGACGGACCTCACGTCGGGCGTGAGGTGCGCGACGAACGCGTCCGCGTCGTGGCGGTCGGCGGCGGCGACGAGCGAGGCGATGTCGCGGGTCATGGCGTACTCCGTACGTTCTCGGGTGGCCCGGCAGGGCCGGAGGTGTTCTGGGGTCGCCTTCCAGGCTGCCGGACGCCGGCCCACAGTCGGACAGTCCCGTCAAAGAGTGCATCGAGACACCGACCGCGAGCGCCTGACATCTACGTGCCCCAGAACCTGCGACGAGCCCTCGCAAAGGCCCCTCGGGCCCGGCTGGCAAGAACGTCGTCGACAAGCAGCTGCCCAGCACCGAACCGAAGCTGATGCAGGTCTTCGACAAGCTCCGCGAGGAGAACGCCGGTCAGACGTCACCATCGAGGTGCCCGCCGGGGATCACTCAACCCGGATACCGTCGCCGGCTACCGAGGACAGCAGCGGGGATACGGCAGCCGACCCGCAGCGTTTGGCACAGTGAGCCTGGGGTTTGTGTGAAGTCGTGATCGATATCTGTGTTTCGCTGCCGCGCAGGAGTGATCGCGGCAGAACGCCGGTGTGACGCGCCGACAGCTCGGCGACGACCATTGGGAAGAACGGCCCTTACCCGGTGAAGCTGCGTGACGAGTTCGAGGGGGTGATCTGGCATCTCCGGTCCGGCGCTCAATGGCGCGAGATGCCCGAGGAGTTCGGCCCCCGGCCGGACGTCTACGGCCGATTCCGGGCCCAGGGGAACAGAACGGGCAGGATGCCCGAGACGATCCCGGCTGCCCCTCGGACGCCCTCGACCCGGCACTCCGCCGTGGCGCGCAGCCCCGGCATCACCGACGTAATCATCGTCAAGCGCCCGAGCCGCATTCAGGTGCCCGACGCCTGCTGTAAGGCGGACATCAGTGGAGGCACCGTACGCCGAGTCAGGCGCCGGTACGAGCTGAGAGGCCGGGGCTCACCAAGGTCGAGGGCCTGTACCCATCCCTGCTCGCCCTGCGAGCGAGCCAGGCAGGCCTCCGCCGCCTGGCTCAAGGTGTTCTCCGAGGCGGCGTGAAGACGTAGAGGTCGAGGATGTCGGGACACGGGGCGATACCCGGACCGCCGGCCTGGACCCAGGCGGCGATGTCCTCGGTGGCGTCGGAGTCGTTGACGAGGCCCAGCCAGACCGGACGAGCGCCGGTGGCGCGTGCGGCAGCGGAGGGTTGGACGACGATCACGTTGGCGTGCTCGCAGACGTCGAGGCAGTCAACGATGCGAACGGGGACCTTCGCGGTGAGGTGAGCGACCTGCTGGTCGTGGTCGACTCCGGGCACCTTCGGGGTTCCGCAGCAGCAGTCCCGGCAGACGACGACGCGGCACGGTGCCGGTCCGGCGGGAACGTGCTGCGTGCGGGCTTCTTCGGAGTGCTGGTCAGGCGCCACTCGTCGTACTCCTCTTCCGGGACGGTTGCTTCGCCATGGGCACAGGGCGCGGGCGCAGGAAGCGGATCACCGGGTGGCCCGCATCGTGGGTGACCTCGGCCCGGACGCCGTAGACCCGCTCGATGAGGGCGGGGGTCAGGACCTCGGCCGGAGTTCCCTCCGTGACCGCGCGGCCGTCGGACAGGACGAGCAGGCGGTCGCAGTACATCGCGGCGAGGTTGAGGTCGTGCAGGGCGATCACGGTGGTGACCGGCAGGTCGGCGATCAGTTCCAGGAGGTCCAACTGGTGCTGGATGTCGAGGTGGTTGGTGGGTTCGTCGAGGAGGAGTTCGTGGGGCTGCTGGGCGAGGGCGCGGGCGATCTGGGTGCGTTGGCGTTCGCCGCCGGAGAGGGTGTGCCAGGACTGCTCGGCGCGGTCGGTCAGGCCGGTGCGGGCGAGGGCCTCGGTGACGGCTTCCGCATCGGCCGCCGTTGCCGGTGTCCAGGCCCGACGGTGCGGGATGCGGCCGAGCGCGACGACGTCCCGGACGGTCAGTTCGGTCTGGGTGTCGGCGTGCTGTTCGACGGTGGCGATACGGCGGGCGGTGGCCCGGCGGCCGAGTTCGGTGAGCGGGCGTCCGTCCAGGGTCACGACCCCGGCAGAGGCAGCCAGGACCCCGGCCAGCAGTCTCAACAGCGTTGACTTTCCTGAGCCGTTGGGGCCCAGGAGGCCGACGGTCTCGCCGGGGTGCAGGGCGAGGGTGACGCCGTCGACGACGACCTTGTCGCCCAGGCGCCGTACGACACCGGCCGCGTGGAGGCTGGTCATGTTCTCCTCCGTCCTCGGTAGAGCACGGCCACGAACGCCGGTACGCCGATGAGGGACGTCACCACGCCCACCGGAACCTCCTGGGGGTCGAGGACGGTACGGGCCAGGGTGTCCACCCACACCAGGAACACGGCCCCGGTCAGCGCGGTGACCGGCAACAGCCTGGCGTGGCCCGCGCCGGTGAGGGCGCGCGTCGCGTGCGGGAGGACCAGGCCGACGAAGCCGATCGCGCCGGCGCAGCTCACCAGGGCGGCGGTGAGCAGCGCGGTGGCGCAGAGCAGGACCAGGCGGGTGCGGGCGACCCGCACCCCGAGTCCCGCGGCGGCCTCGTCGCCGAACGCGAAGGCGTCCAGGGTGCGGGCGTACCCGAGGCAGACGGCCAGGACGACGGCGAGCACGGTCGTGCAGAGCAGCACCTGTCCCCAGTCGGCGCCGGAGAGCGAGCCCAGCAGCCAGAACAGCACGCCCCGGGTGGTCTCGGCATCCGCGGAGGTCAGGACGATGAACGAGGTCAGCGCCGAGAACAGCTGCATCGCCGCGACCCCGGACAGCACGACCCGGTCGGTGCTGCCGCCCAGGGTGTGGCTGAGCAGCAGGACCAGGGCGAAGGAGAGCAGCGCGCCGAGGAAGGCGCCCGCCGACAGGGACACCACTCCCCCGCCGACGCCCAGCACGACCACGGCGACCGCTCCCGTGGACGCGCCGGAGGAGACGCCCAGCACGAAGGGGTCGGCGAGCGGGTTGCGCAGCAGGGACTGCATCACCGCCCCGCACACCGCGAGTCCGGCCCCGCAGACCGCGGCGAGCAGGGTGCGCGGCATCCGCAGGTTCCACACGATGCCGTCCCGCAGCGGCGCCAACTCGCTTTCGCCGAAGCCGAGATGGGCCGCGACGGCAGCCCAGACGTCCCCGGTGGAGATGTCCGCCGGTCCGATCGTCACGGCCACGGCGACCGAGACGAGCAGCGCGACCAGTCCGCCGCCCGTCAACAGCAGCGTACGGAAGGTCACTTGGCGAGTCCGAAGTCGCGCAGACCGGCCGCGACCTTCTCGATCCCCTCGACCGTGCGGAGGGACGGGTTCATCGCCTGCCCGCTCAGCAGGACGTACCGCTTCTTCTTCACGGCGGTCAGGTTGCGGGTGGCCGGGTTGGTCTCCAGGAAGCGGATCTTCGCCGCCGCGGTCTCGGCGGTCTGCTGCTTGCGCGTCAGGTCGCCGATCACGATCACGTCGGGGTCACGGTCGGCCACGGTCTCCCAGCTGATCTGGGGCCACTCGTCGCGGGTGTCGGAGAAGGCGTTCTCGGCGCCGACCGCGCGGGTGATGGCGCCCGGGGCACCGCAGCAGCCGGCGAGGTAGGGCGACTGGGAGTTGGCGAACCAGTACATGAGGGAGACGTCGGAGGCGTCCATGCCGTCGGTGGCCTTGCTCACCCGCTGCTTCAGCTCGGCGACCAGCTTGTCGCCGCGGGCATCGACGCCGAACGCGTGGGCCAGGTCGTGTATCTCGCCGTACACCGCGTCGAGGGTCAGGGGCTCGCTGCGCGAGCCGTCGCCGCCGCTGTCGTTGTCCTTGCCGGAGCAGTCGGAGGGCGAGACGTACGTGGGTACGCCGAGCTTCTCGAACTGCTCGCGGGTGGCGACCCCGCCCTTGCCGAGGGTGGAGACGAAGGAGGCGGTCACGAAATCGGGTTCGGTGTCCAGGACCTTCTCGAAGGAGGGGGCGTTGTCCGCGAGCCTCGGCACGGAGGCGTTGGCCTTCTCCAGGTTCTTCAGCACCGGGTCGGTCCAGGTGGCCGTTCCGGCCAGGCGGTCGGCGAGGCCGAGGGAGAGCAGGATCTCGGTGGTGCCCTGGTTGAGGGAGACGGCCCGCTTCGGGGCCGACTTCAGGGTGACCTTGGCACCGCAGTTGTCGAGGGTGCGCGGATACCCCGACGCGGCGGACGGCTCGTCGCCCGCCGCCTCGCTGCCGGAGCCTCCGCAGGCGGTGAGCAGGAGAGCCGGGGCGAGCAGGAAGGCGGCGGGACGGAGGGCGTTACGGAGCACGGGCATGCCTCTGGGGTCGGGGCTCGTTCGCGGAGCCGGCCTACGGACGTCCCTCCGCGCGGGGGCGCGGAGGTGCCAGCAGGTCTTCGGACTCGGGTTCGTCCGGACGGGGCGCCTTCCCGGTCTCCCAGTGGCGATGTGCCCCGCCCGTCCCCCTCACCGCTGCGCGTCAGTTCCGGGTTCGCACCGGATTCCCTGGCCTCGGTTGTGGCTCGACTGGCCCGTCGAGGCTATCAAGATCGTCGTACGGTCGGGTCGTGCGCTTGGTCACGAGGCATGAGGTATCGGTGGTCCGGCGGGAGAGGCGCTACGTCCCGGCGACTCGGGCGTTGCTGTCTGGCCGATGCCCGCTTCCCTGCGGGGAGTTCGCCCGTCGCGTCGGCTCCGGTGCGGACGTGGCCGCCGGTCCGGACACAATGTGTTCATGAACGCTTACCGCGACCGGCCGCCCGGTGTCCCCGCGTGGGGCCGCTGCGGGGTGATGGGCGTCGTCGACGTCTCCCCCGGCTCCTTCTCGGACGGCGGGCCCCGGCTCGACGCCGACCGGGCCGTCGCGCACGGTCTGGAACTGGTCGGCCAGGGCGCCGACATCGTCGACGTCGGCGCGGAGTCGGCCCGTCCGGGCGCCGTACGGATCGCCCGGGACGAGGAACTGCTCCGCGTGCTGCCGGTCGTCCGGGCGCTGGCGGAGGACGGTGTGCTCGTCAGTGTGGACACCATGCGTGCCGAGGTGGCCGAAGCCGCCGTGGACGCGGGTGCGCGGATGATCAACGATGTCAGCGGTGGTCAGGCCGATCCCGGCATGGCGAAGGTGGTCGCCCGGTCGGGCGTCCCGTTCGTCCTCCTGCACCGGCGCGTGCGGTCCGTCGGCACGGCGGAGCCGGACGGCTCGGGCGGTGCGGTGAGCGAGGCCGTCGCCGAGGCGGAGCAGCAGATGGCCGCCCTGGTGGCCGCGGGAGTCGATCCGAGTCAGTTGATCATCGATCCCGGGCTGGGCATCGCCACGCGAACCCGGGCGGACGACTGGGCCCTGCTGGCCGGACTGGATGCCTGGCGGCGCCTCGGTCGCCCGCTCCTGATCGCGGCCTCCCGCAAGCGGTTCCTGGGCACGCTCCTTGCCGACCCGACGACCGGCGATCCCCGGCCGCCCCGTGCCCGGGACGCCGCGACCGCCGCCGTGTCCGCGATCGCCGCCGCTCAGGGCGCCTGGGCGGTACGGGTGCACGAGGTGCGGGCCACGGCCGACGCGGTCCGCGTCGAGGCGGCGATCAGGACGGCCAGGGCCTCGGGGGCCGACGCGGACCGGTGACCGGGGTTCGGCGCCCGTGAGGGTACGACTCCGCTGAGGCGCATTGAGCCACGGGACGGTGCCGGGTGCGTCGGGCCGTCTCCCGTACGGTCACGCGGCCCCGTCGTCCCGGACCGGATACGGCACGAACGTGCTGCTGTTCTGGTCGATGAGCAGGGGACGGCCCAGCGGTGGCACGGCTCGCTGGGAGCAGCCGAGGCGTTCGCAGACCCGGCAGCCCATGCCGATCGGGGTCGCGGCGGAGGCGTTGGCGAGGTCGAGGCCGTCGGAGTAGACGAGCCGGTGGGCATGGCGGATCTCGCAGCCCAGGCCGATGGCGTAGGTACGGCCGGGTTCGCCCCAGCCCCCACGGTGTCGGGTGACGGCCCGCGCGGTCCACAAGTACCGCTGTCCGTCGGGCATTTCGGCGATCTGGACGTGGATGCGGCCGGGCGCGGCGAACGCCTCGTAGACGTTCCACAGCGGGCAGGTGCCGCCGGCCCGCGAGAAGGGGAAGCCGCTCGCCGACTGGCGCTTGGAGAGGTTGCCCGCCCGGTCGACGCGGACGAAGGAGAACGGGACGCCGTGCAGCCGGGGCCGTTGGAGGGTGCTGAGGCGGTGGCAGACGGTCTCGTAGCCGAGGCCGTAGTGGTCGCAGAGCCGTTCGATGTCGTAGCGGGCGTCCTCGGCCGCCGTGTGGAACGCGGTGTACGGCAGGATCAGCGCGGCGGCGAAGTAGTGCGCGATGCCGATGCGGGCCAACGCGTGGGTGGGTGAGCCGGGTTCGAAGTCCTCGGCGGCCTGGCGGTCGAGGTCGTCGCCGTGCTCCAGCAGGGCGAGTTGGGTCGCCATGCGGAAGGCCCGCCGGCCGGGTCGCAGGCGGGCGGAGAGGTGGAGGGTGCGGCTTCTCTCGTCGTAGTGGTGCAGCCGTTCGCCGGGTTCCGTGTCGAGCCGGATGCCGTGGGCGTCCGCGAGGCGTGCGGTGAGGGCCCCGATCACCTCACCGGCCCGGACGCCGATCCGCGCGGCCAGCCGCTCGGCCGCGAGGTCGGTGTCGTGGAGGTAGTTCTGCCTGCGGTAGAAGAAGTCCCGGATCTCCTCGTGGGGCGAGCGCGGCGGTTCCACGCCGATGTCACGGCCGTCGGCCGCCCCCGCGAGCCGTTCGGCCAGCTGCTGGTTGCGGTTGCCGAGATCGAGGAGGACCTGCGCGACGTCGGGCATCCGTGAGGCCAGCTCGGCGAGGTCGGACGGGGAGACCCGGGCGGCGTCGATCTCTCCCGTCAGTGCCTCTCGCAGGTCGGCCACGAGCCGGGCCGTGTCACGTTCGGAGAAGAAGCTCGCGTCGACGCCGAAGGTCTCCGTGAGCCTGAGCAGGACGGGCACGGTGAGCGGGCGGGAGTCGTGCTCCATCTGGTTCAGATAGCTCGGGGAGATGGCCAGGACCCGGGCGAGCTCCGCCTGGCTCATCCGGCGTTCCTCGCGCAGCCTCCGCAGCCGTACCCCCGCATAGATCTTGCTCACCCTGTGCTCCTCCGGGCCCGGGACGCATCCGGGTCAGCGTACGGGAAACGGTCCCCGTCCAGCCCTTCGCAAGATTGGCAAACTCCGGCTAGAAGATTCGCAGAACTTGGCACGCGTCCACGCTTGATGGCACTCAGTGCCAGTGTCACAGTTCTTGTGCGGCCCGCCGGACCCGGCAGGCGCCACCCGCCCCCGGGGCGCGATTTATGCCCTGACGTCGGAGATCCCGGCAGTGGTGGCGCCTTCACGCCGGCAGCATTGCTCACCTTCACCCTCCGGGGCGGCGGCGGGCCGCATCCCATAGAGCGACACGCAGTGCCACTCCTGTCGAGAACGACCCGGGATTGGCAGACGCAACAGACCGAGGAGACGGTGACAGTCATGGCAGAGGCGAGCACGCAGGCGGCCGAGGAACTGACGCGGCGCTGGGCCACCGACCCCCGCTGGCAGGGCATCGAGCGCACCTACAGCGCCGAGGACGTCATACGGCTCTCCGGCAGCGTCCGCGAGGAGTCCACCCTGGCCCGGCGCGGCGCCGAGCGGCTGTGGCGCCAGCTGCACGAGCAGGACTACATCCACGCGCTCGGCGCGCTCACCGGCGGCCAGGCCGTGCAGCAGGTCAAGGCCGGGCTCCAGGCCATCTACCTGTCCGGCTGGCAGGTCGCCGCCGACGCCAACCAGGCCGGACACACCTACCCCGACCAGAGCCTGTACCCGGCCAACTCCGTTCCCCAGGTGGTCCGTCGGATCAACAACGCCCTGCTCCGGGCCGACCAGATCGCCGTCAGCGAGGGCGACCGCACTGTCGACTGGCTCGCGCCGATCGTCGCCGACGCGGAGGCCGGGTTCGGCGGTCCGCTGAACGCCTTCGAGCTGACCAAGGCGATGATCACGGCGGGCGCGGCCGGCATCCACTACGAGGACCAGCTCGCCTCGGAGAAGAAGTGCGGGCACCTCGGCGGCAAGGTCCTGGTGCCGACCTCGCAGCACATCCGCACCCTCAACGCGGCCCGCCTCGCCGCCGACATCGCCGACGTGCCGACCGTGATCATCGCCCGGACCGACGCGCTCGCCGCCAACCTGCTCACCACCGACGTGGACGAGCGCGACGCCGAGTTCGTCACCGGCGAGCGCACGGCGGAGGGCTTCTACCGGGTCCGCAACGGCATGGCCCCCGTCATCTCGCGCGGTCTGGCCTACGCCCCGTACGCGGATCTGATCTGGGTGGAGACCGGCACGCCGGACCTGGCGCAGGCCCGCGAGTTCGCCGAGGCGATCCACGCGCGGTACCCGGACCAGATGCTCGCCTACAACTGCTCGCCGTCCTTCAACTGGAAGGCGGCTCTCGACGACGACCAGATCGCCAAGTTCCAGCGGGAGTTGGGGGCGATGGGCTACCGCTTCCAGTTCATCACGCTGGCCGGGTTCCACTCCCTCAACCACGGCATGTTCGACCTCGCACGGGGTTACGCCGAGCACGGCATGACCGCGTATGTCGACCTTCAGGAGCGGGAGTTCGCGGCGCAGGCGCACGGCTTCACCGCCGTCAAGCACCAGCGTGAGGTCGGGACGGGGTACTTCGACCTGGTCTCCACGGCCGTCAATCCCACCTCCTCGACCACGGCGCTGGCCGGGTCCACGGAGGAGGAGCAGTTCCACTAGGCCGGCCGCACGGCGGGCGTCCGGTCCGCCGCCGGCCGAGCGGGGGCCGCACGACCGTCTCCGTCCGCCCCCCGCTCCCCTCCTCTTCCCTCGCGCAGGAGAAACCGATGTCCACCAGTGCCCTCACCCACCACGTCCGCGTCCTCGCGACCCCCGGCGACCGTCACGACGAGATCCTCACCCCCGCCGCCCTCGACTTCGTCGGGCACCTGGCCGCGGCCTTCGGTGAGCGTCGGCAGTGGCTGCTCAAGGAGCGCCGGCGGCAGGTCCTGCGGCTGGCGAGCGGTTCCCCGCTCGAATTCCCGATGGTCACGGCCGCCGTCCGCGCCGACTCCGACTGGCGGGTCGTCCCGCCCGCCCCCGGGCTGACGGACCGGCGAGTGGAGATCACCGGTCCGCCCGAGCGCCGTATGGCGGTCAACGCGCTCAACTCCGGCGCCAAGGTGTGGATGGCGGACTTCGAGGATGCCACCGCCCCCACCTGGAACAACATCGTCGGCGGCCAGCTCACCCTGCTGGATGCCATCGAGCGCCGGATCGACTTCACCACGCCCGAGGGCAAGGAGTACCGGCTCGGTGACAGCTCCGGGCTCGCCACGATCATGGTGCGCCCGCGGGGTCTGCATCTCGAAGAGGAGCACCTGGAGTTCGACGGCCGCCCGGTGCCCGCCGCGCTCGTCGACTTCGGCCTGTACTTCTTCCACTGCGCGCAGCGTCAGATCGACGCCGGGTACGGCCCGTACTTCTACCTGCCCAAACTGGAGAACTGCTACGAGGCGCGGTTCTGGAACGACGTCTTCGTCACCGCCCAGGAGCTGCTCGGCATCCCGCGCGGCACGATCCGGGCCACCGTGCTCATCGAGACGATCACGGCCGCGTTCGAGATGGAGGAGATCCTCCACGAACTGCGCGAGCACAGCGCGGGGTTGAACGCCGGGCGCTGGGACTACCTGTTCAGCCTGATCAAGACCTTCGGGCACCGTACCGACTTCCTGCTCCCCGACCGGGCGAAGGTCACGATGACCGCCCCCTTCATGCGGGCGTACACCGAACTCCTGGTGCGCACCTGCCACAAGCGCGGTGCCCACGCCGTCGGCGGCATGGCCGCACAGGTCCCCGGCAAGGACCCGGCCGCGAACGAGGCCGCCCTCGCCACGGTCCGCCTCGACAAGGAACGCGAGGCCGAGGACGGCTTCGACGGCTCCTGGGTCGCCCACCCCGCACTCGTGCCGGTCTGCCGTGAGGTCTTCGACGGTGTCCTCGGCGACCGGCCGCACCAGCTCGACCGCACCCGGGACGACGTCGAGGTGACACCGGCCGACCTGTTGTCCGTACGCCGGATCAGCGGACCGCCCACCGCGGACGGGGTGCGGACCAACATCGCCGTCACGCTGCGGTACTTCGCCGCCTGGCTGCGCGGCCAGGGCGCGGTCGCCGTAGACGGTCTGATGGAGGACGCCGCCACCGCCGAGATCGCCCGCGTGCAGATCTGGCAGTGGCTCCGGCACCGCGTGATCGACCGGGAGAGCGTGGAACGGATACTCGACGACGAGGTCGTGGCGCTCGGTGCCGAGTACCCGTGGGCGCCCGTCGACGACATCCGCGCCCTCTTCGAACGCACCGCGATGACAGGCGAGTTGCCGCTGTTCTTCACCCCCGACGCCTACAGCCGTCACCTCGTCAAGCGGGCGGAGGCCCAGGCATGAGCACCGTGATCGAGCGCGTCGGCGTGGTCGGCGGCGGGCAGATGGGCGCCGGTATCGCCGAGGTGTGTGCCCGGGCCGGCCTCGACACCGTGGTCTGCGAGGTGGACGCGATCGCGGCCCACGCCGCACGTGATCGCGTGGCGGCGTCGCTGGACCGTGCCGTACGACGCGGCAAGCTGGCCCCGGACGCCGCCCGCGACGCACTCGCCCGGCTCGTGTTCACCGGCAGCCTGGACGACCTCGCCGACCGGCAGCTCGTCGTCGAGGCCGTCATCGAGAACCCGGACGCCAAGACCGAGATCTTCGCGGCCCTCGACAAGATCGTGACGGACCCGGCCGCCGTCCTGGCCACCAACACCTCCTCCCTGCCGATCATGCGGCTCGGCATGGCCACCGGCCGCGCGGACCGGGTCGTGGGCCTGCACTTCTTCAACCCGGTCCCCGTCCTGCCGCTCGTCGAGGTGGTCACCTCGCTGCACACCTCGGTGGAGACGACCGCGGCGGTCGAGGACTTCGCGACCCGTACGCTCGGCAAGACCGTGATCCGCTCCCAGGACCGCGCGGGCTTCGTCGTCAACGCCCTGCTCATCCCGTATCTGCTCTCAGCCGTCCGAATGGCCGAGTCCGGCTTCGCCACCGCCACCGACATCGACGCCGGCATGGAACTCGGCTGCGCCCACCCCATGGGCCCGCTCAAGCTCGCCGACCTGATCGGCCTCGACACCGTGGCCTCCATCGCCGAGTCGCTCTACGACGAGTTCCACGAACCCCTGTACGCCCCGCCGCCGCTGCTCCAGCGGATGGTGGAGGCCGGACTCCTCGGCCGTAAGAGCGGCCGCGGATTCCACACCTACGGCCAGGACTGAGGGCCTGGCACGACGCGGGCTGAGGGGCCCGCACCGCCGCAGGGTGAGGTCCCGCGCGGCGCGACTGGGAAGGGGGCGGGAAGCGCGTGTGCGGCGCTTCCCGCCCCTTCGTCCGGCACTCACCGGGTGTCCCGCGTCACCTTCCGGATGCTGGACGTCACTCCTCACCGCGGCGCGAAACCCCGTACGCTGACCGGAGCAGATGGTTCGCCCTGTCCGCCAGACAGGGCGTCGCAAGAGGGAACCCGGTGGAATTCCGGGACTGCCCCGCAGCGGTGAGTGGGAACGACCGCCGTCATACGCACTGGGCCCGACGAACAGGGTCTGGGAAGCGACGGCCAGTAGGTGTCCCGTACGGCTTCGTCCGTACGACCGGGACGTGCCCGCGAGTCCGAAGACCTGCCAACTGCCCGCGTGCGGACCACTCCGTGCGCGGACATCCCGGTGACCTCGTGGGCGGGTCGGCGTACACACCAGACGGAACGACCGTGCCTTTGCCGCGCGGGGTCGTCGCCGTCCGGTCCGTCACCCCTTCGCGCTCTCGTCCCGTCTCCGGGATCTCAGGGATTCATCTCGCGAAGGAGATCTCCGTGACAGCGAAGTCCGCAGCCGCGGCAGCACGGGCCACCGTGTACGGCTACCCCCGCCAGGGCGCGCACCGTGAACTGAAGAAGGCCATCGAGGGCTACTGGAAGGGCCGCGTCACCGCTGATGCCCTGAAGGCCGTGGCCACCGAACTGCGCCGCGCCAACTGGCAGTCACTGGCCTCAGCCGGCATCCACGAAGTGCCGACCGGCGACTTCTCGTACTACGACCACGTCCTCGACACCTCCGTCATGGTCGGCGCGATTCCGGAACGTCACCGGGCCGCCGTCGACGCGGACGTCCTGGACGGCTACTTCGCGATGGCCCGCGGCACCCAGGACGTGGCGCCGCTGGAGATGACGAAGTGGTTCGACACCAACTACCACTACCTGGTCCCGGAGTTGGGCCCGGACACCGAGTTCATCGCGAACTCCGCCAAGCAGGTCGGGGAGTTGAAGGAGGCCCTGGCTCTCGGGCTCACAGCCCGCCCGGTGCTCGTCGGCCCCGTCACCTACCTGCTCCTGTCCAAGCCGGCGCCCGGTGTGGCCGCGGACTTCGACCCGCTGACCCTGCTGGACCGGCTGCTGCCGGTGTACGCGTCCGTCCTCGCCGACCTGCGCGCGGCGGGCGCCGAGTGGGTGCAGCTCGACGAGCCTGCCCTCGTCCAGGACCGCACCCCGGCCGAACTCAACGCCGCCGCCCGCTCCTACCGTGACCTGGGCGCCCTCACCGACCGCCCGAAGCTGCTGGTCGCCTCCTACTTCGACCGGCTCGGCGACGCCCTGCCGGTGCTGGCCAAGGCCCCGGTCGAGGGACTCGCGCTGGACTTCACCGAGTCCGCCGCCGCCAACCTCGACGCCCTGGCCGCCGTGGGCGGGCTGCCCGGCAAGCGCCTGGTCGCAGGTGTCGTCAACGGCCGCAACATCTGGATCAACGACCTCCAGAAGTCCCTGACCACCCTCGGCACCCTCCTCGGCCTCGCCGACCGGGTCGACGTCGCCGCCTCCTGCTCCCTGCTCCACGTGCCGCTGGACGCCTCCGCGGAACGCGACATCGAACCGCAGATCCTGCGCTGGCTCGCCTTCGCGAAGCAGAAGACCGCCGAGATCGTCACCCTCGCCAAAGGCCTGGCCCAGGGCACCGACACGATCACCGCCGAACTCGCCGCCAACCGGGCCGACCTCGCCTCCCGGGCCGCCTCCCCCATCACCCGCGACCCCGCGGTACGCGCCCGCACCGAGGCCGTCACCGACACCGACGGCCGCCGCTCCCAGCCGTACACCGAGCGGGCCGCCGCCCAGCGCACCCACCTCGGCCTGCCGCTGCTGCCGACCACCACGATCGGCTCGTTCCCGCAGACCGGTGAACTGCGCACCGCCCGCGCCGACTTGAGGGCGGGCCGCATCGACACCGCCGGCTACGAGGAGCGCATCAAGGCCGAGATCCAGGAGGTCATCTCCTTCCAGGAGAAGACCGGTATCGACGTCCTCGTCCACGGCGAGCCCGAACGCAACGACATGGTCCAGTACTTCGCCGAGCAGCTCACCGGCTACCTGGCCACCCAGCACGGCTGGGTCCAGTCCTACGGCACCCGTTACGTGCGCCCGCCGATCCTGGCCGGCGACATCTCCCGCCCCGAGCCGATGACGGTGCGCTGGACGTCGTACGCCAACTCGCTTACCGAGAAGCCCGTCAAGGGCATGCTGACCGGTCCGGTCACGATGCTCGCCTGGTCCTTCGTCCGCGACGACCAGCCACTCGGCGACACCGCCCGCCAGGTCGCCCTCGCCCTGCGCGACGAGGTCAACGACCTTGAGGTGGCCGGGACTTCGGTCATCCAGGTCGACGAGCCCGCCCTGCGTGAGACGCTCCCGCTGCGCGCGGCGGACCGTGCCGGGTATCTGGCGTGGGCGACCGAGGCGTTCCGGCTGACCACCGCGGGCGTGCGTCCGGACACGCAGATCCACACCCACATGTGCTACGCCGAGTTCGGCGACATCGTCCAGGCCATCGACGACCTCGACGCCGACGTCATCAGCCTGGAGGCCGCCCGCTCCCACATGCAGGTCGCCCGTGAACTCGCCGCCCACGGCTACCCGCGCGAGGCGGGGCCGGGCGTGTACGACATCCACTCGCCGCGAGTGCCGAGCACGACCGAGGCAGCGGCGTTGCTGCGCAAGGGACTTGAAGCCATCCCGGCCGAACGGCTGTGGGTCAACCCCGACTGCGGCCTCAAGACCCGCGGCTGGCCCGAGACCCGGGAGTCCCTGGAGAACCTGGTCGCGGCCGCGCACCGGGTGCGCGGGGAGCTGCCCGCCTCCTGACGGCAGGTCCCCAGTGGGCCGGGACGCCACAAGCGTCCCGGCCCCGCCGGGCTGCGCCGCATTCCCACCCTCTCCACCGCGGTCGTCCCCGCGAGACTCGCCGCGCGGATGCCGGCCGTCGAGGACGATCCGAAAGCGGTCAGGTGGGTGCTTATTCATGGAGTCCGAGGTTCTGGTAGATCTCCGTCGTCACTGTGGAGAAGTTCATGGTCATGAAGTGCAGCAGATACCTCCCCCGTGGGAATCCGCCGCCCTGTGCTGGTCGGGATCGTCCACATCACCGCGGATTCGTTCTCGGACGGGAACAGATTCCTGACCCCGCACGCCGCGGTGGACCACGCCCGCCGGCTGCGCTTGGCGGGGGCCGACGTCATCGAACTCGGGCCCGCCGCAAGCCATCCCGGAGCACAGCAGGTCAGCGCCGCCAAGGAGATCAGGCAGCTGACCGACGTGGTCGAATCCCTGGTCGACGAGGGCGTCCCGGTCTCGGTCGACTCCTACCAACCCGCGACCCAGAAGTTCGCCGCCGCACACGGCGCCGCCTACGTCAACGACATCCATGCACTCCGTGCAGCGCCACGGCCCCGCCACCAAGGTGCACACCGACCCCACCGCGGTGTGCCGAGGAATCGAGGAGTTCTTCACCGATCGGCTGGAGGCTCTGGAGGCGGCCGGTATCGCTCACGACAGGCTGATCCTCGATCCGGGGCTCGGGTACTTCCTGGGCAGCGGTCCCGAACCGTCGCTGAGAACCCTGGCCGACCTGGAGCGGCTGAAAGCCCGCTTCGACGTACCGGTGCTCATCTCACCGTCCCGCAAGTCGTTCCTGCGGACTCTCACCGGTAGCGACGTCGCCGCGATCGGTCCGGCCACGCTGGCGGCGGAACTGTACGCCGCGCGCAGTGGGGCGGACTTCATCCGCACCCACGACGTCGGCGCCCTCCGCGACGCGCTCACGGTCTTCGCAGCCCTGGAGGCCGCCAAGGAAAGGGGGTGGTGACACCGCGATCGGCTGCTCGCCTACCGCCCGAGTGCTACCCGGCCGCAGGTACCGTCCGCTGGTCCGGTCCCGCGTAGGAGGCGAGGGGGCGGATGAGCGCGTTGACGCCCTCCGGTCGTGGCGCCTGCTGCAGAGCCACTCCCACCCTGATCCTCCCCTGAGGCCCGAGTTCAACGGAACGTAGTCAGCACCAACCCAGCATGGCGGCCGAACGCATACCCATGCCCCAAACTATGTTGTCCCACCACATGTGCGCCTGACCTGCGGATTTCTACGGTGTCCCGACACCCACCCGTCCCCACCGCACACGAGGAAGTGGCGCACATGGCCTCCGGAACCACCGCTCCCCCACCCCCCGCCAACCTCAACCGCATCGTCGCCGCCAGCCTCATCGGCACCACCATCGAGTGGTACGACTTCTTCCTCTACGGCTCCGCCGCCGCCCTGGTCTTCAACAAGCTGTTCTTCCCCGGCTCCGACCCGCTCGTCGGCACCCTGCTCTCCTTTCTGACGTACGCCGTCGGATTCGCCGCCCGCCCGCTGGGTGCCCTGGTGTTCGGGCACTACGGCGACCGGCTGGGCCGCAAGAAGCTGCTGGTGCTGAGCCTGTTGCTGATGGGTGGGGCGACCTTCGCGATCGGTCTGCTGCCGACGCACGCGACCGTCGGCACCGCCGCGCCCGTGCTGCTGACCCTCCTGCGTCTGGTGCAGGGCTTCGCGCTCGGCGGCGAGTGGGGCGGGGCCGTGCTGCTGGTGTCCGAACACGGCGACGCGCGGCGGCGCGGGTTCTGGGCCTCGTGGCCGCAGACCGGGGCGCCCGCGGGCCAACTCCTCGCCACCGGTGTGCTGTCGCTGCTGACGGCCGTCCTGTCGGACGCGGCGTTCGGCAGCTGGGGCTGGCGGATTCCGTTCCTGCTCTCGGGTGTCCTGGTGGTCGTCGGCCTGTGGATCCGGCTGTCCGTCGACGAATCCCCGGTGTTCAAGCAGGCGTTGGCGCAGGCAGAGGCACGCAAGGCGGCGCGGGACGGTGAGAGCGAGAAACTGCCGATCGTGTCCGTGCTGCGCCATCACTGGCGCGACGTGCTGGTCGCGATGGGCGCGCGCATGGCGGAGAACATCAGCTATTACGTCATCACCGCGTTCATCCTCGTCTACGCCACCACCTCGGCCGGTGTCTCCAAGCAGACCGCCCTCAACGCGGTGCTGATCGCCTCCGCCGTGCACTTCGCGGTGATCCCCGCCTGGGGCGCCCTGTCGGACCGGGTGGGCCGCCGCCCCGTCTACCTGCTCGGCGCGGTCGGCGTGGGGTTGTGGATGTTCCCGTTCTTCTCGCTCATCGACACCGGTGGCTTCGGCAACCTGCTCCTCGCCGTGACCGTCGGGCTGGTCCTGCACGGCGCCATGTACGCGCCCCAGGCGGCCTTCTTCTCCGAGATGTTCGCGACCAGGATGCGCTACTCCGGTGCCTCCATCGGCGCCCAGTTCGCCTCGGTCGCGGCCGGTGCCCCCGCCCCGCTGATCGCCACCGCCCTGCTGGCCGACTACGACAGCTCCACCCCGATCGCCCTGTACGTCATCGCCGCGGCCGTCCTGACGGTCGTCGCCGTCGGTGTCGCCAAGGAGACGCGGCACCGGGACCTGGCCGAGGTCGACACGGCCGAGGAGACTGCGTCGGCCAAGGCCCCCGCGGCTGACGCGCGAGCTGTCTGAATCACGGTCTGCCCCCGTACGCCCACGCGTACGGGGGTCACCGGCCTGTCTGGGCAGCGGCAGGACGCGCCCGCCCCGACAACAGGTGCAGCCGCAGGGCCAGTTGGATCTCCAGGATCCGGGCGGGGCTCTGCCAGTCCTCGCCCAGCAGGCGGCCCACCCGCTCCAGTCGCTGGGCGACGGTGTTCACGTGGACGTGCAGTTCGTCCTTGGTGCGCGCCGGGCTCATCCCGCAGGCGAAGTACGCGTCGAGGGTCCGCAGGAGATCGGTGTTGCGCCGGTCGTCGTAGGCGACCACCTGGCCGATCGTGCGCTCGACGAAGCCTTGGATGTCCCGGTCGCCGGCCAGCAGCAGGCCGAGGAACCCGAAGTCCTGGGCCGCGGCCCCGTCGCCCGAACGGCCCAGGAGGCGCAGAGTCTCCAGGCAGCGGCGCCCCTCCTCATAGGCCGCGGCCACGGTGTCGGGTTGAGCGGCGAGGTCGCGCACCGGCGCGGAGGCGCCGACGGTGACGGCCTCGTGGACGGCGGTGCCGAGGTGCCCGGCGGTGCGGCGGGCGAGTTCGGTGGCCGTGTCCCCCTCGGTGAGCGGGAGCAGCAGGACCGTGCCGCCGTCGCGGGCCGCGGCCAGGCCGTGCCGGGTGGCGGCAAGGTGGGAGGCGGCGGACCACAGGCGTCTGCGGGCGGCGGCCTCCAGGTCGGCGTCGGCCGCGGAGCCGTCCAGGCGGGCGGCCAGCACCACATGGGTGGCGTCGAGGTCGGCGTGCAGCCTGGCGGCTCGTTCGCGCAGCAGGCGTGGGTCGTGGTCCCGGACGTCGAGGAGGTCGTCCAACAGCTCGCCCCGCACCCGTTGTTCGGCCTCGGCGGCGGAGCGTCTGGCCAGCAGGAGCAGCGAGGTGACCATGGCGGCACGCTCCAGGGTGCGCTGGTCGACGGGGTCGAGTCCGGGGCGGCCGCGCAGCACGAGCGCGCCGAGCAGTTCGCCTCCGGCGGCGACGGCGGCGATCCAGTCGTCCTTGTGCCGCACCGCGTGTCCTTCGGCGCGGGAGGACTCCAGTGCCTCGGCCGGTGCCGTCTCGGCGAACTCGACCCTGCCGTCGAGGATCTCGGAGACGGCCGCCGCCACGTCGTGCACCCCACCGCCACGCAGCACGAGTTCCGCGAGCCGGTCGTGGACGTCGGAGGCGCGCTCGATGACCCCGCTGTGGTCCCGGATGATCGCGTTGGCCCGCTCCAGTTCGGTCAGGGCGGAGCGGGTCTCGGTGAGCAGGTTCGCGGTGTCGATGGCGGCCGCGGCCAGCGCGGCGAAGGAGCCGAGCAGGGCGATCTGCTCCCGCTCGAAGACCCGGGCCCGCCGGTCCGCCGCGAACAGCACCCCGATCACGTGGTGCCCGAGCGTCAGCGGCACGCCGAGGATCGCGACCAGGCCCTCGTCCCGTACGCCCGCGTCGATGGCGAGGGTGTGCTGGAAGCGGTCGTCCTTGAAGTAGTCGTCGGTGACGTAGGGGCGGGAGGTCTGGGCGACCAGTCCGCCGAGCCCCTCGCCCATGCCGAGCCGCAGTTGCTGGAAGCGGGCGGCGACCGAGCCCTCGGTGACCCGCATGTAGGTGTCGCCGCGCGCCGGGTCGTTCAGGCTGAGGTACGCCACGTCCGTGCCGAGCAGTGAGCGGGCGCGCTGCACGATGGCCCGCAGCACCGCGTCGAGGTCCCTGAGGCCGGCCAGGTCGTGGGCGGTCTCGAACAGGGCGGACAGCTCTGCCTCCCGGCGTCGGCGCCCCTCCAGCTCCGAGCGCACCCGCAGCGCGAGCACCTTGGCCTCTTCGAGCGCGGTGATCCGCTCGGCCGGCCTGCCCTCGGCGCGGGCGATCAGCACCGGCTGTTCGTAGGCGTCGGCGGAGGCGCCCCTGGCCAGCAGTTCGAGGAAGGGGGCCTCGGCACTGCCGACGGGACGCTCGGCGGACTGCACGTGATCGCGGGACATGCCCACAGGATTGCTCATCGCAAGCTCACCCCGTCAGGCCTGTGGAAAACTCCGGGCCGGGTGCCCGGACCCGGTGCCTGGCCCAGCCCACACCGGTCCGGCCCACCCCAGTCCGGCCCACCCCGGCCCAGCCCACACCGGTCCGACCCACCCCAGTCCGGCCCACCCGGGTCCAACCCAGCCCACCCCGGTCCGCGGAGCCGGCGCCTCGCACCGCTCTCGCCGCTCAGTGCGCGGTCCAGCCGCCGTCGAGGACGAGCGAGGTGCCGGTCACGAAGGACGCCTGGGGGCTGCACAGATAGGCCACGGCCTCGGCGACCTCCTCCGGCTCGATGAGTCGCTTGAGGGCGCTGTCCTGGAGCAGTACCTTGGAGATCACCCGCTCCTCGGGGATGCCGTGCGCCCGGGCCTGGTCGGCTATCTGCCGCTCGACCAGTGGGGTGCGCACATAGGCGGGGTTCACACAGTTCGAGGTCACTCCATGGGGGGCTCCTTCGAGGGCGGCCGTCTTGGACAGGCCCTCCAGTCCGTGTTTGGCGGCTACATAGGCCGACTTGTAGGCCGAGGCGCGCAGGCCGTGGACCGAGGACACGTTGACGATCCGCCCCCAGCCCTGTCCGTACATGTGCGGCAGGGCGCCGCGGATGAGCCGGAACGGCGCCTCCAGCATCACGGTGAGCACCGTGTGGAACACCTCGGGCGGGAACTCCTCGATGGGGCGCACCAGTTGGAGGCCGGCGTTGTTGACGAGGACGTCGGTGCCCGCGGCGGCGTGTTCCGCGGCATCCAGGTCGGTGAGGTCCAGGACGAGCGGTTCCAGGGTGCCTGCCAGTCCCGCGGACCGCTCCGCGAGCGCCTCCAGACCGGCCGCGTCCCGGTCGACCGCTCTGACCTTGGCCCCGGCCGCCGCGAGCCGCAGCGCACAGGCCCGGCCGATGCCTCCGGCGGCGCCGGTGACGAGGGCGGTGCGGCCGCCGAGGTCGAGCGTGGGGGCGTGGGGGCCCGGGTGGGCGCTGCGAGCGGTCATGGTCCGAGCCTAGGCAGCTCCCACCCGGCACTACATATGGTCAGAGCCCATACTTCACTCGGAACTCATGGTGTCGAACCATGTGGGTCCATCCACCAGCGCCTGCTTGATCCGCAGCAGCCCGAACTCGTTCAGGTCCGGCAGGGCGTCCACCGCGAACCACCCCACCTCCAGGGACTCGTCGTCGTTCACCCGTGCCTCGCCGCCGACGGCCCGGCAGCGGAACGAGATGTCCATGTACTGGCAGACGTCGCCGTTGTCGTACGTCACGGGCTTGAGGGCCTGGACCAGGACCACGCGCTCGACGACGCAGTGCACGCCCGTCTCCTCCTCGACCTCGCGCACGGCGCAGGCCGCGGGCTGCTCCCCCGGCTCCGGGATGCCGCCGAGCAGCGACCACTTGCCGGTGTCCGAGCGGCGGTTGAGCAGCACTCTGCCCGCGTCGTCGAGGACGATGGCGCTCACTCCGGGAAGCCAGAGCGGGGCGTGCCCGATGGACGCGCGCAGGGTGCGGATGAAGTCAGGAGTAGCCATGGCTCCGACCCTAACCGGCGGCTCCCGCCCCTCCGGTGATCTTGCCGGGACGTACCGCCGGAATACGGCCAGGCGTCACCGGGCCGGCAGGCCTCACGCGTCACCGGGGCCGGCAGCCTCACGCGTCCCCGGCGCGCCGCCTGCGCACCCCCGCGCCGATCGCCCAGCCGAGTCCGCCCGCAGCGACCAGCACCAGGGCCATCTCGGGCAGAACGCCGAGCCGGGTGGCCGGGGTCTCCGACGACCGCAGCGGCACCTTCTGCACCAGCGAGTCGGCGACGAACATGCCCGTCTTCTGCGTGATCCTGCCGTCCGGCATGATGATCGCGCTGACCCCGCTGGTCACCGGGACGGTGACGGTCCGGCTGTGCTCGACGGCACGCACGCGTGACATGGCGAGCTGCTGGTAGGTCATCTCGCTGCGGTCGAAGGTCGCGTTGTTGCTCGGCACCGAGATCAGCTGGGCGCCGTCGGTGACCTCGGAGCGCACGGCCCAGTCGAAGGCGGCCTCGTAGCAGGTGACCAGTCCGACCTTGGCGTTGGCCATCTGGAAGACGCCGGGCTCGGTGCCCCGGCTGAAGTCCTGGCGGACCATGGAGGTCCAGTTCTTGTTCAGCGCGCCGATGAGCGAGCGCAGCGGCAGGTACTCGCCGAACGGCTGGATCTGCCGCTTGTCGTAGGTGTCCGTGGGGCCCTTCACCGGGTCCCACAGGATCTGCTCGTTGTAGAGCTTGCCGTTCCGCTCGACGACTCCGCCGACCGAGATGGGTGCGCCGATCGCCTTGGCGGCCTGGTCGATGACGGCGGCCGCGTCCGCGTTGGCGAACGGGTCGATGTCGGAGGAGTTCTCGGGCCACAGCACGATGTCGGGCTTCTCGACCTTGCCGGCCTTGACCTCGGCGGCGAGCCGCTCCGTCTCGCGCGCGTGGTAGTCGAGGACGGCCCGTCGCTGGGCGTTGAACTCCAGTCCCGCGCGCGGGACGTTGCCCTGGATGGCCGCGACGGTCACGGTGCCGTCCTCGGCCTTGTCGCTGACCAGCGTCCGTGCCGCGAGCGCCCCGGCCACCGGTACGGCCACGCTCAGCAGGGCCACGGCGGCCGCGGGACGCCGTACGGCACCGGTGCCCCGCCGCTCCACGACCAGCCGGACGATCTCGAAGAGGCCGAAGCCGCACAGGACGACGGCGAAGCCGAGCACCGGGGTGCCGCCCACCGCGGCGAGCGGCAGGAAGACGCCGTCCGCCTGGCCGAACGCGATCTTGCCCCAGGGGAAGCCGTTGAACGGCGCACGCGCGCGTGCCGCTTCTCCGGCGATCCACACGGCGGCGGCCCACACCGGAGAGCCGGGCAGCTTCGACACCGCGGAGACGCCCACGCCGACCAGCCCGATGAAGATCGCCTCGATCGCCGCCAGGGCGATCCACGGCACCGGGCCGACCTCGACGCCGGTCCACACCAGCAGGGGCAGCAGGAAGCCCAGGCCGAAGAGATAGCCGAGACCGAAGGCCGCCTTCCAGCCACGGCCGCGCAGCACCCAGCCGAAGACGGCGAAGGCGGGCAGGGCCAGCCACCACAGGGTGCGGGGCGGAAAACTGACGTAGAGCAGCACTCCGGAGAGCGCCGCTGCGGCGGCCGGGACGAGGCGGCGGAGCCGGGCGGCCCAGCGGGAGGCAGCCGGGGGCCGCGGCTCCAGCCGGTCCGATTCGTCCACGGAAGTTGCGGTGACGGTCACCCGGGGAGTGTACGGCGGTTGACCTTGGCATCGACAGCGCGGTCCGCCCGGTGACCGGGGCCGCGCCCGTGGTCCCGTGCCACGTCGTTCCAGTGCAACGCGGCACAACTCGTCCACAAATCGCCCATCAGCCGTTACGGTGTGCCCGAGTCTCTGTCGTACGGGCCGGTAGTGCCCGGGCGGCCGGGACCCGTCACAGGTCGGGGGACCGGGGTTCGGGGGGCGGGGTGGGTTCCACGGGGATGACTTCTGTGGCCGGTCCGGAAGAGGACGGCGACAGACGAAACGTTTCCGACGTGGTGGGCGTGCTGGTGCTGGGGGCCTGTGCCACCTGGTCGCTGATCACCGCGGCGGCGCACGACGGCCGTCCGGAGGGCGTGCTGCTCGCGTTGCTGGCCGTTGCCGCGGGGTATGCGGCGGGCCGGATCTCGGGTGCCCTGCTGCCGGTCGCCGCCCCTTGCGCGGCGGCGCTGACCGGTCTGGGCCTGGCCGTGGGGCTCCCGCGTCTCTCGTCGGGTCCTGAGATCGTCGCCCCGCTCGGTCACGCGGGCGCCACGGCCGCCCTGCTGACGCTCGCCACCGGTGCCGTCTGCTGCGCCGCGTGGGCCACCGGATCGCCGGCCTTTCGGATCGTGCTGCGGTTGACGGCCGTGGGCATCACGGTGACCGCGGCCGTGCTGGGGTCGCTGTCCGGGCTGGTCACCTGTGCCGTGGTGGTCCTGTGCTCACTCGCGGCGGGCCGGATGCCCCATCGCGGCCCCGGCATCGCCGGACTCGCCGCCGCCGCGACCGCGGTGACCGGTCTGACCTGGGCGGTGGCCGGGAACGCGGTGCCGGACGGACTGGCCGAGTCCCTGCGCGGGCAGCTCACCCCGCACCGGATCGACCTGTGGCACGACGCCCTGCGCCTGGCCCGCGAGGACACCGCTCTCGGCGTGGGTCCGGGGCGTTTCGGCGAGCTGAGCTCGACGGCGACCCGGACCCTGGTGTCCGACGGGAAGCCGCACTCGGCGCCCCTTCAGCTCGCCGCGGAGCAGGGGCTGGTCGGGGTGGTGCTGCTGGCGGCGGGGTTCTGCTGGCTGCTGTACGCCCTGTGGCGCTCCCCGCGCCCCACACCGCTGGTCCTGACCGCGGGCGCCACGCTCACGGCACTGGCGGCGATAGCGGCGGTCGGCAATGCACTCAGCTTCACCACGGTGTCGGTCGGTGCGGGCCTCCTCGCGGGCCTGGCCACCGCGCACCCGCTCACCGAGGAGCGGGCCCCGGGATGAGCCGTCGCCTCAGCGCAGCGGCCCCGTGGAACCGGACCGCAGCCGGTCACGGATGATGCGTACGGCGGCCTCGGCGTCATCCACGGTGACCGTGAACGTGTGTCCGTCCCACAGCCGCAGGACCACGCCCTCACCTCGGCGTACGACGACGGCGGTGCCCTTCTCGGGCCGCCAGCGGTAGCCCCAGCCGCCCCACTGGCGCGGGGTGACATGGGGGGCGAAGTCGGCTCCGGCGACGTGGGCCAGCGGGATCCGCCGGCGCGGCACTCCGATGTGGCCGCAGCGGACCTCCAGGGAGTCCATGTCGACCTTGAGGGCGACATGGACGAAGGCGAGGGTGAGGAAGAGGACCAGCAGTCCGGCCGCGATGCAGCCGACCACGGACATGACGAGCGGGGCGACCCCTGAGGTCCACGCCGAGTCGACGGCGAGCTCCACTCCGAGCGCCACGATCGCGGCACCGCCGAGCGCGAGCAGCCACTGGATCCGGTTGGAAGCGCGTCCGGTCCAGACGTCGGTGTGGTGCGAGGTGTGCTCGCCGTGGGGGTGGTCCCTCATGTCTACGAGGTTACTCAGGTTTCGCCGCACGGGTAGCTCGTTGCGCGGGGTGACTGCTCCGGGCGGGGCCGTCCCCTCGGTGAGGGCGGTCAGCGGGCGGGGGTGGCCGTCCGCAGGAGCCGGCCTTCGGCGTAGGCCAGGGCCGGCGCGGGCAGCGTGCCCTCGCGTCCGCTCAGCAGGACGGTGAGGGTGCCGGTGGCCGTCGACGCGGGCGCGGGCTCCTCGCCGATCCGGCGCAGCGCCTGGGCGGCGACCGCTCCGGCGGAGCCGTGCAGGACGAGCGGCGGGCGGCCGGGGCGCTGCACGGCGGCCCGGATGCGCTCGGCGACCAGTTCGTAGTGCGTGCAGCCCAGGACGACGGTCGTCACGTCCTCGGGGGTCAGGGCGGCGGCCGCGGTCACGGCGGCGTCGATCGCGGCCTCGTCGGCGTGCTCGACGGCCTCGGCGAGGCCGTGGCAGGGCACCTCGGTCGCGGGGACCCCGTCGGCGAACTCCTCGATGAGGCCGCGCTGGTAGGGGCTGCCCGTGGTGGCGGGCGTCGCCCAGATCGCGAAGGGGCCGCCGCCGGACGCGGCCGGCTTGATCGCGGGGACGGTGCCGACGACCGGCAGCTCCGGCTCCAGGCGGGCGCGCAGGGCGGTGAGGGCGTGCACGGTGGCGGTGTTGCAGCCGATGATCAGCGCGGCGGGATCATGGGCGGCGGCGGCCTCGGCGAGGGCCAGGGCGCGCCCGGTGATGTCCTGCGGTGTGCGGGGACCCCAGGGCATGCCGTCGGGGTCGAGGGAGAGCACGAGATCGGCGTCGGGGCGCAGTCGCCGTACCGCGGCGGTGGCCGCCAGCAGACCGATTCCGGAGTCCAAGAGCGCGATCTTCACCCGGCCACGATAGACGATGAGCTCTTGGAGGCCGGTCCCGTGGGGCAGACTGCGCGCGTGAGCGCCATCGCGTGGATTGCCGCCGTATCCTTCGCCGCCTGGCTGTGGCTGCTGCTCTGCCAGGGCTTCTTCTGGCGCACGGACGTACGACTGCCCCCGGAGCGCGATCCGGGGTCCTGGCCGGCCGTGGGTGTGGTGGTCCCGGCCCGTGACGAGGCGGAGGTGCTGCCTTCGAGCCTCCCCTCGTTGCTGGCCCAGGAGTATCCGGGGCGGGCGGAGGTCTTCCTGGTCGACGACGGCAGCTCGGACGGCACCGGGGAGCTGGCCCGCGACCTGGCTCGCCGGCACGGCGGGCTGCCGTTGACCGTGTCGTCTCCCGGTGAACCGCCGGCGGGGTGGACGGGAAAGCTGTGGGCCGTACGTCACGGGATCGGTCTGGCACGCGCGCGTGGCCCCGAGTACCTGCTGCTGACGGACGCCGACATCGCCCACGAGCCGGACAGTCTGCGACGGCTGGTGGCGGCCGCGCACGCCGGGGGCTTCGACGTCGTCTCGCAGATGGCCCGGCTGCGGGTGGAGAGCCTGTGGGAGCGGCTCGTGGTGCCGGCGTTCGTGTACTTCTTCGCCCAGCTGTATCCGTTCCGCCGGATCGGCAGGAAGGGGGCGCGGACGGCGGCCGCGGCGGGCGGCTGTGTCCTGCTGCGCGCCAAGACCGCCGAGCGGGCCCGTGTCCCGGACGCCATCCGGCACGCCGTCATCGACGACGTGGCTCTCGCGCGGGCCGTGAAGGGCGGCGGCGGCCACATCTGGCTGGGCCTCGCCGATCGGGTGGACAGCGTCCGCCCTTATCCCCAGCTGCACGACCTGTGGCGGATGGTCTCGCGCAGCGCCTACGCCCAGCTCCGCCACAGCCCTCTCGTGCTCCTCGGCACCGTGTCCGGGCTCGCGCTGGTCTATCTGGTGCCGCCCGTCGCCGTCGTCGCGGGGCTGTCCCTGGGGGACACGGTGACGGCGGTGCTCGGTGGTCTGGCGTGGCTCGTCATGAGCGGGACGTACCTCCCGATGCTCCGCTACTACCGGCAGCCGCTGTGGCTCGCTCCCCTGCTGCCGTTCACCGCGTTCCTCTACCTCCTGATGACCGTCGACTCGGCGGTGCAGCACTACAGGGGACGTGGTGCGGCCTGGAAGGGCCGCACGTACGCGCGTCCGGACGCCGTCGTCGGGGACGAGAGGTGAGGCCTCACTTGCGGCCGGGGGTCCAGTTCATGCCCCAGCCGTAGGCGTGGTCGACGGTCCGCTGCGGGCTCACCCCGCGATCGGGCACGAGATAGCGGGCCTCGCGCTGGACGACCAGGTCGTCGCCGGTGTTGGTGATCAGGGCCAGCGCGCAGACCGTGGAGGGCACCGTGCACTCGTCGAGGGAGAAGTCGATCGGGGCGCCGTACTGCGGCTGGAGCGTGACCGTGGCGTGCAGGTCGGCGAAGGAGCGCGCGCCTTCGTAGATGGTCACGAAGACGAGGATGCGCCGGAAGTCGCGCTTGTGGTCGAGGTTCACGGTGAGGTTCTCACCGCTCGCGACCGCGCCGGTGCGGTCGTCGCCGTCCAGATGGATGTACGGCGGCTGGTGCAGGGCTCCATAGGCGTTGCCCAGTGCCTGTACGACTCCCTTGCGGCCGTCGGCGAGTTCGTACAGGGCGCACAGGTCGAGGTCGAGGTCGGCGTGCAGGGCGACCGCGCGACCGCGTTTGCCGCCCCAGCCGGAGAACTGTTTGCGCACCTCCCAGTTGAGGTTCACGCGCAGGGCGCCCGAGGTGCCGCCCTGTTTGGTGAGGGAGACGGAGGGCGCCGACTTGGTGAGCGTGACCTTGGTGAGGCGGACCGGTTCGGCGGGCGGTGCGGGCGTACTGACGGGCGCGGACTGCTGGGGTTCCTCGACGGTGATTCCGAAGTCCGTCGCGAGCCCTTCCAGACCGCTGTCGTAACCCTGTCCGACGGCACGGAATTTCCACGCGCCTTGGCGACGATAGAACTCCCCGAGCACGAAAGCGGTTTCTACGGTGGCGCCGTCACTGTCGAAGCGCGCGGCCACCGTGTCCCGCTCCGCGTCGCGGACCTCGATGTAGAGATCGGGGACCTGGGCGAAGGTCCCGCCGTCCGCGGAGGCGGCGAGGACGACGGTCTCGACCGCGGGCTCCACGCGCGCGAGGTCGACGAGCAGGGTGTCGGTCACCCGGCCGCCTTCGGTGCGCTTGCCCTCGTGGCGCACCGCGCCGGAGGCGTGCTGCGGCTGGTTGTAGAAGACGAAGTCGGCGTCGGAGCGGACCTTTCCGCCGACGAGCACCAGGGCCGAGGCGTCCGCGTCGGGGACGCCTGGCCCGGAGCGCCAGCCCAATTCGACGCGCAGTGCCGTCGTGGGCACCGGAGCGTTCGAACCCTTCGACATTGACATGTCCGCCCCCATCACGTGTCAGCAGGCCAGGACCCACCCCGGCGGTCCATCGGGCTTTACCCGTTCAACCTATTCCTCCGGGACAGCGAACTCCCATCCCGCGCACAGGAAGATCGGTCGTCAACCGCTGGTAACCCCCTGGGAACTCGGCCTTTACACTGCGCGAACGCCGATTGGCGTCCTTTTTTGCCGAGTTCGCTCGCATTGGGGATCCCGAGTCACTGCGGACACGGAAAACAACCCTCTTATCGGTCTCCCCAACCAGCACATCGTGGGCTTAACTTATGTGCCATGACCTCCCCCCGCTCCACTTATGGCGGCGGCTACTACTCCGCCTCCTTCCCGGACACTCCGATCTACGACTCGCTCGTGGCCGAGCGGGGCACCCCGCAGATCGCTCCGATCCGGGTCCCCGCCGCGTACGACATGCCGGCGAGCAACCTGCCCGCACTGCCGTCCGCGCTGCCCGCCCTTCCCGCGGGTCCCTCCCAGTCCTACGGCTACCCGCAGGCACAGCAGCCCTCCCCGCTCCAGCAGGCGCCCGCGGCGTACATCCCGCAGCAGGCCGCCGCGCCGCGCGGGTATCCCGGGCCGCAGCAGCCGCGTCCGGCGGCGCCCGGCATGGCCACGGGGTACGAGGCGATGCGCCCCGCGGCTCCCCGGCCCGCTCAGCCGGCTCCTTACCAGGACCCGTACAACCAGCAGTACCGCGGGTACTGATTCCCCGCTCGGGCCGTCGCCACCTGGCACGATGGCTCCATGGGGAATGCACGACTGCTGTCGATCCACGTCCATCCGGTCAAGGCGTTCCGGGCTCTGACGCTCCGGGAGGCCGAGGTGGAGCCCTGGGGGCTGGCCGGGGACCGGCGCTGGGCCCTGGTCGACGACGGGGGAAAGGTCGTCACACAACGACAGCAGCCGCGCCTCGCCCTGGCCGCCGCCGAGCTGATGCCCGGCGGCGGTGTTCGTCTGTCCGGGCCCGGCATGGATCCGCTGACCGTGCCTGTCCCGGAAGCGGCCGGGACGCTCACCATGGAGCTCTTCGGGAACAAGATCGAAGGCGTGCCCGCATCGGACGACGACGCCCACGCCTGGTGCACCGAGTACCTCGGCTCCGAAACGCGTCTCGTGCACATGGACGAGCCCTCCCGTCGCCGCCCTGTCGACCCCGAGTACGCGCTGCCCGGCGAGACGGTCACCTTCGCCGACGGATTTCCGCTGCTGCTCACCTCCGCGTCCTCGCTGGACGCCCTCAACTCCCTGATCGCCGAGGGCCGGAACGTGGCCGACGGCCCGCTTCCCATGAACCGTTTCCGGCCGAACGTCGTGGTGACGGGTACCGACGCCTGGGCCGAGGACGACTGGTCGCGCATCGCGATCGGTGACGTCGCCTTCCGGGTGGCCAAGATGTGCGGACGGTGCGTGGTGACCACGACCGACCAGGCCACCGCCGCCCGCGGCAAGGAGCCCCTGCACACCCTGGGCCGGCACCGGCGCTTCGGCACCAAGCTGGTCTTCGGCCAGAACCTGGTGCCCGAGTCCCGGGGCACCGTCAGGGTCGGGGACCCGGTCCGGATCCTCGGCTGAGCGGCGGGCCGGGGGCGGTATCCGGACAAAGATCTGTCAAAGATCCACTCGGTCGGCGCGGGCGGGAACCCCGCCCGGGTGCCCGTGCGTTGGGGCTTTCATGAGGAGTTCATGAGAGGTCCCGGCCGCAGGTGATTTCGCTCTCTCTTCGGCCGGTGCCGCGCGTGAACGACTCCGCGGGGGGTTATCACGGAGCGGGAAGGGGGTGCGGACGGTGCGAGCGATCAGCGGACTCTGGCGGTGGCGGCGCAACCCGCTGCGCCGCGCGACCGATCTGGCCGAGGCCTGGGTGGGCCTGGTGGCCCTGCTGCTGATCCTGGTCGTGGGACCGGTGATCGGTGCCGTGGTCGGCGGTGTCGCCGAGGACGCGCTGCAGCAGTCGGTCCGGGACCAGCGCGAGTCCCGCCAGCTGGTGACGGCGACCGTGGTCCGCAAGCTGGACCGCTCGCCGCTGGACGCCGATCCCGAGACCTCCACGGGGCGGGATCTGCGCAGCCGGGTGCTGGCCGACTGGACCGGTCCGGACGGCAGCGCGCACCACGGCTCGGTCATGGCGGACCTCCAGAGCCCGCACCGCGGCGACCACTTCACGCTGTGGACGGATCTGCGCGGCAGTCTGGCGGCCCGCCCGCTGGACTCGGCCACCGCCACCACGCACGCCGTCCTCGCCGGGATAGGCGCGGCCCTGCTGACCGCGGGCGCGCTCGAGGGCGGCCGACGGCTGGCGGTGTGGCGCATGGTCCGTCGCCGGTACGCCCGTTGGGACCAGGCCTGGGACAGCGCGGGCCCGGACTGGGGCCGGACCGGTACCGGCAGTTGACGGCCTTGCGGCTCTGGTCAACCCACCGCCCGCGCGCACGCTACGGTGGACCGGCCGAACCTCTTCGGCAGCACAAACCCGCGTACTACGAGGTGGGGGCACAGCAACGCCATGGCACAGGGCACGGTCCAGGTGACGCACACCGGTACATCGCGGTGGCGGCGCCGCACAGGTGAGTACGCGTCGCTCGCCGCCGCCCACGAGGCCGCGGCCGACGGCGACGTCCTCACCGTCGCCCCGGGCACCTACCGGGAGAACCTCGTCGTGCAGCGGGCGGTGACCCTGCGCGGTCCCGAGGGTTCGCCCGGCTCCGTGCGCATCGCGCCCATGGACGGCGTGCCGTTGACCGTGCGCGCCTCGGCCGTGGTCCAGGACCTGCACGTGGAGGGGCAGGACGCGGCCGCGCCCGCCCTGCTCGTCGAGGAGGGCACCCCGGAGCTCGCGGACATCCGGGTCGTCACCCGGTCCGCGGCCGGCATAGAGGTGCGCGGCGGTGCGCGGCCCACCGTGCGGCGCTGCACCGTCGACAACCCGGCCGGCATCGGCATCGCCGTACTGGACGGCGCGGGCGGGGTGTACGAGGAGTGCGAGATCGTGGCGGCCGGCCAGTCCGGTGTCGCGGTGCGCGGCGGCGCCCACCCCCGTCTGGAGCGCTGCCGGATCCACCACGCCTCGGGCTCGGGCCTGTCGGTGACCGGCGAGAACTCCGCGCTGGAGGCCGTGGGTTGTGAGGTCTACGAGGTCCGCGGCAGCGGGGTCCAGGTGTCCGGCCGGGCCACCGCTCACCTCACCGACTGCGATGTGCACCGCACCACCTCCGACGGCATCACGCTCGACACCGACGCGGTGCTGACCCTCGCCGACTGCCGCATCCACGACATCCCGGAGAACGCGGTCGACCTGCGCTCCCGCTCGGTGCTCACCCTGACCCGCACGACGGTCCGCCAGTTCGGCCGCAACGGCCTGTCGGTGTGGGACCCGGGCACCCGCGTGGACGCCAACCAGTGCGAGATCTTCGACAGCACGGGCGACTACCCGGCCGTCTGGGTCAGCGACGGCGCCACCGTCGTACTGGACTCCTGCCGGGTGCACGACGTGCCGGACGCGCTGTTCGTCCTGGACCGCGGCTCGCGCGCGGACGTGGTCGACACCGACATCTCCCAGGTGCGCAACACCGCGGTGTCGGTGAGTGACGGGGCCACCGCGCAGCTCGACGACTGCCGGATCCGGGACGCCGCGACCGGCGCCTGGTTCCGGGACCACGGCAGCGGCGGCACCCTCAACAGCTGCACCGTGGACGGCACTCAGACCGGTGTGATCGTCACGAAGGGCGCCGACCCGACGATCGAGCGCTGCACGGTCGACTCCCCCGCGGAGGCCGGTTTCTACGTCTCGGCGGGCGGCCGGGGCAGCTTCCTGAACTGCCGGGTGACGGGCAGCGGCGGCTACGGCTTCCACGTCATAGACGGTTCCCGCTCGACGCTCAGGAAGTGCCGCACGGAACGCTGTGCGCGCGGGGGCTACGAGTTCGCGGACGCCCCGGACGCGGCGACCGGAGCGGGTCCCGTCGTCGAGGACTGCACGAGCGACGAGAGCGGCAGCCTGACGCCGCCCGCGGCCCTGGAGACGGCCGTGCAGACGGAGTCCCGCTCGGCCGGCCTGCTGGGCGCGATCCCGGGGCAGCGCGTCACCGAGCAGGAGCCGCTGGTCACCCCCGCCGAGCCGGAGCAGCCCTCGCGTACCTCGAAGGCCGTCCTGGGCGAACTCGACGCGCTGGTGGGCCTGGACAGCGTCAAGCGCGAGGTGCGGGCGCTCACCGACATGATCGAGGTGGGCCGGCGCCGCCAGCAGGCGGGCCTCAAGGCGGCCTCCGTCAAGCGCCACCTGGTCTTCACGGGCTCCCCCGGCACCGGCAAGACGACGGTCGCCCGGCTCTACGGCGAGATCCTCGCCTCCCTCGGCGTCCTGGAGAAGGGTCATCTCGTCGAGGTGTCCCGCGTCGACCTGGTCGGCGAGCACATCGGCTCCACGGCGATCCGCACCCAGGAGGCGTTCGACAGGGCGCGCGGCGGGGTGCTGTTCATCGACGAGGCGTACGCGCTGTCGCCGGAGGACTCGGGCCGGGACTTCGGCAAGGAGGCCATCGACACGCTGGTGAAGCTGATGGAGGATCACCGGGACGCGGTCGTGGTGATCGTCGCGGGCTACACCGCCGAGATGGAGCGGTTCCTGTCGGTCAACCCGGGTGTGGCGTCCCGGTTCTCACGGACCATCACCTTCAGCGACTACAACCCCGCCGAGCTCCTCAGCATCGTGGAACAGCAGGCGGAGGAGCACGAGTACCGGCTGGCGCCGGGCGCCTCGGAGGCGTTGCGGAAGTACTTCACCGTGCTGCCCAAGGGCCCGGCCTTCGGCAACGGCCGTACCGCGCGCCAGACCTTCGAGGCGATGGTGGAGCGGCACGCGAGCCGGGTCGCCCAGGTGGCCGACCCGACCACGGACGATCTGACGCTGCTCTACGCCGAGGACCTGCCCGACTCCCCCTGAGAGCGCGGGCCCGGCAGGTCCGGTTGCAGCCGGGCCAGCAGTCGCGCCCGCTCCTGCGCGAACGCGGGGTCGGCCTGGTAGTCGGAGTGGCCGAGGATCGGCGCGGGCAGCGGGTGCAGATCGCTGCGGCCGTAGGAGAGCGGGTCCCTGAGGGGTGCCCGGTCCACCTCGGGGCCGCAGTCGCCGGGCAGCCGGACCGGGCCGCCGATGGGGTCGGTGAGCCGGTAGAGGTTGCGCCAGCAGTCCACGTCGTGGTGCAGGGCGGTGAGGGCGGCCGGTCCGAAGTGGGCCGGGAACCAGCGGCCGTAGAGGCGCTCCAGCGGCGAGCCGTAGGTGAGCAGGGCTACCCGCTTGCGGACCGACGGCTCCAGCTGCCAGGCAGCGGCCGCCGCGAGGACGCTGCCCTGGGAGTGTCCGGAGATGACCAGGCGGCCGCGGGTGGCGCGGGTCCAGGTCGCCATTCGCCAGGTCAGGTCGGGTACGGCGCGTTCCGCGTAGCAGGGCGGGGCGAAGGGGTGGGCGGCGCGCGGCCAGAAGGTGCCGACGTCCCAGAGGATGCCGATGGTGCGGCGGGCCGAGGGGTCCTTGTAGGCGCGGCGGCCCCAGGTGACGAAGAGTATGAAGCCGAGGCCGATCAGCCAGGAGCCGAGCGCCTGGGCGGTCTCCGCGGCGCTCTCCACGATGGCGTACGCCCCCTCGGCGGCCCTGCCCGGTGTCTTGTGGGAGGTCAGGGCGCCCACCAGGGCCGCGGCGCCGAGGAGCAGGGTGCTGGCCGCCGTCACGCCGATCAGGCGGGGTCCCCGGTCCGTGAGGGCGGCCATGGCGCGGGTCCTGGCGATGCGCCGGCTGTACGCCGCGTCCTTGGCCTCGCCGGGGTAGTCGCTCTCCACGGCGCCGAGTTGGGCCCGGCTCGACCGCCAGGTCCGCCACCCCAGCCACGCGCAGTGACCGAGCAGGACGATCAGGACCAGCGGGATCACGGACGCCTGCCAGGTCAGCAGGACCGGTGGGCCGGGTACGGTCGCGCCGGTGCCGTCCAGCCAGTCGGCCACGCGCTGCGACACGCCGCCGGACATGACTCCGCCGAGGGCGCAGGCCAGGGTCGCGACGGCGGGTCCGCCCAAGCCCCGCACGGCGGCTCGGGGCTCGGGGTGGGTGCGGTGGAGCAGGTGGGCGACCACGGCGAGGGCGATGACCAGCAGTCCCTGGACGAAGGCGATCCCGCCGAAGGTGGCGTCCCCGGACAGCCTGCCGTGCGACTCCCACCCGGGCCGCTCCCACCCGGCGTACACCGCGGCGAGGACGAGCAGGACGAGGGCGGCGAGCGGCAGGCGTCGTACGAGATGCTCGTCGAGCTCCCGGTCCAGGTGCCGCTCGCTGCGGCCGCGGCGGCACACCACCCAGACGACGGCGACACCGGCGGCGACGAGGGCCGCCTGGAGCAGTCGGCCGAGGGTGTCCAGCAGTGCGGGGCCGCCCGGCTCGTGGTCGAAGCGCGTCGCGGTGGAGGAGACCGCGGCGGCGATGGTCAGCAGTCCGGCGGCGGTGTGCGCGGCGCGCAGGCGGGCGACCAGGCGGCGGCCGTACCAGAAGCCGGGCCGGCCGAGCGCGGTGCGGCTGTTGTCCTCCTCGGGCTCGGCCCGGTGGTCCATGGGCCGCTGGGACTCGTAGGCGCTCCAGGTGCGGTGGGAGAGGTACCAGAGCAGGCCGGTGAGCGCGGCCGGGACCAGGGCGGCAAGGGCGAGGCGGCGGCCGGGCCTGCTCCACCAGCCGTCGGCGGACACGTCGGGCGACAGGAAGCCGAGCCAGGAGTGCGACTCGGCACACGCGCGGGTGCCCGCGCACTGCCAGGCCACGAGGTCCAGGGCGACCTCGCAGGCGGCGGCGACGAGGAGCACTGTCAAGGTCAGGCCGGCGAGCCGCACCAGCAGCCCGTACACCCGCACCGTCCGCCTGCGGCCGCGTGCGCCGGGGCGCATCCAGTGGGCGAGGTTGACCACCATGAACGGCAGCAACAGCAGCCACAGGGCGCGGGTGCCGTTGCCGGAGGTGAGGTTGCACCAGACGTACGCCTCGGGCACCGGTCCGGTGCGGCCCGCCTCCGGGCGGGTCTCGGCGTCGACGTCGTCGGCGCGCCGGAAGACGGCCGCCGTGTCGTCGCCGGTGACCCGTACCGTGCGCGGGTCGTCGAGCATCTTCTCCGGCGTGGTGCCGCCCACTCCGTGGACCAGGAGTTCCAGGGCGATCCCGGATTCTTCGGGCCGGGCGGCCGGGCCGTCCGCGCCCATGGTCGTGACACGTTCCACTGTTCCGCACTTCCCCCGTGACGCGCCGTCGGCATCTGTTCGTGCGGGCACAAGGATCGCCGCTCGGCGTGATCCGCACACCTCTCGTCACGGAATCTCCCCGATCCGTGTGACAGCGGGAGCCCTGGTGTCGACGTGGTGACATGAGCGCGACGGGGCGGTCGGTGGCGCGACCCCGCGGGGCGCGTGCGAGGATGGGACGTCCGCGCACCAGGGACGGGCAAAACGCGCTTGTCGGGGCTGGTGCGCCGGGCGTGTCGGACGGCTTGAGGCGAAAGGACCGGAGCGTACGTGAGTGAGAATCAGAACCTCCTCGCGGAGCAGCGGCGCGCCCTGATCCTGGACGAGGTCCGGCGCCGAGGCGGGGTCCGGGTCAACGAGCTGACCCGCAAGCTCGGCGTGTCGGACATGACCGTACGGCGGGATCTGGACGCGTTGGCGCGTCAGGGCGTGCTGGAGAAGGTGCACGGCGGCGCGGTGCCGGTGGTCGAGGCGAGCACGCACGAGCCGGGTTTCGAGGCGAAGTCGGGCCTGGAGCTGACGGCCAAGGAGGACATCGCGAGGTCGGCGGCGGAGCTGGTCGCGCCGGGTACCGCCATCGCACTGTCGGGCGGTACGACGACGTATGCGCTGGCCCACCATCTGCTGGACGTGCCGGACCTGACCGTCGTCACCAACTCGGTGCGGGTCGCCGACGTCTTCCACGCGGCGCAGCGCACCACGGGCCCCCGGCAGGGCGCGGCCACGGTCGTGCTGACCGGCGGGGTGCGCACCCCGTCCGACTCGCTGGTGGGTCCGGTGGCCGACCAGGCGATCGGGGCGCTCCACTTCGACGTGCTCTTCCTCGGGGTGCACGGCATATCGGTCGAGGCCGGTCTGTCGACGCCGAACCTCGCGGAGGCCGAGACCAACCGCCGTCTGGTGCAGTCGGCGCGGCGGGTCGTGGTGGTCGCCGACCACACCAAGTGGGGCACCGTGGGCCTGAGTTCGTTCGCCTCGCTGGAGCAGGTCGACACGCTGGTGACGGACGCGGGGCTGCCGACGGAGGCGCGCGCGGAGATCTCCGAGCATCTGCGGCGGCTGGTGGTGGCCGGTGAGACCGGTGAGGGTACAGACAGCTGACTGAACGTCAGCTAGGGTGACACCTCCCGATCGGCGCCAGGGGGGGTGTCCATGGCTCACCAACTCCGCGCGGTGGGGCTCGACTTCATCGAGACCGCGCCCGTCCGGATGGTGTTCGCACAGGAGATGTCCGCACCGCCGGACGCCGTCTTCAAAGCTCTCGCCGAGGACGTGCCCGGCTGGGCGGAGTGGTTCTCGGCGGTGACGCTGGCCCGGTCCACCGGGGACGGCTCGACCCGCGAGGTCCACCTCAAGGGCGGCGGACGCTTCCAGGAGACGGTCCTCGTGGCGAAGGCGCCCGAGGTGTACGCCTACCGCGTGGACGTGGCGAACGCGCCCGGGGTCCGCGCCATCGTCGAGGAGTGGCGGCTCACCCCGGCCGGGACGGGCACGCGCGTGCGCTGGACGTTCACGGCGGACGGCACGGCCGCCTTCCGGTTCGTGGCGATGCTCGGGCGGGCCGGTCTCGGACGGGCCTTCCGGGGCGCGGTGACCACGCTGGACCGGCGCCTGGCCGGATAGGTCAGGTCGGGCCGTACACCTGTTGCCCGCACAGCTCAGTCGGGCCGTACGCCCGTGGCCCGAACAGCTCAGTCGGGCCAGACGCCCGTGGCGAGGAGCGAGGTGATCGCCGTCGTGTACGGCTCGATGTCCAGGCCCTGTTCGGCCAGCCAGGCGTCCGAGTAGTACTTGTCCAGGTAGCGGTCGCCGGGGTCGCAGAGCAGGGTGACGACACTCCCCCGGCGTCCCTCGGCCACCATCTCGGCGACGATCTTCAGGGCGCTCCACAGTCCGGTGCCGGTCGAGCCGCCCGCCTTGCGGCCGATGGCCTGTTCCAGGGCGCGGACGGCGGCCACGCTCGCCGCGTCCGGGATCTTCATCATGCGGTCGATCGCGCCGGGTACGAAGCTCGGCTCCATGCGCGGCCGGCCGATGCCCTCAATGCGTGAGCCGCAGTCGCAGGTGACGTCCGGATCGCCGGTGGTCCAGCCCTCGAAGAAACAGGAGTTCTCCGGATCGGCCACACAGATGCGGGTGTCGTACTGCATGTAGTGGACGTACCGCGCGATGGTCGCCGAGGTGCCGCCGGTACCCGCCGTGGCGACGATCCACGCGGGCTCCGGGAAACGCTCCAACTCCAGTTGGCGGAAGATGGATTCGGCGATGTTGTTGTTGCCGCGCCAGTCCGTGGCGCGTTCCGCGTAGGTGAACTGGTCCATGTAGTGGCCGCCGGTCTCCACCGCGAGGCGGGCGGACTCCTCGCACATGGTGCGCGGGTCGTCCACGAAGTGGCACCGGCCGCCGTGGAACTCGATGAGGCGGATCTTCTCGGCGCTCGTCGTGCGCGGCATGACCGCGATGAAGGGCACCCCGATCAGCCCCGCGAAGTACGCCTCGGACACGGCCGTCGAGCCACTGGACGCCTCGATCACCGGGCGGCCGGGCCGGATCCAGCCATTGCAGAGGCCGTAGAGGAAGAGTGAGCGGGCGAGTCGGTGCTTGAGGCTGCCGGTGGGGTGGGTCGACTCGTCCTTGAGGTACAGG
The DNA here is from genome assembly GCF_010548375.1 of Streptomyces sp. SID13726. GTDB lineage: Bacteria > Actinomycetota > Actinomycetes > Streptomycetales > Streptomycetaceae > Streptomyces. Next base: position 411,273 of record NZ_JAAGLY010000002.1, read on the forward strand.
TCGATGCCCCACTTCTCCGGGAGCGGGAAGCGCAGGAGGTGGGTGTCGGCCGAGCGGTTGGCGTCGGCCTGGACCTTGCGGACGGCTTCTTTCAGCCAGCCGCGGTAGGCGGCGTCGCTGTGGTCGACGTCGAGGGTGTCGCCGGTCCGGATCTGCTGAGGGGTGCTCACGACGGGGCTCCTTACGCTGCGCGCCGACGGCGGATCGCGCGGCCGACGCTTCGATCATAGACACCTTCCGCACGCTCCTCACCTGCATAAACGCATCTTTGAGCGCCCCAAAGACACCCCTGGGGCCGGGCCGGGACGCGCCTGCGGGGGCGCATTCGGACGAGTGCTCCGGACACTCCCCGCCGAGGTGTCATGCGCACTGGTGCCAGACGCCCGTGGCGGGCAGACTGCACCGGACGGGACGGACGTCCCGGACGGGGGCGCACACTGGATCACGACAGGAGCCGGCTCTCGGCCCACGCGGGAGCACGGGCCGGCACACCGACGCGCACAAGGGGGCGGGACGGCATGGCGGAGCCGGAGTTCACGGCTACGGGCGTGCGGATCGGCAAGAGGTTGCGCTCGCTCACCCGGGCCGGTCAGGTCCGGATCAGTGACGGCAGGCTGGAGTTGCTCACCAGTTACGGCAGTGAGATCGACAGTGCGCCGGTGCAGGCGGTGCGCGCCTCCAAGCCCTGGTTCGCCGCGGACGACCGGGCCCTCGCCGACCTCAACGGAAACCGGTACCTGCTGACCCTGGGCGAGCACGACCCGGCTCCGGGCGAGCCCGGGCCGCCCGCCGCACGCCGGTTCATCGAGGCCGTACGCAGGGCGGCGGGGCGCGGGAACTGATTCCGCGCCGTACGACCGGCTCCGCGGGCCCCGTGTTGCGGTACCGCACCTCCTGGGTCACGCTGGTCTCACATCACTCTGGGTTTACCGGCGATTACGCTGCGAACCAGCCCGCCGGGCACGACAGCAGGCGGCCGTTTTCACTCAGGCACCCTGCCGCATCGATCCGAACTCCGTGTTCTTCCGGACCTCTCGTCGGGGAGTCGCAGCCGTGATCAGTCATCCGAGCAGGCACTGCACGGTGGAGCTCCAAGCCCTGCCGTCGCGGATCGGCCAGGTCCGCAGAATCCTTTCAGCGCAGTTGCGCTACTGGCATATGGATCCCCTCATAGACCGGGCCGCGCTCGGTGTGACGGAGCTGTTGGCCAACGTCCACCGCCATGCCCAGCCCGACAAGACGTGCACCGTGGAGATCGAGCTGCTGCTCGACCGGCTCACGGTCTCGGTGCACGACCACGACCCGCGTCTGCCGGTCGTGGCCGACATCCAGGACACCGAGCCGCTCGCCACGTGCGGGCGCGGGCTCGCCATGGTCGCCGCGGTCAGCGAGAGCTGGGGCGTCCGGCCGGACGGTGAGTCGGGCAAGGTCGTGTGGTTCACGCTGCCGACGCCTGCCGCCGCTCGGGGTGCCGCCGCGCGTCCGCCGCGGCGCAAGGTCGCGGAGAAACCCGCGATCCGGTTCGCCGAGGTCTCGGTGGACAGCCACCGTCCCGAACACGCTCCCGCCCGGTCCGCCGTTGCCGGCTGACCGGGCGGTGACACGCCTGTGGTCCCTACGGTCGTCCGCGGGGGCTGTGCGGGTCCGCTCCCCCGGTGGGAGCAACCCCGGCCGGGTCTCTCCGGCTCGTCCCGTCGGACCGCCGGCCGCCGGGCTGCCGGGCCGCCGGGTCGCCGGGCCGTTCGCGGCCCGTGAGGTGACGACGGTACGGCCGGTCGTCACTCCATGGCGGTGCAGCCGGTCGTCACTCCGTGGCGATGGCCCGCAGCACGTCCAGGCGTGCCGCTCGGCGAGCCGGCCTCAGGCCCGCGAGGGCGCCCGCCGTGAGGCCCACCAGGGCGACGACCGCGAGTTGCAGCGGCGGTATCGCGAAGGCGAAGGCGCTGTCGCTCGTGCCGTCCGACGCCTTGACCAGGACCCAGCCGAGGAAGCCGCCGAGGGCGAGTCCGCCGACCGTGCCGAAGGCGGCGACCAGGACCGACTCCCAGCGGACCATGGCCCGCAGCTGCGACCTGGTCTGGCCCACGGCCCTGAGCAGGCCCAGTTCGCGGGTGCGCTCGTGGATGGCGAGGGTCAGCGTGTTGGCGATGCCCAGCAGGGCGATCAGGACCGCGAGGGCGAGCAGCGCGTAGACGAGGGTGAGCATCATGTCGATGCCGCCCGCCGAGGACTGCGCGTACTCGTCGCGGGTCTGCACCTCGGGGTCGCCGTACCGGGCCGCGACCTTCTCGACGGCCGCCTTGCCGGTGTCCGTGCTCACGCCGTCCTTGAAGGAGACGGCGACCAGGGTGTCCGAGTCCTGGGTGCGGTGCGGGGCCCAGGCCGCGCGGGTGATGACGTAGTCGCCGGCGAGTTCGGACCGGCCGTAGACCGCGCGGACCGTGAAGGTCCGTGAGGTGCCGTCGGTGAAGGTCAGCCGGGCCGTGTCGCCGGTGGCCAGGTGTTGCCTCTCGGCCTCCTTCTCGGTGATCGCGATGCCGTCCGTACCGAGGCCGGACAGGGAGCCCCGGACCTTGCCGAGGTCGAAGGTGCGCTCCAGGGCGAGCGGGTCGGTGACGGTCAACGGCCTTCCCTCACCGTCGACTTCGGCGACACCGCGGCCGAGTCCGACGGCCGTGTCCACCTCGGGCAGCTCCTGGACCGCTCCGGCGAGCCGGGGGCTCAGTCCGCTGCCGCCCGCGCCGAACGACGGGGTGCTGACGGCCACATCACCCGCGAAGGACCGGGACACGGTCTGGTCCATGGTCGCCTTCAGGGACGCCCCGAACACCGTGAACAGCGAGACCACGGCCACGCCGATCATCAGCGCGCTCGCGGTGGCCGCCGTCCGCTTGGGGCTGCGCAGGGCGTTGCGCCGGGCGAGAGCGCCGGTGACTCCGCGCAGCCGGTCGAGAGGGCTGCCGAGGAGACGTACGGCCGTCGTGGAGGCGACCGGACCGAGGACCACGAAGGCGACGAGGGCCAGGACGGCGCCGGTTCCCGCGAGCCAGAGGGACGGGGACACCAGGACACCGGTGAGGGTGACGGCCACGGCGAGTGCCGCGAGGCCTCCTCCGACGACCGCGCGGACCCGGGAGGCGCCCGACTGGTCGACGGCCGTCTCGCGCAGCGCCGCCAGGGGTGCGGTGCGGCCGGCCCGGACGGCGGGGAGCAGCGCGGAGCCCAGGCATACCAGGACGCCGACCGCTAGCGGCAGCGCCATCGACAGGACGCTGACCACCAAGTCGCCCTCGGGGAAGGGGAATCCGATGGCCGGGAACAGCGCCTGGAGTCCGGCCGCGATGCCGATGCCGCCCGCGAGGCCCGCCGCGGACGCGGTCACGGCGACCACGCTCGCCTCCGTCAGGGTCATCGCGGTGACCTGGCGCCGGGAGGCACCGAGGGCGCGCAACAGGGCGTTCTCGCGGGTGCGTTGGGCGACGACGATCGCGAAGGTGTTGTGGATGGAGAAGGTCGCTACGAGCAGGGCGATGCCCGAGAACACCAGGAGCAGGGTGGTGAAGACCGACAGGAACTGACTGGAGATCATGTCGGTGTTCTCCTCGGCCGACTCCTGGCCGGTGATCGCCTCAACACCCTTGGGCAGCAAGGGAGTCAGCCGGTCCACGAGCTGCTGCTGGCCGACGCCCGGTCCCGCGCGCACCTGGATGCCCGTCGCCTCGCCGGGCCTTGCCGTGAGGTACTTCTCGGCGTCGGCGCGGGTCATGCCGGTGAAGGTCACCTGGGCCATGCCGTCCTCGCCGCCGAAAGTCGCGAGGCCCACGATCGTCACCTCGACGGGGTCGGGGGTGCGCAGGACCGTCGTGTCGCCGATCTTCAGGCCGCCCCGGTCGGCGGTGCCCCGGTTGACGACGACCTCGCCGGACTTCTCCGGGGCGCGGCCCTCGGCCAGTCGGTACGGGTTGAGCTCCGGGTCGTCGATCCAGTTCCCGGCCAGGGTGGGCGGGCCCTGGCCGCCGATGGGCTTGCCGTCGGCGCCGATCAGCTGGCCCGCGCCCTGGACGTCGGGGGCGGCGGCCGCCACACCGGGGACCCGCTCGACGGTCTCGGCCAGGCTCGCGTCGACAGGTGCGCGCACCCCCTGGCTCTCCCCCGGCGTGGTGATCGCGTCGGCGCTGCGGAGCACGGCGTCGGTGCCGCTGGTCGCCCTGCCGAACATCGTGTCGAAGCTCGCGCGGAGCGTGTCGCCCATGACGAGCGTCCCGGCGAGGAAGGCGACGCCGAGGAACACGGCGAGGAAGGTGCCGGCGAAGCGGCGCTTGTGGGCGCGGAGGGAGGAGGCGCTGAGGCGGACGGAGGCGTTCATGACGGTCCCTCCGTCCGTGTCTGCGTCGGCGTCCGCAGAGAGGCCGGTGCGGGTACGGACGCCGGTGCCGATGCCGGTGAGGACGCCGGAGCCGCTGAAGAGGCCGCTGTCCGCGAGTCCGCCGCCGTCCGTGAGGCCGTCTCGAACGCCTTCATCCGGTCCAGCACCTTGTCGGCCGTCGGGGATTCCATACGGTCCACCAGGCGCCCGTCGGCGAGGAAGACCACCTCGTCGGCGTGGGCGGCGGCGACCGGGTCGTGGGTGACCATGACGACCGTTCGGGCGGTCTGGCGCACGGTACGGCCGAGGAGTCCGAGGACCTCGCCGCCGGAGCGGGAGTCGAGGTTTCCGGTGGGTTCGTCGGCGAAGACGACGTCCGGCCGACCGGCGAACGCCCGGGCCACGGCGACGCGTTGCTGCTGTCCGCCGGAGAGTTCGGCGGGCCGGTGGTGGAGCCGGTCGCGCAGGCCGACGACGTCGACCAGGGCGTCGATCCACTCCTGGTCGCCCTTGCCGCCCGCGAGGTCCAGCGGCAGCCTGATGTTCTCCTCGACGGTCAGCGTCGGCACCAGGTTGAAGGCCTGGAAGACGAAGCCGACCCGGTCGCGGCGCAGCAGGGTCAGCCGACGGTCGTCGAGCGCGCCCAGTTCGGTGTCGCCGATGTAGGAGGCGCCCGCGGTCAGCGTGTCGAGGCCGGCCGCGCAGTGCATGAGGGTGGACTTGCCGGAGCCCGAGGGCCCCATGATCGCGGTGAAGCGGCCGGCCGGAAAGTCGACGCTCACCCCGTCCAGGGCCCTGACGCCGGTGTCGCCGCTGCCGTAGACCTTCACGGCGTCGACCACGCGGGCGGCCGGCGGCATGTCCGCCCGGGCGGTCGAGACGGTCGTCGCCGTCATGCCGCACCTCCCTTGCCCGTCGTACGGCCGAACTGCTCGTCCAGGGCGGACAGCCTGCGCCAGTACTCGTCCTCGTCGATCTCGCCGGAGGCGAAACGGCGGCCGAGCACGGCGATCGGCGAGTCACCGGAGGGGCCACTGTCGGCCATGGCGCGCCACGGTCCGCGGCGCCCGCGCCAGACGGTGCGGCGCAGGACGGTGACGACGCCGAGCACGACGGCCGCCCAGATCAGCGGGAAGAAGAGGATCCACGGGCCCGGGCCGCCGTCCCAGTTCGCGAGTGTCTGCATGTCGGTTCATCTCCCTGGAGGTTCTGACGCTGTCCTTCGGTGCTGTTTCGAGACTGGCTCCGGGGAGGGGTCCGGGTCGTCGTACGGCCAGCGGCAGTGCGTGTACCTCCCGGGGAGTACGCGGGCCTGTTCCGGCTGCTCCACAAGGCCCTCGATTTCTGTAACTACTAGTATGTACAGTGAGTCCATGAGCACCTCGGACCGACTGATCGAGTCCACCCGTGAGCTGCTGTGGGAGCGGGGCTATGTGGGCACCAGCCCCAAGGCCATCCTGGAGCGCGCGGGTGCCGGTCAGGGCAGCATGTACCACCACTTCAAGGGCAAGCCCGATCTCGCGCTGGCCGCGATCCGGCGCTCCGCCGAGGAGTTGCGGGCCACCGCGGAAGAGGTGCTCGGCGGTCCCGGGACACCGTACGAGCGCATCGAGGCGTATCTGCGACGCGAGCGGGACGTGCTGCGCGGATGTCCGATCGGCCGGCTCACGATGGACCCGGAGGTGATCGCCAGCGACGAGCTGCGCGCACCGGTCGACGAGACGATCGACTGGATCAGGGAACGAATCGCCGGGATCGTCGAAGAGGGCAAGGAACAGGGCCAGTTCGCGTCCTCGCTGGACGGCGAAGAGATCGCCGCGACCGTCCTCGCCACCGTCCAGGGCTGCTATGTACTGGCCCGGGCATCCGGCTCGCCCGCGGCGTTCGACGCCGGTGTGCGGGGCCTGCTCTCACTGCTCACCCCCAAGTCGTCGTAAGGGAGCCGATTGACGTGCGGATCACCCGACAGCGGGCCGAGACCCGGCAGGGCGCGGCGGAGAACAGCACCGGGACGGTGTGGCTCGACGAGATCGCCGCACCACCCGCGCCGTCGAGAGTGCGGATGTTCAACGTCCACTTCGCGCCCGGCGCGCACACCACGTGGATCGAGCCGGGCGTGTGGCACTGGCACGGAGCCGGGCCGCGCACCTTCATGACCCGTCTCGCGGTCGTCGAGGCGGCGGCGGACGGCACGACCGCCGACCGGTCCGAGCATGTCGCCCCCGAGGACCACCCCGCCTGAGGAGGCGCCCGATGCACGCCATGCAGTACGAGCTCACACTCCCCGCCGACTACGACATGGCCGTCGTCCGCGCCCGGGTGGCCCGGATCGGGCATCTGCTCGACGACTGGGAGGGCCTCGGTTTCAAGACGTACCTGATACGCGAGCGCGGGGTGCACGGCTCACCCGTCAACCAGTACGCGCCCTTCTACCTCTGGAACACCGTGGAGGGCATGAACACCTTCCTCTGGGGCGGCGCCTTCCAGGGCCTCAGCAACGACTTCGGGCGGCCGTCGGTACGGCAGTGGACAGGGCTGTCGTACGAGGAGGGCGGCGCCGCGGGCTCTCCCGCGCGGTCGGCTGTGCGGCGGAGTGAACCGGTGCCCGAGGGCGCGGAGTTGGCGGAGCTGATGGCGGACGCGGTCGGGACGGCGGAGCGGCTGGCCGAGGAGGACGGCGCGCTGTTCGTCGCCTCCGCGGTGGACACGGCCCGCTGGGAAGTCGTCCACTTCTCGCTCTGGACGCAGGAGACACCCAAGGCCGACGGGGACGTGTTCGAGGTGCTGCACGTGTCGGCGCCGGGACGGGAGCGCCTGCCGAGGGGGCGCCAGTGGTGAGCGCGGTCCGTACGGTGGCCGGGGATCTCCCGGCCGAGCGGCTCGGTGTGTGCGACGCGCACGACCACCTGTTCTTCGGCAGCCCCCGACTGCCCGGTCAGGAACTGCGCAGCGCGGCCGCGGCCCGGGCCGAACTCCAGGCGTTCGCGGCGCAGGGCGGCGGCGCCGTCGTGCAGTGGACGCCGTACGGGCTGGGGCGGCGGGCCGCCGATCTGCCTGCGCTGTCCCGGGAGACGGGGGTGCACATCGTCGCCGCGACCGGGTTGCACCAGGCGGTCCACTACGACGACCGTACGCTCGCCGGGCTGCGGGGCGGGCTGGCCGAGGTGTTCGTCGCCGAACTCACGGACGGCATCGGCACGTCGGGGGTCCGCGCGGGACTGATCAAGGTGGCGGGCGGCTTCCACGCCCTGGACGCGCACGCGCGCTGGACCTTGGCCGCGGCTGCCGAGGCCCACCGGGCGACGGGGGCGCCGATCGCCGTGCACCTGGAGCTGGGCACCGGTGCGCCGGACGTACTCGACCTGCTGTGCGGGGAGTTGGCGGTGCCGCCGTCGCGGGTGATCCTGGGGCATCTGAACCGCTCCCCCGATCCCGTGCTGCACCGCCAGGCCGCCGAATCGGGCTGTTTCCTCGCCTTCGACGGGCCGTCCCGCGCCCACCACGCCACCGACTGGCGTATGCCGGACGCTCTCCGGGCCCTCGCCGACGCCGGTCACGGGGACCGGCTGCTGCTCGGCGGCGACACCACGACCGCGTCCGCGCGCTCGGTCGACGGCGGACCGGGGATGCCGTACCTGCTGCGCCGGGTGCGGCCACGGCTCGCGGCCGAGCTGGGCGAGGAGCTGGTCCGGCGGATCCTCACCGACAACCCGGGCCGGGCGTTCGCGGTGGAGTGGCCCGATCCTGTCGCTCGCTGACCCGCCGTGCCCTTTCGGCCCGGTCGGGCGGCACGAGGATGAGGGGACGACGTCCGCGCAGACGCAAGAAGCACGTCCGCGCGAGGAAAGGCGGAGCCATGGCACTGGAGATGCGCGAGCGATGCGAACGCTGCGAGACCGCGTCCCTGCCGCCCGACGCCCCGGCCCGCATCTGCTCGTACGAGTGCACCTTCTGCGTGCCATGCACGGAGGCCATGGCGGGCGTCTGCCCCAACTGCGGCGGCGAGTTGGTCCCGAGGCCCCGCCGCCGAGCCGGCCGCTAGGCCACTGAGATGTCCACGGAGGGGCGGAGCTTGGCAGCCGAGGCCAGTGCCTCGTGCACGGGGTGGGCCGCGAAGGCCGCCAACAGGGCTGTGTCCGCCGGGTGTTCGGCGGCCGGGTAGGCGATCTGCTCGTAGGCGGCCTGGAAGCGCGGGCCCCAGCGGCGGGCGCCGAGGCGGGCCGTGCGGGAGCAGTTGTCGACCATGTAGGCCACGTCCCGGGCGTGCATGTACGGCAGGAGCGAGTCGACGGCCTCGATGACGGACTCGTTGACGATCTCCGACCAGGGGTGGCCGCGCTCGGCGAACTCGTCGACCTGAGCGAGCATGGTGGCGACGAAGACCCCGGCCGTGAACGGGTCGACGGACAGCTCGCGTTCGCTCCGCAGCGCCCGCACCCGCTCGCCGGCGCCCCACATGGGCGATCCGCCGATCTCGCTCATCCGCCGTGCGCCGAGCCGCCGTTCGGCCAGGATCACGCTGCGCAGCTCGGTGCCGTCGGCGACCTCGTCGTAGATCTCCGCGACGATCTCGCGCGCGGGACCGTAGGTCGCCGTGTAGGCGCGGTCGAAGACCTCCTGTCCGGCCGGGTCGAGAGCCTCTCGCACGGCCCGCAGCCCGGAGTGCGAGATCGTGCGGGCGATCGGCCCGGTGACGTTCTCGCAGGACCGCCGGTACGCCGTCACCTCGTCGTCCCCCGCCAGCCGGTACCGCGTGTACAGCGTCTCGACGATCCCGTGGACGGCACCGAGCAGGATGGCCCGCTCGCCGACGATGTCCGAGAGGTACTCGCTCTCCAGCGTGGTGCGGAAGGTGTACGGCGATCCGAGCGCCACCGACCAGCCGAGCGCGAGGTCGACGGCCCGGCCGTCGGGGTCGGCGTGCACGGCGAAACTGCTGTTGATCCCGGCGCCGTTGACATCGGCGCCCTGCTGGTAGAGGCGGCGCACCGAGTCGCCCATGCCCTTGGGGCAGACCGCGATCACCGGGTGCCCCGCCGGGAACTCACCGCCCGTCTCCCGGAGATGACCGAGCAGGAAGCCGTGCGAGAGCCCGATCGCCGCGCCGGGCTTCAGCACCGCGAAGATCTCCTGGTGGTGGGCGGCCAGTGCCGCGTCCGCGATCAGCAGCACGACCAGGTCGCTGTCGGCGGCGACCGCGAGCCAGTCGCCCAGCGTGCCGTCCTCTTCGGTGAAGCCGTGGGCGCGCGCGTCGGCGGCCGAGGAGGAGCCGGGGCGCAGTCCCACGGCCACCCGGATGTCCGTACCGGCGAGCGAGTCGCGCAGGTTGAGCGCCTGGGCCCGGCCCTGCGGGCCCCAGCCGAGCACCCCGACCCGGCGGACCCCGGCGAAGGCCTGGGGCAGCAGGGCGAACAGGTGCCGGCCGCCGCGCAGGACGGTCTCGGTGCCGCCGGGGACGTCCATGGTTTCGAGGGCGAAGACGCGGGAGGCGTACGTGGTGGAGGTCATGGTGGAGTTGTAGGCTCCGGCCGAGTGTTGCGGCAAGCGCAACTTCCGCATCGCGCTGTTGCACTGCATGAAAGGCCCAGGTCACATGGATGATCACCGGGAGCTGCGTCTCTTCCTGCACCTCGCGCAGACGCTGAACTTCGGCCGGACGAGCCTCGACTGCCATGTCAGCCCGGCCACGCTGACGAGGACCGTGCAGCGGCTGGAGGCGGATCTCGGGCACCGGCTGTTCGACCGTGGCCCGCGCGGGGTGTCGTTGACCGCGGAGGGGCACCGCTTCCGTGAATACGCCGTCCAGGCACTGGAGTTGTGGCGCGCCTACCGTGAGGAGCATCCCGATCCGGCCGAACTGACCGGCCGCCTGGCCGTGTTCGCGACGGTGACCGCCTGCCAGGCCCTGCTTCCCGATCTGTTGGCGCCGTTCCGCGCGGCCCATCCCCAGGTGCGGCTCGATCTGCGCACCGGTGACGCGGCGGCCGCGCTGGCCCGGCTGGACGAGGGCGAGGTGGACGTGGCCGTCGCGGGGATCCCGGCCCGGCTGCCGGAGGGGCTGGTGAGCCGGACGGTCGCGGTGACCGAGCTGGTCCTCGTCACCGCGCGGGAGCGGCCCGACCCGGATCTGGCCGGGCCGTTCGTCCTCCCGCACCGCGGGCTGGTCCGCGAGGCCGCCGACCGCTGGTTCCGGGCCCGGGGCACGGTTCCCGACGTGGCCTGCGAGCCCGACGGCCACGAAGGGCTGCTCACACTGGTCGCCCTGGGCTGCGGCACGGGCGTGGTCCCCCGTCTCGTACTCGAGCACAGCGCGGTGCGGGAGCGGCTGGCGGAGGTGCCCGCCGAGTCGGCGCCGGAGCGGTTCCCGATCGGGTTGTGCGTGCGGCGGGCGGATCTGCGGCGGCCGGCGGTGGCGGCGCTGTGGAGTCTGTGCGGGTGAGGCCTGTCTGAGTGGTGAGTCCTGCCCGGGCTACCAGCACCGGCCATCCGGTCGCCCAGCACTGGCTATCCAGTCCCCTGGTCGCGACCCTCCAGCCGCCCCACATGCGCCACGTTCCCCCGGTCCTCCGCGTCCCCGCTCGGCTCCCCCGCGAACCACGCGTCCAGGATCTCCTTGAGCAGCGGCTCCGACGTCAGCCGCAGGCTCAGGGCCAGCGCGTTGGCGTCGTTCCAGCGGCGGGCGCCGTCCGCCGTGTAGGCGTCCGTGCACAGGGCGGCCCGTACGCCGGGGACCTTGTTGGCGGCGATGGATGCGCCCGTGCCGGTCCAGCAGCACACGATCGCCTGGTCGGCCGTCCCGGCGGCCACCTCACGGGCCGCGGCCTCGGAGCAGACGGCCCATCGCGGGTCGTCGCCGGGGCTCAGCGCGCCGTGCGTGAGTACGTTGTGGCCGCGGACGCGCAGCTCGTCGAGGAGGGCGCGCGCGACCGGTTCGTCCATGTCCGAGGAGACGGAGATCCGCATGTCACGAGCCTACTCGGCGGCTCAGCCTGCGGACGAGGGGTTCCAGGTAGACGACGTGCGGCCCGGTGAGCCCGGCCAGGTCGGCCGGGGACCCGACCAGGGCGATGCGGTCGAACTCCGGGTCCTGTCCGCGTGCTGTCTCGGCGGCGACCAGATCATCGAAGCGCGCCCGCACCTCGGACGCGGGCAACGGCGGGGCGAGGTAGTGGACGCCGACCTGGCCGCCCTCGCCGTGGGTGACCAGCAGGCGGGTGAGCGTGTCGGCCGGAATGTCGACGCCGGTCTCCTCGGCCAGTTCGAGTGCGGCGTGACGGCGTAGGGCGGGCTCGTCGAGAACCGTGTCGCCGAGCGGTGGCTCGACCGAGCCGCCCGGGAACTGCCAGCGGCCCGGCGCGGCGGTGAAGGACGACATCCGGCCCACCAGCATCCGACCGTCGCCGGTCGGCTGGACCACGCTCACGAAGAGGGAGCGCAGGGGCCGGGCGCCCGGGACGCGGCGCAGGGCGAAGTAGCGGTAGGTCGTCCGGGCCCAGGAGACGACCAGACGGTCCGGGTCCGTCCGGTCGAGGCCCGCGCAGACCGCCACCGGTCCGTCGAAGAAGCTCGGGTTGGCCGTGAGCGCCGCGTCCCACGCCCGGTCCATGGCCGTGCGTTCCTCGGCGGTCAGCACCGGCGGTGCCACCTCGACCAGGTGCATCCCGGCGGGCTCGATCAGTTCAGTCACGGACGAGTGCACCCAGCGGGTCGTCCAGCACCGGCTGCCACGCCAACTCGGCCGCCCCGACCAGGCTGTTGTGGTCGAGGGTGCAGGCCAGGATCGGGACGCCACCGCTCTGGCCCCACAGACTGCGCTCGGCCACGACCGCGCGCAGCCGCTCCGGGTCGGCGTCCAGGAGGGTGCGGTGGACGCCGCCGAGGATGATGCGGTCCGGGTTGAGGATGTTCACCAGGCCCGCGAGTCCCAGTCCCAGCCGGTCGATCAGCGTCTCCACGGCGGCCCGGACGGCGGGGTCGTCGTACTGGTCGCGGACGAGGTCGTTGGCCTGCTGGAGGAGGGAGAGTTCGGGACCGGGTTCGCGGCCCGCCGCCGTGAGGAGGGCGAGCGGGTCGGCCTCGACGTCCAGACAGCCGCGGCTGCCGCAGTGGCAGGGGCGGCCCTCGGGGTTGACGGTGAGGTGGCCGACTTCGAGCGCCAGGCCCGAACTGCCCGTGTGCAGACGCCCGTCGAGCACCAGCGCGCCGCCCACGCCCCGGTGTCCGGTCGCCACGCAGAGCAGGTCCCGGGCGCCGCGACCGGCGCCGTGCCGGTGCTCGGCGAGCGCGGCGAGGTTGACGTCGTTGCCCGCGAAGGCCGGTCCGGTGATGCCGGCGGCCCGCACGCACTCGTCGAAGATCCGGCGGACGGGGGCACCGGCGGGCCAGGCCAGGTGCAGGGGGTTGAGGGCGAGTCCTTCGGGTTCGGCGACCGCGGACGGTACGGCGAGTCCGGCGCCGACACAGCGTCTGCCGGTCGTGCGCAGCAGTTCGGTGCCCGCCTCGACGACGGAGCCGAGGACCTTCGCCGGGTCGGCGTCGACGGTCTCGCAGCCGGGCGCGGTGGCGACGATACGGCCGCCCAGACCGACCAGCGCGGCCCGGAAACCGTCGGCGTGCACCTGCGCGGCCAGCACGACCGGGCCGTCCTCGGCGACCGCGAGCCGGTGCGAGGGCCGGCCCTGGGAGCCCGCGGGCGCGGTGGGCCGGGCGTCGACGCGGATCAGCCCGAGCGCCTCCAGTTCGGCGGCGACCGCTCCGGCCGTCGCCCGGGTCACCCCGAGTTCGGCGGTGAGCACGGCCCGGGTGGGGGCGCGTCCGGTGTGCACGAGCTCCAACGCGGGCCCGAGCGCGCCTCGCCCCCGGTCCAGCCGCGTCCTTGAGGTGGTCCCTTCCCCCGCCGGCCGGGGGTCCGCCTTGCCGCTCATGAGGGCGAGTCTCCCATGATCCGCTCGTGACACGGCCTACCGCCCGCTGACCCGCAGCGTGATGTTCAGCCGCCCCGTCAGCCCCAACTCGGGCGGCGCGGTGCCCGGATGCACACGGGGCACCCCGTGGTAGGCGAGCCGCGCCGGGCCGCCGAACACGAACAGGTCGCCGCTGCGCAGCTCGACGTCCGTGTACGGCTTGGTCCGGGTCTCGGTGTTCCCGAACCGGAAGACACAGCTGTCGCCGAGGCTCAGGGACACCACGGGGGCGTCCGACTCCTCGTCGCTGTCCCGGTGCATGCCCATGCGGGCGTCGCCGTCGTAGAAATTGATCAGTGCGATGTCGTACAGCGCCTGCCGCGGGCCGAGCGTGTCCCGTACCGCCTCCCGGCCCAGCTCGCCCAGCCAGTGGGGGAACGGTTTCACCGGTGCCCCGTCGCCGTCGGCGACCGTGCGGGCGTAGGCGTACGGATACCAGTGCCAGCCCAGGCAGACCTGCCGTGCGGTCATGGTGCCGCCGCCCGGGGTGCGGACGGTGCGCAGTCCGGCGGGTGGGCGCGCCCACTCCCGGCAGGCATCCAGCAGCTCGCGCTGTCGCGCGGGGTCCAGCCAGTCCGGCAGGTGCACCGCGCCCGGCGCGACCTGCGTGCGGGGCCTGGGGAACAGCTCGCCTTCCATGGACGCCATCCTGCCCGACAAGGCCTGAGCTGCGACTCCGATAGCCTGGGCGCACGATGGACGACCGTATGACGACCCCCTGGGGCGAGTTCCCGCTCACCCGTTTCCCCGAGGACCCGCGCGACCGGCTGCGTGCCTGGGACGCCTCCGACGAGTATCTGCTGAGGCATCTCACGGACGAGGGGGTGTCGCTGTCCGGCACGGTCGTGGTGGTCGGGGACCGCTGGGGCGCGCTGGTCACCGCGCTGGCCGAGCACCGGCCGGTGCAGATCACCGACTCCTTCCTGAGCCAGGAGGCGACCCGGGCGAACCTCGCGCGCGCCGGCGTCGAGCCGGGGACCGTGCGGCTGCTCACCACGCAGGACCCGCCGCCCGACCGGATCGACGTGCTCCTGGTGCGGGTGCCGAAGAGCCTGGCCCTGCTGGAGGACCAGCTGCTGCGGCTGGCGCCCGGGGTGCACGAGGACACGGTCGTCGTCGGCACCGGCATGGTGAAGGAGATCCACACCTCGACGCTCCGGCTGTTCGAGCGGATCCTCGGCCCGACCCGCACCTCGCTCGCCGAGAAGAAGGCCCGGCTGATCTTCTGCGCTCCGCAGCCGTCGCTCGTACGACCGGCCAATCCCTGGCCGTACGGCTACTCGCTCCCGGACGGCGTCGGTACCGTCTCCGGACGGACCGTCGTCAACCACGCGGGCGTCTTCTGCGCCGACCGGCTCGACATCGGCACCCGGTTCCTCCTCCGGCACCTCCCGGACAGCCGGGGCACCCAGCGGATCGTGGACCTGGGCTGCGGCAACGGCGTGGTCGGTACGGCGGTGGCGCTGGCGAACCCGGAGGCCGAGGTGCTGTTCGTCGACGAGTCGTTCCAGGCCGTGGCCTCGGCGGAGGCGACGTACAAGGCGAACGGCGTGCCGGGGCACGCGGAGTTCCGCGTCGGGGACGGTCTGACCGGGGTCCCGGAGGGCAGCGTGGACCTCGTGCTCAACAACCCGCCGTTCCACTCCCACCAGGCGACGACGGACGCGTCGGCCTGGCGGATGTTCACCGGGGCGCGCCGGACGCTGCGGCCGGGTGGTGAGCTGTGGGTCGTCGGGAACCGGCATCTCGGGTACCACGTGAAGCTGCGGAAACTGTTCGGGAACAGCCAACTGGTGGCGAGCGACCCGAAGTTCGTGGTCCTCAAGGCGGTAAAACGGTCGGGTGACTGACTCCTCGACGCGAGACTTCTACGACTCACTGGCTCCGGACTACCACCGCGTCTTCGCGGACTGGGACGCGAACATGGCGTATCAGGCCGCCGTACTGGAACCCCTCCTGGGGCCCGGACCCCACCGGGTCCTGGACTGCTCGTGCGGGATCGGGACGCAGGCGATCGGGCTGGCGCTGGCCGGGCACCGGGTCGTGGGCAGCGATCTCAGTCCCGTCGCCGCCGCACGCGCGACCACGGAGGCGTCGGCCCGCGGTGCCGTGCTGCCGACGGCCGCCGCGGACATGCGCCAACTCCCGTTCGCCGCCTCGGCCTTCGACGTCGTCGTCTGCGCCGACAACTCCGTCGCACATCTGCTCACAGCCCCGGACGTGGAGGCCGCGCTCGCGAGCATGCGGCGGGCCCTGCGGGAGGGCGGTCTGCTGCTGCTCACCGTCCGGGACTACGACGAGATCCGCCGGACCAGGCCCGGGGCCGCTCCCCCGCAGGTCTCGGACGGCTCCGACGGCCGGGCGATCACCTTCCAACTGTGGCACTGGCACGCCGACGGGGAGCACTACGACCAGGAGTACTTCCAGCTGGTGTCCGGCGGCGGGGACGACTGGTCCGTCCGCGTCCGCCGTACGACCTCCTGGGCGCTGTCCCGTGCTCAGTTGACGGAATTCGTGACGGCGGCCGGTTTCGTGGACCTCCGGTGGCACGAGCCCGCGCCCGGCGGCTTCTACCAGCCCGTTCTCACTGCCCGGCGCCCAGCATCCGGATGATCCGCCGAGCCGCGTCCGCCATGGCGTCCCGGCCGACACCGAGGTACTTGCGCGAGTCCACCGCCTCGGGGTGAGTCGCGAGGAACTCCCGGATCGCGCCGGTCATGGCGATGTTGAGGGCGGTGCCGACGTTGACCTTGGCGATGCCTCCCGCGACGGCCGCGGTGAGTTCGTCGTCGCGGACTCCGGAGGAGCCGTGCAGGACGAGGGGCACGTCCAGGGTGGTGGCGAGGCGCTTGAGGAGGTCGTGGTCAAGGGTGGCGGTGCGTTCGGTCATCGCGTGGGCGCTGCCGACGGCCACGGCGAGGGCGTCCACCCCGGAGTCGGCGACGAAGGCGCGGGCCTCGTCGGGGTCGGTGCGGGCGCCGGGGGCGTGGGCGTCCAGCGGGGGCCGCCCGTCCTTGCCGCCGACCTCTCCCAACTCCGCCTCGATCCAGAGACCTTGAGAGTGCGCCCAGTCGGCCGCGGCGCGGGTGGCGGCGAGGTTCTCGGCGTAGGGCAGGTGGGCCGCGTCGTACATGACCGAGCTGAAGCCGGCGTCGGCGGCCTGGCGGAGCAGTTCGTCGCTCCGCACGTGGTCGAGGTGCAACGCGACGGGCACGGCGGCGCGTTCGGCCGCGGTGACGGCGGCGCGGGCGAGCGGGAGGAGGCGGCCGTAGCGGAACTTGACGGCGTTCTCGCTGACTTGGAGGACGACGGGGGTGTCGAGGGACTCGGCGCCGGTGACGACGGCCTCGACGTGTTCCAGGGTGATGATGTTGAAGGCGGCGACGGCGGAGCGGCGGCGGGCGGCCCGGGTGACGAGCTCGCCGGTGGCGACGAGGGGCACGACGTCTCCTAGGTGAGGATCACCGAGCGGGTGAGGTGGCGGGGCTGGTCCGGGTCGAGGCCGCGGGCCGCGGCGACGGCCACCGCGAGGCGCTGGACCCGGACCAGTTCGGCAAGCGGGTCGAGGGTGCCGGGGACCCACAGCGCGCCGGTCTCCCGGACCTGTCCGGCCAGTCCCTCGGGGGCCTCGCCGAGCATCCAGGTGGCGGTGGACCGGGTGGTGACGCTGATGGGGCCGTGGCGGTACTCCATCGCCGGGTACGCCTCGGTCCAGGCGAGGGACGCCTCGCGCATCTTGAGTCCGGCCTCGTTGGCCAGTCCCACAGTCCAGCCCCGGCCGAGGAAGGTGAACTGCGTGCACTCGACGAGCCCCGCGGGCAGGGGAGTCGACAGTGCGGTGCGGGCGTCGGCGACGACGGCGTCGGTGTGCAGGCCGAGGTGGGCGCGGAGCAGGGTGAGGGCGGTGGTCGCGAACCTCGTCTGGACGACGGAGCGTTCGTCGGCGAAGTCGAGGACGACGACCTCGTCGGCGGCGGTCATGACCGGTGTGGCGGGGTCGGCGGTGAGGGCCATGGTGGGGGTGCCGCCCTTCAACCGGCCGAGCAGGTCGAGGACTTCGGTGGTGGTGCCGGAGCGGGTGAGGGCGACCACCCGGTCGTACGAGCGGCCGTAGGGGAACTCCGAGGCGGCGAAGGCGTCCGTCTCCCCCTGGCCCGCGCTCTCGCGCAGCGCCGCCACCGCCTGGGCCATGAAGTACGACGTGCCGCATCCGACGATCGCCACTCGCTCCCCGGCCGCCGGAAGCACATTGGCGTGCCGAGCGGCCTCCGTCGCCGCCCGGGTCCAGCACTCCGGCTGGCTGGTCAGCTCGTCCTCGACATGGGTCATGTCGTACCCCTCCGTCGCATTGATTATTCTTGCAAGATATAGCGACCTTTCGAGCACAATCAAGCATTCGAGTGCAGGCGGGGTGCGCTAGGGTCGCCGGAGATCGAGGGTCGGAGGGTGCGGATGTCGCGGGACGCCCGTTGGAAGGCGCTGCTGGAGCTGCTCGTCGAGCGGGGCCGGCTGGACGTCGAGGAGGCGGCCGTCGAGCTGGCGGTATCGGCCGCGACGATCCGCCGTGACTTCGACCAGCTGGCCGAGCAGCAGATGCTGGTGCGCACCCGGGGCGGGGCGGTGGTGCACGGGGTGTCGTACGAGCTGCCGCTGCGGTACAAGACGGCCCGCCACGCCTCCGAGAAGCAGCGCATCGCGAAGGCGGTCGGGGAGCTGATCGCGCCCGGTGAGGCCGTGGGGCTGACCGGCGGGACGACCACCACCGAGGTGGCACGGGCGCTGGCCGTGCGCGGTGATCTCTCCACCGGCTCCCCCGCGCTGACGATCGTCACCAACGCGCTCAACATCGCCAACGAGCTGGCGGTGCGCCCGCAGTTCAAGATCGTGCTGACCGGCGGGGTGGCGCGTCCGCAGTCGTACGAGCTGATCGGGCCGCTGGCGGACGGCGTGCTGAGCCAGATCACCCTCGACGTGGCGGTCCTCGGGGTCGTGGCCCTCGACGTCACGCACGGGGCGGCGGCCCATGACGAGGCGGAGGCGGCGATCAACCGGCTGCTGTGCGAGCGGGCCGAGCGGGTGGTCGTGGCCGCCGACTCCAGCAAGCTGGGGCAGCGGGCGTTCGCCCGGATCTGCGGCGCCGAGAAGATCGACACGCTGGTCACGGACTCGGCGGCGGCACCGGAGGCGGTGCGGCGGTTCGAGGAGGCGGGGGTGCGGGTCCTCACCGTGTGAGGGCTGTTCCCAGGACACCCGCGGCCGATCCTGCTTAGGCTGATCGGCAGGGAGGCTGCGATGAGCGGAGCACCTGGGAACGCCAACGGCTATCTGCCGATCGCCGAGCACGGTCTGATCGGCGATCTGCGCAGTGTGGCGCTGGTCGGGACCGACGGCACGATCGACTGGTACTGCTGTCCGTCCTTCGACGCGCCGAGTGTCTTCGCGTCGATCCTGGACGTGGCGCGCGGCGGCCGGTTCGAGCTGGCGGCGGCCGTGCCGGCGCGGACCAAGCAGTTCTACTTCCCGGACACCAACGTCCTGATCACCCGGTTCTACACCGAGGACGGCGTGGGCGAGGTCCAGGACTTCATGCCGGTCGACGGGGACACCGTGGAGACCGAGCGGCACCGGCTGATCCGGCGGGTGCTGTGCGTGCGCGGCTCGATCCCGTTCCGCACACGCGTGGCGCCGCGCTTCGACTACGGCGCCCAGCCGCACACCCTCCGCATGGTCGGCGAGGTCGCGGTCTTCGAGTCCCCCAAGCTGACGCTCGGACTGACCGCGACCGTTCCGCTGGAGCCCGAAGGCCCGGACGTACGGGCCGACTTCAAGCTCGCCGAGGGCGAGTCGGCGGTGTTCGCGCTCGACCAGGTGGGCGGTGAGGTGACCCCGCGCCGGTGCGCGCACACCGAGGCCGAGGAGCAGTTCAACAGCACGGTCGCCTACTGGCGGCACTGGCTGTCCGCCTCCAAGTACCGGGGCCGCTGGCGGGAGATGGTCCACCGCTCCGCCCTCACCCTCAAGCTCCTCACCTACGCGCCCACCGGCGCCATCGTGGCCGCCCCGACGACGAGCCTGCCCGAGCAGCTGGGCGGTGAGCGCAACTGGGACTACCGGTACGTGTGGGTGCGGGACGCCGCCTTCTGTGTGTACGCCCTGCTGCGGCTCGGATTCACCAGCGAGGCCGAGCAGTTCATGGACTTCCTGATCCGGCACGTCAGCCCGGACAGCCACGGCCCCTCCGGACCACTCCAGATCATGTACGGCATCGACGGCCGCACCGATCTGACGGAGCGTGAACTCGCCCACCTGGAAGGACATCAGGGCTCCGCGCCGGTCCGGGTCGGCAACGCCGCCGCCGATCAGCTCCAACTCGACATCTACGGCGCCCTGATCGACTCGATCTACCTCTACGACAAGTGGGCCAAGCCGATCTCCAGCGGCCAGTGGGACGACGTGTGCACGCTGGTGGAGTGGGTGTGCGAGCACTGGGACCAGCCCGACGAGGGGATCTGGGAGACCCGGGGCGGCCGCAAGAACTTCCTGTACTCACGCCTCATGTGCTGGGTGGCGATCGAGCGGGCGATCCGCATGGCCAACCGGCGCGGACTCCCCGCCGACCTCAACCGCTGGCGGGAGTGCCGCGACACCATCTACCGCCGGATCATGAAGCGCGGATGGTCGGAGACCCGGCAGGCTTTCGTCCAGCACGAGGACGGCGATGTCCTGGACGCGGCTGTCCTGATGATGCCGCTGACCAAGTTCATCGCGCCGACCGACCCCAAGTGGCTCGCCACACTGGACGCGCTGACCGGGGAGCTGGTGTCGGACTCCCTCGTCTACCGCTACGACCCGATGGCGAGCCCCGACGGACTGCGCGGCGACGAGGGCACGTTCTCGATCTGTTCGTTCTGGTACGTCGAGGCGATGGTGCACGCGGGTCGGATCGACGAGGCACGCCTGGCCTTCGAGAAGATGCTCACCTACGCCAACCATCTGGGCCTGTACGCCGAGGAGATCAGCCACACCGGAGAGCAACAGGGCAACTTCCCGCAGGCGTTCACCCATCTCGCCCTGATCAGCGCGGCCTTCAACCTGGACCGGGCCCTCGGCTGACGACGGGTCCTGCAATCAGTGACCATGCCCCTCGGAGGACTCCTGCGGGGTCTCCTCGGTGGTCGCCGCTCCCCCGGCGCGGACGGTGAACGCCGCGGTGTGGACCTTGCCCTCGTGCTTGAAGTCCAGGAAGAGCCGGTAGGTCCCGCCGCTGGGTGCCGTGGCCGTGAAGGAGATGGCCGGGCCGGGCTCGGTCATCCCGTCGCCGGGTTCGCCGTGCGGGTGGACGTGCAGGTAGGCGAGGTCGCCGGAGCGCAGGGCGACGAGGTGGCCGTAGGCGCCGAGGTAGGGCTGGAGGTCGGTGACCGGCTTGCCGTCGCGGGAGACCGTGAGTTTCAGTTCGCGGGCGGCTCCGGGGCGCAGGGCTGCGCCGAGTTTCACCTCGTAGCCGTCGGTCGTGGCGGTGGTGTCCGGTGCCGGGACGGGCTGCGGGTCGTAGGCCCCCGAGACCGCGAGGTCGGCGCCCAGGACGAGGTTCTCGGCGCCCTTCCTGTCGGGGGTGAAGTCGGCGAAGACCCGGTAGCCGCCGGCGCGGGGCAGCGACAGGGGGATGCTCCAGGTTCCGTCGACGGCCCGGACGGGGTGCACGTGGCGGTAGGTGTTCAGGTCGCGCGAGGCCACGATCAGATGCAGTTCCTTGTCGTGCTCCCGGCGGAAGGCGGTGACCGCGCGGCCGTCGTCGCCCCGGACGGTGAAGCGGAGGTCGGCGGTGTGTCCGGCCTGGACCCGCGGGGTGCGGAGGTCGAGGCTGTAGCCGCTCTCGGAGATCTGGAGCCCGCCGGCCGGGGGTGACCCCTGTTCGGGGCCGCTGTCGCTCTCGTGGGCGTCATGGCGCGCGGGCGTCTTGTCCTCGACGACCGGGCCGATGCCCTGGCCCACGCCGTACGCGGTGCCGAAGGTGGCGGCCAGGGCGGCGGCGAACGCGGTGATCTTCAGTCCAGCGTGCATGGTCGGCACCTCCGGCTCGACATGGGTTTCCCGATGCACTTCACCATACCCCTGGGGGGTATTAAGTCAACCGACTCGGCTCGCTTGCCTCAGATACCTACTGGGGGTATACAGGAGACGCCACACACCATACCCCCACCCCGTATTCATGAGGAGCGGCGATGACCACCACCGCAGCGGTCGGGACCGAGCTCGCCATCGGCGGCATGACCTGTGCCTCGTGCGCGGCCCGTATCGAGAAGAAGCTCAACCGGATGGAGGGGGTCACCGCCACCGTCAACTACGCCACCGAGAAGGCCAAGGTCACGCACGGCGTCGACGTCTCGGTCCAGGACCTCATAGAGACCGTCGAGAAGACCGGCTACACGGCCCGGGAGCCGGCGCCACCGGAGCCGGCCGCCCCCGACGGGCGGGAGCCCGACGAACTGCGTTCCCTGCGCGAGCGGTTGGTGACCGCGGTGGTGCTGGCCGTCCCTGTCATCGCGATGGCGATGATCCCGGCGTTGCAGTTCGAGTACTGGCAGTGGTTGTCACTGACCCTGGCCGCGCCCGTGGTGACGTACGCCGGATGGCCCTTCCACAAGGCCGCGTTCACCAATGCCCGGCACGGCGCCGCGACCATGGACACCCTGATCTCGGTCGGGACGACGGCCGCCTTCGGCTGGTCGCTGTGGGCGCTGTTCCTCGGGACGGCGGGCACCCCGGGCATGAAGCACCCCTTCGAGCTGACGATCGCCCGCGGTGACGGCACCGGGAACCTCTATCTGGAGGCCGCCGCCGGTGTCACCGCGTTCATCCTGGCCGGGCGGTACTTCGAGGCCCGTTCCAAGCGCAAGGCGGGCGCAGCGCTGAAGGCGCTGCTGGAGCTGGGCGCGAAGGACGTCACCGTGCTGCGTGCCGACGGGGGCGAACAGACCGTTCCGGTAGCGGAGTTGAAGGCCGGCGACCGCTTCCTCGTCCGCCCGGGCGAGAAGATCGCCACCGACGGAGTCGTGGTCGAGGGCTCCTCCGCCGTGGACGCCTCGATGCTCACCGGTGAGTCCGTGCCCGTGGAGGTCACCCCCGGCGCCTCGGTCACCGGGGCCACCCTCAACGCGGGCGGACGACTGGTCGTCGAGGCGACCCGAGTCGGCGCGGACACCCAACTGGCCAGGATGGCCGAGCTGGTGGAGGACGCGCAGAACGGCAAGGCGGCCGCCCAGCGGCTGGCGGACCGGATCTCCGGCGTGTTCGTCCCGGTCGTGATCGCGCTGAGCCTGGGCACCCTGGGCTTCTGGCTGGGCAACGGCGCCGGTACGGCCGCCGCGTTCACCGCCGCCGTAGCGGTGCTGATCATCGCCTGCCCGTGCGCCCTGGGCCTCGCCACCCCGACCGCGCTGCTGGTCGGCACCGGGCGCGGCGCCCAACTCGGCATTCTCATCAAGGGTCCTGAGGTCCTGGAGTCGACGCGCGCGGTCGACACCGTCGTCCTGGACAAGACCGGCACCGTCACCACCGGCCGGATGACACTGCTGGCCGTGCATGCGGCCTACGGCACCGACGAGGCCGAAGTCCTGCGGCTGGCCGGCGCCTTGGAGCACGCGTCCGAGCACCCCGTCGCCCGCGCGGTCGCCGACGGGGCGCTGGAGAAGGTGGGCGCACTGCCCACGCCCGAGGACTTCGCGAACGTCCCCGGGCTCGGAGTGCAGGGCGTGGTCGAGGGACACGCCGTCCTGGTCGGCCGCGAGCGGCTGCTGGGCGAGTGGGCGATCGAACTGCCCGAGGAGCTCCAGCTCATGAAGGCCACGGCGGAGTCGGCCGGCCGTACGGTGATCGCGGTCGCCTGGGACGGTGAGGCGCGGGCCGTGCTGGAGGTCGCCGACGCGGTCAAGGACACCAGCCGCGAGGCCATCACCCGGCTGCGGGCGCTCGGGCTCACCCCGGTCCTGCTGACCGGGGACAACCGGGCCGTGGCCGAGTCCGTGGCCCGCGAGGTCGGCATCGACGCCGATCAGGTGATCGCCGAGGTGCTGCCGCAGGACAAGGTCGACGTCGTCAAGCGCCTTCAGGCGGAGGGCCGTTCGGTGGCGATGGTCGGCGACGGCGTCAACGACGCGGCCGCGCTGACCCAGGCCGACCTGGGCCTCGCGATGGGCACGGGCACGGACGCCGCAATCGAGGCGGGCGACCTGACCCTGGTCCGCGGCGACCTGCGGGCCGCGGCGGACGCCATCCGTCTCGCCCGCCGCACCCTCGGCACGATCCGCTCGAACCTGTTCTGGGCCTTCGCCTACAACGTGGCCGCGTTGCCGCTGGCGGCGGCCGGGCTGCTCAACCCGATGCTGGCGGGCGCGGCGATGGCCTTCTCGTCGGTGTTCGTGGTCGGCAACTCACTGAGGCTGCGCTCGTTCGAGGCACAGTCCTGAATCCGGATCACCGAGCCTTTGGCGGGTGAGCGCGCTCATCGGGTCCGACGGCCTGGGTAGCCTGGCGGCGCAGCAGATCGGGGGGAGCTGACCGTGGAGAACATACTGCCCGTGGCCGTCGGGGCCGCCATCGGCCTCATGGGGGTGGTGTTCGGGTCTTGGTTCACCGCGCGTCGGCAGGACCGCATGTGGCTCCGCGAACAGAAGCTCAAAGCGGGGATCGGCTTCAACACGGCCGTGGTCCAGCTTCTGGACCACCTCAAGGAGACACAGCTGAGCGACGACGGTCCGGGCGCCAACGAGCTGGCGAACCGGCTGCAGGAGGCACGCTCGGCCCTCTATCTGCTCTGCTCCGACGACACCGTCGATCTCGCCGATGCCCTCGCGCGCCGGGTCTGGGCCACCACGCCCACTGACGGCAGGGACGACCGTCGGGCGGAGTTCCGCCAGACGGTCGACCTCCTGCGTCGCTTCACCCACCAGCTCCGGCAGGAGATCGCCGGGTCCTAGTGCTCACCGGATCACCACCGGTCAGCCGAACGCCTTCACCGCCTGGTAGTACGTCCAGGCGGTGCCGTCGCACGAAGTCTTGGTGCCGCCGCTGTAGGTGGCACAGACCCGCTTGAGGTCCTCGTAGAAGGCGCTGTCGAGTCGGGACTTGTTGGCGTCGAACGCGCCCGCCGCCTTGTAGTTGCGGTAGCCGAAGTCATGGCGCGCACAGGACGCGGCGAAGGGGAATCCGAAGGGGTTGTCCGGCGAGGAGGAGCAGTAGTCGGTCGACCAGTCGAAGGCGTAGGCGCTCCACGCGGTCTGGTTGGCGCGGGCGGCGGTCCAGGCGTTGTAGCTGGACGCGCTGGTCTGCGTCCAGTCGGCGAGGACCTGCGGTTTGTCGGCGGGGGCGGCGTCGGCGGCAGCGGCGGTGGCGACGACGGTGACGAGGGCCAGCGCCGAGGCGCTCAGTGCGGTGGCGAGTCTGCGGTGCATTCCACACCTCCATGAGACCGCGGCCCGCCCGTCGGGCCACAGGTTCATGTCAAGATGATGGACACCGCAGACGTCGCCTTACCCTCCATGCACCCTAATGGCCCATTAACTCTCGGATATGACGTTCAGTCGGACATGAACGGCGGTGAGCGCCAGCGCCAACGGCCCCGGCACCAGGAAGGCCAGCGGCACCAGCATCCAGGCGCACAGCGCGGCCGTGGCCACGGCGAGCAGCACCAGCGCGCTCCCGCCGACGTCCCGTACGGCGTCCCGGGCGGCCTCCCGCACGGCGGCCGCCCAGTCGGTGAGCGACTCGGGGCGGGCGCAGGCCCTGAGCCCCACCACCAGGGCGGCGGCACCGATACCGGCGGCCACCACCGCGAACAGCGGTGCCCCCGGCAACCCCGCCCCGGCCAGCGCCAGATCCGCCAGGAACAGCACCGCCCCGGCCAGCGCCACGGCCCCGGCCGCCAGGTCACCGGCCCGCAGCCGTCGCCGTAGCACCGCGAAGTACCGTCCGGCGGTGGCCGGTTGCCCCTCCCCCGCCCCTCGCAGCACCGCGCAGGCGGTCGACAGCGCGGCCGGGATCGTCACAAGGGGCAGGCATACCAGGGCCGTTGCCAGGCCGACGCTCAGCATGTCGGCGAAGAGGGCCATCCGGGGGCCGAAGACCTCACCGGGTTCACGTGCGCGCAGGTCGCTCATCCCTTGAGTCCCGAACTGGCCATGCCCTCCACCAGGAACCGCTGGAAGGCGAGGAAGAACAGCACGATCGGCAGCAGGGCGATCACCGACATCGCGAACATCGGGCCGAACGCCGACTGGCTGGAGGCGTCCACGAACGACCTGAGGGCGAGGGTGAGCGTGAACTTGTCCGGGTCGAAGAGGTAGATGAGCTGGGTGAAGAAGTCGTTCCAGGTCCAGATGAAGGTGAAGATCGCCGTGGTGATCAGCGCGGGCCTGGTCAGCGGCAGCACGATCTGGAAGAAGCTGCGGAAGGGCCCGCAGCCGTCGATGCGGGCGGCCTCCTCCAGTTCGCGTGGCAGACCGCGCATGAACTGCACGATCAGGAAGACGAAGAACGCCTCCGTGGCGAGGAACTTGGGCAGGATCAGCGGCCAGTAGGTGTTCACCATGCCGAGCTTATTGAAGATGATGTACTGCGGGATCAGGATCGCGTGGTGCGGCAGCATGATCATGGCGATCATGAAGGCGAACATCGGGCCGCGGAACCGGAAGCGCAGCCGGGCGAAGGCGTAGGCGGCGAGCGAGCAGCTGATGACGTTGCCGAGGACCGCGCCGCCCGCGATCAGCAGGGAGTTGGACAGCAGCCGCCAGATGGAGACGTCGTTGACGCCCTCGAAGGCTGTCTCGTAGTTGGACCACTCCAGGTGGCCGGGCAGCAGGTCGAGGCTGGCGATGACCTCGTCCGCCGGCTTGAGCGAGGTGGCCAGGAGCCAGGCCAGCGGGTAGAGCATCACGAGCAGGGCGGCGAGGCAGCCGAGGTGCAGGGCGACCCGGCTCCAGCGAACGGGCTTGCGGGCGAAGGCAGTTGTGGTCATCGGTCCCCCTCGGACGCGTAGAAGACCCAGGAGCGCGAGGTGCGGAACAGCACCGCGGTGACGACACCGATGACCAGGAGCAGCACCCAGGCCATGGCGGAGGCGTAGCCCATGTGGGAGGCGACGAAGCCCCGGTCGTAGAGGTACATGGTGTAGACGAGGGTGGAGTCGGCGGGGCCGCCCTTGCCCGCGCTCACCGCGAAGGCGGGGGTGAAGACCTGGAAGGCCTGGATGGTCTGGAGGACCAGGTTGAAGAAGAGCACCGGGGACAGCATGGGCACGGTGACGGAAAGGAACTGCCGCCACCGGCCCGCCCCGTCGACCGCCGCAGCCTCGTACAGCTCGGCCGGGATCTGCTGGAGTCCGGCGAGGAAGATGACCATCGGCGCGCCGAACTGCCAGACCGTCAGCAGCGCCACGGCGAGCAGTGCCCAGCCCGGTTTGTTGACCCAGCCGCCGGTGCCGAAGAGGTTGTCCACCGTGCCGCCGTCGTTGAAGACGGCCCGCCAGACCAGGGCGATCGACATGGAGGCGCCGAGCAGCGAGGGGGCGTAGAACGCGGAGCGGTAGAAGGCCTTGCCGCGCTTCATGGACTTCAGGGCCAACGCGACGACGAGGGCCAGCGCGAGCTGCAACGGCACGGCGACGACGACGTACATCAGGGTCGTCGTAACCGAACGCCAGTAACGCGGGTCCTCGGTGAACATCTGCGTGTAGTTGCGCAGGCCGATCCAGTGGGGCGGGTCGAAGAGGTTGTAGTCGGTGAAGGACAGGTACAGCGAGACGGCCATCGGCAGCAGGGTGAGGACGCAGGCGCCGAGGACCCACGGGGAGAGGAACACCCAGGCTGCGCCCTCGCGTTCACGCCTGGGGCGGCGCTTCGGGGTACCGGCGGCAGTGGGCTTCTTCGCCGCCGGGATCGCGGTGGTGGTCATGACCTCAGCTCCGCCTTCGCCTCGGTGACGTAGTTCTCGGCCGCCTCGCGGGGCGACATGCGCTCGTAGGAGACCTGGTCGTAGTCGCGCTGGAAGGTGCTCTGGAGGGCGTTGTCGCCGGAGGGCGGGGCCTGCGGCGGGTCCTTCAACTTCCCTTCCAGGGAGGCCTGGTAGTCGGCGACCGTCTTGTCGAAGTCCTTGAGGAGGGGGGTGGTCTCCTCGCGGATGGACTCGTTGACGGGGATGCCCCGGGTGGCGCCGAGGATCTTCGCCGCCGCGTCGTCGTTGAGGAGGAAGTCGACGAGCTGGGCGGCCTCCTTGGCGTGGCTCGTGTGGGCGGAGACCCCGAGGAACATGGACGGCTTGAAGTACTGGCCGGGTGTGCCGTCGGAGCCGGACGGCATGGGTGCCAGTTCGGTCCCCGTCGGGATGAGCGCGAGGTAACCGCTCGACGGGGCGTCCCAGTTCATGTCCGAGACGGCCTTGCCGCGCCCCAGCGGGGTGTTCTCCACCGAGCCGTCGAGCTGGGTGGTCTGCTCGGCCGGTGAGACGGCCCCTTCGCGCCTCAACCGGTCGGTGAAGGTCCACCACTTGGTGAGGTCGTCGGCGGTGAAGCCCAGTCCGCCGTCCTTCGTGTAGAGGGCCTTGCCCCGGCCGCGCAGCCAGACCTCGAAGGCGTCCTCACTCTGGCCGGGATCGGTGGCCCCGGGCCGTCCGGCGCGTTGCGCCAACTCCCGTACCGAGTCCGCCCATTGGGACCAGGTCCAGCCCGCGCGCGGGAGCGGTACCCCGGAGTCCTTCCAGGTCTTCACGTCGTAGACGACGGTCTCGGTGCCGCGGCCCTGCGGGATCGCGTACTGCACGTCGTCCACCCGGCCGGTGGCCAGCAGCCCCGAGTCGATCTCTGAGGTGCGCAGTACGGCCTTCTGCTCCGCGAGGTCGAGCAGGACCCCGCCGGACGCGTACTGGTCGATCTGGCGGTAGTCGAGCTGCATGACGTCGGGTGCGTCACCGCCCGTGGCCTGGACGGCGAGCTTCTGCTTGTAGGCGTCGTAACCCGAGAACGACGTCCGTATGGATATGTTCGGATGCTGTTTCTCGAACAGGGCGACGGCCTGCTCGGTGCGCTCCGCGCGGTCGGGGTTGCCCCACCACGTGTAGCGCAGCACGACCTTGCCGCCGCCGACCGATTCCCCGGATCCCCCGCAACCGGCCGCCAGCGCGCAGAGCGCGAGTGCGACGGCCGAAGCGCAGAACCCCTTTGTCCTGTGTCCGGGCATGCCGAGGTCACCTCATCCCTTCCTCGGACTTTCTACGGCCCCCCTCGGCCCCCCAGGTGGAGCGGTGTTACTCGCCGCGATACGGCAGCGTCGTACCGGGCAGGTTGTACTCGTCGCGTCTGCCGCACATCCCGAAGCCGCCGAGCCGGGTCGGCGCCGCCTCGTGGGCGGTCGCCTCGCCGAGGTACGACGTCTCGCCGGACGCCAGCGCGTCGAGCTGGGCGCCGGTGCGCTCGGCGGTGGCCAGGGCGCCGGCTTCCCACAGCTGACGCCAGTCGGGCACTTTCTCGCGCACCAGGCGGGCGGCCGCACGCTGGAACTCCAGGTACGGGCCGTTGTCCCCGGCGGCCAGGGACTCGCGCAGGCCGAGGTAGCCCTCGATCGCGAGGTCCCTGCGGCGCCGGGCCGCTGAGGCCGTCTCCGGCCCTTTACCCGACGGGAGTTGAGCCGCCTCGGCGTACCGCGCGGGGTC
The DNA here is from genome assembly GCF_010548375.1 of Streptomyces sp. SID13726. GTDB lineage: Bacteria > Actinomycetota > Actinomycetes > Streptomycetales > Streptomycetaceae > Streptomyces. The sequence goes on from NZ_JAAGLY010000002.1 coordinate 440,301, forward strand.
GGCGAGCACCTCGGGCGGGAAGGTGAAGACGGCGTCCCCGGCCTCCGGCAGGCCGCTGTTCTGCATCAGCACGGTGATGCGCAGGTCGCCGCCCTGCACCATGCGGTGCACGGTGCCCGGGGTGAACCAGGCGATCGAGCCGGCCTCCAGCGGGATCTCGCGGTAGCCGTCGGGACTGAGGGTCTGGACCGCGCCCCGGCCGCCGGTGACGACGTACGCCTCCGTGCACACCAGGTGCAGATGGGGGCTGCCGCCGCACACGCCGTCGGCGGCCTCCCAGTCGTAGGCGCTCAGATGGGAGAGGCCCACGGCGCCGGGCAGCGGGTGGGGCAGCACGGGCTTGACCACGTCCGCCGGGCCCTGCCCGCCGCTCACCACGCCAGCCCCTCCAGGTGCTCACCCACCCGTTCGGAGTCCCAGGCACCGTCGGCCACCACGAGCCGGTAGCGGTACGCGAAGGACTCCCCCGGAGGCAGCTCGAACTCCTCGAAGAACGCCCAGGAGAACGCGACCGTCGGGAAGGGCTCGGAGCGCACGAACCAGTGCGACTCGTGGATCGCGCCGCTTCCGTCGAGGTTCTCGGGGGCGTGCGCGAAGACGAGGGTGGAGTGGGCGTCCACGTCGTCGTGCTCGGTGGTGAAGGCGAGCCAGGGGCTCTGGCTGCCCATCAGCTTGTCCGCGTCGGCGTCCGTGTCCGGGGCGAGGACCGTGCCGCCGGTGAAGTCGCGGGGGCCGCGCCACTGGAGTCCGGTGTAGCCGGCCATCTCCCGGCCCGCGGTGGTGGGGGAACCGAAGACCAGGGGTTCGGCCCGCAGGTTGGTCAGCCGGATCGACCAGTCGAGCGCCCAGGAGCCGGCCTCCTCGTCGACCGAGTGCAGGGCCAGGCCCCGCTCCTCCCGGGCCCACTCCTCGCCGCCGTTCTCCACCCAGGTCAGCGCCTCGGTGACGTCCAGGCGGCTCTCGGAGACCGTGAACCCGGTGAACCCGTCGTGCCGCATCGAGCCGACGCGCTCGGGCAGCGGCAGATAGCCCTGTCCGTGGACGTAGCAGTTGCCGCCCCAGAAGTTCTGCCCGGACAGATGACTCGCCGTCATCTGGAGGCCCTTGTGCCAGCGGTGGTCGTTGGGCCGGTAGCCGGTCACTGTGCGGCCGCCGAGGGTGCGCACCGGATGGGCGTAGGGCTTCTTGGCCTCGAAGGCCTCGGGGTCGGGTCGGTAGACGTAGCGGAGGATCTCCGTGCCGTTCGCCGCCTCGACGGCGATGTGCTCGCCGTGGACGTGGCTGACGCGGATGCTCATGCGCGCTCCTTGGGGGCCCAGTGGGGGTGGTCGCCGTGCATGGCCTGGTAGTAGGCGTCGCCGGGCGCGATCTCGCCCGCGAGCACGGGGGCACCCGTGAACGCGGACTTGTAGAGGGCGGCGGCGAACTCGAGGGTCGCACGGGCGTCGGTGCCGCTGCCGGGAGGCCTGACACCGTTGTCGTACGCGTCGAGCAGCGCTTCGAGCTGAGCCGCGTGCGAGCTGGGCACGTCGGACGCGGGAGTGCGCCAGGCGTCGACCCGTTCGGCGGCCACGTGGGGGGCGGGGGTGTAGGTCCAGTCCTCGTTGCGGTGCCCGTAAAGGTGGGTGAGCTCGACGGTCGCGTCGGCGCAGTCGACGCGGATGCGGCTCACCTCGTCGGGTGACAGCACACTGTTGACGACGGTGGCCAGGGCGCCGTTCTCGAACCGGACGAGGGCGGTGGAGACGTCCTCGCTCTCGGTGTCGTGGACCAGCCGGGCGGCCATGGCGCGGATCTCCGCCCACGGGCCGAGGAGGTGCAGGAGCAGGTCGTACTGGTGGATGCCGTGGCCCATGGTGGGACCGCCGCCCTCGCTGGCCCAGGTCCCGCGCCACGGTACGGCGTAGTAGGCGGCGTCCCGGTACCAGGTGGTCTGGCAGTGGGCGACCCGGGGGGCGCCCAGCTCGCCGCCGGTGATCAGCTCGCGCGCGTGGACCGCGCCGGACCCGTAGCGGTGCTGGAAGACCACGGCGGCGTACGCGCCGGAGGCCTCCTCGGCGGCGGCGATCTCGTCGTACTCGGCGAGCGACAGCGTCAGCGGCTTCTCGCACAGCACCCAGGCGCCGGCCTTGAGGGCGGCGACCGTCTGCTCCCGGTGCAGCGACGGCGGAGTGCCGATGAGGACCAGATCGGGGTGTACGGCGTCCAGCATCTCGTCCATCGAGGTGAACCCGGCGACCTGGTCGCCCGCGAGTTCCCGGAAGGCGTCGAGTCTGCCCTGGTCCACGTCGACGGCGGCGACCAGCTCCGTACGCTCGGCGTGGGCCCTGAGCGCGGACAGATGGCTGCCGCTGACGATGGCGCCGGTGCCGACCACGGCGACGCGGCGGCGGGCTGGACGGGACATGCGGTCCTCCTCGGGCGTCCGGTGACGGGACGCTGACGTGCGGGGAAAGCGCTTGCTCTCCGGAGTTGACCCTAGATCCCCGGCGATTGTCCGAACAAGACCCCCGTGGGGCCTTATTGATGAGCACGGCACGCACACAATTCATTTGCTTGACTCAAGTAACCCAAATATGCTTGCCTAACTCAAGCAATAGAACTCCCCCACCACAGGAGCAGCTCATGGGAAATCCGCTCGCGCACCTCGCCGTCGTACCCCTCGACACGCTGTGGGCGAAGGACCCGGCCGTCACCGGCGCGAAGGCCGCCAACCTGGCCCGGTCGGCCGTCGCGGGGCTGCCCGCGCTGCCCGGGTTCGTCCTCGTCCCGGCCGACCGGGCCCCGGACGCCCCCCTCGGCGAGTACGCCGTGCGGGCCGCCTGGCGGGAGCTCGACGGCGACCGCCGGGCTCTGGTCGTCAGATCCTCCTCCGCGCACGAGGACACCGAGGACTCCTCCATGGCGGGGCGGTTCGACTCGGTGCTCGACGTGCGGGGCTGGGAGGCGTTCCAGGCCGCCGTGCGGACCGTGCTGGAGTCGGCGCGGCGGGTGCAGCCACTGCGGCCGCCGCGGGACGCTCCTCCGGACGACGGGATGGCCGTGCTGGTGCAGCCCATGCTGCGGGCGACGGTCGGCGGGGTGATGTTCACCGCGGACCCGGTCGCGGGACGCACCGACCGCATCCTGGTCAGCGCGGTGAGCGGCGGCCCCGACCAGCTGGTCGACGGCAGCACCCAGGGCGTGCGCTACCAGTTGACCCGGTTCGCCCGACTGGTGCGGACCGAGCCGGCCGAACCGCCCGGGCAGCGGCTGCTGACCCATCGCGGGATCACCCGGCTCGTGGCGCTGGCGAAGAGGACGGAGCGGGTCTTCGGCGGCGCCCAGGACATCGAGTTCGGCTTCGACGCCGAGGGGAAGCTGTGGCTGTTCCAGGCCCGGCCCGTCACCGCGATGACCGCACGGCCCGCGCGCGGGGCCCGGCTGCTCGGCCCGGGCCCGGTCGCCGAGACCCTGCCCGGGGTGCTCCAGCCCCTGGAGGAGGACCTGTGGGTGACCCCTATGTCCCACGGGCTCACCCTCGCCCTGGACATCGCCGGTGCGGCTCCGCGCCGTACGCTGCGCAGGCTCCCGCTGGTGACCACCGTGGACGGCCGGGTCGCCGCCGATCTGCGGCTCCTCGGGGCCGTACCGTCGGCCCATCCCGTCCTGGACTTCATCAACCCGGCACCGGGGGCGCGGCGGGCCGGGGCCGCCTGGCGGATCGGGCGGCTCAAGTCGGCCCTGCCCCTGCTGGCCACCGATCTCATGGCGGACGTCGACCGCGCCCTCGCCGACATCCCCGAACCCGGCCAGCTGCTCGGCGGACAGCTCCTGGACGCCGTCTCCTGGGGCCGGGAGGCGCTGTCCTCGCTGCACGCCCAGGAGTCCCTGGCCGGTGCCCTGCTCGGCGCGGGCTCCGGAGCCACGGCGGCCGGTGAGGCGCTGGCCGCGCTCGCCGAGGGCCGTTCCCGGGGGCTCGGCGAGGCGGAGCTCCTCGCCCGGCATCCCGTCCTGATGTCCCTGCTGCCGCCGACGCTCGGCACGCCCGTCCCGCTGCCTGGTCACACCGGCTGGACCGCGCTGCCGAGAGGGGTGGGCGCGCTGCCGGTGCGTGAGGGGCTGAGGCTGCGCGTCCGCTGGGTGCAGGAGATGCAGGCCCGGATGGTCCGGGAGCTGGCCGTGCGGCTCGGGGCCGGCGAGTGTGCGCCCGGGCTTTCCCGGCTGGCGCTGCTGAGCTGGGAGGAGCTGGTCCTCGCGACCGAGGACGGGGGGCTGCCGGCCGATCTGGCCCAGCGGCGGCCGCGGTCCACGGACGCCGGTCCGCTGCCCGCGGCGTTCCGGCTCGCCGACGGTGTGCCGGTCGCCGAACTCCCGCCCGGACACCGGAACTCGGGCGACGGACAGGGCGCGGGCGGCGGCTTCGGCACCGGGGTCGCCTGGGACGGACGCGGCGAACGCCCCGAGCACGCCGTCCTGGTGGTGCGCTCCCTCGACCCGGCCCTCGCGCCGGTACTGCCGGGGCTGGCCGGACTGGTCGCCGAGACCGGCAGCGCGCTGTCCCATCTCGCCGTGCTGGCCCGTGAGTTCAAGGTCCCGACGGCGGTCGGGGTGCCCGCCGCCGTGGACCGGTTCCCGGGCGGGACCCCGCTCGACGTGGACGGCGGCTCGGGCTCGGTGACCGTGCGGGACCCGCGAGTGGAGGAGGAAGCGGCATGAGGAGCCTGAGGATCGTCGGGTACGCCTTCGGCGGGCTGTCGGCCGTGTACGCCGGCTACTACATGGTGCTGTACCTGACCCGCTGGGAGTGGCAGCGGGCGATGATGTCCGGGGTTCTGCTGCTGGTGGTCGAGGTGTTCCTGGCCACCGTGGTCCTGCTGACCCGTTTCGCCCGGCTGGAGCAGCGGATGGAGCAGTCGGACGCGCGGATCGAGGAGGTGCGGCAGCGGCTCCAGCAGTCGCGGGCCCCGCATCCGAACCGGTTCCGCTGGATGGACTCGGCGCGGACGCAGGAACTGGACGGCACCCAGCACACGTTCGTGTTCGTGCCGGTCCTGATGGCGGCCGGAGCGGCGCTGTCGGGTATCGCGATGGTCATCCAGAAGCTGGCCGGTGCCACCGCCCGGCCCGGTGCGGAACGCCGGCTGGCCGGGCGCCTCGCGGTCCTCACCGCCCCGCCGCTCGGCCCGCGGGTCGGCAGGACCCCGCTGGAGAGCCGCCCCGCGGTGCCGCCCGCCCGCACCCGGCACACGCTGGTCGGTGCGGCGGCGGCCGTCGGCGGCCTGGTCCTGGTGCCGGTGCTGTGGACGGCCCTCGCCGACGCGACGCAGACCCGCGCCGAGGAGACGCCGGACGCGGCGGGCACGACCATGGTGTTCCGGGTCGAGACCACCGCCGAAGGAGGCGACACCGCGCTCCGGCTGGCCGCGCAGGATCTCTGGGAGACCTGCCGTCGCTCCACGGCCGCGCAGAACGACGATGCCACCCTGAGCAGGCTCGACGACGGTGTCTACAGCGCCGTGATCCGGCCGGCCCTGCCCGATCACGACGTGATGCGGCTGCGGGGCTGCATCGAGGACGCGAGCACGAATCGGACCAGTGCGGTGGTGCTCGGGGAGGGACAGGCGGAGTTGCGGGACTGAGGCTCGACCGGGGGGCACGGACGGGCCTTGGGACATACGGGACTGGCTTTTGCGGCACACGGGACGGGCTTTGGGGCATTCCGGGGCCCGTTCCGCTCCTGTCGGGCACGGCTTGGGCACAGCGCCGCTCAGAGGCCCGCGAGCAGCCCTTCGAGTGGGGCGGGGACGCGGTCACGGTCGAGGGCTTCGACCAGGACACGGCCGTAATGGATCTTGCGCCCCTTCTTGGTGCCGAAGAAGCGCCTCAACTGCTGCTGGGAGGTGCTGCCTTGCTGGGCGGGCTGGCGCAGGAAGGTCCTCAGTGGGCGCAAGTCGCCTTCCGCGCGGACGAGTTCCTCCACCCGCGCCGGGCCCAGCGCGCGGATGAGCTCGTCCTCCAGGTCGGCGGCGCACACGAAGATCCCGTCCGGCGCCGCGCCCGCCCGCTCCCAGCCACGGGTGTAATAAGGCCGCTCGCGCTCGTCGCACAGGCCGGTCAGGCGCAGGCCCAGGCCGGAGGGCCCGAGGAGGTGGGCGAAGCGGCCGACGCTCATCGCACCGCCCATCGGCAGCACGCAGATCCCCTCGGCGGCCAGGTCCCGGCCACGGCTCGCGGCCAGCGCGTCGACCGCGGCGACATCGCTCGGCCCTTCGAGCAGGACGGCCACCCGCACGGACAACAGCGCGGCCAGCTCGCGCGCGGGGTCGCCGGGGCCACCGGCCGCCCACGCGATGACCGCATCCCGGAACTCCCCCATGTCAGCCATGAGACGAGTCTCCGCCCTCGCAGGCCACAGCGGTAGGGAATATCCGCCGGCGCGGTGATCGGCGGTACCGGGGCGGGCGGTGGCCGATGCTGTGCGTGCCCGTGGGAACCATGGGTATCCGATCTGCGTTCTTCGTTACGGCAGACACCCTTGACAGCGTGCGTACTGTTTCGCGACGTTTGATCCTTGCCGACCGTTCGATCGGCGATGGGGGAATTGGGGGGGCGCTCGCCCATGCGATCCATGAGCAGTGACACGGACATCACGATCCACAGACCCGAGGAACTCGGTGCCTCGCTCCGCACGGCCTGGCACCGGGCGATGGACGACTCGCCCGACTACGCCAACCCGTTCCTGGCACCGGAGTTCGCGGCCGGTATCGGCAGACACCGCAGGGGCGCCGCCCGGGTGGCGGTCCTCCACCAGCAGGGCGAGGCCGTGGGCTTCCTGCCGTACGAGCGGGGCTCGTTCGGTGTCGGCCGGGCCATCGGGCTCGGACTCTCCGACTGCCAGGGCCTGGTGCACCGCCCCGGGGTCACCTGGGACACCCGGGCGCTGCTCAAGGCGTGCCGGCTCTCCGTCTTCGAGTTCGACCACCTCGTCGAGGAGCAGAAGCCCTTCGCCCCTTATGTGACAGGGACGTTCGCCTCCCCGGTGATCGATCTCAAGGTGGGCAGCGACAGTTACCCGGAGTGGCTGCGCGGCGCGTACCCGGGCCTGGCCAAGACGACGCTCAAGAAGGAACGCCGACTGGCGCGGGACCTGGGCGAGATGAGGTTCGTGTTCGACGAGCGGGACCCGGACGCGCTGCGCACGCTGATGCGGTGGAAGTCCGCGCAGTACCGCAGGACGGGCCGGATGGACCGGTTCGCGCGGCCCTGGATCGTGGACCTCGTGGACGATCTCTTCCAGGTCCGCGAGGAGCACTTCACCGGGGTGCTGTCAGTGGTGTACGCCGGGGACCGTCCGGTGGCCGCCCACTTCGGGCCCATCTCACGCACGGTGTTCGCACCCTGGTTCACCGCGTACGACCCCGAACTGCGCTACTACTCCCCCGGCTTGATCATGCATCTGCGGATGGCCGAGGCGGCGGGCCGGCGCGGGGCGCGGCTCATGGACATGGGGCGCGGCGACAAGGAGTGGAAGGACTGGCTCAAGACCCGCGAGCTGCGTGTGGCGGAAGGATTCGTCACCCGTCCCCACCCGGTCGCGACGGCACACCGCCTGTGGCGCCGACCGGTCCGCGGCCTGCGCAACACGGTCAACGCCCACCCCGCCCTGCGCGAGCCCGCCGACCGCCTGTTGAAGACGGTCGGCACGCTGCGTACGTCCAGGCAGTACAGGGACTCCGACAAGTCGGGACCGCCGGCCGGCTGAGGGGCGGGATCACTCCGGCTTCTCGGACCGGCTGAACGGGTGTGATCATTGCGGTGGTTGTGCCGGGAGCGCGGGCGTGATCGTCGCGGTTGCCGTGCGGGGCCGCGGGCGTGATCGTCATCGCTCCCTTACGGCGGCGCGGACGCGATCGTCATCGCTCCCTTGCGGTAGCGCGGGCGCGATCATCCCGGCTCTCCCGCCCCTCCGGGTACCCCTGCCAGCCGACGACCGGAACGCCCTGGTCCAGCGGCTGGTCCGGCACGACGTGGGCTCCGGCTTCCGCTACGACCCGCCGCTGGACGACTACGCGGGCCCCGAGTCCGTCGAGCCCTCCCCCGGCCCGTGGGCCGCCCGCTGGTTCGCGGTGCACGTGCTTCCCGTCGATCCGCTGCGGGCCCGCAGGATCGTGGACGCGTTCGCCGAGGAGCGCGCGACGGACGCGCACCCGGCGTTGCCGCGGCCCGTGCCCGACACCCCGCGCAGGATTCCGGGGCAGTGAGGTGCGCCACCCCGATGATCGATCAAAACAACAGGGGGTTAGCATATGAGCGCCGCCTAGCTCGAAAGAGAATTCTGTGACTGTCAACGACGACTCGTTCACCGACTGGAAGAACCGCGAGGAGATCGCGGAATCGATGATCCCGATGATCGGGAGGCTGCACCGGGAGCGGGACGTCACCGTTCTGCTGCACAGCCGTTCCCTCGTGAACAAGTCGGTGGTCAGCATTCTCAAGACCCACCGGTTCGCCCGGCAGATCGCCGGCACGGAGCTCTCCGTCACCGACACCCTGCCGTTCCTGGAGGCGCTGACCGCGCTCGACCTCGGCCCCTCACAGATCGACATCGGTCTGCTGGCGGAGGACCACCGGGCCGATGACCGCGGGCTGTCGGTGGCCGAGTTCACCGCCGAGGCCGTGGCCGGTGCGACGGGCGTCAACAAGATCGAGAGCCGTGAGCCGCGGGACGTCGTCCTCTACGGCTTCGGCCGCATCGGCCGCCTGGTCGCGCGGCTGCTCATCGAGAAGGCCGGCTCCGGCAACGGTCTGCGGCTGCGCGCGATCGTCGTGCGGGGCGGCGGGCGGGCCTCCGAGGACCTCGTCAAGCGGGCCTCGCTGCTGCGCCGGGACTCCATCCACGGCCAGTTCCAGGGCACCATCACCGTCGACGAGGCCGAGGGCGCGATCATCGCCAACGGCAACACCATCAAGGTGATCTACGCGAACGACCCGTCCGAGGTCGACTACACGGCGTACGGCATCAAGGACGCCATCCTGATCGACAACACCGGCAAGTGGCGTGACCGCGAGGGCCTTTCCGGGCATCTGCGTCCCGGCATCGACAAGGTCGTGCTGACCGCGCCGGGCAAGGGCGACGTCCCCAACATCGTGCACGGCGTCAACCACGACACGATCAAGCCGGACGAGCAGATCCTGTCCTGCGCGTCCTGCACCACCAACGCGATCGTGCCGCCGCTGAAGGCGATGGCCGACGAGTACGGCGTGCTGCGCGGCCACGTCGAGACGGTCCACTCGTTCACCAACGACCAAAACTTGCTGGACAATTACCACAAGGCGGACCGCCGGGGCCGTTCGGCGCCGCTCAACATGGTGATCACGGAGACGGGTGCCGCCTCCGCCGTCGCCAAGGCGCTGCCCGACCTCAAGGCGCCGATCACCGGTAGCTCGATCCGGGTCCCGGTGCCGGACGTCTCCATCGCGATCCTGAGCCTGCGGCTGGGCCGTGAGACCACCCGCGAGGAGGTCCTGGACTACCTCCGTGACGTCTCGCTGACCTCTCCGCTCAAGCGCCAGATCGACTTCACGACCGCCCCCGACGCCGTCTCCATGGACTTCGTCGGTTCGCGCCACGCCTCGATCGTGGACGCCGGCGCCACCAAGGTCGACGGCGACAACGCGATCCTCTACCTCTGGTACGACAACGAGTTCGGCTACTCCTGCCAGGTCATCCGGGTCGTACAGCACGTGTCCGGGGTGGAATACCCGACGTACCCGGCCGCGGCGGTCTGACCGCACAAGCGTGAGGCCGGTCGCCGCAGTCACTGGCTGCGGCGACCGGCCTCCTCCCCAACCGCCCTACTCCTGCGGTTCGTTCTCGCCGGAGCGGCGCCGGAGCCAGGCCTCGACGAGGGCCTTCTGGTCCTTCGCGGAGACGCCCTCGACGATCAACGAGTCCTCGCCCTCGGTGAGTTCGACGCGCCGGGCCTGCGCCCGCTGCCGCCACTCCCCCACCAGGCTGACGAGCGCGCCGAGGGCCGCCCGTGAGAACACCCCGGTGACCAGCAGCGCGCCGAGGGTGGTGACGGTGCCGCCCCGGGATCCCGGCGGGGCCGTCGCCCCGACGGGCAGGTGGACGGTGTCGGCCGCGTCGAGCAGCAGCAACTCCTCCTGAAGCGCACGAGTCTGCGCGTCCGTCTCCTCGGCGTCACCGTCGGCGAGCTCGATGACGACGGCGATCTGCATGGGTCGCACCGCGTGGTTCTCCCTGTTCCTGTACGGCGAGTCGCATCAGCCTGGCACAGGTCGCCCTGGCAGAGGTCGCGCGGCGGGCTCGTCGGTCACGCGTGTCTCAGTGCCCCCGGAACGCCTCCTCCAGCCACCAGGACCCGTGGTCCTTCACGACCTTGGCGTCGATCAGCAGCGGCGCGGACCGCGGCCCGGCCACCCAGTCCTCCACGGCCTTCAGGTCCGCCGGCGTGTGCACGGTCACCGCCTCGAAGCCGTAGCCCCGGGCCACGGCGGCGATGTCCGTCGGCGGGAACTCGACCGTGCCGAGGGGGTGTTCGTCGGGGCCGAAGTGGTGCACCTCGGCGCCGTAGGCGTCGTCGTTGTACACGACGACGACCATGGGCAGCCCCAGCCGCCGTACGGTGTCGAGGTCGGCGGCGCCCATCAGCGCGCCGCCGTCGCCGAGCGCGGCCACCGGCAGCCGGTCCGGTCGGGCCAGGGCCGCGCCGATCGCGGTGGCAAGGCCGAGGCCGATCGACTGGAAGGCCTGGGTGAAGCAGAAGCCGTCCTGGTCGGGCACGGACAGGAACATGCTCGGGTGGCCCATGAAGTTCCCGGAGTCGATGCCGACCACGCGTTCCGCCGGGAGGATGTCGTCCAGGGCGATGCTGAGCGTGCGGGGGTCGATCCGGTCGCGGGTGCCCGCGTCCTCGTACGGCACGTCGCGCCAGCGCACGCGTGCGGCGATCTCCTGGGCGACGGCGGGGGTGCGCAGGCCCTTCTGTCTCCCGTCGGTGGCCTCCAGGGCGCGCCGTGCGGTGAGTTCGACGTCACCGGTGACCCCGAGGTGCACCTCGCGGTGGGCGCCGAGTGCCGACGGGTCGTCGTCGACCTGGACCACGGTCGTGTCCGCGCCGATCAGGGCGCCGTGCCGCATGGTCCACATGTTCAGCGCGCAGCCCCAGCCGACGATCAGGTCGGCCCCGCCGATGAGTTCGGCCGCCAGGGGCGAGGCGAAGCCACCGGACACGTCGAGCGACCAGGGGTTGCCGTGGAATAGGCCCTTCGCCACGGCCGAGGTCGCCAGCAGGGCGCCGCAGTGCTCGGCGAGGTCTTCGAGGGCGTCCCGGGCGGCGGGCGAGCGCGCTCCACGACCGGCCACGAAGACCGGGCGGCGGGCCCGCCTCAACACCTGTGCCAGCGCGGCCACTTCGGAGTCAACGGCCTCGACGGACGGGCGCCGCGCCGGTGGTGCCACCTGTGCCAGAGCCCCGTCCGGGACGTCCAACTCCTGTACCTCCAGAGGGAGGTTGAGGAGCACTGTGCGCCGCTCGTGCAGGGCCCGCCGCACTGCCGTCACGGCCTGTTCCACGGCCGCCTCGGCGGAGGTGATCCGCAGCGGGACCGCGCCGACGGCCGCCCCCAACGCCTCCTGGTCGACATAGAAGTTGGAGGTCGGGCGGGTCACCTCGGCGGCCAGCACGACGAGCGGTGTGCGGCTCTTGGCGGCCTCGGCGATGCCGGTCATGGCGTTGGTGAGGCCGGGACCCTGGTGGACGCTGACGGCGGCCACCGTGCCGCTCACCCGGGCGTAGGCGTCGGCCATGGTCGCCGCCCCGCCCTCGTGGCGCGCGGCGACGAAACGGGCCCCGGCCGCGACCAGGGCGTTGGTCAGGTGGAAGTTGCCGGAGCCGACGACTCCGAAGACCTGCTCGATCCCGGCCGCGTGCAGGGCCCGCCCGACGGCCCCCGCGACCTTCATGAACGCTCCACCAGCGCGAGCACGCGCGCGGGCGAGCCGGAGCCCGCGACGATCGGCAGCGGGCCCGCGATGACGACGCTCCCGGTCGCGGGCAGCGCGGCCAGGTTCTGGAGCTGGGTGAGGCCGTACTTGTCGCTGCCCATCAGATAGGCGTGACAGGGGAAGGCGGGGTCGAAGGAGTGTCCGCGTCCGGCGTCCGTGCCGACCGTCTCGACGCCCAGGCCGATCACGGGCGATTCCTGGGCGACCCAGCGGGCGCACTCCGGTGACAGGCCCGGGGTGTGCGGGCCGTTCTCGTCGGCGTTGAGGAAGGCCTCCTGGGAGGTCGAGCGGGCGTCCCAGCCGGTGCGCAGCAGCAGCCAACCCCCGTCCGGCAGCGGCCCGTTGCGCTCCTCCCAGGCCTTGACGTGCTCCACCTCCACCAGGAAGTCCGGGTCCTTGGCCGCCTCCGCGGTGAAGTCCAGTACGGCGGCGGGGGCGATGAGCCGGTGGGCGGGCACGGATGCCACGTCGGCGAGGTCCTTCCCGGTCACCCAGTGGTTGGGGGCGTCGAAGTGGGTGCCGGTGTGCTCGCCGCTGCGGAAGTTGTTCCAGTACCAGGCGGGCCCCCGGTCGTCGTACCGGCTGATCTCCTCCAGCTGAAAGGTCGCCGTCTGGCCGAATTCCGGGGGCAGTTGGATCACCGGGGTGTCCGACGACAGGGGCGAGGTGAGATCGACGACCTCGATCGAACCGCCGCGCAGCGCGGACACCAAGGCGGCGAGAAGGGACGGCTGCTCGTGCATGAGGGCCTCCTGAAACGCTCCGGGGCTGACAGCATGTCACCGACCGTCCACGCGAGGGGGGCACTGTGATCGGCAGACGTACGGGAACGGTACTGGTGGCCGGGGCGCTGGGCCTGGCCGGCTGCGGTGTCGGCACCGGGGACGACGACGCCGGTGGCGAGGGGACCAGGGCAGCGACCTCGGCGGTGGGTACGGCGACTTCTGCGGTGAGCAGCGCGGTGAGCGCGTCCGCCGCGGGCACGCCGTCGCCCACGGAACCCGCGTCCCCTTCGCCCGGCGCGTCGGCCTCTGCGTCCGCGACTCCCACGCCCGCGCCCGTGACCGGCCCGGACCAGAAGCTGGTGACGATGACTGTCACGGGCGGATTCGCGGGCGTCGATCGGAGGGTGGTTCTCCGCGGTGACGGCACCGCCCGCGTCACCGACAAGGGCCGATCCGTGGTGCGCCGCACCGATGCCGCCCGTTTCCGTGAGCTGCGCACGCTGCTCGGCGATCCCGCGCTCGACGACGTGCCCGCGTTCTCGATGCACGCGGGCGGGGCCGACATGTTCCAGTACACGCTCACTTTCGACGGCCGTACGGTCATGACAGACCGTGCGGGGGACGAGTCCGCGCTCGACCGTCTGATCGCGGCCTTGAGCGAGCTTCTGCCTCGGAGCTAGCGCGAACTGTCGGCAGAAGTGCCACTCTCACAGCTTCATCACCCTTGACCAAGACTTAGTGTCGACACTAAGAAGGGAGGGCGAGCCGCGCCGCGGTCGTGCACGGCTGCCTCGACAAGGGGGTCCAAGTGACCGGCAGGCTCTCCGGGAAAGTCGCTCTCGTCACCGGCGCGGGCGCCGGTATCGGCCAGGGGTGCGCGCTGCTCTTCGCCGAACAGGGTGCCCGTGTCGTCGGCTGCGATATCGATCCGGCCGCCGCCGAACGCACCCGCAAGGCGGCCGCCGACAAGGGGCTCGCCGTAGAGGTGCTAGCCCCGCTCGACATGACCTCCCCCGCCGATGCCCGGCGCTTCGCGGACGAGGCGTTCGAGCGGCACGGCCGGGTCGACGTCCTGGTGACCGCGGGCGCCATCGCCCCGCACATGGCGACGACGGCCGAGATGGACTTCGACGGGCAGTGGACGCCGACCCTGCGCGGGGAGGTCGACGTGGTCTTCCTGCCGGTGCGGGCCGTCTGGCCGCATCTGGAGGCCTCCGGCGGCGGCTCGATCGTCAACTTCGCCTCGGTGAACGCCTTCCGGGGCAGCGGCACCTTCGGGATGGTCGCGCACTGCGCCGGGAAGTCGGCCGTGCTCGGCCTGACCCGCCAACTCGCCGTGGAGGGCGGCCCGTCGGGCATCCGCGCCAACACCATCTCGCCCGGCATGGTGCGCACCCCCGCCACCGAGTCCGCCGGGGCCCACGAGGGCGCGGCCCGGGACGCGCTGCTCGCCCGGATCCCGCTCGGCAGGGTCGGGACGCCCGAGGACATCGCCTGGTGCGCGGTCTATCTGGCGTCGGACGAGTCGGCGTGGGTCACGGGCGGCAACTTCCCGGTGGACGGTGGGGTGTTGGCCAAGTGAGCTGCGCTTCCACGGGTGTTGAAGTGCGGGCGCGAGGGTGTCGCATCGAGGTGAGGACGCGAGGGTGTCGCCTTGATGTGCGGGCGAGAGGGTGTCGCCAGGCCGACCGGCCGACACCGAAGGCGCGCGGCCCGATCGGCGAGGGATGTCATTCGTACGGTGGTCCGCCCCCGGCCGTCACGACTCGGCCCGGCGCTTCCGCACCGGCTTGCGCGCCGCCGTGTCCTGCTCCAACTGCTCCTCCACCGCCCGCTGGGCCCGGACCGTCGCCCCCGCGATCAGGGCGGAGGCCAACTCGCCGTCCCGCTCCTCGCAGGCCTGGAGGAGGCGTTCCTGGTCGTCGATGCTGTAGGCGAGGCGGCCGGTGCGGGTCAGGCTGAGGTGGCGCAGCATCAGGGTGCGCAGGGCGAGCGAGTCGAGGATCTGCTTCAGCGTGGCGTTGCCGACGATCTCGGTCATCCGTTCCTGGAGCAGCACATGGCTCCAGAAGTACGCGTCCACGTCACCGTCGTCGGCGAGCTTCCGCATCCGCTCGACCCGGGTGCGCAGTTCGCCCAGCTCCTCGTCGGTCGCCCGGTCGGCCAGGAGGCCGGCGAGCATCGCCAGGAGGTTCTTGCGCACCTGGTAGATGTCCCGGATGTCCTGGAGGGAGGGCGCCGCGACCCGAGGCCGACGCCGGGCTTTCATCTCGACCAGGCCCTCCTGTTCGAGGAGCATCAGGGCCTCGCGCACAGGCGTCCTGCTGGTGTCGAACCGGCGTGACAGATCGACGCTGTTGAGGTCCTGCCCGGCCTCCAGACGGCCCTCGATGATCCCGGCCCCCACCCACTCCGCGATCTGCGCGACCAGCGGCTCACGCCGTTCCCGCAGCCGCAGCAGCCGTTCCAGCACGAGGTGCGTGTCCTGATCGGTCATGCGGCACTTCTCCCTGCCTGGTCCCGGCCCTCGGCGACGCAACTGTGTCGACACTATCTCAACCAGTTCCCCTCATCAGCCCCAGGTCCCTGGCTTCCTGTCGACAGAGCACACCTTTTACCGGAGGAATGAGGAATCGTGAAGAAGAACAGCACAGGCCCGTCCAGACGCGCCGTGATGGCGGGCACCGCGCTGGCCGCCGTCACGACGACCGGAGCGGCGGCCGGGGCCCCATCGGGGGGAGCGAGCGGCACCGCCCGGGCCGTGTCCGGGCAGGAGCCGTGGGAGCCCGTGCCGATCCCCGCACAGGTGCCGGTCACCGAGTACCAGGTGCCGGTGTCGGGCGGCGGCAGCCTGTGGTGCTGGGACACCGGCGGTGACGGCGAGCCCGTCGTCCTGCTGCACCCCGGCTCCGGCAGCGGCGAGAGCTGGCCCTACCAGCAGCCGGTGCTGTCCCGCGCGGGCCTGCGGGTCGTCGGCTACTCGCGGCGCGGTGCCCACAACTCGGTCGCGGGCACCAGAGCGGAGGCCGACACCGCCTCCGGCGACCTGGACACGCTCGCCGACCAGCTGGGCCTGGACCGCTTCCACCTGTCCGGCTCGGCGGCCGGCGGACCCGTCGCCGTCGACTACGCGCTCTCCCACCAGGACCGCCTCCTCAGCCTCACCGTGTCCGGCAGTGTCATGGGCATCATGGACGCCGAGTACGAGGAGCTGACCTCGGCGCTCCAGCCCGACCCGTTCGACGACCTTCCCGTCGACTTCCGGGAACTGGGCCCCTCCTACCGAGGCGGCGACCGGGACGGCGTGGCGGCCTGGCTGGAGATCAACGCCCGCGCACGGACCTCCGACGCCTTCCCCCAGTCCCTGGCGCACACCATCACCTGGTCGGCACTGGAGACCCTCACCCTGCCTGTCCAACTCATCACCGGCGACGCCGACCTGTACAGCCCACCCTCACTCATGCGCCTCAACGCCGGGCACCTCCAGGACGTCGAGACCCACGTGGTCCGAGAGGCGGGCCACAACCCGCACTGGGAGCAGCCCGCAGCCTGGAACCGACTGCTGCTCCACTTCGTCGGACGGCACCGCGGCTAGGGCCCGACGTGTCAGCCGCCGCTGACACCCGACCCGGACGAACCCGCCTGGACGTCGAGGGCGACCAGAAAGCGGGACACCATGTTGTACGCCGCCACGGTCGCCGTCAGTTCGACGAGTTCGGCGTCGGTGAAGTCGCCGCGCAGGGCGTCGAACAGCTCGTCGGGCACGTGGATGTCGCGGGTCATCGCATCGGTGTAGGCGATGACCCGCGCGTGGTGCGTGTCGAGGTGGGGCCTCGCTCGGCGGAGTTCGGACAGGACGTCGTCGTCGAGCCCGGCCCGGCGTGCTTCGGGTTCGTGTGCGGTCCATTCGTAGGGGGCGTCGTTCAGCACGGCGATCCTGAGGATGACCAACTCCCGGATATCCGCGGGCAGTTCCATGCGCCCTCTGATCGCACCCAGGAGGCTGTTCCAGCCGTCGGCGAGTTGCGGGCTGTGCAGCAGCATCCGGTCGAGGGGACGTAGGGCTCCGCCCCGGCGGGCGCGGATGCGGTCGGCGATCTCGCCGCTGCCTTCGGTGTCGGGGAGCCGTGCCATGCCTGGTCCTTTCACAGGGGGCGGTCGCAGCGGGCCAACAGCCGCATAGCCGCCAGTCGTTCGAGGGGGCCTGGCGTCACCGCGTCCCCGAGGAACATGACTTCGTCCTCGGTGAAGGTCGGCCAGGGCGGCAGCCCGTCGCCGTTCGGATCACCGGTGGCGACGAAGCGCGCCCAGGTGTCGGCCATGGTCCGGGCCAGTTCGCGGTCGGTCTCGGTCCAGGGCCAGGGGCGATGGTCGAAGTTGTCCAGGGCGTAGGGGAGTTCGGCCGTGTGGTGCACGCCGTAGCCCGGGACTCCGTCGCGTGGTGGCGCGAGGTCCAGGCCGGTCGGGAGGGGTGGGGTCCGGGTGAAGCGGTACATCCAGGTGGGTGCCGTGCCCCGGTGTGCCCTGGCCCAGTGCCAGACCGGGTAGGTGAAGCGGCTCTCGCCGGTGAACCGCCGTGCCGTGCGCCGGGCTTCGTCCAGATCGCGGACCGGGTACAGTTCGTCGGCCTCGGGGTCCACGGGAAGGCTGCGCAGTGCGTCCGGGGTGGCGTACACGGAGCCCTCGTCGGTGTTCGTGCCGACCAGCAGCGGTACGGCGTGCTGTCTGCCCGTGCCGAAGACCTGGTCGCTGGGCTCGGTGAGGACGCGGCCGTCGAGGACGGGGCCGAAGTGGCCGCGCAGCACCAACTCCACTCCGTCGAGGCGCCGTAGCCCTTCGATGTCCCGGTCGCCGAAGCTCTCCGCCCAGCGCAGCCCCTGTTTCTGCGCGTCCGCCTGTTCGGTGAGCGGCCCCTCCGCTCGGCCGATACCGGAGGCGCTCTGGCCGAGGGCCGCGTGGAAGAGTGGCCGAGCCACTTGGGATGCCATGAGGTGGCAGATGTGGGCGGCCCCTGCGGAGTTGCCCGCGAGGGTCACCCGGTCGGGGTCGCCGCCGAAGGCCGCGATGTTCTCGCGTACCCAGGTGAGGGCGGCGACGATGTCGAGCAGTCCGTAGTTTCCGGACGCGCCCGGTTCGTCCTCGCCGGCCAGCGCGGGGTGGGCGAGGAACCCCAGTGCGCCGAGGCGGTAGTTGAGGGTGACGACGACCAGGCCCCGGCCGGCGAGGGCGCGGCCGTCGTGGATCTCCTGGCCGCCATGGCCGTACCGGTTGCCGCCGCCGTGGATCCAGACCATGACCGGGAGGGCGGTGCCGGGTGCCGGATCGGGTGTCCACACGTTCAGATGGAGGCAGTCCTCGCTCATCACCAGCGCCCGCCGGTCGGCGAAGTTGGTGTGGTGCATGATCGAGTCGCGGGGCGGCTGCGGCTGGAGCGGGGCGGGTCCGAAGTCGTGCGCCCGTCGCTCGCCGTCCCAGCGCGCCGGTGGCCGGGGTGGTCGCCAGCGCAGGTCGCCCACGGGTGGCTCGGCGAACGGGATGCCACGGAACACCGCCACGTCCCCGGCCCACTCCCCCGCGAGCCGTCCCGCGGCCGTGCGGGTGCGGATCACGCCGGGGCCTTGTGCAGGGTGCCGTCCTTCATGATCGCCGTCAGTCGATGGCGGTCCTGGAGGATGCGGATGTCCGCCAGCGGGTCACCGTCGACCAGGACCAGGTCGGCGAGGAACCCCGGCCCGATCAGGCCGAGTTCGTCGCCCATGCCCATGACCTGGCCGCCGTGCTGGGTCGCCGCGCGCAGCGCCTCCGCCGGGGTGAAGCCGAACCAGTCCACGAAGAGTTCGAGGTCGCGGAGGTTGCGGCCGACCGGGTTCCAGGCGAAGCCGTAGTCGCCGCCGGGGACGACCCGGATGCCGCGCCGGACGAGTTCGGGCACGACCTCGCGCACGGCCTTCGCCGTGGCCTCGACCTCCATGCCCGGCTCGGGTTCGCTGCCGCTCTCATGGAGGTTGGCGTGGATGATGCCGGGAGTCGGGGCGACGAAGAGGCGGCCGCGGGCGGCTTCGAGGAGGTCGAGGGCCTCCTCGTCGGCGAAGGTGCAGTGGTAGACCGCGCGGATGCCGTGCCGTACGGCCATCTTGACCGACTCGGCGGCATGGGCGTGGGCAGTGAGCCAGACGCCGTGCTTCCGGGCCGTCGCCGAGGCCGCCGCCACCTCCTCGTCGGTGAACTGCACGATCCGCGAGGTCCCTTGGACGACCGCGCTCTCACCGGAGAGCGACAACTTGACGATGTCGACGCCGAGTTCGGCCATCTCGGTGACGAACCGGGCCACCGATTCCGGGTCGGAGGCCCGGCCGTCGACGCCCGGGAAGTCGTAGACGCCGGGCTCGACCATGCCCGCACTGCCCTCCCAGGAGGCGGCCTTGAGGCGCGGTCCGGGCATCCACCCCTCGTCGAAGGCCTTGCGCGCGGCGGTCTCCGTGCGGGGCTGCCGGTTGCCGCCCGAGTACGCGCTGGTGATGCCGTGGTCGAGCAGGACCCGGCCGGCGTGTGCGACGAGCAGCGCCTTCTCCTCCAGCGGTTCGTCGCGGCGCGGGGAGCGGTGCTCGACGGTGGAGCCGAAGCCCAAGTGCGTGTGGGCGTCGACGAGTCCGGGCAGCAGGGTGCCGCCGCCTCCGTCGATCACCCGGGCCTCGGTACGCCGGTCGCGGGAGACGGAGTCGGCGATCTGGGCGATCCTGTCGCCCTTGACGAGGACCTGTGCTGGGAAGGGATCGCGTCCGGTGCCGTCGAAGACCTGGACGTCGGTGAAGAGCGTGGTTCGTGTCATGCCTCAGCGCCACCTTCCCTGTGGTCGCCGGTCGCGTCGAAGGTCGCCGGTTTCATGAGATCTCCCTGAAAGTGTCGACACAACTGCGTCTTTGGCTTACGGTCGGGGCCCGGCCCCCGGGATTCGGTTCGCATACTGCCCCGGGGGCCGGTTCTCCTCTGTCCCGCTCAGGCCACCGTCAGGGTGAGCGCGCCCGAGTACGTCTTCCCTGCCTCGATCGCCGTGGCGGTGCCACCGACGGTCAGGGACACCGTCTTCCCCGAGGGCGCGGTGACCGCCGCGTCCGAGGCGAGGGTCAGGGAGCTCAGGTACGACGTCCCGGTGACGGTCCAGGTGGATCCGGTGCCGAGAGTGACGAGGACGCCGTTGTTGACCACCGCGCTCGGTGTGTTGGTGACCTCGCTGATCTCCCGGTAGGAGTCCTTGGTGAGGATGGAGACGCTGTGCTTGGCGGTGCTCGCCGAGATGACTCCCTCGACGGTGGAGCGGGTGAAGGACAGGGTGAGGTTCTGGCCCTGGAGGCTCGCGTTGCCGCCGCCCCACACCGAGTTGTAGAAGTCGCCGGTCAGGTCGATGTCGGTGAAGGTCGCCCTGGAGTCGGTCGACTGGGAGGAAGTGGTGACCCAGGACGACGACTTGGCCGGGGAGCCGGTGGGCTCGGTGTACGTGCCGGTGGTCTCCGAGGACCAGGGGTGGCCCGAGACCGTGACGCTGCTCGGCCGGTCGGTGTCCATCAGCTGGAAGATGACGCCGTTGCCCGCGTTGACGGTCGCGCCGTCGGAGCCGTCCACGGTGACCGTGCTGGCGACCGCCTTGGAGACGAACGCGGTCTCACCGGTGTTGACCTGGGTGCCGCCGTCGATGGTGACGGACCCGGCCGCGTACCACAGGACCATGAAGCGGCCCGCGTCCACGGTGGTCGACCGGACCGGCAGCGCGCTCAACTCAGCCGAGGTGAGGCCCAGTTCGAGCGAGTCGTTGAGGTCGGACACGGCGTCCTTGGCGCTGTCGCCGTAGTGTGCCGAGGCGCCCCAGTGGATCAGGGCGTAGTCGCCGACGTCGAAGGTGCAGCCGAGGAAGTGCTCGGTGACGTTGCCGATGGCGTACGAACCGTAGCCCTGGCCACCGGTGTTGGCGATGGTGCTGTTGATGGCGGTCAGGGTGCAGTAGCTGCCGCCGTCGACCGAGAGGGCGCCCCATTTCTCCGAGGAGATCGAGGAGTTGATGTACGACGCCTTGGTGCTGGTGCCGAGCAGGTTGGTGGTGCGGACGTTGCCGGACAGGCCCAGCATCCACGGCACGGTGATCATGTAGCGGGTGTCGCCGGTGCCGGCGGCCGGATACTCGTCGGGGACGACGCCGTCGGCGCAGTGCAGCGTGGAGTTCTTGACGATCACGTTGGCGGTGGCGTCGGCGATGACGGCGGTGCGGACCACGCCGACGTTGCTGATGTTCGCGCCGTCCAGGACGAGGGTGGTGCCCGAGCCGGTGCCGACGACGGAGGCGCCGTAGCCGATGAAGTCGCAGCGGCCGTTGCCGTCGAAGGCGATGGTCGGGTCGGTGAGGGTGTAGCTGCCGCCGCCGGTGACGTAGACGCCGTTGAAGGCCTCGCCGTTGGAGGTGAGGGTGATGCCGGAGGCGCCGGTGTCGGTGACGGTGCCGCCGAGGACGTCCGAGGGCACCGACTTCGACTCGTCGACCCCGTCGGAGTCCACGTAGATGGCCTGCCGGAAGGGGAAGGTGAGGGTGCTGTAGGCCAGTTCGTTGGCCTCGGCGACCGAGAGGACGACGGTGCCGGTGTAGGTGCCCGCGGCGATCGCGGTGGCCACTCCGCCGTCGCCGTCGGTGAGTGCGGCGAGTTCGCTGCCGGTCTCGACGCCGTTGACGGTGAGGCTGAGGCTGTAGCCGTCGGGGACGGTGATGGCACCGCCCTCCTCGATGGTCAGGCAGCTCGCGGTGGTCGTCTCGGTCAGCTCCAGGGTCTCGCCGGAGCCGACCTCGATGCAGGCGGCGGCCTTCTTCCTGGCCTGGTGGGACGCGGCGTGGGCGCTCGCGGGGGCGAGGAGCGTCGGGGCCATGGCGGCGGCCACCGCCACGAGCAGGGCACGGGGGCGGGCCCGGTAGGTGACCTCGGGTCCTGTCCTGCTGGTGCGTGTCACTCTGAACTCCCTTGTTCTCAGCGGTTTTCGGGCAGGGGTGACCGACACGGGGCGGTCGGCCGTGGTGGGGGGGTGCGATCAATTCACCGGCGGGCTGTCTCAGGCCGGGTCGGGACGCTCTCGCCGCGGATCAACGCCAGGACGCGGGTGCGCAGTTCGGCGAAGCGGAGGTCGGCCCGTGTCGACAGTTGGTCGCGTTCGGTGCCGAGGGGGACGGTAAGGGTGTCGAGGACGGCCGTGGGTCTGCCGCCGAGGACGATGACGCGGTCGCCGAGGTAGACGGCCTCGTCGATGTCGTGGGTGACCACGACCACGGTGATGCCGAGCCGGCGGCGCAGTTGGAGGGTCAGGTCCTCCAGGTCGAACCGGGACTGGGCGTCGACCGACCCGAACGGCTCGTCCATCAGCAGCACCGGGGCGTCGTAGGCGAGTCCGCGGGCGATGGCGACCCGCTGCTGCATGCCGCCGGAGAGCTGCCAGGGGTACTTCTCGCCGACGTCCGGCAACCCCACGGCGTCCAGGCACTCCAGCGCGCGCCTCCTGCGGACGGCCTTCTTCACACCCCGGCCCTGGAGCGGGAAGGCCACGTTGTCCCAGACGCGCAGCCACGGCAGCAGGGAGCCGCGGTAGTCCTGGGAGACGACGGCGATGTCGGCATGGGGCTCGGTCAACGGCCGGTCTCCGTAGCGGACTTGACCACCGGTCGGCGAGGTGAGGCCGGCGAGGCAGCGCAGCAGGGTGGTCTTGCCGGCGCCGGACGGGCCGACGAGACACACGGACTCCCCCGGGTCCACGCGCAGGGAGAGGCCTTCGAGCACCCGGTGCTCCCCGAAGCTCATGCCGACGTCCTCGACGTACAGGCTCGATCCGCGTGTCATACGACGACTCCGTTGCTCTTGACGCTCTCTGCGGGGACGGGCCGCGGGGACCGCACCCGGGGTGCGCGCTGGTGGTACCAGCCCAGGACGCGGTGCTCGACGAGCAGGAGCAGCACGCTCAGGCCGTAGCCGAGGACGCCGATCAGGATGGTTCCGGCCCAGGTCTCGGCGACGTGGAAGCTGGATCCGCTCTGGAGGATGAAGTTGCCGAGCCCGACGGGTGAGCCGTAGATCTCGCTGACGACCATGAGGACGACGGCGATCGACAGGGCGACCCGGATGCCGGCGAGGATCTGCGGCAGGGCGCCGGGAAGGATCACCCGGCGCAGCCTCAGCGGCCAGGGGATGCGGTAGCCGCGAGCGGTCTCGTGCACGGCGGGGCCGATGGCCTGCACTCCGCTGATCGTGTTGAGCAGGATCGGCCACACCGAGCCCAGGAAGATCAGGAAGATCTTGGGTCCCGAGCCGATGCCGAGGGTGAGGATGATGACCGGCACGAACCCGACCGTGGGGGTGGCGCGGGCGAAGTCGAGAAGTGGGCCGGTGGCCAGGCGCAGGGTGCGGATCTCCCCGATGACGAGTCCGGCGCCGACTCCGACGACGGTGGCGAGGGCCAGGCCGAGCAGGATGTTGCGCAGGCTGAACAGCAGGTCCTCGACGAGACCGCCGTGCGCCAGCTGGTCCCACAGGGTGCCGAGGACCTCGGTGAGCGGCGGGAAGTAGAAGCTGGTGCTGTCTGCCGTCGCCACCAGGAGGACGGCGAACACCGAAGCGGGCAGCCAGAGTTGGCGCAGGATCGCTCTCCACGGCATACGGCTACTCCCCTCCCGTGTGGGCGGGTGGCCGCCAGCGCAGCAGCCGGTGCTCGGCGAACTGGGCGAGCAGGGTGATCGCGTGGCCGATGGCGCCCGCGGCGAGGATGTAGGCGTACGCCCGTGCCGATGCCCCTGCCTGCTGCGACTCCATGATCATGTGGCCCATGCCGGGCAGGGTGGTGAGCACTTCGACGCCGATGGACACGAGCACGGAGGTGGTGGCGGCCAGTCTGAGGCCCGTCATGATCGAGGGAACCGCGCCGGGCAGGATCACCCGGCGGAAGCGCAGCAGCCTGGGGATGCGGTAGCTGTCGGCGGTCTCGTGGACGGCCGGGGTCACGGCCTGGGCGCCGTACTGCGCCTGGAGCAGGACCGGGAAGACGCAGGCGATGAAGACGACGGTGGCCTTCATGCCGGGTGTCGAGCCCAGGACCAGCAGGAACACCGGCAGCAGGGCGATCACCGGGAAGGAGCGCAGGATCTCCATCAGCAGCCGGGACGACTCCTCGGCCGTCGCGTACACGCCGGTCACCAGTCCGACCGGGATGCCGACGGCGGTCGCGAGGAGGAGCCCGGTGACCGCGCCGCGCAGGGTCTCCCCCACCGCCTGCCAGAAGGCGCCGCTGCCGAGCAGGTCGCCGAGCGCGGACGCGACCGACGCCGGTCCCGGCAGGGCGGTCGGACTCACCGCTACCGCCGCCGTGATGAGCGCCCACAGCGTCAACACGGCTGCCAGGGCACCGAGTTGCAGCAGTCGGACCTTGGCCATGGTTACTCCCCGGCCGTGGTCGGGGCCTGGTCCCAGTAGAGGGAGTCGTCCTTGGGCTCGTTGTCGAGGAGGTCGAACTCGTGCATCTTCGTGATGACGGTGCGCATCACCGTCGTGTTGAGGGTCTTGTCGTAGTAGTTGATGTCGTGCGCGTCGATGAAGCTCGCGGGGACCTGGGTGTACTTCTTGTCGATCGCCTTGACGGCCGCGGGGTGCGCGTTGGCGTAGGTGATGGCCTTGGCGACCGCTTCGACGAACTTCTTCGCCGCGTCGGCGTTCTTCGACAGGTACTCCTCGCTGGAGAACAGGAGGCCCTGGACCATGCCAGGCACATCGTTCATGCCGTTGCCTACGGAGCGCAGTCCGCTGTCCTTGCCGGCGAAGTAGAAGGGGCCGAAGGAGAAGACCGCGTCGGTCTTGCCGGAGGTGGCCGCGTCGGTGAGCGACGTCGTGGGCAGGGCGACGAACTTGACCTTGCCCGGGTCGCCGCCGGCCTTCTGCACCAGGTACTCGCAGATGAACTGGATGGTGCCGCCGAGTGCGGAGATGCCGACCGTCCTGCCCTCCAGGTCCTTGAAGGACTCGATGTCGCTGTCCTTCTTGACCAGGAGTCCGTCGGTGGGGTCGGTCTTCGTGGTCGCCGACTGGAGTCCGGTGACGATCCGGATCGGCATGTCCTGGGCGGCGCCCTTGAGGAAGCCGGAGCTGTCCGTCATCGCGAACTGGGCCTCGCCGTTGAGGACGGAGGGGGCGTTCTGCGAGGTGTCCTGGGCGCCGGCCTTGATGGTGACGTCGAGCCCGGCGTCCTCGAAGTAGCCCTGCTGCTGGGCGATGTAGAGCGGTTCGAAGATGGCGCCGTTGGACCGCAGCACGGTGATCCGTGCCTTGCCGTCGGAGGTGGTGGCGGCTCCGGACTCCCCGCCGCAGGCGGTCAGGGGCGTGGCGAGGGTCAGCGCGGACAGGAGGGCGAGGACATGGCGCCGCGTGGTTCTCGAAGTGTGCATGGAACGGCTCTCCTTTGAGCTCATGAGTACTTGTGCGTCCGGGAGCGACCCGCGGTGGCGTAGGCGGTCGTGGACTCCTGAGGGGTCATGTACGTCCGGAACACGCCCTCGGGGTCGTACACCGCCCGGATCTCCTCCAGGCGCGCGGAGTTCGCGGGGCTGAGTCCGTGGTCGAAGCGGTCGGCGAGGTTGTTGTCGGAGAACTGGAGCCCCGCGGACAGGTGTTGGAGGTCGGCGAGGAGTCCGTGCGTCCACTGTTCGTGGGCCAGGTCCTCGGCGGGGTCCGTCCAGCCCGCGTTGGGCGAGAGGTAGAGCTTGGCCTGGCTGGACCAGCAGGCGTCGGGGCGCTCCGGGTGGTGGCCCCAGAGCATCCACAGCACATGGCTGGTGGTGTCCGGGATCGAGTCGAACAGCGGCCGGGCGGCGTCGAGCACCTTGTCGACGGGCTCGTCGGTCCAGATCCCGTCGAGCGCCCAGCGCATGCCGGGCGGGGTCATGCGGTCGGCGTACTCGTACAGCCGCGCCATGGTGGTCTCCTGCGCGGCGACCGCCCGGATCGCCCGGTCCCGGAACGGCGCGTCCTCCAGCGGAGCGAGGAGGTCGTCGTCCGCGTCGCAGAAGGCGGTCGCGGTGACGGAGACGGTCCTGCGGTCGAGCCCGGGCGTGAAGCCGACCTTGGCGGAGAACTCGACTGCCGGATCAAGGGTTTCGAAAATGTCGTACGACCATGCCAGCACCTCGTCCCGGAGGTCGAGGGGGTAGCTGTGCACGGTCCGCAGGATGCGGCGCGGCCTGTCGTGCAGGGCGAGGTGGAAGCGGGTGACGACGCCGAAGAAGCCGGGTCCGCTGCCGCGGGCGGCCCACAGCAGGTCGGGGTGGGTGGCGTCGGTGGCGTGGACGAGGGTGCCGTCGGCGAGGACGACGTCGATCGCCCGGATGCTCAGACAGGCGGGGCCGAGCCCCCGGGAGTCCCAGCCGTAGCCGCCGCCGAGGACGAACCCGCCGATGCCGACGGTGGGCGCGTGTCCGGTGGGGAAGAACAGGCCGTGTGGAGCGAGCTGTTCGAGCAGGGCGGGGCCCGTGGCCGAGGGCTGTACGGCGGCGGTGCCCGCGAGCGGGTCGACGCTGATGTCCTGGAGCCGCGAGAGGTCGAGCAGCATGCCGCCGTCCCGGACGCCGTTGCCCACCCAGCTGTGGCCGCCGGAGCGGACGCCGATCGTGAATCCTTCGGCGCGGGCGAGTCGTACGGCGGCCACGACGTCCCGTTCGTCGTGGGCGAGCACGATGACGTCGGGGTACCGGTCGGGCTTGCGTTCGTTCCAGACGGCGTCGCGACGGGCCTGTTCGTAGGCCGCGTCGCCGCGCCCGAGCAGTCGGTCCCGGGACAGCTGAACCATGGACGTTCTCCTCACGCGGGGTTCGAGTCGGGACACTACTGTCGACACTTTTCCCCATCAAGGGATGCGACAACGAAATACCTGTGGGTTTCTGCCGACACTATGGAGTTGCTGAGAAGTCGAAGAGTTCTGCCGGGTTGTCCACCATCAGCAGGCGAAGATGTGCGGGGTCGGGTGCGATGTGCTCGACGAGGTCGACGAGCAGCCCGTCGTCGGGCGCGGCGCCGACGATGTTGACGTGCGGATAGTCGGTGCCCCACACCACCCGCTCCGGCGCGTGCTTCACCAGGCCTGCGGCCAGGGCGACCGCGTCGGCGTACGGCGGCCCCTGCCGAGAGATCCGGTCGGCACCGCTGACCTTCACCCACACCCGGCCGGTGTCGAGCAGCGCGCGCAGGCTGCGCGGCGCCGTTCCGTCCGGCCCCGCGGTGAGGTCGACGCGCCCCATGTGGTCGACGACCACCTTGCCCGGCAGCGCGCGCACCAGGTCGCCGAGGAGGGCGATCTCCTCGTCGTGGACGTGGAGTTGGGCCGTCCAGCCGA
The DNA here is from genome assembly GCF_010548375.1 of Streptomyces sp. SID13726. Classification (GTDB taxonomy): domain Bacteria; phylum Actinomycetota; class Actinomycetes; order Streptomycetales; family Streptomycetaceae; genus Streptomyces. The sequence goes on from NZ_JAAGLY010000002.1 coordinate 467,433, forward strand.
GTCCGTCGACGCGTTCGAGGACGGAGTCGATCTCGGCGCGGGTGGGCGGGGTGCGCAGATGGGGCAGGAAGTTGAGCCGGAAGCCCCGTACGCCGGCCCGGTGCAGTTCCTCGATCTCGCCCCGGGTGGTCGTCGCACCGATCAGGGCCACACCGCGCAGACGTCCGTCGCCGGTCGCGAGGGCGTCCAGCAGGCCCGTGTGGTCGTTCCCGTGACACGAGGACTGCACGATCACGGCCCGGTCGAGCCCCAAGTGGGCATGCAGGGCGCGCACTTGGTCCTTGGGGGCGTCCAACGGCGTGAAGGTGCGGTCCGGGGCGTAGGGGAAGACGTCGGCCGGGCCGAGGACGTGGCAGTGGGCGTCGCAGCTGCCCGGCGGGAGCAGCAGGGAGGGCTCGCGCGGGGGGGGGGGCGGGGGCGGGCAGCCGGGCGAGGGAAGCAACTCGGCCTGCGCGGCGGCCGGTTCACGGACCACGGCGGGCTCAGTCACAGCGGGCCGTCATTCCGCCGTCCACGACGATCTCGGTGCCGGTGACGAAGCGGGCCTCGTCCGAGGCGAGGAAGAGGGCCGCGTACGCGGTGTCACGCCCGTCGCCCATGAAGCCGAGCGGGATACGGGCCTGCCGCTGGGCGAGCAGCTTCTCCACGTCACCGCCCGCGCGTTGGCCGGCGAGGCGGGCCTCGACCATCGGGGTGTGCAGCTGCCCCGGGACCACGGTGTTCACCCGGATGCCGTCGGGGGCGAACTCCACGGCGGAGACCCGGGACAGCTGGATGACGGCCGCCTTGGCCGCCGCGTACCCCACCTGAGCGGAGCCGGTCCAGCGCAGCCCGGACGCTGAGGCGGTGTTGACGATCGTGCCCCCGCCACCGCGCCGCATGATCGGGACGGCGTACTTGCAGGCGAGGAAGGCGCTGGTCAGGTTGGTGCGCAACTGCCCCTCCCAGTCGTCGAGAGCGAGGTCCACCGCGCCCCCGGCCCGGGAGCCGCCGACGTTGTTGACCAGTACGTCGATACGTCCCGCCGTCCGCTCGCACTCCGCCAAGTGGCCCTGTACGGCCTCGGGTTCGGTGACGTCCAGCACGGTGGTGTGCGCGGTGCCGCCCTCTTCGCGGATCTGGCGGGCGGTGACCTCCAGGGACTCCTTGTCACGGTCGGCCAGGAAGACGGTGGCGCCTTCCCGGGCGAAGATCACGGCGGTGGCACGGCCGTTGCCCCAGCCGGGGCCGACACTGCCGGCGCCGCCGATGACGGCGATACGGCCCGCGAGCCGGCCGAGCCGTCGGTCGGACAGGTCTTCGGGCAAGCCTTCGGGCAGGTCTTCGGGCACGGGTTCTCCCTCACTAGGGTTGCCGAAACTGTCGACAGTTCTAGCTAGGTGTCGACAGAAAGTAAACATCAGCACCCTGTGAGCGCGAGTATTGCCATTACTGTCGACAGAGGGTTTGGATGGGGGCCATGGACAAGCCCTCCGTGTTCACCCCCGAGGAGATCGCCCGCTTCCGCGCCGAGCTGGCGCTGCGCCGCGCACCCGGCGCCCACGAGCCGGGCCGCTGGTCGGTCAGTCCGCTCAACCGGCGTACGGATGTGGTGGGTTCACTGCCCCCGTCGGTGCGGCTGCGGGACGCGACCCTGCGTTCGGTCGAGACACTGCCTGGCGTCGTCGCGACCCCCGGGGCGAAGGCGGACTTCCTGCGCCGGCTGGTCGGCAGCGGGGTGCCCGAGGTCGTCACGGCGGGCCTCGGCGGGCGAGGCGACGCGGCCCTCAAGGACGAGGTGCGGCTGGTCAAGGAGGAGAACCCGGACTGCCGGGTGGTGTGCCCGCTGATGCGCTCCCCGGCGGACGTCGACCGCGCGGCCGCGGCCGGCTACGACGCCGTACAGGTGTGGGTGCAGGCGTTCGGGGAGACCTCGCTGATCTACCGGGCGCCGGTGTACGAGAGTGCCTGGCGCGGCGAGGAGTGGCGGTCCGGGGACATCCCGCGCGACCGGGCGGCCGTACTGACGCATGCGGCGCGGCTGGTGTCGTACGCCCGTGAGCGCGGGCTCGAGGTGATCGTGCCGCTGCTGATGGTGTCGTACGCGACCGAGGAGAGTCATGAGGAGTCCGTCACCGTGCTCGCCGGTGCGGGCGCGAGTGAACTGACCCTGTTCGACGGGCCGGGCGCGATGAGTCCCGAGGCCTACGCCCATCTCGTACGGCTCACCCGGGCCCTGGCTCCGGACGTCGAGGTCGGCCTGCATCCGCACAACACCTTCGGCCTGGCCGTGGGTTGCGCGGTCGCCGCGGTCCGGGCGGGAGCCTCGGCGGTCGAGCTGTCGGTCAACGGCTACTGCGGCGGCCCAGGCAACGCCGACCTGGCGGCGACGGCCCTCGCCTTCGAGGCGCTGTACGGCGTGGAGACCGGCATCAGGACCGAGCGACTCACCGAACTCGCCCGGGCGGGACAGGACCTGACGGGATATCACACCGCGTGGAACCATCCGGTGACCGGCACTCACGCCTTCTGCTGGGGAGGCTTGGACTTCATCACCCAGGAGACGGCGATCGACCCGCTCCTCCACAACTGCCTTGAGCCGGAGCTGGTGGGCAACTCCCGGGCCGTCCCCTTCACTCCGGACAGCGGCCCCTACACGCTGGCCGACCGGCTGGCAGCACTGGGCATCGAGCGCGGACCGGCCGAGGTGGACGACATCCTCGTACGGGCAAGGGAGTTGATGGCGCGCGAGGGGCGGCTGCTCACGGACGGGGAGTTGGCGGAGCTGGCCGCGCGTCCGCGGTGACGGCGACGGGCCCCGATCGAGTGATCGGGGCCCGCGGCGGGGGTTTCGTCAGTGCAGGCCGAGGTAGGCGTTGGCCGCGACACCCTCGGTGGAGACGAGCGCGTCGACGTCGGCGCAGACGGCGAGCGGGCCGACCTCGAGGTGGAGGGCGGCGCCGGTCGAGACGGCGACACCACCGGAGATGCTGTCGAGGTCCGCGTCGTGGATCTCGGTGGTCTCGAAGCGGGGGGCGGAGTTCATGGCGGCGCGTTTCCTTTCGCGGAAGCAATGTCGAGAACGACCCCCGGATCGAAGCATGCCCTGAGCATCACCGCCAGTTAACTGCGTGGCGAAACGGGCGCACGGCTCCATCAGCCGCGCAATCCGATCACCGAACTCACCTGTTCCTTCACACGATTCGCCGCCGCTATCGGACACAACGGGCTCATGACCGCGACGGTCCGGTCTTCCCATGACCTAGTGGTGAACGGTGTGCAGGTTCACCGGATTTTCGATGGCCGCCCCTCGGATCCGTGGCCCGTCTCCCCGTCGAAAAACGTTTCACATACCGTGTGGGTAGACTTGCGCCGGCCGCGACGAGGAGGGGGTGACCAGGGTGTCCGTCCGCCCCGCCCGTATCCAGGAGGTCGCCGCCGCGGCCGGTGTGTCGGTCTCCACGGTGTCGAACGTCCTGAACCGGCCCGAGCGGGTCAACGCGCGTACCGCCGAGCGGGTCCGGGCCGCGGTCGCCGCGCTCGACTACGTCCCCCATCCGGGGGCCGCCGGGCTGCGCACCGGGCACTCGTCGTCGATCGGCCTGGTGCTGCCGGACGTGACCAACACCTTCTACTCGCGCATCGCCCGCGGTGCCGCCGACGCGGCCTACGAACACGGCTATTCCCTGGTGCTCTGCGACAGCGGGGACGCGCCGGAGCGGGAGCAGGGGTACTTCACGATGCTCGCCGAACAGCGGGCCGTGGGCGCGGTGGTGGTCCCGCTCGGCGCCGACCCCACCCGGCTGACGCGGCTGCGCGAGCGCGGTGTCCCGCTGGTGCTGGCGGACCGTGCGATACCCGTCCAGGAGGGCTGTTCCGTCTCGGTGGACGACATCGCCGGCGGCCGCATCGCGGTGCAGCACCTCCTGGACCGCGGGGCGCGCGACCTCCTCGTCGTCAACGGCGAGCGCACCATCCGCCAGTGCGCGGACCGCTACCAGGGCGCCCGCCAGGCCGTGCGCACCCGGCGCGAGGCACGGCTCGGGCAGGTCGTCGCCGGGGAGATGACGGTGGCGCACGGCGCGGAGATCGCCCGGCGGCTCGACGAACTGCCCGACGGGGTCTTCTGCACCAACGACTTCCTCGCGGCCGGACTGTGCCGTGCTCTCGGTGAGCGCGGGGTGCGGATTCCGGAGGACGTCCAGGTCGTCGGCTACGGCGACCTGGACATAGCGAGCTTCGTGGGCACCACCCTCACGACGGTCCGGCAGCCGGTCGAGGAGCTCGGCAGGGCGGCCGTCGAGATGCTCCTCGACGAGGTGGAGGCCCGCGCCGAACACACCCATGAGACAAGGGTGTTCGCGCCCGGGCTGGTCCTGCGGGACTCCACCCTCGCCGCCTCAGACGGCCCGCTCCAGCCTGACCGGGCCGAACAGCCCCGACGGCAGCTGGGAGGGGAAGGCCCAGGCGGTCGGCGTGGCCTCGGCCAGATACGGGGCCAGGGTGTTGTGGACGGTCACGTCTAGGCGCACGGTCCGCCCTGCGGTACCGCGGAGTTCGAAGCGGTACGGCGCGCAGAACGCCTCCCCGACGGACTCGCCGTCGACGGACACCTCGACGCTGCCGCGCACCCGGCCCAGATCCAGCACCGGATCCACCCCGGGCGGCACCTCCAGCGTCCGCGAGTAGGTCACCCCACCGCTCCAGCCGCCGAGCCCCGCCTCACCCCAGTCCCCGAGCGGCAGCGGCGCGGGGACGGTGTGCGCCCGCACCGGCCCGCTCCAGGCGGAGCCGCCGCGCAGGAAGGCCGTGGGTTCGGTGACGACCTCGAACTCCGTTGCCGTGTCGAGGGGTTGAGGCAGCCTCAGTTCCCCTTCCTGCACCAGGAGTTCTTTACCGTCCTCGGACTTCACCCGTGCTGTCAGCTCCAGCGGCAGGTCGAGCCTGACCGTGCCCGGCGGCACGGTGAAGCGGAAGCGCTGCTCGGTCTCCCGGAGTTCGTCGGTGGACCGCAGCGGAAGTACGGCGGTGCCGAGCGCCGGGGCGCCGGTGAGCCACTCGGTGTCCGGCAGCGGGTGGGGCCGTACGGCGGCGTAGCAGTGCTGCAACTCCCCCCAGCGTCCCTCGTGTTCGAGGGTGAGGCCGTGCCACTCCCCCGTCCGGGCCTCCCAGCCGGGGCCGCTGACCAGGGCGGTGGAGCCCGCGACCAGGTCGACGAACACCGCGTCCCGCACCTCGACGCTGTCCGCCACGACGTCGAGGACGTGCTCGCCGCCGCCCAGGGTGAGTTCGTGCCGGAAGAACATCGGCACCGCGCCCCAGTCGGACTCGTAGTACTCCGTCTTCTCCTGCCGCGCCACGACGGTCCCGTCGAGCAGGACGGTCACGCCCACCGCGGCGCCGACGACGAGCACGGCCGCCGCGCCCTCCTCGGGGATCTCAAGTCGGCCGCGGTAGGTGACGGTTCCGTCCGGTCGTACGTCGTCGGGCAGGCACATGAAGTGCGGGCGGGGGCCGAACCCGTCCGGGAGGGACAGACAGAAGTAGCTGCCCAACGGGGTGTCGGGGGCGCCCGCGATGGCCCGGGGCCGGTCCTCGGCGTCGGACAGCTCGTACTCCAGCACATTGCGGTCCTGGTCGACCCGCACCCGGGCGGTCGCGAGACAGCCGCCGCTCGTGTCGAGCCGACTGCCGTTCCACCACACGCGTTTGACCGCCGCCGCGCCGAGATGCAGGTCGGCGGGGCCGCGATGGCCGGTCTCGACGACGGTCCGGACCCGGGCGACGGTCCCGCGCACGGGCACCGGCACCCGGACGAACTCCTCGGGAACCAGGCCCTTGTTGCCGAGCAGACCGTAGGGATCGGGGATGCCACGACTCGACGAGTACAGCAAGACACCCCAGGCCGCGGACGCCAGCGCCTGCTCCCCGGCGAGGATCCGCTCGACGGCCGCACGGTCCAGCGGCTCGGGCGCCTCGGCGGCGGGCACGGGTGGCAGGACACGGACCCGGTTGCCGTAGGTCACCCGGGACGTCTCCCAACCACCCTCGGTCCCCGACCAGTTCATGGTCCAGATCTGCGGTGCGTCGACGGAGGTTCCGGCGGGCAGGGCGAGGTCGCCCCAGGTGTTGTCCATGGTGGGGGCGAGGCTGCCCTGCCAGCCGGTCGAGAGGTCGATCGTCTCCGGCGGACGTGGCGTCCGTGGTGCCGACTCACGTGCCGCAGAAGGCCCTTCGTGCCGTACGACCGCCGCGGACGGCCCTTCGCGCCATACGACGAGGGCGGCGGGGGCGCCGTCGAGCGGGACCTCGATGGTCGAGACGCCGTCGGCGACGGTGACGTGTCCCGGGCGGCGGGCGCCGGTCGCCGGGTTCCAGATCTCGGCCTCGGCGATCTCGGCCCGGACCGTGACGGACGAAGTGCGGGCGTAACGCGTGGGGTCGGCCTCGTGCTTGCCGCGGGCCGGGTCCACCCGGGCGTCCGGGCATGCCCCGGTGACCAGGGCGATGGCCTCCTCGCCCTTCCTCCGCACGAGCAGCGGTACTTCGCCGGTCGCGTATCCGGCCGCGTCGGCGACCGAGGCGGCGCCGGACTCGGCGTCCGGCGCCCGCTCCAGGCGCGGGTGGGCCAGCAGCGCCGCCACGACGGAGTCATCGCCTGCGGTCCCGGCCGCGTGGGTCGGCGGGCGGCCCACCACGACGACCCGCCCGCCGGCGTCGAGGAGATCGGTCAGCCGGCGGGCCGTCTCCTCCTCCAGGACGCTCGCCGAGGGCAGCAGGACCGCGCTGTAGGCCAGGTCCCGGACGCGCAGGGCGCCGTCGCCCGCCTTGGCGGCCTGGACCGAGGCGTCATCGATGACGTCGAAGGAGATCCGGTGCCGGTCAAGGGCGCCGACGGCGGGCCGGAGCCAGTTGTTGGTGCCGCACAGGTCGAGGTAGTGGCGCTGGGTCTCGTCGACGTCGGAGTGGGCGGCGCCGAGGCGGCCGTTGCCGAAGTGCTGGACGGGCACGTCCACGGGGATCAGCGACTGCATGGTGGCGGTGGGGTGCAGGACCGCCACGTCGGCGCTGTAGGTGCCCCAGGACAGGAGGGAGCAGAGCCGGGCGACGGCCTGGGAGAACGCGGGGTACTGCCGCCAGTAGGGCTGACGCCAGTCGGTGGAGGGCGCCGCCCACTCGAACCAGCCGCCCGCGGTGCCGAAGTAACTGGCGTGCGGGTTGTACAGGTTGGCGCCGCCGCGTACGAAGGGCAGGAGCCAGTCGTAGGTGTCCTCCAGGGTGCCGCCCCAGCCGGAGGAGTGGAACGCCTCCATCCAGACCCGCTCGTGGCCGTAGAGGTGGGCCATCGAGGAGTGCACCTTGGCGTCGCCGTGGTGGTCGCTGCCCGCGGCGCTGTAGTGGCGGTGGGTGCGGAAGTAGTCGGTGTAGAGCTGGGTCGACTGGGCCGGGTAGCCGGAGCGGGCGGGATTGCTCTGGTCGCAGCCCAGGAGCAGGCCGCGCTCGTCGTGCCAGGCGGCGAGGGGGCGGAAGAGGGCCTCTTCGGTGAGTTCGGCGCGGACGGCGTAGTAGTCGGCGCGGATCTTCCGGGCCCGGGTGGTGTCGGCGCCGGTGAAGAGGGCGGGCAGGTGGTCGAGGAGGTCGTAGCCGCGGCGGGCCCGGAACTCCTCGGGGAAGCGGACGGTCCAGGAGTTGGTGGCGGGCAGCTCGTCCTGGAAGCTGCCGGCGATGACGTTGCCCAGGTACTCGGGGACGCGGCGGTCGTACTCGCGGTGCACGGTGTCCAGCAGGAGGCCGACGGCGCCGGGGGCCAGGTAGTCGAAGGCGGTGGGCACGGCGGTCACGAGTCGTACGTCCGTGCCGTCGGCGGCGTCGATCCGGGCGCCCTCGCCGACCGGCAGGCGTGCGCCCGTGCTGTCGTAGGCGCCGAGGAGGGTCTCCGTGCCCCGGAGTCCGACCGTGTCTCCGGTGACGACGGCCCGGCGGGTGCGCAGGGCCCGGCCGGTGGCCTCGGGATGCCGTCGGGTGAGGGTGCCCTGCACATTGGCGCCGGAGAAGCCGATCTGGTCGTAGAACCACAGGCGGGTGCCCAGCTCTCCGGCGATCTCGCAGGTGTCCCTGAAGCGGGCCCACCATTCCTCGCCGAACCACACCGGGTCGTCGGTGCGGGCGCCGAAGGTCGGTCCTGCCGGGGCCAGGTTGATCACGACGAGGTTGTGGATCCCGCCGTCCGCGAACCGGCGCAGCTGCCAGGCCAGTCGTTCGCGGGTGACCTTCGCGCCCGACCACCACCACAGCGGGGTGGGGCCGAAGTCGCGGGGCGGATTGTCGAACAGGTGGTGCAGGGAGGGGGAGATCACGGATCGGTCCTTCCGACGGCGGCTCGGACACTCTCACGGACCAAAAACGTTTTACTTCAGCCTCACCGTAGGACACCCGCAAGGCACCGGCCAGAGCTGCGGGGCCGTCAGCTCGTTCCCACGGATGGCCGCATGACGTCTTGTTGGAACGTTTTTACCCTCCTATAGTCGCTGGGCACCGGCCGAGAACCGTGACGTCCCCCTCCGCTCGGACCCTCTCCCCCCACACGGAGCCGCCTGATGGCCCGAATCTCCCCCGAACCACTCCACCGGGAACAGCCCGTCGAGAAGCGCCTGTGGAAGGTGGCGGCGCTCTCCGGAATGGCGTCCTACCTCGACGCCGCGCTGATCGTCAGCATCGCCGTCAACCTGGCCATCTACCGCGACGCCTACGACATGGGCGTGTGGATGGCAGGGGCGATCAGCGCGATCGTCACCAGCTGCATCGCCGTCGGCTCCCTGGTGGGCGGCCGGCTCGCCGACGTGTTCGGCCGGCGCCGCCTCTACAACCTGGACATCCTCTGCTACGCGCTCGGCGCCCTCGTCATCACCCTGGCGCCCGACGACATCACCCTGCTGGTGGGTGTGCTGCTGGCCGGTCTCGCGGCCGGCGCCGACCTGCCGACGTCGCTCGCCGTGGTCTCGGACACGGCTCCCGACGGGGCCCGGGGGCGGCTCATCGCCTTCACCCAGGTCATGTGGATGCTGGGCATCATCGTCGTCATCGCCCTCGGCTTCGCCCTGTCGACCACGGGCATGACCGGCGCGCGGCTCATCACCGGCCATCTGGCCGTCGCCGCGCTGGTCACCTGGCATCTGCGGTCCCGGCTGGAGCTGGCCGCCGGACCGGACGTGGTGCGGGACGGGCCTCGCGGGGACTCGCCGGACGAGCCGCGAGGCGTGCCGCTGCGGAACGTGTGGAACCGGGCCGCCCTGGTGCCCATGGCCGCGACCCTCGTCTTCTACGTCACCTGGGGTCTCGGCGCCAACACCGTCGGCCAGTTCGCGACCTACCTGCTCGTCACCGTCAGCGGTGCCTCGCAGAGCATGGCCACCGGCATCAACCTGGTCTGTCTGCCGATCGGCCTGGTGCTGACGCTGGCCTTCGTGCGCTTCGCCGACGGGCCGTGGCGGGACCGGCTGTTCTGCACCGCCGCGATCGTGCAGGTGGTGGCCTTCGCCGTCGCCTCGCTCACCACCGGGGCCATCGTCGGCATGATCGTGTTCTTCGTTCTCTACCAGCTGTCCAACCCCTTTGCCGGGGAAGCCAATTACAAGGTGTGGTCGCAGCTGACGCTGCCCGCCGACACCCGAGGCACCACCCAGGGGATCACCTACGCCTTCTCACGCGCGGTCTTCGCGGCCGCCGCGTTCGTCACCCCCGCCCTGCTCGACCACAGCCCCGCCGTCCTGCTCTGGACGATCACCGCCTGCATGGCCGTGTCGGGGGTCGCGGGCCTGTACGTCGTCCGCGTCCTCGTTCCGCGTCACTCCCCGGCCCCGGCCGCCGCGGCGGACCTGAAGGTCGTACAGACCTGACCCCGACCCCCAAGGAGCGCCGACATGGCGACGACCGACCCCCGCGCCACCGAACGAGCCGCTGTCCTGCGTGAGTCGCTGCCTCCCGTGACACGGCGCCGTACCCGGATCGGACTGGTGTCCGGCGGGCTCGGCACGTACTGGCCGCAATTCCCGGACCTGCTGCCGCAGTTGAAGGAGTCGGCCGCGTATGTGGCCGAGCGCCTGGAGCAGTTGGACGCGGAGGTGACGGACGCCGGGTTCGTCTCCGACGCACAGGAGGGCGCGGCCGCGGCGGAGAAGCTGCGGCTGGCGGACTGCGATCTGATCGTGCTCTTCCTCACGACCTATCTCACCTCGTCGATGGTGCTGCCGATCGCCCAGCGCTCGCACACCCCGGTCCTGGTCGTCGACCTCCAGCCGTCCGAGCGGATGGACCACGCCTCCTTCGACACGGGCGCCTGGCTGGCGTACTGCTCGCAGTGCTCGGTGCCGGAGGTCGGCAACGTCTTCCGGCGGGCCGGGATCCCCTTCCGGTCGGTGTCGGGCTGGCTGCGCCAGGAGTCGGCGTGGCGGCGGGTCGAGCGGTGGGTGCGGGCGGCACACGTCCGGGCCGCGCTCAGGCACGCGCGGCACGGGCTGATGGGGCACGTGTATCCCGGGATGCTCGACGTGCAGACCGATCCGACGCTGCTGTCGACGACGTTCGGCTCGCATGTGGAGGTGCTGGAGTTCGACGATCTGCGGCACCGGGTGGAGAAGGTGACGGAGGCCGAGACCCGGGAGCGGGTGGCGCTGGCCCGGAAGCTCTTCACCGTCGACGACAGCGTGGTCGACGAGGACTTCGCGTGGGGGGCGACCGTGTCGGTGGCCCTGGACCGGCTGGTGGCGGACTTCGGGCTCGACACCCTCGCGTACTACCACCGAGGGCTCGACGGGGAACTGCACGAGCGGCTCGGCGCGGGCATGATCCTCGGCGCCTCGCTGCTCACGGCCCGGGGAGTGCCCGCGGCCGGCGAGTTCGAACTGCGCACCAGCATCGCCCAGTTGGCCTCGCAGAGCATCGGCGCCGGGGGTTCCTTCACGGAGATCCAGGCGCTCGACTTCGAGGACGGCGTGGTGGAGATGGGCCATGACGGGCCGGCCCATCTCGCGGTCAGCGCCCGGGACCCGCTGCTGCGCGGACTGGGCGTGTACCACGGCAAGCGCGGCTGGGGCGTCAGCGTGGAGTTCGACGTCCGGCACGGGCCGGTCACCCTGCTCGGGCTCGGTCAGGACGCCGACGGCAGCCTGTCGTTCATCACGTCCGAGGGCACGGTCGTGCCGGGACCGGTGCTGGAGATCGGCAACACGACCAGCCGGGTCGACTTCGGCCGGGACCCGGGCGAGTGGGTCGACGCGTGGAGCGCCACGGGCGTGGGGCACCACTGGTCGCTGGCGGTGGGACGGCACGGGGCCGATTTCGGGGCCGCGGCGAGTCTGCTGGGGATCGAGCACCGGGAGGTGTGACCCGGGCCGGGCCCTGAAGGGTGTCCGCCGTCGCGCGCCGGCGGCAGCCCTTCAGGGCCGGTGTGGTCCGTCAGTCGGGGCCTGCGGTGCTCCGTCAGCCGGGGCCCGTGGTGGTCCGTCAGCCGAACTGGCCCACCACGTAGTCGCCGGCCGGCTGCCGGGTCAGGACGTTCAGCCGGTTGTAGGCGTTGATGAGGGCGATCAGGGAGACCAGGGCGAGGAGCTGGTCCTCGTCGTAGTGCTTGGCGGCGTTCCCCCAGACCTCGTCCGAGACGCCGGTCCCGTCGGCGAGGCGGGTGCCCTCCTCGGTCAGCTCCAGTGCGGCGCGCTCGGCCTCGCTGAAGACCTTGGCCTCACGCCAGGCGGCGACCATGTGCAGGCGCTGCACGGTCTCGCCCGCGGCGGCGGCCTCCTTGGTGTGCATGTCGAGGCAGAACCCGCAGCCGTTGATCTGGCTGGCCCGGATCTTCACCAGTTCCTGGGTCGCCGCCGGCACTCCCGAGTCCGTGACCACCTTGCCCGCCGCACCGAAGTGCTTCATCAACCGGCCGGACAGCGGGCTGGCGAAGACGTTCAGTCGGGCTTCCATGGTGTGCTCCTTTGCCGTTGTCGATGGCTACACACCTATGACTGAATGCCTCGGCGAGATGTGACACGCACGGATGTGACCTGCGTCTCCCCGGCGACCGGCCCTGTCGACGAGCGGCGTCAGGGAACGAGTGTGAAGCTCGCGCGGTAGACGTAGCCCGGCATCGCGGGGGTCCACCCGAAGCCGTGGCCCATGGTGAGGATCTCCGTCACTCCGTCGGGGTGGTCGACGCCGTTCATGACATAGCTGATGGAGTACTGGATCGTGGCGGGAGCCGAGCCGGACCACTCGTAGCAGGTGAGGTTCTCCGGGTGCTCGTCGAAGTCCCGTACGGCGGACGGGTTCTCCGCGTTGAGGTAGATGTGCCGGATGTACTGCGGCGCCCCGGACCAGTCCTGGCAGACGACCTCGGTGGTCGGGCTCGCGGCCGAGGCGACCGGGGCCGGTGCGGTCAACGGGACACCGAGGGCGACGGCGACGGCCAACAGCACAGCGGGTCTACGCATGGTCGACTCCCTGGATACGGCGACGGGCCACTCATTGTGGCAACGGCTCCCGCCCGCCACAGGACGGAATCAAGCCCACGCCCGCGCGTCCCGTCACTGCTCGGACGCGATACGGCGCCGGTACCGGGCGTCCCCCTGTCCCCTGCCGTTCACCGCGCTCAGCGACACGAGAGAGGCCCCGCTGTTCCAGGCGCCGACAAGGTCGCGGTGGACCAGCAGGATGCCGTGCTCCAGCGCGAACCTCACCGAGGGCCCGGTGAAGCGTGAGGTCGTCACCAGGACGGCCAGATCGGCGCCGAAGTGGACCCGGGCGCCCAGCAGTTCGCGCAGTTCCCGGGTCGGGACGGCGCGGCTCGGGGCGTACCGCTTGCACTGGACGACCATCGTCCGGCCGTCCGGCAGCCGTCCGCGGACATCGGCGCCGTTGTCCCCCGCACCGCCGACCCGCCGGACCTCCGTGCATCCGTCCCGCCGGCACAGCTCCGCGACCAGTTCCTCGAACTCGGTGCCCGTCATGCCGTCGACCTCGGCGAGGGTCCGGCGGCCGGCCCGTACCGCCTCCTCCTGCCGCCGGAGCCGGTCCCGGCCCCGTACGAGCCGGTCCGTGCGCCACAGCCACCAGCCGATGGCCACGGCGGCACCGACGAGCAGGACACCCAGCAGATACGGCCACACGCTCGTCCAGAAGATCACCAGCAGGGCCGACGCCACCGCGCCGCCCCACCCCCGGCGCCGCGTCCGCCGGCGCTGAGCGGCCGCACCCCGTCCACGCCTGACCACGGCGTCACCCCCCTGTGCTCCTTCCCAGGAGTCTGGGCAGCTCAGGAGGGTGTGGGAAGGGCGCGAGTCGGCCACGGTGCCCGAAAGCACCGTGGCCGGCCGGGCGGCAGGTCAGTTCTTGACCGGCTTGCCGCGGCCCCACGCCCAGGCGAGACGGTCCGCGCCGGTCTTGTTGGTGGTCTCCAGCCACGGCCGGTTGGCCGGGCCGACGAGCTTCTGGATCGAGTAGATGTCGTCGGTGCGCAGGCCCGGCCAGTACACCGAGCCCATCTTCAGCTCGCGGAAGGTGTCGGTGACGGCCTGGATGTAGTTGACGAAGTTGTCGTCCGGGGTCTTCACGTTGTAGTTCAGACCGGTCGTCATCGGCGCGCCGAACTCGTCGGCGACGGTCCGGTTCGCGCAGTCACCGATGCGCACCTTCAGGTCGGCGACCCACTCGTCGTAGGTGGCGTACGACTTCCAGAAGCCGTAGTGGTGCAGGGACAGGTAGGTGCCCTTCAGGCGCGGGTCGGCGCACACCGTGGTGACGTGGTCGTTGTAGCCGGCGCCGCTGACGAAGACGCGGTTGCGGGGCACCGACTTGTAGGTGTTCAGCCACTTCGCGGCGATGTCGGCCCACTGCGTGTCGGTGTAGCCGTGCGGCTCGTTCATCGGCTCGAAGTAGACCCGCGAGTTGTGCTTGTAGGCCTTGACCACGGTGTTCCACATGGGCCAGTAGGTGGCCTCGTCGTCGATGAAGCCGTCCTTGCGGTCGCCGGTGCCCTCCCAGTAGGACACGATGACCTTGAAGCCCTGGGCCGTCGCCGCGTCGATGACGCCTCGGTACGACTTCCAGTAGGAGCCGTTGACGGTGTACGGGTTGATCGGCAGCCGGACGGTGTTGGCACCGAGGTTCGCGCGGAACGCCGCGATGATGCGGGTGGCCTTGGTGTACGTCCGGGCGTAGCTGTCGGAGGTCGACAGGCCCGACAGCTGGAGCTCGTCGTCGGCGAAGTTGTCGCGCGGGTCGGCCCAGTTCACGCCCTTGAACTGGGTCGTGTCCATGGTCGGCGCGGCGGCGGACGCGGGGCTGCCGGTGAGGGTGGCGCCACTGATCGCGGCGACCGCGAGGGCGACGAGCGAGGCACGGAGCCTCGGGGCGCGACGGGTGCTGACGGGGGTCTTGCGCATCGACCAAACCCTTTCGGAATGACAGCATGTTTACGTAAACATGACGGCGCCGGAATCGTGGCATCCGCCCCGGCGACCGTCAAGGTTTCCCACACGTAACATCCGGTGCGGTAGGTGACAGGGCGCGCCGGGGTCGCGTCGGGCCTGGGCTCGGTGGGAGTCGGGGCCCGGCTCGGTGGGAGTCGGGTCCGGTCTCGGTGGGAATCGGGTCCGGGCTCGGCGGAAGTCGGGTCCGGGCTCGGTCGGAGTTCGATCGGAGGAGGCAGCAGTGGTGGAACGGGGAGGGTCCGGTGTCCCCGGTGGGCGGCGCAAGCAGCGGGTATCCATGGCCGACGTCGCGGAGCGCGCGGGTGTCTCCTCGCAGACGGTGTCCCGGGTGTCCAACGGTCACCCCGGGGTGATCAGTTCGACGCGCGAGCAGGTCCTCGCGGCGATGCGGGAGCTGGGCTACCGGCCCAACAGCGCGGCGCGGGCCCTGCGTTACGGCCAGTTCAACACCATCGGCGTGATCCTGTTCAGCCTGTCCTCCACCGGCAACAGCCGGACGGTGGAGGCGATCGCCACACACGCGGCGGCCGAGGGGTACGCGATCACCCTGATCCCGATCGACGTGCCGACGCAGGACAACGTCCTGGGCGCCTTCACCCGCATGGGCGAGCTGGCGGTCGACGCCGTCATCGTCATCATGGAGATCCACCTGCTCGACACCGGGACGGTCCAGCTGCCGCCCGGGGTGCATGTCGTCGTGGTGGACTCCGACGCCGGCGACCGCTACAGCGTGGTCGACACCGATCAGGCGGACGGCGCGCGGAAGGCCGTACGCCATCTGCTCGACCTGGGCCATCGGACCGTATGGCATGTCACCGGCCCCGAGGCGTCCTTCGCCGGGCAGCGGCGGAGTCAGGCGTGGCGGGCGGTGCTGGAGGAGGCGGGCCGGCCGGTGCCGCCGCCGCTGCACGGCGACTGGTCGGCGGAGTCGGGGTACACGGCCGGGCTCGCGCTCGCCCGACAGCCGGACTGTACGGCCGTGTTCGCCGCCAACGACCAGATGGCGCTGGGGCTGCTGCGCGCCTTCCACGAGCGGGGCCGGTCGGTGCCGGACGAGGTCAGCGTGGTCGGTTTCGACGACATCCCCGACGCGGCGTTCTTCGTCCCTCCGCTCACCACCGTCCATCAGGACTTCGCCGAGGTGGGCCACCGCTGTGTCCAGAAGGTCCTCCAGCAGATCCGCGCCCACGGTGGCGCACGGCCCGGGACCGATCTGGTGCCGACGAGCCTGGTGGTGAGGGGGAGCACGGCGCCGCCTGCGGGGTGACGCGCCGGGTCGCATTGACCTTGCCCCAAGGTGAGCCCGCAACATCGCCGCATGGTGCGTTGCGGGCGGGTGCTGGTCGATGTGCGGCCGCTGCGGGTCGACGGGTTCCGGCGGCTGTGGCTGGCCGGGACGGTGACCGGCCTGGGCGCTCAACTGACGGCGGTGGTCGTACCGTTGCAGATCTACGAGATCACCGGATCGTCGGCCTATGTGGGGCTGGCCGCGCTGGTGGGCTTCGCTCCGATGGCCGTGGCCGCGCTGTGGGGCGGGGTGCTCGCCGACGTACGGGACCGGCGGCGGGTGCTGCTCGCGACCACGATCGGCATCGGCGCGACCTCACTCCTGCTCTGGGCACAGGCGTGGGCGGATCTGCGGTCGGTCGGGGTGCTCCTCGCGCTGGTGGCTGTCCAGCAGGCCCTGTTCGGAGCCAACACCGCGGTGAGCAGAGCCGTCACGCCTCGACTGGTCCGGCCCGAACTCCTGCCCGCCGCCAACGCGTTGCAGTCGCTGGTGACCCTGTCGGCCGGGATCGCCGGGCCGCTGTTGGCGGGAGGGCTGCTGCCGGTGGCGGGGGCCGGGACGCTGTATCTGGCGGATGCCGTCGCGATGGGGGCGATGGGGTGGGCGGTGTGGCGGCTGCCGGCGCTGCCACCCGTGGGCTCCACGGGTCGTCGACGGGCCCCCTTCCTGAGTCAAATCCTTGACGGAGTGGGCTATGTGACACGAAGTCAGATCCTCCTCGTGACCTACTTGGCCGACTTCGCCGCGCTCTCCCTGGCCCTGCCCACCGCGCTCTTCCCGCAACTGGCGGAGGAGACGTACCACCCGTCCGACATCGGGGTGTTGTACGCCGCCGTCTCGGCCGGTGGTGTGCTGGCCGGGCTCGTCTCCGGGGCGTTCACCCGCGTCACCCGGCACGGAGTCGCCGTGGCGGTGTCCGTCGGCGTGTGGGGGCTGGCCATCGCGTGGTTCGGGTCGGCCGGTTCGCTGCTCCCCGCGGTGGGGTGGCTGCTACTGGCCGGAGGGGCGCTCCTCGCGCTGGGAGTCTTCCGCAAGACGGTGTTGCAGACCGCCGTCCCGGACGGGATGCGGGGCCGGCTCCAGGGCCTCGACACGGTGGTGGCCATGGGAGGGCCTCGACTGGGCGATCTGCTGCACGGCATGGCGGGGGCGGCCTTCGGGGCGGGGTGGGTGGTCGCGGGTGGGGGCGTGCTGGCTGCCGGGGCTGCGGTGGCGCTGGTGGTGTTGTTTCCGGAGTTTCGGCGCTATGGGGCGGGCATCGAGCGGGTCTGACGAAGAGGAGACGACGCCCTTCGTGCCGTCGACCGAAGCGGGCGTCAACCACAGATTGACGACATCGAATCGTCAACCTACGCTTGACGCATGACTCCTCTCAACATCAGCCTCGCCGACCTGATCGCACGACTCGACGAGGAACTCCCGGACGCGGACAACCTGGCTCGTATCAGTGAGGCGCATCTGCGGGCGCAGACGTTGGCCGATCTCGGTGATCAGCTCATGGATCACTACGTGGGGAAGGCCAAGCAGGCCGGTGCGTCGTGGACGCAGATCGGGGACGCCATCGGGGTGTCCAAGCAGGCCGCGCAGCAGCGGCACACGCCCGCGCCGTTCGAACGGTTCACGAATCTCAACCGGCACAGCATCGTGCTGGCGCAGGAGGCCGCGCGGACTCACAAGCACGACTCCATCGGGACCGAGCACATGCTGCTCGGGCTCCTCGGTGAGCCGCAGGGGCTGGCCTATGAGGTGATGGTGGCGAAGGGCAACTCGGAGCAGCGGGTCCGGGACGCGATCGAGGCAGCGCTTCCGCCGGCCGGGGAGAAGGCGCTGCGGGGGCACATCCCCTTCCGGCCGGAGGGCAAGGAGGCAATCGACGAGACAGTGCGCGCGGCTGCCGACCTCGGCCACGACTGGGTCGGCACCGAACACACCCTGCTCGGACTGATCCGCGTCACCGAGAGCCCGGCCGCGCGGATCCTGCGTGACCTCGGCTTCACCGCGGACGAACTCCACGAGACGGTGCGGACCGAGGTCGCCCGGCGGTCCGCCGCGCGGGAGCAGCAGTGACGGTCCCGTCCTCCTTCGGCGCCGTCACGCTGCCTTCAGCGTCAGCGGCAGCGAGCTGAGGCCGTTCAGGAAGTTGGAGTACACCGGCTTCGCCGGGCCCGTCTGCTCCAGGTCGGCGACCTGGTCGCGCAGGCCCTCCAGGACGGCTCCGATCTCCGCGCGGGCGAGGTAGGCGCCCAGGCAGAAGTGGGGGCCGTAGGCGAAAGTGCAGTGCTTGTTCGGGGTGCGGTCAAGGAGCAGCAGGTCCGGATGCTCGAAGACCTGCTCGTCGTAGTTGGCGGAGGCGTTCCACACCGTCACGATGTCCCCTTCGCCGACGGCACGGCCCGCGATCTCGGTGGCGGCCGTGGCCGTACGGCCCGAGTGCAGCGCGGGGGTCGTCCAGCGCAGCATCTCCTCCACCGCCGTGTCGACTCCCGCGTCGCCCCGCCTGAGCGCCTGCCACTGCTCGGGGTGCTCCGCCAGGGCCAGGGCGGCGCCGACCATCGACAGCCGGGCCGTCTCGTCGCCGCCGAGGATCAGGCTGTAGCAGTTGAGCATGATCTCGTCGTCGTCGAGCGGGAACCCGTTCACCTTGCTTCCGGCGAGCAGCGCGATGACGTCGGCGTGCCCGCTGTCCCGGCGGTCGCGGGCGAGGTTGGCGAAGTACAGCAGGATCTCGCTCTTGGCGATCCAGGTGTCGGCGGCGGTGCCGTCGGCGTCGTGGGAGCCGAGGGCGGAAGAGGTGAGGCTCAGCACGTAGGCGCGGTCGCTCTCCGGCACGCCGAGCAGGTCGCAGATCGCGCCGAGGGGGATGCCCGCGGCCACGTCGGCGGCGAAGTCGCAGCTCCCCTTCTCGATCGCCTCCCGCAGCAACCGGTCGACGGTACGGCGCACGCTCGCCACCACCGGCTGGAGGGCGCGCGGGGTGAACGCCGACATCAGGAGCCGGCGCAGCCCCGTGTGCTTGGGCCCGTCGGTGATGGCGAGCATCCGTCCGGCCGCGGAGTCGCCGCCGGCGAGCAGTGTCTCCAGGACGTTTCCGCCCTCGGAGGTGAAGCGGGCGTTGTCCCGGTACACGGCGGTGACGTCGGCGTGCCGGGTCACCACCCAGAAGCCGGGCCGGCCGTCCGTCGCCGGGTTCCAGTGGACCGGCTCCTCCTCCCGCAGCCGGCGCCACACGGCGGACAGGTCGCCCTCGGCGTGCAGCCGCGGATCGGCCAGGTCCAGCGTGTCCAGTTCCCCGGCTGCGATCGTCCGCCGCGCGGTCATCTGCGTCCCACCTTCCAAGTCCCTTGCGTACGTGCCCTATTCGCCCATCGCGGTGACGAGGCTGGTCGGGCGCATGTCGGTCCAGTGCTGTTCGACGTACGCCACGCACTCCTGACGGCTCGCCCGGCCGTGCACGACCGTCCAGCCGGCCGGGACCTCGGCGAACGCGGGCCAGAGGGAGTGCTGTCCCTCGTCGTTGACGAGGACGAAGTGCTCCAGGGTGTCGTCGTCGAACGGGTTGGTGCTCATACGGGGCTCCTCCGATGGGTCGCGGTGTTCAGTGCGGGGCCGATCCGCTCCAGCGGGCCCGGCCGGGTCATCTCCCCGTGGACACACGGGATGTCGTGGTTGTCGACGCGTCCGTCGACGTACGGCCGCCATGCGTGGTGGCGCTCCGGATGCGTGTCCGGATCCTGTGCGGCCGTGAAGAACAGCAGGTCACCGCGGTACGACGAGGGAGCGAACTCCTCCATCAGCCGCCGGTTCCCGGCGGTGACCTCGACGAGAGCGGACAGTTCGGCGTCGTCGAGGCTCGCGGTCATGTCGGGGACACGGCGCACGAGTTCGGCGAACCGGGCGTCCGTGAGGTGCTCCGAGTCGTCGGGGAGCGGCCGGCCCAGGATGCCGAGCAGGCTGCGCAGCAGTGCGGGCCGGTCGGCCGCGCGGGCGCCCCGGTCGATCCAGACGCCGGGGAAGGCGTCGAGCATGGCGAGGAGGGCGACTTCGTGGCCGTCGCGCTGGAGGGTGACGGCGACGTCGTACGCCACCAGGCCGCCCATGGAGTAGCCGAGCAGGTGGTAGGGCCCCTCGGGCTGGATCTCGCGGATGCGGGCGATGTGCCCCGCGACCGTCTCCCGCAGGCTGCCGGAGCGCGGGTCGCCCGGGATCAGCCCCTTCGACTGGAGCCCGTACAGCGGCCGTTCGGGGTCGAGGTGGCGGGCGAGTCCGGCGAAGCCCCAGGCGAGTCCGGAGGCGGGCGGGAGGCAGAAGAGGGGTTCTCTGGTGCCACGGGTGCGCAGGGGCAGTACGGCGTCCAGGGGCGCCGTGCCCGACGTGCCGCCCCGCAGCCGCTGGGCCAGTCCGGCGACGCTCGGGGTGTCGAACACCGCGCGCAACGGCACTTCGGTGCCGAGATCGGTGCGGATGCGTGCGGTCAGGCGCGGGGTCAGCAGGGAGTGCCCGCCGAGGTCGAAGAAGCTGTCGTGGACGCCGACGCGGGAGGGGTCCAGGCCCAGGACGTCGGCGACGATCGTGCGCAGCCGTTCCTCGTTCGGGGTGCGCGGGGCACTGGTGGTGGCGGCCGGGGCGGCGGGGTCGGGCCGGGCCGTGCGGTCGGTCTTGCCACTGGCGGTGCGCGGGAGGGCGGGGAGCGGCACGATCACGGAGGGGACCATGTGGGCGGGGAGTGCGCGGGCGAGGTGCTCCCGCAGGGCGGTCTCCGACGGGGCCGTACGGGTCAGGTGCCCGCTCGGCTCGGCGGCACCCACGACGTACGCCACCAACTGCTTCTCACCGCGCGTGTCCTGACGTACCGTCACCGCCGCCTGTGCGACGGCGGGATGCGCGCCGAGCACAGCCTCGATCTCGCCCAGCTCGACCCGGAAGCCGCGGATCTTCACCTGATGGTCGGCGCGTCCGACGAACCGCAACCGCCCGTCCCGGCCGCGTACGGCGAGGTCTCCGGTGCGGTACATCCGCTCCCCCGGTGCCCCGAACGGATCGGCGACGAACCGTTCGGCGGTGAGTCCCGGTCGGCCGAGATAGCCGCGGGCGGGTCCGCCGCCACCGATGTGGACCTCGCCGACGATCCCGTCTGGTACGGGGCGCAGGGCCTGGTCGAGGAGGTGGACGCGGTTGCGGGCGAGGGGACGGCCCAGGGGTGGTGAGCCCTCCGCGGGATCCTCGTCGGAGCGCCAGGCGGTGGCGTAGACCGTGGCCTCGGTGGGTCCGTAGAAGTTGACCAACCGGGCGCCGGGGAAGGCGGTTTCGAGGTCCGTCCGCAGTTGCGCGGGGATGGGCTCGCCGCCCAGGGCGACGGTGTGCGGCGCGGCCTCGGGGCGTTCGGCGACCACCCCCGCCATCACCGAGGGCACACCGCTGACGAGGCCCGCGTCGGTGCCGGTGGCGGTGAGGGCCAGCAGGTTGTCGACGATTTCGATACGTCCGCCGCACAGCAGCGGGGCGAAGATCTCGAACACGGAGACGTCGAAGTTGAGGGAGGTGGAGAAGAGGACCTTCTTCAACGCCTCGGGGCCGAAGGCGCGGTGGGTCCACTCGACGAACTCGACGGCGTTGCGGTGGGTGGCGAGGACGCCCTTGGGGCGGCCGGTGGAGCCGGAGGTGTACGTGATGTAGGCGAGGTTGTCGGGACGGGCGCACGTCGGCGGGTCCTGCGCCTCGGTCATCTCCCCGTCGATCAGGACCAGTTCGGTTCCTTCGGGCAGCACCTCCGCCGTATCGGCCGTGGCCAGTACGGCAACCGGCCGGGCGTCCTCGACGATGTACGCGAGCCGGTCCTTCGGGTACGCCGGGTCGAGCGGCAGATAGGCGCCCCCCGACTTCAGTACGGCGAGGACGGCCACGATCAGGTCGGGCGTGCGCGGCAGGGCGATCCCGACGACCCGCTCGGGACCGGCGCCGAGCGAGGTGAGGCGGCGGGCCAACTGTGCCGCCTGTGCGTCGAGTTCGCCGTACGACAGGCTCGTGGCGCCCGCTCGTACGGCCTCGGCGTCGGGTGTGGCCGTCGCCTGGGCCGTCCAGAGCTCGGCGAGGGTGCGGGTCGCGGGCGCCGGTTCCGTGGCCGGATCTGGCCGGGGGTCGTGTTCGGGGTCGAGGAGGCCGAGGCGGCCCAGCGGGAGTTCCGGGTGGGTGGCGACGGTCTCCAGGATGTGGACCAGGTGGGCGAGTTGGGCGTCGGCCCAGCCGGACTCGAAGAGGTCCTCGCGGTGGGCCAGGCGGAAGCGGAGACGTGGTCCGGGGAAGGCGACCAGGGTGACGGGGTAGTGGGTGGCGTCCCGGCCGCTGGTCCCGGTGATGCGGAGGCTGTCGGCGCCGGGCCGGGCGGCCTCGTCCATCGGGTAGTTCTCGAACACGACGAGGGTGTCGAAGAGTTCGGGCAGTCCGGTGGTGCGCTGGATGTCGGCGAGGCCGAGGTGGTGGTGGTCGAGGAGGCCGATGTAGCCGTCCTGGACCTCGCGCAGCAGGTCGCTCAGGGAGCGGTCGGGCCGGAGTCGTACGCGCACCGGGACGGTGTTCACGAACAGGCCGACCATCGACTCGACGCCGGGCAGGGTGGCGGGGCGGCCGGAGACGGTGGCGCCGAACACCACGTCGTTCCGGCCGGTCGTCCGGCTGAGCAGGATCGACCAGGCCGTCTGCACCAGGCTGTTGGCGGTGACGCCGAGCCTGCGGGCGAGGGCGGTGAGGGCGGCACCGGTGGCCTCGGGCAGTTCGGCGCGGGCCTGGGCGAGGGGGCCGGGGCCGGGGTTGGGCGGGGCCAGCCGGGTCGGTTCGGTGACCTCGTCGAGGGCGGTGCGCCAGGCGCTCTCGGCGGCGGTGCGGTCCTGGCGGCCCAGCCATTCCAGGAAGGTGCGGTAGGCGGGGGCGGGCGGCAGGTCGGCCCCCGGCTTCTCGTAGAGGGCGAGGAGTTCGCGGACCAGGACGGAGACCGACCAGCCGTCGAGCAGGATGTGGTGGTGGGTGACGAGGAGGCGGTGCCGTCCGTCGGGCAGGTGGGCGAGGGTGCAGCGGAGCAGGGGCGGGGTGGCCGGGTCGAAGCCGCGGTCGCGGTCCTCGTCGAGCAGCCGGGACCACGTCTCCTCGGTGTCGAGGTCCGTCTCGGTCCAGGGCAGGGTCGCGCGGTGCGGGACGACCTGGACGGGCGCGCCGCCCTTGCGGCGCCGGAAGGCGGCGCGGAGGTTGGGGTGCCGGTCCAGCAGGGCCTGCCAGGCGGCGCGCAGCCGCGCGCCGTCGACCGGGCCTTCGAGTTCGAAGACCAGCTGTACGAGGTACACGTCGGCGGCGTCCCGCTCGTGCTCGTACACGGCGTGGAAGAGGAGCCCCTCCTGGAGGGGGGTGAGGGGCAGTACGTCGGCCAGCGCGGGCTGGGTCATCGCTTCGTCTCTTTCGGTATGCGCCGCTTCTCACGGCCGCCCTGATCCACCGGACAGTGCCTAGCCGTCGAGGCCGGCGGCGAGTTCGTCGAGTTCGTCCGCGTCGAGCTCCGCCGACAGCAGGGCACCCGGGGCCGCCGGAGCGGCGGGTGCCGTGCGGGCGGCGCGGTCGGTCAGCGCGGTGAGGGCGGCGAACCAGGCCTCGGCCAGCTCCCGCACCTCGGGCTCGGTGAGCACTCCTTCGGGCCAGGACCAGTCGGCGACGAGCCGGGGTCCGGCCGGGGTGTCGTGGACGACCGCGTTGAGGTCGAGGGCGTGGGCGGCGGCGAGGCCCGGGTCGGTGCCGCTGCCAAGGGCCGGGGACTCCGGGGCGAAGGACCACGGGCCATCACCGGTGGCGGACGTGAAGCGGCCGAGGTAGTTGAAGCCGATCGCCGGCGCGGGCTGCTGCGCCAACTCGCCTGCCGTGTCGGGGTTCAGGTAGCGCAGCAGGCCGAACCCGACGCCCCGGTCGGGGAGTTCGCCGGTGCGGTCGGCGACGCGGCGGACCACGCCGTCGGCGGTGGGACCGGCTGCCAGCGCGTCGCACAGGTCGAGGCCGTCCAGGTCGACGTGGACCGGGTAGAGCGAGGTGAACCAGCCGACGGTGCGGGAGAGTTCGAGGCCGGAGGCGATCTCCTCGCGGCCGTGTCCCTCGACGTCGACGAGGACGTGCGGGACGTCCTGGTGCGCGGCGACGGCCAGCGCGAGTCCGGCGAGCAGCACGTCCTGCGCTCCGGCCCGGAACGCGGCGGGCACGCTGCCGAGCAGCGGGCCGGTCGTGTCGGCGTCGAGGGTCAGGCGGAGCGACCTGGTGGTGGCCGCGGTGTCCTGGGCGGGGTCGAGCGGCCGGGCGCCGAACGGGACGCGCGGGGCGTCACTGGTCCGCCGCCACAGCTTGGCCTCGGCGCCCCGCTTGCCGGCTTCCGCGCGCAGCACGGAGGTCCAGGTGCGGAACGACGTGCCGATGGGCGGCAGTTGGGGCTCCCGTCCGGCCGTGACGGCGTCCCAGGCCGACTCCAGGTCGGGCACGAGGATCCGCCAGGACACCCCGTCCACGGCCAGGTGGTGCACGACCAGCAGCAGTCGCCCTGGACGGTCGCGGCCCGCGTCGAGCCACACGGCCCGCAGCATCGCGCCGGTCGCGGGGTCGAGGGTGGCGAGCGCGCGGTCGAACTCCTCGGCCACGGCGGTGTTCAGGTCGTTCTCCCCGCTGACGTCCCGGCGGTCCACGACGGCGGTGATCGAGCCCACCGGGCCGACCTCCAGCACGCGCTCCCCGGTCAGCCGGGAGCGCAGCATGTCGTGGTGGTCGACGAGCGCCTGGAGAGCGCGCTTCAGGCGTGGCGCGTCGGCCTCCGCGGGCACCGTGAGCAGCACGGACTGACTGAGCCGGCCGATGGGTCCGCCGCGCTCGACGAGCCAGTGCATCACGGGGGTGAAGGGCACCGGTCCGACACCGTCGTCGGCGGCCCGCACGCTCGCGGCGCCCACGGGCCCGCGGGCCACCGCCGCGAGGGCGGCCGCGGTCTGGTGCTCGTACACATCACGCGGGCTGATCACCACCCCGGCCTCGGCGGCCCGGCTCACCAGCCGGATCGAGGAGATGCTGTCGCCGCCGAGCGCGAAGAAGCCCTCGTCGAGAGTGAGTCCGGGCAGCTTCAGCAGGTCACGGAAGAGTTCGGCGAGTACCCGCTCGGCGGGCGTCCTCGGCTCCCGGGCCGTCTCGACGGCGGACGGCGCCTCGGGGGCGGGCAGCGCCCTGCGGTCGAGCTTGCCGTTGGGGGTGAGCGGAAGGGTGTCCATGGCGACGACGGCCGAGGGCACCATGTACTCCGGGAGCAGCCGCTCGGCCTCCCGGCGCAGTGCGGCGGGGTCGACTGGAGGGTGTCCGGCGCGGGTGGTGACGTAGGCGATCAGGCGCCGCTCCCCCGGTTCGTCCTCGCGCACCACCACGGCCGCCTGGGCGACCGCCGGGTCGCGGGCCAGCACGGCCTCGATCTCGCCGGGTTCGATCCGGAAGCCGCGCAGCTTGACCTGCTCGTCGGCGCGCCCCAGGTACTCCAGCTGCCCGTCGGCCGACCAGCGGGCCAGGTCACCGGTGCGGTACATCCGGTCGCCGGGGTCGCCGTACGGGTCGGCGACGAAGCGTACGGCCGTCAGGTCGGGGCGGCCGAGGTAGCCGCGGGCCACGCCGGTTCCCGCGAGGTAGAGCTCGCCGACCGCGCCGGGCGGTACCGGGCGCAGCCAGGCGTCCAGGACGAGGACCCGGGTGCCCGCGACGGGCCGGCCGATGGGCGGGGCCAGGTCGCCGGTGAGCGGGACGGCGACGGTCGCGCAGACCGTGGACTCGGTGGGCCCGTAGGCGTTGGCCATACGGCGGCCGGGCGCCCACCGCGCCACCAGCTCGCCCGAGCAGGCCTCGGCGCCGACAACCAGCGTCTCCAGGCTGGGCAGTTCGTTCGGCGGCAGGGTGGCGAGGGCGGTCGGCGGGATCAGGGCATGGGTGATCCGGCCCTGGATCAGCTCCTGTTCGAGCTCCTCACCCAGCAACGGCCCCTGCGCGTCCGGCACCACCAGGGTCGCGCCGGACGCGAACGCCATCAGCAGCTCCATCACCGACGCGTCGAATCCGGGCGCCGAGAACTGCAGGACCCTGCTGTCGGGGCCGAGTCCGAAGCGCTCGATCTGCGTCCGCGCGAGGGCGGCGAGGCCCCGGTTCTCGACCATCACACCCTTGGGGGTGCCGGTGGAGCCGGAGGTGTGGATGACGTAGGCCGCGTGCCGGGGGTGGTGGGCGGTGGGCAGTTCGCCGGGGGTGCCGTCCGCGGTGAGGTCCGTCAGGACGAGAGCCGGGCGGGCGTCGGCCAGCAGGGCCTCGATGCGGTCGGCGGGGAGCGCCGGGTCGACCGGGAGGAACGCGGCACCGGACAGCGCGACGGCGAGCAGGGCGACGACACGGTCCGCTGAACGCGGCAGCTGTACGGCGACCAGGTCGCCGGGGCCGATGCCGCGACCGGCGAGGACGCGGGCCAACCTGCCTGCCTGGGCGTCGAGTTCGGCGTACGACAGGTGGTTCAGGGCGGTGGCGTCGGGCCGGAGCTGGACCTGCCGGGTGAACATCTCGGCCAGGGACTCGGGCCGCACTCCGGCCCCGCTCCCGCTCCAGTCGTCGAGGCGTGCGTGCTCGTCCTCGGTGAGGAGGTCCACGTCGCCGATGCGGCGGTCGGGATCGGCGGCGACGGCGGTGAGGAAGTGGATGAGCCTCTGGGCCAGTCGGCGGGCGGTCTCCGGCTCGAAGAGGTCCGTGCTGAACTCGGCGACACCGTCGATGCCGGCCGGGGAGCCGTCGTCGTGGCGGTGCTCGGTGAGGTAGAGGGAGAGGTCGAAGCGCGCGGCGCCCGTCGCCACGGGTTCCCGGCTGACGCTCAGGCCGGGCAGGGCCGGGACCGGGTCCGCGCCGTGGCCGGTGTAGGCAAGCATGACCTGGAAGAGGGGATGGCGGGCGAGGCTCCGCTCGGGGCTCACGGCGTCCACGAGCAGGTCGAACGGCACGTCCTGGTGGGCGTACGCGGCGAGGTCGAACTCCCGCACCCGGGCGAGGAGTTCTCGGAACGTGGGGTTGCCGGAGGTGTCGGTCCGCAGGGTGAGGCTGTTGACGAAGAAGCCGACGAGATCGTCCAGGCGCTGGTCGCCTCGACCGGCGACCGGGGTGCCGATGGGCACGTCGGTGCCCGAGCCGAGCCGGGTCAACACAGCTGCGAGAGCTGCCTGGAGGACCATGAACAGGGTCACCCGCTGCGTGGTGGCCAGGTCGGCGAGGCCGGTGTGGAGCGCGGGGTCGAGGGCGACGGCCGTACGGTCGCCCCGGCCGCTGGGCTCGGCGGGCCTCGGACGGTCGGCGGGGAGCGGGAGTTCGTCCGGCAGCCCCTCCAACGCCGTGCGCCAGAAGTCGATCTGATCGAACATCAGGCTGCCGGGGTCGTTCTCGTCGCCGAGCGTCTCGCGCTGCCAGTGCGCGAAGTCGGCGTACTGGACGGGCAGGGGCGGCCATTCGGGTGCCCGGCCCGCGGACCGGGCCGAATACGCGGTCTCCAGGTCGCGGGTCAGCGGGCCCATCGACCAGCCGTCGACCGCGCTGTGGTGGGCGAGCAGAAGCAGGACGTGGGTGTCGTCGCCGAGGTCGAACAGGGTGACCCGCAGGGGCGGTTCGGCGGCGAGGTCGAAGCGGTGGCCGGTCGCGGCGGTGAGCAGTGCGGGGAGTTCCGTCTCGGTGGTGCGGACGGTCGCCAGGTGCGGCCGGGCTTCCTCCGGGTCCAGGATCCGCTGGTACGGGGTGCCCCGGAGGTCGGGCTGGAGGGTGCGCAGCGGCTCGTGGCGGGTGACGACGTCGGCGAGGGCGTCGGTGAGGGCCTGGCGGGCCAGGGGGCCGGTCAGGCGCAGGGCCGCGGGGACGGTGTAGGTGGTGTGGCCGCCGTCGAGGCGGCTCATGAACCACAGTCGCTGCTGTCCGTAGGAGAGCGGGATCGGGTCGGGGCGCTTCGGCAGCGGGAGGAGCGCGGGCCGGTGTGCGTCCTGTGTCTCGCCCAGGCGGCCGGCCAGTGCGGCCGGGGTGGCGGCCTCGAAGACGGCCCTCACGGGCAGGGCGGTGCCGAAGGCGGTCCTGATCCGGTCGGCGAGGCGCATGGCGAGCAGGGAGTCGCCGCCGAGGTCGAAGAACGCGTCCTCGGGACCGACCCGGTGGGGCTCCAGGCCGAGGACG
Source organism: Streptomyces sp. SID13726 (assembly GCF_010548375.1). Lineage (GTDB taxonomy): Bacteria > Actinomycetota > Actinomycetes > Streptomycetales > Streptomycetaceae > Streptomyces. The sequence goes on from NZ_JAAGLY010000002.1 coordinate 495,408, forward strand.
CCCGCGAACAGACCGCACAGGATCTCTTCCTGGGCGCTGCGGGGAGCACGACCGGCGCCGGTGGCGGCGGCCGGGGCGGGGAGGGCCGTGCGGTCCAGCTTGCCGTTGGCGGTCAGCGGGAGCCCGTCCAGGACGACGACCGCCGAAGGCACCATGTGCTCGGGCAGTGTCCGTGCGGTGTGGGCCCGCAGCGCCGCCGGGTCGAGGGGTCCCTCGGTGACGGCATACCCCACCAGCCGACCTTCGCGGACCAGGACGACCGCGCGGGACACCTCGGGGTGGGAGGACAGAGCCGCCTCGACCTCGCCCAGTTCGATGCGGAAGCCGCGGATCTTGACCTGGTCGTCGGCGCGACCGGCGTACTCCAGCCGCCCGTCGAGCGAGCGGCGGGCCAGGTCGCCCGTACGGTACATGCGCTCGCCGGGCGCCCCGAAGGGGTCCGCGACGAAGCGGCCCGCCGTCAGCCCGGGGCGGCCGAGATAGCCACGGGCCAGGCCCGCGCCGGCCACGTACAGCTCTGCGACCACGCCCGGCGGGACGGGCCGCAGTCCGGCGTCCAGGACGTGGGCGCGCAGATCGGGGATGGGCTCGCCGATGCCCTCGTGGCGGTCCCTGGTGAGCGGGAGTCCGGTGACGTGGACGGTGGTCTCGGTGATGCCGTACATGTTCACGAGGACGGGCGCGTCCTCGGCGTGCCGGGTGTACCGGTCGGCGACGGGCGTGACGTCGAGCGCCTCGCCGCCGAAGACCACGTAACGCAGACTCAGCTCGGTTGCCGCTACCGGATGTTCGGCGTCGGCCCGCACCAACTCGCCGAAGGCCGAAGGGGTCTGGTTGAGGACCGTGACCCGCTCGCTGGTGAGCAGGCGCAGGAACTCGTGCGGATCACGGCTGACTTCGTGCGGTACGACGACGAGCGTGCCGCCGTGCAGCAGCGCCCCCCACAGTTCCCACACGGAGAAGTCGAACGCGTAGGAGTGGAACAGGGTCCACACGTCGTCCGGGCCGAAGTCGAACCAGTGCCGGGTGGAGTCGAAGAGACGGACCACGTTGCCGTGCGGGACGGCGACGCCCTTGGGGCGGCCGGTGGAACCGGAGGTGTAGATGACGTATGCGAGGTGGTCGCCGGTCGGCGACGGGAGATCGGCACGCGCGGCCGGTGAGCGCCGGTCGTCCAGGGTCAGCACGGGTACGGCGGTCGCGGGGAGGTCCGGTCCTGTGTCCCGGGTGGTGAGGAGCAGGACGGGCGCGGAGTCGTCGAGCATGTGGGTGAGCCGCTCGGCGGGGTACTCCGGGTCGAGCGGGACATAGGCCGCGCCGGTCTTCAGGACGGCCAGGATCGCCACGACCAGGTCGGTGGAGCGCGGCAGGGCGAGGGCGACCAGGCACTCGGGGGCGGCGCCGTGGGCGGCCATGCGGTGCGCCAACTCCGTGGCGCGTGCGTCCAGTTCGGCGTAGGTGAGGCGGTGCTCCCCGTACACCACCGCCGTCGCGTCGGGGGTACGGGAGACCTGGCGGGCGAAGAGGTCGGTGAGGGCGGCCGACGGCTCGGCCTCGGAGGCCGAGGGGGCTGTTCCACCGCCCGTGAGCTGCTCCCGCTCCCCCGGCAGCAGCGCCTCCACGTCACCGACTCGGCGGGCCGGGCCGGCGGCCAGCTGGGCCAGGACGGCGGCGAAGCGGTCCAGGAGGGTGCGGGCGCCGGTCTCGTCGTACAGGTCGGGCCGGTAGGCGAGGCGCAGGGCCAGGCGGCGGGCGGGCAGGACGGCGAGGGTGAGCGGGTAGTGGGTGGCGTCCCGGCCGGTCAGCTGTGTGACGCGGTCCTCGCCGGGGCCGGTGACCGTGGGGTGGCTCTCGAAGGCCAGCAGGGTGTCGAAGAAGTCGCCGGTGCCGGTGCTGCGCCGGATGTCGGCGAGACCGAGATGCTGGTGCGGGAGCAGGGCGGCCTGGCGCTCCTGCAGGGCGGTGAGGAACCCGCTGACGGTGTCGCCGTCGTCCCAACGCACCCGGGTGGGCACGGTGTTGATGCAGAAACCGACCATCGAGGTCACGTTCCGCAGCTCGGGCGGGCGGACGGTGACGGTCTGCCCGAACGCGGTGTCGGTGCGGCCGGTGAGGCGGCCGAGCAGCACGCCCCAGGCGCCCTGGACCAGGGTGTTGAGGGTGATGCCGAGGTTGCGGGCCGCGGTCTCGGCGGCGGCGGTCGCCGACTCGGGGAGTTCGACGACGAGTTCGCGGGGCAGCACGGTCGCACCGGCCGTCGCTCCGGGGGCCAGGAGCGTGGGCTCCTCGATGTCCTCCAGCGCCTTCTGCCAGGCGGTCTCCGCGGCGGCGCGATCCTGTCGGGAGAGCCAGGTGAGGTAGTCGCGGTACGGCGGGGGCGTCGGCAGGGCGGTGGGGTGCTCGCCTCCGTACAGGGCGGTGAACTCCCTCACCAGCAGCTGCTTCGACCAGCCGTCGAGGAGGATGTGGTGGTTGGTGATCACCAGGCGGTAGCTGTCCGCCGCCCAGCGGACGAGCAGGTACCGCAGCAGCGGGGGCCGGGACAGGTCGAAGCGCCGGGCGCGCTCCTCGTCCAGGATCGCCTGCCAGGCCGTCTCGCGTCCGGCCTCATCGAGGGCGCTCAAGTCCTTTTCGACCCAGGGCAGTTCGACGTCCGTGGGCACGATCTGGAGCGGGGAGGCGGACTCGCGGCGGCGGAAGCAGGCGCGCAGGTTCGGGTGGCGGTCGAGCAGGGCCTGGCCCGCGGCGCGTACGGCGGCGGGGTCGACGTCTCCGGTCAGCTCCAGGATCTGCTGGGCCGCGTAGACGTCGGGTGCCTGGTCGTCGTCGTACAGGGCGTGGAAGAGCAGCCCCTCCTGCAACGGCGACAGGGGCAGGATGTCGGCGATTCCGGACCGGGACACCTTGGTTACCTCCACTCGCTTCCGAACTCGGCTTCGAGTTCGTCGATCTCCGCTTGGGACAGGGACACCAGGGGCAGGTCGGACGGGGTGTGGCCGCCGTCCTCGCCGGTGTCCTCGTAGCCGGCCAGGGCCTGGAACCACCCGTCGGCCAGGGCGCTCACCTCGTCCTCGTTCCAGAGGCGCGGCACCCACGACCAGGTGGCGGTGAGCGTGCCGTCGGCGTCGGCCACGGCCGTGATCTCCAGACCGTGGGCGACGGGCTGCGCGGGGTCGTGGGCGGCGCCGAGTGCCGTGCCGGGCAGGCCCTCCGGGGCCGGAGACCAGGGGGTGTCCGTGCCGGGAGCGCTGCGGCCCAGGTAGTTGAACCCGACCTGAGGGGCGGGGAGTTCGGTGAGGACCGCGGCCGTCTCGGGGTTGAGATGGCGCAGCATGCCGTGGCCGAGGCCGTGGTCGGGGGCCACCCGCAGGTGTTCCTTGACCGTCTTGAGGATCTGCGCCGGGTCGGTCAGGTCGAGCCCGCTCAGGTCGACGCGGGCGGGTACGACGCTGGTGAACCAGCCGACCGTACGCGTCGGGTCGACGCCGTCCGAAAACTCCTCACGGCCGTGCCGCTCGATGTCGACCAGCAGGGCCGGGTTGCCCCGCAGGCGGGCGAAGGCGGTCGCGAGCGCGGCGAGGAGCACGTCCTCGGGGCCGGCGTGGAAGGCCGCGGGGACGGTGGTGAGCAGGCCGTCGGTCGGGAGCTCCCTGGTGAGGTGGCACATCTGGCCGACCTGGTCCGTCTGCCGCACGGCAGGCAGGGGATCAGCACCCTCCAACACGCTTCGCCACAGGTCGAGTTCGGCGGCCCTTGCTGTGCTGTCGTGTTCCAGCAGGTGTGCCCAGGTCCGGAAGGACGTGCCCTGCGGGGTGAGTTCCTCGCCTCGCCAGGCCGCGGCCAGATCGGTGCGCAGGAGATTCCAGGACACCGCGTCGACGGCCAGGTGGTGGATCGTCAGCAGCAGTCGGCCTCGGCGGCCGGGGCCCGCGTCCAGCCAGACCGCGCGCACCAACTCGCCGCGATCCGGGGCCAGGTGGGTTGCGGGGCGCCGTAGATCGTCCGGATCGGTGACCCGTTCCAGCAGCTGGGTGTCGTCCACGGACACGGAACCGACCGGCGGAATGAAGGCCGTGCCGTCCCTGTTCAGCCTCATCCGCAGGGCGTGGTGGTGGTCGAGGAGGGACTGGAGGGCCCTGCCGAGGCGCTCCTCGTCGGCGTCCTCCGGGGTGACGAGCAGCATGGACTGGCTGAACGTGTCCATGGGCCCGCCGCGTTCGACCATGCGCCGCAGGGCGGGGGTGAGCGGGAGTTCGCCCGTCGGGTCGTCCTGCGCGGCCGCGGACGCTGTCCCGGCCGCGGTCGGCGCGGTGGCGGCGACTGCGGCGAGGCCCGCGACCGTGCGCTGCTCGAACACGTCCCGGGGTGTGAGTCGCAGTCCCGCCGTGAGGGCCTTGCTGACGAGGTGGATGGAGGTGATGCTGTCGCCACCGAGGTCGAAGAAACCGGTGTCCAGGCCGACTTGGGACGGGGCGAGGCCGAGTACCTCGCCGAAGAGGGCGCGCAGTGTCTGCTCCTCCGGGGTCCGCGGCTGCCGGTCGTTCGCGGTGCCGCCGGTCTCGGGGGCGGGCAGGGCGGCCCGGTCGAGCTTGCCGTTGGGTGTCATGGGCAGGGCGTCGAGGGCGACGAGCGCCTCGGGCACCATGTGGGCGGGCAGCTGTCGGGCGACGTGGGCGCGGATGTCGTCGAGGTCGGGGGCGGTGGCGGTGGCGGCAGTGGCTGCCGCTGCCGCTGCCGCTGTGGCAGTCGCTGTGGCTGTGGCTGTGGCTGTGGCTCCGACGACATAGCCGACCAGGCGTCGTACGCCAGGGGTGTCCTCGCGCACCACTACCGCCGCCTGGGTGACGGCGGGGTGGGCGGTCAGTGCGCCCTCGACCTCGCCGGGCTCGATCCGCAGGCCCCTGATCTTCAGCTGGCCGTCGGCCCTGCCGCGCAGCTCCAGGACACCGTCGGCGCGGCGCACGGCCAGGTCTCCGGTGCGGTACATGCGCTCGCCGGGCGGTCCGAAGGGATCGGCGACGAACCGCTCGGAGGTCAGGCCGGGGCGCCGCCAGTAGCCGCGGGCCACATGGTCGCCGGCCACATACAGCTCGCCCTCGACGCCCGGCGGGACCAGGTTCAGGTGGGTGTCGAGCACATAGGCCCTGGTGTTCCACATGGGGCGACCGACGGGGATCGGTCCGGCGGGCAGCTCCTCCCCCGGTTCGATGCGGTGGTCGGTGCAGCCGACGGTGAGCTCGGTCGGGCCGTAGTGGTTGACGAGCCGTACGTCGGGATGGTCCCGGCGCCAGGACCTCAGCGCCTCGCCGACCAGTGCCTCGCCGCCCAGCATGAACTCCTCGGTCGGCGAGAGGTCGTACGGCAGGGCGGGCAGCAGCGGGAGGTGGCTGGGGGTGGCCTTAAGGAAGCTGTAGCCGCCGGGCAGGTCGGTCGTGCCCGCCTCGTGGAAGGCGGCGATGTGGACGCGGCCGCCCAGGGCGAGTGCTCCGTGCAGGGTGGTCACGGTGGCGTCGAAGGTCATGGTGGCGTGCAGCAGCGAGGTGCCGCGCAGGCTCGGGTAGGCCTCGACGCAGCGGGCCACATAGGTGGTGAGGTTGCGGTGTTCGACGACCACACCCTTGGGGCGGCCCGTGGTGCCCGAGGTGTAGATGAGATAGGCCGGGTCGGCGGGCCGGGCCTCGGGCAGCGGGGCCGCGGGATCGGTGGGGGTCGCGTCGGGGTGCACGTGCGGACGGTCCGCGTCGACCGCTTGCCTGGCGATCACGCAGACGGGATCGGCGTCGGACAGCAGGTAGGCCGTGCGCTCGGCCGGGTGGTCCGGGTCGAGCGGGAGATAGGCGGCGCCTGCCTTGAGGACGGCCAGGACCGCGACCACGAGGTCGACCGAGCGAGGCAGGGCGAAGGCGACCACACGGCCGGGCCCTGCGCCGCGCTCGCCCAGCACGCGCGCCAAGTCAGCTGACCTCGCGTCGAGTTCGCGGTACGTCAGTGAGGTGTGCGCGTCCGACACCGCGACCGCGTCCGGCGTCTCGACCGCCCGCCGCTCGAACATCCGGGGGAACGTGGTGTCCGGGATGTCCCGCGCGGTGTCGGTCAGGTCGGACAGCAGGTGCCGGCGTTCGTCCGGGGTGAGGACGTCCAGGGCGTCGATGGTGCGATCCGGTTCGGCGAGCGCGGCCCGCAGCAGCCGTTCCAGTCGAGCGGCCAGCTCCTCGGCGGTGCGCCGGTCGAAGAGATCGGCGCTGTACTGGAGGGTGCCCTCGATGCCGTTCGGGGTGCCGTCGGAGGCGCGGTGCTCGGCGAGGTTGAAGGTGAGGTCGATCTTGGTCGCGCCGGTCTCCACGGGCAGGGCACGGTCCTGTATGTCAGGCAGGTCGAGGTGCCAGGTGGCGGTCGGGCGGAAGGCGAGCATCACCTGGAACAGCGGGTGCCGGGCCAGCGAGCGGGACGGGTTGAGCGCCTCGACGAGCTGCTCGAACGGCAGGTCCTGGTGGGCGTGGGCGGCCAGGTCGGTCTCCCGTACCCGGTCGAGGAGTTCACGGAAGGACGGCCCGCCGGAGGTGTCCGTGCGCAGCACGAGGGTGTTGACGAAGCAGCCGACCAGGTCGTCCAGGGCCTCGTCGGTCCGGCCCGCGACCGGTGTGCCGAGCGGGATGTCGGTGCCCGCGCCGAGGCGGGTGAGGAGGGCGGCGAGTCCGGCCTGTACGGCCATGAACACCGTCGCGCCCCGCCCTGCGGCGAGGTCACGCAGCCGCTGGTGCAGGTCGGCGTCCCAGCGGACCGGGATGTCGCCGCCCCGGTGGGTGGCCCGGGCCGGGCGCGGCCGGTCGACGGGCAGCGACAGCTCGTCGGGCAGGCCGGCGAGGGTCTGTCGCCAATGGGCGAGCTGCCGGTCGCGGTCACCGGCGAGGAGTTCGCGCTGCCAGTGGGCGTAGTCGCCGTAGCGGACCGGCAGCGGCGCCCAGCCGGGCTCCTCCCCCGTGAGGCGCGCCCGGTAAGCGGTGGCCAGGTCGGTCAGGAGCGGCTGGAGCGACCAGCCGTCGGCCGCGATGTGGTGCAGCACGAGCAGCAGGACGTGGTCCTCGGGGCTCAGGACGAGGAGGTGGGCGCGGAGCGGCGTCTCGGTGGCCAGCTCGAACTCCGCGGACGCCAACTCGGCACTCACACGCGGGATTTCGCCCTCTGCCACGTCAACGACGGACAGCTCCGGTGCCGCCGACTCCAGCAGCCGGGGGCGCGGGGCGCCGTCGGTGTCCGGATAGACGGTACGCAGGATCTCGTGCCGGTCGCCGACATCGGCCAGGGCCGCTCGCAGGGCGTCCCGGTCCAGGGGGGCGCCGGTCAGCCGTACGGCGAGAGGCACGTGGTAGGCGGCGCCGTTCGGCTCGGCGCGGTGCAGGAACCACAGCCGTCGCTGGGCCGAGGACAGCGGGGGCTCGCCGTCTTCCGTGCTCCTGACCAGCGGGGGCGTCGGACGGGCCGGTTCGGCGTTCGGGAGGAGGCGGGCCAGGGCCGTGGCGGTGGGTGCCTCGAAGACGTCCCGCAGGGCAAGGTCGGCGCCCAGGGTGGTACGGATGCGGTGGACGAGTCGCAGTGCGAGCAGAGAGTGCCCGCCGAGGGTGAAGAAGCCGTCGTCGGGGGCTACTTCGGGCACGCCGAGGACGTCGGTGATCAGGGCGCACAGCAGTTCTTCCTGCGCGGTGCGGGCGATACGGGAGCTACCCGTGGTGCCGCTGGTGTCCCGGCCGGTGCGGACCGGTGCCGGCAGGGCCGCGCGGTCCACCTTGCCGTTGGCGGTCAGCGGCAGCCGGTCCAGGAGGACCACGGCGGAGGGCACCAGGTAGGCGGGCAGCAGCTGGGCGAGGTGCTCGCGCAGGGCGTCCGGATCAGGTTCCGTGTCCGTCGCGGCGGTGACGTAGCCGACGAGGGCACGGTCTCCCGCACGGTCCTCGCGGACGACGGCCAAGGCGTGCTCGACGTGCGGGTGTTCGGCGAGGGCCGTCTCGACCTCCGCCGGTTCCACGCGGAAGCCGCGCAGCTTGACCTGGTCGTCCGCCCTTCCGTGGAAGGCGAGTTCACGCCCGGGGGTCAGTCGTACACGGTCCCCCGTGCGGTACATGCGTCCACCGGGCGGCCCGAAGGGGGCGGCGACGAAGCGCTCGGCACTCGCACCCGGACGGCCCAGGTAACCGCGGGCCACTCCGGGTCCGGCGACGTACAACTCCCCCACCACGCCGGGCGGAACGGGCCGGAGAGCGCCGTCGAGGACGTACACGCGCATCCCGTCGAGCGGGCGGCCGATGGGCAGGGGGTCCGGCACCGTCCGAGCGTCGGCGCAAGGGCGGATCGTGGCGAAGGTGGTGGTCTCGGTGGGGCCGTAGCCGTTGGTGACGGTCAGCCCGGGGCAGGCGTCCAGCGCTCTGCGGACCGCGCTCGCGGGGACCGTGTCGCCACCGGCCCAGACCTCGCGGAGTCCGGCGAAGCAGCCGGGGTCCTCCTCCGCGACGAGGCGGAACAGTCCGGCCGTCAGCCACAGCGCGGTCAGTCGGTGCCGACGCGTCAGCCGGGCGATCGTCGCCGCGTCCACGTCCTCGTCCGGGCCCGCGACCACGGCGGTGCCGCCGGTCAGCAGCGGGACCCACAGCTCATAGGTGGAGGCGTCGAACGCGACCGGCGAGTGCACGAGGACCCGCGTGTGCGCGCCGCCCGCGAAGGCGCTGTCGGTCGTGAGAGCCGTGACGTCCCGGTGGGTGACGGCCACGCCCTTGGGGGTGCCGGTGGAGCCGGAGGTGTGGCTGACGTAGGCCAACTGGTCCGGATGGAGCAGTAGTTCGAGGTCGGTGTCCGGCTCTGCGGCGAGCGCCGGGAGATCGTCGACCACGACCGTCCGGCAGTCGTACGACTGTGCCGGGCCGCTCGTTCGGATCGCCGCCGCGGTCGACCTGTCCGTGAGGAGGACCGTCGTCGAGGTGCCTTCCAGGATCCGGCGGGTTCGTGCCGCCGGGGCGCGGGGGTCCAGGCCGACGTAGGCGCCGCCCGACTTGAGGATCGCGAGGAGGGCGGTGACCAGGTGCTCGGAGCGGCGCATCAGGACGGCGACGCGGTCCTCCGGGCGGATGCCGAGGCGCAGCAGGTGGTGGGCGAGGCGGTTGGCGCGGGTGTTCAACTCGGCGTAGGTGAGCGTCTGTTCGCCGCAGGAGACGGCCGTCGCGGTGGGCGTCGCCGCGACCTGGGCCGTGAAGAGCGCGGGCACGGTTCCCGTGACGGTGCGGGAGGGTGTGCTGCCGTCGAGCCGGGACGCCTCCGCCTCCTCGGGCAGCGTCACCTCGACCCGGCCGACCGGGGTGCCGGGGCCGAGTACGGCGGCCGCGAAGCGTTCCGCGAAGTGGGTGAACCGGCGGTGGTGCGCGGTGAGTTCGGTGTCCGTGTAGCAGGCGGTGCTCGCGTCGAGGTCGATGCGGATGCCGCTGCCGTCGGCGCGCTCGTAGACGTTGACGGCGAGGTCCTCGACCGGGCCGGTGGAGAGGTTGTGGCGGGTGGTCGGGTGACCGGCGAACCTCAACTCGGGCCCGAACGCCATGATGTTGACGACGGGGCCGAAGAACCGCCGGTCGCCGCCGGGCCAGTCGAGTTCGCGGCGCAGGTCCTCGCCCCGGTACCGCTGGTGGGCGAGCAGTTCGCGGGTGACGGCGGCGGCCTGGCGTACGAGGTCGTGCGCGGAGGTGTCGGGGCGTACGGACAGCCGTAGCGGGAGGACGTTGGAGGCCATGCCCGGGGTGGCGCGCTCGGTGTCGGTCTCGCGGGCGGTGACGGCCAGGCCCAGGACGATGTCCCGGGCTCCGGTGAGCCGGTGCAGATACGCGGCGGTCGCGGCGATCAGGACACGGGACCAGCGGGTGCCGGCGTGCGCGGCGGCCGAGTGGACCAAGTCGCCCGCCGCGTCCACGAGATGACCGGTCCGGCGCAGGAAGCCGTCGGTCACCCGGGGCGGGTGGGCGGCGCGGACGACCGGGTCGGGGCGGTCGGCGCAGGCGCCGGTCCAGTAGTGGCTGTCGGCCGTGTGACGGTCGTCGACGCGGTAGGTCTCGTCCGCGGCGACCAGCGGGGCGAGGGGGGCCTGCGGTGGGGTGTGTCCGGTGTCGGCGGTGAGGGCCGTACAGGCTTCGGCGACCCGTGCCGCGATCAGGGAGCAGCTGAATCCGTCGACGGCGAGGTGGTGGTAGCAGTGGTACCAGATCCAGTGCTCGTCACCGAGTTGGAGCAGCGCATACCGGAACAGCGGGGCCCGTTCGAGATCGAAGGGCACCACGAAGTCGGCCTCCCGCCAGGCGTCGGCGGCGGCACCCGGGTCGGGCGCGTCCCTGAGGTCGACGACGGTCAACTCCCAGGCGGGGTCGGGCTCGACGATCTGGCGGACGGTGTCGCCGTCGGCCGTGAAGCGGGTCCGCAGGGTCTCGGTCGCCGCCACGACCTGGCGCAGGGCGGTGCGGAAGCGGGCGACGTCGACGGGGCCGTGGATCTCGGTGTACTCGCCGACGTTGTAGGCGGAGCCGGCGGCGGTGTCGAGTCGTTGGCCGAACCACATCGAGCGTTGGGCGGCGGAGAGGTCCAACCGGTGAGCGGGCTGGGTCGGGTCGATCGGACAGGCGGGCTCGGGAGAACCGGTCGCGTCGCTCGCGGTGGCAGTCGCACCGCTTGTCGTAGCCGTGCCGATCGCCGCGGTCGTCTCAGATGGGTCGCTCATCGAGCCACCCCCGCCGCCATGACCCCCGTCAGCCGACGCTCCACCTGCTCCGCCACGCACCGCGGCCCCGACTCGCCGCCCGGCCACGTGACCCGCAGCCAGGGTTCGGCCGGTACGAGGGTGAGGTCCTGGGCCTGGCGGGCGCGGCCACCGCCGGTGATGTTGAGGAGGACGAGTTCGTCGGGGCGCACCTGTCCGTCGCGTACGGCTTCCGCGAGCGCGGCCACGGCCACTCCGGCACCGGGTTCGATGTCGATGCCCTCGGTCTCCTCGAAGAGGGCCATGGCGGTGAGAGCGGCCTCGTTGTCGGTACATCGGACGTGGCCGCCGCTCTCGTGCAGGGCGTCGCGCACCCCGCCCCGGACGGCGAACGGCGGGCGGCGGTTGGTGAGTTCGCGGGCCAGCGGCTCCAGTTCACGGCTCGCGGGCGGCTGTCCGCCGTGGCACCAGGCCTCGTACAGGGCGGCGAACGGCTGGTTCTGGCACATCAGCAGCCGGGGCAGCGCCTCGCCGTCCGTGCGGATGCGGCGGGCCGCCTCGTGGGCGCCGATGGCGCCGGTGCCGCTGCCCACGGCCTGTACGTAGACCTCGGGGAGACGGCCGATGGCCTCGGCGGCGGCGAGCATGACCGTGCCGAGTCCGTCGCGGCGGCCGATGTTGCGTGCGCCGCCCTCGGCGATGTGTCCGGGCATACGGGCGAGGAGGTCGGCGCAGGCGATGGTGTCGCTGTAGGTGGCGGGTCCGTCCAGGGCGACGATGCGGACACAGGGGTCGAGCGGGCCGGGGAAGCGCATGCGCTCCAGGGCCGGGGCGGGCACGACCAGCAGACACGGGACCTGGTGACGGGTGGCGGCCCAGGCGAAGGCGGCGGCGGTGTTGCCGGCCGAGGGGATCACGAGGAGCGGCGGGTCGTCGGGCAGCCGGCCGAGGACGGTGTAGGCCTCAAGATCCTTGAACGTGCAGGTGGGCAGCTGTGCTCCGCGCTCGGGCCAGTGGCCGTTGAACGCCACCCACAGCCGGTCGAGTCCGAGCAGCCGGCCGAGCCGTTCCGCCGGGTACACCACGGGGCCCGGCACCCCGGGGAAGGTCCGGGCGACGGGCAGCAGCGCGGCGTGGCGGAACAGTCCGGCGGTGCTCGCGGTGTGCGTCCCGTGGTACTCGGTGCGAAGGAACGCGGGTTCCTGGCAGGCACGGCAGTCGAGCATGAGTCCGTCGTCCTCGTAGCGGGTTCCGCATGAGGAACAGACAACCGTGTAGTGACGTGTTCCCGGGAGCGCTCGGGACATTTTCGCTCGCTTTCCGAAGTGCCGTGTCTCGCCGGTCAATTGGACCCCGGGCCACCGGAATCACAGGCGACGGGCACATGACTCTTCGGCAACGCCTCGCTTACACGTATCCACCTGCGTTCACCAGGTCGAACAACGACCTCGATGTTTAACTGTGCTTCACCCGCCCACCCCTGCACGGGAGTCGGGAGAGCGACCAGCATCCTTGGCGCACAGCCCTTCAAGAAAGGACGTCGGGCCATGGGAGATACACCGATGCATCAGGAGGCCGCAGAATGGGTAGATCCTTCCGCCTGGCTTCCTTCCCAGGTTCCGGTTTCCTTTTTGCGAGAACTGGATAACGGCGGGGAAACCAACTCCGAATCGAGGCCTGGAACTTTCACAGAACCTCCGCCGGAAATTCTCCTGTTGGCTTATCGCCGCATGGTCGTCGGACGCCGATTCGATCAGCAGGCGACGGCGCTCGCCCGCCAGGGACGGCTCGCGGTGTATCCGTCGAGCCTCGGCCAGGAGGCCTGTCAGGTGGGCGCGGCCCTCGCCCTGCGCGGCACCGACTGGCTGTTCCCCACCTACCGCGACTGTGTCGCCCTGGTGAGCCGCGGCATCGATCCCGTCGAGACGCTGACCCTGCTGCGCGGCGACGCCCACTGCGGCTACGACCCCGGGCGCCATCGCACGGCCCCGCAGTGCACCCCGCTGGCCACCCACACCGCGCACGCCGTCGGGCTGGCGCACGGCGAGCGCCTCAAGGGCACGGACACGGTCGCCCTGGCGCTGGTCGGTGACGGGGCCACCAGTGAGGGCGACTTCCACGAGGCCGTCAACCTGGCCGGGGTGCTGCGCGCGCCGGTGGTGTTCCTGGTGCAGAACAACCGGTACGCCATCTCGGTGCCGCTGTCCGCCCAGACCGCCGCGCCGAGTCTGGCGTACAAGGGCATCGGCTACGGCGTCCGCGCGGAGCAGGTCGACGGCAACGACATGGCGGCCGTCCTCTCGGTGCTGACCACTGCCGTGCGGGACGCGCGCTCGGGCGGCGGCCCCTGGCTGATCGAGGCCCACACCTACCGGCTCGGCCCGCACACCAGCGCCGACGACCCCTCCCGCTACCGGACGGCCGCCGAGGAGGAACACTGGCGGACGCGGGACCCGATCGCCCGGCTGGAGGCCGCGCTGCGCGCCCGGGACCTGCTGAGCGACGCGGACGTCACGGCCGTGGCGGAGGAAGCAGAGTCCTGTGCGGCACGGCTGCGTGAACGGCTGGCGGCGGACCCGGAGGCGGACCCCTCGACCCTCCTGGACCACGTCTTCGCCACCCCCACCCCCCAGCTGCTCGCCCAACGCGAGGCGCTGCACGCCGAGTTGGAAAGGCGCTGAGATGACACAGGCTCTCGAACCGACCACGACCTCGATGGCGCAGGCCCTCAACACCGCTCTGCGCAACGCGCTCGCCGCCGACGAACGCGTCCTGGTCTTCGGTGAGGACGTCGGCCGGCTGGGCGGGGTCTTCCGGATCACCGCCGGGCTCGCGGACAGCTTCGGCGACGGGCGCTGCTTCGACACCCCGGTCAGCGAGGCCGGAATCGCGGGGCTCGCGATCGGCCTCGCGATGGCGGGCTTCCGGCCCGTGGTGGAGATGCAGTTCGACGCGTTCGCGTACCCCGCGTTCGAGCAGATCGCCTCGCACATGGCGAAGATGCGCAACCGCACCCGGGGCCGGGTGGGGCTGCCGATCGTGGTGCGCGTCCCGTACGGCGGCGGCATCGGCGCGGTCGAGCACCACAGCGACTCCAGCGAGGCGTACTACGCGCACACGGCGGGTCTCAAGGTGGTGACCCCGGCGACGGCGGCGGACGCCTACTCCCTGCTGCGCGAGGCGATCGACGACCCCGACCCGGTGATCTTCCTGGAGCCGAAGCGGCACTACTGGACGAAGGAGGACACCGGACTCCCCGCCCGCACCGAGCCGTTCGGCACCGCCGCGGTCCGCCGCCCCGGCACCGACGCCACCCTGGTCGCCTACGGCCCGTCGGTGTCGCTGGCCCTGGCCGCCGCACAGGAGGCCACCGCCGACGGCCTGGACATCGAGGTCCTGGACCTGCGCACCCTGGTTCCGCTGGACGTGCCCGCACTCACCGAGTCCGTGCGGCGCACCGGGCGCTGTGCGGTGGTCCACGAGGCCCAGGGCTTCGCCGGCGTGGGCGCGGAGATCGCGGCGCTGGTGCAGGAGCGGTGTTTCGACGCGCTGCGCGCACCCGTGCTGCGGGTCACGGGGTTGGACGTCCCCTATCCCCCGCCGCTCACGGAGGGCGCCCACCTTCCGGGTGTCCCGCGTGTGTTGGCCGCGCTGCACCGCCTGTCGGGTGTCGGCGGACGTCGTGTCACCGCTCCCGCCGTCCCCTCCTCGGCCCGCACCTTCACCCTGCCCGATCTGGGCGAGGGGCTGACGGACGCCGAACTCCTGGAGTGGAAGGTCTCGGTGGGCGACACCGTCACCCACGACCAAGTGGTCGCCGAGGTGGAGACGGCCAAGTCCCTGGTGACGCTGCCGAGTCCGTTCGCGGGAACGGTAACCGCCCTGCACTGCCCGGCCGGTGAGGTCGTCGAGGTGGGCGCACCGCTGCTCACCGTGGCGGAAGAGGAGAGCGGGTCGGGTGCGGTGCTGACGGGGTACGGAACGGGCGTGCTGGAGCGCCGACCCAGCCCAAAGGCCGTACAGAACAAGGACATTGACGGCTCCGACGTCCGACTGCCGATGGACGCGGCGGCCCAGAAGTTCCTGCGCACCCATCGCGGCACTCCCGCGGTGACGATCTGGGCGGACGTGGACGCCACCGGAATCCTCGCCGAACGGGCGGCGCGCGGGGCCGGGTTGCTGGCGCTGCTCGCCCAGGCCTGTCTCACCGGGCTCGTGAAGTTCCCGGAGTTCAACGCCCGGGTCGACGGTGACCGCGGTGAGGTCGTCCACCTCTCCCGGGTGCACCTCGGCTTCGCCGCGCAGACGCCGAAGGGGCTGGTCGTGCCCGTCGTACGGGACGCGGACCTGCTGGCGCTCGACGACCTCGCGGCGGAACTGCGGCGGTTGACCGACCTCGCCCGGCGGGACGCGCTGCCGGCCGGACACCGCACTGGCGGCACGTTCACCCTCAACAACTACGGCGTCTTCGACGTCGACGGCGCCACGCCGATCCTCAACCACCCGCAGGCGGCGATGATCGGCGTGGGGCGGGTCACCGAGCGGCCGTGGGTCGTGGACGGCCGGGTCGAGGTGCGCAAGGTGGTCAATCTGTCGCTGACCTTCGACCACCGGGTCTGCGACGGCGGCAGCGCGGCGGGTTTCCTCCGCCATGTCGTGGACGCCGTCGAGTGCGGGTCGGCGGTGGAGTCACCGGTCGCCCGCTGACCTCCGCTCACCTCTCCGCTCATCCCTCCGTCCGCAGCCCCGGGAACAGCGCGCGGGCGCGCTCGGGGTCCAATGCGACGAACACGCCCTGGCCCGTGGCGAGTTCGGTGGCGGGGTCCGTCTCCGTGGTGATGGAACCCGTCACGTGGACCTTGCGGTGGTCGGTGACCGTCACGCGGGCCGTGATCCGCAACGGTGTCTCCAGCGGTACCGGACGGCGGTAGCGGACCTCCAGGGAGACGGTCAGGCCGGGGGTGCCGGCCACCGCGCAGGCACGGCCCATGAGTTCGTCCAGGAGCATGGCGCTCATGCCGCCGTGGCCGTAGCCGGGCGGGCCTTCATGGGCGATGCCGAGGGTGCAGCGGCCCAGCAGTCCGTCCTCGGTGGGTGTGACGACCACAGGCGGGGCCAGCGGGCTGCCGGGTCCGACGACGGGGCTGTACATCCGCGCACCCGCCGGGAACTCGTCCACCTCGGGGATCTCGGCGCGTGCCCGCCGCCGTCCGGTGAGCCGACCGGTGAGGTGACGGACTCCGTCGGCCACGCGGTGCAGGGTGTCCGGGGTGGCGGCGGTGCGGACGGTGGCTTCCACCAGGGAGCGCAGCTCCTGGCCGAGGCGCGTGACGGCGGCCTTCTGGAGTTCCCGTTCCTCGGCGGTGGTCAGGGCGATCGGCGGCGCCTCCGTGGCGGTGCGCTCAGTCATCGGCCCGGACGAAGACCGGCTTGGTGTGCTTCTCCGGCAGCGCGGTCGGCAGGTCCTCCCAGTCGATGACGTGGGAGACGACCTTCTCGGGGGCGACCTTGCCGGAGGCGGCGAGTTCCAGGGCGTCGGGGATGTGGGCACGGACGTTGTCGCGGGCGACGCGCAGGGTGACGCCGGTGAGGTACATGTCGAGCAGGGGCAGTTCGCCGGGGCGGAAGTGGTTCCCGGCGCTCTCGCAGATCCCTTCCGGGGCAAGGCACTTGACGGCGAGGGCGAGCTGGTCGACCCGGCCGGTGGCCTCGACGGCGATGTCGTAGCGCTGCGGTCCCGGCTCCAGTGTCTCGGCGGTGACGGCCCCGAACTCCCGCGCGATCTGCCGGTGTTCGGCATCGGGGTCGACGTAGAGGACCTCGGAGGCGCCGAGCGCGCGGGCGATGTCGCACACATACAGGCCGATGCTGCCGCGGGCGACGACCAGGACCCGGGCGCCGGGGCGGGACGTGAGGTGGGGCGCCACCAGGCGCCAGGCCAGGGACCAGTTGTCGCTGGCCGAGGCCATGGCGACCGGGTCGAGACCGGTGGGCAGCGGGACGAGCATGGCGTCGGCGTACGGCACCCGGACCAGGTCGGAGAAGAGTCCGCCCCAACTGCCGCCGATCGGGGCGCCGTACATCGCCATGTAGGGCACGGCTTCGCAGTGTGCGGTCAGTCCGGCCCGACAGCGGTCGCAGACACCGCAGTTGATGGACCACGGCACGACGACGAGGTCTCCGGGCGCCACGGCGGTGACGGTGTCGCCGGTCTCGACGACCCGGGCGACGCACTCGTGCCCGAGGGCGAACGGCGGTTCTATGAAGCCGTGTCCGGCGAGGATCGACGAGTCGACGTCACAGGGGGTCGCGGCCACCGGTGCGACGATCGCCTCCCCGGCGGACTCGACCTTAAGGTCGGGCACCTCGCGCCACTCGACGGTGCGCTTGGCGACGTAGGTCAGTTCACGCATCGCCCCTCCCCTGCCGGGCGAGGGCCACGAGGTCGGCGTAGCGGATGACGGAGCCGCCCGCGCCCCAGGTGCCGTCGGGCTGCTCGTGCACCAGGACCCACACCCGCGGGGCCTCGTCCGGGCCGAGACCGGCGGCGGCCAGGACGGTGCTGGTCACCTCGTCGACCAGACCGGCCTGGCGGCGCTCGGAGAGGGCGCCCTGCGGGGGACGGTGACCTCGACCAGGAAGCGCGGGGCGTCGTCCTCGGCGGTGGTCTGGGCGCCCTCGGGCAGTTCGACGAGGTAGCTCCAGGCCTGGGCGCGGAAGAAGGCGGTGTCGGGGGCGCCCTCCCAACGGAGCAGCACCCCGGCGAGGTCCTTCTGGACGCTGCCGCGGCCCTGTTCGGTCAGGGCCCCGGCCGGGGCGGTGAGACGGATCATCGGCATGGCACACCTCGCTATGACAGTCGTTATAGGCGACGATCACGGTAGACTATGACGGCCGTTATAGCCAGGGAGACCGGAAGGGATGCGTACGTGACCGAGCCCACCTCGACGCCGCGCGAGCGGATCGTCGCCGGAGCCGCCGACATGATCAGCCGGCGCGGTCTGAACGCGACGAGCATCCGCGACATGGCCAAGCACGCCCGGGCGCCGCTCGGTTCGACGTACCACTACTTCCCCGACGGCAAGCAGCAGTTGGCCACGGAGGCGGTGCGCTACACCGGCGAGTGGACCGCGCGCAGTCTGCGCAAGGAGCTCCGGGCCGGGCCGGTCGCGGGTCTGCGGGCCTTTCTCGGGCTGTGGCGCGGGATCGTCGTGGACAGCGACTTCCGGGCGGGCTGCCCGGTGCTCGCCGTGTCCATCGAGGAGCCCGCCACCGAGGAGACACCGGCCGCGCTGGCGGCCGCCGCCGAGGTCTTCGAGACCTGGGAGACCCTGCTGGCGGACTCCCTGCGCGAGCACGGCGCCGAGCCCGGGCGGGCGGCGCAGCTCGCGACGCTGATCGTCGCGGCCGTGGAGGGCACGGTGGCGATGTGCCGCGCCAAGCGCAGCACCCAGCCGCTGGACCACACCGCGGAACAGCTCCAGGCGCTGATCCTCGCCACGATCGAGGAGTGACGAGGCTTCAGCGCCCTGGCCCGAATCGCCTGCCGGTCAGACGTTACGGCGGTACTGGCCGCCGACCTCGAAGAATGCCTCGGTGATCTGCTGGAGGGAGCAGACCCGGGTGGCGTCCATGAGCACGGCGAACACGTTCTCCCCGCGCACCGCCGCGTCCTTGAGGGCGTCCAGGGCCGCCCTGGCCTCCTCCTGGTGGCGGGAGTGGAAGTCCTGGACGCGGGCCAGCTGGGACTGCTTCTCCTCCTCGGTGGCGCGGGCGAGTTCGACGGCGCCGGGCTCGGCGGTGTCGGCGTGCGGGTTGCGGAAGGTGTTGACGCCGATCAGCGGCAGCGTGCCGTCGTGCTTGCGCTGCTCGTACAACATCGACTCGTCCTGGATACGACCGCGCTGGTAACCGGTCTCCATCGCGCCCAGCACGCCACCGCGTTCGCTGATCCGCTCGAACTCCTGGAGGACCTGCTCCTCGACCAGGTCAGTGAGTTCGTCGATAATGAACGACCCCTGGAGCGGGTTCTCGTTCATCGCCAGGCCCCACTCCCGGTTGATGATCAGCTGGATCGCCAGCGCCCGGCGCACCGAGTCCTCGGTGGGCGTGGTGACCGCCTCGTCGTAGGCGTTGGTGTGCAGGCTGTTGCAGTTGTCGTAGATCGCGATGAGCGCCTGGAGGGTGGTGCGGATGTCGTTGAAGTCCATCTCCTGCGCGTGCAGGGAGCGTCCGGAGGTCTGGACGTGGTACTTCAGCTTCTGGCTGCGCTCGCCCGCACCGTACTTCTCCTTCATCGCCACGGCCCAGATCCGGCGGGCGACCCGGCCCAGGACCGAGTACTCGGGGTCCATGCCGTTGGAGAAGAAGAACGACAGGTTCGGGGCGAAGTCGTCGACCCGCATGCCCCGGGCCAGGTACGCCTCGACGTAGGTGAAGCCGTTGGCCAGGGTGAAGGCGAGCTGGCTGATCGGGTTCGCGCCGGCCTCGGCGATGTGGTAGCCGGAGATGGACACCGAGTAGAAGTTGCGGACCTTCCGCTCGATGAACCACTCCTGGATGTCGGCCATCATCCGCAGACTGAACTCGGTGGAGAACAGACAGGTGTTCTGCCCCTGGTCCTCCTTGAGGATGTCGGCCTGCACGGTCCCGCGCACGTTCGCCAGCGCGTGCGCCCGCAGTCCCTCCGCCTCCTCGGGTGACGGATCGCGGCCCTCCTCCGTGCGGAACCGCTCGATCTGCTGGTCGATCGCCGTGTTGAGGAAGAACGCCAGGACGGCCGGTGCCGGACCATTGATCGTCATGGAGACGGAGGTCGTGGGCGCCACGAGGTCGAAGCCGTCGTAGAGCGCCTGCATGTCCTCCAGGGTGGCCACCGAGACACCCGAGGTGCCGACCTTGCCGTAGATGTCGGGGCGCTCGTCGGGGTCACGGCCGTACAGCGTCACCGAGTCGAACGCGGTGGACAGCCGTGTCGCCGGCTGGCCCTCGGAGAGCAGCTTGAAGCGGCGGTTGGTGCGGAACGGGTCGCCCTCGCCGGCGAACATCCGGGCCGGGTCCTCGCCGTCCCGCTTGAAGGGGAACACCCCGGCGGTGAAGGGGAATTGACCAGGAAGGTTCTCGTTCCGCCAGAACCGCACCAGCTCCCCGTGGTCGGTGAACCGGGGCAGGGCGACCCGGGGGATCTTGTTGCCGGACAGCGACTCACGGGTCAACTTGGTGCGGATCTCGCGGTCACGGACCTTCACGACCTGCTCGTCCCCGGAGTAGGAGGCGATCACGGCGGGCCAGTTCTCGATCTGGCGCACAAGGTCGTTCGGGAGCCGCGTACGGGCGTCTTCCAGCAGCGTCCGCACCCCCGCGGCATCGGATCCCGCGTCGGCGAGTTCGGCGCCGACCAGCTCCAGTCGCTGCACCCGCCGTGCCGCGTCGGCCAGTTGCTCGGTGTCGGTGTGGTAGCGGCGGACCGCCTCGGTGATCTCGGCGAGGTAGCGCACCCTCTCCGGGGGCACCACCTGGCGGATGCCCGAGGAGTGGCGTACGTCGACCCGCGGCAGGGTGCCCTCGGGCAGCGGGAGTCCCTTCTCGGCGAGTACGGCCGTGAGGTGCTGCTGGAGTGCGGTGACGCCGTCGTCGTTGAAGGTGGCCGCGGAGGTGCCGTAGACCGGCATGTCCTCCGGTCGCTTCCCGAACGCCTCGCGGTTGCGCACCAGTTGGCGGCCCACGTCCCGCAGGGCGTCCTTGGCACCGCGGCGCTCGAACTTGTTGATGGCCACGACGTCGGCGAAGTCGAGCATGTCGATCTTCTCCAGCTGCGAGGCCGCGCCGAACTCCGGTGTCATCACGTACAGCGAGGCGTCGACGAACGGCACGATCGCCGCGTCGCCCTGTCCGATGCCGGGCGTCTCCACGATCACCAGGTCGAACCCGGCGGCCTTCACCACGTCGATCACGTCGGAGAGGTGCTCGGGCAGCTCACGGCTGCCTCGCGTGGCCAGGCTGCGAAAGAACACCCGGTCGCCGTCGAGGGAGTTCATGCGGATGCGGTCGCCCAGCAGCGCGCCGCCACCCCGGCGGCGGGTCGGGTCGACCGCGATCACCGCGATGCGCAGCGCGTCCCGCTGGTCGACACGGAAGCGGCGCACCAACTCGTCGGTCAGCGACGACTTCCCGGAGCCGCCGGTGCCGGTGATGCCGAGGACCGGAACATGTCGCGCCGCCGCAGCCGTCCGCAGCTCCGCCTGGAACTCCGGGGGCAGCTTGCCCAGTTCGGCACCGGTGAGGGCGCGGGCCACGGCGAAGCGGTCGCCTGCCAGGACCGCGGAGAGGCCGGCCGGCTTGCCGTCCCAGAGATCGAAGTCGCAGTCCCGTACGACGGTGTTGACCATCCCCGCGAGGCCCATCCGCTGGCCGTCCTCGGGCGAGAAGATCGTCACCCCGCTCTCCCGGAGCCGGGTGATCTCCTCGGGCACGATGACACCGCCGCCACCGCCGACCACCCGGATGTGCTCCGCCCCCTGCTTGCGGAGCGAGGCAACCAGGTACTCGAAGTACTCCACGTGCCCGCCCTGGTAGGACGAGACCGCCACGCCGTGCGCGTCCTCTTCGAGAGCCGCGTCCACGACCTCCCGCACCGAGCGGTTGTGACCGAGGTGGATCACCTCGGCGCCCTGGGACTGGAAGATCCTGCGCATGATGTTGATCGAGGCGTCGTGCCCGTCGAAGAGTGCCGAGGCGGTGACCAGGCGGACGGGATGGACGGGGCGGTGCAGATCGCTCATGGCGAGGCCTTCCGAGAACATGTCGGCAGCGCGGGCTGAGAAAATACTAGGACGTCCTAGTAAATACCCGAAGGGCGGTCCGAGGCGACATCCGGAGGCCGGATACTCCTTCTTTGGTACAGAAGGTCTTTGGTACAGAAGGTGCAGATTCGGCGCATCGCCGAGGGCGGTCAGGGCTCGGACTCCGCCCCCGGCTCGACTTCAGCGCTACGGGAACGCAACTTCAGTCCCGCGGGACCGGCGGCGGCAACGGAGTGGGCGAGGGAACCCTGACCGGGCGGGAAACGGGGCTTCCCGGGCCGCAGCGCGACGAGGTCGGGACGACCGTGGAGCGGACCTCCACCTCGTCGCCGTAGACCTGGCGCCACTCCGAGGCCGGAGCCCGGACCGTGGTCGCGCTGACGTGGTCGACGGTACCGATGAGCACCAGGCCGCCGATGAGAACGGGGGCGAGCAGCATGCCGAGCAGGCGTGCGGCACTGTGGATCTGTATCAATTCGTGGTCCAGGGTGGTCTGTCCGGCATGAGCGCTGCCCCCATGGACCCACCGTCACAGGTGTCGCGGCGGTAAAGAAGCTTGAGACTTAAAGTTACTCCAGTCCTGTACAGATGCTTCACGAACGCTCACCGTCCGCCACCCGCGCGGGGTCAGTCGGAGATGACGGCGGTGCGGTGGATCCACTCGTTACCGTGCGCCGCGCGATGCATGAAGTGGGCGACGTCGGCCCGGCTGATGGTCGGATTGCCCTTCATCGGCAGCCGGTCCCCGGCCTGGTAGGCGCCCTGCGCGGGGCCGTGGGTCAGGCGGGTGGGGTAGACGAGGGTCCAGTCGAGGCCGCTGGCGCGGATCGCGTCGTCCGCGAGCGCCTTGTTGGCGTAGACCGAGCGCAGCAGGGAGCGGTAGATCAGCTTCTGCGGGACGCTCGACCAGCCGAGCGTATGGCCGACGCCGAAGGACGACAGCCACACCAGGCGGGACACGCCCGTTTCGGCGGCTGCGGCGAGGACAGCAGCGGAGGACTGCGTGAAGAAGTCGTCGGCGACCACGGAGTTGCCCCGGCCGAGGGCGGCGACCACGGCGTCCTGCCCGGCCATGGCACCGGCGACGTCCCGCAAGGAGGTGGCGTCACCGGTGGCCACGGTGACTCGATCGGCCAGGTCACCGAGGGCGGAGGGGTTGCGGACGAAGGCGGTGACCGCGTCACCGGCCGCGAGGGCCAGGTCGACGACGTGGCGGCCGGTCGGGCCGGTGGCGCCGAGAACGAGCAGCTTCATGGCGGGGATCTCCTTGGCGGGAACAGGAAGCGGACAGCTGTCCGATACCAGGAACGGTACCGGACAGCTGTCCGCTTATCAATCGGGTAGCTCTTGCCCGCCAGGCAGAGCCGCCCTCACCCCCGCCCCGGCGCCCCCGCGCGCAGGCCGTCCATGACGATGTCCAGCAGCCGGGTGGTCCGGGTCTGCCACTCCCCGTGGGCGTCGATCTGCCAGATGCCGGCGATCGCCAGGATGAAGTCGTCGGAGGTGACGTCGGGGCGGATGGTGCCGGCCTCGCGGTTGGCCGCCAGCAGGACCTCGATGGCGTCGACCACCAGCGCATAGCCGGGCTGCGCCGGCGCGTCCGACGTGCCGATGGCCTGGCGCATCGCGTCGGCGAGGCCGGCCTTGGCGATGGCGAAGCGGGCGAGCCGGTCCATCCACTCGCGCAGGGCCCGGTCCGGCTCCCGGGTCTTGAGCAGCTCGGCCGCGCTGTCGGTGAGCAACTGCACCTCGTGCCGGTGCACCTCTAGGACGAGCGCGTCACGGTTCGGGAAGTTCCGGTAGAACGTGCCCTGCCCCACCCCGGCCTTCTTGGCGATCACACTGAGCGGGACGTCCGCCGCACGCGACAGCTCCGCCAGCGCCACCTCCAGGATGCGCTCCCGGTTGCGCTGCGCGTCCGAGCGCTGCGGCCCCTCACTCCTCGACTCCACTCACCCTCCTCGCGAGCATCGAAGCCCCTTGGCGCCCGGCTCGACGTCCGGCGCGTCCGCAGGTACCGGACTCCTGTCCGGTTGAACCCACCCTATCGGCCACCCACCGCCACCACTCCCAGTCGAGGAACGGCGAACCGCCAGCTCCCGACTCACAGGACCGCCCCATGGACACCGCCTCAGGCCCCGGTCTATCGTCCAGACTGTTGCGTGAAAGTCACTTTTACTGAGTGAAGTCGAGGGCGCTTTCATGAATTGGTTGGGGCTGGAGGGCCACAGGGCGCTCGTCATGGGGGCCGGTGGACTGGGCGCGGCCTGTGTCCGGGGGCTGGTGGATGCCGGGGCGCGGGTGGCCGTGGTCGATGTGGACGAGGCGAGGCTCAAGGCGCTGGGGGACGATGATGCGCTCGCGAAAGCCGGCGTACGGATCTTCCCGGCCGATGTCACGACCTCCGAGGCCTGCGAGCGGGCCGTCACCGCGGCCGCCGGCGAGCTGGGTGGACTCGACGTGCTCGTCCACGCCGTCGGCACGAACGACCGCCGCCCGGTGCTGGACACCCCGGACGAGGTGTGGGAGCGGATCATCACGCTGAACCTGTCGAGCGCGTTCTACGCCGGGCGGGCCGCCGGTCGCCTCATGCGCGAGAACGGCCGGGGCAGCATGGTGTTCTTCTCCTCCGTCTCCTCCCGCCTCGCCCACCGGCATCACGCCCCGTACGCGGCGAGCAAGGGCGGCCTGGACCAGCTGGTGCGGGTGATGGCCCGGGAGTGGGCGGCGGACGGAGTGACCGTCAACGCGGTCGCCCCGGGTTACACGGAGACCGAGTTGACCAGGGAGTACCTGGACCGGCCGGGGATGCGGGAGGAGATGGCCGGGCTGGTCCCGGCCGGACGCCTGGGCACGCCGGAGGACGTGGTCGGCGCGGTGCTGTATCTGGCCTCACGGCGGGCGTCGTTCGTCACCGGGCAGGTGCTGTATGTGGATGGCGGCCGGACGCTTGTCTGAGCGGGCGGGGCTGGGGATCGCCGGTGCGGGGCGGGTGGGTTCGGTGTGTGTCGGTGCCGATCAGCCAGGACTGGCGGGTTCGGTACGTGACGGTGCCGACCAGTCAGCGCCGGCGGGTTCGGTACGACTTGGTGCCGACCAGCCGTCACCGGCAAGTTCGGCACGTCCCAGCACCGACCAGTCAGGGCCGATGCCCCTGAGCGCGATCAGCCCTGCCCATCAGGTGACCTACGACGCCGACCCTCCCCGCTCACTTCCCGCCCAGCAACCGCGTGATCTCCCCGCAAGCCTCCATCAGCGGTGGACGCAGTTCGTCGACCAGACGGGTCACCGGGAACTCCATCGCAGGTACGGCCACGTTGACGGCGGCCACCACCGTCCCGGACGCGTCGCTGACAGGCGCGGCCACCGAGCGCAGCCCATAGGCCAGTTCCTCGTCCTGAAGTGCCCAGCCCTGCTTGCGGATCCCGTCGAGGGTCATCTCCAACTGGGCGAGCGAGCGAATGGCGTTGGGCCCGGTCGCCCCGGCGAACGAGTCCTCTCCGAGGCGCTGCTCAAGCTCGGTGTCGGACAGGCTGCTCAGCAGTACCTTGCCGATCGAGGTGGAGACCGCCGGGAGTCGGGAGCCGACCTGGATGTTGGCGGTCACCAGGTCGTTGTTGCGCAGCCGGATCAGGTACAGGACACGGTCGTCGGAGAGGGTGCCGAGGTTGACCGTCTGACCGGTCGCCGCGGCGAGCCGGCGCAGCGGGCCGTCCGCGAGTTCGACCAGGTCCATCCCGCGCAGCGCCGAGAAGCCGAGGGTGAGGACCTTGGGGGCGGGTCGGTAGGCGCCGTCGGGCAGTTGCTCCAGAAACCCCTCGGTGACGAGTGTGGCGGCCATCCGGAAGGCGGTCGGCAGCGGGACGCCGGTCTCGGCGGCCATGTCGGTGAGCTTCATCGCCGGGCGCTGCTCGGAGAACAGCCCGAGCAGTCGCAGCCCCTTGGCCAGGGCCTCGACGTGGTAACTGCGCTTCGCCGCGGGGCCCTCGGAGGACGGAGCGGTCGGTTCGTCACGCGGCGGCACGGGGTGGCTCGCTTTCTGCACGGTCGTACGTCTGACGCGGGACTTTCATTGTACGGAAGCCGGTATCACCGGACGGATCACCGAAGCGCACGAGATGCGCGGGAAGCGCGGGAAGCGCGGGAAGCAACCAGGAAGGACGAGCAGTACGCATGGAATCGCGACTCGCCGCTATCCCGCCCGAAGACCTGGACGGGGAACAGCGGAAGGTCTACCAAGCCATCACCGGCGGCCCGCGCGCGGCCGGTCCGCGGGCCTTCTCCTTGACCGACGAAGACGGCCGGTTGCGCGGACCGTTCAACGCCATGCTGCTCAGCCCGCCGGTCGGGCACGCGCTCCAGGAGCTGGGTGCAGCCGTGCGCTACGGCTCCGTCCTGGGCGAGCGGGCAAGGGAGTTGGCGATCCTCGCCGTGGCCGCGCACTGGAACAGCGCCTTCGAGCGGGAGGCACACGAAGCCGTGGGCCGGGCCGCCGGACTGACCGAACCGGAGATGGCAGCTCTGCGCATCGGAGCGGTGCCGGAACTCCCCGACCCCGTCGAGAAGGCGGTCCTACGAGCCACGCGCGCACTGTTACGGCACGCAACCCTCACCGACGAGGAGTACGCCGACGCGGTGGCCGCAATGGGAGAGCGCGCCCTGTTCGAGCTGACGACACTGGTGGGCTACTACGCCACCCTCGCCCTTCAGCTGCGCGTTTTCACAGGTGAGGAGCCTTGACGGGGTATGACGCCCCATCAATACTCAAGTCACCTTCACTCAGTGAATCAGACTTTCATTCAGCGAAAGAGGGCGATACCCCGTGAAGCTGATCACCTTCGACGACGGACGGGTGGGCAGGCTGGAACCGGAGGAACGGCTGGTGCTGCCACTGGAAGTGGAGAGCACCCGGGCCTACTTCGAGCAGGAGGGCAGGGTCAGGGAGTCCGGTGAGCGGCTCCGGCTCGACGAGGTACGGCTGCGCGCTCCGATCACGCCGAAGAAGTTCTTCCACACCTCCGGCAACTTCCGTGAGCACGAGGACGAGTCGAAGAACGTCGACTGGTCGCACCCCATGCACAAGGGCATCGTCTTCTTCCAGAACGTCGACGCGATCGTCGGCCCCGACGAACCGGTGATCTACCCCGAGCACCTCACCAGCGAGTTGGACTACGAGCTGGAGATCGCCGTCGTCATCGGCAAGTCCGGCAAGTTCTTCGGCGTGGACGACGCCCCCGACCACATCGCCGGATACGTGGTCTTCAACGACATCACCGCCCGGGACATCCAGCGCCGCGAGATGGAGTCGGGCGTCTTCTCCTTCTGCAAGGCCATCGACACGTTCTGCCCGGTCGGGCCGTACATCGTGACGGCCGACGAGATACCGGACCCGCAGAACCTCGACATGGAGCTGCGGGTCAACGGCGTGGTCCGGCAGAAGTCGAACACCAACCGCATGTCGGTCTCGATCCCGCACCTGGTCGCCTACCACTCCCCCCAGGGCTACAGCGCCGGCGACCTCGTCACCACCGGCACCGTCCAGGGCGTGGCCGGGTTCAGCGGCGACCCGGACATGTATCTCAAGCCCGGTGACGTGGTGGAGGCCGAGGTCGAGCGCCTCGGCGTCCTGCGCAGCCCGATCGTCAGCTGGCAGGAGGGGTACGGCACACCCGTACCGAAGAGGGTCGAGTGGTGAGGCTCGCGGCACTCGACGGCCGGGCTGTCGTCGTCAGCGGCGACCGAGCCGCGGACGTGGCGACGGCCTCGCAGGGCCTGCTGCCGTCCGACCCCATGGCCCTCCTGGAAGACTGGTCAAGGACCAGCGCCTGGGCAGCCGAACTCCCCGACTCTGCCTACGACTTGACGCTCGACGTCACCGCACTCGGCGCTCCGGTCCCCCGCCCCCGGCAGGTGTTCGCCGTCGCGCTCAACTACCCACCGCACGCGGCGGAGGCCGGCTACACGCCGCCCAAGGAACCGCTCGTCTTCACCAAGTTCCCGTCCTGCGTCGGCGGCCCGCACACCACCGTCTCCCTTCCTCCGGGCAAGGTCGACTGGGAGGTCGAACTGGTCGCGGTGATCGGCCGGGAGACCTACCGGGTGAGCGAGGACCGCGCCTGGGACTCCGTCGCCGGTCTGACCGTGGGCCAGGACCTCTCCGAGCGGGTCAGCCAACTCCAGGGCAGGCCCGCGCAGTTCAGCCTCGGCAAGTCCTTTCCCGGGTTCGGCCCGATCGGTCCCGCGCTGGTCACGCCGGACGAGTTCGAGGACCCCGACGATCTGGAGATCACCGGACTGCTCAACGGTCAGCCGGTCCAGCACGACCGCACCAAGTCCATGATCTTCCCGGTGCCGGAGCTGATCGCCCGCCTCTCCGCCGTACTGCCCCTGCTTCCGGGGGACTTGGTCTTCACCGGCACCCCGGCCGGGGTCGGCAACCGGATGAACCCGCCGCGCTATCTCGCCGAGGGCGACGAACTCGTCAGCCGGATCGAGGGGATCGGCGAGATCCGCCAGCACTTTACGGCCGGGCACCGCTGAAACCGCCGGGCACCGCTGAAACCGCCGGGCACCGCTGAAACCGCCGTGCGCCGCCCCACGCCTCTCTATCCGCTGAACGCCTTCCGATCCGCCGCACGCCTTTCGCGATTCGCCGTACGCCTTTCGATTCGCCGTACACCTCGAAACAGCCGCACGCCCCACAACCCGCCACCCACTCCCGAAAGGCCCCCCCCATGCCCCACCGCACCCCGCCTCCCCTCCCCCGCCGTTTCGAGAACCGCACCGTTCTCGTCACAGGCGCCGGCACCGGCTACGGCGCCGAGATCGCCGTCCGGGCCGCGCAGGAGGGTGCCCGGGTCGCCGTGCACTTCCGCAGTTCCGCCGCCGGGGCCGATCGGACCGTGGCCCGGATCAAGGACGTCGGCGGCGAGGCGTTCACGGTGCGGGCCGACATCGCGGTGCACGCCGAGGTGATCCGGATGGCAGGGGAGGTCTTCGAGCGCTTCGGCGGTCTCGACGTGCTCGTCAACAACGTCGGGGACGTGGCCGGCGATCAGATGTCCTGGCGGGACCTCACCGAGGAGTCCGTCGACCATGTGCTCGCCGTGGACGTGAAGGGAACCATGCTCTGCGTCCATGAGTTCGGCTCACGGATGCTGGACCAGGGCCACGGCGCGATCGTCAACATCGGCTCGACCGTGATCGTGCGCGGCAGCGCGCGGGCGCCGCAGTACGCCGCCGCGAAGTACGGCATCCTCGGGATCACCAAGTCCTACGCCCAGGCGTTCGCGCCGGTCGTGCGGGTGAACACCTTCGCGCCCGGCTTCATCGAGACCGAGACGCTGCTGAACCGCGCGGACTGGAGGTCGGGCCGCCGGGAGGACATGATCTCCAAGACCCCGATGGGCCGCATCCCGGGCCCGGCCGAACTCGCCGGCACCGCGCTCTTCCTCGCGACCGACGACGCCGCCCACATGACCGGGGTCTATCTCAATGCGGACGGCGGCTTCAACATGATCGGCGCCTGAACTCAGGCGCCTTGCTCCTGCTCCTGCTCCTGCTCCTGCTCGGCGACGACGGTCGCATCAGCAACCGCCTGCTCCTCGCCGACCTCTTCGCGCTGCTTCTTCACGGCGAGTTCCTTCGCCGTCTTGTCCGAGTACAGCCTCATCTCGGCTTCGGTCCGCAAGTCGAACAACGCTACCTCCCTGCTCATTTGACTGTTGCTTTACTTGAAGATTACCCGATGTGCTTGATCCCTGTCACGGGTGAATCTCGTTCGCACACAGGAAGTTGGCGAACCGTTCACCGCCCTACGGCGCGCGGGGCCGACCGCCACGGTCTACGAGCAGGCGGCGCTGGGCGGACGGGTCGGTGCTCTCGGTGGAGCGGCTGGCCGGGGTCTGCGAGCGGCTCTACGGCGAGCGTACGTACGTCGTCCACCGGGCCCACCTGCTCGACGCCGTCGGGTCGGCGGTGCCCGGCGAATAGGTCCGGCTGGGTGCGCGGTGCACGTCGATCGAAGGGACGGGCCGGGTCGGCGTGCTGCTGCGTTTCGCCACGGCGGCGCGGTGGGGGCCGGCGTCGTGATCGGTGCCGACGGGGTGCACTCGGTCGTGCGGGGCGCGGTCGCCGACCCCGCGCCGCCGGAGTACTCCGGGATCTGCGCGTTCCGTACCCTCGGGCCCGCCGCCTCCGCACCGGACTTCGCTCTACGCCCCGCCCACACCCTCTGACTCGGACCCGGCCGGCACTTCGTGCGCTACCCGATCGCCGGCTGCCGGGCCGTCACCGTTCGCCGACTGAGCCCCGGCAGGTGAGGTCGCTCATCACAGCGGGATCCCACTGCCTCGCCGTGTCGGACGACGATCCCCAACAGGCCCTGAACCACTACGAGTCAGCACGCATCGACCGCACCACCCTTCTACAGCAGGTCAGTCACGCCCGCCGGGACGTCAACCACCTGGCCGACGGCCACCGGCCCCAGGCCGGGATCAGCGGACCCGCAGTCCGAACCGGGTTCGCCAGGCTGACCGCTCGGCACCGAACTCGTCGAGTCGCGGCACGGCACGGCACCCCCACAGGACTCAAGGCCAACCCCGCCACATAGTCACGGCTTCGCGCCGGACCCATCGTGCAGCAGCGGCACTTCCCGCGCCTCGGCCAGCCGGGTGCGCAGCTGAGTCGCGTCCTGGCCGGGCGGGAGGCCGTAGGCGCGGCGGTACTCGCGGTTGAACTGGGTGGCGCTGACGTATCCGACCTCCTGGGCCACCTGAGCCGCCGTCACATCCCCTGCGAACAACCGCCGTCGGGCATGCTGAAGGCGCAGATGCTTCTGGAACCTCAGCGGGCTCATGCCGGTGGCCGCCTTGAAGTGCCGGTGCAGGGTGGCCGGGCTCATCCGGGCCACCTCGGCGATCTCGTCGATGCCGAGCGGCTCGGCGTAGTGGTCGCGGATCCAGCGGGCGGTCGTACGGATGCGGGCGGCGGCGGAGTCGGCGAGCGACCAGTGCCGCAGGACGGGTCCGAGCCCGCTGCGCAGCAGCCGGTAGAGGATCTCGGTCTCGACGCGGGGCGCCAGGGGGCCGATGTCCTCCGGGGAGTCGAGGAGCCGGACCCACCGGGCGACCGCGTCGACGAGTTCCGGTGCCATCGGCGCGGTGACCGCCGCGGCGGCGGGCGGCGGCGACTGGGGTCCGGCCTCGGCCAGCTCCAGTTGCAGGGCGGAGAGCGCCTGGTTGTCGAGGCGCATGATCGCGGCGCGGTACGGCACCTTCTCGAAGGCGGCGGTGACCGGCAGGTCGAGGGTGAACAGGGCCATCTCGCCGGGCGGGGTGATCCAGCTGCGCTCGCCCACCGCGGTGCGCTTGGCGCCGTCGGCGATGAAGCAGATCATCGGTTCGTACGTCACCTCCATCGGCTCCACGAGTTCGTCGAGGGCGACCAGCGACAGCCTGGGCACGGCGGTCTCCGACCACCGCCCCACACAGTGCCGCTCGATGGCCTCACCAAGCCGGTCCAGCATGAGCGCACCTTTCGGCCGATTGAGAGGATCAGGCAATCCTATGCGATCGGTGCCCCATGACTCCCCGGTGTCGCGTCCCTAGCGTTGAGGGCATGACACAGCAGGACACGAACCTCCCCCACCGCAGGCTCGGCACCCAGGGTCTGGAGGTCGGGGCCGTCGGCCTCGGCACCATGGGCATGACCATGGCCTACGGCGCCGGCGACGAGCAGGGCGGCCTCGCCACCATTCGCCGCGCCCATGAGCTGGGCGTCACCTTCTTCGACACCGCCGAGCTGTACGGCATGGGCACCGGCAGCAACGAACAGCTCCTCGGACGAGCCGTGAAGGACGTCCGCGACGAGGTCGTCCTCGCCACCAAGTTCGGCTTCGACCTGAGCGGCCGTACATCGGCGGGCTACGGCCTCGACAGCCGCCCCGAGCACATCCGCGAGGTCACCGAGAACAGCCTGCGCCACCTCGGCACCGACCACATCGACGTGCTCTACCAGCACCGGGTCGACCCGGCCGTGCCCATCGAAGACGTGGCCGGTACCGTCGGCGAGCTGATCGCCGAAGGCAAGGTCTGCTACTTCGGTCTCAGCGAGGCGGGCCCCGAGATCATCCGGCGCGCCCACGCCGTGCACCCGGTGTCGGTGCTCCAGACCGAGTACTCGGTGTTCGAGCGGGCGGTGGAGGCCGAGGTGCTGCCGGTCGTGCGCGAGCTGGGCATCGGCTTCGTCCCGTACTCGCCGCTGGGCCGCGGCTTCCTCACCGGCGCGGTGAAGCCGGGAGCCGAGTACCCGGCCGACGACATGCGCAGCTTCGACGAGCGCTGGCAGCCCGGCAACTACGAGAAGAACCTGGCCGCCGTCCGCGAACTGACCGCGCTCGCCGAGAGCAAGGGCATCGCGGTCACGCAGCTCGCCCTCGCCTGGCTCCTGGCCCAGGGCGACGACATCGTGCCCATCCCGGGCACCCGCAGCCCGCGCCGCCTGGAGGAGAACGTCTCCTCCGCGTACGTCGACCTCACCCCCGGCGACCTCGCCCGCATCCAGGAGATCCTCCCCCAGGGAGCCGCCGGCTCCCGCTACCCCGAGAGCATGATGCCGACCTGGTGACGCCGGCCCGCCGGTGCCGGGTCCGCACCACCCGGCACGGGCGAGGTCCCGCCTTCCTCCCCCAGAAGCGGTACGACCCCGCCCGCGCTCGGTACACCTCGTAAGATCTCGGCCTCGATGTTGTACGGCACGGTGTCGACGGCGGCACTGACGTGGTCGAGGGTGATGGACTACAGCTCGGTGTCCTGAGCGTCCTTCGGCACCTGGCTGTTGACCGCGACGGTGGGGCTGTACGGCCGAACACGCAGCGTCTCGTAGGCAGTTGAGGTGGGTCCGATCCCGGCGAGGCTCTGGAACCAGGTGGCCACGTTGGAGCGGTAGTGGTGGTCGACCGAGAGCCGGTCGGTCCACTGCTCCCACTGGAGACAGGGCATGGGAATGTCGGGCGGGCACGCGGAGACCGAGGCCCTGGTGGAGCAGCTGCTCCAGCGGTTCGAGGGCGGTGACCCCGAGGGCGGCTCGTCGTCGGGGTGAGGGCCGGTCGCGGACATGACGGCGGCTCAGGCCACCAAGGCGGGAAGTGCACGATCAGCGTCCGTAATCTCAGCGTTATCTTTCGCGCATACGCGGGACCAACCCGAGCCGAACCGGACCGGCTCCATCGACGAAGCGCATCGTGGGTGAGGCGAAGGCGCGCGGGCCGTACGCCAAGACGCCGGCCCGCCGGGCCGAGATCGTCCGGGCGGCCCGGGACAGCTTCGCCGAGAAGGGCTTCGCCAAGGCCTCGCTGCGGGACATCGCGGAGCGGGCCGGCATCACCCATGCCGGGCTGCTGCACCACTTCCGCAGCAAGGACGAACTGCTCGCGGCCGTGCTGGCCGACCGTGACGCGGAGGAGTGGCGGCAGGGCCTGGCCGAGGTGGACCACCCCGCGCGGCTCGGCCCGTACCTCGGCGCGCTCCTGCGCCACCACCAGAAGGCGCCCGAGCTGATGCGCCTGTGGATCGAGCTCGCCGCCGCGGCCTCACGGCCCGGTCATCCGGCCCACAGCTACTTCGTCGAACGCTACGAGCGCGGTCGCGCACTGTTCTCCGAGGGGCTCTCGGCCGGCGCGGCCCGCAGCGGGCTCCGCGAGGGGATCAGCCCCGAGAGCGCGGCGGTCCTCTTCCAGGCCGTGCTCAACGGCCTCCAGCTCCAGTGGGTCCTCGACCAGGAGCTCGACATCGTCGGCCCGGTCGACGACTTCGTACGACTGCTCTTCGCGCCCGACGGCGAGTGAGCGCGCCCGGGTGCCCACCGGGTGCCGGGGACGCCCCCTGAAGCGATCTTCACCCGTGATCCCTACCATGAGAGCCCAAGACAACCAGTCCGGCCGGTCCGATGGGGGGAGTGCCCTGCGGGACGGCCGGGGTCGCCGATGCCAGGGACCGCTCCCCGGGCTGCGGTGATCTTCCTGCCCAGGAGGACGCCCCGCATGTTCCGACGTATTGGCAACGTAGTCGTCCGACATCCCGTCTGGACGATCGTGGCCTGGCTGATCGCCGCCGTGGCGATCGTCGCCACCGCCCCGAGCCTGCCCTCGAACAGCGACGAGAGCAGCTTTCTGCCCAAGAGCTACGAGTCCATCAAAGCGGCCGATCTCCAGGAGAAGGCGTTCCCCAGCGCCTTCACCCCGTCCGCGATCGCCCTGTACCAGCGCACCGACGGCGGAAAGCTCACCGCCGAGGACAAGAAGGACGTCGCCCGGATCACCACCGAGCTGGGCGCGAAGAAGATCGACGAGGTGCAGAAGGTCGTCCCCGGCCAGCCGTCCGAGGACGGCCGGTACACCCTGACCCTGGTCCAGATGGACAGCAAGAACGCCGGCCAGCCCAAGCAGGCCGACGCGGCCAAGGTGCTGCGCGACGACGTCAAACAGCTCGCCAAGGGCACGAACCTCGACGTCAAGCTCGGCGGTTCCGCCGCCCAGGCCCTCGACCAGCAGGACTCGTCCAAGCGCGGCGAGGCCCTGATCGGCATCGGCACCTTCGTCATCATCCTGATCACCCTGCTGATCATCTTCCGGGCGCCCATCCTGGCCTTCCTGCCCCTGATCACCATCGGGTTGGTCTCGGCGATCGCCAACGGGCTGATCGCGTACGCCACCAAGCTGTTCGACCTCCAGGCCAACAGCTCGATCTCCTCGATCCTGATCGTCGTGCTGTTCGGCGTGGGCACCGACTACTTCCTGTTCCTGATGTTCCGTTACCGAGAACGCCTGCGTCTCGGGGACGAGCCGAAGCAGGCCATGGTCAACGCGGTCGACCGGGTCGGTGAGGCCATCGCCTCCGCCGCCGGGGCGGTCATCATCGCCTTCCTCGCGCTGGTGCTGTCCACGCTGGGCTTCCTCAAGCAGATGGGCCCGGCGCTGGCCATCGCGGTCACCGTCACGCTGATCGCGGGCCTGACCCTGATCCCGGCCGTCGTCTCCCTGATCGGCCCGAAGGTCTTCTGGCCCTCCAAGTCCTGGCAGCGCGAGCCGGAGAACGCCCGGTTCGCCGCGCTTGGCCGGGGCGTGCAGAAGCGTCCGGCGCTCACCGCCGTGCTCTCCGGTCTCGTCCTGGTCGCGCTGTCCCTGGGCACGCTCGGCTACAAGGCGACGTTCGACCTGGCGTCGGGCTCCATGCCCAAGACCAAGGAGTCGATGGTCGTCCAGGACGAGATGCAGAAGGCCTACTCGGCGGGCGCCGCCGCACCCACCGACGTCTATCTCTCCAGCACCGACGGCAAGCCGCTCGACAGGACCGCCTTCGCCGCGTACGCCTCGAAGCTCGGGGCCGTGGACGGTGTCGCGAGCGCCCGGATGGCCCAGGTCAACAAGGCGGGCACGACCGCCGACTTCACCGTGACGCTCAAGTACGAGGCGTCCACCGACAAGGCCATCGCGGCGGTGGGCCGGGTCCGAGACGTGGCGCACGCCGACGCCCCGGACGGCACCGAGGCCCTGGTCGGCGGCATGTCCTCGATCTACAAGGACATCGACACCGCGGTCAACCACGACTACAAGACGGTCTTCCCGGTCGCCGCCGCGCTGATCATGCTCATCCTGGGACTGCTGCTGCGCAGTGTGGTCGCCCCCTGGTACCTGATCGCCTCGGTGGGTCTGGGCTTCGGCGCCACGCTCGGCACCACCGTCTGGATCTTCCAGGAGGGGCAGGGGCATTCGGGCCTGATGTTCATGCTCCCGGTGATCATGTATCTCTTCGTGGTCGCCATCGGCACCGACTACAACATCCTCATGATCGCCCGATTGCGGGAGGAGGCCCGCGAGGGCCGGGAGCCACGCGAGGCGGCGGGCATGGCGCTCCGGCACGCCGGGCCCACGGTGGCCGCGGCCGGGTTCATCCTGGCGGCGACCTTCGCCACGATGATGCTGGCCGGCAACTCCCTGCTCACGGAGATGGGCTTCGCGGTCTCCTTCGGCATCGCCGTCGCCGCCTTCGTCATGGCGATGTTCTTCACGCCGAGCCTCACGGCCCTCATCGGCCACGCGGCCTGGTGGCCGGGTCACGCGGACCGCGCGAAGGAACCACCGGCCACCCCGGCGCCGGTCTCGGGCGGCGGCCGGGACACGCTCACCCACGATCCGGCGGGGCGCCGCAACTGATCCACGGCGGCTGCCGGGCCACGGTCCGGCGGCCGCCGCCGTCCCGCTGCGCACGGCGTGCCTCTGGCACCCTGGACCCCGTGCCGAACCCCACCCCCGTCACCCCGGACGCCCCCGCCCTCATACGGACCCCTCTCCTCACCCAGCGGTGGCTCGATCTCGCCTTCCTGCACTGGGCCGTCGAACCGGCCGCCGTGGCAGGGCTGTTGCCGCGCGGGACGGTGCCCGACACCCACGACGGGATGACGTACGTCGGCCTCGTCGCCTTCCGGATGCACCGGGTCGGATGGCTGCGGCTGCCCGGGGTGCCGTACCTCGGGACCTTCCCGGAGACCAATGTGCGCCTGTACTCGGTGGACTCGCACGGGCGGCGCGGGGTGGTGTTCCGCTCCATGGACGCCTCCCGGCTGATCCCGGTGGTGATGGGACGCGTCGGCTTCCGGCTGCCGTACCTCTGGTCCCGGATGAGCGTCCGCACGGCCGGTGACACCGTGACCTACACCAGCTCGCGGCGCTGGCCGGGCCCGCGCGGCGCCCACAGCCGCATCACCGTACGGACCGGGGAGCGCGTCGAGGAGCCCACCGAGCTGGAGCACTTCCTCACCGCGCGCTGGGGCATGCACAACGCCTTCTTCGGCGGCCCCGAGCCGCTGGCCTTCCTCCCCAACGACCATCCGCGCTGGCCCCTGCACCGCGCCGAGCTTCTCACCTGCGATCAGGACCTGGTCACCGCGGCCGGGCTGCCCGCGCTCACCGACGCCCCGGTCAGCGTCCTGTACTCCCCCGGCGTCCCGGTCCGCCTGGGCCGTCCGGCCCGGCCGGCGGGGATCCCGACGCCTTGACGTCGACCGCGGAGGTCAGGGGGCGGGCTCCGACGGGCGTGCCTCGGCTCGGCCGGACACCGGCAGGACACCGGCCGAACCGCTACTCGGCCGACCGGGACGGCGTTCCCCGGACATTCACGGCGGGATCACGTCCGAGGGGTTGAACCGGTCCGCGTCCTCACTAGCGTCTGTGGGCGTCCCGAACCACACGCCCGACCCACACGCCCGGCCCATCGGCCGACCCACCCGCCCGGACCACCCGCCCGACCCACACGAGTCCCGACCCACACGAGTGAGGTGTCGATGTCATCGAGACATGTCCTCGCCGGCCTGGCGCTGGCGCCGTTGCTCGCGCTCTCGGTCGCCGCGCCCGCGACGGCGTACGACGGCCGCCGACCGCCCGCCCAGAAGCGGCACTTCGACCTCCAGGCGCACCGCGGCGGCATCGGCATGACGACCGAGGAGTCCCTGGAGGGGTTCGGCAAGGCGATGCGCCTCGGGGTGTCCACGCTGGAGCTGGACACCCATGTCACCAAGGACCGCAAGGTCGTCGTCAACCACGACCGGCAGATCAGCGCGGTCAAGTGCCGTGACACGGGCCCTGTCACGCCTGGCGACCCGATGTACCCGTATGTCGGCAAGTACATCAAGGATCTGACGCTGGCTCAGATCAGGACGATGGACTGCGGCTACCGGCAACTGCCGGGCTTCCCGGACCAGGAGGTGGTCAAGGGCTTCCGGATGGTCGAGTTGAAGGACGTCCTGAACCTGGTCAAGAGCTACGGCGCCAAGCAGGTCAAGCTCAACATCGAGACGAAGGTGGAGGCGGGCGCGCCCGAACAGACCGCGCCGCGAGGGCTGTTCGTGCGGCGGGTCCATGAGGAGATCCACCGTTCGGGCATCGAGGACCAGGTGACCATCCAGTCCTTCGACTGGGGCGCGCTGAAGGCGATGCACCGACTGGCCCCGAAGTGGCCGCTGGTCGCGCTGACCAACTACGACTTCCTCCAGGTCGGTCAGCCCGGCGCCTCCCCCTGGCTCGGCGGGATCGACGCCGACGACTACGGCGGTGACTTCGTGAGGGCCGCCGCGACGATCCCCGGTGTCAAGGCGCTCTCCCCCAACTACGGTTTCCCGCAGAACGGCAAGGTCGGCGATCCCGGCTTCCGCTTCTACCCCGACCGCACGATGGTCCGCGAGGCCCACGCCCGGGGCCTGAAGGTCATCCCGTGGACCTGTGACGACCCGGCCACCGTGGAGGCGCTGATGGACATGGGCGTGGACGGCATCATCACCGACTACCCGAACTACGTACGGCAGATCATGGCCGAGCGTGGCATGCGACTGCCCAGGGCGTACCAGCCCCGCTGAGGCGGGCACGCCGACCGGAGCCCGCCGGCCCCCTGCGGAGTCGGCGGGTTCCTCCGCGGGCAGGCCCGTCATGTTCTCTTGACGCCCCCTCGCGCGCGGGACACAATCCACAGATGAATGTGACCGGTCACACCCGCGGTCCGGCGAGCATCAGGGATGTCGCCGCGGCCGCCGGGGTCTCCTACCAGACCGTCTCCCGGGTGATCAACGGCCACCCGAGCGTCAGGCAGTCGACGCGGGAGCGGGTGCTCGCCGTCATCGACGAGCTGGGCTTCCGGCGCAACGCCACCGCGCTCGCGCTGGCCAGGGGCCGCAGCAGGGCCGTGACCGTGCTGACCGCGAACACCACGCACTACGGCTACGCCTCGATCCTCCAGGGCATCGAGGAGGCCGCGCGCGCGGCAGCCTACTCGGTGGGCGTGGGCGTCCTGGAGTCGGCCGACGAGGCCGCCGTCACCGCCGAGGTGCGGCGGGCCGGGGACACGGGCGGCGGGCTCGTCGTGATCGCCTACGACCCGGCCGGGGTCCGGGCTCTGGAGTCCGTACCGGCCGGGCTGCCGGTCGTCGGCGTGGTCGAGACCCCGGCGAGCCCGCCCACCGGCGACCAGCCGTGGGTGTGGACCGACGACCGCGAGGCCGCGTACGAGGCGACCCGGCATCTGCTGTCCCTGGGCCACGGGACCGTGCACTACGTCGCCATCCCCTCCAGCACCCGCCGCACCAGCGCCCGCACCGCAGGCTGGCGCCGAGCCCTCAAGGAGGCGGGCGCTCCTGAACCCCGTCCCGTGCAAGGGAGTTGGGGCCCGGCCGGCGGGCACGCGGCGGGCCTGGCGCTCGCGCGGGACCCGGCCGTCACCGCGATCCTGTGCGGCAACGACGACCTCGCGCTCGGGGTGCTGCGCGCCCTGCACGAGTCCGGCCGCTCGGTGCCGGGCGAGGTCAGTGTGGCCGGGTTCGACGACGCCCCGCACTCCGCCTATCTGATGCCGTCCCTGACGACCGTACGGCTGGACTTCACGGGTCTTGGCCGGTCGGCGTTCGCCCTGCTGCACGGAGTGCTGGAGGAGTCGGCAGCGGTCGCCCCGCACCCCGTCTCGGTGCCGGAGCTGGTGATCCGGGAAAGCTCAGGACGGCCGCCCGGCTGAACTCCTCGCCCGTGCCCGGCGGTTCAGGCCGGGGCGGCCCGCCCCGGCCGGGAGCGCCGGCTCACCCAGCCGTACAGGACGACCGAGCAGACCGCCGCCAGCGCACACCAGGTCGACACGAACTCCAGTCGCCACAACAGCCAGCACACCAGGGCCCCTACTCCCGCCAGCATGCCGAGTGCCGTCAGCCAGCGGTCGCCGGAGAGCAGCAGCGCGCCGACCGTGGCGATCAGGTAGCCCGCGACGAGCAGTTCGGCGCGGGGCAGTCCGATGACGTAGGCCATGGTGTGACCGCGGATCTCGGCGCGGACGGGGCGGGTGGCGAGGCCGTGGGCGAGGAAGGCGGCGGTCACCGCGCCGACCGCCACGAACACCGCCGCCCGGCGCGCGGCCCGGCCGGAGACGGCGCACCACACGCCGACGGGCACCCATACCGCCAGCAGGGGCAGGGCGATGACGGCCCAGGCGACGGTGGCCGCCCCGGTGCCCCCGCCGGTGTGCCACACGTGGGCCTCGACGAGTTGGTGGGCACCCAGGAGCAACGGCAGGGCCGCGAGGGGCAGGTCCCCGGCGCGGCGGGTCCGGGACACGCAGGCCACTCCGACGGACGTGATCGCCGCGCCTGCCACGAGATCCGCTGTCGCACTCCAGCACATGACACCACCATGTCAGCCGAGGCCGCCGAGCGCGGACTGCGCCACGGTGGGGGCGGGATCGGTGCGGCCGGGGCGGGATCGGTGCGGCCGGGGCGGGATCGGTGCGGTGCGCTCAGCCGCCGGGCCGTGCGCAGATGTCCTCCGGCGGGCGGAACGTGCGGTCGGTGCCGGAGTCGGCGTTCACCTGGGTGCGTATGGTCTCCAACTGCTGGAGCAGTGAGGTGAGTTGTCGTCGGGTCGGGTCGCGGAAGAACTCCAGGACCGCGCGATGGAAGGCGTCGCGGAGTTCGGGCGGCATCACGTCGGAGGCGTCGAAGCAGAGGGTGCGGGCGCGGGTGGTGAGCAGGGTGTCGATCTCCCGTTCGAGCGGGGTCGTGGGGGCCGACGGCGACAGCCCGGCCGTGTCCGGGAAAAGCGGCCGTACCGCGGGGTCCGCCTCCGCGCGCCAGCGTTCCCGTCCGGCGGGGCTGGACAGCCGCTCCACGAGTTCCTGGGCGTCCGGGTCGTCGCTGAAGACGGCGGCCATGTCGCCCGCCACCTCGAAGGCGTCCCGGTACGCGGACGGGCCGTCCAGATAGCGGGCCGACGGCTCCACCGTCACGGCGTCGCCGGAGTAGACGTACCGGATGAAGGCGCTCTGGTGCTCGTGCGTGCAGTCGAAGCCGGGTGAGTCGAGCAGCCCGCGGGGCCGGCCCTGAGGATCGGAGGAGCCCTCGAACGACGTGGTCAGGGAGCGTTCGACCGACGCCGGGGAGCGCTTGCCGAGGAGCTGGGCCCAGGTGGTCCAGGCGCGCTCGACGGCCGGGTCGCGCCAGTCGAGGCGGCCCGTGGCCCACTCGCTGTAGACGGCCGGGCCCGCCTGGTGCAGCACCAGGTCCTCGATCCAGTCGGTGCCGGGCCAGCCCGAGGTGGCCTGGGAGGCGAGCCCGACGCACCAGGTGGGGTGGTCGTCCGGTGTGCCCTTCTCGCTCCACACCAGGCTCTTGAGGTCGATCTTCAGCGGCACCCAGTAGGTGAGCCGTCTGCTGTCGACGAGCAGGGTCGGCGCCCACGGCGGGTAGGCGCGCTCGGCGGTCTCCTCGGCGAGGGGCCGCAGCTTGTCGCGGCGGGCGTACTCGGTGAGCTCGCCGATGCTGTTGAGAACGGCCACGTCCGGCGGGTCGTCGGCCTCCAGCTGTGAGACGAGCGTCTCGCGCAGTGAGCGGGTGCCTTCGTAGGTGTACGTCCGTCCCGTGCCGTCGTCCAGTCTGTCGAGGGCGGCTTCGAAGGCCTTGCCCTCCTCCCCCGTCCAGGGGCCGAGGACGACGAGCGGGTCGCGGGTGTCCGTGCCGCAGCCGGGGACCAGGGCGAGCAGACAGGCCGCGAGGAGGGCCCGCGCGAGGCGGCTCATGCGGTGGCTCCCGGGCGGGTGACGGCGAGGTATTCGCGGCGGTAGGCGTGCAGGGCACCGGCGATGAGGGCCGCCGTGGCGAGTCCCGTGGGGAACACGAAGGGGGCGACACCGTCCAGGAAGGCGAGCCGGCCGTCCTCGAGACCGGTGTCGATCCGGGCCTGGAGCGTCTCGATGGCCTCGGGCTCCGGACCCGCGAAGGGGCGTTCCTCGGCGACCGTCTCCGTGCGCGGCGAGGTCCGCTCGGCCAGGGTGTCGGCGACGGGGACGGTCTCGTGCTGTGCGTGCAGGGCGAGCAGGGCGTCGGCGGTCAGGAAGGGCACGGCGAGCAGCGGCAGGGCGGCGAGAGCGAGGGGGACGCTGAGGCGGATCCGGAAGCGGCTGCGCAGAAAGGCCACCGTGCGCCACAGGCCCGCGGCGAGCAGCGCGAGGGCGAGGGCGGCGACGACCGACGCGGCGATGGCGCCAGGGCCCCAGGCGGCCCGGTCGGCGAGGCGCTCGCGCAGTCGACCCTCCAGGCCGGTCACCCGGTCGACGATCGAGGTCGCCGCGGAACCGGTGGCCGCCGGGCACGCCGGGTAGGGGTTCCGGACGGTCGCGGCGACGGTCTGCGAGCACAACATGCTGCGGGCGTAGGTCAGTTCGGCGTCGCGCAGGACCGGGTCGGTGGCGTGGCCCTGGGCCCGGCCGATCCAGCCGGTGTAGTCGACGACCAGCGCGGACACCACCCGCAGCTCCTGTTCCTCGGCGACCGTGAGGGCACCGCTGCGGGTGACCTGGTTCAGGCTCTGGGTGGCACGGGCGATCCGGGTCCGGTACCGCTCGCTCAGGCCGCTGAGTTCGGCGGCCCGGCCCTCGTCGAGGTTCCGCTCGGCCTCGCCCTGCGCGATCAGCAGCGAGGCCCGGGCGTCGGCGAGGTCGACCAGCGCGGGCGCCGCGCGCTGCCTGAGGTACGCGGAGTCGCCGCGCACGCCCGAGTACGCCC
Organism: Streptomyces sp. SID13726; assembly: GCF_010548375.1. Lineage (GTDB taxonomy): Bacteria > Actinomycetota > Actinomycetes > Streptomycetales > Streptomycetaceae > Streptomyces. The sequence continues at coordinate 537,516 of NZ_JAAGLY010000002.1, forward strand.
AGCCGAGCGTCCCGAACGCCACCACCGCGAGCAGGGGCAGCGCGACGAGCCGGTCCCGCAGATAGGCGCGGTTGCGGCGCCCGGCGGTGGCGGGCCAGGCGTAACGCCGGACGCGGCGGCCGAGTTCGGCGACTACGGCGGCGACGGCCCGCGCGAGGCGGAGGGCGTCCGGTGCGAGGGCGCGCGGGCGGCCGTGCGGAGCCAGTCGGCGACTCTCTTGCCGAGCCATGGGCTGTCCCTGTGGTGTCGGAAGGCGAGCGGGCGGACCTCGTAGGCGCGGTCCAGGAGGATCTCGGCGACGGCCGCGTCCTCGGGGACGGCGGAGCGGGCGGCCTGGTGGGCGAGGGTGACATAGCGGCGGGACAGGTCCGCGCGCAGACCGTGTTCGTCGGCCGGCAGCCCGAGCCGGGGATCGGCGCCGGTGGACAGGGCCGCGAGACCGGCCGCGTCGAGGGCGCCACGCGCGAGGGCTCCCTGGACGGCCTCCCACGCCTCCACGGTCATCCGCACCCTGGCCTCCTCGTCGGTCAGGCCGTGCGCGTGGAAGAGCAGCGCGAGACGTTCCAGCACCTCGCGCAGCCGTCGCGGCACCTCGTCGGCGCGCTCCGTGGTGCGCGCGTACACGATCCCGATCCGCACGGCGGCCGTCCGCGCGGCGGTCCGGTGCCGTGAGTGCTGCGGTACGGCGTCGAGTTCGCGTACGGCCTCCTCGCGCGCCCGCTCACCGTCCAGGGCGAGCCGGGCGCGGGCGGCGCCGAAGGCCGCACTGCCCAGGGAGGGGTTGCGCAGCCGGACCGCCTCGTAGAACGTGAGGGCCTCGTGGCGGCGGTCGAGGCGTTCCGCGCAGTGGCCGAGGGCGAGCTTGGGCGCGTACTCGCCGGGGATCGCCGCGTACACCCGGTCGAAGTACCGCCAGGCGGCGTCGACTTGGTCCCGGGCGAGGGCGAGCAGTCCGTGGTGCCAGTCCAGCCGCCAGTCGTACGGGGCGCGCCCGGGCCCGATCCGCGCCTCGGCGGCCCGCAGTTCGCGGGCGGCGGCCTCGGGGCCGTCCGCCGGGTTGCGCAACCGCAGCCGGAAGCGCAGCAGATGGACCTCGGTGGAGTCCCGCCAGTCGCCGATGTGCTGGAGCAGGGCCTCGGGGGCGGCGTCGGCCAGTCTGCTCAGTTCGGCGTGGTGCTCGTCGTGGGGGTCGGGGCGCGGGACGGGCAGACGCTGGGCGACCTCCGCGGGCGAGGGCGGCGCGAAGGGGGCCGGGGCGTCGGGGGCGGTCCAGTGGGCCAGGGGTGGTGCGGAGCCGAGGGCGCCGTCGAGGGCGTAGGCGGACTGGAGGAAGAGCGGGGACGGTTCGAAGGTCTCGGTGCCGGTGCGCAGCGATCTCAACTCTCTGAAGACGCCCCGCAGTTGTTCGTCCATCTCGCGTGCGTCGGCGAACCGTCCGGCGGGTTCGCTCAGGGTGGCGCGGTGCAGGACACGGGCGAGGGAGAGGAGACCCAGGCCGTGGGGGGTGGGGGCGGTGGCGTCGTCGGGGGACCAGGTTTCCTTTTCGGGCGGCGGTCCGTGGGCGGCGGGCGGTGCCGCTGTGACGTCGGCGGATCCTGCGGCTTCGGCGGATCCCGCGGCTTCCGCGCCGCCCACGCCAGCCGCACCCTCCGGGGCATCCGTACCCTCCACGCCGTCCACGCCGTCCACGCCGTCCACGCCGTCCACGCCGTCCACGCCGTCCACGCCGTCCACGCCCAGCATCCCGAGGTCCCCCAGGCGGGCCAGGTCCTGGGCGGAGGTGCCGAGTCCGCTCAGTTTGCGCAGGGTCTCCCCCAGGCTGAACAGGTCGTCCTGCCCCCGGGATTCGCCGTTGCGGCCCACGGTCGGCGCGCGGTAGCCGTCCGTGGTCATCCCCGGTGCGCCGACGGGCCGTACGCTCCCCACGTCGATGATCTTCGTGGTGGTGCCGTCGTGCATGACGTTGTCCGGCTTGAGGTCGCCGTAGACCTTGCCGGGCCGGTCGGCGTGCAGATAGGCGAGGGCGGACAGGACGCGCACCCCGTAGGCGAGCACGAACTCGTGGAAGCGTCGGCCGCCGAACTCGCCGGGGTTCAGCTCGGCCCGCGCCCTGACCTCCTCAAGGGTGAGTCCGTCCACGTACTGGAGGACCAGGAAGTCGCCGACCTCGGGGTGATGGCCGTAGTTGAAGACCCGGATGATGTCATGGTGGCCGAGGTCGACCAGGGCCCGCCGCTCCCTGGCCAGGGCACCCGCGGCGGCCGCCGCCTGGTCGGGGTGGAGGATCTTGATGGCGACCTCGCGGTCGTCGACCTTGGTGTCGAGCGCGAGGTAGACCTCACCCATGCCGCCGTAGCCGAGCGGCCGGATCAGCCGGTACTGCCCGGCGAGCAACTGGCCCGGAGGCAGAGGCAGTTGCTCGGGAACACCGCCTGGCATCCAGCCGCGTCCGAGCAAGGCGATCGACGGCAGCACCGTGGGATCGGGGTTCTCCGGGGGCAGTTCGACCTGTGCGGCCCTCAGGTACATCGGCTGTCCGGCGACGACGAGCGGACCGAACGACCCCTCGGATTCCGGCACTTCACCGAACGCACTCCTGCCCCGAGCCCCCTCCATGCCTCCCCAGAATAGGGCCAGGTGCCGGGATTGACCCCTTGCGTTCCGCATGCGGACGGTGATGCGGCCGGGTTCCGGCCCGTAGCAGGCCGGGATCGGCGTCCCCTTCGGACCGGTGCCCCTCTAGAGTGAGGGGTCCCTGTCAGAAGCGTCCGGACCGCGGCCTCCTGGGCCGGTGCCGGTGGAGGAGCCACGGTGACCCTGCGCGAGAACGACCCGGAGTCTGTCGGCGGCTACCGGATCGAATCGCGGATCGGCACCGGCGGCATGGGGGTCGTCTATCTCGCCAGGTCGGCCTCCGGTCGGGCCGTGGCCGTCAAGGTCGTCCACACGCGGTACGCCGACGACGTGGAGTTCCGGGCCAGGTTCCGGCAGGAGATCGCGGCCGCGCGGCGGGTCAGCGGGGCGTTCACCGCACCGGTCGTGGACGCCGACGCTGAGGCGGCACGGCCGTGGATGGCGACCGCGTTCGTCCCGGGCTCCACGCTGTCCCAGCGGGTCGAAGCATCGGGCCCGCTGGACTGGCCCGCGCTGCGCCGCCTCGGCACCGAACTCGCCGAGGCGCTGCGGGAGATCCACCGCGCGGAGGTCGTGCACCGGGACCTCAAGCCGAGCAATGTGCTCCTGCTGGAGGGCGGGGGCGACGACGGGGCCGTACGGGTCATCGACTTCGGTATCTCGCGGGCGGCCGACAGTGATGTGCGCACCCAGACCGGCATGGTGATGGGCTCGCCGCCGTTCATGGCGCCGGAGCAGTTCAGCAGCCCGCACGAGGTCGGCTCCGCGGTGGACGTCTTCTCGCTGGGCGCGGTGCTGGTGTACGCGGCCACCGCGCACAGCCCGTTCGAGGCGGAGAACGCCTACCTGGCCGCGTACAACACCGTGCACGGCGAGCCCGAGCTGGGCCAACTGCCCGCGCCGCTCCTCCCGTTGGTCTCGGCCTGTCTGGCGAAGGAGCCCGCGGACCGGCCGACGTCGAGCGAGGTGCTCGCGGCGCTGGCGGATCTGCCGGAGGACCTGACCGCAGGCGAGCCGGCCGACGAGCCCGTGGTCGAGCCGTCCCGGACACCGGTGGCCGTCGCCTCGGAGCAGACGATGGCGCTGACCCCGAACGCCCGCCAGGCCGAGCCCAAGCGCCGCCGCAAGGTGCTGTGGGTCGCCGTGGCCGCGAGCGTGGCCGTCCTCGGCATCGGGGCCGCCGCGTTCGCCGTGGTGACCGACGAACCGGCGCCCTCGGTCGAGTCGTACGACGCGCTCGCCCGGGAGTCGGCGTCCGGCGGCGGGGCATCGGCGGGCTGGCAGCCCTGGCACCGCGCGCTCACAGCGGACGGCGACGGCACGCAGATGTCGATCGGCTCGTCGTGCACCCCGGACGCCCTCGGCGTCTTCTGCACCTCCGAGCAGGTCGCGCTGACGCGTCTCGACCCGGCCACGGGCGCCGTGGACTGGACGAAGCCCATGAGCCGCAAGCAGGTCAGCGGCTTCTCGGTGCGCGAGCCCGTCGTCCATGACGGCGTGGTGTTCACCAACAGCACCGACCGCTCCGAGGGGATCGAGGCGTTCGACGCGCGGACCGGCGAGCGGCTGTGGCAACTCCCGGGTCCACTGGGCGAGTTCCACTCCCTGAGCGGAGTGCTGCTCGTGCACCTGGACAAGCTCGGCGACTCCGACACGGCACGCTACGCGGCCTACGAGCCGCGCACGGGCAAGGAGTTGTGGCGCCACGAGCTGACCTCCAGCTCGGTGAGCCCGTTCTACGAGGGACCCAAGGGCACCCTCTACGCCGATCTGCGCGGCGGTGCCGGTGGCATCGCCCGCCTCGACGCCCGCACCGGCAGAACACTGGGCAAGGTGACGGCACCGGACGACGGCCTGTGGCTGGCCACGGTCCACGACGGCACGGCGTACTACGCGCGCTGGGAGAACGACAGCGGTGTCTCCGCCGACTTCGTCGTCCAGGACCTCACCAGCGGCAGGACCCGCCGGATCGACTTCCCGTGGAGCGTCGAGCCGGAGGCGCCGCCACTGGTGCAGGGCGACACCATGTACATCTTCGACTACGGCAACGAGACCCTGCTCGCCTACGACGTGAAGCGGGGCAAGCCGCTGTGGTCCAGCTCGCGGGATCTGCGGATCTTCAGTGAACCGGCCTACTACGAGGGCCGGTTGTACGTCACGATGCCGGACACCAGCATCCTGGCGCTCGACCCGAGGACGGGCAAGGAGATCAGCCGCACCGACCCGTCCTTCGACACCGCGGGCCGCTCCTTCGAGGAACTGTCACCGAGCGGGGTTCCACCGCTGCTGGTGGGGGACGTGCTGTACGGGGTCAGCGGGCCCGGAGTGTTCTCGGTGGCCGACGTGTCCTGACCGGAGTGTGGGTCTGGCACATATGCCGGACCCACACCTCGCCGGCTCAGTAGGTGTGCAGGGTCAGGCCATAGCGGTTGAGGATCTCGTTGATGGGCTGGAACCAGGTCTCGCCGCCGCTGGAGCAGTTGCCCCAGCCGCCGGAGGTGACGCCCTGGGCCTGGTCGCCGCTGATGAACGAGCCGCCGGAGTCACCGCCCTCGGCGCAGACGTTGGTCTTGGTCATCTGGTAGACCGCGCCCTGGCTGTAGTTGACGGTCTCGTTCATGGCGAGGACCGTGCCGCAGTGCCAGTGGGTGGTCGAGCCCGAGCGGCAGACGGAGGAGCCGACGGGCGCCACGTTCGAGCCACGGACCAGCTGGTCGGAGACGGTGCCCCAGCCGAGCACGACCGGGACGGTCCACCAGCCGCTGCCGACGTTGACCCAGGCGTAGTCGTCGCCCGGGAAGGACGAGCCCTGGAAGTTGCCGACGTAGCTGCGGTCCCAGCCGTAGACGCTGCCGGTGTGCTGGTCGCAGTGGCCGGCGGTGACGAAGCCGCCGTAGACCGAGAAGCCGATGGAGCAGCGGACGTTGCCGGTGTAGTAGGGGTCGCCGCCGACGGTGCCCGCGGCGAAGGTCGTGGGTGCGGCGGCCACTTCCCGCACGGTGACCGGGCCGGCCTGGCGGGCGCGGGCGACGAACGCCCGGACATCGTTGTCACGCTGCTTGCCCTTGACGACGTTCACGACGACCGTGCTCGCCTTGACGTCCACGTGCCAGCTGCTGACGGCGGCCGGGGCGGGGAGTCGGTCGATCCTGGCCTGGGCGGCGTCGAGTTCGCGGGCGCTGTGGGCGACCGTGCGGACGATGGCGCCGGTGGCGCGTATCTCGCGGAGGGCGGTGGCGGGGGTGTCGGGGGTGACGGCGACGGTCAGTGTGTTGTCGGCGGCGTCGAACCAGGAGCCGCCGTACGAGGCACCGGCGGTCCGGCGGACCGCGGGCTCCAGGGCCGTGGCCTTCTTCTCGGCGGCGAGCCTGGCCACGGCCCCCTCGCGCGAGAGGCCGAAGTCCCGCTGCATCGCGGTGAGGACGCCCGCGGATGCGGGTGCCTTCTCGTCGGCGCCGGCGGGGACGGTGCTCGCGGTGGCGCCCGCGCCGAGCAGGAGGAGCACGGCGAGGCCCGCGCGCATGATTCGGGTGCGTCTCATGGAGATTGCCCTTCGTTGTTCCAACGGGACGGCAGTGTTCTCTGAGAGCGCTCTCAGTGGTGTGGCGCGGCAGAGCCTAGCGGGAGACGATTGACAGGTCCATACCAATCTCCGGGTTGGCGAAATCGCGTGCCCGGAGCCGGAGTTCAGGCACCCAGATGGCGCAGAACCGCCAGCACTCTCCGGTTCGCGTCCTCGGAGGTCGGCAGGCCCAGCTTGGCGAAGACGGCCGCGATGTGCTTCTCGACGGTTCCGGCCGAGACCGTCAGCGCCTGGGCGATGGCCGCGTTGGAGCGGCCCTCCGCCATCAGCGCCAGTACGTCCCGCTCGCGTTCCGTGAGGGTGTCCAGGTCCGCCCGGCGCCTTCCCGCACCGGCCAGCTGGGTCACCACCTCGGGGTCGAGGGCGGTGCCCCCGGCCGCGACCCTGGCCAACGCCTCGGTGAACTCGGCGACGTTGGCCACCCGGTTCTTGAGGAGGTAGCCGACGCCCGCGGAACCGGCGGCGAGCAGCCTGGTGGCGTACTTCGTCTCGACGTACTGCGAGAAGAGCAGCACCCCGGTGCCCGGCTGCCGTTCCCTGATGTCGATCGCGGCGCGCAGTCCCTCGTCGGTGTGGGTGGGCGGCATCCGGATGTCGACGACGGTGACGTCGGGCCGGTGCTCGGCCACGGCCGCCTTCAGCGCCTCGGCGTCGCCGACGGCCGCGCACACCTCGTGGCCGCGCTCGGTCAGCATCTGGGCGAGCAACTCCCGCAGCACGGCGGCGTCCTCGGCGATCACGATGCGCATGGGCGGCATGCTCTCACGGGCCGTGCGGCCGATGCCGTACTCACGCGTGCAGGGGCAGCGACACGGTCACGGCCGTGGGACCGCCGACGGGACTGCTGATGTCCAGGGTGCCGTCGACCGTACGGACGCGCTGGGTCAGCCCGGTGAGCCCGCTGCCGATGCCCGTCTCGGCGCCGCCCCTCCCGTCGTCGGTGACGCGCAGCCGCAGCACCCCGTCCGACTGCGTCACGCCGACGACCGCGCGGTCGGCACCGCTGTGCTTGATGACGTTGGTGAGGAGTTCGGCGGCGCAGAAGTAGGCGATCGTCTCGATGGCCGGGGTGGGCCGTTCGGGGACCTCCACGGACAGTTCGACGGGGACGGCGCTGCGTGCGGCCAGGGTGGCGAGCGCGTCGGGCAGTCCGTCGTCGAGGACGGGCGGGTGGATGCCGCGGGCGAGGTCGCGGAGCTCGGCGAGGGCCTCGGTGGCGTTGAGGTGCGCGGACTCGACCAGTTTCCGCACCCGGGCGTCGCCGTCCGGGCCCAGGCGTTCCCTGACCATGTCGAGGCTCATGGCGAGCGCGACGAGCCTGACCTGTGCCCCGTCGTGCAGATCGCGCTCCAGGCGGCGGAGCAGCGCCGCGGAGTCGTCGACGGCGAGAGCGCGGGTCTCCTCCAGGTCCCGCACCCGCTCGGCCAGCGCGCCCGGGCCGAGCAGGGCCCGCAGGACGTACCGGTCCACGGTGACGACACCCCGGGTGAGCCAGGGCGCGACCAGCAGGACGGCCACGCCGAGGGCGGCTGTCACGAGGGTTCCGGCGAAGGTGGTGCCGTGGGGTGCGCCGCCGCCCACCGGGATCGGATTGAGGGTCGGGATGTCACGTCGGCCGAGGACGGCCCAGCGCAGGGGCGCGGTGAGGTTGGCCAGTCCGGCGGCCCACCACAGGACCGCGTACAGGCCGAGCGCCGCGACCGGCAGCTTCACCAGCACGTACGCCACCGACCGCCAGCCGGTCGCGTCCCGCAGCCGGGCGTCCAGCCGGGCGAACGCCCCGCCCGTCGGCTTCTGCCGCATCGGCGTCCGTACGGTCTCCCCCAGCAGTCCCTTCGCCAGCCCCCGGTGCACCACCGCGAGTCCCCGCGCGAGGGCGAGCGCCCCGGCGATCAGCAGCAACCCGAGGACGGCGCCGAGGAGGGAGAGGGTGTACCCGGTGCCGAGGGCGAGAGCCACGACGACCAGGAGGAATCCGGCCAGCGCGACGGGAAAGCCGGCCAGGCAGTACAGGGTCTCCGCCCAGGCCCGGGCGGTGAGGGGGCCGCGGAGGACCGACCTCGCCGCCGCCGCTGTGTCGCGCATGGTTCCAGTGTCCATTTCGGACGAGGGGCGGGGAAACGGAGGGCCGGTGGGGTGCTCGCGCATCGCGCCCGTCCCGGCCGAGTCCTCACGCATCGCGCCGCACCAGCAACCAGCCGCCCGCGGCCAGCGCCGCCGCCACGTACCCGCACAGCACCGCGAACCCCACCCACGGCGAGAGGCAGTCGGCGACCGGCTTGGACACGGCCAGCGAGTTCCCGGCGATCATGGTGGGAAAGAACTTCGCGACCGTCGTCCCCGTCAGCCCGGCCAGCGCGGCCGGCGCGACGTACAGCACTACGACCAGCGTCCCCATGGCCGCCGCCGTGTGCCGTACGACCGCCCCGATCGCGACGCCGATCAGCCCGACCAGGGCGGGATACGCGCCGGAGAGCACCACCGCGCGCAGTACCCCGGGGTCGCCCAGGGCGGGCCGTGCCACCTCCGGGTCGAGGGCGAGCCGTCCGACGAAGAAGGTGACGAAGGTGATCGCCTCTCCGACGGCGAGCGTGACGAGCCCGAGGACTCCGGCCTTGGCGGTGAGCAGCAGGGGCCGGTTCGGGACCGCGGCCAGGGTGGAGCGGATGGCGCCCGAGGAGTACTCGCCGGTGACCGCGAGGACGCCCAGCACGCCGACGATCAGCTGGCCGAGGGCGACGCCCGCGAGGAGGTTGTTCACGGGGTCGAAGGTGTCGGCCTGTGCCGCGCCGGGCGCCTTGGTGTTGGCCATGGTGAGGACGCCGATGGCGATCATCCCGGCGACGGTGGCGAGCAGCGCCCACAGCGTCGAGCGCAGGCTGCGCAGCTTGATCCACTCCATGTGTGCCACATGGGTGAACCGGTAGTGTCCCGGCACGGCCGTCATGGCTGCCTCCTCCGGTGGGCGGGTGCGGTGCCCCGGTACTCCGCGCTGTCTCCGGTCAGTTCGAAGAACGCCTCCTCCAACGAGCGTCCGCCCGCGGTGAGTTCGGCGACGCTGGTGTCCGCGAGGAGCCTGCCTCGGCCGATCACGATCAAGTGGTCGGCGGTGAGGGCCATTTCGCTGATCAGGTGGCTGGAGAGCAGGACGGTCCGGCCCTCGGCGGCGAGGGATCTCATCAGGGTGCGGATCCAGCGCACGCCCTCCGGGTCGAGGCCGTTGACGGGTTCGTCGAAGAGGAGCACGGCCGGGTCGCCGAGCAGCGCGGCGGCGATGCCGAGGCGCTGGGACATGCCGAGCGAGAAGCCGCCGGTCCGTTTGCGGGCCACGTCGGTGAGGCCGACGGTGCCGAGGACGGTGGTCACCCGGGTGCGGGGGATGCCGTTCGCGGCGGCGAGCGCGGCGAGGTGGCTGCGCGCGCTGCGGCCCGGGTGATAGGTGCGGGCCTCCAGCAGGGCGCCGACCTCGCACAGGGGCCGACGCAGCTCCCGGTAGGGCTTGCCGTTGACATGGGCGGTGCCGGTGTCGGGGCGGTCCAGGCCCATGATCATGCGCATGGTGGTGGACTTCCCGGACCCGTTGGGGCCGAGGAATCCGGTGACCGCGCCGGGCCGGACCTCGAAGCCGAGTCCGTCGACGGCGACGGTGTCTCCGTAGCGTTTGGTGAGTCCGCGGGCTTCGATCATGACTGCTTCCTGGTGGTTGACCTCATGCGATCGAACCTACGAACGTGGACCGGTCGCCGGAACGTGGATTTCCTCCGACTCACCTGGGGGATTTCCCCCAGGAACACCTGTCCGTCCCACGAAGGAACACGATGACACGGAAGAAAGCCCTGGTCGTCCGAGGCGGTTGGGAGGGACACGAGCCGGTCAAGGCCACGGAGCTGTTCGTGCCCTTCCTCGACAGCAACGGCTTCGACGTCCGCGTCGAGGAGTCGACCGACGTCTACGCCGACGCCGACGAGCTGGCCGCCACGGATCTGGTCGTGCAGTGCGTGACCATGTCGGAGATCACCCGCGAGCAGCTGGCCGGACTCAGGTCGGCGGTCGAGGCGGGGACCGGCTTCACCGGCTGGCACGGCGGGATCGCCGACTCGTTCCGGGCCTCCTCCGACTATCTCCACCTGGTGGGCGGCCAGTTCGCGACCCACCCGGGCAAGGAGCCGTGCGAACGTCAGGGAGGCGCGGAGGACAACTTCCTTCCGCACGTCGTCCGGATCACCGACCTCGGCCGCACGCACCCGATCACCGCGGGCGTGGAGGACTTCGAGCTGCACACCGAGCAGTACTGGGTGCTCCACGACGACCTGATCGACGTCCTGGCCACCACCACGCATCCCACCCGGCCCTGGCAGCCCTGGCACCGGCCCGTCACCTCGCCCGCGGTGTGGACGCGCCGATGGGGCGCGGGTCGTGTCGTGGTGACGACCCCGGGGCACAGCCTCGACGTGCTGGAGAACCCGAACGTCCGTACCGTGATCGAGAGGGGCATGCTGTGGGCGAGCCGCACCGCGTCGGCGTCGTAGGGCTGGGCGTCATCTCGCGCGCCTACCTGGACACGCTGGTCGGCCGAACCGCCGTACGTGTCACGGCGGTCGCCGACCTCGACGCCTCCCGGTCGGCGGCGGTGGCCGCCGAACTGCCGGGCGTGCGGGCGCTGTCCGTGGCGGAGCTGCTGAGCGACCCGGACGTGGACACCGTCCTGAACCTCACCGTCCCCGCGGCGCACGCCGAGATCGCCCTCGGTGCCGTCGCCCACGGCAAGCACGTCTACGGCGAGAAGCCGCTGGCGGCCGAACTCACCGACGCCCACGCGGTGTTGGAGGCGGCGGCGAAGGCGGCGGTGCGGGTGGGCTGCGCCCCGGACACGGTTCTGGGCACCGGGGTCCAGACGGCCCGGGCCGCGGTGGAGGCCGGGTCCGTCGGCCGCCCCCTGTTCGCCTCGGCGGTCATGGTCACCCCGGGCCACGAACGCTGGCATCCGCACCCCGACTTCTACTACGTCCCCGGCGGCGGCCCGCTGCTGGACATGGGGCCGTACTACCTGTCCTCCCTGGTGCATCTGCTGGGCCCGGTGCGGGCCGTGATCGGGGCGTCGAGCCGGCTGCGGTCCGAGCGGGTCATCGGCTCGGGTCCGCGCGCGGGCGAGCGGATCCCCGTCGAGGTGGACAGCCATGTCTCCGGGGTGCTCGAACACGAGGGCGGCGCCCTGACGACGCTCACGACGAGCTTCGACGGCGTGGCCACCACGGCCGCGCCGATCGAGGTGCACGGCGAGACGGGAACCCTGACGGTCCCGGACCCGAACACCTTCGACGGAGACGTACGGCTCCTCGAACTCGGCGGGACCGAGTGGCGCACACTGCCTCCGTCGGCCGGGTACGCCGGTGCCGCGCGGGGCGTCGGGCTGCTCGACTTCGTGGCGGCCGACGGCGACCGGGCACCGCGTGCGAGCGGTGAACTCGCCCTGCACGTACTGGAGACGATGACGGCGCTGCTGCGTTCGTCGGCCGAGGGGCGGCGGATCGAGCTGTCGACGTCGGTGCGGCGGCCGGCCCCGGTGCCGCTGACGCCTCGGGAGGAGTGGCGGTGATCAGTCCACGGGCCAGGTGTGCGCGGGCGCGTTGAGGTGCATGTAGTCCCGGTACGCCAACGTCATCCGGCGTAGCGCCTCCTGGCGGTCGGAGACTCCGGCCTTCTCCAGGTGGTGCACCGTCTCCGCCTGCCACACGGCGCCGTTGCGGGCGGTGACGCAGCGCTGCTCGATGACGCCGAGCAGGGGTTCGCGCCACTCGGCGTCCATGCCGGCCAGCTCCAGGCCGTGGTGGGCGAGGGGCAGCAGACGGCGCAACACCAGTTCCGTGACCGGCACTTCGCCGACGCCCGGCCAGTACAGGCGGGCGTCGATGCCGTCGCGGGCGGCGGTGTGGAGGTTCTCCTCGGCGACCGAGAAGGACATCCGGGTCCACACCGGGCGGTCGTCGTCGACGAGGGCGCGGGTCAGGCCGTAGTAGAAGGCGCCGTTGGCGATGGTGTCGGCGACGGTGGGTCCGGCGGGCAGGACGCGGTTCTCGATGCGCAGGTGCGGGCCGCTGTCGGTGACGGCGTAGACGGGCCGGTTCCAGCGGTAGATCGTGCCGTTGTGCAGGGTCAGTTCGCCGAGTTCCGGTACTCCGCCGCCGTCGAGGGCGCGCTGGGGGTCCTCTTCGTCGCAGATCGGCAGAAGCGCGGGGAAATAGCGCACGTTCTCCTCGAACAGGTCGAAGACGCTGGTGATCCAGCGCTCCCCGAACCACACCCGGGGCCGTACTCCCTGTGCCTTGATCTCCTGGGGGCGGGTGTCGGTGGCCTGCTCGAAGAGGGGGATGCGGGTCTCGCGCCACAGCTCCCTGCCGAACAGGAAGGGCGAGTTGGCCGCGAGGGCGATCTGGACGCCCGCGACAGCCTGTGCCGCGTTCCAGTAGTCGGCGAACTCCTTCGGGTCGACCTGGAGATGGAACTGCGTGCTGGTGCAGGCGGCCTCGGGGGTGATGGCGTCGGCGTACATCGCGAGCCGGTCCACGCCGTCCACCTTGATGCGCAGGTCCTCGCCGCGCGCCGCGAAGATCTGCTCGTTGAGCAGCCGGTAGCGCGGGTCGCCGGACAGGGAGGATTCGCCGACGTCCGCCTCCCCGAGCGTCGGCAGGATGCCGACCATGATCAGGTGGGTGCCGACCGCCGCGGCGCGTTCCTCGGCGTGGTTGAGGGCGTCGCGGATCTCGCGCTCCCAGGAGCCGGGGCCGCCGGAGGTGAGCCCGCGGGGCGGGATGTTGATCTCCAGGTTGAAGCGGCCCAGTTCGGTCGCCCAGGCCGGGTCGGCGATCGCCTGGAGCACTTCGGTGTTCCGCATCGCGGGGAGCCCGTCCCCGTCCACCAGGTTGAGTTCGATCTCCAGCCCGACCTGCGGCCGCTCGCTCTCGAAGCCCGACTCGCGCAGCATCTGCGCGAGGACGTCGAGGCAGGTGTGCATCTTGTCCCGGTACCGGCGGCGGTCCTCCCGCGTGAACACCAGGGCCGGCACGTCACGTCCCATCGGGTCCTCCCGAGTGCCCTCGGCGGCTGCCTCTCTCGTCCCAGCGTCCCACCTCGGGGGCGCCCCGGACAGTCAGCGGGCAGCACCGGGGCGGTGTGCGACCCGCCGCTCACGGAACGTGTACAACGGCTGAGGTCCGGTGGCGGCCCCTTGGTCGCGGGAGCGCCACCGGACCGGACAGGTCAGCTCCGAGGGCCCGTGGGCTCCCCGCCGTCGGACCTGCCTCGCGGCTGCTCGCTCAGAGGGCGGTCGCCGGGTCGCAGCAGCCTTCGCGCCGCATGTGCCGGCTCACCTCCAACCACTCCTCGCCCGAGTCGGCTCTCCGGCGGCTCGTGGGGGCGAACGCGTCCACGAGGTCCTTCTGCTCGAACAGCACTCCCCCGCGCAGTACCGCCGTCGTGCGGACGAGGGTGTCGAAGTCGGTGAAGGGGTCGCCGTCCACGATCGTCAGGTCGGCGAGCTTGCCCTCCTCCAGGGTGCCGAGGTCGGCGTCGGCTCCGAAGGCGCGGGCGGGCAGCAGGGTGGCGGTGCGCAGTGCCTCGGCCGGCGTGAGTCCCCCGCGGTGCAGTGCGCGCAGGGCCAGGTGGAGATGCAGGCCGACCGGCACGAGCGGCTGGTCGGTGCCGAGGGCGACGAGTCCGCCCTCGGCCAGGATGCGCCGGTAGATGGCCAACTCACGGTCGAGTGTGGTGAGTTGGTCGGCGGTGGGCGGCAGCCCGGCCTGCTGCCGGACCAGTGCGGTGTCCCACGGCGGCATGAGCGTGGTGACCCGTGGGTCCTCCGCGAGCGCCGCGTCCGCGCCCAGCAGGGCGAGGGCCGTGAATGGGGTGGCGACGAGGTGGAAGCCCGCCTCGGTGTAGATCTGCTCGACGTCCTCGTAGGAGCGGCCCGTGGCGGTGGTCGCGTGCCCGAACTCCAGTCGCTGCGTGGCCTGGAGATGGGTCGTCAGATCCTGGCCGAGCTGAACACCGGGAGTGCAGAGGTGACTTCCGCTGCGCACGCCGAGCCGTTCGTGGGCGAAGTCGGCGGCCTCATTCATGATCCAGCCCGGGGCGCGGACGTACGTCTTCACGAAGTCCCAGTCCAGTGCCGCCCCGCGCGCCAGTGACCGGCGAAGTCCCTCGGGGGTGCGGTGGGCGCGGCCCATGCTGTAGGCGACACGGGCGCCGTCGAGGAGTTCGCCGGTGGCCAGCAGTCGCGGTCCGGCGAGCGCGCCCGCGGTGACCGCCTCGCGGATGCGGGCCTGTTCGTAGGCGAAGCCGCCCAGGGAGACGGCGGTCGTGATGCCGTAGGCGAGTTGGAGCGCGGTCTGGCGTCCGCCGTAGGTCGTCTGCCAGGGGTGGGTGTGCGCGTCCCACAGTCCCGGCAGCACGGTGCGGTCGCTCGCGTCGACCCGGTGTGCGGCCGGGCGGTCGCCGCGGTGCGGGACCACCTCCGCGATCCGGCCGTCACGGATCAGGACATCGATGTCCTCGCGGACGCCGGGGCCGGTGCCGTCCCAGAACCGGCCGGCGTGCACGACGGTGTCGGCGGGGCGCGGGCGGCGGTAGTCCAACGGCACCCGGACGGTACGGGACTTGCCGCTGCGGATGTCGAGCAGGCGCAGGGCGCCCGCGGAGAGGTGGAGGAGGGTGCGGGAGTCGGCGGACCAGGAGGGGTGGTCCGCGGGGTCGGTGGTGAGCCGGCGCGGTTCCCCGTCGGGGGTGCCGTCGGCGCGGACCGGGAGCAGCCACAGGGCCGATTCGGCGATCACGGCCATCCAGCGGCCGTCCGGCGACCAGACCGGGCCCGAGTCGTAGCGGTCGGCGAGGGAGGTGTGCGGGGCGAGGGCGTGCAGGGCGGCGGTTCCGGTGGTGGTGTCGACGACCCGGATGAGGTTGTAGCCCTCGCGGAAGCGCTGGTTGAGACGGTTGCGGTCGCACAGGGCGACGTACCGTCCGTCGGGCGACCAGCTGGGGCGGCCGGGCAGTCCGCCCGCGCCGAGCGGGGCGGCGAGGGTGCGTTCGGCGCCGTCGGGCAGGTCGCGCACGACGAGGTTGCCGGACATGTCGAGACAGGCCAGCCGGGTTCCGTCGGGCGAGAGGGCGGGGAAGACCCGGCCGCCCGGGGCGAGCAGGGTCTCGTGGCCGGTGTCGAGGTCCCGGCGTCGTACGGCGAAGAGTCCGTCGCGGTCGTCGGCGTACACCAGGCCCTTGCCGTCCGGGGTCCAGGCCGGGCCCGACACATAGCGGGTGGGCGGGACCTGGAGGATCTTCCGGGGCTTGTGGCCGCCTTCCGTGCCGGCCGTCCACAGGGCGTTGAGCGCGGCGAAGGCGACGCTGCGGCCGTCGGGCGCGAGGGCGGGCAGGTGCAGGGAGCGCACGGGCCGGGTGCCGAAGCCGTCGAAGTCGTAGGCCTTGCTCCGGTAGCGGGGCCGGTCGAGCGGCATCGTCGCCGTGAACGCGATCTCCTCCCCCGCCGCGGGCGCCTCGGGGTCGATGACGCGGAAGTGCCCGTTCACCGCGAGCAGCAGCCGGTCGCCGTCGGTCCAGCGGGGCGGTGCCGGGAGGACGTCACCGTCGACGGCGACCGGTGCCCCGGCCACGACGAGGGTGCAGGAGGCGGTGGGCGCGGGTGTGGTGCGCAGGTAGGCGAGGCGGCCGTCGGGTGCCACGGCCGGGGTCATGAGCTGGGCGCCGGAGTCGTCGCGGTGCTCGACGGTGACCGGTCCTGAGCCGTCGGCGGGCACCGAGGCGATGGTGTCGGCGCGCAGGGTGCCGGTCGGGGTGACAGTGGCGCGCACGAACAGCACCCGCTCGCCGTCGGCCGACCAGGTGGGGTCGAAGTCCTCCCAGGTGCCGTCGGTGAGCCTGCGGAGTTCGCCGTTCCGTACGTCGACGGTCCAGATGCCGTACGGGCTGCCGGTCACGGTGTCGCCGCCGCGCTCGGAGGCGAAGGCGATCCGGGTGCCGTCCGGCGACCAGGCGGGGCCGCGGTCGTCCCAGGGGCCGTCGGTGAGCCGGCGCAGGTCGCTGCCGTCGGGGCGCAGGGTCCAGAGGTGGAAGCCGCCGCCGCGGTAGGCGCACACGACGAGCCGGCTGCCGTCGGGCGAGAACTGCGGGCGGGTGGGTTCGAGTCCTGGCGAGGTGAGGGCCGTGGCCGCGCCGCCCCCGCGCGGAACGGACCAGAGCACGTTCTGGATCTCGGCGACCAGGCGGTCCACCGCCGGGGAGAGGGTCGCGGAACCGCCGGTGGCGGCGGTCAGGGAGAGGGTGGTCGCGGTCGTCGGGTCGGCGACGGCGGGCGGGACGCCGACCGCGGTGACGGTGGCCGAGACGCCGGCGGCCTGGAGGAATCTGCGGCGGGAGAGGGGGCCGGGCCAGGAGTTGTCTTGCGTGTCGTGGACGTCCAAGGGAGCTCCCAGTGCGCGCGGGTGATGTGCGGGACAACAAGGGCCCTTCCCTGGAAGGGCCGTACTTGCGCTCGAACACCGTGTCCGGGGGCGGTTTTCCGCCCCCGGACACCAACCGCCGGGATCACAAACCGTCACGCACCATGGCGGCGACGATCCGCACGTGGCGGTCGGCCGCCGTGCTGGAGAACTCGTTCTCGTAGTTCAGTCCGTAGGGCCAGAAGTGCCCGCCGCCGGTGGACAGTTTGGCCGACGAGCCGTCGAACTGCCGCACCAGCGCGGTCGCCTGAGCCCCGGTCCAGGTGCCGCTGCCGCCGAGGGAGGACCAGCCCCCGCTCGTGCCCACGCCGATGGTGTGGGCGATCTCGTGCAGCGCGGTCCGCTCGGTCATGTAGCTGCGGTTGGCGCCGAAGCGGATCGTCCCGTTGATGCTGCCGTCCGCGGTGGGCACGCTCGTGTCGTAGCGGACGGTGATGGACTTCCCCAGATCGCTGAGGTTGTTGTAGCGGGACACCGCGGCGTTCATGGCCGAGGTGATGAGGGTGTACGCCGCCTGCTGGTCCGCGGTCGGGTTGCTCGCCCGCTCCAGGGTCCAGGTGACGGTGGCTGCGGCGACCTGTTCCTGGGCGGCCGACGCGGCGGGCGGAGCGGCGGGCGGGGCGGGCGGAGCGGCCTGGGCGATGCCGGGGGCCGCCAGGAGGGCGGCGGCGAGGGTCGCGACCAGGGCCTTGTTGCGCCAGGGGGCGGTGGTGCGGCGCTCGGTGAGTTCAGCGCGCTGTGCGGACTCTGTGGGCTGGGGGCTCATGTGGGGGTCCTCCTGCGGGGGGGTGAGCCGTCGCGTGTGGGGGTGCAAAGGCCTGAACACGCCTTGGGGGAAAGCGCTTTCAGGGTTCCCGGATGCTAATGAGTCGACTTGAGCATGTCAACGACTCAGGAACAGCCCCGGGGCACGGCACGCTTGCCCTCCCCCGCCTCACCGCACGAGACACGGCCGCTTCGCGTCGAACGTCCAGTCCTTGACGAGGTACCGCATGCCCACCGCGTCGTCGCGCCCCGACAGCGCCTTCTCGCGGTACAACTCGTGGGCCGCGAGGAGCCGGTCCCGGTCGAGGCGGACTCCGAGGCCCGGCACGTCCGGGACGGCGACCTCGCCGCCGGTGATGCGGGGCGGTTCGACGGTGAGGCGTTCCAGGCCCTCCTGCCAGATCCAGTGGGTGTCGAGGGCGTTGTACTCGCCCGGGGCCGCCGCGCCGCAGTGGGCCATCATCGCCAGGGAGATGTCGAAGTGGTTGTTGGAGTGGCAGCCCCAGGTCAGCCCCATGGCGTGGCACAGCTGGGCGACCCGCACCGAGCCCTGCATGGTCCAGAAGTGCGGGTCGGCGAGCGGGATGGAGACCGACTGGAGGGCCAGCGCGTGGGTCAGCTGCCGCCAGTCCGTGGCGACCATGTTGGTCGCGGTGGGCAGACCGGTGGCCCGGCGGAACTCGGCGAGGATCTCGCGTCCCGAGTAACCGTCCTCCGCCCCGCACGGGTCCTCGGCGTAGGCGAGCGTCCCGACGAGCGGGCGGCACAGCTCGACGGCCTCCCGCAGGGACCAGGCACCGTTCGGGTCGAGGGTGATCCTGGCCTCGGAGAACCGCTCCTTGAGCGCCTGTACGGCCTTCACCTCCTCGCTGCCCGGCAGGACACCGCCCTTGAGCTTGAAGTCCCGGAAGCCGTAGTGGTCGTAGGCGGCCTCGGCCTGGCGGACGATCGCCTCGGGGGTCAGCGCCTCCGTACGGCGGACCCGGTACCAGTCGACGTCGGCGTCGGGTTCACGAACGTAGTCGAGGTCGGTGCGGTCCGGGTCGCCGACGTAGAAGAGGTAGCCCAGGACCCGTACGGTGTCGCGCTGTCTGCCGTCGCCCAGCAGGGCGGCGACGGGGACTTCAAGGTGCTGGCCGAGCAGGTCGAGGAGCGCCGACTCGACGGCGGTGACGGCGTGCACGGTCGTCCGCAGGTCGAAGGTCTGGGCGCCGCGCCCGCCGGAGTCCCGGTCGGCGAAGGTGTCGTGGACCGTGCGCAGGACGCGCTTGTAGTCGCCGACGCGGGCGCCCACGACCAGGTGCTCGGCGTCGCGCAGGGTGCGGGTGATGCCCTCGCCGCCCGGGACCTCGCCCAGGCCGGTGCGGCCCTGCGAGTCCTCCAGGACGACGACGTTGCGGGTGAAGTACGGGGCGTGGGCGCCGGAGAGGTTGAGGAGCATGGAGTCGCGGCCGGCGACCGGGTAGACGGAGAACTTGGTGACGACGGGCTGGCTCATCGCGGGGCGGTGTCCTTCTGGTGGGTTGGGGGGTCAGACCTTCAGGGCGTCCAGTACCTGTTCCAGGACCAGTACACCGCCCAGACCGAGGATCGCCAGCACCGTGGTGTAGGTGGTGCGGGCCTTGATCGCGTCGATGACGGACAGGTTGAAGTACTCCTTGAACATCCAGAAGCCCGGGTCGTTGACGTGCGAGAAGGCGATCGAGCCGCAGGAGACAGCGAGAACCATCACCTCGGCGTGCACTCCGCTGCCCGCGAGCAGCGGCAGGGCCACGCCGGAGGCGGTGACCACGGCGACGGTCGCGGAGCCGAGGGCCACCCGGAGGATGACCGCGATCAGCCAGGCCAGGACGATCGGCGAGACGGACCAGCCGTCGGTCGAGTCCTTGATGTAGTCGGATATCCCGCCCTCGACGAGGACGTTCTTGAAGGCGCCGCCCGCGCCGATCACCAGCAGGATCATCGCCATCGCCTGGGCGGCCTCCTTGCAGGAGGTGCTGACCTCGGCGAGGCTGCGGCCCATGCGCGGCCCGAAGGCCCAGACGGCGACGAGCAGGGTGAGCAGCAGGGCGATCGGCGCGGAGCCGATGAAGGCGACGAAGTGCAGGACCGGGGAGTCGCCGTCGGCGGCGAGGTCGGTGACCGCGGCTCCGGCGATCAGCACCACGGGCAGCAGGGCCACCGCCAGCGACCAGCCCGTGCCGGGCATCTCCTCGTCCTCGAAGACCCGGTCGCTGACCAGGCCCTTGGGGATGTCGGGGTTCATCCGCCGGACGAACGGCAGGCGCGGCCACACCAGGGCGACCAGCGCGCCGGCCGGTACGGCGATGAACAGGCCGTAGAACAGGGTCAGTCCGACGGAGGCGTGGAAGGTGGCGGCGACCGCGGTGGGGCCAGGATGCGGTGGCAGGAAGCTGTGCATGGTGGACAGGGCGATCGACATCGGCAGGCCCACCCAGAGCAGGTTCGACCGGGTGACGCGGACCAGGGTGAAGGCGATCGGCACGATGATGACGAAGGCGACCTCGTAGAACATCGTCACGCCGATGAGCATCGCGGTGAGCACCATGGCGACCTGGACCCCGCGCGGGCCGCAGATCTCCAGCAGCCGGTCCGCGATCCGCTGGGCGGCGCCGGAGTCCCCCATCACGCGGCCGACCATGGCACCGAGGCCGATGGTCAGCATGGTGTCGCCGATCTGGTCCCCGATCCCCTCGGAGAGGACGTCCGGAATCTCCTCAAGGGCCATGCCCCGGACCAGGGCTACACCCACGGCGACCAGGAGCAGGGCGGCGAAGCCGTTGAGCCTCAGCTTCGTCATCAGGAGGAGCAGGACGAGGACGCTGATCGCGACCACCACGAGCGGCATAGATTCATCCTCATACAAAGACGGCGTCTACATATGAGGACGGAGGCTAGGGGGCTGCGATCACCCGGTCAATGGGGTGTGCACGAATCGCTCGCGGACACGGGCGCTTTGCGACCGCTTGCGCTCAACTTCCCTGCCACCACAGGGAGACCGCGAGACCCAGTCCGGCCAGCGCGATGGCGACGCGCAGCGGCTTCTCCGGGAGACGGCGTACGACCACGGGTCCGATCCGGCTGCCCACCAGGCACCCCAGGCCCAGTGCCGCCGCCGCTGCCCAGTGGACGGGGGCCAGGAAGGCGTAGGCCACCGCGGCGGTGACGTTGGCCGCGCCGGTCGCGATGTTCTTGACGGCGTTCGTCACCCGCAGGGGTTCGTTCACCGACATGGACAGCACGGCCAGCATCAGCACGCCCGCCGCGGCGCCGAAGTAGCCGCCGTAGAGACCCACGAGGAGGACCGCTCCGGCCAGGGGCAGTCGGGCGCGCAGGCCGCCCGCGGTGAAGTGGGGGCTGTTCTCGGCCAGCCGGCGCAGGGGTTCGCGGACGAGGATCAGGGCCGAGCCCAGGGCGATCAGCCACGGTACGACGTCGCCGAAGGCCGAGGCCGGGGTGGAGAGCAGGAGCGCCGCGCCGACCGAACCGCCCGCTGCGGCGAGGAGCGCCAGGCGCAGGAGGCGGCGCCCCTGGCCCCGCAGTTCCTCGCGTGAACCGGCCGCGGTTCCGGCGGTGTTGGCGAACAGCGCCACCGTGTTGGTCACGTTGGCGGCCACCGGGGGCAGCCCCGCAGCCAGCAGTGCCGGGTAGCTGAAGAGCGAGGCCAACCCCGCAATGGATCCGGTCAGCCCCGAGGCGACTCCCGCGACGGCGAGCAGGAGTACGGAGTCGGCCCCCACGTGACGTTCCCTTCTGTCGAGGACGCCATATCGTCCCCCGGGGCCGTCCCGAATGAAAGACACTGTCTACATAGGGAGACAGCCGCCCGGGAGAACCGTCGCATGTCGAGGCCGGTCAGGGCAGCCACCGGTTTCCGATGAGGAGGCGCAGACCGGCGACGATCCGGTGGACGCCGTAGACCATCGGCCCCCAGGTCACCACGTACGCGCCCGCGTTCTCGAACTGCCCGTGGGTGATGACGGCGACGAGGACACCGCCGATGAGCCAGGCGGCGCCGAATTCGAGGGAGCGCCTGGCTCGGGCTTCCCGGGCGGCCCGCCGTTCCGGGGCCACGCCGTCTCGGGAAGGGGGCGAACTCCCGCACCGCCGTGTGCCGTTGTCGGTCAACTCGATTCCTGGCTGCGTGACGACGTCCCGTGCCTGAAGGCGCCCGTACCCGAAGGCGCCCGAGCCCGAAGAGGTCCCGTACCCGATGGCGTCCCGAGCCCGAAGGTGCCCGGGCCGCGCGCCGACGGCCGGTCGGACGGTCCCCCGCGCCACCCGACCGGCCGTCGGCGCACAGACGCGGACGCTATCGCCCGGCGGCCGACGCGGTATTGGACGAATCTGCACTCGCCGTCAGGGCCAGCGCCCCTTCCACCCGGCGGGCCGCCATCATCTGTCCGGGCGTGGTCCCGGCGATCGCCCTGAACTCCCGGTTGAGGTGCGCCTGGTCGTAGTAGCCGCAGGCCAGGGAGATCTCGGTGAGGCTCGCGGTACCGCCGCCGAGCATCGCCACGGCACGCCGGAAACGCAGCACGCGCGCGGACGCCTTGGGGGTGAGCCCGACCTGCTGGGTGAAGCGCCGGGTCAAGTACCCCTGGCTCCAGCCCACTTCGGCGGCGATCCGGGAGATCGGGACCGTCCCCGCGCTGCCGGAGAGCAGCTGCCAGGCCTGGCCGACCTCGGGCGTGGGCGCGGGGCCGTCGTCGAGGCGGGCGAGCAGGGCCGCGTCCAGCAGGTCGAACCGCGCCGACCAGTCGGGAGTGGCCGCCAGCCGTTCCACCAGTACCCCGGCCCCGGGTCCCAGCACGTCCTCGATCTCGACGGCCAGGTTGGTCAGTTCGCTCATCGGCATGCCGAACAGCCGGTAGGCGCCCAGCGGCGCGAACTCGACGCGGATCGCCTCCTGGCCGCCGGGGTGCACACAGATCGCGGGCCGGTCCTCAAGGCCGACCACCAGTGACCCGATGCCCCCGCTGCCGCCGTCTGGTACGCCGAGGCGGCGGATCTCGGAGAACGGTTCCGCGAGGCTGATCACCAGCGTGGCCCGCCCGGACGGCACCAGCCGTGCCTCGTACGGGGCAGTCACCGCCTGCCAGTAGCCGACGTAGCTGCGCAAGTACGGCCGTAACCCCGGATGCCAGGGTCTCGTGACCCGCCACATCCCGCCGAGCCGCGCGATGTCGATCGCGCCCGTCCCGGTCGTGCCGCCGCGTGCGCCAGAGACCACGTCTCACTGTATCCACGGCGGTACGGCCGCCTCACCGGCCGGAATGTGCGGACAGGTGCAGATCCCATGGGGGTTTCGCGTCCGGCGCAGACTTCCGCCGGCCGACAGCGCCCCGCTCCCGATTCCGCTCACCCGAACACCCTTGCCGACAATCGAGCGCCCGCCTACGCTGAGTTTGTGCCGCTAATAAACAAATCCGGATCACGCAGCGTCGCGCCGGAGACCCCCCGCACCCTCGCCCGGCTCCGACTCGTCCTCACCGTCTTCTTCGCCCTCGACGGATTCGTCTTCGCGGGCTGGGTCGTCCGTATCCCCGCGATCAAGCAGCAGACCGGCGCCTCCGCCAGCGCCCTCGGCCTCGCCCTGCTCGGTGTCTCGGCCGGCGCGGTGATCACCATGATGCTCACCGGCCGCCTCTGCCGTCGCTACGGCACCCACCGGGTCACCGTCGTCTGCGCGGTCCTGCTCTCGCTGAGCGTCGCCCTGCCTCCGCTGACCCACTCCGCGACGGCGCTCGGCGCCGTGCTGCTGCTCTTCGGCGCCGCGTACGGCAGCATCAACGTCGCCTTCAACAGCGCGGCCGTCGACCTGGTGGGCGCCCTGCGGCGGCCCATCATGCCGAGCTTCCACGCCGCGTTCAGCCTCGGCGGAATGCTCGGCGCCGGGCTCGGCGGGCTCGTCGCAGGAGGGCTCACGCCCACTCAGCACCTGTTCGGTCTCACCGTGATCGGCCTGCTCGTCACCGCGTTCGCGGGCCGCGCACTGCTGCGCATCGAGCCGCCGACGGCTCCGGAGAGCACGGCCGAGGAGAAGACCGCGCCGCGCCGACTGGACACCCGTACCCGCGGGCTCGTCGTCACCTTCGGTCTGATCGCCCTGTGCACGGCCTACGGCGAGGGCGCCCTGGCCGACTGGAGCGCGCTGCATCTGGAGCACGACCTGGACGCCTCACCGGGGGTCGCCGCGGTGGGCTACTCCTGCTTCGCCCTCGCCATGACCATCGGCCGGCTGACCGGCACCAGGCTGCTGGAGCGGCTGGGCCAGACCCGCACCCTGGTGGGCGGCGGCACCACGGCCGCGCTCGGCATGCTGCTCGGCGCCCTCGCCCCCTCGGTCTGGGCGGCCCTGCTGGGCTTCATGATCACCGGGCTCGGGCTCGCCAACCTCTTCCCCGTCGCCGTCGAGCGCGCGGGCCGGCTGGCCGGTCCCGACGGGGTCGCCATCGCCTCCACCCTCGGCTACGGCGGCATGCTGCTGGGCCCGCCCGCGATCGGGTTCATGGCGGACTGGTTCTCCCTCTCCGCGGCCCTCACCAGTGTCGCGGTGCTCGCGGCCACGGCCGCCATGATCGCCCTCTTCACCCGGCGCGCGGCGACCGCCTGAGCGAGAATCACGACGCGACCGCCGTGCGCCGGTCAGGAAAGGACACCTGTGCTCGCCGTATCCAACTCTCCACGCCCCGCCCCGAGTCCACGCCCCGGCACCGGTGGTGCGCGGTGAGCGCGGTCACCGCACAGGTGATCCGCACCGAACGGCTCGACCTGCTGCCGCTTCGCGTCGAGCACGCGCGCGAGATGGCCGCGGTGCTCTCGGACCCCGCCTTGCACACCTTCATCGGCGGGACTCCGTACACTCCGGAAGCCCTGCGTTCGCGGTACGAGCGGCTGACCGCCGGTTCCCCCGACCCGTCGGTCTCCTGGCTGAACTGGGTGATCCGGCTGCGGGCCGAGGGTCCTCTGACGGGCACCGTCCAGGCCACGGTCGACGGTGCCGTCGCCGAGGTCGCCTGGGTGGTGGGGACCTCGTGGCAGGGCCGGGGCATCGCCGGTGAGGCGGCCCGGGGACTCGTCGAGTGGCTGGGCGGGCAGCGGGTGGAGACCGTGGTGGCCCATGTCCACCCCGCCCACGCGGCCTCCGCCGCCGTGGCCACGGCCGCCGGGCTCACCCCCACCGGCGATTGGCACGACGGCGAGGTCCGCTGGAGCCGGAGCATCGCCGCTTGACCTCGCCACCGCCTCGACTCACCGCGCCCTGCTCCCCCAGGGGAGTCCCCGTCAGTCGATCTCCGGGCCGCCGTACTCGCTCATCGCGTCGATGAGCCAGCGGGCCAGGTAGTCGGCGAACGAGGACCGCGGGAGCAGCCGGTAGGTCGGTGTGTCGTCGACCTGCCAGAGCACCACCGCGATGGGGCCGACCGTGGTCGACACCGCCCGGCCCGGGGTGAAGGAGCGGGGATGCAGGTCCAGCGGGCACCCCTTCTCCAGCACCTGCCGGGCGGACGGGCCGCTCAGCTCCAGTGTGGTGCGGTTCGCCGAGACGTCCACGACCGAACCCGGGTCGTCGGCGAGCGCCTGCCTCAACTCGGCCCCCGGCGAGGCTCCTTCGGGCCGGGTCAGCACGAGCCATTCGTCGGGGCCGAGCCAGACGACCGTACGGGGGCCGGACGTGGCGGTGCCGCCGCACTCGCGCGGGAGCCGTGTCCCGAGGGTCCTCCCGATGCGCTCGCCCGCCTCGGAGTCGGGGTCGACCCGCACGTTCACCATGGTGAGGAAGGGCAGTTCGGCCAGGGTGACGCCACGGGCGCCGGTGACGGCGGCGGCCCGCATCCGCGCCTCCAGATGGGCCAGCGGGCTGGTGCGCAGCGCCACCGGGCCCGCGCCCGCGTCGAGCGTCGTCGGTTCAGCCATCGCGCTTGGTCCCTTCGGGGTCGTAGAGGACGAACTCGGCCACCTCGACGGGCACCAGGTCCTCGCCCACCGGGGCGAGCAGGGTCTCGCCGATCCTGGCCCTTCCGTCGGCGACCAGGGCGAGGGCGAAGGGGCGGCCGAGGGCCGGGCTGTGGTAGCTGGAGGTGACGTGGCCGAGCATCGGCACGGGCACGGTCTCCAAGGAGACGTCCGGCGCGACGAGTTGGGTGCCTTCGGGCAGCCGCGTCGTGCGGTCGCTCGGCAGCAGGCCGACCAGTTGCTTGCGGTCGGTGCGGGAGGTGTCGGCGCGGAAGTGGGAGCGCTTGCCGATGAAGTCCTTCTGCTTGGAGACCACCCAGCTCATGCCCGCGTCCTGCGGGGTCACGGTCCCGTCGGTGTCCTGGCCGACGATGATGTACCCCTTCTCGGCCCGCAGGACGTGCATGGTCTCGGTGCCGTACGGCGTGATGTCGTACGGCCGGCCGATCGCGTAGACCTCCTCCCAGACCGCCAGGCCGTACCAGGCGGACACGTTGATCTCGTAGGCGAGTTCGCCGGAGAAGGAGATCCGGCAGATCCGGGCGGGGATTCCGGAGGCCAGGGTGGTCTCCCGGAAGGCCATGAAGGGGAACGCCTCGGCGGACAGGTCGACGTCGGGCGCGAGGTGGGCGACGACCTCGCGCGACTGCGGTCCGACGACGGCGATCGTCGCCCACTGCTCGGTCACCGAGGTGCAGTGCACGTCGAGTTCGGGCCACTCGGTCTGGAGCCACTCCTCCAGCCAGTCCAGGACGTTCGCGGCGCCGCCGGTGGTGGTGGTCATGAAGTAGCGGCTGTCGTCGAGGCGCAGGGTCACCCCGTCGTCGAAGATCATGCCGTCCGGCTTGCACATGACGCCGTAGCGGGCCGTGCCGGGCTTCAGCTTCTTGAAGGCGTTGGTGTAGATCCGGTTGAGGAACTCGCCCGCGTCCGCGCCCCGGATCTCGATCTTGCCGAGGGTGGAGGCGTCCATGAAGGCCACGCCCTCGCGGGCCGCCCGGCACTCCCGGGCCACGGCGGTGTCCATGTCCTCGCCGGTCTGCGGGTAGTACCGGGGGCGCTTCCACTGCCCTACGTCCTCGAACTCCGCGCCCTGCGCCACATGCCAGCTGTGCAGCGAGGTGGTCCGCTCGGGGTCGAACAGGTCGCCGCGCTCGCGCCCGGCCAGCGCGGCGAACGCCACCGGCGCGTACGGTGCCCGGTAGGCCGTGGTGCCGATCTCGCCCAGCGATCCGCCGAGGGCCTCGGCGATCACGCCGATCGCGTTGACGCCGGACGTCTTGCCCTGGTCGTTGGCCGTGCCGAGCGAGGTGTAGCGCTTGACGTGCTCGACCCCGCGCATCCCGGCTCCGGTGGAGCGCCAGACGTCGGCGACGGTGACATCGCGCTGGAGGTCGACGAAGTGGGTGTCCCAGTCGGCGGGTTCGCCGTCCGGGCCGGGGACCAGCCACAGGGCGCGGGTAGGGCCGACAGGGGTCCGCGCGGCTTCGGACGGTACGGCCACCGGGAACCCGGCCGCCCCGGCGGCCAGTGCACCCGCCCGCGCTCCCTCGGCGACACAGCCGTCGAGGTCGTACGTGCCGCGTGCCGCACCGACGACCCGCTGGTCCCGTACGGCCCCGTCGGGCACGAAGGCGACCAGTTCGGCGTCCCAGCGCAGGGTGCCCTGGCGCTGGCTGTGCAGATGGACCACGGGGCTCCAGCCGCCGGAGACAGCGAGCAGATCGCAGTCCAACGACTCGGGCTCACCGCCGAGTCGGCCCTCGGCGTCGAGTGCCCGGACGGTGACGCCGGTGAGCCTGTGCTCCCCCGACGTGTCCACCACCGCGCTGCCGGTCAGCACCCGCACGCCGGTGGCCGTGACGATCTCGGCTGCCCGGTCGGAGAGTTCGGGCCGGGCGTCCACGACGGCGGCGATGTCGATGCCTGCCGTGTGCAGGTCGGCGACCGTGTCGTAGGCGCTGTCGTTCGTCGTGCTCACCACGGCACGCGAACCCGGCGCCACGGCATAGCGGTTGAGGTAGGTGCGCACGGCTCCGGCGAGCATCACCCCGGGCCGGTCGTTCCCGGCGAAGGTCAGGGGGCGCTCGTGGGCGCCGGTCGCGAGGACGACCTGGCGGGCCCGGATGTGCCACAGCCGCTGGCGCGAGACGCCTTCGGGGGCGGCCGTGCCGAGGTGGTCGGTGCGGCGCTGGAGGGCGAGCACGTAGTTGTCGTCGTACGACCCGAAGGCCGTGGTGCGCGGGAGGACGACGACCTCGGGGGCGGCGGCGAGGGCCGCGCGGACGTCGGCGATCCACTCGGCATCGGAGAACAGCGAACCGCCGGGCTCAGGCCGGTCGTCGACGAGGATCACCCGGGCGCCGGAACCGGCCGCCGCGGCGGCTGCCGCCAGTCCGGCCGGTCCGGCGCCGACGACCAGGACGTCGGTGTGGACGTGCTTCTTGTCGTAGACGGCCGGGTCGGGGGTGGGGTCGAGCCGGCCCATGCCGGAGAGTGTGGTGGCGGACAGGCCGTCGTACAGCTCCACGGTGGTGGCCGGGAGCATGCCCTCCGAGCACGAACCGTCCAGCTGCACCAGGGCGTTGGGCTCCTCGACACCCGCGGCGACGATGCCGCGCGGGCGGCCGCGGTAGAGCGAGGGGGCGACCTCGACGAGGCCGTTGGCCAGCATCGCGGAGGCGAGCG
Source organism: Streptomyces sp. SID13726 (assembly GCF_010548375.1). Lineage (GTDB taxonomy): Bacteria > Actinomycetota > Actinomycetes > Streptomycetales > Streptomycetaceae > Streptomyces. The sequence goes on from NZ_JAAGLY010000002.1 coordinate 565,671, forward strand.
TGTCGCCGGGGTGGCCGGTCAGCTCCCGTCCGTCGACGGTGAATCGCAGGACGGTGCCGCGGTCGATGCGGCCGCCTCGGCCGAGCCGGAAGTGCTGGTCGGTCATCGGGTCCCTCCCGGGCGGGGCTCGTCGAGCCGGTACGAGGTCAGCACCTCGTAGGTGGCGGTGTCCCGCAGGACGTTGAACCAGCGGCGGCAGCCGGTGCCGTGCATCCACCGCTCGGCGAAGGGGCCCTTGGGGTTGTCGCGGTAGAAGACGTACTCGGCCCACTGCTCGTCGGTGAGGTCGGCGGGGGCCTCGGGGTGGGGGACGTGGGCCTGGCCGCCGTAGTGGTACTCGGTCTCGTTGCGCGGGCCGCACCACGGGCAGGTGATCAGCAGCATGGTGTCCTCCTCGATGCCTCAGTGGGCCACGGCGGCTGCGCCGTGTTCGTCGATCAGTGCGCCCGAGGTGAAGCGTTCGAGGGCGAAGGGGGCGTTGAGCGGATGCGGTTCGCCGGTGGCGATGGTGTGCGCGAACGTCCAGCCGGCGGCGGGGGTGGCCTTGAAACCGCCGGTCCCCCAGCCGCAGTTGACGTACAGGTTCTCGACGGGGGTGCGCCCGATGATCGGCGAGGCGTCCGGGGTGACGTCGACGATGCCGCCCCAGGTGCGCAGCACATGGGCGCGGGCGAAGACGGGGAACAGCTCGACGGCGGCGGCCATCTGCTGCTCGATCACGTGGAAGGAGCCGCGCTGGCCATAGCCGTTGTACGAGTCGACGCCCGCGCCCATCACCAGCTCGCCCTTGTGGGCCTGGGAGACGTAGACGTGCACGTGGTTCGACATGACGACGGTCGGGTGCACCGGCTCGTGCAGTTCGGAGACGAGTGCCTGGAGCGGATGGGACTGCACCGGCAGCCGTACGCCCGCCCGCTCGGCCAGCACACTGCTGTGGCCGGCCGCCGCGAGGCCGACCCGTCCCGCGTGGATGCGGCCGCGGTTGGTGTCGACGCCGACGACCCGGTCGCCGTCCTTGAGGAAGCCGGTGACCTCGCAGCCCTGGATCAGGTCCACGCCGAGTTCGTCGGCGCGGCGGGCCAGTGCCCAGGCCACGTGGTCGTGCTTGGCGATACCGGCCCGGGGCTGGAAGGTGCCGCCGAGGACCGGATAGCGGGTGCGGGACGAGACGTTGAGGATGGGGCAGACCTTGGCGACCTCGTCCGGCTCCAGCCACTCGGCGTCGACGCCGTTGAGCTTGTTGGCGTTGGCGCGGCGCACGCCCTCGCGGACGTCCTGGAGCGTGTGGGCGAGGTTGAGGACACCGCGCTGGCTGAACAGGAAGTCGTAGTCCAGCTCCTCGGGGAGTCCCTCCCAGAGTTTCAGGGCGTGTTCGTAGATCGCCGCGCTCTCGTCCCAGAGGTAGTTGGAGCGGATGATCGTGGTGTTGCGGGCCATGTTGCCGCCCGCCAGCCAGCCCTTCTCCAGCACGGCCACGTTGGTGATGCCGTGGTTCTTGGCGAGGTAGTAGGCGGTGGCCAGGCCGTGGCCGCCCGCGCCGACGACGATCACGTCGTACGACGAGCGCGGCTCGGGGTTGCGCCACAGGAAGTCCGGGTGCTCCGGCAGCGGCTCGGAGGTCATGCCGCGTCTCCCGTCAGGTGGGGGTACAGGGGGAAGGCGGCGGCGAGCTTCTCGACCCGGGCGCGCAGTTCGTCGTCGGGCTGTTCGCCCTTCAGGGTCTCGGCGATGATGTCGGCGACCTCGCGGAACTCGACCTCGCCGAAGCCGCGGGTGGCCAGGGCGGGCGTGCCGATGCGCAGTCCCGAGGAGATCATCGGCGGGCGCGGGTCGAAGGGCACCGCGTTGCGGTTGACGGTGATGCCGATGCGGTGCAGCCGGTCCTCGGCCTGCTTCCCGTCGAGGTCGGAGTTCCTCAAGTCGACGAGGACCAGGTGGACTTCGGTGCCGCCGGTCAGGACGGTGATCCCGGTCTCGGCCACGTCGTCGGAGAGCAGCCGGCCGGCCAGGATCTTCGCGCCCCGCAGCGTGCGCCGCTGACGCTCCTTGAACTCCTCGCTCGCCGCCACCTTGAAGGCCACCGCCTTCGCCGCGATGACATGCTCCAACGGGCCGCCCTGCTGGCCGGGGAAGACCGCCGAGTTGATCTTCTTGGCGAGGTCGGCGCGGCTCAGGACGACTCCGCCGCGTGGGCCGCCGAGGGTCTTGTGGGTGGTGGTCGTGACCACGTCGGCGTACGGCACCGGGCTCGGGTGCAGGCCCGCGGCGACCAGTCCGGCGAAGTGCGCCATGTCCACCATCAGGTACGCGCCCACCGCGTCGGCGATCCGCCGGAACTCGGCGAAGTCTAGCCGCCGGGGGTAGGCCGACCAGCCGGCGACGATCATCTTGGGCCGGTGCGCGAGGGCCAGTTGCTCGACCTCGTCCATGTCGACGCGCAGGTCGGACTCGCGCACGTGGTATGGCACCACGTCGTACAGCTTGCCGGAGTAGTTGAGGCGCATGCCGTGGGTCAGATGGCCGCCGTGCGCCAGGTCGAGGCCGAGGATGGTGTCACCGGGCTTCAACAGGGCGAACATCGCCGCCGCGTTGGCCTGGGCGCCGGAGTGGGGCTGCACGTTGGCGGCCTCGGCGCCGAACAGCTCCTTCACCCTCTCGATCGCCAACTGCTCCACGACGTCCACGTGTTCGCAGCCGCCGTAGTAGCGGCGGCCGGGGTAGCCCTCGGCGTACTTGTTGGTCAGGACCGAGCCCTGGGCCTCCATGACGGCGGCCGGGGCGAAGTTCTCCGAGGCGATCATCTCGAGGGTGGACTGCTGGCGGTGCAGCTCGGCCTCCACCGCGGTGGCGACGTCCGGGTCGAGTTCGCTGAGCGGGAGGGAGAGGGGGGAGGTGAGCGTGGTGAGCGACGGGTTCGTTGCCATCTGTGCACCATCCTGGGAGCCAACTAAAGAGCAACTGATATATCAGCCTGTGCGGTAAGGTATGGGAGCTCGCCGAACAGGTCAAGGGGGCATCCATGCAGCAGGTCGCGACCGAGATCGAGGAGCTGTCGCTCGCGGAGCGCGCCTATCGCGCCATCCGTGACCGGCTCGTCATGCTCGAGATCCGCCCGGGTGCGCCGATCAACGAGGAGCAGCTGGGCCAGTCCCTCGGCGTGGGGCGCACCCCGGTGCGCGAGGCGCTCAAGCGGCTCCAGTACGAGCGGCTGATCACGACGTATCCCCGGCGCGGCACCTTCGCCACCGACGTCAACATCACCGACCTGGCCCATATCTCCGAGGTGCGCCTGGAGTTGGAGCCGCTGGCCGCCGCCCAGGCCGCGCGGCGGGCCACGGCGGCGGACCGGGCCACGCTGTCCGCGCTGCGACGGGAGCTGGCGGGCGCGGACTCCTGCCGCCAGGACGCCGGCGAGCTGATGCACCTGGACCTCCAGGTCCACCGGGCCGTCTACGCCGCCGCGCACAACCCGTACCTGGAGGACACCCTCGTCCGCCACGACAACCTCGCCACCCGCATCTGGTGCCTGTTCATCGACCGGCTGCCGGACATGGCAGGGCATGTCGAGGAGCACGGGGGCCTGATCGACGCGATCGTCAGGGGTGAGCCGGAGAAGGCGGCGCGGCTGGCCCGGGGGCATGTCGAGGGGTTCGAGCGGGCGATTCGGGCGGCGATCTGAGGCGGGCGTTGCGCGGGGCTGTCTGAGGGGGCCGTTGCGCGGGGGCGTCTGAAGCGGGGGCGTTGCGGGGAGGCGTCTCAGGCGGGGCCGTTGCGCGGGGCCGTCTCAAGCGTGGGCCGTTGCGCGGGGCGGTCTGAAGCAGGGGCGTTGTGGGGGGCGTCTCAAGCGAGGGCGTCACGCAGGGCCGTCTCAAGCGGGAGCCGGTACGCGGGGCTGTCCGCAGCGGGCGGTACAGCGGGACCGTCTCACTCGGCCGCTGTGCGGCACCCTCGGACGCGGGCCGTCCGAGCCCCGTCACGCACCACCCGTCAGTGCCCGGCACTCCGCAGATCGTCCCGGTGCATTCGCGGCCTGCCCGCCAGCGTCGCCCACAGATGCGGGGCCACGTCGTCCTCCGGGAGCTGGGCGATCATGTAGCGCACGCAGCGCTCGATCTTGACCCGCCACAGCCGGGCCGCCTCGTTGCCGTCGGCGGCGAGCAGCGCGTCGTGGACGGCGGCGTCCTCGTTGGTGATGGTGTCGAACGCCTGGCTGTAGTCCATGTCGAGCACGGTGACGAACATCCGCAGCCGGGCCGTGAGGCGTTCGAAGGTGCCGGCCGCCTGCGGGAGGTCCGCGGTGCGGGCGAGGGCGTCCTGGTACCACAGGTCGACCTCGCGGATGCGGGCGTGGTCCTTGTCCCGGGCCGCCGCGCGGACCTCGGCGAGGGCGGCCGTGGCCTGGGCGAGGTTGTCGGGGCCCAGCATGGCGACCCGGCGGATGAGCAGCGCGCCGAGGCTCGCGCGCAGGGCGTAGAGGTCGAGGACGTCCTTCACCGTGATCGCCGGGACGGCGGTCGCTCCGCCCGGGAGCAGTTCGAGCAAGCCCTCCTCGGCCAGCGCGTGCAGTCCCGCACGGACCCCCCGTCGTGACAGGTCGAACCGGGCCGCGAGCGGCGCTTCCCGGACGCGGTCGCCGGGCCGGTAACCACCCGCGAGGACGGCTTCGCGCAGCCTGCCCACGACCGGGTCGGTGGTGACGGGGGCGCCCGGCGGAGCGTCGGGAAAGGAGCCGCGCTCCCCCGTGGGACCTCCGGGTGCGCGCGCCTCCGGAGCATTCGAGTCGTTACCGGGGCCGCAGATGGCCGGGACGTCGTAGCGCGGGCGCGGTGCGGCGATCCGGGTGAAGGGGGCCGCCGAGGCGGTCCAGGTCGTGGACCAGGTCAGCAGCGCGTCACGGAGGCGGGGGACGTCCGGCGCGGCCTCCCGGCTGAGCCGGCTGTCGGCGGCGAGCAGGCGCTGTGTCTCGTCGGTCCACTCCGCCGCGCCCGGAGCGAGGTGCCAGCGCGGGCGCGTGTGCGGGGCCGCGTCCGGTGCGGTGAGGGCGTCGCGGATCTCCGCGGGCACCCCGTGCGCCAGCAGGTGGACGACTCCCCCGGTCGCCGCCCGCACCCGGTCGAGGAACGCGCGCAGGGCGGAGTGGTCCGTCCACGGCGTGTCCGGCCGGCCCCGCAGCACCGCGAAGGCGCAGGCCACGGCCAGGACATGGGGTGCCTCCCGGTCCTGCCCGAACAGCCGGCCCACGGCGGTGGCGGCGGGGTTGCGCACCGGCCTGCCGCCCGCCGGTGCCGTCACGGCGAGCACGCACACCGGCGGGGCGAGGAACAGGCCGACGACCTCCTCGGCGTGGTCCGGCAGCGACCACGCCCGGCGCGGTCCGGCCGCCGCGCGCACCCCGGGCCGTACCCGGTAGGTCCGCCCGATGCGGTTCACCGTGCTCTGGCTCAGGCCGGTCTCCGCCGCCATGGAGCGGGTCGACCAGGACTGCCGGGCGCCCGGCGGCGCCGGGGTGAGGGTGCGGACGAGGACGTGCGCCACGGTGTCGTCGTCGGCCGTGGGAGGCCGCCCGGAGCGGGGCTGCTCGTCCAGTCCCGCCAGCCGCTCGGCGTGGAAGCGGGCGCGCCACTTGCCGACCATGTCCCGGGAGACGCCGAGGCGCCCGGCGACGGCGGTGTTGGTCGGCTCGTCCTCGCAGGCCAGGACGATCCGTGCGCGCAGGGCCCGGGCCTGGGAGCAGGTGCGGCTGCGGGTCCACGCGAGCAGCGTGGCGCGTTCCTCCTCGGTGAGGAGCACGGTGTCACGGGGGCGGCCGGCCATGGCGGCAACCGTAGCCGAACTTCCGACTCGGAAGCACCCCTGCGGCCGGGGCCGGGCCGGGGCCATTGTTGGCCGCTCCCGGCCTTCACATACTTCGTTGCCATCCGGCGGCCACGCTGCCGGCGTCCCCCGGAAACCGCGAGTTCTTCTCCTGCCCGACCGAGCCGACCGCGCTCGGCGCGCACCGCTCGCGACCTGGAAACCGCACATCAAACCCCGATCTGGCCCGGCCCACTCCCGCACGGGAAGGCCCGGGAACCGCTCCCGGAGGCTGTGATGACCGAAGCCGCAGGAAACAAACTGGATGACGCGCCCCTGTCGCGCTTCCACAAGAAACTGGCGCTCTACTCCTCCGGAGGCCCGTTCCTGGACGGATACGTCCTGAGCATCATCGGTGTCGCCATGGTGCAGATCTCGCCGCAGCTCAACCTCTCCGACTCCGCCGAGGGCCTGATCGGCGCGTCCGCGCTCATCGGCATCTTCCTGGGCGCGTTCACCGGCGGCTGGCTGACCGACCGGTTCGGCCGACAACTCCTCTACACCATCGACCTGATCGCCATCATCGTCTGCTCGGTCGCGCAGTTCTGGGCCACCGACCCGGTGTGGCTGTTCGTCCTGCGGCTGCTGATCGGCATGGCGGTCGGCGCGGACTATCCCATCGCCACCTCGCTGCTGGCCGAGTTCACCCCGCGCCGCTACCGGGGCCCGCTCCTGGGCGGTCTGGTCGTCATGTGGTTCGTCGGCGCCGCGGTGGCGTACATCGTCGGCGAGATCCTGCTCCAGACCGGCGACGACGCCTGGCGCTGGATGCTCGCCAGCGCCACGCTGCCCGCCGTGGTCATCGTGCTGCTACGGCACGGCACCCCCGAGTCCCCGCGCTGGCTGGCCAACAAGGGCCGCACCGAGGAGGCGAACGCCGTCCTCAAGCAGGTCTACGGCCCCGGAGTGACGATCGCCGACATGCCGGACGAGGCGGAGGAGCGCGAGAACGTCGACATCAAGGCGATCCTGCGTTCCGGCTACGGCGGCCGGATGCTCTACATCACCGTCTTCTGGACCTGTTCCATCGTCCCGCTCTTCGCCATCTACGCCTTCGGGCCGAAGATCCTGGACGCGCTGAAGCTGGAGGGCGGGCTCGCCAACATCGGCGAGGCGATGATCACCGTCATGTTCCTGATCGGCTGTGTGATCGCGCTGCTCGGCGTGAACCGCATGGGCCGACGCCCGCTGGTCATCCACAGCTTCCTCTGGTCGGGTCTGGCCCTGCTGCTGCTCGGCGTCTTCCCCGACGCGCCCTCGGGCGTGATCATGACCCTGTTCGCCCTGTACGCGGTCATCATCGGCGGCACCCAGATCCTCCAGTGGATCTACCCGAACGAGCTGTTCCCGACCGAGGTGCGCGGCTCCGCCGTCGGTCTCGCCTCCTCGGCCAGCCGGATCGGCGCGGCCGTCGGTACCTATCTCGTCCCCATGGCCCTGACCGGCTGGGGCGTCGGCGGCACCATGCTCGCGGCCGCCGCCATCAGCCTGCTCGGCGCCGTCGTCTCGGTCTTCTGGGCCCCCGAGACCCGGGGCATGGCCCTGCACGAGGCCGCCGCGCTGACTCCCCGGCCGGTGCGGCCGGAGCCGACCGGCCGCCCCGCGAGCGTCTGACCGCCCGGCCGGGCCCCCGCTGCCGGGGGCCCGGGCCGTCACATCCACCGCGCTGTCCGGGGACCGACTGCCGCTCGCAGCGGCCGAGTTCCCCGCCCGTGAACCCGCAGGAGGGCACCGATGAAAGACGTAGTGATCGTGGGAGGCGGTATCGCGGGACTGTCCGCCGCCTGGCGACTGCGGCACTGGGACACACTCCTGCTGGAGTCGCGGGCCCGGGTCGGCGGCCGTATCCGCTCCGAGCGCAGGGGACCGTACTGGCTCAACTGGGGCGGACACGTCTACGCCGGCGGGAACTCGGCCACCTCCTGGCTGCTGAACAGCACCGGTGTCGACGCGGTCCCGGTGCCCGGCTCGCTGGCGGGGCTGTCGATGAACGGCAGGCTGCTGCTGAAGGGCCGGGTGGAGAGCTACCCGTTCCGCATCCCGATGCCGATGTCGGCGCGGGTCGGCATGGTCAGGGCGGGCGCCAAGGTCGCCGTGCAGGTGGCGCGCTACGCCCGGATCGTGCAGCGGCGCAAGGGCGAGACCGAGGCCCAACGGCAGCAGCGGATCTACGACTTCATGAACGACCGCTCCTTCAAGGACTTCATCGGCGATCTGCCCGAGGACGCCGAGGCCCTGTTCAAGCCGACGGTGACCCGGTCCGCCGCCGATATCGACCAGCTCTCGGCGGGCGCCGGGGTCGGCTACTTCAGCCTGGTCTGGAACATCGGCGGCGGTCTCTCGCAGAGCATCCTCGGCGGCCCCTCCACCCTCACCGAGTCGATCGCCGCCGCCCTGTCGGACCGGGTGCGGCTCGGGGCGGACGTCGACGAGATCGTCCAGAAGAACGGCTCGGTCGTCGTCCGCTACCGGCAGGACGGCGTCGAGAAGGAGGTCGACGCGCGCTGCGTGGTCCTGGCCACGCCCGCGACCGTCAGCCACCGCATCGCCGTCGACCTCGACCGTGACGTCCGCGAGGCGCTGTCGAAGGTCGTCTACGGCCCCTATGTGAGCGCCGCGTTCCTCAGCGACGAGACCGGGCGCCAGGTCTGGGACGGCGCCTACGCCATCGCCACGCCGAAGCGGTCCTTCAACGTGGCCCTCAACATGTCGAACGTCGTGCACGGTTACGAGCGTGAGCGCCGGCCCGGCAGCAGCATCATGACGTTCTCGCCGGGCAGCCTGGCGCGTGAGCTGCTGGAGCACGACGACGACAAGATCCGCCGGATCTACCTGGACGACCTGGACCAGGTGCTGCCCGGCTTCGCCGACCACGTCGTGGAGGCGGAGGTGCAGCGCTGGCCCACGGGTGCCCCGTACTGCTTCCCCGGCCGCGGCCGGCTCCAGCAGACCCTGACCCGGCGCAGCGGTCGCGTCCTGCTGGCCGGTGACTACCTCGGCACCCTCTACACCGAGACCGCGATCCAGACCGGACTGTCCGCCGCGCAGGAGGCCCGGAGCCTGCTCGCCACCGAACGGCAGTCCGCGCACCGCCACTTGACCCCGGCGGACTAGCACCTCCCCCGCCCCTTACTCGGATCGACCTGAGGAGATTCCAGAATGTCGTCACAGCTGAGCGGTGTCCTGACCGCCCTCGCCACCCCGTTCGCGCCGGACGGGGAGATCGACGAGAAGACACTGCGCCGCCTGGTCGACCGCAGTGTCGACGGCGGGGTCGACGGTGTCGTCGCCTGCGGTTCCACCGGTGAGTTCGCCGCGCTGACCGGGGCCGAGCGCCGTCATCTGGTCGAGACGGTCGTCGACCAGACGGCCGGACGCGTCCCGGTGGTCGCCCAGACCGGAGCGCTGAGCACGAGGGAGGCGGTCGAGCTGTCCCGGCACGCCGAGGCCGCCGGGGCGTCGGTGCTGATGGTGGTGGCCCCGTACTACGAGCCGCTGACACTCGACGAGACGCTGCGCTATCTGCGGACGGTCGCCGACGCGGTGGAGCTCCCGATCATGCTCTACAACCTGCCCGGGGCCACCGGCGTCAACCTCGCCCCGGACACCGTGGGGCAGTTGGCCCGCGAGGTCGAGAACATCCGCTACATCAAGGACACCAGCGCCGACATGGCCCAGGCCGGGCAGCTGATCCACCGGCACGGCGACGTCATCTCGACCTTCGTCGGCTGGGACAGTCTGCTGCTGACCTCGATCGCCGAGGGCGCCGCCGGTGTCATGGCGGGCACCGCGAACGTGCTGCCGGCCGAACTCGTCTCGGTCCACCGGGCGTTGGTGTCCGGCGAACTGGACCGGGCCCGGGCCGAGTGGTCCCGGATCCATCCGCTGATGGACGCGATCATGTCGGCGCCGTTCATCCAGGCGGTCAAGTCCGCCCTGGACGCGGCCGGACTCCCCGTCGGTGACCCGCGCGAGCCGCTGGTGGCCCTCGACTCCGACACGGCCGAGCGGATCGCCGCTCTCGTCCGGGCCCTTCCGCGGTCGACCGAGGGGAACCGCTGACCATGACCACCACGCACACCACGGTCCGCCGCGCGCCGGACGCCCCCGCGCTGATCACCGACGGCGACCTGCCTCCGCTCCGGCACTTCGTGGACGGCAAGTTCCTCGACGGCTCCACCGACGCGCTCATCGACGTGGTCGACCCGAGCACCGAGAACGTCGTCGCCCGGGTCCCTGAAGGAACCGCCGAGGACATCGACCTGGCGGTCGCCGCCGCCGTACGGGCCAAGGCCGGGTGGGCGCGGCTCGTCCCCAAGGCCCGTTCCGAGGTGCTGCACGCCGTCGCCGACCGGGTCGCCGAGCACGCCGAACCGCTGGCCCGGCTGGAGTCGGCCAACACCGGCAAGCCGCTCGCGGTCTCGCGGGACGACGTCGGCATGACCGTCGACACCTTCCGGTTCATGGCGGGCGCGGTGCGCGCGACGACGTCGATGGCGGCCGGGGACTACGCCGAGGACCATCTCTCCGTCATCCTGCGGGAGCCGCTCGGCGTGATCGGGGTGATCACCCCGTGGAACTACCCGCTGCTGATGGCGGCCTGGAAGATCGCGCCCGTGCTGGCCGCCGGCAACACCCTGGTCCTCAAGCCGTCCGAGCAGACCCCGCTGACCACCCTGAAGTTCGCGGAACTCGTCGCCGACCTCCTGCCCCCGGGAGTGCTCAACATCGTGAACGGGTACGGCGGCACCGCCGGAGCCCGGCTCGCCGAGCACCCGGACGTGAACATGATCGCCCTGACCGGATCGGTGCACGGCGGCCGTGCCGTCGCCCGGGCCGCCGCGGAAAGCCTGAAGCGGGTGCACCTCGAACTCGGCGGCAAGGCACCGGTGTTGGTGTTCGAGGACGCCGATCTCACGGCCGCCGCGTCCGCCCTGCGGGTGGCGGGCTTCTGGAACTCGGGGCAGGAGTGCGGGGCCGCGTGCCGGGTCCTCGTCCACGAGTCGGTGGCCGAGCGGTTCGTCGAGCAACTGGTGGGCGAGGTAAGCGACTTGGTCGTCGGTGAGCCGGGTGCCGGGGAGGACGTCGAGGTCGGGCCCATGGTGTCGAAGGCCCACTTCGACCGGGTCACCGGCTACTTGGAGCGGGCCGCGAAGGACGGCGTGCGCGTGGCGACGGGCGGCGGCCCTCTCGACGGCCCGGGCTACTTCGTGGCTCCGACCGTCCTGGTCGACGTCCCCGAGGGTGCCGAGGTCGCCCGCGAGGAGGTCTTCGGGCCCGTGGTCACGGTCGAGACCTTCGCCGACGAGGAGGAGGCGGTACGCCGGGCCAACGACGTCCCGCTCGGCCTCTCGGCGTCGGTGTGGACGGAGAACGCCCGCCGCAGCCACGCCATCGCCGCGCGCCTCGACTTCGGGACCGTGTGGGTCAACTCCCATCTGGTGCTGGCCGGTGAGGTCCCGTGGGGCGGCTTCAAGGGCTCGGGCTACGGCCGGGACCTGTCGATCTACGCCCTGGACGACTACTCGCGCACCAAGCACGTGATGCACAACCACGGCCGCTGAGACAGGGTCGGCCGCGCCGGGTGCTGTGCCGTACGCCGGTGTACTAGCGGCGCTTCGCCGCCAGATCGGCGAGGAGCCTGAGCCGGTCCTCGTCGGGGGTGCCGGGTTCGGCGGTGTAGATGGTCAGGGAGTGCGCCTCGTGGGAGGAGACCGGCAGGTCGAGGGGCTGGTAGGTGAGGGTCAGGAGGCCGGCGTCGGGGTGGTGGAAGCTCTTGACGCCGCCGTGGTGGACACGGACCTCGTGGGCGTCCCAGCGGGTGCGGAACTCCGCGCTCCGCGTGGCCAGTTCGCCGACGAGTGCGCGCAGTGCCGTGTCGTCCGGGTATCTCCCGGACTCGGCGCGCAGCAGGGACACGGTGAGCGAGGCGGAGACGCCCCAGTCGTCGAGGAAGTCGTGCGCGCCGGGGTCGAGGAAGAAGTACCGGGCGATGTTGGGGCCGCCGTACTCGGCGGTGGTGGCGCTGTCGTACAGCGGGGCGTAGAGGGTGTGGCCCAGCGCGTTGACGGCCACGATGTCGAGGCGGCCGTTGCTGACGAACGCCGCCGAGAGGGTCATGGAGTCCAGCAGCCACTGGACGCGGAGCGGCAGGCCGACGGCCTCACGGGGGCGCCGGGGCGCGGCGCCGGGCCGGGCGGCCTCGGCCAGGTCGAACAGGTAGATGCGCTCGTCCTCGCTCAGCCGCAGCGCGCGGGCGACCGCGTCCAGGACGTCCTCGGACACCCCGCCGATGTGCCCCCGCTCCAGCCGCCGGTACCACTCGATGCTGACCCCCGCGAGCACCGCGACCTCCTCCCGGCGCAGCCCCGGCACCCGACGCCTGCCACTGGTGGGCAGCCCGACCTGCTCCGGCGTGAGCTGGGCCCGTCTGCGGGTGAGGAAGTCCTGGATGTCGGAGCGGTGGTCCATGACCCCACGCTACGGCCCGCTCGGCCACGCTGCGTGAGGGGTACCGCCGCTGCCCCCACCGGCGCACCCTCCCGCCCGTCCGGCAGGGCCGCTTTCATGGAGCGGGCCCCGGCTAGGCTCGTCGGGTGGGCTCGGCGACGGGGGCCGTAGTCGCGTTCCGTGTGATCAGGGCAAGCAGCAGAGGAAGCCGTATGAGAATCGTCGTCATCGGGGGAAGCGGGCACATCGGCACCTTCCTCGTCCCGCGGCTCGTGCGCGCGGGCCACGAGGTGGTCAACATCAGCCGCGGCAGCCGTACCGCGTACACCGAGTCGCCCGAGTGGCGGCAGGTGCGGCAGGTCGTGGCGGACCGTGAGCGGGAGGACGCCGAGGGCGTCTTCGGGGACACGGTGGCGGACCTGCGCCCGGACGTCGTCGTGGACCTGGTGTGCTTCACCCTCGAGTCCGCGACGGCCCTGGTGGAGCGGCTGCGTGGGGAGGTCGGGCATCTGCTGCACTGCGGGACCCTGTGGCGCTACGGCCCGAGCCACAAGCTGCCCATCGCGGAAGGGGAGGGCACCGAGCCCTTCGGCGAGTACGGCATCCAGAAGGACCGCATCGCGCGGATGCTGAAGGACGAGACCGCGGGCGGCGGCCTGGTGACGACGTCGCTGCATCCCGGGCACATCGTCGGCGAGGGATGGGACCCGATCGGCCCGCTCGGCAACAACGACCCCGCCGTCTGGCGCACCCTGTCGGCGGGGCGGCCGTTGCGGATCCCCGGCCTCGGTGTCGAGCTGATGCACCACGTGCACGCCGACGACGTGGCGCAGGGCTTCGAGAGGGCGATCGAGCACCGTGAAGCGGCGGCGGGTGAGGACTTCCACGTCGTCGCCCCGACCGCGCTGAACGTCCGGGGGTTCGCCCATGAGGCGGCGGGCTGGTTCGGGCGGACGGCCACGCTGGAGAGCGTGACGTGGGAGGAGTTCCGCGCGGACACGAGCGAGGAGCACGCCCGGGTGAGCTGGGAGCACCTGTACCGCAGCCACTGCCTCACCATCGAGAAGGCCAGGTCGCTCATCGGCTACGAGCCCGGCTACCAGCCCGAGGCGGCGGTACTGGAGTCGCTGCGGTGGCTCATCGAGCACGGCAAGGTCGAGGTGGAGAGCCCGCTGGTCGTGTGACGGGTCCGGAGGGGCGGGACCGATCCCCGAGAGGGTCGGCTCCCGCCCCTCCGGCCGGCGTCCGGGCTACCGGCGCCGGATCGCGACCTCGTCCCACATCAGCGGCGTACCGTCGAAGACCACGGCGATCCGGTACGTCCGGCCGGCCGCGACCGTCCCCGGCAGGGTCAGCGTGCCCTTCTGCTTCCCGTCGAAGGACACCGCGCCGAGGTCGGTGACCTTCCCGTCGGCGGCGAACGCGTAGGCGCGGCCCGTCGTGCCGGCGTGCAGGGGAGCGCCCCCGGGTCCGGAGGCCGCCGCGTGCAGCCGCACGGTCGCCCGGTGTCCCACGGAACCGGCGATCAGCCCCTTCGACCGGGTGTCCGTGGTCAACGCGGCCGCGGCGGGCGCCTGTTGGACCAGCTGCCAGTCCTGCGAGCCGTCGGCGGTGGCGTTCTGAAGGGTCAGCGCGGCACCGCGGGACGCGCCGGTCAGGTACACACCGGTGTTCTTGACCGACTGGAACCGGTAGTAGCCGTCGGCGGTCCTGATCAGGTTCCAGCTGCCGGTGGCGCTGTTGTCGACCCACTGTCCGATCCGCTGTCCGACCGTGGCGTTGCCCGTCCAGATGGCCGCCGCCCGGCCGCCGGACTTGTTGAGCAGCGTCGTCCCGCCGTTGGGCTCGGTCACCAGGTGCCAGTACTGGGTGTCCTTGTTCGCGGCGGCGCCGGAGTCCTCCAGGACGACGTCGGGCACGTCGCCGTTGCCGATGTTCGCGTCGTTGCTCTTGTTCCCGGTGCCGATGACCTGGCCGGTCCTGCGGTTCACCAACTGGTGGTAGGCGCCCTGGGAGCGGCCGAGGTCGACCTCGGAGTAGGCGATGGTCGACGTGCCCTGGTTGTTGAGGATCGAGACGCGGCCGGTGCCGGCGACGTACTGGAGGGGGCGGCTGTAGGCGCCCGGGGCGGTCGTCTGGTACTCCTTCCACACCCCGTCGCTGCGTCCGCTCTCGTTGACCCACACGTTGCCGCTCGAAGCGGCGTTGTAGACCAGGCGCCCGTCGGGGAGCCGGATGACGACCGGGCTGCCGCCCGTCGCGAGGGGACGGGAGCCCGCGTCGACCGGCAGTGAGGTGACGGGGTTGCCGGTGGAGCCGGCGTAGAACTTCGTGGGGTCGTCGGCGACGGCGTAGCGGACGTTGGCCCCGCCGCCCCAGTACTCGTAGGTCAGCAGCCACTTGCCGTCCGTCGTCGGGACGACGTTGGTCATCCCGGGCCGGCCGCCGCCGATCTCCTTCTTGCCGCCTCCCATGTCCTGGGTCAGCCCCGCGATGTCGACCACGGGCCCGCTCCACCGGGCACCGCGGCCGTCCCACGTCCGGTGGACCAGGATCTGGCCGTGCGAGTCCGTGGCCGTGCCGTTCGCCGGGTCGAGGGTCGGGACGCCGGTCGCGGGGTCGAAGCCGGTGTAGTCGTTCTCGTCGGAGTAGTAGCAGACGAGCCGGCCGTTGTGGACCATCAGGTACGGCTCCCAGAGGGGGTCGACCTGCCGGCGGGTGTTGGCGGCGGCGATGTTCTGGCCGACCGCGCCCGCGCTGCCGCCCTGCCAGCCGCCGGTGGCGACGACGTTCAGGACCTTCCAGGTCACGCCCTGGTCGGTGCTGGAGTAGAGGGCGATCGCCAGGTCCTTGCGGTCGCCGTCGTTGGACGGCGTCCAGTTCGGATCGGCCGCCTTGTGCTCCTTGTAGTAGTAGTCGTCACCCGACACGACGCTCGCGAGCAGCAGCGTGCCCGACTTCAGGTTTCCGACGTCCTGCGGGAGCGTGTAGAGGTAAGGGTTGGTCCAATTGCTGGTGTACTTCGCGTACTTCGGGTCCTTGGAGAGGTACGCCGGGGCCTTGACCTGGGACAGCGGCTGCCAGGACGTGCCGTAGTCGTCGCTCTTGTAGACCGGCAGCGTCTCCCGGTCGGCGCTCCCGGTCTCCGGTACGACGGTCGCCTTCTCGAAGGACGCGACCAGCCGTCCGCTCGGCAGCTGTGCGGTCTTCGGGTAGATCGCGCAGTTGCCGCGCCCCTTCAGACACGGCTCGTTGCCGAGCTGGTAGAGGATTCCGCCCGTCGGGTCGTAGGCCTGCGCGCTGCCCAGGGGGATCGCCAGCATCGCGGATGCCGCGGCGAAGGTTCCCAGCGCCTTTCCCAGCCGTCTTCTCTGCATTGCCTCTCCTTTGAGGATGACCACGGTCGATGCTCAGTTCTGTGCGACCGGCGCGGTGACGAACACCCGCACGTCCCAGGCGCCGAGGGCGAGTTCGGCCCCGGTGGGGAGCGTGCTGTCGTCGAGTACGTCGGTCAGGTGCGCGGGGGCGGTGACGTGGACCGGCTCCCAGCTCCAGTTGTGGACGACGTGCACGCGGCGCCCGTCGGCGGCGGTGCCGGTCGTCACGGTCACGGACCGCGGCAGGTCGCCCCAGCCGTGCCGGGCGGTGGGGGCCAGCCACTCGGCGAGCGCCCGTCCGAGGGAGCGCCCCGGGACCGTGCCCACGTGGGTGACCCGGCCCGCGCCGTGCCCGCGGGTGGTGATCGCGGGCCAGCGGCCGAAGTGCGGGTGGTCGTAGCCGGCGAGCACCTCGGCGTCGGCGACGGTCAGTGCATCGGCCCAGTGGGTCGCCGTCGCGTCCTGCGGCAGCCGCAGCGGACTCCCGGCCACGGGGCGGACCGGGACGGCCCGGCCGAGATTGCTGAATTCGTCGTACGACACCCCGGCCGCGTCGGTGAGGCGTCCCGGTGCCTTCTCGTGCCGGGCCCGGGCCTCGTGGTCGGCGTATCCGGTGCGCGGGCCGAGGACGAGGTGGCCGCCCGCGTGGGCGTAGGCGGCGAGCCAGTCGAGGGTGGCGTCGTCGACGACGTACAGGGCCGGGACCACCAGGACCGGGTGACGCCGGACGGCCTCGGAGGGTGTCGTGGCCGTCGGGAGCTGCCTCGCGTGGACGATGCGCACCTGGCGGCCGGCGTCGAAGGCGCCGCGGTAGAAGGGGTCGAGGATGCGGTGGTAGGAGGCCGGGTCGGGGTCGCCGGAGGCGGTGGCGAGCGGAGGGTGCTTCTGCATGAGCCACTTGCTGGGCGTGGAGTACACCAGGGTGAGGTCAGCGTCGGGTTCGAGACCGGCGACGAGCGCTCCCGCCTTGTCGAACTCGGCGCCCAGCCGGGCGAGTTCGGCGTAGGTGCGGCCGGGTAGGCCGCTGTGCGGGAGGACTCCGCCCCAGTAGGTCTCGGTGCCGAAGCGCAGGGTCTGCCACTGCCAGTACTCGATCATCCGCGCGCCGCGCGCCACATGGGCCCACGCAGCCTGGCGCCACTGGCCGTCGTAGCCGGGCCGGTTGTCCCAGGCGAAGCCGATGGAGTTGGCGTTGGTCTCGGTGACGAGGAAGGGTTCCTGGCGGGAGGAGAACATCCAGTCGGCGGTCTGGTACATCGACCAGACGCCGGTGGTCTTCCAGACCTGTTCGTGCTCGTCGGGCGTGGGGTCGGGCAGCAGGAGGCCGTCCTGCATGTCGTAGTACGGGTTGCCGGAGGCGATGTCGAGCCGTGCGGACAGCTCGTCGTCCGCGACTCCCTGACGGGTGTAGGAGATGCAGGTGGTGACGAACTGCCCGTCCAGCGCGTACTCCCGGACGATGTCCGCCTGCCAGCCGATGAACTCGGTGACCTGGCGGGCCTGGAACTCCCGCCAGGCGACGTCGTACTGGGGCTGGACGTTGCCGTCCGGGGTCCACAGGTCGGCCCAGTCGGACAGCCGGTGGGACCAATAGACCAGCCCCCATTCGCGGTTGAGGGTCTCGACGTCGCCGTACCTGTCGCGCAGGTGGTCGACGAAGCGCTGGAAGACGCCGTGGTTGTGGAAGAGGTGCAGGCCGGGTTCGTTGTCGACCTGCCAGCCGATGACGGCCGGGTGGTCGGCGTAGCGGGCGACGATCCGACGGATGACCCTTTCCGCGTGGTGGCGGAAGCCGGGGTGGGTGAAGTCGACCTCCTGGCGGCCGCCCCAGCCGATGCGCTCACCGGTGCGCGACTCCCCCGTGAGCTCGGGGTACTGGCGGGCCAGCCAAGGGGGTACGGCGTAGGTCGGGGTGCCGAGGATGACGGAGATGCCGCGCTCGTGGGCGCCGTCGAGGACCGGCTGGAGCCAGTCGAGGTCGAAGCGGCCGTTCTCCGGCTCCCAGGTCGACCAGACGGACTCGCCCACGCGGATCACGGTGAAGCGGGCGTCGGCCATCAGGTCGAGGTCGGTCTTCAGCCGTTCGTCGGGGCGCAGTTCGGGGTCGTAGGCGGGCGTGTACTCGTGGTAGTACGCGGCACCGAACAGAACGCGGGCGGGCAGGACCGCCATGGATGAACCTCCAGGAGAGCAAGGGGAGTCACTGCTTGACGCCGCCGGTCGCGAGGCCGCTCTGCCAGTAGCGCTGGAGCAGCAGGAAGGCGACGACGAGCGGTACGACGGAGATCAGGGACCCGGTGACGACCAGCGGGAGCATGTCGCCGCTGGCGCCGGCTCCGCCGTTCTGTGCCTGGGCCGCCCAGGACGACAGGCCGACGGTCACGGGGTAGAGCTTCGGGTCGTTGAGCATGATCAACGGCAGGAAGTAGTTGTTCCAGGTCGCCACGAGCGTGAAGAGCAGGACGGTCACGAAGCCGGGGGCCAGCAGTCTGAGGGCGATCCGGAAGAAGATCCGGGCCTCCCCCGCGCCGTCGATGCGGGCCGCCTCCAGGAGGCTGTCCGGGACGGCGTCGGCCGCGTAGACGCGCATGAGGTAGAGGCCGAAGGGGTTGACCAGGGACGGCAGGATGACCGCCCAGGGGGTGTTGACCAGGCCGACCTCGGCGAACAGCAGATAGGTCGGGATGGCGAGGGCGGTGGCCGGGACCATGACGGCGCCGAGGACCAGGTTGAAGGCGGCCCGGTCGCCGCGGAAGCGGAACTTGGCGAAGCCGTATCCCCCGGCGGCCGCCAGCAGCGCGGCACCGACCGCGCTGACGACGGCGTACCCGGTGGTGTTGAGCAGCCAGTGCACGAAGACGCCGTCGTCCTGGGTGAAGGTCGCCCGGATGTTCGCGAACAGGCGCGGGGTGTGCGAGAACCACAGGCCGAAACTGTTGAACAGGTCCTGGGTGTTCTTGGTCGAGGCGATCAGCAGCCAGCACAGCGGGAGCAGGAAGTAGCCCAGGGCGGCGAGCATGGCGATCGTGAGCGGGGTGCTGCGGCGGCGCCCTGCGCGGGGCTGCCGTACGGGTGCGGTCCGGGTCTTCGCGGTGGTCGGCCGCGGCTGCCGCAAGGTGGTCGTCATGCGGTCCTCCTGCGGTTCGCGGTCAGGAGTACGGCGTAGGAGGCGACGACGATGACGAGGCCCAGGAGGAAGGAGACCGTGGCCGCGTAGTTGAGCTGGTTGCCGGTGAACGCGAGGGTGTAGGCGTAGAGGTTGGCGGTGTAGGAGCTGCTGACGACGTCCGGGGCGATGCTCATCAGGAGCTTGGGTTCGTTGAAGAGCTGGAAGCTGCCGATCACGGAGAACAGCAGGGTGAGCAGCAACGCCGGGCGCAGCGCGGGGAGTTTGATCGACCAGGCGATCCGCCAGGCGCCCGCCCCGTCCATGGCCGCCGCCTCGTACAGGTCGTGCGGGACGGTGCGCAGGGCCGCGTACAGGATGATCATGTTGTAGCCGACGAACTCCCAGGTGACGATGTTCGCCAGGCTGCCGAGCATCCAGCCCTCGCTGAGGAAGTGCGGGGCGGGCAGGTCCAGTTTCCGGCTGAGCTGGGCGAACGGACCGAAGTCGGGGCCGTACAGGTAGCCCCACATCAGCGCGGCGACCACGCTCGGGACGGCGTACGGCACGAAGATGCCGAGCCGGATCACCCGGGCCAGCCGCAGCAGGCCACTGTCGAGGGCGAGGGCGAACGCCAGGGCCAGCAGGAGCATCAGCGGGACCTGGATCAGGAAGAACAGGGCCACGCGCCCGACGCCGTGCAGGAATTGGGGGTCGGTGAGGGCGGTGACGTAGTTGTCGAGGCCGACGAAGACGGTGCCGCCGACGAGGCGTTGCTGGAAGAGGCTGAGGTAGGCGGCGTAGCCGAGCGGGGTGAGGAAGAGCAGGAGGAAGAGGATCAGGAAGGGGGCCACGAAGAGTGGTCCGGCCCTGCGGGAGCGGGCGACGGCCATGTCAGGACTCCTTGACGGTGAAGCCCTGCTTCTTCGCGTACGCCGTCAGGCGGGACTGCCAGGCGCCGAGCGCGGCGACGGTGTCGGACCTGTCGGCGAGGGACTTGCCGACGGTCTCGGTCCAGTCGGTGGCGGCCTGGTCGAGGAACGGCGGCCACTGGAAGGCGGTGGAGACCGTGTCGCTGATGTCGGCGAAGACCTGGTTGACCTTCTGGCCGCCGTAGAAGGCGGGTGCCTCGCCGGTGAAACCGGGGGCCGCGAGCAGGGACTTGGTCGCCGGGAAGAAGAACTGCTCGGTGGCGAACATCTTGGCGCTCGCGGGGTCGCTGTTGAGGAACTGGGCGAACCGGGCCGCCGCGACCGGGTTCTTGGTGGAGCGCAGGGCCGCGGTCGTGGAGCCGCCCCAGTTGCCGGAGGCCGGCTTGGCGGCGTCCCACTGCGGCAGCGGGGCCGCGCGCCAGTTGCCCGCGGTGGCCTTGGCCGAGCCGGAGAGGAAGGCCGGGCCCCAGGCGGCGGTGAGCCAGGTGGCGTACTTGCCCTTGTTGAAGCCCGCGTACCAGCCGTCGGTGAAGTCGGGGTCGGTGCTGATGACGCCTTCCTTCGCGAGTCCGCCCCAGTACTCGCCGAGCTTCTTGGAGACCGCGCCGTCCACGTCGACGGACAGGTCGCTCTTGCCGGAGACGGTGTAGGGCTTGGCACCCGCCTGCCACAACAGGCCGTGCCAGGCCGCGTGTTCGTTCGCGGCGAGGTTGGTCAGATAGACGTCCGGTGCGGCCTTGTGCAGGGCGCGGGCCGCGTCGGCGAACTCGTCCCAGGTCGTGGGGACCTGGATGCCGTGCCGGTCGAAGATGTCCTTGCGGTAGAGCATTCCCATCGGTCCGGTGTCCTGGGGGATCGCCCAGACCTCGCCGTCGGGGCCGCTGACCTGGCCCCAGGTCCAGTCGACGAACTTGTCCTTCAGTGCGGAGGCGCCGTAGGGGCTCAGGTCCAGCAGGCTGTCGGTGATGGTGAAGGTGGGGATCGCCTGGTACTCGATCTGGGCGAGGTCCGGTGCCCCGCTGCCGGCCTTCAGGGCGGTGCGCAGCTTGGTGTAGTGCGCGACTCCCTGGCCGGCGTTGACGACCTTGACCTTGATCGCGGGGTACTGCCGCTCGAAGAGCGCGATCTCCTTCTGGATGTCGGGGACCCAGGTCCAGAAGGTCAGTTGGGTCGGTGTCTTCATCGCCTTGTCGATGTCGGCCTGGCTGACCGGCTTCGCGGCGGCGGACGAGTCGGAGTCGCCGCCGCACGCGGTGAGCGCGGCCCCGAGGGACAGTGCTCCGGTCGCGGCGAGGAAGCGCCGGCGGCTCATGGCGGACGTGGGTACGAAGGATCGGGGCATGGTGAACTCCCGCCGGTGGGCATGGGGACGGCACGCCTGGCGAGGGCGTGTCGTACGGGTGGGAACGAAAAGAAAGAGAAGAGGAGAGGAAGGGGTGTGCGGCGCGGAGCGCTACCGGGGCATCGGGATCGCCATGTGCGGGTGTGCGTCGCGCGGGCCCTGACCGGCACGGGTGTCACGTGCCGGGTGGCTCAAGTCAGCTGTGGAGAAGGGGCGGTGGGCATGCGGGCCCACCGCCGGACCGGGAACGGGTACCGCTGGATCAGCCGGTGGTGGGCGTTGCGCCCGCCGGGGGTGCGTGGGCCGAGCCGCGTGCCCGGGAGGCCGGTCCGCGGGTCGGCGGGGGTGCGGTCGAGGCGCGGACGACCAGTTCGACCGGCGGATCGCTCGCCGGGGCGGGCTCCGCGTCCGGTTTCTCGATGGCCTGCACGAGGAGCCGGAGCCCGTCGTGCGCCACGGCGTCGAAGGGCTGGCGGACGGTGGTCAGGGGCGGGGTGACATAGGCGGAGACGGGGATGTCGTCGAAGCCGACGACACTCACGTCGTCGGGCACGCGCAGGCCCGCCTCCGTGAGCGCGCGGACCAGTCCGATCGCCATGTCGTCGTTGGCGGCGAACACCGCGGTGACCCCGGCGGTGGCGGCGAGTTCGTGGCCCGCCGCGTAGCCGGAGGCAGCCGACCAGTCCCCCTCGATGACGGCCGGCCGCTCCCTGCCCCGGGCGGCCAGCGCGGTGCGCCAGCCTTCGAGGCGGTCACGGGCGGCGAACCACCGCTGCGGACCGGCCAGATGATGGACCGTCATATGACCGAGGCCCAGCAGGTGTTCGGTGGCCGCCCGCGCCAGCGCCTCGGCACCGACCCCGGCGGCCACGGCCCGGGGGCCGCCGAACGCCGCGGGCGCCCCGAGGACGAGGACCGGTACGTCGACGCTGAGCGAGACCGAGCCCTCGTCGATCGGTTCGGATACGACGATGCCGTCCACGCCCTGTTCGAGCAGTGACTCCACGGCACCGGCGACCCCGCCCGGGTCGCCCTCCAGGGTGTTGACCACGCGCAGCGCGTACCCCGCGTCCCTGGCGGCCCGCTCGATGCCGATGAGCAGCGAGGCGGGGCCGTAGAGGGCGGTGCCCAGCGCGACCACGCCGATGGAGCGGGTGCGCCCCGAAGCCAGGGTCCGGGCCGCGCTGTTGAGCCGGTAGCCGAGTTCCTCGGCGGCTTCGAGCACCCGGCGGCGGACCTCGGCGGACACGTACTGCTCGGAGTTGAAGACCCGTGAGACGGTCTTCTGCGAGACGCCCGCCCGACGGGCCACGTCCACACCGCGCGGGGCGGTGGAGGCACCGCTCCGTGCTTCCCCTCGCGCCATGGCGTCTCCCTGTGTCCGGCGGCCTGAATAGTAGCGAGTCATCCTTATGACTGCGCTGTCATGACTGCGCAGTCATATGTACGCAGTCGAACAGGGCGTGTCAATACTTCGCGCAACATCCCGGCCTTCTCCATCCCGACCTTCCCCGTCGGCGCCCACCCGCCGACTCCGGACCTCCGGGCCCCCTCACGCGATCAGGCGCGATAGGTTCCGCCTGGACGAACATGCGGAGGCACCGTGGGCGAGCAGGACGGGCAGCGGGAGATCACGACCGCGAAGGAGGCGGCCGACGACGAGCTGGTCCTGGCGTTCGGGCGCCTCCAGGGCGCCGCGAACCGGCTGGAGTACATCCTGGGGCGGCGCATAGAGGAGGAGTGCGGAATCAGCCACCTCATGTACGAGGTGCTGCTGATCCTGGGACGGGCGGGCGAACCGGGGCTCTCGATGCGGGCGATCGGGCAGGAGCAGGTACTGAGCACCGGCGGCGCGACCCGGCTGGTGGACCGGATGGAGGCGGCGGGCCTGGTGCGGCGCGTCACGGACCCGGGCGACCGGCGCGGACGCCTGGTGCGCCTGACACCGCTGGGCGAGGAGACCGCCGTACGCGCTTCCCGGCTGCACGTGGAGAACATCAAGCGGTTCTTCCTGGACCCCCTGCCCGCCTCCCACCGGGAGCGCTTCGCGGAGGACCTGCGGATTCTCAGTCACGCGGCCCGCGATTCCCTGCCGCTGCTGCCCTGAGAGACGCACGTCACCCGGCCGGGCCTCCCCGCGTTGAAATATCTGACGAGTCAGATAATGTTGGCCCCGGGTGAGTGCCCGCACCAGGCGGGCGCCACGTCCCCCGAGGTCTTCGATGAAGCTCGTCCACGTCTTCGATGCCTACTGCGGCTGGTCGCACGGCTTCTCGGCCACCCTGCGCGAGATCGTCGCCCGCCACCCCGGGCTGCCGGTCGAGGTCGTCTCCGGCGGTCTGTTCACCGGCGGGCGCCGCGTCCCGATCCGTGAGTTCGGCTACGTACAGGGAGCCAACGCGCAGATCGCCGAGCTGACCGGTGCCGAGTTCGGCGCGGCCTACGACCGGCTGATCGCCGACGGGTCGTTCGTCATGGACTCCGAGGCCGCCGCCCGTGGCATGGCCGCGCTGCGCCGGGCCGCTCCCGGGCGGGCGGCGGAACTGGCCACCGACCTCCAGAGCGCCTTCTACGTCGACGGCCTGAGCCTGTCCGACCCGGCGACCTACCGGAAGGTCGCCGCGGCCGCCGGGCTGGACGGCGAGGCCGTGGTCGCCGCCCTCGAAGACCCCGACGCGGCGGCCGGCGACTTCCGCCGCGCCGCCGAACTGGGCGTCACCGGCTTCCCCACCCTCCTCGCCGTCGACGGCGAGCACGTCACCGTCCTGGCCCGCGGCCACGCCACCGCCGACGAGGTCGACCGGCGGCTCGCGAGCCTCTCCTGACCTGTCCTTCTCCCCCGTCCAAGGAGCCCCCGATGAGTGCCCTCGACTTCAAGGTCCTCGACCTCGACTTCCCCGCAGGCAGCAAGAACAAGACCGCCACCCTGGTCACCGGTGAGCGCGAAGCCCTGCTGGTGGACGCCGCCTTCACCCGCGCCGACGGCCACCGCCTGGCCGCCGAGATCCTCGACTCCGGCAAGACGCTCACCACCGTCTACGTCTCCCACGGCGACCCCGACTTCTACTTCGGCGCCGAGGTGATCGCCGACGCGTTCCCGGACGCGAAGTTCGTCGCCACCCCGATCGTCATCGAGCACATCCGCCACTCCTACGAGGGCAAGCTCAAGGCATGGGAAGCGCTCGGCCCGAACCTGCCCACCCGTCTGGTCGACCTCGAACCCCTCACCGGCGACCTCACGCTGGAGGGCCACCGCTTCGAGCTCAAGGGCGGACCGGCCAGCCTGCCCGACCGGCACTACCTGTGGCAGGCCGAGTCCCGCGCCCTGCTCGGCGGTGTCCTGCTCTTCCAGCAGGAGCACGTCTGGGTCGCCGACACCCCCACCCCCGGTGACCGCGCGTCCTGGATCGACCTGCTCGACGAGATGGCCGCCCTCCGGCCCGAACTGGTCGTCCCCGGCCACCGGTTGCCCGGCACCGCCGCCGACGCCTCCGCCATCGCCGCCACCCGTGACTACCTCGTCGCCTTCGAGGAGGAGCTGGGCAAGGCGGCTGACGGCGCCGCGCTGACCGAGGCACTCGTCGAGCGCTACCCCGACAACGGCATGCTGATCGCCGCCCAGATCGGCGCGAAGGTCGCCAAGGGCGAGATGAAGTGGGGCTGACGATGACCGAAGCCGGCGATCACACGGGGTTCGCCTCCTCCCCGGCCCCCGCCGATGTCGTACGGCGTCAGTACCTGGCCTCCGCGGCCGGGGACCTGGAGGCCCTGCGCGCCACCCTCGCCCCCGACGTGGAGTGGACGGAGATGGCCGGCTTCCCGCTGGCCGGCACCTACCGCACCCCGGACGGGGTCACCTCCAACGTCATGGAGCAGCTCGGCAAGGACTGGGACGGCTGGACCGCCCACGACGACACCTATGTCGTGGACGGCGAGAACGTCGTCGTCCTGGCCCGCTACACCGCCGCCAACAAGGCCACCGGCAAACGGATCGACGTCCGCGTGGCGCACCACTTCGTCGTACGCGGCGGGCTGATCGTGCGCTTCGAGCAGTTCGTGGACACCGCGAAGGTCCGCGACGCGATGACCGCCTGAGGGCTACGGCACCTGCGGGGACGCCCCCGTCCGAGGTACTGGACGGGGGCGTCCCGGCGTGCTGGACGAGCGTCTCGGCGGTCACGCGTCAGTGGGTCATGGCGGTGTCAACAGGTCACGGCGCGTATCCGCGCAGGACGAAGGCGATCGTGTCGTCCAGGCTCCGCTCGATCCGGTCGGCGGGGATCGCGCCGCCCACCACCAGCGCGGCGAAGCCCTGGAGGGTCGCGGTGAGCGGCAGGGTGACGCTGTCGAGGGGGTCCGCGCGCACCTCGCCCCGCCGCTGTCCCTCCTCGACCAGTTCGGCCGTCAGGTTCCCCAACCGCTGTCTGGCCTCGGCGAGTTCCGCGGAGGTGCTGGGGGCGTACTTGAACTCGTACATCAGGTCGTGCAGGGCCGCGTTGGCGGTCGCGAAGCCGAGGTAGGCGCGCATGACGGCGGCCATCCGGTCGCCGAAGGAGTCACCGGCCCGCTCCAGCGCTCCGCCCAGTTCCACCGTCAGACGGTCGAACCCCTCCAGCGCCAGCGCGTCCAGGAGTGCCTGCTTCCCCTTGAAGTGCCGGCTCGGCGCGGCCGGACTGACACCGGCCTCCCGGGCCAGCTCCCGCAGTGACACCGCCCCCGGCCCGTTCTCGCGCAGCGTCTGCTCGGCGAGGGTGAGCAGTGCGGCGCGGAGGTCTCCGTGGTGGTAAGGGCGGGTCTTCATGCAGGTGACCCTACCTCCATGTGGGCGTCGAACACATTGTGAGCGCTGCACACATCCGAGGCCGGGCCCGGACTCCGAGCGCTCAGTCGGGCAGCGGCTCCGCGAAGTGGCGGAAGCCCGCACGCTCCCGGTGGATGTCGTAGAGGCGCCGGGCCAGGGCGTCGGGGCTGCTGTGCTCGGCGTCGGGCCGGATGGCACCCGGCACGATCAGTTGGGCCACGTGGATGTTCTCCGGGGCGAGCGCGTCGTGGAGCATCCGGGCGTACGCGCTCTCGCCGGCGAAGGCGATGGAGGTACCGGCCCGTTCGGGGTGCGGGCGGGCGCCGGTGCCGCCGTTGACGAACAGCAGGGTGCCGCGGCCGAGTTCACGCATGCCGGGCAGGACGGCCCGCACGGCGGTGACCGGGCCCTTGACCGAGAAGGCGAGCGGGTCGTCGAGGTCGGCGGCGCCGGTGTCGAGGACCGGCTTCATGAAGTCGGCGCGGGGCGCGGGGCTGTACTGAAGGATCTCGACGGGCCCGAGCGACGAACCGGCCGCGGACAGGGCGGAGTCCAGGGACTCGGTGTCGAGCACGTCGGCGGTGAAGGCGCGGGCCTCGACGCCGTCGCGGGCCAGTTCGGCCGTCAGGCGGTCCAGCTTCCCCGCGTCCCGGGCGATGAGGGCGACGGTGTGGCCGGCGGTGCCGAAGCGACGGGCGGTGGCGAGCCCGAGTCCGGGGCCGGCGCCGATGAGGGCGAAGGTGGTCACGAGTGGTCCTTGGGGCGGGGAGGGCGGGCGGTCTGGCTGCGGGTACGGCGACCGTGGTTACCCGTGCCCGCAGGTGTCAGGGTGTCAGCACGGTGTTGATCGCGCGACGCCGCGGGGCTCCGGAGCGCCCGGGCCGGGGCATGGGTTCCGGCCGATCCCGGTGATCGGGACCGGTGCAGCGGACGGGGAGCCGTCCGACCCATTCGCGCCCGCACCTGAACTGCGGTCTCCGACCAGACCGACGGCCCGGACCGCCGCACCCGAACAACACAGTCCTCCCCACCTGGCACACGCCCACTTGCCCGCCCACGCGTCGCCTGCACTCCAGTCCTGGCTCACCGGTCCGCCACACCCGATCCGCAGCCCCCACCACCCGGCACACACCTACTCACCCGCCTACGCGTCGCCTGCACTCCGGCCCCACCTCACCGAACCCCTGTACCCGAACACGCAGCCCCCACCACCCGGCATACGCCCACTCACCCGCCCTCACGTCGCCTGCACTCCGGCCCCACCTCACCGAACCCCCGTACCCGAACACGCAACCCTCACCACCCCACACACGCCCACTCACCCGCCCTCGACCAGGCGTCGCCCACAATCCGGTCCCGGCTCACCGGCTCACGCGGATTCCCGCACCCGCACCCGCAAAGGGTCCTGGAGCGGGTCCGCGGTCACCTCCCTCCGGTCCAGCGTCTCGACGAGGCGGCGGGCCATGTTGCGGGCGATGGCGTCGGTGTCACGGACGATCGTGGTGAGGGGTGGCTGGGAGAGGGCGGCGTAGGAGATGTCGTCGACGCCGATGACGGCGAGGTCGTCGGGTGCGCGCAGGCCGAGGTGGGCGAGGCCGGCCAGGACGGCGAGGGCGACGTCGTCGTTGAAGGCGCAGACGCCGGTGACCGGCGCGTCGACGGCGAGCCAGCCCCGTACCGCTTCGGCGGCGTCGCGTGCGTCGAGAGGGACGGTCCGCACCTCCGGCTCCGGGAGGCCCAGTTCGGCGCAGACCTTGCGGACGCCGTCCAGGCGCGGCCGGACCAGGGCGTCGAGCCTGCCCAGGTCGGGGGCGGCGTATCCCAGTCGGTGGTGGGACGCGGCGAGGTAGCGCGCCTGAGCCGCGCCGATCGGTTCCTCGGACACCAGGGGGCCGCGGGGTTCGCCCCGGAAGTCGCCGTAGACCGCCATGACGACCTCGACGCCCGCCGTGCGCATGGCCTCCGCCTCGGACTCGGGGAACTCGTCGAGGGCCAAGACGGCGGCCGGGGTCATCGCCTTCCAGATCTCCCGCAGCGGACGCGCGGGGAGGCCCGACGAGTGCACGAGGAAGGTGAGTTCGTGCTCGGCGAGGGCGTTGGTGAGCTGTTGGATGAGGCGTCCGAGGACGTGTTCGATGGGCCAGTCCGGGAGCAGGCCGAGCACGATGTCGGAACGTCCGATCCGGAGTGTCCGCGCGGCGGCCGAGGGGGCGTAGCCGAGCCGGGCCGCCGCCTCCCACACCCGCTGCCGGGTGGCCTCGGTGATGCGCTGGTGCGGGGTGTCGTTGAGGACGTAGCTGACCGTGGCACGGGAGACTCCGGCCTCGCGCGCCACGTCCGCGCTGGTCGCGCGTCTGCGGCCGGGCGTCCCGGTCATGCGCCCCCTCCCTCCGGCCCGGCTCTTGTCAAAGCCCACGAGTGCGGCTAACTTACCCGCTCAGTCAGCATACACGTTTAAGTGGCGCGATTAAGTAACTCTCTGTAAGGAAGGCGGCCGCGTGATTCGCCACCACGATTTCCAGCACAACGGCCTTACGCTTCGCTCCACGGTGCACATCCCCGACGGCGCGGACGCGACCCGATGGCCGACCGCGGTGTTCGTCCACGGCTTCACCTCGAACCGGCTCGAACTCCCCTCCTTCGTCGGCATGTCCCGGCTGCTGGAGGCGAACGGGATCGCCTCGGTCCGGTTCGACCTCTCGGGCCACGGCGAGAGCGACGGCGACTTCTTCGACGTCACCATCGCCGGGGAGATCACCGAGACCCGCGCGGTCCTGCGGGCGGTCCGGGAGTTCGGCTTCGTCGACCCCGACCGCGTGGGCCTGGTCGGGATGAGCATGGGGGGCGTGGTCGCCGGCATCGCCGCGGCCGAGGAGCCCTGGGTCGGCGCCCTGTGTCTGTGGTCACCGGCCGCGGTCGCGCCGTTCGAGATCGGCAGCGGCTATCTCAAGGGCCGTGAGCTGGCACCGGAGATCGCCGACAAGGGGTACGTCGACGCCGACGGCTACCGGATGAGCCCGGCGCTCGTCGCGGACATCGCCGGCCTCGACGTGTACGGGCGGTCCGCGCCGTACCGGGGCCCGGTCCACATCCTGCACGGCGACAAGGACGACATCGCTCCCCTCGCGTACGGTCGCCGGTACCTGGACCACTACGACGGCAACGCCGAGCTCCAGGCCGTCGAGGGCGCGGACCACGCCTGGGGTTCCGTGCCGCACCGCACCACCCTGCACCAGTCGACGCTGCGATTCCTCCGGAGGCACCTCCAGTCATGACGACGTCCAGCTCCGGGGTCCTGCGCGCGACGGACTCCACGACCGCCGTCACCGGGCTGCGCACCGGGGACGACTCCGGTCTCGTGGCCACGCCGTACCCCTCGCCCCGCCTGTCGTGGTCGCTGGCGAGCCACCGGCCGGGGGTCCTCCAGCACGCCTACGAGGTCCAGGTGGCCGCCGACCCCTCCTTCGAGGACGCGGTCTCCAGCGGTGAGGTCGCGTCCGGCCTGGTCGTCGACCACCCGTGGCCGGCCGAACCGCTGGCGAGTCGCGAGGTCCGGTACTGGCGGGTGCGGGTCCGCACCGACGCCGGCCGGACCCGCTGGAGCGAGCCCGCACGCGTGGAGGCCGCGCTGCTCACCGACGCGGACTGGACGGCCCGTCCGGTCCACCTGCCCAGTGACCGGGGGCGCCCAGGACCGGGCCCGGTGCCACTGCTGCGCCAGGAGTTCGACCTCCCGGCCGCACCGGTCTCCGCCCGGCTGTACGTCAGCTCGCTGGGCGTCCACCGCACCGCGATCAACGGCAGGCCCGTCTCCGAGGACCTGCTGGAACCCGGCTGGACCAGCTACCCCAACCGGCTCCTGTACGCCACCTACGACGTCACCGGCCTCCTCGCCGCCGGCCGCAACGCCCTGTCGGCGGCGGTCGGAGACGGCTGGTACCGCGGCCATCTCACCTGGCACAAGACCCGTGACGTCTACGGCGACACCTCGGCGCTCCTCGCCCAGCTGGAGGTCACCCTGGCCGACGGCAGCACCGTCACCGTCGCCACCGACGACAGCTGGCGCGGCGGACACGGCGCCCTGCTGACGGCCGACCTGTACGACGGCTGCGAGCTCGATCTCCGTCAGGAGCCCGGCGGTTGGCAGGAACCGGGCTTCGACGACCGCGGTTGGGAACGGGCCGTGCCCCTCGGCCTGCCCACCGGGCTCGTCCAGCGGGCCCACCCGCCCGTGCGGGTCGTACAGGTCCTGCGGCCCGAGCCGCGGACCCTGCCCGACGGCACGATCACCGTCGACGCCGGCGAGAACCTGACCGGCTGGCTCCGGCTGCGCGCGAGCGGCCCGCGGGGCGGCACGGTCACCGTCCGGCACGCCGAGGTGCTCGACGGCGACGGGCGGCTGCTGACCAGCATCCTGCGCGGCGCGCGGGCCACCGACGTGTACACGCTCGCCGGTGAAACGGCCGATCTGGAGCCGGAGTTCACCTTCCACGGCTTCCGGTACGCCGAGATCGAGGCGTCCCCGGGTGTCACCGTCGAGGCGGTCGAGGTCCGGGTCGTGGCGAGCGACCTGCGCCGCATCGGTACGTTCCGCTGCTCGGACGAACGGGTCAACTCCCTGTACGCCAACGTGGTCCGCTCCCAGCGCGGCAACTTCCTCGCCGTACCGACGGATTGTCCGCAGCGCGACGAACGGCTGGGCTGGACAGGTGACTTGATGGCCTTCGCGCCGACGGCGTGCGCGACCTTCGACAGCCGCTCCTTCCTCGACAGCTGGTTCACCGACCTCGCGGTCGAGCAACGGCCGGACGGCGCGGTCCCGATGGTGATTCCCGACGTGCCTCTCGGTGATCCGCCGCCGAGCGAGCTGCCGTTCGCCGGGACCGCGGCGGGCTGGGGCGACGCCGCCACCGTCGTGCCCACCGCCCTGTTCGACGCCTACGGGCACCGCGGACTGCTCAGCCGCCATTACGCGACGATGCGCGCGTGGGTCGAGTTCACCGCGGACCGTCTGGACGAGGACGGCACCTGGAGCGGCAACGCACAGCTCGGGGACTGGCTCGACCCGGCCGCACCGCCGGAGGACCCGGCCCGCGCGACCACCGACTCCGCCTATGTGGCCACCGCCTTCGTCGCGCACAGCGCACGGCTTCTGGCCGACACCGCCGACGAGTTGGGACTCTTCGAGGACGCCGAACGGTATGCGGCACTGCACCGTCGTACGGCCGAGGCCGCGTGGCGGAAGTGGGGCGAGCACGCCAGGACCACGCAGACCGGGTGCGCACTCGCCCTTGAGTTCGGTGTCGTACCGGAAGGAGAGCGCGCCGCTGTGGGCGAGGCCCTGGCCGCCCTGGTGCGGGCCAACGGCGGGCGGATCGCCACCGGTTTCCTCGGCACGCCGTTCGTGCTGCCCGCCCTCACCGGCACCGGGCACACGGCTGAGGCGTACCGGCTGCTGCTCAACACCGAGTGCCCCGGCTGGCTCTACCAGGTCGAGCGGGGCGCCACGACCATGTGGGAGCGGTGGGACGCGATCCGCCCCGACGGCACCATCGACACCGAGAAGGCCGGGACGATGCTGTCGTTCAACCACTACGCCTACGGTGCCGTCGCGGCCTGGCTGTACCGGTCCGTCGCGGGGCTGCGGCCCACCACGCCCGGTTACCGCACCTTCGAGGTCGCGCCCCGGCCGGGAGGCGGGCTCACCTCGGCGGAGGCGTCGATCGAGACGCCGTACGGCACGACGTCCGTCGCCTGGTCGCTGGACGGCTCGGCGCTGACGGTGGCCGTCTCGCTGCCGCCGGGCACCACCGGCAGCTTCCTGGCGCCCGAGGGATGGCGGACCGAGACGGCGACGGGCCTGCTCGGCTCGGGCGACCACCGGCTGGTGCTGCGCTCCGCCTGACCGTCCTTCGTCCCGGCGGCGGCTCCTGTGAGCCGGTGCCCTCCGGACGCGGCCCGCCGTGACCTGAACCGCGGCGGGCCGCTCGTGTGCCGTCTCGCCTTCGGTGGCGGCATCGGCCGCCGGTGGGCCGCCGCCGCGCTGCGGGGAGTCGGTCGCGCGGCGGCGGCCCGGTGGTCCGGCAGCGGGACGGGGAGACCCGCTGCCGGACGGGGAGCGCGCGCTCCGGGTGAGTGGTCCGGAGCAACACGTCGGCTGTTACGGGCAGTTCGGCCGTTGCGGGCAGTGCACGGGTACGGGCGGGCCCACGAGTACGGTCAGTTCACGGGTACGGCGGGCGCCGGTCCGTCACTCGCCCAGGAGTCGGCGCAGCCAGCGCAGTCGGGCCGCACGGGCGTCCTGGGAGAGCGCGGCCTGCGGGACCATGCCGTCGAAGCCGTGGAACCCGCCGGGCCACACATGGAGTTCGGCGATCCCGCCCGCCTGCCAGATACGGCTCGCGTAGGCCACGTCCTCGTCCCGGAAGGTCTCCGCCGAACCGACGTCGATGTAGGCCGAGGGCAGCCCGGAGAGATCGTCGGCACGGGCCGGAGCGGCGTACGGCGACACGTCGGCGGTACCGCGGGCCTGCCCCAACAGGGCGTTCCAGCCTGTCTCGTTGGAGGTGCGGTCCCATACGCCCAGGCCCGCCATCTGATGGGCGGACGGGGTGTCGTTGCGGTCGTCGAGCATCGGGCACATCAGCACCTGCCCGATCGCCCGCGGGCCACCGCGGTCACGGGCCAGCAGCGCCACGGCGGCGGTGAGCCCGCCGCCCGCGCTGCCTCCCGCGAGGATGATGCGGTCCGGGTCGCCGCCGATCTCCTTGGCGTGCTCGGCGGTCCACAGGAGACCCGCGTAGCAGTCCTCCACCGGTGCCGGATGGGGGTGTTCGGGAGCGAGCCGGTACTCCACCGAGACCACGACCAGGCCGAGTTCCTCCGCCCAGTCGAGCGGGATGCCGAGCCGGCTGTTGCCCGCCACCATGCCGCCGCCGTGGATGTTGTAGAGGACCGGGCGAAGATCGGTCGTACCGGCGGGCCGGCAGATCACCAGCGGGACCTCCGGTGCGCCGGGCGGTCCCGGTACGGCCCGTTCCTCGACCTCGAAGTGACCGTCACGGGCCAGCTCTTCGTCGGTCGGAGGAGCGAACGGGCCGTCCGTCCGGCGTCCGGCCTCGATCATGTCGGGGGTGATGGTGGGCGGCAGCACCTCACCGATCGCCGCCAGCTCCACGGCGAGTTCGGGGTCGAAGGGCGGAGGCGTCAGGGGCATGGGGTTCCTCATGGCTGGTGCGGAGGCGGGTGCGGTGCGAGTGCAATGCGGGTGCGGTACGGGTCGATGGGGCAGGCGGTCACGCCGCTGGGGTTCCGGTGGCCTTGGAGGCGAAGGGGTTCGAGGTGTCGGCCTCCGCGGGCTCCTGGGCTCCGGGCCGGCCGACTTGCCTCCGCCGCGCCTCGGGAAGGTCGGTCTTCTCGTACCCGAGTGCCGAGGAGAGACCGGCCTCCTCGTGCCCGCCCGTCGAGAGCCCGGCTTCTTCCTGGACCCTCGGCAGCCGCGGCACCCAGGCCAGCCCGATGACCGCGGCGACCAGCGTGACCCCGAACAGCAGGCCGAAGAACAGCCGCGTGTGCCCGAGCGCGAGGGCGGGTGTGCCCAGCGCGGCCAGTCCGGCGACACCCCGGGTGAAGGCCATGGTCACACCGGTGGCGGTGGCCCTCAGCAGGGTCGGGAACAGTTCCTGGGACCAGATCTTGTAGACGGACTCCCCCGCGAACGCGTTGCCGAGCCCCGAGATGAGCATGGCGGCGACCAGGGCGAACCTCGTCGGCCCGACCAGCGCGGGCAGCGCCCAGGCGACGACGATCAGGGCCGAGCCCGTGGCGAACCAGCCGTGCCGTGCCGGTTTGTCGACGACCCGCATGAACACCAGCCCGGCGAGAAAGCCGACCGGCAGCCCGATCAGAGTGAGTCGGGAGAACTCCTCCACCTGTCCCCCGGCCAGGGCGGTCCACAGGAAGGTGCCGAACTGGCCCAGGGTGTTCGCGCCGAGGTTCCAGGTGGCGTAGTAGAGGCCGGTCGCGAGGAGGGCGTAGCCGGTCGGTGCCGTGAAGAGCTCGCGGAGCCGGGCGAGTTGGACGGTCCCGGTGTCGGCCTGCTGCCGTGCGTCGGCGGCTCGGCGGGCCGCCGTCCACTCGGCCGACTCGGGAAGGGTCAGACGCAGCAGGAGGACTACGACCGCCACGACCAGCAGATGCGCGAACAGGATCCTGCCCCCGGTCGTGCCCCGCACTCCCATGGAGGAGCTCAGCAGCAGGACGGCGACGATGCCGGCGAGCCAGAGCATGCCGGAGAAGACCACCATGGTGCCCTTCCTCCCGACCGGCGCCTCCTCGTTGACGAGCGCGAGCGAGACGGGCAGGTCCGCGCCGATGGCCACGCCGGTGGCGACGACACCGGCGTACAGCAGCACCGGGCCCGCGGCCACGAGGAGCAGCAGGACGCCGACGACGTAGAGCACGAGCGAGAACGTGAAGACCTTCCGGCGGCCGAACCGGTCACCGAGCCCGCCCCCGAACAGCGCCCCGACCGCGAACGCCAGCGTCTGCAACCCCAGCAGCGACCCGATCGTCCCGGCGCCGAGCTGGAGCGGACCGGCGTAATAACCGCCGATCGCGACCCCTGACGTCACCAGTGCTCCGGCGTCCAGGTAGGAGGCCATACCGGCCAGCACCGCCGTCTTCCACGGCCTTCCCGCAGGGCTCTCGACGTCAGTCATGGGTCCTCTTCGCTGAGTACCTGAGTACCGGTGATGGGGGGGTGTGGAGTACGGTCGCCCGGCCGCGATGCGACGGGGTGGGTGAGCGGGGGCGGGGCTCGGATCGACGAGCGCCTACTCGATTCACTTACGCGTGCCAGTTGAGTGATCTGGCAGGTAAGCTAACTGCGGCCGTGAGCTTTGACAAGAGGTGCGACCGAGGCGGGCGGGGTGACCGGGGTGTCCGATGGCAGGCGGGTGACCAGCGCGGATGTGGCCAAGGAGGCCGGTGTCTCCCGCGCGACGGTGAGCTACGTCCTCAATGACGTCCCCCATCAGAAGATCCCCGAGACGACCCGGCAGCGGGTGTGGGAGGCGGCGGCCCGGCTCGGGTACGCCCCCTCGGCCGCCGCGCGGGCCCTGCGGATCGGGCGTTCCGACATCGTGCTCGGCCTGCTGCCGGACTGGCCCATCGAGCACGTGCTCGGACGCCTCATCCAGCAGCTCACCAACGCCTTCGCCGAGCACGGACTCACGTTCGTGGTGCACTCGTCGGCCCATCCGGCGCGCCCGCTGCGGGAGATCTGGAAGGCGATGACCCCGGCCGCCGTCCTGGCGCTCCAGGAGTTCGCCGATCTGGAGGCCGAGGCGATGCGGGCCGCCGGCATCCAGGTCGTCATGGCGATGCACGGCTCGATCCGGGGCGAGTCCTGCCCTCCGCTGGTGTCCGAGCACCCCATCGGCGCCCTCCAGGCCCGTCATCTCGCCGAGGCCCGGCACCGCCGGATCGGCTACGCCTACCCCGACCTGCCAGGACTCGACAGCCTGGCCCAGCCGCGCCTGGACGGCGTCCGCAAGGTCTGTGCCGAGCTGGGCCTGCCGGAGCCCGCGGTGCGGACCGTACCGCTCGACGCCCAGGGCGCCGCCGAAGCCGTACGGGAATGGCTCGCCGCCGAGCCGTCGGTCACCGGTGTGTGCGCCTTCAACGACGACGTGGCCCTGGCCCTCCTCGCCGGCCTCAACCACCTCGGGCTGCGGGCCCCCGACGACCTCGCCGTCATCGGCGTCGACGACATCACCTACGCCGCCCTCGCCCAGCCGCCGCTCACCACGGTCCACCGCAACACCGACGTCATCGCCCGGAACATGGCCCGCCGGGTCGTCGACTCGCTCGAAGGACGGGAGTCCCCCGCGGAGCCCGTCCCGGACGAACTCGTGGTCCACGTCCGCGAATCCACCTGACCGGGCCCCGGGGAGACCCGGTGGCACCAGTTCACAGGGCGGCCGCCTCGGCTTCGGTACGTTGCCGACGCCGCCGTCGTTGCAGGACCGGGTCCGGGACGGGTGCGGCCGCCACCAGGCGCTGGGTGTAGGTGTGCCGCGGCCGGTCGCACACGTCGGTGCTGGGCCCTTCCTCGACGATGCGTCCCTGTTGCAGCACCAGGGTGCGGGCGGCGAACTCCTTGACGACGGCCAGGTCGTGGGTGATGAACAGGTAGGCGCAGCCCAGGGTCTGCTGGAGTTCCGAGAGGAGTTCGAGCGCTGCGGCCTGGGTGGTGACGTCGAGGGCGCTGGTCGGTTCGTCGCAGATGATGATCCGGGGCTGCCGGGCCACGGCCCGTGCGATCGCGATGCGCTGCCGCTGGCCTCCGCTGAACTGCGCCGGGTAGCGGTCGGCCGCGCCCTCCGGGAGGCCGACGCGCCTCAGCAGTCCGGCGACGTGCTCGTGGACCTCCTCGCGTGACCGGGTCGAGCCGGTGAGCAGGGGCTCGGCGAGGGTCCGGCCCACGGGGAGCGCCGGGTTGAGCGAGCCGTAGGGGTTCTGGAAGATCGCCTGGAGGTCGGTGGACAGCAGGCGCCGGGCCCGGCCGGTGAGGCGGGTGATGTCCCGTCCGTCGAGCAGTACGCGGCCGCCGCTGACCGGGGTCAGGCCGAGGACCGCCTTGCCGATGGTGGTCTTGCCCGAGCCGGACTCGCCCACGAGCGCGACCGTCTCGGCCTGTCCGACCTCGAACGACACGTTCTCGATGACCGTGGTCGCGGGCTTGCGGAAGCCGCGGCCCGGGTAGCGGACGGCGAGTTCGTCGAGCTGGAGTACGGGAGGCCCGTCGAGCGGGGGTACGGGGTGTGCGGTCACGCGATCCTGCCCTCGGTCCGGACGATGCTGGGGGTGCTCTCGATGAGCTTTCTCGTGTACGGGTGCTGCGGCCGGTAGAAGACGTCCTCGACCGAGCCCTCCTCCACGATCCGGCCCCGCTCCATGACGATCGCGCGGTCGCAGGTGTCGGCGACGACCCCGAGGTCGTGGGTGATCAGGACGATCGCCATGCCGCGTTCGTCGCGCAGGGTCCGCAGCAGGTCCAGGATGCCCGCCTGCACGGTGACGTCCAGGGCGGTGGTGGGTTCGTCGGCGATCAGGACCTTCGGTGAGCCGGCCAGGGCCATGGCGATGGCGATGCGCTGGAGCATGCCGCCGGACAGCTCGTGGGGGTGTCTGCGGGCCACGTCGTCCGGGTCGCGCAGATGGACGCTGGTCAGCAGCTCGCGGATGCGCTGCCGTACGGCTTCCTTGCCACCGGAGCCGGTGTCCGTGCCGATCCGCCGGATGACCTCGGCCAGCTGCGAGCCGACGGTGAAGTAGGGGTCGAGGGCCATCATGGGTTCCTGGGAGACCAGGGCGATCTCGCCGCCCCGGATGCGCCGCAGCTCCCGTTCGGGCAGTCCGCTGATGCGGGTGCCGCCCAGCCAGGCCGAGCCGCCGGTCACGGCTCCGCCGGGGGCGAGCAGGCCGAGCAGGGACAGTCCGGTCACCGTCTTTCCGCTGCCCGACTCCCCCACCAGGCCGAAGATCTCGCCGGGTCGCACGGTGAAGCTGATGGAGTCGACGACGGTACGTGGCTCCCGCGCGGTGGCGAAGGCGATCGAGTAGTCGCGTACGGCAAGCGCGGCGCCCTCGGGCGCGGTGTCGGACGTGTCGGTGGCGGCCACCACCGGAACCGGCCGCTGCGCACCGCCCCCGGTCGCCCTGCGCCGGTCCTCCTCCAGGTCGCGCAGTCCGTCGCCGAGCAGCCCGAAGGCGATGGACATCAGACCGATCAACCCGCCCGAGATCAGCAGGAGTCGGGGGTTCTGCTGCATGACCTGCGCCGCTTCTCCGACCATGCCGCCCCAGCTGGGGGCCGGTGCCGGGGTGGCCATGCCGAGGAAACCGAGGCCGGTCTGGATGGCGAGCGCGATCCCCGCGAACAGGCAGACCTGGACAAGTAGTTGGCCCACCAGACCCGGCAGGATGTGCCGGGCCATGATGCGCGTGGGGCCGAGCCCGGACACCTTGGCGGCGTCGACGAACAGCTCCTCGCGCAGGGCGATGCACGAACTGCGGATGATCCGGGCGAGGTTGGCCGAGGCGAAGAAGCCGATGGTGAGCATGGCGGCCACGTTGCTCTGGTGGAAGATCGCGAGGACGGCGAGCGTGACGATGATCGCGGGCACCGAGAGCAGGACGTCCAGTACGGCGACGATGACCCGGTCGGTCCAGCCGCGCAGATAGCCGGCCAGGATGCCGAGGGACATGCCGACGACCGCGTACACGAGGACGGCGAGTCCCACGCCGAGCAGGGTCGGGCGGCCGCCGTACAGCAGTCGGCTCAGTACGTCCCGGCCGAGGCTGTCGGTGCCCAGCGGGTGGCTGCCCGAGGGTCCGGCCTGCGCGTGCAGGAGGTCCTGCGCGAGGGGTGGGTGGGGTGCGAGGAACGGGGCGAGGATCACCGCGGCGCAGATCCCGGCGACCACGACGAACGCGGCGGCGGTGACGGGGCGGCGCCAGATCCCGGTGAAGGGACTGGTCCGCGCTCGCGCCCGTGCCCATGCCCGCGGCTGGGGCTTCGGGGGTGAGTCGACTGCGGTCATTGCGTACGCACCTTCGGGTTCAGGAGGCCGTAGAGGACGTCGACGAGAACGTTCACCACGATCACCATGACGGTGAAGGTGAGGGCGACGCCCTGCACGACCGGCAGGTCGTGCTGGTTGGTCGCGTCCACGACCGTGGTGCCGAGGCCAGGCAGGGTGAAGACGTTCTCGATGAGGATCGTGCCGGGGATGAAGGCGATCATCGTGAGGCCGATCGTGGTCACCACCGGCAGTCCGCAGCCGCGCAGGGCGTGCTTCCAGACGATGGACGCCGGGCTGACGCCCGACGCTCTGAGCGTTCTGACGTAGTCGAGGCCGAGGGTGGTGAGCATCGCGTCGCGGGTGACCTTGGCGATCATGGCGACACCGCCGATGGAGAGCGCGACCACGGGCAGTACCAGGCCGTTCGCCCACTGTCCGGGCGACTGGGCGAAGGGGGTGTAGCCGGTCGCCGGGAAGAGGGTGAGCTTCACGGCGAACAGGGCGACCAGCAGCAACGCGATCCAGAAGTTGGGCAGTGCGCCGCCGAGCAGGGACACGACGTCGACCACGCGCCGGCTGACCCGGCCGCGCGTCGCGCTGTACACGCCGAGCAGTACGCCGACGAGGCTCGCGAGGCCGGTCGCCCCGATCACCAACGCCAGGGTGACCGGCAGCCGTTGGCCGATCAGGCCGAGCACGGACTCGTCGGTGAACAGCGAGCTGCCGAGGTCACCGTGGAGGACACCGCGCAGATAGATCCAGTACTGCGTGACGATCGGCTCGTCGAGATGGAGTGCGGACCGCAGCGCGGCGTACTGCTCCGGGGTCGCGTTGAGGCCGAGCAGGGTCCGCGCCGGGTTGCCCGGCACGAACGACTCGAGAAGGAAGGTGATCGCCGAGACGACCAGCAGCAGCGGGACGGACAGCGCCAGCCTGCGGAGAAGGATCGGGAACATGGGTCCTCGTCAGCGAGAGGTCCACGTGGTGACAGACGTCGGCAGGGCGCTGCCCTGGGTGAACTGCACGCCGTGGAGCTTCTTGTTGTACATGACGATCAGGTCGGCGCCGGAGACCGGCAGGGCGAGCGCCTTGCGCGTGATCACGTCGGTGAGGTCCTTCGCCGCCGCGCCGCTTGCCTGGGTGTCGGCCTTGGCGAGCTTCGCGTAGGCGGCGTCGACCTCGGGGTCGTCCACACCGAAGACGTTCATGATGCCGGTCTTGGTGAACCCCGCCTGCTGGGCGTAGTAGTTGGAGTCGCCGCCCTGGCCCGGGGAGAGGGCGGTGGCCGCGAACTTCTTGGTCAGCAGGTCGTTGATCCAGCCGCCGAAGTTGGTGGCGGCGGTCAGCTTCAACGTGACGCCGACCTTGGCGAGTTGACCCTGCACGGCCTGGACGAGCTTGGCGGTGGAGGGGTCGAACGACCCGTAGTTCACCGGGATGGTGAGACCCTTCGCGTATCCCGCCTGGGCGAGCAACTGCTTGGCCTTGGCCGGGTCGTAGGGGTACATCTTCTCGGCGGCGGGGCTGTAGCCGTCGTATCCGGGCATCGCCGGCTGGGCGACGGGGGCGCCGTAGTCACCGTAGACCGCCTTGGTGATCGCGTCTCGGTCGAGCGCGTAGTTGAGCGCCTGCCGGACCCGTACGTCGGACAGTCCCTTGACGACGGTGCCGTCGCGGTCGAGGAGGAAGAGCCCGGCCCAGGTGGTGAGCTTCTTCGCGGTGCCGAGGGAGCTGTCGCCCGCGATGGTGGGGGCTACGTCCGGGGTGCCGAACATGAAGTCGATCTGCCCGGACTTCAGTGCCTGCGCCTGGGAGTTGGCGTTCGGCATCACGCGGACGGTGATCTTCTTGAAGTGGATGGCGGCCTGGTCGTAGTAGTTCTTGTTCGGTACGAAGACGTAGTGGTCGCCGGAGACCGACTCGGCGGCGCTGTAGACGTACGGTCCGGCGCCGAAGGTCGCGGAGGCGAGCTTCTTCGGGGCCTTCAGTCCGGCCGGGCTGATGACGGCGCCGCCGAGGAACTGCGGGGTGAACAGGGCGCCCATGTCCGGGTTGGGCGTGGGGCTCTTGACGACCACGGTCGCGTCGTCCTGCGCGGTGAAGGTCAGCGGGCGGAAGTAGGAGGCGTTGGGGCCGCTGCCCTTCTGGAAGTACTTCAGCGAGTTGACGACGTCGGCGGCGGTGATCGGGGTGCCGTCGGCGAACTTCACGCCGTCGCGCAGGCGCAGCTGGAAGGTGGTGTTGCCGCTGCCGACGTAGCCCCACTTGTCGGCCAGCGCGGCCGTGAGGGTGCCGTCGGCGTTGCGGGTCAGGAGGGTGGCGTAGGCCGGGTCGACGTAGTTCAGGAACGGTCCTGTGGCGACCTGGGCGGGGTCGAGGCTGTTGGGCGCCGAGGACATGCCCAGGGTGATGGCGGTGAGGGGGGCGCCGCTGTCGCCGGTGCCGTTTCCGCTGCCGCAGGCGGCCAGCGCGAGGGCCGCGACCGCGCCGAGCGAGACGTGCAGGACGGTTCTTCTCTTCATCGAGAACTCCGTTGGGTCTGGAGGCTGAGGGTGGAGCCACCTGGAGCCACCGAGGTGGTCGGTCCGGGTGGTCGCTCGGGGTGGCGGGCTCCGGATGCGCGGAGTCCCGAGAGGTTGGCTTACACGTTTAAGCTGTGCCCGGTAAATTAACTGTGTCGTCTTCGTTGCGCAAGAGGTTCGCGAAAGCGGGTTGTCCTGACGGCCCTGGAGGGCGCGGCCTCGTCCGGCTCCTGGCCTGGCAGGATCGGGGGCGTGTCGATGGATCCCTTGCTGGTCCGGGCCCGTGCCCTCTGGGAGGAGCTGGCCCGGGTGCCGATGTCGTTCCTGGCGGCGGGCGATGTGAACGTGGTCGTCTCACCTGGGTCCGAGCTGTGCCCGGCCGGGTGGGCGGGGGTCGTGGCCCTGGGCGGCTCGGCGATCGCGACGGCGCCGAGCGAGCGTGCCGCCGTAGTCCTGCGGGACGCGCTGGGGCGGCTCCCGGTCTCTGCCGTCGCGGACGGCGCTCTGGTCCGGGCGGCTCTTCCGACGACTCGAGCGCTCGGTCCCGCCGCCCTGGCGTATGTGTCCGCGGAGGGTTTCCGTCCGGTGGAGTCGGGTGCGGTGGAGCGTCTGCCGGCCGGGCATCCGGAGGTGCGGGGCCTGGAGCGGGCGGCCGGCCGGTCGGACGCCGACGAGGCTGCGCTGGACGAGATCACTTCACCCGCGTTCGTGCTGCGCGCTCACGGTGAGGTGGTGGCCGCCGCGGGATACCAGGTCTGGCCGGGACACACGGCCCATGTCAGCGTGCTGACCGCGCCGGGGGTGCGGGGGCGGGGGTTGGCCCGGGTGACGGGGTCCGCGGCGGTCGCGCATGCGCTGGGACTCGGGCTGCTGCCGCAGTGGAGGGCACGGCCTGCCGCGTCTCGGCGGGTGGCGGGGGTGCTGGGGTTCGTGGAGTTGGGGTGGCAGGTGAGTTTCGAGGTTGGTTGATCGGGGTGGGGCGGCGGGGCGGCGCTCTCGCTCTCCCGTTACCAGCAGGGAGCGCGCCTGTCGGCTCGGATCAGGTGTCCCCGCTCACGGTCGAACAGTCGAAGTCGCCGGTCCTGTCCGCGACGGAGCCCCACAGGGCCCCGCGCCAGTGTTCTCCACTCGCGCGGGGCCCTGTTCACGGCGCCCTTGCAGGGGCGGCCTGCTTACCTCACCTCTGTGGTGTAGACCGTGCAGTCGGCGCATCCCTTGTGCTGGGCCTTACGGAACTTGCCACTCGGACTGGTGAGGGTCTTACTGGTCGGGTCGTGCTTCCAGGTACCCCAGCTGTCTCCGAGGACGCGGAGCCAGGCGTGGCCCGCGCACGATCCGTCGTTGCCTTTCGCGGTGGTCGCCTTGGTCTTGGTGACCGTTCCGGCGTACGACGTGCTGCAGTTCCTCTTCCAGTAGATGAAATTGCCGTCGTCGGTGATGATCGTGTCCGCGGACGCCGTGGTCGTGGTGAGCATGAAGGCTGCCGCCGTGGCGCCGAGCACTGTTGCGATGCGCTTACGCATGGGTTCCTCCCGTTGATTCATGTGCGGTGGGTCGCGAGTCAGTTGCAGGTGCGCTGCTTGTACGCGGCGGTCTTCCAACTGCCGTCCAGGTGGAATGCGTGCCGTCCGCTCTCATTGCGCCGCACTGTGAATTCCTGTGCGGCACCCCTGTACTCGAGCACCAGCCGTTTGCCGTTCGCGATGCTGCCGGAGACCAACGACAGTCGACCTCCGGCCCGGTTGAAGGTTGCCTTGTCCGCTTTCCCGGTCACGGGTATGTGCCAGCGTGACTGGAGTGTCTTGGTGCGTGCGATGGTCTTGCTGCCGAAGTCACCGTCGACCTCGGAGTTGGTGAGCAAACCCTCCGCCCACAGCACCTTCTGCCACAGGCACGCGGCGTTGGATTGCGCAAAATAGCCCGCCTGCACGGTCTCGTCGGACCAATCGTTGCGGAAGCTTCCGGTACCGCTGATGTAGCCGTCGGAGACAGCAGCGGAAGCGGGCAGCGTGACCATGGCCAACGTGGTTCCGAGCGCGGCGCCAAGGACGGCGGTTACAGCCATGCGACGCCTGGCAGTGCGGATTTTCATGCGTTCCTCTTCCCCGTGGATACAACGGCCTTTTCGGGGAGGGGGACACAGGCTGATCTTCTCGGTGCCCCTTGTCTCATTCCCTGCCTCACCCGTCGTTCGCTGACGTACGTCACGGCCGAAATGACGCGTTGGCCAATTGGGACCAAGGCGCAGGCCGGATGAGGAAAACCCTAGGAGGCACGGTAAAGAACGGGCAATGCGCATCATGCGCAGTCAGGTGGGCGGAACTGTCCACGGTGCACAGTCGGCGATGCGGAAGGCGTGGACCAATTCGTGGGTGCCAGGGCCCGGGGCCAGCAGGCTGCGTTTCAGGAGCTGTTCGGCACTGCGCAGATGGGCGCGAACGGTGGTCCGGCTGATACCGAGATCCCGAGCCGTTCGCTGGGCATCGGTACCGGCTTCGATCCAGGCTCGCAGGGTCCGGTACACGGCACGGTTCGTCCCTGGTTGAAGGGGCTCAAGAAAAGCGCGAGCCCAGGTGACTGCCGCTTCGGTCGACAAGATGCTGTCCAGTGAGGGCGATGGCAGCGGCTCGGCTGCGGTCTTGCCTCGGGGTGGCGGGAGGTCGTTGATCGCAAGGGCCAGGGCGAGTTCGGCACGGCTGCGAGAGTCCTGCAGGTCGACTCCGAGGGCGTCCTCGACCCGCCTCAGATGTGCGGCGACGGTATTGCGGCTGATGTCCAGCAGCCGTGCCACACCGGAGCGGGGGAAGTTCAGGGAAAGGCTGGTGATGTCCAGGGTGAGCCGTGGGGCCGCTCCGATCGGCGCAAGGAAAGCCCTGGCCCAGGCGAGAGCCGTTTCACCGGGGAGAAGCCCGGCCAGCGGTGGCCTGCCGCGGTAGTCGGCGACCCGCTCGGGCTTGTGGCAGGCGACGGCCAGAGCGTGCCGAGCCTGGTCGTAGGCCCGTGCGGTACCTGCCAGCGATTCGGGAGCGCTGATGCCCAGCGTGTAGTCCGGGTTGTTCCTCACCAGCGCCCGTAATCGCTCGGCCAGGCTGCCTTCCAGGGCGTCGGCATCGCGGTCCGTGGGCACGAGGCAGATGAGGTGGTCGTCGTAGACGGGGCAGCGCACCATCAGTCCGCGCCCGTGATATCCGGAGGCATCCAGGTGCGCGTCGATGAGCCTTCCACGGTGCGAAGGCGGGCAGCACAGAAGGTGGACGCGGAGCCGGTCCGCATCCAGCAACGGCGGGACGGCA
The DNA here is from genome assembly GCF_010548375.1 of Streptomyces sp. SID13726. Classification (GTDB taxonomy): domain Bacteria; phylum Actinomycetota; class Actinomycetes; order Streptomycetales; family Streptomycetaceae; genus Streptomyces. The sequence continues at coordinate 609,937 of NZ_JAAGLY010000002.1, forward strand.
CCCGCCGTCATCCGGCGGGCCAGCGTCGGCTCTCCGGTCATCAGTGCCATGAAGACCGCGAGACGCAGCCGGCCCGCCGCCTGCCGGTAGCGGAGTGTGAGTTCGTCGGCCTGTCGTGCTCGCCGCAAGACTTCGACCATGGTGCCCACATGGGACGCCAGCGCCAGCGACTCGCGTGACAGCGGTGACGAGCTCCCCACGACCAGTACCGGACGCGGCACTTGCCGTCCCAATGCCTCGCACCGCACATGGAGCATGCCCACCTGCGAGGCCGCAGCGGCCAGTTGTCCGTTCGACAGCCGAGTGAGCACCGGTTGGACCCCGGCAAGCATATGCGGCGTGGGGTGGGTAGTGGACACCTCCACCTTGCCGGTGGGGTCGACCAGTGCGATCTCGGCTCCGAGTTGTCGCCCCAACCAGTCGATCAGCGCCTGCGCATCGGCCGAGGCGTCCTGGCCACCCCGAAGCCTCAGCTGACGCAGCAACTCATCGAGTACCTGATGTGTCGACACGGCTCACCTCCGCCTGTCTCCGGACTGCCTCCTGACGTCTTGGTACAAGATGCGTTCGCTTGAGCGAGATTGCGAACCGGCACGGCGAACCGGCACGTGGTTCAGGTTGTTGGGCCATCCCTGGGAGCCAACCGGCAAAGCCAGTTCGCGCCGACAGACGCGGCCACGCCTCCGCAAGCAGTCTCCGGTGAACATCCCGGCGCCTCCCGCGTCGACGCCCAAGACAGCTACCCAGGAAGCCCGTTCAGTCCTCCAGCGCCTCGTAGTCGAACCAGTCGAAGTGGACCGTCCCGACCGAGGCGTACATGCCGAGCACTCTGCCGGTGAAGCCGCCGGCGACCTCGGTGGAGAGGTAGCGGCCGTCGAGGGTGGTGAGTTCGACGAAGGTGCCCTGCTCGTCCTCCAGGCCGAGGGTGACGGTGTCGGGGCCCTGGCGTGCGTCGGTGACCTCGCGGGTGGTGGATGCCTCGATGCGGAGGACCACCGGGCCGGAGGGGGTGGAGCGGGAGGCCACGGTCGAGCGGAACGGGCCGACTCTGGCGATGACCTGCACCTGGCCGGGCGCCGCCTCGATCTCGTAGTGGTGCTGCTCGTCGAGACGGACCGCGAGGCCTCCGCGCCCCTCCGCCGGGTCGGCCAGGACCCGGGCCCGGCACGACAGGTGCTGCTGGCGGCGGCCGAGGAAGGTGACCTCGGGGTCGTCCATGGAGAGGCCGCGCGCCCGCAGGCTCAGCCAGCCGGGGCGTTCCTTCGTGGTGCAGTGCTGGGCCGGGCGGGAACGGGGCGAGATCCAGGCGTGGCCGAGTTCGCTGAGGTCGAAGTCGTCCCGGACCGGGGGGACTTGAGGTGCGTGCAGCGGCCAGGGCGGGGCGGCCATGTCCAGTGCCACCTCGCCGACGACGGGCCAGTCGTCGACCCAGGTCACCGGGGCCAGGAAGGTCTCCCGGCCGAGCACGTGCCAGCCGGGGGTGCCGCCCTGTGGCCGTACCCCGAGGAACACCATCCACCAGGAACCGTCCGGCCCCTGCACCAGGTCCCCGTGGCCGGTGTTCTGGACGGGGTGATCGGTGCCGCGGTGCGTCAGGATCGGGTTGGCCGGGCAGGGCTCGAACGGTCCCTCGGGCGTACGGCTGCGGGCGATCGAGACTCCGTGGCAGCGCTCGGTGCCGCCCTCGGCGATGAGCAGGTACCAGTAGTCGCCGATGCGGTAGAGGTGCGGTGCCTCGGGGGCCTTCGCGCCGGGCGCGCCCGACCACAGGCGGCGCGACTCGCCCAGCGTCTCCCCGGTGTACGGGTCGAGGCGGATCTGGCTGACTCCGGCGACGGTGCACCAGCAGGTGCCGTCGTCGTCCCAGGCGAGGTCCGGGTCGATGCCGTGGACGCCGGGCAGTGGGACCGGATCGGACCAGGGGCCGGCCGGGTCGGTGGCCGTGAACAGCAGATTGCCGTCACCGCTGACGTTGGTGACGATCAGCCAGAAGCGGCCGTCGTGATGGCGCAGGGTGGGTGCGTAGAGCCCGCCGGACGCCCTGGTGTCCGGCGGCAGGCGCAACTGACTCGGCCGGTCGAGGGCATTGCCGATCTGCGTCCAGTGCACCAGGTCCCGGCTGTGGAAGACCGGGACGCCGGGGAAGTACTCGAAGCTGGAGCAGGCGAGGTAGTAGTCCTCCCCCACCCGGCAGATGCTCGGGTCGGGGTGGAACCCCGGGATCACGGGGTTGCTGACGGTGTTGTCCCTCTCGGGCGCGCTCGGCAATTCGAGTCCCTTTCAGAGAAACTTTCGTACCTGCATCGCAGATAGTTTCCCGTCGAGGCTAACTACCGGCCACACCGAGGTCAACGGCTCACCCCTTGGGCGGAGCCGTACTCGCCCGGACCGTCAGGGTGGTCGCGATCTCCAGGCCCACCTGGGGCGCCGCCTCGCCACGGCCAAGCGTGAGCGCCAGCTCGGTCGCGGCCGCGGCCATCTCCGTCAGCGGCTGGTGAACCGTGGTCAGGGGCGGGTCCACCCAGGCCACGACCGGCAGGTCGTCGAACCCGACGACGCTCAGGTCCTCCGGAATGCGCAGGTCGAGCTCACGCGCGGCTTGGTAGACGCCGAGCGCCTGGAGGTCGTTGGCGGCGAAGATCGCCGTCGGACGGTCGGGCAGGGCCAGCAGGGTGCGCGCAGCGGCGCAGCCGTCCTCGCGGGTGAGGCCGGCGTGTACGACGATCTCCGGATCGGCGGGGAGTCCGGCGGCCCGGAGAGCGGAGCGGTAGCCGTCCAGCCGTGCCGAGCAGCAGAGTTGACCCTCGGGACCGCTGATCATCGCGATGCGCCGGTGGCCCAGCTCGGCGAGATGACGGGTCGCGGTGCGGCCGCCGGACCAGTTCGTGGCGCCCACGTACGGGACGTCGTCCGGCAGTTCCATGATCGGGTCGAAGACCACGAACGGGATGCCCTTCGCGGTGAGTTGCTCCCGCTCGGCCTCGGACAGCTGCGCCACGGACAGCACGCAGTTGGGGCGCCGGGAGACGGTGTCCTCCCAGGTCGGGGCGGCGTCGTGCAGACCGAACTCGGAGACCATGAGGCCCACGCGGTGGCGGCGGGCCACCCGCTCCACACCCCGGATGATCTCGACCGCCCACATGTCCTTGAGCTCGCGGAACACCAGCTCCACGACGTTGCTGCGGCCCGCGCCGGCCGGTTTGCGGTAGCCGTAGCGGTTGATCAGCTCCTCGACGCGGGCGCGGGTGTCGGCCGACACCCCGGACTTTCCGTTGAGCACCTTGGAAACTGTCGGGACCGACACCCCCGCCGATTCGGCGATGTACGCGATGGTGACCGACCTGGGTGCTTCACGGCCCTCGTCCACCGGCCCGTCTGCTGCGTTCTCCGCCAAGGTGGCCTTCCCGATCGTCGAACCGCCCGAACCGCGCCGTACCCGCGCGCCGGTTCATTCTCGCATCTCCACCCCGCGAACCTGTGGCCTCTGACACCGCTTCATGTTAATTTCTCCGCCGCACACAGCGAAAGTTTCCTCGCTCGACGTACGCAACAAACGCAACGAACGCGATCAGAACGGCGAGCTCGCTGTACCCAGTGAACCCACTGAACCCGCCGCACTCACTGAACCCGCTTCACCCCGCTGACACCTCAGACGGCCTCCGACACCAGGCCGCCCCCACCGGAAGGTGCACGTGACGATGACGCGACTCGCAGGACTCCTCCCCCGACCACGAGCCAGGGCAAAGGCCAAGGCCAAGGTCAAGGCCAGGCTCCAGGCCCGCGCCCGGACCCTGGCGGCACTCCTCCTGGCGATCCTGCTGCTCCCCCTGATGCCCGCCTCCGCGCAGGCCGCCGATCCCCCACCGCCCAGCGCTCCGGCCGCCCGGAGCATGGTGGCCGCGATGCAGCCCGGCTGGAACCTCGGCAACACCTACGACGCCATCCCCGACGAGACCTCCTGGGGCAACCCGCCCGTGACCCGGGAACTCCTCAGGAAGGCCAAGTCGCAGGGGTTCAAGAGCATCCGCCTGCCCGTCACCTGGGGCACCCACCAGGGCGCAGCGCCCGGATACGCCATCGACCCGGTCTGGATGGCCAAGGTCAGGCAGGTCGTCGACTGGGCCATGGACGAGAACCTGTACGTGCTGCTCAACATGCACCACGACTCGTGGATGTGGGTCAACAACCTCCCCACCGACCACGACACCGTCCTCGCCCGCTACCGGGCCACCTGGACGCAGATAGCGCGGGAGTTCCGTGACGAGCCGTCCAGGCTGGTCTTCGAGAGCATCAACGAGCCCACGTTCAGCGGCACTTCGGGCGACGACCAGAACTACCGGCTGCTGGCCGAGCTGGACCGCGAGTTCCACGGGATCGTCCGGGCCTCGGGCGGCGGCAACTCCGAGCGGCTGCTGGTCCTGCCCACCCTGTACACCAACTCCGACCAGGGCCGCCTCGACGCGCTTGCCGCCGAACTCACCGCCCTGCGCGATCCCATGGTCGCCACGACCATCCACTTCTACGGCTGGTGGCCGTTCAGCGTGAACATCGCGGGCTCCACCCGCTTCGACGCCACGGTGCAGCAGGATCTCACCGACCAGTTCGACCGGGCGTACGACACCTTCGTCGCGCACGGCGTGCCGGTCATCGTCGGCGAGTACGCCCTGCTCGCCTACGACCACAACCGTCCCGGCATCATCGAACGGGGCGAGCAGCGCAAGTACTTCGAGTTCCTGGGCAACTACGCCCGTGAGCGACACCTCACCACCATGCTGTGGGACGCCGGCCAGTTCCTGAACCGCAACACCCTCCAGTGGCGCGACCCCGAGCTGTTCGGGCAGATCAGGTCGAGCTGGACCACCCGCTCGGGCACCGCCTCCAGCGACCAGGTGTTCCTGCCCAGGTCGAGCCCGATCACGAGCCGGACGCTCACCCTGAACACCAACACGACCGACTTCCAGGGCCTCCGGCAGGGCAACCGCAACCTGGTGAAGGGGCGGGACTGGACGGTCTCCGGCGACCAGCTCACCCTCACGGCCACGGCGCTCACCGAGCTGGCGGGCGACCGGGCGTACGGGCTCAACTCGACGATCGAGGCCAGGTTCTCGCGCGGTGTGCCGTGGCGGATCGACATCGTCACCTACGACGCCCCGCTCCTGTCCGACGCCTCCGGCGACAGCACGGGGCTGACCATCCCCACACGGTTCCGTGGCGACCAACTGGCCACCATGGAGGCCAAGTACGACGACGGCGGCAACGCGGGACCCGCCGACTGGACCTCCTACCAGCAGTGGGACAGCGCCTTCACCGCCTACACCGGCGACTCGATCAAGCTCACCCCGGACTTCGTCAACTCGCTCAGGTCCGATGCCCGGGTGACACTGACCTTCCACTTCTGGAGCGGCGGCTCGGCGACGTACCACGTCACCAAGTCGGGCGGCACGGTGACCGGCACCACCTCGTGACAGGTTGCCGGGCTGGGGCGCGTCGATCACCGACACGCCCCGGCCCGGCCGACCGACGTCAGCCTCCTTGTCGTACGTCCCGGGCGGCGAAGACATAGGAACCGGACCGGACGCTGTAGACCGCGCGGTCCCCTTCGACGCGCTCGAACCTCGCCCCCGAAGGCACGGTCTGCGGCTTGCCTCCCCCGGTCGGGACGCGGATCTCCGCCGTGGTGTTCGGGGGCACTTCGACGCGGAGCCGGAAGACACCGCGCTCCCGCGTCCACTCCGTGGTGACCTCGCCGTACGGCGTGCGGTAGCTGCCCGCCACGTGGGTGAGGTCACCCACCGGCCTGGGGTCGATGACGAGTTCGCGGTAGGCCACGCCGCCACGGGGCTGTCGGATGCCGGCGAGACCGCTGTGGAACCACTCCTCGATCTGGAGCAGGATCATGTGGTTCTTGGAGGCGCCGAGGTCCCAGTTCTCCGGGATGGTCGTCAGACCGCCGGGGTTGGCGGTGGTGGGGGCCATGAAGTAGCCGTAGCCAGGGCGGGTGTCCTCCTGGAGGACGGCCCAGAGGACGTCGTCGTGGCCGCCCTCGTGCAGGGCCCTGACGATGGGGGCCAGGCCGATGGTGCCGCCGCTGAAGTGCGGTCCCCCGCCGAAGGGTTGATGGGCATGGACCAGTTCCACCAGGGCGTCGAGGACCTTTCCGTGCTCCCCGTCGGGGACGAGTCCCTCGTCGAGGGCGAGGGCCTGCGCGGCCTGGGTGGCTCCTGCGGTTCCCCGGTCGCCGTCGGCGGTGTAGCGGCCGAGTGAGCGGTTGTAGAAGGCGTCGTTGAAGGCGTCCTTGATGTGGGTGGCGAGGCTGCGGTACTCGGCGGCGTCGGCCGTGCGTCCGAGCAGTGCGGCCATGCGCGCCATGCGGTCGGCGACCTGGTGGTAGCCCCAGGTACCGGTGATGCGGCCGGAGGTCTGCTCGCTGGAGATCCAGTCGGCCAGAGCCGCGTCCACGAGGTGGGCGTCCGCGCCGGTGCCCGCCTTCTTCGTCCTGATGTAGGTGAGGAAGGCCTGCATCTGCGGGTAGTGGCGGGCCATCGTCTGAGTGTCGCCGTACGTCTCGTACAGGAACCAGGGGGTGAGGACGATGCCGTCGCCCCAGTTGATCTCGTCGCCGAAGCGGCCGGTGTAACCCCAGTCGTACACCGGCGCCTTGAGGGCGACGTTGCCGATGTTGTCGCCCGACTTCGACTGGCCTTCCGCCAAGTGCCGTTCCATGGTGCGCAGATAGGCGCCGTAGCCGAAGGTGCGGTGCAGGGAGGCGAAGGGCTGGAGGTAGTCGGCCGGGTAGGCGAGCTTCTCGCGGCCGGGGCAGTCCGTGAAGGTCGACATGACGTTGCTCATGATCGAGTAACGGGACATGCGGTGAATGCGGTTGATCCGGTCGTTCGAGGTCCGCAGTGACCCGGCGACCGGGACGTCCGCGTGGATCTGGAGCCCTGTGACGGTGTCCCGGGTCGGGGTGAAGCCCTCGGGGAGGCCGGTGATCTGGACCCACTGCATGCCGAAGTAGTGGAACTGCGGCTGCCAGGTCTCGCCGCGGGCGCCGCCGTGGGTGGTGTAGGCGGCGAAGATGTCGGTGCCGCGGGCCGCGCCGCCGCCCATGATGGACGCCTGGTCGACGGTGCCGTCGGCGTTCAGCGACTCGGCGGGCCGTATCTTGACGGTCGTTCCGGCGGGCAGCCGGTCGAGGTCGAGCCGGGGCCAGCCAGCGAAGTTCTGGCCGAAGTCGAAGACCCAGACGCCCGGTCGGGGCTGCTTGACGCTGACGGGCCGCAGCCTGTCGACGACCTTGAGCGGCTCGGCGTTGCGCCACACCAGCTGTGTGGTCAGGTTGGGCGGCGGTGCGATGCCGGCCCTGGTCCAGCCGACCGGGGTGCCGTCGCGCCGCTCGGCCGACGCGCTCAGGTCGGCTCGCGGGGCGGTCCAGGCGGGCTGCTCGCGTCGGGCGTCGTAGTCGGAGCCGGAGTACCAGTTGGCGGTGGTCGTCGGTCCGAGGGCGGTCCTCCACGAGCGGTCGGTGACGAGGGTGCGGGTCGTGCCGTCGGCCGTGGTGAGTTCCAGGCGGGCGATGAGGCGCGGGGTGACCGCGGCGCCCGCGCTGGGGTCGGTGCCGGCGAGCGAGTTGCCCGAGGCCGTGACGGCCGCCCCGGTGGCGTGGTCGGCGGAGAGGGCGGGCTGGAAGGAGATGCCGGTGCCGTCGCTGCCCGCGGTGCCGACCGCGGTGATCGTCCGTGACTCCAGCCGGTCCCCGCCGTCACCGGTGTCGATGTTGACGGTGCCGCCGACATGGAAGTTGGCCGTGCTGCTCACCTTGGCGGTGGAGGCGCCCCGTGCCGCGGGGTCGGTCAGGGTGCCGGTGCCCTTGAACTGGCTCTGCCACCAGCTGTACGGGGCGCTGCGTCCGGTGGCGGTGTTGGTCACGGACCGGGTCACCAGGGCCGTGCCGTGGCCGAGTTCGACGCCGAGGGTGTTGTCGCCGGTCCGCACGAGGTGCGTGACGTCGTAGGCGCGGTACTCCACGGACAGCTGGTAGTTGGAGTTGCCGGGCGCGAGCACCTCGTCGGTGACGGGCTCGCCGTTGAGCCGGGCCACCTGGAGCCCGACGCCGGACAGGTACAGTCTGGCCCGGGTGACGCGCCCGTCCACCTTGAAGGCCTTGGCGAAGAGGGGCAGGGGCTGGTCGACGGCTCGGCCGGGGTGCTCGATCCAGCGGGCCCGGCCCCAGTCGGCGGGCCGCAGCAGGCCCATCTCCCAGGACGCGGTACGGCTCCACGGTGTCGCGCCGCCCTTCGGGCCCCAGACCCGTACCTGCCACACGACCTGCTCCCGTGACCGGAGCACCGGTCCGCGCCAGGCGATGTCGGTCTGGGCGGCGGAGTGGACCGGCCCGCTGTCCCAGAGCAGCCGGCCCGCGTCGAGGTCCCGTTCGGAGCGGGCCGCGCGGACCTGGTAGGCGGTCTGGGTCCAGGCGGCACCGGCCCGGACGACCCGCCAGCTCAGGCGCGGGGCCGGGTCGTCGACCCCGAGCGGACGGTCCTCGCGGCCGTCGACGGCCAGACCCACCACCTGGGCCTTCTCGACTCCGCCCGATGGCTGGGCCTGTGCGCTCTGCACCGGGATCCTGGGCGTCACGGGCAGGGCGAGCCCTGCCGCGGAGGCGGCCATCGTGCCGACCACCCGTCTGCGGCTCGGGGAGCCGTTCCGTCCCTCTGACATGCGAAGTCTCCGATCGGTGTGGACCGTCTCGCGAAAGGTTGTGAATCGTTTCAATGCAGCGGCTCGGAGCGATGGGTAACGTTACCCACGGCGTGCGGCCGACCCTAAAGTCGCAGCCGTGGGACGTCAAGGAGCTTGTGCCCGAGGAGGTCAGCTCACCCTGCTCATGGGCGAAGGAGGTCAGCTCACCGTGCTCGTGAGCGAGTAGTGGCCGGCCGGCAGCTCGAACGAGGCGGTGCCGTCCGCGTGCCCGAGCAGCCGCACCCCGTCCACGCGGGACAGCGGGGTGCGCCCCTCACGGACCGCGTCGGCGGAGGCGGCCGGGAGACGCAGGGTCGCTCCGCTGTTGGCGGGCACGGTGGCGTCGTAGCGCAGCGTCCTGCCCCCGTGCTCAACCCGCCACTCGCTGCGGATGTCGCCGTACGGCGAGGAGTAGGTGCCCGAGACGTGCCGGATCCTGCCCGTGGGATCGATGTGCGGCTGGAGGACGAAGTGCCGGAAGCCGGGGCTGTCCGGGTCGCGGGCGATGCCCGCCATGTAGGCGTACATCCACTCCATGACCGCGCCGTAGGCGTAGTGGTTGAAGGAGTTCATGCTGACCGGGCCGAAGCCGTCCCGCGTGGAGTAGGAGTTCCAGCGCTCCCAGACGGTGGTGGCGCCGTTGCGCACCGAGAACAGCCAGGAGGGCAGGGCGTCCTGGTGCAGCAGCGCGTACGCCAGGTCCGAGCGGCCCTCGTCGCTGAGGACGGGGGCGAGGACGTTGACGCCGAGGAAGCCCACGGACAGGGTCTTCTCGGCGTACCCGACCCGGCTGCTGTCCGGGTGGGCCGCCTTGTAGGCCGCGTCGTTGCCGATGTTGTCCGCCAAGTGGCCGACGAGGGCCCGGCGTTGGGCCTCGGTGTCGTAGAAGCCGAGTTTGAGGACCCACAGCAGGGCGGTCTGGGTGTTGTCCTCCGTCTTCTGGCTGGGGTCGGCGCCCGGTTCGATCGGGGAGGCGTCGCCGAGGCTGGACCGCACGGTGACGGTGCCGCCCTCGGTACTCAGGTACTTCCTGACGAACGCGTTCTTGATGTCGCCGAAGAGCCGCTCGTACGCGGCTGCTTCCATGGGCCGGTCGACGGCTCGGGCCATCCGGGCCATGAGGCGGGCGACATGGCCGTAGTAGACGTCGCTCATGAGCTGGGCGCTGGTCTTCTGCGGGGCGAGCCAGTCGCCGGTGAGGGAGCCCTGGCCCGCGTAGGTGTCTCCGGTCTGCTGCCGGATCCAGTCGAGGTAACGGGTCATGGCAGGCCAGTTGCGCTCGATCACGGAGCGGTCGCCGGTCATCTGCCACAGGGTCCAGGGCAGGACGACCCCGCAGTCGGCCCAACCGCTGCCGCCGCCGGGGAAGTTGTAGCGTCCGCTCGGGGCGACCCCGGTGAACTGGGCCTTGTCCTGGCCGTATCCGCTCTGGGAGTCGACGACGGTGTCCTGGAAGTGGTCGAGGAACGGCCCGGCGTCGGCGTTGTAGAGGCCGGTGGTGGAGAAGACCTGGGTGTCCCCGGTCCAGCCGAGGCGCTCGTCGCGCTGGGGGCAGTCGGTGGGCACCCAGAGGTAGTTGCCGCGCTGGCCCCAACGGATGTTGGCGATCAGGCGGTTGGTGTCGGGGTCGTCGGTGGTGACCGAGCCGGTCTCGTGGATGGCGGAGGTGGCGACCTTGCCGGTCAGGCCGGTGATCGTGACCGTCTCGGTGGCGGTGACGGAGACGTAGCGGAAGCCGTAGAAGGTGAGGGAGTCCTGGTGGTTCTCCCCGTGCCGGTCGCCCTTGAGGACGTAGGTGCTGGTGGCCTTTGCGCTGCGGAGGTTGGCCCGGTAGAGGGAGCCCTCGGGTCCGTCCGCGCCGGCGCTGCCGTCGTTGAGCATCTCCCCGAAGCGGAAGGTGACTTGGGCGCCGGCCGGGCCGCGCAGACTGTAGCGGGGGACGCCGACCATGTTCTGGCCCAGGTCGAAGACGGCGGTGTCGCCCGCTCCGACGGTGACCGGGGTGGAGGCGGCCCGGTGCGGGTCGGTCACGGTCCGGTCGGGGTCGACGATCACCCGCCCCCTGCCCTCGCCGGTGACTCCCGTGTACACGGTGACGGACCGGGGTCTGCGGTCCCAGCGGCTCATCAACCGGGCCGTCTCGGCCGGGTACGCGAGCAGCAGGGCGTCGGGATACCTGGTCTCGAAGGGGACCCGTTCGGTGTCCGACCAGCCGGAGGTGTCGTAGCCGGACGACGTCCAGCCGGGCAACTCCCTGCGGGCGTCGTAGGTCTGGCCGTCGTAGATGTCGTCGGCCCGGTGGGGACCGGTGTCGGTGGCCTTCCAGGAGCCGTCGGGACGGGTGACGACGGACTCGGTGGTGCCGTCGGTGTAGCGGATCAGCAGCCTGGCCTTGAGGGCGAGGGCGTTGCCGTCCGCGGACCAGTAGGTGCTGCCTTCGGAGATACGGCCGTTGTACCAGCCGTTGCCGAGGACGGCCGCCAGGGTGACGGCCCGCTCCCTGGCCACGAGGTGGGTGACGTCGTAGGTGAGGTAGTTGACGCGGGTGTCGTAGTTCGTCCAGCCCGGGGGCAGCAGTTCGAGGGTGGTCGCGCCGTCCTGCGGGACGGTCACCCGGTGTCCGCTGACGTAGGCGTCGTAGACCCCGAGGGCGGAGACGTACAGGCGGGCCTCGCGGACCGGGCCTTTCAGCGGTGCCTCGGTCCGGAGCATCGGGGCGCCGGGCGAGCCGGGTTCCTTGCCCTTCATCCCGATCCACCGGGCGCCCTCCCAGCCGGTGACGCCGTCGGTGCTCATCAGGCCGGTCTCGAACCAGGCGACGGCCCCGCCGCCGGCACGGCGTCCGGCGGTGTCCCAGACCGTGACGGTCCAGTAGTAACGGGTGGAGGCCTTGAGGGGTTTGCCGCGGTAGCGGACGGCCACCGAGTCGGCGGAGCGGACCCGGCCGCTGCTCCAGACGTCCGCGCGGCCTGCGGCGAGTCTGCCCGGCGAGGTGGCCACGAGGATCTCGTAGGCGCCCTGGCCGCGCCCCCGCTCGGCGGAGCGCATGCGCCAGCCGAAGCGGGGGTGGGCTGTGTCCACGCCGAGCGGGTCGGTGCGGTGTTCCACGGTCGGTCCGTACACTGCGCCGTCCTCTCCGTGGCGGGCCGGTGCGGCCTGCGCGGTCGGGCCGCCCCCTGTCACGCCGGCCGCCAGGGGCACCGCGCCCGCGGTCGCCGCGAGGACGGTCCGGCGGGGCGGTCCGGTCCGCCGCCCGTCGCCGCCGCGGGTCTCGGGCTCCGGGCCCTGTGGGTCATGTGCTGCGTCGCTCACACCGTCGTCCCTTCGGTCGTCAGGGCGGGGCTCACGAGCCGGCCTGGTAGTCGGTGTCCATCTCCTTGAGGAGCTTGTCCGGCGTGGACTGTCCGCTGAAGACCTCCTGGAGACCGCTCAGCATGGTCTGCTGCACCTTCGAGTTGGGCCAGAGCTGGTCCATGAAGGGCACGGTCCGGTTCGCCTTGATGAAGGTGGAGAGCTCGGTGAGCGACGGGTCGACCTGGTAGCCGGTGTCGGGCAGGGCCGGCAGGCCGCCCTGCTTCTTCGCGAACAGGTTCATGCCCTCCGGGGACATCACGAAGTTCACGAACTTCAGGGCCAGTTCCTTGTTCTTCGCCTTGGCGTTGACGCCGTATCCCGCGCTCGCCGCCGCCGGGATGACGGTCTGCGCCGGGTCGTCGGTGGCCGGCAGCGCCTTGAGGGTGAAGGTGCCCTCGGGGTTCTTCTTCTGGAGCAGGGCGATCACCCAGTTGCCCTGGATGATGCCGAGCGTCTTGCCGGTGGCGGCGAGCTGCTGGCTGGCCTCGTAGTTGGTGCCCAGCGGGTTCTTCTGGAAGCAGCCGGTCTTCTCCATCGTCATGTACTTGTCGAGGGCGGCCCGCCACGGCGACTTGGCGAAGGTGGCCTGGCCGGCCTGCATCTTCTTGTCGAAGTCGCGGTCCGGGCCGTAGACGAGGGTGGCGACCAGGGCGTACTGCACGAGCTGGGTGACCCAGTTGTCCTGGTTGCCCAGCGCGAAGGCGGGGGTGCCCTTCGCCTTGGCGGCCCGGCAGAAGGCCAGCAGGTCCGTCCAGGTGTCGGGCGCGGTGAGCCCCGACTTGGCCAGCGCCTGCTCGTTGAAGACCATGCCGATACCGCTCTGCGCGAAGATCGCGGTGTACGTCTTGTCCTCGTACTGCGCGACGCCCTTGATCGCGTCGGGCATCTTGGCGGCCCAGGACTGGTCGGAGAGGTCGCGCAGATAGCCCGCCTTGGCCAGCACGTAGGTGGCGCCGGGGTTTCCGTTGCCGGGCCACACCGACATCACGTCGGGCGCGGTGCCCGAGGAGAGCTGGGTGCGGATCTGCGGCTGGTACTGGTCGACACCGCTGGTGGTGAAGTTGACCTTGACGCCGGGGTTGGCCTTCTCGAAGGCCTTGACGACGTCCTCGACGGAGCCCTGGTCGACCGAGGCCAGGGTCAGCGTCTTGGAGCCGCCGCCGGAGCCGCCCGCCTTGGTGCCGCCGCTGCACGCGGCCAGGAGCGCGGCGGCCGTCGTCGTGGCCACCAGAGCCGTGAGTGTGCGTGTCTTCATGATGTCTCCCTCGGGAAGAAGAAGGCGGGTGTCATCCCCGCAGTCCGCCGGCGAAACCGCTGATGATGCTGCGCTGGAGCAGGAAGTAGACGAGCAGGATCGGCAGGATGCTGATCACCAGTGCGGCGAAGATGAGGTTCCAGTCGGTGACGTACTGGCCGACGAAGCCGGCGATCGCGACCGGCATGGTCTGCTGGGCGCTGCCGCTGAGGTACAGCAGCGGGGTGAAGAAGTCGTTCCACACGGCGACCGCGTTGAGGACGAGCGCGGTCACGGTGACGGGCTTGAGCATCGGCAGGACCACATAGCGGAAGCCCTGGAGCGGGGTGCAGCCGTCGATGAGTGCCGCGTCCTCGAAGTCCCGGGGCAGGGCCCGCAGGAAGCCGACGTAGAGGAAGACGGTGAACGGCACCTGGAGCCCTGAGTAGAAGAGGACCAGGGCCCAGGGGGTGCCGAGCAGGCCGAGGTCGCGCATGGTCTGGTAGAGCGGCAGCGAGGCGAGCTGGAAGGGCAGCACCAGGCCGAGCAGGACGAGCAGATAGACGCCCCGTGACCAGCGGGCGGTGATGCGGGCCAGCGGGTAGGCGGCGAGGGAGGAGACGGCCAGCACGATGAAGACGCTGCACACCGTCACCAGCAGGCTGTTGGCCAGCGCTCCGCCGAGCGCGCCCTGTTCCCAGGCGTGGCTGAAGTTGGACAGGGTCGGCGAACTCGTCGGGCGGATCGGGGACGAGCTGTCCGAGGCGGGCCGTACGGCCAGGTTGACCAGGACGTACACCGGGAAGCCGACGACCAGGGCGATGGCGACCATGGTCAGTTCGAGGCCGAGGGTGCGGGGACGGTAGCGGTTCACTGCACGGCCCTCTCGCTGCGGGCCAGCACGAAGTACTGACCGGTGGAGGCGATCGCCACGATGATCGTCAGGACCACCGCGAGGGCGATGCTGTAGCCGAACTCGCCGAGCGCGAAGGCGTCCTTGTAGATGAGCGTCGACAGGGTGTCGGTCGCGTGGCCGGGGCCGCCGCCGGTCAACGCGAAGACCTGGTCGAAGAGTTTGATGCCGCCGATGATCGACAGCATCAGGTTGATGGTGAACGCCGGGGCCAGCAGCGGCCTGGTGACCGACCAGAAGCGGCGGACCGGACCGGCTCCGTCGAGCGCCGCCGCCTCCAGGATCTCGTGCGGCACGGACTGGAGTCCGGCGAGGAAGATGACCATCGAGTAGCCCGCGAACTGCCACACGATCACCCCGACCACCGCCCACAGCGCGAGGTCGGGACTGCCGAGCCAGTCCTGTTCCCAGGAGCCGAGCCCCACGGCACCGAGCAGGCTGTTGACCGCGCCGTCCGTACCGAGCAGATTGCGCCACAGATAGGCGGTCACGATCGGGGTGACGACGGCGGGCGCGAACAGGAACACCCGGAGCAGGTTGCGTGACTTGATGGCGGTGTTGACACCGAGGGCCAGCAGCAGCCCCACCGCGTTCTGCACGACGGTGATGGACACGGCGATCAGCAGGGTGTGCCAGATGGCCTGAACCGCGTCCTCGTCGCGGAGCATGTCGGTGAAGTTGCCGAACCCCACCAGGGCGTAGTGGGGGTTGAGTCCGTCCCAGTCGGTGAAGGCGTAGTACACGCCACGGGCGCTGGGCACGAGCACCACGAAGGCGAACAGCAGCAGGGCCGGTGCCATGAACCACCAGGGCGGGCCGGTGCGGGCGCGGCGGGGTGCGGAGGTCGGGGCGGGGTCCGGGGGGTGGTCGCGGTTGGGGAGTTGCTCGTTCGGTGCGAGGGTCACGGGCGAACCTGCTTCCTTGAAACGTTTCAAAGAGGCGCCGGTGAAGGCTGAAGCGGCCTGTCCGAGTGAGGGGACCAGCCGGGTTCTCGTGCGGTGGAGCGTCGACGACACCAGGACACGTGACCCGGCGCCCGTGGGTAATGTTTCCCACAGGGTGGTGCCAGACCCTAGAGAGCCCTCCGCATGACGTCAAGATGGCGCACACACTGCGCGATTGTTACGGCTTCCTGCGGCGGAGCACGGAAGCTCGCACCGGATCATGGGCTCCGGGCAGGCCGTTCATCCGTACACTTTCAGCCAACGTTGCCCACGGTGTCGGAGGACAGCATGGAACCGTCCGCGTCTCCGCGTCGCGTCACGATCGTCGACGTCGCCCGGCACGCCCGGGTGTCCACCACCGCCGTGTCCAAGGTGCTGCGCAACGCGTACGGCGCGAGCCCCGAGATGCAGGCCAAGGTGCGGCGCGCGATTGACGAGCTGGGCTACCGGCCCTACGCGGCCGCACGGGGGCTGCGCGGACAGACGTACACGATCGGTGTGATGCTGCCCGACATCCGCAACCCGTTCTTCCCGGAGATCCTCGACGGCATCACCGGCCGGCTGGAGGACACCGACTACCAGGTCCTGATGGGCCCGGGCTGCAACGGCGAGAAGGCGGAGGCCCGGGTCACCGAGGCGCTGATCGACCGGGGCATGGACGGCCTGGTCCTGGTCGCGCCGGTCTCCTCGCGCGCCCGCCTGGAGCACATCGCCGCCACCGTGCCGACCGTGGTGGTGGGACGGCACGGGGACTCCCTGGTCTACGACACCGTCGCGGACGACGACGTGGCGGGCGCGGCGCTGGTGGTGGGCCATCTCGCCGCCCTCGGGCACCGCCGGATCGCCCATATCGAGCACCATGAGACCGACCCGACGCGGATCGCCGAAATGCCCAACGCCCAGCGCGCCGACGGCTACCGCAAGGCGATGCGCAACCTCGGTCTGGAGGCGGAGATCGACGTCGTCTCCACCAGCTACACCCAGCAGGGCGGCTACGACGGCGCCAAGGAACTGCTCGCGCGTCCGCAGCGGCCCACGGCCGTCTTCGCGGGCGCGGACTTCGCCGCGATGGGGGTGCTGGAGGCGGTGGCCGAGGCGGGGCTCTCGGTGCCCGGCGACCTCTCGGTGGCGGGCTACGACAACACCTCCTTCGCCGCGCTCGGCCCGATCTCCCTGACCAGCGTCGACCAGGCGGGCCGTGAGATCGGCAGGAACGCCGCCCGGCTGCTCCTGGAGCGGATCGCGGACCGCCGCAAGCCGTCGGTCCAGGTCAGGCTGTCACCCGCGCTGGTGACCCGGCGCACCACGGCCGCGCCGCCGGCGTAGCTCCCCGGTCCGTCCGCGTTCAACCGATCGGTTGAACCCGGTTCCACCGTCGGTACGCCTCATCGATCCGTACGGACGACGCGGCAGCGTGTCGACGCGCACCACAATGGCGAACGCCCATGGCGCCCGGGCCCTGTACGCCACCCCCCAGCAGAGAGGTCTCCTCAGCGTGTCCAGCTTCCTCAGCAGACGACGTGTCCTCACCACCGGCGCAGGAGCCGCCCTCGGCCTCGGCGCGGTCGGCGCCACCGCCCAGTCCGCCTCGGCGGCCCCGGCCGCTTCCGCCGCACGGCACTCCGGCGGGCGCGAGGAGACCCGGACGCTCGACGAGCTCTACAAGGCCGCCCTCCGCGAGGGCGGGAAGCTCGCCGTCTACAGCGGTGGCGACACCCCGACCCAGCAGGACGGCACCAAGGCCGCCTTCAAGGCGCGCTTCCCGGACATCGACCTGAGGCTGATCGTGGACTACAGCAAGTACCACGACGTCCGCGTCGACAACCAGTTCGCGACCGACACCCTCGTCCCCGACGTCGTACAGCTCCAGACCCTCCAGGACTTCGTCCGGTGGAACCAGCAGGGCCGGCTGCTCCACTACAAGCCCGCCGGGTTCTCCAAGCTGCACAAGTCGTTCCGGGACCCCGACGGGGCCTGGGTCTCCGTCGCCGCCATCGCGTTCAGCTTCCTCTACGGCACCGCCGCCGTCGGCTCGGACGCCCCGCGCAGCCCGCGCGACCTGGTCGACCCGAAGTGGAAGGGCAAGATCGCCTCGTCGTACCCGCACGACGACGACGCCGTCCTCTACCTCTACTCCCTGTACGTCCAGAAGTACGGCTGGGAGTGGGTGGCCCGGCTGGCCGCGCAGGACGTGCAGTTCGCGCGGGGCAGCAACTCGCCCGGTGACGCCGTCTTCGGCGGGAAGAAGGCCATCGGCATCGGCACCGCGGGCTCGGCGGTGCCGTCCTCGACGTCCCCCGCGAAGTTCGTGATCGCCGACGGCCACCCGTTCATGGGCTGGGGCCAGCGCGCGGCCGTCCTCAAGCAGGCCAAGAACCCCACGGCAGCGAAGCTGTACCTCAACTGGCAGCTCTCCGACGAGGTGCAGAAGAACTCCTTCAACGGCTGGTCGGTGCGCACCGACATCAAGCCCCCGGCCGGCCTCAAGCCGATCTGGGAGTACCCGAACGCGCACGTGGACGGCTTCCCGAAGTTCATGGCCGACCGTGCCGAGGTGGAGCGCCTGAAGCAGACCTTCGCCCTGTACTTCGGCGAGGTCAAGGGCGACCCCACGCCCGGCTGGCCCGGACTGCACCCGGGCGCCTGACGGCGGCAGGGTCCCGGCCCTCGGGCCGGGACCCGCTCTTCACATCGCCCCTACAGGCGGCGGATAGACTCGGCGGCCCCGAAGGATCATTCTCCAGGGGGTTTGTCGTGTCCGACCCGGGCCCCGCCCATCCGTCACCGCCGGCCCGCGGGCGCAGGTTCGCTCCCCGGCACGCGGCGCATCTGGTGTTCTTCCTCGTGGTCGGTGCGGCCCTGGTCCGTCTGACCCGGCTGAACATCTCGCTGTGCTGGGACATCGTCACCGTGAGCACCCTGCTCGCCGTGACCTACACGGCGGGGCTCGTCGTGCGGAAGCGCCGGGGCCCGCTCGCCCGGCACGCCTGGGTGGCGGCGCTCGTCCTGCTCTGGGCGTGGCTGGTGTTCCTCACTCCCCCGCCGCTGACCGGCGCCTATGTGTGGTGCGCGGTGCCGCTGGCCTGTGCGGCGCTGCGCGCGCTCGGACGCCGGGCGGCCTGGGTGGCGCTCGGCGCCCTCACGCTCGTCCTGGTCGGCCAGCTCACCCGCAGCGCGGGCGGGTTCGACGCCGAGATGGTCCTCATCCCGGTGGCCGCGGTGTGGGGCACGGTGGCGCTCTACGAGGCCCAGCAGCGGGACGCCGCCGAGCGCCAGCGCCTGGTGGACGAGTTGCGCGGCACCCGGGACGTCCTGGCGCGCGAGCAGCGCCGGGCCGGGGTGCTCGGCGAGCGCGAGCGCATCGCCCGCGATCTGCACGACACGCTCGCGCAGGAGCTGTCCGGCAGTCTGATGCTGTTGCAGGCCGCCGAGCGGGAGTGGGAGCTACGACCGGACGCGGCCCGTGGCCGGGTGCGCGCGGTCGCCGACGGTCTGGACATGAGTCTCTCGGAGACCCGGCGGATGATCCGCGACCTCACCCCCTCCGTGGTCGCCGAGGAGGGCCTCGAAGGCTCCCTGCGCCTGCTGTGCGTCCGCGCGGAACAGGACGGCACCGCGGCGAGCGTACGGTTCCTGTCCACCGGCGGCCACCGCCCCGACCTGGACGAACAGGCCGCCACCACCCTGTTCCGGGTGGCCCAGGGCATGCTCGCCAATGTGCGGGAGCACGCGCGGGCCACCAGCCTGCTCGTGACGCTGCACCACGGCTCCGACCGCGTGGACCTCGACGTGCGCGACGACGGGGTCGGCTTCGACCACACCCGCGTCGACGACGCGTCCGCTGCGGACCGCGGCTTCGGCCTTCCGGCCGCCCGGGCACGGCTGCGGGAGTACGGCGGTGACCTCACCGTCGACGGCGCGCCCGGCCGGGGTACCCGCGTCCGGGCCACCGTCCCGGCCTGCCCGGTGCCCGGCGCGCTGCTGCCGCTGCCTCCGACGGCGGCCGCCTGATGACGGACGCTCCGCTGCGGCTGGTGATCGCCGACGACCACGTGGTCGTACGGGCGGGACTGCGGGCCCTGTTGGAGGGCGAGCCGGGACTCGAGGTGATCGCCGAGGCGTCCCATCCCGAGGAGGCCGTACAACTCGCCCTGTCCCTGCGGCCCGACGTGGTGCTGATGGATCTGCGGTTCGACGGCAGGGGGCGGGGCGACGGCTCCGCCGACGGGATCGAGGCGGTCCGGGCCATCGCCGCCGGGGCGCCGGAGCTGCCCGTGGTGATGCTGACCAGCTACTCGGGGCGCGGTGAGGTGGTGCGTGCGCTGGAGGCGGGGGCGCGGGGGTATGTGCTGAAGGCCGGGCCGCCCGAGGACCTCTTCCGTGCCGTGCGCAGTGCCGCGGTGGGCGGGATGGGGCTCGCGCCGGAGATCGTCGGCGATCTCGTGGGCCAAGTGGTCAGTCCCGCGCCGGAGTTGACGCGCCGGGAGCGGGAGGTGGTGCAGCTGATGTCGGACGGGCACAGCAACCGCGCCATCGCCGAGTCCCTGTATCTCAGCGAGGCGACGATCAAGACGCACCTCGTGCGCATCTACCGCAAGCTCGGCGTCGACAACAGGGCCGCTGCGGTGTCGGAGGCGGTCCGGCGGGGGTTGCTGGACCTGTCGTAGCCGCGGCGCCTAGGCGGTGTCCCGTGGTTCCGGCGCGGTGTCCGTCGAGTCGTCGGACGGCGTCGTCGGGGTGCCGGACGGCGGCAGCGGGGTGTCGCGGACCTGGGCGACGGCTGCCGCCATCTGCCGGCGCACCTCGTCCGGCAGCGGGGCTCCGTGGACGGTGCCCATCAGGTGCTGGGCGAGGTGGTGCACCTTGGTGTTGGTGTTCTGCGACGCGGTGACCAGCACCGACCAGGCGTCCTCGGCGCTCAGGCCGAAGGAGGCCATGAGGATGCCGCGGGCCAGGTCGATGGCCGGGCGGGACTGCATGGCCCGACGCAACTGGGCGACCTCCGTGCGCAGTTCGTGGCTGACGTCCACGGGGCGGGCCGACTCGGCGAGAACGCCGGCGGGAGTGGTCTCCTCGGCCTCATTCGCCTCCTCGGTCTCCTTGGCCTCCTCCGTCTTCTTCGCCTCCTCGGTCTCCTTGTCGTCGGGCCCGGTGGCGGCGCTCCCCTGACCGTCGGTGCCGTCGTGCACGAGCAGCTCGTGGGCGCCGGTCAGCTCCAGCAGTCGCTCGACCGGTGGGCTGCACGCCAGGACGGTGACCGTCTTGCCCTGGGCGAGGGCCTGCCTGCGCAGCCCGAGCAGGACGTTCAGGCCGCCGCAGTCGCAGAACGCGACCGCGCTCAGGTCCAGGTCGAGCCCGGTGGCCGAGCGGTCGAGGATGTCGTGCAGCGTGCGCTGCAACCGCTGCGCGCCGATGTCGAGTTCGCCGCGGCACGTGACCCCCGCCCGGTCGTCGGCCACCACGTACTCGACCGTGGCCAGACACGGCGGACCGGACTCCGGTGCGGTGAGGGGCTGCGCCGAGTGCGCAGGTTCCGGCATGACCCTTCTCCCTCGTGTGTGCGCCTGCCTCCGCTCAACAGATTCCCCTCCCCGCCCACGTACGTCAACCAATACATGAAATTTTGTTCCGGCTTTTGAATGCGTGAATCCGAACTCGGTACAGTTGGTGCATGGATGGAGTGCCCGAGCCCCACACCGGATGGACATTTGTCACCAACCACGCGCGCGTGCTGGCCGTGATCGCCGACAACCACAGCGCCCGGATCCGCGACATCGCCGCGCACTGCCGGCTCACCGAGCGGGCCGTGCAGAAGATCATTTCCGACCTGGAGCAGGACGGCTATCTCTCGCACGTCAAAGAGGGCCGCACCAACACCTACCGGATCGAACCCGGCAAGGTCCTGCGCCACCCGGCCGAGGCCGGCCTGACCGTGGCCTCGCTGCTCACGCTGCTGGTCCAGGCGGAGGCGGCCCGTACGACGTCCCCGCACGCTCCGGCCTGACGGCGGGCTGCGGGCGACGGCCGTTGTGCCCGGTCGGTGCGCCCAGGGCTCGTGTCCTCCGGCGTCCTCCCCGCAGACTGGTCGTCCAGCGGATCTGGAGGACAGCGATGAGCGAACCGACGGGCAGGGTGCTCAGCGACATCACGATCTCGGCCGACGGGTACGCGGCGGGGCTCGGACAGACCGAGGAGCGGCCGTTCGGCGACGACGGCGGCGACGGATCGGGCGACCGGCTGCACGCCTGGATGTTCGACACCCCCGACGAGAACCGGGCCGAGCTCGACCGGCTGGCCGCCGCCGGGGCGTTCGTCATGGGCCGCAACATGTTCGGCCCGGTGCGCGGCGCCTGGGACCGGCCCTGGAACGGCTGGTGGGGCGAGAACCCGCCCTTCCACGCACCGGTGTTCGTGCTCACCCACCACGCGCGCGAGCCCCAGCCGATGCAGGGCGGGACCACCTACCACTTCGTCACCGACGGCATCGAGTCGGCGCTGGCCCAGGCACGGGCGGCGGCCGGTGACGGCGATGTCCTGATCCACGGCGGCGCGAACACCGTCAACCAGTACCTGGCCGCCGGCCTGATCGAGGAACTGCGCCTGCACATCGTGCCGGTCACGCTCGGCGCCGGCACCCGGCTCTTCGAGGGTGTCCCGCCACTGAAGCTGGAGCAGCTCGGGGCGCGCTCGGCGAAGCTGGTCACGCATGTGACGTACCGCGTGCTGTGAGGACGTTTCCCACGCTTCAGGTGCCGGACGTACCGGGATGCGGGCGGGGTGTCACCAGGCCGCTCTGGTAGGCGACGACCACGAGTTGGGCGCGGTCGCGTGCGTCCAGCTTGGTCATGGCGCGCTGGATGTGGCTGCGCACGGTCAGCGGGCTCAGCACCAGCCGTTCGGCGATCTCGGCGTTGGACTTCCCGAGCGCGGCCAGGGCGGTCACCTCGCGCTCGCGGTCGGTGAGGGTCCTGACCACCTCGGGGAGCGCGAGGAAGTCGTCGGTGTCCGGGGTCGCGAGGAAGCGGGTGACGAGGGCCCGGGTGGCGGTCGGCGACAGCAGGGCCTCACCGGCGGCCACCGTCCGGATGCTCGACAGCAGGACCTCGGGGCTGACGCCCTTGCCGAGGAAGCCGCTCGCGCCGGCGCGCAGGGCCTTGGCCACGTTCTCGTCGTTCTCGAAGGTGGTGAGGACGAGGATGTGGGTGTCCGACAGCTCCGGGCGGGCGCAGATGGCGGCGGTGGCCGTCACCCCGTCGACGTTCGGCATCCGGATGTCCATGATCACCACGTCGGGCCGGTGCGTCTCGGCCAGTTCGACGGCTTCCCGCCCGTCGGCGGCCTCCGCGATCACGGTCAGGTCCTCGGCCGATTCGATGAGGATACGGAAGGTGGCGCGGAGCAGCGCCTGGTCGTCGGCGAGCAGGACGCGGATGGTCATGGGGCGGGGCTTTCGTCGGGGCGGGCGGGGCTGTCGTGGGGTTCGCCGCCGGCGGGGGCTTCGCGGGTGTCGTGCGGCTGACCGATGTCGTGAGGCTCGCGGACGCCACGCGGTTCGCGGATGCCGTGAGTCTCGCGGGTGTCGGGGGCGGGGGCGCCGGTGCGCTCCTCGGCGTGTCCTCCCTCACCCTCGTGCCCGTCCCCGCCGCCCAACGGCAACTCGCAGTCGACCCGGAAGCCGCCCTCCCGGCGGTGACCGGCGTGGAACGTACCGCCCACCGACTCGGCGCGTTCGCGCATGGTGATGAGCCCGAATCCGCCACCGGCTCCCGGCACGGCACGGGGGCGGCCGGGGTCGGTGTCGTTGGCGACGGTCAGGGTCAGCCGGTGCGGTGTGTAGGTGAGCCGGACCCGCGCGGTGCGGGTGGCGGCGTGCTTGGTCGCGTTGGTGAGCGCTTCCTGGACGATCCGGTAGGCGGTCAGGTCGAGTACGGGGGTGAGGCGCCGTCGCTGTCCCTCGACGGTCACGGTCACCTCCAGCCCGGCCGTCGCACATGTCTCGACCAGGTCGGACAGTTGCCCGAGTCCGGGTGCGGGGGCCAGGTCGTCGGCGGGGTCGGTGTCCTGGCGCAGGAGGCCCACGGCGGCCTTGAGTTCGCGCAGGGCGGCGGCCGTGGTCTCCGGCAGCTTGCCGATGATGCCGAGGGCCTGGTCCGGGTGGGTCCTCGCGAGGTGGGCGGCGGCGCCCGCCTGGGCGTCGGCCAGGGTCAGATGGTGGGCCACCACGTCGTGCAGTTCCCGCGCGATACGCATCCGCTCCTGGAACACCCGGTGCCGTGCCTCCTCCTCACGCCGCCGGTCGGCGTGCTCGGCGCGGGCCGCCGCGTACTCCCGGCGCACCCGGGTGTAGCTGCCGAGGGCGGCGGACAGCAGGAGCCAGGCCGTGGGGTTGACGACGGCGAGGATCACCGAGTCGAGGAAGGTGGGGAGCAGCACCCCGGTGACGATCATGCAGACGGCGGCTGCCGCCACGCTGTTCCAGGTCGTACGGCGGGAGGTGCGCACGCTCGTGGCGTACTGCGCAACCAGCAGCGGCCCCATCAGCAAGGGGGTCAGGAGATAGCCGAGCGCCCCCTCGGCCATCGTGCACAGCGTGGTCAGCGCGAGGACCGGCAGGGGGTGGGTACGGCGCCGGCGCAGGGCGGCGCAGGCGAGCGCGGACAGGGCGATGCCGGGCCACAGGGCCAGGGGCCTCTCCGTCACCGCGCGGGTGACGAGGACGCCGGTGACGGTGAACGCGAACAGCAGGACCAGTGTCGCGGCCTCGACGGCCTTCGGACGGGTCACTGCCCGGCGCTGCCGACTGGTGCTCATCACACTCCGGGATAGGGGAACGGCAGCCATGCTCACACACCGCGGACCGGGACACCGTGCTGTCCGGTGCCCGGCCCGCGGTGCGGGGCTCAGACGCGGGCGGGTTCCGGCGCCTCGGACCCGGTGTCCGCCGGTCCCTCGCCCGGTCGCGGCTGTGCGGTGAGACCGGCGCCCTCTACGTCGACGCGGGGCAGCAGCCGGTCCAGCCACTTGGGCAGCCACCACGCCTTGTCGCCGAGCAGGGCCAGCACCGCGGGCACGAGCGCCATCCGCACGACGAAGGCGTCGAACAGCACGGCGACGGCGAGACCGAAGCCGATCGTCTTGACCATCGACTCACCGGAGCCGATGAACCCGGAGAACACCGCGATCATGATCACCGCGGCCGCGACGACCACCCGGGCGCTGTGCCGGAACCCCGAGACCACCGCCTGCGGGGCCCGGTCCCCGTGGACGTACGCCTCCCGCATACGGGCGACGAGGAACACCTCGTAGTCCATGGCCAGGCCGAAGACGATGCCCACCAGGAAGATCGGCATCAGGCTCATGATCGGGCCGGGCTGTTCCACGCCGAGCAGTCCCGCGCCCCAGCCCCACTGGAAGACCGCGACGACCGAGCCGAGGGCGGCCAGCACCGAGAGCAGGAATCCCAGGGCGGCCTTGACGGGCACGAGCACGGAGCGGAAGATCACCAGCAGCAGGAGCAGGGCGAGTACGACGATCACGGCCAGGTAGGGCACGAGCGCGTCCTGGAGGGCCTGCGCGACGTCGATGTTCATCGCGGTGCTGCCGGTGACCTCGTAGGTCGCGCCCGTCCGCCCCTCCAGGCCGGGGCGCTCGCCGCGGATGCTCTGGACGAGGTCCTTGGTGTGCTCGTCGTTCGGGCCGGTGGCCGGGACCGCGGAGAAGAGCGCGGTGTCACCGGCCGGGTTGAGCCGGGCCGGGGAGACGGACACGATTCCGCGGGTCGCGCCGATGGCCTCGGTGATCTCCTTGACGGCGGCCTTCGGGTCCTGGGCGTCCCTGGTGTCCACCACGACCGTCAGGGGACCGTTGAAGCCGGCACCAAAGCCTTCCGCGAGGGCGTCGTAGGCACGCCGTTCGGTGGACGAGACGGGCTTGGACTCGGCGCCCGGCATGCCCATCTCCAACTGGGCGGCGGGCAGCGCCAGCACGCCCAGGCCCGCGACGCAGGTCACCAGCACGGCCACCGGGCGCCGGAGCACGAACCGGGCCCAGCGGGTGCCGCCGTTGTCGGCGGTGCGCGGGGCGGCGGCGCCAGGGGCAGCGGCGGTGCCCTTGCGGGTGCGGCGCGGGAGTACGGCGTCGGGCCACATGCCGAGCAGGGCCGGGACCAGGGTGAGGGCGACCAGGACGGCCACGGCGACGGCGCCCGCGGCGCACAGCCCCATCTTGGTGAGCATCGGGACGCCGACCACGGAGAGTCCCGCCAGGGCGATGACGACGGTGAGGCCGGCGAAGACCACGGCGGAGCCTGCCGTGCCGACGGCGAGGCCGGCCGCCTCGCGCGGTGCGTGGCCGTTCGCGCGCTCCTCGCGGTAGCGGGAGACCACGAAGAGGGCGTAGTCGATGCCGACCGCGAGCCCGAGCATCGAGGCGAGCGTGCCCGTGGTCAGGGACAGGCCGAAGACGCTGCCCAGCGCCATGATCGAGGCCATGCTGATCCCGACGCCGATGACGGCGGTCAGCAGCGGGAGCCCGGCGGCGGCGAGGGAGCCGAAGGTGATCAACAGGACCACGGCGGCGAGGGCGATGCCGATGGCCTCGGCGGATCCGCCCGCCGCCGGCTGCGCGGCGAGCGCGGTGCCGCCCGCCTCGACGGTGAGGCCGGAGTCCCGGGCCTGGTCGATGGCCTTCTCCAGGGCGGCCTTGTCGGTGTCGGTGAGGTCGTCGGCCTTCACCTTGTAGTCGACCGTGGCATAGGCGGTGGAGCCGTCCTTGCTCACCGCGCCCGCCTCGAACGGGCTCACGGCGCTGTCGACCTGCGGCTCGGCGGCGGCCTCGGTCACGAACGCGTCGATGGCGGCGCGGTGCCCGGACGCGCTCACCTTCTCCCCGTCGGGTGCGACGAACACGATGCGGGCGTTCGCGCCGTTGGCGTCGGTGCCGGGGAAGCGTTCGCCGATCAGGTCGAAGGCCTTCTGCGCCTCGATGCCGGGCATGAAGGACGTGCCGTCGTCGGAGGCGGCGGGCGCGGTGGCGGCGCCGGCACCGACGGCGCCGAGCAGCAGGGCCCACAGCACCGCCACGAGCCAACGGCGTCGGAAGGCGGTCCGGCCCAGCCGATAGAGCAAGGTAGCCACGAGAAAGGGATCTCCAGGTCGGGGTTCGGGTGGATCACCAGCCTGTCCGGAGCGGGGGTGCCGGGGCATCGTGCCGGTGCTGGCAATACCGCTTGGTGCCGTGGCACCAGGCGCCCGGGCCCGGTCCTCCCGGAGGAGGAGCACCGGATGGTGCCTGGGGATGACCTCGGGGGCCCTCGGGGACTGGTTGCCTTGACCGACCCTTGTTCCGCCGTGGTGTGCCGGTTATGGTCACTGACGCGCATCAGTGATGCGCGTCAGCAGATGACGGTGTGTACATGAGCGGCCGGTTCTCCCAGGCCCGATTCCACCGCCTCGACCTCGAAGGACTTCCGGATGCCACAGATTTCCCCGAACCCGCGGACCGACCTCGCGCAGCTGTCCCTGGAGCAGAAGGCCGCCCTCCTGTCCAGCCAGGACTTCTGGTCCACCCGTCCGCTGGAGGAACCCGGGCTCCCCTCCGTCGTACTGACCGACGGGCCGCACGGCGTCCGGCGGCAGGTCGGCGAGTTCGACCACATGGGGATCTACGAGAGCCTGCCGTCCACCTGCTTCCCGCCGGCGGTGGCCGTGGGCAGCAGCTGGGACCCGGAGGTGGCCGCCCGGATCGGGGCGGCGGTCGGTCGTGAGGCCCGTGCTCTCGGCGTCCATGTCGTCCTGGGTCCCGGCGTGAACATCAAGCGGTCCCCGCTGTGCGGACGGAACTTCGAGTACTACTCCGAGGACCCGCTGCTGTCCGGGCACCTCGGCGCGGCCCATGTGCGCGGGCAGCAGGAGCAGGGCGTGGGCGCGTCGCTGAAGCACTTCGCGGTCAACAACCAGGAGACCGACCGGATGCGGGTCAGCGCCGACGTCGACGAGCGCACCCTGCGGGAGATCTACCTCCCGGCCTTCGAGCATGTCGTGACCGAGGCGGCACCGGCCACGGTGATGGCCGCCTACAACAAGGTCAACGGTGTGCACGCGGCTCAGCATCACCGGCTGCTCACCGAAGTGCTGCGCGGCGAATGGGGGTTCACCGGAGCGGTGGTGTCCGACTGGGGCGCGGTCCACGATCCGGTGGCGTCCGTGCGCGCGGGGCTGGATCTGGAGATGCCGGGCCCCGCCCCCGAGAACACCCGGCGGATCGTCGAGGCGGTGCGCGACGGGGAGTTGGACGAGTCCGTCGTCGACACGGCCGTACGGCGGGTCCTCGGCCTGACTGAATACGTGGTCGAGCAGTCCACCGGGTTCGACGCCGACGCCCATCACCGCCTTGCCAGGGAGCTGGCGACCGAGTGTGCCGTTCTGCTGCAGAACGACGACGGCGTCCTGCCCCTGGCGCCCGGTCAACGGATCGCGGTCGTCGGGGAGTTCGCGGTCTCACCCCGCTATCAGGCGGGCGGCAGCTCGCACCTCAATCCGACCCGGCTCGACAACGCCCTGGACGCGATGCGGGAGTCGGCCGCCGGACGCGGCGACTCGGTGGAGTTCGCACCCGGTTTCGCCCTGGACGGCTCCGGTGACGCCGAGTCGCTGCGGGCGGACGCGGTGGCGCTGGCCCGCTCCTCCGACGTGGCCGTCGTCTTCGCCGGGCTCGCGGAGAGCGAGGAGTCCGAGGGGTTCGACCGGGACACCCTGCGTCTCCCGGCCGTACAGGTCGAGTTGATCCGTGCCGTCGCCGCGGTGGCCGCGCGGACGGTCGTGGTGCTGTCCAACGGCGGGGTCGTCTCGCTGGAGGGCTGGCACGACGAGGTCGACGCCGTCCTGGAGGGTTTCCTGCTCGGCCAGGGCGGTGGGGGCGCGATCGCCGACCTGCTGTTCGGCGAGGCCAACCCGTCCGGGCGCCTGGCGGAGACGATTCCGCTGCGCCTGGAGGACAACCCCAGCTTCGTGAACTTCCCCGGCGAGCAGGGCCATGTCCGTTACGGCGAGGGCGTGATGGTGGGCTACCGCTGGTACGGGACGACCGGTACGCCGGTGCGCCATCCGTTCGGACACGGCCTGTCCTACACGACGTTCACCGCGCGCGATCTGTCGGTGCGGGCCACCGGGGACGACTCGGCGCACGTCTCGGTCACCGTCACCAACACCGGCGACCGTGCGGGCAAGCACGTCGTCCAGATCTACGTCGCCACCGAGGCGGGGCCCGTGCGCCGGCCGGCGCGTGAGCTGCGCGCCTTCACCAAGGTCCGGCTGGAGCCCGGCGAGTCCCGGACGGTCGGCTTCGACCTGGGCCGCCGAGCCTTCGCCCACTACGACGTCCAGGACGCCCGCTGGGCGGTCGCGCCCGGCGACTATCTCGTGCAGCTCGGTGAGAACGCCGCCACGGTGATCGACGAGGTCCGTGTCTCCCTCGCCGGGGACGCCGTCGCCCAGGAACTCACCCTGGAGTCCACGTTCGGCGAGTGGGTCGAGCATCCCGTCGTGGGCTCGACCGTCCTGCGCGAGCTGGCCGCCGCGCTGCCCGAGGACCAGGGCAGCCGGATCGGCGACCGGCCCGAGCTGCTCCAGGCGGTGCGGGACGTGCCGATGAAGCGGGTGGTGGGCCTGGCCGAGGGCAACGTACTGGACGAGACGCTGGAACGCCTGATGGCCCGCACCCGTGCCGCCGAGTGACGGGCGGGCCCGCCCCCGGCCCGCCCGCGAGGAGCGCCGGGCCGCGCCCGTGGGCGGGGAGAGCGCTGCCCACGGCCTCGGGACCGAACGCACGTACCCAGCGGGCCTTGCGGTGATGCGCATCAGCGCCGGACCGGCGGGGCGCGTATCATCGACACGCCCGCCCACCCCTCGGCGGGTGGCAGGGCGTACGAAGGGGAGCCACGCACCCCCGCCGCGCCGACGGTCCGGACGAGCAGCAGAGGGTCATGACGCGTCCCGCGAAGCGGATCACCAGCGCCGATGTCGCCAAGGCGGCCGGGGTCTCCCCCACGACGGTCAGCTATGTGCTCAACAACAGGCCGGGGCAGTCCATCCCCGAGGACACCCGGCGGCGGGTGCTGGACGCCGCCGAGCGTCTCCAGTACCGGCCGCACGCCTCCGCGCGGGCTCTCGCGGCCGGGCGCAGCGACATCGTGCTGCTGTCGATCCCGGACCTGCCCATCGGCCCGAGCATCAGCCGGTTCGTGGAGGAGCTGACCGTGTCGCTGGCCGAGCACGGCCTGACGCTGGTCACCCACCTCATGGCCGCCCGGGGCAGGTCGGTGCCGGACGTGTGCGCGACCGTGGGCGCCTCGGCGGTGCTCGGTTTCGAGGGCTTCGACGAGCCGACCGTGCAGGCGCTGCACCGCCTCGGCGTGAGCGTGGTCCTGCCGCCGACCGACGCGCATCTGTCCGCCATGCCGCCGGTGGGTCGTATGCAGGCCGAGCACCTGATCGGCCGCGGGCACCGCAGGATCGGCTATCTGCTGCCCTCGCCCGCGAGGTTCCACCGCATGGGCCAGGAGCGCCTCCAGGGAGTCGTGGGAGCCTGCGCGCACGCCGGGCTCGCCGAACCGCTCGCGCTCGGTGCCGCCGACCTCGACATCCTCGACCTGGCCGGCGTGGTGCAGCGCTGGACGGCCGAGGAGGTCACCGGCGTGTGCGCGTTCAACGACGAGCACGCCATCGCCCTGCTCGCGGCGATGCGCCATCTCGGCCTGACCGCTCCGGACGACCTCGCGGTCATCGGCGCCGACGACATCCCCATGGCCCGCTTCGCCGCTCCCCCGCTCTCCACGGTCTACTTCGACCTGGAGGAGGCCGGCAAGCACCGCGCCCAGGCCGTGGCCGCGGGCCTCGCCGGGCGGGACGTCGCGCTGCCCGCGCCCCGCACCAGCCTGCGTCTGGTCGAGCGCGCCTCCTCCTGAGGAATCCCTCCCCGCCCGCGTCGGCGGTCCGGCACATTGCCAATTTGTTACCGCACCGGCTCTTGCCGTCGACGGCGGGCTGCGGTTCTCTGCTGATGCGCATCACTGAAGCGCATCACTAACCCATCGCGATCAAGCACCCAGCCTTCATCCAGCCGTCCGCACCCCCACCGAGGCGACTGAATCGTTTCAAAACCCCGCTGTACCCACCGCCCGCCCGAAAGGCTCCCCATGCCATCCACCGAAACAGAGCCGGTCTCGAACCCACCGGCCGACTCGAACCCGCCGGCCGAGAAGCCCGGTTTCAGCTCGCGGCACCTGCTCGCCCTCGTCGCCCTGCTGTGGACCGTCGCCCTGAACCCCATCGCGGGTCTGCTCGCCGGGAACTCGCAGGCCGAGGTGGCCGTCCACTTCCAGACCACGCAGATCGCGTGGTTCACGCTGGGGTCCGCGCTGCTCGGCACGTTCCTGACGCCGTTCGCCATGAAGGCCGCCGCGATGTACGGCAAGAAGCGCGTCATGATCGTCGCCACCACCGTCGGTCTGCTCGGTGACGCCATCGCCGCCTTCGCCACCGACTACTCGACGCTGATCGCCGGCCGCGTCATCGCCGGTGCCTACGGGGCCACGGTCTTCATCGCCTACGCCCTCGCCCGCGACATCTTCCCGCGCCGCCTGGTCGGCACGGCGAGCGGTGTCCTGGCCGCCAGCATCGGCCTGGTGGGCCTCGGCGGCCCGTTCCTGTCGGCCTGGCTGATCGACCACCACGGCTTCCACGGCGCCCTGTGGTTCATCGTCGTCTCCACGGCCGTGTGCCTGCTGCTCCAGCTGCTGTGCGTGCCGGAGAGCCCGGTCCGCGAGGCCTCGCGCCGTATGGACTGGATCGGAGGACTGCTGCTCGGCGGTGGCCTCAGCGCGATCGTCTACGGCATCGGCGAGGGCGCGGCGTGGGGCTGGACCAGCGGGAAGACCCTGACCTGGATCGGCCTCGGCGCCCTCGCGGTACTGCTGTTCCTGCCCTACGAGTCCCGTGCCGCCGACCCCCTGGTCCCGCTGTCGCTGGTCAAGCGGCGCCGGGTGTGGACCGTCTTCCTGGCCGCCTCGGTCGGCGCCGGTGCGACCTTCGCCGTCGGCACCGTCACCATGATCCTCACCCTCATGCCGCACATCCCGACGATCTCGGACGGACTCGGCTGGTCCGTCACCAAGAGCGCCACGGTCCAGTCGCCGATCAGCGTGCTGGTGATCGCCACGGCGGTCGCCACCGGCTGGCTCGCCCGTCGCGTCGACACCCGGATCCTGCTCGCCGTCGGCGGCGCACTCACCACCGCCGGATACATCGTCGGCTCCCAACTCCACACGGAGATATGGCACTTCATCCTGCTGGGCCTGATCTCCGGCCCGGGCATGGGCCTCGTCGTCTCCGTGCTGCCGATCATGGTCATCGAGTCGGTGGCGCCTGAGGAGCAGGCACTCGCCAACGGCTCCCAGTGGCTGATCCAGAGCGTTATCCAGGTGATCGTCAGCCAGTTGGTGTTCACGGTCATGGCGCAGGACGGCGTGGTCATGAAGGGCACGCAGTTCTACCTCGACGGCGGCTTCGCGAACGGCTTCCTGCTCGTCGCCGGATTCTGCGCCCTCGGCACCGTATTGGTGGCACTCATCCCCAAGGCACGTCGAATCGACACCGTCGAGGCGGGCCAGGCGGCCTGATCCCCTCCCCTTCCGGCTCCTCCCGAACAGACAAGGCAGGCAATGATCCGCACCTCCTTCAACGACGCCTGGCAGACCCGGCGGAAGGTGAACCCCTTCGCCGAACTGTCCGGCCCCGTGGCCCCGTTCCAGGCCGTCACTCTCCCGCACGACGCGATGATCGGCCAGGACCGGGTCGCGCCGGACGGCGAGGTGACCATGGAGGGAGGTGCGGGCGCCTACTTCCCCGGCGGTGTCTTCGAGTACCGCAAGACGTTCTCCGTGACGGACGAACTGCGGGGCAGGCGCGTCCAGTTCGAGTTCGAGGGCGTGTACCGCGACGCCACCGTCCACATCAACGGCGCCTACGTCGGCCAACGACCCTACGGTTACTCCCAGTTCACCGTCGACGCCGACCCGTACCTGCGCTACGGCGAGGACAACGAGATCCGTGTCGAGGCGCGCGCCCACCAGGACTCCCGCTGGTACACCGGCGCCGGCATCTACCGCCCCGTCTGGATGCTCACCGGCGACCTGGTGCGCATCGTCCCGGACGGCATCCGCGTCACCACGCTGGACGTGGAGGCCGACCGGGCGGTGGTCGAGGTCGCGACCCGTCTGCGCAACGACTCGATCGCGATCCGCACCCTCGATCTCGCGGTCGACGTGTGCGACTCGGCCGGGAACTCCGTGACGGGTGACGTCACCAAGGTCACCGTGCTGCCCGGCGAGGACACGGTGGTCCGCTCCCGGCTGTATGTGCGCGAACCGAGCCTGTGGGACGTGGACAACCCCCATCTGTACGGCTGTCAGGTCGAGTTGAGCGCCGAGGGCGACCAGGTGGACGGCGACAGCGTACGGTTCGGCATCCGGTCGCTCCGGCTCGACCCCGAGCAGGGGCTGCGCCTCAACGGCCGTACGGTCAAGCTGCGCGGTGCCTGTGTCCACCACGACAACGGCCCGCTCGGCGCGGCCACTTACGCCCGTGCCGAGGAACGGCGGGTGGAGCTGCTCAAGGACGCCGGGTTCAACGCGATCCGGATGTCCCACCACCCGATGAGCCGGGCGATGCTCGACGCCTGCGACCGGCTCGGCATGCTGGTGGTCGACGAGACCTTCGACGTGTGGACGTCCGCGAAGAACGGCTTCGACTACAGCCTGCACTTCCCCGAGTGGTGGGAGCGCGACGTCGAGGCGATGGTCGCCAAGGACTACAACCACCCCAGCGTCATCATGTACTCGATCGGCAACGAGATCCCCGAGGTCGGCTCCCCCTCCGGTGCCGCGTGGGGGCGCAAGCTCGCCGAGAAGGTCCGCTCCCTCGACTCCACCCGCTATATCACCAACGCCGTCAACGGCTTCCTCGCCGTGATGTCCGAGCTGGCCGCCCTGCGGGGACAACGCTCGGAGGGGGCCGAGGACGGCGGGGGCATCAACTCCCAGATGACCGACGCCGGCGACATGATCAACTATGTCAGCGCCTCCGACCTGGTCACCCAGCGCACCGCTGAGTCCTTCGCCGTCCTGGACGTCGCGGGCATGAACTACGCCGAGGCCCGCTACGCCCTCGACCGCGAGCTCTTCCCGAACCGCATCATCCTCGGCACCGAGACCTTCCCGACCCGCATCGACGGCAACTGGAAGCTGGTGCGGGAACACGGGCACGTCATCGGCGACTTCACCTGGACCGGCTGGGACTACCTCGGCGAAGTCGGCATCGGGCGACCGCAGTTCGCGACACCGGAGAGCCCCCGCCCCGAACACACCGCCCCCTTCCCCCACCTCCTCGCGGGCTGCGGCGACCTCGACATCACCGGCCACCGGCGCCCCGCCTCCTACTACCGGGAGATCGTCTTCGGCCTGCGCACCGAGCCCTACATCGCGGTCCGGCGCCCGGAGAATCACGGCCTGACCCCCGTCGGCGGCCCCTGGGCCTGGAGCGACTCCATCGCCAGCTGGACCTGGCCGGGCTTCGAGGGCAAGCCGGTCACCGTCGAGGTGTACTCCGACGCCGAGGAGGTCGAACTCCTCGGCAACGGCAACTCGTTCGGGCGGCGACCCGTAGGCGCGGAGCACCGCTTCCGCACCGAGTTCGAGGTGGTGTACGTCCCCGGTGAACTGATCGCCGTCGCCTACCGGGACGGTGTCGAGACCGGCCGCACCAGCCTCCAGTGGGCCAACGGCCCGGTACGCCTGTCCGCCGAGCCGGACCGGCCGGTCGTCCAGGCCACCGGCGGCGACCTCGCCTACGTGACCCTCACGCTCACCGACGCGGTCGGCACCTGCCACACCTCGGCCGACCGCCCGGTCACCGTCGAGGTCTCCGGCGCCGGGGAGCTGATCGGTTTCGGCAGTGCCGCCCCCGCATCGGAGGAGCGCTTCGACACGAGCGTCCGGCGCACCTACGAGGGCCGTGCCCTGGCCGTCGTACGACCCACCGGTCCCGGGAAGATCCGCGTCCTGGCGACCGCGCCGGACTGCGAGCCGGTCGAAGCCGTCATCACCGTCGAGTGAAGCCGTCGTCACCGTCGGGTGAAACCGTCGTCACCGTCGGGTGAAACCGACGTCACCGCCGAGAGCCGTCATCACCGCCGAGCAAGGAAAGCAATCTCGTGATCGACAGGAAATCGCTGGTCCGCCGGCACACCGTCCGCCTGACCGAGCCGGACCCCGCACACGTCCTCACCGTCGGGAACGGCGACTTCGCCTACTCGTGCGACATCACCGGCATGCAGTCGTTCCCGGCGCACCACGACCAGAGTGCCGCGATGGCGGAACGCCGGCTCGCCGTGAACACCGCAACCATGAGCACCTGGGGCTGGCACGCCATGCCCAACCCCGAGGGGTACACGCTCCCGGACGCCATGTCCGAGCACCACACCGCCCGGGGCACGGTGAGTTACCCCGACCGGTTCGGAATCGCGGCCATGATGGGCGGCGACCTGCCCGAGGAGATGCTCCCCGGGGCCTGGCTCAGCGCCAACCCGCAGCGGCTCGACCTCGGCCGCATCGGGCTCCTGCTGCGCCCCACGCCCGACGCGGAGCCCGAGACCGGCCCCGAGGCCCTGCGGGACACCGAGCAGTGCCTGGACCTGTGGACCGGGACGGTCAGCAGCCGCTTCACCTACGCCGGTCACGAGACGGCGGTCACCACCGTCGCCGACCCGCACCGGGCCCGCGTAGCGTTCCGGATCGAGTCCGAGCTGCTCGCCGACGGTCTGGCCGGCGTGGTCATCCGTTTCCCCTACGCGAGTGACGGCTTCTTCCAGACCGGCGACTGGACTTCGCCCGAGCGCCACCGCACCGACCTCGACCAGGTCACCGACACCGGGTGCGTCTTCCGCCGGACCCTCGACGACACCACGTACAGCGTCCGGCTCACCTGGCCGGCAGGTGCCGTACGACCGACGGAGAACCCGCACGAGTACCTGCTGACGACGGACTCGGACACGCTCGAACTCGTCGCCGCCTTCTCCCCCGACGGCGAAGTGCCTTCCACCGAAGGGGACTTCGCCGCCCTCGCCGCGGCCTCGGCCACCTGGTGGGAGGACTTCTGGACCTCCGGAGCCGCGATCGACCTCACCGGCAGCACCGATCCGCGGGCCGCCGAGCTGGAGCGGCGGGTCGTGCTCTCGCAGTACCTCACGGCGGTCAACTGCTCGGGCACCCTGCCGCCCCAGGAGACCGGCCTGATCACCAACTCCTGGCACGGCAAGCACCACTTGGAGATGCACTGGTGGCACGCGGCGCACTTCGCCACGTGGGGGCGCCCCGAACTCCTGGAACGCAGCCTGGACTGGTATCTGTCCATCCTCCCCGAGGCTCGCGCCACCGCCCGCCGCCAGCGCTACGACGGTGCCCGCTGGCCCAAGCAGACCGGCCCCGACGGCCGCGAAAGCCCTTCGGACATCGGGGTGTTCCTGATCTGGCAGCAGCCGCACCCCCTCTATCTCCTGGAACTGCTGTACCGCGGCCGCCCCGACAGCGACCTGGTGACGCGTTTCGCCGAACTCGTCGAGGAGACCGCCGCGTTCATGGCCTCCTTCGTCGAGGAGCGGGACGGCACCTTCCGTCTGCCGGCGCCGCTGCTTCCCGCGCAGGAGTTCTACGACGCCACGACCACCGAGGACCCGACCTTCGAACTCGCCTACTGGTGGTGGGGGTTGGAGATCGCCCAGCGCTGGCGTGAGCGTTCCGGCCGGGAGCGGGACAAGGAGTGGCAGCGCGTCCAGGACGGACTGGCGTTCCCCCATCGGCGTGACGGTCTCTACACCGCCATCACCACCGAGCCGTACCTGAAACGTGACGACCACCCCGCGCTGCTGTGCGCGCTCGGCGTCGTCCCGGACACCCCGCTCGTGGACGCCGAGGTCATGGCCGCGACGCTGGAGGACGTCCGGGCCGACTGGGAGTGGAACAGCGCCTGGGGCTGGGACTTCCCCGTCATGGCGATGACCGCGACCCGCGTGGGCCGCCCCGACCTCGCAGTGGACGCCCTGCTCATGGACACCCCGAAGAACCACTGGCTGCCCACCGGGCACACCCCCCAGATCGGCAGTCTCCTGCCGGTCTATCTCCCCTCCAACGGCGCCCTCCTCGCGGCCGTCTCCCTCATGGCCGCCGGCTGGGACGGGGCGGACGGCGACCACCCCGGCTTCCCGGCAAAGGGCTGGTCGGTACGGCACGAGGGCTTCATCCCATGGCCGTGATCCGGCCGCATCCTCATGACAAGGAACCACGCGTGAGCACCACACTGACCGGCCGGAACACCCTGGGCGACTGGCTGGAGGACCCCACCGGCGGCCCCCTGATCCGGGAGCTCCTCACCCGGCTGGGCCAGGACGTCTCCCACCTCGGGCCCGCCCGGGTGTTCTCCCTGAACCGGCTCGTCGAACTCAGCGAGGGCAAGATCTCGCAGCCGCTGGTGGACGGCCTGGTCCGCTCGGTGAACGGCGGGCGGCTCGTGACGGGCGAGGAACCGGCCGCGGCCGTCCCGGAACCCGTGCGGCAGGGCCTGACCCTCGACGGGATCCAGATCCGCGACCCGTTCGTCCTGCACGACCCGTCCAGCTCGGCCTACTTCCTCTACGGCAGCACGGACCCCAACATCTGGGACGGTCCCGGGATCGGGTTCGACACCTACCGCAGCACCGATCTCCTGCACTGGGAGGGCCCGTTCGCCGCGTTCCGGCCGCCCGCCGGGTTCTGGAGCGAGGGCTCCTTCTGGGCGCCGGAGGTCCACGCGTACCGGGACCGCTGGTACATGTTCGCCACCTTCACCGCTCCGGACGGCTACCGCGGCACGCAGATCCTCGTCGGCGACACACCCCAGGGACCGTTCAGCCCCTGGAGCGAGGGGGCCGTCACCCCGCGCAAGTGGCAGTGCCTCGACGGAACCCTGCACGTCGACGAGGCGGGCGCGCCCTGGATCGTCTACTGCCACGAGTGGACCCAGATCCACGACGGGGCGGTCTTCGCGCAGCGCCTCGACGAGGATCTGCGGCACACCACCGGAACCCCCGTCTTCCTCTTCAACGCCTCGGACGCTCCCTGGGCCGAGCCCCTGCCCGGGGTGTCCGTGAAGTTCCCCGCCTACGTGACGGACGGGCCGTTCCTCTTCCGGCTCGGCAGCGGCCATCTCGTCATGCTCTGGTCCAGCCATGGTGAGCAGGGCTATGCGATGGGGCTCGCCCACTCCGCGTCCGGGCTGATCACCGGGCCGTGGACGCAGGAGGAGCACGCCCTGTGGCCGGCGGACGGCGGGCACGGGATGGTCTTCCGGCTCGGTGACGGCTCCCTGGCCCTCACCCTGCACCAGCCGAACAACACCCCCGACGAGCGGGCCGTCGTACGACGTCTCGTGGAGCACGACACCACGCTCACGATCGAGGAGGGTCCGATGCCCCTGTGACAGAGCCGACGGGTCGGGACCGGGGATCCGCCCCTCTGTCACAGATCTCCTTGCCGTCCGGTCTTTGCCGTGTATCGACCGCACGGCAAGGAGATCCCCCGTGGATTCACGTCTCGACTGTCCGGTTGTGTGCCGGTGACGACCGGAGCGGTGCCGGGTCTGTGAGACTGACCCACGCGGCAGCCGCGACAACCGCACAGAGACCGACAGGTGGAGGACGCCGATGCGTGCCGAGGACGAGCCGGGCGCCCTGGACCGGGCGACCAAGGAGTTCATCGCGGCGCGTCCCCAGCTCTTCGGCATCGCCTACCGCGTGCTCGGCAGCGCGGTGGAGGCCGAGGACATCGTGCAGGAGGCGTGGGTGCGGTGGCAGAACACGGACCGCTCCGACATCCGTGAGCCGACCGCGTTCCTCGCCAAGGTCACCGCGCGGCTTGCGATCAACCTGGCCCAGTCCGCGCGGATGCGGCGCGAGTCGTACACCGGGCCCTGGCTGCCGGAACCGGTCGACACCAGCGCGGATCCGCAACTGGGCGCGGAGCGGGCCGAGGCGCTCGACATGGCGGTGCTGTTCCTGCTGGAGAAGCTGAACCCGGTGGAGCGGGCCGCGTACGTGCTGCGGGAGGCCTTCGACTACCCGTACGACCGGATCGCGGACATCCTGGAGACCAGCCAGGCCAACACCCGTCAGCTGGTGAGCCGGGCCCGCAAGCACCTGGCGGCGGAGCGCAGGGAGCCGGTCGACTCGGGCGCCCACCGGCGGCTCCTGGAGGTGTTCCTCACGGCGGCGCAGACCGGGAACCTGTCGGTGCTGGAGGAGGTCCTGACCGCCGACGTGGTCAGCTACTCCGACGGCGGCGGAATCCGCGGCGCGTCCCGGATCCCGGTGGTCGGGCGCACCCATGTGTCCCGGTACCTGGCGGCGTTCGGCCCGCGTTTCTGGCCCCCGACGCAGGTGCGCTGGGTCGAGGCCAACGGCCGGCCCGCCGTCCTGGTGTCCGTCGGCGAGGACGCCGTGGTGCTGCTGTCCGCGGACGTGTCGGAGCGGGGTGTCGAACGGCTCATGTGGGTCATGAATCCGGCCAAGCTGGCGCCCTACGTCACCTCCCTGGCGAGCTGACGCCCGCCGGCCGGACTGTCACAGATCCCGGTCCCACCCGGTCGTAAGGGGTGGCACCCCAGGCGAGGTGTCACCTCAGGCGATCGGAGCGAACCGTGGCACTCACCGAACGGCATCTGTCCACGATGGTGCTGGTGATCGGCACCGGCGGGGCGGGGCTGCGGGCGTCGATCGAGCTGGCCGAGGCCGGCATCGACGTCCTCGCGGTCGGCAAGCGGCCCAAGGACGACGCCCATACGGCGCTGGCGGCGGGCGGCATCAACGCGGCCCTGGCCACGATGGACCCCGAGGACAGCTGGCAGCAGCACGCGGCCGACACGCTCAAGGAGAGCTATCTGCTGGCCGACCCGCGCACCGTGGAGATCGTCACCCAAGGCGCCGCCCGGGGCATCGACGACCTGGAGCGGTACGGGATGGAGTTCGCCAGGGAGGAGGACGGCCGGATCTCGCAGCGTTTCTTCGGCGCGCACAAGTTCCGCAGGACCGCCTTCGCCGGCGACTACACCGGTCTGGAGATCCAGCGCACGCTCGTCCGGCGGGCGGAGCAGCTCGGCATCCCCGTCCTCGACGGCGTCTACATCACGCGGCTCCTGGTGCACGAGGGGGCCGTCTTCGGGGCCTACGGCTTCGATCTCACCCACGGCACACGTCACGTGATCCACGCGGACGCCGTGATCCTCGCCGCCGGCGGTCACACCCGGATCTGGCGGCGGACGTCCTCGCGGCGCGACGAGAACACCGGTGACTCCTTCCGGCTCGCCGTGGAGGCGGGGGCCCGGCTGCGGGACGCCGAGCTGGTGCAGTTCCATCCCTCCGGGATCATCGAGCCGGAGAACGCGGCCGGGACCCTGGTCAGCGAGGCCGCCAGGGGCGAGGGCGGGGTCCTGCGCAACGCGCTCGGGGAACGCTTCATGGCCCGCTACGACCCCGAGCGGATGGAGCTGTCCACCCGCGACCGCGTGGCCCTGGCCTCGTACACGGAGATCAAGGAGGGCCGCGGGACCCCCAAGGGAGGCGTGTGGCTGGACGTGTCCCATCTGCCCCGGCGGACGATCATGACCCGGCTGCCCCGGGTCTACCAGACCCTGCTGGACCTCCAGATGCTGGACATCACCCGCGACCCGGTCGAGATCGCGCCCACCGCGCACTACTCGATGGGCGGGGTGTGGGTGCGCCCCGAGGACCACAGCACCGACGTACGCGGCCTGTACGCCATCGGTGAGGCGTCGAGCGGGCTGCACGGCGCCAACCGCCTGGGCGGGAACAGCCTGATCGAGCTGCTGGTGTACGGC
This sequence comes from Streptomyces sp. SID13726, assembly GCF_010548375.1. Lineage (GTDB taxonomy): Bacteria > Actinomycetota > Actinomycetes > Streptomycetales > Streptomycetaceae > Streptomyces. The sequence goes on from NZ_JAAGLY010000002.1 coordinate 650,104, forward strand.
CGTCTCACCGGCCGGGCCGCTGCCGCCTACTCGCAGTCGCTGACCGCGCAGCCCCGGTCGGCCGCGGCCGTCGCCGAGGCCCGCGCGGAGGTCGACGACCTGCTCGCGGCGGACGGGCCGGAGAACGTGCGCGCCCTCCAGCGCGCCCTGCGCGACACAATGACCGAGCACGCGGGAGTCGTACGCGACGAGGAGGGGCTGCGCACCGGGCTCGCGGAGCTCTCGGTGATCGAGAAGCGGATGCGGGACGTCGGTGTGCACCCGGACATCGCCGGCCACCAGGACCTCGCGCACGCCTTCGACCTCAAGTCCGCCGCCCTGGCGGCCCGGGCCACCCTGGAGTCGGCGCTGGAGCGCCGTGAGACGCGCGGCTGCCACAACCGCAGCGACCATCCGGGCACGGACCCGGCGCTGCGGGTCAACCTCGTGTGGTCCCCGGACGCCGGGGTGACCCGCGAGAGCATTCCCGAGGTTCCCGAGGAGATCTCCGCGCTGATGGAAGAGGTCTCCACCGAGGGAAAGCTCGCCGAATGACCTCCCGCGGCCGGACCCCTGTCACAGACGGAACCGCTGCCCGGTCTCTCCGGGCAGAGACAGAAACCTACGAGAGGACTCCGTGATGAAGGTCGTAGTGATCGGTGGAACCGGGCTCATCGGCTCGAAGGTGGTCGCCGGGCTCGGCGCCCAGGGGCACGAGGCGGTCGCGGCCGCGCCCAACACCGGCGTCAACACGCTGACGGGCGAAGGGCTCGCCGAGGTCCTGCAAGGGGCGTCGGTGGTGGTCGACGTGTCGAACTCGCCGTCGTTCGCGGACGACGCCGTCATGGACTTCTTCCGCACCTCGACGGCCAACCTGCTGAAGGCGGAGACGGAGGCCGGGGTGGCGCATCACGTGGCGCTGTCCGTGGTCGGCACCGACCGGCTCCAGGGCAGCGGGTACTTCCGCGCCAAGCAGGTCCAGGAGGACCTGATCAGGGCGTCCGGCAACCCGTACTCCATCGTCCACGCCACCCAGTTCTTCGAGTTCGCGAAGGGGCTCGCCGACGGGGTCACCGAGGGTGACACCGTGCACCTGCCCGACGCCAGGATCCAGCCCATCGTCTCCGACGACGTGGCCGAGGCCGTCGCCCGTGCCGCGGTCGGCGCACCGGTGGGCGGCGTGGTGGAGGTCGGTGGCCCCGACGTGTTCCAGCTGGAGGAGTTCATCCGCATGGGGCTGACCGCCCTCGACGACCCGCGCAAGATCGTCACGGACCCGCAGGCGACGTACTGGGGCGCGCCGTTGGAGGAGAACACGCTCCTGCCGGGCCCGGACGCGCACATCGCCGGGACCAGGTTCGCGGACTGGCTCGCGCGCCAGTCGTAGTCCCGGAGCGAGCGGCCCCTGCCGACGCGCACGACCGGCGGGGGCCCGTCTTGAGGAGCCCTCTTTCCAGGTGCTTCGCCAGAACGCCCGGTGCTCCCCGACCGGACGAGCACCGCACGCGAGGCACGGGAGGGAGGCCCGGCATGGACGACGCCGAAGTGCTGCCGCTCGCCGAGCTGTTGGAGGAGCGCCGATACCTGGCCGGGGTCGCGGGCCGGCTGCTGGGCGACGCGGTGGCGGCGGAGCAGGTCGTCGACGAGGTCTACCGGCGGTGGTGCGCGCTGCCGGAGGCGGGACGGCGTCGGATGCCGGCGGCGCGCGAGTGGCTGACGCGGACCGCGGTCGCGCTCTGTCTGGTCCCCGGTGCCGCGGCCCGCGACGGCGAGCCGGACGCGGAGTCCGGCTTCTCCGACCGCAGGCACCGCGGACCCGCCACCCCGGAGGAGCACGAGCCGCTCGCCCACGCCTTCGGCCGGGCCTGTCTCACCGAGGACGCCGAGCGGCTGACCGCGCTGCTGGCCCCGGACGCCATCGCGTTCTTCGACGGCGGCGGCAGACTACGGGCGCCGACCCGGCCCGTCCACGGCGGCGGTAGGGTCGCCCGCGGCCTGCTCACCCTTTTGGCCCACCGCCCCCGGACCGTTCTCGCCCCGCACTCCGTCAACGGGCGCACGGGATTCGTCGTGCGCTACGACGATCAGGTCGCCGCCGTCATCTCCGTCGACGTCGCCGACCGCCGCGTCAGCCGGGTCTGGATCGTCCTGAACCCCGAGAAACTCCGCCCCTGGAACCTCCCCCACACAGCCCCCTAAGACCCCGGCGGGCGCATCCACCACAGCCGCAATTATCGCCGTTTACGCAGGTCAAGGGTAGGAGACCGCCGTCACATCGGCATGGAGGGCAAGGTCACATCCGTGCCCTCTGCTGCGCCTTTGTCGATCTGCCCTAGCATCCGAGCATGACGGTCCTGCCTGACGACGGGCTCTCGTTGGCCGCCGAGTTCCCTGACGCGACTCTCGAACAGTGGCACGGCCTGGTGGCCGGCGTCCTGCGGAAGTCGGGCAAGGAAGTCTCCGGCGCGGCAGCTGAGGACGCCCTGTCCACCGCGCTCGAGGACGGGCTGCGCACCCGCCCCCTGTACACCGCGCACGACGCCGCGCCCGACCCCGGCCTCCCCGGCTTCGCCCCCTTCGTCCGCGCGAGCCGCGCCGTGGGCAACACCACGGGCGGCTGGGACGTACGGCAGCAGCACCAGGTCGCCGACAACGCGACCGTGCTGGCCGACCTGGAGAACGGCGTCACCTCGCTCTGGCTGGTCACGGGCGCGGGCGGCATTCCGGTGCCGTCGCTCGACCGGGTCCTGGAAGGGGTCTATCTCGACCTGGCGCCCGTAGCGCTCGACGCGGGCGCCGAAGTCGGGCCCGCCGCACAGGAGTTGCTGCGGCTGCACGAGGAGCGCGGAGTCGCCCGGGACGCGGCGCGCGGCAGTCTCGGCGCCGACCCGCTGGGCCACGAGGCCCGCACCGGGCGGGAGTCGGAGTTCGCGCCGGTCGCCGAACTCGCCCTGCGCTGCGCCGAGTCGTACCCGGGCCTGCGGACCCTGACCGTGGACGCGCTGCCGTACCACGAGGCCGGCGGTTCGGCGGCGCAGGAGCTGGGCTCCTCCCTCGCGACCGGTGTCGCCTATCTGCGGGAGCTGACCGAGGCGGGCCTGAGTGTCGAACAGGCCTGCGCCCAGCTGGAGTTCCGGTACGCGGCGACGGCCGACCAGTTCCTGACGATCGCCAAGCTGCGGGCGGCCAGGCGTCTTTGGGCGCGGGTGGCCGAGGTGTGCGGGGCGCCGGGCGCGGGGGCTCAGGTGCAGCACGCGGTGACCTCGACGGTGATGATGACCCGTCGCGATCCGTGGGTGAACATGCTGCGGGCGACGATCGCCACGCTGGCCGCCGGGGTCGGCGGCGCCGACGCCGTCACCGTGCTGCCCTTCGACCACACGCTCGGCCTGCCGGACGCGTTCGCCCGGCGTATCGCCCGCAACACCTCGACGATCCTGGTCGAGGAGTCGCACCTGTCCCGGGTGATCGACCCGGCGGGCGGCTCCTGGTACGTGGAGCGGCTGACCGACGAACTCGCCGAGGCCGCCTGGCGGTTCTTCCGGACGATCGAGCGCGACGGCGGCCAGGCGGCCGTCCTGCGCTCCGGCCGGCTCCGCACCGACCTGGCCACGACGTGGGCGGCGCGTTCCAAGAAGCTCGCCACGCGGCGCGAACCCATCACCGGCGTCAGCGAGTTCCCGCACCTCGGCGAGAAGCCGGTGGAGCGCTCCCCCGCACCGGCACCCGAGCAGGGCGGCCTGCCGCGCGTGCACCGCGACGAGGCGTACGAGGAGCTGCGCGCCCGCTCCGACGCCCACCTCGCGGCCACCGGGTCCCGCCCGCGTGTCTTCCTGGCGGCGATCGGCCCCGCCGCCGCCCACACCGCGCGCCTGACCTTCGCCGCCAACCTCTTCCAGGCCGGCGGTGTCGAGCCGGTCAGCGAGGGCGGCTTCGAGGAGAGCGGCGCCACCGAGGTCTGCCTCTGCTCCAGCGACGCGCTGTACGAGGAGCAGGCCGACGACGTCGCAGGGACCCTCCGGGCGGCGGGGGCACGGCATGTGTTCCTCGCCGGCCGGCCCGGGCAGTACTCCGGGGTGGACTCCTACGTCTTCGCCGGCTGCGACGCCGTCTCCGTGCTCACCGCCACCCTCGACCGCATGGGAGTGTCCTGATGGGAATCCCCGACTTCACCGGCATCGAGCTGGGGACCCCGACCGTCGACGGCGGCGCCGACGAGTGGCGCACCGCCGTGAAGGACGCCACCCAGGAGACGGAGCCCGTCTGGGAGACGCCCGAGGGCATCGAGGTCAAGCCGCTGTACACCGGCGCCGACCTGGAGGGCCTGGACTTCCTGGAGACGTACCCGGGCGTGGCGCCGTACCTTCGCGGCCCGTATCCGACGATGTACGTCAACCAGCCCTGGACGATCCGCCAGTACGCGGGCTTCTCCACCGCCGAGGAGTCCAACGCCTTCTACCGGCGCAACCTCGCGGCCGGCCAGAAGGGCCTGTCGGTCGCCTTCGACCTGCCCACGCACCGCGGCTACGACAGCGACCATCCGCGGGTGACCGGTGACGTCGGCATGGCGGGCGTGGCGATCGACTCGATCTACGACATGCGGCAGCTGTTCGACGGGATTCCCCTCGACAGGATGACGGTGTCGATGACGATGAACGGCGCCGTGCTGCCGGTGCTGGCGCTGTACATCGTGGCGGCGGAGGAACAGGGCGTGCCGCCCGAGAAGTTGGCCGGGACCATCCAGAACGACATCCTCAAGGAGTTCATGGTCCGCAACACGTACATCTATCCGCCGAAGCCGTCGATGCGGATCATCTCCGACATCTTCGCGTACACCTCGCAGCGGATGCCCCGCTACAACTCGATCTCCATCTCGGGCTACCACATCCAAGAGGCGGGTGCGACGGCCGACCTGGAGCTGGCGTACACGCTCGCGGACGGTGTGGAGTACATCCGTGCGGGCCGGGAGGCGGGTCTGGACGTGGACGCGTTCGCGCCCCGGCTGTCGTTCTTCTGGGCGATCGGCATGAACTTCTTCATGGAGGTCGCCAAGCTGCGGGCGGCGCGCCTGCTGTGGGCGAAGCTGGTCAAGCAGTTCGACCCGCAGAACGCCAAGTCCCTCTCCCTGCGCACCCATTCGCAGACCTCTGGCTGGTCGCTGACCGCGCAGGACGTGTTCAACAACGTCACGCGCACCTGTGTCGAGGCGATGGCGGCGACCCAGGGCCACACGCAGTCGCTGCACACCAACGCCCTCGACGAGGCGCTGGCGCTGCCCACCGACTTCTCGGCGCGCATCGCCCGCAACACCCAGCTGCTGATCCAGCAGGAGTCGGGCACCACCCGGGTCATCGACCCGTGGGGCGGCAGCGCGTACGTCGAGCGGCTGACGTACGACCTCGCCCGCAAGGCCTGGCAGCACATCCAGGAGGTGGAGGCGGCGGGCGGCATGGCGAAGGCGATCGACGCCGGCATCCCCAAGCTGCGCATCGAGGAGGCGGCGGCCCGCACCCAGGCGCGCATCGACTCGGGGCGCCAGCCGGTCATCGGCGTCAACAAGTACCGGGTGGAGAGCGACGAGGCGATCGAGGTCCTCAAGGTCGACAACTCCTCCGTGCGCGCCCAGCAGATCGAGAAGCTGCGGCGGCTGCGCGAGGAGCGGGACGAGACGGCCTGCCGGGACGCGCTGGACGCGCTGACCCGGGCGGCCGACGGCGACGGCAACCTCCTGGAGCTGGCCGTGCACGCGGCCCGCGCGAAGGCGACCGTCGGTGAGATCTCCGACGCCCTGGAGAAGGTGTACGGCCGGCACGCGAGCCAGATCCGTACGATCTCCGGCGTGTACCGCAACGAAGCAGGAGAGTCCCCGTCCGTGGACCGCACCCGCGCCCTGGTCGACGGCTTCGAGGAGGCCGAGGGCCGCAGGCCGCGCATCCTGGTCGCCAAGATGGGCCAGGACGGCCACGACCGCGGCCAGAAGGTGATCGCCACCGCCTTCGCCGACCTCGGCTTCGACGTCGACGTCGGCCCGCTGTTCCAGACCCCGGGCGAGGTGGCCCGCCAGGCCGTGGAGGCGGACGTGCACATCGTCGGCGTCTCGTCCCTGGCCGCCGGTCACCTCACCCTCGTACCGGCGCTGCGCGAGGCGCTGGCCGAGGAGGGCCGGGAGGACATCATGATCGTGGTGGGCGGGGTGATCCCGCCGCAGGACGTGCCGACGCTCCTGGAGATGGGCGCGGCGGCGGTGTTCCCGCCGGGGACGGTGATCCCGGACGCGGCGTACGACCTGGTGGAGCGTCTGTCGGCCGACCTCGGGCACGGGCAGTGATCGATCTCGACGCGTATGTGAAGGGCGTGCTCGACGGCAAGCGGGCGATCGTGGCCCGCGCCATCACGCTCGTCGAGTCGACGCATCCCCGGCACCGGTCGCTGGCGCAGGAGTTGCTCACCGAGCTGCTCCCGCACAGCGGCCGGGCGCGGCGGATCGGGGTCAGCGGTGTGCCGGGCGTGGGCAAGTCGACGTTCATCGACGCGTTCGGCACCATGCTGACCTCGCTGGGGCACCGGGTGGCCGTCCTCGCGGTGGACCCGTCCTCCACGCGTACCGGCGGCTCGATCCTGGGCGACAAGACCCGGATGGAGCGCCTGGCCGTCGACCCGGACGCCTTCGTACGGCCCTCCCCCACCGCGGGCACGCTCGGCGGGGTGGCCAAGGCGACCCGGGAGTCGATCGTGGTGATGGAGGCGGCGGGCTACGACGTCGTGCTCGTCGAGACGGTCGGCGTGGGCCAGTCGGAGACCGCGGTCGCCAACATGGTCGACTCCTTCCTGCTGCTCACCCTGGCCCGCACCGGTGACCAGTTGCAGGGCATCAAGAAGGGTGTCCTGGAGCTGGCGGACGTGATCGCCGTCAACAAGGCGGACGGGCCGCACGAGCGTGATGCCCGGGCCGCCGCACGGGAGTTGACGGGCGCGCTGCGTCTGATGCACGGCAAGGACGCCGCCTGGACCCCGCCGGTGCTCAGTTGCAGCGCCCGCGAGTCGGCGGGCCTGGACACCGTCTGGGAGCGCCTCGAACAGCACCGCGCGCTGCTCGACTCCACGGGCCGCCTCGCCGCCAAGCGCCGCGACCAGCAGGTCGACTGGACGTGGACGATGGTCCGCGACGAACTCCTCGGCCGGCTGCACGCGGACCCGGCCGTCCGCGCCCTCGCTCCCGGCCTCGAACAGCGGGTCAGGAACGGCGAGTTGACGGCGACGCTGGCCGCCGAGGAGATCCTGCGGGCGTTCGGGGGCCGAGCGGACTGACACCAGGGCTCCCGCGGGCCGTGCGCCCGAGGGAGCCCTCGTCACGTCAGTCGCCGCCCTCCAGGTCGCCCTCGGTCTCCAGGTACACCTGCCGCAGCGCGTCCAGCACCGCCGGGTCCGGCTTCTCCCACATCCCGCGCGACTCCGCCTCCAGCAGCCGCTCGGCGATGCCGTGCAGAGCCCAGGGGTTGGCCTCCTGGAGGAACTCGCGGTTGACGGGGTCCAGGACGTACGTCTCGGTGAGCTTGTCGTACATCCAGTCGGCGACCACGCCGGTCGTCGCGTCGTAGCCGAACAAGTAGTCCACGGTGGCGGCGAGTTCGAAGGCCCCCTTGTAGCCGTGGCGGCGCATCGCCTCGATCCACTTGGGGTTGACGACCCGGGCCCGGAAGACCCGGGAGGTCTCCTCCACGAGGGTGCGGGTGCGGACCGTCTCGGGGCGGGTGGAGTCGCCGATGTACGCCTCGGGGGCGGTGCCGCGCAGGGCGCGGACGGTGGCCACCATGCCGCCGTGGTACTGGAAGTAGTCGTCCGAGTCGGCGATGTCGTGCTCGCGGGTGTCGGTGTTCTTCGCGGCCACCGCGATCCGCTTGTACGCCGTCTCCATCTCGTCGCGCGCCGGGCGCCCGTCGAGTTCGCGGCCGTAGGCGTAGCCGCCCCACACCGTGTAGACCTCGGCGAGGTCGGCGTCGGTGCGCCAGTCGCGGGAGTCGATGAGCTGGAGCAGTCCGGCGCCGTAGGTGCCGGGGCGGGAGCCGAAGATGCGGGTGGTGGCCCGGCGTTCGTCGCCGTGGGCGGCGAGGTCGGCCTGGACGTGGGCGCGCACGTGGTTCACCGCGGCCGGTTCGTCCAGGGAGGCGGCCAGGCGTACGGCGTCGTCAAGCAGGCCGATGGTGTGCGGGAAGGCGTCCCGGAAGAAGCCGGAGATGCGCAGGGTGACGTCGATGCGCGGGCGGCCCAACTCCTCCTGGGAGATGGCCTCCAGGCCGGTCACCCGGCGGGAGGCGTCGTCCCAGACGGGGCGGACGCCGAGCAGGGCGAGGGCTTCGGCCACGTCGTCGCCCGCGGTGCGCATGGCGCTCGTGCCCCACAGCGAGAGGCCGACGGAGGTGGGCCATTCGCCGTTGTCGGTGCGGTAGCGCTCGACCAGCGAGTCGGCGAGCGCCTGGCCGGTCTCCCAGGCGAGCCGCGACGGTACGGCCTTGGGGTCGACGGAGTAGAAGTTGCGGCCGGTCGGCAGGACGTTGACCAGTCCGCGCAGCGGGGAGCCCGAGGGGCCGGCCGGGACGAAGCCGCCGGCCAGCGCGTGCACGGTGTGGTCGAGTTCGGCCGTGGTGGCCGACAGCCGCGGCACGACCTCGCGGGCCGCGAACTCCAGGACGGCGGCGACCTGTTCGCCGTGCGACGAGGGAACGGCGGCCGGGTCCCAGTCCGCGTCCTCCATCGACTGCACCAGGGCGCGGGCCTGTTCCTCCGCCGCGTCGGCCGTCGTACGGGTCGCGGCGGACTCGTCCAGGCCGAGGGCCTCGCGCAGACCGGGCAGCGAGGTGGTGCCACCCCAGATCTGGCGGGCGCGCAGGATGGCGAGGACGAGGTTGACGCGGTCGCCCCCGGCGGGCGGGTTGCCCAGGACGTGCAGGCCGTCGCGGATCTGGGCGTCCTTGACCTCGCAGAGCCAGCCGTCGACGTGCAGCAGGAAGTCGTCGAAGCCGTCGTCGTCGGGCCGGTCGGCCATGCCGAGGTCGTGGTCGAGCTTGGCGGCCTGGATGAGCGTCCAGATCTGGGCGCGGATCGCGGGGAGCTTCGCCGGGTCCATCGAGGAGATCTGGGCGTACTCGTCGAGGAGTTGCTCCAGGCGCGCGATGTCGCCGTAGGAGTCGGCGCGGGCCATCGGCGGGACGAGGTGGTCGACGAGGGTGGCGTGGACGCGGCGCTTGGCCTGGGTGCCCTCGCCGGGGTCGTTGACGAGGAAGGGGTAGATCAGCGGCAGGTCGCCGAGGGCGGCGTCGGGGCCGCAGGCGGCGGAGAGGCCGGAGTTCTTGCCGGGCAGCCACTCGAGGTTGCCGTGCTTGCCGAGGTGGATCATCGCGTCGGCGCCGAAGCCGCCGTCCTCGGCGCGGGCCGCGATCCAGCGGTAGGCGGCCAGGTAGTGGTGGGAGGGCGGGAGATCGGGGTCGTGGTAGATCGCGATCGGGTTCTCGCCGAAGCCGCGCGGGGGCTGGATGAGGATCAGCAGGTTCCCGAAGCGGAGGGCGGCGAGCACGATGTCGCCCTCGGGGTTGCGGCTGCGGTCGACGAACATCTCGCCGGGCGCGGGACCCCAGTGCTCCTCGACGGCCGTGCGCAGCCGCTCGGGGAGCGTGGCGAACCAGCGCCGGTAGTCCGCGGCCGGGATGCGCACCGGGTTGCGGGCCAGCTGCTCCTCGGTGAGCCAGTCCTGGTCGTGCCCTCCGGCCTCGATGAGCGCGCGGATCAGCTCGTCGCCGTCCCCGGAGACCAGCCCGGGCACGTCGGCGCCGGAGAAGTCGTAGCCCTCCTCGCGCAGGCGCCGCAGCAGGGCGACCGCGCTGGCGGGGGTGTCCAGGCCGACCGCGTTGCCGATCCGGGAGTGCTTGGTCGGGTAGGCGGACAGCACGAGGGCCACCCGCTTCTCGGCGGCCGGGATGTGCCGAAGCCGTGCGTGGCGTACGGCGATCCCGGCGACGCGGGCCGCGCGCTCGGGGTCGGCGACGTAGGCGGGCAGGCCGTCGGCGTCGATCTCCTTGAAGGAGAACGGCACGGTGATCAGACGGCCGTCGAACTCGGGGACGGCGATCTGGCTGGCCGCGTCCAGCGGGGAGACGCCCTCGTCGCTGTCCTCCCAGTCGGCGCGCGAGCCGGTCAGGCACAGCGCCTGGAGGATCGGTACGTCAAGGCCGGTCAGCGCGCCGGCGTCCCAGGACTCGTCGTCGCCGCCCGCGGAGGCCTCGGCAGGCCTGGTGCCGCCCGCGGCGAGGACGGTGGTGACGACGGCATCGGCGGCCCCGAGCGCCTCGATCAGCTCGGGCTCGGGGGCCCGCAGCGAGGCGACGTACAGCGGGAGCGCGCGGGCGCCCGCGTCCTCGATCGCGTCGCACAGGGCGCCCACGAAGGCGGTGTTGCCGCTCATGTGGTGGGCGCGGTAGTAGAGCACGGCGACCGTCGGACCGTCCGCGGCCCGGGACTCGCGCTCCAGCGGGCCCCAGCTCGGCGCGGGCGCGGGCGGCTCGAAGCCGTGGCCGGTGAGCAGGACGGTGTCGGACAGGAAGCGGGCGAGCTGCTCCAGGTTGGCGGGGCCGCCGTGGGCGAGATAGGCGTGGGCCTCGGCGGCGATGCCGACGGGGACCGTGGAGGCGGCCATCAGCTGGGCGTCCGGGGCCTGTTCGCCGGTGAGGACGACGACCGGGCGGCCGTCGGCGCGCAGCAGGTCGAGACCGTCCTGCCAGGCGCGCAGCCCGCCGAGGAGGCGTACGACGACGAGGTCGGCGCCGTCGAGGAGTGCGGGCAGGTCGTCGAGCGGGAGCCGGGCGGGGTTGGCGAACCGGTACGGGACCGGGCCGGTGGCCGCGCGGGCGCTGAGCAGGTCGGTGTCGGACGTCGACAGCAGGAGGATCATGCGGCGTCGGCCTTCCTCGGGGTGTCCGCGCCCCGGGCGGTGTCGGACGGCGGGAGTTCCTGACTCGCCCGGCCCTCGCGGGACGGGCTCACAGTGGCGGGACCGCGCCGGAGTCGCACCGGCTTCCTCCCCTGTCGCCGTCGTGGCGTCGGCGGACCGGATGATCCACCGAGGAGCATAGTAAGGGGCGGGGGAAGAGGGCAGGCCATACAGCCCCGGGGGACGGTGGGTATGCTCGCCGCCATGTCCACGCCGTCCCGCCGTCCGTCGTCCCAGGCCACAGCCGTCCCCCGGGACCGCGCCGACGCCTGCCCGGGCGCGCTGCGGCTGCACACGGCGGACGACGGCGCGCTCGCGCGGATCCGGATACCCGGGGGTGTGCTGAGCGTCGGCCAGGCCCGGGAGCTGGGGGCGGCGGCCGGTGAACTGGGCGACGGCGAGCTGCACTTGACCTCGCGGGGCAATGTCCAGCTGCGCGGTCTGCGGCCCGGCTGCGGCGCGGACCTGGCCGCCCGGCTGGAGTCGGCCGGGCTGCTGCCCTCGTGGCGCCACGAGCGGGTGCGCAATGTCGTGGCCTCTCCGCTGTCCGGCCTCGACGGCCGGGGCCTGGCCGACGTACGGCCGTGGCTGCGGGCGTTGGACGAGCTGGTCTGTGCGAGCGAGGCGGCGGCCCGGCTGTCCGGGCGGTTCCTGTTCGCGCTCGACGACGGGCGCGGTGACGTGGCGGGGCTCGGCGCGGACGTGACGCTGCGGGCCGCGCCGGACGGGACCGCGTGGCTGCGGATCGGCGCCTCGGACGCCGTCGCCGTCGTGAGCGCCGAGGACGCGCCCCGGGCCGTGCTGCTGGCCGCGGAGGTGTTCCTGGAGGCGAGCGGCGGCCAGGTCTGGCGGGTGGCCGAACTCCCCTGCCCCGCAGATGAGTTGCTGGGCGAGGTCGTACGACGGTCGGGGGCCGTGCAGGCCTCGCCGGTCTGGTCCCTGGCGGGCGGGCAGCCGTCCCCGGGGCCCGTCACCGGACCCGACGGCACGACAAGCCTGTCGGTCCTCGCCCCGCTGGGCCGTCTGACCGCCGTCCAGTGGGCCGCGGTGACGGCGGCCGCCTCCGGTGAGCTGCGTCTGACCCCGTGGCGCGGAGTGATCATTCCCACAGTGCCGGCCGACCGGCTCCCCGCACTGGAATCCTCGGGGCTGGTCACCGACCCGGGCTCCGCCTGGCTCGGTGTCGGCGCCTGCATCGGGCGGCCCGGCTGCGCCAAGTCGCGGGCGGACATCCGTACGGACGCGGCCGGCTCGCTCACCACGGGCGGCGGGCTGCCCGCGTACTGGTCCGGCTGCGAGCGGCGCTGCGGCCGGCCGCGCGGTGACCATGTCGACGTCGTCGCCCGGGACGGCGGCGGCTACCGGATCTCCGTGGTCCGCGGCGGCCGGGAGGACGCCACGACCACGACCGACAACCCCCTTCAGCTCGCCGCCGCACTGGCGGCGGCCCGCACGCATGACCAGTAGGAGCACGGTGTTCGAGTACGAGAAGGACGGCGCGGCGATCTACCGCCAGTCCTTTGCCACCATCCGCGCGGAGGCGGACCTCGCGGGGCTGCCCGCCGACGTCGGCCAGGTCGCGGTCCGGATGATCCACGCCTGCGGGATGGTGGACCTCGTGCGGGACCTGTCCTACACGCCCGCCGTGGTGGCCCGAGCCCGCGAGGCCCTGCGCTCCGGCGCGCCGATCCTCACGGACGTCCGGATGGTGGCCAGCGGAGTGACCCGCAAGCGGCTGCCCGCCGACAACGACGTGCTGTGCACGCTCTCCGACCCGGCCGTCCCCGACCTGGCGGCGAAGCTGGGCACCACGCGCAGCGCCGCCGCGCTGGAGCTGTGGCGGGACCGGCTGGAGGGCGCGGTGGTGGCCGTCGGGAACGCACCGACCGCGCTGTTCCGCCTCCTGGAGATGATCGAGGAGGGCGCGCCCCGGCCGGCCGCCGTCATCGGCGTTCCGGTGGGCTTCGTGGGCGCCGCCGAGTCGAAGGACGCGCTCGCCGCACATCCGTCCGGCCTTGAGCATCTGATCATCCGTGGCCGTCGCGGGGGCAGCGCCATCGCCGCCGCCGCGCTCAACGCGATCGCGAGCGAGGAAGAGTGAGCGGGAAGCTGTACGGCGTCGGGCTGGGCCCCGGCGACCCGTCCCTGATGACCGTCCGGGCCGTCGAGGTGATCGCCGAGGCCGATGTGATCGCGTATCACAGTGCCCGGCACGGCAGGTCCATCGCGCGGTCGATCGCGGCGAGGCACCTCACGGAACGGCACATCGAGGAGCCGCTGGTCTACCCGGTCACCACCGAGACCACCGATCACCCCGGCGGCTACCGGGGCGCCATCGACGACTTCTACGCCGAGGCGGCGGAGCGGCTCGCCGCGCACCTCGACGCGGGCCGTACGGTCGCCGTCCTCGCCGAGGGCGACCCGCTCTTCTACGGCTCCTACATGCACATGCACAAGCGGCTCGCCGACCGCTACGACACCGAGGTCATCCCCGGTGTCACCTCCGTGTCCGCCGCCGCGGCCCGCCTGGGCACCCCGCTCGCGGAGGGCGAGGAGGTGCTGACGATCCTGCCGGGCACGCTGCCCGAGGAGGAGCTGGCCGCCCGGCTCGCCGCCACCGACGCGGCCGTGGTGATGAAGCTGGGCCGCACCTTCACCAAGGTCCGCGGTGCGCTGGAGAGTTCGGGGCGGCTCGCCGAGGCCCGGTACGTCGAGCGGGCCACCATGAGCGGTGAGCGGCTGGCCGAACTCGCCGACGTGACACCGGAGTCGGTGCCGTACTTCGCGGTGGCCGTGCTGCCGAGCCAGGTCGACGCCGAGCCTCCCGTACGGGAGCTGGGCGAGGTCGTCGTGGTCGGTACCGGTCCGGCCGGGCCGCTGTGGCTGACGCCCGAGACGCGGGGCGCGCTGGCCGCCGCCGACGATCTGGTCGGCTACACCACCTACCTGGACCGGGTGCCGGTCCGTCCCGGTCAGCTGCGGCACGGCTCGGACAACCGGGTGGAGGCCGAGCGCGCCGAGTTCGCGCTCCAGCTCGCCCGGCGGGGGCGGCGGGTGGCCGTCGTCTCCGGGGGCGACCCGGGGGTCTTCGCGATGGCCACGGCCGTCCTGGAGGCCGCCTCGGAGCAGGAGTACGCCGACATCCCGGTGCGGGTGCTGCCGGGGGTGACCGCCGCCAACGCGGCCGCCGCGCGCGCGGGCGCCCCGCTCGGGCACGACTACGCCACGATCTCCCTCTCCGACCGGCTCAAGCCCTGGGGGGTCATCGCCGAGCGGCTGCACGCGGCGGCCGCGGCCGACCTGGTGCTCGCCCTGTACAACCCCGGCTCCCGCAGCCGCACTTGGCAGGTCGGCAAGGCGCGTGAGCTGCTTCTGGAGCACCGGGCGCCGGACACCCCGGTCGTGGTCGCGCGGGACGTCGGCGGCTCCGACGAGCGGGTGCGGATCGTACGGCTGGCCGACCTGGACCCGGCCGAGGTCGACATGCGCACGATCCTGCTGGTGGGTTCCTCGCAGACTCGGACCGTGCGGCGCGGGAACGGCGAGGAGATCGTCTGGACGCCTCGCCGCTATCCGGAGCCGGGCGTGTAGCGGTCGCGTCCCTCACACGTGCTGTCCGGCGGGGAAGCCGGTCCAGCGCAGGTCGGCCGGCAGATGCCGCATGTCGTTGCTGACGACGAGGGTGGCGGGGCGGCCGGGCGCGTACCGGATGACGGTGAGGGCGGCGTTGGCGTGGTTCAGGCCGAGCCAGCGCCACTCCGGCGCGAGCAGGGCGTCCCGGACCAGCCAGGCGACCAGGAAGTTGTGGGTGACGACCAGTTCGTGGCGGTCCTCGGTGCCGGCCACGGGTCCGGTGAACAGCTCCTGCGCGCGGCGGGCCAGTACGGGTCCTTGTGCGCGTTCCTCGTCGGTGACGTCGGCGAGGAAGCGGAGGAAGAAGTCCGCGGAGTCGGCGGGGAGTTCGGCCCGCGCCGGGAAGTGGGGGACGTAGTCGCCGGCCGCCGCCTCCTGACGCAGGGGTACGTTCCCGAGCTGGTCGGCGACCAGCCGCGCGGTCTGCCGGGCACGGGGCAGCGGGCTGTGGTGGACGGCCGTGAGCGGGACGCCCCGCAGGCGCTGTCCGAGCAGGGCGGCCTGCCGGCGGCCGTTGTCCGAGAGCCCGCTCTGGTCCTGCGTCGCCTCGCCGTGCCGGGCGAGGTAGAGGTGACGGGTGGCCGTGCCGGTCATCGCACACTCCTGGGCGTCCGCTGTCGGTCCTGTGCCCCGGGGGACGCCGCCGCCTTCCGTGCCGGTTCCCTCGGCCTCGCGGCGCTATTCGGCGCCCTGTTCGGCGGGGACGGCTCCCTGGGCCAGGCCCGCGGTCCACTTCTCCTCGATGCGGCCGACCTTCCACACCAGCAGGGCGACGACCCAGGTGGCGAAGAACAGGCCGACGATGACGTATCCGACGATGTTGAGGTCGAGGCCGGAGACCCAGTCCCAGAAGGGGCCGTGCAGGTTCGCCTTGTCGGCGATCAGGCCCAGGAGTTCGACCGTGCCGATGAGGAGGGCGACGGCGACGGACAGGCCGGTGATGGTGAGGTTGTAGTAGACCTTGCGGACCGGCTTGGAGAAGGCCCAGCCGTAGGCGAAGTTCATGAACGAGCCGTCGATCGTGTCCAGCAGCGACATGCCGGCCGCGAACAGGACCGGCAGGCAGAGAATCGCGTACCAGGGCAGTCCGGAGGCGGCGCCGGAGCCGGCGAGGACGAGCAGCGCGATCTCGGTGGCGGTGTCGAAGCCGAGGCCGAACAGCAGGCCCAGCGGGTACATCTGCCAGGGCTTGGTGATCGACTTCATGACGCGGCCGAGGAGGCGGTTCATGAAGCCGCGCTTGTCGAGCTGCTCCTCAAGCGCGGCCTCGTCGAAGTGGCCGGTGCGCATCTGCCGGAAGACCTTCCAGATGCCGGCCAGGATCACGATGTTGATGATCGCGATGACGTAGAGGAAGGTGCCGGAGACGGTGGTGCCGATCCAGCCCGTGACGTCGTGCAGCCCGGAGTCGTCGTTCTGGACCGGGTCCGCGAGCGCCTTGACGCCGAGGGAGAGCAGGAAGGCCAGCGCGAAGACGATGCTGGAGTGGCCGAGGGAGAACCAGAAACCCACCGAGAGCGGGCGCTGGCCGTCGTTCATCAGCTTGCGGGTGGTGTTGTCGATCGCCGCGATGTGGTCGGCGTCGAAGGCGTGCCGCATGCCGAGGGTGTACGCGGTGACCCCGATGCCGATGCCGAACGTCTTGGTGCCGAGGTCGTAGTGCTCGGGTGCGACGATCGCGACCAGGGTGAACCAGCCGATGACGTGCAGGGCGAGGATGAACGCGGCCATGCCGGCGAGGCTCGTCCACTCCTTGCGGGTCATGGAGGTGCGCACGCGGTGCCAGGTCGGGGAGGGGATCTTCTCAGCCACACGCACCAGCTTGCTGCACATAGGTTGCAGGTAACACTGGTCCGCGGCAAAGCTCGGGTCAGGTTTCAGCCAGCGTCCGGGAAAGTGCTGACCAGCCACTCCCGCGCCTGTTCGGGGCCCTCGACGACCCGTACCCCCTCGGGCACCGGCGGCCTGCGCACCACGACCACGGGCAGCCCGGCCTCGCGGGCCGCGGTCAGTTTCGGCGCGGTGGCCGCTCCCCCGCTGTCCTTCGTCACGACGACGTCGATCCGGTGCCGGCGCAGCAGCTCCCGCTCCCCCTCCAGCGTGAAGGGGCCGCGGTCGAGCAGCACCTCCGTCCGGGGCGGGACGGGCGGCTCCGGCGCGTCCACGGACCGTACGAGGAACCACAGGTCGGTCAGGTCCGCGAAGGCGGCCAGGCCCATGCGCCCGGTGGTCAGGAACACCCGTCCGCCGAGCCCGGGCAGCAGCAGCGCCGCCTGCTCCAGGGAGCCGGTCTCGTGCCAGTCGTCACCCGGCACGGGGACCCAGCCGGGCCGCCGGAGCGCGAGCAGGGGAACATGGGCGGTGGCGGCGGCCAGCGCCGCGTTGAAACTGATGGTCCCGGCGAAAGGGTGCGTGGCGTCGATGAGCGCGTCCACCTCGTGCTCGCGCAGCCACCGCGCGAGGCCCTCGGCCCCGCCGAATCCGCCCACGCGCACCTCGCCGGGCGGCAGCCGGGGTGCGGCCACCCGGCCGGCCAGGGAGTTCGTCACCCTGAGGCCACTTCCGGCCGCCAGCAGCTCGGCGAGGCGGCGGGCCTCGGTGGTGCCGCCCAGGATCAGTACGTGCACGAGAGTTCGGTTCCCTTCATGAATGAGCCCAAGGGCGGTCGCGGCGCCCAGCTGAAGCACACCGGTCTACGGCCCGGCTGGACCACCGGCGCCTGCGCGACCGCGGCGACGACGGCCGCGTACACCGCGCTGCTGACCGGTGATTTCCCCGACCCGGTGACGATCACCCTGCCCAAGGGGCAGACACCGGCGTTCGCCCTGGCGGCCGAGGAGCTGATGGACGGACACGCCATGGCCGGGATCGTGAAGGACGCGGGCGACGACCCGGACGTCACCCACGGCGCGCTGGTCCGCGCCACGGTACGGCGACTGCCCGCCGGGGCCGGGGTGGTCTTCAGGGCGGGGCCCGGGGTGGGCACGGTCACCCGGCCCGGACTGCCCCTGCCGGTCGGCGAACCGGCCGTCAACCCGGTGCCCCGTCAGATGATGCGGGACCACGTCGCCGAGGTCGCCGCGCGGCACGGCGGCACGGGTGACGTCGAGATCACCGTCTCCGTGGACCACGGCGAGGAGATCGCCCGCTCCACCTGGAATCCGCGTCTCGGTATCCTCGGCGGGCTGTCCATCCTGGGGACCACGGGGATCGTGGTGCCGTACTCCTGCTCGGCGTGGATCGACTCCATCCGGCGCGGGGTGGACGTGGCCCGGGCGGCGGGGCGCACCCATGTGGCCGGCTGCACGGGCTCGACCTCGGAGAAGACGGTCGTCGCCGCGTACGGGCTGCCCGAGGACGCGCTGCTCGACATGGGCGACTTCGCGGGCGCGGTCCTGAAGTACGTCCGCCGCCATCCGGTGGACCGGCTGACGATCTGCGGCGGCTTCGCCAAGCTCTCCAAGCTGGCCGCCGGCCATCTGGACCTGCACTCCGCCCGCTCCCAGGTCGACAAGGGCTTCCTCGCCGGACTGGCCCGCCGGGGCGGTGCGGACGCGGCCCTGGCCGGCGAGGTCGCGGAGGCCAACACGGGGCTGGCCGCCCTCCAGCTGTGCGCGGCGGCCGGGGTCCCGCTCGGCGACCTGGTGGCCGTCGCCGCCCGCGACGAGGCCCTGGCGGTGCTGCGGGGCGCGCCCGTCGCGGTGGACGTGATCTGCATCGACCGGGCGGGGACGATCGTGGGCCGCAGCGCGGTGGCCTGACCGGGGGCTCGGAGCCCGCCCGGTCACGCCCGGGCCGTCCCCGCCCCGGGGCGGACCGCGTCGGGGGCGACGCCCCGCGGGTGGACCAGGGCGTCCGGCGGGAGGACCGCCTCGGCGGCGTCCCGCATTCGCATGGTCTGCTCAGCAGACATGGCGCTCCCGGTCCGGCGAGTAGAGGTGGCTGTCCCGGAACTGCTCGGCGCCGAGCGTGCGCCCGACCATGATCACGGCCGTGCGCAGCACCCCGGCCTCCTTCACCTTCGCGGCGATCTCGTCGAGCGTGCCCCGGATGATCAGCTCCTCGGGCCGGGAGGCGTAGGCGACCACGGCCGTGGGGCAGTCGGCGCCGTAGTGCGGGAGCAGCTCGTCGACCACGCGGTCCACGTACTTGGCGGCGAGGTGCAGCACGATCAGCGCGCCGCTTCGGCCGAGGGTGGCCAGGTCCTCGCCGTCCGGCATGGCGGTGGCCCGGTTGGCGATACGGGTGAGGATGACGGTCTGGCCGACGGTCGGGACGGTCAGCTCCCGCTTCAGGGAGGCCGCGGCGGCGGCGAACGCGGGCACGCCGGGCACCACCTCGTACGGCACCCCGGCCGCGTCGAGGCGCCGCATCTGCTCGGCGACCGCGCTGAACACCGACGGGTCGCCCGAGTGCAGCCGCGCCACGTCGTGTCCCTCCTCGTGCGCGCGGACCAGCTCGGCGGTGATCTCGTCCAGGTCGAGCTGCGCGGTGTCCACCAGCCGGGCGTCCGGCGGGCATTCGGCGAGCAGTTCGCGCGGCACCAGGCTGCCCGCGTACAGGCAGACCCCGCAGGCGGCGAGGGTACGGGCGCCGCGCACCGTGATCAGGTCGGCGGCGCCGGGGCCGGCTCCGATGAAGTACACGGTCATCTGTCAGCTCCTGGTTCGGGGTTCTTCTGTACGGCCCACTGCGTGACCGGCATCGCCTGCCGCCACCCGGTGAAGGCGCCGACCGGCACGGCGTGCGCCACCGCGAGCCTGACCAGCTCACCGCCGAAGCGCCGACGGGCGTCGGCGAGCAGTGCCTCCGACTCCAGCGTCACGGTGTTGGCCACGAGCCGTCCGCCTGCGGGCAGCGCCGCCCAGCAGGCGTCGAGGAGGCCGGGCGCGGTGAGGCCGCCGCCGATGAACACGGCGTCGGGCGGCGGGAGTTCGGCCAGTACGGCGGGGGCCTGGCCCGTGACGACTTGAAGTGTCGGCACGCCGAGCCGGTCGGCGTTGCGGCCGATGCGCTCGGCGCGGACCGGGTCCCGCTCGACGGTGACCGCCCGGCAGGAGGGGTGGGTGCGCATCCACTCGATCGCGATCGAGCCGGACCCGCCGCCGATGTCCCACAGGAGTTCACCGGGGGCGGGGGCCAGCACACCGAGCGTGGCGGCCCGGACGTGGCGCTTGGTGAGCTGGCCGTCGTGCTCGTACGCCTCGTCGGGCAGTCCCGGTACCGCGCCGAGGCGCGAGGTGCCGGGGGCGCGACGGCACTCGACGGCGACGAGGTTGAGCGGGTCGCCGGACTCCTCGCGCCAGTCGTCGGCGGTGGCCGGGGCGGTCGTACGTTCCCTCGCGCCACCGAGCTGTTCCAGGACCCGCATCCGGCTCGGGCCGAACCCGCGGTCCCTGAGCAGGGCGGCGACCTCGCCCGGGGTGGCGGCGTCGGCGCTGAGCACCAGGAGGCGGCGGCCCTCGTGCAGGGCGGCGGCGAGCCGGGCGGTGGGACGGCCGACGAGGGTGACGACCTCGACGTCCTCCAGCGGCCAGCCGAGCCGGGCACAGGCGTACGACACGGACGACGGATGGGGCAGCACGCGCACGGCCTCGGCGCCCGCGACCTCGGTCAGGGCGCGTCCGATGCCGTAGAACATGGGGTCGCCGCTGGCCAGGACGGCGATCCGGCGGCCGGTGTGCGCGGCGAGCAGGCCGGGGACCGCGGGCCGCAGGGGTGAGGGCCAGGCGATCCGCTCCCCCGTGCACTCGGGCGGGAGCAGGTCCAGTTGGCGGGGGCCGCCGAGGAGGACCTCCGCGTCGAGGAGTGCGGCGCGGGAGTCTTCCGGGACGCCCGGCCAGCCGTCGGCGCCGATCCCGACGACGGTCACGGTGGCGGGCGGGTCGGGGCGTGCGGGGGTCACTGCGCGATACCTCGGGGCTCGGACGGTCAACGGAGACGCACTTTACGGGGCGGTGGCCTGGGCGTCTTCGGTCGGGTGGGCACTGCCGGGGCCCCTGCGGTGTGCCGCACCCGGGGCGGTCTTGGCCTGTGCTTGCCACTCCCTTGATGCGGGCATTACTGTCACCACGCCTTGGTGAACGGGAAATCCGGTGTGATGCCGGTGCGGCCCTCGCCACTGTGATCGGGAAGTCCGGCTCCGGCCCTCAGGGGCAGCCACTGGGTCCTCCAGACCCGGGAAGGCGGAGCACGGGCGGTGGTACCCGTGAGCCAGGAGACCGGCCAAGGCGCGTCAACCATCCACGAGGTGCTGGAGAGGGTCTGCTGAGCCATGCACATAGCCGAGGGTTTCCTTCCTCCGGCGCACGCGGTCGCCTGGGGCGTCGCGTCGGCGCCGTTCGTCGTCCACGGAGTCCGGTCGCTCACCCGTGAAGTGCGCGAGCACCCCGAGAGCACCCTGCTCCTCGGTGCCTCCGGCGCCTTCACCTTCGTCCTGTCGGCGCTCAAACTCCCCTCGGTGACAGGGAGTTGCTCACATCCGACCGGCACCGGACTGGGCGCCATCCTGTTCCGTCCGCCGATCATGGCGGTGCTCGGCACCATCACACTGCTCTTCCAGGCGCTGCTGCTGGCCCACGGCGGACTGACCACGCTCGGCGCGAACGTCTTCTCGATGGCGATCGTGGGGCCCTGGGCCGGGTACGCGGTGTACCGGCTGCTGCGGCGGTTCGACGTGCCGCTGATGGTCGCGGTGTTCTTCGGCGCGTTCGTCGCCGACCTGTCCACGTACTGCGTCACCAGTGTGCAGCTGGCGCTCGCCTTTCCCGACCCGGGCAGCGGATTCCTGGGCGCGCTGGGCAAGTTCGGCTCCATCTTCGCCGTCACGCAGATCCCGCTGGCGGTGAGCGAGGGCCTGCTGACGGTGCTGGTGATGCGGCTGCTCGTGCAGTCCAGCAAGGGTGAACTGACGCGCCTCGGCGTGCTGTTGTCCGGTGCGAAGAAGAGCGCGAGCGAGACGGAGGCGGTGGCCCGATGAGCCGCAACGCGAAGATCAACGCACTGCTGCTGTTCGTCGTGGCGGCGCTCGCCGTGCTGCCGCTGGCCCTGGGGCTCGGTGACCACAAGGAGGAGCCCTTCACGGGTGCCGACGCCGAGGCGGAGACCGCCATCACCGAGATCGAGCCGGACTACGAGCCGTGGTTCTCGCCCCTGTACGAGCCGCCCTCGGGTGAGATCGAGTCCGCCCTGTTCGCTCTCCAGGCGGCCCTCGGCGCGGGTGTGCTCGCCTACTACTTCGGTCTGCACCGCGGACGACGCCAGGGCGAGGAACGGGCGCGGGCGGGGCTGGACGCGCCGGACGAGTCCGTCACCGAACGGGCCTGAGCCGGCGTGCTGCCGATCGACGCGGCGGCGCACAGCAGTCGCTGGCGCCGCCGTCACCCCGTGGACAAGGCCGTGCTCGGGCTCGGCCTCACCGTGCTCGCGATCTCCCTGCCGCCCTGGCCGGGCGCGGCACTGGTCCTGGTGGCCGCCCTCGCCCTGCTGCTGGGCCCGGCCGGGGTGCCCGCGCGGAAGCTGTGGCGCGCCTACCGGGTGCCGCTGGGTTTCTGCGTGACCGGCGCGGTCACGCTGCTCGTGCAGGTCGGCGGCCCGGACGGCTTCGTGTCCGCGGCCCCCGAAGGTCCGCTCAGGGCCGGGGAGTTGCTGCTGCGCACCTCGGCGGCCTCGCTCGGTGTGCTGCTGTTCGCCTTCACCACGCCCATGTCCGACCTCCTCCCCCGGCTCGTGCGGGCGGGCGTGCCCGCGCCGGTCGTCGACGTCGCCCTCGTGACGTACCGGATGAGCTTTCTGCTGCTGGACTCGGTCCGCCGGATCCGGGAGGCGCAGGCGGCACGGCTCGGGCACACCACGCGCGCGGCTGCCTGGCGTTCGCTCGGCGGGCTCGGGGCCACCGCGTTCGTGCGTGCCTTCGACCGGGCGGCCCGTCTCCAGGCGGGGCTCGCCGGGCGGGGCTACGACGGCACGCTGCGGGTTCTGGTGCCCGAGGCCCGCGTCTCCGCCCGCTTCACGGCGGCGAGCATGGCGCTGCTGGTGACGCTGGCCGCCCTGACCCTCGTACTGGAAAGGCCGCTGTCATGACCGTCGCCCTGGTCGCCCTGCGGGGCGTGTCCTTCGCCTACGAGGAGGGGCCCGTCGTGCTCGACGGCCTCGACTTCGAGGTGCGCGAGGGGCGGGCGCTGGCCCTGCTCGGCCGCAACGGCAGTGGGAAGACCACGCTGATGCGGCTGCTGAGCGGTGGACTGCGGCCGCGCGGGGGCCGGTTGGAGGCCGAGGGGCAGCCGGTGTCGTACGACCGCAAGGGGCTGACCCGGTTGCGGACGACCGTGCAGCTGGTGGTGCAGGACCCGGACGACCAGCTGTTCGCGGCGTCGGTGGCGCAGGACGTGTCGTTCGGGCCGCTGAACCTCGGGCTGTCCGACCCGGAGGTCCGTGCCCGGGTCGGCGAGGCGCTGGACGCGCTCGACATCGGCGCGCTCGCCGACCGGCCGACCCATCTGCTCTCCTACGGCCAGCGCAAGCGGACCGCGATCGCGGGGGCCGTGGCGATGCGGCCGCGGGTGCTGATCCTCGACGAGCCGACGGCGGGGCTCGACCCGGACGGCCAGGAGCGCCTGCTGGCCACCCTGGACCGGCTCCGGGAGAGCGGCACCACCGTGGTGATGGCCACCCACGACGTGGACCTCGCCCTGCGCTGGGCCGACGACGCGGCCCTGCTCACCCCGGCGGGCGTGCACACGGGTCCGGCCGCGACGACGCTGGCCCGCACGGAGCTGCTCCGGGAGGCCGGGCTGCGGTTGCCGTGGGGCGTGGCGGCGGCCCGACTCCTGGACTCCCAGGGGCTGTTGGCGGACTCCGGGACCGGTCCGCGCACGGCGGAGGAGCTGGCCGCCGTGGCGGCGACGATCACCCGGGCCGCCGACCGCTGACGTCCCTACGGAACGCCGACCGGGGTCTCGCGGTCCTGCTGTCCGTCGCCGGGCTGGGGCGCGGGGGTGGGGGCGGGGTGGGCACGGCTGAGGGCCTCCCCCTCCACGTCGAGGTGCGGCAGGATCCGGTCCAGCCACTTCGGCAGCCAGGCCACCTTGTCGCCGAGCAGGGCGAGCACACCGGGGACGAAGGCCATGCGGACCACGAACGCGTCGAAGAGGACGGCGATCGCGAGGCCGAAGCCGATCATCTTGATCATCGACTCGTCGGCGGTGACGAAGCCCGCGAACACCGCGATCATGATGGCCGCGGCGGCGGCCACGACCCGGGCGCTGTAGCGGAATCCGGTGGTGATGGACTCGCCCGCGCCCTGCCCGTGGACGTACGCCTCGCGGATGCGGGAGACGAGGAAGACCTCGTAGTCCATGGCGAGACCGAAGACGATGCCGACCAGGAAGATCGGCATCATGCTCATGATCGGGCCGGTGGTCTCGACGCCGATGAGCGAGGCGCCCCAGCCCCACTGGAAGACCGCGACCACGCAGCCGAGGGCGGCGAGCACCGAGAGCAGGAAGCCCATGGCCGCCTTGAGCGGGATGAAGATCGACCGGAAGACCATGAGCAGCAGGACGATCGCGAGTCCGACCACGACGATCAGATACGGGATCAGGGCCTGCTGGACCTTCTGGGCGACGTCGATGTTCAGCGCGGTGGTGCCGGTGACCTCGAAGGTGGCGCCGGTGCCGGCCACGGTCGCGTCGCGTTCGTCGCGGATCGTGTGGACGAGGTCCTCGGTCTTCTTGTCGGTGGGGGCCCACTGGGGTACGGCGGAGAAGACCGCGGTGTCGCCCGCCTGGTTGAAGCGGGGCGCGCTGACCGAGACGACACCGGGGGTGGCGCCGACCTTCTTCTCGACGGTCGCGACGGCGGCCTTGGGGTCGTCGGCGCCTCGCGCGTCGACGACCACGGTGAGCGGGCCGTTGAAGCCGGGTCCGAAGCCCTCGGCGAGATCGTCGTAGGCCCGGCGTTCGGTCGTGGCGGTGGACTTGGCCTCGTCGCCCGGCATGCCGAGCTGGAGGCTGAGCACGGGGATGGCGAGCACGATCAGGGTGACCATCGCGGTGAACCGCACCGGGAAGGGGTGGCGCTGCACGAACTCGGCCCAGCGGCTGCCCCGGTTGCCGAGCACGCCCTGCACGCGCCGTCCGGTCAGGCGGTAGCGGCGGGAGAGCACGGCGCGCGGCCAGAAGCCGACGAGGGCCGGGACCATCGTCAGGCACACCAGGACGGCGACGACGACCGCGCCGGCCGCGCACAGGCCCATCTTGGTGAGCATGGGGATGCCGACCACGGAGAGCCCGGCGAGCGCGATGACGACGGTCAGCCCCGCGAAGACCACCGCCGAGCCCGCCGTGCCGACGGCGAGTCCGGCCGCCGTCTCGGCCTCGTGGCCGTTGGCCCGTTCCTCGCGGTAGCGGGAGACGACGAACAGGGCGTAGTCGATACCGCAGGCGAGGCCGAGCATCGTGGCCAGCGTGCCGGTCGTCGAGGACAGCCCGAACGCACTGGCCAGGGCGGTGATCGCGGTCATGCTGATGCCGACGCCGAGCACCGCGGTCAGCAGCGGCAGCCCGGCCGCGGCCATCGAGCCGAAGGTGATGAGCAGGACGACGGCGGCGACCAGGATGCCGATCACCTCACCGGCGCCGCCCGCTCCGGGGGTGGTGGCCAGCGCGGTGCCGCCCATCTCGACGGTCAGCCCGGCGTCGCGGGCGGACCCGGCCGCGTCGCGCAGGGTGGCCTTGGCGGCGTCGGTGAGGTCGTCGGCGGCGACCGTGTAGGTGACGGTCGCGTACGCCGTCGAGCCGTCCTTGCTCACCGCCTGCGCCTGGAAGGGGCCCACGGCGGAGGCGACCTGCTGACCGTCGGCCGCCTGGGCCACGGCCTTGTCGATGGCCGCCCGGTTCGCGGACGAGGTGACCTTCTGCCCGGCGGGGGCGACGAACACCATGCGGGCGGTCGCGCCGTCGGCGGTGGCACCCGGGAAGCGTTGCTCCATCAGGTCGAAGGCGCGCTGCGCCTCGATGCCCGGTGCGGAGAAGGTGCTGTTCGGTGCCTCCGGGGCCTTCGCGGAGGCGAAGCCGAGGGCGGCGAGTACGGCGACCCACAAGAGCGTCACGTACCAGCGTCGGCGGAAGGCGAGGCGACCCAGACGGTAGAGCAGCGAAGCCACGGAACGGCACTCCTCACGGTCGGCCCCCCGGGTGCTCAAAGTGTCGGGTGAGCGGGGCCGATCCGCATTTCGCAGCGTGAACGGGGTGGGACCGACTGTGTGGGCTCGGCCCTGTGGTTCCGGCTTGGTGGGCCGACCGCGCGGGACCGGCCTTGTGGGCCGCCCTCACACCGCGGGGTACCGGACTCCGGTGAGTTCCTCGGAGGCGTTCCAGAGGCGCTGCTGGAGGTCCAGGTCGTAGGAGCGGTCGGTGGACGTCACGAGTTCCGGGTAGCCGCGTACCTGGCCACGACCGTCGGGGCCGTAGAACTGGCCGCCGAGCGCGGCGGGGTCGGTCGCCGCGCGCAGGGTCGGCAGGGCGCCCATCTCGGGGGTCTGGAGGACGAGTTCGCTCAGCATCCGCACGGGGCGCGGGGTGTTGCGCATCAACTCGGTGGCGGAGCCTCCCGGATGCGCGGCCAGGGCCGTGGCGCCGGTGCCCGCGAGCCTGCGTTGCAGCGCGTAGGTGAAGAGGAGGTTGGCCAGCTTGGAGCGGCCGTAGGCGGCGAAGGCCCGGTAGTCGTCGTCCCAGGGCAGGTCGTCGAAGTGGTCCGCCCCGCGGACGCGGTGGGTCGAGCTGCTCACGGTGACGATCCGGGCGGCGGGGGCGGCCAGGAGCCGGTCCAGGAGCAGCCCCGTGAGGGCGAAGTGGCCGAGGTGGTTGGTGCCGAGGTGCAGTTCGAAGCCGTCCTCGGTGCGCTCTCGCTGCTTGCCGGAGTGGCTCACACCGGCATTGTTGATGAGCAGGTCGATCGCACCGTGGCGGTCGGCGAGTTCCTTGGCGGCCGTGCGCACCGAGGCGAGGGAGCCGAGGTCGAGTTCCTGGAGCGAGAGCGCCGCGTTCGGTACGCGCTCGGCGATGAGGGCGGCGGCGGTCCGGCCCTTGTCGAGGTTGCGCACCGCGATGACGACGTGCGCGCCCTTCTCGGCGAGGGCGAGCGCGGTCTCGTGGCCGAGTCCGGTGTTCGCGCCGGTGACGACCGCGAGCCGGCCGGTCTGGTCGGGGATGCGGGTGGTGGTCCATGCGGAGGTGGGGGGTGTCTTTGCCATGATCACCAATGTATTCACCGTTAACAATGTAGTCAAGGCTTACAATGTTTTAGGCGATCACATTTGGTCGTGGGGCACTGCCGTCCAGCTGGCGAGGAGCTTGAGGCGGTCCTCGTCGGGGGTGCCGGGTTCGGCGGTGTAGATGGTCAGGGAGTGCGCCTCGTGGGCGGAGACGGGGAGGTCGAGGGGCTGGTAGGTGAGCTGGAGCGGCCCGGCCTCGGGGTGGTGGAGGCGTTTGACGCCGCCGTGGTGGACGCGTACGCCGTGGGCGGCCCAGCGGATGCGGAACTCGGCGCTGACGGTGGACAGTTCACCGATGAGTTCACGCAGGGCCCGGTCGTGGGGGTACCGTCCGGCCTCGGCGCGCAGCAGGGCGGCCGTGACGTCGGCGGCACTGCCCCAGTCGACGACGAAGTCCTGCGCACCCGGGTCGAGGAAGTGGTACCGGGCGAAGTTGGGGCGACCGTCCCGGGCCGTGGTGGGGCTGGCGTACATGGGGGCGAACAGGGCTCGGGCGAGGGCGTTGCCCGCGACGATGTCCAGGCGGCCGTTGTTGACGTACGCCGCCGAGAGGGTCATGGAGTCCAGCAGCCACTGGACGTGGGGCGGGATCGTGCCGGCCTTGCGGCGCCGCCGGGGCGCGGGCCCGGGCTGGGCCGCCCTGGCGAGGTCGAAGAGGTAGGTGCGCTCGTCCTCGCTGAGCCGCAGGGTACGGGCGACCGCGTCGAGCACATCCTCGGAGACACCGCCGATGTGCCCCTTCTCCAGCCGCGTGTACCACTCGGTACTGACCCCCGCGAGCACCGCGACCTCCTCCCGGCGCAGCCCCGGCACACGGCGCCTGCCACTGGTGGGCAGTCCGACCTGCTCCGGCGTGAGCTGGGCCCGCCTGCGGGCGAGGAAGTCGCGGATGTCGGCGCGGTTGTCGGGTCGCTGCGGCATGTCTTCACGCTACGACCGGTGGGGGGTGGGAGGGAGGTCGAGCTTGTTCCCCCGTTGGGCGGGGCGAGGGGATGCCTGAGGTGGGTCGATGACCGAGGTGGGTCTATGACCGACGCGGATCGACAGGCTGCGCGCCATGCTCCCGCGCCCCGCCCCAAGCGGTCGCCCGAACCAGGCGAGGTCCAGGAGACGCCGCTCATCCCGTCGTCCGTACGCGCGGTGGAGACTCGCGGGCGGCGCCCGGGAGCCTGATCGACGCCACCCCGCGGACCCCGCTGATCGACCGTGCCGTACGGCCGAGGTCGCCGCCCAGCCGCCCACCGCAGGACCGGCCGGCACAGTCAGCGTGGCTGCCCGCGGTGCTCCTCCGCGCCCAGCAACTGGCCCCGCAGTACGTCGAGTTGGTGAGCGTTCTCCACCGCGGACGTCTCGTCGAGGGCGGTGAGGGCGAGGAGCAGTACGTCGGCGACGGCGAGGCCGGTCAGGGATTCGTTCGTGTTGCCCGTGGGGGTGTAGGGCGCGAGGAGCACCGCGTCGACCCGGCCCTCGAACGTGTCGCTCAGTTCGTCGGTCACGAAGACCACGCGGGCGCCGACCGAGCGGGCCCGCTCGACCACGACGGTGAGCTCGGGCAGCAGCCGCCCCGGCTGGAAGACCACGACCGCGTCGCCCTGGCCGAGGGTGAGGAGCGAGTCGGCAAGCGCGAAGCCGGTCTCGCCGACGAAGCGGGCCCGGTGGCCGATGCGGCCGAGGGCGCGGGCGAGGTGTCGGGCGGCGAGTTCGCAGGCCGCGACGCCGTAGCAGTACACCTCGCGGGCCTCGGCGAGGACGCCGACCGCGCGTTCGAGGGCCTTGGCGTCGGCGAGCCGCCGGCACTGGTCGAGGCGTTCCTGCGCCTCGACGAAGACGTCGTTCCAGATCTTGTCCAGGTCCTTGCCGACATGCGCGATCCGCTGGGCGAGGCGGATGTCGGGGGCCTGTGCGGCGGTGAAGTCGGCGGCCAGTTCGCGCTTGAGGGCGGGCAGACCGGCGTATCCGAGGCGCTGGAGCGCGCGGACGACCGTGGCGTTGCTGGTGCCGCTGGCCGTGCCCAGCTCCTGGGTGCTGGCGAACATCACCTGCTCGACGGGGGCGCTGACCAGGTACTGGGCGACGGTCCGCTCCGAGGCGGACAGCTCGTCCCACAGATCACGGACGGTGGCACGGAGGCGGGTGAGGCCCCCGGGGGCGGCACTGCCCGCTCGCGAAATATCCATTACACCCCTTGACCTTCACGGAACCGGCGTTACGCTCTGAACAATTCATTCCGAGAGAGCGAACTTTCGAAATGGATGTTACAGCGCCTGCGTCCCGTCGAGGAGCCTTCCATGAATCACAGCCTGCCCGTCGTCGAGATCTCGGGGACCCCGTCCCGGAGAGGCCGACAGTACGGCGAGGCCGTGGCCCCCCAGCTGCGCACCGCCCTCGGCTACTACGAGGAGGCCTTCGGGGCGTCCTCCGGACTGACCTGGCAGCAGGTCACGGCACGGGCCGCGCGCTGGCTCGCCCCGGTCGGCGACTACGCCCCCGACCTGTTGGAGGAGATGCGGGGCATCGCCGACGGCGCCGGTCTTGACCTGCTCGACGTGCTCGCGCTGAACGCGCGCGGCGAGGTCATCTACGACGACTCCTTCGCGCACCTGAGCGAGAGCGAGGGCCCGCAGCCGCAGGAGGAGCCCGCCGAGGGCTGCACCTCGTTCGCCGCGTACGGAGCGGCGAGCGGCGACGGCCATGTCTGGGCGGGACAGAACTGGGACTGGCGGGCGGGCGTCGCCGACACCGTCGTCATGCTGCGGATCGTCCAGCCGCCGAAGCCGACGGTGATCATGCAGGTGGAGGCGGGCCAGATCGGCCGCCAGGGCGCCAACTCGGCCGGGATCGCCCTCAACGCCAACGGGCTGGGCGGCCGCTTCGACGACGCCGTGGGCCTGCCGCAGACCGTGATCCGGCGCAGCGTGCTCGACCAGCCGACCGTCACCGACGCGCTGAACGTCCTGTGCCGCACCCGCGCCCACATCGCCAGCAACGCCCTGCTGACCTGCCGGGAGGGCTTCGCCGTCGACGTGGAGACCACTCCGGCGGGGCACGGCTGGATGTACCCGGACGACGGTCTGCTGGTGCACGGCAACCACTACCAGGCCGGTGTCCCCGCCGCCCTCGCCGCCGACTACCGCCCCCTCTCCCCCGACTCGCTCGTCCGCGTCCCGCGCGCCGAGGAGGGCCTGCGCCTGCTGCGCGAGGCGGGCTCACCGGAGGAGACCCGCAAGCTGATCAAGCAGGCGATGTCCGACCACCTCGGCTTCCCCGAGTCGCTGTGCACCCACGCCGACCCGCGCGATCCCGAGATCAGGCACTGGACGACACTGGTCTCCTCCTGTGTGGACCTCACCGCGGGCGACTACCACGTCACGGCCGGGACACCCTGCGACCGCGAGTACCAGCGACTGCCCTGGAACCTCTACGACGGCCCCCACGCCCCCAGGTGAACCGGTTACCCCGTCCACCCGCTCCGCCCCCGTCCCGTTCAGGAGTGCCACCATGAAGCTCACCTCCCGACTCGCGCCCCTCGGCCTCGCCGGGGCGCTGGCCCTCACCGCCGGTTGCAGCGGCGCCGACACCGGCTCGTCGCAGGGCACCGGCGCCGTCGACGTCTCCAAGCTGAAGCTCACCCCGATCACCGCCGCGGCCCAGGGCGCCGTCGACTCGGTGAACTGGCTGTTGGAGGACGAGCCCGAGTCCCTGGACCTCGACACCCAGGGCGGCAGCGCGGGCCGTACCGTCCTCAGCAACGTGTGCGAGCGCCTGTACCAGCTCCAGCCCGACATGTCCGTACGCCCCTCCCTCGTCGCGAAGGAGACCAGACCCGACGCGCGGACGCTGGTCCTGAGCCTGCGTGACGGGGTGACCTTCCACGACGGCTCGGCGATGACCGCCGACGACGTCCTCTACAGCCTGAAGCGGCACGCCGACCCGGCGATGGAGCAGTCCGACGAGTTCGCCAACGTCAACTCGATGCGCAGGACCGGCGAGCGCGAGATCACCATCGCGTTCAAGGAGCCGGACGCCCTGTTCACCAAGGCGCTCGCGGGCGACGCCGGGCTCGTCTACAACCGCGAGCAGGTCGAGAAGGCCGGCGAGGACTTCGGCACGCCCGGCCAGGGCGACGCCTGTTCCGGGCCGTACGAACTGACCGGCTGGAAGTCCGGCGACTCGATCACCCTCACCCGCTACGACGGCTACCGGGGCGCGAAGCCGCTCACCAAGCGGGTCGTGTTCCGCTGGGCCGAGGACAGCGCCATGGTCAACGCGCTGAGCACCGGCGCGGCCGACGGCGCCTATCTGGACACGGTCAGTTCGGCCGCCGCCCTGCGCGGCAGGTCCGGTCTCGCCCAGTACTACGGCCCCAGCACCGCGAGCCTCGCCCTGATCCCGACCGAGCGCGGCGGACTCGCCGACCCCGACGTCCGCAGGGCACTGTCCCTGGTGCTCGACCGCGCGGGCATCGCGAAGTCCGGCTACGGCGGCCTGGTCGAGCCGTGGGCCACCCCGGTCGGCTCCGGGGCCTGGGGTTATGAGAAGGCCACCTTCGAGGCGGCCCAGAAGAAGCTCACCGACGCCCCCGCCGCCCCGACCGCGGACGACCTCACCCGCGCCAAGAAGCTGGTCAAGGAGGCCGCGCACGCCCCCGACTCCCCCGTCGTCATCGGCACCGACAGCACCCAGGGCCGCCTGGTCATCGCGAACGCGGTGCGCGCCGCGCTGACCCAGCTCGGCCTGAAGGCGCAGATCAAGACCGTGCCGTCGGCGGCCTACGGGGAGTTCTACGGCGACAAGGCGGCCCGCGCCGACATCGACGTGCTGGTCGCCGACTGGTACATATCCAAGAGCGACCCGCTCGGCTTCTACGACAACGGGATGTCGGACAACTCCAACAACTGGGTCGGCTACCGGGACGCCGCCTACGACCGCGAGGTCGAGGAGGCCCTCCGTACGATCGACGACAAGAAGCGCGCCGCGCTCGTCGTCGACATCCAGCGGCGCTTCAGCGAGGCCGCGGTGTGGATCCCCGTCGCGCAGATGCCGACCGTCCTCGTCATGAACGACGAGCTGACCGGCCCGCCCGCCTCGATGGCGTACCTGTACTCGCCGTGGGCGGCGAAGCTCGGCGCGAAGAGCACGAAGAGCACGAAGAAGGGCTGAACGACCATGATCACCGCCTTCGCGCGGCGGCTCGCGGGCCTGGTGGCCACACTGCTCGCGGCATCCTTCGTGATCTTCGCCGCCGTGTACGCCGCCCCCGGCGACCCCGCCGTCTTCCTGGCCGGCGGCCGCGACAAGCTCACCCCGGAGCGGCTGGCCGCCGTACGGGAGCAGTACCACCTCGACGAACCGCTGGTCGTGCAGTACGGCCGCTGGCTGTGGGACTGTCTCCACCTCGACCTCGGCCGCTCCTTCCAGTACAGCGACCAGGTGTCCGACCTGCTGGCCGCCCGGTTCCCGACCACGCTCGCCCTCGTCGGCTACGCCACCGTCCTCTTCGTCGTCCTGGGCGTGGGCGCCGGCGTCCTGGCCGCCGTACGGCACGGCACCTGGGTCGACTCGGCGGTGGTCGGCGGTACGACCCTGGCCGCGTCGGTGCCGTCGTTCGTCGGCGGGATCGCCCTGGTCGCGCTGTTCGGCGTCGAGCTCGGCTGGTTCCCGGTGACGGGCAGCGGGGAGGGCTTCGCGGGCACGCTGCACCATCTGACGCTGCCCGCGGTGGCCATGGCGCTCGGCGCGCTCGCCGTGATCAGCCGGGTCACCCGGCAGGCGATGGCCGACGCGGGCGCCGCCGAGCACGTGGCGGTGGCCCGCGCCTCGGGGCTGCCCGAGCGGGAGATCGTCCGCCGGCACGTCCTGCGCAACGCCCTCGGCCCGATCGTCACCATGTGCGGTCTGGTCACCGCGGGCATGCTCGCGGGCACCGTCGCGATCGAGACCGTCTTCGGGATCAGCGGGATCGGCTCCCTGCTCGTGGGCGCCGTCAACAGCCACGACTTCCCGGTCGCGCAGGCCGTGCTGCTGCTGATGGTCACCTCGTACATCGTCGTCACCACCGTCGTGGACCTCGTGCACCCGCTGCTCGACCCGCGCCTGAAGACCCTGAGGAGCAGCGCATGACCGCCGTCGTCCTCCCCGCGAGGACCCGTACGAGCCGCCCCCTGGGAGTGACGCTCGCCGGCGGCTTCCTCGCTCTGGTGGTGCTCGCCGCCGTCCTCGCCCCGCTGCTCGCCCCGTACGCGCCGGACGCCATCGACCTGTCGTCGTCCCTGGCCGGCACCACCGCGGCGCACCCTCTCGGCACCGACGCCTCCGGGCAGGACCTGCTCTCCCGGGTGCTCTACGGCGCCCGTACGAGCCTGATCGCGCCGTTGCTGCTGCTCCTGCTGGCCGCCGTCCTCGGGGTCGGTCTCGGCACCCTCGCCGCATGGCGGGGCGGCTGGGCGGACACCCTCGTCTCCCGGGTCACCGACGTCATGTACGCCTTCCCGGGCCTGCTGTTCGTCGTCCTGATCATCGCGGTGTCCGGGCCCGGCATGACGACCTCCGTGATCGCCCTCGGTCTCGCGTTCGCGCCGACGATCGCGAAGTACACGCGCAGTGTCGCGCTGTCCGAGCGGTCCAAGTCCTACATCGACGCCTACCGCGTCCAGGGCATGGGCGGCACCCGGATCTGTGTGGCCCATCTGGTGCCCAACCTCGCGCGTTCGATCGTCGGCTATCTGGTCGTCCTGTTCGGCGAGTCCCTGATGAGCCTCGCCACCCTCAGCTATCTCGGCTTCGGCGCCCAACCGCCCAGCTCCGACTGGGGGTTGATGGTGCAGGAGGGGCAGGCGGCCATCGTCCAGGGCGCCCTGCTGCCCGCGCTGGTGCCGGGCACCGCCATCGCCGCCGTCGTGGTGGCCTTCAACGTGGTCGGCGTCTGGGCCGCCGACCGACTCGGCGCCAGGAGGTAGCCCGCCGTGCCGCACGACACGCTGCTCGACATCGAGCACCTGAACCTGCTTCTGCCCGGCGCCGCCCGGCCCGTGCTCGCGGACGTCTCCCTGAGGGTGGCCGCCGGCGAGGTGGTCGGCCTGGTCGGTGAGTCGGGCTCGGGCAAGTCGACCACCGCCAAGGCCGTGCTGAACCTCTTCCCGGACGGCGCGCACGCCGAGGGCCGGGTCCGGGTGGCCGGTGAGGACGTGCTGTCCATGGCGGCCGGGCGGCTGCGCGAGCACCGCGCCCGCACGGTCGCCATGGTCCACCAGGACCCGCGCTCGGCCCTCAACCCCGTGCGCAGGATCGGCGACTTCCTCCTCGAACGCCTCGCCCGCACCGGCTCCGCCGACCGGCGTGCCGACCGCGCCCGGGCCGTCGAACTCCTCGACGCCGTCGGCCTGCCCGACCCGGAACGCCGGATCCGCCAGCGCCCGCACGAACTCTCCGGCGGCATGCTGCAACGCGTGGTCATCGCCGGCGCGCTGGCCGCCGAGCCGCGTCTGCTGCTCGCCGACGAGGCCACCAGCGCCCTGGACGTCACCACCCAGGCCGAGATCCTCGCCCTGCTGCGCAACCTGCGCGAACAGCGGGGGCTGGGGCTGCTGTTCATCACCCACGACCTGCAACTGGCCGCCGCCTACTGCGATCGCGTGTACGTCATGTACGCGGGCCGGGTGGTCGAGGAACAGCGGGCGCACCGTCTCTTCTCGGGCGCCCGGCACCCGTACACGCAGGGCCTGTTGGGGTGCTCCCCGGAACTGGGCGAGACCTCCCGGCCTCTGCGTCCGATCCCGGGGCGGCCGCCGTCCCTCGCGGACGTGTTCACCGGCTGTCCGTTCGCGGCGCGGTGCGAGCACGCCGACGCCGCGTGCGAGACCTGGCGGCCGGAGCCGGCGGCCGTCGAGGGCGGCGGTACGGCGGCCTGCCGACGTCTGTCCGACCTGTCCGGCCCCGCACGGCCCGCCACCGAGACCACCGGGAGCGCACGGTGACCCGTCACGAAAAGCCTCTGCTCGTCGCCGACACGCCTCTGCTCGTCGCCGACTCGCTGCGCAAGACCTTCAGGCTGCCGGGCGGCGAGCGGCTGACCGCCGCCGACCGGGTGTCCTTCACCCTGCCCGAGGGCGGCTCCGTGGGCATCGTGGGCGAGTCCGGGTCGGGCAAGAGCACGGTCGCGCGGATCCTCGTGGGGCTGACCCGGCCCGACACGGGGACCGTCACGGTGGCCGGCCGGGACCGGACACCGGGCCGTGGCCGGCGCACCCGGCGGGACCGGCTGTCCCGTGCCCGCGAGATCCAGATGGTCTTCCAGGACCCGTACGTCTCGCTCGATCCGCGGCTCACCTCCCGCCAGTGCCTGCGCATCGCGCTGCGGCTGCACGGCCACGACGCGACGGACTCCGTGGTCATCGGGCTCCTGGACCGGGTGGGGCTCGGCAGCCGGGAGGCGGACGCGAGGCCGCACGCGCTCTCGGGCGGTCAGCGGCAGCGGCTCGCCATCGCCCGCGCGCTCGCCGTGGACCCCCGCGTCCTCGTCCTGGACGAGGCGGTCGCCGCGCTCGACGTCTCCATCCAGGCCCAGATCCTCCAACTCCTGGGCGAGATCAGGCGGGACACCGGTGTCGCGCTCGTCTTCGTCAGCCACGATCTGGCGGTCGTGCAGCACATCACGGAGGAGACGGTGGTGATGTGCCGGGGCGAGGTGGTCGAACAGGGGCCCACGGAACGGGTGTTGAGCGCACCCGAGCACGCGTACACGCGGCGGCTGCTCGCCTCCGTGCCGCGCGAGGGCTGGGTACCGGCGGCCGCGACACTGCCCGCCTGACCTCACGGACAGTCCCCTTTCCCGGCCGCCGGTGGTACAACGAGGCACCGGTGGTGAGAGCCGAACTTGGCTGCGGGAAAGGGGAGTTGGGCATGGCGGCACAGAACATCGACGAGGTGGTGGACGGGCTTGCCGGGATCGTGCGGGAGGCCACGCGGGACGGTGACCGGATCGGGTACTTCGCCGCGCTGTACCGGCAGGTGACCGTCGCGGTGCGGACGGCCATCCATGAGGGCCGGTTCGACGACGGGGCCCGGATGGACCGCTTCGACACGCATTTCGGCAACCGGTACTTCGAGGCGTACGACGCGTGGCGCCGCGACCGGAGCGGGCCGCGCTGCTGGCGCGAGACGTTCGGGCTGCTCGACGACTCCGACACCGTGATCGTGCAGCATCTGCTGCTCGGGGTGAACGCGCACATCAACCTCGACCTGGCCGTCGCCGCCGCGCGCACGAGCCCGGGCGCGGACATCCACTCCCTGCGCCACGACTTCCTGCTGATCAACGACATCCTCGCGCAGGTGGTCCTGGCGGTGCAGGACTCGGTCAACGCCCTGTCGCCGCTCATGTCCCTGCTCGACAAGGTCGGCGGCCGCACGGACGAGCAGATCCTCGACTTCAGCATCCGCCAGTCCCGCGAGGAGGCCTGGTACAACGCCGTCCTCCTGGCCGGCCAGACCGAACAGGAGCGCGCCGCCACCGTCGACCGCCTCGACGTCCGGGCCGCAGTACTGGCCCGCCTCATAGCCCGCCCGCACGGTCTCGTCCGGCCGGCGCTGGAACTGATCCGCAGAACCGAGAACGACGACGTGCCGACCGTCATCGCGCACCTGGACCATGCCGTGGCCGCGACCGTCCGGCCGTAACAGCGAGAACTGAGATGACACAAATAACTGTCATCTCAGTTCCGTACGGTACGCTCGAACACATGCCGGACGACGCACAGCTCCTCTTCGCCGACCATGTGGGCCGCTTCTACGCACGGCAGTACGGGTTCCCGCCCATGGCCGGGCGTCTGCTGGGCCACCTCCTCGTCTGCGATCCGCCCAAGCAGACGATCGACGAGCTGGCCGAGGCCCTGCTGGCCAGCCGCAGCGCCGTCACCGGCGCCGTCAAGCTGCTGGAGTCCTACGGGACGGCCCGGCGCACCCGGACCGCCGGTGAGCGGATGGACCGGGTGGGCCTGGCCCCGGCGAGCCGGCAGCCGCAGAACTTCGACGCCGCCCTGCACACGGAGCACGCGGCGCTGTTCCGGGAGGGCCTCGCCCTGCTCGCCGACGCACCTCCGGAGCGCCGGGCCCCCCTTGAGGAGATGGTCGCGCTGGCCGAGTTCCTCGCCGAGCGCCTGCCAAGGCTCAGGGACGAGTGGGAGGCGCACCGGGACGGACTGCGGGCCGCGGGGAAGCTCCCCGGTGCCGCCTCGTAGCCGTTCGAAGAACCGGACCGACTTCAGGGAAAGGCTCCCCCATGCACCCCACCTCACCGGACCCGAACCGCCCCGACACCGACGAACTCGTTCAACTCGCGGTCGAGCAGGGCGATGTGAAGGAGCTGCGCCGCCTCGCGGAGGCAGGCAGCTCCGATGCCGCCGACGAGCTGGTACAGCTCGCCGGGGAGCAGGGCAACCTCCAGGAGCTGCGGCGGCTGTCGGACGGCGGCAATGCCACGGCCACCGACGAGCTGATCCAACTCGCCGTCGAGCAGGACGACTTGGACGAGCTGCGCCGCCTCGCCGACCGGGGGAACACCACCGCCGCCGAACAGCTCGCGGAACTCAGCGGCGAGTGACCTCACCGCCCCGCCGCGTCACTTCTTGTGGCCGTCCGAGCGCCGGCGGTGCAGCGTGAAGGTCTCGAAGACCGACAGCTCACCGTTGGGCTTGTTCACGTTGTAGTACGTGACGTGCATGCGGGTGGTGTCACCGGCGTGCCGGCCGGGGTCGACGGTGAACGCGGCGAAGCCGTACGGGTGGTCGAGGTCGCGGACCCCGGTCCAGACGGCCTGTTCCTTGGTGTACGTGGCGGTCCGCTTGCCGTTGGCCCCGGCGGTCGAGGACACCGAGGTGATCACCTTGGCGGAGCCGTCCTTGAAGAAGTTCTGGTTGGTGGTGCCCGAGACGCCCCCGCCGCCGAGGATCATGTGCACGGTGCCGAGCCCGGTGTCGATGGAGTCGATGGCCCCGGAGACCGGCCGGGGAGTCAGCGTCTCGCTGCCGGTGACGACCCCGCGGACGGCCAGCGAGCGCTCGTAGTTGTGCTCGTGACCGCAGAGCACCAGGTCCACGCCGTACTTGTCGAAGAGCGGGCCGTACTTCTGGCGCAGCCCCAGGTCGGCGCCGTTGGCGTCCGAGGAGCTGATCATCACCTGGTGCATGGCGACGACCACCCAGTCGACGTCCCGGGACGACCGCGCGGCCTTCAGCTCCTTCTCCAGGAAGGCGAGTTGGCGTCCGCCGGAGTAGCCGTTGATGTAGACGTCACCGCCGTCCTGGAGGCAGTTGTCGTCGTTCTGGAGCACGATCACCCGGACCGAGCCGACGGTGAACGCGTACCAGAGACCGGCGAGTTCGGCGTCCGTCTCGGTCGAGGGCAGGGAGAAGTAGGTCTGGTAGGCGCCGAGTCCGAGCGGGCCGTTGGCCTTCTCGATCTCGTGGTTCCCGGCCGCCGGCATCCAGGGGCGGAAGCGCGCCGAACGGGTGTTGTTGGTGAAGAAGTTGTTCCAGGTGCGCACCCGGTCGACGTCGAGGTTGGCGTAGCAGAGGTCGCCGTTGAGCAGGTGGAACAGCGGGGCGACCTGCTCGATGCCGGTGACGATGTCCTTGGTCGCGGGGGTGGAGTTCGCGTCGAGCGCCGCCGTGCCGTTGGCCGCCCAGGTGACCTGCGGGGCGGACTGGTCGCCGAAGCTGGTGAAGGTGAACGGCCTGCGCCCGCCCGGGGCCGTGCGGAACGTACCGCTGTCGGGCGTGGCCCCCTCGTGGGTGGCGAGGTAGATGTACTCGGTGCCCGGGGTCAGGCGCTTCAGCGAGGCGTGGTGGACGTAGACGGTCCGGTTGGACGTGCCGTCGACGTAGGTGACGGTCCGGGCCTCCGCCTTGGAGCCGAAGCCGTGCTCCAGGGTGCCGTAGCGGACCACCGGCTTGCTGACGGGCCGGTCGGTGAGCCACGACACGGTCATCTGGGTGCGCGGGTCGGCTCCGAAGGTCAGGTGCAGACCCTGGACCGGCGGTGCGCCGGAGGCGTCCGCGGTGAGGTGGAAGGCCGGGGCGGCGTCCGGCGCGGCCTGCGCCTCGCCCGCTCCCAGCAAGGGGGTGACGGCCGCGCCGGCCACCGCCGCGCCCAGGAGGCCCAGCGCGTGGCGCCGGCTGACCCCCTCCGAAGATCTCGCCGACTCGTCCGATGTACCCGCCTGTACGGTCATGGCGCCCTCCCTGCCGAGCAGTTGAACTGAACGACCGCACCCTGGCGGGAGTCGGCAGCGCCCGAGTGAACAGTGCGTGGCCAGACGGTCATCGAGGCGCGTGCGGCGGGCCGGGAGGGCGAATCTTGCCCGCGCCTTTGCCGACGGCCGCCCTGCCGTTGACGCGACCGTTCCGGCGACGTCCACCCCGCCGCGGATGAGCCCGGTCCGGCGTGTCCCCCGTGTCGGACGCCCGCAGATTGCGCGATCTCTTGACGCGCCCTTCTTCCGGAGCTTAAATCACGCCCTAAATTAAC
The DNA here is from genome assembly GCF_010548375.1 of Streptomyces sp. SID13726. Taxonomy (GTDB): domain Bacteria; phylum Actinomycetota; class Actinomycetes; order Streptomycetales; family Streptomycetaceae; genus Streptomyces. Next base: position 689,490 of record NZ_JAAGLY010000002.1, read on the forward strand.
CCCTGAGTGGCGTTCGGGAAGTGAACGCACTCGCGGGCTCCCTCCGGAAAGGGACAGCTGAGCCATGCGCAGAATCCGAGCCGCGGCCGCCGGTGCGGTCACCGTCTCCCTACTGACCGCCGTGACCGCCTGCGGCGGCGGCTCGTCGACGGGCGGCGGGTCCGACGACTCGCCGAAGACACTGACCTACTGGGCGTCGAACCAGGGCGCGAGCATCGAGGTCGACAAGAAGGTCCTCCGGCCCGAACTCGACAAGTTCGAGAAGCAGACCGGCATCAAGGTGAAGCTGGAGGTCGTCCCCTGGTCGGACCTGCTCAACCGGATCCTCACGGCGACCACCTCCGGCCAGGGCCCGGACGTCCTGAACATCGGCAACACCTGGAGCGCCTCCCTCCAGGCCACCGGCGCGCTGCTGCCCTGGGACGCGAACAACCTCGCCGCGATCGGTGGCAAGGACCGCTTCGTCGACTCCGCGCTCGGCTCGACGGGTGCCCAGGGCCAGGACCCGGCGGCCGTGCCGCTGTACTCGATGGCGTACGCGCTCTACTACAACAAGAAGATGTTCGCCGACGCCGGCATCGCCAAGCCGCCGGCCACCTGGGCGGAGCTGATCGCCGACGGCAAGAAGCTCTCCAAGGGCGGCAAGTGGGGCCTGGGCGCGGAGGGTTCGAACCCGTCGGAGAACATCCACCACGCCTTCGTCTTCGCCAAGCAGCACGGCGCCGACTTCTTCACCGCCGAGGGCAAGCCCGACTTCACCAACGACGGCGCGGTCGCCGGGGTCCAGCAGTACGTCGACCTCATGGCCAAGGACCGGATCATCGCGCCGGGCAACGCCGAGTACGCCCAGAACCAGTCGGTCAGCGACTTCGCCAAGGGCAAGAGCGCGATGCTGCTGTGGCAGTCCGCGTCCGCGAACCTGGAGTCCCAGGGCATGAGCGCGGACGCCTACGGCATCGCCCCGGTCCCCGTGCAGTCGGGCACCCCCGGGACGGGCGCGAACGTCAACTCGATGGTCGCCGGCATCAACCTCGCCGTCTTCAAGAACACCGACAACCTCGACGGCGCCCGGAAGTTCGTGAAGTTCATGACGAGCGACGCGGAGCAGAAGGTCCTCAACACCGCGTACAGCTCCATACCCCCGGTCAAGTCGGCCCAGGGCGACGCCTCCTTCAATACGGCCGCCAACGCCGTACTCAAGGACACCCTCGCGCAGAGCGCCGCCGCGCTGCCGCAGGTCGCCGACGAGTCGCAGTTCGAGACGGCCGTGGGCACCGCGATCAAGGGGCTGTTCGCCGACGCGGCGGCCGGGCGTCCGGTCACCACCGACTCGGTGAAGGCGGCGCTGGAGAAGGCCCAGCAGCAGATGCCGGCGAAGTGAGCACGATGACGACCACTCTCGAAGTGCGCGAGCAGCGGGTGGGGCCCGCCGCGCCCCGGCCCCCGCGCCGGACCGGCCGGATCCGCCGGGTCGGACTGCCCTATCTGCTGCTCCTGCCCGCCCTGCTGCTCGAACTCCTGGTCCATCTGGTGCCGATGGTGATCGGCATCGTGATGAGCTTCAAGGAGCTGACGCAGTTCTACATCCGTGACTGGGGCACCGCGCCCTGGTCCGGCGTCGACAACTACAAGGTGTCGGTGGACTTCGACGCCCCGGTCGGCGAGGCCCTGCTGCACTCGTTCCTCGTCACCGTCGCCTTCACCCTGCTGTCGGTCGCCCTGTGCTGGCTGATCGGCACCGCGGCCGCCGTCTGCATGCAGGACACCTTCCGCGGTCGCGGACTGCTGCGGGCGCTGTTCCTGGTGCCGTACGCGCTGCCGGTCTACGCGGCCGTCATCACCTGGGTGTTCATGTTCCAGCACGACAACGGCCTGGTGAACCATGTCCTGCACGACCAGCTCCATCTCACCGACAAGCCGTCCTTCTGGCTCATCGGCGACAACAGCTTCTGGGCGCTGCTGACGGTGTCGGTGTGGAAGGGCTGGCCGTTCGCCTTCCTGATCGTGATGGCCGGACTCCAGAACATCCCGGGCGAGTTGTACGAGGCTGCCGCGCTGGACGGGGCCGGCGTGTGGCAGCAGATCCGCCGCATCACGCTGCCGTCGCTGCGGCCCGTCAACCAGGTGCTGGTCCTGGTGCTGTTCCTGTGGACGTTCAACGACTTCAACACGCCGTACGTCCTGTTCGGCAGGACCGCGCCTGAAGCCGCCGACCTGATCTCCGTCCACATCTACCAAGCCTCCTTCGTCACCTGGAACTTCGGCACCGGCTCCGCGATGTCGGTGCTCCTGCTGCTGTTCCTGCTGGTGGTGACGGGCGGCTACCTGGCACTGACCGCACGCGGACGCCGACGGAGGCCCGCCGATGCCTGAGTCCCCGATGCGTAAGTCCCCGATGGCACCGCCCAGTTCGTTCCTGTGGACGCGGCGGGTCTTCCTCACCCTGCTCACCGGCTTCGTGCTGGTCCCGGTGTACGTGATGGTCTCCAGCTCGCTGAAGCCGCTCGCGGACGTCACGGGCCAGTTCCACTGGCTGCCCAGCGAGTTGACGATCCGGCCGTACATCGACATCTGGTCGACGATCCCGCTGGCCCGCTACTTCGTGAACTCGCTCGTGGTGGCGGGCGCGGCGACGGTCTGCTCGGTAGTGATCGCGGTGTTCGCCGCCTACGCGGTCAGCCGCTACGAGTTCCGCGGCAAGCGCGTCTTCACGGTGACCGTGCTGTCCACGCAGATGTTCCCCGGCATCCTCTTCCTGCTCCCGCTGTTCCTGATCTACGTCAACATCGGCAACGCCACCGGGATCGCGCTGTTCGGCTCGCGCGGCGGGCTGATCCTGACGTATCTGACCTTCTCGCTGCCGTTCTCGATCTGGATGCTGATCGGGTACTTCGACTCGGTGCCGCGCGACCTGGACGAGGCGGCGCTGGTGGACGGGTGCGGGCCGCTCGGCGCGCTGCTGCGGGTGGTGGTGCCGGCCGCGGTCCCGGGGATCGTCGCGGTCGCCGTCTACGCCTTCATGACCGCCTGGGGCGAGGTGCTGTTCGCCTCGGTGATGACCAACGACACCACCCGCACGCTCGCCGTCGGCCTCCAGGGCTACTCCACGCTCAACAACGTGTACTGGAACCAGATCATGGCCGCCTCGCTGGTCGTCAGCGTGCCCGTGGTGGCCGGGTTCCTGCTGCTCCAGCGCTATCTCGTCGCCGGGCTGACGGCGGGCGCCGTCAAGTGACCCACTCCTCCGAAGGGACCTTCGTGACCATCGACCTCGCCGCACTCCCGCACGACTTCCTGTGGGGCACGGCCACTTCGGCCTACCAGATCGAGGGAGCCGTCGCCGAGGACGGCCGTTCGCCGTCGATCTGGGACACCTTCTCGCACACCCCCGGGAAGATCGCGGGCGACGACCACGGCGACGTCGCCTGCGACCACTACCACCGCTGGCGCGAGGACATCGCGCTGATGCGCCGACTGGGCACGAACGCCTACCGGTTGTCGATCGCCTGGCCGCGGGTGGTGCCGGGCGGCGACGGCCCGGTCAACGCCAAGGGCCTTGATTTCTACGACGAGTTGATCGACGGTCTGCTGGCCGCGGGCATCACCCCGTCGGTCACGCTCTACCACTGGGACCTGCCCCAGGCGCTCCAGGACCGGGGCGGCTGGCCCGCGCGCGAGACCGCCGGGCACTTCGCCTCGTACGCCTCGGTCGTGGCCGAGCGGCTGGGTGACCGGGTGAGCCACTGGACCACGCTCAACGAGCCGTTGTGCTCCGCGTGGATCGGCCACCTGGAGGGCAAGATGGCGCCGGGGCTGACCGACCTCACGGCCGCGGTGCGGGCTTCGTACCACCTCCTGCTCGGCCACGGCCTGGCCGCCCAGGCGATCCGCGCGGCGGCGCCGGACGCGCAGGTGGGGATCGTGAACAACCTGTCCGTCGTCGAGGCGGCGACCGACCGGCCCGAGGACCTCGCCGCGGCCCGGCGGCTGGACGGGCACACCAACCGCTGGTGGCTCGACCCGGTCCACGGCCGCGGCTTCCCGGAGGACATGCGCGAGGTCTACGGCGTCGAACTCCCCGAACGCGCCGGGGACTTGGAGACGATCGCGCAGCCCCTGGACTGGCTGGGCCTGAACTACTACTTCTCGTCCACCGTCGCCGACGACCCCACCGGTCCGGCCCCTCGGGTCCGCACGGTCCGCCGGCTCGGCGTCCCGCGCACCGGCATGGACTGGGAGATCGACCCGTCGGGCATCGAGCGGCTGCTGCTCCGGCTGACACGGGAGTACGGCGCCCGCAGGCTGTACGTCACGGAGAACGGCTCCGCCTATCCGGACGTCGTACGGCCTGACGGGACCGTCGACGACCCCGAGCGCGCGGAGTACCTGGAGCGGCACCTCGCGGCCTGCGCGTCGGCAGCCCGCCAAGGGGCGCCGCTCGCCGGGTACTTCGCGTGGTCGCTGCTGGACAACTTCGAGTGGGCGTACGGCTACGACAAGCGGTTCGGGCTGGTGCACGTCGACTACGCCACGCAGAAGCGGACAATCAAGGGCAGCGGTCGGCGGTACGCGGACATCGTCCGGGCGCACGCGGACAGGAGGCGCAGCGCCGCGTGAACCGAGCTCATGTCGAGAACGGCCCGGCGGCTCCGTCCCAGAGGCGAACGCGGTCATCATGGCCGTACCCGACACCTCTGGGAGAACCGGAACAATGATCAAGCGGATGGACAACGTCCTCATCGTCGTCGAGGACCTCGACGCCGTCATCGCGTTCTTCGTCGAACTCGGCATGGAGCTGGAGGGCAAGGGCCCGGTCGAGGGGCGGTGGGTGGAGCGGGTCATCGGCATCGACGACGTGCGGCAGGACGTGGCGATGCTCCGGGTCCCGGGCGGCCCCGGACGGATCGAGCTGGCGAGGTTCCACGCGCCGAGGGCGATCAGGTCGGAGCCCGAGGACGCGCCGGCGAACACCCTGGGGATCCGGCGCGTGATGTTCGCGGTCGACGACATCGACGACGTGGTCGCCCGGCTGCGGACCCACGGCGCCGAACTCGTCGGTGAAGTGGAGCAGTTCGAGAACATCTACCGGCTGTGCTATGTCCGCGGCCCCGAGGGGATCGTCGTCGGCCTGGCGGAGGAACTCGGCTGAGGAATACGCCTGAGGACATGCCTGAGGGACACGCCTGAGGAGACGGCTGTCCGGAACGGGCCCGTCGGCGCGGAAATCCGTCGCGGCCCGTGCGGGTCGGCCGTTACCCTCCGCACGGGCGTGACGGGCAACGCGACGGCGGAGGGAGCCGGGCCATGGGGACCGAGCGCGTACGGACCGATCGACTGGGGCTGCTGCTCGACCAGTTCGACTGTGCCAGAGAACGGGCCCAGGTGCGGCTGACCGGGCTCGGCGACGAGGAGTACCTGTGGGAGCCGGTCCCGGACTGCTGGTCGATCCGGCGCCGGGGCGAGGCGGTGACGCCCCGGGCGTACGGTCCGGGCGAGTGGCTGCTCGACCAGGGCGCGCCGGACATCCCGGCGGGCGAGTACGCCGAGGTCGCCCGGCAGGCCGCCGACGGCATGACCGTGGACAAGATCGCCGCCGACTGGAGCGTGAGCGTCGAGCGGGTCGAGGAGGTCCTCGCCCACACCGGTGCGCCGGAGCCCGACCGGACCCAGGTCACGACCATCGCGTGGCGGCTGGGACACCTGCACTCCTGCTTCGCGGGCAGCTGGGAGTGGACCTTCGGCGAACACCGCGCGGAGCCCAGGGAGTTGGTCGACTTCACGCCCTCCGCCGATCTGGCGCAGGAGCGGTTCTGGGCGCTTCTCGACCGCTGGCGCGAGAGCGTCGGCGCGGTGACCGAGGAGCAGCTCGACACGGTCGGCTTCTCCCGGTACCCGTACGGCTCCGACCCCGACGAGCCGTACGCCGCCGTGTTGTGGGGGTCCAACCTCGAACTGATCCACCACATGTCCGAGATCGCGCTGCTGCGCGACCTGTGGCAGGCCCGCTTCAGTCGATCCCGCCCCGCTTGACCGGCTGGGCGGCGATCCCGTCCGCGTCCCCGCGGGCGACGGTGTGTGGCGCCTGGAGGCCGACCTTGGCGTGACGCACCGCGTCACCGCCGTGCGGGCCGACCGGCCCTGACCTCACGGCCCGACCGGAAGTCACTTCAAGCGGCCCGTCCCGCACCTTGCCGCCCCTGCCTGGTGAATCTAGACTCGACGAAAATGAAGCCAGTTCAGTTCAGGTCAAGCGAAGTGTCGAGCGAAGCGTTGTCAGGAGTGGCCTCATGATGGGTTCCCTGGACGGGAAATCCGTGCTCGTCACCGGTGCGGGACAGGGCATCGGGCGGGCTATCGCCGTGGAGACGGCCCGGCAGGGCGCGGCCGCCGTGGCCGTGGCCGACCGGAACGAGGAGACCGCCGCCGAGACCGCGGAGCTGGTGCGGGCCGCGGGGGCCCGGGCCGAGGCGATCGTCTGCGACCTGCGCGACCGCGACAGCATCGCCGCCATGGTGACCCGCACCGCGGGGCTCTTCGACGGACTCGACGTCCTGGTCAACAACGCGGGGGTGATCGAGACCGCGTTCACGGCCGAACCGGAGCGCGGGGTCGACACGCTCGCCGAGGAGGTCTGGGACGCGGTCTACGAGGTGAACCTCAAGGCGGTGTGGCTGACGACCAAGTTCGCGGCACCGTATCTGCGCCGCTCCGCGCGCGGGCCAGCCATCGTCAACACCGCGTCCGTCTCGGGCCTCACCGGCTTCGCCAACGCCCCCGCCTACGGCGTCACCAAGGCCGGTGTCATCCATCTGACCAAGGTCACCGCGGTCGATCTGGCCCCGGTGCGCTGCAACTGCTTCTGCCCCGGTGTCGTCGACACCCCGCTGGCCCAGGGCTTCTTCGCGGCCGGCGGGGACCGTGACGCCGTGGAACACGAGCTGACCGCGCCCCAGTTGGTGGAGCGGCTCGGGCGTCCTGAGGAGGTCGCCAGGCTGGCCTGCTTCCTGGCCTCCGACGACGCCGCGTTCATCACCGGATCGTCGTTCGTGATCGACGGCGGCGCGCTCGCCTGGCTCGGCGTACGGGACTGAGGAGCACCGAAATGACCACGACGTCAGGGGAGTTCATGCGTTCCAGGCTGGCCGGGAAGACTGCTCTGGTGACCGGGGCCACGGGCGGCATCGGCGACGCCGTCGTACGGCGGCTCGCGGCCGAGGGTGCGGCGGTCGTGGTGACCGACCTCGACGCCGACGCCTGCGAGAAGCTCGCCGAGGAGGTCGGGGGCGGCGCCCTGGGACTGGCCCTGGACGTCTCCGACGAGTCGGCGTGGCAGGAGGTCGTCGCCACCGCGACGGCGACGCTGGGTGAGTTGTCCGTGCTGGTCAACAACGCGGGTATCGCCACCATGCACACCGTCGAGACCGAGACCATGGACTCCTGGGAGCGGGTCCTGGGCGTGACCCAGACCGGCGTCTGGCTCGGCATGAAGCACGCAGGCCCGTCCGTCGAGCGCTCCGGCGGCGGCTCGATCGTCAACATCGCGTCGATCTTCGGCACGGTCGGCGGGTTCGGCGCCCAGTTCTCGTACCACGCGGCCAAGGGGGCCGTACGACTGATGACGAAGAACGCCGCGCTGCACTGGGCGCCGCGCGGAGTGCGGGTGAACTCGCTGCACCCCGGGTTCATCGAGACGCCCCGGTCACGTGAACTGTGGCGTGACACACCCCGGTTGGCCGCGATGGTCGAGGGCACTCCGCTCGGCCGGCTCGGCACCCCCGAGGAGGTGGCGGCCGCCGTGGCCTTCCTGGCCTCCGACGACGCGAGCTTCATGACGGGGTCGGAGCTGTATGTCGACGGAGGCTGGACGGCTCGCTGAGAGCGCCGAGAAGGTCCGGAGCGCCCGGGAGGGCCGTTACGGCGTGCCGGTCGACGCGGTGTACCGGTCGACGCCGTCGGTGCTGGTGCTCCGGGCCCGTCCTCGGGTCACCAGTACGTCCAGGTGGGCGGCCGTCTCGTTGACGGCGAGCATCCGGTCGAAGGGGCCGAGGTCCGTGAAGGGCACCCTGCGCCGGGTCCAGCCCAGCTCCCCCGCCACCTCGAACGCGGTGCGCGTGCGGTCGCCCAGGGCCGCGAGCGACTCGGCGAGACGGTCGTCGTGGTGGGCCAGCAGCTCGCCGACCCGGGTGTGCACGCTGTCGCCGACCGGGCCGTGGGCGGGCAGCAGACGGGCGTCGGCGAGCAGGGTCATCCGGTGCAGCGAGTCGAGGTAGTCGCCCAACGGCAGGGCGGGGCCGCCGAGTTCGAAGCCGATGGACGGGGTGATGTGCGGCAGGACGTGGTCACCGGAGAACAGCAGCCCGCGCGCCTGGTCGAGATAGACCACGTGGCCCTGGGTGTGTCCGGGCGTCGGCACGACCGTCAACCGGGCGTCCCCGAAACGGAGTTCCTCCGCCCGCAGCCAGCGGTCCGGCGCCTCCCAGACCGTGGGGTCGAAGTCGCCGCCGTACATCGCGGCGACCCGCTCGGCGAGTTCATGGGCCCCGGCGCGGCGCAGTGTCTCCAGCGAGCCGACCGGCTCGTCCGTCCGCAGCTCCCCCAGGGCCTCCAGACCGCGCCGCTCACCCGCGCCCAGGTAGACCCGTGAGCCCAGCTGCCTGCGCAGCTCGACGGCCTGGGTGTAGTGGTCGCGGTGGATGTGGGTCACCAGGACGTGGCTGATCTCGCCGAGGTCGTGGCCGAGTTCGGCCAGGGAGTCCTCAAGTGCCTTGCGGGACTCGGGTATCGACCACCCGCCGTCGATCAGGACCAGCCCCTCGGTGAACCCCTCCAGCGCGTAGACGTTGACGGCTCGCAGTCCGTCGTCCGGCAGCGGGAGGGGGATGCGGTGGACACCGGGGTGCACGGTCTCGGGTCCGGGCTGCGCCCAACGGCCGCGGTCGAAACGGGGGGTGCGGGTCGTGGGGGTGGTCATGCATCTCCTTGCCGGGGCTGATCGGGGTGGGCCGTGTTCTGTTCGGGGTGAATGGTGTCCCGTTCGGGGTGAGCGGAGTCCTGTTCGGAGTTGGCGGAGTCCGGTTCGGGGCCCACACCGTCCCGTTCGCGGTGGGCGGTGCGTTCCGCGTGCAGGTCTTGGGCGAGTCTGCGGGCTCCCGAGCGGTCGAGCTTGCCGACGGTCGTCTGCGGCAACTCGCTGACGGTGAAGGCGAATTCGGGCCACTTGGCCTTGGAGAGACCGGTACGGGCGAGGTGTGCGGTGATCTCGTCGAGGCCGAGTTCGGCGCTGCCGTCCTCCATCACGACGAGTACGGCGGCGCGTTCGCCGAGGAGCGGGTCCGGTACGGGGGTGACACAGGCGCGGGCGACCGAGGGGTGGGCGGCGACGGCGCGTTCGATCTCGGTGATGTCGAGGTTGCGGCCACCGCGGATGATGACGTCCTTCTCCCGGCCCATCACGGTGACCGTGCCGTCCTCGCCGGTCACCAGCAGATCACCGGTGGGGAAGAAGCCGTCCGGGGTGAGGGCCGGCGGCTCGACCTTGCCGTCGCGGGCGTAGCCGAGGAAGAGGGACGGGCCCCTGACCTGGGCGCGGCCGGTCGCTCCGGGCCCGAGGACGGTGCCGTCCCCGGCGACGGCCCGCAGATCCGTACCCGGGAAGGGCCGTCCGTCGCGGCCGAGGCGGATCTCCTCGGGGTCGTCGGGCCGGGGCGAGGTGTGTCCCAGGCACTCGGACATGCCGAAGACCCGCAGAATCCGTGTCCCGAGGGAGCGTTCGGCGCGGGCGAGGGCACCTCGGTCCATGGGGCCACCGCCGACGGTGATCGAACGGACCCCGCCGAGAACCTTCGAGCCCGCAGCGGCGGAACCCATCTGGAGGGCCATGGTCGGCACGCACATGGTCCACCGGACGTCATGCGCGGCCATCCGCGCGAGCGCCTCCTCACGGTCCCAGCGGCCGGACAGCACGAGCGGTCCGCCCAGCATCAGCGAGAGACAGACGCCGAAGCAGTAGGCGGCGGTCGAGGAGAGCGGGACGACGGCGGCCACCGCGTCCCCCGTACGCAGCCCGTTGACGTCGATCGTGCACGAGCAGGCGTAGCGCAGGGCGCTCTCGGACTGGACGACCCCCTTGGGGCGTCCGGTGGAGCCGGAGGTGAGGCCGATGACCGCGCCGCCGGACCAGCGGGAGACATCGCGCGGGCCGCTACCGGCCCGGACCGTCCAGCCGTCCAGGGCCTCGGCCGCCGGTGCGTCCGGCAGGCCCTGGCCGCCGCCCCACTCCTCGATGGCGGCGGGCTCGGCGATCAGGACGTCCGGCCGGATGTCCTCGACGGCGGCGGCGAACTCGGCGCCTGTCGTGTGCCGGTTCACCAGGGCCAGGACCCCGCCGGTCAGCCCCACGGCGAGGGTCGCGGCGACGGTGCGCCACGAGTTGTCGGCCTGGAGGAGGACGGTGCCGCCGGGCGTGCCGTCCGGGGTCATCGTCTCGGCCAGTTCGGTCGCGCGCCGCAGGAGGTCGCGTGCGCCGTGGGGTCCGTGGTCGTCGACGACCGCTGTGAAGTCGGCCTGTTCGGAGCGGTCGTAGAACTCCCGCACTGTCTGTCGCATCCGTCTCCTCGCCTCTTTGCGAAGGCTGTCCGCCATGTCGCGAGGGCTCCTCGCCGCTTCGCGAAGGGCCCCCGGTACGACACGGGCGCCCGGTGTGCTCAGCCGCCGTACATCTCCATCTCGCCGCCCATGACGGCGATCCGGCGTCCGCGCATGTCTCCGACCTGGGCGACGGCCGCCGCCCACTCCGGGCTCCGGAGTGCCGTGCGCAGGTCCTCGGCGGTGTCGAAGCTCAGGACGGAGACGCCGTCCCAGCCCTCGGAGCGCGGTTCGAGGGCCTCGTCGATGTCGGTGTGCCGCCAGGACCTGAGCCCGGGCAGGTGCCGGGTGAGTTCGGCGTGCTCGCCGCGCCACCAGGCGATGAACCGCTCGTGGGTCCAGTCGGGCGGCCGGGCGGCCAGCAGGACGAGGTTGTACATCGCGCGTCTCCAGGTCGTTCGTCGTGCCTCGGGGTTCCTCAGGTGACTCGGGGTTCCTCAGGTGAACAGGACTGCGGGCGAGCGCCCGATCAGCAGCCGTCGCACCCGGCCCCGGTCGTCCAGCCGGGCCGAGGCCACGAAAGTCGCCTCCGGCACTCCCGACCTGCGGACCTCTCCGAGGTACAGCTCGTCCCGGCCGACCGTGGAGGCGGTGAGCGCGTGATGGGTGCGGACACCCACCTCGCGCTGAGCGAGATAGCCCTCCATCTCGGCCCGGCCGCCGTGGAAGTCGGTGCCGGCGTCGCCGCCGGTGGAGAAGAGGATCGAGAACGAGAAGTCGTCGCTGATCAGGTCGAGGATGCGGTCGGCGTCGTCGCTGTCCAGGATCCCGAACCAGGTGGTCAGGAACGGGGCCGCGGAGGTGGACGGCGTATCCGCCCGCGCGCTCACGGCCGGTCCACGAGGTCGAAGTCGGGGGTGAAGAAGGACTGGTAGCCGGCCATCAGCCCGGCGGGCGAGACCCGTACGGCGGACAGGAAGGCGCCCGTGGTCACGCCCTGGTCGACGACGAAGCCGTACGCCGTCTCGACATCGCCGTCGACGGCGTACCGCACGATCTCGTGCCGGCGGTCCACCGCGTTGCGCCCGGCGATATAAGCGGCGAAGTCCTCGCGGGAGGCGCCGGTCCGTTGCCCGCCGGGGAGGGAGATGAGGAACCGGAAGTCCGGTTCGATGAGCTCCAGGGCCTTCTCCGGGTCCTGGCCGTCCATTCTGGCCATGTATTCGCGCAGCACCATTGCCGATCGCTCTCCCTCAGCGCCATGAAACAACCTGAGTTCAGTTCAGTTTGACTGTAAGGCAGCGTCCCGCCTCCTACAAGAGGCGGGACGTAGACCGAGGAGGCCGAGGTCCGGCAGGCTTCCCGAACCGAACCGAACCGACCTGAACCAACCAGACCCGACCCGACCCGACCCGGCCCGAACCGGCCCGGCCTCGCGCCGGAACCTAGTCCGCGACCATCCGCACCACACACCCCTCGATCAACTCACTGATCTCCGACAGGGGAATCGCCCCGGTCGGCCGGTACCACCGCCACACACTCACGATCATGCCGAGGACGGCGAGCCCGAGCGTGTGCGCGTCCCGGACCTGGAAGGAGCCCTTGGCCATGCCGCGCATGAGCAGGTTCGTCCAGTCCCGCTCGACCATCTGGACCAGCTGGCGGGCGGCGACCCGCTCGGTCTCCTCGCGCTTGGACTTCCGCGGGGTGGCGAGCAGGGACATGTTGGCCTGGAGGATGCGCATCTGGCGGATCTCGTGCTCGGTGACCGCGAAGGCCGAGCGGACGGCGGCGCGCACCTCCTCCACGGGCTCCGTCTCGTCGGCCGTGGCCTCGACGAACTGGTCGTGGGAACGCTGGAGTTCGAGGCGCATGATGGTCAGCAGGCAGTGGGCCTTGGACTCGAAGTAGTGGTAAAGGGCGGTCTGTCCGATGCCCACCCGGTCGGCCACGTCCGACCACTTGGTGTTCTCGTAGCCGTCCTCCCCGAACCGCTCGACGGCGGCCACGAGGATCGCGCCGCGCTTCGACCTGGGGCCCTCCTCCGGATCCACGATCCGCGCCCTTGGCATCGTCTGTCTCCCTCTCCTCGCACGAGCGGTACCGATCACCGTCCGGTCGTCCGAGAGTAGACCCAAGTTCAAGTCGGTTACGAATCGAGGATCGGGCGGGAAACGTGCGGCGGCCGAGTGTCCGAGGTCCGGTGTGGGGCGCCGTCACCCGCCCCTCCTGCTCACCTACCCCCTGCTCCCCCGGCTCCCTGCACACCCCCCTCCCTGAATTCAGCTCGGCGCCCGGCCAGGAACGCCGCCACGCCCTCCCGCCCTTCCCCGGACATCGCGGCGACGGCCAGATGCCGGGCCTCCGCGTCCAAGTGGTCGTCGAGACCCGTGGTGAGCGCCCGTCCGACCAGCCGCCGTGTCACCCCGTACGCCGCCGTCGCACCGCGGGCCAGCTCCCTGGCCGTACGTTCCGCTTCCCCGGTCAGCCGTTCCGGCGGGACGACCCGGCCCACGAGCCCCATCTCCAGCGCCTCGGCGGCCGGGACACACCGGTTGGTGAGCAGCAGGTCCAGGGCCCGGCGCGGTCCGACGAGTCGCGGCAGGGACCAGCTGACCCCGGCGTCCGGCGTGTACCCGATCGCGGTGTACGCGGCCGTGAAGCCGGCGTCGCTCGCCGCGAGGCTCACGTCGGCCGCCCCCACGAGCCCGAGTCCGGCCCCCGCGACGGCCCCCTGTACGGCGACCACCAGCGGTGCGTCCAGTCCGGCGAGCACCCGCAGCGCCCCGTGGAGCGCGTCGGTCACGTCGATGAGATGCGCGGCCAGGCGCTCCCCGGACAGCACGGCGAACTCCTTCAGATCGCCCCCGACGCAGAAGGACCGTCCCCGCCCGGTGAGCAGTACGGCCCGGGCCCGCGCTTTCTCGCACTCCCGGGCGGCGTCCAGCAGCGCACGGGCCGTCTCCAGGTCGATGGCGTTGCCCGCCCCACGGCACATCGCGATCCGCGCCAGCCCGTCGCCGTCGACCTCGACCGTGACCCTCATCGCGCGGTCCACCCCCCGTCCACGGTGAGCACCTGCCCGGTGCAGTAGGACGACGCGTCCGAGGCCAGATACAGCAGCGCCCCGTCCAGCTCCCCCACCTCACCGCCCCGCCCCAGCATCGCCCCGCGCTCGACCCACCGCCGGGAGCGCTCGTCCGCGAACAGCCCCTCCGTCATCTCCGAGCGGAACCAGCCGGGCGCGAGCGCGTTGACCCGTACCCCCGACCGTCCCCACTGCCCCGCGAGTTCCCTGGTCAGCCCGACGAGCCCGGCCTTGGACGCGGCATAGGCCGCCCCGCCCAGCGGAGCGCCGGAGACCAGGCCGAGCACGGAGGAGACGTTCACCACCGATCTCGTACGACCGTCTGCGGCCCCCGGCGTCGCGGCCAGCAGCCGCGCCAGGTGGAAGGGGGCCACGAGGTTCACGTCCAGCACCCCGGCGAAGTCCTCGGCGCTCTCGTCCTCGGCCCGTACGGCACCGGGCGCGCCGGCGTTGTTGACGAGGACGTCGACGCGGCCGGTCTCGTCGAGCGCCGTCTCCATCAGCCGTACCCGGTCCTCCTCCCGCGAGACGTCACAGACCACGGGATGGATACGCGGGTCCTCGTCGGCGAGTTCCTTGAGCTTCTCCAGCCGCCGGGCCGCGGCAAGGACCGTGGCCCCGGCCGAGGCGAGCACCAGGGCGAACCGGGCTCCGAGTCCGGAGGACGCCCCGGTGACCACGGCGGTCCGGCCGCGCAGTGAGAACAGCTCGGCCGGTGTCATGCCTCCACCCCGATCGGCAGCACGGTCGCGCCGCCGTCCAGGACCAGGGTCTGCCCCGTCATCCAGGACGAGGCGTCGGAGGCGAGGAAGAGCGCCGCGTGGGCGACGTCCTCCACCGTCCCGAGTCGCCGCAGCGGGAGCTTCGCGGTCAGGATCGGCTCTCTCGGCTCCCATACGGCCCGCGCCAGCTCGGTCTTGATCAGCCCGGGCGCGATGGCGTTCACGCGGGCCATCGGGCCGAGTTCGTAGGCGAGTTGGCGGGTCATGTGGAGCATGGCGGCCTTGGTGGCGTTGTACCAGCCGATGTGGGGGTCGACGATCAGCCCGCCCACGGAGGCGATGTTGACCACCGCTCCCCCGTGCTCGCCCATCCACGCCCGCCAGGCGCACCGGGTCCAGGCGATCATGCCGTACTGGTTGACCCGCACGGTCTTCTCCGCGCGGGGCAGGTCGAGGTCGAGCAGGTCGCCCATGTACGGGTTGGTGGCCGCGTTGTTGACCAGCACGTCCAGGCTGCCGAAGCGGGCCGTGGTCTCCTCGACGCAGCGCTCGGCGTCCTCGGGCTCCCCGGCGTTGGCGACCACCTCGTGGACCTCGCCGTCCCCTTTGACCCGCAGCAACTCCGCGCGAGCCGCCGCCAGTCCGTCCGCCTTCCGGGCGGCGATGACGACATGGGCGCCCGCCTCCCGGTACGCCTTGGCGATGCCGAGCCCGATGCCCCGGGAGCCGCCGGTGATCAGGGCGACCCGTCCCTCCAGTCGATGTCCGTTCACGCCTGCGCCAACTCCTTTGGGTACTTGGCCAGTTCACGGCGGGCGACCGTCCGCAGATGCACCTCGTCGGGGCCGTCCGCGATCCGCAGGGCCCGGGTGATGGCGTACAGCCGGGCCAGTACGGTGTCGTCGCTGACCCCGGCGGCCCCGTGTGCCTGGACCGCGCGGTCGACCACCCGGTGGGCGACCTCCAGCGCGGCCACCTTGATCGCGGCGACTTCGGTGCGGGCGGCCGCGTTGCCCGAGGTGTCCATGAGCCAGGCGGACTTGAGGACCAGCAGCCGCAGTTGCTCGATCTCGATCCGGCTGCGGGCGATCCACTCGCGCACGACGCCCTGTTCGGCGAGCGGGCCGCCGAATGCGGTGCGGGTGAGGGTGCGGCGGCACATCAGCTCCAGGGCGCGCTCGGCGAATCCGACCGCCCGCATGGCGTAGTGCATCCGGCCGGGCCCCAACCTGCCCTGCGCCAGGGCGAATCCCTCGCCCTCGCCGCCCAGGAGCGCGGAGGCCGGTACCCGTACGTTCTCGAAGAGCACGTCGCCGTGGCCGCAGCGGTCGGTGTAGCCGAACATCGGAAGGTCGCGCAGGACGGTGATGCCCGGGGTGTCCCGTGGGACGAGCAGCATGCTCTGCTGCCGGTAGGTCGGCGCGTCCGGGTCGGTGACCCCCATCAGGATGATCAGCCGGCAGTCCGGGTCGAGGATGCCGGAGGTGTACCACTTGTGGCCGTCGACGACGTACTCGTCGCCGTCCCGGACGATCCGGGTGCGGATGTTGCGGGCGTCCGAACTGGCCACCTCGGGCTCGGTCATGGCGAAGCACGAGCGGATCTCGGCGGCGAGCAGGGGCCTGAGCCAGCGGTCCTGCTGTTCGGGTGTGCCGAAGAGGGCGAGCAGTTCCATGTTGCCGGTGTCGGGGGCTGAGCAGTTGAACACCTCGGGGCCGATGACCGACCGTCCGGCCAGCTCGGCGAGGGGTGCGTATTCGAGGTTGGTGAGGCCCGCGCCCCGGTCGCCGTGGGCGAGGAAGAGGTTCCACAGGCCCTCGGCGCGGGCCTTCTCCTTCAACTCCCGCATGATGGGGGGCAGTTCGTGGGGGTCGTCCGCCTCGGCGAGCTGCCGGTCGTAGACGGGCTCGGCGGGCAGGACGTACTCCGTCATGAACGCGGCCATGCGCGCGCGGAGTTCGTCGGCCCTCGGGGAGAGTCCGAAGTCCATGGTGGCGCTCCTTCAGGGCCGTCGGGCGAGGAGGTCGTGGGCCGTGCGGATCATCGCGGCGATGGTCGGCGGCAGCCGCTCCTGGTCGGGGTCGTGGTGCTTGCCCTCGCGGTGGCGGCGCAGGTTGTGGCCCATGATCGCGGCCATCTTGGTGCGGGCCAGGGCCCGGAACCAGTCGAGGGCGGGGGGTTCGGGGCGTCCGTCGAGGTAGGCGGTGAGGAGGTCCTGCTCGGTGGGCAGGCCGGGGACGGCGTGGCCCAGCCGGGGGAAGTTGCGGTGGTCGGCGAAGAGGAGGAACCAGGCGAGGTCGATGCGGGGATCGCCGTACCCCCAGATCTCCCAGTCCACGACGGCGGCGGGCCGTTCGCCCTGGCACAGGACGTTGCCGAGGCGGAAGTCGCCGTGGGTGAGGGCGGGGGGCACGCTCTCGGGGATGCGGGCGGCCAGTGCGTCCAGCACTTCCTCGGCGCCGGGGCGGAGTTCGGTCGGGACCGCGCGCATGGTGCGGCTCCACCGCTCCGACTCGGCTGCGGGGCCCAGGGATTCGACGGCTCCGGTGCTTACGTCGTGCAGGTCGCGCAGTACGGCGGCCAGCGCCAGCATCCGAGTCCGGCACAGTCGCGGGTCGAGTGCGTGCTCGTCGAGGACCGGTTCGATCGCCTCGCCCGGCACGAACTCCATGGCGAACCAGGCGGGTTCGTGCTCGTCGACGGCGACGACGCCCGGGACGGGCACGGGTGATCCGGCGAGGGCGCGCAGGATGCGGGCCTGGCGCAGGACGTCGTTGCGGCCGACGGGGCGTTGGCCCGGGGGTACCGCCTTCACGACGCGGGAGACGGGTCCGGCCGTGATGGAGTAGGTGAGTCCCGAGTGGCCGCCGGGCAGGGTGCGCAGGCTGCCGTATTCGGCGCCGAGACGCCCGCGGACCCGTCGCTCCAGTTCCGTCACCTCGGTCAGGGTGCTCAACGTCCTTCTCCTCTCGGCTGTTGGGAGGTGGTCAACGGCCCTGTCCCTTCGGCTCCTTGGGCAGTCCCAGCACCCGTTCGGCGAGGATGTTGCGCTGGATCTCGTCGCTGCCGCCGGCGATGCGGTAGCCGGGGGCGCCGAGCAGGTGCTCGGTCCAGGCGAAGGTGCCCCACTCCCCGGTGTCGGCGGCGAGTCGTGGTCCGAGGAGTTGCTGGACGAGGTCGGTGGTGGCGCGCATGGTCGCGGTGGCGTGGAGTTTGCCGACCGAGGCCTCGGCGCCCGGTGCGCGGCCGGCGGCGAGGGCGGAGGTGACCCGTAGTCCGGTGAGCCGTTGGACGAGGGAGCGGACGAACAGGTCGGCCGCCTGCTGCCGTTCGCCGTCGGCGAGCGGTCGGGGCAGGTGGCGGGCGAGGTCGAGGGCGCGGTCGGCGTTGTCCAGGCCGAGTCCGCCGGAGTCGAGGCGTTCCGCGGCGAGCACGGTGAGCGTGACCCGCCAGCCTTCGCCGACGGGCCCGAGCCGGTCGGTGTCGGGCACGTGGACGTCGTCGAGGTAGACCTCGTTGAAGCTGGTACCGCCGGTCATCTGCCGGATCGGCCGTACGGTCACGCCCGGGGCGTCCATGCGGACCAGGAAGACCGTGATGCCCGCGTGTTTCGGCAGGTCGGGGTCGGTGCGGCAGACGGCCACGCCCCAGGTGGCGACCCGGGCGCCGGACGTCCAGATCTTGTGGCCGCGCAGGATCCAGCCGTCGCCCTCGCGCACGGCCCGGGTCCGGACGGCGGCGAGGTCGGAGCCGGCCTCGGTCTCGGAGAACAGCTGGCAGGCGAGTTCGTCGGTGCGGAGCATGGGCCGCAGCCAGCGCTCCTTCTGCTCGTCGGTGCCCCAGATGCGGACGGCGGGGGCGACGAGCTGCTGGGTGACCGGGAAGATCTCGGTGCGCCGCGGGACGTCGAAGGCGGCCTCTTGTGAGCGGTACAACTGCTCGTAGAACGCGGGCAGTTCACGCCCTCCGTACTGCGGCGGCCAGCCGATCGCGCCCCAGCCCTGGTCGTGGCGGGTGCGTTCCCACTCCTGTGCCCGGCGTGTGCGTTCGCGTTCCTCGGTCTCGGTCCAGTTCTCGAAGACGGCGACCGAGTCGCTTCCCTGTCCCCACTCGTGCGGTGCGGTGCGGGCCGGAGCCACGCCCTTCAGCCAGCGCCGGGCCTGTGCGCGGAACTCGTCCGGGCCGGGTGTCCCGTCCATGGCGCTCCTCTCAACGGGTCAGCACGGTGCAGGCGCTGACGCCCGGCGCCCCGTACACATGGGTGAAGCCGGCCACCGGGTCTCCTGGCACCTGGCGTTCGCCGGCCCGGCCGCGCAACTGCTGGACGACCTCGTGGACTTGGCGCAGTCCGGACGCGCCGATGGGTTCGCCGTTGGCGATGCATCCGCCGTCGGTGTTGACCGGCAGCGAGCCGTCGATCGCGGTGGCGCCGAAGGGGATGAGCGACTCCTGCTCGCCGTGCTCGCAGAACCCGCACTCGGCCAGGTGCATCACCTCGGCACCGCTCTCGGTGTCCTGCAACTGGCACACGTCGATGTCACGCGGCCCCAACCCGGCTTCCTGGAAGGCGGCTCGGGCGGCGTCGGCGCTCACGCTCGTCGGTGTGCCGGTCGGCGCCCAGGGGCTGAACACCTCGAAGGAGCCGAACCGCCGGGTCCGTACGACCGCCGCCCGCAAGGCGACCGGTGTGCCGCCGAGTCGGCGGGCCGTCGCGCGATCGCACAGGATCAGGGCGACCGCGCCCTGGCCCGGGGAGCAGAACATGTACCGGGTCAGGGGGTCGTTGACCATGCCGGAGGCCAGGATCTCGTCGGCGTCGAGCGGCTTGCGGCGCCAGGCGTGCGGGTTGAGCACGCCGTTGGCGTACGCCTTCTCGGCGACCCGTGCGAGGGTGCGGGCGGTGATGCCGTGGTCGTACATGTACCGCTGGATCTTCATGGCGAAGAACTGGGTGGTCACCATCAGCCCGTCGCTGCCGTAGGCCTCGTCGAGCCCCCAGTCCGCGGGCCGTGGGTCGAAGGCGCCGCGCGGGTGCTTGTCGAAGCCGACGGCGAGCGCCACGTCGGCCGCCCCGGACCGGATCGCCTGGGCGGCCGCCACCAGCGCGCTGCCGCCGGTCGCGCAGCCGTTGCGCACATTGGTGAACGGGACGCCGGTCAGCCCGAGTTCGGCGACCAGCGTGTCCGCGTTCCCGGCGGCGTCGCTGCCCCCGTAGGCGGCCCGCACCCGCGACCACGGCACTCCGGCATCGGCGAGCGCGGCTCGCACGGCCCGCACCGCCAACTCCCGCCCACTGGCCTCCGTGCGGGCGAAGGAGGTGATCCCGGCACCGCAGACCAGCACATCCTCACTGCTCATACGGCACCCCCCGCACCCCTCGGCACCCCGCCCCCGGCACCGATCACCACCGGCATCCCGATCTCCACGTCCTCGGGGTCGATGTCCAGGGCGGCCAGCACGCGGACCCCGTCCGGCAGTTCGACGTATCCGACGGTGAACGGCGTGAACCCGGCGGCGGGCGGGACGTAGGGCGGGGACTTGGGGGCGTACCGCTGCACGGTCCAGGTCCACAGCGTGCCCGTACCGGAGAGTTCGACCGGTTCGGCTGGTCCTCCGCAGCGCGGGCACGCCGGGTCGGCGGGGTAGACGGCCACCGCGCAGTCGGGGCACCGGGAGCCGTGCAGCCGGCTCCCGGTCTCCGGCGCGCGGTTCAGCGGCCCTTCCACTGCGGCTCCCGCTTCTCCAGGAACGCCGCCACGCCCTCCGCCGCGTCCTCGGAGTTGAGCATCACGCCGACCGCGAGGTGCTCCATGACCATCAGCGACTGGATGTCGGCGTCGAGGCTGCGGTCGATGGTCATCTTGGTGATCCACATGGTGAACGGGCTCTTGTCGACGAGCTGGTCGGCGAACTCCTCGACGGTGGCGTCGAGTTTGTCCGAGGGCGCCGAGGAATTGATGAGCCCGAAGTCGGCGGCCTCGACGCCGGTGAGCAGTTTGCCGGTGAGCATCAGCTCCTTGGTCTTGCGGACGCCGATCATGCGCGGCACCCGGTAGATGGGGCCGGCGCCGCCGAACAGGGCGCGCCGGATGTGGAAGTCGCCGATCAGGGCGTCGTCCGCGGCTATCGCGAAGTCGCAGGAGATCATCAACTCGAAGCCGCCCGCGGTGACATGACCCTCCAGGACGGCGATCGACGGCGTCTTCATCGAGTAGAGCCGGTCGCAGACCTTCGCCGAGAGCACGGCGACGTCGATGGCGGTGGAGCTGCCGATGAAGTCGGCCTTGAGGCTGTCCAGGTCGAACCCGGAGCAGAAGGTGTTGCCGCGTCCGCGCAGGACCAGCACGCGCAGTTCGGGGTCGGCGTCGACCTCGGTGATGATCTCGTCCAGCCGGTTCAGGATCGGCACGGTCACGCAGTTCTTCTTGTGCGGGCGGTTCAGCCAGACCCGCGCCACGTGCCCGTCCCGCTCGAACTGGATCTCGTCCTCGACTGCCATGAGCTCCTCCAAACTGAACTGAATTGAGTTCGATTCTGTGGGCAGTGGTTGCCCCTGTCAATGGACTGGTGCCCCTCGGTCACGAACGGACCGATGGCCCGCGATCAGGCGGTGGCGCCGACGAGCCCGAGCAGGCCCGCCAGGCGCAGCCGGTGGTCGTCGGCCGTCCCGAACAGCGCCTCGTCGGCGCGGGCCCGGCGCAGATGGAGATGGGCCGGGTGCTCCCAGGTGAAGCCGATCCCCCCGTGGAGCTGGACGTGCTCCGTGGTGGCCAGCCGGTAGGCGCCGGTGCAGGCCACCGCCGCAGCGCTCGCCGCCACCGGCAGTTCCGGGGCGCGCCCGGCGAGACAGGCACTCGCGTACGCGGACGCCGACCGCGCGCCCTCGATCTCGACCAGCAGGTCGGCCAGCCGGTGCTTGACGGCCTGGAACGATCCGACGGCCCGCCCGAACTGGTTCCGCGCGGACAGGTAGGCGAGCAGGGCGTCCAGGGCGTGTGCGCTGCCGCCGACGTGTTCGGCCGCCAGCGCCACCCGCCCCGCCTCCAGGACGCCGTCGATCACGCCGGTGGCCCGGCCTGGCTCGCCGACCGGTTCGGCGGGTGCTCCCCGGAACCGGACGAGGGCCTGGCGGCGCGTGGGGTCCAGGACCCGGCGTGCCACTCGTTCGCAGGTCGCGGGCTCCGGCTCGCAGGCGAACAGCCGCTGCCCGTCCGGCGCCCGGGCCGCCACCAGCAACAGGTCAGCGCCCTCTCCGTCGGGCACGAAGTCCGCCTCGCCGCGCAACACCCAGCCGCGCGGGCCCCGTTCGGCGGTCACGTCGGCCGGGTGCAGGAATCCGGCTACCGTCGCCGTGAGTTCACCGGCGGCGATGCCGGGCAGCCAGCGGGCGCAGGCCCGCCGGTCGCCGCTGTCGAGCAGGGCGTTCCCGGCGAGGACGACGGTGGTCAGCAGCGGCGCGGGGCACAGCACGCGCCCCGTCTCCTCCATGACGACGGCGAGTTCGGCGAAGGTGTAGCCGGCCCCGCCGTAGTCCTCGGGGACGGTGAGCCCCTGCACACCGATCTCCCCGGCGAGCCGGTCCCACAGGACCGGGTCGTACCCGCGCGGGCTGTCCGCCTGTTCCCGGACCTGCTCGGGCCCGCAGTTCTCGGCGAGCAAGTCCCGCAGCACCGCCCGCAGTTGTCTCCGTTCGTCGGTCTCCGCCAGCATCGCGGGATCGGCGTCGAGCCGGAACATCCAAGCCTCCCTCGGTCGAAGCCGCCCTCACACCGTGAACCGACCCCCGTTGGCCAGGAGTACGGCCCCCACCAGGTTCGCCGCCTCCTCGCTCGCCAGGAAAAGGGCGACGTCGGCGATCTCCTCAGGTGTGGCGTACGGCCGCACCCGGGGATCGGCGAACCCCTGCCGGAGTGGCGCGGGGGTCCGTGCCGCCATGCCGGTGTCGGTGGGCCCCGGGGCCACCGTGTTCACGCGGACGCCGAACGCGATGGCCTCCTTGGCCACGGACTGGCTCAACGCGTGCGCACCAGCCTTGGAGGCCGCGTAGTGCGGATAGCCGGCCAGCGTGTCGAAGGCGGAGGAGGAGCCGACGGTGACGACGGCGCCGGTCCGGCGGGGTGCCATGACCCGCAGCGCCGCGCGCAGGACATGGAACGTGCCGTCCAGGTTCACGCGCATCACGCGCCGCCACGCCTCGTCGCCGAGCCGCCCCGTCACCTCGGGCGGCTCCCCTGCGACCAGGGCCTCGGCGATCCACTGCTTGGCCGCGGGGTCGTCGACCCCGGCCGCGTGGACCACGACGTCGAGCCGCCCGTGTCGGCGTACGGCCTCGTCGAAGGCCCGGTCGACCTGTGCGGGTTCGGCCACGTCGACGGTCAGGGCCCGGGCTCCCGGCAGTTCCTTCGCGACGGTCTCCGCCGCCGGGCCGTCGACGTCCGCGGCGAAGACCTCGGCGCCCTGTCCGGCGAGCCGGCGGGCGACCGCCGCGCCGATGCCCGATCCGGCGCCGGTGACGAGCGCGATCCGCCCGTCGAAGCGCCCCGTGTGCTCACCGCTCATGCACGGTCACCACCTCGCAGTCATCTACTGAACTGACTTCATTTTTGTTACTGTCGCCGGTATGTCAACAGGCACGACGAGAGCGTTCCGGCTGACCCGCTGGGGCGGCCCACCGGTCCTCACCGAAGTACCGCGCCCCTCCCCGGCCGGCGAAGAGGTGCTGATCCGGGTGGAGGCGGCCGGCCTCTGCCGTTCGGATCTGCATGTCACCGACGCCCGGCCGGGCGATCTCCCGTACCGGCTTCCGTTCACCCTCGGGCACGAGGTCGCGGGCCGGGTGGTGGAGCGCGGTCCGCTGGCCACCGGTCCCGCGCCAGGCGAGCGGGTCCTCGTCCACGGCCCCTGGGGCTGCGGAAGCTGCGCGCGCTGCCGGGCCGGGGCGGAGAACTACTGCGACCGGCGCGCGGACCTGGACGCGGACCGCGCCGGCATGGGCGCGGGGCTCGGGCGGGACGGCGGGATGGCCGACCTGCTGCTCGTCCCGTCCGGGCGGCTGCTGGTGCCGGTGGGCGACCTGGACGCCGTGCAGGCGGCGCCGCTGTCGGACGCCGGGCTCACCGCCTACCACGCCGTGGCCACCATCCGGCGCGCGCTGGACGAGGCGCCGGGCGCCTGTGTGGTCGTACTCGGCGTCGGCGGGCTGGGGCATCTGGCCGTGCAGATCCTGCGGGCCACGACCGACGCGCGGGTGCTGGCCGTGGACGTGCGGGAGGAGACGCTCGCCCTGGCTGACGCGTGCGGAGCGCACTTCACCACGCTCCTGCGGCCCGACACCGGGACTGTCCTGCGGGACCGGACCGGCGGGGTCGGGGCGGCGGCCGTGCTCGACTTCGTCGGGAGCCGTTCCAGTCTGGAGCCGGCGGTGCGGGTGCTGCGGGCGGGCGGCGAGCTGGCCGTGGTGGGCAGCGGCGGCGGGGAGCTGACCGTGCGCAAGCCCGGTGTCCTCCCGGCCGGGACCCGGGTCTCGCTGCCGTTCTGGGGCACCCTGCCCGAACTGGCGGCCGTGGTCTCCCTGGCCCGGGAGGGCGTCCTGACGGCGGAGGTCGAACGGTTCCCGCTGTCCGGCGCGCCCGAGGCCCTGGCGAAGCTGCGTTCCGGCGGGGTGCGGGGGCGGGCGGTGCTGGTCCCCGACTGACGGGCGGCGGCCCGGCCGAAACCCGTACCGCCGAACCAGGTGTCGGCCATCCTCTCGACTCCAGAAGTGAGTTCAATTAGCGTCGGGGGACATTCGGCGACACGAAGGCGGTGGGACCCGCTATGGACGCGGAGACTGTGGATCTGCTGGTGATCGGCGGCGGCATGGCCGGACTGACGGCCGCCGCCCGGGTGGCCGCCCGGGGCGGCTCGGTGGTGCTGGTGGAGAAGGCGGAACGCACCGGCGGCTCCGCGCGCTTCGCCGGTTTCGTGTGGACGGCCCCCACCGTCGAGGAGCTGCGCCGGGTCAACCCGGACGGCGACCCCGACCCCGACGCCGCCCTGGTGGACGGATTCGGCGACGGCGTGGCGTGGATCGGGTCGCTCGGGGTGGAGTGCAGGCCGCCGGTGCCGGTGCTCGGCTTCGGGCGCGGGCACCAGGTCGACACGAACCACTACCTCGACACCTGCGAGCGGCTGATCCGCGACCGCGGCCAGGAGGTCCTCACCGACACCTGGACCCGTTCCCTCGTGACGGAGAACGGCGTGGTCAAAGGCGCGGACTGCGTGCTTCCCGACGGCTCGGCGCGCCGGATCGAGGCCACCTGGACCCTTCTCGCGACCGGCGGGTTCCAGGGCGATCCGGGGCTGCGCGCCGAGCACGTCCACCCGCAGGCGGCGGAGATCGGCCTGCGCGCCAACCCGCACAGCCGCGGCGACGGGCTCGCGCTCGGCCGGACCGCCGGCGCCGCGTTCAGGAAGAAGGACGCGGGGTTCTACGGCCATCTGATGCCGGCGGGCGTCTCCCTGGCCGACCCCGCGCGCTTCGTCGACCTGGCGCTCTACTACAGCGAGCACGCCCTCCTGTTCGACACGACGGGCGAGCGCTTCGCCGACGAGACGCTCGGGGACCATCTGACGACGATGGCGCTGCTCGAACGACCGGAGGCGCGGGGTCTGCTGGTCGCCGACGCGCGGGTGCACCGCGAGTGGATCAGCGCCTCGTACGTGGCGGGCATCCCCGGCGTGGACAAGTTCCAGCTGTGCCATCGCGCGGGTGCCCGCAGCGCGGTGGCGGACAGCCTGGAGGCCTTCGCGTCGATGCCCGAGGAGTGGGGCTATCCCGGTGCGACGATCCGCGACCGGGTCCGGGAGTTCAACGCCGGCGTCGGGGCGGGCGGTACGACGGCGCCCGGCCGGCTGCTCGACCGGCAGCCCCTCGACGAGCCGCCGTACTACGTGGTCGAGGCGGCCCCGGCGATCACCTTCACCTTCGCGGGCCTGCTGATCGACACACAGGCGCGCGTGCTGTCCGCGGGCGGCGACGGAACCGGCCCGGTGCCCGGTCTGCTCGCGGCCGGGGCGGACGCGGGCGGGCTGTACCGGCGCGCCTACGCGGGCGGGCTCGCCCCCGCCCTGGTCTTCGGGCTGGCGGCGGCACGCACCGCGCTCGCCGGGTCACCGACGGCTCCCGCGCACTGAACCCGGATCGGTCGCTCACCACAAAACCCGTGCACGAGGCTTGCCCGTCCGGCAGCCGAGTGCCTAGCTTACTGAATTGAGTTCACTTTAACTCTGCGGCCCGTGAGGTGATCATGCCGCTTGCACGTGTGGCGCGAACGCGCCCTTCCCCTAGGGAGGGACTGTGAGTCAGTTCCTGCTTGTCCTGGTCAGCGGAGTGGCCAGTGGAGCCGTGTACGGCCTCATGGGTCTCGGGCTGGTCATCATCTACCGGGCCACGGACGTCGTGAACTTCGCGATGGCGTCGCTCGCGACCCTGGGCCTGTACGTGGCGGTCTCGCTGCACGACCGCGGAGTGGCCACGGTGCTCGGCATCCTCGCCGCCGTCGCGATCACCGTGGCGGCGGGCCTGCTGGTGCGGGAGACGGTGATCCGGCCGCTCGGACAGGGCCAGTTGTTCTCCGCGCTCGTCGTGACGATGGGCGTGTCCCTGATCGCGGAGAGCGCGGCGGGCTCGATCTGGGGCGACCAGCCCAAGGCCTTCCCCAGCCTGGTCGACGGGACCGTGCGCTTCTCGGGCGCCGCGGTACCGGTCCAGAGCCTGTTGACGATCGCCGTCGCCGCCGTCGCGATGGCACTGGTGGGATATCTCTTCGCCCGCACCACGCTCGGCTCGGCCATGCGCGCCGTTGCCGAGTCCGCGGACACCGCCCGGGTGCTCGGGCTGAGCGCCCAGCGCCTGGCCCGGATCTCGTGGGCGCTGGGCCTGGGCCTCGCCGCACTCGCCGCCTGTCTGTACGCCCCGCGGTCCGGGCTGGTGCCCACCGCGCTGGTCGCGCCCCTGTTCCGGGCCTTCGCCGGGATCTTCCTGGGCGGCCTGACCAGCATGTACGGCGCCGTCCTCGGCGGGCTGACCATCGGCGTCCTGGACAACCTCGCGGCGAACTACGTCTCCGCGAGCTTCCGGGACACGTTCGTGTTCTCGTTCACCGTGCTGGTGCTGCTGATCCGTCCGCAGGGCATGTTCGGCACCCGCACCTTCCAACGGGTCTGAGGGGTCGCATCCATGATCTTCAACCGTTCCCTCCTGGCGCGGGCCGCCCTGGGCCCGGCCGCCGGCGCGGTGCTCATGGCGTTCATGGCCTCCGGCGCGATCCCCGCGTACCAGATGTACTCGGTGGGGCTCGCGGCCGTGTACACGATCGTCGTGCTGTCGGTCGGCCTGCTGGCCGGCTGGTCCGGCATCTGGTCGGTGGGCCACCCCGCGTTCTTCGCCATCGGCGCCTACTTCGCGGCGTACGGCAGCGGTCACGACTGGGCGCTGGAGACGGTGGTCCTCGGCGCCGTCGCCACCGGGGCCGCCCTGGGCGCCTTCCTCGGGTACGCCGGTGCCAGGTTCTCGGTGCTGTACATCGCGCTGCTGACCCTCGCCTTCACCACGGTCACCCTGGAGCTGATCAACCGCTGGTCCAGCGTGACCGGCGGTGACCAGGGCGTGCCGGTGATCCAGCTGCGCAGCGCGCTGGGGCTGGGCACGCTCCTGGGCGGCAGCACCGAGTCGCAGTACCTCGCGGTCGGGGCCGCGGCCGTCGTGCTCGCGCTGGCCGTGCCGGCCGCCGCCTCGGGGCTGCGGATGCGGCTGGTGGCCGCCAAGTCGCACCCCTTGGCGGCCCGTACGATCGGCATCGCGCCGGAGGCCCAGTCGTCGCTGTCGTTCGCGGTGAGCGGGGCGTGCACCTGCTTCGCGGGCGTGCTGCTCGGGCTGCTCACCGGGTTCGTCAGCCCGGACCCGTTCTCGCTGACCTTCGGCATCTCGCTGATCGCGGCCTGTGTGCTCGGCGGGGTCGGCACCGTCGTCGGCGCCGTGGCCGGCGGTGTCTACCTGACATGGAACCCGTCCCTGTCGTCGGCCGTCGGACTGCCCCAGCCGGTCGTGCAGGGCCTCGTCCTGATCTGCGGGCTCCTCTTCCTGCCCGGTGGCGTGGTGCCGTTCCTCGCCAGGCCCGCACGGAGCCTCCTGCGGCGCGTGCTGCGCCGGACCGACACCGAACTCCCCCTGCCCGCGGCCGAGTCGCCGAGCGGGCCACCGGCCGATGCGGCCCCGGAGGTCGGCGGGCCGGTGCTGCTGAAGCTGGAGCACGTGTCGGTGTCGTACGGCGGGCTCAAGGCGCTGGAGGACGCCTCGCTGTCGCTCAGGCAGAACGAGGTCCTGGCGGTGATCGGGCCCAACGGGGCCGGAAAGACGACCCTGTTGAACGCGCTGTCGGGGCTGACCGGCAACGGCAGGGTCAGCGGCACCGCCGAGTTCGGTGGCCGGTCCCTGCTGGCGGCGCGGGCGACCGCGCGGAGCCGGCTGGGCATCGGGCGCACCTTCCAGCACGCGGAGGTGTTCTCCGAACTCACCGTCGCGGAGAACGTGTTGTGCACCCGGCGCCGGATCACCGCCAAGGACCGGGCCGAGGTGGCACGGCTGCTGAGCTCCGTCGGACTCGCGGAGGTGGCCGAACGCCGCCCCGGCGAGCTGCCGTTCGGCCTCCAGAAGCGTCTCGACCTGGCCCGCGCGATGGCCGGGGAGCCGCGGCTGCTGGTGCTGGACGAGCCGTTCGGCGGGCTCGACTCGGGTGAACGGGCGCTGCTGGCGGGGCACATCAGGCGGCTGCACGCCGGCGGCACGGCCGTGGTGGTCATCGACCACGTCCTCGACGACCTGTTCTCCGTCGCCCACCGGGTGCTCGCCTTCGACTTCGGCCGCACGATCGGCGAGGGCACCCCGGACACCGTCCTGGCGGACCCGAAGGTGCGGTCGTCGTACCTGGGCACGGTCGACGGCAGGACCCGGCCGCCCGAGCACGTGGGCGAGCGGAGCATGATCCGGCTGCACGGCGTCGGCCACACGTACGGCGGGGTGGTGGCCCTGCGCGACGTCGACCTGGATGTGCGCCAGGGGGTCGTGCTGGGCATCGCCGGGGCCAACGGGGCGGGCAAGAGCACGCTGGCCGGCATCCTGCACGGCTCGCTCGCCCCGGCCCGCGGCGACCGGGAGACGGGCGGGGCGGTCCGCACCAGCCTGGCGCCCGAGGGGCGGGCCCTGTTCAAGACGCTGTCGCTGCGCGAGAACCTGGAGGTCGCGGCGTACGCGGCCGGGATCAGCGGGACTGCGTTGCGGGAGCGGATGGCGGAGACCGTGCAGTGGCTGCCGCCGCGGCTGCGCGACCGGATGTCCGCCTCCGCCGGCGGGCTGTCCGGCGGTGAGCAGCAGATGCTCGCCATCGCCCGGGCGCTCATCGTCGGGCCGGACGTCCTGATCGTCGACGAACCGGCGCTCGGTCTCGCCCCCGCGCTGGTCGACGAGGTCTACGACCGGCTGGCGAGGCTGGCCCACGACGGCCTGACGGTCGTCCTGCTGGAACAGCTGCTCAGCCGCGCGATGTCCGTCTGCCACGAGGTGGCCGTGCTGCACGAGGGTGTCGTGGCGGCCCAGGGGCGGCCCGGGGACGCGGAGTTCGCGGCCCTGGCGGAAGCGGCGTACTTCAGCGGCGGTCACGCGTCCGCCACGACCGCGGGGGCCGCCGCCCGGACCTCCCAGGTGACCTGAGAACCCGTCAAGAACTGTTGCTGGAAATCCCGTTGTGAACGAGGTGGACCGTGTTCCGGACAATGAGTAGATTCCGCCGCGCCGCGGGGACGACGGCCGTCCTGGCCGTCGTGGCGCTGACCGCCAACGCCTGCGCCGACCAGGACTCTTCGGGGGCCGCCGGCGGCTCCTCCGAGATCCGCATCGGCGCGTGGCTCCCCCTGACCGGTGCCACCGCCTCGTACGGCGTGCCCCAGAAGGCGGGCGCCGACGCCTACTTCAAGATGCTCAACGCCCAGGGCGGCATCAACGGCCGCAAGGTCCGCTGGACCGTCAAGGACAACGCGGCCGACCCGCAGCAGACCGTGCAGATCGCGCGGGAACTCGTGGGCCAGGACAAGGTCGTGGCCATCGTCAACGCGAACGGCACCTCCCAGGCGGAGGCCGCCTTCCCGTTCGTCCTCAACCAGTCCAAGGTGCCGGTCCTCAACGAGGTGGGCGGCAGCGAGAACTGGTACAAGCCGCCGCGCCCCGGTCTGTTCGGCACCCAGACCCTCTACGAGGACCAGGCCGCGGCGATCGCCGCGTGGGCGGTGCAGGACGGCGCGAAGAAGATCCTCGTCGTGCACAGCGACCCGGCCGCGTTCGTGAACGTGGCCGAGCAGGTGGGCCCGGTCGCGAAGAAGGTGGACCCCTCGGTCGAGGTGGACCGGCTGCCGGTGAAGTACCAGACCACCGACTACACCCCGGTGATCAGCAAGGTGAAGGCGGCGAAACCGCAGGCGGTGATCCTGATCCTCACCTCCCCGGAAGCGGCCGCCTTCCTCAAGGAGGCCAAGCTCCAGGGGGTCTCGCTGCCCACCTACGCCTACGCGCCGGTGGCCGCCGAGTCGACCGTTTCCCTCGCCAAGGACGCCGCCGAGGGCCTCAAGGCCGTGCAGCTGGTGAAGGCGCCCTCGGACCCGGACCCCGCGGTGAAGGAGTTCCGGACCGCGATGGCCAAGTACGAACCCGGTCAGGACGCCGGCTTCCTCGCGCTGTGGGGCTGGAGCAACGCGAAGGTGTTCGCCCAGATCGCCGAGACCGTCAAGGGCCCGGTCACCTCGCAGTCCCTGACCGCCGCCTACCAGAAGGCGTCCTCCGTGGACCCGGGGGTGTCACCGGTGATGAAGTTCGGCGCGAGTCAGCATCTCGGCACGCGCAGTGTGCAGCGCGTGGAGGTGAAGAACGGCGTCTGGACATCGGTCGGTGACTTCTACACGCCTCCGGCGCGCACGGACTGAGCCCGGCCCGGGTGCCCTGCGCCCGCTCTCACCGCGGGGCCGCGTCGGTGCCGCGGCCCCCGGTCAGCCGTAGCGTCGCGAAGGCCACGAGGCCCGCCGTGCCGCCGAAGGTGAGGGCGGCGGGGACGCCCTGGCCGAGGTTGGAGAAGAGGTGGACCGGGCCCCACACGGCGGCCGTGCCGTCAATCGCCATGTGCAGGATCTGGCTCGACAGCAGCCCCAGTACGGTCGCGCAGACCGCGCCGAGCGTCATCGCCGGGGCGGTGGTCCGGGTGAGCAGGCCGGGCAGGAGGCGCAGCGACCACCACACCACGGCCAGCACCAGCGCGTCGGCGGCCCGGTAGAGCAGCCAGTCGCCGAACGGTGTGCTCGACGGGCTCGTCCAGACGCCGAGGAGCAGCCACTGGCGCAGCAGGTCGCCGGGCTCGGAGAACAGGCCCGCGCCGCTGAAGGAGGTCTGGATCCAGGCCGCCACCGACTGGTAGGAGAGGATCACCAGCGACACCGCGACGACCGCGGTGCCCACGCTCGCGGCCAGGCGGGCGGCGGGCGCCGGCACGCTCGCCCGGGGCGGTGTCTCCTCCCCCTTGGCGGCGATCCGCCCGATCAGGACCGTGAGCAGGGCGGTCAGCAGGGCCGCGAACACCGAGACCGGTGCGCCGGACTCGATCACCCCGGCCAGCTGGGGCAGGACGCGGTAACTGCCGTGGCCCCGGGAGGCGATGAACCAGGGCGCGGAGACCGTCACGGCCAGGGTGGCGGCCACCGGGCCCCACGCCCACAGCGCCAGCAGGGTGGCCGGGGTGCGGCCCCGCGCCGGCGGGATCCTGCGCACCAGGAGCAGCGCGCCGGCCACGAAGAACGCGAACAGTGCCACGAACCTGATCTGCATCGCGGTGCTGTACAGACCGGAGTACTGGGTCGCGCCGCTCACCGACGCGGTTCCCGCGTCGGCGGCCACGTCGGACACCGAGGCCGTCGGGGAGTCGTACGCCCAAGGGGTGAGCCAGCGCCGGAGCTCGTTCACGGAATCGATGTCGAACACGCTGGTGGAGCCGCGCAGTTGGAGTGCCTGCGCGCTCGCCCCCGCCCACCACAGCAACAGCGTGATCAGCAGGCCTCCGACCAGTGCCGGTATCACCGCGCGCCGGTATGTCATGTGCTTCCCCCGTCTCGGCCCCGCGTCCTCGGGCGTTTCGAACAGAGGAAGGGTAGGCGGTGGTGATCACGCGCTCGCGCCCGGCCCGGTTCCCGGTCCGTGTGATGGATCCCTCAGCGCGGCTCCGGCGCGAAAGGTCGCCCTGTCCCCGTGCCAGGGACGATCGTGGGCGGTATGAACGATCACCACGGCACGGCCGGCGACTCGGAGGAGGCCGGTGAGGTCCGGCGTTTCTGGGCGGGGCTCGGGCTTCCCGGGCTGATCGACGTGCACACCCACTTCATGCCCGAGCGGGTGCTGCACAAGGTCTGGGAGTACTTCGACACCAACGGGCCGCTGGTCGGCGGGCTGGAGTGGCCGATCACGTACCGGAAGGCGGAGGCGGAACGGACGGCCGTACTGCGGGAGTTCGGGGTCCGCGCCTTCACCTCGATGCTCTACCCGCACAAACCCGGCATGGCCACCTGGCTGAACGCCTGGGCGGTCGACTTCGCCCGGCGCACCCCCGACTGTCTGCACACCGCGACGCTCTACCCGGAGGAGGGCGTCGAGACGTACGTGCG
Organism: Streptomyces sp. SID13726; assembly: GCF_010548375.1. Lineage (GTDB taxonomy): Bacteria > Actinomycetota > Actinomycetes > Streptomycetales > Streptomycetaceae > Streptomyces. Next base: position 721,617 of record NZ_JAAGLY010000002.1, read on the forward strand.
CGAGGCGGTCGAGGCGGGGGCGCGGGTGTTCAAGGCGCATGTGCAGGTGGGGGCGTACGACCCGGCCGACGAGCGGCTCCAGGGGGCGTGGGGTGTGCTGGCCGAGGCCGGGATCCCCGTGGTGACGCACTGCGGCTCGGGGCCCGCGCCCGGCAAGCACACCGGGCCCGAGCCCATCGCCCGGGTGCTCAGGCGCCACCCCCGGCTGCGGCTGGTCGTCGCGCACATGGGCATGCCGGAGTACGAGGAGTTCCTGGACCTCGCCGAGCGGTACGACGAGGTGCGGCTGGACACGACGATGGCGTTCACCGACTTCACCGAGGGGTTCATGCCGTTCCCTCGGCAGGCCCTGCCCCGGCTGGCCGCGCTCGGTGACCGCGTCCTGCTGGGCACCGACTTCCCCAACATCCCCTACCCGTACCTGCATCAGCTCCGGGCGCTGGAGCGGCTGGGGCTCGGGGAGGAGTGGCTGCGGGCGGTGTGCCACGACAACGCGGCGGGTCTGTTCGGCGTATAGGGCTCCCTGCCGTGCGCTGCCGTGTCGGTCTGTCCTCGTCAGGCTTTGTCAGGCGGCCCCGTCCGGGCCGTCGAGCACGGTCTCCGGGATCTGCACGTTGATCAGTTCGCCGGTGCGCTGGTCGACGGTCAGGCCCCGGCCCGGCTTGCGGCCGCGCAGATGGGCGTGGGTCAGACGGGCGCCGATGTAGTCGCCCTCCAGGACGCTCGTCGGGCCGAGGAGGACACCCTTGCGGTGACGCTTGAGGGCGCTGAGCCAGCCCATCGCGCCCGCCATGGTCTCCGCGGTGGCCGAGACGACGATGCCGATACCGCGGTCCCTGCCGGACTCGGCCACGGACCGCAGGTTCTGGTCGATCGCCGGGAGGACGAACAGATCGGCGTCGTCCACCACGACCACGCGGGGACCCGAACCCGCCTCCAGGGCCTCGGTGAACGCGTCCGGCGTGGGATCGGGTTCGGTGAGCAGCCGTACGCCCGGATGGTTCCCGAGGAGACGCAGCGGCGACTCTCGGGGCGCCAGGATCACCAGGCGGGTGCCGGAGGCGAGCAGGGAGACGGCGAGCGAGGCGAGGGCGGTGCTGCGGCCGGAGCCGGGCGGTCCCGCGACCGCGAAGGCCGGGGTGGCGTCCGCGAAGTCCACGCCCAGGGGCGCCACTTCGTCGCCGCCGAGTCCCAACAGGCCCCACATCGGGCGCCGTTCGGCCTCGCTGACCTTCTCGTACGCTTCCGTGAAGGCCACCTTCACCGGCAGTACGCCGATCCGGGCGGGCCTGCGGTCGGCGGCGATCCCCGTGTCCCGGCGGGTGGCGTCGGCGCCGATCCGGCGCAGCGCCTCGGCCTGGTCCTGGCCGGTGGCGCCGGGGGCGAGCAGGGCCACCTGGATCTCGGTGCCGCCGTCGGAGTTCCAGCCGCGGCCGGGCGGGACGACGTCGGGGATGTCCCGGGGGCGTCTGCCGACGGCGTGGTAGTCGGAGCGGTCGTTGAGCCGGAGCAGCAGCTTGTTGTCGTTGAGGGCGGTGGCCCGGCCGGCCAGCAGGGCGCGTTCGGAGGTGGCGACGACGTGCAGGCCGACGGCGGCGCCTTCCCTCAGCAGGCGGTTGACCTGGTCCATCTGCCGGCCGCCGTTGTGGTCGGCGATGAGGTCGACCAGGGCGTCCCAGCCGTCGATGAACAGCAGGACGTGGGCCGGGCGGGCGCCGGGGGCGACGATCCCGCGCAGTTCGGTGAGGTTGCTCGCGTGGTGCTCGGTGAGGAGTTCCTGACGGTGTGCCAGCTCCGCGTCGAGCCGGGCGAGCAGCCGCTCCAGGCGTTCCACGTCACCGCGCGGCACGACCGCGCCGCAGTGCGGCAGCACTCCGAGGGCGGACAGCGCGCCGCCCGCGAAGTCGATGCCGTAGAGGTGGACGTCGGCGCTGGAGTGACCGCGGGCCAGGGCGCCGGCCATGGTCCTGAGGACCTGGGAGCGCCCGGAGCGCGGGATGCCGACGACGTAGAGGTGGCCGAACTCCGGCAGGTCCAGCCGGACCGGGAGCTGGGCCTGTGCCTCGGGGAGGTCGGACAGCGCCCAGGAGACGGGGGCGAGGCGGGCGCCGCCGGTCTCCTCGGGCTGCGGCAGGTCGTCGATGAGGACGTCCTGGCCGAGGGGTGCCAGCCAGGGGCTGGGCTGCGGGGCGCAGTCGGCGAGTTCCGCGGCCCGCGACACGGCCGTCACCAGGGCGTTGAGCTCGGTGGGCAGCCCCTCGTCCTCGGCCCGGTCGCCCGCCTGCTGCGGTTCGTCGGCGCCGGGGACGCCGAGGGCTCGGCCGAGTCGCTGCCAGTTCAGGGCGATACCCTGGATCCGGGACTCCTCGGCGGGCCGCTCCGGCCGGGGGGACGGTTCCGTGCCGGGCAGCGGGGTGCCGGCGTACGCGGTCTGGAACGGTACGACCGTCCCGTGCGCGAGTCGGGCCAGCGCCCGGCCGGGGGTGGCCGGGGAGATGCTGACGGCGTCCTTGGTGTCGATGACGTCCTGGCTCTCGACCGGGTCGGTGACCCGCAGGGCGATGCGCAGGTTGGTGTTGGCGCGGATGTCGCCGTTGACCACGCCGGCCGGGCGCTGGGTGGCCAGGATCAGGTGGATGCCGAGGGAGCGGCCGCGCTGGGCGATGCTCACCAGGCCGGGGATGAAGTCGGGGATCTCCCGGTAGAGGGTGGCGAACTCGTCGATGACGATGACCAGTCGAGGCATCGGCACCAGGTCGGGGGTGCGCCGGCGCATGCCCTGGTACTCGGGCAGGTCCTTGGCGCCCGCCTCGGCCAGGAGGTGCTCGCGGCGGGTCAGTTCGGCCGACAGCGAGGTCAGCGCGCGCTGGACGAGGTGGCTGTCGAGGTCGGTGACCATGCCGAGGGTGTGCGGCAGTTCGACGCAGTCCTTGAAGGCGCTGCCGCCCTTGTAGTCGACCAGGACGAAGGTGAGTTCGTCGGGCCGGTTGACCGCGGCGAGGGAGCCCACGAAGGTCTGGAGCAGTTCGGACTTGCCGGACCCGGTGGTGCCGGCGACCAGGCCGTGCGGGCCGTCCTTGACCAGGTCGAAAGCGACCGGGCCGTCGTAGCCGGAGCCCAGCAGCACGGCGGTGGAGGCCGGGCGGTCCGCCCAGCGGGCCGCGACCCGCTCGGGGGTGGGCTCCGGCAGCCCCAGCAGGTCGAGCAGGCCGACCTCGGTGGGCAGGCCCTCGGAGGCGTCCGGGGTGACGTCACGGATCGGGGCGATGCCCCGGGCGACGCGCTCGCACCAGCCGGGTTCGACGAGATCGGGCCGGATGTCGGGGATCTCGGGCTCGCCGGTGCGGCGCAGGGTCAGCCGGTGGTTCTCGTGGCGGACGACGGCCGTGCACTCCTCGGGCAGCAGGCGCTCCTCCTGGTCCAGGCAGAGCGGGAAGATCCGGACCGCCGGGCCCTCCTTGAGGATCGAGACCACACCGGGCACGTCCCGCAGCCGCCGGGCGCCGTCCATGACGACCAGGACGTCCGGTTCGCTCAGCAGCGCCTTGCTCATGGTGGACTCGGCGGCCCGCTGCCGGGTGCGCAGGGTGGAGACCAGTTCGGCGACGCGGTTGGCGACCGTCTCCGGGTCGTTGCCGATGAGGGTGACGGCGCCGCCGCGGGTGCCGGGCAGGCCGTCGCGGGAGTGCGGGAGCCAGCGCGTCCAGTGCCAGGAGTCCTGCGAGGCCTTGTCGGTGAGGACGACGATCCGCAGGTCGCGCGGGGTGTGCAGGACGGCGGCCTGGGCCGTCATCCAGCGGGCCAGCGCCCGCACCGGTCCGCCCGCGCCGGCCAGGCCCACGACTCCGCACTCGACCAGGTCGACGCCGACCGGGGCGTCGGGGATCGTCCAGTGCACGGAGGTGTGGTTGTCCTCGCGGGCCGCGTCGTCGATGCCGAGCAGGGAGGGTTGCGGGGCCGTACCGATGCGCAGGGCCAGGTGGTCCGGGTCGCCGCGGCGGCGCTCCCACAGCCTGCGGCCCGGTCCGACGGCCCACAGTCCGGCGACCGCGGGGTCGGGCGCGCTCTCGGTGCGCAGCCGGCGCTCGGTGGCGACCTTCTCGCGGACGTCCTCCTCCAGGGCGGCGCGGCGCCTGCGGTAGACGGCGGACTTCTCCTCGTAGTCCTTGCGCTGCTGGCGGCGCCCGCTGAAGTAGTTGGCCGCCAGCAGGACCGGCGACAGGAACATGAAGATCAAGTAGTAGTACGAGTTCCAGACCAGCACCATGACGACGCCGAACAGCATCGGGGCGAGCGCCACGAGGAGCGGGATCGGCCGGCGTCCGGGCGGGTCGGGCGGTCCCGGCAGCCGGAACCGCTCGGGCGCGAGGTGGGGCAGGATGCGCGGCGGCCGGTTGTAGTCCAGTCCCCCGCCGCCCTCGGACGGCACCACGGCGGCGTCCCTGGGCGTCGGTTCGGCCAGCCGCAGCAGGTACTCGCCGACGGACAGCTCCGCGCCCACGGCCCACAGCGCCCAGCCGGGAGGCGGTTCTTCGGCCGAGGGCTCCTCGTCGCCCTCCTCGTCCTGCTCCACGAGGGGCAGCAGCGGTACGTCGGGCCTGCCCCGGTGCTCGGGCGGTTCGGGCAGGGAGAGCCGGGCGGCGCCGCTCTCGGGGAGTTCGACCACGGCGGAGCCGTCGGGGCGTACGGTCACGCGGATGCCCTCGCTGGGCATGCCAGGGCCTTCCAGCGGGACGGCGGCGCCCTCCAGCGGGCCGATGCCGTGGGTGCCGAGGCCGAGCGGGTGGACCCGGCCGGCGTCGGGGCCGCCGACGACCTGGAGTTCGACGACGGGTGCGTGGTCGGGCCGGTGCGGCTGCGCCATCGCGTCGCGCTCGGGGCCGTAGGGGGTGACGGCGGGCGGTCGCGGGGCGCCGAGGGCGACGACGGCGCCGTCCATGAGTCCGGTGGCGGCCAGCGGGGTGCCGGGCGCGAGGTGGTCCTGGCCGAGGTAGGCGGTCGGCGCCGGCGCGGTGGTGCCGGTCTCGTCGGCGCGCAGCCGGGCCAGATGTGCGGCGACGTCCTCGACGGGCGTACCGCCGGAGGCGCTGAGCAGCACGTCCTGGCGTCCGGCGGAGTCGTCGGCGACGGAGGTGATGAGGAGTTTCACGTGTGCCCTAAGGGGTGGTTCGAGGGGCGGGAGTTCGGAGGTGCCGGGGCGGGCGGGCGGCCCCGCGGCCTAGTCGGCTGTCGTGCCGGAGGAGGCCGCGGTGGTGCGTTCGCGGGTGGCGGCGGCCGGTTCGGCGAGGAGTTCGGAGCCGGTGGTGACCCGGGGGACGGTCTCGGTGGGGGCTTCCTGGAGGGGTTCGGTCTCCTGGAGCGACTCGGTCCGCGGCCGCCGGGGCTCTTCGCGGGGTTCGGGCCGTACGGGTACGGCGGTGACCTTGGGCGGGGTCGCCTCGCGGCGCCGCCGGCGCAGGTCGGACCGGACGGACGCGGCGACGGCCCTGCTCAACGGGGCCGAGTCGGCGTCCAGTTCCAGTTCGGGCGCGGTCACCCGGCCGCGGCCGTCGACGTGCAGGGCCCAGCTGTGCCCCGCGCTCCGGCCGTCGGTCAGACAGACGACGGTGCCGGAGGCGGCGAGGGCGCCGAGCCTGCGGGCCTGTTCCGGGTTCGGGGCGGCGCACACGACGACGGTGGTCGCGGTGCGGCCCGGCTCTCCGGCCTCCTCTACCGGCATGGTGGACCTCTCCTCCACCTCCCCCAGCAGCGTTTCGAGACGCCGTCCCCTGAAGTGCGGGTGGACTCCCTCGGTGACGGTGACCGTGGCTCCGCTGCCGGGCCGGTCGAGTTGTGCGGCCAGGGCATGGAGGAGGCGGGTGCGGGCCGCGGTGTCGCCCTCGACGGTGATGACGCGGGGGCCCGCGGCCAGGTCGAGGTGGACGCAGGCGTCGTCCGCCATGCCGACGGCGACCGGGAGGGGGCGCAGCCGGTGCGCGGGGCGGGCCCCGGTCTCCGGCAGGGTGTCCTCGTCCGTGAACGTCAACTCCCAGCCCTGTGGGGTGCTGTCCGCGCCCGGCTCCCAGGGTGCGGGCGGTTCGGGCGGGCGGCGGGCGGCGATCTGGACGGCGGCGTGTCCGGGGGCGGTGCGCACGGCGTAGGGGAAGGCGCCGGGTGCGTCGGCCAGCGCGGTGGCGGCCGCGTCCAGCAGGCGTCGTACGAGCAGGCCCTTGCGGGGGTCGGACAGTTGGCGGCCCAGGGCGCGCACGCCTCGGCGGTGGCGGCCGTAGGAGCGCAGGGGTTCGCCGAACGCCCGGCGGGTCAGGGTCGCTTCCTGGCCGAGGCGCCGGCGGAAGCGGCGCCAGCCGCCGCGCTTGCGGATCGTGTGCCGCAGCAGCAGGACGAGCAGGAGCAGGAGGACCGCGGCCACGATGACGGCGGTGAGCGCGGACTGATGGGGCTTCGGCAGGGCGAGGACCGAGGTGTGGGCCAGGCCGGCGGGCGTCGGGACGGGGGTTGCCGGGCCCGGGGAGCCGGTGCTCATGCCGCCGCCAGCGCGTGCTGCGGGTGGTGGCGGCGCAGTTCGCGAATGGCGTGGTGGGTGCGGGACTTCACGGTGCCCGGGGGGATGCCGAGGGCGTCCGCCGCGTCGGGGCCGGTGCAGCCGAGGACGTAGACGTAGAAGAGCACTTCGCGGTGTGAGGGCGAGAGCCGGGACAGGGCGCTGACCAGGAAGCGGCGGTGGACCGCCTGGCTCATCGGGTCGACGGGCTCGGTGTGCTGCTCCAGGGCCTGCTCGTGCTGGAGTTCGGGGCGGGTCTTCTCGCGCCGGGACCAGTCGACGACCAGGTTGTGCGCCACCCTGATCAGCCAGGCCCGGGACGGCTGCCAGCCCTCGGGCTGGTCCGCGATGCTCAGCCAGGCACGGACGAGCGTCTCCTGGACGAAGTCCTCGGCCCGCTGCCGGTCGCCGCGCAGCAGTCCGGAGACATAGCGCAGGAGGGGGCCGTGGTGCTCTTCGTACAGCCTGCGTATGCAGGCATCGCCGGAGTCGGTCGACTCGTCGGCTACGGGAGCGCTCCCACGCGGAGCGGGGCTGGGCATGGTGGTTCTCATGGATCTCCCCCAGGGCCGGCGTGGTTCGTCTGGGCCGGTCCGGTCGGGCGCCGCGGGGGCGGCGTGAGCTGGGCAGTGGGGGGAGTCTATGAGCGGTTCTGGAAGTTTCAAGAGACTCTGAGGGGAAACTGAGGTTACCGGTAAGTGCGACAGCCAATCGACAGCTGACGCAACGCGCGTAGCGAAGGCGAAGGCAATAAAGGGGCAAAGAAAAACGGAAAACGGGGCGCCGGCCTCAAGGGGGAGTTGGCCGACGCCCCTGTTCAGGAGCCGTGCTGGAATCAGCTGTTGGGGATGCCGTTGGCGATCTGCCCGTCCAGGTTGTTCACGGCGGCGACGATGTCGCGGAACTGCTTCGAGAACTGCGTGATGTTGTTGACGGCCTGCGTCACCGAGGTGTTGAAGCTCGTGTAGGACTCCAGCATCCGCGGGCTCGTCTGGGCCAGCACCAGACCGTTGCCGAGGAGCGCCTCGACGTCACGCTGGAGCGAGGTCAGCTGCGGGACCAGCGTGCTGCTGACGGCGTTGTCCAGCTTGGCGGCGGTGGCGTCGACTTCGGCGTCGTCGATGATGTTCTTGGGCATGGTGATCCTTGCTCTCCGGTGCGTTCTTCGTGGCGTTCTTCGGTGCGTACTTCGTGGCGGTGCGACCGGTCGGGAGTGACCGGGGTCTTGGGGTGGGTCAGGCCCAGTTCTCGCCGAGCGAGCCCAGGGGAGGTTCGTCGCCGTAGCGTTCGTGCTGGGTGACGGAGTCCCTCAGGTACCAGGAGCCGTTCTGGCCGCGCTGCCAGACCTCCTGGATCTCGTTGTTCGCTCCGGCGACATAGCGGACGCCCGTGTTCTCGTTGGTGACGACCTTCAAAGGGGAGCCGTCGGGCGCGGTGTAGTCGGTCCGGGTCACGCCGTCCTGGAGTGCGGTCGTCGTTCCCGGGGCGGACGGGTCGCCGGACGGGTGGCCGCCGCTGTCCACGACGGGGTTCTCCACGGTCAGGTAGGCGGGCGGCCGGTCCAGGAACTGCTGGTCGTCCTCCTTGCCCGCCTCGGAGTCGAGGTAGGTGTCCTTGTCCATGGTCAACTGCCAGTCGCCGCCGGGCGCCTTGGTGTAGATCTGCTGGGTGTCGCCGTGTTCGTCGGTGACGTAGCGGACCATGGTGCCGTCGGTGCGGTCCTCGGGGCTCGCGTCGACATAGGACCTGGTGACCGAGCCGTCGGAGCTGTGGGTCGTGGTGACGGAGTCGCCGTCCGGCGAGAGCTGGTGGTAGGTCTCGGAGTAGGTGAGGCCCGTCGCCTTGTTCGTGATGGTGGTCGTGGTCTCGACGGGGTTGCCGTCCTTGTCGACCGCCACATCGCCGTTCGCGTCGAGCTTGTAGGAGACCGTGGTGGTGCTCTCGGCGTTCTCCCAGGTGAGGCCCTTGGGTTCGGGGGCCGGCTGGTCGCTGAACTCGTCGGCGAGGTCCCGGCGGCGCATCAGCGGGTCACCCTCGCCGCTGGCCGGGTCGTACGTGTAGTTCCGCAGTTCCTCGCGCTGTTCGGCGTAGTTCTGCTGGAGGTCGTCCTGCTGCCGGCGCAGCGGCTCCTCCTCCTTCTGGAGCGCCGCCTGCTCGTCCTCGGTCCTGGCCTGGTCCTGCCAGAGGGTCTGCTGCCGGTCCTGGAGGTCGTCCGACTCCCGGTCCAGGGGCTCCTGTTCGTGGTCGAGGGCCTCGCGTTCCAGGTCGAGTCGCTGCTGGGCGGCGCCCACCCGGTCGTCGAGTTCCCGCTGGGAGGTCTTCTCCAGGTCCCACAGGGAGTGCTGCTGCTTCTGGAGTTCGTCCTGCCGTGTCGCGAGGGGCTTCTGGTCGCCCTCCAGCGCGGTGCGCTCGGCGTCCAGGTCCTCCTGGCGCCTCTGGAGGGGTCCGAAAGCCTTCTGGTTGTCGCGCTGTTGCTGTTCCAGGGCGTCCCATCCGCGCTGGAGCGGTTCGCCCTCCGTCTCGGAGAGGTCGTCCCGCTCACGGGTCAGGGCGTCCTGTCTCCGCTGCCAGGCGTCGAGGTCGGCCGGTGAGGCGTGGCCGCCGGCGATCAGGGCCCGGCGCTCCAGGAGGAGTTCGTCCTGACGCCTCTGGAGGGCGTCCTGCTTGGCCTCGTACGCCTTCTGCTCCTTCTCCAGTTCGGCGGTCCTCGCCTGGTTCTCCTGGTCCTGCCGGTCGCGCAGGGCCTTCTCGTCGGCCCAGAGTTCCTGCTGGCGGTGCTGGAGGTCGGCGTAGCGCTGCTGGAGGGGCTCCTGCTCCTTGCGCAGGTCGTCGTACTCCTTCTGGAGCTGGTCCTGCTTCTGCTGGAGCATCGCGTCGCGCCGGTCGCGGAGTTCCTTCTCCTGGGCCCAGAGTTCCTGCTGGCGCTGCTGAAGTTCCCGTTGGTGCTTCTCCAGGGGCTCCTGGCGCTCGCGCAGTTCCTGGTTCTGCCGGTCGAGGGCTTCCTGGCGCTTGTCCTGGGCGGCGCGCTCCTGGTCGATCAGGTCCTGTTTCCGGCGCAGTCCGTCCTGCTGCTTCTGGAGCCGCGCCTGCTGGGTGCGGTAACGCGCGTCCAGGTCCTGGGCCTTCGTCTCCCGCCGGGCGGCATCCAGCTTGTCCTGGTACGCCTGGTTCTGGGAGCGGGCCTCCTCGCGTACGAAGGCGGCGTTCTGCTGGGCGGCTCCGGCCGCGTTGGCCGCGTCCTGGTCGTAGAAGGCCTTGCCCGCCTGGTCGAGGAGGTTGCCGAGGTCGGTCATGACCTGCCACGCCTCGCGGAACGACTTCTGCCAGGCGCCGTAGAAGTCGGTGAGCGCCTCCGCCGTCTCCCTGCGGGGCCCGACGGCGGACGCGGAGAACGCGTGGTCCGAGTGCGAGGTGACGTCCAACTCGTCGCGCAGATGCCAGATGTCGCGGGCGAGTTCGGTCATCAGGTCGTAGTCGTAGGAAACGCGGACCACGGTTTTCCGTCCCTTCCTCGGAGAGCCTTCCGGAGCCTTCGGGAAACGGCGCCTGGGTCGGCGCCGGTGAATCGCCCTGTAGACGAGGACGCGGGCCCGGATGGTTCAAAGGAATTTCGGCGGCGATGCCATGACCTGCGAAGACTGTGGCGTGCGTCACGCAGTTGAACTCTTCGTCCCTCTTGATACGTCACCACAGCGTCGACCGGGCCCGTACGCGTCGGCGCATTCCGTGCACCTCATGTCCTGGACACCGTGGAGGAGTTCCTTGGCCACCTCCGACGAATGGAGCCGAGTCGGTTACCCGGGGAATCCGGTGACGGGGGACCCGGGTGTCATCGACGGCGTCACCAAGGAGCTGCGCGGGCTGAGCGATCTGGCCGGGCAGGTCGGCGGCGGGCTCGACGCGCTGCTGACGAAGGCGGAGGACGGCGGCTTCGAGGGGCGGACGGCGGACGCGCTGCGCGGGTACGTCAAGAACGAGCTGAAGACGTTCATGGTGAACGTGGCCCGCTCCTTCGACCTGGCGGCCTCGGCGACGGCCCGGTACTCCAGGGCGCTCGGGGACGCGCAGGACCGGGCGGAGAACGCGGCGGACACGGTGGCCGCGCTGGAGCGGGTCGGCGGGGCGCCGCTGGCCGCGGACGATCCGGAACTGGCCCGCTCCCGCAACGACGTGGCCGCCGAGATCGACGGCATCCAGGGCGAGGCGAAGATCCTGGAGGACGCCCTGCACGAGGCGGCCCGGCTGGTGTCACGGCCGATCAAGCCGCCGAAGAAGAGTTTCTGGAAGAAGTTCGTCTCCGCGTTCTGGAAGGCGCTGGAGATCCTCACGCTGGTGCTGACCCTCGTCGCGGTCGTGGTGTCGGGGCCGCTGGGCCTGGTGGCGTTCGGTCTGGGCGCGGTGCTCTTCGTCAAGGCGCTGGTGGACTACGCGCAGGGCAACGGCAACGCCCTGAGCCTCGGTCTCGCCTTCCTCGGCATCCTGTTCCCTTCGACGAAGGGCCTGACCACGATCGGCGGGCTGACCCGGATGGCGGGGGCGGGTGCCCGGGCCTTCGGGAGTGCCGCGTCCTCGGCCGCCCGCATGCTCTTCCGGGCCGGGCGGACCCTGCTCGCTCCCCGGGCCCTGCTCAGCCTGGCCGGCCAGGGCCTGTTGCGGGGCGCCGGGGCGTTCGGGCGGGCCGGGAGCCGGGCCTTCGGCGGGCTGGCCCAGCTCCCCCGGGTGTTCGCGCGGGCCCCCGGGATGCTGTCGTCGGCCGCGCGGTTCGCCACCGGGTTCGCCCGGGGTGTCTGGCAGCAGGCCAGGTTCGCGCTGCGCCGGGACTTCTTCATGTCGACGGCGTTCGTCGGCGGCAGTACCGCCAAGCGGCTCGGTGTCTACACGGTCGTCAACACCGGCCGCTTCTTCGACTTCGCGGTGTCCGCCGTCCTGCCGCTGCGGTACTCGGAACTCGCCAGGTTCGGCTACTCGGGCGCCTTCCGCCTCGGCATCCTGGAGCGCGGCCTGGCCCGGGCCCCGCAGACGGTCGCCCCGCTCGCCAGGACCGGCTCCCTCGCCCCCGACCTCGCCGAGCTGACGAGCCGCGGTCTGAACTCGCCCCGGTCCGCGGTCCCCTTCGGGGAGACGGCCGCGGGCAAGCTGGTCGTGCCGGGGACCGCCGGGTGGGACGACGCGCTCGACGAGCTGTCCGAGATCATGGTGAAGCCGGTCACGGCGACCGACACACGGGGTGTCACCTCGCTCCCCCGGATCACCGGTTCGGACACCGTCCGCTTCCCCGGCCGGCTGGACGACCTGGGCGTCCGCATGAACGGCCTCGACACCGTGCTCGACAGGGCCGGGCTGCCGGTCGGCCCTTCGCGCACCGGTCTCGACGACCTCCACGCCCTCGACGGGTTCGGCACTCCAGTCGCCCCCGGCACCACCTCCGTCCTGCTGCCGCCGCGCACCGCGGTCGACCGGCTCACGGAGCTGGACGCCCTGACCGGCCTCAGCCGCACCGACGCCGGACTGCTCAAGCCGTTCGACGAGTTGACCGACCTGGCCCCGCTGAGCATCGACGGCAAGCTCGGCGGGCTGACCGAGGCGCAGCTGGGCAAGGTCCTCGACGGCGAGCTGGACCTGGTGCGGGCCACCCCGGACGGCGTCGTCCTGCGGATCGGCGGGACCGACCCGATCGATGTGCACGTCCGGCTCAAGGGCGAGGTGCGGATCAGCGTCCTCGGCCCGGCCGACGTGCAGGTCCAGCCCTTCCGGTCGGCGGCGGGCGGCGGGCAACTCGACGACCTCGGCATGAGGCTGGAGGACCTGGCCCGGCTGATCCCCAGGGCCGACGACGGTGTGCGGGGCGCCGGCGACCTGCTCGGCCTCGGGCCGGTCCGGGCCGGCCTCGCCACCGACACGGCCGCCACGAGGACACCGCCCCTGACCCTGCGGGACATCGTCACGGGCGGCGCGACCGGCAAGCTCGCCATGGACCGCTTCCAGGCGTGGACGCGCGCCCAGACCGCCGAACTGCGCCTGGACACCGCGGGCCGTGAACTCGCCGAGCTGGGCGAGCTCGGCGATGTGCCGCCGCTGCGGCGCGCGGAGGCCGAACTCGATCTCAGCGCCGCCCAGTTGCAGTTCAACCAGGCCCGCATGGACTTCGACCGACTCGGGACGAGCCTGGACGCGGTCCGCCAGGACATCGTGGTGATGGCCGCCCGCGTCAACGGCCCCGCGGCCGCCCTGCCCACGGGTGAGCTGCGCCTGCTGGACGACCTGGGGCGGCCCACCGGCCAGTCGATCACCATAGAGCCGGGGCCCACCGTGAACTGGGTGCTGCGCACGGACTCCGGCGTCGTGCCCGGCGTCGAGGTACGGATGATCGACGGCGGGTTCAGCGTCACGGGTCTCGACGGGGTGGTCACGCGGTTCGGGGTGGATGGGCGGCCTGTGCCGTCGGTGGGCGGGCTGGATGCGCTGCACGGGCCGACGGCAGTTGCCCTCCCCCGCCTGACCGATATGCCGGAACTCGGTCGGGTCCGGCTGACGGCGGATCTGACCGACGGTGCTCACACAGTGCCGGCCGACCTCGCCCGCTTCGACGGCATGGCCCTGTCGGGGTCGCATGAACTCGCCGGGCTGCACTTGAAGGTCACCGAGATCCCGGCCGGCGATCTCGCCCCGGCCTCGTTCCGCGTGGACGTGGTGGACGTGACGGACGTCGGCGCCGTGGGCGGACCGGTGCGGCTCCCCGATGTGGGAGTGACTCTGCGCGAGGGCGGAGGGCTGTCCTTCTCCGGCCCGCAGGGTGGGATGCGGTGGCAGTTCGACTCCCTGGGACGTCTGGAACACCGTGAACTGCCGTTGTCCGGGAGCGACTTCGCGCTGCGGTTCACCGATGACGTGCTGACTCCGCTGCCCCGGGTGGTCGGCCCGGACGGGGTGCCCGTCCACGGGGCCACCCTCACGCCGATGCGGGACGCGTCCGGGGCACTGGGTGGGCTGACCGTGCGGGTGCCGGGCCTCGACGGGCTCGCCTCGGAGTGGCGGTTCGCGGCCGGTGGAGTGCTGCGTCAGCACGAGGTGCCGGTCATCCTGCGCGGGATCGACGGCCCGGCCGGTCTGGGTGTCAGGGTGACGACCACGCCCGGCGCGGGCGGCCTGACGACCCGGGTCCTCGAACTGACCGGACCGTCCAGCCTCACCGGCTCCTTCCGGCTCGGTCCGATGGAGAGCGGTCTCGCCGGGCGGTTGCCGAACGGGTTCACGGTGACCGACACGATCACCGGCAGCCGCTTCCACTTCGACGAGGGCGGCCGTCTCGCCGTCCGGGACGTACCGGCGCCGGACGGCGACGGTTTCCTGCGCTTCACCGAAGGCGCCACGCCCGATGCCATGCCCCATGCCGTCACCGGCGCTCTGCCCGACGCCGTGCCCGGTACCGCCCCGGTCCGCCTGGACGACCTCGGCGGCCTCCCCGACGGCATCGCCCAGGGAGACATGGCGCAACTCTTCCACCGCACGCTCGACGAGGCGGGCGGCGTGCGCGTCGTACCGGACGGCGCCCATCCGTCGGCTCTCGCGGACGTACGAGCCCTCGAACTCCCCACCTCCGAGCTGCCGTTGGCACACCTGGACGGCCTGCACCGCCCCACCGGATCACTCTCCGACGAGTCACTGTCCGACCTCAGCGGGCTGTCCGACCTCGACCTCGACGCCATCCGGGCCCGTCTGGACGAGCACCGGGAGGTGGTCGACCAGCTCAACCGCGTGCCGCTGTCCGGTGTGGACGAGCTGGCCGGCGTCGACCTGCGCTGGGCTCCGCTCCCGGCCTCCGACACGGTCCCGCCGGGCACGTACCGACTGGAGCTCGTCGAGCACGCTCCGGGTGCGGCCGGGGTCCACGCCTCCGACTTCACCGTCGAACTGGTCGACAACAGCGGGAGGTTCGCCGTCACGGACCGGGCCGGGACGACCCGGTTCACCTTCGACTCGGACGGCCGTTTCGCCGGCCGGGACACCGCGCTGGCGTTCGACGGACTCCCGGAGGGGCTACGGCTCCAGGTGACGCACGGTCCCGGGGTGGACGCAGCCGGGCGGGTCATGGTGGATGTGCTCGGCCCCTCCGGCGCCACCCGGTCCGTACAGCTCGCCCCGGCCCAGGGCACACTCGCCGGACGCCTGCCCGGTGGGTTCACCCTCACCGACACCGTCACCGGGTCGCGTTTCCACTTCGACCACACCGGCCGGCTCGCCCTGCGCGACCTGCCGGACCAGGACGGCTCCTTCCTCCGGCTCACCGAGGGCGCGGCCTCCGACACCCCGCCGGTCCGGCTGGGAGAGGACGAACTCGACGGACTCGGCAGTCAGTTGGGCGAGCACCTCCCGCCCGGCCTGAGTCCCGAGCACGACGGCGTCGACCTGGCGCGGTTCTTCGACCGCACCCTCGACGAGGCCTCGGGCTTCCGTACGCCGCCGGCGGGCGCGTCGGCCGATCTGTCGGGGATCTCCGGTGCCATGGACTTCCTGCACGCCGCCCCCGACACGCACGCGCTCCAGTCCCTGGATCTCCCCGGTCTCCAGCGTCTCACCGCGGAGGCGACCTCGTCGCTGGACCGGCTCGGACTGCATCCGGCGCTGCTCAACGACCAGTTGCGGCAGCTCACCGGGCAGGCCCAGCTGGTGCTGCGGCGGGAGGGCAACCGCGCTCTCCAGGAGTACCTCGACCTGCCCCTGGCGACCCGCCTCGACGACCTGCGGGGCGACACGGGCCGGGTGACGGGGGACTTCACGATCACACCGACGCCTCACGGCGACAGCCGTTTCACCGTCACCCACAACCCGTCCGGGCTGACACTGGGGTTCACCGCCAACCGCGAACTGGTCCATCAGGACGTCTTCCTGAGGGGTGGTCCGGCGGAACTGGACGGGCTGAGGCTCGGGATGACCGGCCGTGCGGTCGACGGCGGTGCGTGGACGCCGAGTTCGCTCGACTTCGCGGGCACGCGCCCGGCCGGCTTCACGGTGGCCCCGAATCCGCGGGGCGGTTTCACGCTCACCGACACGGCGGGCACGGCCAGTTGGCACTACGGCACCGACGGTGTGCCTGCCCTGCGGGACGTGCGGCTGCCGGGCGACCGGGGCGTCCTGCGCTTCGACGCCGACGCTCCCGGCAGGGTGCCCCGGGTGCTGGACCGGGCGGGTGCCGAACTCCCGGGCGTGCGAACGGAGTTGCTGGACGACGGCCGGATCTCCCTGATCCCCGTCGGCAGGGCGGCCCAGCCGATGGAGCGGACCGTGTTCAGCCGTACCGGCACGCTGCTGGAGGAGACGGTCGCCGTTCGGGTCAAGGGCGGGCGGGCCAACGGGGAGTTCTGGAGGATCGACCATGCCGCCGGGACCGCCGTGCGCGTCGACTCCACGGGCACCCCGCTCACCGGCCGCTTCGCCACCGCGAAGGTGGAGTTGTCGGGCACCGGGCAGTTCCGGCTGACCGGTGAGGGCAAGGTGAACCTGTTCGAGCGCGAGGTGCTCGGCGACGGCAACACCCTGCACGTCGACATGGACCGGGTGGGCCGGGCCCGCTGGACCGAGTTCGACCGGGCCGGGGCCAAGGTGCGGGCCGGCGAGCGGATCTGGGACGCCGACCGCAGGACGGTCCACGACACGCTGTCGTACCGGTGGATGCCGGTCGACGTCCACGACGTGCGGACGTACACCAAGGCGATCGACGGCGGGCTGATCCGCACCGAGAAGACCGCCACCGGCGAGTGGACCTGGACGCGCTTCGACAGCAAGGGCGCCGAGGTGCTGTCCGGCACCCGGGAGTGGTCCTGGAACCACATCGGCTTCCGGGACACCTACCTCGACCCGGCCACCGGTGAGCGGGCCGTCGCCCAACAGCGGGGCAACATGTGGCCGTTGAACGGCTATCACGGCTCCCGTCTGTATCTGGAGCACCCGGTGCTGCCCGGCGAGCGACCGGCGGGGATGCGGGTCGACCCGGAGCTGCACTCGGCCGTCGGCCCTGCCAACAAGCCGATCGACGTCGTCGAGCATCTCGCGGACGGCGGCACCCTGCATGTCGTGCGCCTCTCCGACCAGCGCATGCCCGCCTCTCTGTGGCAGGCGCGGACCGGACTCGGGCGGTTCGACGGGTTCTTCGGGAACCTCGTCACCGGGCGGTCCATGTTCACGGTCTCCAAGTGGACCGAAGTCGCCGCCGACGGTGCCGAGATGACCGGTGTCCGGCTCGTCTCGCACGGCGGGGGCAGCTGGCGGGACGTCGACCGGTTCGGGCGGATCGTGCGCGAGTCCCGCAAGCTGGAGAACGGCAACGTCGTCGAGGTCGGCCGCAGTCTCGACGACCCGAAGAAGTGGGCGCCGGCCCCGAAGTGGAACGGCACCTCCGAGTCGTACGAACTGCCCTGGCTGGACACGAAGAGCGGGGTCTCCGGCACCCGTCATGTCGCCGCCGACGGAGCCTTCGAGGACGTGTTCACCGACGCCGCCGGTCGCGAGGTGCTGGCGATGCGCTCGCAGGGCGCCGACGTGCGCGAGTACCTCGCCGAGAACCCGGCGCGGGGCCTGGGCCGTGACGACGCCGCCGGGGTGTGGGTGGACAAGAACGACCAGATGCAGATCACCGGGCGGCGCGACCACTGGGGCGGCCTCCATGTCGAGGCGCACGGCAACCCCCGCCACCGCACCTGGAGTTGGAAGGCCACCGACGCCGACGGGACCGTCACGGAGGGCGTCCGCAAGCAGAACCGCGGCTCGCTGTACTCCCGTACCTGGGACGACTCGTTCGTCGACCACGACCGGCTCGGCGCCGTGATCCGGGAGCGCAGCGCCACCGACGACGGCACCGTCTGGATCGACGCCACCCGGCAGGGCGACCACACCTGGACCTGGCGGAGGACGAACGCCGACGGCACGGTCCACTCGCAGGGCACGCGCGAGTACCAGGACCTCGCCAAGGGCCGCTGGAGCGACCGCGTCGGCGACGACGTCGTACGGCAGCGGAACGGTGGCCGGGTGCGGGAGTTCGCGTACACACTGCGGGAGACCCCGGCGCCCGCCTTCACGCCGGCCAGGGAGAACGGCCCGGGGTCGCTGGCCGATCTGCTGTCGCGGTCCGCGCGCCACTTCGAGCCGTCCACGACGGTCACCGTGGACCGGCGGGTCTGGCGGGAGTACGACATGGGCAAGGTGCTGCGCCGCCGGGACGCGGTCGAGGGGGTGCCGGGCCGGTACCGGGAGTCGGAGTCGCTGTGGGGGCAGTGGCGGGAGTACCAGGACGACCGGCTGGTCGCCCAGCGCACGATCATGGGGCGGGTCTGGGCCACCGACGCCTTCGGCCGCTGGTCGGCGTTCGACATGGCCAAGCTGCCGGAGATCAGCAGTCTGCCGTCGGTGGGCGGGCAGGTCGGTCTTGACGGGCACCGGGCCTGGCGGCTGATCGGCCGCGAGGTCGACTTCCGGGGCTACACCAACGAGTTCCGGGGGGTGAACCGGGAGTTCCGCGACCCGTTCCACGACATCTGGACCGGTGTCACGGACGGCGCCTCGCACAGCATGTCGCCCTGGCTCCACGGGCTGCGCAAGGCGGCCACGGAGTTCTCCACGGGCTTCCTGATCGAGTTCGGCACCAGCATGGCGGTGTCGGCCATCACCGCCGACCTCGGCAACACCCGCTTCGACCCGCTCCAGGCCTTCGAGCGGGCCCTGTTGAACGGCGCGATCGGCGGCACCATCCGCTCCGGCGTCAACATGGCCCAGGACATGACCCCGCTGGGCAAGCTCAAGTACGGCCTGACCAACCTGGACCAGGGCCAGGACCTCAACCGGCATCCGCTGGCCTCCAACGACGACTGGGCCGGCGAGTGGTCGTCGTTCGAGAACCCGTCCCGCTGGCGCTCCGGGGCCTACGCCTACGTCGACGGCCTCGCGGTCAGCGCGCTCACCGGGTTCGTCAACAACGCGGTCAACGCGACCGTGTTCGGCGTCGGCGGCGACAAGCGCACCGGGCTCGAAGCCCTCGAAGCCGGTGCGTGGGGCATGGCGGGCTCGCTGTTCACCGGTGTCACCAGCGGTCTCGGCCGGTACACCTTCCACGCCGCCTCGGGCTCGCGGATCTTCCACCGCGGCGGTCCGGGCGAGCTGATCTGGCAGGCGGGCGAGTCACTGACCGCGGGCGTCCTCAACTACTGGATCAACAACAGGGCCGCCCAGATCCTGCCGACCCGGCCGTTCCCGTCGACGACGGCCACCGCCGCTTCCCCGCCCGCCACCACCCCGACTCCCCCGCCCGCCACCGATTCGGCCCAGCCGGCCGCCGACACGGCCGCGCCGTCCACCGAGGAGCTTTCGTGACGCCCACCGCCACCGTGCACCGGGTCGCCCCCAAGGGCCGCGGCACCCACCGCAGCATCGCCTCCGCGCTGCGGGCCGCCCGCGACGGCGACGAGATCCGCGTCGCCCCCGGCGAGTACGTGGAGGTCCTCACCCTCGACCGGTCGGTACGGCTCCTCCCGGAGGACGGTCCTCGACATGCCGTACGACTGCTGGGGGCGTCCCCCGGCCGGCCCGTGCTGGAGGTGGCCGCGCCCGGCGTGCGGATCGAGGGCCTCGCCCTGACCGGCCAGGACCCGGCGCTGCCCGCGGTGCTGGTGACCGGGCAGGGCGGTCTGGAGCTGGAGGGGTGCGAGATCACCGGCGGCCGGGTGGAGGCGGGCTCCGATGCCTCGCTGGTCCTGACGGACTGCCGGGTCTCGGGGGCGGCGCTGGCCGGGGTGCATGTGAGCACCACGGGCGCGGCGCGGCTGACCCGGCTGGTGGTCGAGGACGTGGACGGCACCGGTGTCGTCGTCGGCGCCTCGGCGGAGGTGGCGGCCAACGAGGTGGTGGTGCGGCGGGTCACCGGGTCCGGTGTGCGGGTGCGCGGCGGTGCGCGGGCGGTGCTGCGCGAGTGCCGGATCACCGGTCCGGGCCGCAGCGGGCTGCTGGTGGAGGACGACGCCTCGGTCACCGCGCTGGACTGCCGGCTGGCGGAGACGGCCGCCGAGGGGGTCCGGGTGCTGGGCAGTTCGCCGCGTCCCGAGGGGGCGCCGGGGCGCCGGGAGTCCGCCGACGGCGGGGTGCTCCTGGCCGGCTGCGAGGTGCTGCGCACCGGGACGGACGGCGTGGCCGTCTCCGGCACCGGGGACGTGCTGCTGCTCGACTGCCGGCTGCGGGACGGCTCGGGGCCCGGGGTGAGCGCGGACGGCGAGGCGCGGGCCGAGCTGCGGGACTGCCAGGTGGAGCGCGCGCACGGCTCGGGGCTGGTGGCCCGGGGCTCCGCGCGGCTGTCCGCCGAGGGCACGTCGGTGACGGGCAGCCGGGCCAACGGGCTGCTGGCCGGGGACCGTTCAGAGGTCCGCGTGGCCGCCACCGACGTGACGGACAGCTCCTTCAGCGCGGTGCACGCCTGCGACGACTCCCGGGTGACGCTCACCGGGTGCCGGATCGGCTCCACCGCGGAGCACGGCATCCGGGCCACGGACCGGGCCGGGCTCACCGTCGAGGGCGGCCGGATCACCGACTGCGGGCTGGCGGGCGTGCGGATCGACGCGGCGGCCGAGGCGCGGGTGCGCGGGCTGTCCGTGCTGCGCGGGACGTCCGGGATCAGCACCGACTCCACCGGCACGGTGGTCCTGGAGGAGTGCGATGTCGCGGGCGCCGAGCGGGCCGGCATCTCCTGCGGCACCGGCACCGCGCCGGTGCTGCGGGACTGCCGGGTCAGCGGCACCGGCACGGCGGGCCTGGTGATCGGCGAACGGGCCACCCCCAGCGTCGAGGGCTGCTCGGTCCGGGACGCGGACGGCTCGGGACTGGTCGTGGGCCCGCAGGCCGAGCCGCGTATCAAGTCCGTCACGGTGGCGAGGACCGGCAAGAACAGCGTGTTCGTCGGCGAGAAGGCCCGCGGCACCTTCGAGGACTGCGTCTTCGCCGGGGCGGGCGGTTCGGGTACGGCGTTCCCGGCGCTGCATCTGTCGGCGGGCGCGGCGCCGGTGCTGCGCGGCTGTCTGGTCCGGGACACCGAGGAGGACGTGGCCCTGGAGAAGGGCGCCCGGCCGGTGTTCGACGACTGTCTCTCCCGGGACGTGCGGAACCCGTCCCTGCCGACCGGCGCGGAACAGGCTCTGTCGGCGGCCGCGGGCCCGGACACGGCGGGTTCGGCGAGCACCGCGCGGGAGACCGAGGCGCCCGCCGAGGACACCCTGGACGACCTGCTCGCCGAGCTGCACGGGCTGGCCGGTCTGGAGCGGGTCAAGCACGATGTGTCGTCGCTGGTGAAGCTCATGCGGATGGTGCGCCGCCGTGAGGAGATGGGCCTGGCGCCGCCGCCGCTCAGCCGCCACCTGGTCTTCGCCGGGAACCCCGGCACCGGGAAGACCACCGTCGCCCGGCTCTACGGCCGCATCCTGGCCGCCGTGGGTCTGCTGGAGCGCGGTCACCTGGTCGAGGCCGACCGCTCGGCGCTGGTCGGCGAGTACGTCGGCCACACCGGTCCCAAGACCACCCGGGTCTTCCAACAGGCGCGCGGTGGCGTGCTGTTCATCGACGAGGCGTACTC
This sequence comes from Streptomyces sp. SID13726, assembly GCF_010548375.1. GTDB lineage: Bacteria > Actinomycetota > Actinomycetes > Streptomycetales > Streptomycetaceae > Streptomyces. Next base: position 742,760 of record NZ_JAAGLY010000002.1, read on the forward strand.
GCTCACCCAGTACGCGGGCTCCAACGACTTCGGCGGCGAGGCCATCGCCACCCTGGTCAAGCTGATGGAGGACCACCGCGACGACGTGGTGGTGATCGTCGCCGGGTACCTGGAGGAGATGGAGACCTTCGTCCGCTCCAACCCCGGTCTCGCCTCGCGCTTCAACCGCACCCTGCTCTTCGAGGACTACGGCAGCGCCGAGCTGGTCAGCATCGTGGAGCACCAGGCGGCGCGGCACCAGTACGAACTCGCCCCGGACGCCCGTGAGGCGCTGACCGCGCGCTTCGACACCATGCCGAGGGACCGCGGGTTCGGCAACGGCCGTACCGCTCGCCAGCTCTTCCAGGCCATGACGGAGCGTCAGGCGTACCGCGTGGCCGAGCTGTCGGACGTGTCGGAGTCCGACGTGCTGACGCTGAGGCCGGAGGACATCCCGCAGACGCCGTAGCCGCAAGCCCGCACCACGTTCTCAACCCACCCCTGTTAAGGACCCACTTCATGCCGCACACGCCCGACTCCCCGCAAGGTGACCGCCAGGAAGGCGAGTTCGCCGATCTGTTCGCCCGGAAGGCGCGCACTCCGCTGCGGGGCTTTCTGCCCGGCCGCCGGGTCTGGAGCGCGGTCGGCGGCTCCGCGGCCGCGGTCCTGGTGATCGCCGGGTCGGCCACGATGGTCTCCATGATCGACTGGAGCGGCTCGGACGCGGACAAGGTGACGACCGCCGCGGACAAGCCCGCGGCCGAGGAAAAGGCGCACGGGGACACGAGCGGGGAGCCGACGGCGGGCGCGTCTCCGAAGAAGGCGCCGGTCGGCGACGGTGAGAAGGCCCCGGGCGTCGTCTATGTACCGGTGTCGGGTGGGGCCGGTGCGGGGGCGGGCGGGTCGTCGGTGGCGGGTGCGGTCGGTGGTACGGGTGGCTCGTCGGGGGCGGCCAGTACGTCCGGGGCGGGCGGGTCGTCGGGGTCGTCCGGCGGCTCGGGAGCTTCGGGGTCCTCCGGCTCCTCCGGCACGGGCAAGCAGGGCTCCGCGACGGCGGACCAGAAGACCAGCTCCGCCGCGACGGCCGGCTATCTGTGGTCCGACGGCAGCGTGGACTCGTCCGAGGACAACGGCTACTGGGACCAGAGCGTGGTCACCGTGAAAACCACCAAGGCCCTGAGCAGCCTCAAGGTGGTCGTCAGGATCATCCAGACCGGCGGGGTCGCGAGCACCGGTGTGTGGAGCGACCTCGGGGACAAGGTGTCGGTGGCCACCGGGGGCGGCAGCAGCGAGCTGGACTACGTGGTGACCCTGAAGGCGGGCAACACGCTGGCGGCCGGTACCTATGTCTTCAAGTTCCAGTACAACCACGCCAAGGGCGACCGGGACGCGGGCCACGACCGGTACAACGTGACCACGGTCGCGACCGACTCGGACGACGAGTTCCGCTCAGGGGGTTTCTGACGTCCGGGGCACACTGGTCGGGTGATCGTCGAACGCGCGTATGCCCATCTCCCCTCGTACGGCTCGCATGACGCCCCCGACTCCGACGAGGCGGGGGCCTGGCCCTGGTCCGTGCCCTGTGTCCGGCAGTTGCTCGACGAGGGGCTGCGCTTCACCGCGCCGGTGACCTTCCTGGTCGGGGAGAACGGTTCGGGGAAGTCGACCCTGGTGGAGGCGCTGGCCGAGGGGTTCGGTCTGGACTCCTACGGCGGCTCCCACGACTGGCGCTACGCCCCTTCACGCGCCAAGTCGGTGCTCGGCGAGCGGATCAGGTTCGACGCGGGCCCACGGGGTCGCCGTATGCTCACCAGCTGGTCGGCCCGCAAGGGGTTCTTCCTGCGGGCCGAGACCGCGCTGGACGCCCTGGGCAGGGAGGGCTTCTCCCCCGACTCGGTCAGTCACGGCGAGGGCTTTCTCGCCGCGTTCCGGGGGAAGTTCCTGCACACCGGGCTCTACGTCCTCGACGAGCCGGAGGCCGCGCTCTCCTTCACCTCCTGCCTCGAACTGCTCGGCCACATCGACCGGCTGACCAAGGAGGGCAGCCAGGTCATCTGCGCCACCCACTCCCCGCTCCTGACCGCCCTGCCGGGCGCGGACATCGTGGAGGTCGGCGAGCACGGCATGCGGCGGGTCGGCTGGCGGGACCTGGAGGTCGTGGACCACTGGCGGCGCTATCTCGCCGACCCGCACGCGTATCTGCGGCACGTGCTGGAACCGTAGGCCGACCGCGAGCGGTGGCAGCGCCCGGACCCGGCGTCCGGCCGCAGGGCAGTGCCGGCTGAGCGTCAACTCCCCCTGTGGCGTTCAGCGTTCGTGGACCACCTCGCCGTCGAAGACCGTCATGTCCACCTGTACGTCGGTGATCTCGTGCGGGTCGAGGTCCAGCAGCGGGCGGTCCACAACGCACAGGTCGGCGGCCTTGCCAGGTTCGACGCTGCCTTTCCAGTCGTCGGCGAAGTCCTGCCAGGCGGGGGTGGTGGTGTAGGCGCGCAGGGCCTCGGCGAGGGTGACGCGCTGTTCGGGGCCGCTGGTGCGGCCGCTGGCCTTGGACTCGCGCAGCATCATCGCGGCGACGCCCTGGCGCCAGTCGGGCCGGGTGATCGGGGCGTCGGAGCTGGCGCAGACGTGGACGCCGGCCTGGAGGGCGGACCGTACGGGCCACTGGTAGGCGGAGCGTTCCGGGCCGACCACCTCGTCCATGAGGTCGGAGATGGTCCACTTGATGGCGGGGTTCATGTTGACGCCGTAGCCGTGCGCGGCGAGCTTCGCCAGGCTGTCCTGGCCGATGAAGTCGCCGTGGATGACGTAGTGGCGGGCGTCCGGGCGCGGGGCGGCGGTGTTCGCGGAGACGAAGGCGTCCACCACGGTGTCGATGGCCCGGTCGCCGGTGACGTGCACTCCGAGCTGGAAGCCGGCCCGGTGTGCGACGGCGATCATCTCGCGCAGTTCCGCGACTTGCAGTGCGGGGGTGTCGCCGTGGACGCACAGGGCGCCGTGACCGCCGTCGGGGTAGGGCTCGTTCATCCAGGCCGTGCGGTTCGGCGGCACTCCGTCGGCGAAGATCTTGACGCCGATGGCGTTGAGGCGGCGCGAGTCCGCCGTCGCGGGGCGGCGCAGTTCCTCCAGCCCCTTGCGCAGGTCGTCGGCGGAGCCGCCCATGGGGGCGGGCAGCAGCAACACGCTGACGCGGGCGTCGAGTTGGCCGGCCGCCACGAGTTCGGCGTACGCGGTCCAGTTGTCGGTGCTCAGACCGCCGAACAGGGTGCCGGCACCGCCGGGGCCGAGGCCGGGTTCGGTGTAGCTGGTGATGCCGCGTGTGTGCAGTTCGCGGACCACGCCCTGGACGGCCAGGCGGCGCTGGGCGATCGTCGCGGCGGGGAGCGCGGACTGCACGAGCCGCTGGGCCGCCTCGCGCAGGATGCCCGTCGGCTCCGCGTCGGCGTCGTGGTCGATGACTCCGCCGGGCGGAGGGGTACTGCCCGCGTCGATGCCGCAGCGGCGCAGGGCCTCGCTGTTGGCCCACACCATGTGCGAGGAGAAGTCCGTCAGGCACACCGGGTGGTGCGGGGCGACCGCGTCCAGATCGCGGCGGTGCGGGAAGCGGCGCGGGTCGTCCAGGCATTCGGCGAGGTAGCCGGGGTCCCAGCCCAGGCCCACGATCCACTCCCCAGGCGGGGCCGCCTCGACCGCCGCGCGCACCACCGCCACGACGTCGGCGATCGAACTCATCGCGGGATGGCCGACGTCGAGGGCGAAGGGCGGCTTCGTCATGCCGTACGCGGCACCGTGCAGATGCGAGTCGTTGATCCCGGGCAGGACGGTCCGGCCGCCGAGTTCGACGACCCGGGTGCCGGGACCGGCCAGGGCGCGCATCTCGGCGTCGCTGCCGGTGGCGACGATGTCCCGCCCGCGTACGGCGACCCCTTCGGCGACCGTGAAGTCGCGGTCGACGGTGAGGACCTGACCGCCCGTCAGGACGAGGGTGGGCGCGGTTCCGTGCATGGATGCCTCTTTCGGGACTCGGAGTTGATCAAAAGGGTGGGTCGGGATCCGGATCGGGATCGGGATCGGGATCGGGATCGGTCAGCGTGTCGCGCGGGGTGCGAAGTACGCCAGTGCCGCGCCGGCCACGAGAGCGGAGCCCTGGGCCATCTGCTGCCAGAACGTCGGCACGTCCAGCAGTGTGAGGCCGTTCTGGAGGCAGCCCAGGAACAGCACGCCGAGCAGCACGCCGAGGATCGATCCGGAGCCGCCGGTGAGGGCGACACCGCCGACCAGTACGGCGGTGAGCACGGCCAGTTCGAAGCCGCTGCCCGAGGTCCCGGCGACCACGCTGTCCAGCACCGACGCCTTGATCACCCCGGCCAGGGCGGCCGCGACGCCGGTGATCACGAACAACGCGAAGGGCGTACGGCGGACGTCGATGCCGGAGAGACGGGCGGCCTCCCGGTTGACGCCGATGGCGAAGACATGCCGTCCGGCCGGGGTGAGCGCGAGGAACAGCGCGCCAGCCAGCAGCACGAGCGCGGCGATGACGACCGGTGCGGCGACCCCCGCGATCCGCGCCCCGCCCAGCCAGGCGAACCCGGTCCCGAACCCGCTCAGCGGCAGCGGGAAGAGCTGCTGGGCCAGCCCGCGTACGGCGGTCAGCATGCCGAGGGTGACGATGAACGCCGACAGGCCGAAGTAGCAGCACAGAACGCCGTTCACCGCACCCACCACGGCACCGGCGACCAGCGCTCCCCCGATGGCGACGGCCGGGTTCTGCCCCTGCCCGGCGAGCCACCCCGCGACCAGCCCGCCGAGGGCCAGCGTGGAGCCGACCGACAGATCGAGGTAGCCGCTGATGACCAGCAGCGCCGACGGCACCGCCACGACAGCCAGCGTGGCGGCGTCGGTCGCGATGCCGCGCAGGTTCGCCGGGTCGAGGAAGCTGCCGGTGGACAGGTGGAAGGCCAGCACCATCACGGTGAGCACGGCGAGCAGCGGTTGCCGCCGCAGGGCGCTCAGTCCGCCGGAGAGGGAGAGGCGGGGCCGGGCGAGAAGGGGGTCGGCGGTGGTCATACGGCTCCTTCGGCGGGGATGGGGACGGGGGTACCGGAGTCGGTGTCCGACCCGGTGTCGTGGACCGCCGACAGCAGGCGTTCTTCGGTGAGTTCGGCGCCGGAGAGCTCGCCGACGATCCGGCCCGCGGCGACGATGAGGCAGCGGTCCGCGAGCGCGACGACCTCCTCCGGGTCACTGGAGGCGAAGAGCACGGCCGTGCCCCGGTCGGCCGCGAGCGCGGACACCACGTCGTAGATCTCCTCGCGGGCGCCCACGTCGACGCCCTGTGTGGGCTCGTCCAGCAGCAGGACGTCGACCTGCCGGGCCTCGTTGATCCACCGGCCGAGGACGAGTTTCTGCTGGTTGCCGCCGGAGAACGCGGAGGCGGGCAGCCTGGGCCGGGCAGGTCGCAGCCCCACCGCCTGGGCGAGCGTCCCGAACACCCGGCGTTCGGCGCCCAGTGCCCGGACACCGGCGCGGGCGAGGGGCCGTACGGTCGGCAGCAGTGCGTTGTCCTGCGCGCTCAGGACCGGGAAGAGTCCTTGGCGGTGCCGGTCGGCCGGGACGAGCGCGATCCCGGCGGCGAGTGCCTCGGCGGGCCTGGCCGGGGTCACCGTACGGTCGCCGACGCGGATCGTGCCGCCGACGGCGCGGCGTCCGCCGTACAGACTCTCCAGGATCCGTGTCCGCCCCGAGCCGATGAGCCCGAACAGGCCGACGCGCTCGCCCACTTCGACGGTGAGGCTCACCGGGCCGAAGCCGGGGCCGTGCAGTCGGTCGACGGTGAGACGGGGTCCTCCTACCCCGTGCCCGGGGGTGCGGGATTCGTCGGCCGCGCTCGCGGAGGCGCGCCTCGGTCGTCCCGCGGCCACGTCCCCGGAGGCGCGCCGCGGTCGCCCCGCGATCGCCTCCACCAGCTCGCGCCGCGTCTGCCCCGCCCCCGCCGAGTGGTGGGCCACCCGGCCATCCCGCAGCACGGTGACCGCGTCCGCGAGGCGTTCGACCTCCGAGAGCAGATGGGTGACGTAGACGATGGCCAGCCCCTGGGTGCGCAGGTCCTCGACGCGGCGGGCCAGCGCCTCGCTCTCGGCGGTGGACAGGGCCGCCGTGGGCTCGTCCAGCACGAGGACGGAGGCGCTGCGACTGAGGGCCTTGGCGATCTCGACCAACTGGCGCTGGCCCATAGGGAGTTCGCCGACCCGGTCGCGTGGGGAGCAGGTGGCCGCGACGCGTTCCAGGAGCCCGGCGGCGACCTGTTCCTGGGCGCGCCGGTCAATGCGGCCGAACCGGGTCCACTCCTGGCCGAGGAAGATGTTCTCCGTCACGGTGAGCGCGTCGACCACGCTGAGCGTCTGGAAGATGATCGCCACACCCGCGTCGATCGACTCGCGGGGGCTCAGTCGGTCGTACGACGTCCCGCCGACCTCGATCGTGCCCGCGTCCGGCGGGTAGGCGCCGCCGAGGCACTTGATGAGGGTGGACTTGCCGGCGCCGTTGTGCCCGAGCAGGGCGTGGACCTGGCCCATCGGCACGGTCAGGTCCACGCCGTCCAGGGCCCGCACCCCGCCGAAGGACTTGGTCAGTCCGCGGATGCGCAGGTTCACGGGTGTCATGGAGGCCCCTAGGCGTTCTGGGCGATGAGGTCGTCGATGACGGCGGTGTCGTCGGGGCCGACCAGGGTGATCGGCACCTGTGCGCCGGCGTCGGACTTGCCCGCGGCGACCGCGCGGGGCACGTCGACGACGGCGTTCGCGATGTCGTCGGGCGCCAGGGCGGCCGAGGCCCGGTAGAAGGTGCCCTGCTTGACGGCGAGCAGGGAGGGGACGGCGCCGTCCTGGCCGCCGACGAAGGTCTTCGCGTCGTCCTTCTCGCGGCCCGCCTGCTGCAGCGCCTTGTACCCGCCGTACGCGGCGGCGTCGGTGACTCCGAGGACGAGGTTGAGGTCGGGGTGCTTGGCGAGGATGGCGTTCGTCCTGGCGAGCCCGGTGTCGGGGTCGATGGCCTGTTCCCGGGCGACCACGTCGACGCCGGGCGCGAGCTTGGTGAACGCGTCGATCATGCCCTTGGTGCGTTCGCGGCCCAGCTCGATGGTGCTGTCGGTGAGGAAGGCGACCTTGCCCTTGCCGCCGAGGTGTTCCTCGGCCCACTTGGCCGCCGCCGTGCCGAGCAGGGTGCCGCCCTCCCGGAAGCTGAACTGGATGTCGGCGCTCTGATGCTCCAGCGAGCCGCCGTACGTCACCCAGATCAGTCCGGCATCGAGGGCCGACTTGGCGATGGCCTCGGTGGCCTCGAAGACCATCGGGAAGGACACGATCGCGGGCACCTTGCGGGCGAGCCAGGTGTTGAGGTTGGTGGCCTGGGTGTCGGCGTTCGCCCCGTCGTTGGTGGTGAGCAGGGAGATGCCGTGCTTCTTGGCGGCGGCGGTGGAGAGCTTGACGAGCGTGCTGTAGAGCGGGAGTTGGGTGAACGGGTAGTCCAGTCCGATCTTCGTGAGGCGGACGCTCGACGCGGCCGAGGCGCCGGTCGAGGTGGACGCGCTCGGCGGTGCCGAGCAGCCGGCCGCGGTGAGTGCGGCGAGGGCGGCTCCGGAGTAGGCGAGGAACTGTCTGCGCGAGGCGGCGGGGACTGGGGCGGGGGTGGACCGGCGTGTGGTCATGGCGGGCTCTCCGAGGGGCGGGCCCGCTCTTCGGCGGGCGTCCGGCTGTGCCGAACAGGAAAGCCCGGGGGGTGCCGCGCCACCATCCGTACAAATACCGACTGCGCGAGGCGCACCGCTTCACGGTCCGGGGTTCGGGGGGGGCGTCTTCGCGGTCCGGGGATCGGCTTCACGGTCCGGGGGTCGGCTTCACGGTCCGGAGATGCGGCTTCGCGGTCCGGGGGTCGGCTTCACGGTCCGGGGTTCGGCGTACGTCTTGCCCGGCGGGTCCGGCGTCCCTATGGTGGACCCTCATACTTCGTTAGGCCCCAAACGACCATCGTGGTCCCGAGCCGTTCCCGGAGGCTCGTATGCTCAGCCACCACCAGCTCGCGGCGGCCACCCGGATCGGCATGCTCACCCGCGAGCGCGACACCGCCTCCGCCTGCGACGAGGCGCTGCGCGAACTCGCCCGTGCCCTGCCGTTCGACGCCGCGACCCTGCTCGCGCTCGATCCGCTGACGGGAGCCCACGTCCAGGTCGCGGGCATCGGCTACACAGCCGAGATCTCGCGGGCGCTGGCCGCGGAGTTTGTGACGACGCCGTGGTACCTCAATGTCGTAGGACGGGAGCTGCCGCCGTCGATCTCCGAGGACTCCGAGGACCCGGTGGAGCTCGGGCCCCGTTTCCGGCAGGGCTGGTTCTACGCCGAGCGGGTCCGGCCCGCGGGTTTCCGTGACGGTGTCACCGGGGCGCTGCGGCACCGGGACCGTCTCGTCGGGCTGGTCCACCTCAACACCGAGAGCGCCGACGCCTACGACATCGAGGCGCGCCGGCTGCTCGCCTCCGTCATCCCGGCCCTCGCCGTGCTCGCCGACCCCGCGGCCCGCGCGGGTGAGCTGCACGGCCTGCCCGAGCTGGGCGCGGCCGGGCTGGTCACCGCCGACGGCACGATCGACCTGCCCGGCCGCGAGCGTGTCCGGGTGCCGGGGGACGCGGATTTCCAGTCCTTGCTCCGCGCCTTCACGGACACCGGCGGCCACCGGCTGCGGCTGCTGTGGCCGGTCGACGGCGTCTGGTACCGGGTCACACTCCATCGGCACCGCGCAGAGGCGGGGCTCCCGGCGGACGCGGTGCTGGTGCACGAGACGCCCACCGAGTTGCCGTACGGTCTCAGCCCGCGTGAGCTGGAGGTCCTCACCCGCGCGGCGACCGGCCAGACCAACCGGGCCATCGCGCAAGCCCTGTTCCTCTCCCCGCGCACGGTCCACAGCCATATCGAGCATCTGCTCCGCAAGACCGGCGCCACCTCCCGCGCCGAGGCGACGGCCCTCGCCCTCCGGGACGGGCTGCTGCGGCCGGGGGCGGACGATCTCGGGTTCTTCGTCGAACGCTGAGGTTGTTCCTCATGGTCCGAGTCCGAACCGGTGAGCCAGGCAGTCACACTCCCAGGTGACCGCGCTGGACTGCCCGGCCAGCTGGACTGCCCGGCCATCGGAACGCCATCCGACGCCAATCAAAATCCCTAAGGCAACACTGTGTGCACGCCCCCCGTCCTGGCCCAGGGGTACGTGAGCTCTGCGCAACTACGCTCTGTCATGCTTCGGGGAATGAGGCATCAGCAGATCCTGGACAAACTCGCTGCTCGGGAAATCGTCCAGGCGATGAATGAGGACGTCGCTCGGTGGACCGGTGCGCAGATGTCCTACCGCGGCCGGTCGCATACAGAGGTCGAGAGGGCAGTGATACCACCGGTCCTCGCCCGTTGGCGTTGCCTGTTCGACGCCGTTGATGCCACGGCGGCGGCCAAGGACATCGGGTGGGTTGCGCTGGCCACTCTGCTGCACAAGTACGGATTCCAGGACAGTGCCGTCACCACGAGAGCATTGACCTCGGTCGACGAGCTCAACCGTCACGTGGTCCTGTCCGACGCGTTCGAAAGACAGTCACCTGCGATCAAGGCATTGCTGCAGTCCGCTCCGACACCGCTGACACGTCGGCCTCGAAATCCCGGAACGGTCACATTCCTACGCCCCGGCGACGTTGTCTCCATCCAACTCGCCGACCGTTTCCACGCCGCCTTCGTCCACGAGCTGCACGGCGCGAACGAGTTCCCGGTAATCGAGTTCTACGCCGGCTCCTTCGCCCAGCCGCCCACCATGGCACTGCTGGCAGACCGACCAGCAGCCCAGGCAAGTGCTCGCGCCCGCTTCGGGGTTGTGGGCCTGACCTTCCTGCCCGACCCCGCCCATCAAGTGGTGGCACTGGCCGCGCAGCACTCCGAGGCCCCGCACGGAGGCGATCCCCAGGCAGGCGGCGGCCTCTGGAGCTTGACCGACATCATCGACTTGCCAGGGGCCACGGCGGGACTCTTCGGAGACCGGGAGTAGCACCTCCTAAACGGCGGTACGGTGAGGCCCGAGGACGTCGACGTGCGCCGGCAGGCGTTCCTGACCCCCGAGGCCGACACGCGCTGGACCTGGCCGATCACCACTCAACCCTCACCCAGATCCGCCTCCTGCGCGGGGCCGCCGCAGACTTGCGACGCCCCTGAGAGAGGCCTGCCGAACCCAGCCTGCGGTGCCTCGTAGAACTGGCAAAGGACAGGCGGAGGCCGGTCATGCCCCCCCTGGTGGAACCCCCCAGGGCATGACCGGCCGCTTGTGTCAGGCGAGCGCCGAGGCGATCACGTGGCCCAGCTGTCGCAGGAGCCCGCGCTCACCCAACGGTGGGAGCTGATCGCGTTGTTGGCGCTGACCCCGTTGTGGAAGTAGTTGTCGGACAGGTCCGAGGCGTAGGCCTCGTTCCTCGACAGACAGATGTGACCGCCGGCCCAGTCCTGTCCCGTTCCGTTGAAGAACTGGACCTCGTAGTTGTTCCCCTTGTTCAGGATCGAGGAGGCCCTGTTGGTGTCATTGCCCTGGAAGGGGCCGGAGCTGTTGCCCCAATCGGAGTCCCAGCTCGCGGAGTTGCCGATGTGGTTCTCGCAGTAGGTCCCGTCGTACGCGTACATGTATCCGGACTGTGCGCTGGTGTAGTTGTCGCTGCATGTCGCGGCCGCCTGTGCGGTGGTTGCCGGGACGGCTGCTCCGAGGCCCGCGAGGGCGAGGGTGGTCAGCAGTGCGGGGATTTTGCGCATGGTGCGTCACTCCTTCTTTCGTTTCTTTCGTTGCTTTCGTCGGACGGGGCTGGTCTGTTGGGATGTCAGGGTGTGGAGCCGGTGACCTTCTTCGCCCGGGTCACCGCGGTCAGCCCGAGGCGCTGGTACGTGGCGATGTCGTCGCTGTACCGCCGTAGATTCCTGGTCCGGTATTCGTGTTCGAGTTCGCGTGCCGTACGGCCCAGGGAGGTCTCCTGAGCGCAGGTGGCCTCGGCGACGGCCAGTTCCACCTCGGTGGCGTGGGTCTGGCGGGGGCTCATTCCCTTGGTCAGCTCGTATCTCTTCGCGCGGATCTCGTCGGGGTCGGCGTAGGCGTGACCGGCCTCGCGCATGCACCGCGACCATGCGGTGACCGCGCTGGTCAGGCGTCTGTCCTTGAGGAGATCCGGTACGTAGAGGGGTGTCAGGCTGGTGGCGGTCTTCTTCGCCCTGAACCAGGTCGCGATGTCGCCGTAGAGCTGTTCCGCGGCCCTGTTCCAGCAGCCTGAGCGAGGGGTTTGGACCGTGCCTCCCGAAGGGAGTTCCACCGACAGCATTCCCTTGGCGGGGTCGCCGTCGAGGGTCTTGGAGTAGCGGATGCGTTCCGTTGCGGGAAGCGCGTTGGCGTAGGCGGTGTTCGGGTCGTTCAGCCGGGCTTTCTCGGCCTTCTTCTCCAACTGGCCGCCGTAGCCGTGGGTTCGGGCCCAGTGGATGTCGTCGAGGACGTATCCGTGGCCTTGGCGCTCGGCGGCACTGACGGCCGGGGTCGGCCAGAACCTGAATCCGCCTGCCGCCATGCACCGCTCGACCAGGGTCTGTTCGGCCCGTTCGATCAGTAGGCGTTCTTCGGTGGTCAGCTCTCTGGTGTTCTCCACGCCGGGCGTCTTCCGGTCCTGGCGTACGCCTTTCGCCTCCTGATCACTGGTGGCTCCGCAGCCGACCGCGGTGACGGCGGTCACGGCGGTGACCGTTGCCAGGAGCACAGCTATGCGGAGGCGGACGGGCGTGGCCATGGCGACATTCCCCCTGTCTCTGGTCGTGGCTGAAGTCGCCGATGATCTCTGTCGGCTCGACGGCGACAACTCTGGCGGGCCGCCGTCCACGGTCGCCACATCACCGCGTCCCGACTCGACGCGGGATGCACATCACGCCATTGACCTGCGATGTCACGTCCGAGTTGGGACGGGCGTGACATGCTGGGACAGGTGTGAGCAGGAGCCGTCACGGGGGTGGGGGACTTGGGAAGGACGCCGGAAGCGCGCGCTCTGGCCGCGGTGTTGGCGGGGTTGAAGCGGCGAAGCGGCCTCAGTTACGAGGAGTTGGGGCGGAGAGTCTTCACTAGCAGCTCGACTCTGCATCGGTACTGCAATGGCAATTCGGTGCCGGGTGACTACGGGGTCGTGCTGCGGATCGCCAAGGAGTGCGGGGCCGGTCCCGACGAACTCAACGAGTTGCTGCGGTACTGGGAGAGCGCGACGGGACGGCGGGACGAGGAGCACGCATCCGGCCCGACTGGTGTCGGTGCGCGGCCCGTTGCCGTGACGCCCACCGCCGTGACGCCCACCGCCTTGAAATCCACTGCCGTGACGCCCACCGCTGTGAAATCCGCTGCCGTGAAGTCCGCCGCCACGGGATCCGCGCCTCTCGTACGGCTTCGTCTCGCGCTGGCCGCCGTGACGGCGCTCGTCCTGCTCGGCACCCTGGTCGCCAGTGCGCCGAGGAACCGCGGGGCGGAGATCCCGCCGGTCCCGGTCGGGGCGGCCAGTTGGGCGCAGGCGCCGCTGCCCGTCGATCCGGCGCTGTTCGGTGTGACCATGAACAGCTTCAGCGGGGCCATGCCGTCGTTCAGGGTGGGTGCGCTGAGGTTGTGGGACAGCGAGACCCGGTGGGCCCAAATGGAGCCGGTGCGCGGCGAGTTCGACTGGTCGGTGCTCGACCGGCTGCTCGACGGCGCCGAGCGGGACGGTCTGCCGACGCTGTTCACCTTCGGTGGCGCGCCGGCCTGGGCGGCACCGGACGCCCGCAAGGCCGCGTACCCGGAAGGCGCGCGCGCCGCACCGCCCGACGACCTCGCCGACTGGGACACCTTCGTGCGTGCGCTGGTCCGGCACGCGGGCGACCGTATCGACGCGTATGAGCTGTGGGTGACGGCCAACCACCCCCACCACTACAACGGCAGTGTCGAGACGCTCGTCGACATGACGCGGCGCGCGAACCGGGTCATTCAGCGGTGGGACCCGGACGCGACCGTGGTCTGTCCGCCGATCACCGATCTGTGGAAGGAGGAGGCGCACCGGTATTTGCTGCGCTTCGCCGAGCTGGGCGGCTACCAGCACTGCGACGCGGCGGGCGTCAAGCTCTTCCAACGCAAGGTCACCGATCCTCCGGAGACCATGCTGGAGGCGGTGCAGAAAGTGGAGCGGACCTTCCAACAGGCGGGCTATCACCTGCCGTTGTGGAGTACGGGGACCGTGCAGACCATCCAGCTCAACGATCCGCTGGACGCGGACGCGGCGGCCGACCACGCGGTCCGTTTCTTCCTGACCGGTCTGTACGCCCGCAACCGGAACCTGGAGCGGATGTACTTCTACGCCTGGGGCAACGGCAAGATCCCCGTGGTGATCCAGGCTGAGGGGCAGCGGCCGACCAAGGCGGGTATCCATGTCGGGCGCTTGCAGCAGTGGTTGACCGGCTCCCGGATACGTTCCTGTGGTCACGGCGGTCAGATCGCGCTGCCCGAGAACGTCTGGCAGTGCGAGTTCCTCGTCCCCGACGAGCGCGGCACCCTCGTGCCGGCCCGCATCCGCTGGACCCACGCGGGGACGGCGGACGTTCCGGTCGGAGCCGGGGCGCGAACGGTCCACCGGCTCGACGGCACCACCCGTGAGGTCGGCACCGGGGACACGGAACTCGTCACGGAGCGACCGGTGTTGATCCGGTACAGGTAGCTGCGCGACCGCGCCGGCTACGTCGCCTGGTCGGGCTGCGGTGTGGCATCGAGCCACTATCAAGGTCTGGTCAAGCCGTCACCGTCAGGGTGTTGTCGATCGAGCAAGCGTTGGCGCGGCGGGCGCGGTCCGGCGGGAACGGCGGCAAGAGGGCCGACCGGCGGACGCGCCCGACGACGCCAGTGACAGAAGGTCGAGTACGCCGTGACCAGCAGACTGCCTTCGTCCGAGCCAGAGCCCGAGCCCGCGGCCGACCCCAAGCCCACGCCCACGCCCGAGCCCGAGCCCGAGCCCGAGCCCACGTCTGATGCCGTCGACCCCTCGGTCGTGATCGTCGGTCTGGCCGCCCCAGAAGGCGCTTCCGAGGCCGTCGGTCCGTTCGGTGTGCGGGTGTGCCGCGCGCCCGACGGGGTCTCGGCGTTCTTCGGGGACTCCGTGCGTGAGGCGTCCCGGGAGCGGCTGGGCGTACTCCAGCTGGTGTGGGCCGCGTTAGAGGACGCCGGGGTCGTGCCCGGTTCGCTGTGCGACGCCGATGTGGGTCTGTTTCTCGTGCAGGCGGAGGGCGGGGGCGTCGAGGGTTCCGGCACGCTGGCGGAGCTTGTCGGGGCCGATCTCGGGTGGGCTCGCGGGCCCCGGGTGATCTTCGCGGCGGAGGGGTCCGCGCGGGCCGCCGTCGAGTCGGCCGCCGACCAGCTGCGCCGGGGCAAGTGCGAGGTGGCCGTGGCCGGTTCGGGCACGGGCGCGATCGCGGTACTGCGGCGAGGCTCCGCTGCCTCGGCATCGACATCGGCATCGGCATCGGCCGGTGACCATGTGCTCGCGCCAGTCGAGGAGTTCGGGAACGGCGATCCGCTCGCTCCGGGTGGGACGCCCGCCGTACCGCTGGTGCTGGCCGGGCACAGCGACGCCGCCGTGGCCGTACTCGCCCGCGAACTTCTGGCCCGCTTCGCGGCAGACCCCGCGCTGTCGCCGGCCGACCTCGCGCATTCGTTGGCCTCGACCCGTACGACCGGGCTCGGGCGGCGGGCCGTGCTGGTCGTCTCCGACCGGGCGGAGGCGGTGCTCGGGCTGCGGGCGGTCGCCGAGGGTGGTGCCGCCCCGCTGCTGTTCCGTACGGCACCCGGTACCGGCGTCGAGGGCGGGCGGCGGGCCGTCCATGTCTTCCCCGGCCTGGGCTCCCAGTGGCCGGGCATGGCGCTCGACCTCCTGGACGCCTCCGAGGTGTTCCGGTCCCGGATGGACGACTGCGCGCGAGCCCTGGAGCCCCTTGTCCCATGGTCGCTGCACGACGTCCTGCGCACCGTCCCGGGCGCGCCGACGCTGGAGGACGTGGACGTCGTCCTGCCGGTCCTGTTCTCAGTGAACGTGTCGCTGTCCGCGCTGTGGAGTTCCTGCGGGGTACGGCCCTCGGCGGCGATCGGCGCCAGCCTGGGCGAGATCTCCGCCGCGTACGTGTCGGGCGCGCTGACGCTGGACGAGGCCGCGCGGGTCGTCGTCCTGTGGAGCCGGATGCAGGCACGGGCCGCCGGAACGGGCGAACTGGCCGCGGCGGCCCTGTCCCCCGGCGAACTCCTCGCGCTCCTCGACGCCGAACACCTGCGCGGCCGGGTCGAGTTCGCCGGGTCGAACGGTCCTCGTTCCGTACTGCTCGGCGGTGAGCAAGCCGCCGTCACCGAGGTCGTCGAGACGCTCACGGCCAAGGGCGTGCGGGCCAAGGAACTCAACCTCGGTCTCGCCGCGCACACTTCGGGCCTCACAGTCGAGTCCGCCGAGTTCCTCGACGGTACGGCGACGATCTCACCGGCCCCGTCCGCCATGCCCTTCTACTCCTCCCTCACCGGTGGGGAGTTCGACACGACCGGCCTGGACAGCGGTTACTGGCTGCGCAACCTCACCTCCGAAGTCCGGTTCGAGACGGCCGTACGCGCGCTGTGGGCGGCGGGTCATGACACGTTCCTGGAGAGCAGTACGCATCCCGTGCTGCTCGGCGGGGTGCAGGAAACGCTGGAGGACATCGGCGGGGACGCCGGGGCGGACGCCATGTCGGCGGTGGTGGCCACGCTGCGGCGCGACCAGGACGGGGTCACGGCATGGCTGACGGCGATGGCCCGGCTGTACGTGCGCGGGGTCGACGTCGACTGGGCCGCCGTCTTCCGGGACCGTCCCGGCCGACGGGTCGACCTGCCGACGTATCCCTTCGGTGTCGAGGGCGTGGAGCACGCGGCTCCCACGACCGGGTCCCGAGACCTGGCCCTCGCCGGTCTCCCGGAGAGTGAACAGGCGCACGCGGTCGAGGAGTTCGTACGGCTGCACGTGGCGACCGTGCTACGGCACGACGATCCGGGCGCGGTCGCCATGGACCAGGGTTTCCTCCAGGCCGGGTTCGACTCGCTGCGGGCCGTGGAACTGCGCAACCGGCTGAGCGGGGCCACCGGATTGCGGCTGCCGATGACGCTGGCCTTCGACCACCCGACTCCGGCGTCCGTCGCGGAACTACTGGGCGAGCTGTTGAGCGGGCGGGCGGAGCGGGACTCGGCCCCTGCACCGGGAGGGGAACCGGGGATCCTCGCCCGGCTCGACTCGCTGGAGGCCGAACTCCTCAGCTCCGGGCCGGCAGGGGAACGGGTGACGGCACGGCTACGCCGGCTCCTCGACCGGCTCACGCCGGACACCGGGGACGAGTTCGAGGACGCCTCGCTCGACGAACTACTGGAGCTCGCCGACGAGTTGGGCACGCGGTGAGCGGACTCCGGCTTCCCCGCTAGGCGTTGGCGCGCCACCGCAGGCAGGAACGCGCGCACGCGTCCGCCCGCCACCGAGATGGCCGACGCGCCACCGAAACACTCCCCCGCGCACGGAAGGGCCACGCCACCATGACGAGCGGTGCGAGGTACGGAACAGCCGGTGAGCCGGTTGCGGTCGTCGGGATGGCCTGCCGTCTTCCCGGCGGGGTCGAGTCGCCGGAGGACCTGTGGCGGGTGGTGGCGGAGGCCCGGGATGTCATCGGACCGCTGCCGACCGACCGAGGGTGGGACGGCTCCGTGGGCGCGCTCCCCGGGGCCGTCCGGGAGAGCGGCTTCCCGGACGATCCGGCCGGGTTCGACGCGGACTTCTTCGGCATGACCGACCGGGAGGCACGTGCGGCCGATCCGCGGCTGCGGCTGCTGTTGGAGACCTCCTGGGAGGCCGTCGAGCGGGCCGGGATCGCTCCCGGGTCGCTGCGCGAACGCCGTACCGGCGTGTTCGTGGGCGTCGAGATGGAGTCCGGGAGTCACCTCACGGACAGCGATACGTCCGGCCGGGTCGCGGCCGTGCTCGGTCTCGCCGGCCCGGTCCTCGACGTCGGCACCGGCTCATCGTCCTCGCTCGTGGCCCTGCACGAGGCCGTGCGGGCGCTGCGGGCGGGCGAGTGCGAGCTGACCCTGGTGGGCGGGGCGGCCGTGCTGTCGTCGCCGGGAAGCGTGTCGCGGTTGGCGCGCGGGTGCGGCTTGGCCGGGGACGCCCGGGCCAGGGCGTTCGCCGCCGCCGCGGACGGCACCTCGCTCGGCGAGGGCGTGGGGATGCTGTTGCTGGAGCGGCTGTCTGACGCGCGCCGGGGTGGTCGACGGGTCCTCGCCGTCGTGCGGGGTACTGCGGTCGGTGAGGACGGAGCGGAGAGCGGGCCGGTCGCGCCGGGGGGATCCGTACAGAGTCGGGTGATCCAACAAGCCCTGGACTCGGCCGGGTTGGCCCCCTCCGATGTCGACGCGGTGGAGGCACATGGTGCCGGTACCCGGCTCGGTGACTCCGTCGAGGCGCAGGCGCTGCTTGCCGCGTACGGCCGGGAGCGCCAACGGCCCTTGCTCCTCGGGGCGTCCAGGTCCAACCTCGGGCACGCCCAGGCCGCCGCAGGTGTGACCGGTGTGATCAAGACCGTCAAGGCCATGGAGCACGGCGTACTGCCGGGCACCGTGCCTGTCGGCGTGCCGATCCCGCACGTCAACTGGGCTGCCGGACAGATCCAGTTGCTCACCGAGTCCTGCGACTGGCCGGGCACGGGACGTCCGCGCCGGGCCGGTGTCTCGGCGTTCGACGTCGGTGGCATCCATGCGCATGTGATCCTCGAACAGCCGGAACGGCACGCCGACTCGGGGCCGCCCGCGGAAACGGACCAGATACGGACGTGGCCCACCGGGGTGCCGTGGGTGCTGTCCGGGCGCGGCGCCGACGCACTGCGGGCGCAGGCCGAGCGGCTGGCCGCCCATGTGGTGGAGCGTCCCGAGCTGACGCGAGCCGAGGTCGGCGCCGGGCTGGCCCGAGGCCGGTCGGTGTTCGAGCACCGGGCAGTGGTCCTCGGCAACGACCGCGCCGAACTGCTCGTCGGACTGGCGGCCCTCGCGGCGGGGCGCCCGTCCCCCGCGGTGTTCCACGGCCGGGTCACCACCGACCGCCGTACCGTACTGGTCCTCTCCGACCGAGGTCTGGCCCGGGACATCGGCTGGGCGGCCCGACTCGTCCTCACCTCACCAGTGTTCTCCCGCCGCCTCGCGGAGTGCCAGCGAGCACTCGCGGCGGCCGGCGACCACGCCCTGCGCGGCGGCGCGTTCCCCGGAGCCCGACCGACCGCGCGGTGGGCGGTGCTGGTGGCGCTCGCCGGGGTGTGGCTGGAGTACGGCATACGCCCCGCGGCGGTGATCGGCGAGGGCGTCGGCGAGATCGCGGCCGCCTGTGTGTCCGGTGCGCTGTCCTTGGCGGAGGGGGCTCTCGTGGTGGCGCGGGGTGGTTCGCTGTCGTCGGCGCTTGACGGCGGGGACGGTGGGTCGAGCGGGGACGGTGGGTCGAGCGGGCGCGGCACGGGCACGCCGCCCGACGGCGACCGTATTTCCCTGTCCCTCACCTCCTCATCCCCGCTCGAAGACACCGTCCGCACCTTGAGCGCCCACAGTCACACGCTGTACGTCGAGGTCGGCGCCCCCTCCGCCGTAGCCCCCCGGCTCACGGCGGCCCTGGAGGGGCACACCGCGCGGGTCGTCGGCTCGCCGGTGGGCGGGGCGAGCGGTGCGGACCGGTTGTTGCGTGAGCTGGCCCGGCTGCATGTGTCCGACACGACCGTGACCTGGCCGGCCGCCTTCCGCGATCCGATCCTCGCGGACCGTCCCCCGGCCGACCTGCCGACGTACGCCTTCCAGCGGCGCAGGTACGGGCGGGAGGACGGAGAACGAGCACTCGGGTCGGCGGGGTCGGACGGTCTCGTGACCGACCCGCACCGATCCGGCACCGAAGACTCGCCGGACAGGAACACCGCGGACGCCCCGGCGACACCGGTGACCACTCCGCACCTCGGCTGCCCCACCCTCGCCCTGGCCGAAGTCGCCCGTCTGGAGGCGTTCTTGACCTCCTTCGCCGAGAGCGCGGACGCCGAGACCCGGCAGACGGTCGCCCGTCGGCTGCGGGACCTGGTGAACCGCTGGTCCGGCGAACTCCACACCACCGGTCTCACAGGCAGCGCACTCGCGTGGCCCGGACGGCAACACCTCCCTCGCGGCGGAAAGGAATCCCTGTGACGCACGACCTGCCCGGCACTCGGGCCGAGGAGGGCGCCGGGACGGGCGCTCCCGGCGGTGACCGGACCGAGCGGATGGTGGAGGCGCTGCGCCGCTCCCTGCGGGAGAACAAGCGCCTCCAGCAGCGGAACCGCCGGCTGGAGGAGGCCCGGCACGAACCGGTCGCCATCGTCGGGTTGGGCTGCCGCTACCCGGGGGACGTCCGCACGCCCGAGGAGTTCTGGGAGCTGCTGAACGAGGGGCGGGACGCGATCACGCCGTTCCCGGCCGATCGCGGCTGGGACGCGGGGCTGTACGACCCGGACCCCGACCGGCCGGGCCACAGCTATGTGCGGCACGGCGGGTTCCTGCGGGACGCCGACCGGTTCGACGCCGGGTTCTTCGGGGTCAGCCCGCGTGAGGCGCTCATCATGGACCCGCAGCAGCGGCTGCTCCTGGAGACCTCGTGGGAGGCCGTCGAGCGCTCCGGCATCGACCCGACGTCACTGCGCGGCAGCCGTACGGGAGTGTTCGTCGGCGCGGCCCCGCACGGTTACGGCGGCCCCGGTGTGCCGACCTCGTCGGAGGGCGGCGAGGGCTATGTGCTGACCGGCACCGCGCTCAGCGTGGCGTCGGGCCGGCTGGCGTACACGTTCGGCCTCGAAGGCCCGGCGATCACCGTCGAGACGGCGTGCTCGGCGTCGCTGGTCGCGCTGCACCTGGCGGTGCGGTCGCTGCGGGACGGCGAGTGCGAACTGGCCCTGGTGGGAGGGGCGTCCGTGATGGCCCGCCCCTTCATGTTCGTGGAGTTCAGCAGGCAGCGCGGGCTCGCGCCGGACGGCCGTTGCAAGCCGTTCGCCGCCGCTGCGGACGGCACCGCGTGGGGCGAGGGTGTCGGCATGCTCGTAGTGGAGCGGCTGTCGGACGCCCGGCGGCACGGGCACCGGGTGCTGGCCGTCGTCCGCGGCAGCGCCGTCAACCAGGACGGCGCCTCCGCCGGTCTGACCGTGCCCAGCGGCCTCGCCCAACAGCGCCTGATCCGGGCGGCGTTGGCCGACGCCCGCCTCACCCCGGCCGAGGTCGACGCGGTGGAGGCGCACGGCACCGGCACCAAGCTGGGCGATCCGATCGAGGCACAGGCGCTGCTGGCGACGTACGGGAAGAACCGTACGGAACCACTGTGGCTGGGCTCGGTGAAGTCCAACATCGGTCACACCACCCACGCGGCCGGTGTCACCGGGGTCATCAAGGCGGTGCTCGCGCTGCGGCACGGGGTGCTGCCGGCGACCCTGCACCTGGACGAACCGACCCCGCACGTCGACTGGTCGGAGGGCGCCGTACGACCGCTCGGTGAGCGCCGCCCATGGCCGTCCACCGACCGGCTCCGGCGTGCGGCGGTGTCGTCGTTCGGGATCAGCGGCACCAACGCGCATGTCATCCTGGAGCAGGCCGAGGAGTCCGACGCGCGCGGTGGCACGGGCCCGGAGGCCAGGACCGGTCAACCGGCGCTCGTGCCCTGGCAGTTGTCCGCCGCCACCCCTCAGGCGCTGTGCGCCCAGGCCGAACGGCTGCACGCGGCGGTCGTGGCGCACCCGGACCTCGAACCGGCCGCGCTCGCCCTCCCGTTGGCGGTGGAGCGGGCCAGCTTGGAGCACCGTGCCGTGATCCTCGGCACCGGCCGCGAGGAACTGGTCGCGGGGCTGGAGGAGTTGCGTCGCGGAACGGCCAGGTCGTCGGGTCAGGTCGTCACCGGCCGAAAGGCGGCGGGCAGCGGCACCGCGTTCCTGTTCACCGGGCAGGGCGCGCAACGAGCCGCCATGGGAAGGGAGTTGTACGCCGCCCAGCCGGTGTTCGCCGAATCCCTGGACCGGATCTGCGCGCTGTTCGAGGAGCGGGCGGATCTACGGCTGCGGGAGGTGCTGTTCGCCGACCAGGGCTCGCGGCAGGCGGAGCTGCTGGACCGTACGCAGTGGACGCAGGCCGCGCTGTTCGCCCTTGAGGTGAGCCTGTACCGGCTGGTCGAGTCCTGGGGGCTGCGGCCCGGTCATCTGCTGGGTCACTCCATCGGCGAGCTGTCCGCCGCGCATGTCGCGGGGGTCTTCTCGCTCGACGACGCGGTCACGGCGGTGGCGGCGCGCGGACGGCTCATGCAGGAGCTGCCGGCCGGCGGGCTGATGGCGGCCGTCGAGGCGACCGAGGAGGAGGTCGCCGAACTGCTCGCACAGCGCGCGGACCACACGGGCCGGGCGGACCTTGCCGGGATCGCCGCCGTCAACGGACCGGCCTCCGTGGTCGTTTCGGGTGACGAGGACGTGGTGCGGGCGGTGGCCGCCGCACTTCGGGACCGCGGGCGGCGGACGAAGGAGCTGTCCGTGAGCCACGCGTTCCACTCACCGCGCATGGACGGCATGCTGGAGGACTTCCGCAAGGTCGTGGCGTCGCTGGACCTGCGTGAGCCGCGGATCCCGGTCGTCTCCAACGTCACCGGCCGTACGGCCACTTCGGCCGAGCTCCGCTCCGCCGACCACTGGGTGCGGCACGTCCGTGAGGCGGTGCGTTTCCACGACGGTGTGCGCACGCTGCTGGGCCAGGGAGTGCGCACCTTCCTGGAGTTGGGGCCGGACGGGGTGCTGTCCGCGATGACCCGGGACACCTCCGCCGCCGTACTGCCCGAGGAGGGGCACGCGGACGTGCTCGCGGTGCCGCTGCTGCGCCGTGACCGCCCCGAGGTCCGCACTGTCCTCGGGGCGGTGGCCGAGGCGCACGTCCGGGGCGCCGCCGTGGACTGGCGGGCCCTGCTGACGGCCTCCGGTGCCGGAGGAGCGCTGCCGTTCGAGCTGCCGACGTACGCCTTCCAGGGCGAGCGCTACTGGCTGGACGGCGGCGAGGACGCGCCGACGGAGCCGGGTGATCTCGGGCTGGCACCCGCCGGGCATCCGCTGCTCGGTGCCGTGCTCACTCCGGTGGACGGTGACGGGCTGGTCCTCACCGGCCGGCTGTCGTCCCGCGCGCCGGGCTGGCTCGGCGACCATGTGCTGCTGGGTTCGATCGTGGTCCCGGGCACCGCGTATCTCGATCTGGCCTTGCACGCGGGCCGGTTGACGGGCTGCGGGACGGTGGAGGAGCTGGTCCAGGAGCATCCGCTGGTCCTCGGTGAGGACGACACCGTGCACATCCAGCTCACCGTCGGCCCGGACGACGGCGGCCGCAGGCGCTTCACCGTGGCCTCCCGCCCGGCGTCCGCGGCACAGTCCGAGGACGAGGCCGCCGCACGCTTCTGGACCCACCATGCGGGCGGTGTGCTGTCGGCCGCCGACGCCTCCGAGGGCCTTGGACTGGCGGGTGTGTGGCCGCCCGCCGGGGCCGAGCCGGTGGACCTCAGCGGCTTCTACGACGCCATCGCGCTCGACGGCTACCCGTACGGTCCGTCGTTCAAGGGCCTGCGCGCGATGTGGAGTTCGGGCGGAGACGTCTTCGCCGAGGTCGAGCTGCCCGAGCCGTTCCGTGCGGAGGCGGCCCGTTACGGCGTCCATCCCGCGCTTCTGGACGCCGCGCTGCACACCAGCCTGGGCGACACCGGCGTGCGGGTGGCGCTGCCGTTCGCCTGGCAGGGTGTGCGGCTGCACCGCTCCGGTGCCGACTCGTTGCGGGTCCGGGTCACCTCGCTCGGCGAGGACACGATGTCCGTGCTGGTGACGGACGTGGACGGGGCTCCGGTGGCCTCGGTGGAGTCGCTGCGGTTCCGGCCGGTCACCACCGAGCATCTGCGGGCCGCCGCACGGCACCGGGACACGGACAGCCTCTTCCAGGTCGGGTGGCAGCCGCCGGCCTCAGCCGCGCGGGCGGTCCGGGATGTCGTCGCCCTGGGCGCCGGCGCGCTGCCGGAAGGTCTGGCCGTCGAGACGTTCACCGACCCGGCCGCGCTGGGGGACGCCGTGGCGAACGGACGACCTGTTCCCGACGCGGTGCTCTGGGACTGCGCGGCTGCGGTGCCCGCCGGCGCGGACCTCCCGACGGCGGCACGTGCCGTCCAACAGGCGGTGCGGTCCGTGCTCGTGGCCTGGGCCGCCGACGAACGGCTCACCGGCACAAGGCTGTTCGTGGTCACCCGGGACGCGGTGGCCGCGGCCGCCTCGGACGCCGTACGGGGACTTGAACAGGCACCGGTGTGGGGGCTCGTGCGGGCCGCACAGGCGGAGCATCCCGACCGGTTCGTGCTCCTCGACGTGGACGAGGCGACGGGCCGGTGGCACACGGCCATGGGCAGCGACGAACCTCAGCTCGCATTCCGTGAAGGGGCTTTGCTGGCACCCCGACTGCTGCGCTCGCCGGCGATCCCCTCGGGCGAACCGGCACCGGTCCCGGGTCTCGGCCCCGACGGTACGGTCCTGGTCACGGGCGGCACCGGCGCCCTCGGCAGTCTGATCGCCCGGCATCTGGTGACCGAACACGGCGTGCGCAGGCTGGTGTTGCTCAGCCGGGGCGGGGCACAGGCACCCGGGGCCCGGGAACTGACGGACGCGCTGGGCATGTTGGGCGCCGACGTGGTCGTAGAGGCGTGTGATGCCGCCGACCGCGACGCCCTGTCTGCCGTGCTGGACCGGATTCCGGCCGCGCATCCGCTGACGGCGGTGATCCACGCGGCGGGTGTCGTCGACGACGGTGTGCTGGACTCGGCGACTCCCGAGACCGTGGACGCGGTCCTGCGGCCGAAGCTGGACGCCGCCTGGCATCTGCACGAGCTGACCCGGGAGGCGGCGTCGCCGCTCTTCGTGCTGTTCTCCTCCACCACGGCCACGCTCGGGGCCGCGGGCCAGAGTGCCTACGCGGCGGCCAACGCGTTTCTCGACGCCTTCGCCCAGCACCGCGCGGCCCTGGGGCTCCCGGCGCTCTCGCTGGCCTGGGGCGCGTGGGACGCGGGGATGGCGGCGCGCCTGGACGACACCGCTCTTCGCCGCTTCCGGCGCTCCGGCGTCCTGTCGCTGTCCCCCGAGGACGGACTCGCCCTGTTCGACACCGCCCTTGCGGTGCCCGGGGCGCCCCGCACGCTGGTGCCGGTGCGCCTCGACACGGCCGCGCTGCGCGGTGCCGGCGACGCCGTGCCCGTACTGCTGCGCGGGCTGGTGCGGCCGCCGGCCCGGACCGCGGCGGCCGGGGCGCCGGCACCGGAGGACGCCTCGGGTGTGCTGCGGCGGCGGCTCACCGGGGTCGACGGGGAGGAGCGGGAGCGGATCGTGCTGGACCTGGTGCGCCGTACGGTCGCCGAGGTGCTCGGGCACGCCGACGCCTCCGCGGTGTCTCCGCGGCGCACCTTCAACGACCTGGGGCTCGACTCTCTGACGGCCGTGGAGCTGCGCAACCGGCTGGCCGCCGTCACCGGGCTACGGCTGCCCGCGACCCTCGTCTTCGACCATCCGACGGCCCAGGCGCTCACCGGCTACGTGGACGGCGTACTGCCCCGGGGCGACGCGCCCTCGGCGGAGCCCGTACTCGCCGAACTCGACCGGCTGGGGCGGGCGTTGGCCGGTGTCGCAGCCGATCACCCCGACCGCGACCGGGTCGCCGCGCGGCTGCGGGCGCTCGTCGCCGACTGGGGTCTTTGCCTGACGGCGACGGCATCGTCCAAGACACCGCCAAAGGTGGCGGATGCGGACCTGGAGTCGGCCGACGACGACGAGGTCTTCGACTTCATCACCAACGAACTCGGGATCTCCTGACCCGTGCGGAACAGAGAGGGGAGCACCACCGTGGCGACCAGCGAGACCACCGAGGACAAACTCCGGTACTTCCTGAAGAAGGTCACGGCCGACCTCCGGCAGACCCGGGAGCGGCTGACCGAGCTGGAGTCCGCCGAGGGCGAGCCGATCGCCGTCGTCGGCATGTCGTGCCGGTATCCGGGGGGCGTGGAGTCCGCGGACGGGCTGTGGGACCTGGTCGTGGCGGGCCGGGACACGACGTCCCCGTTCCCGACCGACCGCGGCTGGGACGTGGAGTCGCTGTACGACCCGGACCCGGACACCCCGCGGACGACGAACACCCGCGAGGGCGGTTTCGTCGAGGGGGCCGACCGGTTCGACGCCGGGTTCTTCGGCATCGGGCCGCAGGAGGCCCTCGCCATGGACCCGCAGCAGCGGCTGCTCCTGGAGACCTCCTGGGAGGCGTTCGAGCACGCCGGGATCGACCCGACGACGCTGCGGGGCAGCCGCACGGGGGTGTTCATGGGCACCGGCCAGCAGGACTACGGCACCCTGCTGCGGCACGACCCGCAGCACCTGGAGGGCTATCTGATCAGCGGTCTCACCGCGAGCATCCTCTCGGGCCGGCTGGCGTACGTGTTCGGCCTCGAAGGTCCGGCGCTCACCGTCGACACGGCGTGCTCGGCGTCCCTTGCCGCCCTGCACGTGGCGGTGCAGTCGCTGCGGCGAGGGGAGAGCGAGCTGGCGCTGGCCGGCGGGGCGACGGTGATGGCGACGCCGTTCATGTTCACGGAGACGGCACGGCAGCGCGGTGTCGCCGCCGACGGCCGCTGCAAGGCGTTCGCCGCCGCCGCGGACGGCACGGGATTCAGCGAGGGCGCCGGGGTCCTCGTACTGGAGCGGCTGTCGGACGCGCGCCGGCACGGGCGCCGGGTGCTGGCCGTCGTGCGGGGCAGCGCGGTCAACCAGGACGGCGCGTCCAACGGACTGACCGCGCCCAGCGGGCCCTCCCAGCAGCGCGTGATCCACGAGGCCCTCGCGGACGCCCACCTCTCCCCCGCCGACGTCGATGTGGTGGAGGCGCACGGCACCGGCACCCGGCTGGGCGACCCCATCGAGGCGCAGGCGCTGCTCGCGACGTACGGTCAGGGGCGTGAACAGCCTTTGTGGCTGGGCTCGTTGAAATCCAACATCGGGCACACGCAGGCCGCCGCGGGGGTCGGCGGCATCATCAAGATGGTCATGGCGATGCGTCACGGCGTACTGCCCGCGACCCTCCATGTCGACGCGCCCACCCCGCACGTCGACTGGTCGGCTGGCCGGGTGGAACTGCTCACCGAGCGGCGGGAGTGGCCCGCCACCGGCCGGCCCCGGCGTGCCGCGGTCTCGTCCTTCGGTGTCAGCGGCACCAACGCGCACGTGGTGCTGGAGGAGGCGCCCGCCGAGACACCGGAGCCGGTGGCCGCCTCCGTCGCACCCCTCGCAGCCGTCGTCCCGCTCGCCCTCTCGGCCCGTGACGGTGCCGCGCTGCGGGCGCAGGCGGAGCGGCTGGCCGCGCTTGTCGACACGCTCCCGGACACACCCGAGCATCCACTCGAAGGCGTACGGGAGGTGGCGCACGCCCTCCTCGCCCAGCGGGCCACGCTCGACCACCGCGCGGTGGTCCTCGGCGCCGACCGGGACGAACTCCTCGCCGGGCTGAGGGCGTTGGCGGCCGGAACCGCGGCTCCCGGTGTGGTCACGGGGCAGGGGGCGTACGAGCGGCCGGTGTTCGTCTTCCCGGGCCAGGGCTCGCAGTGGATCGGCATGGCCACCGAACTGCTCAAGACCTCCGACGTGTTCGCGCGGTCGATCGCCGACTGCGAGGCCGCGCTGGCCCCGTACGTCGACTGGTCGCTGACGGAGCTGCTGTGCGGCGGGGAGCGGCTGACGCGGTCCGTCGACGTGCAGCCCGCCCTGTTCTCGGTGATGGTCTCCCTGGCCGCCCTGTGGCGGTCACTGGGCATCGAGCCCGCCGCTGTGATCGGCCACTCCCAGGGGGAGATCGCCGCCGCCGTGGTCGCGGGCGCGCTCAGCCTGGAGGACGGCGCGAAGGTCGTCGCCCTGCGCGCGCAGGCCCTGCTGGCGGTCACCGGGCGGGGCGGGCTGGTGCCGCTGGCGGTGTCCGAGGAGCGGGCCCGGCAGCTGATCGAGCCGTGGCAGGGCCGGATGCACGTGGCCGTCGTCAACGGCCCCGGCGCCACCGTCGTCGCCGGGGAGCCCGGCGACCTCGACGAACTCGTCGCCCGGTGCGCGGAGTTGGAGATCCGGGCCCGCCGTATCGACGCCGACTACGCCTCCCACTCCCCCTACGTCGAACCCGTCAGGGACGATGTCCTGCGCGCGCTGTCGGACATCACACCGCGCACCGCGACGATCCCCTTCTACTCGACGGTCACCGGTGAACCCGTCGACACCGCACGGCTGGACGCCGAGTACTGGTACACGAACCTCCGGCAGACCGTGCGTCTGACCGACGCGGTCCGCACCGCCTTCACCGAGGGGCACTCCGCGTTCGTCGAGTGCAGCCCGCACCCCGTGCTCACCCTCGCGCTCGAAGCCATCGCCGAGGAGGCGGAGCGGGACATCCTCGTCACCGGCACCCTGCGCCGGGACGAGGGCGGCTGGCCGCGCCTGCTCACGTCCGCGGCCCATGTCCACAGTCACGGGGTGCCGGTGGACTGGAGCGGGTTCACGACACCGCCCGGCCGGGTGCTGGACCTGCCCGCCTATCCCTTCCAGCGGGCCCGCTACTGGGTGGAGCGCCGGCCCACGGACACCGTGCCCGGGCCCGTCATGGGCGGAGTGCCCGCGTTCGCGGACAGGGACAGCGGCTCGGAAGGCACCGAACTGGCGCGCCGGCTGGCCGAGTTGCCGGAGAGCGAGCGGCAGCAGCTGGTGCTCGACCTCGTGGTGGACGAGGCCACCGCCGTACTGGGCCGGCCCACGCCCGTCGGCCCCGCCGGGACCTTCAACGACCTCGGCTTCGCCTCGCTGACCGCCGTGGAGCTGCGCAACCGGCTGCGGGCCGCGACCGGCGCCCGCCTGTCCGCGTCCGTCGTCTTCGACTACCCGACCCCGCAGGCCCTGGCCGGGCATGTGCTCGACCGGCTGGCCGGCACCCGTGACCGCGCCCCGGTGTCCGGCACCGGCACGGTCCCGGACGACGACCCGATCGCGATCGTCGCGATGGCGTGCCGCTACCCCGGGGACGTGCGGGGTCCCGAGGACCTGTGGCGGCTGGTCGACGACGGCTCCGACGCGATCTCCCTCTTCCCCGAGGACCGCGGCTGGGACCTGGACGCGATCTACGACCCGGACCCGGAGCGGGTCGGCCACACCTACACGCGCGAGGGCGGCTTCCTCGGCGACGCCGACCGCTTCGACGCGGCGTTCTTCGGGATCAGCCCGCGCGAGGCCCTGGCCATGGACCCGCATCAGCGGCTGCTCCTGGAGACCTCCTGGCAGCTGTTCGAGCACGCCGGCATCGACCCGACGGGCCTGCGCGGCAGCCGTACGGGGGTCTTCGCGGGCGTTGCCGGGCAGGACTATCCGCAACTGGTGGCCGGGACGTCCGCGCGGCAGGGCATCGAGGTCTTCCTGATGACGGGCAGCGCGGCGAGCGTGCTGTCCGGGCGGCTCTCCTACACCTTCGGTCTTGAGGGTCCGGCGGTGACCGTGGACACCGCGTGCTCGTCGTCGCTGGTGGCGCTGCATCTGGCGGCGCAGTCCCTGCGGGCGGGCGAGTGCGAGCTGGCGCTGGCCGGCGGGGTCACCATGATGGCGACGCCGGACGCGTTCATCTCGTTCAGCCGGACGGGCGGGCTGTCCCCCGACGGCCGCTGCAAGCCGTTCTCGGCCGCCGCCGACGGTACGAGCTGGGGCGAGGGCGTCGGTCTGGTACTGCTGGAGCGGCTGTCGGACGCCCGGCGCAAGGGACACCGGGTGCTGGCCGTCCTGCGCGGCACCGCCACCAACCAGGACGGTGCCAGCAACGGCCTCGCAGCCCCCAACGGCCCCGCCCAGCAGCGGGTCATACGACAGGCCCTGGCCAACGCCCGTCTCACCGCCGCCGACGTCGACGCTGTCGAGGCCCACGGCACCGGCACCACGCTCGGCGACCCGATCGAGGCCCAGGCCCTGCTGGAGACCTACGGCCAGGACCGGTCCTCCGGCCTGCCGCTGTGGGTGGGCTCGGTGAAGTCCAACATCGGGCATACGGCGGCGGCGGCCGGTGTGGCCGGTGTGATCAAGATGGTGCAGGCGATGCGACACGGCGTCCTGCCGCGCACCCTGCACCTCACCGAACCGACCCCGCACGTCGACTGGTCGGCCGGTGCGGTGGAGCTGCTGTCCGAGGCGGTGCCGTGGCCGGAGACCGGGCGGCCACGGCGGGCCGGGGTGTCGGCGTTCGGGATCAGCGGGACGAACGCGCATGTGATTCTGGAGCAGGCGCCTTCGGATCCGGAGCGGGCGCCCTGGAATGCGGAGCAGGTGCCTTCGGAACCGGAGCAGGAACGTTCGGAACTGGAGCAGGCGCCCTCGGAACCGGAGCAGGCCCCCTCGAAGGACGTGTCGGAACCGGCCGAGGCGCCCTCCGCCCCGTCTCCCGGAACTACCGCGCCCCCGACGCCCCTCCCCTGGCTGCTGTCGGCGCACAGCGCGGCGGCCCTGCGAGCCCAGGCCGAGCGGCTGCTCGGGTATCTCGCCGAGCGGCCCGGCGCGGACCTTCCGGCCGTGGCCGGGACCCTGGCCCTCAACCGTGCCGCCCTGCCGCATCGCGCTGTGGTCGTCGGTGCCGACGAAGCGACCCTCGGGGCGGGACTCGCCGCCCTGGAGTCCGGCGCCTCGTCCCCGGGCCTCGTGCGCGGTACGGCCGTCCCCGGCCGCCTCGGTCTCCTCTTCCCCGGCGACGCGGACCAAGTCCATGGCACTGGGCGGGAGTTGTACGAGCGGTACCCGGTTTTCGCGGGAGCGCTCGACGAACTCTGCGACACCCTGGACCGCGAGCTGAACCCCGAGGCCGACCCGGACCGGCCCCGGCTGCGCAAGGCGCTGTTCGCCGAGCCCGGCACCCCGCAGGCGGCTCTGCTGGACGAGACCGGGTACGCCCAGGCCGCGTCGTTCGCCGTCGGTGCCGCGTCGTTCTGGCTGTTGCAGTCGTGGGACGTCGTCCCGGACGTGCTGGGCGGCCACGCGGTCGGCGAGCTGACGGCCCTGTACGCGGCGGGCGTGCTGTCGGCGGAGGACGCCTGCCGGCTGGTGGTGGCGCGGGCCCGGCTGATGGGCTCAGCATCCGGCAAGGAGTCGGTCCTGTCGGACAGTTCCTTGGCGGAGTTCGGCGAGCTGGCGAGCGCGATCGCCTTCCAACCGCCCCGGATCGCCCTCCTCTCGAACCCTGCGGCCGAACCCCAGTACTGGACAAGTCACTTGCGCGAGCCCTCCGGCGCCCGCGAGATCGTGAACGCATTGCTGAAGGCCGACGTCACGACAGTGCTCGTAGCGGGCGCCGGTGGTGAACTCACGGCGCTCTCGCGGGAGTCGGGGGCCGGACGTCCAGGCCGCCCGGACATCGCGGCCGTACCCCTGCTCGACCCCGGCCTGCCGGAACCGCAGAGCGCATTGGAGGCGCTGGCCCGGCTGCACGTCCGCGGGGTACGTATCGACTGGTCCGCCGTCCTGGACGTACCAGCGGGCGCCCATGTCGACCTCCCCACCTACGCGTTCCAACGCCGGCGTTTCTGGCCGGACGGCACGCTCCGGGCCGTGTCCACGGCTGCCCCGAAGGCAGAGCCGACCACGGCCCCCGCCGCCCGACTCCACGCACAGCTCAACCCGCTCACCGCACGCGCCCGTGAAGCCGTACTGCGCGGCCTGATCGCCCGGCATGTCGCCACGGCCCTCGGACACACCGAGACCACGGAGGTCGAAGCCGCCTTCAGTCTTCCGGAGTTGGGCATCGAGTCCGTCATGGCCGCGGAGATCAGGGTCCGCCTCCAGACGGCCACCGGCACCCCACTCCCCGCCACGGCCCTCTTCGAGCACCCCACGCTCGACGGCTTCGCCGCCCACCTGCACGCCATGCTGACCGCCGCCTCGCTCCTGCCGCCGCCCGGCGACGAGGACCAGGTCCCCGCGGACTCCTCCCCCGCTCCCGGCGCCGATGCGCCCGCCAACTCCCCCGAGCCCACAGCTCCCTTGGCGTCCGGAGCACTCACCGACCTCACCGCACTCACCGCCCTCGCCTCGCAAGCCGCGCAGGACGGCCGCTTCGCCGACTTCCTGACGTTCCTGGAGGGCGCCGCCCGCTTCCGGGAGACGTTCAGTACGGCGGACGTGGCGGCCGGGACCGTACGACGACCCGCGCCCGTGCGACTGGCTCGCGGCGACAGCGGCCCCGCGCTGCTCTGCTTCCCCTCCTTCGCGGGCAAGTCCGGCGCCCACCAGTACGCTCGCCTCGCGGCCGGTGCCCGCGGCCGACAGGATCTGTGGGTGCTGCCCGCCCCCGGCTTCGTGGCGGGCGAGCCGATCCCCTCCGACCTCGACGCCCTGGTCCGCCTGCACGCCGACGACGTCGAACAGTGCACGGACGACAGTGCTCCCTTCGCCCTCCTCGGACACTCGGCCGGCGGCTGGCTCGCGAACGTCGTCGCCGAGGAGCTGGTGCGTCGGGGCCGCCGGCGTCCAACGGCCGTGGTCCTGCTAGACAGTTACGCGCCGGGGAGTCCCGTACTGCCGTATGTCGGGCAGTACATCGGGCGTTCGCTGGCCGAGGCTCCCGGTGAGGGCGCCGCCGCTCTCATGGACGACATCGCGCTGACCGCGATGGGCGGCTACGGCCTGATCTTCGCGGGCCGGCGCCCGGCCGACCTCGATGTCCCGGTCCTCCAGATCCGGGCGACCGAGCCGCTGCGGGAGCCCGGGTTCCCGGACTCCGACTGGCAGGCGCGGTGGCCCGCACTCCCGTCACCCACCGAAGTGGACGTTCCCGGCGACCACTTCACGATGATCACCGAGCATGCCGGGACCACGCTCGACGCGGTACGCGCCCACCTCTCCTAGGCCCGGCTCCCCTTTGCCGGCTCCCCTTTGCAAGCCCCCGCTCCGGAAGGACCCCCGCCATGCCCCGCTTCCACCCGATCGAAGAGGTCGACGACTCCTACTTCACCAGAGCGCCCCTGTATCTGACGCGCTCGGTCGACGTCCCCTACCCCGCCGAGGAGACCTGGGCGGCCCTGACCGACGACAGTGGCCCGGCGCACTGGACGAAGGGGGTGAAGCGGCTGACCTGGACCTCTCCCCGGCCGTTCGGTCCCGGTACGACACGGGAGGTCGAGCTGAACGGCGGGCTCGTGCTGCGTGAGCGCTTCTTCCACTGGGAGGAGGGCCGCCGCAAGACGTTCACCGGTGTGGAGAGCACGGTCCGGATGTTCCGGCACCTGGTGGAGGACTACGTCGTCGAGTCCACCCCGGACGGCTCGCGGCTGACCTGGCAGTGGGCGGCCGAACTGCACCGCCCCTGGTCGTACTTCAAGCCCCTGCTGATGCGGGCGGTCCTGGAGCCGACGGCCCGCTCCCACATCGACGGACTGCGCGCCCACATGGCCGCCAACCGCTGACACCCGCACGGCGGATCGACA
Organism: Streptomyces sp. SID13726; assembly: GCF_010548375.1. Taxonomy (GTDB): domain Bacteria; phylum Actinomycetota; class Actinomycetes; order Streptomycetales; family Streptomycetaceae; genus Streptomyces. The sequence continues at coordinate 775,407 of NZ_JAAGLY010000002.1, forward strand.
CCGGACCAGCACCGGACCAGCAATCGGAGCAATCCGAGCAACCGAGCAATCGGCAGGAGAGGACGCACATGTGTGGGATCGTCGGCTGGATCGCCTTCCGGCACGACCTGGAGCAGGAACGCCCCACCCTGGACGCGATGACGGACACCATGGTCTGCCGCGGCCCGGACGCCGGGGGCACCTGGGTGTCGCCGCGCGCCGCGCTCGGGCATCGCAGGCTGTCGGTCATCGACCTGGAGGGCGGTGTCCAGCCCATGACGGTGGACACCCCGGACGGCCCGGTGGTGCTGACGTACAGCGGGGAGGCGTACAACTTCCGCGAGCTGCGCGACGAACTGCGGCGCCGTGGCCACGAGTTCCGTACCTCCAGTGACACCGAGGTGGTGCTGCGCGGCTACCTGGAGTGGGGCGAGGAGGTCGCCGACCATCTGCTCGGCATGTTCGCGCTGGGCATCTGGGACGGCCGTACGGAGCGGCTGGTCCTGCTGCGCGACCAGCTCGGCATCAAGCCGCTGTACGTGTACGAGACCGAGGACGGTGTCCTGTTCGGCTCGGAGGCCAAGGCGCTGCTCGCGCACCCCGCCGTGGAGGCCGTCGTCGACCAGGACGGCTTCCGGGAGATGATGGGCTTCGTCAAGGAGCCCGGGGTTGCCGTGTGGCGGGGCATGCGGGAGGTCAGGCCGGGCACGATGCTGATCGTCGACCGGTCCGGCGCACGCGAGCGGGTCTACTGGCGGCTGGAGGTGGGCGAGCACCAGGACGACACGGAGACCACGGTCCGCCGGGTCCGTGAGCTGCTGGAGGACAGTGTCGAGCGGCAGTTGGTCGCGGACGTGCCGCTGTGTCTGCTGCTTTCCGGCGGTCTGGACTCCAGCGCGCTGACGGCGCTGGCGGGCCGCAGGCTCGCCGAGGAGGGCAGGCAGGTCCGTACGTTCACGGTGGACTTCGAGCAGCCGGACGCCTTCCGTGCGGACGAGCTGCGCGGTTCGCCGGACGCGCCGTTCGCGCGGGAGGTCGTGGACCACGTCGGCACGCTGCACAGCGACATCCGGCTCGACCACCGGAAGTTGGCCGACCCCGAGGTGCGTCGGGCCGTCATCCGGGCCCGTGATCTGCCGTTCGGTTTCGGCGAGGGCGACAACTCCCTCTACCTGCTGTTCAAGGCGATCCGCGAGCACTCGACGGTGGCCCTGTCCGGCGAGTCCGCCGACGAGACCTTCGGCGGCTACTCGTGGTTCCACCAGCCCGAGATACAGCGCTCCGCGACCTTCCCGTGGGTCGCGCCGCTGGTGCCGACCGAGCTGTACCGGCAGGAGCTGACCCTCAACACCCTGGATCTGCCGGGCTACTTGGCGCAGCGCTGGTCCGACGCGGTGGCCCGACTGCCGTCCCGGCCCTGCGAGGACGCGCACGAACGCCGGATGCGGGAGCTGTGCTACGTCCATGTGACCAGCGCGCTCGGCACGCTGCTGGACCGCAAGGACCGGATGAGCATGGCGGTCGGTCTTGAGGTGCGGGTGCCGATCTGCGACCACCGGCTGGTGCAGTACGTGTTCAACACCCCTTGGTCGATGAAGACGTTCGACGGCCGCGAGAAGAGCCTGCTGCGGGCCGCCGTACGCGATCTGCTGCCGGCCTCGGTGGCGAACCGGCCCAAGGGGCACTACCCGTTGACCCAGGAGCTGAGCTACGTCGGCGCGTTGCAGCGCCAGGTGGGCGAGCTGCTGTCCGACGACCACCGCGCGGTGGAGTTCTTCGAGCGGGCGGCGCTCGCGACGGCCGTGCGGGGGAAGCCGGAGGCTGTGCGGCGCGAGGAGCGTGACGCTTTCGAGCGGGTTCTCGACCTGGCCGTGTGGATGGACCTCTACAACCCCACGATCAAGCTGTCTTGATGATCCGTCAGGAACGGCTGAGGGGCGCGACCCGGGTCGCGCCCCTCTTGTGCGGCCGGGTCACCGCTCAAGGAGGCCGGTGATCGCTCTCGGTGTGGGGTTGCGGTACATGTCGCGGGTCTGGAGGGGCGGCAGGCCCCTCTCCCGGAAGACGGCGGACAGGCGGGTGGCGAGCAGGGAGTTCCCGCCGATGCCGAAGAAGTCGTGGTCGGGTCCGACGGTGAAGCCGAACACCTCGCTCCAGATCGAGCACACCTGGGCGAGCAGCCCGGACTGCTCCTCCGTCTCCGCCGGTGCGGACAACTGGCGGCCAGGCACGGCTGGTTGCGGTGCGGGGAGTCTGCCGACGTCCAGCTTGCCGTTGATCGTGCGGGGCAGTTCGGAGATCGGCGTCCAGGTGCTGGGCAGCATGTACTGCGGCAGCACCTTGGCAGCGCGTTCCCGCACCTCCGCCGTGCCGTACGCGCTCGCCGTGCCGTACGCCGTCGCCGTCCCGTCTCGGAACATCAGGTAGGCGTCGAGCCGGAGCCCGCCGACGTTGTCCCGGCCCGGGACCACCGCAGCGTCGGCCACCGCCGGGTCCTCCAGGAGTACGGCCCGCACCTCGTCGGTCTCGATGCGGTAGCCGCGGATCTTGACCTGGTTGTCGAGCCGTCCCAGGTGTTCGACCCGGCCGTCGGGCAGCAGCCTGCCTGCGTCGCCGCTGCGGTACATGCGGCCGCCGCCGGCCGGATCGTCCAGGAATCGCTGACCGGTGAGTTCGGGGCGGTCGAGGTAGCCGAGCGCCACCCCGGCCCCGCCGACGTGGATCTCACCCCGCACACCGCGCGGCAGCAGCCGCCCCCGGCTGTCCCGGATGGTGATGCTCCAGCCCGGCAGCGGACGGCCCACCGAGCGGTCGCCGTGCAGGATCTCGGTCCTGGTGACGGTCTGGGCCGTGACGTGGACGGTGGTCTCGGTGATGCCGAACATGTTGACGAAGCGACAACGCGACCAGCCCTCGTCGTCCAGGCAGGGCCTCAGGACGCGGGGGTCGAGCGCCTCGCCGCCGAAGACGAGCAGCCGCACCGACACCGTGCCGTCCGCCGTCTCGGTGTCCGTGCCGGAGCCGCACAGCCGGGCGAGTTCGCCGAACGCCGAGGGTGTCTGGCTGAGGACGGTCACCCGCTCCGTGACCAGCAGGTCCAGGAACGCGTGCGGTGACCTGGCCGAGAAGTACGGCACGATCACCAGCCGCCCCCCGGTGAGCAGACACCCCCAGATCTCCCACACGGAGAAGTCGAACGCCACCGAGTGGAACTGCGACCACGCATCGCCGGCCGAGAGCCCGAAGTCGGTTCGGGTGGCCTCGACGAGCGCGGTGACGTTCCGGTGCGGGACGACAACTCCCTTGGGGTGTCCGGTCGTTCCGGAGGTGTAGATGACGTAGGCGGGCTGCCCGGGGTCGGCCGGGCCGGTCACCGGGGTGTCAGGTTCCGGCTCGGCGCGCAGGGTCAGTTCGGCGACGGTCACCGTACGGACCGTGGGATCGCCGGGATCAGGCGCTTCCTCGGGGCCGATCACCAGCCGCAGCCCGGCGTCCTTGACCGTGTAGGCGAGCCGCTCCGCCGGATAGCCGACGTCCATGGGGACGTACGCCGCTCCGCTCTTCAGCACGGCCAGGAGTACGGCGACCAGGTCGGTGGAGCGCTCCATGCAGACCCCGACGCGGTCCCCGTGCTCCACGCCGAGTGATCTGAGCGCGTGGGCGAGGCGGTTGGCCCGCGTGTCCAACTGCCGGTAGGTGAGCGTTGCTTGCTTGTGGGTGACGGCGACGGCGTCCGGCTGGGCTGCGGCGATCTGCTCGAAGTCGCTGTGGATGGAGGTGGGTCGGGAGTCGAGGCGGCCACCGTCCGACAGCTCCCGGAGTGACGTCTCTTCCCCGTCGTCCAGGAGCCGGAGCCGGTCCGTGGGTGTGGTGGATGGCTGTTCGAGGAGTTGGGCGACGATCGCGGCGAGGTGTCGGCAGAACTGTTCGATGAGGTCCCTGCCGTAGCGGCTCTCGTCGAAGAGGCAAACCGCTTCCGGGCCTTCGGGGCCTTCGCCGGACCAGTGGACGACGAGGGGTGAGCCGGGCCAGGTGCCGGGGAAGTACGACTCCTGACCGGGGTCGTCCTCGTGGAAGGCCACAGTGATCCGTGGCGGGCCGCCGCCTGTCGCCTCGTCCGGTGCCGGGGCCAGTGCGGACCGTGCCTGGGCCAGGAGTTCGCCCGTGGTGTCGGTCTCCGTCAGCGTCAGGGGTACGGCGTCCTCCGCCGCGCCGAGGATCGCGTCGCTCCGGTGGCGGCGGCGTACCACGCCCACGGTCGCTTCGGCGCGGTCCAGGTAGCGCATCGCTGTGTAGGCGACAGCGGCCAGTTGTGCGGCTCGGAGGTCCGGTGTGTCCGAGGCCGCGGGAACGAGAGGAACGGTGAATCGGTGTGCCCCACGAGGGCCCGCGCCGACAGCCGCCCCCGAGACACCGCCTCCGCCTCCCTCTCCATCTCGGTCTCCGGGGGCGGGAAGATCCCACCACAGCCCTCGCGCGGGATTCTCCGAACCGCCCGTCACCGCCCCCGCGACCTTCGTCAGGGACGTCCGGTCGAGGTGCCGCCTGGACGCGCTGAAGACAAGCAGGTCGCGGTCCTCGCAGCGCAGGACGACGACACGGACCGGTGCCGGGCCGAACCGTGGTACCGGGCGCAGCAGTTCGCGGTGCAGGCGCCGGACCGCGCGGAGGTCGTCCGACGGGTGCGGCACCTGCTCCAGCCAGACCGCCCGGGGTTCCCGAACCGCCTCTTCGGGCATGGGGCACCCGGCGACGACCTCCCGCAGGCGCTCCGCGAGGATCCGCGGGTCCACGCGCGTGCCGCTGTCCAGAACGATCGCGTGCTGGTCGAGCGGCCTCGAACGCTCGGTGGGCGTAAGGGCGTTGAACGACTCGTAGGCGGTCAGGACCGCTGACATCTGGGCTCCCTGTCTGAGGTGCGGGCGCGGCGCTGCCGTGCCTACTTGGCGGTGAAGCCGCCGTCCACGGTGACCACGCTGCCGGTGACCCCGCGCGAGCCGTCGCCGACCAGCCACAGCACGGCTTCGGCTACTTCGCCCGCCTCGACGAGTTCGTTCGTCGGCTGGGCCTGGACGAAGATCTCCTCGTGCTCGGAGACGGGCACGTCCAGGGACTTGGCGATCTCGGAGAGCATGCGGCCCTCGAGCACCGGGTCGTCGCGCACCGAGCCCGGGCAGACCGCGTTCACGCGGACCTTGAGCGGCGCGTAGTCGAGGGCGGCGGCGCGGGTCAGGCCGATCAGGCCGTGCTTGGCGGTGACGTAGGCGGCGAAGTTGCGGTAGCCGACCAGGCCCGCGGTGGAGGAGATGTTGACGATGCTGCCGGAGCGCTGCCGTGCCATGACTTCCCCGGCCGCCCGTGTCATGCGCCAGGCACCGAAGAGGTCGACGTCCAGCATGACGCTCCACTCGTCCTCGCCGATCTCGTGGACGGCCTTGCCCGAGGGGGCGGCGATGCCGGCGTTGTTCACCACGGCGTCCACGCGTCCGAAGCGCTGGACGGCGGCGGCCACCGCGGCCTCGACCGCGCGGAGGTCACGGACGTCGGCCGGGCAGGAGAGGACGGTGGCGCCGTGCGCGCGGCACAGCTTCTCGGTGTGCGCCAACTGCCCTTCGGTGCCGAGGGAGTAGGGCACGAGGGGCAGATCGTCGGCGAGGTCGACGAGCACGAGGTCGGCGCCGGCACAGGCGAGGAGTTCGGCGCAGGCGCGGCCGATGCCGCGGGCGGCGCCGGTGACGATGACGGTCCTGCCGTGCAGGCTCATGCCCAGGCCTTGAGTTCGTCGTCGACGAGCTTGAGCAGCGGCCCCGGGTACTCGGTCAAGTACATGTGTCCTCCGGGCAGTTCCTCGAACCGGAACCCGGACCCGGCGACCTGCTCCCACTGCTGGGCCTGCTCGGCCGAGACCAGTCCGTCCTCCAGGCCGCGCAGGGAGGTGAGCGGTGCGTCGAGCGGGTCGGTCGCGGCCGAGACGTACGCCTCGTGCATCTCCACGTCGCAGCGGAGCGTCGGCAGCAGCAGCTCCAGCAGCTCCGGGTCGGCCATGGTGGGGTGGTCGTATCCGGCGAACTCCTTGACGCGGGCGAGGAATTCGTCGTCGGGCAGCCCGGTGGCGCCGACCTCGCGCCTGGTCGTGGGTCCCGCCGAGCCGCTGACGAAGAGGTGGGCCACCGCGATGCCCTCGGCGCTCAGGTGGCGGGCCATCTCGTAGGCGAGGACCGCCCCGAAGCTGTGGCCGAAGAGGGCGACGGGTCCGGCCGACAGGTCACTCTGAGTGCGGAGTTCTCCGGCGAGGGACTCGACCGCGGTGCGGACGTCCGGGAAGGGCGGGTCGTCGAGGCGCCTTTCGCGGCCGGGGAGCTGGACGGGGTGGATCCGGGTGGCCTTCAGGTCGTAGCGCTGCCAGGGGGTGAAGAAGCTCGCGCCTGCTCCGGCGAAGGGGAAGCACAACAGCGGGACGGTCATGGTGGGCGGGGCTCCTGTCGGTCGCCTGTACATGCGGTCGGTCGGGGCGTCCTCGGGCGACGGAGGGCCCGCTCACGGCGCGCGAGGCGGATTCACCGTGGCACAGGCGCACTTGAGCCTTCCTGGAGGACACCCGCCCGGGGCGGCCCGTCCACCGCTCCTTGACCGGACCTCGAGCCGGTCTGCCGAAGCTGGCTGCCCCGGGCCTTCCGTCTCCGTGGACGCCGGGAAGTCCGGAGACTCCGGGATCTCCGGGAACCCGGGGCCCCCGGTGCTCCGGGAGACCCGAGGCCCCCGGAGACCGACCCGAAACGGCCACAGCCCCCGTGCCGCTCCGCCGCCGCGCGCGAGCCCTTGTGCGAGTCCGCGCAGACCGTAGTCCCTTTGTCCGACGAGGGTGATAACCGTGCTCCAAGACGCAGCCGGATCCAACGCTTCCACGTCGCCGCCGCGGAGCGCTCCCGCGCCACGGACCGAGGCCGGCGGTCCACTGGCCGGCCTCACCGGAGCCCAGGAGGGCATCTGGTACGGGCAGCAGCTCGACCCGCGCAGCCCGGCCTACAACACGGGCGAGTACCTGGAGATCCACGGCTCGGTCGACACAGGCCTGTTCGGGAGGGCGCTGCGCCGGACCGTCGCCGAGGCGGAGGCGTTCGGGCTGCGGTTCACCGACACGCCCGACGGGCCGCGCTGCGCTCCGGCGCCCCCGGCCGACCGGCCGCTGCGGATCGAGGACGTGAGCTCCGCGCCCGATCCCACGGCGGCGGCCGAGGAGCTGATCCGCGCCGACCTCGCCACCGCCGTGCCGGTGGGCGGTGAGGAGCCGCTGTTCACGCATGTCCTCTTCAAGGCGGCCGAGGACCGGTACCTCTGGTACATGCGGGCCCATCACATCCTGCTGGACGGCTACGGCTACCTCCTCGTCTTCCGCCGGGCCGCCGAGATCTACACCGCCCTGGCGTCCGGGCAGGAGGTCCCCGGTACGACGTTCGCCCCGGTGCGGACCCTCCTGGCCGAGGAGGCCGCCTACCGGGACTCGGACCGCCACGCACGTGACCGCGCCTTCTGGACCGGCCGCTTCGCCGACCTCGACGGCGCGCTCAGCCTGACCGAGGGCACGGCCCTGCCGGCGCCCGCGTTCCTGCGCCGCACGGCGGCCTTGTCGGCGTCGGCCGCCGACCGGCTGTCGGCCACCGCGTCCGCGCTGGGCGTCAACCGGGCCGAACTGCTGCTCGCGGCCGTCGCCGCGTACACGCACCGGGTGACGGACAGCGAGGACGTGGTCCTCGGTGTGACCACCATGAGCCGCCTCGGCTCGGCGGCCCTGCGCACCCCGGGCACGGTGTCGAACAACCTTCCGCTACGGCTGTCCGTGCGGCCCGGTCTCACGGCGGCCGAGCTGGTCGCGGCGGCGGCAGCCGAGCTGCGTGCCGTGCGCCGGCATCAGCAGTACCGGGGCGAGGACCTGCGCCGCGATGTGAAGTTGCTCGGCGGTGACCGCCGGCTGTTCGGACCGCTCGTCAACCTGGTCCCCTTCTCGCACCGGCTGAGCTTCGGCGCCCACCCGGCGACCCCGCACCACCTGTCGGGCGGCGCGGTCGACGACCTGCTGATCACCGTGCGCCCGGGAGCCGACGGCACCGGTCTGGGCTTCGCCTTCGACGCCAACCCGGCGCTGTACACGCAGGAGGTGCTCGCCGGTCACCTGGAGCGCTTCCTGCTCCTTCTGGACCAACTGGCCGAGGCGGACCCGGAGTTCACGGTGGGCCGCGCGAACCTCCTGTTGCCGGACGAGGACCCGGCCTACACGTCCCTCGTACCGGAGCCGGGAGGCGCCGCGCCCGATGCCACCCTGCCCGCACGCTTCGAGGCCCAGGCCGCCCGCAACCCCGAGGCGACCGCCGTCACCCACACCGGCGCCGACCTCACCTACGCGGAGCTCGACGCCCGCGCCAACCGCCTGGCCCGTCTGCTGATCGCCCACGGCGCGGGCCCCGGCCGTACGGTGGCGACCGCGCTCCCCCGCTCCGCCGACCTGGTCACCGGACAGCTGGCCGTGCTCAAGTCCGGCGCCGCCTGTCTGCCCCTGGACCCGGCGCATCCGGCCGAGCACCTGACCGCGCCGCTCGACGCCGTCGCACCCGCACTGGTGCTGACCGACCTGAGCACGACGGGCGCGCTGCCCGGCGGCGAGATACCCACCCTCGTACTCGACTCCCCTGCCACAGCAGGTGAGTTGGCGACACGGTCCCCCGCACCCCTCTCGGACGCCGACCGCGGTGGCCCGCTCACCCCGAGCGACCCGGCGTATGTCCTCCAGGCCCCGGGAAGCCCGCAGGGCGTGCTCCTCGCACACGGCGGCCCCTGCGGACTCGCCGAGGTGGCGCACCTGTCGTCCGGCCCGGGCGACTCCTGGGCGCTGTTCCACTCGGGCGCCTCCCACCTCGGCGTCCAGGAGATCTGGGGCGCGCTGGCGTACGGCGGCCGGCTGGTCGTCGTACCGCAGGAGGCCACGCGGTCGCCCGAGGAACTGCTGGACCTGCTGGTGCGTGAGCGCGTCACGGTCCTCGTCCAGCCGTCCGCCGCCCTGCCCGCGCTGGCGGGGGCCGGCCAGGTGGCGGCCGGGAGCGATCCGCTCGGGCTGCGCCACCTCCTCGTCGCGTCGGAGGCACCGGAACCGGCCGACCTCGGCCCCTGGATCGAGCGGTACGGCGACGAGGCCCCGGCCCTGTCGACTCTGTACGGCGACCCCGAGACCTCGGGAACGGTCGCTGTCCGGCGCGGGCCGGGGCGGCGGGCTCTGGGCACTCCGTTGCCGGGTGCCCGGTTCCATGTGCTCGACCGCCATCTGCGGCCGGTGCCGTCCGGCTGGGTGGGCGAGCTGTATGTGGCCGGATCCCGGCTTGGCCGTACGGCGGCGGACGACGGGCGGTTCGTCGCCGATCCGTTCGCGGGGGCGGGCGCGCGGATGTACCGGACCGGGGATCTGGTCCGCCGGTGTGGCGACGGTGTCGTGGAGTACGTCGGCCGGACGGACGAGCAGGTGCGCGCCGGCGGGTTCCGGGCCGAGCCCGGTGTCGTCGAGGCCGCGCTGGTGCGCCATCCGGCCGTCGCCGAGGCGGCGGTGGTCGCCCGGGACAGGCCGGGTACCGGCAGCCGGGCGCTTGTCGCCTACGCCGTACCCGCGCCGGGACACAGCCCCAGCCGTGCCGAACTCCTCGCGCACCTCGCCCAGTTGCTGCCGGAGCACCAGGTGCCGGTCGCCTGCGTCCCGGTGGACGCCCTTCCGCGCACCGCCGACGGCACGCTGGACCGCAAGGCGCTGCCCGCTCCGGATTCCGAGGGCCCTGGCGGTGCGGTCTCCGCGGCCGAGGCCGTGGTGCGCAGGCTCTTCGAGGAGCTGCTGGGGCTGCCCGCGGGCGCGGTCGGGGCGGACGACGACTTCTTCGGTCTCGGCGGGCAGTCGCTGCTCGCGTCCAAGCTGCGGGCCAGGCTGCGGGCCGTCACCGGAGCCGAGGTGTCCCTGCGGACGATCTTCACCGAGCCGACGCCCGCCGGGATCGCGGCACAGGTCTCGGTGCCCGCGGAGGCCGCGGCTCCCGCACTGCCCCCTCTCGTGCCCGCCGAGCGGGGCGACCGGATCGCCCTGTCCGCCGCCCAGCAGGGCATGTGGTTCCTCAACCAGCTCGACACCACGGCGGCGACCTACAACATGCCGCTCGTCGTACGGCTGTCCCGGCCCGTCGACGACGAGGTGCTGCGGGCCGCGCTGGCGGACGTAGTGGACCGGCACGAGAGCCTGCGCACCGTGCTGCCGCAGGCCGACGGCACCCCGTACCAGGACGTCCGGGCTCCGGGCACCGCGCACCCGGAGCTTGAGGTGGTGGACTGTCCCGCCCAGGAGGTGGAGGCGTACGTGGCCGCCGCGCGGCGCCGCCCGTTCGACCTGACGCGGGACCTCCCGGTGTGGGCCGGGCTGTACGGCCCCCGGGACGGGGCCCGCGCGCTGGTGCTGGTGCTGCACCACAGCGCGGCCGACGGCTGGTCGCTGGTGCCGTTCGCGCAGGACCTCTCGACGGCGTACGCGGCCCGTCTGGCGGGCGGGGCCCCGGACTGGGCGGCGCCGGTGATCCAGTACGCCGACTACACGCTCTGGCAGGAGCGCCTGCTGGACGGACTGCGTGATCCCGCCACCCCGCTGGGCCGCCAACTGGCTTTCTGGACCGAGGTGTTGTCGGGTCTGCCGGAGGAGATCCCACTGCCCGCCGACCGGGAGCGTCCGGCCGCGCCCAGTCGCCGTGGCCAGGCCCTGGCCGTCGCCATCGACGCCCAAGTCCATCGCGGTCTGCGGGAGTTGGCGGACTCCGGGGGCGCCAGTCTGTTCATGGTGCTCCAGAGCGCCCTCGCCGCCGTGCTCACCCGCTGCGGTGCCGGAACCGACATCCCGCTGGGCACTCCGGTCGCCGGACGCACCGACGCGGCCCTGGACGACCTGATCGGCGTCGTCACCAACACCCTCGTCACCCGCACCGACACCTCGGGCGATCCGGCCTTCGCCGAACTCCTGGCCCGGGTGAGGGCGTTCGACCTGAGCGCCTACGACCACCAGGACCTGCCGTTCGACCGGCTGGTGGAGGAGCTCAACCCGCCCCGCGCAGCCGCCCGGCATCCGCTGTTCCAGGTGATGCTGGCTCTGCAGAACAACACGGAGGCGGTCGTACGGCTGGGCGACAACGAGGCCCCGCTGCATCCCACTTCAACCGGGACCGCGAAGTTCGACCTGTTCGTCGAGTTCGCCGAGGCCCCGGGCGCCGAGGGGCTGACCTGCCATGTCGAGTACAGCACCGACCTCTTCGACGAGGCCACGGTGCGCCGGCTGGCCGACACCCTGCACCGGACGCTCGCAGCGGTCGCGGCGGAACCGGCCCTGCGGATCAGCGAGTTGCCCGACCCGGGCCCCCGGCCGACGCGTTCCGGCGCGGCGGAGGAGCGGTTCGACCAGGCCGGGCTGGAACGCTCGGTGCTCGCGGCGGGCGGCATCCGGGAGTGCCTGGTGCTGCCGCCGGACGAGGGTGACGCCGGGCGGCCGACCGTGCTCGCCGTCCCCACCCGGGCTGACGCGGCCCGGCAGGCGGAGCGGCTCCTCGCGCGGACGGCCCCGGACGGGGGGGCACCGCGGGTCGTGGCCGTCTCCGACCTGCCCCGCACCGCCGACGGGGACCTGGACGCCGTAGCGCTACGGCATCTGCCGCGGATCGGCACCGAGCAGGCCGAGCGGTGGCAGCGGGCGCTCGCTGAGGTGCCCGGCGTCGACGCGGTCACGGTGGAACTGGAGGAGCACGAGGAGCCGTTGGGCCGTCTGCACGCCGGGCCCGCCGTGTCGGGCCGGTCCTCGGCCGGGCCCGTGGAGCCGTCCGCCGTGGTCTCCGGCGACACCGGGCGAAAGGCGGTTCCCTCGCTCAGCGAAGGGCCCGCGCTGGCCGAACCGGCCGTGCGGACCTGGGCGGAGGCCCTGCGCCGGGCCGCGGCGGGCGGACCGCACGCCGAGGTGGTGCATGTGCGGGCCGACGGCAGCACCGTGCGCCGCAGTTACGCGAGCCTCGCCGAGGAGGCGTCCCATGTCCTGGGTGGGCTGCGCGAGTTGGGGCTGCGCCCCGGTGACCAGGTGATCCTCCAGTGCGACGACACCGAGGACTTCCTGGCCGTCCTGTGGGGCTGCGTCCTCGGCGGGTTCGTCACGGTGCCGCTGACCGTCCCGGCCTCCTACGCGGAGGACTCGGCGGCGGTGAACAAGCTCGACGGTGTCTGGCGGATGCTGGGCCGCCCCTGGATCATCACCTCGGGCCCGCACGAGGAGGGGCTGCGCGCCCTCGCCGACCGCCGTGCCTGGGCGGAGTCCCGGCTGACCACGGCGGACGCGCTCCGCTCGGGTCCTGCCGACACCGAGTGGCATGCGGCGCGGCCGGACGACCTGATCCTGATGCTGCTCACCTCCGGCAGCACCGGTCTGCCCAAGGCGGTCCGGATCGACCACCGGGGCGTCCTGACCCGGTCCGCGGCCACCGCGCAGGTCAACGGCCTGACGGAGCACGACGTCTCGCTGAACTGGATCCCGCTCGACCATGTCACCGGCGTGGTGATGTTCCACCTCAGGGATGTGTACCTGGGCTGCCGCCAGGTACACGCGCCCACCTCCTGGATCCTGGAGGACCCGCTGCGCTGGATGGACCTGGCGGACCGGTACCGGGTCAGTGTCACCTGGGCCCCCAACTTCGCCTTCGGGCTGCCCGCCGAGCACGCGCACCGGATGGGCGACCGCCGGTGGGACCTGTCGCCGATGCGGCTGGTCATGAACTGCGGTGAGGTGGTGGTCGCGGCCACCGCCCGGCGCTTCCTCCAGGTCCTCGAACCGTTCGGTCTGCCTGCCATGGTGGTGCACCCCGGCTGGGGCATGTCCGAGACCTGCTCGGTGGTGACGGACACCGTGCTGCCGGCCCAACCTGCGGCGGGCGAGGGCACGTTCGTCAGCTGCGGGCTGCCCTACCCCGGGTTCGCGATGCGGGTCGTGGACGGTGAGGGCCGGGTCGTGCCGGAGGGCACGGTCGGGCTCTTCCAGGTCCGTGGCACGTCGGTGACCTCGGGCTATCACGACAACCCGGAGAAGAACGCCGAGTCGTTCACCGACGACGGCTGGTTCGACACCGGTGACCTGGCCTTCCTGCGCTCCGGCGAGCTGTACATCACGGGCCGCGCGAAGGACGTCATCATCATCAACGGCGTCAACCACTACAGCCATGAGATCGAGGCGTGTGTGGAGGAACTGCCGTCCGTGGAGCGGTCGTTCACGGCCGCGGTCGCGGTACGGCCGGACCCGGCGGCGGACACCGACGAGCTGGCCCTCTTCCTCCACGTGCCGCCCGGCACCGACCTGGCGGACGCGCTGCGCGCGGTGCGGGGCAAGGTGACCCGGCAGATCGGGATCACGCCCGCCTATCTGGTCCCGGTGGAGCCGGGGGCCGTGCCCAAGACGGAGATCGGCAAGATCCAGCGGACGCAGCTGCGGCAGCGGTTCGAGGCGGGCGAGTTCGACGAGGACGTACGGCGCACCGAGGTGCTCCTGGGCACCGCGGCGACCGTACCGGACTGGTTTCTGCGCCCGGTGTGGCAGCGGGCGCGGCGGCCACACGCCTCGGCGCGTCCGGCGCGGCACACCCTGCTGCTCGCCGGACGGGACGCGCTGGGCACGGAGTTGGCCGAGGCGGTGGCCGAACGGCTGTGGCAGGACGGTGCCTTGTGCACGGTCGTCACCGCGGCCGAGGGGTTCCGCCGTCTCGGCGCGGCCCGTTACCAGGTGGGGGTCGACCGGCCCGAGGACTACGAGGCGCTGCTCGCGGCACTGGCCGGGGACGGCCGTCCGGTGGACGCGGTGCTCCACCTGGGGGCGCTGACCGCCGGGGTCGAGCCGGAGGGCGCGGACGAGCTGCGCGAGGCCCAACGGGACGGTGTGGACAGCCTGGTGTGTCTGGCACGGGCGCTGTCGTCGAGCCATGACGCGGACCGTTCCGTCAGCCTCCATCTGGTGACCGGCGGTACCCAGGACGTGCTGGCCGAGGAGCGTCCGTCCTGCCTGCACGCCGCCGCGGGCGGTCTGCTCAGGAGTCTGCGGGAGGAGCTGCCCTGGCTGACGGCCTCGCGGCTGGATCTGCCGGTCGCCGATCCGGCCGCGGCCGCCCGGCTGGTCCTCGCCGAGACGGCCGGTCCGGTGACCGACCCCGAGGTGGCCTACCGGGACGGAGAGCGCTGGGTGCGCCGGCTGGCCCCGCTGCCCGACCCGCTGCCCCGCAGGCGGCCGGCCGCGGCCGACGGCTTCCTCCTGGTGAGCGGTGGGCTCGGCGGGGTGTCCGCGTTGGTCGCCGAGCATCTGCTGAGGACGCCGGGCACCCGGCTGCTGCTGGTCGGCCGCGGCGAACTCCCGCCCGAGCACACCTGGGACGCGCTGACCGAGCGGGACGGTGAGCCGGCCCGCCGGGTCGAGGCGTACCGCAGGCTGCGCGGACTCGGTGCGGTGCGTTACGAGTCCGCCGACGTCACCGACCCGGCTCAGGTCCGCGCGGCCGCGGACAAGGCCGCCGCCGTGTGGTCGGCGCCCTTGGCGGGGGTGCTGCATCTGGCGGGGGCGTTCGACCAGCGGCCCGTCGCCGAGTACGACCTGGAGGAGTGGCGGGCCGCGCTCGCCGCGAAGGTGACCGGCGGCTGGGTGCTGCACCGGCTGGCCGAGGAGTGCTCCGCGCCGTCGTTCCTGTCCTTCTCGTCGGTCAACGGCTACTTCGGCGGTTCCATGACCGGCGCGTACGCCGCCGGGAACGCCTTCCTGGACGCCTTGGCCGTGCGCCGGCACCGGGACGGGCTCGACGCCCACAGCCTGGCCTGGAGCATGTGGGACGACATCGGCATGAGCCGGGGTTACGGGCTGCGGGCGCTGACCGAGGCGCGCGGCTACCGGGTCCTGGACCACACCGCCGCCCTGCGCTCGCTCGACCTCGCGCGGGGCCTGGCGGAGCCGCATGTGCTGGTCGGTGTCGATCGCGGCGCGCCCTGGGTGCGCGGTCATCTGACGGGCCCGGCACGCCCGTTGCACCGGCCGGCGGCTCGTGTGACCCTGCGCGACGGCGCGGACCTCGGGGCGCTGCACGGCGCCGCCGAGGACAGCGCCCGGCAGGTGGGGGCAGGCGAGCGGTGGGTTCTGCGGGCGGCCGGAGCACTGTCCACCGGTACGGCCCCTGCCGTACCGGCCGCCGATCCGGACAGCGACCGGCGCCGGGCGCTGGAGGACACGCTGTGCGGTGTCTGGCGGCGGGTCCTGGACCGGGACCAGGTCGGGGTCGACGACAGCTTCTTCGACCTCGGGGGCACCTCGCTGCTGCTGGTCCGCGCGATGACCGAGGTCAACCGGGAACTGGGCTGCGAACTCACCGTCGTGGACCTGTTCAGCCACCCCACGGTCGGGGCGCTGGCCCGGCACCTCGGCGACCGGGTGACGGTGCCCGTGGACGCCGTACCGGCCGCTGACGGCCCGTCGCCGAACGGCGGAGCCCTGGCCCGTGCCCGGCAGCAGGCGCAGCGGCAGCGGGCCGCGCGGAACCGGACCGTCCGGCAGGACGTACGCGGCGCGGGACCACAGGACGAGCGTGACTCAGGACAAGGGGAATGACGGCGATGAGCGACACGCCGGAGAACGAGTTCGCGGAGACCAGGTTCTCGGAGAACGACATCGCCGTCATCGGCCTCGCGGCGCGCTTCCCCGGGTCCGAGACGGTGGAGGAGTTCTGGGAGAACGTCGCCGCCGGGAGGGAGTCGGTGCGCCCGGTCGGCGAGGAGGAGTTCCTTCAGGCGGGCGGGGACCCGGCGGACCTGGCGGACCCCTCGCTGGTGCGCAGGGCGTCCGTCATCGAGGGGATCGACCTGTTCGACGCGGGCTTCTTCGGCTACAGCCCCGCCGAGGCGGCGATCGTGGACCCGCAGCAGCGGCTGCTGCTGGAGTGCGCCTACCTCGCCCTGGAGTCCTCGGGGTACGCGGCCGACCAGGGCGAGGGCGCGGTCGGTGTGTACGCGGGCGCCGGTGACAGCCGGTACTACGCGTCCCATGTGTACCCGAGGTTCGCGGGTCAGCCGGGTTCGGTGGAGCTGGTGCACACGACCGCCGCGAACTCGCTGGGAACGCTGGCCACCAGGGTGTCGTACGAACTCGGCCTGACGGGCCCGAGCCTGTCGTTGCAGACCGCGTGCTCGACCGGTCTGGTGGCGATCCACACCGCCTGCCAGGACCTGCTGAACCACGCCTGCGACATGGCGCTGGCCGGGGCGGTGTCGGTCAACCCGTCGGCGAAGCTCGGCTACCGGCATGTGCCGGGCGGGGTGTTCTCCCCGGACGGCAGCTGCCGCCCCTTCGACGCGGACGCCGGCGGCACCGTACCGGGTGACGGCGTGGGCGTGGTCGTCCTCAAGCGGCTGGCCGACGCGCTGGCGGACGGGGACCGGATCAGGGCCGTGGTCAAGGGCTCGGCGGTCAACAACGACGGCCGCCGCAAGGTCGGTTTCAGCGCGCCCAGCACCGAGGGGCAGTGCGAGGCGATCCTGATGGCACAGGCGCTGGCCGGGGTCGACGCGGACTCGATCGGCTACCTGGAGGCCCACGGCACCGGCACCAGCCTCGGCGACCCGATCGAGGTGGAGGCGCTGACCCGGGTGTTCCGGGAGAGCAGCGACCGCCGGCAGTTCTGCGCGCTCGGGTCGGTCAAGTCCAACATCGGCCATGTCGGGGCGGCGGCCGGTCTGGCGGGGTTCATCAAGGCCGTGCTGGTCCTGGAGCACCGGCAGATCCCGCCGGTCGCGCACTTCCGCCGCCCGAACCCGCTGATCGACCTGGCCGGGAGCCCGTTCCGGGTGCCGACCGGCCTGGAGGAGTGGCCCGCCGGAAGCGGTCCGCGCCGCGCCGGTGTGAGTGCCTTCGGGATCGGCGGGACGAACGCGCACGTGGTCCTGGAGGAAGCGCCGGACCGGCCGGTCCGCGTGGACGGCGATCCGGGGGCACGGTGGCAGGTACTGCCGCTGTCCGCCCGTACGCCTGGCGCCCTTCCCGGTCAGTGCGACGCCCTGGCCCGGCATCTGTCGGACCACCCCGGCGCGGACCTGGCCGCCGTGTCCCACACCCTGCGCACCCGCCGTCCCGCGATGGCGTTCCGGGCCGCGGTGGTCGCCGAGCACGGCCGGGACGCCGTCGAACTGCTGGGCCGTCCGCTGTCCGACACTCCCTCCGGGGGCGCGGAACGGCCGCCGCGGGTGGCGTTCCTGCTGCCCGGCGGTGGCGTCCACTACCCGGGCATGGGCGCGGAGTTGTACGAGGAGTGCGCCCCGTACCGCGCGGTCGTCGACCGGTGTGCCGGGATCCTGCGTCCGGTGCTGGGCCGGGACCTGCGCGAGGTGCTGTTCGGCGCCGGCACCGCCGACTCGGATGTGCCGGGGCTGCTGTCGGTGGTGGTCACCGAGTACGCCCTGGCCACTGTGCTGATGGAGCGCGGGGTCCGTCCGGACGCGTTGATCGGGCATTCGCTCGGCGAGTACACGGCGGCCTGTCTCGCCGGGGTCATGGACCTGGAGGACATGCTGCTGCTGGTCGCCGAGCGCGGGCGGCTGATGGTCACCACCCGTGGCGCGACCGTCAGTGTGGCCCTGGGCGAGGCCGAGGTGCGCCCCCTGCTGACCGGCGGCCTCTCGCTCAGTGTGGTCAACAGTCCGGAGGCCTGCACGGTCGGCGGTGACGAGGCGGCGGTGGCCGAGCTGGAGCGGCGGCTGACGGCCGAGGAGATCCCGCACCGGCGTCTCGCCCTGTCGGTCGCCGCCCACTCCCATCTGCTCGACCCGATCCTCGGCGACTTCGCCGAGGCCGTACGCGGTGTCACCCTGCGCCCGCCCCGCCTCCCCTACGTCACCAGCACCACCGGCACCTGGGCCACCGACGAGCAGGCGACCGGTGTACGGCACTGGGTCGACCAGCTCCGCGGGACCGTGCGCTTCGCCGAGGGCATCACCGCCCTGTGGGAGCGCGGCGAACCGCTCCTGGTGGAGGTCGGCCCCGGTGACACGCTGTCGAAGCTGGCCCGGGCGTGTCTGCCGGAGTCGGCGCCGGGCACGGTCGTCACCATGCGGCACGCCAGGTCCGAGCGGTCCGACGTCCAGGTCTTCACCGAGGCGCTGGCCCGGCTGTGGACCGCCGGGGTACCGGCCGACCTCGCTCCGCTGAGCGGGGCCCGCGAGAACGGCCCGGGCACACCTCTGCCGGGCTACGCCTTCGACCGCCGCAGCCACTGGATCGACCCGCCGCGCCTGTCCGTGGCCTACGGCGGCCTGCCGTCGGCCAGGGACACGACCGACGCCCCGGAGACCGTCGCCGCTCCCGTGGCCCGCGCCCTCGCGCCCCGGCCGCATCTCCGCACCGCGTACACCGCTCCCGCCGGCGACCTCGAACACGCGGTCACCGAGCAGTGGCAGGAGGTCCTGGGCGTGGAGCCGATCGGCGTCCGCGACAACTTCTTCGACCTGGGCGGCGACTCCATGCGCGCGGTGATCCTGGCCGGCCGGCTGCGCAAGGCGGGGGTGCTCGACGTGCCGGGATCGGCCGTGCTGGCCGCTCCGACCGTCGCGGGTCTGCTGGAGCGTGCGGGCCGCCGTGGTGGCGGCCGGGACGCCTTCGCGCCGATCCTGCCGCTGCGCACCGAGGGCGACCGGCGTCCGCTGTTCTGTCTGCACCCCGGCGGCGGCATCGGCTGGCGGTACGCCGGGCTCCTCGCCCATCTCGGGGAACGGCAGCCGGTCCACGCCGTCCAGGCGCGCGGGCTCGACGGGGTGGCACCGCCCGCCGCCGATCCGAAGGACATGGTCGAGTCGTACCTGGAACTGGTACGCGAGATCCAACCGACCGGCCCCTACCGGCTCTTGGGCTGGTCCTACGGCGGGATGGTGGCCCACGCCATGGCCACCGCGCTCCAGGAGGCGGGCGAGCGGGTGGAGTTGCTCGCCCTGCTCGACAGTCCGCTGCTGCATCTGCACCCGCCGTCCCCGGAGGTCGGTGAGCGCCAGGTGGTGGCCCTGCTCTCCCGGCTGACCGGGGTCCATCTGCCGCAGGACGCCCCGCCGAACGTCGCCGACCTGCTGGAGCTGCTCGACTCGTCCGGCCCGGCGGCGGCCTCGGAGGTAACGGCCGCGGAGGCGGCGGACATCGCCCGGGTCATGCGCAACAACCTGCGTATCGCGCCCGAGTTCAGCCCCGGTGTGTTCCGCGGCGACGTCCTGTTCTTCACCGCGGTCGGCGGCGCCGGGGCCAGGATCTCGGACGATCCCTCGGACGCTCAGGACAAGGCCGAGGAGTGGAGCGCGTACGTCGACGGCTCGATCGAGGACCACGAAGTGCCGTGCGGCCACTACGAGATGACCGAGCCGGAGCCGATGGCGCTGATCGGCGAGGTCGTGGCGGCCGCGCTGGCGGCGACGGAGGGCTGAGGGCCGTCCCGCTGACGGATTCGGCCCCGTGTCCCGGTCTCACACACCGGGACACGGGGCCGAGTCCTTCGTACGTGACGCGCTCTCAGTCCTCCTCGCCCGCCTTCGCGAGGGCCAGCAGGCTCGCGTGGACCTCGGCGCGCAGCTCGCGCATGAAGCGGCGGCTGAAGCAGGCCGTGTGGTGCGGGAACTCGATGGCGAGGCGGCCGTCGAAGGACGTCACACAGGCCATGACAGGGCTGCGGCCGAGGTGCGGGAAGTAGTGCTCACGGGCGGGTACGAGCCGTACGTCGGTGAGGTAGGTGCCGGCCGGGAGGCGCGGGCCGGACACGGCGCCCATGTTGGTCACGATCACCGTGCCGAGGTGGAGCGTCGGATGCAGCGGCGCCGACTCCATGATCCGCAGCTCCTGGAACTGCTCGCCGCGGTCCAGGAACTGCCGTACCTCGTCACCGACTTCGCGCGCCAGTTCCAGCACGTCGGTGTCGGTGGCGACGGTGCGGGTCTGGAGGTGCATGGTGACCGCGGCGACCATGACCGAGGCGGGTACCGGCGGCGTGAGCCGTGAGCGCAGGTCGACCGGTGACACGCAGCGCAGGGCACGCGGTCCCGTGCCGTCCAGGCGCCGGCGGGCGGCGAGCAGCATGACGGCGCTGACCAGGGCGTGCACGGACACCCCTTCCGCGCGGGCCCGGGCGCGCAGCCGCGCGGTCGGCTCGGTGCCGAGGAGCAGTCGCTGGACCTCGATGCGGTGGGTGTGCTCGGGCTCGGTGTCCGTGGACCTCATGTCGTACGTGGATTTCGCGGCGTGCGTGGACTTCACGTCGTGCGTGGACTTCACGTCGTACGGGACGAGTTCGGCCGGATGGCCGCCGATCTGCTCCACCCGTCGTCGCAGGTACTTCGCCGTCTCGTCGGCGTCGGAGGGGGGCAGCAACGCACTGATGGGGGCGGGGAGTTCGGCCGCGGGCGGGTGCGGGGTCCCGGCGCCGTCGACGAGTTCGCGGTAGCGGTCCCAGAGGGCGTTGAGGAGGGCTATCCCGCTGTGTCCGTCGGTGATGACGTGGTCGACGCTCAGGACCAGGGTGTGCCGCTGCTCGACGGGGTCGCTCACGAGCACCGCCCGGGTGAGTGGACCGCCCACGGGCAGCGGGGAGTTGAGCTCTTCGCCGTACACCTCCTCGCCGCCGGTGCGCAGCCGCAGCCGGGGCCGCTCGGCCGCCGGGAGGGTCTCCAGGGCGTGGCCGTCGCCGTCCGGGACGATGCGGGTCAGCAGTGTGGGCTGCTCCGCCGTGACCGCGTCGAACGCGGCGGTGAGGGCGGCGGTGTCGACGGGTCCGTCGAGGACGCAGGAGAGGACCGCCCTGCTTCGCTGGGCTACGTAGAGGTTTTCCGCGGGGCACAGCGCGCGTCGCATGCAGTCAGCCTTTCTCCATTGCCTGGTCGACTCACCGCAGGATAAATCCGATTCCGGCTCCGGGAGACCGCCAAATCGGCTCCTCGACAAGGATTCGAGGGATTCTCCAGCGCCGGATTCCCTCCCTCTCCTTTTCCCTTGAGTTCTGTTCGTGCGTCACTCGAATCGACCTCGAACACCTTGACCGGCCAACTCCCCGTCGAGCAGTGTGAGCATTCGGAATGCGGGGTGCCGGCTGCCCGCATTTCCTTATCCGCAGCGCCCGAATGAGGAGGCACGACCTTGGCAGGGACCGGACGACACCAGGGCAGGACCGCGCTGGTCACGGGAGGCAGCCGCGGCATCGGACGGGCCATCAGCGCACGGCTGGCACGGGAGGGCGCGCTGGTCGCCGTCCACTACGGGCACGACGAGGCGGCCGCGGACCGTACGGTCAAGGAGATCGAGGCGGACGGCGGCCGGGCGTTCGCGGTCCACGCGGTGCTGGGCGTCCCCGGTGACGCCGCCACCCTGTGGTCGGCGTTCGACCGCGAGCTGGTCCGGTACGCCCCGGACGCCGCCCCTGGCCTGGATGTCCTGGTCAACAACGCCGGGATCACGCTGCCGCGGACGATCGAGCATGTCACCGAGGAGGACTACGACCGGGTCTTCGCCATCAACACCAAGGCCCCGTTCTTCATCCTCCAGCAGGGTCTCGACCGGCTGCGGGACGGGGGCCGGATCATCACGGTCTCGTCGGCGGCCGCCCGGATCGCCTGGCCGACGATCATCGCGTACGCCATGACCAAGGCGGCCCTGGACCATGTGACGCTGTCCCTCGCCGTGCAGCTGGCCCCGCGGGGCATCACGGTGAACTCGGTATCCCCCGGCATCACCGAGACCGAGATCAACCCGACCCTGAAGGACCCGGTGATCCGCCGGACGCTGTCCGCGCACTCGGTGTTCGACCGGCTCGGCGCCCCGGCGGACATCGCCGACGTGGTGGCCTTCGTGGCCGGCGACGACGCCCGCTGGGTGACGGGGCAGTGCCTCGACGCGTCCGGCGGCGTCCACCTCGGTCTGTGACTCCCCCGCCGCACGAGCCCGGCAGTCGCAAGGAGCAGTCCATGAACGACCGCACGCGCGCGGGTGGCGCACCGTGACCGCCCGGGAGATCTCGGCCTTCGCCGCCGAGGAGGAAGAGCGCGTCCTGAGCCTCAGACCGGTCCTCGCGCCGGTGCACGGGAAGTACGGCGACCATCCCCACCAGGTCTACGACGCCTGGCCCGCCGCGGACCCCGAGGCACCGCTGGTGCTGTTGCTGCACGGCGGGTACTGGCGCTACGACCGGATGCATCTGACGCCGTTCGCCGCCTGGCTGTCCCGGCAGGGCTTCTCCGTGCTGCTGCCGGGCTTCCGGCGCTCCGGGGGCGCCGGCGGATATCCGGAGACCTTCGACGACATCGCCCTGATCGTCGACACGCTTCCCCAGGGGCGGCCGTACGTCCTGGCAGGACACTGCTCGGGCGGTCATCTCGCGCTGTGGTGCGCGGCCCGCGCGCTGCTGCCCACCGACTCGCCCTGGCACACGACATCCCTCCCGCCGGCCGTGCTCGCCCTCGCCCCGATCACCGACCTGGAGGCCACCCGCCGGGACCGGCTCAGCAATGACGCGGCGCTGCAACTGCTGGGCGGCGCCGAACTGTTCGGGGGACGACTGCCGTACGTCGATCCCCTGACCCTGCTCAAGGGGCCCGGGACGACGGACGTACGGACGGTGCTGCTGCACGGCGAGGTCGACGAGGAGGTGCCGCTGTCGCAGTTCGCGGACTACGCGGCGGTCCACGGCGACCTGGAGACGGTCGTCCTGCCCGGCATCGGCCACTACACGCTGATCGAGCCCGACGCGCCGGGCGCGGTGGCGGTCGCGGGCACCATGCGCCGCCTCGCGAACGAAGCGAACGAAGCGAAGGAAGCAGCGGCGGCGACCGGTGGCGCGGGAACCGCCGAGAGCGTCGAGACCGCTGAGACCGCCGATGGCACCGAAGGACACCATGGTCCTTGACCGGCGCGCGGGAGCAGCCGACGACGCCGACACCCAGGGTGCGGTGCCGGTCGTCGTCGGCCTGTGTCGTCCGGCTCGGCGGCCGCCCGGATCACGGGCCCGCCGAGGACGCGACGCTCTCAGCCTGCGGCGCGGTCCTCGACATTCACTTGAACAGGGCCGGAAACGACCGTCCCCGAATGGCCCGGCCGACGTGGAAGCGACCTTCCATTCCGCCGTCGGCCCAGCCGGAATTGTTTCCCCTGCTTTTCCCGACGGTCTCCGCTCAGGGCAGCCAGCCCTGCTCATAGGCGATGCGGACCGCGTCGATACGGCTGCGGGCGCTCAGTTTGGAGACGACGGAAGTCAGATAATTCCGCACCGTTCCTCCGGAGAGGCACAGGTTGTCGGCGATCTCACCGACATCGGCACCCCCGGCGACCTGCCGCAACACCTCCGTCTCCCGGATCGAGAGCGGGTTCTCCAGGCAGTCCCAGGCACCCAGGAGCAGTTCGGGGTCGATGGCGGTACGGCCCGCGGCCACCGCGCGGACCGACTTGGCGAGCTGGGCCGGCGGCGCGTCCTTGAGCAGGAAGCCCTGGGCGTGCGCGGCCAGGGCGCGCCGCAGCAGTCCCGGGCGGCCGAAGGAGGTGAGGATCAGGGTGCGGCAGCTCGGCAGTTTCTGGTGGAGTTCGGTCGCCGCGGTGAGCCCGTCCGTACCCGGGAGATCGATGTCGAGGACCGCCACGTCGGGCCGGGTCTCCAGAGCGGTCGGCACGATATCGGTCCCCCGGCCCACCGAGGCCACGACGAGCAGATCCGCCTCCATCTCCATCAGGGCGGCCAGCGCCCCGCGGACCATGTGGACATCCTCGGCGAGCAGGATTCTGGTGTGCATGATCGTGTACTTTCGCTCGTTTCCTGCGCTCCGGCCGCACTCCGGAACGCTTCCTCCACCCCCGTTGCTCAGGACAGCGGCCGCCTAGGCGTGCGTGGGCCGCAGTGGTATCTCGGCGACGAGGCGGAACCGCCCGTCCCCGGTCGCCCCCGACTCGACGCGCCCGTCCAGCTCGGCGAGCCGGGCGGCGAGGTTGGCCAGTCCCTGGCCACCGGGATGTCCGGCGGTGTCCGGGTCCACGCCGTCGTTGACCATGACGAGCCGTACGCAGTCGTCGGACGCGGTGAACGTGACGTCGAGGGTCCTGGCCTCGCTGTGTCTGATGACGTTGGTGGTCCCTTCTCTCAGCACGACGGCCAGTACGGCGTCCAGCGCCGGGTCCAGCCCGTCCTGACCGGTCGTCACCATGGTCACCTCGACATCCGCCATGGCCAGGGCCGACCGCACCAGTTCCTGTTCCGCCTCGAAGGAGAGCGGGCAGCGGTAGCCCCTGGCCAGCACCCGGAGGTCGGCGAGGACCTGGCGTGAGGCTGCCAGGATCGCCGTGATCTCCTGGCGGGCCCGGCACTCCTCCGCGGGGACCAGTCGTCGGGCCACTTCCCCCTTCAGGATGATGGTGGACAGACTTCCCCCCAACAGGTCGTGAAGGTCTCGTGAGAAGCGCAGGCGTTCACGTGTCACCGCGACCCTGGCCAGTTCCTCGCGTTCCGCGTGCACTTCGGCGACCAGGCTGGAGAGGCGGCTGAACCCCCAGATCATCCAGCCCGTCAGCACCGTGTTCACGGCGCACGAGACGGCCAGGGCCAGCGAGCCCTCCGTCCAGGCGACGCCGAGCGATCCGGCCACGACGAGGGTCCACAGAAGCCAGACCCCGCGCATGTTGACCAGCAGGACCGAGGCGGCCAGGGGACCCGTCATGCGGTTCCAGGCGTGGCCGAACCAGAGCAGCGGCAGATACGTCAGTACGGCCTGCGCGCCGAGGACCGCCAGCGTCCGGCCGCGGCCGCGGTACCGGGTCCCCGTCCGCATGATGACGCTCTGCGCCGTGAACACCAGCGCGACCAACGCGAAGAGCGCCAGGAGCGCGCTGCCGGAACCGGGGCGCGCGGTGCGTCCGCTCACCAGGTCGAGCAGGAGCTGCGAGGCGATGTAGGCGAGCGGGACGAAGGCGATGGCCCGGGTCAGCCAGTACGTCGGGATGTCCTGGTCCGGCAGCGGCCGCACCCCGACCTTTCCGAGGTCGAACCCAGGTCTCATGAATGGCATTTCCAGTCACCCGGAACCGGCCACGTCGAGTGCGGCCGACGAGTGGCGGATATTCGTCGCCTGAAGTAATCGGAGCATGGTAAAAACGCGGCCACCATGACTACCCCGACCCGACGCCCCTCATTCAGTGATGCCCCGCACACGGATAACTCCGGCACGGAATCAGGGTGAGCCGTGAGTGGGGGGATGCTCATGGCTCCATAATGACGGACCTGGCTATCGTGTCAAGATCCTTAAGAATTAAGGAAGTTAAGGTCTTCGAGGACAGATCTTACGTTTATGGACAGCCGATGAACGGTCGGCCGCGCGGCCGACCGCACCGGAGCCGCGCTCGAGCCAAGACATGACATATTCACATGCCAACTCGTGACGGGATCACTGGGCCCCGCGAGGCACGCCTGCCAGTCTTCGAGGCAGGTTCCGCCAGACAGCAGAGGACTCAGATGACGAACATCACGGTGCTCGGGCCGTTCACAGCCACCTACGGGCAGTCGTCGTTCGCCCCAAGTGCCACCAAACCGCGCCAGGTTCTGGCACTCCTGGCACTCCAGGCCGACCGCGTCGTCACCGCACCGACCCTGATGGAGGAGATCTGGGGCGAGGATCTGCCCCGCAGCGCCGCGACGACCCTGCAGACCTACATCCTCCAGCTGCGCCGCCTGCTCTCCGCGGCCCTGGACTGCGACGCCGTGGAGGCGAAGGACGTACTGGTGACCCAGCACGGCGGCTATCTCCTGCGGGCCAGGCCCGAGCACGTCGACGCGCGGGAGTTCGAGAAGCTGGCCGCGTCCGGGGCCAGGACCTTCGAGGCCGGTGACGACCACACGGCGTCCCAGGTGCTCGGCCAGGCCCTGGGGCTGTGGCGCGGGCCCGCGCTGATGGACGTGAAGGTGGGCCGCGTTCTCGAACTGGACGTGGTCCGCCTGGAGGAGATCCGGATGACCGTCCTGGAGCAGCGAGTCGACGCCGATCTGCGGCTCGGCCGGCACGGCGAACTGGTGCCGGAGCTCTCCGTGCTGGCCGCCCGGCACCCCATGCACGAGACGTTCTGCGCCCAGCTCATGACGGCCCTGTACCGGTCCGGCGGCGCATGGCGGGCCCTGGAGGCCTACCAGCGGTTGCGCACGGCCCTGGTGCGGGAGCTGGGCCTTGAGCCCTCGCAGCGGCTGAAGCGGCTGCACCAGGCGGTGCTCGCCGGCGAGGAGTTCACCGATCACCGCGGCTTCGCCGCACCCCACGGCCGTGCCGCGGGCCGGCTGAACAGCCGGACGAACGCCGCCTGAGAGGCCGTACGCGGGACCGTGCGGGCCGATCGACGCCACGGGTCGGCGCACGGTCCCGCGGTGGGCCCGGCTGGGTCGCCGCCCGTGCGGAGCGGGCCCGGCTAGGTCGCCGCCCGTGCGGAGCGCGGGGCGATCCGCTCCAGCCGGTCCGTCAGCGCTGTACGGAACTCCGGCTCGTCGAGGAAGAAGTGGCCTCCGCGCAGCAGCGTCAGCTCGAAGCGCTCCGCGGTGAGGCCGGCCCACGCGGCCATGCCGTCCCGATCGGTCAGCAGGTCATCGAGGCCCGCGTAGGCGGCGATCGGCACGTCCAGGGGCTCGGTGTGCGGGTGGGCGTAGGTCTCGACGATCCGCAGGTCGGCGCGGAGCGCGGGCAGGAACACCCGCAGGACCGACGGTGTGTCGAGCAGGACCTGCGGGATGCCGCCCATCCGGCTCAGGCCGGCCGCGAGCGCCGCGTCCGGAAGCTGGTGCAACGGCTCGTGGGACGGTGGGAGTTCGGGGCTGATGCGGCCGGAGACCAGCAGCAGTTCGGGCGGTGTCCCCCGCTCGCGCAGCCGACGCGCGGTCTCGTAGGCGACGAGGGCGCCGAAGCTGTGGCCGAACAGGGCGAAGGGCCGCTCCCGGCCCTCCCCGATCAGCCGGACCACCTCGGTCACGACCTGCTCCATGTCCGGCAGCGGGCGTTCGCGCAACCGCGTTCCGTGGCCCGGCAGTTCGAGCGGGACCACCCGCACTCCCGGTGGCACCGCGGCCTCCAGGCGGGCGTACGGCTGGGCGCCGCCGCCCGCGTGGGGCACGCAGTAGAGAGTGAGCCAGGTCTCGGTGGTGGAGACCTGCGTCATGGAGGGGCTCCTTTCACAGGGTGGAACAACCCGGCGCCTCGGCAAGGGTGTTGCCTCGGCAAGGGTGTTCAGAGGGCTGTCCGGGCGGGCTTGCGCAGCACGCCTATCCGCTTCTCCCCGATGCTCGCCCGCAGTTCGGGGTCGGTGACGCCGAGGCCCTCGTGCGGGGCCAGGCAGAGCACGCCGACCTTGCCGACGTGCTGGTTCCGCTGCACCAGCCGGATCGCCGTACCGGCGTCGTCGAGCGCGTAGGTCTCGGAGAGCGCCGGGAGCAGCTTGCCGAGGCCGAACAGCCGGTTGCACTCGGCCATCTCCTGGAGATTGGCGGCGTGGCTGCCCACGATGCGCTTGAGGTTCATCCACAAGTACCGGTTGTCGTACTGGTGTTGGTAGCCGGTGCTGGAGCCGCAGGTGACGACGGTGCCGCCGCGGCGGACCACGAACACCGAGATCCCGAAGGTGGCCCGGCCGACGAAGTCGAAGACCACGTGGGGGTCTT
Source organism: Streptomyces sp. SID13726 (assembly GCF_010548375.1). Lineage (GTDB taxonomy): Bacteria > Actinomycetota > Actinomycetes > Streptomycetales > Streptomycetaceae > Streptomyces. The sequence goes on from NZ_JAAGLY010000002.1 coordinate 803,135, forward strand.
CGCCGGTCTCCTTGCGGATGATCCGGCCCAGCCGCTTGCCCAGGGTGATGGTCTCCTCGGGCGTGGGGTCGCCGCCGAGCCCGATCTCCTCGCGGTTGACGACGACGTCGCAGCCGAGCGCGCGTACCAGTTCCCCCTTCTCCTCAGAGCCGACCACGCCGACCGGGATGCCGCCCGCGTTCTTCACCAACTGGACGGCGTAGGCGCCCAGTCCGCCGGCCGCGCCCCAGATGAGGACGATGTCGCCGAGCTTGATCCGGGCGCCCCGGTCGCTGATCAGCATCCGGTAGGCGGTGCCGGCGGTCAGCAGGTTGACGGCGGCCTCCTCCCAGGTCAGGTGGGCGGGCTTGGGCAGCAGCTGGCTCGCCCGGACCACCGTGTAGTGGGCCAGCCCGCCGAAGTTGGTCTCGAAGCCCCAGGCGCGCTGCCCGGTGCCCAGGACACCGTCGGAGTGGGTCATCGGCTCCTGGTCGTCGGCCTGGATGGGGCTGACCACGACATGGTCGCCGACCTGCCACCGGCGGGTGCCTGAGCCCACGCGGACGATGACACCGGAGGCGTCGGAGCCGATGACGTGCTGGGGCCGGTCGTGGCGGGCGGCGTATCCGCCCTCCCTGGCGAAGCGCTCCAGGAAGCCGAAGGTCGGCAGCGGCTCGAACATGGCCGACCAGACGCTGTTGTAGTTGACGGAGCTGGCCATGACGGCCACCAGCACCTCGTCCGGGGCCAGTTCGGGCATGGGCACCATGCCCACGTGGAGCGACTTGCGGACGTCCTTGTCCTCGACGCCCGCGAAGATGTCCACGTCCTCCTTGCGCAGGTGCGCGGCGAGGTACTCGTCCGGGACCTCCTCCCCGCGCAGTTCGTCAGGACCTGCGCCGGCCAGCACGGCCTCGGTCAGAGAAGACATGGGATTTCCTCCAGCTCGACTCACAACGGCTCGTCCCCAGTCGGGGGACGCGGGGCCCGACCGGATCACACCATCGGTGAGTCGTGCTTCGGCGGAGCTCCGCTCGAGGCCGGGCGGGCACCTGGTGGCCGTACGGCCGGGTTCGAGGCAGATTCCAGGTGGCCTGGTGAGACTTCGGAGCATGAGGAGTCCCGGTGTCCGCGCCGGTGCGTCGCGTGGCCCCCGCCCCTGACCACGGCGGCCGACGCCGGGGGACGCCCCTCAGGAGAGCCGCCCGTCCCCGACCGCCCGCCGCACTCGTGAGGCCCCATGTCCAGCACGTCCCAGTCCGGCGCCGAGCCCTGCGACGCCGACGTCATCCCCCTCCGCGACCGCCACGCCCCGCAGGTGAACGCGCTGCTGCCACGGGCCCAGGCCGGCGACTGCCAGGCCATGGACGACCTGTTGCGGCATGTCGCGCCCCTGGTCGTGCGCCAGTGCCGGCGGGTCACCCAGCGGCACGGCTCGGACGCCGCACAGGAGGCGATGCTCGCGATCTACCGCGGTATCCACGGACTGCGCGAGCCACGTGCCTTCTACTCCTGGGCCCGCGCGATAGCGGTGCGCGAGGCCGTCCGCACCCGGCGCAGGCTGGGCGAGTTCGCGGCCGAGGACCTGCCCGACCTGGTGCAGGACGCCAATCCCCTGGCCGCCGTCCACATCAGCGACGTCCTGGACCGGCTGCCGAACCACCATCGCGAGGTGCTCACCCTGCGCGCGGTCTACGGCCTGGACGAGCAGGAGATGGCGACCGCGCTCGCCCTGCCGCTCGGCACGGTCCGCTCCCGGCTGTACCGGGCCCGGCGGAACTTCCACGACGCCTGGCACCAACAGTCCGCCTGACAAGGCTCTTTGACAGACCGTCAGGTCACGGCGGCCCGCTGCCGGAAGCGCGGCTCCAGGTACTCCTCGCCGACCACGGCCGCCCGCAGGTGTCGTACGGCGTCCAGCAGGTCGTGGTGCGAGACGTACAGGGCGTTGACGCCGAACCTCAGCAGGTCCGGGGCGCGCATGTCGCCGATGACTCCGCGGGCGTCGAGGGCGCGCACCAGCGGGTAGGCCTCGGGGTGGCGCAGGGCCACCTGGCTGCCGCGCCGGTGCGGTGCGCGCGGGGTGACGACGGTGAAGCCGAGGCCGTCGAGCAGGGTGTCGACGCAGTCGATGAAGTACCCGGTCAGGGACAGGCTCTTGGCCCTGACCTGTTCCATGTCGACGCCGTCGAAGGCGGTGAGCGCGGCTTCCAGGGCGAGCAGGGAGAGGATCGGCGGGGTGCCCACGCGGGCCCGTTCCACGCCGGGGGCGGGGGTGTAGTCGCCGCTCAGTCCGAAGGGGTCGGCGTGTCCGTTCCAGCCGGTGAGCGCCTGGTCGAAGGCGTCCTGGTGGCGCCGGGCGACGTAGAGGAAGGCGGGGGCGCCCGGTCCGCCGTTGAGGAACTTGTAGCCGCAGCCCACCGCCAGGTCGACGCCGAGTTCGTCGAGCCGTACGGGCAGCGCGCCGGCCGCGTGGCACAGGTCCCACAGCATCAGTGCCCCGGTGTCCTGGACGGCCCGGGTGACCGCGGCCATGTCGTGCAGTTCGCCAGTGCGGTAGTCGACCGGGGAGTAGCCGGCCACCGCGATCTCGTCTCCGCGGTCGGCCAGGCAGCGCGGCAGGTCGTCGACCGTGACCCGGAGGACCTCCAGGCCGAGCAGCCGGCCCACCGCGTCGGCGATGTACTGGTCGGTGGGAAAGTGCCCCGGGTCGGTGAGCAGCAGCCGCCGTCCGGGACGCAGTCGAGCCGCCGCCGTCAGGCCGTTGTAGAGCTGCACGGAGGTGGAGTCGCCCGCCAGCGTCTGCCCCGGTGCCGCGCCCAGGAGCCGTCCGATCGTCTCCCCCACCCGCAACGGCGCCTGCCACCACCGGTGTTCGTTCCAGGAGCGGATCAGCCCCTCGCCCCACTGCCGTCGGACCCCGTCGGCCAGGGCGTCCGGCACGGCGGCCGGCAGGGCGCCGAGCGAGTTGCCGTCCAGGTAGACGATTCCGTCGGGCAGCAGGAACCGGTCGCGGTGGGCGGCCAGCGGGTCGGCGGTGTCGAGGGCGGTGGCACGGTCCCGCAGTTCGTCCAGGCCGGGTGCAAGCACGGTGCCGGAGCCAGAGCCGGTGCCGGAGCCGATGTCGGTCTCGGTCTCGGTCTCGGTCTCGGTGGATGCGGTCATGGTCAGCCCTTCTCGTCGCGCGGCGGCGGTGCGACTACGGCGGTCCCGGCCCGGCCGGGATGTCCCGCGCCCCGCCTAGACATGGCCCCGCGCCGTCCAGATCTCCGGGAACACGGGACGCGCGGCGCGCTTCTCCAGCCAGGCGACCCCGGAGGAGCCGCCGCTGCCCACCTTGGCGCCCATCGCGCGGCGGGTGGCGAGGAGATGGTCGTCGCGCCAGCGCAGGACCAGTTCGGCGATGTCGGTGAGCGCCTCGCCGAGGTCGAGCAGGGGGTCGTTCTGCGGACCGGCGTAGATCTGCCGCCAGACCTCCACGACCTCCGGGTCGGCTTCGTAGGCGGCGGTCACGTCACGGTCGAGGACGTGCTCGGGGACGGGCAGGCCCCGGCGCTGGAGATAGCGCAGTGTCTCGTCGTACAGGGAGGGCTGGTTGAGCAGGTCCTCCAGTTCGGCGTAGGCCGCGGGGTCGGCGCGCTGCGGGTTCATCAGGGAGCGGGACTTGTCGCCGAGGAGGAACTCCAACTGCCGGTATTTCGCGGACTGGAAGCCGGAGGCGGCGCCGAACGCGGCGCGGAAGCCGTTGAACTGGGCCGGGGTCATGCGTGCGATCGGGCGCAGGGAGTCGTTGAGGGCGTGGTGGGCGCTGATGCTGCGGCGCAGGGCGCTCATGGCGCGCTCGTGGTCGTCCTTGACCAGTGCGTCCCGGGCGGCCTGCCACTCGTGGACGACGAGGGTGAACCAGAGTTCCATGACCTGGGTGGTGACCAGGAAGACCATCTCGTGCGGGTCGTCGGTGAGGGGCCGTTGGAGGGAGGACAGCACCGAGGCGTGGACGTAGTCGTCGTAGGGGGTCTTGCCCCGGAAGGTCACCAGCGGGTCGTCCGTCCCCGGGTCGCGGGGCGGTGACGTGGTGTCGGTCATCGGATCTCCTCAGCACATGCGCTGTTCGGCGCGGTGAGATTCGGCGTCTGCTCAGAGGTCGAAGTCCAGCCGGGTCTCGTCGGACTCCGGGCGGGCGCGGCAGGCGAGGGTGTATCCGGCCGCGATCTCCTCGGGCCCCAGCACGTACTGGCGTCCGGTGGTGACGGCTCCGTGGGTGACCTTGGCGCGGCAGCTTCCGCACAGGCCCTCGCGGCAGGAGTAGGGGATGTCGGGGCGGGCCCGCAGCAGGGCGTCCAGCACGACCCGGTCGTGGTCGGCCATGACGGCGACCGCGGTCCGTCCCCCGACGGAGGCGGTGATGCGGGCGGCCCGGGCATGTGGTTCGGGCCGGTCCGGTGCGGGGTCCCGCGGGGCGAGGGAGAAGAGTTCGCAGCGGGTCCGTGCCGGGTCGGCGCCCAGGTCGGCGAGGGCCGTCCGCAGGGAGGTGACCATTTCCCAGGGTCCGCAGAGGTAGAAGTAGGTGTCGTCGCCGGGCTCGGCGCCGGCCGCGCGGAGCAGGCCCGGCAGCTTCGTGGTGTCGACGCGGCCGGAGAGCAGCCGGGCCTCGCGGGTCTCCCGGGTCAGCAGGTACAGGGGGTGGAACCGGCCGACGTGGGCGTCCTTGAGGTCGGCCAGTTCGTCGGCGAGCAGCACCGACCGGGCCGTGCGGTTGACGGAGAGCAGCGACACCCGGCAGCGCGGATCGTCCCGCAGCGCGCTCGCGGCCATGCCGGCCAGCGGGGTGATGCCGCTGCCGGCGGCCACCATCACATGGTGGGCTCCGGGGTGTGCCGCGAGGCCGAAGGCTCCGGTCGGCGGGGTGACGTCGAGTTCGGCGCCGGGGGCCAGCGCGGTCGTGGCGTACGCGGAGAAGCCGCCGGGGCCGAGCCGTCTGATCACCAGACGCAGTGCGGGCGGGCCGTGCAGGGGCGGGCAGATCGAGTAACTGCGGCGGATCTCGGCCCCGTTCAGGATGTGACGGACGGTCACATGCTGGCCGGGCCGGTACGTGAAGGCGTCGGTGAGGCGGCCGGGGAGGTCCAGGGTGACGGCGACGGCGTCCTCGGTGAGCGGCCGTACGGTCGTCACGCGCAGCCGGTGCCATCCGGTGGCCCGGCCGGTGTGGGCCGCCGGGTTCTGCTCGGTGGTCGTCATGGGCGCGGTCACACCGCCTTCAGATGGGGGAAGGACTCCCGGCAGGCGGTGCACACCAGGATTGTCTGGCAGCCGGTGGACCCGAACGGGCCGAGCGGCCGGGTCGCCACGGAACGGCAATGTGGGCAGGGCCGGCCGAGGCCGAGCCGTACCGGCAGGGGTGCTCCGGCGGCGGCCGGGGGCGCGATGCCGTGCTCGGCGAGCTTGCGGCGGCCCGTCCCGGTGATCCAGTCGCTGGTCCACGCGGGCGAGAGCGCCCACGTCACCCGCCCTTCGGGGTGCCCGCACTCTTCGAGTACGGTCCGCAGGTCGGCCTCGATCACCGGGAGCGCGGGACAGCCGAGGTAGGTGGGTGTGACGACGACCTCCACCACCTGGTCCGGTCCTTGCCGCACGGCACGGATCACGCCCAGGTCGGCCAGGGAGATCATGGGCAGTTCCGGGTCCGGTACGGCTTCCACGCGTGCGCGTACCCGGTCGAGGGGTTCGGTCACCAGACACCGCCGGGGTACTGCCTGCGCACGGACTGGAGTTCGGCCAGCAGCGGGGCGAACGCCTCAGTGTGCAGCCCCGAACGTCCGCCGGTGGCCTGCCAGTTCGGCGCCGGGACACTGAGCCCGGCTTCCGTCACGACGTCGGTGACCTCCCGCTGCCAGGCGGTCCTCAGACGGGCGGGGGCGACGGCCGTACCGGCGCTGTCGAGGCGGTCCGTCACCTCGTCCCGCTCGAACAACTCGGCGGCGTACGGCCAGACTTGGTCGAGGCCCGCCTGCATCCGCCGCCGGCTCTCCTCGGTCCCGAGGCCGAGCCGTACGGTCCACTGGGACGCGTGCATGCGGTGGTACTCCGCCTCCTTGACCGCGCGGGCCGCGAAGGCGGCCAGCCCCTCGTCGGCCGAGGCCGCCAGCTCCGTGTAGAGCAGGCACGTGTAGTGGGTGTACGCCAGCTGCCGGGCGACCGTGACGGCGAAGTCGCCGTTGGGCAGCTCCGTCAACAGGGCGTTGCGGAAGGCGCGTTCGGTCCTGCCGTAGGCGAAGTCGTCGTCGCGGCGGCCGGTTCCGTCGGCCCGGCCGCTGAGGTCGAGCAGGGTCCGGGCGTGCCCGAGGAGGTCCAGCGCGATGTTCGACAGCGCCAGGTCCTCCTCGATGGTGGGGGCGTTGGTCACCCAGGCGCACAGCCGCTGGCACAGGATCAGGGCGTCGTCCCCGAGGCGCAGGGCGTAGGCGGCGACGTCGTCGTTCCGCAAAGGGAGGGGGGCGTCGTGGAGTTCACTCGTCATGGTCGGCCCCGTCGTTGAGCGGGACGTACATCTGCGGATAGCGGTAGGGCTTGTCGGCTCCGTTGCTGAAGAAGGGGTCCTTCTCGGCGGGTGAGGAGGCCCGTACCGCCTCGGAGCGGACCACCCAGATCGACACCGGGTCGCCGCGCCGGGTGTAGAGGTCTCTGGCGTTGGCGATGGCCATGTCGGAGTCGGCGCCGTGGACCGAGCCGACGTGCTGGTGGGACAGGCCGCGGCGGGGCCTGACGAACACCTCCCAGGGCGTCTGCGCCCCTGCGCTGTCGCGGCTCATCGCTCCTGCCTCTCCGTCGACCGGTGTGCCGCGTAGGCGTCGGCCGCCGCGCGTACCCAGGCGCCGTCGTCCTGGGCGGCCACGCGGTGCGCGAGCCGCTGCCGGCCGGTCTGCTCGGCGCCGGCCAGGGCCGTGCGGTAGACCTGCCAGTCCACCGGGGTGAAGTCGTGGTGCCCGCGCTCCTCGTTCCAGCGGATCGCCGGGTCGGGCAGGGTCACGCCGAGCCGCCGCGCCTGCGGGACGACGTTGTCGACGAAGCGCTGGCGCAGTTCGTCGTTGGTGTGGCGTTTGATGCCCCAGGCCATCGAGCGGCGGCTGATCGCGGCGCCCAGGGCCGCGGCCCGCGCGTCCCCGCCGCCCGCGACCGTGTCGGGCGGGCCGAACATCAGGGCCACGGCGGGCAGCCACCACCGGTTCACGGCGTCCTGCGCCATCTCGTGCTGCTCCCGCGTGCCCCGGCACAGGGCCGCGAGCAGGTCGTATCCCTGCCGGACGTGGAAGGTCTCCTCCTGGCACACCCGCTGCATGGCCCGGGCGTACGGCCCGTACGAAGTGCGGCACAGCGGGGCCTGGTTGATGACCGCGGCGCCGTCCGTGAGCCAGGCGATCGCCCCGGTGTCGGCCCAGGTGAGCGCGGGGTGGTTGAAGGTGTCCGAGGACCGCTGGTGTCCGCTGTGCAGGGCGTCGAGGAGTTCGGCCCGGGTGACGCCGAGCGTCTCGGCGGCGGCGTAGAGGTACAGGCCGTGTCCCGCCTCGTCCTGCACCTTGGCGAGCAGGACGGCCTTGCGCTGGAGGGAGGGGGCCCGGGTCAGCCAGGCACCTTCCGGCTGCATCCCGATGATCTCCGAGTGCGCGTGCTGGGCGATCTGACGGATCATCATCCGCCGGTAGCCGTCGGGCAGCCAGTCCCTCGGTTCGATGCCCTCACCGGCCGCGAGGAGCGCCTCGAAGTACTCCTCGCGGTGCTTGCCGTCGTCCGCGGCGGCGGCCGTAGGACCTGCCTCGGTGGTCACCTGGAACCTCCCCTCCTCCGCTGTGTCCGGCCCGGACTCCTGCGCAAGGGCCTCACCACGAAAGGAGTGGGCGCACGGCGGGTGCAATCCCTCGCCCGCCGGCTCGGCGGCGTGAGCAACACCACAGGGGTGGCAGGGATTGCGGGCGCCTTCCCCGACCTCCTTCCCGATCCGAGAGACCGCTGTGCGTCGTGAAAGGTGGACGGGAATGAGCACCATACGTGAGCTACTCACCGAACTGACCGGGACGTCGGAGTACGCCGAGAAACTCGCCGACGACACCGATCTGGCGGGCAGCGGCATCGACTCGGGGGACCTCGTCCGGCTGATCCTGCTCGTCGAGCAGCGCACGGGCGTGGAGATCACCGCCCAGGACATGGAGCAGCTGGCCACGATCGGGGACTACGAGCGGTTCCTCGCCGACCGGGCCGGGGCCGCCCCGCGGCAGGGCAGTGCCTGATGTGGCTGACCCAGCTGCTGGAGCGCAACCGCCAGTGCTTCCCGGACCGCAAAGCCCTGGTGGACTCGCGTCGTTCGGTCACCTGGGCCGAGTTCCACGACCGGGTGGCCCGGCTCGCCCAGGGGCTCCACGAACGCGGCATCCGGGGCGGCGACCGTGTGGCGGTCCTCTCCCTTGACCGGATCGAGGTGCTGGAGACGTACTTCGCGCTGGCCCGTCTCGGCGCGCTGTTCGTCCCGCTCAACCACAGCCTCACCCCGGCCGAGGTGACCGGGATCGTGGAGCGCTGCGACCCGGTGGCCGTGATCGGTGAGACGGCCCTGCTGGACCGGCATCCGGGCCTGCCGGTGCCGATCCGGCTGCCGCTGGACGACGCGGAGTTCGCCGCGCTGTGCGAGACGGACGGCCCCGAGGCCCCCGCCATGACACTGCCGTCCGTGCCGGACGACGCCCCGGCGGCGATCCTGCACACCTCGGCGACCACCGGCCGGGCCAAGGGGGTCGTCGTCGACCACGCCTCGTTCCGGGCCATCGCGCTCGGCTGGCTCGTGCTGGCGCGGCCCACGGACGACATCGTGCTGGTCAACTGCTGTCCTCTGTACCACGGCAGCATGGTGGTCTCCCTCACCTACCTGGCCGCGGGCGCCACCGTGGTCCTGATGCCGGGCTTCCAGCCGCAGCGGGCGCTCGCCGCGATCGAGGACAACCGGGCCACCCATGTCTGGCTGGTACCGCAGATGATCCGCTTCCTCACCCAGGCGAAGTCGCTGGGGAGCACGGATCTGTCGAGTCTGCGCGAGGTGCTCTACGGCGCCGCGCCGATGCCGCCCGAGGTGTACGCGGAGGCCGTCGAACGGCTCGGCTGCGGCTTCCGGCAGGTCTACGGGATGACCGAGGTGGGCGGCCCGTTCGTCACCCTCGGCCCGGACGAACACCCCGCGCCGGGCACCACCGACGTGATCCCGGCCGGCCGGGTGATCCCCGGCATGTCGGTCAAGGCCCTGGACCCCAAGGACCAGGAGGTGGCCCCTGGTGTCATCGGGGAGATCTGCGCGCGCGGCCCCGGTGTGATGCACGGCTACTGGAACGACGACCAGGCCACCGCCGAGATCACCACCGACGGCTGGACCCGCACCGGCGACCTCGGCTTCATCGACGGCGACGGCCGGGTGCACCTGGTCGACCGGCACAAGGACCTGATCATCCGGGCGGGCCAGAACGTCTACCCCCGGGAGATCGAACAGGCCCTGCGCACCCACCCCGCCGTGCACGACGCCGCCGTGGTCGGGGTGCCGGACGCGGACTACGGCGAGGTCCCGCTGGCCTTCGTGGTCGCCGAGGACGGGACCACCCCGGAGTCGGTCCTGGCCCATCTGGCCGGCGTCCTCGCCACGTACAAGCGCCCCCGCCACATCCGCTTCATCGAGGAGGTGCCCCGCAACCCGGCAGGCAAGATCCTCAAGAGGTCACTGCCCGTCTGACCCTCGCGGCCACCCGGACCCGCGTGCCCCGGTCCGGGTGGCCCGGCACAGCCGCTGTCCGTGCCGCCCGCCAGGCTGACCCGGGCAGTTGGCTCGCCCTGTCCGCCGGACAGGGAACAGGGTCTGGGAAGCGACGGCCAGTAGGTGTCCCGTACGGCTTCGCCCGTACGACCGGGACGTGCCCGTGAGTCCGACGACCTGCCCAGTGTCCGCGCGCGGACATCCTGGTGACCTCGTGGGCGGGTCGGCATACCCACCAGACGGACCAACCGTGCCTTCCCCGCGCGGAGTTGTGGCCGTCCGGTCCGTCACCCCTTCGCGCTCTCGTGCCGTCGCCGGGATCTCAGGGATTCGTCTCGCGAAGGAGGCCGTGGCCGCCGAACTGCGCCGCGCCGACTGGCAGTCGCCGGCCGCAGCCTGTGTCCACGAAGTGCCCACCGGCGACTTCTCCCCCTACGACCACGTCCTCGACACCACCGTCATGGTCGGCGCGATCCCGGAACGTCACCGGGCCGCCGTCGACGCGGACGCCCTGGACGGCTACTTCACCCTCGCGTGCCCCGGCCTCACGCACACCCCGGTCCGCGCGTGCACGAAAATGTGCGGTACCGGGTCCACCGACCGCCGCAGGAGGCCTTTCCCGTGACCAGCCGTGTCGTCCTCGTCTCGCCCGCCATGAGCCGGTCCCTGCGGCAGGCCCGGTTCGACGACGGCGGCTCGATCGAGGAGGCCGGGGCGGCGCGGGCGCGGGCGGCGGCCGGGTCGTTGCCGGCCGCCGCCCGGGTCGTCACCTCGGCGAGCGTGCGCTGTCGTGAGACGGCGGCGGCGCTCGGTCTCGACGGCGAGGACGCGCCGGGGCTGGCTCCGCTGGACGTGGGCCGTTGGCGGGGCCTGACCCTGGACGAGGTCGGCGCGGCCGAACCGGAGGCGCTGGCCCACTGGCTCACCGACCCGGCGTCCACGCCGCACGGCGGGGAGTCGGTGGAGGGGTTCTGCGACCGGGTCGCGCGCTGGCTGGAGACCGCCGGGGAGAGGGACGAGCGCACGCTCGCCGTGGTCGAGCCGGAGGTGGTGCGCGGGATCGTGGTCCGCGCGTTGGGTCTGCCCACTGCGGCCTTCTGGCGACTGGACGTGCCTCCGCTGACGGCGACGGAGCTCAGCGGGCGGGCCGGGCGCTGGAATCTGGGGCTGGGGCGGCCGCTGGGCGGGACGCCGTGAGAGCCGTGACTGCTGGAGACCGGGGCCTGGAGGTGTCAGGAGAACGCGAGAGGGCCCTCGGATGGTTCCGAGGGCCCTGTCACGTGCATATCAGTTGGAGGCGACCGCTGTCCGGCCCGCGGCGGCGGCCTTGGCGGGCCGGGGGTTGAGGACCCGGTCGGCCAACTCACCGAAGGCCAGGCCGAATCCGGTCCACAGGGTGATCTGGATGGCCAGCGCGGAGAGCCGGAAACGCCACAGCACGGTCGCCGGGAAGTCGCCCGGCACCTCGTTGATCACCGGCAGGAACTCGTAGGCGAGCCCGATCACGACGGCGAACGCGGCGACCGCGACGACGGTCGCCCACCAGGTGCCGAGCCGCGGCGCGAGCCGCTGGCCCAGAATGGTGGCGCCGATCGCGAGGAGCACGCTGAGGACCATCATCAGGAAGTACAGGGTGGTCCGCTTGCCGATGGTGTCGGGGTCGCCGACGGCGGGCGGGTTGGCCGGGTACTTCAGGAACGGCACGACGTACACGGCGAGCAGCGCGCAGCCGGACAGCAGCAGCGCGGTGGCCCGCGGGCTGAAGCGGCCCACCCGGCCGAGCGCGAAGCAGAAGGCGAGGGCGGCGATGCCGCCGAAGGCGACGCCGTAGATCAGGACACCGGTGGCGAGGCCCGCGGTGGACTGGAGGGAGCGGGAGACGAGTTCGACCTCGTGCTCGTGGGCCGGGGCGTGGGCCTCCTCGAAGGAGATCGCCTTGTCGACGTTGGGTTCACCGAGGACGTAGGCGACGACGAGGGCGAGCACACCGGCGACGAGGCCGGCGAGCATGCCCCGTACGAGAAGGTTGCGCACGGTTGCGGAGTTCATGGCTGTGCTGGTTTCCCCTCGGGTCAGTGGCAGGGGAAGCCGAGCAGGTGGCGGGCGTCGTGCACCCACTCGTGGACGTCCTCGCCGGAGACGACGGAGGTGGCGCCCTGCTCGGCGCCGACGAAGTAGAGCAGGACCAGCATCAGGATGCCGAAGAAGACCGCCCACGGGACGATCGCACCGATCGGCAGCTTCGCGGGAAGAACGGGGGCATCGGCGGTCGGCGGGGCGACATGCTGCGCCATGTGGCAGGGCCTCCTCTGGGAGTTCGCGTCCCATCTCGGTGGTGCACATGACGACGGCTACGGGTCTGACTCGCCCCCCGGTGAAGGGGTGGCACACAGTGGCGCGACCGTTCCGGATTCTCACCGGCTTCCGTCCTGCCGTCGTCGATATCGGAGCGACGATACCCCTGGTCCGGTACATGACCAATACCGATCCGAGGCTGGGGAGTCCGGCTTTACCCAACGCTTACCTCCGGCGGAAACGGGGCAGTTGCTCGGGCTCGCTCCGGGGTTCGGGAGCACGGCGCACAGCGCGAGTGCCGGGTGCGGCAGTCGCCGTAGGACAGGGTCAAGGGCGGGGTGTGGTGTGGGTGGGGGCGTGCAGAGGTGCGGGGTGGAGAGGGGCGTGGGCGTTGCGTGGGGCCGCTCGGAGGCGCACTCGGCCGACGGGCGCACTTCGTGGGGGCGTGCACGCGTCGTCACCGGGGTGGATGCGCCTTCCTGACAACTGGTGTGACCTGCACAGTCGTAGAAGTCCGCAGGGCCGCTGGACCCCACCGAAAGGACGGCCTCATGAGCAGCGTCACCGGGCGCGAGGCGCCTGCCTACGACGACGGCAGCACCCCCACCACACCCACGGACGGCGCGCAGCCGGACATGGACCGCCTCGCGGCGCGGATCTGGCCCGGAGCAGAACGCCTGCGTGACCACCTGGCCGGCCAAGTCGACGAGGACGGCCTGGTCAGGGACCAATGCGGCAGCCGTGTGCTGGAGTCGGCGTTGCTGCTGTCCTTGTTACGCAAGACGCGTTCCTTACCCGGCGTCCAGGACGGTCTCGCGGGTTATCTGCGCGACGCCCGCCTGGACGGTCCCATGGACACCATGATCGTCGGAGCGGTCATGGGCCACTCCGGACAGCAGGACCGGGAAGCAGTCCATCTCGATGAGTTCCGGCACTACACGGGGTCCCGCAAACGCCTCCTGCTCAGGACACTGCTGTCCCTGACGGGTGCCGTACCCCTCGACACGAACACCGACGCGCGCACCCTCCGCTACCGGGGATACGCGGCATGGACCGAGCTGTCCCTGTGCGCCGTCAAGATCCTCCATGGCCATGCACACGGCGGGCGCGCTGCCGTGCGCACCGCAGACCAGGACTACCTGGCCGGCAGACTCGAGTCCGCCGGCCCCGATCAGGTCTGGGAGGGTAACGCGCTCGCGCACCTGATCGCCCTGCACGCCCTGCACACCTGCCGGCCGGACAGTCCCCTCCTGCATCACGGCATCGCCGCCCTGTGCCGGATCCGCAACGGCGACGGCGGCCTGCCCTTCGTCTCCGGCCAGGACATCTTCGCGACCGCCCTGGCCGGCAAGGCGCTCACCGCAGCCCAGGCCCCGCAGTCACTCCTGATCCGGATGGGTGACCGGATCTCCGGCCTGCAACAGCGCGACGGTGGCTGGGCATTCACCGAGGCCGCCTCCCAGACCGACGTCGACGACACCGCGGTCTGCGTCGAATTCCTGCGCGTCACGGACACGGCCCGCTACCGGCACGTGCTCGCCCGGGCGGAGGAGTACCTGGCCGCGATGGCCGACCCCCGTGGAGGTTTTCCCACCTACCTGCGCGGCGATCAGCCCGAGGCCGATGTGACCGCCGGAGCCGTCACGGCCCTGTCCGCCTCCTGGCGGGATCACGCCCCGCTCCTGGACCGGTGCGTCGAGTTCCTCCTCTCAGCTCAGCGGGACGACGGCACCTTCGAGAACAGTTGGACTCGCAGCAGGTCCAGCGCGGTCCACCGAGTTCTGGACGCCCTTGGCCCGGCACCCCCGGCCCCCGCGGACCGGAGCGCCCGCATCGCTCGTGCCGTGTCGGCGAGCACCGGACTCCTTGCCAAGTCCCAGAACGCGGACGGTGGTTGGGGCTACCAGCCGGGCAAGGACAGCGACGTCATATCCACCGCACACGCCCTGCCGGTCATCGCCCGCACCGGCGACCACCACACCCTTCGACGTGGACTGCACTACCTCCTCGCCCGCCAGAACGCCGACGGCGGCTACACGTCGGTCCCCGACCAAGTCGGCCCGCGCCCCCTGCCGTTCGACTATCCGGTGCTGGCCGACATCCATGTGCTCAACGCCCTCACGCAACTCAAGGACGTCCTGCGCACCCCGGCCACCGCGCCGGATGCGCATGCCCCGCGATCCGAAGCCTTCTGACCGCCAGGACGGAGCAGAGCTGTGACACCGCGCCGGGCAGCCGCGGCCCTTGTGGTGCCGCCGCTGTCGTTCCCGTTCCCCGCCCGGCTGCACCCGGACGCGGACGCTCTCGAACAGCGCACCCTGGACTGGATGCGGCAGCACCGTCTGACCGAGGGCGCCGAGGACGAGGACTTCCGCCGTCCGCAGAAGCTGGGCAGGGTCGGCGCCTGGCTGTGCCCGGACGGGTCCTTCGAGCGGACTCTTCTGGTCAGCCACCTCGCGGTGTGCACGACTCTGATGGACGACCGGGTCACCGATCCGGCTGCCCGCGCCGGTGACCTGGCCGGGCTCGCCGGGGACTGGCTCGCCTTCGACCGGGTCCTGACCGACCCGCGCGCCGAGCCGCAGTTCGACGGTGTGGCACAGCGGGCGGTGCGCGATCTGTGGCTGCGGCTGCGTGAGGTGGCGACTCCTGGACAGATCGCCCGGCTGCACCAGGCGTTCCTGGTCTCCTTCCTCGGTCTCACCGCCGACGCCGCTCACGTGGCCGCGGGCCGGCCCCCGACCTACGAGGAGTACCGGTTCATCCGCCATGCCACCAGCACCTTCTCGATCTTCGTGGTGCTGCTGGAGGTCGGCAACGGTTTCGAACTGCCGCTGCCCGTCGCCCAGGACCCCGACGTCGCGGCCCTGACCATCCTCGCCATCCAGACGTTCGCCACCGCCCACGAGATCGTCACCTGCCCCAGAGACGTCCGCCTCGGCGACGCATGCAACCTGGCCGTCATCCTGGCGCGGGAGAACGACACCACGGTCCAGGAAGGCATGGAACTCGCCGCCGCCGAACTGCGCCGGCTCACCGAACGCTTCCTCGTCCTGGCGGATCGTCTGCGCACGCGGAACCTGACGGCCGTTCAGCAGTACACCGCCGCCCTCAAGGACATGATCGCCGGGGTTCTCGGCTGGCTCGCCGAGACCGAGAAATACGCTCCGTCCAACCCGGACCCCATCATCGCGCCCTGTGTCCGGCCCGGGGGCGTGCCTGCCGATGTCCGGTCCAGGGGCACGCCTGCCGACACACATCACCACCCGAGTCAGCCCTGAGGAGACAACGGCATGGTCGACGGCGCTTTCCTGTCCTCCCGCGAGGCCGACGGCCGCGATCCGCGGCTACGGCTGTGGTGTCCGATCCCGGCGGAGCACAACCCCCTGGGCCCCGAGGTCGAGGAGGGGACAGCGGCATGGATTCGCCGCCACAGGCTGGACGTCGAGACACCGGATCAGGACCGGCTGGCCCTGTCGGTGTGGATCTGCCGGTGCACGGCGTTGCTCTGCCCGGACGCTCCGCTGGAACAGCTCCAGATCGCCGCGGAGTTCAACGTCTGGGTGAACGCGATGGACGACCACGTCGACCTGCCCGGCGGTGCCCGGGACGCCGCGAAGGCCACCGTGCGGCTGGCCCAGTTGGTTCGGCCCGCCGAGGCGCCCGAGTCGGCGCCACTGGACGGCTCGCCTCTGGGCGCGGCCCTGGCGGACGTCGCCGTACGGCTGTCCCGGTGCGCGACGTCCGCGCAGCTGGCCCGGTTCGCGGAACGGTTCCGCCATGGGATGTTCTGCTGGGCCTGGCAGCGCTCGCTGCTGGAGGACGGCGAGGAACATGATCTGAACGAATACGCGACCCTGCGGCTGGGTGCCACGTTCGTTCCGGTCTATGCGGCGCTGTGCGAGATCGTGCACGGCTACCGCCTTGACGGAGGGGAACTGGCCACACCGCCGGTACGAGCACTCACGGAAATGACCAGTTGGCTGATCGGCCTGCACAACGACGTCCATTCGTGGGCCAAGGAGGAGGCCAGTGACTCGCCCGACATCAACGCGGTCACGGTGCTGGCCCGCGAGACCGACGGCGACCTCGACGAGGCACTGACCCGTGCGCTGGCCCTGAGCAACCAGGTCATGGCGCTTTTCGTACGGCTGAGGGATCACACCCGGGCGCAGGCTTCGGACGCACTGCGGCTCCATCTACGCGACTTGGGGCGCCTGATCGCGGGAGCCCTGGAGTACCACCTGCGCATGCCGCACTACCGGCGCGGGCTGAAACCCGGGCATCGGGAGCTGCTGGATCGGATCTGGGTCGACACCGGCCCCGCGGATGTCGACCCCGGGCCACCGCCCGCGCTTGCCTCGATCGCCTGGTGGTGGCAGCAACTACCGGAGGCGTCCCCGTGCAGTTCGCGCTCACAGCCCCTCGACGGCCGAGAGGAGTCGCCGTAGCGCCTCGTCGACCGTCGAGCGGGGGCAGCCCAGGTTCACCCGCATGTAGCCATGGCCCTCGGCCCCGAACTTCGGGCCCTTGTCGAACCAGAGGCGGGCCCGGGTGAGCAGGAACCGGTCCAGGGTCTCGGCGTCCATCCCGAGGCCCCGGCAGTCCATCCAGGCCAGGTAGAGGGAGGCGGCCGGCAGGACTCGTAGCTTCGGGGTGGCGGTGTTGACCGAGTGTGCGAAGTGCTCGTGGTTGGCGCGGAGGTAGGTGAGCAGGTCCTCCAGCCAGGGCTCGCCGTGGGTGTAGGCGGCTTCGGCGGCGACCATGCCGAGGATGTTGACGACGGGGAAGACGTTGCGCTCGTACTGGCGGGCCAGTTCCTCGCGCAGCCCTCGGTCGGGGACGAAGACGTTGGCGCTCTGGAGGCCGGGGAGGTTGAAGGTCTTGCTGGGTGCCGTACAGGTGATGCTGTTGCGTGCGAACTCCTCGCCGAGGGAGGCGAAGGGGAGGTGTTTGCGGCCGGGGTCGAGGACGAGGTCCTGGTGGATCTCGTCGGAGACGACGAGGACGCCGTGGCGGGCGCATATCTCGCCCATGGTTCTCAGTTCGTCCTCGGTCCAGACGTTCCCGGTGGGGTTGTGCGGGTGGCTGAGGATGAACAGTTTCGTGTCGGGGCGGATGGCGGCCTCGAAGGTACGGGCGTCGAAGCGGTAGCCGTCGTCGGTCCGTTCCAGCGGGGCGTACGCGAGCCGGCGGCCGTTGAGCAGGACGTCCTCGTGGAAGTGCACGTACACGGGCGGCTGGATCAGGACGGAGTCGCCGGGCGCGGAGAAGGCCTGCACCACGGTCTTGAGGGTGGTGATGATGCCCGCGGTCTGGAGCACCCACTCCGGTGGCACCTCCCAGCCGAAGCGCCGGGCCTGCCAGCCGGTCACGGCGTCGAGATAGCTGTCGGTCGCACCGCCGGGATAGCCGAAGACGCCGTGGTCGACGGCCCGGTGGAGCGCGTCGATCACGGCCTCGGGGGCTCTGAAGTCGGTGTCGGCGACCCACATCGGCAACGGGTCCGCCGCGATCTCGTCGGCGGCCAGGAACTGGTCGGCCCTGGCCCACTTCATGGAGTTGGAGTTCTTGCGGTCCACGACGGTGTCGAAGACGGATTTCGCACGGTCGGATGCCATGTTCGGATGCTAACCACGGTCGATCGTCCCGTCGCGGACGAGGCACGCCGTGACGAAGCACGCCGTGGCGAGGTACGCCGTGACGAAGCACGCCGTGGCGAAGAGCGCCTTGGCAAAGAGCACCTTGGCAAAGAGCACCGCGCACCCCCGCCGCCGCCCCGACTCCGCCCCTACCCGACCCGGGTCAGTCCGACGTCTGCACCGGCCCCTCCGTAACCCTCCGCAGCAGCGGCTTGCTCCCGGCGATGGCGGCGAGCATGGCCATCGCACCGACGACCAGGCACAGCACCAACTGCACGGCGCCGGACGTGTTGATCGTGGTGCCGGCCTCCTTGTTGAGCTGGACCGCGCCGAAGACGCCCATCGCGGTGGTGCCGCCCGCCAGGACGGCCAGCGGGATCACGGTCTCGCGGATGCGGGCCCGGTCCAGCACCTTCAGCGGGGTGCCGGACAGTCGCAGCAGGCCGTAGACCCGGCGTCGGTCGAGGACGTTCGCCGCGGCGGTGAGGCCCGCGGAGGCGGCCGCGACGAGGAAGCTCAGGACGAGGGTGGCGGTGCTGACGGTGGCGATGCGGGCGGTGGACGTGTCGTCGATGGCGGAGACGTACTCCTGGGTGACGGGGTAGCGGCCCGAGCCGAGGGGTGTCAGCGCGGTGACGGCGGTGTCGACGCCTTCCTGTCCGCCGGAGACCTGGGCGGTGACCCCGGGGACTCCGCCGAGCAGGCTGTCGTACTCGTCCTCGCTCGTGACGGTGACGGTGGCCGTGACACCGGCCCGGTGCAGGGCGGTTCGGGCCTCGGCGGCGGTGTGCCGTGCGTCGGCGGCGTTCGCGGTGATCACGGCGACCTGGCCGTGGTGGCTGGGCCCGTCGAGGCCGAGGCTGCTGACGGAGAAGAACCCGGCGACGAACCCGGCCAGCACCAGCCCGCTGACGGTGCGCCAGGCGCCGCGCGGGTCGTCGCTGAGCCGGCGCGCGGCCAGCAGGGTGGCGGGACGCTTGGCACGGCGGGCCACGATCCGGCCCAGCCGGTCCACGACCCACGGGCCGAACAGCCAGAACGCGCCGTAGAAGAGGGCCAGCAGGGCGAGGAGTTGGCGGGTCTTGAGCTGGCCGCCGTCGCCCGTGGACATCCAGATGTAGAGCAGGACGGCGACGAACAGCACGAGCCGGATCGCGCGGGTGCGGCGCGGATCGGACTGCTGGGCGACGCCCAGGGGCGAGGTGACCACCTGGCGCAGCATGGTCACCGCGCTCACCGTGATCAGCGCGGTGACGGTGAGCACCACACCCGCGAGCCACAGCGGTCCCACCCACAACTGGCCGGTGTACCAGGCTCCGATGCCGTACGGCAGCTGGGCGAGCGCGGGCAGCAGGGCCGTGTAGGCGAGCGCGCCCGCCAGGGCTCCGGCCGCGCCGACCCCGGCCGCCTCGACGGCGGTCATGGCGAGGATCTGGCGCGGGGTAGCACCGGCCAGCCGCAGCGCGGCGAGCCGCTGTTCGCGCCGGGCCGCGCCGAGCCGTCCGGCGGCCGCGGCCAGTACGACGACCGGCATGACGAGGAGCACCACGCCGAGCAGGACGCTTCCCTGGTCGAGGGCGGTGAAGGCGCTCGCCTTGGTCCCGGTGAACCCGGCGACCGTCGCGCGTGCCGTCACCCTCTCGTCGTAGTAGTTCTGCTCCCCCGCGCTCTTGGAGACCGCCGCGTCGCCGGGCGCCCGTCCGACCACCGCGACCAGTTCGTCGGGGGAGGCGAGACCTGCGGCGCCGATCGTGCCGTAGGACGACACCTTCGGGAAGCGGTCGGCGAGTTGGCCGGCCGGGAACCTGTGCAGCAGTTCGGCGAGGGCGGGCGAGACGTACACCTCGCCCGGCTCGGGGAAGGCGCTCAGGCCGGGCGGGGCCGGGGTGGGCTCGCGGCCGGCGAGCTGGGCCAGGTTGACGACGGTGACGGGGTCCTGTCGTACGTACGTGGTGGTCGTGGTCTGGACGGCGGTCGCCTTGTCGGCCGCTACGGCGTCGGGGGTGCGCCAGGTGGTGTGGTCGGCGCGGGTGCCGGAGCCGAGGGCGGCGGCGATCATCACCAGCAGCAGGAACGAGCCGACGGCCGCGGCACCGGCCGCCAGCAGCTGGGACTGGAGGCCTCGGCGGCCGGAGGATCTGGCGAGGTGCCAGGTCAGGGGCAGGACGGGGGAACGCATGACGGCCTCTCCAGCGGGCTCAGGCGACGGTGTACTGGCTGTGGCCGCTGATCCGGCCGTCACGGACGTGCAGGACCCGGTCGCAGTGGGCGGCGACGTCGGCGTCGTGGGTGACCATCACCAGGGAGGCGCCCGTGTCCCGGGTCGCGGAGGTCAGGAGCCGGATCACCTCCGTGCTGGTGGCCTGGTCCAGGGCGCCGGTGGGTTCGTCGGCGAATACGACGTCCGGTTCCACGGCCAGGGCGCGGGCAATCGCCACCCGCTGGGCCTGGCCGCCGGAGAGCTGGCCGGGGCGGCGGTGCTCCAGTCCGTCGAGGCCGAGCGGCGCGAACCAGCGGCGGGCGCGGGCGACGGCGTCCTTGCGGGGCATGCCCTCCAGCATCAGCGGCAGGGCTACGTTCTCCTCGGCCGGCAGCTCAGGCAGCAGCTGGCCCGACTGGAAGACGAACCCGAACCGCTTGCGGCGCAGTGCGCTGAGCCGGTTCTCGCCCAGCTTGTCGATCCGCTCGCCGCGCAGCAGCACCTGGCCGCCGTCGGGGCGGACGATCCCGGCGAGGGTGTGCAGCAGCGTGGACTTGCCCGAGCCGGAGGGGCCCATGATGGCCAGCGAGTCGCGCTCGCCGACCTCGACGTCCACCCCGGCCAGGGCGGTGGTGGCGCCGTACTTCTTCACGAGGCCGTGGCCGGCCAGAACAGTGCTCATCATGATCTCTCTCAGCGCTCGAACTTCCAGGTGACGCTCTTGTCGTCGGCCTTGGTCACGCGGACGGGGATGCGGACGGTGTCGCCGTCGCTCTTCTTGCCGGTGCAGGTGAGGGTGGCTCCGGCCACGGCCTTGAGACCGGTCGGGCAGCTGACCGCGGAGAGCTTGTCGCCGACCCAGGGCAGCGGGTGGTACCTGCTCTGGGTGCGGCCCTCGACGATGTTCGCCGCGAGCGCCTTGTGGCCGTCGACCGAGGCGGTGCTGTACCTGTCCAGGCCGCTGGTCGACTCGGTGCCGGCGAGCAGATAGGTGCCGAGGCCGCCCAGCGCGACCACGGCGGTCGCGCCGCCGACCGCGCCGACGAGGAACTTGCTGCGCTGCATCGCGTACTCCTGGTGTCCGTGGTGAGGGTGCGGGCTCCACCCTCGCCCGGGCACGGGGGCGCGCACCTCGGCCGAACGGCTCGTAGCGCGGCCCTGGCCCCTCGGCCATTCGGCCGATCCCGCCGCACGGCCTCTGCCCTACGGTGATCCGCATGAGGTCTGTTACCGCGCAGGGCTGTGCCCGCGGCTTCGGGGTCGGTCTCCTGCTCGCCGCGGGCGTCGTCGACGTGCTGTACGCGGGAGCCGACGGCACGAGCGTGCTGCCGACGGCGGACCCGGTGTGGCCGACGCTGGCCCTGATGATCGTCGGGCAGACCGCCGTGCTGTGGCCGGTGGGACGGCGCCCCGAGTGGCTCACACCGCAGCTGCGCACGGCCGCCCCCGCGGTCCTCTCCCTGCTCATCACGGTCGGTTCGCTGCTGATCCACGGGGCGGTCGTGCTCGGCCCGGGCGAGGTCATCGTCCTGCTGTGCCTGCTGTTCATCGCGGTACGGCACTGTCCGCCGCGCTGGGCCATGGTGTGCGGGGTCCTCGACGCGGTCGCGCTCCTCCTCACACCGATGCGCGGCGACGTCTCACTGGAGGAGGACGTGCTGGGCCTTGAGGTGGTCGGCCTGCTGCTGATCGGCCTCGTCGCCGGACTCGCGGGCTATCTGCGCTCGCTGGACTACCGCCGTACCGTCGCCGTCAGCGAGACCCGCCGCAGCGAACGCCTGGCCATCGCCGCCGACCTGCACGACTTCGTCGCCCACCACGTGACCGGCATCCTCGTGCAGACCCAGGTGGCCCGCATGATGGCCACCGGCCAGCCGGGCGAACTCGACCCCGTCCTGGCCGGCATCGAACGCGCCGCCACCGAAGCCCTCGCCTCGATGCGCCGCACGGTAGGCGTACTGCGCCACACCGGGCCCGACGCCTCCGACAACCGCCCGGTCGGAGACCTCGCGGGCATCACCGAACTCATCGACGGCTTCGCGCTCCCCGGCCAGCAGGCCGTCCTGCACCGCGACCCGGCCGTCTCCGACGCCCTCCCCCACGAGATCCAGGCCGCCGCGTTCCGGGTGGTCCAGGAGGCCCTGACCAACATCCGCCGCCACGCGGCCGACGCCACCCACATCGACGTCCGCCTCCAGAACGACACTGGCCGCCTCAAGGTCTCCATCGCCGACGACGGCCGCGGCGGCACCCAACTCCCCGCAGCGGCCCACGGCGGCGGCTTCGGCCTGGTCGGCCTGAAGGAACGGGTCACGGCGTTGGGAGGCGAACTCGATGCCGGGCCGTTGGGTGGGGCGGGGTGGGAGGTTCGGGCGGTGTTTCCGGGGCGGAGGGGGTGAGGGTGGGGGGTGGGTGCCGTCTGCCCTTAGCCCGGGACCGGACCACCCGGCCGGTGCAGGGCGATGATCGCGGCGTCCTGCCACTCGTCGAAAGGAACGTCCGGTGCCGATGTCAGCGACCGCAGCCGTCACCCGCACCTGGTACGACCTCATCGCGGTCGGTCAGCGGCTCCTGACATCAGGCGTACAGGGCGCCCGATGTGGCCCGGTCGGGTACAGGGAGGCCTCCTGGTCGGTCATGGGGGCGCCGGCGAGGGGACAGATCCGGTCGGCGAAGGCGGGGACGTCGGTCTGCCAGGGCTGTACACGGCCGGAGGTGGTGGCGAGGACGGTGGTGCCGTCGAAGGCGAAACCGGCGGCGCCCAGGGGGCCGTGGAGCCGGGCGGTCAGCCGGGGACGGCGGTCATCCGCGGTGAGGGACCACAGGCGTACGGGGTCGCTGGCCGCACCTGTCGAGGTGATCAGGCTGTGGCTGTCCGGGGTGAAGTCGACAGCGGCGAGGGTGGCGGTGTGACCGCTGAGCGAGGCGAGGGTGCGGGGGTGCTCCGGGTCGCCGATGTCCCACAGGCGGGTGCGGCGGTCGGGGCCTCCGGCGGCGAGCAGCCGGCCGTCGTCGCTCACGGCGAGGCTCGTGGTCTGGACGGCGTCGGGCAATGCCGTGATACGCCGGGCCGGGTGACCCGCGGCGACCGTCCACAGTTCTACCCCGGCGTCGTACGTGCCGACGGCGAGCGTGTCGCTGTGCGGGAGGAAGCGCAGGTTCATCACGTCACCGAAGCGGCCATCGCCGAGATCCTGCACCTGGCGTGGGGCGTCGGGGTCGCTGATGTCCCAGACGACGAGGTTGCCGCCGTTGCCTCCGGTGACCAGGAGGCGGCCGTTCTCGCTGAACGCGGCGCAGTTGACGCTGCTACGGCCGTTGGACGTCACCTGGCCCCGCAGGCGGGGTGCGCGGGGATCGGCGATGTCCCAGAGGCAGATGGGGGTCTGGGGGTTCTTCCCCTTGCCGAGGCCGTAGGCGGTCAAGGCCAGCAGGCGGGAGTCGGGGCTGAAGGTCGCACTCTGGATGGCGCGTCCCCGGCAGCGGGTTCGGGAGAGCAGTACGGGGTCGGCGGGGCGGGACAGGTCCCAGACGCCGGCGATGTGGTCCGCGCCGGCGGTGGCGCCGAGTCTGCGGTCGGCGCTGAGCCGAAACCTGCCGATGGCGCCGTGGTGTCCGGCGAGCCGGGGCAGCCGCGTCCACAGATGGACGCCGCTGTCGGCGGTGCCGACAGCGAGGGATCTGTTGTCCGGGCCGAAGGCCACGGCGACCACCCGCCCGGTCTGGGGCAGAGACAGGGCTTGCCCTCCTCGGGCGAGGTCGAGGAGGCGCGCCTCGGAGTCGAGGGTGCCGACGGCGAGGGTCCTGCCGTCGGGACTGAGAGCGAGGTCGGTCACCGCGTTGGGCAGATCGAGGAGGGTACGGCTGCGGAGCGCCCGGCCGTCGGTGTCCAGATCGACGGCCCGGATGGAGCGCATCAGGTCGTACCGGGCGTAGAGCAGGGTGCGTCCGTCGGCGCTGAGCGTCACGGGGTTGAAGACGACGCCCACGTCGGACACGGTCGCGGTGTTGACGGGGGGCCGACGGCCGCTGATCGTCCATACCTTGGTGGTTCCGTCCCCGCCGGACGTGGCCAGGGTCCTGCCGTCTTGGCTGAGTACCAGGTCGTTCACCGCGCTGGCGTGCCCTCTGTGACCCCGCCACCGCGCGAGCCGAACCGGGTGCCCAGGCCTGGTCAGGTCCCACAGCGCGAGCCGACCCGAGGTGTCGCCGGTGACCAGAGTATGGCCGGTGCCGCCGAACGCGAGGGCCGAGACGTCGGTGATCCCGTCGGGCAGCACGCCCAGGGGGACCGGGTGTTCGGGGTCGTGCGCGTTCCACAGCCGGACCGGTCCGTGCTCCGTCGCGACCGCGAGGAGGTGACGCCGGTCGAGGGCGATCCCGGTCACCGCTCTGCCGGTGCCCTGGAGAAGGTGTGGGGGTGCAGTGCTCCGATCGGCGGCGGTTGTCCAGAGGTTCACCGCGCCCTGATGGGTGCCTGAGGCGACGATGGTGCCGTCGGGGCTCATGGCCGCCGCCCGCGCGGCCCACTGTCCCGCGAGGAAGCGCGTCGAGTGAGGGACCGCGGAGGAGCTGAGCACGGCACTGCGCGCCGCTTCCGTGTTCTGCGCGCGGAAGGCCGCCAGCCCCAGGAGCAGGGCGAGGGCCGGGTCGGTGGTCCGAACCAGGTCCGCATGGGCCGCGAGTCCACCGGACAGGGCTTCGTCACGCTGCTGCGCGGCCTCGCGCCCCTTCAGGACAGCCAGCAGGGTGGCCGTGAGCGCGACCACGACGATGAAAGCGAGCGCGCCCACCAGCCGGCGAAGCCGTCGGACGCCGCGTTGCTGGTACCGGCGGGCGGTGCGCAGGAAGTCGGCCTCGCCCTGGCTCAGCCGGCCGGGGTGACCGGTGGCCCACTCCTCGGCGGCGGTGAGGCGGGCGCCCCGGTAGAGGAGGCCGTCGTCGCGGCCCTCCGCTGACCAGGCCGCGGCGTCGTCGGCCAGCCGTTGGCGAAGGCGGAGTACGACCCGGTCGGCGTCGATCCAGCCGCGCAGCCTGGGCCAGGCGCGCAGCAGGGCCTCGTGGCTGATCTCGACGTGTTCGGTGTCCGCGGTCAGCAGCCGGGCCGAGGTGAATCTCTCCACCACCGCCACTGCGGCGGGTTCGGCCGCCGGAGCGATGCTCTGGCGGGCGACCCTGCGCCGGGTGTCGTCCGCGCCCTCCCCCACGCGCACCAGGCTCAGCAGCACTCGCCGGGCGATCAGCCGCTCGTCGGCCGTGAGCTGACCGTAGGCCCGTTCGGCGGTGGCGGCGACGGCGCCCCGGATACCGCCGGTGCGCTCGTAGCCGGCCAGGGTGAGCACGCCGTCGGTTCGCCGCTGCCAGGTCGCCCGCAGCGCGTGGGAGAGCAGCGGCAGCACACCCGCACCACAGGCGAGGTCGCCGTCGCCGCCCGCACCGAGGTCGCGCAGAAGGATCTCGGTCAGTCCCGGTTCCAGGGCCAGCCCGGCCGTCGCGGCCGGTTCGGTGATCGCCGTGCGCAGTTCGGCGGCCGTCATCGGGCCCAGCGGCATGGATCGGACCCGAAGTGCGGTGAGGAGGCCGGGGTGGGCCAGGGCGTGCCCGTAGAAGTCGGCCCGCATCCCGACGGCCACGGGCAGACCGTCCGCGGCCAGACGGCACAGTTCGTCGATGAACGCGGTGCGCTCCTCCGTGTCGGCACACAGGGTGAACACCTCCTCGAACTGGTCGACGACGACCAGGGCGTAGCTGTCCAGAGCCCGGACGGCGGCGTGCCGGTCCAGCTCGGCCAACGGGTGAGCGGTGGGCGTGAGGTACAGCACCGCCGGGGCTCCACAGGAGCGGGCGGGCAGTGCGCCGTGTACTACGGCGGGCACCAGACCGGCCTGCAGAAGGGACGACTTGCCCACACCGGAGGCGCCCAGCACGATCACCGGGTGACCCTCGGTGGCCCTGTCGGTGTCGCCCAGCAGTCCGAGCAACTCGGCCAGAGGCCGGTCCCGACCGTGGAACCAGCGGGCGTCCTCGGTACGAAAGGACACCAGCCCCGGGTACGGGCACTCCGTGGGCCCGGGTACCGCCGCGAGGGCCAGCAGCTCACCCCCGGCGTCCAGCACTTGGTCGCAGGCTCGGGCGAACTTCTCGCTGGGACGCTTCTCCTCGTTCTCGACCCGGCTGATGTGACTGCGGCTGTAGTGGATCAGTACCGCCAGCCGGGTGAGCGACAGTCCCGCCAGGCCACGACGGCGGCGCAGTGCGGCACCGAAGCTCTCCGCGCCGGCCGCGCCCGTACCGGCCGATTCGCCGCCGTGCTCGTCGTCCATCTGCGACACCACCCTCCCCGGCGGTCCGGAGTCCTGGGCTGTGCGTTCCGGACGAACGGCTCCTGAACGTAGCGCACCTCAACGTGATCGATCAAAAACACTGAGTGATTTCCGCAGCTCGGCGGGGTGTTGTCCGGGCCAGCCCGATCAGGCAACGGGCAACCGGTTCCGCGGTGGGCCTCGGCGGCCGAAGCATCAGGACACGAGCCGGTTCCGCCGACGACGCCGCGACGGCGACAGGCGGACCGAGCGGCGGACTCGCCCCGGACTCACCGGGCGCCGGACCGACCGCTGCGCCACATCACCCACACAGGAAGAGAGCCACCCCATGTCCAACACCACTCCCATGACCGCCGCCCAGTTGCTGTCGGCGCTGCGTGCGGAAGGTCTCCGGATCAGCGAGCACGCCGGATGGCGCAGCCACCACCGTCCCGGCAACTGGGCGCCGATGAACGGCGTACTGATCCACCACACGGGCGGCAACCCGCCCTCCGACCTCAACGTCGTCTGGCACGGACGTCCGGATCTGCCCGGCCCGCTCTGCCACTGCTACCTCGCGAAGAACGGCGTGGCCACCATGATCAGCTGCGGCCGGGCCAACCACGCGGGCGCCGGCGACGCCGAGGTCTACCGTCAGGTCGTCCGCGAGAACTACGGCGACCGGCCTTCTCGGCCGGTGAAGGACTCCATCGACGGCAACACCCACTTCTACGGTCTGGAGATCTCCCACCCGGGCAACGGGCAGGCGTTCCCTCCCGCCCAGTACCAGGCCGCGGTGCGGTGGGCGGCCGCGATCTGCCGGCACTACCGGTGGACCGCCAAGAGCGTGATCGGCCACAGCGAGTGGACGAAGCGCAAGTCCGACCCGGGCTTCGACATGGTGCGGTTCCGCAAGGACGTCCAGGCCCAGCTCAACCACCGCGGGCTCGCCTCGGCGGCGGACGACATCGTCGTGCCGCTCTCTGAGGGCGCGGTCGCCTCGGGTGAGGTCGAGAGCCCGATGGCCGATCTTCCGTAGCGGCCAGGTCGCTGGGCCGAAGGACGTCGCTCAGGACCCGGCCGGGCAGCCGCCCCCGGCGGCCGAACAGCCGGGGCCTGACGGCGACTCGGGCCGTTCCGCCGAGGTCTGCGTCAAAACCTGTGGATGAGGGCGGAGCCACCCCTCGTCACGCAGGCGCCACAAGACACAGCGGCGGAACTCCTCGGCGTTGACTCTCGCGTTGAACTGCCGGCGGGCGGTTGTGTCACTCGGACGCGGGAGCCAAGTCGAGTCGTACGGGCTCGTCGCGGTCACAGTGCAGTCGTCCGTCGATGACCCGTGCGACGGCGACCTGGAGGGAGGATCGGCGGCTGGCGAGAGTGCTGCGGTCCCCGGCGGAGGGGGTGGTCGTGCCGGGGTGGGTGAAGTAGAAGACGTACGCCGTCCCGTCCTGGACGACCACGTCGGCGTGCAGACCGATGGTGCCGTCGTCCGGGCGGATGCCAGGCGTGTCCAGGATCAGCCCTTGGTGTTCCCAGGTGGTCAGGTCGTCCGAGCGCAGTACGCCCTGGCCGCGCCATTCGTCGATCAACATCCAGTAGTGGCCACCGAGTTCGAAGACATTGGGACCTTCGTGCGGACGATGGCCCACGACCAGTCCGGTGGGTTCCCAGTGGTACAGGTCGGGGCTGTCGGCGGCATGGGTGTGGGAACCCCGCATCTCGTCCTTGAACCACATCCGCCAGCCGCCGTCCGGCAGCGGGAACACACACGCGTCGATGACACGCTCGGAGTCGAGGTCCAGGGCGCCGTAGTGGGTCCAGTCCAGCAGGTCGGAGCTGGTGTAGTGGTGGATACGGGCGGGTCCGCTCCAGGAGTCCGGTACGCCGGGAAGGTAGCTGGCGTACAGGTGATAGAGCCCCTCGTGCCAGACGATCTCCGGCGCCCAGAAGGTGTTGCGTCCCCCTTCGAATTCCAGGCCGGTGAGAGTGCCGCGATAGGTCCACGTGCGGCCGCCGTCACGCGAGGCGGCCACGCCCAGTTCGGTGCCATGCACCCAGGCGACACCGGGGCCGGACACGCTGGTGCGGCGGTTGGTGTAGATCAGCCACCATTCGGCGCGCTGACGATTCCAGACGGCCACAGGGTCGGCGGCACCGTCGTACACCGGATCACGGAAGAGCGGGGCCGGGGCCACACGAGTCACGGCGATCTCCCTTGCTTGTGATGCTCTTGAAGAGGACGTATCGGCAGCCAGGTCAGCCGCCGGTCGACTCCCGGACCACCACCGAGAATCCGCCGACCAGCTCCTCGTGCACCGCCGGGGGCCCGGTCCGCTCGATAAGCCTGATCAGCAGGTCGACGGCCCGCTCGGCCATGCCGTCGTGGTCCGGATCGACGGTGGAAAGGGAGGGGATGAAGAACTCGCTCTCCGTGACGTTGTCAAAGCCGATCACCTTCACCTGCTCGGGCACCCGGACGCCGACGTCCGCCAGTCCCCTGAGTACGCCCATGGCCAGGGAGTCGGTCACGCAGAACACTCCGTCGAAGTCGAGGCCGCTCGCCGCCATCTCCCGGGCGCTCCGGGCACCTTCACGCATGCCGAACCGGTCCACCCGCTGGATCAGTGCCGGGTCCGGGGCCAGGTCCGCCTCCCGCAGCGCCTGCTGGTAACCCGTGAGGCGGAGGCTGGAGGTGTCGACCTCGTCCACCGCCCCGCACAGCATGGCGATGCGCCGACAGCCCCGTTCGATCAGGTGTCCCACGGCTGCCCGGGATGCTTCCAGGTTGGGCATGGCGACATGGTCCACAGGGCCGCCGAAGATCCGGTCGCCGAGGACGACCAGCGGGTGGTCCACCCTCAGTCGCTCGGCGTCGGCCTGACCCATGCCCGCGGCGCTGAGGATGAGCCCGTCGTACAGCCGGTTACGGGACAAGGACAGCGCGTCCAGTTCGTTCTCCCGGGAGGCGGTCTGCTCGATGCTCACCCGGAGCTTGCGGCGCTCGGCAGCGGCGATGATGCCGGCCGCCAGCCGCCCGTAGTACGGGCTGTTCACCTCCGGCACGGCGAGACCGATGGTTCCGGTGCGGCCTTTGGCCAGGTTGCGGGCCGCGACGTTGATCCGGTAGTCCAGCCGGGTCATCGCCTCCAGGACCCGCTCCCGTGTGGACGGGCGCACGTTCGGGTGGTTGTTGATGACGTTGGACACCGTCATCGGTGAGACACCGGCCGCCTTCGCCACGTCCTGGATCGTCGTCACACTCGCCCCTGGTCCGCACTCTCGGAATCACCCGATGCTATGTCCCGCCTCACCGGCGGGTCCGCAGGACGGTGAAGGAGTGGGCCGGCACCTCATGGACCGGTCCGGTCGGCCGGTCGTCGGCGGGAACGGCGGGAGCGGGTCCGAATCCGCTGTCCGCGTCCGGCGGCACGGCGAGAGTGGTGCGCTCGCACCAGTCGGCACCCTCCGAACCGGCGAGCAGGACCCGCACCGGGACGGGATCGGCCGTGGCGTTCGCGATCTTGACGATCGTGTCTCCGGAGGCGCTGTCCCGGACGGCCGACACGGCGAGGAGCTCGGGCCGCGGCCGGATGTCCTCGACGTCGTGGACCAGCTCACCGTCGCGATAACACCGGATGCGCCGGCCATCCACGTCGATCCGCAGGTCGTACCAACGCCCGGTCTCGACCCCCTCGGGCAGACGCTCGCTGAGGTCGTCCGGTACGTCGTCGTCCACACGCTGCAACCAGGTCGACTGGTTCTCCCAGCCGCCGAGCGTCCACTGGCACCGGTTCCCGGGCGAGGTCCCGGCGAAGCCCAGCACAAACCCCTCGGCACCGTCCGTCTTCCTGGCCCGCACGGAGAAGGTGTACGACGGTCCCGGCGCCGCGTCCGCGAGCAGCAGCCCGGCGCAGGTGCCGCCCACCTCGGTCTGGCGGATACGGCCCTCTCCCGCGGACTCCCAACTGCCGGACCCGGCATGCCAGGCACCGAAGTCCGGGGCCGGTTCGGGCTCGGCGCCCAGCGGGCCGAGGGCCACGTCGGCGAACTCGGCGCGGGTGTCGGCGCCGGTGCCGAGGTGGACGGTGAACCGGCGGTTGTCCGGGGTCGTCGGCGGAGCCTCGGGCGCGTCGGTGACGGTGACGGGCAGGGCGGTGTCGCCCGAGTTCAGCGAATGCATCTGCTGGACGTGGTAGTTGAGGGTGGGCCAGACGTGGGTGTTGTCGAAGTAGATCAGGTCGGGCAGCCATTGGGTGTGGCCCTGCTTGGCGAGCAGCGGGGCGTAGGAGGCGAGCCGGACGACATCGCCGTTGCGCTCCATGGCGATCATGTAGGCCGCCTCCGCGATCGCGCTGCGCCCGTCGTTGCGCCAGCTGCCGTACTCGCCGATGTACAGGTGCGGGCCCCCGCGGTCCATCGTGTCGAAGCGGCGGGTGTTCTCCAGCATCCAGGCGGGCGACTTGTAGGCGTGCTCGTCGACTACCGGGACGCCGCGCTCGCGGGCGAACGCCCAGCCCTTCTCCCAGTCCTCGCCGAAGGTGGCCGGGCCGAGGGTGCCGACGACGGTGATCTCGGGGTGGTGCTCGCGCAGGGCGTCGTGGATACGGGAGAAGCGGTCGCGGAAGGTGTCGGTGATGGTGTCCTCGTTGCCGACACCCAGGTATTCAAGGCCGAAGGGCTCGGGGTGACCGGCGGCGACACGCAGGGCGCCCCACCGGGAGTCGGCGGGGCCGTTCGCCCACTCGACCAGGGCCAGCACCTCGGCGATGTACGCGTCCATCTCCTCCTCGGGGAGGCCCACTTGGCCCGTTCCCGCGCTGTTCTGGCAGCAGACGGCGGCCGGGACGACGGGCAGCGGCTTGGCGCCGATGTCCTCGCAGAACTGGAAGTACTCGAAGTAGCCGAGCCCCATCGACTGGTGGTAATGCCAGATGTTGAACTGCTGCCGGCGCTCGTGCAGCGGCCCGATCGTCTCGGACCAGCGGTACATGTTGCCGAGCCCCTGCCCGTGAGCGAGACAACCACCGGGAAAGCGGACGAACTTGGGCCTGAGGTCGGCGATGGCCTGGGCGAGGTCGGCGCGCAGACCGCCGGGTCGGCCCCGGAAGGTGTGCTGCGGGAAGAGCGAGATCAGGTCGAGGTGGACGGTGCCGGTCGCGGTGAGGGCGAGGCGGGCGTCGGGGTCCTCGGCACCGCTGGTGATGACGGCCCGGTACTGCGTCCAGGTGTCGGCGCGAGGCGTGCGGAGCCCCAATTCCGCTTCTCCGTAGACTCGTTGTCCGTCCGCGCTCTCGATGCGCGCGGTCAGTCGGCCTTCCCCTCGCGCGTGGAGACCGAGGTCGTACGACGCCCCGGCCGCGACCGGGATGCCGTCGAAGCCCTCGTTGCGCAGGGTGCCGTCGGTGAGGACCGCGTAGTGCGGGTTGGCCGGGTGCAGCGGGTCGTCGGTGGAGACCGCAAGCGATCCTGACTGCCGCTCCCACGCGGTGAGGGAGTGCCAGTCGGCATGATCGGCGGAGCTGTACTCGAAGGACCTGTTCTGCACGAGTTCGGCGTAGAGCCCGCCGTCCGCCGCGTAGTTGAGGTCCTCGAAGAACACGCCGAACAGGTCGGGCGATATGGGGGTGCCGGGGGCGCTGGTGTCCACTTCGATGACCGTCTCGGCGGGGCGGCGGGTTCCGCTCATGGTTGTTCTCGTTCCTTGTGTCGCGGTGGGGTGGCTACTTGGGGTACATGAGGGTGCCGAAGCCGAGCTGGTCGAAGCCGCCGGAGTTGGCGCCGTAGTCTCCGCCGCCGCCCTCGATGCCGACGAGATCGCACATGGCGGCGATGTACTTGTCGTCCAGGCCCTTGATCCGGTTGTAGTGGTAGTGGAGCATCGCCCAGATCGGACGGATCGTGCCGCGGCCGTAGTCGTTGATCACGGTCTGCTCGTTGTACGCGCAGTTGTGGCCGCTGCCCCAGCTGTAGGTGGTGAACGGCACGTCCAGGCCGACGTTGTACTTGGCGACGTACTGGGCTCCCTTGAAGAACCGGTTGTCGTCGTAGCCGTACAGGTCGACGCCCTGGTTCCAGGCCATCTCGCAGACCGCGCCCATCTGGCCGATCCCCATGACGCTGTGGGACTGGTCGCGGCCGGCCTCCTGCCACTGGCCCAGCGCGTAGCCGTCGTCGTCGGTGTGGAGGAACGGGACGGCGTGGCCGACGGCGCCGTTGCCCGCGCCGCTCTGGTAGTAGGTGACGGCCGCGTCGAACTTGTCGGCGTCCTCGCAGAGGATGGCGATGGCCATGAGGGAGGCGAGGTTGCACAGGTCCCAGTTGGCCCAGTAGTGGGTGATGCAGGTGTTGTTGTGGTACGTGAGGAACCCGTTGTTCCACGGGTAGAAGACGTTGAGCATCATCTGCTGGAACGCCGGGAGGTCGAAAGCCGGGTAGTCGCGCAGGAGTTCGCCGACATTCGCGAACTGCCAGCCCTGGAGACCGGCGAGCAGACACGCGTCCGTGGGCCCGTCGATCGCGGTCAGGGTGCTCGACCAGGCGTTGCAGATGGCCGCCGCGCAGTCCGCGTGGGCGGTGTCGCCGGTGATCAGCCAGCGCAGGGTGTTCTGGTAGGCGGCGGCGATGTCGTTGTACAGGTAGGTGTAGTTGTTGTTGGTCCCGGCGCCCCGGTAGGCGGTGGTCTGCGGGTTGGCCGTCCAGGTGGACGCGGAGTGGGCGTTGGCGGTCAGCACCTGCCAGGTCGAGTACCACGGGTCGGCGAACGCGGCCACCTTGACCCGGGCGCGGTTGATGTCGCCCGGGTGGTGGATCCCACCGGGGTGGTTCCACACCGTCGGCGCGGCACCGGCCGACCCGGTGCCGACGGCCCCGAGCGCGCCGACGACGGCCAGCCCGCCGGCGGCACGCAGCACGCCTCGTCGGCTCGGGCCTACGCGGCGGGAGGGGGTCTGGCCAGAGGTGGGGGGAAGTTCGTTGCGGCTCATCGGAGGTGCTTCTCCAATCAAGTGGGGTCCGAACGGCTCTGATCGGGGATGACGCTGACTTGATCGAACTGTGTGGTGGCGAGGGCCAGGGGGGTGCGGGAGCAGACCACCAGGCCCACGTAGTAGGGGGCGTCGCCGAAGCCGGGCAGCTCGCCCGAGGCGAGGTCGGTCCAGGTGACGCCGTCATCGGTGGAGACGTAGGCGGCGAAGGCGGTCCCCGTACGCTTCAGCCGCAGCATGGTGGGGGTGGTGACCGTGGCGCTGCCCGTGAAGAGGGACCTTCCGGCGACGGTCCTGCGCAGCATGAGCTGCGCGGTCGTCCCGCCGGTGACGATTACCCCGACGGCCTGGTCGAAGGGCGACAGGGACTTGGCCATGAGCAGGCCGACCTGATCGGCACCGGCGCCGGTACGGGAGACCAGCCGGGCGGTGAGCTCGCAGTCCCCGGTGACGGGCTGCCGTACGAACTGCCCTGTCATGGCCTGGTTGTTGACGGACAGATCGACACCCGCGCCGCGCGCGGTGAACGTCCCGTCCTCGTACGACGTGCTGCCGGGGGTGCGGATCGCGACCACGCCCAGGGTCCCGAAGGACCGATCGTCGAGGACCGCGTCACCGAGGTCGCCGTACGCCCAGGGGGCGGGTGGCGGCGTGCCCACGGTGAGGGTGAGGGTTCCGCTGCCTGTGCCCGTCGCGTTGCCCGCGGTGGTGGTCACGGTGAACTCTCCGGTCTCGTCGGCGGTTCCGTGGACCAGGCCGGTGCGGCTGTCGAGGCGGAGGCCGTCCGCCAGACCCTCGGCGGTGAAGCGGGTCGGCTCGTGCGAGGCCCGGAGGAGGTGCTTGAACGGGACGCCCTGGTTCGTGAACGCCGCGGTGGCGGAGGCGAGTTGGGGTGCCGCCGGGGTTGGCATCGTGGCGGCGGCGGACTCCGAGAGCGGGCCGCGTCCGGAGGTGTTCGTCTTCGCGACGGCGTAGTGGTACGTCGTCCCGGGGGTGCCGGTGGCGTCCGCGTACCGGATGCGGGTGCCGGACCCGACCGGGCCGACACCGGTCGCGACGGTGGCGTAGGGGCCGTCCGCGTCGGTGGCGCGCAGGACCTTGTAGCGGGCGGAGAGGTCGGGGTCGGTCCAGGCCAGCTCGATGGCGTCGGCGCCCGAGACCGCTGTCAGGTCGCCGACGACGCGGGTCGGCTTCTGCTCCGACCAGGCCGGGCCGTACGCCGACGTCACGCGGACGTTGTCGAACGCACCCGTGCCCGTCTCGGCGTACCCCTCGTCCACGCCGAGGCAGGAGGTGAGGAGCAGGCCCGCGTAGGCCGTGTGCCCCAACTCGACCTCGGTGGAGCCGACTTCGGTCCAGCGGATGCCGTCCGGTGAGATGGCCCCGGTGCACCGGCGGCCCTTGCGGGTCACCCGTACCCAGTACGGCTTCCGCAGTCGGTAACCGTCGCCCGCGCCCTCGACGTACGGGGCCCGGAGCGGCGTCGCCGACTCCGGGAGGGCTCCGAGGTTCGAGATCGGGAAGCCCGCGCCCGTGGTGATCGCCGTCTGCTGCGAGGACGGGACGGGAGTGCTGCCGGTCGCGGACACGGAGGCGCCTGCCGACGGCCGTACGGTCCACACACCGCTCCAGGTGTGCAGCGGCAGGCCCTGGATCAGCATCGAGGCATGGGCGGCGTCCTCGTCGAGGGAGGCCCGAAGACCGACGCCGATCTTGGAGTACTGGGAGCTCAGCGGCCACACGATCCGAGCGGTGACGCTGCCGTC
Source organism: Streptomyces sp. SID13726 (assembly GCF_010548375.1). Classification (GTDB taxonomy): domain Bacteria; phylum Actinomycetota; class Actinomycetes; order Streptomycetales; family Streptomycetaceae; genus Streptomyces. The sequence continues at coordinate 838,092 of NZ_JAAGLY010000002.1, forward strand.
GCCGCGCAACGGCAGGTGCGCATGGCGGTACGTGTCGGCGGTTCCCGATGCCTCCAGCACGAACCGCTCGCCGTCGAAGCCTGCCGATCCGGGGCTCTTCACATCCCCGATGTCCTGGGTCGACCAGGGTTCCGGGAGACCGGCGGCCACCGAGAGGACCGCTGAACGACCGCTGCTTCCGAGGGAGTTGGTGGAAGTGATGGTGTAGTGGTAGATCCGGCCGGGGCGTACGTCGGTGTCGGTGTACGTCGGTCCCTGGACCCGGGTCGCGATCTCCTCGTACGGGCCGCCGGGTCTCTCCGCGCGGTGGACGATGTAGCCGGTGGCCCAGGTGGACGGCAGCCAGCTCACCGTGATGGCCGTCCGGTCACCGGTCGCCGTGACGCCCGCCGGAGCCGTCGGCACGCTGGGCGCCGATGCTGTGGCGCCCGCGTAGGCGAGGGTGCCCCAGCCGGGCAGGTCGTCGTTGGCGCCCTCCACTGTGCGAGCGCCGCCCGAGCCCCGGAAGACGGCCGCCTTGGTGTACGGGGTGTCGAGGCCGCGCACTCCGGCGTAGTGGGCGTAGGCCATCTCGTGGACCGGTGGGAGGTTGCCGCGGCTGACCGCGGAGACGGTCGTCTTGATGTACTTGCCGGTGCGGTCGAGGTCGGGCGTGAAGGGGACGTCGCCCCCGAGGTTGTAGCGGGCCGCGTACTCGAAGTTGGCCAGGACGCGGTTGCTGTCGTAGCCCCACAGGTCGACGCCCTGGTTCCAGGCGACCTGCGCGATGTCCCCGGTCAGCCCGACCGCCAACTGCTCGTGGCCCTGGTCGCGGCCGGCCTCCTGACCCTGGCCGGCGCCGGTGACGATCCGGTGGGCGATCGAGCCGTTGCCCGCGCCGGCCGCCGCATAGCGCAGGGCGTCCTCGAAGAGCGTGGGCTCCTCGCAGAACACCCCTATGGCCAGGATGGTCTGAAGGGCCGTCAGATCCCAGTTGCCGTTGGCGTAGAGCATGTAGCCGGAGACCGCGGGATACCAGACGTCCAGGAAGGACCGCTCGCAGCGGGCGATGTCGGCGGCCGTCCAGCCGTCGTAGCCGGTGTGGCGGAGCAGTTCGGCCGCGTTGACGAACTTGAAGGCCTGCAAGCCCGCGCCGAGGGGGCCGTCGGCACCCGTGATCACGGTCAGGGAGGCGGACCAGGCGTTGAGGAGGTCGCGGGCCTTGTCGGCGTTGGCGCGCTCACCGGTCACGGCCCACATCAGGGCGTTCTGGTAGGCGGCGCACGAGTCAGCGACGGCCTGGTTCATGAAGTTGCTGGGGGCGCGGCCCCAGGAGGTGATCTGGCCGAGGTTCTGGACCGTGTACGTCGACTTCGAGCGGGGGTGCGCGGCAAGGGCGAGGTACCCGTCGTAGACCGGGGACTGCTTCGCCACGACGGCGGACTTCATACGCGCGAGGTCGTCCGCGGTGTGCAGGAGGCCCGGGTGGGTGAAGGCCCTGATGCTGTAGCGGTCGGCGGCCCGGGCCGTGCCGGGCGCGAGCAGACCGCTCGCACCCGCCACCAGGAGCAGGGCCGCCGTGCCGCCGAGGAAACCCCGGCGGCTCGGCGGGGAGGCGGTCATGACGTGGCGGCCGCCTCGGCCTCGGCGGTGGTCAGGAACTTCATGTTGATCACGTGCTCGTTGGCGTACCACTGCACGGTGTCGGTGGTGTAGTACCAGGTGGGCTTGCGCATGGTGTCGGCGATGACCACGCCGTTGACCACGAGGTTCTCGAAGGTGACGTTCTTGATGGCGTGCTCGGCGTCGTAGCCGAGGAAGAGCGAGGGCTCGGCGTGGGTGCCCGTGTAGCTGAGGTTCTTGATGTAGACGTCCTCGACGCCGCGGCCGACCGAGGTGTTGTACTTCGTGTTGTACATGACCCGGAAACACAGGAGCTGGCCCCAGCGGAAGTCCTCCACCCGGACGTCCTCGATGCGGACGTTCTTGATCAGGTTGGAGTCGCCGGCTTTGAGGGCGATGCAGCCCTGATAGTTCATCTGGGGCTCGCGGTGGTCGAGGATGTCGACGTTCTTGATGACCAGGTTCTCGATCACCTCCGGGTCGTCACTGTTCCCGTGCGTGCCGACGTTGATCGGGTGCGCGACGTCCGCCCACAGGGTGGCGTTCTTGATGGTGATGTTGCGGGTGTCGCCGTACCACTCGCCGCGGTGGGCGTAGATGGAGTGGCTGTCGTCGGAGCTGCGGACGAAGCAGCCGTCGTAGGTGATGTTCTTGGAGCTGTAGAGGGGGAGGCCGTCGCCCCACTGTCCCCAGGTGAAGACGCGGACCTTCTTCACCAGGCCGCCGTCGGCCTCCCAGCAGCCGAGGCCGTTGCCGAGCAGGATGACGTCCTCAACCCGGATCTTCTTGCTCTGCTGGAGCTGGACGCCACCGACGGTGCGTCTCGGCACCAGCACGCCGCGGCCCCGGAGACAGGACTTCTCAGCCTGGTTGAAGTTGATCTGTCCGATGACGACGGCGCCGCCCGCCAGGTAGACGGTCTTGCCGCTGGGGACGTAGAGGATGTCGCCGGGGATCGAGTGCAGGCCGGGGCCGAAGTAGATGACGTCCGGGTCGTCCGCGGCCGGCGCGTGGTGTTCGACGCGGTTGGTGAGGAGGTGCAGGCAGTCGAAGATCTCGTCGTTGATCTGGACGACGACGTCCTTCGGCCGGTCGAGCGTGAACCGCAGGGTGTCGCCGAGGAGTTCGGGCGTGATGCCGTACGAGTCCGGACGCACCCGGGCCTTGGTGGTGCCGCCCTTGACGTAGGTCACCTCGATCTCGACGGTGCCCCGGAAGTCGAAGTAGGCCATCGACGAGCCCCAGACCTTGCCGGAGCCGGTGGTGGGGTTGATCTCCTTGGCGCCCATCGCGTAGACGTCGAGGGTCTGCCACTCGCCGTCGGGCGCGGTGCGCACCCGCACCTTGAAGCTGGTCGTGTTGGTCCCCACGCCGGTCGGCACCGGGTAGGTGACGAGCTGGGGGGCGGGGGTCGCGGCCGCCTCGTCGGCCCACGCCGACGTGGCCGTCAGGTTGGTGAGTCCGGCGGCGAGAGCCGTGGCACCGGCGGCCTGGAGCGCGGTGCGGCGAGACAGGGGCGAGGACATGGGTGACTCCTTGCGGGTGCGACGAAGGGAGGTGAGGTGTGATGTCCGCGAAGTCGGCGAGCCGACAGGGTCGCCCGCGCCTGGGCTGGGGGCGCAGCCGCAGTGACGGCGATCCGCTCCGCTGAGAGACACCGGCACGGCGCGGACTCATGGCAGGGGGCCGTGTCGGCCCGGTCAGTCCAGCGGGGCCCGAAGCGTGAGGAAGGAGTGCGGCGGCAGCGTCAGGCTCAGACCGCGTTCGGTGACCTTGATGTCGTCGAAGGGGCGCGGGGCGACCGCCGCGGGAGCTTCCGGGGTGTTGTGGTCCTGGAGCCGGTCCGCCGTCAGGATGCGGGCGCCGGCGGTGCCGATACCGCGACCGCGCAGGTCGAGCGTCACCTCGGCCGGTTCCTCGGCGTCCAGGTTGGACAGCGAGACGAGGACCTGTCCGTCCTTGACACTGGCGGAGACGGACAGTGTTTCCAGCTCGGTGTCTCCGACCGTGCGTCGGGCGTCGTCGGTGTTCAGGTGGACGGTGAGTGAAGTGGCGTCCTGGTGGCCCTTGTTCATCTCGAACACGTGGTAGGTCGGGGTCAGGACCAGCGCGTCCCCGTCCGTCAGGACCATCGCCTGGAGAACGTTGACGGTCTGGGCGATGTTGGCCATGTGCAGCCGCGCCGCGTGCTTGTGGAAGATGTCGAAGTGGGTGGAGGCGACGAGGGCGTCCCGCAGGGTGTTCTGCTGGAACAGGAACCCGGGGTTGGTCCCCGGCTCGACGTCCCACCAGGTGCCCCACTCGTCCAGCACCAGACCGACCGTGCGAGCGGGGTCGTAGAGGTCCATGACCGTGGAGTGTCCGGCGAGGATGCGGTCGATCCTTCGGGCCTGGACCATCGTCCGGTAGTAGTCGTCGGTGCCGAAGACGGTGGCGCTGCCCTTCGCCTCCCAGGGTCCTGCGATCGTGTAGTAGTGCACGGACAGGCCCTGGAAGAAGTTCTTCGGGGTGGCCTCGCAGCCGAAGCAGCTGATCTGTTGCATCAGCGTCTCGGTCCACTTGTAATCGGCGTCCGAGGCACCGGAGGCGATGCGGTAGAGCTTGTTGTCGCCGTGGTCACGGCAGTACGTGGCGTACTGGCGGGCAAGGTCCGCGGAGTACTCGGCGCGCATGTTGCCGCCGCAGCCCCAGGTCTCGTTGCCGATGCCCCAGTACTTCACGCGCCAGGGTGCCTCGCGCCCGTTGGCCTTGCGCAGCCGCACCATCGGGCTGTCGCCGTCGCGGGTGAGGTACTCGACCCACTCGCTCATCTCCTGGACGGTGCCGGAGCCGACGTTGCCGCTGATGTAGGGCTCGGTGCCGAGGAGTTCGCACAGGGCCATGAACTCGTGGGTGCCGAAGTGGTTGTTCTCCTCGACGTCTCCCCAGTGGGTGTTGACCATGCGGGGCCGCTGCTCGCGCGGGCCGATGCCGTCCTTCCAGTGGTACTCGTCGGCGAAACAGCCGCCGGGCCAGCGCAGGTTGGGGATGTCCAGGGCACGCAGGGCTTCGACGACGTCGAGGCGGATGCCTCCCTCGTTGGGGACCGGCGAGTCCTCGCCGACCCAGAACCCGCCGTAGATACAGCGGCCGAGATGCTCGGCGAAGTGGCCGTAGAGATGCCGGCTGATCGTCGGGCCCTCGATGTCGAGGTTGATGACCGCGGTGGCGTTGGGCACGGACGTACTCCTGCGCAGGTGGAATGGTCGGGGGTGACGCGATGGGGCGCTGGGGTGATGCGGGGTGCGCGTGGGGATGCGGCGCGTTCCTGCGTGGGGAGGTAGGGCACTCCCCTGGCCGGTCTCTGATCGGCGCGTCTGGTTCGAGGCGTCACCCAGGTTTAACAACCGGTTTCTTGTAGCGGTACAAAAACGGTGCCACCGCGACACCGGATGCGTCAAGAGTGTTGCGGCAAGCTTGTTCCCGGCGGGCTCGGCAGGCGGTACGACCCGGTCGTTACGGGGATGTTCCGACCTCTTGACACCGCGCTCGGGTCCGCCTTAGCGTTCGCCGAAGTTTTCTCCAACCGGTTCTGCTGCAGGCGTTCGCGGGGCGCGACGCCACAGCCGTACGACCGGTCCCTCATCCCTCGACATCCACCCCTGTGTGCCGACGGCACCCTGCGGTGGGCGAGGCGTGCGGTGAAGCGCTGCGGGAGAACCCTGGCAGCCGAGTGCGCACCAGCGCTTCATCCCCTCTCCTCTGCCGCTCCCCTCGCCTGTTCTCCTGAAAGGCTTCATCGCCATGCCCGATTCAGCCAGAGGCTCACTCGACCGGCGCGGATTCCTCACCGCCTCCGCGGGCGCCGCCCTCAGCACCACCGCCCTGTCCGGCTGTGCCGCCTCCGTCGACTCCGGGAGCGGAGGCACGAGCGGCAGGACGCTCACCGTCATGACACAGGCGGACGAGTGGGACGCGAAGACCAAGAAGAGCATCGAGAAGACGCTGGACGTGACCCTGCGGGTCATGACGTACGACGTCACCAAGCTCAACGCGATGCTGGCGAGCAAGAACCCGCCCGACGTCGTCCGTGGCATCGGCGCGACCGACGCCCCCTACTTCGCCGCACGCGGTCTGATGACCGACCTGGATCCGTACCTCGCCAAGAGCACGGTGCTCAAGGCGTCCGACCTCGCCGCGGCCGACGACGTGTGGCGCTACGACGGCGAGAAGCAGGGCTCGGGCCCCCGGTACGGCCTCGCCCGGGACTACTCCCAGGACTCCATGTTCTGGTACCGCGCCGACCTGTTCGATGAGGCCGGCCTCGAACTCCCCAGCGAGACCGAGCCGTTGTCCTGCGACGAGTGGCTGGACCTCGGTGAGCGGCTGACGAAGCGCCGGCTCGGCAAGGTGAAGGTGTACGGCCTCAACGCCACCGGTATGGGGGCCCTCTCCCAGCTGATGTGGATGACCGCGTCGGCCGGCGGAAGCCTGTTCGGCGACGGCATGGCCACCGTGGACTTCTCCTCGCCCGAGGCGCTCAGGGCTCTTCAGTGGTACCTCGACTACACGAAGGCCGACATCGGCCCCAACCTGGTCAACCCCAACCCGGACGGCTGGGACGGTCCGACCTACCAGGCCGGCCGGATGGCGATGAGCTGCAACGGCCACTGGTTCGGCGGCATCATCGCGGGCGACGCGAAGCTGTCCGCGGTCTCCCGGTTCGCGCCCGCCCCGCAGCTGGGCAGTCATCGGGTCAGCCCCTGTTTCGGCGGCACCGGGTTCTGGATGCCCAAGGACGCCAAGAACAAGGAGGCCGCCTGGAAGCTCTTCGAGTGGTACTTCGCCGGGCAGCCGGCCAAGGACCGCGCGGACTATGGCTGGGGCATGCCGTCCCTCAACTCGCTGCGCGCGAAGCTGCCGGTGAAGACCGCACTCCAGAAGCAGGCCTACGCGGTCCAGGAGAAGGAGCTGCCGTACTTCTCGGTGCTGCCGGTCAGTCCGTACGCGCAGACGGACGCCCTGAACGCCGTACTGAGCAAGGTGGTGCCCGACGCGGTCAAGTCCGGTGCCAAGGCGGGCAGGATCGCCGACACGCTGAACTCGCGGATGAACGAACAGCTGGCGCGGGGCAAGGAGTTGGTGGGGTGAGTACCGACCAGCTCACTGAACCTGATGCGCAAGCGCATGCCCCGCTGCGGGCAGGGGCCGTCCGCCCCGGCGGCCGCCGGTCGCGCACTCGCCGGGCCGGGACCTTCTATCTCTTCGCCGGTCCTTGGCTGCTGGGCTTCCTGGCCCTGACGGTCTTCCCGCTGGGCTACGCGCTGTGGCTGAGCTTCACCAATTCCGACGGGCTGTCGCCGAACGCCCGCTTCGTGGGCCTCGCCAACTACCGGGAGGTCTTCAGCGATCCGGACACCCTCGACTCCCTGGCCCGCACAGGCCTGTTCGCCGTGATCACCGTACCGCTCACGATCATCGCGGGGCTGATCCTCGCGGTGCTGCTCAACCAGCCGATCCGCGGCCGCGGGGTGTTCCGCACCCTGCTCTATCTGCCCGCGGTGGTCCCGCCGGTCGGCGCCGCCCTCACCTTCAAGCTGATCTTCGACCGGGACTCCGGCTCGGCCAACGGCGTGCTGGACCTGCTCGGCATCAACGGCGTCGCCTGGCTGGCGGATCCTTACGCACGCTACGTACTGATCATGCTGACAGTCTGGGGCTGCGGAAACGTCATGATCATCTCGTTGGCGGGGCTCCAGGACATCCCCCGCGAACTGCTCGACGCGGCACGGGTGGACGGGGCGAGTCAGTGGCAGTCCTTCTCCCGGGTCATCCTGCCGCTCCTCTCCCCCGTGCTGTTCTTCCAGGTCGTCACCCAGCTCATCGCCACGCTCCAGACCTTCGTCCCGCTCCTCATCTCGCTCGACCCCACCCCCAAGGGCGTCGGGGCCGTACCCGAGAGCAACTACCTGATCATGATCGACGTCTTCTCGCAGTACTTCGCCAACGGCCGCTACGGCTACGCCTCCGCCCTGCTGTGGGTGCTGTTCGCGTTCATCATGGCCGTCACCTTCCTCGTCTTCCGGCTGAGCAAGGGCATGGTCTTCTACTCGGTGGAACCGGAGCAGGCGCAGCCCAAGTCCCGCACGATCGGGGGCAAGTGATGGTGCTGGCCCGACGCAAGGTCGTCTACATGCTGCTGATCGCGGCCCTGATGCTCTTCCTGAGCCCCTTCGGCTGGCTGCTGATCACCGCATTCAAGGCGCAGTCCGAACTGCGCGCGGTACCGATCCACTGGTGGCCGCACCACCCGTCCGCCGACAACTTCCGCCAGGCCCTGACCCTCTTCGACTACCTCGGTTACGCACGCAACTCCCTGGTGATCGCGGGCATCTACTCCAGCCTGATCACCCTGGCCTCGGCCTGGGCCGGCTACGGCTTCGCACGCCTCCAGGCGCCCGGCAAGCGGATCGTGTTCGGCCTGGTGCTGTCGACGATGATGACCCCGCAGATCATCACCCTGATCCCGACCTATCTGCTGTTCGCGAAGGCGGACCTGGTCAACACCTACATCCCGTGGGTGTTGTGGGGCCTCTGCGGGGCGCCCTACCTGATCTTCCTCTTCCGGCAGTTCTTCACGAACATGCCCAAGGAACTGGAGGAGGCCGCGATCATCGACGGCTGCGGGCAGATCCGCATCTTCTGGCGAATCTTCCTGCCGCAGTCCTGGCCGGTCATCGCCACCAGCCTGATCCTGTCCTTCAGTTGGAGCTGGGGCGACTACATCGCGCCCGCGCTGCTCCTCGACGACGACCGCACCACGCTCGCCGTCAAGATCGCCACGGGCTATGTCAACGAACACGGCACCGGCCTCTACCACCTGGTCGCGGCGGGCTCCGTGATGTACATCGTGCCCGTGCTGGTGCTCTTCCTGATCCTGCAACGCGGATTCGTCACGAGCGGCGCGACGTCCGGCCTCAAGTGACTGGGCTCCTCGGACCACCGCGACTTCCGGGTGATCTCCACGCCCTCCCCGCAACAGCGCCCTGCCCAGGGCATTCGGTTCCTGGAGTCCTCCTCGTGCGAGCCGAACCGTCGCCCGCCACTTCCCCGAAGGGGCCGCGTGGAGTCGCCACGGCCGCGACTCCTTCCGGGGACGCAGACAGACCGAGAGCCGCCGAGAAATCCGATGCCGGACCCGATGCGCGAAGCGACCCGCGTCGGGCTCTGTTCCTCCCCGACCACGACTCTGGAGAGAACAGCCAAGGTGGCTCCGCCGACGAGCAAACCATCGATCACCTCGACCAAGGAATTCGGTGCCCCTTCGGGTGACCTGACCGAGTTGACATATCAACATATCCCCTACAAGAACTTCACGCGGAGACCATCTCGCCATATGCCGTACCTGTGATCATATTTCCCCAAAGAGAGATCATCTCTCGGGCATCCGGTGACTGCGTGACGCAGCTGTCCGTCGATTGCGGCTGCCCGCCCCCCCCTACGCACAGAGCCCCTTCTCGGCAAACACCCCGCCTTGCCTTGAAGGGTGAAGACGAACAATTAGAGAGCCATACATGAGTACATCCCCCCACCTCTACGACCTCTCCGGCCGTGTCGTCCTCGTCACTGGTGCCGGAAGCAGTATCGGCCGCGCCACCGCGCTCGCCTTCGCCGCTGCCGGAGCTTCGGTGGCCTGTGCGGACAAGGACGAACCCTCCGCACGCCGGACCGCTTCCCTCATAGCCGCGCTGGGCGGCACCGCACGGTCCCTCGCTCTCGATGTGACCGACCGCGCAGCGGTAGCCGCCGCGGTCGACGGAACGGTGAGCGCCTACGGTCGCCTCGACGTGCTGGCCGCGCTGGACGAGGTCGACCACGCGGCCCCCATCCTGGAAACCTGCGACGCCGACGTGGAGAGGTTGCTGGACGTCAACTTCAAAGGTGTCCTGCACTGTGCCCGGGAAGCCGCCCGTCCCATGGTCGAACAGAAATCGGGCTGCATAGTGACCACGGCCTCGGACACCACCGACGCGGACACGGAGGACCTGACGTACTACGGCGCCTCCAAGGCGGCCGTGGCACCCCTCGTCCGAGCCCTGGCCGCCGAACTCGGCCCGCACGGCATCCGTGCCAACGCCGTCGTCCCCAGCCGACGAAGCGACACCGAGGGAGCTCCTCCGCGAGGAGAGAACTCCCTCCCCTACGACGTCGCGGGAACCGTGCTGTTCCTCGCTTCCGAGGCATCGGCTTTCATGAACGGCCAGGTGCTGCGCGCCAACGGGAAAAGCGGCCTGTGGTAGGCGCAATGCCAGACGGTCACGGCGGAATGGCCCCGGTCGGCGGACCGGGTCTCAAGCCGGCAGGTCGATGAGCGGGGCGAGCCTGATGAGATGGTCCCCGGGTGTGCCGAAGGCCAGCTGGTTCGCCTTGGCCCGCTTGAGGTAGAGGTGCGCGGGGTGCTCCCAGGTCATGGCGATGCCGCCATGCAACTGGACGCACTCCTCGGCCGCCAGCACCGCGATGTCCGCGCAGTACACCTGGGCGACCGACGCGGCGACGGCACGGTCCGGATCACCGACGGCCGCGGTCGCGGCCGCGTACCGGGCCACCGCTCGGGCCGTCTCGACCTGTGTGTAGAGATCGGCGAGCCGGTGCTTGAGCGCCTGGAACCCGCCGACCACCCGGCCGAACTGACGACGTGTCTTCACATAGTCGAGGGTGATGTCCAGGCACCATTGGGCCAGCCCCACCTGCTCGGAGGCCAGGAGGGCAGCGCCGAGTTCGAGGGCGTCGTCCACCGCGTGTACGGCTGTGTCGCCCTCGGCGAGCAGGCGGCCGCCCGCACCGGTGAGGTCGACGTCCGCGACCTGCCGGGTCATGTCCAGCGACGTCACGGGGGTGACCCGTACGGCGTTCCGCTCCACCGCCCACAGCTGCGTCCCTGCCGCGCCGGTAACGGGGACGATCAGCACCTCCGCGTCCAGCGCCCCGGCGACTCCGCGGACCTCGCCGTTCAAACGGCCGTCCCCGGCCACCGTGACCGGCGAAGGCGGACCACCGGGCTTGGCGCTGAGGGGAACTGTCAGAGCGGCCACCCGGCCGTCGGCAATCGCACCGGCCAGTTCCTTGTCGCCCACCGACACGAGCACGCTCGCGGCCACCACCGCGCAGGTCAGATAGGGCACGGGTGCGACCGCGCGCCCCAACTCCTCCAGTACGACGGCCGCTTCGCGGGCGGTGCCACCGGCGCCGCCGAACCCCTCCGGCACCAGCAGCCCCGCCAGGCCGAGTTCACCGGACAGGGCCGGCCACAGGCCCTCGTCGGTGGTGTCGCCGTCGTAGCGGGCCACACCGCGCTCGGGGCTCCATCGACGTGCCATCAAGGTGCGTACTGCGTCCCGCAGGGACTCCTCCACATCGGTGTGGAGCAGGTCGAGATCGTCGTTCATCGGGGCAGGTCCTTCCACGGGATGTCCTTGTCGACGCGCGGTTCCGCCGGCAGGCCCAGCACCCGCTCGGCAACGATGTTGCGCAACACCTCGGAGGTGCCGCCCTCGATCGAGAGTCCCTTGGCCCGCAGATAGCGGTAGCCGGCGTCGTGGCCGGTGAAGTCGGAGCGGTCGGGGACGCGCATCGTCCAGTCCGCGTAGCGCAGGCCGTCGGCCCCGAGCAGTTCGAGCTCCAGGCCGGACAACCGTTGGGCGAGGCTGGAGAAGCCGAGTTTCATCGCCGAGCCCTCGTGGCCGGGCTGTCCGGCCGCCAGCTTCTGCCGCAGCCGGGTCGCCGCGATCCGGGCGGCCTCGGCCTCCACCCACAAGCGGATCAGCCGGGTGTGGAGTTCGGGGGTGCGCAGTTCGGGACGGCGCCGCCAGGTGCCCGCGACGACGCCGATCATGCCGCCCTCGCGGGGTCGTTGGAGGGCGCCGATGGTCACCCGCTCGTTCATAAGTGTGGCGTTGGCGACCTGCCAGCCCTGGCCCTCGGCGCCGAGGCGCTGGGCGTCGGGGATGCGGACGTCGGTGAGGAACACCTCGTTGAACTCGGCCTCGCCGGTGATCTGGCGCAGCGGCCGTACCTCGATGCCCGGGTCGCTCATGTTGCACAGGAAGTAGGTCAGGCCAGCGTGCTTGGTCACCTCGGGGTCGGTGCGGGCGACGAGGATCGCCCACTGCGAGGTCTGGGCCCCGGAGGTCCACACCTTCTGGCCGTTGACGACCCAGGTGTCGTCCTCGCGGACCGCGCGGGTCGCGAGCCCGGCCAGGTCGGAGCCGGCGCCGGGCTCGCTGAAGAGCTGGCACCACACCTCCTCGCCGGTGAACAGGGGGCGCAGGAAGCGGTGTTTCTGCTCGTCGGTGCCGAAGCGGAGGATCGTCGGGGCGGCCATGCCGAGCCCGATGGTGTTGCGCTCGGGTTCGTTGTCGGGCGCGCCCGCCTCGGCGAGCAGCGCGTCCACATGGGTCTGCGACTCTCGGGGCAGTCCCAGTCCGCCGAGCCCTTCGGGGAAGTGCACCCACGCCAGTCCGGCGTCGAACCGCGCCCGCAGGAAGTCCCGTCGGCCGAGTGCGCGCGGATCGTGCCCGGCCAGGAAGTCCGACACGCGTGGGGTGAGCTCGTCCAGCTCCAGGTCGACCATCATCTCGCCTTTCTCGCTTGGCTGTTCGCGCTCAGTCCGTCGGTCCGCCGGCGACGTAGAGCACCTGTCCGGAGATGAATCCGGCTTCCTCGGAGACGAGGAAGGACACCGTCGCCGCGATGTCCTCCGGCCTGCCGCCGCGTCCGACCGGGATGGTCGCGACCACCACCTCCCGCAACTGGTCGAAGGACAGGCCCATGCGGGCGGCCGTCGCGGCGGTCATCTCGGTCTCGACGAAACCGGGGGCGACGGCGTTCACGGTCACGCCGTAGCGGCCGAGTTCGATGGCCAGGGTCTTGGTGAGGCCCTGCAGTCCGGCCTTGGCGGCCGAGTAGTTGGCCTGGCCCCGGTTGCCCAGTGCCGAGGTACTCGACAGGCTGACGATGCGGCCCCATCCGGCGTCGACCATGTGCTTCTGGGTCTCGCGGCTCATCAGGAACGAGCCCCGCAGATGCACGTCCATCACCGCGTCCCAGTCCCCCGTCGTCATCTTGAACAGCAGGTTGTCGCGGAGGATGCCGGCGTTGTTCACCAGGACGGTGGGCGGGCCGAGTTCGGCGGCGATCCGGGCCACCGCGCCCCGTACCGCCTCTTCGTCGCCGACGTCCGCCCCCACGGCCAGCGCCCGGGCACCCGTCGACTCGATCTCGTCGACCACCGGCTTGCAGGCCGTCTCCTCCAGATCGAGGACGGCGACGGACATGCCGTCCCGTGCCAGTCGCCGGGCCGTGGCGGCACCGATGCCGCGGGCGCCGCCCGTGACGACGGCGACGCGGTGTGCTGTGGCTGTGCTCATGGTGTGCTCCCTCGTCGTGGTCGTCGTCTCAGGCGGTCCGGCCCCACCGGGGGTCGCGGCGGCGCAGTTCCATGTGCGCGAGGGTCCGCTTGTGCACCTCGTCGGGGCCGTCGGCGAAGCGCAGGGTGCGCTGCTGGGCGTACATGTCGGCGAGCGGGAAGTCGTTGCTGAGGCCGCCCGCACCGTGCACCTGGATGGCGCGGTCGATCACCTTCAGCGCCATCTGCGGTACGGCCACCTTGATCGCGGCGATCTCGGTGCGCGCCTGGCGGTTGCCGACGGTGTCCATCAGGTAGGCGGTCTTCAGGGTCAGCAGGCGGGCCATCTCGATCTCGACGCGGGCCTCGGCGATCCAGTCCTGGATGTTGGCCCGGTTGGCGAGCGGCTCGCCGAAGCTGACGCGTGCCTGGGCACGGTCGATCATCAGGTCGAGCGCGCGTTCGGCCGCGCCGATGGAGCGCATGCAGTGGTGGATCCGCCCGGGACCGAGCCGGGCCTGGCCGATCATGAAGCCGTCGCCCTCGCCGGCGAGCAGCGCGGTGGCGGGCACCCGGACGTTCTCGAAGAGCAGCTCGCCGTGGCCTTCACGGTCCTGGTAGCCGAAGAGCGGAAGGCTGCGCAGGACGGTGATGCCGGGGGTGTCCAGCGGGACGACCATCATCGACTGCTGCCGGTGCCGGGGCGCGTCGGGGTCGGTCTTGCCCATGACGATGAGGACCCGGCAGTTCTTGTGCAGGGCGTTGGACGTCCACCACTTGCGGCCGTTGAGGACGTACTCGTCGCCGTCGCGCTCCATGCGCAGTTCGATGTTGGAGGCGTCGGAGCTGGCCACGGCGGGTTCGGTCATGGCGAACGAGGAGGCGATCTCGCCGGCGAGGAGCGGCTTGAGCCACCTCTCCTTGTGTTCCTCGGTGCCGAAGAGGGTCAGCACCTCCATGTTGCCGGTGTCGGGGGCGTTGCAGTTGGTCGCCTCGGGGGCGATGTGCAGGCTGCGTCCCATGATCTCGGCGAGCGGCGCGTACTCCAGGTTGGTCAGCCCAGGGCCCCATTCCGGGTGCGGGTGGAAGAGGTTCCACAGGCCGCGCTTCTTCGCCTCGGTCTTCAGCTCCTCGACGATCGGCGGGTAGTGGTGCGGATCGCCGGAGGCCGCCATCTGCGCCCAGTAGACCGGCTCGGCCGGGTAGACGTGCTCGTCCATGAAGGCGAGCAGGTATTCGCGGTAGCGCTTGGCCCTGTCAGTGAGTTCCCACACGGGGCTGCTCCTCGGTCGGTTCGGGTTCGAGAGGTGTGAAGGGGAGGCCGGGATCAGTCCGGGAGTGTGTCCCAGTCGAGGGCGCGCTTGAGGATCTTTCCGGTGCTCCCCTTGGGCAGGGCGTCCACGAACCGCACCAGATGAGGCACCTTGTAGGCGGAGAGCCGCTCCTTGGCCCAGCCGCGCAGTTCCTCGGCGGTGAGGGCGGCGCCGGGCCGCAGGGTCACCACGGCGGCGACCTCCTCGCCGTAGTGCGGATCGGGCACGCCGATGACGGCGGCCTCCACGATGTCGGGATGGCCGTAGAGGACCTCCTCGACCTCGCGCGGGTAGACGTTGTAGCCGCCGCGGATGACGAGGTCCTTGAGGCGGTCGACGATGTAGAGGAAGCCGTCCTCGTCGAGCCGGCCGAGGTCCCCGGTCCTCAGCCGGCCGTCGGGCAGGTCCGCGGCGGTGGCCTCGGGCCGGTTCCAGTAGCCCTTCATGACGTGCGGGCCCCTGAGGTGGACCTCCCCGACCTCGCCCGTGGGCAGGATCTCGCCGGCCGGGTCGCGGATCTCGACGGTGGTGCCGGGCAGCGCCGGTCCGACGGAGCCCGTACGGGGCCCGAGCGCGGGTGAGTTGAACGAGCCCGCGCCGGTGGACTCGGTGAGGCCGTAGCCCTCCAGGATGGTGCAGCCGAAGCGCTCCTGGAACTCGCGGATCACCTCGCCCGGCAGCGAGGCTCCGCCCGAGCCCGCGAGCCGCAGGGCGGGGAAGTCGTCGGCGCCGAAGTCGTCGTCGGCGTGCAGCATCGCGTTCCACATCGTCGGTACGCCCGCCAGAACGGTCACCCGGTCGTCGCGGACCATGCGCAGCATGGCGTTCGGTTCGAACGGCGAGAGCAGCGACAGGGAACAGCCCACGCGGAGGGCGCCGTTGAGGCAGACCGCCTGCCCGAAGACGTGAAAGAGCGGCAGGCCGGAGCCGAACCGGTCGTCCGGCGTCAGGGCCAGCTGCTCGGCGAACGCCGCGGCGGTGAAGTCCAGGTTGTCGACGGTGATCTCGACTCCCTTGGGACGGCCGGTGGTTCCGGAGGTGTAGAGCAGCAGGGCCGTGTCGTCGGCGCCGCGCCCGACGGGCTCGGACAGCGGCGCTCCACCGCCCACCGGCAGATCTGGCCGCAGCACGAGGAGGGGCAGTCCGCGCTCGGCGGCGGCCTTCTCGACGGCGGTCGCCGTCTCGTGCCAGGCGAGCGCCAGCCGGGCGCCCGAGTCGTCGAGCACGTACCCGATCTCGGGTGCGGTCGCCATGGTGTTCAGGGTGACCAGGACCGCTCCGACGGCGTGCACGGCGGTGGAGACGACGGCGAACTCGGGCACGCTGGGCGCGACCAGGACGACCCGGTGCCCCGGTCTGACTCCCTCCGCGCGCAGCAGCCCGGCGAAGGCCGCGGCACGCTCGCGCAGGTCGGCGAAGGACCATGTACGGCCGCGCGCCCGGAGTGCCACCGCCGCCGGGCGTTCGGTTGCGTGGCGCCAGACGGCATCGGCGACGTTCGGCATGGGACCTCCTTCGGGGACAGGCTCGCCGCGAGGCGGACGAACCCGGGTTCGGCGGGCGCTCGCTCTCCCTCACCGCTGGCTTCGAGCACCTCCGGCCGTACGGCCGTCGGTTTCACGGGCTCCGGGCTCCGGGCATACGGCTCAGGACAGCCGCTCCAGCACCATGGCCATCCCCTGGCCACCGCCGACGCACATCGTCTCCAGCCCGATCTGCCTGTCGTGGAACCGCAGGGAGTTGATCAGGGTGCTGGTGATCCGGGCGCCCGTCATGCCGAAGGGGTGTCCCACGGCGATGGCACCGCCGTTGACGTTCAGCTTGTCCTCGCTGATGCCGAGTTCCCGGGCGGAGGGGATGACCTGGGCGGCGAACGCCTCGTTGATCTCGACCAGGTCGACGTCGTCGACCGTCATGCCGGCGCGGGCGAGCGCCCGGCGCGAGGCTTCCACCGGGCCCAGGCCCATAATCTCGGGCGAGAGGCCGCTGACCCCGGTGGCCAGGATGCGGGCCAGCGGGGTGATGCCCAGCTCGCGCGCCCTGACGTCGGACATGATCACCAGTGCCGCGGCGCCGTCGTTGAGCGGGCAGCAATTGCCGGCGGTCACCGTGCCGTCCGGCCGGAACACCGGCTGGAGCTGGGCCACCGCGTCCAGCGTGACCCCGGCACGGGGGCCGTCGTCCGCCCTGACCACGGTGCCGTCGGGGAGGACGACCGGTGTGATGTCGCGCTCCCAGAAGCCGGCGGCGATCGCCTGCTCGGTGAGGTTCTGGCTGCGTACGGCGAACGCGTCCTGCTCCGCCCGGGACACGCCCATGAACCGGGCGACGTTCTCGGCGGTCTGCCCCATGGTGAGGTACATGTCCGGCAGCTCGCCGAATTCCCGGGGGTCCGCCCAGTCCTGTCCGCCCTCGGCCACCTTGTCCGTGCGTCGGCGGGCCTCGGCGAACGCCGGGTTCTCGGTGCCGGGCACATCGGCGAAACCCTGGTCGTAGCGGCTCACGGTCTCGACGCCCGCCGATATCAGGACGTCCGCCTCGCCCGCCTTGATCGCGTGCAGCGCCATCCGGGTGGTCTGGAGGCTCGACGAGCAGTAGCGGTTCACCGTGACGCCGGGCACCTGGTCGAGGCCCGCGAGCACGGCGACCACCCGGGCCATGTTGTGCCCCGACTCCGCCGAGGGCTGGCCGCAGCCGAGCATCAGGTCGTCGATCTCCCGGGGATGGAGCTGCGGCACCTCGGCCAGGGCTGCCCGGACCATCTGCACCGTCAGGTCGTCGGGGCGCAGGGCCGCGAGGGAACCCTTGCGGGCGCGGCCGATGGGCGAGCGGGCGGTGGCGACGACGACGGCTTCGGGCATCGGTGGAGTCCTTCCGCGACAGATCTGGGCGTGCGTCCCACATTACTGAACTTGACGTCGGATTCAACTCTTGGGACAGGGTGATCTGAACTTGATTTCGGTGCCGGGTTCAATAAGGTGAGGCGTTCGTCAGCGACGGGAGGACAGCAGTGAGTGCCGACGAGGCGACCGACAGCGCGCCCGGGCGACCCGCCCCCCGCACCCAGCGCGGCATCCGCACCCGCAACGCGCTGCTGGTCGCGGCGCGCGAGGTGTTCGAGCGGGACGGCTTCCTCGACGCCAAGATCAGCGACATCACCAAGGCCGCCGGCACCGCGTCCGGCTCCTTCTACACCTACTTCGACAGCAAGGAAGAGGTGTTCACGGCGGTCGTTGCGCAGGTACAGGAGGAGATGCTGCATCCGCACGTCCGGGAGCGTTCGGACGTCGACGACCCGCGCACTCTGATCGACCTGGCCAACCGCGAGTACCTCCAGACGTACCGGCGCAACGCCCGGCTGATGGCCGTGCTGGAGCAGGTGTCACAGATCGACGAAAGGTTCCGCTCGGTTCGGCTCGGCCGCAGCATGGCCTTCGCCGAGCGGAACACCAGGCTCATCCGCAGGCTTCAGGAACAGGGTCGGGCCGACTCCGAACTGGACGCCGAGATCAGCTCGTTGGCCCTGTCCGCGATGATGAGCCGCATGGCCTACCTGGTGTACGTCTACGGCCATGACATCCCCTTCGAGAGCCTGGTGACGAACCTGAACCGGCTGTGGTTCAACGCGCTCGCCCTGCACCCGCCGGCCGGCTCCTGACCCGTGACCGGCGGGCCCGCGGTCAGGCCCCGTGTTCGGTGAACCGCCCGATGGACTCCGCGACGCAGATCGGCTTGTCGACGCCCTCCGCCTCGATGATCAACAGCGTGACCAGCTGGACCCGGCCCGGCGCCGCCTCATCCGCGGAGACCACGGTGGCACGCATCCGGATCCGCGAGTCCACGGGGAGCGGATGCACGAAACGCACCTTGTTGTAGCCGTAGTTCAGGCTGTGGGCGAAGCCGTCGAACGCCATCAACTCCTCCATGAACCGGGGCGACCGCGACAGGCTGTAGAGCCCGTGCGCGATCGTGGAACCGAAGGGACTGGCCGCCGCGCGCTCGGGGTCCACATGGATCCACTGATGGTCTCCCGTGAGATCGGCGAAGCCGTCGATGGCGTCCTGGTCGACGGTATGCCAGTCGGTGGGGCCTAGCTCGGCGCCGACCAGCGCTTTCAGATCGGCGGCGGTGGTGGGGTGCAACGTCAGCGGCTTCGGCATGGGTGACCCTCCGGTCCATCACGGCACTGTGGGACGTCGGTGAGCGACGCCGCCCGGACTGTAATCCGAACTCGAAGCCGGATTCAACAAACTCGTCCGCGATGCTTGACAGGAGACCACGACCCTGTCGACTCTGGCTTGAATTCGACGTCAACTTCACATCGGAGTCGCGATGCCCGACGTACAGACCGCCACCGGCCCCGTCGACGCCGACGACCTGGGCCGCGTACTCGTCCACGAGCACGTGTTCGTCCTCGGTGAGGAGCACCGGCAGAACTACGGGGCCTGGGACGAGGAACACCGCGTCGCCGACGCCGTCACCAGGCTGAACGAGCTGAAGTCCCTGGGCATCGACACCATCCTCGACCCGACCGTCCTCGGCCTGGGCCGCTACATCCCGCGGATCAAGCGGATCGCCGAGCAGGTCGATCTGAACATCGTGGTCGCGACCGGGATCTACACGTACAACGACGTGCCGTTCCAGTTCCACTACACCGGCCCCGGGCTGATGTTCGACCGCCCGGAGCCGATGGTCGACCTGTTCGTCAAGGACCTCACCGAGGGCATCGCGGCCACCGGGGTGCGGGCGGCGTTCCTCAAGTGCGCCATCGAGGAACCCGGTCTCACCCCCGGGGTCGAGCGGGTCATGCGCGCGGTCGGCCAGAGCTCCGTCCGGACGGGAGCGCCCATCACGGTCCACACCAACCCGCACACCGAATCCGGGCTCGTGGCGCAGCGCGTGCTGAGCGAGGAGGGCGTGGACCTGTCCCGGGTGGTCATCGGGCACTCGGGCGACAGCACTGACGTGGACTACCTGAGCAAGCTGGCCGAGGCCGGCTCCTTCCTGGGAATGGACCGGTTCGGCCTCGACGTACTCCTGCCGTTCGAGGACAGGATCCGCACCATCGTCGAACTGGTTCGGCGCGGCTACGTCGGGCACATCACCATCGCACACGACGCCGCCTGCTTCTTCGACTGGATCAGCGAACAGGACAAGGCACAGGCCGCGCCCCGCTGGCACTACCGCCACATCAGCGAGGACGTGATCCCCGCCCTGCTCGACAAGGGGCTCAGCGAAGACGACATCGACACGATCCTTGTGAAGAACCCGCGTCGCTGCTTCGGCGGAGCCGCTTAAGCAGTGACGCCCTCCCGTCTGTGCCGGCCCACGATCGCCATGCGGAGCCGCGGGAGCGGCCCGCGAACCGTTGGGTCCGCGGAACACCTCCCTGGTCACGCCTCCCCTCTCCGCGACACCCCGTCCCCACAGATACCGTGCGAACCAGTACCGGACCACCGGGTTCCTTCCTGACAGCCGTCCCTGGGTACGATGAAGGAAAGGTTTCAGGGCTTTCGTCCGTTACGGTCGCTGGTCCGTGAAGAACCGGAGGATGGGCACCGTACGGGCGCGGCGGGAGGGTGATCGATGTGACCGCCGTAGCGTCACGAGCGGGCAATCTGCCCGCGGCGTTCACGAGCTTCGTGGGGCGGCGGAGCGAAGCGGAGAGCGTCGGCGGGCTGCTGGATGCAGCACGGTTGGTGACCCTTACCGGGGTGGGCGGTGTAGGCAAGACCAGACTGGCGCTGGAGGTGGCCGCCGGACTGGTGACGGCGTACCCGGACGGCGTGTGGATGGTGGACCTCTCCCCCGTGCAGGAGCCGGCCGCAGTCGCCGAGGTGGCTGCGGCCTCGCTGCGAGTCCCGGACGTGGCCACCCAGGTACCGTTGCGGCAGCTTGCGGGATTCCTGGCCACGCGACGGGCGCTGGTCGTGCTGGACAACTGCGAGCATGTGCTCGACGCCTGTGCCGAGTTGTCTCAGACTCTGCTCTCGGCGGCCCCCGGGCTGCGCATCCTGGCCACGAGCCGCCACACGCTGGGCATCACGGGCGAACATGTGTTCTTGGTTCCGCCGCTGTCCGAGGATGACGCGCTCTGCCTGTTGCGGGACCGGGGCGCCGCCATCCGGCCGGAGTTCCGAGTGACTGACGCGAACTGCGCGGGAGCTTCCCGGTTGTGTGCCGGTCTGGACAGGCTGCCGCTGGCGATCGAGCTGGCCGCATCCCGGCTTCGGTCGTTCACCATTGATCAGATGGTGGACCGGTTGCCTGACCGTTTCGGACTGCTCGGCCGCGGCAGCCGCACCGCCCCGCGACACCAGCGCACGCTCCGCGGGATGATCGATTGGAGCTACAGCCTGTGCGACCCGGTCGAGCGGCTGTTGTGGAACCGGCTGTCGGTCTTTTCCGGCGGGTTCGGTCTGGATGCGGTCGAGGATGTCTGCTCGGGGGACGGTGTCGAAGCGCATGAGGCGCTGGACCTCCTGGACCGGCTGGTGGCGCAGTCGGTCGTACTGGTCGCCGAGGCAGAAGGCCAGCCTCGCTACCGGCTGCTCGAAAGCATCCGCCAGTACGGACGACATCAGCTGCATGAGTCCGGGGAGGAGAACAGGCTTCTGCGGCGCCATCATGACTTCTTCCTCGCCCTCGCCGAACGCGTCTACGAACGTTGGTACGGCCCCGACCAGGCGGAGGACCTGACGAGGCTGCGCATCGACCACACCGATCTGCTGACAGCCCTGGACCACGCCCCGGACCCCGAGAGCAGACTCAAGCTGGTGACCGCGCTGACCTATCACTGGGGCGTCGGTGGGTTCCTGACCGAAGGACGGCGCCAGTTCGACCGGGCACTCGCCGCCGCACCTCGGCCCACACCCGCCCGCGCCTGGGCTCTGAGTGCTGCGATCTGGATGGCGCTCAATCAAGGTGACCGCACGGCAGCCGAACGGTACCTGGGCGAAGCAGAGGCCCTGGATGAGCGGTTGAGTGATCCGTCGCTGCGTGCACACGTGCGAGGCTTGCGCGGTCTGTCGGCGAACTACGCGGGCCGCCAGGAGGAAAGCATCCGCTGGTACGAAGAAGCGGCGGTAGGTCTGACAGCGCTGGGCTATGGACGCGCGGCGGCGTCATGGCGCAGGGCTGTGGTTTGCGTACAGGCGTACGCGGGTGACCCCGGCGCGGCAGTGGCGGGCCGTCCGTTGCTTGCCGCCGCCGAAGCGAGCGGAGAGCGGTGGGGCTGCGCCCAGCTGCTGATTGCGCTCGGACACAACGCCTGGCAACTCGGCGACTGGGAATCGGCCAAGGCGCTGGCCCTGTCGGCGCTGAAGAACGTGCTGGGCTTCCACGACCACGTCATGGTCGCCAGAATTCTCGAAGTGCTCGCCTGGGCCACCGCTTCCGGCGGCGATCATGAACGGGCGGCCCGGCTGCTGGGCGCGGCAGACGCTCTCTGGCGGGATGCCGGCACCTCCGTCTCCGCGTTCGGCCCGTACATGACGGAACAACACGCGCAGTGCGAGGAAGTAGTCCTGGCCTCGCTGGGCCGGGCAGCGTACGGGAAGGCTTACGCCGACGGTGGCCGTCATGACAGCCCCGACCGGTCTGCACAGATGGCCCTGAACACCGAGGCTAAGCCGGCGTCCAAGACCACCGGCTTGGGGCTGCTCACCCGACGAGAGCGGGAAGTGGCCTCCCTGGTGGCCCAGGGCATGACCAACCGTCAGATCGCTTCCACGCTCGTGCTGTCGCCGCGCACGGCAGACCGGCACGTCGAGAACATCCTGTCCAAACTCGGTTTCGGCTCTCGTGCCCAGATCGCGTCGTGGTGGACCGCGCAGGAGCTACCCACTTCCTAGGCATCCCGACTTTTGGGTAGAACCACCCATGGCGACCGCAGGGCCCAAACCGTGATGATCCTTACGTGAGACACACAGGCGGCGATTCGCCACTACCGTGCGCGAACCCCCGAGCGGAGCGAGGCCCTGCTCTCATGGGCACGCGTCACAGGGCCCCTCTTTCTGAGGTCGCCGACCGACTCCTCCCCGCCGGCGAGAACTGATACCCGAGCGCGGACGCAGCAGGCACAGCCGAACCCCGCACGTTGCCGGGAGCGCTCCCACAAGTGACCAAGACGGTCTCAGTGCCTCCTGCCGCCTGTACCCCCCTCGGAGGAGAAACCGGGCCGGTCGGAGTTGCCGACTTGCCCGTGACCGGAAGGATGAACATGAGACCACTGATCAGACCGAAGCACCGCAGGGTGGCGCTCGTCGCGAGCGCCGCCGTCATGGTCGCATCGTTCGCGATTCCCACCTCGTCGTGGGCAGCGGAGACACCCGCCGGGCAGGCCGCCGTCAGCGACAAGGAGCCGAGCCAGGCGCAGTGGAAGAAGCTCGACACGACCGTGAAGAAGTACTCCGGCCTCGGAGTCTTCGGCGACGACAGTGGCGGCTCCCAGGTGCTGCGCCTGCCTGCGGGCACCTCCGTCGCGGATCAGGACAAGGCCGCGGCGGACGTCCCGGACGGGACGAAGGTCGCGGTCAAGACCAGCAGGTTCACGGAGAACGAAGTGGACCGCATCCAGAAACAGGTCCAGGAAGCCAAATGGGACAAAGATGCCGGCAAGTACAGCCTCGGCTCCTTCTACGACGGCCAGACGGACAAGCTGATGGTCACCACCGACGCCCCGGCGTCCGTCACGGCATCACTGAAGAAGACCTTCGGCGACAAGGTCGAAGTGCTCCGGTCCCGCATGGAACAGCAGTACACGCGGTTCAACGACGTGGAGTACTTCAACGGAGGTGACTCCCTCAAGTCTCCCAACGGCACCGGCAAGTGCACGTCCGCCTGGAAGCTCGACATGTACGACCCGTCGCAGAGAGCGACCGCGACCTGGATGACCACAGCCGGACACTGCTACACGACCGGTTCAGCCGTCGAGAACGCGAACGGCAACTACATGGGCCAAGTCAAGAAGCTGGGAGACTTCGACGTCGAAGCATTCACGGGCTCCCGCTACTCCGGCAACATCTTCTCCGGTGGGACCGCCAGCAGTACATCGATCATGAGGACCGCGGGCTCCATGGCGCCGTACAAGGGCCTGAAGGTCTGCATGAGCGGGCAGACGACGTACAACCACTGCGGACATCCCGTCAGCAACATCTCGTACGCCTTCAACTGGAACGACGCCCGGGGAGTCAAGCACTACACCAGTTCCTCGGCTGGATTCACCTTCGACCGAGGCGGAACGAACGCGCCCGACTACGACAACGGCCCTGCCGCCGCGGGCGGCGACTCCGGGGCACCGGTCTACGTGGCGTACACCGCCTACGACGCCATGGCCGTCGGCAGTCTCTCCGGCACCATCCAGTGGTACGGGAGCTGCAATTGCCTTCAGAAGCGGATGTACGGGGTCAAGCTCAGCTCCGTCCTCAGTGCCTGGTCCGCCACTCTGGGCTAGCAGCCCTGCCCGGCGGTCGGGAAGTGCCTCGGCCGAGATCCGAAACTGCCGGCTGCCCAGCCCGGGCAGCCGGCGCCCGGGCGCACCCTTGTCGGCCCTCCCCCCTGACGGTCCGTCGACCACGCATCTCTTCTCTCCCCACACAGGACCGCAGTCCTCGCACTCACCCATGGAGCCCGACCATGCCGTCACCCACTTCCACCATTCCGACCCCGATGGACGAGCACGCCGCGCCAGGCGACCATGCCGCCACCCGGCTCGGCCGCTGGCTGACCGCCGGAACCGGTCACCTCGCCATCCTCACCACGCTCGGCGGCCTGCTCGTCGCCCTCGCCTACGCCATCGGCGGCTGGAAGATCACCGCCTCCTCGGTCAGCGTCACGGGGCAGGACTTCTCATGGCTACGGCCCGCCAGCTGGGCCATGGCACTCCTTCAGTCGGGCAACCTGACCCTGGACATCCTGGGTCTGGCCGTCGCCCTGTACACCGCCTACGGAATCGTCGGCAGGCCCGGCCTGCTGCCCGCCTTCGCCGGCGGTCTCACCGCGGTGACCATGGACACCGGCTACCTGGGCGGCCTTGCCGCCGGCCTGCTGACCGGCGCTTCCATCACCGTGCTGCGGAAGATCACCGTCCCGGCCAGGTGGCGTGCCCTGATGGCCAACGTCGTCGTCCCGCTGCTGGCCACCGTGATCACCGCGGTGGTGTTCTTCTCGGCCGTCGCCGCCCCCCTTCTCGCGCACCTCGGCTCGTGGCTGTCCGACAAGCTGGTCGTACTGGAACTCACCGACCACCATCTCTGGCTCGGGGTACTGCTCGGTCTGCTCGTCTGCTGTGACTTCGGCGGCGCCCTCTACAAGATCGCCTACGCCTACGCCCTCGCGGGCGTGAACGCATACTCGCCCACGCCGGACCACATGGCCTTCATGGCCGCAACGGTGGCCGCCGGAATGGTCCCGTCACTGGGCCTCTCCCTGGCCACCCTGGTACGCCGCACGGCGTTCACCGAGGCCGAGCGGAACTACGGCAAGGTGGCCTGGCTGCTCGGCGTGACGGGCATCCCGCAAGGCGCGTTCCCCTTCGCCCTGCGCGACCCGCTGAGGGTGATTCCGGCCACCCTGGCCGGCGGTGCCGTCACCGGTGTTCTCACCATGACCTTCGGCCCCACCATGGCCGTCCCCCACGGCGGCTTCTTCGCGATCGACCAGATCGGCAAACCCCTGCTGATGGTGGCCGCCATCGCCGCGGGCACCCTCGTCACCGCCGGCCTCACCATCGCCCTCAAGTGCCTGCGCAAGGCACAAGCCACCGCAGCCGCACACATCACCACGCGCACCCGCGTCCGCACCAGACAGCCCATGTCCGGCTGAGTGACGGACCACCCTGCGGACCACCCCCATCCCGGGGTTGGCATGCTGAACACAGAGAAAGAAGGCCGTGCACCACGCGAAGAACACTCTCCAGGACTCAGCTTCCCAAGTGATCGACTTCTGGTCATCGAGTAGGCCGACGTTGCACCGTGGGTTGGGAAGGCACGCCCGTGCTGGGTGTAGTGAAAGCCGATGGAACGACCGAGACCGGTTCTCTGATCGACGACATCGTCCGCAAGGGCGCGAGACGGATGCCGACCGCCGCTCTGGAGGCTGAAGTCAACTCCTGTTTCGCGGAGTTGGCCGACCAGCGAGACGAGAGTGGGCGCCGCCTGGAACGGTCGAGGTGAAGGCCCCGCGCGTCAACGACAAGCGCGTCGACGAGGCAAGCGGCGAGCACAAGCGGTTCTCCTCGGTGATCCTGCCGCCGTGGTGCCGCAAGTCCCCGAAGACCAGCGAGGTGCTGCCGCTCCTCTACCTCCACGGCCTGTCGACGGCCAGCGTCATCCGGCTGACCGCCCAATGGCAGGCCGACCACAAGGCGTTCAGCGAGCGCGACCTGTCCGCCACGGAACGTCCACGTCTGGGCCGACGGTATCCACCTGCGCATACGGCTGGAGGAGGCGAAGCCTGCGGTCCTGGTCGTCATGGGCGTGCGCGCGGACGGAACCAAGGAGCTGATCGCGATGGCCGACGGCTACCGCGAGTCCTCGGACTCCTGGGCGAGCCTGCTGCGGGACTGCCAGCGGCGCGGCATGCGCGCTCCCGTCCTCGCCATCGGCGACGGAGCCCTGGGCTTCTGGAACGCGTTGAACGAGGTCTTCCCGGAAGCCCGCCACCAAAGGTGCTGGGTTCACAAGACGGCCAACTGCCTCGACAGCCTCCCGAAGTCAGCTCCGCCCGCGGCGAAGAGGGCCGTCCAGGACATCTACAACGCCGAGGCCAAGGAGCACACAGCCGCCGGGGTCAAGGCGTTCGCCAGGCAATACGGCGCGAAGTTCCCCAAGGCCGTCAAGAAGATCGTCGATGACGAAGATGAGTTGCCGGCGTTCTACGACTTCCCCACCGAGCACTGGATCCGCCTGCGGACAACCCACCCATCGAGTCGACCTTCGCGTCCGCCCAGGCCCGCTGGCGAACCGTCAATGCACCGCCACCTCGTTGCCCTCGTCCGCGCTGGAGCCCACTTTGAACGCGGCCAGCTCATTGAACGGTCGCAGACGACCGCGGCGTGAATAGGGTGGCGGACCTGCCTCGAAGTTCGAGAACATCCGGTCATGTTGGATGGCACGGCAGGACAGGACCTTCCGGTCGGCCTCGGGTTCCGACCGTATCGCGGCGACGAAGACCACGGCGCCATGGCCGCGGTGCGGCTGGGGTGTGTTGAACGGGACCGGGTCGATGTCCACTCGGTAATGGAAGGGCTCCCGACAGCGCCCGAGATCGCCGAAGCTTCTGCCAAGTTGAAGGAGCCGTCCAAGAACCAGAGCCTGGTGATGCTCGACGGGAGCGTCGTCGGCTACTCGACGATCCGGTGGTGGCAAGAGCGGGACGATACGTGGCTGTATCTGCACCGGGGCTACCTCTTACCCGGGCATCGCGGCCAGGGCATCGGTTCAGCCATGCTGAGCTGGGCCGAAGAACGGATCCGCCAGCTCGTCAAAGAGCATGGAACGGCGCGGACGGCAGTGATCGGCGCGAACGCCATGGCCTCCGAGCGGGACGCCACGGCACTTCTGCGCGCAGCCGGCTACCGACGTGTCTTCAGCCTGGTCGAGCTGGAGCTGGGCGATCTGCAGCAGGTGCCCGAGCCGGGCAGCGAGTTGCCGGCCGGGATACGGACCGGGCCGATCGGGACAAGCCACTACCGTGCAGCCTGGAGGACGGTCGTCGATTCGTACGCGGACCGCGGTTTCACTCAGAGATGGCCTTTCCAGGACTTCGTCGACACCGCCGACCCGGCATGCTGGAGAGCTGCCTGGAACGGGCAGGACATGGTCGGCGTCGCCCTCTGCTCCATCCGCCGTCACGACCACACCGTGGGCGAGGTGGAAGAGCTGAGTGTCCGGACGGACCAGCGACGCCTCGGAATCGGCCGGGTCCTGCTGCTGGACGGGCTGCGGAGCCTTCGCGAGCAGGGTGCAACGACCGCGCGGCTGTTCACGGGCACGGCAAATCCGCATCGGTCCTACGACCTTTACGAGAGCGTGGGGTTCCAGCGACGGAACGAGTACGTCCGTTACCGCAAGCCGCTTGTTTGATCGACCGGCCATTGGGCTGTCGGGTCAGTCCACAGGATTTGACGATGCCTCGGGATTAAGCCAGCCCTGGTGCCGACGACTCAGTGCGCCCCCTTGAGCAAATGGCCCACCCCACGCGGGAAGGAATGGCCCACATACCTGGGCTGCCTGGATCCTAGAGTGAAAGGTAGAAGGTGACCACCGCGGCCCACGCCAGCCCCCACTTCCCGCACCTCGGAGGAACCCCTCATGCAAGCCATCACCGTCCAGGACCGCGAGGCCGGCGCCGGCGGCCTGGCCCTCGCCGAGCTGCCCCATCCGCACGCCGCGGAGAACGACGTGATCGTGAAGGTCCACGCCGCCGGCTTCACGCCGGGCGAGCTGGACTGGCCCGGCACCTGGACCGACCGGGCCGGACGCGACCGGACCCCGAGCGTGCCCGGCCACGAGCTGTCCGGTGTCGTCACCGAACTCGGCTACGGCACCACCGGCCTGACCGTCGGGCAGCGCGTGTACGGCCTGACCGACTGGGCCCGCAACGGCACCCTGGCCCAGTACACCGCCGTCGAAGCCCGCAACCTCGCCCCGCTCCCCGCCGACGTCGACCACGTCACGGCCGCCGCACTGCCCATCTCCGGACTCACCGCCTGGCAGGCCCTGTTCGACCACGCGCACCTCCGGACCGGGCAGAGCGTCCTCATCCACGGCGCCGCGGGCGGCGTAGGCTCCATCGCCGTGCAGCTGGCCCGCTCAGCGGGCGCCCACGTGATCGGCACCGGACGTGCCGACGACCGCGACACCGCGCTGGGTCTGGGCGCCCACGCCTTCCTCGACCTCCAGGCCGAGAAGCTGGAGGACGTCGGCGACGTCGACGTGGTGTTCGACGTGATCGGCGGCGAGATCCTCGAACGTTCCACCGCCCTGGTCCGCCCCGGCGGCACCCTGGTCACCATCGCCGAGCCCGTCACCCTCCACCCCCGCGACGGACGCGCCGTCTTCTTCGTCGTCGAACCCGACCGCGACCGCCTCGGCGACCTCGCCCAACGGGTACGGGACGGACGCCTCAAGCCGATCATCGGCGACGTGCTGCCGCTCACCGAAGCCATCGCCGCGTTCACTCCGGCCAAGCGGACCCACGGCAAGACGATCATCCGCGTCACCGAGGACTGAGCCGGGCGGGCCTCTTCGAAGACATGACCGAGGGCCGTACGACGATCACGGCCGGCGGCTGGTGCGGGACTACGAGCACCGTCCCGCCTCGGCAGAGTCCCGGGTGTACTGCGAGGTGGTGAACCTCCGCCAGACGGGGGCGTGGTGGTCGACGCCGAGGAAGTTCTGGAAGTCCCAGTAGACGCCTCCTTCAAAGCGGCCGTACCCGTCGCTCGGGCGGACCGGGGTGTTGAGAGGGTCGTGGTCGTTCTCCCAGTCGATGTCCTGGTACCCGGGGTCGTCGATGCTGTACTGGGTCAGGTAACCCCGGGCATGCTCGATGTCGAGGTCCAGAGCCGGGAACTGGGCCAGCAGGAGGTCGGGGCGCCCCTGGCACGGAAGGTCACCGAAGAACGAGCCGCTGTCGCCGGTCTCCTGCTGGAACTGGTCGATCACCGTGCCGTGGTGGAACAGCTCGCAGCCCCAGAAGTCGTCGTCGTAGATGAAGACCAGGAGCCCCGGGCAGTCGTAGGCGCGTGAAACGTGGAGTTGGGCGCGTCGGCGCAGGTCCCACTCCCAGCCCCGGGTCCAATACAGCACGGTCCAGTCGCCGCGACGCTCGTGCAGGGCGTAGGAGTCGAGGTTGACGTCGTGGATGTCCTCCGGATCGAGCGTGTGCTCCTCCTGGTGCCAGAACTCCTCCAACGCGCCGTACACCTGCTGGTGGTCGACGCCGTAGAACAGGTTGACGCGCTCGAATGTGCCCATGTGTCCCCCCGAGGCGGGTGGTCTGCGCCGACGGTTGGCGCTCTCACCCGGCAGTTTCGCAACCGCCCGGCTGGAGCTGGTGACCGGGCCGCCTGCCGCATCACGACGTGGTCGAGCCCCGACGAGCGGACGCACGCGGGAGGCACGAAGCTCAAGCAGGTCGGGCCCGCCGACGTGTCGGCGGGCCCGACCTGGACCGGTCGGTCAACCTTCCCGTGTTCGGGTCAGTTCACGCGGACGATCTTCCAGAGCTGGTCGTCGACGCTCACGTCGTTCCACTGGACGACGGACGCGCCGTTGGCGGTGGAGGACTGGGCCACGCCGGCCAGCAGGCCGCTGCCGACGTTGGTGAGCTTGTAGTAGCCGTCGCCCGCGCTGGTCAGGGTCCACTTCTGGGAGTTGCCACTTGAGGTGGTGTTCTGGACGACGGCCGCTCCCGCGGTGGTCGAGGAGTTGCCGACGTCGAGTCTCAGGCCACTGTGGACGTTCTGGAGTGACCACGCGCCGCCGCTCTGGGTCTGGAAGGTCCACAACTGGCAGTCGCAGGCGGAGTTCTGCCACTGGTCGGCCGCTGTTCCGGCGGTGGTGGAGGCTGCGGGGATCTCCAGGTACTTGCCGCTGTTCTTGTTCACCAGCACGTACTGGCCGCTCGACAGGGACGGCAGCGCGGTCTGGGTGAGGTTCCACCGCTGGCAGGCGCAGCCGGTGCCGCCCCACTGACCCGCGACGGTGCCCACGCTGGTGGAACCGCCGGGAATCTCCAGGTACTTGTTGGTCAGACGGTTGACGGCGGTGAAGCCGCCGGACGGGCTGGGGGCGACGGCCCATTCGTGGTCGAGGGTGCCGTTGTCGTCCCACTGGAGGACCTTGGCGCCGTTGGCGGTGGACGTGTTCTCGACACCCAGCACCTTGCCGCTGGCCACGTTGAAGATCTTGAAGTAGCCGGACGGCTGGAGGACGAACTTCCAGCGCTGGTCGGTGGCGTTGTCGGCGTTCTGCTGGGTGGCGTAGGTGCCGTTGGCGGTCGTACCGCCCGCGATGGTCAGCGGCAGGTTGCTGCCCGCGTTGGAGACCGTGTAGGTGGCGCCGTCGTTGATGCCGCCGCCCAGATCGATGGTGCCGTAGGTGACGGGGTTGAGGGAGTTGCCGTTGTAGCCGCCGCTGAGCACCAGCAGGCTGTGGCCGTCGGGCAGCGGGAGCATCCCTCGGCTGTAACCGCCCGCGACGGTCGACTGGATGCGGGTCCACGCGTTCGCGGCGCCGTTCTGGGTGTTGAGGAACAGGTCCGTGCTGCTCTGGGCGCTGACCACGAGCGTGCCGTTGGCGCCGCCGGTGGGCAGCCAGGCAACGAACGGATTGCAGCACGGGACGTTGCCGTCCGTCGTCCTCAGTGGGATGCCGGTGACGGAACCGAACGCCTCCGGGTCGGAGGAGATCTTGTAGTAGACGGCGAAGTTCCCCTCAGGGGCACCCCCGTGCTCGTAGGTCATCACGTACTTGCCGTTGGGCAGCTGCACGACGGTCGCCATACCGGGACGGTCGCTGTACTTGGGCGACGCCACGTCGTCCACGACCGGTCCCCAGTTCACCCCGTCTGTGCTGACCTGGTGGACGAGCTTCTGGCCGTGGGCGGGATCACGCTGGTCGGAGTAGTACACGACGAGCCTGTTGCCGTTCATCAGGAAGAACGGCTCCCACACCGGCGTGAAGCCGTTGCTGGCGTTGGCTTCGCCGCCGGTGGCGATGTTGCTGACGAAGCTCCAGGTCACGCCGTGGTCGGTGCTGGCGTACATGTCGATCTTCGTCGCGGACCGGTCGCCGGGGACCGAGTCTCCCGCGATCAGCAGGGTCCCGGCCGGGAAGTTGCCGACCGCGGTGGGCAGTTCGAACAGCTGCGGCTCCCAGCGCATGCCCCAGCCGTTCCGGGTGTCGGCGACGTCGGAGAGCTTGGTCCAGGAGTTGCCGTTGTCGGTGCTGCGGTAGATCGGGAAGACGGGCTTGCCGGACGTGTACTGCTCGAACGTGGCGAGCACGGTGCCGTTCGCGGAGCCGCTGTGCTCCAGCCGTATCGCCCTCGGGTAGAGGGAGCCCGGCGCGGGGGTGCCGGACGGCGGGGTGTACATGGTCTGCGAGGGGCGGGCGAGGGCGTCGGCCTTGCCAGCAGCGGGGAGGAGGACGGTGGCGACCGCCGCGACCAGGGCGAGCAGCAGTGCGAGAAGCGGCCGGGGGCGCGGAGCGGCGCCGGGTCTGGGATGTGTCAGGGCAGGAGACATGTGCGGCTCTCCAAAGGGGAAGGGGAAGGCATTTCGGTTCCCGCCGCTTGCCGGCACGGGGCGGCCGGGGAGCGGCGGAGTCCAGTGAGCGTGTGCCGTGCGGGGCTGTGCTCAGGTGGTGCGGAGCTTCGGCCGGCCTCGGTGCGGGGGCGGGGGCGCGGTCGAGCCGCGGACGACGAGTTCGACCGGGGGCGCGTCCGGCTGTGACAGCTCGGCGCCTGGTTGCTCGACGGCGTGCACGAGCAGTTTGACGCCTTCCCGCGCGGCGGCCTCGAAGGGCTGGCGCACGGTGGTCAGCGGCGGGGTGACGTAGGCGAAGACCGGGTTGCCGTCGAACCCGACGACGCTGATGTCCTCCGGTACCCGTCGCCCGGCCTCCCGCAGGGCGTGGACCAGGCCGATGGCCATTTCGTCGCCCGCCGCGAACACCGCGGTCACGGAGCTGTCCGAGGCCAACGCCCGCCCGGCCTCATAGCCGGAGGCGGCGGACCAGTCGCCGTTCAGGAGCGGGGGCTCGTGGGCGCCACGGGCGGCGAGTGCCGCACGCCAGCCCTCGATGCGGTCCTTGGTGGCGTACCACTTTCGCGGTCCCGCGAGGTGGTGGACGGTCTCGTGTCCCAGGTCCAGCAGATGCTCGGTGGCCGCCCGCGCCAGTTCCTGGGCCCCCACGCTCACGGTCAGCGTCCGGCTGGCGGCGAAGGAGGGCGGCGCACCGAGGAACAGGACCGGTACGTCCACTCGAAGCGGAACCTCTCCCCTCACGACGGGTTCGGAGACGATGACGCCGTCCACGCCCTGTTCGAGAAGTGACTCGAGAGCGCCGACGATGCCTTCGGGGTCGCCGTCCGGGGTGTTGATCACGCGCAGCGCGTATCCGGCGTCCCGTACGGCCTGTTCGATGTGGACCAGCAGGGAAGCGGTTCCGTACCCCGCGGTTCCCAGGGCGACGACGCCGAGGGAACGCGTACGCCCGGACGCCAGAGCCCTGGCCGCGTGGTTCAGCCGATATCCGAGCTCCTCCGCTGCCGCAAGGACACGGCGCCGGGCCTCCTCGGAAACGTACGGCTCGTCGTTGAGCACCCGGGAGACCGTCTTGCGCGACACACCGGCCAACCGCGCGACGTCGGCGCTGCGGGGCACGGGGGACGCCGTACCGCCTTCTGGTCCTGGTGTCACGAGGTCTCCCATGGCTGCGGCTCTGCAACGAACGAGGTCAGCGACTCTGACCGCGCGGTCTGATCGCGCGGTCATATCTACGCGGCCGTCGGGACGCGTGTCAAGACATATCGCCCGGCTTCTCCCCCAGCGACAGGTGGCGCCGATACCGAAAGGCGCCCTCAATCAAGAAGTTCTCGCAGCTCACGCCATGGATGAGCAGCTGACCTCACGGCTTCGAACAAGTAGCTCGTCCAAGGCCTCCAGCAAAGACGCTCGCCGCACAGCCTTGACACCGACCCCACGCAAGACCCACTCTTCCTGGCATCCGCCGGTCGCGTTTGTTCGATCACGTTGGATTATGGTCGCTTGCCGACCTCTCTCATCTCTGTCCCTTCAGGTCGGCGTACCAGCGACAGGTACGACCGCTGTCCTGCCAGGAGCCGCACATGCTCGACCCCTTCTCCTCCCTCCCTGTCCCCAGCCGTCGTGGTGTCCTCAAGGGCGTCGGCGGTGCGGCCCTGCTCGGGGCCGGGATCCCCCTGCTGAGCGCCTGTGGTGACAGCGGCAGTTCTTCGGACCCGAAGACCGTGACCCTGGGTTCGAACCAGTCCGACGCGGTGCCGAAGAAGGCCTACGGGGAGATCTACACGGCGTTCACGAAGCAGTCCGGCCTCACCGTCAAGGTCAACACCAAGGACCACAACACCTTCCAGGAGCAGATCAACTCCTACCTCCAGGGCACGCCGGACGACGTGTTCAACTGGTTCGCCGGGTACCGCATGCAGTTCTTCGCGCAGAAGGGCCTGGCGTCGCCGGTCGACGAGGTGTGGGAGAAGATCGGGGGCAACTTCCCGGACGCGATGAAGAAGCTGTCCAAGGGTGCGGACGGCAAGTACTACTTCGTGCCGCTGGTGACGTACCCGTGGGCGATCTTTTACCGCAAGAGCGTCTTCCAGGAGAAGGGCTACACGGTTCCCGCCGACTGGGACGCCTTCCTCGCGCTGTGCAAGCAGATGAAGAAGGACGGCCTGGTGCCGATCGCGTTCGGTGACAAGGACGCGTGGCCGGCGATGGGCACCTTCGACCAGCTCAACTTCCGTGTCAACGGCTACGACTTCCATGTCGAGCTGATGGCGGGCAAGGCGTCCTGGACGGATGCGAAGGTCAAGACGGTCTTCGATCACTGGGCGGAGATCCTGCCCTACCACCAGGACGGTTTCATGGGCCGTACCTGGCAGGACGCGGCTCAGACGCTGGTGTCGAAGAAGGCCGGCATGTATGTGCTCGGCTCGTTCGTGGCCCAGCAGTTCACGAACAAAGCCGACCTGGACGATCTGGACTTCTTCGCTTTCCCAGAGATCAACCCGTCCTTCGGGCAGGACACCGTGGAGGCCCCCACCGACGGCTTCATGGTCTCCAAGTCGCCGAAGAACAAGGCCGGTGTCACCAAGCTGATGGAGTACCTGGGCACTCCGGAGGCCGAGCAGATCTACCTGAAGTCGGACACGAGTGTGGTGGCCGCCTCCAACAAGGCCGACACCTCTTCCTACACCGCCTTGCAGAAGAAGGCGTTCGAGATGATCTCGGGCGCGAAGAGCCTGACGCAGTTCATGGACCGTGATTCGCGTCCGGACTTCACCTCGACGGTGATGCAGCCTTCGCTGCAGAAGTTCCTCCAGAACCCCAAGGGCGTGGACAGTCTGCTGTCCTCGATCGAACGCCAGAAGAAGACGATCTTCGCATCGTCATGAGTATCGACATCGAGACCCCGAAGGCAGCACCCGCCGAGTCACCTTCGGGCGCCACCCCCCGCCCTCGCAAAGTGCCCCAAGGGCACCGCCGACTCCTCACCCGCCGTGACCGCATCACGCTCGGCTTCATGGCCGGCGTGCCCACGGTCCTGCACGTGGCCCTGGTCTGGGTCACCGCCCTCGCCTCGATCCTGCTGGCCTTCACCAGCTGGGACGGCATCGGCTTCGACTCCATCAAGTGGGTCGGACTGGACAACTTCCGTCAGCTGTTCACCGACAACCCGCAGTTCTGGCCCGCCGTCGAGCACAACGTCATCTGGTTCGTCGTGCTCATCCTGATCCCCACGCCGTTCGGCCTGTTCCTGGCCGTGCAGCTGGACAAGAGCATCCGCTTCTCCCGGGTCTACCAGACGGCGTTCTTCCTGCCGGTCGTGGTCTCCCTGGCGGTGACCGGGTTCGTGTGGCAGCTGGTCTACAACCCCGACACCGGCCTGATCAACAGCCTCATCGGGGCCAACAAGCCCGGCCACTACATCGACTGGATCGGCGACCCGGACCTGAACCTGTGGGCCGTGCTGATCGCCGCGTCCTGGCGGCACACCGGCTACATGATGATCCTCTACCTGGCCGGCCTCAAGGGCGTCGACCCGTCGCTGCGCGAGGCCTCCTCGCTGGACGGCGCCAACGAGTGGCAGACGTTCAAGAACGTCATCTTCCCGACCCTGCGCCCGACCAACACGGTCGTCCTGGTCGTCACGATCATCGAGGCGCTGCGCGCCTTCGACCTGGTGTTCGTCTTCAACAAGGGTGCCCAGGGCACGGAGTTGCTGTCGATCCTGATCACCAACAACATCATCGGTGAGTCCAGCCGGATCGGTTACGGCTCCGCGATCGCCGTGGTCCTGCTGGTCATCTCCCTCGTCGTCATCATCCCCTACCTGATCGCGACCTTCCGGAAGGAGCGGCAAGCGTGAGCAGCCTGGCTCTCAAGACCAAGACGCCCCTGCGCCCGGCGAGGGTCCTGCTGCACGTCTTCCTCGCCGGCACCGCACTGGCCTGGCTCGCCCCGCTGCTCTGGGCGATCTTCGCGGCCATGCGCCCGTACTCCGAGACCAGCAACAAGGGCTATGTCTCCTGGCCGGACAAGCTGACGTTCGACAACTTCAAGAACGCCTTCGTCCAGTCCGACATGATCCACTACTTCGTCAACACCCTGATCATCGCGGTCCCGGCCGTCCTGATCACCCTGCTGCTCTCCTCGATGGTCGCGTTCTACGTCAGCCGCTTCGACTTCCGCCTCAACATCGCCCTGCTCCTGGTGTTCACCGCGGGCAACCTGCTGCCCCAGCAGGTCATCATCACCCCGCTGTACCGGCTGTACCTCCTCATCGACCTGCCCGGCATCACCATGAGCGGCAAGCTCTACGACTCCGCACTCGGGCTCGTGCTGATCCACGTCGCCTTCCAGTCCGGGTTCTGCGCCTTCGTCCTGTCCAACTACATGCGGATGCTGCCGCATGAGCTGACCGAGGCCGCCCTCGTCGACGGCGCCTCGGTGTGGCGGATGTACTGGCAGATCGTCCTGCCGCTGTGCAAACCGGCGATGGCGGCCCTGGGAACCCTGTTGTCGATCTGGATCTACAACGACTTCTTCTGGGCCATCGTGCTGATCTCCACCGGCGAGAACATGCCGATCACCTCCGCCCTCAACAACCTCTCCGGCCAGTACTTCACCGACCCCAACCTCGTCGCCGCGGGCGCCCTGCTCACCGCGATCCCCACCCTGATCGTGTACTTCGTGCTCCAGCGCCAGTTCGTCAGCGGACTGACCCTCGGCGCCAACAAGGGCTGACACCAGCCCCGTTCGAAAGTGACTCTGCATGACTACCGCACGCCGTCTTCGCCTTCCCGGAATCGCCTACGGCGGTGACTACAACCCCGAGCAGTGGCCCGAGGAGGTCTGGGCCGAGGACGTACGCCTCATGCGCGAGGCCGGGGTGAACATGGTGAGCGTCGGCATCTTCTCCTGGGCGCTCATGGAGCCCGGCGAGGGGCGCTACGACTTCTCCCGCATGGACCGGTTGCTGGAACTGCTCCACGAGAACGGCATCGCCGCCGACCTCGCGACCCCGACCGCCGCCCCGCCGGCCTGGTTCTTCCGCGCACACCCGCAAGCCCTGCCCGTCGACAGGGACGGCCGGGGACTGTCGTACGGCAGCCGCCAGACCTTCTGCCCCTCCAGCCCCGAGTACCGCGAGGCAGCGCTCCGCATCGCGCGGGTGCTCGGGGAGCGGTACGCCGACCACCCGGCCGTCGTGATGTGGCACATCCACAACGAGTACGGCTGCCACAACGCCGAGTGCTACTGCGACGTCAGCGCGGCGGCCTTCCGGCGCTGGCTGCGCGAGCGCTACGGCGACCTCGCGACCCTCAACGACGCCTGGGGCACGGCCTTCTGGAGCCAGTGGTACTACGACTGGGACGAGATCATCCCGCCCCGCGCCACCGGAGCCGTCCCCAACCCCACGCACCGGCTGGACTGGCGCCGCTTCTGCTCCGACGAACTGCTGTCGCTGTACAAGGCCGAACGGGACGTACTCCGGGAAGCCGCCCCCTCGATCCCCGCCACCACCAACTTCATGGTGAACTTCAGCATCGAGGCGCTCGACTACTGGCGCTGGGCACCGGAGTTGGACATCGTCTCCAACGACCACTACCTGCGCTCCACCGACCCCGAGTCCGAGATCGACGTCGCCCTCAGCGGCGACCTGGTGCGCTCCATGGCCGGCGGGCCGTGGCTGCTCATGGAGCACTCCACCGGGGCCGTCAACTGGCAGCCCGTCAACCGCGCGAAGCTCCCCGGCGAGATGCGCCGCAACGCGCTCGCCCACGTCGCGCACGGCGCCGACGGCATCGCCTTCTTCCAGTGGCGGGCCGCGAAGGCGGGCGCTGAACAGTGGCACTCGGCGATGCTGCCGCACGCCGGCACGGACAGCCAGATCTGGCGGGACGTCGTCCAACTCGGCGCGGATCTTGAGGCATTGGCCGAAGTACGGGGAAGCGTCACGCACGCCCACGTGGCGGTGGTGTGGGACTGGAACGCCCGCTGGGCGCTGGAGCAGCCGTCCCAACCCAGCGGCGAGCTGCGCTTCGTGGACCTCGTGCTGGACTGGTACCGGCCACTGTGGCACGCCGGCGTGGCCGTGGACTTCGTACGCCCCGACGCGGACCTGTCGTCGTATCGTCTGGTCCTTGTGCCGAGTCTCTATCTGGTCGACGACGCGGGCGCGGCGAACCTCACCGGCTTCGCCGAGCGCGGGGGGACACTGGCCGTCGGTTTTCACAGTGGTGCGGTCGACACCAACTGCCATGTCCGCCTTGGCGGTTACCCGGGCGCCTTCCGTGACTCCCTCGGCGTCCGCACCGACGAACTGTTCCCCCTGCTGCCCGGCGAGTCCCTCGCACTCAGCGACGGCGGCACGGCCTCCCTGTGGTCGGAACGGGTACGCCTCGAAGGCGCCGAAGCCTTCACGTCGTACACCTCGGGCCCGCTGGCCGGGACCCCGGCGGTGACCCGGCACACCTACGGCGAGGGCACGGCCTGGTACCTGGCCACACGGCCCGACCCCGCCACCCTTGCCGCCCTCCTCGCCCGCGTCTGCGACGAAGCCGGCGTCCAGCCCGTCCTCACCGCCCCGGTTGCTGGCGTCGAGGCGGTCCGGCGCAACGGGTCCGACGCCGACTACCTGTTCCTGATCGATCACGGCGGGAGCGGCGCCGAGGTTCCCGCCGACGGCGTCGACCTCCTCACCGGCAAGGAGGTCATCGGTTCGGTCAGCGTCCCGCCCGGGGGTGTCGCGGTCGTACGCCAGGCACGCTGACCAGAGAGGGCGACGCGGGCCACCGGTGCGGGCGGACCGGGCAGTGAGGGAGCGTCAGCTCCGGCCGGACTCCACAGGCTCAGCCCGCCGAAGGCGCAGCAAGGGGACCACGTTCAGGAGCAGTCCGATCGTCGCGACGCCGGTGACCAGGTTCAGTCCGGGGCGGTAGACGGTGAAGTCGGCCCCGCTGTCGCCCGCTTGAGCGAGGACGGCGGTGAGGACGGCGAGGACGAGGGCGCCTCCGACCTGGCCGGAGGTCTGCACCAGGCCGGAGGCCAGGCCCTGTTCGGAGTCGTCGATGCCTTCGGTGGCCTGGGCCATGATCGCGCCGTAGCCGAAGGCGAAGCCTCCGCCGAGGAGCACCAGGGACGGGAACATGCTCAGCAGGTAGTCGGGTGACGAGCCGGCCGAGATCAGGAACCAGACGTAGCCGAGGGTCATCGAGACCATCGCCGTGACGATCAGGGGTGCGGTGCCGAAACGGTTGACGAGTCGTCCGGCGAGCGGTGAGCCGATGGCGACGATCAAGCCGACGGGCAGCAGCGCGAAGGCCATCCGCAGGGGCGACCAGCCGCGCCCGTCCTGGAGGAACAGCGTCATCATGAACTGGAAGCTGAGGTAGGAGCCCATCAGCGCGACCATGCTGAGGTTGGCCCGGACCGTGGTGGCCTGGCGCAGGATGCCGAAGCGGACGAGGGGGTGACGGACCCGCCGTTCGATCATGACGAAGGCGAGCAGCAGGGCGACGGCCGCGCCGAAGGTGGCGAGGGTCGTCAGGGAGGCCCAGCCGCGGTCGGGTGCGGTGACCACGGCGTACACGGCGAGCAGCATGCCCGCGGTGAGGGTGACCGCGCCGGCCGGGTCCTGGCCGCCCGTCCCGGCGCGGCGGTCGCGCGGGATCAGGGTCAGGCCGACGGCCAGGGCGAGCAGCGCGAGGGGTACGGGCATGAAGAACGTCCAGCGCCAGCCGATCCCGGTGAGCAGGCCGCCGAGGATCAGGCCGGAGGAGTAGCCCAGGGCTCCGAAGAGGCTGAAGACCGACAGGGCCCTGTTGCGCTGCGGGCCCTCCGGGAAGGTCGTGGTGAGGATGGACAGCCCCGCGGGCGCGGTGAACGCGGCGGCCACGCCCTTGACGAAGCGGGTGGCGATCAACAACGTGCCGTCGTCGACGAGTCCGCCGAGGAGTGAGGCGGCGGCGAAGACGCCCAGGGCGATCAGGAAGACCCGGCGGCGGCCGAGGAGGTCCGCGGTACGGCCGCCGAGCAGCATCAGGCCGCCGTAGCCGAGGACGTAGCCGTTGATGATCCACTGAAGGGAGCCGGTGGCGAGGCCCAGATCGTGGCCGATGGAGGGCAGGGCGATGCCGACCATCGAGACGTCGAGGCCGTCGAGGAAGAGCACGAGGCACAGGACGGCGAGCACGCTCCACAGGCGGGCGGTCCAGCGCGGATCGGCGACAGGCGGAAGCGAGGTCCCGGGGCGGGACTCGGTCAGGGACATGCGGGAGGATCTCTTTCCTGGCAACTGAGCGGGCCGGTGGACGCCTCGGCGCTGAGGAACCGGTCGCGGGAGAGCCGGACCGGGGAGCGGAAGCGCACGGCGCGGTCGGCCTCGCGACGAGCGTGCCAGGAGTGTCGTACCTGAAGAAGGGAGAGCCTGTTCCTATGCGTGCGCAGCGTAGGAGAAGTGACTCCCCCTCTCAGTGCCTGTGTCACATCCTCTTTCCGCAGGCCATGGCATATGCATATGAGGGGCGATCGTCGTTGCCGTTCGGTTCGGCGTCCTGTGGATGCCGAACCGAACGGCAGACCCCAATCACCGTTCACCTCATACCTAATGACCTGCGGAAAGAGGACGTACACAGACGCTAACAGTCCGTCAGACGTTGGTGCGCAGCGCCTGCCGAGCCGCTTCCTGAAAGACTCCGATGCGGACTCGTTTCGCATCGGCTGCCTCTCGGAAGCATGCTTCCTCATTTCCTTGAGGCGGGCTGCCGACGCGGATCGCGGTGCGTGCCCACTCGGAGCAGAGGACATGCCATTCCCTCATGGAGTGATGCAGCAGTTCTGCCTCTGTGGCCACATCCCTTGGGCCGATCATGCTCACTCGTGATGCTGTGGCACTGAGGGTTACCCAGCACTGATGCATCTCGGAAAGGTGGTCCTTCCACACTGCGGGAGAGCTGTCCGGAGCGGTCAGTTCGTCAAAGAGCTTCCACAGCTGCCCGTTGAGCACGCGCACGGCGGACAGATAGCCCGAGTACGCCTCGATACGTACGTTGTGCAGGTTCCTGTAGCGCTCCTCTTCGAGCTGCTCCCGCTGATGCTGTCTCTGGCCGCGAATCGATATCCACCCTCCTCCCAGCCCTCCCAAGGCCCCGACGATGGTCCCCAGTACCCCCACAACTGCTGCATCCATATGAGGGTTATGAGTATTTTTAATGGTCTATAACCCGGCTGGCTGATTCACGTGGACCGAGCAGTCGGACCGGGGACGGATGACGAGAGGGGCGGGGTCTGCCGTTCACCAAATGCATCATGACCTGCGGAAAGAGGATGTGACACAGGCTCTCAGGGGGAATAGGCCCGGAGAACGCTCAGGCAGAGCTGCCGGTGCGCAGATGGGTCGGGTCCGCCGCCCAGGAGGCCAGCATGCGCAGGCTGTCGTATGTGGGGCTGCCCGCCTCGGCGGTCCAGACGATGATCTGGAGGTCGGGGTCGGCGGCCCAGGTGACGGCGTTCCAGTCGAGGTGGAGGTCGCCTACGACGGGGTGGCGCAGGTGCTTGGTCCCGGTGTCCCTGACGGCGACGTCGTGCGCGGCCCACCACTGGCGGAACTGGTCGTCCCGGACCGAGAGTTCGCCCACGAGGGCGGCCAGTTGTACGTCACCGGGGTTGTTCGCGTTGTGCATGCGCATCTGGGCGATGGCCAGCCGGGTGACGCCCTCCCAGTCCGCGTACAGCTCCCTCATCGCCGGGTCGGTGATCAGCAGCCTGATGTAGTAGCGCTGCTTCTCGGGAATCCTGTCGAACTCCGTGATCAGGGCCGCGCCCATCGCGTTCCAGGCGACGATCTCGGTGCGCGGGCCGATCACGAAGGCCGGGGTGTGGGCCATGTCGTCGATCATGCGCTGCAACTGCACCTGGGTCTTCGGGCGGGGCCGACGCCGGGCCGGCCGGTACTCGCTGCGGTCCGCCAGCTCGCACAGATAGGCGCGCTGGTCGTCGTCGAGACGCAGCACCCGGGCCAGGGACTCCAGCACGGACGGGGACGGCTGGATACGGCCCTGTTCGAGTCGGGCGTAGTAGTCGGTGCTGATGGCGGCCAGCACCGCGACCTCCTCACGGCGCAGGCCCGCCACGCGCCGCGGGCCGCCGTCGGGCAGGCCGACGGCGGCCGGGTCGAGCTCGGCTCGACGCGCCTTGAGGAATTCTCCCAGGTCATGGCGGTGAGGATCGCTGTTCATGCCCTCAGCCTGACACCGGGTAGCGGTGTTGTCAGGGGGAGAGATCTGTCCCTGGCAGTCCTCACCGCCGGGTTGACGGGCTGCCCGTCCGCCCCGCGGTCAGCGGACGCGGGTCCACGCCCCGTGGAGCTGGACGAACTGGCCTCCGACGACGGAGCTGGCCATGCAGGTCCCCTCCGTGTAGTCCTCGATGTGGGTGACGTGGTCACCGGCGTCGGGCTCGGTCCAGCGCACGACGAAGAGGCCGTCGCGGAGCTGGGTGGTGGTGTACTCCATCGTCTGCTTCCGGCCCTTGATGGCACCGCTCGTCACCTCGAAGCTGACCTGGGTCGCCGAGTCGAAGGTGATCTCCACCGTGAAGTGGCCGAGCGGCGTGTCCGGACCGAGGTCCGCCAGCCAGGTCTGTCCCACGCTGGGAAGGGTCGCGTTGCTGTCCATCGGTACTACCTCGTTCTGTGATTGCTGCTGGGGTGGGTGTCAGCCGAGGGCCTTGACGACCTCGTGGGCCAGCGGAACGGCTGAAGCAGGGTTCTGGCCGGTGATGAGGGTGCGGTCCACCTCGACGTGGGGGGCGAAGTTCTCCACGCCCTTGCGGTAGTCCGCGCCCACGTCCGAGACGAGACGGTCCTGGAGCAGCCATTTCGCGCGGCCGGCGAGGCCGTTCTGGATCTCCTCGGAGTTGGACAGCCCGGTGAGGCGGTAGCCGGCGAACGGGGACCTGCCGTCGGCGTCCACCGTCGGCAGCAGGGCGGCCGGGCCGTGGCACACCAGCGAGACGATCTTGCCGGAGGCGAGCCAGTCGCTGAGCAGCTTGCCGGCCGCGCGGTCGACGGCGAGGTCCTCCATCGGTCCCCAGCCGCCGGGGACGAAGACGGCGTCGTAGTCGTCGATGTCGACGTCCTCTATGCGGACCGGGTTCGCCAGTTCGGTGGCCTCGCGCAGGGTGGCCTTCATGCGCTCCGCGCCCTCGGGTCCTCCGTTGAAGTCCGGGGTCAGGCTGAGTGCGTCGGGGGTCGGCGGTACGCCGCCGGGGGTGGCCGCGGCGACCTCGTAGCCGGCCTCCTTGAAGACGCCGTACGGGCCGATGGCCTCCTCGGCCCAGAAGCCCGCGGGCTGCTGGAACCCGTCGGCCAGGGTCCAGTGGTCGGCGGCGGTGATGAGGAAGAGGATCTTCGTCATGGTTGTGCTCCGTGAGGGTGAGCGCGATCAGTTGGCCGCGGCCTGCTGGACGACGTGGCTGTCGGCTGCCTGGATCAGGTGGGTGAGCTTGCCGCCGGCGACCGTCCACAGGTGGATGAAGCGCGCGTCCGACTCCTGACCGGACTTGGACACGGCGTGGTAGGCGCCGCGCACGAAGACGTGCTCGCCGGCGTCGTAGAACTCCTCGGCGACCGCGCCGAAGGAAGAGAAGTTGGGCGCGAGCCGGGCGAAGAAGTCGCCACCGGCACTCGCCCAGGTCTTGTAGACACCGCCGTAGGGGAAACCGGGGGT
Source organism: Streptomyces sp. SID13726 (assembly GCF_010548375.1). GTDB lineage: Bacteria > Actinomycetota > Actinomycetes > Streptomycetales > Streptomycetaceae > Streptomyces. The sequence goes on from NZ_JAAGLY010000002.1 coordinate 881,394, forward strand.
GATGTCCCAGACGATGTCGGGGTCGATGACCTCGGCGACCACGTCCGGTGCCATGCCGGAGTCGTAGAGCCGACGGGCGAGGGCGACGTTCGGGGAATCGGACATGAGGGTACTCCTAGGGAATTTGACAGTTACGCGGAAAGGAAGCCGCTGCCTCTGAGGAAAGGCCAGGACGAAAGACCCGGAGTAAGACCCAGAGGGAAGGCCCGGAGGAAACCGCACTGGAATCGTCGCACGGAATTCAGGCAAGAAGGTAGGAAGGATTCGTCCCTGCCAGATCCCTGCCGAATCCAGACGTCTCCACTAATTCGCGCTCGGCTCTTTTCCTGTCCATGAGGAGAGGAAGCGCAAGCCCTCGTACGAGCGCGAGTGGGCCTCGGCGATCCACACGACCAATCGCTGCTCCGGGTCGGCCTCACAGCTGAGGACGTCCCAGTCGAGGACGAGTTCACCGGCGACCGGATGGTGGAACACCTTGCTGCCACTGGTGCGGGGAGCGATCTGGCGCCCGCCCCACCATCGGCAGAACTGCTCGTCCCGCACCGACAGCTCACCCACGAGGGTGGTGAGCCCCAGGTCGTCAGGGCAGGCCGCGGCACACCGCCGCAGCAGCGCGATGGCGTTGCGGGCGGAGTTCTCCCAGTCCGCGTACAGCGTCCTCATCCCCGGATCCGTGAAGAGCTGGCGGACGTAGTTGCGCCGCCGCTCGGGGATCTGCGTGAAGTCGATGCCGAACAGGGCGGTGGCCATCGGGTTCCACGCCAGGACGTCCAGGTTCCTGCCCAGGATCATGGCGGGCGCGACGGTGAGGTCGTCCAGGACCGTGCGCAGCTGGGGCTGCACCTTCTGCGCAGCCCGTCGCCGCGGCGGGTTGACCTCATGCCCCACCAGCCCGAACAAGTGGTCCCGCTGGTCATCGCTCAGCCGCAGAGCACGGACGAGAGCGCGCACTACGGAGCCAGACGGGGCGATGCGGCCCTGCTCCAGGCGGGTGTAGTGACGGGTGCTGATGGAAGCGAGCACGGCCACCTCCTCACGGCGCAGCCCTGCCACGCGCCGCCGCCCGTCGGGGTCGGGCAGTCCGACCATGCGCGGGCTGAGCTCGGCCCGGCGGGCCCTGAGGAATTCACCCAGCTCGTCGAGATGTGCCCTGTCGGTCATGCTGCCGAGTCTCGCACCGTCGGCAAGTCGGCAGGGTAGGAGAGTTCTGTCCCTGGATACCGCCCGCCAGAACTGTAATTCTGCTTCATGAGGGCATCTGCCTGAATTACCAGGCCAGAAATCCGGCCGTCGATGGAATTCCTGAAGTAGGAGAATGAGTATGCGTGGAGCTGTGTTGTACGGCCCGGGTGATGTCCGTTTCGAGGAGCGGGAGGACCCGCGGATTGTCGCGCCGACGGATGCGGTGATCCGGACGGTGGTCACGTGTGTGTGCGGTTCGGACCTGTGGGCGTTTCGGGGCACCGATCCGGTCACCGGGCCCACCCCGATGGGGCATGAGTACGTCGGGATCGTGGAGGAGGTCGGAGCCGGGGTCACGAACGTCAAGCCGGGCCAGTTCGTCATCGGCTCCTTCGCGACCTCCGACAACACCTGCCCCAACTGCCTCAATGGCTACCAGTCCAACTGTGTGCACCGGGAGTTCATGTCGACCTGCCAGGCCGAGTACGTGCGGATCCCCAACGCGCACGGCACCCTGGTCGCCACCGACGAGCTGCCCGGCGAGGAGTTCGTGCCCAGCCTGCTGGCCCTCTCGGACGTGATGGGCACCGGCTGGTGGGCCGCGAAGGCCGCCGAGGTCCGGCCGGGCTCGACGGCGGTGGTGGTCGGGGACGGGGCGGTCGGCCTGTGCGGGGTGATCGCCGCGAAGGAACTCGGCGCCGAGCGCATCATCGCGATGTCCCGGCACGAGTCGCGGCAGAAGCTCGCGGTCGAGTTCGGGGCCACCGACATCGTCGCCGAGCGCGGCGCGGAGGGCATCGCCCGGATCAAGGACCTCACCGACGGGGTGGGCGCCGAGTCCGTGCTGGAGTGCGTGGGCACCAAGGAGTCCATGCAGCAGGCCCTCGCCTCCACCCGGCCCGGCGGCAACGTCGGCTTCGTCGGCGTTCCCCACGACGTCGCCGTCGACGGCCAGGAACTCTTCTTCTCCCACGTCGGCCTGCGCGGCGGCCCCGCGCTGGTCCGCGCCTACCTGCCCGACCTCATCGACCGCGTCCTGACCGGCCGCATCAACCCCGGCAAGGTCTTCGACCTCACCCTCCCCCTCGACCAGATCGCCGAAGGCTACAAAGCCATGGACGAACGCCACGCCATCAAAACCCTCCTCAAGCCGTGACCGAGCACCACGCCTTCGAAGGAGGTACCTGATGACCATCTGGACCAACGACGAACTGACCCGTATCGAAGGCGCCGAGGAGCTGCGGATCTCCCCGCTGCGCAGCAACGGAACACCGCGCGAGCCCCTGCCCGTCTGGGTCGTCCGCGACGGTGACGACCTCTACGTCCGCTCCTTCCGGGGCGGCGCCGGGTCCTGGTACCGGGCGGCCCGGTCAAGCCTTGCGGGCCGCATCCGCTGCGGTGGCGTGGCCAAGGACGTCATTTTCGCCGAGGTCCCGGACACCGACGTCAACGACCGCATCGACGCTGCCTACCGCACCAAGTACGGGCGGTACGGGGCGAGTTACGTCGACCCGCTGGTGGCCGCACGGGACACCACGCTCAAGCTCGTCCCCGCCGGCTGAACCCACCTGCCTCCCCCTTTGGTTCCCTCCAGGAGAAACACCTTGCTCGGTCTCGAACTCGTCGTGCTCTTGGGCGTGGCCGTGCTGGTGGGCAACGCCGTCGGCCAGCGGCTCGGCATCGCCCCACCCGTCGTGCTGCTCACCGTCGGTGTGCTCCTGGGCTTCATCCCACAGGTACGGCAGGCCCAACTGCCACCGGAAGTCGTGTTGTTGCTCTTCCTGCCGGTACTCCTGTACTGGGAGAGCCTGACCACCTCACTGCGGGAGATCCGCACCAACCTGCGCGGCATCCTGCAACTGAGCACGGTCCTCGTCATCCTGACCGCCTGGGCCGTCGCGGCAACCGGACACGCTCTCGGGCTGCCTTGGGGACCCGCCTGGGTGCTCGGCGCGGCCATGGCGCCCACGGACGCCACCGCGGTCGGCGTCCTCGCCGTCGCCCTGCCCCGCCGCCAGGTCACCATCCTGCGCGCGGAGAGCCTGGTCAACGACGGCACCGCCCTCGTGGTCTACGGCCTGGCCGTCGGCATCACGGTCGGCGCGGAACATCTCGGCTTCCCGCACGTCGGCGGCCTGTTCCTCCTCGCCTACGGCGGCGGGGCCGCTGTCGGTGTGGCGGTCGCGTGGGTCAACATGAACCTGCGGCGCCGCCTGTCCGACCCCCTGCTGGGCAACCTCGTCATGATCCTGGCGCCCTTCACCGCGTACCTGCTCGCGGAGTTCATCGAGGCCTCCGGCGTCCTCGCGGTGGTCGTCAGCGGCCTGATCATGTCCCAGGTCGCCCCGCGCATCATCCGGGCCGAACACCGAACCCAGGCACTGGCGTTCTGGCCGCTGGCCACGTTCCTCATCAACGGCGCGCTGTTCGTCCTGGTCGGAGTGGAACTCCAGTACGCCGTCCGCGACTTGGACCGTGCCGACCTCCGGGACGCGCTGATCGCTGTCGGGGCCATCTGCGTGGCGCTCATCGCCGTACGCTTCGCGTTCCTGTACGCCTCCACCTACCTCGTCCGCGCGCTCGACCGCCGGCCCCGACAGCGCACGCTGCGGGTCGGCCACCGTAGCCGTGTGGTCAACGGGCTGGCCGGTTTCCGGGGCGCGGTGTCACTCGCGATGGTGCTCTCCGTACCGCAGAGCCTCGACTCCGGCGAGCCCTTCCCCGATCGCAGCTTCATCGTCTTCGTCACCTCGGGCGTCATCCTCGTGACGCTGGTGGTCCAGGGGCTGCTTCTGCCGGTGGCGGTGCGCTGGGCGAACCTGCCTCCCGACACCTCCGTCGACGAGGAACACGGCCTCGCCGAGACCACCGCCGTCGAGGAGGCGATCAAGGCGATGCCGCGGCTGGCCGCCGACCTGCGCGCCGACCCGAAGATCGCCGAGTGGCTGCGCCAGGAGTACGAGGCGCACCTGTCGAGCGTACGGGCCAGAAGCGCGGGCGACGCGGACGCTCCAGCCCTGCTCCAGCACCGCGACTACGTCGCCCTGCGGCTGGCCCTCATCGGCCACAAACGCGCCACCGTCGTCCGGCTCCGCGACGAACGCCACATCGACGACACCGTCCTGCGCCGCCTCCAGGCCGACCTCGACAGCGAGGAGATCCGCCTGGCCGGAGGCGCGAACGTGGAGTGACCGGTCAGGTCCGCACCACACCATCCCGTTTACCGCGTACGACCTCATTGCGCCTTGTACGCCCAAGATCAGCAGGAGTGCTGCCTTCCATGAAAGCCATAGGCCTGACCGAATTCGGCGGACCCGAAGTACTGCGTGCCCTGGACCTTCCCGTTCCCGAGCCCGGACCGGGCGAGATACGCATCCGGGTGTGCGCGGCTGCGGTCAACCCGGTCGACGCGCTGGTCCGCCGGGGCATCGCCTTCGTCTCCGACGCCGAGCCGCCCTATGTCCCGGGTATGGACGCGGCGGGCGTGATCGAGCGGATGGGTGAGGCGGTGGAGACCGAACTCCGGGTCGGCGACCGGGTCATGGCCGTCGCGGTCGTGTCCGGAACGCACGGCGCGTACGCGGAGCACCTGGTCGTCCCCGCCGAGTCGGTGGTCCGGGCCCCGGCGGGCACGACACATACGGAGGCCGCGACCCTGCCGATGAACGGTCTGACGGCCCGCATGGCGCTGGACCTGCTCGAACTCCGCCTCGGCGCCACCATCGCCGTCACCGGAGCGGCCGGTGCGGTCGGCGGTTACGTCGTCCAACTGGCCAAGGCGGACGGGTTCCGGGTGATCGCCGACGCGGCGCCGAAGGACGAGCAGTCGGTGCGGGCCCTGGGCGCCGACGTCGTGCTGCCGCGCGGGAGCGACTTCCCTGAGCTGGTGCGCAAGGTGGTGCCTGACGGCATCGACGGGCTCGTCGACACGGCGGGGGTCGCCGGCCTCGCCCTCCACGCGGTGCGCGACGGCGGACGGTTGGTGACATCGGTCGGCGGTGTCGACGTCCCCGAGGAGCGTGGCATCACCGTCCAGCACACGTTCGTTCCGCAGTACGCACGCGAACACGCCAAGCTCGACCGGCTCCGTCACTTGGCGGAGGAAGGCCGGCTGACCCTGCGCGTGGCACGGACACTGCCGGCCGAACAGGCCGACGAAGCACACCGGTTGGTGGAGGCGGGTGGCCTGCGAGGGCGCGTGGTCCTCACTTTCTGAACCGGTACCGCAACTGCGACCTACAACGGGCGAACCGTCCATCAGCCGGCCCTGTGCATCGGCGGCCAACGGCTGTGCAGCCGCGCCTATCGCTCCCGGACCATCCCGGTCTCGCCCGCCCAGGCGGCGATCTCGACCCCGATACGGGCGGCGGTCTTCTGCCGGATGCTGGCCGAGTGTGTCTTGACGGTGGACAGGGACACCATCAGCCCGACTCCAGGCAGGTCCTCCTGGACGGCGAACGGATCGACCAGCTCCGCGAACCGGCCCGCAGCGAGCTGCGCCGCACCGCGTTCGGCTTCGTCTTCCAGTCCGGCCGGCTCCAGCCGGAACTCCGCGGTAGGCGACCGTCGGCCACAGCGGAGCAGGTGCGCTGCGGTGACCGGAGCCGTGCTTCACCTCTACGCGCCCCGATCGTCGTATCGCGGGAGATTCGCCGTGTCGAGCAAGGTGCACCGGAAGCCCGAGTGCTCCCCTGACAGGTGGTCCAATGTCAGGCCGCCGGGCCGATCTACCGGCGACACTCAGGTGTTGACTCTTCTCGGGCCGAAAGGAAATGCCCCATGGCAGTCCCCACTCCGTATGGTGCGCCCAGCCGCTCCGAAGCGAGTTCGATACCGCCCGCGCTGGCCGAACCGCTGCGGAACGAGCTCGAGGAGGTTGCCGACGAGGTGGTACAGGCGATCATCGAGCACTCGCCCGGGTATGCCGGGCCCTCCACTCGAAAACTCCGATCCGTCGCCGTGGAGGCGCTGACCCTCTTCGTCGATCTGATCGCCGACCCTCGGAGCCAGGGTGACGCCGCCCCGGCGATGTACCACGAATTGGGGCGGGCGGTGGCGAGGCAGGACCGCAGCCTGGACGGTCTGCAGTCCGCGCTGCGGGTGGGAGGGATGCAGGCCTGGCGTCGGCTGAACCGCACGGCGGAGGGCCTGGGGCTGGGCTCGGCGGTTGTCTCCGCGCTGGGTGAGCTGGCGTTGCGCACCGCGCACGAGGTGGCGGAGGCGGCGGCCCGGGGATATGCCGAGGAGCAACTGCGCGGTTCCGACGAGTTGGAGCGACGCCGACGCCGTCTGATCGGCCTGCTGCTGGGCGAGGGCCCGGTGTCACCGGAAGCCGTGCACGATCTGGCGCACGCCGCACGCTGGCCGGTCCCCCGGCAGGTCGCGGTGGTCGCACTCGCGTCGTCGCCTGGCATCCGAGAGGAGACGTGGCCCTTGACCACCTCCGACGTCCTCGTGGACATGGAGTCCCGGCCACCCCGCATGCTGGTTCCGGATCCGCACGACCAGAGCCACTTCACGGGGCGGACCTTCACCCTGGCCCTGCGCGACCGCCCGGCCGCGATCGGTCCCACGGTGTCCCTGACACAGGCGTCACGGTCCTTGCTGTGGGCCACCCGCGCGCTCGGGCTGATGGGCCGGGGGATTCTGCCCCGGCAGGGAGTCGTGCGCTGCGTGGACCACCTGTCGACGCTCCTGCTGCACAGCGACGAGCCGCTGCTCGACGAACTGCGGTCGCATGTGCTCGCTCCGCTGGACACAGTCCCGGAAGGACAGCGCGCCCGGCACGCCGAGACCTTGCTGGCGTGGCTGCTCAGCGGCAGCAACGTGCCTGACGTCGCCAACCGTCTCCACCTCCACCCGCAAACGGTCCGCTACCGCCTGCGCCAGCTCAAGCCGCTCTTCGGTGACGCGCTGGACGACCCGGACACCCGCCTCGAACTCATCCTCGCCCTGCGCGCCGAATCACTTCGTGAACCGGAATCGTCCAGTCGGTGAGACCCGAGTCGATCTCCGGTCCCTTGTCGCGTAGCGGTCTCCGCCCGCCTTCGCCCTCTCGGGGCCGAACCGTGAAACGCCGGTCCGGGCGGCCCGAGGACGACCGGATACAGTGCGCGAGACGGCAGCCCGGCCAGGGAGGAGAGGCGTGACCGACACCAGCGACACCCGGCACAGCGAGGGTGAGACGCGAGCACCACGGCAGAGCCCACTGCGCCTCCTCATGCGCTTCATCCCCCTGATCGCCCCCGTTCTGCTGTGGACTGTGCCCTGCTGGGTGCTCCTGTACGGCGGCCAGCACTGGCCACTGGCCGTCACTCTGGTCGGTACCGCCCTGTTCGCCCTCGGTCTCGTCGGTATGCCGTTCGCGATGGCACGCGGCCACGGCCGACGCCAGCAGGACCGGGCGGCGATCATCGGTGACACCCTGCTGGGCGCCAGCTGGGTGCTGTTCACCTGGTCGGTTCTGCTCGGCGTCCTGTTGCGGCTCGCCCTGACCGTGGCCGGCATCGGCGAGAGTCAGGACCGCGCCCGAATCGTCACCTGGGCCGTCCTCGGCGTAACCGCCGTACTGCTCGCCTGGGGGTACGCCGAGGCCCGCCGTGTGCCGCGCGTACGCCGACTCGATGTCCGACTCCCGCGGCTGGGTGCCGGGCTGGACGGGACCCGCGTCGCCCTCATCACCGACACGCACTACGGTCCGCTCGATCGCGCCCGCTGGTCGGCGAGGGTGTGCGAGACGGTGAACACGCTGGAGGCCGACCTGGTCTGCCACACCGGCGACATCGCGGACGGCACGGCCGAACGCCGCCGCGCCCAGGCCGCCCCGCTCGGCACCGTGCGGGCCACCCGCGCCCGGGTGTACGTCACCGGCAACCACGAGTACTACAGCGAGGCCCAGGGCTGGGTCGACCTGATGGACGAGCTGGGCTGGGAGCCGCTGCGCAACCGCCATCTGCTGCTCGAACGCGGTGGCGACACCCTCGTGGTCGCCGGCGTGGACGACGTCACCGCCGAGTCCTCCGGCCTGGCCGGCCACCGCGCCCACCTCGCCGGGGCCTTGGACGGCGCCGACCCCGACCTGCCCGTTCTGCTCCTGGCGCACCAGCCCAAGTTCGTCGACCGGGCGGCAGCCGCCGGCATCGACCTCCAGCTCTCCGGCCATACCCACGGCGGTCAGATCTGGCCCTTCCACCACCTGGTCCGCATCGACCAGCCCACCCTCGCCGGCCTCAGCCACCACGGCTCCCGCACCCTCCTCTACACCAGCCGCGGCACCGGCTTCTGGGGACCGCCGTTCCGCGTCTTCGCCCCCAGCGAGATCACCCTGCTCGTGCTCCGCTCGCCGCACCCGTCCGCGTCGGGACAGCACTGAGCGGATCGACCACGTCCCTTACTGGACATCACCGAAGGTCACCTCGCGCCGTCGTCCACACGCCCGAGGGACCGGTCGCCGTCTACGTCGCCCACCTGCTCTCGGTCCGCGTCACCGTTGTCTCGGGCTTCACCAGCGCCGCGCGCGACGCCTCCGCACGCTGTCTCGCCACCGCCCTGCGCGCCGAACCACTGCGCCGCACCGTCCTCGTAGGCGACTTCAACGGCACTCTCGACGACCGGGAGCTGTCTTCCGTGACCTCTCACACGCGATCGGCCCAGACGGAGGCGGGCGCCGGGTTCGGCTTCACCTGGCCCTCGTGGTTCCCCGTTGCGAGGATCGACCACATCCTCGTCCGCAGCGTGACCCCGGCGCGTCATGGACACTGCCCACGACCGACAGCGACCACCTGCCGGTCGCGGCACGACTGATGCTGTGACCTCGCGGCAGCCGAAAGCTCAGCTCTTGTTGAAGGAGTGGGCCGCAGGACGACGTTGAGGCATTCACCGCCATCGCCAGAAACATCAACTGGATGCTGCCGACCCATCTGTTGAACGCGATCGGCAGCCCGATCGGCGTGCCGCCCTGGACGGACCTGCCCACCTGTGCCGGATCGGCAACCACACCGCCCGCGTCCGGGTCCACGAGGAGATGCAGCGGCTCGCCAACGACGGTGGTCCGCGTCGACGCCCCGCCCGACCCGTCGGCCTCGGCGGGACAAGGCCTACGGCGCCGCACGATCCTCTTGGCCGGACTCGGCGCCGTAGCCTCCACAAGTGGTGTCACGACGGCGATCGTCCTGTACAGCAACGCCGATGACACCGACTCGCCCAAGGCAGCACCGCTCGTTCCCGTCACCTCGGTGCTGTTCAGCCGTGGCGGCAGGATCCTCGCCAGCGGCAGCGCCGACAAGACCGTCCGTCTGTGGAGCCTGCCCGACGGCCGCCCCTTCACCACGGTCACCGACTGTGACAGCTACGTCCATTCGGTGGTGTTCAGCCCGGACAGCAAGACGCTGGCGATCACCTGCGGCGGGCCGTCCGTGACGCTCTGGGACGTGGCCACCCATCGCAGTTCCGCGGCCGGAAAGGCTGGCAGCGGGGCCATCTCCGTGGCCTTCAGCCCCGACGGCAACATGGTCGCCATCAGCAGCCTGGACGGCACCGCCCGCCTCGGCACCTCTTCATAAGAAGAGAGATCGGTAGCAGGCGTGCAGAACGATTCTATTCTCGGGCCTTGGTAACCGTGATCTTCCCCTCCGCCACAAGGGCCCCGGGAGCGGGATCTTGATCGATTATCATCTGCGATTCCTTCACCCCTTCGGCCAGGTGAAGTCGCAAGTTCACCCCGCTCAGAACCTTCTTCGCCTGCGTGCCCGTGAGACCTCTGATGTCCGGCGCGGACGGGTGGTCCTTCATGACGGCCTGGATGATGTCCCTGCGGGCCGAGTCAGAGCTCTTTGACGAGAAATAGAAAGCCGTGACCGCCGCGGTAATGGCGATCACGGCTGTCTTCAGTTCTTCGTCGGCATCTACCCCGGTGTATAGAGAGAGGAACGTCAGGAAGATCAGGGCGCTGATAGAGACCAATGCCAATGCAGCACGAACGATCCCACCATCGATCGCCTTGTTGATCTTCTCGGGGTTCCGTTTTCGCGCGATCATCTGATAGATCTTGGCGAATACGGCAGCGAGCACCACGACGGCCAGCAGAACAAAAAACGCCCACGGAAGGCCGTCGGTACCTTTGCTGTCCATCTTCGCCGGGGCGTCCGAAGCCGGTGCAGTGGCATCCCACACGAACGAGGAAAACCTGGAGAACGTCATGGCGACTCCCAGGGATGACCGAAATCTCCATTTCCCCGAGATCTTGACTTGATCTACGCGTAAATGTAACGCCGCATGATGCGGGCCGCAATTCTTCCGTTGGTGGCGTAGTCAATCCCGGCCCCCTCGGCAACCGGCCTCAGTGCGTGCTGAGCATCCCTTCCCGCAACCGCCCCAACAGACGGGTGATCAGGCGCGAGACATGCATTTGGGAGACGCCGAGGTGTTCCGCGATCTGCGCCTGGGTGAGTTCCTCGACGAAGCGCCAGTGGATGATCTTCCGGTCGCGTTCGTCGAGTTCGGCGATCAGAGGGGCCAGGGCGTGCATGTCCTCGACCAGGCCGAGTGCCGGGTCGGGGTTGCCGATGAAGTCCGCGAGCGCGGTCTCGCCGTCCTCGCTGCCGCCGATCGCCGCGTCCAGAGAGGCCGACGTGTAGCCGTTGGAGGCCAGTCGCGCCTCGACGACCTCCTCTTCGGGCAGGCTCATGAGTTCGGACAGCTCGCGGGTGGTCGGCGTACGGCCGAGCCGGCTGCTCAACTCCTCGTCCGCGCGGGCGAGTTGGACGCGGGCCTCCTGGAGCCGGCGCGGAACGTGCACGGCCCAGGAGGTGTCGCGGAAGAAGCGCTTGATCTCGCCGACTATGTAGGGGACGGAGAAGGAGGTGAACTCCACCTCGCGGGACAGCTCGAACCGGTCGATCGCCTTGATGAGGCCGATCATGCCGACCTGGACGATGTCCTCCATCTCCTCCCGGCCACGGCTGCGGAACCGGCCGGCCGCGTAGCGGACCAGGGAGATGTTCATCTCGATCAGCGTGTTGCGCGCGTACTGGTACTCGGGCGTCCCTTCCTCCAGCACCGCGAGCTGCTTGAAGAACAGCTTCGACAACTCCCGTGCGTCCTTGGGAGCTACCTGGGACGGGTCGGTGATCTCCGGCATGCCCACCGTCTGTCCGGCGGTCCGCACCGTCGTCGCCATGATGTGCCCCTCCCACTTTTCCGGCTTCACGTCAGCCGGCCCACCGGCCGACGATCGTCCGCTTACCCCGGCTCGGGTTCCGCATGCACATGACCCGGTCGGATTTCGCGTCCGTCGGCTATGGGACGCCGAGTTCGAAGAGGGCGTATCCCGCGTACGAGCCGGAGGCCACGGCCGCCATGCCGAGCAGCGTGCACAAGTGGGCGCGGCTCAGGCGGCGCAGCGCGACGGCGAGCGGGACGAAGAGGGGGAACAGCGGGAGCAGATAGCGGGAGACGTTGCTGAAGATCTGCTGGCTGCCCAGGACGAGGACGATCGTGAGCACGGTGTACACGGTCAGTACGGCCGGCGGCCGCAGCCTGACGAGCAACGGCAGCAACGCGAAGGCCAGCAGGACGACCCCGACCCCGATCATGTCCGCGAACGGGAACGGAACGTGGTAGTCGGCGTGGCCGACCGGGACGGAGGTGAGCACGTCGAGGGTCTGACGGCCGTAGTCCCACTCATGGGCCCAGGCGCCGGACTGGAGCTTGAAGTAGCCGCCGTAGTCCCCCATGCGATGCCCCACCCAGCCGAGGTAGCCGAGCAGTCCGAGCGGTGCCACGGCCATGGCGGCCACCGGACGCAGGACGCCGTCCCGGCGCCGACGAAGTGCGAGCAGCGCCGCCACGGCGACGGCCGCGATCAGTGCCGCCGCGGTCGGCCGGTTGAGCCCGGCGAGGAAGGCGAGGAGCCCCGCGCTCAGCCAGTTGCGCCGCATGACGGCATGACAGGTCCAGGCGGCGAGAGCCACGTAGAGCGAGTCCGAGTAGACCGCCCACTCCACGCCGGAACCGGGCCACACGGCCCACAGTCCGGCCGCGGCGAGCCCGGCCCGCCGCCCGGCGAGGCATTCGGTGACGGCGTAGATGCCCAGTGCCGCGACGAACGAGGCGATGACGGAGACCGTCAGGCCGGCGCCGTACAGACCGAGGCCGGTGACCTCGGAGACCAGCCGGATGAGTGCCGGGTAGAGGGGGAAGAACGCCGCCGAGTTCCCCTCCAGCCTGATCTGGCCGGTGGCTCCGGGGACCGGGACCAGCGCGGGGTCGTATCCGTGCGCGGCGATCTTCTGGTACCACCAGCCGTCCCAGGACGTCAGGACGTCCCACGGGTGCTCGCCGCCGCCGAAGCGCGGGTTCTTCCTGCGGTAGTCCCCGGCGAGGTGGAGCAGGAACATGAAGCCGGCGAAGCCGATGAGCTTCAACGTGCCGTACAGGGCCAGCACGGGACCCACTCGCCCGGCGGCACGGCGCAACGGCCGCCACCGGTCCGAGCCTTGGGCGGCGGGCGGCTCCGAAAGTCTCGCGTTCCACGAGCTCGTCACGGTCGAGGTCACGCGCGGAACACCCACAGTCGCAAGAGCAGGAAGCGCAGCAGGGTCGCGACCAGGTTGGCGACGACAAGTACGGCGAGTTCGGTGTGGTGCGCGGCCGAGGGCATCGCCTGGTGCAGGCCCGCGAGTGCTCCGCTGGTGAGGGCCAGCCCGATCAGGAAGACCACCAGTCCCCTGCCCTGGTGCCGCAGCGCACCGCCCCGGCCCCGGAACCCGAAGGTCAGGCGTCTGTTCGCGGCGGTGTTGGCCATGGCGCAGACCAGCAGGGCGAGCGCGTTGGCCGCCTGCGCTCCGGTCACCGGGCGCAGGGCCATGTACAGCAGCAGGTGTCCGAGCGTGCTCACCGCTCCTACGGCGGCGAAGCGCACGAGTTGTGTGAACGAGCCGCCCGGCGTCGCGCCGCTGTCACCTCGGCGCAGCCCGGCCGGTGGCAGAGTCCCGCGAGCGAGCGCTCCCCCGACCCTGGCGATGCCGCGCAGGTCGGCCAGCGCCGTGGGCAGGATGTCGACCCGGCTGTCGGGGTCGTCCACCCAATCGACCGGCACCTCGTGGATGCGCAGTCCGGCGCGCTCGGCGATCACCAGGAGTTCGGTGTCGAAGAACCAGCCGGTGTCCTGGACCAGCGGCAGCAGCTGGTCCGCCACATCGCGGCGGACGGCCTTGAACCCGCACTGGGCGTCGGAGAACCCGACGGCCAGGGTCGAGCGCAGGAGGGCGTTGTAGCAGCGGGAGGTGATCTCCCGTTTGGGCCCGCGGACCACACGGGAACTCGCGGCCAGCCGAGTGCCGATGGCGATGTCGGAGTGCCCGGAGATCAGTGGAGCGACGAGCGGCAGCAGCGCCGCGAGTTCCGTGGACAGGTCCACGTCGACGTACGCGAGCACCGGGGCCGGGGAGTGCGACCACGCGGCGTGCAGCGCCCGGCCACGCCCTTTCTCAAGCAGTCGCATCCACTCCATCTCGGGCAGTTCGGCCGCCAGTCGGGCGGCGATCTGCGGGGTGCGGTCCGTGCTGGCGTTGTCGGCGACGGTGATGCGGAAGGGGTACGGAAAGGTCTCCCTCAGATGAGCGTGGAGACGCCGCACGCTCGGTTCCAGGTCCTTCTCCTCGTTGAACACCGGGACGACCACGTCCACGACGGGGTCCGAGTACCGCGCGGTCACCGGCTCGCGTCTCGGCAGACCACCCGGCTCCCGGGGCTCAGGTTCCTTCGGCTTGAGTGACCTTACGTTTTTCATGTCTTGTCCCTTTTTGCACTCTGGCGCGGGGCATACCGAAGGCACTCGCGGCGGCGGTGCACTCAGGAGTGAGAGATGTCTTGCGGTCGTTGTCGGTCGGCGGTCAGCGGTCGGCTGTCAGCTGTCGGCTGTCGGCACCGAATGCCTGGCCGCCATGGCCGGCGCCTACGGACTGGCCGAGTTGGTCGTGGTGGCGCTTGTGCTCCCCCCTGCGGGCGGAGACGAGGTGTTCGGGCTCCCGGCCATGTCAGGCGGGTCGGTCGCGCTGGAAGCCCCGGGACCGGGAGTCGCCGACGAGGGCGTGGAGGTCTCGCTCGGGGGCGGGCCCGACGACGAGGACGCACCGCCTGCGCCGTAACCGGGAGTGGCCGTGGTGGGCGAGTAGGGCGCGCTCGGGGTCTGGCCCGGCGAAGGCGAACTCCAGGGGGAGCCGGTCAGGCTCGTCGAGGGCGGCCGGGGTGACTGGGCGGGCTCGACCCGGGTCGTACTGCCGGGCAGCATGTACATCAGCCCGAGCCCGAGGCCCACGGCGGCCACGAGCGCGGCGGAGCCGACGGCTCGCCGTACGATCCGGACACGGTGGTGCGCACGGATCCCTGCGTGGAGACGGTCCTGATGGCGCGGTTCGAAGGAGGCGGTCTCGTGGGTGGCGTGCAGCATCTGCGAGAGCTGCCGCTCGAACTGATCCATGGTGTCCTCCTTCACAGTGCGGTCTCGATCGCTTCGGCCAGGATCCGGCGCAGCCGCGCCACTCCCCGCGAGGCGTGGGAGCGAGCGGTGCCGACCGGGCATCCGAGCACCTCCGCCACCTGGCCCTCGGGAAGGTCCTGGTAGTAGCGCAGCACCACTGCCACCCGCTGCCGGGACGGCAGTTGGGCGAGCGCGGCCTCCAGCCGGGAACGCTCGGCCACGTCCGCGGACACGTCCCCGAACTCCGCCACCTCGGGCAGCTGGTCGACGGGGCGTTCGCCCCACCACCGCCGCTGTCCGGCACGGGCCGCCGCGCGCACCATCACCTTGCGGACGTACGCCTCCGGTGCGTCCTGAGCGACCTTGGGCCACACGAACCAGAGCTTGACCAGCGACTCCTGCACCAGGTCCTCGGCCCGGTGCCGGTCGCCTCCGACGAGCAGACGCGCGAGATGGAGCAGCGCCGACCAGCGTGCCGCCACAAACGCGTCGAACTCACCGGACCGACCCTGATCCATCCCCACTGACTCCGCTCCCACCAGTTGCCTACACCTAGGAAAAGGCTGTGGACCACCTCTCCCGATGCACCTGCCGGCAGTGATGTGGATCACTCCGAGGGGCCGACGGCGGCTGCGGCTGCGGCTGCGGAGACGTACGGCAGTCGCCTCCGCGCGCCGGCGTCACCCCTGGCCGAGGGCCGTCGACGGCGTGAGTCCCTCGGCGCGTCCCCGGATGCCGTTGCGGAAGTCGATCGGGGACCGGCCCGCGCGTTGCACGAAGTACTTGCTGAACTGGGAGGGCGTGACGAAGCCGAGGCGGTCCGAGATCTGGGCGGCGGTCTCGTCGCCGTGCGCCAGCAGCCGCTTCGCCTCCAGCACGACCCGGCGGTCGATGAACTCCTTCGCGCTGAGCCCGGCGCCCGCCAGGGTCGCGCGGGCGAGGGTGCGTCCCGAGTAGCCGAGCATGTGGGCGTAGTCCTCCACCCGTCGGGTGGCGGTGAAATGCCGTTCGACCGCGTCCCGGAAGCGCAGGTAGGTCTCGTCCGGCTCCGGAGCGGGGCCGCCGGCCGGGACGGTCAGATGGGCCAGGCGCAGCAGGAGGACGGCCAGGAGGTGCCGCAGGGCCGCCCTGTGCATCTCGAGAGGGAGTTGGCCGAGCGCCCGGAACTCGCGGCTCAGGTGTTCCGCGGCCATGGTCACGGCCTCGGCGTCGGCGTCGCAGGGGGTGATGACGACCGGTGCGTGCGGATCGTCGACCCGGGCGGCCGTCGCCGTGGCGGGGTCCAGCACGTCCTCCCGGAAGAGGATCAGAGTGCCCTCGGCCTCGGCGAGGTCACCCCACTGGTGCACCTGCCCCGGGCGCACCCACAGCCACGAGCCGGGCCGCAGGGCGTAGCCGGTGAAGTCGACGACATGCCGGAGGCCACCCGCGGTGAGCGCGAGCAGATGATGGAAGTCCGGGCGCTGGGGCCGGGCGAGGGTCTGCTCGGCGACCCGCCGCCGCAGCTCCGCCAA
Organism: Streptomyces sp. SID13726; assembly: GCF_010548375.1. Lineage (GTDB taxonomy): Bacteria > Actinomycetota > Actinomycetes > Streptomycetales > Streptomycetaceae > Streptomyces. The sequence goes on from NZ_JAAGLY010000002.1 coordinate 897,570, forward strand.
CGACATGACCTCCACACCGGCCGGAGTGCCCGCGGGCGCGGCGAACGCGACCTCGGGGATCTCGCGCGCGGAGCCGTGTCGGTTTTTGGCCATCATCAGTCGGAAGTTTATCCGGCTTTCCCTGCGCGCTCTTCGTACGTTGGTCGTGCCGCTGCGGAAACAGAACATCTCCCTGGCGGAGGTCGTCGAGGAACCGACCACAGCCTGGACGAGTACACGCACCGGCTGTCCGCGGCACCGGAAGGACCCGCGCATGGTGAGCACCACGAACAACACTCCCGCGCCGACGGCACCTCGACGCGAGACGATCCGCGCCTGGGCCGAAGAGGCCGACCGGATCCTGATCGCGGCCGGCGCGGGTCTGAGCGCGGCTGCCGGCTACGACTACGGCGACACCGAACGCTTCCGGGAACTGTTCCCGGCGCTGCACCGCCTCGGCCTGCGTTCGCGCTACCTGCTCGGCGTTCCCCTGCCGCCGGACATGATGTGGGGCTACTGGGCCGTCCACATCGACGACATCCGCTACGACCCCGAACCCAGCCCCCTCTACCGCGAGTTGAGGGAGCTGGTGGGCGACCGCGACCACTGGGTGATGACCTCCAACGTCGACGCCCTCTTCGCCCGCAACGGCTTCGAGACGGACCGGATCTTCACACCTCAGGGCGACTACGGCCGCCTCCAGTGCACGGTGCCCTGCTCGCGGGACACCTGGCCCAGCAGGCCGTTCCTCGACACGATCCTCGCCGCGTACGACCGTGACACCGGCCGGGTGAGCGACCCTCGGGCCCTGCCGTGCTGCCCCCGCTGCGGCGCCGACGTCTTCCCCAACGTCCGTGTCGGTCCGGAGTTCGTCGACGACTCCTATCTGCCCGCGGGGCGGCGGCTGGTGCGGTGGCTCGACGACGCGCCCACGGACAGCGCCCTGCTCGTGCTGGAAATCGGGGCCGGATTCAATACTCCCGGCGTGATTCGCCACCCCATGGAGCACCTCGTGCGCCGGACCCCTCGGGCCCGCCTCGTCCGGATCAACCCCGGCCATCCCGGCGTCCCCTCGGACCTCGGCGAACGAGCACTGTCCGTTCCTCTCGGGGCGGACCGGCTCCTCGACGGGCTCGATCCCTGACCTCCGGCGGGCGGCGAGCGGCGAGCGGCGGGCGGCGGGCGGCGGGCGGCGGGCAGCGGGTGGCGGCGGGCCATCCGCCACCGCAGGATGCGAAGCCCGCGCAGGACGGGAAACAGACGAGAAGCAACCGCACGACGAGAAGCCACGACAGGAAGAGAACCCCCACATGTCCCAGATTTCCGAGGTACCCGAGGTACCCGAGGTACCCGACGCATCCGTTCCCGCCATCGCCGTCACCGGCTCCACCGGCCGGCTCGGCGGGCGCGTCGCCCGGCGACTGGCCGAGCGGGGCGTCCCGCAGAAACTCCTGGCCCGCGACCCGGCACGCGCTCCACGGCTGCCCGGCTCGGTGGCGGTACGAGCCGAGTACGCGGACCGGGACGCCGTACGGGAGGCCCTCGCCGGCATCCGCACCGTCTTCATGGTCTCCGCCTCCGAGAGCGCCGACCGACTCGCCCAGCACAAGGCGTTCGTCGACGCCGTCGCGGAGGCGGGTGTCCGGCACCTGGTGTACCTCTCCTTCTACGGCGCCGCACCCGACGCCACCTTCACCCTGGCGCGCGACCACTTCCACACCGAGCAGCACATCCGCGCCGGCGGCCTGGCCCACACCTTCCTCCGGGACAACCTCTACGCGGAGTTCGTCCCCGACCTCGTCGGCGAGGACGGCGCCATCCGCGGCCCGGCCGGGCTCGGGAGCGCCGCGTTCGTCGGCCAGGACGACATCGCCGACGCCGCTGCCGCGGTGCTGTCCCGGCCCGACGACCACGCGGGCCTCACCTACGACCTGACCGGGCCCGAGTCACTGACGCTGGACGAAGCGGCCGTGATCCTGTCCGAGCAGCTCGGACGCCCCGTCACCTACCAACAGGAGACGGTGGAGGAGGCCTATGCCTCCCGCTCCTCCTACGGCGCACCGCCGTGGCAGCTGGACGCCTGGGTGTCCACCTATACGGCCATCGCCTCCGGCGAACTCGACGGCGTCAGCGACGCCGTACCGCGCCTCACCGGCCACCCCGCCACATCCCTCGCCGAGGTCGTCCGCGCCAGAAGGGGATGACCGGCGGAGCGGTTCCCGTACGACGAGCGGCCGACCAGACCCCTGGAAGCCCTCGGGACCCTCGGCACCCCGAACAAGAGAAGCGTGTCGCTTTTTGACCATCAGGAGTCGCCATTCCTGCCGATCCATGGACCGTCGCAGACATAGTTTGAACACATCGCCGCTGGACCACCGGTCCGCCCCGGCCAGGCCCCCAAGCAAGGAAGTCAGCCATGAACCACGTGAAGAACGCCGTCCTTCAGGCCGCCACCGAGTTGTTCGGCGACAAGGACCCCTCCGCCGTGGACCGCTGGGTGGCCGCGGACTACAGGCAGCACAGCGCACTCGCCGCCGACGGGCCCGAGGCCCTGCGCGGTCTCGTCGCCGGCCTGGGCGAGGACTTCCGTTACGAAGGTGCCCGGGTCATCTCCGACGGCGACCTCGTCGCCCTGCACGGCACCTACCACGGCTTCGGTCCTGACCCGCTCGTCGGGTTCGACGTCTTCCGCGTGGACGCCGAGGGCAAGCTGGCCGAGCACTGGGACGCCCTGACCCCGCAGGTCAAGGACACCCTCTCGGGCCGCTCCCAGACCGACGGCCCCGCCGAGGTCACCGAGACCGACAGGACCGACGCCAACCGCGCCCTGGTGGCCGAGTTCGCCGAGAAGGTGCTCGTCGGCGCCGACTACTCGGTCCTCACCGACTACATCTCCACCGAGACCTATCACCAGCACAACACCGACGCCGCCGACGGACTCGACGGCTTCGGCGCGGCCGCGGCCAAGTGGGCCGAGCAGGGCAAGAACCTCGTCTACAAGAAGGTCCACCGGGTCATCGCCGAGGGCGAGTTCGTCCTGACGCAGTCCGAGGGCGAGTTCGGCGTCCCCGTCGCCTACTACGACCTGTTCCGTGTCGAGAACGGCAGGATCGTCGAGCACTGGGACGTCATCGCACCCATCCCGGCCGAACTGCCGCACGGCAACGGCCTGTTCTGACCGGCCCGCACACCGCACCCGCACACCGTCCCAGGCACACCTTCCGCGGATCGCCGACCCCGTACACGGAGCGCAGAGCCATGAGCCACCTCACCTACGCGGGAAAGACGTACAAGTTCAGCGTCGACAACGGCGTCGTCTTCCACAACACCTACAACCCCGACGGCACCACGCTGCACTACGAGACCGTCGCCGGCCCCGGCACCGGCGCGAGCGAGGACGTCACGCTGGACGCGGCCGAAGTCACCCCTGGCGTCTTCCTGCTCGGCTGGGTGGAGAAGTCCGGCATGACCGTCACCCACGCGATGAACCTCAACACCCTTACGGTGCACGCCTTCTGGACCTACGACACCCCCGAGGGCCGAATCGGCGAACTGCACGCCGGCACACTCGAAGAGATGTGATCGACCCGCCCCACCGGAGCCTCTGATGACCCCGATCCGCGCCGAGTCCGACGCCTTCTCCGGGGCGGAGACACAGCTCTCCGCGCTGCCCCTGACCGCCTACCGGTCGGCCGTCGCCCTCGACGAGCCCTTCCTCCCGACGGCGCCCCCGGCCACAGCCGCCCAACTGGACGCCCACGTCCGCTCAGCGCTGCGCCTGCTCAGCACCGATCCGGCCGTATCCCGGCTCGGACTGCGGTCCGACTCACTGAGGCACCTCGCCGATACCGGCGCCCCCGCCGACGCCCCCGCCGGCACCTCCGCCGACGCCGCCACGGCCCGTCGCCTCCTGCGGGCCCTGCTGACCGTACGTGATCCCGGTCCGCTGCCGGAGGGAGCCGACCGGGACCTGGACGCGCTCCTCGGCGGGGAGCGGCAGCTACGCCCCGCCGTCTCGGCACTTGAACTGCCCACGATGGAAGAGGAGTTCCACGGAACGGCCTTCCGGTCCCCGGCCGAGGCAGTGCTGTGGCGGGGAGACATCACCACGCTGGCCGCCGACGCCGTGGTCAACGCCGCCAACAGTCAACTCCTCGGCTGCTTCCGCCCGCTGCACCCGTGCATCGACAACGCGCTGCACAACGCCGCCGGATCTCGCCTGCGCGACGACTGCCACACGATCATCTCGGCGCGAGGAGCGACTGAACCCACCGGAGCGGCCAAGATCACCCGGGGCTACCACCTGCCTGCCCGTTACGTCCTGCACACCGTCGGCCCTCTCATCCACGGCCGCCCCCACTCGACCGACGCCCAGGCGCTCGCCTCCTCGTACCGGGCCTGCCTGGACCTGGCCGCCGAGGTGGAGGACATCCGCACCCTCGCCTTCTGCGCGATCAGCACCGGCGTCTTCGGCTACCCCAAGGAGGAAGCCGCATCGGTCGCACTGCGCACCGTCGCCGACTGGATCGCTGCACATCCCGGACGGTTCGACCGCGTGGTGTTCACGGTCTCCGAAGACGCCGACGAACGGGCCTACCGGAACGCCCTCGGCGTGGACGCCCCCGCCTGACCCGACGCAAGCCCGAAAGCCCCCGTGGAACCCAATTCGAAACCGGCCAACATTTCGCACACCCCTCTCCCGAGCCCCCCGGGGCGAGGAGACTCGTACACAACAGCCGTTCCCTCGCGCTTCGTTACTCCCTGTCTCGCACTCGGAGAACAGCCGTCTCCGCCATCGCGGGAAGAGCCGCGAATCAGCAAGTCCAGCTTCAGGTGAGGTCGTTCGGCAGGCTACGGCGACGAATTGAAACGTTCCAGAACGTGTTCGCGGAACCATCCGGAGCGCAGTGCGCTGTGCTCTGCGAAGGAGGAGGTCTGATGGTGGGCTCGGAGATGAACCGCAGGGCGGTGATCGGCAGTTCGCTGTCCATGATCGCCGCGATGGGCATGCCGTCCACGGCGCACGCGGGGCCCGCTGGGCGCACGGTCGTGGCGTCGACCCGTTACGGCAGGGTGCGCGGGAAGCGGGAGGACGGCATCGCCAAGTTCCTCGGCGTGCCGTACGCAACGCCGCCGCTGGGTGAACTCCGGTTCAGGGCCCCGAAACCGCTCACGAGATGGACCGGCGTACGCGACACGGTGAGCTTTCCCAGCCCGGCGTTCCAGGTGCCGGGCGCAGAGATGGGGCCGGGCGGCAACGGCCGGATGCCCGAGCCTTCCGAGGACTGCCTCTACCTCAACATCTGGACTCCCGGCGCCGATCGCCGGCGGCGGCCCGTGATGTTCTACAACCACGGCGGCGGCTACATGATCGGTTCCGGCTCCGCCACCGGACAGGACGGCACCCACCTGGCGCGGCTCTACGACGTCGTCGTGGTCGAGTCCAACCACCGGCTGGGCCTGCTGGGTTACCTCTTCCTGGGCGATCTCACCGACGGCGACTACGCGGCCAACCAGGGGATGCTGGACATCCTGGCCGCGCTGCGCTGGACCCGGGAGAACATCGAGAACTTCGGCGGCGACCCCGACAACGTCATGGTCTGGGGCGAGAGCGGCGGCGGCGCCAAGACCGCGGCCGTGTACACGATGCCGGCCGCCGTGCCGCTGTTCCGCAAGGCCTCGATCGAGAGCGCCGCACCGCTGCGCTTCCCCACCCGCGACGGTGCCACCGCCCGGGCCAGACGCACGCTGGAGTTACTGGGACTGACCACGGCGGACATTCCCCGGCTCCACGACATCCCGGCGGCAAGGCTCCTGGAGATCCAGCAGTCCGAGGCCGCCAACGGCGCCCCGCCCTGGGGCGACCCCGGCCCCCTCCCCGGCTTCGGCGCCTTCGTCGACGGCACCGTCATCCCACGACACCCCTTCGCCGACGGCGCCGCGCCCTTCTCCGCGAACAAGCCGCTGATGTGCGGCACTTGCCGCGACGAGACGGTGTTCTTCAGCCTCTTCGGGCCGCCCGACATCTTCAACATCGACGAGGCCGGACTGCGCTCCAGGCTCAGCAGCACCTACCAGGGCGCCGAACTCGACGAGATCATCCGCACCTTCCATGCCTCGCGGCCCGGTGCGACGCCCGCCCAGCTCTACTTCGCGATCACCACCTCACCCATCTGGCGCGACGCGATCAAAATCGCGGAGGCCAAACGCGCGCAGCACGCCGCGCCCGTGTTCATGTATCAACTCGCCTACCCGAGCCCGACCTTGGTGCCCGGCACCGACTTCCCCATCGGCTCGCCCCACGCGTCGGACATCCCCCTGAAGTTCGCCAACACCGACAAGGACCCCGGCTCCATCCTCAACTCGGACCAGTCACCGCAACGGCTGGCAACCGCACGGCACATGAGCGAACTGTGGGCCGCCTTCGCCCACACGAGCCGCCCCACGGCGGCCGGTGTGCCCAGCTGGCCCGCCTACACCCTGCCTGACCGCGCCACGATGTGGCTCGACGCCAGGTGCCGGATCGTCAATGATCCGGACAGGAACGAGAGACTGTTCTGGGAGAACCGCAGCCGAGCCTGAACTCGCAGAGCCGCACAGCCGTGTTCTTCGGGGCATGAGGGCGAGCACCGATGCGAAGGGCCAGGGCGCCGCAGGCGTACTTCGGCGTCCTGTTGCCGGTCAGGTGACAGGACCGTGTTCGACCGTGACGGGCACCACGAGCCCGGTCACATCCCATACGCGTACCGTCTTGTCGTTGCCGCCGGTGACGGCGACGGGCCGGCCATCCACCACCGCCGTAGCCACTCCCCAGACCATGCCCTTGTGACCTTCCAGTTCACCGATCAGCCGTCCCGCAAGCAGGTCCCACATCCGTACCGCCCCATCCCCACTGCCCACCAGGGCAATAAGACGGCTTCCCACCACCGCTGTCGTCACCGCGCCCACCTCGGAGTGCACGTCCAGTGTCTCGGCCGCGGGCTGACCGGTGGCCAGGTCCCACACTCGTACCGTCCCGTCAAGGTCCCCGGTGACGGCGACGGCACGACCACCGACCACGGCTGTCGCCGCGGCGCGTACCTCGCCGGTGTGACCTGCCAGCGGCTCACCGATCTGCGTCCGGTCGGTCAAATCCCATACGCGTACGGTCTTGTCGTTGCCGCCGGTGACAGCGACGGGCCGGCCGGCCACCACGGCTGCGGCCACTGCCTCCACCCCGTCGGTGTGACCTGCCAGGGGCTCGCCGAGCTGTTCCCGGCCGGCCAGGTCCCACAGCCGTACGGCGCCATCGGCGTGCCCCGTGACGGCAACGGGGCGCCCGTCCACCACAGTCGTCGCCGCCGCGCACACGCCGACGGTGCCTTGATCCAGTGGCTCACCGATATGCCGGCCGGTGGCCAGGTCCCACATCTGGAGGAGGTTGCTGCCGCCGCCGGACAGGGCGACGGGACGACCGTCGACCACCGCTGTCGCCACCGACCACACTTCGCCGTCGCGGATCAAGCCGTTGTGGCCCACCAGGGGTCCACCCACCGGTAGGCCGTCGCCAAGGTCCCAGATGCGGACCGTCTCGTCCTGGCCGCCGGTGACAGCGACGGGCCGACCGTCCACCACGGCGGTGGCCAGCGACCAGACTCCGTGTTCGTGGCCGGTCAGGGTGAAACGGAGTCGGGAAGGCACATCAGTACGCGGACTACCGGACATGAGCGAGATGATAGAGCTGCCGTTCCTGTGGCCGAGGCTGCCCCAGTCGTCCGACGCGGCACGAAGCCGCTCCCCGGCTGACTGAAGCACTCGGTCACGCCCCCCCTCGCGAGACGCGTCGGCGCGCGGACCCGTCAGCCCGCGCGCCGAACGGTCAGGCGTCCAGCTGGAGTTGGGCGAGTTCAGTCTCGAGGTCGGCCATGGCCTCGCCGCCCGCCATGAGGTCGGTGACCTCCTCACGGGTGCGCTCGCCCTTGCAGAAGTCGTCGGCCTTCTGTCCGCGGATCAGGACGGCGAAGTGCTCGCCGACCATCATCGCGTGCCGGACGTTGTGGGTGACCAGGATGACCGCGACGCCCTTGGCGCGGGCCTGCATGACGATCCGCAGGACGTGCGCGGCCTCCTTGACGCCGAGGGCGGCCGTAGGCGCGTCCAGGATGAGGACGTTGGCGCCGAAGCAGACCGCGCGGGCGATGGCCAGGGCCTGGCGCTCGCCGCCGGAGAGGCTGCCCACCAGGCGGTTGGACCCCTCCCACCTGATGCGGCAGGGCATGGACGTCATCGCGTCCATCAAGTGGCTGGGCCCGCTGGTCCTCCACGCGGCGGCGAAGGACGCGACGCTCTGCCGGGGCGCCGACATCCGCGGTGTCCTCGACACCTCCTTCGCCCGTGTGCCCGCCGACGCGGACGGCAAGGTGCCCACGGGCTACGGCTTCTGGTGCAACTCCTGGCCCGAGAACCCGGCCTGGAAGTTCGTCGCCGTCGGGGCGGGCAGCGAGGTCCCGTTCTGGACCGAGTTCCTGCGGGCCCTCGCGGAGGTCGACCCCGGCATGGCGGTCAACATCGAGCACGAGGACGCCGCCTACTCCCGGACGGAGGGGCTCGCCCTGGCCGCGAAGAACCTCCACAGCGCGGCGGCTGCTCTGTAACACCCTTGGCGGGGCCCAGGGGTTCACCCTCCCCGGGCCCCGCAGGGCGCTGCTCGGGACCTACTTCAGATAGGGACCGTCGGCCCCGATCTTCCCGGGTCCGTTCAGCACGTACACCCGCAGGTTGCCCTTGCCCGGCGCCGCCACGGAGAGGGTGCCGTTGGACACGGTCCTCACGTCACCGGTGACGGCGTCCCGGTAAGTGCCGTTCGGGACACCGGTGTAGGTGGCGTTTCCGGAGACGGTGACGAGGGCGAAGCTGTCCGTGCTCCCGCTGGTGTAGCGGCGCTTGAACGCCATCGAGCCGCTGATGCCGTCGGTCGAGTACTGGCCCAGCTGGAGGGCCGGGACGGCACGGCGGATCTGGTTCAGCCGCTGGAGGTGCTTCACGAGCGGCTGCGCCAGGGTGGTGGCCACCTCGCCGGACGCCGAGTCCGCCGTACCGAACTGCGAGGCGGTGACGGTGCCTTGGAGGTGGTCGCCGTAGTACGCGCGTCCGGTGGAGGCGAGCGGGCAGGTCGGGCCGCAGTCGATCTGCTTGCCCTTCTGGAACTCGATCTCCGAGCCGTAGTACAGGGTGGGGATGCCGCGGAACGTCCACATCAGGGACATATTCTCGGCCCAGGCGTCGGTGCCGCCGGTGTAGCGGGTGCTCGACTTGTTGGGGCCGTAGTCGTGGCTGTCGACGTAGACGACGTTGTACGTGGCGTCGTTGACGCTGTCGTCGGAGTCCTTGCCGTTGCTGTAGGCGTTCTGCGCGTCGCTGAAGTTCATGTGCATGCGCATGTCGATGATGTTCATCCCGGAGAACTGGCTGCGGTCCGGGGTGTGGTAGCTGTTGCCGTTCAGGAAGGCGTTGGTCGAGGTCGGCTGGTTGCCGGTGCCGAGGTTGTTCTCGTAGGTGAACTGCTCGAGGGCGGCCGTCTCGTCGTCGGCGCTGTACTCCTTGCGCTCCTTCCAGGTGAAGAACTGCGCGGAGTGGTTCACCGAGCCGCGGTTCCACTTGTCGTTGACGAAGGCGCCGACCTCGCCGAAGACGAAGAAGTTCTGGGCGGCCGTGGTGCCGAACTTCTGGGTGACGCGGTCGTAGATGGCGGGCAGGAAGCGGCGGTTCCAGGTGACGCGCGGGATGTGTACGGCCGTATCGACGCGGAAGCCGTCCACGCCCATGTCGATGTACTTGTCGTAGGCGCCGATCAGGTAGTTCTGGACCGGCGTCGACTCGGTGTCGAAGTCGGCGAGGTCCTCGTGGAGCCAGCAGGAGCGGGAGTCCTCGCCCTCCCAGTTGCCGATCCAGCACTGGTGGTAGTACGCCTTGGGGAACATGCCCGAAGTGGGGCTCGGCCACTGGCAGTTGTAGAGCGTGTAGCCCTCGGCGCTCTTGCCGCCGGTCGGCTTGCCCCAGTTGACGCAGGTGTTGCCGGTGGGCTCGGCTGTGGACCACAGGTCGCCGTTGTAGTACGACTTCCCGGACTTGGGCTCGACGGTCAGGCCGTCGTACTCGAAGCCCTCGTTCCTCTCGTCGTAGTACCAGCTCCACTGGGAGTCGCGGACGCCGTAGACGGTGGGGGTGTACAGGCCCTTGGCGCCCCAGCGGGAGCTGTGGTTGTAGACGACGTCCTGGTAGATCTTCATGCCCTTGGCGTGGGCCGCGTTGATGAGGTCCTGGTAGGTGGCGCCGACTGACTCCAGGCGCGGGTCGACCTTATAGAAGTCGTATCCGTGGTAGCCGTGGTAGTCGTAGTCCGAGCGGTTGAGGACGACCGGGGTGATCCAGACCGCGGAGAAGCCGAGCGCCTTGATGTAGTCGAGCTTCTCGACCAGGCCCTTGAAGTCGCCCCGGAACATGGGGTCGTTGTTCGCCGCGTTGCCGGACTTGGTGTGCTGGCTGCCGCCGCGGTCGTTGGAGGTGTCGCCGTCGTAGAAGCGGGCGGTGAGGACGAAGTAGATGGGGTCCTTGCGGGGGTCCGTGCCGAGCGGGGTGCCTGCGGCGGGTGCGGGGGCCGCGGTGCCGGTGGTCGCCGTCGCCGCGGCGGAGGCGGGCGAGGTGTTCCCGGCGGCGTCGACCGCCTTCACGGTGTAGGTGTAGGTGGTCTTCTCCTCAAGTCCCGTGTCTGAGTACACGGTTGAGCCGACGTCCGTGACGACCGTGCCCTTGGTGCCGCCGGTGCGGGTGACCTGGTACTTGGTCACGGCCTTGTTGTCGGTGGCCGCGTCCCAACTCACCACGATGGACGTGTCGGTGGCGCTCGCGGTGACCTTGGCCGGTGCGGTGGGCGCCTCGGTGTCGGGTGCCTCGGTGGCGCACGGGTCGGTGGCGCCGGTGGTGACCGCCTTGTCCTTCACGGTCGTCGTGCCGGTCGGGATCGTGTAGTCGGCGCTGTTGTTGTTGTCCCAGACGCCGTTGCCGTTGTTGAAGGCGGCCTTGAGGGAGGTGGCGGTGCCGATGTCGAGGGTCTTCTTCCACCAGCCGGTGCAAGCTGACTCCATGCCGAGGCCGGGGACGGTGGTCCAGGAGCCGCCCGTCGGCGCGTAGTGGATGTTGGCCGTGGTCCAGCCGGAGGTGGCGGTCGAGTAGTAGACGGTGGCCTGGTTGCCGCTGCCCGTGCCGGTGTCGGCGCACGGGTCGCTGTGGGAGATGACGCCGTCCTTGACGGTGATGGTGCCGGTGCCCAGCGCGTAGTTGCTGCCGCCGTTGTTGTCCCAGGTGCCGCTGCCGTTGTTGAAGGTGGCCTGGAGTCCGGTGGCCGAGCCGAGGTCGACGGTCCTCTTCACCCAGTCCGTGCAGGCGCTCTCCATCAGCGTGCCGGGGACGGTCGTCCAGGAGCCGCCGTCCGGGGCGTAGTGCAGATAGGTCGACGGCCAGTTCTTGGTCTTCGTGTAGTAGAAGACCGTCGCCGTGTTCGCCGAGTCGGCCACCGGCTGAAGGCCGACCTCGGCTTCCGCGCCCGGTGTTGAGGACAGCAGCCCGAACAGTCCGGTCGCCGCCACGAACGCCACGAGGGGGCGTCGTGGCCGGCGCGGGGGTGCAGATCTCATGGCGACTCCAATACGGGGCGTGTCCCGGGTGGTTCGAGCGTCCCTGCAAGACCAGCCGGAAAGTTCCTGAAAGTTCTTGCAGCGCGGAAGCTACAGGGACATGACAGCCACGTAAAGGGTTCGGAGCCACGCAGGGCCCATCCGGACGGGCTGTCGCCGCGTCGTTCCGGATGGGCCCTCGCCGCGTCACTCCCGACGTGTCACTCCCGACGTGTCACTCCGGGTGCGCCACCGCCGCCTTCTGCAGTTCCACGGCCGCCAGCAGGCTCAGCCCGGGCTCCGCCTTGCGCAGGGCCTTCACCGCCGCGACCGAGGTGACGTCACCCGTGAAGCCGACGGCGGCCAGCCGGGAGCGGACCCAGCGGGCGCGCAGTTCGGCCTCGGTGGCGGCGGCGGTGGATTCGACGAGCGCGACGGCCCGCTCCAGTCCCGCGCGTTCCTCGGGCGAGGCCTCGGCCAGCGCCTGCCGCAGGGTCGCCGTGACCACGTCCGCGTCCCGGATCGTCAGCACGTAGTCGTTCTTCTTGTTCAGTCCCATGATTCCTGGCATGCGAGCCATCCTGACGTGCATGTTCTTTGCACGCCAACCGACTTGAGCCAGCTCAGAGGCTCGGCCCCAAGACCTCAGACACGCACTCCGCTCAGGAACAGGTCGAGGAACCCGTCCCGCGCGCCGCGTGCGCTGACCCCGCGCAGACGGGCCGTGTGGGTGCTGAAGGAGGCGAGAGCCGCCGCGAAGGTCTCCGCGGCCACGGAACGGTCGACGCCGGTGCGGAGTTCGCCGCGCCGCTCGGCGTCGAAGAGGACGTCCTCGATGACGGCGAGCGGCTGGTCGACGCAGTCGCGCCGGAAGGTGGCGTAGAGCTCGGGATGGTCGGGGAGCTCGAAGGTGCAGCGGGCCGCGATGAGCCAGCGGGGGCTTTCGAGGGTCGCCGCGACGGTGTCGTACAGGATCCGGATGTCCGCGTCGAGGCTGCCCGTGCGAGGGGGGCACAGGCTCGCCGACAGGGTGCTCAGGCCCGCGAGGATCAGGTCGTCGCGCTCGTCCCAGCGGGAGTAGAGGGTGCGCTTGGCGACCCTGGCGCGGGCGGCGACGGAGTTGATGCGGAAGCCGGCGACACCGGCCTCGGCGAGCTCGTCGACCACGGCCTGGAGGATGCGCTCGTCGGCCCGCGGGTCCCGCGGTCTGCCCGGTCTCGCCGCGGCCGCGACCGGTGACGTGTTCGCCATGTGCGTTCCCTCCAGCTCGGCTCCGCCGCCCAGTTTCCCAGGTGGGTGGCGGGAGCGTCGCCGGCCGGTTTTATTACCGAAACGGTTTCGTATTCATCCGTCGAGGGGATAGATTGTTCATGAACGAAACAGTTCCGTTTGGATGAGGCACCCATGGACGGCAATGGCGGCGGACACATGACCTCGACGACAGCGGCGAGGCCGGACGACGCCCCGCGCGGGCGGCGCAGCCGGCTGACGCCGGACCGGGAGGCCGAGCTGTACGCGGCCGTCCTGGACCTGCTGCGGACCGTCGGGTACGACGCCCTGACCATGGACGCCGTCGCCACCCGCACCCGGTGCAGCAAGGCCACCCTCTACCGCCAGTGGACGGGAAAGCCCCAGCTGGTCGCCAAGGCACTGCGCCACGAGAAGCCCGTCACCCTCGCCGGTATCGACACCGGTTCCCTGCGCGGTGACTTCGCCGCCGTGGTGGCCCAGATGAGCGAGCTGCGCATGGAGCAGGACACCGCCCTGATGCGGGGTCTCCTGACCGCCGTCCACGCCCACCCCGACCTCCTCCAGGCACTGCGCGAACTGCTCGTGGACCCCGAACTGACCGGACTGAACGTGCTGTTGACGCGTGCCATGGAACGCGGCGAGATCTCCGCGAGCAATCCGGCGCTGTCGTACGTCTCCCACTCGCTGATCGGCGTCCTCATCGCCCATCAGCTGCTGGAGAACCGGCCGGCCGACCCGGCGCTGGTGCGGAGCTACATCGACGCCGTGGTGCTGCCCGCCCTCGGCGTGTGAGTGCCGCGCGTCCCTGAACTGGCGCCCACAGCGCGGCCGGTGCCTCTCAGTTGACCCCGGCGCCGCGTCCCATCCGGCCCGCGTGGATCGCCGCGACGGTACCCCCGTCGACGAGCAGATCGGTTCCGGAGACGAAGCTCGCCTCCGGGCCGAGCAGGAAGGCCGCGGCCCCGGCGATGTCCTCAGGGGTGCCCAGGCGTTTCGCCGCGGACGCCTCGACCATGGCGCGCATCCGCCCACCGTGCTCGGACGCGAGCTCCTGCTGACCCATCGGCGTGGAGATCACGCCGGGGCTGATCGAGTTGATCCGCGCACCGCGCTCGCCCCAGGCCACACTGGCCGCCCGGACGCGCAGATGGTTGGCGCGCTTGGCCAGCCCGTAGGCCGCCGCGGAGTCACCGGCGACGGCGGTGTCGACGAACGGCAGCTCCAGGAGCCGTTCGGCCGGGGTGTCGGCGAGCGCCTCCTCCTGCTCGGCGGTGAGGTACACGGACAGATGCCCGGCCATGCTGGAGATGACCACACCCGCCCCGCCCGGGGCGATCACCCCGCCGAAGGCGTCCAGCACCAGGGCGACCCCGAGCAGATCCACCCGCAGTACGGCGTCGGCGGGGGCCTGCACCGGGGAGAGCCCGGCGGTGTGCGCGACCTGGGTCACAGGGCCCAACTCCGCGGCGGCCTTGGCGAGTTCGTCGACCGAGGCCGGGTCGGAGACGTCGACTCGCCGGGTCCGTACGACGTAACCGTCTCCGGCCAGCGCGGCGGCCGTATCACTCAGTCCGGTCTCGTCGAAGTCCGCCAGCAGTACCGTGCGCCCGGCTCCCTGGCGGCGGGCGATCGCCTGTCCCATGCCGCCCACGCCGATGACAACGAGCAGGTCAGAGTCCATCCCGCACCTCCGATCATTACGAGACTATTCGTCTCGTAATGAGACCATACCCTAGGCTGGCCGTATGTCTCCGGAGCCGTCAGGCCGCCCGCGCGACCCGGCCGTACACCGGGCCATCCTCGAAGCCACCCGGGATCTGCTCGTCGAGCAGGGGTACCGCGTCCTGACCATGGACCGGGTCGCCACCCGGGCCGGGGTCGGCAAGCAGACGGTCTACCGACGCTGGCCGTCCAAAGCACCGCTGGTGGCCGAGGCCGTACTGGACGGCTTCCGTCTCCATCAGCCGGTGGAGCCCCCTGACACCGGCGATCTCGACGCGGACCTCACGGTGTGGCTGCGTCAGCGCGAGGCCTTCATGGCGGCCCCGCACCTCGTGGAGCTGGTGCGCGCGCTGGCCATCGCGACGGCGGAGGACCCTGACGCCGCCGACGCCCTCCACCTCCGCCTCACCCGCCCGGAACGGGACCGGCTGGTCGCGCGACTGCGGGCGGGTGTCGAGGCGGGGCAGGTCGACGCCGACGCGGACCTGGAGGCGGCCGTCGACGCGCTCATCGGCTCGATCGTCTACCGAATCCTGACCCGGGTCCCGGCCGAGGAGGCCGTCCGGCGGGGTGAGGGGTTGCTGGGGATCTTGCTGGCGGGGATCAGGAAGGGTTGAGGCGGGGGGCGGCCGGACTCTGGGGCCGAGGCGGCGGGGCGAGGGACTCCGGGGCCGAAGTGGAGGGGCGGCCGGACTCCGGGGACCGAGGCGGCAGGGCGAGGGACTCCGGGGCCGAGGGGACTCGGAGGACTGGCGCGGAAGGGCAGTTGGACCCGGCCGGCTCACCCGGCAGAGCCGCAGAACCTGAGGCCGAGGGGCAAGGGCAACGGGGCCCGGAAGACCGGCACGGCCGGACAGCAGAACCCGGCCGGCTGACGCGGCGAAACACCGGAACCCAAAACGACTGACGCAACAGGGCGGCGAGTCCCAGAAGACCCGCCGCCCCTCGCTTCAGCCCGGCTACCAGCCGAGACCAGCGCTCAGCCCGCGCAGCCGGCCGGCCGCCGACCCGGCACAGCCGGCCCGACCCCCACCCCGTCAGCCCAGCTTCTTCAACAACTCAACAGCAAGCGGCGCCGAAGACGCCGGATTCTGCCCGGTCACCAAGTTGCCGTCGACGATGACATGCGGCGCCCACGGCTCCCTCTCGTCGACCTGCACACCCGCCTCCGTGAGCCGGTCCTGGAGCAGCCACTTGGCCTTGTCGGCGAAGCCCGCCTGGGTCTCCTCGGCGTTGGTGAAGGCGGCCACCCGGCGCCCCGCGAAGGCGTTCGTGCCGTCGGCCCCGGTCGCCGCGAGCAGGGCCGCCGGGCCGTGGCAGACCACGCCGAGGGGCTTGCCGCTCGCCAGCGCGCGGGTGAGCAGTCGGCCGGAGTCGGCGTCGACCGCGAGGTCCTCCATCGGCCCGTGGCCGCCGGGGTAGAAGACGGCGTCGTAGTCGTCGAGGTTCACGTCCGACAGCCGCACCGGCTGCTGGAATTCGGCCGCCGAGTCGAGCACCCCGGCAATGCGGTCGGCGTTCTCCTGGCCGCCGTTGAGCTCGGCCGCGAGGCTGCCCTTGTCCAGGGGCGGCACGACACCGCCCGGGGTGGCCACGACGATCTCGTGTCCGGCGGCCTTGAAGGCCTCGTACGGGGCGACGGCCTCCTCGGCCCAGAAGCCGGTGGGGTGGCGGGTACCGTCGGCCAGGGTCCAGTGGTCGGCGCCGGTCAGCACAAAGAGGATCTTCGACATGGTGAAACCGTAGTCCCGGCCATTCATAGAAATCCAATAGGCTCAAGCATATGAGGGATAGGGGTTCCAATGGGTCCGATAGGTCCGACGGGCCGGGTCAGACCGGCGCGGCCTCGCTGGACCTGAACCTGCTGCGGACGTTCCTGACGGTGTACCGCACCGGTTCCTTCACCGCCGCCGCCCGTCTGCTGGGCCTCTCCCAGCCCACGGTCACCACGCAGATCCGGTCCCTGGAACGGCAGTTGGGCCGCGAGCTGTTCGAGCGCCAGGCCCGGGGCGTGACTCCGGCGCCGTACGCGGACGAGCTGGCCGCACGGATCGTGGAGCCGCTGGACTCGCTCGCCGCGGTCGCCGGACCGGCCGGGAACGGCGACGGTTCCGCGGCCGAGCCGGTGCATCTCGCGGGCCCCGCCGAACTCCTCTCCCGCTGCGTGCTGCCCGGTCTCGCGCCCCTGGTGGAGCGAGGCGTACGACTGCGCATCACACCGGGTCTGACCGAACCGCTCCTGGAGGATCTGCGCGCGGGCCGCCATGACCTGGTGATCGCCACGTTCCGGCCCCGTGGCCGCGCCCTCACCGCCCTTCCCCTCAATGACGAGGAGTTCGTGCTGGTCGCCTCCCCCGCCTGGGCGGAGCGGATCGGCGCACCGGCGCAGATGGCGGCCGCGCTGCACGGCGTCCCGCTGGTCGCCTATGCCGACGACCTTCCGATCGTGCGCCGGTACTGGCGGCACGTCTTCGGCCGGCGCCTGGTACGGCAGCCCGCGGTGACCATGCCCGACCTGAACGCGGTCAAGGCGGCGATTGCCGGCGGCGTCGGATTCTCCGTGCTCCCGCGCTATCTGTGCACCGAGGAGCTGGCGTCGGGGGCGCTGGTGCTGCTCCACGACCCCGACGACCCGCCCATCAACACGGCCTTCCTGGCGCAGCGGCCCGGCACCTCCGGCAATCCTCATGTGGCCCTGGTCCGCGACCACTTGCTGCGGGCCGCGGCCGACTGGTAGCCCGCAACCTGTCGCCGGCCGCCGCGCTCCGGGCCGCTTCAGCCCTTGGCCACGAATGACGACCGCGCCCCGTCGAGGGTCGCGTCCATCCGGGCCGCCTGACCCTCGGTGAACATGAACATGGCCGCGTCGTCGGTGTAGTCCATGTAGTTGACGAACATGTCCCCGTCGGGTGCGTTGTTGCAGCTGAGGTGCGGGAAGGCCGGGGTGCCGAAGTTGGGGCCGCCCGCGTTGGGGGTGTCCTCGACGAAGTCGGTGCCGCTGCATCCGTCGCCGTCGTCGCCCCAGATGTGCAGCAGGTTGAGCCAGTGGCCGACCTCGTGGGTGGCTGTGCGGCCGAGGTTGAAGGGGGCGGCCGCGGTGCCGGTCGTACCGAAGAACCGGTGGGCGATGACCACCCCGTCGGTGGCGGCCGGTCCGCCCGGGAACTGGGCGTAGCCGAGGATCTCCCCCACCCCGGGGTCGAACAGGCGCCCGCACACCCAGATGTTGAGGTACTCGTCGGCGGGCCAGGCGTCATGGCCGCCGCTGGAGGCGAACTTGGCCGAGTCGTCCATGCCGAAGGACTCCGTCCGCGACGGCGTGCGGGTGATGCCGTCGGTGGGCCGCCCGTCCGGGTCCTCGGTGGCGAGCCGGAACTCGATCCGGCAGTCCGCGGCGAGCCCCTGCCAGACGTCCGGCACCTGGGAGACGTCCGGGTTGAGCCGCCGGTAGTCGCGGTTGAGGACGTCGATCTGGCTGACGATCTGGTCGTCCCCGATGTCCTGTTCGGGGGTGCGGTGGACGACGTGCACCACGACCGGGATGGTCGTGACCCCGACGCGCGCACTGCTCTCGTGGCCCCGCTCGAAGGCGAAGGCCAGGTTCTCCACCGCGGCCCGCGCCCGCGCGTATCCGGAGTCCTCGCTGAGCAGTCGCCGGTGGACCGGCATGGTGCCGCAGACACGGCGACCGGGTGCGGCCGCGGTCTCGCCGAACTCGCTCTGGTTCGCGTTCTCGTGGTCGTTCGCGTTCTCGTTCTCGTGGTCGTTCTCGGGCATGTTGCACCGCCTGGAGACGGCCGCGCCTCGACGGGCGCGGAAGTGAGGGTGGAACGGGCCCGTTGCGCATTACGGTAGGGCGACAGGACGGACACGGTAACCAGAATCACGGAATCCGCAACAAGTACGGCATTGGGTTCCGTATCGGGTCAACCCGCAGGGTTTACGGCTCAATTGGTACGGCATCGGGAGGTGCTCGGCGATGAGTGGTCCGCCGCCGGAGCTGATCGGGACCTGGGTGCACTCCTACGAGGAGGACACGGAGGACGTGGCCGTGTACCGGCCCGCGAGCCGTCCGCTGCCGCCCGCCCGGGGCCGCCGGGGACTGGAGTTCGCCGCGGACGGCACCTTCACCGAGCGTCCTCTCGGCCGCGGCGACGCCCCCGCGACCCGCACCGGCCGCTGGAAGTCGGCGGCCCCGGACGGCAGTCGACTGTCCCTGATCCTCCCCGGCGCGGAGAGGCAGCTCGAAGTCCTCCATGTCGACGACGAAGTGCTGAAGGTGCGCAAGTAGGACGTCGCCGTGGGGCACACTCACCGCATGGAGACAGCCGAGTTCATCCAGATCCTGGAGCGGGAGGGCCGACTGCTCGCGTCGGCCGCCGAGGAGGCCGGGACCGAGGCGAAGGTGCCGACCTGTCCGGGGTGGCAGGTGCGGGACCTGCTCAGGCACACGGGGGCGGTGCATCGCTGGGCGACGGCGTTCGTGGCCGAGGGGCACACCGCCTTCCGCCCCTTCGGCGAGGAACCCGCCCTGGACGGCGCCGAGTTGCTGGCCTGGTACCGCGCCGGCCACAGCCGTCTGGTCGACACCCTCGGCTCGGCGTCCCCCGACCTGGAGTGCTGGCACTTCCTTCCCGCCCCCTCACCGCTCGCGTTCTGGGCCAGGCGACAGGCGCACGAGACGGCCGTGCACCGCGTCGACGCGGAGGCGGCACGCGGCGGCACCCAGACCGGCATCGGACGGGACTTCGCGGCCGACGGCATCGACGAGTTGCTGCGCGGATTCCACGCCCGCGCCAAGAGCCGGGCCCGCAGCGACGAGCCCCGGGTGCTGCGGGTGCGGGCGAGCGACACGGACGGCGCCGTGTGGACCGTACGACTGACCCGGGAGCCGCCCTCGACGCAGTACGGCGAGGAGGGGCCCGCCGACTGCGAGGTGTCCGGACCCGCCGCGCGCCTGTATCTGGCGCTGTGGAACCGGCTGCCGTTCCCGGCGGTGACCGGGGATGTCTCCGTGGCGGGGCTGTGGCGGGAGAAGTCCGGGGTGGGGTGAGGGGCGCCACCGGGCGCCGCACACGCAGAGCCGAGAGCGTGTTGACCCACCCTGCCTCCGGGGAGCGCACCCGGGCACGTCCAGGGAGTCGGCGCACCGGTGCGCCGACTCCCGCCGGTTCAGGGACGTCCGGCGATGTTGTTCGACCAGACCGCGACATGACCGGGGGCGTAGACGACCAGGTTCCGGTCGTTCTGGAGTTCCAGGTCCGAGCCGGGCTTCCCGTCCGTGCCGGACGCCCAGACCGGGCGGTTGCCCGGTGCGACCACGACCAGGTTGCCGTCGTTCTGCATGAACAGCACGGAGTTCGGGACGTAGGTCTGACTCCTCCAGACGACATGACCGCCGGGGATGGTCTCCACGAGGTTGCCGTCGGCCTGCATCACGAGCACGTTGAGCCGGTTGGGACTGGTCAGCCGGTCCCCCGGATTGAGCCGGCCCCCGGGCAGCAGCCGACCCCGGTGCGTCGTGGCGGGCCGGGCGCTCTCGGACGAGTCGACGGGCCGGACGACCGTGGTACCGGTGGCCTGTGCCGACGCTGCGAACGGTAAGGACGAACCCAGTGCGGCGATGAACACTGCGGCGAACGTCATGGCATGGCGAAGGTGTCGCACATTTCCCCCTTGGAATACAGCCCATTGCCGACCCGCGTAAGCATCCCCTTCCGCAGGCGGGGCCGGACAGACGTCGGCCACCGCGCCCGGGCGCACAGCGTGGCGTACGTCAGGCACTCCAGGAGTGCGCCTACGGGTGCACGCCCCCGATCCAGATCGGACCACCGTGCCTTACGACGGCTCCAACATCCGCGTCAGCACCGCCCGTTGCACCGGCAGCGCGTCCCCGTGCAGCGACCGCCCCTTCGACGTGAGCGACACCCGCACCCCGCGCCGGTCCTCCGCGCACATCCCCCGCTCGACGAGGCCGTCCTTCTCCAGGCGGGCGATCAGGCGGGAGAGGGCGCTCTGGCTGAGGTGGACGCGCTCGGAGATCTCCTGGACGCGGTAGGCGCAGCCGCCGTCGGCGAGGACGTCGAGGACCTCGAAGTCGCTGGCGCACAGGCCGTGCCGGTGCAGGGCCCGGTCCAGTTCGCACTGCGTGCGCGCGTGCAGGGCCAGGATGTCCCGCCACTGCTTGGCGAGCGCATGCTCGGGCTTCTTCGCCACCATGCGCGGCACCGTAGCAGAGAGAAGGGATTATTGCACCGGAATTAAATGCGCTTGCATTCGATGCATGCGCATGTAGTGTCGTCGGCATGACCTCTCCGCTCACCAACCCCGCGGACCCTTCCTCGACGGTCCGCTGGACACCCAGGCTCTGGGGCACGCTGCTCGTGCTGTGCGCCGCGATGTTCCTGGACGCGCTGGACGTGTCGATGGTCGGCGTCGCGCTGCCCTCCATCGGCGCCGACCTCGGCCTCTCCACCTCGACGCTGCAATGGATCGTCAGCGGCTACATCCTCGGCTACGGCGGTCTCCTGCTTCTGGGCGGCCGGGCCGCCGACCTCCTGGGCCGGCGCCAGGTCTTCCTGGTCGCCCTGGGCGTCTTCGCGGTCGCCTCCCTGCTCGGCGGCCTCGTCGACTCGGGCCCACTGCTGATCGCCAGCCGGTTCATCAAGGGACTCAGCGCGGCCTTCACCGCGCCCGCGGGCCTCTCGATCATCACCACGACCTTCGCCGAAGGCCCCCTGCGCAACCGCGCGTTGTCCATCTACACCACCTGCGGCGCCACCGGCTACTCGATGGGCCTGGTCTTCTCCGGCCTGCTCACGGAGGCCAGTTGGCGCTACACCATGCTGCTGCCCGCCCCCGTCGCCCTGATCGCCCTCGTCGCGGGCCTCAAGCTGCTGCCGCGCAGCGAGCGCGAGCGCGACACCGGCGGGTACGACATCCCCGGCGCCGTCCTCGGCACCGCCTCGATGCTGCTGCTGGTGTTCACCGTCGTCCAGGCACCGGAAGCGGGCTGGGGCTCGGCGCGCACCCTGCTGTCCTTCCTCGCCGTCGTCGCCCTGCTGGCCGCGTTCGTCGCCGTCGAGCGGCGCAGCCCCAGCCCGCTGATCCGGCTCGGCGTGCTGCGCTCCGGCCCCCAAGTGCGGGCACAGCTGGGCGCGTTGACCTTCCTCGGCAGCTACATGGGCTTCCAGTTCCTGGTGACCTTCTACATGCAGCAGCTGCTCGGCTGGTCGGCGCTGCACACCGCGCTGGCCTTCCTGCCGGCCGGTGCGCTGGTGGCGCTGTCCGCGACCAAGGTGGGCACGGTCATCGACCGGTTCGGCACCCCGCGGCTGATCGTGGTGGGCTTCGCGCTGATGGTCGTCGGCTATCTGCTGTTCCTGCGCATCGACCTCGCCCCGGTCTACGCCTGGGTCATCCTGCCGACCATGCTGCTCGTCGGCGCCGCCTTCGCCCTGACCTTCCCCTCGCTCAACGTCCAGGCCACCAACGGCGTCGACGAGCACGAGCAGGGCATGGTCTCGGGGCTGCTCAACACCTCGGTGCAGGTCGGCGGCGCACTCTTCCTCGCCGTGGTGACGGCGGTCCTGACGGCGAACGCGCCGAAGGAGCCCGCCTCCCCGCAGGCCGTCCTCGACAGCTACCTGCCCGCTCTGACGGTGGTCACCGGGATCGCCGTCGCCGGTCTGCTGATCTCGCTCACGGGACTGCGCGTCCGGCGCCGGCAGGACAGCGTGGTGGTCGCCAGGTCCACGTCCCAGGAGGAGTCGGAGCGCGTGGCCGTAGGGGACTGAAGGCCGGGCGGGATTCCCGCGTCCGACCGGTCCCCCACCCGCACACCCACCCCGTACCCGGCGGAGCCTTCTTGCTCCGCCGGGCGTCCGCCTGTGAGACTTCGGGGGTGGAGACTCACGGGGGACGCAGGAACCAGGCCGAGCGGGACGCCATCACCGTCGAGATCGGGTACGCGCTGTTCAGCGCGCTGTTCGCCGCCGCGGTGCTGTTCGGCGCGGTGGCCGGTCCTGCCCTGCTGTTCCAACTGCCGCACACCGTAGAGCTGTTGCTGCTCCGCGTCGGGCTCGTGCTCGCGCCGGTGCTCTTCCTCGCCCGGGTGATCAGTGTGCTGATGCGGTTCCGGCAGGACGGCGCTCAGCCCAGCCAGCCCGGCCGCACCAATCCCGACTCGTAGGCCAGCACCACGAGTTGGGCGCGGTCCCTGGCCCCCAGCTTCACCATCGTGCGGCTGACGTGGGTCTTGGCGGTGAGGGGGCTGACGACCAGGCGGCGGGCGATCTCCTCGTTGGACAGGCCGATGCCGACCAGGGCCATCACCTCCCGTTCCCGCTCGGTGAGTTCGGCGAGGGCGCCCTCGGCCGCGGGCTCCTTGGAGCGGGCCGCGAACTCGGCGATGAGCCGGCGGGTCACGCCCGGGGAGAGAAGGGCGTCGCCGTCGACCACGGCCCGTACCGCGCGCAGGAGTTCCTCCGGTTCGGTGTCCTTGACCAGGAAGCCGGAGGCCCCGGAACGGATCGCCTCGAAGACGTACTCGTCGAGTTCGAAGGTGGTGAGCATGACCACCTTCACCCCGCTCAGCGCGGTGTCCTCCGTGATCCGCCGGGTCGCGGCGAGGCCGTCGAGGAGCGGCATCCGGATGTCCATCAGGACGATGTCCGGCCGCAGTTCACGCACCTTGGCCAGCGCCTCCTCGCCGTCGGAGGCCTCCCCGGCGACCTCGATGTCCGGCTGCGCGTCGAGCAGCGCCCGGAAACCGGCGCGCACGAGTGACTGGTCGTCGGCGAGCAGTACACGGATCACCGGTCGTCCTCCTTGGCCTTCACCTTGAGCGGCAGTACGGCGAGCACCCGGAACCCTCCGCCCGGTCGCGGCCCCGCCTCGATCGTGCCACCGAGCGCGGCGGCCCGCTCCCGCATTCCGGCCAGGCCGTTGCCGCTGCCGCCCGCGTCGGCGCCGGTCGCGGGTCCGTCGTCGTCGATACGGAGCCGTAGCGCGGCCTCATCATGATCGAGCCGCACGCGCGCGTGCCGCGATCCGGAGTGCCGTACGACATTGGTGAGCGCCTCCTGGACGATGCGGAAGGCGGCGAGGTCGGCGCCGGGCGGCAGGGGCGGCGGCGCTCCCTCGACCACGACGGTGAGGCCGGTGCTCGCGGCCTGGGTGACCAGTTCGGGCAGCCGGTCGAGACCGGGTGCGGGGGCGCGAGGAGCGTCACCCGGGGTGCGGAGGGTGTCGAGTACCTGGCGGACCTCGCCGAGCGCCTCCTTGCTGGCGGCCTTGATGGTGGTGAGCGCGGTGCGGGCCTGTTCGGGGTCGGTGTCGAGGAGGGCGAGGCCGACACCCGCCTGGACGTTGATCACGGAGATGCTGTGGGCGAGGACGTCGTGCAGCTCGCGGGCGATCCGCAGCCGCTCCTCGTCGGCGCGCCGGCGCGCGGCCTGGGCGCGCTCGGCCCGCTCCCGGACCCACTGCTCCCGCCGGGTCCGCACCAGCTCGGAGACGGCGACGATCGCGACGACCCAGGCGGCGATCACACCTTGTTGCCCCCAGGGGGCGGGCGGGTCCTTCGCCGGCGGCAGCCACTGGTAGAGCCAGTGGGCCACCAGCACATGCCCGGCCCAGAGCATCCCGAGCGCGCCCCACGCGGCCTTGCGGTGTCCCGCCACGATGGCGCTGAAGCAGGCGAGGGCGACGGTGAGGAACACCGGCCCGTACGGATACCCGGCCCCCAGATACAGCATCGCGGCAGCGGCGGTCCCGAACACGACGAGCACCGGCTGCCGGTGCCGCCACAACAGGATGCCCGAACCGGCGACGAGCAGCACCCGCGCGAAGAGATCCAGGTCGGCCCGGTCCCCGACCTGCTGCTGGGCGGCGTACTTCGACCCCGCGAGCACGAAGAGGGTGAGCAGCAGCGTG
The DNA here is from genome assembly GCF_010548375.1 of Streptomyces sp. SID13726. Lineage (GTDB taxonomy): Bacteria > Actinomycetota > Actinomycetes > Streptomycetales > Streptomycetaceae > Streptomyces. Next base: position 922,109 of record NZ_JAAGLY010000002.1, read on the forward strand.
GACGGCCAGGGCCACCGGGTCCCCTCCTCACCGGTCCGGTCCCACCAGCCCGGCCCCTGCCGCCACCACCGCGACACCCCACCCCCGCGTACGCGCTGCTCACCGTCCATACGAGCCACGCTAGACGCCCTGGTCCACGCCGGGCGTCACCCGAGCGTGGTGATCACGGGTACTCCCGGCGAAGTACGGCACGGGGGTCGGACACCGCTGTACGGCACGAGGACCGGTCACCGCTGTAGGGCAAGAGGGCCGGTCACCGCTGTAGGGCACGAGGGCCCGGCGCGGCCGCACATCCCGAGGACGCGGCACAGCCGTACGCCCCGAAGGCCCCGCACCGTCGGCGGCGCGCTCAGCTCAGCCCCACACCCCGCCCCAGCCCCCGCACCGCATGCCGGAAGAACGGCTCCTGTTCCTCCACCACCCGGTTGAACTGGCCGAACAGCTCGAAGCCGACCAGGCCGAAGAGCTGGGACCAGGCCGCCACGAGGGCTGCGGCCACCTCGGGCGGGAGGTCGGGCGCGAGGTCGCCGGCGATGCGGGCGGCCTCGGACTCGAGGTCTTCGGGGAGCGGGGGCAGGGGGTTCAGGCCCGCCGGGCTCGCATGGGCCTGGCTCACGATGCCGATCAGCAGCAGGCCGACGCGGGCGGCGGGCGGGACCGTGGTCTGGGGGGCGGTGTAGCCGGGGACCGGGGAGCCGTAGATCAGGGCGTACTCGTGGGGGTGGTCGAGCGCCCACAGGCGTACGGCCTCGCACACCGTGACCCAGCGCTCCAGGGGGCCCGCTCCGGCGGCGGCCGCGTGGGCCTGTTCCGCGCTCTCGCCCAGGGAGTCGTACGCGTCGATGATGAGTGCGGTGAGCAGGTCGTCGCGGCTGGGGAAGTAGCGGTACAGCGCGGAGGAGACCATGCCGAGTTCACGGGCCACGGCCCGCAGCGAGAGCTTCGCCGCCCCTTCGGCCGCGAGCCGGCTGCGCGCCTCGTCCTTGATGGCGGCGGTGACTTCGATACGGGCCCGGGCCCGGGCGCCCTGTGCGGTGCTCATACGGGCCAGTCTCCCACAGGAACAGAGCAGTGCACACAATCGAGAGCACTGCTCTTGCTTTGGAACGCCGAGCCGTGCAGACTGGTCCCACCGAAAGCGAGAGCACCGCTCTCCGAATCTGCTGGGGGTCACCATGTCGTCGCCGTACTACCTCAAGGGCAGCCCGCTCAACGTCCGCTTCAACAACGTCGTCGGCTGGCTCGCCCGGCACGGCCTCAGCGTCGCCGGCACCGCGGAGATGTCGGTGCGCGGCCGCAAGAGCGGGCAGATGCAGCGCGTCCCGGTCAACCCGCACACTTACGACGGCGAGCAGTACCTGGTCTCGGCGCGCGGCCACTCCCAGTGGGTGCGGAACATGCGCGTGGCCGGCGGCGGGGAGCTGAGGGTCGGCCGCAGGGTGCGCGAGTTCACCGCGGTGGAGCTTCCCGACGCCGAGAAGCTCCCGATCCTGCGGACCTACCTGGAGAAGTGGGGCTGGGAGGTCAACCAGTACTTCCAGGGCGTGACCGCCAAGTCCTCCGACGAGGAGATCGTCGCGGCGGCTGCCAACCACCCGGTCTTCCGGTTCACCGTCAGTAAGTGAGCGTCCGCAAGGGACGCGTCAGGCCGACGCCTCACCCTCCGCGTCGCTCCCGTCCCCCGCGCCCCGCTCCACCGGCCGCGGATCCAGCGCCGCGAGCGCCCGCTGCGCCATCGGCCGCCCCCGGACCAGCTCACCCAGCGACGTCGAGCCCTGGGTGATCTCCCGGAACGCGTTCCACGCGGGCCGGAAGCCGGTCAGCGCCGCGTGGAAGAGTCCGGGGCGGCGCTCGAAGACGGTCAGCATCCGTTTGCCGACGCTCATCTCGACGCCGAGCCCCGCCTTGATGGCGAACGCGTAGTTCAGTGCCTGGCGCCGGGTGTCCACGGCGTCGTGCGCCTCGGCGATCCGCACCGCCCACTCCCCCGCGAGCCGCCCCGAGCGCAGCGCGAAGGAGATGCCCTCACGGGTCCACGGCTCCAGCAGCCCGGCCGCGTCCCCGCACACCAGCACCCGCCCGCGCGAGAGCGGCGAGTCGTCGGCCCGGCAGCGCGTCAAGTGGCCGGAGGAGACGCTGGGTTCGAACCCGGCGAGCCCGAGCCGCCCGATGAAGTCCTCCAAGTACCGCTTGGTGGCCGCGCCTTCACCGCGCGCGGAGATCACGCCGACCGTCAGGGTGTCGCCCTTGGGGAAGACCCAGCCGTAACTGCCGGGCATCGGGCCCCAGTCGATGAGCACCCGTCCCTTCCAGTCCTCGGCGACGGTCTCCGGGACCGGGATCTCCGCCTCCAGGCCGAGGTCGACCTGGTCGAGCTTCACGCCGACATGCGCCCCTATCCGGCTGGCGCTGCCGTCGGCGCCGACGACCGCCCGCGCGAGCAGGGTCTCGCCGCCCTGGAGGACCACGGCGACCGAACGCCGGTCCGGCACCGCCGAGCCGTGCTGCTCGACGCGCTGCACGGTGACGCCCGTCCGCAGTTCGGCGCCCGCCTTCTGGGCGTGCTCGACGAGCTGCTGGTCGAACTCGGGCCGGTTGATCAGCCCGAACAGCATCTGCTTGGAGCGCCGGGTGCGGGTGAAACGGCCGTTGTTGGAGAAGGTGACCGCGTGCACCCGGTCCTTGAAGGGCAGTTCGAAGCCCGGTGGCAAGGAGTCGCGCGAAGGGCCGATGATGCCGCCGCCGCACGTCTTGTAGCGCGGCAGCTCGGCCTTCTCCAGCAACAGCACACGCCGCCCGGCGACCGCCGCCGCATAGGCGGCCGAGGCACCGGCCGGTCCCGCGCCCACCACGACGACGTCCCACACCTGCTGCACGTCGTCCTGCACGCGGTCCGCCGAAGTGTCGTCCGCCGAAGAGTTCTCGCTGCTCACGATGGTCTGCTGCTCCCGATCAAGCCCTTGCCGCACCTGTCTCCCGCATCCTACGGCGGGCCCGCCCACAGACCACTGTGGGAGGATCTACGGCACTCACAGGTACAACGTCGCACCCACAAGGAGCGTGCCCATGTCGTCGAATCCGGTCGCCGAGACCGTCGCCTCGCTGATGCCGAGGGCGCGGGCGGAGCTCACCGAACTGGTGGCGTTCAAGTCGGTGGCGGACTTCGACCAGTTCCCGAGGAGCGAGAGCGAGGGCGCGGCCCGCTGGGTCGCCGACGCGCTGACCGCAGAGGGTTTCCGGGACGTGGCCCTGCTCGACACCCCGGACGGCACGCAGTCGGTGTACGGCTTCCTGCCCGGCCCCGAGGGCGCGAAGACCGTCCTGCTCTACGCCCACTACGACGTGCAGCCCCCGCTGGACGAGGCCGGCTGGACGACCCCGCCCTTCGAGCTGACCGAGCGCGACGGCCGCTGGTACGGGCGCGGGGCCGCCGACTGCAAGGGCGGTGTGATCATGCACCTGCTCGCACTGCGCGCCCTCAAGGCGAACGGCGGCCTCCCGGTGCACGTCAAGTTCATCGCCGAGGGCTCGGAGGAGCAGGGCACGGGCGGTCTGGAGCGGTACGCCGAGCAGCACCCCGAGCTCCTTGAGGCGGACACGATCGTCATCGGTGACGCGGGCAACTTCCGTGTCGGCCTGCCGACGGTGACCGCGACCCTGCGCGGGATGACGATGCTGCACGTGCAGGTCGACACCCTGGAGGGCAACCTCCACTCGGGCCAGTTCGGCGGCGCCGCCCCCGACGCGCTGGCCGCGCTGATCCGCGTACTGGACTCGCTGCGCGCGAAGGACGGTTCGACGACCGTCGACGGGCTCGCCCCCGAGACGTCCTGGGACGGTCTGCAGTACGACGAGGAGCAGTTCCGCCAGGACGCCAAGGTCCTGGACGGCGTCGAGCTGATCGGCGACGGTACGGTCGCCGACCGCATCTGGGCCCGCCCGGCCGTCACCGTCCTCGGCATCGACTGCCCGCCGGTCGTGGGCGCCACCCCGTCCGTGCAGGCGAGCGCACGCGCCCTGGTCAGCCTGCGGGTGCCGCCGGGCGTGGACGCGGCCGAGGCGACCGGCCTGCTGCGGGCCCACCTGGAGCGGCACACCCCGTGGGGCGCCCGGGTGCGCACCGAACAGATCGGCCAGGGCCAGCCGTTCAGCGCCGACACCGCCAGCCCTGCGTACGCGGCGATGTCCGACGCGATGGCCGTCGCCTACCCGGGCCAGGAGATGCAGTACGCCGGCCAGGGCGGCTCCATCCCGCTCTGCAACACCCTCGCCGCCCTCTACCCGCACGCCGAGATCCTCCTCATCGGCCTGAGCGAGCCCGAGGCCCAGATCCACGCGGTCAACGAGAGCGTGTCTCCTGAGGAGTTGGAGCGGCTGTCGGTGACGGAGGCGCTGTTCCTGCGGAACTACGCGGCGGGCTGAGCGGAGACAGTACGGCGATGTCGTCGCCGAAGCCGACGAGGAGCCGGCCCTCGGGGGTGGGGGCCGGCGCTTCGATCCGGCAGGGGCCCGCTTCGTCGTCCCGAAGCACGACCCGTTCATGGCCTGGGCCCGCGTGCCGCCATCTTCCAGGACCCACGGCACCCGGCCAGCGCCAAGCTCTGACTACCCCAACGCCCAACTGAACGGCTTCGCCGAGTTCATGGACGACCGGGGCGTCGCTGAGCGCTTCCGGCACCAGCTGACGCTCTACGTCGGCGAGGTCGCGGGGCGCCGTCCCCGGGGAGGCTGGGCCTGCACCCCGGGCGCTGACCCTCGTCAGGGTGAGCATCACGCCGTAGCCGCGGCCGGTCCGGGTCGTACTAGCATCTCCGCGCTCGATGACCTCTGCACCGGCCCGGCACAGGGATAGGCAACTCGGCGTCGAGAGCGGTGCAGCATGTGAACAGGCCGGAAAACGGTGGGCGATGGGGTCCTCCCGAGTGACCCTTCGTACCGTTTCCTGTATGGGCTGTTTCTCGCTGCCCCGCGGTTGGCGGCTACGCCGTGGTCCGAGAAGCCGAACGAGCTACGTCGGCAGTCCTCGGTCTGTATGCCCCGCCGAAACCGTGACGCATCATGGGGTATCTCCCTGGTGACGGCAACGGCACGATCCAGGCGACCGCAGTTGACACCACACCGCGCTCAGTCCCCGACATGCTCGTCGGAGTGGACAGCCTCGGTACCGCCGCAAGTCCTACCGCTGCGAACTGGGACACCCGTGCAGGTAAAAGGCCTGCACAGGTGGGGCGGGTGGGACTCGAACCCACGGCCAACGGATTATGAGTCCTTTGAGGATCTTGGCGACCCTTGTCGATCCATGCCCGTCTTGGAAGTTTTCCCAGCTCGGACCCGGTTTGGCGTCTCGCTCCTCCTCGGTCCTTGTCAGTCTTTTCCGATTCTTGAGTCCAACCTGCGTCCAGAACGCCATCTGGACGGACAAGCCCAACCAGCTTCAGAGACGATCACCCCAGCTCGCGAGCGCGCCTCCAACTCGCCCGCAGCGGATTTCCCTCGCCTCGGGACGACTTCAGCGACGGCCGAGTCGGCATCCGGCGCGAAGAACACCGTCGAGGCAGAGGCTGTTGAGTGCCGACTCCGGTGCGGACGATAGTGGCGCCGCCGGTGACCGTACCCGCCAAGTCGTCGAGGGTGATGGTGATCTGCTCGCTGCCGACGCAGAGGGTGGTGATCGGGTCGGTCTGGAGGAGCAGGTTGCCGCCGGCGTCGTAGATGTAGCTGGTCGTGCCGCCCGTGGTGCTGGTGCCGGTCAGAGTGTTGGGCTGGGCTCTGGAGTAGCCACTGGTGCCGTCGCCGACGGTGCTGTGGTCGCCGCCGGTAGGAGTGGCGGCGCAGTTGTCGGTGGCGGTCGACACCGGGCGAGGGAGCCCCGGCGCGGATCTGCCACACCGTTCTCGACCGGCCCCGCGGGTCGTCGACTCACCGTCCCCTGCGTCCCGCGGCAAGACCCAGACCCCGTTTGACGAGGACTGGACGCAACTGCCTCACGCCCTCCGCAGGGTGAGGAGGTCGTGTCGACGGGTGAACATCGCCACGGGATCCGATTCCACTCCCGGAACCGCCCTGCACACCAGTTCGTGTCGCTCTCCCTCGGATACCCCTACCGAAAGAGACGGGCTTGAGCACCATGAGATCTTGACCTGAACGGTGTGCATGCCCGGGGAGACCGCCCTCTGACAGGTTTCGCCCGGCCGTAGGTCCCCCACGCGTTCGCCGTCCACATACACCTTGTAGCGGCGCAGTTGCGCGTAGCTGTCAGCCTCGTCGCGGCGTACCGAAATCTCTGTCATATCGCCTTTTCCCCTGGGAACGGACGTGGGGGCTGTAGGAACATCGGGCTTCACGCCCCTGAAAGGCCTGGGCAGGAAGAACCGTGGTCGGCCGAAGAACCCTATGGACAGCTGCGCCAGAAACCCGGCGAAGAAAACGGCCAGCCCAAGCGCGGCGACGCCCAGAGCAAGCGGATTCTCCTTGGCCGTGCTTCCCTGCGGGGGCAGCCATGCCCCGCCGAGCAGCAGAAGGGTCACACCGCTCAAGCAGGTGGCGTTGAGCAGCGAAACGTGTTCGAGCCTGCGCCGGGCGTCAGGCCCGAAAAGTCGCGCGAAGGCCATCGGCGACGGGGGCGCTGCAGGATCGTCCCAGTGGCGGACGACGCGCACCCACGACCGGGTAGAGAGCGCGGCGAGGGCAACGGAACCAGCGAGCGCCGTCCAGGACGTCACAGTCAGAACCAGTTCCGATATCCGAGATGATGTTGTTCGTCACATTGCTGGTGACGAACCCGGCAGCCAAGCCTATTACCGCTCCGACCGCGCCTCCGACAACCGTGCCTTCGGGACCGACGAACGAGCCGAGGATCGCTCCGGTTTCCAGGCCGGACTCCGCCATCGTCGCCGATATGTACATGTCGGCACCCGCTTGCGGGACACTCGTCAGGGCCGCCCGCGTACGGGACTGCCCTTCCCCGCGGTCCGTCATGTAGTTGTACCCGTAGGCCGCCACGCCTCCCGCTCCGGTAAGTGCCCGCGCGGCCCCCACTGACGTCAGTCCAGGGCGGAGAAGGGCCGTTCTCGACCATCCCGTTCCGGTGTTCTGCATGGACAGCATTCTGTTCGCACTGGCCATTCCTTCTTCCGCGCTCCCCCTCTTGATCGCTTGGGAGACCGCCGCGGCCTGGTATTTGGCGAGATGCGTCTGCGCCGCGCTGAATCCCGCCGAAGTCACACCCGCCGCCGTGCACAGCTTTCCGATCGCGTTGGTCGCGCAGGACGAACTCCACCACCCCGTGAAGGGGGACACGGGCTGCCAGGACGTGCTCTTGCGGGCTGTGCCGCAGGGGTCCTTGAGTACGTAGTAGCAGCCGCTGTTGGTCGTACCGCCGCATGTATGTGTGTCGCAGTAGTGGCTGGAACCCTTGTACTTCTTCGACCCCGGATCCTGTTCGGGGTGGTAGGTGCCGTATGTGCCGTTGCTGCCGGAACAGTAGTGAGCCAGTCCGCAGCTTTCCAGGCCTGTGGGATCGCTTTCGGAGACCGGGTTGTCGCCGGCGTAGGTGTAGCCGCTGAGTTCCTGCGGGCTGTCGTCCTCGAAGACGGGGTCGAGGCTGGTGAAGCGGCCGAGGGCGGGGTCGTATTCGCGGGCGCCGATGTCGGTGAGGCCGGTGGCGGTGTCGGTGGTCTTGTCGAGGAAGGTGCGGTTGTCGGCCCAACTCGTCGTGGTGCCGCGGGGGTTGCCGTAGGGGTCGAACTGGCGCCAGGTGGGGGTCTGGGCGGTGTTGTCGAGGTAGAGGCTGTTGGTGCCGTGCTGGTCGGCGGCGAGTTCGAAGCCGTAGGCGGTGCCGGTTCCGGTGCGGACGATCGTGGCGCCGCCGGGGGCGGAGTAGTAGCGGACCCCGGTGGCGGTGCCGGCGGAGTCGTTCAGGGTGATCTGCTCGCTGCCGAGGTAGAGGGTGGTGGTGGTCGGGTCGGTCTGGAGGAGCAGGTTGCCGCCGGCGTCATAGACGTAGCTGGTGGCGGTTCCGGTAGTGGCGTTACTGACCTTGGTCAGCTGCCCGCTGTTGTTCCAGAGGAGGGTCTGGGTGCCGGTGCCGGTGTTGCGGGTGGTGGTGTTGCCTGCGTTGTCGTAGCCGTAGCTGGTGGACGCGCTGGAGCCGCCGGTGCTGGCCGTGCTGGTCAGGGTGTTGGGCTGGCCGCTGGAGTAGCCGCTGGTGGTGACGGTGTCACTGCCGGTACCGGAGAAGGTGTGCTGGGTCTGGGTGAGGCGGTTGCCGACGGCGTCGTAGGTCCAGCCGGTCCAGTAGGCGCCGCCGGTGATGCCGTCGCCGACGGTGCTGTGACTACTGCTCGTGGGGGTTGCGGCGCAGTTGTCGGTGGCGGTCCAGGCAGTGGTGAGGCGGTCGAGAGTGTCGTAGGTGAAGCACTGCGTCTCGGCCGTGCTGCCGGAGCCGGAGCGGGTCTCGGTCTGGCGGGTGGTGTTGCCGGACAGGTCGTAGGTGTAGGCGGTCTCGTCGATGCTGGACGGGGTGGCGGTGGAGCGGGTGACGAGTTGGTCGGTCAGGTCCCCGGTGTGACTGTCGTAGGCGTCGGTGACGGTGGCGTAGGACGTGGAGGAGCCCAACTGGACCTGCGCGACCTGGTCGTTGGCGCTGTACGTGGTGCTCTGGAGGTAACCGTAGGCACCGGCCAGGGCGTTGGGTTCGTCGTCGTTGTTGTAGCCGTGGGTGACGGTCTCGGCGGGCAGTCCACCACCGAGGGCGTAACCGTCGGTCCACAGCAGGGCCGTTGACACTGGTGTGGGTGAACGTCCGCAGCCGCCTCCACGCACCCCTAGTGACCCTTCGTACCGTTTTCCTGTACGGGCCGTTTCTCGCCGCCCCACGGTTGGCGGCTACGCCGTGACCCAAGGGGCGCCCAGCACCCTGATCATCGTCCGTCACTCGGCCACCCAACTACAGGCAGTCCGGAGTCCGAGCAGCCGAACGGGGTACGCCGGCAACCCTCGGTCTGCGTGCCCCGCTGAAACAGTGAGGCATTGAGGGGCGGCTCCGTGGTGCGATCTGGGGCCGTTTTCACTACGAGCCGTTTCTCCCGCAAGCCGACCGGCTATGTCGGCAACGGGGCGATCCAGGCGAGCCCAGTTGCCACCACACCGCGCCCGCTCCGACTACGCCGCTGGGCAGAGCGGATGACTCGGCATCGGAATGCCCATGTCCGGCTTCCCCGCGTCCAGCCAGCGTCCAGAATCCAGTGCCGAACCAGCCACAGGAGCCATGTACCGCAAGTTCAACCGCTGCGAACTGGAACATCCATGCAGGTCAGAGGCGTTCGCTCCACCGGTACCAGCAACGAGGTCGAACTCACGAGCAGCGGATTCGTTCCGTTCAGGCAAAGTTGACGATCCGACAGGACAGGATGAACTTTTTCACAGGTCAGAGGCCTGCAGAGGTAGGACAGGTGGGACTCGAACCCACGGCCGACAGATCATGAGTCCGTCAGTGACCGCGTCGGCCGGGACGGGCAGGGTGTCGTCGGTCAGCGACGCGGCGACCTCCTCGACCCGGTCGTCGTCGACGACCTCCGCCCCGGCGGCCAGGTCCCACACGCGCGTGTACTCGTCGTAACCGCTGTCGTGCCCGCTCACCGCGTAGGGGCGGCCGTCGACTTCCGTCGTCCGCACCCACGTCACGCCGTCGTAGTCGTCCGTCTTGCCGGAGAGCGGGCAGCCGACGGGCCGGCCGGTCGCGAGGTCCCACAGCCGCAGCGTCTCGTCGTCGCCCCCGGTGACGGCGACCGGCCGCCCGTCGACGACCGCCGTCGCCACCGCCCGCACGGTCGCGGTGTGCCCCGGTGCCCTGTCCCCGACCGTCTCGGCAGGGGTCAGCTCCCACACCTGGCTGTCGCCGACGACGACGAGACAGCGGTCCCCCAGGGCGGCCGTCGCCGCCTGCTCCGCCCCGACGGGGAACCGGTCGAGCCGCTGGAGCGGGTCGAGACTCCACACACTGACGGTGTCCAGGGGCGTCCCCACGTACGGGTTGCGGCCGCCGGTCATCGCGTACGGCCGTCCGCCGACCGTCGCCGCCACCATCAGCCGGAGCTCGCCGTCGTCGTCCTGGCCGCCACCGGTCCGTTCACCGGTGACGGCGTCCCACAGTTCGACCTTGCCGTAGAAGCTGCCGGTGACCAGGTGGGGCCGCCCACCGAGCGTCACGGCCGCCCATGACAGCAGGTCGTCGCCGTCGGGCACGATCTCGGCGACCGGTTCCCGGCTGGTCAAGTCCCATACGGCCACGCCCCGTTCGTCACCGGCGACGACATGGGGCCTGCCGTCGATCGTGGCCGACCTGATCTCGTGCAGCATCGGGCCAACCTCGGCAGCCGTCAAAAGCGTGCCGAGCACCTCGCCGGTGGCGAGGTCGAGGATCCGGGGCAGCCCGTCGGGCTCGGCGCAGCTGACCTCGACCGGGCGGCCGTCGACCACCGCGGTCGTCCGCTCCCCGCGCTCCCAGCCGGTGAGCGGGGCCCGGGCGACCTCCGCGCCGGTGGCCGGGTCCCGGAACGACAGGACGCCGTCGCCGCGGGTGATCGTGGCGGGCCGGCCGTCGACGGCCACCATCGGCGCGGGCGGGCCGGAGTCGAGGAAGCCGAGGAATCCGGGGTGGACCTGCGACCCGGTGGCCCACTCCACGCGCCAGTGCGCGGCCGGCGCGCCCGGTATCCCGACCGAGGAGAGCCGTTCCGACAGGTCCCGGTCGCCGTAGCGGGCCGCGTCCACCGCCAGGATCTGCCGGCGGGCGGCGGGGCCGGCGCCGTGGTGAGCGTGCGCCGACGCCCGGTACACGGCCGCCGCCAGCTTCTCGGCGGGCCCCGCAGCGAGGCCGAGCAGCGCGGCCACCCGCTCGGGTTCCGCGGTCACCAGGAACGCCGGGTCCGTCAGGGCCGACGCACCGCCCCGCACGCCTTCGACGAGATCACCAGACATGACCGGAGGCTAACCGCGCCCCCGGCACTCTTCCGCGCGCGGAGACCGACCCCGCCGAAATGCCCGTAGCGGGTTACGTAGTTCCACGTACCCGCGCACGCCTGTGTCTTCGATCGATTCCGCGCCAGAACCCCGTGATCGTCCGACCATGGAGTCATGTCCGCCACCGCACGCCTCAGGACCCACGCCGACACCGCCACCGCCCTCGCCCTCCTCGGCGACCGCGAGCTCACGGACCTCCTGGCCTCCGGTACTCCCGCGGGTGCCGGGATCGGTGGCCGGGCGACCCTGCTGGAGGTGGACGGCGTGCGGGTCTTCGTGAAGCGGGTGCCGCTCACCGACGTCGAGCTGAGTCCGGAGAACGTCCGCTCCACCGCCAACCTCTTCGCCATGCCGGCCCACTGCCACTACGGCATCGGCGCGATCGGCAGCCCCGGCTTCGGGGCCTGGCGTGAGCTGGCCGTGCACGAGATGACGACGGGCTGGGTGCGGTCCGGCCGTTTCGAGGGCTTTCCGCTCCTGCACCACTGGCGGGTGCTGCCCGACCCCGACCAGCCGCTCCCCGGGGAACTCGCCGACGTGGAAAGGGCCGTGGCCTACTGGGGCGGCGGCCGGGAGCACATCGAGGCCCTGCGCACGGCGTCCGTGAGCCTGACCCTGTTCCTGGAGTACCTTCCGCACACCCTGCACGACTGGTTCGCCGGCCGACTCCGCACGGACGACGCCGACAGGGCCTGCGCGCTGGTGGAGCAGGGCCTGGAGGCGGTGACCGGCTTTCTGCACGGGCAGCGACTCACCCATTTCGACGCCCACTTCGGCAACATCCTCACCGACGGACGGCAGCTCTACCTGGCCGACTACGGCCTCGCGCTGACCCCGCGCTTCCGACTGGCCCCCGACGAACGCGACTTCTACGACCGCCACCGCCACTACGACCGCGCCTACACCCTCTCCTATCTGGTGCACTGGCTCGTCGTCGACCAGTACGGCCTCGCCAGGGACGCGCGCGAGGAGTTCGTCCGCGAGTGCGCCGACGGCAAGCGCCCCGAGGGCATCCCCGAAGCCGCCGCCGCGCTCATCTCACGGCATGCCCAAGTCGCCTCCGTGGTAGGGGACTTCAACCGTCGGCTGGAGCAGAAGAGCAGGCACACCCCCTACCCGACCCCCGAGGCCCTCGGCTACAGCAGCTCCACGCTCTCGGCGTAGTGGCAGGCCGCCGGGTTCCCGCCGCCCCGGTCCACCAGCTCGGGCACCTCCTCGACACACGAGGTGCGCTCGCTCTCGGTCAGCTGGTCGGCGAACTTCGGGCAGCGGGTACGGAACCGGCAACCGCTCGGCGGACGCACCGGACTCGGCACCTCCCCCTGCACCGGCACCCGTTTCCGGGCGCGCTCCTTGCGCGGGTCGGGCAGCGGGATCGCGGAGACCAGGGCCTGGGTGTAGGGGTGCGCGGGCCGGACGAACAACTGCCGGGCGGGGGCGATCTCGACCAGCCGCCCCAGGTACATCACCGCGATCCGGTCGGCCACGTGCCGCATCACCGACAGGTCGTGCGCCACGAACAGGAAGGAGAGGCCGAGTTCGCTCTGGAGGTCCATCAGCAGGTTGAGGACACCTGCCTGGATGGACACGTCGAGCGCCGAGACCGGCTCGTCCAGCACGACGACCTTGGGGCGCAGCGCCAACGCCCTGGCGATGCCGATGCGTTGGCGCTGGCCGCCGGAGAACTCGTGGGCGTAGCGGTTGCCGTGCTCGGGGTTGAGCCCGACGAGCCGCAGCAGCTCGCGCACCTCGTCCCCGGCGCCGGGCCCGTAGCGGCCGTGGATGCGCAGGGGTTCGGCGACGATCTCGTGCACGGTGATCATCGGGTCGAGGGAGGCGTACGGGTCCTGGAAGACGATCTGCAACTCCCTTCGCAGCGGCCGCATCTGACGTCGGCTCAGCTCGGTCAGCTCACGGCCCTGGTAGCGGACCTGCCCCGAGGTGGCCGTCTCCAGGCCGAGGACGGTCCGCGAGACGGTGGTCTTGCCCGAGCCGGACTCCCCCACCAGGCCCAGCGTCTCATTCTCGTACAGGTCGAAGGAGACCCCGCACACCGCGTGCACGTCGCCGACCCGGCGCCGGACGACCCCGCGGGACATCACCGGGAAGTGCTTGACCAGGTCCCGCACCTGGAGGACCGGCCCGCCGGTGCCGGCCCGCTCGACCGTCGTGCTCATACGGTGCCCTCCTCGGGGGTGTTCAGGGGTGCCGCGTCGGCGAACCGGGCCAGCGCCTCGGAGTCCGCGCCGACCGTGTCGAAGACCTCCTCGGCGCCGGTGCCGACGAGCTCCTCGGAGAAGTGGCAGGCGCTCAGGTGCCCTTCGGCCCCGGCCGGGCGCAGCGGCGGCTCCGCCGAGGCGCAGGCGTCCCGGCGCATCGGGCAGCGGGGTGCGAAGGGGCAGCCCGGTGGCAGGTGGAGCAGTGAGGGCGGTGAGCCGGTGATCGGGGTGAGGCGGGCCTCCTCGCGGTCGAGGCGGGGCAGGGAGCCGAGCAGGCCCAGGGTGTAGGGCATGCGCGGGGTGTAGAAGATGTCCTCGACCGAGCCGGTCTCCACCATCCGTCCCGCGTACATGACCGCCACCCGGTCGGTGTGGCCGGCCACCACACCCAGGTCGTGGGTGATCAGCACCAGGGCCGCCCCCGTCTCGGCGCGCGCGGTCTGGAGGGCTTCGAGGACCTGCGCCTGCACGGTGACGTCGAGGGCGGTGGTGGGCTCGTCGGCGATGATCACGTCCGGGTCGTTGGCCATGGCGATGGCGATGACCACGCGCTGGCGCATCCCGCCGGACATCTCGTGCGGGTAGACGTCGACGCGCCGCTCGGGGCTCGGGATGCCGACCACGTCGAGCAGTTCCACGGCCCGTTTCCTCGCGGCCTTGGCCGTCATGCCGGGGTGGTGCCGGCGCAGGGTCTCGGCGATCTGGTAGCCGACCGCGTAGACGGGGTTGAGGGAGGTCATCGGGTCCTGGAAGACCATCGCGATGCCCTTGCCGCGTACGGCGGACAGCCGTGCGTCGGAGAGGCCGAGCAGTTCCTCCCCGTCGAACCGCACCGAGCCGCTGATCCGCGCGGTGGCCGGCAGCAGCCCCATCACGGCGAGGGCGGTCACCGACTTCCCGGAGCCGGACTCGCCGACGATCCCCAGGGACTCGCCCCGGGCCAGGCGGTAGCCGACCCCGCGCACGGCCCGTACGGTCCCGTCCTCCGTGGGGAACTCGACCGCGAGGTCCGCCACTTCGAGCACTGTGTCGGTCACTGTCGCACCCTTTGCTGCCGGGGGTCGAAGGCGTCGCGCAGCCCGTCGCCGATGAAGTTCACGGTCAGGGCGATGGCGATGATGAAGGCGCCGGGGATGTAGAAGAGCCAGGGCCGGGTGTCGACGGCGGTCTGGGCCTGGGCGACCAGCAACCCGAGGGAGGTGTCGGGCGGTTGGACGCCGAAGCCGAGGAAGGACAGGGCGGTCTCGGTGAGGATGCCGGTGGCCACCAGGACGGTCGCGTTGACGATGATCGGCCCGAGCGCGTTCGGCAGCAGGTGCCGGAAGATGATCCGGGAGTCCGAGGAGCCCAGGGCCCGCGCCGCCTCCACGAACTCCTTCTCGCGCAGCGACAGCACGCTTGAGCGCACCACGCGTGCCACATAGGCCCAGGTCAGTCCGGCGATGACCAGGGCGATCCAGTACCAGGAGCCGCCACTGCGGGAGGAGATGACCAGCGCGATGGCGAGCAGCGGCAGGGTGAGGACCAGGTCCGCGATCCGCATCATCACCGTGTCGACGACACCCCGGTAGAAGCCCGCGATGGCACCCCACACCGCGCCGACCAGCGTGGAGCCGAGGGCGATCATGACGGCGATCTTCAGCGAGGTCTGGGTGCCGCGCATGACCTGGGCGTAGGCGTCGTACCCGGAGGAGTCCGTGCCGAACGGGTGCTTCAGGGACGGGGGTTGGGAGTTGTCGGGGGTGAACTTCCCGTACGAGTAGTGCCAGAAGTACGGGCCGACGAACGCCCACAGCGCGATCAGCACGAACACGACCAGGCTGATCACGGCCGCCCGGTGCCGCAGGAAGCGGCGCAGCACGAGCTGGGTCTGGCTGCGCTGCCGTACCGTGAACTCGCCTTCGACGGCGTGCACTTGAGCGGGTTCGGGCGCCTTGATGTCAGTCATAGCGGATCCTCGGGTCGAGGACGGCGTAGAGGAGGTCGGCGAGCAGGTTGAAGACGATGACGACGACCGCCGACAGCAGCAGCCAGGCCATCAGTCGGTAGACGTCGACCGTGGAGGCGGCCTGGACGAGCATCTCCCCCATGCCGTGCCACTGGAAGATCGTCTCGGTGACGACGGCCCCGCCCAGGATGCTCGCGATGTCGAGGGCGGTGACGGTGGTGAGCGGGATGAGCGCGGTGCGCAGGGCGTGCCGGACGACGACCCGGCCCCGCCGCAGTCCCTTGGCACGGGCCAGACGGACGTAGTCGCTGTTGAGGACCTCCAGCATGGAGGCGCGGGTGTAGCGGGTCCAGGACGCGAAGGAGACCAGGGCCAGGGTGATGGTGGGCAGGACGAGATGGCCGATGCGGTCGGTGAACTCGTTCCAGGGGGTGTCGACGTTCAGGTACGGCGACTGCTGGCCGATGGTGCCCAGGAAGTGGTTGCCGGTCTTCTCGTTGATCCAGATGCCCACCTGCTTGAGCAGGACGGCGAACCAGAACACCGGCATGGCCAGGAACAGGAAGCCGACGAAGGTGATCGAGTAATCGGCGGCGGAGTACTGACGGATCGCGCTGAACGCGCCGAACAGCACCGAGAGCAGGAGCGCGATGAGCATGGCGGCGGCGACCAGGGTGACGGTGACCCGGAAGCGGGTGAACAGGTCGTGCCCGATGTCGAGGTTGGTCTGCACGGACGGGCCGAAGTCGCCGTGCAACACGCCGGTGATCCAGTTCCAGTAGCGCTCCAGGACGGGCTGGTCGGCGTGGATGTGCCGGGCGAAGGCCTGCACGGCGGCCTTGCTGGGGGCGGGCTGCCGTGAGGTGGCGAAGTTGGCCACCGGATCGCCGGCGTTGACGACGACCAGGAACACGATGAAGGTCGAGGCGATCAGGACGGGGATGGAGACGAGGACGCGGCGCACGGTGTAGGCGAGCATGCGGATCTTCTCTCGGAGGTGTGAGCGGCGGCCCGGCCCGGGAGGCGCCCCCGGGCCGGACCCCCGGGCCTACTTCTTCAGGCCCCACTCGGCCGTGTTGTACGGCGGGCCCACGTTCGTGGCGTTGTCCCGTACGTTCACGAACCGCGTCTGCACCGCCAGGAACGTCGGCTTCTGGTACAGCGGCAGGACGTAGGCGTCATCCGTCATGATCTTGTCGGCCTGGTTGAGCAGGCCGGCCGCCTTCGTCTGGTCGGTCTCGCCGACGGCCTGGGCGACCAGCTTGTCGACCGTCTTGTTGCTGTAGCCGCCGTAGTTGCCGCCGCCTCCGGTGACCCAGTTCTGCTGGGCGGCACTGGAGGGGAACGGCGAGGCGACCCAGGCGAAGACGATGATGTCGTACTGGTGCCCCACCAGGACCGTGCCGAGGTCGGCGGCGCCGATCGGCTGGATGGTGATCTTGATGCCGAGGGCGGCGAGGTTGCTCTGGAGGATCTGGCACTCGCTCTGCCGGATCTGGTTGCCGGTGGTGTAGCGGCAGTTGAAGGGTCCCACGGTCTTGCCGTCCGGGGTCTTCAGCGCCGTGCCCACTCCGGTGAACTTGGCGTCGGTGAGGTATTTCCTCGCCTTCGCCAGATCACCGGAACCCTGCCCGGTGGACGTCACCAGGTCCTGGTAACCCGCCTGTCCGGGAACGTAGTTGTGGTTACCCAGGTTCTTCACCTTCGGGTCGAACTGGCCGACCGTCTTGGACACGATGTCCTTGATGGAGATGGCGGTGAACATCGCCTGGCGCAGGGCTTTGTACTTGCCGATCACCGGGTTGTGCAGATTGAGGTCGAAGTGCTCCCAGTTGAGCCCGCTGCCGATGGTGTACGTGACGTTGGGAATGTCCTTGACCTGTTTCACCAGGTCGACCTCGGGCTGCGGATAGATGCCCTGGACCTCGTTGTTCTGGAGCGCGATGGGTTCCTGCGTGGCGTCGGTGATGACCTTGAACACCAGCCGCTGGAGCGAGGGTTTGTGCGCGCCGTACCACTTGGGGTCGGGGACGTAGGTGGCGTGGTCGTTGTCCACCCACTGCTGCATCTTGTACGGCCCCGCCGTCGCGTACTTGGTGGGCGGGGTCTTCTGGAAGTACTGCCAGCCCTGGGTCAGCTGGGCGGCCGTCATCTGGGCCGCGCCCCCGGTTTTGGCGCCGGAGAGCTTCTCGGCGACGTGCGCCGGATAGAGCGGATAGCCGGCTCCGAAGAGCGACTTCCAGTCGGAGAAGGGCTTGTTCATCACGACGGTGACGGTCTTGCCGCCGTCCGAGCCGGTGACCGACTTGACGCGGTCGTAGCCGGCCGTGCTCTGCGGCAGACAGCCCTTGGTCTGGGTGGTGTCGCTGGCGGGCGGCGGCGGGCAGTCCTTGCCGTCGTTGGTGCGCCAGTAGTAGACGAAGTCGTCGGCGGTGATCGGTGTCCCGTCGTTCCAGGACGCCTTCGGGTTGATCTTGTAGACGAGGGTCTGCGGACTGGCGCTCGTCTGGGTCGCCGAGGTCACCAGATCGGTGTTGAGGGCGACCGTCAGATCGGGCTGGGGGACGTAGACCTGGGGCAGGACGACGCCCAGGGCCTCGCCGTTCTCGAAGGTGTTGCCGTTGGCGTCCTGGACGTTCCACTGCTGGATGTTCTTCTCCAGCACATAGGTGAAGGTGCCGCCGGCCTTGGTGGTGCCGGAGTTGCAGGTGTCGGCCTTGCCCTCGGTCGAACAGGACGTGAGCCCCGCCGAGGTTCCGCTGCCGGAGCCGCCACCCCCGCCGCCACTGCTGCAGGCGGCGAGGACGAGGACCAGTCCGGCGGCGAGCGTGAGGCCCTTGGCAAGGGCCGGGGAGTGCGCGCGCATGTCCCTCCTTCGACGGGAGAACTGGGCTGCGCACCGAAGGTAAAACGCTCACGCCTCGACGTCGGATCTCCGTTCATACCGGGACGGCCTCAGTTCACCCTCGCTTTGTCCTCGGAATTTCCCCGGTCAGGCAAACCGGGAAAGGGACGTCTCCGGAACGGCAAATTCCATGCCAACAAGCAGAAGAATCCGGCAAGTCCCGGGGCCTCAGCCGACGGGAATTCCGGCCTCCAGATACAGCGCCGCGCCGCGTTCCCGGGCCCGCAGCGCCCACCGCAGGCGCTCGTAGCGCACCGGCGGCAGCAGTTCGGCGGCCTCCTCCTCGGTGACGAAACGCCAGCCGCGCAACTCGGGTCCCGGCAGCAGGACCTGGCGCGCCTCCGCGGAGTCCAGCCGCCCGCCGTCGAAGAGGAGGCGCAGTCCGCCGTATCCCGGAGGCGCGGGTGGTTCCCAGTCGACGACCAGCAGCCGCGGTACGTCGTCGAGGTGGATGCCGGTCTCCTCGGCGACCTCGCGCACACCGGCCCGCGCGGGTGCCTCGCCGGGTTCCACGACACCGCCGGGGAACTCCCAGCCGGCCTTGTAGGTGGGGTCGACGAGCAGGACCCGGTCGTGCTCGTCGAAGAGGAGGACCCCGGCGGCCACGGTCTCGGCGGTGGGTTCGGGGGTCTGCACGATGTCGCAGGCGGGTACGGTCCCGGTGCCGAGGTCCTCGGCGATGCGGACGGCCGTCTCGTACGGGGTGAGCGCGCTGGTGTCGATCGGATGGGCGTCGTCGGTGAGCCAGGAGGCGAGGGCGGCCCGGTAGGGCTCGATGTGGTCGTACGCCCAGTGCCCCTGCCCCGCTCCGCCGAGCGGCAGGGTCGGCGGGGTCTCCCGCCCGGCTATTCGTTCGCGCAGGATCGTTTCCGCCGGAGCGAGGAGAAGATGCCGGACACTGATCCGGCGGGCGGCGAGGCCGCCGAAGATCTCGTCGCGGTACTCCTGGCGCAGCAGGGCCATGGGGACCACGAGGGTCCCTCCGAGCTCGGCGAGCATCGCGGCCGCCGTGTCGATCACCAGACGTCGCCAGATCGGCAGGTCCTGGAAGTCGCCGACCTCGGCGAGGTGCTTGGGCGGCAGCAGGTGCACGACCGCTGCGCCGATGTCCTCGGGGTCGAAGAGCGTGCTGTTCGGGATCAGTTCGATCAGTTCCCGTGCGGTGGTGGTCTTCCCCGCACCGAACGCGCCGTTGATCCAGACGATCACGGACTCCCCCTCTTCTGTTTGGCCCCCTGTGGCTTGCCCGTTCCACCCTGCCACGGAAACCAGCCGCAGTTGAGGGCGCACGAGAGCGGCGCCGGTGGGCCTGTCTCCGGACACCTCCTCAGCTCGAAGATCCCCAGCCTGCTTGTGTCGTGCAGGGCCACCAGGACCTGATTCGATGAGTTGTGCCGCCACGCCAGGTCTACACGCAGTGAAAGCGGTCCTGAAGGAAGACCACAGGAGGTCGACGTGTCCAGATCAGTGCTCGATATGTCGGTGTCACTCGACGGGTACATCGCCGACACCGACGATTTCCTCGGCGGCGACGACGGCGAGCGGCTGCACAAGTGGGCCGACGCCGACGCGGAGTCCGGCCGGCCGTCCGGACCGGCTGTGCAGTTCCTGGACGAATGGAACGCGGCCGGTGCGGTGCTCGCCGGACGGCGGACCGCCGAGCTCATGGATCACTGGGGTGGTGATCACGGCGGTCTCCCGATCTTCGTGCCCAGCCACCGCCCGCCGGGGCCTGCTGCCCGCTGGGGCTACCCACTGGTGACGTACGTGACCGACGGCATCGAGAGCGCGATGGCACAGGCCAAGGCCGCGGCCGAAGGCAAGGACGTGCAGGTGCGCGGCGCGTACACGGCGCAGCGGGCGCTTGAGGCCGGGGTGCTGGACGAGGTCCAGATCCATCAGATCCCGGTGCTCCTCGGACGTGGCCGTCGGCTGTTCGATGTGCTGCCGTCAGAGATCGAGCTGGAGATCGTCGAGGTGATCGACACCCCGCAGGCCACCCACATCCGCTACCGCGTCCGTCGCTGAGCGCAAGGGCAGGCGATCACGGGCGTGGGGCCCCTCCGTCACCCTCCCGTCGCCCGGGAGCTCAGGAGGCGGCGGACGGCCGGAACCGGAGCGGAGCCGGAACGGCGCGCGGCGCCGGAGCCCCCTCGGTGGGGACCCCGGCGCCGCTGTCGTACCGCGCCCGGCTCGTCAGTCGTTCTGCCCGAGGATGTGCTCGGTGCCGTCGAAACTGTCGGAGGCCACGGTGTGGTCGAGGCTGCTGAGGGTCTTGTCGACGTCGATGTGGTTCAGGTCCTCGCCCAGGGCGTGCGAGGGGGTGACCGCCGCGACGACGAAGCCGGTGGCGAGGGAGGCGATGGCGAGCATGCTGCGCTTCTTCATGGCCTGATCAACGCGGACGCACGCGATGGGTCACGCCCGACCGCTCCCTTCCACCACGGTCCAACACGTCCTACCTTTAACGCACACAGAATGACGCGTACATGCCGTCATTGCACCTTCCGCTGGTTCGGAGGAACGTAACGATGCGTCACCTTCACACCCGCACAGCCCGCCGAAGGACGGTCGCCGTACTCACGGCGCTGCTGTTCGCGATGCCCGGGGCGGCCCCCGTCGCCGCCGCGGACGAGGAGGCACCCGGCTCACCCGCCCTCGCCGACGGCCTGGCCCTCACCCCGCCCATGGGCTTCAACAACTGGAACTCCACGCACTGCCGGGCCGAGTTCAACGAGGCGATGGTCAAGGGGATCGCCGACCTCTTCGTCGAGAAGGGCCTCAAGGACGCCGGCTACCAGTACGTCAACCTCGACGACTGCTGGGCCCTGCCGAGCCGGGACGCCGACGGCAAGCTGGTCCCCGACCCGGCGCGCTTCCCGAACGGCATCAAGGCCGTCGCCGACTACGTGCACTCCAAGGGCCTCAAACTCGGCATCTACACCAGCGCGGGCACCAAGACCTGCAACAGCGCCGGCTTCCCGGGCGCCCTGGGCCACGAGTACAGCGACGCCCGGCAGTTCGCCGACTGGGGCGTCGACTACCTCAAGTACGACAACTGCAACAACCAGGGCGTGGACGCCGAGCAGCGCTACACGACCATGCGCGACGCCCTGAAGGCGACCGGCAGACCCATCGTCTACAGCATCTGCGAATGGGGCCAGAACAAGCCCTGGGAGTGGGCCGCCGACGTCGGCCACCTGTGGCGCACCACCGGCGACATCAGCGACACCTGGGGCTCGATGCTCTCGATCCTCAAGCAGAACCTGCCGCTCGCGCCCCACGCGGGCCCCGGCCACTGGAACGACCCCGACATGCTGGAGGTCGGCAACGGCGGCATGACGGACACCGAGTACCGCTCGCACTTCTCGATGTGGTCGGTGATGGCCGCGCCCCTGCTCATCGGCAGCGACCTGCGCACCGCCTCCGACGAGACCTTCGCGATCCTCGGCAACAAGGAGGTCATCGCCGTCGACCAGGACCCGCTGGGCAAGCAGGGCAGCGTGGTCTCCTCCGAGGGCGGACGCTGGGTCGTCGCCAAGGAGATGAAGGACGGCAGCCGTACGGTGGCCCTCTTCAACGAGTCGGGCAGCCCCCAGCGCATCGCCACCACCGCCGCGGCCGTCGGCCTGCCCGGCGCCGACGCGTACACCCTGCGCGACCTGTGGAAGCACCGCAGCTACAACACCGCCGGCACGATCTCGGCGACCGTCCCGGCGCACGGCACGGTTCTCGTACGGGTCTCCGCGGACCGCAGGTGGCAGCAGCACCCGCCCGCCGTCGAACTCGGCCTGGAGGGCACCCCGTTGGTCGAGGCGGGCACCCCCGCCAGGCTGACGACCACCCTCACCGACCTGGGCCGCACCCCGGCCAGGCAGGTCTCCGTACGGCTCACCGGCCCCGAGGGCTGGGCCGTGAAGGCGACTTCGCCGACCGCTGCCGGGGCGCTGTCCACGGGCCGCTCGCTGCGCACCAAGTGGTCGCTCACCCCACCCCAGGGAGCGCCGACGGGGTCGTACGACCTGACGCTCAAGGCGAGTTACCGCTCGCCCTCCGGCGTCCGGGTCGACGACACCCTGCCCTTCACCGCGACCGTGGTGGTGCCGCCGCCCTCGGGCACCTCCGGCCTCGGTGACCTTCCGTGGCTGTCCGCCGCCAACGGCTACGGTCCCGTCGAGCGCAACACCAGCAACGGCGAGAGCGCGGCGGGGGACGGTCATCCGATCACCATCGGCGGGGTCGTGTACGCCAAGGGCCTCGGTGTGCACGCGGAGAGTTCCGTGGAGTACTACACCGGAGCGGCCTGCGAGACGGTCACCGCCGAGGTCGGCGTCGACGACGAGAAGGGCGCGAACGGCACGGTGGCCTTCCAGGTGTGGGCGGACGGGACCGAGGTGGCCTCCACCGGCGTCCTGACCAACGCCATGCCGGCCCAGCCGCTGACCGCGGACGTCACCGGCGCCCGGCTGGTCCGGCTCGTCGTCACCGACGGCGGGGACGGCATCGACTCGGACCACGCGGACTGGGCGGACGCGCGGTTGAGCTGCTGACGGCATGGGGCAGCCGGGTCCGTCATCGGGACCCGGCCGCCACATGAACGCTTCTCCCGACGGCACCCGGCCGCCACGTGAACGTTTCTCCCGACAGCGCGCCTCGCTCAGACCGTCGCCGTGTCCGCCGACCGCTTCGCCAGCGCCGCCGCGGCCTCGCCGACCAGCCCCGCGTCGGTGCCCATCTGCGCGGGCACGATGGTCAGTCGCTGGACGAAGGAGAGGGTCGCGTAGTCGCCGAGCGCCTTGCGCAGCGGCTCGAACAGGACGTCGCCCGCCTTGCCCACCCCGCCGCCGATGACGGCGATGTCGATCTCGACGAGGGTCGCGGTGGCCGCGATCCCGGCGGCCAGGGCCTGGGCCGCCCGCTCGAAGGAGGCCACGGCGACCGGGTCGCCGCCGCGCGCCGCGTCGGCCACCGCGGCGGCCGAGGTGTCGCCGTCCGGGCCGGGCCGCCAGCCGTTCTCCAGCGCCCGCCGGGCGATGTTCGGGCCGCTCGCTATGCGTTCCACGCAGCCGCGTGAGCCGCACGGGCACGGGTCGCCGTCGAGGTCGACGCTGATGTGGCCGATGTGTCCCGCGTTGCCGGTGGGACCGGCGTGCAGCTGACCGTTGAGGACCAGGCCGCCGCCGACGCCGGTCGAGACGACCATGCACAGCGCGTTGTCGTGGCCGCGGGCGGCGCCCTGCCAGTGCTCCGCGGCGGTGATGGCCACGCCGTCGCCGATCAGCTCGACGGGCAGCCCGCCGGCCGCCTCCTGGACCCTGCGGACCAGCGGATAGTCGCGCCAGCCCGGCACGTTCACCGGGCTCACGGTGCCGGTGGAGGCGTCCACCGGGCCCGCGCTGCCGATACCGAGGGCACCGGCGCGCCCCCACAGCGGTGAGTCGGTGAGCTCGCCGAGCGTCTCCTCGACGGCGCGCATCACGCTCTCGCCGTCCTCCTGCGCGGGCGTGGCGCGCTGAGCGCGCAGGAGGATCCGGCCGTGGCCGTCCACCAGCGCTCCGGCGATCTTGGTGCCGCCGATGTCGAGCGCAGCCACGAGGTCGGTGTGCATCAGTGTCAGTTCTCCCCGTCAACCTTTGAGGAATGGACAGGCCGGTCTCGCGGTGGGGGCGCAGCCCGGCAGATTGCGGTGGACAGTGTCTCCCGCATCTGACAACGTTGTCCAGGCTCTATGCTCGACGCCACATCCTCATACAAAATCATGGACCGCCGCATCCCCGTCGACGACAGGACAGGACGCCGTACCGTGCCCGACACCCACAGCCGAGCAGACCGCCTCTCCGCGACCCGATACGGCAATCGCCCCACCATGAAGGACGTCGCCGCACGGGCCGGCGTCGGCCTCAAGACGGTCTCGCGCGTGGTCAACGGCGAAGCGGGGGTCACACCCGAGACCGAGCACCGCGTCAAGGAGGCCATCGAGGCGCTCGGCTTCCGCCGCAACGACAGCGCGCGCGTCCTGCGCAAGGGCCGTACCGCCAGCATCGGCCTGGTCCTGGAGGACCTCGCCGACCCGTTCTACGGCCCCCTCAGCCGCGCGGTGGAGGAGATCGCCCGCGCCAACGGCGCCCTGCTCATCAACGGCTCCAGCGCGGAGGACCCGGAGCGGGAGCAGGAGCTGGTCCTGGCGCTGTGCGCACGGCGGGTGGACGGCCTGGTGGTCATCCCGGCCGGTGACGACCACCGTTATCTGGAGCCGGAGTTGAAGGCGGGCGTCGCCACGGTGTTCGTGGACCGTCCGGCGGGCCGGATCGACGCGGACGTCGTGCTGTCCGACAACTTCGGCGGCGCCCGCGACGGCGTGGCCCACCTGATCGCCCACGGCCACCGGCGGATCGGCTTCATCGGTGACATGCCCCGTATCCACACCGCCGCCGAGCGGCTGCGCGGGTACCGGGCCGCCATGGAGGACGCCGGTATCGAGGTGGCCGACGCCTGGACGTCCCTGGGCGTCACCGACCCGGAGCGGGTGCGCCGGGCGGCCGAGGAGATGCTCGTCGGCCCCTCCCCCGTCACCGCGATCTTCGCCGGCAACAACCGGGTGACGGTCACCGTGATCCGCGTCCTCGCCGAACACACCCGCCGGGTCGCCTTCGTCGGCTTCGACGACATCGAGCTCGCCGACCTGCTCCAGCCCGGTGTCACGGTCGTCGCCCAGGACGCGGCGACCCTCGGACGCACGGCGGCCGAGCGGCTGTTCCGCCAGCTCGACGGCACGCTCCTGGCACCGGAACGCATCGAGCTGCCGACCCGGTTGATCACCCGCGGCTCGGGCGAACTGCCGCCGGCGGACTGAGCGGATGGGGAACGGTGGGGACGCCGAGGGGGCGGACGGTTCCGGGCCGGGCGAGTGGGCCGCGACGGAAGCAGGGCCGGCCTGCCAGGGCGTGGGCGGTCCGGCCGGGACTGTGGCACCTGAGGGGCCGGGCGGTCCCGCACGCACGGCACCCGACGCCCCCGCCCCGCCCACGCTGGAGGCGCTCGGCCTGTCCGAGGCGCCCCGCGACCATCCGCTGCTCTACCCCGGCGCCTGGCCGACGGACTCCGGACTGCTCCACGGCGACCGGCTGCTGCCGCTCGACCGGTTCCGGTACGAGGACCGCACCCCTGTCCTCGCCGTCGGCTCCAACGCGAGCCCGGGGCAACTGCGGCACAAGATGGCCGAGTTCGGCATCACCTCGCCGATCCCGATGGTCAAGGCGCGGGTGACAGGCGTCGACGTGGGTGTCTCCGCGCACGTCAGCCGCATGGGGTACGTGTCCGCGTCACCCATCCAGGCGCCGGACGCCGTACGGGAGTTGTTCGTCATCTGGCTGGACGCCGAGCAGCTCGCGGTGGTCGACGCGAGCGAGGGCGTGCCGCTGACGAACGGCAACTACGGCCGCGTCCGGCTGCCCGCACCCGTGGTGCGGGTCGAGTTGCCCGACGGCACGACGCTGCCGGGCGTCCACGCGTACGTCAACCGTCACGGAGTCCTCCACGACGGCACCGGCGCTCCGCGCACCCATCCGGGCCAGCGCGAGCTGCTGACCGAACTCCTCGTGGGATCCGCCCGGTTGAGGGAGCTGTTCGGTGTCACGCCCGAGGAGTTCGTGGCCCGGGCGCGGGCGGACCGGCTGCTGTGCGAGGCGGGTACGCGGCTGTTCGCCGAGGAGAAGCTGGTGACGGAGTCCGGTCTGGAGCGGTACGGGGCCGCTCAGCAGACCGGGAGTCCGGGCACCGGCTCGTCGTTGTTGCCGCCCTTGAGGTAGACGTCGCTGACGTAGACGTTGGTATTGCCGCTGTCGTCGTCGGTCTTCGCCCACCAGACGTTGGTCCACTGGCCGGAGGTCTCGCGGCGGCCCAGGTTCGACTGGCAGTAGAAGTAGTTGGTCCCCGCGTTGAGGGTCCCGGCCTCGGCGCCGGAGGCGGTGTAGGACTTGGCGTTCTTCCACACGCTGCAGTTGTACTTGCCGCCGCCGATGGCGGTGCAGGCCGGGGCCGGGGTGCTGGCACCGCCGCCCGTCGTACCGCCGCTCCCGGAGCCACCGGTGCCGCTGCTCCCGCCGGACGTGCCGCCGTCGCCGGAGCCGCCCGTGGTACCGCCCGTGGTGCCGCCGCCGGAGGAGTTGGATGTGGCGGACGCGGAGGGGCGGGCCGAGGACTCGGAGTCGTCGTCCGCCTTCGTCTCCTTGCCGCTCGGGGTCTTACTGGCGTCGCCCGACGGTTTCGGGCTGCTGGAGCGGTCCGCGTCGGGGCTGACGGAGGCCGCGGCGGAGCCGGTCGGAGTCGTGCCGGACCCGACGATCTTGCTGTCGGCCGAGGCGTCGCCCGAGTCGGCGAGCAGGGCGGCGGCGCCCCCGCCCCCGGCGAGCACGACGGTGACGGCCGCGACGGCCAGCAGGACACGGCCCCTGCGGCGGGACGGGCGCTCGGTGGTCATGGGGCCGGTCGGGGGCTGGTCCTGGGAGACGTAGGGGCCGTAGCCGTGCGCGGGCGGTCCGCCCTGGCCCGGAGCGCCGCCGTGCGGGGCGGGCAGCCCGAAGCCCTGCGGTGGCGTCCCGGGCTGGCCGGGGCCGTAGGGTCCCGGGGCGGCGCCACCGGGCGCCGCGGCCCCGTACGGCCCGGCAGCGCTCTGACCGAAGGCACCGGAGCCGTGCGCACCCGGCATGCCGTGCACGCCCTGCGCGGGCGTACCGAAGCCGGATGCCGCGGGCCCTGCCGACTGCCCGGGGCCCGGGCCGTTCGCGGACCCCGACGGGTCCGGCACCGCGGGACCAGGCGCACCAACTGCGCCGGAAGCCTCCGACTGCGCTCCCCCGGCCGCAGGAGGCTGCACGCCACCCGCACCGGGCACCACCGTCTCCGGCTCCCCCGGGCCCGGCGCCTGCGCCCCGCTGGCCGGTGCCGCGCCCGCCG